>JAXLXE010000006.1:0-3191 GCA_046328115.1 Chloroflexota bacterium | reverse complement strand
CCAGCAGCAGTCCGGAACGCGCAATGTTTTGAGTGGAGCGCCGAGATGAGTCTTTCAGAGAAATAGCGACGACTGCCGGTACAAGCACCAACAGTCCGTAACCGACGGTAATGGACCACGCAAAGCGCTCAAATCCGAGCGTGTCGGGGTCGCTCCACGGATTGACGGAGAGCAGACCAATGATGGACGCGACCGCGTAGGAAATCGCGTCGACAGGTTTGGTAAAGAATGGCGTGACAAGCAAACTGCCCAGAAGCAGAGCGGCGAGAGCGGAGTAGAACCAGAGGCCGCGCTGACTCGTCGGAGGGAGCCAGGTCCCGAGTGCTATCCATGACGCTACAAAGAGGCCGGCGAGGTAGACAACAAGGATGATGAGCCGCCCGCGCTGACCGACGAATCCTTGGGTAGTCATGATGCAACTGGCTCCCAGAGACGCGACTTGCGGTCGATCTGCTTCGTCTTGGACAACGCGGCGCGTCGACTGCTGGCGATTCGTGACCTGCGTGACGTCGGTCTTACTGATCCGCACCGACGGCGCCGAAGCGGGAGTTCAAGGCCGAAAATATGCGGGCGATGTGAGTGCCGGTCGCCGCACGTCTTCGACTGGATACTTCGGGCGGCGCAGGCGCTGTTGGGTCCGGATTGCGCCGTGCGCTCGCGTTCGACCGATCTGAACTGTGGCATGGCCGCTCCCCAGGGGAGCCGCCGGGCGTCCCCCGTTGGGCGTGATTAGAGACGGCGCGGGGGGTGGGCATCAAGCCCGGCCTGGGCGTGGGTCTGGGGGACGTGTATTTGCGCCGGGCTTAATAGCGGTTGAGCTTATTCAGCGTAAGGCCGCTTTCGTTGAATAAGAGGTGGCTGGCGGCGGGCTGGTCTGGGTTCCGCGTTGGCCGTCAGGCGTCGATGACCCAGCGGCCGCTTGCCCGGATGGCGTCGTACATGCTTTCTGGAGCCAGGTCGGCACCGTTGGGCCAGGAGACGACGCCAAGCGCGAGGTGCACTCGCTGAAAGAACGCCGGGTCGCGCAGCGTCTCGAACACGGTGCCAGCTATCTGGCTGTTCGCAAGGAACGCGTCCATCCAGACTTCGCCCCTCGTCCCGTCATTGAACGTCACGTCGAGCCGGCCGTGGCTTGGGGCCGTGACCGTGGCGATGCGCCAGTCGGCAGCGGGGCGAGGCGCGGGAGCTACTCCAACGGAGGGATCGGGTTGGGCGACTTCAGTTCGCTGCACAGTCTCCAATCCTCCATGAGGGCTTCTCGATGCTCTGACGCCCATTCGAGTACTAACGCTATCGCGCGGCGGGGCAAGGATCCCCGCACGACTCGCAACTCTCTGATGTCAATTATTGCCTCGTGCTCGCCATAAACGGCATGGAAATGAGGTGGTCCGTGCTCCCGCCAGAACATCTGCACGACGATTCCGAAGAACGATGAGATGGTGGGCACTGCGGTGATCCCCCCGCGCTCGCGGTAGACAAGCCACGATGCGGACTTCCCGCGGATCGTGGTCGGTTGGTGGGGACTCTACCATGGCCGGTTGCTAGCGTTCGACGGGCGACCGGGCATGTAACTAGATCCTTCAGTGCCTTCAGGATGACGTCCGGGTTTGAAGAGGGCCGGCTCGTGGCGAGGCGCCGGGGCTGTGGGGCGTGGCCGGCCGGCTGCGGATTGTGACGCCGCGAACGGGCGCGTGTGTTCGGCGGGGGCTGTAGTAAACCCAGCCTTTACTATGGCGGCGGTTGCCGCGCATGGTAAAGGCTGGCGATAGCATGGATGACAAAACCTGTCGTGTTGGGCTGGACGGGTTCGACGGCGGCTGGCCTTCGGCGGGCGACGGGTTGGGGGGCTAGATCCTTCAGTGCCTTCAGGATGACATCCCGGTGGGGGGGCTCAGGATGACGTCCTGTTTTGGGGTTCGCTGGCTTTCTGTGGGGCGTGGTTTGCCCAGGGGAGCGCCAGGGCCGCGGTTGGTGCTGGCGCTCCCGGGTTCTCGTGTCCTGCTACTGATACCGGATCACGCTCCTCCGCACCGATCCTGCCTCTAGCTGCTCGTACGCCCGGTTGATGTCCTCTAGCTCCACGAACTGGCTGATGAGCTCGCGGAGCTTGTACTTGCCGTCCATGAACATGTCTACGATCATCGGCAGGTCTACCCGCTGGCGGGTGCTGCCGAAGCCGGTGCCGGTGAGCACCCGCTCGCCCAGCAGCATGTAGGGGTCCACCGTCAGCTTGGTGCCCTGGGGGACCATGCCGATCATGATGGCCATGCCGCCGCGGTGGATGGCGTTGAAGGCCTGCTCCATCGAGACCTGCAGGCCCACGGCCTCGATGGCGTAGTCGCAGCCCTCGTTGCCGCAGATCTGCCTGATCCGCTCGACCACGTCCTCCTTGGCGCCGTTGACCAGGTGCGTGGCGCCAAAGTCGCGCGACCATTCCAGCTTCTGGTCCACCACGTCCACGGCGATGACCTTGGCCGCGCCCATGATGGAGGCCATCTGGATGGCGTTCAGACCGATGCCGCCGCAGCCCCACACGGCTACCGTCGACCCGGGCTCGATCTTGGCCTTGTTCATGACGGCGCCGGCGCCGGTCATCACGCCGCAGCTGACCAGGCAGATCACCTCCAGCGGGGCGTCCTTGCGGATGGGCACCAGGCTGACCTGGGGCACCACGGCCCGCTCGGAGAACGTGGAGAGCTGGTTCATGTGGTAGATGACCTGGTCACCCTTGCGGAAGCGGCTGGTGCCGTCGTGCATCAGGTGTCGCGGCTTGAGCGTGAGGTCGCACATGCGGGGTCGGCCGATGGTGCACCATTTGCACTTGCCGCAGGAGGGAATGTAGGAGGTGAGGACGTGGTCGCCCACCTTGACGTCCGTGACGTTGGGGCCCACGGCTTCGACGATGCCGGCGCCCTCGTGGCCGAGCACGGCGGGGATCGGGTGGAACACCTTGCCCTGGACGTAGTGGAGGTCGCTGTGGCAGACACCGGCCGCCACGTACTTGATGAGCACCTCGCCGTCGAGCGGCTCCAGCACCTCTAGCTGCTCCACCTCGAAGCCGCTCTTGCCGGGCTCGTAGAGCACCGCTGCCTTGGTCTGGACCATGGGATTCCTCCTCTTGAACGTGCGGGTCGGGCGTGACCGTTCGCCAGGCATGACGGTACGTGAGGGCGGCGCGGCTGTCAACGATG
>JAXLXE010000005.1:0-287320 GCA_046328115.1 Chloroflexota bacterium | reverse complement strand
TCTGGGGACGGGCTCTGTGATGTTGACGGGGCAGAATGGCTGGGGGCGCGGCACTCAGGTGCTCCGGGCGATGCGGAACAATGGCCAGGACCCGGGCGATTTCTCGGCGGAGATCGAGATCTACGAGCCGGACCTGCCGGATCTGCGGCCGGTTGCGCTGAAGTCATTCCCGGTGCCTGGCAGCCAGGATCGACGGGTGTGCGTGACGGTGCAGAACGCCGGAGTGGTGGACGTGGGCACGTTCCAGGTGGGCCTGCGCGCGGATGGCCGGGCGCTGGCCAACGGACGCCTGGATGGCGGAGTGCTGGGGTCTGGCAGCGCGAAGGAGCTGTGCGGGCAGGTGGCGGTGCCGGCGAACGCGAAGCGGCTGATGGCGTTTGCGGATGACCTGAGAGTGACGAATGAGGTGGTGGAGAACAACAACACGATGGAGGTGCCGTACGTGAAGTAGGGGTCAGCGGGCAGTGGCGAGGTTGAAGGGGCTGAGGTGCTGGAGGACGGCCGGGCGGGCGGCGGCGACGGCGGCCTGAAGACGGTTGGCGGCCTGGAGGTGGCGCTGCGCGGCGGTGCCGGTCTGGAGCTGGGCGAGGTGGTGGTGGCTCTCCGCGGTGAGGCCGTGGTGGGGGGCGGCCTCTGCCCACTCCAGCGCCTGCTGGAGCGCGGTGATGGCCTCTGCTCGGTGGCCAATGAGGGCGTGGGCGCGGCCGCGGTAGAGCTGGGCGCGGGCGGCCCACTCCGGGTGCTCGCCGGGGTTGGGCTGCTGCTCAAGCTGGCTGGCGATGGTGAGGCACTCGGCAGGGTTGTCGATGGCGAGCGCGAGCTCGGCGAGGCCGGCCAGGCAACGGCCGGCGTGGGCGCGGAGGCCGCGCTGCTCGACGTCTGCCAGGGCCTCGCGCAGGGCAGGGCCGACGGTGAGATCGCCGAGGAGGAGGCCGTCGATGGCGGTGTTGGCGAGGGTGGCGGGGAGCCAGAAGGCGGCTTCTGAGTGGCGGGCGGCCTGGAGGGCGCGCTGGTGCGCGACGAGCGCGGTGGGGAGCAGGCCGAGGGCGCGGAGCAGGTCACCGACGATGTCCAGCAGCATGATCTGGAACCGAGCGGCCTGGAGCTGATCCGCGATGGGCCTGGCGCGGGCGAGCTGGAGGGCGGCGGACTCGAAATTGCCCATGGAGAGCTCGGCGGTGGCGAGGCCGGCGTAGGACGCGAGGAGGTGCCAGTCCAGGCCGGAGGTCTCGGCGATGGCGAGGGATTCGCGGAAGGTGTGCGCGGCGGCCTGGGAGTCGCCGAGTCCCATGTAGCCGTTGGTGCACCAGGCGAGCATCTGGAGGTTTTCCGATTCGTAGTCGCGCTGGCCGGCGGCGCGGGCGAGCTCTAGCGAGCGCTGGAAGGCGAGGACGGCGGCGCTGGGGCGGCCGAGCATGAACAGGGCTTCGCCGTAGCCGTGGTAGGCCTGGATGGCGACGAGATCGGTGAGGCCGAGGGCGGCGACGAGGGCGACGGCTTCGTCTTGATAGGCGAGGCACTGGAGGTTGCTGCCTTCGATCCAGGCGACGGAGCCCAGGTGGTAGAGGGTGTCGGCCAGGCGGCGCTGGTCACCCGTGGCGCGCGCGACGGGCAGGGCCTGGGTGAGCGCTGAGCGGGCGTGGCCGACGGCGTCCATGCGGCGGTAGATGAGGCCGAGGGTGACGAGCGCGTCAGACTCAGCGGCGGTGTCGTGGCGGCGGCGGGCGTCTTGCAGGACGAGCTGGGTATCGGCGATGGCGCCGGCGAAGTCGGTGGTCTGGATGCGCGCTTCCGCCCGGCGGCGGACGAGCTCGATCTGGAGGTGGTCTGGGACGGCCTCCGGATGGATCTCGGCGAGGGCGAGGGCACGGTTGAGCAGGGCAAGGGCTTCGCGGAGGGCGTAGACGCTGGTGGCGCGCTCGGCGGCGAGCATGAGGTTGTCGACGGCGCGGCGGTGCTGGCCGGCGCGGTCGAAGTGATAGGCGAGCAGCTCGACGGGAGCGCGGTCTGGGTTTTCACGGTGCTCGCGCGCGAGGGCCTCGGCGACGCGGCGGTGGAGGAGGCGGCGGCGCACGGCGCTGAGATCTGCCTCCACGACTTCTCTGATGAGGTCATGCGAGAAGCGGTAGCTGCCGGTGTCGTCGTCTACGAGCAGGCGGGCCTGGACGGTCTCTTCGATGGCAGCGACGAGGGCGGGCTCGTCGAGGTCAGCCACGGCCGCGAGGAGGTCGTGCGGGACGACGCGGCCGATGACGGCGGCGGTGGCAACGAGGTCCCTGGTGGTGGTGGCGAGCGGCTCCACGCGGCGGCGGACGGACTGCTCGGCGTCCCAGGGGAGGGCGCTGGCGTCGGCCGGGTCGTGGCTGGCGCGGGCGAGGCTGACGACGTAGAAGGGGACTCCCCCGGCGCGCTCGACGAGGGCGGCGCGCTGATCTAGCTGATCGGCGCTGGTGAGCGATGCGAGGAGGGCGCGGGCCTGGGCGGGATCCAGGTTTGGGAGCCGGTGGCGGATGGCGCGGCCTTCGGCGCAGAGCTCGGCGATGAGGGGCTCGAGCGGGCCGGTGGACTCTGTGTCACGGTAGCTGGCGATGATGCGGGCGGCGGGTCCCTGGGTGCCGCGGGCGAGTGAGCCGAGGAGGTCCACGGCACCGCTGCCGGCCCACTGGAGATCATCCAGCAGGAGCAGGGTGCCGCGGGGGCCGGCGCAGTTGGTGAGGAGGCGGCGGACGGCGCGGTAGACGAGGCGCCGTTCTTGCTCGGCTGGCAGGCTGGGCAGGCCGTGGGCCTCGGCGAAGCTGTCCGCGAGCTCGGGGAGGAGGCGGCAGAGCCATTCACAGCCGGCCAGGAGCGGTGCGAGACCGTCGCCGGCGCGGGCGTCCACGAGGTCTTCGATGGCTTCTATGAGGGGCGAATACGGGTGCTGTCCGCCGCTGCGGTGGCAGCCGGCGGCGAGGATGGTCATGCCGCTGCTGGCCGGGTGGGCGGCGGCCTCGTGGAGGATGCGGCTCTTGCCGATGCCGGGCTCGCCGGCAATGGCCAGGATGGGCGGACCGCCGCCGTCGAGGGCGCGGCCGATGAGCTGGAGCTCTGGGTCCCGACCGATGAGGGCGGACTCGTGGACGGTGTTGCTGGCGCGGGCGGCGGCGTGGGCGCGCGGCTCGGGGGACCTGGCGGCGAGGCTGAAGGTGGCGCGCTCAGTGGGGGAGAGCTGGAGGGCTTCGCAGAGGAGGTTGAGGGTGGCGAGCCTGGGGGCGTGCTTGAGGCCGCGCTCCAGATCGCTGATGGCGCGGGTACTGAGGCTGGCGCGCTCGGCAAGCGCTTCCTGGGTGAGACCGGCCCGTAGACGGTAGTCCCTCAAGGCCTCGGAAAACGGTCGGCTGGCCATGTCCCCTGCTTGCTTGAGTGGTCTGACCTGAGTGGTTTGTGTGGCGTGGGCTTGTGTGGCGTGGGCTTGTGTGGTTTGCGTGTACGCGAAGTGTGGGTGCCGTTCATTCTAAGCGGTGGTGCTGCTGGCGGATGATGGATGCGAGCGCCGGGACGGTTGGAAGGCTGGCTGGCCGGGCGCATCAGGGGCACGAGGAGAGGTCTCATGGCAGTGGCAGTGGCAGCGCCGGTGGACTTGAAGGCGATCAAGGCGCGGCAGCGGGCGACCTGGGCGGACGGCGATTTTGGGGTGATTGGGACGACGACGTACATCACGAGCGAGCTGCTGGTGGAGGCAGCGGCGGTGCGCGCGGGAGAGACGGTGCTGGACGTGGCGACGGGCACGGGCAACGCGGCCATCGCGGCGGCACGGCGCTGGGGCGCTGCCACGGGAGTTGACTACGTGCCGGCGTTGCTGGAGCGGGCCCGCGAGCGGGCGGTGGCGGAGCGACTGCCCATCCAGTTCATGGACGGGGACGCGGAGGAGCTGCCGTTTGGCGACTCAACTTTTGACGCGGTGCTCTCCGTGTACGGGACGATGTTTGCGCCGGATCAAACGAAGGCGGCGTCTGAGCTGGTGCGCGTTGCTAAGCCGGCCGGTCGGATTGGGCTGGCGAGCTGGTCGCCGCAGGGCTTCATTGGCCACCTGTTCAAGACGATTGGCAAGTACGTGCCACCGCCGGCTGGCTTGCGCTCACCGATGACGTGGGGCACGGAGGAGGGCATCCAGGAACTGCTGGGGGAGCGGCTTTCCGGTCTGCGTTTTACCCGCCAGCAGTTTGTGTTCAACTACGCATCTCCGGAGCATTTCCTCCACGTGTTTCGGACGTACTACGGTCCGACGGTGCGGGCGTTCGCGGCGTTGGACGAGCATGGGCAGGTTGCACTGGCGGCAGACATCGTGGCGCTGGCGCACCAGTTCAACCCGCTGGGTGAGTCCCGGATGGCGGTGCCGAGCGACTACCTGGAGGTAGTGGGGACGGTGCGGTAGGGACGGCACATTGGTGCCCGGGGGCGCACCGCCCCCGGGCACAGGGGGCGGGGTGATGCGGGGCGAAGCGGGGGACAAGCCCCCGCGCTACGGGGGACGGGCGGTGGCTGGGAAGCGGGGGACGAGCGCCCGCGCTACGGGGGGACGGGCGGTGGCTGGGAAGCGGGGGACGAGCGCCCGCGCTACGGGGGGGACGGGCGGTGGCTGGGAAGCGGGGGACGAGCGCCCGCGCTACGGGGGACGGGCGGCGGCGGGGAAGCGGGGGACGAGCCCCCGCGCTACGGCGGCGGGTGGTGGCGTGACGCTCTTGTGATGAGGGCGCGATGGGATTGTGCCGCCCGAGGCGACTGGCCGCGTGTACGCTACCTTTGAGGGCGCGCAGGACGATATCATAGAGTATTGTCACTAATCTAATGACAATTTCTCATGATATTCTCCGTATGAAGCTCAATGAGTCACTCACGGCCGAGTGGCCGGGGCTCACGCCGCGTGACGCGGCTCTGCCGGACAGCGCGGGCCTGGTGGTGGTGACGGGCGTTCGCCGCGGTGGGAAGACGTCGTTCCTGGCGCAGTGTCGGGCCGATCGAGTCGCCGAGGGACGGCCCCGCGAGTCCCAACTGCTCGTGTCTTTGGACGATGAGCGACTGACCGGGCTCTCCGTGGAGGACCTGGCGTGGCTGGTGGACGAACACGGCCGCCTTTATCCTGGCCTGGCGCAGGAGGGCGGCACGACGATCTACCTGGATGGGGTTGACCTGCTCCCAAACTGGGAGCGGCTGGTGTCCTTCCTGGGCGACGCGAGGGCGCTGGCGATCGTGGTGGCGGGCTCGCACCGGAGTCTGCTCAACGCGGCCCGTTCCGCGGGGGTCCGTGGGACGATTGCGCACGTGCCGGTGGCGCCGTTCAGTTTTCGGGAGGTGCTGAGGCACCAGGGGGCGGAGCCGGCAGTAGGGTATTCGCAGCTCTCGGGCGCGGATCGGGCGTGGCTGGATCAGCGGCTGCGCAGGTACCTGGCGGAGGGGGGATTCCCCGGTGCGACGGGAGCGCCACCGCGCGAGCGTGCCGACTTGTTGCGGGGATACGTGGACACGATTCTGCTGCGTGAGATCGTGGAGCGCCACCGCGTGAGCAGCCCACAGGCGCTGCGCTGGATGGTGCGCGAGCTGCTCTGCCGCCCGGGTGGCGCGTTCTCCGTGAACAAGCAGTACGAGGCGCTACGGGCGCTTGGTGTGCCGGTGGGCAAGGACGCGCTGCACGAGTACCTGGCGTATCTCGAAGATGCGTGCCTGATTCGGACGGTGTGCATGCACAGTGCTTCTTCGCGCCAGCGCATGGTGAACCCTCGCCTGGCGTACCCGGTTGACCCGGGCCTCATTGGCGTGTTCGCGCGGACGAGCCGCGCTCAGCGGGGTCGAGGGCTGGAGGCGGTGGTGCTGCATGAGCTGGAGCGGTGGGGCTGGTCCGCCGAGTACGTGCGGACAGCAGAGATCGAGCAGGTGACGTTTCTTGGGCGCCGGGATGGCGAGTCGCCGCTGCTTCTGCAGGTGTGTGCTGAGACCGAGGGCGACAGCACGTGGGATGGCGCCGTGGCGGTGTTGGCGGAGGCGAGAGCATCGTTCCCCGAGGCGCGGGCGCTGATCCTGACGCTGGACGCGGTGGCGCCGGTCAATCCGCTTCCGGCGGGTCTGGAGTGGGCCTCCGCGGCTGCGTGGCTTCTTGAGGGGTAGCGAGGCCGTGGCGCTGTAAACCGTGGCGCCGCTGTGCTAGCGTTGGCCCGTTGGGAGGGGCCATGCGGCGCAGTACAGATAGAGTTCTCACGACCCACACCGGCAGCCTTCAGCGGCCGGCCCGCCTGCTGGAGATGATCCAGGCGCGCGATCAGGGCGCTGCGGTGGATGAAGCGGCGTTCGCGGCGGCGAAGCGTGAGGCGGTGGCGGACGTGGTTCGCAAGCAGGCCGCCGTTGGGATCGACGTGGTGAACGACGGCGAGCTGGGCAAGCCGAGCTTTGCCTCTTATGTCACGCAGCGGATCGGGGGCTTCAGCGGGCACAACCCGGAGTACCGCCCGTTCGCGGATCGGGCGCAGTTTCCGGAGTGGGCGGCGGACAACCCGCCGGGGTCTATGACGCGCAGGTACTGCACGGGCGACCTGGTGTGGCGGGGGGATGCCGATGTGGCCGCGGACGTCGGGAACCTGAAGGCGGCCCTTGCGGATACGACGGCGGTTGAGGCGTTTCTGCCGGCGGCGTCGCTTGGAATCGTGGCTGACATTATGTTGAATAGGCACTACCCTACCGAGCAGGCGTACCTGTACGCGCTGGCGGACGCGATGCGGCATGAGTACCGAGCGATCACGGAGGCCGGGCTGGTGCTGCAGATCGACGCTCCGGACGCGGCGATGGGGCGCCACATGGACTACCCGCACCTGAGCGTGGCGGAGTTCCGGAGGATTCTGGCGGGGCGGGTGGAGGCGCTGAACCACGCGCTGGAGGGCATTCCCGAGGAGCAGATCCGCTACCACATCTGCTGGGGGAACTACGAGGGCCCGCACACGAATGACGTGGCGCTGGACGACGTGGTGGACTTGATGCTGGCGGTGCGGGCCGGGGCCTACTCCGTGGAGGCCGCGAATCCCCGGCACGCGCATGAGTGGCGCGTCTGGGAGCGGGTGAAGCTGCCGGAGGGGAAGCTGCTGATCCCGGGCGTGATCGACTCCACGACGAACTTTGTGGAGCACCCGGAGGTGGTGGCGGAGCGCATCGAGCGCTTTGCGGGCCTGGTGGGCCGGGAGAACGTGATCGCTGGGACGGACTGCGGCTTTGGCACCACTGCCGGCCGCAGGCGCGTGTACGAGTCGATCATGTGGGAGAAGTTTGGATCGCTGGTGGCGGGCGCGCGGCTGGCGAGCGAGCGGCTGTGGCGATGAGTGGCGGTGTGGGCGTGGCCTGGAGCTCCAGGCTACGCCCACACTGCGTCTCGCGCTCGACCGTCAAGGCCGCGCGCGTGGGGACCTGGGCTAGGCAAGCCAGACGTCTGTGAAGAGCCAGCGGCCGGCGATCTGCTCTCTGAAGTTCTGGAGCTTCTTGGAGTAGGCCCAGTTCCAGTTCTGCTGCCAGAGGAAGCCGTACCAGGGCTCGTCGAAGGCGCGCTGGTCTAGCTGGGCGTAGATCTTCTTGCGCTCTTCGAGGTCGGACGTGGTGGCGCCGGTGTCGATGAGGCGGTCCCACTCTTTGTCTTCGAGGTGGGCGACGTTGAAGCTGCCGGCGGAGTGGTAGAAGGTGCGCCACTGGCCATCTGGATCGTCGGAGATGACGGGGTTGCGCATGGTGGCGAAGTCAAACTTGCCGCCGGGCTGTCCTGGCCGCTTGACGAGCTTGGCGGTCCAGGCGGCGCGCTCGGTGACCTCGAGGGTGACGTTGAAGCCGACGGCCTCAGCCATCTGCTTGATCATCTCGGCCTGGGCCTTGTCCACGGCGCGGTCGATGGCGGACAGGGTGACGGGGACCTTGCCGCCCTGGGCTACGGACGGGTCTTTGGCGATGACGGCCTTGACGAGGGATTCTGCTTTGGCTTTGTCAAACCAGTAGACGGGGCGCTTCTCGGTGGTGTCGTAGGCGATAGACCCAGTCGGCAGCAGGTATTTGCGGCCGGCCCCGGAGCCGAAGCCGAGGGTCTTTGCCATGGCCTCGCGGTCCATGGAGTAGAGGATGGCCTGGCGGAGCTCTTTGTGCCTGGCGAGGGGGCTCTCCGGGTTGGTGGAATCGAAGATCATGCGGTAGTTGTTGCCGGAGGCCTCGCTCTCGGTGATGCTGAGGTTGGCATCTGACTTGACTCCGGCCAGGTCCTTGCCCTGGACGAGCTCCATGAAGTGGGCGGCGCCGCTCTTGAGCTCGAGCAGGCGGGCGGAATCGTCGATGACGAGGCGGTACTGGATTTTGTCCAGGTAAGGGAGCGGCTGGCCGTCCGAGCCTTTGCGCCAGTAGCTGGGGTTTTTTTCGAGGATGATGTGGGTGCCGGACTTCCACTCCACGAAGCGGAACGGGCCGGCGCCGACGGGATTACGGGCGAACCCGTCCTTGCCCTGTTTGTTGTAGGAGTCTGGGCTGATGGGGTTGGTCCACTCGATGGCGTTGCTGATGATGGTGACGATGCCTGGAGCGGGCTTGTCCAGGCGGACGCGGATGGTTGAGTCGTCCACGACCTCGACGGCTTTGGAGGCGAACTCGAAGGGGCCGCCGGGGTTGGCGGTGAGCTTGTCTAGCTCTGCCTTGTCCTCTTTGGAGCGGTCGACGGAGCCGAGGAAGGACTTCATGCCGGAGGCGGGGTGGAAGGCCATGCGGTCGAAGTTCCACTTGGCGGCTTTGGCGTTCCAGGGGGTGCCGTCGTGGAAGGTGACGCCGCTCTGGAGCTTGAGGGTGAGGGCGTCTGGCTTGAGATCCCACTCAGCGATCATGTCTGGCACGGGGCCCCACTGGCCCTTGTCGTTCTTCTCGTAGCGGAGCCATTCGCCGCAGATCATGCTGGGGACGGTGGCGCCGGCGGTGGAGAAGAGGGCGTCCATGGAGACCCAGTCGTTCTGGACGACGACGTTGAGCTGGCCGCCGCGCTTGATAGGGCCGGCGGAGGCGGCTGGGGCCTGGGCGGCGGGTTTTGCGGCGTCCGCTGGTTTGGCAGCCTCGGCGGGCTTTGCTGCTTCGGCTGGTTTGGCCGGCTCGGCTGGCTTCGCTGCCTCGGTTGCCGGCTTTGTGGCCGGCGCGGCGGGCTGGCAGGCCTGGAGCAGCGGGATGACGGCCGTTGAGGTTGTGCCGGCGGCGACGAGCGTGAGGAAACGACGACGGTCCACGTTCCACCTCCGCGTCGGGACGGGTACTGGCCGGGCGTCCCGACGCCCGGCCAGTATGGAGGCACAGGTGGTGGGCCGGTGTCAAACGGGGCGGGCTACGCTCCTGTGAGATCAGCCAGGCTGGGCATGACTTCCTGGGCCAGGAGGGTCATGGAGCGGTCCCAGGTGGAGAAGTCTGGCCAGTCGTGCGCGACGGCCATGATGGTGCCGAAGCCGCCGACATCGGCGTAAAGCTGGCGGATCTTGCTGGCGACGGTCTGGGGGCTGCCGACTACCCAGATGTTGTCGCACAGGTAGTCCAGGGTGATGCTGGAGTCTGGTAGCTCGGGGTTGACTTTCATGGCGTTGAGGCCGCGGCCCATGGCCATGAGGGGGATGAAGTAGTCCTTGAAGTCGCGGCCCATGGCGCCGCTGATGGCCTCCTGGCGGGCCTGGGCGTCGGTGGGGGCGACGTGGATATTGCGGGCGACTCGCCACTGGGTGCGGTCTGGCGCGCGGCCGGCCTTCTGGGCGCCGGCCTGGATGCCGGTCCAGTGGGTCTGGAGGACGCGGGCGGGCACCATGTTGATGCTCATGGGGATCCAGCCACGCTCGCCGGCGAGGGCGAGGGTGTCTGACTTCTCGGAGACGCCGGCGACGGCCATGGGCGGGTGGGGAAGCTGGTACGGCTTGAGGAAGACGTGCTTGGCGATGGAGGCGTCGTACTCCGGGATGGTGTACTCCCAGTTGTGCTTCTGGTAGTGGCCGGGGCGGGGGTTGTTCCAGATCTCGAGGACGGCGTCGATGGCGTCCATGGTTACCTGGCGGTGCTTGCCGGTGGCGGGATCGATGCCGACGACTTCGTGGTCGCCGGGGAAGCCGCCGGCGCCGACGCCCCACATGAAGCGGCCGCGGGCCATCTGGTCTAGCTGGGCGACTCGGTGGGCGAGCTGGAAGGGATTGTGGTTTGGCAGGCAGGTGACGCCGGTGCCCAGGTTGATGCGGCTGGTGCGCTGGAGGGCGGCGGCGATGAAGATGTCTGGGGCGGGGATGTTCTCCCACTCAGCGGTGAAGTGCTCGCCTACCCAGGCCTCGTGGAAGCCGAGCGCATCCAGGCGGATGACCTGGTTGAGGTCGGTTTGGAGCGTCTCGGCGGGATTGGCGCCGGGGACGTGCATGGGCATCATGAAGTAGCCGTATCGCATGGCGGGAGTCTCCGATGGCTCCGATGAGCGCGGCGGTAGCGTAGCATGTGCTCAACGAGTTTTGGCCATGCGCCGGGCTGGCGCGGGCGCTGAGGTGAGGGACGAGCGATGAGCGTTTCCGCGGGCAAGCCGGTCTATGACGGATTGACGACCTACGTGGCGGGCGTGGATGAGGCGGAGCGCATCCGGCAGTCGCTGTACCGGGTGGACGACTCGGCGCTGGCGCCGAAGCTGGCGGCGGTCCCGGAGCGGCTGTCTGAGGCGGATCTGGCGTTCTTCCGGGCGAACGGGTACCTGGCGATCGAGGGACTGCTGTCGGCGGATGAGGTGGCGGTGGCGAAGGCGGCGCTGAGCGATCTGATCGCGCACCGTGAGCGCTATGGCGATGGACTGGGGATCCAGGAGGAGCCGTACTACCAGGACGGTGGGACGACGGCGGTTGGCGATGATCCGGAGCTACGGGTGCGGAAGCTGTGGAAGTTCGCGAAGTCAGAGCGACGCCTGGGCGAGCTGACGAGGCATCCGAAGCTGGTGGCGCTGCTGGACCAGCTCATTGGTCCTGGGCACCGGATGATCCAGGACATGGCGCTCTTGAAGCCGCCGTACGCGGGGGCAGAGAAGCCGTGGCACCAGGACAACGCGTACTTTGACTACACGCCGCTGGACGGGATCGTGGGGGCGTGGATCGCGGTGGATCGGGCGACGGTGGAGAACGGCTGCATGCAGGTGATCCCCGGCACGCACCTGGATGGGCCGGCGCCGCACTACCACGTGCGGGACTGCCAGTTGAATGATGAACGGGTGGAGGTTCCGCGGGCGCTGGTGGTGCCGCTGGCGCCGGGCGGAGTGCTGCTGTTCTCCGGGCTGCTGCACCACGGAACCCCGCCGAATCGCAGCGCGGATCGGCGGCGGGCGCTGCAGTTCCACTACGCGGCGGCGCACTGTCAGAAGCTGAGCATCCGCGAGCACGCGGAGCTGTTTGACGACGGTGGCGCTTATGCGGGCTGCCGCGACTGGGACCTGGAGGCCGGGATGTCGCGGGCGCGGGTGGAGGCGTAACCGCCCGCCATCCCACGAGATCGGTTCACGGCGTTTAAGCGACGGGGGAGTCTGAGGGCGCGGCCTGTGGAAAAGGCGCGCCGGAGTGGACGATGGACCGCGTTGCGAACGCCAGCGTGCGCACAAAGCTGCTGGCCGCGTTCTTGTTGCTGGGGCTGGCTCCGCTGGCGTTTGTCAGCCTCTTTGCCTACCGGACGGCGTCCGGTTCGTTGGTGCAGGCCGCGGGTGCGCGGCTGCAGGACATCGCGTTCAACGCGATCGACAAGCTGGACCGCAACCTGTTCGAGCGCTATGGCGACGTGCAGGCATTCGCGCTGAGCGATCCGGCGAAGTCGATGGATCCTGAGCGGGTGACGGCGTGGATGGACACGATGATGGGGGCGTACACGCCGATCTACAAACTGATGGTGGTGGCGGACGCGTCCGGGCGTGTGGTGGCGGTGAACGGGGTGGACCTGGAGGGCAACGCCCTTCCGGCGACCGCGTCGCTGCTGGGCCGGGACGTGGGCGACGCGGCGTGGTACCGGGCAGCGATGGCTGGCCAGATCGGCGCGGGGCAGAGCCTGGTGGATGACGTTCACCACGACGATCTGATGGCGGATGTGTTTGGCCGGGCTGACGGGGCGGATCTGGCGATGTCGTTCACGGCGCCCATTCGTGACGCGGATGGCAACGTGGTTGGGGTGTGGACGAACCGGTTCAACTGGGACGTTGCACTGACGGTGCTGAGCGATGTGGAGAAGCAGGCACACGCGGGTGGACTGGGGAGTTTGCGGCTGGCGCTGGTGTCCGCCGAGGGCCTGGCCCTGGCGTCGCCGGTGGTGGCGGACGTGCTGCGGCAGCCGTACGCGACTCGGGCGAGCGTGGTGGGGGCCGGCACGAGTGCCGGGGGTTGGACGGAGGGAACTGCGCTGGGCGGCGCCCAGCCCGTGTTGGAGGCCTGGGGAAGGTCCAGCGGCTACGCGACGTACCCTGGCGTGGGCTGGACCGCGCTGGCCGCGCAGGACGCGGACGAGGCCGTGGCAGATGCGACGAGCCTGAAGTGGACGATGCTGGCGGCGCTGGCGGCCGCGGCGTCGCTGATCGCCACGGGCGCCTGGTGGGTGGCCGGATCGATCGTGACCCGGGTGTCACGCGTGGCCGTGGCGGCGGATGGACTGGCGATGGGGGATCTCAACCAGCGGGTGGATTCCACGTCCACAGATGAGCTGGGCCAGATGGCGCGGGCCTTTGCGACGATGATTGAGTACCAGCGGACGATGGCGCAGGTGGCGCAGGCGATGTCCGCTGGGGATCTCTCCACCGGAGTCAGCCCGAAGTCTGGGGAGGACCTGCTGGGACGGGCTTTCCAGGATATGACCCACCATCTGCGTTCCGTGATCGGCGAGGTGCAACGGTCGGCCGAGGGTCTGGCGGTGACGGCGGAGCGGCTTGGCCTGGTGGCTCAGGAGAGCTCGCACGCGGTGGGAGAGGTTGCCACGGCGATGCAGCACGTGGCGACAGCCTCCAGTGATCAGACCAGGAACCTGGAGGATGCGCGCGGCGCGACGGGCCAGATGGCCGAGGGTATTGGACGCGTCCAGGACGCGGTGGGCATGGTGTCCCGCGCGAGCGATGAGACGCGTGACTCCGCCCGGGCTGGGGCCGGCGCGGTGGAGTCCATCGTCGACCGGATGGGAGAGATCCGCGACGTGGTGAGCGCGGCCTCGGAGCGAGTGCGGACGCTGGACGGGCTGGGCGCCCGGATCGGCGAGGTGGTTGAGACGATCAACGAGATCGCCGATCAGACGAATCTGCTTGCACTGAACGCGGCGATCGAGGCGGCGCGGGCCGGCGAGCACGGCAAGGGGTTTGCCGTGGTGGCGGACGAGGTTCGAAAGCTGGCGGAACGCTCGCGGGCGGAGACGAAGCAGATCGGCGAGCTGATTGAGACGGTGCAGGGGGAGATGCGGGAGGCGGCCACCGCGATGGGTGCGGGGGCGTCGAAGGTGGGCGAGGGTGCCGCGAGTGCCGAGCAGGCGCGCGTGGCGCTGGCGTCGATCCGGGAAGCGGCGGAACGCACGGCTGAGCGCGTGCACGAGATTGCCCAGGCGGCCAGAGGCGTTGCGAGCTACGTGGAGGCGGCGCAGAGCGCCATCGCGGGCGCGGCGAGCGTGTCTGAACAGAACAGCGCCGCGGCGGAAGAGGTGAGCGCCTCCGCTGAGCAGATGACCGCGAACGTGGGCCAGTTTGGCCACCAGGCTGGGGAGGTTGCCGGGACGGCCGGGGAGCTGCGCCGGCTGATGGCGCAGTTCAAGGTGAGCTAGCCGCCGTCTGTCAGTCGACCAGGGAGAGTGCCGCGAGCCTGGCCAGCAGATGCTGGGCCCAGGCCTGGGCGGCGGTGTCGCGGGTCCGGTCCACCGTCACGGTGGAGCCGGATCTCGCGGCGGCGCTGCAGGCGTAGCTCCCATCAGGTTGTCCCAGGTGGCGGTCCATGGCCGCCACGTTGCCCTGCGCGAAGGCGTGCCAGTGTGGCTCGCCGGTGAGCTCATAGAGCGCGAGGTGGCCCAGGCTGGCCCAGGCACCGTAGCTGGTGAACACTTGAGGGACGCCCGCCTCCAGGTCGTAGCCGCCCAGCGTGTCATCCCAGAAGGCGCTGTGCAGCGCGTGGCCGATCTGGATGGCCTGTGCGCGGTGGCGTGAGGAGCCGATGAGGTCGGCGAGTGCGATTTTGGCCTCGATGGCGATGGCTTGATCGTAGTTGAAGTACCGATTGACAACGATGGCGCCGCCGCCGCGTGATTCTGGATGCTGGTAGGCCATGCTCCAGCGATACAGCGATCGGGCCGGGTCCCAGAGGGTTACGTCAAGCCAATCTACGATTGCGACGGCCCAGTCGCGATAGCCTGGTATGCCCGTGGCGGCGGCGAGACGGGCGAGGAAGAGGGCGGCCAGGGCGTTGGTCTGGGCTGGTTTGCCTTCAGCGGTGTTGCCGAGGTCGGTGTTCCACCAGTAGCCGCCGCCGAAGGTGTTGTCCCAGACGCGTGTGTTGGTGAGGTAGGCGGCTTCGCGCTGGGCCAGGCCGAGCAGTTGATCACGGTGTTTGGTGGGGAGGGTGGAGGCGGCGGCGAGGAGAGCGAGGCCGGCTACGGCGTTGTCGTCCGTATAGCGGGTCTCGCGGGTCACGCCGGAGCCATCGATCTGGCAGCGGGGGCAGTAGCCGGTTTGGCGGCGGTCCCAGAGGTGTTCGAGAAAGGCGAACCCACTGATGAGGTCGGACCGGGTGCTGGCGGCGGCGGGCGCGGGCAGGAGGGGCAAGAGCACGGCGTCTGCCCAGAGCTGAGAGGCGAGGTACCACTGGTCTACGAGATGTGGCTCTGCGTCCGAGCGGCGGTAGGCGAGGGCACCGCGAGCGGGGAACTGCAGGTGGCGCCTGGTGGCGACCTGGACGGCGAGCGCGCGGCGCAGCGGCTCTTCGCGCCCGTGGGCCTGGCCGGACAGGGGCAGTTGATCGTTCATGCCGCTGCCTGATGGTATCAGGTGTGTTCGGCGCGCTGACTAGATCTTACCTTGCACTATTGCCACGGCGATCCGGGCTGTGGTATGCTGGCGGCACCAACTGGATCGGGGAATACGGAGGGCACGGTGGCATCTGACGAGCTCACGCCGCAGCAGCGATGGCGGTTTCAGCTCTGGCGGGCGGTTCAGCAGATGGCGTCTGCCCAGCCGGACGGCAAGCTGACGGATCGCCAGGCGGAGCTGCTCTACAGCCTGGCTGAGCGGCTGCGGGAGCTGTCCGCGGCCATGGAGCGTCTGGCTGAGGCGGGCGAGGAGTACGTGGAGCTCGCGCAGACCATCCGTGAGCGCGCGGCGCGATTCACGCAGCCGTCTCAGGGATAACCGTCTCCGCTACCGGGGCTTCTGTTCCGCGCGGACGCTGAGCGGTCTGGCTCTGAAAATCTCGCGCGACGTGCCCGCCCGCCGATAGTCGCTAATGAACGCGGCATGGCAGTGTGCCGGCCCGCGCTCGCTCATTCCGCGGATTGCCGTTCTCTGGTTTGCCCTGGGGCGCCGGGTGGGTGGCAGCATGTCCGCGGTGGAGCCTGAACGGTCGTGGGCGGCGGCGAGCGCTGGTCGTCGCCGCCGGCTCCGCGCGCTGGCGTGGGGCGGGATCCCACGATACGTGTGGCGGCCGACCGCGCGTCGGCCGCCACCCTCTGGCCTTGCTTGACGTCCGTGTTTGAGGACTGCCTGGAGATCGCCAGCCCCCTCTTTGCGGCCGCGCCGTCCCCTGGTGCGAGCAGCGGTCGTTACCTGTGCAACCTGGGGGGAATATTGCGATTACGTCCGAAGCCGGGACGCACGACCGGGCTGGCTCACGCCGCGGATCCGTGGGAGCTTGGAGATAAGAATGGGCTGGTTGAATGACCTGCCATTGCGGACGAAGCTCTTCGGCTCGTTCGTAGTTGTGTGTCTCCTGATGGGCGTGGTCGGCTACGCCGGCATCAACGCGGCACAGGGCATCAAGTCGCACCTGGACGAGGCGGTAGAGGATTTGCTGCCTAGCCAGATGCACGTCGCTCGGGCCGAGGTCCACCTCACGCGGGCTCAGCGGGACGTCCGCAGCGTGATTCTGGCGGCGGACGCCAAGGCCAGCGAGGAGTTTCAGAATCGGGTCAAGGCCAGCGTGGCCACAGCTGAGGAGGAGTGGGCGAAGTACAAGTCGCACCACGCGTCCGAGGCCGAGAAGAAGCTGATGGCCCAGTATGACGCGACCTACGCTACCTGGAAGCCCGTGTTCATGCAGTCGCTGGCGGATGCCGCGCTGAACACGCCTGAAGGCAATGCGGCGGCGACGGACGCGCTGTTCAACAAGGTTGTCCCGCTCATGCTGGAGTTGACCAAGTCGTTTGACGGGATCAACGCGGAGCTGGTCAAGCAGGAGCACGAGCAGGCGGCTGAAGCGACGTCTGCCATGAGCACCGCGTACACCACCGTGTTGTCCGTGGCGGCGATCGCCGTGCTCTTCGCGCTGTCAGCCGGGTGGATCATCAGCAACAGCGTGGTGAACGGGCTCAAGCCGGTGATGCGGGTGGTGACGTCGCTTGCGGACAACTGCGCGACGTGGCTGGGCGACGCGCTGCGAGCGATGGCGGATGGTGACCTGACGCGGGAAGTGAAGCCGGTGACGGCACCGATCGACCAGTACGGCAAGGACGAGGTTGGGCAGCTTGCGGAGAAGACGAACAAGCTGCGTGACATGGTGGCCGGCTCGGTGGTGGCGTACGAGAACTCTCGGAAGTCGCTGCAGGAGCTGATTGGCAGCGTGCAGCGGACGGCGGAGTCTGTGGCGGAGACGTCGCAGCAGCTTGGTGACGCGGCGGGCCAGAGTGGCCAGGCGGTGCAGCAGGTGGCATCCGCGATCCAGCAGGTGGCGCGTGGAGCGCAGGACCAGGCCGAGGCCTCGGGCGGGGCGCGGACGACGACGAACCAGATGGCGACTGGGATCGAGCAGGTGGCGGCGAACGCGCAGACGGTGGCGGCGGCCTCACAGCAGGCGAAGGCGTCAGCGGAGCAGGGAGCGCAGGCCGTAGAGGCGACGGTGCAGGGGATGACGGAGATTCGCGCGGTGGTCACGGAGGCTGCCACGAAGGTGGAGGAGCTAGGGCGGCTGGGCGAGAAGATTGGCGCGGTGGTAGAGACGATCAACGACATTGCTGAGCAGACGAACCTGCTGGCGCTGAACGCGGCGATCGAGGCGGCGCGAGCCGGCGAACACGGGAAGGGATTTGCGGTGGTGGCCGACGAGGTGAGGAAGCTCGCCGAGCGGTCGCAGACGGAGACGAAGGAGATCGCGGCGCTGATTCAGAACGTGCAGAGCGGGACGACGGAAGCGGTGCAGGCGATGGAGCAGGGAGCGCAGAAGGTGGAGCAGGGCTCGGCCCAGGCGGCTGAGGCAGGCAACGCGCTGCGAGACATCCTGCAGGCGGTTGGCAACACGGTGTCGCAGGTCGGGGAGATCGCGGCGGCGGCGCAGGAGATGGCTGGTCGGAGCCGTGAGCTGATCACACCGATGGAGAGCATAGCGGCGGTGGCTGAGGAGAACTCAGCGGCGACGGAGCAGGTGAGTGCCTCGGTGGAAGAGATGACGGCGCAGGTGGAGGAGATGAGCGCGCAAGCGAGCGAGCTATCGACCTCGGCGGATCAGCTCAGCCAGATGATTGGGCAGTTCAAGATTGATGCGGCGTTCTCTGGCAACGTCGTCGCGCGGAGGCGTGACGACGACTGGGGCGCCAGCACCCGCGGTCATGCGGTTGGGAGGGCGAGCTAGCTATGGAGGCAACAGCGGTGCAGGAGCCGGTCGCGTCTACGAGCGTGCAGAGCTTCAACGAGGAGCAGATCGTGGTCCTCGATCTCGCTGGTGAGTCGTACGGCGTGGAGATTGGCCGAGTCCAGGAGATCATCCGGATGCAGCCGATCACCCAGGTGCCGAACGGCCCGGAGTTCGTGGAGGGTGTCACCAACCTTCGCGGACGCGTGATCCCCGTGCTCGACCTTCGGCAGCGGTTTGGGCTGGAGGCAACTCCTCCCACCCGCCGGAGCCGGATCGTGGTGGCGGAGCTCAACCAGCACACGGTTGGCCTGGTGGTGGATGGTGTCAGCGAGGTGCTGCGCGTGCGCGGCGACATCGTTGAGCCGCCCTCGAGCCTGGTGACGACCGGCGACACCACGTTTCTCCGAGGCGTGGCCAAGCTGACGGATCGCTTGGTGCTGCTGCTCGACCTGTCCCGCGTGCTGAGCGGGCAGGAGGTTGACGACCTGGCCGCGTAGGAACGCGTCTATGGTCAAAGGGCCCTGGGATGGCGAGAGCCGTCCCAGGGTCTTTTCGTTGCCAGGCGGCGTCCCGCCTAGCCTGTTTGCAGCGTTAACCGACCAGCCGTGCCGCAGCGGCGCTTAGTGACCAGGCTGGGCACGAGCCTAATAACCAGCCACTCGGTGGTGCTGGGGGGAGGTCTCTTGGTCATGCGTTGGTTGAACGATCTGCGTCTCAGGACCAAGTTATTCGGCGCGTTTGTCATCGTCTGCGCCCTGATGGGTGTGGTGGGGTACGCGGGGATCAATGCCGCGTACGGGGTGCAGCAGCATCTCTCGGCGGCGATTGAGGGACAGCTTCCGAGCCAGTCCCACCTGGGTAGAACTGAGATCATGCTGACCCGAGCACAGCGGGACGTGCGTAGCGTGATCCTGGTGTCGGATGCCAAGGCGAGCGGGGAGCTTCAGAATCGGGTCAAGGCCAGCGTGGCCGCGGCCGAGGATGAGTGGGGGAAGTTCAAGTCTCTGCCGCGGAACGAGGCGGAGCAGAAGCTGGTGGCGCAGTACGATGCCACGTACAAGACGTGGAAGGACGTGTTCAATCAGTCGCTGGCAGATGCCGCGCTGAACACGCCCGAGGGCAATGCCGCTGCCGTGGATTCGCTGTTCAACAAGGTGGTCCCGCTCATGCTGGACCTCACCAAGTCGCTGGATGCGCTGAACGCGGAGCAGGTACGTCAGGGGCGTGAGGCGGCTGAGGCGGCCGCGGCCTCGCTCAGTGCTGCCGTTCGGACGGTGGTCGTCGTCATGGGGATGGCGGTGGTCTTTGCACTGGGGGCCGGGTGGATCATCTCTCAGAGCATCGTGAAGGGGCTGGAGCCGGTGATGCGGGTGGTGACGTCGCTGGCGGACAACTGCGCAACCTGGCTTGGCGACGCTTTGCGAGCCATGGCGGAGGGTGACTTGACCCGCGAGGTGAAGCCGGTGACGGCTCCAATCGAAGGTCAGCGTCATGACGAGATTGGCTTGCTCGCGGCTAAGGTCAACGAGATGCGCGATAAAGTCGCCGGCTCAGTTGTGGCGTACGAGTCTTCCAGGAAGGGTCTTCAGGAGTTGATTGGCAACGTGCAGCGCACGGCCGAGACCGTCGCGCAGACTTCCCAGCAGCTCGGCGATGCCGCTGGCCAGAGTGGGCAGGCCGTGCAGCAGGTCGCGTCCGCCATCCAGCAGGTGGCCCGGGGTGCGCAGGACCAGGCGGAGTCCTCGAGCGGTGCACGGACGACGACCAATCAGATGGCATCGGGCATTGAGCAGGTGGCCGCGAACGCGCAGACGGTTGCCGCCGCGTCGCAGCAGACCCAAGCGTCTGCCGCGCAGGGCGCGCAGGCCGTTGAGGCAACGGTCGGCGGTATGACGGAGATCCGTGCCGTGGTCACTGAGGCCGCCACAAAGGTTGAAGAGCTCGGTCGTCTTGGGGAGAAGATCGGCGCGGTGGTAGAGACGATCAACGACATTGCGGAGCAGACGAACCTGCTGGCGCTGAACGCCGCGATCGAGGCCGCGCGCGCGGGCGAGCACGGCAAGGGCTTCGCCGTGGTGGCGGATGAGGTGCGGAAGCTTGCCGAGCGGTCACAGGCGGAGACCAAGGAGATCGCGGCACTGATTCAGAATGTGCAGACGGGGACGGATCACGCCGTACGGGCGATGGAACAGGGCGCGGAGAAGGTGGAGCGTGGTTCTGCCCAGGCGACTGAGGCCGGCACTGCTCTGCGAGACATTCTCGAGGCCGTTGGCAACACCGTGGACCAGGTCGGCGAGATCGCGGCTGCGGCGCAGGAGATGGCCGGCCGCAGTAGAGAGCTGATCACGCCTATGGAGAGTATCGCGGCGGTGGCGGAACAGAATTCCGCGGCTACTGAGCAGGTGAGTGCATCAGTAGAGGAAATGACCGCCCAGGTGCAGGAGATGAGCGCGCAGGCAGCAGACCTTTCTTCCACGGCTCAACGGTTGAACGAACTGGTAAGCCGGTTCAGGATCGAACCTGAGGCATCCGGGGGGCGGGGGGGACTGCGCCGAGTCGCGTAGCGATCACCGTCATCAGTTTCACGGCGGGGCGCTCACATATGAGCGCCCCGCCGTCGGTTTGTGATCAGGCGATCCCCCGATCGGCACGGGCCACGTTCATAACATCGTCTGCTCCGCAGCGCAGTCGCATCGTGGAAAGGCTGGAAAGAGCTGGACCGGTCGACCGTCAACACCTGGGTCGCCGGCTGGACGTGAGGGAGTAGGGAATGGGGTGGCTACACGACGTGCCGTTGCGGGTAAAGCTGTTTGGCTCCTTCGGCGTTATGTTCGCGGTCATGGCTGCAGTGGGTTTCGCTGGTATCCACGCTGCTGGTGAGATTCGCGGTCATCTTGACGAGACACTGGAGGAGCAACTGCCGGCCGCCAAGCAGTTGGCGCGCGTAGAGGTGTCAGTTGCGCATGCGGAGCGTGATGCTCGGGGAGTGCTGCTGACTCAGGACCCGCGGGCCGTCAACAGGCTACGGACTCAGGCCGTGTCGAGTCTGGCAGCGGTGGATGAGACCTGGGGCAAGTTCAAGGCGCTCCAGGCTGAGAATCCTCACGCCAGCGGTGCGGAGGCACGCGCAATCAGTCGGTTCGATTCCACGTTTGTCGTGTGGAAGGCTGCCCTCACGCAAGCCTTCAATGAAGCCGAGAAGAACACGCCGCAAGGCTCGGCTGTGGCGGCCGAGCTGCTATTGGACAAGGTCGCTCCACTGACTGCTGACCTCGCTGTCGTTTTTGAAACGCTGAGCGCGGAGCAGGCGCGTGAAGCCGTGGAGCAGGCTGATGACGCGGTGGAGAGCTACGGTAACGCGCTCAAGCTGATCGGTGCGATCCTGCTCGCGGGACTTGCCTTCGCGCTGTCAGCCGGGTGGATCATCAGCAACAGCGTGGTGAACGGGCTCAAGCCGGTGATGCGGGTGGTGACGTCGCTTGCGGACAACTGCGCGACGTGGCTGGGCGACGCGCTGCGAGCGATGGCGGATGGTGACCTGACGCGGGAAGTGAAGCCGCGTGACGGCACCGATCGACCAGTACGGCAAGGACGAGGTTGGGCAGCTTGCGGAGAAGACGAACAAGCTGCGTGACATGGTGGCCGGCTCGGTGGTGGCGTACGAGAACTCTCGGAAGTCGCTGCAGGAGCTGATTGGCAGCGTGCAGCGGACGGCGGAGTCTGTGGCGGAGACGTCGCAGCAGCTTGGTGACGCGGCGGGCCAGAGTGGCCAGGCGGTGCAGCAGGTGGCATCCGCGATCCAGCAGGTGGCGCGTGGAGCGCAGGACCAGGCCGAGGCCTCGGGCGGGGCGCGGACGACGACGAACCAGATGGCGACTGGGATCGAGCAGGTGGCGGCGAACGCGCAGACGGTGGCGGCGGCCTCACAGCAGGCGAAGGCGTCAGCGGAGCAGGGAGCGCAGGCCGTAGAGGCGACGGTGCAGGGGATGACGGAGATTCGCGCGGTGGTCACGGAGGCTGCCACGAAGGTGGAGGAGCTAGGGCGGCTGGGCGAGAAGATTGGCGCGGTGGTAGAGACGATCAACGACATTGCTGAGCAGACGAACCTGCTGGCGCTGAACGCGGCGATCGAGGCGGCGCGAGCCGGGCGAACACGGGAAGGGATTTGCGGTGGTGGCCGACGAGGTGAGGAAGCTCGCCGAGCGGTCGCAGACGGAGACGAAGGAGATCGCGGCGCTGATTCAGAACGTGCAGAGCGGGACGACGGAAGCGGTGCAGGCGATGGAGCAGGGAGCGCAGAAGGTGGAGCAGGGCTCGGCCCAGGCGGCTGAGGCAGGCAACGCGCTGCGAGACATCCTGCAGGCGGTTGGCAACACGGTGTCGCAGGTCGGGGAGATCGCGGCGGCGGCGCAGGAGATGGCTGGTCGGAGCCGTGAGCTGATCACACCGATGGAGAGCATAGCGGCGGTGGCTGAGGAGAACTCAGCGGCGACGGAGCAGGTGAGTGCCTCGGTGGAAGAGATGACGGCGCAGGTGGAGGAGATGAGCGCGCAAGCGAGCGAGCTATCGACCTCGGCGGATCAGCTCAGCCAGATGATTGGGCAGTTCAAGATCGAGGAAGCGGTGGCCGCGGACGTGGGGGGCTGCGCCGGGTGGCGTAGTCGTTGACCACAACCGGATCGTTCACGAGCGGCGGTGACCCAGGGGTCACCGCCGCTCTGCTTGTTCGGACTCGAACTGCTTGCGCCTCGAGACCATCCCCGGTTTCCGGTGTGAATCGTTTTCTCGATGGCTGCCCCGGATGTGAACGGGGCCATCCCGAGCAGAGGATCAGACGACGGACTTGATAACCAGCCTCGGGAGTTGTGGAGAGTAGGATGGGGTGGTTCAGTGATCTACCACTTCGATCGCGCCTGATTGGTTCGATCGCGGTGGTTTTGGTTCTGCTAGGTGGTGTCGCTGGTTGGGCGACGTACCAGCTTAGGGAGCAGCAGGCGACGTATGAGGCGCTGCTGAACAACGAGGCCGAAGGGCGTGTCCTTGCGGAGCAGATTCGCCTGCACCTCATGATGCAGCAGAGTGCCCAGAAGAACGTTTGGCTGAGGGAAGCGATCCCGAGAAATTCAAGCGTCATGCCGGTGAATTTGATGCGTTTGGCAAGGGGCTAATGGCCGCTCGCGGCTCACTTGGTACGATCGCGGATCATCTCACTGCCGAGGAGCGGACGCTCCTCGAGAAGTTTGACGCCGGGTACGCCGCGTACACCGCCTCTTGGCCGAAGGCGCAGGAGCTGTTTGGCGGGCCCGTGGCAGCAACGCGGCGGCCGCGGACGCGGCGATGAGCGGCAAGGACCGTGAGCCGTTTGCTCTGCTGGACGAACTCGGTAAGCGTCTGGAAGCGCGACGCGACGCGACCGAGGCGGTGCTCGAGGCTGGCGCGGCGCGCACTGTCCAGCTCGCCGCTGCCCTAATCGCGGTCACCACCATCTTCGGCCTGTCAGCCGGGTGGATCATCAGCAACAGCGTGGTGAACGGGCTCAAGCCGGTGATGCGGGTGGTGACGTCTTTGGCGGACAACTGCGCGACGTGGCTGGGCGATGCGCTGCGAGCGATGGCGGATGGTGACCTGACGCGGGAAGTGAAGCCGGTGACGGCACCGATCGACCAGTACGGCAAGGACGAGGTTGGGCAGCTTGCGGAGAAGACGAACAAGCTGCGTGACATGGTGGCCGGCTCGGTGGTGGCGTACGAGAACTCTCGGAAGTCGCTGCAGGAGCTGATTGGCAGCGTGCAGCGGACGGCGGAGTCTGTGGCGGAGACGTCGCAGCAGCTTGGTGACGCGGCGGGCCAGAGTGGCCAGGCGGTGCAGCAGGTGGCATCCGCGATCCAGCAGGTGGCGCGTGGAGCGCAGGACCAGGCCGAGGCCTCGGGCGGGGCGCGGACGACGACGAACCAGATGGCGACTGGCATCGAGCAGGTGGCGGCGAACGCGCAGACGGTGGCGGCGGCCTCACAGCAGGCGAAGGCGTCAGCGGAGCAGGGAGCGCAGGCCGTAGAGGCGACGGTGCAGGGGATGACGGAGATTCGCGCGGTGGTCACGGAGGCCGCCACGAAGGTGGAGGAGCTAGGGCGGCTGGGCGAGAAGATTGGCGCGGTGGTAGAGACGATCAACGACATTGCTGAGCAGACGAACCTGCTGGCGCTGAACGCGGCGATCGAGGCGGCGCGAGCCGGCGAACACGGGAAGGGATTTGCGGTGGTGGCCGACGAGGTGAGGAAGCTCGCCGAGCGGTCGCAGACGGAGACGAAGGAGATCGCGGCGCTGATTCAGAACGTGCAGAGCGGGACGACGGAAGCGGTGCAGGCGATGGAGCAGGGAGCGCAGAAGGTGGAGCAGGGCTCGGCCCAGGCGGCTGAGGCAGGCAACGCGCTGCGAGACATCCTGCAGGCGGTTGGCAACACGGTGTCGCAGGTCGGGGAGATCGCGGCGGCGGCGCAGGAGATGGCTGGTCGGAGCCGTGAGCTGATCACACCGATGGAGAGCATAGCGCGGTGGCTGAGGAGAACTCAGCGGCGACGGAGCAGGTGAGTGCCTCGGTGGAAGAGATGACGGCGCAGGTGGAGGAGATGAGCGCGCAAGCGAGCGAGCTATCGACCTCGGCGGAGCAGCTCAGCCAGATGATCGGGCAGTTCAAGATCGAGGAAGCGGTGGCCGGTGGACGTGGGGGGCTGCGCCGGGTGGCGTAGTCGTTGACCACAACCGGATCGTTCACGAGCGGCGGTGACCCAGGGGTCACCGCCGCTCTGCTTTCTGCCTTGTTCAACCGATGCTCGTTCCGGGGGTGTGGCCTGAATCGCGCTGGCGGCATCATTGGGGTTGCCAGAGATCTTCACTGCGTGAGAAAGCGCAAGGGAGCCGCATGACGGAGCAGACTCACACCCCTCGCCGCGTGCTGGTGACGGGTTCCACCGGTGCCATTGGTCAGCCGCTGTGCCGCCACCTTCAAGCACGGGGCCACACGGTACGGGGCTTTGCCCGGCGGCCGACGCCCGGGCTCACCGACTTTGTGGAGGCGGACCTGACCGATCGTGACGCCGTACGGCGGGCGGTTGATGGGATGGACACTATCGTCCATCTGGGCGCCTACCCGAATCCCGCGGATTTCATTGACGTGCTACTCGGGCCCAACGTGGTGGGTCTCTACCATGTCTGCGAGGCGGCCGCGGAGTTTGGCGTGCGTCGGCTGGTGCTGGCGAGCACGGTCCAGGTGATTACGGGCCATGGCGACCTGGGGCGCGGCGTGAAAGTTGAGGACGGCCCCCGCCCGATCAACCACTATGCGCTGACCAAGGCGTGGTCCGAAACCGCGGGCGACATGTACGCGCGGGTTCACAATCTCAGCGTGATCAGCGTCAGGATTGGCTGGTTCCCCCGCAACACCGAGGAGTGCCGCAGGCTCGCCGCTAGCCCACGCGGCAAGGACACGTTTTTCAGCCATCGAGACTCGGACCAATTCTTCGCGCTGTGCGTGGAGTCCCAGAATCCGGCGCCGGGTACCTCTGTAATCCTCCAGGCAGCCAGCCGGCCAGTGGGCGTGCCGCGGATGGATCTGGGGCTGGCGCGAGAGGTGATTGGCTACGTGCCCCGGGATACGTGGCCGGAGGGACTGCCCTTCTCGATCGACTGAGCCGCGGGGCCGCGGCTTATGTCAAGTCGGCGATTTCCGCTCCTAGGCTTTGACTGCGCCGCGGTCCTTTTCTGACAGGTGCTCGAAGGTCTCGCCGGTGGCACAGATCGTCCGCGTGACGTCGCGTCCGCCGTACACCCAGTAGATCCGCATGGTCCCTTTGCCGCGGTTGATGAAGCGGTGCGGGATGCCGCTGGGCACCCAGGTGACGTCCTCAGCTACCAGTGCGTGCTCCTCCTCACCGATCACGGCCGTTGCCTCGCCCTCCAGCACCATCACGGTCTCCTCCACGTTGTGGGTGTGGAGCGGGATGGCGGTGCCGGGGGCGAAGATGGTGATACCGGTGGTGACCCTGTTCCCCTCAGTGTTCCACTTGCCCACGAGTGGGATGGTCTTGACACCGGTGCCGCGATCGAAGAGCTCGATCTCGGCCGGATGGAGTAGCTTGGGATCGCTCACGGTTTCCTGGGGCATCTGACAGCGTCACCTCGACGTGATGGCGTTACAGCATAGCGCGTTACGCTGAATCCGCGGCCAAGGTGACGGCGCGTCGCTCCGGCAGACTCCTCAGGACAGCTCTTTCGGCTTGACGGTGGCGCGGCCTGCATCGCGCTCCGCATCGATGAAGGACGCCACGGGAAGCGTGTACGCGGGGTAGTCCGCCGGCTTCACGTTGTGCTTGCCCACTCGGCTGTCCACGTCCAGACAGAACACGCTGGTCTGGTTCACGTCTTCGTCAGGCATGGGATCGTAGTCGCGGCCGGGCTCAAGGTGGGGCGCGTATTTGGTCATCAGCCCTTCGAGCGCTCGCTTCTTCTCGGCGAAGTCATCTACGAGACGGAGCGTCCCATAGACCACGACGCTGGCGTACTCCGTGCTGAACTCCAGGGGGGTGTAGTTGGGCAGGATGCGCCCGAGCTCGGTGACCGTAAAGCAGGCCCGGCGTGGTCCCTGCTGAAACGCCGCCGGCAGCCGACCGACCGCCGCGGTGTGCCAGTAAATGCGCGGCCCGTCGAACCAGAAGATGTTGCTGTGGATCATCGGGGCGTCGTCCCAGACGAATGCCATGTGCCCAACAGGCTGCATCGTGAGGAGCCGGTCCATCCACTCGTCATCTGTGAGCTGGCGGTCCTTGCGGCGAACCGTGGTGACTGGTCGCTTCAGGTAGTCGATAGATGCCATGAGCGCGGGACCTCAGACGGGATCTACCCTGCACGGGCCGGGAGAACGAAAGCGTACCAAGCCAAGTGGATCCTTGCCAGATCCAATCCATCAGGAAATGATGGGACCACTAGGGCCCTCGGATCGGAGGGCGTAGTATGGTGGCGGAGGCTGCTACGGACCGCTGTGATGGTCCGAGCCGCCTGGAGGGAGCTGCTATGCCGGCCTACATCGTCCTGGGGAGCTTCACGGCGGAGGGCATTGCCCAGATCAAAGAGAATGAGCGGCTGCGCGAGTCGGTCGAACAGTGGGTGACGGCCCGCGGCGGACGGGTGATCTCCAACTATCTGACGCTGGGGCCGTACGATTTCGTGTTCACGTGCGAGCTGCCCAGCGATGAGGTGGCGCTGGAGGGAGCCATGCTGTTTAGCCGGGGCGGAAAGGTCCGGACGCAGACGCTCCGAGCGTTTGACATGCGCGACGCGGAGGCCATTGCGCACCGTCTGCCGTGACGCGAGGGTTGCTTGTTACCGTGCGTGCTCCGGCTCGCCGGCGAGGAGGGTGCTGAGACGCAACGCCTCTCCCAGCTCGACGTGCCACGCCCGGCCGTTGCTTTCCCAGTGCGTTTCCAGCGAGCCTACCAGGCGGCGGTCTGGTAGCTCAGCGATCACCTCGTGCTCGCCCCGGCCAAACACATAGTTGAGTAGCGCCTCGGCGTCGTCCACGTCCCAGAGAACCAGGTACGACGCCGAGGGCGCGCGGGCGCATGCGGCGGTGCTTAAAAGGATGCCATCAGCGTCCAGCAGTTGGACCTGGGCTTCCGGTGCGTCATCGTGAGTGCCGGTCGAGGTAGTCATCCTGGCAACCCCCAGCCGATACGATGCGGGCGGTTGATGCGCTACGACTCGAGAGTCCCGGACGATGCATCATTGAGACTGGATGATCGCCGTCGTCTCAGGGTAGCACAGGCAACACTGACCACGCTGCACGTTTAACGCGGCGTCGCGGGCGTGCGGGACGCCCAATCTGGCGAATTCGCGCCACGCGCTCGTTCTGTTGACACGCTACAGCCGCGTCACGATTTGCGGCCGTCCCGCCGCGAACGGCCCCACCGTTACTAGAAAACCGGAACAATCGAAATCGTCCGCTCGTTATGTTTCTTGAGAACAGAATGCCTGACCAGCAGTCCGCCCGCGCGGCGGTGAGATGGTGAGAATCAGAGGAGTACCGTGGTGAGCTACACGATTCGGTGGGTGAATCCGCTGAGCGCCGGCGAGCGGCGTTGGCTGCGGAACTGGGTGGAGAAGGTCAACGAGAACCATCCGGACGTTGTCGAGCGGCGGCGCGGCGGTCTGCTCGTCCGTGACGATCAGCCGGAGCGCGTGCATTCGTTCGCGGCGCTGACCATGGCTGTGCTCGGGCGCGACCCCATGGGCTACGAGCTTGTGCCCACTGCCGAGGCCGGCGCGGCTGGCCTGGCCGCCTGACCTAAGAGGCACCTGCCCGCGCGGCGGGCAGGTCAATCCCAGCGCGGCGGGTGGGTGCCCAGCGGCACCACGGGCAGGCGCCACCTGGTTGGGGTCTCGGAGAGCTGAACGGCGGGGGCAAGGTGACGCAGTGTTCCCCAGGGGGTGGACGACGTCATCAACAGGTCTGACGTGTCGCCCAGGCCGGAGGCGGCCTTCGGCTCCTCTGTTGGGCCCATGCGTTGGAGCCACGTTCCCGTCTGAGCCAGCGAGGCGCGCACGTGATAGCTGCCACCCTCGGTGGCCCGGCGGTACAGCGCGGCCATCGTGCCCAGCGCCGCCAGGTAGCCGGTGTTGTAGTCGCAAACCGCCGCGGGGATGCGGCGCGGCCGGTCAGGCTCGCCCTGCTGATGGGCCAGTCCGGTGACCGTCTGGCCTAGCTGCTCCCAGCCTGGCCGATCAACCCACGGCCCCACGGGACCGTAGGCGTTGATGGACACGTAGATCAGGCCGCGATGACCGGCCGCCAGGTCGGTAGGGCCGAATCCCCGCCGGGCCAGCCCCCCAGTGCGGTAGCCCTGGGCAAATACGTCCGCTTCGCCGGCCAGCGTTCGCAATCTTTCCACATGGTCTGGCTGGTCCAGGTCCAGATGGGCAGATCGCTTGCCATGGATCGTGTCCATCACGAACTGTTCGATGAATGGCAATCTGGGCGACGTGATGTGGAGCACGTCGGCCCCGAAGTGGGCCAGCGTACGCGCGCAGGCCGGCCCCGCCAGGATCCGCGTGAGGTCCAGTATACGGACGGTGCTCAGCGGCCGCGGGCCGTCCGCGAACGGTACGGGCGGCCCGCTCGCTAGCTTGACGATATCTACGCAGGGTAACTGGGTGATCAGCGAGCCCTGGACGTGGTGTTGCCATTCCTCCGGCGAGCGAACGATGGCGCCGCACATCCGGGCCGCCGCCAGGGCATCTTCCAGCTCGGCTGAGTCCCGGCCAGCCACCGCCCTGGCCACGGACTCGTGCGTGGCTGAGTCCACCGGGATCCCCAGAACCCGCGCCGTGCCGGCGGCCAGGTGGGGAAGCCCCCCGTGGATGTGGATCCAGCGGCCGTCCCGGCAGGGGTAAAGCTCGACGAGCGGCCGGTTGTCGCGCGAAGGCACCTGCCACTCTGGTTTCTCGGCGATGCGGAGAAACGAGGAGCCTAGCAGCGAGGCCGCGGCGGCCCGAGCCGACGTGCGCACTGTCTGGGTGTGGCCGGTGCGGAGACGCCAGATGTCGGCGGCCGCCGCGCCGCAGGCGGCCAGGCTCGCCGCCGTCGCGCCGCCTATGGGGAACGGGGTAGCCAGGACTGGATCCGCCCCGTCTACTGAAATCGAGGTTGCGCCATCTCCTGGGAGTCCGGCTGTACGGAGGAGGTCCGTGGCAAGCGCGACGGCAGACATCAAAGCGCGGCCGGTCGCGCGTGCAGCGGCGGGAGGGCCCGCACGGCGGCGGCCGCGATGATCGCGAGTGTCACGACCGCGGTGGTGATGGGAGCCAGGCCGAGCACCTGCGCCAGGGCGGCCATTGGCGTCACGAATAACCCGCCAATGCCGATTGTCAGGCCCAGCATGATGCCGGACATCATCCCCACGCTGCCGGTCACGCTCTCCTGGGCGCGGATGGTGAGGATCACGAACGAGCCGTTCAGGAAGTAGCCGTGCGCGGCGGCGGCCATGATCCACAGCAAGTCCGCGTGGGGGTAGCTTCCCACCAGGAGGCCGGGCGGCACGCTGAGCAGCAGGCTCAGCGCAATCATCCGGTCGCGTCCCCAGCGATCCGCGGCGTACCCTCCGCTGAGGCCGCCCAGCGCCCCAAAGAAGAGGTAGAGGCTGAGCACCTGGGCCGCGCTGGCCTCAGGCATTGCCCGCGAGACTCCCAGCAGAGGGATAAACGTCACGAGCGTGGCAGTGATCCAGGCGCGGACCGAGACGATGAAGATGAGCACGCTCAGCACTCGGCGATGGTTGCGCAGGATCTCCAGCAGCGACGGTGCGTTCCGTGGGGGTCCGGCGCGCGATGGCGCCAGAATCATGACCAGCGGAGCGATCAGCAGCGCGGGCAGCGCGATCATCCAGGTGCCGGATAGCCCGGTGCCCGCCAGCGCTACGCTCAGCATCAGCGGCCCGAGCGCCAGGCCGAAGTTGCCGGCCGTTACGTACAGACCCATCCAGCGGCCGCGCTGGGCCGGCGGCGCAGCCGCGCCAACCATGGCGCCTGTGACCGGATGGAAGATGGCCGTTCCCACCCCGCCGATGATCAGCAGGACCAGCAGCGCCGCGTAGTCTGGCGCCAGGCCCAGCAGCCCGGCCCCGAGTCCAGACATCAGCACGCCGGCCCAGGATGGCCAGCGCAGGGCGCCGCGGTCGGCGATGTGACCCACTACGGGCTGCACGAACGACGAGACCAGTTGGTACACGGAGACCAGCACCCCAGCCGAGCTCAGCGACAGCCCCAGGTTGGCAATGACGGCCGGCAGCATGGCCTGCAGCACGAACGCGTAGGAGTCATTGATGGCGTGTGCAACGGGCAGGATGGCGACGCTGGCGAGCGTTGCGCGTGTTGGGAGGGTTGGGGTGCTGGGCCTGCTGGCGATGGCCATGCCTGGAGCGGCTCCGTGCCGTGGCGGTGTGGCGTCCGTCGGGGCGCCCAGCGCACCGTAGACCGTGCGCTTGTCTCGCGTCAAGGCACCGGTCCTCTCGTGACCGGCTCCGGGTGCGGCTGTGCGGTGTGTCTCTGCGTGGTGATGTGGCAGTATTGCGCGGTCATGCCCGCAGCGTACAAGTCTGGCGACGACCGCCCCTTCGACACCACGCTTCGCGAGCTCGTTCGCGCGGATGCGGCGGCATGGGTTCGTCTGCTGGGCTGGGAGGATGTCACTGCTGCTGAGGTCCTCGACTCGAACGTCTCGAGTGTTCGGGCGGAGGTGGATGCAGCGATCGCGGTGCGTACCGCGACCAGTGACAGGTGGGTTCTCCACATTGAGTTCCAGACCAGCAGAGACCCGGGACTTTCGGAGCGGTTGCTCCACTACAACCGACTGCTCCGGCGGGCCCATGAGCAGCCAGTGGTCAGCACTGTGGTGCTCCTCCGCCCCGGGGCAGCCGCGCGCGGGCTGAACGGCCGCTACCGAGAGCTGTGGCCGGACGGCCGGCTTGCGCTGACGTTTCGATACCAGATGCTTCGCGCGTGGACGGTTCCCACGGAGACATGGCTGCATGGACCGCTTGCGCTGTCGCCCCTGGCGCCGCTGTCCGAACTGTTTGGCGGCTCACGCCAGCCCGCCGAGCGCCAGGCACGGGCCCGCGATGTAGTGGAGAGACTCCACACGCGGTTCCGCCGTGAGGCGGACCGTGAGACACAGCGTTTGCTTATGGCGGAGACATACTTCGTGCTAGGCTTACGATATACGCCCAACGTCGCGGGACGACTGCTTGGCGGAGTGGGAACTATGCGAGACTCATTGACGTACCAGGCCGTCCTCGAGGAAGGCCGCGTCGAAGGCCGTCTTGAAGGTCGCGCCGAGGCACGCACCCAAGAGGCTCGTCAGTTTGTGCTGCGGCTCGGCACCCATCGGTTTGGGTCACCCTCTCCCTCGATTCAGGCGAAGCTGGATACGCTGACGGATACTGAACTGCTCGAGCGCATCGGCGTTGCGATCCTTTCCGCCCCGTCCTGGGACGCGGCGGTTTCCGCTGGAGCCTGACGCGCGATTCTGACAGCGCGTCTGCCCAGATCGACTTCACGGGCCGGCTCGACGTGACGAGTGCGCGCTCGCTGATGGGCAGATTGGTCCTGGGCGCGATCTTCGCGATCGTCCTGGTGAGCGTCTTCTTGTGGAGCCGCGGGCCGGAGTCCACGGAGCTCGGATTCACCGGCGTTGGCGCCGCGCTGGTGCTGCTCTGGTTCACCGTTGGCCTTCCCTGGATCCGCCTGTATCGTTTCCAGACCGGCCAGATGGACGGTCACGGAGACGTCCGCTGGGCCGCATCCTGGTGTCGGGCTTGCTGGCGCAGATGGTTGGGTCACCCCATCTGGGTGCGGCAGGGCCCCGAGCACGTACGTTTCCGTGATCTGCTGCCTCACCCACCGCTCTTCGGCGCTGGACTGGTGTGCGCGCTGCTCGCCGTGCTTCTGTTTGCCCGCGGGCTGATCCACATCGGCACGGAGATCCGGTACGCCATTGAGGGCGCCACGGTTCCCGGCGCCGTGAAGTCCAAGCCGAGCCGCTCCTCTACCAACTCGTTGACCATTGAGTTCGCGTTGCCCGGCCGCCCGGCCATCGTGGATCAAGAGTCGCTCTACCAGGATGTCTGGAGCTCGCTCCGCCAGGGGCAGCAGATCACCGTCCAATACCTCCGGTCAGACCCCTCGACCAACCGGATCTATGGCCAGGATAGCTGGGCGGAGGTCGTGGTCTACGCGCTGCTCGGTGGGCTTCTGCTGGTCGCGGCGGAGGTGCTCGCGCTGCGCGATTGGCGATCCGCGCGCCGAGCAGCGCGGATTCTGTCGAACGGGGCGGTGGTAGCGGCCCGCGTGGTGGACGTTCGCAACGTGCGGCAGAAGTGGACCGGCGGCACGTCCACGCACGCCGTGTTCAGCTACGTGGACGCCGCGGGTCACTCCCGCCAGGGCATCAGTCCGGCTCTGGACGTGCCGGACGCGGCCGCCCTGCCGGGCGTGGAGGCGCGGGTCTGCTACGACACCCGCGCGCCGGAGCGTTACGTCTGGCTGGGACTGAGCGAGTCCGCGCTGGCGCCAGCGCCGCCGGACGAGCAGCCCGCGCCCGCGGCGCCACCGGCTGAGTCAACTGTGATCGAGCTCCAGGCGGCGCCTCCCTCAGTAGCACCCGACAGCCCCCCGCCCCCCGAGTCCACAGCGGCAGCCGCGCCCGTGCTCCAGCGGTCCGCGCCGGCCCCCGCGCCGTCCGGGCCCGGGATGCTCGTGGCTTCTGGCCCGGACGCTGGCTCCTGGCATCCGCTCGGCTACTCCACGGCAACCATCGGACGGAGCCTGGCGGCCGAGGTCCAGCTTACGGATGATCGCGTGTCGTACCAGCACGCGCGTCTGGAGAAGCGCGATGACGGCTGGCGCATCCGCGACTCGGTCGGCTCCGGCGGCACCTCGGTCAACGGTGAGCGCCTCTCCGCCGACCGCGTGCTCGAGGACGGTGACGAGATTCAGGTGGGCGAGACGGTGCTGCGCTTTCAGGCCGGCTGACTCCCGACGCGTCTGCTCGCGGGACCGCCTACTGGCAGGATACCGACGGCCGATACGTCTGGTGGATCACGCTCCCGGTGCCGCCACCGATGGTGACCGAGCCACCGGGGATGTGGATCCGCCCGTTGACGAACGCCGCGCCGACGAGTCCGTGGGTGGGTGTGGGCATCGGCGGGAGAGCCGTCCAGGTGTTGGTCCGCGGGTCATACACCTCGTTCTCCACGCTCAGGCCGCGGGCATCCGTGTAGTTCCCCTCGCCGCCGATCACGAACAGGCAGCCATTGGCGACGACCGATGCCACTCCGCCGCGTGGAGCGGGCATGGACGCACCCGTGGACCATTCGCCGCGCGCCGGATCGTAGATCTCTAGCACAGGCGTGCGCTCGCTCTGGAACCCGCCGCCGAAACGCCCGCCGGCCACGTGGATCTTGCCGTCGATCGCGCCCACCGCGAGGTGATTTCGCTGGGTGGGCAGGGCAGGCAGGACCTCCCAGGAGTCGCTCGCCACGTCGTACACGGCGAAGTCCTGTCCCCGCGGCGGCCGCCCACCGGCCACGTAGATCTTCTCGCCGATGACCGCCGCCCCGCCCGCGCTCCGGCCGGTCGGCATCTGGGCTCGCTTCGTCCAGGTGGCGCCGTCCACCAACTCGTAGACGGTGTCCAGGTACGTCTCCGGCCGTCCCGTGCCGGCTCCTTCGAACTCGCCGCCGATGACGAACAACCTGCCGCCGGCCGCCGCTGCCATGGCGTGGTGCATAGGCACCGGCAGATCGGGGCCCAGCGACCAGCGATTGACGGCCACGTCATAGATCTGCACGCCGCTGACCGGGATTCGACCTGGGGGATACCCGCCGATCACGTAGATCTTTCCGTCCAGCTCGACCACTGCCTGCTCCGAGACCGGCGCGATTAGGGGCGACACGATGGCCCAGCCCCCGACTTCCGGTAGTCTGCTCTCCGGGGTCTGCTGTGCGTGAGCCTGGCCCACGCTGCCAATTCCAAGGACCAGCGCTACCGCGAGCACGCCCAGCCGTCGCGTCATCGATCCCTCCCGACGTCCCTCAGAAAGCCCGCGGCTGAGCCGTGCAGCAGTCCCGCCACGCTCACCTGGATCGCCTGGAATCCTCGGTCGAACAGGCGCTGCCCGTCCTCGAGGCTGGTGGCCACGCCGATCGTCGGTTTGCCAGCCGCTTTTCCGGCGGCGACTACTCGGTCCACGTTGGCCTGGATCTCCGGCTCGCCCCACCCCCCGACGATCCCCATGGAGAGACCCAGGTCGGACGGGCCCGTCGCCAGGGCGGAGACGCCTGGAACCGCGGCGATGGCGTCCAGATTCGGCATGGCCGCGATGTCCTCGATCAGGGGCATGAACATGAGCTGATCGTTGATGGCGGAGAAGTACTCGCGAGCGGTCTGCGTGATGCCGAAGTTCGCCGCGCGCGATCGGGCGAAGCCGCTCCGCGTTCCAGATGGGGGATAACGCATGGCGGAGACGGCGGCCTCAGCCTGGGCCCGAGTATTCACGTTTGGCACGACGATGCCAAAGGCGCCGGCGTCCAGGAATTCGAGGATGACGGACGGATCGTTGCGTGGAACGCGGCAGATGGGGGTGACGCCGGTGTAGTCGGCGGCACGCATCAGGTCGCGCGCGGTCTCGATGGTGAGACCGCCGTGCTGGCCGTCTATGTAGACGAAGTCGTAGCCGATGCGGCCCATCATCTCGACGAGCTCGGGCGAGTTGAACTCCAGCATGAAGCCGACGACGCGTTTGCCGGCAGCGAGTTTCTGCTTCAGGGTGTTGTGTCTCACGCAGCGACTCCGTCAAGGGGTAGTGGATGGTGGCCTCCGCGGCTCGTAGCGGTCAACCCGGACAATCCGCGGGCGTCGCATATCAGGTGGCTGAGCGCTCCTGACGATCGAGCGCCTGCAATGCGCCCGGGTCTGCCCCGTACGATTCGTTGGCCACCGTACCGTCCTCGGTGATGGTGAGCGCGGTTGGCCAGATCCGCACGCCGAACGCGACGGCGAGGCCGGTGACATCGGCGAGGACGGCAAACGGCAGCTCCATGCTTCGCCGAAGCTCGTCTGCCTCGTGGTGGCTGGCATCCCCGGCGATTGCGATTACGGTGATACCCCGCAAGGTAAGGCGGTGGTGGACTCTGGCCAGGCGCGCCAGGAGCGCCCGGCTGGGCCAGCTATCGTGGCGGACGAAGGCCAGGTGTACCTGGGTTTTGCGAAGCGCGCGGAGCGTGGTCATCGATCCGTCCGACATCCGGAGGATGGCGTGGGGGGCCTGCTGTCCCGCCTGGGCACCGCAAGTCGCGAAGTCAAAGACTGGTTGCTCAGACGCGCTCAGTCCGCGCCTCAGGGCCTCCACCAGGTCCTGTGCTGACACCGCGCGGTTGGCCCTCCAGGTGAGCTCCCCGGTTGCATCGGCTATCGCCGCGGCGACCGCGCTTTCTGGCTCAATGCCGAGTGGGCCGGACCAGCCCCGGCCGATGTCCTCGGTGATGGCCACGGTGCCGTGGGTCGCACTGACGAAGCGCTCGATCAACCCAGTCTCGTCGCGCGAGAGCGAATCCAGCAACCCTGGCCGTAGCAGCAGCACCGTCAGGACGCCGGCGTCCGGTCGCGCGGCCTGCTCGACGCAAGCGCTGAGGTGTTGTAGCTCCGGTAGACGGGAAGTATCTCCGAGGTAAAGGATGAGCGCGTTGGTGGACTGGATGTTGCCACCCTCGTCGGCGCTGACGAGCGCCGTCAGGTGTCTGCCGGCGGCGGCGCTACTGCCGGCGGCGGTGTACATCTGCCACCATCGTTGGGGCTTTGTGTAGAACCGCGCCAGGCCGCCCTTGAATGGGGGCAGCGGATCTGGTGCGACGAAGCGGCAGATGCGCTCGCCGAATTCGGGCGGCGTCTCGACGGGCTCGTCGGCGCCGCTGACTCGGTCTGTGCGATGGCCCTGGTACGAGAGGCACACGATCCCGCTTGCGTACTTGGGCTTCGGGCCATCGATCGGTGGCGGCAGACCGGGCAGCGCCGTGCCGGGCGCCAGCTCGAACCGATCGGTGAAGGTGACATCTCCGTCCGGTGGGCCGAGGGCCGTAGCGCTCCAGCTTGGCCGAAACCACCAACGCCAATGGTAGCGCTCAATCGTCCCGCCCGGGATGGAAGACGCGTAAGCTGAGAAGCCAGTCCGATCGGCGAGCTTGGTGAAACGCGGGATGCTCACTTGAGGCGGTGAGACGCTGATTGAGCCCCGCAGAATCACGCCGTCCGCGCCGAAGTCGGCGGTCTCGATCGTCGCGCCAACCTGAGGGTCCAGCGTGACGAGCTGCGAGATGAGCGTGGCCTTCTGCGCGGAGACCGCGTCCAGATGGGGCTGAATGCTTGTCAGGGCGTTCGCGATCCGTGAGCTGATGAGATCCCGCACCGGATTCAGCGCGAGAGCGCGGATGAGCCAGCCCAGGGGTCCGCTTACGCGGAGGCTGATCACAGGAGGGTCGGATGTGAGGGTGAGGGCCTCCGTGGCGGCGTTGAATCCCCAGCGAAGCACCACGCGGGCCGAGATCCGCGCATCCGGCGCCCACCAGGCCGGGCTTGTCGCACTACCGCTCACGTCTAGCGTGATGGTGCCGGGCGACCACGTGGCGCTAGCGACGGGGACGCGGATCGTATATGTGGTGGAAGTGATCCCAAAAATGTCACTGATGGTGACCGGGAACGGAGCCGTGCTGGTGCGAATGCTCTGTAAGAGCTGCTCGATCTGGGACATGATGAACTCGCGGCTGATGGCCAGCGCGAAGTCTTTGCCGCCCAGAAAGAGGCTGGTGACGGACGCGAGCTGGCCCGCGTTGGGCGCCGGCGTGGGAGCCAGCGGGACCAGGACGCCGGATTCGGAGCCGCCAACGAGGCTCCTGAATTGACGCGCCGCGAAGCTTGAGCTGAGGGGATGGGGTGAGAGGCGGTACCGTTCGGTGGCAAGGTGCGCGAGCTGCGTGGTGATGGCAGCGTCCATGGTGCTGTCCCCAAACGACTGGAACGAGACGTCGTTGGGGTCCGCATCAAACTTCAGGGCCGCGAGCGTGTCGTTCAGCTCCGCGAGCTGCGCCGGCGCGACGCGATAGACGATGCGTAGCCTGCCCCAGATGTGCTCCGGCAATGGCGTGGAGCCGCCATCTGGCGTGTACCACAGGCGGAGGGCGAGGCTGACGGCGAATTTTGAGTCCTCGCCGTGAAACAGCTCCAGTCTGGGCACACCGATCTGGGCTCGGGCGGTTCCCACCACTCCGTTGATACGGGGGCCGGAGAGCTCATCCCCGATTCTGACGAACGCGTGGGTGCGCACACGGGACACGTTCAGCTTGGACTGGGCGTTCTGGTGCATGGTGGCGATGAGTCGGTTGAGTGTCGAGCCGCTCACCTGTAGGACGGCGTGAAGGTCACCAGTTAGCGGGTTCGGCATCGAATCACTCTCCAGTCCCCGGGGCGTGATCTCATCGCCCCACCGTCGCTAGTCCGGCGCATGCCGCGGCCAACGCCGCCGCGGCGAAGCTGGTGCGGCGCGGCGTGAGATGGCGGTCGGCGCGGATCTGGTTCGTGGCGAGCCGCCAGACCGCGTAACAGGCGACGGCGGCCAGGAACATGGTGCCGTCGCGAGCAGCGGGTAGCCGGAGGAGCGCGGCGAGGGAGAGGAGGAAAACCGCCTCGCTCAGAGGCAGGAGCGGCGTACGCCCGCGGCAACAGCCGTGAACCGCGCAACCCATTCGCGCGCCGGCCGCGGCGATGAGGCCGAATGGCGCGAGGATGTCAGCCGACCGCCAGAACGAGACCCCGAGCATCATGGCGATGAACGGGCCGGCGACAAGCGTGCCCATCAGACCGCCAAATATGCTGAGTCCGCTGTTTCCGAACTGGACGAGGCGCGGCAGGCTGCCCACGAACCGCCGCCAGTGGAGCGCCGCGTACAGAGCTCGGCAACCAACGGCGGCGCTCAGGGTGAGTACTGCCATGGCGATGATAAGCGTGGGCGGGGGGATCGCCGAGGTCTCCGGCGATGCCAGGCACGCGAGTGCACCGGCGAGGACGCCCATTGCGAGGCATACGCGATAGGCGAGCGCACGCGTGGCTGGAAGCACCGCGCGCCGGGGAAGCGCGGCCTGGACGGTCACGCGCCGGCCCGCATCAGTGCTGAGCTCACGGCCCACACCGCTCCGAGAACAACCGCGACGTCGGCGAGGTTGAAGGTCCACCGCGCGAAGCGCAGGTGGTCAACCACCGCGCCGCGATGGAGGTGATCCAGCAGATTGCTCGCCGCGCCGCCCAGCGCAACGGACACCCCTCCCAGCGCCGATACCTCGACCGCGGACGTAGTCGCGAGCAGGAGCGTAGCGGCACCCAAGACCGCCAGCAAGCACGCCATCAGCCGTTGCGACAGTCCGAGCCGCATTGCCAGGGTGTGCCCCTGAGCAGCGGTGTCGCTGGTCCAGCGCAGGACAAGCGCTTTGGCGAGCTGGTCAATGGCCACGACGATGAGTGGGAGTGCCCCGAGCGTGAGAGCGGGTGAGCTCATTGGTGCGAGTCAGCCATCTGCAGACACGAAGGTCAGGATGAATTGGCGGTCTGGTGTGGTGAGATCGCTGGAGAGCCTGTAGACGTGGTTGGCGCTCAGCGTCAGTGGGAGCCATAGCGCGGAGTTGAAGGTGGCCGTTGACTCGGGCGCGTCCGGGTCATCGAGCCTGAGCACCAACGTCACAGTGCAGATGACCTCGTTGCGTGTGCCGATGTCTGAGTTTCGGGCATCTGTCTTGAGCGGCGGCTGCGAGGGTGAGATGAACACGGTGTTCGCATCTACGGGGAGGAGCGCGAGCGGGTTGAGTGGGAAGCTGACCTCCGCCAGGGTGGGGTTCTTGCCGTCGCGCAGCGTCCAGAAGACGCTTTCAATCCGGCGCACCTTGAGCTGTGGCTGGGCTACCGCTGGTTGTTGAAGATTTGGGTCAAGATTGAGCTGGAAGGCAGTCGTTGGCGTGGGCGGTGGTGTCGGGGGTGCCGGAGGCGTTGGCGGAGTCGGGGGTGTGGGCGGTGGTGCTGGAGGGGGCTGCTGGGGGGGACCGTCAGGTGGCAGCGGATCGCCGCACCCCACGAACAGAAGCGCCGGCAAGACGAGAACGGCGATCAGGGCGGCAAGCTCAGGGTTCGGCCAGTCCATGAGGCAGCGCTCCCTCTGGGCAGACCATCAGAGCGCAGAGCGCTCCGGATCATCCTCGCGGTGAGTCGGGAAGAATACTGCAGAGATTTGGCTGTGGGCAATGCTGGCATGGGCGGCCGGCCATGACCGTCCCGTTACCGCCGTGGCGGAGCAGGAGCGCTGGTGGCCGCCGGCGCGGTCGCCTTGGGGGTGCTCGTCACGACGGCGCTACCGGGCACGAGCGTGGGCGTTTGAGTGGGAGAGGGCGTACGCGTGGGCGTGGGGCTTGTGTCCAGCGTGAGATTCAAGATCAGCGCTCCGGTCGCGCCGTTCTTTCCGCTGACCTGTACCAGGTATGCGCTGTCCGAGCGAACAGATGCCAGCAGCCGCGACGTGGTGACACCGCCGCCCTCGTCGTCGTTACAGCCGACTTGTGCGATGGACCCCGTGGAGAACTCCTCGTAAAGGGCGACTACCGTGTCAAAGCTACTGCTCGCGGTGGTAGCGTGCAGGGTCCCGCTGGCCGGCGCTGAGAATCGATACCAGACGGTGGGCCCGTCGGAGCCGCCGCAGAACGGTTGGGGCTCGTTGAGCTCGCGGGTAGCGTTCACGGTTGAACCGCCGATGGCGATGGGTAGGGTGAGAGCTGTTGCGTTAGAGCGATCGTCGTTCGCGGGTCGCGCCCCCGCGAAGGACACGGCAATGTTCACGGCCGTCGGCGCTGTGCCGCTGAGCTGGAGGTAGTACCGCTCGCCGGCGGTCGCGGCAAACGTGCCGCCGCCGTTCAGGCATGCCACGGTTTGTAGCGAGTAGATGTCGCCGCCGCGGAACACTCCCACCCGGAGCCCGGCTCCAGGGGGTGCTTGCACGCTCATGCTCCCGCTGGCCGGCGCCACGGTCCAGAACCACACCGTCCGACGATCGGCCACGCACACGGCTGGCTCGCTCGGCTCAGACGTGGCGTTGTTGAGGTCCGCGGCCCCGGCCTGACCGACCGGGAGGGGATAGGCGGCTGCAAAGTCGTCGTTGATCGGCGGCGTCCCGATGAGATCGATCGTCAGGGTGAAGTTTGGATCTGTGCGCGCGGCGAACGACGCGGACACCTGCACCCAGATCTGGGCTCCCGGCTTCGCAGCGAACTCAACCGCGCCCGAGCCGCAGCCCAGTCTGCTTGCTGCCACCGGGGGTAGAGAAGAGTACGCGGAGATCGTGAGGTCCGCGCCCCCGGAAGTGCGAGCAGTGACGCGCGCGACCGAGGCGGTGCTCACCGAGAACCTGTACCAAACGGTCCCGCCGGAGCCACAGAATGCGGCCGACTCTCGCCCCTCGCGGGTTGATCCGGCAACCGACCCCGCGTAGCTACCCGAGGCCGCGACGGGCTGGGCATTGTCCATATTGTCGTTCGGTGGCGCTCCAGCAAAGCTGACATCGATCGTGACGGCGGGGGGACTGTCGCTGAGCCGTGACACCTGGAGGAAGTACCGCTGACCGGCGACCAGGTCTATCTCAATGTCGTCGAACCCGCAGCGCACCGTCCGCAGATCGTCGAGCGAGGTTCCGGCGTACAGCGACAGTGCTGCCGTACCGTCCGCGACGTCAAATCGCACGAGGCCGCCTGGCAGGGGTGGTAGCGCGTACCAGACGGAGGGGCCTCGCGAACAGCTGAGTGGCTCTCGCGGCTCTGTTGTGGCGCCCACGAAGCTCGCGCCGAGTTTGCCCGGGACCGTGATGGGAAAGGCGTTCGCGAACTGATCGTTCACCGGAGCACCCACGATCGCGAGCGACACCGTGAACTGGCCACCCTCCGATAGCCCGCTGGAAATCTGGAGGAAGTAGGTCTGACCTGCCAGCACGCGTCCGGTAGCCCCTACGGCTCCGGTGGCGCTGGAGAAGGCGCATGCTAGCTGCGTAAGCCGGTTGATTGAGGTGCCCTCAAACAATCCCGCGCGTGGGCGAGAGGTGCCCACCTGGCCCAGCGTGATCTCTAGCGTACCGCTGGAGGGCGCCACGAAGCGGTACCACAGCGTGTCTCCGCTGGCACAGTTGTTTGGCTCGTGAAACTCGCTCGTAGCCGGCTTCGTGTCGCCAGCGAATGATCCGGGAACGGTGATAGGCGAGGGTGTTGAGAAGTCATCATTTGGCGGACCGACTTCCATACGTGACGTGCCGCTGAACGTTCCGTTCCCAGCGGTAGCCTGGATGTAGTAGAGAACTCCAGCCGTCACGGACTCGCGAATCTCGCGGCGGAACGATGAGAGGGACGTTCCGCAGCCGAGGGGATCCAGGTTGCCAACCGCGCTGCCCACAAACAGCCCACCTCGCGGGAAGGCTTGACCGTCGCCCTGGAGCGTGATCACCAGAGTGCCAGAAGTCGGCGCCACCAGCTTGTACCAGACTGTTGGATCAGCGATGCACTCGCCAGGCTCGTCCAGTTGGCGCGTTGCGCTGCGCGTATCCCCGCTGAGGGGTGTGCCCACACCGATCGGGAAGGCCCCTTCGAAGCTGTCGTTGATCGGCGGGGCCAGCGTCTTCGTCCGGACGGCGACCGGTTCCGGGCCGCAGCAAACGCCGGAGATCTGCACGAAGTACGCCTGGCCTGGCACCAAGAGCGCGTTGACGCCACCGATGCCGCAGGCCACTTCCTTGAGGTTGCCCAGGGTGGTGCCGGAGTACACGGCTATCCAGCCGGACGGTCCCCCGGTAAAGATCGAGAGTGCGCCTGTCTGTGGTGCCGTGATCCGGAACCAGATGCTGCCGCGGAAACCCACACAGTCCGTGGGCTCGTGCGATTCAATCGTGGCTCCCAGGAATGGGGAATCGACGCTGACATCGTTCCCGATGGGGAACGCTGTCGCGAAGTCGTCGTTGGGCGGCCCCTGGCCAATGAACGTCTCAACAGTGATCGCCCCAGAGCTCTCCCCCGTTCGTCCCACCTGCGCGTAGTAGACCCCTCCGGCAGTCACGTGACCCGACGTCTCAACCGTGCTGCTGAAGGAGCCGCCACCGCACGCCAGTTCACGGAGGGCCCGCACGTTTGGTCCTTCAAAGATCGCGACGGAGGGTGTGAAATCGGTGTCCGTCGATCTCACTCTCACTCGTAGCGTCCCCGTGGATGGCGCTACGACCCGGTACCAGAGCGTCGCGTTGAGCACCGAGCACGCCGGCTCCGGCTCTCCGGATTCCACCGTGGCGCTAAACGTATCGCCCGTGGCCGTGCCGGGGACGGCCAGCGGCGCAGCGTTTGCAAACGCATCGTTTGCCGGCGGTGTTCCCATGCTTGCCGTGATCGTAAAGGGCGACTCCGAGGATCGCGACCCGCTGGCGCGGACGTAGTAGGCCTGGCCAGCCGTCACGGACGCCGTGACGCGCTCCGTATCGCACCCAAGCTGTGTCAGCGCGCCGAGCGAGGGTCCCGTGAACACCGAGAGTGTGTCCGGCTGGTTGCTCCCGAAACGAGCCGTCACCGACAGCGTGCCAGAAGAGGGCGCCACCAACACGTACCAGACGCTGCCGTCATTAGCGTCGCACCGCGCGGGCTCGTTGGGCTCTACGGAGGCGTTCTTGAGCGAGCCGGTGGCGAAGCCGGGAGCGGTGAGCGGGAAGGCACTGGCGAAGGCGTCGTTGGCCGGGCCGGCGCCGGCGAACGTAAGACGCAGGTCAAATTCGCCCCGGTCGATTGGAGAGTCCGGCCCGGTTGTGGCGGCGGGGCTGACGCCGGCCGCCGGCCGCGTATACCGCGCCACCTGGACGTAGTAGGTCTGCCCCGCGTCCGCGTGGAAGCTGAGCGAGGTGCCGCAGCCGAGCGGCTTGAGGTCGCGCAGGCGGCTGCCTGAGTAGACCGTGAAGACTGGGCGGTAGCCGCTGAGCTGGAAGAACAGGCCGAACGTGCCCGTCTGCGCCGGGCGCACCTTGAACCAGACGGTGCCGCCGTCGCCGCCGCAGCGGGAGAGCGGCTCGAACGTCTCGCGCGTGGCGTTGGTGAAGGTGCCCGTGGTCCGCGTGTAGAGGGAGAGATCGCGGGCGTCCGAGAAGTTGTCGTTTGGCGGGTGGTCGCCCAGATCCAAGAGCTCCTTGGAGCTGTCTGAGTCACCCACGCCGGCCGGCCTCGGCTTGCGCTCCTTGTCCTTTTCTGGGTCCCGCGGGCGGCTGCCCGTGACGCTGCCAGCCGGCCTGATGCCGTCGCTGGTCCCGCCCGGCAGCGCGTCCGCCACCGCTTCCTGGCTCGCCCGTAGGAGCTCGCTGGGGTTGTCCGCGGCAGGCCCAAGCTCCCCGCCGATCACGTCCAGGGGCGGCTGCTTGGGCGAGCCCGCTCCCACGGCTGTTAAAGAGGTGCCGTTGGCGATCGTTCGCGCCGTCTTCAGAGCCTCAGCGCGGTCGCTGAGGCCCAGGCCACGGTCGATGAGCTGGGCCTCCTTGCCCCCCTCCGCCGCGCTCTGGGCAAACGCCGCCGCCTCCAGCGTCAGCAGCCCCACCACGGTGCCGGACTTCGCCAGCACCAGCACGCTCCCCGCCAGCATCTCCAGCGCACCGCCGATCAGCGCACCGCGCAGGCGGGCGATGACCGACCCCTGGGCGATCTCCACTTGCACCGCGGCGCCCGTCTGATGCGTCAGGATCTGGAGCGTCGTGTCCCCGCCCAGCTCAAGCTCCACCCCGCCCGCCAGCGCCACCGTTGCGCCGGCCGCGCCGATCGTGGCCACGCGATCCCCCGTGCCCAGTGCCACGCCAGGTGTGGCCGGCTGGACGGCGCTGCCGTCGCTGAAGACGACGACCACTTCACCGTTGACGCCCGCCAGGACGCCTTGCTCAAACGGCGTCTGGGAGGCGGCTGGGGCGGCCGGAATCGCCAGGCCGATCAGCGCGATCACGCCGGCCCAGCGGAGCAACGCAGCGGGGAAGCTACTACGCGACACGGCGTTGAAAGATGGCCCGAAACTCCGCGCGTTTTGCGAAATTTGGGCAGTCTACGTGCATCTCGCTGGTAATTTCAAGCGACTCGCGCATCCCCAATTGCGACCGGGATCGCCGGCGGGCGCCTCCGGAGGTCGCTGCTATACTCGGCCGACGGAAGCTCTGATCCTGGGGGAGCAGGATGCTGCGCCAGTTTCTTGTTGCGATGGTAGCCGCGGGACTCGCGTTGCTGTGGATTGCCGGCCCTGCCTACGCCGCGACTATCACGGTCACTTCGGCCGGCGACGCGTTTGCCGCGGACGGCGTGTGCACGCTGCGTGAGGCGATACAGTCCGCGAACAACAACTCCTCGGTGAACGGAGACTGCACCGCCGGCACTGTTGCCCCGGACGTGATCCAGTTCAACATCCCGGGCGACGGGCTCAAGACCATCAACCCCAACTCCGGCTTGCTCCCGATCCTGTCACCGACGACGCTGGACGCTACGACCCAGCTCTGCACGCTGTGTGGCGCCAACCCGCACGTGGAGCTGGACGGCACGGGCACCGTGGCCGGGACGATTGGCCTGCGGATTTCCTCTGGCAACGTCACGATTCGCGGATTCTCTGTCCGGGCCTGGCCGGGTGCGGGGATCGCCTCCGACGCAGGCGTGCTCAACGCCGTGATCGAGGGCAACTTCGTGGGTCTCAACGCCGGCGGCAACGCAGCCGCGGGCAATGGGATCGGGCTGGATCTCCAGGGCGCAGGCGGCATGAAGGTGGGTGGCGCCACCGCGGCTGAGCGCAACGTGATCTCCGGCAATCTCGGTAACGGCGTCCAGGTGAACGGTGGCGCGGCCGGAGCGATCTTTCGCGGTAACTATGTGGGCCTCGGCGCCGATGGTGTGACCAACTTCGGCAACGCCGGGATCGGCGTGCAGCTTACTGCCGTGACCGGCCTCACCCTCGGCGGAACCGTGCCCGGTGCCGGCAACGTGATCTCCGGCAACACCGATGGTGTGGTGCTCAGCGGGGCATCCGCCAACAACCGGATCGAAGGCAACTTCGTGGGCACCACCGCTGCTGGCGACGCCGCCGTGGGGAATGGGCCAAACGGCGGCGTCCGCATCAACGGCGCCGGCGCGGGCAACGTGATCGGGAGCCCGAACGGTCGGAACGTTGTCGCCGCCAGCGCTACGTTCGGCATCCAGGTCCAGAACACGGCCGGTGTCCTCATTCAGAACAATTTCGTAGGCACAAACGCTGCCGGCACCGCCGCTCTACCCAACGTCACCGGCATCCACATCACCGGCTCGGCCAACACTGCTATCGGCGGCGGCGGCGTGAACGAGGGCAACCTGGTGTCTGGCAACAGCGGCTCCGGCATCAGCGTGGAGGCCGGCTCGAATAACACCACGATTCGCGGCAATCGCGTGGGCACCAATGCGGCCGGCAGCTCCGCCCTGGGGAATGGCTTGTTCGGTCTCTACCTCTCCGCCGGCACCGTCGCCGTGGGAGGCCCGGGGGGGCACGGCAACCTCATCTCCGGCAACGCCTCGCGCCCCGGCATCAACGTCGTGGGCGCCACGCCGGTCATCGAGGGCAACCTCATCGGCACGGACACCACCGGCACTCTCCCCATCCCTAACTCCAGTGGCATCATCGTGGACTTTGGACCGAACAGCCGCATCGGCGGCACCGTCCCCGGAACGGGCAACACGATTGCCTTCAACACGGGTGCTGGGGTGTCCATCCCGCCGGCCGCCCAGGACGGCATTGCCATCCTTGGGAACCGCATCTCCAGCAACGGCGCGCTGGGCATCGAGCTCGAGGGCGGCGGTGTCAACCCGAACGACGATAAGGACCCGGACGCCGGCTCAAACCAGCGCCAGAACTACCCGGTGATCTCATCCGCGGTCTCGGACGGGGCGAGCACGACCATCTTCGCAAGTCTCAATAGCCTGCCCAACACCAATGGATTCCGCATCGAGGTCTTCCACTCCCCGTCCTGCGATCCGCTGGGGAACGGTGAGGGGGAGACGCTCCTGGGCTCCACCGTGGTCAACACGGACGCAAACGGCAACGCCGCTTTCGGTCTGGCCATACCGCTCGGTATTCCACTCGGCCGGGTCATCACCGCGACCGCTACGAGCCCCACGAACGGCACCTCAGAGTTCTCCGCTTGTGTGCCGGTCGTTGCTCCAGTAGGGTCGAACATCGGCGTCTCCCCAATTGGCGGTCTCACCACCACAGAGTCCGGCGGCCAGGCCGCCTTCACCGTGGCGCTTACCCAGGCTCCGCTTGCCAACGTCACCATCAACGTGACCTCCTCGAATCCCGCGGAGGGCACCGTCTCGCCCGGACAACTGGTGTTCACACCCGCGAACGGTCTGGTGGCTCAGGTAGTCACGATTACCGGGGTGGATGACGCCGTTGTGGATGGAAGCATCGCTTACACGATCATCACGTCGGCCGCGGCCAGTGCGGACGCCCGCTTCAACGGCCAGGATCCCAGTGATGTCCAGGTGACCAACCTGGACAACGACGTTGCGTCCGGCACCCCCGGAAATCCGGGCAACCCCAGCCAGCCCGCGCCGCCCGCGGATTCCAGTGTGTTCGATCCTGGTGAGCCCAACGTCCGCCGGCTCACGGAGCAGGGGAAGCTCCAGCGCGCGCGGACGAACAGAGGCTCTCAAGAGGACGAGCGGGCAGAGGGCAACGCCCTGGCCGTGGACACGGCGGCCCAGCCGACAATCGTCACGATTGCGAACCGCGACGGGCTCGTGACGATCGTCCTGCTCTGTCGCGACGGCTGTGACACGGTTCACGTTGGTGATTATGTCGAGGTGGACGGCTGGAAGGAGCATGAAGCGCTCTTCTACGCCGATCGCCTCACCGCCAGACGGGTGCGCTGAGCCGCTACCCCCAGCGTGTCGCCCGCACCAGCAGCGACATGCTCGCGGCATACGCCACGAGGGCTGCCGCCATGGCGATGAACAGGCCGGGCAGTCCCGCGCCGAGTACGTGGATCACGACCCAGCCGCCGGCCGCTGCCGTGGTCAGCCTCGTTGCTCCAGCCGCCAGCGGTCCCAGCGGACGCCCGGCGCCCTGCGAGGCGAAGTACAACGCCAGGCCAATCCCAAAGCACCCGTAGACCGGCCCCACCGTGGTCAGGTAGGCCACGCTGACCGCCAGCACGTCCGGGTCGTCCGAAAACAGCGATGCCCAGAGCAGAGGCTTGATCGCCGCGGTGAGCCCGACCACCTCAGTCAAGCAGCCGGCTACGAGGGCGCCCGTCCAGGCGATCTGACGGGCGCGCGCGATCTGGCCCGCGCCCACGTTGGTCCCCACCAACGCTACCAGCGCCGCGCCGATCGAGAAGATCAGTGGGATCAATAGATATTCCAGACGGGCGCCCATGCCGTAGCCGGCCACCGCCAGCGTTCCGAACGGACCGACGAGTCCGGTCAGAAGCACCACCGTGAGGTTGGTCATCAGCGCGTTCATGGCACCCGGGATGGCCACGCGCAGGATCTCCCAGAAGGTTTCGCGGCGCAGCGGCGTCCCCCGGAGCCGGACCATGCCGTGCCCGCTCTGGAAGTAGGCCAGCAGGCCCAGCGTGGTCAGACCCACCGGCACCACGGTGCCGATACCCGCGCCGGCTACGCCCAGCGCCGGAACAGGGCCCAGGCCGAAGATCAGGATTGGCGAGACGACGAGCAGCAGGACGACCCCGGCCACGCCCAGCACCGCGGGCAGCAGCATGTTCCCGGTGCCCCGCGCCACGCTGGCCAGCATGTTGAATAGCCACGGTCCCACGGCGCCCGCGAACACGATGTTGGAATAGGTGATCGCCGCTTCCAGCGCCTCGCCCTCACCCCCCAACGCGGCAAACAGCCACGGGCCGCCCAGGAGCAGCGCGGTCGTAAATGCCGTCGCCCCGATGAGCCCGATCACCACGGCGTGTGTGGCGATCGCCTCCGCATACTCCTTCTTACCCGCGCCCAGCGCCCGCGCCACGGCTGACGAGACTCCGCCGCCCACGCCGCCGGCGGACATGGTGATCATGAGCATCACCAGCGGAAAGACCAGGCTCACCCCGGCTAGCGGCCCCGCGCCCAGATAGCCCAGGAAGTACGGCTCCGCCGCGCTCCCCACCGCCTGCACCATCATGACCACCACGTTGGGCGCCGCTAGCCCCAGCAACGTGGGCAGGATGGGGGCCTCCAGCAGTCGGCGAGTTCGTGGAGAAATGTGTGCCGAGAAGTGCCGCGCTACCACCCGGGGATGATACGGGCTCCCCGCCTGTTGGCAGTCCTAGCGGTGGCCAGGTGCCCGACTGGGTGTTGGCCCGCTCGGCGCGGGGCCGGCTCGGTGGCTGGGCGCCAGACCAGCGGGGCTGGTTGTGACCGGCGCGCCCCGTGTTGGTAGCTCGAACGCACCAATGTCGCACGGCCGGTGAATCGCGCGGCTGGCGAGCCGCTGATCCACCGCCGGGCACACGTTGTTGTTCCCGGTGTCAATCGCGGCGCTCCCGGGCAGCAGCGCGTGCGTCATGCCAACACCGCCGTTGTCCGCCAGCGCGGCCAGGATGGGGTTGCCCAGGCTGAACACGCCGCCGCCTGGACAGGTGTTGGCCCCAAACTCCAGGTTGTTGCCGCCGCCGATGGTGCCCGAGCAGTTGTTACCGTTGCTGTTGAGCGTGTTGTGGGCCACGATCGTATTCCTGAACAACACCGTTCCGCTGCTGACCAGCACCCCGCCTCCGCTGCTGAAGACGCCGCCCGTGGTCAGGTTGTGGGCGATGGTGACGTTTGTCAGCGTAGCCGAGCCCAGTGCGCCCAGCGTCAGGCTGATGGCGCCGCCGGATCCGCCCGCGTTGGCCGCCGTCGGCGCGGTTCCAGCCCGCGCCGCGTTGGCGCTGAAGGTGCTGTTGGTGATGGTCATCGTCGCCACGCTGTCGATCGCGCCGCCGAGCCCACCGCCCACACTCGCCGCCGTGTCGCTGTTGCCGCCCTGGGCCAGGTTGTTGGAGAACGTGGTCCGATCAATCGTCACCGTGCCGGCGCCCGCGCCGATCGAGAGCGCGCCGCCTGTGCCAACTCCCGCGCCGGAGCCGGCACCGCCCACGGCGGCGTTGTTATCGAACGCCACGTCCGTGAGCGACAGGCTGCTGCTCCCCACGCTTGCCAGCCCGCCCCCGCTGCCGCTCTGACCGGCTGTGCCGCTGACGCCGCCGCGCGCCTGGCTGTCGCGCACGGCCACGCGGCTCAGCGTCAGACTTCCAAAGTTGAGAATTGCCCCACCCAAACCCGGCGTTGTCGCGGGCGCATCCCTGCCGTTTCGCAGTGTCAGATCCGTTACTGTCAGCGCAACGCCTCCGGCCACGTTGAAGATCCGGCTCGCGTTGTTGCCACTGATCGCCAGCACCTTTGCACCGGGTCCCGCGATCGTCAGGGTCTTGTTGATCGGTAGCTCGCCGCTCACCAGCGTCAGCGTACCCGCGAGCCCGTTCTGAAACGCGATGGTGTCACCCGGTGCGGCCGCCGTGATCGCGTCAAAGATGGAGCAATCGGCGTTGCAGGTACCGTCAAACGTATCTTCCAGCGTCGTCACCGTTCGGGTGGCCGCGTGCGCCGGCTGCAGATGGACGGCGCTCAGCGCCAGCCACGCCAGCACTGCCACCAGCAGCCTGCCCAACACCCACGTCGTGGGCGCCAGGGGTATGGGCCGTTGGTCAAACACTCGTCTCGTTCCCTCGCGTCTCCCGGTCGCTTGACCTGTATGCCGCATGTTCCAACGGAGGCCGGGACGGCCGGGGGATCGCTTGCGTTAATCGCATCGGGGGGTGACAGCCACCGAATCGAGGCAGAGTATATGAACGGTGCATCCAGGCGCAGCCGCCGCCTGTTCGTCGGCGGAGCGGCGCTGTTTCTCGCGGGTTGTTCCTGGTCATCTAGCACCACGCGTACCCCGGCAAAACCCGCTGCTCCGGCGCACACGTTCAGCGTCTCCGGCTCCGGCGGCGCGCTGCCCAGCGCCAGGGCGCTGGCAGAGGCCTACGCGGTCCAGCACCCGGAGGTCGCCTTCCGATTCGAGCGCGGAACCAACTCCGGCGGTGCGATCCGGGGTGTGGCTGAAGGCACCTTGGACATCGCCGTGGTGAATCGGCCGCTGTCACCCGAGGAAGCGGCGAAACCCCTCAGCTACACCGCCTACGCGAAGGATGCCGTTGCATTCGTCGCCACCCCCAGCGCCCCCGTTGCCGGGCTGTCCCGCGCGCAGATCCAGGCCATTTTTGGCGGAGATGCCACGAGCTGGAGCCAGCTTGGCGGACCAGATGAGCCCGTCATCGTGCTGGATCGCGATGAAGACGAGTCTATGCGGAAGCTGGTGCTGCTGCCCCTTCTCGCCGGCCGCCCGATCGGCGCCACGACCACCGTCCTCACCTCGGCGGATGAGATGATGTCCGCTCTGCGGGACACTCCCGGCGCACTTGGCTACGCCACCTTTGGTGGCCTCAAAGTGGCAAACGTTCGCACCGACCGCGTTATCGCTATCGATGGCGTCGTGCCGTCCTCGTCCACCGTTGGTAACGGCACCTACCCGTGGAACTTGACGTTTGGACTTGTGGTCCGTGGCGACGCGCCGCCGGCGCTCCACGCCTTCGCTGCCGCAGCGTGTGGCAACTGGGGCGCTGGGGTCCTGGAAAAGCTGGGATATGCGCCCGTCTAGTCTTCTGCGCGCCGAGCGGGGGCTCAAGCTGCACCTGCTGCTGCCGGTGCTCGGTCTTGTCTTCCTAGGCATCACGGGCATCGCGGCTATCGAGGAATACGCGGCGCGCGTGCAGACCCGTGAGCTTGTGAGCCAGCGGGCTGCCACGCTGCTGGAGGGTGTGTCTCGGCTGCTCTCCGAGCGCCAGCGCGCCAAGGTCCTGGCCGCTAGAAATATTGCCGAAGAGCGTGACCTCCCAACCCTCGTGGAGATCCGAAACGTGACGGGCCTCGCCCGCTTGCTCGTCCCGCTGAAGGCTCGGCTGGAGCTGGGCTTCATAGAAGTGAAGGACGCGGCCGGCCGGACCATCTTGCGGCTTGGCGCGGAGGCCGGAGAGGGGGATGAGGAGTACGTCCAGAATGCACAGGCTGGCCTGTCCGCCTCCTGGGCGGTGGCCACCTCGGAGGGCCTCCAGGTCGGCGCGATCGTCCCCGTCAAGGGCCCGTCTGGCATCGTCGGAACCCTTGCTGTTGGCCGCGACTTCGGCGGTGCCGACCTCGCTGCCGCCTTCAGCACGGAGGGCATCGGCCTGGCCGTGTATTCCGACGATGGGCTCGCGGCGTCCAGCGATCAGGACCCGGAGCTCCTGGCGGTGCTCTCTGCGTGGAGCCCCGGCAGTGACACACTGGACGTTCTGGACGATGGGCTGGAGTCTCTGGCCCGCGTGGGAGTTCGCCGCGATCTGGACCAGGAGGGAACGCTTGTCGCGTTCGTCTCCGTGCACGATCTGGTACGCGCTGCCTCCCTGCGCGCCATGGTGCTCGGTGCGGTTGGCCTGCTGCTTACGGGTGGCATGCTTGTCGTTGCTGCGTGGCAGACCCGCATGATTGCCACGCCAGTGGCCACGATGGCCCGGGTGGCAGACGCTATCACCCGTGGCGACTACGACCAGCGCGTGGCCGCCACCCGGGTGCGTGAGCTCAATCGACTCTCCGGCTCCATCAACCACCTTGCCACAGAGCTGGATGCCCAGCGTTCGGAGCTGGAGCGTCGGGCGTTCTTTGATGCCCTGACCGGGCTACCAAACCGGGCGCTGTTCATGGATCGTCTCGAGCGCGCCCTTGGCCGCGCCGCGCGGCGACATGGCTACGTAGCTGCCATGTTCCTGGACCTGGATAATTTTAAGGTGATCAATGACAGTCTTGGGCACGAGGCTGGCGATGAGCTGCTCGTTGCGCTCGCTCGCCGCCTCCAGGGGTGTATCCGCGAGGATGACACCCTGGCCCGAATCGGCGGTGACGAATTCACCGTGCTGGTGGATGACCTGGATTCGGTTGAGAATGCACGGGAGACGGCCGAGCTCATCGCGCGCCGCATCGCCGCGGTCCTCGCCACTCCGCTCCTGGTCCAGGGAAGGGAGACTTTTGCCTCCACCAGCATTGGCATCGCGGTAAGCCGCGCCAGTGAGCTGGAGGCCGGCCCCCTGCTCCGTGACGCCGATCTTGCCATGTACCGCGCCAAGTCAGCGGGCAAGAATGGCTTCGTGGTCTTCAGTCCAGAGATGGGCGTGGACGCCATGGAGCGCATGGAGGTGGAGAATGAGCTCCGCCGAGCCATCGAGACCGGCCAGCTCAGACTTCACTACCAACCCATAGTGGACCTGGATAGCGGAATGATGCGGGAGGTGGAGGCGCTCGTACGCTGGCAGCACCCGCGCTTTGGCCTGGTCCCGCCGCTCAAGTTCATCCCCATCGCCGAGGAGACCGGTCTGGTGCTTCCGCTGGGCCGGTGGGTCCTCCGAGAGGCGTGTCAGCAACTGCGTGCCTGGAGGGACGCGCATCCCGGGAGTGCTCTGGAGACCGTAAGCGTGAACCTCTCCGGGCGGCAGCTTCAAAACGTCCGCCTCGTCGAGGAGATCACGGAGATCCTGGCTGAGACCGGCCTGCCGGCTGAGTGTTTGAAGCTAGAGCTCACCGAGTCTGTCCTGATGCGGGACGTCGATGCCACCATCAGCACCTTTGAGCGACTGCGCGCCCTGGGCATCAAACTCGCCATCGATGATTTCGGAACTGGCTACTCCTCACTCGCGTACCTGAAGCGGTTCCCGCTGGACATCCTCAAGATCGATCGTACCTTCGTAGACGGTCTCGACCGCGACGGTGACAGCACGGCCATCGTCAGGAATGTCATCGAGCTGGCAAAGTCGCTCTCGCTTGCCGTTACTGGTGAGGGCATCGAGACACCCAGTCAGGCTGATCGTCTGCGTGAGCTAGGCTGCCAGCAGGGTCAGGGCTACTACTATGCTCGGCCGATCCCTTCGCTGGAGGTTGAGGCCCTCCTTGCCAGCACCCGCCCGCTCCCACGTGAGGCGGCGGACGCAGTCAGAACAGCCGCGCCGCCGGCGGCCTAGACTCGGTCGATTCGCGGCGGCGAGTACAATAGCCGTGACAGCGCGGGAAGCGTCGAGCATCATGTGGAGCGCCCACACGGGTTGATCCCGTTGGCGAGGGGCGGGGAAGATGGTCGAGTCCAGCGGTCAGCACAGTGCCGTGGGTTATGACGGTGCTAGGACCGCGGGCTTCGCTGATCTCCACGTGGAGTCCGGCTCATGATCCAGTATCAGCGACTGTTCCAGGACGCGATAGACCGCCTCCACGCGGAGGGGCGGTACCGCGTCTTTGCCAACGTCCTGCGGGACCGTGGCGCATATCCTCGCGCGCGCTGCTTTGGCCCGGACGGTGAGCCCAGGCCGGTCACCGTCTGGTGCTCAAACGACTACCTGGGCATGGGCCAGCACCCCCAGGTCATCGCCGCCATGGAGGCGGCGCTGCACGACGTTGGCGCGGGGTCCGGCGGAACCCGCAACATCGGCGGCAACACCAGGTATCACCTGGAGCTAGAGGCGGAGCTCGCGGATCTTCACGGAAAAGAGGCCGCGCTCCTGTTCACCTCCGGCTACATTTCCAACGAGGCCACCCTGGCGACCCTGGCCCGCCTGCTGCCCGGTTGCGTCATCTTCTCAGACGCGCTGAACCACGCCAGCATGATCGCTGGCATCCGGGGCTCCGGCTGCCAGAAGGTTATCTTCCGCCACAACGACGTGGCCCATCTGCGAGCACTCCTCCAGTCCGCGGACCCGGCGGTTCCCAAGCTCATCGCCTTCGAGAGCGTGTACTCCATGGATGGAGACGTCGCTCCAATCGGCGCCATCTGTGATCTCGCGGACGAATTCAACGCGCTCACCTACGTGGACGAGGTCCACGCGGTTGGGATGTACGGCCCGCGGGGCGGAGGCATCACGGAGCGTGATGGCGTGGCCCAGCGCCTCACCATCATCGAGGGGACGCTCGGCAAAGCATTCGGCGTCATGGGCGGCTACATCGCGGCGGACCGGACCCTGGTGGACGTCATCCGTAGCTATGCGCCCGGCTTCATCTTCACCACCTCTCTCGCGCCGGTGCTCGTAGCCGGTGCGCTGGCTAGCGTGCGCCACTTGAAGCGGTCAGATGCTGAGCGAGGCGCCCAACAAGCAGCAGCCGCCACCTTGAAGCGCCATCTCACAGACGTTGGACTCCCCGTGATGCCCACCGAGACGCACATCGTCCCCTTGCTGGTCGGAGACCCGGTGAAGACCAGGAGCATCAGCGATGCGCTCCTGGAGAACCACGGCATCTACGTGCAGCCGATCAACTATCCCACCGTGCCACGCGGGACGGAGCGGCTGCGCTTCACGCCGGGCCCAGGCCACACGCCAGAGTTGATCGAGGCGCTCGTGGACGCGCTGATAGCGGTCTGGCCGGAGGCCGTGACGGCGCCGCGTCCGCTGGCCGTCGCCGCCGCTCGCTGATTTCGCGGACCGGCTACCTCGCGGGCGGGTCTTCGCTGAAGCCCGACGCCCGAGCGTGCCCGCCCCCGCCAAGTGACCGGGCCAGATCGCCCACGTCAAACCCCTCCCGAGAGCGCAGCGACCAGCGACGTCGGCCCGCGGCGTCATCGTGGTACGCGGCAACGAACGGCGCGTCCGGGTACCGGGCGAGCAGCGCGGCGCCGATGTCTGAGAGGTGCGTGCTGGCATTCACGATAGGCACGTTGTGGCCGCCCACCGTCCCCATCCGCGCGAAGTTCAGGATGGATTGCACCGTCTGGTCCTTGAACCGCAGGATGGCGCTGCCCTCCGCCGCCAGCGAATCCACGTCCAGCCCGTCCCAAACGCGAAAGTCAAACGGGTAGGAGGCCAGCGCCGCGCTGATCTCGCGCGTCCGCGGCAGCGCGTGCCGCCACAGGTCGCGGTCTTCCACGTGCAGGATCAGCGCCGGTGGGGTCACGCCGGGGTGGAAGTGGTCCCAGGCAATCCGCGCTCCGCTGCGGTCCATGTCAAAGATGGCAAAGTCCAGACCTGCGAGGTCAGCTTCCGCCGTCTTGTGGTGATCCAGCACCAGCAAGCTGGCCACCGCCGTGCGCATCTCCAGCATCACGTCGCGGCGGTACGCAAAATCTATCAGGACCACGGCGGCGTTTGCCGGCAGCGCGGGTGGCGGCGCGCCGTGCTCCACGGGGATGTACTGGACCGCGTCTCCCAGCGCCTTTCGGACTGACCAGGCGCCGCCAAATCCGTCCGGACAGTTGCCGTGGTAGAGGACGTGCGTTGGACGTGGTGGCATGCGGGTTAGCGGTACGCTCGCATCAACTCGGCGCATTCCTTGAGCACCGGGCGGGTGGCATCCGCGCCGTCCGAGGGCAGGCGGAATAGCACGCGCTCCACGCCGGCCTTCTCCCAGGCGGAGATCTGCGCCACGTCCCGCGGGGCGCCGAACACCGTCACCGGAACGGGTCCCCGCCCCTGGGCCTTTGCGCGCTCGTTTAGCTCAGCGATCCTGGCTTCCAGCGACTTCTCCGATCGGCCGGGGATCGGGAGCCAGCCGTCGCAGTAGTCCAGCACGCGGTCAAGCGCGGTGGGTCCGTCATTGCCCAGCAGGATCGGCGGGTGTGGCTTCTGGACTGGTTTGGGCCAGGACCAGACTGGGTCAAAGTCCACAAACTCGCCGTGGTACTCGGCCGCGTCCGACGCCCAGATCGCCTTCATGGCTTCAATGCGCTCGCGCATCAGGCGGAACCGCGTGCGCGGTTCGGTCCCGTGGTTTGCCATCTCCTCACGGTTCCACCCGGCGCCGATGCCAAACAGCACACGCCCCTTGGAGATGTGATCCAGGCTCGCCACTTCCTTGGCCAGGACGATCGGGTCCCGCTCCACCACCAGGCAGATCCCCGTGCCCAGCAGCAGCGTGGAGGTCACGGCGGCCACCGCGCCCAGCGCCACGAAGAGGTCCACCGTGTGGGAGTATTCGTCCGGCAGGACCGGGCCACCTGGCCACGGGCTGATCCGGCTCGTCGGGATGTGGGTGTGTTCGGGCAAGAATAGCGAGTCAAACCCAAGCTGCTCCGTTTCTTTACCCAGGTCAACCACGCTCATCCCGTAGTCAGTCGGGAACATCAGCACGCCGAATTTCATGGATCTCCTCCGCAACACGCCCGCGCGAATGATACGTGGACGAGTCAGGCGCCCGGGGCCACGGTCAGCAGCCGCTCCAGCTCCGTGGCGTTGGCGATCACCCGCACCGGTAGCGGCTCGCTCCGTCCGCGTACTTCCAGCGTGTGGCTGGAGAACCCGCTCAGGTCCACGCCGGCCGTGGTCCCCACGTCATCAGAGACGATGAGCTGGCTGTGAAACTGCTTGTTCATGGACTCCAGTCGGCTCGCCGTGTTGACCGCGTCGCCAATCGCCGTCAGCGAGAACGCCGGGCGGTAGCCCATCTCGCCCACGATGGCCGGGCCAATGTGGATGCCAATGCCGATCCGCAACGGCTCGGTCAGGTCTTGCTCCAGCGTTCGGTTCAGGGCGTCCAGCGCATGCGACATGTTCACTGCCGCCTCCAGTGCCTGGAGGCAGCCCGTGCGCGCGTCGGTGCCCACGCCGAAGAGCGCCATCACGCCATCGCCGATGAACTTGTCCAGGTGGCCGCCTGCCCGCCCGATTGCCTCGCCCATCGCCGCGAAGTACTGATTCAGCATGAACACCACGTCGTAGGGAAACCGGCGCTCTGAGAACGTGGTGAAGGAGCGGATGTCCGCGAAGAGGATGGCGATCTCCCGCTCCGTCCCCGTGGTATGCGGTGGGCGTAGGAAGCCCTCAGCGGGCTGGGCGGTAGCCGGCAGGAGCGGGTACACGTCCAGGTCGTTCGTGGGCCGGAGCTGGCAAGCGAGTCTAACGTTTGGCGGTGCCGCCACGCGCTGGAGCACGCGTTGCTCCTCCGGGGCCGGCGGGGGGAGCCGTAGCGCTCCCACGCCTACCCGCGTCCGGCAGGTGGAGCAGCGGCCGCGCCCGCCACACAGCGACGCGTGGGGGATCCCCACGGATCGGCTGGCCTCCAGCACCGTGGCGCCAACCGGCACCGTGGCGATCTGGCCAGTTGGGTACCGCAAGCGCACGCTGCCCCGCCGTTGCGCAATGCGCGCTCGCAGCCACCGCCCCACGAAAACCGCCAGCACGCTGACCAGGAACAGCCCCGTTGCCATCCCCGACCATCCCAGCACGGCGTCGTTCGGCCCCAGGCTCTCCGGCGGGATCATGATGGCGTGGAATCCCGGCTGGGCTGCTAGCTCACGCAGCTTCTTTCCCGCGTCCACGAAGCCCAGAATCGCAAAGGTTGGCAGCAGCAGGGCCCCGGCGCGCAGCCAGGGCAGTGCCGCCGGGTACCAGGGCTTGAGCCGAAGCCACCAGTGGATGCCCAGGCAGCCGTGCGTCCAGGCTACCAGCAGCAACACGTTTTGGAGGATGGCGCTATCCAGGTGGTCAACAGCCATGCCGCCCACCACGTACGTGTAGCTGTCCTCCACGCCGAAGACCAGGTTCACCACCCGGGTGCCAAAGATGTGCGGCGTCAGCACCAGCGGCATCACCAGGCCGAGGATCAGGCGGAAGACTTCCATCTTTGGCATGCGCAGGTAGCGGCGCTGGTACAGCGCCCAGAGCACCAGGTTGACGTGGATCAGAAACGCCGGGTACAGCAGCGCGGTCCCCACCGGGCTGCGCCAGAAGGCCAGAAACACCAGGCGGCCTGCCTCCAGCGTCTCCAATGAGATGATGCCCAGGGCATGATTGATCTGGTGTGTCCCCACGAAGATGAACAGCACCAGGCCGGACCAGAGGCGGAGCTTACGGGCCATGAGTCGGTGATCCTAACGGCCCGTCGCCCGCCGAGCAAGGGCAGGGCGTGGCTTGCGATGGCCGTTTACCCGGCCTTGCCCTACGCCTGCTGGACCCCCGCGTTCCTCGTCCGCGACTGGCCTGCCGCCACGACGGTCAGCCCCAGCCCGAGGCACAGCCCCAGGAAGGCAACGAACCCGCCGAGCCACGGCACGTACGTTAACCCGTGCAGTACCACAAGCCCGACCAGCAGCAGCCATACCGGACGGATGGCCGCGGACGGGCGGAGCAGATGCGCCAGGCTGGCGCCCGCTGCCAGGGCAAGCGCCGGCCATGCCAGGAGCAGACCCACGCCGTAGGTCGCTAGCAGTGCTAGCATGGCGGGGATCCCGATCAGCGTGATTGCGAGCAACACGGCTACCACGGGTACGCAGACTAGCAGAGCCAGGCCCAGTCCCAGTGACTGGAGGGGAAGCTGCCGCGCGGCGCCCACCACACGGTCCGCGCCCTCGGGGAAGAGCGCCAGGAGCAGAACGCCTAGGACGGCGGTGCCCGCCAGCCACACCAGTGCGGATGTCCGTACCATCCCGTTCAGAAGCGGTGCCGCCGGCTCAGCCGGGCCGGAATCGCTGGGCGGTGTGTACGTGTAGTCAACCCCGCCGCCCACGACTCCGGCCGGCACGCTGGCCTCTCGCTGGGAACGGTACTTCAGCGCGCCACCGATCCGTGCGCCGGGGCTGAGGGTCAGCGTCTCCACCGATGCCACCACGTCACCGCCTACGGAGCCGGCGATGTCTACGACGGCGCTTCCCGCGGTGAGTCCCCGGCCTATGGAGCCGAGCACGCTGGTGTTGGCCGTCCCGGCGATCACGTTTCCGGCCACTCTGGCCGTGGGTCGCAGCTCCAGCCGGGCCGCGCCCACCGTCACGTTCCGCCCCACGGCGCCGCTAATTGTCACATCGGAAGCACCCGCCCGCACGCTCCCCAGGACGGTCCCCTCCACGATCACCTGCTCCGCCGCGGCGAGCAGATCGCCCTCCACAGTACCCGTGACCACCACCGTTCGGCCAAACGCCATGGCGTCGCCTTTCACGGTTCCGGTGATCGTCACGGCCTGGCCCGCCGCAAACAGGTCATCAGCTACGGTCTCGGTGCTCCCCACGCCCACGCGGTCGCCCGTGCGCGTCTCGAGCGCGCCCACCGCGCCCGTCCACAGAAACGTGGCGGTCACTGCCAACACCGCGGCGCACGCAACGCGCTGCCTCAGGCCGTATCTGTCCACTGGTGCACCTCCCACCCAGGTCAGTATTGGTGTGCGGACGGTCAGGCCAGTGCGGTCATCCGTCCCCTAGCGTGCGGGCTGTTGGTCCGCTTTCGCCAAGCGGGCCCGCGCGCACAACCGAAATCGTGCGATCCGTTTGGTGCATTGATACGTACATGAGAGAGCCGGCTGCAGGGGTGCACTGCGTGAGGGAGTGCCCGCGGCCAGGATACCGCAGGAGGTTGCTGCTGGTGAGACGATTGCTTGTTCCCCTGGTGCCGTTGATGGTTGGCGCGCTGGCGCTGGCCTGGGCACTGCCCGCCAACGCGCAGACCGCGCCGACGGTAAAGGTGGAGACCCACCCGACCCTGGGCAAGGTGCTGACGGATGGCAAGGGCATGATGCTCTACCTGTACTCGCGCGATACCAAGGGGGTCTCCACCTGCTTCGATCAGTGCGAGCAGCGCTGGCCCATCCTCAAGCCGCCGGCTGGCGGCCCGCCCACCGGTTCCCCGGACATCGGCGGTACCCTGGGCACGGTGACCCGCCGCGATGGCTCCGTCATCGTCACCTACAACGACATTCCGCTCTACTACTGGTTCCAGGATGAGAAGCCCGGCGATGCCAAGGGCCAGGCAGTAGGCGGTGTCTGGTGGGTGCTTGCTCCCGGCACCAACCAGATCACCCCGGCCGTCCAGCAGGCCTCGCCCTCGCCGTCACCGGCGGCAGCGGCGGCCCCCGCAAGCCTGCCCCGCACGGGCGGCATGCCGCTTGAGCCGGCGATTATGGTGGTTGGCCTTGCGGCCGCTGGCCTGACCGTCTCAGGGATCGGCGCTCGCCTCCTGGCGCGGAGCCGCCGCCGGGGCTAGTTTGCCCACCGGGGCACCACGTGTCCATCCGAGGGGCTGGAGAGATCCAGCCCCTTTTTCGTGGGTGGAGAGCGCGCCGTGGACGGCTGGCGCCCGAACCGCGAGACGCGTGATTGGTCACGGCGGACGGACCGTCCGGAGGCCGCGCCTGCGATGCGCTCCTGGACGAGGGCGCCGATGAAGCATACCTACGGGGTCAGCGCCAGCCGATAGACACCCCTGGTGGTGGCGGCATACAGGTGGCGGCCGTCCATCCCGAGCGTCAGGTGGATCCACTTATCCACCGGCAGGTTCTCTGCCCCCAGTTCTGTCCACGTCACCGCGCCGTCGCGGCTGCGCCTCACGGCCAATCCGGTGAGGTTGTGCTGCCGATACGGCGTGGCGCTCGGCTCGAGATGGGCGAACGCCGCGAACACGTCATCCGGATTCGCGGGATCGTAGGCCACGTCAATGACTGAGTCAGTGGTCTTGCCCAGCTTGTGATCTGGGTCGCCGCCATCGGCCTCGTACATCGTCGTCCAGGTCGCGCCGTCGTCATCCGAGCGCACGAGCCTGGAGCGAATGACGCGGGTGTACGCCTCCCCGGGGAAACGCGCCACCGCATACCAGCGCTCGGGGCGCACCCCGCGACCGCCATCGATCGCGTTGGCACCCCAACCTGCCACGGAGCCACCCGGAAACTCGGCCACGGTGTTCCATCCGTCCGTGGTGCTGCTGCCTACTGGCTCCATCGCGCGCCCGCTGCAGCCCTCGATCGTGAGTACCCGGTCCGGGTTGACACCGTGCGGTTGGACCAGGCGCACGCCGTAGAAACACGGCTGCGTGCCGGCGTAGATCGTCTCATGGTGGGTCCGGATGGTCTCCCACGTCACGCCGGAATCATGGCTCACTCGAAACTCGGTCCAGCGGTTCTTGCCGTTCGTGGTTGGCGGGCTTGTGACGGCGACGCCGTAGAGGATTCGCTGATCGGCCGGGCTGAGCGCGAGCCAGGTCCAGTTGCCGCCTTGCACCGACGTTTGCTCCCAATGCTGGCCGCCGTCCTCGCTCCGGTAGATGCCCTCCGCCCCCGCGGCGTACAGGCGCTGCTGGTTGAGGTTGGATACGGCGATCTCCGACGTGCCCTGGGGCTGGGTTACGGTCAACCACGTCAACCCGCCGTCATCGCTTCGATACAACTCACCGTCTTTCGTCCGGGCGAGCAGCGCGCCGGTGCTGGGTGTGTATAGGCGGACGATCATGGCCTCGGTGGGACCGAGGGCTTGCCAGGCCGCGGGCACCTGGGCGTGGGTCTGCTGGGCGGTGGCGATGCCCACGGCGGCGGCCAGGATGAGGAACAGCGGTCCGACGATCCACCTGCCGATCACGAGACGCACCGCACGACCTCCTCCACGAGACCCTCCACTTGTTCCCTCCGACGGTCCGCCCGGTCACCGTCTCCACGATTGATGTTTGACGCGAGCAGCGCGTTCCGCGTCGTGGTCTCAGTCCTGGAATCGTACGGGCGGGCCATGTCTCCGTCCGGCAGGGTGGCTTTGGGTCTTGCGGCTAGCCCACTCACCCCGTTGGGCGACTGCCCACGCTGACATACGGGCCTGCGCCGGGCACGCGCCCGTCAGCCCATCCGCTCCACCATCTTGGCGGCGAACTGGCGCACGAAGACCTCTTCGTTGCCCAGGTTCTTCGCCTCCTGGCGCTCCTTCTCCCCGGTGGAGAGGCCCCAGGTGTACACCACGCCCACCTTGTCGCCCTGGCGCACCACCAGCCGACGGTGCACCTTGGTCTCCGGGTCGCTGCTGCAGTTGTCGTTGCAGGCCCCCATGCCGGCCGCTTCTTCGCCCAGGTACTCGTCGCCCTCGGTGTCGAAGTCAAATCGCGAGCCCACCTTCACCTTGGCCTCGGGGAACTTCTCGTTGAGCGCCACCTGCTCTCGGTAGATCTCTCGGGCGGTGTCTACGTCCTTGGCGATGATGACCTTGCTGTATACGGTGACTGGCCCGCTGCGGAGCGAGGCGTAGTCCTGCGGCCGCTCGTACCGAACGGCGTACCATTTCTGGCGGCCGTCCGCGTAGGACTTCTCGTCTGCCTGTTTGACAGAGTCTTTCTTGGTCACCTTGCCGGCCTCGTCGATCCGCAGCACCATGGTTGCCGGGTCGCCCGCCGGCGGGCTGCCCGGGATAGGCGTGGGCTCGTTGCTGGTGGTGGGCGTGCGGGTGCGGGTTGCTCCCGCGGTTGCGCTGGGTGCTGGCGTGCTCGTGGGCGCGGCGGTTGTCGCTCGGGCGGACGGTGTGGACGTGGCGCTGGCGGCACGCGCCACCGAGATCGCGCCGGGCGGCGAGCCGTCCAGCGAAGGCCGGAACGCGTTGGCCAGCGACGTGTTCGCCAGCGTGTCCGGCTTGAGTGGCCCGTTGTGCGCCGCTGGATCGTACTGCTTGAAGAACGGGCTGTTGGCGGCCTGGAGTCCCAGGTCCGCTGGCAGATTCTGGCCGGTGAGAATGGCCTTCAGCATGTCCGCCAGCAGGAGCCCCTGGGTGCACTTGCAGGCGTCGTCGTAGTGCATGATGCCGCGCTGGAACCGCTGGTAAACGAACCCGCCGTTGTTCGGATCACGCGCCGGCCGTGACGTTGGCGCGCCCCAGAGCTCCAGATTTAGCAACGGGAGCAGCGAGGAGTTGCCTCCGCCCTGTGGGAACGCGTCACCCAGCGCCACGGTGGTCCCAAACGTGAAGTAGAACCGCACGGGCATGCCCTCAAAGCTGTCTGGCGCGTTCTGGCGGACGAACTCCACGATGGCCGTGTCGTAGTTTGGTCCCGGCGCCGGCGCCGCTGCCGTAAGCGCCGCGTCCGCGCCGGGAAACGTTGACCCGTTCACCGTGGTGTAGGGCAAGAGGTCTCGATCCAGCAGGTTTAGCGTGCGCGCTGTGCCATTGCTCACCTGCACCACCTGGCGCTGGAAGAACTGCGTGGGCGCGCCCTGGAACTGAAATGTGCGTGAGGTAGGTAGACCAAAGGTGCGCGTCGCGCCCCGTTTGCTGAAGTAGTCCCAGATCACATCATCGTCGATCCGGAATCCGGTCGCCTCGAAGTAGCGCTGATCGCGCTGGGCGTGGCCCGGGAGCGCCGCGGCGGCCAGGTACAGCGCCACCGCCAGCGAAGCCACCAGAGACAACGCGCGCCAAACCGTCGCCGTGCGGCCCATCCACCTGCTCCTGGGCGAGCGCGCTCAATACGGGCCGAACGCGTGCCGCCACTCGGATTATGTCGGATCGCCGGGCCGCCGCGGGGTCTCCGTGCCGTCAGGCGGCGGACTCAGCGGCGGTCACGCCAACCGACAGACGCCTGAGGATGTCCTCCGCGGGGATCGGACGCTCAAAGTAGAAGCCCTGCCCCTGGTCACACCCCAGCAGCTTCAGGGCCCGCCACTGCGCCGCGGTCTCCACCCCCTCGGCGGTGATCTGCAGACCCAGGCCTTTGCCCAGCGTCACCACGCTCTCCACGATGGAACGATCCGCGGACTGCGTGCCGAGGCCGCTCACGAACGAGCGATCGATCTTGAGCGTATCCAGCGGGAACCGCTTAAGGTACGCCAGAGACGAGTACCCGGTCCCAAAGTCGTCGATCGCTAGCTTCACCCCCAGCGTCTTCAAGCTAGCCAGCAGCGAGATGTTTGCCTCTGTGTCCGCGATCAGGGTGGACTCCGTGATCTCAATCTTCAGCAGCGCAGGATCCAGCTTCGCTTCTGCTACCGCGCTGGCCACGCTTGTGGCGAAGCCCGGCTCCTTGATCTGCCGAGCGGCCACGTTTACGCTGACTCTGATCGCGCGCTTCCTGCCCGTCCGCGCACACCACGTTGCCGCCTGGCCACATGCCTCACGCAGCACCCAGTCGCCAATAGAGACGATCAGCCCGGTCTCCTCTGCCACCGGGATGAACATGCCCGGCGGCACTAGGCCACGCTCCGGGTGCTGCCAGCGGATTAGCGCCTCAACTTCCTCGATGCAGCCCGTTGCCAGCGAGACGATTGGCTGGAAGTGCAGCATGAGCTCGTCGCGTTCCAGTGCGTGGCGCAAGTCCGCCTCGAGCTGGAGTCGCTCGACGGCGCCCTCGTTCATGCTTTCGTCGTATAGCGCGTAGCAAGCCTTGCCATTTGACTTGGCCCGGTAGAGGGCCAGGTCCGCGCTCCGCAGGAGTGCGTCAGCGGTGTTCAGGGATGGGGAGCTCACCGCCACGCCCATGCTCGCGGTTGGCTGAATCTCGTGCCCGTGCATCGTGATCGGTGTCCGTAGCGAGCTTATGATCCGGTCCGACACGGTAACCACGGCACGGTCGTCTTCAAGATCCTCCAGCAGGATCGTGAACTCATCCCCCGCGAACCGCGCGACGGTATCGTTCGCGCGGGCCGCGTGTTGGAGCCGGCTTGCGATGGTCGCCAGAAGCTGGTCGCCCGCGTCATGCCCCAGGCTATCGTTGATCAGCTTGAAGTTGTCCAGATCCAGGAAGAGCACCGCCAGCGCGCGCCCAGAGCGACGGGACCTCGCCAGCGCGCTCTCCAGCCGGTCTGCAAACAGCGCCCGATTCGGTAGCCCCGTGAGGGTGTCATGGAACGCCAGCCGCTGGAGCTCGCGTTCGAATGCCTTGCGCGGCGTGATGTCGCGCCACGTTGCCACGATCCCGCGGATGTTCTCATCGAAGAACCGGTTCCGCGCTACCAGCTCTACGTCATGCCACGAGCCGTCCAGATGCCGCATCCGCAGCTCGGACGTGATCTCCGCGTCTGGCGACTCGGCCACCTGCGCCAGCAGCGCGCGCAGCGCGCTGGCGTCTTCTGGGTGGACGAGGTCCGTTACTCGTAGCTCGGCCTCGTCCGCCGGCGGCCAGAACCGGTCAGCCGCCCCGCCCTGGTACGTCACGTGACCGTCCGCGCTGAGCACGGAGACCACATCCGCCGAGTTGGCCAGGAGCGCCCCCAGCCGCTCTTCGTTCCGGCGCAGGCTGATCTGCTGCGCCCGGGCGTTCAGGCGGATCAACCGCTCCCGTTCACGTTGCTGCGCGTTGGCCTGACGAGCCGCGCCGCGGACGAGCAGCATGATCACGGCAAATCCCGCGGAAGATCCCAGTGACAGAGTGATCCACACCAGCCGCTGCATGCGCTCCACTGGCTCGCGGTCTCGGTAAAGCTGGTACGCGGCGACGACCTCCCCGTCCACGCGCACGGGCGCAAACGCCACGATCGCGCTCTCATGTGCCGCTCTAAGATCCGCTGCCTGCGCGCTGCTCAGATCTGAGACTCGCGTGATGATGCCGCCGGACACGGCCCGAAACAAGTCGTCTCGCTCGGCCTCGTCCAGCACCACTCCAATCAGAGTCGTACGATCGGAGTAGATAACACAGCCGTGCCGGTCCACCAGGTTCAGGCGGATTACACCGCTGCCGGGCGTGATCACCTGTGCCAGCTCCTGCTCGATGCGCTCGGCCAGCGCGCCCATCTCTGACTCGTCGTGGGGCAGCTCCAGGGAGCCGGGCTGCAAGCTTGTCACTCCGACTAGGCGGGCCTGGTCCTCAGCTCGCGCGGCCAGCTCCACCTCGATCTGGGCGCTCAACTGGCCCCCGATGATGGTGGCCAGGGTCCAGGTCAGGCAGATGCCGACCAGGCCAGCGATCACCGTGAACCGCGTGACCAGGCCAATCCGACGCGCCCGTGCCGCGAGCCGAACGTGCAGCGGCGCCCGAACCCGTCGGAGTCCGCTGCGTGACAGTGTCGCGAAGGCGCTCGTGTTTGTCTCGGTCATCCACCGGCCGCCGTCGTTCCTCGTGAGTCGGCGGCGGCATCACAACCACGCGCTGAGCCCCACACGGACAAGCTGCACCGCGAGGGTGCATCAGTGAGAACGGGCCCCTCGGAGTAGGGGGGACGGACGGATCCGGTCCGCTGGGTCCTAGCTGGGGAGTACCCCGGGGTATTCGCTGAGCAGCGACTCTGGCAGGGGCGGCGGCGCCGGCTGATTGAATAGCCCGCGCAGCTCCAGCCCGTTGACCACCGCTTTCGCACGGTAGTGGTTGTTGTAGAACACGTACACGTCACTGGCTACGGTGGTGGCCTCCTGGACCTCCGCCGCAAGCTCGCGCTGCTCGGTGGCGTTGTACTGGTAGTTGTAGCGATCCTCCGCGGCGTCGTGTTTCCACCACTGCTGATAGTTGCGACCGTGGAATCGGAAGTACGCAAAGTCCCCGGTGCGCGGGATGTCCCGGATGGATGTCTTGAAACGCGGTTCGTCTATCAACGTCCAGGCTACGCCGTGCTCTGCCAGCAGGTCACGCGCCCACGGCCCAGCCCCTTCCGGGTCCGTCCACTCGCGGTGGCGCAGCTCAACCGTGGTGGGCAGCCCAGCCCGGTAGAGGTGCTCCACTATCTGGGTCAGCCGGGCGCGGGTCTCGTCAGCCGGGCGGAAGCTGGGCGGAAACTGCGCGAGCACGGCCCCCACCTTGCCGGCCTCCGCCAGCGGCAGGATCCCTTCCAGGAAGAGCTCGTAGTCCGCCTCCGAGATGTCGGCGGCCTGGCCCCCGGTGGCGTCGCGGAACATCTTTGGGTGCGTGAATTTCTGCCACAGCTTGATGCCGAACTTGAAGTCCGGTGGCGTGCGCGCTGCCCAGGCTCGAGCCATCGCCGGCGCGGGCGGTCGGTAGAATGAGCTATTCAGCTCCACCGCGCTGAAGTACTGTGCGTAGAACGCTAGCTTGTCCCGATCTGGAAGACCGGCCGGGTAGAACACGCCGTCCCAGGCGCCGCCGCCCTTCGGATAGCTCCAGCCAGACGTGCCGATGTACAGCATGTCCGCGCTAGCGTTGACCCCACCGGTCACGGTAGGTCACGTCCTGCCATGGCGTCCGAGTCAACGGTCCAAACGGCGTTGCAGGGTAGCCCAGCGGGATCAATGCGTAGGTGTCTACATGCTCCGGGATGCCCAGAACCGCCTTCACCTCCGCCTCTCGCCGCGCGTGCAGCGTTGTCAGGCAGGTGCCCAGCCCTAGCGAGCGCGCGGCCAGCATCAGGTTCTGCACCGCCGGGTAGATCGAGGATCCGGCGAGGCGGTTTGCCGGCGCGGCGCCGGGCTCGTTGTCCAGGCAGGCCACGATGAGGACCGGCGGCTCTGTCCCCATTGTCTCCGCGAGATACGCGGCTGAGCTCAAGACTCGGCCCTGTTGCGCTGACGTGGGGTTGGCGATCCGCTCCGCCGTGTAGACCTCGCGGAATGACTCGCCGTACAGCCGGCCCAGGGCCGCTCGAGTCGCCGCGTCCCGCACCACGATGAACCGCCAGTGCTGGCGGATCGCGCCGCTCGGTGCCCTGATGGCCGCGTCCAGCACCTGCTCTAGGAGCTGGTCCGGTACCGGGTCTGCCGTGAATCGGCGAATCGCCCGGTTCGTGTAGATCGCCTGGTGCAGCGACTCCGCCGTCATCGGCTGGGCCATGTGAGAATCCCCACTTTCACCGGATCCCAAGAGAAGGCCACCCGACCGTCACGCTCCATCAACCGCTCCCGGAGCACCGCCTGGAGGCGGAGGTCTTTCTCGCCGCCAGGATTCACCCACGTCTGGATGCGCGCGAACGTCAACACGAAGTCCGGGCTCTCGTACGTGATCGGCGGAAGCTCGACATACCGGAGCTCGAAGGCCTTGTCGCGGGCAAGCTGCACGCAGAGGAGCTCCGGCAACGCCGGCAGCGCGGCCCGCTGCACGCCGTGGACCGCCGGCCACAGCTCATCTGCCGCCCAGGTGGGCCGCCGCCGAAACAGGACGGACACGCACCGGTTGGCGGCCCGCTCCATGGCCTCCAGGAACGGGCCAATCTGCTCGATGTCGTAGCCCACGTGCGAGATGAAAGCCACGTCCGCGTGGACGGCGGACGCGGGCGGGTCGGCCGCCGGCCAGCGTGCCTGGATCACCTCCACGTTGTCGATCCGCTCCTCCGCCATGGCCGTTCGCAGCACGGCCAGCATCCCGGGCGAGGGGTCCACGGCGATCACTCGCCGCGTGGCCAGCGCCAGGGGCAGTGCGTAGCGACCGCCGCCCGCGCCGATGTCCAGCCAGGTCTCATCCGGTTGGGTGAGTGTGCGCAGGGCATTGAGCACGGGGTCGTCCGTGCGCCGCGGATCAGCGCGGAAGTTCTGGGCCAGCGGCGCGTAGTGGTCGTCGCGGGGCGCGTCCTCGCGGTACTGCTCCACCTGCTCGCGGTTCGCCCGCACGCGGCGCGCCCACTCGGCCAGGGCTTGCTCTAGATCTGGGCGCAGTGGATCGGCCATGGCCACTCCTCCGGTCTACTGTCCTGGGTTGATGGCCCGGGCGCTCGGGCTAGCTGGCTTCCCAGGGCTGTGATCTGGGCGCCGCCAGCTCCCCGGTGTCGTCGGTCCGACCCGCTTGCTCCGGATATGGCCCCGCCAGGTAGCGGTCTAGCGCCACGCCCGCCACGATCAAGATTGCCGCCAGCGCGTTCAGGTTCAACCCGATCTCCCGTGAGGCCGTGGGCAGCTTCACGGACAGGATGATGAGCGCCACTATCCACACCACGACCCCGGCAGCGCCGATGGCGCCGAGGGCGATGTTCGTCGCCCGGCGGTTCGCCGGGCGCATCCAGCCGTAGATCGCCGTCGCCGCGGCCGCGAGACCGAGGCCCGGAAACGCGTACACCAGCAGGCGGATGAGCTGGACCTCAAAGGTGCCTCCGGTGCTGCCGGGCAAGAAGCGCCGTAGGTCCGTGGTGTTGAGCAGGAACTGGCTCAGGAACGAACCGGTCAGGATCACGCGATCCGCCGAGAACCATGGCATGACGTAGGCGGCCACTAGCAGCAGCCCCCCGAACAGCGAGAGCACGCGCCCCACGCCCATGGCCGGCCCGCCGTCGTGGGGTAACCGTTCACCGCAGCGCGGGCAGGTGTTGGCTACCAGTGACATGCCACCTCCGACACGGGCAGTGTAGCGCAGCGCCGAGTCAGGGCGTTAGCAGGCGGGCGGCGGCCGCGGCCGCCGCCCGAACGCTGGCTAGACCTTCGGGGTCGCCACGCCCAGCTTCTCAGCCTCCGCACCAATGTCACGCCAGGTGGCCGCGGGCACCGACACCGCCTTTGCCCGCGCCGCCCGCGTGGCGATCTCTGGCTCGCCGGGCAGCATCACTCGGTCAAACCCCGGCGCCGGCTTCACCGCCAGCACGCGCGAGGTCAACCGCTCTACGGACTCCACGAAGCCGCCGTCTGGCCGGGTCTTGCTGGGGTCCATCGCCAGGAACCAGGATCCGCTGTACATCCCTGTCTTGGTTGAGGCGTCCGGCCCATCGGCACCGGAGAAGGCGATGCTCAGTACCTCTACCATCATCGCCAGCGCGTAACCCTTGTGGCCGCCGAACGGCTGCAGCGTGCCGCCGTCGTAGAAGTCCTTTGGGTCCACGGTGGGGTTGCCGTCCTTGTCGCGTACGCAGCCGGGCGGCAGGTCCACTCCCTTGTCGCGGGCAAACCGGACCTTGCCCTCCGCCACGATGCTGGTGGCAAAGTCCAGCAGCATCGGCGGCTGGTCACCGCGCGGCACGCCAATGGCGATGGGGTTGGTGCTCAGTGCCCGCCCGGCGCCGCCGAATGGCGCCACGGAGATCCCACGTGATCCGGCGATCGCCACGGTCACCATGCCCACCGTGCCCTGGGAGGCGGCTAGCTCCGCCCACTCGCCGAGACGGCCGATGTGGTTGGTCTTCAGCGTGGCGGCCATGCCCACGCCGTTCTTCTTGGCGCGCTCCACGGCCTGGTTCATGGCGTAGCGGGCGGTCTCCTGACCGAAGCCCCAGTTGCCGTCAACGATCACAAAACTGGGCCCGTCCATCGTGACCGTGGGGCGTGCGTCCGCCACCACGGCGCCGTCTCGAATGCTGGAGATGTACTGCGGAATCCGGATGACGCCGTGCGAGTCGTGGCCGGACTGGTTGGCGTTTACCAGCGAACCGGCCAGCCGCTCCGCCACGTCGGCGGGCGTGCCCGCCGCGGCAAAGATGTCGCGGGTATACGCGCGGAGGACGTCCGCGGAGACGTCGAGAGGTGGGGCTTCTGTGCCTGCTGCCATGGTGCGCTCCAATGATGATGCGGCCGGTCAGACCGTCCGGCGTGGAGCATCTAGCATACGCCGGGCGCCCGCTGGGGCGCCCGGCTAGATGGCCAGGCGGAGGCGCGCGGCGGAGGCGCGCACGGTGGCCACTACGCCGTAGCCAAACGCCAGCCGGTCCTCCTCTATGCCGTCACCAAAGATCACGCCATCGTTGTCCATCTCAGATACCACGGTCAGCGCCTCTCCGGGCTCCAGCACCCCCGCCGTCAAGGCCGTCTGGGTGGAGACGGAGGGGAACGCCTCGCGGACAAAGAACACCAGCGCGGGCTCGGTGGGGCCCGGCGGCTCTGGCGCGTCCCGCCGCTCCCGAGCGATCGAACGGCACCAGCCCGTGGCGCCGGTTCCCGTCCCGCAGATGACCCCGGACGACGAATGGCGCTCGGCGCTACCGCGCCAGGAGATGGTGTAGCGTGCACTCTGGTGCCCGCGGTGACCCAGGAAGATCTCGTTGAGCGCCCGTAGGGTCTGGCCGTCGTCCAGCGTGCACTCCACCAGCGTCCGTTCCTCCACCGCTGGTCGTCCCAGACCTGCCGACTCAATCAGGCCACGCGCGTCAGCGCTCGAGTGGCGCGCCAGCACCCCGTCGTACCGGCTGGGGTCCGGGTTGATCCCCACCACGATCTGGCCGTCCAGGTACTTCGCCACGTTGGCCACGAGCCCGTCCTGGCCCACGCACACTACCACGTCATCCGGCGCAAAGAGAAACCGGTCCAGGTCGGCGCGGTGGACCTCCGCCCGTCGCCACGAGGGCGGCACCGCGGCCCACACCTCCTCCAGCACGCCATGAAAACCGGCGTCCGCCTTCGCGGTCACCGCCACATCCTGGCCCCGCGAGCGCAGGAAGAAGGCCGCCTGGCCAGCGGTGCCGTGCTCGCGCCGCAGCAGTTCGTAGGGTGTTGGCCGCGTGACGATGCAGACGCGCGGCGTGCGCTCGCTGGACACGTCAGCCCGGTGAGTCCGCCGCCAGCCGCGACAGCGCCGCCGAGATCATGTCTGGCGTGATGTTCACCTGGCCGATCTCCGGCAGGTTCTTGATGGCCTCCTGGATCACCAGCGCCAGCACTGCCGAGCTGCCTTGCTCCGCGTAGACGGCTACGCGGGCACGCTCCTGGGTCACCCGCTCGCCATCTACAATGCGCACGCGATCTGCCTCCGCCGCCGCGCGCTCCCGGACCGCGGTGGCCTCCGCGCGGGCCGCGATCAGCGCCTGCTCCGCGGCCGCTTCCGCCGACACCCGCTGGGCGCTGGCCGCCTCCTCCGCGCGGCGCCGTTCGTTCGCGCCCTCCTGGGCCACAAGCTGCTCGTTCCGTCGAGCTAGCTCGATCTGCGTTGCCAGCTCGTTCTCCTGGATCGCCCGCTCCTTCTCTACCGCCAGGGCTCTGCGGGCAAACGTGGCCTCATCCGCGTCCTGCTGGATCTGCTCGCGGGTGGGCGTCTGGAGCGCCTTCTCCACGTCCGCTGAGGGGCGCACCGCGGCTACCCGCACCGCCACGATGGACAGCCCCATGGAGGCAAGCTGATGATCCGCCGTTAGCCCCCGAAGTACGCGACCGCGGATCTCGTCCACCCCGTCGTTCAGGATGGCGCGCAGAGGGGTGCGCGTCACGTAGTCTGCCGCGTGGTGCTGCGCGAGCTGCGTGATCAGCCCGGCGATCTGCTCCAGCGGCGTGCCCCGCCAGCGGCCAAACCGCAGGTCGATCGAGAAGTCCACCCGCTCCGCCAACGTCGCGGCATCCGTCACCCGATAGGTCACCACGCCAGAAGTCGCCACGTCCTGGAAGTCCTGGGAGCGCCCCTTGATCAGGAACTCCACGTCGCGGTCATCCACTGGCACCTCGGAGATGGCGGTGACCAGCGGGCGGAACCAGAACGCTCGCCCCTCGCCCACGGCGGAGCGGCGGCCGTGGCTAAACCGCACCGCGAACGCGTTTGGCTCGCCGCGATAGTGGCTGAAGATGGGGAATCTGGTGATGGTGGCCATGCTACGCCCCGGCCCGACGAGTGTGGGCACACTCATGAACGTCCCGGCTGCCCGCCGGGTTCCGGGTCAGATCAGCTTTGCTGCCTGCGCGAGTGCCCAGGCGATCTCGGGGTACACGATGTCGCCGTGCGCGCCAGAGGGCGGTCCGCCCCGGTTCATCAGATCGTCACCGTTCAGGTTCGTGAAGGCGCCGGTGGAGAACGGGTAGGACGTGCCCACCGCGCCCAGCGGCGGATCCGGCGCTCCCACCGCCTGCGCGCCGTCGTGGCCAATCGCACCCCAGCGGAATCCCACGTCGTCGCCCACGGCAGAGGCGTCCTGTCCCGCCGTGAACGAGGCGACCGGGTACAGCTTGCCCACTGCCGTGTCGTGCACGGTGTGCGTCGCGACGAGCGGCCCATCTACCCGCGCCATCATCCCCGCCAGCGCGCCACCGCGGGCGGCGTCATGCGGCAGGCTGTCGGCAAATGCAAAGTGCGAGAACGCTCCCTGCAGCAGGAACAGCGTCTTCACCGCGTGGCAATCGGCCGGTAAGCCCGCCAGCGAGAAGGACACCAGCCGCGCCCCGAAGCTGTGGCCGATCAGGTGGATCTGCAGCCCTGGATTGGCCGCCGCGATCCGCCCCACCAGCGGCCCGAGTCCTCCCTGTCCAACCACCCCGGCCCGCTGCTTCATCTCGAAGTAGGTGAGCTGCCGCAGGGCCATCTTCGCACCCTCAGTGATGGTGGAGAAGAGGTCGCCCAGTCCAGCCGCTCCCCCCGCCCCCTCGCCCGTTGGCACGGCCGTTGCCATTCGCTCGAACACTTGCCGGGCCGGCTCTCGCAGCAGCCCCGCCAGCTCGCCCTCGTCCTCTGGCGCGCTGCCGCCCTTGGCGGTAACCAGCTTCTTCATCAGCGCCTGGAAACGCGCCGGCGCTGCCTCCCCGGTGAGGCCGCCTTCTAGCATGCCGGCCATCTCGTCCAGCGCCTTGCGCTGCGCCGGCCGCTTGAACACGGCTCGTAGCCCCCGCACCATATCGCCCACCGCCGGCTGCGCGGGGGACGGTCCCAGCCCGGCGGCGCCGCCCGCGTCCTCCTCTGGGATCCACGGCTGCTCGTCCGCCCAGCGCATGGAGGGCCAGATCACACCCGCCACCGCGATCGATCGACCGTCCGCGGGTCCTGACTGACTCGAAAACAGATCCCGTAGCGAGCCATAGAACCGCCCGTACAGGTCGCGCGCGTCCGACGGGCTGTTGTTCCAGCCGTGTGAGAAGATCAGCAGATCCGTTGCCCCGGCGACCCCCGCCACCACGTCCTCCGTGCGCTTGCCCGGCTTCCCACCCTCATCGAACACCAGCTCAAAGTACGGAAACCCTGCCACCTGCTTTGCCATGGCTGCCCTCTTTCTCGAGCTCTTGAGCTGCTACACAGACTGGATTGCGCGCATCAGGTCCACCAGTCCTGAGCCTTCGAAGTACCGCTCCCGACCCAGAGACGTTGCGCTCTGCATGAACACGCGCTTCACGTCCTGCGGCTGGCCAATGAACTCTCGCCGGATGGACAGGAACGCGGCGATCGCTCCGGAGACGTGCGGCGCTGCCATGCTGGTTCCAGACTCACTCGTGTACAGCGCGTGCAGGCCCGTGGACACGTGGTCCTTGATCTGGTCCAGCCGCCGTCCGGCCGCGCAGGACGTGATCCGCTCGCCCGGCGCCACCAGATCTGGCTTCAGTCGCCCGTCTCCCGTGGGCCCCTTCGACGAGAAGTAGGACACGCCGTACGTGTGTGGCATGTCGCGGTGCGTTGCGCCGACCGTGATCGCGAGCTCCGCGTTGCCCGGATCCATGATGGTCAGCGACAGACCGGTGCGGGTCTGCCGGCCGTCCGCCGTTGTGATCATCCCGTAGCCAGCGTTGCCGGCTGCCACGACCACCACCACGCCGGTCCGCACCAGCCGGTTCACCTCGTCGCACAGCGGGCTCTGGCCGCAGCCAAACCACTCCGCCATGAACGGGTACCCCAGGCTCAGGTTCACCCCGTGCACCCGCGGCAGCTTGCTGCTGCTGCCGTTTAGCTCCTTACGCACGTACTCCAGCGCGGACACCACGTTCATGGAGGCGCCTTTGCCGTTGTCATCCAGTACCTTCAGGCTCACCAGCCTCGTCGCGGGCGCGATGCCGGCCACCGCCAGCGGATCCACGTCTCCCGTCCGATCCTCAAAGCGCCCCGCCCGGTCCATCTCCGAGCCGCCGTCTGCCTTCACCTCCTCGAACAGCTTGAACTTACCGTCATAGCGCTTGCCAAGCTGGCCGGCGATGATCCCCGCCACGTGCGTGCCGTGGCCAAACTTGTCCACCAGCGGAGCCTTGCCGCCCGTGAAGTCATGGTGGAACTTCTCCACGTCTCCCTCGAGCGTCTTGTGGGCCGTGAAGTGCGGATGGGACGCGTCGATCCCCGAGTCCACCACCGCCCAGACGATGTCCTTCCCAACCGCGCCGAACGAGCGGCTGGCCGCGTCAGCCTTCACCGTCGCTGCCGAGCGGTAGATCAGCGGCTCGATCAAGAAGTCCGGCCAGGCGCGGTAGATCAGCCGCTCGTTCTGCGGTCGATCCACGCCCGAAGGTCGGATATCGCGGGCTACCAGCAGCCGCACGTCGCGCGGGCTGAGGTGGCAGCGCACGTAGATGTCAGACACCGCCGTGGGCTCGCGCCGGCCGCGTTCCTTGACCAGCTCCCGGACCAGCTCCAGGAGCTCCTCACGCACCCGGCTCACACCGTGGCGATTGCGGAGGTTGAGCTCCACCACCACGTCTATCGGCGTGTCCTCCGTGTCGTGCTCCGTCAGCAGCCCCATCTCCACGAGCTGGCGGATGTCCTGGAGCGGCTCCGCGATGACGCTGTGCTCCACCAGCCGGCGGCTCGTGGAACGACGATCCGTTGCGCCGTGGTCGTCCTGGTCTGGCAACGTGGTCCCTCCCGTGTCGTCTTGCTACCGCGCTTGCGCCGGCCCACGGCAGGTGGCCAGCGCCGCCCGGGCGTCCCGCTCAAATGGGGCACCGGGCGTCTGGAGGTAGTGCTCCAGGTCCGGAATCGCGGCGGCGCAGTTGTTCAGCACGTTTGCGTGCAGCAGCCCCCGCGAGAGGAAGGCTTTCAAGATCTCGGGGTCCTGGCCGCGATCCAGCCGAATGGCCTCGGTGTAGTCTGCCAGGGCGTCTGTGTTGAGGTTCTTCTGGTCGCGCGCGAGCCCGCGGCACAGGAACGCCCTGGGCGTCGGCGAGATCTCGATGGCCCGAGTGCAGGCCTGGATCGCCGCGTCCGGGTCGCCGGCGTTCAGCGAGGCCACCCCGTCGCCGAGTGCCTCCTCCGCGCCAGGTGACTGGGACGGCCGCGTGGGCAAGGGAGTTGCGCGGGGAGACGCTTGCGGCGCCTGGGGTGGGGCCACGCGCGTTGCCGCTGGCAATGGACTCGCCGGGGCCGCCTGCAACGACATCGTCGGGGTGGCGCCAACACGGGTTGGCACCTGCCCCGCCGCGGGGGTCCCCCCCGCCTGCGGCGTTGCCGCCGGTGTCCCCACCCCATACCGGTTCGGTGCGTCCTCAGCTCGTGCCGGCGCCCAGATCCGCACCGTCCGATCGCGCCCGCCCGTGGCGATGATGTCACCCCGCGGTCTGAACCTAGCACCCTGCACCCGGCCGGAGCCCCCCGGGAGCGTATTGACCAGGGTGCCAGTCTGGACGTGCCACAGCTTGAGCGTATCGTCCTGACTGCCGCTGATGAGGGTCTGGTCGTCCTCGCTGAACCCCACGTCCAGCACGCGATCCGTGTGCCCGTTCAGCGTGCGCACCGCTTCGCCCGTCTGCGGGGACCACAGCCGAATGGTCTTGTCGGCGCTGGCCGTCGCCACTAGATCACCCGTATTGGAGATCGCGACCGCGATTACGGGAGAGCTGTGCCCCACCAGGCGGATCAGCTCAGACCAGCCTGAGCCATCGTTGAACCAGATGATCCCCAGGCGGTCGTCTCCTACCGAGATCAGCACGTCCCCGCGCGGTCCAAACGCCAACCCGTTGATCGTCCGCTCGTGCCCCTGGAGCTCCGCCGTCACGCTGGCGTTTGCCACGTCGTACAGCCGGACGACGCCGTCCGCCCCGCCGCTCGCCGCGACTCTTCCGTCCGGTGACAGCGCCGCCGCTTGCAGTCGCCCGGCGTTCGGCGCCAGCACCGCTACCGCGGCGGGCCGCCCCGGCTCCCACACGCGGGCAGTTCCGTCCCAGCTCGCCGTGATGAGCCTGTCGCTGTTCGCGGCGAACGCCGCGCTGAGCACCCAGCCCTCGTGCTGCAGCACCTGCGCCGACTGGATCCCGCTGTCATCTATCCCCCACAGCCGCGCCGTTCCGTCCTCTGACGCGGATGCCAGCAAGGAGCCGTTTCCATTGAACGCTACGCTGAACACCGAGCCGTTGTGGCCCGTCAGCTCCCGGAGCTGGACGTACTGCCGGCGCGCTCGTTCCGCGTCCAAGACCGCCGCCGCCGTCTGCGTCGCCGCGGCCGCCTGCTCTAGTCGTTGGGACTCAGCCCGCTGTACGCTAGCCGTCGCCCGCACCAGCTCCAGGTTCGCTTCAATGCTGTTTGTCCGCAGATTGAGGTACCAGATAAGCCCACCCGCCGCCGCAAGCAGCAACAGCGCCGAGGCGACGGTTGACCACAGCCCCACCTTCCATCGCAGCGCCGCCAGCTCCTTCTGTCGCAGGTCGTCGCGCAGCGCCCGCTCGCGCTCCACCGTCTCGCGCGCCTGTCGCTGCTGCTGCTCGTAGCGGTCCGCCACGTCCAGCAGCCCCCGCGCCAGCACGTCGTGGTACAGCTCGTATTGCACCGGGTGCCCCGCCTGCGCGATCCGCCGGATCACCCGAGCATCTCCCGCTGCCAGGGTGTCCAGCACCCCCCGCACGGTCTCCGGCGACTGGTCCGTCCAGTCCGCCAGCGTCTCCACCTGCTGGGCGATCTTTGTGCCCGCGGGTGTGACCAGATATCGAAAGATCCGCGATGCCGCCGTGCGCTGGTCCGCGCTCAGATGCTCCAGCGCCGCCGTCAGGTGAGCGGCCGCGATTCCCTCTGCCCCTCCCAGCGAGACGAATTGCTCCAGCGAGAGGTCCGGGGCGCCGTCAGGCCCCGCGCGCCAGAGCCGGGTGAGAATCACCTGCAGCAGCGACGTGGACACGCGGCCCTCGACCGGCGCGCCGTCCGCGCCGTTCTCCGCCACCCGCCCCTTCCCCATCGTCGTCAGCGCGTGGTCCGTCTCCCCCAGGTCGACCAGCGCCGTCACGAGGTCATCATCCAGCGTGGGCGCCGGGGTCAGGTCACCGCGCGCCGCCAGGTCTTCCGCGCACCGGTCAAGCGGCCGCCGGATCGCCTGCTCCGCCGCCTCCGCGCTCAGCGGCTCCAGCCGGAGCAGATTGCGCATCGGATTGGCGATCCGTCCCTGGAAGCGGTCCAGTACGCCCAGGTGATCCTCGCGCAGAGAGATCAGCACGCCGACATCTAGCCGCCGATTGTTGATGACCCGCGCTAGCTCGTCATCAAATGCCGTGCCGGCCTCTGGCTGGTACAACGCGTATTCTTCGAACTGGTCCAGGATCAGGAAGAGCGGTCCGCCGGCCCGGGCAGACGCTGCCGCGACAAGCTGGTCCAGCGGCAGTGAGATGTCCAGCGGCATGTCGTCGGTGTGGGCGGGTGGGACGTCGCGCGCCAGCGCCTGCTTCAAGCCGGCAAGCGCCGTGCCTGACCGCCAGTCCCGGAACGTGGTCACGGCCACGTCTGACGCTTCGTGCAGCTTCGGGAGCACGCCCGCCAACAGCAGCGAGCTCTTGCCCACACCGCTCGCGCCGTAGAAGATGGTCAGCCGCGAGGCATACAGATTGGCGACCACCACGTCTGCCTCGCGCTCGCGGCCAAAGTAGTAGCGCCGATCCGCCTCGGTGTACGGCTCCAGCCCCTTGAAGGGGCAGAAGGTGGCCGGCGGTGCCGCGATCATCGCTACGGAGCCGTCAGCGTCTCGCGGAGCTTCTCCGCCACCGCATTGATGTCCGCGTCAAAGATGATGACTCGCCGACGGTCCCACAGGAACTCGTCCAGCGCCGTCGGCTGGAACTGCACCGCCCAGGAACGGCGCAGCTCGCCGCCGTCCACCACCCCCGGACCGCGCGCCGCCCCACCCAGCGCGGCCCCCAGGTCCACTTCCCGCAGGTGCTTGAGCACCACTCGCAGGTTCCAGTCTCCCAGCCCGTAGCCCAGAAACAGGAACGACCGCCGCCGGAAATGGTGCAGGAACTGGGCCGGCACGGCCGTCTCGTTGATCATCCGGGTCAGGAACTCAACGTAGTCGTCCTCGGTGATCACGTAGCTGTCGTACCGCGGGTCCTGGCGGTTCACCGTGCCGTGCATCTTGTAGATCACGTTGGTCGTGGCCAGATCCACCGGCACGTTGTTCGCCAACACCCGCTCCGGCTCATCCTCCCCGTGTCTCCAGAGCAGCAACCCCGCCTCCCAGTCTGGCTGGTCGGTGGGGTACACGACGAGGTCGTACGGCTGGCCAGCCGCCTTGAAGGCGCGCTCAGTGAGGTCATCGTAGTTCGTGGTCACGATCAAGAGGGGGTGGACCGCCGCCACCTCTGCCAGTAGCGTGTGTATGGCCCCCGGCTGGTAGTCACGGTTGAAGACCGTCCGGAGCTGCTCGCGCAGGATGGACCGGTCGCTGGACTCCACGAAGTACGAGGCTACTTTGGCCAGATCGGCCAGCTCCCGTTCCTCCGCGTACGGGTACGCCGCCTCGTTTGCCAGGTAACGGGATAGCTCGAATCCGCTGGGCAGGAAGTCAGATCGGCCCGGCTCCCACCGGGCCCCCGGCGGGCGGCAGCCCATATTCACGCCAGCACCGAGGAACGGCACGACCTCGCCGCGGCGAAAGAGCTGCGCGATGATCCCGTGGGGGAGCGCCCGCTGAGTACTGATCGGCACCATCGACTCCGAATTGAGAATCGGGCCAGCCAGGAGACGGGAAACGTGAGCCCCAGTGTATCAACGCGACGGGGCGGCGTCTACAAACCACAAATCCGCAGCGGACGGCCCACCCGGCGCCTGTGGACTGCCCACCAGCCCGCGCCCCACTGGTCCTCTGCAATCTCTTCATGGCGTGAGTGGAAATAACTCACGGCGTGAAGAGATTGCAGGCAGAAGATCAGGCGCGGCTTAGCTCGCGGCTGGGCAGACCACCCGCCGCAGGTTTGGCCGGTAGAAGCTGGGGTGTCCGCTCACGTACCACTCGTGCGCCGAGGCCACGGCCTGGATATCGCACGGTGATGGCGCCGTCGCGGTGAACGAGTGGAAGTACATTGGGTCCATCCGGTTTGTCGAGTGCTCCAGGCCCAGCGCGTGGCCAAGCTCGTGGATGGCCGTTGCTGTCATGCCGCGGCTGTTGAACGCGGGCGCCATGCCCCGCCCGCGGATGGTGATGGCCGCGTACTGCAGCGCGCCAAGCTCATCGAAGTACAGCACGGTGTATCCCGCCTCTGCCCCCTCGGTCACGCCGGTGATCGCAATTTCGATCTGCGGCGTCTCGCCCGGCGTGGCTGGCACAAGTTGGAGGTCACGGATCCGCTCGAACGTGGAGCCCCTCAGCGCCGCGTTCCAGGAGTCGATCCCTTTCTGCACGTCTGCCACGCTGGACACAGGAGCGCCGCCCCGCCGGATGATCCCGTAGCTCAGGTTCATCCTGGGCCAGGCCACGTTCTCTACGGCCAGCGGGATCATCGTCTCCGCTTCCATGCGCGTTGTAGGTGCGGCGAACGCGGCATCGCCGACCGCTACGGCGCCAAGGACAATGGCGAACACGACGGCAGCGACCGTCCTGGCACCCGGCTGTCTTGCAGAACCCAACTCAAGCTCGCTCCCGCGCTGGCTACCCGTTCAACGGTTCGTCCGTGACGCGGTTGTGACACTTGTCAGTTGATCAGGCAGGGCCCCAGCCGGGCGTGTCTCCGCCGGTGTTCTTGGGTACCACGAAGCTAAACGTTGCCCCGTGGCCCACGCGAGATTTGGCCGAGATCTGCCCCTGGTGCGCTTGAATCAGTGCCCGCGCGATGAACAGGCCCAGTCCCATCCCCTGCGTCGTCCGCGTGGCGTCGTGATCCCGGTAGAACCGCTCAAACACGTGGGTCAGCGCCTCCGGCCCAATACCCGGGCCCACGTCTTTGACCGAAACCCGGGCGGCGGAATCGAGATCCTCCACCGTCACGGTCACCGGGGCGCCCGTTGGCGAGTACTTCACGGCATTGGAGAGCAGATTGCCCAGTACCTGTTCAATCCGGACGCGGTCCCACGTGCCAACCACCGGATGTCGAGGCGTTCGAAGCCTGATCTGTGACGAGTCTCCGTGCCCCCGCGCCTGCGCCACGGTGCTCCGCGCGATCTCAACCATGTCCACGGGATGCCTGGAGAGCCGGAGTCGGCCCATCTCCATGCGTGAGACATCCAGCAGGTCGCCCACCAGCCGTTCCAGTGTCCGCGCCGCGTCCATAATCGCGTTTACGGACTCTTCACGATACTCGCGTGACATCTGGAGCACTTGCGCGTGGAGTCCGATGCCGGCAATCGGATTCATCAGGTCATGGTTCACCATGGCCGTCAGCTCCCGCTGCGCCCGGTCCAGTCGCCGCCGCTCGGCAATGTTCCGCCCCTCCGGGATCAGCAGAGTCACTTCGCCGCTCCCATCTCGCAGGGGTTTGATGGAGAATTCAAACGGCTCGATGGCCCCGTCGAATCGGCGGTGCTCCGTCTCGTACCGGACGATCTCCCCCTTTGCCGCGCGCGCCACCGCCGCCTGCAGCTCCGTCTTTCGCTCGGGAGAGACGTCCCACCAGGGCGTATCCCAGAACGGCTGGCCCACCACCTGGGATCGGGTCTTCTGGATGTAGTTGAGCGCCGTCTGATTGGCCTCCAGCAGCGTCCCGTCCGGTGCCAGCAGTCCTACGAAGTTGAACACCTGGTCGAAGATCCCGTGGAAGCGGCGTTCGCTCTCCCGTAGCGCTGCCTCCGCCTTGCGCCGCGCGGTGATGTCGCGCACCGCCGCGATGAAGATCTGGCCCTCAGTGCCTGTCAGTGCGCTCAGGCTGATCTCCACCGGTATCTCGTGTCCGTCACGGTGGCGCGCCGTAAGGTCCATGCCGATACCCATGGGGCGCGTCCGTGGCGCGTGGGCGAACGCCTCCCGCAGCGCCACGTGCCCGGCTGCAAAACGGGGTGGGATGAGCTGCTCAACCGGCTCACCCTCCAGGTCGGCGCGCGTGTAGCCAAATAGCTCCTCAGCGCGCGTGTTGGCCATGCGGATCCGGCCACCGGTGTCAACCAACACCAGCGCATCCGGCGCCGCCTCGAATAGATCCTGGAAGCGCAGGTCCGCGGGCAGCGTCATCAGGTCTCCTGGTGCTCGTGGCGCCGATAGGGTAACGCCATCGGCCCCGCCACCGCTCTTCCTGACTCCCGGCAGCGGCCCGGCCTACCCGGTGGCACGGCCGCTGGAGCCGCCACACGCGGCGGCACTCAGGCTATGGCTGGTAGCGTGGAGTCAACCGATGCCACGGTCTCGCGGATCAGATTCAGGTTCTTACGGCTGCGCCGCGCCTCTAGGATCTCCTTGCCAAACGAAAAGCGGCTAGCCTGCACGAGCTCGTCAAGCTGGGTGTTCGCTGCCGCGAGGCGCTCGGCGATGGTGTGGAACAGCGTGACCACGTCCTGTGCGCCTGCCGCGCGGGACGCCTCGATCCGCCCGTTGAGCTCTAACGCCCGCATGAAGCCGAGCGTCTGCTTGAGCGTGCCCACGTGGCGCGTCACGGCGCCGAACTGGGCATCTAGCTCCACCAGCGCCGCGTCGATGTGCGCTACCTCCGCGCTCAGACAGGCCGTCAGGACGCCAAGGTCCTCCGCGGCGTCGTGCCGGTCCACATCCCCGTCAAGCAGCTCGCGGATAAACACGGAGATGGACTCCGCCTGGAGGCGTGCGATCGCCACCGGCAGCAGTACCGTGCCCAGCCGGTCGGCGGCACCCATCACCGCGCCCGTCAGCGATTCAAACAACGGCGCGCTGGCGTCAGACTGAGCCTGGATCAGGCCGGCCACCGCCCCCAACGCCGCACCGTCGCCGCTCAGCCGAGCGGCCGCCAGCAGCGCGTTGAGCGCAAACAGCTTGACGTCATCACCGAGATCAAGCGCAAACTGGACTTTGCGGCCCAATTCCTCGTTCAGCGCCGTGTACTCGTCAATGCGGCCCACGAGGAGCTGCAGGTAGCGTTCTATCTCCTCGGCCGCTGCCAGCATGCGCCGGGGTCCGACGGCGCCGAAATACGCGTCGCTCCCAGCGCGGCCTTGCCGGGTCTCCGCTGGGGCGGCGTGGCGTGCCTCACGGTCCTTCACTTCCGCCAGCAGGGCCGTGCGCATGAACGCCTCGTAGTTCGCGAACCCTGCGGCGTTGAGGTGCTCGCCAAGCCGCTCGGTGGCCGCGAGCATCGCCTCCTCTCGACGTTTCGGCTCGCCCGCTTCCACCTGGGCTTCCAGCGCGAGCAGATCCTGGTAGACGGTCTGTACGACTTCGAAGAACGCCGTGGACGGCTTGATCCGAACGGACAGGTAGCCTCCCTCACAGGGCACTACGGTCGCCAGCACCCAGTAGTAGGCGCCGGTCTTGGCCATGTTCTTCACATACGCGGCAATCGGTCGTCCCGCGCCGATCTCGCTCCACAGCAGACGAAACACCGCGCGTGGCATGTCCGGATGGCGGATCAGATTGTGCGGCGTCCCAATCAGCTCCGCCCGCGAGTAGCCGCTGACCCGTGCGAATACCTTATTGCCGGATCGGATGATCCCCCGTTCGTCCGTGGTAGAGAAGAAGATCTCATCCGCGCCGAACGCGCTCTCCGTCCGCTGTGGGGTGGGTCGTTGGAAGGTCCGTCTTTGGGGCAACGCCACGTTCACGAGGTTGACTCCAGGGGTTCCCAGCCGGGTACAACCGCGCGTGTCGCGCCGCAACCCCCCTGCGCTTGACAACCGTGGCGATTGTTGCCGTCTGCTTCGATCCGCCACACGGGGCGGTCGGCTGCACCCCTATGGAAACGTGCACGCAGTCCCCGGCGTCCCGGCCCGTGGCTTGCCGCGTGGGTCACAGAACCGAGATAAACCCGCCCGGTGTACGTTTCCCCGCCGGCGCCCCAAGCGCCGGGGGTGATCGAGACAGTTGGTGGAGGCCCGAGTGGGGCGCGTCAGCAGGTTGCCGCGATGAGCAAACTCAGCGAGCCGGTCGATTCCAGCGCGTGGCTCCAGCGCCCCAACGAGCTTTGTTCGTGGTTGGAGTACGACGGGTTCATCTTCCTCCGTGGGCTCCTGCCGCGCGATCTCGTGCTCGCAGCCGGCCACGAGGTTGCTTCCGCCGATGCGTCGGCGTCCACGCACCCGTCGGTCCGCGCGATAGCGGAGGCCGCTCCCCTGATGGATCTCATGCTGAGCATTCTGGACGTGCCCGCCGCGCTGCATGACCTCACGCCGCACGTGACCCGTCCGTCCTCCGTGCCCGCCCTTCCACACCCCATCGAGCAAGATCCAGAGGCGCACGCCGCCGCGGCCACCGTCTGGAGCGTGTGGGTCCCGCTGTGCGACACGTCCGCCGGCCTCGCCGTCTCAGCCGGGTCTCACAAGCAGGGCTTGCTCAGCCAAAGCCTCTCTTCTGGAAGCACGCGTGAGATCGATCCGGCACTCGTTCCGGATGATTGGTACGGGACCGACTACCGGGCAGGAGATGTCCTGGTTCTCCATCCGCACGCGGCACGACGCTGGTACCCAGGCAGGGAAACCTCTGAGACTCCACTGGTCGCCCTGACGATTAGATACGTCCCCGGATCTGTCAGCTAGCCGCGGTCAACTAGCCGTCGCTCAGGAATCGCGTCAATGCCGCGTTGAACTCCGCCGGGCGGTCAAACATGGGGTTGTGGCCGGCGCCGCTTATCTCCACTAGCTCAGCTCGAGGCAGCATCCGATGGAGCCGCCGGCCCATTTCCACCGGCACCAGGGCATCGCGCGCGCCCCAGATCAAGAGCGAAGGACAGCGAACCTCCGTAACCCGCTGCGAAAGGTCTGCCAGAGCAAGCTGAGCCGTGGCCCGTGCGAAGGTGAACGGCCCGGCGCGCAGGCTGTCCGCGGTCAGTATGGGGATGAAGGCGGGCCTCAGTCGGGTAGCCTCGCGTGCAAGCGCCATCGCCGCGCCCACCGGCCCGTAGGCCAGCGGCAGCACCGCGCCGTTGACCAGCACCAGCCGCGAGACCAGCTCCGGGTACCGCGTTGCCAGGTCCGTGGTGATGAATCCGCCCATGGAGTGGCCTACGTACGCCGCGGTCTCCAGACCCAGGCGATCGTGCCAGGTGGCCAGCGTATCCGCGGCGGTCGCCAGCGAGAACCGGTTGCCCCGGCTGGCCCCCCAGCCCAGCAGGTCTACGCGATACACCGTGTGCGAATCACGCAGGGCTGCCACGTTGCGGGACCACCAGCGCGTAGATCCGGCCATGCCGTGGATCAGCACGACCGGAGGGCCGTCTCCTTCCTGCCGGTAGCGCAGCACTCCGTCTGCCAGGACCATCGCCTGTGCGGGCGTGTCCGGCTCCAGCCCCGCCAGGCGCTCAATGGCCCCCCACATCGGCCGTCAGTCGCGGGTCGCGCGAGCGAGCGTCTCGATCGCCCGTCGCGCGGCATCCAGTACTGGCTGGTACCGCGTGAGGCCCGCGGCAGCGCTCGCCCACATCTCGACCCGCTCCAGCGCCGGGACCGCCGCGTTGCTGCCTATCTGGCCGAGCGCGTCTATCGCGGCCACGAGCAGCGCTGTGTCGTCACTGGCCAGTGCGTCGATGAGCGCTGGTACGGCCGTCGTGCAGCGCATCGCGCCAAGCGCCACAGCCGCGGCCGCTTGAACCGGCTCCGGCCCCGCCCGGAGCGCCTCCATCAGCGATGTCTCGTGCCCCTCTGCCTCGCCCAGACTGACCAGGCACCACGCCGCCCACCAACGGGTCACCCGTTCCCCGCTGGCCGCGGCCAGCCGGAGCGCCGGCCGCGCCAGCGGCCCCTGCCTCACCAGCGCGTCCGCGGCTGTTCGCCCGTACTCTGGTGCGCCCGCGGCGGACAGCAGCGTGACCAGGTGCTCCGTGGCCGCCGGATCCGCGTAGCCACCCAGGGCGCGCGTCGCGCCAGCCCCCAGGGCACCCAGAGCAGGCTCGGCCAGAGCGATGAGCAGGTCCCGCCAGGGCTGTTCCTGCTCCCCCAGCGTGCTCAGCGCCACCACTGCCCAGCCCGCAACCACCCGCTCTGAGCCATCGACTGCCGCGGCCAACGCCCCGATCACCCGCGGCCGGTCTCGCTCCGCGATCGCCGCGAGCGCGGCTACGATGGCGTCCACCAGCAGCGCTTCGCCGTCCGACGTGCCGGCCGGCAGCATTCCGACCAGTGGCTCCGCGGCGTCTGCGCCGCCCGCCACGGCGAGGCCCCGCGCTGCCGCCAGGCGCACGCTCATGGCCCGGTGGCCGGTCAGCCCCAGCAACGCGGCCCGCGCCGCCGGGTGGCGGTGGCGCGCGAGCGAGCCGGCGAGGCTCACCAGCGTCTCTGGCGGGTGCTCCGCGCCGAGTGCCGCCAGCAGGCCGGGGATGGCCTCCGGCGTATCTAGCGAGCTCAACGCGACCGTTGCCGCCGCGCGCACCTGCTCGCTGGGATCCTTGAGCAACTCGCTCAGCGGTCGTCCGCCACGCGGATCCCCGGTCCGCCCTAGCGCCTCGGCCGCCGCGGCGCGCACGGTTGCATTGGCGTCCGCGAGGGCATGGATGAGCGGTTCCACCACGGCCGCGCGGTCGCGCTGGCCCAGCGCTGCCGCGGCGTAGCGCCGCGTGAGCACACTGCTCGCGTGCAGCAACAGGACAAGCTGGCGGTTCGCGCGTGGATCGGCCAACTCGCGCAGGCTGAACGCCGCGGTCAGGCGCGCCTCTTCTGTCCCGCGCTGGAGAGTCTCCAGGAGCTCTGGTACTCCCGTGGTCTGCCTACCTGCGCTCGAGATCCGGCGCCGGCGCGCTGTCCGGCCACGTCGCCATGAGGAACCCCACCAGACCCGTTGCCGCCGCTACCAGCGCAGAGATCGCCGAGCGCACCAGCGCTTCCCGCGGCCCCCACGCCACGTCACCGCAGAACGCCAGCACGCAGAAGACGCTGAGGACGAACAGCTCCACGCCTACGGCGGTGCGCACAGTGTCCCGAAAGCTGGGCTCAGATACGTGCCCGCGCCGACGCGGCCCGGCCTGGTGCAAGTAGTACTGGCGGAACGCAAACCAGGGAAATCGCATACGTGGCTACCGGTGCCTCATTATTTCAGGGTCGCGGAGATGAATGGAAGGGGCCGGGCATGCGCTACCGTAGGGTTGGCTATCGGATGGCCGTGGTGCTCGCGGCGCAGCAGCCGCGTGCGCTCGGAACGCACTGGCACGGCTCCAGCCTGTCCGTGGCGTATGAGGATACCGCCTGGCGCCCGCCCGTTGACATCGTGGAGACGCCGACGGCTGTGGTGGTCACCGTCGAGCTGGCGGGGATCGATCAAGATGCCGTGGACGTTCTACTGTATGAAGACGCCATTGTGATCGAAGGGGAGCGCCGCACACCCCAACTGGGAGAGGCTCTGTACCACGCCGCCGAGATCCGGCAGGGCCGCTTCCGCGTTCAGGTGCCGTTGCCCGCCATGGTCAGCTCACGCGGCGTTCAGGCGCACTATGAGCGCGGACTGCTCACCATCACGCTGCGCAAGCCACCCGCCGCTCGCACGCCTCATCACTTGCGCGAAAGCACACGCCTCGGAGGAAGCCACTAGATGGCTGAAGACGCCCCGGAGAAACCACCGAACCGTCCCCGTCCAGCCCGCAAGCCGCGCGCAAAGGCTGTTCCACCCGCTGCCGAGAGCGCCGCTGGCGAGGTCAAGGCTCAGGATGAAGCCGCGCCCGCGGATCCGGAGCCAGCCCCTGCGCGCCGACGTCCGCGTCGCGCGCCGTCCCGTGCTCCCCGACGCGCTCGATCTGGCAGCTCCGGCACGGCGCAGTCGGCCCCGAGCGACCTGTCCGGCGAGAGCGCGGACGACGGTCCCAGCATCCCGGACGAGCTTCCGGTCCTTCCGCTCCACGGCACCGTCCCGCTGCCGCTCTCGCTCATGCCCCTGGTCGTTGGCCAGGAGCGGTCCGTCAAGCTGATCGACTCCGTCATGCGCGGCGACCGCATGATGGCCATGTTTGGCCAGCGCGGCGAGCCTCGCCCGGATGCCGGTCCCGAAGATCTCCACGACATCGGCGCGGTGGGTGTGATCCACCAGATGCAGCGTGCGCCAGACGGCTCCATCAGGCTCCTTGTGCAGGGGCTCGAGCGCGTCGCCGCCGTGGAATACACCTCCCTGGAGCCGTTCCTGGTTGCCCGCATCGAACAGCGCCCGGACGAGATCACCGAGGGCGTGGAGGTTGAGGGGCTCCGCCAGGCTGTGGTGGACCTCTTCAAGCAGCTTGTCGACTTGTCAGATGAGCTGCCCGGCGAGATGGCCATGGCCATGCAGTCGCTCCAAGACCCCCGCCAGGTCGTCTACCTGGCCGCGTCCACCATGCCCATCAGCGGCCCAATCCGCCAGGAGCTTCTGGAGCTTGACCCGCTAGAGGCCAAGATGCGCCGCTTGATCGATCTACTCCAGCACGAGCTGGCCGTACGGTCCCTCAGCCGCAAGATCACGGACGAGACCCGCGAGCGAATGTCCAAGGCCCAGCGCGAGTTCTTCCTGCGCGAGCAGGCCCGCGCCATCCAGAAGGAGCTTGGCGAGGACGAGACCCCAGAGATCGCCGAGCTTCGCCGCCGACTGGACGAGGCCGGGCTCTCCGAAGAGGCGCGGCGCGAGGCGGACCGTGAGCTCGAGCGACTGGTCACCGTCCCGCCCGCCTCGCCCGAGCACGGCATCATCCGCAATTACCTGGACACCATGGCCAGCCTGCCGTGGTCCAGGCTGTCCGGTGGCGAGATCGATGTGACCCACGCCCGCGGCGTCCTGGACTCAGATCACTACGACCTCGAGAAGATCAAGGACCGCCTCATCGAATACCTGGCCGTGAAGAAGCTCCGCGACGCCCGCGCCGCCGAGGCCGCCCAGGCGGAGCCTGATTCACAGAGCGACTCCTCAGCTCCGGCCGCGCCGGATCAGGCTCGTGGCGCCGAGCCCATCCTCTGCTTCGTGGGCCCACCCGGCGTTGGCAAGACCAGCCTGGGCCAGTCCATCGCCCGTGCCCTGGGGCGAAAGTTCATCCGCATCTCGCTGGGCGGCGTCCACGACGAGGCTGAGATCCGCGGGCACCGCCGCACCTACGTGGGCGCCATGCCCGGGCGCATCATCACCGGCGTCAAGCGGGCGGAGTCCCGTGACCCTGTTTTTGTGCTGGATGAGATAGATAAGGTTGGCGCTGACTGGCGTGGCGATCCGTCATCTGCGCTGCTGGAGGTATTGGATCCCGCCCAGAACGGCACGTTCGTAGACAACTACCTCAACGTGGCCTTTGACCTCTCCAAAGTCCTGTTCATCTGCACGGCCAACAATCTGGACACCGTGTCACCGCCCCTGCGCGACCGCATGGAGGTGCTTCAGCTCAGCGGCTACACGGATGATGAGAAGGTCCACATTGCGTCGCGCCACCTGGTGCCCAAGCAGCGCCTGGCTAACGGCCTCACCCACGCGGAGCTGACCATAGAGGATGAGGCCATCCGCCGCATCATCCGCGGCTGGACCCGCGAGGCTGGCGTGCGTAACCTGGAGCGGGAGATTGGCTCCGTCTGCCGCAAGGTTGCCAAGACGATTGCCGAAGGTCGCTTGGAGCCTACCGTCGTCACCGCCGCGAGCGTGGATGGTTACCTTGGGCGCCCCCGCTTCCACGACGAGATCGCGGAGCGCACCGAGCGGCCCGGAGTAGCCACCGGCCTGGCGTGGACCCCGGTGGGCGGTGACGTGCTCTTCGTTGAGGCCACCATGATGCCGAGCCAGGAGGAGCGCCTTATCCTCACCGGTATGCTGGGGGACGTCATGCGCGAGAGCGCTCAGGCCGCGCTGTCATACCTGCGGTCCGGGGGCGGGAGCGGCGAGATCGACCCAGCACCGTTCACCGGCAAGGCCGTCCACGTCCACGTCCCCGCGGGAGCGATTCCAAAGGACGGCCCCTCCGCCGGCGTCACCATGGTGACGGCGCTGGCCTCGCTCGCCAGCGGGCGCTGTGTTCGGTCTGACCTCGCCATGACGGGCGAGGTCACGCTGCGGGGAAAGGTGCTTCCGGTCGGTGGTATCAAGGAAAAGGTCCTCGCCGCGCACCGGGCCGGAGTGAAGACCATCATCCTTCCGCGCCGCAACGAGCGGGACCTGGAGGACATCCCGCCCGAGCTCCGCGAGCAGCTTGAGTTCGTGCTGGTAGACACCGCCGATGAGGTGCTGCTCCACGCGCTTGACGGCATCCGCCGGCCGCGGCGGAGCACGAAGAAGCCCCGCGACTAGCTCTGGTCGCCCGAATCAGATCCGTGTGTCGGGCTCTGGACGCGGCCGTGCCCCCGTTGTGACGCTGACGGCGGACCGGCCGTCCTATCCTCCGGGTAACGCCTGAGAGGCACACGAGGAGGCCCGGGGTACATGAGAGAAGCGTCTGGAGCCACCAGCTTCCGGGACGACGAGTGGGTGGATCTCCGGGTCCTCGCGGCTGGCCTCGGCTGCACCACGGAGGCCCTTGGACGCCGCGCTGACAGGCTCATGCTGGATGCGGTGCCGGCGGGCCTGCACGATGCCGAGACCTGGCAGGTAGACCCGCTCCGCGTCCGCGTGCTGGACTCGGCCGCGGCCCGGACGGACGTTCCCGGCGCGTGCCCAGAGGACCAGGCACTCATTCGCGCGCTCGCGCGCGTGCTGACGGACGTGCGTAACGAGAATCGCCAGCTAGTGGCGGACATCGACGCGCGTCGCGCCGAGCTGAGCGCCGTTCGCGACCTGCTAGCGCACGAGAGGGCGCAGTCTGAGGCGTGGTCCGCTCAGCTTATCGCCGAGCTTTCAGAGGCGAACCGGGCGCTGGATCAGCTCCGCCCCGCGGAGCCCGGTACACGCGACCGCTAGGCGGCCAGGCGAATCACTCGGTCGCGTTCAGCCTTTAGCAGCCGCGCCGCCGCCTCGTATTCCGCCGGGATCATCGCGGCCAGCTCGGTAATTCCCGCTCCGGCCGCGTGCTTGCCCAGCTCATCGATGCGGGCGCAGATCAGCTCCAGGCGGCGTGCCCCCAGGTTTGCGCAGCTTGATCGCAGGCTGTGGGCCACCCTTGCTGCCTGCTCCGGCTCGCACTCGGCGGCCGCCAGAATCTTCTCCACGCGCGGCGGTGAGTCGATGAGAAACAGATCGATGATCTCTGTCAGGAACTCGGCGTCGCCGCCCGCGTCCGGATCCGCCAGGACCTGGAGGGCCTCGTATTCGATCACGTCGTCTGGAAGCTCGATCCGCGGTTGCTCTGACAACGCGCACCTCCCTGGGGGTCCCAGCTTTCGCTCGGGTTGGTCTATGCATCACGTCAACGAAATATTGACCTCGGAGGGCCCGGCTCTCTTGTGTTGGAACCGTCCGAGGGGCCGCGGTCGTCCAACCAATAACAAACGCGAGGGTCCGAGACACGCGGCCGCAGAACACCGGGCAACACACACGGCGGAGCATGCCCATGCCACAGACGGACAGCCCGTCTTCTGCCAAACCAGACGAATTTCGGGCGCGGCGGCGCACATTGATCCCTTCCGGGCACCGTGCGCCGTTGCCATTAGTACAGCGCGGACACCGGGGGCACCGTCCCTCTGTGCTACCGCGGGTGGGAGGCGCTTCGGCTAGCCATCAGGCAGCCCGGCGATGACGCGATGATTGATCCCGGCGTAGTCACTGCAGATCTGTCGTTCATCGAGCCCCTGGGTCGATTCGACCTTGAATGGACTCCGCGTGGTGGCCACGCTCAGTCCGCCGAGGTCGAGGTACGCCGAGTGGGAGATTCAGAGCTCTGGCTCTCCTTCACCAGCCCTGATCCCTCGCGCGTCGGGCCACGTCCCGGTGATCCGGTCAGCGCCGACCTGACGCGTGACGCCGGCCTGTGTGAGATCTCCGGGGAGGTCTGGGAGAGCGGCCTTGAGGGCAGCCTGGTGATCCGAGTAACGGAGGTGAACCGCCTCCAGCGCCGTCGCTTCGTGCGCGTGCGCGTCCATTTTGGGACGGTTGTCGGCACGTTGCTCGACGCGGCAGACCAGCCTATTGAGATCATGCCCGTCCGGATCGTCGACCTCAGTGGCGGCGGCATCAGTTTTGAGGCGGAGAGCCCGCTGAACCACGACGACCGGCTCCGTGTGCCCATCCCGCTGGGTGAGGGTGCGCCCGTTGACGCCGTGGTCACCGTGGTGGACATCGCCGAGGAGATCGAGCCGAACGAACGCGGCGAATACGAGATTGCCTATGGCACCCGCGCGGTCTTCAGCAAGATCAGCGAGGCTGACCGCCGCCGCGTTATCCACTTCGTCTTCCGCGCCCAGGCAGAAGCGCGCTCCCGCGTCGCGCGGTAGCGCCGCAGCCCAGGATTCACATGTCGCCAAGCTGGCGCGTTTTCTCGCGCTCACGATCTTCCCCGGCCCCTGAGGGCGTTGACGCGACGCCTCCATCCACCCCGGATGCTCCCGCCGCCTCGGACGCGCGTATCCGGCTGGGACCTGGAGACCTGTCCTTCTTCCAGCCGCCAATGGCCTTTGAGCTCACCTGGTCCGCGGAAGACGGGAGCCACTGCCAGTCATCAGTGGAGCTGCGCCGCGTGCTGCGCGGCGACCTGTGGCTCTGGTTTCCGGATCTTGCTGGCGCGGTAGGCCGCCCTACCGAAGGGCAGTCCATCCGCATTGAGATCGCTATCTCCACTGGCCTGTACACCGCCGAGGGTGTCGTGGTTGACGATAGGCTCCAGGGCAGCGTCGTGGTTCAGGTCACCGCCGTGGAACGAGTCCAGCGCCGCCGATTCCTCCGTGTGCCGGCCCGCCTCCCCCGCGTACCCGTCACCCGGCTGGATCCGTTGGACGGCGCCGGTCTCGGCGACGGTGAGGACGTGGAGGCGCAGGTCGTAGACCTCAGCGCTGGCGGCGTCCGGCTGGAGTCTCCGGTTCTGCTTCGCCCGCGTGACGTGCTCCGTGTACCGCTTGATCTCGGCGAGGGCCAGACCATCGAGCCCATCGCCACCGTCATCAGCGTGTTCCCGGAGGAAGACCACAGCCTCGGTGGCGAGCCCCTCACCGTCTACGAGGTCCGGGCCCACTTCACCCGCATCTCCGAGCCAGACCGCCAGCGGGTTATTCAGTGGGCGTTTCGCCAGCAAAACGGGAGCCGCACGCTCACCGGCTAACTGTAAGGCCCCCCGGGGTGCGCCGCACCCATTTGACAGGCGCCGCCTGATCGCGTATCTCCGTCCGGCGTGACGGAGGAAACGCCATGTCGGACGCGCTGATCGATCGTGCCTACGGCTGCCTGGTGGGCGGCCTCATCGGTGACGCTATGGGCACCCCCACGGAGAACCTGGAGCCGGCGGTCATCGAAGAGCGATTCGGATGGGTGGACACCTTCGAGGGCACCGGCACAGACGACTCCCTGATGAAGGACCTTCTCAGCGATGCCCTCGTACAGACGGGCGGCTACGCCACCGCGGACGATTGGGCCGTCCAGATCAACACGCAGCGCTCCAGGATCCTGGGCGAGAAGCGGGACAAGTTCTTCCCGTCCGTGCTCCATATGGTGGCCAAACTCCGTTACGGCTACCTGCCGCGTGAGGTGAGTGCCGGCAATATGCCCAGCTCCAGCTCCGCCATGGCCATCGCTCCCGTGGGGATCGTGAACGCCGGCAACCCGCGCGCCGCCGCCGCGCAGGCGCAGGACGTCGCCAGCCTGATCCACACAGGGGAGGTGGCGTTCTGCCAGGATGGCGCCGCGGCCATCGCCGCGGCCGTGGCCGCCGCGATGGTCGCGGATGCCAGCGTTGAATCAGCCTGCGCCGCGGCCGTTGCCCACCTCCGCCCGCTGAGCGGCGCGTTGATGCGTGATCTGATCGCCGACGCCGTCAAGCTCGCGCGCACGGCCGGCGAGTACCGCGCCTTCCGCTCTGCCTACCACCAACGCTTCCGCCAGACCATCGCCTGCGATTCGCGCGAGACCGTCCCCGCCACCATTGCGTTGTGCCTGCTCGCGGAGGGCGATGCCAAGAAGGCCATCGAGTTTGGCGCGAACTTCGGACGGGACAGTGACACGATCGCCACTATGACTGGTGCCATCTGCGGCGCGCTCCAGGGCATCCAAACGTTCCCCTCGGCGTGGACCAGCCAGGCAGACCCAGACGCTCCCGCTGGCCAGCGGGCGATGGCCGCCACCCTGGTCGGCATTGCTCGCGCCAAGGCAAAGCGCGAGATGGACGCGTGGAGCGTGCTGTAGCATGTGCGGGCGGTGCGCGGGACAGCCCAGAGCCATCCCTGCGACGCACGTCTAGGAGGAGCGAGCATGCGCCATCCGTCCAACGATCCGGTCTGCAACGTCTGCAAGACCAACACCGGCGAAAACCCGTCCGAGGGCGGGATCATCTGGGAGAACGAGCACTGGCTCGTCCGTCACACCGCGGCGCCCTACGGCGTGGCCGGCTGGATGATGCTCCACACCCAGCGCCACGTGGGCGGACCCGCCCACTTCAACGACGCGGAAGCCGCCGCCTTTGGGCCCACCCTCCGCTGGCTGGAGAAGACGCTAGAGGAGGTCACCGGCGCCCTGCGGATCTACACAGCCGCGCTGGGCGAGAGCTTCCCCCACTTCCACGCCCACATGGTCCCGAAGTACGCCGAGATGCCGGGCGACGCCAAAGCGTTCCAGGTGTTCGCCCTCAGCGGCAAGGCTGCCGCCGGTGAGATCAAGGTGGACGCCGCACAGGTTGCCGGCATCATCACCAGGTACCGCGAGGCGCTCAAGGCCGGACCGCCTAAGTGAGCCGCGGCGGTGGGCGCCGCTGCGCCCACCGCTCAGCTCCGCGCGGTCCTCAGCGCGTTCAGAATCACCGCCACGTCTATGGCCTCCTGTAGGAACGCCCCAACGATCGGCGGGATGAGGCCCACCGCGGCCAGCAGCATGCCCACCACGCTCAGGCCAATGCCCCAGCGGATGCTCTGCAGTGCGATCCCTACGGACCGCCGCGCGATCACCAGGGCCTCCCGCACGAGCCCCACGTCGCCCGCCAGAAACACCACGTCCGCGGCCTCGGACGCCGCGGTCTGCTCCTCGTGGCTGAACACCAGGCCCACGTCCGCCGCGGCGAGGGCCGGCGCATCGTTCACGCCGTCCCCTACCATGGCCGTGGTCCGGCCCCGCGCGCGCAACGCCGCGATCCCCTCGCGCTTGTCCGCGGGTGAGCATTCTGCGCGCACCACCACGTCGCCCCCAAGCTGACTCGCCACCCGCTCCGCCGCCGCCCGACGGTCGCCGGTGAACAAGTACATCTCCAAACCCATCTGGCGTAGGAGCTCAATGGACATGTACGAGTCTGGCTTGATCTCGTCCTCGAAGGAGAACGTGCCAAGCGTACGCTCGCCCTCCCCCAGATCGATGGCCATGCCCTCCCCGCCGGACTGCTTGCGGAGCCAGTAGTCTCGCCCGCCCACGCTGCCGGAGATGCCGCGACCAATCTCCTCCCGCACGTCCTCCGCCGGCAGCGATGGCACGCCATGCTCGCGCGCGTGCACGACGATTGCCTTAGCCAGTGGGTGCAGCGAGCCGCGCTCCACCGCCGCGGCCGCTGCTAGCAGGTCCAGATGATCGCCCGCATGCGGCTGAACCTGGAACTCCGTGACGCGCGGCCGCCCCAGCGTAATCGTTCCGGTCTTGTCAAAGATCAAGGCGTTCACGCGCGCCATTGCCTCGATGCCGGCCAGCCCCTTCACGATGATCTTGCGGTGAGCCGCGGAGTTCACGCCGCCCAGCAGTGCGATCGGCGTGGCCAGGATGAGTGGGCACGGCGTCGCGATCACCAGCACTGCCAGCACGTAGTCCCACGAGCGGCCATAGGCGTACGCGCCCAGGCAGATCACGAAGGTGAGCAGCGTAAACATGGTGCTGTAGCGGTCGGCCAGACGCACCAGCGGCGCCTTCTCATCCTGGGCGTGGCGCACCATCTCCACGATCTTCGTGTACGTGGACTGGCGCTCCGGGCGCGTCACTTCCACCACGATCGCGTCGCCGATGTTCACCGTTCCGCTGCGTATCGGATCACCCGCCACCTTCTCGATCTCGTATGGCTCGCCGGTGAGCGACGATTCGTCTGTGAGACCGCCAGGTGACACCAGGACGCCGTCTAGCGGGATGACTTCGCCCCGCCGTACGAAAATCTGTTGGCCCACCGTGACGTCCGCCGTGGGCAGCCGCCCATCAGGAGTGCCGTTCCGCCAGATCACGACGTCAGACGGGATTCTGTCAACTAGCGCCGTGAGCGATCGCTGCGCCCGCGCCACGCCGTACGCCTCCAGCGTCCGCCCGCTGGAGATCATCAGTGCGATGACCGCCGCCACCAACAGCTCGTGCACCACGAACGCCACGACAATCGCCACGATGGCGATGTAGTCCAGCGCGTACTGACCCTTCAGCGCCAGCCCCACGGACTCCACCACCAGGCCGTAGCTGCCCAACAGGGTCACCGCCGTGAACGCCACGTCAGCCGAGACCTCGAATCCGTACCAATCCAGCAGGAAAGCCGCGATCATGCCCGCCAGGATGATGGCCGGTACGCGGAACGTCAGCGCGATTTCGCGGGTCAAAGTACGTGGATCAGCTAAGACGCGCGGCGCCTGTGGTGCGCCGTTGTGATGATCATTGGTCGGTCGGTCGCGCGGGATTGACCCACTGGGACGCGGATCGTCGCGCGTAGGTACAGCTTACTCGCTCGGCGCCAAATCGCGCCTAGTTGGCTGGACAATCGCATGTCACCGAGTGCTACGTTGCAACGTTGTACAGGTGAACACCAGGAGGATGATCCCGCATGCCCCTCTGCGCGCTGCCCCGTGCCGCCCGAACACTAGCGCCTCTGGGTCAGGGTGGACCGTGGCGAACGCGGCTTGTTTCGGCTCTCGTGGCCGTCATATTCGGCGGAGCCGCCGCCGTCTTGGATAGCTCACCCGCGTTCGCGGCTGTCGTGGCGAATCTCAATGACTCGGGACCCGGCTCACTGCGGCAGGCCGTGGCGGACGCTCCGTGGGGAGACACCATCACCTTTGCCGGCGGCCTGGCCGGCACCATCCAGCTAGACGGTGGCGAGATCCGGATTGACAAGAATCTGACCATCCAGGGCCCGGCCGCCGCCCTGATCCGCATCAGCGGCCGCTATCCCTCGCCCGGACGCGTCTTTTCAGTTGGCACCGTAAACGGAGCCGTCAACGTTGAGATCAGCGGCGTCACCATCATCAACGGTCTGGCCGTGGGCCCGATCGCCCAGGGCGGCGCGGTCTTCAACAAGGCCAACCTCACCCTCCGCCGAGTGTCCGTCCTCAATAGCTTCGCCACCGCCGATCCCGGCGGCAGCGCGGAGGGTGGCGCCATCTTCAACGCCGGCTCGCTCACGATGCAGGGCGGCGAGATTGCCGGCCACTCAGCGCTCGCTGGCGAGGGGCCGGATGGCGGCGACGCCCGCGGCGGTGGCGTTTTCAACGTTGGCACGGCCGCGTTCAAGGACCTTAAGCTGGAGCTCAACCTGGTCCGCGGTGGCGGCGGCACGGCCGGGCGCGGCGGCGCCGCCCTTGGTGGGGGGCTCCACAACGCCAGCGGCAACGTCACGCTGGAGCGCGTCTCGGTGACGCTGAACACAGCCCAGGCCGGCGCCGGATCCTCCAGCGGTGGCGAGGCTCGGGGCGGCGCCGTGGCGGGTGTCGCGCCAGGTGAGCTGACCATGATCAACAGCACGCTGAGCGGCAACGCCGCTGTCGCGGCGGGTGGCGCGGCTCTGGGTGGCGGCGCCTATCTGGGCCAGTCATCCACGCTGACGAATGCCACCGTCACGGATAATCGCGTCCAGGGCGAACGTGCGAACGGCGCTGGCATCTTCCTCGCGGACGGTGCCGTGGCTACCATCGGCAACACCATCATCGCGCACCAGAATAGCGGCGCCAACTGCGCGGGCAACGTGGGCGTGATCGGCGGAAGCAACAACCTGCAGGATCCTGCCTCCGCCACCTGCGGCGCCGGCTTCGCCAGCAGCGCCACCATCGGCCTGCGACCGCTCGCCCTCAACGGCGGCCCAATTCCCACCCACCAGATCCAGGAGGGCTCCGCCGCCATTGACATGGGCAACAACAACACCTGCCCCGCCTCCGACGAGCGTGGGGCACCGCGAGCCCGTGTCTCCGCTGACCCATGCGACATCGGCGCCTACGAGCGCACCCCGCCCCAGACGTTTGTCGTCACCAAGCTCACGGATACCGATTCAGAGCGCTGTCTACCGAGCGACTGCTCGCTCCGCGAGGCGCTGCAGTCCACGATTTCCGGCGACATCGTCCGCTTTGCCCCGGGGCTGGTGGGCACGATCGCGCTTGCCCGCGGTCCGCTCATCCTCCAGCATGACGTCACCATCGAGGGCCCTGGCCCGGGTGCTCTCACCCTGGACGGTGGCGCGCGCAGCCGTCTCATCAACGTGGGCATGAACACCAGCGACCACATCATCAATCCTGCCGTGGTGGCGGCGGTCTCCGGACTGACCCTGGCGAACGGCAGAGCGGCAAACGGCGGAGCCGTCTACACGGTGGGCTCGGTCCAGTTGTCGAACGTCCTGATTCGCGACAGCCGGGCGGACGGCGCTATCGCCACCGGCGGCGGCATCGATAGCCGGGGTGGCGTGCTCAGCGTGATCAATAGCTCCATCGTCAACAACGTTGCCCAGAGCCGCGGCGGCGCCGCCAGCGCGGCCTACGGCGGCGGGATCGCCTCGCGCGCTAACGCCGGACGCGGCGATGTCACGCTGATCAATGTGACCGTCTCTGGCAACACCGCCGCGGACGGCACCGGCGAGAATATCGGTGGCGGCGTGTACATCGTCAGCGACGGCAGCCCTGTCCAGTCCATCCTCAACACCACCATCGCCAACAACGCCGCCAGCGGTGCCAATGCCCAGGCCGGCGGCCTGTTCCGCTACACCGCGGCAGCGCTCTCGGTGCGCAATACCCTGCTGGACGGCAACGCTGCCAATGGCGCAGGCGCCAACTGCGGCGGCACCGGTCCGCTCAGCGGCGGCTCCAATCTTCAGCACGGCGGCGCGGCGGGCTGCCCGACTGAGAGCTTTGCTGAGCTTGATCCGATGCTGGAGCCGCTCCAGATGAACGGCGGAAGCACCCCCACCCACGCGCTGGCCCCCGCGAGCCAGGCGATTGACGCGGGAACGGACAGCGGCTGCCCCTCCGTGGACCAGCGCGGTACCCGGCGGCCCCAGGGCGCGCACTGCGACATCGGTGCCGTCGAGGGCGCCGGCGCATCGGCGAACCTGGAAGGTCTGGACAACGGAGGCGTTGCCCGCGGCCGCTGAGCGGCCCTTCCGCACGCGGTGAGCCTTCCCTGGCACAATCAGGCCAAATCAGGCCGCCGTTACCTGATCTGGCCTGATTTGGCCTGATTGTGCTGTAGCTGGGAGGTCCAACCGCCATGTCCCGCCCGTCCCGTATGCGCTTCGGTATGTTCCTCGCCCCGTTTCACCGCGTCGGCGAGAACCCGACGCTGGCCATCGAGCGGGACCTGGAGCTCGTCCAGTGGCTGGACCAGCTTGGTTACGACGAGGCCTGGGTTGGCGAGCACCACAGCGCGGGCTGGGAGACCATCGCCTCGCCGGAGCTCTTCCTCGCCTTTGCCGCCGAGCGCACCCGCCACATCAAGCTGGGCACCGGCGTGGTCAGCCTGCCCTACCACCACCCGCTCATGGTGGCCAACCGGATGGTTCAGCTAGACCACATGACGCGCGGCCGGGTGCTCTTCGGCGTTGGACCGGGCGCGCTCGTGACGGACGCGCTGATGCTGGGCATCGATCCGCCGCTCCAGCGGCCGAGGATGGCGGAGTCGCTCGACGTCATCATGCGACTGATGACGGACCCCACGCCGCTCACCTACAAGAGCGACTGGTTTGAGCTGCGCGACGCCACGCTCCAGCTTCGCCCGTTCACCCAGCCCCACATGCCGCTGTCGGTGGCCAGCATGGAGTCGCCCGCGGGCATGATCGCCGCCGGCAAGCACGGCGCCGGCGTGCTGTCCCTGGGCGTCATCAGCGGCCAGCGAGGCCAGGTGAACCTGGCCAGCCAGTGGCGCATCGCGGAGGAAGAGGCCGCGAAGCACGGCAAGACCATGCGCCGCGAGGACTGGAGCCTGGTCGTCGCCGTCCACCTCGCGGAGACCCGCGAGGAGGCTATCGCCGACGTCAGGGTCGGCGCGCCTCAGTTCCAGATTGAGTACCCTGGCCAGACGCTCGGCCGGATCCACCCATTGGCGAACGACCCGGACGCGCTCCTGCAGTCCATGCGCGATAGCCGCGCCTGGGTGATTGGCAGCCCGGATGATCTCATCGAGACCATCGAGTACTTCCAGGAGATCACCGGTGGGTTCGGCGGCTTCTTGATCCAGGCGCAGGACTGGGCCCCGCGCGAGAAACTCCTGAAGAGCTACGAGCTCCTGGCCCGTTACGTCATGCCGCGCTTCCAGGGCTCTCTGGTGGGCATCCAGCAGAGCCAGGCCTGGGCCGCGGTGCACTCCGCCACCGTCCAGCAATCCCGCAGCGCGGCTCTGGAGTCAGCGCACCGGGCGTACGAACAGCGCGGGGACAGCACCGTCGTCCGGTAGTACTCCGCGGAGGCGACGGTCGCGCCTGATCGGTCAGACATCCCGGACCACGACGCTAACTCTGGTACCATCCGACCCGGTTGCGGGCCGCGAACCGGCGCGGGCGGAATCCAAACACTCTGACCTACCCCGGAGGCCCGCACACGGTCCACGGTGGGAGTGTGCTACCACTGAGCATGTGCTGGTCGCAGTCTGACCATCCAGCTCCGGAAACAGGCCATGCGCGGAGGGTCCAGGATCTGATTTGTGACACTCCCGTGCGCGGCCTCCTTTCCGCGCAACGATCCAGTTCCGCTTGCAGACCGCAACGCAACGTGTACGATCCCTCCCCCGGGTCCACGAAGGTCTCCCACGTCGGCGAGACTGGGCGTCACACGTCATCATGAGCGGCGCGCGAAGCACCGTCTGGGACTGGCCGGGATCTCGTTGGTGGCGCGTGGATCTGCACGCCCATTCGCCCGCGTCGCATGATTTCAAGCACGACCCCGCCGTGGCCAAACCCGACTGGCAGGGTTGGGTAGATGCCGCACGCGCGGCGGGCCTCCACGCCATCGCCGTCACGGACCATCACAGTCCTGACGGCGTCGACGAGATCAGAACTCGGGCGGGGGCGGTTGGGCTCACGGTGTTTCCCGGCGTGGAGGTGTCGGCCGGTGGCATCCACCTGCTCTGCCTCCTAGACAGCAGCGCCACGCGCGACGAGGTTGTCGCGCTCCTGTCCAGCCTGGGGATCCAGCCGCCGGCGTTTGGCCAGGGGGCGACCACGTCCAGTCGCAGCATCGTAGACACGATCGATGCCGCGACGCAGGGCGGGGCGCTGGTGATTGCCGCTCACGTCAACGCCAAGGATGGGCTCCTCAAGACGCTCGACGGGCAAGAGCGACTCAAGGCGCTGGCGGCACCCGGCCTCATGGCCGCCGAGATCACTCCATTGGCTCCGCACAGCTCAACCGAGATGGTGGACCCGTGTAGCGCGGCCGTTCAAGAGTGGCTGAACGGCGCTAAAGCAGACGGCCGTCGCCTTTCGCAGATCTGGTGCTCCGACAGCCATGACACGGCAAGCCTCGGACAGCGCTTCACGTGGGTCAAAATGACCAAACCGGATCTCGCCGGTCTTCGCCTGGCGCTGGGGGACGGAGCCGACTCGCTTCGGCCGGCGTCACGGTCGTCGGCCGGTGATCCGAACGTCCACGCAATGCTCGCGATCGAGGGCATCAGCGTCACCCAGGCGAGGTATCTGGGCCGATCGAACGAGCGCGATGCCGCCCGTCCATTCATACTCCCGCTCAATCCCTGGCTCAACGCGATCATCGGCGGTCGCGGGACTGGCAAGTCCACGCTGGTCGACCTCCTGCGTCTGGCGCTCCGTCGTGAGGCCGAGCTCCGCACCGAGAGCGACTCAACCCTGCGTGATGCGTTCGACCGTCGCATGCGGGTTCCCCGCGGCCGGCTTGATGAAGGCCTGCTCACCGAGAACACGCTTGTGGAAGTCACATACAGGAAGGATGGCGAGCAGTTCATCCTTGCCTGGGATGGTGGCGGAGAAACCCCCGCGATCAGCCGCGTCGAGGGCGGAGACAGGATTCCGGAAGAGGGGTCTCTCCGCGACCGTTTCCCGGTGCGCATCTACAGCCAGAAGCAGTTGTTCGATCTGGCGGGCGAGCCGCACGCGCTGCTCGGCGTGATCGACGACGACCCGGCGGTGGGAGGGGCAGAGCTGGCGCGTCGTCGCGAGCAATTCAGGGACAGCTATCTGGCTTTGCGGGCGGAGGTACGTCAGCTTCACGCGCGGGTCGCCGAGCTTCCAGCGCGGCGCGCCGATCTCGCGGACGTTCGCAGGAGGATCGCGCTCGTCGAGCAAAGCGGTCACGCGGACCGTCTCAGCGACTACCGGGTCCGGTCGACGCAGAATGACGCGTGGGAGTCGATCCAGACGAGCGCGGTATCGCGAATCGATGACCTGGCGAGCCTCGCGGAGCGCGAGCTCCAAGTGGCGGACATCGACGGCTCAACGGTCGACGATGTGAGCGATCCGGCTGGTGCCGCGTTGCTCCGTGCGCATGCCAGTATCAGAACCGCCGTGGAGACGCTGCGGGCCGCCGTGACCGAAGCCATTGGGCGTGCACGCCGAGAGATCGCGGCGGCGCAGTCCGGCGAGGACGCCGCATCGTGGTTGACGGCGCTGCAGGCGAGCGAGGCTCGATACGCCGAGGTGACGGGCCAGCTAGCGGCCGCAGGTGTTGCCAACCCTGACGAGTATCGCGATCTGCTCCAGCGCGCAACCTCGCTTCAACGCGAGGTCGAGTCGATCGAACCGCTGCAAGCGTCGGCGGAAGCGCGCGAACGCGAAGCGCACGAGGCGCTACTGCGCTATCGGGACCTACGTGCCAGCCTGAGCGACCGGCGGACTCAGCGTGTTGACGAGGCGGCTTCCAGTCTGATCAAGGTACAGATTAACCGGTACGGCCGACGCGATGATCTTGAGTCCTTTGTGCGTGCGAGTCTCGACATCCCCGCGTTCGATGCGGACTACGCGGTCTTAGTCGAGCGAATCTCACCCGGTGCCACTCAGGAGTGGAGCTTTGATTCCCTTGACGGCCTGGTTGCGGACTTGCGCGAGAAGCTGCGTGACCCCGCGAGCCAGATCGAGACCAGGGATCGCCGGTTCGAGAGCAATCTTCGCTCGCTCCCGCCGGAGCGCATCGACCGCCTCGCCCTGTACTGCCCCGAGGACGATGTCTCCGTGAGTTTTCGGGACGAACGGGGCGGGCAGCCGGCGTGGAAGCGATTGGAGCTTGGTTCCCCCGGGCAGCAGACTGCCGCGTTGTTGGCATTTGTTCTGGGACAGGGATCTGAGCCAATCGTCCTGGATCAGCCGGAGGACGACCTCGACAACACCGTTATCTACGACGTGTTGGTACGGCGCCTTCGGGAGATCAAAGCCAGCAGACAGGTCATTGTGGTGACGCACAATCCAAATGTTGTTGTCCACGGTGATGCGGAGCTCGTCGTATCGCTTCAGGTCAAGCACGGGGAGACGCAGATCGCGGCGAGCGGCGGCTTGCAGGAACCGAGCATCCGTGAGGAGATCTGTCGTGTCATGGAGGGCGGAAGGGATGCCTTCAGTTCGCGTTACCATCGGATCATGCTGACGGATGCGGCCGGTGGCAGATAGCTTCGACGCACTGGCGCGGCGGATTCGCCTGGGGGAGGACTCCGAACTTGAACTCAAACGCGTGCTGCTGGCTGGCGCGCGCGTCACCGCTCCCACGCGATCGGACCTCGCGGACGAGTTAGCGGCGTTCGCGAATGGTCGCGGCGGGACGCTGGTGCTCGGTGTCGCCGACACCACCCGGGAGATCGTCGGCATCCCGCTCCAGCATCTCGACGCCGTAGAGGGCTGGGTGAGGGAGATCTGCAACGATTCCGTGCAACCGTCGCTCGATGCCGCGATTCGAAAGCATGAGTTGCCCGATGCCGTGGGAACGCTCGTGCCGGTGATTCGGGTGGACGTGCCCCGGAGCATCTTCGTTCATCGGAGCCCGGGCGGGTACTTCCGCCGGATCGGCAGCTCAAAGCGTGAGATGCCGCCTGACGTGTTGGCGCGGCTGTTCCAGGAGCGCAGCCAGACGCGTGTTATCCGGTTCGATGAGTCCCCGGTACCCGGTACAGACCCCGACGACCTGGAGCTCTCTCTCGCCAACCGATTTGTGCGCGCCGGCGCGCAGCCTACTCACGATGACCTCCGGAAGCTGAGAATCGTGACCGACGATCTGGATAGCACGCCGCGGCTGTCGGTGGCAGGTGTCCTGTGCTGCACCGCGGAACCGCAGCGCTGGCTACCGTATGCCACGATTCAGGCGGTGAGCTACGCGGGTGTGCGGCGGGATGTGAACTACCAGCAGGACGCGCGCGACATCGTTGGCCCCCTGGACTTGCAGGTGATGGAGGCACTGCATTTCGTTCGGAGAAATGCGCTCGTGCGTGCCACCAAGACGCTGCTGCGGCTGGAGCGCGATCCATACAGTGACCGCGCCATCTTCGAGGCATTGGTGAACGCCGTTGCCCACCGCGACTATTCGATGGCGGGTGCGCGCGTGCGGCTCCACATGTTCAGCGATCGCATCGAGCTGCACGTCCCTGGCGGCCTCGCGAGCACGCTGACGCCAGATAGCATGGCCGTCCGGCAGTACAGTCGGAATGAGTTGATCGTTTCACTCCTTGCCCGATGTCCGGTAAGCGTGGGCGAGGAATTGGGACGCACGTTCCTGATGGACCGTCGCGGAGACGGCGTCCCCATCATTCTCGATGAGAGCATCCGGCTTTCAGGACGTACGCCGGAGTACACGGTGACCGACGACAGTGAGCTGCGACTCGTGATCTGGGCCGCCGCGCCGGAGACTGCTTCGTCGTAGGGCGCAACAACGTACTACCCAGCCGTTACTCATGGGCGCGTGCGTAGCGGTCGGCTGCCCAATGGCACGTGCCGTTAGCGCCGAGCGGGGGTCACCACCAGCAGGTTGTCGAATACGACGGTGGATGGGTCGCCCCAGGTGATGGTGCCGAAGCCGACGCGGCCCTCGCGGAGTACGTCGTCCTTGACGCGGGCTAGCTCCTTGCCGTTCACGTTCAGGCGGATGTCTGAGCCGCTGCAGCGGATGACCATGCGGTTCACCTTATCCGCCGTGATCAACTCATCTTCGATCCCGTCCTCCAGGATCTCATCCACCCCGTTGGCGATCCGCACCAGCTTCATCGCGTGATCCCGCGGCGCCACCACCAGGCGGTAGTGGTCGTGATCGTCGTTGGTCGCGTAGTCCGCCGCCACTTTGAAGAAGATCAGGTACCCGCCCTGGTCCCCGTCCTTCAGCTTGGTGTCCACCACCAGGGTGAAGTCACCAACCGGCGGGACCTCCGGATCCATGATCAGCCCGGGCGTGGGCGACCCGTCTTCAGGGGTACCGGATTGCTTCATCTTGATGGTCACCCGGCCCGAGTCGGTGATGAAATCCGCGTTCTCGCCGCTCTCGGTCAAGTTTTCCCGCGCCCCGGGCCGGAAATCCCCGGAGAACACCACCACCGGCGGCTGCCCACGGTACGCCACCTCGCGGTGGAGGCGATACGGCCGACCGTCGCTGAACTCCCCAGTGCGCGAATCCACCAGCGCAAAGTACGCGCCTGGCGCCGGGGGCGTGGCTTCCAGGACGTCCACAGCGCCCTGCCGGTTCGACACCGCCATGATGTCCCCGTTCCAGTTCACCAGCGTGATTCTGTACCCAGGCGATGTGTCCACCAGTGCCACGCGTAGCCGCGCGCCGAAGTCCAGCACGTCTATCCGGTACGCGTCCACGTCGTTCGCGCGCGAGAGGAATCCCAGCGCGTCGGCGTCGCCCAAGTAGCAGGCCGCCTGGGTGGCATCGTTTGGCTCTGGGCACGGATCGTCGCCCGCGACGGCCGCCCCTGCTGTAAGCGTGAGGCAGAGCCACGCCCCGAGCAGCGACAGCACGATTCTGCGCATCTTGACCTCCCACCGAAGCAACATTGGCATGGTACCAGCCCCCGCCAGGCGCGGCCCGTTACCGCTAGCCGTAGACGAACGCGCTGCTGTCCAGGTCGATCGCCGGAAACTGGTCTTTCTCGGCCCAGTAGTCCTGTGTGTGCGACCACTCCGGCCGGTCACCGCGCTTGGGCAGCAAATGCATGCTGCGCGCCAGGTAGCCTGGATTGAAGTTCTCCGGGTCGATCCAGGGGAGGATCCGCATGTCCGCGTCCTCCGGGCGCAACGTTGGAGTCACCCGCGCATACCCGCGCCCTCGTAGGTGGTTCAGGAGCCTGCAGACGAACTCTGAGACCATGTCCACCCGCAGCGTCCAGCTTGCTCGGAAGTATCCGAAGACCCACGCCAGATTTGGCACGCCGGTGAACATCATGCCCCGGTAGGTGACGGTGTCCGCCCATGGGACCGGCTTGCCATCCACGTCAAAGGCGATGTCTCCCATCACCGAGATGTTGAAACCGGTGGCCGTGACGATGATGTCTGCCTCCAGCACCGTCCCGCACTTCAGCCTGATGCCGGTCTCCACGAACCGGTCGATATCGCCGGTCACGACGGACGCTTTGCCGTCCGCGATTGCCTGGAACATGTCGCCGTCTGGCACGAACGCCAGGCGCTGCTGCCACGGTCGATACCGCGGCGTGAAGTGCGTGGCCATGTCGAAGTCCGGGCCCACGTACTTCCGGATCTCGCCCAGCAGCTGCTGTTTCACCGCCTCCGGTTCGCTCACGCATAGCTTCGAGAACGCGTCCTGCTCGAACACGATCTTGCGACGAACGATCTCGTGGATCCACGCTTCGTCGATCTGCAGCTTGCGTAGCTCCTCGGCGATCTCAATGGCATTGCGGCCGATCCGGAAGTAGGTCGGTGATCGCTGCAGCATGGTGATGTGCGCCACGTCTGGCGCCATCGCCGGTAGGATCGTCGCCGCTGTCGCCCCGGAGCCAATCATCACCACCCGCTTCCCGCGGTAGTCCAAATCCTCCGGCCAGCTCTGCGGGTGGACGATTCGTCCCGTGAAGTCCGCCATGCCCGGCCAGTCCGGCGTGTACCCGGCGTCGTGCCGATAGTAGCCCTGGCACATCCACAGGAACCCGCACGTGAGCTGAACTTCCTCGCCGGACGCCAGCCGCGTGGCGGTGATTGTCCAGCGATTCTTCTCGCTGGACCAGCTTGCCCGATCGATCCGGTGGCCGTAGCGAACGTACCGATCGATGCCGTTCTCCTCGATCACGTCCGCCATGTACTCCAGGATCCGGTCGGCGGTCGCGATTGGCGCGCCGGTCCACGGCTTGAAGCTGTACCCGTAGGTGTGCAGATCGCTGTCGGAGCGGATGCCAGGAAAACGGTGGGTCACCCACGTGCCGCCGAAGGTGGACTTGGACTCCAGAATCATCACGCTCCGGTCCGGGCACTGCCGCTGGAGGTGGTACGCCGCGCCAACGCCGGAGATGCCCGCCCCCACGATCAGCACGTCGAAGTGCTCCACGGCCGAGCCGCTATCGGCTGCATCGGACACTGGCCGGACGTCGCTCATAGTCACACGCGGAACCTCGGTGGTGGAGCTCGCCTTCAGTGGACGGCCGAGAAATCATAGCGTGGCCCGCCCCGCGTAGAATCCGCCCATGAAGATCGTTGACATCCGCGCGATTCCGCTGGCCATTCCAACTGGGCAGTCGGAGCGCCACTCCCCCTGGTGGGGCCGACAGGGCCGGCAGATCATCGTGGAGGTGCACACCTCCGAAGGCCTCGTGGGGCTGGGCGAGGGCTTCAGCTTTGGCGGTCAGGCGCCGGTCTGCCGTGCCATCGAGGACACCCTCAAGCCCATGCTCCTGGGCCAGGATGCTACGCGGGTGGAGCATCTGGCGGACCTGATGCAGCGTGGCACCGGCGGCTTCGGCCGGCGCGGCTACGGGATGTTTGCCATCAGCGGCGTTGACATAGCACTCTGGGATCTGCTGGGCAAGGCCCGCGGGGCGCCGCTCTACGAGCTCTTCGGTGGCCTCAGCCGGCCGCGCCTGAAGACCTACGCCAGCCTGCTGCGCTACTCTTCGGTCGCGGATGTCGCGGCGGCCTGCGCCGACCGCGTCTCCCAGGGCTTCAGCGCGATCAAGCTGCACCAGACGGACGTGGGCAGCGTGGCGGCCGCACGTGACGCCGTGGGGCCAGACGTGGAGCTTATGCTGGACACCAACTGCCCGTGGACGCCGGCCGAGGCCCGTGCGATGGCCCGCGCGCTCGAGCCGTATCGACTGGCCTGGTTGGAGGAGCCGATCTGGCCGCCGGAGGACTACGAGGCCCTGGCCGAGCTCCGGCGGAGCACCTCCATCCCGATCGCCCTGGGTGAGAACGAGGCGACCGCTTTCGGTTTCCGCGACATCATCGCGAAGGGCGCCGCGGACGTGCTTCAGCCAAGCGTGATTAAGGTGGGTGGGATCGGCGAGCTACGCCGGGTGGCCACGCTCGCCGCCGCCGCAAACCTCACCCTCACGCCGCATTCCTTCTATTTTGGGCCTGGCCTGGCGGCCACGCTCCACGTCGCCGCGGCGCTCACCGGGTCTGGCCTGGTGGAGTATCCCTCGTATGAGCTGGAAGCACCCCTCCTGGCCAGTCCCATCACGCCGGACCGGGGCGTGGTCTCGCCGCCGTCCGGGCCGGGTCTTGGGATCGAGCTCAACCAGGATGCGCTGCGTCGGTACGCGGCGGATCTGTAGAACGCGCCTTGTTGCCGCCGGCGAGCCACGCGCCGGTGGCCGCCATCGCTGAACGGCGCTACCCTTCCCACTCCAGGCACGGCTGATCTGTAAACAAGTCCGCAACGGGAGATTCCGCAATGAAGCGCGCCCTGCTAAGCGCCGTCGAGACCATCCAGATCGAGGACGTCCCCACCGCCCACCCGGCCGCGGGCGAAGTACGCGTCGCCATCGACGCCTGCGGCATCTGTGGCTCGGACCTCCACATGTACCACGGTGACCACCCCGTGCTCCGTCCGCCTCTCGTCATGGGCCACGAGTTCGTTGGCCGAGTCGTCGAGGTTGGTCCAGGTGCGCGCGAGCTCCGCGTGGGAGACCGGGTCATCGGCATGGCCGGCCGTGGCTGCAACGAGTGCGAGGCGTGCCTCGAGGGTAACTACAACTGGTGCGAGCAGCTCAAGGTGATCGGGGGCCACATCCCCGGCGCCCTCGCCGAGGAGCTCACGCTCCCTGCCGAGCAGTTCCTCACCATTGCCGAGTCCATCCCGGTGGATCAGGCATCGTTGATCGAGCTGGGCGCGGTGGCGATGCACACCATCAACCGGTATGGCGACAATCGGTATGACGAAGTGGGCGGGAAGAACGTCTTGGTGCTGGGCGCGGGTCCGGTGGGACTCGTGCTCACGCGGGTGCTTCGCGCGCTCGGGGCAGCGAAGATCGTGGCGAGCGATGTGAGCGCGACGCGACGGGAGATGGCGCAAGCCAGCGGCGCCGATCTGGTGATCGACCCGCGCGTGGAGGGCGCTGAGGACCAGGTGCGCGCCATGTTCCCGCGTGGGCTGGACGTCGCGTTCGATTGCGCCGGGCGCGAGGCGAGCCTGCTCTCAGCGCTGCGGCTGACTCGACGCGGTGCCGCGATCGTGCTGACGGCGATCTTTCCGCCGGAGTGCACCATCCCAATGGCCCAGGTTCAGCGCGCGGAGCGTCGGCTCATCGGCGTGCAGATGTACCAGCGATCAGATTTCGAGATGACCATCAAGCTGATGGAGGAGGGGCGTCTGGATCTGTCCGGGATCGTGACGCACGAAGTTCCGTTGGCGCGGACGGCCGAGGCGTTTCGGCTCCTGGCATCCCCGGATGCGGCGGCCGGAAAGGTGCTGATCAGGGTGCAGGGTTAGGGCGAGCGAGGGGCGCCAACGGCGCCCCTCGTCGGTTCAGGCCGGGCGCTGAGCCCGGGCAGTCCTACTTCTTGCGGTTGTCTCCGTAGCCGCCGCCGCTCTGCGCCGCGCGCACCTCTGCAGCGGTCTTGGCCTTCTTCAGCGCCGCGATTCGGACGGCCTCGTCCTCCAGCATCGCCTTGGCGTTTGCCAGCACCTGCTCCGCCTTGTTCGCCGGGAACTTCACGGCGCCGTTTTCATCCATGTGGATCAACTCGCCCGGGGCGATGTCCATCCCACCAACGGAGACCGGCACGTTCACGGCCTGGACGGCCATCTCGCCGTGGCCAGCGGTCACGCCGCCCAGCAGAAGCTGGAACTTCATTGCCCGAATCGCGTCGATGTCGCGCGACGGCCCGTTGGAGATCATGCCTACGCAACCCACGGACTGCATGGAGGTGCACATGATCTCGCCGGCCAGCCCGGCCTTGGCCATGAGCTCCGGTGGCCACTTCTGCTGGATCACCAGGATGGTGGGCTTGGGGGAGGCGTCCAGCGCGTCAACCACGTCCATGAAGGTCAGGCGGCCGGAGTAGTTGGGGTCTGGCATGCCGTACACGCACGTCACCGCGTAGCCGACCGTCGCGCCAAGCTCCGGGTAGATGCAGCGGATGGAGGTGTCCGTGTACCAGTTCTCCGTCCACGGGTTGTAGAGGCCCAGGCAGAGCGGATTCTTGGGGTAGGTCGCCACCACGTTGGTGATGGTGGGGCTGTCGATCTTCCGTAGCTCGGCAAACAGCTTGTCGTTGGCAGACTTGGGCATCGTGGCCCTCCTTTCGCGCCGTCGGGTCCAGCGGCGACGAGTATACGAGGCACCCCACGGGGGGTCAACGCTCCCGGCTGCCACGGCGAGCGGTGACCAGGGGTAGAGCGGCTGGGTGCATGCCGCCTCGTCGCGAAAGCAGGGGAGACCACCGTCGCGGTCACGTTGTCAGATCGTCTACGGGAACGTCCCGCAGGTGCCGGTCGCGACCACGGCGACGCCGGCGGCCGCTGACGCGCTGTTATTCTGGCTGGTGTTCCGCGCCTGCATGTTCTGCACGGCCGTCTGCCCGGTGTTGCCCTCGGTCGTGTGCGTGGAGGAGTTGGACTCCGCCAGGGTGATGCCGGACTCTCCTCCGGCCGCAAAGGTGGTTGGATCGAACACGGTGTTGTGGTCTGCCGTGGCTGTGCCTCCCACCACCGAACAGACGGTGTTCGCGACCGTCACGGCATTGGACCCCACGAAAATGGGTGCCAGAGGACACAGGACACCGGCGCCACACGCGGTGCCGGCGGTTCCCGTGGGTGCGTTGACGGTGTTTCCAACGACCTTGACCTTGAGTCCGCCGGTGCCGTTCCGCCCGATTACCTCGATCCCGCGCCCCGCGGGGACCTGGTTGATGGTGTTGTTCGAGACGGTGATAACCGCGTTGGCCTGCCCGTTGATGTTGATGCGCATGCCGTTGCCGATCTTGGATCCTGAATCGATCGTGGCGGGATCGCCGACTGTGTTGTTGGAGATGACTCCCGTGAGGCTCCCGCCAGTGCTGACTCCTGCCGCGGTAAACGTGTTGAAGGCCTGAGCGTTGTGGCCGGTCATGACGTTGCTGTCGACCACGTACGACATAGTTGAGGTACTGCCTTGGGCGAAGTCCATCGCGATTTCCTGGCTGTTGCCGGTGCCGGTGTCACGGAAGGTATTTCCGGAGGCTGTGAAGGAAGAGATGGTGGCCGAGTCTTCAGATATGACCTGCATACCGATCACGGTGTTGTTGGAGATCGTGTTCCCCGATACGGTGGCAGACGTGAGCGTGGAAGTGCCGCGTATCTGAATAAAGACCCCGTTGGCGCCGGTTGATCCCGTGATGGAGTTGTTGGAGATGGTCAGCGAGGAGAGGGTGGGCGAGCTGAGGTTGTCGATAGAGATGTTGTGGTGAGGGCTATTGGAGATGGTGCTGTTGGTGATCGAGACGGCGCCGGAGACGCTCGAGAGACCGATACCCTCGTCGGCCGTGGTGTCGTTGCCGTTATTCGACACCGTTGAACGGGTCAGGGAGAAGCCGGCCACGCTGGAGCCGGAGACGCCGTCATCAGCGCTGTTCTGGATGTTCATGTAGCCGAGCGAAACGGAGGAGGTGCTGGAGAGGCTGACGCCGGCCCCAGTGGAGGCGGTGATGGTGCCGCCGGAGCCGTTGCTGGTGGCGCCGCCGTCGCCGGTAACCGTGAGGCCGCCGCTGGAACCGGTGCTGCTGAGCACGATGCCGCTCCCGGCGCCGTTGCTGCTGATGCCGCGGAAGGTGAGACCGCTGGAGCCGATGGTCGTGCTGGCGACGTTCAGCGCGGTGCCGGTCGTGCTGTTGATCGTGTTCGGGTTCGTGCCCGTCGTCACGTTGACGGTGCCGCCGCCGGTTGCGTTGAAGCCGGTCGCGGAGGTCGTGTCGACGTCCAGCCCGCCGTTGCTGAAGGTGATCGTCGCGCCGGTGTTGCTCGTCAGGTTCACCGCCACGTTCCCGCCCGTGTTGATCGTCTTGGTTGACCCGCTCAGCGTCATGGTGCCGCCGCTGTTGCTCGAGATGTCCACCCCCGTGCAGGATGTGTTGCAGGTCAGGTTGCCGCTGAGGGTGAGCGAGCCGCTGGTCTTGGCGGTCACGTTGACCACGTCTCCCGTGGTGGTCTTGGCGATGGTGCCGCCGTAGGAGACCGCGCCCCCGCCGCCGCTGAGCGCGAAGGCGTGATTGGCGGCACCGGCTGCGCTGCCGGAGAGCGCGCCGCTGCCGAGGTTGAACGTGCCGCCGATGGTGGTGAGCGTTACGTTGTTGGTGCCGCCCGAACTGGTCGTGCTGGCGAGTGCGCCGTTGACCGAGCCGGTGGCGAGGTTCACCGCGCGGCCGGTCGTGGTGATGGTGACGTCGGCCGCCTCGGTGGTCCCGTTAGCCAGCGTCAGCGTGCCAAAGCTCCCTCCGTTCAGCGCGTCGCCGGTGGCCGTACCCAGGGTGAGACCGCGCAGGGAGTTGGAGCCGTTGGCGTTGTTGAGGACGACGCCGTTGCCGCTGGACGTGATGGTGGTCTTCCTCGCGTTGGCGCTGTCCATCGCCGGCATGGCCGGGCTGCCATTGGCCACCGTGAAGCCAGCGATGGTCTCCAGCGAGGAGCTCGCGTCCTGCCCCACCAGCTTCTGGCCAGGCAGCAGCGTGGCGGGCCCGGTGTACGGGGTCGTGCTCTCAGTCTCGTACACGAAGATCGTCTCGTTTCCGGCCGGACCGTTCGCGGTGCCATTGGCGGTACCGAAACTGGCGAGGCTCGTGAACGGGTTGGTGAACCGGCCGTCGCACGACGCTGAACAGGCGCCGGGGTTGTTGTTCACGAACCACAGGATGTTGGAGACGGTCACCGTGACCGTGCCAGTAGAGGGGCCGAAGCCGTTGGAGATGGAATACGTGAAGGAGTCGGCGCCGGTGAGGCCGACCTTGGGATTGAACGTGAACCGGCCAGCCCCCAAGCCCGACGTGGTCATGGTCACCTCGCCGCCGTTGGCGCTGCTGGGGCCGGTGAGCGACAACGTGAGTTGATCTCCCACGTCATTGGTCAAGACCGACAGCGGCGTCGTCATCAACGCGGTGTCGAGCTTGACGTTGCCGGTCGCCGTCGCTGAGTCATTCGTCGCCACCGGCCGGAACCCTACGGCGATCGAGACCGTGCCGACGGCGGAGCCGCCAGTGTTGGCGATCCGGTACTGGAATAGGAAAAGGCCGGTGAAGTTGTTGGAGGGGGTGAATGTGAACGAGCCGTCGGCGTTGACGGCGAGGGAGCCGCCCGTGCCGAAGGTGGCCGTGGTGCCGAAGGCGTGATCGGTGACCGCGCCGCCGAGCGAGCCGGCGCCGAACGACGTGAGCGTGGCGGCCGGGAAGCCGAGCGAGTCGTTAACGAGCAGGCCGGGCGGTGGTCCCGCGCCGGCCGGGACGGTCAGGGTGGTGTTGAGGGAGATGTGGTAAGGATTGGGGTTGGCGCCTGACGGCGGCGTGCTGTTCGATGGGATTCCGCCCGAGGGATCGTTGACGGCACCCGGTGGGCCGTTCACGTTGATCGTGATCGTCGCGTCCGAGCTGCCAGCCGAGTTTGTCAGCCGGTACTGAAATGTGTACGCGCCCGTCGTGGTCGGCGTGGTCAGCGTGAAGCTGCCGTCAGCGTTGACCTTCAGCGTGCCGCCGGCCAGCGGGGCGGTGTCGCCGGCCGCGTGGTCGGTCACGGCGCTGCCCAGGGACCCACCGCCGTAGGAGGCTACCGTGGCGACCGGGAAGCCCAGCGTGTCGTTATTCCGCAACCCGGCCGGCGGCCCCGCTCCGGCGGGGACGGTGAGGGTGGCCCCCGCGTTGACGTTGTACGGTCCATCGGCCACGGCCGCCGGCGCCTGGCGGACCTCGATGGAGACCGTGGCGTCAGAGGATCCGACGGAGTTGGCCAGCCGGTAGACGAACGTCTGGGAGCCGGTCACCGTGGGGTTCGCCAGGGAGAAGCTGCCGTCGGCATTGACCGTCAACGTGCCGCCCGCGAACGCCAGACCAGTTCCCGCCGTGGTAGTGGGCGTGGCCGCACCGAACAGCGTGATCGGGGCCGCGGGGAAGCCCAACGTGTCGTTGATGAGCAAGCCTGGTGGCGGGCCAAAGCCCGACGTGACGGTGAGGGTGGAGCCGATTGGGACGGCGTAGCCACCGTCGGTGACGGCGGACGGTGCCTGGCCGACGGTGATGGTGACCGTGGCATCGGAGAAGCCGGCGGCGTTGGCGAGGCGGTACTGGAAGGTGAAAGTCCCGGTCAAGCCGGAGGCTGGGGTGAAGGTGAAGGAGCCGTCGGCGTCGACGGTGAGGGAGCCGCCAGTGCCGAAGGTGGCCGCGGTGCCGAAGGCGTGATCGGTGACCGCGCCGCCGAGCGAGCCGCCGCCGAAGAACGTGACGGTGGCGGAGGGCGCGCCGAGCGTGTCATTGCCGAGCAATCCCGTCACGGCAGGCACGGTAAGGGTGGAGCCGGCGGTGGCCGCATAGGGCCCGTCGGCGACGGCGACGGGCGCCTGCCGCACGTCGATGTTGACTGCGACGTCCGAGGTCCCCACGGAGTTGGCCAGGCGGTAGACGAACGACTGGGCGCCGGTCACCGTGGGGTTGGCCAGGCTGAAACTGCCGTTGGCGTTGACGGTGAGCGTGCCGCCGGCGAACGCCAGCCCAGTCCCAGCGGCCGTGTTTGGCGTGGTGGCACCGAACAGCGTGATGGTGGCGGACGGGAACCCCAGCGTGTCGTTATTCAGCAGATCGGCCGGTGGTCCGGCTCCCACGGGCACCGTCAGCGTCGACCCCACCAGGGCCACGTAGCCGCCATCGGTGACCCCGCCGGGCGCCTGGCCGACGACGATGGTGACGGTGGCGTCAGAGAAGCCGGCCGCGTTGGAGAGGCGGTACTGGAACGTGTACGTCCCGTTCACGCTGGGCGTGGTCAGGGTGAGGCTGCCGAGGGCGTCGACGGTGAGCGTGCCACCGGCCAGGGCGACCGACGTGCCGGCCGCGTTGCTCGCGGCCGTGCCAGCCAGCGAGCCGCCGCCGAACGAGGCGACCGTGGCCAGCGGTGCACCGCGCGTGTCGTTCACCAGCAGGCCGGGCGGTGGTCCCGTCCCGGCCGGCACCGTGAGCGTGACGCCGTTGGTCGTCGAGTAACTATCGGCCACCGCGGTCGGCGCCTGCCGCACGTCCACGCTCACCGTCACGTCCGAGGTCCCCACGGCGTTGGCCAGCCGATACACGAACGACTGGCTGCCGGTCACCGTCGGATTGGCCAGGCTGAAGCTGCCGTTGGCGTTGACCGTCAGCGTGCCGCCGGCGAACGCCAGACCAGTCCCAGCGGCCGTGTTGGGCGTGGCCGCGCCGAACAGGGTGATGGTGGCGGCCGGGAACCCCAGCGTGTCGTTCGTGAGCAGGCCGGGCGGCGGGCCAGACCCGGACGCGACGGTGAGGGTAGAGCCCACCAGCGCCACGTAGCCGCCATCGGTGACCCCGCCGGGCGCCTGGCCGACGACGATGGTGATGGTGGCATCGGAGAAGCCGGCCGCGTTGGCCAGCCGGTACTGGAAGGTGTACGAGCCATTCACCGACGGTGTGGTCAGGCTGAGGCTGCCGTTGGCGTTGACCTGCAGCGTGCCGCCGGCCAGGGCGACCGCGGCGCCGGCCGCGTTGGTCGTGACGGAGCCGCCCAGGGAGCCGCCGCCGAAGAACGTGACGGTGGCGGCCGGCGCGCCCAGCGAGTCGTTCACCAGCAGCCCAGCCGGTGGTCCCACCCCGGCCGGCACCGTGAGCGTGACGCCGACAAGCGTGGAGAACGGGTCGTTGACCGCGGCGGGGATGGCGGAGGTCGGCGTGGGAGTAGCGGTGAGCGTCGGCGTGGCGGTGAAGGTTGCGGTGGGACCCGGCGGCGCGGGTGTTGGGGTGGACGTGAATGTGGCGGTTGGGCCAGCCGGTGTGACGGTTGCCGTTGGCGTGAGGGTGGGACCGCCCGGTGTGGCCGTGGCGGTGGGTGTAGCGACAGCGGGACCGCCCTGGGGCGTGGTGGTGGCGGTGGGGGTAAGCGTGGGTTGGCCTGGCAGCAGGGTATTGGTGGGGGTGGGCTGGCCTGGCAGCAGCGTGTTGGTGGGCACGGGGGTGTTCGTCGGGGTGCTGGTCGGCGTGGCCGTGGGGGCCGGGTTGTTGTCGGTGTCCTTGTCCTTCTTCTCTCTCGGGACGCCCTGGTTGGTGGTGCCGTCCGGCTTCCGCGTGTCCAGCACGCCGGTCGCCCGGAACTTCCCGTCGCCCAGGTCCTCGACAGAGAGTGTCACGTAGAGATCGTGCTCGATCTCTGAGGCCAGGCCCCGAAGGCCGGAGATGTCGATCTCGACGCGCTGGGGTCGGCCGTCGATGTCGTCGGTCCAGACGAATATCCGCCCGCCGACGATGCAGGGGCCGGCGCCGCCGGCGCAGTCGACGGTGCCGTCGAGATCGAACTCCTTGCTGTAGCCGGGTCGCGCCAATCCGCCGTCGGTGGCGATGAACATGGCTATGCCCAGGAGCACCACCAGGCTCCACAGGCGGACCAGCCCTGCCAGTACGGCTGACGCCAAGAACCCCACCCCACCCCAACCGGCTGCAGAGGCCGGTTACCGCGACACAGTAACATAACTCGTCGCGACGACGCACGGGCGGGGCTGGAGCCGCCAGGTTGGACTGGGTTATGGCCGGAGCAGGTCCTCCCAGGAGATGGCATCTAGCACCCGATCGGTCAGATGCTCGATCCGTGACAGATCGGTCAGTCCTTCGATCTGCCGGCGCGCGTGCGCGTCAGGTGGCCCCCATCGCCGCGAGCCCAGGCGCAGCAGCAGGCTGGTCGCTTCCTCGATACGCCCTTGCTGCCGTCCTTCTTGCCGTCCTTCCTGTCGTCCCTCTTGTCGTCCTTCTTGTCGCCCTTGTCGCCGTCCGATGCTCAGGCCCTCGCTGCGGCCCTCGTCGAGCCATTGCTGGACGATGGACGACTCGCGGGCAATCTTGTCTAGCATGCCAATTCCCTCAAGCGCGGACGCAATCACGGCGGATGGATAACGTGCCCCCATCAGGATAACAGTCTCCGCCCAGAGCTCGTTCGCCCGATCCGCGGAGACAGACTCGTACCGCCGCGCCAGCGTCGCCAGCAGCACCGGAAGGTCCGATGTCTCTACGCGCGCCAGTGGAGCCAGCGGCAGCGTGGCCAGGTCTCCCTGCAGGATCGGCTCGACCGGTTGCTCCCAGGCGCGCACAATCATCGAACGGAACGACAGATACGGGCCGGTCATCGACGTTGACCGGTCGAACAGCCCGGTCATCCGCGGCCCATCCGCTCGGGGCGTCAACAGGAGCGCCACACTTACCACGTCCACCCGCTCGTCGGACGCTCTTCCCAGCAACCCGGCGGCGTACAAGAACAGTCGCCTGGGCAACGACGCGTCATAGCTCGCCTGAAGCTCGAGTTGGACCAGTACCGGCGGATCGTCCTCAATCCTGATGACTTTGTCCGCTACGAGCCGAACCGTTGACAGATCTGAGTCCAGCACCGTCAGCGGACTGGTCACGGGTAGCCCGAGATACTCGAGCCATGCCCGCGGATTCGCGTCGATAAGACGTTTGGTCGTGGAATCGTACCGTTGTGCCACGGGCGCACTATGCCACGACGGGGGACGGCCTGGCTGGCTCCGGCAATCCTTGGCCGGTCCGCCGCGTGCCACTGGCCAACCGACCGTGTTGGGTCGTGACTCGGGCCGCCGTGCGGCCCGAGTCAACCGAAGTGGCTAGACCTGGATCGTCCCGCCGGCCTCGCGCCAGGCCTTGATCCCGCCCTCAAGGTGGGCCAGGTTGGTATAGCCGAGGCGGGACAGGGCATCCGCGGCCAGCGCGGAACGTCCACCCGATGCGCAGTAAAGGATCACCCGCCGCTCCGGCTGCAGCTCGGGGCGGTGGTAGGGGCTGGACGGATCAGCCCAGAACTCGAGCATGCCGCGTGGCGCGTGGATCGCGCCGGGGATCACGCCGGTCTGCGAGCGCTCCTCCGGCTCGCGCAGGTCCACCAGGATGGTGCGAATGTCCCGGAGCTCCGCCGCCACTTCGTTCGCGGTGAGACCCATCACGCGCTGCTTCGCCTCGGCCACCATCTGCGCCACGGTCGTCGTCGCCATTGTCATCGATGCCATCGTGTCTCCTCCAAGAGCGTGTCGGGGAAGCGGCTGGTGTCTGCTTCCACTGGAAGATTAGGGTGGTGGCGAGACGCGAACATGCGGGAATCCACGGTATTTCTGGCAGAGATCTACGGGTATTTCGCCTGCCCAGCGATACCGTACTCGAGACTGCCGGGGACGCGCGGTGGCCGTGAGCCCCGCGAGCGGCGACGCGTGCCGTCCTCAGCTCCAGGAGTTTTTGCGCGCGGTACGGTACGGTAGTCCGCGGACTCAGTCCGCCAGGATGGCGAGCTCCGCCGCGCGGCGGATGGCCTCCGCCCGCGTACGGCAGCCCAGCTTAGCCAGGCAGTTGCCGACGTGCATTTCAACGGTGCGCGGGCTCAAGAACAGGAGCCCCGCGATCTCGCGGTCGGTGCGCCCCAACGCCACGTGGCGCAGCACTTCGAGCTCGCGGCGTGACAGTCCCCCGTGTTCGGCGGACCTGCCCGCGCGCTGCCCGGCGCGGCGGTCGGGCGGCTCTCCCAACGCCGCGAGCAGTCTGGCGGCCTCAGCGGCTAAGGGGCGTGCGCCAAGCCGCCGAGCGATCCGGTAGCCGTCGTTCAGGTGCACCAGGGCTGACTCACGCTGGCCGACCGTGGTCAACGCGACGCCGGCCCGCAGATGGGTCTGGGCGGCGTCGAACGGCAGCGGCACGTCGCGGAGCAGCGCGAGCGCCTGCTCGAACTGGCGCGCGGCCTCGGCGCCGTCTTCCTCTAACAGGAGCGTCTCGCCGAGTGCGTGGGCCAGCGCCGCGAGCGATTCCGCGTTGCCCGTCTCGGACGCAATGCGCGAGAGCGCGCTTGCGCACGCGCGGGCCTCCCCGCCGGCGCCGTTGGTGGCGAAGAACGTGGCGGACCAGCGCAGCGGCGAGATGGAATAGTGGCGCTCCTCCGTGCGCTCCCAGCGGCTGAGCAACGCCCGGCAGTGCTCCGAGGCCGCAACGGTGTTGCCCTCCAGTTGTTCGATCAGGGCAAAGCTCCAGGAGTTGAGGATCTCCATCGACGCAAGCTCGATCAAGCGGGCCTGGGTGGCAGACTGGAGCAGCAGCGGCCGCGCCTGGGCGGAGTCGCCGCGGCAGGCCAGCACTGCCCCCAACATGCCCGCGGCAGCGGCAGCGGCGTGAGGGGCGATGCCGGCTGTGCCGAGGATATCGCGGCAGACCTGAACCGCGCGATCCCACTCGCCCATCTGGCGCAGCACGTACGTCATGCAGGCCAGGCAGAGCTGGGATACAGCGGACTGTTCACGCGTTCGGCAGAAGTCGCTGGCCGTGTCGTACGCGTCGCGGGCTTCGGCGTACTTGCTAGCGTGTTCGAGCGTATCGCCAAGGCGCTGGTAGACCTCTGCCGCAGGTCCGATCAGATTGCGGTCTAGGGCGCGTGCCAACGCATCGCGGACGAGCGCCAGCCCAACTTCGTACTCCCCCATCCTGGCGCGGACATTCCCCTCGAGCCCCATCGCGCGGACGCGTAGGTCAGGGCGATCGGCCAGATCCGCCTCTGCGTGGACGGTCTCCAGCAGCCCCAGGGCCGCGGTGAAACTCGCGGCGGATCGAAGGTGGCCGGCCACCGCCATCCGCTCGGCAGCGGCGTCGCCGGGCAAGCCGGTGGCTGCAAATCCTTCAGCGGCTGACAACCGCGCCGCGAGCGACTGCTCCCAGGCACCCTGCATCTCGTAGACGGTTGCCAGGCGGCGCTCAATCGTCGCGGCGCGATGCACCTGGCCAGCATTCCGCCAACCCTCCGCCGCGTCCCGCCAGGCGCGCGCCGCCTCGGCGAGTCCGCCGGACAGCTCGGCGCACTGGCCCAGACGTTCGAGTAGCTCGAGTCGTTCGGGCGCGGTATCGTCCGCCCAGAGGGCCAGGGCGCGACTGGCCGCCCTCTCGGCGTCACGGTACGCGTGGAGGGCGCAGAACGCCTCCGCGGCCGCAACCAGCGCACGCCGCGCGCGCTCCGGCTGGTTGGCCGCGCTCCAATGCTCGGCAATCGGACCGGGCGGGGCCCCGCGCGACTCCAGGCGCTCAGCGACGGCTCGATGGAGTGCGCGGCGCCGGGCCCACGGGATGTCACCATACACCGTCTCGCGCACCAACGCGTGGCGGAATCGTCCGACGCCCGTGCCGACTTCGGCCACGATGTTCGTGTCCAGCAGCTCGTCGATCCCCCGATCACCTCCGGCGAGCTCGACAACCAGATCCAGATCGAACCGCGGGCCGACGACGGCGGCAGCCTGCAGCGCGGCGCGGCCCTCGTCACCGAGCCCGTGAGCGCGGAGGCGGACGGCGTCTCGGACACTCTCGGGGACGGGCAGCGCGGCCGCCTGATCCAGGCCCAGCCCATCCGCGCTCGGCTGTAACCGGCCGCTGGAGGCCAGCGCGGCGGCCAGCTCCTCGACGAAGAACGGTAGTCCCTGGGTCCGGTCATGCAGAATCGCCCGCAACGGCGCGCTCAGCGGAGCCCCGAGCACACGGGCGGCGAGCGCGGCTGTGCCATCCGCGTCAAGCGGCTCAACCGTCAACTCACGGGCCCGACCGGCGCGCCGCAGGTCCAGCCGCAGTCGGCGCAACGGGTGATCACGCGAGAGCTCGTCACTGCCGTAGATGCCGATAATGAGCAGGGGGACCCGCTCCAGCCACTGGGATGCCGCGCTGAGCAGATCGATCGTGGCCTCGTCTGCCCAATGCAGATCATCGAGCAGGACGATCGCGGGCTGGTGCGCGGCGATCCGCTCCAGGCTCCAGCGGACGGCCTGGAACAGCCGCGGCTGATCGCTGGACTCCGGCGGCGATCCCAGCTCCGGAAGCAGCATGTGGAGCTGGTTGGCGAACGGTCCGGGCTCGCGGAGCAGGGTGGGCCAGCGGCGAGCGACGTCGCGGAGCACCGCGATGATTGGCCCGTAGGGCTCGACGCTGGTGTGGTTCGCCTGGCCCACGAGCGGCAACAGATCGCTAGCGGCCACCGCCGAATGGACGAGGGCAGACTTGCCCACGCCGGCCTCTCCCGTCACGAGCAGCAGCCCGCCGCGACCGCCGTGAACCGCCTGGATAGTTCGGTCCAGCGCGGCGTGGTCCTCGGCACGGCCGATCAACACCCCGAGTGGCTGCATGCGCAAGTATAGATGCGGTCTGGTGGGAATGCTCCGCCGGGGCTGGCGGTGCCCGGGCTGACGACACGGTCCAGCCGGCCGACACGCGGAGCGGGCGATACAATCCCGCCAATGCATCATCGGTAGGGGACTATTGTCAGCTAGCTCGCGCCGCGTCGTCGTCACCGGCCTCGGCGCCGTCACCCCCCTTGGGCACACCGTGGCTACAACCTGGGATGGTCTCGTCCATGGGCGCTCAGGCGTATGCCAGATCGCCCAATGCGACACCGCCGGCCTCGATGTGACGATCGCCGCGGAGGTCAAGGGCTTCGACCCGCTCGCGCACTTCGATCGCAAAGAGGCGCGACGACTCGACAGGTTTACCCAGCTTGGCACCGTGGCGTTCAACGAGGCACTGGCTGATTCCGGCCTCGCTATCACGGACGCCAACGCTCACCGGGTCGGCGTGATGGTCGGTAGCTGCATGGGCGGCATGATCACCGTCTTCGAGCAGGCCCGAGTGCTGCTGGAGCGTGGTGCCGACCGCGTCAGCCCCTTCCTCATCCCCATGTTCCTGTCTAACATGCTCGGCGGCCACATCTCCATGACCAGCGGCGCGCGGGGCCCCAACTTCAGTCCCGTCAGTGCCTGCGCCACCAGCGCCGACTGCGTGGGCGAGGCCGCCGAGATCATCCGCCGCGGGGATGCCGACGTGATGATCGCCGGCGGCTCTGAGGCCACCATCTCGCCGCTCATCCTCGCGGGCTTCGACGCGATGAAGGCGCTGTCCCACCGCAACGACGACCCCGCCCGTGCCAGCCGGCCGTTCGACAGCGATCGCGACGGCTTTGTCATGGGTGAGGGTGCCGGTATCCTGATCCTGGAGGAGGGGTCCCACGCGCGCCAGCGGGGCGCCCGTGTCCACGCTGAGCTAGCCGGCTCCGGCGAGACCGCCGACGCGCACCACATCACCGCCCCCCGCGACGACGGCTCGGGCGCGGCGCAGGCCATGCGGCTCGCCATTGGTCGGGCCGGACTGCAGCCGTCGGACATCGGCTACGTCAACGCCCACGCCACCTCGACCGGCCTGGGTGACATTGCCGAGACTCGAGCCATGAAGGCTGTGTTCGGCAGCCGGGTCCCACCAATCTCTGCCACCAAGAGCATGACCGGCCACTTGCTCGGCGCGGCCGGTGCCGTCGAGCTCATCATCGCGATCCTTGCCATGACCGAGGGCGTGCTCCCGCCAACCATCAATCTGGACCATCCCGACCCGGAGTGCGACCTGGACTACGTACCCAACGCGGCCCGTGACTCCTCCGTGGACGCCGTCCTCTCCAACTCCTTCGGTTTCGGCGGGCACAACGCCGCCATCGTGGCCCGGCGCTACTCCGGCTAGCTGAGCCCCCCCGGTCCCATCAAGATCCCGTCACGGACTAGACAAAATGCGCGACCGGGAGCGCTGGGGAGGTGTAGCATACCCCTATGAACGCACTCGTCTCGCCCCGCGCCTCCAGGCGCCTCGCGCTCGCCGGCGTCCTCGCCACCGCCCTTCTGTTCTGCCTTGCCACGACAGTGGCCGCGCAATCGGGAGAAGCCTGGCTGGACGCGCTGGCGCCAGACGGCTGGGTCTCCCAGCGTGGCCAGGCGCTGCCCGGCCAGCTCGGCCGCGTGCTCATTGCGCCCGCGGCCGGTACCGGAACGCCTATTTTCGTCGCCGCGTACGCCAATCCCGGCGATCGCGTCGCCCGGGCCTGGGCGGGCGTGAACCAGGCGGTGGCCCCGCTCAATTGCGCGCTGGCCGTGCGCACCGGGCCTCGCGGCGAGCTCGCCTGCACGGACCCCGCGACTGCGCAGCCCGTGGTGCTCTTCCCCGTGCCGGGCGCCATTGCCGCCGTGCAGTACCCGCCGGAGGTCGATCCCACCTCCCTGGACCAGATCCTGGCGCGACTCGCGGCCTACCAGCCCGTCGAGCAGCCGGCCGGCCCCCCCGCTGTCGTCACCGAGTCCGGCATTGAAGGACTCGCCCTTGCTCGGTCAGCCGCCGCCGGACTGGGGTCCGCCGAGGAGCGCCCCGTCCAGGCCACCCTGGCCGTTCTGGACGTCACGCAGACCCCCGTGGCCCAGGTCACCACCAACGAGCGCGGTCGATTCAAGGTCCTTCTCCCGCCCGGCGACTACGTGCTTGCCCCTCTGGCCGGCCAGCCCTTCGCCGCCGCCAGATCGCAACCCATCAGCGTCGTCGCGGGCGAGCTCACGCAGGTCATCCTGGGCTTCGACAGCGGCTTGAGATGATGCAGCCAGCGGGGGGCATCCAGGCGGTCGTCTGGGACGTCGACGGTGTGCTGGTCCACCCATGGCGGTTCCGCGACGCGCTCATCCGCGACCACGGCATCCAGCCAGAGGTCACACTGCCCTTCTTCCGCGGGCCGTTCGTGGAGTGCGTCCTTGGCCGTGCGGAGCTGCTGGAGATCTTGCCGCACGCGGCGGCCACCTGGGGCTGGCCGGGCACGGCCCGGGAGCTGTTGCATCTCTGGCTGACCGTTGAGGATGCCCCCAACGAGGCCGTGTTCGCCCTGGTGGATCGAGTCCGACGCACTGTCGCTCGCTCGTGTGTTGCTTCTGTCCAGGAGCGCCACCGCGCCGACTACCTGGCCTCCGAGATGGGTCTGGCCGACCGGTTTGACGACCTGTTCTTCTCGTGCCACATGGGCGCCCGAAAGCCGGAGCCGGCCTACTACGAGGTTGTTGAAGATCGTCTGGGCGTCCCGCCATCATCGCTTCTCTTGATCGATGACTCCGCCCCGAACGTGGACGCCGCGCAGGCGCGGGGCTGGCAGGCTGAGCTGTTCACGGATGCGGAGGCGCTCGAAGCGCGGTTGACGGCGCGCGGGCTCCTCTGAGGTCATGACGCCGGGCGTGGTCGTCCGCCCAGCGATTCCGAGCGATGCTCCCGGTGCTGCCTGGGTGCACTTCGAGACGTGGCGCGTCGCGTATCGCGACATCGTCGTGCCAGAAGTCATCGCGTCCCGTTCTCTGGAGCTTCGCCAGCGCCAGTGGGCGGAGCTGCTGGCGGACCCGGCCCGTCGGTCCGGCGCCTTCGTCGCGGCCCACAATGACGAGGTCGTTGGCTTTGCCACGGGCGGCGCGGAGCTGAGCGGGCAGCTCGGTGTGGCTGGAGAGATCTATTCGCTGTACGTGCTCCCTGCCCACCACCGGGGCGGCGTGGGCCGCCGGCTCGTTCGCGCCGTGGCCGGACACGTCTCCGCGCTGGGCCACCGAGACCTGCTCATCTGGGTGCTGGCGGACAACCCCGCCCGCGGGTTCTACGAGCGTCTGGGCGGGGTCCAACGACACGAACGCGCGGTGGAGTTTGCCGGCGTTGCATTGCGTGAGGTTGGCTACGTCTGGCCCGATATCAGCGCGCTCGGACAGTGACCCTGTAGCGAATCGAGACAGGTCCGTTTCGTCCCTGTGACACGGCTGGTGCACGCCCCGCCCAGGCCGGCTGATAGCGTTTCACCAGCGTGCCGCGGTGGCTCAGTAAGCACCCGGCCCGCCATCACACCGCGCAGGTCGGTGACTATGGCTACAGTGCTGCGCCGTCCGGGGCGCTCAATCGAGCGAGAGCCCGCCAGGCTAGAACATCGCACCAGATCGCCCCAGGCGGTCCCCCTACGCGGGCGGCCGTCCGGTACCGTCCCTTCGTGGGCGCCGCGCACGGTCGCCGGCAGCGTTGCCTGGGTCGCTGTCACAGCCGCCTTCGCCAGCGTCATCGGCCTGACGCTCGCTGCGCTCTACGCCTTCCAGATCGGCCCCTGGGCCCGCCCCGCCCAGCCGACCCGCGAGTCCGTCACCACCGCCACTCGCGCGCCGGTCGCGCAGGTGCCGTCGGCGCCCGCTGCCGTCGTCACGCCGGAGCCGGCGCCCATCACCGCCCAGATCACTCCACTCGCGCCGGGGGTACTCGCCGGGCAGCCGGATGCCTCCGCCAGGCCGGCGGTTGTGGCCCCTACGATTTCCCACGCCACGCCGACCGTCATTACCGATGAGCACGTCATCCGTCAGACTATCATCGATGGAAATGCCGCTTGGGCCGCCGCCGTTGGTGGCAACGGTTCCAACCTTGAGAGGTTCTTCGGCGGCTCCTACCTCCAGGGTGTGGCCGCGGATATCAAGGAGACTCGCGAGCGCGGCCTCCGCCGCAGCGCGGTCCTCAGAGACTTCAGTGTGGCCAGCGTCCGATATACGAACCTGGACTCCGCGGTAGCCGAGACCAGCGAGCTGTGGGAAGATCGCACCCTCTGCCCAGACGGCAGCCTGGCGCGTGACGCCTCCGGCCGCCTTGCTCAGACTTACGAGCTGAAGTTCGCTGAGGGCGCCTGGCTCATCATGAGTGGCTCCATCCAGCGTGAGGCCGCCCCGCGCGTCAGCGCCTGCCGCGCCGCTGAGCCCACCGCCGCCCCCAGGGCGCCCGTCGCCACCGCCGTGCCGGCGCCCACCGCCGCCCCGTCCAGCGTCCCGCGGATCGGGCTGCGCATTGAATCCCCGCGCACCGGCGAGAGCGTCGCCCAGAGGCTTACCGCTCGCGGGACCGTCCAGAAGCCCGTGCCCGCGGGCTACCACTTGCGGATGATCGTCCGCGCCCACCTGCCGGGTGTCGGCTGGTACATGGTCCCCGGCGAGATCAAGCCCGCCGCGAACGGCGCCTGGACCGCCGATCTGTTCCTGGGCGGTGGCGCTGAGCTCAGCCACGAGCTACGGGTGGGGCTCCTGGACGACGGCACGAACTCTGAGGTCGAGCGCTTCATGCGGGATCAACCGGGCCGGCCGCTCCAGGGCTGGGAGATCCACGACTGGTGGGACGAGACCAGCGTGGTGGTCAAGAGGAAATAAGGAACCGGAAGCCAGCGCGGCTTCCCGTCACGACCGACCCGGGGTGACGCCACCCCGACACCTGGGAGGGCAGCGGAAGAATGGCAACTGCAGAGGGTCCCGCCGCCGTGGTCCGTGGCATCAACGCTGCCTGGCAATCTGGTGACTTCGCCTCGCTCACCCCGTTGCTCTCGCCAGACGTCGTGTTCGTGCATCCGAGTTTCAGCGGCACGTCATCTGGTCGTGATATCTGCGTAGGGTCTTATCGGGAGTTCGCGAGCCTGGCCCAGGTCCAGCGGTTCGACGAGATTGAGCTAGACGTCCGCGAGTGGGGCGACACCGCCGTGGCCACGTGCCACTTCGAGATCGAGTACCTGATGTCCGGCGAGCGCCACTTCGACCGCGGTCACGACCTCTTTGTCCTCCAACGCGCCCCAGCCGGCTGGCAGGTCATCTGGCGCACTATGGTCGCGTAGCGGGCCGCTGCCGAGACCCGCTCCACCATAATGCTCCGATCAGCCCCGGGGGTTGAAGAGGGGGGCGATGAAGCAACCGTTACTCAGTGGTCGACGCGAGGCCGGTCGTCGCTAGTCCGCGCGTCTGGCGGGACGGCCCGTTCCAGCGCCTGGTCTTCGCCGAGAGTGTCAGCCGCCTGGGCACGGACATCACCGTCCTGGCCCTGCCAACGCTGGCCATCCAGGATCTGGCTGCTGGACCGTTAGAAGTGGGCACGCTCGCCGCGGCCGGCTCCCTGCCGTTCCTGGTGTTTGGGCTGCCGTCTGGCGTCATCGTAGACCGACTGCCCCGCCGGGCCGTCATGATCGCCTGCGACCTTGGGCGCCTCGTCGTGCTCGGCTCGGTGCCCGTGCTGTGGCTGTTCGGCGCTCTCGGGCTGCCGCTGCTGTACGTGGTCGCCGTGCTGTCCGGCACGTTCACGGTGTTCGCCACCGTCGCCCGCCAGGCCTTTCTCCCCGCGCTGGTCGGCCGACCGCGCCTGGGTGAGGCGAACAGCTTGATCGAGGCCACGAGCTCAGTGGCGGCTGGGGTTGGCCAGGGGCTGGCGGGCATCCTCATTGACCTCACCCGTCCCGCCCTGACCGTGGCGCTGGACGCCGCCAGCTATGCCCTCTCGGCCATGGCCCTCACCGCGATCCCCCAGCCGCGCCCGGACTCCGCCCCGCGAGCCCCCGCCAGCCTCTCCACGCTCTGGTCAGAGCTCGTCCTGGGGATCCGCGAGACGTTTGTGGAGCCACGACTCCGAGCCATCGCCATCACCACCCACATGATCTTCCTGGGGCGCGGGCTGATCAACGCCCTGGTTGTGCTCTACGCCTATCGGGAGCTTGGGCTCGCGCCCACCATCGTTGGCATCGCGCTGGCGTGCGGCAGCGTCGGCCGGTTCGGCGGGTCGCTGGCCGGCCCTGGTCTCGCACGGCGCCTTGGCATCGGACCGTCCCTTGCACTCACCCTTGGCCTCGCCTTCGCCGCCAGCCTTTTGATTCCATTCGCCGCGTTCGCGTCCGCGGGCGTTGCCGCGGTGCTCCTTGCTGCCAGCATCGCCCTCACCCAGGGCGCTTTTCTGGCCTACATCGTGAACGCCATCAGCCTCCGGCAGCGGGTCACTCCAGACGACATGCAGGGTCGCGTGGGATCCACCCTCCGCACGATTGGCAATGGCTCGCTGTCCATCGGCGCCGCGCTGGGCGGCGTCCTGGGTGGTACGATGGGCCTCGCCCCGACCATCATCGTGGGGTCGCTCGTCGGTACGCTCGGCATGCTCGTGGTCTGGCGGCTCCGCGAGCCTTCTGACGAGTAGACCCTGTCGATCGACGGATCCGCGCCTTCGATCGATGGGTAGTATCCTTCCCCCAGGAAGCCCCTGGAGGAGATGGCCATGACTCCCTTTCAAGAGCGTATCCACGGTGTGATTCCGGCCATTCTGACGCCGCTCAATGAGGACGGCACCATCGACGTCGCCGGCACCCGCCGACTGGTCCGCCGCGTCATCGACGGCGGCTGCCACGGCTTCGTCGTGCTCGGCACCACCGGTGAGTTCGCCGGTGTGGATGACGATCAGCGCGCCACCATGATCTCTACCTGTGTGGATGAGGCCGCCGGCAAAGTCCCCGTCATCGTTGGGGCCGGCCAGCCAAACGTCAAGCGCGTCCGCGAGCAGCTAGCCCAGGCGGCGGATCTCGGCGCGGATGGCGCGCTCGTGAATCCTCCCTTCTACTTCCAGATGACCATGGACGAGGTGCTGGGCTATTTCGAGGGCCTGGTGCGAAGCTCACGTATCCCCCTCATGCTCTACAACATCCCGTCCATGACTAAGATCGCCGTCACGGCGCCCACTCTGCGTAAGCTGGCGGACGTGGGTGTGCAGGGCACCAAGGATAGCAGCGGCGATCTGAACAACCTGATGCAGTATCTGGCGGCCGTCAAGGACGTACCAGACTTCCGCGTAGTGGTGGGCGGAGATCGCTACTTCCTGCACGCGCTGTTCTCTGGCACGTGCGCCACGACGGGGATGACACCGAACCTCTCGCCGGCCTTGAACCTGGACATCTACAACGCCTGGAAGTCGGGCGACTGGCAGGCGGCGGTGGCGGCGCAGAACCGCTGCAACGAATTCCTGCAGGCCATGATGCCGCTCTATCCGTTCCACATCGCCACGGGTAAGGCGGTACTGAGCGGGCTGGGAGTGATGCAGCGCTGGGTAACGGCGCCGAAGACCGCGGTACCGGCTGGCCAGGTGGACGGCATGGTGAGCGCGCTGAAGGCGTACCTGCCGGAATACAGCCTGGTAGGCGCGGGCGCCTGAGCAATCCGGCGGGGGCGACCACCGCCCCCGCCCGACCCCGGGCACTCCGCAACCAAACCGCCCCCCGCCGTGTTCCACCGCCGCGCCGCGCACTCGCGGTCGCTCCGGAGGATGTGTGTCACAAGTCCAGGCGCCTCGGATGGGCGCGGTGGAATGGGTGCTGCTCTTGTGTCTTGCCACCGTCTGGGGCGGATCCTTCTTCTTCGGCAAGCTCGCACTCGCTGAGCTCCCGCCTCTCTCCCTCGCCGCTACCCGCGTGGGCCTAGCCGCCGCGGCCCTCGCAATGCTCCTCAGGTCACGTGGTGAGAGCCTGCCGGCGAACCCCCGAGCCTGGCTCCCCTATCTGGGCATGGCCGTGCTCAACAACGCCATCCCCTTCACCCTGATCTTCTGGGGTCAGACCCAGATCACTGCCGGCCTGGCCTCGATTCTGAACGCCACCACGCCTATCTTCACCGTCCTCGTTGCTCACGCTCTGACCGTGGACGAGCGACTCACGCCGACTCGAGTTGCCGGCGCCGTGCTTGGCCTCGCCGGAGTGGCCGGGATGGTTGGGCCGGATGCGCTGGCCGGGCTCGGCGGCCAGGTGCTCGCCCAGGCCGCTGTGCTTGCCGCCGCGCTTTCGTATGCTTTCGCCGGTGTCTTCGGCCGTCGGTTTCGCGGCCAGTCGCCGTACCGCACCGCCACCGGCCAGTTGGCCGCAAGCAGCGCCATGATGGTGCCCATCGCCCTGCTGGTGGACGCGCCGTGGCAGCGATCCTTACCCGGCGTCACCACCGTTGGCGCCGTGTTGGGTCTCGCGCTCATCAGCACGGCGCTTGCCTACGTCCTCTACTTCCGTATTCTCGCCGCTGCTGGCGCCACAAATCTTCTGCTGGTCACCCTGCTCATCCCCGTCAGCGCCATCCTGCTCAGCGTGGCGTTCCTGGGCGAGGGCGTGACCCCCGCCCAGCTCGCGGGGATGGGCACCATCGGACTCAGCCTGCTCGTGATAGACGGTCGAATACCATCCGCCGCCACTACAATTGCCGCGCGAATCGACCGATCCAGGAGGGACCTATGGGGAAGCTGACGTTCGGCTGGCGGATGGCCACGTTCTCGGAAGATGGCACGCCTGCGTCTGTGTGGCGCGAGAACGTGGAAGAGCACATGCGCCGGCTCGAAGGCCAGCTCACCACGGTGTGGATCCAGGACCACATCATGCCGGAGACCCCCTGGACGAAGCTCGATTGGGACTGCATCGAGGCCTGGTCGAGCCTGGCGCACTACGCCGCGGCGTACCCCGCGTACCACTTCGGCCACATCGTGCTGGCAAATTCGTACCGCCCACCCGCGCTCCTCGCCAAGATGGCCGCCACGACGCAGATTCTCACGCGCGGCCGGCTCATCCTGGGCATCGGCGCCGGCTGGAGCGAGCCGGAGTACCGTAACTACGGCTACGAATACCCGAGGCCCGGCGTCCGCCTCGCCCAGCTCAATGAGGCCGTCCAGATCATCCGCAAGATGTGGCGAGAGTCTCCCGCCTCATTCGATGGCGAACATTTCAAGATCAGCGAGGCCTACTGCAACCCGCGCCCGGACCCCATGATCCCCCTCATGATCGGCGGCGGTGGCGAGAAGGTGACACTGCGGATCGTGGCGCAGTACGCGGACTGGCACAATTGCCCTGGCGTTTCCATTGAGGACGCCCGTCGCAAGCTGGAAGTCCTTCGTTCCCACTGCGACGCCGTGGGCCGCGACTACAGCTCCATCAAGAAGACGGGCTCCGTGAGCTGCCTCGCCGTTGCGCCCACCCGCGCGGAGGCGGAGCGCGCCGCGCAAGCCAGCCCTTTCTTTAACGCCAACACCGCGATCTTTGGCGAGCCTGAAGAGGTCGCGGACCGCCTCCGCGCCTACGGCGAGTTGGGCATGGAGCACATGATCATTCGCTTCGCGGACTTTCCGAAGATCGATGGCGCCATGCTTTTCTGCGAGAAGGTGCTGCCGCTCATCGGCTGATCCCCAACCAGCGGCGGAGCGGCATGGTCCGCTCGCGGGTCTGCCGCAACAAGACGGGGCTGCTCCAGTTAGACGAGCCGGGTGTGTACCTCGCGCACCCGGCTCTGGTCCTCGGCTGGCGTCGATGCCGCGGCATGGGCCTGTCTGTTCGCCGTCGCGCGCAGACTGGGTGCGTGCGCGTCTTCAGTGCCGCTTCAGATTTCTCGACTGAGCCCTTCAGGCACCGGTGGGATGATGTCCGCACCGGCATATGTGGTCTGCGCCAGGTCCGCCCTGCCAACCACCCCCACTCACCGGCCTGGAGACGAGCATGGGCAGTGGACCAGTGGACGCTAGCAGGTCCCAACCAGAATCGCGCGCTCAAGTCGTGCCCGCGCAGGGAATCTCGGCGGTGCTCCCGGCCTACAACGAGGAGGCCCTGATCGAACGCGCGGTGCGCCGCACGGCCGGAGTCCTGGGTTCGCTTACGCGGGACTTCGAGGTCATCGTGGTGAACGACGGCTCCATGGACCAGACGGGCATGATCTTGAAGCGGCTCGCGCGCACGGAACCCAGCCTCCGACTGCGCGTTGTCACCCACCCAGTGAACCAGGGGTACGGTGCCGCCGTAGCCGCGGGTTTCGATGCGGCCACCAGAGACCTCATCTTCATGACTGACGGCGACGAGCAGTTCGACGTCAGGGAGCTAGGCCGATTCGTCGAGACGCTGGATCCCGCGACGGACCTCGTCATTGGCTGGCGCCGTCGTCGGGCGGATCCGCCCATGCGGCTGTTCAACGCCTGGGCCTGGGGGCTGCTCGTCAACGGGCTGTTCGGCTACACCGCGCGCGATGTGGACTGCGCGTTCAAGCTCATCCGGCGACCGGTCTGGCAGCGTGTGGCGGTGCGCGCCAGAGGGGCAACGTTCAGCGCTGAGCTGCTGGTCAAGGCTCGTAGACTGGGTTTCCGGGTGAAGGAGCGGCCCGTTAGTCACTTCCCGCGCGCAGCCGGAAGCGCCACGGGCGCCCGCCTCGACGTGATTGTGCGTGCCTTCGGTGAGCTGTTCAAGCTCCGACTTCGCCTCGATCGGGAGCTGAGTCAAGACCATCGATCCGAGCCAGCTCGCTCTGAGTTGCGCGTCGGCCGCCCGCGTGGTGCTGGCGGATCAAGCCCGGTCAGCGTGCATCTGCGGACCATCGCGCCAGCGCGAGACCCGGAGCGCGCCGCCGGGGCGCTCACTTCCGAGGCGTCTCGTGCGTGACTCGTCACCGGACGTCGCCCGGTCCGCCGCGAACGGCGTAGCGTCAGATGCGCAGTCGCCGCTCGTCCGCGGCACACTGACCCTCCCTCCCCCGGTGGTACGTCCCCGTCAGGTCACCCGGCGTGCCGCCGACGGGGAGGGCATTGCGCACGATCAGTCATCACACGCGTCGCCGCTCAGCGCCGGCGGTGCACCCACGAGACGGTGGCACAGGCTGGCACTGTTGGTTGTGCTGGCCCTCTCCGCATATCTGAACCTGTACGGCCTGGACCGGGAGGGAAACGCCAATCAGTACTACACGGCCACAGTGTTCAGCATGAGCCAGAACTGGCACGCGTTCCTGTTTGCCTCATTTGATTCGGCCGGGTTTGTGACGGTTGACAAGCCCCCACTTGGATTCTGGATCCAGGTGGCCAGCGCCCGGCTGGTCGACCTGCTTGGGCTCGGCTTTTCCGGCTACGCTGTCCTGCTCCCGGAAGCGATGGCCGGCGTCGCCTCAGTGGCGATCCTCTACGCGCTGGTGCGGCGGTCCGCCGGACCCGTCTCCGGACTGCTTGCCGCCCTTGCTCTTGCCGTGACACCGGTCAGCGTGGCGGTCAGCCGCAACAACACTATCGACGGCCTGCTGATTCTGGTCCTGCTTGGAGCAACGTGGGCGGCGTTCATCGCCGCAGAGCGCGGCCAGCTACGCTGGCTTTTGCTGGCCGCCCTTGGTCTAGGGCTGGGTTTTGAGATCAAGATGCTGCAGGCGTATCTCATCGCGCCTTCGATCTTCCTCTCGTACCTCGTGGCCGCGCCGCGGCGACTCCTGGTTCGGACCGGCCATCTAGGATTGGCGACGATCATTCTGTTCTCGGTGTCCCTGGCCTGGCCCGTGATGGTGGATCTGACCCCCGCGGACCAGCGACCGTACGTGGGCTCAACCCAGGATAACTCAGCCCTGAGCCTGGCTCTGGGGTACAACGGGATGGAGCGGCTGCTCGGCCACGGCGGGTCCTTTGGCCATCTCGTCGAACGACTCACGGGCGGTGGCGGCGCTGAGACTCCAGCGTTGAATCCGGTTTCGCCACCTCCGGGCGGGGCTCTTGCCCCGGCGGCCGGCGCCCCCGGCGGGCGCGGTGCATTTGGTGGCCCCGGCGGGATGGGGGGACCCGGCGGTGGAGGTCCGGGAGGTGTTGGCGAGACCGGGCAGCCAGGCCCCCTCCGGCTTCTGAACGAACAACTGGCACCCAATGTAAGCTGGCTGTTGCCTCTAGCCCTGCTGGGCACGCTCGCTACCGGATGGTCGCTATGGCGCAGACGACATCGGCTTGCTGAGGATTGGCTTGGACAGGCCTTCCTGGTATGGGGTGTCTGGCTCATCGCCGCCGGCGGGTTCTTCAGTGTCGCCGGTTTCTTTCACCCGTACTATCTCGTGATGCTGGGTCCGCCCGTCGCGGCGCTCTCCGCCATCGGCGTACACGTTGCGTGGGGATGCTTCCGCCGCTCACGGCGCGGCGCATGGCTGCTGCCGCTGGCGCTTGTCATGGCCGGCGCCGTGCAGGCCGTCATGCTGCAGCGCTTCCCGGAGTGGGCACCATGGCTCGTCCCGGTCGCGCTCGGCGGCGGGCTCGTCGGGGCGCTCGTGCTCCTCGTGGCGCGATTGACACGGGTTCGGCTCCATCGGGGATCGCTTCCGCTCCTGGCGTCCCGGCTTGCCGCGAGCTTCGGCCTGATTGCACTGCTCGTAGCACCCCTGGTCTGGTCGAGTTATCCAGCGGTTGCCGGACAGAGCGTTGGCGGACTCCCCAGCGCCGGGCCCAGGTCAGGGCGGAGCGGCCCATTCGGTGGTCCCGGCGGGGGCTTTCTGGGCCCAGCCGGACCCGTGCCTGGCTCCGGCCTTGCCGGGGGGCCGTCTGGCGCACAGTTGGGCGGGGCGGCCGGTCGCGCTGGCGGCAATCGGTTCCCCGGCCCTGACGGTGGGTTCGATCGGCCTGAGCAGACTGGCTACCTGTTGGCGAACCAGGGCGGCGCCAGATATCTGGCGGCCGTGCCGAGCGCGAATGCGGCTGCCCCCCTCATCCTGCAGACGGGCAAGCCGGTGATGGCGCTCGGGGGTTTCACTGGCGGTGACCCCATTTTGACCACGGACGCGCTGCGGGCGCGGATCGCCAGTGGCGAGGTTCGGTTCTTCATACTCGGCGGCGGCCCCGGCGGCCCCGGCGGCCCCGGCGGCCCCGGCGGCCCCGGCGGACCCGGCGGCCCCGGCCGGGCCGAGCTGTTCACCTGGATCCAGGCCTTGTGCACGCCGGTGCCGCTATCCGCGGTCGGCGGGGCGCCAGACCGGTCCGATGGACAGAGCGGAATCTACGACTGCGCCGGGCTTTGAGGCCCAGCGTTGTGACTATTTCCGGGGGATGGCTCGCAACGTTTTCTCAACTCGCCGCGACCCGGCCGCGTACCCCGGGCGAAATGTGCGATCCGGTCTTGGCCTGGAGTGGGAGGCGCACGCTGAACGTGGCCCCGTGGCTCGGAGTGCTAACCACGCTGATCGTGCCGCCGTGGGCCTCGACGATCCATCGGCAGATCGAAAGGCCAAGCCCGGTCCCGCCGTCGGCCCGGGAGCGTGCCGGATCAACCCGGTAGAAGCGCTCGAAGATACGGTGCAGGTGTTCGTTACCGATCCCGACACCGGTGTCCATGACCTCCAGCCGGGCGCACTCATTCTGTCGACGCACGGACACCGTCACCGTCCCGCCCGGGGGAGTGAATTTCAGCCCGTTGTCGACCAGATTCAGGAGAAGCTGAGTTAGCCGTGTCTGGTCGGCATCCACAACGACACCGGGCACGGCTTCTACGGCGAGGCGGACGCGACGCGTCGCGGCCAGCCCGCTCATGGACAACACTACCGCGGTGGCGAGGTCGCTGAGATCGAGCGGCTCGCGATGGAGCGCGACCTGTCCACTATCCGCGCGCGCCAGCGTCAGGAGATCGTTGAGTAGCTGGCTCATGCGCCGTGTGTCGCCGCGAATCGCTTCCAGCGCGGCGCGATACGCTTCCAGATCTCGGGGATGTTCCAAGGCAACGTCAGCCCGCGAGATGAGCAGCGCGAGCGGCGTTCTCAGCTCGTGCGAGGCATCGGCCGTGAACTGACGCTGGCGCTGAAATGCCGCTTCCAGTCGATCGAGCATGGCATCGAAGGTGTGCGCCAGGAGGCCCACCTCGTCGTGACGCTCCGCCATGCCGAGCCGCCGTGAGAGGTCCAGGGCGCCGATCTGGGCCGCGGTCTGCGAGATGCGGACGATGGGGTTGAGAGCGCGTGACGCCATGAAGACTCCAATCGCGATCGCCAGGAGCAGCGTCGTGGGGATGCCGATGATCAAGAGCACCAGCAGCTCGCGAAGCGCGGTCTGGCGGCTCTCTTCAGAGCGGCCGGCCTGCACTGTCGCCACGTGTCCATCAGCACGGAAGAGTGGCACGGTCAGCACGCGCCACGTGACACCGTCACTCATGGTGATCGTGCGCAGATCCTGACCACCGCCGACGAGGCCGAGCCGGGCCGCCAGCATCTCCGGATGGTCCTCCCAGGCGTCACCAAAGATCACGGTCTCACCGTCTGCCTCGTACACAGCGGTGGCGATGCCCGCCACCGCGGGCGGACGGCGCAAGCCGACCGCGAAACGACGTGGCGGGGGGTCCCGCGGTAGATCTGGCAGCGGCTCAGGGGGCGGGAGCACACGCGCTACCTGGTCTTGCAGCGATCGATCGATTTCGGCACGGAGCCGCCGATCCAGGCTGCCGTGAAGGAAACCGGCGAAGACCACCAGGACGCCGGCCAGGAGGCTGACGTACCAGAGCGTCAATCGAACCCGCATCGGCAACTGGCTGAGCCGCGATTGTCGGAGCGTCACGGCTGGCCGGCCCTGGACCAACGTTCAATCTGGCGCGGTGGTCTGCGCGTAATTCCGTGCCGTGGGCCCTGGGCTGTCACCGCGCCTGCGCGCCCGGGTCTGGCGGGCTGCTTGCCGCGGCGCACTGTTACGTTCCCGGAGGCCCGGCTGGGGGCACACGAAGCTGGTAGCCCAGGCCGCGGATGGTGTGCAGCAGTCGGGGCTCGCGGTCGTCGCCCAGCTTGCGCCGCAGATAGCCCAAGTAGACGTCTACCACGTTGGACATCGCTACGAAACTAGCGTCCCAGACGTGCTCGGCGATGTGCGCGCGCGAGAGCACCCGGTTGGGATTGCGGGCGAACAGCTCAAGAAGCGCGTATTCCTTGCTGGTCAGGTGGATGGGGCTGCCCTGGCGCGCCACCTCGTGGCTGACCGTGTTGATAGATAGGTCCCCAACACGAATGACGGGGTCCCTGGAGAGGCTGTCGCGGCGCAGCAACGCACGCATCCGGGCCAACAGCTCGCGAAACGCAAACGGCTTCACGAGGTAGTCGTCTGCGCCGCTGTCGAGCCCGAGCACCCGGTCGTCGACGGTATCCCGGGCGGTCAACATGAGCACCGGTACGGAGCTCCCACGCTCACGCAGCTCCTGGCAGACTGTCAGGCCGTCGCGAACCGGGAGCATCAGATCCAGGATCACGAGATCGTACGGCTGGGCGAGCGCACGCTGGAGTCCATCCTCGCCATCATTGGCGATGTCCACGGCGTACCCATGCTCAGACAGGCCGTTGGCCAGCACCGTTGCCAGCGGCGCTTCATCCTCAACTACCAGGATTCTCATCTGCATTCCGGCCACCACCAAACGGACCCCGCCGGAGCTCGTCGCAGCTCAATTACGCTCGGTGTGAGGCGGCGCGCTGCCGTCAGCTCGCCAGTCGAAGAGCATCCCGCGTCCCCAAGGTCAACGGTCGCGGTCAGCCGCGTCAAATCTGAATGATTCCTTGACGAATCCTGAACACATGATAAGAATTTCTTCATGAATTAGGACGTGAGGAATAGTTCATGAAGTATCACACACAGTAGTTGTACTACAGATCATATCCTACCAGTACTGAAGTTTGCGTGTATTGGTACGTCTACGGCGTCACTTGTGCGCAATGTACAACGATAATACTTGTGGGAGTAGTTCCCAATCTAGTTCTAGGAGGCCGCGATGAATGTGAGTGGAATGAGCGCGCCGTGGGCATCGGCGGGCGTGGCTGGCGGTCGAGGGATGCAGCGGCCACCCCAACTGCCGGACGAGGCCGTGGACGCCCTGGCAAACAAGCTGGGCATGAGCTCGGATGAGCTCAAGACCAAGCTAGAGTCCGGCGACGATCCACGCAGGACGCTGGATCAGCTGGCCCAGGAGAAGGGCATCTCCACCAATGAGCTGCGCGAAACGGTGCGCAGCACGATGTCGTCGAGGCTCGGCCAGGCTGGTCCGCCACCGCCACCGCCAGGCGCCGGTGGCGTGTTTGGCTCCTCGTTCGACGCCGAGATCGGCCAGAAGGTGCTGAGTGCCCTGGCGGACGCGCTTGGCACCAGCACCGATGAGCTGCAGTCGCAGCTCGAGAGTGGCACGGATCTACAGCAACTGCTCGATGACAAGGACGTTACGCCCGACGATATCCGGGCCGCGTTCCAGGAGGCGTTCAAGTCCTGGCAGTCGTACGGCTGGAACGGGAACGCTTCGCAGGCCTACATGCCGGACTTTCAGGCGGTAGACGCTCAGTTGTAGCGCGCCGCCGCGCGGGCGTTGACGGGCGGGATTTGGGACTAGCCTTGGCCCGCCCGTCAATGCTCTCTGCGTGCCCTCGGTCGGAGCTCTTGGCTGCCCGGGGGCTCGCCCAGTGCGTGTCTTGTGGGCGGGATCAGCACCAGGCGGCGAGTTGTCCCACGAGAAGCGACTGGGGCACGAGCCGGCAGGCTGCCGGCTCGTACCCCAGCCACTCGCACCCGATAGTGCGCGCCGATTGGCTACACGCCGTCCCTTGGCGATCAGCGCGGGAACCCCTCACCCGGCTTCCAACCGCCGGGCCCCGGGAACGGGGGTGGAGTGCCCCAGGCCGGCGGAGTGCCCATCGGCGGGGGCCCGCCGCCAGGCATCATCGGGGGGCGTGGCATGCCGATGCCTGGCGTGCCGTGGTCGGCCCACGGCCCGCGCTCGTCTGGCCAGCGGAGACCGGGTGTTCCGGTGGGTGGGAACCCGGGCGGCCCGCCCTCCATGATCGCGACGGCAGACTCGCTGTCGCGCTCCTTCGTCACAACGACAACGGTCTCACCGACTTCGAGGCCGCTGATGCCCTGCTGCTCGCCGCTCTGATTCCGAATGACCGTGTTGCTGTCGATCTTGAACGTCTTGGTCGAGTCGTCTGACAGGCGGATCGTCAGCTTGGTCTCACTCTCGATTTGCGTGATAGCCCCCACGGTGAAGACGGGCGCGCTGGAATCTCGCACGACGGAGAGATCTGAGATGAGCAGCGATCGGGCGAACGGGACAGAACTGGCGTCAGTGGCTCCGGCCAGCGTGGTCACGGAGCCGGTAGTCAGGGCGGCAATCACTCCCACCACCATCGCCACACGGACTAATCCCCACCGCCCTGGCGCCCGCCCGCCTGCCCTGTCCCCATGCTCGTTGCTTGCAACCATGGTTGGGTCGGAGCTTGCCCCCGGCACTGTCCGTTGCGGCCCGCTGCCACTGAGTAATGTGACGGGGCCACGGCCGGTCGCGGCCGGCGTCCTCTGTGTACCATTCACGGATCTAAACCTCCGTTCGGAGTGATGTCTTGAGCATGACACCTCAACGTGAAGGCAGCCTGAACTGATCCTGAGGCTCGTCTCACACAGTGACACAGAGACATCTACAACTATTCGGCTGGTACTGGCTCGTTATCGTTTGGGAGTTGTTTCATATCTACGTTTCTATGAAAATCTTCACTTTGTTGCAGTGCTCCATCTCGGCTGTCGCGAGTTGGGGCTTCGGGCGGCCGTCACGCGCGCGTCATCGACGAATGGTCCTGTGATGCGAATACGGGCGTCCCCGCCGGGCCTCAACTAGCCGCGCGACGGCTGAAAGCGGTGTCGCTCGCCCGCTCCTTCGCGCCCAGGCGTTGGGTGCAACGCGGCCGCGGCGCGCGCGGAACCCGATGCATGTCTCTCGCCCCACGTCTCCTGGCCGGTGTACGGTTCTGACGTGATAGCTGCACTCACGCTCGGCGGAACCCTGCGCTGGCGCGTAGCGTGGCTACTGCTGGCCGTCCTCCTCTTTGGAATCGCCCCGGTCGCCGCTCAGGAACAGGCGGACCAGCCACCGCCTGATCCTGCCCTGGTTCGGCGCGCCGCGCGCGTCGCTGACGTCGCGGATCACATCAACGATCCGCGGGATACCATGACGCCCCGCCTCCGAGAGGCGTTGTTAGCGCGACGGGCCCGGGCCCTCGCCGAGGGTGAGCTGTTCGCCGCGGCGCGCGTCAATTCCGTCCTCTCCGCTGAGGCCTGGTGGCGCGTGTCGCGCGTGGCCACCCGCTGGCTGGTCCGCCGCGACAGCGGCACCGGCCTCCTCCCCTCCCGCCTCGTCCTGGGCCGGCCTGATGCGCGCCACTGGACGTACGGAGACGTGGGTGCAGACTTGCTGCCACACCTCGCCATCGCTACACGCCGCCTCGCCCCGGACCGATTTCCGGAAATCATCGAGATCCTCCGAGCCGAGCGCACGCTCGGCGGTGCCTTCCCCACGAACTTCTCCCTCGACGGGCCGTCATCTGCGGTTGAGATGGAAGAAGAAGACCGCATGCTTAGCGCCGCTGAGTACGTCAAAGACGGCCTCATGCCACTGATCGAGGTCCTGGGACCTGGTCCCTGGGTTCCCCGCGCGCATGAGGTCATGCGTGCCATCGCCGCGGAGTCCAACACGCCCACTCCCGCTGGCCCCATCCCCGCCCATTCCACGGAGATAAACGGCACAGTGCTCCAGGCCGCCACCCGTCTCTACTGGACCACCGGGGACGAGGCTTATCTCAACCTGGGCGACCGTATCGCGGCCGCCTATCTGGATCACGCCCTGCCCGTCACCCGCTATCTGCCAGCCCACCGCTGGGACTTTATGGAAAATGAGCCCATCGGCCCCCGTCGCCTCTACCTTGGCGATCATGGTAACGAGCTTATCTCCGGCCTCATCGAGTGGCACCGTGTCGAGCTATCCCGCGGCGCGCCTCTCGCCGTCCGCCACAGGATCGCCATCAGACGTATGCTGGACGAGCTGCTGGAGAAGGGCCGCGCCGAGAACGGGCTATTCTTCGAGCTGATAGACGTCCCCAGCGGACGGGTGCGCGACCGCGACTACACCGATAACTGGGGTTACCTCGGCCAGGCGTATCTCCACCAGGCCCAGCTCGAGCGGGAATTCCCGGGCGGCGACCAGGCACTTGCCGACGGCTACAGCAGCGCCGCCGCGCTCATGCTCCGCGCTGTGAGCCGCGTCCGTTTCTACCCCTGGGAGCATGGCGAGATGGACGGCTACGCGGACACGCTGGAGAGCGCTATCTATCTGCTGCACTATCTTGAAGACGCCGAGGCATCATCCTGGCTGGACCAGCAGATGGGCGTGCTCTACGGATATCAGCAGGACGATGGCCGCGTCACCGACGAGAACATAGACGGTAACTTCATGCGGACTGCCATGCTCTACGGCCTGCGGATGAGCGCCGGCACCACGCTGGAGCCCTGGACGGATGACGTATCGGTTGGCGCGGTGGCCGCGGGCGGCTGTCTGGCGCTCCACCTCCACGCCGGCAACGACTGGTCTGGACGGCTCCACTTTGACACGCGGCGCCACAATGAGCTGGTTGGTTTGCCGGTTGACTATCCACGCCTCAACCAGTGGCCGGAATGGTTCCCCGTCACCGCGGATCGCGAGTACCGCCTGGCCCGTCCCGGTTCCACGGAGACGGTGACCACCGGCGCCGAGCTCGCCGCCGGGCTCCAGGTCCACGTGGAAGCCGGCGCCCCGCTCGAGCTCACCGTCTGCTCCGCTGGCTGATATTGCCCGTGGCCGTCGTTGCGCCGCGACTTGACCGGCGTCAGCCACGTCAAAGCCGACGATGGAGGGCGCCGAATCCAGCTCTCCAAGTCCGTCCCGGTCGGTGCCTCGCCACGCGATACAGCTCCCGCGGGCTGTGCTCCGCGCATGGTCGCGGCCCTCGGCAGAGTCGAGTCGCGCAGAGATGCGTACGCAGCCGGGTACTCATTTGGGGGCGGTGCAACATGGACGCCATCCAGTTCTTCATCATGCGTTACGAGGCGCTCCACGGGGAGCTCCAGCAGAACCTATTGACGTCGATGTCGGAGGCACAGCTTCGGGCGCGGCCCTTGGATGGGTTCAACTCGGTCGTACGGCACCTTTGGCATATGACCCGGTGTGAGGACATCGGTGTGAACCGCCTGGTCGCGGACGTTCCCCAGGTGATCGACGGGAGATGGTTCCGGCGGCTTGGGATCAACACGGCCGACATCGCCACCGGCATGACCGATGTTGAGGTGTCCGATCTCAGTGATCGTGTCCGCGTTGATCAACTCCTCGAGTATCGCCGTGCCGTGCGCGTCCGCACGCGGGCGGTACTCGGTGATCTTCCTCCCAAGCGCCTGGACGAGCCGCTGAGCGATGCGCAACTTTCTGTCGTGATCGCTGAAGGCGTGCTTGGGCCCAACGCGTCGGGTGTGGAGCAGTATTGGGCGGATCGTCACCGGGGCTGATTCCTCAGCCAACTCGGACTTGCGCACAATTATCTCCACTTCGGGGAGGCCAGGGTCATCCGCGCACTCGTAGTGCGCGAACCGCGCTAGGCTCACCTACCGCTGTTGCTCCGGTGCGGACGGTTGGCGCGGCGTTGGCGTTGGACGAGTGGGCGTCCCTTCCGGCGGTTCCTCCGCGCCGCGCTTCTCGGTGGAGACCTTCCCCCCTTCCAGGATCAGATTGGACAGGCGCCGGTCGGCGCGATTCTTCGGCGCCTTGTGTTCCTCCTCTGCCGCCTCAGCCACCTTTAACCTCCCTCCCGCATGCGCCCCTGAAAGCGGGGCCTAGCAGTGCGTACGCACCCAGCCCCACCAGCGCCAGCCAGGGTCCGCCGTCTGGCACGCTGTCTGCAGGGCGAACGCCACGCCCAGCAGCACCGTGGCGATCGCGGTGAGGAGAAACGCCCGTTTGAAGGCCTCGTTCTTCCGCTGGATGACCACCTGGTTGGTGTTGTACGCCAGGATGCAGCTATCGATCACCGCCAGCTTCGTCTCCCTGGCGTCCGCCGTCAGGTACTGCTGGCGCAGCGCGGCCGGATTCGGCGGCCTATCGAAGTTCGCCGGCCAGTACGCCACCGCCACGATGATCGCTGCCAGAAGGAACAGCACCACCGCGAGCGTCGCGCCGACCCCGACCGCGAGCGGAAGTTGGCCGCCCGCTCCCTGGGTTGGCCCCCGCTGCACCGCCGCCGTCGCGGCGAAGACGATGCCGATCAGCCCCAGGATCAGCCGCAGCCGACCGTCCACGGACTCCCACAGGGCAGCCTGCGCGGTGAGCTGCGCCTGCACCTGGTCGTGCACGTAGTCGAGGCTGTGCCACGTCTCCGGATTCTCGACGTCCTCGAGATCCACCGCCGCGGCCCCGCCGCGCCGCCACGGCCAGAGCCGCCCAACGGAACCCCGAACCAGCCTCCACAACAGGCGCCCAAGCATAGGGCGATCCTAGCACGCCCAGTCAGCGCGGCCCGGCGCCTCAGCCACCTTCGCCGAGGCGGCGACCGTTAGAATCTCCTCCCGGAGGACAACGATGCCCAGGGAATTCAGCGTCGTGATCGAGCGCGACAGCGAGGGGTGGTACGTGGCCACAGTGCCGTCACTCCCGGGCTGCCACACCCAGGCCCGCTCCCTCGACGATCTCATGGCGCGCACGCGGGAAGCGATCGACCTCTGCCTTGAGGTCCAGGACGATGATAGCGAACGTATGGACTTTGTGGGCGTGCAGAAGATTGTGGTTGCGTGAGCAGGCTGCCGCGCGTCACCGGGCGGCAAGTGGTCGTCGCCCTCCGCCGCGCCGGATTCGAAGTTGTAAGGACGAAAGGGAGTCACCATTTCTTGCGTCACGGCGATGGACGGATCGTCGTTGTGCCTGTCCACGCTGGTGAGGACCTTGGACCTGGACTGCTTTCGGCCATCTTGCACAGTTGCAAGCTGACCCGAGAGGAGTTCGGCCGCCTTCTCTAGCGTACGCTTCTAGCCATCGCCGTATTCGGGCCACCGGAACCTCCGCGGCCCAACGGCCGAACTGAGCCGGGCCAGCCAGGTGGCTCCCATTCGGCCGAGTCGTACGCCGTGCCAAGCCGCGGGTGCTGGAGTTTCGTTTCGAGCGCGCTCGTGCTCATTCGGCGCATATCTTCTGCCTCGCCTCGCTCGTCGGCGAGCGCTCGCGATCTCCTCGCGGTGATCCCAGTAGTAGCTCAACGCCGCGTACGCGTCGGCGAGTGACAGCGTGGGGTACTGGTGGACGATCTTGTCCGGTGAATACCCGAGTTTCTCGTGCCAGACGACGACGTCGAGAACACGAATCCGGTGCGCAGCAATCAACGCCTTAAGGCCGTTCAGTCCCTCACCGATCTCGATGTGACTGGTGCGAGGCCGGGCTACGCCACCTCCCCTTCGCCTGCGTGCGAGCGAGTTGCCGGGCATTGTAGCTCCCCGCCGATCCTGATGAACCCTTCGCCAGCGTGGTACAGACCTGGTGGACGACTGGACTTGATCCGGTCATCCACCAGGCAATACATCTACCCCTTCGCCAGCATCGCCAGGGCGATCCGCTCCGGCGTCATCGGGGTCTCCGTGAGCCGAACGCCCACCGCGTCTTCGATCGCGTTGGCGATCGCGGCCGGCGCGGGGACGATCGGTGGCTCGCCCACGCCGCGCGCGCCCATCGGCCCGTGCGGCGCCGGCACTGCTACCAGCTCCGTCTCCATATCCGGTACGTCCGCTGCCGTGAGTTGACGGTAGTCCAGCAGGCTCGGGTTCATCACCCGTCCCTGGTCGTCGTACATCAGACCCTCGGTCAGCGCGATGCCGAGGCTCTGGACTGCCCCGCCCTGGATCTGCCCTTCGATGCCCAGCGGGTTGATGGCGAAGCCGACGTCCTGGATCGTCGCGAATCCGTGCAGCGCCAGCGCCCCCGTGTCCGGATCGATTTCCACCTCCGCGATCTGCACCGCGAAGGCCGGCGCCTGGGCCGGCACCGCGATCGACCCCGTCCCGTGGACCGGCGCCACCTGGGAGCCGAACGAGTTGGTCTTGCGGCCAATCGCCTCCAGCGTGATCGACTTGTCCGGCACGCCCTGGACCACCACCGCGTTGCCGGTGATCGCCAGGTCCTCCGCGTTCGCCTCCAGCTCGGCCGCCGCGATCTTCAGCGTCTGCTGCTTCGCGTCCTCGGCCGCCGCGATCACCGCCGCGCCCACCGTGTAGGTGGTCTTGCTGCCCGCGCTCAGGCCCACCAGCGGTGAGTTGTCGGAGTCGCCCGTTACGATGTGGACGCGATCCACGTCCACGCCGAACGTGGTCGCCGCCAGCATGGCCAGGCCCTGGTTGGTGCCGGCGATGTCGATGGCGCCGGTGAACACGTTGACGTGCCCGTCCGGTCCCAGCTTCACGTCCGCCGCGCACGGCTGAATACCCGGGATCCAGCCACCCACGGCGATGCCGGTCCCGCGGAGCCCCGCGCCGTTCTTGCCACTGCCGGCCTTCCACTCGCCGCGCCGCTTCCACATTGGGTGCTGCACCGCCTGCTTCAGCGCCTCCGCCGCGCCGTGCGGCGCCCATGACTGTCCGTGCGTCATGGGGTCGCCCGCCTTGCTCATGCTGCGCAGGCGGAACTCGATGGGATCCAGGCCCAGCTTCTTCGCAAGCTGCTCCATGTGCGACTCGACCGCGAAGAACGTGTGCGGCGCGGTCGGCGCCCGGTACGCCGCGATGCTCGTCTTGTGCGTCAGCACCTCGCGGCCGGTGTACTCCAGATTGGGGAACTGGTAGAAGCTGCCCGTCATCACGGCGTTGATCGTCAGTACGGCGCCGGAGATCGCGCCAGACTCCAGCGTCGTATCCACCGAGATCGCCGTCAGCGTCCCGTCCTTCTTCGCCCCGGTCTTCAGCTTGATGATCACCTGGGGCGCGGGCATCCCCGCCTCGAGCTCCTCGCGACGGCTCATCACCAGCCGCACGGGTCGCCGCGTATGCTTCGCCAGGATCGCCGCCAGCGGCTCGCAGAGCGCGCGGATCTTGGCGCCGAAGCCGCCGCCGCACTCCATGGGGATCACTTTGATCTGCGACTCCGGGATTTCCAGCACGTCCGCCGTCTCGGCCCGCGTGTTGAAGATGCCCTGGGTGCTCGCCCACAGGGTGAGCCGCCCAGCCGCGTCCCAGTCCGCCAGCGCCGCGTGGGTCTCGATGTACCCCTGGTGGACCATGGGCAGCCGGTACGTCTTCTCGAGTATTACGTCAGACTCGGCAAAGCCTTTGGCCACGTCGCCGCGGCTGAAGTGGACCTGCTGCGGCACGTTGGCCGGCTTCTCGTCCTGACCGCCGGCCGCCACGGCCACGCCAGAGTGCGCCGCCGCCTCGCTGAGATCAGCCTCCGTCCCCAGATCGGCCACGCGCGGCGCGCCCGGCAGCACCGACTTCTCCGGGTCCGCCGCCACCGGCAGCACCTCGTACTCCACGACGATCAGGTCCGCCGCCTCCTCGGCGATCGCCAGCTCATCCGCCGCGATCGCCGCGATCGGCTGACCCGCGAAGATCACGCGGTCCCGAGCCAGCATTGCGTGGGCCCGCGTCTTCGCGCCTGGCTTGATCTGCGGGATGTCCGCCGCCGTCAGCACGGCGCGGACGCCCGGCAGCGCCCGGGCCTTGCTCACGTCCAGCCTGGTGATCCGCGCATGCGCGTGGGGGCTTCGCAGCAGCTTCGCGTGGAGCATGCCCCGCGGGTGCAGGTCCGCCACGTAGCGCGTCTGGCCGGTCACCTTCTCCGCGCCATCCGGCCTCGGGATGGAGAATCCAACCCCCTTAACGTCGCGCGTCGTCAGGATCGTCATCGTCAGCTCCTCCCCGCCGCGGCCACCTCGGCCACTGCCTGAACCATCTTTGTGTAGCCCGTGCAGCGGCACAGGTTGCCGGCGATCCCCATCCGGATCTCATCATTCGTCGGCGCTGGGTTCTCGGCCAGCAGCGCCACCGCGGACATCACGGCGCCGGGGATGCAGAAGCCGCACTGCGGCACCGCGTGCCGCACGAACGCGTCCTGCACTGGGTGCAGCCCGTCGCCGCCCGCCAGCCCCTCGATGGTTACGACGTTCCGTCCGCGCGCCTGGACTGCCAGCACCAGGCAGCTCGTCACGGCCTTGCCATCCAGGTGGACCGTGCAGGCCCCGCAGTCACCCGTCCCGCAGCCCTCCTTGGGGCCCGTCAGCTCCAGCCGCTCGCGCAGCACGTCCAGGAGCGTCTCATACGGCTGGACCAGCACCTCGGTGGCCTCGCCGTTGACCGTCAACTCCAGATTCATCTTGGGCATGTCTCAGCTACCCCTTCGGCTTGTCAGAACTCGTTCGGTACTCGCTTGAGCTTCGGCTCGTTCGCCGCGGCGCGCGTTCAGGACGCCCGCTCCAGCGCCGTCGTCAGCGTGCGGCGCGTCAGCACCTTCACCAGGTGGCGGCGATACTCCGCGGAACCCCGCTGATCCGAGATGGGCCGGCTCGCCTGGGCCGCGAGATCCGCGGCCTGCTCGATCAGCGCCGGCGTCACCGCCTTGCCCGTCAGGAGCGCCTCCGCCTCCGGCACCCGGATCGGCGTGGGCGCCACCGAGGCCAGGGCGATCCGCGCCTTGGTGCACGACCCGTTCTTCACCGTCAGCAGCGAGGCCACGCCCACCACCGCGATGTCCAGCTCCTGTCGCGGCGTGTGCCGGCGGTAGTTGCCGCCCGTGCCCGCCTCTGGCGCCGGCAGACTCAGCTCAACCAGCAGCTCACCGGGTGCCAGCACCGTTCGCCGTACGCCCGTGAAAAACTCAGAGAGCGAGACCCGCCGGCGACCGCTGGGCCCCGCGATTACGGCCACCGCGTCCAGCACCATCAGCGGCGCCGCCATGTCGGCAGAGGGAGCCGCGTTGCAGATGTTCCCGCCGATGGTCGCCAGATTCCGCACCTGGATCGAACCGACGAGCCCGGCGCCGTCCGACAGCACCGAGTAGGCCCGGCGCACCGCGCCATCCAGCTCGATCGACCGTGCACTCACGCCCGCGCCGATGCGCAGGCTGCCGTCGGACTGCACCGAAAGGCCCTGCAGCTCGCTCACCGCGCTCAGGTCCACCACCGTCGCTGGCCGCAGCAACCCGTTCTTCATCTGGGGCACCAGATCCGTGCCGCCGGCCACCGCCCTGCCTCCGGATCCAGCCGCCGCGAGTGCCTTCAGGCACTCATCCACGGTCGTGGGCAGGCTCACCTCGAATCTACGCACACACACTCTCCAACATCGCAAATTGTCCCGGATTTGTCATAGCACAGCTATGACAAATCGTACAGCACGTCCGACGTCGGCGTCTTGCCGACTGCCAACATTCTACCGGCCCTCTCCCTTTCCCCGTCGCCGTTCCCCACCGCTGCCCAGGTCACTTGTCACGCCTGCTGCGGGACTCTTGACTCTTCCCCCGGCCGCGTCTATCCTGGCCCAAACCGAATAGCGAACCGTGCGACTCGTTGCAGACACTCGGCCGCACCCCGGACCGAGACCTGGCATGAGGAGAGCTCAATGGCGAAGCCTCTCGCACCCGCCACCGATCGCGTTCGTCTGTTCACCCGCCGCCGCGTCATCGGCGCCGTGCTTGGCTCCACCGCGTTGCTCCTCTTGAGCGCCTGCGGCGGCGCCACCGCGCCCGCCCAGCCCAAGCCGGACGCGAAACCGGCGGAGCCTCCAAAGCCCGCTGATGCTCCCAAGCCCGCCGCTTCCGCCGCGGCGCCCGCCGCCACTCCAGCTCAAGCCGCCCCGGCCGCCAAGGCTGGAGGACTTCCAAACCTCAAGGGCACCACGCTGAGCGTCGTGTCGTCCTCAAGCTTCGTCCCGGAGAACGACCCGTTCTTCAAGAAGCAGGTGGAAGAGGGCTTCATGAGGGAGACCGGCGCCCAGGTCACCATGGAGTTCATCGGCAACAACGATCTCCAGACCAAGCTGACCGCCTCCATCCAGGGCGGCGCCGGCCCGGACATCTTCATGCTGTTCCACAACTGGGCCCACCTCTACAAAGACGCGCTCCTGGACGTGAGCGACATCACCGCTGACATCAAGAAGGTCACCGGTGAGTACTACGGCGTGCCCGAGGCCTACAGTAAGGTAGAGGGCAAGTACCTCGCCGTCCCGCGAGACATCGTCGGCACCGCCGTCCACTGGCGCAAGTCGTGGTTCAAGGAAGTCGGCGTGGAGTCGTTCCCCAAGACCTACGATGAGATGCACGCCGTGGGCAAGAAGCTGAAGGAGAAGGGCCGACCGCTCGGCGCCTCCCTGGGGCACAGCACCGGTGATCCTGTCTTCTGGGTCTATCCGCTCGTCTGGGCCTACGGCGGCCAGGAAGTTGACGACAAGGGCAAGGTGGCCATCAACTCCCCCGGAACCGTTGCCGCCGTCACCACGCTGAAGCAGGCCTGGAAGGACGCCTTTGACGAGACCGGCCTGGCCTGGGACGACAGCGCGAACAACCGGGCGTTCCTCGCCGAGACCGTCTCCGCCACCCAGAACGGCGCCAGCATCTGGTGGGTCGCCCGGAAGGACAAGCAGCCTTTCCTGGACGACATCGGCCTGGACTTCATCCCCGCCGGCCCCAAGGGCGACATCCGCATGGTCGCCAGCGACTACTACGGCGTCATGAAGTACAGCAAGAACGCGGACGCCGCGAAGGCCTTCCTCAAATGGTGCATGTCAGACGAGATCTGGATGCCCTGGTTTGAGCTCGGTGCCAGCTACTACTCCGGCGTGGGCGAGAAGCAGAACAACAACCCCCTCTGGGAGAAGTTCCCACCCGCCACCCGCGTCTTCAAGAAGGCCCCGGAGAACGCCCGCGCCATCGGCTGGCCCGGCCCCGCGGATAGCAAGGTCGCCCTGGTCCAGTCCAAGTACATCCTGGTGGACATGTTCGCGAAGGCCGTTCAAGGAGAGTCGCCAGAGTCGGCCGTGGCCTGGGCGGAGAAGGAGATGAAGGACGTCTACGGCGGCTGATTCCCCGGTCGCCCCGTCCCGCTGCACATCCGCGGCCAGAGGGAGTACCCTCTGGCCGTGTCCACGCTCATCCTCACCCGCGACCAGATCACCTACGCCTTTGGCCCGGGCATCCCGCCCGTGGCGACGGCGCCCAGTGGCGCCACCATCATCTTCGAGACGCTAGACGCCTCTTCCGGTCGGATCCGCCGACACGAAGACATCGCCCTCTATACCCGCACCCGTGATCCCGCCCGCGTCAACCCGGCCACTGGACCCGTCTACGTCCAGGGCGCCCGGCCCGGCGACGAGCTTCGGGTGGAGATCCTCGCCATCGAGCTGGGAGATGTTGGCTGGGCCCGACTCAACCCCGGCCACGGCGTCATGCGCGACGAGATCTCCGAGCTCCACGGCATGATCTTCCGGGTGGACGGCCAGGACCTCGTCACCCCCCACGGCATCCGCTTCCCCACCCGACCCATGGTCGGCGTCATCGGCACGTGCCCGGCGGATGGGCCCTACCCCACCGCCCTGCCCGGCATCCACGCCGGCAACCTCGACTTCACGGACATGACCGTGGGCACGGTCGCCCATCTCCCGGTCTGGCTCGAGGGTGGCCTGCTCGCCCTGGGTGACGTCCATGCCAGTATGGGTGATGGCGAAGTGAGCGGCACGGCCGTCGAGATCTGCGGCCGCGTGACCATTCGGGTGGACGTGGTGCCCGGCGCCGGCGCGTCGCGTCCCTGGTTTGAGCTGCCAGGTCACTGGGTCACCTACGGCACGGCTGACACGCTGGATGAGGCGGTGCGGATCGCCGTGGTGGAGATGGCCACCTTCATTGGCGAGCGCCTCGGTGTCAGCCGCGCGGACGCTTTCCTGCTCATCACCGCTCGCGGCGACGTCCGCATCGGCCAGTCAGCCCACTGCGGCATCGACCACACCGCGCGCGTCCTCTTCCCAAAGCTCACACACCCGCGCTGACGCGTGCTTCCGTCACGGCCGTGGCGCTTTGCACCGGGCCGTTCCGCGTCCCGTCACCGTTTTTCCTGGTGACACGAGCAGCAATGACGACGCACGTTGATTCTCCAAGGGGGGGCGTGAGTGCGGAGGCGGATGAAGCTGGCTGGAGCGCCCGCGGTGACGGGGCATACACGCGTGGGCGAAAGCCGGGTAGACGCCAATCCCCCGGACGAGGCTGGTACCTGGTGGATCAACGAACAAGGCGGCTGGTCTTGCTGTTCTCGTACGGCCGCATTGCTTGGCCAGCCGGCCCATCCGCCCCGCTCGCTCGAGGACCTGCTCGACTGCATCCACCCACACGATCGCGAGCGCCTGGCGCACCATCTGCGGTCTGTGAGTCGCGACGGTCGCGCGCTGGCCACGCACGTGCGCGTCTGGCTTCCCGATCGGCCCAACCGCCACCTGGAGATCAGGGCCTGGCGGGCCAGCGAGTCCGGGCGCCCGCGCGGCACGATTCGCGAGATCGTGAGCGCGGATCAGTCTGCCGGCTCCACGTTCGAACTGCTCACGGAGGACACGCCCTTGCGGGTGTGGACAGCAGCTCCCGACGGTAGCATCACCTACGCCAGCCCCGCCATGGCAGAGTTCCTCGGCCGTCAGCGTGAGGACCTCCTGGGCTGGGGCTGGCGCCACGCTATTCATCGCGAAGACCGCGCGCTCGTCGCGGATGCACTCGTGCAGGCGCGCCAGAACCGTGAACCGTTCACCATGACCTGCCGTGTCCGCGCCGCCGATGGCACGCACCGCTGGATTCGCGCCGAATCGTCGCCCAGGCACCACCCGGATGGCAGCTTTGCCGGCTGGGTTGGCGCCTTCACGGACGTCTCGGATAGCCGCGCGATGCTCGGCGAGCTGGAGGAGCGAACGCGCCGGCTCGAGTCCATGAGCGCCCTGCTGGCCGAGCTCGTGGGTGAGCGAGATCTTGACTCCGTGCTGCGACACGTCCTGGAGTCCGCATGCCGCCTCATCAACACACCGGCCGGCGCGATCTACGTGTGGGATGAGGCTCGCGGCGTGCTGGTGCCACGCACCTGGAAGGGCCATGATGACTGGGTAGGCAGCCTGGTCCTGGCCCCGGGCCAGGGCATCGCCGGACGCGCGATCCAGCGCAAAGAGCCCGTCGTCGAGAACCAGATGGACGCCGCCCGCCAAACCCACCAGGTGCTGAATCAGCACCCGGAGGTTGCCCGTGTCGTCGGCGCTCCGATCCTGTTCCGCGGCCGTCTGCTCGGGGCTGTGGGACTCACCCGCACGGCCGACCAGGCCCCGTTTACGGACGATGACGCCGCGGTGCTCCGCGATCTCGGCAACCATGCCGCCGTTGCCATTGAGAACGCCCGCGCCCACCAGCTCCAGGAGCGACGGGTAGCCCAGCTCCGCACGCTCGCCCGGCTCAACCGTCTCATCTCCTCAAGCCTGGACATGGACGTGGTGCTGCCGGAGATTATGCGGGCCGCCGCGGAGCTCGCCGGCGTCCCGTGGGTCTCCCTCTGGCTCGCGGACGACGAGAGGCAGCTGTTGACGCGCGCCGACACCGTGGACCGCACGCGCCCGAACGCGTTCCCCGTTGAGACCAATGGCTATGAGACCGGCGCCACCGGCTGGATCGCGCGCAATCGACAGGAGCTCGTAATCGACGATGTCCTCGGGGACGACCGCATCATCGCCAAGGACTGGTGTGTCGAGAACGGCCTCCTGAGCTTCTGGGGTCGCCCCATCATGCTCGATGGACGCCTCCTGGCCATCATGGTCATCTCGGGGCCCGCCCCCGTGCGGTTCAACGACGACGATCGCCAGCTTCTCGATGCGTTTGCCGCTCAGACCGCTATCGCCATCCGCAATGCCTCGCTCTACCGATCGCTCGCTGACGCCAATGAGGCGTTCCAGATCGCCGCGAGCAACGCGGAGACCCTGGCGCGCGCCGCGACCGCCGCCGATCAGGCGAAAAGCGATTTCCTGGCCACCATGAGCCACGAGATCCGCACCCCACTCAACGGCGTTATCGGCATGGTGGACCTGTTGCTGGATACGCGCCTCACCGCTGCTCAGCGCGAATATGCGGACACTATCCGTGGCAGCTCGGAGGCGCTCCTCGCCGTCATCAACAACATCCTTGATCTGTCCAAGATCGAAGCCGGCATGCTTCAACTCGAGCACACCGACCTCGACCCGCGCTGGATCCTGCGTGAAGTCTTCACACTCCTCCGCATTGAGGCCGGCCGCAAGCAGATCGCGCTGACGTCCAGTGTCGAGCCATCGGTACCAGATCAGACCGTGGGCGACCCCACTCGTCTGCGCCAGGTCCTGCTCAACCTCGTCGGGAATGCCATCAAGTTCACCGATCAAGGCTCCGTCCACGTGCGTATGTCGGCCGTGCCCAGCCCAGACGGTCGTGTCACCCTCCGCGCGGAGGTCAGTGACAGCGGTATCGGCATCGCGCCGGACGCCCAGCAACGGCTGTTTGACCCATTCGTCCAGGAGGACAGCTCAACAACCCGCAGATTCGGCGGTAGCGGTCTCGGGCTCACCATCTGCCGGCGAATCGTCACGCTCATGGGCGGGACCATTGGGGTGGAGAGCGCCCCTGGGACCGGCAGCACGTTCTGGTTCACCGTCCAGCTCGCCATCCCCGACGCTTCCGAGCAGCCGCCTGAGCCAGCGATCACGCGGTCCACCGCGGCCTCCAGGGGTGGGCCGCGTGCCATGCTGCTGCTCGTGGAAGACAACCTGGTAAATCAGCAGGTCGCGTCCCGCATGCTTTCCCGCCTTGGCTACCAGGTGGAGATCGCCAACAACGGGCGAGAGGCGGTCTCCGCCGCATCCGCTAAACGCTATGACGCCATCCTGATGGACTGCCAGATGCCGGAGATGGATGGCTTCGAGGCCACCACCAGGATCCGTGCTCACGAGACTGAGTCCCGCTCCCCGCGCGTTCCGATCATTGCCATGACCGCCGCCGCGCTCAACGGCAACGAGGACCGATGCCTAGAGGTTGGCATGGATGACTTCATGGTCAAGCCGGTCCGGCTCGAGGTCCTCCGCAAGACGCTCGCCAGGCACCTGGGTGCGCGGCCGCGCGCCGTGGCATAGGTTGCGCCGCCCGATGCGGATCCGTGCCAACACATCTGGCGTCTACGTCACTGAAGCCCCCGCGCGCTGTTGATCTCTGACGTGCTGATCTCTGACGTGCTGATCTCTGACGTGCTGATCTCTGAACGAGTCATCTCGAAGATCGCGAGGCCACCGCTGTGAGACGTGCCCGCCCCGCATCGCCCCTGGTCCAGATTCTCGTCGCAACCTTCATCCTCGCCGTAGATGGCGGCGTCACTGCCACCATCGTCTGGGCACTGGGGGCACACGCCTTCACGGCGTTGGCGTTCCTGGTTCCGCTGGCGCTGTTCGCCCTGTTCCTCATGATCCACGGGTTCATCCGAGTCAGCCGCGGCGGCTCGTGGACGCGCAACGAAGCGACCCAGGCGGAGCCAGCCCCAGAGCCATTGCTGTCCGGTCCGGCAGAGTCCGTCGGATTCGTCACCCTCCTCACGCGCACCATCTGGTTCTGGCCCGCCCTCGCCATCGCCGTCGTCTTTGGCACCGTCACCTCCGTTCTCGCGATCGGCCAGGCCATCACCGAGCTCCGCTACCAGTCAGACGGCGAGCGGACTTCAGGCATCGTGATCGAGAAGACGCGTGTCGCCGGGAAATCGCCGCGCTACTACGCTCAGGTGGAGATGGCGCTACCCGGCGGGCGCACCCTGGCAAGCCGGGAGCAGATAAGTCTGGGCCTCTGGGATCGCCTCCAGCCTGGCCAGCGCGTCCCCATGCTCTACCTGCGCGCTGACCCCACCACGAGCCGCGTCGACGACGGCGACGATTGGGGCGAGGTTCTCATCGCCGCGCTCATTGGGCTCCTCGCCTCCGGGGTTGGCGGCACGTTCGCGGCTCGCTTCTGGCACCGTGCCAGCGCCGACTGGCGCATCCTCCGCACCGGATTGGAGGCGGCCGGCCAGGTCACCGCCGTCGTCATGACCACCATCCGCGTGAACGGCGAGACCAAGCGCCGCATTCACTACACCTACCGCGACCACCACGGCGTCACCCACGAGGCCAGGAGCCACCCCGTGGGGGCAGTGGCCGACCGCTGGCAGCCGGGCGATATCTCAGACATCCGCTACGATTCCCAGCAGCCAGACCAGAGCGTCTGGGTGGGCTCCCGGTATACCCCCTCCCCGTCCCGCCACTAGGCCGCGTGACGCTCACGCCGCGATACACAACTCCTTGTCCCCGTGGGCCCGCGACGCTTCAGGGAAGCGTGAGCTGGGGCGGGTGTTCACGCGCGCCAGCCCCGCTCCATCGCGGATACGACCCCGCTAACTCGTCTCGAACGTCACCGCGCTCGCCCCGCCGCTTACCTCCACGTCCACGAACGCCCCTGCATCACCGCCGGCCGCGCTGCGCCACTCCGTAGCTCCCTGCACTCGGCCCAGCCGCTGCCCATCCACCATCAGTCGGCTCGCCCCGCCGTGGATCCGCAGCCGCAGGCCGGCGGCGGCCGGCCGCGTCACGTTCACGTGCCGCGCTCCGCCGGAGATCCGCACCGGCAGGCCGGCTCGTGGCACCGGCAGCGTCACCATGCCCCGGCTCGCCCCACCGCCAATCTCCAGCGTCCGTAGATCCAGCCCCGATAGATTCAGCGTGAAACGCGACACCCCGCCCTGGAGCCGCACGTGCCAGGGGATGCCCGCGTGCAGGGTGATCCGCGCCGCGCCGTGCGGCGGCGTGCTGCCCCGCGCCGTCACCGTCACCGTCCCGCCCTCCACCCGCACGTCAGGCACCACCCCGTAGAACTGTGCGCGGTACAGCGATGACTGGGCCGGGTCGGAGTCCACGATCAGCTTGTGCCCCGCGCTCACGATCAGCTCACCCGCCTGCACGGGGCCCAGCGGCGTCGCCAGCTCGCCCGTCCCGGCTGCCGGCATCGTCGACTCCGCCCGCAGCCTGGCGGACTCGTCCAGCAGCAGCGCGTGGTACTCGCGGGCGAAATCCAGCACCGTAGCGAGCTCTTCCGCGGCATACCGTGACATCAGCGCGGCGGCAGCGCCTGAGAGGGGCGCGTAGACGTCCGCTACGGCGTTGGAGGAGCCATCCACGACCTCTACCATCACCCGTCGACGATCGGCCGGATCGACCGCGCGCCGTGCCAGGGCTGCCTCCACCAGGCGATCCACCACGCCCGTCACCGCGCCGGTGGACAACCCTGTCTGGGCCGCGATCTGCCCCGCGGTCAGCGGCCCGGACGCTGCCAGGAGGTCAAGGCACTGGAGATCCGTGGCGTTCATGCCCAATCTGGCGGCCGCCGCGTGGGTGAACAGTCCCCAGCAGAGCCCGCCCCGCCGCAGCTCCCCGTGAAGCGCCCGCTGAACACCCGCCCGGTCACCGCCGTCCGCCATCGCGAACTAATCACTCCTTGCAAATATCTTACTCGCTAAGATATTATCCTGTCGAGCAGAATGCCAGTATACAGGGGAGGGTGTATGCACGCTATCGTTGTCCGTGACCTCTGCAAGACCTACCGCGGCGGTGTCACCGCGCTAGACGGCGTCTCCTTCGACGTCGGCAGCGGTGAGATCTTCGGCCTGCTCGGCCCGAACGGCGCCGGGAAGAGCACCACCGTCCGCATCCTCGCCACCCTCAGCCAGCCCACGTCCGGCAGCGCTACGGTCGCCGGGTTCGACGTCGCTGCCCAGCCGGACCAGGTCCGCGCCCGCATCGGCTTCGTCGCCCAGGCCTCCGGGGTGGACCGTTTCTCCACCGGCCGCGAGAACCTCACCCTTCAGGCCCACCTCCTCCGCGTGCCGCGCGCCGCCGTTGCCGACCGCGTCTCCGAACTACTGGAGTGGGTCGACCTTTCAGACGTCGCCGATCGCCAGGTGATCACCTACTCCGGCGGCATGAAACGGCGGCTGGACGTGGCCATGGGTCTCGTTGCCGAGCCCGCCGTGCTCTTCCTGGACGAGCCCACTACCGGGCTGGACCCGGAGACCCGCGCCGCCCTCTGGCGCGACCTTCTCCGCCTCAAGCAGGAGCGTAACCTGGCCGTGCTGCTGACCACACACTACCTGGACGAGGCCGACCGCCTCTGCGATCGACTCGCCATCATCGACCACGGCAAGATCGTCGTCGTCGGCACGCCCGCTGAGCTCAAGGCCACCGTCAGTGGAGACACCGTCATCGCCGAGCTCGTGGAGCCCAACCCCACCGCTGTCGAGGCTGTGCGCGCCCTGCCAGACGTCATCGACGCCACCATCGTCGGCCGGCAGGTCGTCGCCCACGTCGGTGCTGGCGCCTCCGCCATCCCGGCCGTCGTCACCGGCCTCACCGGGGCCGGCGCCCAGGTCGCCACGATCTCACTGTCCCGCCCCAGCCTGGACGACGTCTACCTCCATTACACCGGCCACCGCTTCGAGTCGGACGCCCTGGATGCCTCAGCGACGTCGGTCAGTGTCCGTCAGGGAGGCCGCGCATGATCTTTGCCAACGCCACGTACCACCTGCTCCTGCGCCACGTCCGCACCACCCTCCGCATGCCCATCTGGATCGCCGTCACGCTCGTCCAGCCCATGATCTGGCTCACCCTCTACGGCCAGCTCTTCAAGCGAGTGGTGGACATCCCCGGCTTTCAGGCCGCGTCTTACGTTGAGTTCATCGCCCCCGGCGTGCTCATCATGAACGCCGTCTTCGGCTCCGCCTGGTCCGGCATGGGCCTGGTCAATGATCTCCAGGTCGGCGTCATCGACCGCATGCTCGCCACCCCGGTCCCGCGCGGCGCCATCATCGCCGGCCGCGTGCTGCACGCCGCCCTCACCGTGGCGGTCCAGTCCATCATCGTCATCATCGTCGCGCTCGTACTCGGCGCCAGTGTGCCCGGCGGCATCGCCGGCGCCGCCGCGCTCATCCTTCTGGCCGGGCTGCTCGGGTCAGGGTTTGCCGCCATCTCCAGCGGCATCGCGCTACTGGCCAGGCGGGAGGAGACCCTCATCGCCGTGGTCAACTTCTTCGGCATGCCGCTGATCTTCCTGTCCAGCGCGTACATGGCGGCCGATCTCATGCCCGGCTGGATCCAGGCCGCCGCCGCCGTCAACCCCGTGAACTGGGCCGTGGAGGGCGGCCGCGCCGCCATGCAGGGCACCAACGGCCCGGACGTGCTGCGCTACGCCGGCCAGCTAGCCGCCTTCACCCTGGTAGCCTGTGTCTTCGCCACCAGGGCGTTCACCGCCTACCGCCGCTCCGTCTGACCGGCCGCGCCACACGCCCCACGCGGTTCCGACCCACCCGCCGCGCCCCGGGTGGCAGCCATCAGCGTACTCCGCCACACGCGCACCCCCGGGGCCGTTGCCGTCTCGGTGGCCGCGTGCACAGCGCGATCTCGCCCGCGCCCGACAAGCATCCCAGCCTCAGCGGCACGCCCCCAACTAGGAAAACAACTCGGAAGCGGTTGGCTTCCGAGCTCGCGGCCGCGCTATGCCACCCCGATCATCCGAGAGGCGTTTTGCTGCAAAACGCCCCGCCGGCCAGCGGCCTCGTCCGGCCGGGACGGCTACCGGGACGGCGGAACGATCACCACCCGATTGTTCTCGTTGCGGCGGCCATTCCCGTTGTCGTTCCCGTCGTCGCCGTTGTCGTTGCTGTTGTCGAAGTTGTCGTTCGCGTTGTCGTCGTTCTCGTTGCCATTGTCGTGGTCGAGCACGGGCAACGTGGAGGGGGCGTGCAGGGTGGCCCCGTGCACCGCCGGCAGCACGCTAGAGGTAAGTCCGGGCGGTAGGACGAACGCCACCAGCAGCCCGCCGATCATCAATGCTCTCAGGACGCGCATTACTTGCTCCGGCTGCCAGGAGCTCCGCCACCGCGGTCGGCAGCCCATCGGTAGGGTAACGAACTACGCCTCCCTCCGGGTATGCCGGTCCGTTGCCGTCTGCCGCCATCGCCTTTTTGACACGGCTGGAGACGGCCGGTACGATGCGACTATGGCCCGCCACGCGTCGTGACAGCGCGTGGGCCCGCGCCAGGAAGGGAGGCCCGTCATGCGCCCCCCCAGGGAGCCGGAACGACGCCGACCGCCGCCCCCGCCAGGCGGTAAAGCCCTCGAACGCCGCCGCCAGCTCGAGCAGGAGCGCGGCTGGGACGCACCTGCGCAGACCGAGCAGCCGGAGTCAGAGCAACCGGAGCCAGAGCAGACCGACTCAAACGCGGACCGCCCGACGCCTCAGCCCAGCACCCAGTAGACCCGGGCCGCTCCGCAGAGGAGGATCCCATGCGATCTCCGATCGATCAACGCGCACCGCGACGCACCGCGCCCTCACCCGCCGCCGGGCTCGCCGCGCCCGCCGCCCCGGCCATCCGCCGCCGACCGCCCGGCGGCAAGGCGCTCGCCCGCCTCCGCCAGCTCGAGGATGAGCGCGGCCTCGAGCAAACTCCGCCGCCCGCGCGCACCGCCATCGCCCGGCCGAGTTTCAACAGCCACGCCCAGGCCGCGACCGCCACTCGCTACGAGGAGGGCGCCTCCTCGCCCTACCTCGAGGCCATCGCCCGCAAGGAGGAGCTGGACCGAGCCGGCCCCGCCGTGGGCGTTGCCAACGCCTGGCGCCCGCTCGGCCCCTTCGCCATCCCCCACGGCCAGACCTACGGCTCCGGTGCCGGCAGCAGGCCCTCTGTCTCCGGCCGCGTCTCCGCGCTGGCGGTGGACCCCACCAACCCTGCCCACCTCCTGGCCGGCGCGGCCGGTGGCGGCGTCTGGGAGTCGCGTGACGGCGGCACCACCTGGCAGCCCCGCACGGACGGTCAGCCATCGCTCTGGACCGGCGCCATCGCCTTCAATCCGTCCAACCCGCTCGTCGTTTACGCCGGCACCGGCGAGGGCAACTTTGGCTACCGGTTCGGCGCCGGCCTCCTGCGCTCGACCGATGGCGGCACCACCTGGTCCATCGTGGCCACGGCCCCCTTCGTCGGACGCGGTTTCTACGACCTGGTGGTGGATCCGTCGAACGGTAACCATCTGCTCGCGGCAACTACCGCGGGCATCTTCGAATCGAGCAACGGCGGCACCTCCTGGACGCAGCGCCGCACGGCCGAGACCTGGAGCCTCTCCATCTCGGTCGGCGCGGTCAGCGAGGTCCTGGCCGCCTGTGCGGACGGCCTCTTCCGCTCCACCAACGGCGGCACCACCTGGACCTCCGTGGCCCTCCCCGGCCTGCCAACGCCGCCCGGCTTCGAGCGTATGGCCGTGGCGCACGCCCGCTCGAACGCCAACGTCGCCTACGCGTTCGCCGCGGCCCAGCCGCCCATCCAAAACCCGGATGGGCAGCCCGGCGAGACCATGCCCAGCCCCTACCTCTGGCGCCGCGCCACCGCCGGCGGCGGCTTCGCAACCCAGCCCACCGATCCGCTGCTGCGCACCGGCCAGGCCTGGTACGACTGGTTCCTGGGCATCGCGCCCAACAACCCTGACGTCGTCTACCTGGGCGGTATCGACGTCCACAAGGGTCTTCGCTCCGGGACCGGCTCCTGGACCTGGTCTCGGATCTCCGCCCGCGCCGGCGGCGACTCGATCCATCCAGACCAGCACTGCATCGCCTTCAGCCCGGCGGATCCAAACGTCATCTTCGTGGGCAACGATGGCGGCATCTACCGCACCACGGACGCCGGCGCCACCTGGCGATCGCTCAACAAGGGCCTCTGTATCACCGAGCTCGAGTACCTGGCCCAGCATCCCCAGTACGAGGCGTACTTGCTGGCCGGCACGCAGGACAACGGCTCCATGCGCTACGAGGGCGAGGAGGTCTGGTTCCACGTCCAGGACGGCGATGGTGGCGACTGCGGGCTCAACGCCGCCAGCCCACTCACCTGTTTCCACACCTACTACGGCATGGGCATGGAGCGCTCTACGACCGGCGGCGCCTGGGGCACCTGGTCGTGGGTGGGCCCAAACGTGCCCGCGAACTACAACGCGCTGTTCTATCCCCCGGTTGAGGTCAACGGCGCGGTCGTCGCCCAGGCCGGCCAGAGCGTCTTCGTCTCCACGGATTCCGGCGGCAGCTTCACGGAGGTCCAACTGCCCTCCGGCTCCCAGCTAGCCACCGCGCTTGCCATCCCCAATCCCACCAGCGTCCTGGTGGGCACCTCAAATGGTCGCGTCCTCCGGCTGGACCAGGCCGGCGGGGCCTGGTCCGTCACGTCGCTGGCCTCACCGCGGGCCGCCTACATCAGCGACATCGCCGTGGACCCGTCCAACCCCAGCCGTGTCTGGGCCACCATCTCCACCATCGCCGGTGGCGGCCACGTCTACAGATCGGCGAATGGCGGCCAGGCCTGGACCGACGTCAGCGGGGCGCTTCCTGCAATAGCGGGCAACGCGGTGGTGGTGGATCCGGCCAATTCGGACCACGTCTTCGTGGGGATGGACGTTGGCGTCTACCGCTCTACCGATAACGGCGCCACCTGGACCTCCTACAGCAACGGCCTGCCCAACGCGCTCGTGAAGGACCTGGTGTTCCACGGCGCGTCCCGCCTGCTCCGCGCCGGCACCCAGAGCCGCGGCGTCTGGGAGATCGCCGCGGACGCGGTCACCATCCCCAGCGTGGAGGTGTACCTGCGCGACAGCGCCGTGGACACCGGCCGTGCGTTCCCCTCGCCCTCCGGCGTCGCCAGCCCCTTCCAGCCAGGCAGCCAGACCTGGTGGTGGGAGAGCGCGGACGTCAAAGTCGACGCGCCCAGCTTCCAGCGCCCCAACATCTCGGATATCGACTTTGAGCTGTTCGAGGACGACCACGGCGTCTTCTTCAGCGGGCTGATCCATGAGAACCCCCAGCGCGGCCGAACGTCTCGCGTGTTCGTCCAGGTGCACAACCGCGGCACCAATCCAGCCATGCAGGTGGCCGTGCGCTGCTTCTACGCCAACGCGTCGCTCGGCCTCCCGCCGCTCCCCAGCGGCTTCTGGAGCGGATTCCCGGCCAATGTGCTGCCGCTAGGCTCGCCGTGGCAGCCGGTGGGTCCGGCCGTCACCATCCAGCGCATCGACCCCGGCCGATCCCAGATCGCCGGCGTCGAGTGGGCCGTGCCCGTGAACGCGGCCGACCACACCTGCCTACTGGCCATCATCACCGCGGAGAACGACTCCATTGCCGCGTCGGACGTGGCCGTGGCCACGCTGGTGCTCAATCAGAAGAAGGCCGCGCTCAAGAACCTCCACATCGTCAATCCGCCGGCCGCCAGCGGGCCGCGCTCGCTGGCCGTCCGACTCAACCTGTGGGGCCGGACCCAGGGCGAGCGCGCCTTGCTCGGCATCGACTCCAGCCCTACCGGCATGATCGTCGGCCTGGTCCTGGCGAAGCCGGCCGCGATGATCGCCACCCAGGCAAATGCGCGGCGCGTGCCCATCTCCGTCGAGCATCGCGCCGAGATCGACCGCTTGATCCAGCAAGACTCCGGCCTGTCCAGCCGGCTCAGTCTGGACACCGCCTTCCGCCCGGCCCGGACGGGCGTGTGGCTGCGCGGCCTGGAGCTTTCCCCCACCAGCCCGCTGCCGATCGTCGCGTTGATCGAGCCCCGACCGCGGGCCGGCAAGTGGGCACTGCTCCAGTACTCCGCTGCCGGCGCCGTGGTTGGCGGCTTCACCCTGGTGGCTCAATCCGAGCACTGAGCGCTAGTGTGCGGGCGCCGGCAGTTGACAGCCCGGCGCCCGCGCACCAGAATCGCCCTCGGAGGTCACCATGAAGATCACCGATGTCGCGATCACCGTCCACCGCTGGGACGCACCGCAGGTCACCTACCACACGGCAGGCGGCGGCACCCGCCAGATGGGCGTGGTCACCGTCTCCACAGATGAGGGCCTCCAGGGCCACTCCTTCCTGGGCACCGTCAGCAAGGGCGTGGACGAGATGGCCCACGAGGTCATCGGCCGCCTCAAGCCCATGGTGATGGGCAGGGACCCGCTGGACATCGGCGCCATCTGGGAGCGCATGTGGACCCAGCGGCGGCAGATGGACGCCAAATCCATCTGCAGCATCGACGTGGCGCTGTGGGACATCGCCGGCAAGGCCGCCAGCCTGCCCATCCACCGCCTGCTGGGCACCGTCCGTCACAAGGTCCCGGCGTACGCCTCTTCCGCCGTGCTGCCCAACCCCCAGGCCTACGTAGACGAGGCGCTCAGCTTCCGCGAGAAGGGCTGGACCGCCTACAAGATCCACCCCCAGGGCCAGGCCAAAGCGGACATCGCCATCTGCGCCGCCGTCAAGCAGGCCATCGGCGACTCCATGGTGCTCATGCTGGACTCCATGTGGTCGTACGGCTACGAGGACGCCGTCCGCGTGGGCCTGGCCATCCAGGAGATGGGCTACTTCTGGTATGAGGACCCGCTGGAGGAGAGCGACGTCTACAACTACGTCAAGCTCAAGCAGCGCCTCCACATCCCGATCCTGGCCACCGAGTACGCCCCCGGCGGCCTGTACGGCTACACGCCCTGGATCACCGAGAAGGCCACGGACATGCTTCGTGGCGACGTGGCAGTGAAGGCGGGGATCACACCGATGGTGAAGATCGCCCACGCCGCGGAGGCGTTCCGCATGAAGTGCGAGATCCACCACGGCGGCAACTCGCTGAACAACGTGGCCAACTTGCACATCACCATGGCCATCCCGAACTGCGACTACTTCGAGGTGCTCCAGCCAGACGCGGCCCAGAAGTACGCCGTGGTCAACGACATCGAGGTGGATCGCGAGGGGAACGTCCACGCGCCGACGGGTCCGGGGTTGGGCTACGAGATAGACTGGCCGCTGATCGAGCGTAACAAGATCGGCGTGCTCCGCTGACACCGAGGGCCGCCCGTTCGAACGGGCGGCCCAACCGCACCTGCCATGCTCGCGGAAGCGGGCACCCATACCGGCCGACCAGCGCGCCGGGTTACACGCCAGGCCCTGGGACCGCCGTCGTCTCGACGGCATCGCGCGCAGCGCGACCCTATGCCCGCCCGACCTCCGCACCAACTCCGTCCGGGAGCGGCGGCACTCCGGGCGGCATGTGGTGAAGAGTTGATCTAGCGCATTCGGCGCCGCCGCGTGTTGGCAAGTATGGGTCTCCGCGTTCGCGAAGACGACGGGGTGGGGTCGCGGGTTGGGCCGAGGCGAGGGGGTGAGTGGTGTGGCGCCGATCAACCCTGGCGCAGCAGCCAGCAGAAGATCGAGGCGGGGATGATGGTGACCCGTGGGTCCAGATCCACCGCTGCGCGTGTGAGCAGCAGCCCGCCGTCGAAGTTCGCCACCATGGCCCGGCTCTCCCGCGTGGTCGGCGAGTCCACGTACTTGGACTCCACCGCTCTTCGGCCAGGCTGGACCATGAAGTCCACTTCACCGCCGCTAGACGTCCGGTAGAAGAACAGTCGGCTCGGCCGTTCGAAGCGGTCCGTCTGGTGCTCCTCCAGCGAGCGGAAGATCGCCGTGCCGATCGCTGCCTCCGCCATCTGGCTCAGCGGTACCTCGCGGTCTGACGCAAGCCGATGCGATGCCACCCGGATCACCAGGGGATCCACTGGATACGCCTTCCGCTGCCGACGGGTGTCTGGTCTACCGCCAGACTCCGGGAACACCAGGAGCAGCAGGTAGGACTGCGCCAGGGCGTTGAGCCAAGCGCCCGCCGTGGTATGTGCCACGCCCAGGGCTTCCGCCAGCTCCCGCAGCACGATTGGCCCGGTCAGGCTTGCCGCCAGGCGCTCCAGCAGCCGCAGTCCCTGCTCCGGCTGCGTCAGTCCAGCCGCCATGAGATCAGACTGCAGTACGTCCCACAGATCGCGGATGAACCCCGGCGAGACACTCCCAGATCGGCGGAAGTCCGCCACCGCCTGGGGAAATCCGCCCACCAGGAGGTACGCCTCGAATGCATCCACCAGCGCCCCCAGGTGCACCAGCGCCTCCTGGCACGCTGCCCGCCCCTCCGCCGCGTAGAATGCCTCGAACGGCAGCGTTGGCGGGTTGGGTACCGCTACTCCCGCGAACCGCGTGAATTCGCCGAACGAGAGTGGCAGCAGCAGCCGGTCCAGCCCCGCTTCCGGCCCACGCCTGCCCGCCAGGTGCACCGTCCCCGCCGCGATGTCGCGGGCGCTGGAGCCCGTGATCACCACGCAGTCCTGGCCCACCGGTGTGTTATCCCGCAGCCACTTCAGCCCAAGCTGCCAGTCCTGGATGGACGTGGCCTCGTCAATCAGGAAGTACCGCGGCTGGTCACCCACGTCCGGAAACAGCATCCGCGCTGCCTGGAACAGATTCACGATGTCCGTATTGCTCGCCAGCAGGTCCGCCGGGAAGTAGCACACGCGCCGCGGATCGATCCCCTCCGCGATCAGCCGCCGGACGGTCTGCTTGAGTAGCGTGCTCTTGCCCACGCGCCGGGGGCCGCGCAGCGTGTACAGGTTCGGCGGGCGGACATCGTCCAGCGTGGCCGGGTGCCGCTCGAAGAGTGCGCGTCGCACGTCTCCCAGATGGCGATCACTCTGATCCCAGCGCTCAGCGTGCCACCATGGGTTGACCCTGGTGACCTCCTGCAGTAGCTGCGCGCGCGCCTGGCGAGGCATGCCCCATCTCCACCCGTTTGTCCCGCGTCATCGTACCGCATTGTAGATCGCGGGCTCCAAAAAGGGGTCTGATTTGGAGTCTGTACACTCCAAAATGGGTCTGATTTGGAGCCTGCATACGCCAAAATGGGTCGTTTTTGGAGCTTGAAACTGCCACTTAGCTTGACAGTTGACGCGCGTGTCCTCCAAGTGGAAGCCCCCTACCGGACGCCCGACAGATATTGGGCGAGTCTATCGGATTGAGTGGATCCTTTCTCAATGTGCCGCGCGAACGCTCGCGCACCACGAGGTAGTCAATTTTCACCTCCGCCGTCAGCATCCCGATCTTGCGCGCGGACGGCCGCCGGCACAGCCGGCGGCCGTCCAGGCATACAATCCCGGTGTTGCGTGTGCAGGGGATGCACCAGCGCATGCCCGCGGCTTGCGATGCTCCATCGCCTTGCCATTGCCGGGCCCGGCAAGAGGGGATTCTAGCCATGAGTGAGAACGCGGACACACGCCGTAGGCACACGTTCTGCGCGCTCTGTATCTCCCGTTGCGGGGCCATCGCCGCCGTGGAGGATGGCCGGCTCGTCCGGCTGGATCCGGACCCTGAGCACCCGACCGGGCGCGCGCTGTGCGCCAAGGGCCGCGCCGCGCCCGAGCTTGTCTATCACCCCGAACGGCTGACCCACCCGCTGCGGCGCACTCGTCCCAAAGGATCCTCAGATCCGGGGTGGGAGCGGATAAGCTGGGAGGAGGCGTTGGACCTGACGGCCGCCGCGATGAAGCGCGCCGCGCGCGAACACGGCCCCGAGGCGGTCGCCTTCACGCTGTCATCGCCCTCCACAACGGCCGTTGGTGATGCGAATGCGCTCATCAGGCGCCTGGCCAGGGCCTTCGGGACGCCGAACTCTGGCATCACCAACGACATCTGCGGGTGGGGGCGCGCTGGCGCTACCCGTTTCACCTTTGGCGTGGGCAGCCTCGCCACCAGCGGCGGCGGTGGCATGCCGGACATCGAGCGTACTGGAGTCCTCGTCCTGTGGGGCTACAATCCCAGCGCCACGCGGATCTCGCACGCAACGGCCGCGATCGCCGGGCTCAAGCGCGGCATGCGCCTGATTGTGGTTGACCCGCGCCAGGCCGGGCTTGCCAGCAAGGCGGACGTGTGGCTGCGGGTGCGGCCCGGCACCGACGGCGCGCTGGCTCTGGGCCTGGCGCACGTGATGATCGAACGCGGCTGGTACGATCGCGACTTCATTCGCGAGTGGAGCAACGGGCCGCACCTGGTTCGCGCCGACAACGGACGCTTGCTGACCGGCCGGGACCTAGGATTAGCCGAGGACGGTCGGCTCCTGGCCTGGGATCGCGCTGCCGCGCGGACCGTGTTCTATGACCCGGGCACGGGCACGTACGAGGGCGGCACCGCCGACCTCGCGCTGGAGGGCGAGTACACGGTCGCTACGGCCAAGGGCGACGTTGTGTGCCACCCGTCGTTCGAGCTCTATCGAAGGCTCTGCGATCGATACGCGCCGGAGACGGTGGAGTCCATCACGTGGGTTCCACGGGCCCAGTTGGAAGAGACGGCGCGGCTCCTGTGGGACTCGCGGCCCGTCTCCTACTACGCCTACAGCGGCCACGAGCACCATGCAAACGTCACCCAGACCGCGCGGGCCATGTCGCTGCTCTATGCGCTCACGGGCTGTTTTGACCAGCCCGGCGGCAATGTCCTGTTCGCGGCTCCGCCAACGGCGTCGCTCGAAGGCCAGGACCTGCCGGCAGCACGCCCAACCGCCCCGACCGTGGGGCGCTCCGAGCGCCCGCTTGGTCCCGCGGCCGGCGGCTCCGTGGGCACGCAGGATCTCTACCGCGCGATCCTGGAGGGCAAGCCCTATCCCGTCCGCGTGGTCATTGGCTTCGGTGCCAATATGCTGTTGGCCCACGCAGACGCCGTCCGCGGTCGCCGGGCACTGGCCGCGCTGGACTTCTATGCGCACGCGGATCTGTTCATGAACCCCACGGCAGAGATGGCAGACGTTGTGCTGCCGGTTGCCTCCGCCTTTGAGCGCGAGGGACTCAAGATTGGGTTCGAGATCAGCCAGGAGGCTCAGTCGCTGATCCAGCTCAGACAGGCCGTGGTGGCGCCCCGTGGCGAGGCTCGGCCGGACGCGGACATCGTCTTCGGGCTGGCTGATCGCCTGGGCCTATCGGAGCAGTTCTGGCGCGGCGACATCGACGCTGCCTACCGCCATCAGCTTGCCCCCAGCGGGGTCACCGTGGAGCAGCTACGTGCCAGTCCGGGCGGTGTGCGCCTGCCCCTGCAGACGCGCTACGCCAAGTACGCCGAGCAAGACGCCAGCGGCGCGCCCCGCGGATTCGCCACGCCGTCACGCAAGGCGGAGCTCTATTCCGAGACGTTTCTGGATCATGGCTACCCGCCGTTGCCAGAGTTCGTACCGCCGCCCAGCAGCGTTGAATCGCGGCCAGACCTCGCGGCGCGCTACCCGTTGATCCTGGCCAGCGCCAAGTCCGCGCAGTTCTGCCAGACCCAGCATCACGCCCTGCCCAGCCTCCGCCGCCACGTCCCGGATCCTGAGGTGGACATGCACCCGGAGGCCGCTCGGGCTCGGGGGATCGCCGATGGCGACTGGGTGCGCGTAGAGACCCCGCAAGCCAGCGTGCGCGCCCGTGCGCGGCTCAACGATCGGCTAGACCCCCGCGTGGCCGTGAGCCCGCACGGCTGGTGGCAGGCGTGTGCTGAGACCGGCGCGCCCGGCTACGATCCGTTTGGGCCCATGGGCTCAAATTTCAACTTGCTCGTCTCAGCCACAGACCGCGACCCGGTCAGCGGCACGGCTTCGCACCGCGGGTATCTCTGCGAGATCCAGCCAGTCTAAGCCGGGGCACGATCACCGCGTAGCCGCTTTCAGATAGACACCTAGACGCAAACGGGCCCGACCGATAGATCGGTCGGGCCCGTTGCTCAAACCCTCAGCTACCGTTCGTGCACCACGAAGTAGCCCAGGTTGGTGATCGTCGCGGACACGTAGTTCGCTCCAGGATCCGGTGCCTGCTTGGGCTCAGCCTGCCACTTGTTGTCAGCGCCAAGCCGTGAGATCGTGATCTTGGACTCGTCCATGCCGGACACCTCGCCGTCCGTGTAGCGGACGCCCAGGTTCACCTCCGCCGGCAGCGTCCCGATCCCGCCGCCGTCGCACTCCTCGGCCACAAGCTGGAACAGCAGATCGTCCACCTTGCGGCCCGGCGTCGCCGGCACGCTGCTCGGATCCACCGGTCGGATGAAGCGGAACTTCACGCTCCGCGGCATGCTGTTGAACACCCGTACGGCGATCCGCTCGTCGTCAGAGCTCAGCACCGTGGTATCGCCCGGTCGCGAGCACACCGGCTTTGGCGGGGGTGGGGGTGGTGCAGGTGCGCGGACCTGCGGTGGAGGGGGTGGCTCGTCCTCGTCTTCGTTGTCGTTTTCGTCGTTCTCGTTCCGATTGTTGTTGCCATTGTGATTGTGGTTCTGGTCCTTGGCGCCAACGGCACGCGAGCTCAGCCCATCCGCGATGCCAAGCGCGTGCGCCTCCGGCGCACCGGTGACCAGTCCGCGCAGCGGCTGGAGCACCAGCATCGCCGCCACCGCGGCCAGCACCACCACGCGCAAGATCTTCATACGCATCTCCTCGCCAGGCCACCCTTCCCGGGCCCCCACCGTCGCGGTACGCAGACCACTACGGGCCGGCGGGCGCGGCCTCGCAACCCATTCTACGCCCCGCTCAGGCCCCTCTCGCCAGGGCAACCGTCCGCCACTCCCCGTGGCGGCTGTCACCAGCCCGCCAGCCGCTCCACCCCCGGGGCTATCATCCGGGCGGGGGAATTCACCGTTCACCGTTACGTTTCACGAGCAACGACAAGAGGTGACCCATGGCATCCGCCGAGACCCTGGTGGCCCTGTTCGAGTCCATCAGCCAGAACTTGCAGCAAGACCGCGAGCACCTCAATCAGCTAGACGGCGGCGACGGCGACCACGGCGACAACATGGCCGCCAACTTCGACCTGATCACCCGCACCCTCTCCCAGACCGTCCAGCGTCGCGGCCCCAACGCGGATGTCGGCGCTGCCCTCCGCCAGGCCGCTCAGGCCCTCAACAAGCAGGGCCAGGGTGCCACCGCGCCGATCTATGCTCAGGGGCTCATGGAGGCCTCCCAGCAGCTTCAGGGGCAGCAGGGATTCTCCATGGAGATGTTGCTTCCGCTTCTCCAGGGCCTCCTCCAGGGTACGCGGCAGGCCAGTGGGACGGACGCCGGTCAGGGCTCCATGATGGACGTCATCGTGCCCGGCGCACTCGCCTACATCCAGGCCAAGCAGGGCGGCGCCAGCGACCTCCAGGCCATCCTCACCGCCCTGCTCAACCTTCGTCGCGGCGCCAACAGCACCGCGGGCTCCGCCGCGGGCTACGGCAGCGCCCAGGGCATGGACACCACGGGACGGGTGGATCCTGGCGCGGCCAGCGCCGCCTCCGTGCTGGAGGGCATGTTTGGAGGCCTGCTCCAGAGCGCCCTCCAGCAGGGGCTCGGCTCCAGCCAGCCGGCCGCCCCCGCTCCTCAGCCAGCCGCCCCTGGCCAGATCGACCTGGGTGGCTTACTTGGCTCCCTTTTCGGACCCGGTGGAGCACGCTAGCGCATGTCTCAGCCCACGTCCCGCCACACCTCTGACCACACGACGATCTGGCTCGCCCGCCACGGCGAAGTCCACAACCCTAACGACGTCCTGTACGGTCGACTCCCCCGGTTCGACCTCAGCGTAAACGGCGTGCGCCAGGCCCAGGCACTCTCCACCTTCCTGGCCGGCCACCCCCTGGCGGCCGTCTACTCGAGCCCACTGCTCCGCGCCCGCCGTACCGCCGGCCACATCGTGGCCGGCCGCAACGGCCTCCCCATCCGCCAGGACAGCGGCCTCCTGGAGGTCAAGACCGGCTGGCAGGGCCGCCCGTCGCGCGAGATGGTCGGCGTGGACTGGTACGCCCGCCCCCATTCGCCGGGCGACGATTCGCTCCACTCCATCCGCGACCGCACTTCCGCGTGGGTCCGCCGTGTCCTGGCCCGCCACCCCGGCCAGCACGTCGCCGCCGTCTCCCACGGTGACCCCATCCTCATCCTCGTGGGCCACCTCCGGGGCACCCCCCTGGAGCCGCGGCATCTCTTCCCGACGGGGTACATCCCCACGGCTTGCGTGTTCAAGCTGGTGCTGGACAGCGCCGGGCGCCTGATTGAGGATCAGATGTTCGTCCCCCACGCCGCCGGCTAGCAGCGTCCAGGCGCGCGTCTTGCCCCTCCTGATCCCACCTGAGCTACAGTCGAACTGCCAACTGGAGCCAGGCCGAGCCGCCTGGCTCCGCCGCCTCGAGCCCACCGTTCAACTCCTGGCGCGCCAATGGGCGCTCACGCTCCAGCCTCCCTTCCCAGAGGCCACCGCTGCCTGGGCGGCACCCGTCACCCGCGCTGATGGGACGTCCGCCGTCCTCAAGCTTGGCATGCCACACCTGGAAGCAGACCACGAGGCGGAGGGCCTCGCGTTCTGGGACGGCGACCCCACCGTGTACCTCCTCGCGTCAGACCCCTCCCATGGAGCCATGCTGCTCGAGCGATGTGAACCCGGCCTCCCACTCCGTTCGCTCCCCGAGCCAGAACAGGACGCGGTCATCGCCCAGCTCCTCCGCCGACTCTGGCGGCCCGTCGGCAGCCACTGGCCCTTCCGCCCCCTCTCCGCCATGCTCGCGTATTGGGCAGCGGAGGCAGAACGCGACCGCGCCACGTGGGTAGACCCAGCACTCGTCCAGGATGGCCTGCGGCTCTACGCCCAACTGTCGCCGGCCCACGCAGACGACGTGTTGCTCGCGACAGATCTCCACGCCGGCAACGTTCTGCGGGCCCAGCGCGCCGAGTGGCTCGCCATCGACCCAAAGCCCTTCGTGGGCGACCGCGCCTACGACGCCACCCAGCACCTGCTCAACTGCCGTGAGCGGCTGCTCCGCGAGCCCGGCGACACCGTTGCCCGAATCGCTGATCTGCTCGAAGTCCCCGCCGAGCGCGTCCGCCTCTGGACCTTTGCGCGGCTCGCCGTGGAGTCCCGCCGCCCGCTCGCCCACGCGGCCGCCGCGGCGCTCGCTCGGGTGCTCGCGCGCTAGACTTCTTCCGGGCGTGGGTGCCGAGCGCCGCAGTGGGCGGGCACGCGCGCCAGGGAGGGGGACTCATGGCACAGGTGAAGGTGACCGCCTCTGCGCTTAACGTCCGCGCGGAGCCGTCGCTAGACGGCGAGATCATCGGAACCCTGTTCGAGGGCGACGTGGTGGAGCACCTGGACACCTCGGCGGATCAGAAGTGGCTCCGCGTCCAGAAGGCTGGGTTGATCGGGTGGTCTTCGCGGAAGTTCCTGGCCCCGGTTGACCCGGGTGTCGCGGCGGGGCCGCTGGATGCCATCCTGGAGATCGCGGACAGTTCGGCCATCGCCACCTTCAACTGGCCCGGACGGGGCGCTGCGCCTCGCGGCTACACCAGGGGCATGGCGCTGGTTTTTGCCCGGTCCCACTGTCGGCTCCAGGACGGGGATGAGTTTGCGCGGGAGATGGCGCGGGCCAACACCGGCGACGGCGCGCGCGACGCACTGGCGCACTACGCGAACGAGTTCGCGGAGCTTGGGATGGACAACGAGTCATCTGGCGTGGTGACCCTGCGGCACCTGTTCGTGCTGCTGCTTGGGCTGGGCATGCGGGAGAGCTCTGGGCGCTGGTGCGAGGGCAGGGACCGCTCAGCGGAGAACGTGACGAGCGATACCGCCGAGGCAGGGCTCTTTCAGACAAGTTGGAACGCCCACACCGCCAGCCCGCTCCTGCCGGACCTGCTCAGCCGCTACCAGCAGCGTCCGGCCGGCTTCCACGACGTGTTCGCAGCAGGTGTCACCGCTACCGACGAGGATCTGCAGAATTTTGGGTCTGGCGACGGCCGCGAGTTTCAGCGGCTGTCGAAAGAGTGCCCCGCGTTCGCGGCCGAGTTTGCCGCGATTGGCCTCCGCCACATCCGCACCCACTGGGGACCCATCAACACTCGCGCCGCGGTGCTGCGGCCGGAGGCGGACCGCATGTTCCTGCGCGTCCAGCAGGCGGTGGACTCGGCGGGGCTGTGCCCGGAGCTGGGATAGGAGCCCGCGTCTGGAGCCTTCTTGACGTGGTCCGGCCACCCTGAGATCATAGAGACCGCGTAGGGATGGGGGAGCCGCCGTGCTGGAGTTTGCCGCCCTTGCACACGCGTGCCGCGCTCGGCTGCCGGCCTGGCGTCGAGGCGGTCCGCCGCGCCTCTCCGCCGACCAGGTGCTGCGCTACCTGGGCCCCGGCGACCCCGCCCCCACGGAGCTAGAGCAGGCCCGCCGGGTGTGGGCCTGCGCATCGCGTCCGAGCGAATGGATGGACCGCCTGGACCGTGGCGGCGTCTGGAAGCTCGGTCTCCTCCAGACCGAGCGCATGCCCAAGATGCTGTACTGGTACCGCGCCGGCCTCAGCCTGGAGCAGATCGGGGAGCGCGTCAGCTTCTTCGGCGGCGATTACTCCGCCCGCCGCGCCATCCGCCTGGCCGCCCGAGGCATCGCCTCACGTCTCAACGACCGCCGCGCCCTCCCGATCCGCTGACGGGGCGCATTCCTGCCCGGCCGATCGCGCGCGGGCTACGCCCCCCGCCGCATCATCCGGTCCACCGCACACACACCCGCGCCGTACAGCGCCAGCGCCACTGCACCGCCAACCAGCATCATGTCCACCTGCCCCGCGTTCCAGCTACCGATCCGGCCCCACTTCACCCACACCAGCGCCACCAGGTAATGGGGGATGAAGTACAGTCCCAACCAGCGCGTGAACAGCCCCAGAAACACCGCCGCGCCGCCCACCAGCTCCATCGTCGCCACGAAAGGCGCCAGCACCTCCGGTATCGGGAAACCCCAGCCCGCCATCGCGTTGGCAAAGCCCCCGATGCCGTTGGCCCACTTCATGTAGCCGGCCACCACCAGCACGATACCCATGATGACGCGCAGCACCATCACGCCGATCGCCGGGTTAACTCCCGCGAGAAATCCCACACTGCACCTCTCGATCCTGGAAGGGTGGGGCGTTCCCCCGCATGGGCCGCGGTGCCCCTGGGAACCCGCGTGACGGGAAGATGGCCCCTACACCAGATACGTAGCCGGGCACCAATTGGATGAAATGTCTGTCATAGGATGAGCGGGTGGGCGGGGTTTTGGCCGTCACGGTAGGAATTTACCCGCCTCCGCTGCTATGTTCTACGTCCGCTCGCCGCGCCGTCCCGAGGCGCGCGGCAGCTCACGGAGGCATAGTCCGCATGACCGTTCGAGACTTCGGCCCAGACGCCCCGCCACAGCGCTACCCAGACCCAGACATCGTCACCCTGGACCCTCGCTTCGCCAGACTGCGCGTAGGCAACACACCCATCAAGCGCATCTGGACGGGCGCCCTCTGGGCGGAGGGCCCAGCCTGGTGCGGCGGCGGCCGCTATCTCGTGTGGAGCGACATCCCAAACGACCGGCAGATGCGCTGGCTGGATGAAAATGGCCAGGTCAGCGAGTTCCGCCGCCCGTCCAACAACAGCAATGGCAACACCTTTGACTGGCAGGGGCGGCAGGTCTCCTGCGAGCACGGCAACCGCCGCGTCGTCCGCTACGACCACACTGGCGCGGTCACCGTCATCGCGGACAGCTACGAGGGCAAGCGCCTCAACTCACCGAACGACCTCGTCGTCCATCCGGACGGTAGCGTCTGGTTCACCGATCCGCCCTATGGCACGCAGGCCGTCGGTGGCTACGAGGGACACTATGGCGAGCTCTACCTCCCCAATCGCGTCTACCGCGCGGATCCAGACAGCGGCTCCGTTGAGGTCGTCTGCGACGAGCTAGACCGCCCGAATGGCATCTGCTTCTCGCACGACTACAAGCGCGTCTATATCGTGGACTCAGGCACACCCAAAGACATCAAGGTCTTTGACCTGGTGGACGGCCGTAAGCTCACTAACGGTCGCGTCTTCGTGGACATGAAGCTCAATGGCAAGCAGGTTGGTCCAGACGGCATCCGGGCGGACATAGACGGCAACATCTGGGCGTCCGGCTCCGGCGCCGGACAGGGGTACGACGGCGTGCACGTCTACTCGCCAGAGGGTGACCGCATCGGGCAGGTCTGTCTACCGGAGTCCACCGCCAACCTCTGCTTCGGCGGTGCCAAGCGCAACCGGCTGTTCATAACCGCCAGCCAGTCCGTGTACGCCGTGTACGTCAACACCCGCGGCGCCCACGTCGCCTAGCCGCTCCGGTCGGGTGGGGCGGCTAGCCCCACCCACCGGGTCAGCTAGTCAGATTGCAGCCGCGGCTCAGCCGCGCACCTTGGGCAGCACCTCGCGCGCCAGAAGCTCCACCCGGTCCATGTACCGGTCCGGGTTCGGCGTGCCGCTAATCGCGCAGATGAAGTGCGTCACGCCGAGCGCCGCGTGTCCGCGCATCGCTGTCGCAATCTGGTCTGGCGTGCCCACCAGTGTCCGCTTGAGCAGTGCCTCCGGCGTCGTCTTCGCCTGCGCCGCCAGATAGTCAGTAATTTCGCGCGCCTCGGCCGCGTCCGCCGCCACGCCCATGAAGGAGAGGTGTGACACCTCAATCTCGCTCGCGTCGCGCCCAACGGCCGCGCACGCGGAGCGCAGCAGACCCAGCTTCTCGCTGAACGCCGCCGGGTCCCAGCCCACCCCGCCAGCGGGGTTCCAGGCGCTCGCGTACTTCGCCGTCAGGTCCATCATCTGCGCGCCGCCGGCCGCCACCAGCACCGGTACCCGGGGCACCACCGTCCGCAGGCTCGCCCCCTTTAGCGTGTAGTAGCGGCCATCCAGCGTCACCGTCTCGCCGTTCAGGAGCGCGCACATGATGGCCATGTACTCCTTGAACTTGCCGATGCGCCGCTCGAACTCAATGCCAAATGCCGTGTGCTCGTGGATCTGGTTCCCCGCGCCGATGCCCAGCACCACGCGGCCCCCTGAGAGCTCCTGCAGCGCGCCGGCCATCTTCGCCATCAGCGCTGGATGCCTGAACCCCGCCGCGATCACCATCGTGCCCAGGCGCAGCCGCTCCGTCCGCATCGCGATCGCCGTCAGCAGCGTCCAGGCCTCGGGAAACGTCTCAATCCCAGACGGCCGCTCAAAGTAGTAATGATCCGGCATCCACACCGCGTCATAGCCGAGCTGCTCCGCGCGCACCGCGTCGCTCAGCATCAAGTTGTGGCTCGGGAACGGCTGCGTGGACGGGTCCCCCTCACCACGGGGCAAGGCCATGTAGCCAAACGTAACCTTGGGCACGTGTCCTCCTTCGCGCTCCGCGCGCCGCGGAGCGCCAGAAGCATACGGCACGCCCACGGCCACGGCCGGCGGTTGAATGCGACAGAACGTTTCAGATACGCTTCTCGCCGCCGCCCGCAGCATCGGCCACTACCGCGGAAAACTGGTTTGAATGCTGCGCGCCCAGATTCCTCACGCAGATCTAACGCCCATCGCGGAACACCCAGCCCGTTCCTTCCGTTCCCGTTAATGCGTGGCAGGAGCAGCCCTCGGCTCACCCTGCCGCCAGATCGGGGGGCGATTGGTGGATCCTCAGGAACTTGCACGGTGGGCAAAGCGGCAAGATGACGGGATCAAGACCCTTGGAGCGTGGACATCTGCGGCCCTCGGTGAGGACCCTGTGGCTGAGGTAGCCCGCGACGCCATCGCCCGTCGTGACGCGGTGGTCCGCGCCGCGGCCCGCGTCGCCGCGGAGCCCAACATCGATGGCGTCGTGGATGAGCTTCTTCGGGAGGCCGTCGCGCTTGTCAACGCCAACTGGGGCCAGGTGTTCCGCTGGGACGCCGGGGGCAATGTCATGGTCAGTGTGCTCAGCACGCGCCCCGGCTGGCCCACCGGCAAGCGGCTGCCGCTGGGCACCGGGGCCGCCGGCCGCGCTGGCCTGGCCAGGTCCACCGTCATCATCAACGACTATCAGGGTGCCATCGGCCTGGAGACAGCCGCCGGCGAAGCCGGCGCCCAGGCGTCCGTCGCCACGCCGCTCGTTCGCGATGACACCCTCCTCGGCGCACTCGTCGTTCTGTCGGACGATCCCCATCACCAGTTTGATGAGGAAGACGCCGCCATCCTTGAGCTCCTCGGCAGCCTCGCCTCGTCCACCATGGTCGGCCTGGAGACTGCCCGCCGTGACTCCGCTCAGTCCGGCCGGCTAGACGGCATCGCCCTTGCCGGCCGTGAGCTCGCGCACCTGCTCAACAATGACCTCACCGCGCCCATCGGCATCCTCGAGCTCGTCATTGGGCGTGCGGACGTGCCGCCTCGTGTCAAGGAGCTGCTTCAGACCGCGCTCATCGATCTGGGCAACGCTGAGCGTCACATCAAGCAGTTTCAGCAGGTCGTCCGGGTTGAGACTCGTGCCACCCCCGTGGGCCCCTCGCTCGATCTCGACCGCTCCACCGACACTGGCAAGTAGGCAGCCGGCTCGTCCGCACGAGCATCACAATCCCGCCACGAGCCTCGCCGCTGTCTTACGTCTTCTCGCATACTGCTTGTGATTCCCACACTCGTCCCGATAGAGGGCCCCGCGCATGGTCGTCCAGGCACCAACGCCGCCCGCGCTTGCTGGCCACGTCGCAGCCGCCCGCTACGTCGTCTGCATAGCCCACCGCAAGGGCGGCGTTGCCAAGTCCACCACGACCTGGTACCTCGCCCGCGAGCTCGCCCGCGCGGGTAAGCGCGTCCTCCTGCGCGATCTCGATCCCCAGCAGGGCCTGCGGGACATCCTCCGCGACCACGGCTGTGAAGACGGCCGCTACTCCCGCAACATCGCCCTCGTCGGGGAGGGCGAGCAGCCGCCCTTCTTCGCCGATGTCGAGTTGATCGATACGCCCCCCGCGCTTGATGACAGCCTGCCCGGAGTTGCCCGCGCGGACGCCGTGGTCATCCCCGCCATGCCGGAGCACCAGGCCGTCCGTGCCCTCGAGCGCATGCTCATCGTCCTGCGAGACACTCGCCACGAGCACCCCTTCACCAAGGTGCTCGGAATCCTCCCCGTGCGCGTCAAGAGCCGCTGGCCGGAGCACCTGGCCTTCCTGGCCCAGATTGATGCGCTTGCCGCTCGGTTTGGCCACCCCGTTCTGCCAAGCGTGCCAGAGAGCCGTGCCGTGCTCACCTACTCGCTTCGCGGCCGACTGTGGAAGCCGGTGGCGGACGTCATCCTGCGCGAGCTGCAAGCCGCGGCTCCGGAGCCGGTCGTTGGCCCGAACTAGAACCCTCAAGCTCGCCGCGGTCGCCGCGCAGCCGATCCCAATCCGCGACGAGCGCGCCCTCGGCGCGGAGGCCCAGCGCGCCCTCCACCCCGTCAGAGTCGCCCATCTCCCCATCGACCGCATTGACGAGACGCCAGAGGCACGCAACAGCCGTCGCGGCTACGACGAGGGCAAGCTCAACGAGCTGGCCGCCTCCATCCGCGAGCACGGTGTGCTCCAGCCCATCCTCGTCTCACCAGACGGGGATCGCTACCGGGTCATCGCTGGCAATCGCCGGCTCAAGGCCAGCGTCCGCGCGGGGTTGGAGTCCATCCCGGCCCTCGTCAAGACCCAGGTGGACGAGCAGAAGCAGTTCCTCCTCAACCTGGTTGAGAATGTCCAGCGCGTGGACCTCAGCGGCAAGGAGCGCGTGGAGGCCATCCGTCTGCTCGCCGCCTCCGGCCTCGGCGTGCGCGAGATCAGCCGCGGCACCGGGATCTCCCCCGGTACCATCTCCCGCTGGCTCCGCATCGCCGATCGTCCCGCCCTCGCCCGCGCCCTCGAGGAGGAGCGACTGGACATTGCCCGGGCCATGGCCCTGGCGCCCCTCGCGGATGAGGCGGAGCTAGCGCGCCTGCTTGACCACGCCGCCGCCATCCCCCGCGCCGAGCTGGTCGCCCAGGTCGCCAGTGTTTTGCAGCAAAACCCCTACAGCGTGGACGATGGCCGCCTCGCTGACGTCGATCGCAAGCTCGCGCTGGTCCGCACCATCACCCCCGTCGGCCGCGCCCACCTGGAGCGCATCCAGGCCCGCGTGGCCGAGCTGCTCCGGGGTTAGCGCCCGGGCGGCCGCGCCTGCGGCACGCCGCCTGCTCCCACGCTCACCCGCGCACCCGGCATCCCGCCGGTAGGCGTGCCCCCGCCTGGGCCCCCTCGCGACGGTGGCCGCGCCACAATCGTCGGGGCCTGCGCCTGGCCGGTGTTCGCGTTCACCATCAGCACGCTGGCGTCTACCGCCTCGAAGTCGCTGCCCTTCAGCGGATCCATCGCGTGCAGCCAGTCGTTGTTCCAGCCCTCGTCTGGCGCCCCGGAGATGTACCAGGAGGAGCCATTGTCGGCCAGGATCATCCCGTACCGTTGGAGCGCCGTCAGGATCACCCGTGCCTGCGCGGGATACGCCGAGGGGTTCACGTGGCTCTTCAGACGGAAGCGCGCGCCCATCGGCGGCAGATTCGGGTTCGCGTCGTCAGACGCCTCGTGCCGCGCCGGCCAGATGAAGCTGCTCTGCGTGGCGGGCGCCGTGAATCGCAGCGCATGCTGGATCTCGCCCGCGCTTACCTCGTCATAACGGGCTAGCCCCGGCAGAATTGGCAGCCCCGCAGCGTCGGCGGATGTCCAGGTTGCCGGCCGTAGCGCGTTCGAGCGCAGGTCGAAGATTGCCCCGGAGTCCGCGTGCCAGGCCGTATCGCTCAGCTTCGTTGCCGCGTACAGCTCTGCCAGCGTGCAGTTGTCCTGGTCCACCACCAATACGTGGTGGTCGCCGCCCCATTCGATTGGGGCACTCGGCGGCACTCGGTACGGTCCCGCGTCGCTCTCATCGGCCCAGCGGAACGTCACCGTCACCGGTGCCTGCGATCCTGACACGATCACGTAGGGGATCCCAATCGGGCCGCCGTTCCAGGTGCCAGATCCAAAGTCCGCGTGTACGTGCGAGTTTGCGCCGATGCTGTTCACCCACGCGCTCGAGCGTAGGTGCACCGGCAGCGTATCCACCCGGGCGTTCCAGACGTTGTCCGCTGGGAACATCGGACATCCGCCAATGGCCGCCGCTCGCACCGGTGCGTGCCCCGCGTCAACAGAGTCGGTCGGAGCAGCCTGGCACAACGCCATAGTGGCCAGCAACAACCCCAACACCCGCGACACCCGTCGCGGCACCCGTCGATCGCTTGTCACAAGTACCCCCTATCGAGACGGCGGAGCGCCGGCCGGCGCTGTCGTCACAGGCGCTTTCGCCCTGCGCGGCGGTCTCGCGTTCACCCCGCTCGCCGTCACAGTCTCCCCTGCCCGCCGGGTCGCCGGGTGATCGCACCCTCCGCTCTGCGAGTAGGTGTCGACCAGCGTCCCGTCCGCCGCGTAAAACGAGTACGTGATGGCGCTCGGGTAGGCGTCCACCAGCATCGCGCCGTACTTCGCGTTGTACCGGCTCGCGCTGCCCGCCACCGGGCTCGTGGCAAACGAGTACTGGCTTCGCCCGCCCAAGCCGTTCACGAAATAGGGGAAGTTGTTGCGCACGATCCGCTCGTACAAGTGGTCGTGTCCGCTCAGCACCGCGTCCGCGCCCCACTGCTGGTAAGGCCACTGCATATATGCCTGCGAGCCGTGAGTACCCGACGAGTAGGGCGGATGGTGCATGGCCACCAGCTTCCAGCACGCCGTAGACGCGCTCAGTTGCGTCTGCAGCCAGGCACCCTGCGTGCTGCCCGCTGATGTGCCGTGCGGCTCGTGCGTATCGCTATCCACCGCGAACAGATGCACAATCCCCCACTGTATGTCGTAGTACCGCTCATTGCCCGGTAGCGCAAAGTAGCTCGTGTAGGGGAGCTCGCTTCCCGTGCCCCAGTCATGATTTCCAAGCACCGGGAAGAACCGGTTGGTCGCGGCGCCGGGCCCATAGCCCCCGGCGTAGGATCCGATGTACCCGGCGTAGTACTGGCCAATGTTCGCGTCGATGGTCGTTGCCGCGCCCAGGTCGTAGTTGTTGTCGCCCACCGTCACGATGAAGTCTGGCGACCACCCCTTCACCAGATTTGCAACTGCCAACGCGTTTGGCCCCGCCCAGCCGTAGTCGCCAATAACGGCGAACCGCACCCGCTCCGCCGTTGCCGCGGCTGCCGGCGCGGGCTGCGTCCCAATCCCCGGCCCGGCCATCACCAGCACGGCCGCCAGCAACGCCCAGGACACCAGCCGGGTCGCTCTCAGTCCGCCGGCGAATGACTGCCGGTCTATGTCGCGTACCGCCATGAGCTCACTCGCTTGCGGCTGCCCCCCGCGACCGCGTCATTATGAGCTAACGCGACCGTGCCCATGTAAGTGTCGCGGATCTCGGCCCGCCGCCGTGGTCGCCTGGCAAGGGTCCCGCGCGGCTAGAACCCGGCGCGCCGGGCCCGTACACTGGCCGATTGATTAGAACCCTGAGTGTGAACCTCAACGGCCGCCCGCTCCGCTGGATCTTCTTCGATATCGGCGAGACGATCGTGGATGAAACCCGCCTCTGGTCCTCCTGGGCCGATTGGCTGGGTGTTCCGCGCTTTGCCTTCATGGCCACCCTCGGCGGTTACATAGCCCGGGGTGAGGACCATTGGCGCGCCCTCGAGCACTTCCGCCCCGGCATCGACCGCCGCGCGGCGCGTACCCTACGCGCCGCCGCTGGGCGCGCTGACGACGAGATCCTGCCCGTTGATCTCTACCCGGACGCCCGCCCCTGTCTCGCCACGCTCAGGACCCTCGGCTACCGCCTCGGCATCGTCGGCAATCAGCCGGAGCGTGCCCGGGTGGCGCTCGCCGCCATGGATCTTCCGGCAGATCTCATCGCCACCTCAGCCACCTGGGGAGTCGAGAAGCCCTCGCCCGCCTTCTTCGCCCGTCTGGTGGCGGAGGCCGCTGTACCAGCCGCTCAGATCGCCTACGTGGGCGATCGGGTGGACAATGACGTCGCCCCCGCGAAAGCCGCTGGCCTGTATACCGTCTTCCTCATTCGCGGCCCGTGGGCCGCGCTCCAGCGCAATTCGCCCCAGGCCGCGGCCGCGGACCTCACCATCGATTCCCTGGCCGAGCTCCCTAGCCGCCTGCCCACGCCCTAGAGGGCGCGCGTCAGGTGCGGCACCTCTTCCCCGGCCTCGTGCCGGCTCTCCGCCCCGCGGTGCCACACCGTCACGCCGCCACGGCCCAGCACCCGTGCCGCGCCACCGGCCAGCAGGATCACGGTGTCCTCGTCGATGCCGTAGATCGTCAGGCCAGACGGCGCATCCGCTATCGTCGCGTCCACCCCACGCTGTTTGAATCGATCGTAGTGCGGCACCACCGCCACGTTTCTCAGCAGCTTCAGTGCCGGCGACCACGTCCAGGCGCCGCCGCTCTCGCGCGGCCGCACCATCGTCCAGGCGCCCTGCGCCATCGCGCCCGCGCTGCTGCCCGCCAGGATCGCCCCCCGTGCCCTCGCCGCCGTGATCGCCCGCCAGAGGGCGCTCTCGCGCAGCGTCTCCACGAGATAGCCTGGATCGCCGCCTGACAGATAGATCACGTCGGCCGTGGCGATCTGCCTGACCGACTCCGTCCCGTCCGCCGACCGCCGATCGATTGCGCGCACTCCGTACGCCTCGCACCCCAGCAACCCAAAGTGGCGAACCCCGTCGCGGATCCACGTGTCCACCGTCGCCTCGCGCCCGGCCGCCGTCGGAACGATCGCTACCCGCGGTCGGGCGCTCCCCACCAGGGCCAGCAACGCCCGATCCACGTCGAGCATGGGCGGGCGAAACTCGCCTGAACCGGCCAGTAGTATGGGCGCCGCTCGGGTCGGTGCCGCCTTCTCAGCCATGAGTCCTCCGGGGGCCAATGATAGCGGTGGCCTTCGCGACGCTGGCCGTGGAACGCTGTTTTCGGGTCATTCGGGGGGGGCCGTGCCGGGACGCCAAGGTGGCCGGCACCGTTATCAGGGGTGGCGAGTCCGCGGGCGCCGCATGTCCGAATCTCAGCGACATCTCCCGAGCCATATCAAGGACTGATGCACATGGCCGCATTCGCGGATGTCACGGCGGAACCTCTCGGGCCCCGTGTCCCTGCTCCGCCGCCCACTCATAGGCGGCCCGCGTGGCACCGCGTCTACTTCGCGCTCGCTGCTTTCGACCTGTGCACAGTGCTCTTCTCGCTGGGCCTGAATCACATGGTCCGCCAGCAATTCGCGGACTCTGTGATGGTCAACCAGCGCTGGGGTGAGCGCCTGACCGCGTATTCTCAGCTCAGCGAGCTCGCCGGCGAAGTCAACGCCCCTGGCAACGATGTCTTCGATTCAGGCGACGTAGCCTCAGAGCGGCAGCGGATGATCGCGGCGCTCGCCACATTCGAGCGCGAGCTCGACGCGCGCCGCGCCGAGCTGAACAACGAGCCAGACTCCGGCCGGCGCGCCGCGCTCCGTTCCCACCTTGATCGCGCAGACGATCGGATGGCGGACATGGTCAATGAGGCCAGGCTGATCTTCTCGTACTTCGATGTGGCAGACGCGGCCGCGGCAGGTCGCCGCATGGCCACCATGGATCGCCGCTTCGCTGACGTCAACGATGCCATCGCACAGCTCCGCGAGTACGTTGCTGAGATCCAGCGATACGAGCTCGCGAGCCAGCAGGTGGCCGCCGAGCGCATCTCCAGGCTGGAGCACCTCATCGCCGTCCTGATCGTCCTCATGGTCAGCGCGGCCGCCATGTACGGCCACCGCATGTCCACCCAGTTCGACCGTGAGTCTCGCGCACGTCGTGCTGCTGAGCTCCTGGCCGCCGAGGAGCAGCAGCGGGCCGCCTCCGCCTCGCGATTCCAGTCGCTCGTTGCCAACGCTTCAGACGTCATCGCCACCGCCGACGCCGCCGGACTCCTCACCTACGTCAGCCCCGCTGTCCAGCGTCAGTGGGGCCTGCCTCCGGACACGCTTGTCGGCACCGATGCGTCCCGCGTCGTCCATCCAGATGACGTGCCAGCGTTTACGGACGCCCTGGACCAGGCCGCGTCTCGCGCCGACCGTCCCCCCACAACGGAGATCCGGATTCGCCACGCCGACGGCTCATGGCGCCACGTGGAGCTCATGATCAGCAATCTCCTCGAGGACTCCGGAGTGTCGGGGCTGGTGCTCACGTTCCACGATGTCACGGAGCACAAACGGTTCGAGCGCGAGCTGCGCCGCCTGGCCTTCGAGGACTCGCTGACGCAGTTGCCGAATCGCGCGCTGTTCCTGGACCGTCTGGATCGAGCCATGCGCCAGGCCGCCCGATACAACCGCGGCGTGGGCGTCATCTTTCTGGACCTGGACAATTTCAAGGTCGTCAACGACAGCCTCGGCCACGAGGCGGGCGATGCGCTGCTCAAGGCGGTCGCGGAGCGCGCCACCATGGCGCTCAGGAATGGAGACACCGTCGCTCGCCTCGGCGGGGACGAATTCACCATCCTCGTTGAAGACGTCACCTCGGCGGACGACGCCAGGATGATCGCCGAGCGGCTGTGCGAATCGCTGCGCGTGCCGGTGCTCCTCGACGGCCGCGAGATCGTCGTCACCGCCAGCCTTGGCATCGCCTTCGGCCGGGCCCCCACGGACACGCCGGATGCTCTGCTCAGAAACGCCGATCTGGCGATGTACCGCGCTAAGTCAAGCGGCAAGTCCGGCTACGCCATCTTTGAAGAGAGCATGAATCACGCCGCCATGGAACGATTGGAGATCGAGACCGATCTCCGCAAGGCCATCGAGCGCGGCGAGCTTTTCCTCGTCTATCAGCCCATTGTGGATCTCACCTCCGGCCGGCTCATCGAGGTGGAAGCGCTCTTGCGCTGGCAGCATCCCTCACACGGGCTGATCAGCCCGGTCCGGTTCATACCCGTTGCCGAGGAGACCGGGCTGATCGTTGAGATCGGGGCGTGGGTGATAAGGCAGGCCTGCGCCCAGGTCAAGGTGTGGAACACACTGCTGACCAGCCAGCACCTGGCCGTGAGTGTCAATCTGTCCGCTCGCCAGTTTCAGCAGCGCTCGCTCGCCAGCGACATCGCCGCGGAGATCGCCGCGGCCGGGATCGCACCATCGCTCCTCAAGCTCGAGATCACGGAGAGCGCGTTGATGCGCGATGCGGACGTGGCGGCGGATGTCCTGGCCGCCTTGCGTGCTCTCGGCGTCCAGATCGCCATCGACGACTTCGGCACCGGCTACTCGTCGCTTAGCTACCTCAGCCGCTTCCCCGTAGACACGCTCAAGGTGGATCGAACGTTTATCAACGGCCTCGGGCACGATACGCACGATGCGTCGATCGTGCGGAGCGTCATCGCCATGGCGAAGAGTCTCAACCTCACGATCACGGGGGAGGGTATCGAGACCGCGGAGCAGCTCGCGTACCTACGCAGCCTGGGCTGCCATTTCGGCCAGGGCTACTATTTCAACCACCCGCTCCCCGCACACGAGATCAGCACCCTGTTGACCGAGCACGGCTCGGGCGATTCGGCGCGCGCCGTCGCGTAGGGTGGGGGTACCCGGCTCCTACCGGGCAACCGCGGACGGCAAGGCGAACATTGAGCCCCGGTACCACCACAAGAGGGCCAGTGGCGCCGCCAGCGTAGCACCCACCAGCAGGCTCATTGCGGAGAACCCCACGCCGCCAAGCAGTGCCCCCGCCAGTGCCGTGCCCGCCGCGGCGCCAACACCCATCACTAGATCTGCGAGGCCCTGAACCGTCGGCTGCTCCTCCCGCGACACCGACGACGTCAGCAGCGCGCTGGAAGCCACGAAGCCGAAGTTCCAGCCAACCCCCAGCAACGATTGGCCCAGCCCCACCAGCACCGCGTCGCTCGGCGGCGCCGTCGCGGCCACCAGCACCGCCAGAATCAGGCAGAACAGCCCGCCCACGATAACCCGCGGTGGACCGAGTCGGTCGCACAGCACGCCAGTGAGCGGCGAGATGGCGAACATCCCCGCCACGTGCCCCGCCACCACAAAGCCGATCACCTGCATTGGGTGCCCGTGATCGCGCAGCAGCACCGGCGCAAGCTGGGACGGCGCAATCATCACCAGGTGGCTCACCGTCAGGCCCACGATCGCCAGCCGCACACCCGGCAGCGACAGCAGTTCGCGCAGACCGCGCGCCGCGCCGCCAGCCCCCGCTGTCGGCTGACCGCCACCGATGAGTTGAGCCACCCGCCGAGGATCCGGCCGCAGTGCTCCCAGCAGCAGCAATCCCGCCAGCGCGTACGCCACCACGGAGAGCAGATAGGAGGCGCCCGTCGCCGCCAGGCCCAGGCGCTGCCCCAGGGTCTCCGCGGTCGTGAACATCGTCGGCCCCAGCAGCGCCCCCACAGTCGCCGCCCAGACGATCAGGCTGATCGCCCGCCCCCGTGTCGATGGCGGGCTGGTGTCCGCCGCCGCGTACCGCGCGAGCTGGTTGGACGTGTTGCCCACGCCAAAGAGCAGCATCCCCAGCAAGAGTAGAGGGAGTGCGTTCGTCCAAACCGCCGCCGCGCAGAGGACTCCGCCCAGCGTTCCCAGCGAATACCCCCACACCAGGCCCGCCCGCCGTCCAATGCGGCCCATCGCCCGGGAGAGGGGTAGCGCCGCCACGCCCGCTCCCAGCACGTTGATCGCCCCCGGGACGCCCGACCAGGAGTTGGATCCGCCCAGATCGGCCCCGGCGATGCTGGAGACGGAGAGTCCCGCCGTCGTCGCGATGCCGCCCAGCACTTGCCCCGCGAAGAGCACGCCCAGCAGCCGCGCGCGCACCCACCGCAGCCCGCGCGCTACTAGCTCAGGCTCGCTCTTCACCGCGCCAGCGGCAACCGTGGCAACGTCGGCACCCATGCGCGCACCAGTATGCGCCCCCCACCCAGCCGCGGCAACTGGTTACCGCCGCGCCGCACCACCGCTCCGCGCACCGTTCCAGCCGCGCGACCCGTTGGCCCCGCACCCCCCCCGCCGTAGGTCCATCGCCACCGCGCCACGCCAGGCCGCCCCAGACCAGGCCGTCATGCTGGGCCTGCGAAGCATCTAGCCCGCCACCCGACCGCCGGCGGCTTCCTCGTCGCCCGAGCACCGCGTCACCATTCGGGGCCAGCTTGACAGTCGCGTGGCCGCCACCTATCCTTCGGCCGTTCTGCCCACACGGGGACCCAGGCGCGGCGGAGCGCACCACCGCCCCATTGGAGTGTTGATGCCCAGTCCGGCCGTGCGCTCGTGGTACCTGCTCGGCGCCCTCCTGGCCGGCCTTCTGCTCGTACTTCTCGCGCCCGCCGACGGCGCGCAGGCCGCGACGATCCAGGTCACCACCTCAGCAGACGAGAACAACACCAATCTGTCCGCCTGCTCGCTCCGCGAGGCGCTCGTGGCGGCGAACACCAACGCCGCCTTCGGCGGCTGCCCGGCCGGCGACCCGGACGGTACCGCGACGGACCAGATCACCTTCGCGGGGGGACGGACGGCTCGGCCATCTTCTTGAGCAGCGGACAACTCACCATCTCATCCAATCTCGACATCGTGGGCAACGGCGTGGCCAACACCATCGTGGACGGCCAGAAAGGCACCGCCTCGGCCACCGGCGTGTTCAACGTGACCACCGGCACCGTCTCCGTCTCTGGGCTGACGCTCCGCAACGGCTCGGCCATCACCGGCGGCGGCATCGCCGTCGCCGGTGCCGGCACCACGCTGACCGTTACCAACAGCACCATTAGCGGCAACTCGGCCTCCCCCCCCACCATCGGTGGCGGTGGCGGCATCTCCGTCACTCAAGGCGGCACGGCCACCGTGACCAACAGCACCCTCAACGGCAACTCGGCCCCCAGCGCCTCCGGCGGCGGCATCTACGTCATCGGCAGCGGCACGGCCTCCGTCACCAACAGCACCCTCAGCGGCAACTCGGCCGGCACTGGCGGCGGCATCCGTGTATTCTTTGGCTCGGCAACAGTGACGCACAGCACCCTCCGCGGCAATTCGGCCACCACCGCCGTCGGCGGCGGCGTAATAAATTCCTCCGGCACCCTCAGCCTGCGCGCTACCATCGTCGCCGCGGGTTCTTCGGGCGCCAACTGCGTCGGCACCATCACCTCCCTCGGCAGCAACCTCAGCAGCGACAACAGTTGCGCCGCGGCCTTCACCCAGACCGGCGACGCCAACAACGTCGCCACCCTCAATCTCGGCCCGCTCGCCAACAACGGCGGCCCCACCCAGACCCACGCCCTCCTCTCCGGCAGCACCGCCATCGACGCCGTCCAGGGCTCCTGCACCAGCAACGGCACCAGCGGCGGTACGACCATCAGCACCGACCAGCGCGGCACCACCCGCCCCATCGACGGCAACGGCGATACCACCGCCACCTGCGACGTCGGCGCCTTCGAGGCCAGCCCCGGCACCCTCCAGTTCAGCAATCCCACCTACACCATCGGCGAGGCCGGCCCCTCCGCCACCATCACCATCTCCCGCACCGGCGGCTCTGACCTCACCGTCGGCGCCACCGTCTCCCTCGGCGGCGGTAGCTCTACCGCCACCCCCGGCAGCGACTACACCGCCACCCCCCTGCTCGTCAGCTTCAGTCCGGGCGAGACCAGCAAGAACGTCGCCGTCCCGATCCTCCAGGACCCCCTGGACGAGGATGACGAGACCGTGCTGCTGACGCTGGGCAGCCCGACCGGCGGCGCGGCCATCGGCGCCCAGAGCACCGCCACGCTCACCATCACCGACGACGATCCCACCCCCGCGCTGTCGGTCGGCAACGTCACGGTGCCGGAGGGCAACGCCGGCAGTACCAACGGGGTGTTCCAGATCACGCTCAGCGCCGCCAGCGGCCGCACCGTCACGGTGCAGGCCCAGACCGCCAACGGGATCGGGGTGAGCGGCGCGGTGGCCGGCAGCGACTACACCGCCGTGGCCCAGACGGTGACGTTCACCCCCGGCCAGACCGTGCAGACCGTCAGCGTGCCGGTGCTGGGCGACGTGGTGGACGAGGTGGACGAGACGTTCAGCCTGAACCTGAGCGCGGCCACCAACGCCAGTATCGCGGTGGGGACCGGCACCGGCACGATCACCGACGACGACACGTCGTCGATCGCGGTGGACGACGTGTCGGTGGCCGAGGGCAACGCCGGCAGCACCAACGCCACGTTCACGGTGAGCCTGAGCACGCCCAACAGCCGGACGGTGACGGTGCAGGCCCAGACCGCCAACGGCGCGGGTGCGACGGGTGCGGTGGCCGGCAGCGACTACACGGCGGTCAACGTGACGGTGACGTTCAACGCCGGCGAGACGAGCAAGCCGGTGGTGGTGCCGGTGCTGGGCGACACCGCGGACGAGCCGAACGAGACGTACACGGTCAACCTCTCCGCGCCCGTGAACGCGGTGATCGGGGATGCCCAGGGGATCGGCACGATCCTGGACGATGACGGGCTGCCGGTGCTGTCGATCGTGGATCGGGCGGGGCCGGAGGGGAACGCCGGCGCGAGCAACCTGGTGTTCACGGTGACGCTGCTGCCGGCCAGCGGCCAGACGGTGACGGTGGTGGCCCAGACGGCCAACGGGGCGGGAGCGAACGGAGCGGTAGCCGGCCAGGACTACACGGCGGTCGGACCGACGACGCTGACGTTCAACCCCGGGGTGACCAGCCAGACGGTGGCGGTGCCGATCCTCGGCGACGTGCTGGGTGAGGCGGACGAGACGTTCGTGGTGAACCTCTCCAGCCCGACCAACGCGACGATCGCCACGGCCCAGGCGGTGGGCACGATCCAGAACGACGACGTGCCGGCGCTGTCGGTGAACGACGTCTCGGTGGTGGAGGGGAGCGCTGGCAGCACGGCTGCCACGTTCACGGTGAGCCTGAGCCAGCCGAGCGCGCTGACGGTGACGGTGCAGGTCCAGACGGCCAATGGCACCGCGACGGCGGGGAGCGACTACACGGCCGTCAGCCAGACGGTCACGTTCAACCCCGGCGAGACCAGCAAGCCCTTCGTGGTGGCGATCCTCGGCGACACGATCGATGAGCCGAACGAGACGTTCACGGTCACGCTGTCGGGGCCGGTCAACGCGGTGCTGGGGGATCCCCAGGGGAACGGGACGATCGTGGACGACGACGGGGCGCCGGCGCTGTCGATCGACGACGTGACGGTGACGGAGGCGCAGGGATCGGTGAGCGGAGCGGTGTTCACGGTGACGCTGCTGCCGGCCAGCGGCCAGACCGTGACGGTGACGGCGCAGACGGCCAACGGGCCAGCCCCGAACGGCGCCACGGCCGGGCAGGACTACACCGCGGTCACCCAGACCATCACCTTCACGCCTGGGGTGACGAGCCAGACGGTGACGGTGCCGATCCTGGCGGACGCGCTGGTGGAGCTGGACGAGACGTTCACGCTGAACCTGAGCAGTCCGACCAACGCGACGCTGGCCCGCGCGGCCGGCCAGGGCACGATCCGCGACTCAACCCCCGCCCCACCGCCACCGCCGCCACCCCTACCGCCTCCGGCACCGGCACCACCGCCCGTGCTAGTGACCGACAACCCAGCGGGCGACGACCACAAGGATGATCCGAAGCGGGAGACGGAGGAGCAGAAGCTCCAGCGGCGCCACACCAACGCGGGCAACCGCGACGACGTGTCGGTCGAAGGCGACGTGGTGGAGGTACACCCCGAAGCGGCGCCGCCGTACGCGGTGATCGGCAACCGCGACGGCCTGGTGACGGTGGTGCTGCGCTGCGGCAGCCAGTGCCCGACGATCCGGGTGGGCGACTACCTGGAAGCGGACGGCGAGAAGATCCACGAGCAGCGCTTCGAGGCGACGGAGATCTCCATCACCAGGCGCTGAGTCACCTTCCGCGAGACCGCCCCTCGTGGCGACCACCGCCACCCGCACGCTGCCATGCCCGCGCGGGTCTCTGCGTCTCTGCAGTTCCTCAGGTCCTTTCGTCCGAACCCGCCACCCTGGAGCGCACCCAGACGCGGTCCCGCTACCTGGACTGGTCGTGCCAATCGCCTCCTCCGTCAGATACGATCAGCCCGGAATGTCCACGCCGCCGTGGCTTGCACGAACGACTCGCCGAATCATCGCGTCTTCCGTTGGAGCTCTGGTCGCGGTGATCTGTGCCGAGCTCTGGCTCCGTGCGCTGGAGCCCATCCCCTCGGACCATCTGCTCCCCCTGGACTACGACAGAGGTCGACTCCGCCGGATCGCGACCGGCGCAACCTACCTGACGTACGACCGCGAGCTGGGCTGGGCCAACAACCCCGGAGCCGTTCGCGCTGGTTCGGGGCAGAACGGTGCGCGCATCGAATACCGCCACGACCGTGCTGGCCTGCGGGCCGATCGGGAACAGCCGCTCGATCCCCCTCCCGGCACCCGCCGGATCGCTGCATTCGGCGACTCGTTCACGTACTGCCAGGATGTCCACCTCGAGGATTGCTGGACCACACGGCTCGAGTCGCTGTGGCCACAGACCCAGGTGCTCAACTTTGGCGTGGCGGGCTACGGCCCAGACCAGGCCTGGCTGAGCTACCAGCGATATCCTGACTATCGCCCATGCGGCGTCCTGATCGGGTACATGACGGAGAACGTCCACCGTGTTGTCAACCGATTCCGCCCCTTTCTCCAACCCAAGACCGGCATCTCACTCAGCAAGCCTCGGTTCTTGCTGCAGAACGGCGAGCTGGTCCTGTTGCCGAATCCGGTGGACGATCCCAGGCTCCTCGACGACCCAGCCTGGGTGGAACGCAACCTCGGGCCGTGGGATCACTGGTACTTCCCAGGCACCTTCGTGCGGAATCCCCTCGATTTTCTGCACGTCGTGCGCGCTACCCGCAGCGCCGCGTTTCGCCTGCACTACCAGCTCAGTGGCGGCGAGGATCTTGATCGATCGTCCATGCGGCAGGGCGCGCTCTACCATCCGCAAAGTGAGGCATTTCAGATTGCCGGCCGTATACTCACCGGCTTCGCCCGCGAGGTCGAGCGCCGCGGGATGACCCCCGTTGTTGTGATCATGAGCCCGCGCGACCAGATAGCCAGCATGATGGACGGCCGGCCCGCCGTTCACGAGCCGCTGCTCCGCTGGCTCGAGTCGGCGAGCGTCCACACAGTGGACACCACACCCACCCTCGTTGACTCCGCCCGCCTCCACGGAATCGACGCGATCGCCCTGGCCCACTACACCCCCCGGGGCAATACCGTCGTCGCGCAGACCCTCAGCGAGGCGCTGCCCCCGCTCCTGGCGTCCACGTGCCAGCATGCCGGTGCTTCTCCGAGGTAATCGCCAGTCTCACCCGTACGCCCCATCGCGTCCCCCCAGACGGTTGCTCAACCGCCCGGGTTGCTGCCTCCGGTGCCGCATGTAGCAGTACGTGACGACCATGATGGTTGCTACCGGGCGGATCGCCGACCAGGCGGAATCGCTCGGCCGGCCTCCCCGAGACCCGGGGCCGAGCTTCCCACCATTGTGATAGCAGGCCAGACACGAGATCGTGCGCGGCATCAGTGACGAAGCACAACGCAGCATCCGATCCCGCGCCGCGGCGCTGCTCACCTGACGGCCGTCCCGTCCACGATCACGCACCAGACCGCGAGCAATGTCGCCTGGGCGTCAACGCTCGGGCTGGGTAACGAGCCAAGGCGGCGATGAGCGAGCGGTTGACAAGCCGGCCGATCGTGGCCGGATCGCGCATGACCGGCATCTGATTCGTCCGTGAAGTGCCTCGCCGCTCGACGTCAGTCCGGCGAGCGCCGTGCGCGGCGCCCGCTGCTCACCGCGTTGCGAGTCCGGCCCCGGACCAGACGGACCACCAGTCGAGCAGATCCAGAGCCTCCAGGTGGGCGAGGCCGGCGTCGGTGATCGGCAGACCGCGCAGGCTGACCTTCCTAGATCGCTCCAGCGCCGGCCGCAGGATTTCGCGAAAGTACTCAACGCTTTCCTGGAACCGCACCCATTGCCTGAGCAGCGCCTCGCGGACAGCGGGTCGCTCGTCGTCGCGGTACCGAACCATCATCGTCCGGGCCGGCTCTGTGCCTATGCGCCCCAGCGCGACGATGGACGCGGCGACGACGCGCGCGCTTCTCCCACCGATGTCCAGATAGGGCAACGCGAGGTCTCCGGCCTCGGCGAGCGCCTCCGCGTCGCGTGGGTTCGTCGGCGGAGCCAGCGCTATCAGGCGCGACTCAACCTCGTGTTCCAGATCCGCATCCCGCGACTGGGCGGTTGCGCCGTAGCATCGAGCGCCGAGCAGATGGAGGCGCGCGCGCCATCGTTTCGCTCGGTCACCGCGTCGCAGCAGGCCGCAACTGAGCCTGGCTCGGCCTGGATCGCTCATCGTCTCCGCCGCAAACGTGATGGCCAACGTCCAGGCCGGCTCGTGGGCATGTTTGACGGCGAGCGTCCCGTCACCCACCTTGGCCATCTCGATGCCGCCGAGATACGCTCGAAACGTCTCGTGCGCGAACTCGAAGGCGTCATCCGAAGGGCAACGGACGAGCTGGGTGCGGCGCACGAGATGATCGCGAACCCCGGTCGGCGTCGTACCCTCGGGGACGCCGCGCTGGCGTTGCAGGAATTCCGCGATCTTCCCCGCCGCCGCGTCTTCGGAGATTGTACGGAGGTCGTTGCGGAGCATCCAGTACGCGAGCCACTGGAGCAAGAGCTGGAGCGTGTCCGGCTCAGGAACCGGGGACTCCCGCGGAACACCGCGGTCCTCCTCGCGCAGCCCCAGCATCATCTCGGTCGCCGCATCAAGCAGTTTCAGACGTCGTGTCGGCAGAGTCCCGCGCCAATCATGGTTGAGCGCGCAGAGCAAGGCGCAGAACAACGGCGTCTCCGCCAGCTCGCGTAGCTCGTGGCTACTACCGATATCCGACTTCGGTTTGGCGGAGAATTGCTCGATTCCGTCTGCCCGCGCGGGAGGCTGCGTCTGCTTCTGCGCCTCGTGCCAGACATCAATGAAGCGCGGGATCGTGCTGGAATCGAGGGGTGCCAGGTTCACGGCGCCAAACTCCCGTGTACGGAGCCAGCCGTGCTCGGCGTCCTCTGGCCGCGAGGTCACGACGAACCGGGACCGGCCGAACGCGGCGACCAGCTCCGACACCCAGCGCCGCGCGGACTCGCGCCGGGCCTCGGCCACCTCATCAAGCCCGTCCACGAGCACCAGCCCCCGCCCCGAGTCCAACACGCTACTTGCCCAGAGCGGAGGTACCGCCCCGGCGAGGTGCTTGGAGACCGCCACCGGTAGCTCGTCCGCGTCAGGCCAGTCGCGGTTTTCGAAATCCCGCAGCCGCACGAAGAACGGCACGTGGTCGTTGAGCGCGGCGAGCGGCTCCGGCAGGTCGCGGCGGGCGGTTCGGACGGCAAACCATTCCAGCACGGTGGACTTGCCCGAACCGGCGGGCCCGAGAATCAGGAGTCGCGGCGACTCGGCCAGCATCTGCTCGACGGGCAAGGACCCGCCGAGTGCTCGGCGGATCTCGATGCCCGGTGGTGCTTCGACGCTTCGCATGGGGTCGGTGGCCTGGAGTGACATGTACGAGAGCAGCAGGTCCTGGGTGCGCGTCTCCTCCCGGAGATTGCGCACGCCGAAAAACTCGATCACCCGGAGCTGATTCGCGACCGTCTCCCGGTAGCGCGCCTCGAATTCGGTGGCAGCGCGGCTGTCTCCGTCGGCGTGACCTGCTGTCCGATCAATGCGGTCTGCCGCCGCGCGAAAGAGCGTCGCGAACTCCGCGATCTTCTCCAGTCGTCTGAGCGCGATCGTTTTGAACGCCCAGTCCGCATCCGCGAGACGGGTGGCGGTGGTTGCGATGATCGACGAAACTCGCCGTGCGACCTGGCGAAGCAGCTCGGTCTCCCGCTCCGATAACAGTGCGGCGGATTCGGGCGCCGCTGCCATGATCGCCGCCTCGATCCGTACGGGATCGTAGTTCAGATCGGCCAGGCGCTCGGGACTGAGATCCGTTCGCGTGAGCGCGTTGGCGAGCTCTGCCCGCACGGGCGCGAACTCATCTTCTGGCGCGATCCCGTCGAGGGCTGGCCCAAGGTCTGCCTCGATTGCCTCCAGAAGGGACTCGTAAAGCTCCTCGACCTCTTCGCCGGTTGTCGCAGTCGCCGAGCCGCGCGTCAGCGCCCGCGCGGCTCGCCCGGGGGCGGAGCGCCGCTCGTGCCAGTACGACCATCCATGCTTGACGAGTGGCTCGGCGATGGCCTTCGCTATCGAGAAGACGGTGCCGACATCGACCATGCTTCATCATCCCAGACGACCGCTTTGGGGGCAAGCTCTGCGTGCTCGGCTTTCTGCCGGCCGCGCGGTACCTGTGAGCTCGTCCGCGCGGGTGAGATGTGCGCGCGAATTGACGCGAACCTCAGGTCACTCCCGCTAAATGGCGGGCAGTTGGCCGGCTGATGGCTCGGATCATCGACCGAGGCGGGTGTGAGCGTCCGACGCGGGAAGTTGCCCACACACCGCGTTCGCGGCGCCGGTTCGGCTCACAGACATCAGCACGCGACGCTAGCGAGTCGCGTCCCCCGCGGGCGGATCGTCATTCGGAATGTGCCGCGCGAGCTCCATGGCGTCGTGCACCACGCGAACGATCTCGACCTGGTCGGCGTGTGCTGCCCGGTAGACGAGGATGTGTCGGGGGCGCTGTATCCGCACCGTACGGCCCCGGCCGAGCGCGCGGCTGAGCATTTAGGTGAAATGTCCTGATTCCTGGACGCAGTTCGTTTCGGGGCAGGGTACCGGGTCGAACAGGATCCTCCGCGCCATCGGTGACGGCGGCCTGGATGAGTTGTCCGTACCGCTGCCGAACGTCGGCACCGAATCGAGCCTCGCTCCACTCCAGAATCGACTCGATGTCCCGGATCGCGGCGGGGGTGAATGTGGCGCGACGCATGCGCGCCTATTGACGGGCGAGTCTCTGCTCTACTCTCTCGCCGATACCGGTGATGAAGTCGCCCAGGTCCTCCAGCGCCACGGTGACCCCCTCGCCGCGGTTCAGTTCTTCCAGGCCAACATCGACGGCTGCCCGAAGGGCCTCGAGCCGGGCTACATCCTCGCGTCGCTGTTGTTCGAGGAGCCGGAGACTGGCTCGAACGACCTCGCTGGCGTTCTGAAACTGGCCATCAGCGACAGCGCTGTCGACGAACTCATTCAGGCGGTCGGTCAGGCTGATGTTTCGTGTGGGCACAGGTCTACCCTCGTCACTAGTGTGCGCGAATTGGCAAACTCTGCCAATTCGCGTGCGGCCCATCCCTGTCCCCAAGGCCACGCCATCACTTCGGTGGCAGCGAGGCCGCGTGGGCCGTGCCCAGTTCCAGCCATTCGTGGAGCGTGGCGTCGCTGGTGAGGCCAGCCGGCTCTACCGTCAGCCAGCCTTTCATGGCACGACCGGTCAGGTCGAATACCCGCGCGCCGGGCCGCTCCAGGCGCGCGGCTGCCTGGTCCGGGCCCATCCGCACGATCAGGGAGTCCTTGTGAACCCCGCACGCCATGTTGCCGCTCACCATGAAACAGATGCCCCCGAACATCTTCTTCTCAACCACGTCCGAGCGCGACGACAGATGCGCGCGGATTCGCCCGGCCAGGTGCTCGTCGAACGCCATCCTTCAACCTCCCAGCAAACGCTGCGACTCCGGCAGCCATCCCAGCAGTCGCCGCGCCCTTGACATGTTCCACTCCTCTTCGCGCTCGTCGCCCGTCACATACGCCGCGTCGAACCGACCGTGCCCGGTCTGCACCGCCTCCAGCGCGGCAAGGTACGCCCGTCCCAGGTCCGCCTCATCCAGGGGGTACACTCGCCGCCGTCCACGCGCGCCCAGCCTCGGCTCACGCCGCTCCTCGGTGTATTGCTCGCGGGTCCGCGGCCCGCTGATGCGGAGCGCCACGATGTTCATGTCAAACCAGCGGCAGAAGTACTGGCATATCAGCTCCCCAAAGCCCTTCGTCAGCCCGTACGCGCTCGGCGTATCCAGCGGCACCATCTCCTCGCCAGGGAAGTGCTCGCGTTCGCGGTGGTGCACGCTTACGGTGCTCGTGTGGACGCCGCGCCGGATCCCCATCCCCTGGGCCGTCCACAGCAGCAGATGTAGCCCCAGCGTGTTCACCTCGTAGTTTTCGCGGATGATCTTCTCGTCCTGATCGGTCACGGACCCGCCCTGGGGGCTTTTCATGACCATATTGATGAACGTGTCCACACCGTCAAGCGCACGCGCCAGCGCCGCCGTGTCGGTGATTGACCCCTTGACATAATCCAAGCCAGCGTGTCGCGGCGGCGCAAGATCAAGCACCCGCAGCTCGTGACGCTCCCGCAAGTACGGCGTCACAAACGATCCCACGTGCCCGCTTCCGCCCACCAGCAGCACCCGCATTGCTACACCGAGTACGCCACGGATCCGTCGCGCCGATAGGGCACACCCAGCGGATCGAAGCTGGGGTGCCTGGGCAGCGCACGCGCCCTCGCTTCGTCGATCGTCACACCCAGTCCAGGGGACTCTGGCACGGGTAGGTAGCCGCCCGTCCGCCGCGGTCCGCCGGGAAACGCCTCGCCCATTGGCCCCTCGTCCACCAGGTGGTACTCCTGGACCACGAAGTTAGGAATCGCCACGTCCAGGTGAACGGAGGCCGCCGTCAGTACAGGACCCAGGTAGTTATGGGTCACCACCGCCGCGTGGTACGACTCTGCGAGCGCCGCGATCTTCTTGGTCTGCGTCAAGCCGCCTGCCAGCCCCACGTCGGGCCGCGCGTACTGGCTGCCGCCGTACGCCAGCAGCTCCCGAAACTCCCAGATGGTGTGCAGCCGCTCACCATTGGCGATCGGTACTGTCAGTCTGCGCGCGATCTCCGCCTGCGATGCGATGCTGTCAATCTGCACCGGGTCTTCGATGAACAGCGGCCGGAACTTCGCCAGCGCCTCGCACACCGGGAGCGCCTGAAGCGGCGTCAGACACCGGTGCAGCTCGAGGATGATGTCCACGTCGCTCTTGACCGTCGCGCGTGCCGCCGCCACCCGGTCCGCCGCCTCGCTCACCAGCCCATCCAGCGTCAGGTCCTGGAAGCCCACGGGCAGGGGATCGAACTTGATCGCCGTGAACCCATCTTCCGCCGCCGCCCGGGCCTGCGCCGCGATCTCATCCGGCGTGCCTCGTCGCATCAGCAGGTGCAGCCTCACCCGGTCGCGGCATGCACCGCCTAGCAGCTCCCAGATGGGCGCCTGGAAGTGTTGTCCCTTGATGTCCCACAGCGCGATGTCCACGGCGCTCACTGCTGCCGTGAGGATTGACCCCCGGAACGGTCCCATCCGGTACAGGTGCTGCCAATGGTGCTCAATCTTTAGCGGGTCCTGTCCCACCAGGTACGCGCCGAACGTCCGCACCACCTGGTCCGTCGCCTCCGGATACGCCCACGCCGCCGACTGCCCCACGCCCACGATGCCGTTGTCCGTTGTGATTCGCACATAGTGCCCGCCGGCCAGCAGCAACGATTCCACGCTCGCTATCCGCACCACACGCCTCCACCGCCGACCTGAGGTCATCCCAGAACGCCGATAGCTTAGCCGGTTGCAGGCGTCGTCGGAGTCGAGCGGCTTCCGTCGCACCCATGCCTCCGCGGCGTCCGGTAGACGGCGCGCGACCATCTCAGGGCCCAAAACCTTTCGACTTCGCCCTCCGTCTGCTCGGCGCGCCAGTCTGGCGCGCCACACTCACAGACTGAACGCCCCCGCCTTCGCAGTCACGCTCCGCCGCATGATCCAATCAGCGGCGGCAGTCGCTGTGCCAGCGCCTCCGCCACCGCCCGATTGCCCGCCTCCCGATAGTGGAACTGGATCACGCCGTTGACCCCCACCTGGCGTGCGCGCGCCACCAGCGCGTCCGTCACGTCTACCACCGGTACGTTCTCGGCCCGCAACGCCGCGAGCAGCGGCGAGTAGATCGGCGCGCGGCTGCCCATCTGCGCCTCGATCTCGCTCGCTGGGCTGAACACGATCACCACGGATCGGGCCCCGTTCGCCTCCACCTGCCGCGCGAACGCCGTCAGGATCCGCACGGTCAACTGAAACGCCTCGTCCCGGCCCGCATACGAGCGCTCCATCGCCCGCGTCGTCGCATCGTCCCGCGCAAATCGATACGCCGCCGATCGCCCCACCCGGTACACCATCAGGCGATCGAACGCGCTGCCCGCGAACAGTCCTGGGAAGTACCAGCGATCGCCCGGGCCGAGCTCTCGTTCCACCCAGGCCGGATCCTCCATCTGCCGCGGATCCGCTACCGGGTTCGGCACCAGCTCCAGCCCAGCATCCCGGGCCACGTAACGCGGCTTGCCGGCCACTAGCCCGGTGTCAGGCTGGTAGAACGGGAAAAACCGATTCACGACCCGGTTCACGTTCTCTGCCATGAACCCGATGAGCACGCCGCACGGCCGATACTCCGCGCCCTCCCGCTGATAGCGCAGCCAGGCCTGGTCTGGACCGTAGCCGGGCACCCCGTAGTTCAGCACTTCCGTCCCCGTCCACTCTCGCTCCAGTAGGTCCGTCCAACAGTCATCGAAATCGCTCTCCTGGCAATATGTGAACGATTCGCCGAACGCCGCCAGGCGCCGCACCCCTGCGGGCGCCGCCGTCGTGTACTCGCGCTCTGCCCGTAGGCCCGCCCGGTTGTTCCGATACGTGAACTGCGTGTCCCGCCGCGTCACCCCCGGCATCGTCACCCAACCCAGCTCCTGGTCGAACCGCACGTAGGTGTCGCCAGTCGCCAGCCGCCGCAGGCGATCTCGCTTGTACGTCAGCGGCAGGAGCTGATCCGGGGGAATGGGTGAGGCCAGCCGCAGGCCGATCTCCCCCAGGACCAGCGCCAGCGCCAGCCCGAATGCCGCCACCGCCAGCCGCGCCACACCGCTTCCGCGCTCCCGCATCACGCCGGCCGGAGCGCCGTGGGCGGGATCACCGTCCGCTGCCCATCCGGCGGTCGCCAGCGAAGCTCCAGCGTCCCGCGCCCGCGCTGGTACACGTACCGTAGCTCAATCGGGCTCGCCTCGCGGCCGAGCGGCACGTCCGCTCGCAGCGATCGTGCCTCTGGGGCCGGCCGGCCCTGCACCACGGATCGGCCACCAAGCAAGAGGTCCACACCGCCATCAGTGAACACTTCTAGCCGATAGAGCCCCGCCGCCGGGGGTGTCAGCGTTCCCGCCCAGGTTGCCCGAAACGGCGCTCCCGCGGACAGTCGAGACGCCTCGCGGAACGCCACGGCCGGATCCAGCCGTTCCAGTGCCGCCCCCGCCCCGCGACCCTCCACCACCAGCTCGCCGCGCAGCCCGCGGCCGCCGTCACCCCGCCACTCCCCACCCGCGCCGCGCAGCTCATACAGCAGCAGGTCCCCGTCTGGCCCCGTCACCGGCCGTACGGCCATCCCAGGGAGTTGGAACTGGAGTAGCGGCACCCAGTCGTCCAGCTTTGGGCTCAGGCCAATCACCACGTCCCGCCCGGCCGCCACGGCTCCAGGGAGCTCCACAGTCGGATTCGCCAGGTCCTTTACGCTTGCACCACTCGCCAGGTACCGGATTCGCTCGTCCGCCGCGCCCAGGTCATCCCCGCCCGCTACTAGCACCTCCGCGTCGCCGGGCAGACCACCGGCCCACCGCGCCCAGGCCGTGGCCGGCTGCCAGGGGTGCGTCGCCGGGTGCCGCCGAAACACCGCGTCTGCCCCATCCAGTGCCGTTGCCACCAGGAGTGTTCCCAGTAGCCAGCCACCCACCCGCTCGCGCATCGCCGCGTCACGCGCCAGCCACCTGGACAGCGCGTTCGCCACACCTACGGCCGCAACCGCGGCCAGCACGCACGCCACCGGCAGTGCCAGTACTAACCGTTGGAACTGCGGAGACGCCGCGCTCAGCACGCCCCCGCTCAGGACGCCCGCGAACGCCAGCAGCAGCACCGCGTTTTCAGGCCGCCACGCCCGCCACAGCGCCATGGCCAGCCCTATAAAAAAGAGCGCGCCCACCGGTTCAAAGAACAGCGGCTCGCGCGAAAACTCGTAAAACGTCCCGCGATCCGGCTCGCTCACGTACGCCAGCAGGTTGATCTTCACCTGACCCAGCATCACGCCCACTGGGCTCGTCGTCCCGTGGATCTCCGTCGCCTGGTCCCACCGCCGAAACACAGATCTGGCCTGCACCCTGTCCCAGAATAGCGACGGTTGATCCAGGTTGTGCACCACCATCGGCAACATCACCAGGGCAAACGTCGCGGCCGCCACTGCTCCACCGGTCGCCACGCCGCGCCACGCCCGTCGATTGGCAATCAGCAAGATTGCGTACGCGCCGGCCAGGACGAAGATCCAGAGCCGCGAGCCAAACGCCGCGAACTGGTCCACTGCCAGAGCCAGGCCCGCCACCGCGTGCCAGCCCAACCTCCCCGTCGCCACCCCCCGCCAGGCAGCCGCCAGCGCCACCACCCCGAACAGCGGTATCTCGATGATGTTCAGCGCCTGCCTGCTGAAGTGGATGTGCGCGCTGGTGAATCCAACTAACCCCGCGGCAACCAGACCCACCGCCGGGCCATAGCCTTGCCTCGCAAGCCACCACACCGCTGGAACCGTCAGTGTCCCCGCCACCGCCGCGAGCGCCCGGATCGGCGCCATCCCACCACCGAGCAGCGCCATCAACCACGCCTCCGCGTGGATGAACAGCGCCGGTTCCCGCACAAAGGCGAAGCTCAGCGGATGCGGCCCGGTGCCCTGAAGCACATCCCGCGCAAGCAGCGCCATCGCCGCCTCGTCCACGTGGATGCCAGACGGATACTCCTCCAGCCACACCCCCCGCAGCACCCCGCTCACCGCCGTGACCAGCGCGAGCACCGCTAGCTCAGACCATGAAACCCGCCGCTCATTTGGCACGGCGCTAATGTACTGGGCCACGCCCGCGCGCTCCCAACCCGCATCCGCGCTATCATCGCCCCGTCACCCCGGGAGGACCACCGTGAAGATCACCAAGGTTGAAGCCTTTAACTGCGACGCTGGCTGGCGCCCCTGGACCTTTGTCAAGATCGAGACAGACACCGGCATCACCGGCTGGGGCGAGTGCAGCGACGGCCGCCACCCCCTGGGCGTTGCCCACTCCGTGCGCGACTTCACCCACCTCCTCATCGGCAAAGACCCCCGTCCCGTTGAGCTGCTCTACTGGGACATGATCCGCACCGCCCGCCAGAACCCCCTGGGCGTGTCCCACAAAGCCATTGCCGGCATCGAGCTCGCCCTCTGGGACATCAAGGCCCGCGCCCTCGGCGTCCCCGTGTACGAGCTCTTCGGCGGCCCCACGCGTGACCGCATGCGCCTCTACTGGTCCCACTGCGGCACCACCCGCGCCCGCCATGCCGCTGAGCTGGGCCTGCCCGAGCTACGCAGCATGGATGACATCAAGAAGCTGGGCGCGGAGGTCAAGTCCCGCGGCTTCACCGCCCTCAAGACCAACATCGTCTTCCCCGGCAACCCCGCCCGCGTCTACTTCGCCGGGTTCGACGCCGGCCCAAACACCACTGATGGCACCGTTACGCCGGAGATCCTGGACCACATCGAGACCCAGATCGCGGCCTTCAGCGAAGGCGCGGGGCCGAACATCCAGATCGCCCTGGACCTCAACTACAACTTCCGCTTCGAAGCCGCCGTCAAGATCGCCCGCAGACTCGAGAAATTCAATATGCAATGGATCGAGTACGACACCTGGGAGCCCGGCAGCCTGCGCAGCCTCAAGGAATCCACCACCAACACGATCGCCTCTCTTGAGAGTGTCATCGGCGCCCGCCAGTACAAGCCATTTCTTGATCTACGTGCCACCGATGTCGCCATCATCGACGTCCCCTGGAACGGCTTCGGAGAGTCCGTCCGCATCGGCCGCCTCGCCGAGCTGTATGACGTCACCGTCGCCCCCCACAACTACTACAGCCACCTGGCTGATCTCCACTCAATCCAGCTCTGTGCCGTCCTGCCAAACGTCCGCGTTATGGAGATCGACATCGACGATGTCCCCTGGAAGCAGACGCTGGTCACCAATCCCCCACGCATCGAAAATGGCCACATCTATCTGCCCACCGGCCCCGGCTGGGGCACGGATATCAATGAAGATGTCCTCCGCGCCCACCCCTGGCCCAAGCAGTAGGGCAGGGGTACGTGCCCATGAAAATAACCAGCATTGAGCCCTTCCTCTGCGACGCCGGCTGGCGCGTGTGGACCTACGTCAAAGTCACCACGGATGAAGGCATCACCGGCTGGGGCGAATGCTCCAGCCGCACCCCTCAGTCCGTGGCCACCATCGTTTGCGAGTACGCACCCAGCCTCCTGGGTCGCGACCCCCGCGCCGTCGAAGCCCTCTACTGGGAGATGCGCTGGCAGGCTCGGCAGCACCCCTTCGGCGTCGCCCACAAGGCCATCGCCGGCATTGAGCTCGCCCTCTGGGACATCAAGGCCCGTGCCCTTGGCGTCCCGGTGTATGAGCTTGCCGGCGGCCCCACCCGCGACAAGATGCGCGTCTACTGGTCACACTGCGGTACCTCGCGAGCCCGCCACGCCGCGGAGCTCGGCCTCCCACCGCTACGCTCCATGGCAGACATCGTCGCCCTCGGCCGCGAAGCCCGCGAGCGCGGCTTCACCGCCCTCAAGACCAACATCATTTTCCCCGGCGACAAGCCCTCCGTCTACGACGCGGGCTTCGGCGCCTCCGCGGACGGCACGGACGGCAACGTCACCCCCGCCCTGCTCGACCATATCGAGTCGCAGATCGCCGCGTTCGCCGAGGGTGCCGGCCCCAGCGTTCAGATCGCCATAGATCTCAACTTCAACTTCCGCGTAGAGGCCGCCATCAAAATCGCTCGCCGCCTGGAGCAGTTCAACATCCAGTGGATAGAGTTCGACACATGGGAGCCCGGCGCCATGCGCCAGCTCAAGGAGTCCACCACCAACACGATCGCCGGCATGGAGAGCGTCATCGGCGCCCGCCAGGTCAAGCCTTACCTAGACGAGCGCGCAACGGACGTCGTCATCATTGACGTCCCCTGGAACGGCTTCGGCGAATCGCTCAACATCGGCCGCCTCGCCGAGCTGTACGACGTTACCATCGCCCCCCACAATCACTACAGCCACCTCGCCAACCTCCAATCGCTCAACGTCTGCGCCGTCCTGCCAAACGTCCGCGTTATGGAGATAGACATCGACGACGTCCCCTGGAAGGATCAACTCGTCACCGAAGCGCCAAAGATTGAGAACGGCCACATCCTCTTGCCCACCGGCCCGGGCTGGGGTGCCACCATGAACGAGGAGGTGCTGCGGGCGCACGCGTGGCCCAAGCCCTAGAAAGAGCTGGCGTGCTCCATACACGTCCCGCTGGGGTTGCCATGTCGATCGCCCGTCAGGTCAATTAGCTCCGCTGGTCCGCGATCGCGCGTCCGCCGTGTGTCACCACCTCGACCCTCCACCTGGCTCGCAGCACCCGCACGTCCGCCAGCGGGTCGCTAGCTACCACCAGCAGGTCCGCCAGTGTTCCCGGCTCCAGCGTCCCGACCTCGCCTTCCGTCCCAGGCACTCCGCCGCCCGTCACGTGCTCGCCGCTATCGCCTGTCCCGCGGTCATCCCGTTCTCCACCAGCAGCTCCAGCTCCAACGCCGTGTCCCCATACCCGTAGCCGCCGATGTCAGTCCCCATCGCGATGCGCACCCCTGCCGCCATCGCCCGCTGGAAGCTCTGCCAGTGCCCCTCCCACAACCCCCTCGCCTGCTCCGCTTCAGCTCCGAGCCCAGTGGTTCGTGCCAGCGTTCCGCCTCGCAAAACACCTCGTGCGCAGGCGTCGGTCGAAGGAGAACGCGCGATGCGCTGCTCCATGACGAGACGCACATTGACGAATCTCGCCTCCTCGACCAGAGACCGGACAACCTGAGCGTCACCGAGCCGAAACGGCGTGGCCACGATCGCCGCGCCAGCAGCCCAAGCGTACTTGTCCAAGGCCTGTACCAGGGAATGGTGGCCGGGGCTGCTTTCGAGGCGGTCCCACACCGCGACAGCGAGTCGACTGTGGGCACTCAGCGCACGGCGCACTACTCTCAATGTGATGGTTGCGTCGGAGAAGAACTGGAGACCTTGCAGACACACCACCACATCGGACATCTGTTAGCCAGATGACAGAAGTATCGCCCGTCCCTCGATCCACTCCACGTTCGCATCCGGCGCGCGAGCCACCTATAACGGTCCGGATTCATGTCGAGTCCGACGACCCGCCCGCCTGGCCCAACCAGTGCCACTTCGCGATGGGCAACCACGCCGGTGCCGCACGCAATATCCAGGAGTCGCTCTCGTGGGCTCGGACCTACCAGCTCCAGCAAGATTCTCGCCCAGTCCGAGAACATGGCGTGCACCAGAACGCGTTCGTAGATGTCGGCGGGCGAGCTCGTCGAGTTCGGTTTGGGTCGTACGCTCACGAAACGGCTCGGGTTCCCGATCCGCGATGGCATATCTGGGGGGCGTGCGAACGTCGAGTGCGTGGAGCCCACCCGGCGGTGGAACCAGGCCTCCGTGAAATCACTGATCGGCCCTGAGGCCATTCTCGACCGCCCAGACCGCGATCTGGGCGCGCGATGTGAGACCGAGCTTTCCGAGGATGTTGTGGATGTGGGTGTCCACCGTTCGTTCGGACAGCACCAGCTCCTCTCCAATTCGTCGGTTCGATAGGCCCCTCGCCACCCGGATGGCGACCTGCTGCTCGCGCCCCGAGAGCGGACTTTTGCTCCCCGACGTCATCGGCGTGGCCGCGATGCCCTCCGTCTGGCCAGCGAGACTCGCTGCCAGACGTAACGTCGCCTCGAGAGGCATAGCGCGTCCCTCCGCTAGGGCCGCCGCGAACGCCGTGTCACCCAGGTCATCGCGCACCAGTGCCATCGCCGGCTCGTAGCGCTCTTGTTGGGATACACGCAGCGTGGTCTGCATTGAGCTTCTCAGCGCCTCTGCCGCGCCGTAAAGGCGCGCGGCTGTTGTGCAATCGTTTCGACCGGCCGCCACCAGGCCGAGCTCGTAAAGGCATTCGTAAATGTTCCAGCGTGCCATCAGCTTGTAGGAGAGCTCGAGCGACTCCACGAGCAGCCGCGCCGCTCGCTGTTCGTCGCCCCTCCGCTGAACGGTGAGCCCAAGATCGCGTAGGGCTACGGCGCCGCCGTGGTTGCCTCCGAGTTGGCGGAAGGCCCGCACGCTCTCGTCGAGCGCTTCTTCTGCCCGGGCGTACTCGCCGAGTTCGCGCGCGGCGATCCCGACGTAGCTGAGCATCGCCCCAAGGCGATTCGGGTCGGCCTGGTGGCGGTTGAGCGCCAGATGCTCTTCGAAGGCGACCAGGGCACTCGTGTAGTCACCTCGGCAGAATGCGAGATCGCCAGTGGAGAGCAGCGCGGAGCCGATTGCCCGGTGTGCTCCACTCTGCCGGGCAAGCCGCAGACCCTCACGACAGACAGCGGCGGCTCGATCGTACGCGCCAAGAAATATCAGGAAGTGAGCAAGGCGCGCGAGGCACCACGCGGTCTCCGCGTCGTTCGCGAGGGAGCGCCAGAGCGTCACGGCTTCGGTCATGCGTGCCACGGCCCCGTGCATATCACCCTGAGGGCGGATCAGCTCCGCGGCTCCCGCCAGCGTCTTCGCGCGAAGATGTTGCGCCGAGATCGGGAGCTCGGCAGCGGGCACGGCCAGGGCGCGGTCGACCCACGCGCGACCCTCCTGCCAGTGTCCGCGAAGAAACCAGAATCTCCACAGCGTCGACGTGAGAGTCAGGAGTGGCACCGCGTTGGGCGGTCGACCGCTAGCCGCCCCGTCAGTGCCTGCGTGGTCGTTCGTATTGGCAGCCTGCTCGGCGCTGAAGGCAAGCGACGAGCGCAGATTGTCGTGCTCACGCTCGAGGCGGTTCAGCCAGGTCACCGCATCCGGTCCCCACAGCTCCGGCGCCGCATGTTCGGCGAGCGCCTGGTAGTAGCTGCGATGGGACTCACGGGCCGCGTCGGTCTCGCGTGCCTGTTCCAGCATGTCTTGACCGTATTGACGGACCATGTTCAGCAGTCGGTAGCGCGCCTCACGCCCGGTATCGACTTCCACCTGCACGAGCGACTTGTCCACCAGCGAGATCAGCAGATCCGTCGGCCCAGCATGTCCGCGCCCGGCGGCGTTGGATGTGGACTCGGATGGCTGCCCGCCAATCGCAACGACGCGCTCGATCGCCTCGACTGCTTCAACCGTGAAGCCTCCCGCGAACACCGCCAATCGCCGCAGCATCGCTCGCTCGGGCTCCGCGAGAAGCTGGTAGCTCCAGTCGACCGCCGCCCGGAGGGTTCGGTAGCGAGGCGGCGCCGTGCGACTACCGCCCCCGAGCAGGTCCAGGTGGTCGTTCAGGCGAGCTGCGATCTGCACTAGGGAGAGCGCGCGCACCCGCGCGGCAGTCAGCTCGATCGCGAGCGCTATACCGTCCAGGCGGGCGCAGATTTCCAGAACGACCGGAGCAGTCGTCTCCGTTAGCTCGAACGACGGCAAGACGGCGCGCGCGCGCTCGACGAAAAGGCGCGTGGCCTCCGAACCCTCAACCCTGACAACCGGGCTCTGACCGCCCGGGTTTGCTCCGTCAATCTCGGGGATCGTTAGCGACGGAACGCGCCACGTAAGCTCGCCGTCGATCGCCAATGGCTCACGGCTGGTCGTGAGGATGTTGAGTGCCGGACTTGCGCGTAGCAACGCCTCGGCGAGCCCGGCCACGCCGTCGACCAGATGCTCGCAGTTGTCGAACAGCAGGAGGATGTGTTGGGGGCGAAGCACGTCGACCAGCGTTTCGATCAGCGGCCGGTCTGCCTGCTCGCGCACTCCCAGGGTCGATGCGACGACCTGGGCAACGAGTCCGGGATCGGTGAGGGGGGCCAGCTCCACGAGCCAGACACCGCCCGGATAGCTGTCGGTAAGTGCCTTTGCAATCTCAAGGCTTAAGCGAGTCTTGCCGACGCCGGGCGCCCCCACCAGCGTCACGAGGCGGTGCGGGCCGAGCAAGGCCGAAACCTCGACGATCTCGCGTTCGCGACCAACGAAGCTTGTGAGGCGTAAGGGCAGATTGTGCCGGGCGCCGCTAGCCATCATAGCCGGCCCCACCGCATCTCATCCGGCTAGTCCCCTCTCTGAGCTCAAACGTGCTCGCTAAGGCGCGACCTTGCCGGAGACAAGTCGAGAGCGGCGTTCCCTGCACCGCTTCGGCCCAGCCATGAGCTCCTCCGTCCCCATTCCCACTGCCACGCATGATACGCGTCGCCGCGGGTCCCCGTGGGACGACCGACAATGCAACAGCGGAGGACCAAGTTCGGCAAAGCGGTGCCCGAGCTCGGCGCAATCGACACGCGGATCGCAGCCATTGGAATCGGCACACCCGACCGATCGAGCTGACCCTGGTCGGTATACAAGCTCAGCGGATGGTGAAGGCCGCCTGGGCGACGGGGTTGTCCGCGCCGTCGGCGTGCGCGAGGGACAGCGTCAACAACGCCCCACGCACCAGGTGCACGCCCCGCAGCTCCACCCGTACTTCCACCCTCCGAGAGGGTGGTGCCACCTCCCCGCCCATCAGCTCGAGCAGGCCCGTCGGGCCCTCATTTGGCAGGTCGATCTGCCCGCAAGGCGAGTCCGTACATGGCGCCGGGGAGTATTCATAGCGGAGCCAGGTGTTGTAGAGCTGCCCGGGTGCGAGGTCGTGGGCTACGAGCGTTGCGCGAAGATCGCGACCATCGTAGCAAAGCACCGACTGCCCGATGACGCCAATGGCTGACGCCGCGGTGACAGGTGCAACCAGGCAGGTCTCCGGATCGCCCGATGTGGCGCCCGCGGCACGGCTTGCGACCCCGGTTGCCTGGGCCTGTCGATCGAGCGCGGTGCCTGCGATCAGCACCATGCCTGCGATAACGGCCGATGCCGCGGCGACGATCGGGAGCTCGATGGCAATGCGGTGCACGGCGGGCCTCGTAGTCCGAGAGTGATCGCCCCGTGGGCGAGCCACTTTCAGACTACGGCCGCAAGCTCGGCGGCACATCCAGGGAAAGGCGTATCTGGGGTGCGTAGTTCTCAGAGCGATGCGCGCGACGACATCGGTGAAATCACCGATCGCCGGTCAGGCCGTTCTCGACCGCCCAAACCGCGACCTGGGCACGCGAGGTGAGCTCGAGTTTGCCGAGGATGTTGTGGACGTGCGTGTCCACCGTCCGCTCGGAGAGTATCAGCTCTTCCGCGATTCGCCGATTGGTGTGACCGCGAGCCAGGAGCCGCGCTACCGCCCGCTCGCGGTTCGTCAGTACACTCCGAGCCTCGACGGCCGTCTGCCGGGCGCTCGCCGGCTCGTTGGTGCCAGGCTCTGGTTCGGCTGGCGCCGCGATCTTCAACGCATACTCGATGGCATCGTGGTACGACATCGCTTGCCCCTCGGCCGACGCGATCGAGAGCCCGTCGCTCCCAAGCTGATCGCGCAGCACGGCGATATCCCGCTCATGGGCGCGCTGGATCGGGACAGGCAGGACAACGCCGCACGTGTTCCGGAGAGCTTCTGCAGCCGCGAAGAGTCGGGCGGCGGCAACCAGACACTCACGTGCGGAGGCGCGAGCCGTGCGGTTTGCCGTGGGCATTGCAGGTGACCGTACGCCTCGAAGCGTCATGACCCCCGCGAGGTCGTGAAGCGAAAGTGCAATCAACCAGCGCTCGCCGAGCGCGCGATGGAGCGGAAGGCTGACCCGGAGCATCGCCAGGCCGCGTTCGGGATCGCCGGCGACACGGGCGATATGGGCAAGGTCCTTGTACGCCTCGGCGATGCCGCCCTTGTCGCCGAGGTCCTCGGAAATCGCGAGGGCCTCCTCCACGAGCCGCGTTGCCCGTTCAGGGTCCCCGAGGTTGCCGACCGAGCGGCTGAGCAGGCGAAGCTCGAAAGAGACCCCAGCGGCGTAGCCCACCGTGCGACAGAGCGCCAGGCCCTCCTCGCAAAGCGCCGCCGAGAGCTCGAGATGGCCGAGAATCCAGCGGGCCACGGAAAGTGTGTGAAGCGACATTGAGAGATCGAATGCGTGTCCCACGCGCCGAGCCAGCTCCACGGCTTCATTACACAGCGCGATGCCGCGCTCGGTCTCGCCGACGTGGACGAGGAAGTTTCCCAGACGATGCAGGGCTCTCGTGGTTCCACTGTCGTTCCCGACCTTTCGCCACAGCGCCAGGGCTTGCGAGCTATGCGTGATGGCGGACCGGTAGTCGCCGAGGTGCCCGGCCATATGGCCTGCACCGAAGTGCGCCGTTGCACGAGCCGACAGCCCGTCGGGCGTGTTGTCGGTCGAGGGGACCGAGAGCGCTCGATCCAGCGAGCGGCCACCCTCGGCCAGGTGACCGTACATCCACCAGAATCGCCAGAGTGCGCCCGCGATGCGGACCGCTGACTCCGTGCGCTGAAGCGTGAGATCACTGGAGTTGCGTATGCGTTCGGGATCCAGATGACCCGCTTCTTCGAGGCACCAGGCGAGCGCCGCGCGCAAATTGTCGTGCTCACGCTCCAGCCGGGCAAGCGCTTCCTTCTGACCTGGCCCGATGAGGTGCGTATTGGCATCCTCCGCCAGCGCCAGATAGAAGTCGCGGTGCCAGCCACGAACGCGGGTGAGCTCGCCATGGGCGACAAGCTTTTCCTGCCCGTACTGCCGAATCGTCTCTAGCAGCCGAAAACGGCGCCCGCCAGCATAGCTCTCGTCCACCTGGACCAGCGATTTGTCCACGAGTGACGTCAATAGATCCGTGGCTGGTCGACTCGTGGACCCTGACGCTGACGGGGCGAGTTTCGCGTCGGCGCTGTCCAAACCCAGGAAACTGTCTCCCTCGATTGCGTCCAGTGTGAAGCCGCCGGCAAATACGGCCAGCCAGCGGAGCATGGACCGCTCCGCGCCGGACAGCAGCTCGTAGCTCCAGTCGACCGTGCCGCGTAGCGTCTGCTGGCGTGGTAGCGCCGTCCGGCTGCCGTTGGTGAGCAGGCGGAATCGGTCGTCGAGGCGAGCGGCGATCTGCGCGACCGAGAGCGCGCGTGACCGCGCGGCGGCTAACTCGATTGCCAACGGTATGCCGTCCAGGCGGGCGCAGATCTGCGCGATATCCGCGGCGTTCTGCACGGTTAGCTCAAACGTCGGCACGGCGGCGCGCGCCCGCTCGACGAACAGCCTTGTCGCTTCGGCGCTCTCGACCGTGGCGATGGAGCCGGGGTCGCTCCGCGGTGCGCCGTCGGTGACAGCGACAGACAGCGACGGCACGCCCCACGTGAGCTCGCCCTCGATCGCCAGCGGCTCTCTGCTGGTGGCCAGGATGTGCACTCCGGGACAGGACCGGAGCAGCGATTCGGCGAGCGTGGCTGCAGCGAGCACGAGGTGTTCGCAGTTGTCCAGCAACGCGAGTACGCGCTGATCGCGGAGGACGTCCACCAACGTCTCGGTCAGCGAGCGATGCGGCTGCTCGCGTACCCCAAGAATCGTGGCCAGGGCTTGCGGGACGAGTCCAGGATCCGCCAGCGCAGCTAGCTCAACCAGCCACACACCTTCTGGGTAGCTGTCCAGCAGCGCCCGCGCGATCTCGAGGCTCAGGCGGGTCTTGCCAACGCCGGGCGCCCCTACCAGCGTCACCAGACGGTGCGAGCCGGCCAGCGCCGAAACCTCGGCGATCTCCCGTTTGCGGCCCACGAAGCTGGTGAGCCGCGACGGCAGATTGTGATGCGCGCTGTTCGCGGCGGCACCCGTCACGGTGGTCGACGGGGACCCATCTGGAGCGGGACCGTCTGGATCTGACGCGTTGGACCGATTACCTGACATGCTCGGCTCACGCGCGGCGGTCCGCCACCACCCGTCCGCCCTGCATCACCAGCTCCACCTTCCGCCTATCCCGCAACACCCGCACGTCCGCCAGCGGGTCGCTAGCTACCACCAGTAGGTCCGCCAGCTTCCCCGGCTCCAGCGTCCCCACCTCGCCTTCCAGTCCCAGGCACTCCGCCGACCGCCGCGTGCTCGCCTCTATCGCCTGTCCCGCGGTCATCCCGTTCTCCACCAGCAGCTCCAGCTCCAACGCCGTGTCCCCATACCCATAGCCGCCGATGTCGGTCCCCATCGCGATGCGCACCCCCGCCGCCATCGCCCGCTGGAAGCTCTCCCGGTGCGCCTCCCACAGCCCCCTCGCCCGCTCCTGCTTCAGCTCCGAGCCCAGCGTCCCGTGCCACCGGTACACCGCGAACGTTGGTACCCACCACGTTCCGCGCCGGGCCATCTCCGCCATGCAAGCCTCGTCGAGCCACGCCCCGTGCTCAATGCAGTCCACCCCCGCCTGCACCGCCATCAGCAGTCCCCGCCCGCCGAGCGCGTGGCAGGTCACGGTCACCCCGGCCATGTGCGCCTCGTCCACGATCGCCTCCACCTCCTCGCGGGTGAAGATCTGCGTCCGCGGGTCGACCTTGGGAGAGCTCACGCCGCCCGTTGTGGCGATCTTGATGACGTCCGCCCCCCGGTGCAGCACCTCCCGCACAATCGCCCGGGCCTCATGCGGCCCGTTGCAGTAGCGCCGCGGCATCCCCGGCAACACCGGCGCTTCCAGCCCGTTCGCCGTCGTCGCGTCCACAATCCCGTTGGTCGGAGAGACGATCACCAGGCTGCATTGCAAGCGCGGACCCGCCACCAGGCCCCGCCGTTGTCCCTCCCGGAAGCCCGCCTCCAGACCGCCCAGGTCCCGCGCCGTCGTGCAGCCCGCCTCCAGCGTCGTCCGCATCGCGTCCACCGTCTCGCAGGCCAGCTCCATCAACGTCTTGTCCGGCGTTGCATGGAGCTGCTGTCCCCAGTGCGCCAGATGCACGTGACAGTCGATCAGCCCCGGCATCACCCACTTCCCCGCCACATCGATGCACGCGACCTCAGAGCCCAGGTCGCGCCGGCGGCTCACCTCCGCGATCCGACCGTGCCGCACCACCACGGTCGCATCCCGTTTCGGTGCCCCACCCGTCCCGTCGATCACCGTCGCGCCTAACAGCGCCACCGTCCCGTGCTCGTCACCAGCCATGGCCGTCCAATCCCCTTGTGGTGGATCCTTCCCCATCATACCCAGGCCTCGTCATAGCCAGATCCCAGCACACCAGGAGGCGCCCGTGAACCAGCCCGCGGATCTCCTCTCGCTCCAGGGCAAGGTCGCCCTCATCACCGGCGCCGCCACCGGCATTGGCCGCGCCAGCGCCCTTCTCTTTGCTAGCGCCGGCGCCCGGCTTGCCCTGGTGGACCTCCGCCAGGCGGAGCTCGAGCACACGGCGAACCTCGTCTCACAGGCCGGCGGCACCGTTCACGCCATCGCTGCCGATCTCGCCCAGCCGACCGCGTGCAACCACGCCGTCCAGCAGGCCATCGCTCGCTACGGCCGGTTGGACATTCTCTTCAACAACGCCGGCGTGGGCACCGTCGTCGTCGGCGGCACCGTTGAGACCATCCCGCTAGAAACGTGGGACCTCGCGCTAGACGTCAACGTCCGCGCCATGTACCTCATGAGCAAGGCCGCGGTGCCCCACCTCCGCGCCGCCGGCGGCGGTGCCATCGTCAACGTCAGCTCGGTCTCCGCCCTTCACGGCAGCTCCAGCCGCCCAACGCATGCCTACGCGGCGTCAAAGGGTGCCGTCCTCTCCCTCACCCGCTCCATGGCCGCCAGCTACGGCGCAGATCGCATCCGGGTCAACGCCATCTGTCCCGGCCTCATCCGCACGCGTCTCACCGCCGACATTGTTGAGCGGGCAGAGCTCCTGGCGGCTGAAGGTGAAGGCATCCCCATCGGCTGCGTGGGCGAGCCAGAGGACATTGCTCGATGCGCCCTCTTCCTCGCCTCAGACGCGGCGACGTTCATATCTGGCACCCACGTCGTCGTAGACGGCGGCGCCATCGCAGCGGGCGGCGCCGGCTGGTAGTCACCCAGCCTTCAGATCCGTCGCGGTTGGGCCCACCCACACCGGCTGCCCACGATCACCGGACTCCCGAATCGCCAGAGAGTACGGGTTCAGATCCACGTAGACCCGTTCCCCCTCCACCCGCACCGGATACGTATCCAGCGGCCGCGGCGCAGGGCCCTGGATGATCTGTCCGTACCGGTCGTACAGCGAGCCGTTGCAGGGGCAGTTGAATCGACCCGTTGGCGGATAGCCCAGCCCAGGGTCGTCGTACGATGGCTCGTCCGCCTTCCAGGGAACCGCGCACCCCAGGTGTGTGCACTTCGGACTGAAAGCCAGCAGCCCTTCCGACACGTGCGAAAGAAAGAACCGTCCCTTCGGGTCGACGTGCACCGCGCCCAGTGGAAGGTCTCGCACAACGCCGACCTAGGCAAGGTATCGCCGCCGATCCCCCGGCTTCGTCCGCGCAAACACCACCGCCGCGCCCCCAATGAGCTGGCCCAAGAAAGCTGAGGCTGTCCCCCAGCCCAGCCACCGCAAGAACCCGCGTCGCCGCGCGCCAACCGAATATCGATGCACCCGCTGCCCGCCATGTGCCATGGCCCGTTCCGGTACCAGTATCGCTTCCTCGGTGGGAATGGTACCGCGCGCTTCCTCAGCGGCTTCGAAAATCAGCCGGCCAGGCGGGAGCGCGCAACCGCCCCCGCCCGCCACGGGCTACGCGCCCACCAGCGCCTCCGCCCGCGAAAATGCCAGGCTCCCGTCCCGAGCCTCCGCCAGGATCGTGTCCCCGTCTCGGAACTCACCCTGGAGCAGCCGCATCGCCAGCGGCTGCACTATCTCCTTCTGGATGGCCCGCTTCAACGGCCGCGCCCCGTAGATCGGGTCAAACCCCTCGTTCGCCAGCAAACGGCTTGCCTCCGGCGTCAGCTCCAGACCCATCTTCCGCTCCGCCAGCCGGGCCCGCAGCCCGCGTAGCTGGATCTCCACAATCGCGGAGATCTGCTCCAGCCCCAGCCCGTGGAAGATCACCACCTCATCGATTCGATTCAGCAGCTCAGGCCGGAAGTGCTCCCGCACCGCCTCCATTACCGCCCGCTCAATCGAATCACGCCGCGTGTCGAAGCCCGTGTAGGCCTGGCTCCCTAGATTGCTCGTCATGATCACGATGGTGTTGCGGAAGTCCACCGTTCGCCCCTGCGCGTCCGTCAGCCGGCCGTCATCCAGGAGCTGAAGCAGCACGTTCAGCACCTCCGGGTGGGCCTTCTCGACCTCGTCGAACAGCACCACGGAGTAGGGACGTCGCCGCACCGCCTCCGTCAGCTGCCCCGCCTCGTCATACCCCACGTAGCCGGGAGGCGCGCCGATCAACCGCGAGACCGTGTGCTTTTCCTGGTACTCGCTCATGTCGATCCGCACCAGCGCCTGCTCGTCGTCAAACAGGAACTCCGCCAGCGCCCGCGCCGTCTCCGTTTTGCCCACCCCCGTCGGGCCCAGGAACAGGAACGAGCCCAGCGGCCTATTTGGATCCTGCAGCCCTGCCCGTGCCGAACGCACCGCGTTTGCCACCGCCGAGACCGCGTGATCCTGGCCCACCACCCGCTCGCGCAGCCGATCCTCCATGTGGATCAGCTTCTCCACCTCGCCCTCCAGCAGCTTGCTCACCGGCACCCCCGTCCAGCGGCTCACTACATCCGCGATGTCCTGCTCGTCTACCTCCTCCTTCACCAGCGCCCGGCCGTTTGCGCTCCGTTCCCGCAGCGCCTGCTCCGCCTGCGTCAGCTCCTGCTCCAGCTGCGCCTGCTGATACTTCAGCCGTGCCGCGTTCTCCCAATCTGCTCGCAGGGACGCCTGCTCCAGCTCTACCCGCGTCGCCTCGATGCGCTCCTGGATCTGGCCCACACTGTTCAGCGTCTCCAGCTCACTTTTCCAGCGCGTCTCGAGCTGCGTCGCCTCCTCGCCAAGGTCGGCCAGCTCCCGCTCGATTCGCTCTAGCCGCTCGCGTGAGGCCTCGTCCTTCTCCTTCTTCAGACCTTCTCGCTCGATCTCTAGCTGCATCACCCGTCGCCGGACCTCGTCCAGCTCCACCGGCATGCTCGTCGCCTCCATCCGCAGCTTGGAGGCCGCCTCATCCACCAGGTCAATCGCCTTGTCCGGCAGGAACCTGTCCGCGATGTACCGGTTGGAGAGCATCGCCGCCCCAACCAGCGCCGCGTCCTTGATCCGCACCTTGTGGTGCTGCTCGTACCGTTCGCGCAGCCCTCGTAAGATGCTGATCGTGTCCTCCACCGTCGGCTCGCCCACCAGCACCGGCTGGAATCGGCGCTCCAGCGCCGCGTCCTTCTCAATGTGTTTGCGGTACTCATCCAGCGTGGTTGCACCGATGCAGTGCAGCTCGCCTCGGGCCAGCATCGGCTTCAGCATGTTGGAGGCATCCATCGCCCCCTCCGCCGCGCCAGCGCCAACCACCGTGTGCAGCTCATCGATGAAGAGCACCACCCGCCCGGCTGACTCCGTCACTTCCTTCAGGACCGCCTTCAGCCGCTCCTCAAACTCCCCGCGGTACTTCGCCCCCGCCACCATGGCACCCAGGTCCATGGCCACAATCTGCTTGTCCTTCAGGCCCTCCGGCACGTCGCCACGCACGATGCGCTGTGCCAGCCCCTCAACGATCGCCGTCTTGCCCACGCCCGGTTCCCCAATCAGCACCGGGTTGTTCTTCGTGCGGCGGCTCAACACCTGGATCACCCGGCGCACTTCCTCATCGCGGCCAATCACCGGGTCTAGTTTCCCGCTCCGCGCAAGCTGCGTCAGATCCCGTCCATACTGCGTCAGTGCCTGGTAAGTCGTCTCCGGCGTCGCGCTCGTCACTCGCTGACCGCCCCGCACCTCCTGCAGCGCCTGTAAGATCCGGTCCCGTGTCGCACCCGCGCCGCGCAGCAGCTCCCCCGCCGCGCCCCGCTCAGCCTCATCCGCCAGCGCCAGCAGGAAATGCTCCACGCTGAGGTACTCGTCCTTTAGCCGCTCCGCCTCCGTCTGCGCCCGCTCGAACATCCCGCGAAACCTGGGCGACACCCCCATAGAGGTCGGACCACCCGCCCGCGCAAAGCGATCCATCGCTTGTTCGATGCGCGGCAGAAGCCCGCTCGGCGCCACCCCCAGCTTCTCCAGCGCCGCCGGTGCCACCCCGCCCTCCTGCGCGACCAGCGCGTAGAGCAGATGCTCCGGCTCAATTTGCGTATGCCGCCGCTCCTCCGCCAGACGGTTCGCCGCGGCAATCGCCTCCTGCGACTTCTCCGTAAGCTTGTTCGCGTTCATCGCCATCAGCACACCTCCCCCGGTGTTACCGCCCAGCCCACAGCCAGGCTAACCCTAACACTACTCTATCAACTTTGCTGCGCGCATGGTGCATATAACCCACCCCTGGCGGGACACATTTCGTCGCGCCACGCGGCCAGAAGTTAGGAAATCGCCCACAGAAGCGCGAAAATAGAACCCGGCGGCATTCCCCCTCGTCCCCTATTTACTATCTCCTAGTGCCTACTTCCGCCCCGGGCCAGCCGGGCGTCCAGAAAGAGACCGCCGTGCACCTCCGAGCCCTCACCATGGCCCTTCGCCGCCGGGCCCGGCCACTCGTGCCGGCCCTCCTCCTCGCTCTCACCCTCCTCGTCCAGCCGCACGCCGTCAGCGCCCAGGCCTTCTGCGCCCCCGGTGAGGCCCCCGCCTTCAAAGCCGGCTTTGGCGAGCTCGCCCGCGCCCTCGGCCCCACCATGGGTAGCCCCACCGAATGCGAGCACCGCGACGAGTCCTCCGGTGACACCCACCAGCGCACCACCACCGGCCTCGCGTTCTACCGGCCCGCCACAAACGTCGCCGCCTTCACGGATGGCTACCGCAAGTGGGCCCTCACCCCGGCCGGAGTCGTCTCTTGGTCCGGACCAGAGAATGATCCGCCCGCCACCGCCCGCACCCCCGTCGGCATCCCAGCAGACGCTGTCGCAACTCCCGCCGCTAGCGGTTGGGCCACCGTTGTCGAGGTCCTCGGGCCAGACCGCCTCACCGTCCGCAACGCCCGCGGAGAGCGTTTCACCGTGGTCCACGCCGGCCTCATCGGCCCCCATGAGACTCAGGGAGATTGGCGCCAGCGCGGCCTCACCGAGCACGCCAGGCTGCTTCCTGCCCGCGCCCGGGTCTGGCTCGAAGCCGTGGATGTTAGCGTCGGCACGTCCGCCAGCCCCTCCTCCGGCCAGGCAGAGACAGACGCCGTCCGCCACGTCTTCACAGAGGCGGACCTCACAGAGCCCGTCGCCGGCAGCCTCCTCCGCCGCGGCCTCGTCTGGGTCTATCCCCACGCGCTCCACCAGTACGCTGAGCTCTACGCCGACCGCCAGGCAGAGGCCGTTATCGCTCGGAGTGGCGCCTGGGCGGAAACCCGCAGCTCGGAGATCTTCCGCGCCCGGGGGACCACCCATGGCGGATTCCCCATGGATCCGCGCGCCCGCCCCATCCTGGACGCGCTCGATAGAATTGACCTCGGCAACGATGTCTTGCAAAAAGTAAACAGGTTCCCCGTGGAGATCGGCGTCTCCCGCCTGCCGGAGCGCATCATCGGCTATTTCGCCCCCCGCTTCTACACCGTCCAGCTCTCCCAGGATGCTGTAGACGCCCCGCCAGAGGCCGTCGCCGCCGCCCTCATCCACGAGCTCCTCCACGCCAACCAGATGATCGAGCGCGGGCTCACCGGTGAAGACGCCGGGTGCTATGGCCGTGAGATAGAAGCCTTCGAGATCGCGGCCCTCTACTGGCAGGCCATTGTCGGCCCCCAGGGCAAGCGCCCCGTCGGCCACTGGCTCGAGGAAGAGCTCAATCAGAACCTGGCCCGCTACAAAGACGGCAGCCTCCCCGCCCGCGTCAGAGCCTCCTACGTCCACCAGTGCGGCCGCGCCGGCTGAAGCCGCGTCCGCGGCCAGCAACCAGCAAGTAATCGAGGGCCAGGCGCAGAAGCCGGAGCAGCAGGAGCCAGGAAGCAGCAAGCCGCGAGCGAAACTCCGCGAGCACGGTCCCCACCGTCTTTCCAGTCCCTGACGTCCCTTGCGCGCGTCCCCGCCTCCCCCGTAATCACCCCCAACCCTGGACACGCCCCCCGCCAATCCGGTACACCCATAACCTCGGGAATAGGCGGGCAATTGCGGGCAATATCGCGCACGGCGCAGCCACTCAGCAGAACGGCTCACGCACTGCTGCTCACCCTGGCAGTGCTCCTCGGGATCCTCGTCGGAGCCCGGGCTGCCGCCGCGCGTCCTGAGGACACGCCCGCCCCACCCGGCTCCGTTGTTGATCTTGGCCGCGCCAGCCTCCACCTCATCCAGCAGGGCCAGGGCGCGCCCGTAGTCCTCTTGCACGGCGCCCCAGGCTTCGCCGAGGAGCTCCGTGGCGGCACTCTCGAGCAGTTAGCCCAGCACCACCGCGTCATCGCGCTCGACCGCCCCGGCTACGGATACAGCGGAGAGCTCACCGCCGGTACCGGCGACATGCCAGACCAGGCCCAACTGATCCACCAGGCCATCACCCAGCTTGGGCTAGACCGACCCATCATCGTCGGCCACTCCTGGTCCGGAGCCCTCGCGCTCCACTACGCCCAACGCTATCCACAGGAGACCCGCGGCATCGTCCACGTCGCCGGTGTTGTTTTCCTCACCCCTGCTGTAGTGGACGCCGTCCAGCGCAGCCGTAACGTGCCAGATTGGGTCAACCTCATTGCCACCCTGGTGCCTACCGCCCGCGCCAGCGGGGTAGACCAGATCGCCGCCCGCGCCGCCGCGCCCGCAGCCGTTGACCCCGCGTACCTCGCCGCCGCCAGGGCAGCCTGGGCACGGCCCGCCGCGCAGCGGGCCCTTGCCAGAGACATGCAGAGCGTGCCGGCAGGCCTCCAGGCCCTAGATCTGCCCGCTATCGGCCAGCACGTGCCCGTAGCCATCATCGTCGGTGCGGAGGACCGCGTCATGTCCCCCGGGGAGCAGGGTCAGCGACTCGCCACCCAGCTAGCCAGCAACCCGTCTGCGCACGCACGTCTGTGGGAAGCGGCTGGCACCGGCCACAACGTCCACCAGGCCCGCCCAGACCTGCTGGAAGCCGCGCTCACCTGGCTCGCTGGCCAGTGACAACGCCGCCGCCTCAACGCGTCAGCTAGGCAAACAGCCGCCCTCCGTTCGTCACTCTCACCGCCTCCCGGGCGAACTCGCTAATCTCAATCCGCTCTATCCGTCCGGCTAAACTCTCGGAGCTCCGGCGCGGCAGTTCGCCGGACGCGCCACGCAGGGCGAGGAAGCGCCTGCGCGCATTGCGTCGGGGCGCCTACACTCGCAGGATCGGAAGCAGGTCCGGGCGTCGCTGCACCGCATCGATCACCATCAGACCATCGAGCGCTTCCAGCAGCGCGGGCGGGTCTTCCAGCCTCGCTGGGTCGTCCAGGTCACTGTACCCGGGAGCATCTTCCGGTAGCAGTGTTCGGGCCAGGGTCGTCGTAGTGGCCTGGCGCGGCCCCGTCAGCATCGTCACCGGCGCCCGCGCCTCCCGAATGTGAGCCAGTATCCGCCCCCGTGCTACGTCCGCACTGCGAAACGACCATGAAATCCCTGCTCGAAGGATGGGGCCTTCATGGCGGTTCCAGGTTTGAGGCCCTGCGGGAGCCGCTGCCTCCTACCCCGGACACCCCACATTCTCCCCTTTCTTCGCCAGCCGATGTGGGTCCGGATCCTCCACCGCCCGTCGCACCGTGAAGTTCTTCTTCGGGATGTCCTTGCAGTCGATGTCTGGTGGCGCCGGCGGTATGCAGAACTCCGGATATGACGGGTGGCAATCCGGACCCTTCACATAAGGACGGATCACAAACGTCCCGCCCGTCGTGGCCCCATTGGCGGCTGTCGGAGCAGGCGTTGCCGCCACCGGAGCGGACACAGCTCCCGTCACTGGGGTGCTCGTCGCCGCCCCCACGTTCGTCGGTACCCCGCCGCTCGCGGCGGATCGGGCTGCTCCAGAGGCCAACGCCGTCGCCTGAATCGCCACGGGCGGGAGCGCTGGCGTGTTCGTCGCCAGCGGTCGCGTTGCCGTTGGCACTGCCGAAGATCCGGAGGCCACCGCCGGAGCCGGCGTCGGCCCCAGCCCGCCGGGCCGCCAGCCTATCGGCAGGCCGCCCGCGCCAACCTCCGCCATCACCCCCTGGCCGCGGGCATACGGTGGATCAATCGAGTCGCCCAGCCACACCACCCAGCCCGTCTCCACCAGCCCCAGGTGCACGTACCCGTCCGTGAACGTCGGCGTGTTCGTGGATTTTCGCCAGAACGCCAGGCCCGTCGATGTGTGCTGCAGTACGTCGCCGTTCGCGTCATTCGGGTGCTCGCACTCCACCGGGTCACCCATGAACGCGCCCAACTGCGCCTTCATAGACGCAAACCCCAGTACGAAACGCGGCGACGCTCCCTCCGGGCAAAACGTCTCGCGCTGCGCCCGCGAAGCCGCCGGTGGCAGTATCGCTAGAGCCAGCAACACTGCCAGAGCCATCAGCCGAACGCGCGCCAGAGACAGCCTCCCGTTATCAATTTCCCAGGGCCAGACAGTGCGGCCCGTCATCAATCGCCGGCCGAGAGTGCCACACCCACCCCAACCTGTCAAGCCACCCCCGCCTTGGGCCACCCTAGCCCTCCCAGCCGGACGCAACAATGCAACGATATTCAGCGACACCGTAATGGCCCTTTGCCCACCCGCGCGCCCAACCGCACCGTGCTCACCAGGCCAGCCGCCTGCCAGTCCGGACAACGCCGGGTCGCACCGCCGCTGCCTTTTGCGCCCTTGCGGCTCCTTTGGCCCTTACGTCCTAATCCTCCCAGTCCAATCCACGCACCGGAGTCCCAGATGCCACACCCCATCCAGAACACGTACCACCCGGGCAGCCGCGCCATTCAGGACCGCCTGGACAGCCGCCGTCTCGCCGACCGCATGACCCATACCCTCGCCTTCAGCGACGAAGACCGCGAGTTCATCCAGCGGTGCTTCATCTTCTTCCTCGCCACCGCGGACGCGGATGGCCGCCCAGATGTCTCGTACAAGGGCGGTCTGCCCGGCTTCGTCCGCGTCACCGGCCCCGCCGCGCTCGCCTTCCCGGATTACGATGGAAACGGCCAGTTCCGAAGCCTTGGCAACATCACCGTAAATCCCCACGTCGGTCTCATCTTCATGGACTTCCAGGCCCAGCGCCGCAAACGCGTCAAAGGCCAGGCTACCGTCCACTTTGAAGATCCACTGCTCGCGGAGTTCCCGGGAGCCCAGGCCATCATCCGCGTCCACGCCTCCGAGATCTTCGGGAACTGCCCCCGTTACATCCACAAACTGGCGCTCGTTCAGCACTCCGCTCACGCGCCCGGCTCTGGCCGCGTCCCGCCCGAGGCAGAGTGGAAGAACCACCCTCAGTTCAAGGAGGTGCTGCCCCGACGTTAGCGCCTGGTGTGACCAGCGCCCCGCTTCCGCGGCATTCCTTAACTAGGAGGACTGCAACGACCAAGAGGATTGCAGCAACCAAGAGCACTACGTCGCGGAGGCACCCCCATGCCAGACCTGTCAGCCCAGGGCCCGGCCTCGCCTGATGCACCCTGGCAGCCGCCCCTCCCAATCCAATCCGCCCCGTTGCCCGCCTTTCCCATCCACCTGCTCCCACCTGCGCTGGGCCAGTTCGCCCTTGCTGTCTCGGTCGCCAGCCAGACCCCAATCGAAGTCACGGGAATCCTCGCTCTCGCCGCTCTTTCAGCCGCTACCGTCGGCAGGTACCAGGTCCAGGCCGGTGCGCGCGCACCGGAGCCCGTAAACTGCTACGCCGCCGTCGCCCTCCAGCCCGGACACGCCGTGTCCCAGGCGGTGCTTGCCGTTCTGGATCCCATCCAGCACATCCAGTCAGAGCATGACATCCGGATCCTCGCGGACGCCGCCGACCCGGACCGGCTCCGGCGTCTCCTCGCCGGTGCCGCCGCCCCTCAGGCCGCCGCCGTCATCGGCACCCACGCCGCCTTGCTCGAGGTCCGTGGCGCCCAGGACCGTTCCCCAGACCACACTTCCATCGCCGACCTCGTGCGCGAAGGCTTCCGCGCGGGCCCCGTACGTTGTCCTGAATTCCTCGGCCCTCCTACCATCCGTCCAGTCGTCACCCTCGCACTCGTCCTGGCTCCGCGCCCACTCCAGGCCGCCCTTGACCGACTCCAGGCCCGGTTCGACGATCTCCCAGCCCACCTCCTCCTGATCAACGCCCCCAGCCTCCTCGGCAGCCGCCTCGTCCAGCCAGACTCCATCCCAGAGGCCGTCCACCAGCGGTACGATCGGCTGATCGCCGCCACCATCGCGTCCGCCGCCATCCTTGCGGAGCCGGCCTCACTCTCACTCCAGCCGGCCGCCCTGCAGCGTTTCCACCACTTCCAGTCGGAGCTCGAGCCCCGCCTCGCGCCAGGCGCCGATCTTGCCCCCATCGCCCACTGGGCGGCGGCGCTACCTGGCCAGGTGGCGCGCCTCGCCGCGCTGCTCCACCTCGCCGCGACAGAGCAGCAGCCACCCCAGCTCCAGATCGCCGAACAGGCCGTCCAGGCTGCTATCCAGATTGCCCAGTTCGCCATCGCCCATGCCCGGTCCCTGCTCGTGCCAGAACAGACGGACCCGCTGGCACACGCCCAGTTGCTCAAGGACCACATCTGGCAGGCCGGCCATCCTATCGTCTCGCGTCGCGACCTCTGGCGCTCCCTGCGCAGGCGGTTCACCCATCCCGCGGCGTTGGACGAGGCGCTTGACGTCCTGGTCAATCACGGCTTTCTCCGCCTGCTACCGCCGGCGGCCGTGCCCGGCCATCCCCACGGGGCCCGCTTCGCGCGTAACCCGCTCAGCCCGGCGCCAGCGGCGCCACCCGCCCCCATCCCGCAAAATCCCGAGTCACCGCGACCCGAGTCACCGCGACCCGAATCACCGCGACCCGAATCACCGCGACCCGAATCACCGCGACCCGAATCTCCCCGACCCGAATCACCGCGACCCGAATCACCCCGACCCGAATCACCCCGACCCGAATCACCCCGACCCGAATCACCCCGACCCGAATCACCGCGACCCGAATCACCGCGACCCGAATCACCGCGAATAGTGTCACCACAATTAGTTGTGTCACCGGCCAGACGCGGCAAACCCGCGGCCGGCCAGCGTGATAACCACAGGCACACCGGAGGCCCCATGCCGTCCCCCCAATGGCAGCAGCGGTTCCAGGATCACGCCGCCAGCCTCATCGCCGCCGGCCAGATCCCCGCCGTCGCCGTCGGCCTCGCCGTCAACGGCCAGACCGCCTACACGCACGGCTTCGGCTATCGAGACGCTGCCGCCTCCCTCCCGGTCACGCCGGACACCCGCTTCGGCCTCGGCTCCGTCACCAAGAGCTTCCCCGCCCTCGCCATCATGCAGCTCCAGGACGCCGGCGTTCTTTCGGTTCATGATCCGCTCCTCTGCTGGCTCCCAGAGCTCCACTTCCCAGGGGAGGGTGACCGGCATCTCCCGTTCGCCACCATCCACCACCTCCTCACCCATACCTGGGGCGTCCCGCCAGAGCAGACCCTCGTTCACGCCCGCGCCGCCAGCATCGCCGCGGATCCAGACTTGGATCGCTTCAACCCCCTCCCCATGCACATCCCGCCGGACATCCGCCAGATTCGGCACATCGAGACCTACGAGCAGCTCATGCAGCTCATGGCTCGGCAGGACTTCAGCCTGCTCGGCCCACCCGGTGCCGTCTTCAGCTACTCAAACGAGGGCTACGTCCTTCTCGCCGCTATCGTCCAGCGCGCCTCCGGTCTCAGCTTCGCGGAATACCTCCAGCGCCACATCCTGGATCCGCTCGGCATGTCGCGCACCGGCCTCTACACCCGCCACACCCCGCCTCAGGAGCCAGAGGTCGTCCCGGCCGCCTTCGAGCGGGCACCCGGTGGTAAGCCAGGCGAGCGCCGCGCCTTTGCCTCACCCGCCTGGTGGGACCAGGGCCAGATGTGGGGCAACGGTGGCCTCAAGTCCACCGTCACGGATCTCCTCGCCTACCTGGACCTCTACCGCCGCCACGGCCTCGTCGGTCCAAAGCGCATCGTGTCCGCCGCCGCCATCAGCCAGATGACCACGCCGCATGCCCAGATACCCACCGGCGGCGCCTACGGCTACGGCTTCCGCGTCGGCCAGGACCCGGACGGCGCCGTCGCTATCGAGCACGGCGGTGGCAACAAGGGTGTCGCCACCCACGTCGCCATGATCCCGTCACAGGGCATCGCCGCGGTCGCCCTCACCAACCTCGCCAACGCCGCCGCCAGCAAGCTCGCCTACGCCCTGGTAAACGCCTACCGCGGGCTTGACCCGGCCACCCCGTGGCAAGCGCTACCGTCATTCGACATAAGTGCGGGTCAGCTCAGCCGATTCGTCGGCCTCTATCAAGGACGCCCCGGCGTCTCTGTTCGCGCTGAGCTTACAGACGGCGTCCTGCACCTCAGCACCCAGGGTGACCCCAGTCCTGCCAGGCCCTACGGCCCCAATCAGTTCGTCGTCCCCCAGACCGGCGAGCAAGTGGCCTTCCTCGAAGACTCCAGCAGGGGAGTCTGGGCCGCCACCGCTGGCGTACGCACCTTCCCCCGGGTCGCGCTCGCGTGAGGCCCCACATCCGGACGCGAAAAACGCCGTTAAAACCATCGAGCGCCAGCCTCGACTCCGCAGCAGTCGATACCGGCGCTCATATGGGCGGCCACGGGGGGTGTGAGCCGCATCTACATGGTATGCGCTCAGCCCCCCTGGCACATCCACCGTGTGCACGATTTTCATCTCATGCATTTGGTGGAGAATTCCGCTCCAGATACCGTGGGCCGCGGTATCTGGCCGGCCCGTTACTGTCGGTACCTGGCCAGCCGGCCTAGCTGGTCCAGCCGACTGGCAATGCTCTCCAGTCGGTCCAGCGCGTCAGAGAGCTGTTTCGCCAGGTCCACGCTAATGTCGCGCCGGGCACGCACGAGCCGCAGCTCGTTTTGCGCCTCGGAAACGTCCGTTCCCAAGGCCGTCACGCTGGTCTGAACCAGGTCCGCCCAAGGATCCTGCCGAGATGAAGCGATTGACATATCGTGAGCACCATTGCAGCGCCGCGCGGACGCCCTCAGAGTTCCAGTGGACATCCATGCAACGAGAGACTAGAGCGATTCGTCGTCGTGGCCTGCGCCTACGGTGCGCAGTGAAAGCCGCGGGGCCCATGCCGCGGGAAACACACATCGAGCACCGACGCTGGCTCCGCAGCAGCCAGCGCCGGCGCTCAGATGGGCGGCCACGGGGGGTGTGAGCCGCATAGGTATCCTAAGGCCACTACCGGCGCCTACACATCACTCACTCGCACTATTTCCTGCTCCCTCAAACGGTGGAGATACCGCCCCTCATGCCCATCCTCTACCTGAAGCTCGCGCTCACCCCCGCTCTGATTGGAGCCGTCTCGCTGGCCGGCCGTTGGTGGGGTCCCGCTGTCAGCGGCTGGCTGACCGCTCTCCCCCTCACCTCAGGCCCTGTCGCCCTCTACCTCGCCCTGGAGCGCGGCGAGCCATTCGCTGCCCTCGCCTCGGTCGGCACGCTGGGCGGCACCGCCTCCGTCGTGCTCTACTCGCTCGCCTACGCGCTCGTCGCCCGCCGCTTCCCGTGGTCCGCCTCCGTCGCCGTCGCGGTACTCACTTTCACCGCCACGACCGCACTCATGCGCAACATCCCCATGGCACCCTGGCCCGCCTTTTGGGCCGTCCTCGGCGTCATCTCGCTCTCCCTCTGGGTCGCCCCGCGCTACTCCGGCCTCCCGCCCACCGCCACCCCCGGCCCGTGGGACATCCCCGCCCGCATGATCCTCGCCACCACATTCGTCGTCGCCATCACCGGCTTCTCTGAGCTTCTTGGACCGCTTCTCAGCGGCTTGCTCTCCCCACTCCCTATCTTCATCACAATCCTTGCCGTGTTCACCCACCGCACCGAGGGTGGCGCCCGTGCTGCGGACCTTATGCGCGGTGTTGTCGCCGGTTCCTACTCCTTTGCCGTCTTTTTTCTCATCACCGCCCTCTTGCTCGAGGACCTCGGCTGGCCGCTCGCCTTCCTCATCGCCACGCTCGCCAGCCTCAGTGTCCAGGCAGCCAGCGGTCCCCTCCTCCGCCGCGCCTGAGCCTCCGCTCAGTACCCTGGTCGCCCGCCCCGCCGCGGCGGCACCATACCCGGCCGTGCGAATGCCCTCACTCCCCCGCCTCTCCCCAGTCCGCCCCTCCCCGCCCCTCACTTTCTGCATCGGCTCACTCAGCCTCGTCGCTGTCGGTACCGTCTTGCTCGCCCTCCCCATCGCTGCCCAGCCAGGCCGCCACACAACTTTCCTCGACGCCCTCTTCACTGCCACCTCCGCTGCCTCCGTCACGGGCCTCTCCACGCTCGACACCCCCACCCACTGGGGGCCGTTCGGTCAGGCCGTCATCGTCCTGCTCATCCAGCTCGGGGGCTTCGGCTACATGACCGTCACAACCGCCCTGGTCCTCCTCGCCGGCCGCCGCATGACGCTGGCGGATGAAGCCCTGCTCGCGCAGAGTGTCGGCGCCTCCGGTGCGGGCCAGGCCCGCGCCCTCGCCGTCCGCGTCGCCATCTTCACCTTTCTGGCGGAGGCCGGCGGTACACTGTTCCTCGCTCCCCGCTTGCTGGTGGACATGCCGCCCGCGGAGGCCATCAGCCTCGCCATCTTCTGGAGCGTCTCCGCCTTCAACAACTCCGGCTTCCACGGCCTTGCCCACTACCACGGAGATCCGCTCGTCCTCCTCCCCATCGCCACGCTCGTCGTCCTCGGCGGCCTCTCCTACGTCGCCGTCGAGGATCTCGCCAGTCGCCGCCAGCACGCCCGGCTCACCCTGGACACCCGGCTCAGCCTTTGGGGGACCGGCCTGCTCCTCGTCCTCGGCACGCTCGGTCTCCTGATCTTCGAGTGGCGTAACCCGGCTACCTTCGGTGCGCTCGCCCCCGGCACTGCCGTCCTCAACGCCTTCTTCCACTCGGTCAGCGTCCGCACCGCCGGGTTCGCCGCCATCGACATCGGCGCGCTGTCCGAGGCCAGCCTGTTCCTCCTCATCCTGCTCATGCTCGTCGGCGGAGCCGCTGGGTCCACGGCCGGTGGCCTCAAGATCCAGACCGTCGCCCTGCTCGGGGCCGCCACCGTTGCCGCGCTACGTGGGCGTCAGGACGTCGAGTTGTTCGGCCGCCGGGCCCGCCCGGCGGACCTCCTCCGCGCCGTCGCCGTCACAGTGCTCTCAGCCGCCGTTGTCATACTCACCGCTTTCGGCCTCAGCCTCAGCGATCCGTTCGGCTTCCAACAGGACCTGTTTGAGGCCGTCTCCGCGTTCTGCACCGTGGGCCTCACCACCGGCATTACGCCCCAACTCAGCCCCAGTGGACGCGTCACCCTCATCATTGCCATGCTCATCGGCCGGATTGGCCCGGTGACGCTTCTGCTCGCGCTTCTCGCCCGGGAGCGACCCTCGACAGTCCGCTGGCCAGAGGAAGCAGTCCGGGTCGGCTGACCCCCAGCCGTACTAGAATCGCCAGCATCATGACTGGCACCGTGCAAATCCTTCGCGTCGCCGTCCTCGGCCTTGGACGCTTCGGCGCCAGCGTCGCCACGGAGCTCACCGCGCTCGGTCACGATGTCCTCGGCGTAGACTCCAGCGCCCGGATCGTCCAGTCCGTGGCGGCCAGCCTCGCCAATACCGCCCAGGCAGATGCCACCAGCCGCGACGCCCTCGAAGAGCTCAATCTCGGGCGGTTCGATGCCGCTGTCGTCGCCATCACCGGTCGCATCGACGTTAGCATCATGGCAACCCTCCTCTGTGCCCAGTTCGGCGTCCCGCGGATCATCGCCAAGGCCGCTGATCCACTCCATGCCTCCATCTTGGAGAAGGTGGGCGCCACCCACGTCGTCTCCCCGGAGCGTGAGTCCGGCCGTCGACTGGCCCAGAGCGTTGGCGCGCTTGGCGTTCCGGAATATCTGGATGCGGGACCCGGCTACGGGGTAGCGCGGCTCACCATCACTGGATGGCTTGACGGGGCCACCCTGCGGACCGCGCTCCAGGGCGCCGGCGACTCGCTTCAGCCCGTCGCCGTCGTTCAGCGCGGACGCGTTGCGCTCAGTCCACCGCTGGGAGCTCGCCTTGCCACCGGCGATGTCCTCGTCGTCGCGGGTCCGGACGAGCAGCTCAGCCGATTGGCCGCCGGCCAGTAGCCCACGCTACTGCCCTCTTAGTCGGGCGATCGCCGCTGGCGTCAGCACGTCCGCGAACTGCCCGTCCGGATTTTCAAACGTCCACACGTGCAGCATCTCAATGCTATCGCCCAGGAGCGTCGCCGAGCCCGGGCACCGTCGCGCGTCTACCACGGGCACCACCATGCCGTTCGCGTTGCTGACGCACAAATTTGCGTGACTGTGCCAGGCCGTGATCGGCCCGCCCGGGGAGATCGTAGTGCCCTTCATCGCGAGGTACAGCGCGCCCAGCAGCCGTGTGTCGCCAGATTGGTCCCGGTAGTACACCAGTCCCTCCGGCCGGGTCGTGTCCAGCGTTCTTCCATCACGGCTATACGTCTTGCTGTGGAAGTGTGCGTGCCCCCAGGTGCCACGCGTCCAAGCCGTGGACTGCGCGTAGCCCTCCGCGAGCGCCGTTTCTAGATCCTGCAGACGCATCGTTCCCGCCGCGGTCTGCTCCACCAGATGCTTCGCCGCCCCGCGCTGCTCCTGCGTCGCCAGAGCCCAGGCGACCGCTGGATCAACGTGCCTGTGGGCGCCGCCCACCATCCCGGCGCGCACCCCGGCCGCTCCCGCGGATACCCCCAGTGCTATCACCAGCATGGACGCCAGCCCGGCGCCCAGTCGCGCCGGCCAACCGGATCCCGCGGTTCGCCCCAGCAGGAACATCACCGCCCCCATCACCGTCAGCGCCATCCCCAGCGCAAACAGTCCGTGGGCGCTGCCCGCCGGCCCAGAGAGCCCGCCGCGCTCCGCCAGCATGGACATAGACAGATGGAGACGCGCGTCCCAGAGCACGCCCACGAGCGCTAGCATCAAGCCCACCAGCGAGAGCCAGGGCGCGGCATTGCGGAATCGGTTCAGCATGCTACCATTCCCCATCCCGTGCACCCACGCGCCGCCGACTGGTGACGCACGCCGGGCGCCGTGATCTGTTGTGCAGTGTAGGAGGCGGCTGTCAACGATTCGTGAACGGGTCGTCACGGCTTCTTGAAGCCGCTCCCGTCTGCCCTCCCAGCACGGTGGTTACGCCGCATGACGTGCCGCCGACAGCTACGCCTAGCCTCCTCCCAGCGGGGGTCTCCATGTCCACTGAATCGCGCTGGATGTTCCTCAGCAATCATGGCCACGTGCTCATCTGCGTGCTACGGAATCCCGAGATCCTGCTTCGGGAAGTCGCCCAGCGCGTCGGTGTCACGGAACGCGCCGCGCAGCGGATCGTCTCGGACCTCGAGCGGTCCGGCTACGTCACTCGGGAGCGGATCGGCCGTCGAAACCGCTACACTGTCCACGCCGAGTTGCCACTGCGGCACCCCCTGCACGCCCATCTCACTATCGGGCAGTTGTTCGAGATCTTGAAGTTAGAGCCCCCCACCCATTCCGGCGCGGCGGCCACCTCTCCCGCGGATTGACCGCCGTCCACTTGCCACCCGCCCGCGTCGGCTGGGCCCGGGTGCTGCTGACCCTTGCATGCTCGGCCGTCCTCATGTTCGGGACCCCCGCATCCGCTCTCGCACAGGCCTGTACGGATGGATCGGACAGCACTGGATTCCGTACGGATGCCCGGCTCGTTCTCACCTACTACTACTATTGGTACGACGAGGACAGCCTGGATGACCTCGCCCTCGCCCTTCACCCGCCCAGCGGAGTGCCGTTCGACTGGCGCGAGAAGGCATGGCACGCTCGCCAGTTCGCGGACATGGCGGAAGTTGGCATTGATGTCGCCCTCCCGGTGTACTGGGGTACCGGGCCCGAATGGTCCATCATCGGGTTGGATCATATGGTCGAGGCCAGGCGAGATCGCGTTGCCCGCGGCCTCGCTGCCCCCTACCTGGGGCTCTTCTTTGACAGCAACCTCTACGCGGAGGTCCAGAAGGATCGCCCAGAGCTCACGGACCTGACCACCAGCGACGGCCAGCACTTCTTCGCCGACCAGATCATTGCCTTCTTCGACCGCGTCCCAGCGTGCGACCGTGCCCTGGTCGACGGCCGGCCGCTCGTGTTCCTCTGGCGACCGGACAACGAAGACGGCGGCGCGTTCAACTTCGACGACGCATCCATGGAGCGCATCTACGATCTCGTCGAAGAGCGCCTGGGCACACGGCCTTACATCGTCCGCGAGCGCACCTGGGACATCGCTGCTGAGAAGCTCGGGATCGGCACGCCCGTCCAGACGGATGACGTGTACACCTGGGGATCCACGCTCTCCGGCCCTCGGTTCACCGGTCACACTGTCTCTGTCGGTCCCGGCTACGACGACCGTACCGTCCCAGACCGAATCGGTTACACCCGTGATCGCGAAGAAGGTGCGGTGTACGAGCGGGAGCTACGCTCAGCCGCGACCGGGGGTGCCCGCTGGATCCTCATCGAAACGTGGAACGAGTTCTACGAAGCCACTGGCATCGCCGAGACCACCGAGCTCGGTCGCTCCTACCTGGACATCACCCGTCGCTATGTACGCCTCTTTCACCTGCTGGGTGAGGACAGCGCCCGCGATGCCCGTGTGGATCTGGCGAATGGGCAGGGCTCGTATCTGAGCAGGCTCGCCTACGCGGCCGAGGAGCAGGGTGTTCCCGGCGAAGCGGAGGGACGGTTTGGTGCCCGCCCCATTCTGGATGAGAACACCCGCATGGGCTATTTCCACTTCGCTATCCGCCCCCGCGCCCATCCAGACGGCAGTGGTCGCCTGGATGTGACAGTTGAGTACTTCGACGAGGGCCAGGGCTCATTCACGCTCGAGTACGACCGTCTGGGCGACCCGCTCGCGCCGTACGCCACGGCCGAGGAGGTCCAGTTCACAGATACCAGAGAATGGAGAGCCCACCGCTTCGTTCTGGAAGCTCCCCTCATCAGTGGTCGGCAGTACGATGGTTACGGCGACTTTCGGCTACGGGATACACCGGGCGAGTCCGGCGAGACGCACCTGTTTGGCCGAGTCTTGATGAGCATAGCCGTCGGCGAGCGGCCTATCCTGCTTGGCCCCGGTGATTTCTCGGGCCCTGACCCGGACGGCAACGTCGAGCTGCGCTGGGTCGGCCTGCCCGGTGTAGCCGACTACCTCGTCCAGCTTCGCCGGCCTGACTTCCCGGCCCTCGGGCTCTCCGCGGATTCGGCCCCGGTGGGTATCCGCTGCCCGGGCCGCCTCGAAGAGCCCCGCCCGGGTCCAAATGCCGCGTTTCCGCTGGAGCGCGCTTGCGTCCTGGGCGGCTTCACTCCAGAGAGCCGGGGTCTGTACCGGTGGCGGATATGGGCGGTGGGCCCAGATGGCCGGACTGCTGGTCAGCCCAGTGACTGGGGCTACCTGCTCGTCGGCGAACCGTAAGATCTAGCTCGTCCTTCGAAGCATCGGTCTCGCCGCCAGCTTGCACCCGCCTACGGGTTCTTGATTTTCAGCTCATCCACCCAGAATAGGCCCTCATTCTCCTTCTCGCCGTCGGCCTCCACGTAGTCACCAGGCTTCGGTGTTGCGCACGAGCCCTTGCATCGCAGGACCAGTACCTGCTTGCCATCCACGTTCCCGATCACGATGGTGGGCGGCTCCGCTTTCAGATCAACGCTGAGCACGTCACCCTGGGTCCCGTAGTTGTCGAACCCCATCTGATTGCTGTGGTCCTTTTGGAGCTTCTGCAGCTCGGTCAGCTTTCGCTTGTTGCCGTCCTCGTGAAGGTAGGGGCCGTTGTCCGGGAACTCCGCCAGAAGCTGCGATGGTGCGGGGATCGTCGCGTTCACCACATTGGAAAGCTTGAGGAAGAACATCTTGTTGCCCTCCTCAATCCCTTTGGGCAGCGCGTTCACCGCCACCTGCTTTGCGGTCTCCCCTGGGGCAAACGAGATCACGCCGCTCGCAGACTGGTAGTGCATTCCCGCCTGCGCCGAGTCGTCAGCGGTCACGTACGCTAGCGTCACGGTCTGCGTGCTGGGCACGGACAGGCCCACGATGAACACCATCGCCTTCCCACTTGGGCTGGCCCCAGCTTCTTTGAGTACCCCATCGACGCCGGTGATCGTCGGGACACCCTCGTCATCCACGATTGTCAGCGTCGCGGTAGCCCTGCTGCCCAGCGAGGCGCCGCCGGTTGGGTTGGTCAGACTCAAGAGCACTGTCTCGTTGCCCTCGATCGATTGGTCATTGATGATCGGGATCGCTACGGTCTTGCTGGTTTCACCCGCGGCGAAGCTGATCACGCCGGCGATCGCGGAGTAGTCCACAGGCGAGACCGCCGTGCCGTTGGCGGTGCTGACCGTCACGCTCACCCCGCTCGCCGTTCCGCCTGACCGCGTCACGGTGATCAACGCGTTGCCCGCGTTCTCGTTCACGCTGAACGTCGACGAGCTGAATTGGATGCCGCCACCCGCGTCGTCGTCCTGAACGTAGATCGTTGCGGCCGCCGGATCACCAAGCGTTGCCCCGCCCGTCGGTCCGGCGATCGTGACGTACAGCACCGCGTTCGTGCTCGTAATCGTGTCGTTCGTAAGCGCAATGCTCACCTTTTTGCTCGTTTCGCCCGCGCCAAAGGTGACCACACCAGAGAGCCCAGACCGACCCGGCTCCGTCGGCGATGGGGTACCCGCGGCGGGATCGGACGGCGCGCGCTGCGATCCGGCAGCGTTGGCGGCAACCGCGCCGCCACCGTTGCCCCCCGCGCCCGATGCGCGCGTATTTGGCGATCCACCAGAAGGCGTGTTCGTCACGACCGTGTAGTTCACCGAGACGCCGCTCGCGGCTCCGCCCGTGCGGGTGACTGTGAAGCTCGCGGAGCCGTCCTTCTCGCTCGCTGAGTACACCGAGGCGCTTAGCTTCACGGTGCCGCCAGCGTCGTCCTCTACCAGTGTGACGGTGGCCGTATTCTGCTGTCCCAGCGAGGCCCCGCCGGTCGGTGAGGCCAGGCTCACCTGGATCGTCTCATTTCCTTCCACCACCGTGTCCAGAATGATCGCGATCGTAAAGGTCTTCGTGTCTTCGTTTGCTCCGAAGCTGAGTGTCCCGCCCGTCGCGGTGTAGTCCTGTCCCGCCTTGGCTGTGCCGTCCGCGGTGGCGTACTGAACCGTCACGCCGCTTGCCGCGCCACCAATCCGCGTCACGGTCACCGTCGCCGTGGCCCCGCCTTCAGACGCATTGAAATTCGCGGCACTAAACTGAATCGTCCCGCCCGAGTCGTCGTCCGTGATCGTCAAGGTCGCTGTCGTCGTAGCGCCCAGGCTCGCACCGCCCGTGGGCGCACTCAGCGTGAGATTCACCGTTTCGTTCGGATCGCTGATCGTGTCAGCCAGGATCGGCACCGTGAACGTCTTCGATGTCTCGCCCGCGGCAAACGTGACCGTCCCCGTGGTCGCCGTGTAGTCGGCTCCTGCCTGAGCCGTCCCATTCGCGGTCGCATAGCTCACGCTCACACCGCTCGCCGCCCCACCGCTGCGGGTTACTGTAATCGTCGCGGCTCCAGCGCCCTCGCTGCCTGTGAACGTAGGCGAACTGAACTGGATCGTTCCACCCAGGTCATCGTCCGTGACGGTCACCGTCGCGGTGGTGGTTGCACCCAGCGTTGCCCCGCCCGTTGGGTTGGACAGTGCAAATGTCAAGGTCTCGCTGCCCTCGCTCAACGAGTCGGCCAGCAGTGGAATCTGGATGCTCTTCTCAGTCTCGTTTGCACCGAAGGTCACGGTGCCGGTCGTATTCGTGTAGTCAGAGCCCGCCCGCGCCGTCCCATCCGTAGTCGCGTAGGTAACCCCCACTCCAGAGGCTGCGCCGCCGGTCCGCGTGATCACCACAACCGCGTTCCCAGCCCCCTCTGCGAACGTGTACGTCGCGGACCCAAGCTGGACTACGCCGGCCGTGTCGTCGTCCGAGATCGTCACCGTGGCCGCCGTCGGTGTTCCCAGAGATGCCCCACCACCAGGGCTCGTCAGCGTCACTGTGAACGTCTCGGCACCCTCCGCGACCGAGTCCACCAGAATCGGGACGGTAAACGTCTTCTCCGTGTCGCCTGCCCCGAACGTCACCATCCCGGTCGTCGCTGTGTAGTCGGCGCCAGCCTGGGCCGTGCCGTTCCCGGTGCTGTACTGGGCCGTGACGCCGCTAGCCGTACCACCGGTCCGCGTGACCGTGATCGTCACCGTGCCCGCGCTCTCTGCAACTGAGTACGTGGCTCCGCTCAGTTGCAGCGAGCCAGCCACATCGTCGTTCGTGATCGTCAGCACCGCGTTGCGGATCGTGCCCAGCGTCGCCCCGTTCGTCGGTGTAGACAGCGCCAGGTTGATCGCCTCGCTCGGCTCGCTTAGCGTGTCCGCGAGGATCGGCACCGTGAACGTCTTGGATGTCTCGCCACCAGCGAACGTTAGGGTGCCCGCAGTCGTCGTGTAGTCCTGGCCGGCCACCGCGGAATCGTCGCTGGTCGCGTAGTTCACCGAGACCCCGGGCGCGTTCCCCCCCGTTCGGTTCACGGTGATCGTAGCCGTGCCCGCGCCCTCTCCCACGCTGTAGTTCGTCGCGCTGAATTCGATGGTCCCGGCCGCGTCGTCGTTGGTGATCGTGGCCGTGCCGGACGCTTTGGTGATGATGCCGTTCACCGCGCCGCTCAGGTTCACGCTGAACGCTTCGTTCGATTCGATCGTGTAGTCCCCAAACACGTTGATCGTCAGTGTCTGGGAAGCCTGGAGTGGATCAAATGTGAGCTGCGTGAGGCCCACAGCGGCGTAGTCCTCGCCTGACGTGGCGCTCAGGTTGCTCGTGGCATAGAAAACAGTGATCGTCTGATTCAACGGAGGCGTGATCGTGACCGTAAACGTGGCCGACGTCGTCCCAGAGTCCCCCTCTGCCACCGTAATGTCGTCGATCGTGATCGCGGAGCCCGTCACGTGGATCGTGGCAGTAACGTCACCGCTGAACGCGGCCCCGTCGTACGCGTGGTACACAAACGAATCGTCACCAAGGTAGTTGGGATTCGGCGTGTACGTGAAGTTCCCCCCAGACAACAGGGTGAGCGAGCCGTGACTCGTCGTCGTCACCACCGTGGCGCTCAACGCTTGATTCTCAGGATCTGTATCGTTCGAAAGTACTCCCGCGAGAGTGTTCACAGCCAGCGTGTTGTTCGCCCCGACACTGTACGTGTCGGCGTTCGCGACCGGCGGATCGTTGACCGGCGTGACCGTGATCACCCGCCCCACCAGTGCGCTAAGCCCGCCCGCTCCGCCGGTTCCGTCATTCACCTGCACCAGTACGTTGCGGGCAGCGGTGTTCGGACGATCGCTGTTATTGAAGTACGCCACGGACCGCATCGCGGTCTCGTATTCGGCAACCGTAGCCAGTCCCGTGAGAGTCAGCATGCCGCCGCTGTAGGAGCCAGCGATGCCGTTCTGGTCGGTGAACTGAAGCTCGTCCTCCGCCCCGGCGTAACCGCTCGAGATGGTAAAGGTGGCGCTTGTCAGCGTGGGCCCATCGTCGGTCACCGTGAGACCGGAGTCGATCGGTGTCGGCGACTGGTTCTCCGTGTAGCTGATGTTCCCAGACGCGATAGTCACCACCGGCGCCGCGGCGAATGCCGTTGCCGGAGCGAGGACCCAGAAGGCGAGAGTAAAGATGAGGGCGCGGACAACGTGGCGCAACGGGCACGACTCCAGCCGTTTTGCTCAGTCCCACCGCCCGTCAATGCACAGAACGGGCGCAGGTCGGACCTGAGGGGGAACGACGCACCGCACGCGGAGGGGATGGCCACGACAGACGTCCTGCTGCGGTGGATGGCTCGCGCGCGAGTATCTGGGCCGAGGTTGCCGCTTAATCACCTGAGGCGGGCACCGCGGTGCCCGCCTCAGGTGAAGAACTGCGCCGCGCGTATGCGCGGTGCTGGGTCTAGCGAGCCGCTGGGCTCGGCGAAGCGGCCGGGCTCGCGGCCGGGCTCGCGGCGGGCTTGGGAGCGTCCGCCGGCTTTGCCGGTGCTGTCGTCGGTGCGGCCGGCTTCGGTGTGGGGGTGGCAGGCGCCGACTGACATGCAGCGGCCACCAGTAGTCCCGCGCCCGCCAGAGCGGACAGGATCAGTCGCGTTCGAGTCTTCATCGGTCTCCCCGTGAAGTGAGTGATACCCAGCAGGCCCCGGGCCTGCCGATTGTACGTTCAATGGCGCCACAATGTAAAGATATCCTAACAGTTGAGCGGATCTTCACGGGGGTGTGGGTACAATCTGCGCCGTGGAGAGCCCGCTTCCCCTCGTTCGAGCTCGACCGATCATGCCGTCTGGCTACGGCATTGCCGAGTCGATCGAGGGCGCCATCGAGTGGTCCGAGGTCGTCCGACACCTCGAGCAGGCGCGTAACTACTGGGTCAGCACCTCGAGCCTCGATGCAGCTCCGCACGCCATGCCGGTCTGGGGCCTTTGGTACGACGGCGCCTTCCACTTCTGCACCGATCCCGCCTCGCGCAAAGCTCGAAACCTCCGTCAGAACCCGCGTATCGTGGTCCACCTCGAAAGCGGCGATGACGTGGTTATTCTCCACGCGGTGGCTCACGAGATCACGGATCCTGACCAGCTTACGGACCTCGTCAATCGATACCATGCGAAGTATGAGGTGCGTCCGGAGCTCAGTGGCCCTGAGAGTGGCACCTACCGCGCCGCACCCGATACCGTGCTCTCCTGGCATGAGCGCGACTTTCCCGCCTCCGCCACGCGCTGGTACCGACGGTAGCCGCTACGTGTCAATTCGGGCCGTTCTCTTCGATCTGGACGATACCCTGTTCGACCACCATGCCGGTATGCGGGCCGGTGTCCGGGCAGCGCGTGCGCTCCACACCGGCCTGGCTTCGCGCCCATTCGACGAAGTCGTGGCGGACCACAGTCGGATACTTGAGGAGATGCACATCGAGTTCCTCGCCGGCCGCGTGACGTTCGAGGGCGCGTGGGTCGAGCGCTTCCGTCGCCTGCTCACGCAGTACGAGCTTGACCACGAGCCGCAGACCCCTGTGGAGCTTGCCGCGACCTACCGCGCCGCCATGGTCTCATCCAGGCGCATCGTCCCTGGCGCGGACGATCTCCTCCAGTGTCTCCGCGGTAGGGTCTCGATCGGCATCGTCACCAACAACACCCGCCGCGAACAGGAGACAAAGCTAGCACACCTCGGCCTGGACCAATACGTTGACGACCTGGTGACCTCAGAGGAGATCGGCGCGGCCAAGCCCTCGCCTGAGATCTACCACGCGGCGCTCCAGCGCGTTGGCTGCCGCGCCGACGAGGCGGTCATGCTGGGGGACAATTGGTACAACGACGTCCACGGCGCCACACTCGTTGGCATTCGTGCCATCTGGCTCAACCGGCACGGCTTGGACAATCCGGATCCGCGGCTGGCACCCGAGATCAACGCGCTGTTGCCAGTCGAATCCACCGCCGCGCTGATCCTCGGCGACTAGGCTCCTGACCACTCGTTCGAACGGAGGCCCGATGCTCAAGCAACTCCCGGACGATTTGCCCGTCAACGTCCACGGCGCCATTCCCCCCAATCGGTTCTGGGGTTACTACACTTATCAGGAGATCGCCGAGCTCGCGCGGAACCCGAACGCCACGGCCGTCCTGAACGTCGGCGCCGTCGAGCAGCACGGCCCGCACCTCCCGCTCATGACCGACTCGCTCCACGGCCCCGAGATCCTCGGCCGCGCGCTCCGTCGCCTCCCGGACGACGTGGTGGTCCTTGGTCTTCCCCCCACGGTATATGGAAAGAGTGAGGAGCATCGCGAGTGGCCAGGGACCCTCACCTTTAGTGGCGACACCCTCCGCCGCGTCCTTATGGACATCACCATGTCCGTGGCACGTAGCGGGTTCTCCAAACTCGTACTGCTCGGAAGCCACGGTGGCAACGTAGGGCTCCTGGACGACTATTTCCGTGACCTGCGAATCGCCTCCGGGTTGAGAGTGTTCAAAATCTACTTCGGCGGGATCGGCAACGTGCCGGGGCTCGTGGATCCGGAGGAGTCCGCCATCGGCATGCATGCGGGCGATAGCGAAACATCCCTCATCCTGGGGCTCGCGCCCCAGCTCGTCCAGATGGACAGAGCCCAGGGTCACGTGTTCGACTCTCATCCGCTCGTCGGTTACTCGTTCAAAGGGCAGGATGTAATAGAGGCCTGGGTCAGCGCCGATCTGTCACCAAGTGGTGCCATCGGCAACCCGCACTCGTCCTCCGAAAACAAGGGACGCCAGATGGTGGAGGCCAAGACCGCTCGGCTCGCCGAGTTGCTCGAGGCGGTGTATCGCATTCCGCCCCGCGAAGTGCGCCTCGCTCCGCGGTAGATCGCAAAAAAATAGACAAACATCGATGCATTCTGGTAAGATGACCGCGTGAGCGCTAGGCGAAGACCCGAAGATTGCTGCCAGCCCGTCGTGGCGTCCCCGCTATTGTCGGAGGCTGACCGCGAGTCCATGGTCAGCGGCTTCCGCGCCCTCGGGGACCCCACGCGCCTTGAGATTTTCAGGCTGATCGCGAGCCAGCCCGGTCCTATCTGTGTCTGCGATGTGGTCGAGCGCTTCGATCTCAGCCAGCCCACCATCTCACACCACCTCAAGGCACTGCGCGACGCGGGGCTCGTGACCGTCTCCCGCCGCGGCGTGTGGGCCTACTACGCGCTCGACGCCCGCGGTCTCTCGCGGCTCGGTGAGGCCATCTTCGCGCTCGCACCGGACATGCTCGCCGCCGCCGTCTAGTCCCTCAACCTTGCGCTCAGAGATAGATTCTGATCTATTGGAGGATCCCATGGACACCGCTACGCAGCCCCAGGCCGTTCGGGACGCCGTCCGCGAGAAGTACGCCGGACGTGCCCTCCAGGTCGCCCAGGGTGGCCGCGCCACCTGCTGTGGGGGCGACGACTCGGATCCCGTGACGTCAGATCTCTACTCAGACGGCGAGGTCGGTGTGCTCCCCGAGGACGCCGTCAAGGCCTCGCTCGGCTGCGGCAATCCCACCGCGCTCGCATCCCTTTCTCCGGGCGAGGTCGTCCTCGACCTGGGCAGCGGTGGCGGCATCGACGTCCTTCTCTCCGCTCGACGGGTGGGCCCCTCCGGCTTCGCCTATGGCCTCGACATGACCGACGAGATGCTTGACCTGGCGCGCAAGAACGCCGCTGAGCAGGGCGCTACCAACGTCGAGTTTCTCAAGGGCCACATCGAGGCGATCCCGCTGCCAGAAAACAAGGTAGACGTCATCATCTCCAACTGCGTGATCAACCTCTCCGGCGACAAGCCCAGCGTTATCCGTGAGGCGTTCCGAGTGCTCAAACCCGGTGGTCGCTTCGCCGTCTCCGATGTCGTGGCGCAGGGCACACTCCCCGCCAAACTCCGCCGCGACATGGAGGCATGGGTCGGCTGCATCGCCGGAGCCCTCGAGGAGCAGGAGTACCGGAGACTCCTGTCAGACGCAGGCTTCGAGGCTATCGATGTCGAGGTCACGCGCGTGTACGATCCGCGCGATCTCGCCGAGCGGTCCACGGGCGCCTTCGAGGACAGTGCGTACGCTGAGTACGAACGCTCGGGTGGCCGCCTGATCAGCGCCTTCGTGCGGGCGCGAAAGCCCGCCGCGTGCTGCGGGCCGACCTGCTGCTCGGACAAGTAACCTCCGCGTGTCGGCGGGAACGTCACTGACTCATCAGCAGGCCTCGGGCCCGCCGGTCGGCGGGCCCGGCGCGCCTCGCATCATCGCCGGAGAGATCGTTGGAACCTATCTGCTCGTCCTGTTCGGCACGGGCTCGGTGGCCAGCGCCGTGTTGACCGGCGCCCTCCAGGGGCTCTGGCAGGTCGCCGTCATCTGGGGATTCGGTGTCTCCATCGCCATCTACGCTTCCGCTGGGCTGTCGGGCGCACATCTCAATCCCGCGGTTACGTTGTCGCTGGCTCTCCTCCGCCGCCACGAGTGCCCCAGCCGACGGGTCCCGATCTACGTCGCCGCCCAGTTGGTCGGCGCCGTGCTGGCGGGTTTCACGGTCTGGGCCTCGTTCAGCCGTTTTCTTGAGCGGTTCGAGTCCAGGGAGGGCCTGCTGCGCGGCTCCCCGGGCAGCGAGCGGGCCGCGATGATCTTCGGCGAATACTTCCCCAATCCTGCGATCTTCGGCACCGGCCCCGACGCCGCCACCCTCGTCTCACCCATCGGCGCAATGCTCGTCGAGGCGTTTGGCACCGCCGTGCTTGTACTGGTGATATTCGCCGTGACCGACCCACGAAGCTCCGCGGCTCCGCCGCCCCGCCTCGCTCCCTTCTTCATCGGATTCACGGTCGCCTGCCTGATCGGGTTGTTCGCCCCCATCACCCAGGCGGGATGGAACCCGGCGCGAGACTTCGGCCCCCGGCTCGTCGCACTGGCCGCCGGGTACGGCGCTATCGCGATTCCAGGCCCCAACGGGGGCTTCTGGGTTTACATTGTCGGGCCGCTCGTCGGCGGACCAGTGGGTGGGCTGCTCTACGATCAGTGGCTAAGACCACTCCTACCTGGGCGGCACGCGGCAGACGCGCACCGAGCATGAACGTGGTCGCTCGGCGAGTGCTGTTCCTTTGTACTCACAACTCGGCTCGATCTCAGATGGCTGAGGGATTGCTCCGCGCACTCGGGGGCGACCGATTTGATGTCCACTCCGCGGGAACCGAGGCTACGCATGTCCGCCCGCTTGCTATTGCGGCGATGGCCGAGATCGGCATCGACATAACGGCCCAGCACAGCAAGTCCTTCGAGCGCTATCTCGCCGAGCCGTTCGACGAGATCATCACGGTCTGCGATCAAGCCAACGACACGTGTCCCGCGTTTCCGAGCGCCGCGAACCGCCGCCATTGGAGCTTTCCAGATCCCTCACGCGCCACGGGCAGCCCCGAGGAGCAGCTAGACGCATACCGGCGTGTCCGTGACGCAATCCGAGCCAGAATTCAGCGCGAGCTTCTATAGCCGGCCCGCTCGAGCGCCGCGCCATCACCCTCGGCCGGGCGGGCGCGCCGCCGGCGGGGCGCCTGTGGGTACCCCGGTGCGATGCGTTGGGAGCGCCTGCGGTGGCTGGGCTGCAGGGCTCACGCTCCGCGCCGGAGGCGCCGGCTGTGGCTGGAAGTACTCCACCGCGCCCACATCACAGTGCGCGCCCACCGGTCGTGCTATGCCGCGCTGGTCGGTGGACGGGCATCCTGAGTCGCTCCCCGAGTCTATCGCCGCGCTCCCGCCGCCCAGCGGATGCACCGGCGTAGCCACACCGAACGCTACCAGCGTCCCAAGGCGCGGATCCGCTACCACGAATCCCGGGCAGCTAGCCGCAGCCTCGCCATATTGGAGGCTGGTCACCGCGGCCACCATCCCAGACCCCGAGCAATTAGAACCCGAACCGCCTGCCATGTTGTTCGCGGTGATCGCATTGCGGATGTTCAACGTGCCGCTATTGCCCCGGTGGATGCCGCCACCCTTTGCGCCAGCGCCGGCGACTGAGTTGAAGCCGATAGTTGAGTTCAGCAAGGTCACGGCCGGCGCCCCGGTGCTGGTGACGTACACACCCCCACCCGCGTTCTCGGCGGCCGCGCCAGTGACGCTGTTGCCGCTCACCGTCACGTTGGTCAGCGAGAGCGTACCCCCGCCACTGTTGCTTCGCGAGGCGAGGCCGCCCCCGTACGCTGTGCTCGAACCGCCCCCAGTGCTCTGCGCCACGTTCCCGTAGATGGAGCTATTGACCACGGTGAGTGTGCCGCCCCGACTGTCTATGCCTCCGCCGAACGGGAAGCCGCCCTGAGCCACGTTACCGGTCACGTTCACATTCGCCAGTGTTAGCGTCGCGATGTTGTACACACCGCCCCCGTTTGGCGCGCGCCCGTTCCGGAGCGTCAATCCGGAGACCGTGACCACCGCTCCCGTATTGATCGGGAAGTCGTTGCCGTTCGCGCCTACGATCAGGGGTCGATACGCCCCGTTCCCGTCGATCGCGAGGACGCCGGGCCCCGGTCCGGCGATCGTGAGATCCTGGTACACAAACAGTGCGCCGCGGGTGAGCGTGATCGCCCCGCTGAGGCCCGGAGCGAAAGAAACGATGTCGCCCGCGATCGATGAAGCGATGGCTTCCCGGAGTGAGCAGTCGGACGGCGAGCAGTTCTCATCGTCGGTGTCGGCCAGCTTGGTCACGGTGAACGTTCGTGGCGGGATACGCTCGAACGCGCCAATGTCACAGGGATCGTGTGCCGTGTGGGCTCGCAGCGCGCCGCGCTCGTCAACGTCGGGACACCCGGAGTTAGTGCCTGCGTTGATCGCGCTGCTCCCCGCCTGAAGTTGGTGGGTGGGGATTGCGCCGCCGTTCTGCTGGAGCATGCCCAGGTTGACCCCCGCGCCTGATGCGAATGTCGAGCCACAGGTTGGCGAGCCGCTGCTGTGCATGTTGTTCTGCCCGCTGATGCCGCCCGTGTTCCCGCCGCAATTAGCCTGACCGCTTTGCTGGTTTGCCACGAGCACATTGACCATATTCACACTAGTGCCGGTCTCCACGTGAGCGCCGGCGCCGCCCGCTGAGCCGCTGCTCACCACGCGGTTGTTGGCAACGGTCACGTTCGTGAGCGCCGCGCCACTGCTCAAGTACACACCGCCACCTCGCGCGGCGCCCTGGCTCGACCCTGAGCCCCCGGTCGCCGCGCCGTTGGAGAACGTGCCATTGATCACTGTAACGGTTCCACCCCCGATTGACACTCCTCCCCCTAGCGCCGACCCGCCCACTGCGCTGATGCCAGATCCACCCCTCGCCTCATTCGTGTTGGTGGTCACGCGATCCAGAGTCAGCGATCCGCCCGCGTTGTGCAGCGCCCCGCCGATTCCGGCCCCGCCAGTACCGCTACCAGAGGTCCGCGAGCCGCCTTGCGCAAGGCTAAACTCGAACTTCATGTCCTTGAACGTCGCAGTGCCCACGTTGTAGAAGGCTCCGCCGCGCGCTGCCCCCGCCCCAGCTCCGCCGCCACCCGAGGCCGTGTGCCCCGCCAGTTCGCCGCCCTGCATGAACAGCGTACCGCTGTTGTAGATCCCGCCGCCGTGCGCATCGGCCCCCGGATCCGCCGTAGCGTAGCTGTTCAACACCGATACCCTGATCACATTCAACTGACCGAAGTTCGCGATCGCGCCCCCGCGGGCGGGCGCGCCAGTCGCGTGGCCGCCGAGCACAGTGAGCGTCTGGAGCGTGACTGTCGCGGCCGGATTGCTCGCTCCGATCACGAACACACGCCCAGGAGCCGGGTAGTTGCCTGAGATTGTCACGGCATAATTCGCTGGCCCGACGATCGCAAGATCTTTGTCGATCGCGATCTCGCCGCCGGTCAAGGTGATCGTCCCGCTCAAGCCCGCCTGAAACGTGACCGTGTCACCGTTGGGCGCGGCCGCCACGGAGTCTCTGAGCGAACCGGCTCCCGAGTCGTCCAGATTCGTGACGACCGCGGCGAAAGCCGTCGAGGCACCCGCGGTGAGCCAGACACACAGCGTGGCCACTCCCGTCAGGAGCGCACGCTTGGTCGCCCCCTCGAGGCGTGAACGCCTCCAATGTGCTGTCATCCCGCCCAATTGCATCCCGTGTCTCCAGCCGGTTTGGCGATGGTTACAACGGCGCGACGTTGGGGATGGAGACTGCAACGGGCGGGTCGCGCCGTTGCCGCGACCCGCCCGTTGCTGGCGAGGTCGCGGAGGCTCCCAGGCCAGACTCCCGTGCCCCGGCACCCGGGGCACGGGCGATTCAGCTCAACCCTCGAGAGGATGTACGGGGGTCATGCGAGCCGCGGATCCGGTGCGCCTGTCTACCGGAGTGCCGATATTGGAGTCGCCTCGAGGCGAGTTACGACGATCTTGGAACGATCCAGGTAGTCGGGGATGACTGGCGCCATCTCATTCTTCCAGTAGTCGCTCTGGTACACCGCCTCATACAAGCGCTCCCGATCAGCCTCGCTATCGAAACGGCGAATCCAGACGTACAGATCATCCTCCTGCTCACCGACCCAGCTTCCGAGGATCACCATCCCCTTTGAGCACTGAAACGGGATGATCTTCTCCTCCATGAATTTAACCCACTCATCCCGCTTGCCGGGCCAGGTGCGGTACTGCCTGAGTTCAAAAAAAGCGGTCATCTTGACTCCCTTACCAGCGCCCACTGGCGTCATGGTGGCGAAGCATAGCCAATAGGGTCTTGCACCGGTCGCAGCGTTCGGAGGGTGGCATGGATTCCGGTACACTGCGCCGTCGGAGGTCGACGGAACGCAGGGTGACTCGAAGCGATGTGCACGTCGAGGCTGATCCGCGCGAAGTACAAATGGCGTGGTCGTTTCTCGCTATGGTGCGCGACGGCACGCACGGCGAGCGTCTCGCGGCGCGCCGTGCGCTAGCGCGCTTCTTCCTGGACCGCGACCAGGCGGACGAGGCGCTTGATCTCTGCGAGCGGAACCTCGCGGAGGGGGACACGGATGAGGAGACCGCCTGGCTTCTCGGCAGCGCTAGGCGGCAGCGTCAACCCACCTCAGTGCCTGCCCCGAGGCGCGCGCTACACGGTCTGCAACGCCTGTGTTCGACGGCCACCGTCCTCGCGATCGCGGCCTCGGCGACCGTACTGGGTTCCGCCGTCATTCCCGTCGGTGGATTCGCTTCGTACGTGGAATCCTCGACCGTCCAGCCACTGCTTTCTCGGGAGCGTCCCGTCCGCTCGAGCGTCCGCCGGAGCTCCGCTACTCGCGCGCCTGTGGCCGTTGAGGCCAGCACATGGCACGAGGAGTCCCGTTCGGCTGAACGCGCAGAGCCCGTGGCTCGTCTCGTGGACCCGGACCAGTACGTGTCAGGCATCAGCCCTCCGGCGATCGAGTCCTCCCTGAGGGTAGTCGGCGTGGGAGCGCAAGGGCTTCAGATCCGCTCCGCGCCCGTGGACGGCCGCCGGATCGGGACGGCCCCCGAGGGAGCCCGACTCGCGGAGCTCGCTGACCGGGTGGAACGAGACGGGAGCCCCTGGCATCTGGTGCGCACCCCCGAGGGAGTCGAGGGGTGGGTCTCCGGTCGATTCGTCAGCGACGGCGCGGCCGGTTCTGCCGTATCCGCCGATGCGCGGGTGCGCGATGGACGTTTCGTCCGAGGTGATCTGACCTGGCTGTCCGACGCGGGGACGGCTCGTTCACTCACGCCCAATCAGCTCGCTGATGGCATCAGACTCTCGCGGGGAGAGGCTCTCGCCGCGTGCGCACCTGCCGCCGCCGTAGCGCTCGCCAGGTCCGTGGGCGAGGACCATACTCTGGACGATGTCGTTGACCTGGCACGCGTGTACGGTTGGTCGAGTTGGGGAGGAATGAGCGGCCCAGTCATGCAGGTCCGCATGCTGAGCGCCCTCGGCGTGTCGGCCCGTCTCGACTCCGCGCGCCATGGGGAACTGGACTGGGATAGGATCGCCCGCGAGGTGCTGGCGGGACGGCCGGTGCTGATTTCAACGTTTCGTCACTATTTCGTTGCTGAGGGGTACGATCCCGAGCTCGGCGCGTTTGACTTCGGTAACTCATCGGCGGTGCTCGCGTCCGCCCGGGGACGGCGTTGGTTCAGCCCGGATCAGCTGCCGCGGCTCGGCATGGGTTATCCCGAACACGTCATTTTCCTGGCCGAGACGACGTGGGATCAGGATCTCATCCACGCCGGCGCAACCGACTCCGAGGGCCGCGCCTCCCCGATCCGACTCATCACAGGCCCACTCTAGACGCGAGACGCGCGCACTTCCCGTTGGTAGTCCGATTGTGCTACCTTAGCGGACTATTGCGCGCTCTGTGGCCGTGCCTCGGGGACGGTCGCGCGTGGAGTCCGACGGGGGTTTGAGGTTGCACGGGCGAACGGTTCGCGGAGCTTCCATCGTGCTCAGCGGTCTATTGGCCGCTATGCTGTTGGTTCCATCGGCAGCGTTCGGCCAGGATCAGACGATCGCGCCGGCGCCGCCCAGACGGATCGAGATCCAGGGCGGTAGATTCGTCCTTGACGGCCGTCCCATCAGCGTGCCGGTGAGCAAGCTCAGGTTGATGCGGGCGCTTCCCGGCCAGGTTCTGCCGCCAATCCCGCGCGGCGCACCGCAGATTGAGCCCGGGCAGCCAAGCGAGCGCGTCCGCCCGCCCTCCCGCGCGGGATCGGCACCTTTCCATGACCTCGATCAGCTTGCGTTTCGCGTACTCACTGAGGTCGGCACGATTGTCAGGGCCGTTACCGTCGGCGCCAATATCGACGCTAGTAACCTGACGTTTACACAAAGCGAAGCCACCGTCATCATCGACCCTCGTAATCCCAACAGGGCTGTAGCCGCCTCAAATGACATTTTCTTTGCTCCGGTGGCGACGTATGCTACGACCGACGGTGGTCTGACTTGGACGTACGCAACTCCTGCGCCGCCGCTACCCGGCATCTACGAGTACGCCTCCGATCCCGTTGTCGCCGCAGACTTGAATGGGAATTTCTTTGCCTCTTACCTTGGAGTCCGGCCGGGGTTCGTCGGCATCGATGTCATCGTAAGTAAGTCGGCGGACGGAGGCTTCACCTGGGGCCCGGCTGTGAACGTGACGAACGCGGGCGACAATGACCGCGACTGGATGGCGATTGACACGAGTCCTTCCAGCAGCCTGCGCAACAACATCTACATCGTCTGGCAAGTTCCAGGCGATGGCGTGCGGTTCTCGCGCTCCACGGACGGCGGCAGCACATTCAGTTCCCCCGTTCGAGTCGACAGCGTGAATGCTCAGATCGACGCCACTGGAAACGTGATCTACACTATGGTCGCGGTCGCGCCGAACGGCGATGTATACGTGACATGGGAAGACTACAAGGGCCTCGGGAACGTCGCGTCCACCCTGTTCATGCGGCGCTCCACCGATGGTGGACAGACCTGGGGGACCCAGGTCGCCGTGACCGACACTCGTGTGAAGACATTCTCGCCGGGTACGTTCATCCCAGCAAACGCGAACCGCGGGATCGGGCCGATACCCGCCGTCGCGGTTGACAGCCAGAACGTGGTGCACTTTGTGTACGGCGATCGCGCCAGCCTCGCATTCAACGACTTCAACACCGACATCTACTACCGTCGCTCCACCGACTTCGGAGCCACCTGGAGCGCGGCCGCCAAGCTGAACGACGACGCCACGACCACCAGCCAGTTCTACCCCTGGCTCGCGGTTGATCGCAGCACGGACACTCTCCACGTGAATTGGTACGACGTCCGAGGTGACGCGCTGAACAATCACGCGGCGGACGTTTACTACACCAGGTCCCGAGATCGAGGCCTCACGTTCGAACCGAACACCCGCATTACCACGGTCGCGTCGGATCTGACGCAGCCGGGAGCTGATTTCAACCAGTTCGGCGATGTGCTGGGCATCGCCGCACTGTGTGATATCGCGATTCCCGCGTGGACAGACGGACGACTTCTGAACAACCCGCAGCGACGCGAGGAGACGTTCACCGCGCGGGTGATCGGCGAAACAACACCGTGCTCCGGGAACCAGCCCCCCGTGGTAGTCACGACGGTTGCTCCCCTCAGCTACACCGAGAACAGCGGGGCAGTGCCGGTAGACTCCGCGTTGCTGGTCACCGACTCAGACAGCGCTTCGCTGGCGTCAGGCACTGTCCAAATCGTGGTGGGTTATCAGTCGGCGCAGGACACGCTATCGCTGCCCGCTACGCCCGGACTCACGTCCACCTACAACACTGCCACCGGAACGCTCACGATCACAGGTCCAGCAAGCGTTGCCGCCTATCAAGCCGCGCTCCGCACCGTGCGATACACCAACGGATCTGACAACCCGACGATCTCGAACCGCACGGTCTCATTCGCCGTCAGCGATGGTCAGGCGAACAGTAACCCCGCCAGTCGAGTCGTGAGCGTCGTCGCGGTGAACGACCCGCCGTTTGCCCTAGCCGATAACTTCACAGCGTTGCCGAACGCGACACTGACGGTCGCCGCGCCCGGCGTCCTGGCGAACGACGTTGATCCAGACAGCGCTACCCTCACCGCGTCAGTCGTCACGCCACCAACCCACGGGACCGTGACTATGTCGTCCAACGGGGCATTCACCTACGTGCCCGCGCTCGACTACGTTGGTCCCGACTCCTTCACGTACGTCGCGCGCGACGCCTCGGCGGCGAGTCCCGTGGCCACCGTCACGCTGAACGTGTCCGGCCCCGGGCTCAGCGTGAATGACGTAACTGTCAGTGAGGGCGGCGCTGGCACGAAAACAGCCCAGTTTACCGTAACGCTTGCAGGCACGAGCACCGCCGCGGTGACCGTGCAGGTAACCGCCCAGGCCGGGACGGCCACCGCGGGCAGCGATTTCCTGCCCCCAGGCCCGCTGCTCCTCACGTTTCAGCCAGGCGTCAATACCCAGGTCGTCAATGTGACCGTCGTCGGCGACGCCCTGGATGAGGACGATGAGACGTTTCGCGTGATCCTGTCACAAGCGACGAACAGCGCTATCGTTCGGGCCGTTGGCACTGCCACCATCGTGGATGATGACGCGGTGCCTGCCATCATCGTCTCCCCGGCGGTGGTGACACCCAGCCCCGGCGGAGGCGGCACCGCGACGTTTGTCGTGACGCTTTCTAGCGTCAGCGGTCGTCAGGTGCTGGCCTCATTTGCGACGGTCAATGGAACCGCGGTTGCCGGCACGCACTTCGTCCCGAGCACTGGAACGCTCGTCTTCGCACCCGGGGAGATGTCAAAAACTGTTACCGTGATCCTCCTTCCCAACGGGTTGGCTGACGGGCTCAGGTCGTTCGACCTCAGCATCACGGGAGTTCCGCCTTCGATCTCGGGCGCAACCGTGACAGCCAGCGCGACACTCCAGGGGGTCGCCCCTGCCCAACCGGAGCACGAGGACGGCAAAGAGCGCCGCCTTACGGAGACCCAGCGACAGCAGCGGAAGCGGACGAACCAGTTGGGGCTCGACGACTACCGGATCGAGGGGAACGTGTTGTCGGTGGACCCTGCCGCGAACCCACCCACCGCCACTATTGGGACCCGGGACGGGTTGGTCATGGTCATCCTCGCGTGTGATGGCGGGTGTGCCCCGCCGGTGGTGGGCGGCTATCTCGAAGCTGACGGTGTGAAAGAAAACGAGGGGTTGTTCACCGCGGAGAACGTGACCGTGCGGCGCTAGCGGCGCGGCACTAGTTCGGCCACGCCCAGGCCGAGCCTGGGCGTGGCCGAACTAGTGCTGTGGATGATGTGTCAGTCCGGATCCTCGGTCTCGTTGCCGATCTGACTCTGAAACGTCTCTTCTTCGGTGGCTTCCACCTCAACTACGAGAACCTGATCTGTCACAGTTGACCTCCCGTGCCGTGGCGCGTATCCATCGCGGACCGCACCATCAGCTATCAGAGATACGCGCATGCGGCTGATCTCGGATGCATGTGGAATCGGCTGCTCTCTACTTCGCCGTGCCTTCTACTGCCGACAGTAGGTGAATTGTCCGCCCGAGGATCATGCCTCCCGGGCCTGTTGGGCCGAAGACGCTCACCCGCCGCTGCTGGGTGAGTTCGCCCGCGGAGACGCTACCGCGGACGGTCACCTCCGTCGACTTGGTCAGTGCGAAAGGAAACACCTGATCCACGGCGCGGACGGCGATCAGATCCGCGGAGCGAGTAGTCAGTTCGCCAACCGTGAACAACGAGCCCTGAGCGTCGCCGGAGAGCGGCGTTACACCCGGCCGCGGTGACCCCACCGCTCGAGGCAACACACGGACGCGAAGAGCGCTATGATCCGGCCGGCTCGTCACACCCACCAGAAGCCCCGGGCGAAGATCATCACGCGTCCCCGGCACATCCCCCTCCACAGTCGTGTCACCCGCCACACTAACACGCACGGTCTCTCCGCTGTCCTGGGTGACCAGCAACTGCGTTCCCTCAACGCCCGAGATCCGACCGTACGCCGCACGTGATTGGGGCACCGGTGACGCCTGCGCGGATACGACAGGTGACGGAGAAGGGCGCGCGCTGAGCGTGCCGGCGCCGGTGGGACTGACCATACTCGGGAGCGCCGGAGGCGGAGCAGGGGCTTGGTGTTCCCAGGGGAAGTAGTACGTCACCATCATGTGCTTTGCCCCCGGGGTGTGCACCAGCGGGCTGCCCCGGGCGATCAGTGGCGAGGAGGGCTCGTCGTGGCCTTCCCAGTCAAAGTGAGCAGCATGGCCCTCATCATGGTGTGTGCCGGGTTTGTGAACCAGCGCAGTCCCCAGAGACGCGAGCGGACGCGCGGCACCGGTAGCGTCATGCTCGTCCGGGTCGTGGGCCTCGTCGTCATGATCGCGGCTCGACTGGTCGTCGGCGTGCGCCGCGTCGTGCTTGCCAGGGACTGCGTTCGACGCCGCGGTGCAAGACGTGAAGATGAGTGCGAGAGTGAGCAGGAGCAGCCCGGTAGCGAGTCGGGCTATGGAAAATGATGAGGTCACAGCCGGGCGTGACCTCAGGAAACGCGTCGCCAGTGAGGACGTTGTGCGAGTTCGGACAACGTCTCAATTGGCCACAGCAGAAACGCCGCCAACAACGCCATCATCACCCGGAGCGCGACGAGTGCGTACAGTGGCTCCGCTCGGAGCTCGATCCGGTGGGTCGGGTTTGCGTTCATCAGTGACTCGCTTTCGCCGCGGGTGCAGAGCGATCGCCCGTGCCAGCTGCGACAGCCTGGTCGATCGGCTCCACATGCCCGTCAAGGAACATCAGCAGCAGTTCGACCCCCAGTCCCGGCTGCTTCTGCTGTACTAGCTTCTTGAAGTCCGTCATGACCTTGGCATGCACCTCGGTTTCCTCTTCCGGCATCTTGCCGAAGTCCTTACCGAATGCCACCTTGTATGCACCGCAGTCTCGGTGGTCAACGGCGATGACGCGCTTCACGCTGTGTAGCTTGATCGCGATATCCAGGTGTTCCCAAAAGGTCTGAGCCCAGGCTGGAAACTTGTCAGTAGCCACACCCAGCGTGGCGCCGGCCAGGATCACATGGTCGTATTTGTTGGTCATTCCGTGCTCGTTCATGAAGAACGCCGTCTCGTTTGCCAGGCGATAGTCCATGCACGACAGAAGGAGTGCATCGGTACCGCCGGCGGCTAGCAGGCGGGTGGGGGAGGCCATTGCGGCACCAAATGCGCCTCCAAGAAACGCGGCGCCGCCTGCAACCGAGGCGAGCTCAATGAAGCGGCGCCGGCCGAGGGCGGCCGCGCGAGGGCGCCGGGCGGGGGGGATAGCGATGCCCATCAGGTTAGCTCCTTCGGCTTCACTATCGGCGGAACCTCCGCCCTGATGAAGCATTTACCCCGCCCCCTCCGTGACTGCACATAATCATGTACACACCCCACTAAACCACAATCACCACAGCCATTTATATGCACTGCCGACCGAGGGCAGTCCCTAATCACTCCAGATGGTGCGGGCCGGTTGGGATTCCCTCACGGTCGGGATTGCGCCCGCAATCCCGACCGGCATGCACGGACTCTAGAAGGAGCCGATTGCCCGCAATACGGCCGAACTCGAGTGGCGGAAGGCAGCGCGCAACCGCTGGCTCCGCGCTGCCTTCCGCCGTTACGGCCCCGGGCGGGCGTGGAGGTGCGCGCGTTGACGGAGTCCGCGAGTGCTCGTGATAATGTGAATTAGCATGATATTCAGGATGGAGTTGGCGGAGATTTGCTGAAGCTCAGCGTTGCCGCTGCGCGTCTCGCGTTCTTCGAGTCCCTTGTTGGACGAGCTACGCGGACGCGTCAGACGTACACAACTGCGCTCGACCGCTTTGAGGACTACCTGGTTGAATCCGGATTCACGCTGGAGTGTTCAACCGGTGATCTCGGTCTCGACGCTCTCGAGCAGTTCTACCTCTGGCTTGTCAAACGGTATGGTCGCGCGAGCACGGCAACTTGCGCGACGTACCTCGCTGGCGTACGGGCCTTCTTCCGTTTCCTGGACCGACGGGGTATCGCGCCCGCGGGATACGAGCAGATGCGCGCGGGGCTGGCGGACGTTGTGCGGCCTGCTCGGTACCGCGCGCCGCGCGTCGATGATCGGGTTCCCTCGCTGGTTACTTACGTAGAGTCCGTTCCGCTCCCGCTTGAGGGATTACCTCGCATTATCGCGCTCCGTGACCGTGCACTCCTTCGAGTGCTCTACACCACAGCCGTTCGAAGAGACGAAGCAGTGCGACTGAATCGCGAGGACGTGCGCGATGGTCGCGCGACGCAGGCGCTCATCACCGGCAAGGGTGGGCGCGAGCGCGTTATCTTCTTTGACTCAGGGACGCTTGGGGCCATCCAGGCGTATCTTGCTGCCCGCTCGGACACGCATCGCCCGTTGTTCCTGCGACACGACGGCGGCCGTGGGGCACCGGGGTTACGTGGCGAGCGCTGGCGCATGTCAGCCGACACGCTGTATTCCGTGGTCAAACGGACCGCGCGGGCTGTGGGCTCCAATGCAACGCCCCATAGCTTCCGCCATGACCGCGCGACGCTCCTGCTGAATCGCGGGGCGGACCTTTCAGAAGTGCAGGACATCCTCGGTCACGCGAGCCCGGAGACTACCAAGCGTATCTACGCGCACTACGAGACAAGACGGCTTCGCGAGGCGTTCGATCGATATTCGCTACCCGCGGAGAAACGGGGACGCCCTGACTGAGGGCGCCAGCTAACGCCCTGACTGAGAGCGTTAGCTGGCGCCGCGGACGCGATCGCGCTCCTGGTTCACCAGATCGTCGAGAACGGCGAAGAAATACGGCATTGCGGACCGGCGCCCAGGCTGGCCGTTCTTCACAGTTCCCTTGCTGAGCTCCTCGCGCGTGCGAGATCGCGCGATCTCAACAATCGCGGCGAAGGCCGGGTATGGAAGGCCAGAGTTCCACAATGCGTGCTGGGCCCGTGCGATTGAGCGGGCGGAGCCGCTGTCGCGCAGCTCAATGCCGATGGCGCGGATGCGCGATGCTAGATCATCGGTCAGGTTCGAGTGCGGAGCACTTCTCGACGTAGTGAGTGAACTCTGTTGGATGGGATTTACTTGATTGTCTTCTTGGGATGGGGTTGTGTTGGGAGAGGTCTTTATTCGTGCACCCTTAGCGGTGCGGCCCGCAGCACCGTTCTTGGTGTTATGCGGTGCACCGATATCGGTGTTGCGCGACGCACCGATATCGGTACTTCCCGCAGCACCTTTCAGGGTGCTGCGGCCTGTGGATACTTTGGACAAGCCAGCGACCTGGTACTCGGGTTCAGGGAGCTCACCACGGGCTTGCGCGATCGCCTCCTGTAGCACGAACCGCTCGAGGGCGGCGAAGAGGCCGGACAGGTCACAGTAGTCTGCGCGACGCCCAATGCCCGGAACCGTGCGGGGCGTCGCGGTCAGGTAGCCCTTCCGGATGAGCGACTGTTTCCAGCTATAGACTTTGTTCTTATGTCGGCCGAGCTCGTCGGCTGCCTGGAGCATGGAGACGTACGGCCACTCGCTCCCCCACTTCTTGTCCAGAATGTAGAGGACGAGGACAAGCTCCTGGGGTGTCAGGCCGAGCTCACCTGCATGGCGAAGCAGGACGGATGGGGCGGGTAGCACGCCCCCCTTGACAATAAGCGGACTCAAGCGACTCTCCCAGCGCCCCGTTTCGCCCGTCACGTCCTACCCAGTACTCCCTACTTGACATAGGGCAAGCCGGCATAGTACCGTGTCGGTGCGTTGCGAAGGTGGCCCTGGCAAGCTCCCATCGCTCCGAACGGATCTGCCGGACCCCGCTGGTGGTACAGCGGCCCTACGGCTGTTGGAATATGCGCCCGAGCCGCGGTTGGCAACCGCGGCTCTTCTGCGTATTACGACAATCTGGCGGCTAGTATCAGCGACCCCCAGGAGAGCGTCAAGCGGATATTCCGTACAGTTGACCCGCCGCGCGATCTTCTGCCCGATGTCGTCGCGATTGAGTATAGAACGAATGTACTAAAGACGCCAGGGGCTGCTGCGTCTCACGGGTTGGCTGGAGCTGACCGGGCGCGATGCACCGCGGATTTGAGCTCCTCTAGCTGGAATGGCTTCGCGAGCAGGACCGCGATCCCGCGGTCAGCCGCGTCGGCGGCGTCGATCTGCGCGGCCCAGCCGGTGATCATCACGATGCGTACGTTGGGCCATCGGCGCGTGATTTCATCAGCCAGTTGCCACCCGTTGAGGCCTGCGCCCAGTCCAAGGTCCGAGATCACCAAGTCGTAGGGCTCCGCGGCCAGCGCATCGAGCCCTTGTTCGCCGCTACTTGCGGTCGAGGCGCGGTGCCCGTCCAGCGACAGCATCCGCGCGGTCATACGGGCAAGCGCGGGGTCGTCATCGACAACCAGCACTCGTAGGGAACCGGCAGGCCGCTCGTCCGCGCTGCTGACGGGAGCGGTGTCTCCGGGGCCGTCTGCGCGGGCCAGGCGTACCACGAGCCGCGTGCCGCGTTGAACCGCCGGGTCAATGGTCAGGGTACCGCCGTCTTGCTCCACGAGCTGGCGAGCGGTGGATAGGCCCAGGCCAGTGCCGGCGGCTCCCTTGGTGCTGAAGTACGGGTCAAAGGCTCTCGCCTGAACATCAGGGCTCATGCCGGAGCCAGTGTCCTGTACGGTGATCTGGACCTTGCCGTCCTGGACGCTCGCCGCCAGGGTGATCAGGCCCCCGCCGGGGAGCGCGTCGCACGCGTTCAGGATGAGACTCGTGAGCGCTTCTCTCAGCCCGGGCGCTGACGCCCTGGCGTACAGGTTGTTGGGCGCGTTGACTTCGAGGGTGATGGGGTACCCCCGGGCGTGGCTGGCGTCGCGCCACGTCGGGGCCGTGAGCTTGGCGACATCGAGGAGGAGGTCAGCGACGCTCACCACGGACCCGTCGTCGTCGGACCGCGGTTGGGCGAACCGTTGAAGGCGCGTTACGGCCAGGGCGGCGTCGCGGGCGGCCTGCGCGACGGTGATAAGCTCATCGCGCGCCGGCTGTGAGAGGTTTGAATCAGCATCCAGCGCACGGAGCATGAGGTCAACATGCCCGGCGATGAGGCCCAGGTACTGGTTCAGGTCATGCGCTACTCCGGGGGCGATCTGGCTGAGCGCGTGCTGCCTCTCGTGTGTTCGAGCGGTTGCTCCAGCGTCGCCGCCTCCGGGGTCTCCCGGATTTCTGATGAGCGCCATGAGGCACCCGTATCTGCCTGGAGCGCGATCGGTCCCGTCCGTTGACGAGTACACAACCTCGCGGAGCCACAGAACCTCGCCGGTGGCGCTGCGCATCCGGAACTCATGGTCGAGGTCGGTGGCGGTGGCCAGGCTGAGCTCACGGGCCTGGGTGACGCGGGCTTGATCGTCTGGGTGGACGCGCTCGGTCCAGGCTGAGGGATGCTCCAGCCACGATTGAACTGGATAACCGAGGAGTGCCTCGATGTTGTGGGACACGAAGACCGGGCGGCCGCGATGGTCGGCGTGGACGATAACGAGCTCGGTGCTCGATTCGGGAAACGCGGGCCGCGGTGGGGGCGGTTGCGTGACCATCGCGAGGGTTATTGTGTCATCGAGCGTGGCGAGTTGTCGCGCCGGAGAGAGCCCGTGCTGGTGCACGGCCAGGAGTCAGGCGAGGTCTTTGGGTGGATGAGCAATTGATTGAGCGAGAGCTCACGACGTGGTCGCTGGAGATGCTCAGCCCGGACGCGCATCGTCGGGGAAGTCAGCCGACCGACGTGCCGCTGCTTGTGCGGGCGGAAGTGGCGTGCCCGGAGCTGAACCGGTTCCTGTATACGGCCGTCGGGGGAGGCTGGTACTGGATTGATCGGCTGGGGTGGACTCGTAGCGAGTGGGCAGCGTACCTGGAGACGGCGGAGACGTGGGTGGCGTATCTGCGGGGGACGCCCGTAGGTTTCTTTGAGCTGCTGCCGGAGCGGGATGGCTCTGTGGAGATCGTGTTCTTTGGGCTGCTGGAGTGGGGGATCGGTCGTGGGCTTGGTGGCTGGATGCTGAGCCAGGCCATCGACCGGGGTTGGGCCCTGGGGGCACGGCGGGTCTGGCTGCACACGTGTAGCCTGGATGGTCCGCACGCGCTCGCGAACTACCAGGCTCGGGGTTTCCGCGTGTTCGATACGGTCGTGGAGCAGAAGCTCCTTCCGGCGGAGTCGCCGGGGCCGTGGCCGGGGTGGCGCTGAGCATCCGCGTAATCAGAAACGGCCGCCCCACCGGGGGCGGCCGCTGTGCGGGCTGAACTGGCGAGGGCTAGTCGTCGTCGGAGCCGCGGTGGTCGTCGAGCCGTCGGATCTGGCCGCGGATCTCGCCCGAAGGGTACGTCGGGGTGTGGACGTTCACGTAGGCGACGCCTGCACGGATCGCCTTGACGAGCTCGCGAAGCTCGCCCGCGGCGATGCCCTGCCCGGTGGGACCGACGACGTCCGCGGCCGCGAACGACCCGGTGACGGTCGCGGGGCCGGCCGGGCAGGCTGGCTTGCTGCCGCCGCACAGGAAGACGCTGATGCCACCGTTCACGCTGTACTGGCCGAAGTGGATGTGCGCGGCGGTGGGGGTGCCGCCTTCCAGCGCCTCGTATTTCAACTCAAAGTTGATGCTCGGCGGATCAGTGATGGGGTCTGTCCACGTTGCTTTGAAGGTGCCGAATCCCGTCGTTGAGATGGCGGGGACCTCCTGGAAACCGCTGAGTCGAGCTACGACTCGGTGGCCATCGAAGGCGCCCGTGCCAGGGCTCGGCGGGGGCCGGCGCGGCGCGTGCGGATCTTCCGCGTTGGCGGCGGGGGTGAACGAGCCTAGCACGATCGTCAATGCCACGATGAGCGGGAGCGTGAGATGCCTCATGCCGTCCTCCAGTCGGCACGCACGGCGGCGGATCCGGTCGAACCGACGAACCGGCGTCGCTTTGCCGCGCGAACAATACGGCTGCGGTCGCAGTGAGATGTCCGCGTAGTATACGCGGGCGTCTGGGCTGGGGGTGGAGGTGCGGACGGATCTTCAGGAAGCTTCAGGTTTGCAGGGGCAGCCGGCGGGGCTGTGATAGACTCGAACGATGGTCCGGGGGCAGGAGCGCGTATGCGGCGTAAGGTGTTGAAGTGGGTAGGAGTGGGGTTTGTGAGCGCGCTGGTGCTGATCCAGCTTGTGCCGTATGGCCGCTCGCACGCGAATCCGCCGGTGAAGCAGGAGCCGGCGTGGGACAGTCCGACGACGCGTGAGCTGGTGGTTCGGGCGTGCTTCGATTGCCATAGCAACGAGACGCGGTGGCCCTGGTACAGCAACGTGGCGCCGGTCTCGTGGCTGATCCAGCGGGACGTGGACAAGGGGCGGCGGGAGGTGAACTTCTCGGAGCTCGACCGCGAGCAGCGGGCGGCGAGCGAGGCTGGCGAGGAGGTGCAGAAGGGCGCGATGCCGCAGTGGTACTACGTGCTGCTCCACTCCGAGGCAAAGCTCACGCCGGCTGAGAAGGATGCGCTGGTGGCGAGCCTGCAAAAGATGTTCCCGGAGCGGCCGCGGCGGCGGGGCTGACGCGGGAGGCCCAGGGAGTGGTGGGCGCGGCTGGGTCCTAGGGAAGCGGCAGCCAGGAGCCGGGGGCGGTGGTGAGGCGCTGGGGGCCGGCGCCGGGCCGGGTGACGAGGACATCCGCGGCTGAGGCCGCGATGAGGCGCGAGCCGGCGTTGCCGGTGACGAGCGCCGCGAGGGTGCCGCTGTTGGAGCGGATGGCTGCGCGGTCCGTGAGATCGCAGAGGCCGCCGCTGGCGTTGGCGGCGGCCGCCTGGTAGACGATGCAGAGGGCGGTGGTGGCGTTGCCACCGGTTTCGAGCGAGCGCGGGTTTCGGACCAGGAGGGGGAGCGCGGGACCGAAGCGGGCGAGGGCCTTGGGCTGGTTGTGGACGTCGTAGAGACCCATGCTGTCGGTGCCGCCGCGGCTGTCGGTGAGCATCCACTTGAGGCCGCCGCCGTGCCCGTCGAGGGCGGCGGCGAGCCAGACGGCGGATTCGTAGATGGCGGCGGCGTCTTCGCCGGGCTCGGTGGAGCGGACGCCGAACTCGCCGAGGATGATGGGCTGGTCTGGGAAGCGGGCCTTGACGCGCTGGAGGGAGCGGCGGAGCAGATCCAGGCCGGCGGCGTCCGGCGGCGGGTAGAAGTGGGGGCTCTGGAAGTCGAGCAGGCGGTTGGCGGGCAGCATCATGAGGAGGGGGTCGTGGTGTCCGATGGTGATGGGTCTGGTGGGGTCGGCCTGGCGGATGGCCTGGAGGCGGGGCTCGATCCAGGCGCGGAGGGTCTGGTCTAGGGCCTGGATGAGGGGCTGCCAGCGGGCGGCCTGGGGGGTCTCGAAGTAGGCGAGCTGGGGCTCGCCGGTGGCGGCCGACCAGGCGGCGGCTTCGCCGGCGAGGTCGGTGGAGTAGATCCAGGTGTTGTGGTAGACGAAGACTTCATCTGCGGTCATCCAGCCGGGGACGGCCTGCGGGCCGTGGCGGCCGTCTTCCGAGAGGCGGAAGGCGTCTACGTATTCGCGGGAGGCCCGGACGCCGTAGGCGTCCAGGACGACGCTGGACTGCATGGGTGGCCGGGTGGGGCCGGGGTAGCGAGCTTTCTGGAGTCCCCAGACGGAGGGCTCGTTGCCGAGGTCGTAGGCGAGGATCCCGGCGCGGCCGGCGTAACGCTGGGCGATGAGGCCGGAGACACGGGCTACCTCGGCCACGCGGAGCTCGTCGTAGTCGCCGAGGGTGACGATGAGGCGGTGGCCGCGCTGCTCGGCGAGGTCGACGACGGCGTCCAGGCGGGACCAGTCGCCGCGGCGGATCTGGCGGAGGAGCTCTAGCTGGACGAAGATGCGGAGGGTGTTGAGGCCGGCCTGGGAGGCACGCTGGAAGTCCTGATCGACGAGCGAGGCGTCGAAGAGGTCTTCCGCCCACCAGGCCCAGTAGTCCCCGCGCCAGGCGCGATCGGCCGGACCCTGGTAGCTGGCGCCGATGATGAAGCGCTCTTTGATGGCGGTGCGGGGGTCTGGCTGGGCGGAGACGGGCTGGACCAGGAGTGCGGCTGCGAGGAGCGCCAGGATGAGGATAGCGGCGGGCACGCAGAGGTCTCCTGGCGTGGTGGTGAGGCCGTGATGTTATGACGAAGTGTGAACGAGTGCGCGTTTTGGCGGTTGCGGGCGCACGGGTGGGAAGTGTGGCGCAGCTGACAGTTGCGCGGTGCGCTGGATTACAGACGGCGGCGAGCGCGGGGCGGAGACTGGACGTGGATAGGCAACGCGCAAGCTGTGAGGTTTGACGATGGCGGGGACGTGGCTGAACAGGTTTTCGGCGGGGGTGCTGGGCGGTTTGATGGCGCTGGCGCTGGTGGGGTCGGCGTTCGCGGCGGGGCCTGCTGAGGGTGGTGGCCTGCTCGTTCGGAGCAATGAGCCGCAGAATCCGGCGACGAGCCAGCAGAACAGGCCGGCGGTGGGGCCCTCGGTGTTGGCGATCCCGAACCTGCAGGCGGAGTACGTGAGCGTGCAGTTCAGCGGGCCGGACGCGGTGTTCACGTTCAAGCTGACGAACGTGGGGACGAAGAACGCGACGAACGTGAAGGTGAAGCAGGGGGCGGTGTGGGGGACGAAGTTCTACGCGATGAGCACGCTGTTCTCGAACTCGGCGTACGCGAGCCTGGCGCCTGGACAGTCGGTGACGGTGAACGTGCCGTGCGACGCGCCGGCGAGCCGGTACTGCCTCTCTGCGTGGATCGAGGTGAGCAGCGATCCGGCTGACGCGAACCCGAACAACAACCACGCGGAAAGCCCGATCTACTGGCCGTAGACGGGCCCAGGGCCACGGGGGAGGGGGCGAGCGACGCGGCTCGCCCCCTTTTTGGTTGGCGGGGTGTGTGTGGTTCTTGAATGCCGGTGGCGTGACAAAAGTGCCAAAAGTGCGAAAAGTGCGAAAAGGTGGGGTTGGGAGGACCGAGAGGACCTATGAGACGTATGGGACGTATGAGACGTATGAGACGTATGGGCGGCAGTTGTGTTGGTGAGCGGGATTGTCGCGGCGAGGGTGGCGTCCGGTAGGTCGCTGGGGGTGGGACTGGGCTCGGCGTGCGCCCTGGGGTTGCGGGCTGGGGTGGTGACCGTAGGGTGCTAAGATGGTGGCATGAAGGCGACGATTGAGATCCCTGAGGATCTGTACCGGCGCGTGAAAGCCAAGAGCGCACGTGAGGGGCGGAGTGTGCGCGATGTGACGGCGGAATTGTTTCGCCATTGGGTGGACGAGCCACCCTCAGAGCCTGCCGAGCCGCCCGCGGTGTCGGCCCATGATGCAATGAAGCGGTTCTGCGGAGTGGTCCATTCTGGCGTGACGGACCTGGCTACGAACCCTGAGCACTTCGAGGGGTTTGGGAGTGACTACCCGACTCATCGCTGATACGGGCTTGCTGGTTGCGTATCTCGATCGACGGGAGCTCCACCACAGGTGGGGAGTTGCGTGCGCGAGGGATTCGGCGGCTCCATGGCTGACTTGCGATGCCGTTGTCGCGGAGGCGTGGTATCTGCTCCGCCGTCTGCCAGTGGGTCAGTCTGCGCTGTTGGAGATGGTTGAGGTGGGGGTGCTCGACATTCCCTTTTCGCTGCAGGGCGAGGTGCGCGCCGTGAAGGCGTTGTGCGATCGGTACCAAAACGTGCCAATGTCACTCGCTGATGCGTGTCTCGTCCGGATGTCCGAGCTTTATGACGATCATGCGGTCGGCACTCTGGACAGCGACTTCAGGATCTACCGGCGTCACGCCCGGCGGCCGATCCGCCTGGTTACGCCGGTCCCCTAGCGCGCGCGTCCGGATAGTCGTCCGACCGGGCTCTGTGGCTGACTGGAGGGCAGCGCGATTGGGTTTGTGGTGGGCCGTTAGTCCGCGGGGTGCCAGAGGTGTGGGTGGACGGCGTAGTGGCCGCCGTGGGGACGGCCGGTGGCGGCGCGGGGGAGGGGGATGGGCCGCAGAAGTCCGCGCTTGATGAGCTGGTGGATGGCGGCGTCGAGGGCGGCTGGCGAGCGGTAGCGGCGATGGGTGGCGCGCCAGAGGGCGCGCCGTTCGATGGTGGCCTGGCTGAGCCGCCGGAGGGTCTCGACGAGCGGATCCGCGGTGGCGGCGGGGTCCCGCTGGTCGATGTGATCGAAGGCGGCGCGGGCGTGGGGGACGAGGTAGCGGGCTAGCTGAATGGCGTGGCTGGCCTGGTCCGCGGGGATGGGCTGGGTGAGGGCGGCGGCGACGTTTGCCGGGGTGGCGGCGGCGAGGTGGAGCAGGCCGGCGAGGCGGGCGGTGGCACCGAGGAGCTTGCCGAGCCAATCGCTGATGGGCTGGAGGGGGCTGCCGGGGGCGAGCCACTGCTCGATCTCGGCGGCGAAGTGGGCGAGCTGGTTGGCGGCCTGGGGCGACATGGTGAGGACGTGGGCGGGCCGCCCGGTGTTGAGGTGGGCCTGGCCGTACTGGAGGAGGGCGCGGACGTGCTGGTGGTAGCGCGCGGCGAGGTTGGCGGGGACGGGCGTGGGCCGGGTCTGGCGGTGGCCGAGGGTGGGGGCGGGAACGGCGTAGAGGAAGCGGGCGAGGAGGCCACGGCCGCGGAAGCTGGGCTGGTTGCCGAGGGTGGCGAGGACCCGCGGCTGGACGGTGAGGCCGATGGTGAGGGCGGGCTGGGGGACGAAGTCTGAAGCGCGGGTGACGCGCTCCACGAGGATGGGATCGCCGGCGTGGGCTTTGAGGACGGCATCGAGGTTGGCGGAGGCGCCGCGGTTGTAGCGGCCGGCGAGGATATCGAAGAGGCCGACCTCTGGGCTGAGGAGGGCGAGGCGGCCGTGGTTTGCGGCGAGGAGCGTGACGAGGCGCTCTGGGGAACAGTCGTCCGTGACGAGGCGGGTCAGTGGCGCGCGGGGCAGGCGGTCTAGCTGCTGGGAGAGGTCCGCGGCGCGCTGGGCGTGTCGGGGCTGCTGTGGATCGTCGCGGGCGGCGCGGGACTGGGCGTGGTGGAGGGCACGGGTGAGGATGGCGCGGTGGTTGGCCTGTTGGGAGCGGACGGCGGCGGTGGTGGGTGCGAGGCTGGCCTCGAAGCGGAGGATGGGCTGGGCGACATGTGAGAAGACGGCGCTCTTGCGGCTGGCGGAGGGGAGCGCGACGAGGGTGTAGAGGTTGAGCGGCTCGCGCCAGTGGTCCCAGGGATTGACCTGGGCCCAGCCGGCGCAGGCGGTGGCGAGGGCGGCCAGGGCGAGGAGGCCGGCGAGATCAGCCGGGGTCTGGGTGGCGGCGGACTCTGCCTGGACGTAGCGGGCGAGCCAGGCTGGAAGGGCGAAGGCCGGGAAGGGCGGAAGGCTGGGCTGTGCGACAGGTCGGGGCGGGAGCCAAGGCTGGACGATGGCCTGGATGGCCGGGGGGTGGAGCGGACGGTCTGGGGCGGAGGAGAGGTAGTGGTGGACGGCGCGGAGGGCCTGGTTACGGAGGTGGACGGTTGGGAGCGCGGTGAGGGCGAGGCAGACGGACTGGACGGGCTCTGGTAGGTCGCGGAGCTGCGCTGGGGTGGCGTGGCCGGTGACGGTGGCCTGGATGAGCGCGGAGTGGTCTGGCATGTGGGGCTCCCGCGGGCGGAGAGAGGGAGAGGATCGATGGGACGGATGGGACGGATGGGACGGATGGGACCTATGGGACCTATGGGACTGATGTGGACCTATGGGGAGGATGTTGCGTTGGTGAGAGGGGGTGTCGCGGTGGGGTGCGGCCACGGTGGTGACGAAGCTGTTTTTGGTGACAAAAGTGCGGGTTCTGGCAGGGGGTTGCAGATGAAGCTGGGTCCCTGGGGCCGGCCGGCGAGCTTTTCCTGCTCGAAGTCGGTGGGGAGGACGCGGATGTAGCCGTGCTCGAGGAGGACGCGGAGGGCGGCATCGAAGTCTTCGATGTGCTTGAACCTTCGGCGGGCGACGCGCCAGAGGTGGCGGCGGGTGAAGCAGGCGAGCTGGGAGCGGGCGATGGCGCGCTGGAGGTGCTGGGCGTCTGCCTGGGGATCGAGGCCGGCGGGACGGAGGAGAGCGGTGGCGTGGTGGATGGCGTAGTGGGCGATGTGGCAGGCGCTGGCGACGTGGTCCTCCGAGATCTGGAGGAGGGCTGGCGAGGGGCAGCGGGCGGGCTGGTCCTGGGTGGCGATGAGGTGGAGGAGGGCGGCGAGGCGGGCGACCTGGGCTGGGAGGTGGGCGGCCCACTGGGCGAGGTCGGCGAGGTCTGCCTGTGGGGCGAGGCGGGGCTCAAGCTGGGCCTGGAAGTGGTGGAGCCGCTGGCGGGCGGCGGCGGAAAGCTGGAGGATGACGGGCTGTTGGTGGCCGAGGGCGGTTGTGAGGAGGGTACTGAGGGCGGAGTTGTAGTGGGCGATGGGCTCTGGCGGGAGGGCGGGTGGATCGGCCGAGCGGTGGCCGAGGATGCTGGGGGGCGCGGCGATGAGGAGGCGGCTGGGAAGGCCGGAGGCGGCTACTGCTGGGCTGGAGAGGGCGGCCTGGAGGGCCGCGGGTGGGAGGACGAGGCCGAGGGTGATGGCGGGCTGGACGGTGGGGGAGTTGTGCAGGTGGCGGTAGCGGATGGGGGAGGCGTGGAAGCCGGCGATGAGCTGATCGAGCGCTGCGCGGCGACCGCCGTCCAGGAGGGCTTGAAGGGCGGCTGGGCGGCTGGAGATGACGCCGATGGCGCGCGGGGGCCCCTGCCGGAGGAGGAGGTCACGCAGGACGTCGGCGGAGGCGTCTTCGGCGACGAGCTCGATCTGGGCGGAGCGCTCGAGATCGCGGATCGGGGCGAGGAGGTGGTGGAGGACGTCCTGGGTGGCGTGGCCGGGATCGAGTGCGACGGCGGCGTAGAGGACGGCGGGCTCGGCGGCGGGGCGGCCGAGGTTGAGGTGGAAGCGGCCGAGGGTGGCGGCGGAGATGGTGGCGAGGGCGAGGAGGGCCGGGAGGTCCGGGGGGGTCTGGGTGGCGGCGGCGAGGGCCGGGACGAGGTTGGCGAGGACGGGCGGCAGGTTGTGGACGGGGAAGGGCGGTGGTGGCGGCGGGCCGAGCGGGATGGGCGGATCCCAATCGTCAAGGATGGGGTTGCCGGTGGTCTGCAGCATGGCGCACTCCCTAGCTGGACGTTGTCCGTTGGGTGGGTCTACTAAGAGTTAGCCATTGCGGAGCGTGGTGAGTACGCCAGGGCGGGGCGGGAGGCGAAAGGACCAGAGGGACAGCGAGGGCTGCAAGGATGGTGGTCTTACGAGTGTGTGGTCCGGGGAAGGGGCGGGGGCGCCGCGGAATTTGCGTAGAGAGGATCCAGTTTGTGGGGCCACGACTGCATGGTCGTGGAAGGTGGTGGCTGGTCCTCCACGGCCCGTACGGCACCGGGATTCAATGGGGCTACGACCACGCGGTCGTGGAAGGCTCCGGACCGCGCTGACGAGCTGGCCGAGGCGCGGCTGTCTCCACGCACCCAGACTGGGTGATCACAGCATCTCGCCAGCAAACTGGATCGAGCATGGACGAGGGGCAGGCTCAGTACCGCGACGCGGCTGCACGCTGGCTCCGGAAGGCCCGCGCCGCCGTCCAGGCGACCGGCCGGCCGAAGGAATGGCGGCACTTTCTCACGGGTCTCTTGACTCGTCACCAGCGGAAGTACAAGCTCGTGCCCCGGTTGAGGGCGCTGCAATGACCGGGCGTCTCACAACTCGCTCGGCTTACCACGCCGTGAGCTGTTGATGGTGGGACGCCCGGAGAGACAGGGCGCCTGCGAGGCGACCGCCAGCGGTTCGCACTCCGCTGACGGTGCCTCCAATCCGCTGTGTGTGGCACGTGGCCCCGGCTCACAGCCGAAGGCCACAGGGGCTACGCGTCCTCGAAGAGCTCGAGTCGGGGCTCACCCTCTACACCCGCCCGCTGCATGGCCTCACGCAGCTGTGGGCTGGCGACGAACGCCTCTGCCTCGGCAAGGGTCCGAAAGCGATGCAGCACCAGCACGGTGTTCGGATCGCCCTTGGCCCGGTGGACGCTCTCGGCGGTCACGCCGCCAGCTTGTTGCTGGGGTTTGAACGCATCGTACACTTGCCGCCACGCCTGGTAGTCACGCACTCGATGAAGTACCGCGAGTAGTGCCATCACGGCCCCCTTCTCCACTGGCTCAAGGCCCGCATGCCAGACCTCGCATCTCATCATAACGGGTAGATCCGCGGCTGTCAGAAGCCAGGGCGGGTGTTCGTGGGTGGATCGCATGGGCTCACCGACCTGGCTATCATGGCGGGTTGACCCGACGCTGGACGGCATCGCGGCAGTGAACCGCGGCAGTGAGAGGATGGATGGCTGAGCTGCCGAGAGGGACCGTGACGTTCCTCTTCACCGACATCGAGGGGAGCACGCGACGCTGGGAGCACGATCCCGATAGGATGCGTGCTGCCCTGGCGCGGCATGACGTGCTGCTCGCGGCCGCCATTGAGCAGCACGAGGGCGTCGTGGTGAAGGCGCGTGGAGAGGGCGACAGCATCTTTGCCGTCTTTGACCGCGCGACCGACGCTGCCGATGCCGCGATCAGCATCCAGAAGAGTCTGAGCGCGGAGGTCTGGCCGACCACCGAGCCGATCCGTGTGCGGATGGCGCTGCACACTGGTGAGGCCGAGCTACGCGATGGTGACTACTACGGAGCGGCGGTCAACCGCTGTGCCCGCCTGCGCGCGGCCGGCCACGGCGGCCAGATCTTACTCTCCCGATCGACGTTTGACCTGATCCGGGATGCGCCACCGGCCGGTGTCAGCCTGATCAGTCTGGGTGAGTTTCGGCTCAAAGACTTGATCAGATCGGAGCACGTCTTCCAACTGACCGGGTCGGGACTGCCGTCCGAGTTCCCACCGCTCCGCACCCTGGATCTCCGGGCCAACAACCTGCCGGTGCAGCGGAGCCCACTGATTGGCCGCGAGCAGGAGCTGGCGGACTTGCAGCGGATGCTCCTGCGCGACGACGTGGGCCTGGTGACGTTGACCGGCCCGGGCGGAACCGGCAAGACGCGGCTGAGCCTCCAGGTTGCCGCTGACGTCATTGAGCAGTTTGAAGACGGCGCATTCTTCGTGGGCCTGGCACCGATCAGCGACCCCAGCCTGATGGCGCCAACGATTGCCCTGGCGCTCGGCATCGAGACCGGGAATCGACCAGCGCTGGACAGTCTCAAGGATTATTGCCAGGAGAGGCGACTGCTTCTGATCCTGGACAACTTTGAGCAGCTCCTTGCCGCTGCGCCGATCGTTGCCGACTTGCTCAGGGCGAGCGCCGGTCTCAAGATCGTGGTGACCAGCCGTGCGGCCCTGCGGATCCGCGGCGAGACCGAGTTTCCGGTGCCGCCGTTGGCGCTTCCAAACCCCAAGATGCTGCCAGCACCCACGGCGCTGGCACAGTTCGCGGCGGTGGCGCTCTTCATTGAGCGAGCGACCGCGATCAGACCGGACTTCGCCGTGACGAACGAGAATGCGCCGGCCGTCGCGGAGATCTGCGCCCGTCTAGACGGGTTGCCGCTGGCGATTGAGCTGGCCGCGGCCCGCATCCGGCTGCTCACGCCATCCGCGATGCTGGTGCGCCTGGACCGGCGTCTGCCGCTCCTCGCTGGTGGCGCCAGAGATTTGCCCGCGCGCCAGCAGACGCTCCGGAGCGCGATTGCCTGGAGCCACGACCTGCTGGACGAGGCAGAGCGGGTGCTCTTCCGTCGGCTGGGCGTGTTCGTGGGTGGATGCACGATCGAGGCGGCCGAGGCCGTCTGCGCCGATGTTGGCGACCAAGATCGCATCTCGGTCTTCGATGGAATCGAGACGTTAGTCAGCCAGAGCCTGCTTCGGCAGGAGGAGGGACAGGACGGCGAGCCGCGCGTGTTGATGCTCGAGACCATCCGTGAGTTTGCCCTGGAGCAGCTTGACGCCGCTGGTGAAACCGACAGCCTGCGGCGTCAGCACGCCACATTCTTTCTGGATCTGGCGGAGCGGGCCGACGCGCAGCTCTCTGGCCCTCAGCAATTGCGATGGCTGCAGCATCTTGACGCGGAGCACGACAACCTCCGCGCGGCGCTCAACTGGAGTGCCGCGCAGCCGGACGAGCGCGAGCTGGCTGGCCGCCTGGTCGTGTCGTTGACGTGGTTTTGGCACGTTCGTGGCCACCCGCTGGAGATGCGTGAATGGCCCACCCGAGTCCTGGCGTGCTGGCCCGACTCCGACCGTTCGCTGCTGCGAGGACGGGTGCTTACCCGTTGCGGGATGGCCGGCTGGCAACAGGGAGATTTCATCGTGGCTCGGGCCTGGTTCGAGGAGAGCCTGGCCATCTTCGGCGAGCTGGGCGCGATTCACGATCGAGCGCTGGCGCTGTTCTTCCTGGGAAACGTGGTCCTCGCCACGGGCGAGCGGGCTGGAGCCGAGGCATGTTATGACGAGTGTCTGACGGCCTATCGGCAGGCGGGGCACGCGTGGGGGATTGGCCTTGCCCTACAGGGGCTGGGCCTGATCGCGCTGTTACGGGATGATCTGGAGGCGGGCGAAGCCCATCTTGAAGCGAGTCTGAGCAGCATGCGCCGCGCGCAGGATGCCTGGGGCTCTGCCCACGCGCTGAACCTCCTGGGCGACCTGGCGCGTCGGCAAGGCGACTACGAGCGCGCTGGCATTCGCTACGATGAGGGGCTGGCCTGTTTTCGGTCGCTTGGCACCAGAGGGCCCATGGCCAGCCTGCTTCACAACCTGGGGTACGTTGCGCTCTACCGACAAGACGCGCAGCGGGCAGGAGAGATCTTCAGGGAGAGCCTTTCTTTGTTCCGTGACGCGGGTGACAAGCGCGGTCTGGCGGAGTGCATGGCGGGCCTTGCCGCAGTGGCCGCGGTTGGTGCGCAGCCGGAACGGGCCGCCCACCTGTTCGGCGCATCAGAAGCGCTGCTTGAGTCGATCGGTGCGCGACTATCCGCGTCAAACCTCGACGACTACGAACGCAATGTGGCGACTGCCCGGAAGGGCCACGATGCGTCCGCGTTCGCCGTTGCGTGGTCGGCGGGGCGGGCAATGACCCCCGAGCAGGCCGTGGCCCATGCGCTGGAGACGCCAGAGCTGACCTGACGATCGCCGGGACTACCGATGTGTCGCAACCCTCGTTCCTGAGAGTGGCTACCGTCCATCTGAGGCGGCGCAGCACGTTGGCGCGGAGCGCCACGAGCGCCTGTGGGGCACGCGGGTGCGGGGCGGGTGCGGGATGGCAGCGGTGTCTCAGACTGGCCGAGGCTGCTGGATCCACGCGGAGCGAGCAGGGGCTATTTGCGGTGGTGCCAGAGGCGTACGTGCAGGGGATCTCGAAGAGCCCGGTCTTGTGGATGTGCCAGGGGTTGGACCAGGAGGTGGCGCGGTTTCGCGAGTGACGGCTGGAGGGTGGGTATCCGTACGTCTCGCTGGACGCGACGCACCTGGACGCGGCAGGAACCGCGGCAGGACGGACGGGTGGTGTCACAGGTGGTGGTGCGGGCGGTGCCGATGTTGAGCGCGAGCTCAACGAAACGAAGGCCTGCCCACGTATCCACAGGTCCGACGACGAGCGCCACGTTCCACGCCTTTGCACACTTGATGGAGGATAGCCCGGATCGCGCGGACGACCCGCCTACGCTGGTTTCAATCCCTCGTTCGGGTTGGTGACCACCTGGACAGGTGCAACATAGATGGCGTCCGAGCGAGTCCAGACGGTTTCAATCCCTCGTTCGCCTGGTGACCATTCGACCTGCGCCACCCATCGTGAAGATCTCGACAAACCGAGTGTTTCAATCCTCGTTCGGGTTGGTGACCATTCGACGCGGCCAGCACGGCGATCCCCGGGGCCGTGATCGAGTTTCAATCCCTCGTTCGGGTTGGTGACCATTCGGACACAAGCTCCCGTTTGCCCTGCCAGACGAGCCGTGGTTTCAATCCCTCGTTCGGGTTGGTGACCATTCGGACCTAGCCCCCGCCGTGGTTACGACACGCCGGAAACGTTTCAATCCTCGTTCGGGTTGGTGACCATTCGGACCAGACCATCGACGACGCCGGGCGGCTGCTCAGCGCAGGTTTCAATCCCTCGTTCGGGGTTGGTGACCATTCGGACGTCAGGGCGGATGAGATGCCGGGCGAGACTGGGCGCTGTTTCAATCCCTCGTTCGGGTTGGTGACCATTCGACGGCACCTGGACCACCAGATCCGACGCTGACATACAGGTTTCAATCCCTCGTTCGGGTTGGTGACCATTCGGACGAGAATCCAACTGTCTTGATGTCCGCGCCGCGATACGTTTCAATCCCTTCGTTCGGGTTGGTGACCATTCGACGCACCAAGTTGGCCGCAGCGGAGCGCCATGCGGTAGTTTCAATCCCTCGTTCGGGTTGGTGACCATTCGGACGGAGTGCGGGAACGGTTTAGCTGGGAGTTAGGCGGGTTTCAATCCCTCGTTCGGGTTGGTGACCATTCGACGTGAGATCGTCAACGACTCCCGTAAACAGCTTGAGTTTCAATCCCTCGTTCGGGTTGGTGACCATTCGACGATGTCAACGCCTCCGACCCGGGCGCCGGCTAGCGGTTTCAATCCCTCGTTCGGGTTGGTGACCATTCGACGTGAGTGCTGATATCCGCCCATGTCGTATCAATGTTTCAATCCCTCGTTCGGGTTGGTGACCATTCGGACCTGCACTCGCAGCGCCCCATCCGAGCGCAGAGGCAAGTTTCAATCCCTCGTTCGGGTTGGTGACCATTCGGACTGGTACCCTGGGTTGTCCGATTCACCAGCACCAGTTTCAATCCCTCGTTCGGGTTGGTGACCATTCGACAGTCCCCGGGCGCGCGAGGCCCATAGGAACGCTGCGTTTCAATCCCTCGTTCGGGTTGGTGACCATTCGGACACGGCCCGCTGATTCCACCCCGATACCTTGAGTTTCAATCCCTCGTTCGGGTTGGTGACCATTCGGACGTAGTAGGTCGGCGGAGGCCCGCTGCTAGTGTTTCAATCCCTCGTTCGGGTTGGTGACCATTCGGACCTCAGGCGCCGGCGCCTGGGCGTCCGAGTACATTTCAATCCCTCGTTCGGGTTGGTGACCATTCGGACTCTATTCAATTCATGAATAGATACAGCCGCAATCGTTTCAATCCCCGTTCGGGTTGGTGACCAGCCTGACCTATGTGTTGTGGCGTGGCCGTGGTGGGTAGTTGTTTCAATCCTCGTTCGGGTTGGTGACCATTCGGACGCGCCCCGCCTCGAACCCCAGGCGGTAGGCGTCCATGTTTCAATCCCTCGTTCGGGTTGGTGACCATTCGACCGCGCGAAATGAGCGCGTTCGTCGCGTACGTTGTCGGGTTTCAATCCCTCGTTCGGGTTGGTGACCATTCGGACTGTGGAGGTCCGCATGGGTTCGTCAGATCGCCGCATGTTTCAATCCCTCGTTCGGGTTGGTGACCATTCGGACCAGTACGGATCGAGTGGGCGCCCGCCTTGGCCAGGGTTTCAATCCCCGTTCGGGTTGGTGACCATTCGGACGTGCCACACCGTGGCGGACGGCAGCTTCAAGCTCCGGGTTTCAATCCTCGTTCGGGTTGGTGACCATTCGGACTGTTCGCGCATGGCTCCCCGGCACCCGTTCAACATCGAAGTTTCAATCCCTCGTTCGGGTTGGTGACCATTCGGACGACAATCGCCGACTTGGGCGAAGAACGGGAGACCTGCTTCAATCCCTCGTTCGGGTTGGTGACCATTCGGACTCGATGCGTGCTGAGGCGTAGCACCGCCCAGGAGACAGTTTCAATCCCCGTTCGGGTTGGTGACCATTCGGACTCGCCTGCGTTGAGTTGGTTGCGGTTACTGCAGCCGGGCTTCAATCCCCTCGTTCGGGTTGGTGACCATTCGGACCAGACGAAGGATCTCATCGCGCGCCGCAGGATGTGGGGGTTTCAATCCCCGCCTCGGGTTGGTGACCATTCGGACCAGTACGGATCGAGCGGGCGCCCGCCTTGGCCAGGGTTTCAATCCCTCGTTCGGGTTGGTGACCATTCGGACGTGCCACACCGTGGCGGACGGCAGCTTCAAGCTCCGGGCTTCGTCCTCGTTCGGGTTGGTGACCATTCGGACTGTTCGCGCATGGCTCCCCACCCGTTCAACATCGAAGTTTCAATCCCTCGTTCGGGTTGGTGACCATTCGGACTGCCTGGCGTGACCTTCCTGGTCCAAAAAGACAGGTTTCAATCCCTCGTTCGGGTTGGTGACCATTCGGACACAGGTAGAGCAGCGCGCCGAGAATGCGGCCGAACAGTTTCAATCCCTCGTTCGGGTTGGTGACCATTCGGACCAGGATGCATAGATGAGCGAAGAACAACGGATTATGTTTCAATCCTCGTTCGGGTTGGTGACCATTCGGACGCTCGCGAGGCCGCCAAATGAAACGGCGCCAGGTGGGTTTCAATTCCTCGTTCGGGTTGGTGACCATTCGGACGCGAGCGGCGAGCGCCCGCGCAACAGGTCTCTGGTGTTTCAATCCCTCGTTCGGGTTGGTGACCATCTGGACCGCTCGCGTCGGCCGCGCCGGGCGGTCGTCTCGACTGGAGATGCCTGCGTCCGCCGGGGTGGCGAGGTGGCTTGCGAGCGGTCCTTGTGGGATGGTGCTCATGGGCATGGTCTTCGCGTGGTTGCGATCGCAACTCGATGCGTCGTGGCGACTACCAGGGAGGGCTAGCCCCTGCAACCGCGTGCGCGAGCGTGCCGCGGCCGGCAGCCACAGCCGGACCGTCGCGGGGCCTGAGGCAAGAAGAGGCGGCTTGTGCGTGAGGCAGCGTTCGGTGGGTGCGCTTCCGTGAATGCTCACGTGATATAGACCGTCGGGGCGGATGGCTGGGCGCTGCCGATGCTCTCCACGCGACGCGTGCATGCTTCGCACAACGCGTATACGCGCAGACTGTCGCTGGCCGGGGCACGTGCCGGTCTGTGCCTGGCGCGGAGGAGCAGGAGCTCCTTCTGTTGAGGTGACACTCAAACACGCTGTACTGACCCATTGGCCGAACCCGGTGAGGACTGCGCACGTGTGCACGGCGCCGGGATCGCCCTGGATGTCGTACGTCACGACGTACAGCGTTACGCCCATGGGGGTTACCGCGCACTTCAGCGCACCACGAACGGCGGGTAGCGGTGGAGCTCGCCGGGTCACGTATTTGCTCAGCAGTCTGGTCTGTAGCCCACCGTACCGCTTATACGTGGCCTGATAGCCGAAGACTGGATGTTGGATGGGCGTGTTGAGCCGCCCGAGGCGGGTGAGGGCCTTGCGGGCGTCCGCCTCGAGTCGAACGTTCCGAGCTCTTCTGCGAAATCTCGCTCCGTCAGCTCACGGTTATTCACCAAGGTGAGGACCGTGGAGTCAACGATGAGGGGGCGGAACTCTTCCATGAGATCAAGGGCAAGCGCGGGGCGGCCGTATCAAGCCACGTGCAAGTAGCCTACGAAGGGATCCAGTCCGACGGTATTGGCCGCCGAGGCGCACAGTGGTTGGCGAGGATGGTGTACCCATAGCTGAGCATGGCGTTGATTGGGTCAGTCGGTGGACGGCGGGTGCGCTTGCTGAAGCCCAGGTCCTGGCGGAGCAGGCGGGCGAAGAGGCCGAAGTATGCCGCGCTGCCGGCACTCTCCACCCCAACCAGGGACGGTACGGCATCTGTTGCCTCGGCTGACTGGGCAGCAGCACGGAGTCTATCGGCGCCGCGCTGTACCTCCTGGTTTGCCAGCTTGCGGTTCTGGCGCAGGAGCAGGTGCGCATGTTGAGCAGTTTGCCGCGCACGAACTGCGTGGCCAGGTGCAGGCGCATCTGTGGATTGTGGTGGGCCTGGTGCTGGCGGATGCGGAGCAGCGCGTTTTTGGATGGATCAGGCGAGAGGCGGCCGCGAAACTGTCCGTGAAACGTGAGGAAACTGATCTCAATACGCGATTCCAGGAGCGCGTGGAGAGCTGGGGAGGTAAGGGGACATCTCCGTACGACGACCCGGTCGCATCCGATCATGGCACCTCCACGGCGGCGGCTCTTGGCGTCACCCTCCTGGGGGATGAGCACGACGAGATAGTCCGCCTCCTTTCGGACGACCGATCGAGGCTCAGTCAGGTAGAGCGTGCTCATGGGTTGCCTCCAACTTTCGAACCTCCTCGGGCAGACACATTGGCCTCCAGGCTGCAATCCCGGCACCTGGCGGACTGCTCGACGGGCGGCGGGAGCACGCCCGCGGTGGCGATCTGGAACGCGCGGTCAATGAGCCCACGCGTTCGTTCCCGAGCTCGGGCGTGAGATCTACGCGTCCGCGACGGCGGGAGCCGAAGCAGTAGAAGATGAAGCCGTGAGGGATGTGCTGGTCAGTGCGCTCTTCCAGGCAGAGGCTTGCGCGCAGAGCTGGACGTGATCAGGAACCCAGCGTCCGGCGCGCGTCCCTTCTTGTATTCGACGGGGCAGAGCCCATCGCCTGACTCCTCGACGACGTCAGCGAATCCGATGAGGCGGAGCTGATTGGAGAACAGATGCACGCGGCGCAGGACGAGATCCCCGGGCTGGCTGCGGCCGACACGCCCTCGTCTACCCGCTCGCGCCGCATGCGGCCTTCCAGCACGTGCTCGTTGACGAGCATCTCGCCCAGCACGAGCTCATAGTAGCGGCGCGGGCAGTACTCGAGGGCGTTGAGTAGGAGGATTGGGATGAAGTCAGGAGTCTCGGCCATCAGGACATTCTCCGACCTGGCCCATGCCCATGGTGGTCTTGTAGCCGACGCCGGCGAAGAAGGAGAAGTCTGCAAGGGTGTTGAGCGCGCGGAGCACGTCTGCGGACAGGCGGCCTTTGAGGTCGTAGGTGCAGGTGCCGACGAAGCCGCGGACGGGACTTTGGATACGGCATCTCCGCCGTGCGGCCGTTGAAGTCCGTGAGCACGGCGTTGGTCTGGGCGGCGGTACGCACGGCGGGGTCCATCTTGAGGTGGGGCGGGCAGAAGGTGTTCCACTTGCGCCAGAGGCTGTCGAACACGAGGTCTGTGGGAACGACGGCCATGGGACGGCCCCAGTCACGCTGGCCGAGACTGAAGGCGGTGGGAGGAGAGAGGAAGCGGAGGGTGATGCGGCTGGCGGGAGTGGCCGTATCAAGGAGCTGCGCGAAGCTGGAGCTGCCGGGCGTCCGAATCGGAATCTCCCTGACAGCAGGAGCCGGCCGATGCTGCTGCTGCGCCCCCAACCGATCCGCGGCAGGGTAGGACGCAGAAAGGTGCTTCGGAGTGGCTCAAAAACGCGCGTCCGAGTAGCGAGGCGCAGCCTTGGGGACTCAGCGGGGCTGCCCGGGAACCGCTCAGCCTGACGGCGCCATGCTTACGGTGAAGGCCGCTGCGATCCTTCATGCATCAACGCTGACAGGGTCAGGGTCGGTGCCGGATCAGGTCCAGGAATGCGGCGTGCGCCAGGGCGTTGGTCTCGGTTGTGACGGCGGCGCTGGCGTCGTGCTCAAGCTGGAGGACCATAGCGTACAGGTCCGGGCGGAAGGGGGCGGCCGGGCACCGGGTATTGCCAGCGCGGTTAGCGCAGCGTCCGGGTGGCCTTACAGGATGACGGGCGCGCCGCCGTGCGCCGCTTGCCTTTGCTCCGCCTCAAGCACGCCGAAGATCTCCGCGCAGACGAGGAGGGCATCCGTGTCCCGAGGACTAAGAGAAACTGATTGGCGAGGCCGTCAGCGCTGCGCACGGTCAACCGCCAGCGGAATCCGGCCTCGCGACAGACACGCCACACACTGGGCGCGGCTCGCCCAGGGGAGGGCGCCGCCTGCACCGTCTAGTACCGCGAGACCGACCATCGACGTTCGACAGGAGCTGGGCGATGCTGGGTGGCAGCGGTACGCCATCTACCCGCAGGCGCAGACCACGGAACGCGGTAAGGCGGGCACCGTTGGCCGCGCGCCATTCCGTGCTGGTCTCCACTCTAGCACGAACTGCACCGAAACACGCGTCGCCGCGTCGCTGCCCGGAGTATGACCACGTACGTGTCAGGATCATCCCTGTCCGCTGCCTGCCCGGTGCCGCCGCCACGACGCGCTGTCCACTCGGACTTGCTCGTGCAGAACTCGAGGTGGAAATTTTCAATCAGGTGGAGCACGTTGTGGAAGTGCGGATTTCGACTCGCTGAACAGCGTCTCCTTGTCCCACACGAGGGCGATCGGTGGCTGGTGCCGTTGCGGAACGCGAACGGGCGGACTGCACCCCGCCCAGTCGTCCTCTGAGCTCTGCCACCACGAGTCGAACGCCGCCATGAGCCGGGTGGTTCGGCCAGACTGCAACGACGCGCGCGCCTGGGCGAGGAGAGCGGGTGACCCGTTCGGGTAACAGTCCTGGGCAAAATCGTCAAAGTGGAGCGCGACTCGCGATTCTCGCGTCAGTGGAGTGCCGCGGTGCCGTGCCTCCAGACGGTCGAACCGGCGGATTCGAGCACGCGCGGCATCGAAGGCTGGTGCCCGGCGCTCTTCGGCGCAGCGCCTCGCACGGCGTTGAAGGCGCGACGGACATCGTCCTGCTCATCCATGGCCGTCATCTGGGCCAGGCGGTGGAGCGGAAGGAGCACTTCATCCACGCCACCACTCTCAAGGTAGCGGTAGATCCAAGCCGTGGTGGACATCTCGGCCTGCGAGAGGTGATCGGGAAGGGCTGGCCCGGAGATGGTCTGACGGTCCAGTGAGCGCAGGTGATCGAACAGCGAGTCATCAACGACGACCGTAACGTTGCTCGCCACGTCCGACACAGTCCGTCCGAGCACTCGCCCCGCGCCCGAGCCGCTGCGCCAACTCGTCCCCGAAACGAGCATCGGCGTAGAGGAAGTCGACGCCGGCGGCTCGGGATGGCCGAAGTTGCACCCAATATCGACGGTCGGTGAGGCGAGCGAGAGGGCTTGCGCCATGGTTCGGGGCGTCACGCGTTTGTGCGCCGGCGATGACGCCGATCTGGCCGTAGAATCCGCGCTGCGCAAGGCGTTGCGGACGAGGTTGGACTCGCCAGAGCGCCGAGCCGGATGACGGCGCCGTGGTCGCCATTGGCGAGCCGAGTCCCGATTGCCTCGCGCTCATTGGGCACCAGGACGTCCAGGCTGCTCTTCGATCCTCTACGCAACACGCGCAGCTCGATGGGTGCAGCGAAAGGCGTGGAGTCTGGAAGCGCCCGGACTGGGCAGCAGGATCGACATCTCGTATCCGGGGAGGCTGAGCCTGGTGAGGATGGCCCGAAGCGCAGGATCTGGAGTGGCAGAGGAGTGATCCTCGCCGCCCGTTCTCGCCGTCGAAATACCCGTATTCGCGCGCGAGAGCAGCAGAAGAACAGGAACGCGGTGAGCTGCTTGGCGCTGTAGTATGTGGAGCTCGTCGACGACGAGGTAGTCAAACCGTTGCATGGCGAGGCAGTGAGAACAGGTTTCGTTGATCCTGTCTCCCGTAGCGGAAGAGCAGCATCAGGTAGAAGATGTCTGGGTTGCCCACGGCGAGGATTGGGCCAGCAGCGTGATCACGCACGCCGCAAAGCATTCAGAGCTGTGTCAGCACACCTGGTCTCCGAACGCGCCTCGTGCGCTCTTCCTCGGCTCGAAGCTCTGCTATGAGTTCTGGCGACCGGAGTGGGAGATTGTGAGCCTGGCAAAATTCCTGGCATCATCGACGTGCTGGCGCACGAGCTCGTTGGTTGGTGCCACGATGAGCGCGTCGGGCGCGGCAACCGAGCTGACGCGATCAAGCAAGTGCAGGAGAGCGGCGCGCGTCTTCCCTGATCCGGGGCGGTAGCTGTTGACCACGACGTCGTAGCCACGCAGGTGCTCGGCGCGTGAGCACCTGATGGCTTAGCAACCGCTCGTTGGCTGGGCCGTGACCCTCAGCTCCCTGGGCCAGGGCAAGACTGGCAGCCTCTAGGTGGATGCGCAGCTCGTCCATGGCGCTTGGCCTGTTCCAGCTCCTCGACTCCGAACCGCATGCCGGCGGCGGGGCCGATGGTGTTGGCGTCGAGGACGAGAGCTGGATCGATGATGGTGACGTGCCGTACCAAGGGGACCGGGGTGGGACCGCGACAACGTCGAAGCTGACGAGGGCGTCTGGGGTGGGCAGGTCAACCGGATTCAGGTAGCTGCTAAAGGAGAATGACTCGCTCCGTTCCTCGCGGGCCGTGGGCGCCGCGCCACTGGATGTGCGCCTTACCTATGAACTTCCCGGAGGGCGCACGTAGCTGGGGAGGCGGGCTCATCTCGCCGGCGATACGTACAGGGTGCCCCGGGGCAGCCAATCCCGAGCATGCGCAGCCGACCGTGAACTGGGGAACGTTCATCGCGGGTGGCCGGGCGATGTGACGATCCACCACGATGCTGTTCTGGCCGAACAAAAGCAGAAGCATCCGTTGGGCGTTGAACTGGCCCACAGTGAATCGGACCGTGGCGCCGTCAAACGTCGCCGGGCGTCAGCGCGTAGATCTGGGCAGCGTTGAGCGGTGTCAGATCCTCGCGGTAGCGCGGTGCTCCGTTCCATCTGCCGCCTCGTCGGAACCCGTACGGCGCGCACCATCCCAAGGCGTACGCGAGCGTGTAGTTCCCAATGACGGGCTCCGTCTGGCGAACGCCAACCTCGCGACTGGCGAAGTAGGTTGGCTCGCAGAGCTCTAGAGTACCTCAAACACACGCATGACGCGCTCAGGACTTCGGATGACCCGAAGCCACGGCCTCCAACAGGCCGCGGACGCCTTCCGCGGAGGCGAAGAGGCGCGCTCGGCGAGAATTGTGTCGAGGTCCGCTCCACGGATCACCATCGGTTGGCTGCTCAGACGCGCGGCAAGAGGGCGTCTATCGCCTCGATATGGCGGCCAGGACCTGGGAGGTGTCCAGCGGGAAGCTCAACCCGATCGCTGCCAGCAGCGTGTCGTAGACCGCCTGGTTAACTCCAAGTTGCTGAACAGCTCGTAGTCTGACAGCACGATCGCGGCCACGTGGTTGGTGACACGCCCGATGCGGCTGGAGATAGCGCCGTAGCGTGTGCTCCGGAGGATGTTGCCGAGCACGTGGGCGAGCTCGGCCGGGGTGACGTCCTTGTGCGGTCTCCATGTCCAGAAAATGGACCTCTGGCTTGACGTACTCGTCCGTGCCGATGCCGGTGGAGGCGACATCCGCGACCGGATGGCGCATGGTGGAATTGTCAAACAGCGCGTTGAACTGGCGGCGATCGGTCACCTGGCTGCTCGGCGCGATGGAAAAGGCGTCGTCGGTGATGACACGTGACTTCTGAGCACCGCCCGTGCCCACAGCAAATCCGTAGACCATGCAGTCAATGCACTTTCCGCACGGGTTGGCGGTATTGAACACGCATGCTCACTGCCTTCGGTGCGTAGGCGCCCGTGATTTCGAAGTGAGATCGCGGCCCTGGCGACGCCTGGATTTCAAGGTCTGCTTGCGTTTGCTGATGACGACGCGGCGGATGGGCACGCGAGACCTGAGACCAGCCATGACAGTCTCCTTGACAAGGCCTTCGCCGCTGCCCTCGGTGCGGAAGATGGTCTCGCTCGGTCTGCGTGCGAGCACGATGGTGACAAAGCGACCCTGGGGGAAGTTCTGGTAGGTGGCCGGGCAGGTGGCTGGCGGTTAGCGACTGTAGTCTGGTTCACGGGTTAGCCTCCTCACTTTCGCTGGGACTGCTCTCGGCGGGCTCGAAGTTTGCATCTGGATTCGCGTCTCGCCGACCGCCTGACGGCCGTGGGGATTGCCTCACGACGTACTGGTGGTATGCGCTTCGATGAGGCGCGCGCTCTCGAAAGCAACCGGGTTGACGTCGCCATGATGCTCCACCGCGAGGAGATCATCGAAGAAGCTCGTAACGTACATCGACGGCATCCGCGACTCTGCGACCGCCTCCAGTCTGCCGGCGCGATGCGGGTGAGGTAGGCGAAGATTCATCGGCCGCGGCGGCACGCAGTCGCTCCGTGGACTCGCCCGGGGTATCGCTCCAGCTGTTCAAGCGTGATGTCATGGTCTGAGCAGGCTGCTTCTGGCCAGTCCGCGGCCGCGCAAGCGCTCTTTCCAGGCCAGATTGGCCATGCGACGCAGTGGGTCCATCTACTCGCTCCTTTCGGAAAGACTGGACAGCGCCGCGCAAGTGCCTGAGCGGCGCGAATCGCTGCCCATTCGTCGCGCCGCCCCGGGCCCGCGCTCGATGAACCGGGTCCGCAACGTGGTAGATCTCAAGAGGATCTTCCAAGAGCACAGGCCAGGTCGAGCACGACCGGCGGGGTTTGGGATCACCAGTCACCAGGCGCGGCGCGCCGCGTAGAGCGCCCGCAGCTTCGCCAGCAACTGGTCCGCGGCCGAGGCGTCGAGGTCATCTGCCGAATGAGTCCTCTCAGAACGGCGGGATCCCATGAACATCTGGCCGAATGCGCGCCGTTGGCGAGCGGCGCGACGGGGAGACGTGTGAGCTGACTCGGCAATCCAGCATGGACCGGATGACGACGGCGGTCTCTAGGGCGCGCAGGAACTGATCCTGAAGTTGGCACCGGGTGAATGGACTGGTAGGACCGGGCGTACATGGCGGTCTCGCTGAGACGGGGAATCGCCACGCCGTTTACCTTGGTGCGGTTGACGTTCACGGCCGAGGGTGCCGGAACATCCGCGCTGAGGAAGAACTGGCCGACGCTGACAAGGAACGCGCCGTGATCCTCGTCACGCAGCCGCATGAGGGAGCTACGCCACGCCAGCAGGAACGGCTCCGTGAAGAAACCGTTCGGAAAGATGTGCAGGTAAAATGTGCGGACGTCCCCGCCCTGCTTGTCTCGGTGGTTGGGCCACGCCAGCTTTTCCAGGGTGTACTGCTGACGACAGATCTGGCAGACGAATTGCTTGGGCTCGCGGGCGATCCCGCCGCCGAGTCGGTTGGAGAAGGACTGGACGCCGATACTGGGCGGGACGTTTCCGCTCATCCACTCTGACGCCGGGCGGAGGCTGCCGCAGTGACAGCATTGGCGGTGGGTTGACGCCGCGTAGATTCTCAACGCCTCGGTGAACGGCCGCGGGCTGGCCGCCTGAAACGGGATCTGCAGAAGTCGCGAGGTAAGCGGCGATGGCATCATCGTTGCCGCTCGGGACTTGGTTAGCGATCTTCGCCGCGCAGCATCCGCCAGGACGCGCGCTTCGTACTCCTCGATGGGGAGATCCAGCCAGCGCGCGAGAAACCAGCCTCGACGCCCTGCGTGGACGCGCTCGGCGAGCGGACGGAGCGTGTCCAACCCCGAACACTTCGTTGACGACTGGACCAGGGATCGGCACGAGCAGCCTTATCCGACGCGTACTCTGCCAGGAGCAGTTTGTACGCAAGCGCGAGCTCGCCGCGCTTGAGGCGATCCTCGTCGCGGGTCAGGAGCGTATCGGCGCGGCGAGCAGGTCGTCTAGCGCGCGGCTGCCGCGCCCGTTAGCTTGCCCTGGACGGAACCAGGTCCTTCTGGAGAATTGTGGCGAGATAGGTGTCCACGCTCTTGCCTGGATACGTCTTGTTGGCCACCCGCTTGAACACCATGTCGAGAATCGACGCCAGGTCGGCGCCACTTTCGAACGCAGACGCTGGACCTTCACGCCGTCCTTGGTGGGCGTGACGAAGGCTTCTAGCTGGGCGAGCTGCAAGCGGGCGAAACCGTTGCCGACCGCCGCGGCGGCGGCTTTGGCGTCATCGCCGTCCACGCGAGCGGCTGCGAGCGCGGTACGAGGTAGGTGACGCCGTCCGATAGTAGAGCAGCGGCGTAGCCCTGAATCTGCTCCCGAACAGTTTGCTGATGGTACTGTGGATGACGTTGGTCAGGATTCCCGCCCGCGAGGCGGTGGCGCGTCAGCGACCATTGCTGGTCAGGGCCGGCTCCGTTCACCCACGCGAGGAACTTCTTCAAGCCGGGTCTCGTCGAGCTCACGGGACAGGTCCAGGTAATCTACCGCCTTCATCAGCTTCCTAGCTGGGTCGGGGCGCTGGATACCCAGGAGTACTGACTTTCCCGCCGCAGATTGAGCCCATCCGCCGTAACAGCCAGAAAGCCTTGATGCGCACGCGCGAGAAACACGATGTCGTTGAGATGCCCGTGCCATGCGGGAGAAACGCGCTGACACCGAGCGATTCCAGCTCCGCGGCGATTGCAGCGGGTGTGGACTGCGCGTTGTACGAGCACGTCTCACTGCCGGGGACTGTCTTGTTGATGTCGGGACTGAGTAGGCGGGGCGAACAAGAGACGCGCTTCGAGGTCAGACAGGCTAAGCAGCCCACGGAGCTTTCCGAGCACCATGACGCCGTCTAGCACGTGGCTGTAGAGCGCCCGACCCGCCTTGGCGCCGGCCTGGCGGATTGCGCGGTAGCGGGGGAGGCCGCCGTGCACGACGTCTGAAGTAGTCGTCGATCGGGGGGTTCCAGCTCGCTGAGGAGCCCGAGGATGGACGCTTCGCCATTCAGCCTCCCATCAGCTGCTCATGGGTCGACGTGAGCATTGTGAAACGGGTGATGAGCACCATCGTGCTCTGGCGAGTACGCACGGCTTCACCACCTACGGTGGTCGCGATTCGATCTCGCAGCTCCTGGGCTCTAGCACCTCCACCTCCGCGCCGTAGCGGAGCAGCACTGCTCCGCCCGGAACAGGCTGGTGATGTGGGCGGTTACGATGGCTCCGCCGTCAGGCTGGATGGCGACGGACTGGTCTGGGAATCGGTCGCTGATGCTGCCACCGGGCGAGTCTGGCTGATGTGCGGAAGCGGAGCGTGTAGCGGCGGGGTGACCGCGGGCCGGCGGCCGTGCTCCGGGAGGACGCGGAGTGAGCCTGGAAGGATGCGGTCTGCGCGGTACTCGCCGCTCGTCGGTATCCGCCCGCGGGCAATGACGTACAGATGGCCTTCTCGTATTCCAGCGCCAGGGGATCCCCCACGATTTCTCTGGGCGGCGGAGGCACGGGCGCGGTACGAGAACTGGACCCGCTTGCCTGTCCGAATGGCGCGATCCAGCGCCTTCACTACGGCTGCTGGAATGGTCCTGGCGTCCGCGGGCTGGAGGTTGAGCTTCAAGGACGGGCTGCGCGCGAGCTCGCGCTGCTCGGCCTCCGGCAGTCGTTCGCCGATCAGCTCCACTAGCCGCTGGACGGCCGCCTGAAGGGTGCCGTATGGGTAGGCGGCGCGGATGACGGCCAGCGCGGGCGCCGTCTAGGCCAATGGAGTAGTGCAGACCGCCGCGGCTCCGCGCCGTTGCCCTGGCTGGAGGGTCTGTGGAACTCCACCGCGAATCCCGCGTTGCGGAGGCAGCGAATGTCGCGACGGATAGCATACAGGGGTTGACTGCCGCAGGCAGCGCGGCCCATCCGCTCAGGATCTCGCGGCTGATCTCGTTGGCGGAACGGCCGCGCTCGTAGAGCAGGCGCAGGGTCAGCAGGACGCGCTCCGCCACGCGCCTGCGGCCTCCGTCTAGCGCCGCGCTCTCCGCCAACGTCTCCCCCCTGGCGCGTCCGTGGGTTGGTCCGCGTTGAGCGTAGCTGGTGCGACGGACGGGGGCAAGGTGGCGGTAGGCTGGCAGCACGCGGGGTTGGGATGATAAGAGCCGCCGGGGCGGCTCAGAAGCGGGGGACAAGCGCCCGCGCTACGTTGGGGACGGGCGGTGGCGGGGAAGCGGGGGACAAGCCCCCGCGCTACGGGGGGACGAGCGCCCGCGCTACGGGGACGGGCGGTGGCTGGGAAGCGGGGGCGTCACTCCGCGGGGACGAGCGCCCGCGCTACGTTTGGGATGGGCGGTGGTGGGAAGCGGGGTGTCATTGAGCACTGGTATATAGGCCACCCATGTGCACTGGGTGTAGGCCAGCGATTTGCACCCGATGTAGGCCAGTCATGTGCACGGGGTGTAGGCCACCCGTGAGCACGTGATCTAGGCCACTCATGAAGCATCCGCGTAGGAAGAATTCGCGGGGGTGGAACCGGCTCGTCCTCCACGGTTTCGTGCCGTGGAGGGTTTCTGTGGAGCGACTACACGTGCACCTGCTTCGTGATCTGATCCATCACCCGGCGCAGCGGCGCCAGCCAGCGGACCATCGCCCGTGACCTCGGCCTCGCGCGCATGACCGTCAGCAAATACGCCACCTCTGGCCAACGAGGCCGGGCCACCTCGATCCGGCCACGCCCCTGCCCGAACCGTCGGAGCTGGTCGCCCGGGCCGGCCGCCACCCGCGCCTCCGCGTACCGGGCCCTCTCGTCGAGCCGTACCGAGCGTATCGCCGCGTGGGTCACGGCCGGCGTCGAGGCCATGACCATCTACGATCGGCTCCGCGACGAGTACGGCTACACCGCAGGCTACGCCACGGTGCTGCGCTTCGTCCACCGTCTGCGTCCGCCCGAACCGCGGGTCGTGGTGCGCGTGCACACCGGGCCTGGGCGAACAGGCCCAGGTTGATTTCGAGCGCCGCCATCGCCGGTGGACCCGAAGCGTCAGGCCTGGCCCGCACGGCCTGGGTCTTCGTGATGACCCTGGGCTACAGCCGCCACCAGTATGCTGAGCTGGTCTTCGACCAGAAGATCCGGACATGGATCACCTGCCACCGCCGCGCATTCGCCTGGTTCGGTGGGGTGCCGCGCACGGTGGTGCCCGACAATCTCGGGCGGCCGTGCTGCGAGCCACCCTGCACGATCCAGTGCTGGGCGCAGCGTACCGCCGCTGCGCCCAGCACTACGGCTTCACCATCAGCCCCACTCGCCCTAGGACCCCCGAGCATAAGGGGAAGGTCGAAAGCGGTGTCCACTTCGTGAAGCGGAGCTTTCTACCAGCGCACGAGTTCACCGATCTGCGCGAGGCCAACGCCGCGCTCCAGCGCTGCGCGCGAGCGGGCCGGCACCCGCGATCACGCACCACCCGCCGGCCCCGTTGGCCCTGTTCGAGGCGGAGGAGCGCGCGCGGCGCTGCACCGCTTCCCCGGACGCCGTTCGACCTGATCGAGATCAGGACGGTGCGGGTACACCCGGACCGCCACGTCACCCTCGACGGCAGTTACTACTCTGCGCCGTACCGTTACATCGGACAGCGCCTTGAGGCTCGATCCTGACCAGAGTGGTACAGCTGTTCGTCGGTACCGAGCTGGTGGCCACCCACCCACGCGCCCACGGCCGGGGCAGTGGCAGACGCGGTCGGCCCACTACCCGCCGGAGAAGGCGGCCTATCTGGAGCGCACCCTCAGTACTGCCAGGATCTGGCTCGCACGATCGGCCCGGGCGACCCTGGCGGTGGTGGAGGAGCTACTGGCGGAACGGCCGCTGGATCGGCTGCGCTCGGTGCAGGCGGTGCTCCGTCTGGTGGGACGGTGGGCAAGACCCGTCTGGAGGCGGCGTGCGCGCGGGCTCTCACTACGGCGACGTGAGTTACCGTCGGATCAAGCAGATTCTGAACGCGGCGCTGGACCGTGAGGCGCTGCCAGCCGGCGCCGCTGAGGCACCGCGCGCCGAGGCTGCGCCCACGGCGCCGTACACCTTCGAGCGATCCGCCAGCGAGTTCTTCGATTCGGAGGTGCTCGGATGTTGAATCATCCCCTCCTCCCCAAGCTACGGCGGCTGCGGCTCTCGGGCATGCTCGAGACGCTGGAGACGCGGCCCAGCAGGCCACGCGCGAGCAGCGGGAGCCCACCGGTTCCTGGGGATCCTGCTGGACGACGAGCTGGAGCGGCGGGATCACACGCGGCTGGATCGACGGACTGAAGCGAAGCTGGGGTGGATCCCGCAAGACGCTGGCGTCGTTCGACTTCGGGGCGGTGCCGAGCGCCTGCGGCGGACGGTCCAGGACCTGGGGACCGCGCAGTTCGTGGCCCGGCGCAGAACATCGTCCTGGCGGGACCAACTGGGTGGGCAAGAGCCATCTGATGAACGGGCTGGTGATCGAAGCGCTCAAGCGCGGCTACAGCGGGTTGTACCTGGCCGGGCGCACCGGGGTGCTGACTGACTTGCAGGCCAGTCGGGGGATGGGACGTACTGCCGGCGCACAACTGCTGCAGGTGGACGTGCTAGCGCTGGACGACGTGGGGCTGCGACCTCTGGACCACGCGGAGATGGCGGAGGATCTGTGAGCTGATTCGCGAACGGTACGAGCGCAAGCCGCTGCTGCTGACGAGCAACCGAGCCCTGGCGGGAGTGGCCGAAGCGTTCGGCAACCCGTTGCTGGCCAACGCGGCGCTCGACCTGGTCCGACCCATCACCGCCAGACGGTGGTGATCCGCGGCGAGAGCTACCGCAACGAGGCCCCCTGGCGCGTCCGTGGGTTGGTCCGCGTTGAGCGTAGCTGGTGCGACGGACGGGGGCAAGGTGGCGGTAGGCTGGCAGCACGCGGGGTTGGGATGATGGGCGCGCTGCCGGCGGGCTCAGACGCGGGGGACAAGCGCCCGCGCTACGTTGGGGACGGGCGGTGGCGGGGATGCGGGGGACGAGCGCCCGCGCTACGTTTGGGATGGGCGGTGGTGGGGAAGCGGGGGACAAGCGCCCGCGCTACGTTGGGGACGGGCGGTGGATCGTGGTCTGTGGCTGTCCGGGCTGGCTGGAAGTGTGGGTGTTGTGTGGGCGGGGTTCGTTACGGGGTGGATGGGATGAGCGGGATGATGGGGGTGCCCCAGGGATGGGAGTGCTGAACGATCTGTGAGTGGGTCTGGGAGAAGCGGATGTACGAGGTGGCGTGTGCTGAAGCGGCCTGGGGGGAGGCGGCTGGGATGATGGACCCGGGCCTGGTGCTGCCGGTGGCGGGATGGCGGTCGCGGGCGGCCGTGGCCGGGGAGCTGGCGTGGCCGCTGCTGGAGTGGCCGGATCTGGACCCGATTCTGGAGCCGCGGCGGGAGCCGGCGGCGGACGAGAGCGAGACGGAGGTGTGGCGATGAGCGGCATGGCACGACTGGCGTGGCTGGCCAGTGCGGCACTGGCGTTGGTGCTGGCGGTAGCGGCCGCGAGCCCGGCGGTGGCGCGCGCGGGCAACGCGCCGGATGACACGGATCCCGCGCAGCGGGTGCTGGTGCGGCTGAAGTCAGTCTACGTTTCCAACGACCACGACATTGGCAAGGGTGAGTTCAGCGCGACGTTGGCGCTGGAGGAGTACATCCCGCCCTGCGCTCCCCACTACTCCACGCCAAGCTGCTCCCGCACGCTGTTGGCGGCGTCCGGCATTCGGTTCGACGCGAACGATGGTGACGTGGTTCAGACAGACGTGAATCTGGTGAAGGTGGGCAAGCCGACTTCCGGGACGGAGCCGATGAATGAGTGGATCGGGATTCCGCTCCGGCCCGGTATGACGTACGCGGTGAGCCTGAGGGTGTGGGAGCTTGACGCGGTGGAGCACGACGATCTGGGGATGGGCTCTGTGATGTTGACTGGGCAGAATGGCTGGGGGCGCGGCA
>JAXLXE010000004.1:0-832422 GCA_046328115.1 Chloroflexota bacterium | reverse complement strand
GCCGCCGGCGCCCCTTGTGCATTGACCGCGGCACCATCCGTCCCGCTTCAACTTTACCTAACGTTACTCTGGTAGCTATGTTCCGTTCTGCCCAGTTGAGTGGTACATCCAGGGGAACCTGTTCACGGAATCCCGCCGGACACGTACCCCACGGTCCCCCTCAAACGTTCCCCAACGGGCAAAAAATTCGGTGGGCACCCGCCAACCACGGACAGCCACACACAGCGCTCGAACTGCCGCGGTATGTGCGGGGGAGTAGTGATCGTGATTAACGTCTTGCTAGCGGATGACCATCAACTCATGCGCCAGGGGGTACGCCGCCTGCTTGAGGCGGAGCCAGACATCACCGTGGTGGGTGAGGCCAGCAACGGGCTAGAAGCCCAGCAGATGGCACGCCAGCTACAGCCAGACGTCGTGTTGATGGACGTAAGCATGGCCGTGATGGACGGCATCTCCGCCACCCGGCAGCTTGTCCGCGATCTCCCAGGGACCCGCGTGGTCATCCTCACCATGCACAGTCAGGACGGACACCTCTTCCAGGCCGTCCAGGCCGGTGCCTCTGGCTACGTGCTCAAGACCGCCGGCGCGGATCAGGTGCTCTCAGCCGTGCGAGCCGCCGCCGCCGGCGGCTCCGTGATTGCCCCAACCCTGGCGGAAAAGATGCTCAACGAGTTCCGTCGGATGGCCTCCAAGCTCACCGTGGACGACGGCCTGGGCCAGCTCAACGATGTGGACGTGCGAATCCTCCAGCTTGTGGCCTCCGGCATGGCCAACAAAGAGATAGCCCAGCGGCTCGCCTTTGCAGAGAGCACCGTCAAGAATCGGCTCTCTCAGCTCTTCCAGAAGATCGGTGTGGCAGACCGCACCCAGGCCGCCATCTTCGCTATCAAACACGGCATTGCGCCGCTGGACTCCGGATCCACCGGAGACCTGGCCGCGGCCAGCTAGCGACCATGCCGCTGACCGCCCTGCTCCAGACCGCTGGCTCAGCATCCGCACTCAGCCAGTTGATCCATAACGAGCTCCTGCAGATGCTCGGCGTGGCCCTGTTGGAGGTAGAGTTGTGCCAGCGGCTCTGGGACCGAGAGAACCGCCAGGCCGTGCTGGAAGAGCTAGACGCTCTCCTCAAGAGCGCCGAAACCGTCGATCAGAATGCCCGACCCATCCTGGCACTTCTCCCGCAACCCCGCCCTGCGGCGGCACCCCAGAAGATGCGCCATCTCCAGGTGGTAGGTTCACCGGCTGATGAGCCTGAGCTCACCACGCCGGAGGACCTGATGGCCGCCATCGAGATCTCCATCCTTGAGGTAGAGCTCTGCCGCGCGCTCTATGCTGGGCACCAGTCCCAGGAAGCCTTGATCACGCTCCACACCGTAGCCCAGCGGCTCTCGCAGGTGACCACTGACCTCCGCGGCATCATGGACCACCTCCGCCGTCCGCAAGCCATCCGCCGCACGGGCTGACAGCCGCCGGCCAACACTGACGCTCACACCTGCTGGTAGCGGAAGCACCCCACCACGTGATCGTTCACCATCCCTACCGCCTGCATGAAGGCGTAGCAGATGGTGGAGCCAACGAACGTAAAGCCGCGCTTCTTCAGAGCCTTGCTCATCGCGTCAGACTCCGGCGTTGACACGGGGATATCACCAAGCACGGCCCACGCGTTGACCCGCGGCACCCCGCCCACAAACTGCCAGATGTAGCGGTCAAAGCTGCCGTGCTCATCCTGGACATCCAGAAACGCCCGTGCATTACGGACCGTTCCATACACCTTCAGACGGTTCCGCACGATGCCCGGGTCCTGCAGCAGCGCCGCCACCTTCGCATCATCGTACGCGGCCACCCTGCGCGCGTCGAACCCATCAAAGGCCCGTCGGTACCCCTCGCGCTTGTTCAGGATGGTCGACCAGCTCAGACCCGCCTGCGCACCCTCCAGGATCAGCAGCTCAAACAACCGCTGATCCTCATGCTCAGGCACACCCCACTCATCATCGTGGTACGCAACGTAGCGCGGGTCCGCGCCCACCCAGCCACAGCGCACCACCCCCTCCTGGCTCATCTCCGCTCCTCCGGATCAGCCCCCCACGGCAAGATAGCTGGGCAGTGTGGTTGTGCCGCTGTTCGGCAGCCCCACGGACGGATCATCCACCAGACCCAGCGCCGCCCGCGCGTGCTCCACCGCGCCGCGCGCCAGATCCCCACCAGAAGCGCCTGGTGAGGCCGCCCTGGCCGCCCGCACCGCCTCTGACAGCGTCTGGTGCGTGGTCGCGCTCTCCGCAAACACCTCCGCCACCTTCCCATCACGCGCCACCGGCCCCAGGATCTCATCCTTCCCGCGGAACAGGTGGGCCATGAACAGCGTCCTGGCGCCCACGTCGCGCAACCTGCTCAGCGTCCCCGGATACGCCCTGGCATCCTCAATCACCGGCAGGCCACCTGGACGGCTCCCTCGACACTGGATGGAATCCCCTGTGATCAAGATGCCGGCCGCCTCCCACCAGTAGCAGACAGATCCCGGCGTGTGGCCAGGTGAGTGCACCACCCGGAGGCGGACATCGTCGCCCAGATCTATGACGTCGCCATCCTCCAGCACGCGGTCCACCCCCACCTCCTTGCCCAGCAGCTTCAGCAAGAACGCCTCGCGCGCCGGCAGCGTATGCTCCAGCCCCAGCGCCTTCAGCCCCTCCGCGGACTTCTCGACGTGGAGACGGTTGGACTTCGTGCGCGGAGCATCCGCGCTGTGGATGGCAATCTCCGCCCCGGCATCCTTCAATTCGCCGTTCCCGCCAAGATGGTCCATGTGCCCGTGGCTGTTGATGAGCAGATCAATGTCACTCAACTTCAGCCCAACCGTCGCCAGCGCCGGCGCCACGTCGTTGGTGGGGGTGCCAAGCACTCCGCTGTCCACAATCGCCGTCTTGGCTCCGCGGATGACGTAGAGATTCACAATGCCGCCACCCTCAAACGGACAGGGGATGCGGTACACCCGATCGTGAACGCGGTCAATCTCTGCCATCAGCTTCCCTCAGCGCAAATCTCGGCACACCAGCAGCACCATACAACACCCCAGCAACAAACCAGCGCGGCGCCTGGCCTCAGTCCGTCACTGATCCACCACCGAGCCATCCAGGTTCAGCCTCGTCCCCACCGGACGGGGCTTCGGCGGGAACTTCTCCCGCACGTCCGGCGCCAGCTCAACGCCGATCCCTGGTGCCTCCGGGATGATCAGGAAGCCCCGCTCCACCTTGAGGTTCTCCTTGACCAGTTCCCGGTCCGGCAGCTCGTCTGAGTGATCCGGCAGTTCCTGGATGGCCAGGTTCGGGATAGACGCGCCCACCTGGAGACAGGCTGCCGTGCTCACCGGAGACAGCGGGTTGTGCGGGATGATGCTGAGGTGACGGGCCTCCGCCAGCGCGGCGATCTTTTTGGCCCCGGAGATCCCGCCGGCCACACATACGCTCGCCCTCACGTACTGCGCCGCCCCGCGCGCCAGCAGCATCTCAAATTCATGGATGCCCAGCAACCGCTCCCCCGTGGCAATCGGGACCCCAATCTGATCCGCCACCTGGCCCATGGAGTCAAAGTTATCCGGCAGGATCGGATCCTCGTAGAACATCACGCGGTACGGCTCAATCCCCCGCCCCAGGACAATTGCCTCCGCCGGCGAGAGGCGGCGGTGGATCTCCAGGCAGATGTCCACGTCATCGCCGATTGCCTCACGGTAGCGCCTGACTGTGTCGATCGCCCCGCCTATCTTCGCCGCGTGGGTCTTGAAGTAGATCTGGTCGCGCGGCTCATCAAGGAACGGATTCAGGTGGCCAACCGCCGTGAAGCCGCGGTCCCGGGCCTCAATGCACTTCGCCACCTGGGCCTCCACTGTGGGGCCCTTCACGTGGTAGTACACCCGCGCCTTTTCCCGCGTCTTGCCGCCCAGCAGCTCGTACACGGGCACACCAAACGCCTTGCCCTTGATGTCCCACAGGGCAATGTCAATGGCAGAGATAGCCCCCATAATCGCCGCGCCGCGGAAATGCCCAGAGCGGTACATCACGTTCCAGTGGTGCTCAATGCGGAACGGGTTCTGGCCCACCAGGTAGTCCCCAAACTTGCGTAGCGCGGCTGCCGAGGCCTCCAGGTGGCCCCAGGTGCCAGACTCGCCAACGCCCACAAAACCCGCGTCTGTGTGCACTTGAACAAACAGGTACCGGTCAAGCAGTAGTGGCTCCACGGCAGTGATCTTCATGGCTGCTCTCAACCCCTCTCGCTTCGCTACTTGGATGCGGACCATCGTAGCGCCACCAACAACATCCACGTCGTCCGCTCCGTCACGCCTTTGTAGTGCCGTGACCACGTTTTGCCCAGACCTCCAGCTTTAGACTTCTTCCGGTGTCTGCCACCGTGCGCGAGCCGCCTCGTTAGCATCAGCAGCACAACATCCTCACCCGCTGCGAGTCTCCCCCTGCACACACGAACGGCGTGGCTCTTCCGTGCGCTGCTCCTGGCAGTTGCCGTTGGACTGCCCATCTGGCCAATAACGGGTAAAGCCGCTCCATCTCGCCAGCTCGCCGTAGGTGAAGTGTGGTTCAGCCCGGACCCGTCAGCCATCGAGCGTCTACTCGCGGAAGAAAACGCCTGGCAAGTCGCTCGGGGCAGTCTGAGCGCCTGGTGCATCCCATACTGGTGGCTTGGGGACCCCATCCTGGCCAGTGATCGCTTCGTGCGATCCTCGCTCATCCCCACGTTCCAGCGCTGGGGTATGCGGCTCTGCCTGGATGTGGGCCGGGGCTCCTGGTGGCACGCCACGCTTGAGACAGCCGGCCGCGGTGACGAGTTTCCAGACATCGAGCGCGGCTGGTGGGAGCGCATTGGCAGGCTGGCCAATGACGGGCTGAAGGTGGATGTGATCCGCGCAGCCATGCCGGTCTCGCAAGCCTACTCTGAGGCCACGAATCGCTCCATCGCCGATATCGCGAAAGACGCCGGGGCCTCAATGGCCCCGGCCCGTAAGCTCTACCCAAACGCCAGCCTGGGCGTCGTAGAGGCCACCTTCAGCCGCGGAAATGACCGCTGGAGCTATATCAATGATCTGCAGAGCTTCCGCGGCCAGATCAAGTCCGCCCTGGGCAAAGAGCCAGACTTCATGCACATGGTGCTCACCACAGATCCCGCCGGCCCCTCCCCGCGCGAGGTGGGCATGGCACAGATCTGGATGCGGGCCAACGGTATCAGCAGCGGCATCGTCCTGGGGGAGCTCAACCCGCCCGGGAGACCCCGGACCACCCAGGGCGAGATCTGGCATGACCGGGTGATGGCCGCCCTGGTGGAGCCGTACTGGGCCACCGCCTTCGTCGGGGACGCCGTCATCATCAGCTCAACCGGCGTCAACGCCCCCCTGCTCCCAGAGACGGATCTCCACGGCCTGACCCACCTGGTCAACGCCGTCGTCAACCGGTTCCAGGAGGATCCCCTGCCCAGTGTCTCGCTCAGAGAAGCCCCGTCCTTCGCGTTTCCGCTTGTTTCGGGAAGGTCAGCGGACTCAAACAGTCCCAGTCACTGGGACGGTGATACCTTCTACCTGTTCAACTCCGTCAACCGACCGTGGCGGAGCTCCGGCCCCGGCCTGCACGCCCTGGGCAGTGCCTCACAGGTAGACGTGCCCACCATCCCCGGAGTCGCGGACCGCTGGCTAGAGGCCACCCACAAAGACGCCGGCGGCACCCTCTACGGCTGGTACCACGTAGAGCCCTACGGCATCTGCCCGCCTGAGACCAATCGGCCTGACGTGCCGCTCACCGCGCCGCGCATCGGCGCCATGAAATCCACCGACAACGGTGCCCACTGGCAAGATCTGGGCATCGTCATCGAAGCGCCAGGCAAGCTCCGCTGCAACACCGCGAACCGGTACTACGCCAGCGGGGTGGGCGACTTCACCGTCCTGCTGGATCCCAGCGGGCAATATTTCTACTTCCTCTTTAGCTGCTTCGCGGAAGACGTCGGTCAGCAGGGCGTGGCTGCCGCGCGCATGGCATACGACCAGCGGGACACGCCCGTAGGCAAAGTCTTCAAATGGCACCGCGGTGACTGGAGCCAACCGGGACTCAGCGGCCAATCCTCCATGGTCTTCCCGGCCCTGGTGGACTGGCACCAGAAGGGTGGCAACGGCTTCTGGGGCCCGTCCATTCACTGGAACACTCACCTGGAGCAGTACGTCATGCTGCTCAACCGGGCAGCAAGCAGCGATTGGCAGCAAGAGGGCGTCTACGTGTCCTTCAGCCAGGACATCGCCAATCCAGATAGCTGGACGGCACCACGCCGGATCCGCGGTGGCGGGGACTGGTACGCACAAGTGGTAGGCACAGACAGCGTCCGCCGAGAGACTGACAAGGTCGCCGGTCAAATCGCCCGCTACTTCGAGAAGGGCCAGTCCAGCTTTGAGATCGTGTTTGAACGACCGGGCGCCGTGGCGCGAACGCTGGAGTAAGCGCAACCCGCCATCGCGACACTTGCACCGGCTCTGCCCTCGTTTATCTAGGTAAGCTGCCCCTATGCACCAGGGCCGCTCAGCAGTTACCCTCTTTCCGTTGAGTAAGCTCAGCGGCGGGCGTAGCCCGGTTCACCCTCGGAGATCGGCACATGCAGAGCTTCCCGCGCTGGGCGCGCTTCCTCCTCGCCTTCGTAGTCGTCGCGAGCAGTTCAGCGCTGGCCGGGGCTCCCGCCGAAGTAACGGCCCAGCAAGGACCGCGCCCCGTAGGCAGCGGTGCCGCGTTCCTTCCCGCGGATACGGCCTTCTACCTGGGCCTGGATCTGAACCCGCAGGCAGAGTACAACCGCCTGCTCGATCGCCTCAGCGCCATCTACACCGGCGCTCCTGAAGCAGACGCCACCGCAAGGGGCGTCAGCGATGTCCTGGGCATAGACCTCAAAGTAGCCAGCCTGCTGGCTGAGCTCCGCCCCATCCTCGGCGGCGAGATCTTCCTGGCTATCCCTGATAAGGCCTCGCTCGCTCGCCTCACTGAGGACACCCCAAACCCAATCACCCGCCCGCGGCGGCGCGGATCGCGCGGGGATTCAGAAGTTCCTGATCTGCTCGTTGGCGCGGAAATCCGCAATCAAGCCGCGCTGGCCGAGTATCTCGGCCGCGTCCGCAAGGATGTCGAGGCTGCAGGCGCCACGGTGGAGACAGAGCGCGCGGACGGCGCGGACCTCGTCACCGTCAGCGCCAAGAGCGGTGAGGGCCGGATCTATCTGGCCATCAACCGCGGCTACATCCTGCTCAGCACGGCCCGCCCCATGCTGCTGGAGGCCACCAGGCGTACCCCTGCTGAAAGCCTCGCTGCCGCGGAGGACTTCGTGGCGGCCCGCACCCGTCTCCAGGCGTCGCGGCCGGCCATGGCTCTCCTCTTCATGGAGGTGCCGGAGGAAGCACTCCGTCAGCAGGGCGGCCCCGTGGCACAGACCATCCCAACCCGCTGGATCGGGGCCACGCTTGACCTGGCGCCAGATCAGATCCTGGTCCGCATGGCCGGCGGTATGGACACGTCAACCGTCTCCCCTGCACAGCGGGCGCTTCTCACCAGACCGCCGCTGGCCCTCAACAGCGCGCGGGCCGTTCCCGCCAACACCACCTTCTTCGTGGCCTCAGGCGGCCTCAAGCAGCTCTGGGACGTCATGGCAGAGACCATCTGGCCAGATCCTGAGTCTTATCAGCAGATGCGCAACAGCGTCGTCCGCGAGACCGGTCTGGACCCTCAAGATGACATCTTTGGCTGGATGACCGGCGAATTCGCCTTCTTCCTCTCTCCCCCGTCGGACGACAAGCGCTCCTCCATCGAGAACGCCGGTTTCGGCCTCCTCGTCGAAGCGCAGGATCAGAGCCTCGTCCGCGCTAAGCTCGACAAAATCATCTCCGCCATCCGGAAGGCATCCGGTCCCAATCGCGGCAACGAACAACTAGAGGCTGCCGGCAACACGTTTGAGCGCATCGAGCTTGACCGAGACACCCCCCTGTTGATCGGCATGGCAGACCGCTGGGCCACCTTCACCATCAACGATCATGCCGCCGCCGGCGTTAGCAACGCCGTGCGCGGGCGCGGCAGCCTCGCCCAGGATCCAGAGTTCATACGGATCCGGCAGGTGCTGGCAGACCCTGTCAATTTCCTGGGCTACGCCAACGTGCCAGAGATCGTCCGCATCACCACCGGCGAGGTCAGCGCCACCGGCCGCGCCTCCGCGCCTACCCCAGGTCAGAACATTCCACTCGCCGGCGCCGGCCTGGCCTCCTACACCACGCTAGACCAGTTCAATGGCGCGTTCGTGGCGCACCTGGTACTGCCAGGTCAGGCCCCCACCACGCCCGGCACGCGCCCATCACCCGCCCAGGTGCCGGCCCAGGTGCCGCGCCGGTAACCGCTGCGCCCCGCCTTTGCGGGTTTGAGCACTTTCGTCACCACCCCGGCACACAAGAACGACACATCTGTAGAGGTAGCGAACCAGCTTCCGCCGGTTCGCCACCTCTCAACCCACCAGGCGCTGCCAGCGCGCTACTGCAGTTTCCCGCGCCCCAGGATGGGCCACGCCGCTTCCACCCGTCCCTTCCGAGCCGCATACATCACGTCATGGAGCGGTACGGTAGAGTCCGTATAGCCCACAAACCACTCCACCAGGTCCCCCACCTTCGGTGTGGCGCTAGGCGCGGTGAGTTCAATGGTCCCGTGCTCCGCTGAGAACTTCACCACCTGCACGTTCTCGATACCCTTGGGCTGCGGAAGTGCCTGGGCCGTACCCAGCGACTTGAAGCCGGCATCCGTCACGATCCGTGTGGGATTCGGCCGGCTGATCACCGTGGCCAACACCGTCATGGCGTGCGGATGCGGGATGCCAAAGCTGTTGTATTGCATGTCGCCGTAGATCCCGCCGCCAGCCTCGATCTCCGTGATCCCCGGCTGCTGGGCAGAGAGGGGGTAGGTGCCCGTCCCACCGCAGCTCACCACGCTCACCTCCAGGCCCGCCGCGCGGCAACGCTCCGCGCTATCCACCTGGAGCGCAATGGCTTCCCGAACCTGTCGTTCCTTCTCCTCAATGGGGGTCACGCGCAGCGTGTGGCCCTCCCAGGCCATCACCCCCACGAAGCGCAGGTGCTTCCGCTTGGCAATCTCCTTCGCCAGCGCCACCACCGGCTCCCCAGGTTGCACCCCGCAGCGGTGCATACCGGTATCCACCTCAATCACCACCCGCGGCCTGGAGCCAACCGCCGCCGCCGCCTTGTCCAGGCCTTCCACCTGCTCCACACAGTCCACCACCGCGATCGGATCTGCCCACAGCGCCAGACTGGCCAGGCGTAGCTGCTTCTTGTACGCCGCCACCTGCCCGGTGATCAGGATGTCGTGGATCCCCGCCTGAGCCATCACTTCCGCCTCGCTCACCTTGGCCACGGTCACGCCAAAGGCTCCCGCCGCGATCAACTTGTGCGCCAGCGCCGGAATCTTGATGGCTTTCGTGTGCGGCCTCCAGCCCACGTTGTTCCGTCGGAACACGTCAGCCATCCGTCGGATGTTCTCCTCCAGCACGTCCAGGTCAATGATCAACGCCGGGGTGTCAAGCTCACAGACGGGTTCACCAACACTCACGATGTCCTCCACAGCCACTCTGATCCCGGCGCCTCTTAGGCCGGACTCTTACCGGGAGAGAGTAGCGCGCCATCTACAATGGGGCCAACGTCGTCCGTTGGTTGCACCCATGAGCACTGTTCGCGCCGCCGTTCTCCATAGCGCCCACGATCTACGCATAGAACCCATCACCGTCCGCGATCCAGGCCCCAATGAAGTGGCCATCACCATGGGAGCCGTGGGCATCTGCGGATCAGACGTGCACTACTGGCAGCACGGACGCATCGGCAATTTCATCGTGCGGCAGCCCATGGTCCTCGGCCACGAGTCCGCCGGCGTCGTCGCCGCGGTAGGCCCTGGCGTTTCGCACCTCCACCCCGGTGATCGGGTAGCCATTGAACCCGGGGTTCCCTGCAGAACCTGCCAGGCGTGCCGCACCGGCCGCTACAACCTCTGCCCAGACGTCCAGTTCCTCGCCACGCCGCCCGTTCATGGCGCCATCGCGCAGACCATCATCCACGCCGCGGACTTTTGCTACTCACTCCCAGACCACGTCTCCCTCGAGGAGGGCGCCCTGCTCGAGCCCCTCTCCGTGGGAATCCACGCCTGCCGCCGTGGTGGTGTTCAACCGGGTGATCGCGTCCTGGTCATGGGTGCCGGCCCCGTAGGGCTCGTGACGCTCCTCGCGGCGAGAGCTATGGGCGCCGCCCGCGTCGTGGTCACTGACGTGCGAACTGACCGGCTGGATGTGGCGCAGAGCATCGGGGCCCACGCCGCCCTGCGCGCGGATGATCCAGACATCGCCAGGCAAGCCACTGCCCTCGTCGGTGGCCTGTTTGACGTGGCTGTGGACTGCGCCGGCGCCGAATCCGCCGTGCACACCGGTATCACCGTGACGCGCCCTGGCGGCACCGTCATGCTGGTAGGCATGGGGGCAGAAGAGATGCGGCTCCCAGTACTCCAAGCTGCCATCCGCGAGGTAGACCTGCGCGGCATCTTCCGCTACGCCAACACCTATCCCACCGCCCTCGCTCTGGTAGCGTCTGGAACCGTCGATGTAAAGCCACTCGTCACCCATCGCTTCCCGTTAGATGAGGTGTTGCGCGCGTTTGAGACCTCCGTGTCTCCTGTCAGTGGCGCTATCAAAGTGATGGTGACCCTCCCATGAGCATCACTATTAACCTCACGGGACGCGCTGCCATCGTCACCGGCGCCGGCAAGGGCATCGGCCGTGCGATCTCCCAGGAGCTCGCCCACGCCGGAGCCAGCGTCTTCGGGGTCAGCCGCACAGAGGTAGATCTCCAGACCCTGGGGCAGGAGATCCGCTCCGCGGGGGGCACCTTCACCCACCATGTGGCCGATCTCACCGGGCCCGCCGCGGCAGAACGGATGGCCGCGGCCGCCCAGGGCGCCTACGGCCAGATTCACATCTTGATCAACAACGCCGGCATCGCACGCAACGCACCCGCGGAAGACGTCACCGAGGAAGACTGGGACGCTACCCTGAACACCAACCTCAAGGGCGCCTTCTTTTGTGCCCAGGCGGTGGGACGGCGCATGCTGCACCACGGCTACGGCCGTATCGTCAACGTGTCTTCCCAGGCTGGCCTGGTGGCGCTAAGAGATCACGCCGCCTACTGCGCCAGCAAAGGCGGGCTAGAGTTGATAACTCGCGTCCTCGCCGTAGAGTGGGGCGGTCGAGGCATCACCGTCAACGGCGTGGCACCTACGGTGATCCTCACCCCGCTGGGTGAGCGCGTCTGGGGTGATCCAGCACGAGGCGGCCCCATGCTCGCCAAGATCCCGGTGGGCCGATTTGGTCAGCCCATAGACGTAGCCTCCGTCGTCACCTTCCTGGCGAGCGACCTGGCCAGCCTCATCAACGGCGAGACCATCGCCATAGACGGCGGCTACACCGCCCAGTAACCCACGCGTCCACCCACCCCGTACACTTCTGGCAACCCCGCCCTATGTTTCGTCTAGTTTCGCTTCTGCTCGGCTGCGCAGTCCTGTGCGCAGTCATCCCCGCGGCTAGTCACGCTGCGCCAGCACCACAGTCCAGCACCGTCCCCGCCATCTGGCTCGTGCCAGACCCCGCCACCATCCAGCAGCTCGTCAATGGCGAACAGTTCTGGGATCGCGGCCGCCTCGGTGTGCGCGTCATCTGCGTGCCGCACTGGTGGCTAGGTGATGAGACCCTGGCCCCCTCCGCGTTCGTGCGCGATCAATTTGGGCCAGCACTGCGCCGTTGGGGCATCAAGCTCTGTGTTGACGTTGGGCGGGGTGCCTGGTGGCACCCAACGGAACAGCGGGTGGCCAGAGCTGAAGAGGCGGCAACTCTGGAACAGGTCTGGTGGGATCGGATCCAGGTGGTCCTGGCAGACACCGCGCTCGTTGACTACGTCCGCATCATCTCCCCAGTCTCAAGCGCCATCCTCCCATCACCGGATGGCGCCGGCCTCTCTCTGGCGGAAGCGGCACGGGAGACCGCCAGATACCGTGCGCTGGTCCAGCTTTCCTACCCCAGCGCACAGATCGGCATAGCTGACTGGGCGCTCAACGAGCAGCGCACGATCACCGTGGCTGACGCCCACCAGGTACGGAACGCCCTCCGCGCCGCGCTCGGTGGCGACCCCGCGTTCATCCACCTGGCTATCACCGATCGGGTCGCCGAAGGTGCTCAGCCCAGCAACGCGCGGGACCTGGCGCTGGCCCAGGAGTGGCTCCGGGCCAGCGGCACCCCTACTGGAGCGGTCCTGGCCCACCCGGAAGCAGCCCGCGCCCCGGACCCCTGGGGCGATCCGTCCAGGTGGACATCCTGGCTCCGAGACGGCCAGCTCAGGGACTATCGCGCCACTGGGTACAACCCTGACACCCTCGTTGTCCACGGCCCCGGCAATGAGACATCCATCCTGCCAGAAACCGAGCCCACCAGTCTCACTCACCTGCTCCGAGCGGTGAGCACGCTTTTCCAGACAGATCCGCTACCGTCCGTCTCCCTCCATCCGGCCGAGCGCGTAACGTTTCCGCCGGTGGAAGGCCGCTACGCCGACTCCAACAGCCCCGGCCATTGGGACGGAGGCACGTTTTTCCTTTTCAACTCCGTCCGCCGTCCGTTTCGGTCCACCGGGGGCAGTGTCGACTCACTCAGCAAACCAGCCCTCATCACCATCGATGGCAAACCCCGCGATGCGCACTGGCTGGAAGCCACCTTTCGCGATGACAACGGCGTGCTCTACGGCTGGTACCACCTCGAACCGGAAGGGCTTTGCCCGTCCGACACTGATCGCGCCGATGTCTCTCTCACCGCGCCCATGATCGGCGCCATGCGCTCCACGGACAACGGTGCCCGTTGGAAAGATCTGGGCATCATCATCTCAGCCCCAGGCGAGCTACGCTGTGACACGGAGAACCACTACTACGCCGGTGGCGTGGGCGATTTCTCGGTCATGCTGGAGCGCGATGACGGGCACTTCTACTTCCTGTTTACAAGCTTTTCGGGCAGCCAGAACCAACAGGGGGTGGCCGTAGCGCGGATGCCTTACGATGCCCGTGATGCTCCGGTGGGGCAGGTGGCCAGATGGCATCGTGGAGCCTGGGATGAGCCCGGTTTGGGTGGTCAGAGCACCATCATCTTCCCTGTTCCCACAAACCTCCACCGCGCGGGTGCCAACGCTTTCTGGGGGCCGTCCATCCACTGGAATCGCCACCTCCAGACCTACGTGATTCTGCTCAATCGCTCGTTCAACGTAGACTGGTGGCAGGAAGGGGCCTACGCTTCCTTCAATCGCGACCTTGCCAATCCGCGTGGCTGGACGGTGCCTCGCCGCTTCAAGCAAGGAGGTGACTGGTACACCCAGGTCATCGGCCTGGACGCCTCGCGCCAGGATTCAGACAAGATGGCCGGCCAGACCGCGCGCTACTTTGAGCAAGGGATCTCAGACTGGGAGATCACCTTCGAGCGTCCTATCCTCCCGCCGCCGCTTACCGACCCCTGAGCCATCTACCTCCCCGCGCGCCCAGAAGCTACCCTTACCCTCACCCACTGAATCTCCCAATTGACGAACACTCCCGGGGAGGCACGCATGCAGCCAGACCAACGCCTCACCACCGTTACCAACACCTTGATCGAACGCCTGCTCCAGGCTGTCCGCGATCTCAACATTACAGAGCCAGAGTTGCGCGCCGCGCTGGCCTTCCTCACCAGAGTCGGCCAGGCAAACGAATTCGTGCTCCTGTCAGACGTGCTCCAGGTCTCCGTACTCGTGGACGAGCTCTCCCACGCCGCCGACCCACAGGACGCGGCCACCGCGCACAACGTGGAAGGCCCGCAATACCGAGATGCCGCGCCCTTGCTGCCCTCCCCCGCCGCCATCTGTACCCCGGACGAGCCCGGTGAAGTCCTCTTCCTCACCGGCCAGGTGAGAGACGCCACCACCAATGCTCCCATCCCATGCGCGGTTGTAGACGTGTGGCAGACCAATCTCTCCGGTTACTACGAGAATGAAGATCCCCACCAGGCAGAGTTCAACCTCCGCGGGCGCGTCCAGTGCGATGCACAGGGAATCTATGACGTGCGAACCGTAGTGCCCGGGCCCTACCAGATCGCACGTGGTGGCCCGGTGGGTGAATTCCTACTCTCAGTCGGTCGGCATGACTGGCGCCCGGCCCACATCCACACCAAGGTCTACGCCAGCGGTTACGTACCCCTCACCACCATGCTCTTCGTACCCGGTGACCCCTGGCTAGAGTCAGACGCCATCGGCGCGGTCAAATCTGACCTCATTGCCACCTTCACCCGCGTTACTGACCCAGCCACCATCCAATCACGCGGCCTGACCGAACCTTTCATCACTAGTCGCTTCGACTTTGCCCTCCGCCAAGTTAGCTGAGACGCTCATGAGCGAGTGGACCAGAAAGACCTACCACCTCGAAGGCAACTTCAAATGGAAGGCCCGCCCCGGCTACAAGATCTTCATCGCCGGTATGGGCGACGCTCGGTTCGACTACCCCGAAGACTGGATCATTGAGCCGCAAGAGACCTCCGTTAAATTCTTCGATCGTCAACCCCCGGACGACGAATGCACGCTCGAGGTCTCCATCCTCCATCTTCGCCCAGACGTGGATTGGAGCGGCATCCGGGTGGCCGATCTGCTGCTCCAGATAGGTCCGCCCCCAGATCAGGAGATCACCTGGCGTGGTGAGATCGTCCAACCCCTACGGTCAGACGTCCAGTTAGCCTGGAACGAGTACCGCTACGTTGACCCGGTGCTCAAACAGGAAGCCTACGCGCGGACCTGCCTGGCCCTGGGCGGGAATATCCAGATGCTGATCACCTTCGCCTTCTGGGTGGCAGACCTCAAACGTTGCGACCGGGCCTGGCGGGAGATCGTGCGCAGCATCCAGATCGGTATCGGCCCTCAGGGGCTGCCACGGGTTGGCCGCTAAGGTCTACTCTCGCCCCACCCCAATCAGTCCGTGCTCCACGGCATACGCCGCTGCCTGCGAACGGTGCGCCAGCCCAAGCTTTCCCAGGATTGAGGAGACGTAGTTCCGCACCGTCTTCTCAGCCAGGTAGATCTCCTCAGCGATCTCGCGATTCGTCTTCCCGCGCGAGACCAACGTGAGGATCTTCACCTCTTGCTCGGTCAGCATCTTAAAGGCCTCGCCACGCTCCTTTCGCGCCGCCTCCCGCAAACGGGCAAACGCCGTGCTCATCAACGACGGATCAAGCAGCGCCTCCCCCCGCCCGATCGCTTCCAGAGCCTTGACCAGATCATCAGAGCCAATCTGCTTCAGCACGTAGCCGGAGGCCCCCGCCGCCACCGCCTCCATCAGCAGATCCTCATCCGCGTATGACGTCAGCACAATAACGCGGGTGCCCGGCAGCGCGGCCACGATGTCTCGCGTGCATTCAATGCCGCTCTTACCGGGCAGGCGGATGTCCATCACCACCACATCCGGCTTCTGCACCAGCGCGCGCGCCAGCGCCTCATCCGCCGTTGAGGCCTCGCCAACAATCTCGAAGCGTGGGTGTCGTTCCAACAAGGCCTTCAGGCCAAGCCGAACCACTTCGTGATCATCTACCAGCAAAATCCTCAGATCGCGCATCACCCACTCCCGCTACTAGCTCGCCGCCCATCATACCGATCACCCACCGGCTCACCCGGTGACGCGCGCCCCTCTACAGCCGGGACATCTGCACGGCAAGAAGTCATCACCTCACGCCTACAGTACAAACGGCCGGTTCAACTGACCCAGCGATCAGATCGCTGCAAGCCGCTGGCACGAGGGGGCTCTGATGTTGAGAATCCGCCGCGTCAAGGGCACCTGGGGAGATGCCCACGTTGCACAACAGGCGTCTGCGCACCTGCCCGCCACACCCCTGAGCGGCTACCCTGTCTGCAACGCTGCCGGCACACCTACCCTGCTCACCATCGGAGGCCTTCATGCTATCTAGCGTCCTCGTCCCACTCGATGGATCCCCACTCGCGGAGCGCGCCCTCCCTTATGCTACCGCGCTGGCGGGTGCCTCGCGGGCAAAACTCCACCTCATCCGTTCAGTCGTTACTCGACTGTTCCCGGGCCCCCATCCGGAGGACGCCCAGCTCCAGATCGTGCAGGAAGCAGAGAACTACCTCGCCGATCTGGTCAATCGCCTCAAGACGGATGACCTCGTCATCACCCCCCACGTCTACCTGGAGCGGCCTGCCGTCGCCATCCTTGACGCTGCCAAGCGTCAATCGGCCGACCTTATCGTCATGTCCACCCACGGTCGCGGCGGGCTCGGCCGCTGGATCTACGGCAGCGTTGCAGACTGGGTTCTGCGTGAAGCCCAGACCCCCATCCTCCTTGTTCCCGCCGGCTCTATCCGTGCCTGGCAGCCAGACCGATCTCCCAAGGTCTTGCTCCCCCTAGACGGATCAGATCTCGCCGAATCCACTATCGCAACACTCAACAACGTTGCCCCCACGGCAAACGCGGACCTCGTCCTTCTCCGCGTCATCGAACCACCAACGTATCCCATCTACGGCGACGGATACGCCTACATCCCGTTTGATGAAGAAGCGGAGCGGCAGGACGCACAAAACTACCTGGACCGCGTAGCCGAGCGTCTCAAAGGCCAGGGGTACCGGGTAAGCAGCCAGATCCTCGTGGGCACCCCCTCCAGCACAATCCCTGCCGTTGCCCGTGACGAAGGCGTTGACTGCGTTGCCATGACCACCCACGGTTACGGTGGGCTCACCCGCCTCGTCATGGGCAGTGTCGTCACCGGCGTCGTTCAGCAAAGTCCCGCCCCGCTCCTTCTCACTCGCCCGTTGCCTAAGGCGGAAACAGCGCCATCCCAACCAGCCGCCCTCACTGAACCACTCACGCTGTCTCTGACCGCGCAGGAGCGAACCCTCCTGGCTCATGCACTCCAGGCACTGCTGACCGCTACCGAGAAAGACGAGCATCTCACCGCGCCTATCCAGGCCCTCCTGGACCGCGTATCCGCGCAGCCACGCTCCTGAGACCACCCATCCACTAGCGAGAAAAGCCCGCCCCATCCCTTCTATGCGGGGATGGGGCGGGCTTTTCTCTGCCCAAGATACCCACTCCGTGCGGCAAGGCCTGTGGATAAATCGGTGGGCGCTTGTGGAAAACACGGGAGTGGCTGTGGAGTGCGCCTCGCTTCTGTTTAGCTCTGCCGTTACTCTGGTAGCTTGGTCGTCGGTCAGCGCCACACCAGTGCGTTACTAAGCAAATCCTCCACAGATAAAACTGAGTTATCCACAGGCGTGGAGCTCCATCTCACCCCTGGTGGCCACCCAATTTCCCCCAGAGTTGTCAGGCCCTATTACTACGACGACACATTTTGAGAAAGGAATCTTCATGGAGGAGAGAAGAGAGTTGTAGTTGATGGTGGTTTAGGGTTTGGTTAGCTCCATATTTATGAGAAGGCGGCCGGTGTGAACACCGGCCGTCTTCTCGCATCGGGACTTCCGCTCAGCGTGGTACTTGCACCGGTGCTGGGCGTGGGTTGCTAGCCGGCGCAGGTGCGGCTGGTGCTGGTGTGGGTGGGCTCGACGGGCCGGTTTGCGCAGCGGGCGCACACCTCACCTGAGGATCCCACACAGAGACCAGGACCGCGTCATTTGGACGGAAGTAGATGTGCAAGGCGTAGTGCGGCACATTCACTTCCTCGGGGCCCGGATGGCCAGGTAGAAGAGGGGCATTCTGGTCAAACAGCGCTGGCTGTGGGTTCGTCGCCTTCGATTCCCATTCAACACCCACAACGCGTTTGTCGGCGTTGAGAAGGAGGATCGGTGGGTTGGATGGATCCAGTTCCCCGCTCCGAAACTGCTGTGCCCAGAGCCGCTCGTGCAGAGCGTGATAGCCCATATCACCAAGCTCCGGCGGTAGCTGTGCTCCAACAGAGCTCACGCAAGCCGGCTCAACTGCAAAACCCGCGGCCCTGACGTCCGCTTCCGTCATGTTCTCGTAACGCGCTCGTATATCTGTGAGGATTTCGGGCTGAGGGATGACTACAGGTGGCGGCGGCGGCGCAAGTTGGGCGCTGGCTGTAGAAACCGATGCCGCCAATATCGCCAGTCCGCTAGCAACCGATGCCAGTCCACGCTTAAGACGCATGAGCACACTCCTTCTGCGGTGGGAGAACACACGCACGCCACGTGCGTGCCGCCCTGCACGATCCTGACAACGTCCACGGCCCATGTAGCCTTCATGGCCTTCACAGAACGGAGGAGCGGCGCCAGATGATAGTCATTCTGTTGAGTGCGTGACAAAGGTGTGTTGTGCGCTGGCAACATCGCCATCCAGGTTCTGCAGAGCCGCCGATCTGGAAACCGTGGTTGTCAAAATCGTAAAGTCAGATGACTGGAACGAGGTGACGGAATCGGTGGCGGAGCCGTCTAGTGGTCTAGACATCGCCCTTCGCGCAGCCCGTGTCAGAGCTAAACTGTCGCAAGGCAGGAACAGTTGGCTCGCCAGACTATGAGCGCCATCGAGGCTGGCAAAGTAGCTCCAACCATGGCGGTAGTGGTGCGTCTAGCACGTGCCCTCGGCAAACAGGTGGACGATCTGTTCCGGCTCGATGTAGAAGCGCTTGGAGGCTACGACACCTCCGTCATTGGCCGGTCGTAGCGCCCTGAGCAGTGGCTCAGTCCAGCGACAGTAATTTGCACGTGAGATCCACTACGGGGCGCGTGATAGTCGGGAGTTGCGTTGTGCTGTGCTCAGCGCTCATTGCGCTTCCCGTACTGGCCATTTTTGTGCGGTCCAGCGCCATTGAGAGTCTTGGAGCCTGGACTGGGAGGTCCATGGTCATCCAGTCGCTCTGGCTGAGTCTGATAACCTCCAGTACCACGCTGTTGCTAGCCATCATGCTTGGTACACCGCTGGCGCTCTACCTGGCGCGAAGCAACACGCGACCAGCCGGCTTGATTGACACATTGATCGAGCTTCCAATGGTGCTCCCGCCAGCAGTGGCCGGGATAGGGTTGCTTCTCGCATTTGGCCGTCGAGGCCTCCTCGGCTCCATCCTGGAAGCTGTTGGTCTCACCATCGCGTTTACCACCGCGGCCGTCGTCCTGGCACAGCTCTTTGTAGCCATGCCCTTCTACATTCGGTCAGCGCGAGCGGGCTTTTTGCTTCTAGATCATCAACTCGAGGAAGCGGCTCGGTCGGAGGGGGCAACGGAGTTTCAGGTAGTTCGGCATATCAGCGTGCCGCTGGCGTTGCCATCGCTCGTGAGCGGCGCACTCATGTGCTGGGCCCGCGCGGTTGGAGAATTTGGGGCCACCATCATGTTTGCGGGCAGCCTTGCGGGACGAACGCAGACTATGCCCCTGGCAATCTACGCGGCTCTAGAAAGTGATCTGAACGCGGCACTAGAACTGGCCGCTCTCCTGACCGTCGCCTCGCTGCTGGCGCTTAGCGTACTGCGCTATCTCGCGCGCAGACATCTCAGTCATAGTGCAACATGAGTCGCGAAACGTGAACAAGAACGTGAACAAAGAGGGTGTTGCTGTGGGGAAATGCCGTGTCCTCATCCGCGGAGTCAATGACGTAGGCTCGGCCGTGGCGCATCGATTGATAGAGGATGGGCACGTCGTGGTTATCCATGACGTAGCCCAACCTACCACCAGTCGTCGTGGGATGGCCTTCGCAGACGCGATGTTCGATGGACATGCTCAGCTAGAGGGCATCCAGGCCCATCGCGCGGACAGCCTGGCCGATATCACCGCACGTCTGAACGCAGAGCTCTCAGTCGCGAACGAAGCGATCGTGACCGCGTTCGATTTCACCGAGACCCTTCGCGTGGTCAAACCTCGAGTGTTGATCGATGCGCGGATGCGCAAGCGAGCCGTGCCAGAATCACAAATCTGGCTAGCGCCAATCACCATTGGTCTGGGGCCCAATTTCACGGCTGGTGTCACAACAGACGTCGTGGTGGAGACCGCGTACGGCGAAGATCTGGGCAGAGTCTACTCAACAGGTGGAACGCGGCCACTCGCCGGTGAGCCACGTGAGATAGACGGCCGCGGTCGCGAACGGTTTGTCTATGCCCCAGTAGAAGGCACGGTTGAGACGGATCTTGGCATTGGTGATCTAGTGACGGATCAAGAGGTCGTCGCGCGCATTGGCACAAACCTGCTTAGGGCACCAATCACCGGTGCGTTGCGAGGGCTCACCCATCACGGTGTGCCGGTCACGCGGGGCACGAAAGTAATTGAGGTGGACCCCAGGGGTTCCAAAGGCAATCTCTATGGTGTGGGCATGCGGCCCGGACAGATTGCTGATGGGATAAGAATGTGGTTGCGGTTGGAGTTGGTGGGGTGTTGTTGACTCACATGTTTAAGTGCACAGGACGGATGCCATAGGCAATCGCCCGGGCCGGAATGTCCCGAATGAGCGGCAGTCTCATGATCAATGGCACTGCCGGTACCTCGTTGCTCCGAAGAACGTTCGATATCACACGCTGCTGAATCTGTGCCTGGATCGCTTGGATTACACGCACCGGCCACTCCCGCTGACGCTGTACGGCAGCAAGATCGCGCAGCCGGATACGCCCCCGCAGCAGCGGTTCCGTGAGCACGTTCGCCGCCACCACCGCGTCCTGGACGGCGTAGTTGATCCCCACACCTCCCACGGGTGACATCACGTGGGCCGCGTCACCAATCAGCAGCAGACCTGGCTGATACCAGGTCTTCGCGCGGCTCGACTCCACGGATAGCAGTGAGACCTGCTGCCACGTATTGATTGTCTCCAGTCGATGAGTGAGCTCCGGGACAATCTCCGCGATTGAGGAGCGAAGCCGCTCAATCCCTGCTTCGTGGATCTCGCGGTAGCCGCCTTTCGGGATTACAAACCCAAGTTGCCACTCCTGGTCGCGGTCGAGCATGACCACGAGATGCCCGTTCCCAATACGCCCAAGCCCTCCGTGTGGATCGTCAGGGAGGCGCGGAACGCGCAGCCAGAGCACGTCCATTGGTGGGGCAGTGCTGGTGCTTTCGATCGCTGCCAGTCTGCGCATGCGGGAGAATCGGCCGTCTGCACCAACCGTTAGCGGCGCGCGGACGTCATGCCAACCGTCCTGGGCGCGATAGCGGATCCCTCGTACCACGCCGTCCTCCCGAATCTGCTCCTGGACGTTCGCGCCCAGCCTCAGGTGAAAGTTCGGGAACTGGCTGGCTTCCGTGGCCAGGAAGTCCAGAAGCTGCGCCTGCGGCATCATCGTGATGTACGGAAAGCGGGTCCGTAACCGGCCAAGGTCAATCTCAGCCACGGTGCCCGTTTTGCTGCTCAAGGTTAGGCGATCGATCTTAGAGTGCCGGAGCTGGAGCAGTCGCTCGGCGAGACCAAGCCGGTCCAGCAGCTCCATGGTGGATGGGTGGATGGTGTCACCACGAAAGTCGCGATCGAAATCACGGTGCTCTTCAAGAAGAAGTACATCGATGCCGCGCCTGGCAAGCAAATAGGCCAGGATCATCCCACCCGGGCCGCCGCCCACAATGCAGCAGTGGGTAGTCATACGTCCAATCTCGGAGGTTGATGACGTTGTCCCGAGAGATACCGCTGCAGTCTGGTCGCTCAAGCCGTGCTTCCGCCTCTCTCCGTGCCGCGCCTGTGTCTGGTCTACGTAAGAGAACCACGTGAGGATAGCGCGTGTGCACGGAGCCCTGCAGCAAACCGTCGCCGGCGTGATTGATCGTGAGTCTTTGACTCACCCGGTGGGCTCGATCACTTCGTGGAGGACGATGTCGTTTTCACTAGAACTGGGGGAGGGAAGATGTCCGGATGGCCAATCCAGAATCCCGTCGACGCTCTGAAAGAGCGACATTTGAAGGGTGCTCGCCAGATCACGCGCGAAGCATTGGCCGCACTCTGGTGCGGTAGGCGGCTGTTCCTCACAGTCTGGCTGGTGCTGGCACTTCCGCTCGATATCCTGGGTGCCGTGAACCCCCGCCCGTACCCAGGCACCGCGCTGGTAGCTCCAGATGAGCTCATCAGCATCTCAGCGTTGGCGCTGCTCGATGGGCTCATTCGCCTCGCCGCGCACGTCATCATTGCGGCGGTTGTGGTGGTGTGGACTGGGTCTCTTCACGCAGAGCAGCTACTTACAGGTAGCGCACTAATCCGGCTAAGCATCGAGCGTGTGTGGGCGGTGATAACCGGATGGCTGCTCGGTGGACTGTGCGTCGTGGGGCTTGTGCTGAGCCTGATCGGAACGCCAGTGGCCGTCTACCTGAGTATGGCCTGGCTGTTCTGTACACCAGCCAGTGTGCTTGAGCACCGCTCCGGCATTGCTGGCATGGTTCGGAGCCTGCAGCTCGTCAGGGGGCGATACTGGAGATGCAAGAAGGTCGCCGCGGGCGTGCTGGGCCCACAACTTCTGGCCATGCTGCTCGTCAGCGGATTATCACTCGCGTTAGGAAGCCCCCAGACCTGGATTGACTCAACGGGATTCGCGATCTTCCCGTTGTGGCTGATGTGCTCTGTGGGGCTGAGCTTGGCGATGGGCATACTGGTAACACTGACCTGGGTTGCCACGACGATCCAGTTTCTCGACCTCGTCCAGCATGAGAAACTGCCAGTGATGCAGGTCAACCCAGCGATGGCCGCGTGAGCCTGGAGACACGTGCAGCATCTTGGGGGGACAACGTACTGGAATGAGCGCCTGTAACGTCGGCAATGACCGCTGATCCCGTCGGCATCCGGCTACGGCCAATGGGCATCGGTGAGATCTTGGACGAGAGTCTTCGGCTCTACCGCCGCCACTTCGTAGCGTTCTTCGTCACCATAGCGGTCTCAGGCGTTCCACTCACGCTGATGACAGCCCTCTCGGGACTGCTCCTGGGTACCGAATCATCAGGGACCTTCGGTTCTCGGACAAGTACAGCGATCGGGACCCGGGATGTCGGGGTGATAGCCATCATCGTCGTGGCCGGGGTCGCATGGGCACTACTGACGTTCCTCGGAAGCCTGGCTGCCACAAAACTCGCGGTTGATCTGGCTCTCGGGAAGTCATCAACCGTCAGGAGTGCATACGGGATGGCAATCCGGAAGTTCGTCCCTGCACTTGCTGCCACAATCCTCATGTCACTTGCCACAACAGCCTTGAGCCTTACGTGCATCGGCATCCCCTTTGCAATCTACCTGGGCGCCGGCTGGGCGTTGTACAGCGTGGCGAATCTGATGGAATCCGCCGGGCCCATTGCCGCGCTCAGGCGGAGCGCCACACTCGTGAGAGGCTACCGTTGGCGCATCATACTGTGCTTCTTCCTGGTCTCAGCTTTGGTGTCCGTGCTCACGAACATCCCGCAGAGCCTGACCAGTGTGCTTGTGATGCTGCTCACATCGGTATTCAAGTCATACTGGGTTGGTGTAGCAGGACACATCACAGGTGCTGTCGTAGGTGGTCTCACGTTTTCGCTGTTTGGCGCTCTGGGTTCGATTGTGGACGGCATCCTCTATCTTGATCTCAGGGTGCGAAAAGAGGCACTGGACCTGCAGATTCAGCTAGAGCGTCTCCCGCCGGTATGACAAAAGCCAGCCTGATACTACCGGTGTGCGCAAGTACGGCGGTGAGCCTCGCCTCCGTGAAGCTAGCTGGGGTGGGCGCTGAGCTTTCCACCGAGGAGAAGCTAGATCGGCTTCGACGGATCCTTGCTCAGCCGGAGTTCCTGGCGGGTGAGGGCCAAAATGCCATCAACGCGGTATTAGACCCCATCCGCGCCATGTTCTGGTCGATGATCCGAGCAGCCTCCCAGTGGGTGCTATCGCTCTTCCCGGATGGGAGTGTGGAGGCCACGGGGAACGCCACTGGAGTGTTGGTAGCCGGTATCGTCGTTCTGATCGCAACCGTTACCGTCGTGCGGTTTGTGCGTGGGACCGTTCGTCGCGAAGCAGAGCTCGAGACGGAAAGGCAGATGGGCCCTCCTAGCGCGGAGCAGGAGCTGCGTCGAGCGGAAGTCCTTGAGCGGGCCGGCGAGTGGCGAGCTGCATTGCACCATCGCTATTCTGGCGTGCTGCGCCGCCTGGATGAAAAGGGGATCGTGACATTTGATCGGTCCCTCACGAATCGAGAGCTGCTTCCGCGCGTGACTGGGGCCCCCGCGGTGGCAACGGCGCTGAGACCTCTGGTGACCGTCTTTGATGAGCTTTGGTACGGTCAGACCACGGTGTCAAGGGAGGAGTTCCTGGAGTTCAAACGGCTGAGTGAGACCATGCTACGCACTACAGGGTGAACCAGAGCATGAGTCACGCCGCCTGGAACTTGCGCGACCGCCGCATCGTGCTGCTCTTCGCACTCGTGGCCGTCATGACGATTACCGTGATCGTCATTCCTCCCAGTTCGGAGCGACTGCCAGCTCTAACGGTGTACTCCAATCAAGCCAACGGCGGACTCGCCTTGCGGCTGTGGCTTGACCAGATCGGCTACCACACCACAGTCGTGGAAAGTGAGCTCTTTGAGATCCCGCCAGGCGTAAAGACGTTGCTGCTGTTGCAGCCGATCCAGCGGATTGCCCGGGATGACGTAGAAGAGATCGCCACGTGGGTAGAGCAAGGCGGTCGCCTCGTGCTCGCCTCAGATGACTGGTGGGGCGACCCACTCTACCAGCGGTTTGGAGTCATGGCAAAGACCGGCACTGAGGTGTTCGCCAGGATTCGTGGGATCACCACCAGACCCACCGACACCCTCGACCTACCAGCGGGGGCAACGAGCCTCGTGGAAGATGAGGGATTGGTCTACGCTGGCGAGATCAAAGTCGGGAGAGGAGCCGTGATCGCCGTTTCCGCGCCGCTGTTGTTCAGCAACAGCGCGCTTCGCGATGCGGAAACGGCAAAACTCGTGCTCATACTGGTGGGATCGACTCCGGATGGCAGCATTGGCTTTGACGAAATACACCACGGCTATCGAAACGGAGGAACACGCGGCATGGCAGGCATGTTCCGCTTGCTACTCGATGAGTCGTGGGGCCGCGCTGCCCTTTACGGTGCCCTGATGTCGTTTGTCTGGCTAGCGATGCGGGGCCGTCGGTTCGGCACATCCAGACCGGTGCGCGAGAGCAGAGGACGGTCCCTTACAGAATATGTTGGCTCACTCGCGGCACTCCACCGAGCCAGCGGGCAGCGGCAGTTCATCGCGACACATTTTGAAAGGAAATTCCGCGGTGAGTTGGCACGCAGCCTGGGGCTACCCTCAGACGTGACCGAAGATCACCTCCAGGATCGTGCACGTCTGCTTGGCAAAGACGCAAGTACCACATTGGCGGCACTGCAGGTGCTGCGACAGAATCCCGGGGAGTCGCAGCTTGTTGCGGTCGTCAACGAACTGAGTCACACAGTCTGAGGACGGCGCGTCGTGCGCGGCTCCCGTGATGCTGGAGAAGTTTCCTGATGAACATACCAATGCAAGAAGTCGCGGAAGCATTTGATAAGGCACGTGAGCAGGCTGCCCGGGTCATCGTGGGCCAGGAGACAACATTTGAGCTGATCTTCTGCTGCCTGGTGGCTGGTGGTCACGTGCTTCTTGAGGGTGTACCTGGAACCGCCAAAACCCTTATGGCCAGAACCCTGGCGTTCCTGATCAATGGGTCCTTCAATCGCGTTCAGTTCACACCAGACTTGATGCCCTCAGATGTGGTTGGCACAACTGTCTTCAACGTGCAGAGCGGTGAATTTCGCCTTCGTAAGGGTCCGGTCTTTTGTAACGTTCTGCTGGCGGATGAGATCAACCGAGCGCCTGCAAAAACCCAGTCAGCGTTACTGGAGGCGATGGAGGAGCGGCAGGCAACGATTGATGGGTCTTCTCACCCGTTGCCGGATCCATTCGTGGTGATAGCAACTCAAAATCCGGTTGAGTATGAAGGAACGTATCCCTTGCCGGAAGCTCAGCTTGATAGGTTTATGTGCAAGTTGCTCGTCGGCTACGGTCCGGCAGAGGTTGAGCGCCAGGTCCTCACACGCCATCTCGCCGGTTTTCAGGTCAACCATCTGGCCGAATCAGGGCTAAGTCCGGTCCTCACCACGAATGCCATTCAGCGTTGTCGCACTGCTCTGAACGACGTAACAATTGAAGAAGATGTCATAAGATACATCGTCGCGGTCGGACGAGCCACGCGGGAATCCCCTGATATTCAGCTTGGTAGCAGTATCCGTGGGTCGTTATCGTTGGCGTTGCTTGCGCGGGCAAGAGCGGTTCTCGCGGGAAGGACGTACGTCACGCCTGATGACGTGAAAGAGCTAGTAGGTCCGGTGTTTCGGCACCGGGTCATCTTGAGGCCAGATGCAGAAATTGAGGGCCTGACGCCGGATGACGCGCTGGAACGTCTACTTGCGGGCGTAGAGGTGCCGCGGTAAGCGCGGGATGAGAGGGCCGGCGCGTGGTTCCAACGGGACGTCTATTGCTGCTCTTGCTGGCCACAGCCATCCCGCTAGCATTGGATCCGCTCTTACCGGGGTTCGGCTGGGCAACTCCGGCTAGTCTCGGGTTGCTGGCTGGACTCGTCTGGCTTGATCAGCGGCAGAGCGTTCAGCCCGGGGAGATCGTCGTCGCAAGGGAGATGGCGGATCGGCTATCCATTGGAGAAGCCAACCCCGTCAACGTGGTGATCACCAACCGGACGGAGGAAACCCTACGGATCCAGCTTCGTGACGAGGTGCCACTTCCACTTGAAGTTAGCGTTGAACGCCTGGAATTAGAAGTCGGCCCACGTGCGACGAGCCGCGTCGTTTACTCGATTGTCCCACCGCGCCGGGGTGATTTTCAGATTGGTCGGCTGGTCGTGCGCTCCCTGAGCCAGTTCAGGCTCACGTGGCGCCAACATGCGTTTCCGCTCACTCGTTCGGTCAAGGTGTACCCCAATTTGCGCGACATGCACCGATACAACCTGATGGTACGACGAGGCATGTTGTTGGAAGCTGGTACTCGTACCGCGCGCCGCTTCGGCCAGGGAGCTGAGTTTGAGCGGCTGCGTGAGTATGTGCCAGATGATGAGTTCAGGAGGATCAACTGGAAGGCCACTGCGCGGCGCGGGGTGCCCATTAGTACAGAGTTCGAGACAGAACGCAGCCAGAATGTCATGATCTTGCTGGATGCTGGGCGGTTGATGTCTGCGGTAGCCGATGGACTCACCAAGCTCGATCACGCGCTCAACGCGGGCCTGATGCTAGCGTACGCGGCTAGCCTGCGGGGCGATCGTGTTGGACTGCTAGCCTATGCTGACGAGGTGCGTACATATCTGGCCCCGCGCGGCGGTCGGCCTGCGTTCCTCAGAATCGTCGACCAGCTCTATCGGCTTGAATCGCAGCAGACGGAAAGCTCACATGCGCGGGCTTTTTCGTACCTTGCCGGCCGGAGCCTGAGGCGGTCGTTGCTCGTTCTGTTCACTGACATTGCGGATCCAGAGCCATCGAGATCGCTGGTCGCTCACCTTGTGCGCGCCTCGGATCGGCACTTGGTAGCCGTCGTAACGGTGGCAGATCCTGCTCTGACGATCCCAGCCGGCAAAGCCCCGTGCGATTCTCGTGAGCTGTATGAGAAAGCCGTGGCTCAGCGCATGTTGGATGAGCGCAGACAGGTTCGAGCCATGCTAAACCACCGTGGGATCATCACCATCGATCAGCCTGCGGATCGCCTCTCCGCGGAGATGGTCAGTCGCTATCTGGAGCTCAAGTCGCGCGGACGGATCTAGAGATCTAGATCTTCTGTCATGCCCCGCCGCGATACCACGGGATCCGCGGCGTATCAGGCCGCTCGAACACGAGTCATGCAAACGGTCGCTAACAGACCGGAACGCAACTACACCGGGCCTGTTGTCGCAATTACCTCGTTTCCCCTACTGTGAACACGATGACCTCCCACCATGGGACAGTAGAGGCATTCGTTGCCAGGACACCGGTATTTGATGACCGGCAGCGAGTTTTTGGGTACGAGCTTCTTGCCCCCAGAAGCATCGACCAGGTAGTCGATCGACGAGACACGGAGCAGACCGTGCTCCAGGTGATCGGGAATAGCTTCTTCCTGTTTGGCGCGGAGGTGGTAACCGGGGGTCGAAAGGCGTTCCTCCGCTTTAGCCGAGACATGATCACCGGCAGCCTTGGCCTGCTGTTCCCCAATGACCTCGTGGTAGTGGAGCTCTTCGGTGACGTGGAGCCAGAGCCTGAGGTGATTGAGGCGTGTAAGGACCTGAAAGGTAACGGCTACCAGATAGCCATAGATGCGTTCGACCGGGCCGGCCGCGTCAATGGGCTGATCGGACTGGCCGACCTTGTCCGAGTTGACCTGACGCGGCGGTCGATAGACACCGGCCCGCTACTCGTAGAGCGACTTAAGCCTCGTCGGTTCGAGCTCATAGCAGAGAACGTGGAGGACCACGAGACGTTTGAGCGGGCGAACGATGCGGGTTATCAGTATTTCCAGGGTTCGTTCTTCAGCAAACCCGTCATCATCGCAGGGCGCGACGTACCGGCAAACACGCGTAGCTACCTGAACCTGCTTCGAGAGATTAATCAGCCAGACCTGGATTTTGGCAGTATCGAGCAGATCATCAAGAACGAGGTGGCTCTGACGTACAAGTTGCTCCGCTGCATCAACTCCGTCGCGTTTGGGCTGCGCCACCAGGTCCGCTCCATCCGTCAGGCGATGATGCTGCTGGGCGAACGCGGGGTCCGCAAGTGGGCGTCGCTTGTGGTGATGTCCAGCATCAATCAGCGCGGCCTGAGCGAGTTGATCGTGGGATCCCTGCTCCGTGCGAAGTTCTGCGAGCTCTTGGCCGAGCCACTGCATCAGAAGGATCGGGAGGAAGATCTCTTCCTGGTCGGCCTCTTCTCAATGCTTGACGCCATCACCAATAGGCCACTAGAAGAGGTGATCGAGGGATTGCCCCTGTCCAGTGACGTTCGAGCCGCCCTCCTGGCGAGGATCGGCATGATGGGCCGGGTGCTGGAGATGGTCCTGGCTTACGAGCGTGCCGATTGGACGCACGTCTCGGCGCTCGCCAGTGAGCTGGGTGTACCATCCACGGAGGTAGTGGACTCATATCTCGAAGCTACTGCCTGGAGTAACGCGGCAGCGGAGCTTTAGCATTTGGCGGGCGTGCCAGCCTGGATCACGCGAAAACTTGGCGATCGATTCGACAATCTCTCGACGGATCGGTCCGAGATTCGCAAACTTGCCCAGCTTCCCACCGGCAGTATGGTCCACTGCTCATTGCCAGCCGGAACGGTGAGCGGGGCGGTCCGCCTAACCGGTATCCAGGAGCTCTGGTACGTCGTGCGAGGGAACGGGCAAGTCTGGAGAATGCTCGATAACGCCGAAGAGACCGTAGACGTTGCTCCGGGAACCGCGCTGACGTTGCCTGAGGGCACCACGCTTCAGTTTCGAGCAGCAGATGGTGAGCCGCTGGAGTTCATCTGCGTGACAATGCCACCGTGGCCCGGACCATCGGCTGCCGTGCCTGCATCCGGTCCCTGGGACGTCCCGTGAGCCCGGCACCCGGTCGATATCAGGCGCCAGGCTCAACCCAGCGCTACTTGTACTTGGCGTAAATCGCGTCGACCTTCGCAGCAGCCCAGTCGACAGCCTGGTCCACGTTTCCGGTCTGGACTGCCTGCCCAATCATCAATGGCACGATCCAGTTCTGCTCAACCTCAGCCGCGGCTGGACTTGGGGGACCCGGGTGCCCCACAACGCGGGCTGCCTTGTCGAAGTCCTGGAGCAGCTCTAGCTTGGGGTCCTCACCAATGATGGCCATTGGCTTCTTGCGGTAGTTCATCAAGATGGGCTGGTTGTAACCCTGGCTGGCCTTCACCGTCTCCAAATACACAGAGTAGTAGTCGGTCAGGAAGGCTTTGGCGGCAGGCTGGCTCTTGGACCAGTTCATCAATCCCCACACGCTGACCGTCACCGAAGCAAATCGACCTTTGGGTCCCGCGGGCGCGTTGGAGATGAAGATCTTCTTGGCTAGCTCTGGATTCTCCTTCTCAATGGTCCGTAACGAGCTGATGGGATTCTGGATCCAGGAGCCCTTGCCGCCGGCGAGGAACAGGTTGTTGCCAGTGTCGTCCCAGGAAAGAACCTCGGGCGTCATCGCGCTCTTGTAAAGCTCCAAGGCGTAGGTCACGGCTTCCTTGGTCTCCGGAGACTTGATCGTGACCGTCTTGCCGTCGGCAGCGACGTACGATGCGCCGTAGCCCCAGAGCAGCCCGCTCCAGGAGTTGTTCGCGTCGTTGCTCTTCTGGTTGATCGCGATGCCTATGGGGAAGCCCTTTGACTTGAGGAGCGTGCCCGCCTTCATCAAGTCGTCGAACGTATCGACAGGCTTCAGGCCGTTGTCGTCAAAGATGTCTTTGCGGTAGTTGCAGCCAAACTCGATGAAGTAGTCGGGGACACCGCGGTACACGCCATCGTATTTGGCGATAGCGTCTGACAGCGGGTTCACCCACCCACCATGGGTATCTCCAACTTGCTTGACCAGATCACCCATGTCAGCAAGGTGCTTGTTGAACACGTTGACCGCGCCGCTCTGGGTGAAACCCAACAAATCATGGCCATCGCCAGAGGCCACCTCGGCAGCCCACTTTGCCGGCAGCTCGCCCGCCAGGATGTGGTCCACCTGCATCTCAACCTTGTTCTTGACTCCCCATTCCTGAGCCCATTTGTCAAACCACTGGTCGAAAGCAGGTACGAAGTGGGACCGCATGAGAAGCTTGAGCGTGCCACCGCCCGTGAAACCGCCAGGGCCGGCCTGGGCCGGTTTCCCATCGGCCGGCTTTGCCGCGGCAGCAGGCTGACCGGAGGGCGCCGCCGGCTTCGATTCAACCAGCTTGCCGGTCGCGGGTGCTGATTCCTGAGTACAGGCGGCGAGAAGTGAAGCAACGCTAAGGCTTCCTACATTGGCGGCCGCAATACGGAGAAACCGCCGCCTTCCCGCGCCGTCTCGGGCGTTCCGTCTAGGATCCACGAGCTCGCTGGACATGGGCCTGACCCTCCTTCTGGTCCTCCTCAGGCTTGAGCGCGTACGGATGTGCCAGGAATCTGACTATTTCAGAGCGCCGCCAGTGATCCCCTCCACGAAATCGTCGAGGAACAAGTTGAACAGGATAGCCACCGGTAGCCCGGCGATCAGGGCACCCGCCATAAGCTCTCCCCAGTAGTAGATGTCGCCGCGGATAAGATCCGTCACAACACCCAGAGTCACGGGCTTGACCACCGCGCTTGAGGTGAAGACCAGAGGGTAGAGAAATGCCTGAAGTGAGATGGCAAAGGCAAACATCCCGGCTGCGGCCAGTCCAGCCCGGCTGATCGGCAAGACGATCTTCATGACCGCCTGGGTACGCGTGCATCCGTCAACCAGCCCAGCGTCCTCAATCTCCCGCGGCACATTCTTGAAGAACCCCAATAACAGCCACGTGGCAAACGGGATTGAGATGGTTGGCAGCACTACGACCAGCGACCAGATGGTGTTCTGCAGACCGAGCATGTTCACCACGCGGGTAAGCGGGATGAACAGGAGAGATGGCGGCACCAGATAGGTAGCGAAGATCGCGATACCAAGCTGCTGCGCACCAGGCAGGTCAAGCCGCGCCAGCGCGTACCCGGCTGGCGTCGCGATGACCAGGGTGATCGCCACCACACAGACACCGATAATCAGCGAGTTGATCATCCATCGGCCAAACAGCGTGCGGTTGAACAGGTAGTCAATGTGGCTCAAGGTGGGCGGCTCGTTGAACCAGAGGGGGTTGTTCGCCAGGTTGTAGAGATCCGTATTGGTCTTGAAGGTCGTGATCACCATCCAGTAGAAGGGGAACACGGCAATGAGCACGTAGATGCCCATCAGCGCGCCCCGGATCAGTGCACCGCGCTGGCGTTGGCTCAACCACCGCCCACGCGGCGCAGTCGGCAGGCGTTGCTGGCTGGCGGTGATCACATCCCCTCCCGCTTGCCAATGTGGCGCAGTGACAACACGGTGAGGATCAATAGAGCCGGCACCAGATACAACGCTATCGCCGCACCCTGGCCAAGTTGAGTCCCGGATACTCCCACCTGGAGGGCATAGTTCGCCAACACCTGTGTCTGATCCACCGGCCCCCCGCTGGTGAGGATGAACACCACTGTGAGCTCGGTGAGTGTGAAGATCAGGTCAAACAGCAGCGCGATGAACAGGATTGGCGCAATGATCGGCACGATCACCTTGGTGAACCGCGCCCACCAGCCAGCGCCATCAATCCGGGCTGCCTCGATCACGTCAGATGGAATCGCCGTCAGGCCGGCCAGCACGGTGATGGCGCCAAACGGCACCGCTCGCCAGGTGCTCACGAAGATCACGGCGAACATGGCAGGAATGGGCGAGCCCAGCCACTGAATACCCTCTGACAGGATGCCAAGCTGGATCAGGATCCAGTTCACCACGCTGTACTGGGAGTGGAACATCCACTTATAGGCAATGGTGCTGAGCGCTATCGGGATGGTCCACGGCAGGACAAAGAGCACTCGCAGCAGCCCTCGTCCCGGGAAGGCGCCTAGCATCAGAAATGCCAAAGCAACGCTCAAGGTGATCTTCGCGGCCGTGGCGATGCTCCCGATGATGAGCGTGTTCCGCACTGCCAGGATGAAGGTAGGGTCCTTGGCAACGTCTATGAAGTTCTGCAAGCCCACAAACCGCCCGGGTGCCGCGACGGTGATGGACGTAAAGCTGTACCAGATACCCAGCACCAGCGGAAATCCGATCAGGGCCAAAACGTAGATGACCGCTGGCAGCACGAGCAGGTAACCGGCGACCCGAGGCGTTTTCAGCCGACGAATTAACGTGTGCTGAACCGCGACACTCCGCGCAACGGTGGCCATGCCTCTCCCCTACCAGCGGGCCATCGTGGCCCACTAAGAACCTGTCCCCATCACTGGGCCCTCCCCCAGTGCTGAGCATCACTCCATCGTGCTCAGGGATCAGTGTCTCACGGCAAAGCCTTTCGGCTGGCGAAAGATTATCGTCGGCGCGCCGGATTGTCAAGCGTAGTCGACCACATCGCAGGGGTATGTCGCGATTCTCAGCGTGGCGGTCGTACACTCCCACCCACATCATTCCAAGAACCGTCGGCCCGTCAGACGCTTGATGCGCCACTAAGTTGGTGGGAGGCTACCAGTGCGAACGGTTGATCTGCGCAGCGACACGGTGACCCTGCCTTCGCCCGAGATGCGGGCGTTCATTCATGAGGCAGACCTGGGCGACGACGTGTACGGTGAAGATCCCACCGTTAATAGGCTCCAGGCTCTGGCCGCGGAGATGCTTGGCAAGGAAGCCGGGCTGTACGTAGCCTCGGGCACCATGGGAAACCTCTCCGCGCACCTCGGTTGGACTCAGGCAGGAGATGAGGTCATCTGCGGGCAGGCGGGCCACACACTGAACGCGGAGCAGGCAAACGCTGCTCGTGTGGCCCAGGTCCAGCTCAGAACCGTTCCGCAGACTGGCGCGAGCCTGGACATCGACGCCATCGAGCGCACGATTCGTCCAGATGACCCGCACTACCCCAGGACGCGCATGATCTGGATCGAACAGCCCTGCAATGGCTGGGTCATGCCGCTGGCGGAGATGAAGAAGATCCGTGCCCTGGCGGACAAGCACGGGCTGGTTGTGCACATGGACGGTGCGCGGATTTTCAACGCCGCGGTCGCGCTCGGCGTTGAGGCCCGGGAGATCGCCCAGTACGCGGACTCGGTAATGTTCTGCGTGTCAAAGGGGCTCGCGGCTCCCGTGGGCTCGGTCCTGGTGGGTCCAAAGGACTTCATCTCACGCGCCTACCGCGGCCGCAAGATGATCGGCGGCGCCATGCGTCAGGTCGGCGTCATCGCGGCCGGCGGCCTGTACGCACTCCAGCACAACATCCCGCGCCTGGCCGAAGATCATGAGAATGCGCGGCGCCTGGCCGAGGGTCTATCGAAGATCCCCGGCATCAAAATAGACAGAGACACTGTGCAGATGAACATGTTCTTCATCCACGTGAGTCCGCCCGCGCCCACAGCCGCCGAGATCAGCGCACGTCTGCGTGAGCAGGGTGTGCTCTGCGGAGCCGCGAAAGACGGCAGCCCCGTGATACGCCTGGTCACGCACTACGGCATTGAGCGGGAAGACATTGATCGCGCCATCGCCTGCTTCGAGTCCGTGGCGGCTGGCAGTAAGCAACCCGTTGGAGTCTCGTAGCCACAGCCGGGTAGCACTGTCAGCGGAAGGCACCCTGGGGAGAGAATCGAATGAAGATCGTCGTCGCGGATGACTACAACGATGCGTACGGCCGGTCTGCCACCTTCGCCACCCTGCGCGATCGGGCAGAAGTGGCGATCTACACCACCCCGCACCAATCGTTGGACGAGCTCGTTGAGCGCATGCGCGGCGCTGAGATCATCGTCGCCAATCGTGAGAGACTGCCGCTCAAGGCTGATCTCTTCGACCGTCTGCCTGACTTGAAGTTCGTCGCCCAGACCGGGCGTCGTGGGGTCCACATGGACCTGGACGCCGCGACCCAGCGCGGCATCCTGTTCGCGGGCACGGGCGGCAGTTCCAGGTCTGACGCGGCCAACCCCACCGCTGAGCTCACCGTGGCCATCATGCTCGCGGCGGCGCGCCAGATTCCGCGAGTGGCCACGGACCTGAAAGCCGGTAAGTGGAATCAGACACTGGGTCGGGAGCTTGGCGGCAAACTGCTGGGTGTCATCGGTCTTGGGAGGATCGGCGGCCACGTCGCCCGAATCTGTCAGGCCATCGGCATGCGCGTCTGCGCGTGGGGGCCAACGCTCACCCCAGAGCGAGCCGCCGCGGCAGGTGTGGAGCTCACCACGCTAGAGGACCTGCTCGGTCGCGCAGACGTAGTGACCGTCCACCTCCAGCTATCGGAGCGAAGCCGCGGCCTGCTCAGCCGCGAGAAACTGGCTCTGATGAAACCCTCAGCATTGTTCGTGAACACGGCGCGAGCAGCGATCACGGATGAAGCTGCCCTGGTGGACATGCTGCGCGCGGGTCGCCTCTGGGGAGCCGCGCTTGATGTGTTCTCCGTGGAGCCGCTACCGGCAGACCACCCCTTGTTGTCCTTGGACAACGTAGTACTCACGCCGCACGAGGGGTACGTCTCGGAAGGTGGCTTCGAGCAATTTGCCCAGGACGTCACGGCCAACATCAACGCGTATCTGGACGGGCGCGAGGTACCCAATATGCTCAATCCGGAGGCGCTTTCGCGGCGGCGCTGAGCCTGCTTCCCGCCAGCGCTGTATCCCAACGGGTCGTCATACTCGGGTTTCGTCGCGCCCGCTGGCTGGGGCCTATTGGACGCTTCATGGTGTGCGTGGTCTTAATGGCCGCCTGTGCCCCCGCGGGACCGCCGCCAGATATGACGGAAGAGCCTGACCAGACTCAGCCAACCGCCACAACGGAAGCTACAGCCTCCCCCATCAGCGCCGTGGCTATCCCAACAGCCACCAACACGCCGCGCCCAGCCGCGACCTCCACGGTTCCAACCTGGACTCCCACACCGCTCCCTACCAGCAACCCCACGGAGACACCGCGGGAGGCAACACGCGGTCCCAACGTGGATGATCTAGAGCGAGTCCGCGTGACCCGCACGGATGGACTCGGGGCGAACCTCCGTGGTGAGCCACGTGCTCAGGCACCTGTGCTCGCGACGATTCGAGAGGGCGCTGAGCTAGTGATCGTGGGTGACGATCAGATCGTTGAGGGGCGCCGCTGGCGAAAGGTACAAGATCAGACTGGGCGTGAAGGGTGGATCGTTGCATCCTCACTCGAGTCAACGCGACCAGCCGCTGGCACCGCCACACCCACTACTCCCGCACAACCTGCCACCTCTCCAGTCGCGCTCGTCACTCCCGGTCCCACCGTTCGACCGTCGGCCACCCCCGTTATGGAGCGAGTGATCGTGACCAACGTGGGGAGGGATGGCGCCAGGCTCCGGGCTGATCCCGGTACCTCTGCGCGAGTCGTGGACATCATCCGAGAAGGGGCTGAGCTGATCCTGCTGGGCGAAGATCGCGAGGTGACCGGCCAGACCTGGCGCAAGGTCCGCGATCGCGACGGGCGCGAGGGGTGGATGTCGTCTGAAGTCCTGGCATCTCCCCCGGCACCCACCGAGACGCCTGGTCCCACCGCCACAAGGATACCCACCGCAACCCCCGCCCCCACCGCGACTCCAGAGCTCATCCAGATCGTTGGGACCGGCCGAGATGGAGCGCGCCTCCGCGCGGAGCCAGGAGTGCGCGGTCAGGTCATTGAGATTCTGCGCGACGGCGCCGTGCTGGTGGTCATCGGTTCAGACCGTGAGGCAGATGGGCAAACCTGGCGAAACGTCCGCGACGCTGAGGGTCGCGAGGGTTGGATCGCGGGGGGAGTACTCCAGGAAGCACCCCCCACGGCCACCCCTGCGCCGTCTGAGGCGGCCCAGCCCTGCCGAGCTGGTCAGGTGAAGGGGAGTGCCACAAGCGGACTGTATTACACCCCGGAGCACCCCGCCTACGCCCAGCAACGTGAGCGCGTGCGCTGCTTCGATGACGAACCGCTGGCGCTCGCTGCTGGATTCCGGTCCGCCGCCCCTACGCCCGCGCCGCCTCCAGGTGGGCGATGATCGGCGCCAGCGACCGATGCGGCACACTCGCGTGATCCGCCCGGTCGCGAAGAATCGGTAGTGAATAGCTCAACTCGTTCAGCACGTGCGGCGCGATCGTCAGCACGTCGGCGTCCGGGTCCGCGGCATGCTGTGACTTGACCACGCGGTCGATGGTCTCCGCTACTGCCAATGCCTCGCGGATCGTCGCGTGGGCCTCTCCACCACGCCGTATCGGTGCATTGGAGGCGGCCGAACCGTTGAAGTTGTGGCCCATGCACAGTAAATCAATCGGCAGATCAAGGAGGCGCCGCTGGGAAGCCATGTACTCCCTGGCCAGGAAGTACAGCGGGAGGATCCCGGCGCGTGACCCGCGCACCTGGATCGAGTCCCCGCTCAGCGCCAGCCTCTCCTTCTCCCAGTAGAAGGTGCACGATCCCGCGGTATGGCCCGGCGTGTGGATTACTGAGAGGACCACATCATTCCCCAGGTCCACGCGGTCACCGTCCCGTAGCTCACGGTCCACCCCAGCGCTCTTCCCCACCATCCGCAAGACGTTCGCCTCAACGTTGGGCAGCAGATCTTCCCGCCTACCCCGCCGCACCAGTTCCGGCACAGTTGTGGCACTGGTCACATTGAGCCGTGGATCGCGAGTGAATGGCGCGTCGATCTCGTGGATCAGGATCTGGGCGTTGCTGACCTCTTTAGCGCGATGGTTGCCGCCCAGATGGTCCATGTGGCCGTGGGTGTTGATGATGAAGTCCACGTCGCTGAGCGCCAGACCAACCGCGCGCAGCGCCGGCTCCAGATCCTCATCCGGAGTCGTGCTGACCCCAGTGTCAATCAGCGCTCGCTTTGCCCCCATAACGTAGTAGCACTGGACCAACCCGGCGCCATCGAAAGGGCAGGCGATAGCGTAGACGTTCGGATGAACCTGGACCGCTGACTTCATGGTTGGCTCCCCTTGTTAGCTCTTCTCCTGACGGAGAGTACTCCAAGTGAGCACGGCCTGGGCGCGCGGCTTCGTCACGAGCGTGTAGATTGTGAGATGCTCAGGGTGAGACCATCCTGGATGAACTGACCTGTTGGGGGGAAGAAGTCGAGCGTCATGCTGCGCTCAGTCCACACCAGGCATCGAATCACGATGCAAACCGTAGGCGCCGTTGCATGCGCTCTGGCACTTACCGCGCTTGTTGCCTGCTCCAGACCAGCGGCGACCCCGGTGGTGAGTACCCCACTCCCCACGCGGGAGACCGCCCCCACGCGCATCCCAACCGTGGTCCCTCAAGTAGCGACGCCCCCACAAGCTCCAACGCCCGTTTCGATTGCTCCGCAGACGAGTCTCCCACTGGCGCCTGCCGAACCCGCCCAAACGACCATCCCCGCGTCCCCACGAGAGCCAGCAGCGGCGGTCAAGCAGCCGCCTACACCTTGCGGCTCGGGCACCATCGCCGCGACCGCGGCCGCAAGTGCCGCGGATCAGGACGCCACGGTCTGGATCCAGCGCGTTGACGCATCCTATCGGGAGAATATCAATGGGAAACCCACATTTCTGAACGACGCGCCGTTCCCGAATCACGCCTTCACCGCGATCATCTGGGGAGCGAACCGGTCGGCGTTTCGCCCCCCGCCTGATAGCTACCATGGGAAAGCGCTCTGCATCTCAGGGCGCGTCGTGATGCGCCAGGGCAAGCCGCAGATAGAGGTAACCTCCCCCAGTCAGCTCCGCGTCCCGTGACGCGCACGGCTCTAAGCGAAAACCGCGAGAAAATGGTCTCCGGCGTGCGGGATCTGACAAGCTTATCCAGGGAGTAGATCGCAAAGGCGCGGCCGCATGTCAGAACTTGACCGTGATATTGAAGACGCCCTCAGGCGCGCTCATGCGGAGCGTCTTGGTGATGGAGCACCGCCGACCCGCCGCCACTATCGTGACGTTGAGCCTCGGTCCGAAATGGCCGGCTGGGGGCCGCTGAGCTTCCTGAAGCCCGCTACGCCCTGGCATCTGGTTGGCTGCGGAGCCCTGCTGTTCTTCCTCGGTCGCCTGATCCGCCTGACCTCCGTCTCCCAGCCGCTCGAGGTCCTGGGCGTGACCCTGTTGGCAATCGGTCTCCTGTCCCTGGTCGCGCTGCCCCGGTCTGGCGAGCCCAAGCGCTGGCGGGGACGCCTCATCTACCTGGATGAATCGTGGCGCGCGCGCCTCTATCGCGCCCTGTACAAGCGGTGATGCCGTCACCGTTATCTGAGGGACCGGCCATCTTTTCACGGGAATTGAAATAGCTAGCGCTTCGCGGACGATCTCACTGGTGATCCGAGATCATCGAGGAGGTTTTCCAAATGCGGATCGATTGGCGACGGGCCATCATCAGCGGGATCGCTGGCACGGTGGCGTTTGACATCTCCGGGCTGATCCTGGCCGGCATGCTCTGGCCGGAACCGCACCTGCTGGCTGAGAAGCTGGGCCTTCCTCTCGCCGCCGGCGTGATGGGACACTATGCCAATGGCATGCTGCTCGCGGTTCTTTACGCGGGCCTGGCGCCCTCTCTGATCGGGCCGAGTTGGTTCAGGTCAATCACGTTCTTCACCGCGGAGACGGTGTTTGGGATCTGGCTGTTCATGCTCCCACTAGTTGGCCTGGGGCCGCTCGGACTGCAGATGGGCGTTGCCTTCCCCATCATCGTACTGGTGCGGCACTGGATTCTGGCGCTGGTCGTGGGGTTCGTGAATCCCGTGCGCGACGCTGAGATGCGCACCCAGCCTCGGATGGCTGCCGCGTAACGCATCGGCCCCCGCGCGACCCGTATGAGACAGCCCAGGCAACGCCTGGGCTGTCTCGCATTTTCGGAGTCCCAAGAACCCGCAGACGCTTTGGAATAGGCGTGCGCACGCTGTCGATAGACGCTCCAACGCCAATCTGAGGAGACCCAACTCATGACCGAGCGTTACGACATTGTCATCATCGGAACCGGCGCTGGCGGCGGTACGCTTGCGGCCAAGCTGGCGCCAACCGGGCTGCGCATCCTGCTTCTTGAGCGCGGCGGTTTCGTGCCGCGGGAAAAAGAGAATTGGTCCGCCCGAGCGGTGTTCATCGAGAATCGCTATCACACAAGAGAGAAATGGCAGGATCAACACGGAGCAGAATTTCACCCCGGCACAAACTACTACGTCGGTGGAAACACCAAGTTCTACGGGGCCGCGTTGCTGCGCATGCGGGAGCAGGACTTTGGCCCGGTCCAGCACGTGGACGGCATATCCCCCGCCTGGCCCGTTAGCTACGCCGAGCTCGCGCCGTACTACTCCGCCGCCGAGCGAATGTACTACGTGCATGGCGAGCGTGGCGCGGACCCCACCGAGCCGCCAGCGGATGGGCCGTTCCCGTATCCAGCGGTCAGCCATGAACCGCGGATGGCTGAACTGGTGGAGGGTTTCCGCACACTGGGGCTCAAGCCGTTTCCACTGCCCATCGGGATCATCCTCGATGAAGCCGATCGCGCAAGCAGCCCGTGCATCCGTTGCGATACGTGTGACGGCTTTCCCTGTCTGGTGAACGCCAAGGCAGACGCACACACCTGCGGAGTCTTACCCGCCCTGCGTTTCCCCAACGTGACGCTGCGCACGAACGCGCGTGTGCTCAAGCTGGAGACCAACGCATCGGGAAGGAGCGTGACGTCCGTACGGATCGAGCAAGGCGACCGGGTAGAGTCCGTCACGGCAGATCTCATCGTGGTTGCCGCGGGCGCGGTGAACTCCGCTGCGCTCCTTTTGCGGTCCGCGAACGACCGTCATCCCACAGGTCTCGCCAACGCATCAGACCAGGTGGGCCGCAACTACATGCACCACAACAACTCCGCGATCATCGCGGTCTCCACGCGGCCCAACCCAACGAAGTTCGAGAAGACCATCGGGCTAAGTGACTGGTACTTCGGGTCCAAGGACTACCAGTTCCCCATGGGCGCCGTGCAAAACATCGGCAAAGCCATGAAGGAGATGCTGGAGGGCGATGCGCCGTTCCTTACGCCCGGAAAAGCCTTGGACTACATGGCGCGCCACTCCACGGACTGGTTCGTGACCACGGAGGATCTGCCACTGGCGTCGAACCGGGTGGAGGTGACCCCCAGCGGCCAGGTCAAGCTGAGCTACCGGGCCACAAACGAGGCGGCGCACAAACAGCTCCTGAAGCATTTCGAACACGCTCTGAGCCAGGTTGGGCACCTGGAGCACTTCCTACCCAGCGAGGTCTACCTGGCTAAGAAGCTGCCCATCGCGGGAGTCGCGCACCAGTGCGGCACACTCAAATTCGGTGATGACCCCCAAACGTCGGTGCTGGATCGGAATTGCAAGGCCCATGACCTCGACAATCTCTACGTGGTGGATGCTAGCTTCTTCCCGTCCAGCAGCTCGGTGAATCCATCGCTCACCATCATCGCGAATGCGCTGCGTGTTGGTGACCACCTGATCGACAGACTGGGCGTCCCGTCCCACGACGCGCGCATGCTCGTGAGCGCTGGCTCCTGACGCTGAAACTCTGGGAGAGCTCCACATGGCCGTGAACAACACCGCCGAGTACCAACGCCTGGAGGACACGCGTCTGCGCCGTGCGCAGTGGAAGCTCTGGGGTCCCTACCTCAGCGAGCGGCAGTGGGGCACGGTGCGGGAAGACTACAGCGATGGAGGCGCGGCCTGGGACTATTTTCCGCACGACCACGCGCGATCCCGCGCCTACCGCTGGGGCGAGGACGGCATCGCCGGTATCTCAGATGAAGAGCAGCGGCTCTGCTTCGCCGTGGCACTTTGGAACGGGCGTGACCCCATCCTGAAGGAACGGCTGTTTGGACTCACTGGTCCACAGGGCAATCACGGCGAGGACGTGAAGGAGTACTACTTTTATCTGGACTCCACGCCCACCCACTCGTACATGTCCATGCTCTACAAGTACCCGCAGGCTGAGTTTCCCTACGCGGATCTGCTGGAGACCAATCAGCGACGCGGGCGTGAGCAGGCAGAATATGAGTTGGTGCACACCGGTGTCTTCGATGAGCAACGCTACTTTGACGTGCTCGTCGAGTACGCCAAGGACGGCCCAGCAGATCTCCTGATTCGGATCAGCGCCACCAACAGAGGGCCAGATCCCGCGGCACTCCATATGCTCCCCACGCTCTGGTTCCGTAACACCTGGTCTTGGGGGAGCGACCATACCGCCGAACGGGCAGCCAGGCCACGACTCTGGGCTCACGGTGCCAATATCGTGTCTGCGGAGCATCCAGAGCTCGGCCACTACACGTTGGACTGTAACGGTGAGCCTACCCTCCTGTTCACTGACAACGAGTCCAATCTCCAGCGCCTCTTCGGCGCACCAAATGCCACACCGTTTGTGAAGGATGGCGTGCACGAGGCCGTGGTGAACGGAAACGTGGCCGCCGTCAATCCGGAACGCACTGGCACCAAAGCCGCCGCGCACTATCGCGCAACGCTCCAGCCGGGCGAGACCAGCGTGTTCCGCCTACGCCTGGCTCAGGACCCCTCGACCACCTCGCCACGCAGAGACGGGTGGGCGCCGCCCGCGTCCGAAGGCAAGATCGCTTCATTCGATGATTTTGATGCCATCTTCGCAACGCGCCTGCAGGAGGCGGATGAGTTCTATCGGGAAGTGCAGCCTGTGGCGCTGTCGGCCGATGAGCGGCTGGTCCAGCGTCAGTCCCTGGCCGGCATGCTCTGGAGCAAGCAGTACTACTACTACGAGGTAGATGGCTGGCTGAGGGGAGACCCAGCCCAACCCCAGCCGCCCGCGTCACGTTCAAACGGCCGCAACCAGGAGTGGCGCCACTTCAGTAGTGGCGAGATCCTCTCCATGCCGGACAAATGGGAGTATCCCTGGTTCGCCGCCTGGGACCTGGCCTTTCACTGCCTGCCGCTGGCCCTGGTAGATACCGAGTTCGCGAAGGAGCAGATTCTCCATCTGGGGCGTGAGTGGTTTCAGCACCCGAATGGCCAGATCCCCGCATACGAATGGGCGTTTGGTGATGTGAATCCGCCAGTACTCGCGTGGGCTGCCTGGCGGGTCTACAAGATAGACCAGAAGCAACGCGGGGCCGGGGATACAGAGTTCCTTGAGCGCGCCTTTCACAAACTGATGCTCAATTTCACCTGGTGGGTCAATCGAAAAGACAGCGAAGGCAAGAACGTGTTCCAGGGTGGGTTCCTGGGCTTGGACAATATCGGCGTCTTCGACCGCAGCGCCCCCCTACCCACTGGCGGACACATCGAACAAAGCGATGGCACCAGCTGGATGGGCATGTTCTGCCTCAACATGCTCACCATCAGCCTGGAGCTCGCCCGCCGCAAGCGCGCATACGAGGACGTGGCCACCAAGTTCTTCCAGCACTTCCTCTACATCGCCGACGCCATGAACAACATCGGCGGTGAGGGAATCGCGCTCTGGAACGAGGAAGACGAATTCTTTTACGACGTCCTCCATCTGCCAGCAGGTGGGGATCTCCCCATGAAGATCCGGTCTATCGTCGGATTGATCCCACTGTTTGCCGTCACCACCATAGAGCCGGCCCTGCTCGCGGAGTTGCCGGAGTTTCGGGCGCGCATGGAATGGTTTCTCGAGCACCGCCCCCGCCTTGCCAGCCTGGTCTCACGCTGGCAAGAGCCAGGCATGGGTGAACGGCGGCTGCTTGCCATCGTGCGTGGCCATCGCATGAAGCGCCTGCTCCGCCGCATGCTGGACGAAACTGAGTTCCTCTCCGACTACGGCGTGCGCGCGCTATCCCGCCACCACGCGGAGCACCCATACCACTTTGACATCGACGGTCGCCGCTACAGCGTTGAGTACCAGCCCGCCGAGTCAAACAGCGGACTCTTCGGTGGTAACTCCAACTGGCGCGGGCCCATCTGGTTCCCTGTGAATTACCTGCTCTTCGAATCGCTTCAGCAATTCCACCATTATTACGGGGACGATTTCAGCGTAGAGTGCCCAACCGGATCGGGCAATCTGCTAAGCCTGAGCCAGATCGCAGACGAGATCGGCGGCCGATTGACCAGGATATTCCTGCGTGACGGGGACGGCCGGAGACCGGTATTCGGCGATGAATCGGCCTTCCAGAATGATCCACATTGGCGTGACCTGATTCCGTTCTACGAGTATTTTGATGGAGACAACGGCCGCGGCGTTGGGGCCAGCCACCAGACCGGCTGGACTGGCCTCGTCGCCAAGCTGCTGGACTCGATCGGGCGCCACAGGCCCGTGGTAGCGCCAGCAATGGTTGACGCAAGCCCGCCCAGATCCCCCCGCTGATCCGCGCCAACGACTGACGTATTCGCCATGGTGGATCTCGGCGCGGAGAGTCGCGATGCGACGGCCGCGCCTACCTCTGAGATCGCCATGGACGACTACTGCGTCACGGCTACTGATGGGAGTAACCAATGGCTGACGCCGAGATCAAGCTGTACGGCACAAGCTGGTGCAGCGACTGCAAGCGCTCGAAGAAGTTTCTCGGTGAGCATCGAATCGCGTACGAGTTCATCGACGTCGACACGGATGCTGATGGTCTTCGACTCGTCGAGGAGACCAATGCGGGGAAGCGCATCATCCCAACCATCGTCTTTCAGGATGGTTCTGTACTCGTTGAGCCGAGTAATGCCGAACTGGCCAGCAAACTCGGCCTGCGCACACGCCCGTCCGGTGGCTTCTATGATCTGGTGATCGTGGGCGGCGGCCCCACCGGATTGACGACCGCCATCTACACCGCGCGTGAGGGCGTGGAGACGTTGGTGATAGAGCGGAGCGGCCTCGGCGGACAGGCGGCCGTCACCGAGCGGCTGGATAACTACCCAGGATTTCCTGAGGGGATCAGCGGCGCGGAGTTCGCGGATCGCCTTGCCGCACAGTGTTCGCGGTTCGGCGTGGAGCTGCTGTCCGCCGCGGAGGTCGTCGGCGTCGAGTCGGATGAGCCATATCGAGTAGTCAGACTCGCGGACGGATCCACGGTGCGGTCACACGCGGTGCTGCTTGCGCCCGGTTCCACGTATCGGCGGCTGGAAGTGGCGGGAGAAGAGGACTTTATCGGCGCGGGCGTGCACTTCTGCGCGACCTGTGACGGCCCCTTCTACCGAGACCGCGACGTCATGGTGATCGGCGGTGGTAATAGTGCCGTGGAAGAGTCGCTGTTCCTAACAAGATTCGCGCGCCACGTCACCATCGTCAGTCACAGCGCAGAGCTCAGTGCCAGCCTTGTCGCCCGAGAGAAGGCGATGGCGAACCCGAAGATCTCGATACGCTACCAGACAGACGTAGTTGCGTTTAGCGGAGACAGCCATCTGACCGGTGTCACGATGAAGGACCGCCAGACCGGCGCAACCGAGCGCGTCGAGACAGCTGCCGCCTTCGTGTTCATTGGGCTGCGGCCAAACACCGCCTTTCTCCAGGGGTCCATCGAGCTTGACAAAGCAGGGTTCATACCCACGTCGGCCGTGCTGCAGACCAACGTGCCCGGTGTGTTCGCCGCTGGCGATGCCCGCCTGGGCAGCACCAAGCAACTGGTGAGCGCCGCGGGTGAGGGCGCAACGGCCGCGCTCATGGTGCGCCAGTATCTCCAGTCTCTCGGAGCGGCGCGCGGCCCCATGGAGTTAGCCCCGGCGCCGATATCATAGGAGCTGAGCGCCTGATGGGACCTATCGGGCCCTTGAGCTTAGGCGTCAGTCTTGACGCGCTCTGACACGGGGTCAGCAATAACAAAGGCACTCGTAACACACTGGACGGAATATTTAATCGAGGCCGCGGCCCTCGGCGTATTCATGCTGGCGGCTTGCGCGTTCGGCGCGGCGATCGAGTACCCAGGTTCACCCGTACGGCAGGCCGTGGACGACTCATTCACCAGGCGCGTGCCCATGGGGATCGCAATGGGCCTCACCGCCGTCACCATCGTCTGCTCCCCGTGGGGCCAGCGATCGGGCGCCCACCTCAACCCCGCCATAACACTCACGTTCTGGCGGCTCGGCAAGGTCGCCCCCTGGGACGCGCTGTTCTATTGCGCGGCCCAACTGGTCGGCGGTGCGCTCGGAGTGGTCATCGCGGTTGGGCTGCTGGGACCGTGGTTGTCAGACCCAGCCGTAAACTACGTGGCCACGGTGCCAGGCCCGGCTGGCACCGTGGTGGCGCTCGTCGCGGAGACCCTGATCTCGTTCGGGCTCATGACGGTCATTCTCGCAGTCTCCAATAGCCGGTTCGCCCAGTTCACTCCCCAGTGCGCGGGTGCCCTCATTGCGCTGTATATCGTCACCGAGGCGCCGCTCTCAGGCATGAGCATGAATCCCGCGCGCTCGCTCGGGTCGGCTCTGTTTGCCGGCACCTGGCCAAGCCTCTGGGTCTACGGCGTGGGCCCCCTGCTCGGGATGATGCTCGCCGCGCTGGCGTACACGCGGGTTCGGTCTGCCGAAGCGGTCCGCTGTGCCAAGCTGCACCACCGCAATCGTCAGCCGTGCCCCTTTATCTGCCACCAGAGTCCGGTGATGGCGTAGGTAAAGGATCGTCGCGGTGCCCCCGGCAACCAGAAAGCGGGCCTTCTCGACGCTGAGAAGGCCCGCGCTCGCGATGACGTCAGAACCGCCCGTTACCCAACAAACACGGTCTGGCTGGTCTGTGCCAGGGCCGCCCGCAGCCTCGTTCGGAACTGGCTCATGATGCGAGCAACAACCGGCTCCTCGATCTCTGCCTTCTTCGCTTGCTCCCGCACAAAATGCAGCACACGACCATCGAAGCGAAAATGCGCTGAGCAGCGGGTGCACATCGCGAGATGCTTCTGCACACGCTCAAAGTCATCCGCGTTCAGCTCACGATCAAGGTACGAGTCTACCTGGTCATAGATCTCGCGGCAGATCGCGTTCTCCACGATCCTGGCGTAGTCTTGGCAACGTTCACATTCATCCAGATGAGCTGCCACGCTGACCATGAGATCGGTCGCAAGCTCTCGGTTGAAGTACGCCAGGAGCTCGCCATAAACGGTTTCGCAAGAGATCCCCGGTTGTTTCATGAGACTGACACCTTTTCAGATCCTGCCGCTAGGAGCTGTGGTTCCTTCACGTATCCCTTCGCGCACGCCTGATCCCACAACAGTCGGTGCAGGATTTTTCGAGCACGATGGAGTCTAGACATGACCGTACCGATTGGCACGCTCATGATCTCCGCCACTTCCTTATAGGAGAACTGCTCCACGTCAACGAGAAGCACCACCATGCGAAAGTCTGGGCTGAGCTCATCAATTGCTGATCGAACGGACTCTTCACCAAGCTGGTCAAGCACGTGTTTTTCGACGTTTTCCACGTCGACACCCGCATCACGTGTCATGCGGTATAGGTTGAACTCTTCAATGCCCTCCAGTGACGTAGAGCGTGACGCCACGCGGCGACGGAAATCGGTGATGGCCACGTAGCTCAGAATCTTGAACAGCCAGGCGCGGATATTTGTTCCTCTTTGATACCGCGCGAAATTTGTGAACGCACGTTCCAAAGTCTCTTGCACCACGTCCTCCGCCACAGTGGCATCGCGAGTCATGCGCACGGCGGCACGGTAAAGAGCGGGGACGTGGGGCATGGCCTCAGCTTCGAAGGCGTCGGCGTCAGAGAGGAGTTGACCGGGGTCGCGCGAAGTGTGTGAGACGGACACAGTGCCTTCTCCCAGGTCTTGTTCCGCGCTCACTATAGCCACGGTAGTCATGCAGTGCACCTCGTGGTGTCGTTAGGCGTCGTCGTAGCCCCCGCGTGGTTGATGGATTGGAATAGCGGTAGACCGGGACCCGATAGATCGTCTGAGCCGCACATGTGCGTGGTTCGTCCTGCGGATAGCTCGGATTCCGAAATAGGAGCGGCGAGATGATGCTTACGAGTGTGTGTGTACAACCCACGGAGCTCGAGACAGCGCCCACTGAAGGCCGTGGGGCGTCCGTCTCGGTCATTGCCCGCGCTCGCGAGTTGCGCGGCCTGGGAGAGGCCGTACCCGTGATCGCGGCCATCCTCAATTGCGAGGGATACCGCTCGAGGATTGGGGCAGAGCTGACCCCCCTGGACGTTTGGCGCGCGTTGAGCCTTAGACATGGGACCGGGACATCCTCCGAGTCGAACGCAAGTTAGCCGGGAGAGAAATAGTGAAGGCAGTCGCGGTTATTCCCGGCACCCCGGATTCAGTGCACCTGGCACAGCTCGAGATGCCGTCGCTGGACGACGTATCACAAGGGCGCGGTGTGCTGGTGAAGGTTTTGCGGGTGGGCGTTGACGGCACTGACCGTGAGATCAATGCCGCCGAGTATGGCAGCGCGCCGCCAGGGTTCTCATTCCTCGTAATCGGACATGAGGGATTCGGTCGGATAGAGGCAGTCGGCCCAAACGTCGTCGGCCTCCAGCCCGGAGACTACGTTGTGGCAACGGTGCGACGGCCAGGCTCGAGCATCTACGACCTCATCGGCACCAACGATATGACCACGGACAACACGTACTTCGAACGCGGCATTAACCTACGGCACGGGTACCTCACCGAGTACTACGTGGATGACGCCGAATACATCGTCAAAGTCCCGGGTGGGTTGAAGGACGTGGGTGTTCTCCTCGAGCCCATGACGGTCGTGGAGAAGGGCATCACCCAGGCGTACGAGATTCAACGCCGGCTCAAAGTCTGGCGGCCGCGGCGGGCGGCTGTGCTGGGCGCCGGGACCATCGGTCTGCTCGCCACGCTCGTCCTTCGGTTGCGCGGTTTGCAGGTGACCACCTTTGGCTTGACGCGGCGGCCCTACCGGAACGCGGATCTACTAGACGCGATTGGCGCCAGATACGAGTCTACGCTGGATACGCCGTTGCGCGGCGCGGCCGACACGCACGGACCGTTTGATCTCGTCTTTGAAGCGACTGGCTATTCGCCAATTGTCTTCGAGGCCATGCACGCCCTGGGCAAGAACGGTGTGCTCGTGCTCTCCAGCGTCACCGGCGGTGACCGTAAGGTCGAGGTGGCGGCAGACCAGCTAAATCTGCAGTTTGTCCTCGGCAACAAGGTCATGGTTGGAACGGTCAACGCAAATCGGGAGTACTTCGAGTTAGGTGTGCGAGACATGGCGCAGGCCGAGGCGGAATACGCCGGGTGGCTAGGTCGATTACTCACCCACCCGGTGCGCGGACTCGAGAACTTCCGAGACCTGATGGCGGCGCTGACCACCGCCAAAGACGCGATCAAGGTGTACTGCGAGGTGGCGGACTAGCTGACCAAGTCAGGCGCCCGGGTAACCTCCCACGACAGGAGCAAGGATGGACCAGCCAGACACCCGCGAATGGCTCACCACGAACGGATTGGGGGGTTACGCCAGTGGCACCGTCTGCGGTGCGAACAGTCGCCGCTACCATGGCCTGCTAGTCGCGGCCATCGAGCCGCCGGGGCAACGCACCGTCCTGTTGTCGCGGGTTGACGAGACGGTGATCGCCGGCGGCGATGTCTACGAATTGGGTGCCAGTTTCTGGCGCTCTGGCTGGACCGCGCCGGAAGGATACCGCCAACTAGCCGCCTTTCGGCCGGATCCCGTTCCCACCTGGGAGTATCGAGTGGGCCTTGGGCGGCTCGTAAAGCGGGTCGCAAGCATTCCTGGACAAAACGCCACCGCGATTCGCTATCACCTGGAGGGCGGGCCGCCTATCAGACTTGAGGTAACCCTACTGGCGAATCACCGCGACTTCCACGGGAACACCGCTGGACACCCAGACTGGCAGTTTCGGCAGGAAGTGCGCGATGAGGGCCTTCGAGTTGACGCCTGGAACGGTGCCGCTCCCTGGTACGCCGCCTGGAGCAACGGCGCGGAGTATCGACAGACCGGTCAGTGGTACTGGGGCTACAGATATCCAGAGGAAGAGTCGCGCGGTCTCCCTTCCGTTGAAGACAACTACTGCCTGGGAACCGTGGGCATACGCCTGAGGCCCGGCGAGGCATTGGACCTCATGGTGAGCGTAGACCCCGTCACGGATCTTGTGACGGTAGATGAAATCGCCCATCAACTCACCGAGCAGCGGCGCCAGCTCGTGCAACAGTCAACGCTTCCGCGGACGCTGGAGGCGGAGGCGCTGGTCACCGCGGGTGATCAATTCCTGGTGCGCCGCGCTTCAACCCACGGCAGCACCGTGATTGCCGGCTACCACTGGTTCGGCGACTGGGGTCGAGACACCATGATCGCGCTGCCCGGGTTGACGTTGACCACAAAGCGCTTCAGCGAGGCCGCGGAGATTCTGCGGACTTTTGCCGCCTATGTGGACCGCGGCATGTTGCCCAATCGGTTCCCAGATGAGGCTGAGACGCCGGAGTACAACACGGTTGATGCCACCCTGTGGTGGTTTCACGCATTGGACGCGTATCGCGCCGCCAGCGGTGATGACGGGCTCGCCAGAGAACAGCTCCCGCTCCTTCAGGACGTCATCGAGTGGCACGTCCGCGGGACGCGCTACGGAATCAAGATGGACCCCGAGGATGGCCTGCTGTTGGCCGGCGAACCAGGTGTCCAGCTCACCTGGATGGACGCCCGTGTGGGTGACCACGTGGTGACACCGCGCAGCGGCAAGCCCGTGGAAGTGAACGCGCTCTGGCTAAACGCGCTCTGCGTCGCCGCGGAGCTCACGGAGCGGTATGGCCGCGACGCGTCGCACTATCGGGAGATGGCCCGAAAGACCAGGATAGGTATGCAGCGATTCTGGAGTGCGCCAGACGGATACCTGTTTGACGTCCTAGGGGAAGATGGTGTGGGCGACAGCACTCTCCGCCCCAACCAGCTTTTCGCCTGCAGCCTGCCCCACACCGCCTTCTCGGTCGAGCAAGTGAGGTCAATCCTCGGGGTGATCGAGAAGCACCTGCTCATCCCCTTCGGACTTCGCTCATTGAATCCCAGCGATCTACGCTATGTGGGGAAGTACCAGGGGGACGTGGCGGCTCGTGATGGTAGTTATCACCAGGGTACCGCGTGGCCGTGGCTGATCGGCGCCTACGCTGACACGCTGATTCGCGCGCGAGGCGCTACTCCGGAAACGTCCCTGGCGCTGCGGGAGCTGGTCCGCCCGCTTCTCGGGCACCTGATGCGTGATGGCTGCCTGGGCAGCATCTCAGAGATCTTTGATGCTGACCCGCCACACACCGCCCGCGGTGCGGTGGCCCAGGCGTGGTCGGTGGCAGAGCTGCTCCGGGTGTACGCATTGGCGCACGTTGAGCCCACAGCCTGTTAGGGGATTCCTAAGTAGCCAGATCAGTTGGCGCGGAGGCCGGGCCAGCTGAGTTGGGAGTTTGTGAGGGTTGGGAGGTAGCGCCAACGCTGTTTAAGTGCATCGCCAAGAGCCCTGTCATCGCGGTAGCGTGAAGGCACGCGGAAAGGCATGTACCTCGGGCTGGATCCACCACATTCGGGTCCGCGCGCGTCGCCGCAGCTCACGCACTGACCGGTCTCAACCCTGTCGTGCCCGCTGCTTGAGTTCCTCTCGGCGTCCATACCACTCAACTCCGGGTGGCAATCCTACCACGCAACACGACAGAAGTGGACGCTCGAAACGCGTCCGGAGCGACCCCAAATGGGCGGACTTCACCCACCCCTGGCCGGCCGGTTGCGGCATTTGTTTCGTCTGTGACGCACTTGTGATACACTGGCTCGTAGATCGCTCGTTAATCGTGTTTTGGGCATCGGAGAGAGCCACGTGGCTGACCGAAGACGCGGAACGCGAATGACCATCCATCAGCACCGTCACGTTGACGGGCAGCGTGGCTGCCTGTACGAGACGGCATTGCGCCAGGCGATCGCCACCCAGCACGGGCTCAGAAACGCCGAAGAGCTCCCACTCCGTGCCTGCGAGGGCTGTGGGAAGCCGTACCTGCTCCGCTCAGTGTGGCAACCATTCGCCGAGTCCGGCGAGCTTGCCTGCCCCCGGTGCGGCGCGCTCGTCGTTTCCTGGGATGGCACGCGCTCGTACGTGGCGTACTGGCAGCGCGAGATCGGCTAAGACGGCGTCAGGGAGCGGCCAGGCGGTCTATCGTGGCGAGCTGCTCCGCGGTGAGCGGCATCACTGACAGCCGTGACATCCGCACAAGCATGCTATCGGCAAAGCTGGGCTCGCCCCGTAGCGTCGCCAGCGGCACCGCGCTCGGGAGCTGTCGCTCCGCCAGAAGATGGACCCAGACACGCTTTCCTTTTAGGTCGGTCGGATCGGGATAGGGCGCTTTCACCACGGTGGCAAGCCCAATGGCAGCGCGTTCGTTGCCAGAGTGGTACACCACCACCCGGTCACCCACCGCCATTGACCGCAGATGCAGCTGGGCTGTGGGGTTGGTCACACCATCCCACTCCGCCTCGCCGTCACGCACCAGATCGGCGTAGCTGTACTCGTTGGGCTCTGTCTTCACGAGCCAGATCGCCATGATATCCCCCTCAGATCAGCATTCGTGAGCACCGGCACGCGCCTCGCTCATTCTACCGTGCTGACAGAACCCTCGTAGCTCGCCCAGGCGTTTGGGGATTCCACCAGCGTCACGCGGAGGATCGCGGCGGGCATGGCTGTCAGGTGTGCTGCCAGGCGGGTGTGTATCCACTGGCACAGCACTTCGGTGGTAGTGTTCAGACTGCGGAGCTCCGCCAGACCATCCAGATTCTGGTAGTCCAGGATGGCCAGCGTGCTGCGCAGCACAGTCTTCAGGTGCCCAATGTCCACGACGATGGAGTCCGCATCCAGTTGTCGCGTCGAGAGCTCCACACGGACTTCATACGTCGCACCATGCAGTCGCTGGGCCGGTCCAAAAGTAGCTCCGCGGAGGCTGTGGGCAATCATGGTGTGGTCGGAAACGCCTACGGTGAACATGATGGTCGGGAGCGCGGTGGAGAAAATGGGAAACGGGGGCAGGAATCGGCTCCTGCCCCCGTCTCCGTCAGCTCACACGCTACCCGTTAGCTCCTCTTCTTTCCGCCCCGTTTGATCGTGATGTTCTCCGCGTCGAACAACAGCTCGTGCTGCTTCACTCCGTCCACCTCCAGGTAGTCACCCACGAGGATGCTGGTGCACTGGAGCTTGGTGTCGTAGTAGAGACGGATCTGCTGACGGCCGTCACGGGTACCAATGTACACGGTGGGGACGTTGTTCGCGCTACAGTCGATCTCTAGCACGTCGCCCTCTGTGTACACGTCATCCTTGTTGCCCTTGTTGGTTCGCTCGCGCTGCTGACGCTGCTCGTCAGTCTCCTTCTTGTCCTTGTCCTGGCGATTGTCTTTGCTGTTCCCATTGTCGTCCGTGTCGCCCTGCGGCCGACCGATCGGACCGTTCGGATCTCCCTGGGGCTTGCTCACCAGAGGAACTGTTGGTGTCACGGTTGGTCCGCCCTGCGGTCCTCCCGTTGGCTGGGTTGGCGTCGGTGTCGCGGTGCCCGGGCCAGAGGTCGGTGTAGCCGTGGCCGGGCCGCTAGTCGGCGTGGCCGTAGCCGGCGGAGTGGTGGCCGTTGGGGTGGGAGTCCCAGGCGGCGGCGGACTCACGGGCGTCGTGACCTGTGACGTGTTGTTGTTTGGATTGGGGTCTGGCGTGGGGCCGGACACAGTCACCGTGTTGGTCACACTGGATGGGGCATCCCCCGCGACGAAAACCGTGAACACGATGGTCGTGCTCGCCTTGGCGTCAAGGCCGGCTGCAAAAGAGCAGTTGACCACACCTGAGGCAGATCGGATGAGCGCGCTCGTGGGAACCGCGCACGTCCAGCCGCTACCGGAGGCAGACACAAAGGTGAGACCAGGCGGGAGCGTATCCGCGATCGTGATAGGACCAGCCGCCGCGGACGGACCATTGTTGGTGACCAGCATGCTGTACTGCGCCTGGGCACCGGCCACAAAGTTACCCACGGCAGACTTCACGATCGCCAGATCAGCCTGCGGAACCTGCGTGACAATGGTCGTCGTGTTGTTATCCGGCACGTTGTCGGGTACACCCGAGGTGACCGTCGCCGTGTTCGTGACGTTGGGGACGGCTGCCTGGCTCACCGAGACGGTCAACGTGAACGAGGTAAAGGTGTTTGGCTGTAGCACCACGTTGCTCGTGCACTGCACCTTGTTGCCCGTCTGCGCGGCACAGGTCCACCCGGCACCGCTGCTGCTGACGAAAGCCAGACCGTTGGGGAGCGTATCCACCACGGTGAGGGTTCCGCTCGTGGCCGACGGGCCGTTGTTAGTCACCTTCAGCGTGTAGACCCCGTTTTCGCCCACCTTGAATGGCCCATTGTCCGTCTTGGCGATGGCAAGATCTGCCGACGGAACCGGTGAGGTGATAGACGCCGTGTTGTTGAATGGCTTGGGGTCGCCCGTGGTGCTGGACACCGTCGCGCTCAACGTCACGCTGGGTACAGCCGCGGGCAGGACATTCACCAGCAGCTCAACCACTGACGATTGATCGGGCTGCAGCGTGGTCTGATTGGTGCACACCACTGTGGAGACGCCGTTTGGCGTGCAGGACCAGCCTGGCGACACGCTGGTGAAACCAGTGTAGGTGACCCCCGAGGGGATAGAAGCCACGATCTTGATTGGCGCGCCGGCTGGCGCATCACCGTTGTTCTTCGCCGTGAGCGTGTACTTGCCCTGGTTGCCCACCGTGAACGGTGAGTTGTCGGTGATGGTGATCGTCATATCCGCCGCTTCGCTGATGACGGTCGCCGTCTCAGCCACGTTGTCACCATCGAAGATGTCGACCTCGGTCAGCGTCAGCTCTGCCTTGTTCCGGATGGTAGTGACCACTTTCGGTGTCACCACCAGATCAATCCCAACCGTCTCGTTCACGGCAATCGTACCGATGGTGCAAGTCACAATGGTTGGTGTGACATTGAGGGTGCCGGCAACCGCGGTGCAATTCGCTTTGGCGGATGCAAAAGACTTGTAGACGACCTCAATGGGCAAAGTGTCCTTGAGGACCACGTTCGTCGCCGCGGCACCGCCGTTGTTCTTGACGGTCGCGGAGTAGATCAAATCCTCGTTGACAAACGCGGGCTCCGCAATGTCCCCCACGCTTACCTTCAAATCTGGTAGCGCGGGCTGCGCTGGGACGCGAGCTAGGCTGAGATTTGGGATGATCGCAATGGCAATAGCCACCGCGATCACGATTGACGCGAACCCGGCGACCCTTCCTAACACACTTGCACCTCGATGTCGTTTTTTCTGCGGACTCTTCGCGATCAATCGCCAGCCCGCTCGCGAGACGGCCCGGGATTGCAGACTGCGCCCAGAGCCTGGGCACTGGCGTCAGTATCTGAGCCACCTGCTTACAAATCCGTATCGGCGAAGTGCGGATTCGTCACAGCCGAATCACAGAGACACAGAGTTGCAAAACTGCTTCTAGGACCGTTCGTTTCTCGCGTTGACCGTGCAAGAATGACCCGGTTGGGCGGCCTGCTAGTGGAGCCAGCAGATCATTCCGTTATCTGCGGCATCGCCTGGCCAGACGCGTGTTTGCTCGTCGCTGGAGTAGTGCACCTGGCCCACTAGCAACGGCGCATTGCGGTGGGGGCAATCACGTCACTACAGTTGCCGCATGCGGCTGACGCTCATGGGGACCGGCGCTTCTTACGGCGTTCCGATGGTGGGCTGCGAGTGTCCGGCCTGCAGCTCGCCCGATCCCCGAAACCGTCGCATGCGGTCATCCGCACTGTTCGAAGTCGATGGACGCACGTTCCTGGTGGATACGCCTCCGGAACTTCGCCTCCAGGCGCTAGCGCACGGGCTACGCTCCATCGATGCGGTCTTTTACACCCACTACCACGCGGATCACACCCATGGGATCGATGACCTGAAGGCCTTCAACTACGCACGCGGCGGTGTAGTTGAATGTCATGGCAACGAGGACACGGGCGACGTGCTGCGGGCCAACTACGCCTGGGCTTTCGCGGGCACCCCGTTCATCGGCGCCATACCGCACCTCACGTTCACCAACGTCCGCCAGCCCTTCGATCTGCAGGGAGTCCGTGTCACCCCCATTGAGCTCGAGCATGGCCGCATCATCTCCACTGGTTGGCGGATCGGCGACGTGGCGTATCTCACCGACTGCAGCGCCATCTCAGGCGCATCCATGGATCTGCTACGAGGCGTGGATACCGTGGTGGTGGACGGCGTACGGCTCAAACCCCACCCAACACACTTCAGTGTCCAACAGGCCATCGAGGCCACGCGACCACTCGGGGCGCGCCGCACGGTCATCACCCATATGAACCACGACATCGAGTTCAATGCCGTCACGGCGACGCTTCCGCCTGGAGTTGAGCTGGGCTATGACGGCCTCACCATTTCGCTCTGAGCGCGGCGCACGGAACAGAATCGTCAGCTTGCACACCATCCAGGTGTGCGCGAGCGGATTTTGTCGTCGCTCGCCGCGGCATATGCTGTCATCAGGAGCAGAAGACCGCTCCGGAGGCAGTGAGATGAACACCAGCAGCATAGAGAACAGCCAGATCTTCTCGGCTGATGAGCTGGCCGCGCTGGAGCAACTGAGCCTGAGGTTCAACCACTCCGAGCTAGAAGTTGCCTTTTCTCAGCGGGACCTGGATCGACTTCGCTTCACGCGCTGGCTCGTTGAGACTCACCGGCTGACCGAATACTGATCCCGCCGAACCGCCTGGTCCGGCCATACCACACCAGCCGCTACCGCTCCGCGGCAGCCACCTGAATCGCGAGCTCCTCATCGCTGACGGTAGTCAGGGTCGCGCCCAATTGGGCTCGCCACCGCGTGGCCAGTTGCGCGAGAAGTTCTCTACGACGCTCCGCGGTCAAGTCGTGTCGTCGGAGTACAAACTCGCGAGCAAGCGCCACGTCCTCCGTAGTGAGCAGACGAACCGCCTGCGGCGGCAGGAGCTGGGCGGGGGTGGGAACCACGCGTGGTGACTCCTCCCGGTGCACGCGCACCACCATGGTGCCCGCGGCAAGATCACCCAGACGCTGCGAATGCCGGGTCAGCAGCACGCACGCGGCGCCCACCACATAGCTCGATGGAAGAAAATCCACCAGACGAACGAGGTTTCGGACCAACGACTGGGCTACCGTGATAGGCTCTCCGCCCGTGGACATCACTCGGATTCCCAGCATCCGCTTGCCGGGACTCTGCCCGTTCCAGACGATCTCAAAGAAGAGGAAATACCCCCAGAGGATCAGGAAGAGCAGCAGGACAATGGCCCCCAGGAACAACGCGAGAACCCACGAATCCAGGGATCGCAGCAGCCGTTGGCCGATCCATCCGGTGACCCCTGCGGCGAATCCCGCAACCATCACCACGGCAAGCATCACTGCCGCCTGGAGAGTTGAATCAATCATGCACGCGGTGAAGCGGGAGCCGAGGCCCGCCACGTCGTACTCTAGCTCCACCTGTTCGGGAGTTTGAAGTCCAAAGTCCATTTCATACATCGCATCCCCCCGACCGCTCTCGGCTGCCCGTCGCGTTTCATAGAGTACAACGCATGCTCGTGCCCCACTGCGACGGAATCGGCGTGCGGACGGAAGGCTAGCTGATATGGCAGGTGTCGACAGCTTCATCCTTGGCCACCGCGAAGATTGGGATGCGCTCGAGCGGCTGCTGCGAAGGACTGGCCAGGATCCCCGTCGGCTGGGCGCGCCAGAGATCGAGCGCCTTGGCCAGCTCTATCGGCACATCACGTCTGACCTCGCGATCGCCCGGCGCGATTATCCTGGTGATCAGGTCACCAGATACCTCAACGGGCTTGCCGCGCGTGCCCACCCGGTGGTGTACCGGGCTGATGGCGGGAGCTGGCTTCGGCTGGCGCGGTTCTTCACCAGGGGTGTTCCGGAGCTCTTCGCCGCCGCACGTTGGTTTGTGGCCGCCGCGCTTACCCTCTTTGTGGTTCCGGCACTCGCGGCATACGTCGTCGCTGTGACCAACCCACCCGGGGCGGAGGCCGTGCTCCCCCCCGAGCTCACCAGAGTGGTTCGCAGCGGACGGCTCTGGACGGACATGGCAGAGCCCACCAGGCCGGTCATGGCCACCATCATCATGACGAACAACATCCAGGTCTCATTTCTCGCGTTCGCGGGTGGCATGCTCGCCGGCACACTCACCGCCTACGTCCTCGTCTCAAACGGTCTGATGTTCGGGGCCGTGCTCGGTTACACCCACGCGTACAACCTCGCCGGTGAGCTCCTGGCATTCGTCTCTCCCCACGGGTACATCGAGCTATCGATCGTATTCATCGCCGGGGGCTGCGGACTTCAGATGGCCTGGGCCATCCTCAACCCTGGATTGCTCCCCCGAAAGGACGCGCTTGCGATGGCAGCGCGCCGCTCAGTCTTGTTGCTCATCGGCGTAGCGCCGTGGTTGGTCGTAGCCGGATTAATTGAGGGCTTTATCTCACCTTCGTCGCTGCCCGCCGTGGCAAAATACGCCTTCGGACCCATGGTTGAGATTGCTCTCGCGGCATATTTGTCCAGCGGCCTGCGCAGCCAAACGCGGCCTGAGACTACGGTGAGGCAGCGCGCCCAACCGCGTCGGGTGTGGGAGGCAGGGCTATCCTAGCGCGCCCTACGCGGCGGCGGTTTCTCACCGCCACTACGGCGTTTCTGACCCTGGCGTACGTGAATCGCTTTCCCGCGCCAGTTTCCGCGCGGCCGCGATTCGCGGAGTACCCATTTTCGCTGGGTGTGGCCTCCGGTGACCCCTTGTCGGACGGAGTCGTCCTGTGGACACGGCTGGCGCCCGACCCGCTCAACGGTGGCGGCATGGGACAGGAATCAGTACCCGTCCAATGGATCGTCGCCCACGACGAGGCAATGACCCAGGTGGTGCAGCAGGGCACCACCCTCGCGCTGCCTGAGCTCGCGCACTCCGTTCACGTGGAGGTTTCAGGGCTGCAGCCCGCTCGTTGGTACTGGTACCGGTTTGAGGCCGGTAACGAAGTCAGTCCAGTAGGTCGAACGAGAACCGCCCCGGCAGTGGGTGATCCAGTTGCGGAGCTCCGGTTCGCGTTCGTCTCCTGCCAGAACTACGAGCAAGGCCTGTTCACAGCCTACCGTCATCTGGCGGGGGAAGACCTGGATCTCATCGTGCATCTTGGCGACTATATCTATGAAGGCGCCATGCAGGCAGGCCGGGTGCGCAGCCACGGTACGCCCATGCCAACAACCCTTCAGGGCTATCGAGACCGCTACGCGCTCTACAAAACGGATCGGGACCTGCAGGCAACACACGCGGCGTTTCCATGGGTCGTCACCTGGGATGATCACGAGGTAGAGAACAACTACGCTGGCACGGTCGACATCCGTAACTCGCCCGCTTCGGTGTTCTTACCAAGAAGAGCCGCGGCGTATCAGGCGTATTGGGAGCACCTGCCGCTCCGCGCCGCGTCCATGCCCGTTGGCCCAGATGCCCGTCTGTACCGCCGTCTGGCCTTCGGGGATCTGGTTGAGCTCAGCGTGCTGGACACCCGTCAGTATCGGACGGACCAGCCCTGCGATGACGGCATCAAGCCACGCTGCCTGGAGGCGCTCAGTCCCGGCGCAACCATGACCGGCCCGGAGCAAGAGCGCTGGCTTCTTGACGGCCTGGACGCGTCAGCGGCCCGCTGGAACATCATCGCCCAGCAGGCCATGATGGCCCAGCTTGATCGGCAGTCAGGCGTCATCCAGACGTTCAATCTAGATCAGTGGGACGGCTACCCAGCCGCGCGCGAGCGAATCACCAGCTTCCTGGAACGGCGTCAGCCTTCCAACCCGGTCATCCTGAGCGGCGATATTCACGCAAACTGGGTGGCGGACATCAAGAGCAGCTTTGATGATCCCAGCTCGCCCACGGTCGCTACAGAGCTCATTGGGACGTCAATTAGCTCCGGCGGCAACGGGTTCGATCCGCGGCCCGGCTCCGTATACATCACAGAGAACCCACACATAAAGTTCTGGAACTCACAGCGCGGCTACGTACTGTGTAGCGTCACGCCGGAGCGTCTGGAGGCCAACTTCCGCGTCGTGCCCTACGTGGACCGCCCAGGTGCACCCGTCTCCACCCGCGCCCGATTCGTCATCACAGATGGCCGCCCCGGAGCAGATCTGGTCTCCTGAGTGGGGCTCGCAGCCAGACTCCATTCCGCGAGTCGTGGCGTGGCTGGCAGCGGTAGCCCGTCGGCGTCTACGTACATGCCAGTGCTCGTGGAGATCGCCTGAGACTTCGTGGGAACGAGCCAGGATGCCGAGAGATCGCCGCTGATGAGGCGGTATACCCCCGGAAGACGCCGGGATGGTCCGCCATGAACGACAGGATTCCCCTGATGAGTTACGGCGGCGCGAATTGTGGCTGACGTAACAGCCTGGTGGCGCGTCGCGGCTCCAGCATTGCCAGACCGTAGAACAGGTACATGGGCCCCAGGGTTCGGCCAAAGCTGAAGATATCAAGGAAATTGTCGGCCGTGAGGAAGATCATCAGGAAGCACTGCGCCGCGAGCTGGATGGCAGTAGTACTCGGCCGCGTGAACGGTTTGGTAAGGCCAAGAGCAATAACGGCCAGGCTCAAGATGAGGATGGGTAGCTCGCCGTTGAGTTGGCTTGACGTGGCGAGCCCTTCGCCGAAAACCGGGCTCTCCATGCCCAGAAGCCACCGCATCCGGTAGATCATGCCTCCAAGCGGTGGGCCAAAATTGCGCGAACCGTTGATGATCCCAAAGGCGTCAAAGCGGAACCACAGCACCAGGTTCCACAGGACAAGCGCGCTTGGAGCGAGCAAGTACGGAGCCAGGGACCGCCACTTGCCCTGAGCTGCGAGCACACTCGCGTAGATCACCGGAACGATTACTCCGACTTCACGCGTCAGCGTGGCGCAAGTGAGGGCAACGGCCGCCAGGGCGTGGCGCGATCGGAAGTGCAGTGCAACACCCCAGACGAGGCATGCCATAGCCACCGGCTCTGAAAGGTCTGCTAGTGTGCCAATGATCACCGGTGGGCTTAGTCCAACCACCAGCGAGAGCCAGGGGATGACGCGTATGCCAGTCAGCAAGTACGCCGCTCCGAGCGTGGCCGCCGCCGCCGCGACGACGTTGACGAGAACCAATGCCCACGGGACAAGCTCTGCCCGCCCCAGTGCCGCCAGCCAGGCCAGGGTGGGATACAGGATCCGACCATAGCGATATGACGGTTGATCTAGCGATGCTCTGGGGTCGTACGTGGTGAGCGTGGGATCCAGGGCGATGAAGTAAAAGAACTGTCCATCGTAGCCTGCAGATTCCCGCATGATGCACCGTTTATTGGCGATCAGGTGCTGCGTGGCTACCGTTTCTCCCACGCGGGCAAAACAGGCCGCGTCACCCTCGAAATAGTTACCTGCGATGTACCCAACGAGACCCGCGTAAAACACCAGGACGACCAGAGCGGGGGCGACCAGCCCCAGCCGTGCTCGCCACGGAGTTCGAAACAGTGCTGACTGCGTGAACGTGATCGTCGACATCAGCCAGTAGAACGCCATTAACAGGGTAGCCGGGATGGTTCACAGGGCAGCCGCTGATGGGCGACAGATGCAGGTGGCCGCCAGGTACCCCAACCACGGAAGTCCGTGTCGGCACGCCCAGGGCGGGCGCAGGGTCGCTGAACCCCGCGCCCCAACCCCGTGATGCGTATGGGCGGGTGGTATCTCGGCCGCGCGCTATAGAAAGCGCGGCCGGCATCCTTCCAGGAGTCAGATCAGGCGCGGGCTCGCCACCGTTCGAAGTCGGCCTGGATCGCCGGCTCCCACGTCTGCGTATCGATCTGTCCGGACGTGTACACGCCTTCCGCCAGGCGGAGCTTGCCAAATTCGTCGCGGAGCCTCGTCAGCTCAGAGTGCTCGACGATCTCTAGAGCAAGGTGGGGCGGGATAAACGTGACACCCGTTCGGGTTCCAAGCACCACATCCCCTGGCAGTACGGTAGCGCCACCAATTCGAATGGGGATGTTGACGCCGGCTAGCGTGACATCGGCGATAGCCGTTGGGTCCAGACCTCGAACAAAGGCGTTGAAGTCATCAAGCTCGTGGATCTGCTGGACATCGCGGATACCGCCGTCTACAACCATCCCGGTGCCCGTGCGGGTCTTGATGGCGGTGGCCAGATTGTCACCCGCAAACGTGCCATCACGCACCTTCCCAAACAGGTCCACCACGACCACGTCATCCTTGATCAGGCTGTCAATAACCCAGGTGTTCTGTCGGGGAACCTTGCCTCGCTCCTCACCCCACCTGTTGATGACGCCATCCAGATCTGGTCGATGCGGGACGAATTGCGCGGTGACCGCCCGTCCCACCAGGACGCGGTCAGGGTGCAGGTTGATCCAGTTGCCTTCAAACTGGAAGGAGTAGCCGTGCCTGCGCTGGAGCACACTCCACGCTTCCTCCGGCGTCACAAGGCGCATGCGCTGGATGAGGTCATCCGGCACCCGCGGTCGGCCATCAGGCAGGCGGTCGTAGGGGTTGAGGGGGGTGAGCGCGGCTACGTTCTCGGGGCTGTTGAAAACCATGGTATTGCTGATCCTGGCGCAGTGTCGTACGGCCCATTATCAGCGAATTCGCCCGTTCCGAGCGGACGGGAGCTCAGGTCCGCCTCTGAGGGGTCAGGTCTGGAATCGTGTGGCGTTGGCGGCGCCCGACCACGTTGGGGCATCAGCCGTTGCCGCCACCCCCTCAACCGCTTTTGCGGCACGCGGCAGCAGCAAGACCAGGCCGTAGAAAAGGAACATTGGCCCCATCACCCTGCTGTAGCTGTACAGGTCAAGCCACACCTCGGGAGTCGTGAAAGCCATCAGTAGGCACTGCGCGAACAACTGCGCTGAGAGCGGATGGGGCCGCGAGCAGAACCTGATAACCCCCAGGAACATGATGGCCGCGGTGAGGATCAACACCGTAAGCTCAGTTTGTCGTTGCCAGGTTGAGGCCAACCCTTCTCCGTGCCATGCGTCCTGGAGACCCAGTAACCACCGGGCACGGTAGATCATCCCACCCAGCGGTGGACCGAAGTTGGGCGGGCCTGACAACACGCCAAAAGCGCCAAGGCGCAGCCAGAGAATAGCGTTCCAGGCAGCCAGGACTACCCCAGGCACCGCGTACAGCAGGCACCTGCGCCAGTCTCGCGCTACCAGGAACGCCAGCGAGAAGACGAGCGGCACAACTACGCCCACTTCGCGGGCGAATACGCTGAGGCTCAGGACCAGCGTAGCGCGGATGTGCTGCCTCCTGCAGAACCACAGCAGACCCCAGATGGTGCAGGCGAGTGAGACCGGCTCGGCAAGGTCCGCCAGCGTGCCGATTAACAACGGCGGGCTCAGGGCAACTGCCACAGAAAGCCACCGGCTCGCGCCGAAGTGTTGAAGGATGCCCATGGCGCCAGCCGTGCAGCACAGAACCGCGAGCACGTTGACGATGAGGAGCGACCAGGGCACGAGCCATTCCTGGCCTCCGGCGAGCAGCCAGGCCAGAAGCGGGTAGAGGATTCGACCGTAGCGATATGCCACGCTGTCCATCGCCAGGGTGGGGTCGTAGGTCAGCAACGTCGGATCGAGCGCGATGAAGAAGTAGAACTGACCGTCGTAGCCAACCGAATCCTGCTCCACACAGTTCTGATTGGGAACGAGCCGCCCGGTGTCCACCCTGTCTCCGATGCGGGCCAGGCAAGTGGGGTCATGGCCATACTGCGCCAGGATCTGGAAACACAGTGCCGCGTAGAAAGCGGCAACCACCGCCATAGGACCAACCGAAGAATGGGCTATCCAGGCAATGACACGCATCTGACGTGCTGAGTTCCTACAGCTGAGTCCTACAAAGGTGGGGAGCCGTGGGAATGCACCATCGTGGCTCCGCTGGTTTCGGGTCAGTTTGGAGTGGCGGGCGGATACTCACCACCGGGTTCGTGCAGCGCGGACCCGCGGGGACTATCGACCACGCCAGGTACAACGACGAGCCCAAGTCGGGCGTGATGGGGCGCCCGGTCGGCTACGCGGCCTGGACCTTCTCCAGCACGAAGCGGCGGACCTCGCTGGCGATCTCAAGGGCTCGGCGAGAGTCTTCAGCGTCGTAGGTCTCGGCGGGGACGCCGCCGGGAAGCGTCGAGGGGTACCGTGCGCCCAGGTAGTGCTTGTCCAGCATGCCCGCCATCGACTTCACCAGGTCAAACGTCGCGTCAAACGGCATGGCGTCCTCGCACAGGTCCGCCAGTGAATGCCCCCAGACGCGCTCAGCGCCCTGCTGCATCAGGAAAGCAACCAGGATCTTCTCCGCCGCCTGGTGACACATGAAGCTCGCGGTCGCGTGACGGCCAGACTGTGCCAGGATCTCGGCGTCGCGCAGGTCGTGCTCAGACTGGCGGGTCCACGCCCGCACCTCGCGGGTGGGTTGCGGGCTAGACAAGCTGGACGCCCGTGGTCATCGCCTCAATGAGGACGGGACACGCGTCCTCGAACTCCTCAGCCTCATCCGGGGTGTAGACGTAGAATCGTGTGCCCACGCGCGGGCGCATGTGGCTCACCCAGAAGTCAGGACGGCGCTGGAAGGGGTCATCCGTATCCTGGATCATCACGAGCTCCAGCTCCGTCTCCACCCCAACTGAACCACGGGCAAAGGCCCCCACGGCCCAGATCCGCAGCGCGCCATAGGGCGCGGCCTCCGCCGTGTAACGCTCCGCCTCGGCGGCCAGGAGGCGTCTGCGGTGCTCGGCAAAGCCAATCATGATAGGCATGGAGCCTGCCGCCCTTCCCCGTAACTGAGAGCCTGTAAGTGAGCCTGTAGTCAAACAGGAAGTAGTTGAACAGGAAGACGAAAGGCCGGCGGGACTCCCGCCGGCCTTTCTCGCTGACTTTGGCTAGACGTTGTACAGGAACGGCATGCTGGGCGGGGCCCAGATGTCGTCCTCACCCAGCGGCGTGACAATCTTCTGGTACACCTGGATCCGGTGCGAGCCGAAGTCCGGGATGTACATGCGGCGCTGATCGTCAAACCGCACCATCATCGGCCCGCGTAGCCGCTTCTGCGGTTCCAGGCTCGTCATCTCGCGCCCGCGCAGCACCTTCGGGTTGGCCAGCACATAGGCCCGACCACTCTTGGAGAGCGTGGCATCGCCGATGAACTTGTCCAGGTAGCGCCCCTCCGGGCTGAACTGGACAACCCGGTGGTTGCCGCGGTCGGCCACGTAGATGTCACCATCCTGGTCAACCGTGACGCCGGCCGGCCGGTGCAGCTCGCCGTCGCCGCTGCCGGAGGAGCCAAACTTCAGGACGCACTTGCCGTCCTGCGTCAGCTTCTGGACGCGGTCATTGTGCCAGTCCACCACGTACACGAAGCCCTCTCCGTCTACGTGGATGCCCCAGGGCCTGTCGAACTGGCCCTCGCCGCTACCATGCGAGCCGAAGCCGGTGAGGTAGCGACCGTCTTTCGTGAACTTCTGGACGCGATGGTTCATCGTGTCCGCTACCCAGATGTTCTCGTCTGAGTCAAAGGCGATGCCGGACGGCCGGTTGAGCTGCCCGGGGTCGCTGCCGTGGGTGCCCCAGCAGCCGATGAGCGTCCCATCCCGCTTGTAGGCCGTGATGCGGTGGGTGCCCTCGTCTGAGATGTAGAGGTTCTCGCCGCCATCGCGGAGGATCTGGACCGGCCACATGAACTGGCCCTCGCCCGTCCCGCCGGAGCCAATGGTGCCCAGGTCCTCATCGTCCCAGTTCAGCTTGCGGATAGTGCCGCCCTGGCCATCATCGCGGCAGAGGACGAAGAGCCGGCCCTCATCGCCAATCGCCAGGTCCGTGCAACACGTCGTGAAACGACGCATGCCAAGGGTGGTCAGGAAGGGGAAGCCCTCGCGGAGGAGGGCGTACGGCCGCGTACCCGTCTTCGCGGCCCTTGGTTCAGCGCTGACACTCATCAGTGAAAACCTCGTTACGCGACTGCCGCGGTCTTGAACGGGCGGATCTGCTCGTAGGTGCCGCCAACGATCGGCACGGGGTCCAGGCCCAGCCACTGCTCCAGGATGGTGCCGTAGATACCCCGGAAATCTATCGTGTGCCGCAGGTCTTCGCCGTTCAGCCAGTCGGCCTGCTTCACGGAGGGGTACTGCGCGTACAAACCACCCTTGATCTGATCGCCAATGAAGAACGCGCCGCCGCCGGAGCCGTGGTCGGTGCCGCTGCCGTTGTCCTTCACGCGGCGTCCGAACTCCGTGAAGACCATGATGGTCACGTTGTCAGACGCGTTGTGCTCGCGCAGGTCGGCCATGAAGGCAGACAGCGCGCCAGACAGCTCGTCCAGCAGGCGGTAGTGGGAGGGAACCTCCTGCGCGTGGTAGTCGTAGCCGCCGTGCTGGGTGTAGAAGACGCGGGTGCCCAGGTTGGCGAACATCACGCGCGCCACGTCGCGGAGCGACTTAGCAATGGGGTTCTCAGGGTAGGTCACAGAGGACTTGTACAGACGCGGCGCGTCCTTCAGCATGTCCGCGCCCGTGAGCACGCCCTGGCCCGTCTGGCCCAGGTAGTCCATCACCATGCCGCGGCCGATGGCAGGGGTGTACATCCGCTTGAAGAACGCCAGGTCCTCCTGTCGGCGCTCGGCCGCTTCGATGCCGTTGAGCAGACCGTAGTTGTCCAGGTTGTCAACGGACGTCGCGGTCACCCCCGGGGCGGCCAGCGCTCGGGGCAGGCCGCGGCCAAAGCTCACGGCCGTCAGCGGGTTCACGCCTTGCGGGTCAAACTCCTGGATCACCTTGGCCAGCCAGCCCTCGGTGGCAATCTTGTTCGGCTCGCAGGTGTGCCAGATGTCCATCGCGCGGAAGTGAGATCGGCTGGAGTTCTCGTAGCCAATGCCCTGGATCACCGCCACGTTGCCCGCCTGGAACAGGTCGCGGAACTTGGCGGCAGCCGGGTGGAAGCCCAGCGTGTCATTGATCGGGAGGACCTTGTCCTCCGGCACGCTCACCAGCGGGCGCGCATCGTAGTAGATGCCCTCGGTGTAGGGGATGAGCGTGTTCATGAAGTCGTTCCCGCCTGAGAGCTGGACGACTACCAGGATTGGATCCTTCTTCTTTCCGTTGCTTCCGTTTGCAGCCATGTGGGGTGTTCCTCCGGAGTTCAATCCGTGGCTCGCGGGGCTACGCGAACTGGTACTCGCGCGACGCGACGATCAGGGTGAGGATTCTGCCAACGCGCTCCTCGGCGTTCGCCCAGTCGGAGTCGCTCTTGAAGGACACGTCGCCGCCCTTCTGGGCCAGGTCTACTAGCGCGCCGCGGGTATCGGCGCCCACCTCCAGCGGGCCCACCAGGTCCAGGCAGCGATCCACCAGCTCAGCGGGTGGAATGGGCCGGCCCACCTCACTCAGGCGGCGGACAATCGCCTGCGGGCCCGGCTTCTTCATGTTCTTGAGGGCGTTCACGGCAAAGTTGACGCGCTCCGTCAGCGAGCCGCCGTCTATCCACTCCTTGCCCGTGTGCCAGCCCTCAACCGTGGGCGGGTCCATCAGGATCTGGCCCATGGCGCGCGCGGCCGAGTCCAGCGTGACCAGACCCGGGTCCGGGTTGCGCCACTCGCCGGAGATCTTCACGGTGCCGGCGATCAGCTCAACCGGGCACTTGACTCGCTTGAAGCGCGCCTTCTTGAAGAAGTCGGAGTTGAAGAGCGTCCGCATGACGGAGCGGATGTCCGCGTCCGAGTCGTGGAACGACTTCATCAGCGTTGCGATGGCCTCGGGATCCTGCGGCGGCTCTACGCTCCAGGATGGCACCTGCGGCTCATCCGCCACGAAGAAGTTATAGAGGTGGCGGCTCACGAACCGGGCGCAGGCATCCTGCTTCACGATGATATCGATGATGTCTTCACCGTTGAAGCGCCCGGTCTTGCCCAGGAACGTCTTCTCGCTGTCATCGTGATCTTCTGCGCGGTACACAAACTTGGAGCCGTAGTGGCCAAACGGGTACAGCGGGATCGGCTGCTCAAAGGTCCAGCCCGTGAACGCCCGGGCCACGTTCTTGATGTCCGTCTCGCTGTAGTTGCCGATCCCCATGGAGAACAGCTCGAGCAGTTCGCGCCCGTAGTTCTCGTTGATGGACTTGCCGTGGTTCTCATTGTTGTCCAGCCAGTAGATCATGGCCGGATCTTTCGAGAGCTCCAGTAGGAGAACGCGGAAGTTCTTGAGCCCGTCACGGCGGAACATCTCAATGTGCTCCACCATGGTTGGCGTGTGCTCACTCTTGGTCCAGCCGGTGGCAAAGACGTGGTGCCAGAAAAGGGTCATCTTCTCTTCTAGCGGGCGCTTGGTGTTCACCATACGCCAGAACCACCGACCGTTCCAGACACCCGGGTTGTCGATGTTGGCGCCGAGCTGCGGGTAATACCGACGAAGCTCATCCTCGTCCAGATCCGGGCAGCGCTCCGGGTGAATGAGCTCCTCAACCACCTCTTCATACGGGCGCGCCGCGTAGGCCTCGAGCTCGTCCCGCGAGGAACCGAAGCCGGCGCGCCTCAGAAGATGCGCCATCAGAGCCAGTCGGTCGTCAGCCATAACCACCTCCTGCTGAGTCACTTGAGATCTGAGTCACGTGAGATCTAGGTCACGTGAGATCAGTAAGTTCTTGATCGGCAGCAAGTGCCGCGTCACGGTCACGCGGGGCGGCTGGCGGCGTTGACGCAGGCCGTCGCCTCCTCCGCGAGTCGTGGCAGTGATGAGTGTATCGCAGGCGCGGCGCCTGGTGCGCTCGTCGGTTCCCATGAAATGGGTGTCATCTGTCACTCTGCGAAAAAACGCGCGAGAACGAGGAAAAACGCGGCCGTCTTTGGCGGTATTGGACCGCTTTCCAGGCGCTCCACGGTCAGACTTGGGCGCCTGACTGAAGCCGCGCCAGCAGGTCGGCGTGCAGAAGGCCGTTGGTGCTCAGCGCATTGCCGCCGCGGATGCCGGGGTCGCCCGCCAGGTCGGAGAACCGCCCGCCGGCTTCCTCCACGATAACCTTGAGCGCCGCGACATCCCAGACCGCCGCCTCCGTCTCGATCGCCGCCTCCGCGGAGCCCTCCGCCACCAGCAGATGGATCCAGAAGTCGCCCATGCCGCCGGTTGCCCAGGAGGCGCCGGCGATCGCGCCAAGCTGGTCCACCCGCCCGGTGCGCGCCCAGCCCTCGATCCCGCCCACCAGCACGTTCGCCTGCCTCAACTCAGCGATCCCGGAGACTCGGATGGGCCTGCCATCGGCATACGCGCCCAGCCCGCGAGCCGCCCACCAGCGCCTTCTCATCGCCGGAGCCGACGCCACGCCCAGGACAATCTCGCCGCCTTGCTCCAACGCGATCAGCGTGGCGAACTGCTCGATACCGCGGACAAACTTCTTGGTCCCGTCAATCGGATCGATGATCCAGCACGGCCCGGAGCCCTCGCCAGACCCGTACTCCTCACCCACCACCCGGTGTCCCGGGCGCTCCGCCGCCACGCGAGCGCGGATGGCCTGCTCAATCGCCCGATCAGCCACCGTCACCGGGCTGGCATCCGCCTTCGTCTCCACGGCCAGCCCGTCAGACCTGAAGTGAGTCAGACTGATCGCGTCCGCCAGATCCGCCAGATTCAGGGCAAAGGCCAGCTCATCGGAGAGCTCGATGCCTCGCCCGTCCACGCGCGTGTCTGCCCCAGCCTCAGGCGATCCGGAATCGGGCCTGTGACGGACGGCTCACCCCTTGAGCATCGCCATCGTCTGCTCCAGCGTGCGGATCTGGGCGTACATCTTCATGGACTTATTCAGGCTGTACTCGTGGGCTTCTTGATCGCCGCCCCAGCAGGCCTCGCGTACCACCACCATCCGCAGGTCCATGCTGAAGCCCTCGCGCACGCTGGTCTCCACCCCGCGGTTCGTCGCCCCCCCGCCGATGATCACCGTGTTGCGCCGCAGCATTCGGATCACCTCGGCCGCGCCCGTGCCGTAGAAGGCGCTGGGCCGCCGCTTCAGGAACACGTAGTCGTCCTTCGTGGGCGCGATCTCGTCCGGGAACTCCGCGTCCGCCGTGCCCTCCACGGAGTTCGTCAGCGAAGGCGTACCCGTCTCCACGCTCAGGTCGGTGGCCAAAAACACTGCGTCCGACTCATCCGGTCGTGTCACCGGCGTCGTGTACAGCACTGGGATCTTCGCCGCCCGGCAGGCGCCAATCAGCGTCACCCAGGCGTCCAGCACCGGGCGGATCTGCGCGCGGCGGGCCGGGTCCGCCGGGGTCAGCGCCCGCTTGCACACGTCGTAGGCAATGAGCACGGCCTGGCCGGGATCGATACGGGCGGGATCGTAAGCATTGGGCTTCACTGACCTCTCCTCACACGAGCTGAGACCAGACCGGAAAGCGGCCTGGCTAGCGTTCTGGGTTTGAAGGATTCTGGGATCAGCCGTTCCGGATTGAGAGAGGATACGCCAGGCTCACCCCAGAGCGCCGAGTCACGCTGAACCAGTGGTGGACGCCAGCCGCCCGGCGTCCAGCCAGCGCCTCGACCGCCCAACGCGCCGCCCGTCTCATCGTTCGAACGTCGGGCACCTCAATCTCCCCCCCCCGCGTCGGTAGCGTGGGCGCTTGTCGCCCGCTTGCCAGCTTGCCGGCATCACGATCTGGTCAGTCGCCTCGTAGCGCAGGCGCCATACACAGCGCCGTCCTCAGCACCGGTCAGCCCATATGGAGACGGGACAGACCGTGGCTGCTTCGTTCCAGGGTGGATCGGGCCGTCGAGTCGGAAGAGGAACTGGTGACCCAAGAGGGCCGGTAGCGCGGCAGCCCTGCTGTACGAGTCAGCGAGCTCGATCTCGGCCGCGCCGTCGAGGCTGAATCGAGTCCGCAAGCTCAGGTGCGTGACATCCCCAGGAAAGCGCTGAGCACATCACGAACCTGCTGAATCAATGACGGCCAGGGAAAGTGACCCACGGCGCGGCGCAGCGTTACGAGGCCATGTAGAGCGACCCAGACGTTCGTTGCAACGCGGAAAGCGTCCGCATGGCCGTGACCCGTTGCGCGGAGTCGGTCCGTGACACCGTCGATGAGAAAACGGAACGCCGCCGGCAATGGCGTCTCTGGCGGCGCTCCCTCCGCCGTCGGGTCAGGGCGTGGCGACGCGGAGCGTCCGAAGAGAACACGGTACGCGTTCGGGTGGTCGATCCCGAACTGGCAATAGGCCAGGCAGCCCGCCTCGAGTTGTTCAGACCGGTCGCTCACGGCCCGGGTCGCCGCCGCGACCACCTCCGCGAGCTCCGCGAATCGGGCGGCCACCACCGCTCCAACGAGGGCCCCTTTGTCTGGGAAGTGGAGGTAGATGGACGGTGTGGTCACGCCCGCCTCGCGCGCGACGGCGCGGAGGGAAAGCCCCTCAACGTCGCCGGTCTCGCCAAGCAGCCGATCAGCCGCCCGGACCAGATCGTCGCGAAGGCGACCTCCTTCGCCGCGCGGATTCCGCCGTCGGGCAGACGCCGCGACGATTGAGCCGCCGCCACTCTTGACATTCATATTTTCACCCGTTAGGATAGTAATATATTTACAATTGTAAGTATACACATGTCAGTCAAGGCTCTGGTCGGCTGGGCCGGCCGCGGAGGCACAACCATGTCACTGGTGAGCGCGGTGGGCGGGGCGTCGGCGCGCGGGATCCACCATAGCTCGTGGTTCCGGAAGTGCGGAGCACCGTGCCGGGCTCGTTCCGGATGGCTTTGAATCCGTCGTTCGCGGAGCCGCGCTCGATCATCAGACACATCTCGTTGCTCCGTCAACCGCTTCGCGTAGCCAGAAGCAGATCGGTCCAACCCTGGAACGTGCCAGGCGCCGCGTAGTAGTTCCATTCAGGAGGTTTGGCGTCATGTTCGCGCAAGTAGTCCAGAACACCCCGGTGTGGGTATGGCCGGTGCTAGGGATCATTCTCGGCGCCGGAGCGTTGCAGCTACGCCCACGTACGATTCCGGCCACGCTGGTGGTGGGCATGCCGGTCCTGATGGCGGGGTTGGCGCTCTTCGGCGTCGTGTCGTCGTTCGGGATCAGGGTCGAGGTGATCGGTGCGTGGGTCTTGGGCGCGGCGATCGGTCTGGTACTCAATGAGCACGTCTTGCGGAGCCCGAGAGCCGCGCGGTTCCATCCCGGATCAGAGCGGTACGAAGTGCCGGGCAGCGCGCTGCCGCTTGTGCTGATGCTCGTGATCTTCGGCGCGCGGTACGTCGTGGGAGCGACAACCGCGATGGCTCCAGCCGTGAGCGCCACACTCGTCTTCATCGCATCCGCCTGCTCGATCCTCGGCCTCTGCAGTGGCCTGTTCGTCGCCCGAGCCCTACGTATTCTCCGATCGCGCGCCGCCCCTGTGCCGTCGGGGGCAGTGTGAGGGCTCCTCAATTGTCGGTCCGTCGGACTCGCGCTGCTCCCCCACCGTGTGGGTGCCCAGGCCGCGCGCTTGACAGGGACAGGACTATCTCGAGAGGCTGTTGCTGACGGGCCGTACAATCCCACGATGGCATCGACGGGCTCGGACGTCGCCAGGTATCACGTTACCTGTCGCGTGGATGGCGATCACGACCGTGTCGTGAGAAAAAGCGCCCGCCAGTTCGTCACCCCGCGCGGCTGATGCCTGATCAAGACCACGAGTGGCAGAGCGAGTCGCCGCTTGCGGTCGTTGCCCGGATGATTCGGGAGACCGCGGATCGGCTGGCGGCCGCTGGGATCACCAGCCTCAACGCCATGCGAGACACCGCGCTCGACCGCACGGCGTCAACCGAGCTACGGATCGACGCGATCAGAGGCCTCGGCTGGATTGATGCACCAGAGGTTTTCTCTATCGCACGCGCCGCCCTGGCATCGGAGCCTGACCGCCGGCTGCGGGCTGCCGCCGCGTGCACCATTGAGAAACAGCGGAGCCACCCGGCCACGGATACGCTCCTGGCAACGCTCGACACGGAGATCGAAACGCAAAACCGCCAGGAGGCCATCTGGATGCTCGCTGAATCCGTGCTACGGTCCAGGGAGGTCGTGACGGGGGAAGTGATCCCGCGGCTACGCCGCATCGTCCGCGATCCGTCCGAGCACGAAGAGACGCGCGGCGCCGCCATCGAGCAGCTAGGGCGACTCCGTGATCGGCGGATCGTTCCAACGCTCATCACCTGCTTGCGGGACCCAGCACCCACCGTGCGCTTCTTTGCGAGCTACGCGCTCGGCGGTATCGGTGATCAAACTGCTATCAGCGAGCTCGAACGAGTCGTTCACGAAGACAACGGCGTCGCGCGGCGGTGGGGGCCAGTCCGCGACGAGGCCATCGGCGCGCTATCCGCGATCCGCGCTCGCCTGGCCCGCCGGCGCCGCGGAAGACCTGATGATGGAATGTTGTGACCCTTCAACACGTCCTCTGGTGGCTGCTCACCGCCGCCTTGCTTTGGTTTGCAGTCGGGATGGCCCGCGAGATCCGCGTTCGCCAACTTCGGGCGCACAACAAGGGATATACCGTAGCCGATTACCTGAGGTACTCCGACTCGTGTGGACTTGAACGAGAGCGTGCGTTCAGACTTCACGCGGCACTCGCTCGGAGAGTCGGCCAGGCCGATTTTCCCGTGAACCCGGACAATCTCCTTGACTGGTTGTACGGTGTTGGCGAGCCGTGGGGGCAGAACCTGCTGGAATACACCGTGGACCTGTTCCGTCTCTGGGGAGAAGACATCGAAGACGAGCTCAAGTCAGGCGATCTCCAGGGTGTGGAGACCGTGGGCGACTTCATCCAATTCGTCGCGCGCTGGTATCGTACGCGTCCGGGATAAGCACGCGGGTGACCCCGAACATGCGCGAGCGACTGCGGTCATTGCGCAACTCGTTGGCATCATGGAAGTAGACCGCGCCTGTCGTGGAATTCTGATCGCAGATACGTCAGTGACCCGTTCCAAGGCACGTGGCCTAACTCGTAGCCACCGATACGGGACCCACAGCCAAACGGCCTGACCTGCGCGGAAGCACCCCCCGGCGGCACTTCCTTTGTCTGCAACGCGGACGAGCGGGTCAGCGTCCGCGCGGTCAGCCAGGGCGAGCCGCCGTCTGGCCAGTCCGCCATAGTGGTGCAGACCAACAAGTACGACGAATACGACCTACCCCAGATCGCCGGCAAAACCGAAGCCGGCGTCACCCCTGGCAACAGCCTCGGCTACACCGGCGAGCAGGCGGACCCCGCGCTGGGCCTCATCAACCTCCGCGCCCGCATGTACGACCCGAACCTGGGCCGGTTCCTGCAATGGGACAGGCGCACCGGTCTGATCGCAGCACCAAACTTGCTCAATCTCTTCGCGTACGTCTCCAGCAATCCCCTCACCCGCAGCGACCCGACAGGGTTGGCGGGAGTACCGCGCGACAGTGCTCCAGTGACCAATCGTGGCAAGAGCCTCGTCTTGCTGCCCTCACCCGGCCAGAACGAACGCGTGAGAACCTGTGGCCTGCTGGAGCCGTACGATGACTCACTCGACCAAGACGCGGAGACTGGTATTAGCGGTCCGATCCCGTCTCCGCGCTTCGGCGACATTGAATACGAAGGCGACATGGACGGCTCGGCCGCCGGCGCGATCCCTCGCTGGCGGCCTGGATCAGGTCAACCCGGATCCCGGGGCGCTGGTGCGTCAATCACACGCGCATCGGAGTGGGTCAAGTACACCGGGTCGCTCGGTCGGATACCCAGGCAAAGGCCGACGGGTCCGCTCCAGTACTATGTCCAGACTGGCCAGTTGAGGCTAGCCATCAAGCAAGGAAGTGCCGGCAAGCGCGGAAGCGAGAATCCCCACATCGAGATCAGAGACGCAACGGGGCAACGAATCGACATCGCGGGCAACCCCGTCACGCGGCGAAGCCCCGGCAATCACACCCGGATCGAGCGGGACCTGCCGTAGTGAAGGACTACGTGAGTCTTCCGGATCTGCGCCACATCTTCCTTGAGGAGAGTTGGGTGCTCTCGATACATCTCGCTCCGAACAATCTCTCTATTGAGCTAGATTTCGTGCTGATGCCCGAGCATCCGTCGTACGAAGCTCCGGGCACTCAAGAGGTCCACTGCTACAGGCGCGGGATCATGCGGTTCGGAGATGTCCGGTCGCTGTCGTGGAACTGCGACGCGTTTCAGCCATCCGCCGACGCAACCGGGGAAATGGATCTTGGTCACATCCATTCCATGGCATTCGATGGAGACACGTATCACGTGGACGGCGACATCGGCGTACTGACCATACGTGCTGCTTCATGCCGCGTCGAGCTGTCGGCCGCGTGACAACCCAGGCTTCATCTACTCAGCACAGTTCGCCAACATGAATGCAAGTACCCAGCTGCCCACGTCTCTTCAGCGCCGCAGACGTGACGCGAACTTGACGGGAGTGCATCGCTCGACGGACTGATTCGCTACCGTGGCGGCGTGGATGATCGTGCGGCACTGCTTGCGTTCCCCACAGTGCAACTTGTTGAGATCGTCCTCGCCCAGCGCGAAAGAACCGCCAGGCTGGAGGCGCTCGTTCTGTAACTTACTGCTCGTGTCGCCGATCTTGAGGCCGGGATCGACGAGCTCACCAGGCCGCCCACGCCCCCGACAACTCCAGGCTGCCACGGTCGGCGCACGGCTCCACTCCAGTCAGCTTCCGCGTCCTCAAGCCCATCCGCGCCGAGGTTCTCGCCCGCAAACATGAGCGGAAGCCTGGTCGACGGCGCCGTGACCTACGAATACGACCGGGCCAACCGGCTGGTGCGCGCGGGTGGACCTACCTCGGTGCCCGCGGTGCCGATCACCACGTTCAAGTACGACGCGGAAGCCCGCACTCGCGAAAGCGGGTGGGAAGCGCACGAGCGCGACGGTCGCGGGCGGCAGCACCACCACGTACCGCTACGACGTCTCGGGTGGGCTGCCAGTGCTGCCGGACGACGGGGTCAACCGCTACGTCTGGGGACCCAACGGCCTGGCCTACGCCGTGGACAAGACTGCGGCGGACCGCCCGTACGTGTGCCACGCGGACGAGCAGGGCAGCGTCCGTGCAATCACCCAGGGCGATGTCGCGGCCGGCCAATCGGCCACAGTACTGCAAACGTATCGTTACGACGAGTTCGAGAATATTCTGACCTCCACCAGTTCCGGACTCTTGCCGGGAAACACGTTCGGCTACACCGGCGAGCAGTCTGACTCCGTCAGGAACGCCGGCAACCTGATCAACCTGCGCTCGCGGCTGCACAGCCCGGACCTGGGTCGGTTCCTCCAGCGCGACCGCTTCGTGGGCAGCCTGGTCCGTCCGCAGTCGCTCAACCGCTATGCGTACGTGGAGAACAACCCACTCAAGTTCACGGATCCGACCGGCCGCTCGGCGGCGGTGTACGTCGACAAAGAAACTGCAGCTCAGCGGCGACGCCGGGGCCCAAAAAAACCCATCCACCACCACACTGCTTCCCCCGGGCCCGCCGCCCACGCCCACCATTGGCTCGACGGCGTGTCCGACAACGGGGCCGATCACAGCGGGTGCAACGCGACCCGTCGGGGTCACGGTTACGCCCATACCCACACCACCCGCGCCGTCATCACCACCGAACTTTGACGAGCCGTCTGTTCCACCCGGGCCTGACTGGGTCTGGAAGGGCAAAGGACCGCAGGGAAGCAACCAAGGTTCGTATCACAACCCCGAGACGGACGAGAGTCTTCTCCCCGACCTGCTCCACCCCCCCGATCGAGCCACACTATGATTGCGTCGCCCCCGACGGAAGCCAGTGGCGAATATTCGAAGATGGGCACGCGGAACCGAAGCCCTAGGGGTCACCCATAACCGCACTGTCATCAGTCAAGCTCGGGGAGGTTGGACATCGCTGGGTCGAGTCAAGTGTCCCAGCGGCCGGCCAGTTCGCGAGCCGCGTGGCGGACGCGGCAAACTTCCCTGCTGGCACCGTCAGTGGGTTCGCGGATCCGTCCGCGTACGATGAGTTCACTGAGAGCCTTGAGCCCGGACACCGCTGGACACAGCGTGAGTGGCAGCATCTCGCGCAATCTCTGCTGCAGGTACTGAGGGACGAGGGTGCGGGGACGATACTCTTCACGGACTACTGGAGGTCGTCGTCCAGCGACCACGTGGCGAACGACCCGGGGCCGGTTTCGTACCTCGGAGATGAAGTCCTGTGGTGGCTGGATCTCAACGCGACTCCGCTGGAAGACGTGGCGAGGCAGATTGGGCGCAGGGGCTCCCAGTACCCATCGGTGTCGTTTGTTGTCAGGCAGACGCCGGAGCAGCTGGGCCTCGCGAATCACCAGCAGGTGGCGACCGACTTGCCCGAGCGGGTGGCGGACTCGCTCGGGGCGATCTTCGTTGGCATCAGCGACGAGGAGAGCGTGGCGTACTGGCTGCCGAGGTGACGCGCTTTGCGAACGTGCGCACGCCCGAGATTGGGAAACCCGGCGACGAGCCTCAGCCAACGAGATATCGCATACCACGATGACGAGAATTACCTGGTCCGTTCTACGCCGTAGGTGCTCGGAGACGGAGTCGACCGAGATGCTCACCGGCATCGCCGACATGCCGCGCGAACTTTCGAGGCAATCGCGTACCCACGGTCAGTCTGAGCAGCCGCACCGTGGGACGCTCGCCCATCAGCAGCGACTCCACAGACACCCGAAATGCGATCAGAATCGCACTCACGCCGGTGAGCAGACGTGAACCCCAAAGAACCAGGTGAGTTGGCGAAAGGTCAGTTGGAGCTTGTTCGGCTTGGGTTAGTCCCCCTCGTGCTCGACCATGGAGACCAGCATGCGTTTCTCGAGCAATTCTTCAGCCAGGCCCTCGATGACGAGGATTCGGCGGATGAACTGGCACTCCAGTTTGATGACGTGATCGGACTCGTTCCTCAGCTAGTCGACCAGGGAATGCTCTCGCCAGAGTTCGCCACCGTGGCCGCGGCCATCGATCGGAGACTCGACGAGATGAGCCACCGCTCGGACAAGAGCGTCTGGACAATCGGCGCACTGGGGGGCGAGGATTGGCGGATCGTCCGTGAGCTTGCTCGGCGGGCCATGGCGTTGTTTCCCACGGACGCAGCTCAGCCCGGCACCGGGCGCGGCCTCGCGTACCGTCAGTTGGTGCGCGGACGCGGCCATGCGCGCCAGCAGACTGAGGCTCAGGAACGCGGACCCGGATAACGCACACCCCACGGCCGACCACGGCTGCTGTCAACAGTCTGGCGTGACCCGCGCCCACCCCGGCGGCATAGCTCCAGGTGATGAGTATCAACCGGGCGTCTGCTCCATCGATCGCCATAAGGCCAAGCACAGTCGCAGCCGCGGGGTTTTGTCACCAAAAACAGTTGTGTCAGCACCGTGGGCCGATAACATTGAGACGTAGCATCGCAGTTTCGAAACACCGGCGGGTGGAGCCGGCTGCGGGGCCGACACATCGCCGCCGTGTGCGCCATCGAATCGCTCCGGCCCAGTAGGCGGACGACAGCATGTCGCGGCGAGTTCTGGCACTGTTGTCACGCCACGGGCATCTAATAACCGCACAATCGCTCTGCGCCCCACGTCAAGTGAAGCGCGCGACCGCCGGGTGTGCCGGGGCGCAGGCGGCAGGCGCGCGGCGGGAAGGCCGCCAGGTGGCCCGGTCCATCAAGTCGGGCGGGAGGCCAGCGTGATGACCCGCCCCGGCAAGGAACCACTCGCCTACGGCGAGCGCGCCGCCCGCGAAGGGTACGTCGCCGTCAGCGCCGTGCACACTCGCCAGGACGAAGCCCCCGTCCGCCTCATCCCCACTGGCGCGAACGGGGAGGCCATCGAGACACCCACCAACAATCCAGTCCCGACGCAGGACGGAGACTGGCTCGCAGCCGGCCATCTCCGCGTCGGCGACCGTCTCCGGCAGAGTACTGGCCGCCCTGGCCGCGTCGCCATCGTGGAGCCCAGATCGGCCACTCAGGTCATGCGCAACCTGACCGTCACCGAGCCGCTGGTTGGACGAATCCCACCCCTCGCGGCATAGATCTCCATGTGGAGACACGGCCCAGCGCGCGGGTCACGTGCCCCCAAAACCTCGCCGACACACACCCGCTCTTTCAGCACCGGTGCACGGCTCGGCCACACCGAACCCCAACCATCGCGGAAACACTCGGCTCTCGCGAGACCCAGACATGGCCCGCAAGCTCTCCCAGAACGAAAATCGCAGCCACTCCATCTGCGTCGGCAACGCCCGCAAGCAGCCAGTACTCAGGTCACTTGTCCGTTCCACCCCCATGGCCCCTCGGCTGGGAGAGCAACCAGACAGCAACCACCAGACGCTCCAATCCACCCCACCCACCGCTACACGAGCGGACAGAAGCAAACAGTCGTAGTCCATCATTCAGCGAGCTCACGGAGCAATCCCAGACCCAACGGCAGAGGCGCCGAGATCCGGAGGAAAGCGTCCTCTCGGTCCGGCGGCTCTGGGCCCGTGCCCACGCCTGTGAACGGCGAGCCGCTATCCAGTGTCGTCAGCCTGACGGCCAGCCTGATCGCCTCCGAGCGAATGCGGGTAAGTGGCTCACAAGCTGGTGCACCCGCTAAGACGACGCGTGCCGCACCAGATAACCGCGACGGCCCCCGGCCATACCGCCGCGTGCTCTGCACGCCTCCGTCCTCCGTGTCCCACGCGTCACATCCGTCACCTATGTCCCATGCGTCACATCCGTCCCTTTGGTCCCACCTTCTGGCACTTCTGGCACTTTTGTCACGCCACCGGCATTCAAGAACAACACGATCGCTCCCCACCACACGTCAAATGAAGTCCACGCGGCGGCTGAGGTGCGCCGGGGGTCAGGCCGCGGACACGCGCCGGTAGCGCTGCCAGGTTGCCGGCTCGATCAAGGCCGGCGTCAGTCCGGCCGCCTTGGCGGCGGCCGCGCCGGCGGGCGTGGTGATCCAGGTGGTGCCGCTCCCCACCACCGCGCCGTTGGCCATGATCACGCGGCCGCCGGCGATCCCCAGCGTCGCCCGTCCCCGCTCTGGGTCGATCGCCGTCACGTCTGCGTCCGCGCCAACGGCCAGGTGGCCCTTGTCCTCCAGGCCCAGCATCAGCGCCGGCGCCCAGGCGATCTTCGTGGCCAGGTCGCTCAGCGAGAGCGCGCCAAACCTGACCAGCGCCAGGCCGGATGTCACCAGGAAGTTGCGCGGGATGCCGCCGCCGTCTGAGGCCAGCGCGTCCACCACGAACCCGCCGTCACGGCGCCGAGCCGTCGCTGTGGCGAACAGGACCAGCGGCTGGTTGGCCTCAAAGCCCACCGTCACGCCGCCAGGGTCGGCTCGCCAGGCGTCCACGCCCGCCCGCCCGTGGATGCGGACCACGTCGTCGCCGCGGTCCACGTACACCTGGCACACCCCGTCCATGATCGCGTGGACGATCCCGTCCGCCGTCGGCGGGTAGTCCGCCGCCTCCAGACACCGGCGGGTCACCGCGTCTTCGATCTCGTCTTGCTTCAGCGGGTCCAGCGGCGCCAGCGTGCCGTTCCAGACGGCCAGGTGGGACTCGGTGACCAGGTGGTCGGCCGCCTCTAGCTCCCGCAGCATCTGCCGCGTCTCCTCCATGTGGTCGCCCGTGACCCAGCCGCGGGAGTACGCGTTGACGTGGGCCAGATGGATCCGCCGACCGTTGATGATGGCCAGCGCATCCTCGAAGCCGCGGTAGCTGCTGGTGCCCACGCGGGTCGAGCCGGCGTGGAACGCGCAGTACGCCCCCATCGACGCGGCGGCATCGATGAGCCCATCGTTGCACTCGGGCGAGAGCGGGAAGTGCCCGCCCAGCAGCTTGACGCCGATGGCGCCGCCGGCCAGCGCGCGCTCCACGAAGTCGGTGATCGCCGAGCGCGGCGGGTCAGCGGAAGGGAGCGTGTACCCTGGCCGGGCGGCGTCTATGCAGGCCACGTTCAGCCCGGCGCCGTGGTGGGCGGCGATCTCCATCGTCTCCGCCAGCGGTCCGGCGCACTCCAGGGCTGTCACCGTGCCGGCCCGCGCCAGCATCTGGTGCCCGGCCGCGCCATTGCTCCAGGGCGAGAGGTGGACGTGGGCGTCGATCACGCCCGGAAACACCACCTGGCCCGTCAGATCCAGCACTCGCTCCGCGTGGGCGGGGTCAAGCTCCGGTCCCACCGCGGCGACCCGGGCGCCGCTGATGCCCACGTCCAGGAGCCCATCAACCTTGTTCCGCGGGTCCACCACGCGCCCACCGCGGAGCAGAAGGGTGAAAGGCTTCACAGATCCGCCAGCGACAGAGTCAGCTCTTGAAGAAGGCGGCGAGCTCCGCGTACGTCTCATCCGGCACCTCTTCCGCCAGGAAGTGGCCAGACTCCAGGCCGCGCCCGCGCACGTCCGTGGCGTACTGCCGCCAGATCTCCAGGAAGTCCCAGCCCATGTCCCGCCAGCCTTTGTCGCCCCAGAGCACCAGCACGGGGCACTTGATGGGCTGCTTGCCACGGTCGGCCAGGTCGTGCTCGCAGTCCAGCGTCACCCCGGCGCGGTAGTCCTCGCAGATCGCCCGAATCGTGTCTGGGTTCTGGTAGCAGCGCCAGTATTCGGCCCGCGCCTCCGGCGTGAAGAAGGCCGTGGGCCGCCGCTCGAAGAACACGTCCGGCGCGCGATTGATCGCCCGCTCCGGGAAATCGGCCGGCTGCGCCAGGAAGAACCAGTGCCAGGTCCGCAGCGCGTACTCCTTGGTAGTGCGCGCGTACGCCTCATAGGTTGGCACGATGTCCAGCACGGCCAGCTTCTCCACCCGCTCCGGGTGGTCAATGGTCAGCCGATACGCGCAGCGGGCGCCGCGGTCGTGCCCCGCCAGGTTGAACCGCTCAAAGCCAAGCTGCCGCATCACCTCCACCTGATCGCGCGCCATGGCGCGCTTGGAGTACGGCGCGTGATCTGGCGTGTAATCGGGCTTGCTGCTGTCGCCGTAGCCGCGCAGGTCGGTGGCCACCACCGTGAAGTCCTGGGCCAGGCGCGGGGCTATCTTGTGCCACATCACGTGGGTCTGGGGGTTGCCGTGGATCAGCAGCAGCGGCGGACCGCTCCCGCCGTGGCGCACCCGGATCTGGGCCTCCCCGGTATCGATGGTGGTGAGCTCAAATCCCTCGAACATGCCAATCACTCCGTGGCGCGGGCCGTGGCCGCATCCGCGCGGAGCAACAGGCTATCACGTCGGGGCGCCAGCCGCGAGGAGGCCCGTCGGGCCAGTTACGCCTCCGAGCAACGCGCCGCCAGCCGCTCCGCGAACTCCGCGGACATCCGTTTGACCACCAGGCTCGCCCCGCCCTCGATCAGCGAGGCCAGCCGACCTGACACCTCCACGGAGCCATCCACCGCCACGCTGGATCCCTGGCCGCTCGGGGCGGGCGTCACCTGGAACATCGCGGTGGACTTCATGCGCGTCCCGCCAATCCCGTCCCGCCCCTGGGCGGTGATCTTCCCGGTGCGGGAGGCCTCGTCCAGCGCCAGCGCCGCCTGCACCTTGAAGGCCACCCGGGTCGGGCCAAACTTCACGCCTACGTTGGCATCCAGCGAGCCGTCCTCGGCCTGGCCCGTGATGCTGGCACCGGGCACGCAGCCCACCACGGCGTGCGGATCTGACAGGATGGCCCACACCTGCTCGGGATCGCCCGGCACGTCGAATCGCTCGCGGATCTCGATCATCGCCTACACATCCTGGCTAGACGTCCTGGCCAAACCAGAGCCGACTGTACGGCACGCTGATGACGCTGCGGGAGACGCGGATGTCCAGCACCATGGGCCCCTCGCCGGCCAGGAACTCGTCCACCCCGGCCTGCACGTCCTCCAGCGTGCGGGCCTGCTTGCCGCGGCAGCCAAAGGCCCGGCCCACCTGGCCCAGGTCCGGCGTGGGGATGGCGGAGGCGCGGGTGTCCATGTCCTTGGAGACGAACTTCTGGTACTCCGCGCCCAGCGCCTCGTCGTTGAACACCGCGATCAGGAGCTTGATGCCCAGTCGGGCCGCGGTGTCTAGCTCGGCGGCGTGCATGAGCATGCTGGCATCGCCGTCCATCACGGCCAGGGGTCGGCCATTGCGGGCCACGGCCGCGCCGATGGCGGTGGGCAGCGCCTGGCCAATACAGCCGAAGGTGTTGAGCGCCCAGCTCAGGTCACGCGGGCGGTTCATAAAGATGTTGGTGATGCCGGAGCAGTGGCCGGTACCGTGGATCACGCCCACCTCCGCCGGCAGGCTCTTGTCCAGGATCGCGGCGGCCCGCCGCGGATCGACGGTGCCGGGGTCCAGCGAGAACTCGCGCGGGTCGGGATCGTACTCGCTGAGAATCCCACGCACCTCGGCGGTGTGGTAGCCGGTGTTGGTCACGTTCTCGGCGGCTAGCTGCTGCTCGATGAGCTCCAGGGTGAGCCGGGCATCGCCCTGGACGTAGTGCTCCGCCCGCTTGCCGGTGCCCATCACCACGGACGGCCGCAGGTCTATCTGCAGGTAGCGGGCATTGGGGAAGATGTACCCGTGCTCCGTGGTGTAGTGGTTGAGGCTGGCCCCCACGCCGATCACCAGGTCCGCCTCCGAGAACAGCTCAATGGCCGTCTTGGTGGCGTACAGGCCGGACACCCCCACGTGGTAATCCGAGTCGCCCAGGTAGCCCTTCATGGGCAGGGACGTGGCGAGCAGCGCGCCGACGCGGTTGGCCAGTTTCTTGATGGCCTCCCCGGCGTCCGCCTTGGCGGCGCCCATGCCCGCCACGATGACCGGCCGCTTCGCCTCGGCGACCGCGCGGACCGCGTCCTGGAGTCGACCAGGGTCCGGCTGGACGCGCTGCAGGCCGGGCAAGAGGGTCGTGGACGGCTGGTACTCGTCGCCCTCGCCGTCATAGGTCTGCTGCTGGACGTCCATCGGCGCGTTGAGCACGATCGGCCGCGACTCGGTGCGGGCCAGGTAGAAGGCCTGGCGCACGGCGTCATCGGTGCCGGCCGCGTTCCAGAGCGGCACGAAGCCGGCCTCGGTGGCGTCCACGAACTTCTGCTGGTCCAACTGCTGGACGGCGTCACGCTCGCTCAGGGCGGTGTCGCCGGCGAAGATGACCATGGGGACCTTCGCGCGGGCGGCAACGACCAGGGAAGTAGCAAGCTGGGTGAGACCGGGCCCCTGGGTGACCCCGCAGATGCCGGGCTGACCGGTGGCGCGGGCCCAGCCCTCCGCCATGGTGAGGGCGCTGCCCTCGTGCCTGGTCTCGTAGATGGTGACGTCCGGGTGCTGGTCCAACGTGTGCCACCAGTACATGTTGCCGTTGCCCATCAGGCCAAAGATGGTGGTGACACCTTCTTTGACAAAGGCGTTCGCGAGCGCCTCGTACACCTTCATGTCATTCGACTCCTTTGTCCACGTCTGTCTACGTCTCGCGTCGATTCAGCATCGAGGTGTCCCCCGCCCGGGACAAGAGGCTATCACGTACCGGCGGTCCAGGTCACCGTTGGAACCTATACTCGGGCAGACGATCCAAGAGAGCCCCAGGAGAGACACGGCGCATGAAAGTGGAGCGCTTCGCGAGCAATCCGATCATTCGGCCCCGCATGGACTCGCGGATGGGCGACAACGTGAATGGGCCATCGCTGATCAGGGTGCCGGCCTGGGTGCGGAACCCATTGGGCCGGTACTACCTCTACTTCGCGCACCACGACGGCCACTACATCCGCCTGGCCTACGCGGACGATCTACGCGGCCCGTGGCGGACCCACGAGCCCGGCGTGCTCCCGCTGGCCGATTCGCACTTCGCAGGCCACATCGCCTCACCGGACGTGCACGTTGACGACCAGGCGCAACGGATCAGGATGTACTTCCACGGCGCCGATCAGCCAAGCGGGGCGCGGGGGAGCGTGCAGCACACGCGAGTAGCGCTGTCAGACGATGGGGTGACATTCACGGCCGCGGCTGAGCTCCTGGGCCGGCCGTATTTCCGTGCCTTCTCCTGGGGCGGGTACGTGTACGCGCTGGGAATGCCAGGCGTCCTCTACCGCTCGAAAGACGGCCTCACCGCCTTCGAGGAGGGCCCCACACTGTTCACCCCCAACATGCGCCACAGCGCCTTCAAGCTGGACGGAGACACCCTGTCCGTTTTCTACACCAACGCGGGCGACGCGCCCGAGCAGATCCTGATGTCCACGATTGAGCTGGCTGCGGACTGGCGCGCTTGGCGAACAACGGACCCGGTCGCCGTCCTGGCGCCAGAGATGCCGTACGAGGGCTCGGACCAGCCGATCGAGCCATCGAAACGCGGCCTCGTGCACGGCCCCGTCCACCAGCTACGCGACCCTGCGATCTTCCGCGAGGACGGGCGGACCTACCTGCTGTACTCCGTCGCCGGCGAGCACGGCATCGCGATCGCCGAGATCACGCCGTAGGCGATGCCGATGCGGAGAGCGGAACGCTGAAGAGGTGCCACTCGCCAGGGACGCCTCTGAGCGTGTGTGCACCCCGGTCTACGAACTCGATACCCGATCCTGCCACCAGGTCCTTGACCGTGCTCGAAGCGAGCACTTCACTGGGCCCCGCCGCGCTGCACACGCGAGCACCAATGTGCACCGCCAGCCCGCCAACGTCATCTCCCATTCGCTCGATCTCGCCAGTATGCACGCCCGAGCGCACCTCTATGCCGAGCGGTCGAACCGCGGCCACGATCTCGGACGCGCAACGGACGGCTCGCGCGGGACCATCAAACGTCGCCAGGAAACCGTCGCCCGTGGTGTGAACCTCTTGGCCGCGATGCCTCGCGAGAAGGGTCCGGACTACCGCGTGGTGATCATCCAGCAGTGATCGCCAGCGCCGATCCCCCAGTGCCGCGACGTGCTCGGTGGAACCAACGATGTCAGTGAAGAGCACCGTGGCGAGGAAGCGGTCGGGCTCCGGCGCGTGACGCGTGCCCGTAACAAACTCCTCGATCTCATCGAGCGTCGCTTCGACCGACTCGCCCACCCAGGGCAGATGGTCGATGCCCGGTAGCTCCACATACTTTGCTCCCGGGATCTGCGAAGCCAGGAATCGTGATCCACGCACGTCAAATGTGCGGTCGCCAGATCGGTGCAACACCAGGGTTGGCACCCGGATCGAGGGCAAAACGTGACGGATATCGATCTGGAAGTTCATTCGGGTAAGTGCCAGCGCGGCGCCGGGGCTCACGGACTGGCGCTGGTAGCTCGAGAAGAACTCGGCGAACTGTCGATCGCCCACGAGACTGGGTGCCCGCGCCTCCAGACCAAGTGATTCCCCCCAATGCATTCTGATCGCCTCGAGGAAGTCCTCAGCTTGCTCAGCCGTCACCGCCCATGGGTAGTCGTCCGTCGCGATACGTCTCGCGTAGCTGCCCTCCATCACCAGGGCGGTGGTACGTTCAGGGTACGTCGCCGCGAACAACGCGCACATCACCGCGCCCTCGGAGTATCCGTAGAGTGCTGCTCGTTCCGACCCGACGGCATCCATCACCGCTCGTACGTCATCCATGCGCTCTTCAAGTGTGGGGAGGTCGGTGATCGGCACCCGATCTGAGAGTCCCGTGCCCCGCTTGTCGAACACGATCACACGCGCGAAGCTCGCCAGACGCTCCAAGAAATAGGCGCATCTGCGATGCCCCCAGAAGGCCTCGATATTTGAGAACCAGCCGTGATTGACGATGAGATCGCGCGGCGCTTCGCCTATCACCTGATACGCGATGCTGAGATCGCCGCATCGCGCGTAGCGGGTGTTGGCCGTCATGACCCGTGTCCTTCGTGCGTATCCATGCCGCGGACGTGGCTAGACCCGGTCGCGTCGCGTGGCTCTACTGATCGAGGGCGGCTTCGAGTTGTAGCGAGTGGGCGTGCAGATGGCGGGCGATGATACCCGCCGTGCGCTCGATCGTCATCGGGCCGAAGATCGGGTGGCTCCACTCCCGGTCAAGATCAACCCCGCTCAGTCCGGCCAGAACCGCATCTGTCTCGGCACCAGTCTGGCGAAGCTCGTCGATGATCTCGGCGGCCGTCCAGGATCGGCGTGCTTTAACGCATTCCAGGTTGAAGGCATCCAGGTCGGCGCGATCCGCGGACCACGGCGCCCCATTGATGGCCGCCGTCAGCATGGCGCGGACCCGTGCTTCAATGCTCGAAAGGTGCGCGAGCGTGTCCTTTATGGTCCAACCTTCGTTGGCAGTGGCCGTATCTAGCTGTGCCGGGCTCAGATGGCCCGCGAGGTCTATCACCTTGGCCCTGGCCGCGACGGTAGCCTTGACCAGTTCCCGTACACGCTCCGTCATGGCGAACCCACGGCCCCCAGATGTGGATTCGGTCAGCCTAGCACAGCGTGGGTGAAAAGTGGAATCCGCGCACCGCATCGGGTTGCCGCGCTCGAAGAATCCGTCCCAGCGAAGGACCAACCGGCCACATGGGATCCTCCTGCCAGAGCGCCGCCGAAAATTACCCTTATTGCGCCAGGGGTATGTAGTGCCGCTCCCGAGCGGCCGAAGCCGGGAGGGACACGCGATGATCGAAGTGTTCGTCGAGAGCATCCGGGTGAACATGGCCAGCAAAAAGAGAGTGGTCATGATGAAAGAGCTTCACGGGCAACGCTACCTGCCCTGCTGGATCGGCCACTTCGAAGCGGACGCCATCGCGATCCCCATGCAAAAGATCGCGTCACCGCGCCCGCTCACACATGACTTCTACGCCAATACTTTGATAGAGCTCGGTGTGCACTGTGTACGAGCAGAGATCTCTCGCCTCCACGAAGAAACCTTCTACGCCGCGCTCGTTCTCGAACATAACGGCCAGCTTGTCGAAATCGACTGTCGACCGAGCGACGCCCTCTCCGTCGCAATCCGCGCGAGAGCCCCGATCTTTGTGGCCGACGACGTGATGGCATCGGCCGGCTTGCTACTCGATTCCGAGGTCAAAGGCGATGAGTCCAAGGTGGTCGTCGTGCCAGCGGAAACCGGACTCTACTGGCCGGGCACAGAGCCGGTTTCCGCGACCCGATCATCCATTGGTCAGATGGAATCCGTTACAGACCAGGTAAGCGGCGCGCTTACGTCGGCGCTCGCCAATGGGCTGGCTAGAAGGCGACCGACAATCGGTCCCGCTTCGCTGATGTTTGGATTGATGCGGCAATCGCGAGCAGCCGCCCAACGGATCCTCGCGGCCCTGGACGTGGACTTGGCAGAGCTTGACACAGTCATTGAAAGCGAACGTCAGCGCGAATGGTCCGAATCGAAGCTCACCCCATCCGCCGAGGCCGTCCTCCTGCGTGCTACCCAGGAGGCTGATGGAGGCGCGGTTGCGAGCGAGCACGTGCTTCTGGCGCTCGCTGAGAGCACCGGGGACGGGCTATCCGTGGCGCTCGCGAAGCTGGGGATCTCTGGCGATACGATTCGGCGCCAAATCGCGCTTCTGCGCGCGCAGGCACCAGGACCAGAACAGACGCCGGGACCAGAGCAGGCTCCGGGGCAAGATATGTGACGATCCGGCCGGATCGAGCGGTGACGCTGTCGCGACGCCACGGACCATTGCCCCCGACGCGAGAGCCCGGCCTCACGCCAGGGCGTGAGGCGAACCGGAGCCTCCGGTATTCTCATGCGGTGATCACCGGTGTGTATTTGATCCGGAACGATCGACGCAAGAGGGGTGGGTGAGCTGAGCGAATCCGCGTCGCGGCTTCCAACTGGCACGGTGACGTTTCTGTTCACCGACATTGAGGGCAGCACCGCACGCTGGGAACACCAGCGTGCGCCGATGTCGACTGCCCTCGCGCGTCACGACGCGCTTGTGCGGCGGGCCGTTGACCAGCACGGCGGCCACGTTGTCAAGACCATGGGTGACGCATTTCACGCCGCTTTCAGCCGCGCCCCCGACGCGCTGGCGTGTGCTTTGGACGCGCAGCGATGGCTGCAGGCAGAGACTTGGGGGGAGGTTGGGCCGCTGCGCGTGCGGATGGTGCTGCACACCGGGGCGGCGGACGAGCGCGACGGTGACTACTATGGCCCCCCCTTGAACCGGGCGGCGCGCTTGCTCGTGAGTGCGCACGGCGGCCAGATCCTACTGTCCGCGGTTACAGCGGGTCTAGTGCGCGACGTGCTGGACGATGGCCTGTCATTCTTGGATCTTGGCGAGCACCGTCTGAAAGACCTGATCCATCCGGAGCATATATTTCAGCTCGTAGCGCCAGACCTGCCGGCGGAGTTTCCGCCGCTTGTGACGCTGGATCATCACGCCCACAACCTACCGATTCAGCCGACCGCGCTGATTGGCCGCGAGCGGGAAGTCGGAGCGATCAGTGCGCTGCTGAACCGTGATGACATCCGGCTCGTCACGCTGACCGGTCCCGGTGGGACCGGCAAGACACGCGTGAGCCTTCAGGTGGCGGCGGAGGTCATCGACCGCTTCGCGGATGGCGTGTATTTCGTGGAGCTGGCTCCGATCGCGAATCCAGATTTGGCACCGGCGGCGATTGCCCATGCGCTGGACATCCGCGATGTCGGCGGACGCCCAGTCCTCGACATCGTCATCGACTACCTGCGACATCGGCGAGTTCTCCTGGTCCTCGATAACTTCGAGCAGTTGCTTCCCGCCGCGCCGGTGGTGAGCAGGCTGCTGGAGGCCAGCACCGGGCTGAAAGTGCTGGTCACCAGCCGGGCGCCGCTCCAGCTTCGGGGGGAGCACGAGCGCCAGGTGCCGCCGCTGGCGCTACCCGATCGACAGCATCCTCCCTCGGCGAGCGCTCTGTCCCTGTTCGGAGCGGTGGCCCTATTTATTGAGCGCGCAGTCGCTATCAAGCCCGACTTCGCTGTCACCAACGACAATGCGCCAGCCGTGGCGGAGATCTGCCATCGTCTGGATGGACTCCCGCTGGCCATTGAGCTCGCGGCTGCGCGCGTGCGCCTGCTCACCCCCCAGGCCATGCTCGCCCGATTGGAGCACCGATTGCCGTTGCTGACCGGCGGGGCGCGCGATCTGCCCGTGCGACAGCAGACCCTGCGTGGCGCGATCGCTTGGAGTTACGACCTGCTGGGAGCCGGCGAGCAGCGACTGTTCCGCCGGCTAGCCGTGTTCGTTGGCGGCTTCGACCTGGAGGCAGTCGAGGCGGTCTGCAACGTCGGCGGCGACCTGGAGCCGGATCCGTCCGGGGGATCCGGACAAGCCGTGCTCGACGGCATGGCTTCGCTCGTCGCCAAGAGCCTTGTCCGTCAGTGGGATGAGCAGGATGGCGAAGCGCGCTTCGGAATGTTCGAGACGATCCGCGAATTCGCGTCCGAGCAGCTCGAGTCAAGCGGCGAGCTAGCCGAGATACGGGATCGCCACCTAGCTCACTATCTCTCGTTCGCGGAGACCGTGAAGCCCAGGCTTCAGGGCCCCCAACAGGCCACGTGGTTCGACAATCTTGAGCGAGACAACGACAATCTCCGGGCGGCGCTTGAGTGGAGCTACGCTGAGCACGACGCCGACCCGAGCGTAGGTGCACCGCGTGTTGATGCCGGAATTCGACTCGCCGCCGCGCTCGGGTTCTTCTGGGTGCTGCGCGGCCGCGGGCGTGAGAACCTCCCCCGAATCAGAGGGCTCCTTGCGCTCGCTTCCCCCGGAACGGTCGCGCGGGCGCGCGCCCTAACGGTTGCGGCGCACGTGCAGGGTCACATGCTCGGCGACCACCAGGGCGCAATCCCGCTGGCGGATGAGGCTCTGGCCGCGTGGCGGATCCTCGGTGACCCGCAAGGTACCGCCGTGGCGCTTGTGCGTCGCGGGCAGATCGCCTTTGAGACCGGTGATTATCCCCTCGCGGCGACCTTGCTCACTGAAGCACGTGCCCTATTCCGCGTGTTAGGTGGGGCATCCGGTCCTGAAGTGCCAACCGCTGGCTGGCTGGCCGAGGTGGCACAGGCCCAGGGCGATCATGTTGGGGCCGAACAGTTGTGGGATGAGGTCCTGGTGGAGGCGCGAGCAGCAGGGGATGGGCACGCCGTGGCCCACAGCCTGCGCGAGCGGGCGCGCCTTCGACGATCGCAGGGCGATTCTGAGCAAGCGCTTGTACTCCTCCGTGAGAGCATCAGCCTGCACGTACCGCTCAAGGACATTCGGTGCGCGTGCATCATCCTCGACGATCTCGCGGGCTTGCTGTGCAAGAACGGGCCGCCAGCCGACGTGGCGCGGCTCTTCGGGGCGGCCGAGGCGTTGCGCGAGCTCATCGGGAGACCGTTGACCCGAGCCTACCAGGCGACGCGTGACCAGGACATTGCCACGCTAAAGCGGAGGCTAGACTCGGTGCCTCTCGCCGAGGCGTGGTCGTCCGGGCGGACGATGACGCTTGTGGAATCCATCGCGTACGCGGTCGAGGTCAGCGCGTGAGCCGAAGATCGCGCCAACGGATGGCGTCGTGGATACACGCGTTGGTGGGCTCTGCCCTCGTTGACCGGTGTGACGAGAGCACCCAGGTCATACGGCGGCGCGGATCCGCCCCGAACACCGCCGCCGGCATCGCCCGCCTACCCGCTCGAATCGTCTACTCGGTCGCCGGCGAGCACGGCATCGCCATCGTCGAGCTTCACACACCCACCTGAGACCGCGGGCGACCTGATCTCGCCGTCCAGATTCGGCGTAAACAGTCAGGAGGTGCCGCGTGGCTAACCAGGAGACAGATTGGATCTCAGTGAGCGTTGGCGGCTTGGCGCTGTGTTGGAGCGAATTCGCCCACGCGGTCGGCGGTCGGAATGAGGACTGGCCGTTGGCCTGGGTGGCAGACGGAGCCTCGCCCAACCCGTTCTTGAACGCCGCCACCCTCAAGCGGCCGCTCGCGGATGGCGATGCCGCGGAGCTCACCGCCGAGCTAGAGTCGTTCTTCGGCGCGCGTGCGGGAGGGCCGTGGCTGCTCTGGAGCGGCTGGCCCACGCCAGACCTGCGGGCGCACGGGTACGTGCTGTGGGGCCACCCGCCGGTCCTGGTCCGCCCGGCTGGCGGCGAGGCTCCGCCCTCGCCAGCGGAGCTTCGCATCGTGGAGTCCCGGGACGCGAGCACCATCGCGGACGTGGAGCGGGTGCTGGTTGACGGATACCCGGTGCTGGGTGTGGAGGGCCTGCTTCCTGGCGGCGTCGTGCCGCCGGCGATCCTGGGCGGTTCAGTGCGGTTGTGGGTGGGGTACGTGGACGATCGCCCGGTCAGCGTTGCCGCGGTGGTGCTGGACGGAAAGGTGAACCACGTCTGCCTGGTGGCCACGCTTCCCGACGCGCGGCGGAAGGGCTATGGTCGAGCGCTTACGTGGCAGGCCACGCTGGCGGACCCGCGATTACCAGCGCTGCTGGAGTCGAGCGCGGACGGCTATCCCCTGTACGCGGAAATGGGTTATGAGGTGGTCGGCCAGCTCAGTCTGTGGGAGCGCCCACGGGACATGCGAAACCCGGTTTACTCGCCTTACGCGCCGGTTGGCAAAGCAACTGGGGGCTGACCGACAGAAACCGGATGGCGCCAACTACCAGACTGGATACGGCTGGGTTGAGATGGCGAGGCCAAGGAAAAGCGTCAGCCCCTCATCGATCGCGGCTAACTCGTCGTCGGACACTGCTCCAAATACGCGACGGATGCGGCGCTTGTCTACAGACCGTAGTTGATCGATGAGCGCATAGGATATCTTCGCAAGTCCGCTTGAACCGGGCGCGAGCACCGGATAGAGCGCGCCGACACCCGGTGTCGCGGTTACTGGAACCACCGCCACAAGTGGAAACTGCTGATCTGCAATCACCGCCGGGTCGCTGACGGCCACGCACGGTCGGACACCGCGCTGCTCGTGGCCGATCGTGGGATCTAGTTCCGGGAGCACGATGGTGCCCCGGTCGAGGTTCACGGGTTGACTTCGACCCAGCCCTGACCGTCCACCCAGCGGACATGTGTGCCCGTGCGGGCGTCAACCAGACTAGCGGCGTCTTCGTTCGGTAACGACGACGCCCAGTCGCGGAACCCGGTCTCGGCGAAAGCCGCGGTCTCCGGATGCGGGCTCTCCAATGAGCGCAGTAGCTCGGCGCGCCGTCGCCGCTCAAGCTCACGTTGGGCGGCCTCTTCGAGAAATCGGCTTCGATCGCTGGTCAGTCGGTCGATGTCACGGACCAGATCCACGGGCAGCGCGACGGTCAGACGTGCTTGCGTTTGCATCACCCACCTCCCATCGACTGCTGAACCAATCATACGCGCATGCGCGCTCGTGACGACTATAGGTGGCGGTGTCTAGGCTCTTAGACCCGGAGTGGCAGATTAGTAGCACGCCGGGCATCTGTCTAGGACGACGCCGGACCGTATCGCGGACGGGCAGATCGGAGCGCCTGTCTCCTGGCGCTCCGCCCGGTGTTGCCTGCGGTCTTAGCTCCAGGGGACCGGCTGGCCCCACTTGCCCTGGTACGTCGTCTCGGACGTCGGCATGCGCTTGTTCGGGCCAAACTTCCCGCGCGGGTAGCCCACGGGGATGCAGAAGTGGAATTGCACGTCGTCCGGAATGCCGAACATCTTGTTGAAGCGGTCCATCACGCTGGGATGCAGCGTGGTGGGGCAGGTGCCGATGCCCAGCGCGCGGGCCGCCAGCAAGAGGTTCTGCACAGAGAGCAGCACGGAGCCCGCGCCACCGGGTGGGATGGCCAGCGCAAAGATGACGCAGGGAACGTCCTTCATCTCATCCGCTAGCTGGGCGGCACGGCGGTAGCTCTGCTCGTGCTCCGGGATGTCATCCACCGTCTGCCAGCCGCCCTGGTCGCGCCGCTTGGCCCACCAGGCCTCCTTGTAGAGGGCTCCGAACTCGGTGATCTGGGCGCGATCGGTGATGTAGAGATAACGCGTTGGCTGGTGATTGCCGCCGCTGGGGGCCTTGGAGGCGGCGTCGATCATGGTGTGGATGTCTTCGATCGCGATCGGATCCGGCCGGTAGCGCCGGATCGACAGGTGGGTGAGCATGGCCTCACCGAGAGGCATCGAGAGTCGTGACAGATCCATGGTGTCCCTCCGGCGGCGTGTTGCGTACTCTGGCGTGATCTCCAGGACCGAAGTCTACGGCTTCACGACCACCTTGATGGCCTGACCCGCTTCCTGGACCTTGAAGGCCTCCGCGGCCTCGTCCAGGGAGAACTGGTGTGATACCAGGGGCTTGCGGTTGATCTTGCCTGAGGCGATCAGGTCCAGCGCATCCCGCATGTCCTGGTGATTTGACGACCATGAGCCCTGGAAGCGGATCTGCTTGCGGACGAGGACGTTGCGGTCAATGGGCCCCTCGTGCTCGGAGAGTGCCACCAGGATGAGCCGCCCGTCTGCCTCCTTGAGCATGTCCAGGCCCTGCTGGGTAGTGGGCGGTGCGCCGGCGGCGTCGATGACGGCATCCGCCCAGCCACCTCGAAAACCCAGGCGGGGGACCGGCCGCTCGCCGCCGGTGAGGGCAATAACCTGGTCCAGGGGGTTCCCCCTGGTGAAGTCCACCAGCTCATCGGCGCCGCAGTCCTTCGCCATAGCGAGTCGGGGCGCGGAGCCATCCACCGCGATCACGCGGGCGCTGGTGCGGGCCTTGATCACCTGGATGCAGCCCAGGCCGATGATGCCCGCGCCAATCACCACGATGGTCTCTCCGTCAACCGGAGCGGTGAGGTTGACCGCGTGGATCGATACGGCGAGGGGCTCCACGGTGGCGGCCTCCTCGTAGCTGACGTGGTCCGGAATGGGCAGCACGGCCCGATCGCTGGCGTCCACCACGGCATACTCGGCGTACGCCCCGGGGCTGACGGTGGCGATGCGCTGGCCCACCTTGAGCGAGGTGACAGCGGAGCCCACCTCCACCACGTCGCCGGAGAATTCGTGGCCCATGACCCGGCCTTCGCCGCCGTGGACCACCTTGCCCAGGTCAGGGAAGATGCCGAAGCGGTAGGTGTGGAGATCTGAGCCGCAGATGCCGCAGGCAGCGACCCTGATGAGCACGTCGTTTGGACCCACGGTGGGTCGGTCGAGCTGCTCCACGCGGATGTCGCGCGGGCCGTAGTAGATCGCTGCCTTCATCGTCTCCTCCGCTCCCAAACTTCGGGGTTCAGGAGCGCCTCTGGCTGGCGCCCCTGGGCCGCGTCTATCACCTGGCGGGCGGCCATCTCCCATCCTGCCACCCACACGCCATCGGTGGACGGGGCGCTGTGGGGCGTGAGCACCACGTTGTCCAGTTCGTTGAACGGCGGCTCCGTGGGCGGCTCGTCGCGGCGGGCGTCCAGGCCGGCGCCGGCGATCTGGCCACTCTTGAGCGCGACGTAGAGCGCGTGCTCATCCACCAGCTTCCCGCGGGCCGTGTTGATGAGATAAGCGGTGGACTTCATCAGGCTGATCCGCCGCGCGTCCACCAGGTTCTCCGTCCCCGCGTCGGCGGGCGCGTGCAGGGTGACGAAGTCCGCCTGGCGGAAGACCTCATCCAGATCAACAAGCTGGATGCCCAACTCCTTGACCAGCGCCTGGTCCGGATAGGGCTCATGGGCGACGATGCGCATGCCGAAACCGTGGGCGCGGCGGGCAACGCCCTTGCCAATGCGGCCCAGTCCGACGATGCCAATGGTGCGCTGGTACACGTCGACGCCGCGTAGCGCCGCCCAGACACCCTTGCGGATGGCCTTGTCGTGCTCCACGATGCGGTGAGCCAGCGCGATGATGAGGCCCATGGCGTGGTCTGCCACGGCCCAGTCATTGGTGCCCGGGGTGGTGGCTACCATGACGCCGAGGTCCGTTGCCGCGGGAACGTCCACGGCGTCGAAGCCGACGCCGAAGCGGACCACGAACTTGAGCTGGGGGCTCTGCTGGAAGACGTGACGCGTGTACGGCTCGCCGCCGGCGATGACGAGCTCACAACCCTCGAGCTCGCGGATCACGTCTGACTCGGGGCTGCGGGGCGAGCCACCAGAGAATTTGATGTCCAGCCCGGCGGCCAGCAGGGCGGCCACGCCTGGCCCCTGGGACGCGGTTGCGCCCCGGATCATGGAAAGTACGCGTGTCACATCTGCTCCGTATCTCGCGTGTGCTGCGTGTTCGCTGGTTCTGGCCGGCCCGCGGTACCAGCCGCGGGGCAGACCAGGGCCATTATGGAAGGATGCGGTCAGGGACGCGAATCCGACGGGTCAGTCTCGCGTGCCGCTGAGGAACCGTCGGGGGTTCTCGTGGTTCAGCGCGTGGATCTGGGCCTGGCTGATGCCGAGCTCGGCCAGCCGGGGCAGCACATTCCTGGTGATGAACAGCCAGCCGTCTGGATTGTGCGCGCGGCTGGCGGTGGGGTCAGAGGTGCGGAACGAGAGCAGCACCGACCAGTCATGGGAGACCATCAGACGATCGCCTACGCCAGCCTTGATGAGCGCGGCCAACGTCTGGGTGCGGCCCTCAGCATCCGGCCCGATGGGCATACTGGTCTGGTGTCGGTCTAGCCCCAGCCAGACGCCCTTCTTGACCAGGCCCAGCAGGTAGTCCAGGTCGGTAGTGTCATTGCTGTGACCGATGTACACCCGGTTGAGGTCCAGGCCCTCGTCCTCGAAGATGGCCACCTGCTGCTCGCCGACCCGCCCCGGCGCGTAGGTGTGGGTGGAGATGCAGACGCCGGTCTGCTTGGCCGCGCGGGCGGCGGCGCGGAGGACGATCTCGCCCTCCTTGGTCACGCCCTCGGCGTCGTTGGCCACTTTGATGATGCCGGCCTTGATGCCAGTGCCCTCGATGCCCACCTGGATCTCCCGAACGAAGAGCGCGGCTATCTCGTCTGGCGTGCGGCTCCAGAAGGCGCGGGGGATGTCCCGCCAGATGCCGGTGGCAGCGATGATCTGGACCCCGGTTCGCCGCGAGACGTCTGCCATAAAACGGACGTTGCGTCCCAGGTCCATGGTGGAGAGGTCGACGATGGTCCTAACGCCGCCTTCGCGGGCCTCGTTGAGTGTGACGATGGCCTGCTCAGTGAGGCGATCGAAGTCGCCGTACATCTCTGGGAAGGTCTGGAGGATGCCGGCGGATCCGGCGGTGACATGCTCGTGAGGCAGGGTAAAGCCGAGGTCCGCCGTGTCCAGGGCGCCGAGGACCGAGTTGACGGTTGCCATGACATCTCCGTGACTGCCGATGGGTCTGGGAGTCGGCCGGTCCAGTGTAGCGTGCTTGCGATGGATGCGGAGATGGAGTGGCGTGCCGTCCGTCGCGTCACTACACTAGGCGGACGACGGCGCGAAAGCGCAATATCGCGGCGCGCTGCTCCCGCCCCGCGGGGCACCGCGGACGTCTGGTGGAGGTCCAAGCATTCCATGGCGGACCAAGGTGCTCGACCCAACATCCTGTTCTTCCACGTTGACAACCTGGGGCTTGGCGAGCTGGGCTGTTACGGCGGCGGTGTGGTCCGCGGTGCGGATACCCGGCGGATCGACGCGTTCTCTCGCGAGGCGCTGCAGCTTCGACACTACATCGCCGAGCCGCAGTGCACGCCGTCTCGCTCGGCGCTGATGACGGGCCGCCATGCGATCCGGTCGGGCAACCACACCGTAGCCAGTGGCCTGATAAAGGGCGGGATCGTAGCCTGGGAACGGACCATGGGCGACATCTTGAGCGAGGCGGGCTACGCCACCGCCTGCCATGGGAAGTGGCACATCGGCGCGGAGGATGGCCGCTGGCCCACCGATCACGGCTTTGACGAGTGGTTCGGGCCGCCGCGGTCCTACGCGGAGTGCGCCTGGCCGGACGATCCGTGGTATCGGCCGGAGCGCGACACGCCGGTCTACATGTTGGAGGGAACGAAGGCAGGCGGCGTGGCGGAGCGCAAAGACCTCCAGATGACTATGGATCTGAAGCGCAACGTGGACGCCGAGTACATGCGACGGGGCGAGTCGTTCGTGCGGCGGAGCGTGGCGGCGGGTAAGGCGTTTTACCTCTACTTCAACCACTCGCTGATGCATTGGCCCACGCTGCCGCGTCCCGAGTTCACCGGGAAGAGCGGCAATGGCGACTGGGCGGACTGCCTGTTGGAGCTGGACCATGACTTTGGCCGGATGCTGGATCTCCTGGGCGAGCTAGGCGTTGCTGACAACACGATTGTGGTGTTCGCGGGTGACAACGGCGCCGAGGACAAGCTGCTCTGGCGCGGCTCGCCGGGCGTGTTCGAGGGCTCATACTTCACGTCCTCGGAGGGCGGCCTGCGGACGCCGTGCCTGATCCGCTGGCCGGGGCAGGTGGTTCCGGACCGAGTGAGCAACGAGATGGTCCACCAGGTGGACATGTTCACCACGCTGCTGCGGTGGGTGGGTTGCGACATCCCCACGGATAGGGTGATCGACGGGCTGGACCAACGCGCGTTCTTCGAGGGGAAGACGGCCGAGTCAGCGCGTGAGGGCTGCCTGGTGTGGCTGAAGGACGTGCTGCACGGCGTGAAGTGGCGCAACTTCAAGTACATGTACATCCGGCAGCAGTATCAGGACGAGCCGGCGGAGCATCTCTCCACGCCGCACGTGATCAATCTGATGACAGATCCCAAAGAGCGCGAGGCGCACAACCAGGTGTTCCTGCATTCCTGGGTGGGGGCTCACGCCCGGCGGCTCCTCGATGAATTCAAAGCCAGCGTAGCGCGCGAGCCGCTGATTCCGGCGGGCTCTCCCGTGGACCACCGCCCCGTCTAGCGCGACGGTCTGCGGTGGCGGGCTGATCTCAGCCCGCTGCCCTGACCGTTCGAAGGGCGGCGGGCGCCGCCGCCCGCACCGATCCAATGTCGTTGGCCACGGTGATGATCTGGAAGCCCTGCTTGACGCGCTGGGCGGCCATCTCGGCGTCCGTCGTGAACAGGCCGGGCGCCTTACCGTGTTTGCGGCAGGCCTCAAGGACCCACTGGGCCGCTTCCTCCACGCGTCGGTCCATGGGCGTGTTGTCTGGCACCGGACGCGGCGGGAGGCCCAGGGAGAGGCTGAAGTCATTGGTGCCGATCAGGCAGCCAGAGATGCCGTCCACCGCGAAGATCTCATCCGCGTTCTTGATGCCGTCCGCCGTCTCGATCATGGCCACCACGGTGACCTGGTTCTCGAACTCAGGGTAATAGCCCGCGCCTCCGTACAGCGCGCCGCGGATGGGTCCCCAGCTTCGATCGCCCTCGGGCGGGTACCGGGTAGCGCGGACGGCGGCGGCCGCCTCGGCGGCGTTGTTGATCAGCGGGACGACGATCCCGAAGGCGCCCAGGTCCAGCGCCCGCTGGATCATCGGCCCGTCGTTGGAGACCACCCGGACCCAGGGGACGGCGGGGGTGGCGCTGACAGCGGTGAGCATCTGGCTGAGATTGCCCAGGTTGTTCTCGCCGTGCTGGAGGTCGATCATGACCCAGTCGAATCCCAGGTGGCCCATGGTCTCGGCGGCGAGTGGGCTGGCGGAGGAGATGCTGGCCCCGAGGGCGGGCTTGCCAGCTTCGAGCAGACGCCGAACGGGGTTCTCACGCATCACGGTCTCCTTGACTGGCCGATCTCGCATGTGGGGAGCGAACTGCGTTCCTAAGAAGCGACGTGCAAACGGGTGGCGTCGTCGCCGTGGCAATCATAGGAAACGGTCCGTGCCGAGCGCTCCCTGGCGGTGCCTGGACACCAGGATGCGCGCGGTGCTCTCGCAAGCACCACGCGCACCTGATACTCGGAGAAGGCTACCCCCAGCGGGGGTACTCGCCGAGGACGCCGAGCGCCGTCTTGCCAACGATCTCGTGCACCAGCATTGAGTTCGCCGGGTGGAAGCAGCCCGCCCGAACGTCCCGGTACAGTCGCTCCAGCTCGTTACGCTTGAACATGGCGCTGCCGCCGCTCACGTCGAGCGCCATGTCCACAACTCGCTTTGCCGTCTCCACGGCGTGATACTTGGCGGAGACAAGCTTCGCTGGCCAGGCGCCGCCGTGATCCACGCCCGTCGCCCAATCGTTCGCGATGCGCTGCACGTGGGCGGAGGCGCCGTCGAGGGCCAGCACCATGTCCGCGATGGTGTGCTGCACCTCCGGGTGGTAGGCCATGGTGCGATTGAGTTGCGCCACCGAGGTCTTGCTCTTGATCCCGCTGATCGCGAGGTCGAGGGCGCGGTCCGCGATGCCCAGGTATACCGAGCCGAGGATCGGCTCCACCCAGGCGAACACAGCGAGAACGAAAAGGTCGGCGCCCGCGAAATCCGCATTCACCACCCGCCCGATGTAACGGTCTGGTACGAATGCGCCCTCGAGCACGGTGTCGTGGCTGGAGGTTGCCCGCATCCCCAGCGTATCCCACGTCTCCTCGATGTGGTAACCTGGTGTATCGCGAGGCATGAACGCGTGAACGACTCGCGGGTTTGATGGGTCGGAGGTGTCCATAGCGTGCAGCCCGAATCGAGTCCAGACCGGAGATAGGCTGCCGAAGCTCTTGCGGCCGGTGAATCGGTAGCCGCCATCGGTCCGGACCGCCTTCGCCGTGGAGTAGAGCAATGGCAGGTCGTTGCCCGGTTCGGCGTGGCCGGCGGCGTAGACCTCCCCGCGCGCGCCCTCCTCCAGCATCCAGCGCAGAGAGTCGTCGCCCAGACGGTACAGATCAGCCGCCACACCCATCCAGTAGAGATGCATCGTGGTGGCCAGAGCCGTCGCCGGGGCGCGGTAGGCCAGTCGTCTTTGCTCTCGCGCGACCTCCGCCACGTTCATCCCGTGCCCGCCCAGTTCACGGGGAATGGGCATCAGGAGGTAGCCGGAACGGCGCAGGTCCTCGAAGTCCTCCGTGAAGAACCGGTTCTCGCGGTCGTACGCGGCGACCCGCTCGCCGAACTGTTGCAGCATGTCCTCGGTCAGGACAGGAGCGGTGGGTGCGATTGCTGGCATGTTGGGCCTCCTCGGCTTGGATCGGTACCTTGATCCTAGGCCGGCTAGGGATGGCCCCGCGTCTACATATCTATAGATCCGGGTGTAGATTTGACGCGTGGATCGCACGCCGCCGGTGCGCGGCCAGAGGCGACCGGGATTTCCCCGAATCATCCGAGGAGGGGATCGCCGCCGTTCGATGCGACCCAGGCCGCGATCTGGGCGCGCGAGTTGAAATCCAGCTTACCGAGGATGTGAACGACGTGGCTCGCGGCCGTCCCCTCGGTGATCACCAGACGCTCAGCGATCTGGCGATTGGTGAGCCCTTGGGCGATAAGCAAGGCTACCTCGCGCTCACGCTGCGTCAGCGGCCCCGGCCGATCGGGGCCGGTTAGGGGCATGCTCCCCCTGGGCGTGGGCTCGGCACCAGTCGCTCCCATCTCGAGCGCCACCGCGACGGCCTGCTTGAGGGTGAGCGACCGGCCGGCCCGTCGATACTCTGCCGAAGCCTGTGGGCCCAGCGTCTGGCGGGCCGGCTGAAGTGTCTCGTCCAACTTGCGCTGCCCGCTCAACGAGCGCGACGCGCCGGAACGCTCGCGCAGTGCCTCGGCCGCTCCGGCCAGGCGCTGGGCATCTTCGTGACGCCCCAACGCGACGGCAAGGGCCACGAATCGCTCGAGTACCTGTGCAACTCCAGCCCTGTCGCCAAGCTGCTGCCCTAGCTCGAGGCTTTCACACATGCGCTCCTGCGCGCTCCGGAGATCCCCCCGCTCCAACGCGATGGCGCCCAGCGTGGCGGTCGCGAACACCTCAATATGCGGACCGCCGTGCTCGCGGCAGAGGCGCACGGCCTCGGCCGCCATCCCCTCAGCCTCATCCAGGTCGCCCCGATCGAGAGCGTTGACCGCCAGGGCGGCCCAGGGTCCCAGGATGGTCGTGTCGTTTTGGAGCTGGTTGATGGCGTCGAGGAAGTAAGAGCGCGCACATGTCAGATCGCCACGCTCGGTGCTGACGTTGCCTAGCGCGTGGAGTGCCATGGCCGTCGAGAGAGGATCGGCCATAACGCGCGCGACGTGGATGGCCTCTTCCAGGCACCGGCCAGCGAGATCGAGATCACCCAACAGTGTCGCGGCACTCCCAACGCCCTCAAGCGCGCTGAATATCCCGCGCGGGTCGTCCAGCGCGCGACGGAGCGTCAGGCCTTCTTGCTGCCGCTCGAGCGCGGCCGTGTAGTCGCCCTGCACCGCGGCCAGCGTGCCCGCGCCAAACAGCGCGCGCGCATAGAGCTCAGCGCGGTTGCTCGTCGGTTTCATAGGGAACCGCGCAATCAGCCGTTCTAATCGTTCGCGTCCCTCACGAGCCCGTCCGCTGGCTGACCAGTACCACCACAGCGCGACTGCCAACCTGAGCGCCGGCTCGGCGTAGCCCTGCTCCTCGCTCCAGTCGAGCGCTGCTCTGAAGTTGTTGAGCTCGCGGTGAATTCGGGCGAGCCAGCCGCTCTGCAGCGAACCGTAGAGCTCCGGCTCCGCCTTCTCCGCGAGGCGCATCGCCGCCAATACGTGGCGACGGTGCACCGATGCCGATTCGCCGTCAGCCTCGAGCTGCTCCATGGCGAACTCGCGGACCGTCTCCAGCATCGAGTACCAACCATCACCATCCTGACCCTGGCTTTGCCGCAGCAGGTTCTTCTCCACCAGCGACTCGATCCCGTCGATCACGGCAATGTTCAGCGGCTCCAGCGCGACTGACGCGGTGCCCGGGCGAGCGTTCTCTCCCGCGCACACTGTCTCGGCAGAGTTGAGCGTGCATCCGCGGAAAACCGACAGCCGGCGAAAGAGTTTCTGCTCGTCCGGCTCCAGCAGATCGTAGCTCCACCGGATGGCATCTCGGAGCGTTCGCTGGCGCTCGGGCACATCCCTGGCCCCGGAGGTGAGCAGCGGGAGGCTCCGCTCCATCCGCAGTCGCATCGCGCTCGGCGGCAGCGACCGGACGCGCGCCGCCGCTAGTTCGATTGCGAGGGGTAGCCCATCCACGCGGCGACAGATCTCCAGGACATCGGCGGCGTTTTCGTCGGTCAGACGAAAGTCGGGAAGCACCGCCTGGGCTCGTTCCACAAACAGGCGGACCCCGTCGAATCGCTCTATTTCGTTCGGGCTGGCCGACAAGCCGCGTTCCGGTAGCGAGAGTGGCGGTATTGGAAACTGCTTCTCGCCATACAGGCGGAGGGGCGACCGGCTCGTGACCAGCACCTTGAGCCCGATGGTGCCGGCGACTATCTCGGAGATAGCTGGCACCGCGTCAGCAACTTGCTCGAAGTTGTCCAGGATGAGCAGGAGGCGTTTGGTGCGCAGATACTCTGTGAGCGTCGCCACCATGCCCAGCTCGGGCGATTCGTGTACGTCCAGCGAATGACCAATGGTGGAAGGAACCAGCCGCGGATCGGCGATAGGGGCAAGGGGGATGAAGAAGAGGCCGTCCGGGAACTCCCCGGTCAGATCCGAGGAGAGCTTCAGCGCAAAGCGCGTCTTGCCGGTTCCGCCAGGTCCAGTCAGTGAGACGATGCGTGAGTCCGATCGGAGGAGCAGCGCTCGCGCGTCGACGAGCTCTCGCTCGCGTCCGATGAATTCGGTGGTGGGTTTAGGCAGATTCGTCGGAACGTCGATCGGCGCGCGCAACGCTGGAAAGCTGGATACCAGACCCGGACAAGTTGCCTGATACACGCGCTCAGGCTGTGACAGGCCGCGGAGGCGGTGCTCACCGAGATCGCGGATAGTTACGGTGCTCGGGAGTTGGTCGCGGACCAGGCCGGCCGAGACGGCCGAGAGAACAATCTGTCCGCCGTGCGCGCTGTCCGTCAGACGCGCGCAACGATGGAGCGCCACCCCGAAGTACTCATCATCCTGAAGCTGTGCTTCGCCGGTGTGCAGCGCCATGCGGGCGCGCACCCGCGTTGAACGGTGCCAGGGTTCTCCTTCCAGATCGAGTTGCGCACGGATCGCCGCCCGCAACGCATCCGAGGGGGTGCTGAATGCCGCGCACAGACCGTCGCCCTGTCGGCTGAAGATCACGCCAGCGTGTAACTCGATGGCGGCGCGGAGGATCTGATCGTGCCGTGTCAAGGCGACGCGATACGCCTCCGGCTGCGCATCGACCAGCCGCGTGCTGCCTTCGATGTCCGTGAAGAGAAACGTGACCGTGCCGGTCGGGAGCGCGCTCATGCCGACCGAGCCAGCCGTGGGATCGCCAGGCGCAGCACGGCTCCGGTTTCGGTGAACTGCTCGCTGGCCGCCGCTCGGGGCGCCGTCGAACGTCTAGCTGAACTCTTCGACTTCGAAGATGTCGTCCGGCATCTGGCCATGGGCCTCTCGATGGACCGCCAGCGCGGCCTCGCGGCTCGGGGCGTCGGACAGGCAGAAGACCCGACCCGACGCGGCGTCATACCAGTACTTCACGTAGTTCACGCCGTGCCTGTGCTGAATGGCAAGGTCCTTCTCGTGCAGGGTGGCCAGCAGTTCCGCGGTGACTTCCGACGCGGGCAAAACGTGCATGTCCAGGAAACGAGGCACCGGCTTCTCCCTCTCCGTGGCGTCGCGCCGGGCTCCCTCGAACGGCGCGACCGCACCCCGCCCTATGATGTCACATTGTGTGCTGGGCGGGCAGGTAACTAAGGCGATGTCCGGTTGAGCCATTCGGTTCCATCGGTCGACCGGATGCACGGGTTGGCTCGCCGCAAAATCCCACCGCTAGCTGGCAGATCATCCGCGGGCAGAGCCAGAGCAAAACGCGCGGTGCCAGTTCGGGGTGACCACTTGCCCTGATTCTGACAACGCTAGAGATCGGATCCTGGTCAACTCATGCCGTGCAGCACATGCGGTATGGCTGACGCACTCGTAGGCGGGTAGCTCTGATCGCGATGCTAACGGGCCCGCAGTCAGGCCACGGTGAGGGTCTTCTCCTGGATCGCCGTCTTCCCACCCTTGGCGAATGGGCGCGGCATGGGCTGCGCTATCCCGTTCTGGTCAATGGCGCGACAGCGCATCACGTAGCGACCCGCGGCGAGGCCAGCGACTGTCGCTGACCAGTGGGCGATGGTGTATCGAAGCGGCCAGTGGCCGGGCCTGGCAGTGGCCGGGTCGAAGTACAGTGGGGTGCCTGGCAGCTTCCCTTCAGGGAGCCCGCCGCCCCAATGCGTGGGTGGCGGGAGGATCTGAGCGTCGCGCCAGTCAGCACTGGCGAAGTACGGATCGTTCGGGGGGAGCGGTTCGTCCTCTGGCTGAAGCCAGTACTGCACCGCGGCGAGGCCCGAGACGCCCACCTGCGCCACCCCACTGAGGGGGACGGGCTCCCCCGCGCGCGCCGTCGCGGGGATCTGACCGAAGCGGGCAAACGTCTTCATCGGACTGTCAAGGTCGTTGTTGCCGAGCGCGTAGGTGTCGTTGGCTTGATAGTCGTTTGTGAGCACAATCCGCCGCAGCCACTTCACAGACTTGAAGCCGTACGCCTCGGGCACGATCATCCGCACGGGTCCGCCGCGCCGGCCCGTGAGAAACTCGCCGTTGAGCCGGTAGCAGAGGATCACCGGAAGCTCGCCCGGCGGATCCTCGAGTACCCGGCCGATCGGCAGCGAGCTACGGAACAGGTCTCGTGGATCATCGTTGTGGTAGCCGTAGTAGTAGACGCGGCGGATGTTCTCGATGGGGCGGGTCATCCAGATCAGCACTCGCAGGGGCACGCCTTCCCATAGACCCATGCCGAGCGGCTCGCCCAGGTTATTGCAGGTGACGCCTTTCATGAACTGGACGCCATGCTGCTGGCCAAGATCCAGCAGGGGTCTGGAAATCGATTGCCGTCTCTGACTCCGCTGCCAATGGCTGTTCGATCCTGGCGTCGCTGTCGGGGTCAGCGGTCACTTCGAGCCGCCAGGTCTCGCGCTCCAGCCCCACTGCACGCCGTTTCGCCAACGGGAGCGTGTACGGCAGCGGGTTGCCCCGCTCCACGTCGCTGAAGTCAGCCTCTGGCGTGAGGTAGCCGTACGGAGCGATGGACTCTGCCGGCTCCGTGAACCGTGCCTTCATCTGACCAGTGGGCTGATAGCCGGTTGAGAACGTGGGCTGATCGGGGGTTCCGTCGTCAGCGCTGGGCATTCGTGATCCCTCGTGGTGAGCGTACGGCCGCTGCTAGCTGCCGAGTATCCCAATTCCCAGTGCTCATGGGCATCCCGCGGCCACTGCGTCCAACAGCGTTCGATGGCCTTGGGTGGCCGTGTCGCGTCACGGGTGTCGAGTTCCAGTCGACCTCGGACACGATGCGACCCTCAGGCAGGTACTCAAATTGTTAGTCTCGAGCACCTGCCTGAGGGTCGGCTGCTTCATCGGGTCATAGCCGAGATGTCTCGCTGCCGGGTCATCTAATCGGAATCATCTGTCCCTCGGCTTCTCGCTCAGCGGCATGATGACAGCAGCGACTAGCCCCAACGAGGGTACTCGCCCAGCACGCCGAGGGTAGCCTTACCCACGAGTTCATGCACCAGCAACGAGTTGGCGGGGTGGAATCCACCTGCCCGTACGTCGCGGTACAGCCGCTCCAGTTCGTTGCGCTTGAACATGGCGCTGCCACCGCTCACGTCGAGGGCGATGTCCACGATCTTCTTGGCTGCCTCCACCGCGTGATACTTGGCTGATATCAGTTTCGGCGGCCAGCCGTGGCCGTGATCCACACCGTTGGTCCAGTCATCCGCGATCCGTTCGAGATGGGCAGTCGCCCCATCGAACGCCAGGACCATCTCCGCTACCGCGTGTTGGACCTCCGGGTGGTACGCCATCGTGCGGCTCAATTGCGCGATTGACGTCTTCGTCTTGATGCTGGCCACGGTCAGGTCAATGGCGCGCTGCGCGATGCCAAGGTAGACGCTGCCAAACGTTGGCTCGGCCCAGGCGAAGATCGTCACGATGAACATGTCGGCCCCGGCGAAGTCCGCGGCCAGGACCCGTCCGACGTACCGATCGGGAATGAAGGCACCCTCCATCACCGTGTCGTGGCTGGACGTGGCCCGCATTCCCAGCGTATCCCAGGTCTCGTCGATCCGGTACCCGGGCGTATCGCGCGGCATGAAGGCGTGAACGATCTTTGGGTTGGCCGGATCGGCCGTGTCCATCGCGTGGATGCCCAGGCGCGTCCACACCGGGGACAGGCTGCTGAAGTACTTGCGGCCGGTGAAACGGTAGCCGCCGGTCACGGGCTCTGCCTTCGCCGTGGAGTACAGCAGCGGAAGATCGTTGCCCGGTTCACCGTGTCCCGCGCCGAACACCTCACCCTTCGCGCCCTCTTCCAGCATCCACCGCAGCGACGTATCGCCGGATCGGTAGAGGTCCGCGGCCACACCCATCCAGTACAGGTGCATGTTGGTGGCGATAGCCGTCGCGGGTGCTCGGTAGGCCAGTCGGCGCTGCTCGCGGCACACGTCTGCCAGCGTGAAGCCCATCCCGCCGAGTTCACGGGGTATCGGCATCAGGAGGTAGCCGGCCTGTCGAAGCTCCTCGAAGTCCTCCGTGAAGAAACGGTTCTCGCGATCGTAGGCGGCTGCGCGCTCCCCACACCGGGCGAGAAGCTCCTCAGACAGGACGGGGGACACGTGCGTGGCGACGGACATGGTAACCCTCCTCGGTTTGGATCGGTGTCACCATCGTAGAGCGCCTCAGACGGGCTCAGCGTCTACAGATCTGTACATGCGTATGTACATTTGCGTGCCCGTGGGATGCACCGCCGCCCATGAGCAATCGTGCTGGTCAGCGAACGTCAGATGGAAGGCGGAGTTGCAGCCAGGCCGTTCGCTGTTGCCCACGAGGCGACCTGCGCCCGTGAGCTGAAACCCAGTTTGTTCAGGATGTGGACCACGTGATTCGCGGCGGTGCCCTCAGTGATGACGAGCGCGTCCGCGATCTGCCGGTTGGTGAGACCGCGCGCGATCAGCACAGCCACCTCCTGCTCCCGTCGCGTGAGGGGTGCTGAGGTCCTGTCGCCTGCGGTGCGACCGGGCTGCGCTCCAGAGTCGCCCGTTGGAGGGTTTGGCGCGGTCGCGGCGATAGCCACGTGAACGGCTTGGGCGGGATCCAGGGTGTTGCCATCCCGGAATATACGGTTGAAAGTTTCATCGCCGAGCTCCAGACGAGCTGGCTCGAGCAAACGATCGAGTGCAGCCTGAGCACTCCGGGAACGGAGAGCCCCATAACGGCCCCGGAGCGAGTCAGCCGCTCCAGCAATGCGGATGGCGACGGCACGCCGATGGAGCGCCATCGCCAGTGCGACGAACCGCTCCAGCACCTGCGCCGCTACGGTGAAGTCTCCGAAGCTCACGCAGATCGTGATGCTGTCACAGAGTCGTTGGTGGGCAGTCACCAGGTTGCTCCGTGCCAGATCGATAGCGCCGAGAGTGGCCGCGGCAAACGCGTCAATGTGGTGGTTGCCCTGGCTTCCGCGCTTTGACTGCGCTGCCAGAACCACCCGTTCTGCCTCTTCATAGCTCCCACGCTCCAACGCGTTCGTCGCAAGTGAGATCCAGTGCCCATGCATCCCCACCCGCTCCGGAAGCAGTTGGATGGCCTCCAGGTACAGGTCACGAGCTCGTGCCAACTCGCCCTGTTCACTTACTACGTTGCCCAGCGCGTGCAGGACTAGCGCGATCTGAACCGGGTCCTCGAGCGAGTGTGCGATCGCCAGCGCCTCGTTCAAGTACCCGTGGGCGGCGTCGTAGTCACCCTGGACGCATGCAACGGCACCGGCACCCTCGAGTGCGCTGATCAATCCGACCCGGTCGGGAGATGTCCGACGTAGTGCCAGACTAGCGTCCTGAAAACGTCGGGCCGCGTCGTGATCTCCTTGGACCAGCGCGAGCATGCCGGCCCCGTATTGGAGGCGCCCGTAGAGCTCAGCGCGGCCACCTCCCGGTTTCATGGGAAACCGAGTGAGCAGGCGTTCGATGCGCACCCGCCCTTCTTCGGCATGGCCGCTGACTGACCAGTGCCACCAGAGTGCCACTGCCAGGCGGAGGGCAGGTTCGACGTAGCCGTGTTCTTCGCTCCAGTCGAGCGCTGCGCGGAGGTTATCGAGCTCCCGCTGGATGCGAACGAACCACTGGTGCTGCGGGGAGCGGAACAGCTCCGGTTCGGCCGCCTCGGCCAGTTTCATTGCGGCCAGGATCTGACGGCGATGGAGAGCGGGCGCCTCGTCGGAGGTCGCGAGTAGCTCAACGGCGAGCTCGCGAACGGTCTCCAGCATGGAATACCAGGCCTCACCCTCGGGGGTCTGCTCCTGACGGAGCAGGCTCTTGTCCACCAGCGACTCGATGCCGTCGAGCACGCTGATCGGCAGGGGCAGTGCCGCGACGGAGGTGGCGCCCGGCCGAGGCGGCTCGCCGGCGCAGACGCTCTCGGCCGACTCCAGGCTGAAGCCGCGGAAGACGGCCAAGCGGCGGAAGAGGATCTGCTCACCCGGCTCAAGCAGATCATAGCTCCAGATGATGGCGTCCCTGAGCGTGCGCTGGCGTGCTGGGAGGTCGCGGGCGCCGCCGGTCAAGAGGGGGAGGCGGTGCTCCAGGCGCTGGAGCATGGCCCTGGGCGGGAGCGTGCGGATACGTGCGGCGGCGAGCTCGATGGCCAGCGGGAGTCCGTCGAGACGACGGCAGATCTCGGCGATGTCGGCGGCGTTGTCATCGGTGAGGGTGAAGTCTGGAAGGGCAGCCTGGGCGCGATCGACGAAGAGCGTGACGGACTCGAACTGGGCCAGGTGGGCGGCGGAGGGTGAGGTGCGGAGATCTGGCAGCACGAGCGGTGGGACCGGGTACTGGCGTTCGCCGTAGAGTCGGAGGGGAGCGCGGCTGGTGACCAGGATCTGCAGGGCGGTGGTGCTGGCGACGAGCTGGCTGATCTCTGGAGCGGCATCCAGGACCTGCTCCAGGTTGTCGAGGAGTAGCAGCAGACGCTTGCGTTCGAGCAGATCGATGAGCGCAGCGAGCATACCGCGGCCTGGTGACTCGCGGACGTTGAGGGTAAGGCCGATGGTGGGGATGACGAGGGCAGGATCAACGATCGAGGAGAGGGGGACAAAGAAGACGCCGTCAGGGAAGGCCTCAAGCAGATCGGTGGCGACTTGCAGTCCGAGGCGGGTCTTGCCGGTGCCGCCTGGGCCGGTGAGCGTGAGGATGCGGGTATCCGGGCGGAGGATGAGCTCGCGGGCTGCGGAGATCTGGTGGTGGCGACCGATGAAGGCGGTGGCCTGTGGGGGCAGATTGGTGGGGATGTCGAGCAGAGCGCGGAACGGAGGGAAGTCCCGTGGGAGGGCCGGGTGGATGAGCTGGAATACGCGCTCTGGGCGGGCGATGTCACGGAGGCGATGCTCGCCGAGGTCTGTGAGCGCCGCGTCCGGTGGCAAGACGTCGGCGAGCAAGGCGGCAGCGGACTCAGACAGGACGAGCTGACCACCGTGGGCGCTGTCCATGAGGCGAGCGCAGCGGTGGAGGGGGAGGCCGAAGTACTCGTGGCCCTGAAGCTGGACGTCGCCGGTGTGAATGGCCATGCGGACGCGAACGGGCTGGTGCGTGCCCCATGGCTCCGCCTGGATGGCGAGCTGGGCGGCGAGGGCAGCGGAAAGAGCGTCTGAAGCGTTGGTGAACGCGGCGCAGAGGCCATCGCCGGTGTCCTTGAAGACGGCGCCGTTGTGGGTGGAGACAGCCTGGCGAAGGAGCGCGTCGTGGCGCGCCAGAGCGCTGTGGTAGGCGCGAGGATCAGCTTCGAGGAGGCGGGTGCTGCCCTCGATGTCGGTGAAGAGGAGGGTGATGGTCTCCGAGGGAAGGGAGGTCGTCAACGGAGAAGCTCCGAAGGCGAACGTGGGCGCTGGCTGAACCAGCATGCGGCCCGACGGCACGAGCGAGGAGGCCTAGTCGAATTCCTGGACCTCGAAGATGTCGTCTGGCATCTGGCCGTGGGCCTCGCGGTGAACGGCCAGCGCGGCCTCGCGGCTCGGGGCGTCGGAGAGGCAGAAGACGCGGCCGGTGGCGGCATCGTACCAGTACTTGACGTAGCGGACGGCGTGTTTGTCCTGAACGGCGAGATCCTGTTTGTGGAGCTGAGCCAGCAGCTCAGGGGTGACCTCGTCCGCTGGGACGATGTGCATATCCAGGAAACGCGGCATTGGACTCCCTCCCACCACACCGCGCGGCCCTGTGCGCGGTGACCGTCGACATGATGTCACATTCCTGGTTAGCTCGTCAGGCGAGCGCGATCCAGGGGTAAGAGGTCAGCCGCTGGGCTCGTCCAGGGTGAGGTGGTTGGCGGTAGCCCAGGAGGCGACCTGAGCGCGTGAGCTGAAACCCAGTTTGTTCAGGATGTGGACCACGTGATTCGCGGCGGTGCCCTCGGTGATGACGAGCGTCTCGGCGATCTGCCGGTTGGTGAGGCCGCGCGCGATCAGGATCGCTACCTCACGTTCACGCGGAGTGACGGAGCCATTGCCCGTGGGAGCAGGGGCCAGACCGGGCTGGGATTCACGATCGCTTGTCGCGTCTATCGAAATCGCCAGGGCCGCGTCCACGGCGGCTTCCAGATCGAGCAGACGGCCCTCTTGCCACGCTCTCTCCGCTGCCTCCGGACTCAGTGCACTCCGTGTGGATTCAAGGAGCGCAGCGAGTTTCACACCGGCTCTTGGGGCGCGGGGGCCGCCGCCCCTTTCTCGGAGCGCGTCCGCGGACCCAGCCACCCGGAGCGCGTCCGCGGGGCTGCCGCTCGCGAGGACCAGTGCCGCGAACCGATCGAGGACTTGTGCGACTCCGGGCACGTTGCCCAGGTCCAGCAGGATGGCGAGACTGTCCACGAAATGCTGGCGTGCTGCGGCCCGGTCACCGCCCGCCAGCGCGATTCCTCCGAGCGTCGCGAGAGCGAGCGCCTCCGGGTGAGGGTTCCCGTCCCTCCGAAATCGGGCAAGAGCGATCGAGGCGAAGCTCGCCGCTTCCTCATAGTGGCCTTGATCGAGCGCCATCGCGGCTATCGACAGTTGCGGCCCAACCAAGGGCGTGTCGGCGGGCAGCACGGCCAGGCTCTCTTCGTAGTACGCGCGCGCCGCGCCCAGGTCGCCCAACTCGTTTCGCACGTTCCCGAGTGCGTGGAGGGCCATCGCGGCTCTTACGGGGTCGTCGAGTTCGCGCGCGATGGACAGAGCCTCCTCCAGATACTCGTGGGCGGAATCGAAGTCGCCGGCGAGGGACGCCACCGTACCCAACCCCTCGAGCGCACCGAAGATGGACGCGGGATCATCGAGTGATCGGCGAATCGAAAGGCCAGCCTCGTGCCTCAGTTGGGCCGTGTTGTGATCGCCCTGCGCCGAAGCCAGCATCCCGGTGGCATACAGCGCTTTGGCATAGAGCTCCAGCCGCGGACTAGGGGCGTCCACGTGAAACCGTTCGATGAGTCGCGTCAGCCTATCCAGTCCCTCCCTCGCGTGGCCGTGGGCGACCCAGAACCACCACAACGCAACCGACAGACGGAGCGCCGGCGCCCCGTAGCCGCGCTCCTCACTCCAGTTGAGCGCGGAGCGAATGTTGCCGTGCTCTTGTTCAAGACGGGCGAACCACGCGGCCTGCTGGCGGCCGGCCAGTTCTGCCTCTCCGGATTCCACCAGGTGGATCGCGGCCAGTACGTGACGTCTATGTACCGCGCTGGCCTCGTCGCTCTCGGCCAGTCGTTCAAGGGCGTATTCTCGGACGGTTTCGAGCATCACGTACCATGGCTCGTCGTCAACCGACTCCTGCTGCCGGAGCAGGCTCTTCTGCAGGAGCGATTCAATCCCGTCAAGAACACTGATTCCAAGCGGGACCAAAGCTACGGACGTTGCGCCCGAGCGCGCGGGCTCACCGGCGCACACGGACTCCGCTGCGTCCAGTGTGCAGCCGTGGAAGACTGCTAAGCGGCGGAACAGCGTTTGCTCGGCCGGTTCCAGCAGGTCGTAGCTCCAGCCGATCGCATCGCGGAGCGTCCGCTGGCGAGCCGGGAGGTCGCGCGCGCCGCCCGTCAACAGAGGTAGTCGCTGCTCCATCCGCTGGACGATGGCTCTGGGGGTCAAGGTCCGAATGCGGGCGGCTGCCAGTTCAATCGCTAGCGGGAGACCATCCAGGCGGTGGCAGATCTCGGCAACGTCTGTGGCGTTCGTGTCTGTGAGTGTGAAGTCCGCTCGAGCCGTCTGGGCCCGGTCGACGAATAGTCGGACGGCCTCGAACTGCGCGAGGTGGTCGGCTGAAGGCGCTCGCCGGTGATCAGGAAGTGTCAGAGGCGGGACGGAGTACTCCCGCTCGCCGTAGAGTTGTAAGAGGGCTCTGCTGGTGACCAGCACGCGCACGCCCGGTGCGGCGGCAATAAGCTCTGAGACCAGCGGCGCTGCGGCCGCGATCTGCTCAAAGTTGTCTAGAACCAGCAAGAGTTGCCGGCTTCGTACGTAGTCCACCAGCGAATCAGCGATCGGTCGGCCCGACGCTTCGCGAACCCCCAGCGCCTGAGCGATCGTTGAGGCCACAAGACCCGGATCCGTCAACGCTGCCAGCGGCACGAACCACGCACCGTCGGGGAAATCGTCCAGCGCTTCGGCGGCGGCCTGTTGCGCCAGACGGGTCTTGCCAGTCCCGCCCGGGCCGGTGAGCGTCAGAAGCCTGGTGCCCGGTCTGAACAGGGCGTCGCGGATCGCTCGAATCTGGTGTTCGCGTCCAATGAATGGCGTGACCTGACGCGGCAGGTTGTTCGGGACGGCCGTAAGCGTGCGGAGCAGAGGGAACTCGTCGGGCAAGCCCGGCGCGGTCAGACCATAGATCCGCTCCGCAGTGGCCAGATCACGGAGTCGATGTTGGCCGAGATCACGAAGAGCTACCCCCTCGGGAAGAGCTCCACTGATCAAATCTTCGGTGGACGCCGATAGTACGACCTGCCCGCCGTGGGCACTCTCCATGAGCCGAGCCGAGCGGTGCAGCGGAAGGCCAAAGTACTCTGCGCCTTGCCGCTGAACCTCCCCGGTGTGGATTGCCATGCGGACGCGGACCGGCTCAGCCGTCTCCCATGACTCGGCATGAAGCGCAATCTGCGCTTTCAGTGCCGCGGAGACCGCGTCGGAAGGATTGGCGAACGCCGCGCAGAAACCGTCACCGGTCTCTTTGAATACCGCTCCCTCGCATCGTGCCACGACGCGGCGGAGCAGATCATTGTGGCGCTCCAGCGCTGTCCGGTAGGCCACGGCATCTGACTCAAGCAGGCGTGTGCTGCCCTCGATATCCGTGAAGAGGAACGTGACGGTTCCGGACGGAAGCTCGGTCATCGGCGCGGCAATTCTGTTGGCTGCATCGACGCACTCAGTTTCCAGTGTCGTGCCGGGCCTATGATGTCACACCCGTAGACGGGCTGGCAGCCGACGCATATCTAACGCATTTCTGGAGGAGTCCTTTCGATGGCGGAGCATTCGATCAAAGCAGTTCGCGCGATTCCTGTGGCGGTGCCGCTTGCCGTGCCCACCCGGATCGCCACACGGGAGGTCCGGGCGCGGGAGTTCGTGCTGGTGGAGGTGGAGACCAGCGAGGGGGCGGTGGGCACGGGCTACACGTACACTGGAACCTCCGGCGCCCGGCTGGCGGCCGGGTTGATCGACGACTACTTCACGCCCGCGCTTCTGGGCCAGCCTGCTCTAGGTCCGGATCGCTTCTGGGGACAGCTCTACCAGGACGTGCTGCTGATCGGCAGGCGCGGCTTTGCGCTGCGCGCGCTGTCGGCGGTGGACATCGCGCTGTGGGACCTCCTGGGGCAGGTCACGGGCCAGCCGCTGTACCGGCTGCTGGGGGGAACGCGGGACGTGGTGTCCTGCTACGCATCCGGTGGCTACTACCGGCCGGGTGACCCACTAGCCTACGTTGAGAAGGAGATGGGCGGCTACCGGCAGCGGGGCTTCACCGACTACAAGATGAAGGTGGGCGGAGCGCCGCTGGACGTAGACGTGGAGCGGGTGCGGGTGGCTCGCGAGACCATCGGCCCCAGGGCGCGGCTGGGGCTGGACGCGAACAATGCCTGGAAGACTGTCCCGGAGGCGCTGCGCTTCTGCCGGGCGGTGGAGCAGTATGATCCGTGGTGGATCGAGGAGCCTTTTTCCCCGGACGACATCGCGTCGCATGCAGAGCTTGCCGCTACCCTGGAGTGGCCGGTGGCGACGGGCGAGATCCACGCGACGCGCTGGGACTTTCGCCAGCTTATCGAGAATCGTGCGGCGGACATCCTCCAGCCGGACGCCGGGGTGCTCGGCGGCGTGAGCGAGTGGATGCGGGTGGCGCACGCGGCCGCCACCTTCGATCTGCCCGTCGCTCCGCACTGGCACGCTGACGTGCACGCCCACCTGGTGGCGGCGGTGCCCAACGCGCTGACAGTGGAGTACTTCTCGCTAGACGAGGATATCTACAACTTCGAGCGGCTGCTGGAGGAGCGGCTGACGGTGAAGGACGGGGTAATCGCGCTGCCGAACCGGCCGGGCGTGGGGTTGGTGATCGACCGAGCGGCCGTGACGAAGTTCCGCGTCGGCTGACGCGGTTGTGTGCGAACAATGCGCGTTTCCCGCACTTTGTGCGGTACTATGGGTGCATTCGGCCCCCGCGAGCACGATCACCCGCGCTCGCAAGTGCGTGACGCGCATACCGCCAACACGGTGTGGAGGGGTCTCAGGAGGCGCGCGTGGCGGATCCCACAATCATCTCAACCAGCATTCGCGGCAGCAAGGCCCAGGTTGACGGTATGCGCGTGCGGTTCGAGCACGCGTTCTCGCTTGAGGTCGGGCAGGTTGGGCCCAAGGAGATCGGGAAGGCGCTTGCAGACTCTGAGCAAATGGCCGCGCTGCTGCGTGACCGTCCGGATGAGATGGCTGCCATCGTGAACGCCGTGGCGACAGGTCGTCTCGAATCCGCACGCGAACAGGCTAGAGCGATCGGATTGACGGAGGCGGCGTTTCAGGAGCAGGGCGGTGGGATGCTGTGGTGGTTCATGATCGGCGTGGCTGCCGGCGCGATCATCGTGGCCGCCGCCACAACCGAGCCCTAGCCGTCGTCCTGGGCAGCGTAGCCGCGCCTCTGACCGGCGGCTGATTTCGACGGCTGATAACAAGGAGTAACGCAATGTTGAGACGCGATCATAGACGCGCTATGATGGGCACCCTTCTGGCGGGGTGCCTTGCGCTGACCATAGTCGGAACCGCGGTTGCGGATGACGATGAGGGGCGCCGCTCCAAGAACCTGCACAATGGTGTGGCGGACATCGAGAATCTGGACGGCGGTAATCCGCTGACCACGCACAACGGCGTGGCGGAGTCAGACCGTCGACGCCCGCTGTTCTACGATCAGGAGTTCGTTTTCGAGGCCGCCTCTTCTCAGCAGATGGAGATCGTAGCCGGGAAGATGGCGCAGGAGCGCGCCGCGAGCGCCGAGGTCAAACAGTTCGCCCAACGCCTGTTGGAGGACCACTCGCGCTGGTACGCGGAGCTTCAGACGGTTGGCAACATCGTGGGGGCCAGTCTGCCAACCGGCCCGGCCACAAAGCACGACAAGTCCGTCATCGACAGCCTGACCAAGCTGGTACCGGCTGACTTCGACAAGTTCTACGTGCGCGCTGTGGTGTTTGCGCACCGGGTGGATCTTTCGAAATCCCGCAACTCCAGAAACGAGAATACGGCACCCGTGGCTGGCTGGGCGCTGGCGCGGATCCCGACGCTGGACGAGCATGTGCGAATGGCGGAGACGCTGGCGCCAAAGGTGGGCGCGGACATCTCGAGCAACGAAGAGCTCAAGTAGTCCGACGGGACGCGCCCGCATCAAGTCGACGGGGGACAGCAGCCGGCGGCAATCATATATGATATTCGCCTAGTCTGATCGCTCTGTCGTCGTTGCGGAGCGTGGGAGGCAGCGGTGCCCGGTCCCCCAGTTCCCTCCGTGCCGGTTGGCCCGGACCTGTTTCGGCTCGACGGTCGCGCGGCCATCGTCACGGGCGGCGGTGGCACACTGGGCGGGGCCATGTCACTCGGCTTGGCGCGCGCGGGAGCCATGGTACTCGTGGTCGATTCGCGCCTTGACGCCGCAGAGGCAGTGGTCGGCCAGATCGCCGCGGCGGGTGGCATCGCCGAGCCGATGCAAGTGGATGTGACAGATCGAGCCCAGGTGGAGGCGATGGTGGGCCGGGCTGTGCAGCGCTGGGGTTGCCTGGACGTGCAGATCAACTGCGCTGGTAAGGGTGCACGCGGCGCGGCTGCAGAGTACCGCGCGGAGGACTGGGAGCAGGTCTTCAACCTCAACTCTACGGCCCTGTTCTTCTGTTGCCAGGCGGCCGGCCGGGTGATGCTCGAGGTCGGGCGCGGGAGCATCGTGAACATCGCTTCGATCGCCGGTATGGTTGGTTACGGTGGCAATCCGGCTTACCTGGCCAGCAAGGGTGCAGTGGTTCAGATTACGCGGGCCCTGGCGGTTGAGTGGGCGGAGCGCGGTGTTCGGGTGAACGCGATCTCGCCGGGGGTCATCGAGAGCCCCGGTGTGACGGCCCAGATGGCGAAAGAGCCCGAGTTCTACGTGGCGTTCAAAGCGAGGCATCCGGTTGGTCGTTTTGGGCGGCCGCAGGAGATGGTTGGGCCTGCGCTCTTCCTGGCGTCGGACGCGTCCTCCTACGTCACTGGCCTGATTCTGGCGGCTGACGGCGGGTACACGTCGGCATGACCTCTGACGCGCGGGTTAGCGTGGCCGAGGCGAACGGTGCATCCGCGGCGCTACCAGCCCTTGACGCGCACCCGACGATGAAGGACCTGGTCTACCGTGCCCTGCGGGAGCGCATCGTGTTTGGGGATGCTCCCCCCGGGGAGCGGCTGGTGGAGGCCGATCTGGCGGAGCGGTTCGGCGTGAGTAAGACGCCGGTGCGGGAGGCACTGGTGGCGCTGCAGGCCGAGGGGCTGGTGACGTTTCGCCGACATCGTGGGGCGGAGGTCAGCAAGGTCTCCGTGGAAGAGTACCGCGATCTGATCTTCGCGCGGGATGCGCTGGAGATTGGGTCCGTCGATCGCATCATTGATTCGATCACGCCGGCTCAGCTCGATGAGGCAGAAGCGCGCCTGGGTGAGATGGAGCGCGCGCTAAGAGTGGGCGACTATCGGCGGTACCGGCATGCACAACGGGCGTTGCACTACTTGCTTCTGGCGGCGCCAGGCCGTCCGACGGTCGCCGAGCTTGCAGTGCAGCTTAACGATAGGCTCGATCGGTACGGTCGGCTGCTGCTGGCCGGCCGGCCGGAGCGTATGGCCGGTGATCTGGAGTTCAACCGGGCCAGGGTGAGCCTGATTCGCGAGGGCAACGCCCGGGGCCTCATTGCCCTGGTGTCGGAGCGTCATGCCCGCGGCGCCGATGAGCTCGCCAAGCTACTTGGGAGTGGTGCACCCGATGCGTCTACGGGTGCGGAAAGAGGGAGCAGCTAGGTTAACACGCGGTTGCCACTCGCGCGTCTTGCGCCGCGCATTCGGGAAACACTGGGAGGTTGGGTCCATGGAACAGGGTCGTTCACTCACGCGTCGCCGCTTCCTGGCGCTGACAACGGTCGGCGGAGCAGCAACGCTGGTCGCTGCTTGCCGGCCGACGAGCCCGGTTGCGCCGCCAACGGCCGCACCGTCCAAGCCGGCGGAAGCCGCGAAACCCGCTGACGCGGCGAAGCCGTCCGGCGACGCAAAACCGGCGGGTGATGCAAAGCCCGCGGCGCCAGCGGCTGCTCCGGCCGCGCCAACGGGCACTCTCAAGGGCACCAGCCTGACGATCATCGCAGGCAACTGGTACGTACCCGAGAACAACACCCAGCTTGACCAGCTCGTGGCGAAGCTTGCCGCGGACACGGGTATGAACGCCAAGGTCGAACGGTTCGCCGATGCCGAGATGGACACCAAGTTCGCCTCTGTGATCGAGACGGGCACGGGCGGTGACATTGGCGTCATCCGCGACTTCGACGCGTACCTCTACAACGAGAAACTGGTGGACCTCACCGAGATCGCTAAGACCGTTGGCGACCAGTACGGCGGCTGGTTCGACATTGCGCAGCAGTGCTGCGTGATCAACGGCAAGTGGCGCGCGCTGATGATCGGTCACGCGCCGTCGGCCTGGAACTACCGCACCAACATGTTCAAGGCGGCGGGGATCGACAAGTTCCCGGATACGTTCGACGACCTGCTGGTGGCGGCTCGGAAACTGAACGAGAAGGCAACACCGATCGGCATGACGCTTGGCCACGCGCCGGGTGATGGCCGCTCCACCAACTACCCCGTGCTCTGGGCCTTCGGCGGCAAAGAGTTCGAGGCGGATGGCAAGACGGTGGCTATCAACTCCCCGGAGACACTCAAGGCGATCCAGTGGTACGCGGACATGTACAAGGTGATGGATCCCGGGGTGACGGCGTGGCTGGACCCAGATAACAACCAGGCGTTCCTGGCTGGCAAGGTCTCCGCGACCATCAACGTGAACACGATCTACCTGGCCGCCAGGACCGCGGCGAACGACCCGGCCAAGCCGGACGCGGCGAAGAAGGAGCTGATCGAGACGATGGATCACGCGAACTGGCCGGCGGGTCCGGCGGGTCGATTCGCGTGCCACAACATCAACCTATGGGGTGCTTTTGCGTCCAGCAAGAACCGGGAGGGCCAGATGGCCTTCCTCAAAGCGTGGCATGAGAAGGAATTCCTGACCAAGTGGACCAAGACGGGTCAGAGCTACTTCATCCCACCGTTCAAGGGCCTCGAATCGATGGACGTGTGGCCGGATGATCCCAAGCTCAAGATCTTCCGCGAGCTGAACAAGATCAATCGGTTGCCTGGGACTCCTGGGCCGCCCACGCGCGCCGCCGCGCAAGCGGTCTACAACTTCGTACTCGTTGACATGTTCGCGAATGCCGCCACCGGCAAGATGAAGCCGGAGGAGGCTGCGAAGTGGGCGGAGAACGAGTACAAGCAGATCGTGGCGAAGTCTGGCGCCTAGTTGTCTGGGGGATGCGCCGCGGCGCATCCCCTTAACTCGGTGATTCGAATCAGCGCGGGCGTCGTCACTCGCGGGATCGGAACAGCGGCATGAGATCCATCAGTGTTGATGCGTCGGGCTCAGCGCACGCTGGCCCGATGAGCATCGGTCATCGCATCGGGGTCTGGCTGGATAACGAGCGAAATCTGGGCTACACCCTTGTGGCACCGGTGATCTTCATCCTGGTGGGCCTGGTGGCGTACCCGCTCTTCTACGCGATCCAGCTCAGCATGATGGACAGAACGATCGGCGGCGAGGGGAAGTTCGTCGGCCTCCAGACCGTGCTTGGGCTTTGGGATAGCTCGCTTTACATCCAGACGCTGCGGAACACCGTGGTCTTCACCGCGGGAGCGACTGTGCTCAAGGTGGTGATCGGGTTTGGGGTAGCGCTGCTGATCAACGAGCGATTCCCAGGACGGAAGATCGTACGGGCGGCGATCCTGCTGCCGTGGATCGTCCCGACGGTGCTGTCCAGCATGGCCTGGCAGTGGATGTTTACGCCGAACTTCAGCGTGGTCAACTGGATCCTGGTGAACAGCGGGCTGATGAAGACGGGGTTGCCGTGGCTCACGAATCCAGAGCTGGCCCTGTTCTGCGTGATTCTGGTGAATGCCTGGCGCGCCGTGCCGTTCTTCGGCATCACGCTGCTGGCGGGACTCCAGACGATCCCCGCTGAGCTGTACGAGGCCAGCGCGATCGACGGCGCCGGACGCTGGCAGCGGTTCCGCTATGTGACGTTTCCGCTGATTCTGCCGATCCTCACCATCACCCTGGTGCTCTCGATCATCTGGACGTTCTCTGACTTCCAGACGGTGTATAGCCTGACCAAGGGCGGGCCGCTGAACAGCACGCACGTCCTGGCCACGCTCTCGTACCAGATCGGGCTCCAAACGGGGAAGCTGAGCGAGGGTGTGGCGATCTCGCTGACGATGATGCCGCTGCTGCTGATCCTGGTCGTGTTCCAGCTTCGCCAGCTTCGCCGGAGTGGTGGAGCATGAGCGCGGTAGCACCGACCCATGGCGTTGGCGCGCGGATGGCGGGCACGCGGGTGCTGGACCGGCTGCTGTCGCTTTACCTTCCGCTGCTCCTGGTGCTCGTCTTCCTGCTCGCGCCCTTCTATTGGATGACGATCACGGCGTTCAAGCCAAACAGCGAGCTGTACGACGGGAAGATCAGCCCGCTCTGGGTGTATGCGCCGACGACGGAGCACTTCGACTACCTGTGGAACAAGACAGACTTCATCGTGTGGATCTGGAACACGATGTTCGTGGCGCTCAGCGCCACCGCCGTCTCGCTGTTCTTTGGGGTCCCGGCTGGCTACGCGCTGGCGCGCCTCCGCTTTCGCGGCGCTGACACGATGAGCCTGGGGATCTTCACCACGTATCTGGTGCCCACCACGTTGCTGTTCATCCCCATGGTGCAGGTCATGAAGACGCTGGACCTGCTCGACACGGTGGTGGGGCTGGTGGTGGTGTACCCCACGTTTCTCTTGCCGTTCACGACCTGGCTGATGTCCGGCTACTTCAAGACCATTCCGGGTGAGCTAGAGGAGTGCGCCCGGATCGACGGCGCCAGCCGAATAGTAGCGATGGTGCGGATCGCGTTCCCGCTCGCGACGCCAGGCATCCTTTCCGCTGGGATCTTCTGCTTCACGCTCTCCTGGAACGAGTTCATCTACGCGCTTACGCTGGTGACGGCGAGCAGCGAGCGGACGATTCCGGTGGGAGTCCTGGTCCAGTTGACGCGGGCAGATTTCTACTTCTGGGGCCCGTTGATGGCGGGGGCGCTCAGCGGGTCGATCCCGGTGGCTCTGATCTATTCGTTCTTCGTTGACCAGTACGCGGCCGGCCTCACGGCCGGCGCGGTGAAGGGGTAGCTCCGCCCATGTCTATCGCCCAGACCGCCACGCTTCAGGTGCAGTCGGTGCCCACGGGCACGCTGTTGGAGATCCTCCAGACGATGCACCGCATCCGCTCCTTTGAGGAACGGATGCGCGAGATGTTTCTGGCCAACCGCCTGCCCGGTTTCGTGCACCTGTACGTGGGTGAGGAGGCAGTGGCGTCCGGCGTGTGTGCCGCCCTGCGTCGGGACGACTACATCGCTTCCACCCACCGCGGCCATGGCCACGGGATTGCCAAAGGAGCCGGCCTGGGCAAGATGGCGGCCGAGATCATGGGCAAGGCCACGGGCATGTGCGGTGGCAAGGGCGGCAGTATGCACGTGGCGGACTTTTCCGTGGGAATGCTCGGCTGCAACGGCATCGTTGGCGGTGCGCTGGGCATTGCCGCAGGCGCTGCCTTCTCGGCTAAGCATCGCGGGACCGATCAGGTAGCGGTGGCCTTCTTTGGCGATGGCGCATCGAGCAAGGGCACGTTTCACGAGGCACTGAACTTCGCGGCGGTGCGCAAGCTGCCGGCGATCTTCGTGTGCGAGAACAACGGCTACGCCCAGTTCACCGATCCAAAGTTCACCGTCTCGGTCTCTGACATCGCGGAGCGCGCCATCGGCTACGGCGTTCCTGGTGAGGTGGTGGATGGCCAGGATGCTGCCGCGGTGTATCAGGCAACCCGCCGCGCGGTCGATCGTGCCAGGCGTGGAGAGGGACCCACCCTGCTCGAGATGAAGACGTACCGCTACTACGGCCACTACGTGGGCGATCCAGAGCGGTATCGAACGCGTGAGGAGGTGGAGTCGTGGCGGGAGCGCGACCCAATCCCGCGCCTCGAGCGGTTGCTGCGCGAGGAACGGGGTGTCGCGGCTGAAAAGCTGGCGTCCATCGCGAAGGCGGCGTCCGACGAGATGGACGCGGCAGAGCAGTACGCGGTCGAATCGCCCCAGCCGGAGACGGCCCAGGCGTTGGCGGACGTGTTTGCGCCCTCGAACACGAGCGGGGAACGCCTCGGCGGCGCGTCCGTTGAGCTTACATTCGGAGAGGCAACGCGCGAGGCGATGCGTGCTGCCATGACAGCGGACCCCAACGTCGTCGTCATGGGCGAGGACATCCATTGGGGTGGTAACTTCGGCCAATTCAACGGGCTGTACGACGAGTTTGGCGAGACGCGCGTGATCGACATGCCGATCTCGGAGAGCATCATCGTCTCGTCGGCGCTGGGTGCCGCGCTCACGGGCCTGCGGCCGATCATCTCGATGAGCTTTGTGGACTTCACACTCTGCGCGATGGACGAGTTGATCAACCAGGTGGCCAAGATCCGCTACATGTTCGGTGGCCAGGTGTCCGTACCGCTGGTGTTCCGCGCGTCCGACGGGGCGGTGCGGCAGGCGGCGGCCCAGCACTCGCAGTCACTGGAGGTGTTGTTTACTCACCTTCCTGGTCTGAAGGTGGTTGCCCCGTCGAACGTGGCGGATGCCAAAGGGCTGCTAGCGGCCGCGATAGCGGACGGCAATCCCGTGATGTACCTGGAGCACAAGATCATCGGCCGTCAGAAGGGCCCCACACCCAGCGGCGAACACGTGATTCCTATCGGGAAGGCGGCCGTGCGGCTATCGGGTGGTGACGTGACGGTGGTCACGTACTCTTTGATGACGCAGGTGGCGGAGGAGGTCGCCGCGAAGCTGGCAGGAGAGGGTATAGGCGTGGAGGTGATTGACCTGCGAACGCTGGCGCCGTTCGACTGGGAGACCATCGCGGCCTCAGTGCGGAAGACCCACCGCGCTGTGGTGTTCCACGAGGCGTACCGAATCCATGGCCTGGGCGCGGAGATCGCGGCGCGGATCAGCGAGGAGCTATTTGACGAGCTTGATGCGCCAGTCGGACGCGTGGGTGCGAAGCATACGCCCCTGCCGTTCAGCCCCCCACTGGAGAACCAGATCCTGCCGAACGCGGGCGATCTGGAGGCGGCGATTCGGTCAGTCGTGCGCTGAGCCTGCTCTCGCCGCGAGTCGTGGGCGGACTAGCTCAGTAGCTCGTCCCACCCCGACACATCCAGGACGCGGACGGTGAGCCGGTCGAGGTCGGCGGGGTCAGTGTTGGCGTTGATGACTGCCAGTACGCGCTGGGGCGGGGGTCCGAAGCGCCTGGTGCCGAGGGTGACGAGCAACTGTCGGGCGTGCTCGGCGCGGCCCTGCACCTGACCTTCGGCGCGACCTTCGACGCGGCCTTCGTCGAGGATCGCCTGATACGTGCTAGATTCGCGCATATTCGTGACTCCCCGAAGGAGTTCGGTGGCCTCGACAGGATTGTACCGCAGGCCCATGAGCAGGTAGGTCGCGGTCCAGAGGGTCCTGCGCTGGTCCACGGTAGTTTCCGACTGGAGGCGCTGGTCCATCGCCGCGATGATGGTCTGGACTGGCTGATCTCCGAGATCCGCGATGGGTGCCAGTGGCAACGTGGCCAGGTGGCCCGGTGGCCCTGGAGTATTGCCGACACGGGCTGCTGCCGGATGCGAACCACGTCGTACCGCATGGTGAGTCGAGGCTCTGGATCCAGGTGACGGAGCTCCAAAACGCCGCTGAGCTCTGGGCCATCAGCGGCCGGACGGGCCAGGATGATCACGCTCCTCGTAGGCAGGCGGTGACGGTGGTTGAGGAGGGCGTGATACAGCAGGACCCGGTGCGGCAGCCGTTGGTCGCGGCTGGCCTGGACCTCCACGTGGGCCAGCCACGGTTGGGTGCCGCCGACTCGGACGACCTTGTCCACGGCGGCGATGGCGGTGGAGACCTCGGAATCAATGACGGTAACGGGTGTGCTGACCGGCAGCCCGGCTAGCGCGAGCCACGTGGCGGGATCGGACTCAATGAGCTGACGGGTCGTGGTATCGAATGGCTTTTCGGTCATGGCGGGGCGGTGAGCCACTCGAGGAGGTAGTTGTCCATGACAGTGCGACGGGCCTGGATGACGCGGCGTGAACGTAGGGCGTCTGGCAGGTTGGCAAGCCCAGCGATCTGGCCGCGAAGGGTGGCGCGGGCGGCGGCGCCGCGCCATGCGCGAGCGGCGTCCAGGGCTCTCCGCCTCTGCCCCGCCATGATGGCCGGGAGCCCACGGCGAAGGAGCCCGGTGGGGAACCCGCGAGCGATCAGACGGATGGTATTGCGAGCCACGTAGAAGCTGGCGAGCGGGCCACCGCCGGTGGCGCTGCCCTGGTGGTAGACGCGCGCGGCAGGTTCGTACCAGCAAGCCCAGCCCCGGAGACGGGCACGTAGGCCCAGGTCCACATCCTCAAGATAGGAGACGAACCCTTCATCGAGGAGACCGACATCGCGCAGCATCTCTCGCGAGTAGAGGACCGCCCCACCGCTGGCGGCGAAGACTTCCTCGGCGCGGTCGTACTGCCCGCAGTCCACTTCTCCGTTGCCTCGCTGAGCGGCAAGTCCGTTCATGCCAAGGCAGTCGCCCGCGGAGCCAATTACCTGGCGATCGTCCCGGTGGAGGATCTTCGAAGCGACGGAGCCAATCCGCGGCTCCCCGCGCATGGCGGAGACCATTGCCCCGATCCAGTGCGGGTCCGCTTCGGCGTCATTGTTCAGGAGGGCCAGCGCATCGCCAGCCGCTGCGCGTAGCCCGGCGTTGACATTGCCGGTGAATCCGAGGTTGCGCGGCAGCGGGATGACCCGTACCCAAGGGTACTGCGCGCGGAGGAAATCTATTGACCCGTCAGCGGAGCCCCCGTCCACCACGATCGTCTCGATGTTGCCAAACGACTGCCGCTGGAGCGAATCCAGGCAGCGGCTGATCAGGTGGCGCCCGTTCCAGTTGGGGACGATGACCGAGATAAGACGCGGCGACTGAGATACGGTGAAGTCCCGGGTGACGGGTCACGCGGGGCGACCCTGGGTGATGATGTGGCGTTATAGCTGACCCCGCGCCCTCCCCGTATCGAGCGCGGACAGGAGCCTACGCGTCACCCCAATGCCACTGCCTGGGCGCTGCCCTCCGCACGACGGGCCCGCGAGTACACGATTGCGATGAGCGGGCTCACGATGGCGTAGTGCACGAGCGTAAACGCCGTCTCGATGAGGAGATAACCCCCGACGGACGACATCTGGTGTTTTGCCGAGACCGCGAGGACCGCATAGCTCCACGCTATTGGGATCGCGATCGAGGCGAACCCCAGAGTACCGCGCGCAACGGTCTGGCCGGCGAACATCCGCTCATAGACGATTGCCCACGCCAGGCCCTGAACGACCATCGACAGCAGTCCAAGTGGGATGATCACATCGTCCCGGTAGACGCTTAGCGCCTTGTAGTAATCGGCGAAGATGGCAAGATGCCAGAAGTAGCCCAGCGGAAACGTTGGCAGCATGAAGGCAAACATGGCGAGTAGCCGCGTGCTCAATTGGTCCTCCTGATGGTAGGTCCTGGGCCAGCGCCGGTGCGTCGACCCGGCCGCGGTGGCACTTCAGCGGCGAATATCAGGCTCTCTTCGAGTAAGGCAGCCCACCGTTTAGCCTCGCTGGGGGGAATCGCCGCCCACTCCCGGAATCTCCGCCCCGCGGGGGCGAATGGGAAAGCGCGCCCTGCCTCGATCAACTCGGCTATGCGCTCGCCCGCGAGCTTCACCAGCATGTGTCCAGTCCGCTGGTCGAACGAGGCAAAGAAACGTCCGTCCCGCCGAAGACACGGTAGGCCCATCATGGTCGATCGAGTGATGCCCTCGCGCTCCAGTAGAGGTGACGCGATCTGGCGAAAGAGGCTCTCGTTGTCCGAAGCGGCGGACTCAGACAAAACTCGGTACCCGCTGTTCGGCTAACGAGTCGGGCCCAGGATCAGCGCCGGCCGCGCGAGCGCACAGCCTCGCGAGATAGTGCTGCCAACCCACCGCGTGCGCTTCGGCTGCTGGTGCGGAGAGTCCGTGGTGAGTGAGCTCCAGGAGCGTCGCGCCATCCTGCTCGGTGAGGTCAATCTCCACCGTGGTTGAGCCCGGCGGGATCCCCACGTCCGCCCGTTCCCAACCGTAGCTGAATACGACGCGCTTGCCTGGCACTAGCTCGGTGAACCGTCCAAGGCAGACATCGCCGTTGGCGTGGCGCCAACGGACAATCCCGCCGGGGTGGGCCTCGCACTCCGCTTCCACGGCCAACCACTCAACCAGGCGCGCGGCATCGGTCAAAAGCTGGTACACGATGTCCGCGTTCGCCTGGATGGTGAGCCTCCGCTTGAGGATTGGTTTCATTTGCCTGTTGCCTGGGTGATTGGCAGTGCCGGCACGCGTTCCGCGACCTCCTTCAGCAGTTCAAGGCGGGCACCCCAGAATTCCTCAAGGAACGCCCTCAATTGGTGAAGCCGCTCGTGATCCACCCGGTACAGCCTCCGGTTGGCGTCTGTCCGGACCCGGACAAGGCCCACCTCGCGGAGCAGGCGCAGGTGCTGGCTGGCGCCAGGTCGCGACATGCCTGCGCGCTGGGCAAGCTCGCTGGCGGTCAGCTCCGTGCTCCAGACCAGGCGCAGGATGGTGCGCCGTCCCGGGTGTGCGATTGCTTTGATTGCCGTCTCCACGCGGGCTCCGAGAGACTCACGCCCCGGTGCGCCAGCGTGTCAGGGGGTGAGTGATTAATGAACTGCTTAATTAAGGATATCCAAAATTAGCGTGTTCGTGGGCGCCTGCGCAGAACCAGAGGATTCATCGCGACCCACGGGGAGGTGTCGCCCCCCCGACCTGGACGTTGCCTAGATCTTGATGCCGAACACGCGCTGGCGAATGACCACCAGGGTGAAGAAGGCCAAGAACGCTGAGAAGAGCAGCAGAGCAACCTAACGCCGCAGGGGCGCCTGGATCTCCTTGGGGAGGAACTTGCGGTTCACGTACCAGACATGAACGCCGTAGAACGCCATCTCCAAGCCGACCATGAAGGCGTCGAGTAGGATGAGGATGGGCGGCTGGGCCAGGTTGATAGCCACGCAGCCCCAGAGCACGAACGCGACGACCGTGGCGTAGTACACCTTGCGCACGTCGCCATCGGCCTACCCCCGCACGCCGTCGTTGCCGTGCAATCCCTGCTATCCTCGGAGCGCGCCCTGATCTGGACAGGATTACGTGAATCTACCGCTGGAACCATGGCCGCGCCAGGGCGCGGGACGCATACATCTCCCCCTATCGCACGTGCGATGGCCTGGTCCTGAAGGGTCCCACCTCGCTTCCATCAGGTGAGCCGGTGCGATTAGCCGACGCTCGGCACACGCGACTCCACCCCCCGCCACGCGTCGCTAGCCCGCTGACACTCCTGAAATATCGACCCGCAGAGTCAGGGTGTCAAGCCCTCTTCGAGTGCAGACGGAGCCTGGGTCGACAGGGGGGCGTGAAGGCTGCGACCATCGGTAGGGCCACGGCAGGTCCGTGAAGGCGATTCTGGGAGCGCTCGTAGCTATGCACGTCACTCAGCTCACGCCCAACCTCTACTGGTACCGAGATGTCTGCAACGTCTATTTGCTAAGCGACGGCCACGCAGGGATCCTGATCGACTTTGGCTCTGGGGAGATCCTGGACCATCTGGAGGAGATCGGGGTGCGGGAGATTGAGGCGGTCTATCACACCCATCACCACCGAGATCAGTGCCAGGGGGACGACAAGCTGGCGGACCGGGGCATTCCCATCGGGGTGCCGGAAAGAGAGGCGGCCCAGTTTGCGGAGACGGAGGCGTTCTGGCGGCTGAAGCGGATCTACCACAACTACGACGTTTCCAGCGTTGGAAACTCGCTTCCACGGCCGGTCCCCGTAGCGCACCGCTTGCGGGACTACGAGCGCATCGAATGGCGGGGACACGCCATCACCGTGCTCCCCACGCCCGGCCACACCAAGGGCTCAGTCACCTACCTGTTTGAGGTAGATGGCAAGCGGGTCGGCGCATGCGGCGACCTGATCGCGGAACCCGGAGCGCTCCACACCATTCATGATTTGCAGTGGCAGTACGGCATGCCGGATGCACTAGGAGCGGCGCTCCACTCCACGATGTTGGTGCGGGCCCAGGGGCTGGACCTGCTGCTTCCCTCTCACGGCCACCCGATGACGACGCCGAATGTCGCGCTCGACCAACTGGCCGTTGGGCTGAGACGGCTCTACGAGCTTCAGCGGGAGATGCGCGCCAATCGCGCGTTCCACGTCTGGCCGCACTCTGTGGACCAGCCGAAGGCGCACGTGTTGCCGCACCTGTGGGCGAACCCTCACTCGGTCTCAAACGTGTACGCGCTCACGGCAGACGATGGACGGGCTCTGCTGCTGGACTATGGCTTTCCGTCGTGGGACCATTTCTCGTGTGATCTGCGGTTCGTGGAACATTCGCTGGATGAGCTGAGGGCGGTGGCGGGGCTGACCAAAGTGGAGGCGGTGATCCCGAGCCATTACCACGATGACCATCTGGCCGGGCTGCCGTACCTCCAGCAGGAGCATGGCGTCCAGGCCTGGATCTTCGAGAACTTCGTGGACATCGTGGAGAACCCGCGGGGCTACAACATCCCCTGCCTGATTCCCCACCCGATCCGGGTCGACCGGTCGCTGAGGGACGGAGGCTCCTTCGAATGGGAGGGGTACAACTTCGACGTGTTCCACATGCCCGGCCACACCTGGTGGGCATTGGGCATGTTCGGGGTGGTGGACGGCATACGGATCGCATTCACGGGCGACAACTTGTTGGCGGGGACCATCAGCCCGCTGCGGGCGGCGGCGCCGATCTACCGTAACAGGATGCTGGTGGATAGTATTGCCGTGGGTGTGGAGCGCCTGATGGACTACAAACCAGAGCTGCTGCTGAGCGGCCACACAGGTGCCATACCGATCACCCGGAAAATGCTGGAGGACTTCCATACGTGGGCGCGTGACATGTCGGACGCGTGGGTGAAGCTGGTCTCGGTTCCAGACGAGGTGAATTTTGCGCTAGATCCTGGCTTCGCCACCCTCTACCCCTACCGATCGAGCCCATCAGCTGGCGTGGCTCAGCCAATCGAGCTGCGGGTGTTCAATCATTCGCCCCGCGATGAGTCTCTGCGCGCTGAGTTGGCGCTTCCCGCCGCGTGGAGCTGCTCGCCCCGGGCAGTTGAGCTGAACGCGCCGGCGGGTACGGAGACCAGAGTATCGTTCCGCGTCAGCCCGCCCGCGGATGCGCGTGGCCGCCACGTGATCTGCGCTGACGTGACGTTGGGGGCGCGGCGATTTGGGCAGGTGTGCGAGGCGATCGTGGATGTTGAGCCGTGAGCCGTCAGCGCGACGACGGGATCGAGTAGGGCAATACCACTGGGGCGCCCACCGGTCCGACGCGACGATCTGGGTGTGGGGCTACGGGGCCGGGGATGCCCGGTCCAGATCCGCGGACCGGCAGCGTCGGCCGCCCGGTCGGTAGCGGGATGGCGCCCTGGGTGTAGTAGGCGGCGGCCTTCTGGCGAAAGAACCCGCCGTCATCGTCCGCGCTCAGCGACATGAGCGTGTTGCCGTTGATGGGCGCAGGATTGGTGATGCCGTCAGGGCTGCCTGAGTCGCTTGGCTTCCCGTCACAGGCGCACGTCGCGCCGTACGCCCCGCGGCCAAAAAGGAACGCGACGACGCCAGCATCCGCATAGGACTGCAACCGGGTGCGGCCCGGTTGATCCAGAAACATCTCCACACGGTTGTCCTGGTAGTGGTTCCACGTGTTGTTCATGGCCCGCATCTTCGTATTGCCCAGAGGGATCTGCCATTCCACCACTCGTTTCTGAGCCAGGGATACGAAGCCGCTGATGAAGCGTAGGTTGCGCACCTGGTCTGCCGTGGTCCACCACTGCACCCCACCGTCGCCGTTCACGATCTGGTGAAACGCCGCGTCACGGTCGCTGAACTCCGCGAAGACTATGTCCCACTGGTCGCCTTGGAGCAGGAAGTACTTCGCCGCTCGCTGAGCCAGGACATCGATCTCTGAATCCGCGGGATCCTGGATCGTGATAGAGACGTTTGTGCCCCACTCGCTCAGGTGGTATGCCAGCCAGACATTCGGGGCATAGTGATCGCGTAGCACGCGCACGGCGCGGGCAACTCCAATCATGTTGTTGGGCAGGCCGGCGAGCTCCGGAATGCCGGTGGCAGCGACCTTGGCGCTCACCTCGGCCGGGTCGTCGTGGGGAGAGCGCTGCTGCATGAAGCCCCAGAGATCCGGCTCCACGTGTAGTACGGCTCGGGTATTGACCAGGGCGGCGCGCTGGAAGAAGAGCTTCATGTCGTTGAACAGCGCCGTCATGGTGACCGTGTTCTGCAGGTTGTTGTAGTTGGTCTGGGACTCGCAGCCGCCGCCGGGCAGGGACTGCTGGATCATGTAGTAGGAAAAGACCGGGATCATGCCTTGCTGCGCGGACTCGGCCATGTAGAGGTCAACGAAGGAACCATTGGGATTCCAGGTGGCCCAGCCGTTGCCGGTGTTCACGCCGCCTGCCAGGTACTGGTAACGAAACCCGAACGGGGCCATCGCGCGCAGACTTGCCGCCTCATCCGGAAAGGAGGCCATGCCCAGGTGAAGCGTGGCAGGCCAGCCGCTGGGTAGCGGCGGTAACGTTGCGGCCGTAGAGGTGCCTGTGGTTGAGCTCAGCAGGACTGTGAGGACAATCGCCAGTAAGCCAGGTTTCGCGCGGGAAGAGGCCTTCACGTATCCCTCTCGTGCCTGGCGCCAGGGCGAAATAGCGCCGTTCTGAGGCGCGAGTTGGCGACGATTGCTAAGTCTAGCCGCGGTGCCACGCGGGCGCCAACAACCTGCCCGGCGGGGTGACGCTGATCCGAGCGGTGCCGGTCGTCCGTAGACCGTGTGTACCATCGTCACCCGCGACTAGTACGAGCGGCAAGCGGTCTTGCGGACGTGTAACTCGCGTTGGGGTCGCAGAAGATGAACTGTCTCAACTGGATTCTATTCCTGACTTCGCTCAACGTGGTGCTGGTGAGCGTGGAGCGGTTCTCGTTCACCACCCGCGTGCTGCTCCCGCCGGCGGATTTCCTGCGGCTGCATGAGGTGTTTCAGATGACGGTGGTCATTCTGATTACGGTCGTGCTGCCGTGCTTCCTGCTCAGGCTGCTCACGGACGACTTTCGATTGTTGCCCGAGCGCCGCGTCCAGTGGTTCTCGCTGGTCTTCGCGATTGGCATCTACTTCTACGCGACCGGGAACGGCCTCCACGAGCTTGCAAGCTTTGAACTGGGGGAGTACTGCGATCCGCGGAACCCTGTTGGCAGGCAGTGCCAGGGGCTGTTTTTCAATGACTTCTACTGGGGTAACGGGCTGTACTTCTTCGGCGCATTGTTGATGAACATGCCCCTGCTGCTGCTGGAGCGGATGCGCCCGTCAGTGAAGATGGCGCGTGGACAGTGGGCGATTTTGGTGGCCAACGCGGTCGTGTTTGCCCTGGCGATCCTGGCATACGCCGGCTTTGACCGCGTGCTGGTGGGTCTTGTCTACTCGCTGCTGATGTTGGCCGCCAGCGTCCTCCTGTTGGTGGGTAGGACTGTACCCATCAGCAGGTTGCCGCTGACCGTTTACACCGTGGTGGCGTACGGTCTGGGTTGTTCAGGCGCGGCTGCCGCGCGGCTGCTGGGCGGCGGCGGGCTGGTCTGAGGCGTTACCCGTGGTAGCAGCACGTCAAACGTGGTGCCCACGCCGACCGCGCTGCGGACGCTGATGTCGCCGGCGTGTGCGCGCGCGATCCAGCGACAAATCGCCAACCCGAGACCGAAGCCTCCGGAGCTTCGGTCTCGGGCTGAATCCACGCGGTAGAACCGGTCGAAAACACGCGCAAGGTGCTCTGGTGCGATGCCGCTGCCGGTATCTGACACGGACAACACGACGTGGTCGTTCAGCGATCCACACGCCAGGTCTACCCGTCCGCCCGCGGCCGTGTGGCGGATGGCGTTCTCCAGCAGGTTCATGATGAGTTGGATCAGCAGTTCCCGGTCGCCGCGCGTCCACACTGGCGACCGTGGCTCAAGTGCTAGTGTGACACCCGCGGTGCTGGCCGAGGGCGCGGCCCTTGCCATCGATTCAGCGAGGAGCTCCTCGCATTCGACGCGCTCGGTTGGGACGGTGTGGGACTCGTCCGATCGCGCCAGGAGCAGCAGGCTCTCTACCAATCTGCCAAGCCGATCGCACTCGTCGCGTATGCTGGCGAACGTGGCGCGCTGGCTGCCATCTCGCGACGCTCGTTGCAGGGCCACCTCAGCGAGCGACCGAATCACGGCGAGCGGGGTGCGCAGCTCGTGCGATGCATCGGAGGTGAACCTTCGCTGCTGCTCAAACGCTGCCTGCATGCGCTGAAGAAACCCGTTGAACGCGCCTACCAGACGCCCCAGCTCGTCGTCTGCACCGTCATGGCTCAGCCTGAGCGCTAGCTCGCCCGCGCCTAGGCTCTCGGCCGCTTTGCGGATCTCATCCACAGGCGCGAGGGCGCGGCCGGCAAGGAAGTAACCGCCAATCCATGCCAGTAACAATGACACGCCCACGGCAGCGGCTCCCCAGCCGCCCATCTGCGCCAGGAGCGAGTCCAGGTCCGCCTGGGAACGACCAACCTGGACGATGGCGATGGTCTTGTACTTTTCGATCATGGGTTGGGTCAGCAAGCGGAGCGAACCGGCGTCAGTGGACCGAACCGTGGAAAGAACCGACTCGCCGTTCTGCGTGGCCGACCGGCTGGATGCGTCCATCTCTGGCACACCAAACCCCGGATCGTACGTGTAGGCGACTCGGCCGTCCGGACCCATTACGCGCACAAAGTCCAGCCCAACGGCTACGGGCGGCAGTTGCCCTTCTCTCCGACCGTCGGTGTCGAAGATGATCCGTCCGCGAGTCGTCACGTCCACCTCGGTTGCGACAGCCGCGGCTTTGGATCGGAGCAGCTCGTCGGCGTTGACCTGGAGCTGATGGCGGACGAGCCAGAGACCCAGCAGGATGAGAACGGTGAGCGTCCCTCCGAGGAGCCCAGCGTACCAGAGGGCCAGCCGTGTTCGGATGGTGAGATGTCGTCGGCGGAATGTCACGTTGTTGGGTCCTGCAGGCGGTACCCGGCACCACGCACCGTCTGGATCATGGTGGGGGCACCGGCCTCGGTCAGCTTTCGTCTGATCCTACCAACGTACACCTCAATGACGTTGGAGGTGTCAGGGAAGTCGAACCCCCAAACGCTGTCGATGATGGCGTCACGGCTGAGCACCCAGCCGGGCCGGCGCATGAGCGCCTCGAGAATCCGGTATTCGCGGGCTGTGAGCTCGATCTGCTGATCGTGCCAGGCAACGCGTTGGGCGGCGGTGTCCAGGCTGAGCGCGTCCACTCTGAGCGTGTTCTCCTTGCGGGTGGACTCTCGGCGGAGCAGGGCGCGGACGCGGGCGAGCAACTCGCCAAAGGCGAACGGTTTGACCAGGTAGTCATCCGCCCCGGCGTCCAGACCATCGATGCGGCTCTCCACGCTGTCACGCGCCGTCAACATAAGGATTGGCGTGCGGTGGCCTTCCGCCCGCAGTGCGCGGCACACGCTCATACCGTCTAGCTTCGGCAGCATGAGGTCCAGAACGACAACGTCGTAGCTGGCGCCCCGCGCCAGGTCCAACGCTTCCTCGCCATCGAGGGCGACGTCCACCGCGTACTGTGCGCGGCCCAGCCCCTCCTCCAGGGCGGCACCGAGCTTGACTTCGTCCTCTACCACCAGCACCCGCACCATCGATCCTCTCCCTGGTGGCCAGTCTAGCAGGAGATCCGGGCCGGTAATGGCGAATTCATGTTGGGTTCAGATTCGCGACAGGACGATGACAGGGAACGCCCGTAGTCTGGACCCAGAGCGAAGGCCTCGCCGTAATGCTTGGTTGTTGGAGGATCGTCATGTTTCAGGTGTCTCGCTGGACCTCTGGATTCGGAGGTGGAGTCGGTTGGCTGGTGCGGATCGCCGTGATGCTTGCCCTGGTGTTCGCCGGATTGGGTAGCAGTCCGTTACGTGCGGAGACCATCAAGCCGAGCAACGTGCCGGTGGTGGGCTGCGAGGGCTCGTCCATCGCTCAGGCCGAGGACGATGAGGGAGATGATGGGGAAGCAGACGGAGAAGAGGCGGACGCGGACGAGGACGGCCCGTTCATCGAGGGGTCGATCAAGGCGCCGCGTGGCATGAAGGAGAACGACAAGCGGCTGGCCGCACTGGCAAAGATCTCAAAGGAGGAGGCCCGCGAGGCGGCGTTCCGCGTCATCGCTGATCCTGATCAGCGGCGCGTGCGCAATGTGAGCGTTGAAGCGGAGCACGGGTTCGTGGTGTACGCGGTCAAGACCCGCCGGATCGGCCGCGGCGCAGATCCCTTCCTAGAGGTGAAGGTGGACGCGGGGACTGGCCAGGTGCTGCTGATCGAGTGCGATCCGGAAGACGACTAACGAGTGGGGATTCAACTGGGCGTGGTAGCGTGCCGCGGCCGAGCGGCCCCCTACCACGCCCCGAGCTCGGGTCATGCCTGGGAGTGGGGCATGACTTCCCGCGCGAACAGGGCCATCGAACGCCGTGCTTTTGCTGGCGGGATGCCGCCGAAGTTCATCCAGCAAAGCAGCTCGCCGACTCCGGCCTCCCGGAGCTCCGCCACCTTGCGGCGGACCGTGGATGGCGAGCCGATCAGGAGGCTCTCCTCGACGAGGTTCTCCCAGCGTAGCTCCGTCACTCGGTCCGCGGAGACGGTGGCGGCCTCCCGAACGGCAGCGCTGATGCCGGTGAGTCCGTCGGGGCGCATGGAGCGGGCGAATGAGTTCAGGTACCAGCGTTCGGGGCCCTCGGCGTCCGCCCTGGCCTCAGCATCCGTGGGAGCCACGTAGACGTGCTTGGTGGCGATCCACTGCTGGAGCAAGCTCTCCACCAGCGCGTCCGCATGGCCGGCGGCGCGCAGCGCCTGCTCGTAGGCGTTCCGCCCGTTGAGCATCGCCGGGAGCGGTGTAAACAGCCCAGAGCTCATGATGGCCAGGCCGTTGGCGCCGGCCCAGTCGATGCTCTCCGTACTGCTGGCGGCGAACGCCAGCGGCGGATGCGGTCGACTCAGCGGCTTGGGATAGACGGGCACGCCGTCGAACCGCCAGTAGCTGCCGTGGTAGCGGACGGGATCGTCGCCCCAGGCCAGACGGAGCACGTCCAGCCCCTCCTGGAGCCGCCCGCGGCTCTCGTCTTGGACCACGCCGTGACCCACAAACTCCAGGGGCCGATTGCCACGGCCCAGCCCCACGGTGAAGCGTCCACCGCTGAGGATGTCGAGCGTGGCGGTCTCCTCAGCTAGCTTGAGGGGGTGGTGGAAGGGCAGGACGTAGACGGCCATGCCCAGTCGGATGCGTGTCGTGCGGGCGGCCAGGGCTGCCAGCAGCACGCTTGGCGCGGAGGAGAGGCCGTAGTCAGAGTAGTGGTGCTCTGTGAGCCACACCGAGTCGAAGCCGAGGCGCTCTGACAGCACCATCTGGTCTAGCTCCTCGGTGACGATCGCGGAGGCTGGCCGATCCGGGGTGGCCTGGATGAAGAAGTAGGTACCGAATTTCATGGGGGAGACTTTCGAAGGTTTGGGATTGGCGCTTCGCGCGTGGTGACGGCGTGCCCCGCGGAGCCTCAACAGTACACTACTGGCAGATCCTGGTCTGTCAAGACACTCGGCGAATTTGACACCCCGCGGCCCGCTTGGATACACTGCACGCCACTCGACAACCGCATAAGAGAACGCGGTGACGGGGAGTAGTAAAGGTAGCGGCGCTACCCAGAGAGCCGGGGTCAGGTGAAAGCCCGGCGTAGCCAGCACCTTGAACTCGCCCCTGAGCGGCCGGAGTGACCCCGCAATGGCGTGGGTGTAGCTCTGTGACGGAGTGGCGCGCGTGAGAGCGCCGTGAGTGGATGCGCCAGAACCGGCGTGATCAACCAGGGTGGTACCGCGAGGATTCCCTCGTCCCTGTGGGGCGGGGGTTTTTTGATGCCCTCCCCACGGACACGGGTTACCGAGCCATTCACCGTCCGTTGATACCGTCGCTGTCGCGTCAAGCTGGGTGGTACCACGGGTGGCCCTCGTCCCAGGTGACGAGGGCCACTATTTTTGTCACCTATCGACGCCCGCGCGATGGGTGCGGCTCCACCAGGATGCCGTGGGAGGGGTGCAATACATGAAGCTGAATGGATCCCAGATTCTCAGCCGAGCCCTGGCTGAGGAGGGGGTTGAGGTCATCTTTGGTCTGCCCGGCGGCGCGATCATGCCGCTGTACGACGAGATGCACAAGCATCCCTTCCGCCACGTGCTCGTTCGGCACGAGCAGGGCGGCGCCCACATGGCGGATGGATATGCCCGGGCCAAGCGCGACGTGGGCGTCTGCATGGGCACGTCCGGCCCCGGAGCGACCAACCTGGTCACCGGCATTCTGAACGCCCATATGGACTCAACACCGATGGTGGCAATCACGGTCAATGTGGCCAGCTACTTCATCGGCTCCGACGCGTTCCAGGAGGCGGACATCAACGGGATCACGATTCCGGTGACCAAGCAGAACTACCTGGTGCGCAGCGTCAAGGACCTGGCGCGGGTGATCAAGGAGGCGTTTCACATCGCCCGATCGGGTCGGCCGGGACCGGTCCACGTGGACATCCCAAAGGACATTCTGCTGAGCGAGGTGGAGTACCACTACCCGCAGACACTGGACCTGCCCGGCTTCCAGCCCTCGCTTGAGGGCAACATGGCGCAGATCCGTAAGGCGGCCCGGCTCATCGAGCATGCCAAGCAGCCAGTGATCCTGGCAGGGCAGGGTGTGTTGATCTCCGGCGCCGCGCCGGAGCTCAAGGAGCTTGCTGAGAAGACGGGGATCCCAGTGGTCACCACGCTGCTGGGCATCTCCGCCTTCCCGGGTACGCACCCGCTGTCAGCGGCCTGGCCAGGCATGCACGGCTTCGTCTGGTCCAACTACGCGATCCACCATTCTGATCTGGTCATTGGCATCGGCAACCGTTTCGACGACCGGTGCTGCGGCAACTTCCAGAAGTTCGCGCCGTCGGCGAAGATCGTCCACGTGGACATCGATCCCGCGGAGATCGGCAAGAATGTCCGTGTCGATGTGCCGGTGGTGGGCGACGTGAAACGCGTACTGCAGAAGCTGATCCCGGAGATCGGCGAGACGCAGGACAAGATACCATGGCTGCGCAAGATCGATGAATGGCGGCGCGAGTACCCGCCGAAGCGGTACCCGGAGGACACGCCGCAGCTCTATGTGCCGCAGGTGATCCAGGCGCTGTACCAGGCGACCAAGGGAGAGGCCCTGGTGGTGGCAGACGTTGGCCAGCACCAGATGTTCACCGCTCAGCATTACCTGTTCGACGAGCCGAACACCTTTATTACCTCTGGTGGTCTGGGGACTATGGGGTACGCGCTGCCAGCCGCGATCGGCGCCTACTATGCGCGCCCGGACAAGACAGTCTGGGCTGTAGCTGGCGACGGCTGTTTCCAGATGACGATGCAGGAGCTGGCGGTGCTGGTGGTGGAGAAGATCCCGGTGAAGATCGCCGTGATCAACAACTCCTACCTGGGTATGGTCCGCCAGTGGCAGGAGCTGTTCTTCGAGAAGAACTACCAGGCGGTGGATCTGATGGGCCCACCGGACTTCGTGAAGATCGCCCAGGCGTACGGGATCCCGGCCTGGTGCGTGACCAAGCCAGGGGATGTGCAGACGGCGATCGGGGCTGCGATGGCGTATCCGGGACCGGCCATCATCGAGTTCCAGGTGTCCCGAGAAGAGAACGTACTGCCGATGGTCGTCCCCGGCACGTCGCTCATCGACTGCATCCCTGACACGCCGTACGTCGCGGAGACAGAATCCGCGCCCATCGCCACGCCGGAAGCGCCGGCTGTGGCGCTGTAGAGAGAGGTGGGAGCATGAAGCACACGCTCGTTGCCACCATGGAAGATGGCCCCGCCGTCCTGAACAGGGTGGTGAGCCTGTTCCGCCAGCGCGGCTTTGCCATTGACAGCCTGACCATTGGCCACATGCACGAGCCCAACATCATGCGGCTCACGCTGGTAGTGGATGGTACGCGGACGGCGATCGACCAGGTGATCAAGCAGCTCTACAAGGTAATCGAGGTCCGCAAAGTGAGCGATCTCACCGAGGATCAGCGGGTGGAGCGGGAGCTGGCGCTGATCAAGGTTGCCAGCAAGTCGGCCGCGATGCGGGCCGAGATCATGCAGATTGTGGACATCTACCGGGCGCGCGTGGTGGACGTGGCGATGAGCTCGCTCACCATTGAGGTGACCGGTCCCTCGGAGAAAATAGACTCCATCGTGGGGATGCTGCGGCCGTACGGCGTGCGGGAGATGGTGCGCACAGGCGTGGTGGCCATGGCGCGTGGCGTGACGGCCGGTCAGGAGCGCGGTCGCGAGGCTGTTCGGCTGCGCGAAGTATCGTAAAGCGGGAAGAACGCGAATTCGCTCACAATGAGCGGCGGCCGACCGCGAACGGCGGCCGCCGAACCAAGGGAGAGGAACACTACATTGGCCAAGGTGTACTACGAGTCGGACGCCGATCTCGAGCTGCTGAAGACCAAGAAGATCGCGATTATCGGCTACGGCAGTCAGGGTCACGCCCACGCGCGGAACCTGCATGACAACGGCTGCAACGTCAAAGTTGGACTGTACGCTGGCTCCAAGTCCGCCGAGCAGGCGCGCAAGGATGGCTTGGAGGTGGACACCACCGAAAAGGCGTCAGCCTGGGCCGACATCATCATGATCCTCGCGCCGGACGAGTCGCAGCGGGACATCTTCGAGCGGGACATCAAGCCGAACCTGCAAGAGGGCAACACCGTGATGGTGGCCCACGGGTTCAACCTGCTCTACGGCCGCATCCAGCCGCCGGCGAACGTGGACGTGAGCATGATTGCGCCCAAGAGCCCCGGTCACGTGATGCGCGACCAGTTCGTGATGGGCAACGGCGTGCCGGCGCTGGTAGCGATCCACCAGGACTACACGGGTAACGCGCTGAAGACGGCGCTGGCATACGGTAAGGGTGTGGGCTCAGCGCGAGCCGGTATCCTGCCCACGACGATTAAGGAAGAAACTGAGACGGACAACTTCGGCGAGCAGGCGGTGCTCTGTGGCGGCGTCAGCGCCCTGGTGACCACCGCCTTCGAGACGCTGGTAGAGGCGGGCTACCAGCCGGAGCTTGCCTACTTCGAGTGCTTGCATGAGCTCAAGCTGATCGTGGACCTGTTCTACAAGGGCGGCATCAGCTACATGCGGTACTCCGTGAGCAACACGGCGGAGTATGGCGACTACTACGCCGGCCCGCGGATCATCGACGAGAACGTGCGCGAGAACATGCGCCAGTTGCTGCGGGAGATCCAGGATGGCACCTTTGCCAAGACCTGGATCCTGGAGAACATGGCCGGCTGCACCCAGCTCAACATGATGCGCGAGAAGGGCAAGGACCACCCCATCGAGAAGGTGGGCGCCGAGCTACGGGCGATGATGCCGTGGCTGGGTAAGTAAGACACACGTCACATCCGGGGCGGGCGCGTCCCGCCCCGTCTGGGGGCACCAGTGGACAAGATCCTCGTACTAGACACCACCTTGCGGGATGGCGAGCAATCGCCCGGCTTCTCGATGACTTCTGACCAGAAGATCGAGTTTGCCCGCCAGCTCCAGCGGCTCAATGTGGACATCATCGAGGCGGGGTTTCCCGCGGCCTCGCCGGATGACTTCGCGGCCGTGCAGAAGATTGCGCGCGAGGTGAAGGGTCCCATCATCACGGGGCTTGCCCGCTGCGTGCCCGGCGACATCGATACGCTGTGGGAGGCCGTGAAGGTAGCGGAGACGCCGCGCATCCACACGTTCCTCTCCACATCTGACATCCACCTCTCGCGCCAGTTCAGGCTCACACGGGAGCAGGCAAAGGAGCGCGCCGTTGAGATGGTGCAGCGCGCGAAGTCCTACTGCTCTGACGTTGAGTTCTCGCCGATGGATGCCACGCGGACCGAGTGGCCATACCTCTACGAGGTGATCGAAGCGGTCATCAACGCGGGCGCAACCACTATTAACATCGCTGACACTTGTGGCTACAGCCTGCCTGACGAGTTCGAGCAGATGCTGCGTGGCATCTGGGAACACGTGTCCAATGCCCACAAGGCGGTGATCTCCGTGCACTGCCACAACGACCTGGGCCTGGCCACGGCGAACGCACTGACGGCCGTGCGAGTGGGCGCCCGCCAGGTTGAGGTGTGCGTGAACGGCATTGGTGAGCGGGCGGGCAACACCGCGCTGGAAGAGTTCGTGATGGCGCTCAACGTCCGCAAGGACTGGGTGGGCGACCTGGGCACCACCATCAACACCCGGGAGATCTTCCCGGCCAGTCAGATGCTCACGGAGTTCACAGGCGAGCCGGTGCAGGCCAACAAGCCGATCGTGGGGCGCAACTCCTTTGCCCACGAGTCCGGCATTCACCAGGATGGCGTGCTCAAGGACAAGATTACCTACGAGATCATGAAGCCGGAAGAAGTCGGCCGCCACGATGATCGGCTAGTGCTGGGCAAGCACTCTGGCCGACATGCGCTGCGGGTTGAGCTGGCCAAGCTTGGCTATGAGATGGGCAGCTACGATCTTCTGGACGCATTCCGCGTCTTCAAGAACGTTGCGGACACGAAGAAGGAAGTGTTTGCCGAGGACCTGCACGGCATCATGCGCTCGCTCGCCGTGCCCGTCGTTGCAAGATGACCGCCGGTCACGGTGGGAGGATCGCGGGTTAGCTGACAAGGGCTCGCGGTAGAGGACAGGAAGACATGCCGAAGAAGTCGTTCAACATTGTTGTGCTGCCGGGCGACGGCATCGGTCCCGAGGTCGTTGCCCAGGGTGTTCGCGTGCTCCGGGCGGTGGGCGAGCGGTTTGGCCACCGATTCGAGACGCACGAGGATATCGTTGGCGGCGGTGCGATCGACAAGTTCGGTACGCCCATGCGGGACGAGACGCTGGCCCGCGCGAAGAAGGCGGACGCCGTCCTGCTGGGCGCGGTGGGCGGGCCCAAGTGGGACGACCCCAAGGCCACGGTGCGGCCGGAGCAGGCGGTGCTCGCTCTGCGCAAGCAGCTTGGGCTGTTCGCCAACCTCCGCCCGGTCAAGACGCTGCCAGCTCTGGTGGGCAATTCCACGTTCCGCCCGGAGGTCATCACCGGGGTCGACCTGATATTCATCCGCGAACTGACCGGCGGCACGTACTTTGCCAGTCCGAAGAAGATCTGGAGCACCGCCCGAGGCCTGAAGGCCGTGGATACCACGCTGTACACAGAGCAGGAGATCGAGCGAGCGTTGCGGGTTGGCTTTGAGCTGGCGCGTAAGCGGCGCAAGCGGCTGCATTCGGTGGACAAGGCCAATGTGATGGCGACATCGCGGCTCTGGCGGCAGGTGGCCGATCGGGTGGCGGCGGAGTATTCAGACGTGACGTTCAGCCACATGTTGGCGGACGCCTGCGCCATGCACCTGACGCGGAAGCCCACGGACTTCGACGTGATCGTGACGGACAACCTGTTTGGCGACCTGCTGACGGACCTGTCTTCGATGCTGGCGGGCTCGCTTGGCATGCTGCCATCGGCCAGCCTGGGCAAGGGCAGGCTGGGTCTGTACGAGCCGATCCACGGCAGCGCGCCGGACATTGCGGGCAAGGGTTTGGCCAACCCGCTGGCGACCATTCTGAGCGTGGCCATGATGCTACGGCTGTCGCTGGGTCTGGAGCAGGAGGCCGCAGCGGTGGAGGCGGCCGTCGCCGGAGCGCTCGACCGCGGCCTGCGGACGCCGGATACGGCGGCGCCGGGCCAACAGGCACTCCTCACCTCGGAGATGGGCGACGCAATCGTCGAGAGCATCGCGGCGAAAGAGCCGGCGCTCGCGAGGTAACGCGGACCCTGATTGGACCGTGGCTCGGTCCGCGAGTCGTTCAAGGGCCCGTTAGTCCGTGCCCGACTCGGGACGCGTTTCAGCGTCTGCTACCACGCTCGCCGAGCGCTCATGTGCCGAGAGGCCCCCCCATCAGTTGGCGGGCCCGATCGAGCACCTCGGCCTGCGAACGTGTGCGCAGATCGACGGGTGACAGGGTGGAGCGTGCCTCCGGCTTCGGTTGCGCGCAACAGGGTCAGCGTTGTGCCGCCTGGTGACTGCGCTGCCGCCACCGCTTCTCCACGCTGATAACGGGGACCAGGATCAGCGCAGTCAGCGTGGCCTCCAGCCAGGCGTCCCAGCCGAGAGGAGACGTCCCGAAGAGCGCCTGCATGATGGGTAGATAGACGAATGCGAGGTGCAGGATCAACAGCGCCGCGATGCCCGCGTAGACCATTCGGTTGCTCCACGGCCCGATCTGGAGCAGCGAGTCTCGGAGTGACCGACAATTCAGCAGGTAGAAGATCTGGAAGAGGATGACCGTGGTGACGGCCATCGTCTGGGCCTCGCTGAGCGCGATGTCCACGGGGACGCCGCGAGCGGTCTCCGTGCCGAACTGCACGAGAAACAGCCCCACCGCTCCCCCCGCCATGAGCAGTGCGACATAGACGGTCCGCAAGGCGAGGAAGCGGCCGAAGATGGGGGTGCCCGGGTGCCGGGGTGCGCGAGACATCAGGTCGGGCTCCTTCGCCTCGAAGGCCAGCGGAAGCGCGAGCGCGACGGACGCAACCAGGTTGATCCAAAGGATCTGGGTGGGTAGCATCGGGAGCAGCGGCTCGCCGTTCACGATCGGGAAGAAGGCGATGGCCGCCGTGAGGATGACCGCCAGGCCGATATTCGTGGGCAGAAGAAAGGCCAGGGCCTTGACCAGGTTGTCGTAGACTTGTCGGCCTTCCTCGACTGCGGCGGCGATGCTTGCGAAGTTGTCGTCTGTCAGCACGATGTCTGCCGACTCCTTGGAAACGGCCGTGCCGGTGATCCCCATGGCGACTCCTATGTCGGCCTGTTTGAGCGCGGGTGCGTCATTGACGCCGTCGCCGGTCATAGCGACGACGTGCCCCTCGTGTTGGAGTGCCCGCACGATTCGGAGCTTGTGCTCTGGTGCTACGCGGGCGAAGACGCTGGTTCGCGTTACCGCGGTACGCAGCTCTTGATCCGACATGGCGGCCAGTTCGGCCCCGCTGACGGCCCGGTCGCCATCAGCGAGTAGCCCGAGTTGACTCCCGATTGCCTGGGCCGTGACGCGGTGGTCGCCCGTAATCATCTTCACCGTGATCCCCGCTCGGTGGCAGGCTTTGATGGCCTCGATCGCCTCTGGCCGCGGTGGGTCGATCATCCCCTGCAACCCGAGGAGCTCGAATCCACAGCGGACGTCCTCTTCATCCAGGGCGCCGAGCGGCGCGGGCAGCCGCCGCCATGCCAGCGCCAGCACGCGCATCCCCTCGGACGCAAGGGCGTCGACCTCAGCCATCACGGCGTCTGGATTGAGCGGTGTCCCGCCGGTCTGGGTTCGACACCGTCGAACGATGACCTCCGGTGCCCCCTTCAGAACGACGAGCTCGCCGCCTGCCTTGTGATCGCCGCCTCCGTCGTCGCTCTGGTGGAGCGTTGCCATGTACTGCCGCTCCGACTCGAAGGGGATAGCGTCGATGCGCGGCAAGGCCTGACGGCTGACCTCCTCGTCGAGGCCCATCTTGCGGGCGGCGACTACCAGGGCACCTTCCGTGGGGTCGCCGTGGATGTGCCAGACGTGGTCATCGCACCGCAGCCGTGAGTCACTGCAGAGTACGCCGGCCAGGAGCAGGATCCGAACTTGATCGGGCAGGTCCACGGCTGGGATAGCGGTCCCCCCGGTTCGCAGAAGACCCTCGGGGCGGTACCCCACCCCTTCCAGCCGGTAGCGGCCTGTCGGCGTCCAGAGGGCCTTGACCGTCATCTCGTTTCGGGTGAGCGTTCCGGTCTTGTCCGAGCAGATGACGGTAGTGCTGCCCAGCGTTTCGACGGCCGGCAGGCGCCGGATGACGGCTCGCCGGCGCGCCATCCGTTGGACGCCGATAGCCAGGGCGATGGTGATGATTGCCGGCAGGCCCTCGGGAATCGCGCCGACCGCCAGCGTGATCGAGGCGAGCGCGGCCGATGCGAGCGGGTAACCCCGTGACATGCTCAGGGCGAACAGGACGGCGGCGACCGCCACGATGCCGATGGTCAGCCACTTGCTGACCACGGCAAGCTGGCGCGTCAGTGGCGTCTCGATTGACGTTGCCTCGCCGAGCATCGTGGAGATCCGACCTAGCTCGGTACGCTGGCCGGTCGCGACGACGACTCCTGTAGCGGTACCGGACGTGATCAGGGTGCCGCCGTACGCCATGTTTCGGCGATCGGCCAGAGCTGTGTCCATCGGCAGCGCAGCGACCGTTTTGGCGACCGGGACCGATTCGCCGGTGAGCGGTGCCTCCTCTATCTGGAGCCCGCGCTCCGCGATCAGTCGAATATCAGCCGGAACTTTGTCGCCGGACTGGAGCACAACGATGTCGCCCGGTACTAGTTGGGCCGCGGGCACGGTTGAGCGTACGCCGCCGCGGACCACGGTCGCCAGGTTCGGGACCATGTGGATCAGCGATTCGATTGCTTTGCCCGCCCGGTATTCTTGGAAGAACCCGATGATGGAGTTGACCACGACCACGCCGAGGACGACGGCGCCGTCGATCGACTTGCCCATTGCGATCGCCAGCAGGCCAGATCCAATCAGCACGTAGATCAGCGGCGTCTGGATCTGCCGTAGCACCATCTTGAGAGGGCCTTCCGATGCCCCGCGCGGGATGATGTTCGACCCGTGCTCTGCCAGGCGCCGGCCCGCCACTATGGGATCGAGCCCTTCGATGGTAGAGTCGTGCGCGGCCAACACATCCGTTGCGTCCAGCGCGTGCCAGGGCTGGTCTGTCGCGGGCGATGCGCGATCGAGCGCGTGGACGGACAGGTGTCCGTTCGATGGTGTGGAACGCACCAACGGGGGTGTCGCGGTGCTCATGGGGTCTCTCTTCAACGGGGCGCGTGAAACTGCGTCGGTGTGCTCCGTCGACGGCTGGCTGCGCCGCAGAGAACCTGGGGCGTCGCCGGTCGGATCGTTGGACGCGTTGCTGCTCATGGGCTCAGCCTCGTGCATCGACGCCGTCGCCGATGGCGCTGCCCCGGGCAGCGGCCCGCGCCGCTTCCAGGACTTGCTCGGCTTCGACTCGCGCGTGCTGCAGGATGGCATCAGCCTCTGCGCGGGCGGTTGCTAGGAGCGCGTCGCGCGTCGCTTCGGCCTCGGTGGCCTCGGCCCGCGCGCGGTCGGCCAGATGGAGGCTCTCGCGCACCCGTTGCTCGCGCTCGGCGAGCTTCCGCATGACCGGGCGGAAACCGATCCACCAGAGGCACAGTAGCAACACCAGGTAGTTGACGGTGTGCCACACAATGTCGCGCACATCTATACCCAGGGTCTCGGTGATGGCTTGCATCGTCGTCATCTCCAGGAGGGGCTGTGTCATCGACCGGAAGGGGCCGGCGTGTCAGGCGCTTTTGGATGTGCCGCGTCTGGCCCCGAGCCACCAACGGGATCGTTGTCCTGGGTCTGCCCAGGGAGTGGCTCGTGGGCAACGGCGATTGCGAGAAAGACGACCAGCAGCGCTGAGAAGATCACCGCCTGGACCAGCCCGACGAACAACTCGAGTCCGAGCACCAGGAACAGGACGACTGGGGCGATGCCGATCATGACGCTTACGAGAACGTCGCCGGCGAAGATGTTGCCGAACAGGCGCACCGCCAGCGACAGCGGACGCGCTACGAGCTCGAGCATTCGGAGCGGATTGGGGAGCACCATCGACTGAAGATAGGCGCGCAGACCCACGGCGCGGATCTCGGCCGACTCGACCACCACGATGACGAACATGGCCATCGCGATCGTCAGGTTGATGTCGCTGGTGGCAGGTCGCAGGAACGGGACCTCCCGCCCGTCCGGGGCGATGATCTTCAGGTGCTTGAGGGGGAGCGTGCCCAGCCAGTTGGCGATCAGGATGAACAGAAACGAGCCACCCAACAGCGGCACGTAGATCCGTGCTCGCGGACCGATCGATCGATCCGCGATCGTGATCCAGGTTTCGCAAAATGCTTCCCAGGCGTTTTGCAGGCCACTGGGCGCCATCGCCAGGCGGCGCGTGGCCAGGCCGACGACCGCGATCAGGACGACCATCGTTACCCAGGTTGACAGGAGCGTGTTGGTCACCGGCAGGACGCCGAAGAGGTGGAACACAACATCTGGGCGGATGCCGATGACAGTGGTCGTGACGCCATCCATGGCCCCCTGGGCAGCGGATGGGTATGTCTGCATCGCGAGCATCCTATTGTCCAGCGGACGCAGCGCTAGCGGGCGCAGTCCGCTGATCGTCGGCCGTGGCCTCTGGTGTGGCCGCGGCGGCGGCCAGTTCGGCCGCGCGGTGGCGAGCAGCCGTCCGATACTGCCGTAGCGTGCCGAGGCCAGCGCAGGCGAGGCCGACGATCACACCCGCGAACGTGAAGAGGACGCCGGTGCCGAGGCGTTCGTCGAGCCAGCGGCCGCCGATCAGGCCAAGGACGACCCCGACAGCCATGAAACTGCCGAGCTCGATCGTGATCCCGACCGCCTGTGCCACTGTCACCGGCGCGGGTGCGAGTCGACCGCGTGCGCGCGGCCAGGTGCGGAAGGTACGGCCCTGCATGTCGTCACAAACCTCCACCACATCCCAAGCGGGCAGGCGGCACGTCTCCAAAGTGACGGATCACGTCCGCGCCGATCCCACACGGGAGGAATCGATCGCGGAAGGTCTCGCACCTAGCTCGGACCACATCCGAGCCGAGCATCGGCCGGGACCGGTGTAGACCGGAACCGTACTGACGACCGGGGCAGTCGATCGCATGGATCGACGGGCTACTCCCCTTCCGAGGCTGAGTCTAGCACACCGCGATCCGCTGGACGGGCAGAAATCATGAGAAAATCATGAAGCCAGTGGCGCGATGTCGAGGCGACGGTGACCTGCCCCGGGTGCTCGCTGACGTCGTGCGGTACGTGTGCCGGACCATGCTCTACGACCCGTTCGTCAATCTAGCTTGTCACCCACGGACCTGGCTGGCCACCCACGCCGCTCGGCTAGGCGCGCGTGATTTGAAGTCTTTCGCGAGATGGCTCGATCGCCATTGGATCATGAGAAATCGATGAAACGTGGGCGGGAAAGCCCTGTGTCTCCGGTCCGCCCCGTGATACGGTCCAACGTGAACGAAGGGGAGTACCTCCTGAGGCGCCATCGTCAGCACGGCCGCGCAATCAGTGGCCCGGTGGCGCCGATCCAGCCCGGATCGAGAGAGACCTTCGACTGATCACGCATCGGCGTGCAGTTGGGAGGTTCAACGTGATCGAGGTTTCAACTCGGATTCTCCGGGTTCTCCTGCACCCGAGCCGGCTGTGCATGGCGCCGTCCCTCCACTAGGAGGAACGTCGCGCAATGTTCTGGCGCCTGGCGACCGTCGGTGGCGATTCCAGGCGGGGCCCGGGGCTAATCCGGTAGCCGGGGAAGCCCCGTCCTCGCCGTTTTGGGGGGTGATGCCGCGCGCTTGCGGCGCTACACAACCATGAGAGGTCTGACCATGCTATGCCCGACTTGCAAGATCCAATTGACGATCGCGGACCGCCAGGGCGTGGAGATCGACTACTGTCCCACCTGTCGGGGCGTCTGGCTCGACCGCGGCGAACTGGACAAGCTCATCGAGCGTTCGATGGGCGACGATCGCCGGCCCGGTCCGACCGAGCACCGTGGCGCGGGAGTGCCATACGGCGCTGGGCGGCCGGTCGATTTCGACGATGACGATGATCGCTACGCCGGCCGGGGCGGCAGGCGCCGCAAGGGCTGGCTTGGCGAGTTGCTCGACTTCGGATGAGGCCGGTGGCGATGGGCCAAACGCGGTCCCATCGCCACCGGCCAACGCGCGGGATGATGAGAACGGCTGGTGGTGATGACGATGCTGGCCCGCGAAGACGCTGAGGTGAAGAGTTGCAGATGAAGTGTCCAGCCTGCCGGAGCTCATTGGAGCGCGACGTGGTCGACCGTGGTGGTCAGTGCTTCGACTACTGCCGCGATTGCGGCGCTCGATGGCGCGACCACGCTCCGCCGATAGCCGTGCGCAGCCGGGGGTCGAACGAGCCAGCCACCGCGGTCGGCTGGGCCGCGTCAGGTGGTCGGTATGAATGGAAGCTCGGTCGGCGATCGTTGACCAGTGAGTTCCGGTACTGCATCCGGCTGGCGAGTTGTTGACCACGCCGGCGTTCCCGCGGTCATGGTGAAGTCGGACAGGGGCGGTGTCCGCCGCCTGCGTCTGATTGCGGAGGCATCCGGCTTGCGGGTCGGTTCGGACGGGCGCGACGTGCGCCCCCGGGTACGCCCTCGGGACAGAGTGGGCCGAGTCGGGACGATTGCCGGGACGCGCGCTAGCGGCGTGCGTCGCGGAAGCTACCTCGAGCGGCGGTGGGGGTCGACCACGTCGCGGAGGCCGTCGCCGATGAGGTTGAGTGAGAAAACGAGCAGGAAGATGGACGCGCCAGGGAAGAAGGCGTACCAGGGGGACTGAAAGAGGAAGTCGCGGCCGGTTGACAACATCACGCCCCATTCGGGCGTCGGCGGCTTGGCGCCGAGGCCAAGGAAACTGAGCGAAGCCTCGTAGAGCACGGCATAGGCGAAGCCCAACGAGATGAGCACCATCAGCGGGCCGATCAGGTTGGGCAGCAGCGTGCGGGCGATGATGTACGGGGTGGAGGCGCCGATCACATGGGCCGCCATCACGTATTCGCGTTCCTTTTCTGGGATGATCGCGCCGCGCGAGACCCGGGCGAAGTTGGGCAGCGAGGCGATGGCAATGGCGATGATCACGCTAGACTCGCCGGGGCCCAGGATAGCGACGATCGAGATCCCCAGGAGAATCACTGGAAAAGCGAATAGGATGTCCACGAACCGTCCGACTATGCCATCCAACAGGCCACCGAAGTAGCCTGCCATCAGGCCCATCGTACAGCCCAAGAGCGCGGCGATGACAACGGCCAGGCTGCTGGCCAATAGAGTGAGCCGTGCGCCGAACAGGATGCGGCTGAGGCTGTCCCTTCCGAACTCGTCCGTCCCAAACAGGTGCGTGGCGGACGGTCCGCGCAGTGCCAGGGACATGTTTTGCACATCTGGCGGGTAGGGGGCGATCAGGGGCGCGGCGAGCGCCAGCAAGCAGAAGGTGAGGACTACCAGCGTGCCCAGCAGAAGCGGCCAGCGGCGGTAGAGCAAAGTGCCCAGCGAGCCGTGGGGCCGCGCTCCCAGCACGTGGGCGGGGCTGGCGGGCAGCGTCGCCGTGGTGCTCATCCCGCGCTCCGCGATGTGCCCAGGCGCACCCGTGGGTCAAGGATGGGGTAGAGCAGATCCACCACCAGGTTGATCAGGACGAACGCTGTGGCGATGAGCAGCACGATGCCCGTGGCCACCTGATAATCGCGATTCAGGATGGCCGTCAGCACCAGCCGGCCCATCCCCGGCAGGGCAAAAACGGATTCCGTGATCACCGTCCCCCCCAGCAGGTAGCCCATCTGGACTCCCAGCACGGTCATGAAGGGGATGAGCGCGTTGCGCACGGCGTGGCGCAGCAGCACCAATCGCTCGCCCAGCCCCTTGGCGCGGGCGGTGCGGATGTGATCCGCGCTGAGCACGTCCAAAAGGCTGGCCCGCAGGTAGCGCATGAGCTGGGTGGAGGCAAAGGTGCCGAGCGCGATGGAGGGCAGGATCATGCTCTCAATGTTGCTCCAGAGCCCCTTCTCTACCGGGGTGAACCCGCCCGCCGGAAGCCACTGGAGGTACACGGCGAACACGTAGATCAGCATGATGCCCAGCCAGAAGCCGGGGATGGATAGGCCAACGAAGCCCACCGCCGCGGCGCTCACATCGAACCAGGAGCCCGCCCTGACCGCGGCGATGATTCCGGCCGGTACGGCGATCAACACAGCCACGGCCAGCGAGAGTACGGAGAGCTCAAGCGTGATCGGCAGGGCATTGCTGACGAGCTGGAGCACCGTCTGACGCGAGAAGTAGGAGTTACCCAAGTTGCCCTGGAGGATGTTGCCCACCCAGGAGAAATAGCGCACGTAGATGGGCTGGTCCAGCCCCCACTGGCGACGGAGTCCCTCGATCGCCTCCGGTGACGCCTCAGTGCCGGCCACGATGAGCGCGGGGTCGCCGGGGATGAAGTAGGTCACGCCAAACACCAGGATGGAGATCCCGATGAGGGTCGGCAGGATGCTGATGCAGCGGATGATGAGGTAGGCAGTCACCGCACAGTGCCTCTGGCCGGCGAGGCCGCCCGCGGGCGGCCTCGCCGGTGCTAGAAGTTGATGACGTCAGCGCTCCACGCTGATGGCGGTCCAGCTCTGCTGGAAGGCGGCGTGCGGGACGAAGCCCTTTACGCCGGGAATCAGGGCGTGGGCGGCGGAGCGGTGGCCGAAGATCGGGCCCGGCAGGTTCTCCACCCAGAGGGTCTGGACCTTTGAGTACGCTTCCTTGCGCTTGGCGCGGTCGGAGGAGGTGGCGCCGGCCTTTATGGCGTCCACGTAGCCGGGGATGGTGTCTGGGGTCAGCCCGGTTGCGTTGGCGGCATTGGGCGGGTAGAGCAGCCCAGCGCTAAAGGTGAGGGCGGGGTCCGCGGTGCCACGGCCGGGATAATCCACAGCCACGTTGAAGTCGCGTGACTGATTGATTCGCGACGACCACTGGCCAATCTCCATCTCCTCGATGGCTGGCTGGTAGCCAAGCTGGGCAAACGTGGCCTGAAGCATGGTGGAGATCTGTTTGAACTCGGGATACCCAGTGGGGACGATGAAGCTGAAGTTGAGCCCCTGGCCCTTGGGGAAACCGGCCTTCTCCATCAGCTGGGCCACCTTGTCCGGGTTGTAACCGTAGGCGTCCTTCGTCTTCGGCTCGTAGGCCCAGTTCTTGTCGGTAAAGGGGCTGTTGCCCACCGGACTGCCGATGCCGGCCTGGAAGTTTTTGAAGAACGCCTCGCGGTCCAGCGCCCAGGCGATAGCCTGGCGCATCTCCACCTTGTCGAACGGTGGTTTGCGCATGTTCAAGTAGGCCGCGAACGACTGCTCGGCGGGTGGGTTGAGCACCACCTGGACCCGTTTGTCCGCCTGTAGGCGTGGCACCTCCAGGAGCGCGAAGTCGTAGACGACGTCCACGTTGCCGGCCAGGATCTGGGAGATGCGGGTCTGCATCTCCGTCACCGGCTTGTAGACGAGCTTGTCCACCTTGGGCATCTGGGCCTGGTTCCAATACTTGTCGTTCTTCTCCAGGACGATCCGGTCGTTTGGCACCCACTCCACGAACTTGAAGGGCCCTGAGCCGATGGGGTTCTTCTTGGCCAGGTCGGTGCCCATGCTCTTGGGCACGATGTCCACGTAAGAGAGCGCCGGGACGATCTGGTTCTCCACGCTCTCGGTCTTGAACTTGAGGTGGGTGGCGTCCACCACTTGGACATCCTTGATGGGCGCCAGGAAGCCGCGCAGCCAGGAGCCAACCTGCTGGTCGCGGATGCTGTCGATGGTGAACTTCACATCATCCGCGGTCAGCTTCTCGCCGTTGTGGAAGGTCACGTTGTCCGGCAGCGTGATGAGCAGGCTAGTGTTGTTGTCCGTCCACTCAAAGGACTTCGCGAGCTTCGGCTTGAACTCGAAGTCGGTGGGGTCCTGGAAGGAAAGCTGGTCATAGATGTCGGTCTTGATGCACTTCCAGACGTTGAGGGTGCCGAGCCAGGGGTGCAGGGTGTTGATGTCCACGGATTGGCTGATGGTGAGGGTGCCGCCCGGCTTGGCGGCTGCTTGAGCCGGTGCCTGCTGGGCGGCGGGTTTGGCTGGCTCGGCCGGCTTTGCGGCTTCAGCGGGCTTGCTCTCCGCTGGTTTGGCCGCCTCGGCGGGCTTGCTCTCGGCAGGCTTGGCGGGGGCGGCCGGCGCGGCTGACTGCTGGGAGCAGGCGGCGAGCAGCGACGTGCCCAGGAGGGCGGTAAGTCCGAGTGCGGCCCGGTTCAAGAAACGCCGTCTGCTCACCGCAATCGGCGCGACGATGCGACTCGTGTCCATCATGCGACCTCCAGGGCTGGGTGCGGCCAGAATATCTGGCGGCGGGGCCCCGGTCAAGGAGCAGCGGGCCAACGGGGCACCGAAACCCTTGGTACGGCTACCGATTCCGCTGAGTATCATGGGCCCACGATCTGGCACGTAGCCAGCCAGCGGAGGCTGCCGTGGGACGCTTGGACGGGAAGGCCGTGGTGGTGACCGGCGCGAGTCGGGGGATCGGAGCTGAGATCGCCAGGCTGTTCGCGGCCGAAGGTGGGCGGGTGGTCTGTGCCGCCAGGACGCTGCGGGAGGGAGATCATCCGCTCCCCGGATCGTTGGAGAGCACGGTAGCCGAGATCCGCTCCGCGGGTGGAGACGCCACGTCCGTGGCCGTCAATATCTCGGAGCCCACGGAGTGCGAGCGGCTGATCGCGACGGCTCGCGAGACCTACGGCCCGGTGGATGTCCTCGTGAACAACGCGGCGCTCACCTACTACATCCCGGTCAAGGACTACCCACTCAATCGCTGGATGCGCTCGTGGGCGGTGAACTTCCACGCGCCGTTCAACCTCTGCCAGCTCGTGCTCAACGGCGATATGATCCCGCGCGGCTCGGGCTCCATAGTGAACATCTCCTCTGGTGCGGCGATCGGTCCGGGCCGCGGTCCGTATCCGGATCCCGCGGCGCGCGCCCGCCCCGGCGGGACCTGCTACGGTGCCGAGAAGGCGGCGATAGAGCGGTTCAGCCAGGGACTGGCGGCGGAGGTGTATGAGCACGGTGTATCGGTGACGTGCCTGGCGCCGTCGCTGGTGGTGCCCACGCCGGGCACCGTCCACCACCATCTCGTGGACGGCCTGGACGATCCGCGGGGTGAGCCGTCGCGGTTGATGGCCCAGGCCGCCCTGCTGCTCGCGACGGAGCCGCTGGACGCGGTGACAGGTCGAGTGACGTACAGTCAGCAGATCCTGCGCGAGTACGGCTTGATTGACAATGCGAGGGGGCGGGGGGTTGACTCGCGGGGCAGCGGCTATTCTGAAATGTAGTGCGCACCGCGCTTACGCCCGTCTTGCAGGTCGCGCGGAGTCGGGCTGACAATCCGGCGACCTACCCGGGCATCTCCATCGGCGATGAAGCGCTAGTGGGCAGAGCGCCAAGATAAGGAGTGCGACCCTCATGCTGACGATCGATGCACAGGTTCACGCATACGAGCGCAATCACCCGGGCCGACCCTGGGCCGGCCACCTCGCGGGCCCACCGGAGGTCAGCGGCGATCAGATGGTTGCAGCCATGGATGCGGTTGGCGTTGACGGCGCGATCCTGGTCTCTCCGTTTTCGCTCTACCGCTACGATGCCAGCTATGCGCTCCGGGTGCGCGCCGCGCATCCAACTCGTTTTGCGCTGGTGAAGCCCGTGGATCCGTCCGACCCGGCTGTGGCGGAGACGGTGGCGGACTGGGCCGCGACCCCGGGTACGGTGGGCATTCGCATCATGCTCAATCGTGAAGGGGCCTCGGATCCCGCCGATCCGGGCCTTAACCGGGTGCTTCAGGCCGCCGCGCGCCACTCGCTGCCGGTCAATCTGCTCGCCTGGGGAAGGGTGGACCTGGCCAGCCAGCTTGCCGCCCGCAATTTTGACACGCAGCTCGTCATCGATCATCTGGGGCTGCAGCAGCCATTCGCGCCGCCACCACCGCCGCGTCCGTTTGAAGAACTACCGGCGGTCCTGGCTCTGGCGGCCCGGCCCAACGTGGCCATCAAAATCAGCGGCGCCTGCACGCTGTCTCACCAGCCGTTCCCGTACCAGGACATCTGGGAGCCCGTGGGACGCATCATCGATGCGTTTGGCCTGGACCGGTGCATCTGGGGCACGGACTGGACCCGAGCGGTGGATCTGCTGACCTATGAGCAGGGGGTGGAGGCGTTCCGCGTAACCGACCGACTGTCGGATAGCGACCGCGTGACCTTGATGGGCGGCTCGCTGACCCGGATCTACAAGTGGAAGCCAGGTACGTAAGCGAGCGATCGCCCGCGTACCTATGAATAGCACACTGGGAACGGCACGCTGGACGGGACATCGCGCGCTGCTTTCGAGCTTCGCGGGTTGAAGGGGCTGTGGTGGTCGCCGCACGACTACCACGGCTGGCCCGACCTTTTGGCGGATCACGGCTTCAACTTCTTGATGCTGTGCTACACCTTCAGTCCGCGAACAGCGCTCCACTGGCGCGGGCCATTCAAGGCGAGTGATCGGCGGCACCTGCGCGCGCTGGCGGCGGCATCCCGTGCGCGGGGCGTGGACTTGTGCCTGGCTATCCACCCGTTCATCGGCGCGCACGGGTGGGATCCAAGGAGCGCGGGGCTGACGCTCCACCCCACCGCGCGGCGGGACTGGTTTGCCCACTACTGGCGCTTGCGGCGCCCGGGGCTGGCGCCGGCCGATCCGGGATTGCGCTACGGCGTGGCGGAAGATGTTGACCTGCTGGCGGCCAAGATCGCCCAGGCCTGTCGGTGGGGTGTCACTTCAGTCGCGCTCTGTCTGGACGATATCGACCCCGAGGCCGTGCCGCTGGGGTTCGACGGCCTGGCGGAGGCTCAGCTCTGGCTGGTGCAGCGGCTACGGGATCGGCTGACGCGGCTGTCGGCGCAGGTGAGGCTGCTGCTGGTGCCCACGTACTACTGGACGGATGGCATCGTCGCGCACCCGGAGTACGCCGCGGCGCTCGCAGCCGGCCTGCCGCTAGAGGTTGACCTGTTCTGGACTGGACGAGTTGTTCGCCAGCACGATATCAGCGCCCCTGATGCGATCGAGGCCACGGCGTTGCTCGGTCGTACGCCGGTGGTCTGGCTGAACTACTCGTCGAATGACTCGTTCCGTTTTCTGCCTCAGCTTCCGCCTGACCGTCCGCCGCCGGCATCCCTGGGTGGTGCGTGCCGGGGACTGCTGGTGAACGTGATGCGTCAGCAGTCGCTGGCGCGTATGGACGCGTTTGCCCTTGGCGCGTATCTGCGGGACCCGGCCGGCTACAACCACGAGTCGGCCTTGGAGCGCGCGGCCCTCCAACTGGTCGGAACGGGCGCGGCGGATTTGCTGCTGCGATTCATGCGGGCGTGGCTCCGCTATCCGGATCCGCGGACGCTGCCGCGGGTGCTGGCGGATGGCGGGGAGGATGCGGCGTTGAGCCTGAGGGAAACCACGACCGCGTTGCATGCTGAGACGCGGTCGCTGCACTCTGAGCTGACGGCGGCGCTTGGGGCCAACGCCGTGGTGCGTGACCTGGGGCGGGGTGTCAGGCGGCTGGGTCTGCTGGCCAGGGCCCTGAAAATCCGATGCGCTCCAGGTGATGACCTGCTACGAGAGCGATTTGAACGGCTGCTCGCAACTACTCCAGAAGAGCAGGCAGCAGATGCGCAGGCGGTTCTTTCGGGAATGCGCTAGCCGTTGTCGTTCCCATTCCCGTTGTCATCACCGTTGTCGTTGCTGTTGTCGTCGTTCCCGTTGCCGTTCTCGTTGTCGAATCCGCCGGTGCCCTCCACCGCGAAGGCGGTCTGAGCGAGCTCCCGGTCCCGCGAGTAGATGTACACGCGGTAGCCGGCGCCGGGGAGCGAGTTGCCATTGCGGCCGCTGACGGCGAACGCGAATCGGCCACGGCGCTGGGCGCAGCAGCTCAGCGTGCCATCTAGATAGTCTTCTCCGTTGGCCTGGAGTACGAAGCTGAGCGGTTGCCCCTCCCGATGCTCTACGAACGTGAAGGAGATCCACACCTGATCCGTACCGGAGCGGAATACGACTCGCTCACCCTGGGGGCGCCCCTCGTCATCGACTCCCAGCGAAATGGCAATGTCGTCGATCTCGACGGCGGCCGGGGCGGCGAGTGCCAGTTTGATGGGGTTGGTGGCTGCGCTTGCCTGGGCGAGTAGAACGATTACGGCCAGCAGCGCTAGCGCCCTTGCGACCCTCACGGGATGTCTCCTCGAAAAACCCTTGAATGCGGCATGGGATGCGCCCTCATAGTACCGGCTGGGCCTTGCGCGCGTAGCGGGTCATCTGTCCCAATAACAGAGCGCACTCGCGACCGTAACAGGATTGAGTCGTTTCAGTTGACGTATCACCTTCCGCTGCCCGCACATGTCCCGTCATCCTGCGTCGAGATTGCTGGCAGCGCGCGGGGAAGGACTTGAGATGAAACTTGCCAAGGCAGTCGCCGTTGGGCGCCTGGCACTCGCGGCCTCCCTTTTCACCTCGAGCGTACTCCTGCTTCCCAGTACGGGGGCGTGGACGGTCGCGGCGGATGAGATCAACTGCGAGGACCCAGAGAATACGGCGCTCCCTGAGTGCGCACCGCCGCCCCCCCCGGAGCAGCCGCCGGCGGCGGAGAACCCCCCGTCCGAGCAGCCGGCTCCGGCCGCCCGCGCCAACGATCCCTGGAACATCGTGTTCAACATCGAGGACGCGGGCAAAGAGGCCTATACGGTGATTACCGAGGAAGGCTCGGACCAGTGCGGGCGATGGGCTCGCACGCGGTTCGAGCGGGACCGGGGACTCAGCTCCAGCAAGCTGGGACCGAATGTGATCGATACCAAGGCCTGGGTGTGCAAGGACGTTGAGGCGGCAAAGGCGCTCTTCAAGACGCAGTCTGAGGTCAAGAACTGGCCTGAGCGCAAGGAGAATGTGTCTGGGCCGAACGAGAAGTTCAAGAAGCTGGCGAATGCCGCGGACCAGACCTTCAGCATCAGTGGCTACTACTCCAGCAACACCACTTGGCGGCATTACCGGATCGGCGTCCAGAAGGGCCAGAACTTCGCCATCCTGTACCTATTCGGCCGTGAGGACCTGTTCACGGAAGATAAGGACAAGAGCGAGAACGGCCTGGTCAACTGGTTCCTGCTCAAGTACGCGGGGCGCCTGTAGGGATCGGGCCGTTCGCCCATCGTCCATCCATAGCTGAGCTCGCCGCGCCGCGTTGATGCGGCGCGGCGCCGTGCGGCATCCTTCCCGCCTGGGAGATGCCCTATGGATAAAGTCGTCCTCGCGTATTCCGGCGGCCTCGACACGTCAGTAGCCATCCGCTGGATCAACGAGAAGTACAACCTCGACGTCATCACTGTCACCATCGACGTAGGGAACGAGCGCGAGTTCACCGCCATCCAGGAGAAGGCGCTCCGGACGGGGGCCATCAAGGCGTTCGTCCACGACGCGAAGGACGACTTCATCCGCTACTTCGCGTTTCCATCGCTCCAGGCCGGCGCGATCTACGAAGAGCGCTACCCGCTGGCCACCGCCCTGGCACGGCCACTGATCGCCAAGCTGCTAGTGGACTACGCCAAGCAGGAGGGCGCCGTGGCGATTGCTCACGGCTGCACTGGCAAGGGCAATGACCAGGTGCGATTTGACGTGTCCATTGGGACACTGGCGCCGGAGATGCGGATCATCGCGCCCGTGCGAGAGTGGCGGATGACCCGCGATGAGGAGATCGCGTATGCCGAGCAGCACGACATCCCGGTCCCGGTGACGGCCGCCAGCCCTTACAGCGTGGACGAGAATCTGTGGGGTCGCAGTGTGGAGGCTGGCATACTGGAGGATCCGTGGACTGCCCCCCCGGACGACGCCTACACCTGGACGACCGATCCGCGGAAGGCGCCAGATGAGTGGCGCGAAGTGGACATCGCGTTTGACCAGGGCATCCCCACGGCGCTGAATGGTGAGCCGCTTGAGGGTGTTGCGCTGGTCGCGAAGCTGAATGAGATCGCCGGTGCCCACGCTGTAGGTCGGATTGACCACATTGAGAATCGACTGGTGGGCATCAAGTCCCGGGAAGTGTATGAGTGCCCGGCGGCGGTGGTGCTGCACGCCGCGCATGCCGAGCTGGAGAAGATGACGCTGACCAAAGACCAGATGCGTTTCAAGCAGATCGTGTCGCGGGACATGGCGGACATGATCTACAACGGGCTCTGGTTCTCCGCTCACCATCAGGATTTGGCGAGCTACGTGGCATCGTCTCAGCGGTACGTGACGGGCAATATCCGAGTGCGCCTGTTCAAGGGTACGGCGGCGGTGGTGGGCCGACGGGCGGAGCGGTCGCTCTACAACCCGTCGCTGGCCACCTACGGCTCAGGCGACACGTTTGATCACAACGCGGCGGTGGGCTTCATCAACCTGTGGGGCCTGCCGCTGCGGAACCAGGCGGAGCTGCAGCTCTTGCCCGGGCGGACGGACTTCCTGCGCCTTGGTGCTCCTGACGCCGGCGAAAACTGATGGCTGAGGCCTCAACCGGGCGCCTGTACGCAAGTCGCTTCACGTCAGACGCGGCGGACAGTGTTAAGCGCTTCAACGACTCATTGCCCATCGACCGCCGATTCTGGTCGGAGGACGTCATTGGCAGTGTGGCGCACGCGCGAATGCTTGGGAAGCAGGGCATCATTCCGTCTCAGGAAGCAGCGCGCATCGTTGATGGCCTCGTGCGTCTCCATGGTCAGCTCGAGGCCAGCGGCGGGCCGGATCCCGCGTCTGGGGACGAGGATATCCACACGTATGTGGAGGCACGGCTCCACGAGTTGATCGGTGAGCCGGCGGGCCGCCTGCACACGGCGCGGTCGCGCAACGACCAGGTGGCGAACGATCTGCGGATGTGGACCCGCCAGGCGATCTGCAGCGGGATTGCCGGGCTGCTGGCTGTGCAGGAAGCGCTGCTGACGCGGGCCCGCACGGATATTGGCCACGTGCTTCCGGGCTACACGCATGTGCAGCGGGGGCAGCCGGTGGTGCTGGCGCACCACTGGATGGCGTATTGGGAGATGTTCTCGCGGGACATCTCGCGACTGGAGGACTGTCTTCGCCGCACGAACGTGATGGTGCTGGGGGCAGGAGCCTTGGCCGGGTCGCCGTATCCGCTGGACCGCGCCTACACGGCACGGCTGCTGGGATTTGGCGGCTTCTCCGCGAACAGTCTGGATGCCGTGAGCGATCGAGACTTTGTGGTGGAGCACCTGTCCGCGCTGGCCTTGATCGCAGTGCACCTGTCGCGGCTGGCGGAGGAGCTGGTGCTGTGGACCAGCGCGGAGTTTGCCTTCCTGATCATGGATGACGCCTACTCCACCGGCAGCAGCATCATGCCGCAGAAGAAGAACTCAGACGTGGCGGAGCTGGTGCGCGGGAAGGCGGGACGCGGCATAGGCACGCTTGTGTCCATGCTGGTTATGTTGAAAGGTCTACCATTGACCTACAACAAAGACATGCAGGAAGACAAAGACCAGTACTTCTGCGCGGTGGACGATTCCCTGGACTGCCTGCAGCTTTCGGCGGAGATGCTGGGCACATTGAGGGTGAACCCCGCTGGGCTGCGAGCCGCCGTGTCCGATCCGCTACTACTGGCGACGGATCTGGCTGATCACCTGACGCGGCAGGGATTGCCATTTCGTGAGGCGCACGGGATCGTGGCCTCACTCGTTCGGGATTTTGGCGCCGGTTTCGTCCGGGCTCCCGTGGACCAGCTTGCCACGTATTCACCATTACTGGCGGGCGGCATGCCCTCCCTTACGCCGCGCACGTCGGTCCAGGCGCGCGACGTCGTTGGCGGGACGGCGCCGCGCCAGGTGCGGGGAGCAATCCGCGTGGCGGAGCGGAGTCAGAAGCTGGCAGACCGAAAGCTGGCAACCGCCCGCGCGGCGTTACCAACCATTGAGAGCGTCACTCGAGCTGACTAGCGGCGGTTGGGCGGGGAGGGTGAGCTAGGAGATCCGCTGGCCGAGGCGCCGGCGCGGCTGCTTGACGTGGTAGAGGGGGACCCGCTTGGCGCCCCGCCGCGCCCGGAGGGCGCCGGTACGATGGCGGGCGGCACGTAGGCAACGGCGGCGGCCGCATTAATGCGGCCGTAGGTCCAATACGCGCCGGTCCCGGTGATGTGATCGGCGGTCTGCAGAATACGATTTTCAATGGACAAGTTGCTGCTGGCGTACGGCGTGGACCACAGCAACGCGGCCAGCCCAGCGACGAACGGCGAGGCCATGGACGTGCCTGAGATGGTGGTGTACCCGCCGTTGAAGTAAGTGGAGAGGATCTCGTCACCGGGCGCGGCGACGTCCACGTTAGTGCCGTAGTTAGACCAGGAGGGCTTGGCATCGCTGATGTTCGTGGCGGCCACGGAGATGACGTGGGTGCAGCTTGCCGGAGAGGAAGACGTACTGGCGCCGCTATTCCCCGCCGCGGCGACGATCACCACGCCGCGCGCCCACGCATAGTTCACGGCCGCTTGTTCCGCGGAGGAGCAGGCGGAGCCGCCTCCGAGGCTCATATTGATCACGCGCGCCCCGTTGTCCGCCGCCCAGTAGATCCCGTTGAGCACGGTGGCGATGGTGCCGCTGCCGGAGTCATCCAGCACCTTGCCGTTCATGAGGGACACGGTAAAGCCAAGGCCGGCCACGCCGCCCCCGTTGTTTGTCGTGGCGGCCGCGATGCCGGCCACGTGGGTGCCGTGACCGCACTTGTCCGTGGCGCCGTAGGGCGAGCCGGAGTAGTCAACGGTTGCGACGACCTTGCCCACGATGTCCGCGTGAGTTGAGAGGATGCCGCAGTCCAGGATGGCGATCCTGGTGCTGTAGGCCCCCTGGGTCGTGTCCCACGCGCCGGCGGCGTTGACCTTGGTGAGACCCCATTGCGAGTTGGCGGCGTAGAAGGGGTCGTTGGGTGAGAAAAAGGCGCGCACCACGTAGTCTGGCTGCGCCCATTCCACGTTGGACTGGGATCGGTACGTGCCCAGTGCCTGGCTGGAGGTGCCGCTGTCCACCTGGACCTGGTAGAGGTGCGTCGGTCCAATCCGGGTGGCGGACCTGGCGCCGGCCAGAGAGTGGCTGGCGGCGCGCGTGGTACTGCTGGCGGTGTCGCGGAACTTGACGAGGAGGCCGCCGGCCCGCATCTCTCGGCCGTCTGGCGCGATCTCCACGGGGAAGCTGGGTGTCTGACCGGCCGCGCTAGGCGACTGGTTGCTCGGATCGCCTGATGATGCTCGTCGCGGTGCGCGCTGCTGGTCACGTTCCGCGTGCTCGGCGGTGTTGGCAAGTGCTGAGACGGGCTGACCGGCTCCCAGGCCGAGCGCTAGCACGAATGCGACCAACACGGCGGGATGGCGCCAGGCGCTATGGCGAGACTTCACTGGACTCCTCTACCGGCCAGCGCTGCCCAGATGGTCTCAGCGATGGCGGTGTGGCCGGCACCGTTGGGGTGGATGTCCGTGCATCCAAGCCGCACCGGGTTGCGCAAGAACCAGCCCGTGGGCTCATGTCCTTCGTGGCCTTTGAAGGTCTCCATGAGGTCAACAACTATCACGCGATTGGGAAACTCGTCAGACAGGCTGGTCGTTGCACGCCCGATGGAGGCGTTCAGGTACCGCATAGAGAGGTCTACCAGAGCCGGGGCGCATCGCGACGTTCTCGGGAACGGGTTGTAATAGGTTGTAACCGCCACGGTGGCCTCAGTGTCACGCAGGATCTTGCCAACGATCGCGCGGATGTTGCGCTCTACCTCCGGAATGGTCGTTCGTGGATCGGGCATCTGACACGCGCTCGCGGGGTCGTTGTCCAATCGCGCGGCGATACACTCCAGGGCAGGGACCAGGAAATCGTTTGCTCCCACGGTCAGGGTGACCACGGTTGGGCGAAACCCCTCCACACCATCCAATTGAGCAGCGAGTACACCGGCGCTCTGCTCGCCCTGCCGCGCCCGGTTCCAGTAGCGGACCGGGCGGCCGGTCTCGTTGGCCATGCGCACACCCAGTTTTCGTGGGTAGCTGGCGGAGTCACCCAACTCAGCGCCGGAAGCTACCGAGTCACCCAGCGCCAGATACGGAAGCTCTGCGGGAGCGACGCTCGCCGTCGCGGGGGCGGACAAGAGGAGGGCAGCCACACCCGCGGTGAGACTGAGTGCTGCCCGCCAGAAAGCCCGATGACGCACCGCTTTGCGCAGATCCCCTGCATGTGTGACCCACTCTCGTCGCGGATACGCGCATTGGGCCTGTGTCTACTAATTAACGTCCGCGGGGGACGAAAGTTCCTGAAGATCTCGTCAGGAAGCCGTGCGTCGGCGGCTCGACAGCACGGTCACGGTGATCAGCACCATCGCCATCACGAGCACCATCCCAGCGATGAGATACAGCTTGACCATGGTGGGCCGCTCCGCCGGCGAATGGAGCGTGAGTGCCAGCAGGCCAAACACGGCGCAGATTCCGTAGAGTACGAGAACGGTGTGCTTCTGGCTCAGCCCCAGGCGGTGAATGCGGTGGGGGAGATGTTCGCCATCGCCGCCGTGGAACGGTGAACGGCCCGCCGCGAGGCGTCGCCCGATCACCCACGCGGTGTCCAAAATGGGCACGCCCATGACCACCAACGCCGTGCCCACCTTCGCCCCGCCGACGATGCTGGTGGTGGCGAGCCAGAAGCCCAGGAGCATGGAGCCAGAGGTGCCCATGAAGATGCGGGCTGGCCAGAAATTGTGGGGCAGAAAGCCAAGCGTGGAACCGGCGAGCGCCAGTGGCAGCACGGCTATCGTGTATTGACCGAACCAGAGGCTGCGCAGGCTGAGTACGCAGGCGCCGATAAGGGCCAGCCCACCTGCCAGCCCATCCATGGTGTCGATCAGGTTGATCGCGTTGATCATGCCGACGATCCAGATGACGGTCACCAGGATGTCCAGCCACTGGGGGAGCTCCTGGGCCGGCCCGAAGGGTGAGGCCACACTGCCGATTCTGAGGCCGAACGCCACGGGAATAGCGGCGATGACGATCTGCCCGGCGAATTGTGCCGCTGATCCCAGGCGGCGGCGGTCGTCGATGATGGCAAGAGGGAGAATGGCCGCTGTGCCAAGGAGCATTCCCAGCAACTTCCAGTCATCCGCGGGGTTCGCCTGTAGCTCCGTGGGGCGGCCCAGTACGGCCAGCGCCACGGCGATCCACACGGCACCGAGCATCCCGTACCCGCCGGTGCGCGGCACGGAGCGCACCTGCACTTCGCCGGCTCGCGGCGCATCGACGAGGCCGGCCCGATGTCCCTGCCGAACGGCGAGGGCGACGAGGACGTAGCTAGCGATGAGCGCCAGCAGGCCGACGCCGGTGGTCCAGAGCAGCACCATGGCTGCCTACTGTAACGAGCGACTCGGGACGGAGGCCAACGAAAGCGAGCTGGGTGGGTCGTGGCTACTGGAGGCTACGAGCGGCGTCCATGAGCAGATCGCGGAAGCTGGCCGTGTCTTCGCGCTCAATGAGAATGTCCAGCCGATTGAGCACGTCTGTCAGGGTGCCCACTCTGGACTCGGGGCGTCTCGTGCGGACCTCTAGGAGTCCTGGTAACGGGCCCGGCTCGAACCACTCATTGGCACTAAGCAGCTCTTCACGCAGGCGCTCGCCTGGACGAGCTCCAGTGATCGCAAGCGGGAGCGGCGTCTGTCGCGGAGCCACCAACGCCTCAACGCGGCGTGCCATGGTCACAACTGGAATCTCCTCGCGTGCGTCTAGCATCATGACGGCTCCAGGCTCCCCCCGCGCGGCCGCGTGAGCGATCAGCCAGACGGCCTCGCTCATACTGGCCCAGTAGCGGGTCATGCGCTCGTCCGTGACGGTGAGTGCCTGGCCACGCCGAACCTGATCACGAAACGTCTCCACCACTGATCCATGGGTGCCCAGGATGTTCACGTAACGAGCTACCACATATGGGCGTCCGGTCTCCTTCGCGGCGCGTTGCATCGCCACTTCCGACAGTCGCTTGGTAGCGCCGTAGATGCTGGGTGGGTTCACCGCCTTGTCGCTGGACGGGTAGGCGAAGGTCTGAACGTCAAGCTCACGGGCTCGGGCGATCAGCGAGACGGTCGCGGCCACGTTGACCGCGTAGGCCTCCTCCGGGAACTCCTCGCCAAACGGCACGTGTTTGTAGGCAGCGAGATGGAAGATTGCGTGGGGCCGTAATTCGCCCAGAATGCGCCGCGTCCGCGAGCGATCTCGGATGTCCGCGAGGATGAGGCGCGCGCGCTCACCCCGGGGGTGGGCCTGCACCGACTTGCGCAGAGCGAACAGTGCGTGATCATGGTGGTCTAGCAGCGTCACGGACTCGCAGTCAAAGCTGAGCAGACGATCCGCCAGAGCCTTGCCCACGGATCCCCCGGCGCCTGTCACAAGCACGCGCCGGTCTGCCAGCGCGGCCTCCGCCGTCGTCCAGTCCGTGGGCAGGGGCGGCCTGCCCAGCAGCGCCGCGGCCACGCGCGGCTCTGAGCTGTCAAGCTCCCAGGAGTCGTCGACGGTGGGCGGCATCACGCACCGTCCTCACGATTGGCTGGCCGGCGCCCGAGACGGCGCAGCATTCGCCGCTGGGCATCGCGCATCAGCACAGCCTGGTCGTGGTTGGGCTCGAGCGTCTCGATCACGAGATGATCTACGCGGCTGGCCAGATTCGGAAGCAGGGCATCCAGGTCCAGATCACCCTCACCGTACGGCATGCCCTCGCCGAGCAGGCCGGTGGCGTTGGACACGTGGCAGGCGGCCAGGGCCGGTCCTAGATCGTGCAGGTACCCGGGGAAGGAGTCGGAGCCGGGCGCCGCGCGGATGAACCGTCGGAGTGGATCCAGGTCAATTGAGACTGACGCGTCCTTCACCCCACTGCGCGCGTTCAAGTAGAGCTGCGCGTGAGACGTGTCAAGGATGATCCCGAGCCCTTCCACGCGTGATGTCAACCAGGCGAGATCGGCAGCGGGCATGCCAATGCACGAGAAGTACATGCCGCTCTCGCGCATGCGAAGCAAAGGTGGCATGTTCTCCACGGTAGGGCGGATGCCAGCGCGCGTCGCGAGATGGGCAAAGAAGCGGGTTGGGGCGAGCGATTGTTCGAGCACCGCCGCCCGATTTTCGAGCGTGAGAAGGGCGGGATCAGCGCTGGGTGCGATCATATGTATGTTCGCATTGATGGCGCCGATCCGCCGGCAGAGGTCGATGATGCGGCGCGAGAGCTCGCGGTCGGCCTCGCTGTCCCGACTGAGGTCGAAGAACTCACCATCCAACGAACGGATGGGGCCCTCCACGAGCAGGACAAAGCCTGGGGGAAGATCAAGCGCGTGCATGCGGCTGACCACGCCGTCCATGGCCTCGGGTGTGGCCAGATCCGCTGTGTCTAGGTAGAGCTCCAGGCCGTCCGGCAGGGGTGGGCGCAGCCTATCCGCAAGCTGGCGGTCTGTCGGTCGCGCTTTGAGCAGGACGGCGGCAGGCATTAAGCGCCAGTGCCTAACAGCGCGCGGAGGCCCTGCTCCACCGAGACCTCCGGGGCGTACCCGAGCTCGCGCCGCGCACGGTCGATGTTCGCCACGCGGTCGCCTTCGGCGGCCGTCTGCGTTGCCGGCACCACGGGGGAGCTCGATCCGAGCAGCCGGCAGATAGTGCGTGCTAGCTCTTCGAGCGACGTGCCCACGCCGGTGGCCACGTTGTACGTTCGAAGCTGCGCATGAGCTGACGGATTTTGAATGGCCAGCAGCACGCCATGGGCAGCATCGCTGGCCCAGGTGAGGTCGCGCCGCTGTTCCTGGTGGACGACCAGTGGCAACCCGGCGCGAGCGCGCTGGGCGAAGATGCTGACCACGCCGCTATTCCCCTGCCCTACCTGGCCCGGGCCGTAGACGGAAAAGAAGCGCAGGATCGTGGCCGGGAGCTCGCAGAACCGCGCGTACATCCCCACCCAGCGTTCCGCGACGAGTTTGGCCACCGCATACGGGTCCGCCGGCGCCACGCGGTGGTCCTCTGGCATCCGGCCCTCGGAAGGGGCGTAAATACGCTGGGTGGAGGACAGGATAAAGTGCGCACCGCGGTGGCGGGCGCCCTCCAACAGGTTTAGCGTGCCCACTGCATTCAAGTCGTTGTACTCGAATGGCCTGGCGAGCGATTCGGCCACGTTGCCGCGGCCGGCAAGGTGAACGATGACATCGGCGGCGCCCGCGGCGGCTCTTGCCTCCGGGCTACGCACATCAACCTGGTGGTGGCGGTGCCCTTCCAATGACTGGCCGCGGTGGAGTGTCTCTACCATGAGCCCGGCGCTGGCGAGCGCGGCGACCACGTGGCGACCGAGGAAGCCGGATGCGCCGGTGACGAGGACAATCACGGCCGAATGAAGCCGTGGCGACGCGGTGGGTGCAGTGCTCGGTCGTGTGCCACGCCATCCGAGTATACTCGCCCTGCGTCGAACGGCGGTCGTGCGTGCGGCTTGTCGTTCGTATCCCAGCTTGCCACACAGGGGTGCACCATGGGCTTTCTCGACAAACTCTTCGGTCGATCTTCCGGCGGCGCTGGGATGACCACGGAGGCTGCCATCTCCAGCCTGGTCGGGATGTACGACCAGCCGGATGTGAAGGCGGAGGGTGGACTCTCCATCACCGGCCCCCACGCGAACGAGGTACGCAACATCGGCAAGGCGCTGGCGAAGGCTGGCGGCAAGCCGGCGCTGGAGGCCACACTGAACGGCGTTCGGGAAAAGGTGCCGTGGTGCGCCAAGAACATCGAGGCTATCTGGTCCGCACTGCCGGAGTGGCGCAACTAGCGCTGAATCCAGCGCTTGGCTAGGTCTTCCAGGCGCCGGTCCGCCAAGAGGCCGAGCGAGACCAGGCTAATGAACGTGAAAATGAGGCCCGGTGTCAGGCCTGTGGGCCAGTAGCTCAGGGTAACCGCGGCTCGACCTGGTTCGAGTTGAACGCCGACTAACGCCCCGTCCAGAACGACTACGGGAGAGGGCCGTCCGTCCACCTCGGCCGACCAGCCTGGATACCAGGGGATGGTGGTCACGAGCCAGCCTGGACCCTCCGCCTCGAACCAGGCCCAACCGCCCCACTCATCAAGCACGCGTGCCGGGCCCGGGGGTGCGGGGTTCTCTCGGATTGTCGCCGCGGGGCTGGCGACGCATTCATGCCTGGGGAATTCCGGCTGGCGCACGTCGATTGCAGTGCCGGGCCAAAGGCAACAAGCCACCCACGCACGCGGCGGGGGCGGATCGAGCACCACCACTGTGCGCCGGGCATTGTCAAAGATGACGCCGTACCCTAGTAGCGGAAGCGCCGGTTTGTCGGCTCGGTCGATGTCGAACACGATGGGTGGTCTGGCACCGGCCACAAGTGTGGCGTACTCGGCGCTGAAGAGCGGGTTGTAGCCGGCCGGCTGAACCACCTGAACGGTCGGGCCAAAGTTAGCGAGGATGGCCCCCGTATCGCCCAGTCACACAGCGCGGTCGTGTGCGCGCATTGCCCCCGCGCGCGACACGTACTCCGTGGGACTGCTTGGGCTGTTCCTAAACGGCGCCAGGACCACGACGAGGTCCAGGACGGCGAGGGCCACCAGGACGCGTGGGGCCCAGACGCCGGGTAGCAGGGCAGCGAGACCGGCCGCGAGCAGGAATGCATTGGCCAACAGCACCCCGGGTAGCGCGGCGCTCAGCGCCGCTGAGTGAGCATCTGGCGCCTCGATCCGAAAGGCGCCCCCCTGCGTACTGGCGAGCTCCGGCAGCGATGCCAGAAATGCCGCCGCCAGGATGTCCAGCGCTGCCGCGCACACCAGTGCACCGAAAAGGCCGCGTCGCCCGCGCAGCCGCTCCACACCGAGGCTCGCGGCCAGGCAGATCGCCAGGCTCGCAAGTACGAGGTGCTTGGCTGGCGTTCTGAAGCTGGCGTATCCCGGTAGGACGGAAACGGCCCACGCATACCACGGAACGTGCCTGCCGAACGCCAATGCCAGCGAGGCGGCGACCGTGGCCCAGCAGATCCAGCGCCACCTGCCGATGAGGAAGAACGACGCGAGAAGAGGCACAAGACCGAGGTAAGAGAGCCGCTCGTGCCAGAGATACGCTTCCCCGGGCCAGTAGGCCGATCGTGGATCACCGAAGAAAGTGGGGGTCAACAGGGTAAGCAGATGCCACGGCGGTTCCGAAATACCGGTAAGGAAGTCCCAGCCTAGTCCGGTCTGGCGCAGTGTCACGCCGACGAGCGCGGATGTCGGCAGAAGCTGTACGGCCGCAAGCCCCGCACCCAGGAGGATGCCGGTGACGGAGCCAAGGAGGGCCCCCCCAGCGGCCCACCATCCCCGGCCGACGGCGCCGAGCAGTGCCCAGGATGGTAGCCACCACGTTGAGAAAATTCTCAGGTCACGGTGACCGCGATCGGCACCGTGACGGTCACGCAGAGCTCTACGGTCACCGCGCCGACTCAGGGCGCTGCTACCTGCCTGCAACTGGGCCGGGACCCGCGGCTGTGCGACGGTTCTCAGGCGGGCGGTGCTGTGAACGGGCCGACCCCTGTCGCCAACCCGAATGACCGCGGCACGCGCCCGATACTGGCGCCTGGCATTCCGCCGCAGCCGCCGGGACGGTAACGGCGGGCTTGGATCGGCCTGGGCTGTCTTACGCGGCAGCGCGTACTTGTTCGTAGACGCGAACGGTCTGTTCTGCTACCTGACGCCAGGAGAAGTTGCGGGACCTATCGCGGGCGGCGCTGCCTAGCTCCGCGCGCCGGCCGGGGCTGGTCAGGAGCTCGCCGAGCGCTTCGGTAATCGCGGGCTCGCTGTACGGGTCCACCAGCACGCCGGCGTCGCCCACGACTTCGGGGAGCGCGGACAGGCGTGAGGTGATCACCGGTGCGCCGCAGGCCATGGCCTCCAGCACGGTCATGCCGAATCCTTCATAGAGCGATGGGAAGAGGTACACCGCGGCGCCACTGTACAGCGGCGCCTTGTCCTGCTCGCGGATCTGGCCGGTGAAGATGATACGGTCGCCCATCCCTAGCTCCCGCACCAGTGGTCGCGGGTCTGGGTACAGCGGGTGCCCCATGAGCTGCAGCGGGATCCGCCCGGCGATGACGAGCTGATATTCATCCTGCAGTGCCGGTGGGAGCGCGGCGTAGGAGCGGATGATGCGGTGCACGTTCTTCCGCTGGTCAAAGCCGCCGAAATAGAGGATGAATTTCCGTGAGATGTTGTAGCGTTCGCGCACGGCGGCGAGCAGCCAGGAGTCCTTGATGGGGTAGTACGTGGGGTCCACGGCGTTGCCGATGACGTGGATCTTGTCATGCGGAATGCCGAGCGTGCGCACGATGTCCCGCCGCGAACATTCGGAGACGGCGATGATGGCGTTTGCGCGGCGCGACGTGTGGGAGACCAGCGCCGTGTACATGCGGCTGGTCTCGCGCCGACCGTATTCGGCCAGGACCAGCGGGATCACGTCGTGGATCGTGACCACCGTGGGGTGGGTCTGGATGAGCGGCGCGGCGAAGTAGGGAGAGTGCAGCAGGTCTACCCGCTCGCGGCGTGTAGCCTGCATAAGCCCGATCTGCTCCCACCAGAGCTTCTCAAAGCTTTCGCCGAACTTGGCCCACCGCGTCCACTGTTCTACGTTGTGAAACCGATCGGATAGGCGGGGGAACTGTACGGGGTACGCGCGACGGAACCTAGGGTGGAGCAGCACGTACTCGTTTGAACGGTCCACCGCGTCCAGACCCTGGAGCAGGTGGTAGATGTGCTGGCCGCTACCGGTGGCTGGCTTCTGCAGGAAGAGGGCGTTGATTCCAATACGCATGCACCGGGAATGGTAGGTGATGCGCGCGTAGGCCGGCTGGACAATCGGCCGCCTCTCCAACTAGTCTCCACGCCAACGGCCACCAGACGCCGCGCCGCCCACGGAGGAGTCAACGATGGACGCTACCGAGCTGTGTTTCACGCCCGCCACGGAGCTGGGCCGCCTGTACCGCGCGAGGCAGCTTTCGCCGGTGGAGGTCACGGACGCGGTGCTGGCGCGCGTCGATCGGCTGAACCCGGTGCTCAATGCGTTTCTGACGGTCACGGCGGACCACGCGCGCGACCTGGCGAAAGCGTCCGAGGCGCGGTTCCAGGCAGGGACGCCGGTCGGCGCGATGGACGGGATCCCTTACTCGATCAAAGATCTCGAGCTCACGGCCGGGATTCGCACCACGTTTGGCTCCAAATGGTCTGAGAACAACGTTCCGGCCATCGATGGTACGGTGGCGTCGCGCCTGCGCTCGTCAGGCGGGATCCTGCTGGGGAAGACGAACACGCCGCACTATGGGTACAAGGACATGTGCGACAACCTGCTGGGTCCGCCCTGCAAGAACCCGTGGAACACGGAGCGGACCTCTGGCGCCTCATCGGGTGGCGCTGGCTCGGCGGCGGCAGCGGGGCTGGGCCCACTGGCGCACGGGTCCGATGGGTCGGGGTCCATCCGGATCCCTTCCGCGCTGTGTGGCATTTTTGGTGTCAAGCCCTCATTCGGTCGGGTGCCGTACTGGCCCACCGCCGACCTGTGGGGTGCGCGATCGCACAATGGCCCTATGACGAGGACGGTGCGTGACGCGGCCATCATGCTGAAGGTCCTGGCGGGCCCGGATGCGCGGGACCCGCTGTCAATCGACAGTCCGCCGGAGGATTACCTGGCGGCGTGCGAGGGAGGCATCAAGGGCCTCCGGGTTGGCTGGAGCCGAGATCTGGGTTTCGCAAACGTTGATCCTGAGGTGGCCGCGATCGCTGAAAAGTCGGCCAAACGCTTTAGCGAGCTAGGCTGCGACGTCGAGGAGGCAAAGATTGACTGGGGGAACCCCTACGAGTTCCACAAGATCATCTACTCCACCAGCATCGCGGCCCGGAACCATGACCACGCGCTGGAGCGACCGGATTGGATAGAGCCCACCATGATGCGGATGATCCTGGACGCCGCGCGTCTGTCCGCCATCGACTACGGAAAGGCCTTGGTGGAGCGCACCGTGTTTTGGGAGAAGGTGCGCGCCACCATGGATCAGTACGATCTGCTGCTGACACCGCAGATGCCGGTGGTGGCGTGGTCGGCGGAGCCCGGGCCGTTGGAGGGCCTGGCGGATCTGGGTGGTAAGCCGGCGCACTCCATCTTTGACCGGGTGCCCTTCATGTACCCGTTCAATCTGACCGGATACCCGGCCGCCAACCTGCCATGCGGGTTCAACCACGAGAAACTCCCCGTGGGTCTGCAAGTGGTGGCAGGCTGGCATAAGGAGACGCTGGTGTTCCGCGCGGCCGCCGCGTTCGAAGCGCTACAGCCCTGGGCGCAGCACCGCCCGCCGCTGAACTGAAGCTCAGGGTACGCCGGGCGCCAGCGCCCGGCGTGCTCGGCGGCTAGCGCATAGCCTGTCCCTCGTTCGCTGGCTCGAACCAGGTAGTCGAACGGCGGTCGGTACGCTCCGGTCCGGCGTAACTGTACGCCGTCACGAATCGAACGGAGTTGCCGCCGATTCGGGTGTAGATTGCGTGACGGCGAAGTCGATGCAGGCCGTCGTGAGCGAACTCCTCGATCATCTCGTGGTTGAATTGATGGAGTCGCGTCACGCGCCGCCGCAGATCGGCGCGCAGGTCATATTCGCCCTGAACGAACGCGCCGTTAGACGACTCGATGGTCAGTGGCAGCTGGATGCTGTTCGCGGTCGCCTCGAACGTCTCACCCCCGTGGAGCCTGAGCGTGTAGCGATTGCCGAACGGGTCGGCGGTGATGCGAACGGATGACGTGATGTGACCGTCCGCGCTCTCGCGCTCCATGATGCTCATCGGTTGATCCTCCGCGTCGTACTCGGACTCCCATACCCGGCCCGAATTCGAGAGATATGCGTCGCCGGGAAGGGTCGCCCGGGTGACCCGGCGCAGCGCGTCTCGCTCGAGGTGCGGGTTCCCTCCGTTTAGCTCTGTCATGCGGCCGAGCAACCCAGCGAGCTCAGTCCACTGCTTCCCAACGGGCTCGTACAGGCGAGTGCCCGTGTATATGTCCAGGGTTTCCTCGAGTCGTCTGGCGGGACGGGGCGGCCGAGGTGGCGACGCATCATCGTCCTCGCCGTCCGCGTTGTTCCGGCTGCACGCATCGGGTTCTCGCGCATCCGCCGCCTCGTCGTCTGCGACGCTCCGCGCGGCGCTCGCTTGATCCGGGTCCGTCGCCATCGCGGCGAAGATGGATTTCAGATCCTCGATATCAGTGGTCCGCTGAACTGGCGGCGTGTTGCCATCACGGCGCTTCACCGTGGACTGCCCAGTCGATCAGAGCTGAGCGTCTCAAATAGAGGCTCGCTATCAGGTCCGGTCGTCGTTGCCCGCTCCACGAGCTTGCCGCTGTTGTCGAACCGCTCGACTGTTTCGGTGTTCCAGTCGGGAAGGAACGCGCTTGGCGGGTAGCGAATGGTCGTCACCGGCATGCCATCCGCGTCGCGCGCGTAGGAGTAGTCCTCATGCGCTCTCGTACCGATCGCTTCGCCGAGCTGGTGCGCTTGCACGCGCCCGAGTTCGTCGTACCAGAACGCGTCGGAGATTCGCCCCAGGGTATCCACGATCGTGGCAACCCGTGGGGATGGAGTGTGGTACGTGAACTGCGTCTTCACTCCGCGCCGCTCCGTCACGCTCGTCAGTTGCTCGTACTCGTTGTGGCTGTAGGTGATCGTCCTTGGCGGATCGGCCCAGTCGGTGATACTCAAGAGTAGATCTCGGTCGTCGTCGTAGCTAAGGCTCAACACACCCTGGCCGTCGGGCGCGGGTAACCTCGAGACTTGACCACGCTGGTCGCGCACCGGCACGATCGCGGCCTCGTCCTGCGCGATCTGCACAAGACCTCCGCTGGAGTGGTATGCATACTCCGTGCGATTCCCGAATCTGGCTACGTACCCGCCCAGGGGGCCGCGTACGACCGTGACCTTGCCATCGTCGGATCGCCAACCGGACCTGTCCGGCTCCGCCAGGAGCGTCACGGTCGACGCGCTGGGCGCCAGGATGAGCACGGCTTCGTCGGTCGATTGGTCAAGCAGAACGCGCGTTTCGTATGACAGAAACCAGCCAGCTCCGAGCACTCCTCGTTGAGGCAGCGCATCCGCGTGAATGCGACTAAGCTCCAGGTCCAGCGTGGCGCCGGCGATCATTACATCTGCGTGCGTGACGGAAAGCAGACCGGAGGCCTGGTGGATGCTGGCGACGCTCAATCCAGCATCGCCGACCTGGCGATTAGCACGGGGCTCGGCCTCAGGAACAGCGGCGACCCCGGATTGCACCCGAAAGAAGAGGGACGCCGCCGCTAGCATCGCGCAGCAACGGGCTACAAGCCCCAGTCGTCTCGAGGCCCGATCACGTCCTCTCCCCAACACCCTACCCCCGCGCTGTGCTTCAGTCAGCAGAACACGGGGGCGATCGTCCGCGTGCCGGGTGGCGCGGCTGCCCGCTGGTCGATCCGTGCGAGTTTGCCCAGACTGGCACCCGCTGGCCAGGACACCTATTTTTCGGCTTGGGCGGGTGGGCGCCGACGATGGAGCAACAAGTCGTGTACGTCCGCGGCATGGCTCCGCTGCCGTGGCGACGAAACCTTTGTCCTCTTCCCGCTTGCCTGGGCCTCCGCCGCTAGATCAGATTACTCCGGGTTTCCATGCTCAGGATTATTCTGTCCCGGTATTCGGGACTGGTCGAGCGATCGTCAGTAGGAAGGCAGACTGCGTGCTCGCTGACACTTCATGCGGAACGCCCGGTTGGAGTGAGACAAGACCTCCGGCAGCCAGATCAGCACTTGCAGCCGGCGACCCAACAGCGAGGCTGCCCTCGAGCGACTGAACGAGCACCCAGCCGTCGGTCCGGTGCTCGCGAATTTTGGCGCCGGCCCGAAGGACTGTCAACACGACTCTGAGTCCTGGCTCCTCGATCAGCGTTCGAGCATTTCGGTCACCACGATTCCATGCGTCCTCACGTCGCAGCGCATCGGTTGCCTCAGTGAGATCGAAGCTGAGCAATGGCCCCGTCAGCGTCCTCGCGGGTCGTTCGGTGCTGCCCGCCGTCTCTCCGAGTGGGCGAGTGCGTAAAGGGGAGGAGGCATCCATGGCGAACCACTCCTTAGCGATGCGGACGATGTCCTGATCCCACGGTAGGTCGCCAAAGTCTCCCACCGCGTCGTGCCAGGTGAAAATGCGGTTGCGAAATTGCCGAAGTCGCGGCTTGCCGCTTTGTCTGGCGCGTTCAGTGTCTGACACCTCTCGAATCGCCCCAAGGGTGCCGCGGCGGCGACACCAGATCCGTCCGATGGAACGGCGCGCTCAGCACTGAGCCACACTTACCAGGCGCGTCGATGAGCCGTAGCGGCCATCCGGCATCGCGTCGGAAGTGAGGCAGTGAAACGGGGGGCGGTTTCTCGCACCCGTTGTCCGGAGCGCTTCGTAGATTACCGAGGCCTTGTCTGCCTGAGTGACTCGCTACTCCCGCCAGCGGTAGCCGGCGGTGACCCCGAACACTCTCCAGAAGGATCCACTCTCGACGCCGTTGGATCGTGCACGTCGTGACGGCAACGCTACGGCCGCGACTACGAGACTTGGGCCGGGTGGCGTGCGGCTCAGTGGTGGCCGGTCGCCGGCAACGACAAGGACGTACTTGATGGTGCTCTCTGCATTTGCGGTCAGTGTCTGCGCCCGGGCGCTGCGCCCGTTACCTAGCGGTACTCAGTTTGAGAGATAAGCGTTCTGCGCTCGCTTGCCCTGCTGACGCTGCCGGGGTGCCAGTGTACTCCTTGATGACAGCAGGAACAGGGCTAACTGGGGATCCTGAAAGTGTGTGGAGACTTGACTCTACTACGTTGCAGTGATCGGCTTCGCCAGCATGGGGCCCGGCGGCACCACAATGTCCGCTGCCGGCAGCGGCTCGCCGTTCAACACGCGGCGGACGTTGCCGAAGATGTGGCTCGCTACGTTTTCCACGTTGTCAAATGTGGACCCCGCCACATGGGGCGTGAGCACGAGGTTGGGCAGGTCCGGCGCGAATAGGGGGTTGTCCAGACCCGGCGGCTCATCGTGGAATACGTCGATGCCGGCCCCGCCCAGGTGGCCGGAGCGGAGCGCATCCGCGAGGGCCTGCTCGTCGATAAGCTCGCCGCGGGCCGTGTTGACGACAATGGCGCCCCGCTTCATCCTCCCCAACCGCTCCCGGGACAGGATGTGCCGCGTGCTGGGCAGGTACGGCAGATGCAGGCTGATGATGTCCGCGCTGGCCACAAGGTCGTCAAGCTCGCGGAACATGACGCCAACGCTCGCCTCCTCGTCTGGGGAGAGCCGGCGCACGTCGTAGTAGCAGACCTCGGCGTCGAACCCGTGCAGGCGCTTCGTCACCTGGCGGCCAATGTTGCCCAGTCCCACCAATCCCACCAGCTTGCCCTGCATCTGGAGATTCTGGGTGCGGGCGTCGCCGCGGGCCTCCCACCAGAGCCCGGCGCGGGCCTTGGCCTGCGCGGAGTTCAGGTGTTTGACGGTGGCAAGCATCAGCAGCAGTGCGTGGTCCGCAACCGGGCGGGCATTGGCACCGGCGGTGATGACCACGGGGACGCCCCGTGCGCGGGCCGCTTCCAGGTCTATCTTGTCCACGCCGATGCCCCACTTATGGATGAGGCGGAGCTTTGGCGCGGCGTTGATCACCTCAGATGGCAGTTTGGTGATGCCGCCTACGACGAACTCTGCATCTGCCGCGAGGGCAGTCTGCTCGGCCAGGTCGCCGGTCGTGGCCATCCGTATGTCGATGTCCGGCGGGGCGATCGACTGGATCAGCGCCCGCACCTCGGGTGACTGGACGTCAAGAAATGCAAGGACGGACCTGGTCATGGCAAATCTCCCTCAGGCCGCGGCCATGACGCCGCGCCGCGGACACATAGTAGCGCCTGATTTCGCCGAGGCGGGCACCACCGCAAAATTGGAATCTGGGTGCCGCGGTTGGTGTTGTGGCGTCGGTAGCCTCAATCTACGTTGGATGGAGTCTCGTGCGGGCCTTGCAGCGGGTCGGGGGAGCGTTGATGTCAGCCGCGATTGCCGCGGCGTGGATCGCGTCGCCGTTCGTGGTCCCGGTGGCGCCGGTTCAGGCGAAATTTGATTGGGGGCTGCCGGGCTGGATGCCGCGGCCGGTGGTTCCGGCGGATAACCCGATGACGGCAGAGAAGGTGGAGCTTGGGCGGTTCCTCTTCTATGATCGCCGGCTGTCCATCAACGGTGAGCTGGCCTGTGCCACCTGCCACCAGCAGGCCAGAGCGTTCACGGATGGCCAACCCCGAGCAGTGGGTGCGACCGGAGAGGTCCATCCCCGCAACTCCATGTCGCTGACAAACGTTGGCTACAGCCCGGCGCTCACCTGGGCTAACCCCAACCTGGACCGGCTGGAGCAGCAGGCGCTTGGGCCCATGTTCGGTGAGAATCCCGTGGAGATGGGGCTGGCCGGCCGGGAGGGCATCATGTTGGAGATGCTGCGCGCGGACAACCGTTACCCGGCCCTGTTTGCCGCGGCCTATCCAGACCAGCCTGATCCCGTCACGCTGGCTGGCATCACGCGCGCGCTGGCCAGCTTCCAGCGCACGATTCTCTCCTATCGTTCGCCGTACGACCGCTACCGGTACGGCGGCGAGCAGGCGGCGATCTCTGAGTTCGCGAAACGCGGCGAGGAGTTGTTCTTCAGCGAGCGGTTGGAGTGCAGTCACTGTCACGGTGGCATCAACTTCACGGATTCAGTGCGGCACGAACGCTCGCCGTTCCGCGACAACGCCTTTCACAACACCGCGCTCTACAACCTTGACGGCCGAGGCGCTTATCCGGTCGGCAACGTCGGCTTGATGGAGCACACCGGCCGCCCCGAGGACATGGGACGGTTCCGCTCGCCCACGCTCAGGAACGTGGCCCTGACGGCGCCGTATATGCACGACGGAAGCGCCGCTACCCTCAACGACGCCATCAATCATTACGCGGCCGGCGGACGGACCATCAGTGACGGGCCCAACGCCGGTGTGGGCGCCGCCAGCCCGATCAAGAGCATCTTCATGGTGGGATTCTCGCTCACACGGGCGGAGCGGCGGGATCTTCTGGCTTTTCTGGCCAGCCTCACGGATGAGGACATGGTTCGTGACCCGCGGCTGAGTGACCCGTTCATGCCCTGACGGACTGGGAGGCGGAATACCAGAAGGGAGGCCACCTGAGCGGCCTCCCTTCACGAGAGTCGTTTGTGTTTATTGGAGCAAGGTCAGGATTGGCGACCCGTGGGAGGGTTCGTAGGGGCGTCTTGCCCGATCACTGGGCCTGGCCTCATCACCGGAACTACTTCTGGTGGAGCCGTCTTCGACACTCCTCGCTACGAATCATCGCGGGGTGATCGCCGCTACTCTGTCAATCTGGAAGACTCCAAAGAGCACATGAGTGGCGCGAGTGAGCCCTTTCACTTCGACCACTGCCTCCTTCCGTGCCATCTGGGATACTGGGTGGATCTCCATTCCGCCGCCGCCTCGCTGGTGACTTTGGCTTCCTGGTTCCTCTCTGTATCCCTCCTGGCACCTAGATGGTACCGCGCTGTGTGAGGGTGGGAAGCCGTGAAATGTCCTGTCCTCAGCGGGACAATCGGCACCCCAATTCGGCTCCGGGAGGGGGCTGGATGCGCCATCATCGTTGCGCAAGCCCATTGCAGGTGCGGCACGCCATGCGGTCCAAGCGCAGCGCCCCGGTGGAGCCCTCCAACCGAGGGTTCGGTGGCCTCGTGCGCCGCGTGTTTTCGTTCATCGGCCCGGGGGTGGTCACGGGTGCGTCCGACGATGACCCGTCCGGCATCGGCACGTACACCAGTGTAGGCGCGGCCATGGGCTACTCGGTGTTGTGGACGGCGCCGTACTTCTTCCCGTTGGTGGCCGTGAGCCAGTACGTGTGCGCCAAGATTGGCCTGGTGACCGGCCATGGCCTCACAGGCGTGCTGCGTCGACACCACGGGCGCGGCGTGATGTACCCGGTGGTCGGGCTCGTTCTGCTGGCGAATACGATCAATGCCGGCGCGGACATCGGTGCGATCGCGGCGGCGGTGAACCTGCTGATTCCCGTGCCGATCCCGGCCATCATTCTGCCGATAGCGCTATCCATTCTGGCGTTGCTGGTGTGGGGTTCCTACCGACTGATCGAGGGCGTGTTCAAGTGGCTTACGCTCACGCTGCTGGCGTATCTGGGAGCGGCCGTGTTCGCCCACCCGGATCCGGCGTCCGTGCTCTCCAGCACGCTGATCCCAACGGTGCGCCTGGACAGTGCCTATCTGGCGGGTCTCGTGGCTCTGCTGGGCACCACCATCTCACCGTATCTGTTCTTCTGGCAGGCGAGCGCGGAGGTGGAGACGCACGTGAGCGTGGCGCGCCAGCGCATCCACCACCGCCGTCGGGCTACGGACGGGGAGCTACGCGCAGCCGCCATGGATGTTCACGCCGGGATGCTGTTTGCAACGGTGGTCATGTACGCGATCATGCTGGCCAGCGCGGCGACGCTGTACGCGAGTGGGAGGCGGGAGATTAGCTCCGCGGTGGAGGCGGCGCAGGCGCTCCGGCCGATCGCAGGTGACTCGGCAGCCGTGCTGCTGGCTCTTGGTCTCATCGGCAGCGGATTCCTGGCGGTGCCCATCCTTGTGGGCTCTTCGGCCTATGCTGTCTCGGAGGCGTTTGGCTGGAGGTCTGGCCTGAACCAGCGACCGGCGCAGGCGCGGCAGTTCTATCTGGTGATGGCGGCCTCGACGCTGGTGGGGATTGAATTGAATTTCCTGGGCATAGACCCGATCGCCGCACTGTTCGGGGCGGCGGTGGTGAACGGGTTCCTGGCGCCGCCGCTTCTGGCCATGATCCTCCTGGTGGCGCGCGACCGCTCCATCATGGGGGACCGAGTGAACAGTCGGCTGACCAACGCGGTGGGCTGGTTGACGGTGGGCGTGATGGCGATGGCGGCGGTTGGGCTGGTGGTCACCTGGCTACGCGGGTGACGGGGCGCACCGTGCTACCATGCTGGCAGCCCCCGGGCGAGACCCGATCGCATATGCGGAGGCGCCTCCGTTGCCCAAGTTTGATTTCCAGTGTGGCCAGTGTGGCATCGTATTTGAGGTGTCTCGTCGGTTTGGCGAGCCCACGGACATCGCGGTGTGCCCGGATGATGGTAGCGAGGCCCAGCGGGTGTACCTGTCAATGCCCATGACGTTCACGGAGCCGCGCGGCGGGGCCCCACCGCCGCCGTCGGCGCTGGCGCCTTCGAGTGGACATGGGCACAGCCATGGTCCGGGCGGGCACAGCCATGGCGGTGGGGGGCACACGCACGGGCCGGGTACGCACACGCACTGACCGGCGGCGCGGCGACCTGAGACTGCGCGGCCGCTGTCGCGAGTTTTTGCATTTGCACGATTCGGCGGCTACAGTCACCATTGAATGCCTCCGCTGGAGATTCTTGTGCGCCCCTACTCGCTGCTCGCGGCTGCCGTGCTCGCGGCGCTCGTCCTGATCCCCAGACCCTCTGTGACTTCAGCCCAGACCCGCTTGAAGGTCGTCACCACGGTCGCGCCGATCACCAACATCGTGCTGAACGTCGGCGGCTCGCGGATCGACCTGGAGGGGATCATCCCGCCCGGTACGGACTCCCATACCTTCGAGCCTTCGCCGTCTGACGCGCGCAAGCTGGCCCAGGCGGACTTGATCGTGGTGAACGGGCTGGCGCTGGAGGGGACGACGATCGATCTGGCTCAGGCCAACATGAAGCGCGGCGCGAGACTTCTGGAGCTTGGGCCAGGGACGATTACGCGCTCCGAGTGGGTGTTTGACTTCAGCTTTCCGGAGGAGCACGGTGATCCGAATCCCCACCTCTGGATGAACCCGCTCCACGCGCGGAAGTACGCTGAGCTCGTCCGCGACGCGCTCAGCGAGCTGGACGCGTCGAACGCCGCCTACTACGCGTCCAACGCGCATGCGTTTCATGCCAAGTTGACGGAGCTTGATACCGCGATCGCCGCTACCGTGGCGACGATTCCTGAGCAGAATCGCAAGCTGCTCACCTACCATGATTCGTTCGCCTACTTTGCACCGCGCTACGGCTTCACGGTGATCGGTGCTATTCAGCCGTCCGATTTCGCCGAGCCTTCCCCTCGTGAAGTAGCAGACCTGATCCGTCAGATCAGGGAGACGGGCGTTCCCGCGATCTTTGGCTCAGAAGTCTTCCCCAGCAAAGTGTTGGAGCAGATCGGGAGGGAGGGCAGCGTGCGCTTCATTGATGAGCTCCGAGACGATGATCCGCCGGGGTTGGAGGACTCGCCCGAGCATACGTACGTGGGCATGATGAAGTTCGACGTCCAGCTGATGGCTGAGGCGCTGGGCGGCGATCCCAGACCGTTGACTGGTCTGGACCCGCGCAATACGTTCACGCCGTAGCATGGCTATCCTGGCACCGGCGCTGGCCGTGGATGCACCTTGCCTGGTGAAGATCACGGACCTTCGCTGCGGCTACGACTCCACAGTGGTGCTCGATGGCGTTTCGCTTCAGTTGGCCAGAGGCCAGTTCGCCGGCATCGTCGGCCCCAGCGGCTCCGGCAAAACCACGCTGCTACGGGCGCTGCTGGGATTGGTGGACCACCACGGCGGGCAGATCGAGTTCGCGGCGGGCGCGCGCCGGCGGATGGGCTACGTGCCGCAGCTCGAGACCATAGACTGGAGCTTTCCGGCCACGGTGGAGCAGGTGGTGCTGATGGGGCTGACGGCCGAGTCAGGGCCGTTTCCCTGGACCAGTCGCGCCGATCGCCAGCGAATGCTGGAGCTGCTGGACCGGCTGGGGATCCAGGGGCTGGCGAAGCGCCATATCCGGGAGCTCTCTGGTGGCCAACAGCAGCGGGTATTCCTGGCCCGGGCACTTATCCGCCAGCCTGATCTGTTGCTGCTGGACGAGCCAACGTCTGGCTCAGACATCAAGACGCGCCACGAGGTGCTCCACCTGCTGGCCGATCTCAACCGCGAGGGTATCACGGTGTTGCTCACGACGCATGACCTGAATTCCGTCGCGGCCCACCTCCCATGGGTGATCTGCCTCAACCGTCACGTCCTCGCGGAAGGCACTCCCGACCAGGTGTTCACGCCAGAGGTGCTCGAGCGGACGTACGGGGCGGAGATGGTGGTCGTTCGCCAGGGCGACTTGATTCTGGTGAGCGATAGGCTCTCCGCCACCCGCGGCTGATGCTGGAGCCCTTCCAGTTTGAGTTCTTCACCCGTGGGCTGATCGCGGCCACGCTCACTGGCGCGCTGTGCGGCCTGATGGGCGTGTATATCGTCCTGCGGAAGATGTCGTACATCGGCCATGGCCTGGCGCACGCGGCGTTTGGCGGCGCGGTGGTGAGCTATGTGATGCAGCTCAATTTTTACTTTGGCGCCGGCCTCTGGGGCTTTGGGGCGGCCCTGTTGATCAACGCGGTGGCGCGTCGACGGGGTATCGGCGCGGACGCCGCCATCGGCATCATCACCACTGCCAGCTTTGCTCTGGGCGTGGCGCTGATCAGTCGCTACCGACGGTTCTCGCGTAACTTCGACGCCGCTCTATTCGGCAACATCCTTGGTGTCACCACTGAAGATCTGGTGGTGATCGGCGTGGTGCTGATGGCCACGGTGCTGGTGGTGTTTTTTTTCTACAAGCAGCTCCTGTTCACCACGTTCGACCCCGAGGTTGCTCGGGTCTACGGTGTGAACACGGCGCTAGCTGAGACGGTATTCGCGCTTATGCTGGCGGGGACGATCATCGCCTCCATGCAGGTGATGGGCGTGACGCTGGTGGCGGCGGCCGTGGTGGTGCCGGCCATCGTAGCGCGTCTGCTGACGGACAGCTTCAGCAGCATGTTGTGGCTTTCCACCACCATCGGGGCACTGTGCGGTCTTGTAGGTATTTACGCCAGCTATTTCCTGGATGTCTCGAGTGGCGCCACCATTGTGCTGGTCTCCGCGCTACTGTTTGTGCTGGTGTTTGGCTGGACGCTGCTGCTGCGCGGGCTCGGCAGGCGGGGAGCCCGCGCGACGGTTGGGGCACGGAAAGCGGAGAGCATCGCAGGCTTGTTCGACTGACGCGTTATGCGCCACGGTGCTACCCGTGCGTGCTAGCCGCGAATGGCCTCGAAGGTACGCCGGCCCTCAGCGTAGAGCCCGACAATCCGATCGCGCTGCGCGTCGTTGTCAAACCGTGCGCGGGTGCTGATCCATTGTCTACCGCGCTCGATGTGGTGGATGAACGAGTCGGCCGCGGCGCGCACGGTTGGGGCTGACGGCCTATCCCGGAGGTACACCGGGCTGGTGTGAGCCCAGAGGGCATGGCCGTAGCTGTTGCGCCTTCGGCCGGCGCAGCGGGCAGCCACCCAGCCGGCACCGTCGATGTCGAGATCAATCTCGAGCCGGCCGGTCTCCGCCGCGTCGACGTTCTCGGTGATCGCCGCCACCCGGCCGTCCCGGATGATCTCGATTCTGTCGATAAGCTGCGCGCTCATCCACTCCACCGCCACGCGGGCGGTGCGGATCTGACCGCCTGCGCCAAGCACGTCGTTCGAGGGTCCATGGCCGTCAACGGTCATCCGCAGTATCGGTCCGTCCGTCACAAATGTCCTTCCCTGCTTGAGACCATCTAGCCACACGGCGTATGACATCTCGCCCGGCACGTCGACGTAGACGCGGTTGCTGGAGCAGACGAACCAGTCGGAGCCGGTGGACGCGGGCAGCCGAAGCCCACAGTTGAGCAGCCGGTACCACGCGTCGTATTCCGGGTCCTTCCAGTACGGATCGAACAGGTTGATCCCGTCCAGCTTACCCAGCGCGGCGGCGATCGGCGCCTCCATACCCTCGGCATTGTGGCACCACAGCACCAAACCACCCTGACCGCGGGCAGCGTCGCAGGCATCTACGAGCGGTGGGTAGTCTGGACTGGAGTCATCCACCAGTACACCGCGGCTCATGGGCTCCACGAGTTGGCGAATGTTGACGAGCATGATGTGGCCATAGCCAATGGTCCACGGCTCCCGGTTGTGGCGGCTCTCCTCACCCACGTCTATCAGGTGGTCCGGTGTGGAGAGAGTGTGCGGGCCGATCGGGAAGGCGTTGGAGGCGTACGCCAGGTCCCGCCGCCTGAGCACGCTCATGATGAGAACCGGCAGATCCTCCACCCGCGGATCGAGCCGGAGCCGCTCCAGCGCCCGGGTCTCCTTCTCATCGTAATGGACGTGGGTGTTGCCGGCGTACCAACCCTGGGAGGGGAGGTTGATCCAACGATCGAGCGGCAGGTCCACGTCCACGGTGCCGGCACTGGGCATCTCCACCACCAGGCGGAGCGGTCGGTATTCCGTGCCCCGCTCTACGACGATGTCCGCTTGGCCCAGCGGCACGTCCACCTCGAACGCACCGTCCGCGTAGAAGAACGCCTGGCCGCCGCCAACCTTGTGGATCGCGTCCGGTGGAGCGTAGGTGAGTCCGCTGGAGCCCAGCACGTGGACCCGGGCCTCCAGCGCGCGGCTGGAGGCCCGATCCCAGATCTTGCCGCGCAGGGTGGGCACCGTCAGCTCGCGGTGAGTCGGGCGACGCCCGCTGGATCGTCCGCGATCTCAACCTCGAGGTGATATTCGCGACGCTCGCCTGGATCCAGCTCCACCAGTGTGCCCTGCGCGCGGTTGTAGGCCCGGCCCCGGACGTCCGCGTTGGCCGGCTCAATGCCCATCACGTAGGCTCGCTCCTTGAAGTTGCGCCACTGGATCAGGAAGGGTAGCTCTGCCTTGCGGTAGCGGATGGCCATGGCAAGCCCGCGGCCGCCGCGGAAGGCGCGGTTGACGAGCGTGGCCGAGACGGTGCCATCCGCGCCGGGGATAGTGTCGTGAATGAACACCTCCTCGGCAAAGCCAAAGCGCGGCTCGTGCACCTGGCGACACGTGGGCAGGGCCGGGTGGGCGTTGTCCGTGACGACCTGAATGCCCTGGGAGCGCACCATAAGCTCGGCGCCATCGTCCAGGAGAGGGAACCCGGCGTTGAAGTGGTACATGATGGCGTGGGGCTCTCGGCGGGTGCCCATGTTCTCTACGGTGTCGTGGATCCAGATCGTGTTCCGGCCGAGTCTGGCCGTGATCTCGCGCGTGAGCTGGAGATGCTCGCCGTGGAAGGAGGCCTGGCGCATCTTGCCGCGGGCCCGCAACACGTATTCATCGCCCTTCCAGTCGGCATCGAAGGAGAGGTTTCGGGCAGCCAGGGTGGAGCCGCGACCGTGCAGACCGAAGTCCTGACCACCGTCGTTGGACGGAAAACCGGTGGTATCCAGGCCGCAGGTGACGAACAGGCCGCCCTGGAACGTGCGGAGCCAGTTGAGGCCGGGCTCCTCGAAGTACGCTGGGTGGACGTAGCCGACTGGCGTGAGGAAGGAGACGGGAGTGGCGTTGATCTCAGCCATGGCGATGTCCATGGAGCGGTCGGCGAGCACGGTGAAGTTGAGGCCGGCACCGGTGCGGAACTCGAGCGCGCGGACGCCGGCCTCCGGCCCATCCTGATAGGCGAAGGAGCGGATGCCGCCGACCTGATCCATATCCGCGAGATAGCTGAGCAGCTCAGCCCTGGTCCAGCTCCGTCCGTACAGCTCCACCATGGGGCCCTCCGAGGCGATAGTCGCGGGTTGAGTCTAGTACATACTGCTGAATGCGGGGGTCAATCGGGGCGCGTAGTCACCAGTGGCTCTCTACTGGTACCAGCTTGGTCCGAACGGAGCCCACCAGATGCGTTCACCGTTGTCCGTGAGGACTTCGATGGTGGAGGCACGGTTGCCCGAACCGTCGCCGCGTACGGCGACGAGCGCGCGCAGGCGCCCCTGTGAATCGAAGAACCGTAGCGATGGCTGGCCCGGCCCCGATTCTCCAATGGCGATGCTCACACGCCCATTGCCCCCCGCGGCATCGACGACGTTGAGTTCGTTCACGTCGAGGCGCGTGGGTGGCCCGGACCAACCCACAACGAACGTGTACGCCGTAAGTGTGAGCAGAAGAAGGCCGATGACGCGGTAGATCCTGAGCTCGCGCTCGACGCGGACTAGACGGCGCTCAGTTGGGTGCAAGATTGACCTCCAGGAGTTGGCGACACGACAGGAATACACGACGAGAATCATGAGCCACGGCCACAGAGTGCGGGGCCACCGTGGCGCCGAGCAAGGATATAGTACTAGACTTATATAAGCAATAGACTGTATACATATGGGCAGCACGCTGGTGGAGGGAAGTTTTGGATCTCAACGTTGGACGGTATCTCGGCGCCGTTGCGCGCGCCGTGGAGAGCTGCGAACGCGATGGCCGCCCGGCGCGCAAGGTGGTGGCAACGTGCGTCTATCAGACGGATGCGGCCGATGTCTGGGACGCGCTCACCAATGCCGACCGTATCCCGCGCTGGTTCCTGCCGATCTCGGGCGATCTGAAGCTGGGCGGCCGCTATCAGCTTGAGGGCAATGCTGGCGGACTGATCACCGAGTGCGAGCCGATGCGTCGGCTGGCGGTCACCTGGGAGTTCGGTGGTGGTGTGACCTGGCTCACCGTCACGCTTGCTCCCGAACGTGCTGGCGGCACCCGTCTGACGCTGGAGCACGAGGCGGTCGTCGAGCAGCATTGGGAGCAGTACGGTCCGGGCGCGGTTGGCATTGGCTGGGACATGACGCTCAGCGGCCTGGGGAAACACCTGGCCTCGGGAGAACCGAACAACGCCGCGGAGTTCATGGCCTGGATGGGCACACCACAGGGGAAGCAGTTCATCAAGGTGAGCAGTGACGCCTGGTGCGAGGCAGCGATCGCGGGTGGGGAGGGGACAGACGCCGCGCGGGCTGCCGCCGAGCGGACTCGGGCTGCCTACACCGGCGAGCCGGTCGCTGATTCGGAGGCGTAAGTGCACGCCTTCGACGTTCTGGGCGATCCGGTCCGTCGACGAATCCTGGAGCTGCTGGCTGCGGAGGAGCACTCGGCTGGCGCGATCGTCACGGTAATCCAGCGTGAGTTCGGGATCACGCAAGCGTCAGTGTCTCAGCATCTCAAGGTGCTGCGCGACAACGGGTTTGCGAGCGTGCGCGTGGATGGTGCCAGACGGCTGTACTCGCTGGACATAGCGCCTCTCCAGGCCGTGGATGCCTGGCTGGAGGGGTTCCGCGGCGTCTGGACCCACGCGCTCAACGCTCTATCCACCGAGATTGCGCGAGGGAAACGTGCGCAAAGGGAACGCCCAAAGGTTCTCTGGTCAGACGAGCACACCGCGTGACCGCCGATTGACGCGCAAAAAGATCGCCCTAGTCTGGCGCCTCCGCTGTGGTCTGGCCAGGCCCAGCCTGGAGCCGTGCGATGATGGCGTCCCTCTCCGCCACTTCGCGGTGGAGCCAGGCGATCGTCTCGTCTCTACGGGCGACCTCGCGGAGCAGGTCCTGGGTCTCCCGCATGCTCTCCAGGAGTGTTCGGCCGGTCGCGACGAGCTGGGCACGCGTGGGCTGAAGCATGCGGTCCCGGGGCGTGGCCAGGGTCTCGGGCTCCCATCGGAACCCGTTCGGATCGCGCAGCAGAGCGAGGAGCTGGTCCAAGGATGCTTCGATGGTGAACCGTTCCACGTATCGTGCCGCTCGCTCCACCACGCTCGCACGATCCAGAAAGCCTTCCAAGACATCCAGGACCCGATCCGCGGCTACGGACGCGTCGTTCACCGGAAAGAGCCAGCCTGTCTCGCCGTGCCGGACGTCATCTATGACGCCGCGTACCTCGGAGGCCACCACCGGGCACCGCGCCGCCATGGCCTCGAGTATCGAGTGGGACTGGCATTCTGAATACGAGGTGGACAGAAGGCATCCACCGCTAGATGCCACGGCGGCATAGACATCTGGCATGTCATCGTGGGAAACCCGATCACGCCAGTGAAGCGCTGCCGCGATACCTCGCCGCTCTACTGCTCGTATGAACTGAGATTGGCGCCTCGGATCCGAGTGGCCGCCACCCACCACCCACACCTGCACACGCCTGCGTCTCAGGACGCGCTCCGCGATGTCTATGAGCATGGGCCAGTTCTTGACCGGCTCGAACCGTCCAACCCAGAGCAAGATCGGGTCGCCCGTGACGTCTGATCTGGTGGGACGCGCAAAGTTGTCTGGGACGGCATTTGGCACGATGCCGATGGGGATCGGGACCGGCAGCACGTCCCGCATGAACGCGGCCGTAGAAGGGGACGGCACGATCATGGCATCGACGTGCGCCAGGATCTCGGGTTCGAGGAGCGCGGAGAGATTCGCGGGGTCTGACATCTGGCATTCGACCAGGACGCGACTGTTCGGGGCGCCTGCGCGCGCGGCGCGGAGATCTGCCGCCAGATCGGGCACGAACAGGGTCAGTGTCCAGTCTGGAGCGTATTCCCCGAGGGCGCGGCCCAGCGCATCGTGGTCGCGGCAGACCTGCACCTCCTCTGTTGTCCGTCGCGGACTTGCCTGGTCTGGGTGAGCTGCCGTGGCAAAGACTCGCGTTTCGATTCCCCGCCGGGCGAGCTCGACATCCCGCTGGGTCTGTCGGAGGCTCACGGAAGTTCCACCCGGCGGGGACGGTAGTGAGAGCTGGGCGATGCGGGGGTAGTAGACTGCTCCAGACGGCTGGTGGCTCAAACTCGTCGCGTGGCGATCATCGCGTCGCGCGACGCGACCTCGCGGTGCAGTTGCTCGATCGTGGAGTCGCGCGCGGCTACCTCGCGGTGCAACCATTCCAGCGTGGCGTCGCGTTGCGCCACCTCGTTGTGAAGCTGCGCCGCGGTCGCGTCGCGCTCAGCCACCTCGCTGTGGAGCCACTCCACGGTGGCGTCGCGCTGCGCCACCTCGTCGTGCAGCCACTTAATGGTGCTATCTCGCTTCGTGACCTCGTGGTGAAGTGCCTGGATCGCCGCGTCTCGCTGTGCCACCTCCGCATGGAGCCAGCCGAGGCCCACGTAGGCTTCCTCATACGCGGTGCGAGCACCCCGGAGCGCGTCCTCCTGCCATTCGCCTTCGGCGAGGCGCGGCCATGCCTGCGTACCATCCACGGGCAACAAATCGTAGATCTCCTGGGCGTAACGTCCCAACTCAACGGACGCTTCCACACTGAGATCGCTTGCTCGAAGTCTCGACACGGCGCATTGTCCGACCGTAGCTCCCGGCTCGCCCCGGTTCGTCATCACGCCCAGGCTTCGCGAGACACGCCGTCCGAGGCTGGTTCCAACGAATAACTGGTCTCCCACCATGCAGAGGCCGCGCGCGTAGCCGCCGAGTTTCTGCACGCGGCCTGACTGCACCGCACGCACGGCGCCCAGGCCTGACTCACAGTACGCCACGTCGGAGCCCAGATCCAGCGGCGAGTGCGGGTGGTGGAGTCCGGATACGAGCCGCGATCCGGTGCTGATGCCGACCACAAATCCATCGGTCGCCGTAGACCAGAGGATACCGTCCTTCCGCCCGAAGCCGCTGACGGCGAGCTCACCTGCAACGGTAGTCACGGCGTTCAGGTGATGGCGGTCCTCGCGCGGCCCATCGGGATCGGGGCGCCAGGCCACCTGCTCGTCAACCACGCTACCGTCCTTGATGGTGAGCGCCAACAACTCATCCGTACCCGTGGAGACCGCGTAGAGAACGTTGCCCCAGAAGTGCAGGGAGTGCACGTCCCTGCCGCGCTGAAGCGTGTAACGGCTGACCTGGTCCAGTGATCGTCCATCCAGCACCAACAGGTGTGATGGCTCGTACGGCCCGGCGCGGGAGGCCGGGCGGTAGCGGGTCGTAGCGGCAAAGATGTGCCGATCGTCGCGCGCCAGGCCCCAGATCCCACCCAGATCAGCGAGGTCTGTTGACAACCGCAGGATCTCCGCTTGCATCGTGCCACCATCCACGGCAGGCCCGCGATTGCACTCAGAGACTACCACGTCGGCAGCGACGGAGACACCGACGGACACACAGAGGTGTTGCGTGGCCGCTCCCGGTGAGAGCACGCAGGTGCGCAATCTCCACGTGGGCATTCCGTCGAGCGTGCACCTGGCGCGGTGGATCCGACTGCCGGAAGACCAGGGCTGGGATCAGCACCTGTTTGGCGTCAACGAGCACCCGCCGTCCGTGGAGTTGAGAAGCGTGACACTCCACTCGCTTGCGGTGGATCCACACTCCGACACGCATCCGAGTGTCCGCGTGTCGCGACTTCAAGACTGGATCGAGGGACCAACCCGCCCGGAATTGGCGGCGTACACCTTGGGCATCGACCGGGCCGGCGTGCTCACGCGATTGATCCGGCAACTGCGGACGGACGTCATCCACTCCCACGAGTTTCAGCACGGCGCCTACCTGACTCTTGAGGCGCGATCTCGGCTGAATCAGCGGTTTCCCACATGGATCGCCGCGAACTGGAGCAGCGATATCATCTGGTTCTCGCGCGAGCCGAAGCACCAGGCCGCGATCGAGCGGGTACTTGCCGCCTGCGACTATTACAACGCTGAGTGTCACCGAGACGTCGGGCTAGCGCGCAAGCTCGGGTTGCTGGGCCCGTTCCGCCGGATCCCAGAGAACCTCGCTGCGTGGCGGCACCACGTCACCAGCACGACCGTCGCGCAGTCCGGAATCGCCACGGCGCGCGAGCACGTCGATGTGGTGCTCAAGCTTTTCGCCCGCGACGATCTCCCCAGCGAAGTGCGCGCCGTGGAGGCGCTGATAAGCGCGTTTCACACGGCCGGAGTGGTCCTGAAGCGTGGAAGTCCTCAGGCAGAGGGTCGATACGTGTTGTGGGACGAATGGGGCGGACCCATGTTTCCCACCACGCCCGCCGACGTGCAGGGTGTGCTGCGCAAGCAGGTACAGCGGCATCTGGAGACCCAGCGCTGGCTCCATAAGGAGGTGGCGGAACGTGACAAGACCATTCGCTGGCTGCACGAGGAGGTAGCGATTCGAGACGCGCATGTTGCGAGTCTCCAGCGCGCTCTCGCTGACGCGGATGGGTGCATCCCGAGGGGGGGAGGTGGCGCCATCCGGGTCCTGATTCGGGGTGGCACCGGTATGCTCGGACACAAGATCAGGCAGGAGGCCCGCACGCGGTTCGATGCTTACTGCACCGTCCGAGGTGGGTTCGGCTACGTGGCGCAGATGGGGATCTTCGAACCCCAGCGTACCGTCGAGCAGGTGTCCGCCGAAGACCTGGATATCGGTCGTCCGCGCCTTCGCCGAGGTGCGCCCGGACGTGGTGGTCAACTGCATTGGCCTGGTGAAACACCTTCGCCAGGCCTCGGACGCGGTGCCGACCCTCACGCTCAACGCGCTTTTCCCGCACCGCCTGTACCAGATCTGCTCCGTGAGTGGCGCTCGCCTCATCCACATCGGCACGGACTGTGTCTTCTCCGGCCGTCGCGGAGGATACTGCGAGGATGACCTGCCGAACGCGGAGGATCCGTACGGGCGAAGTAAGCTCCTGGGCGAGGTGGCTGGTCCCGGCTGCCTGACCATTCGCACGTCCATCGTCGGACGCGAGGCCAGCGGCTCACACGGCCTGCTGGAGTGGCTGGTGGGCCAGCGTGGGAAGACGGTTCGCGGCTGGTCACGGGCCGTGTTCTCGGGGTTGACCACTCGGGCGCTGTCCTCGGCGCTGGGCGATGTGATCGCCCACCATCAGTCGCTAGCCGGGCTCTATCACATGGCTTCCGAGCCGATAGACAAGCTCTCGCTGCTGAACCGGTTTCGGGATGCACTGGCGCTCGAAGTAGCGATTGAGCCAGACGTCACGGTGCGAATCGATCGTTCGCTAGACGGCAGCCGGTTCCGACAGGCAACCGGCCTGGTCATGCCGTCGTGGGAAACGATGGTTGGCGAAGTCGCCACGGACGCCACGCCGTGCGCGAGCATCCGGAGCGGCGCGTGCTGATGGGCAAGCGTGTGGTGGTGACGGGCGGGACCGGGTCGCTCGGGAATGCCCTGGTGAAACTCCTGCTCAGCGGCGAGCTTGGCCTGCCGGAGCGCATCACCGTTTTCTCTCGGGACGAGGCCAAACAGCACGCGATGCGAATCGAGCTCACGGCTCGGCACGGCGCCACGGACGACATCATCTACGACCCCTCCCACCGCGTGCTGGGGTTTAGGATCGGTGACGTGGCGGACTACCCGTCAATCTGCGCGGTGCTGCGGGACGCGGATGCCGTCTTTCACGCCGCCCCGCTCAAGCAGGTGCCCACCTGCGAGTACTTCCCAGACCAGGCAGTCCGCACAAACGTCAACGGCCCGAGCAACGTCGTCCGCGCCATCCGCGAGCATCGCCTGCCCGTGCAGGGGGTCGTGGCGGTCTCCACTGACAAGGCCTGCCGGCCGGTGAACGTGATGGACATGACCAAGGCGGTCCAGGAGCGCATCACGGTCCAGGCCAATCTGGACTGCGGGGACACCCGGTTTGTCCTGGCGCGCTACGGCAACGTGCTGGCGTCCCGCGGCTCGGTGGTACCACTATTCCGCGAGCAGATCCGCCAGGGCGGCCCGGTGACCGTGACGCTGCCGGAGATGACTCGATTCTTGAAGAGTATGGACTGGGCGGTAGACACCGTGTTTGAGGCTGCCCGGCACGCGCGGCCCGGTGAGATCTACATCCCCCGACTCGAATCCGCCCGGGTGGTGGACCTGGCGGGTGCCCTGATCGGCGACCGCGCGATAGACATGCGCTTCACTGGCATCCGTCCGGGCGAGAAGCTCCACGAGGTGATGATCTCGGACGACCAAGCCTACCGAACCGTTGACCGGGGCGAATACCTGGCGATTCAACCGCTCCTACCAGAGCTTCGGAAGGGTCCTCCTGACCTGCCATGCGTCGATCGTGAGTACTCGTCCGCCGATCGCCTGATGACCGACCGTACGCTCCAGGCCCTGCTCCGCGAGCAACGCCTGCTCCAGGAGGATCGCCCGCCAGCCTCCGCCGACCAGCCGCGGTGAAGATCCTCACCGTGCTGGGTACACGCCCAGAGATCATCCGACTCAGCCGCGTCATCGAGCGGTTAGACTGGGCCTGTCACCACGTGCTGGTCCACACCGGCCAGAACTACGACCCTTCACTCAGGGATCTCTTCTTAGATGAGCTTGGCGTGCGCCGCCCGGACCACTACCTGGGTGTGCGGGGGGACGGTTTTGGCGAGACGGTGGGGCAGATCATCGCGGCCACCGAGCACGTCCTGAGGGCGAAACGGCCGGATCGCGTGCTGGTGCTTGGCGACACGGACAGTGGGCTGGCCGCGTTCGTGGCCCGACGCCTGGGAATCCCGGTCTACCGCATGGAGGCCGGCAATCCCTGCTTTGATGACCGCGTTCCGGAGGAAGCCAATCGGCGCGTCATCGATCACATGAGCGACGTACTGTTGCCGTGCACCGAGCGGAGCTGGGCCAATCTACTGGCAGAGGGTATCCCGTCGCGGCGGATCTACGTGACCGGCAATCCGATCTACGAGGTGCTCGAGCACCACGGAGCGGCGATTGACCGGTCCAATGCTCTGCAACGCTTAGGCGTGAAGTCTGGCGGCTACTTCCTGGTCACCTTGCATCGTCAGGAGAACGTCGACCTGCCGGATCGCCTCCGCCTGCTCGCGGAGAGCCTGGAGCGTGTCGCCACGGACTTTGCCCGTCCGGTGCTCTGGACAATGCATCCGCGGACGCGCGATAGACTCACCAGGTCCGGCCTGACGCTGGATGAAGCGCGCATCACCGTGGTACCACCCGCGGGTCTGCCGGACTTTGTCCGTCTGGAGCGAGATGCCTACTGCATCCTGAGCGACAGCGGGACCGTGCCGGAGGAATGCTGCATCCTGGGCGTGCCCACGGTCACGCTACGCGACGTGACGGAGCGGCCGGAGACGGTGGAGTGCGGCAGCAACATCCTTAGCGGAGCGGAGACGGCGTCGGTCCTGAGGTGCGTCCGGATCGCGCTGGACCGTCGGGGAACGTGGGTTCCACTGTCTGAGTACCTGCGGGAGAACGTGGGCGGGACGGTGGCGAACATCATGCTGGGCTACCGGCCCTAGCGCGCGGCGGGCATCGCGTGAGATCCGGTTCCGAGGGGCGATCCTCAGACATCGTCTGAGCGGAGCCGTGGGGTGAATGCGTGCCACACTCAAACAGGAGGAGTCGGTGGTGTGTGTGGCTCAGCATCTGCAATCCGTCGGAGCCATGAGTTGGGGTTCCACGTCACGTTCGTGCCGTAGAAGTCGCACAGCTCACGGTCGATGATGTACTGGCCCGGATGCTCGTAGAGGAACTCGCTCACCGCGCGGTGCGGGCCGTCAGCGTACTCCGCGTAGCGTGGTTCAGGCAGATACCGAACGACGCCATCTTCAACGACGATGTAGTCGCCCACTGACAATACCCGGTGAAAGAATTCCAGCACCGCGGTCGTCGCGTCTCGCACGTGTGCGCCGTCCTCAACTACCAGAAACGGCCTCTAGAGCTGCTCCAGGAACGGGTCTGTGAGCACGTCCTCAAGTGCGCGTGCTTCACCCGCGACAAGCGTGATACGCTCGTCCGATAGGTCGGGAGGTGCCAGGTCCACGCTGACCACATGTGCGGGGATCCCCAGGGCTGCCGTGGTGTCGGCGAACCAGAGGGCGCTGCCACCCTCTTTGGCTCCGATCTCGAGCACGGTTCGTGGTTGGAGCCGCTGGAGAAGTTGGAGATACAACGCGATGTCAAACGGACCTTTGAGGAAAGCGCGGCCCCTATAGGCCGTGCGGAGGACGCCTTGCTGGATGGTAGAGAGCAGGTCCGCCGGCACCGCGCACAGTTGCGTCATGGCAGGGTCGAGTGGCCCCAGGTCGGCAGTTGCCCGGCCCGCCGCCGTGCGCTCACGAGATCGGGCGCGCGTCGCGGAGAACTCCACCAGGGGAAGGGCCGCCTTGGGCATGCTCCCGAAGTAGGTTGGTGTCACCTCCGGGACTGTAAACGGTCTACCGCGGATGCCAACGTACTCATCGTGTTGCTCGTTCCACGGTGACACCAGCGCATTGGTAGAGACGCCTCCGTGTACCTGGTGAAACGTACCCTCGCCGAGCAGGATGACCAATTGACTGTCCGGAAGGGAACACGCACGGGCGTACGCGTCAAGATTCACCAGGCCGCCGCCGGGCATCGTGAAGCGCTCCTCGTACCCACCCATCTCCTGCCACATCTCGCGGGACATGAACAGGGCGTTGGACTCGGCGATCGGTGAGAACCAGCCGTCCAGTGAGGAACCCGCCAGAGCGGAGATGTTGAACAGGCGATAACCGTCTGCCTCCCAACCGCTCTGGTTCAGCATTTCGTCCTCTCGTTCCTGGTTGTAGCCTTTGTGGATGCTCAAGAACTGGAACTCTGAGCCCAGGTGGAAGCCGAGGGTTGCCACCACCGCGCGTGGATGTGTGCGCGAGGCAGCGAGCGCGCCATGGAGCAGGCCGGGTGAGGCCAACCGGGCGCCATCGATCAGCACACCGATACGTTCGGCGCGAGCAAGCGCGATGCCCAGGTTCACGGCGGCGGCAGGTGATACGGACGCGTTTTCAATCCGGTGGATGGAGGTGCGGACGCCACCCGTTGGGAGATCGTGCTCGCGAACCGGAGGCCAGGAACCATTGTCGATCACGATCAGCTCGTACTCGGCAGCCGCGACACCCCGTTGCATGGCTGGGGAGAGCGATCGAATGGTGCGCGGGAGCTCGCGCGCCATGTTAAAGGCGACGATCACAATGGAAACGAGGGGGGCCACCGTGGCGGGGTTACGGGTCGGGCGACCCATGTGGCCGGATTGCCGATGCCTCGGCCTCAGTACGTCCCGGAGACGGCTAAAGTCCATTTCGCGCGCGCCAGTTGCGTAGCCTGGACTGGACGGCGGTCACGGAATCGCCAGAGCCGCGGCACTCGCGGAGCAGCCTGATCAGCGAAATGACCCGGGCGTCCCCTGGTGAAAGCGCGTGCTCGCGCGCCGTCACCGCGGGCGGAGGGTCGGCTGGCAGGCTAGCGAGCTCCCGGACGATGGGGTTATAGGCGTCGCGAAGCGCACGATTGGACCGGGCGAGACCCGCGACCAACATGGCTCCCGCTGGATGGGTGTCTAGCGGCAGGATCAGCAGATCTGGACGATACGTCTGGAGGCAATGCACGAGTTTCCACACGTCGCCGGTCCAGACCCTGGTCTGCCTCATGCGCGAAGCCTGCAGCGGATGATTGGGGAAGATGTCGTCTACAACCACCAGCGCGCCGGGGTTTGCAAAATTCTCGACGTTCATGAAGTCCCTGAGGGTTGATTCGAACAGATGCAGGCCGTCGATGAGCGCCAGATCGATGCCACATGACAGTGCTTGCGCTGAGCTCTTCTCGAAGAACTGATCGCTCGTCTGCTCGAAGAGGCGGACAGAAGGCGAGAGCGTGACCGCGATCTCCGGCAGGGGATCCACCCCGATGGCCGTCTCGCGCGCCAGTGCCAGACTGTGACCGTGCCGCACCCCGATCTCGACGTACAGCGGCGGGGACAAAGCATCATGGATCGAGCTCATCAGAGCGGGGAGGTCCTGGCTGCCGGCGGTGATCTCGGCTTCAGGGAGACCGTCCTCCGTCCATGCAACATAGTGGCTCTTCGTGAGCCAGGCACGGTAGGCGGCTGTTGCAAGCGAGTCCGCGGCTTGCGAGTCGTCCACCGGGCACGCGCCGGCGGGACGGAACACGCCCACCAGGTCGTTCCAGGGTCCGCGATCGTCTAGCCAGAGATCAACGAGCTGGCAGTCCGCGAGGCGGGCGAGTGCCCTGAAGGAGTCTGGGTAGAACCGGTAGCAGTCCACGGGGAACTGGTGGACTGGTCCTGCCGATGGCGCGATGAGAAATAGGAAGCCGTCGGGTTTGAGGAGTCGCATCATCTCCGCGAACGTCAGCCAGAAATACTCGCAGTGCTCCAGCATCTGACCTGAGATCACCGCATCGGCGCACTGATCCGGCAGTGGGATCTTGTAGGGGTTCTGAAGCACCACGTCCACACCGGGCCCGGCCGATAGGTCGCAGCCTACATAGGTGACGCGGGGGTCTACGAAGAGTGGACGGTAGGAGCCATTGACGTCTGCCGCACCCACGTCAACGACGGTCAACTCTGCGGTGAGCCTGTCAATCGAGGCAGGAGGAACCGTTCGTAGCATCGCTGCATGTTCTCCATGGATGACGCATGCATTGCAGGCTCCCAAAACTATGATTGTGGCCACTCAGGCTACTGCCGGCTAACCGCCAGCCCGTGGGTCTGGACCAGGTGTGTTCTGCCGGCGCCAGCTTAGCGCAAACGCGGCAAAGGCCCCCCGGGTATTGCGAGCCCCCACCACCGTCGACTGAAGGACTGGGCTCTAGCCCGGCGGCTCTTCGATGTTCGAGTCAGGCGCCCCGGGTGGCTGCGCGATCGCCGCGTCCCGTGCTGCCACCTCCTGGTGGAGCCAGGTGATCGTCGCATCCCGGGTGGCCACTTCTCGATGGAGCCACGTGATCGTCTCGTCTCGACGGGCCACCTCCGCGTGCAGCCGCTCCTCGCGGCGCCGCGACTCCTCCATCCAGCTCCCGAGCCTCGCTAGGTCCTCGTGGGCCGCGCGCACCGTGCCGTCCCGCGCCGCGATCTCCACGTGCAGTCGGCGCTCGGCGACCATCGCCTCTTCGGCGGTCTGGCGCAGATGGCCGATCAGTCTGCGTCGCCAGTCGACTTCCCCCATTAGAGGCCAACGGTCGACGTGCTCGATGGGTAGGAGATCATAGATCTCCCAGCCGTACTCCGCCAGGTCGATGATCTCTTTCGTCTGGAGTGTGGCGAGGTCGATACGGTGGATTGCACTGCGACCGGTTGGCATCCTCTCACCTACCAAATCAGCGAGACGAGGGACAAGCTCGCCCGTCCGACGGGATCGCGAACGGGCGCGGCTTGTGGCGACGAACAATTCGTCGCCGACGGTGCAGAGGCCTCGAGTGTACCCATCCAGCACCGCTTCACGTCGCTCTCCGTCGATCGCCAGAAGTCCGACACGCTGGGCACCGGATTCGCAATAGCCCAGCGCCCCGCGGATCTCCGCGACCGAATGCGGTTGCCGCAGCCCCTTTAGGACGCACTCACCTGTCTCAATGTCAGTGATGAAGCCTGTTTCCGAGCCATCCCAACGCTGGCCAGCCCTGCGGCCGAACCCGCTGACGAGCAGCCGCCCCTGCACCCTGCACAGGCCGTTGAGGTGGTTGACATCTACCGGTTGGATCGAGTCGGCGGGACGCCAGATCTCACGTGCGTCTCCGAACGAGTCACGGAACAACTGAACTCGCACCACGGAGTCCGTGTAGGTTGATACCACCGCGAGGCCGTCGGGCTCCCAAACCACTGAGTGAGCGTCGCCTATGACTTCGGACTCGGCGGAGGCGACCAGTTCTAGATTGCGCCTCGAGAAAGCCAACAACATGGCCCCCGCGCTGGGCTTGGGCCGCGACCACGGCCGAGCAGGGTGCGCCATCGCATACAGACGATCCTCCCCCACGCAGAGGCCGGCGAAGCCTCCCAGCGCCGTCAACTCGTCGGGTACAGCGGGTACCGACAGCGAACCATCGCGTACATCCAGAAGTAGGAGTGGGGACTCTCCCTCGCGCGCATTACAGAGGCTGATCAGAATGTATGTCGCGCTCATGGCGACGTGACCCCTGTCCAGGCATCATTTGTTTTCGAGCAACAAGAGTACTCTATGATTGGCTCACCCCTGCTCACGGCAGCACGGAGAGCCACCCTTGATCGCGGCGCGAACGCTTCCGACCTAAACGCGCCCACCCGATGCGAGTGACGCCCGTAGGCCCGCGGTCCTCGCGAAGACCAACTCTACCTCCGCCGCGCGTGCCTGCGCCAACGCCTGCTCAGGCGCTGAGGTTTGTCGCTCAAGGCGGTCGGGCTGTCCGTCGGCTGCTCCCCACCCTTCGCTACTAGAGGGTGCCTGCTCAGCCACGATCCCCGGCAAGGATTTATTGTCACGGTACCTCGCATCAACTCCATCGCGCTGCACCTCGCCAGATGTGCCGGCAGGTCGAACCAGAACCTTAGACCGACTCGAGTTCTCAGCGTGCGCCTTGATCGCGGCGGCGCGTCGCCGGGGTTCGGCTGTCACGTACACACTGCTTTCACGTCGCTTCCCGTTGAAGTCATCCGCCACTTAAACACGCTACAGGAGTAATTGAATCCCGCTCCATTGCCCCGGGCGAAGCTCGATTGAAACCGGCACAGGTCTGCCGTTCAGCAAATGCTACCGGCACCGCTTCTCAGAGTCCCCGCCCATCGCAGCCTAGAGTCCCAGACAGGCTCGCGCCTGGGTGACTCCACTCGGAACGGACAGAGCCTCGCGATGCGACCAGCCTCGTGCGGCACGCGCCGCGTCCCGCCCAATCGATCACTAAACAGAGTCGTGGCAAGTTGTGGCGACGGCATCACCGGCCGAGCACCTGCGCGAGAACGTAAGCGAGACGATGGTGAAGATCGTGCCGGGGTATCGACCCGCTGAAGCGCGCTTAGCTGCTCGCGGTGGCTGCGACAAAGTCGGCGAGCCGCTCCAGACAGCCAGTCCAGCCCGTGACGTGGTCGTCCCGCACGGCGCCCGTGCTGAAGCCGGTCTGCCGCAGTGTCATGCGGGTGCGGCTGCCAGCGTCCTCGAACGTGAGCTCTACCAGCATCTCCTCCCTGGGCTGGGAAGCCGGCGCGTCCCACCGGTAGGTGAAGACAAGACGGTTGTGTGGAGACACCTCGCGGTATTCGCCGCTAGCCCAGTATTCGGTGCCGTCCTCGGTGCGCATGCCGCGCCTCCAGGATCCGCCCGCGCGCGGATCTAGCTGGATGGAGAAGGTGGTGAAGCCGCTGGGGCCCCACCAGTGGAACGCGCGGTCGGCACTGGTCCAGGCTTCGAAGACCAGATGCCGCGGAGCGTCGAGCAACCGCGTGAGGACAAGCTCTGGGCCAGGATCCGCAATACGATTTTTGATGGTCATGGCCGTGGCGGGCGGCGCGCTACGCGCCGCCTACTACGGCTCGGTGGACTCGCTCGGCCGTCATGGGGATCTGGGTGAGGCGGACGCCCACGGCGTCGCGGATGGCGTTGCCGATGGCGCCGGCGACTGGGATGACCGGCGGTTCACCCACGCCGCGCACTCCAAAGGGGCCGGACCGCGACGGGATCTCCAGAAGCTGCGTCTCGATGTTCGGCGCTTTGCCGCTGGTAGGTAGCGAGTAGTCCAACAGGCTGGCGGTGATGACCCGCCCATCATCGTCGCTGACGATACGCTCGTAGAGCGCCCAGCCAATGCCCTGGACCACGCCGCCGTGAATCTGGTCTTCTATGCCGGCCGGGTTCACGGCCTTGCCGACGTCCTGGATGGCCACGTAGCCGGTTACCTGTGGCTCGTGTGTGTCTGGGTCCACGCGCACCCGTGCCAGGTGCACGGCGATGCCGGGCGCCCGCTCGGTGAGCGCGGCGCGCCCCTGCCCCCACACGGGCCCGTACTTGCCGTTGTTGGCGGTGCTGAGCGCGGCCACCCTCTCCAGACCGATGGTTCTGTCCGGCGCGCCGCGCACCTGGACCTTGCCCGCCTCGATGTCCAGATCGTCCACGCCTGCCTCTAGCTGGTCAGACGCGATGGCCAGGATCTGCTTGCGCGCATCGCCAGCCGCCTCCACCACCGCCGAGCCCACGGTGAGGGTGATCTTGCTGCCGCCGGCGTTGCCGGCGAAGGGGCCAGAGTCCGTATCCGCGTTGACAATGCGGATACGTTCCGGCTCCACGCCCAGCGCCTCCGCCGCCATCAAAACAAAGCCCGTATTGGTGCCTGATACGTCCACCGACCCCACGATCACCGAGATGGTGCCGTCCGTCTCCAGCCGGCAGTTCGCCGCTGCCGCCTGGATGCCGCCGAATAGTCCACCCACGGCCACTCCCACCCCCTCGTTCGGCCGCATGCCCTTGCCCAGCCAGGTCGGGTGGCTGCGGGCCTGCTCCAGGCACTGGCGCAAGCCGATCCGCGGCCAGGGCCGCCCGTTGGGCATGGGGTCGCCCTCCTCGGCCGCGTTCTTGAGCCGCAGGTCAATGGCGTCCATCCCCAGCTCGCGCGCCAGCTCGTCCATGGTGGACTCCAGCGCAAACATGGTCTGGGGGCCGCCGGGCGCCCGGTAGGAGCCCTGTGGTGTCGCGTTGGTCACGGCCACGTAGCCGCGTACGCGGAGGGCGGGGAATCGGTAGAAGGCCCCCACGTACAGGCTGGAGTTCGCCAGTGGACCGCCGCCGTACAGGCCGCCGTTGACCACCAGGCGGGCGTCGAGGCCCAGCAGCGTCCCGTCGCGCTTCGCGCCGATCTTGACGCGGATCCGCATGGGTGGCGCCGGATTGGCCGCCTGGAGCTCCTGCATGCGGGAGAAGACCAGCCGGACTGGCCGATCGAGCTTGATCGCGAGCGCGGCCGCCAGCGGCTGACTCAGGAGACCCTTGCCACCGAACCCGCCACCCTGGACCGGCGCGGTCACGCGCACGCGGTGCTCAGGTAGGCCCAGCATTTTGGCGATCTCCTGCTTGGGCTGGAACACGCCGTGGCTGGACGACCAGACCTGGAGGGTGCCCATGGCGTCCAGCATGGCGGTGACGGTGTGGGGCTCCAGGTAGCCCTGGTGGACGGTGGAGGTCTCGTACGAGCGTTCGACGACTACGTCCGCCTCGCGCATGGCCGCGTCCACGTCGCCGCGGTCCCAGCGCTCGTACTCGGTGACGTTTGGCGAGGCCAGGTCTGGCGGGATCGGGTCTGGCTTGGCCTTGGCGCCGGGCGTGCCACCGGGCCAAACGGCGGGAGCATCGGCGCGTAGCGCTTCCTCCGGGTCGAGCAACGCGGGTAGCTCATCGTACTCCACGTCCACCAGCGCGGCGCCGTCCTGGGCGGCGGCCTCGGTCTCGCCCAGCACCACGGCCACCGGCTGCCCGTAGTAGCGCACCTCGCCCCGCGCCAGACCTTCGCGGGCACGCGAGGTGGGCGGCGCCTTTATCACGTCCGCCAGATCCTCGGCGACGACCACGGCCACCACGCCAGGCTGAGACTGCGCCTGGCTCCGGTCTACGCGGACGATGCGGGCGTGGGCAAAGGGCGCCAGAACCAGTCGGGCGTGCAGCAACCCGGGGATGCGGAGGTCCTCACCATAGCGAGCCTGCCCGGTGACCTTCTCGCCCCCGTCAACGCGCCGAACCCTGGTCCCAAGCACCGAAGCAGCCATGGCCAACCCTCCCGTCACACGGGGGCAGTATAGGACAGGCCGCGCCGATCAGGGGGCTGGCGCTCAGGCCGGGAGCAGGGCGTCGATGTCCAAAGCGACATCCTCGAACGGCGTCAGCGCACCGCTGGTCCCAGCGCCGAGGCGGGTTGTCAGGTGGTAGCGACCGCTTGTCAGGACCAGCCCCTCGATGGTCCGAGCAATCGGGTCCACAATCCAGTAGTACGGGACCCCGAAACGGGCGTACAGGTTGAGCTTGGCCGCGCGGTCGGTGTCGATCGAACCTGGGGAGAGCATCTGGATCACGAGGGTGGGGACACACTTGATGGCCCGCTCGGTGACGAAGTGCAGCACGCTTCGGTCGAGGTAGACCAGATCGGGCTCAACGACGTCGCTGGGCGACAGGACTACGTCGACCGGTCCCACGAACAGCTCTCCGGCCGCGTTGGCGCCTGGCCATAGCTCCATCAGCACGTTGCCAACGACCCGCTGGTGCGCGGGGCTTGGTACGGGGCTCACGACCAACGCTCCCTCGATGATCTCGCGGCGTCGGCCGTCGCTTGGCAGTCGTGCCAAGTCGTCGTACGTGAGCAGACGCGCGGGATTGGTCATCTCAAAAGACCTCTCCCGCAAGTGTAGACACAAGCTCCACCTTGGGCAGACAGCGTCCAGTTCCAGGTCGCCGCTCGGTGCACCCTGTGATTGGGTCTACACTCAGACGGACAAGCTGACGGAGGCTGCTATGGCGCTGCCATCGCTCAAGGAGTTGTTCGACTTATCCGGCAAGGTCGCCATCGTCACCGGCGGCGGCCGTGGGCTGGGACTCGAGATCGCGGAGGGGCTCGGCGAGGCCGGGGCCAGGCTGGTGATCTCCGGTCGCCGCGAGTCCTTTCTGAGCGAGGGCGCGGCGCAGCTCCAGCAACAGGGCCTGGACGTGACCACCGTGGTGAGCTCGGTCACGGAGCCGGCGGACGTGGACGCGCTGGTGAAGACCGCGCTGGATCGCCACGGTCGGATAGACATCCTGGTGAACAACGCCGGCGTGAGCTGGGGCGCGCCCACGCTGGAGATGCCGCTGGACCGTTGGAACCACGTGGTTCAGACCAACCTCACCGGCACCTGGCTCGTGTCGCAGGCGGTCTGCCGCGTGCTGGTGGATCAGGGTCAGGGCGGCCAGATCATCAACGTCTCCTCCATCGCCGGCCTCCAGGGCGGGCGCCCCAGCCCAGATCGCGAGGCGACCATCGGCTACAACGCCAGCAAGGCCGGCGTGATCGGCCTCACTCGGGCGCTGGCGACTGACATGGCGCCGCACAACATCCGGGTGAACGCCATCTGCCCCGGCTTCTTCCCCTCTCGGATGGCGAACGCCGTCATCGAGAAGCTGGGTGAGCGCGTGTACGCCAACGTACCCATGGGACGCATCGGCCGGCCCGGTGAGCTGAAGGGCGTGGCGGTGTTCCTGGCCAGCGCGGCCAGCGGCTTTATCACCGGCGTGGCGCTGCCGGTGGACGGCGGCAATACGGCCTGGTAGCACGGGGCTGGAGGACTACGTGGCAATCGATGACATCCGACGCGTAACGGTGGTCGGGGCCGGCGCGATGGGCTCGCAGATCGGGCTCAACACCGCCATCCACGGCTATCCAGTGGTGATGTATGACGTGCAGGCGGCCTCGCTGGAACGGGTCCAGAAGTGGGCGGCCGAGTATCTGGACGGCCGCGTGGAGAAGAGGCGCCTCACCCGCGAGCAGGCGGATGCCGCCGCGGCGCGGTTCACCGTGGAGGCGGACTTGAGCTCGGCCGTTGCCGATGCCGATCTGGTGATCGAGGCGGCCACCGAGAAGCTGGACGTCAAGTGCCAGGTATTCGCCGACCTGGACGAGCTGTGCAAGCCGAGCGCCATTCTGGCCACGAACTCCAGCACCATCGTCAGCTCCAAGCTGGCCGATGCCACCAATCGCCCCGACCGCGTGGCCAACCTGCACTACTTCAATCCCGCCCTCGTCATGAAAGCGGTCGAGATCGTCCAGGGCCCGCACACCAGCGAGGACACCGCCCAGACGCTGATCGAGTTCGGTCGGCGCACCGGCAAGACGCCGATCCATCTGAAGAAGGAGATCTTCGGCTTCTGCGCCAACCGCCTGCTCCACGCCCTCGCCCGCGAGGCGCTCTGGCAGTTCGAGAACGGCTACGCCAGCTTCCAGGACATCGACGTGGCGTTGGAGCAGGCCCTCGGGCACCCCATGGGCGTGTTCCGCCTGATGGACCTCACCGGCATCGACGTGGCGTACCTGGTCCGCATGCAGAAGTACGCCGAGACCGGCGATCCCAACGACCTGCCGCCGCGCTCGATCGTCGAGCGCTACGAGCGCGGCGACTACGGCCGCAAGACGGGCCGCGGCTGGTACGAGTACCCAACGGCGCGAGGCGCAAGCTAGTCGGAAGCTCTTTGCCGGGGCATGTTGGCGTTCGTCGACTGCCCATCGGGCACCCGAGCTAGTCGGTTCGCGAGTCTGCCTCGATTCTCGAGATCATTGACTCGACGGCGGTGAGGATCTCAAGGACTTTCGTGGAGACTACGTCCCAGACGATCTCCGTTTCCTATCCGAAGTAGTGATGCGCGATGATGTCGCGGAATCTGGCCGCCCGAGACCACTCGACATCAGACATCAACGCTCGCGCTTCCTCAGGTAGTTGCTTCGCCGCTTCACCGATGATCTCGAGGTTTCCAATGACTGCGTCGAACACGATGTCGCTCTGCTCGAACTCCGCTTGAGTCATACCCTGGCTGTACCTCGTGATTCGACGGGCGCTCTCCAGGATGTCTGTGACCTAGAGCGTCCAGTCACGCGACACGTACGAGCTCGTCCTCGATACGCGGCAGGAGCCGTGGTCTGGCTGCGTTGAGGGTTACGAGGTCAACGGGCCTTGCCAGGACGGACTCAAGATAGTCTTTGAGGTCCAGATAGCCGTCAAACGTGGCGGGTGTTTCGAACTCGACGAGCAGATCCACATCGCTGGAGTCGCGAAGCTCGTCGCGCGCCGCGGAGCCGAAGACACTCAGCCCGGCCACGTGGAATCGTTGGCGGAGCAGGTCTCGGTGAGATGTCAGGCGCTGGAGCAGGTCTTCCCGGCACCGTACGGTGCGTGTCTTGCCCCCCTGGACTGGTGCGCGCTCTGGTCCGTCCATGCATCAATACTGCCACCGGGTGGCTGTCGCGTGCGAGCGGACCGCGCTGACGGGGGTTCGCCAAATCCGAGCTCTACCCGACATCCCGCGTCGCGGATGTGTTGTGCGCTCGCTACCGCAGGCGATCGCCCGCAACACACGACACGGATGTCTCTTGACAGGTACGGGGGGGGATATCGTGGCGCCGTGACGTAAGACTCTCCTGTCAAGTGGGGGGTGCTGGCTTGAGCAACCGGTTGCGTAACCAGGGCGTGCTGGCAAGGGCAGTGCGCCGGCGTGGGGTGCTGGGCGTCCTCGGCGCGGCGGTGGCCGGCCTGGCGGCCGGCGCGGTACGGCCCGAGGCTGCCGAGGCGACCGGTGGGAACATGATCGCCGGCGGGTACAACGACGCCGTTGGGACAACCACCACGCTGGTGCGATGGAACAACACGCCCAACCAGGGGATCGTTGGGCTGTACGTCCAGAATCACAACAGCAGCTCCGCCGCGGTCGTGGGTGAATCGGTGGGGTCAAACACGGGACCCGGCGTCCAGGGCCTCGCGTCGAGCGGCTGGGGCGTGCACGGCAACTCGACCAGCTCGTACGGAGTCGTTGGGGGGACGCAGGGCAGCACCGCCGGCGTGTTCGGCAACGGGTTATATGGCGTGTACGGCGTCTCATCGGTGCTGAGTAACGCTGGGTTCGGCGTCATCGGCGCGGCTACCGCCGGGAACGGCGTGTACGGGCAAGCCTCTGGCAACAATGGTACCTATGGTAATGGTGTGACTGGCCTGGCCACCCAGGGAAATGGTGTCTATGCCTCCGCTTCCGACGGTGGTGTTGGTGTCCGAACGGATTCGCAGTACGGCCACGGCCTGTACGCGACATCCGCCTACGGAATCGCCGGCCATTTTATCGGTACAGTGTCCGTGATCGGGAACTTCAGTGTGTCGGGCACGAAGTCCGCGGTGGTCCCGCACCCGGACGGCAGCCACCGGAAGGTGTTCTGCCTGGAGAGCCCGCTCAGCTACTTCGAGGACTTTGGCCACGCCACGCTCGTGGACGGCGCGGCGCGGATCCGGATCGATGCGGACTTCGCGGCGCTGGTGCGGGCCGAGCGGTACGAGGTGTTTCTGACGCCAAACGGCGACTGCCGTGGCCTGTACGTGGCGGAGAAGGACGCCGATGGGTTCACGGTGCGCGAGCTCCAGGGCGGCACGTCCACGCTGGACGTGAGCTACCGCGTGGTCGCCGAGCGCGGCGACGTCAGCACGCGGCGGTTAGAGGCGGTAGAGCTTCCGGAGCCCCTGCCCCCGGTCGCGCTCGAGCCACTGGACCTCTCCGCGCTGCCGGTGGTGCCGATGGTGCCTCCCGCCTCACCGCGGCCGGCTGGTGGGACGTCTCCTGATGGGGCGGCGAGAGCGGGCCGAGTGGGGGTGTGACGATGGATCGATGGAGTTCGCGGGGATCCAAGGCGCTGCGCGGGATCGGCGTACTGGTCGCCTTCGGCGGCGCGCTGATGGTCGGGGCGGCCTCGTCGTGGGCTGGTCCAGTCGGAACCGGCAGTGGGCTGCTCGACGCCAGGCAGGTGATCATCGGCCGCGACGGCGCGCCGCGCCAGCTCTACGGTGTTGCCAGTCCGGAGGGCCGGGTGGAAGACTTCGGGCGGGGTGATCTGGTGGGAGGCGTCGCCACGGTAGCGCTGGATCCAGAGTACGCGGCCACCGTGGTGACCGAGGGCTACCACGTGTTCCTGACGCCGCAGGGAGAGAGCAACGGGCTCTACGCGACCGGCCTTGGCGCCGCCGGGTTCACGGTGCGCGAGCAGCAGGGCGGTAAGAGTAGCGTGGCGTTCAGCTACCGCGTCGTGGCGAGGCGCAAGGAGCTTGCGGGGAACCGCATGCCGCGAGTGTTTGAAGGGCTCTCCGTGGACGCGGTGACCAGGCAGGCCCCGCCCGCCGCGCCGCCGATACCGGTGCCTCCGACGCTGGCGCCACTGCCCAAGCTGGAGCCGCCGCCACCAATCGTGCCCGCGTCGGGCGCCACGCCGAGATAGCCTGTGCTCAGGCTCTCGGCTGGATCAAGTGTCGGCTGTCTTTACAGCGCCGTTCATCTGGTGTTGGCAAGTCATCGGGAAGCGTCGCCGTGCTGATCCGCCGTTTTGGGCTCCTGATCGCGCTGGCGTTTCTCACACTCGCGGTCGTGCCGTCCACGACGGAGTCGCAGACCATCCCCCCGGGACGCCCCACAGCACCGCCGGCCGGGCCCGCCGGCGAGACGAGTCCGCTGCCCCCCGGCCGAGCCCCGGCACCCGCGTCACGCCTCACGCCGGGACGCCTGTCAGGACTGGATGGGCCGCGTCCTGCCACCGGCATACTGCACGCGCGTGCCGAGGTTACCGACTCGGATCCACTGGGGATTGCTCGGGACCGGTCCACTATCGAAGTGTGGTTCGACGAACTGAATAGACGGGCGCTCTACGAGACAATCTCCCAGCGGGTCGGTCTGAAGAGGGTGGTATTGCGTGAGGAGCGCGTTATCACGACTGCGGATCCGGAGAGTGAGCATCTCTTCCGCGTCGAATACGAGGAGGGCGTGCGCTCGCCGCTGGGGATGAGCAACTTCCCGTTGGTCAACTACCGCGTGGGTATTGCCAGTGGTGAGAGACGCGTAAGCGGCGCGACGACGCAGATCGACGGCAGGATTGCAGTGCGCGTCCAGGCTGAGGCGGCACGATTGGATGGGTCGTCGGCCACGGTCTGGCTGGACTCGCAGCATCAGTTGCCACTGAGAGTGGATTCGGTGGGACTAAAGCAGGGTGTGATGCTGCCCAATACCCGCACTTACCAGTATCCGATGGTCGAGTATCTGGAACGTGCCGATGTGTTTCGCGTTGATGCCCCTCCCTCCTGGACGCGCGAAACGGAAACATACTCCACGGCCGCGTCACTGGCGCGGTACAAGGACATCGCGGTGTACTGGGTAGGACCCACTTACAACAACGTTTCGACCTTACCCGCGGTGCGTACCACGCGCCGCCGTGGTGTGGGCAAGGCCAAGGGCCAGCCGGACTACGACTCGCTCACAAATGTCGCCGTCATGTATGCAACACCGAGCGACACCCCGTCCGGACAGACACCGGAGTTGAGTGTCGTCTCGCTGGTGAGATCAGATTTTCCGGCCGCGCTAGCACCGACAGTCCGGATTCCGCGAACTGAGAAGGCTCTAGTGGCCGGAGGTCTGGCCGGAAGTCTCGAGCAGACGGGCGGAGGCAGGGCCACCTGGTCCGCATACCTCGATGGTACCTTGGTCAGCGTGCACGGGCCCGCCAGCGCCGATTGGCCACGGATTGTCGGCGACTTACGCCGTATCAACTGAGCATGAACTTTCGGCGGCGCGTGGGCGTAATAGCGACCATATGTGCACTGCACCTGCTCACATCGACGACACCTGGGCTGGCCCACTTTAGGACTGGTCAATACATCTTCCGAACTGACTTGGCACAGGCCGACCCAGTGAACATAATCTTCTGGGACAAGGCCCCTGCCTGGTCTGCTTACAATCGGATCCTCTTCGACTTCCCGGGATTCGGATGGCGTGGGGGGGACACCATGCAATTCTACGATCATGATATCTATCATCCTATGGATTTCCAGCAGTCGAATGGACCTGTGATCTCTGGTAACAAGCTTCATATTCGCTTCAAAGAAGGCGTAGATATTGACCCTAGCTCCGGTACATACACAGCCGCCGCTACCCACCGTGACATGCTCATTGAGGAAGTTGCCCCCGGTGAATTTGAAGCATGCGCAGGACATATCGGTACGCAGTATGATGCATCTAGAAATGAAGTGAGAGACACTTTGAGCGCGAACCACCCCAACTTCTACGCGCCATTCTAAATTCCAAATAATAATACGGCTCCAGTACCTCAATGCGGAGGAATGTTCACGAGGAGAAGTCAAGATGGAGACATGGTATGGATGAGGATACCAGTTGCATTCGATTACCTGATAGGGTCACCAGTGAATCTCACGGCGGTTGCGTCGGACTCGATTGATCCGGCGCCAGTCGGTAGCTTCGTCGACTTTACGCTAACGGTGAATAATCCGGATGATCCGGACAATGTCCCTGCGACAAATGTGCAAGTGGAGATGGCTTGGCCACCGGTATTCGAATACACATCCGTGACCAGCCCCTCAGGCACCACCTGTAGCCACATTGGAGTAACGGGTCGAGAGGTGGCCTGTTCGATAAATCAGATTCCCGACGGCAGCAGCACCGTCATTGTTGTGCGGATGAAGGCGATCGGCCCGGCCGCGGGCGCTCAACAGAGTACGTATCGCATTAGCTACACGCGTAGTGCCGGCGATCCTGATGTGAGGATGACAATCACCGAGTCAACAACGGTTTCGACGGCTCCGACCCCGACGCCGCCACCCGGGTCCACGGCGACGCCGACACCAGCGTCTCCGCCCACATCAACGCCGACCGTGACCCCTACTCCCACGCGGACGAGCACCCCGACGCCTACCCCAGTACCGCCGTAATTACTCACCTACCCACATCCGGGCGGCGTCACAGACATGACACGAACTTGACGGAAGTGCACCGCTCGACGACCTGATTCGCTACCCTGGCGGCATGGATGATCGGGCCGCACTGCTCGCGCTCCCCAAAGAACAGCTCGTCGATATCATCCTCGTCCAGCGCGAGACCATCGCCAGGCTCGAGGCACTCGTCGTCCAGCTCTCCGCTCGCGTCGCTGAGCTCGAGGCCAGGATCGACGAGCTCACCCGTCCGCCCACCACTCCCGACAACTCTAGCCTCCCACCATCGGCTGCTTTCAAGCCCAACCGCGCGGAGCGCCGAGCCCGCAAGCACGGACCCAAGCGCGGTCACCAGGGCCACTCGCGCCTGCGCCAACCGCCAGACGTTGTGGTCCGCTGCCACGCTACCACGTGCCGTGGCTGTGGTCACGCGCTCGATGCCACGGGCCAGCGGCGGGTGCGTCGCAGCCAGGTGATCGACGTGATTCCGGCCCGCGCGGTGGTCGTGGAGTCCTGGGTCTACCAGGCATGCTGCACTGAGTGCGGCCTGGTCACGGTGGCGGAGCATCCCGCGGGTCTGGAGTCGACGCGGACGTTCGGTCCGGAGCTCGAAACCGCGATTGCCTATCTGCACGAGCGCCACCACGTCTCGTTCGAGCGCCTGGTGGAGCTATGCCGGGATCTGTTCGGGATCCAGCTCAGCGAGGGGGCGGTGGCCAACGTGCTGCAGCGGCTCGGCGAGCGAGGTGAGACCCGCTACCAGGAGATCAGAGAGGCAGTGCGGGCGAGTCCGGTGATCGGCTCGGATGAGACGGGTGCCCGGGTGGCTGGCCGCACCTGGTGGCACTGGAACTTCCAAACTCCAACCGCCAGCTACCACGTCATCGCGCGGACGCGGAGTGGATCGGTCATTAATGATTTCCTGGACGGTGCGGTACCAGACGTATGGCAATCGGATGCCTACGCGCCGCAGCTGCGAGCACCGGCCAAGGCCGGGCAGTTGTGCCTGGCACATCAGTTGCGGGAACTGACGCGAGCCGCGGAGCTTGAGCCGGACGCGGCGTGGTGGGCGCAGGAGTTGCGGCACGTGTTCGGGCGCGGGATGCGGCTGCACGCTGAGCGTGGCGAGATCAGTGCGGAGAGCTTCCAACGACGGAGGGTCCGGATTGTCAACGCCGCGGAGCGGTTGATCAAAGGGCCACCGCTGGGCAAGGGCATGGCCCGGCGACTGCAGCAACGCTACCAGCGGTTGTGGTCCGAGCTCTTTGTGTTCTTGGAGCGTGACGGGGTAGAGCCGACCAACAATGCCTCCGAGCGTGACTTGCGCAACAGCGTGATCCACCGCAAAGTGACCGGAGGGTATCGGTCGGAGTGGGGCAGCCAGACCTCCGCGATTCTCACCAGCGTCCTGCAGACCGCGCGCAAACAGGGCCACAATCTCTACGCCGCGATCCGCATGCTCTCCGGTCCCTCGCCACTGGCCGCTGCATACGCCAGCTGAGTAGTTACGTACCGCCGGCGGATCTCTCCATCTCGTTGACGGGCCCAGCCAGTCCGCTGGCGGTCGGGAGTGTCGGATGGGCGGGTGTGACCGTCACGAACCTCGGTCCCGGAACGGCGACCAACGTTATTTTCAACTACACGTTACCGGACGATTCGGCCGCGGACGGGGCCGGGCTTGTCTTCCAGGCTGCGAACCTGCCGAATGGGTGCGCGTTGACCAGCGGGGTACGCCGGCTGACGTGTAACCTTGGCTTGATGCACGCCAACGCGCCTGTGAGTATCTCCATCCCGATTCAGACGCTTAGCCGCGGTGGCTTTGTACATTCCGTGGCGTTGAGGGCCGGGCCGGATCAGACCGATCCCGTCGGAGCGAACAATGCGGCCTCAGGTTTGCTCGCGGTAACCCCGCCGAGCGGATGCGGTCCGGCCTCGCCTGCCGCGTCTGTCATCGCGCAGGTGGTGGGCACGAATGAGCTTAGGGTTATCGTGACCGCTGGCTCCGGTTCAATCGGTCAGCTCGTCTTCACACCGGATCCATTGCACGTTCCGAATCCAAATGCGCTGGTCTCGCTACCGGGGCGGCCACCAACGCAAATGCCTCCCGCGCGCTTCAGTCCGGACTCACGTCTCTACAGCTTCTCGTTCGACCTTCACCATCAAGTTGGCGGGGCTACCACCCTACCATTCCTGATTCGCGACGACTGCCGAGATACACAGAAGTTCGTCGGTGGCGGTGCTGCTTCGTTCTGAGGTTCTCAGATCGTCTGGGCGCGGCGGCGTCCGGATAAGTGGTCGACGCACGCCCAGTCTCTGATTGCGAGTCCTGCAGCGTGCTTGGATCCCGCATGGCGTGACGAGGCTACAATTTTCGTGGGGAAGGCTGCCAGGCCGGTGGCTCTCTGCCGGCTGCGCTCGCCCCGTCCTACCGGTAATTCACAAACTGCAACGGCACCGGGTAGTCCTGCTCGCGCAGCAGCTTGATGGCCGCCTGGAGGGCGTCCTTGGAGGCGCCGGACACACGCACGGCGTCGCCCTGGATGGTGGCCTTGAGCTTGGGTTGGTTGTCTCGGATTAGTTTCACGATCTTGCGGGCCAGGTCCTGGTCGATCCCCGCGCGCAGCTTCACCTGCTGACGCACGGTCCCCCGGCTGGCCTCCTCAACCTTGCCCCAGTCGAAGATCTTGGGCGATAGCTCGCGGCGCACGACCTTCGTGAGGAACAGGTCCTTCATCTGCTGGAGGGTGAACTCGCTGGCGCTGGCCATGGCGATCGAGTCCTTCTCCAGGCTTATCTCGCTGCCCGTGTCCTTCAGGTCAAATCGTGTCCGGACCTCGCGCAGCGACTGATCGATCGCGTTGACCAGCTCCTGCCGGTCGTACTGCGAGACAACGTCAAAACTGGAATCCGCCATGGGGATCGCTCCGTGTGCCTGTGGTCTGTCTGAGCGGCGAGATCAGCGCGGACGGTCAATCTGCGCCGCCGTGGTGACGCTGGTCCAGCCGAACTGCTCGCTCCAGCGGGCGCTGGAGACGCCGGCCAGCCGATCGATGGCCACCTTGCCGATGATCGAGCCGAACTTGAACCCGTGCCCTGACCCGCCGGTGGCCACCAGGACGTTGGGGTGGCCCGGCAGGAAGTCGATCAGGAAGTCGCTGCTCGGGGTGAGATTGTACATGCAGCTCTCGGCGCGGACCGGCGTGGTGGCCGGATCCAGGCCCAGGTAGTCGGCCAGGAACTCGCGGGCGGCCGCGTCGAAGCCCTCGGGGGCCGTGGAGCGGTCGAAGTCTGGCGAGGCGATGGGGACGCCCAGCACGTGCTGGGCCACCTTGAACGCGTCGCCGCGGTACGCTGGGAAGCCGTAGAAGCCGGCGTCTGGGCTGGAGAAGGCCGGGAAGGCGGGATAGTCAAAGGCGGCCGGCGTGTTCGCCACGTACATGATGCCCTGCTGGGACTGGGTCAACGTCGAGCCCAGCGTGGGCACCAGTCGCTGGGTCCAGCCGCCCGCCGCGATCACCGCGCGCGCCGCGGTCACGCGCTCGCCACCGTCCAGCATCACGGTCACGGACCCACCGTTAGGCTCGATGGCGGCCACCGGCTGCTCAGTCCGAACGGTGGCGCCGGCGGACTCCGCCAGGTCGCGCAGCGTCTCCACGCATGCGCTTGCTCGCAAGAAGCCGGCATCCGTCTCCAGCAGCGCGCGCCGCGCACGGAGGAACTGTGGATAGCGGCTGGCGAGCTGGGAGGCGTCCAGCATCTCGATGGAGGCCCCGATCTCCCGGGAGACCTCCTCCAGCTCGTCGATCCTGGGCTGCTCCGCCAGCGTGGTGTAGACCAGATTGCCGGCCGGCACCATCAGGTCCTGGCCGGTCCGGTCCATCAGCTCGCGCCAGGCCGCCATGGCCTCGCGTGCCAGCGCGGCGTAGTGCACGTCCGTGTAGGTGGAGCGGATCTTCCGCGAGGGGCCAAAGGAGGCCGCCACTCGGTTGGGGATGGGCCCCTGCTCCAGCACCACCACCCGCCAGCCGCGCTCGGCGGCCTCCCAGGCCGTGCCCAGTCCGAACACGCCGCCGCCCACGACCACCAGATCCAGCGCCGTTCCTCCACCTGCCACTACATCACTCCTCGCAGAACGTCGCCGGCTACGCGCCAGCCAGCGCGCGCCGCGGGTTGTCCACCAGCATCTGCCGCAGCTCGGATTCGGCCACCCCCAGAACCCGCAGGCGGGGGCAGACCCGATCCAGCACGTGATCGTAGCCGGCGCCGCCGAAGGACGTGAGCTGGACCCGGAAGCACACGTCCTGGGCCAGCAGCAGGTGGTCGGCCAGGCCGGCCTCCAGCAGGGGCAACAAGGTCTTCACCCGCTCGCCGTCGCTGGGCATCTGGAAGCCGCGCGTCTCGTAGTACAGCTCGTTGCCCCAGGTGTCGAAGTCCAGCAGGTAGCCGCGCCGGGCCAGCACCGCGTAGTCACCGGGCGCCTCGCGCAGGCGCTCGTCCAGGTGGCTGATGACCACTCGTCCGGGATCGGCGCCCTCGGCCTCCAGCACATCCAGCCAGCGGCCAATGTCGGCCGCGGAGCGGTGCTGGGGCGCGGGGTGGGCCACGATGCCCAGGCCGGTGGCTCGCTGGGCGCGGGCAGCCGCGCGGAGCACCTTGACCTCGTTCGGAGCGATCGGCTCGGACGTGCCGATCTCCCCAATCACCCCCGCCCTGATGCCCGTGCCGTCGATGCCCTCCGTGGCCTCGCGGATCAGCTCTTCCGTCACCTGCTCCACGCTCCGCTCACTGAGCGATGGAGGGTGCGAGGCGCCGATGTAGTAGCCGCAGCCGGCGATGATGTTAAGCCCGGTCCGCTCCGCCACCTGGCGAAGCCCCAGGACGTCTCGGGCCAACCCGTGGCTGGAGACCTCCACGATGGTGCCGCCGCCCGCAGCCTTGAAGCGCGCCGCCTCGTGCGCCGCCAGCACGGGATCCCGCTGCGCCAGGTTGGCTCGGCTCCACATGGGGTGGAGCCTGGCCCACCAGAGGTTGTCCATGGCCAGCGGCGCCTCAGCCACGGCCAGATCTTCCGCTCGAGGCGGCGCCACCCAGTAGGCCGAGAGGTCAAACAGCAGATGTTCGTGGATGGAGGTGACACCGAGCCGATCTGGGACGATCGGCCCGGTGACGGTCATGATCTGAGCGGCTGCTGGCATCCCTGGCTCCTACCGGTACCAGGGTACGCTGCGAGCGGGTCTCCGGGCGAACGCTAGCCGCGCGCTGCTAGCTGCCAGCTCTTGCCCTCGGTCTTGATGGCGGAGGCTATGACCATCTCCGCGCGGTGCAGATCGCGGATCTGGAGCGCGCCCACCACGCCCATGCAGCTCTTGAGTGTGCCCACGAAGTTCTCCGTGCCGTCAACCCGGTCCGTGGGGCCAAAGAGGGTCCGCTCCAGGCTGCTCCTGACGCCCACGGAGATGCGAGTACCGCGGGGCAGCGAGGCGTGAGGCGTGGCCATACCCCAGTGGTTGCCGCGTCCTGGCGCCTCGGCGCACTGGGCGAAGGGGGAGCCGAGCATCACGGCATCCGCGCCCGCGGCGAACGCTTTGCAGATGTCGCCGCCGGTCCGCATACCGCCGTCTGTGATGACGGGGACGTAGCGGGCGGTGCGACGGAAGTAGGTGTCGCGCGCGGCGGCGCAGTCCAGCGTGGCCGTGATCTGCGGCACGCCAATGCCCAGCACCTCGCGGCTGGTGCAGGCCGAGCCCGGGCCTACGCCCACCAGCAGGCCAGCGATGCCCGTCTCCATCAGCTCGTAGGCCGCCGGGAACGACACGCAGTTCCCCACAACCACGGGGACAGGAAGCTCAGCGCAGAGACGCTCGAAGGAGAGGACGGGTCCCGAGCTGGAGGAAAAACGGGCCGTGCTGACGGTGGATTGGATCACCACCACGTCTACCCCGGCCTCCACGGCCAGGCGGCTGAAGCGATCTGCGTTCGCCGGCGTGGAGGAGACGGCCGCCAGAACGCCCGCACGCTTGATCTCGGCGATGCGCTCGCCAATCAGGCGCTCCTGGATAGGCGCGGCGTACCGCTGCTGGAGCAGGGCGGTCACCGCTTCGCGCGGCGCCGTGGCGATCTCCTGGAGGACCTCCGCGGGCCGCTCGTAGCGGGTCTGCAGTCCCTCCAGGTTGAGCACAGCCATGCCGCCGGCTCGACCGATTGAGTTCGCGAAAGCCGGATCCACCACCCCGTCCATGGCGGAGGCGAGGATGGGTAGCTGCAGCCGGTGCGGGCCGATCTGCCACGAGCAGTCAACGTCCGCGGGGTCAACCGTGATCTCGCCGGGCACGATGGCAACGTCGTCAAACCCGTACGCCGGACGGAGTCGTGCGCTGGCCCGCACCGTCTCCTCGATGACGCCGGTGTGCGACTCCCTCAACGCTGTCGTCAAGATGCTGTCCTCCCGATTGAACGCGCCGCGCTGCGCAAGACCTCTAGCTTGTGTGTTCTCTGCGTGCGGTTGTTCTGGGTATGCGGATTCGGTGGCTCACCTCCGGGCCAGGGTTTGTGCCTGGTTCAGCTTTGCGCCGCGATGGCGCGGTCATCCTCGATGGCGCTTGCGCGCTGCTTGGCCTGGTAGCTCGCGATCCGGCGGTGGATCTCTGGATCCACCAGCCCCAGGATCCGTCCGGCGGCCAGCGCGGCCGCGCCCGGCTCCAGCACCATCATGGGCGCCACGCCCGTGGGCATCCGCAGGGTGGACAGGATGTCCATACCGCCAAACTTGTCAGACGGCGGCGGACAGGCGATCACCGGTGCCACCGTGTTGGCGTCCACCACGCCGGAGAGCGCGTTGGACCGGCCGGCCACGGTGATGTAGACCCGTGGGCGGTTCGCCCGCTCGTACTCCTCGAGCATGTCCAGCAGGTGGCGCACCACGCGGTGGGCCGAGGCGATCCGGATCACCGCCTCGATGCCCAGGTCCTGGATGGCGGCGGCGATGGTCTTGCCGTAGTCAATGTCAGAGCGCGAGCCCAGCAGCACGATGGCCAGCGATGCCTGCTCCATCAGCGTCCTCCCGCCAGTGCCAGCGCACCGGTCCGTTCATTCAGGGGTGTCGTGGTGACCTGGCCTGGCTGAACCAATGCCATGCGCGTAGCTCGCGGGAGCAGCCGATGCTCCACGCGCTTGATACGCTCGTATAGGCTGTGCTCGGTGTCATCCGGCCGGATCACGACTTCCTCGCTGAGGATCACCGGTCCAGCATCTGGCCGAGCGGTGGCGTAGTGCACCGAGGCGCCGGTCACTGGTGCGTTGGCCTTCAGCGCGTCCCGCACAGCATGTGCACCGCGGAAGACTGGCCGCGGCCCGAACGAAGTTGACACCACGTCGGACCCATCGCCAGGCAGGAGCGCCGGATGGACGTTGATGACCCGGTTGGGAAAGTGCTCCAGCCACTCGCCCGAGAGCACCCGCATCCAGCCCGCCAGGACGATCAGATCTGGCTCAAACGCGTCCAGCAATCGGGCGAGCCGCCGCTCATCGCCCATCCGGCGGGCTGGGTCCGCTCGCCCGGCAAACGGCACGTAGACGGCAGTGCGGCCGGCGTTCTTCGCGCGCTCCAGCCCGTAGGCATCGGCTCGATGGCTCACCACCACCTCAACGCGCGCATCCAGGCCGGCTGCCTCGCTGTCCAGCAGCGCCTGGAGGTTCGTCCCCGAGCCGGCGAGCAGGACCGCCAGCCTTTTCATCGCAGCGCCACCTGCCGGCTAACGCGGCTGGCGAGATGGCGAGCGGCTAGGTCACGGCGGAGCTGTCTACCGTCGAACTGGATGACGCCCGCGGCCTCATACGCGTGTTCCGTGGCTCGTTCCAGATCGGCATCCGCGCTGACCACGGACAGCACGCGGCCACCGGCGGCCACCAGTTGCCCGTCATCCAGCGCCGTCCCGGCGTGAAACACCGTCGCGCCCGCTTCGCGCGCGCGGTCGATCCCAGAGATGGGCGGGCGGCTGGTGCTGGGCTCAGGGTAGCTTCCCGACGCCAGCGAGAGGCAGACGGCGGCGCCGCCAACCGTGCGAATCGGGCGATCCGGAAGCGTGCCAGTGGCGCAGGCCAGCAGGAGCTCCGCCAGGTCCTCGTCCAGCAACGGCATCAGCACCTGGGTCTCCGGATCGCCGAAGCGGCAATTGAACTCCAGTAGCTTGGGACCGTCTTCCGCCAGCATAAGACCGGCGTAGAGCGCGCCGCGGTACGGCCGACCCATGTTGGCCAGCGCGGCCACCGTGGGCTCCAGGATCGTCCTGGTGATCTCCGCGATCAGGGAGGGCGAGACGCTCTCGACCGGCGCGTAGCAGCCCATCCCGCCCGTATTGGGACCCACGTCGCCGTCCAGCAGCCGCTTGTAGTCACGGGCCGGCGGTAGCACCGACACGCGCTCTCCATCCGTCAGGGCGATCAGGCTGATCTCCTCGCCTTCGAGAAACTCCTCGATGACGATCCGGCGCCCGGCCTGCCCGAACCGCCCACCCAGCATGGCCTCGTTCACGGCGCGCTCCGCCTCGCGGACGGCGTGACAGATGGTGACGCCCTTGCCAGCCGCCAGGCCGTCTGCCTTGACCACCAGAGGGAAGCGCGCGCTTGCCAGGTAGTCGTGGGCCTTGGCGCGATCGTCGAAGACCTGGAAGTCGGCCGTGGGCAACCGGTGCTCGTGCATGAACCGCTTGGCAAATGCCTTGGACCACTCGAGCTCCGCCGCGCGGCGGGTTGGCCCAAACACCGCGACACCCTCGGCGTGCAGTTGGTCGGCCAGCCCCGCCGCCAGGGGCGCTTCGGGTCCAATGACCACCAGGTCTGTTTTGAGCTCAACGGCGGCGTTGGCAATCCCCTCGAGATCACCTTCGCCGATGGGCAGGTTGCATCCCAGCTCTGCCGTGCCGGAGTTGCCGGGCGCGCACCACACCCGCTCCACGGAGCAGGCGCCACGCAGCTTCCAGGCTAGGGCGTGCTCGCGGCCGCCGGCGCCCACCACCAGTACCCGTAGACCTCGCTTTGGCATGGGCTATCCCTCCACCAACGCTCTGGGGTCGCGCGCGACCTCAGCGAGTGGCGCGCGGCGCGTGCCGGTCTCCAGGGAGTCTTTGCGAGCGGAGTGCTCGATCGGCACGGGATAGTTACCTGTCAGGCAGCCCAGGCAGTGGCGACCGCCGCCCTTGACCGCTCGCTGAAGGCCATCCAGGCTGAGGTACCCCAGCGTATCAGCGCCCACGTGGCGGCGGATCTCGTCCACGTTGTGCCCGTGGGCGATCAGCTCTGATTGCTTCCCCATGTCCACGCCAAAGTGGCAGGGATGCGCGATCGGCGGCGAGGAGATCCGCAGGTGCACCGCCGTGGCGCCGCCGCGCCGCAGCAGTTCCACGATCTTGGGCATGGTGTTGCCCCGCACGATGCTGTCGTCCACGACGACCACCCGACGGTCCTTCACAGCGCCACGCAACGGGTTGAACTTGAGGCGGATGCCGGCCTGGCGTGAGTGCTGATCCGGCTGGATGAATGTCCGCCCGATGTAGCGGTTCTTGATCAGGCCCTCGCTCAGCGGGATCCCCAGCTCCTGCGCGTAGCCGATGGCCGCCGGCACACCAGAATCCGGGACACCGATGACCATGTCCGCAGCCACCGGGTGCTCCCGCGCCAGCTCGCGACCCATGGCCACGCGCGCATCGAAGGCGGTGCGTCCGTCGTTCACGGAGTCCGGCCGCGAGAAGTAGATCAGCTCAAACACGCACAGGGTCGGCGGCGGTGGGCTTTCCAGGAGCGTGCTCTGGAGGCCCTGCCCATCGATCCGCAGGATCTCACCCGGCTGGATATCTCGCACCAGCTCGGCGCCCACCGTGTCCAGCGCGCAGCTCTCGGAGGCGATGAGCCAGTGGTTGTCGCGCCAGCCCAGGCAGAGCGGTCGGAGCCCGCGCGGATCGCGTACGGCGAACAGTCCGTCCGGCGTGAGCACGCCCAGCGAGTAAGCGCCCTGGGCCAGGCCCATCATCCAGCGGATGCGGTCCTCCCAGGAGCCCTTGCCCAGGCCGATCAGCCAGGCCAGCAGCTCGGAATCGGAGGTGGTGGTGGGCGAGCCGCCGTGCTCCTCAACGATCCGTCTGAGCGCGAGCACGTTCACCAGGTTGCCGTTGTGGGCCAGCGCGATCTTCTGGCCGTTCACCGTGACGACCACCGGCTGGGCGTTCTCCAGCCGTGGGCTGCCCATCGTGGAGTAGCGGGTGTGGCCCAGGGCGGCGTGGCCGGTGAGCTGCTCCACGTGCTCCGGGTGGAACGCCTGGTCCACCCGACCCATGCCCTTGATCACGCTGAGGCCCTGGTGACCCAACACCGCCAGGCCGGCACTCTCCTGGCCCCGATGCTGCAGCGCCATCAGGCCAAAGAGCGTGCTGCGGGCCACGTCCGTCTCCGGGGCCCACAGGCCAAACACCCCGCAGGCTTCGCGCGGCCGCTCGCTGGCCGTGGCGAGCGGCCGGAATCGATCCGTCATCGCGGCCACCTGGCGATACTTGGCCAGCACCTTGCGGAGCGCCTCGTCGTCCACCTCCACCACGTCCCGATAGATCTGCTTGTCCAGCATCTCTTCCTTGCGGCCACCCGGCCAGAGCCGCCAGGAGTCGTTGTCGATCACGTCTGCCACCAGCAGTCGACCGTTGGTGTCGCGCCCAAACTCGATCTTCAGGTCCACGAGCTGCACGTCCTGCTCGGCCCAGGCCCGCTCCAGCGTCTCGAACACGCGGACCACGTTCGCCTTCATGTGGTCGCATTCGGCAGCGCTGGCCACGCCGTGGCCCTGGATCCAGGCCTCGTCCACCAGTGGGTCGTGGTTGGCATCGTCCTTGAAGAACAGCTCCACGACTGGCGGCTCGAAGCGGGTGCCTTCCTTCACCGGGTGGCGCTTGAGGTACGAGCCAGTCGCGATGCGCCGCGCCACGACCTCAATGGGGATCATCTCGCAGCGTCGCACCAGGCTCGAGTCGTCGGACGGGGCGTCCACGAAGTGAGTGGGTATGCCAGCTCCCTCGAGCAGACGAAATACGTTCGCCGTGGTGCGCCCAGCCAGGCTGCCTTTGGCCGGCAGCTCGTTGCGCCGCGCGCCGTCGCCCGCGGTGATCGCGTCCTTGTGCACCATGGTCGCCAGCGATGGGTCGCTGGCATGGGCGTAGATGATCTTGGTCTTGCCCTCCGCCAGCATCTGGCCGTGGGAAACGCTCACGCCGTTGCCTCCCTTGACGTGCGCAGATCAGGCGCCGAGCGCCCGATCAAGATTGAGCAGCCGGACCCCCTCGTCCCGCTGCCGTGTGGTGACGTTGCCGATGACAACCAGGTCTGTGACGAGCCGCTGGGCCTCCCGCACGCTGTCCGGCGGCAGCACTGCCACCAGTCCGATGCCCATGTTGAACACGCTGTACATCTCACGGGCGGTTACACCCGTGGCTGCGATGAGCTGGAAGATCGGCGTGGGCGCCCAACTGGAGACATCGATCGAGGCTGCCAGATCCGGGGGCAGCACGCGCGCGACGTTTTCCGGGAAGCCGCCGCCCGTGATGTGGGCGAACGCCCTGGCGCCGACACCGATCAGGCACTGGATCTCGTCCAGGTAGCAGCGGTGCGGCTCCAGCAGGGCATCGCCAATGGTCCGGCCCAGCTCAGGGTGGACCTGATCCCACGATTCGGTCGGCAGCGCCCGCCGAGCCAGCGTGTAGCCATTGGTGTGCAGGCCGCTGGACGGTAGACCAACGAGCACATCTCCCAAGGCGACGGAGTGGCCGAGCACAGCCCGCTCACGATCCACGATGCCCACGATGAAGCCGGCCAGATCGATCTCGCCGGCGGGATACACGTCTGGCATCTCGGCCGTCTCGCCACCGAGCAGCGCCACGCCGTGGGTTCGGCAGGCCGCGGCCACGCCACCAACGACGGTCGCCACTAGATCCGGGTCCACCCTGTTGAGTGCCAGGTAGTCCAGAAAGAAGAGCGGCCGCGCGCCGTGGACGGCGATGTCATTGATGCAGTGGTTGACCAGGTCGTGGCCAATGGTGTCGTAGCGTCCAAGCGCGCCGGCCACTTTGATCTTGGTGCCCACGCCATCCGTGGAGGAGACCAGCACGGGCTCGCGATAGCCGCTCAGGATTCCCAGCGAGAAGAGGCCGGCAAAGGGGCCCACGTCCGCGATCACGCCTTCAGACCGGGTCTGGCCCACGATGGTCTTCAGCCGCTCCGTGGCCAGGTGGGCGGCGGCCACGTTCACGCCCGCCCCGGCGTAGGTGGTGGCCGCCTCAGCGCCGGGCATACGCCACCATGCTCTGGAAGATGGCCAGGCCGGAGAGAGGTCTGCCCTGGGGGATCTGGGCTGCTTGATGAGCCCGCTCCGGGTGCGGCATCAGGCCGAAGATGTGGCCAGATGGGCTGGTCAGCCCGGCCACGCCACCATCCGAGCCGTTGGGATTGCCGGGGTACTCGGTCGGTCTGCCGTCCGCGTTGCAGTACACCAGTGCCACTCGTCGGTCCGCCGTGGTATCCAGATCCGGGTCGGCCACGAAGCGGCCTTCGCCGTGGGCCACCGGCATCGCCAGCAGGTCGCTGCCGCCCAGGAACGGGTGGTCCACGCTGGTACTGTTGCGGACCCAGACCCAGCGACACTCAAAGCGACCACTCGCGTTCTGGACCAGGGCGCCGCCGCTCAGCAGCCCCAGCTTGAGCAGGGCCTGGAAGCCGTTGCAGATACCCAGGATGGGCCGGCCACTGTCTGCGAACGTCACCAGCTCGCTGCGCAGCTCCGCCAGCCTGTGGGCAAAAAGACTGCCCGCTCCTAGATGGTCGCCATAGGAGAACCCGCCCGGCAGGATCAGCATGCTGTAGCGCTGGATCTGCCTCGGCGCGCCGAGTAGCGCCTCCACGTGAACGCGATCCGCATGGGCGCCCGCGCGCTCGAGCGCCAGCGCAGTCTCGCGGTCGCAATTGGTCCCCGGTGCCCGGACCACCAGGGCGCTTGGCTTCGATCGTAGCGAGGCGACGCCGACGGATGCGCCCAGCGGTGCCCGCTCCGCGACGGTCACGGCGCGATCGACTCCAGACCCCCACGCCAGGCGCGGCGGAGGACGTCAACCTCGATCTCCAGCACGGGGGATCCGTCCAGCCCGGTGATCCGCAGAAGGGGTGTGGGGAGCACGGTGCCGATGGCGGCGTGGGCCGAGTACCGGAGCGTTGACTCGAAGAGGCCGGCGTCGGCGGGCTCGACCTCCACCAGGAAGCGCGTCGCCGACTCGGCGAACAGCGCGACGTGGTCCGATGAGACGTGGGATGCTCTCGGTAGCAACCGCAGATCGATCTCGATACCCAGGTCGGACGCCAGCGCCATCTCCGCGACGGCTACCGCCAGGCCACCCTCGCTGAGATCGTGGCAGGCCCGCGCTAGACCCTGCTTGAGCGCGCGATGCATGCGGCGCAGGAGCGCGCGACCGACACGCGGCTTTACGGCGGGAGGGGTGCGGCCCAACGATCCGTCGAGCTGCAGGATCAGTGAGCCTCCCAGGGCGGCATCCGTGGTGCCCACCGCGTAGAGGCGATTCCCGTCCCTCTTGAGCGGCATCGAGACAACTCGATTGACATCCGGAACGGTGCCGATGGCGGTGATCAGGAGCGTGCCCGGAATGGCGCGGGTTTCGCCGGAAGGCAGGCGCAGCTCGTTGTTCAGCGAGTCCTTTCCGGAGATGAACGGGACGCGGAAGCCCACGGCAGCGTCGTGGCAGCCCTGGGACGCGCGCACCAGGCCGCCGAGGCGATCGGGCAGCGACGGGTTGCCCCAACAGAAATTATCGAGCACGGCCACGCGATCTGGGTCCGCGCCAACCGCCACCACGTTTCGGAGCGCCTCGTCGACGGCCAGCATCGCCATCGCGTGCGGGTCGAGGACGCCGATCCGCGGATTGATCCCGCAGCCGATGGCCAGGCCTTGGCGTGACGTGGGTATGGGCTGGAGCACCGCGGCGTCAGCCGGGCCCGCGTCCAGCGGACCCACGAACGGTTTGCCCACGGTGCGACCCTGGACCTCGTGGTCGTACTGCCTGACAACGATCTCTTTGGAAGCGACGTTTGGGTGGGCCAGCGCGCGCAGTAGCAATGAGCCAAGGTCACCGCGCGGCGGCTCCTCGGCCCTTGCCGCCGGCGGCTGCCACTGACTGGCCAGGTTCCTGGAAGGCATCTCCTCGAACAAGAAATGGGTGGCCAGGTCAACCACCGAGCGGTCCCCGTACACGGCTTCCAGCCGACCGGTGCCGGTGAAGCTGCCGATGACCGTGGCTTCCACCTGCTCGGCGCGGCAGAGCGCGCTCAGCGTGGGCCAGTGACTCGGCGGTACGGCCAGAACCATCCGCTCCTGGGCCTCGGAGAGCCAGATCTCCCACGGTTTGAGGCCGGGGTATTTCAGAGGAACCAACGCCAGGTTCACCCTGGCCCCTAGCTCGCGGGCCATCTCTCCCACGGCGGAGCTGAGGCCGCCGGCGCCACAATCCGTGATGGCGGAGTAGAGGCGTTGGTCGCGGGCCTGCGTCAGCGCATCCGCCAGTCGCTTCTCCACGATGGGATCGCCTATCTGGACCACGCTGCCGAGCTCGGAGGTCGCCTCTGCCTGGATCACGTCGGAAGAGAAGGTGGCACCGTGCACACCGTCGCGCCCTGTGCGTCCACCGGCCACGACGATGAGGTCACCAACGGCCGGCTGGGTGGGGTGCTCACCTCGAGGAAGCAGGCCCACGGTGCCGCAGAACACCAGGGGATTGCCCACGTAGCCTTCGTCGAAGACTACGGCACCGTTCACCGTGGGGATGCCGATCTTGTTGCCGTAGTCTGCGATGCCCGCGACAACCCCGGAATAGACGGTGGCTGGATGGAGCGCCCCCTCCGGCACCGACTCTGGAGCGACATCGAGCGGTCCGAAGCAGAGCACGTCCGTGTTGGCGATTGGCTCGGCAGATACTCCCAGAACGTCGCGCACCACCCCACCCACGCCCGTCGCCGCGCCGCCAAATGGCTCGATCGCGGACGGGTGGTTGTGGGTCTCCACCTTGCAGGCAATGGCGTACTGACGGTCAAACGCGATGACGCCCGCGTTGTCCACGAACGCGGAGAGCACCCACGGGCGATTCACACGGCGTGTCGCCGCCATGATGGTCTCCCGCAGCAGACCTCGGATGACCCGTGGCGGGGAACCGGGCTCGCGGTGCTGGATCGTGGCTCGGAAGGTGCGGTGCGCGCAGTGCTCGGACCACGTCTGGGCGATCGTTTCAAGCTCGGCGTCAGTTGGGTCACGGCCAATGCCACTGAAGTGGTCGGCCACCGCGCGGAGATCCTGCAATGGCAGCGAAAGCAGCCGTTCGCGGCTCAGCGTCAGGAGGGATTCATCGTCCAGTTCGCGGACCGTGACCGATTGCACGGTCGGATCGGTGGCCTGGGAGCACTGGAATGCGGACTCCCAGAAACCAGTTGGCGCGGGCTGGTCCGGGCGTCGCCAGCACACCAGGGACACCACCGGATTCGCTACCGCACGGGCCAACTCCGGTAGCCACGCCTCGTCGACATTCGCGTGAAGCGCGTAGCGGTGGCCGGTGCGGGCCCGCGCGCCCGTGTGCCCGCCGCGGATAAGCACTTCGGTGAGGCTCTCCCCCTCAGCATCCGTGACCCCGGGACGGAACAGCACGTCAATGATCCAGGTGGCGGCGTGGTCACTCACGTCCTGGGGCAGCACTTCGCTGGCACCGAAATCCGCGCACAAATGATCAGCGGCCCCGATCGTAGGATCAGAGGCCGCTGTTTCGATGAGGTAGAGCCGGCGGTGTCGCACCGACACACCGGAGTGGGAGGCTCCGGCGTGCAAGAACTTGGTGAGGACTCGTTTCAGCGATCGGACCGAGTTACCGGTCTGCTCCACGCGGGGCCGCGCCGCCAGCACCCGGACGCGTCGCGCGTCGCGCTCCTCCGCCCCTGGAGCGCCCCGTTCGAGGATTGGACTCTCGATCAAACCAGCTTTGTTCCCCGTCTCGGCCTGCGCACCGGCGACTGAATGCCACAAGATACCGTACTTTGCGGGACGTGCGCCACAACATGTTGTGGCCGGCGGCGCCGGCGCGGCGTGGGGAGAGTCCTCGGTGGGATGGCTGCTTTGTCGCATGATTCTGGCTGGTGACTAAGGACGCGTTGCCCCATGTGCCTTGACCATTGCCATCCCCGGATCGGCCGTCGCGCGGCGGTTGCCGCTACGCTGGGCGCGATTGCCGCGGCGCTCGTGAATCGGCGAGCAACCGCCGCGGGTGTGCCCTACGCTGGCCCGATTTTTGACGCGCATTCGCATCTCCAAGAGGGCGTTGCGCCGCCGGTGGACGAAGTGATCGCGTTGTACACCGCGGCAGGGGTGCGCTCAGCCGCGCTGTTTAGCCTACCGTGGTCGTTGGGGACTGCCGCCCGGGATACGTACCCGGAGCGTGTGGTGCCATACGTGGCAGAGGGTTACGCTTCTGCGCTCCACCCGGATTCGTCATACGTGAATGCTACCGGGCTGGCGCAGCTCCTGGATAGTGGCGTCGTTCGCGGGTTGGGCGAGATCATCCTGCGTCATTCCGCGTATCAGCTTGGGCCGTCAGGCGGCTACTACGCGGCACCTGCCAACAACGTACCAGCGGATCACCCGGCGCTCATTGAGGCGTACCGTGTCGCCGGACGATACGGTGTGCCGGTCAGCGTTCACCAGGAAGCGGTCTTTGCGGACGAGCTTGAGCGGGCGGTCCGCGCGGCTCCGTCCACCACGTTTATCTGGGCGCACGCCGGGCACGGCCCGGCCGGCACCGCCCGCGCTCTGCTGGCGCGCAATCCCAACCTGTATGCGGATCTCTCCGCTCGGACCCCCTGGATTGGGTCCGGGACGGTCATTACCCGGCCGGACGGCTCAATCTTCCCAGACTGGGCGGCGGCACTGACCGAGTTTGCAGACCGATTCATGGTGGGACTGGACTTGTTTGTGCCGACGCACTATCGGCAGGAGTACGTGGGGCAGACTGTGGAGTACTATCGCGGACTCCTCGGACAGCTCGCGCCGGACGTGGCGGCGCGTGTGGCGCACGACAACGCGGCGCAACTCAACGGGGCGACCCCAAGGGTGGCGACGGACGCACACGTCGGGACGCGGGGTATTTGTGCAGGCTGTCCTTGAATCGCGATCAGGCCGGGGGTATCGTAGCCTCGTGGCTTTGGCGCCCACCGGGCCCTGGGGGGAGCACGAAGTCCAGGTAGAGGGTTCGGTTTCAGGTTCGGTCTTACGAGTGCCGCGACGACGCGGCTTGGGAGGTTTCGGAATGGCGCCTCGATCCCGACTGCTGGCGGCGTTCGCTGCCTTCGGACTAGCGGCCGCCGCCGCGTGCGCCCCCGCGGGCCCCGCGCCCGTGGCGCCTACCGCGGCACCGACCGCGCCGGCCAAGCCGGTTCCGCCCACCGCTGCCCCCGCCGCGCCAGCCCAGCCGGCTGCCGCACCCGCCGCCGCAAAGCCGGCTGAGGCGGCGAAGCCCGCGGAGGCCGCCAAGCCGGCCGGCGAGCAGGCCCAGAAAGGCGGCACGATCACCCGCCCCGTGCTGTACGGCGATCCGGCCACCCTGGATCCCATCCTGTCAATCCGAGTGGCGGCGCGGATGATCACCATGAATATGTACAGCCAGCTCATTGACTACGACTTCGACAAGAAGACATATGTGGGCGACGCGGCGGAGAAGTGGGACGTCAGCTCGGACGGACTGACCTACACGTTCACGCTTCGGAAGGGGATCAAGTTCCACAACGGTCGCGAACTGAAGGCCGCTGATTTCAAGTACTCGTTTGAGCGCAACCTGGACAAGAAGTGGAGTGCTGCCGAGTTCTCCAACCTGCTCAAGGTGAAGGGCGCGGAGGACTTCCGCGAGGGCAAGTCGCCAGATGTCGCCGGCTTGAAGGCCCCAAATGACACCACGTTTGTCGTGGAGGTCAAGGAGCGAGACGCCACGTTCTTTGGCTCCCTTGCGGAGATGCCCTATTCCGCGGTGCCGAAGGAAGAAGTGGACAAGCATGGCCTGGAGTTCGGCATCAAGGGCCCCGTCGGTTCCGGACCGTTCAAGTTCGCGTCCTACACCAAGGACGACTCCGTGACGCTGGACCGGTTCGACGACTATTTCAAGGGGCCGGCCTATCTGGATAAGATCGTCTTCCGGAACATGCCGGAGGCGGGTACGCGCCAGAATGAGATCATGGCGGGCAACCTGGACCTGATGGTTTTGACGGATGCTCAGTACCGGCAATTCCGAGCGGATGCCAAGTGGAAGAACCAGATCGTTGAAGTGCCGGAACTGTTCACCCGCACGCTGATGTTCAATACCACCAAGAAGCCGTTTGATGACGTCCGCGTGCGCCAGGCCATGAACTACGCGATCAACCGCGAAGAGACGATCGAGAGCGTGCTGTTCGGCAAGGCATACGTGCCACTGGGGCCCATGCAGTCCAGCATGCCCGGCTTCGATGACAAGCTCAAGGGCTACACGTACGACCCGGCCAAGGCCAAGCAGCTTCTGACGGAGGCCGGCTATCCCAACGGTTTCGAGGTGGAGTTCGTGGCGGGAACACATCCGGTGGTCGGCCCGAAGGCCGCGGATGCGTTGAAGCCGTATTTCGACCCGCTGGGGATCAAACTCAACGTCAAGCAGGTGGAGGGCGCGGCGCTTACTGAGGCTGCCCAGCAGGGCAACTTCACGCTCATTGGATTCTCCACCGGCGGACAAATCGACCCCGTGTTGTTCCTCTGGCAGCGCTTCCACTCCAAGAACGCCGGCCTCGCCGGGAACTTCCCGCAGTACAAGAACGCCAAGGTGGATGAGCTGCTGGACAAGGCCCGTACCACGCTGGACGAGAAGGAGCGGCTCTCCTACGCGGCGCAGGCGAACGCCATCGCCACCGAGGAGGCTCCCTGGCTGATCTGGCACTACAACAAGGCGGTGCAGCTCGTGCAGCCGTGGGTCCGCGGTATCAAGCCGATCCCCACGGACATTGACTACCAGGATATGCACCAGGTCTGGATCGACAAGAGTCAGAAGCGCTAAGTCGTGCCATCCCGGCGGGGGACAGGATTCATCCGTCCCCCGCTCCCGTGTGTGAGCCGCCATGATCGCCTTCGTCATTCGCCGGCTGGTCTCCATCATCCCAATCCTCTTTGGGATATCTCTGATCATCTTTGTCCTGATGAGCATCGTGCCCGGCGATCCCATCGCGGGGTTGATCGATCCGCGCCAGGGCACGTTTGACCCCAAGGCCGCGGACGAGCTCCGTAAGCAATGGGGCCTGGATCGACCCAAACACGAGCAGTACCTGCTGTTCGTGGGGAATGCGCTGAAGGGAGACCTGGGCCGCAGTCTGCACCAGCACAGTCCGGTGATCGATCTGGTGGCGGAGCGCATCCCGGCCACCGCGCGTCTGGCGGGGGCGGCCATGCTCTACGCCACGATACTCGGCGTTATCGTGGGCATCGTGGCCGCCGTGAAGCGGAACACCTGGCTCGATACCTGCAGCATGGTGATTGCGCTGATGGGAGTCTCGCTCCCCGTCTTCTGGCTGGGCTTGATGCTGATGTTGGTCTTCGGCGTGATCCTGCACGTGCTGCCCGTGTCCGGGATGGGACAGGGACAGCTCAGCTACCTGATCCTGCCGGCCGTCACTCTGGGCTCCGTGGTCACGGGAGTCATTGCGCGGGTCACCCGTTCAGCGATGCTCAACGTGGTGAATCAGGACTACATCCTCACGGCCCGGGCCAAAGGCCTGGCTGAGCGCAGCCTGATCTGGCGCCACGCCATCAAGAACGCGCTTATCCCAGTGGTGACCATCGTGGGAGTACAGACCGGAGGCCTGCTGGCGGGAGCGGTGATCACCGAGACCGTCTTTAACTGGCCAGGCGTGGGGAGGTTGCTGGTGACATCCATCTTCCAGCGTGACCTGCCGGTGGTCCAGGGCGTGGTGCTTTCGCTAGCACTGATGTTTGCCCTGGTGAATCTACTGGTAGACGTGGTGTATGGCTACGTTGATCCGAGGATCCGCTACTCGTGAGCGCACAGGCTATCCAGGCGCCCGCGGCGGGCCCGGTTGTGGCGGAGCGAGTGGGTAGGAAGAGCGCGAATGCCCTGCACCGTCGGCTGAGCCGCCACCCGTCCGCGCTGGTCGGCGGGGGGATCTTCGTTCTGGTGGCGATTGTCGCGATCCTGGCTGGGGTCCTGGCGCCCTACCACCCCTTTGAGAACTACACCATTCGTGACTCGCTGCTGGAGCCGGGTGGCCGGTTTCTTCTGGGGACAGACGATGTGGGGAGAGACATCCTCTCCAGGATCATCTACGGCGCGCGCATCTCGCTCACGGTTGGCCTGGTGGTGCAGGCGGTAAGCATCAGCATTGGGACCACGTTGGGGCTGATCTCCGGCTACTTTGGTGGCCGTGTCGACGATACGATCAGCGGACTCACCACCGTCATGATGGCGTTTCCGGGTCTGCTGTTTGCCATTGTCGTGATGGCCGTCATTGGTCCAAGCATCTTCAACGTGTTTGTGGCGCTGGGGCTGGTGAACTGGCCGGCGGTGTGCCGCCTGGTCCGGGGCGAGGTGTTGAGCCTGAAGGAGCGCGAGTTCGTGCTTGCCGCCCGCACGATCGGCGCGCCCAGCCTGCGCACCATGGTTCGGCACATCCTACCCAACTGCGCCGGGCCGATCATCGTGGTGGCTACCCTCGGCATCGCCAACGCCATCCTTGCGGAGGCCAGCCTCTCGTTCCTGGGTCTCGGCGTGCAGCCGCCGACGCCGTCCTGGGGCTCCATGTTGGCGCAGGGCCGAGACTACATCCACCAGGCCTGGTGGATCACCACGTTTCCTGGCGCGGCGATCTTCGTGACCATCCTGGGGCTGAACCTGCTGGGTGACGGGCTGCGGGACGCACTCGATCCACGCCTACGGGTCTGATCGGTCCATCGAGTCGGGAGATTGGCCCGCGCGACGGTAGCCGCGCGCGGGTGCCCGGCGGTTCCTCCGGCCGGACCAGCGACCGTTCGGGTTGCGGGGACTATCGCGGCCGTGTACGGCCGGCTCCCTGATAATCCTCGCGCACACGGACGGTCGTGGCCGAGTTGAGCGGGAGATCGTAGGAGAGCTCGGAATGGTGCTCGCGCGCGACGAGTCCAGCGGCCGGCGCCAAAACGCGGGCGCCGCCGCTACTCGTCGTCACAATCTGCCCGCGAGGATCACCAGCTTTATCGGCCGCGAGCAGGAGATCGCCGATCTCTGCCGACTCCTGACCGAGTCGCGGCTGGTGACCCTCACCGGGCCCGGCGGCGTAGGTAAGACACGCCTGGCCCAGCGGATCGCCGCGTCCATGGTCGATACGCTTCCTGATGGCGCCTGGCAGGTGGAGCTTGCCGCGCTGACCGATCCGGACTCGGTGGTTCGCGCGATCGCCGCCACGCTTGGCCTTCGGGAGGAGTCGGCCCGAACGTTAGCTGACTTACTCGGCGCGACTCTGGCCGCCAGGTCACTGCTCCTGGTGATCGATAACTGCGAACATATGCTCGGTCCCGTGGCCGCCCTCGCCGAGCGACTGCTCACGGGATCACCAGGACTGCGCGTTCTGGCCACGAGTCGCCAGGCGCTCGGCATCACCGGCGAGGTGAGTTGGGCGATGACTGGCCTCACCGTGCCCGAAATTGACCGGAACCTGCCGCTCGAGCAACTCGAATCGTACAGCGCGATTCGACTGTTCCTAGAGCGCGCGCGTGCAGCCGTACCCGGGTTCGCCCTGTCTGAATCAACCGCGAGCGCCGTGGCCGACATCTGTCGGCACCTGGACGGCGTGCCGTTGGCGATAGAGCTGGCAGCCGCGCGTGTGAAGACTCTCTCGCCGGCCCAAATTGCCACCCGCCTGGATCACCGGTTCCAGCTCTTGACCGGTGGTAGCCGCACCGCGCTGCCCAGACTCCAGACTCTGCGGGGTGCTATTGACTGGAGCTACGATCTTCTCGACGAGCGCGAGCGTCTGGTGTTGCAGCGGCTGTCGGTCTTCCACGGTGGCTGGACGCTTGACGCCGCCGAAGCGGTGTGCGCCGGCGGGGCCGTATGTTCCGCGGGCGTGCTCGATCTTCTCAGCGGCCTGGTTGACAAGTCGCTCGTGCTCGTTGAGCAGGATGGGGATGTTGCCCGCTATCGTTTCTTGGAGACGATCCGCGAATACGCTCGGGAGCGCCTGGCGGAGTCCCTGGAGTCCGACGCTGTCTGGGCCCGGCTCGTGGCCTGGTGCGTCGCTCTGGCGGAGGAGGCGGAGCCAAAGCTGGTTGGGCCGGAACAGGACGCCTGGTTAGTCCGAATCGAGCGCGAGCACGACAACATCCGGGCGGCGCTCTGGTGGAGTCTGAGCCGTGGCACGCCCGGGACTTCGCCCGATTCCGAGATGAAGCTGGGGGATGCCACGTCATGGCGTCACGAGGGCATTCGGCTGGCGGCCTCAATGATGCGATTCTGGTCAGTTCGAGGACACTTGACCGAAGGCTGCCACTGGCTCGAAACAGCGCTGGCCCTGAACCCGGAAACTTCGATTCGGCGCCTGCGGGCGCTCAATGCAACGGCGCTCCTGGCCTGGCCCCAGGGCGACTACGCGCGGATCGAATCGCTCTGCCGCGAGGCGCTTGCGCTGGCCCGGGAGTTGGCTGACCCGTGGGCGGAGACCCAGTCGCTGAGCACGTTAGGCATCGTGCTGCGCGAAGAAGCCGACTATGCACAGGCCACAGCCGTGCTCGAAGAAGCCTTAGCGGTCGCGCGTCGCATCGGCGATCGCGGGCACGCGGCGATGCTCCTTGACAACATGGGCAGCGTGGCGTGGCGGCGGGGAGAGTACAGCGCTGCCGCGGCGTTCTGCGAAGAGAGCCTGAGCATATTTCGGGACGTGGGTGATACCCGCAACGTGGCAATGGTGCTCGAGGACCTGGCGATTATCGCGTTCCGATTGGGCAACATTGAGCGCGCCGCGGCGCTGCTCACCGACAGCCTCGGCCTGCTGCGCGAGGTCGGCGACCGGCGCAGACTCTCATTGGTGTTTGGCTACGCCGGATCGATCGCCGCTGCCCGCCACGATTGGACCCACGCGGCCATCCTCTGCGGAGCGGCCGAGGCGCTCCGCGCCGCAATCGGAGCCGTGCTGCCGGCTGCGAACCGACCCGACTTCGATCAGGCTGTCGTCGATGCCCGCCGCTCCCTGGGCGACCAGTCGTTCGATGAGATGTGGAGCCAGGGAGCCTCCCTCACCAGCGACCAGGCGATCCAGGAGGCGCTGGGTGTCGTCAGCGTGAGCACCCCGCCAGGTGGGCCGGTCGGGCAGATGTCACGTGAGCCCGAACTGGTCGGTGGTCGGGACCAAGATGCGTGGCAGCCGCTCACCCGACGCGAGCACGAGGTGGCGACCCTGGTGGCACGAGGGTTGATGAATCGAGAGATCGGATCCGACCTCGTGATAGGAGAGCGAACGGTAGAAACGCATATCGCGCACATCTTCGCAAAGCTCGGGATCTCCTCTCGTGCGCAGGTTGCAACCTGGCTGGCCCAACGCGACTTATTGGGTGACGCTCCAACGCAAGCGTCGCAACGCGGGGCATTGGACTGAGGCCGTGGCGCGGCCCACGTGAGTACTGACGCGCTCGGTACTGACACCCGAGGGCGGTACACGCTGACAGAGCTACGTGGTCAAAATCAGTGCTAGCACTGATGTTCGGCCCAACCCTGCCCACGTAGAGTTCCTCCAGAACCGCATTCCGGAACTACACAAGGGGGAACACCACGATGACTGAGTTTGACGCCGAGATCATGGTCCACATGGCTGGGCACTTCTGCGAGGCGCGCCGAGCGGAGACGCGCCGCGACCGTCTGGCTGACGAAGCCCGTCTCTTCCGACGTGCGAACGAGACCGCGGCCGTAAAGGCATCCACATCCAGCGCCTGGGAACGCGTCACGTCGATCGGGCGCGCCGTCGTGGAGACCTTGACTCCAAGCCACAGGCCCACCGCTGACGCGTACCGAGGCACCGCCCCTCGCTAGCGCATCGGCCCAGCCTCCGCGAATCGCCGGAGTATTCACTGGCGCCTTGCAGGATCCCGCGAACGGCCAGCGTGTTGACGCTGGCCGTTCGCGTAGGCGCAAGCTCAAAAGGCGCCAGGCAGTGGATGGGGAGGGGCGTTCGAACCCGGATTCCGGTCCCACTTGCCCTCTGGCGCTATTGGCCACGCGCCGCGCGCCCGGCTATCGTCACCGAATCATCGCCCGAGCTCTGGCCGGGCGCCGACGTGCGTGCCGCGAGTAGACCCGCGCCGCGCGAGGAGTGGAGCACGCGATGGAACACGGTGACAGGGCGCTTGACTTCGCGGACCTTGCACTCCGAGTGCGCGCGGAAATCGACCCGGCCGCCTACGCGCTCGAGCACGATTTTCCTCGGGATGAGTACGAGCTTCGCAGAGCACGGGCCCGTACTCTGATGGCCCAGCACGGGCTGGATGCGCTCGCGATCACGTCCAGCGGCGTCGGTTACTGGTTCACCGGTCGGCCGGAGCCGCACTCGTGGCATGATCGCGTGGCGGCTCGATCTGCCTGGTTCGTCCTGACGGCGGATCGAGACGTGCTGTTGTGCGCGCCTACAAACAATCAACATCTCGACGCCGTGCGCCGCTCCGTATGGGTCACGGACGTGCTTCCCCTGGTGGAGCGCGCGGCGTGGCCACGGCGAGAGATGTGGGGTCTGGAACAGATCCCGTATCGGCTGCGTCAGATCGGCATTGAGTCAGGCAGGCTGGGCTTTGAGCTTGGCGATTGCATGACGCTGGGGATCAGCTTCAACGACTTCGAGCGGCTGCGTGAACTGCTGCCGCGAGCGGCGCTCGTTGACGCGTCCGCCGTGATCAGACAGTTGATGAGCGTTCACACGCCTCTGGAGATCGAACGGCTGCGCGCCGCCTGCGCCGCCGGCGTGTGGGTGCACGAGCAGATCGGGGTGGTCCTCAGACCGGGCATGACCGAGCGCGAGTTGATCGAGGCGCTGGCGCAGGCGTTCTCCGCGAGCTTCCCATCCAATGATGGCTATGTATACGCGCGCGCTGGCGGGTGGGACGTCCGAAACGCCGATCGCCGCGATTCAAATCGCTACCACACCCAGATTACCGAGCGCCGGTACCGATTGAATGATGTCATCTGTCGTGGAAACAGCGGCGCGAGCTATCGGGGATACGACGCGGATGTCGATCGCGTCTGGCACGTTGGAGCAGCGCCATCGACGGAGTGCCACGACTGGTACCGGGTCGCGCACGAGGCAAACCGCGAGATGGCGGCGCGGATCCGGCCGGGCGCCCGCTGTTCGGACGTATACGCGGCGTACGAACAGGTGCTGGCCCGCCACGGGTTTCCGGCAGCGGTCGCAGGCCGGGTCGGCCACGGCATCCGCAACACCGGTGGACTATCGGTTCATCCGGATAACCGCACCGTGTTGGAGCCAGACATGGTGATCTCGGTAGAGCCAATGATCGGCGATGCGCACGGGTACTTCGATCAGGAAGATCAGTATCTCGTGACCCAGACCGGGGCGGAATGCCTCCACCAGCCTTCGCCCGCGGAGCTGCCGTGTGTGCCGTGGTGAGCGCTCGGGCGCCGCGCGTGAGGGGCGCTCGCGGTCCGCGCCGTGGCAAGCCGTAGCACCCCGCGACTCAATCTTGGTGTCGCTACGCGCGCCCTGCGCGGTCGAAGTAGAACGGCAGGACCTTACCTCGGGCCGTCGCTCGCGGGGGAGCCCTGCGTACATCCACGGTGCCGCGTTGGCGCCAGACCGCCGCCATGTGGCGGTCCACCAGGTCTCCGCGGTCCAGCTCTGCTAGGATCGCGTCGCGCAGCGCCCCTTCATCCAGGGCGCCGAGCCGTGGGTGAGCCAGAAGCACCACCCGCGTGAGCCCCGCCCCGCCCTGCTCCTCCACGATCTGGTAGTCAATGCTGGACCCGCCAAAGCGGGCCGGCAGATCCAACTCAAGAGCGTTGAGCAGCCGCGAGCGTGCCACGGTCATCCCCTCGCCGGTCAGCTTGTCAAACCCGCGGATGTTGGAGACGCGGGTGGTGAGGCCAAGCGCGCCCAGCTCGCAGCAGGTTGAGCCACCGTCGCGGAGGTCTGCAGAATCCCCCATCTCGGCATTGAGCCCTATGACGGCGGCGTGGGGCGATAGGGTGGAGACCAGCAGCGCGTCAACTTCTATCCCCACGTTCGCCACGGCGCGGCGGCGGGTGATGGCGGCGTACCAGTGGGCCCACAGGTGCCCATCGTCCGCGGATGCCCCCGCGGGGCAGGTGGCGGAGACGTAAGTCAGCTCCATTGAGCCATACAGCCCGACGACTTGCGCGTCGGCCGCTTCGATCTCGAGCCTTCTGGCCTCCGTCAGCGGCTCACCCCGGGTGTTGAACAGGACCCCGGTCAACGGAAAGCCGTGCTCAGCGGCGGCGACCGCCGCGCGAACGGCCAGACTTGGCGTGGTAAACAGCTCGATGGGGCCGTGCTCCCGAACCTGCTGTTCCAGCAAGCGAGCCAGCGATGGCGGAACCTCAATGCGCAGAGGGATGGGTCTCGGCAGGCTGTGCCCGGCCCGCGACATGAGCGCGCCCACGTACCGCGTAGCCATCCGCACAGGGAGCGGTAGCGGCGAGGCTGGGTGGCCCCAATGCACCATCCTGGCCCCCAGCTTGGCCATGTACAGGGACACGGTGGCGGGATTCATCTGCCAGAGGCCGGCCCGATAGTCCAGCGCACGGTGGGCGCTCCGAACCAGCAGGGCCATCTTCGCCGTATCCGCCAGTGTGTCCAGCGAGCGGAGGACTTTTCCCGGCCTGCCGCTGGATCCGCCGGTGTACATCACCACGTGTGGTGAGATGAGCGGGTTGCGGAAGTCCTTCGGCGCCGGGGTCAGCGTCAGACTGCCGCGGACGATCGGCGTTCGCCCTCGAAGCTCGTCGTCAGTCACATACACCCCACGGGCTGCCAGGTCGCGCAGCGTGGGCTCCAGCCCGTCGTGGGCGACCGCGCGGCGCAGGTCTCCGAGCTCGCAGCCGACGTGCTGCAGCAGCGCCCGGTAGGGGCTGCCGGGTTGGCGGTAGATCGCTCGATCGACCAGGTCCAGAAACCGCGCCCGGCGGGACCGAAGCGCCGTCACTACGTCCCTCCGAGCATCATCCAGCGTGACGGTCCGCCGTAGCCAGGCTGGTGCGTCACGCCCAAGTCGTGCAAACGTGAGCGCATTCTCGAATGCTGATCCTGCTGGTGGTAGGCGCGTCATGGTCACCGGATCGGCCGGCCGGGCCTCCAGGCTGGGCGTTGAGGATACGCCAAGATGGGAGGCGACAACCGTCTGGGGCTCAGCCGGTCGCTCGGCCGAAGTGGAACGGCAGGACCTTGCCAGAGGCTGACGCCAGTGGTGGTTCGCGTCGCACCACAACGGACTCAAGATGCTGCCACAGCCGCGCCATGTGGCGATCTGCCACGTCCCCCTGCGCAATCGCGCCTAGCAGCGCATCCCTGAGCAGCGGGTCGTCCAGTGCTCCGAGGCGAGGGTGGGCTCTCAGCACCGTGCGGGTGAGTCCGTCCGTGCCGATCTCCTCAGCTATCTGGTAGTCAATGCTGCTGCCACCGAAGCGCTGCGGCAGCGTACGCTCGATGACACCGATGATGCTGGTGCGAGCCACGGTCACACCCTCGCCCGTCAGCTTCTCGTACCCGCGGATGTCGGAGAGGTGCGTGGTCAGGCCCAGTCCACCCAACGCACAACACTCGCTGCCGCGCTCAGTGATGTCTGCACAGTCGCCCAGGTCGACATTGAGGCCGATCTTTGGCGCGGCGTGAGACAAGCCGGTCAGGAGCAACGCGCTCACCTCTGGCCCGTCGTCGAAGACTCGACGTGGCCGCGTGATGGCGGCGTAGTAGCTCGTCCAGAGGTGAGAATCGTCGGCGCTCCCGGGTGCCGCGCAGCCTGCGGAGACGTACGTCAATTCCATAGATCCGTACAGGCCGATGACGCGGGCCCCGGATGCTTCGATATCACGCCTGCGACCCTCCGTCAGTGGCTCGCTACGCGCGGCGAACGCCACGTGCTCCAGCCGTTCGCCGACTTCGGCCGCTGCCGCGGCTACGCGAACGGCCAGGCTGGGTGTGGCGAAGAGTTGGATCGGCCCAGACCGGGTTGCGCGCGCCTGCAGCTCGTGGAGCATCCTGAGCGGCTCGCGGGCGTCGAGGTGTAGCGGGCGTGGCAGCCTGCGCCCAGCGCGTGACATCTGCGCGTGAAGAAATCCCGCGGCGAGTCTCGCTGCTGGTGGGAGGGGCGCCGCCGGGTACGCCCAGAGCGCCAGTGGAGCCCCCAGCTTGACCGTGTACAGCGCCTGAGGTATCGGGTTAGTGGCCCAGATGCCGGTGGCATAGCCTTCGATCCCATGCGCGTGCCTGATCAAGAGCTCCATCCGCGCGATGTCAGCGTGTTGGTCCAATGAGCGGAGCACGCGGGTCGAGCGCCCCCGTGACCCTCCGGTGTACGCCACTTCGTGGCCGCGGCTGAATGGGTTATCGAACGCGGAGGGCGGCGCGTGGATGCGCAGGCTTCCCCGGACTATCGGGCTTCGCCCCTTCCATTCATCGTCACGAACGTACACCCCTTGCGCGGCGAGCAGGTGGAGCGTGGCCTCCAGTCCGTCCCTTGTCACGCTACGTTGGAGGTCGCCTAGCTCACATCCCGCGTGCCGCAAGAGCGCCAGGTAGGGACTGCGAGGCCGGCGGTAGATCGCCCGGTAGGCGAGGTCCAGAAATCGCGCCGATCTCGTCCGCAGCGCCGTTGTGATATCGGAGCGCGCCTGTTCGGTCGTCAGCGGCGATCGGATCCAGCCGGGCAAGTCACGCACGAGTCGCGCTTGCGTGACGCCAATTTCGGCCGCGGTGCGCAGCGCGCTCGCGGTCCTCCCCCACTGCATTGCACAAGGATAGCTGCCACGCCTGCAGTCAAGGGTGGTTGGTTCGCGGCGGGATGCGCCAGCGGCTACGATAGCGGCCAGCACTAGATGAATCGGCGGAACCAGCAGCCGCCCGCACGGAGGCCTCTTTTGGCGGTCGCGCGAATCGAGATCAATCGTCGCCAGCCGTACGCTGGCGGGCGTCTTTTCGGAACCGTGGGCGGCTACGAGCGGATTGACGGAACGCTCCACTTCGCCGCGGATCCGGACCACGTAGCCAACAGTGGGATCGTGGATCTGGATCTGGCGCCGCGCGATGTCGCGGGGCGCGTGGAGTTTTCCGCGGACGTGTGCATCCTGCGACCAGAGAAGGCCGGCGCGGGCAACGGACGCCTGCTCTTCGAGGTCGTGAACCGCGGCCGCAAGCTTTGCCCACGCTACTTCAACTACGCGAAGGCCGACCCGGCCACGGACGTGGACATTGACGCCGGCGATGGGTTCCTGATGAACCGCGGCTGGACCGTGGTGTGGACCGGCTGGCAGTGCGACTCGCCGCGCGGCGCCGCGCTGATGGGCTTGACCGCGCCCATCGCCCAGGAAAACGGCCATCCGCTGAGGGGTCGCCTCACGGCGGAATTCCAGCCAAGCGAGTCCGTTTCGTATCTGGGCCTGGCAAACCGCGGACACCAGCCGTACAGCGCCGCCGACCTGAACGACCCGGATGCCGTCCTGACCGTTCGCAACCATCGCTGGGGTCCAAAGCAGACAATCGACCGCGGATCGTGGCAGTTTGCCCGGGACGAGGCCGGCGTGGCGGTGCCGTCTGACGCCCACATCCGCCTGGACGGCGGCTTCCAGGCCGGCAAGCTGTATGAGGTGGCCTACACCACCAACGTGAGCCCGGTGGTGGGCGTGAGCATGCTGGCGGTGCGTGACACCGCGTCCTTCCTCCGCTTCGCCACGGCCGCGGAGGGAAATCCGACCGCTGGACAGATCGAGAGGGCCTACGCGTTCGGGATCTCCCAGAGTGGACGGTTCTTGCGGCACTTCCTGTACACCGGGCTGAACCTGGATGAGGCCGGCCGCCAGGTGTACGATGGGATCATCCCGCAGGTGGCCGGCGCGCGCCGCGGCGAGTTCAACCATCGGTTTGGCCAGACGTCAGTCCAATCGGCGCCGAATTTTGGGCACCTGCCGCCGTTTGACTACGGCAGCCTCCTGGCCCGTCAGCGCGCGCTGGGCGGGGTGCCCAGGATCTTCGCCACTAACACCGCTGCCGAGTACTGGCGGGGGGATGGCTCCCTGGCGCACACGGACCTGGCGGGCACCCATGACCTGGACCTGCCGCGCGAGGTGCGGAGCTACCTGTTCGCCAGCACCCAGCACGGGGCCGGCTCCGTGCCGCTGGCAAATGTGAACGCCGGCGACGGCAGCGTGGGAGCCAACTGGTTCAACGCGGTGGACTACTCACCGCTGGTTCGCGCGGCGCTGGTGAATCTGGACGCGTGGGTCTCGGACGGCGTCGAGCCGCCGGCCAGCGCGTACCCCAGGCTGGCGGATGGGACCGCCGTCAGGGCCGGCGACGTGCTCTCTGGCTACAAGGGCTTGCCCCGTCTCAACCTGGCTGATCCCGCCCTCGTGCCCACGATCAACCACCTGGATCTGGGGCCAGACGCTGACCGCGGCATCGGTGGGTACCCGGTGGTGGAGGGCGCCGCTTACCAGACCTACGTATCTGCCGTGGACGCGGACGGTAACGAGACGGCCGGCGTCCGGATGCCAGACGTGACGGTCCCGCTGGCCACCTACACGGGCTGGAATCCCCGCGGCCCCTCCACGGGCGAGCCCGGCCAGATTCTCTCCATGCAGGGAACCACGCTACGGTTCGCGGCGGACGCCGCCGACCGGGAGCAGACCGGCGATCCGCGGCCGTCGATCGCCGAGCGCTACGCCAACCGCGAGGAGTACCTGGCGCGGGTGCGCGCCGCTGCCGAGGCGCTTGTAGAGCAGCGCTACCTTCTGGCGGAAGATCTGGACACGGCGGTTTCGCTTGCGGCGGAGCGCTGGGACTACTTCACGAGCGACCGCGCGCCTGCCGAGCCGCCAACCGCCGAGAGCCGCGCCACAGTGCTGCTCCGCCAGTAGTACCCAGCGGTACGTCTAATGCTCGAGGGTAGGACACCATGAAGATCAGGCAGATCCAGAGCCACGCCGTGGGCGCCGGCAATCGGAACTACGTGTTCGTGAAGGTCTCCACGGACGAGGGTCTAGAAGGCTATGGTGAGGCCTACTCCTGCGGCCCGGACGACGCCACGCAGCGAGTCATCGCGGACTTCGAGGAGTGGCTGATCGGCCGCGACCCCCGAGACATCGAGGCGTTGTGGCACCTCATGTACGCCGGCTCACGATTCCCCGGCGGCTCCGTGGTGAACTCCGCCATCAGCGGCATCGAACACGCGCTGTGGGACATCAGCGCCCGTGCGCTGGGAGTGCCCGTGTACCGTCTCCTCGGCGGGAAGTTCCGCCAGCGGATCCGGGTGTACCAGGCACCGCGGGGAGGCACGCCAGAGGCGCTTGCCGAGGACGCCGTTCGCCTGATCGAGCGCTACGGCTTCACCGCGCTCAAGCTGAATCCTCACCCGCCCGGCTGGGAGCAGATGCCCTACGCGGCTGTCGTGCGGGGCGCCGCCGCTCGGATGGAGGCGGTGCGGGAGGCCGTGGGCGAGGACATCGACATCGGCGTGGATCCGCACGCGCGGATCTTCGAGCCGGCCCGCGCCGTGGAGATGGCAGAGGCGCTCCGCCCGTATCGCCCGTTCTTCTTCGAAGAGGCCATCCGCCCGGAGAACATCGAGAAGATGGCGGAGGTGCGGGCCAACACAGCCGTGCCCATCGCCACGGGTGAGATGCTCTACACCAAGTTCGAGTTCCTGGAGCTCCTGAACAGGCGAGCGGTGGACATCATCCAGCCGGACATCTGCCTGGCCGGCGGCATCCTGGAACAGAAGAAGATCGCGGCGCTGGCGGAGGCAAACTACGTGACGTTGGCACCGCACAATCCCATGGGCCCGCTGGCAACGGCCGTGAACGTCCAGTTCTGCGCCTCCACGCCCAACTTCCTGATCCTGGAGTACAACGCGGACGACGCGCCGCCTCGGCGAGACCTGTTGGTGGAGCCGCTGGTCGTGAAAGACGGCTACATCGAGGTGCCAGAGACGCCCGGCTTCGGGGTGGAGGTAGACGAGTCGGCGTTCGCCAAGTACCCGTTCAAACGCTGGCGGCGGAGCTTCCCAGTCGGTCCCGACGGAGCGGTGGGCTTCAACTGACGCGTTCTAGTCGCTAACGCCGATCTAATGAAACGCTGACGGCCCTCTTACGCGGTTCTTGCGGGGGGTTAACGGGGCGGTGCGTAGACTGCAATCACACGATACGGCGCCCACCAAGAGGGTGCCGGGACCCATTACAGGGATCACGTGGAGGAATGAAGATGGTAGTCTCAATCCGGCCCCCGATGAGCGGCGGACTCACCCTGCGCGATGCGATGGACCGGCTCTTTGACCAGGCGTTCTCGCCGGCGCTGCGCGGCACGCTCGGGGAAGCGTCCCGCACCGAGCAGAGCAACTATGTCCCCACGAACCTGTGGGAGGACGGCAGCAACTTCTACATCCACGTGCAGGCGCCCGGATTGGACGCCGAGAGCGTGGACATCACGGCCACCAACAACATGCTGGTGATCTCCGGCAAGCTCACCATGCCCGCCCCAGAGGGTGCCAAGGCGCTCTGGCAGGAGTGGACGGGGGCGCAGTTCCGCCGCCAGATCAACCTGCCGGCCCGCTACAACGCGGACGGCGTGGAGGCCACCTACAAGGACGGCGTGCTCACGGTGACCGTGCCGAAGCCGGAGGAGATGAAGCCCAAGAGCATCAAGGTGCAGATCGCGGAGTGATCCGCCGCCGCGAACAACTCAATCAACAAGAGGGCCGACCGAGCGGAGTGCTCGGTCGGCCCTCCTGCTGTTCGGCTGGTTCGGGTGGGTCAGGCCCCGACGCCGGCTGCCACGCCGCGGAACTGGGTCTCGTAGAGCCGCGCGTACAGGCCACCGCGCGCCAACAGCTCCGCGTGGGTGCCCTGTTCCACCAGCATGCCATCGTCCAGCACCAGGATCTTGTCCGCCGCCAGAATGGTGCTCAGTCGGTGGGCGATGACCAGGCTAGTGCGATGCCGCATCGCCTGCTCCAACGCGTGCTGGATCAGTGCCTCTGACTCCGAGTCCAGGTGGGCGGTGGCCTCGTCCAGCACCAGGATGCAGGGGTCCTTCAGCAGCACCCTGGCGATGGCCAGACGCTGCTTCTCACCGCCAGACAGGCGGTACCCCCGCTCGCCCACCACCGTCTCGTAGCCGTCCGGCAGCCGCGCGATGACGTCGTGGATGTTGGCCGCGCGGCAGGCCGTCTCGATCTCTGCCTGGGTGGCGTCTGGCCGGGCATACAGGAGGTTGGCGCGGATCGTGTCGTGGAACAGGTGGGTCTCCTGGGTGACCATGCCGATCTGGTCCGCCAGCGAGCGCAGGCTCAGCGTGCGGAGATCGTGCCCATCCAGCAGGACGCGACCCTCGCTAGGGTCGTACAGGCGCGGAATGAGGTACGTGATGGTGGTCTTGCCGGCCCCGCTGGGTCCAACCAGAGCCACGAGCTGGCCGGGCGCCACCGTAAAGTCGATGTTGCGGAGCGCCCAGCGGGTCCCCTGGTCGGCGCCGCCGCGGGGCTTGAAGCCCTCGATCAGCGTGCCGCCGCCGCCCCAACTAAAGCGCTCAACCTCTTCAATCTGCGCTGGCGCGGTGCCCTCAGGAGTCGTTCCGTAGGAGAACGAGACGTTCTGGAACGTGAGCTCACCGCGGGCGCGATCGAGCCGCACGGAGAGTTCTGGCTCTTGGATCTCAATCGGCAGGTCCAGGATCTCGAACACTCGCTCGAAGCTGACGAGCGAGGTCGCAAGCTCGACACGGGCGTTGGTGAGCGCCGAGAGCGGGCCGTAAAGCTGGCCGAGATAGGCCGCGAAAGCGACCACCGTGCCGATGGTGAGGCCTTCGGTGAGCACCAGGTAGCCGCCAGCCCAGAACACGGTTGCGGTGCCAACCGCGCTCACCAGACCCAGCATGAGGAAGAACCAGCGGCCGATGAGCGCCGCCCGGATACCGGCGTCGCGCACGGCCACGGCGCGCTCCGCGAATCGGCCGCTCTCGTCCTGCTCGCGGCCGAAGAGCTTCACCAGGAGCGCGCCGCTCACGTTGAGGGTCTCGCTCATCATCCCGTTCATCTTGGCGTTGAGCGTCATCTGGTCGCGGGTGACGCGGCGGAGCACGTTACCCACGCGGCGGGCCGGGATGATGAACAGCGGCAGAATGAGGATGCCGGCCAACGTAAGCCGCCACTCGAGGGCGATCATGATGGACAGGGTGGCCACAAGCGCGATGCTGTTGGACACCACCTCTACCACGGTGCCGTTGATGGCGCGCTGGGCGCCCACCACGTCGTTGTTCACGCGCGCCATCAACTCGCCGGTCTTGCTATTGGTGAAGAAGCGGAGCGATTGCCGCTGCAAGTGGTTGAAGAGCGCGCTGCGCAGGTCCGCGATGATGCCCTCGCCGATCTGCGATCCCAGGTAGCGCTGCCCCACACCGATGAGGCCGTTGATCAGCGGAACGGCGACCATGCCGATTGCCAGCACGTTGAGCAACCCCAGGTCGCGGCTGGGCAGGGCTACGTCGATAAGCTCGCGCATCAGGAGGGGTGGCAACAGTGGCAAGACGGTGATCACGAGGATGGTGAGAAGCATCAGCGCGATGCGGCCCAGGTAGGGCCTGGCGTAGCCGGCCACGCGGCGGAGCACGGCCCGGGAGATCGTTGGACGGTCCTTGCCATCGTCGTGGCGCAGGAAGGACCACCATCCCCCGCCGTTCATCATCATCATGTCTTACTGACCGCTTACCTTCGCTCCGATTATAGGTGGGTCCAGGCGCACCCTCCGTGAAATCGCCCGCGCTGGAGAACGCCTATCCGTTGATCCGCCTCTCGCCTGGTGCGTACACTGGTCAGGATGTGGGACCGCGCCGCGGTTCCGCTGTTGGGTGGCTATGGCTGGGTTCGCCGGGTTTCAGCGCAACGGCGCATATGGGTGGTGGCTGAACGTCATCATCCTCATCTCGGCGTTCTCAGTTGCGCTGGTCGCGCCAACGAACGGCCTGTGCGATCCCGAAGCGCATGAGGTGGCAGTTGTCCACCCCATCTTCCAACACCAGCACGATCCACACGCCGCCCATCGCCTCACCCTTGCGCCCGAACAACTGATAGAGCAGATCACGACGGGCGTCACGGCCGCCATCACCATGGCCAGTCCGCGCCACGCCGGCCTGGCGCTTGCCATCCAGGGCATGACTTTAGTCGCGACCACCGTCGCCTTGGCGGCGCTCGCGCTCTGGGGGGTCCCGCCTCTGTCGTCGCCTCGACCGGCGCCCGTCTGGGCAGTCGTGCCAACAGGCCCGCCGCGCCGGATTCACCTCGGCAGGTAGCCGCGCCGCCGGGCGCGGACAGAGCCAGACCCACGCGTGGCGCTCCCAGGAACGGGAAATGGAAACCGCGCTGGTGCTGGAGTCGTCATCTCAGATGAACCCTGTGTGTGACGACGCGTTTCGTCGAGGATTGCCATGCGTTTGTTCGATCGATTTTCCCCTCCCCGTTTCAGTCCACAGAATCCCCGCCTGGGCCGGTTCTGCCGTCCCCTGATATCGTCGACCCTCGCGGTGTTGCTTGTGTTGCTCGGCGTGGCGCCGGCGCAGGCCCATAGCCGCTACACGCGATCCGAGCCGGCCGACGGCGCGCAAGTTGAGAGCGCTCCGTTCGTCCTCAAGTCGTGGTACAGCCAGGAGCTGATGCTTCGCAGCAAGGTCAGCGTGGTCTCGGCGGATGGCACCCAGGTGGATCTGGGCGATGGCCGAGTGGACCAGGAAGATCCGGACCGCAAGGTCATGGTGGTCTCGCTCCCAGCGCTGCCGGAGGGCACCTACCGAGTGCGTTGGCTGGCCTGGTCCGCGGAGGACGGGCACGACGCTGAAGGCGAGTTCACGTTCATCGTCGGGGCAGCTGCGGGCTGGAGCCCGCCGTCCACCCCCGGCCCACAGCAGGAAGAGAGCTAGAGATATGAAGCTGAAGAGTGCGGTAATTGCCATCGTCGCGTTCGTGGCCGGAGTTGCCGTGACCACCTGGACGGTGGTGCCCGCGGCGACCGTCTCCGCGCAGCAGGACGCGTACGCTGCCGCGCAGAAGGCCCAGGTCATCGCCACCGTCTACCACCTGGATAAGGTGGGATTCCACGGTTTGGAAGACGCGATCAACGCCGGCAACATCCCGGCGGGTTCGCTCGGAACTGTGCGTCGTGCCCGCGTTACGATGATGGCGGTTGACTGGCCGGCAGCTATGCGGGAAACGGTGACCAGCCTGAACACCCAGATGCTGGCGCTTGAGGCCGCGCTGAAGGACGAGAACGCTGAGGCCGCCAAGGTGCCGGCGCACGAGGTCCACGAAATCGAGCACGATCTCTCTGGCGCCGTCTACACCTGGCTCGGCGGTGGCCAGGCGGCTCCCGCGGCGCCCGCGATGGGTACCCCGGCCGCCAAGCCAGCCGGCGGCCACGGCCACTAGAAGCTCCTCCCGGAGGCTCCATCCATGATCTGGGCGCTCGCCAGGCGCGTGGCCAGCATGGCCCGCGCCTGCGCGAGTCGGCGGATCGTCGTTGCCGCGCTTTTGATGGCTGGCGCGGCGCTGGTGCCCGCATCCGGCGCCTTCGCGCACGCGCTCTACGAACGCTCCACCCCTGCCAACGGGGGGCAGCTCACCACGCCTGGACGGATCCAGGTGTTGTTCACCGAGGCAGTCGAACCGAGCTTCTCTAAGCTCGAGGTCTTGGATTCATCCCGCAAGCGTGTGAGCCGGGCGGACAGCAAGCCGGTGGCCGGTGATCCGCGGTCGCTCAGCCTGGATGTTGAGGCGCTGCCAGACGGTACGTACACCATAGCCTGGCAGACGCTGTCCGCCGTGGACGGACACGTCGTGAAGGGCGTGTTCCCGCTGGTGGTAGGGGCCGGCGGTCTGAGCGAGGCGCTGGAGGAGGCTCCGCCGTTTGTGCCGAACACCCGCGACGTGCTGGCGCGCTGGGCGGGCTACGTGGCACTGCTGGGGCTGGGCGGCGTGCTGTTGTTCCGCATCCTGGTGGTGCCCAGTGGGATGGCCACGCTCGGCGCGCGCGAGCGGCCGCTGCTCCAGGAGTACGACCGGCGCTGGCGTGGTCTGGGCGTGCAGCTTGGGTTCGTGTTCGCCGCGGCCACGGTTTGCGGTCTGGTGTTTCAGGCCGCCAATGCGGCGGAGGTCTCCGTCTCCGACGCGCTGGGAGAGCCCCTGCGCCAGCTCCTGGGCACCCGTCTAGGCTACCTGTGGCTCGCTCGCCTCGCGGTGGCGACCGTGCTCGTCGCCGCGTTTCTGCTCTTACCGCTCTCCGCCCTTCATTGGGTGGCCGGACTCGCCACCGCCACCGGGCTCGGGCTGATCTCGCTGGGCAGCCACGCGGCGGCCGTGAGCAGCGGGCCGTGGCTGGCGGCGTTCCTGGACTGGCTGCATCAGGTGGCCGCGGCCGCCTGGGTGGGCGGTCTCCTGGCGTTTGTCCTGTGCGCCGGCCCCACGATCGTCCGGGTGCCGCCACCGCAGCGCGGCCGCTTTCTGGCGGCGGCCATCCCACGGTTCTCCGTCGTCGCCGCCGTCTCCGTAGCTGTCCTGGCTCTCACCGGCATCTTCCATTCCTGGCTGCAGGTCACAAGGCCGGAGGCCGTGCCTGGAACGCTGTACGGCTGGGCTCTGGTAGCCAAGCTTGCGCTGGTCGTTCCCATGCTGATCCTGGGCGGCATCAGCCTGCTGATCGTCAGTCCAGGCCTGCGTCGAGCGGTCGCCAGCCGTGAGACGCGGCTGGTGCAACTGGCCGCCACACTGGTGAGCCGCTTCAAATGGTCGGTTGCGGCGGAGGCGCTGCTGGGACTGGCGGTCCTGCTGGCGACCGCGTTGCTCACGGCCTCCGAGCCGGCGCGCGAGACCCATGCACGTCAGCCGCGTCCGCTCGACCTGAGCGGCAGCGCGGACGACGTGTCCGTGGCGGTCTCCGTGTGGCCCGGCCGGCCTGGGATCAATCGATTCACGGCCACGGTGACGGATGGCGCCGGCGCACCTGCTCCAGATGTCCAGAGGGTCCAGCTCCGGTTCACCTTCCTGGATCAGGAGCTGGGCTCCGGCACGTTGAACCTTGAGCGCGGGGCGGACGGATCGTACGGCGCGGTTGCCGCTAGTTTGAGCACGGAGGGCGGCTGGCAGGTGGAGGCGCTGGTCCGACGCCGCGGTAAGGAGGATGCTCGAGCCGGATTCAGGACCTCCGTGGTTGGCGCGGAGTCGGCTGGGCAGGCACCATCGCTGGACCTGACTCGCGCGGTGGACGCCACCCAGGTTCGACGCTACGGCTCGTTCTCCTTGATGGCACTGGGCCTGGGGCTGGCGTTCTGGATCTCGCGGGCGCGTGGCTTGCGGCGCCTGGAACGGCCCATGTTGTACGCCTCCAGCCTTCTTGTGCTGACGGTGGGCGGCATCATCTACGCCAGGCTGACGCTGGGACCGCCCCCCCCGCTCGATGTGCGCACCCTTCGCAATCCGTTCACGCCAGACGCGAGCTCCCTGGCCACGGGGAAAGCGATCTACGAGCAGAACTGCGCTACGTGCCACGGCACGAGCGGCCGGGGTGACGGTGTCATGTCACCCTCGCTGCGACCACGGCCGGCCGACTTCCGAGTCCACATGGCGGCGGGCCACACGGACGGCGAGCTGTACGCCTGGGTGACCAAGGGCGTGCCAGGGACGTCCATGCGATCATTTGAAGGGCAGCTCACGGAGTCTGAGCGCTGGCACGTGATCAACTACATCCGTGGGTTCGCGCCGCGAACCGAGTAGCCCCCGTTAGGCACCGAATCAAACCTGGTCGAGTCAGTGTCGGCGGGCTACCAGCAGGTCAACGTGGTCCACGCGTACAGATAGGATCTCCTGCGAAAGCTCGGTCTGCCTCCTCCGCAGCCAGGCTTCCGCGATGACCGCGTCTACGCCAGCGGCCGTCGCTCCGTCAGCCACGAATCGCATCACCCGCTCCAGGAGTAGGACGCTGGGGCCATCCGTACGACCGGCCACTCCAACCCGCCAGCGGGAACGCCCGCGCTTTACGGTGATCAGGCCGCACGACTCCAGCGCCGACTGCAGCTCAGATCCGGCTTGCGCACCGGTCGCCGCGACCGTTCCGACCATTGTTCGTCGCATGTGGCGGTGATAGCCCGCCAGGACGGCGGTCTCCAACCGTGATCTACTGCGCGGGGAGAACACCGTGTTGCCGTCGTAGGTCAATGCCAGATGCGCCAGGCCACCACGCGTCAAGAGTCTGGCGACGCGCTCGGCGAAGAGCTGCACTGGGACGAGGTCAGCGAAGGCGTGGCTGACCACCAGATCGGCCCAACCATCGGGCGGTCCGCCCTGCTCGTCCAGGGGTAGCAGCGCGTCGGCCAGCAGGGGCAGCCGTGTGACCCCTGTGCGTACTGCGACTGGCGCCGCCAGAAGCTCCTGATCCAGATCGACGGCGTACGCGCGCATCCGTCGATCCGGCAACCACTCCGAGAGCCGCTGCAATGCCACGCCCGCGCCTGACCCCAGATCGACAACCCGGAGCTCGCCAACAGTCGCGCAAGTGGCCAGTCGGCGCTGCAGGGCGCGTACGGGTCCGACTGCAATCGCCCTATCGTCGGCAGCCCGGCGCAGCTCGAGCCAGCTCCGGTCGAATCCGATCCAGCTCGACGCGGTAGAAGCGAGATCAGCCTGCGTCATCTCGGCCTCACCCAGCATCCTCGACGATCTCGACGAACGCGGCGCAGGCTTGTTCCCAGGTCGGCAGCGAGCGAGCGCGCTCGCGGGCGTGGCCCGCCCGTCGATCGCGCTCGGCGCGATCGCTGACAAGTCGATCGATGGCAGTGGTTAACGCCGTGACGTCATTTGGGGGAACCAGCTCGGCTTCAAGCCCGTCCCGAACCACCTCTGGAATCGCGCCCGTGCGCGTCGCGATGACCGGCAGCCCCGCTGCTACGGCATCAGCGATCGCCATCCCGTAGCCTTCATACGTTGATGCCAGGACAAACGCGTCCGCGGTGATGAGAAGCTGTTGGAGCTCCGCGTCGCTGACCGTGCCGCGAATGCGTACGCGCGTGCCTAGATTCAGTTCGCGCAGCAGCGCGCGGATGTAGGCCGCGTGTGTCGGATCGCGCGTGGCATCACCCACAAGGTCAAGCTCTGCCGCGGGGGCCGCTCGCGCCAGGGCATGCAGCAGTGAGACGATGCCCTTCCGCGGAGTGAGGTGAGCGACGCAAATGAGGCGGCCCGGCCGCGAAGGCTCCCCTCCATCGTGCGCGCCGTCTCGCTCGGGGGCGGCGTGAACCCCAGGCGTCACCACGCTGATCGGCGTGCCCGGGCCGATCAGCTCCCGAACGACGGTGGCGGTGGTGTGGCTCGTGCACACAATCCCGTTCGCAACTCGGAGCGCCTGACGCTCGGCCAGTCGCGCCACATGACGCCTCCAGCCGTCCGTTTCGGACGCGCGCAGGTGATGCACCAGGGTCAGACACGCCGGCTGGGTCGGCTCCTGGCTTCTTTTCCCGAGGCGCAGCCCCCACCACATCGCGGGGTGTGCCAGCTCATCGATGATGATCGTTGAGAAGCGACCCGCCCGCAGCGATCGCGCCAGAGACAGTCCGGCGAGCGGGTCGAGGTACGGAACCCGTGTGGGGACCCTGAGCACCATCACATCATGCCCGCGAGCACGGAGGCCCTCGACCATTCGTCGATCGTAGATGTACCCACCGGTCATCTGGTCCAGCGGGCCGGGAATGACCCAGGCAATGCGGAGGGGCATAGCGGCTGCTCGATGAGCGGCGAAGAGCATGCGGGGTACGATAACGCCAGGGGCGTCAGACAGCATCATCGACTCAGGGCGGGAGTGAGGCCAGATGGCAAATCGTCGAGTAAAGATTGTGGCCACGCTAGGCCCGGCCACGGACGGCGAGGGCAGGCTGGAAGCACTCCTGGCTGCCGGTGTAGACGTGGCACGGCTGAACTTCTCGCACGGCACCCGGGAGCAGCACGCGGAGCGATTTCGGCGGATCCGCGTGGCCGCCCGCAAGCTCAACCGCTCCATCGCGATCATGCAGGACCTCCAGGGTCCCAAAATCCGCATCGGCACGTTGGATGGTGGTCAGGCCGTGGAGCTCGCCCGCGGCGCGGTGCTCACCATCACCACCCGCGACACCGTGGGTACCGCCGCTCGCGTGTCTACAACCTACCGCGAGCTCGCGCGGGACTGCCGGCCAGGAGACACCGTTCTCATCGACGACGGGAAGATCCGCTTGCGCGTGGTTGAGTCTGACGGCACCGAGGTCCGGACCGAGGTGATGGACGGCGGCCTACTGAAGGAGCACAAGGGCATCAATCTGCCGGGCGTGGCGGTCTCAACTCCAGCGCTGACGGATAAGGATCGCGAAGATCTGGCGTTTGGTCTGGATCTGGGCGTTGATTACGTGGCGCTGAGCTTCGTGCGCCGCGCGGAGGACCTGCAGCTCGCCCGCGCCATCATGGAGGAGCACGGGAAGAGCGCGCCGCTCATCGCCAAGCTGGAAAAGCCTGAGGCGGTGCAGCATCTGGACGCGATCATCGCCGCCAGCGACGGCGTGATGGTGGCGCGCGGCGACCTGGGCGTGGAGATGGCGCCGGAGGAAGTGCCACCCATCCAGAAGACCATCATCCGCAAGGCCAACCGCCGCGGTATTCCGGTGATCACCGCCACCCAGATGCTGGAATCTATGATCGCCGAGCCCATCCCTACGCGCGCCGAGGCGTCCGACGTGGCGAACTCAGTGTGGGATGGGACCGACGCCGTAATGTTGTCCGCCGAGACGGCAGCGGGGGCATATCCGATCGAGGCGGTGGAGATGATGCACCGCATCGTGTGCCGGGCTGAGGCTGCCGGACGTCCCGACAACCGCGAAGAGCTAGCGGAGCGCCACCACGGGGGCCACGCCCAGGCCATCAGTCGGGCCGCGCGCACACTCGCCGATGACCTCCGGGTCAAAGCGATTGTTGCGTTCACCAGAACGGGACGGACCGCGCAGCTTCTCTCCCAAGGTCGGCCTCGCACCCCCATCTTCTGCTTCACACCGGAGTCGGCCGTATACCGCAGACTAGCGCTCCGTTGGGGTGTCACACCGGTACAGGGTGCGCTGGCCGTGGATGGTGATGCTCTGGTGCAGGAGATGGAGGCGGAGCTCCAGGCTCGCGGTGCGGTCAGCTCGGGCGAGCTCATCGTGATCGTGGGCGCCCTGCCGTTCAGGCTGGGGGTGCACACCAACTTTGTGAAGCTGCACACGGTGGGGCGGGGCTGACATGCAACGCGTCCTGCGCGCCGCATCGTGTGCCGCGCTGGCCGCCCTGGGCTTCTGGGCGCCGGCTTCGGCTGAGGAAAGCTGGCTGGATCAGGCGCCCGGGCAGTGGAATGCGCCGGGCATGGCGGTGCCCGCGCCCACGCCTGGCGAGGTGGGCACCGACGCTCGCTGTCTGGAATTCTCCCGTCCGGCGGAGACTGCGGAAGATCGTCTTGTGGTTGACGCGGGCTGGTCACTAATTGGCAGCTACGAGCTTGCCTGGGGCGTGTCCATCGTCACCGGCAACGCGGCCCACGATGGGATGTGCCGTCCGGCGCAGTACAACGTCTTCGTGTTCGCTGGCGGCAAGTTCGCCGGTACCGTCTCGCCCAGTGCCATGATGTCTCGGACGGATGGCGCGATCAGTTTGGTGGCCATCAGAGGCGCCGGCGACCTCACCGCGACGGCCGCCCGCTACCGCGAGAGCGATCCACTCTGCTGCCCCTCCGGCGAGAGTTTCGTCTCGCTCCGCGTCACCCGTGTTGGTGATGAGCCGGTGCTCAACGTGGACCGTGTGGAGACTTCGTACCGAGATGCGCCTGCACGCCCTGGCCCACAGCGTGCGCCCCGCGAAGAGCGACCCGCGCCGTGAGTGATGAGTCCATCCTGGCAACGCTGGCGTCCCAGGTGGGCGACCGCGATTTTGCCGCGAACCGCGCCGCCGCGGAGCGCTGCCTGGCCTCGCCGAGCCTACTAGATGACATTGATCGGGGGCTGGGCAGTCGGGATCCGAAGTTGGCGGCCGACTGCGCAGAGGTATTGACCGTAGTGGGCCAGACGCGCCCGGAGCTGCTGGCCCCTTTTGTGGATTCGTTGATCGCCAGGCTGGATGCCCGACCAACGCGCTTGCGCTGGGAGGCCATGCACGCGTTGGCGCTGGTGGCTGGCCACGTCCCAGCGAAAATCGAGCCGCTGCTGCCGCGCCTGTTCGACATCTTCAGCGCGGATCAGAGCATCATCGTTCGCGACCGGGCAGTGGAGGCCGTGGGGCGGTTCGCTGGCGCCGGTGCCCGAGAAGCAGCCCTGGCGCTGGAGTGGCTGGATCGTTCGTTGCGCCTGTGGGACGGGCGCCAGGCGGGGCCAGCGCTCATCGGCCTGCGTGAGGTGGTGCTGCAGCGGCCGGATCTCGGCGCGCGGATGCGCGACATCGGTCAGCGGTACCTGGACTTTAGCGGGTTCCCGAAGGGGGCCGTGCGCCAGGCCGCGAAACGCCTCGTCGCCGCGACCAAGACCTAGACGGGGTGGGCCATCTCCGCAGGGACATAGGCGCAGGCCGGGTCGGGATTGAGCGGGTCGCCGGTCAGCGCCCACGCGCGCGCCCGACTCCCGCCACAGACATCGCGGTAGTCGCAGCGGCCGCACTTCCCCTTGAGCTGTCCCGGGTCGCGGAGCGTCCGAAACACCGGATCCTCGCGGTAGATGTCCACGATGGAGCGAGTCCGCACATTGCCGACAGGTAGCTGGAGAAAGCCGCTGGGGCAGACATCCCCCGTGTGTGAGATGAAGGCGAACCCCTTGCCATCGTTGACCCCTTGCTGTTGGGGTGCCCGCCCTTCACGGAAGGCGTAGCCAGCGCCGGTTGCCTCCCAGCGAACGTCCGCGGATGGCGCGTCCGGCGCTAGCCCGCGGGAGCGGCGTTCTTGCTGGATGACCACCCGCCGGTAGTGCTGGGCGGCGGTGGTCCGCACTCGGAACGGGACATCGCGGGATAGACGCCAGAGCCACTCCAAGATCTCCTCCGTCTCGGCGGCGTCCAACATGTCTGCCCGTTGAGCGCGGCCGGTGGGCACCAGGAAGAAGACGTTCCACACTTGGATGTCGCTGTCTTTGAGCAGGTCCGCGACCGACGAAAGGTCAGCGACGGTCTGGCGTGTGGCCGTGGTGCCGATCTGCAGCGGGATCTGCAGGTCACGCACGTCGTGGATGATCTCGAGCGTGCGTCTGTGCGATCCGACCACGCCGCGGAACGCATCGTGCGTGGCTTCGGTCCCGTCCAGGCTCACGTGTACCATGGAGACGCCCACGTCCCTGAGCGTGGAGAGCCGCTCGCGGGTCACCAGACTGGTGGCAGAGGGGGACAGTCCAACGTTTAGGCCACGCTCAACACCGTACCGGGCAAGCTCTGCCAGATCTGGACGCATGAACGGGTCGCCCCCCGTGAGGATCAGGATGGGGCCGCCGAGTCTGACCAGATCATCGATGAGGCGCTTCCCTTCCTCGGTGCTCAGTTCCGTGGGATCCCTGCGCGGGATTGCTGAGGCCCGACAATGGCGGCACGCGAGTGCGCACGAGCGGGTGGTCTCCCAGGCCACCACGTACGGCGTCTGGTTGAAGTCAACGGTGAACAGGTGCGGTCGCGCGGGGCGGTCAGGCATGGGTCAGCACCTCTGAATCTGAGAGGTAGCAGCCCGGATCGGCCGCCCATGGGTCGCCCGTCGCCCCCAACGCGCGTGCCCGGAAGTTGCCGTTGCACAGCTCGACGTAGGCGCAGGCTGAGCACCGTCCCGTGAGATGTTCGCGGCGGTCGCGCAGGGCCGCCAGCACCGGTTGGCTCGTATCAGACCAGATCTCGCTGAACGGACGCTGGCGCACGTTGCCCAGCACACATCGCCACCAGAACTGGTCGGGATGCACGTTGCCGCGGTTGTCGACGTGGGCTATGGCGATTCCGGACCGGTTGCCGCCCGTGCGTGCAAGCTCGCGCCGTATGCGCTTCGAGACTTCTTCGCCGTAGCGCTCCTGAGCCCAGAGGTAGAGCAGGACGCCATCCGCGTGGTTGTCCACAGTCAGTATCTCTGTGGTTGCGCCGCGCTCCACGTAGTCCGCCGCCCGCTCGAAGATCCGCAACACGGCGCTCCGCACCTCGTCTGGGCCGAGCGCGTCTGACTGGAGCATGCGCCCACGGCCGGCCGGCACCAGGTGGTAGAAGCAGGCCCGTTCAATGCCCTCGCGGTCAATGAGGTCGAACAGGCCGTCCAGATGGGTGACGGTGTGGCGCGTGAGCGTGAGGCGCACGCCCACGCGCAGGCCCGCCGCGCGGCAGCTACGGATCCCCTCCAGGGCGGCCTCGAATGCGCCGCTCTGTCCTCGGAAGTAGTCGTGGGTCTCGCGAAGCCCGTCGAGGCTGATTCCCACGTAGCCCACGCCCATCGCGGCCAGCCGGGCGGCCACGTCTCGCGTGATGAGCGTCCCGTTCGTGGACAGTGTTACCCGCAGGCCAACGCCTCTGGCGAATGCCGCTAGATCGAGCAGATCCGGCCGCTTGAGCGGTTCGCCGCCAGAGAGGAGTAGCACGGGTACGCCGAAGCTGGCCATGTCTGCGAGCATGGCCTGGGCCTCGGTGGTGGTGAGCTCGTCAGGGAACTCGCGATCCGCGGCCGAGGCGTAGCAGTGGAGGCACGCGAGGTTGCAGCGGCGGGTGGCGGTCCACACGACGACCGGTCGGTGCCAGGCCTCTACCTGGGAGGCTCCATAGCGTAGATGATCCGTGTCGGTCTTGGTTCCGCCCAGCAGGCGGCTGACTCCCAGCATCGCGCACCTCGTGTATCCGAGTGTCGACGGCGAACGAGGTGGCGCGCGAGGTCGGGTGTCCGCACCGGCAGGGGTCGAGTGTCCCAAGCTAAGACGATCGGCCTGTTGGATGCTCGTGATCCGGCGGCCCGAGGACGGGCGTTTCCATCTTGGAGGTCGTCATGAGTTTCTCGAGGGATGGATACGTGCTGATGCCAGGGGAAGGTGATGCGCTCTGGTTTCTGGACACGTTGGTCACCATCAAGGCCGGCGGAGAACAGACGGATGGTGCGTTCACTGTCCTGGAGCAGCGGGCGCCGGGTGGCTTCGGTCCACCGCCGCACGTACACCATCATGAAGATGAGGCGTTCTACGTGCTGGAGGGCAGTCTCCGGGTGACCTGCGGCGATCGGAGTTGGACCGCCGGGTCTGGAGCGTTCATCTTTCTGCCGCGGGGTATCGTGCACCGGTTCGAAGTAACGGAGGCTGCCCCGGCCCGGCTCCTCCAGATCACCAGCCCGGCCGGGTTCGAACGCTTCGCGGGCGAGATCGGGAGTCCGGCGCAGTCGCTAGAGCTGCCTCTGCCGTCAGCCCCTGACATTCCGCGGCTGCTCGAATCCGCGCGCAGGCACGGTTACGAGATCGTGGGGCCGGAACGGTGACCGAAACAGCTTGCGTGAGCCAGCCGCTGACGTCAGCTCCCGGGGGCAACGGGCCGTGCACCATGAGGCGCATTGGCGGGCCCTGTCACGTACAGGACGCCGCGGCTTGCAGGCCTGAAGCCTACCTTCTGGGCGACCCGGAGGCTGGCCAGGTTGTCCTCTGAGGTGCTCCAACAAGGTACCCGCCCTCTGGCTCGTATGTCCTCGCAGAGCGTGACCGCGCACGCCGTTGCCAGCCCTCCACCGCGAAACGCGGGTAGCGTGGCGATTCCTACTTCGTCGTACCGCTCTCCTTGGAAGAAGACGCAGGCCGTCGCCGCCATCTGCCCGTCCACGAAGGCACCAATGGCCCGACCACTGCGCACGAACGAATCAGGCCCGTCATAAGATCGAGCCAACCATGCGAGATCGGCGGGTAGTGCCCAGACCTGGTACACATCGCGAGCCTTTAGGGGGCGAATCGTCGCGGCGACGTGGTGCGTTGCGCGGAGGGGAGCACTAATACAACTCGATTCCAGGCCAGCAGCTCCGGGAACGTCTCGACGAGTACCGGCACGAACGCCTGGTTCGCCTGGACGAGCCCTTGAAGTCGTTCAAGGTCAGACGGCTGGAACGCCGTGGGGTCGCCCACCATCATGCCATTGTGTCGGCTCTCAAACAGCGCCGCACGCGGATCCGGCCAGCGGTCTACGAAGCAGGCGCCGTGTCCGGTCTGTAGCACGTGCAGGCCCAGTAGCTCGGAGGGACTGTCGGGTAGCAGCCAGCCTCGGAGCGTCGCGGCTTGTGCTGGATTCAGGAGCCGCACAGCGTCGCTACGGCGTTAGCGGCGTATCCGCGATCTCAGGTCGATCCGCGCCGATCGACCGGGTATCTCGACCTCCAGGCGCGAATACTGCCACTGATTTGCCGACTTAGTAGCCGTGATGTACAGCGTGCCTGACCCCCGTGGTCCGGACAGCGGGATGGACACCTCCGCCTTGCCGGATGGCCCGTTCACCTCGATGTTCCCCGTGACCCAGAAGCCAGCCTCAATCGGCTCGCCCAGAGCGGCCCGCACCTCTTCCGAACCCCGCACCACCGCCATAGCGTCGTTGTACGCGTCCGAGCTTTTCACGGCGCTGGAGACCGCGCCGTAGATGGCGAAAAAGGCCAGGGCGATGACGCCGCCACAGCTCAGCAGCGTTCCCAGGCAGCCCACCGGGACTACCCATTTCCAGTTTCGGCTCCACCAGGAGCGTCGCGGCTGATCGTCCATCGTTCTCCTCTCCACGTTGGTCGTGGAGCGGTCCGAGCGGTTACCCCACGCGAATCGCGGTCATGGAGATAGCCGCCATGTCCCGCCCGTCGATAAGCACGGAGACGGGGTCATCATTGCGGCGCATTCCGGCCACGTACAGCAGGGGCAGGTAGTGATCTGGCGTGGGCGCCGCCAGCGGCCCGTCCGGGTGTTCCTCGTAGTTCGCTAGCGCCGCCGTATCGCCCTCTACCAGGAACTTCTGGACATCCGAGTCGAACCTGGAGGCCCACTCATACTTCTTATCCGGGCCGTCCGTCCGCCGCACGAAGAGGTTGTGAACCACGTTCCCGCTGCCCATGATCAACACGCCCTCATCGCGCAGGGCGTTGAGACGACGCCCCACCTCCACGTGGTACTCCGGCGACTGCAGCATGTTGAGCGACATCTGGATGACGGGCACGTCCGCGTTAGGGAACACGTGGTGCAGCACGGACCAGGTGCCGTGATCCAGCCCCCAGCTATCGCGGTCCTCCCCCACCCAGATTGGCGCCACCACGTCCTTGAGCGCGGCCGCGAGCTCGGGATCCCCTGGTGCCGGGTACTTGAGGTCGTAGAGCTCCTGCGGGAATCCGTAGAAGTCATGAATCGTAGACGGGAGGTTCATGGACGTCACGGCTGTGGCCTGGATGTACCAGTGGGCGGAGATGGCCAGGACGGCACGCGGCTTTGGGATGCTCTCGCCGAACTTCCGCCACGCCTCGGTATAGCTGTTGGTCGTTAGCGCGTTCATTGGGCTGCCGTGGCCAAAGAAAACGGCCGGCATCCGCGTGGTCTGGGTCATCAGAACCCTCCCGGTTTCCCCTTGCCAGGATGATAGCCCGCTGAGGTCGCGAACCAAGCAAACGGAGCTTGCCTCGTGAGGCCAGCGTTCCCTAGTCTTACATCCATGCTTGGACGGGCAGCCGTCATCGCGTTCGCGGCCACAGCCCGCCCGGCCAACGCCATGTGCTTCTACCGGGACATCCTGGGGCTCCGCTTCGTGGCGGACGAGGAGTACGCGCTGGTGTTCGACGCCGCCGGCACGATGCTAAGGCTTGCGAAGCTGGAGGCGGTGAATCCGGCTCCGCATACAGTGCTTGGCTGGCAGGTCGCCGATGTCGACGAGGTCGTGCGGGGACTGGCGCTGCGCGGCGTCGTATTCGAGCAGTACCCGTGGATGCGTCAGGATGAGCTGGGGATCTGGACTGCTCCCGGTGGTGCTCGCGTCGCGTGGTTCAAAGACCCGGACGGGAATCTCCTCTCCGTTACCCAGACGCAGCAGCGATCGGCTTGAGCGCGGCCATCCTTCGCGGCCAGCAGCGCGTTTTTGCGCATCGCCCGTTCGTCCTGTTTTGGGTCTCCCGCCTGCTATCGGGCGGCTCCAATCACTTCCTTGCCGTCGCGGTCGGCTGGCAGCTCTACGATCTGACCGGTGACCCGCTTGACCTGGGGCTGGTGGGCCTCGCGCACTTCGTACCCACGTTCGCCTTGACCCTGCTCGTGGGGCAGGTGGCCGACCGATCGGATCGTCGCCTCGTGATCGCGACGTGCCGCGGCGTTCAGCTTGTCGTGGTTGGCGGACTTGCGGCGTCGAGCCTGATTGGCGTCACGGACCGAACGATGATTCTGAGCGCGGTCGCTCTGGTCGGCGCGGCGCGCGCCTTCGAGGACCCCACGATGTCGGCCATGTTGCCCGGCCTGGTGCCTCGTGAGCTGCTCTCGAGAGCCACTGCGCTGGCAGCAACGGCGAACCAGATGGCGAGGATCGGTGGCCCATCCGTGGCGGGGTTCCTCTACCTGCTCGGTCCGTCCGTGGTGTACGTCGGCACGGCGGCATTTCTGGGCGTTGCTTGCGTCATGGCAGCGTTGATACCGCCGACCCCGCGGTCCGGCGCCCGCGAGCCCATTTCCACCCACTCGCTCCTGGCCGGTGTTACCTACGTCTGGAACACGCCGATCGTCCTTGGCGCGATCTCGCTGGACCTCTTTGTCGTGTTGCTGGGCGGGGCAACGGCGCTGCTGCCTGCGTATGCGCGAGACATCCTGGAGACGGGTCCATGGGGGTTGGGCTTGCTTCGCGCTGCTCCAGGCCTTGGCGCGGTGGCCATGTCGCTGTACCTGGCGCGGTTCGTCCCAACCTACCCGGTTGGTATCGCGCTGCTTAGCACCGTATCCGTGTTCGGCCTGGCCACCATCATCTTCGGTCTGTCGACGAGCCTCGCTCTGTCGCTCGGGGCGCTCGTAATCATGGGGGCAGCAAATGCCATCAGCGTGGTGATCCGTCACTCATTGGTCCAGCTCTGGACGCCGGACGCGCGGCGCGGACGGGTGAGCGCCGTGAACGCCATGTTCACCGGGACATCCAATCACCTGGGCGACTTTGAGTCTGGCGTGACGGCGGCCTGGTTTGGAGTGGTGCCCGCCGTGGTGATCGGCGGTGTTGGGACGATAGTGGTAGCCGTTCTGTGGGCTTTGTGGTTTCCCCAGCTCAGGCGACTAGAGACGCTCGAGCGCTGAGGCCGCGGTGGGCGTCAGCGCCTACCGACCACCTCGGACCACGAAGCCGCGCCCAGAAGTTGTTCCAGCATCGAGCCGCTCGATGCTCTTTATCCGCCTCCGCCTCCGCCTCCGCCTCCGCCGCGACCGCGACGAGGCGACGTGCCTAATTGCCGCTGTCAGGCTTAGATGTGGCCCACACGCAACCGGCGCGTCGGGTGTGCGCGCCGCCGATCCACTATCCTGTCGAAAGAAAGCTGAGCCCGGCCAGCGGGCCACGCCGGGCCGGAGGTGAGCCATGGTCGCCACGCCCTCCCGCGCTAGCTCCGCGGCCGCTGCCAGCGGCATCGCACCGGCTAGAACCGGCGCTGAAGCCATCATCCAGCTCATGTCGGCCGCGGGCGCAGACTACATCTTCCTCAACCCTGGCACGGACACCGCGCCGCTCCAGGAGGCGGTGGTGGCGCTCGGCGCCATGGGGCAGCGGGTGCCGAAGATCGTGCCCTGCCTGTATGAAAACGTCTCACTCGCCGCGGCGCATGGCTACTTCTCCGTCACGCGGCGCCCGCAGGTGGTCGTGGTGCACGTGGACGTGGGCACCATGAACCTGGGTGGGAACCTCCATAACACGCAGCGGGGTCAAGGTGGTGTGGTGATCCTGGCCGGCCGAGCGCCGTACACCGTGGAGGGCGACGCGCCCGGTGGCCGAAACGCGTACATCCAATGGCAGCAGGATGAGCCAGATCAGATGGGCATCGTGCGGAACTACTCCAAGTGGTCGCACGAGCTCACGCGGACGGATACGCTCTACCAGCTCATCCCCAGGGCCTTCCAACTAGCCGCCTCAGAGCCGGCCGGTGCCGTGTACATGACCGTCGCCCGTGAGGTACTGATGGACCGAATGGACGGCGTGAACGTAGGTCACGCCGCCCGCACCTTGCCCCTGATCTCGCCGACCGGTGATCCGGCGGCGATCGACGAGCTGGCCGCCTGGCTGGCGGACGCTAAGCACCCCCTGGCCATCGTGGGCAAAGTCGGCCGTAATCCGGCGGCTGTCGCGGAGATGGTGGCGCTGGCTGAGCTGCTGGGCATGCCGGTGGGGACCACGGAGGGACCGGTCTCCTTCCCCAGCTCCCACGCGCTGTCGCTGGGTCAAGGCTACGCCGAAGCCCTCAAGCAGGCTGACGCGATTCTGGTTCTGGACACGGATGTGCCCTGGATCCCGCGTCGGGCGCGCCCGCTGGATACCGCGCGGGTGGCACAGATAGATATGGATCCGCTGAAATCCACCATACCCGTGTGGGGTTTCCCGGTCGATCTGCCCATCATGGCGGACACGTCCAAGGCGCTGCCCGCATTGCTCGCCGCGGTGCAGCGTCTGGCGACTCCTGCGAGGCGGGTAACCTGGTCCACGCGCGGCCAGGCGCAGGCCCAGGTACGCGCAAAGCGCATCGAGCAGGCCGCTGAGCTGTCACGGGCGGCCCGAACCCGGCGTCCTATTCAGGGTGAGTGGCTGGCGGCGGCTCTGGCAGAGAGCGTGCCTGACGATGCGATCGTCGTGGATGAGGTCATCACCAGCGGCGAGTCACTGTTCCGCCAGCTCCGCCGGGACGAGCCGGGAACACTGCTCTACGGTGGCGGCCCGGGGCTGGGCTGGTCGATGGGCGCGGCGCTGGGCGCCCGGCTGGCGCTGCCCGAACGGGATGTCGTCGCCATGTGCGGGGACGGATCGTTCGTCTTCAACTCGCCCGTCGCGGCGCTCTGGATGTCGCAACAGGTGGAGGCGCCATTCCTCACCGTGATCTTCAACAACTCCGGCTACCGCGCATCGCAGCGTCCCGTGCAGGAGCTGTTCCCAGAGGGCATGTCCGTTGAGCTGGACACGTATCCCGGCGTTCGGTTCAACACCCCGCCAGACTACGCGGCGCTGGCTCGGAGCTGCCACGCGTACGGCGAGCGCGTGGATGATCCGGACGAGCTGCTGCCGGCGATCAAACGCGGACTTAACGAGATCCGTCACGGACGGGCGGCGGTGTTGGACGTGATCCTGGAGCCGATCTAGGCCGCTTGAGTGGGGTCGGCGCCTGGCGCCGACCCTTGCCACGTCAGCCCCGAGCGCGTCGCCACTTCCGCAAACTCACCAGCTCCCGCGGCGGTGAAAGCTTGCTGCCCACCTCCACGTATGACACCTCGGCCGCGTAGATGTCGCCCCGCGAGTCGGTGCATACGCTGTGGAGCCAGTTGAACTGGTCTGGGTGCTCGCCGGGAAGCGTGGCGCCAATCCTGGTCTGGCGCATCCCGTCGCGGTTGTAGATCTGGATCTTGTGGCCAACGTTGGGCACGTTGTGCTGGACCGGCGGGGGCCCCTGTTCTGCCACGTACACGTTGGTGTCAGAGCCTCTGCCCTGGCACACGGCCACCGCCTTGTGCGCGTGCCAGCCGGTGATCACCTTGCCGTCCAGCGAGAACACCTGCACCCGGTGGTTCTCACGATCGCACACGATGACCGCCTCGTCACCGAACATCGAGATGTTGTGGGGCAGGCTGAACTCGCCCCGATCGGTACCGGACGTCCCCCAGGACAGGATGTGGTTGCCCTTGTGGTCGTAACGGTGCACCCGCGAGTTGCGATAGCCGTCTGAGATGAACACGTCGCCCGTCCGTGGGTTCACCACGGCGTCCGTAGGGCGGTTGAACGGATCGCCGCTCTGGAATGCTGATGGGATCCCGTTGCCGATCCGCATCAGGACGTTGCCCTTCTTGTCCGTCTTGGTGATCATGTTGCCCGCGTCGTCCACCAGCCAGAGGTTGTCCTCGTGGTCTACGAAGATGGCGTGGGCGCGCATGAAGCGCGAGCCTCTCCAGCGCGGCATCATGTTGCCGTACGGATCCTCGAATAGCTCGGTGCCCTGGTACGGGTCGTCGTTCCCCCACATGTCCACCAGGTTGCCGTCTCGGTCGAACACCAGGACCGGCATGTTCCCGCGGTTGAACACGTAGACGCGGTCGTCTGAATCCACGCCAACGGACGTGGCTTCCTTCATCCAGATCCCGTGGGGGATCTTTGCCCAGAGAGGGACCGGCTCGTAGACGGTGTCGGCGGTGGCTGGGCCTACAGACATGGGGCTCCTCCGAGCCGCGGCGCGCGGCAGGGTATCAGCGGGCCCCATTGTAGCCGTGTCGAATCGGTCGAGACTCTTAGCAGCGAATAACCGATAGCAGCGAATAACCGAGACGGGATAGCTCTCAAGCTACGCTCGCCGGTGACGATCGTAAGATCTTCCGCGATAGCCTGCGCGAAAAGAAGAGGGTCGAACCGGTCACGATAGCGAAATGGCAGAGTCTCGACTCGAAGCACGACTGGCAGCGCCACGAGTGAGTTGGCCGCAAGCAGCCGTAGCGCCCAATCCGCCGTGTCGCGCGGCACGGTGAGCTTGTCGTTAGAGACTTTGATGGCGATTCCCCATGCACCGGCGACGCGGCCGAAGACACCATGTCTCGTACGTCTGGACTAACTGGCACGCTGTCCGCGAGGAGCCAGAGGAACACGTTCGTGTCCAGCAGGAGTCTCACGACTCTTCGGACTCTCCATAGAACAACGCGAGCAGATCAGGGGGCAATGGTGCGTCGAAATCATCCGCCATCCAAGACTTCCCCTTGAGCTGGCCAAAGGGCCGCCGTGGAGCGGAGCTGTCAATCGGCGCCAGGCGAGCCATGGGCTTTCCTGCCTTGGCGATAATGATCTCTTCGCCGGCGGCGGCGCGCGCAATCAGCCGGGACAGGTTCGTCTTCGCTTCGTGCATGTTGACGGTCGCCATCGCGCGCCTCCGGCCAGAATTAGCTTAGCTGGGTCAAATCGTTCTCGTGGGACCAGCACGCCTGCCACGTCAGCGAGTTGACCGATCGGCCATCAGGGGCGTACCCTCCCCGCGCGAGACGCATGTCCGAGTGACAGGCCAGCCAGGCGCGGTCCGCGCCGTTAGCCGGCGCGCCGTTCGCTCCACGTAACTCGCAGCGCCATCCACTCTGCCTGAGGAGAGACATCGGTGAAGGTACCGTCTGTAGTCGCGGAGATACTGAAGCGCGAGGGAGTCGATTTCCTGATCGGCTACCCGGTCAACCACATCATTGAGCATGCCGCGGCGGCGGACATCCGCACCATCATCGTCCGTCAGGAGCGTGTTGGCCTCCACATGGCGGATGCCGTGAGCCGGGTCACCTCCGGTGACCGCATTGGCGTCTTCACCATGCAGCACGGACCAGGCACCGAGAACGCCTTCGGCGGCGTGGCCCAGGCCTACGCGGACTCGGTGCCGATCGTGGTCTTTCCCGGCGGATTTCCGCGAACGCTGAACCAGATCGATCCCAACTTCAGTGCCAAGCTGAACTTCCAGCACGTCACGAAGTCCGTGGAGCAGATCCAGGTCGCTTCGGAGATTGTCCCTGCCCTGCGCCGAGCGTTTACGCGCGTCAAGAATGGACGACCGGGCCCGGCGATGATCGAGATACCGATCGACCTGTACGGCGAGGACGTGGCGGAGCCCATCCACTACGTGCCATCCACCCGCCACCGGTTTGGCCCCGACCCGGCCGACGTTGATCGCGTGGCCGAGGTGCTGGTCAACGCCAAGCGTCCGGTCATCTACGCTGGCCAGGGCGTGCACTACGCCAAGGCCTGGGCACAGCTCAAAGAGCTTGTCGAGCTACTCGAGTCGCCGGTGACCACCAGCCTCCAGGGCAAGAGCGCCATCTCAGAGGAGCACCCCCTTGCACTCGGCTCGGGCGGGCGATCCACCACGGCCGCGGTCAACAAGTACCTCAACGAGGCGGACGTGGTCTTCGGCATCGGCTGCAGCTTCACTCGGACCAACTACGGCCTGACCATGCCCACCAAGGACAAGGTCTACATCCACGCCACGCTGGATCCGAACGAGATTAACAAGGACATCGAGGCGCAGTACGTGCTCGTTGGCGATGCCGCGCTCACGCTGGACGCGCTGATCGCCGCGGTGAAGGAGCGCACCGGCGGCAAGGCACGTGGGCGGAAGGACGCGCTGGCCGCGGATATCAAGAAGACCAACGAGGCCTGGGTGGAGCAGTGGACCCCCAAACTCACCGACAACAGCGCGCCCATTTCGCCCTACCGCGTGATGTGGGACCTGCTGCACACGGTGGACGTGGCCAACACCATCGTCACCCACGACGCCGGCAGCCCGCGCGACCAGATCTCGCCTTTCTGGAAATGCACCGCTCCGCTCAGCTACATCGGCTGGGGCAAGACTACCCAGCTAGGCTACGGCCTGGGCCTAGCGATGGGTGCCAAGCTGGCACACCCGGAGAAGCTCTGCGTGAACTTCTGGGGTGACGCGGCCATCGGCTTCACCGGCATGGATTTCGAGACCGCCGTGCGCGAGCGGATCCCGATCCTCTCCATCCTGAGCAACAACTTCTCCATGGCCATCGAGCTACCCATCATGCAGCAGGCTACTGAGAAGTACCGCAGCACCGACATCAGCGGGAACTACGCGGATATGGCCAAGGCGTTCGGCGGCTACGGCGAGCGCGTGACGGATCCCAAGGACATCGTGCCGGCGATCAGGCGCGGTATCCAGAAGACCCAGGAGGGCGTGCCCGCGCTGATCGAGTTCATCACCCAGAAGGACTTCCAGTACTCCGTCTTCAAGTAGGCTCCGCCATTTTGAAGCGGGGCGCCCGCGGCCTGCCTCGAGGCCGCGGGCGCCCCTGCGTTATGGGCGGCGGTGCGGAGCGCGCGTGTGCACAGGGAGGGACAAGTTGTCAGAGTCGATTCCGGCCCGGCGCCGACCGCTGAAGGTGGGCCTGTTCCTGCCCATGAACGAGGGGCAGCACGATGGTAAGGACCCGCGCTGGGCGGACTTCCTGGCGATGGCGCAGATGGCCGAGGCCGTGGGCTTTGATTCGGTCTGGCTGCCGGACCACCTGATCAACAAGGCCGATCCGGCCAACCCGCGCGGGCCCTGGGAGTGCTGGTCCGTGCTGTCGGCCCTGGCTGCCGCCACCAAGCGCGTCGAGTTAGGCACCGCGGTGATCTGCACGGGCTTCCGCGGGCCGTCGCTGCTTGCCAAGATGGCGGAGACGGTGGATGAGATCAGCGGTGGCCGTCTCATCCTCGGAATGGGGGCCGGCTACCACGAACCGGAGTACCAGGCGTTTGGCGTGCCATATGACCATCGTGCCAGCCGCTTCGAAGAGGCGCTGACCATCATCCACACGCTGCTCCGCAAGGGCGAGATCGACTTCGAGGGCACCTACTACTCCGCGCGGGAGTGCGAGCTCAGGCCGCGCGGGCCACGGGCCGGAGAGATACCCATCCTGATCGGCACGCGGGGCGAGCGCATGCTGCGCCTCACCGCGAAGTACGCGGACATGTGGAACGCCTGGCTGGTGTTCGGCAAGAGCCGGGCTGACCAGGTGAGGCCGCTCCGCGACATGGTGGATGCTGCTTGTCGAGATGTTGGGCGAAATCCCGCCACGCTCGAGCGCAACATCGGCGTGCTGGTGAGCCCCGTCGGACGAACGGGTCAGCCCCTAGGGGCGGCGCGCATCGTCGAGGGCGTGGAGGCGCTTACTGGTTCGCCCGCGGAGATCGCGGAGGGACTCCGAGCGTTCGCCGGCGAGGGCGTGGCCCACGTGCAGGTCTACTTGAACCCCAGCACGACGGCCGGGGTGGAGGCGTTCGCACCAGTCCTGGCGGAGCTTGATCGGGGGTAGCGGTCAAGCTCCGCATCAAGCGTCAGCCCTTTTTCAATTCCCGCTCCAGGATCACCTGACTCGCCTTGGCGGCCTCGTCAAGCGCCTGCTTGGGCGCTTTCTGGCCGAACACCACGGCTTCCACGGCCTTGCCCATTTCGGTGGAGATCTCCTGCGAGCCGGGACCGTAGTAGAACAGCCGCGCTGATTTCTGACCCTCCAGGTAGGCGGGCACCAGCGGGTTCTTCGCTTCGTACTCTTTCCAGGATTCGTGGTCACGCACACTCTGACGTGGTGGCAATTGCCCGAAGCTGATGTTCCAGAAGGCCATGTTCGCTGGCTCGAGCCCAATGAATCGTGCGAACTCCCAGCCGGCCGTGGGGTTCTTGGACTTGGCCATGACCATGATCGTGCCGCAGCCGAGTGGGGCAATGCTCCCCTTAGGTCCGGCTGGGAACGGCGCCGAGCCAGACTTGAATGGCGCCTCGGACACTCGTGCCAGGAGAGCCGGGAACGCTGCCATAGATCCCACGCTACCGGTGAGGTAGTCGGTGAGCATCTGGGTCTCGTTGATCTGTTTGGCGGGCACGCCCTTCTTGTCCACCAGATCCTTGTACCACTGCAGCGCCTCCACCCCCTCAGGGGAGTTGAACGCCACCGTCTTGCCGTCCTCCGAGATCTCCTTGCCGCCAAAGGACCAGAGCACCGCGGGAAAGTAGTCGCCGCCGGTCTGAAACGTTGGAGCCGTCGTGGTGTAGTGGCCCCAGCGACCTTCGCCGCTCGCCCCCACCTTCGCCGCGTACTCCAGAACCTGAGCCAGTGTGGTGGGGGGTTTCTCAGGGTCCAGACCAGCCTTCTGGTACAGATCCTTGTTCCAGATCAGTGCCTGGACACCGGAGTTGACCGGCATCGCGTACATCTTCCCGTCGCGGCTGACCATCCGTTTCACGTCCGGGTGCCAGTCGTACGTGCTGATCTTCGAGTCGAAATCGTCCAGCGCGGCGGCGTGCTTGTTGTTGATGAAGAGCGCGTTGATGGCCGGACCGCCAAGCCGAACAGCGTCTGGCGGCTCGCCACCGGCAATCGCGGTGGCCAGCTTTGTTCCGATCTCCGTCTGCGGCACGAGGATCACGTCCATCTTCACCCGACTCTGGGACTGATGAAAACGGTCGATGATCTTCTGAAACGCGTCCTGCTGGACCGGCTGGTTGAACCAGAATGTGCCAGTGATCGTCCCCTGGGAAGCGGGGGCAGCTTGCTTCTCGGGCGCGGCCGGCTTCGGGGCCGCGGCGCTTGCCGGTTCAACAGCCTTCGGAATCGGCGCGGTCTGCTGGCCTGCGCACGCGGCCAGTAACGCCATGGTGCCGGCGGCCGTGCTCCCCGCCAGGAAGCTTCGGCGGCTCATTCGGATCGAGGGCATAGCGGTACTCCTTTGAGTCCACTGAGAGAATCGGTTTTGGGGCGATCGACGGTCGCAATCGATCGTCGGATGTTTGCGCCGACGCCCGACCGCCACCGCATCCTATCGTTGGGCCACGAGCCTGTCAATCGATGCCGGTTGCAGTTGGGACCGTCGGCGCACGCCATTCGCCGGCCTCGAAGAGGACGATCGTGGCGACCCAGCCGGTCAACAGTGCGAGGCCGATGCTCATGACGCCGAGTCGCTCAGCGAGCACTCCAACGAGCCCCGGCACCAACGCGTAGCCAATGGCCGCGGCAGACACCTGCCAGCCAATGACGGCGGCAGATTGGCTTGCCCCGAAGCGCGTGGGTGTGGAAGCGATGAGCATCGGGAATACAGCCGCGTAGGAGAAGCCGGCCACTGCAAGGCCAAGCTCGGCGAGCCAGGCCACCGGCGCGAGAGCGACCGCGGCCAGGCCCACCATCCCGCCCGCCAGGGAGGCTCTGATGAGCCGCGTGGCCGGCACCGTATCGGCGATCAAGCCAAGCAGCACTCGTCCCGCGGTCAGTCCCAACCAGAACGCGCTCACCCAGAGCCCCGCCTCGCGCATCTCCACCCCGCGGCCAGCCGTGAGGAAGGTGAACGACCACTGGCCGGTGGCGGATTCAAGTCCCGTGTAGGCGAAGAACAGCGACACGCTCAGCACCGCGGCCAGCCGTGATCGGCTGGCCGCGTCCCCGGACTGTGCCTCGGCCACGGTGCCCGCGTCCTCTTCCGGCCCGCTCCAGGCACGCCGCGCCCAGGCGAAGATGCCGGCCAGGATGAGCTGCCCGAATGCGACCAATGCGTAGCCCGCTTGCCAGCCGTACCCGGCCGCGATCGTCGTGGTCATGATCGCCGGACCCATGGCCGCCCCGGTCCCGAACGAGGCGTGGAGCCAGGTCACTCCGCGCCTCGTGAATCGACGCGCGGCATACTGGTTGATTCCCGCGTCGATCGCGCCACCACCCGCGCCCGTAAGCAGGGCACACGCCACCACCGCCCACCAGGCTGGTGCCACGGCGTAGCCCAGCAGGCTCACGGCCGTTGTGAGACAACTCCACGCCAGCAGCGTGCCCACGCCCAGCCGGGCCGTCAGACGAGATGAAAGGGCTCCCGCGGCGGCGTAGCCGGCGGTTGCCACGGCCAACAGCAACCCAAGCGCGTCTAGCGGCAGACCAAATGTGGAACGCACGAACGGCCATGCCACGCCCATCAGGCCGTCTGGCAGCCCGAGGCTGACGAAGGCCAGGAAAGCGAGACAGCCCGGGATGAGGCCGGACCGGATCCACGCCGCCGAACGGACTGACCTACTCACCGTCAGGGGTATCGACGGCGAGGACCCGGGGATTCCGTTGAGAGGTCAGCTCACCGCGGCCAGGCTGTCGTCGAACACCTGGAGCGTCTGGTCCACGTCAGCATCCGTGTGCACCAGCGACATGTAGCCCTTCGCGATTAGGTTGATGTAGATGCCGCGCTCCATCAACTCATGGCCGAGCTTGGTGGTGAGCTGGCGGTCCGCGGATTCGATCGAGCGGTGGTCGACAATGTCCTGGCCCGTGAGGACCAGATTGTAGAGCGGGCCCTCACCCACCACCTGGGCAGGAATGCCTCGTCGCTCCACGATCTCCCGCAGTCCGGACCGTGCACGCTCGCCAATGGCTTCCAGCCGGTCGTACACGCCGGGCTGCTTCAGGGTGCGCAGCGTGGCCAGCCCGGCCGCGGAGGACAGAGGATTGCCGTTGAGCGTTCCGCTCACGTACGTGTAGGTAGCGTCCTTCTGCCGGGCGTTCGCGTGCTCCATGATCTCTCCCTTGCCACAGATCGCGGCCAGCGGCAGTCCTCCGCCGAGGATCTTCCCGAGGCAAGTCAGGTCCGGCATGATGTCGTACTTCTCCTGGGCGCCCCCGTACGCCAGGCGGAATCCGGTAACTACCTCATCGAACACGAGCACCGCGCCCACCCGTGCCGTTGCCTCGCGCAGGGCGGTCAGGAACTCTGGTTTCGGGCTCACCACGCGCATCAGCGGCTCGATGATCACCGCGGCCAGCGAGTCCCTGTGTTGCTCGATGATCTCCACAGTCTTGTCGGTGTCGTTGAAGGGCGCGACCAGCACCTCAGACTGGAGCTCCGGCGGGATGCCCGCGGAGTCCGGCAGGCCCACCGGATAGGTGTCCGAGGACTTGTAGGCGCCAAACATGACGTAGTCGTGGTGGCCGTGGTAGGCGCCCTCGAATTTGAGGATCTTGTTCCGTCCCGTATGGGCTCTGGCCAGCCGCAGAGCGTAGAACGTTGCCTCGGCGCCGGAGCCTACCAACCGGATCTTCTCAGCGGAGGGGACCGCGTTGACGATCTCCTCTCCAAGCTCGATGGCTGGCGCGTTCAGCCCATAGTACGACGTACCCTGCCCTACCTGCTCCGTGACCGCCTGCACGATCGACGGGTGGCCGTGCCCCAGAATCATCGGCCCGGACGCGAGAACGTAGTCGATATACCTGCGACCGGCCGCGTCGAATACGTAGCCGGCCTCGCCCCTGGCCACCACGAAGTCCAGGTCTTTCGGCGGCAGGAACGTGCCGAGCGCGCCGCCCGGGAAGTAGCGGTAGGCCTTCTCAAGGAGATCTGATGCGGTGGCGGGGTTGATCGGAGTGGCAGTCATCTGTCTCTGTCCCTGGCTGGCGAAGCGCCGAGTACCGACCGGCATCGTAGCATGCTGGCCGGTAGCTACCCACGCTGAGCGCAATGGCGTGGCATCATCAGGTGCCCACACGCTAGAGCAAAGGTGCGTGTCGAGGAGGAAAAGGTCATGCGGCTGTGTACCCAGGTGTCGCTCCGGCCGGCGCCGGGCAAGGACTTCAGCAGTGTGGCCGATCACATCCGCGATCTCGAGCAGGCTGGCGTAGATGTCGTCTGGGTTGGTGAGGCGTACGGCTTTGATTCGCCCACGGTCATGGGCTATCTCGCGGCGCGTACCACCCGAATGGAGATTGGCGCCGGTATCCTGCCGGTCTACACGCGCACGCCATCCTTGATCGCCCAGACGGCGGCCGGGCTCGACTTCGTCTCCAATGGCCGCGCCATTCTCGGGCTGGGTGCCTCTGGTCCCCAGGTGATCGAAGGCTTCCACGGAGTGGTTTACGACCACCCGGTTGCCCGCATCCGCGAGACCATGGAGATCTGCCGCCTCATCTGGCGTCGCGAGGTCACCCGCTACCAGGGCCGTCACTACACCCTGCCATTGCCGCTCAACGAGGGAACCGGGCTGGGAAAACCGCTCAAGCTGCTGAGCCATCCGGTACGTTCGCGGATCCCCATTTACATCGCGTCGTTGGCGCCGCGCAGCGTGGAGCTCACCGCTGCCCAGGCCGAGGGCTGGTTGCCAATCTTCTTCTTGCCGGAGAAAGCGGATGCCGTCTGGGGCGAGGCCCTGCGGCGTGGGCTGGCAGATCGACCGCCGGGTATGCCGCCTCTGGAGGTAGTCGCGGGTGGGCTCACCGCCATCGGCGAGGGAGTCGAAGGACTGCGTGACCTCGAGCGCCCGCACCTTGCGCTCTACATCGGTGGGATGGGCGCTCGCGAGAAGAACTTCTACAACGATCTGGCATCCGCGTATGGCTACCGCGAGGAGGCCGCCCTCATCCAGGACCTTTACCTCACCGGGCGGCAACAGCAGGCGGCGACCGCCGTCCCCGCGACGCTCGTTGAGCGTACCACGCTGGTCGGGTCACGCGGCTTTGTCAGAGACCGCGTCGCGGCCTACAAAGCAGCCGGGGTCACGATGCTCAAGATCAGCCCGGTTGGCGACGAGCCTGCTACCCGTACCGTAGAGCGGATCCGTGCGATCGTGGACTCGCTCTAGGGGCATGACGCCGATGTGGGTGCCGATGGTCGTACTGGCGATCTGGGTGGCAGCCTGTCAGCCCACTGTGGGCACGAGCGTTCGCGGATTCGCCGCTCGGGACGGGTCCGGCACGCCCGCTCCGGACCCGTCCCGCCTGGTTGTCGTGGCGGACGGCCTGGTCAATCCGCGCGGGCTCGCGTTTGGAGCAGACGGCGCGCTGTACGTGGCGGAGGCCGGAAACGGCGGCCCCGGCGAGATCGACCTGGGGCGCAAGCGGAATCATCGCTTTGGCAAGACCGGGCGACTGACGGTTCTGGACCCCGGCGCGGGGCAGCGGATCTTGCTGGATGGGCTGCCATCGATCGTGACCGCGGCGCGCGAGGAAGTGGGCCCGAGCGGACTCGCCGTTGCCGCCGGCGATCTGTATTTGCTGACCGCGTCCGGTGGGTGGGACATGGGCGACCGCGCCTACGATAGCGGCGTATTCAGACTGTCGCGGTCGGGGTCGATGGAGCGGATACTGGATCTGACCGGGTTCAACCTGACCAGTCCCGCCCGGGCGCGCCGCGAAGATCCGCGCGCTGACGTGCCGGCGGGCATGCCGTACGGACTCGCCGCGCTGGGTCAGGACCTGTATCTCACGGATGGCAACCACGACGTGGTCACCCGTGTCACGCTCGACGGGCGAGCCAGCCGGGTCCTCGAGTACCCCGCCTCGGATCGGGCACTCACCGGCATCAGCGCGGGGCCCGATGGCCTGCTCTACGTGGCCGAATACGTGCCGGGCAAGATCACGCGTCTGAGCCCTGCCGGTGAGGCGAGTGAAGCAGCCGGCGGATTCGCGCTGCCGATCGGTGTCGCGTTTGACCGGTCGTCGCGTATGTGCGTCCTGGAGTACGCGGGGCTGGTGATCTGCGTGTCCGCTGACGGTACGCGTGAGACAGTTGCCAGTGGGTTGGACCAGGCAACTGCTATCGTCACGGGGCCCGATGGCGATCTGTACGTATCGAACCACGGCCATCAGGGTGGCGACCGTCGCGGCACCGTCGTCCGGGTTTCGATGAAATGATCCCGCGGCCATCGTCCTGTCTCGCGGTGTAGCGGCGTTGTGACGCGACGGGACAGCGCCCTTGATATACTCGGGCCCGCCGGGGAGTTATGCAGCGGCATGTTCGCCCATCGACGGGGTACTCCTGACACCAGATAACCCGCATCACGGCATAGCTTCAGATCGGCGGCCTGGCTGGTTGGGCGACGGGCGCGAACTGCTGCTGGTCATCGCGTTAGTGCTCGCGGCGGGATTGGTTCGCTTGCCCTTGTTGTGGCAGGTGCCGGTGTTCACCGACGAAGGCGATGAAGCGCTTGTGGCGCTTCGGATCATTCGTGACGGCGCACGCCCGCTCACGAATGATGACGCGTACATAGGACCCCTTTTCAACTACTTGTTGGCCGCGGTCTTTGGCCTGGCCGGGCCTAGCCCATGGAGCCCACGCCTGGTCACCTGGGCGCTCGGGACCGTGACCGTCCTGTCCACGTATCTGTTGGCGCGTGAATGCGTGCCGCGCGTATGGGGAGTTCGGGCCGCGCGTACTTGCGGGACGCTGGCCGCGATGCTCGTCATCGTGAATCCGGTGCACGTAGTGGTCAACAGCCACATCGCCTGGTCGGGTTGCACCACACCCCTGTTTACCACGCTCGGAGCCTGGCTGGTGATGCGCGGTGTGCGCGACGGGATCATGAGTTGGCGGGCGCTCACGCTCGCCGGCCTGTGTCTAGGCGTCGCCTTGCAGAGCCATCCGGTGGCGCTCGGCCCCGTCGTGGGTCTGGGACTGTTCGTGCTCACCCGGCACCCCGGGGTCTTGCGGTTGCCCGGCACGTATCTGGCCGTTGTCGCCTTCCTGGTCCCGCTGCTCCCGCTGATGGTTCACAACGCCCAGACGGGCGGGTTGGCCTCAGTCGCGGCGGCTCAGCTTTCGCAGAGCCGCTACAATCGGGGCGAGCAGTTCGCTCCGCAGCTCTACCCCGAGTGGCTCTGGCGGCTGTTGTTCGCGTTCGGCGCGGAGTTGGTAGGGCTCATCGATGACCGCGTCAACCAACTGCCGTGGTTCGCGCCGGCGGCCGCCGGCGCCGGGTTGATCTTGCTGGGAGCGGCCATCGCATTCGTTGCGCTTCGCGGACTGATCCTGCCCGCCTTCGTCCTGGTGACGACGCTGCTGCTGCTGCCGCTATTCCACGGCCAGTTTCTTCCCCTCGCCAACAACGGCCGGTACGTGGCTCCGCTGATTCCGGTTTCGGCCGCCGCTGTGTCTGCCGCGGTGCTGTGGGTGGGTAGGACGTTCCCCTCGCCCGTACCAGTTCGCGTCGCGGCCTCACTGATGGCGACTATCGCGATCATCTCAACGGTATCGCTGGTGGCGCATTTGCAGGGCTCGGTCGCCCGGGGCCAGACCAACGCGAGCTTGATCGCCTCACTCGCCGCCCTCGCCCCGCAGCGGGGTCCAAGCGAGCCTGTACTAGTGGATCGAGCGCTCCATCGTGATTGGACGTTGACTGAAGGGCGGCTTGGCCGCGTACTGGCGTCCTGGTTGTCTCTGGAAGGCACACCCTATGAGGTCGTCGACATCGGGCCCGACGGCCGCCTGAGCGGCCGGTCGGGCCCCCAGGGTGGGCTGCTGATCATGGCCCGCGGCAACGTGCCGCTGGTTGAGCGCTTTTATTCGCTCACCGAGATCTCGAGCGGCGCGGCTATCGAGGCGTCCGAGTGGCGTGGCTACCTCGTCGCCCGGGCCGTGCCGAGATGATCATTGCGCCGCCGCCGATCGCATGACCAGCGTTCCGTGCGCTGCCAGGTACCGATCCAGAGACTCCGCCACCACGGAGTTGCCCCGGGGGTTGAGGTGCCAGTCGCGTCGGTAGTAGCCGCGCTCGCCGCGTCCGGAAGTAGCTAGGTCCTCTCGGGCGTCAACGAGCGGGATTCGTTTCTCGTTGGCCACCTCGGCCACGGCACTGAATACACGATCGTCGAACGTCAGTCCGCGTTCGTCCATCTCCAGGATACGCTGCATCTTGGTGACGTTTCCGCGATCATCGCTCGGCTCTACCTGGTTCTTGGTTGGGATGGGCAGCAAAATCAACTGCCCGCCGTTGGCGGCAACGCGCGCGTCTAGCCCGGCGATCAGAGTCCGCAGACGACCGAAGGCGGCGCGCGTCTCCTCAGGCCGCTGACCAGCCACGACGGCCTGCTTGCCTGATTGCAGCCAGCAGCCGTGGCAGTCCTTGAGCACCCGCAGCACGCGGTCAAGCTCCACCGGCGGAGGTCGGTGATATCCCAGAGCCTCCAGAATTGGCGCGAGCCCGGAATCCCGCATTGTGTAGCTGGCCATTCTTGCCAGCCTGGAGTGGATTGAGATCCAATCAAGGGGTTGATACAGTGGGTTGAGCAGGCCCAGATCGTCATCGATCACGCGGGCGTCCAGTTTGCTCTCGATCAAATCGAGCAGGTCGTTGCCCACGTACAGGCCGAGGATCACGACGTCAGGCCTGAGCTGCGCCCCGCGCTCGCGATACCAGAGGTATGACTGCTGAGGGGAGTAGCCGGTGACGCCGGCATTGAGTACTTCGGCGTTCACGTTGCGTGCGTGCAGGCGCGCTTCAAGCCGTGCCGAATACGTCTCCTGATTGTCCACCAAACCGTCCGTTTGAGAGTCACCCAACACGAGGATGCGGAACACGCCCGGTGGCTTCTCGATCGAGATTTCGCCGTCTCTGCGAAGCCCGTAGCCGTTCGTGGCGAACTTGAATTGCTTTCCGGCGTGCTCGGCGACGGGAACGAAGGTTTGGAAGTAGCGTTCGTGATCCACCATGAGCACGGGATCCAGCCGGAAAGCGCGGGGTGGCGGGAGTCGCCATTCCGCGTCTACCCAGAGCTCACCGCGCGGCTCCGCGCCATCGCCCGTGCGCCGGACGTCTGGGAGAGGAAGGAATCGGGCCGAGATCTCGGCGAACAGCAGGGCCGCGAGGATTCCGGCAACGACGAGTGCCGATCGGGTCATGACTTGCTTTACGCGAGCAGCCTTACCTGCAGCGTTCGGTAGGGTCAGGTCCATCGCCCCGGTCAACACCCGTCACCCGCGGTTGGGCAATCAGCTTCACAGCGCGTCCGGGCTACGATCGCGGCGTACACTCGCTCCATCTCACGGTCACGCGCATCGAAGTAGTCAAACGGGTACACCGTGACGCCTCCGAACGCCGCGACCACCTCTTGATGGTCATCAACCACGAACTCCGGATGCACCGAGACGCCAAGCTCGGCAAGACGCGCGCGGTGGTCGTATCGTGGCTTCCAGAAGCACGTCTGAATCATTGGCCGCAGCCCGTGCTGATCTACCTCCTGCCAGCGCAGCCCCACGCCTGACCAGATGTAGATGGCGTGGCCATCAGCCAGGATCTGCCCGAACACTTCGCGGACCAATGGCCGGAGCTTCAGGTCATAGCTGCCGACGATGGTCCCATCCACGTCGAAGAAGACGTTCACGCGCTCCGCGCCTTGCGCATCAAAGCAAGCATGCCGCGCCCGGGCGGCCAGCCGCCAGCGTGTGATGAGTCTGTGATGTCGCCGCGCCCGCGGTAGTGACTATGGTGCTGGCCTGCGAGAGGCGCGAATTGGTCCGTTGGATGGATCGGGCCGTTGGCCCTGTCCCGATTGCTTTGATGGGTGGCAAGCTCGCACCCGCGCGGTGTTCCGGCGAGTTGCCTAGGCGCCGTATTCGTAGAAGCCACGGCCAGCCTTCCGACCGTGCAGGCCGGCGATATTCATCTGGCGGAGCAGCGGCGGCGCGGCATACCTGGGATCGTTGAGCTCCGCGTACATGATCTCGGCTATGAAGCACGCTGTGTCTATGCCCACAAAGTCCAGAAGCCTCAGCGGGCCCATTGGGTGTCCACAGCCCAGCCGCATTCCCTCGTCGATGTCCTCACGCGTGGCGTGTCCGTTCTCAAGCATCCGAGCCGCGTCGAGTAGGTAGGGTATCAACAGCGTGTTGACGATAAACCCCGCGCGGTCTTGCGCCTGAATCGCCTTCTTTCCGAGCGCCGCGCCCAGGCTGAGCGCTTTGGCCACGGTTTCGTTGCTAGTGGCGATGGTCCGAATAACCTCCACCAATGGCATCACCGGCACGGGGTTGAAGAAGTGCAGGCCGAGTACCCGGTCGCGGCGGCGCGTCGCCGCGGCAAGGCGGATGATGGGGATGGACGAGGTGTTGCTGGCCAGAATCGTGGCAGGCTTGCAGCGCTGGTCCAGTTCCCGAAACAGCGGCAGCTTCACATCCAGGTTCTCGGTGGCGGCCTCGATGACGACATCGCAATCGGCCAGGTCCGCCAGGCTCGTGGTGAACTGTAGGCGGGCGTGTGCCGCCTCGCCGTCAATGGCGGGGATCTTGCCGCGGCTGACTGCCGTCTCCAGGCTGCGCCGCAGCCGTTCGCGGCCGGCGGTCAGCCGAGCCTCATCAACCTCACGTACGATCGTGGTGTAGCCGGCCCGAGCGACAGACTCGGCAATGCCAGAGCCCATCAACCCGCAGCCAACTACCCCCACGCTGGTCACGGCAGGGTCGGCGGTATTCGCGTCCGGCCCGTCACTCAGAGCGCAGCGTCTCCGCCAGCACCGGCCATTGGCGACCAAGTCCACCCGTCGGCACCCGTCCCTTGGCCCACATGGAGTTCACCTCGATGCAGAGGAACACCGGCCCCTCTTCCGCCAGGATGCCGGGCAGGCGGGCGATCAGGTCCGCCTCATCGGTGATCGTCGTCGTGGAGCGGTAGCCTGCCCCCTTTGCGATCGTGGCGAAGTCCACGGCCTGGCCGCCCGGCGTTGGCTGACCGCCGCTCGTGTCGTATGACCTGCCGGCCAGGACGACGTGGAGCAGGTTTCTTGGGGCAAGACCGCCGATAGTGACGAGCGAGCCCAGGTTCATCAGCAGCGAGCCGTCGCCGTCCAGCACGATCACTCGCTTGTCCGGGCGCGCCAGCGCGATGCCCAACCCCAGGGAAGATGCCTTGCCCATTGCGCCCGTCAGAGGAATATCAAGGTCTGGGCGACGCGACAGCTCCGGCCACGCCTTGGCAGAGGACATGGTGGTCACCACCACCTCGTCCGTTCGGAGAGGCGCCAGAATGTCCATCACGCGGTTGCCGTCGATCATCCCTCATACTCCCCGCCAATCAGCACGGCGGTCGGGCCGGGTCGCTCGGACGCCTGGCGATAGAGCTCAGGTACGACCTTCACGACATCCGCATCGCTCCGCACGATCTTGTATGGCACGCCCCAGGTCTTGAGCGTTGGCTCCAGGAACGTCGCGGCGGAGTCCTTGCTGGGGGCACCCCCCTCGTATCCCCGGTAGCCGACTAGCGACATGATTGGCAGATTCAGGTCCAGCCAGATGCCTCGGATGGAATCGCCGGACTCGTAGAAGCCTGTGTTCTGGATGCAGACGATGGGCTTCTTCCCGCCAATGAGGAGCCCCAGCGCAATGGCGAACGTCTCGCCCTCACGCGTGACGGGGACCAGCGCAATGTCCGGATCAGCGTTGAACGCATCGAAGAGGTCGCCCGATTCGGTGTCCGGCAACCACACCATGTGCGTGACGCCGAGCCGTTTCAGGGTTTCCAGCATGGCCCGCGCCGTCAGCGCCGATTTCGAAAGCTCCAAGTTCCACCTCCCAGCGACCACGGGCACGGTAGCACGCGCTCGGAAGCGTGTCAAAGATCCAATCGTTGACGTGGAGGCGCCGTCTACGACACACGATTGGAGCCAATGCGCTACCGTAGCGTGTGCGAAGACCGCGCGTTTGTGGTCTTCTTGCGCGGTGTCGCCGTTCTTCTCCAGATAGTTCGCCTACGGAGTGGTCAGTGCGCCTCCGGTTGTTCGTTGGTTTCGTGGTCCTGGCGGCGGTCGCCACGTTGATTGCCCGCGAGCGCGGGTTGATCTGGGGTCAGCCGCCGCGGACCGTCATCGTGCACGGGCTGGCCAATCCGCGTGGATTGGCGCTGGCGCGCGACGGCACCCTGTTCGTGGCTGAGGCCGGCACGGGCGGGCACGACCGAGTTGTGGGGGAGCCGGACAAGCGGCGTTACCACGTGGGACTGACCGGGCGTGTGTCGCGCATCTCGCCCAATGGCGAGCGGTCCACATTCGCGGACGGCTTCGTCTCAGCGTTCACGAATCACGACGATGACATCGGCCCCACGGGCGTCGCGATCGTTGGTGACGAGTTGTTCGTGCTCACGGCCGCCGGCGGCTGGTCCTGGGGAGACAAGAGCGCGGACAATGCGATCTGGCGCCTCGACCCCTCGGGAAACCGGGCACGAGTGTTTGACTACCAGCGTTATTGCACTGAGGAACCGTCGTTGGCGCGCCGTCAGGATCCACGGGCAGACGTCCCGGGGGGTATGCCATTCGGGATGGCGGCACGAGGAGCTACGCTGTTCACCACGGACGGTAACCACGAGTTCGTGATGGCGCTGGAGCCGGGCGGGACCCCGCACAGGGTTGTGGAGTTTCCCAGATCTGACCAGGCGATGACCGGGGTCACCGCGGGCCTGGACGGGCGGATCTACTTCACGACGCTTGGCGGCTGGCCGTATCTTCAGGGAACAGGAAACGTATGGCGGCTTTCCGAGAATGGCGAAGCAGAGGTGGTCTGGTCCGGGCTGACCACGCCCATCGGCGTCGCCGTTGATACAGACGGCACCATCTACGCGGCGGAGTTCACGGCTCCCCTGAAGCAGTGGCCGGACACGGGTAGGGTGTTGCGGCGTAGCCCGGAAGGCCGCGTGGACGAAGTGGCGACCAGGCTGAACTTTCCCACGGCGCTCGCGTTGAGTCGGGAGGGTGCCCTCTTCGTGACCAACAATGGCCACCTGGCCTCAGATGGGAGCGGCGAGATCATCCGACTTGATGTGCGCCCGCACCCACTGTCCTCCTGGCTCGCGCACTTGCGCGGCGATTGATTCGAATCGCTCCACCACATTCGGGTTGCAGGGCACCAGCGCCCCTGGCGCATAATCTCAAGTGACACACTCGATTGTGTCAACAATGGGCCTGGGGAGGCAGTCGTGAAGACGGTCGGGGTGTTCTACGAGCATCCAGAGTGGTTTGTCCCTCTCTTCGCGGAGATGGATCGTCGTGGTCTGTCGTACGAGCGGATAGAGGCCCACGCACACCGCTATGACCCGTCCGCCTCCACGTCTCCATATGGCCTGGTGCTCAACCGTGTCAGTGCGTCCTCGTACCTACGCGGCCACGCCCAGGCCATCTTTCACGCCTACGAATACCTCACCCACCTGGAGCAGATCGGCGTGCCCGTTGTCAACGGCAGCCGAGCGTTCGCGCTGGACACTTCGAAGGCCCGGCAGCTCACGCTGATGGCTCGACTGGGCATTCGCCATCCGCGCAGCCGCGTAGCCAACAGTGTGGACCAGATCGTCGCGGCGGCGGCTGAACTGGAGTATCCACTCATTGTCAAGCCGAATATTGGCGGCAGTGGCGCGCTGATGCGCAGGTTCCTTGCCGCCGAGGAGGTGCGCGAAGCAGCCGCGGACGGGAGCCTCCAGCCGATTCTGGGGCTGGATTCCACGGCCATCGTCCAGGAGTTCCACCCGCCGCGAGGTGGATCCATCACCCGCATCGAGGCGCTGGACGGCAAGTTCCTGTACGCCATTAAGATCCAGACAGATCCCAACCAGGGCTTCAACATCTGCCCGGCGGACATCTGCCAGGTGGGAGATGCTTCCGCGCCGGCCCCGGCAGGTGGCCTGGACTTCTGCCCGGCCGACGCGCCGGTTCGCCGTGCGCTGCAGATCGAGGCAGCGACGCCGCCCGACCACCTGATCCAATCCGTGCTCACGATCTTTCGCGAGGCCGGCCTGGACGTGGGCGGCGTCGAATACTTGGAGAGCGACCGAGACGGCCGCAACTACATCTACGACATCAACTCGCTGTCCAACTTCGTCACGGACGCGCCCAACCTGGTGGGCTTCGACCCGTTCGTCCGCTTCGTGGACTACCTGGAGCGCCGCGCGGCCGGCGCGACCCGCGAGCTTGCCGGGAGTGTCAGGTAAGGTAGGTCTAAACCTGTCGGCGCACCCGCGGGTTGGCCACCTCGTCCAGGCCGATCGTCACCAGGAACAGGCCGATGAACACGATGGCGATCACCACGATCGGCGGTACCCACCACCACCACCAGCCGTTGATGATCGCCGCGTTGTAGTTCACCCAGTACAGCGTCATCCCGATGGTCGGCGACTCAAACGGGCCCAGCCCCAGCACCTCGAGACCGATCGAGGCCAGGATCGCGGCGGACGTTGAGTTTACCAGCGACGCCACCAGATACGGCAGCAGGTTGGGCAGCATCTCCTTGACGATGATCTCCGGTCCGCTGACGCCGGACATCCGCGCGATCTGGATGTAGCTCCGTTCGCGAAGCGTGAGCACCTGGGATCGGATGGTCCTGGCCGGATACAGCCAGGCCAGCGAGGCTACCACCAGCGCCATCTGATTGACGGTGAGCCCCTCCTTTACGTTCATGGCCACGGTGATCAGGATCATCAGACCGGGGATGGTCAGCCCCGTGTCCACGATGCCGCGCAGGATGTTGTCCACTTTCCCGCCGTAGTAGGCCGCGATGAACGCGAGCGTCGCGCCGATGCCCACACCGAGCAGTCCTGCCGTCAGGCCAATCTGGAGGGTCAAGGGCGTACCGGCGATCATGACCGCGAAGAGGTCCCGCCCCTGACGATCGCTGCCAAATGGCAGCTCTGAGGACGGGCCCCTGAGCGGTGAGACTGAGACGGCGCGGGCGTCTTCCACGTTTACGAAGAACCGCCCCGCGATCAGGAACACCGCTAGCGCGAGCAGCATGCCTAACCCTATTGGCAGCGAGGGATTGCGCCGCAGGTATCGCCCAATCGTCACGAGCCGCTCGGCCGCGCTCGCGCGCGGCGCGCTTGCGGTATCGGGCACGGTGACGCCCAGGGTTGATCCCGGAACGGCGGATGCTGCGCTCAAGTCAGGACCTCTGGAATGTGATGCGAGGATCGAGGAGCGGGTAGACCAGATCCAGCACCAGCGTGGCAATGCCAATAGAGATGATCACGACGAACACGATGCCCTGCACCAGGAAGAAGTCCGAGCCGCGGATTGCCTGAAACAGGACCGTACCGATGCCCGGGTAGCCAAAGATCACCTCCACGAGCACGGCGCCAGAGAGGATCTGGCCCAGGACCAACGCCAGGGCCGTGGCCTGCGGCAGCAACGCGTTGCGGATGGCGTAGTGGAGGAAAATGGTGCGCGGCCTGAGGCCCTTGGCATCCGCGAAGTTCGAGAAGTCCTCGCCCTGCGTAGTCACCATCATCGCGCGCATCCCCAGCGCCCAGCCGCCTATCGATACCAGGACGATGGAGAGGGCGGGCAGGATGGCGTGACGGATCACGTCCACCACGAACTCCCAGCGCCAGCTAGGGATGGACCCGGCGGTGAACCCGCCGTAGAGCGGGAGAAGCTGGAGCGTAAAGCCCACGATGTAGACCAGGATGAGGCCCAGCAGGAAGAACGGCAGCGCGTGGAGCGCTAGCAATGGCGGCATCAGGAAGTGCAGCCACTTTGGCGCCCTGGGCCAGCCCAAGAACGCCCCCAGTAGATTGCCCACCGTGAACGAGAGAATCGTGGTGGTGGTGAGTAGCCCGATGGTCCAGGGTAGACCTTCGAGCAGGATATCGATCACCCGTCGCGGGTAGTTGGCGATGGAGTAGTTGAACTCAAACCGCACCACGTCCGAGATGTACGTCAGGTACTGCTGCCAGAGCGGCTTGTCCAGCCCGAACTTGGACTCGTATTCGCGCACCATCTCCTGGACGCCCTGCTGGAGGTATCCGCCGGTGGCGGCGGACGTCATCAGCTTGTCCTCAATGGGGCTGCGGCTACCCAGCCTGGGGATGAAGAAGTTGAGCGTAGCCGCTACCCAGACGATGAAAAAGAAGATGCCAACGCGCTTCAGGACGTAGTCAACGCGCATGTAAGCCGGGCGCCTGGCGGAGCCGGCCGCGCACGGCCGGCTCCACCATCAGGCCCCTACCTCTCGTTTCCCGGGACCTCAGCAGCGACTGTCACCTATTGCGCCGGTTCGAGCTTGTGGTACACCAGCCCGCCCGTGGAGTGGAAGAACGCCGGATTGATGTAGGCGTCCTCCTCCGTCGGGAACCCCTTCCAGTACGTCAGGTTCATCGGCAGCCGATGGTAGAACTGCATCAGAGGGATGTCTGGGAGGTTGGGCAGCCAGACTTCCATGGCCTTCAGGAAGAGCTCCGTAACTTTCGCTTTGTCGCTGGGCGGCGTCACGTAGACCTGGTCCACGATGTCGTCGTACTGCTTGTTCTCCCATTTGGACAGGTTCACGAGGTGACCGCCGGGCACGTTCACGGACGATGACTGGTACAGGCGCAGCGTCTCGAACGGGTCCTTGATGCTGCCGCCATGGCCAAAGATCGCCCCGTTGTACTCGCCCTTCTGGAACCGTGGGCCCATGTCCGGCGGCTGGGCGTACGTGGCGTTGATGCCCTGCCGCTTCAGCAGCTCCGCAAGCACCGGCCCCACGGATGGGAAGTCAAAGTTGCCAATAATGTCCAGCGTGAACTTCTCGCCGTTAGGCATGGCATAGAGACTGTCGCTGCCCTTCTTCCAACCCAGCTTCTCCAACATCGCCTGCCCCTTCTGGGGGTTGAACTCGTTGGTGGGGTACTTCTGGAGCAGGGGCTTCGCCGCATCAAAGAATGGCTTGAGGCCCGGATAAGCCGGCATCGGCAGCTCCGTTTTGATGGAGCTGCCGCCCCAGCCCACCTTGATGAGCTGGTCGCGGTCGATCAGGTAGCTCAGCGCCCAGCGGAATTCTGGGTTGTCAAATGGGGGCTTCTGGGTGTGGACGTAGAGGGAGGTTGGCCACCAGTCCATGTTGCCGAAGGGCGACTTCTGCCCGGTGAATGTGGTCACCTTGGGATTGCCCTTGAAGACCGTCTCGAAGGAGTTGACCTCAATGCCGGTGGTGAAGTCCAGCTCGTTGGCGATGAGTCCCTGGATGATCTGCTGCTCGCCCTGGACCGGGAGCCAGACGACGCGCTCCACCTTGGGAAGCTGGCCGAAATCCTTGACCACGCCCGTGCCCCACCAGCTGTCCGCCCGATCCAGGATGAGCTGCGTGGGTGAGACGGAGACTACCCTCCAGGGGCTGGTGGTGACTGGCCAACCCTTCGCGATGTCGAAGTGCGTGAAGCTGGTCCAGTCCTGCCCATCGAAGATGTGCTTCGGGACGATGTGCAGGCCGATGTCAAACTTGTAAGACAGCATGTGGTAGAAGAACCGCGGCGATGGCCGCTGGAACTTGATCACCACCGTGTTCGCATCGGTTGCCTTGGCCTCGCTGACGGAGTCCTGTACGTCCTTGCCCCACTTCACCTTTGCGCCAAGCTGGGCAAGTGAAGTGATGGTGTAGGCAACATCCTCGGCGCTGAAAGGCTTACCGTCGCTCCACTTCACGTTCTGGCGGGTCTTGACCGTCAGCTCTTTGAAGTCTGGGCTGTACTGGTAGCTCTCGGCCAGCCACATGGTCTCCTTGTCGGAGTAAGCGCTGTAGAAGGCCAGTGGCTCATAGATGTTGTTGAGACCGAGCTGCGGCGTGGAGCCAATGGCGTAGGGGCTCCAGAGCTCGTGCGCGATGAACTTACCCTGCGTACCGCCGCGGACCTGGATGAGCGTCCGATTCCGCGCAACGTTCTTGACGCCACTGGGCGTCTCCACCTTTGCGGCGGCGGCCGGTGCTCCGGCCGCGGGGGCCGCCGCCGGGGGAGCCGCTGGAGCGGCCGGCTTGGCCTCAGCAGGCTTGGCGGCCTCAGCGGGCTTGGCCGCGTCCGCTGGCTTCGGGGGCTCGGCGGCCTTCGGCGCGGCGGCTGGCTGCTGGCCACACGCTGCCAAGAGGGCGGCCGTTCCGGTGAGCATCGTCGCGGCGAGGAATCTCCGGCGTGTTATACGGGGCACGGGGATTTGAAAGAAGCCGTTCATGGCCATCCACGCTCCTTCGCGCATGGTTAGGTCGGACGCGACAGCTGCCCGATCCGCACGCGGCGACGATCGGGATACGTGTACAGCTTCGCGTTCCCTCCTGAAAGAACCGGACAGGCCGGCTCGCCCTCACTATAGGCCCGCCACGCCCAAGGGTCAAGCGGATTCCGGCGTGTCCGAATCTGAGTCGTATACTCTGGCCCTTGCAGAACATACACGCGTGCATAGAGTGGGTGGACGAGCATGAATGCAATACGGACGTGGCGTGCCGCACTGGTCGGGGCACTGCTCGTGATCGCGATGCAGGCCAATGGGATTCAGCCGGCTAGCGCGGCCAAAGAGTTCTCGATCGAGGGGATACTCGACTGCGGCGAGGAAAGCGGGAAGGCGTGCCTGGTAGGCGACACCATTGCGCTCATCGTGACGGACAAGCGTTCACGAGAGACCATCCTGGTGGACATTTCCTGGATTCGCGCCCAGATCCGCGCGTTCAGGCAGGATGACTCCGTCACCGTGGAGATCCACGTCCAACCAGATGGGACGTATCAGGCCATTGGCATCGCCGAGACGCAGTCAGGCGAGAAGCGGAAGAAGGGACCAGACGACACGCTGGTTGAGGAAGCGCCAGTGTTGTGCTACTGCCGCTCGGTGGACGCCGAACCCGTCCAGCGATAGGCCCGGGGCCGCGCGTCGGCCCACGGCAGCTTGACAGTAGTGCGGCCGCTACGCGGCTGGTATAGTGCGACTTCGCACCATTGGGTCGCGGATTGCGACCCAGTCAGGCGCCCGTTGCGCGCCACTGAGGAGAGAGCATGACCACGGTATCGCAGCATCTGGTCACATTCAGGCGAGCAGCCTCCGCTGCGCTGGTAGCCTCTTGTCTCTTCGCGATGAGCGCGCCAACTGCTCTGGCCGGCCCCGCTCTTGCGGGAAAGGAATTCGCGATCGACGGCATTCTAGATTGCGGCCAGGAAAGCGGCAGGGTCTGCGAGCTTGGCGACACCATCACCCTGATCACCGGCGACAAACGCTCGCCGGAGGTGATCATCATCAACGTCTCATGGATCCGGGGCCAGATCCGCGCCTTCAAGCAGGATGACTCCGTCTTCATCGAGATCAGGGAGCTACCTGACGGCACGTACCAGGCACTCGCCATTGGCGAGACTCCGTCTGGTGGCAAGAGACAGCATGGGCCGGATGACACGGCACCCGCGCAGGACGAAGAGGAAGGGTGCGACTGCGAGTGGTAGGCATTCGTCGCGTGTGGCGATCCCTCGCCACTGCTGATCAGCTGACAAATAGGCCCCTGCGGTTCTTTGACAGCGGGCGCTCGCGGCGGTACAGTCACAACCGCTATGGCTGACGGCACACCAATCCTGGAGATGAGGAGAGCCTCCAAGATCTTCGGAGGCGGCCTCTTCAGTTCCAAGCGTACGGTCGCTCTCGAGGACTTCTCGCTGTCCGTCAACGATCAGCCGCCGTCCATCACGGCGATCGTGGGTGAGAGCGGCAGCGGCAAGACTACGCTGGCTCGGCTCATCCTGGGGCTGGTAGCGCCCACCGAGGGTTCGGTGCTGTACCGCGGCATCGATCTGCGCGCGCTCTCTAGTGCCCAGCGGCGCCAGTTTCGGCGTGACGTGCAGGTCATCTTCCAGGATCCATACGAGGTCTACAACCCGTTCTATCGAGTGGACCATGTCCTGGAGACACCCATTAAGAAATTTGGCCTGGCCAGTTCGCGGACCCAGGCCCGCGACATGATCGAGCAAGCGTTGCACGCGGTTGGCCTGCGCCCTGATGAGACGCTCGGGCGCTACCCGCACATGCTCAGCGGTGGACAGCGCCAGCGCGTCATGGTCGCCCGAGCCCTGCTGATCCGCCCGCGGGTGATCATCGCGGACGAGCCCGTGTCCATGGTGGACGCATCGCTCAGGGCGACGATTCTGGGCAGCCTGCGCGTGCTCAATCAGGAGCACGGGATCTCGCTGATCTACATCACCCATGACCTGACCACCGCCTACCAGATCAGTGAGAACATCATCGTGCTGTATCGCGGCTCGGTCGCTGAGGCTGGCTCGGTGGAGCACGTGGTGAAGGAGCCCAAGCACCCGTACACCCAGCTTCTGGTGGGCTCCATCCCCGTGCCGGACCCGGACCACCCGTGGCTGGGCGAGCGGGCGGCGAAGCTCGAGGCCACGCCGCAGGGCTGTAAGTTCGTCTCTCGCTGTCCGGAGGCCATCTCCGCCTGCCTCGAGGCACGTCCGCCGTTCTTCCAGACGGAGCCGCGCCGCGTGGCAGCCTGTTTCCTGCACCAGGACGCGCCGAAGCTGGGCTATGAGGACATGGAGCGCGTCTTCGTGACAGACGCACCCGCATCCAGCACTCGTAGCGCCTGATACTTCTCCGGCCGGCGGTGAGCCCCAACGCACGACACGACGGTCGTGCGTTGCCCGGAATTCCCTGTCAATATCCCCAGAGTTCCCCGAAGTCTGCCCAAAGCATGAGCGATCGGGCAGCCAGAGTCTTGAAACAGATGTTCTAGCAGCGCTAGCCTGTCGCGAGTCTTGCCAGGGGGTGTTGGCATGGGTTCGTGCTGTGGGGATCCGCGCGATGTCGCCGGCGTTCGTGCGGCGTCAGGAGACTGGAAGCCGCGCCGATCTGGCCTGATCGATTGGCGCCGCGTGAGGCGCGGGCGGCGGTTGGTCCGGCGCGGCACGCGGCGGATTGTCAGCCACGCGCTCCGGCTCGGGCTGGTCCTCTCGCTGCTGTGCACACCGGGCGCCAGCGTGGCGCCGTTGGCGCGCGATCTGGGGATGGGCGGCCTGGGCCTGGCCGCGGCCGGCGCGGCCGCGCTCAGCGCTGCTCTAGCCGTGGCCCACGCGCGGGCGGTCGTCGCCAGCGCCGCCGATCTCGGCACCGTCCCACCGGCGCCATTCCCAGACGACGCGGCCGCCGAGCCTGGCGATCTGGGCGGCCTGAGCGGCCTGAGCAGTCAGGCTGAGGCAGCGGAGAACCCCTGGGATCCCCAGCAGCCGGCCCCGCTGCTGCTTGCCGATGGGTCGTGGGGACTTGGCTTCCTGGTGCCCTCGGGCGTCCCCAACGGCGGCATGGCGCTGCGCTTCCGACGCGGCCTCGCCACCGGCAGCGGCTCCGGCGGCGGCAAGGCGCTCTGGCTGGCCGCGGTCACCGTCGAGAGCCAGGGGGTCGATCAGCCCAGCCTGGTGCAGGTGGGCTCCACCCTCGGTCTGGTCTATCGCAAGGCCGTCGGCAGCCCGGCCGTCGTCCAGGTCATGGTCCGCACCTCTGCTGACAACGGCGCCACCTGGTCGGCCGCGGTCCAGATCTCCAGCGAGACCGCCAACGTCCTCGCTGCCCGCGCCGTCACCGACGGCGGCACCGCCTACGCCCTGTGGACCACCACGGGCTCTAGCACCCTCGCGTATGCCAGCTCGTCCAGTCTCACGTCCTGGTCCGGCGGCGGCAGCGTCGGCGAGCCGGTCAGCGGTGGCTTCACCATCGCCAGGACCGGCGGCGGCTGGCTGCTGGCCTGGCTGGCACCCTCGCTCGTCGGCTCCGCGGTCACCCCGCCGGGCGATCCCGACCACCCGGTGTTGTGGGCGGGCACGCTCGGTTCGCTCGGCTCAGCCGCCTCGAACAAGCGCGAGCTGACCGACGCCTGGGTCGAGCGGGGGGTCAACAGCGTCGGTGTGGGCAGCATCGGCTCCACCCTGGTGGTCGGCTACTCCCACTACGACGGCGTCGGCAACCACCTCGGCTGGGTGCGCACCTCGGCCGACGGTGGCGCGAGCTGGACGCCCAAGCTGGCGGCCTTCCACGACCCGCTGCACCCGCCGGGCGGCGTCATCGAGGTGGGCGGCGTGGCGCTGGTGCCGAGTGGTGGCGGCCTGCGGGCGTTCTGGCATCAAACGATGGTGGTCGCGTCGAACCCGGCGTTGGCCTACGACTACACGCTGTACTACCGCGAGGTGGCGGCCGGGCCGACGCTGGGATCGGTCTGGATCGTGCCCCCGACGGACGTGGACTGGCTGAGCCTGTGCGGCGGCTGCCACCCCTGGGCCAGCGACGCGGCGGATCCGGTGGTGGTGCCGACCGGCCAGTTCTACCTGCCGGCCACGGACGTGGCGATCCCCGGGCGGGGGCCCGGGCTGGCGTTTGGGCGGACCTACAACTCGGCCAACGCGACCAACGCGATCAACGCGAGTAGCTCGCCCGATGGGCCGCTGGGCCACGGCTGGGCGCTCAGCTACGACGCGCGGCTGCAGGTGTACCCCGGCGGCGAGGTGGTGGTGGTGACCGGCAGCGGCCGCCACGACCTGTACCAGCCGTCTGGCGGCGGTGGGGGAGGGGGCTATACGCCGCCGGCCGGCCGCTACGGCGCGCTGGTCCACCAGCCCAACGGCACCTGGACGCTCACCGATCGGGCCCAGATCACCCAGACCTTCTCCGCTCCCAGCGGCAGCCCGCCCAGCGGCACGCCCGGGCGGCTGCTCTCCATCGCCGACCGCAACGGCAACACCACCAGCTTGACCTACGACGGCAGCGGCAAGCTCACCGGCGTGACCGCGGCCGGCGGGCGCGGCCTCACCATCGCCTACAGCGGCAATCGGATCAGCAGCGTGACCGACCCGCTCGGCCGCGTCGTCAGCTACGGCTACAACGGGGCCGGCAACCTGGTCACGGTCACCGATCAGCGCGGCAAGGTGTGGAGCTACAGCTACGACGCCAGCCACCTGTTGACCCAGGCCACCGACCCGCTCGGCCACCACCCGTTCACCAACGTGTACGGCCGGGCGGCCCAGGTGCTGCGCCAGACCGACGCCGGCGGCGGGATCACCAGCTTCACCTACGGCGCCGGCAGCACCGTGGTGACCGACCCGCTGGGCCGGGCGACCGTCCACGACTTCGACACCAGCTACCGGGTGACCAGGATCACCGATCCGGCCGGCAAGCTCGTCACGTTCGCCTACGACGCCAGCTTCAACATCACCCAGGTCAACGACCAGCGGCGGACGCCGGGCGGTCCGGCCAACGTCACCGCGCTGACCTACGACGCCAACGGCAACCTGCTGACCCGCGCCAACGGCCTGGGAAAAGTGTGGAGCTGGAGCTACAACGCGCGCAACGACGTGACGGTGGCGACCGACCCATTGGGCCACAGCACGGCGTACAGCTACAACGCGGCCGGCAACCTGATCGCCGTCACGAATGCCAAGGGCGAGATCACCACGCTGGCGCCGAACGCCCAGGGCCTGGTGGCCAGCGTGACCGATGCGCGAGGCAAGACCACCGCGCTGGCGTACGACGCGCACGGCGGGATGGTTGGCATCACCAACCCGCTGGGCAAGAGCTGGAGCGCGGCCTACGACGCGGCCGGGCGGACCCAGAGCGTGACCGACCCGCTGGGCCACGTCACCAGCCTCAGCTACGACGCCACCGACAACCTGCTCGTCGCCACCGACGCGCGCGGCCAGACCGCCAGCGCGGCGTACGACGACGCCGGGCGGCGGATCAGCGTGACCGACCCGAACGGTCGGGTGACCGGCTACGCCTTCGACGCCAGGGACCGGCTGGTCAGCGTGACCGACGCCGCCGGCGGGGTGACCGCGTACGGCTACGACGCCGCGGACCAGCTGCTGACGGTGACCGACGCCGAAGGCCACGTGCGGAGCTGGAGCTACGACGCGCTGGGTCGACCGCTGACCGAGCAAGACGCCGCCAACCAGACCATCACGTACGAGTACGACGGGGCCGGCAACCGGACGAAGCGGACGATGCCCAACGGCGAGCAGACGGTGTACAGCTACGACACGATCGGTCGACTGACCGGGGTGGACGAGCCGAGCGGCACGGCCGACGTGAGCTACACGTACGACGACGCCAACCGGCAGGTCAGCCTGGTGGACGGCATCGGGACCACCACGTACGCCTACGACCAGTTGGATCGGCCGACCAGCGTGACCCAGCCAGGAACCGCCGCGCACCCCGGCAACAAGACGGTCAGCTACCAGTACGACGCGGCTGGCAATCGGACGCGGATCACGTATCCGGACGGCAAGCAGGTCAACTACGCCTACGACGACGCCAGCCGCCTGAGCAGCGTGACCGACTGGCTGAGCAAGGCCACCAGCTACGGGTACGACGACGCCGGGCGCTTGACCACCACCCGCTTTCCCACGCAGGTCGTGGAACGACGAACCTACAACGCGGCGGACCAGTTGACCAGCATCGCGTCCACCAAGACCGTCGGTGCAGTGACGACGGTCTTGGCTGGCGCATCGTACGAGCTGGATGCGACCGGCATCCGCAAGGCAGCCTCCCGCGCAACCGGCCGCGAGGAATACGCCTACGACAAGCTCTACCGGATTACGGGTGTGCGCTACGGGGATGGGTCCACCCAGACGTACGCATACGATCGAGTGGGGAATCGGACAGGCCGAGCCTCAACTGGTCCGACTGCACCACCTTCGCCGGTCCCACCCACGCCGAGTCACCACACCCATGCCGCCGCGACGGGCGGCACGATCAACTCGAAGCCCGCGGAACGCCCGGATGGCCCGTTGACGCTTCCGCAGCAGGACATCCCGCCGACTGACAGGTCTCCGCTCACCCTGCCAGCCCCTCCCAGCAACTACGTCTACGACGCCGCGGATCGCATCGTCTCAGCGTCAGGCGTGAGCTTCACGCACGACGCCAAGGGCAACATGCTGTCCCGTGGCGCGGACACGTTCCAGTGGGATGCCGAGAATCGGCTGGTTCAGGCCACGGTGGCCGGCACCGTCTCGACCAATCAGTACCGTGGCGACGGCCTGAGGCACACGCAAACCGCGGGCGGTCAGACCGCGACGTACACATGGGACCTGGGCAGCGGACTGCCGAACGTGCTGCAAGACGGGACGAACACGTACGTGTACGGCCACGGCGTGATCAGTGAGACGAACATCTCGGGAGTCCAGACCTAGCACCTGGGCGATGGCCTGGGGAGCACGGTGACGTTGACTGACGCGACCGGCAACGTTACCGCCACGTACGAGTACGACGTATTCGGCGCGCTGCGAGCATCGACCGGCGCGGGTGCGACCGCATTCAGATACACCGGCCAACAGACAGACAGCGCGACCGGGCTGGTGTACCTGCGAGCCAGGTACTACGACCCCACCCTCGGCCGCTTCCTCTCCAAAGACCCCTTCCACGGCTTCGCCACCCGACCCCAGAGCCACCACCGCTACGCCTACGTCGAGAACAGCCCGGCAAATGCCATCGACCCGAGCGGGCTGGTCCGCGGATGGACGCTTCAAGACCACGCTGAACTTGGCAGGTTGGTACACCTGTACATTGCCAGAAAGTACGCCGACAAGCATCCGGGATCGGTTCCCGAGTACCCGTACGTGGACCGAACAACCGGCGCCGCTGGAAGGATTGATTTGCTGGGCCCGCCTCGTGGCCCCGTACGCGAGTTCTGGGAGATAAAGCCCGAGTTGCAGTTGCGACGCGGGCAGCGGGACGTAGCCCGCCGCCTAGCAGAGTGCGGGACGGCTCAATTCGCGGCGGAGCATGGATTTACAGTGATAGCGGGCACAGGGTTCATGCCGTGGACGGAGTTCATCCCGGGAGTGGGCACGCTGAGAGTTTGGGAGCAGGAGGCTGGACTGATTCTGTACCGCTTCGCGGTCGATCCAGTCGCGGCGTTGTTCGGTGCGGCGGTGGTGCTTGGCACCTTGCGTCGCTTCATCGAAAACCGGGTAGCTCGTCCCCAGCCAGCGCCAATTCCAGTGTGGCCTTCCACGGGCTGGCCGGGCTTCTTGCCCAACTGGGTACTACCATGAGCAACGCGATCATTTTCGAGGTGTACGGTTCTCCGACGACATTGGCGCAACGGCTTCGACCGCTAACTGCCCTGGGAGAGCGGTTCGCAACATCTTTTCCTTGGCGTGGGGAGGAATCGACTTGGTTTTCGGACCATCCCCGCGTTTACGCTACCAAGCCAGATTCCATTCAGCGAGCGATCATACGTCTGGCGGCGGGGCATCTCTCTGACTTCTCGTTGACACGCGGGGAATGTCCCCGCCCGTTCACGACAAGTCGGTATGTCGCACTGAACGGCTATGGTTTGAAAGGAGACGCTCCGGCGACCGAGCTCGCTGTGCTTGAGCTCCGTGAGGTTTGGGGAGACACCCCGCCAATCACGATCGACACCTTCCGATCCTGGTGTCTCGATCTGGCCGAGGCGTCCGGACTACCGCTTGGCTACGCAAACCCCTACGCTCCCGAGCTCGCCGAACGGGCGCCGAGTGTCGATCCAAGTTTCGGCCTGCATACGCCCTCGTTGGGTGAGGCTGGCACTGGGGGATTCGTCGAGTTCGGAGCTAGCGACGTGGCTCAGTTTGTCCCACGGCCGGCCTGGGCGCTGTGGCTCACAAGCGGCCACATTGAGGCACTCGGGGGCGCCAACCGCATTCGGCGCGAAGCTCCGGTCGCGGTGGTCATCGAGAGAGCATCCGGCCTGTGGCTGCAACTGACTGAGGACCCGTTCGACATCATAGATGGCAAGCTCCGGGATTTGGCGGAGTTTCTCGCCCCAGTCATCCCGTCGATCGATCAACTCCGCGGCTCGGCTCTCCGCTCTGGTGCCGGCTGGGTGGCCGCTCCCTCGTTCGGTGAGGCCGATCACTATCTTGACTACACGGGGCCGGCGTTCGAGTTTGAGGAGGGTGTCATCGAGTGGATGGACCGCGATCGTGTCATCCACGTGGTGTTGCGGGAGGAACCTGCTGACGCCGCTCGCGTCGCGCTCGAGCGGCTGGTCGACGCGTGGTGCGCGTGGACCGTCAGTGAGCTTGGCGCAGATGCAGAGTGCATGATCGAAGGGGCGATAGGGTGGAACCCGCGGCGACTGTCGGTGATGGTCTCAATGGGATCGGATGTCGGCGTCGTGCTGCGCGAGTTTGGGCGGCGGCTGGCGGGATGGGCCGCTCGGTGGCAGATTTCGATCGAGCGCTGGGTGGTGGGAGAGGTCGAGGAGTAGCGCCAGTCTGGCAGGCGCACGGCGTGAGGCGGCACAGATGGTCCTAGGAATCGCGCGATGGAAGTCCGTGTACCACGGCCAGCTCTTTGTCACGAATGGGGGTTGGGACACGCACTACGATGGACTCGAGTGGACCCAACGCAGGCTGAGCCAGGGGTTCTTCACGGGTCCTCGCCAGATCGCCTTTCTGACTCTCTCGGACGCGCTGGAGATCGATCTGAGCATCCGTGAGGCGCGCTGCCTGATCACGAGCGTTGAGTCTCATCAGTCGGTGCTGGTCCCGTTCACGCATGCGGGCGGCACGCTCACGGTCTTCGATATCGGTGGGCCAGATGACGGAGTTTCAACCGACGTCGCAGCCGGCGACTGCGGGCTCCTGATCGAATGCTGGCCGATCAAGCCTGAGCTAGACGCGTGCAGGCTCACCTTGATTCACGGCTGGTTCCAGGAGCCTCGCGTGCTCGTTGCCGGCGATCGCCTGGATCCAGAGTACCCGCTTGAGTTTTCCACTCGGCCATTCGCCGGGGAGGCACAGCGCGTCATCTCGGCCGCGGATGCGAACGACAGCCCGTGAGCACCACCGTCGCATTCATCACTGTTCGAGAGCGAAGACGCTTCGGGACATCCACGTGAAACGTCTTACGGTCACGGAACACGTCTGCATGTATGGTCAGTTCTTTCTCACGGATCGTGACTGGGCCAAAGCTATGCGGACGCAGTTCTGGAGCGAACGCACGCTCCGTCAGGGATTCATGCTGGGGGACGCCGTCATCGCGTTTCTGTTGATCTCTGATGGGATCGATGGTGTGTCGGAGATCGCGGAGGCTGGTGCGCTTGCAGTCAGTTGTGAGGCCGGACGGGCGATATTGGTTCCCGTCAAGCATCGAGGCGGACCTCTGCGCGTGTTTGACGTCATGGATCCGGAACCCTGGCTAGAGGTGTGCCGTCCGGCCGGTGACTACGGCTTGCTGTTCGAGTCCTGGGTCATCGGCGGCGAACGTGTCGGCTGTCGGTTGACGTTCATCCCCGGTCATGTCGATGTTCCAAGGTTACTTCGAGCCGACGCCGCCCTGTCCCCCGTGCGGCCGCTCCAGGTGGACGGGACGCCATTCGGTGCTCGTGACGCGTGACCGAGCCAACCCTGCCGCGTGACACACGTCGGTCGGTCGACATTCCTATCGCGTCCGGGGCGCGCTTCAAGTGACGCTGTTTCTGCGCCTGGCGAGGTAACGCAACTGGTGAGGTAACACAATAGGATTTGGGGGTGACCTGTTCTCCAAGTGCCCCGCGTTGCTCCCAACGAGGGAGTGGCCTGGAATCGGTAACTGGCCGCCCCGCGCGGGGACGGAACGTGGACAGTAACTTCCACCTGAGGGAGTGGTTGGCCTCGCGCGGAGAGAGCCTCGCCGCCGACGCGCTGGTGGATCTGGCGGATCGGCTCGTCGCGCTCTGCACCGAAACCCGACCTGCGGGAATTGCGTCATCCGAGCAGCGCGTCTACCGCCCGACGGCGTCGGGCCTCCAGCGGTTTTGAGCGGCCGTGCATGCCCAACGAATGCACGTCTTCTCCGCCGAGACGGAGTGGGATCTCAGCTCGATGTGGTCGTGTTTCGCCCCGGTCTACTGGGGACCGAACTGAACTGGGCAGCTCGTCCTGATAACGGAGGCCACCATCTCGACGGACGAGCCGACCGACGCCGCACTGGCAACCCGGCGTGGCCACTTGTTGTCGGAGCTCATCCGCGACCCGTTCCGCCAGTACCCATGCGCGGCCGCGTTGGTCTCGGATCGACCGATGGACTTTGGCATCACGACATCCTGGGAGGGAGACCGCCGAGTTCACGTCCCTGTGACGCGGAGCGAGCTTTCGCGCTTGGGCCGCGGCTGTTTCTGGGGGACTGGCCTGGGTGCCGGATTGTGCGAGCGGCTCGGCGGCGTTGAGCGCGTGCTCGCCGAGGCACCCGCACCTATCAAGCTACGTGGCCGCGAGGGCGTCTGGCTGCAGCTCTCCGAGCTCCCACCGGCCCCCGCGCGCGCATTGGAGGAGCTCCAGCGCTACCTGGCCCCGATCCTCGATTGGACCGATGCGGAGATCATGGCCGGTCGCCCCAGATCCAGAGAGTTCGCTGGCACCGCGTACGTCCCCGAGAAGACTCGCGCCGAGCACGCGGCGGAGCGAGCAGCCCGCAAGCATCGGGATGCCGCGCCACCCATCGAGTACGTCCCCGACCTGGCGGAGGACGCCACCGCGCCGCAGGACGTCACGCTCAACCTGTACTTCGCGGCGCCGCTGAACGAGCCCGGTCTGGCGCAGATGGAGGCCGTGATCGAGGCGTGGTTCGGCGCAGGCCTGGACGGAGCGTTTCCGTACGATGAAGACGGCCCAAGCGGGATGCACCAGGTGGACGGCCCGTCGATCGACGGAGCGGTGCTCAGATACACCATCGACTTTGGGAGCGCGGACGCCGACGCGGCGATCCAGGACCTGGCGGAGCGGCTCGCCGAGTGCGAGAGTCTGCACGCCCTACAGATTGTGGTCGGGACGGAAACGGTGGGGTAGAGGCCGCCGCTGGACACGACAGGCCACGTCCGATGCGATCGTGACCGTGCTTCACCCCAGGCTCCGCGCGTGTGGAGCGGGCGAGTTGCGCCGCTCTGTGGCCCAATAGTGTCCGCGCCGCGTTATTCAAGACGACATCGCGTCGGGGGAGACTGCAGTGGGGAAGACCACGTACGCCGAAGGAGACTGGCTGGCCATCCCAGCGTGCCCGGAGGGATTCGCGGTCGGCAGAATCGCACGGCGCCACGTCGCCGGCAGCTTTGTCTGCTATCTCTTCCCCAGGCGCTTCCTCGAAATCCCCACCGCCGAGCAGATCGGCTCACCACATCCGTGTCAGACAGCCGAGATCGTCGAGACTGGCGATCCATTCATCCGGTCCGGCCGCCGGACGGTAATCTGCCACATTGATGCCTGGCAGCGGGAGCGTTGGCCCATTCCGGTTTGCGGTTTCATGGGCTCGCCACGACACGCGTGGCTGTCAGCACACCCGGACGGTGAGCTGGCAACCAGATCCCAAACACTGCGCGTGGCGTTGGTGGGCGCACTCTCACGCTATCGTTGCTCGGCGGCCGGAGTCGGCGCCGTGGAATCGGGGCTGCGCTACAGCATCGAGTCACATCCCCGCTGGCGTGAGCTCATCATCCCTGGAGGCGCGCACGTTTCACCGCTCGCGAGTACCCCGGCGACGGTGGACCTGGCGGATGTCCGGCCTGGAACGTGGGTCGGGATACCGCTCATCAACGGCACCTACGCGCCGGCCCTGGTCAGCCGCGTCGATGTCCGTGGACGCCTCCTGCTCTACCTCTTCGGGCCCAGCCTTCCGGCTAATCCTGAGCCCGCACATCTGAACCGGCTCCACGTCGGGCGCACACTCGAGATCGTCCACGTCGACGACGACGGCTTCCTTGGTCGCGGCTGGATCGTCTTCGGTCGCCACGAGGAGTGGCAACCGGAGGATTGGCCCATCCCGTACCGAGGCACGCTGGACGAGCAGGATCGAGCGTTCCGGCTGGAGTACACCGAGGAAGATCTGGGCACACCGTCGCGCGCGGAGACAGCCTCGTATCTGGACGGCATCTCACTGCGGCGCGACCGCCAGTGGACGGCCGAGGAGGTGGAGACGTATCTGTCGCGACGGCTGATCCGGCCACCCCGAGATCCCGGGGGCGAGTGAGCCAACGCGCATCACACAAGCGACGATCAGATCGTTGAGACTAGCGATCACACACAGCCAGGCACAGGCAAACCGGCAGCTAGACAGAAACCAGAAGGGGGGTTCAGATGGGCGCGTGGGGGACCGGATTCTTGGAGAATGATGCCGCGGCGGACGCGGCCGCGACGTTCACGGATGCAGTGGACGGCGGCAAGAGCGCGGCCGAGGCATTTGCGCTGGTCCGGGCGGAGTTTCCAGAGTTGCTGGAGGACGTGGACGAAGGCCCGATGGTGCTGGTGGGCCTGGCGTGGCTGGCGGCGGAGCGTGGAGACGTACCGGACGCGCTACGAACCGAGGCGTTGGGCGTGATCAAGAGCGGAGCCGGGCTGGAAGGCTGGCTGGACCCGGAGGACCGAGCGAAGCGCGAGGCACTGGAGCGTACCCTGGCCTCCCGCCTGTCCGCGCCCTGAGGCTTCAGAGGCGACAGCAGTGAGCCCTGGGCATCCGACCGTCAGACGGATTGGAACGTGAGCTTCAGTGTCGAACTTACGCTGTTCGGCCGCGTCGCCGATGCCGAGCGGTCGGTGTCGCGCCTGGCGGCCGTGCTGCGGAGGCACATAGAGGAAACCGCATGGCCAGGTTGCTCCGTTAATTGGAGGTCTCGATCGCCAGGTGGCGCCGCACGGTCCCCTCATGACATCGCCAGGGCGATTGATCGACTGAAACATTGGGAGATTGGGCACTTCTGGTTGTCGTTCTCGGACCCGGTCATCTTGAGCAACGGCGGCGATCATTCGCTTTCGGTCAGCGGCTGGAACCTCGGCACAAATGCAGACACGAGACGCCACGCCACCATCGGCCTCGCACATTCGTGGGACACTGATGCCCCCTGGGAGACGACGGCGCTGGTGACCAGGTGCGTCGAGGTCGCGATCGCCTCGGGTCTTCCCTTGGGGTTCGCCGGGGTGTGGAACCCCGCGTTCTCGATCCCGCTGCGAGAGCATGCGAGCTACATGGGCGGAGTCCCGAATCGTGATCGCGATCCAGTGACGGGTGAGCGGCGGTCGTTCGGTCCCAACGCGTTCGGCCGCTACGTCCTGGGTCCGGCCTGGGGACTGTGGCTGACGGCCGAGCACATCGCCGGCCTGGGTGGGATTGAGCGGATCCGTCCCGAGGCGCCGGTCTGGCGGGTGGACGAGCACCCCGGCGGAGTCTGGCTCCAGTTGACCGAGGAGCCGCTGGCGCTGACCGAGCAGGCGATGGCGCGGCTGGAGGCCTACCTGGCGCCGCTGGTACCCACGGTGGCCCAGCTTCGGGCGATCGATCCCCCCGACCAGTTCGCCTTACCGCCGCCCGCGACTGCAGGCGAGCCGACCGTGACCGAGGCAGACCACTACCACGAGTACCAGGGACCCGGGCTAAGTCCCGAGCCCGGCGACCCACCACCTGACGGACCGGACGTGGTGATGTACGTGCGGCTGGGTGGCGAGGCGAGCGCTGACGCGCGTGAGGCGCTGGATCGGCTGGTAGCAGAATGGTGTCTGTGGACGGCGGACTGCTATGGGGAGGAGGGCGCGTGTCATCGGATGGGGGAGGTGACGTGGACGAGCGGTTGGGTACGCTTCGAGATACGGATGGGATTACCGCCGGTCGAAGATTTCGACGCCCTACATCGGGAGCTGGGGAGACGGCTGGCCGGCTGGGGAGCGTGGTGGCGGCTACGGATCATCCAGTGGGTGTTTGGGGAGATCGAAGACTAGCCACCCGGGGCCAGGAGTTGCGCCACTGGGCCGACTGCCGCCGCTTCACGACCGCGCGCTGGCGACCAACGCCTCCAATCGATCCAGGACCTCTTCGTTGGCGGCGCTGGTCTGCTTCCGCATCCGCGCGGCCGCTTCTGGGCTCTCGAACTGCCCCACCCAGGAGAGATGCGTCTTGTCGCCCCGCGCGGTCAGCGTGATCGTCAGAATGAACCAGGGCATAACCAGATGCTCCAGCACGATCTTGCTGTCCGGCTCGATCTGCAAGAACACGCTCTCGTTCGGATAGTTCGCGCCATTGGGGCCGTGCATCACAAAGACCCATCGCCCGCCTGGCTTGAACTCAAACACTTCGAACGTGTTCGTGAATCTCTTTGGACCCCACCATTGAGCGAGCAGCTCTGGCCGCTCGAACGCGGCAAAGATCTCGCGGGGCGTGGCGGCAACCACCCGCTCCGTACTCATCAGGAGGTTGGGTTCAACTGTTGAGGGCATCTGGGTTGTCTCCCTGGCGATTCAGGATTTTCTGCTGGGCGGCGCTAGGCCGCCCCCTCGTTCCGGCCATCACGCCGCCCGCGCGCTAGCGCCGCACGCGGTACTTCAGGTGCGTCACTTCGCCGCCGTCGACCACCCGCAGCGGATCAAGTTTGATGTTCGCGCCTGCCAGGACACGCTCACCCTCGCCCCGCAAGAACGGGGCCACGTGCAGCTCAAACTCGTCGATGTGGCCGGCTCGCAGGTACTGGTTGATGGTGTTCGCCCCGCCCGCGATGAGGATGTCGGTGCCGCCCGCCGCTGCCGCGCGCGCCCGTGCTAGCGCTGCCTCGATGCCTTCGGTCACGAAGTAGAAGGTTGTGCCACCCTCCATCTCCAGGGGCTCGCGCGCGTAGTGGGTCAGCACAAAGACGGGGGTGTGGTACGGAGGGTTGGGGCCCCACCAGCCGTTCCAGGGCTCCTCGGGCCACTCCCCGCGAACCGGGCCGAACATGTTGCGCCCCATGATCGTCGCACCGATATTGGACTGCGCCTCGCGAATGACCTCGTTGCTCGGGCCCTCCTCACCTCCCTCGCCGAAGCCGAACATCTCGCGCACGTAGCGCTGCTTGAACATCCAGTCGTGCAGCCCCTCCATCCCGTCGCCGAACGGCTGCTCCAGACGCTGATTCGGGGCGGCCATGTAGCCGTCCAGTGTGACGTTGCAGTGGAAACGGACTCTGCCCACACGGCTCGTAGAAGCATTGCTCACGGATATCTCCTCTCGCGGCGCTGGGCGCCGCGGTCGATCTCACTGACTCTGACGATGGCCCATGACAAAACTCATCGGTGCTCGCCCCGCGTGCGCGGGAATCTTGACACCCCGGTGACCCGCCGTGGACAGGAGCAGGGACGGGGCACCCGTCGCCAGCGGGTAAGCTTTCGCTTCGTGATCGAGCAACACACTGAATCCGCGCTGCTCGTGGGGGCGCGTCAGCACGATGAAGCCGCCTTCCGTGCACTGGTGGAGCCGCACGGCCGGCACCTGAAACTGCTCTGTTACCGCATGCTGGGCTCGCTGCTCGACGCGGAGGACGCCTCGCAGGAGACGCTGCTCAAGGCCTGGCGGGGCCTGCGTGGTTACGATGGTCAGGCCAGCGTGCGCACGTGGCTCTCGCGCATTGCCACAAACACCTGCCTGGACATGCTGCGCTCTCGGAAGCGCCGTGTCCTGCCCCCTGATGTCGCGCCGCCCATCACGTCTTCCTGGACCGAGCCCGCGGAGTGGGGTACGCCCGGTCTGGACATCCCCTGGCTGGAGCCCTATCCGGACAACCTCCTGCCGCAGATGGACCCGGCGGCGCAGGCGGAGCTGCGCGAGAGCGTGAGTCTGGCCTACGTTCGCGCGCTCCAGTTGCTGCCGCCGCGGCAGCGAGCGGCGCTCATCCTCCGTGACGTGCTCGAGTGGCCGGCACGGGACGTCGCGGACGCCTTGGATACGACGGTGGCTGCGGTGAACAGCGCTCTGCAGCGCGCCCGGGCCACCACGCGGTCCGCGCGCGGATCATTGTCAGACACCGCGCTGGGCCAGCACAGGGCGGGCATCGCCACGCGCTTCGTGCGTGCCTGGGAAGACGGTGACGTTGACCTTTTGCTCTCGCTTCTGACCGAAGACGCGGTGGTGATGATGCCGCCCATGTTCGCCTGGTTCCAGGGTATTGAGACCCTCCGCCCGGCGCTCGCCCATTCGTGGGGAATGGACCCCCGGCCCGGCGTCTTCCGCGTGCAGGTTATGCCCATGAACGGGCAGCTCGGCTTTGCCTTCTGGTACCGGCCGTACGGCGATGGCGGCTATACCGCGCTCGACATCGTCGTGCTCACGCTTGACCCCACCGGCCAGCGCGTCAGGGAGATGACCAGCTTCGTCAAGCCGGAGCTGTTCGATGCGGTGGGCCTGCCGCGGGAGCTTCCACCTCTCGCCTCGTAGATCATCCCCATCCGTTACGATCCCTCGGCGCGCCGGACAACGGCGCCGCGTAGTTGACGAGGGATTCATGAAGATCACCCGCGTTCGCCCCTGGATCGTTGCCGGTCCGCAGGAGCCGGTGGATGGACCGCCGGCCGATCGCTCCGAGCACCTGGCCAAGTACGTCTTCGTCCAGGTGGAGACAGATGAGGGCCTCACCGGTTGGGGGGAGATCACCACCTACCCCGGCAGCATGGCCAACCGCACCATCGTCGCCGCGCTCCGCCAGCTTGACGACTTCTTGCGAGGTGAGGACCCCACCCGCATCGAGGCCATCTGGCACAAGATATTCCGTGCCTACACCTATCTGGGCACGCGCGGGGCCGTCACCGCCATGATCTCCGGGGTGGACATCGCCCTGTGGGACATCAAGGGCCAGGCCCTGGGTGTGCCCGTGTACGAGCTGCTGGGTGGCGCGGTGCGCGAGCGTGTTCCGCTGTACACCCACTTCCAGTACGACGAGCAGGTGGAGCGAATGGTGGAGAACGCCGTGGCGGAAGTGGGCCGCGGCTCGACTGCCGTTAAGACGGACCCGTTCATCGCCGCGGGCGGCCAGCTCATGCTCACGCGCCATACCGCCTACACGGATGGCCAGATCGAGCGCGAACTGGAGAATCGAGGCGTCGCCATGATCGAGGGCATTCGCAAGGCGGTAGGGCCCGACATCCAGGTCCTGATCGATGCCCACGCCATGTACAACGTGCCCACGGCCATCCGTCTGGCCACGCGGCTCGCGCCGTACGACATCACCTGGTTCGAGGAGCCCTGTCCGCCGGAGAGCTACGATGCGCTGGAGCAGGTGCGCTCGCAGATCCCCGTGCGCATCTGTGTGGGCGAGCGGCTCTACACTCGCTACGAGTTCCTGCCGGTCCTCAACCGTCGGCTGTCTGACTACATCATGCCAGACGTGACCTGGACCGGCGGCATCTCTGAGCTCAAGAAGATCGCCACACTCGCGGAGACGTTCTACATCCCGGTCTCCCCGCACGACGCCAGCGGGCCGGTCAACCTGATGGCCGGCGCGCAAGTCAGCATGAGCGTGCCCAACCTCTATCGGCTTGAGGCTCGGCGCATCAAGCTGGACTTCTACAACGCGTTCATCGAGGAGCCGCTACGCGTCCAGGGGCACGAGCTGATCGTGCCGCGCACGCCCGGCCTGGGCGTTCGGCTCAGCATGGACTACCTGAAGGCGCACGAGGTGGACGGCTAAGCCGTCTGGTCCGCCACGCGGCGGCCGGACCAGCTCACCATGACCGCCTCGGCGCTGGCGTTGGTCCTGGCCTCCGCGGTGGCCCACGCCACCTGGAACCTGCTGGCCAAACGCGCGGGCGGCGGCCTCGTCTTTGCCTGGTTGTTTCACGTTGCAGGGGTCGTGGCCTGTGCCCCGTTTGCCGTGGCGCTCCTGGTGGTGCAGCGGCCATCGGTTGGCACCGTGGAGCTCGTGGCCATGTTCGTCAGCGCGGTGCTCCACCTGGCCTATTTCCTCTTTCTGGCCCAGGCGTACCGCGGCGGCGACCTCTCGCTGGTGTACCCGCTAGCGCGCGGCACTGGACCACTGCTCGCCACCATCGTCGCTGTCCTCGTGTTCGGAGAGCGGCCCACACCAGTGGCGCTGGCTGGCGCCACGCTTATCGGGGTGGGTGTCCTGATTCTCACCGGCGACCCGCGCCGGTTGCTGCTCCCCGGCGCCAGCCGCTCGGTGGCTTATGCGCTGCTGACCGGCCTGTTCATCGCCGCCTACACACTCTGGGACAAGCTCTCCGTTGGCCAGATCGGCGTTCCGCCGCTGCTGTACTTCTGGGGATTCACGGCGGGCACCGCGTTGCTGCTGGTGCCATCCGTGCTGCGCAGACTGGATGAAGTCCGCGACACCTGGAGCAGGTCAGGTCGGGAGGTGCTGGGAGTGGGCGTGCTGGTGCCCGTGGCTTATGTCCTGGTGCTCACCGCGCTGGCCGTCAGCCCGGTCAGCTACGTCGCACCCGCCCGCGAGATCGGTATTCTCTTCGGCGCGCTTATGGGTGCGCGTCTCCTTTCGGAAGGGGACGTTCGCCGCAGGCTGTGCGGCGCGGCTGCCATGGTCGTTGGGGTTGCCGGGCTCGCCATGGGCTGAACTTACCTGCCTGCATCCCCGTCGAGACCAACTGGGGTAGCATAGGGCCGGCGCTACGCAGGGGTGAATCGGCGCCAACTCAGACGGGAGCGACGATGGCGACGCGGTCCTGGACCCAACGATCCGTGAAGATCGCTGACTGCAGCATGCATGTGCGGGAGGGCGGCAGCGGTCCGCCTCTTCTGGTCCTGCACCATGACATCGGAACGCCGGACAGTCTGCCGCTGTACGATGAGCTGGCAGCGCGGCACACCGTGTACGTACCGGACCACCCCGGCTGGGGCCGCTCCGAGCGGCCTGACTGGGCGCGCGGCGTGCGTGACCTGGCGGTCATGTACCAGTGGCTGGTGGCTGAGCTCGGGCTGCAGAGCCCCACGCTCGTCGGCCTGGGCTTTGGCGGGTGGATCGCCGCCGAGATGGCTACGATGTCGCCAACGGCGTATGCTCGGTTGGTGCTGGTCGGCGCGGCGGGCATTCAGCCAGAGCAGGGCGAGATCCTGGACCAGGCGTTGGTCAACTACATCGCCTACGTGCAGGCCGGCTTTCACGACCAGGCGGCGTTCCGTCGGGTGTTCGGTGCTGAGCCGCCCACCGACACGCTCGAGCAGTGGGACATCCACCGCGAGATGTGCTTTAGGGTGGCCTGGCGACCCTACATGTATAGCCAGACGCTGCCACGCTTGCTCGGTGGCGTGCAGAGCAAGGCTTTGATCGTCTGGGGCGATGATGACAGGGTGATCCCGCTGGAGTGCGGGAAGCGTTACGCGGCCGCGCTGCCCAACGCCCGACTCGAGATCGTGCCCGGCTGCGGACACTTCGTGGATCTGGAGCGCCCATCCGAGCTCGCGGCGCTGGTGCTCGGCGCCTGAGCGCTGGTGAGGAGGAGAGAATCGTGCACCTGATGTACTTCACTGAGCAGCCGATGTCCTCATACCCAGCGGAAGAGGGACTCAAGTTCGGCTCCACGGCGCTCATGTTCTCCAATCGCAACTTCGACCCGGTGGAGGGCAGCCGGCTCTACAACGAGTACCTGGAGGAGTACGTCTACGCCGAGGAGATGGGTGTGGACGGGATCATGCTCAACGAGCATCACAACGCGCCTTTCTGCATGCAGGCCAAGGCGAACGTATTTGCCTCCATCCTGGCGGCGGTTACGAAACGCGTGAAGATCGTGATGCTGGGCAACCCGCTGCCGCTGGCGGAGGATCCAGTGCGGCTGGCGGAGGAGCTGGCCATGATCGACATGATCTCGCGGGGCCGCCTGGTGTCCGGATTCGTGCGTGGCGGGGGGCAGGAGCAGCTCGCCACGGGTATGAATCCGGCCTACAATCGGGAGCGGTACCAGGAGGCGCACGACCTCATTGTGAAGGCGTGGACCCAGCCCGGGCCCTTCCGCTGGGAGGGTACGCACTACCAGTTCCGTGTCGTAAACCCGTGGGCCATCCCGCTGCAGAAGCCGTACCCGCGGGTCTGGGTCCCCGGCGTCTATAGCCGCGAGACGGTGGTCTGGGCGGCGCGAAATCGCTACCCCTACATCTGCCTCAACACGTCCATCGAGGCCACCAGCAAGATCTGGGAGATCTATGACGCCGCGGCGGCCGAGGTGGGGTACACGCCCGGCCCGGAGTGCCGAGGCTACCTCCAACGCATCCACGTGGCGGAGACAGAGGAGCGGGCACTGGAGAATGCCCGCCAGTTCATGTGGATGCAGGGCGAGTTTACGGGCCTGGCCCATCCCGTCTGGAGCTCACCCTCCGGCTATTTCTCCCCCTCCAATCGTCGAACGTTCGTGGAGTTCGCCGTGGGTCGGCGGGCCAACCCTCGCTCGGCCACGTTTGAGGATCAGATCGAGAACATGCAGATCATCGCGGGCACGCCCAAGACGGTGATTCAGAAGCTCCGGACGATCATGGAGGGGACCCGCCCGGGAATTTTCGCGTTCTGGGGCAATGACGGGAATGTGCCCCAGGAAGATCGCAAGACCTGTATCCGTCTACTGGGGCAGGAGGTGATGCCGGCGGTGCGTGAGATTGGCAAGGAGCTTGGACTCGCCGATCCGTTCGAGGCCAACGCGCCGGTCAGCCTGGCCTACTCCCAGACTCGCCAAGCGGCTGCTGTGTGAGGCGGGGCGGGTCCGCCACCGGCGGACCCGCCAAACGGCTACTTCCGCTGCTTCCAGGCCTCGTATTCCGCGAGCGTTGCCTCGTTTGGCGGGTATACCCCCAGGATGCCGCTGCCGGCCTCGATCTTGGAGAGGATGAACGCTTCGCGCTGCTCCTGGGCCAGCCCGTCCCGTGCCACGTCCTCGGCCAGCTCACGCGGCACCACGATTACCCCCTCCGCGTCTCCCACGATCACGTCGCCCGGAATCACGGCCACGCCGGCACAGCTTATCGGCACGTTGATGTCTACCGGGTGGTGCACCGTGAAGGAGATGTCCGGGTTGCGTCCGCGGGCGTAGGTGGGGATGTCTATCTGTTGGATCGCCGGGTAGTCGCGGAACGCGCCGTCCGTCACGATGCCCGCCGCCCCCCGCATCTTGATGCGGGTGGTCAGGATGTTGCCCAGCGACGCCGCCCGCAGGTCACCCCGCGCATCGATCACCAGCACGTCCCCCGGACCCACGCTCTCCACGGCGACCCGCTGTTTGTTGGTGGTGTTGTCATAGACGCCGGTGGCCTCCAGGTCCGCCCGACTGGGGATGAAGCGCAGCGTAAACGCCTGGCCGGCCATGCGCATGTGCGGCCGCAATGGCAGGACACCGATCAGGAACAGGTGGTCGTAGCCACGCTTGTTGAGCTGACTGCTGATGGTGGCCGTGCTGACCTGTTTGAGCGTCTCCAGGATCTCCGGAGAGACGCGGTCCATGGAGTGGGACTCAGCCATTCTGAACCTCGAAGTGCTTGATCTCATGCGACTCGGCGGATTGGGTGGTGCTACTCCCAGAACAGCCCCATCCGTGCGTTCGTACCACCGTCAACGTAGACGATCTGACCGGTCACGAACTCCGCCGCGTCAGATGCCAGGAATGCCACGGTGGGCGCCACGTCATCTGGCTTGCCTACGCGGCCCCACGGAACCAGGGTGCTGCCCATCTCCGGCTTGTAGTTGGGCATGTCAAAGTACCGCGGCACCTCGATCACGCCCGGTGCCACGCAGTTCACCCGGATCTTGCGTGAGGCCAGCTCAATGGACAGCGTGCGGGTGAAGGCGTTCACCGCGCCCTTGGTGCCGGCATAGGCCACGTGCTGTGGAAAACCGCCGCCCCCATGCACGGAGCTGATGTTCACGATGGCACCGCCGCCGTGCTTCACCATGTCCGCTGCGGCGCGCTGGGCGCAGAAGAAGTACCCGCGCATGTTGATGTCAAAGACCTCGTTGTAGGTCTGCTCCGTAGTGTCAAGGAAGTCCAGTGACCGCGTGACGCCGCCGTTGTTCACCAGGATGTCCAGACCCCCGAGCGTCTGAATGGCCCGGTCCACCACGGCGAAGCACTCCGCGACCTTGCTCAAGTCGCCGCCGATGGCCACCGCCGCCACCCCCATGGCGTTCGCCTGACGCACCGTCTCGTCAGCCCCGGTCCGACTGTGCGCGAAGTGGACCGCCACGTCCGCGCCCTGCCTGGCGAGCTCCAGCGCAATGCCCTGGCCAATGCCCATGCCCGCGCCCGTCACCAGCGCCCGCTTCCCGTTGAGCTGTCCCATCATTGCCTCCAGCCGGGCGCAACGCGCCGCGTGGCATAGGATAACGGAGCATCGGCGCGGTCCCGTCCGTGTCGATGGCAGCGATCACGCGTCGGCAGTGTGCCGGAGCGGAGGAGGACGAGACGAGCACCTGGACCAGGCTCCGCGAGGCCGCCGGCACGCCATGGATACGAATCCTGGCCGTCCTGTGGTTCGCCCAGATCGGCTCTGAGCTGGGGTTTAGCTTTGCCCTGCCCTTCCAACCGCTGTACATCCAGGAGTTGGGCGTGACGGACGTAGGGGAGGCCGCCATCTGGGCCGGCCTGATCACCGGCGTCTTCTCCGTGGCCATGGCGATCATGGGGCCGGTATGGGGCGCGGTGGCGGATCGATTCGGCCACAAGCTCATGATCCAGCGCGCGCTCTTCGGAGCCAGCCTGGTCACGTCGGCCGCCGCTTTCGTGCAGACGCCGGAGCAGCTTCTCGCACTGCGCGTGCTCCACGGGTTGTTGACGGGCGTGGTTACCGCGATCGCCACGCTGGTGACGCTCACCACGCCCCGTCAGTATCTGGCCAGCGCGCTCGGTCTTCTCCAGAGCGCCATGTTCGTGGGTATCTCGTTGGGTCCGGCGCTGGGCGGCGCGTTCGCGGACAGCTATGGCCTGCGGTCAGGATTCATCGTCAGCGGCTGCGTCTTGTTTAGCATCGGACTCATGGTGACGTTTTTCGTGCCGTCGCTCCCTACCACGCGACAGACTGGGGCGTCTCAGAAGGCCATGCCCGGCGCCCGACTGCTCAGCCGTGAAGTGATCATCGTCCTCCTGCTCATGGCCATCGTCCGCTTTGCCAACGCCGCGCCCCAGCCCATCTTGCCGTTCTTCGTGAAGGACCTCCTGACCACTGATGAGTCGGTGGCTACCATGGTGGGGATCATCCTTGCGGGGTCAGGGTTGGTGGCCAGTGGCGCGGCGATCCTATGCGGTCGCGTCGTCGCGCGATTCGGACTGCGCGCCACACTGATCGGCTGCATGGCCTTCGCCATGGTGATCTCCCCGTTCCACTCGTTGGTGTCCACGGTCTGGCAGCTTCTGGTGCTGCGCCTGTTCGCCAGCGTGGCGATTGGCGCTGCCCAGCCGGCGCTCCAAACGCTGTTGACCGAGCTCACTCCCAGCGGTCGGCGTGGCGCCGCGTTCGGGTTGCTCACCACCACCAACGCGCTTGGCGGCGGCGGGGGACCGCTTATGGCCAGCTTCGTGGCGGCGGGATTCGGTATCCCCGCCGTCTTCACGGCCATCGCGCCGGTCTTTGGGCTGGGCGCCTGGTCGGTTTGGAGCCTCAAGGCTCCGACCGTGGCTCCCGCCCGCCAGGCCGCGGATGTGGAGCCACGGCCGACACGCTAGCGCAGGAAACGAATGCAGACTGGCGAGGGGATGCTGAGCTCCAAGCCCGTGGGCTTCAGCGCGCCGGTGTCCTGGTCAATCCCCAGTGTCAGGATGTTGTCAGAGTCCTGGTTCGCCACCAACAGGAACCGCCCGCTCGGATCAATCGCGAAGTTTCGGGGCCGCTGACCGCCGCTGGACGTGTGGCCCACATAGCTCAGGTGGCCCGAGCTCGGATCGACCTGGAATGCCACGATGCTGTTGTGGCCGCGGTTGGATCCGTAGACAAACCGCCCGTTCTGATGCACGTGTACGTCCGCGGTGGTGTTCTGGCCGTTGAAGCCTGGTGGCAGTGTGGGAACCGTCTGGATTCCGCTCAGCAAACCCAGACGCGGCTCGTAGCTGAACGCGGTGATGGTGTTGCCGATCTCGTTGATCGCGTAGACGACCCTCCCGTTCGGGTGGAAGTCCAGGTGGCGCGGGCCTGCGCCGGGCGCCAGGCCAATCCCCGGTGGGTCGTTCGGCGTGAGCGTCCCGGCCGATGAATCCATGCGGTACACCTGGATCCGGTCCGTCCCTAGGTCCGCGGCCAGCGCAAAGCGGTTTTGTGGATCAGGCCAGATGGAGTGGGCGTGCGGGCCCTGCTGTCGCGTGGGGTGCACGCTCGTGCCACGATGCTGGATGGTCGCCGTAGCTACACCCAGCGACCCGTCCAATTTGATCGGGAATGCCGCCACCGAACCGCTGCGGTAGTTCGCCGCCATGACCAAGCTGCCCGTGGCGTCCACGCTCACGTGGCAGGGCCATTCGCCATGAGATGGCTGGCTGTTCAACTTGGTGAGCACGCCGGTCGTCGAGTCGCGGCTGAACGCGGTGATCAGCCCGGATGCTTCACCGTCGTCCCCGCCGAACTCCCCCGCGGAGTAGAGGAACCGGTTGTCCGGGGTGAGTGCCAGGTAGGAGGGGTTCACGGCGACAGCTATCTGGCCCAGTCTGCTGAGGCGGCCAGTGGTCGGGTCGAACGAGCACGTGTAGATGCCCTCTGCCTTGCCCTGCACGTGGGGCATCTTCTTGGTGTAGGTTCCGATGTAGACGAGCTGATCGGTTGAGGGCATGCGGGTCCTCCGGGCGAGCTGCATGGATCGGCGAACGTTCGAGGCTAGAGCGGATCGTGGTGGACAGGTGGATAGTAGGGTACGCGGACGGTTGCTACGCGGAGAATCCGGTTCGCCGCCTCGACTCAGGCGTAGGTGCGGGGCCGACGTCGACGGGGTGCTCTCCGTTTGGCGAGCTCTTGCCCAGCATGAAATCGCGGAGCTCGTCCACGCTGCGGTCCAGCTCAGCCAGCGCCCGTCGGGCCGGATGGTCTGGCGGAGTGCTTTGGACCACCTCGCCGAGGAGAAGTCCGGCGGCATACAGGTGCTGCGCTACCCTGTCGCTGATCTCCTTGCCTAACTCATCCCGCGCCCGTGCTCGGATCGCTTCACTTTCTGCGTCCTCGAGCGCCCGTTCGGACTCCACCTGGAAGACACGCATGCTCTGGGCGATAGCGAGAGCGAACATCAGGCCCACCAGCCCGCGTAGGACCTCCGCCGGCACGCCCAGCAGGTTGTCTGTTCCTGGCCAGGAGCCCATGGGTGGGACCATCAACCCCAGCGTGACCGCGTTCACCAGCGCCAGGATCGCGGCCAGCCGGAACCAGCGCACGAGCGTGGGCCCGCCCACCGCGGCCAGGAAGTGGGCCTGCAGCCACAGTCCAATGGCGCAGGCTACGCTCCCCCAGAACGCCAGCAACACTCGGGCGACCGTCTCCGCCATGGCCAGAGACAATTGGATGTCTCGCGACTCATTTGCCCAGCCAATGATCACCCCGGCCGCGATGGCGAAGAGCACCGGCGGTGCTGCCCGGAGCGTCCGACGGGAGCGTGTGGGCAGCAGCTCAATCCCAAATTGCAGGAGCCCCGCGAACGAGGCCGCCAGCACCGCGGCGCGAGCCAGCCACAGCGTGTTCGCCGCCTCCGGGCTGATGTAGGTCTGCTGGATGGGGATGAACACCCGCCCCCACTCGGCAAAGGCGTAGAGGAAGCCGAACGCGGCCAGCATCCACAGCGAGCGCGCCAGCGGCACTCGCCCAAAGCGTCGAAACTCCCAGCCCGCCAGGAGGCCAATGATGAAGAAGGCCTGCCCAGAGATGGAGGCCAGGATGAAGTAGTTGGCCTGGAAAACCGCCGTCATGTCAGTTCGATGCGCCCTCGGCCGGTGCGGATGGGAACGGGAGCAGGCCACCCACGCCCCGGTGAGTGGCCCGTGCCGTCGTCCGCCTCCGGTTCCGGAGGGCAGACACTACATTCCGTCCGTCAGTTGGCCACGGTCATAGTGCCCTTCATGCCGGCCTCCTTGTGGCCGGGGATCGTGCACACGAAGTCGTAGCGCCCAATTGCTGTGGGCGTCAGCTCCAGAGTCGCCGTGGCGCCTGGCTTGGCCAGGACCTTGAGCTCCGGGTTGGAGCCCGTGGCCTTCATGCCGGTGAACGCGATGTCGTGCTCAATCAGCCCCTTGTTGTCCAGGATGATTGACATCTTCTGGCCAACCTTACCGGTCAAGACGTTCGGCGTGAACTTCAGATCCGTGGCCACCACCCGGAGCTCCGCCGGCACGGCCTCCTGGGCAGTTCCCCAGGTGTTGGCCGCGACTTCCTCGGTGGAGGACGGCAGGCTGCCCAGCGGCGCTGCCACTAGTGCACCACCCACGCCAATGCCGACCCGCGGGGCGGGATTCACCAACCCCACCCGAGCGGCCAGGGCGGTGGCCCCGATGCCGAGGATGAAGCCAGCGAAGATCGCGGCGGTGGCTCCGTACAGTGCGCGAGACATGTTGTGCTCCTTCTCCCTTGCGCTCACTTACCAGTCGACGGCGCTGGGGGGATGACCCGCAGCGCCAGCGACTGTCCCGACTTGATTACTTGCCCGGCGCCTTCAGCACCTGGAAGACGTCCGGATTGTCCCCGCCCTCAGCCAGGATCATCCCCGCGGCACCCTTTGTCAGCCGGCCCAGGCTGTGGTCGACGAGCACGTACGTGCCCGGCACCTCGATCTTGAAGTCCACGATGGTGGCGCCCCCCGCGGGAACCATCGTCGTTTGAATGTTCCGCTGGATCTCGGATGCCCCCTCGGCCCAGACCCGGTCGAAGATCTCACCGATCACGTGGAAGCTGGAGGTGATGTTGGGACCACCCACGCCGAAGAAGATTCGGACCGTCTCGCCGACCTTCGCCTTCAGGATGTTGTCGCCCGCCAGAGCGCCCACCGAACCGTTGAACACGATGTGGCTGGGATGCTCGTCCGTCATCTCCTTCATCGCGAACTCGTGCAGGCCCGCCTCGTCACGCTGGCCGTCCAGGTAGAAGTCGCCCTGCATCACGTAGAACTCGCGGTCCACCTGCGGCAGACCCTCCGGTGGCTCCACCACGATCAGGCCGTACATGCCGCTCGCAATGTGGTGCGGCACTAGTGGCGTGGCACAGTGGTAGACATAGACACCCGGGTTCATGGCCTTCCACTTGAAAGTGGCCGACTCGCCCGGCGCCACCTGGGTCACCTTGGCGCCGCCGCCGGGGCCAGTAACACTGTGCAGATCAATGCTGTGCGTCAGCTTGCTGGTGGGTGAGTTCTTGAGGGTCAGCTCAATGGTGTCGCCCTGGCGCACGCGGAGCAGCGGCCCGGGGACGGTACCGTCGTAGGTCCAGAAGGTGTAGGCGATTCCCTCATCCATCAGGGCCGGGACTTCGCGCGTCTCCACCTCGTACTTCACAAGCTGCGGCGGGCGAACGCCGAGCGGGGCCTGGATCTTCGGCGCGGGGAGCGGCTTCAGCCCCTCTGGGGCGGGCTGCCGCGCCGGCTTGGCCGGTGGGGCCGGCTGGCTGATCTGTGGCGGAACGGCTACGGCCGGGCCGGGCCCGGTAGGAACCGCCACGCCCGGGCGCCCCGTCATGGGGCCGCCCGGGGCCGCGGCCGGCCCCATCCGTGGCGCCAGGAGCACTGACGCAAAAAGCGAGCCGGCGAGCACGCCGGCCAGCAGTCCACTGCCGATAATCAGAGAGTCTCGCATCGTCAGTCCTCCCGGGCTGCCCAAGCTGCGGATTTGATGCAGTCTCTCATGGCCGCCATCGTGGCCGGTGTGAGCAATGTCCTGACTTGTCCATGACATGCCGCCATCGTTTCCCAGCCGTCCATCCGGGCGCGGACGGTCTGTCCGGCTGCCCGCGCCCTTCGGGACATTTGCACCAGAGCACGGGCGTTGCGGCCGCCTACACTGAACTGCAGAGCATCCTGAAACCCGCGGTGGGGCGCGCCGGGACCTCGGAACGGGACCCTGAGAACGGAGCGACGACAGATGGCCGGACAGAGTCACACAGCGACACGTGGGCTGGTAATTGCCATGCTGGCCGTCGCCCTGGTGCTTGGCGGCTGCAGCCGGCTGGACACGCGCCGCGCAGCATTGCCAGACGTCAACTTCGTCATCCCATTTGGCGCGGCCGCCGCGGAGATGCGAGGTGAGGCGATCCTGGCAGTTCCGCCTCGCGTTGAGTTGCGCCCCGGCCAGACCATCGCGATCCGCAATGACGACCAGGCCATGCACTATTTCTTCGAGACGCCGATCTCGCCCGGCCAGACCCTTCGCAAATCGTTTGAGACACCGGGTCGCCACACCTACAGCCTCACGCTGAGCTGTTCTATTGCCAACACCTCCACACTCACCGTGGATGTCCTGGAGAATGGACAATGATCCGTCGCTCGCGGTATCTGGCCCTGCTTGCCGCCAGCGCGCTTCTCACGCTGCTCAGCGGTTGTTCGGCCTGGGGGACGACCGGCTACGAGTCTGCTGGCCGGCAGCCGTTCAACGGCGGGCTGCTCACGCCACCCAAGGAGATTGCGCCGTTCGCGCTCAAGCGGATGGATGGCAAACCGCTTACGTTGGACGACACCACCGGGCGCACCTCTCTCTTTTTCTTCGGGTACACCACCTGCCCAGACGTGTGCCCCCTCACACTGGTCCACGTCCGCCAGATGCGGGAGGCCCTGGGCGAGCGCTCCCGCCACATGGATTCCTACTTCGTGACGGTGGACCCAGAGCGCGACACACCGGAGGTGATGGCCGCTTACCTTGCCCGGATGGAGCCCGGCACTGTCGGCCTGACTGGCGCGCCAGAGGAGCTCGCACGGGCCCAGGCCGCCTTCGGCGTGATCGCTCAACGGCGCGACGTGCCCACCAGCTCCGCGCGCTACTTCATGGATCACACTGCCGCCGTGTTTCTGGTGGATGAGCAACACCAGATGCGACTGGTCTACCCCTACGGGATGACCGCGGAGCAGATGACCGAAGATCTAAAGCGAATTTTGCCGAGATGAGGAAGCAGCCGTCGTGCTGACGGCGGGCGCCAAAACGTGACGCTGAGACCGGGCGCCGAGGGAGGATGAGAAGATGGCAAGTCAGTGGATGACTCGTGAGCGGGCACACGCTGCACACCCGCTGCGCCTCCTAGGGGGGTTCCTAGGCCTGCTCCTGGTGCTCCTAGTCTCCGCTCTGATCGGGGCGTACGCCGCACGGTTGTTCAGCGTCGCGGCACGCCCTGCCCACGCCCAGGCGCTCTACGTGATCGATGAGCCCTGGGCCCGTCCTGGCGGCCAGGGTGGCACCAGCGCTGCCTACATGGTTCTCAGAAACGCGGACACCGTAGAACATACCCTGCGCGGCGCCGTGAGCCAGGCCGCCCGCAACGCTGAGCTCCACCGGAGCTACATGGACCAGGGTGTGATGCGGATGGAGCCGGTGGAGGGACTGGTGATCCCGCCAGGTGGCGCGGCAACGCTTGCGCCCGGCGGGTTCCACGTGATGTTGCTGGATCTCCAGGCAGATCTGGCGGAGGGCGGTGAGATCCAGCTCACGCTGCTCCTCGACACAGATCAGGAGCTTACCCTGGCGGTGCCCGTACGTAGTGGCCGTTGACCCCCGCGCCGCGCCCGCCTCCAGGGGGGCGGCGCGGCAGCCTTCGGCCGCATTGCCGTCCACGCTCGGCGTGTATGCATCGCTGGTCCGCCTGTCGACGGTGGTCGGCCTCGTGGCGGGCCTCGGCGGCGGCCTCCTGGCGCTGATTGCCGCTGGGCTCGGTTGGCCGCTCGGGGGCCGCTGGCTCGCGCTCACCCACGCCCATGGCCAGGCCCAGCTTTTGGGGTTCGTGGCGCTGCTTATCCTGGCGGCCGGCTCGTTGCTGTTTCCGCGGTTCTTGCTTTCACCGCTCGTTGACGGACCGCGGCTAGTGCTGGCCGGACGGTCGCTTGCCCTCGGTGTCATGCTACGCGTGACAGGGGAGCTCCTTCCGCCCGGTCCCATCCGCGCCACGCTCCTGGCGTCGTCCGCTGCCTTCGTTCCGCTGGGCATCGGCACCGCCCTCTGGGTCATGGCCCGAGTCCGTCGACGGTCGCTGCAGCCGTTCGATCTCTGGCAACGTTTTGGTGTGGTCGGATTCACATCATTTGGCGCGGCCGGACTGCTCAACGCGTGGGTGTCGTTGGATCGAGCGTTCGGCGTGCTTGGATCGCCGCCGTTGCTTGACCGCGTTGTGCTGGAGCTGGAGCTCTGGGGCTTCGTGGTCTCGGTTACGCTGGCCGTGGCGATCAAGATCTTTCCGCGCTTCCTGATCTTGAGAGACGGACACTCGCGCATTTTCATGCCGGCCCTGGGCTGCTACGGGGCCGGGTGCGCGTTGGTGATCCTGGGCTGGCTGGGCGACGGCTGGATCTCGATCGGCATTGACCCCTGGGTCTGGCTTCGTGGCGCGGGCGCGTTTGTTCGGCTGCTCGGCATCCTGACTTTCATGGCCGGTTTGCGGTGCTTCGAGCCAGCCTTGCGAGAGTCCGGCACTCCCCACATTACAAACCCCACCAGGCTCTGGATCAGAATAGGCTATGGCTGGCTGGTGGTTGGCGCGGTTCTGCCGCTCGCTGAAACGCTGGATCCCAGCGCCAGTCGCCACGCCGTAGCCACCGGCTATCTCCTGCCCCTGATCGCCGCCATGGCCGGGCGGATGTTGCCCGTGGTGTCCGCTGACGCCCAACGTTGGCGGTGGGTACTGCCGGCCCTTATCTGGCCACTCTTCCTGGGTGCCAGCATGCGGGTGATTGGGCTGGTGGGCGGTGGATATCAGGCTGGCACCGTGGTCTTGGTGCTGATCGGCGGTTCCATCTCTACAATCGCTGCCACCGCGCTGCTGGTCTGGCTGCTAGCCTCCACGTGGCGCGCACCGTTGCGCGCTTCTTGATGCGCGCTCCCTGATGCGCACTACTTGACCGGAGTCAGCTAGATGTATCAAATCAGCGTATTCGTCCACGTCATCAGTGCCATGCTCTGGGTGGGCGGCATGCTGTTCCTGGGCCTCGTGGTTGTGCCCATCACGCGCGACATGCCGGCTGAGCAGCGCTCTGCCCTCTTCGGCGCGGCGGGCCGCCGGTTCCGCTCCGTCGGCTGGGTCTGCATTGGCCTGCTGCTGGTCACCGGCTGGATCAACCTGACCTACCGGGGTGTCACCGTGCAGAGCCTGTTCTCTGGGCAGGCGTTCGTCGGTGAGCTGGGCGGCGTGCTCGCCATCAAGCTGGCGCTCGTGGCCGTGATGCTGGTCATCAGCGTCGTCCATGACTTCTTCCTGGGGCCGCGCAGTGTGCAGGCCATCGAGCGGGGCACCGCCACGCCGGAGCAGATCGCCGCGTTCCGTCGTCGAGCCTCGCTGGTGGGTCGCCTCAACACTCTGCTGGGCCTCATGGCCGTGTTGCTGGGAGTCATGCTGGTGCGCGGAGTGCCCGGGCTCATCTGATCACGGACTGGTGGCAGTGCGCTCGCGAAATGACCTATCGTCGAAGCGTGGTATGCGCATGCTCGCGCCGCTCACGGCTGGGCACGTCAGCGACCAGAAACTAAGACAACGTCTGCAGGGAGGTCACCCACTATGGCTGAGACCGGCAAGCTCGCCGCCTGGCTGGGCTATGGCAAGGGGTTTGAGATCCAGGAGTACGCCGTGCCGGATCCAGAGCCCGGCGCGCTGGTGATCAAGGTATCGGTCGCGAACGTCTGTGGCTCAGACATGCACTACTGGAAAGGCGAGCAGAACTACGAGAAGATGGGCCGCCCGCTGCCGCTCAATACTGGCCACGAGCACATGGGCACTGTCTACAAGCTTGGTGCCGGCGTCACCACGGACACCACCGGCGCGCCGCTCAGTGAAGGTGACCGCGTCATCTACCGCTATTTCAATCCATGCGGTCACTGTAAGGCCTGCCTCAAGCGGGCATACAAGAGCTGCCCAACCCGCCAGGCAAACTTTGCCGTCTCCTGCACCCAGTGGCCTCACTTCTCCGGTGGCTACGGCCAGTACTTCTACCTGCGGCCGAACCATGCCATCTTCAAGATTCCGCCCGAGATCACGGATGAGATGGCGGCGGGGCTCAACTGCGCCTTCACTCAGGTATACGCGGGCCTGGACATCGTGGGCTTCAAGCCCGGCGACAATGTGGTGATCCAGGGCGCGGGTGGCCTGGGTGTCTATGCCTGCGCCGTGGCCAAGGAGATCGGCGCTGCCAAGATCGTCATCATCGACGGCGTGGACGAGCGGCTGGAGCTCGCTAGCCAGTTTGGCGCCGATGAGTTCGTGGACATGCGCCAGTACAACACGTCCGAGGCCCGCATCAATCGCGTCAAGCAGCTCACGGACGATTGGGGCGGCAACGTGGTTATGGAGCTCGTGGGTAACCCCGGCGTCATTGACGAGGGCCTGCGCATGACCGCGCCGGAGGGCACCTACCTGGAGATCGGCAACATCAACGTGGGCTGGGAGGGCAAGTTCGACCCCTCCTGGATCATCTTTGGCAATCGCCGGATCCAGGGCGTGGCGCACTATGAGGCCGAACACCTCAAGAAGACTCTCGACCTGATGATCCGCACGCGCGACAAGTACCCGTACGATCGGATCCTCTCCCACAAGTTCCCGCTGGCCCAGATCAACGAGGCGTTCAAGCAGCAGGAAGACGGCCACATTACCCGCGGGGCCATCGTCCCCAACTAGGGCCGCCCGTTCAGCAGGGAGCTCGCCGCGTGCGCGGCGAGCTCCTTTTTGCACCGCGCCCGGCCGGGCGGAAGGAGCATTCCATGGACGGTCACAGGCGTGGCTACCGGGCGGCGCGGCTGATCGACGGCCGCGGCGGGATTGCAGGAGATGCCGTGCTGATAGTCGCCTCGGGTCGCGTGGAAGCGGTGGTTCCGGCGGGCCAGACGCCCGAGGGCGTCCCAATCGAGGATCTGGGCCAGGCCACTATCCTACCCGGGCTCATCGATGCGCACGTCCACATGATCTGGGACGGCGCCCAGGCCCAGCCGGAGGAGATCCGTAGGAGCGAGTCGGTCCCCAAGGGCGCCGTGCGGGCAGTGCGACACGCCGCCCAGACGCTGGCCTGCGGCACCACCTCCGTGCGCGATACCGGCTGCCCCGGCGGCGTTGCCTTTGCGCTGCGTGACGCTATCGAGGACGGCCTCGTGCCCGGGCCGCGCATGATCACGTCCGGCGCCACCATCGTCATGACCGGCGGCCACTGCCACGCGATGGGGGTGGAGGTGGATGGCCCCGTGGAGGCGCGCCGCGCTGCCCGCCAACAACTCAAGGAGGGGGCGGACTTCATCAAGATCCTGGCCACCGGCGGCGTCTACGGTCTGCGGCATGACGAGCCCTGGTCGCCCCAATTATCCGTCGAGGAGATGCGGGCAGCAGTGGAGGAGGCGAAGAACGCCGGCCGCGTTGCCGCCATCCACGCCGAGGGCGAACGGGGCATCGCCAACGCCATCGAGGCCGGCGCAGATACCGTGGAGCACTGCAACCAGCTCACACCCGGGCTAGCAGCGCGGATGGCTGAGCGCGGCATCTTCATGGTGCCCACGCTGGCGTGGTTCTTCAACGTGGCGGAGGCCCAGCCCAGCGCGATCTTCCCAGAGGACTACGTGCGCAAGGGCAAGGCAATGGCGGAGGCCAGCGCCCGGAGCATCGCCCTGGCCAGAGCGGCTGGCGTCAAGATCGCGGCTGGCACGGACACCGGCGCGCCGCTGGTGCCGCACAACTCCGTGCGTCGCGAGATCGAGCTTCTAGTGCGGCTGGGGTTGACGCCGTTGGAGGCCATCTCCAGCGCCACTCGTGTCGCGGCGGAGGCCATGCGCGTGGACGCCCGCGTCGGCACGCTGGAGGCCGGTAAGCTGGCGGACTTCATCGTTGTCGGCGGCGATCCCAGCACGGATGTGAGCGCGCTGTACGATCTGCGCCTAGTGGTCCAGGGTGGCCGCGATGTCTGGCAACCCTCGGCGTGACCCTAGCCGTCAACAGCGATCGGGCCGATCTCGATCGTGTCCTGCATGCACTCGCGGAAGCGCCGCGTCGAATAGGGGCGCTCACGCACGGTGTCGCGGAGGTCCGTCTTCAGCGCCAGCCTGAACCTGGCGTGTGGTCCATGAATGAGATTCTGGACCATTTGCGCGCCTGTGCCGATATCTGGGGCGCCAGCATCGCGCTGATGCTCGCGGAATCCCGGCCAGTCCGTCGCTACGTCTCGCCTCGAAGTCGAGTCAAGGAGCGACGGTACGCGGACCTGGAATTTCAGGTCTCGCTCCAGGAGTATGCAATCCAGCGCGCTGAGCTCGTGGAGCGGCTGAGGGGCCTGGCGCCGGCTGACTGGCTGCGGGAGGGCACATTTGCGGGCGGCTCGCGGCCAAAGGTGGAGACCGTGAGAACGTACTGCCAGCGCATCGTCGATCATGAGGCCGAGCACCTGGCCCACATCGAGAACACGCTTGCCTTGTCTGATGATTGAGACGGAGCCGGGTCGCCGCGGCGGGCGGTCCTGACTGATCCGGTACGCTCAACTGCATCAGCGGTGCCCGGGGGCAATATGAAGATCACGCGTGTCCGAGTGTTCGAGCTAGAGGGTGGACTACGTTCTGGCGCAGCCCTGTACGAGATCGCCCGGGGCGGACTGGCCCCCAATGAGGTGACGCCGTATCGAGGTGTCTACACCCAGATCGAGACGGACGAGGGCATCACCGGCCTATCCCACGGCGGCACGGTGGAGACCAAAGCGCTGGGCGAGCTGCTCATCGGTGAGGATCCCATGCGCGTGGAATACCTCTGGGAGAAGCTCTACCAGGCCAGCTACCACCGCCTGCGGATGGCCAACCTGGCGGTGCTGGATCTCTGCCTGTGGGACATCATCGGCAAGGCCAAGGGGGAGCCCGTCTACCGTCTGCTCGGCGGGCCTGCACGCGAGCGCGTGCGGGCCTACGCCGGCATGCTTGGCTTCTCCACCGAGCCCGACGCGGCCGCGGAGCGCTCGCGAGAGTTCGTGGAGCGGGGGTTCACCGCGCTCAAGTGGTACGTTCCATGCAATGAGTCGGCCGGCAAGGATGGGCTGCGTCGCAACGTGGCGCTGGTCAAGGCCGTCCGCGAGGCTGTTGGTCCGGACATCGACATCATGGTGGACTGTCTCCTGTCCGATCCGAAGCCCAACTCGATCCTCTACCTCATCGATCTGGCGCGCCGGCTGGAGGAATTCCGACCCACCTGGCTGGAGGAGCCGCTCAATTTTGACGATCTCGATGCCCACGCCAAGCTGGCGGCCGCCACCAGCATCCCGCTGGCCTTCGGGGAGCACTTCTACACCCGCTGGCACATCCGCGCCATCATCGAGAGCGGTGCCGCTACGGTGCTCCAGCCAGACCCCAACGCGGCCGGCGGTGTCACAGAGATGCGCAAGATCCTGGCGCTGGCCTCCACGTATGGCTACCCCGTGGTGCCGCACGCCAATGAATCCTGTCGCAACGCGCTGCATCTGCTGTTTGCCCAGACCGAGCGCACCTGTCCGCTGGGCGAGTGGGGCGGGAAGATCAACGCCAACGTCCAGTACTTCTACCGCGACTGGTACGAGCCGAAGAACGGCTACTTCGAGCCGCCGGCTGGGCCGGGCTTCGGCTACGAGCTAGATGAGAGCAAGATCCGCGACCGCGCCGAGCTCTGACCCCGAGGACCACGTGGCACGCGCGACAGAATAGACACCTCTCCCTCTGGGAGAGGTGTTTGACGCCGCTGTCTCAGCCGCCGGTCAGTCCACCACGTGTGGCAGCACCTCGCGGATGACCCGGTCTAGCTGGCCAAACTGGTCCCAGCTGGAGATCCGCAGCGTGATCTCGCTGAACCCCATGTCCTTGTACTCCTGCAGGTGCCGGATGCACTCGTCTGGCGTGCCGGCCGCGGTCCAGGTGGTCACCCGCTCCTGGTCGTGGTCCAGCATGTAGTACTGGTCCAGGAAGCGCTTGGTCTCCTCCAGCGCGGCCTGGCGATCCTCGTTCACGTTGATGTTCTGGTAGATGTGCGTCTCGAGCTCCGCGGGATCGCGTCCAGCCTCGCGCACCTTCTGGCGGATGTCGTTGATGCGCCAGCGCGCGTCTTCTGGATTGGAGATGGAGGTCTGCCAGCCGTCCGCGTGCTCGGCCACCCGGCGATGGGTTCGCTCGATGAGCTGGGCGGAGCCGCGGGAGTTGTTGGCGATCCAGATGGGCGGGCGCGGTTTGGCGGCCGGCTTGGGGTCAATGGTGACGTTGCTGAAGCGGTAGTGCTGGCCCTCGAAGGACACGTTGTCCTCTGTCCAGAGCTTCTTGAGGATAGTGATCCACTCCACCAGCCGCTCCGCCCGGTCCCGTGGCGAGACGTGGTACAGCTCGCCCTCGATGCGCCCACCTTCCTGGGTCACGATGCCCGTACAGCCCACCAGGATAGTACGGCCGCGCGCCATCAAGTCCAGGCTGGCCCACTGGTACGCCAGGAGCACGGGGTCACGCAGCGGCAGGCTGGCCAGGCAGGCGGGGCCAATGCGGACGCGATTCGTGCGGGCTGCCACGCCGGCCAGGAGCACCACCGCCTCCATGCGCGGCTTGCCCAGCAGGCTGTCTCCAACCCAGATGGACTGGATCAGGTCCGTGCGGTCGGCGATCTCCGCCATCTGGAGCATCTGCTCGGCCGTGGTGACGCCGTACATCACGCCGCGGTTGGGCAGGGTGAGCCCGATCTTCATAGCTGGCCTCGCTCAGAGAACGGCCGCCAGGGGGCGGCCGCCGTGTGGCGGCATGCTAGCACGGCCGCGATGTCCACACCGCCAGCCTGTCTCGCCTGTTGACCGATTGACGCGCGCGGCTGGGGCCCCGGCGCCTTGAACGGCCTCGGTTGGCGCTCTGGTGGCTGGTGCTGGCGGGGGCACGTTTCAGGCGCGCGGGATTGTGATGGCCAGCGAGGTCGCTGCCGGTCCCAGCCGACGGTGTTTGGCTGGTAGCGCGTTGGCGACGACGCGTGTGTATTTGTGTGTGCCGGTGGCGTGACAAAAGTGCCGAAAGTACGAAAACCCTGGGTTACGCTGGTTGAGCCGCGAGCTCTGAACGTGGCAGTACCGCTGCGGGTTGTACCCTCAGCGGTCTGGGTTGGGAACGAATGGAGCCTGACGTGGGGATGCGCTGGGCTGCTGGCCGGCTACCGCGACGACGGGATGAGCGATGGGCTGGAACTGCCGTGGGTTGCCGTGGACCGATGGGGCTCGTGGGCGGGGGTGTGAATCTCGGGATTCGCGCTAGTGCGTCTTAGTTACGCGGGGGTATGCGGCCAGAGTGCTGACGAAGGTGTTTTTGGTGACAAAAGCCCTGGCGGGAAGGGGCGGGGTTGGCCGGGCGCCTGGTGGGATGAGCGATCGTTCACTGTTCTCTATGCCGCGGGGGTTGAGAACGGTACGCCAGGGCGTTGGCTGAGGCGGTAACGGGTGTCGTGGGCGCGCGTACCTGATTGGGATGCTGGGCGAACTGGATGCCGCCCTACAGGACGTTCACACCTCCTGCCCGTGCCGCGAGCTTGCGCCCGCAGCTATCCACAGTGCGGCGGCGTTGCGTTGTGCCTGCATCGAGCTTGCGGTGCGCCGTGGAATCGACCCATCCTGCGAGGGGTTGGACACATTCGGCTCATTCCAGATGATGAAGTCGCTCGCGCCGCGCGCTCTACCGCTGCGTTGATGCGTCGTGTTGCGCGGGGCGGGTGGACTCGGCTGGTGTTGTCCGGGCAGCCTCGGCTGGCACGCCGATGGCCGGTATTGGTGCCAGGACGAGTGCCAGTTGCTCAGGTGAGAGGGGGCAGCGGGGACGCTGGCGGTCCCAGCGGACACTGTTCGGCTGGCTGCCAACCGGCGACGACCGGTTGACGCGCGTGGCTGCGACCGCCGTTGTTTCCCATGCGCGTATACTCGCCTCTAGCAGAGGAGCGCCTGGCGCGGTATGGTTTGGCGGTTGCCGCGACGCTAGCGTGGGAGGATCGCATTGAGCGACGAGACACATTACAAGGCCACATCGCGCAGCACGGCCGTGCTGGGGCGCACCATCACCAGCGCCCGCGGCAACCACTTCATCATTGACTCACCCTCCGGCCCGGCGGAGGCGCTTTCAACCGGCGAAGCGTTCATGGCCGGCATCGCTGCCTGCGGGGTGACCCTCATCCAGGCGCGGGCTCGGGATGGCGGCATCACGCTGGGTGGCCTGGACGTCACCGCTGACGGCGTGCGCGTGGCCTCCGCGCCGGCGGATCTGAACCGCGTGGACATGCGCTTTGAGTTCCGCGGCACCAGTCAGGCCGACGCGAAGCACCTGGTAGGGCTCTGGCAACAACAGTGACCGCTCTACCGAGCGGTCGCGGTCGCGACCACGGTCAACATCGAGATCATTGTCCTTTGAGCGCCTTGTGGTTCAGGCGTTGGCCAGGAGCGTGGTGTGCCTGGGGTGCGCTTCAACGATCCTGAGTCCCTGATCGTCGCCGCGCTCGGCGCGGTGCTGCTGGTGGCCTGTCTGGGTGGGCCGGTCTTCGGCCTGCCCGGCTGGTCCCGGATGGGCGTGCTGCTGGGGTTTGTGTTTCTCTGGTACGGTGTCAGCGGGCTGCGTCGCGGTGCGGATGACGACGAGGACGGCGGCGACGAGTCAGGCTCTGGTGATTCCTAAGATCCCAGGCGGTACCCGTACTTCCGCACGGTCAGGATGTATCGTGGCTGGCCAGGGTCCGGCTCTAGCTTCCGCCGCAGTCCGGAGATGTAGCTCTGGATGGTGTTGTGACTGAGCGCATGTCCGTCGGGATAAATCGCCCGCTCTAGCTCCTCGGACGCGCAGGCCTGTCCGGGGGTCCGGGCCAGGGCCGTGATCAGCCGTAGCTCCGTGCGCGTCAACGACGCCGGCCGCCGCCCGCGGATCGTGGCGGTCTGATCGATCAAATCCACCGACAGGTCGCCAATATCAACCCGGCCGAAGTCATGCTGGAGAGATACCTTTCCAGCCCGTCGGACGATTGCGTCCACGCGCGCGATCAACTCGGATGGGTCGAACGGTTTTGAGAGCACGTCGTCCGCTCCCGCCCGAAGGGCCCGAACGCGATCCTGGACCGTGCTCTTGTCTGAGACGACGATGATGGGCACGTCAGACCGTCGGCGGACGCGCTTGCACAACTCTACGCATTCGCCGCGATCCATCAGGTCGACGACGAGCGCATCGAACCTGGCACCGTTCAGCGCAGCCTCGGCTTCTGCCAGGCTCTCTGACTCGATCACCTCGTGTCCCGCGATCGTCTCGAGGACGAACAGGACCATTTTTCGACCGGGCGTGTCCGAGTCCACGACGAGCAAGCGCATCAAAGCCCCTCGCACGCTGCTACCGCACGATAGCATACGCGCATCTAGATCACGCTTGCGAAGGCGATACTGCGCCAGACGCCTGGTCTGCGATCGCGGCTGCGGCACGAATCGCCTGCGCATATTACGTTATCTTGCGCACACCAATCGCCGAGTCACTCGGGGATCCTGGTGATTTCTCCAGAATAGCTGAAAATACGCAAGGTTCAGCCGGCACTTTGTCCAGATTAGGCAAATTGGTGCTCTGGACCCGGCACTTTCGGTTCTCGGCGCTGTATGGTAATAGCCATCAACCGGGGTGTGTTCCAAACCCGGGGTTAGGAGGCTTGTGGTATGCGCAAGCTGTACTGGAGGGCGATTGGCCTCGCTCTCACCCTGATGTCCCTGACCGTTGCGGTTGTCGCCGCTGACGATTCCGGCTCGGACTAATCTAGTCCTCAGCCACTAGTCAGGTTGGGCCCCCGTCCGTTGCCGCGGATGGGGGCCTTTGCTTTGGCCGCGCTGGCGGGCGTCCCGAGCTCTCCGATCAGTTGCTTCTCAGTAGTGGTCTCCCGTGGTGGTAGCTTCCTTCACAGACCACAACGGGGCCGGTTTTCAAAAGTGACGGGTCAGATTGCGGAATCTTCTTCCCCCACGGAGATTGGCCCGCACCGCACCACGCCCCGCGGCGTCCGCACCCACGCGGTGTACTGTCCGGTCGCGAGACGAGCCAGGCGTAGCTCGCCCTCGGCGTCCGTGACCTGCTCATGTGAGCCGCCGCGCCCGTCCAGGAATACCTCGATGTCTGGCGCCGGAGTACCCTGCAAGAGCACCTGTGCCACCATCTTCGCGCCCGTGCTGGCGGGGTCTGCCGAAAGCTGGAGCGCCAGTTCCATCCCTCCGCCCGCGAAGAGCAGCCGTCTCGTTCGCTGTGCCGCCGCGCGCACACCCTTCGGCAGATGCTGCGTCTGCGTGTCGTAGACCAGCAGGGCCTCATGAACTGTGGCTGCCCCGCGCCTGCTGGGTCCGCCTTCCTGTCTGTTAACTAGCATCCGACCCCCCCAATGGTCAGCTTCAGTGTCTTTTCCCGGGGCCCGGCAAGATGTCCGTGCGCCAGTGCCCCGGATGTCGTTGTGTCGATGCGCGTGGGGCACTCCTGGCAGGTCCCTACGCGTCCCAAGTCTCGGTCAGTCGCCCGTGGCCGCCAGGTGCCGTTCCAAGAACGCGGCTATCCGCGGATAGGCATCCAGCCGGTTCCGCAGCTTCACCAGTCCATGACCTTCGTCTTCATACCGTAGGTATTCAACCGTCCGATCGCGTGCTTGCAGGCCGCTGACAATCTGTTCCGCCTCACCAATGGGCACCCGCGGATCATTCGCACCGTGCACCACCATCAGTGGCGCGCGGATACGGTCCACCTTGTGGAGGGGTGAGATGGATTCCAGCAGCGCGTGGTGGTGCTCCAGCGAGCCGTACTCTGCTTCGCGATGCCGTCTTCTCCAGGGGCCCGTATTCTCCAGGAACGTGACGAAGTTGGCGATGCCCACGATGTCAACGCCAGCCGCCCAAAGCTCTGGGTACTCTGTTAGGGCTGCTAGGACCATGAACCCACCGTAGCTTGCGCCCATCACCGCGATACGAGCTGGGTCGGCCAGTCCCGTCTGCGCGGCCCAGCGTGCGCCGGCAGCCAGGTCTGCAACGGAGTCCATGCGAAGCTCCACGTCATCAAGGTGCACGTACTTGCGCCCGTACCCCAGGCTGCCCCGCACGTTGGGGGCGACCACCGCAAACCCGCGGTGCACGAAGTACTGAATGATGCCGTTGTAGAGCGGCCGCGTCTGCATCTCCGGACCGCCGTGCACATAGAACAGGCATGGCGGCGGGCTGCCGCTGTTGGCGGAGCGCGGCCTGAAGACAAATGTTGGGATAGTCCGGCCGTCAAACGTGGGGTAGTGCGCCAGCTCGGCCTCAGCCAGATCCGCCGGGTTGATTCCGGATGTCCAGGTGCGCGTCACCGGCGTGGGGCCGGCCCCGTCCAGATGGTGCACGTAGACATCCGCGGTCTCGCGCGCGGCACCCAGCGTCATCGCGAGCCAGCGGCCGGCCTGATCCCAGGTGAACGTGGGCGTCCACCGGTACTGTTCGAATGCCAGTCCGCGTGGGGTCTGCAGTGTACTTGTGGTGCGGGCGGCCACATCCAGTAGCTTCACTTCGGAAAAGCCGTCCACGTTCAGTTCATAGGCCAGCCGCGTGCCATCGGGCGAAGCGGCAAAGTCATCGATGTCCCAGTCCTCCTGCGCGAGGAGGCTCGGTGCCGATTGCTCCTCCGTGAGCTCTGCTACGGCCAGGAAATCTCGCCGATAGTCCGTCACACAGTGCACGGCGTTCTGACGTGGGTGCCAGGCAGGCCGCAGATAGCGCGCTGGAACGTCGCTGGGACTGATCTGTCGAGTCTCACCCGTGCGTGGGTTCAGCAATAGGATGGCCTGATCCCACGCGGAGGTCACGCGCTGGAGTCCCAGGCACTGGCCGTCCGCCGAGTAGCCAAAGCAGTAGAGGGTATCGTCGGCACTGTGCAACATGCGTGACGCGCCGGTCGTCGCGGATAGCACGTAGATGTCAAAGAAGCGCGCGTCCCGTGCATTGCTCGCGTACGCTATCTCCGTGCCGTCTGGACTCCAGCCGCCGAACACGTGGATTGCGTTGAGGTCGGTGGTCAGCGGCCGGGGCGCGGCGCCGAGCCGATCGATCACGTAGAGCTGTGCGCGCTCGTTCCCGCCCACGTCCGCGGCCAATGCGACGCGGCCTGGCGTTGACGATGGATACGCCGCAAGTACGCGGTCCAGCCCCACCGCGACCGGGTCTGGCCACGCGCCGGGCGCGTCCAACCGGCGAGACCAGAGCTGCGGCGATCCTCCGAGGTCAGAGACGAAGTACAGCCGCTGGCCGTCTGCGTCCAGCGTTGGCGCAAAGGCCGACCGTGCGCTGAGGAACTGGTCAAATCCATAGCTGGGGTTCACGCTGCTAGCTCCTGGCACTGCGCCCGCGTGGAACCGCCCCCCGCCACGACGAATGGTGCCCAGAAGTATGGATGATCGTACTGCTCGCGCAGCGTAAGCATGGCCTCGCGGAGCGCCGCCGCCGCCGTCAATCCGGTCTGCAATGACCGGTAAAAGTGCTCCATCAGCCGTGCTGTGCTCTCATCGTTCACGGGCCACAGACTGGCTACAACGGATGCGCACCCCGCCCCCAGCAGTCCACGAGTCAGACCAATGACCTCGTCGCCGATCGTCAAGCCGCCAACAGCGGTCTCGCATGCTGACAACGTGACCAGATTGGCGCCGCGGGCGATTTCTGCCAGATCGGAGACCGTGAGCCAGGCGTCCGCGAGTTTGATGGAGGAGAACGCCGGGTTGTCCGCACGGAACACCGCGTGTGTGGCGAGGTGCAGCGTGTCAAAGGTGCCGGCCGCCTTCCACAATGCCGCGCTGGTTGCCTGCGTGCCGTCCAGGACTCTCCCTCCCGCCGAGACCCGCGTGACCGTCTCCACCTCGTGGCTCACCCAGGGAAGCCCCGCGTCCTCCACTCCTACCACCAGGGTCCGCCCAGCGTCGGTTGCTCCGAATCGGCAGCTTGCGAAGTACACGCCGGCGCTCGGCGAGTAGCTGATCGTCATGCGTTCCGCCAGGTACCGCTCACCGTCGTGGAGCGCATGGAAGGGCACTCCGTGGAGCGATCCGTGTGGGATCACAACCAGGTGCTCAACACCTTCCAAATCGTCCGCCAGTGGCTCTAGCGCCAGTCGCCACAGCCCTTGGAGGCAGCGGTCGATTCCTCTGCGGAGGTTCTCCAGGTTTGCGAGCAGATACTCTGAGCCTAGTGTGCCTTTGCCGATCTGGAACTGGATCCGTTCCGCCTGGCGGTCGATGCTCTCCGTGGCGCCCAGGCGGCGCAGCGTGAGCCTTGTCCCGCGCTTGACGAACGCCAGCATCTCGCCGTGGACGGAGTAGTATTCCACCAGCGCCATTGAAGGCGGCAGGGGAGTCTCAATTAGCTCTAGCTCGCTGAGCGGGGCACCGCCGGGTGAGGCCGCGCGTACCGAGAGTTGGAGCTCACGGGTGGCCTGCTCGTACTCGCGCTCCAGCCGGGCAACCAGCTCCGCCTGGTTTGATCGTGCCACACTGTCGGCGGAGGGCGTCACGTCCGCGCCGTACGCGCGGGCATAGGTGCTGTTCAGGCTGGTCCGGATGTCGCGCACCTTGCGGGCGAGCTTTCGCACCCGGGAGCGGGTCCCCGCCTCCGCGTTCGCCCCACCCACCAGCTCTTCCAGCAGCGTCCGCGACTTGGAGCGTTCCACATACCGAAACGCGGCCGCAACCGAGTCATGCGCGTCAGTTTGGAGCAAGAGGTCCACAATCTGCTCGTACAGGTCCGTCTTGTCCGCCAGGAAGGCCAGCTTCAGATCATCCGCCAGGGCCCGTGAGCGGACCTGCTCCAGGTGATGGATCGCTCGCTTGTAACTGTCTATCGCCTGGTTGATGTCCGTCTCTGCCTGCAGGCTACCCATGGTTGCGTGCGCCTGGTAGAGCAGATGGTCAGCGCCGATGGCCGCCGCGCCTCGCGCCGCCCCCGCCAGTCGTTCCAGAGCGGTCTCCGTGTCACCCAGCCGGGCGAGCAGCGCCGATTGGACGAGCTGGCCGAAGAGCGCCCGGTCCAGTGCGCCGGCCTCGCGCAGACTCTCGGTGGCCTCTTCAGCGGACTGCAGCACTTCCAACAGCTCGCTTGCGGATTCGGCCGTGGCCAGCGCGCGGAGTCGCGCGGCCTGGATCCGCGCGTCCGCGGACCAGATTCGGTTTCCGAGCTGGGCAAACAGCCCGTATGCCTCGTCTATCTGCGCGACGGCAGTTGCCACTTCGCCATCCTGCTCGGATACGCGGCTGGACGCCAGCAGCGCCTGACCGAGCTCTAGAGGCATATCCAGTCTTCTCAGGCCCTCCACGGCGCGCGCGGCCGCGTCGTGAGACTCAGCTCGGAGGTTCAGGGCCAGGCAGGCCGGAAGCATCTGCAGGTTGGCAAGCGCAGCGCCACGCTCGCCCTGAAGCTCCTCGTAAATTCGCCGTGCATCCGTCAGTGCCTGAATTGCCCGGCCGTAGTCCGCTCGCCGGTGCGAGAGCACGCCAATGTTCACGAGAGTCAGCGCCACTTCGGACCGGAGGCCCAGGCGCCGGCGGATGCGCTCTGCCGCGCGCAGCCGCGGGACCGCGTCTTCAAAACGCCCCAGGTCAACGAGGACGTTGCCGATGTTCTGTTCCACGTCTGCCACCGCGGAGTCTTCGCGCAGCCGGCGGAACACCGCGCGAGCCACGGAGTAGGCTTCGAGGGCGTCCTTGAGCCGCCCCATTGGGCGGAAGAGGGTGCCCAGATTGTTGGACTGCTTGGCTGCCTGGAGATCTTCGCCGTGCTCCAGAAAATACTCGCGGCCGCTGCTTGCGAGCTGCACGGCTTCCTCGTACAGCCCCTTGTAGCGCAGCGCGTTCACGTGACCGATCTGCGTTCGAGCTGCCTCTGCTTCTAAGCCCAGCGCTCGGAATCGGCGCTCGGTGTCGTCGTACTGGGCGATTGCCTCGTCATACCGGCCCAGAAAGCGAAGCGCGTGGCTGTGTGCGCGTAGCGCCCGTGTCTCACCCTCCGCCGAGCCGCGCTCCCGTTCCATTTGGAGCCAGTCCGCCGCGCGCTTCAATCCCTCGTGCGGATCAGTGCGGTTGAGCCTATCGATCTCACTCGCCCGTGTGTCCCAATTGTCCGGGTGCTCTGATTGGAGCCGGCGAGGCTGCTCCAGGGTAGATCGCTCCTCGCGCGTCACCGGGTACCCCCGCGCGTGTCCGTCTGCACCACAGAATCTAGCGCTCTTCGCAGCTCTTGAAAGGAACGCGTCCTGAGTGGTCCCACGCTGTTGGAGGAGCAGCCCAGAACACGCGCGAGCTCCGCGTACGTCGGCTCCCGCTGGCTGAAGTAGAGGGTGCGGATGAGAAGCTGACAGCGCTGAGAGGTGAGGCGGAGCGCCGCACGGAGCTCCGCCGCGTCTTCCAGATTCGTAGCGAGCCGCTCCGGACCTGGCTGTTCATCCGCGGCGGTTGCCAGCGCCGTCTCGAGTGGCTCGGTCAGCCGTCCGCGTGATCGTCTCTGCGTGGAGTCCCACGCGACTCGTCCCGCTAGCGTTGCCAGCCAGGCGCCCAGGCGGTTGGGCTCTCGCAGCGCATTGATGCCGCGCCATGCAGCCACCCACACTTCCTGCGCCACATCTGCCGCCTCGTCCTCGTCAAGCCGATAGCGCCGGATCACGGAAGTGACCAGCGCTCGATATCGGCCAACGATGTCGAACCAGGCCGCCTCGCTTCCCGCGCGACACCGTGCCACGAGCTCGGCGTCGGGCAGCGCCAGTCCCCGCCCCCGTGGATCGCTCGCCTCAGCGAGCTCCCGGGACGGTGGCGTAGCAGATTCGATGGTAAGCGCGCTCATAGGTTGGGCTGGCATCTCTCCCACGCCGGTCAACGAGATGGCGACGGATGGAGTGATGGGCGGGTTGTCCACCGTCAGCCGATGGGCCGGCCATCCCCTGATGGCCGCCACCTCCGTTCCATCGACATGACTGAACATGGCCAGAGCGTTCGGGGGGCGCAGTGAGCATCGGCACCAGGTGGGCGGATCTACTCCGGCAGTGTGACAGCGAGGCATTTGCGTGCGGCGCGCGCGGGGGCGCCATCGGCGCGGCGTTCGGACTTCTGCTAGGTGGGGCCTACCTGCTGGGCGTCATCGGGGGCGAACAGGCAATCGGCGCTCTGACGGTGCTGGCCGTGGCGGGATCAGTTGTTCTGGGAGTGTGCCGCGGGCGCGGCGCCGCTGCCAGGGTGTCGCAGGAGGCCGTCTCGGCCGAACTGGAAGAGCTGCGGCGCGGTGAGCAGCGTTTCCGCTCGATGGTGCTCAACACCTCCGATGTGGTTCTGGTGTTGCGCGACGACGGCTCGGTGGACTACCAGAGCCCATCCGCCGAGCGTATCTGGGGCTACACGACAGACCAGCTCCGCGGCCGCAACCTCTTCTCGCTGGTCCACCCGGATGACCGGGACACCGCCAACAGTCTGTTTGCACAGGCGCTCCAGAGCCCGCGCTTGAGTATGGCCGCCGAGTTCCGCCTGCGCCTTTCGGATGAAAGCTGGTGTCACTTCGAGGCCATCGTCACCAATCTGCTCAAGGACCCACGCGTCCACGGGATCATTGCGACGTTCCGGGACATCACGGAGCGCAAAGAGTTCGAGCAGATGCTCCAGTACCAGGCGTTCCACGACGCGCTGACGGAGCTTCCCAATCGCGTCCTGTTCGTGGACCGTCTCGAGCGAGCTCTAGTGCGCGCCTCCCGACACGATCGGCAGATCGCCGTGATGTTCGTGGACCTGGATAACTTCAAGCTGATCAATGACAGCCTCGGCCACCCCGTGGGGGACCGTCTGCTCACCGCCGTTGCCCAGCGCATGCTCACCTGCGTGCGCCAGGAGGACACGCTGGCCCGCCTGGGCGGCGACGAGTTTGGCATCCTCGTGGAGGAGGTAGAAGACGAGTCCACCGCGCGCATTCTGGCGGAGCGCCTCCTCGCCAATCTTGAGGCGCCTTTCCTGATCGGTGGGCACGACGTGTTCGTGCGCGCGAGCATCGGTGTTACGATGGGCGGTCCCGGACCGGAGCGGCCGGACGACATCCTCCGGGATGCTGACGTGGCCATGTACCGCGCGAAGGCGAATGGGAAGTCCCGCTTCGAGGTCTTTGACGTCAGTATGACCGCGCGCGCTTCCGAACGGCTGGAGCTAGAGACCAGCCTCCGCAAGGCGCTAGAGCGCAATGAGTTCCGGGTCTACTATCAGCCGATCATTGACATCCAGGCACAACGCATTGAGGGATTCGAGGCGTTAGTGCGTTGGAAGCATCCTGAGCGTGGCCTGATCTCACCGTTGGAGTTCATCCCGCTTGCGGAGGAGACTGGGCTCATCGTCCCGATTGGCGAATGGATCCTGGGCGAGGCCTGCCGCCAGATGACGGACTGGCAGTCACGCTTCAGCGGTTACGGAGATCTCAGCCTGTCCGTCAATCTCTCGGGAACGCAGCTCCAGCACCCTGGCCTGGTGGCGTCCGTCGCACGGGTCCTTCAGGACACCCGGTTCTTCCCCTCGCGGCTCAAGCTGGAGATCACTGAGAGCGTGATGATGCGGGATGTGGAGGCCACCATCGGGCGTCTCAGCGAATTGCGCGAGCTTGGGGTAGACCTGGCCGTGGATGATTTCGGGACTGGCTACTCCAGCCTGGCGTACCTCCGCCGCTTTCCGGTGCGGATCCTCAAGATCGACCGCTCGTTCGTCGGGCGTCTCGGCAGCGACCCGCAGGACCGCGCCATCATTCGCTCCATCATCAGCCTGGCCAATGACCTGCGCCTGGCCGTGGTGGGCGAGGGTATCGAGACGGAGGAGCAGCTTGGCGAGCTACGAGACCTTGGCTGCCGCTTTGGCCAGGGCTACCTGTTCAACCCGCCGCTACCCACCCACGCGGTGGAGACGCTCCTGGTGACCGGGCTCGCCGCGGGTCGCGGCAACGTGCTGGCCATAGGCGCCTGAACAGCGCACCGTCTGGCCCAGAGCTGACTTAGCTGGGCTTCAATCCAGCCCGAACGGCGTACAGCGCGGCCTGCGTACGGTCCCGCACACCGATTTTGGACAAAATCGAGGACACGTAGTTCTTGACGGTCCCTTCGGTGAGCGCGAGCTTATCCGCGATCTCGCGGTTGCTCGATCCACTCGCGAGCAGCTCTAGGATGGTCTGTTCGCGGTCCGTTAGCCGGTCCGCTGGGGGCGTCTGTGACGAAAGCGGCAGCGCCGGCTGCCGGCGAAGTCGATGGACCAGCTTGCGAGCTACCCCCGGGTTCAGCGGGGCGTCGCCGCGCGCGGAGGCCAGGACGGCCTCAGCCAACGTCTCTGAATTGATGTCCTTGAGTACGTAGCCTGCTGCTCCCGCGGCGATGGCGTCAAACACCAGATCGTCCTCGTCAAAGGTGGTCAGTACCAGCACGTGGATGGATGGCCAGCGCTCGCGGATTCGCCGTGTGGCCTCGATCCCGCCGCGTCGCGGCATTCGCAGATCCATCACCACAACGTGGGGATGCAACCGCTCTGTCTGTTCCTCCGCCTCAAGACCATCGCCTGCCTCACCCACGACCTGGATGTCTGCGCGGAGATCAAGGAGCGTGCGCAGACCCGCACGCAGCAGGCTCTGGTCGTCCACCAGTAGCACACGCACGCGCTCAGCCATGGGCCGGCACTCGTGCTTCCAGGCTGGCTCCAGCCGCTGGTGTGTGCTGGAACGTGATCTCCCCGCCAAGGAGCGCCAGACGCTCAGCCAGCCCAATCAGCCCAAAACCACCGGGTGTCCCGTCCGCCGCTGGGTGAGCCCGGCCGTGGTCCCGCACTCTCAGACAGATGTCCTGCCCCTCACGCTGAAGCTCCACCACGGCACTGGGAGACTGGGAGTGACGTTGCACGTTCGTGAGGCCTTCCTGCGCTACCCGGTACAGGGCGAGAACCGCCTCCGGTTTCAGCGACGAGTCGTCCAATCCAATGTCCAGGGTGACGGCGATCCCCGTGCTGGTGGAAAAGTCGTGCACGAGCTTGCGCAACACGTGCGCAAGCGAAAGCTGCTCTCGACTGGTCGCTCGTAAGGCGGCAACGGAGTGCCGAAGCTCACGCAGGCAGTCCGCTGTGAGCTCCCGAGCGCGCCCCAATTGCAGACGCGCCTCATCTGGTCTGGATGTTGAAAGCGCCGCGGCTGTCTCGAGTTGCACGGCGATCACAGTGAGGTAGTGCGCTACCGAATCGTGGATTTCGCGCGCCAGGCGGTTCCGTTCTTCCAGCATCCCGGCCTCGCGAGCGTGCTCGTGGAGCTCGCGTAGCTCCTGGTGCGCGTGCTGCAATTCCACGTAGAGTCGCTCTGCTCTCGCTCGGTGCTGCGCCTGGCGAATGGCCCCCTGCGTCATAGCGAGCGCCGCGACGTACGGAGCCAGGAAAAACGAGAAGTAATTCGGGATGTACTCCGCCAGACGGTCTGGCCATCCGTCTAACACCACGTTGGCGCCGTACGCTAACCACACGGTCCCGCTGGCCAGCGCGCCGCGACGCTCGCCGAACATGACCAGTGATCGACTGGTAGGCAGAAGGTAGATGAGCGCGGGCCGGATCAACGTACCGTGAGCCAGCACGATCAGGAAGCACAACGCCAACTCGGCGCTGAGGACCGCCAGCCTGCGCGTCACTGATGACTCCGCCCCGACGGCGCGGAGGTCTATCCACGCCAGGGCCGCCAACGTCGCACTCAACGTGGCGAGATACTCAGGGCTGAGTCCGCTTCGGGGTGGCGTGACCACCGCCAGGAGCCAGACCGCGGCTGGTAGCGCAAGGCTGACCAGCCGCGGTAAGCGGTATCCGTTGGAGCGCCCCAGCTCGCGGCCTGGCGTGCCACTGGTCGTGCCAGATAGCTGGGCCGAGCTTTCACCCCGCCGCACTATTCGACTACGATCCGCGCCCTCATGTTCTGGTGCACGGTGCATACGTAGTCAAACGTGCCGGGAGTTTCAAACGTTCGCCGGAACGTCCCGCCCAGCGAGATCCTGCCGGAGTCAAAGCTGTTGTCCACCGCGGTCACGGTGTGGATGGCCTCGTCCTCATTCACCCAGGTGATGGCGCTGCCCACCTTGAACGTGGCGGAGGCGGGCACAAAGCTGTAGTTCTGGATTGGGAGGCGGCCCAGCGCCGCCAGGCCTTCTACCGGCGTGGGAACCGCGCCGCGGCCGGGTTGAAAGAACAGGTCAGCCCGGAACACCCAGTCGCGCGTCCTACCCGCATCCTGATGACAGGCGGCGCAGGCGTTGGTGTTCTCCGGCGGCTGCAGGTGCGAACGGTCCGGCTTGTACGCCACGTATTCCCACTCGCCGCTCCGCTGAAGCTGGTAGGCTTCACCGAAGGCTGGCTCCTTTCGCTGCACGAAGATACCCGTGAGCTGATCCTTCTGATACCGTCCGTCCGCGCCGAGCTCTGGGAGTCCGGACGCGTCCTTCCTGGCGCTCCAGGTCTCCATGACGAGTACGGACCCATAGGGGAACGGCTCCCCCGGCTTTCCGCTCGCCGCTTGATCGTTGCCGTACACCATGCGCACCTGACGGTTGTCCGGCCGGTCCAGAACAAAGAGGAGCTTGTAGGTGGTTTCGTAGCCCTCTGGAAATCCCACGCGGTCGTCGGTGGGCGCGGGGCCGCGTTGCTGTTGGGCCGCTACCATCGTGGCGCATCCCGCCAATGCGAACCCTAGTGCCACGCTCAGCCACGCTCGGTTACCGGGTTTCTTCATTGCGGTTCCTCCACGCCCATGCCCCCCAGCATAGCCGCGGAACGAGAGGGGCGGTACTCGCGGTAGTCACGATCCTGGGAAGCCCGGCATGACGAAAGTCACTGCCCCTGGCGTAACGTGGCTATGAGTAAGACCCTTGTAATAACAGCGTGTTAGGCTGGCCCTTGTGATCCGGGCCCCCGTGATCCTCGCTGGACGTGCCTCGCCCGCGTCGTACCTGGCGGCGATTGCGCTGGCGTTCGTTGCCAGCGGCCATATCGGGCTGGCGCCCACCGCTACTACGAGCCCAACGCCCATTTCCACACCAGCACCCGCCGGGACGGCAGCCACGTCCACGCCGCTCGCCCTGCTGGATGGCGCGCGGGAGGGCCTGGTCACTGGCTTTTCCCGGTCTGGCTGGAAAACGGACTTCTCCAGGCGATTCGTTCCGCTCGGCGAGCTCCGCTCCGGTGGCCCACCGCGTGATGGCATCCCTCCTATTGACCGTCCCACGCTGAGCACGGTGGCTGAGGCCGGTACCTGGTTGAACGCGCGTGAACCGGTGATTGCCCTGGCCGTCGGAGGGGAGTGGCGGGCGTATCCAATCCAGGTGCTGATCTGGCACGAGATCGTGAACGGTCAGATCGGCGACGTGCCCGTGGCGGTCACGTTTTGCCCGCTGTGCAACACGGCCATTGCGTTTGACCGTCGGCTTGGCGGGCGCACACTGGACTTTGGCACCACCGGAAATTTGCGCCATTCCGATCTGCTCATGTGGGATCGGCAGACCGAGTCCTGGTGGCAACAGGTGACTGGGGAGGCGATTGTGGGCGAGCTTACCGGCAGCCGGCTGGTGATGCTGCCCGCGAGCATCGTCTCCTGGGAGGAGTTGAAGACCAGCGCGCCGTGGGCGCGCGTCCTCTCACGGGATACAGGGTATGCCAGAGCGTACGGGTCCAATCCCTATGTGGGCTACGACCGTGCTGACCAGTCACCGTTCGTATTTGACGGCACGCCAGACGGTCGCCTGCCCCCGATGGAGCGGGTGGTCACCGTGAGCCTGGGCGGCGAGGACGTGGCCTACCCGTTCACCTCCCTGGTTCGGCAGCCCGTGATCCGCGATGTGGTGGGCGGCAGCCCGTTCAAGTCCTATGGCGTGCCGGCACCGCGTCAGCTCTGGACGGTAACGCGATCGCCGCCGCGCGCGACGTTGGTGCCGCCGTGGTGCTCAGCGCGGAGCTCGCGGGTCGTCCGGTCACGCTTGAGTGGCACGGGGCAGAGCTGCGAGAACGTGAGACGGGCAGTGTCTGGGATCTCCTGGGCACTGCCCGCGCTGGGCCACTGGCTGGCCGGCAGCCCCAGCCAGTGGTCAGCGGTAATCACTTCTGGTTTGCGTGGGGCGTGTTCCGTCCCGCCACGCGCATCTGACGCGACTGACCGCGTGCCGCGGTTGTGCGCCTCAGGCGAGCAGGCGCTCCAGCGAGAATCGCTGTGCTAGCTCGTTGAGCCGTGTCCAGGTGCTGTCCTCGATCGGTATGCCGTCCCGTCCGCGCTGCTGGCTGGTTCTGTACTCGAGCTCCCCGGGGTAGTAGACCTCCTGTACCCCCTTTGCCGGCGGTGTCTCCTTCAGATACTTCACGAAGCCCTCGACCTCACGCTTGAACGTTCCTGGCGGGCCAAACGCGTCCGGGTCGATCGCCAGCATGAACACGCCGTCATTGTGCCGGCCCTGCGGATCGATGCCGTAGCCCAGCCCAGGCAGGATCGCCGCCAGCGTCTCCACGGCGAACGAGAGGCCGTATCCCTTGTGGCCTTCGGGGCCACCCAGCGGAAGCATCACGCCGCCGTTGTAGAAATCGTTGGCGTCCGTGGTGGGGTTGCCGTCCTTGTCCAGCACCCACCCCTCCGGGATCGGCTTGTTCCGGGCGCGGGCCACGTTCAGCTTGCCCGCCGCCACGGCGCTCGTGGCCATGTCGATGAAGATGGGCCCCGGCAGGTCGCTGGGAAAGGCGATGCACAGCGGATTCGTCCCCAGCCTCGCCTCGCGGCCGCCGAACGGCGCCACTGACTTCGGGCTCTGGCCGGAGTCGGCCATGGTCAGGCCGATGAAGCCGGCCCGCGCCGCCATCAGCGGATAGTCCGCCAGTCGGCCGATGTGGCTCTGTTCCCTCACGGTGGCAGCGGCCAGCCGCGTGGTGTGCGCCTTCTCGATGGTCCGCGCCATCACCCACTCGGAGATCACCGGGCCAAAGCCCCAGTTCCCGTTCACGTAGGTAGATCCCGCGGACTCGCTGAGTACTTCCGGCTCCGCGTTGGGCATGATGTGCCCGCGGTCGATCCGGCTGATGTAGGTGGGCAGCAGCACCACCCCGTGTGAATCGTGGCCGACGAGATTGGCGCCCACCTGGTGGGAGGCCACGATGGCAGCATTCTCCGGCTTTGTGCCGGCTGCCTCGTACACGGCGCGCGCGAAAGTCTCGAGCGTCTTGGCCTGGACGTTTGGCATCGGATGCTCCTGGGATTGGGAGTATGTCACCGCATGGTACAGCCGGCGGCTCAGATCCGGTTTAGCGAGAGCGCCCCAGGAGCCGCCCGCCCACCGCGCTCACCGCGTGGCCTACACCGCCGGTGGCGATCGCGGCGCCGATTCCCAGCGTTGCGGTGAGGGACGCTAGTAGGGGTAACGTCAGTGAGCCCACATTTCCCGCCGTTGGCAGCAAGCCGAACACTCCCGTCTGGTGCTGGGCTGGGACCACCCGGGCCAGATGCATGAACAGCAGAGGACGGGAGAAGGCCGTGGGGAACGCCCGCAGCACCGCCAGCCCCGCGACGAGGCCCAGCCACGGCGCAGCGGCGATGCCCCCGGCCAGGAGCGCGCCAAACAGCATGGACCAGGTGTACAGGCGCACCGGGTCGAATCGCTCAGCGAACCGTGTGAACCCCCAGGCCACGGCCGTGGTCATGGCGCCATAGGCACCCAGCACCCAACCGATCGCCGTGGCAGGATCCGCCGCTACCTGGCTGATCTTCACGGGAAGGTACGTGTCAACGGTTGCGATGGAGCCGCGGGACACTGTCTGGCACAGGAAGCTCCAGCGGATGCTCGGTTCTTTCCAGACGATCTGCATCACCTCCACGACCCGCGCCAGCACGGAGTCCGGTCGGTGGCCTCCTGTGGGCTCAGGCAGCAGCCAGGCCACCACCGCCGCGCTGGCTAGCAACAGGATCGCGTCGATGAGCAGCAGCCCCTGTAGCGTCAGATAGGGGATGAGAAGTCCGCCGAGCGGCGGGCCGATGCTTCCGGCGATGGGCTGTGAGGCGTTGAGGGCGGCCAGCGCTGCGCCCACGTGGCGGCTCGGGGTCAGCATGACCTGGGTTGCGGCGATGACGCCGCCGGTGCCGAAGCTCAGCCCCATTAGTGCCCGAGCCGCTACAAGCCACGCCAGGTCCGGAGCCCAGGCCGCCACGAACATGGCCACCGCCAGCAGCAGCTGGCTTCGCAGGATGATCAGCCGTCGCGAGTAGCGCTCCGCCAGTACGCCCCAGAAGGGGCCCAGCGGCAGCGACGTGGCCATGGTGGTCGCGAAGAGCAGGCCGCTCCACACTGCCACCTCTCGATCGGTCTGCCCCAGCGCGTGAAGCTGGATGGGCGCGAACGCCACCAGGTGACCCTCCGCCACGAAGCTGATGGCGGTGGAGCAAAGCAGCAGGCGGTTGGCACCACGCCAGGAGAGATGCACGCGGGCATTCTAGGTGCTTGCGCGATCCTTCAGCGCCGGGTCGCCGTACGTCCTTCTCGCCCCAGTGTTGACTGCCGGCGGGAAGACGCTTAGACTCCTTGGTCGCGCTTGCCGCGCCAGACCGTCGGCGAGCGAGTCACGGGCGTGGGGCCCATTGGAGGGACCTGGAATGGATCGTCGACGATTCCTCAAGGCATTTGGAGCCGGCGCCGGCCTGGTGGCCGTGCTCCCTCTGGTCGAGGCGTGCTCTCCCAGCGCGCCTGCAACCAAGCCGGCGGACGCGCCGGCCGCCAAGTCAGACGGCGCGCCAAAGCCGGCTGAAGCGGCCAAGCCGGCGGATGCCGCCAAGCCAGCCGAAGCCGCCAAGCCAGCCGCGGCCGCACCCGCCAAGCCGGCCGGCGCCCCCAAGCGGGGCGGCACCCTGACCATCATGGTCCAGAACGACTGGGTCACCCTGGACCCCGTCTACAACAGCGCCGAGCCTAACGGGAACAACATGCTCTACGGCGAGTGGATCCGCTGGCAGCGCGGGGCCGATGGCAAGTGGGGACCGGCACCGGAGATGGTGGCTGAGTGGGACCAGAAGCCGGAGGCGCTTACCCTCAAGCTGCAGAAGGGCATCAAGTTCCATGATGGCACCCCTTGGGATGCCAAGGCCGCCAAATGGAACATGGACCGTCTCATCTTTGACCCCGCCGCCGGCGTGCGCGCCTACCTGCGCGGGGTGGATCAGTCCAAGGAGAACAAGGACGATCTCGAGAAGCTCAAGGAGACCGCGGCCAAGGCCTTCAACTACTCATCCAAGGCCGTCGAGGTCGTCAATGACGAGACTATCAAGGTCAACCTGGCGAAGCCTATCGCCGGATTCGTCACTCTGCTGACCAACGCCATGCAGAATCAGAATCCGATCAGCCCGGAGGCGTTTCTGAAGGCTGGCAAAGACGCCTTTGGCCGGAATCCCGTGGGCGCGGGGCCCTACCGCTTCGTGGAGTGGAAGTCCGGCAGCCACGTGATTCTGGAGCGCAATCCGGACTACTGGAAAAAGGGCGCAGACGGTCAGGCTCTGCCCTACATCGATAAGCTGCAGTACCGCCTCATCATCGACGACTCCGCGCGGCTCCTCGAACTGAAGAGCGGCGCCGCGCAGTTCATGGAGCTTGTCCAAGGCAAAGACCTGGCTGGGGTGAAGGCGGAGTCCAGCCTCCAGGTCATGGAGACGGAGTTCTCCGGCAACAACTACCGGATGATCTTTGACTCGGCAAATGCGGACAGCCCGTTTTCCAAGCACCTCAAGCTACGCCAGGCGTTCTTGTACTCGCTGGACCGCGAGGCGATGGCGAAGACCCTTGGCTTTGGCTCCGGTATCGGCCGCAAGTACCTGTCTCCCAAGGGCTCCTTCGCGTACGACGAGACCGAGAAGATCCCGTTCTACTGGTTTGACAAGGCCAAGGCGGAGGCGCTGGTCAAGGAGGTCATTGCCCAGGATGCCAGCGTTGCGAGCGGAGGGAAGATCAACGTCACGCTGTCTGTGATCGACCGGGCGGTGGACAAGGCCCAGTCCGAGATGATCAAGCAGATGGCCGAGGGCGTGGGCTTCAACGTCACGTTGGAGACGATGGAGCGGGCCGCCTGGACCGCCAAGCTCGTCCGCCGGCCCGGGCAGCCCGGCGGCAAGTTCGACGTGGCCACCATGCGCAACCCGGTCACCATTGACGATCCGGACGGCCAGTGGCGGAACTACTACCACAGCAACGGCGGCTTCAACGTTGCCCACATCGAGAGCAAGGATTGGGACGGGATCGTCGAGAAGGCGTCCGAGCTGTACGACCAGGCGGAGCGGAAGAAGCTGTACGCCCAGATGGACCAGATGGCGTTTGACCAGGGCTGGTACGGGTTCCTGTGGCAGCAGAACTGGAACTGGGCGTACTCCAAGAAGCTCCAGAACTTCCAGGAGCCGGTCACCAATCGCTGGCTCTTCAGCGAGTGCTGGCTGGAAGGCTAGTCTCGTCCGTTACGGCTGGGTGAGGCACCACGGCGCCTCACCCAGCCGCGTTCACCGAGTACACTGGTTTCGAGGAAGCTGCACCCAGGGGGTAGGCATGGCCATTGCAACCGCGCCCGGCGTTCGTGATGACATCGGCCGCCGCGCCAAGCTCAAGGCGATCGACACAGACATCCACCACGGCATCCGTGACAAGGCGGACTTGTACCCGTACCTGTCCAAGGTCTACGCGGAGCGGTACAAGGACTACGGATCCGGCCCCGGCGGAAATCTGTACGCCTACAACGGCGGCGTTCAGGGCTACCGCGCGGACGTCTACGAGGTCCACAAGGGCTCAGCCGGCAACGCCACGGCCACCAACGTGCAGGCCACCATCCAGCACTTGCTCGAGGAGTGCGGGATAGACATTGGGCTGCTTACGGGCAGCTCGATGTACAGCGCCGCGTGCATGACGGACCTGGACTACGCCACCGCGCTCTGCCGTGCGTTCAACGATTTCACGCTGGAGCACTGGCTGAGCGCTGACGAGCGTTTCCGGTTCACTATGGCCATCTGCCCACAAGACCCGCACGGAGCGGCGGCGGAGATCGACCGTATCGGAAGCCATCCGGCGGTGGTTGGCGTGCTCTTGCCCTGCGGCGCCCCGCGCGCGTTTGGCCAGCGCTTCTACAACCCTATCTTCGAGGCTTGTGCGCGCAACAACCTCACCGTCTGCATGCACTTCGCCACGGAGGGCTCTGGCATCAATCCGCCGCCTACCTCTGCCGGCTATCCCAGCTACTACGTTGAGTCTCGCCAGGCTCGTCCCGCCTTTTACCAGGCCCACCTGGCCAGCATGGTCTTTGAAGGCTGGTTCGACCGCTTCCCCACCCTGCGGGTGGCCATGCTCGAGGCTGGCTTTGCCTGGGTGCCCCCGTACCTGTGGAAGATGGACCAGGACTGGAAGGGCCTCCGCTACCAGACGCCGTGGGTGAAGCGCGCACCCAGCGAGTACGTCTTCGAGCGCGTCAAGTTCGCCACCCAGCCCGTGGAGGAGCCCCACAAACCGGAGGCGCTGGAGCACATCATCGAGTGGATGCAGGGTGACAAGACGCTGATGTTCGCCTCTGACTACCCGCACTGGGACTGGGACGATCCGAACCAGACGTTTACCCACCTGCCCGACCAGCTTCGACGGCGGATCTTCGTGGACAACGCGCTGGACTGGTTCGATTTCCGGATCGCGTAGGGTTCAGGGAGGGCGCGTGGCAAAGCGGTACGTGGTGTGTGGCGTGGATGAGCTCCCGCCCGGCGGACGGAGGATCGTGGACGCGGACGGGCGCCAAATTGGCGTGTTCAACGTCAATGGCAGGTACTACGCGTTGCACAACCGGTGCCCGCACAAGGCATCGCCGCTCTGCAAGGGTCCCATCAAGGGGCTCGTTGTCAGCCCGGAGCCGTACAAGATCGACCTCGTCCGCGAGGGCGAGATCGTCAAGTGCCCTTGGCATGGCTGGGAGTTTGACATCACGGACGGTAAGTCCGTCTTCAACCCTCACCGCGTGCGGGCTCGGAGCTACGAGGTCACCGTGGAGCCGGAGGAGCCCGATCCGTCCATCGAGACGTTTGCCGTCACCGTCGAGCGCGAGGTGGTGGTCCTGCACGTCTAGGCCGGACCGCATCCACGGCGGGCGGCGATCAGCCAACGCGATTGTCAATTCCCGGTGACTCTCATTCAAGGAACTCATACGTGAAGCTAGGCCAGCCAGTTATCGACGTGGACATCCACGCCACCATCCCAAACGCCCAGGCGCTCTTCCCGTTCCTGTCCGAGCACTGGCGCGAGTACATCAACACCTCGGCGTTCAAGGGCCCCACGGACACCGCGTATCCCAAGGGGGCACCCACGTCCGCCGTGGCGGGCGCTGCTCCAGACAACGGCGTGCCCGGCTCCAGCCTGGAGCTAGTGCGCAGCCAGGTGCTGGACCCATGGGGCGTGGAGGTGGGCATCCTCAACTGCACCTATGAGGTGGACAGCCTGCACAACCCAGACACCGCCGCCGCCATGGCGCGCGCGGCGAATGACTGGTTAATCGCTGAGTGGCTGGACAAGGAGCCTCGCCTCCGCGCTTCTATCGTGGTTCCCAGCCGCCACCCGGATATGGCCGCGGAGGAGATCAACCGCGTTGGCAGCCATCCTGGCTTCGTCCAGGTGTTCCTGCCCGTGCGCTCCGAAGCCCTGTACGGCAATCGTCGCTATCTGCCCATCTTCGAGGCCGCCACCAGGCACGATCTCGTCGTCAGCCTGCAGTTTGGCGGCGCGCCCGGCAACCCTCCTACTGGTACCGGTTGGCCCTCGTACTACGTCGAGGAGTACGTGGGCATGGCCCAGGTCTTCCAATCCCAGATCCTCAGCCTCACCGTAGAGGGGGTGTTCGATCGGTTCCCCACGCTGCGCATGGCCATGATCGAGGGCGGCTGGACCTGGCTCCCATCGCTTCTGTGGCGCATCGACAAGGATTGGAAAGGTCTCCGCCGCGAGGTGCCGTGGAACACTTTGCCGCCGTCGGGGTACGTCCGCGATCGGATGCGCTTCTCGCTGCAGCCCACGGACGCCTCGCCCAATCCGCGCCACATGCAGCAGGTCATGGAGGAGATCGGCTCAGACGACATCCTCATGTTCAGCACGGACTACCCGCACTGGCACTTCGATTCGCCGGAGGATGCCGTGCCGGCGGGCCTATCAGAATCCACGCGGCGCAAGATCCTCGCGGAGAATGCCCGCGCGTTCTACAAGCTGTAGACATCCCCGCGAGGCGCACGCCCGAGCGCAGATAGCGACAGAAAGCTCAACGTAGCGAGACATCAGGTAGGGAGAATCAGGCCATGGTAGCCACCCTCGAAAAGCCCGTCTCCGGCCGTCGCACCAGCTACGCCGTGATCGACTGTGATATCCACCCCAATCTGAAGCACCCGAAGGCCCTGCACCCGTACATGTCGGAGCGGTGGCGCAAGCACGCCGAGCTGATCGGTGGCCGCGGGCACGGTGGCTCGTACTACCCGCGCGCCAACCCAAACGCCGCCCGCTGGGACTCATGGCCTCCCAACGGCCTGCCCCCGGCCTCTGATCTGGATTTCATGCGCCACCAACTCCTGGATACCTGGAGCATGGACTACGGCATCTTCCAGCCACTGCTTGGGGCTGGTGGTCAGGCCAACCTGGAGTACAGCCAGGCCATGGCCGACGCTACCAATGAGTGGCAGCTTGCGGAGTGGATAGACCTGGAGCCCCGGCTTCGGGCTGGGCTGGTGGTGCCCTACGAGGATGGTGATCTCACGGCGGAGACCATCCGCCGTTTTGGTGACAACAAAGGATTCGTTCAGCTCATGCTGGCCATCCGCACCTCGGAACCACTAGGTCGCCGTAAGTACTGGAAGATGTACGAGACTGCCTGCGAGTACGACCTGCCCGTGGGCATCCACTTCGGTGGTCAGGGCGGCGGCCCGATCACGGGGGCGGGCTGGCCGTCCATGTACGTGGAAGATCACGCCGGTATGTCCGCACCCTTCCAGTCTCAGGTTGCCAGCTACATCTTCGAGGGCGTCTTCGAGCGGTTTCCCACCCTCAAGATCGTGCTCATCGAAGGTGGCTTCGCCTGGGCGCCCAGCCTCGCCTGGCGCATGGACCAGGCCTACAAGAAGCTCCACGGAGAGGTGCCCCACCTCAAGAAGCTCCCGTCCGAGTACTTTGCGGAGCACTTCTGGTTCACCACCCAGCCTATGGAGGAGCCGGAAAACCCGAATCACTTCATGCACCTGATAGAGCAGCTCCCGTGGCTCCAGGACAAGCTCATGTTCGCCACGGACTATCCGCACTGGGACTTCGACGCCCCGGATGAGGCGCTGCCCAAGATCAAGCTGCCAGAGGGCTTCGAGCCCAAGGTGATGGCGGAGAACGCGCGCAAGCTCTACAAGCTGGCGTAGCGTCTCGATCGGATCGACTAGCGAGAGGGAGCCCCACCAGCGGGCTCTTGGGTGAAGCATGGCCAAATACGTCGTCGCGACCGTCGACGAGATCGCCCCGGGCGAGAAGAAGATCGTCGACGTCGCCGGGCGGAGCATCGGCGTCTACAACATCAAGGGCGAGTACTTCGCGATTCTCAACCGCTGCCCACACCAGGCCGGCCCACTTTGCCTGGGGCTCAATCACGGTTTTCTGCGCCCGGCCGGCGTGGGTGAATTCCAGTACTCACGCCCCGGTGAGATCGTGCGCTGCCCCTGGCACGGCTGGGAGTACGACATCAAGACCGGCCAATCCTGGATAGACCCGCGCACCGTCCGCGTGCGGACCTATGAGGTCACCGTGCAGGGGGGCGCAAACCTCCAGCCCGGCGACATGCTGCCGGAGAACGCCCCACACGGCGAGCCCGCGACGGACCCGGAGATGGCTGGGATGGTCAAGGGTCCCTACGTGGCGGAGACGTTCCCTGTCACCGTGGAGCAGCAGTACGTGGTTGTGGAGGTTGGGGGGCGGCCGGCTAGCAGCTAGCCGCGCCCGCCTCCGCCAGCGTCTGGTCCGCCCACCGCTCGATCAGGCCAAAGTGTGCTTCCAGGAACCGGAGCATCCAGAGGTTCATCCGGGTGCGCTCTGGGAAGCGGCCCTGACCCTGCTCGTACTCCTGGCGTAGCGTGGCGATTGTCGCCCGAGACGCGGATGCCTGCTCGCGCGTCTGGCGCAGCGTTGCCAGGAGCTGCTCAGTGGTCCCGTGCTCTGAGAAGATCACCCGCACCATCGCCTCGAACTCCAGACGCGGTGGGCCGCTCGGCCGGCCCAGCCACTCTGCCAGGGCGGCGCGCCCCTCCGGGGTGATCGAGTAGGTCGTGCGTCGGCGTTGGCCGGTCGCGGTCACGGCCGCCGTAGCCAGCCCGGCCTGCACCAGCGCCTTGGGTCCCTCGTAGAGGTTGCTTTCAGCCCGCGGCCAGACATCGCCAAAGCCGCGCCGCATCTGTTGCGCTAACTCGTAGGTGGTCCACGGCTTCACTGCGAGCAACCCCAGCAGCGCGTAGGCCGTGGTGTTCAGCGCGTGCGGCTCGGCCATGACGACTGATTAACTCCTTCCAGGAGTATACTGAGCCGCGATCATACTCCTGATTGGAGTACGCCCACACGCTGTCGCGGAGGTTTCCATGTCGGGGTTTGACTTCGCCATCCAGGACTTCCGCCCTGGCGCGCTCGGCTGGGTCACGCAACAGCACGGCGCGTACTACGCCCAGCACTGGGGCTTCCATCCTCGCTTCGAGATAGAGGTCGCCCGCGAGATGGCTGAGTTCTTCGGGCGCTTCGCTCCGGGGATTGACGGGTTTTGGGTGGCTGTCCGTGGCGAGCAGATCCTAGGCTCCATCACCATCGACGGCTCCGGCTACCCGGAGCAGGGCGCCCGTCTGCGCTGGTTCATCCTGGGTGAGGAGGCGCGTGGGCTGGGCATCGGCCGCGCGCTGATGGAGCATGCCCTGGGTTTCTGCCGCCAGGCTGGCCATGGCCGCGTGTTCCTGTGGACGATGGCCGGACTCGCTGCCGCCCGGCATCTCTACGATGCCTATGGCTTCACGCTGACAGAGGAGGTGGTGGATCTGGATTGGGGCCCGGATGTCCGCCACCAACGGATGGCGCTGGATCTTGGCACCGCTGAGTAGCGGTACGGTCGCCACGCGCTACCTGGCGCTGGCGGCGGCGGCGGGGGCGAGCGTCCTGGTGGGGCTTTCCGTTGTCGCCACGCGCTTTGCCATCCGCGAGACCACCCCGGCGTCGTTGGCGCTCCTGCGCTACGCCGTGGCGCTCGTGCTTCTGGCCCCGTTCGTGCTGGCCACCACTCGTGTCAGCTTCGAGCGTCGGGATCTGGTGCCCGTCGCGGTGCTTGGCGTGCTGCAATTTGGCGTCCTCATCGTGCTTCTCAACTACGGCGCCCAGACGGTTCCCGGCGGCCGCGTGGCGCTGCTGTTCGCCACCACGCCGCTGCTCACGCTTGGCTTATCGTGGGCCGTTGGGCAGGAGCACTTCAGCCGCCTGCGCGTCCTCGCCCTCGTGATAACAGTAGCTGGAGTCGCCGTCTCGCTCGGCGATCGGGCGCTCGCGGCGGGTGCATCCTGGATCGGGGATCTCGCCGTCCTCGGCAGCGCGATCACGGGTGCGATCTGCAACGTGGGCTACCGTCCGTACGTGCGGCGATATCCGACGCTGGCGGTCAACCTGCTGGCCATCCTTGCCGCCGTGGTGTTCCTGGCCCTGCCCGCCGCTGCTGATGGATTCTTCGTGCACGCCCCGTCGTTCTCGCCGCTTGCCTGGCTGGCTGTCCTATTCATCGGTGCCAGCAGTGCTGTTGGCTACTACCTCTGGCTGTGGGCGATCAAGCACCTGGGGGCGACTACCGTGTCCGCGTACCTCGGGCTCAGCCCCATCACGGCTGCCGCGATGGGTGGGGTGTTGCTGGGGGAAGCGGCCACTCCGTCCTTCCTGGTGGGCCTGGGACTGGTCATGGCTGGCCTGTGGGGCGCAAGCCGTGCGTAACAATGCTGGCTCTGTTGCCGAATTGCTATTGACACCGCTCTCCTGTCGTGCTAATGTGGCTGTATCAGCGCTGAAGGTCAGAACTAACCGCCATGAATCGTGGAAGGTGAGGCGATGACCCGAATCCACTTTGGAGTTTGGCAGGTCGATGGGTAAGGCCTCGCGCTGCGCTTCGGTGCGGGGCCATGGCTCGACCCCAGGACGCACCCTTCAGGGTTGAGGCGCAGGTTGCCAACGCTCAACAGCGCGATTGCGCGCCACGTTCGAGCGGCAACGTTTCAGGGCCGAGAGTCGGCCGAGGGGTATCCGACCTGGTTTAGCTGACTGACTGAAAGAGCCGCCTGACGAGGCGGCTCTTTCCCGTTTCAGCGACGGTATTGTTTCGTCAACATAACCTTTGGCCGGCGGCTGCCCGCTCAGGTATCCTCCGGTCAGATGTCAATTGTGTCCGTGCTCCGTCGTGTCTGGCACGCGATCAGAGGGCACCCACTACCGCCGGATGAGGATCTGGTCGCCTACGCCGCTGTGGTGACGCCCGCGCTCGATCGTGCGGAGGCGCTGTATGCCGAGTGGTTCCGGCAGGCCGCCGCCTTCGAGGAACCCGTCCGGATGGCGAATTCCGCCGCTATCCACCGGTGGGAGGCCGCCACACTGGGCCACACGCTGGACGTGCTCCCCGTGCCGCCCATCCTGGTGCCCGCGCACAACGTGGCGGTGGAGGGATTGGCGCTGGCCAGCAAGGCGGCGCAGCTGCTCAGCTCTGGTACGCGCTTCCACAACACCAGCGCGATCTGCGATGGGCAGCTTATGCTGGAGGATTCGCGAGTGCTCCGGCTGGAGGCCGTTATGGGCATGAAGCGGGTGTTCGACCGTGGGCGCCGCCGTGCCGAGCGCCAGAAGCGGATTGCCGAATACCGCGCGGCCGAGCAGGCCGCCAGGCTGGAGGCGCTCGCGCAGGCGGTGGCGGAGCCGCCTTCCACCGAGCTCGTTGCCGCGGAGGCCGTGACCGTCCGCCAATGAGGCGCCACGCCGAGTAGAATCGCCCCGTCCGGCGTGCACTCCGCCGGGGTGACCTGACCACGGAGGTCCTATGAAGGCGTACGCGCTCACGCTCTGCCTGCGCGATGATCAGGCGAAGATCGCCGCCTACAAGCTGCACCACCGAGCCGTCTGGCCCGGCGTCCTCTCCGCGCTTCGCTCGGCTGGCATCCAGGAGATGAAGATCTTCACCCTGGGTACCCGCATGTTCATGTACATCGAGACGGACGATGCTTTCGAGCCAGGCACGGGCTTCGCGAAGTTTCAGTCAGATCCGGTGGCGCGTGAGTGGGATGATTTGATGGCCACGCTGCAAGAGCGCGCGCCGGAGGCCAGGCCCGGGCAGTGGTGGGCGCCAATGGAGCTGGTCTTCAGCATGCAGTGGCCGCAGCACCTGCCGCCGCCCGCCTGACGCGCTAGGCTCGATCTGGCCTGAACGTCGCGAGGTCCGTAGCCGGATCGCCCGCGATCTGCGCCGTCAGCCGCTGCGCGAGCGCCGGAATGTAGCTGTAGGGGCTGTCGTAGCCGGTTGCCACGAACAGGTTGGCCGGCTCCTGGAATCGGCCGGCGATGGGCAGGCGATCGGTCGAGATTGCCACCGGAGCCCCGTGCAGCGTTGCTGGTAGATCGGCGATGGGCGGGAAGTAGCGGCGGGCGATGGCCCGGATGCGCTCTTCGCCGGCCGCCTCTGGCCGGCCGGTGAACCCGGGGATGGCGCGGCTCACCTGGCCCAGGCGGATGTGGCCGTCCTGGAACTGGATCGCGCCAAGCTGCACCGCCGGGGGCAGCAACTCCTCCAGCCCGTCCGTCTGCCAGCGGGCCGCGAGGTCGGGCGCGGCCATAGCCGTCTCCAGCGCCGCGCGGGCCGGGTCTGCCACGCCCACGTAGTGGCGCAGCAGTGGTGGCACAGGGGACGTGATGAGGATCTCCGCGTGGGTGTGGAGCACGGGTGCATCGGCTCCAGCGCTGTGCAGCAGCCGACGGGTCCAGGCGCCGGCCGCTACCACTACCGCGCCGGCCTGCACCAGGCCTTCGCTGGTAGAGACACCGGCCACGCGTGGGCCCTGGCGTGGGATCGTCCGCACCTCTACCCCGTGGCGCACGCTTGCACCCAGCCGCTCCGCGGCGCTCAGGTACGCCTCCGCCAGCCGTGTGGGGTGCACGTGGCCCTGCTGGCACCGCACCGCGCCGTAGGCCACACCTGGCGCCAGCGCCGGTTCCTCGCGCAGTGCGTCTTGCTCGCCCAGGATCTCGCCGCGTGCGCCGTGGGCCGCGCCAAGCGCCAAGAGCGGCCTGATCCGCTCGGCGTCCGCTTCACCGTGGATCACGCTGAACGATGGGACGCTTCGGAACTCGGTGGGCATCCCCAACTCGTCCGGCAGCGTCCGATGACGGGCCAGGCCGGCCAGCACCAGGGGACGCACGGCATCGTTCGCCACGTGGTTCAGCCAGCTTGCGCCGGCCTGAGTCCACATGGTGGCCGTGTCGCCGGCGCCGTCGTGGCGTGTGAACGCGTCAAGCACTGCCACGGTCAGGCCGCGCTTCACGCACTCGTACGCCACGGCGGCGCCGGCCATGCCGGCGCCGATCACGAGAACATCTGGACTGCGCGGAGGCCCCGCCGTCACGTTGCTCTCGCTCGCTCAGCCCTTGATGAGCGGGATCAGCTCATCTGCCAGCCGCTTCACGATGCCGTCTGGCACCGGCGGTCGCAGGTTTAGCACGATGTGATTCGCGCCCACGTCCACGAGTGCCTGGATCGTCGCCGCGGTCTCTGGCAGGTCCGCGTAATTCACGGACGGCTGGATGGAGATCATGATCTCCTCCGGGTTGCGGCCCACCGTCTCGCAGTGGTCGCGCAGCACGTTCAGCTTGTGGGTGAGCTGGTCTGGCGTGCCGCCGGAGAAGTTCCACACCGCCGCGTGCTGCGCCGCGATCTTCAGGGTTACCTTCTCGCCGCCGCCGCCGATCACGAACGGCGGGTGTGGATTCTGGACCGGCTTAGGCTCCAGCCGCGCCTCTTTGAGCTGGTAGTACTGGCCCTCGTAGGTCACCACCGGCTCCGTCCACAGACGCTTGATCAGCTCGCACGCCTCGCGGAAGCGGCGGAGCCGCTCCGGCACCTCGTACAGCGGGATGCCGTTGCTCTCGTGCTCGTAGACGTTCCAGCCGGCGCCGAAGCCGAAGTCCAGCCGGCCGTTGCTGACGATGTCCACGGTGGCTGCCATGTGGGCCAGCACCGCCGGGTGGCGGTACGTGTTGCCGGTCACCATGTGGCCCACGCGGATGCGCCTGGTCATGGCGGCGTATGCCGCTAGCAGCGTCCAGCCCTCGTAGCAGGGGCCGGCTACGTCGCCCTGGATGGGGTTCAGATGGTCAAAGAGCCAGGCATGCTCGAAGACCGGGATCTCGTCAGCCTCCTGCCAGATCTTGATCATGGACTCATGGGTGGTGTTCTGGCAGGCGGTCTTGATGCCGAAGCTCAGCTTGGCCAAAGCGGGTCCCCCTCCTGGATGGATGGGGGGATGATACCCGGAGGCGCAACGGCGGCGTAGTCCATACCGGCGCGGTGATGCCGTCCGCGCTCCATCGTATCATCGCCTGCAGCAGCCACTGTGAGTTGGGGGGAGCATGCGCATCGTTCCGTCGCACGGAGGATACGATCGTCTGGTGTCTTATCAGAAGGCCGTGGTCGTGTTCGACACGACCACGATCTTCTGCCAACGGTTCGTGGACCGCCGCAGCCGGACGCATGATCAGATGATCCAGGCAGCTCGTTCCGGTAAGCAGAACATCGTGGAGGGCAGCCAGGCCAGCGGCGTATCCAAAGAGACCGAGATCAGACTCACCGGCGTGGCTCGGGCGAGTTTGGAGGAGCTACTCGAGGACTACCGCGACTTCCTGCGAACTGCTGACCATGAGCTCTGGGAAAAGCAGTCGAGCCGGGCGCAGTATGTGAGACGCCTCGGAGCGACCGGAGGCGGAGGGCGAGATCGGTTTGTGGAGTTCGCTCGGACGCGGCCAGCGCCCATCGTGGCAAACATCATTATCTGTCTGATTCACCAGGCCAACTATCTGTTGGACCGTCAGATTCGGCGGCTGGAACAAGATGTCTTGCGAGACGGTGGGTTTCGCGAACGGATGTCGGCGGCGAGGAGACGAGCGCGGCAGGTGGACTCGAGGTGAAGAGGGCCGGGGGCTGGCGAAGGGGGATAGGACGAATGAGACAGATGGGACCCAGAGGACCTATGCGCGATCCTTTCCCATCGGTCCCATCGGTCCCATCGGTCCCATCGGTCCCATCGGTCCCATCGGTCCCATCGGTCCCATCGGTCCCATCGGTCCCATCGGTCCCATCGGTCCCGCTATTTTTTGTAGCTCACCCGGTAGATCACGCTGGCCTGATCGTCAGACACGAGCAGCGCTCCGTCCGGCGCCACGATCACGCCGGCCGGCCGTCCCCAGCGGCCGCCGTCTGCCATCTGCCACCCGGTGGCGAAGTCTGTCGCGCTGACCGGGACGCCGTTCTGGAATTTGATCCGTAGCAGCTTTGGCTCCGCCGGCGGCTGCCGGTTCCATGAGCCGTGCTGGACCACGAAGAGGTCCCCGCGATAGTCCTCTGGGAACTGGGCGCCCGTGTAGAAGGCCAGGCCCAGCGGCGCGGAGTGGGCCTGGATGCCCACCGTGGGTGGGGTGACGTTCTGGCAGCTCTCGGAGCCGGATTGCGGCTTCGCGTTTGGCGGTTGGCAGGATGGCCAGCCGTAGAACTTGCCGGGCGAGACTATGGTCACCAGGTCTGGCGGGATCTCGTTGCCCTGGTTGTCCCGCTCGTTCACGGTGGCCCACAGATTGGTGGTGCCCGGCTGGAAGGCCAGCCCCACGGCGTTGCGCAGTCCCCAGGCGAAGCGCTCGTAGCCCGAGCCATCAGGGTTGTAGCGCAGCACCGTGGCCCGCTTTTCGTCCCGCTCCTCGCAGATGTTGCAGGAGGAGCCAACGGCCAGGTACAGCTTGCCGTCTGGGCCGAACGCGACCGTGCGGGTGTTGTGGCCACCCTTGGGCAGGTCCGGAATGACCACCTGCCGCTGGCCGATCACGCCGTCCGCGGCGTACCTGTATCGTGCGACGGCGCCGGTCTCACCTACGTACAGGTACTCGCCGTCCGGCGCGCTGAAGAGCGCCACGTTGGACGGCGCGTCCAGGCCGCCTATGAGCGGCCGCGGTGGCGCCACGGTGGCTTCGCCGCCGTTCACCTGGCTCGCGGGAAAACGGTACACGTTACCCGCACGAGCGTCGCCCACCAGCAGGTTGCCGTGGCCGTCGAACGCCATAAAGCGGGGCTGGCGGAGGCCCGCCGCCATGATGGACATGCTGAAGCCCTCTGGCAGGCGGACGGTCTGCTGCTTGTAAGAGCCGCCGCCCGGCAGGCGTACTTCAGACGGCTTCAGGTTCGGGTTCGCCGTCGCCGCGTCGTTCACCACCAGGGTCGCCGCGGCAGCGGGCTGGGCCGCGGTCTTAGGCGGCTCCGTGGGCTTCGGCGGGGCGGGGGCCGCCGTGGGTGCCTGGGTCGCGGCGGGAGCGGGCTTGCTTGCCGTTGGCTGGGCCGATGGCGTGCTGGCCGGCGCCGGCGCGGTGGTTGGCGACGCGCTGCACGCGCTGAGGATCAGCATGGCGCCGATCGCGGCGGCGCGGTGCCTCACGTTCATTCGGTGCGAGCCACGACGAGCTTGTCCTGGCCGGACATGGCCCCCCACACCTCGCCGGGGCGGCCCAGGATCTGCCGCACGTTCGCGCCTGGCGCGCCGTGCGGGAATGATTGGAACGTCTCCGTGGCCGGGTCAAAGCGCACCAGCGTGTTGGCGCCAAAGTCGCTCAGCCACACTACGTCGCGGTCATCCACGTACACGGCGTAGGTCTGCGGATTGGTGCCCGGAAGCTTCCAGGTTCGCCAGCGATTGGTCTTCGGGTCGTACGCGGACACCTGGCCGGCGTTCCATTCGCTCACCCAGATCTGGCCTTTGGAGTCGGACCAGACCCGCCGCGCGCCCTGGCGTGCTGTTGGGGGGTCGATCGGCGTGGCCGCGCCCGTCTCCAGGTTGATCCGCGCGATGTGGCTGTTGGCCAGCGAGGCGTAGAAGATGTTGCCGTCCGGCGTTGCCGTGATGCCGTACGGGCCGTTGCCGCGCGGTGCGTCCCAGACCTGCATGGTGCCGGTGGCGACGATGAGCCGGCCGTACACGCCGTTCTGCCCGGTGAACCAGAGCACGCCGGCCCTGTCGAACGCGGCCGTGTTCAGATTGGCGGCGCGGCGCTCGCTGGGCAGCGGGTAGACCTTCACCTCACTGGTCTTGGGGTCAACCCGGACGATCGCGTTCAGCCCGCCGTCGGTGATCCACGGCGCGCCGTCTGGCCCCACGATCACGCCGTGCGGCGCGGAGCCCTGGCCCAGCCTGACGTGTTTCGTCTCGCCGGTGGCCGGATTCAGCCAGCCAAGCTCGCCGGTGCGCTGGGCGGTGTACCAGACGCCGCCGTCCGCGGCGGGCGCCACGTCGTGCGGCGCGGAGCCGCGTGGAACGGGAAACTCCTGCAGGCGCACCTGGGCGGCCGCCACCGTCTTCGCCGCTTGATTGGCGGCGGGTGAGGGTGAGGCCGCGGGCGGCGGCGAAGCTGCCGGCGCCGATGTTGTGACGGGAGCGGCCGCGCCGCCCGGGGTGGGCGCTGGGGGCAGGCCCGCGGCGGGTGACGGTACCGGTGAGCCCGCGGGTGGCGGGGCGGTGGTGGGCTTCGCGGGGGCGGCGGTTGGTGTGGCCGCTGGCGCGCTACACGCCGCGGCCATCAGCGAGCCGCCAAGCAGGACCATCAGGTCGCGGCGACGGATCATGGCAATCGCTCCATCAGCGCTGTGCTCTGGATAGCGGGCCCCGGCATCCAGGCGGACCGGAGCTCCGTGAACTGTACCCCGCGTCCGGCGGGCCTCACCCGCATTCGGCGCCCGGCAATTGGCCTGGGGGCGATGCGGAACGGCATCATTCCCCACGTTCCGCCAACGCCAGTCGGGCAGTTTACCGAGAGGTACTCCTAGCCACGTGACCACCGTCAGCGCTCCCTCACGCCCCGTCATCGTCGTCTCCGGCCTGCCACGATCGGGCACTTCGCTCATGATGACGATGCTCGTCGCCGGCGGCATCGAGGCCGTGGTGGACAACATCCGCACCGCCGATACGGACAATCCGAATGGCTACTTTGAGCTAGAGCGGGTCAAGCAGCTACCCAAGGGGGACAAGGCCTGGGTGGCCGAGGCGCCCGGCAAGGTGGTGAAGGTCATCTCCATGCTGCTCAAGCACCTGCCGGACGGGTACGAGTACCGGGTGGTCTTTATGCGGCGGCAGATGGCTGAGATCCTGGCCTCGCAGCGCGCCATGCTGGGACGACGCGGGCACGACAATAGCCCAGCGGCCGACCAGGAGATGAGCCAGATGTTCCAGAAGCACCTGGGCGAGATAGAGACCTGGCTGGAGCAGCAGCCGGCGTTCCAGACGCTCTACGTGAGCTACAACGACCTGGTGAAGAATCCCACCGCGTTGGTGCCACAGATCGCGGAGTTCCTGGGCGCGGATCTGGACACGGCGGCGATGCTGAAGGCCGTGGACCAGGGGCTGTACCGCAACCGCGGCTAACGCTGGCGTCGGGTCCGTTTCGGGCGGGCGGGGACGCGTGTGTATTTGTGTGTGCCGGTGGCGTGACAAAAGTGCCGAAAGTACGAAAACCCTGGGTTACGCTGGTCGAGCCGCGAGCTCTGAACGTGGCAATACCGCTGAGGGTTGCACCCTCAGCGGTCTGGGTTGGGAACGAATGGAGCCTGGCGTGGGGATGCGCTGCGCTGCTGGTCAGCTACCGCGGCGACGGGATGAGCGAAGGGCTGGAACTGGCGTGGGTTGCCGTGGACCGATGGGGTTCATGGGCGGGGGTGTGAATCTCGAGATTCGCGCTAGTGCGTCTTAGTTACGCGGGGGTGTGCGGCCAGAGTGGTGACGAAGGTGTTTTTGGTGACAAAAGTCGTGGCGGGGCCGGTAGGCGCCTGGTTGGAAGCGTGAGCACTCATGCTTCTCTATGCCGCGGTGGGGGAGAACGGTGCACCACGGCGTTGGGCTGAGCGAGATGGTTGTGGTGGGCGCGCGTCCCTTCGCCGTGCAGTGAGCGGGCTTGATCGCCGATGTCGCCGACGAGTACCAACGCGGTGCCGACTGTCGCGCGTCTCACAGGGAATCGACGTTAGCCTGTCGGGCAGTCCCAGTACAGCGTGACCATCGTCAGTTTGCCGGTGTTGAGGTCGGACCGGTAGATAACGAGCGGCTGCCCGAACGATGGATCGGTCGTCCACCCTCGGCGACATACTGCCATGGCCAAGGAGCGTAGCTCTGAACTTTCCCAGTACTCGGTCAGCTCGGACCCAGCGCGTGTTCCGTCTCTGCGAACGCTGTGGCTGAACGTGGCATCGAGAGGAAGCAACTCACGTACTGCAATTCGACCATCGTCGAGCGAACGCTCTTGTACGTGTGGCCGCATCTCAATCTGCCGCACCAGCCGTTCCGGTGCGCGTGTGGCCAGAAAAATCACAGTGGCGCTCGGATCTAAAGGCAGGGCGTAGTAGGCGACAATTGAGTAAGCGTTGCGGCCGGGGCCGTGCGCGGAGTCCCATTTGGATTCCGTGAATCCAAGACCGCCGGACTCAATTCGAGGTATCGCAGCAGCGCTATTGGAGTGCCACTCAACAGCGCTATATGCGAGAATTACCGCAGCGCTTAAGAGTAACAATATGATGAATAGATATCGACGTGTCATATCAACTAACTATTCGATGGCAATCTGCGGTACGATCGATTCGAAACTTTCCGCCGTTAGGTTTGCGGGTAAAGATGATCGCGTAATTCCGTGAACCAATCTTCTGGGTTCCCAACAGTATATTCATGAAGCTGTTGATCAATATCGCTGGAGACCATTGTCCCATATGAACGGATTCCTGGTTTCGCTTCATTCGCAAACTGATGAGAAAAGAAGTACATGGTCGGGAAGAATAGTCGAATTCCATGGAAACAATCCAGAATCCGAGACTCGCCTATTGAAAAGGTTCCGTTCTGGTAACTACTCAGCTGGCCGCTGCATACGGCACGTGAGTAGTTACTCAAGGAGCGTGTCAAGGTGGACATTGTCAACCCGCCCCACCGGGGCACACCCATGGGCTCTACCGTGGAGAGAAGACTCAGTGGAGTCTGCCCCTCGGTGATAAAGAGCACCTGGCTCACTCCGGTGGTTCGCGGTAGAACCACAACTCGCCGGACGTTTTTCCCTGTTCGTCGTCGGTGATCAGGAAGAGCGCGCGGGGATCATGCTTGCTGGGCACGAGCATGTTCGTGCGCACTTCGCCTGGCAGCTTCGCGGCGACGTCCCAGGTGATACCCATATCGCGGCTGCGCCGGAGGGACCGGTCGCGGGTGGCCACCCAGAAACGGGAGCGATCTATGCTGAGGGCCATCGCGGTGAAGGGACTTGGAAAGACTGCCCAGTCTGTACTGGTTTGTCCGAGATCGCTGGTGACGACGATTCGTCCGCCGCCCGCGGACGCGTAGATCATGAGTGCCGATCGATCCCCCGTCAACAGGAAGATGCCAGGAGGGATCTCGCGCGGGTTCCAGATGTACTGGAAGGTCTCTCCGCCGTCGGTTGACAGAGAGAGTCGATCAGAGGACCTGCCGCCCAGTCGGGTGAACTCCTAGCTACGATGGTCCCGTCGAATACCCCGAAGGCGATGGCGTTGTAGTCGACGTTGGGTCGCTCTCTTACCACAGCCCAGGTCGCCGTAGTCTCTGCTGCGGGCGAACCATGCGGCTTCAGGGGTGACGTAGAGATCGTCATGCGGCGAGAACGCGAGTATCTTGGCTCCAAAGAAGCCTGGCTCGGGCGAGCCCAGGCCAACTACGGCGTTGCCAGAACGACCGTTGAGCCGCAGTTATCGCTGCGGAATAGGCCTTGTGCGTTACTCAGGAACAGTAGACCCGTCTGTTTCCAGCTTTCTGTGACGGCGCTGAGCACGTTTGGGTGGCCGCCAACACGTTGGTCAGGCCAACAGCTTCTCGCGTTGCGCCTTTAAATTGCCGATACTGTGCCAGCCCGTGGCCCCGGCGAGGCAAGAACCACCTGTTGCATTGGCTGGGGGCTGGGAGCCATCGTCGAGGCGGCAACCGCGACTACCAGCACCTGCAAAGCACAGCGAGGAATGAGCGCATTCTCTACGCCAGCGCCATCTGGAGTTTTGCGTAAAGCGAGTCGTTCTTGTTCAGTGGTTTCCACCGGGCGCGGACGGCTTCAATCGCGACAGTGGCGTGGCGCGTGCCCCAATCACTACTGATTCTAGAACGATGTCGGTCTGAGCGATTGAACGTACCAGTCGGTGGCCGGGCGATCTTCAGCGGAGTGCGGCCCTGTCGGGGTCTGCGTGGGCGGCTATCGGTGCTCTGGAAACGGGATGTGGACGCCGTCGTCCGGTTCACGGTAGGCCTAGAGGCGGGCGTCGGCTGAGGTGACGAACAGGACGCGCGGGTCCACCGGGCTCGTCGCGAGCGCGAGGCCAAAGTCGTACTGCGGCCGCTGGTAGGGGGCGATTGGGCCAGCGAACGCGAACTGCCAGGTCCGTCCCAGGTCGTGGCTGACATAGACGCTCGCGTTCTCTCTGGAGGCCCACATGCGGCTGCCATCCGCGGTCACGGCCAGGTCTGCCAATCCCGCGCAGGTCACGCCCTGGCGACACAGGTTGGTCGCCCGCGCGAAACCGCCACTAGCAACCGTTGACCGAATGAGCCAGGGGTCGTCGGCTTCAGGATGGTTATCGCTCAGCGTCGACGAGGAGAACAGATACTCTGGGTCAGTGGGATCGATGACGAAGTTGTAGCCGCCCCGGCGGAGATGCTCCCAGGTCAGACCGTAGTCGCATGAACGCAGCGATCCCCACGTAGTGTTCGGACGTTCGGGAACCGGCCCCCGGAGGCGTCCGAAGGCGACCACCAGCCCGGGCACCGTGGCCGATGCCTCGATCCGGGTAATGAACGTGAGGCGCGTGCCGCGCCCGGTGATCGGCTCGGGCGGCACGAGATACGCCACGCGCCAGGCCACGCCGTCGTCGCATGAAACGTAGAGATTCTGCGCCGAGTTGGAGTCCTTTATCTCTGTCAGCTCGTAGGGCGTCAGCCCAACGTACCTGTGTGCGCTGATGTACAGGCAGCCGTCGCGATCCAGCGCGACGGGCATACCCCCCGTGCGTTGGCCGATGGCTTCGCCCGTGGGCACATCAAACCAGGTTGCACCGCAGTCATCGGTGCGGTAGAGACCGCCCAGCGCGCCGACGTAGATGCGACCACTGGGATTCCAGCTCACGGCTGGGCGACCGAACCCCTCCGAGTGCGGAGGCGCTGGAGTAATGGGCTGGCCGAGTGGGAAGCGTAGCTCTGTCCAGCCGGGCCGGGCGGGACAGAGCTCCATGCTCGCCACACTGGACGTCCCGGACGCCGTCTGCACGAGCAACACGAGTGAGGCCGCCGCGCCGAGAATCCGGAGAGAACGCCGACAGGGGTAACACGCCATCATGCTCGCTGTCCCTCGGTAGAACCTATCGCGTGATAGATGGGTGGAGGCCGAGCTATCTCACCTCGCGCGATCAGGAACACTCGGTACCTGGGCAGGCGCGGCCGCGGGCGTTGCACTCGGGGGTGAGCCGTGCATCGTGTCGCGATAGGCCCAGATCTCGCTGTTGCTGGTGACCATCCACAGCAGCGACGGATCGGATGGCACGATTGACATGTTGACGACGTGGCCCCGGAAGGGAGTATCAATCACGGCCCAGTTGTGGCCCCCATCTGTGCTCATGCGCAACCGGCCATCATCGGTCGCCGCCCACAGCCGGGCGGGGGTACTCCCCGAGACGACGGCCTGAGTTACGTTTGTCGGGAGCACCTGGAGACGCTGGACGTTCGCCGAAACATACGCGACGAGATCGTACTCCACTCTGTACAAGAGCCGATCCGCAAAGTAGTACACGGCACTTTCGCTCGCCGTATCAACAGATGCAATACCGAGGGTTGAGCGTGATGTGGACTGAATCTCAATGTCTTCCGGATTGGTGTTGAGGATCGGTGTCCAGGACAATCCCGCGTCCTCGGTAAACATCAGGCCATCGCACCCTCGCATTGAGAACTTGTCGAACCAAGCGAATGCTCGCCCTGGCAGTCGCTGCGAGGCCACGATTTTGCGCAGATACCCACAACCCATGACCGTCCAGGTTTCGCCGTCGTCGGACCTCACCCCTAGATGGTTTCCTCGGTTTAGGTAGATTCGACCACTGGGGTCGGAGGCCATCCACGCCGACCCATCGCGCTCGATTGGGATGTCCGTGCCGGGGTACTTGCCGAAATCGACCACGCTCCAGCTCTGGCCGCAGTCATCGCTGCGGTACGTGGTGAGGTAGCCGCCGACGTACAGCGTACGATCGCGCCGCCAGGGCGCCAGGATCGCCCAGGTCCGGTAGTCATCCGGCGACGCCAGCGGCGTCCAGCCCGGCGCGGGCGCACACCGGGCCACGTCCGCTGGGGGTTGCTGGAGCGTGGCAACCGCGACCAGAACGGCGACAAGTGCCACGCGCATGTCAGGTTCCCATCAGCGCGTCAAATCGATTCCAGAGATACACGGGCGCACTCGACGGACCATGGCTCGGCCCCGCTAACCCGCCGGGCAAGAGCCACTGAGTGTCATTGGGCGGGTCAGTCCGCGGCGGTGCCGACTGATAGAGTGGATCGCGCAGCCCCCAGTCCGCGTTCGGATCAGTGTCATGAACAGGATCCAGATGGTGGTGATGTGAGTAGTAGAACATCAGGTCCGGGTGACCATTGAACAGGAATCCATACATCTTGCTCAGGGCGTCGGGGAATGCCTGGTACGTTCCGTGTTGTACACCCCACTCGCCGATGACGAGTTCGCCGGTGCCACCAAACTCGGAAAGGCGTATTGAGTCAAGGTGGGAGAACATCGCGGCCACCTGTGTGGGGTGGCGCGGTCCATGAATGTGCACGTTAATTCCTGCCCAGGGCCACGGGGCTATCTCGGCGCCGACTAGCTCTCGGTCGATTAGCGCCTGATGTACGTTTCGGATGTATGCGACCGTGTTGAGGTCCGGGCCACGCGGCAATCGAGATGGTAGGCTGTCTGCCAAGGGATCTGGGTCCGGTGCTGGATCGTCACCCGGCCCGAATTGCACACCGCCCCAGTACATCCTCACGTCACTTGGCAGCCTCTGATAGCAGGTTCGAAGGAGCAAAGCATAGTTCAATTCGCTGAGGCGATCTCGGCTAGTATTCGGCCCAACGTTTGGCTCATTCCAGATGATGAAATCTCGCACGCCAGCATTGTCCCGCATTCGTGTGGCGGCGGTGGCCACCCGTGAGGCGAATTCGCGCATGTACAGGTTGCTGTGCATACCCGGGGTGAGGTCAGCGCCCGGTGACTCCGCGGCACGGTCGTAAAACTGACGCGTGAATAGCGCGAAAACCCGGAGCCCCTTGGCTCTGAACCGATTGAACGCCGCTTCGTATCGGGCGAAATCGGAGTCCGCGAGATCGAGTGTATTGTTTGCGCCGAACGGCATCGCGACCACGTTGCACCGGACAGCCAGTGGTTGCTGCGTTTTCAAGAGACGGATGTCTTCGGCCCAAGCATCCTGGATAAGCGGTTGACCCGGTTGCCGGATTGCATACGACATCGTGTCGATGCCCTGCACCTGCAGGGGGTGGTTGTCTTCGTACTGGTTCAGCCAGCGACGGAGGTCGTTCACGTCGCTCGCGCGAATGCGCGTCTGGGACTGATTGCGGCCTGGGGGATTGCTCGGTCCGCCCGGCTCCTCCCCTCCACTCCAACTGGGCAGCGGCCCTCGGGACTTGTCGTTCCAGAGTATCTGGATCGCCGCCTTCAGATCGGTCAGATGTCGAGCCTTGATCACTCGCTCAACGGCAGCCTCGCTGGTGTCCCAGCCCCAAGCGTACGACTTCCCGATCGATGCTAAGTCCGCATCAACGTACGTCCGTAGTGTCGAGATGTGGCTGGCCTTGATTGGCCCACCACGGACTGGCGTATCTGACCAGCGTCGCCCCACAACACTCTCCTTCTACTGCCCTGGGAACTAACGGATCCCGACTACGCCCAGCTAGCCAGCCTCGGGCTCAGGCGTAGTAGCAGCCAAACTGGTCGGCGATCTTCGTGGGCCGAGTCGGCGGGGGTGGGTTGCCCGGCGGCGGTGTCTTGGTGGCGTAGAACGCCCAGGCTTCCACGTCCGCGTTGGCGCGCACGTTGGTGGCCAGGATGTCGGTCGCCACCAGATTGGGCGTGCTGACTTGGCCGCCGGCCGCTATTCTCCCCGTGGTCAGATCTCCCGTCACGTTCACCGCGGTTGGCCCCTGCAGCCACAATGTCCCGCCGGTGCCAAACACGTTCCCCACGGTGAGCCCCTGGGCGGTCATCAGCGTGGCGTTGACCGGGCCGGCGACCAGGGTGCCGGCTACGTTGACCGTCCCGCCGCCCTGGGTCTTCCCTTGCAGCCACAATGCGCCCGTGCCAAACACATTCCCGGTGGTCACGTTTCCCAGCACCGTCAGATCGCCGGCCATGGTCACCGGACCGCCCACGAAGCGGAATCCAGCCAGGGTGCCGGCGGCGGCCTGCGAGGCAAAGGTGAGCGGGTGGCCAACTGGCTTGGAGATATCGCCGATCGTGACGGCCGAACGGCGGAAACGGAGGGCGTACTGGCCGCTGGTGAAGTCGGTGTCCTGGGCGGACTGCTCCAACGGGTCGGCCGAGGTGTTCAACTTACCCGTGTAGAGCGGGGTGAGGTACGAAGGGCTGCCGTTGGCGAGCGTGCCGTAGACGTTGACTGGATTTCCAGACAGTCCCAACGGTCCACTGTTGTAGCCGACGACATTGACGGCGTTCAGGGTGGTCAGGATGGATGTGCCGCCGTTGACGAGGGTGCCGGAGACGGCGACCGGGATGCCGGCCAGCCAGAGCGATGCACCACCAGTACCGGTGACCTGAGAGGTCACGACGGCCGCGCCGAAGGTGACGTTGCCGAGAGCGAGTGGGAAGTTGTTGCACACTCAGTCGGCCATCGTTGAATCCTCCCGGTGTTGAGCGCGTCGAGCGCTTGCTATCCCGTTCTGACGATCTGGCTATCTGTCCAAGTGCCTGTTGCGGTGGGCCACGTTGCGATCCCCGTTGTTCCAGAGCATCGCGACCCACGCGGGTGGCACGTTGTCGCTAGAGCGATCCTCCCGCTGGGGGCGTGGGCTCGGCGACGGCGAGCTCGAAACGGCCGTCGTCGAGCTGGCGGATATCGGTGAGCTGGGGGACGTAGACCCGGAGGGCTGTCACCAGAGCGGCTTTTTCTACGATCAGGCCGCTCACGGCGAGCGCCATGGGCGGGTGGTGATGGACCGGATCCTGATCGACCGCCGTGGACGGCACAGGCGGAGACGGGCCGCCGAGGAAAGCCGAGTCCGGCCCGGCGTCGCGGGACGCGCTGTTAGCAGACGTGGAACTGGGAGGCGAGTGCCGCTCTGTCACGGGGTCCCCCTTCCGTTGAGCTGCACAGGCATGAGAGCATGGAAAACGCGCTGGTGCGAGCGGTTCCAGTGATCCAGTGATGAATCGCGCAAAAGCGACGACATGTCGGGGCTGGGTGGGCCGACGGTCTGCCTGGAGCACGGCGGGGAGCGGGAGGCTGTGATGGCGGAGCGAGGAGCAGCGCGGACCGCGGTACCGGCGGGGGTTCCCGCCGAGGCGCTCGTGACGGCCGAGCCCCGGATCGAGAATCCGACGGCGGCGGACTTCACGAGGACCGGTCGGTCGCGGCTGAGCGCTGGGCGGAAACAAGGGCTGGAGAGTGCGCGGTCGGCGCGGGAACGGGAGCAGGGACCACGGTCGATGGTGCTGCCGCTGGCGGATGCGTTGAAGGAGGACGGGCGAGCCGGGCTGGCGGAGGCGCTGAGGGCGCTGCACGCGGATGACGGGGCGCAGTTCGTTGGCCGGCCGACGCTGATGGTAGCGAGCGGGGAGCAGGTGTGGCTGTGGGTGGATCGGGTGGTGGGCAGCGTGGACGTGTGGGTGAACGACGAGAAGTTCGGGCCGTTCACGGCGGCGACGGAGCCGGCCTGGTCGATCGCTGATGGTGTGGGCGGCGCTGGGAAGCCAGGGCTGACGGCGGGTGAGAACCTGCTGGTGGTGGTGTCGCGGCCGGGTGCCGGTGGGGCCGGGCGTGGATTGCGGCTGATCGTGCGTGAGGCGTCAACGGGTGAGGACGTGGAGGCCAGCGGGCTGGAGGTGACGGACGTGGGGGCGTCGCCGGTGACGGTGTACGTGGCGCGGGTGGTTGGGGTGTAGGGCCGGGGTTGTGCTGGGCTGGGACCACGATCAGCGCCGGGGTAACGCCGGCTGCGCGTGTGAGGGGAAGCCAGCGGGGACGCTGGCGGTCCCAGCGGACGGTGTTCGGCTGGTGTCGCGTTGGCTGAATCGAGCGTGCGGGTGACGGGGCGGCTGGGACTGCCGTCGTCTCGACGGCGCCGGTCAGTGTGCCGTCGGTTGGTGCTGGTGTCGGGTCGGTTTTCAGGGCTCGGTCTTGTGGGGGCCAGCGGGGACGCTGGCGGTCCCAGGTGACGGTGTTCGGCGGGCTTGCGGCTGGGGATGCGCGGGCCATCGACAGGTGCGGTGGTGGGGAGAGGGCGACGCAAGCGTCGCGCCCTACCGTTGCATTGTTGCGTCGTGTCGAGGTGGACCGACTTTGCCGGGGGCAAGCGGGGTGGACCAGCTAGCTGCTTGTGGTGGCGCGGGCTTCGAGGATGAGGTTGCAGAGCTCGCGGACGGCGCCTTCGCCGCCGCGGGCCTGGGTGACGTAGTGGGCTAGTGCCCTGGGCTTTGCTGAGGCGTCCTGGACGGCTACTGCCAGGCCGACGTGGGCCAGAAGCTCGCAGTCGTTGAGGTCGTCGCCGATGTAGGCGACCTCTTCCAGGGTGATGCCGAGCTCGGCGACGATGGCACGCATCTCGCTCAGTTTGTCGCGAGCGCCCAGGCGCACGTAGTCGATCCGCATCTTGGCGGCGCGGCGGGTGACGATGGGGGTGTTCTCGCTGGTGAGGAAGGCGGTTTTCAGGCCAGCTTCGCGCAGCAGGCCGACGCCCATGCCGTCGCGGGTGTTGAACTTCTTGAACTCCTCGCCGTTCTCGCCGTAGTACATGCCGGCGTCGGTGAGGGTGCCGTCTACGTCCATGCCGAGCAGGCGGACGCGGCGGGCGCGTGCCAGGATGTCAGGGGTCATGGTGCGGGTGCCGGTCTGGCGGCGTGCTCAGGCACGCCGCCAGGTGAGCGCTTCGCGGGGCACCAGGGTGTCCGCGGCGATGGGCTGCTCCGCAACGACGCCGACGAGGCTGGGGATGTAGCTGGGCTTGAGCCCGTTGCCGGGTCCCTTGACGGTGAGCATGTCCGCGGTGATCGTGGTGCCGGAGGGGATGCCACGGCTGGCGACGATGCTCTTGGCCAGCCGGTCCCGCACGCCGCGCTCTGCCTCCATGATCTTCTTCTCCGGCGAGCCGAGGGCTTTCTCAATGTTGCGGATGTTGCGGATGAGACGCTGGAGGCCGGAGGGCTCGAGGGACGCGGCGTGGTCGGGCCCGGTCATGGTGCGGTCGATGGTGAAGTGGCGCTCTACGACGGCGGCGCCCAGGGCGACGGCGGCCTCGGTGGGTGCCAGGCCGCGCTCGTGGCCGGAGTAGCCGACGATGCACTGGAAGTGCTCGCGGTAGGTGGGGATGACCCGCAGGTTGATCTGGTCGTTGTCGCAGGGGTAGGTGGAGGTGCACTGGAAGAGGACGAGCTGATCGTTGTGGCGACGGACGGTGGCCACGGCCTCCTCCACCTCTGACATCTCGCTCATGCCGGTGGAGAGCAGGACGGGCTTGCCCTTCCTGGCGATGTGCTCCAGCAGGGGCAGGTTGCTGCAGTCAGCAGAGGCGATCTTGAAGGCGGGGATGCCGATGTCATCCAGGAAGTCCACGCTCTTGGGGTCCCAGCCGCTGGCGAGCATGGTGATGCCGGCGGCGTCCGCGTGCTGCTTGAGCTCGATGAACTCGTTCTCTGGAAGCTCAAGCTTCTCGCGGTGCTCGCCGTAGGTGGCGCCGAGCGAGGTGGGGACGGTGTACGGGCGGTTGAGCGCCTCGGCGATGAGGATGTCTGAGACGGTGCGCTTCTGGAACTTGACGGCGTCCGCGCCGGCGGCGGCGGCGATGTCTACCAGCTTCTTGGCGAGCTCGAGGCTGCCGTTGTGGTTAACCCCGGCCTCCGCGATGAAGTAGACGGGGCAGCCGTCTCCGACCTTGCGCCCGGCGATGGTGATCTGTTTCACGGGAACTCCGCTCCCTCGTTCTTCAGCTCCCTCAGCACCGCCTCGGCGATGATGAAGTCGCGCTCTGTATCAAGGTCTACGCACGGTTCTGGGTCTACGAGATAGGGCACGACGTGTTTGCCGATGGTGGACCCGGCCAGCGCGACTTCCCGACGGAAGGCGTCAACCAGTCCTGCCGACCAGTAGACCGGAGGCAGGGTCTGCCGGGCACAGTCAGGACCGAACTGGCGCCAGAGGGGAGTGTCTTCATACGGACCGAGCACGCCATCGTGCATCCGCCACATCTTGTGCGGGTGATGCTCTTCTGGGTAGATCGACTTTACACAATCCGCGCCGGTCTCGCGCATGAGGCGCACGACATCATCGATCTGGGCGGCCCGGCGGAATGGGAGGGTGGGGCGGAGGTGGACCAGGATGTCTGGCTGGTAGCCTTCGTGCTCCGCGAGCCAGGCCAGCGCGTGGGTGAAGACGGGCAGGTCCGGGGTGCTGTCCTGGGCGAACTCGGCGGGGCGCATGAAGGGCACCTCGCCGCCGGCCTGGCGGGCGACCTGGGCGATCTCCTGGTCATCCGTGGAGATGATGCAGCGGTCTAGCTCCACGGACTTCTGGGCGGCCAGGATGCTCCAGTGGATGAGCGGGCGGCCGCCGAGGAGCTTGACGTTCTTCCGGGGGACCGACTTTGAGCCGCCACGCGCGGGGATGACGGCGAGCGCGCGCAATGGGCGATCAGTCATGGGGGCGGCGGGTGGGGCTGGCTAGATGGGTTGCGCCTGGTTTATGAGAAGAGCTCATCCGCGTGGACAAACTGGACATCGGCACGCTCCGCGTGCGCCAGCAGCATCTGGAGGATGCCGGCTAAGCGATCATCGATCTCCCAGTAGTGCGTCGCCAGGCAGAAGTCGCCGCCGAAACGGCGCGCCTCCTCGAACTGGGCGAGGAGCTCTTCCAGGGTGGTCCGCGGAACTAGCGGCTGGCACCCGAATTCGGCGTGACGTTTGTAACGTAACGGCCAGGGGTAGATCAACCGGTCGTGCCGACCGCGGCCGGTCCGCCGGCGATGGGCGGTGACGCGGAGGTAGTTACGCAGGGTTGGGACGTCCCAGGGGCGCTTGTCTGGGCGGAAGGAGTAGAAGGAGCCGAGGACGTTGAGGCGGGCCGCATCAACGGCCTGGAGACCGCGCCTGGAGAGGGCGTTGTGGGGTGGCACGAAGGTACTGATGCTGACGTTGAGCAGGGTCTCCAGGTAGGCGCGGCCGCGCGCGAGGCGTGAGTCCAGGGCTGGAGCGGCCTGGAACTCGTAGCCGGTGGGGTAGTTCTGATGGGAGTAGCCGTGGAGCAGGATGGACACGCGCCCGCGCTGGACCTGCTCGGACAGGAAGCTGATCAGGGCGGGGTTGTCACCCAGGGGGAAGTGGCGGATGCCTTCCCAGTGTTCTGGGGGGATGCCCTTTGATCTGGTGCTGGCGTGGCTGGGAACCACCGCCAGGGAGATTGGGATGCGGTCCCAATATTCGCCGTAGACACGCTGAAGCTGCTCCGGCTGGGTGAAGAAGCTGGTGTCGTCGTCGCGGATCGCGAAGCGCATGTGCGCTCTGTGGGCTGCGTGCGCGGCTTACAGCGCGACGATCTTGGCGCCGCGGTGCTTCTTGAGCGCGTTGCAGGTATCGAAGATGACTGGCGCGTGGCGGATGACGAGGTTGAAGTCAATGTTGGTGTGGGGGGTGAGGAGGACCACGCAATCGGCGTTGCGCAGGTTCTCCGCGCTGAGGGGGACCGATGCGACCTGACCGCCACCGGCCTGGACTGACTCGATCATGGGATCGTGGTAGGTGACGGTACGGCCCTGGGCGAGCAGGCGGTTCATGACCTCCAGGGCGGAGGACTCACGCAGGTCAGCCACGTCGCGCTTGTAGGTGATGCCGATGAGCAGGACGCTGGCGGTCTTTGGGTCCAGACCGCGGGCCTGGAGCAGGCGGTCCATCTTCTCGATGACGAAGGACGGCATGTAGTCATTGATCCGGCCGGAGGCCTTGATCAGCTCAGTGGGGAGACCGAAGCGATCGGCGACGGCCTCAAGGTAGAAGGGGACGATGGGGATGCAGTGGCCGCCGACGCCGGGGCCGGGGAAGTGGGGCATGAAGGCGAAGGGCTTGGTGGCGGCGGCGTCTATGACGTCCCACACGCTGACGCCCATCTTGTCGCAGAGCATGGCGATCTCGTTGACGAAGCTGATGTTGATGAACCGGAAGGTGTTCTCCACCAGCTTGGACATCTCGGCGACCTCTGGCGAGGAGACCGGATGGACGTCATCGATGAATGCCTGATACAGGTGCCTGGCCAGATCGGTGCAGGTGGGCGTCATGCCGCCGACGAGCTTGGGGGTGTTCTGGACGTTGAAGCGGGTGTTGCCGGGGTCGATCCGCTCTGGGGCGAAGACGAGAAAGTAGTCTTTGCCGACGGTGAGGCCAGAGGCGAGACCGGATTGTTCGAGCACTGGGAGCAGCACGTCGCGGGTGGTACCGGGCGAGCAGGTGCTCTGGAGGACGACCATCATGCCCTGGTGGAGGTGTTGGGCGATGGACTGGGTGGCGGCGCGGACGTACCTGAGGTCTGGCTGCTTCTGATCATCCAGCGGGGTAGGGACGCAGATGATGACGGCGTCCATCTGGGCCAGGGCCGCGAAGTCGGTGGTGGCGGAGAGGAGCTCGTCGCTCACGAGGTCGCGGATGACGCGCCAATCGACATCGGAGACGGGGCTGCGGCCATCGTTAACGGTCTGGACGCGGTCTGTGCTGACGTCGAACCCGGTGACGGTGAAGCCGGCGCGGGCGATCTCAACGGCCATGGGCAGGCCAGCGTATCCGAGCCCCATGATGCCGACGCGCGCGGTGCGCTCGAGGAGCTTCTGTTCGAGCGTCGCGGCGGCAGAACGCTGCTGCACCACCACCTACAGTCCTCCCAGGGCACGGCACGCCGAAGCCCGGCGAATTGGCGGATTCTGCCATCGGGTTGTCGGCAGTGTCAAGAACGCGCGAGTGGAGAGTCGCGAATTTGGGACTTGCGGGGGTGCATGTGCGAGGCGTGGGATGAGGAAGCGCGGCGTGGGAAATGGACAGGGGGGAGACACGAAAACAGGGGGGAGGGCTCAGTTTGCCCTCTCCCCTTGCACTAGATAGCTGGTGGGCGCTGGGGGCTCAGGAGGCGGTGAGGGTCTGCTTGTAGGCGTGGAGGACGCGGCCGTCGGGGTCGCGGAAGGCGAACGTGCGGCCGAAGGGCTCGTCGTGCGGCTCCGTGACCATCTCGACACCGCGGGACTTCCACTGGCCGTAGCAGGCGTCTACATCTTCCACGCTGAGGTAGAGCTCTACGCCGTGCGGCGCGGCGTGCTCGGGCGCCTCCATGATGGCCCAGAGGGTGCCGGCCCGGGTGGTGAACTGGCTGAAGGCGTCTCCCATGTCGTCTTCCGTGGAGAGCCCTAGCTTCTCGGTGAAGAACTTGCGGGCGCGCGGCACGTCGCTGGTGGTGACGATGGCGTAGGTGAGTCCCTTGATCACGAGTGGCCTCCTGGGCCTGGAATGTCGGCAGGCGTGTGCTCCTACCGCATCACCAGACTACCCAGGTGCTCCTGACAACGTGCTGTCAGCAGCCGCGGCCGTTTTTCCGATTTTCTCATGATTGGGCGCGGTCTGGTGGCGAGCGAGCATGCGCTGGCATTCCGCTGCCACGGTGAGGCGGAAATCTGCCGGCTCCAGGACTTCAAACGCGGAGCCCCAGGTGAGCAGCCAGCTCAGGAGCTCGCGCTCGTTGCGCAGGGCGTAGATGCAGATCACGCCCGACTGGCCTGGCTCTTCGCGCAGGAAGACCCACGGCTGACGCTCCCGCACCCAGCGCATCACCGCGTGATCGAAACGGACGCGTGCCTCGGGGTGCCTGCCACGCTCCGTCTCCCAGTCTCGGCTGGTGACGTGGCGTGGGCCGAGCGTGAATGACTCGTCCAGCAGGCTGATCGCATCGATGCGATCCAGGCGGAAGAAGCGATGGGCCTGGCGGAGGCGGCAGTACGCGGCGAGGTGCCAGACATCTCCCATGAAGCAGAGCGTGATGGGCTCCACGTCTCGCTCTTCGGGCGCTGACCGCTGGTACGTGTGATAGAGCAGGCGCAGGACGCGGCGTCCCTGGATGGCCTGGTGGAGGAGCGCGGGGCTAAGTCCGAGGCCTGAACGATTGGAGCCGAAGAAGTTGAGGCTGCCGCGCCAGCTCTCCACCTCGCGCTGCTGCTCGGCTGGGAGCACGCCCGCGAGCTTGCGGAGGGCGCCCTCTGCTGAGCGCTGGAGGTCGGCGTCTACACGGCCGTGCACGTACTCTCCACCGAGCATCAGGAGGGCTGCTTCGGCGGCGGTGAAGCTCAAGGGGGGAAGAAAGTAGCCTTCCATGAGCCGATAGCCCTTGCCCGGGGTGGCTACAACGGGCACGCCGCCCTCAGAGAGGGCCTGGACATCGCGATAGATGGTGCGGATGCTGACCTCGAAGGTCTCGGCCAGATCTTCTGCGCGGAGCTCGCCGTGGCCCTGGAGCTCCAGGAGGATGGCCATGAGCCGATCCGTGCGGTTCATGGGGGCGTTCTGGGGGAGGCTACTGGGCGTTTAGCCGGGCGATGCGGGCGCGCCAGGCGGGCAGCACGGCGGGGTTGCGGACGTACAGCGGCTCCTGGCCACGGAGGGCGCGCAGGATGTTCTCTGGCGCAGCCTCCACCAGGGCGTCCATGCTCTCCTGGGAGTGGCCGATGCAGTGGGGCGTGGGGATGACGTTTGGCATGGTGCGCAGGGGGTGGTCTGGCGCGGCTGGCTCTAGCTCCCAGGCGTCTATGGCGGCGCCGGCGATGCGCCCATCCTGGAGGGCCCGGACCAGCGCGTCTTCATCCACGGCGGCGCCGCGCGAGGTGTTGATGAAGTAGGCGGTGGGCTTCATCATGGAGAAGGACTCGTCATCGATCATGTGGCGGGTCTCTTCGGTCACGGTGACGTGGAGCGAGACGACGTCTGACTCGCGCAGCACGGTGTCCAGGTCTACGAGCTCTACGCCGAGATCCTGGGCGATCTTTGGGTCTACGTAGGGATCGGCGCAGAGCATGCGGCACTCCCACGGGGCTAGCCGCTTTGCCACGGCCTGGCCGATGGCGCCAAGGCCAACGATGCCCACGGTCTGGCCCCACACCATGCGTCCGACGGTGGCGGGCCTCCAGGCACCGTTACGCACGCTGGCCATCTTGCCTGGCAGGTCCTTGAGCAGCGCGGCGGTGAGCATGACCACGGCCTCAGCGACGCCGAGCGAGTTCTCTGGCACGGCACCGTAGGCGACGACGATGCCGAGATCCGTGGCGGCCTGGACGTCTATGTACTCCGTTCCGATGACCATGCTGCTGACCACGCGGAGCCTGGTGCCGGCCTCGAGCGCTTTGCGGGATAGCTCGTCTCGCGGGCCGCAGATGTAGGCATCCGCGTCTCTGACGTACTCATCTATCTGCGCGTCCGTGAGCTGGAGGACTTTTGAGGGGTCCTCGCTGGGCCCGAGCACGACGGTGCAGGATGGATCGCGCTGGAGCCGTTCGACGACCTCAGCAGCGCGGGGGATGCGGGAGGAGACGACGACTTTGAAGCTCATGATGCTGATCGTAAGTCGGCGGTGCGGATTGTGTCCATAGTCTGGGGAGCAACGGTCAGGGCTCAGTGGATGGTGGGTTGGTGGGCCGCGCGGTTGGGATGATGGTGGGGCAGGTGATGAGCGCGCCGGTGGGGGGAGGGGCGGTTGCGGAGGGCCACTCGGGTGGCGAGTAGATTCCTCGTTCCTCGGAATGACTGGGGTTTCTACCGTCGCGTCGTTTCGTCGAGGCTGGTGGTGGGAGGGTGCAGTGAGGGCGAAAGGAGGGGCTGGGCTTGCATGATGATGAGGTGCCCATTGACGCGGGGCTGGTGACTCGGCTGCTGCGCGGGCAGTTTCCGGACTGGGCGGACTTGCCGATAGAGCGGGTGCGCTCGGATGGGACGGACAACGCGCTGTTCCGCCTGGGGACGGATCTGGTGGCGCGGCTGCCACGGATCCACTGGGCTAGCGGACAGGTGGAGAAGGAGCATCGATGGCTGCCGTGGCTGGCGCCGCGCCTGCCGTTGGCGATCCCGGAACCGGTCGCACTGGGGCGGCCGGCTGAGGGGTACCCGTGGTGCTGGGGTGTGTATGGCTGGCTGCCGGGTGAGATGCTGAGCCTGGGACAACACGGGGAACAGCACGGTGAGCAACCGGTGGGCCTGATTGAAGTGGCCGGGGCGCTGTCGCGGTTCGTGCGGGCGCTGCATGGGATCGAGGCGGCCGCGGGGCCGCGGGCTGGTGCCCATAACTCGGGGAGGGGGGTGCCGCTGCGTGAGCGTGATGCTCTTACGCGACAATCAATTGCATTAGTTAGGGACGAATATGATCGAGACGGCCTGATGGAAGTGTGGGAGGCGGCGCTGGCGGTGCCGACCTGGGATGGGCCGGACGTGTGGATTCACGGTGACCTGTCCGCGAGCAATCTGCTGATGGGCGATGAGGGGCTGACGGGCGTGATTGACTTTGGCTGCCTGGGGGTGGGCGATCCGGCCTGCGACGCGATCATTGGCTGGGAGGTGTTCTCTGGGCAGAGCCGAGCGGTATTTCGCGAAGGGGCGGGGTTTGGGGAGGCGACGTGGGATCGGGGGCGGGGGTGGGCGCTGTCTACCGCGCTGGTGGCGCTGCCGTACTACCGGGATCGACATGAGATGATCGCGGCCAGATCACGGCGGGTGATTGACGCGGTGCTGGCTGACTACCGCGCTGGCGGCGGCTAACCGTTGCCGATGGTGGCCACGGCGCGCTCTACATCCTCCAGGCTGGGGAGGAGCGCATCTGGAGCGTGGCTGCGCAACTCATGGGCTGAGAATCGGCCGGTGGCGACGGCTACCACGCGGACTCCAGCGGCGCGTGCGCAGGCGATGTCACGCGGGGTATCGCCCACCACCACGATCTGCTCTATGGGGTATTCGTAGCCGAGTGCTTCGCTGGCGCGACGGCGGGCGATGGGCACGAAGCGGTTGCGGTCATGGTGATCGCTCCCGAAGGCGCCTTTTGAGAAATCAAAGTGGCGATCGAGGTTGACGCTGGCGAGCTTGATCCTGGCGGTGCTCTGGAAGTTGCCGGTGAGGAGGGTCTGGTGGATGGCGGGGCTGGCGAACGACTCCAGGACCGAGACGACACCAGGCAATACCTGGACGTGCTGGCTGAGCTGCTCCGTGAAGGTGGATAGCTCCGCGGTGTAGCGCTCCATGAAGGACTGGAGCCCGGCGAGCGCGGTGGACTGGTCTATCCCGTGCTCCGCGAGCTTCTCCATCACGATGAGCGGATCCGTCTTGCCGCCCAGCGGCACGCTGGCCACGGGCGGCTGGAGGCCGTAGGTGTGGGCCAATGCGCTATCGAACGCACGGGTGGAGATGCTGCCGGCGCGGATGAGGGTGCCGTCTATGTCCCAGAGGATGAGCATGCGGGGCTGATTATTGCGGGTCAGGCGGGTCTGGTGTGGATGGTGGCTGAGCCGAGGACTGGCCGATGCGGCGGGCCATGAAGATGTCTGGCTTCCCAAAACCGTTTGCATCGGGAAGGACACCGGCTACAGCGAAGCCGAGGCGACGGTAGAAGTCAATGGGGTGTCCACCACGGTTGGTGATGCGCGCGGCGTGGATGAGCGGATCTGGATAGAGATCTAGCCCGCCCAGGGAGGTCTGATACGCCTCATCATCCGTGCCCACCCAGAGGGTCAGGCCGCCGAGCGCGCTGGCCTGGAGCACGATTTTCTCCACGAGCGCCCGGCCGATCCCGAGCCTGCGATGATCGTGGTGCACGACGAGCGGGTGGAGCTCAAAGACCCGGCCGCGATATTCAGGGATTGCGCCGATCCAGCCGAGGACCTGACCATCTGGCGCCACGGCAGCGAATGCGAGGCGCTCAGGCACGGTGGCCTCAGCTACCTCGGCGAGCGCCGACTCGATATCTCGCCACGATTCAGGCCAGTAGTCCGCGAATCCTGAGACGAGGAGCTGGGCGGCCTGCTGGAGCCGAGCGGTCTGGTGAGGCAGCAGGGGTTCTATCTGGTATCTCATGCTCTCGGTGCTGTGGTGAGATAGGAATCCTGGGTGAAGTGTGGCTGATGATCGCTAGTGGATGGCCGCTGATCCTGTGTGCGGCGCTGCTCTGGGGCACGACGGGCACGGCGCAGACGCTGGCGCCGACATCTGCCACGCCGGCAGCCATCGGCGCGCTCCGGCTGATCGTGGGTGGCTCAGGATTGCTGGTGGTGGCTGTTCTGACACGGCAGGCGCTGTCTGTCAAGGGGCTTCCCGTGGTGCCGCTGTTGCTGGCCGCCCTGGCAATGGCGGTGTTCCAGGTGTGCTTCTTTGAGAGCGTGCGCAGGACAGGGGTTGCGATTGGAACGCTGGTGACGATTGGAAGCGCGCCGATGGTGGCGGGACTGCTGGCGTGGGTGGTGGGACGGCGAGGGCCGGGGCGACGATGGGAAGTGGCGACGGCGCTGGCGATTGCCGGGTGCGCGCTGCTGGTGCTGGCGCCGATGCTCTCAGCGGCACAAGCCGGCGGTGTTGGCGATCTCAGCGACTCGCTCCAGCTGATGGGTGTGGGTATGGGCGTGGCCTCTGGAAGTGGCTACGCGCTGTTTGTGGCCGCGAGCAAGCGGCTGGTGGCGGTGGGTGCGCCGGTGACGGTGATGGCGATTGTGTTCTGCCTGGCCGGGCTGCTGCTCTCACCGGTATTGATTGGGGCCGATCTGGGCTGGATTGTGACGCCGGTGGGTCTTGGAGTGTTGGCGCACATCGGGCTGGTGACGAACGGCGGGGCGTACTGGCTGTTTGCACGGGGATTGCAGCACACCGCGGCCCCCACGGCGACCACGCTCACGCTGGCGGAGCCACTCACGGCGACGATCCTGGGCATCCTGGTGGTGGGCGAGCGGCTGACGGTGTGGTCAGGCCTGGGAGCAGGGCTGCTTCTGATGGGGCTGCTGGTGGTGGCCACGGACCGGGGCCGCCGGACCTGAGCCGACTAGGGGCGTGGTATGAGGCTGGCGAGGGGCCGGGTTGGATCCGCCAGGTCTCCAAGCCGATCGGTGAGGTCGACGCGCTGCTCGATCAGGGTGGTGATGGCTCGGCGGTCTTTGGAGCGGTTTATCAACAGCGCGCCCTGGAGCTGCTGGTTGGCGAGGTAGAGCTGGGAGAACTCCAGCGACTCGGGGTTGCCGCGAGTGATGACGTCCGCGGTGGTGGGCAGATGCCCGATCATGTTGAGGGTGAGCCCTGGTAGATCGGACCAGAAGAAGGGGACGTGGCGGAAAGGTACGCGCTGGCCCGCCATGTTGGCGCCGGCGATGCGGCCCTGCACGACGGCGTTGTCCCAGTGCTCGAGGTGGGGGCTCTCACGGTCAGACCTGAGACGGGCTGCGTCGCCGGCGGCGAAGATGCCGGGCGCGCTGGTCTGGAGGAACTGGTCGACCAGGATGCCGTCTTCCACGCGCAGACCCGCGGCGGCGGCGATCTCTGTATTTCTCTCGATCCCGGCGCCGACGATCGCGACGGTGGCCATGAAGGTGTGACTGCTGGTGTGGACCGACTCGACCCGATGGGTGCCCTCGAAGCCGATAACGCGCTGGCCGTGGTGGAACTGGACGCCGAGGTCTTCAAGGTTCCGCTGGATGCGTTGAGCGGTCTCTGGGCGAAGCAGGCCGGGCCAGATGGTGCGATCCAGGTTGAGCACCTGGACGCTGTGCCCATCCAGGGCAAGCGAGGCGGCTGCCTCCAGGCCGATGAAACCGTCGCCGATGATGGCGACGTGCTGAGGGTCGAGCGTGGCTTCGCGGATCCGCTGGGCCTCTGAGAGCGTGCGCAGCGGGAAGACGCCGTCTAGCGACTCGCCGGGGACGCCGAGGCGACGAGGCCGCGCGCCGGTGGCAATGAGCAAGCGGCGGTAGCGCACTTGCTCGCCATCCGCGCAGGTGACGGTTGCGTGCTCTGGGTTGATGCTGAGGGCGGGGCGGGCGAGCTCCAGGGAGATCTGGAGCTCGGTGTAGCGATTGGCCGGGTGCAGGCGGACGTCATCTGCCGAGCGCTCGCCCCGGAGCAGCTCCTTGGAGAGCGGGGGACGGTCGTACGGGAGCTCACGCTCGCCGGATAGGAGGAGGATGGAGCCGCGCGGATCGAACTTGCGGACCATCTCGGCGGCGCTGACGCCGGCGATGCCAGCACCGAGGATGGCGTAGTCCGCTCGCTCCACGCGTCGTCCCTGCTCCTGTCAAGCTCGGCTGGGATCCTAGCACAGGGAATTGGCCAGGCTCACAGGGGGGGACCACCGAAGTCGCTTTCAGCGCGGGCGAGCGCGCGTGCCGCGAATGCCCGCGTGCGTTGGCGGAGGATCTCCGGGGTGAGGTCGACGCGACCAAGATCGATGAAGCCAGGGAGCCAGGCGGCTGGGTCTGGTAAGGCGCAGTAGACGGCGTAGAGATCCCAGAACCGGAGTCCGGTGACGGTTCTACCGGCTTCCTGCTGGTAGTGGTCGACGAATTGATCTGCAGCGTCAAGGCCCTGGGTGAGGGAGAGATCAAAGCGGCAGCAGGCTACGTCCCAGTCTGGGTCGCCTAATTTCCATTGCTCCCAGTCAACGATGGCTTTGAGGCTTCCTCGGCTCCAAAGCGTGTTACCGGCCCAATAGTCACCGTGCACGAGCGAGGCCGGCGGCATCACGTGGGCGTTCCAGGTTTGGCGAAGAGCGGGCAGAAGCGGCCGAGTCCAGGGCGGGCGGAATGTAGTCAGATTCCGTGACGCGTTTGCCAGGTTGTTGCTGACGAACTGGTATTGATCGATGGGTGCCGGGATTCCGGACAAGTCGACTGGCGTGCTATGGATGGAGGCGAGACCGGACGCGAGCTGCTGGAGCCAGCGATCGCGACGAACGGGGCTAAGCACGGGTCTGCCAGGGATGTGGGCGATAACAAACGCGGGCTCTCCGAAGAGGGAGCCATCGAGATTGGACCACAGGACTGGTGGTGTGAGTGCCCGTGCCCGATCCAGCGCTTGCAGGATGCCTATTTCGCGGGCTGGGCCAGATGGATCCACAGAGAGGCGGGCGCGGGTGTAGCGACGTAGTACCGCGCGTTGGTTACGGAAAGAGCTGTCCTGTGGCTGCGCGTAGATGATGAGGTGCATGCTGGAAGAAATCCCGCCACGAAGTCGGCGCACGCCGACAAGGCGCGCACCCGGATGGAGCTCTGCAACGAGGCGCGCGACAGCGGCGCGGGTTGGCAGGCGCCTGATTTCGGCGAGATCGTTTTCCAAGTCTGGTCCAGTGTGGAGGACGGGCTGTGCACGGGCGGACGTGGACAACGTTTCACGTGAAACGTCGATCCGCGTTGGTGCGCGGGTCTTTGGTGCGCGGGTCTAGTGGTATGGTTGGGAGTATGCCGCCTGGAACCTGGTGAGGCTGTGCGATGACTGAGGCGCGAGCCATTGCTCCGCTGACACGACCGCTGAACGCCGTGGTGGACCTGCCGGGTTCGAAGAGCTACACGAACCGAGCGCTCCTGGTGGGGGCGCTGGCGGATGGCACGTCTGAGGTTCAGCGGGCGCTGTTCTCCGTGGATACGCGGGCGATGCAGCGGGCGTTGACGGCGCTGGGGATCGGGGTGGAGGTGGACGAGGCGGCGCACAGCTTCTCCGTTGTTGGCGGGGGTGGGAGTTTTCCGTCTACCGAGGCTACGCTGAACGTGGAGAACGCGGGCACGGCCGCGCGGTTCCTGACGGCGGCGGTTGCGCTTGGGCACGGCCGGTACGTGGTGGATGGGTCGCCGCGGATGCGGCAGCGGCCGATCCAACCGCTCATCGATGGGTTGCGGCAGCTTGGCGTGGACGCGCGGGCGGAGCTGGATAACGGGTGCCCGCCTGTGGTGGTGGACGCGCGGGGCCTGCCTGGTGGCGTGGCGAGGATCCGGGGGGATATCTCGAGCCAGTATTTCAGCGCGTTGCTCCTGGCGGCGCCCTACGCCGCGGCAGACGTGGAGATCCAGGTGGAGGGGGAGCTGGTCTCGGCGCCGTACGTGCAGATGACCATTGGGACGATGGCCGACTTTGGCGTGGCGGTTGAGCAGCCAGCGAAAGGTCGGTTTGTCGTTCGTCGCGGCCAGCGCTACGTGGGACGAGCGTATTTTGTTGAGCCGGACGCGTCGGCGGCCTCGTATTTCTTCGCCGCGGCGGCGGTGACGGGGGGACGCGTGAGGGTGCCGTATCTGGGCGCGGGCTCGGCTCAGGGGGATCTGGGTCTGCTGGACGTGCTGGAGCGGATGGGCTGCCTGGTGACACGCGGGGTGGACTCCATTGAGGTCCAGGGACCGAGTCGACTGAAGGCGGTGGAGGCGGACTTCTCGAATATGGGCGATGTTGCGACGACGCTGGCGGCGATCGCGCCGTTCGCGGATGGGCCTGTGACCATCCGAGGCGTGGCGCAGACGCACTTCGAGGAGTGCGACCGGCCGGTGGCGGCGGCCACAGAGCTACGGCGGATGGGGATCCGCGTGGAAGATGACTGGGATTCGCTCACGATCTACCCCGGATCGCCGTTGCCGAGCGTGGTTGAGACGTACGAGGACCACCGGATGGCGATGAGCTTTGCCATCACGGGACTGGCGGCGCCTGGGATCGCGATTGCTGATCCGGACTGCGTGGGGAAGACGTTTCCGGAGTACTTCGACGTGTTGGAGGAAGCGACCGCGATAGTCCAGTGAGTCGGGCTGGTGGAGTGACTCGGGTGGGTGCTCGTGATGGAACTGGGACTTGAACGGACGGGAGCGGTTCGGAATAATCGCGCAACGGAAGAGCGCACCGGTAACAGGGTCGCTCAATTGCGATCAACCAGGCGGCGGGGGTTGACATGAGCGGTGGTCTGCGGGTGCGCTTCCTGGGCTCAGGCGGCGCGCTGAACGAGTGTAGACATCAGGCGTGCTTGCTGGTTGAGCCGCTTGACGGAACGGGCGGGCCGATCCTGTTCGATACGGGAAACGGCCTGGACATCATTCGCCAGATGCTGGCCGCGAATCTTGATCCGCACCACGTGAAGGACATCTTCGTGAGCCACCAGCACGCGGATCACGTGGGTGGGCTGGATCCGTTTCTCCTGTGGACGGCGGTGCAGACGATCCGGGCGAATGGCGGCCCTCCTGAGTATGAGACGCGCGTGTACGCGGAGCCGAGGATCCTGGACTGCATCGACCGCCTGTTTGACGCGACGGCTACGACGGCGTTCAAGCTCCACAATGGGCAGGTGCGGATGATCCCGCTGAGGGACGGGGCGACCATCGACCTTGCGATTGGCGGTCGGCTGACGGCGTTCTTGGTGGACCACGAGCCGGTGGGTGGGGGTGCGATGGGGTGTGTGCTGGAGATGGCGGGACGGCGCATTGCGTACAGCGGAGACACGCGCCCGAGCGAGCGGCTGGTTGATCTGTGCCGGGGCGTGGATGCGCTCTTCCACGAGGCGGGCGGGCTGGATGAACGGCGCGACTACATGCACCGGGTGGGGCACTCCACGGCTGGAGACGCCGGGCGGGCGGCCCGGGCGGCTGGGGCCGGGCAGCTCATCTTGACGCACCTGCCGGATCTGGGGATGACCGAGGCGATGCTGGAGGAAGCCCGGCGAGCTTTCGGGGGGCCGGTGACGATGGCGGCCGATCTGGAGTCGATTGAAGTTTGATCGGGGCGAGTACCGCGCACGATCACAGGTTTTCATAAGCTTACCGCGACAAGATGCGCGACGCATTGCCGCGTCATTTGGGCCGTTTCACGTGAAACGGTTCGGTTGACGGTCAGAATTGGGCGTCAGTACAATCTGCCGACCAGGAGATGCTGTAAGCGCTGGCATTCGATACGTGACTGGAGCCCGCTGTGGCGAAGAGGACCTATCAACCGAAGCGCGTGCCGCGAAAACGCGAGCACGGCTTCATGAAGCGAATGAGTAGCCCGGGCGGGCGGAATGTGTTGCGACGGCGGCGGCTGCGGGGACGAAAGCGACTGACGGTCGTCTAGCTCATGGATGGGCGCGCTACGCGTGAGGCGCGCGTCACGCCTACGGCGTCCCGCCGATTTCGAGCGTGTGCGCTCCGCGAGGCGCTCCTGGGCCAACGCACTGCTGGTGCTCTACGTGGCTGACAACGGGGGCCAACCCACCCGCATTGGGGTGACGGTTGGGAAGAGAGTGGGCAAGGCTGTCGTGCGCAACCGGGTGCGCCGACAGGTGCGTGAGTGCGTTCGTCAAGACTACGACTCGATCAAGGCAGGGCGCGATCTGGTGTTTATTGCACGACCGTCGTGCGCGGAGAGTGGCTGGTCTGAGTTGCGTGGCGCGGTGCTGGATTTGCTTGGCCGCGGTCGCGTGTTGACCGGCAACAATGCGAATAAGGGGCAAGACGTTCGAGCGTCACGGCCAGGCGATGGCGCGTGACCTGGTTCTTGGCGCGATCAGGCTGTACCAGTGGACGCTTGCGCCGTTGCTGCCGCCGTCCTGCAGGTTTACGCCCTCATGTTCGCGCTACGGGTACGAGGCCGTGCAACGCTATGGCGCCGTGCGGGGTGTGCGGATGATCGTTGGTCGCCTGCTGCGGTGTCAGCCACTGGCGGCCGGTGGGTACGATCCTGTCCGGTGAGGCCTGTGCTATGACTGGTCAGCGGAGCGAAGTGAACCGGTGAACCCCTTCGATATCTTCCTGCCGATCTGGGTGCCGCTGCTCGAGTCCATCGAGTGGGGCATGATCGAGCTGGCCAAGTTCACGGGCAGCGGCGGCCTGGCCATCATCCTGTTTACGGTGGCGCTCAAGATTGTGCTGCTGCCGCTCAGCGTCATCCAGACGCGCAGCATGAAGGCCATGCAGACGATGCAGCCGGAGCTGGCGGAGCTGCGCAAGAAGTACGGCAAGGACCGCGAGCGGTTTGCGCAGGAGCAAATGCGGCTGTACAAGGAGCGCGGGTTCAATCCGGCTGCCGGCTGCCTCCCGATGCTTCCGATGATGTTCGTCCTCATCGGGCTGTATCAGGCGCTGGTTCAGCTTTCGTGCGATCCGGCGACGGCCACGACGAGCAACTGCGACCCGACTCGCTCCGATCCACACTTCTATGAATCGTGGCTGTGGATCGCCAACCTGGGCCGGCCCGACATTCCCTTCCACATCTTTGGGAACGTGCCGATCCCCGGCGTGCTGCCGGTGGTGATGCTGATTACGCAGTTCGCCTATGGGCGGATGACGCCGACGAGCGGATCAAGCGACGATCCGCAGCAGCGGATGATGCAGCAGATGACCACCTACTTCATGCCGCTGATGCTCTTTGTTTTCAGCTTCAACTTCCCGGCTGGGCTGGTGCTCTACTGGGTTGTGAGCAATGTGTTTGAGATTGTGCGGATGGGTTTCAGCATGGGCTGGGAGCCGCTCAAGCCGTCGTCGCTGATGGATAGCTTCAGCGGATTGAGCCTGGCTGGGATCCTTGGCGCGTCCAGCGGCAGCAGCGATTCCAAAGTGGCTTCGCCTGACAAACGGACGCCTTCTGAAGATGCAATCAATCCCGCGCCGAATCCCCCGCCTGGTGGGAGCCGGAGGAAGAAAGGCAAACGTGGTGGAAAGCGTTGAGGGAACCGGCCGAACGGTCGACGAGGCGGTAGAGAACGCCCTCGATGAGCTCCGGCTGGAACACGACGAGGTAGACGTCACGGTGTTGGCGGATGGCCGGGATGGTCAGCTAGCGCGCGTGCGGGTAGTCCCGCGCGACGAGGTGGCGGCGGACGACTACGAGGAAGATGAGGGTCCGCGCGAGGACGACGCGGATGAGGAATCATTCGATGAGGAGGCGCCCCGCGCTCGCGAGTCCACTCCCGAAGATGATGCGCTTGCGGATCAGATGGCGGAGATCGCGGAGGACGTGCTGGCCGACATCCTAGACCGGATGGACCTGCCGGGCGACATCGATGTGGACGACGCCTTCGTGAACGATGGCCTGCCCACCGTTGAGCTGAGTGTCCACGGCGAGTTTGGCGGCATTCTGATTGGGCGCCACGGCGAGACGCTCAGCTCGCTGCAGTTCCTGGTACAGCTCATCGCGAGCCGAAAGGCTGAGCGGCGGGTGCGGGTGATCCTGGACGTTGAGGGGTACCGTGAACGGCGCGCTCGGCTGCTGCGGGATATGGCAAATCGAGCGGCTGACCGGGCGCAACGCTACCGTCAGCCCATCTTCATGGACCCCATGGCGCCCAACGAGCGACGGATCGTGCACCTGACGCTCCAGGACCACCCGGGCGTGTCTACTCACAGCGTTGGGGAGGGAGACAGCCGTCGCGTGGTGGTGTCTCCCCGTCAGGCGCGGCGATTCGGCGGCTACGGCTCGAACGACTAAACGACTAATAGATAGCACGTAGCCAGATGAGCTCAGATCGCGGGGCGGAGGAGGGTCAGGCCGAGGGGCTGAGCTCGGAGGCGCTGCACGTTGACTACCTCCTGGTGGGTACGGTGTGCATCGACCTGGTTGGCAAGAAGACCGTGCTGGGGGGATCCGTCACGTATTCCGCGCTGACGGCGCGCAACCTTGGCCTTCGGGTTGGTGTGTTGACGAGCGCGGATTTTGAGCCGGGCATTATGGACGTGCTGGTGGGGCCGGAGAATCTACGCGAGGCCGCCACAGATCTTCGCGTGGCGCGGCTGCCAGCGGAGGCGACGACCTGCTTTGTGAACACCTATACGCCCAATGGCAGGGTTCAGGAGCTGCGGGCGGTGGCGAACGTGCTGCGGGCCGAGCACGTGCCGCCGGAGTGGCGCGACGCCTCGCTGGTGCACCTGGCGCCGCTGGCGCAGGATGTGTCGCTGGATATGGTGGCAGCGTTTCCCAACGCGCTGATGGGCGTGACGCCGCAGGGGTGGATGCGCGGCTGGGACGAGGCTGGGCACGTGCACGCGATTGAGTGGGAAGGCGCGGAGCTGGTGCTCAGGCGCGCAGACGCGGTGATTCTCAGCGAGGAAGACGTGCCGAATCGCTCGTACATCGAGCGGTACGCGGCGCTGTGCAAGCTGCTGGTGGTGACGGAACACAGGCACGGGGCGGTTGTGTACGAGCGAGGAAAGGAGCCGTACCGCTCGGCTGCTTTCAAGCCGTCGCGCGAGACTGATCCGACCGGGGCCGGTGACGTGTTCGCGGCGGCTTTTCTCACGCGCTATCTGGCAACGGGCGATCCGCGGGCTAGCGCCGACTTTGCCAACTGTGTGGCATCGTTCAGCATCGAGCGGAGGGGCTGGCTTGGCATCCCAACGCTTGCCCAGACTGAACAGCGGCTCAAGCGCGGGAAGCGCAGAACCGGCTAACGGCCGAGAGCGGGCAATCCCGGCAACGCGCCCGATTCGCTCTCTCAAGGATAGATACGGATAGACAGGAGTCTCGTTGGCCTTGCGCGTGGTGACAATTGCCAATCAGAAGGGTGGGGTGGGGAAGACGACCACGCTGGTGAGCCTGGGTGCTGAGCTGGCGAGTAGGGCCCGCGTCTTGCTACTGGACCTTGACCCGCAGGCGAACGCCACGAGCTCGGTGGGGGTGGATCCGCGGTCGGTGGAGCGCTCGTCCTACGACTTGCTGGTGGGGCAGGCAGACGTTAACTCCTGCATCGTGCCCACGGGTGTGGCGAATCTTGACCTGATCCCGGCCACCAGTGCGCTGGCGGGGGCGCAGATCGAGATCGTGGGGATGACCGATCGTGAACGGCTGCTGGACCGCGCATTGGCGCCGTTACGGGCGGAGGACGCTGAGCCGGCCTACGAGGTGGTGCTGATTGACACACCGCCGTCCCTGGGCCTGCTGACGCTGAATGCGCTGGCGGCATCCGAGGCGGTGATCGTGCCGGTGCAATGCGAGTACCTGGCGCTGGAGGGGCTGAGCCAGCTTCTGGAGACGATCCAGATGACGCGCGAGAGCTACCATCTGGACCTTACGGTGCTGGGGATCATCCTGACCATGTTTGACCCCCGGACCAACTTGAGCGAGCAGGTGGCCGACGAAGTGCGAAAGCACTTCCCAGAAATCACGTTTCGGGCGGCGATACCGCGCTCGGTGCGGCTCAGCGAGGCCCCGAGCTACGGCCAGCCGATCCAGGTGTACGATCGGACGTCACGCGGGGCGCAGGCGTATGGGCTGTGCGCGATGGAGCTGATGGTGCGGCTGAGCAGGCTTTCTGGGCGGCGCGCGGAGGCTGTGGGTGGCTGAGGCGGAGGGACGACCGCCGGACGACGCGGCGGGGGCTCGCGCGAGGCGTCCCCGTGGCGGCCTGGGCCGGGGGCTGGGCGCGCTGATCGCACCCCCCGCTAGTGATGAGTCCCGTTCGCTGAACGTCCCGGTTGACGCGATCGAGCCGAATCCTCGACAGCCACGGTACGCGATCGATCCAGAGGCGCTGGCGGAGCTCACGGAATCCGTGAAGACGTACGGCGTGCTGCAGCCGCTGGTGGTGACGCGGGGCGCGGATGGACGCTACACGCTGATCGCGGGGGAGCGCCGCTGGCGGGCGGCGCGGGCGGCGGGGCTGAGCCGCATCCCGGTGATAGTCAAAGAGGCCAGTCAGCGCGAGCAACTGGAGCTGGCGCTGGTGGAGAACATCCAGCGGGCAGACCTGAATCCGCTGGAGACGGCGCTGGCGTACCGAACGCTGGCGGATGAGCACGGACTCACGCAAGAGGCGATTGCGAAGCGCGTGGGCAAGAGCCGCGTGGCAGTGGCGAACTCACTGCGACTGCTGAGTCTGCCGGACTCCGTGCGGAACGCGTTGGCCGAGGGGGTGCTGACGGAGGGACACGCGCGGGCCATCTTGCTGGCGGAGGACCCACTGGCGCGTCCAGCGCTTGCCCGCGAAGTCGCGGAGCGCGGACTCTCCGTTCGGCAGACGGAGGACCTGGCGCGGCGGATGAACGAGGCGAGGGCGGCGAGCAGCGCATCAGACGAGGATGCGCCGCCGGCCGCGCCCGCGCGGAGGCAACAAGACGCGGATATCGTTGCTCTGGAGCAGCGGTTGCGCGAGACGCTTGGTACGAAGGTCCAGGTGGTTCACGGACGACGGGGCGGGCGCATCGTGATCCACTACTTCTCTGATGACGAGCTGCAGGGGCTTTTTGAGGCGATCTGTGGCGATGGCTGAGACCGTCACCATCCAGAGCATCAGAGCGATCCCGTTGCGTGGCCGCACGCCGCAGGGCGGTTGGGATCACGAAATCGCGCCTGAAGAGAACCTTCACACGCTGATCGAGCTACAGACGAATGCCGGCGTGACGGGTTGGGGGAGCTGCTACACGAGCGCAGCGCTGGTGGAGGGGGCGCTCCAGCTCTTGCGACCGTGGTGCGTGGGCGATTCAGCCATTGAACCAGAGCGGGTGTCTGAGAAGCTTCGCCAGATGGCGTTCTGGCAGGGACGCGGCGGAGCTGTGGAGCACGCCATCAGCGGGATTGACATCGCGCTGTGGGACGTGCTGGGGAGGGTAACTGGGCAGCCGGTCAGTCGCCTGCTGGGGGGATGCTACCGAGATCGCGTAAAGCCGTACGGGTCCATCCTGTTCGATGAACCGGATGCGCTGCGGGCTACTCTGGAGGACGTGGTAGCGCGCGGGTTCCGGGCCATCAAGCTGGGCTGGCGTCCGTTTGGCCGGGTGGACCGGAAGACGGACGAGCTACTCGTGAGGACCGCGCGGGAGACGGTTGGCGCAGACGTAGAACTCATGGTTGACGCGGGCGGGAGCGAGCAGTTCTGGCCGCACGGCTACAAGTGGGCCATCGAGACGGCCCGCATGCTGGCTGACTACGACGTGGTGTGGTTTGAAGAGGCGCTGCCGCCAGACGACATCGAGGGCTACATCAAGCTTCGGGAACACGCGCCGATTCAGATCAGCACGGGTGAAGTGTTGACGCGGCGGCAGAGCTTCATCCCGTGGATCGAGCGCGGCGCGGTGGACATCATCCAGCCTGATTGCACGAAGGCGGGCGGGCTGTCTGAGTCACGGAAGATTGGCTGGTACGCGTACGATCACAATGTGTTGCTGGTATCGCATGGCTGGAACACGGCGATTGGACTAGCGGCAGATCTCCATCTGGCAGCCGCGCTGCCGGTGGCGAACTGGGTGGAGTATCTGACCCCATCGCCGTACATCGAGGATATCGTGGCGCAGCCGTTCACGCTGGACGCGGATGGGATGCTGCCGATTCCGACCGGGCCGGGCCTTGGCCTGGAGCTTGATGTGGAGGCTATCGAGCGATTTGCCCGCCCACCCGTCTGACACGGGCGCTGGAAAACCAAGAGGGCGGGAGCACCACGCGGCGCTCCCGCCCTCTTGCCGTCTTAGACGGTTAGCCTACTGCAGCAGGAAGCAGGCGGGTCGCTGCAGGTTGTACTCGCGCTTGCGGGTCTGGTCAGGCGCAGGCAGGAAGCACGGGGGCTGGCCAGGAACCTCGGCGCCCTGATGGCCGTAGTCATGCTGCCACTGGTCGCCGCTCCAGTCGGCGTACGCGGTGGAGGTGACGCTGGCACCACCGATGAGCATGCTGAGCGCTGCAAACCCAGCAACTGCGACAACCGCGACCCGGCGGCGGAACGATGAGCGGACCATTGAGGCCTCCCGTATCGAAGTGGGCACGGCTGCCCAAAGTGCATGACGTGAGATACAGCCTTGCGAACTCAAATGTCAAGGAGGGCGCGTGCGTGCGCTGACGACATTGCGCGGATCTCTGTCTGGCTGAACCCGGAGTCCAGGCAGGCCTGGATGTACATCTGAAGCCCGGAAGCCGGGGGAGGGTTGTTTGGCTGCCCGAAATCCGTGGCCATGATGGTGCTGGCAATGCCCACCTCACGGATCCTGGCCGCGTATTGGGCAAAGGTGTACGGCGCATTGGGGCCGTGCGCGTAGTTGAATGTACGCTCAAAGTAGACGCCCCGTTTGGCCAGACGTTTCTGCAGCTCCAGGGGCAGGTTGATTACGGGCGAGTCCGGGTGGGTGGAGATGATTCGTCGGATGCCCATGCCAACCGCCGCGGACGTGAGCCGATCCACCTCTGGTGGGGAGAGGTGGCCGGTGGCCAGTACAAGCTGGCGATCACGGATGATCTCCAGGACAGCCAGGGTGTCTGGCGTTGGACTGCCGTCATCCCGAAAGACGTGGACGGAGGGGTCACGGTCTCCCAGCGCGAGCGAGACGGGGTGGGACGCGTGGCCTGGTCGACTCTGGTAGTTGATCTGGTTGTGGGACTGGGCGGTGGGCATCCACACGACTTTTGCGCCGGCCTGGGCGGCGCCCTCCACTGCCCAGGGGTTGATGCCGCCCATCACCTGGTTGAGGACGATGGAGCCGATGACGCGGATGCCTTGTACCTGAGCCTCGGCCAGGCGCGCGCGGAATGGCGTGGCGACGTAGTGGTTCTTCAGGACGATGGCGGCCATTCCGAGCTCGCGGGCCTGGCGGACGGCGAAGCCGTCCTCGAGGAGGCGAGGAACCAGATCTGGCGCGGTGTGGACATGCGTGTCCACCGCACCCTGCATGAGTAGACGCGCGTCCGTCACGGAATCGTTCTCTTGAGTGGTCTCGTGGTTACGCCAATGATGTTATGGGTTGCGCAATCTCGGCATGACGTCCGCGGCGATCCGTTCCACCACGGGGAACTGGTCGGGACGGGGCTGGTCGATGATGAACTCATTGATACCGGCCTCACTGTAGGCTTCCACCATATCTTCGAAGGCAGCGGGTGAGTTAAAGGGGTCACTCTGCATCATGGATGCCCAGCCGTATAGCCCGCGGTAGATCTCCGCCGGATCGCGCCCGACGGCGGCGCACTGCTCGTCCAGGATGGCGTTGCGCTCACGGATCTCCTGAACAGTGCCAAACGAATTCCAGGCATCCGCGTACTGGGCGACGATGCGGAGCATTCTTGGCCGGTGGCCACCGATGGTGAACGGCGGACGCGGCTTCTGCAGCGGCCCGGGCCGGAACACGGCGTCCTGGAGCTGATAGTGTGACCCACTGTACGTGACGATCTCGTTGCGGAGCAGTGTGTCGATCACCTCGACGGCTTCGGAGAACATACCGACTAGCTGGGGCGGCTCCGGGAACGGGATGCCGTAAGCGGTGTGCTCCGGCACGTACCAGCCAGCGCCAAGGCCAAGCTCGAGTCGGCCGTTGGAGATGTGATCCACCGTCACGGCCATCTTGGCCACGAGCGCCGGATGACGGAAGGTGTTGCAGGTGACCAGGCAGCCTATTCTGATACGGGTGGTTCTGGCGGCGAGGCCGGCGAGTAGCGACCAGCCCTCGAAGTATGGGCCCTGGGGCCGGCTGGGCTGGGTGTAGTGATCGCAATCCCAGATACTGTCGAAGCCGAGCTGCTCGAAGTACTGCCAGCGCTCAACGGTGGTCTCCCAGCTCATGTTCTGGTCGGTGCAGATACCGAAGCGCCGCGGCCTGGGCATGACAATCGCCTCCGGGGATTCGCGTTCGACAGTGGGGGACGTGGCGGAGTATGGGTGGGGTTGGCGGGCGCCGTCAATTCTGGTGACGGACGGGGAGGCTGAGGCTATTGAATACCGGCCTGGTTTTTCCAGTAGGCCGCGGCGCGGGCGATTGGCGCCAGGTCCTCGGCGGGAATCGCGGCTGGACCGGTTTTTGCAGTTAGGTCCCGCAACATCATCACCGCGGCGGCGGCGTAGAACTCCGCTGGCAGGTCTAGCGGGCCGTTGACGCTGGCGTAGCCGTCACGCCAGGCGGCGGTGAGCGCCTCCCGCTGGGCCGCGAACGGCGTGGTCTTCAGATCGGCTGGCAGCGGCGCCAGGTCGAGCATGAGCGCGGTTCTAGCGGCGTCGAAACGAGGGTCGCCCGGCGCGTGGTTGGTCCAGTCCAGGACCGCCGTCACATTGGCTTGTTGGTTCACCAGTACGTTGAGCGGGTGGTAGTCCAGGTGCAGGAGATGGTGGGGCGGATTTGATAGCTCGATGAGGCGGCGAATGAGCGTTTCCTCATCCGGGCCGAGCCAACGGCGGAGGGTCTCCGGCCAGGGTGAGGGGGCGTCTGGCATGGAGATCTGGTGGATTCTGGCCTGGGTCGCGCCGAGACTGCGCCCGAACGTCGTGGTCCGCTTGGGCGCCCGCAGCATGGCATCCAGCATCGTTGCGTCTTCAACCCACGCCAGCAGCATCAGCGGGCGGGGATATTCGGTGGAATGCGCGAAGACCGCGGGAACGGGAACGCCATGGGCTCTTGCGAGCGCCATTGCCTCTACCTCCGCCGCTACACGACGCGCCTGGCCGGGTCTGAACAGGCGGAGAGCGTAGGACGCGACCTGGGTACCTACTCGCCAGACCTGGGTATCAGTGCCGCCGGTGATTGCCCGCGTGGCGAGCACTGGACCGTAACCGAGTGAGTCGATGATCTGAGCGATACGTGGATCTGGCGCGGTGGACCCGTCGATCAGCGAGCTCCCACAGCAGATTCTGGCTCAGAGGCGCGGGTCAACCGCCTCGCTCTCCAGGGCGAGTACCCCCAGCACGCATTCATGCACGCGGCGTAACGGCTGGCGGCGGACAAAGCGGTCCAACGCCTCCATGCCGAGGGCAAACTCGCGCTGTGCGAGCGAGCGCTTGCGGCTGACGCTGCGCGAGCGCAGCCGTTCCAGGTGCTCAGGAAGGGTGTATTCTGGTCCGTAGACCAGGCGCATGTAGTCCCGACCCCGACACTTGATGGCAGGCTGAACGACACCTTTGCCAGTTGAGACCACGAACTCGCTGGGTTTGACAACCATGCCCTCACCACCGCCCGCGGTCAGGTCTTCCCACCAGAGGGTGGCCTCGGCCCAGTCCTGATCATTGGTGAGCTCTACCTCGCGGAAGTCGGTATTGATCAGGACCGCCTTGTTGTTGGCAGCGCGGTCCGCGGCCGCTAGCTCCGCGATGAGGTCCAGGTGCCAGCGGTGCGGCCTGTCACGGTGCACACCGCTCTCTGACGCGAGCACGTGGAATGGCGCGAGTTTGAGGTCATCAACCCCGGCCACGTCCCACTGGAACCGCCGAAAGCCGGCGGTGAATCGGTCGATGAGACTGGCCCGCGTTTTCAAGCGTTCGCTGAGCGCAGTAGCCGCCGCGTCATCCTTATTCTGGGTATCGAGGCAACGGTCCAGAAGCTCCTGGGCGGCGCCCAGGCTTGCCCGCGCGGCGGCGCTGACCACCGCGTAGCGGTCTCTGATGAGCGTCTGGGCCTTGGCGGACCACGGCATCAACTCAGCGTCCAGGCAGACCCAGGTGGTGTCCAGGCGCTTCCAGACATCGGCGGCATCGAGTGCGGCGCGGACGCGGCTGAGCAGCGTACTCTCGATGGCGCGATCATTGAAGAAGCGTCGCCCGGTTCGGGTGTAGGCCACGCCGGCACCGTCTCCATCGATGCCAAAGCGCTCCACGGCGGCCATCTGACTCTTGCACACCACCAGGATGGCGCGTGAGCCCATGTGCTTTTCCTCGCAGATGACCTTCTGGACACCGGATCGGCGGTAGTACTCAAACGCCTCCGTTGGGTACTCGAGCACATCCGGCAGCGCGCTGGCGTCTGGTGGAGACATGGTGGGCGGGAGGTAGATCAGCCAGCGCGGGTCCACCGCGAACCGGCTGATGACTTCGAGCGCGGCCGCCGAGTTTGCCTCGTGGATGGAGATGCCGCCCGCCAGGCGAGTATCAACGAATCGGTTGCCGAGGAGATCGGACAGGTCCAGGACGGCGTCGCTCTCCTGTTGCGCGGTGAGCTGCGGAGCCTCCGCGGACTCGGCCAACGGTTCGCTCCCTGGGTGCTCCGTTGGCGTGGTCTCACTCTCGTCGTCGCCGGATAGAGCAGCGGTTGGCTTCTCCGGGAGAAATGGCCGCCCGGGCTCCCAGTATTTGCGTGTGGCAGGCACGGACACTAGCTCGCGCTCCGGATAGCGGAGCGCGGTGAGGGACCCACCGAAGACGCAGCCCGTGTCCACATTGAGCGTGTTATTGACCCACTGTGGCTCGGCGACCGGCGTGTGACCGTAGATCACGGCTGCCTGGCCTCGGTAGTCACGCGCCCAGTCCAGCCGCACGGGCATACCGTAGTCATCCGTCTCGCCGTTCGTGTCTCCGTACATGGCGAAGTCGCGGACCCGCCGAGAGGCGCGGCCGTGGAGATCCTCGGTCAGTCCGGCGTGGGCCACGACGAGATTGCCCTGGTCTAGGACGTAGTGGCTACGGAGGCGGTCCAGGAAGCGGCTGAGCCATTCGCGGAACATGGGCGGCTCTGTATCAAGCTGGTTGAGCGTCTGCTCCAGCCCGTGATTGAGCTGGACTTCCCGGCCTTTGAGCTTGCGCATCAGCTTGTCATCGTGGTTTCCGACGACGCAGTGGGCGGCGCCCCTGGCAACCATGCCCATGACCAGCTTGAGCACGTCTGGCGAGGCGGGGCCGCGATCAACCAGGTCACCCAGGAAGATGGCTTTGCGGCCTTCAGGATGTGCCGCCGTGCGGAGCGTCACGCCGTCCGGAGTGGAGACTTCCGCGATGGCGTAGCCGAGTTTCGTCAGGAGTGTAGCGAGCTCTTCGTAGCAGCCGTGAACGTCGCCAATAATGTCGAAGGGGCCGGAATCGTCTCGCTTGTCAACCCAGAGGGGAACGCGCTCAATGGTGGACGCGTCCACCGATTCCGGCGAGTCCAGGACGAACACTTCCTGGAATCCTTCTTTGCGCAGATTGCCGAGAGAACGGCGGAGCTGCTGCACGTGTCGTTTCACGACCTGTGGACCGAAGTCTCGTTCAGGCCGGGTACTGTTCCGCTCCAGACAGACCTTCTCTGGCACGTTGAGCACGATGGCCACGGCGGGCACGTTGGCGTCCCGAGCCAACCCAATCAGCGACTTGCGCGCGTCCGGCTGGACGTTGGTGGCGTCCACCACCGTGAGGTGGCCCGCGGCCAGGCGCTTGCGGGCTACGTAGTGGAGCACGTCGAACGCGTCCGCGGTAGCTGCCTGGCTGGTCTCATCATTGGAGACGAGCCCACGGAAGCAGTCGGACGAGAGCGACTCCGTGGGGCCAAAATGCTTCCGCGCGAACGTGGACTTCCCGGCGCCGCTGGCACCGATCAGGACGACCAAGGAGAGGTTTGGAACCGCGATGTTCATCGGCTGAACACCGCCATCTGGGTGGGCATTCCAGCCTCACGGTCTTCTGGGCCGATACCCTCGAACCGAACGGCGTAGCCAAACCGCTCGCAGATCGTGGTTGCCCAACCTTCGAATTCGGCGCGCGTCCACTCGAAGCGATGGTCTCGGTGCCGCAGCCGGCCAGCCGGCAGGCTCTCGAAGCGCTTGTTGTATTCGATGTTTGGCGTGGTGACGATCACCACGTGGGGATTGGCGAACTCGAACACCGAGCGTTCGAACAGGGTGAGCGAGGTGGGTTCGATGTGCTCGATGACCTCCATGGCCACGGCGGCGTCAAATCCGCTGAGGCGGCGGTCGCGATACGTTAGAGCACCCTGGATGAAGTCAATGCGCTGCCGCTGTCGCGGGACCAGTCGGTCCAGGCGAACGCGAGCGGCAGCGCGTTGCAGGCTGACCGGGGACGCGTCGATACCCAGGATCCGCGTGAAGTCGCTGTCCTTCAGCAACGCCTCGGCGAGCCGGCCCTCACCACACCCAAGGTCGAGGACTTTGCGGATGTTCTGGCCCTTCAACGCCGCCATGACCGCCGCGATTCTGGCCTCGCCCAGCTTGATGGGCTGCTCGATAGTCGTCTCCTCGGCGGCCTGATGGTCAGTGGAGGCGTCTAGCTCCGCGATCTCATCGCGGGTAAGACGGGTCACGGCCTCGCGGACCAGTCCGCCCTGGTGCTTGAGGTAGCGGGTAGCGATGAGCTCTCGAGCCGGGTGTGCCGCCAGCCAGCCATCGCCCTGTTTGAGGAGTTTGTCTATCTCAGATTCCGCGACCCAGTAGTGCTTCTCGTCATCCAGGACTGGGACGAGCACGTAGAGATGGCGCAGCACGTCGCGAACGGTGAGCTCACCCGTGAGGGTCACATCGAAATACGGGCTGTAGCCGCGGTGCGGGTCTCCGGCGTCCAGTGGCAGGTTCTGGGCGGTGACCGCATAGCCAAGAGGCTCGAACAGCCTCCTGAGGAGCGCCTCGCCGCCGCGGCACGGCAGCGGCACGATGCTGGCCTCTATCGGCAAGACCAGATCAACCAGCTCCGGACGCTCGCGGCTGGTACCCGCCAGGGCGCTGCCATAGACCTGAGATATGGCCACGCTCAAGTAGGACGAGGCCGCATAGGGGCGATCGCTGATGTAGCCCCCCTGGGGATCTTCGTGTTTGCCGCGGGTGATGGCGACTGGATCGACTTCCACGAAGAGCACCGCGGTGCAACGATCAGCCGTGGCGTCCGGGTAGAAGACGTGCCCCTGGCCGAACCGTAGCGGGAACGACTGGGGTCGGTCTGGCTTCTTGTGCAGGATGAAGCCCAGGTCAGTAGCGGGGTTTCTGGTGGTGCTGAGGGAGAGAAGCATGGGCACCGCACCTGCTCGAAGACCGCGATAAATGGAGCCACCGCGTTCGGTGGCCCGAGTACGAAAACGAGACGGACGGGGCTGATGTGACCATTTATCGCAAATCGCGGGTTGCGGATGGCAGTGGCAGGGCCAATGTGTGGTTGGAACGTGATGGGGACGGCAGAACAAAGCAGGAGCGCCAGGCATATCGCCTAGCGCTCCTGCTTTGCGGAGGACTGGGGTCAGGACAAGGTGAACGAGGGCAATTTTGACGTGGGTAGTTGGACCACTCTGGCGTTCACGCTGGTCCCATTCTCGGGCGCCAGAGCGTTCGCGACGGCCGCCCACGGCATGCCCCGGGCGGCGAAGATGGCGTGAAGCTCCGCGATCGTCTCCGTGGAGCACCATCGCCACAGACGCTCAACCAGCGGGATAAACGTCAATCCGTAGGCTGGTCCACCGGATCGTCCTGGCGTGTAGGTCTCCAGCAGCGTGGTCAGCTCGGCGACGCTGGCCGTCTCGAGCGTTGAACGAAGCTGCTCCTCGGCGAGTGAAAGGGAGTCCGCGACTGAGCAGCGGAGCTTCCATGCCTCAACGACGCGTGGATACACGGACGCGGCCACTGTGCTCATCAGCGCTCCACCCCATCGGGGTCAAAGTAGTTCGCGTACAGCTCGAAGGCCTCGTGGATCTGGGCGCGCTTGATGTAGCGGGACTGGACCTTGGCATAGCCACGGATGATGTCGTCCCGGCGCGGCGACTGGCTGACGGTGAACTCCTCGATGGTGGACATGCAGTTACGCATGACGTGGGGGTCGTTCTGGAAGTGGCAGGCCGCGTACGTGATGGAGTCCAGGAGGTTGCGGCGCTCACCGGTTCGTTCCAGATAGGAGTCCACCAGGGCACAGGACCGAGGTGCGTCCTCAGCCAGGATCTGGCGGACCAGCTCGCCGAGCAATCGATCCAGAGCCAGGCTATCCGCCCACTCGCGGTGGACGCGGCGGGACTCAAGCTCCACCTTGGGATCACGCGGGAACATGGCGTTGGCGCGGATGGTGTCGTTGCTGAAGCGAGCCGCCATGAATGCGCCCTTGAAGTGGTGGCGGCTGTCATAGTCGCGCACCCACTTGTGCACCACGTTGAGATAGTCAAAGGAGTGCATGGGATGGAGGAACGCGCTTGGGTGCTCGATCACGTCCATCAAGTAGCGCTGGTAGGCCACAGCGATGGCGTCCAGCAGATCCAGCGAGCCATGGCCGCGCCGGTAGAGGCGGACGATCTCCGCGTTGATCTCAAAAGGACCGCCCCAGAGCATGGCGCGGGTGAGGGAATCGAGCTCTGGGCCGTCCACCGGGCCGATGCCGCGCTTCGGGATGTCTCCCAGGTCAGAGAGCTCGATCTTGGAGAGGTTGTTGACCTCCGTCCAGAGCCCATACAGACGGGGTGAGCAGCCCAGGTCTGGCACCACGGTGTAGATGATGTCGTGGGCGTTTTCCCAGCCAAGGTATTCGGCGATGTCCACCATGGCACGGGCGCGCAGCGCCTTGTGGCCGATGTTCTGATAACCGCCACGGTTGATCACGGTGTCCTGCAGGTCCGTGATGCCCGCAAAGAGTACGGCTTCCTCCAGCCGCTTCTTGTGCGCCGGGTCCTGGGCGAGCCCCAGGAAGAGCCCGTAGGCTTCCTCCTTGTTGCCCTCGGAGATGGCCCAGTTGAAGCGCAGAACGCGGTCGTCTACTGAGCCCTGGGTGATGGGCTCGTGGTCCTCGAAGTAGACCCTGGGAGGCGTCCATGAGGGACCGTCGAACCGGTTGACCTCTTCGTCCTCGCCGGGGTATTTGTCGTTGCACTTTTCCGCGTCGCGAGCGTAATGGCCGGGGAACTGGCAGATGATCTGTTCCCAGATGTTGAGACCCTGCGGGACGTACCACATGGCCTGGACGGTGGGCAGCGCGGCTCGGCGGGTGGACATGTGGGGCATCAGGGAGATGGCGCCGCGCCAACCCAGGACGGTGTGGTCGTAGTTGACGCCGCGAGACTCACCATCTGGCTTCTGCATGAGGTGGGAGGGGACCTGGACGTAGGGAGCCGCGCAGGAGACGGCCGCGCGGATCACATCCTTGATTGGCTTGTCCTCCTCGGCGATGAGGCGGCAGTAGGTCTCCGCGGCCTCGCGGTAGCGGGCGCTGGTGATCTCGTCGCTGAGGCGCTCGAAGGAGGCCTTGCCTTTTGCGCGCTCGAACTTGGGCGGCGCAACAACCATGTTCTGCCCTCCACATCCTGGCGCGCCCGTGGTGAACGCAGCCTGACCCACTGCCGCGAACTGCCGGTGGGCTCGCTGAGTATATTGCCGGCAAAAGGCAGAGGGGTCCCCACATGGTCTCGGTTGGACCAGCGTGTAGGGGAGGACAAATGTCCCGGGCTGGGTGGGACATTTGTCAGTGCGCCGATCGAAGAGACTTGTCTGGCGCGTTACTCCTTGTGGGCGCGGGTGGCGGGGTTGCCCTGTTCTTGATTTAGTCGGGCTGCCTCCGTGCAGAGACGTCCAATGAGATCGGCATCGACGCTGCCGGTGTCGGCGAACTTCAGGTGGCCCATTTTATCGCCGCCACCCTCGATGGCGGAGCATATGTCCCGCAAGGTCTGACCTCGCCAGAACACCAGGGTCACGTGTCGCGCATGGGCCTTGATCGCGCAGACTGGGCCGTTGACCTCATAGACGGGCTGCGCCCATTTGATGGATTCGCGGGCATGGGGAACACCCTGCTGGATGGCGGCCCGCAGCGCCGTCGCGATGTCACGTCTCGGCGCGTCCAGGATTTCGATGTATTGCTCAACCGTCTCAGGCTTCGCCACGGTGTGCCTCCGTGCGGAATTGAGTCTCCAGCCGAACGATCAGGCCATCGCGAATCGTGAACCAGTTCACGCCGGATCCAGAGCCGTTGGGGAGCGCAGGTGAGAAGCACGTCCAGCCCGCTTCTACCGTGTCGCCTTTCAACTCCACCCAGTCGACGTTGATGCGCATGTCCGGAAGCGGGTTTTGCCAACCGGCCTCGAACACCGCGCGAATCTCTGCCTTGCCGGCGTGCGTGGCGGGCTGACCGGTGAACGGCTCGACGTACACGGCGTCGTCGGAAAACAGCGACATCATCTGATCGGCATGTGTCGCGCCGGCTTGCATCGCGCGAAAGAACTGATCGACCTGAGGCGGTTGTGTCATGGATTGCTCCCTGCTACGGTTCAGCGGAGATGGACGCTCCCTGTCTTCCCGCAGATAGCCTGGCGCGCGTCGGGCGCAGCGTATCCAGGCTGATGGCGTCCCATGGGGGGGTGCCCCATGCTGTCTTGATGGAGCTTGTCGGCGTGGCGACCGGTGACGCGTCCGTTCGTCTGGATCTCAGGGCCGCGGATCTGGTGGGGTGTCCAGTAGTGGTGGTGACGAAGGGGGCGGTGAGCTCCGACGCGATGCTGGACCAGTTGAGCCCGCGCGAGCGGCAAGTGGCGCGCCTGATCGCCCGGGGACTGTCCAACAAGCTGTTGGCCCGAACGTTGGGCATCTCCCTCCACACCGTCAAGGATCACGTGCACAACATCCTCAGCAAGACCGGTCTTGCCAACCGAGCTGAAGTCGCGGCACGCCTGGGTCACGGTGCCTAAGCACGAGTCTAGTGAGCGGCCGAACTCGGGACAATCCATCTTTTGATGGATGGGCGCTGGCTAGCCCACGGGTACGTGGGTGAGGTAGCGTCTGGTGGCGAACGTGCACGTTTCCTGGTCGCGCGGACTGCCCTGACCCGATGACGGCAGACGTCCAGCGACCGCGGCTCGTTCTGGTGGGCGGTGCGCCGGGCAGCGGGAAGACCACGCTGGCGGCTCGCCTGGTGGCAGAGCTTCGCGTGCCGCTGCTGATGCGGGATGAGCTGAAAGAGGCAATGGCGAATGATCTGCCGGCCGCGAATCCGGAGGAGTCGGCTCGGCTCGGCGCGGCGGCCTACGGTGTCCTGTACGTGGCCGCCAGGCGGATGCTGCTGGCCGGGGTCGGTCTGGTGATGGAAAGCAACTTCCACCGGGGACGGTCAGAACAGGACATTCGTCCACTGCTCGACCTGGCGGACGCGGTATTGATCCACTGTGGCGGGGACCCGTCGGAGATCGCTCGCCGCTTCATCGCACGAGCCGGAAGCGAGGGGCGGCATCCGGTGCATCACGATCTGCAAGTGGTGGATCGGCTGGAGGCCAGGTTGCGGGGGGCGATCTTCGAGCCGCTGGATCTGGAGATCCCGGTTCTCCGGGTGGCTACAACCGGTCCGGAACTGTATGAGCCGGGGCTGGCTCAGATCGTTGCATTTGCACGAGGTTGAGCGGCTCAGACGGTGGCGGAGCGCGGTCCGAGCTCAGCCTCGAGGGTCGCGCGGAACTCGTCAGCATCGGCCAGGCCGCGGAGCACCAGGATGTGCCGCTCCACCAGGTCCGGTCTGCTCGCGAGCAAGCGGGCTTCCTGAACGTCGCGCTCCGTTGGGGTGCCGCGGGTCATGGCGGCCAGGCTGACGTCCCACTCTGAGGCTAGCACTCGATCTCGCTCTGCCTGGTAGCGCTCGAAGGCAGCGGGTTCTGGGGAATCACCGGCCAGGTAGGAGACGATGGCGTCGGCCAGTAGCTGGGCGCCAGCGACCGCCGCGGTGGTGCCCCTGGCTGCCAGTGGGTCCAGGTGATAGCCGGCGTCTCCCACCAGCGCCCAGCCGGGCCCGTACGGCTTGCGCTTGTACATGCCCAGGTCTACGGCCCCACCTACGGGCGAGACGCGCTTTCCGCTGCCAATCTGGGAGTCGTAGAGCGGATGGTGGCGCAGCCTGCGCTCGAAGGTGTCTGGAAGGCCGGCCCTGAATTCCTGGATCTCGGTGAGCGGCACGCCCACGCCCACCGTGACCAGGCTGTCTTCCATCATCGCCATGCCCATGGAGCCCACCTGATCCCAGACGCGCACGGACATGTCTGGCTGGACGTTGGTGCCGGCGTAGTCGGCGATGAAGTTTGCCTTTGGGGCGGGGACGTACTCGTGACGGGCTGCTTTGACCTGGCGTGCAAGCCACGAATGGCGCCCATCAGCGCCCACTACCAGGCGGGCCGGCTCCTGGTATTCACCGCCGTCGCGAGCTAGACGAAGGCCGGCGACGCGATCCTGGTCCCAACACAGCGAGGATGCCGTGACCCCCAGCCGTAGCTCAACGGACGGAAACGAGGCCGCGTTCTCTGCCAGCAGCGGATCCAGGACCAGCCGTCGAGCCATCTTGTTGTAGACGGATGGCTCGCCCTCCGGAAAACGGTAGGTGAGGACCGCGTCCTCGGTGGCGGTGAAGTAGCCGCGCCGGGCGGGCGCACCCAGGGCATTGATGCGCGGGAGCACGCCCAGCGTGGCCCAGCGCTCTTCGGTCTCAAGACCCCATGACGCCTGCCGTGGGTAGTAGGCGGGGAACTGCATGCGATCGACGAGCAGGGTCCGGAGACCGGCCTGGCCCAGGAATCCGGCCAGCGTTGCGCCGGCTACTCTGGCTCCAACGATGATCACATCCCAACGGGGCGGGCTGGCGTGCGCGGCGCTCATCGGCGGTCGTGAGGTGGAGGATCCCCAAAGCTGCGCATGAGCGCTCCCCAGTCAGGGATCGGCTTATCCCAGCCCAACAGTTGAAGTGGGTGCCAGAGCGCCAGGATCAGCGTGTCGTGGATGGGCTTGCTCAGCTCCCGCTCCATCTCTTCGACTACGCGCGCGGCCGCCAGGTTGGTGCAGACCACCGCGATGGCCTGGGCATCGGGTGAGTCTGCCCGACGGATCAGGTCGCGGAGCGCTTCAAGTGGGATCTCCGCGAACTCGAAGTTGGTGCTGATGCCGAGATTGTGCTCGGAGACGCACTCGAACCCCTCCGCCGCGTAGGTACGTTTTGTGGCGGCGTGCACGTCAGCGAGATACGGCGTGGCCAGGGCGTAGCGCGTGACGCCAGCGGCGCGGAACGCGTCCATCTGGCCCAGGGTGGCGCTGGTGGCGCGGATGCCGGTCTCGGCCTGGATGGCAGCACAGTTCTGGCGATCCGAGTCCAGGCCTTTCCAACCAGCGGAGGTGCCATTCCAACAGATCAGGTCTACCCGGGCGTCCGCCAGAAGTCTGGCCGCGCCGAGCATGGCCTCGCGCTCGAACTGGTTGATGCTGGCGGCGTCCATGGCGATGCGGGTGACGGTGATGCGCGCGTAGTGCACGCTCAGGTCTGCCCACAGGCCGGCCGTGATGGCGCTGGTGATTGGCTCCACCATCGTGTTCGATGATGGGGTGATCATGCCCACTCGGATCATCTGCGCTTCCTCATGGCGGCTTGCAATGTAGCACGTAGCGGCTATGCTAGCCCGAGCCGCCGCCGTTCGTGGAAGCGCACTCACCTGCTCTTTTGGAGAGGCCATGTCCGACAGCTTGCCCACCGTAGCGATCGCCCTGGCGCGACTGCTCCGCAACGCCGGCGTCCGCCACGTGTTCGGCGTGCCGGGTGAGGACCATCTCCGGCTACTTGACGCGTTCGTGGAGGAGGGGCTGGAGTACGTCACGGCGGTGAGCGAGGGCGCGGCGGCGTTCATGGCCATCGCCGCGGCCGAACGAAATGGTGGGATTGGCGTGGCCACGGCTGGCATCGCACCGGGGATCACCAATGCGATGAACGGCATTGCGAGCGCGTACCTGGATCACGTGCCACTGCTGGTCATCACCGGTCAGCACCACAGCACGCGCCAGCCGGTGATCGTGCGGCAGGGGATGGACAATCGGGCGATCGTGCATGGCGTGACGAAGGCAGCTTTCACCGTGAGCCAGCACGTGCACCAGGTGATGGCCACCGTCATGGAGGTGGCCAAGGCGGCACCGGCGGGTCCGGTGTTCGTGGAGCTGCGAGACGAGGTGGCCCAACTCCCCTGCCTGGACAGCGGCGAGGGTTGGGAGGAGTTTGGACGGGCGCCGCGAGCGCTTTCAGATGAAGCGGTGGCGGCGCTGGCGGAGCGTCTGGCGCGAGCCCGAAGACCCGCGATTGTGGTGGGCGGGATTGGCTACTCGGAGGCCGATCGGCAGGCGTTGAAATCGCTCGCTGCGACGTTCAGGGCGCCGGTGTTCTCAACCCCGTCAGCCAAGGGCACTGTACCGCGCGATGTCGCGTTCGACGCGGGCACGTTTCTCAACGGGAACCTGGAGGCTGAGCTACTGGACCAGGCCGATCTCCTCGTCGCCGTCAACGTGGATGCCCGCGACTTCTTCAACCGGGCCTGGCCGTACAGCATGCCGGTGGTCGCGATCGATCGCGAGCGTTCTACTCAGCGGTTCATCCCGCACGCACGGGAGCACGTGGCGGATCTGGAGACCGTGGTGCCCGTGCTAGTCTCGACGGCCGGGTCAGCCGCCATCCAGTCCGAGTGGGGTGAAGCAGATGTCAGGCGCTACCGTGCGGGGGTTCGGGCGAGGTTCATCTCCGATGACGGACGGCTGACCATGCCCAACGCGCTGGAGCTGATCCGTCGGCGTGCTCCAGAGGACTCGGTGGTGGCGATCGACGCCGGGTTCGCCAAACCGCTGACGTCTTACCTGTGGGAGACCAACGAGCCGGCCTCATTCCTTTCGGCGCACGGGCTGTCCACGATGGGCTACGCGATCCCCGCGGCGAACGGCGCAAAAGTCAACGAACCCGGGCGCACGGTGATCGGGATGATGGGAGACGGCTCGCTGATGATGCGGGCCAGCGAGATGGCCGCCGCGGTGGCTCGGGGTGTGGCGCCGATCTACGTGGCGTGGATGGACGGACTGCTGACCCAGATCGAGGTAAAGCAGCGGCGCGCGGGCTGGGAGACCGTGGGTCTTGCACTGCAGCCATCCTCCTGCGAGGCGTTGGCGGCGGCGTTTGGGGGAGAGGGCTACGACGTACGGTCGCTGGCGGACCTCGATCGGGCGATGACCGCGGCGTTGGTCGCCAACCGACCGTCGCTCATCGGCGTGCACATTGACCAGGGTCGACGGGATGAGTGGTTTGACCTGATCCGAGGCTGATGGGAGAAGAGTGAGTGACGCGGCGCAAGACAACGCTCGAGATCGATGGTGAGAAGTTCCTGATCGACGGGAAGGTGACGTACCCCGGTCGCGCGTATCGGAACTGGCCGATTGAAGGCCTGCTGATGAACAGCCGGATGGTCAACGCCACGTTCGACGATCTGAATGAGGACACGCGTGACCGCTGGGCGTATCCGGACACGGGCGTCTGGGACGCGGACCGCAATACGGACGAGTTTCTGGCGATGCTGCCGATCTACCGCGAGCATGGGCTGCTGGCCGTCACGCTCAATTTCCAGGGTGGAAGCCCAGAGGCGTACTCGCGGATCCAGCCCTGGCTGAACACGGCGTTCACCGCGCGCGGCGAGCTTCGCCCGTCCTACCTGCCGCGGATCAGCCGGGTGTTGGAGAAGCTGGACGAGCTGGGCATGGTCTGCATCATGGGGTTCTTCTACGGCGCGCAGGACGAGCGGCTGCTGGACGAGGTGGCCGTCAAGCGGGCGGTTGAGAACGGCTGTGGCTGGCTGCTGGATCAGGGCTACCGCAACGTGATCGTGGAGATCGCCAACGAATGCGACATCCCCCGATTCGAGCACGAGATCATCCGCCCGGAGCGCATTCACGAGCTGATTGATCTGGCGAAGTCGGTGACGCACGGAGGGCGCAGGCTGCCGGCCGGCACCAGCTACCGAGGCCGGAGCATCCCCGGGGAGAAGGTGCTGGAGGTATCAGACGTGGCGCTGATCCACGGCAACGGCGTCACGGACCCGCTGGTGATCGGCGACATGGTGCGCCGGACGCGCGATCTTCCCACCTACCGGCCCATGCCGATCTTGTTCAACGAGGATGACCATTTTGCGTTCGACAAACCTGTGAACAACATGGTGGTGGCGCTGGAGCACTATGCGTCCTGGGGTCTGTTCGATGGCGGCAAGGGCTCTGGCGGGGCGGGCGCGCGCGGAGATTACGTGGAGGGATTCCAGAACGTGCCCATCAACTGGACGCTGAACACGGAGACCAAGCAGGGGTTTTTCCGCCTGTTGAAGGAAGTTACGGGCGCCTGAGCGCCGCGGTCTGGGAGCAGCGATGCCATACGTGAGTCTTCCCTTTTGCGATCTGTACTACGAGGTGTATGGCTCCGGGCCGGCCTTGGTGTTCGCGCATGGGGCGGGTGGGAACCATCTGACCTGGTGGCAGCAGGTGCCGGCTTTTCGGGATCGGTACACGTGCATCACCTACGCGCAGCGGGGTTTTGGTCCGTCCCACGAGCGGGAGGGCGGACCATCGTTCGATGCGCTGACGGATGATTTGGAGGCGCTGATCTCCCACCTGGGGCTGGATTCGGTGGCGCTGGTTGGCCAGTCTATGGGGGGCTGGCCGGTGCTGGGCTACGCGCTGCGGCACCCTGGTCGTGTGCGCGGCGTGGTGATGTCGTCCACGGTGGGCTCGGTGACTGAGCCGACGATCGACCGAGCGATCCAGGAGCTACGCGCGGCGGGCCACCGCGAGCGGCTGACCGGGCTGGGCATCCAGGCGGGCTGCGGCGAGAGGCTGGCGCGCGAGCAGCCAGCGATGCACTTTCTGTACGGTCAGATCTCGGCGCTGCCGTCTCACCCGACCGGACCGGCGCTGCTGAGTCGCCTCCATGCGCTGCGGGTGACACCCTCGGCAGCGCTGGCGGCGCTCACGATGCCGTTTCTGCTGATCACCGGGGAGGAGGACATCGTGATGCCGCCCTCGGCGGTGGCGCGGTTGTCTGAGCTGCTACCGAACGCGCGGCTGTTTCGAGCTCCCGAAACGGGGCATTCTGTGTATTGGGAGCGGCCGGCGACGTTCAATCGCGAGGTTGGCGCGTTCCTGGATAGTCTGTGAAGCCGCGGTGGTTAGCTTGAGCAGCAGCCTGGACACTCGGGTGGATCACGACCTCGAGTACTCGCTACACGAATGGGCAGCAGTCCCGACGTACGCTGCCGAGTTCGAGTCGTGGGATGATGTGCACCAGCTCGACTTCGTCGTCGAGTGGGCTATGCGCGAAGACGCACTGGACCGACTTTCCCGGTATGCGCTCGACGGGAAACTGAAACCGGCGCAGGAACGGCGCTACGCCGAGCTGCTCAAACTGGTGAAACGAGGGCGGCCGCTGATCCGGAAGCTCCTGGACGAGTAGGCCGACAGCGGAGATCGTGCCGACTGGGCGCGATTCGGAACTTCCTCATGTCGGGTTGTCAGCCGCCGGGCCGCGACGCACGTGACATTTGGCCGAACGGTCTGCTGGTACAATCGCGGCGGTAACATGGCAGTAGATTCCGCCCCGGCCACACGGACCGAGCTGGTCATTGAGCTTCAGCGGCTGCTTGGAGCGGAGCGTGTGCTCTGGGAGCCGTACGACTTGATGATGTACGAGTACGACGGCTCCATTGACCGCCATCGGGCGCAGGCGGTGGTGTTCCCGTCGAACGCCTCGGACGTCGCGGCGGTGATCAAGCTCTGCAATGCTCGGCAAGTCCCGTATACGGCGCGCGGCGCGGGCACGGGCTTGAGCGGCGGGGCGATCCCCAGCGCGGGCGGGGTGCTGATCAGCTTTGCTCGGATGAACCGGATCCTGGATGTGGACCTGGAGAACCACCGAGCGGTGGTGGAGCCTGGGCTGGTGAACCTGCGGCTCAGCAAGGCGATCGCGGAGCACGGTCTGTATTACGTGCCTGATCCGTCCAGCCAGAAGGCCTGCACGATCGGCGGGAACATCGGGGAGAACTCTGGCGGCCCGCACACCCTTCGGTACGGCGTGACGACGAATCACACGCTGGGGCTGGAGTTCGTGACGCCAGACGGCAGCGTCGTCCACACGGGCGGGAAGGCGCTGGATGCGCCGGGCTATGACCTGACGGGCCTGTTTGTTGGCTCCGAGGGGACGCTGGGGATGTGCACCCAGGTGATCGCCCGGATCGTGCCCATCGCTGAGTCCGTGAAGACGATGATGGCGGTGTTCGGCACGGTGCGGGACGCCAGCCGGGCCGTGAGCGGGATCATCGAGCAGCGGATCGTCCCCGCCGCGCTGGAGATGATGGACAACCTGTGCATCAGAGCGGTGGAGGGAAAGGCGAAGGCCGGGTTCCCGCTTGACGCGGAGGCGCTGCTGATCATCGAGGTGGAGGGTCTGGAGCAGGAGATCGAGAGCTACTCCGAGGCCATCATTGAGGTCTGCAACGAATTTGGCGCAATGGACATCCGCGTGGCCCGAGATGAAGCGGAGCGCGGGCGGGTGTGGGCGGCGCGCAAGGGAGCGTTTGGCGCGATTGGCCTGATCACGCCGGACTACTACACGGTGGACGGGGTGGTGCCACGCAGCAAGCTGCCGGAGATCCTGGCTGAGATCGCCCGGATCTCACAGGAGTCCGGCCTGCGGATAGCCAATGTGTTCCACGCCGGGGATGGGAACCTGCACCCGCTGATCCTGTTCGATGAGGACAAGCCTGGGGAGACAGAGCGGACGGTCCAGGCCGGCGCGGACATCATGCGGGCCTGCGCCGAGGCAGGCGGGACGCTATCTGGAGAACACGGGATTGGCATGGAAAAGAAGGATCTGATGCCGCTGGTGTTCTCCGAGCAGGACGTGCAGATCATGCTGCGGGTCAAGGAAGCGCTGGACCCGGGTGGTCACGCGAATCCGGGCAAGGTATTTCCCACGCCGGGGCGCTGTCTGGAGATGTTTGGCAATCGAGGCAAGGCGGTGGGCTGGTGACGGTGGTTGACCCGATCCGAGTCAGGGCGGCGATTGAGTCTGCCGGTGTCTCAGTAGAGGCCATTGAGGACGCCACGTACGATGTGGCAGGGATGCGACCTTCGCTGGTGGCCAGCCCGGGCAGCCCGGAGGAGATGGCCGCTGTGATGAAGATCGCCGACGGGTCCGGGGTGGCCGCGATTCCGTGGGGCGGCGGCACGCGTATGACGGTGGGGTTGCCGCCGCGGCGTGCTGAACTGGTGGTGAAGACGACAGGCCTGGACGAGATCATTGAATACGAGCCGGCAGACCTGACAGTCACCGTGCAGGCGGGGATCACGCTGGGGGCGCTCCAGGCGCGGCTGGCCCGTGAAGGCCAGTTCCTGGCATTGGACCCGGCGGCCGCCGACCGGGCGACCATTGGCGGGCTGATCGCCGCCAACGCCAGTGGCCCCCTGCGGTTCATGTACGGCGCCGCGCGCGACCTGGTCATTGGCACGCGCGTGGTCAACGCGGACGGGATCATCAGCAAGGCTGGCGGCCGCGTGGTGAAAAACGTGGCCGGCTATGACCTGAATAAGCTGTACATCGGCTCGCTGGGCACCGTTGGCATCGTGGTTGAGCTCAGCTTCAAGCTGCACCCGCTGCCGCAGGTGGAGGGGTTCACCGTGGCGGCGTTCCAGTCCCTGGACGATGCCGAGCACGCGGCCAACACCATCTTCCGCTCTCCGCTGGGCGCGTCCTGCATTGAGCTCTTGAACGCCTCCGCCGCGAGCAACGTGCTCGCGTCAAGCGTTGCCGACGGCTACGTGCTGATCGTGGGCGCGGGGGGCTTTGAGAAGGCGGTACAGCGCCAACTACGTGAGTTCCGCGCGATCTGTGAAAAGGCGGCGGAGATCCAGGATTACACGGACTCGACCAGCCTTGGACGGACCTGGTCTGGTCTGCGGGAGCATTCAGACCCGTCTAGCGAGGGCGTGACTCTCCTGAAGATGGCGGTTCCGCCGTCGCGATCCGCTCGGGCGCTGGCCTGCCTTGCGGATGAGGCGAGCAAGGTGGGGTTTACCGCTGGGGTCCAGGCCCATGCGGGAACCGGTGTGGCCTATGCACGGATCTTGACGGACGGTGGAGCGGCGGAGCTCGCCGGGAGGCTGGCTACGCTGCTGAACGCCACGCGCGCCTACGCCAGTGGCGAGGGCGGGAGCCTGGTGGTGGAGGCGTGTCCCGCCGCCGCGAGAGAGGGGCTTGATGTGTGGGGAGATCCTGGCGATGGGTTCCCCATCATGAAATCCCTCAAGGAGCGGTTGGATCCCAACGCCACGCTCAATCCGGGCCGGTTCGTCCGCGGCCTGTGACCAACTCTGCCCTACACCACCAGGAGCCCCGCTGATGGCCGTTGACAGCAAGCCCGCCGAGGCCTCCTCGGCCGTGCCGATGGACGTGGATCTTGCCACGATCAAGCAGTGCGTGCACTGCGGTCTCTGCCTGGACGCGTGCCCCACGTACATCGCGCTGGGCCACGAGGCGGATTCACCGCGCGGACGGATCTTCCAGGTCAAGAACGTATTTCAGGGCAAGGTCAGTCCGGATGACCTGACCTTTCGGAAGCACATCTACCAGTGCCTGGACTGCCGGGCCTGCGAGACGGCCTGCCCGTCTGGCGTGCAGTACCACAAGATCGTTGAGGCCGCGCGTGGCGTGGCATCTCCGTCTGACGAGGCGGAGCGGACGATCGGCCGGGGCGTGCTCAATTACCTCTTCACATCCAAGGCCGCGCTGGGCGCGCTGGGCCTTGGCATGCGTGCGTACCAGAAACTGGGCGTTCAGTCGCTGGCGCGCGGGAGTGGCCTGCTGGATCTGCTGCCAGCCCGCCTGGCGAAGATGGAGGCGATGCTGCCGGCCACCCAGGGGCGGGTTGCCCGTTCCGCGATGCCCGAGCTCGTGAGGGCGCGGGGGGAACGTCGCTACCGGGTGGGCTTCATCGCGGGCTGCGTCATGCAGGAATTTCTTGGTGAGACGAATCAAGCAAGCGTGCGGGTGCTGGCCCGGAACGGCTGTGACGTCTACACACCGCGTTCGCAGGGATGCTGCGGGGCGCTGCACGTGCACATTGGCGAGCGCGCCACGGCACGGGAACTGGCGAAGGTCAATATAGAGACCTTTGAGCCGTTGGGCCTGGATGCCGTGATTATCAACGCGGCCGGTTGCGGCTCAACTCTGAAAGAGTACGGACACTTGTTTGAGGATGACCCTGTCTGGCGCGAGCGCGCGGCGGCGTTCTCAGCCCGGGTGAAGGACATCAACGAGTGGCTCGTTGAGACTGGAATCGACACGGATGGGTTGGGGCCGCTGCCGATCCGGGTGACCTACCAGGACCCATGCCACCTGGTGCACGGGCAGGGTATTCGCAATCAACCACGCCAGCTCCTCCGGCTTATCCCGGGGCTGGAGCTGGTGGAGCTGAAGGACTCAGATACCTGCTGCGGCAGCGCGGGAATCTACAACCTGACGCACCCGGAGCTGTCGTCCCAGATCCTCTCCTGGAAGATCCCGGAGGTCGCCCGGACGCAGGCGCAGGCTGTGGTGGCGCCGAATCCCGGCTGTGCCATGCAGATCTCCTACGGTGCGCGTGAGGCGGGACTGAATCTGGACGTGGTCCACGTGGTGGACCTGCTGGATCGGTCGTATCGTCTCAAAGAGACTGGGCACACGCGGTAGCCAAACGTCAGCGGATGGAATCTGGCTCGATGCGGATCCTGGGGGTCCGCGTTGACGATGTGACGTACGACGAGGCGGTCCATCGCATCCAGGAGCTGATCGCCAGCGGATCATCCCACCTGGTCACCACGCCGAATCCTGAGATCGTGATGGCCGCTCGGGTGCGGCCGGACTTTCGGGACGTGCTGAACCGGGCCACGCTCAACATTCCGGACGGGGTGGGGCTGTTGCTGGCGGCGCGGCTACGTGGAGAGCGGTTCAGAGAGCACGTCCGCGGCACCGACCTTGTGGAGCGGCTCGCCGCGGTCGCGGGACGGAAAGGACAACGCTGGTTCCTCCTGGGGGCAGATGAGGGTGTGGCGCAGGAAGCAGCTACCGCGCTGCAACGCCGCCACCCGGGGCTGGTGATTGCCGGGGCGGATGCGGGGAGCCCGCACGAGAGAGATGACCCAGCAGTACGCGAACGGATCAGCCGAGCGGGTCGGGTGGACGTGATCCTGGTGGCGTACGGCGCGGAGCGCCAGGAGCTGTGGATGGCGCGCAATCTCGCTGCGCTGGGGATCCCGGTGGGGATAGGAGTTGGGGGCGTGTTCAATTTCATAGCCGGCCGGGTGCCGCGGGCGCCGGTGTGGATGCGCCGACTGGAGCTGGAGTGGCTGCACCGATTGATGAGACAGCCTTCTCGCTGGCGCAGGCAGCTTGCGCTGCCACGGTTCCTCTGGCTTGCGCTGCAAGAGGCGATGACGCTGCGTGGTGGATCCGCGGCGTGAGGGGTTGGCGGAAGGCGAATGCGATGCAGCAACGTCTTGATTGGGCCAGAGCCATCCCCTGAGGCCCTCTTGCGGGGTTAACCCCACCAAAACCAGAGAATGCCTCGCTGCTTCGGGGGATCCGCGAGCAGGCGTGGGGTGTGGTGTGTCCAGCGGTTCGTTGATTCAGGAGCAACGCGAGCTCGTCCGAAAAGCGCACGCTGCTATTGCCGACCGTGGGCAGGAGGAGTCCTCCGCCCGCGAGCTGTTCCGCCGCGAGATTCTTACCGCGGAGACCAGCCTTAACGCGACCCACACAGCCGCCAATGAGCAGCTTCAAGTGGCCAAGACCGCGCTGGCAGAAGCGCAGCGTGTCATGGGGAAGACACCTGAAATCAAGGCTGTGCCGCCAGATGCCGCGCCGCCAGACGATCTGCTGAGCGACATCATGGCCCGAAACGAGAAGATCAAGGGCCTGCTGGATCGGCTGAAGCTGGGGCGTGCCGAAGACGAGCGGCTGAAGGCCGGCTCGTCCTCGATGATCACGGGACTCGTCGTGGGCGCGGCTGGCGGACTGGTGATCCTGGTGCTGATGTTCTTCGGGCTGGGGACCAGCATCGGTCGATCGATCATGAGCCCGGGCATGGTCATGGGGCTCTCGGCCGCCGTGCTCATCGTGGTTGGCGCGGTAGTGTTCACACTCTCTGGCGGAGCCCCTCAGCGCAAATTCGCCCCGGAGCGCGACTTTCCGCAGCTCTGCAACGAAGTGGCGCACTTGATGCATCGACATGAGGCGTTGCTGGAGGAGTCGCAGGCCACGTTTGAACGCCGTGTTGGCGAACGTCGTGCTCACCTCGATCAGACTCTACTTAGCATCACTGAGCGTATTCGACAGCAGCCCGACTCGATGCGATCTGACATTGCCCACTTCACCGACAACGCAAACGGCGTGGCCCTGGAGTGGAAGCACCCATCCTGGTCATCGTGGACGATTGGCAGCGGACTACCGCCCGCGGTGTGCATTGGCGAGCTACGGCCCGACGAGTCGATACAGACGCTGGCGATTCCGGCGCTGGTGGAGTTCCCGGGCCAGAAGGCATTGCTGTTCCGCGCGCGAGGCGCCCCCAAAGAAGAGGCCATTCACACAGCCCAATCACTCATCTACCGTCTGTTGGCGACCTCGACACCCGGCAATATCCGCCTGACCATGATTGCGCCGCACAGCTCGGCTCACGTGTTTGACCCGCTGATGCGGCTGGGGATCCAGAACCGCTCGCTCGTCACGCATCGCGTGTGGAGCGATCCGCAGCAGATCGTGGAGCGGTTGACTGAGCTGACAAAGCGGGTAGATGAGCTTGACCGACACATCAGCGATCGGTTCGACTCGCTGGCGGAGTACAACGCCAGAACCGGCTCGGTCGAGACTCACCGAGCGGTCATCGTGATCGACTACCCGATCGCCTTCAACGCCGCGTCCGTCCGGGCGCTGCGTAGGATCGCGGAACGTGGCCCGCGCCGGGGCATGTTCCTGGCCATCGTGGCAGATCCCGTGGAGGCCGAGAAGCAATCGGTTGATCTGCGCGAACTGGTGGACGTTTCCACGGTTATCGACTGGGACGGCCGTCGGTGGGTGTGGCAGGACGAGGATTTCAGCAAATGTGCGCTTGAGCTGGATCGTGCACCCGACTCCAACCTGGCAACGAAAATCGTTCAACATGTAGGTCAAGCGGCGCGATCCTGATGGATCGTGCCACGCACACCGATCGGGGAGGGCTCCCTGGTTGGACAGAGTGGCCTGGCGGGCCCCCGGGGAGAGCTATGAGTCGTCGATGCCTTCGGTGGGAGTATCGGCAGCGTCGATCGAATAGGCGTTGGAGCGGGTCTGTTGACTGAGCCGGTGCTCGTCCAGGAGCAGCGGCGGCTGATCCGGTCGATTCTTGAGACGGTGGAGCAACGCCGTCAGGAGATGGCGCAATCTGCCGCGTTGCTTCGGCGTGAGCGTGCCGCCGCGGAGTCCGCGCGCGTTCAGCTTCGCTCGTTTGCCGCGCGAGCCAGCCGTGAGGCCGAGGCTATGCTGCGGGACGTAGACCAGATGGCCGGTCGATCGAGTGAAGCCGGTGCTATGCCGAGGCCGGCGCGCCCGCCGGAGGTTATTGGCAATGACCTTGCGGCTGAGGTCAGGGCGCGGCTGGTGGCTTGCCGGGAAGTGATCTCAACCATCCGCGCCATTCGCAGCCCGTCCGCTTCGCTCGCTCCGCTGGCGATAGGTATGGGGATGGCTGTGGGTGTGGCCGCGGTCTTGATTGGGCTGGGGCTTGTGGCCAGCGCCTTCGGTGCAGGCGAGAATCTTGCCTACGCTCTTCTGGCCAACGCCTGGCTGCTCGGTGGGGCCATTGGTCTGACCGGGATCGTCATCAGCGCGTACTACACCCTGGCGAAGCGAAAGGGTCGTTCGATCGAGGCGAACCGTGGTGTTCTCGCGGAGATCGTGGCCAACGTTCTCTACCTGCACGATCGACTGCTAGAGGAGGCCCAGGCTACCTATGAGCGGCGGATCGCCGAGCGTGTGGCCCGCCACGAAGAAGTAGTGGAGCAGTGCGAACGGCAGTTCCGCCAGCAACTGACACAGCTCCAATCAACGGTAGACCGGTTCGCTGCCCGCGTCAGCGTGCCGGCGATGGAATGGTCGGATCCGATGTGGCGTAGCTGGAAGCCGCCGGGGTCCAACAGTGACGTGGTGTACCTGGGTGAGCTCCGTCCTGGGGCCCAGGACGATCGTCTTTCGGTGCCTGCGCTGCTGCCCTTTCCACATCGCAGACCCGTACTGTTCAAGGCCGGCGGAAGCGGCCGGCTGCTCGCCATTCGAGCTATGCAGTCTCTGCTGTTCCGCATCCTCGCATCTATGGCGCCAGATAGCGTGCGGGTGACGCTGATTGCGCCAAGGAAGTCCAGCCACTTCTTTGACTCGTTCGTGCGACCCAGTCGGCAGTCACTGCCAGCCGTATCGCAGCGCGTTTGGGGCGGCCAGTTAGAGGTCTCACAGCTCATGGCGGAGCTCGCCGCCGGAGTGGCGCAACGACCTGGCGCCCTCAGTAACCTGGCTGAGACCACCGTTGCCGAAGGTGATGACGACGCTGGTGGGGTGACCCGGCCGCGAGTCGTGGCGATCCTGGACTACCCGACGGACTTCGACTTTGCCTCTGCCGGAATGCTGCTGCGTCTGGCGGAGCGGGGTGGATCGCGCGGGGTGTTCACCATGGTTCACGTTGACCCGACGCTGGCGCTGCCGTCACCCAGTGACCAGGAGGCGTTGGAACGGATAGCTGGGCTCGCGAACTGGACCGGTCAGGGCTTCACGTGGCAAGAGGAGCTGATGGCGCCGTGCCCCATCGATCTGGATGAGGCGCCACCCGCTGACGTTGCCAGGCGGATCATGGAGGCCGTGGCCTCTGAAATGGTGGAGCTCAGACGGTTGAGCGCTTGAACGCGGCCGCGATCAGATCGCGGTTCAAGCGTCCGATGAACTCAATACCGATCTCCTTGGGACAGGCCGCCTCGCACTCGCCGGTGTTCGTGCAGCCGCCGAAGCCTTCGCTATCGTGCTGAGCAACCATCTGGCGAACGCGCGTGTACCGCTCTGGCTGACCCTGGGGCATCAACCCGAGATGTCCTACCTTGGCGGCCAGGAAGAGCATAGCCGAGGCATTTGGACACGCGGCGACGCAGGCGCCGCAGCCGATGCACTGAGCGGCGTCCATGGCCGCGTCCGCATCTACCTTTGGCACGGCCACGGCGTTTGCCTCTGGGGCGGCACCCGTAGAGACTGAGATGAAGCCGCCCGCCTGGATGACGCGATCCAGTGCGCCGCGGTCCACCACCAGGTCACGGATGACGGGGAATGCCCGCGCCCGCCACGGCTCTATCACCACGGTGTCACCATCTTTGAAGTGACGCATGTGGAGCTGGCAGGTGGCGGTGCCCTTCTCGGGGCCATGAGGGATCCCATTGATGACGAGGCTGCACATGCCGCAGATGCCCTCGCGGCAGTCGTAGTCAAACGCGATGGGCTCGCGTCCCTGCTCGATCAGTCGCTCATTGACCACGTCCAGCATCTCGAGAAATGACATGTGCTCGCTGACGTCAGGCGCGTCGTACGTCTCAAGCTGGCCGGGGTCGTTGGCGTTTTTCTGGCGCCAGACTTTCAAGGTCAATCGCATGAATCGCTCCGCAGGGTCCCGTGGACGGTGAGACGGCGCGTCACTTGTAGCTTCTCGTGGCCAGGTGTGCCGTCTCGAAAACGAGCGGCTCTTTGCGAAGCGTTGGCGGAGCATCAACCCCGTTTGAGACCCAGCCGGCCACGTATGTGAAGTTCTCGTCGTCGCGGAGCGCCTCGCCGTCTTCAGTCTGGCTTTCCTCGCGGAAGTGGCCGCCGCAGGATTCCGTGCGGTGGAGCGCGTCGAGCGCGAGAAGCTCCGCGAACTCGAGGAAATCGGCCACACGCCCTGCTTTTTCCAGGGACTGGTTGAGCGATTCGCCATCACCCAGTACGCGGAGGTTTGACCAGAACTCTTCGCGGATGGAGGGGATCCACTTGAGCGCGTGTTTGAGGCTGGCATCGGTGCGGGCCATGCCCACGTCATCCCACATGAGCTTGCCGAGCTCGCGATGGAAGGAGTCTACCGACCGACTGCCGTTGATCGACAGGAGGCGGTTGACCCGGCCGCGCGCCTCGTCCTCCGCCTGCTTCACGTCTGGATGGTCAGCCGGTACGCTGGGCAGCTTGACGGATGCCAGGTAGTTAGGGACGGTGGCCGGCGCGATGAAGTAGCCATCTGCCAGGCCCTGCATGAGGGCGCTTGCGCCCAGGCGGTTGGCCCCATGGTCTGAGAAGTTGGCTTCACCTAGCACGAACAGACCGGGAATGGTGCTCTGGAGGTCGTAGTCTACCCACAGTCCGCCCATGGTGTAGTGCACGGCCGGGAAGATCCGCATGGGTACCTTGTAGGGGTCTTCGCCGGTGATGCGCTGGTACATGTCCAGCAGGTTGCCGTACCGCTCCTGCATGACGTGGGCGCCCAGCCGCTTCATGGCGTCGCTGAAGTCCAGGTAAACCCCCAGACCGCCCGGCCCCACACCGCGGCCTTCGTCGCACACGGTCTTCGCCGCGCGTGACGCGATGTCACGTGGGGCGAGATTGCCAAAGCTTGGATAGCGCCGCTCTAGGAAGTAGTCGCGGTCGGCATCTGGGATGGAGTCTGGAGAGCGAGTGTCGCCGGCGGTCTTGGGTACCCAGACCCGTCCATCGTTGCGCAGCGACTCGCTCATCAGCGTGAGCTTGGACTGATAGTCACCGGTAACCGGGATACAGGTTGGATGGATCTGGGTGTAGCAGGGATTGGCAAAAGCGGCGCCCTTGCGATAGGCGCGCCAGATCGCGGTGGTGTTTGAGCCCTTTGCGTTGGTGGAGAGGTAGAAGACGTTGCCGTAGCCCCCGGTGGCCAGCAGGACCACGTCTGCCACGTGGGACTCGATCTTGCCCGTGACCATATCGCGGGTCACGACGCCACGGGCCCGGCCGTCAACGACAATCAACTCCAACATCTCAGTCCGCGGGTACATGGTGACGGTGCCGGCCGCGATCTGGCGGCAGAGCGCCTGGTAGGCGCCCAGCATGAGCTGCTGGCCAGTCTGCCCCCGGGCGTAGAACGTGCGCGAGACCTGGGCGCCACCGAACGAGCGCGTGTCCAGCATCCCGGCGTACTCGCGGGCGAAGGGGACACCCTGGGCGGCGCACTGGTCGATGATGTTGAGGCTGAGCTCGGCCAGCCGGTAGACGTTGGCCTCGCGAGCGCGGAAGTCGCCCCCCTTGACGGTGTCGTAGAAGAGGCGGAACACGCTGTCGCCGTCGTTGCGGTAGTTCTTCGCTGAGTTGATCCCACCCTGCGCCGCGATGCTGTGCGCCCGGCGAGGGCTATCCTGGTAGCAGAAGCACTTGACGTTGTAGCCCTGCTCGCCCAGTGTGGCGGCCGCGGCGCCGCCCGCCAGGCCGCTCCCCACGACGATGATGGAATGGCGTCGTCGGTTTGCGGGGTTGACCAGCTTCATCTCGAAGCGATGGTTCTCCCAGAGTGTCTCGAGCGGCCCCTGAGGGACCCGGCCGTCGAGATCGGGCCCCAGTGAGTAGCCAGGGGTGGGGGAGCTCTCGTCGATTTCTGGACTGGCTACGGCGCTCTGCATCAGCAATCCTCCGGAGACACCGGCCGGGCGTGTGGGTGGCCGCTCATCGGACGAACCCCGTGAGGACGGCCAACGGGATGGAGATGTTGCCCACCGACACAGCTACCGCGATGGCCACGGCCGTGCCCCGCCAGAGGTTATCGCGGCCCACGTCGTTCAAGCCGAGGGTCTGAAATGTGCTCCAGACGCCGTGGTAGAGGTGTAGTGCCAGGGCCAGCATGGCCGCGATGTAGAAGAGCGCGACGTACCAGACTCGGAAGCCGCTCACCAGGTTGGCATAGGCCGCGCCCTCGCGGAACGAGGGGTGGACCGTGCCGCTGGTCAGGTGGAGGAGGTGGTAGATGATGAAGAGCCCCAGTACCAGGCCGCCCCACCGCATGGTCCAGACGGCGTATCCACTGGCGGCGGACTTTTTCACGTGGTACCGCACAGGGCGGCTGGCGAGGTCGAGCCGGCTGAGACTCACCGCTGCCCAGACGTGTGAAATCAGCGCAGCCAGGAGGACGATGCGCACCAGCCAGAGTAGCTGCTCGTGGGCCAGGACCGGCGAGCCGACGTCACGGAGAAACGCGGCGTAGGCGTCCATCTTGGCCTGACCCTGATAGACCTTGAGGTTGCCGAGCATGTGGACGACAACGTAGGCGACCAGCACCAGTCCGGAAGTCGCCATGATGACCTTTTTTCCGATGGTTGACTGGTGCAGCGTCAACACGGCGGCCATGGTGAGATCGTCCTCCGGCGGGTCAGGCTTGAGCGGGCATAGCCTACCAGAATTTTGAGACTGATGTGGGGGCTGGCGGCTGGCCCGCGGCGTGAGGGCTCAGTAGTACACACACCTGGCGCGATGGCGCGGAATGGCCTTGTAGCGGGGCTGCTGGCCGCGATTCCACAAGACGTAGTCGAGGCCGGCGGCGGTGATCTGCTCGCCCGAGTCGCGGAGCGATTTCACCATGAGCTCAACCGCGTGAAGGCCGCAGGCGCGAATCTCCACCTCCCGCGCGGAGCCTGGCTCAAGAAGCTGTTCGGAGTCGATGGTGGCGGCAAGATCGGGTTCGTAGCGCAGGATGCCATCTACTCGTAGCACGTGGGGTACCAGGTTGTCCGCGAAGATGGTGAGCTGATCGAGATCGCGGAACTGGCCCAGCGGATCATCCGGCAGCGCGATTGCCAGGTCTGTCGCGGTGATCTGAGCGCGCTTGTAGAAGGGGACGGCAAACCCCCCGTACAGCGCGACGTCGTTGAAGAACGGCATCTGCCGGAGGATGTCCACCAATGCGATGGCTGACCCGTTAGCGGACTCTATGAGCATCTGCCAGCGCCCTCTGTAGCGCCTCTCCGTGAAATGGCCCAGGTCGTTAAGTGCTCGCGCGAACAGCGCCATGAGCTCCATGGCTGGCTCGTTCTCGGCATCCTGGCCGAAGATGGCGGCGCAATCGGCGGGTGTGACCTCGACGAGCTGATACGGGGCGATTGGGCCGCGTCGCTCGTAGTGGTCCTTAAGGCTGGTGGCGATGGTGAAGTAGCCGGACATCCCCGGGCGCTTCGCAAGGTGGGGGAAATAGCCGGAGCCGAAGTTGATGGCGTCCAGCGTGAGCACGAAGGCCGCGGTGTCCAGCGGTGACCCTTTGAAGTGATGCTCAGTGTCAAACTGCGGCGCGCGGGCCTGGTCTAGCGGGAGGCTGGACGCGTAAGCGGCAATAGCGGTCTGATCGACGGTGACGGATCGGGCGCGCCTGGCTACTTCGGCGCACGCGCTTCGGACGTGTTGCAGCATGTTGGAACTGTGGCACCGTGGCGTCCCGACAGTCCAGCGCGCAGAGCCGGAATCGGAAGCCGCGAATTGCCGTTGACTCACCGCGGCATGACGGAATGGGGATTGGGCCGGGTACTTGACAAAATGAGACGTAGATTTGCGAGCGGTTTGATGCTAGAATGCGCTCTGCGCTGTTACAGGAATGTAATGGGGGGTCGCGCGTAGGTCATGGCGTGGGCGGCGGCGGTCGTCAACGGAGCTGCCAGGACCGCGTAGATGGCGCAATCAACATCCTTTCTTGAAGCGGCGGGACTGAAGCATGAACGGACGGACGAACGGTCGTCTCGGACTAACACTTGCTTCCGTGGCGGGGCCGACCCTGCGGGTGGCTGCCCTGATGATCGTATTGGGCTCGTTCGGCCTGGTTGCCGTCAGTGGACCCAACACCCCCGCCTATGCGCTGTCTGGCGGAGACGTGACTTTCACGCTGGTGACGCCATTCGCGGCGATCGACAGCAACCAGTGCGAGTCCGCTGGCCCAAAGGCGATGTACGTCCAGATCAACCTCACGAATAACACCGGAAGTCAGCTCAATAACCTCACAGCCACGATCAACCTCACCGATGACGGCGACTACAGCCTGGACGCCACGGAGCTGTCCAGCAAATTCGTGGGCAGCATCGCGGCTGGCGCCACAAAACCGGTCTTCTGGTTCGTGAACTACACGCTTGAATCCGGAGACTGCGGCCCAAATACGCCACCAAACAAGACGTTCACCGTCACCTTGACGGAGGGGATCGCTCCAATCACCAGCGGTACGCTGACGCTCACCGGTAGGAAGGAGCTCTCAGCTCAGGCGGGCGGCGATGTAAGCGGTGTGGTCAACGCCACGAATGTGGTGGTGGGCCAGGTGGTACCGGTGACGATCACGTACGTGTTCGGAAACGCGGCGAACAACGGACACGCGATGATCCAGCCGGCGGGCAACCAGAGTTTCGACCCTGGCTGTTACCGCCTCGTCAGGACCGACGTCACGTCCTCCGCGTTCAGCGCGGGACTGACGACGAGTGCCGACAATCAGCTCTACTTCACGGCGAATGGGAGCTGGGGCGGTGGTGGCTCTAACAACCAAGTTGTCGTGGTGTACTACTTCCAGGCGCTGTGTGTTGGGACCGGGACACAGATTGACCCATTTGCGGATCTGTTGAGCGGAGGACAGGACAAGTATTCCGACGAGTTCGGCAGCCCGTTCTCGCTACCGCCGCCGACCAATCCGTTCACCATCACCAAGAGTGCGAACCCGACCGTGCTGCCAGGGGGCGGCGTGTCCACCCACACGGTGACGATCACCAATCCGTCTGACTCCGACTCGTCACTGGACAAGATCACGGACGTGCTGCCGACCGGCGTGACGTTCCTGGCGATTGACCCGAGCAGCGGTGTGACGTCAGCGAACTCGTCAGCGGTACCGTCGGCGGGCGCGAGCGGCACCATCGAGTTCCTGGCGAACCCCGGAACCGGAGGCACGTCGTACGTTTTGCCCGCCCACGGGTCGTTGACTCTGGTCTATACGGCGAATTACCCCGCGGGTTCTCCGTGCTCGAACATCAACAGCGTAACCGCGTCCATTGGTACGGCGACGATTGGCCCGGCGACGGCGGAAGTGCAGGTTGGTTGCTCAACGCCGACCCCAACCGCGACGAACACACCGACGCCAAGTCCGACACCGACGAACACGTCCACGCCGAGCCCGACGCCAACCGACACACCGGTCCCGCCAACGTCGACGCCGACGCCGGTTCCGCCGACGCCGACCGATACGCCGGTTCCGGCCACGCCGACGCAGACGCCGGTTCCACCGACGCCGACGGAGACGCCGGTCCCGCCAACGTCAACGCCGACGCAGACGCCGGTTCCGCCGACGCCGACCGATACGCCGGTTCCGGCCACGCCGACGCAGACGCCGGTTCCACCGACGCCGACCGATACGCCGGTTCCGGCCACGCCGACGCAGACGCCGGTTCCACCGACGCCGACCGATACGCCGGTCCCGGCCACACCGACGCAGACGCCGGCTCCACCGACGCCGACCGATACGCCGGTTCCGGCCACACCGACGCAGACGCCGGTTCCGCCGACGCCGACCGATACGCCGGTCCCGGCCACACCGACGCAGACGCCGGTTCCACCGACGCCGACCGATACGCCGGTTCCGGCCACACCGACGCAGACGCCGGTTCCGCCGACCCCGACGAACACGCCGATCCCACCCCCACCGCCGCCCCCACCTCCCCCAACTGCGACGCCGACGCCGGTTCCCGCGACTTCGACGCCTACTGCCGTACCGAGTACCAGCACTCCCACGCCGACACCACCGCCCGGTGGGGCTGCCGTCGCGGGTGTCGTCGGCGCCGCCAAGTCGCTCAGTGGTCCGGTCGTCAACAACGGCGACGGCAGCTACACCGTTAGCTACGTCGTGACCGTGCGAAACGTGGGTGGGACGCTGCTGACGAACGTCCAGGTTTCAGAGAATCTGGCCGCCACCTTTAGCGGTGCCACGTCCTTCTCTGTGGTGCCGGGATCTCTGACCGCGCTTGGGGGACTCAGCGTCAACCCCGGGTTCACGGGCGTCGCGCCGAACACGAACCTGCTGAACGCGGGAAATAGCCTTCCGGTGGGTGGGTCTGGGGTGATCGGGTTTAGCGTCAGAGTGGTCCCGGGGGCCAATCCGGGGCCCTACAGCAATACCGCGATCGCTTCTGCCAGCGGCCCCAACGGTCAGGCCACCCTGGATCTTTCAGACGACGGTACTCAGGTAGATGCTGACGGAGATGGCAATCCGAACGAGGCTGGCGAGAACGATCCTACGCTGGTGAGCTTTGCGGAGGATCCACGAATCACCGTGGCGAAGAGCCTGGACGGAGCTGTGGTCAACAACCACAACGAGACGTACACGGTGGGCTACAGGATCGCTATTCAGAACGTGGGTAATGTGGTGCTCAACAATGTCCAGGTGACTGAGAACCTGGGTGCCACGTTCCCCGCGCCGATCACATTTAGCGTGGTTAGCGGCTCGCTGACCGCAACGAACGGGCTGGTGGTGAACCCATCGTTCACGGGTGCGGGTGCCAACATCAATCTCCTGGCAAACGGCAATTCGCTTCCGGTGGGCGGCTCAGCCTCCATTTCGTTCCGCGTGTTGATCGCGCCCGCCGCCAATCTGGGGCCGTTCGTGAACAACGTCTCGGTCTCTGGCCTCAGCCCGGCGGGCAAGCAAGCAACCGGCAGCGCTGACAATCGGCTGACGCTGAACCCCATAGCAGGCCCGGCGGACGATGGACGTATTGGTATCGCCAAGTCTGCCGGCGCAGTCGTGATCGATGGGAACGGTGGTTTCACCGTGCCATTCGTGCTGCTGGTGCGTAACTACGGCAACACCGCGGCGAACGGCGTCCAGGTGAGTGAGAACCTCGCCGCGGCGTTCCCGCCGCCCGCCACGTTCGCCGTGGTCCCCGGATCGCTCACCGCGACGGGTGGGTTGATCGTCAATCCCACGTTCAACGGTTCCACGGTGGTCGCGCTGCTCAACGGCACAGGGACGCTGGCCTCGGGCGCAAGCGCCACCATTGGCTTCAGCGTGAAGGTGGTCCCGGGGCCGGGGCAGACCTCGTTCACCAACGTGGCGAGCATCATTGGGACGACTCCCGGTGGTGTGCCGTTAGCGGACAACTCGACCGATGGGACAAACCCAGACCCTGATGCAGATGGTGATCCGCGCAATAACAGCGTGCCCACGTCGATTGGGTTCGTGGTTTCCTACCCAGACCCGAACAATGACGATCAGAAGAAGAAGGAGACGGAGGAGCAGATCCAGCAGCGAGAGCGCACCAACACGTCAAACCTGGACGATCGCCGCACTGAAGGTAATGTGATGTCCGTGGTGTGTTCGTCGCTGGCCACGCCGATTCCCACCGGGGCTGGGTCACGTGGCTACCCGGATGATGGGCAAGATCCGCCCTACGTGATCATTGCGACCCGTGATGGTGACCAGAAGGTGCGCCTGTATCGCGAGCTCAAGGACGCTTGCGGAAGGATCCAGGTTGGTGACTATCTGGAGGCTGACGGCGAGAAGGAGTCCGAGCAGTTGTTCCACGCGGAGAACATCACGGTCACGCGAGGAGACCGCCGAGTGAGGTAGGACCTAGGCCGGTGAGACGAGGGGCGGCCTCGGCGCCACCTAGCCACCGCACTCGTCTCTCCACTGGCCTGCCATCCACGTTTCCCATGCTGTCCTCGGAAGCAGTGGGCATCCCGCCTCCCCACGCTTCCGAGGCCGTGAGATTACTCACCGGTTTGACGGTGCGCGTGGCACGGTCACTCGTTGTCGCGCCGTGCGCCTGGTCGGCTGCCAACGTGATCGCGGCGGCCCGGACGAACGGCGGTCAGTCTGTTGGCTAGATGCGATCTCCCGGTCATCCACTAGCGTTCGTGCGACGTATGTTGAAGGGGGTAGCGGCGGACTGAGTTGGTGAGGCTGGCATTTGGCGATTGCCCCGGAACACGTAGAGGTCACGTCCCGCCCAGGCGCCATTGAGCTGCTGGATCAGCAGCGACTGGGCGAGCTGCTCCTGGAACACTACCGCGCGGCGTATTCGCTGGCGATGCGACTGCTTGGCCAGGAGGCGGACGCGCTGGACGCCGTCCAGGAGGCGTATCTGCGCGCGGTGCAGGCCTCACGGAGGCCAGAGACCGCGCCACGCGACCTGGATGCGTTTGGCGGGTGGCTGCTGCGAATCGTCACCAATGTGGCTCTGGGTCAGCTCCGCCGCCGACCCGGCTGGCGTGAGGTGGATCTGGATCGCGTTGCTGACGTGCTGCCGACGGAGGATTGGAGCCCCAGCAGGGCGGCGTTGCGCAGGGAAGCGCGAGGAGACGTGCTGCGTGCGCTGCTCTCGCTGCCGGGCGCCCAGCGCGCCGCGCTCACGCTGCGCGAATACCAGGGACTTTCCTACCAGGAGATCGCGGAGTCGATGGAGACCACCGCGTCTGCCGTGGAGACCCTGCTTGTCCGCGCAAGACGCGGGTTTCGGGCAGCGTACGAGGGACTCGAGTCCGTGCCCACGGATGGATGCGTTGAGCTGACGCCGCTGCTGTCCGCTAGTCTGGACAATGAGGTTACGCCCCGCGACTGGCGTCGTCTCGATACGCACCTGGTTGGCTGCACGCGATGTCGGCGAGAGCTAGGCGCGCTGCGTCGCGGCAGGCGCCTGCATGCGCTGTGGCCGCTATTGACCGCGCCGGTCGCGGCCGCGGTGGCGGCCGTTCGTGGAGCGGAGACGACGGCGCTTGCGATGACGGCGGGCGCCGCCGTGCTTGGTGCACCCGCGCTGGGGACGTCCGCGGGGATCGTGGGGGGGATTGGGGCCAAGGCCGCGGTGGCCTTGACTGTGGTGGGCCTGGGTGTGGCCACGGCGCTGTTGCCGGTGCCGGACTACGAGGTGAGCCCAGTGCCTCCGGAGAGCATGGAGCGCCGCGAGGAGGTGCGCTTGCCTTCGCCCACGACAGGCGCGAGTGAGGTGGGCGCAAGCGCCACCCTGGTGGTGGTGGCTCCGCCAACGAGCGGCCTGGGGCAGGCGGTGTCTGTCGCCGTGACAGTGGAACGCCCGGCGCCGTCCGGGGCGCTTGTTCCGATGGACGACGTGTTGAGCCCGTCGTTCGCGGCCGAGATTAGCGGACCGACCGAGACGACGCCATCGGCGATGGATGGGCAACCCGCTGCTTCGGAGGGCGCCGTGAGCGCTGAGCCCACGACGGCGCCAACCCCAGAAACCGGCAACGCGGTCGCGGCACGCCAGGCCACGGCACCAGCGCCGCTGCCGCCTCCGCCGCCACCCGTGCGGCGAGAGGTATCGGTGCCTCGCTCGGGCTCCGAAGGTCGCGCAGCCGAGGGGGATTCCAGCGGTCGGTCCGGTTCAGATGACAAGTCTGGGTCAAGCGGCTCCAGCGGGTCTGGGTCGAGCGGATCGTCTGGCTCTGGGAGCTCCGGTTCAGATGACAAGTCTGGGTCAAGCGGCTCCAGCGGGTCTGGGTCGAGCGGATCGTCTGGCTCTGGGAGCTCCGGTTCAGACGACAAGTCTGGGTCAAGCGGCTCGAGCGGGTCTGGGTCGAGCGGATCGTCTGGCTCTGGGAGCTCCGGTTCAGACGACAAGTCTGGGTCGAGCGGCTCGTCCGGCTCTGGGAGCTCTGGGCAGAGTGACGAGCTGAAGTCAGGCACTTCCGCTCGCGGGTCACACGATGGCTGGCAGACCGAAGAGGGGCGTGGGTCGGCTGTGCCGGGTACGGCGGCCGCGCAGACTGCCGCGACCGCTACGCCAGCAGTGCGCGAGGATACGTCGTCGGATTCAGGCGGGGGGAAGTCCGCGCCGGCGGGTGCGACGGCGACGCCAGGTGGCCGGAACGGCACTGAGGCGGCGAACCAATCTGGAAACGGATCGGGCGGCGGATCGTCAGCACGTGCCGCCACCCCCCAGACCACGAAAAACGTGGCCCCTGCCCAGAGCAAGTCATCTGGCTCGTCAGGGTCGGGCGGCTCAGGTGGCTCGGGCGGTGGCTCTTCGTCTCAGAGAAGCGCGTCTGGAGGCGGGAGCTCGGGCTCTTCGGGCGGGAAGAACGGCGGTTCCGGCGGCAAACACTGAGTTTTGCCGAAAAGCGCAGGTTTTGGGCCTGTTGCCGCATCTGTAGATGGTGAGGGGACTGAATGCGTCCCCCATCCCCGTGACCGTCAGGTCAGGAGCAGATGTCATGGCTAGTCTGGAAGGTTGCGCGCTGAGGCGTGCGCGGTGGTCAACCCGTCGATCGATTGGCAACTCGAGCGGACCGATGGGCCCGACGTTTCTGGGCTGGTGCCGCCGTCTGGGCCCGCTCGGGGCGTTGCTGGTGTGGGCGGTGTCGATGATGGCGGCGCTTGCCGATATCGACATCGGCGTGTGCTACGCGTTGTTGGGGCTGGTGGTTGGGGTGAGCCTGCTCTTCCTGCTCTGCTACGTGGTGCCAGAGCGGGCGGTCGTGCGCTGAGGATCCACGTCCAGGCTGCCGGGCTGCAATGCCACGCCGTACACCGATGCCGCGGTATCAGCGGAGACCAGCCCATCCCGAACATCGGCGACCACGGCGGCAACTGGGCGCTCGGATGGTGGACCAAATCCGCCTCCTCCAGCGATGTCTGACGTGCACACCGTCTGATCGTCCGTGAGGGGGAAGCCCTCTGTCTTGTGCAGGAACTCCTCGCGGCTGAGCTCCTGGCCGTCTATGTAGACGCGCGAGGGAAATGCGCTCTCACCCCCGCCCAGGCCAAACGGCGGCACTCGCATGCGGTGGGCCCAGAAATTGCAGATAACCGGGTTCTTCCATCCTGGCAGGCGGGAGAACGAGATCCGCTGACCCAGGCCGCCGCGGTGGCGGCCGGCGCCGCCTGAATCAGCTAAGAGCTCCTTCTCGCGCATGAGCACCGGGGCTGCCACCTCGAACATCTCGATGGGCACGTTGGAGGCGCTGCTGGGGAAGATCAGCGCCGCGGAGCCATCCGCCGATGCTCCCGCGCCCATGCCGCCGCCATCGAAGAAGTGCGCGTAGTACTGGCGCCCCTGCTCGGTCTGGCCGTACGCCATGATCCCACCCATGAGTCCGTTGGGCGCCATCACGCGATCCGGGAGCACATCCGCCAGGGCGCCGTTGAGCGCCGAGTGAACGTACCAGCCGGATCGCGTTCGAGTGCGCACTGAGGCGGGAAACGTGCAGTTGAGCAGGCTGCCCTCTGGCGCGATGATGCGCACCGGTCCGTAACAGCCTTCGTTCTCAGGGACCTCCGGTACCAGCAGATACTTGAGGGCGTAGGATGTCTGCCCCTGGGTGTAGGAGAACGTGCAGTTGATCCCACCCATGGGCTGCTGGGGCGAGCTTCCGGTGTAGTCCACCGTCACGGTCTTGCCGTCAAAGATCACTTTGCAGGCGATGGTGAGCACGTTGATCTCGTCGAACTCCACGGTGTGGCTGTATTCGCCAGGCGGCACCGCGGCAATGGCGCGCCTCATGGCGGCGTCCGTACGGGTGTGGATCTCCGTGCCCAGTGCCTGGAGATCCTCAAGCCCGTACTCGTCCAGCAGTGCGAGCACCTTCTGGGCACCCACTTCGTTCGCCGCGGCCTCAGCGTAGACATCGCCAATGACCATGTCTGGCACCCTGACGTTCCAGCGCATGAAGTCGATCACTAGCTCGTTGAGCTCGCCTTCTTTGAAGAGGTAGGCGGGTGGGATGAACAGGCCTTCCTCGTAGCACTCGCGGGCGAGGTTGTCGTTGAGCACGCCGCCGATGTCGGAGACGTTGGCGATGCTGCCGGTGAAACCCACGAGGCAACCATCACGGAAGAACGGCGTGACCACGGCGATGTCGTACTGGTGGCCGGCAGCCATCCAGGAGTCATTGGTGATGAACACGTCGCCGGGCCGCATGTTCGCCGCCCCGTACTTCTTGATGAGCTCCCTGGTGACGTTGGGCATGGTCCGGTTGAACACCGGCATGCTTCTGGTGGCGTGCGAGAGCGAGCGACCCTGGGCGTCCATGATCTCGCAGCCAAAGTCGTTGGCGGCGCCGACGACCGTGGAGAACGAGGTGCGCACCAGAATGGCGGCCATCTCGTCCGCGGTGGCGATGAGCCGGTTCCAGAGGATCTCCAGGGTCAGAGCGTCGAATCCGCTGGTGGTCACGGTGTGTTTCTCCAGATGACGTGCGGGCTAGCTGTTTGACGGCGAGGTGGTGAGTACGACGTTCATGACGCCGTCCACGGTGACGCGCAGGTGCGGCGGGACGATGATGGTGGACTCTCGCTCCTCGATGATGGCGGGACCGGCGATGGTCTGGCCTGGCTGGAGGAGGTAGCGATCGTGCACCGGAGTGCTCAGGAAGTGACGCTCGGCGCCGAAGTACGCGGGACGCTCGCCCTTCAGTGAGCCTGGCCCGCCAGCCTGGCCGGGGGGAAGGTTGATGGTGGGGGCGGGTCCGCGTGCGGCAAGGCGCCAGCTCAGGAGCTCAATGGGCATCCCGGCCGGGAGGTGCTTGTAGAGCTCTTCGTACCGGGCGTTGAACCGACGGAGCAGCTCGGAGAGGCCGCTGGCTGGATCTGGGCCCAGGATCGCCGGAGGCAAGGGGATCTCGATCTCGTGGAGCTGGCCGGCGAACCGTCCGTCCACGGCTCGCTCGAAGCGCACCTGGTCGGCGGCCACGCCCACCTCCGCGAGCTGCTGGATGGCCTGCGCCTCGAGCTCGCGGTAGAGCTCGGCCACCTCATGCCAATGGATCCCCTCCACCAGGACAGGGTAGGAGCGGGCGAGCTCAACGGACGGCGGGGCGATGAGGAGACCTATGGCGGAGGCGACACCAGCACCGGGTGGACAGACCACGCTGGAGACGTTGAGCGCGGAGGCCACGCCCGCAGCGTGGACGGGACCGCAGCCGCCGAATGCTAGTAACGCGTAGCGGCGCGGGTCCTGCGCGCGCTCGATGACGTGGATGCGGGCGGCGCCGGCCATGCTCTCGTTGACGAGCGCGTGGATGCCCCAGGCTGTATCCACCACGCTCTGGCCCAGCGGCTCGGCCAGGGTGGCCACGGCGCGTTCGGCGGCGGCCACGTCTAGACTCATGGCACCGCCCAGGAAGAAGCCTGGGTTGAGATAGCCCAGGATGAGGTTGGCATCCGTCACCGTGGGGGCGGTTCCGCCGCGTCCGTAGCAGGCTGGGCCGGGATCGGCACCGGCGCTGCGCGGTCCCACTTTGAGCAGGCCCAGGGTGTCGATCCAGGCAATGCTGCCGCCCCCGGCGCCGATCTCGATCATCTCCACGGTGGGAAGCTGGAGGGGGATACCGCTGCCCTTCCGGAAGCGGTCCACCCGGGCGACCTCCAGGTTTGGCGAGATGCTGGGCTGACCATCCTGGATGAGGCAGATCTTGGCCGTGGTGCCGCCCATGTCGAACGAGATGAGCTCGTCGCGGCCGTTGGAACGGCCGAAGAACGCCGCGGCGGTGGCTCCGGCGGCCGGTCCGGATTCGATGAGCTGGATGGGCAGCCGTTCCGCGGTGTTGATGCTGGCGGTGCCGCCGGACGACAGCATGGGGTAGAAGGCACCGCCGAAGCCCAGGTCGGCCAGTCGGGTACGGACCGTGCGGAGGTACTCGCGTAGGAGCGGCTGGACGTATGCGTTGGCAACAGTGGTTGACGTTCGCTCGTATTCGCGGATCTGTGGCGCGATCTCGCTGGAGATGGAGATCTCCACCTCTGGCCACTCCGTTTGTACCCAGTCGCGGACCTGCCGCTCGTTGGTGGGATTGCGGAACGCGTGCAAGAAGCAGATGGCCACCGCCTGGACGCCGGCTTGCTTGAAGTGGGCCACGGCGCGGGCGATCTCCGCCCGATCTGGCGGAGTCAGGACGCGCCCGTCGCGGTCGATGCGCTCGGCTACGCCCAGGCGGAGCCAGCGGGGGACGAGCGGTTCTGGGTACTTCAGGAACAGGTCGTAGATCTCGTAGCGCTGCTCGGTCCTGATCTCCAGGACGTCGCGAAACCCGCCCGTGGTGATCAATCCAACGGCCGCGCCGCGCCGTTCAATGAGCGCGTTCGCCACGAGTGTGGTGCCGTGGACCAGGTGCGAGAGTGCGCCTGCGGAGACCTGAGTCGCCGTCAGGAACTCTCGCAAACCGTCGATCGCGGCGTTGGCCGGCGCGGATGGCGTGGTGAGGACTTTGTGGAACGTGAGCGCACCGGTGGCTTCGTCCAGCATGGCGAAGTCCGTGAACGTGCCGCCGATGTCGAAGCCAACACGGTAAGCGCGGGAATCGGGAGTGGGTGCGGGCATTGGTTGAGCGTCCTTCGTTGGCTTCACGTGGTGGATCGCGTTCCCGGATCTAGCCAGTCACGTAGCGCGTCGCCGAGCCACGTGAACCCGAGGACCGCGACAAAGATGGCCAGGCCAGGCAGGGTAGCGTACCACCACTGATCCAGGAGGTACAGGCGGCCGGAGGCGACCATCCGCCCCCACTCCGGTGTGGGCTCCTGCGCACCGAGGCCAATGAAGCCCAGGCTGGCCGTGTAGAGGATGGCGTAGCCCACGTCCGTGGTGACGCGGACGATCAATGGGGAGAGCGCATTTGGGATGAGGTGTCGGAAGATCACGCGGGCCTCCCCCGCGCCGACCGCACGAGCCGCCTCCACGTATGGCTCGTGTTTCAGGGCGAGCACCTGGCCACGGATGAGACGCGCGTACGTTGGCCACCAGACAATAGAGACGGCGATGACGGCCGAGGTGAGCCCCGCCCCCAGCGCGGCTGAGAGCGCCATCGCCAGCACCAGATCCGGGAAGGCCATGAAGATGTCCGCTATACGCATGACCGCGGCATCCCAGGCGCCCCCGCGGTAGGCACCCACGGCACCCAGGCTTACGCCGATCCCGGCGGCGAGCACGATGATGGTGGCTGCTACCTGAAGCGAGACGCGGGTGCCGTAGATGACTCGCGAGAAGAGATCGCGGCCCAGCTCGTCCGTACCAAACCAGGCTTCCATGCCTGGTGGCCGCAGGCGGCGGGTCATACTCAGCCGTTCTGGATCTGCCGTGGCGATCAGTGGCGCCAGCACGGCTGCCAACAGCAGCACCAGGACCAGCGCGGTGCCGGCATATGCCAGCTCATTCCCGCGGAACGGCACGCGGCGCCACGAACGCGCCGGGGGCCGTGTGGGAACGGTTGCGTCCGCCGCGAGGGCTGCCTGCATCGTGTTGGCCCCGCTCAGTAGCTGATCCGCGGGTCGATGGCCGCGTACAGCACGTCCACTATCAGGTTGGTGATCACAAACAGGGCGGCGGCGACCAGCGTCACTCCCATCACGGCAGGGAAGTCCACGCTGGTGATGGACGAGACTGCGTAGCGGCCCATGCCGGGCCATTGAAAGATGGCCTCAACCAGGATGGCGCCGCTCAGGAGGAACCCGATCTGGGTGCCCAATGTGGTGAGCACCGGTAACGCGGCGTTGCGTAACGCGTGCTGGTATACAACGGCGCGCTCACGCAACCCCTTGGCCCGGGCGGTGCGCACGTAGTCCGCGCGCAGCGCTTCCAGCAGGCTCGCGCGGGTCATGCGGGCGATGATGGCGACGCGCGTGAGCGCCAGGGCGGTGACGGGCAGGATCAGGTGTTGGAGCGCGCTGGACAGAGCCGGCAGGTTTCCCTGGAGCAGCGCGTCCAGGGTGATCAGACCAGTGATCCGCTCGATTCGAAGCGACTCGGCGATCCGTCCACCTACGGGCAACCAGTCCAGGTAGAGGTAGAACAGGAGCTGCAGCAGCAGCCCGAACCAGAACACCGGGATGGCCACCCACAGCGTGGCGGTGAGGCGTGTGGCTACGTCCAGCAGGCCGCCGCGCCGTGTGGCGGACATCACGCCCAGGGGTACGCCAATCGCGGTGACGGCCAGAACAGTCCAGACGGTGAGCTCGAGCGTGGCCGGGAAATAGTCGTACAGGTCTTCCCGCACGGGTCGACGGGTGATGATGGAGGTGCCCAGGTCTCCCCTGACCAGGTTCAGGATGTAGATTCCGTACTGCTCTGGCAGCGGTCGGTCCAGACCCAGATCGCGCTTCACCCGCTCGATCTGCTCGGCGGTGGCGTCTAACCCGGCCGCGGCTTTCGCCGGGTCGGCCGGGATGAGGTGGGTGATGGCGAAGACCAGCAGCGTCATACCGACGCTGACGAACAGCAGCCAGGCCAGGCGGCGGGCGATGTAGAGGATCATCTAGGTGGGTGGTGAGATGGCCCCGGGGGCACAGCGCCCCCGGGGCCAGGCATCAGGGCTTGCCGTCTAGCGAGAGCTGATCCAGATAGAGCGCCTGGTTCCAGGCGGGTGTGTACTGATAGCCCTTCACCCACGCGCGGTGAGCGATGATGGAAGCGGGATTGGCGATGGGCAGGACGGCCACGTCGTCTAGCAGCCGCTTCTGGAGCTGCTTGTAGATCGCCTCGCGCTGGGCCTTGTCCGACGTGGTCCGGCCTTTCTCGATGAGCGCGTCCGTCTCGGAGTTGCCGTAGAAGGTGCCGTTGAACCCCTTGATCTGCTGGGACGTGTGGAACGGCCCAAAGAAGTAGGCGTCTGGGTCGGCGTAGGGCGGGAAGCGGTAGTAACCGTAGAGCTGCATGCGCTGGCTCATGTCGGTGGTCTGCATGCGTCCGGTCATGACGGGCCAGGTCTGCTCGATCACGTTCAGCTTGATCCCCAGCTCCTTGAGGCCTTCCTGGAGGATCAGGCCGGCACCCTTCTCTGGCGGGTCGCCGCTCACGGCCACGTACTCTAGCTCCAGCCCGGGCTGGACGCCGGCCTCGGCCAGGAGCTGCTTTGCTCGTGGGATGTCCTTCTGCCAGAGCGGGAGCGAGGTATCGTGGAATGGGATGTTGCGAGCCACGACGCCCTGGGCCTGGGTGGCCTTGCCCTGGTAGATACCCTCGATGAACCCTTTGTAGTCAAAGGCAAGGGCGATCGCCTGGCGTACCTTGGGATTGTCTAGCGGTGGTTTCACCTGCGAGACCTGGATGTAGAGCGCCACGACGGCCGGGTCCTCCGCGACCTTGATGGCCTGGTTCGCCTTGAGGCGGGGGACGGCGTCGATGGGGATGCCGGAGCCCCAGAGGTCTAGCTCGCCCTTCTCGAGCTGGAGCTGCGCGGTGGCCATGTCAGGGATGACTTTGAAGACCACGCGGTCCAGCTTGGGCCGATCCGGCAGCCCCCAGTAGTCCTTCTTCTTGATGAAGATCACCTGCTGGTTGTGATCCCAGCGCTCCACGTCAAATGGGCCGGTGCCGTTGACGTGGTCATACAGGTACTTCTCTGCCCACTTGTCCTCCGCGGTCGCGTTCTTCTTGACGAACTCCGGGTTGACGATGAAGGCCTTGGGCAACATGCTCAAGAAGTGGCCCACGGGCGTCTTGAGCACGACGTTGACGGTCATTGGATCGACCACGTCTACGCGGTCAAAGATGCCCGCCAGCACGAAGGCGGGCCCCTTGCCCATGCCGGCGAGGCGATCGAAGGAGAACTTCACCACCTCGGCGTTCACCATAGAACCGTCGGAGAACTTCACGTTTGGCCGCAGCTTGAACGTGTAGGTCTTGCCGTCCTCGGAGAGCTTCCACTCGGTGGCAAGCCGCCCTTCGATCTCCGTGGTGCCGTGCTTGTAGGCCACCAGTGATTCGTAGGTGGCCAGCGCAATGATGTTCGCCTGGGACTCGTTGGCGACGTGGGGATCCATGGTGGTTGGATCGCTGGACGTGTAGGACAGGGAAAGCGTCTTTGGCGTGTCAGCGCCCGCGGGTTTCGCCGTTGGCGCGGCGGCGGCTGGTTTTGGCGCCTCGGTGGGGTTGGCGGCCGGCTTGGGTGCTTCCGCTGGCCTGGCCGCTGTGGCAGCCGCCGGTTTGGCATCGCTGGGCGGGGCCGCTGATTGCGGCGCGCAAGCGGCGCCGAATAGCGACGCCGCCGCGAAGGTGGATAGCACGGTTCGCGCTAGACGCATGGGCTACCTCCGCATGCCTGATTCAGACCGGGTTGCGTGCCGCCTCCGATTTCGGTGAGGCAGTTGTGTGCGCGTGAGCGTAGTCTGAATGCTGTTCCGTGGCAAGTGGCCGAATGCCGCGGATTGGACCGATGGATTAGCGAGTCTCTCTCTTGGGCGCGTACCTGGGCGTTTTCTTGGGCATGTTGCACATGCTCGATACAGCCCAATCTAGAGTACAATGGGCGCGATAGACAAAGCCGCGTCTGTCTCAGGAATAGTCTGGGTCCCGCCTGGCGTGTAGGTTCTCCGCGTAGTGCGTTGATGGCGACCGGAAGCGCCATCCAGTAGCGCCCCTCTGGCAGGAAGGGAGGCCGCCGTGTTTCGAGACGTCAACCTGGACGACTTGATCATTGTGAACCCGCGGATCGAGAACGAAATGCGGCAGTGGCAGACGGAGCGGCATCAGCACGGCATGGATCCGCTGGACTGGGCGGCGTTTCGAGCGCTCCAGGCGGAGCTCCGGGCGCCGGACCCGGGCGAAAGCGCGCCGGCCGAGTTCTACTGGTTCTCCGTCCCGCCCACGTTCAGCGTGGAACGCGTGGCCGTACGCGAGCTGCACCTGGCGACGCACTCTACGTCAACGCTGGCGTAGCTCAACCTGGTACCCGCCGCGTTCCAGCGTCCGCGGCGCGGTGCCGCTCACCACAAGCACAGCTCGGCGCGCGTCACGCAGCGCTGCTGTGCCCTGACCGTCAGGTCCCACGGTGACTTGCTGGACGGCGATCTCATCACCGTCCAGCCACTCCACCAGGTGTACGCGCCAGCGCTGCGGGATCACGTTGTCCGATCTGATGAATCCCGACAGCGTCCAGCCGGTATCCCGCTCAGCGTCATCCATGAAGCCGATCTCAGGGATAGCTACGTCATCGATCAAGACGCCGCGCGCGTTGTAGGCCTGATCCGTGATGTACTCGAACCTGAGCTGCATGTTGCCGCCGGCGTAAGCACTGAGGTCTACCTCTTCCTCGATCCACACAGGCTCCACCTGCCCGGGCGCGCCTGGCTCGCCACTGGTCCCGCTGTAACCCGGGCCGATGGCGTTGCCAGATGGGTTTACCTCGGTGGCCTGCTTGCCCCGCAGGACGGTCCAGGTTGCACCACCGTCCCGTGAGGCCAGGAGGTGCAGATAGTCAAAGTCCCGCTCCGTGTCGTACCAGAGCTTGAGGCGGAGGGTGGCCGTGGGTACGGTGCTCAGGTTGAACGAGCGGGTCATGGAGCTGTCCAGACCATCCGCCCGGTTGCTCCACCACAACTGCTTCCCGCTGGGTGGTGTGGCCGCCACAAGCGGGACCTGGAGGTCGCCCGCGAAGCGTAGCTCGCGACCGACGGCCGGCGAGTCCAGCTCCACGTAGTCCACGCCAAACTGGTGGACCGCTCCCTGAAGGGTGGCGGGATTGGGGCCAAGCTTGCCGGTGACCGTGGCCCGCACGTCCAGGTCTCGATAGGCGTAGCGCCCCTCCGCCGGACGCGGATCGTTCACCAGGTTGGCAATGGTCCAGTCAGTAAACACGTCTTCAAAGGTCCGCTGGATGCCCCGCCAGGCCAGGTAGGTTGAAAAGTTGGCCGGCGCGCGACCGGGCTGACGCAGCAGCTCGGCCAGTCCAGCCTCGCCGGCGTACTGCTCCGCGAAGTAGCGCATGAAGAGGTACGCGGCCTGGTAGTGCGGCCCGGCGGAACTGGGTGGTGACCAGGTGGTGAGCTGCACGTCGGGATTCCGCAAGTACGCACCAGATGCCACGACCCGGCGTGGCACGGCCAGGGCGGCCGCCAGCTCGGCGCAGCCCTCATCCACCCAGGTCTCGCTCGCGGCGTTGGCGTTCCAGTGGACCAGATGTTGGAGCTCGTGGGCCAGGGTTGAATCAAACCCGTCTGACCCGGGCGCGATGGAGCCGTAGTTGACAACGATGATCTCGCGCTCATTGGAGTAGGGGAACACCTCGCGCGGGTACTGATCCCAGGAAGAGAAGTACGCTGAGACGCCTGGCGCCGTCCCGATGAAGATGGTGATCCGGTCCCCTGGCGCGATCAGCCGCGGCTGGCGCGAGCCGAACAGCCGCGCGATGAGCGGATACGTCACGTCATCGAGCTGACGGGCGGAGCGCTCCAGGTCCTCCTGGCGAACGGCGAGGCCCTGCTCCACGTACCAGGCGGCGCGGCTGGACGTGAGTCGGAGCTCGCCAATGCGCAGCTTATACGAGTTGTCCGTCTGATCCAGCGCCCAGAATCGCGCCTGACCATTGGCCGACGGCTGTTCCGCGGGCTCTGTGGGTCCGGGGCGGCCGGTCAGGCGCTGGACGATCAGCTCTGGGTGTCGTACGGGCAGGTCGGTTGCTTCCAGCAGGTCGATCGTCGGCGCGGCGGCACTGTCACCGGCCGCGGACAGTGAGACCGCCACGGCGAGGAGCCACACGCCGAGCGATCGGGCGAGGCACGCGGGCGGACTCACAACACTGCTTTTCGCGCGGCCAGTGCGGTCCATACGTAGAAGTGTAGGCGCGGCGGATTCCCGCCTGGCAGGGTTCACGCGCCGATACGCGTGCCGAAATACCGGGGGCAGCGCTACGGCTGGCCGGCCTCCGCGCCGATGCCAGCGACACCCGCGAGGAGCCCGCGCAGAACACCCCGGATGATGGCCTGCAGACCAACGGAAGCACGCTCCGCCACGGCCACGACGTCCTCATGGCTCACTTCGATGCCGGCGCTCGCGTCCGCCAGCGTATTGGTGATCACGGAGACCGCCAGCACCCGCATCCGCTCGTGGCGGGCCACGATCACTTCTGGCGCGGTGGACATCCCCACCGCGTCCGCGCCGGCAAGCTGGAGGAAGCGGGTCTCAGCGCGCGTCTCGAAGGACGGGCCAGACACCACGGCGTACACGCCCTCATGCGCGCGGATGCCCTCGTGTTGGGCGATCTCCAGCGCCTGGCGGCGCAGCATTGGATCGTAGGCCTCGGTCAGGTCCAGGAAGCGGACGCCCAGCTCGGGCTCGTCTGGGCCCACCAGCGGATTGGCGCCGGCCAGTCCCATCACGTTGATGTGGTCGCGCAGCACCATCAGGTCGCCCCGCTGGTAGGACTCGTTCAAGCCGCCGGCGGCGTTCGTGGCGATGAAGACATCCGCGCCCAGTCTGCGCAGGACGCGTACGGGGAACGTGACCTGGCTGAGAGGATAGCCCTCGTAGAAGTGGGTCCGGCCGCGGAGCACCGCCACGGGCGTGTCATCCAGCGTGCCTACTACCAATTGGCCGCTGTGGCCCGGCACGGTGGACACGGCGAAGTGGGGGATCTCGGCGTACGGGACCACCACCGGGTCCTGGACCAGATCGGCCAGCGGCCCCAGGCCGGAACCCAGCACGATGCCCGCGACCGGCGTCACGTCGAACCTGCCGCGCAGCGAGAAGGCGGCCTCTCTGACCTTGTATGCGAGGGACGACATGGCCCGCGATACTCCTCTTCCCCCAGAGGTGAGGGGCTGGCTTTGACCAGCCCCTCACGGGCGGGAAACTATCGACGCACCCTGCTGCTTGCCAGCGGAATGCGCGGCGGGTGGGCGCCCGGGCGGGTGATGACCGGGCGCGGATCTGCGACCCTGACCTGGGTGTAGATCTGAGTAGTGGAGATGTTGGCGTGGCCGAGCAGCTCGCGCAGCCGCGGGAGTGCCAGACCGTCGCTGAGACGGTGCGCGGCGAACGAGTGGCGCAGCGTGTGCGGCGTGACCTCAGCGGTCACGCCGCTCTCGCGGGTGACGGCCTTCATGATCAGCCAGAATCCCTGGCGGGTCAGCCGCTGGCCGCGGTGGTTGAGGAACAGCGCGTTTTGCCCGTCGCTGGTGCGGAGCAGCAACGGTCGGCCTTGCTGGAGGTAGTCCGCCAGCACGGCGCACGCCCTCAGCTCAACGGGCAGCCGTCGAACTCGGCCGCCGCGTCCCACGCAGCGCACGCTGTGGTCTGCCAGGTCCAGATCCCCCACGTCCAGCGTGACCATCTCTGAGACCCGCATGCCCGTGGCGTACAGCAGGTGCACCATGGCGCGGTCCCGCAGGCCCTCTGGGGTGGTCTTCTTGTCCACCTGGCGGATGAGCTTGTCCACGTCCGCCACGGAGATGGCCCGTGGCAGCGGCTTCTTCACCTCGGGCGAGCCCAGCTCCGACGTTGGGTTCTGCGTGATGAAGCTCTGCTTCATGAGGTACTGGAAGAGCGACTTGACGGCAGCCATCTTACGAGCGATGGTGGCCGCGGAGTAGCCCTTATCCTCGCGCAGGCTGAGGAAGAAGCCGGCTACCGCCTCACGGGACGGCGCGTCGCCGGCGACGTCATCGGTCCGGGCATCGCGGACGCGCGTGTCCAGGTACTCCTCGAACTGGCGCAGATCGTTGCGATAGGCGGCCAGGGTGTTCGGGGAGAGGCGGCGCTCGGCCGCGAGGAATTCGAGAAACTCGTCTACGTGCAGTGTCATCGGGCACCCTCCCGGCGAACACGCCAAGGGGTAACCACGGCCACCACCCGGTGGGAAAAGGCCGGGAGTGGAATCGTACGAACGTTCACTCTATTGTACCGCTTCCCATCTGGGAAGCGGTCAACGACGGCGAGAGAACTGCCTCGTATTTCCGCGGACCTGACGCTGCGTTTGACGCGCCAGGTCCGGCGACCACTTCCAGATGTTGTAGTAATGTGGGCGGCGATATTCGGGCGGACCATCCACGAAGAAGCCCGGAATACTCGCCAGAATCTCGTTCCACGCTTCCGCGTCGCGGCGCACCACACACGTGGCGGCAACCGGGGAGAGAGAACGCAAGAGCTCGTCGAGCAGATGCTTCACGATCCCGGCGTGCACGCTCGTTCCGACACAACCCACGTCCTTCAACGTGAGCGTGTCGTCCACCCGCATGTGCCACTGCACGTAGCCACCGACCACCCAGTCCTTCTCGCGGTTGTCGTAGCGCTCGAGCAAGAGAAGCTCGCCGCTCTGCAGCGCGGAGGCCGGAAGCGAGCGACGCCCGCGTCCCTCCGGGTGGGTGAGGCTGACCACGTCCTTGTCTCGAAAGGCGGCCAGATCCACGCGCTCGGCCGGTCGTATCCGAAAGGCGAGCTCGTCCATCTGTCTGCTCCTCGGTCAAGATCCAGGCACCGGTGGGACCGGCCCCGCCTGGATCGGTGGAGCATAGCGTAACGGGCAGGATGCGCCTGGGCAAATTCACCCCTCTGTTAGCCTCGCAGCGGACGGGTGCAGTAGAGCCATTTGAAGAAGATCAAGCGCTCTGCCTCCGCCGCGGAGAAGCCTGACGTCTCGAGGCGATACCGCCACTTGAAACGAGAGAGCTTCTTCCGCTCATCCCCGTCCAGCGCCTGGGCGGGGGCTGGGACAACTGCTGGTGCTGGGGAGACAGAGCCGCTGGCCAGGTCGTTAGTCATGACGGAACCTCCGTGGAACAGGCGCCGCATTCGACACCCGGCGGCGGGACGAGGGCGCGGGTCCGCGTCGCGGGGTGCGCCCGCGGCTACGGGCCCGGAGCCCTGGGTCCACTGTCGAAACCTCGAGGGGCGTGGGCGTACCCCTACGCGGCTGGCAAGGCCATCGATGGCCGAGGTGCCTCCTTGTCCGTGGGCGTGGTTACGCTGGTCTGCCGCGTCAGGCCCCGCGTCGGCCGACGTGGAGCGGAGCTCCGGAAGGTCGGGCTGGGCGGTGGGGCCGCGGCGCTGGCAGCCCAATCTCGTCCGGTGCGCTAGATGGCCCGCGAGCGGCTCACGCGAGCCTCCCGCCGACGCGTCCTCGCGCCACGAACCAGACAACCACGCGGCTCGCGCGGATGCGCCAGAACTGGCATTTGGGTCTCGTCGACGGTGGGTCAACTGTCGTCACCTCCAGGTGAGATGGAGGTTACGGCGAGTCGCGCTACAGCCCCGTCTCGCAATCGAGCAAAACTGTCTCGATGTCATAACGCTGGGGCGTTTCATGACGGAAGATGCCTGAGCGCGATATTTCTGTCCAGCCGAGCGACTTACGGTTATTACCTCTTATGCCGCTCTAACGCTACAAAACACCCTGGGATGATTGAATTTCTGTTCTAGTTGTGTATTATTAGTGCGACTAACTCACGTCGCGCTCGCTGGTTGCTCGATCATCGCGGAGGGGTCTGTGTTCCGTCGTGTCAATGGGGCTGTCGCTCTGCGGAGGGCTCTTGGCGCGCTGATTCTGATGGCTTCGCTGGGGGCGGGCGGTTACCTGTACGGACTGGATGTACAGCTTGCGAATCGCGCGCTACGCGCGGCCGCGACGCAGGCTCCTGCCGCCGCGGGCGCGGGGGATTTTGTGCTGCATGGCACGCGCCCGGGCGTCAGCGTGCTCACGGTGCTGGCGCTCACGGGCTTCGTGCTGGTGCTCTCGGTGGTCTTGACCTGGCGGTCTGATCGGGCGTTCCCGTTCATGCGTCAACCAGACCGCCACGGCGTTTGGACGGCGGCCAGACGCGGGCGCCGAGCCAGCGCCGCGGAGCTCTGGGACGAGCCGCTGGAGTGGTGCTCCGATGGCACCGTGCGCACGCGTCTGGGGCGGACCATGGGCTCCTGGTCGCGCGGGTCCGTGCGCCTGGCGTTTCCCCGCCGCTGAGGTCCCGCCCGTCAGGCCAGGTCTAGTCCGGGGTCAGGCGGGGAAGACGGTGTCCAGCCAGTTGATCAAGGGGACCATCTGGGCGTAACGGCCGGCCAGCCAGTCCAGGAGCTCGGGGCCCTCCATGTGGTCCTCTGCCCCACCGCTAGCGATGGCCGCCAGGCCGCGACGCTTGAGCAGATCCGCCCGAGGGTGATCCTGTGGGTAGGGCGCGGGGACGCGTTTGGTGGACTCGTGCGAGTGGATCTCGTAGCCGTGCCTGATGAGGTCGTCCACGATGGCCTGGACGCGGGGGCCATGGAGGTCGCTCGCTACTGCCTCGCGATAGGCGGCGAGCAACTCCTTGGGAAGCTGCCAGCGGCCGCCGCCGAGCATGGCGCCCTCCATGCCAAAGTGGAGGTACAACCCAGAGCCAGAGCCCTCACCCATGGGCGGCGCGCCCGCGCGGGTGGGGATGACCGCGGCGATGTGGGTCTTGTAAGGCGATTTGTCCGCGGCGAAGCGCACGTCGCGCTGGATCCGGAAGATCTTGGCGCGGGCCCCGCCGATCTGGGGAAAACTGGGCTCCAGGCGGGCGGGAAGCTCATCCAGCAGCGCCTGCATGGGCCGCAGCCAGAGCCGCTCGTACTCCGCCTTGTTGGCGTTGAACCAGGTGCGGCTCTGCTCAGCGGCCAGGTTGAAGAAGAACGCCGTACCACCCGGCGGGAATCCCGTAAACGTGCTGCCAGCCACCAGACCACCCCCAGAGTGGGTTGATTCTACCTCCCGCCTGGGTTGAGCGGGTTCGCCAGGCCCGTTTGTAAGAAGTGCCCACGGACGGGCCGGGGGTGAACGACGCGGGACCGTGGTGGAACCTACACTCTCTGTAGAGCGGGTATGGGGAAGCGGGCCCAGGGCTCGCCGTCCCGCGCGTCTGATCGACGATGTTGTGGCCTGTGTTGCGTGCCTCCGGCCGGATGGTGCTGCTGGCGTTTGCCGCCGCGGCCGTCGCCGCGTGCCAGACGGAAATGGGCGAGCCTACCGCTTCACCAGCGGGGAATCCGCCGGTGGCGACGGTGGAGGCCACCCGCGAACCGCTCCCCACCCCGGTGCCACCTCCGCCGCCCACGGCAACCCCCGTCCCCCGCGCAAAGGTGGTCTCAAGCCTGCCCAGGAGTGGCCAGAGCCGCGCCCAGACTGAGTCCATGGTGAACGCCGCGCGGATGGCGCTGGATGAAGCGGGCGGCCGCGCCCGCGGTGTGCTGGTGGACCTGGTGGATCTGGATTCCGGGTCTCCCCAGGGAGGGTGGGACGCCGAGCGCGAGGGAGCCAACGCCCGCCAGGCCGCGGCGGACCCGGCCGCGGTGGCGTTCCTGGGCCCCTTCGGCTCGGACGGCGCCAGGGTGGCCATTCCCATCCTCAATCGCGCCGGGCTGTTTACCATCAGCGCCTCAGCTAGCCATCCTGGGCTGACCCACAAGGTGATCGGCGGCGATCCGAGCGAACCAGACATCTACTATCCGTCTGGCGCCCGGACGTTTGCCCGGGTGATCCCGCCGGACGACGCGCAGGGTGCGCTGGCGGCCCGCTGGGCCCGCCAGCAGGGGCTGAAGCGAGCGTTCGTGCTGGATGACGGGACGCTGTATGGTCGCTCGCTGACCACGGCCTTTGCGCGCACCGCCGAGGTGATCGGTCTGGAGGTTGTGGGCGGCCCGGAGCGGGCGGACACACGGGCCATCGCTTACGACGGCCTGGTGCGACGGGTGCTGGCGTCTGGGGCGGAGGTGGTGTTCTTCGCGCCGCGAGAGGAGGCTGGCTCGGCGAAGCTGGTGGCGGAGCTGCGGTCCGGTGCGCCAAAGGTGCGGATGGTGCTGAGCGAGAGCCTGTATTCGCGGGCGTTCGCGGCGCAGCTCGGCGCGACGGGAGAAGGCGTGTACGTGATGTCTGGCGCGGTGCTGCCCGCGCGTCTGGATGGCGCTGGGGAGGCGTGGTACCAGCGTTACCGGGCGAAGTACGGCGCCGAGCCGTCACCGTTTGCCGCGTACACCTACGAGGCGACGCAGGTGGTGCTGCGGGCGCTGGAGCAGGTGGGCGCGCCGGATCGGGCCAGGGTGGCGGACGCCATCAGGGCCATGGGTCCCATGGAGGGGGTGCTGGGCCGCTGGTCGTTTGACAAGAACGGCAACGTGGATCAGCCCAGGCTCAATCTGGTGCCGATCCGCACGGGCGCGCTGAACGAGCGCGGTGCGCTGCTGATCGGCGTGGGCGACTGAGCCTCAAAAAAGACGGCGGGGGCACGTTTGTGCCCCCGCTCTACACACCCGGGCTACGGTGGGCTAGGACTTCGCGGACTGGATGGCTTGCCAGACTTTGACGGAGGTGGCGGGCATGTCCAGCGCGCCTATGCCGAATGGGTGCAGCGCGTCCACCACGGCGCTGCGCACGGCAGGGGTGCTGCCGATGGTGCCGGCCTCACCGATGCCCTTGACCCCGAGGGGATTGCGGGGTGAGGGCGTGACCGTGCGGTCCAGGTCAAACATGGGGAGGTAGTGGGCGGTGGGCATGGCGTAGTCGCCGAACGAGCCGGTGATGAGCTGGCCGTCCTCGTCGTAGACCACCTCTTCCCACAGCGCCTGGGCGGCGCCCTGGGCGATGCCGCCGTGGCGCTGGCCGTCCAGCAACATGGGGTTGATGACGTTGCCCACGTCGTCCACGGCGATGAACTTGCGCAGCGTGACCCGGCCGGTCTCCGGGTCCACGTCTACTACGGCGATATGCACGCCGAAGGGGTAGGTCTCACCCTCCGCCTTGAAGAAGCGGGTGGCCTCTAGCCCCGGCTCATCGCCGGCCGGCACGTTGCCACCGTAGGCGGCGCCGGCCACCTGGGCCAGGGTGACCGTCTTGGACTCCGCTCCGCGCACGCCAAAGCCGCCGTGGCGCACCTCAACGTCGTCCGCGGAGGCCTCCATGAGGTGGGCGGCGATGCGGACGGCTTTCTCGCGCACCTGGGTGCCGGCGATCAGCATGGAGCTGCCGCCCATCACGGCGCCGCGGCTGCCGCCGGTGCCGTTGCCCGTTGGGGTGGTGGCGGTGTCGCCATAGTTCACGATGATGTCATCTATGTCCACGCCAAGCTGATCCGCCAGGATCTGGGCCAGGCTGGTCTGGGTGCCCTGGCCGTGGGGAGAGGTGCCCGTATATGCCGTGACCTTGCCGGTGGCCTCCACCCGCACGGTGGCGTGCTCCCACGGGCCAAAGCCGCAGATCTCCACATAGGCCGCCAGGCCAATGCCCATGATCTTGCCGGCGGCGCGGGCTGCCTTCTGCTCCTCGCGGAGCGCCGCGTAACCGCCGAACTCCAGGGCGCGGTCCAGCGCCTTCTCGTAGTCACCGTTGTCGTAGCTGGTGCCGAAGGCCGTGACGTGGGGCGCCTCGAACTTCTTGATGAAGTTGACGCGGCGGACCTGGGCCGGGTCCAGCTTCAGCTCGTACGCCACCCTGTCCATCAGGCACTCGAGCAGGTAGGTGGCCTCCGGCCGGCCGGCCCCCCGGTAGGCGCCCACGGGCGTCTTATTGGTGTAGACGCCGGTCAGCTCGTAGTGGACGTTGGGGATGTCGTAGTTGCCGGGCAGCATCACCCCGGTGAGCATGCCCATGATGGGCGAGAGGAACTGGTTATAGGCGCCGATGTCGCAGATGGCCTTTACGCGGATCGCCATGACCTTGCCATCTGCCTGAACGGCGGCCTCCACCTCGTCTAGCTGGCCGCGGCCGTGCATGGCGGCCTGGCAGCTTTCCGAGCGGGTCTCCTGGAACTTGACAGGGCGATCCAGCCGCATGGCCATGATGACGGCCATCACGTCCTCTGGCGCCACGTCCGCGCGGTTGCCGAAGCCACCGCCCATGTCCGGGGCGATCACCCGCACCTTGTTTTCGGCGATGCCAAACTGGGCAGCCAGCGAGCGCCGCAGGCTGTGCGCGTTCTGGGTGGTGCACCACATGGTGAGCTCGCCGGGGTCGCCCGGTCGGTTGGCGCGGAAGACGGACACGCTGCCGCGGGTTTCCATGGGGTTGGGCAGCACCCGCTGGTTGTTCACGCGGATCTTGACCACGCGGTCGGCTTTGGCAAAGGCGCCGTCTACGTCTCCGGCGTCGCGCACCTGGCGGTGGCCAACGTTGGTGCCGGAGTCCTCGAACAAGAGGGGGGCGCCCGGCTGCATCGCCTTCTCCGGGTCCACCACGGCCGGCAGCGGCTCGTACTCTACTTCCACCAGGGCAGCGGCGTCACGCGCCTGGTACCTGGACTCGGCCACCACGGCCGCCACCGGATCGCCCACGTAGCGCACCTTGTCGGTGGCCAGCGGGTAGCGCTTGAAGTCGTTCACGTCGATGAATGGGTCCCAGCCGAACTCGTAGGGGAGCGGCCCGGTAGTGGCGCCCTCGATGTCCTTCGCCGTGATCACGGCCAGCACGCCGGGCGCGGCCGCCGCGGCAGAGGTGTCGATACTCTTGACTCGGGCGTGGGCGTATGGGCTGCGGACCACCACCAGGTGGGCCATGCTGGGCAGCGTGATGTCGTCCACGTAGCTGCCGCCGCCGGTGATGAGGCGGGGATCCTCGCGTCGCTTGATGGGCTGGCCCAGCATGCGGGGGGTCATGGGCGTCACGGACATGGGCGTCCTCCGAACGAGCGTAAGTAGGGCAGAGATGGGGGAGCCGACAGGCGCCGGCTCTTCGGAACCGTAGACAAGGGTGGGCGCCGTGTCAAGGTGATCTCAGGGTTTGATCCTGGGGATTGACCCACAGGCAGAAGGGATGGCCGGCTGGGTCCAGGAGGACCGTGACCAGCGGCTGGGGCTGGTGCTGACGAAATCGTAGCGCGGGCCGCGGCTTCAGCGGACGGTGTGCAGGATGATCTCGGTGGCGCGGGTGTAGCGCTCCAGGTCCTGGATAGCACCGGAGTCGGGCGCGAATTGAGACGAGGTCAGCAGCATCCGCAGGGCGGCGCGGATCAGCAGTTGGTCGAGCTGGTCGACGTGCTGGAAGTGGGCAAGGGGATCGGCGGTGCCGTACCAGGGGCCGATCCAGTAGGCGAAGACGGCCAGGGCGAACCCGGCCGGCCGCCAGTACGGCGCGATGTCGATGATGCCAGGCGGCCGTCCATTGGGGGGAGGCTCGAGGGCCAGCAGCAGGTTGCCGGGGTTCAGGTCACCGTGGATCAACTGGTTGGTCAACCCGGTGATCGGCCGGCGCATCTCGTACAGCGCGTCGATCTGGTCGGCCAGCGCAGGGTGCGTGGTCGCAGGCCGCGGGCCGAAGGCGTGGCGATCGGCGCGGCGCCAGGGGTTGTCGATGGTGTCCAGGATGGTTGGGTACGGGTAGCGGCGCAGTGCCTCGTGGTAGCGCGTGATGGCGGCGATGCACTCTGGGAATCGACCGCGGACGTCGTGGTGACCCTGCAGCAACGTCCAGGCGGACCAGCCGTCGTGGGTCAGCCAGCCGCCGTCGACGGTCCGAAGCGGCCGACTGAGGCGGAAGCCGTTGGCCCGAATGTTGGCATGGAGGTCGGCCGCCCAGGCGGCGACGTCGCGCTCGCCATGCACCAGCTTCAGAACGGTATTGTCCACCAGAAACGTCCGCCCCTCGCCGCCTGGCAGAGGTGTGGGGATCGCACCGGCGTCCAGACCGAACGCGGCCAGGGTTGGGGGGTCGGGTGGGGGCGCGTTCGGATGTGTGGAGATGCTGGCTCCTGGGAGCGGTGTGGCGGACGATAGCACGCTGATGGGACCACCGACTCCCGACGCGATCCCGACTTTTGACATCAGAGGACGACCTGAGGCGCGCGGCTGGGAGCGCCGTCGTCTCGACGGCTACGGTCAGCCCTCCGTCGTGTGAGGCTGGTATCGGGCTAAGTCCAGGCACTCGGTATCGTGGAGGCCAGCGGGGACGCAGGCGGTCCCAGCGGACGGTGTTCGGCTGGCACACCCCGCTGGCGACAGTCGTCGACTAGTAGGCCAGCGCGGCTGGGGACGCGGGTGGCGCGATTGGGATGATGAGCGGGCCGCGGGCAGGTGCGCTGGTGGGGGGAGGGCGCGGCGAGCCGCGCACCCTACCGTTGCGCTGTTGCGTTGGGCTGGGCGGGTGGGGGTGCATCCAGTGCGACAGGATGACGGGTGCGGCTGGGAGCGCCGTCATCTCGACGGCCTCTCCTGGCGAGCCGGCGGGGGCGCTGGAGTCAGGCTGGGTTCGGTGGAACTCTGGATCTGGCGGTGCCCCGTCCGCCATACCTGTAGGACTAGGTTGAGGATCACGGTGTCGCCGGCGCCATCGGCGAGCGCCGTGATCTCGGAGGTGCGCCATGTTGCGACGGCGTTTGCTGGGCATGCCACACGTTGACACCGCGGGCTGGCCGCGGATGGTGATGGTGACCAACGTGGCCTGGGCCATCTCCGCGGCGGTCATCAACCTGGGCTGGGCCTGGGGCATGGTCCAGGCGGTTCGGGCGAAGTCGGCCGCTCGCGCGCGCATCGCTGAGTCGACCGCGCCGCGGCTGCACCACGTGCAGATTGCCATCCCGCCCTCGCGGGAAGATGAGGCGCGGCGGTTCTACGGCGAGCTGCTGGGGCTCAGGGAGCTGCCGAAGCCGAAGAATCTGGCGGGGCGCGGGGGGGTGTGGTTCAAGCTGGGCGAACACGAGCTGCACCTGGGCGTGCAGGAGGACTTTGCGCCGGCCCTCAAGGCCCACCCGGCCGTGATGCTGGGCGATCTGTTATCCGTTCGGGCGCGGCTGGACGCGGCGGGGGCCACGACCAGTGAGGACGAGCCGTTGCCTGGCTACGACCGCTGCTACGTGAACGACCCGTTTGGCAATCGGGTGGAGCTGCTGCAGCCGAAGTCCTAGGCGCGCCAGGCGCCTTCACCGCGCCTGCCTCCGCGGCGGGTTTGCTGGGGCGGCCGCAGAGTGTGGTACCGTGGGCCCGTGGTTGAGCTTCCGCGGGTCCAGATGGCGCATATCGGCGGGTCCGGCACCTGGGGCTTCCGCTATCCAGACGGCGCGCTGGACGCGCACCCCCATCTCTCGGTGGCCGTGGTTGAGCCGGAGATCCGACTGGACACGCCGTTTGGCCCCTCGCCGGCGTTCCGTCTGTGCCGGCTGACCGATCGGCGGAGCGGCTCCACGCGCGACTTCCTGTACGTCTGGATGCACGGCTTTGACCCCGCCAATCCGCTGCCGCCGGACGCCTCCTCGGCCGTGGCCAGCGAGCGGGTGTTCCACGCGCTGGCGCAGGCGGGTGTGCGCCAGGTGTTCGCGGACAACAGCACGGGCAGCATCGCGGACGGACTGCGGGCCTGGGACCTGGTGGGTATAGACCAGGTGGTGGACTTGAGCGGGGTGATCCCGCGGCCGGTGCCGCGCGGGCTGATCCGCTTCCGCGAGGGGCTGTGCTCGCGCATCCAGGCCGGCCTGGCCGCCTCTGCCGATGCCAATCTGGATACGCTGGGCGCGGTGAGCCAGCAGGCGGAGCGACCGCGGCTGCTGCGCTCGGCGACTTACGTGCACAGCCCGGGGCCGTGGTTCGAGAGTCCGATTGAGGATCAGACGTACCGTCGGCTGGGCTACCACGTGGTGGGCAAGACGGGCGGACCGGAGTATCGGCTGGCGCGGCTGTACCAGATGTGCTTTGGCATGTTGTCTATCGTGGTGAATCCGGCCGAGGGCCTGGGTTCGTTTGAACACGGCGATCTGCAGGCTATCTACCGTCGCTGTGGGCCGATCATGGGTCGGATCATGCTGGAGGCCATTGCCGCGTCGGACGGCGACGAGTGCGGCTGCGCGCGGCTGTCCACGGGCACATCGTTCGCCGAATTCTCGAAGCACGCCAGCTACACGAGCGGCTAGAGCGGGTCTTCGAGCCCGCGTGTACACTAGGGCGCGGCGACGGGGCCGACACTAGTTTCCGGGAAGGCTGATGGCCGATATCCCCAAGACTCCGTTCGCGATCATTGGCGGCTCAGGCACCTGGGCCATCACGTTCCCGGAGGACGTGGCCGATCCAGACGTCACCGTGGTCCAGCGCGACCTGGTGTTCGACACGCCTTATGGCACCAGCCCGCCGCTGAAGCTGCTGCGGCTCAATCCGTCTGCGCCAGACCACGTGGCGAAGGACGTGCTGCACGTGCCCATGCACGGCTGGCGGCGCGATTCTGACTACACCCGGCTGGACTCCAGCGAGCAGCTTTTCTGGCTGTTCCGCGAGGCGGGCGTGAAGCAGATCCTGGTGGAGGCCAGCGTTGGCGGACTGAACCACCTGCTGGAGCCGAACGACATCGTGGTGCCGCACGACTTCATCGACGAGCGGGTCTCGCGGAGCATCAAGTTTGTCTCCAACGTGGGCGTGCTGCGGATGCGCAAGCCGATGTGCCCATCGCTGGGGAACGTGCTGATCAGCGAGGCGGAGAAGCACTACCGACGGGTGATGCGGCGGGGCATCTCCATTGTGTTTGAGGGGCCGCGGATCGAGTCACCGGCGGAGATCGCGCTGATGCGGCAGCAGGGCGGCGACATCGTGGGCCAGAGCGCGACGCCGGAGGTGTACCTGGCGCGGTCGATCGGCGCGCACATCGCCTTCCTCAACATCGTCTCCAACTATGCCGAGGGCGTGAACGACGACTGGCGTACGGACGAGTGGAATGACTTCTACCTCAAGTGTGGGCCCACCGTTGGGAAGACCATCCTGGGCGCGATGAAGCGGCTGACCGGTACGGTGGATTGCGAGTGCGATCGCTGGTTCCCGCGACGGTTCGACGGGGTGAGCGACGCGAGCAAGGCGAGCGGCGGCAATAGCTGACCTGAGAGTACGTCAGTAATGTAGGAGGAAGGTTCCCGTGCGTGTGACCAGAAGAGCCACCCTGCTGATGCTGGTGGGATCGGGCCTGGGCCTGGTGGCCTGCCAGCAGGCGGCGCCCGCCAGCGCGCCGGCTGCGAAGAGCGAAGCCAAGCCCACCGAGGCACCCAAACCGGCCGCGCCAGTGGCGCCGGCCGCGAGCCCGGCGGCCAGCCCGGCCGCGTCGCCATCGCCGGCCGCGGCGGCACCCGCCCAGGCGGCGCCCGCCGCCGCCAAACCGGCCACCACGACGGAGGTGGCGCTCGCCTTAAGTTGGCTCCGCAATGGCCAGTACGCGGCGATCCTGGCGGCGGACGCCAAGGGCTTCTTTGCGGACGAGGGCATCAAGCTCAAGCTGATCGACGGCGGCCCCGGCAAGAACCCGGTCCCGCTGGTTGGCGCCGGGCAGGCCCAGTTTGGCAGTGGGACCGGCGCGGCTATGTTCCAGGCGCGGGTTGCGCCCGATCCGGTGGACATCATTGGCCTGGGCGCGCTGATCCAGAAGATCCCCTACGCCTACATCACGCTGGCCAACCCCAGCGACCCCGAGCCGAAGCCCAAGGACATCGAGGGCAAGACGTTTGGGATGCAGAGCGATGGCGACTTCTTCCTGAAGGCGTTTGCCAAGAAGAACAACGTGGACCTGAGCAAGGTGAAGATCGAGACGGTCCAGGCCACGGCGGAGCCGCTGCTGGTGGGCAAGGTGGACTACTTCACCGGCTTCCTGACCAATCAGACCTATCAGATGGAGCAGGAGATCGCGAAGCCGGATGCTCCGCCCAATCTGAAGGGCAAAGTCTGGAAGGCCATCAGGTTCTCCGAGTTTGGGGTGAACAGCTACAGCGACGTGCTGTTCACCACCACGAAGGTGACCAAGGAGAACCCGGACCTGGTGAAGCGGTTCGTACGGGCGGTGGCGCGTGGCGCGCAGCTTGTGGTGGAGAGCCCGGAGGAGTCGGTCAAGCTGGTGGACGCGTATCCGGACCAGATCGAGCGGGCGGATAAGCTGGCCTGGCGGCTCAAGCTGCAGAACCCGCTCTCCATGAGCGACGACACGAAGCAGAGCGGCTTCCTGTGGATGAACCCCAAGGTCTGGGAAGACCAGATGGCGTTCTACAAGGAGTACGACCAGATCCCGCGGATCCCGCCGCTGGCGGAGATCATGACCAACGAGTTCAACCCTGGGGTCAAGTCGAAGTAATGATGGACGGGCGCGGCGGGAGAGCCCGCCGCGCCCGTTGGGCTCGCGGGCGCCGCGACCGTCGTTCAGGGAGCGCGCGCGGCGTTCGGTCAGCCGCTGAGGGGTAAGTCGGCCTCGGCTCTGCCCTGAACGGTCATCGCATCATCGATCGCCTGTTCGATACTCATCGACAAGCCGGCTGACCATGCGCGGTCGAACGCGTCATCTCCGAGCTGTGCACGGGCGGTGCGCATGTCCTGATCCCGGCGCTCACTGACAGCCGGCCAGAGCGCGAGGCCGATGCGGTGTTGTGTCGCTTCGGCCGCTGCTGAGAGTCGCACCGCCTGCTGCACCGATCCTTGCAGACAGGCCAGCGAGGCAAGATCCTGCAAGCACTCTGCAATGCGGTCACGAGAACCGACATCGCGGAAGCTCACCAGACTCTGTTTGAGCAGGGTCCCGGCGGCGTTGAGGTCTGCATGTGCCCACGCCACGCCCGCGCGGCACGCGTGTGCCAATCCAACCCCCCAGGTGTCGCCCACTCGACCGCACAGATCCAGGGCTTCCGCGCTCAGCGTGGCTGCCCGGCTGCTCTCGCCGCGAACCAGGGCAACCTTCGCGAGGTAACCCGACACCCGGCCTATGCCCCAGACATCGCCGAGCAGACGCTGGACTTCCAGCGTCTGCTCGTACAGCTCGCTTGCCCGGTGGTAGTTGCACCGGAAATCCTCTGCTACCGCCAGGTTGAACAACGAGCGAGCGATTCCTCGCTCGTCGCCCAGCTCGCGTCGTAGATTCAGGCTCTCTTCGAGCACGGTCACGCCTGTGTCAAGGTCGCCTAGCCACTGCTTGACGAGGCCGAGGTGACTCAACGACCAGGCCAGACCTTCGCGGTCGCCGATTTCTCGAGAGAGGTGCGCGCCGTGTTCGAGGGCGGTCTGGGCGCGCGTGAACTCACCGAGCATGCGAGCAAGCGAACCGTCCGCGGTCAACAGTTTGGCTCGCAAGAGCGGTGGCATGTCACCAGCTGCACTGAGGGCCTGCTGCACCCAGCGCGTGCCTTCTCGCAGATAGGCTCTGCGGAACCAGAACACCCAGAGAGCCGCCGCGAGCCGCGCACCGAGCAGGGGATCTGCGCTGTCTGGCGCGAGCGACCACGCGAGCGCCGCGCGGAGATTTGCGTGTTCTTCGTCCAGGCGACCCAGCCATTCGGTCTGGCGCGGTCCACCTGCCTGGCGCTCGCCCTCTTCCGCCAGGAGAAGGTAGTATCTCGCGTGTCGCCAGCGTGTTGACTCGAGTTCGCCATGCGCTTGAAGCTGCTCAAGCGCATACTCTCGAATGGTCTCCAACATGCTGAAGCAGGCTTCGCCATCGGAGCGATCGGCGCGCGGCTGGAGCAGGCTGTTCTCGGCGAGTGTCGATACTGTGTCGAGAAACGAAGGCGACGCGTGGCGGGGAGGCGGATTCAGGCTGGCTGGACTGACGTCCAGCGGGGTGGAGCTGGTGATCGCGGCAGCGGCTTCAAGCGAGAAATCACCCATGAAGACGGCTAGCCGCCTGAATAACGGTCGCACGTCCTCGCCCAGCAGGTCGTGGCTCGAGCCAATAGCATCCCGCAGCGTTTTGTGGCGCTCGGGCGCGTCGCGCGGGCCAGTGGTGAGCAAGTTAAGGGAAGGCTGACTGTCTGGCCCCAGGAGCCGAGCAAGCATCGCTTGAGGAGTCAGGACGCCGGCTCGGGCTGCCGCTAGCTCAATGGCTAGCGGAAGACCATCGAGTCGCTTGCAGATGGCGACGACCGCGGCAACGTTGTCCGATGTGACCCTGAAGTCTGGTCTGACCGCGGCAGCGCGGTCGGCGAACAGAGTGATAGCGGGATAATCGCCCTCCGCGGGGTTGGCAGGAATGTGATCCTTCTCGGGTAGCGGCAACGGAGGCACGGGAAAGTCGCGTTCGCCGTACAGATGCAAGGGGGCTCGGCTCGTGGCGAGGATTTTCAGCCTTGGGCAGGTCGAGAGTAGCTCGGCGACGATCGTTGCCGAGTCCAAGAGATGCTCAAAGTTGTCGAGCACCAGCAACATGTGGCGCTGGCGAAGGTGGCCGAAGAGCGTGGCCTCCAGAGAGGCACCGCCGGCTTCCTGAAGGCCAAGCCGACGGACGATGCTAGAGACGACAAGCTCTGGCTCAGCGACGGATGCGAGCGCTACGAAACAGATCCCATCCGCGAACTCATTTCGTAGCTCCGCCGCGACAGCGAGGGCCAGGCGCGTCTTGCCCGTCCCCGCTGGTCCGGTGAGGGTAACAAGGCCTTCGGTACCTCGCAGCAGCAACTCGCGGAGGCTTGCCAATTCCTGCTCCCGGCCAACAAACGAGGTTCGGGGTATCGGGAGGCCCTGGGACCGAGCATCGGGCGCCCTCAAAGGGGGGAATTCGGAGGGGAGGCCATCGACGACAAGTTGAAAGATTCGCTCCGGGAAGTCGATACCTCGAAGCTGATACTCGCCGAGTGCCCGCACACGGAGGTTCTCGGGCAGCAGCCCGGCTAGGAGTTGGTCCGTCGCACTTGATAGAAGAATTTGCCCGCCATGTCCGGCATCGCAAATACGCGACACTCGATGAAGCTCCACTCCTTGATACGGTTCTTTCGGCTTCCCCTCAACCCGTGTCAGGATGCAGGTGTGAACGGCAATGCGCACACGAATGAAGTTGATCTGTTGCGCCCGATCAGCGAGCGTACGCTGACATTCAGCCGCCGCACACACCGCGTCAAGCACATGCTCGAAAACGACGTGTAGACCGTCTCCCGTCGGGGGAGTTTCTTCACCACGGTGCTTCGCGAAGACCTGGCGAAGCAAATCCTCATACGTAGCCTTGAGGATTCCCCATGATTCGTCGCCGAGGCGGATGCCCAGAGGAGTGGATCCTTCGACATCGGTGAACATGACGGTGACCTGTTGTCGTTGGTCAGCGCCTGGCATGGCGTGTCACCGATCGCGAATGTGCGCGAGAAGCATGGCTGTCGCGGTGATATCTGGTGTGACCTAAAGTCTGGAGACTATGAACGACCGGGTTGGTCCTAACTCGGGCGCTGCGCTCGAAAGGGCGCGCGGAGGTCGACGGGTGCCGGACGCACTGATCGGGCGGCGACTGGGCAGACGATTGGCGGAGGGCGACGGGATCACGCGTAGATCCGCAGGAACGCGCTGGGGCCACCTGGAGCCGACCTCGTTGAGGTCGCGCACCGAGGGGCCGCGCGAGCCGCACTACACCGAGCATGCTTGACAGAAGAGTCCTCGTGGATGGCAAGCTGTGTGATCGTTCGTACGCGCATTATAGAATAGCATGGGTTGTCGCCAGAATACGTGGCGAGGCCTTCCAGGAGAGGGTGCATGGCTGGATGTTTGGTAGCGCGGGATCCATGTAACGCGCCGATTCCGGATGATTTGTCCCAGGAAGAGCAGGCAAATATGCAGGTCGTGCGGGATCTTATCGAGCGAGTATGGAACTATAGATGGACGGATGACGACGAAACCGCAAATGCGGAGCAATACGCTGAGGGAAACCGTGCGTACGTTCCGGATTTAGTCGCCGAGGCGATCGATGAACTCCGGAGTACATATATGGTTCGGCATCGGCGTGATGCAGATGGTCACCCAATCAAGGCTGAAGGGGTTGACGACTACAAGACATGCGTCAACACCGTTCACGGGATTACTCCAGACTTGCACATCAGCATCCTTGATATTGTGGCAAACCGTGATAGAGTCGTTGCTCTTCTAGCGCTTGAAGGGACGGATCGCCCGATCCCTTCGCGGCCGTCTGAGGGGGCGTTCGGGGTCAGTCCGCCGTCTGGGAAGCGGTACCGGACGCAGACAGCCACAATGTATCGGTTGGAGTCTAACCGAATCGTGGAAGACTGGCTCCTGTATGGCGGCATCAGGATCTACGGGATCTAGAAACTGTCAACGGCGTCGGAGCTCGGGTGGTCGACGCTCCAGCCAGCGGGCGTAGGTGTAGACGAATGCTGCGAGGACGAGGTGGAACCAGATGGGAATGGTGCCGCCCAGCCAGCGGCGTTCGGGTAACAGCGCCATCGTCAGGATGTAGCGTGCCACCATGGAGCCGGCGTACAGGTAGCCAAACCAGCGGAGGGCGCGGCCGGTTCGGGGGGCCGGACCGTTGAACCAGCCGCTCTGGCGTGTGGCGTCGCGGGCGATGGCTGCTAGCAAGGCGATCAGTAGGAGCTGCGACGGGAGGAGCAGCGGGTAGGGCATGAGGCCGGACATCCACTCATGGTTGGGCGGGAGCCACGCGGGCTCCCACACCACCACGATGACCTGGCCCACCACGCGCAGGACGAAGAGCCCCAGCAGGAGCCAGAGGGCGCGTGCTGTCGGCGTCACGTGTGAGAGGGGCGCTCAGTCTGGGAGCGGCGCGCCCACCGGGTTGCAGACTTCCTGGAGCGTGCGCCAGGCCACGCTGTCCAGGGCGACCTTGCCGGCGCGGGTGACCTCCGCGGCTCGGCGCTGGCCGCGCTCGCCCGGGTAGACGATCTCGTTGACGCCCTCGATCTTCTGGCCGCCCTTGACGTGGGCGACTAGCTCGTCCATGCGGCTCACGAACTGCTCGCGTGGCATGAATACGGAGGGGTCGATGGCCATGAACCAGTGGCCTTCTTTGCCATTGACCACCCCGGCGTTGGCGCCGAACTGGGCGCCGGTGAGCACGCCCGCCAGGATCTCCACGACCATGGCCATACCGAAGCCCTTGTAGCCGCCCACTGGCAGGACCATGCCGCCTTTGTCCAGGTCATTGGGGTCCGTGCTGGGGACGCCGTCCTTGTCCACCAGGAGGCCGGGCTCCAGCGTCTTGCCCTGCTGCGCCATGACGCGCACCTTGAAGCCGGAGATGGCGCTGGTGGCCATGTCGAACACGAGCGGATGGTCCCCGCCGGTGGGCGCGGCGAAGCAGATGGGATTGGTGCCCAGGGCCCGGCTGCGGCCGCCGGGGGCGGGCATGAGCGGGACGACGTTGGCGGCGCAGAGGGCGATTACGCCAGCCTGGGCGGCCTCTGTGGGGTACGGCGCGGCGGCGACGAAGTGGCCGGAGTTCTGGATGCCGGCCGTGGCCATGCCGCGCGCCTTTGCCTTCTCTGTGCACCAGCGCATGGCCCGGTAGGAGGCGACCACGGCGGAGCCCTTATCACCGTCCAGCAGCAGGCTGGACTCGGTCTCGCGGACCACCTTGATGTTTGGGGCGGGGTTGAGCGCGCCGGCTCGCCACCACTTGGCGAGCTCACCAAGGAAGAACACGCCGTGGTCGTCGTAGCCGCGAAGCTCGGCGTCGATCAGTACGTCGGCCAGCGGTCCGGTGTGGTCGTCCGCCACGCCCATGCCCGCCATGCCGGCGATCATGCTGGCCCTTAGCTGGCCAAGGTCTACGAGCTTGCCACCCGGTGGTACTTCAGCGGCCACGAGAGACCTCCACGCTGTTGCTCAGAGCGATCGATCTGATGTCTGTCTGGGGATCGATTGTACTTGCGGGCCGAACGCGGCCGATTGGGCCGGCCGGCACTGGACGGGTTTCACTTGACAGTTTCCAAGGGGCGGTGCCATAGTCGGCTCGTTTTGCCTGGGCCGCTACGGAGCGGCGTCCGTCGCGGAGGCTTCGTCATGGCGAGATCTCTTCTTGTTCGACTCGTTGCCGCGCTGGTACTCACCGCGGCGAGCCTGGTGGCGCCTTTTGACGTTCGCGCCCAGGGTGCGGCAAGCAGCGTCCGCCTGCCGCTGCTGGAGCCGCCGACGCTGGACCCCGGGCTGGCCGAGGACGTGGCCTCCGTCGAGGTGATCAACCAGTTGTTTGACGCGCTGGTGGCATTTGACGAGGTGGGCCAGGTCAGCGGTCGCGGCGCGGAGCAGTGGACGATCTCTGCCGATGGCCTGGTGTACACGTTCACGCTACGGGCAAACGCGGTCTGGTCTGACGGGAAACCGGTGGTGGCCGGCGACTACGTGTGGGCCTGGCAGCGGAACATCGATCCAGCGACGGCGTCGCCTTATGCCAATGCCCTCTTTCCGATAAAGCATGCCCAGGCGATCAACCAGGGCTCGCTGCCGCCCAGCCAGCTTGGCGTGGAGGCGCGGGGGGACACCACGCTGGTGGTGACCCTCGAGCAGCCGGCCGCGTTCTTCCTAAGGCTGGCATCCACCTGGTCCCTGATGCCGCTGCGCCAGGATGTGATCGAGGCGTACGGGGATAGCTGGACGGAGCCCGAGCACATCGTGACCAACGGGCCGTATCTGCTCACCGAATGGTCCCACAACTCGCTCATCGTGCTGGATCGGAACGAGGGCTACGGCGGAGAGAAACCGTCGATCGCGCGGGCGGTGTTTCGCCTGTTCCCAGAGGACGGCAGCGAGCAGATGCTGGCCTCATACGAGGCTGGAGAGCTGGATACCACGGGAGCGGGCGTACCCGCGGAGCTTCCCACCAGCCAGATAGACCGGATCCTTGCGGATAGGAGCCTGAGCGCCGAGCTACGCTCGTTCCCGCAGTCAGGGACCACGTTCATTGTGGTGAATCACCGCAAGCCACACCTACAGGACGCGCGGGTGCGCCAGGCCATCAGCCTGGCGCTGGATCGCCGCGAGATCCTGGACGCCGTGCTGAAGCGGGCCGGGTCTCCCGCTGCGACGATACAGGCGGAGGGTATCGTCGGGCGGGTGCCGAGCGCCTGGATGAGCGGGACGATAGCGGAGGCCCAGGCGCTGATGGCGGCGGCTGGCTATCCCAACGGTCAGGGGTTCCCGGAGATCACCTTTACCGTCAACACGAGTGCTGAGTGGCGGCTGTTCGCCGAGTACTTCCAGCAGCGGATGCTGGACACGCTGGGCATCCGGGTGAAGATCGAGACCATGGAGCTGGCCACGTTCTTGAAGTGGCGGCGGGGCGAGGAGTGGGCCCAGCGCGGCGACCTGTACCGGGCTTCCTGGTTCTCCGACTACGAGGATCCGAACAACTGGTACAACGTGCTCTGGGAGTCTGGGGCGGATCCCAACGCGTTCAACGGCGGCTGGCGCAGCAGTCGGTTCGATACACTGGTGAAGGCGGCCACTGCGGAGCAGGACCTGGCGAAGCGGCGGGCGCTGTACGAGGACGCCGAGCGGGTCATGGCGGCGGAGCAGGTGCACGTGCCGCTGTTCCACTACGAGGTGCGGTCGCTGGTGAAGCCGCGCCTGCAGGGGTACAACCCATCACGCGTGCTGGGGCTCACGCCGCTGAGGACCATGCGCCTGGAGGCCGGCCGCTAGGCGCGCGAGCCGCCTGAGCGCTCCGTGGCAGGCTATCTGGCTCGGCGCTGCCTCACGCTGGTGGGCGTGTGGCTGGCCGTCTACACCCTCACCTTTGGGCTCTACCACGTCACGCCGGGCGGGCCGTGGGACCGCGAGCGGCCGGTGCCGCGCCAGGCGCTGGAGCTGCTGGACCGCAAGTACGGTCTGGACCGGCCGCTCGCCCAGCAGTACGTGGACTATCTGGTTGGCGTGGTCACGCGCTTTGACTTTGGGCCGTCCTACCGCAACACGTCGCGAACGGTTGGCGAGATCATCTCCGACTTCCTGCCGGTCTCGTTGAAGCTGGGCGCGCTGGCGATGCTCCTGGCGGTACTCCTGGGCGTGCCGCTGGGGGTGCTGGCGGCCGTGCGTCACCGCTCGCTGGCGGACCACGCTTCGCTGGGCGTCGCTGTGCTGGGGGTCTCCATCCCTTCGTTTGTGGTGGGGCCGCTGCTCATCTGGGCGTTTGCGTTGGGGCTGGCCTGGCTGCCGCCCGGCGGCATCGAGTCGTGGCGCCATTACGTGCTGCCGGCCGTCACGCTGAGCCTGTTTCCCACGGCTACGCTGGCCCGCGCCACGCGCTCCGCGATGCTGGAGACGCTGGTGGCAGACTACGTGCGGACGGCGCGGGCCAAAGGGCTGAAGGATCGCGCCGTGATCGGCCGGCACGCCCTGCGCAATGCGCTGATTCCGGTGGTCACGCTGGGCGGCGTGCTTCTGGCGGAGGTGCTGGTGGGCTCGTTCTACGTGGAGACGGTGTTTGCCGTGCCGGGCATCGGCCGCTTCTTCGTGACCAGCGTCACGAATCGCGACTACCCCGTGCTGATGGGCGTCACGCTGCTGCTGACGACGGTGGTGGCGCTGGCGAACCTGGCCGTGGACGTGGTCAACGCCTGGCTGGATCCGCGCATTCGGTATGGCTGAGCGCGCGGCGTCGCGCCGCAGGATGCCGCTGGGAGCCGGCGCCGTCGTGGGGTTGGGCCTGCTGCTCGTGTTTGCCCTGGCGGCGGCTCTGGCAGACTGGGTAGCGCCGTACTCCTACACGCAGCAGAACGTGGCCAACGCTCGGCGGGCGCCGTCCGCGGCGAACCTGCTGGGGACGGATGAGCTTGGCCGTGACGTGCTGAGCCGGCTGATCCACGGGGGGAGGGTCTCGTTGTCCGTGGCGGTTGTGGCGCAGGTGCTGATCCTGCTGGTGGGGGTGCCGATTGGGGCCGCGGCGGGCTACTTTGGCGGCTGGGTGGACGGTCTGGTGTCGCGGGTCATGGAGGTGCTCTTCAGCTTTCCGGACCTGCTGCTGATCATTGTCATCGTGAGCTCGCTGCGCGCGGCGTTCTCGGTGGAGGCGGCCGGCGGCGCGCTTGTGGGCCTTGCGGCGTTCGACGCGGCCATTGGCGGATTGCTGGGCGTGTTCGTGTCGCTGGCGCTGGTCTCGTGGCTGACCGTGGCCCGGATCGTTCGGGCCCAGGTCGCATCGTTGAAGCAACGGGAGTTCGTGGAGGCCGCCCGCGCGAGCGGGGCAACGGATTCGCGGGTGGTAGCGCGCCACCTGCTGCCGGCCGTGTGGCCGGCCGTGTTCGTGGCGGCCACGGTGGGGATCCCGCGGGTGATCGTGGTGGAGGCCTCGCTCTCGTTCATCGGGCTGGGCGTCCAGCCGCCATTCCCAAGCTGGGGCGCCATGATCCTGGCCGGGTCGAACGCCCTGCGGGCGGGCTACCCCCATCTGATCCTGGCGCCGGCCGGCGCGCTGGTGCTGACGGTGCTCGCGTGCACGCTGGTGGGGGATTCGCTGGGCGAACGGAGGAGCCAGCGGCGCGCGGGTACCTAGCGACGGGCGTGCCACGTTCGCGGGTCACGCCGCGTGCATATTACCGCGAGAACAACGATCCGCGGGAGCTCCGCGCCGTAGAGAACTACGTAAGGAAATCGCCGAACCGGAGCCCGGCGCACAGCGCCCAACGCGACTTCGTAGAGCAACGAGCTTGTGGAGACGCGCCGTAGGGTACGGTCTAATTCTTCGAGGAGCTCATCGCCGAGGCCCGGGCGTCGCTCGTCGTATCAGGAGATCGCTGCATCGCATTCGCTGGCTGCGACCTGCGGAAAAACAACCGGCAGGCTCAACGCCGATGGCGCGCCGCGGCCGAGGAACGGATCTCGTCCCAAGAGATCACATCGTCCGGGGTCACGTTATGCTCCGCGAGCCGTCGCCCAAGCGCGTCCCGCTGTGACGGGGTCAACGGCAAGTTGGCAACATCCGTCGTTAGGCTCTCCCACATGGCCTCGATGATCTCAAGCCGATCCGCGGCGGGTAGGGCGAGTAACTCAGCCAGTGCCTCTGCGAGGATCACGTCGGCTCCGTGGCGGCACCAGGTTGCGGCACCAATCGGTGCCCAGACAACGATATCACGCCGAACCAGGGAAGAATCCCCATCACACGCATTCGCGATCGCTTACCGCGGCGATTGCTGAGTCGCTCAGTCGGAGGATCCGGTGCGTCGCCTCCGTGGCGGTGGTGGCGCAGGTGCTAATCCTGCTGGTCGGGGTGCCAATGGGGGGGCGGCGGCTTGCGCCGAGATTCGACACGGTCGTGAAGAACGATTCGCTAGGTCCAGGTCTCAGTTCGGAGGCCGCCCGCCCGCGCGAAATGTCGGAGGTTGTTCGTGACGAGCGTCACATCTAGCGCCAGCGCGTGGGAGGCGATGAGCGTGTCGAGATCACCGATGCGCGTGCCGGCCATCGGTAATTCCGAGCGGAGGCGGCCGTATCGCTCGGCGGCGCGATCGTCAAACGGAGCAACCCAGACCGACTGGCTGACTGTATCGATCATGCGGTGCAGCGCAGCGGAGCCTCGTCGATCGGCCCCGTAGCGGAGCTCCGCCAGGGTGATGGCGCTCAGGCACAGTTCAGACGGCTTCATCTGGCTCAAACGTTGCCCAACGTTTCCGATCCCGCGTAGCGCATAGCTCACCGTGTCCGTGTCCAGCATGAATCGGGGCGTCACGCGAACGGGTCCCGCGGTTCAACTACTGGTGTCTGGGGAGGACGTTCGATTTCCTCGTGCCAGGCGCCCAGCGCGTCGAGGAACGCTTGTGGCCACTCATCCAGCGGCTCGAGGATCACACGGTTGCCCTCTCGATGGACCGAGACCTCAGTCTGCCCGTTGGGAAAGCGGTACTCCTTTGGCAACCGGACCGCCTGGCTGCCACCGTTGTCAAACAGCTTTGCCCGCATTGGACGCACCATCCATCTGTATATACGTGAGTATATACAACTCAAACTCCTGAGGCGCCTCCTCCGATCCTTGCTGCGCCATTGAGCAGGGGCCATCCTCGCGTGCAGGCTCGCATCGTGATCCCTATCATCCAATCAACCCGCCGACCCACGGGTGGACCGTCGTCACATTCGGGGCTGGGATGAGGTCGAGGTGGTGTAGAGATGACGCGGACTGAACTTCGCCCGGGCCGGACCCATCAGTTGGACTGCGATGTGGTCCACTACCGCTGGGACAACAGCATCCCGCCGCGCCTGGAGATCGAGTCTGGCGATACCGTGGTGTTCACCTGTCGTGACGCGGCCGATGGCTGGTTCACCTGGTCGTCAACGGCCGCGGACGTCGTGACGCGGCAGCGAAATGGCCATCCGCTGACCGGACCTGTGTATGTCAACGGGGCGCGGCCGGGCGACGTGCTGCAGGTGGAGGTTCTGGACCTGGTGCCCGGCCCGCTGGGCTTCACGTGCTTCTCAGAGGGCCGTGGCCTGCTGCCAGAGGACTTCCCGGAGCCGTACCTGAAGCTGTGGGACCTGCGAAACGGGGACCATGGTGAGCTGAAACCGGGTGTTCGGGTGCCGCTGGAGCCGTTCCTGGGTGTTATGGGCGTGGCGCTGGACGAGCCGGGCGAGTTTGTGACCGCGCCGCCGCGCAAGAACGGCGGCAACATGGACATCAAGCAGCTTACGAAGGGGAGCACACTCTACCTGCCGATCTGGGTGGATGGGGCGCTGTTCTCGACCGGCGACGGCCACGCGGCCCAGGGCGATGGCGAGGTGTGCATCACCGCGATCGAGACGACCATGACGGCGACGCTGCGCTTCACCCTGCGGCGCGATATGCGGCTGAACAAGCCAGAGTTCGAGACCGGCGGCCCGGTGGCGCCCAGGACCAATGTGGGCCGCCACTACGTGACTACGGGCATCGAGCCGGATCTGATGGAGGCCAGCAAGGCGGCGGTGCGGTCGATGATCGAGCATCTGGTGAGCGCCCGGGGATTGACCCGCGAGGAGGCCTACGTGCTGTGTAGCGTGGCGGTGGACCTGAAGATCAGCGAGATCGTGGACGCGCCGAACTGGGTGGTGAGCGCGTTCCTGCCGCTCTCGTTGTTCAGTGTTTAGCGCGGCTTAGCGTGTGACGGTGGGTTGAGATCGCGCCAGGTGCGAGTGCGTCCGAGCACGCTGGGACGCGGTGGTAGAATGGCAGCAGGGACGCGGAACGGAGGGGGACGTCAGATGGCCGTAGAGCCGAAGCTGATGACGGCGGACGAGTTGAGCCGTCTGCCCAGCGGCCGGGCGCGCTTCGAGCTGGTCAGGGGGGAGTTGCGGACGATGCCGCCTGGGGGGTTCGAGCATGGTGACACATCGAGCGAGTTCGACACGTCGCTAAGGGCGTACGTCCGTGCGCACGACCTTGGCCGAGTGGTCACCAACGACACAGGCTTCCTTCTGACGGTTGACCCGGACACGGTGCGAGCTCCCGATGTGGCGTTTGTCACTCGCGAGCGCGTGAAGGCGGCCGGCCGCGTCACGGGATACTGGGCGGGTGCGCCGGACCTGGTGGTTGAGGTCATCTCGCCGAACGACCTGTACACGGAGGTCGATGAAAAGGTGGCCGAGTGGCTGGAGCACGGTGCTCGTCTCGTGTTCGTGGTGAATCCTCGTCGGCGGGTGGTGGCAGTGCACCGACCGGAGGCGCCGGTGCGCATCCTCAGTGTGGATGACGTGCTGGACGGTGAGGACGTGGTGCCCGGCTGGCGGCTCGCCGTTCGCGAGCTCTTTCCCGAGGACTGATTCGTCGGGGACTGATTTCCTGGGGACGGATCGGGGGCGACGTGCTACGCTTGCGTCCGCCCGGAGACGGGATGCCGCAAAGCTGAGGCGACGTCCAGAATGACCCAGACAGACTCTGATCGATCAGTCTCTTATCGAAAAGACGTACCCGTGGTTGCCGACTGCGACGTGCTCGTGGTGGGTGGTGGCCCAGCCGGCATCGGCGCGGCGGTCGCGGCGGCGCGGAACGGCGCCCGGACCGTGCTGATCGAGCGGTTCGGTTTCCTGGGCGGCAATGCCACGGCCGGGCTGGTCGGCCCGTTCATGACCTCTTATAGCTGCGACGGGAAGATCCAGCTCATCAAGGGCGTCTTCGAGGAGCTGGTGGAGCGGGCCGAGAAGCTGGGCGGAGCCATCCACCCGCGGACGGTGGAGGGGGGAACCGACTTCTCTGGCTTCATCTCCCACGGCCACCACCGCGTGACGCCGTTCGATCCGGAGATGGTCAAGCTGGTGGCGGCGGAGATGTGCCTGGAGGCGGGGGTTGACCTGCGCCTGCACACCGTGATGGTGGACTCGCTGGTCGAGGAGAACCGGGTGGCGGGCATCGTGGTCACCAGCAAGTCGGGGCTGGAGGCGATCCGCGCCAAGGTCACTATTGACTGCTCGGCAGACGCGGACGTTGCCACAAGGGCGGACGTGCCGTTCCACAAGGGACGCGACAGCGACGGCTTGATGCAACCGATGACACTGTTCTTCCGCATTGCGAACGTGGACGACGACAAGGTCCGCGCCTACCGGACGGAGCATCCGGAGGAGAGCCGCCTGTTCGAGACGATCGTTCGGGCCGCCCGTGCGAGGGATGAGTTCCCGATCCCCCGCGAGGCGGTTGGCATCTACCGTACGCCGGAACCGGGCATCTGGCGGGTGAACACGACCCGGCTGCAGCGCCTGGACGGTACGGACGTGCGCGATCTGACCACGGCTGAGATAGAGGGGCGGCGGCAGGTGATGTTCCTGCTCAAGTTCTTCCGTGAGCACTGCCCGGGGCTGGAGAACTGCACGCTGCTGGACACCGCGGCCATGATCGGCGTGCGTGAGACGCGCCGCATCGTCGGTGAATACACGCTGACGGTGGAGGACCTGGCGAGCGGTCGCGAGTTTGACGACGTGATCGCCTACTGCGGCTACCCGATTGACGTGCACAGCCCGGACGGGACCAAGGGGGGCAGTCAGGACCAGCGACCCATCGCCAACCTGTACCAGATTCCCTACCGGTCGCTGGTGCCGATCAACCGAGACAGTCTGCTGGTGGCGGGGCGTTGCGTCTCGGCGGATCACGAGGCGCTGGGCGCCATCCGGGTCATGCCACCCTCGTTTGCCATGGGCCAGGCCGCGGGCACCGCCGCCGCGCTGGCGGTGGCCGAGGGGGTGGAGCCTCGTAAAGTCCCGATTCCATGGCTGCAGCAGACCATGGTCCGCCAGGGCGCATACCTGGGGGATGACGCTACCCGTAGGGCAAGTCAGAGTGGAGGTGCCCCGTGAGGTCTCTGAGTTGGCGAGGCGGCCGCGGTGCCGCGCTCGCGATTGCGCTTGGATTGGCGCTGGTAGTGGCGTGTGCGCCGGCCGCCGCGCCCAGTTCGAAGCCGGCCGAGTCAAAACCCACCGCGGCGCCGGCAAAGCCCGCGGAGGCCAAGCCGACCGAGGCGCCCAAGCCTGCCGTGGTGCCCACGGTGGCGCCGCCCGCGGCCAAGCCCACGGAGGCCGCGAAGCCGGCCGCGCGCACGCCAAACGGTGACCTGAAGATTGGTCTGGCCGCCAAGCTGACCACGCTTGACCCGCACGGCGCACAGTCCGTGGATCGCGAGACCCATACGGCCATGCAGCACGTGCTGGAGACGCTGGTCAAGCGCGATCCGAAGACGGGCAACATCGTCCCCAACCTGGCGACCGGCTGGACCAACCCGGAGCCCACGATCACGGTGTTTACCTTGCGCCAGGGGGTGAAGTTCCATGATGGGAGCGCGCTGAGCTCGGCGGACGTGAAGGCCACCATTGAGCGAGTCGTGGCGCAGAAGGGGCCAGTGGCACCGCTCTGGGCCCAGGTGGACACCATCGAGACACCCGATCCGCAGACCGTACGGATCAAGACCAAGGTGCCGGTTGGCACGCTGGTGGCCAATACGGTGCTGCTGCCGATTGGCCCGGCCGCGGGTATGAACGCGGACGGCTTCTGGAGCAAGCCGATTGGCACGGGACCGTTCAAGTTCTCCTCCTGGCGTGCCGACGCGGATCTGAAGCTGGAGGCAAACGCGGAGTACTGGGCCGGCCCGCCCGCCGCGAAGACGCTGACGTTCAAATACATCCCCGAGGTGGCGGCTCGGGTGACGGCGATCGAGACCGGCGAGCTTGACTTCACCTACCGGCTGCCGCCGGACCAGGTGCCCGCGCTGGAGAAGAACGCGGAGCTCAAGATCGAGTCCATCCCGTCGTACGACTACTATTTCATCTGGTTCAACTCCAGCCGCGAGCCGTTCACCGACAAGCGGGTGCGCCAGGCCATGGTCCACGCGATCGACGTGGACACCATCGTCAAGGACCTGCTGAAGGGGATTGGCCAGCGGGCAACGGCGCCGATCCCCCCAACGGTGTTCGGCCACGCGGCGCAGACGCCCTATGCCTACGACGTGGCGAAGGCCAAACAGCTTCTGGCGGAGGCAGGCAAGCCCGGCGGTTTCGAGACGGACGTGATCTGGTACTCGGGCGCCGGCCCGCAGGATCGCGAGATCGGCCAGGCGCTGGTGTCGTACTGGAACGCCATTGGCGTGAAGGTGAAGATCCTGGAGCAGGAGCGGGCCCAGTGGCTGGACAACTTGATCAAGCTCAACTGGAACATGGACCTGCAGACCAACTCCGTCACCACCGGCGACGCCGATTTCACGCTAGGCCGTCTCTACCATTCCCGGGCCAACCGCAACGGTTACAAGAACCCGGAGCTGGACAAGATCCTGGATGACGCCGCTCAGGCGGTTGACCAGAACAAGCGCAAAGAGCTGTACGCGCAGGCTAACAAGATCATCTGGGAGGAGGCCGCGGGCATCTTCCCGTTTGACCTGCTTTCCAACTTTGCGTACCGCAAATCCGTGACGGGGTTCGTCCCCTCGCCGAGCTCCATCTACAGCTTCTACGACGTTTCCCCAAAGTGACGTTTTTCCAAAGTGACGTTTCCCCTCGGTAAGGTGCTGCCTCGCGTAACATGCTGATCGGTCAGCCGCCCGCGCGGCGGCTGACCGATAGCCGAAGGGCTCGCGCGTGATCGCCTACGTCGTCCGCCGCCTTGGGTTCTCCTTGTTCGTGTTGTGGGGCGCGCTCACGATTGTCTTCGCGGCCGTCCGGATGGCGCCCGGCGATCCGGCCGCGCTGATGCTCGGCTCGGATGCCACGGAGGCGGATCTGGCCGCGCTCCGGGCTCGGCTGGGTCTGGATCGGCCGTTTGTAGTCCAGTACACCACGTATCTGGCGCAGACGGTCACCCTGGATTTCGGAATGTCGCTGAGGCTGGACCAGCCCGCCTCGCAGGCGATCGCCGAGCGGCTGGGGGAGACGGGTCGGCTCGCGGCGAGCGCGATGGTTCTGGCGCTGATCACCAGCTTTCCACTGGGAATCCTGGCCGCGCTGCGCCCGCGCTCATGGATTGATGCGCTGGTCTCGGTTGTCTCACTCCTGGGCCAGTCTGTGCCCAGCTTCTGGCTGGGCATCATGTTCATCCTGCTGTTCGCTCGCAATCTCAGGCTACTGCCCAGCGGTGGTTCGGAGACCTGGCAGCATCTGCTGTTGCCGGCGGTGACGCTGGCGCTGCCGCTGATCGGCGTGCTCACGCGCCTAGTGCGGAGCGGCATGCTGGACGTGCTGGGGGAGGACTACATCCGCACCGCGCGCGCGAAAGGCCTGACCGGCGCCGCGGTGCTCGCGCGCCATGCCCTGATCAACATGCTCATCCCAGTGATCACGGTGATCGGGCTCCAACTTGGCCACCTGCTGGGTGGCGCGGTGATCACGGAGAACGTGTTTGCCTGGCCGGGGGTGGGACGACTCCTGGTGGATGCCATCAGCAACCGTGACTATCCGCTGGTGCAGGCCGCGGTGCTGTACATCACGGCCGGCTTCGTGCTGATCAACTTCCTGGTTGACCTGAGCTATGGCTACCTGGATCCACGGGTGCGGCTGGGGTGAGCCAGCAGGCGACTGTTGCCGTGGAGCTTGCCGGCGGAGCCGGTACCCGGACATCAAAGCGGTCCACCCGGTCGCAGCGCCAGATGAGGCGGTTGTTCTGGGGGGGCTTGCCTCTGGTCGTGTTCGTCATGGTGGCGATGATTGGCCCCATTCTGCACCCGTACGACGCGCTCCAGGTGCGGACCGGCGATCGTCTCAAGCCGCCCGGGAGCGAGCTATCGGATGGTTCGTTGGCGCTGCTGGGTAGCGATCAGGTTGGGCGCGACCTGTTGGCGCAGGTGCTCCAGGGCGCTCGCATCTCCATGCTGGTTGGTATCAGCACCGTGGCGATAGCGGGCGTGGCCGGTCTGTTGATCGGGGTGCTGGCCGGCTACTACGGTCGGGCGCTGGACGCGGTGGCGATGCGCCTGGCGGACGTGCAGCTTGCATTTCCGTCCATCCTGCTGGCTATCTTGATCGCCGGCGTCCTGGGGCCTAGCGTGCTCAACGTCATCATCACGCTGGCGCTCACGCGCTGGGTGACGTTTGCCCGGGTGGCTCGGGCGGCCACGCTGGTTGCGCGGGAGCGCGACTTCGTGACGGCAGCGCGGGCGCTTGGCGCCGGAGACACGCGGCTGCTGGGCTGGCACGTGGTGCCTTCCACGATCGGTCCGCTCGCGGTCATCGCCACGGTGGAGGTTGGGCTGGTAATCCTGGCGGAGGCCTCGCTCAGTTTCCTGGGGCTGGGCACCCCCACGGACCAGCCGTCCTGGGGCCTGGTGGTGGCCAACGGTCGCGGCTACCTCAACAACGCCTGGTGGATCTCGACGATGCCGGGGCTAGCGCTGAGCCTGGTGGTAATCGCGGTGGGGCGCTTTGGCGATGAGGTGCGGGACGCGCTCGACCCGCGTTCTTGAGTCTTAGCTCGTGCCGAGCGCGTCCATGAAGGCGTGCTTGATCCGCACCGCGTCAGCCGGGATGGGGCTCCGAACGGAGTCAGGGCCTACCCGCGCGACGATGAGGTTGGGACCGGGTTCGGTGAGGGCCTTCTGGATGGCGGAGGTGAGGTCCTCCTCGTCGTGGGCCGCGGTGGCCGTGAGGCCGCAGCTCCGACCCACTCCGGCGATGTCCGTGGTCCGCCCCGCCGCGATGGTCTGGCCGCCTGTTTCCAGGAAGAGCTGGTTCTCTAGGACCAGCCATGTGAGGTTCTTGGGGGCTTTCCAGCCGACGGTGACCATGCTGCTCAAGTTCATCAAGGCCGCGCCATCACCGTCCAGGATCACCACACGGCGGTCTGGCCGGGCGATTGCCAGGCCCAGGCCCACGCACGAGGCCAGGCCCATGGCGCTGCGCATGTAGAAGTTGTACGGACGGTGGCCGGCGTGGTGCAGCAGGTGGCTGGGAGTGCCCAGGCTGGAGATAACAAGCTCGTCCGTGAGCTGATCGTGCAGGAGTTTGACGGCTACCTGGCTGTCCATGATGTGCTCCGAAACGTGGTGCGCCGTGGCTTCACGAGATCAAGACGCCAGGGCGTCCATGAAGCGGTTTTTCACCCGGATGGGGTCGAGGACCGCGTGGTTGCGGGTGGTCTGGCGGCCGACCTTCGCGACGATCAACGAAAGCTCGTCGGTGGCGAGGGCCGCTTCCAGCGAGGCACCTAGGGAGTCGAGCGAATTCACCGCCTCGGCGCGGGCGATGCCGCAGCCCCGGGCGATGGCGACCAGGTCAGCCGTCTTGCCGGCGGCGATGGGCTGGCCGCCGGTCTCGAGGAAGAGGCCGTTCTCCAGGATGATCCAGACCAGATTGCTGGGCGCTTGCCAGCCTACGGTGACGATGCCGTTGAGGTTCATGAGCGCCGAGCCGTCGCCGTCCAGCACGATGACCTTTCGATCCGGCTGTGCGATGGCCAGGCCCAGGGCGACTGACGATGCCAGCCCCATGGCTGACCACATGTAGAAGTTGAGCGGTCGGTCACCGGCCAGATTGAGGAGTGCCGTGGGTGTGCCCAGGCTGGCGACGACAAGCTCGTCGGTGAGCTGCTGGCGGACCCGGGCGACCGCGGCGTGGCTATCCACGCTTTCCGCCGGTCAGCAGAGTGGAGACGATGAGCGCTACCGGGAGGCTGGAAGCGAAACACGTTCGAGCCGCCTGGTCCACCTGCTCGGCGACCATGTCCAGCCGCTCCATGGTGACGGTCTCGATGTTCAGACTGGCCAGCACCCCCTCCGTGGCGCGTCCCATGGGAACCTGGCTAGGGTTGAACTCGCCGAGCCGGCCACGCGGGCTGATGAACATCAAGAAGGGGATGCGGTACGACATGGCCAGGCCGGCCAGCGCGTTGACGCTGTTGCCCAGTCCGCTATTCTGCATGAGCAGGACGCCGCGACATCCACCGAGGTGACCGCCGGTCAGGACGCCGATGCCCTCCTCCTCACGGGCCAGCGGAACGACGTCAATCTCCGGGTCTTCCTCGAGTCGACGGATGAGCTGCGCCAGCGCCGCGTCCGGCACGTGCGTGGCAAGCCGAATATCGTGAGCCTTGAGCCGCTGGTACGCGAGCTCCCACCAGGGTGTGTCACTCATGGCGCAAGTGTAGCCGGGATCGTGGGGGCCGGCACCCGCGCGTGTCGAGCCGGGGCGGCGGCTACTGGAATCGCCGCTGATTCCGCAGCCTTGCCCTGGCGGCCTCCGTCTCGCGATCCCTGGGTGGGCCGCTTGCCTGCAGGGAGTGGATCAGGCGCTCCGCCACCGCGGCCACCTCATCAACGGCCTGCTCGAAGACCGCCTGGTTCGCCCTGGCGGGTCGGACCGTGCCGCTGAGCTTGCGGACGAATTGGAGCGCCGCGGCGCGGATCTCTTCCTGCGTGGCGGGCGGCGCGAAGTTGGCCAGCGTCTTGATGCTGCGGCACATGGCATCGCTCCAGGACCGAGGACTCCGGGGAGAGGCCGCTGCGCGCGGCCTCCCCCGCAGCGGTCAGTCTAGCGGTTGCGCCGCTCCTGCTCCGCGCGCATCTCGTTCTCCCGAGCGATGATCTCCGGCGAAGCGGCGGGGGCGTAGTCCTCCGAGCTGGCGATACGCCGTAGCTCGACCTCTTCACCGTCCTTGAACGGCGCGCGCTTGAGCCACTCCACGGCCTCCTCCATGGACTTCACCTCCCAGATCCAGAAGCCCGCGATCAGCTCCTTGGTCTCCGAGAACGGGCCGTCGATCACGGTGCGGCCTGCCCCGGTAAACCTGACGCGCTTGCCGTTCATGCTTGGGTGCAGTCCCTCGCCGGCCACCATCACGCCGGCCGCGTGGAGCTGCTCGTTGAACTTCATCATCTCTTCGATGAGCTCCGAGCTGGGCAACTCACCAGCCTCGGATGCCGCGTTCGCCTTGACGAAGACCATGACTTTCATCGCGTTGCTCCCTGTTCGTAGTCGTGCTTTCTCGTGTCACGCGAGTGGTAGTGGGCCGCTGAGGTTCGGCCTTGATGCCTCCTTCACTAAGACGACGAACGGGGATTGCCGAAATCGACACGCTCGACGGACGAGTATTGGTGAATTTTGGGAGCTTTGCTCGCGGTCTCTATGGGACGAGTCGCCAGCGCCCGTATGCCACGAAGGCGTCCAGGATCAAGAACGTGGCCGGGAGGGCCACCACGGCGAGCTGGTCCGGCGGCAGTACGGCGATCGCGGACGGCACCGCCCCCAGCATGATGATGAACAGTCCGGCCGCCGCGAGTGGCGTCAGAAATGGCTTGATTCGCAGCAGTCGCGGGAGGATCAGGCCCACCGCCCCCGCGAGCTCGCAGAGGCCAATGAATTTGACGAACAGGACGGGGAACGGAATGCCCGCCGTGAGCTCCTCGTCAGGCAGGATGAACTTGGTGCTGCCGGCCAGCAGGTACCCGAGCGCTAGGAGTGCCTGGACAACCCAGAGGATGACGTTCATACACGACTCCACCAACTCGTGATCCCTGGACAGCCGTCGCGAGTACGCGTCTGGACAGCCGACCCTGAACCACCTTTATATTTAGCTAAATAGTAAAATACACTGAATCCTTGCGGCAACAGCGACATTCGCCTCGGCCACCGCAGTTCGCGCCATACTTCAGCCGCGCACGCGCGGGTGCAGGTGAGAAGTGGTGTTGCCGTTCCTGCCAGGCGTTACCGCGACACCACTACCACGACCCGCGCGTTATTTGTTGATGGTGTCAAACTCGGTGGCAGGCGCTCAAACTTCCAGAAACGGGCGGAGTAACGCCCTGCTGCGCTGCATCCTCCTGGCGGCAGTGCTGGCCCTGCTGCCGATCTGGCCGGCTACCGCGGCGCCGGCCCAGCCCATCTCGCGCGATCCTCGTTTTGGCATGAACGAGGCCTGGCGCGCCGCGGACGCGGCCGATCGCGCGGGGGCGGGCTGGAGCCGCATCCTGTTCTGGTGGAGCGAGCTACAGAAGTCCGGGCCCGGCGACATCGATCCGTTTGCCACCGATCAGGACCGCTACATCGATGCTGAGGTGGCGCGGGGACGAGATCTGGCGGCCGGCGTGCTGAACACGCCTCGCTGGGCCAGCACGGACGGGACCGCCAACGGTGTGCCGAAGAACCTGTACCTGCCGTGGGATCACCCTGAGAACCACTGGGGCCAACTGATGCGCAAGCTTGGCGAACGCTACAAGGGCCGGATTGACACCTGGATCATCTGGAACGAGGTGGACATCTCACACGGCCAGTGGAATACCTGGAACGGCTCGGTGGAGGACTACGCCCAGCTTCTCAAAGTCGCCTATCGAGCGGTGAAGTCGGTCAACCCCAATGCCACGGTGATGCCATATGGCGCGGCGTACTGGTACGACCGTGGTGTGGGCATGCAGCGGCTGCTGGACGTGCTCTCCGCTGACCCCGAGGCGAAGCGGTTCAACCATTACTTCGACGTTGCGAACATTCACCTCTACAGCCGGGCTTCGGACATCCCAGCGGTGATCGCCTGGTATCGGGAGCAACTCGAGTTGCGTGGGATGAAGAAGCCAATCTGGGTGGCGGAGATGAACGCCATCCCGTACGACGATCCGGTCCGCCCGATGAGCAAGGCCAACTTCCGTGCCAGCCAGGACGAGCAGGCCTCCTACATCATCCAGGCCTTCGCAACCTATCTGGCGTTGGACGTGAAGCGCGTCAGTGTCAATCGGGCGGTTGACGGGACGGACTTCGAGGCCGGCGGCGAGCCGTTTGGCATGTTGCGGAACGATGGAACCGCGCGACCCGCGTACAAGGCATACCAAGTGGTGACGCGCTACTTCTCCAACGTGCTGGATGCGGAATACCACCCCAGCGAGCATCTGCGTGGCCCGCGCGGCGTGGTCCTGAATCGCGAGAATGAGCGTGTCATCGTAGTGTGGACCATGTCTGACGTGCCGCAGACCGTGATGGCAGAGGCTAAGGCGAAGCGCGCGCTCCGCGTGACTAAGTACGGCGAGACGCGGACGGTGGAAGCGAAGGACGGCAAGTACGTGCTGGACCTGGAGCCGGCCACGGGGAACTCCAACGAGTACGACAACGGGGATTTCGTTGTGGGCGGTGAGCCGGTGATCCTGGTGGAGCGCCTGGACGGCAACACCGAGCTTGCCTTCCGCTCGCTGGAAGTGGTCCCCGCGCCGCGACCCCGCTAGACGGCCTGCTGACGGGCGCGTTCTGCCTCGTCCGGTTGCCACTCAGGCCCCAGCTTCCCGTCGCGGAACATCTCGTCGCCAGCGTGCTGCGTGAATTCCAGCGCGATGTCGGCCTCGGCGAGCCGTAGCTCACGGACACACAGCGCGACGATCTCACGGGCTAGCGCTTCGCGTTGCGCGGACGGGCGGCCGCGCCGGATGTCGCACTGGATGAGCGCGCCCGGTCGCGGCTCGATATTGCCCGATTTCCAGAGGTTGTCCGGACCGAGCTCACGGAAGCCCACCGTCACGATCCCCGGACGGGCTTGCATATGCGCGCAGTAGAGATCGCCAAGCGCCCGGGCGAGGCGGCGCTTCACGTCCGCCGGGTAGTGGGCGGGTAGATCAAGCTGTAGGTACGGCAAGCGATCGCTCCTGACGTGATTTCGGCGCTCCAGGGTGGGGTTCGCTCATCCCAAGGGTTTCCGACCACGGATCCGTCGGCGGGTACGGTGGATTGCCGATTCCGCCGGGACCACGCTAATGGTGCCGTCCACCTCGAGGAACGCCAGAGCGACGCCGGCAACCCCACCCACTCCGTGTTCGCGGAGTGCCTGCTCCACTTCCGCCTCAGTGACTCCCTCACGCGCCATGTTCGCCGGAAGCATCCGCCCGTCGCGGACGAGGAGCGTGGGCGTACCGATGAGACGTTCCCGCAGCCAGATTGAGCTGAGCCCTACGCGATCCACTGCCGCGTTTACGATCAGCAGCGTCGCGGCGGCCGCCAGACCACCAGTCAAAGACGAGTCCGGACCGACCATCGCATTCTGGACGGCGTTCGAGAGCACCAGAATGACGACGAGGTCGAAAGTGGTCATCTGGCCAAGCTCACGTTTGCCGGCCAGACGGAGGCCGAGCAGGAGCGCGGCGTAGACGACGATCGTGCGGAGGATGATCGCCCCGAGGTTGACCGGATCGAGATTGATCAATCCGTCCACGGCAGGGCATCAGTCCATGATGTCTAGCCAGATCGGGCAGTGGTCCGATCCGGTGACCTCGGGCATGATGCCGGCGTCCTTCACCCGGTTCTTGAAGCTCTCGTGGATCAGAAAGTAGTCGATGCGCCAGCCAATATTCCGCGAGCGGGCGTTGAAGCGCTGGTCCCACCAGGTGTACGCGTCCGTGGCGTCCGGGTGGAACTGTCGGAAGGTGTCTACCCAGCCGTGCTCAACGAAGCGGTCGATCCAGGCGCGCTCTTCAGGGAGAAAGCCGGAGGTCTTCTGATTCTCCTTGGGTCTAGCCAGGTCGATCTCGCGGTGGGCCGTGTTCACGTCACCGCACACGATAACCTGGCGGCCTGAGCGCACCTTTTCGTCTACCTGGTTCAGAAACGCCTCGTAGAACTCCAGCTTGAAGGCCACGCGCTCCGGCCCCTGGCCGCCGTTGGGGAAGTAGATGTTGTAGAGGTCAAAGTCGCCCAGATCGGTGATGACCACTCGGCCTTCGGTGTCGAACCGCTCGATGCCCAGGCCTTCGGACCAACGATTGACGGGGAGCCGGCTGTACGTGGCCACTCCGCTGTAGCCTTTGCGCTGCGAAATGGCCCAATAGCTGCGGTACGGATCGGGGTTGAGCACGTCCTCCGTGAGATCGCCGGGCGATCCTTTGGTCTCCTGGAGGCAGAGTACGTCCGGACCGGTGGTCTGCAGCCAGTCTAGGAGCCCCTTCTTCACGGCGGCGCGGATGCCGTTGACGTTCCAGCTATAGAGCCGCATCACAGATCCTCACGAGAGCCATTGGCGGGCGCGAAACGCGGTTCCGCGGTTGATATGCTAACCAAATGTCCGCCCGGGCCAGCTAATGTGAAGTTCGTACTGTTCTCGGATCTGCACCTGGATACGGCGTTTGCCTGGGCAAACGCGGATCCGGCGCTTCCGCGTCGGCGCCGACGTGCCCTGCGCGACACGCTCAGCCGGATCATCGAGCTGACGGTGGCCGAGCGCGCGGACGCGCTGCTGTGCGCTGGCGATCTGTACGAGCAGGAGCGGTACACCAGCGAGACCGCCAATTTTCTCCGGACGTCATTTGAGGTCTTGCACCCGATTCCGGTCTATCTGGCGCCCGGCAACCACGATTGGTACGGCCCAGCCAGCATCTACCGCCAGGTTGAGTGGAGCCCCAACGTCACGGTGTTCGATGAGGACCAACTTAGCCCGGTGACCCTCGCGGATGGGCTGACCCTTTGGGGCGCTGCCCACCGCGCGCCGGCGAACACGGATGGGTTCCTTGACAGGTTCAAGGTTGATCGCGGCGGTGTCCACCTCGCGCTCTTCCATGGGTCCGAGCGCGGGCTACTGGAGATCCAGGAGCGGGGAAAGGCCCCCCACGCGCCGTTCGCGGCGCGGCAGATCGAGGAGGTCGGCCTGGCACACGCGTTCGTTGGTCATTTCCACCGGCCGCGCGACGCGGCGAACTACACTTACCCCGGCAACCCTGATCCGCTGACTTTTGGCGAAGATGGCGAGCGCGGCGCGGTGATCGTCCAGGTGGACGATCGCGGGAACGTGACGCGGGAACGCCGAGCCGTGGCCGTCACGCGGGTCCACGATCTGGAGGTTGACGTGACGGGCAGCGTCAGCGAGCAGGACGTGCGGCAGCGGATCGTGGACTCCACCAGCGGGCTGACGGGTGTTGCCCGCGTGACCCTGAAGGGTGATCTGGACCCCGCGGTCACGCTGCGAACGCGTGAACTGGCGGACGCCGCCCCGTGGATGGACGGGCTGCTGGTACGGTTGGGTGCTGTATTGCCGGCCTACGATCTGGACGCCGTGGCCGCGGAGCAGACGGTGCGCGGGCGGTTCGTTCGTGAGGTGCGCGCCTCCAACCTGGATGACGAGACGCGGAGGCTGGTGCTCCTCACCGGACTCCGCGCGTTCGATGGCCGGTCAGACCTGGATGTCAGTTAGGGCGGGGCGAGTGGACGGCCGAGTGCTGGTGGAGCAGGACCGTGTGGATTGAATCGGTCCGCCTGGGCGCGTTCGGTGGATTCAGCGATCGCCTGATCCGGTTCTCGCCAGGGATGAACGTGCTGTTTGGGCCTAATGAGGCCGGGAAGTCCACGATCCACGCGGCGCTCTACGCAGGCCTGTGTGGCATGCGACGCGCCGGCGGCAAGCCGCGCGAGGAGGACGCCGCCTTTGCCGCGCGCCATCGTCCGTGGGATGGTCAATCCTGGGACGTGGGGGTGGTGATCCACCTGTCAGATGGCCGGCGCATTGAGATTCGCCACGACCTGGAAGGCCGGGTGGACTGTCGTGCCGTTGACCTGGAGCTGGGCCGTGACGTGTCCGACGAGATCATCTTTGAAGGCGCGCCAGACGGCTCGCGCTGGCTGGGACTGGACCGTCGGGCCTTCCTGGCCACGGCCTGCGTGCGTCAAGCCGACCTGATGGGGATTGCGCGCTCGCCGGACGTGCTGCAGGAGCATCTTCAGCGCGCGGCGGCCACCGCGGGATCAGAGTCTACGGCTGCCGCGGCGCTCGATCGCCTGGACCGGTTCCAGCGCGAGGCGGTGGGGCGCGACCAGGCCAACAGCACGCGTCCGCTGCGGCGCGCGCGCGATCGAGCGGAGCTTCTGGAGCGCGAGCTTGAAGAGGCGCGCGGCGCCCACGCCGCGTACGAGCGCCTGGCTGAGCGGGTGGACGTGCTGGATCAAGCCAGCCGCCTGGAACGCGGTAGCCCCGTGGCGGAGCGCGAGGCCCAGGCCCAGCGGGGTGAGATTGCCGCGCTGGATCAGCGGCTGACCGCACTTGCCTCTCGCCAGCGGTTGATCAGCATGGTCGCGGGGGTGGCTCTAGCACTTGTCGCGGCCGGCGTGGTGTCCACGTTTTTCGCGTCCTTCGCCGTCACCCTCGCGCTGATCGTCGTCGGCGGATTGCTGCTGATCTGGTCTGCACTGCCGGGGCCGGCGCGAGCGCAGCGGGAGGCTACGGAACGGCGGGCGCAACTGGTGGATGAGATGACAGCCCGGGAGCAGACGCGCCAGGTGGCGATCTCTGCGAGCGAGCAATCGCTGGCTGAGGCGCGGGGACAGCTCCGCGAGCGGGCCACGGACCTTCCTGATATCGCTGCGCTCGAGGAATCGGCGGACGATGCCAGGCGTGAGCTGGTGCGCTTGCGCAAGCTGGATGAGGTGCTTGGCATCACCCGGGAGCTCCTGCAGTCCGCGGAGACCCACGTGCACCGCACGATTGCGCCGGCCCTCAGCACCAGCGTGAACCGCTGGCTGCCGCGCGTGACTGGCGAACGCTATCAGGAGGCCGCGGTGGACCCGGCCTCCCTGCGGGTTCGGGTTCGCGCCGCGGCGGGCCAGTGGCGGGATGCTTCGCTGCTCTCCCACGGCACCGCGGAGCAGGTGTACCTCCTGCTTCGGGTGGCGGCGGCCGAGCAGCTCGTGCGATCCGGCGAGGTGTGCCCATTGCTGCTAGACGACCTGACCGTGCAGTTCGATGCCGCGCGGACCGAGGCCGTCCTCCGCACGTTGCACGCCCTGAGCGCAGAGCGGCAGGTGATCCTGTTCACCCAGGAGGCAGAGGTGGTGGGCTGGGCGCTGGCGAACTTGAGCGAGCCGGTGGATCGTCTGGATGCGCTCGACGGATCAATCGTCGCCGCCTGATCCGGCCGCCGGGCCAGACGCCGTTGTCGATTCTGGCGCAACCGCGTTCCTGGAGCGACACCACGTGGCACGTCTGGCTACCGTGGACGCGGAAGGCCGGCCGCACGTGGTTCCGTTCTGCTACGCGTTGCTCGATGGAGCGATCTACACGCCCATCGATGAGAAGCCCAAGACGGGCGATCCTATGGAGCTACGTCGCATCCGCAATATCCTGGCACGCCCCGAAGTCTGCGTGGTCGCGGATGACTACGATCACGCAGATTGGTCCAGGCTCGCTTGGATTCAGGTACGCGGCCGCGCTAGCCTGGTGCAGGACCGGCTCGAACGAGAGCAAGCGTTTGAGGCGTTGCGCGCGCGCTACGCACAGTACCGGACCATGGATCTAGAATCCCGGCCGCTGATCCGGATAGATCCGAGACGGGTCATTTCGTGGAGTGCGAAGCCCGGAGGCGGTGACTAGTCCGCCCGGGCCTGCCGCTCACGCCCGGCGGGCCGTGCCACGCACGCGATCTGACGCGCTTATCCAGGGACGTTCGGCGCGTGGTGGTAGAATGGGCGGACGCCCGTTCGGGGAACGCAACCGAGCTGGGAGTGCAACGTCCTCCTAGCCCCGAGGTGTTACATGGCGCGGTTCCAGATCCTGCCGGCTGAGCAGGGCTTCTACGATTGGTTCGAGAAGGGCGCCCGCACGGCAAATGACGCGGCCCGACTGCTGCACAAGCTACTGACGGACTACACGGACGTGGACAGCCGCGTCGCCCAGATCGTTGAGCTCGAGCACCAGGGGGATTTCATCGTCCACGAGTCGCTGGGCCTACTGTCCAAGACCTTCATCACGCCGTTCGAAGGCGATGAGATCCGCGCGCTTGTCGGCGGTGTGGATGACGTGATCGACTGGATCGAGGCGGCGGCTGACCGGTTCATCCTCTACGAGGTAGAGAAGCCCGCCCCCGAGGCCGTGGATCTGGCTGGTCTGCTTGTGCAGATGACGGATCAGATGATGGAGGCAATGCCGCTGCTGCGGTCGCGCGGCACCATGTCAAAGATCCTGCCGCTTGCCGTGGAGATGAACCGCCTGGAGAATGAGGCGGATCGGGTGTTGCACCGCGGACTGGCCCGGCTGGTGAAGGAGCGTGGCGACTGGTTTGAGTTCGAGCGCTGGAAGGACATCTTCGAAGCGCTCGAGGAGGCCACCGACAAGGCGGAGGACGTGGCGGACGTCTTGATGGCGGTCGTCACCAAGCACGCGTAGCTGTCTGTCACAGTAGATCCGACTTTAGTCGCATCGACGGTGGCCTGAGGTCGGGCGCACGAGCCGACCCTTGGCCGATGTAGGCGGGGCCTGACCCGCGAGATAGTGTTCAGATCCTGGGACTTGGGCAGGATCTGGACTAATGCGTGGTTGTTCGCTGAGGGCGACCCGTTTCACCGAAGGCTTTGCCGCCGCTGATCGGCAAGCGGGCTGGGCCCGTCCGGCTGATCGCGGGAGCGCCGTGGCGACGGGTGCATCGTTGTGACGCTGCCTGTCACACAAAATGGCGTGGGCGCCGGGCTCCCCGGACAAGCGGAGCCTGCTCGCGCGGCCCCGCGGGTTCTGGTGGTCGACGATGACGAGCGCCTCCTGGCGCTCACGCGCTTGTCGCTGGCCAAACACGGGATTGAGGTGATGAGCGCCGCAAACGGCCGTCTGGGCCTGTCCGTTGCGACGGAGCAGGAGCCGGACCTCGTGATCCTGGACGTGGTCTTGCCGGATATCTCCGGTTGGGAGATCCTGCGACGCCTCCGACAACACGGCGACGTGGCGGTGCTCCTGCTCAGCGGACGTGACTCAGACGTGGATAAGGCGCGTGGACTTGACCTGGGCGCGGATGACTACCTGACGAAGCCATTCAGCTTCCTGGAATTCGAGGCGCGCGTCCGTGCGCTGTTGCGGCGTGTGGGGCGATTGCCGTCGTAGTTTTGACACTCGCATGTCGCTCATAGCAGCCACGGATCAACCCCGAATAGCGATAGTCGTCGAAGCGCGGCACGCGCAGAATCGCGCGCTGGTCCAGTGTCGGCGGGCGCTCGAATCCGCCGGTTGCAACGTGCCGCTGGTGATTCCCGGACGTGACGCACTGTTTGACGTGCCCGTTGAAGCGCCGCCCTGGGACGCGGTGCTGAGCCGCGGACGTGACCTGGCCGGGCTGGGCGTGCTGGCTGCCGCCTCGGCGCTCGGCGTGCTCACGGTGAACGAACCGCGGGCAATTGAGCTTGTCCGCAACAAGGTAGCGATGCAGGCGGTGCTCCTGAACCACGGGCTTCCGCTTCCTAGAACCTGGTTTGCCACGGACCCCGCCGTGTTTCGTCAGGTCGATCCAGCCCAGTTCCCACTTGTGGTCAAGCCGTTCGATGGCGACGGTTCACGTGGTCTCGCGCTGTTGGAGCGACCGGCGGATGTTGACCTCCTGGCACCGCTGGAGTCTCGCCGATCCCTGTACCTGGCCCAGGAACTCCTGGAGACCGACGGCTGGGACCTCAAGCTGTACGGCGTCGGATCACAGGTCTGGGCGGTTCGCAAGCGGTCGCCCGTGAGCTTTGATGGCCCGGGCCCCGCGACGGTATCGACCGTGGAGGCCGCGGAGCTGGTGCCTATCAACTCGGAGCTGCGCGACATCGCGCTGACGTGCGGTCGGGCGTGCGGATTGGAGCTCTGGGGCGTGGACGTGGCCATGACTCCGCGCGGGCCGTTTGTGATCGAGGTGAACGACTTCCCCACGTATTCGGCGGTGCCGGAAGCCGGGGAGGCCATTGCCAAGCACGTTTTGGCGCTCACGCGCATCCACGCGGTGGCTCGCAGCGCTGGGCGCTCGAGGATGCTCGCGATCGTGCGTGAGTCTGTCTAGTGGCGGGTCTGCGCGGTCTCAGGATTGCTTTTCTGGATCGGCCACATCCAGCGGGCTACCAGGGCGCCCTCGCGGATGAGCTGGTGCCCATGCTGCGGGATGCCGGGGGGCGGGTGGAGCTGGTTCACGCGGAGTGTGGGCTGCACCGTGTTGATCGCGACCCCGGCTTTGACATGGTGGTTCTCAAGTCCGGCTCTGCCGCGGCGCTGCACCTCGCAGCAGTGGCGGAGGCTTGGGGGGCGCGAGTCATCAATGCCTGTGAGGCGACTCGCCTGGCTCAGGACAAAATCTCAGTCTCCGCGATTCTCCAGCAGGCGGGTCTCCCCATTGCCACGGGACACGCCGCCTGGCTCCCACTGGCGCGGCCAGAAGAGACTGCAAAGCTCGCTGGTCTCGCGCGCTGCTCAATGATTGTGAAGGCAGCTCGCGGGTCGCGTGGCGTTGGCCTGTGGCGCGCGGAGCCGGGCGAGCTGTTGGAGCTCCTGCCGAGCTTGCCAGAGGCTCCATACCTGCTGATGGACCACGTCCCGCACAGCGGTGAAGACCTGAAGGTGTTCGCGGCCGGTGACTGGTTGGCAGCGGTCGCGAGGCCGTTTCCCGCGAACACCCTCGAGGAGAAGCTGGGGCAGCCTGTCGAGGTACCGGCTGGGGTGGCGTGCACGGTGCGCGAGGTGGGGCGCCTGCTCGGCCTGACCTGCTTTGGTTGCGACTTCGTTCGCGGGACGGACGGATGGGTGCTGGTGGATGTGAACGCGTTTCCCGGCTACAAGGGCGCGTCAGGTGCCGCGGTTGCGATCTGTGTAGCGATTGAGCGGTCGGCCGTGGGTGTGCGCGCGTGACCGCTTCGCTCTGTGTCCTGATTGGGGCCGGGCGCCTCGCGGGCGGATTCATTGCGCCGCTGTTGCGGGCCGCTGGTTGGGACGTGGTGCTCGGATGCCGAGATGCGACCGTGGCGAATGCGCTGAACGCGTACGGTGGACTGTGGCTGCGGACGCTTGGACCATCGAGTCACGACCAGTGGATCGGTGGTATCTGGGCTTTCCCGCTGGACGACCCGGAGCTACGCCGCGCCGCTGCGCGCGCGCAGCTCTTTGCTACGGCAGTGGGGCCAGGCGGTCTTGGCGAAGTAGGCAGGCGGCTCGGTCCGCTCGTTCGGCAGCGCCTGGATGCGAGAACCGTCCCTGTGAACGTGATTGCGTTCGAGAACCACCGTCGATCGGCTGAACTGCTGGCGGCGGGTATGTTTGACAGTGAACCCGGCCTGGCCGTGGAAGTGGGCAGCAGGCTGGGGATCGCCGGGGCAGCCGCGTGGAGATCGGTCGCTCGCCGTTCGGCCGGTGAGGCCGGGCTGGTATATGAGGCGGATGAAACGGCCGAATGCTACGTCGATGCCGCCGCCTTGATCGACGGCGCGCCGCCGCTTGATGGATCCATCAAGGGACTCTCGCCGGTTCGTCCGTTTGAGCGCTACATGGTCGAGAAGCTGTGGGTGTTCAATGCCGGCCACGCTGCCGCCGCGTACCTGGGCTGGCGTGCGGGTCACCAGACTATCGCGGAGAGCATGGCGGATCGCGACGTGGCGGACGCGGTGCGCGCGACGGTGGAAGAGTGTTTTGCAGCGTTCAACAGCGCGTTTCCCCAGGCGCCCGACCGGTCCCCTCTGGCGGAGCGCAGCGTGGAGTGGGTGCTCTCGAAGTACACCGCGGAGGCGCTCTCTGACCCGGTAGCGCGGGTTGGTCGCGAACCCAGGCGGAAGCTCGCGGCCGGCGACAGGTTCATCGGGCCGGCCATCGCCGCGCTGGCGGCTGGATTCCAACCCCTCGCCATTAGCCGATCGGCGGCGGCCGCGCTGAGCTTTGCCGTGCCCAGCGATCCGCAGGCCATGGATCTCCAACGTGAGCTCACCCACCTGGAGCCAGAGGAGGTACTGGCGACGGTGAGCACGCTCGATCCATCGGAGGAGCTGACGCGCCTGATCGCCGAATGCTACCGCCAGCGCGCTCGGGCGCTCGCGACCCCATGAGCGCTCGAGCCGGCTGCCGGATCGACCTGTGGGTGGAGCCGCGAGACGGCCGGCCGGCGGTCAACCCGACCATGCAGCTTCTCCTGGGTCGGCTTCGCGACGGTGGGGCGCACGTGCGGGTGTTCGCGCCGGAGCTCGAGCCGACTGACCTGGGTGAGTCGTGTGCCAGCACTCCGCCGGACCTGATCCTGCTCAAGACGGCCACGACGCTGGGCCTGGCGCTGGCAGCCGCGGCGGAGCGACGTGGCGCACGCTGCTTGAATGCCGCGGGGCCAACCCTGCGTGCGCATGACAAGGCGGCCGTGGTGGGAGCCCTTGCTGCCGCGGGGATACCGGTACCGATCACGTATCTCACCCAGGCACCCGTTGCTCTCCAGGCATCCGTTCCCGCGGGCGGCGGGTGGGTGACTAAGCCGACACGTGGGGTGCACGGACTGGGGGTGCGCGTGCATGACGGCGTGCCGTCCACCCTCGGCGAGGACGTGGCGACGCGGGGATTTGTGGTGACTGATGGGACACATCTGGTTCAGCAGCGGATTGGCGGGACTGAGCCAGATCTGAAGGTGTACGTGGCGGACCGTCGCTGCTTCGCCGGGCACAAGGCGTTTGCCCCAGACAGCTACGCCCGCGACGAGATCGCGGCGTGCGCACTGGACGAGGAGACCACGGAGCTGGTCCTGCGGATCGGCCGTGTCCTTGGGCTGACCTGCTACGGGGTGGATCTGCGGCGGGATCAGTCGCGGCTGACCGTTGTCGACGTCAACCCTTTCCCTGGATTTCGAGGCTTCCCAGCGGCGGTCGATGCGCTCCTTGCCGAAGTTCGCAATGCGCTGAGGGAGCACGTGTGACGAAGTCCGGACTCCGACGTGACGCGATTGCTGGTCTGATCCTCGGCGGAGTCGCTGGTGGCCTGCTCAGCGCGGCTGTGGCGGTGGTGACTACTCGGTGGAATGGTCGCCGGTTCGAGCGGGCTCTGGACGATCTCGATCACGATGTACGCCGGCCCCTCACGGTGATTCGGGGAGAAGTTGAGCTGGTGCTGAGCCGCGAGAACGTGCCAGACGCGCAACGCGAGCGCAGCGCCGGCGTGGTGATAGAGCAGATCGAGCAGGCCGTGAACCTGCTGGCGCGCCGCTATGGGTAGCGCCGCGGTTCCGCGGACGGGTCTTCCGCTCCTCCTCCGCAGGACGTGGGCCCGAGCCAGCCTGCTCACCCGGTTCACGCTGATCGGCGTCTCGCTGACCGGTCTCATCGGCCTGCTGCTGGGTTGGGCGGTGGCGCGAGAGCTCGAGCGATCCGCGCTGTGGCAGGAGGCGGAGAGCGCGGCAGATCTTGTGAAGCTCCAGCTCGAGGGGTTTCTGCGCGCCGACGATTTTGATGGGCCGCCCGATCCCATGCGCTTCGCGGAGATCGACCGCCGCGTTCGCGAGAACATCCTGCACAACCACATCGTCCGAATCAAGATCTGGGGCGCCGCGGGACTCGTGGTGTACGCGACCGATGCTGGTGCCGTTGGGCAGCAGTACAACATCGAGGAGGGGCTGGACGACGCGCTCCAAGGGCGCCTCGGTACCAGCATCAGCGATCTCTCCAAAGAAGAGAATCGTGACGAGCAGGCGGGGGGCCAGCGCCTCATGGAGATCTACCTGCCAGCACGCGTCGGTGGCGACCGCGTGGTTGGCGCGTATGAGCTCTATCACGATCTCGCGGTGGTGGAGCCTAGGATCGCGGCGATGCAGCGATTTCTCTGGGTGAGTCTGGCCACTGCGCTGGCGCTGCTCTATCTCGCGTTGTTTGGCGTGGTCCGCAGAGCTTCAGTCCGTTTGCGGGCGCAGAACGAGGAACTGGGGAAGATCGAAGCGCGCCGTGAGATTGACCGGCTGCAGACGGAATTCGTGAGCGTGGTATCGCATGAGCTGCGGACGCCACTGACTGCGCTGGTGGGGTTTTCTGAACTTCTGATGACCCGCGACGTGCCGGAGGCGAAGCGGCAGGAGTGGACAGCCACCCTGCACTCCGGAACTGAGCGGCTTGCCAAGCTGGTAGAGGACCTGCTGGACGTTACGCGGATTGAGGAAGGGAGGCTGGACCTGTTTCTTCAGCCAACCAGCCTGCAATCCGCCGTGGAGGATGCCCTCGCAACGTTCGGTGCGTGTGAGCGTTCAGATCGCCTGGTGTGGCGGCCAGGTAAGTGGCTGCCGCCGGTGATGGCCGATCCCGATAAGCTGGTGCAGATCCTGACGAATCTGGTGTCCAACGCCATCAAGTATTCGGCCAATCGCGGAGAGATCACGGTGGCCGCCGAGCTCGTCGGGAGCCGCGTACGTCTGAGCGTGGCTGACCATGGGTTGGGGCTGCCGGCGGGGGAGCTACAGCGGATCTTTGAGCGGTTTCACCGCGTGCGCGACCAATCGCGGCAGGACATTCAGGGCACCGGTCTTGGTCTCTACATCACGCGGCACCTGGTAGAGCTTCAAGGTGGGCGGATCTGGGCAGAGAGCCGGGGGCTTGGCCGCGGCAGCACGTTCTTCGTGGAGCTACCAGCCGCTAGCCCGGTGCCCGTTGAAAGCGGGGCGGTCCTTGTTTGAACGATCTGTTGGTGAACCGGCTGTACCCGCGCCAGGTGAGCCTGAACATCGGCTGATCTTAATCGCGGACGATGAGGCGATGGTTCGACAGCTCATCGAGGCAACCCTGGCTGATGGACCATACCGGGTGCTGACTGCCGCCACCGGAGATGAGGCTCTGCACGTCACGCGCCTGGAGCATCCGCACGTGATCCTCCTGGATGTTGGACTCCCGGGTGTGGATGGCTACACCGTTTGCAAGGTGCTCAAGAGTGAGCCGCGGACCTCTGGGGTAAAGGTGGTGATGCTCACGGCGCGCGCTCAGCGACGCGATCGTGAGCGTGGGGTGGCGGCCGGCGCCGACGCGTACGTGACCAAGCCATTCAGTCCGCGGCAGTTGCTGGCTGAGATCCAGACGGTGCTGGACGGATGAGTGACCTGGTCCCGGTGCTGGAAGCCAACAGGACCGTTCTGGTGGTGGAGGATCACGCGCCCACGGCCGAGGTGTTGCGAGGGCATCTGGAAGGATCTGGGTTCAGGGTGCTGGTCGCCGCAGACGGCACGGCGGGCATGGCCATGGCCCGGTCCGGTGGTGTGGACCTGATCACCCTGGACGTGCTCATGGAGCCGGTGGACGGCTGGTCACTGTTCCGCATGCTCCGCGCCGAACGGGGAACGAGCCACATTCCAGTCATCTTCATCAGTGTGGTGGAGACGCGTCCGCCGGGGACGTTGGCGGATGGGTATGTGACCAAGCCGTTCCGCCGCCGTCGGTTGATGGAGGTGGTTGAGCGAGCATTGGAAGCGCGTCAACGGTGAACAAGCTACGCCAGCGCCTCGCGATCCTTCGCTCCGCGCTGTCCACGGCTCGTTCGCAGCCTACGCTCCTTGCCGTCACCGCGGAGGGGTTTGTCACCCGACTCGGGTTCAGCATGGTGGGGTTTGCCTTGCCCCTGTTCGCGCTCTCACTTGGTATGGGCGTCGCGGAGATCGGCCTGCTGTATGCGTTGCGGACGGTGACCGTGATCCTGGTGAAGCCGCTCATGGGGTGGGCCGCCGACCGCTTTGGACGCAAGCGCACGCTCGTCTTTGCCGTGGCCCTTCGGTGCTTCCTTGGGCTGCTGTTTGTGTTCGCGAGCGAGCCCTGGCACCTGTACGCCATCCGGATCCTGCATGGGATGATGAGCGCCGCGCGCGAACCCGCGGCCACAGCCCTCATCGCCGACCACGGCGACCGCAAGACCATGGCATCTTCCTTTGCGTGGTATTCGACCGCCCGGGACCTGGGTCGCTCATTGGGGTTTGCCGCGGCCGGCCTCATCATCGTGCTCGATCAAGGGTACCGCGGTGTGTTCCTGGTGGCGTTTGGCACATCGTGCGTCGCGCTGGTGACGGTGATTCGATACGTGCGCGAGCGCCCGTCGGGGTTGCCTATCCCCGTACCCGCCACGATGCGGAGTGCACCGGCGGTCAGCCCGGCCCCTCTGTACCGGGGTGTGGTTGGCTACTTTGGCTTTGGTCTGATGGTTGCCACGAGCGCGGAGATGATGGTGGGGCTGTATCCAGTGCTGGCTACCCAGTACGCGCATTTGACGGAGGCGCAGGCCGGGCTCGCCGCGAGCGCGTCCAGCGTTGCCATCCTGGTGGCGGGACCGCTATTTGGGTGGATCTCAGACAATATCGGCCGCGGGGTGGGGTTGATGAGCAGGAGCGCCGCCAACTGCGCCGCCTCGCTCCTGTACCTGGCCTTTCCCAGCTTTGAGGGGTTTACCCTGGCGCGGGTCGTGGACGATTCTGGCAAGGCGGCCTTCCGTCCCACCTGGGGGGCCATGCTGGCCGAGATCTCGGAATCGTCGCCCTCGCACCGTACGCGGCTGATGAGTTTTGTGGATTCGTCGTATTCCGTCGGCGAGGTGATTGGACCGCTGCTCGCTGGACTGCTGCTGGGCGCCTTTGGTTTTCCAGCGATGCTGGGCGTGCGAGCGGCGCTTGCTGTTGTCACCGAAATCTACGCGTTGCGGGTCCTCCGTCACGTGCACCAGCCGGGGGCCTCCGCAGCGGCCTCCGTGGCCGCGGCGACGGGGGCGAGGTGACCCGCTAGTCCACTCGCAGCCGTGCCGAGTCCCGCGATGGACGTGCGCCGCGGGATGTGCTCTCAGACCTTGGTCTGGTGACGGATCCGCCTGAAGTCTGGCGTGTGGGCCGACCGATGCACGATGTCCTCGATGCAGGCCCTTCGACAGACTGTGATGACGGTCGATGGGAGGTGACGGGCGATATGCGGTTGAAAAGTGCTTGGTCGGAGACCTGTGGCATTGGGGCCAGGCTGAGCCGCCGACGCGGCGGGATGCTGTGGCGCATGGTGGTGCTCGCAATGGTTGGCGCGTTGTCCGCGGCGAGCGCCATCTGGACGCCGGCTGATGCCGCCGGGATGGGCGCCGCCGGTGCCGCGGTAATCCAGAGCGATGGTGGTCACGGCGGCGGTGGTGGGGGTGGTGGCAACGATGGTGGGGGCGGCGGGGGAAGCGACAGCGGTAACAGTGGTGGTCATGACTCGTCTGGCGGCGGGAACGACGGTGGGGGCAGCCACGAGAACAGCGGCCATGGCAGCGCTGATTCAGGCTCAAACAGCGGCCACGATCAGGGCGATAGCGACCATGGCTCAAGTGGCCGCGGATCGAACGACGACGCGACTGGCCGCAACGACACTCGCCAGGAGGATCGTCAGGCTGACCGGCAAGAGGATCGCCAGGCCGATCGGCAGGAGGACCGCCAGCAGGATCGCCAGGCTGACCGGCAAGAGGATCGCCAGCAGGATCGTCAGGCCGATCGGCAGGAGGACCGCCAGCAGGATCGTCAGGCCGATCGGCAGGAGGACCGCCAGCAGGATCGTCAGGCCGATCGGCAGGAGGACCGCCAGGTCGCCACTGGCCTGCTCGACGTGCAGATCAGGTAGTTCGCCTGACCGCCCCCGGGTCCCGGGCGCGATGCGCGCCCGAGACCACGGGCCCGGCAGTGCTGGTGCGTCTCTAGGGAATGAGCCAGTGTAGCGCGGTGCTGAAGAGCCAGCCCATCGCTGCGCAGGCCGGGATCGTGATCACCCAGGCGCTCACGATGTTGCCCGCCACGCCCCAGCGGACAGCCTTGCGCGCGCCGGTGCTGCCCACGCCCATGATGCTGGAGCTGATCACGTGGGTGGTGGAGATCGGCACGCCGATCCGGCTGGCTACCTCGATGATGGTGGCGGCGGTGGTCTCAGCCGCGAAGCCGTGGATGGGTTTGAGCTCCACGATGCGGTGGCCCATCGTCTTCATAATGCGCCAGCCGCCGGACGCCGTCCCCAGGCCCATCGCCAGCGCCGCGGACAGGATCACCCAGGTGGGTACCTCCCACTTGTCCCCCGTCCAGCCGTAGTAGGAAGCGAGCGCCATCGTGAGGACCCCCATGGTCTTCTGCGCATCGTTCCCGCCGTGGCTGAAGGCCATGTAGGCTGAAGAGAGTAGCTGGGCCCGGCCGAAGACGGTGGTCACCAGCGCTGGATGGGCCCTGAAGAACAGGTTCAGCAGCAGTACCATGACCAGGAACGAGCCAACGAAACCGAGGGTTGGCGAAAAGACGAGCCCGAGCAAGACTTTTTCAATCCCGGGCCAGCCCAGCTTCTCGTAACCGGTCGTGGCGAGCCCCGCGCCGACGATGCTAAAGACCAGCGCGTGGCTGGAGCTTGAGGGGATTCCGTAGTACCAGGTGATCAGGTTCCAGGCGATGGCCGAGAGGAGCGCGGAGATCACCAGTTGCTGGGTGACGGCGGAGGGTTCGATGATCCCCTTCCCCACGGTGGAGGCGACGGCCGTGCCGGAGAGCGCGCCGAGGAAATTGAGGCTGGAGGCCATCACGATGGCCCAGGTGGGCGTGAGCACCCGGGTGGCCACAACGGTGGCCACGGCATTGGCCGTGTCGTGGAAGCCGTTGACGTAGTCAAACGCCAATCCCAGGATGATGACCAGCACCAGGATCACAAACGCGATGTCCATCAGAACCCCGTGATGGCCAGAGTCATGCCCTCGGCCTCCAGAATGTTGAGATACATGGTCTTTCTATCAGGACTGAACAGTACTCCGCTGGGTTCCCGACCGCCGCGCACGGACGCGAACACGCGCGCATCTCCGCCGGGGCCAATGGAGACCACGCGGTTGTCTCCCGTGAGCTGGATCATGGGGTCAAGCTTGTCTTCACACACATAGAGGCGGTTGTCCGGCCCCATGGCGATGTTGTCAGGTGAGATGACGCTGCCTGTGCCACCTTCCAGGAATACGCTCATGGACCCGGTCGCCGGATCAAATCGCTGAATCCTGCCAAACAGATCGGCCGGGTTGGATCGGAGATTCCCAGTCTCGCAAATGTACAGCTTGCCATCTGCTCCCCATTCCAGATCCTCGAACCGGTTGTAGCCCGTGGCACCCGCCGCGAGGGCCTCGCTCAGGGCATGGTACGGATTGCTGATGGGTAGCCAGGCGTGGTCCGGGGCACGGTACGCGAAGAGCGCGCCCTCTGAGAGATCCCCCGGGCGCCGTGGCTGGAACCTGAAGAACGGGCCGCCGGGCAGATCCGCCGTGGTGTACACCGCTCCGTCGGACGGATCCACGGCGCTGCTCTCGTGGGAGAAGCGCCCCATCGCATCCAGACGGCGTTGTTCGCCGGTGAGCGGATCAACTTCCCACACGAAGCCCTCGTCCGGGTAGCTCTCGTACGGCTCGCGAGGGAACTCCTCGTGCGTGAGCACGGTGCCCCAGGGCGTCAGCACGCCTGAGCAGTTCGTGCGCGTTCCCTGGGTGAGCGTAGCGCTTGCGAACACCTCACCAGCGGCCCCAAGGTGAAGACGGGTGAGACCACCTGTGAACTGCCCGTTGAATTGGCGATCCGCCGCGATCTCGTGACCTACTACTAGCAGGCTCGTACCGTCCGGCATGACGCGCAGGGCGTTGAGATCCGGGTTTGGTCGGAACTGCGTGCCGTCCGCGAGGGTGTCGCCGCTGCGGACCAGGATGCGGTATCGGTAGCCCGTGGGGAGGTCAATGATGCCGTTTGGGTCGGCCTCCAGGCTGCTGGGGCCCGCCTGCGCCCGGGCCTGGGCGGCAACGCCGAATGCGTGGGTCAACGCGGCACCCGCCAGCGCCAGCGAGGCTCGGCTCAGAAACGCGCGTCGGTCTGCCACCGGGGACCTCCCCCGCTGAAGCTCCGCGGAGTGTACCAGCCCCGCCGCGACCCTCACGGTGGCGGCAAGGCGTTGGATTGAAGGAAGCGGTCGATGGTCTCCGCGGCCACCTGGTGGCCGCGTTCGTTCCAATGGCCGTCCTCCTTGAAGTAGAGCGTTGCGCGGTCATCGTCTGAAGCGTGCCTAAACGTGGGCAGCAGGTCCAGCATGGTCAGCCCGTTGCGCTGGGCGATCTCGCCTAGTCTGATGCCAGGCTGCTCCAGTCCGAACCGCCGCTCAGCGTTGTTGCCGCTGCCGACGAGCTCACGCCACCCGGCGCTGGACATCTGCCACTGCGCTGGCGAGAGGATGATGATGAGTGGCGCGTTCAGGGCGGCCGCCGTGGCGTTGAGCTCAACCAGCAGCCGCTCGCTGATGCTCCACGCCTGCTGCCAGTCTTCACCCGGCTCGCGCAGATACACCTCCCGCTCGGCATCCAACGGCGGAATCACCGAGCCCTGAGCCCTGGCGACGGTCTTGCCAACCCACCAGAGCTCCAGCACGTTGAAGAGCGTGGACCGGTCTCGAGCAAAGGCCCGGAGGCTGCCCAAGGACTCCTCTGGCGGCGGCTGAAACGGGATTGCCTGGAGGCGGCCGTCAGCACCGACCTGGAAGAACGGGCGTCGCTCCGCCGCCAGCTTCCAGCGCTTCGCCACCGCGACGCTGTTATCGGCCAGGTCGTTCGCTATGGTGACCACCAGGACGATGGCATCTGGTTGGTAGGCGCCCAACTCACGCTGCAAGAAGAGCAGCTCCTGGCCCTGTCCAAACCCCGCCACGCCGGCGTTGATGATCTCCACCTGTCGCCCGCCCGCGCGTTGGCGCACGCGGTCCTGGAGCAGGCTCACCATGGTCTGCTCTGCATTTACCTGTGCCGCCTCCACCACGGAGTCGCCCATCACCAGCATTCGATAGGTCCCGGCCGGTTTGGGCAGGGCCACTTCAGGCCCGCGGAGGCCGCGAGAGTTGAACTTGACGTAGGCGGTGAACTCGCGTGTGCGAAGCCAGCCGCTGGCCCCCGGCGCATGAAAAAAGCCGTACACCGGATGGTAGACCTGGAAACGCGCCATGGTGAGGTCCAGCGGCACGTTGGGGCCCGCCACGCGGAACCCAACCTCCACCGCGATCACGGCGAGTAGAAGGCCCGCGAGGATCAGGCCGGCCCGCCCAAGCATGACGGCAGTGGGTGACGCGGCCGTGCTGGCCGGCGCGTCCCCGGTGAGTGATTCCGTCCCTGACACAGACGAATAGTATCGAAGCGTCGGCGATCGCGGTCGCTCGCAATGAGGAGATTGCTAGACACAATAATGAGATTCCGGCCCCGGTTCGGTTGCACAGGTTCGTTGGATGCCGCACAATCGGAAAGCTGGCAATTACCGCAGCCGTTTGACCAGCAGAGCTCTGGTCTGTGGCGGATCCATCGTGGCGCTGACCCACCCGGGCGAAGTAGAGACTCTCCTTGAGCTGAACTCAAGGCTCGCGGGCCCCGAGCCCATGAGCGGGTTGCTCGCGCGCATTGCCCGGGCGGCGGAACAGCTTGCGCGCGCGGACGCCGTGATCATCCGCATGCTGGAGAGCGGCGAGCTCGTCGTGGCCGCCAGGTCGCCCGGGGCGCAGCCGCTGGATCTTGAGGAGCGGGTGCCGCTGGGCAGTGGCATCGCGGGACGTGTGGCCGTGGAGGCGCGGCCCCTGATCTCTCCTGATCTTACGAAGGACGAGCGGTACCACCAGCCGCACCTGAGCAGCGCCGTTGCGCACGGGTTCCGCTCGTTCGCGGCGGTGCCGCTCCGCTCCGGCGAGCGCGTGGTGGGCACCATCAGCGCGTACGGCGCCGGGGTCGGCGCGTTTGACGAGCGCAGCCTTGGACTGATCCAGGCCTTTGGCGATCAAGCGTCCATCGCCATCGAGCAAGCTCGCCTGCTGGAACGGTCGCAGCGCCAGCAACGGCGCCTGCTGGCGCTGCACGGGATCGTGTCCACGATCCTGCTGCAGGAGGACGAGGCCGGCACGATCCGCATGATTCTGGATGAGGCGCGCCGCCTGCTGGGGGTGTCCAACGCGGTGCTGCTGCTCTGGGATGAAGAAGAGCAGGTGCTGGTGACGCATACGTCACTAGTAGCGGACGGGTCTCACGACATCCGTGTGCGCTCCGGCGAGGGGGCATCCGGTCAGGCATTTGCGCGGCGGACTATGGTCTACGTTCCTGACTACGCCGCGTGGCAGCACAGCATAAGGTTGCCTGAGTCCGTCAACATGCGCGCCATGATGGCTGTGCCCCTCCTGGTGGGTGACGCGGTGCTTGGGGTACTCACCGTGTGGGCTGCCGAGCCGGGCATCCTGTTCGACGAGATGGATGAACAGCTCGTAGCTCTGTTCGCCAAACAAGCGGCGCTGGCGCTGCAGAACGCGCGGCTCCGCAAGATGGCGGAGGCGCAGGCGGACGCGCACGCGGCCCAGGCCGTGACCGCGGCGCTCCTGGCTGCCGCCGAGGAGATGTCCAGCGCGGCAACCACGACGGACGTGGCGCATGCTTTTGCCAGGATCGTGCCGCCGCTGTTTGGCAATGACGTTCTGGTGGTCCGTGTCAAGCGCGATGATGGCGCGTTCGCGGCCGTGGTGATCAGTGGGGACGTGACCCCCGAAGAGCGGCGATACGTCCAGCAGCGCGACCCGCGCGGATCACCGATCTTCCAGGCGCTGGTCCAGGATAGGTCCGTCAAGGTCATGGAGCGGTCTACCAGCGGCGAGCTTCGATCAGACGTGGACCCCTCGCAACTGCGGAGGGAGTCCTCGCTGCTCGTTCCGTTGGTGAGCCGGGGCGAGCTGCTTGGCTACGCATCCGTGAACTTCCACCGGACGCAGCATCACTTCACGCCACGTGAGGTGGCTCTGGCGGAGGGTCTGGCCCGCCAGGCGGCGATGGCGCTGGACAATCTGCGGCTGCGCCGACGTGACTGGCAGGCGGCCCGTCTGGACGGCGCTGTGCAGGCCGCGCGCGCGGCCGCGCTGGAGCTGGATGAGCCACTGGCGCAGCTCACTCTGGAATCCCGCCGACTCGCCGAGCGCCACCAAGATGTCAAGACGCTGTCTGACCACGTTGGAGAGCTCGCTCAGCGGGTGCGCGGCCTGCAGGATTCCATCAGGCTGGATCGCTTCGATCTGCTCAGAGATCCCTAGACCGCGCCTCCGTCCCGCCGATCTCTCACGCTCCGCGCGCACATAGTTGCCGCGGAACGCGTTAGGATTCGCCTCCCCACTGCCGTCCGAACGCGGGCCAGGCCGGCCTGGGTCTTGCCATGAGTAGCTTCCTCTGGGAGATCCGTCCGTACTTCCGCCAGGTGGCGGGTCAGCTCTTTCTGGGCTCCGCGGCCGGCATTGTCATGAACACGGCGGTGGTGCTGCCCCCGCTTTTACTTGGCCAGATGATCGATGAGGTGCTGCGCGTTGGCCGCGCGGAGGCCAGCCTGCGGGACCTCGCCATGCTGGGGCTGGCGTTTGTTGGCAGCACGCTGCTCATGGAGATCGCGCGCGTTCTGAAACGCTGGTGGCTGATGACCGGCAACGCGCGCATCCGTGCCAATATCCGCGCGGACGCCATGCGGGGCGTGCTTGCCTGGCCCATGGAGCGCATCAGCCAGACGGCCATCGGAGATCTCATGGCGCGCATGGTGGCGGACATCGACATCATGGGCGTGGGTATCCGCGAGTTCAGTATTGAGATGTGGGACACGGTGCTTTTCTCTATTTCGCTCATCGCGGCCATGGTCTGGCTGGACGCACGCCTCTCGCTCTGGTCGTTGCTGCCGGTGCCAGCCGCGATGCTGTTGGCGCATCGCTCCGGTCGCTGGGTCTCGGTCCGCACCACGGCCGCGCGCCGCGCCAACGCGCGTCTCACGGCGGCGCTGCACGAGCTGCTCGCCAGTACCCGCTTGCTCCGTCTGACCGGGCGCCGAGCGGCTGCCACCGAGCGCGTGGATCGACTGTCGCTGAACTTTGCGAACGCCAACCGGTCCACGGCCCGGATGCGTGGCGTGCTCCAGCCCAGCTACACGGTGATCATGGCCTCAGGCGTACTGTTCGTGATCTGGATGGGCGGCGAGCGGGTGGCCGAGGGGGCGCTGACGCTTGGCGCCTTTGTGGGCTATCTGCAGCTCTTCGTGCGGTTCGTGGAGCGGGGATTCCGCGTGCCGCAGATGGTGAACTCCATCCAGAGCGGCGCTGCCGCGTATGCCCGGGTGCAGCCGCTGCTGGCCCCACCCCGACCAGTGGTGGGAGAGGCGCCGCGGGCGTCGTTCACACCCGGCTACGTGGCTGGCTCGCGCGAGCCGCTGGAGCGCGAGATTGCCGCGGCTCCCGGCCCGTTGCCAGTGGAGCTGGACCACGTCTGCTTCACCTATGACGGAGCGGTGGTGCCCACGCTGGTGGACATCTGCCTGCGCGTGGAGCCCGGAGCGTTCGTGGCGATCACCGGGCCGGTCGGCGCTGGCAAGACGGCCCTGGCGCGCATCATCGCAGGGGTGTACGGACCAGACGCCGGCACCGTGCGGGTGGGTGGGCGGGACCCCTTCACATTGGAGGCGCGCGAACGGGCGCGCCAGGTGGGGTACCTGCCCCAGGAGCCCTATCTCTTCTCCGGCACCATCGCGGCTAATCTGGATCTCTTCGCGGGCGGCGAGATGATCCCGGATGTGCGGGCGGCCCGTGAGCAGGCGCTGCGCATCGCGGCGATGGAGCGGGACATCCACGCATTCCCGCACGGCGCTGACACGGAGATCGGTGAGCTGGGCATTCGCGTCTCCGGCGGCCAGCGCCAGCGCATAGCGCTGGCCCGTGCCCTCTCCGCCTCCGCCCCGGCTCGGCCCGGCGTGCTGCTGCTGGACGATCCGTTCTCAGCCGTGGATCTGGGGACGGAGGGCGACATCATTGATGCGCTAGAGCAATCCGTGGGACGATCCGCCCCACCGAGCCAGCGGATGACGGTGGTCCTGTTCTCCCACCGCCTGGCGGCCTTCCCCCGCGCGGACCGGGTGGTGGTGCTGGATGGCGGAAGGGTGGTGGAGCAGGGCACCCATGAGGATCTGGTGGCCGCCGGGCAGATGTACGCCCGCGTCTTTCGGGCGCAGCACCTGGTGGGTCGCCCAGCGGGACAGGTCTCTTCATGACGAATAGTGCGCTGGCCAGCCGCGCCGTGTTCGGTCAGGCCGTTCGGCCTTGGGCCGGATTTCTGATCCTGGCCGCCGCACTGACGCTGGCCAGCGCCGTGTGCGAGCTGGCGCCACCGCTCCTCCTGCGGAGTGCGGTGGATGACCATCTGGCTGTGGGTGAGCCGGCCGGACTCCTGACGCTGGCCGTGCTCTACGTGCTGGCCATGGCGGGCATCCACGGGACGGCCGCCATGGCCACCTACAGCGTGACGACCGCGGCCCAGGGCGCGCTGCACGGGATTCGCACGGCCATGTTTGCCCACCTCCAGGCGCTCCCGACCAGCTACTTTGACCGTAACCCGCTGGGCGACATCATCAGCCGCTGCACGGCTGATGTGGACACGCTGGACACCATGTTCTCCTCAGGCGCCGTGCGTCTGGTGGCAGACCTGGTGCGGCTGTTCACGGTGCTGGCGGCTATGGTGCTGCTGAGTCCGCTCCTGACTGCAGCATCGCTGCTGGCCACGCCGCTGGTGGTGGTGATCACCCACCGGCTGCGCGGGCGCGTACGCGCGGCGGAGCAGGCCAACCGCGAGGCAGTGGGCGCGCTGTCCGCGCATATCCAGGAGACGCTGGCCGGCGCGGAGGTGATTCGGGCATACGGCGCGGAGCGCCAGCTTGTGGCCAGGTTCAGAGGCGCTCTGCGAGACGTGCTCACGGCCTACAACACGGCCACCTTCTTCGCCGCGTTCTATCAGCCGCTCATGACGCTCATCGCCGCCATCATCGTCAGCCTCCTGGTCTGGACGGGCACGGCCGCGTCCGTCTGGGGTGGCTGGGGGGTCTCACTGGGCACGCTGACGGCGTTCGTCCTGCTGTTTGACCGCTTCTTCAAGCCCATCATCGCGCTGGGAGACGAATGGCAGACGGTGCAGGGCGCGCTGTCTGGCCTTCAGCGCATCCGCGAAGTGCTGGATCTGGACGCCGAACGTCCAGATCGCCGAGACGCGGGAGATGAGGCCGCGCCAGCCGCCGGCGGCTCACGGCCGCTGGTGGAGCTACGCGATGTGACCTTTGGCTACCTGGAGGGGCGGACCGTCCTCCACGGCGTGTCGCTGAGCGTGCGGCCGGGGCGTCACGTTGCCCTGGTTGGTAGGACGGGGGCGGGTAAGAGCAGCGTGCTTCATCTGTTGGGCGGACTGTACGCGCCGTGGGGGGGCGCGATCATGGTGGCCGGCGTGCGGCCGGCGAGCCTGGATGATGCGGAGCGACGGCGGCTGATTGGCGTGGTGCCCCAGGTCGTACAGCTTCTGGACGGGACAGTGCGCGAGAACCTGAGCCTCTTCGATCTTGACCTACCAGACGCGGCGCTGGAGCGGGCGGCCAGGCTGGCCGGCGCGGAGCGGTTCATCGCGACGCTGCCGCACGGCTACGACACGCGGCTGTCTGGATCCGGTCGCGGCGAAGGGCTGGAGTTGTCCGCGGGCCAGCGGCAGCTCATGGCGCTGGCCCGGGCGCTGGCCTGCGAGCCAAAGCTGATCCTGCTGGATGAGGCCACGGCCGCGATCGACAGTGAGACGGAATCCGTGCTGCGCGAGGCGTTACGCGACCGCGTGTTGGCATCTGGCTGCGCGGTCATCTCCGTGGCCCACCGCCTGGCCACCGCCCGCGAGGCGGATGAGGTGGTGGTGCTGGATGACGGGGTGGTGGTGGAGGCGGGCCCGCCGGACGCGCTCGAGGCGCGGGACGGCTGGTTCGCCGCGCTGGTGCAGCTAGATCGGGCCGGGTGGGACTGGCAGGTGGCCTAGCTGTCACCGATGCAGGCGCGGCAGGTGCCCACCAGGGCGAAGTGCGCCAGGTCTGCGTGGAACCCATAGTGGCTCCGCAGGTAGCGATCTACCGACTCCAAGATCTCCACGGGAAACTCCTTCTCGCTCCCGCAGGCGCGGCAGACCATGTGCTGATGCGGCTCCACAGAGGCCAGGTGGTACTGGGCGATCCCGTCGTCAAAGTGGGTGTGGGTGACGAGTTGGAGCTCCTGGAGCAGCTCGAGGGTGCGGTAGACCGTGGAGATGTTGACCTGGGGGAAGCGCGCGGCCACCTGGGAGTGGATGGACTCGGCGGACACGTGCCCGTCTGAGGCCTCGATCGCGTCCACGATCATCTGGCGCTGGGGGGTCATCCGGTGCCCGCGGTCCTTGAGGATCTGCAGAAGCTGGCCCATGGTCCACGGAAAACGTACCACCGGCTTGGCGGCGGAAGCAATCTGGAGGTGCGTCAGAAGTAGTCCAGGTACGCCTCCGCTGCCTTCGCGTAGCGTTCCCGATTGGGATTGCGTGGGCCCACGGGTTGCCGTTTTCGAATCATCGATGGGTGTGCTTGATCGGACCCGAGCGCTGCCGCGCGCCGCCCGGCGCTGTCGACCAGCCGTCTCTGCAATTGCCGCTCGAGATCGCGACTCGTCCAAAGCTTGTCACGCCGCAGCGAGATGCCCTCCAGGAACGATACCGGCTCAACGTTCGCAGGCTCGCTGAGGTCGCCAGCAGCGTATGCAACGCGCGTGGCGCGGTCTGCCTGGTCGATTCGTCCGCGATGAGGGATCGGCCAATGCTCCGGCACCCAGTGCACATACGGCTCCAAGACCTGCCACTCGCCCGCGGATAGCGGCTTTGCATCGACGTTCACGGTATCGATATATGTGATGTAGAGCATATCCGGTCGTTGCTTTCGCATCTCTTCGGCGTGATATTGCGGTCCGAACAAATACAACAGGAGCCGCCCGCGGCCGTCATCGCCCGCGCCGAGGGCGTAGGCGCTGATGTCCTCACTGAGTGGGATGCGAAGCCAAAGTCCTGTGACCGGGCGTTGTCGCGAGACCGCTTCTTCATTGGTTAGATCTTCAGAGCCACGGTCAGGGTTCGAGTCATCCCCAGGAGCCGTCGCTTGCCCCTCGTCGAAGTGAGCGTCTGTATCGAGGAGGAAGCTCAGCGCATTCTGAACGGCCAAGAATCCTGATGTGCGGTCTCGGTGAAATGACATTGCCTCTTCCAGCGACACTGTCTCTTCCGCCGTTGGCTTGCCAAGGGTGTCTCGGAGGTGCACGATTCGCCGACATCTAGTGGGGGTCTCGGCACGACCACGGATTGGCATCGGCCACGCTGAACGCGTCCACGTGCCCAGTTGGCCGATCACCGGCCAGGAGAGGTCCCGAAGCCCAAGATCACTACATTCACGGATGTCCACGGCGTCGCGGGAATGCAGATCGGTGAGCTCCCGTGCGCTGGGCGGACTCGCGTAGCGCTTCCCGAAGAAGTATCCGAGGACTCCGTGGCCGCGATCATGCCGCGCCACGCGGCCAACGGCGAAGTCATCCGAACTGAGTGGCACGGCGAACCAGTCGCCCTCGTTGTACGGCCGGGGCTGTCGCTTCGCGCGGCTGCTAGAAGGCATCATGGGTAGTCAGGATAGTCATCCGCTGCTTTCTCATAGCGCTCCCGGTTCGGATTTCGTGGACTCACGGGGCGGTTCTTGTTCTTGTCCGGCTGTTTGTCCTCCCATACTTTCTGCCCCGCTCCACGCCGGGTATCGTAGTCGTCGGTTGGGTACTTGGGGTCAAAGTCCGCACCTGCCATATCTGGATCGCGGCTTCTCCCCCACTCCTTTTCTCTACGGTCGAAAGCCTTTGTCTGCCCTACAAAAATTACGTCACCCGTGGTCGGATCAACCAGAACGTACACCCCTCCCGAAGAATAGGCTTCGTTCGGTAGCGTGGGCATGGCGACGAAGCAGCCGTCAGGGTTCGCCTGCAGGTCGCCATTGTGCAATTTCACGAAGAGCATCACGTAGCCGACACCGATACCGACCACGCTCACGATGAGCACCCCTTCTGCGCTGGCCACTAGCCCCCACCAGGGCAAGCGCTTCGCCCGTCAGCGCGAATCCGGGTGGCTGCTGCGGCATTACGGCGACAGAGGCCGATCGCCCGCTCGGGTCGACGGCGTTGGCTGGGCTGTTCTCGACGTAGGCGTAGCGGTGCTGGCTCTGGGGTCTGGTGGCGAAGCCGTGGAAGGGGTCTTTGGTGAGGAAGCGGCCGAGGGTGGGGTCGTAGTACCTGGCGCGCAGGTAGACCAGGTTGGTGGCGGGGTCTTGCTGCTGGCCGGTGTAGGTGAATTCGCTGCTCGCGGTGCCGGTGGCGCTCTTGATGGCGCCGAACACGTCGTACTGGTAGCTGCCGGTGACGTTGCCGTTGGTGTCAGTCAGGGCGACGGTGCTGCCCAGGCCGTCTGCCAGGTGGTAAGTCTGGGCCCCACCGCTGCTCGTCTGGCTGATCAGGCCGTGGCCGTACACGTACGTGGCGTTGCCGTCCTGCACGATGGTCGGCAGTCCGCTGCCCAGATCCCACACTTAGCTGGCGTTGATCCCGCCGCCCTGCTGCGTCGCCCGCAGGCCGTCGCCGCGATCGCTCGCCGTGCAGCTCGGTACGATCGGCACCCCGCTCGGCGCGGCGGTCTGCACCACCTCGATCGCGCCGACCATGGCGTTGGCCGCGACGGCGATGAACTCCAGGTTCAGCGTCCCGTCGCTGACGGTGGTCGTGATGCTCCGGTCGTGCGCGGTGAAGTTGGCGCCAGCGGCCGCCCGCACGTCCAGGTTGGTGATGACCTGGCTGCCCTCTGCCTTGGCGTCTGGGCCGGCCGGGCTAGACTGGCGCGGCTTCGCTTAGGCGCTGGCGACGCAGCGCACCACTGCCGGCGCGCGGATCTGTCCCCCCGTGGTTCCCCCTCGGTCGAGCATCACACGGCTGATCCGGCCGCGCCAGCTTCGGCGTCCTCGATCGCCAGATCGTCGTCCGAGCCGATGCTCAGTCGACGGATCTCGACACCCCAACGGGCGCTCCACCCGCCCAGGCGGCGTGTCAGCTCCGCCAGCATCTCCTCGACCCCTCTGCCTCGAAATGACAACAGCCAGCGCGTGACGAGTGTGTACTCCTTGAGGCGTCCTTCTGCCTCCAGTCCGCCGTCCACGTCGTATCGCTCCTTGCTGTCGAGCAGCCACGCGTATAACAGTCGCCGCAGCGCCTGCCGCTGCTCCGCGGCCAACTCGGCGTGTACGTAGATGTTGAGCGTCGCGGTGAAGTCCGTGAACAGCTCCGCAAGTGGCACGGGCGGTCCCGTGTAGTCCCGGTAGCGATCCGCCGGACCCTGGCCCGCGTCGTACGGCCCCTGAGCTGTTGCGGGTTCGGGATCGAGCCTGGGCAGGTCGCCTCGCCTGGGCAAGATGGGTGTGATGAACCGCTCAAGTTGCTCCAGGTGGGACTGCGTGAAATCGAACGGGTCGGCCGTGGCTTCCAGCCAGAGCCCGGCGGGATGCTCGACCACCCGGTGCACCGGCGCCTCACGATGGATCCGCTCGACGCCGCCCAACCCCTGGATATGCCGCTCCGTCATCCACATAGCCCACCCGGCCCCGCGCAGCAACACCTCCAAGGCCCGCGGTCCGTATGGTGTGTGGTCGTCTTCGACAAAACGCTCCGACACGGTGTCCTCCACGCCCGCGCCACGCGTATCGACTGACCACGGCAGCATCAAGCCCTGCGACAGACCGCTCGCTACGGCTAGCGTCTCGCATGTGCGAACGGACGCCTCGGCAGCCACCGGAGACGTTTCACCGACCCTGGTGCGCAGCGTGATGTCGTGGACCGGGCTGGATCGCGTCCGGAGATCGGGCGTGACAGAGAGATACGTCAGGTATCTCCGCGGGAGGCCTTCGCCGCTGCCAGTGCTCACGGAGAAGCTCACCGGATCCGGGCCTCGCAAGGCATCGATCAGCCGTTGCCAGACCCGCGGCGTCGCGCCGCGGATCGCGGGATGCGACGCGGAGACGCTGGGCTCCAGGCCAACCTGTCTCAGGTCGGCTGCCCACGCCTCAAGCCACGCGACGAACGTGCCGGTCGCGTCCGAAAACGACCGCGGTGAGCCTCGCAGGCAGAAGTAGAGCCGACCAGGTTCGTCTGCCACAGTGCACCCCTCCTCGCTCTCGCTTGCCGACGGCAAGCTCTCCCCTGCTGATCATCGTGGACATCGGCATCTCAGCCTACGCGGCCTAGCCCACCGTTTCCGTCCCGACCACGATCCGTAGGGCGTGCAGACTCTCGCACTCGGCCAGCCGCTCCGCCAGATCTTGGATCGCCGCGTCGGCGTCGGCGCTCCCAAAGTCGATGGTGTATCTGAGCACCGCTCCGTCGATCGACGGGCCGTCCACCTGGTGCATCCCGCTTGGGCCGTCTTCATCGTACGGAAACGCTCCGTCCAGTCCGGCGCCGAACCAAGCCTCGATCACGGCCTCCATCTGCGCCAGACCGGGCTCGTTCAGCGGCGCCGCGAAGTACAGGTTGAGCGTGACATCCTGCGGCGCGGTGGCGTCCTCCGCCAGGTCGGGGACGTACTCGATGGGTGGCGCAGCATCGCGATGCTTGCGCGCTGCTCGCTCGGCGGCGTGCTCTGCGCGAGTCTTCTCGGGCAGGTACGTGGTGCCAGCGAGCTCTCTGGATCGGGGGCGGCCGGCCATGATCTCCACGTCGGTCCAGTCCAGGATCGGCGCCAGGTAGCGTTGGAGTTGCTCCAGAGCCCCCTCGGGTGCCGGCGGGAGCTCCGAGAGCTGCAGCCAGACGCCCTCGCGGCCACGTAGCTTGATAGGTGCGGGTGCCTCGGCGAGCACCCGCTCAACGCCGCCGAGCCGCTCGCACAAGCCGGCGCCGAGGTATGTCACCCAGAAGCAACCCACCGCGTACTTCGACAGCTCGGCCCAGGTGATCGGTGCGTACCGATTGCTACCATCCCCATAGATCGAGAAACGATCGAAGTGCGGTGGGCGATCACTGACGTACGCGGCCGCGCCTGGCCAACGATCGATCGCAAGTTGGACGAGATCACGCACGCGGGATGCAACATCCCCGGGATCGACACCCGCCGCTGACGGATCGAAGACCAGCCTGATCTCGGCCTGAACGAAACTTTCCTGCCCCCAAATCTCGTCGTACCGAACCCGGGCCCGAACCTGGCTTTCACGGACCGACGAATCGTCGACTCCAATGCGGAACGACGATGCCCGGCTTGCCCGAACCGCGTTCGCAAACGCGGTCATCCCGGGCGGCGTCGCAAGATATCGGCGTGGCTCGGACGTTTCGGCATGCGCCGTCCCGAACACTCCGAGAATAGCGCGTAGTTCGGCGGCCAGGTTCAGGAGCGATTCCGCGTCCAGGCCCCCGGGGGCGCACGCAAACCACGCAAACACCCGAGCGAATCCCGGTACGGAAGGATCATTGGGATTGCGCGGCAGAGACCTGCCAAACCAGGGCGCGCTCAACTTGGCGACGGCCATGCTGGGACGAGGATGGGTGGATAGAACGGCACCGGCACGTATGGTGAGGGCGGAGGGTTCTTTCGGGGAGCCTTCTCCTGCTCCTCCTCCGTACTATCGTTTGTCTTCGGCCGTCTCCGCGGTGGGAGTCCAGGCAATCCGGTGTCGAGATCGTACCAACGATAGACGATCAATCCTGGTGCTTCGTACCATGCGTGCAGGATGAAACCCGGCAGTTCATCGGACTCGATCCACATGTCGTCGCACGGTCCGCCGGGTGTCAACCCCTGACCGAGGTTCTTGCGGTCGTCAACCTGGTCAAGTCCATCATCGATCATCGTGTGAGGCTTGATCTCGTAAAAGGTCTTGGTGGTCCGGTTCACGAGATCGATCTGGCTGCCTCCGGTTCGACCCGGACCCGGACCGCGATACCAGACTTCGCGCTCGAATCCAGGATGATCCTCTATGAAGCGCTTCTCGATCAGTTCGTGCGCGTGGTAGCCGAGCCAGTCGAGTCCACTGGGGTCGACCAGGTTAGCTGGGCTGTTGGCGACATACGAGTAGCGGTGCAGGGACCGAGGCACGCTCGCCACACCCTGGAAGGGGTCTTTGGTGAGGAAGCGGCCGAGGGTGGGGTCGTAGTACCTGGCGCGCAGGTAGACCAGGTTGGTGGCGGGGTCTTGCTGCTGGCCGGTGTAGGTGAATTCGCTGCTCGCGGTGCCGGTGGCGCTCTTGATGGCGCCGAACACGTCGTACTGGTAGCTGCCAGTGACGGTGCCGTTGGTGTCGGTCAGGGCGGCGGTGCTGCCCAGGCCGTCTGCCAGGTGGTAGGTCTGTACCCCGGCGCTGCTGGTCTGGCTGATCAGGCCGTGGCCGTACACGTACGTGGTGCTGCCGTCCTGGAGCACGACCGGTAGCCCCGAGGCGAGATCCCAGACGTAGCTGGCGTTGATCCCAGCGCCCTGCTGGGTCGCCCGCAGCCCGTCTCCCCGATAACTGGCCGTCCAGCTCGGTACGATCGGCACCCCGCTCGGCGCCGCGGTCTGCACCACCTCGATCGCGCCGACCATGGCGTTGGCCGCGACCGCGATGAACTCCAGGTTCAGCGTGCCGTCGCTGACGGTGGTCGTGATGCTCCGATCGTGCGCGGTGAAGTTGGCTCCAGCCGCCGCCCGCACGTCCAGGTTGGTGATGGCCTGGCTGCCCTCTGCCTTGACGTTGAACACCCGCACGCCGGGCGTGACGTTGCCGTCGATCTCGGCGAACTTGAGGTTGACCGTGTAGTCGCCGTTGGGCACCGGCAAGGCGTAGCTGAAGCTGGCTCCCCAGCGGGCGGTCTGGTACAGATAGTCGTCGGTGGTGCCGGCGATGGCCGCGCCGACGTACGCGTTGTTCCCGCCGGCGTAGCCCTGGTCGGCCTGCCAGATCTTGTGGCCGCCGTCGTTGAACGCGACCCCGCTGGCGTTGACCCGCTTGCGGTACAGGGTCCCGCTGCCCACGCTGGATGAGACGATCTCGATGGCGCTGACCATGGCGTTCGGGTTGATCGAGGCGAACGTGATGTTCAGCACGCCATCGCCGACCGTGGTGTTGAACACCCGATCCAGCGCCGTGAAGCTGGCGCCGGCCTGGGCCCGCACGTCAAAGCTCTGCAGCACCGTGGTGCCCTCGATCTCGACGTTGAACACCCGCGTGCCCACCACCACGTTCGGGTCGATCTCCGCAAACTTCAACGTCACCTGGTAGTTGCCGTTGGGCACCGTGAACGCGTACCCGAACGTGTTGCCCCAGCGAGCGGTCTGGTACAGCGGATCGTCGGTGGTGCCGGCGATCGCGGCGCCGGTGCTGGAGTAGCTGCCGCCGTCGGCGCCGTTGTCGGCCGCCCAGGCGTTGCCCCCGCCGTCGGTGTACGCGCCGCCGGCCGCGTTGACCCGAATGGGCGTGATCGGCGGCGGCGGCGTGCTCGGGCAGCCGGCGCCCGCCGCGCCGGGCCCCACCGCGGTCAAGCGCTGCTCGCCGTCGTAGCAGTAGCGGGTCCCAGGCCCGCTGCCGCCACCCCCACCTCCTCCCCCTCCTCCACCGCCAGCGGGCGCGGCCCGGTGGATCTGGTTGCCCTTGCCGTCGAACGTCACCGCCGCGCTACCGGTCCCAGTGGTGATCTGGGTCAGCCGATCGGCCGCGTCGTACCCGTAGCTGGTCGTGCCAGCGCCAGGCCCGCCGGTCTGCACCTTGCTGGTCCGATTGCCGACCTTGTCGTAGCTATAGCTCTGGCTGGTCCCGTCGGCGTAGCTGACCGCGGTCAGCCGATTGAGCGCATCATGGCTGTAGCTCTCGGTCCCACCCCCCGTCTGTCCCGAGGTCTGCACCGCCGTCCGCAGCCCGGCGTTGTCCAGCGTGTACGTGAAGCTGGTCAGCGTGGCCGCGCCCTTGCTGCTCACCAGGCTGGTCAACTGGTCGGCCGCGTTGTACACCCGTGCCTCGTTCACCCCGGTCGGGTACACCGTGTTCGTCAAGCGCCCGGCGTCGTCGTACCCGTAGCTGGTGGCCTTGCTCAGCCAGTCGGTCACGCTGCTCAGGCGGCTGGCGTCGTCGTAGGCGTAGTTGACCTGCTTGCCGTCCGGATACGTGATCCGCGTCCGATTGCCAGCCGCGTCGTACTGGTAGCTGACCGTCTTGTTGCCGGGGTGCGCGGCGGTTCCTGGCTGGGTCACGCTGGTCGGCCGATCCAACTGGTCGTAGGCGTACGTGGTGGTCCCGATGCCGTCCACCAGGCTGACCTGCCGGTTGGCGTCGTCGTACGTGTAGCTCACGTCGGCCGTGCCGCTCGGCTCGTCCACCCCGGTCAGTCGACCGATCGTGTCGTAGCTGTACACCGTCTGCTCGCCGTTGGGCATCGTCCGCTTCGTCCGGTTGCCGGCCCCGTCGTACTCGTACGTGATGGTCTGGTTGGCGGCGTCTTGCTCGGTCAGCGGTCGACCCAGCGCGTCGTAGCTCCAGCTCCGCACGTGGCCTTCGGCGTCGGTCACCGTCAGCAGCTGGTCCGCGGCGTCGTAGCCGTACGCGGTCACCCCGCCGGCGGCGTCGGTCACGCTGACCAGCCGGTCCCTGGCGTCGAAGGCGTAGCCGGTCACCCGACCGTTCGGGTCGGTCACGCTGATCCGCCGCCCGGCGTCGTCGTACGCCGCGCTGGCGGTCTGGCCGCGCGCGTCGGTGGCGACGAGCAGGTTGTCGGTGGCGTCGTAGCTGAGGCTGGTGACGTGGCCCAGCGGGTCGGTCACGCTCTGGGTCCGCCCGGCCGCGTCGTAGGCCGCGCTCCAGCTCTTGCCCAGCGGGTTGGTGATGCCAACCATCCCGCCGTGCGCGTCGTACGCCAGCGCGGTGGTCTTGCCTCGCGCATCGGTCACGCTGGCCACCAGGCCCTGGGCGTTCGGCGCCAGCGTGGTGATCTCGCCCTTGGCATTCGTGACGGCGATCAGGTTGCCGGCCGCGTTGTAGCTGTACGCCGTGCTGTGGCCCAATGGGTCGGTCGCCACCGTCACGTCGTTGCGCGCGTTGTAGCTCCAGCTCCACACTTTTCCCAGGCCGTTGGCGCGGGTCAGCAGGTTGCCGTTGGCGTCGTAGGTCAGCGCGGTGACGTTGGCCGGACCGCCCGGCGTCCGCCGCTGGTCGTTGACCTGGGTGATGTTGAAGCTGGCGTCGTAGGCGAACGTGACGAGCTTGCCGGCCGGATCGGTGATCCTGGTCACCCGGTAGCTGGTGTCGAAGTCGTGGACGGTCGCCCGGCCCAGCGGGTCGGTCACCACGGTGCTGCCGGCGCCGTAGGTGAAGCTGGTGATCCCGCCGCCGGCGTCGGTCTGGCGCAGCACCTGGGCCGCCCGGCCGTACACGTTGGTGAACGGGTGGTGGCCGAGCGGGTCGGTGGCCTGGGTCAACAGGTGGCTGGCGTCGTAGCTGTAGCTCCACACCTTGCCGCGCTGATCGGTGACCGTGACCAGGTTGCCGGCCCCGTTGTAGCCGTAGCTGACGACGCGGCCGAGCGGGTCGGTCACGCTGCTGATCCGATTGCCGCTGTAGGCGATGGTGAGGCCGCGCCCGCCGGCCGCGGTCACGCCGGTGAGCTTGCCGCTGCCGTCGTAGGTCAAGCTGGTGGTGTTGCCGTTGCGGTCGGCGATGGAGAGCAGCCGCCCGGGCGTGCCGCTGGGCGGGCTGCCGCTGGGAGCGGAGAAGGTCTGGGTGATCTGGGCCCGATCGGTGAGCGTCCAGGTGCCGTTGGGCTGGTGGACCAGCGCGCCGTAGCGGCCGGCCGGCGGCGTATAGCCCCCTCCCCCACCGCCGCCAGACGGCTGGTACAGGTCGTGGCGGCCGCTGCCGGTCACCACCACCACCTCGCCGCCGGGGTACACCTGCAGCCGCGCGTCGTAGCTGAGCGCCCAGCCGTGGCCCAGCGGCCCATCGGGCGAGCTACTCGCGTTGATCGCGTTGGTCGCGTTGGCCGAGTTGTAGGTCCGCCCAAACGCCAGCCCGGGCCCCCGCCCGGGGATCGCCACGTCCGTGGCCGGCAGGTAGAACTGGCCGGTCGGCACCACCACCGGATCCGCCGCGTCGCTGGCCCAGGGGTGGCAGCCGCCGCACAGGCTCAGCCAGTCCACGTCCGTCGGGGGCACGATCCAGACCGATCCCAGCGTCGGCCCGGCCGCCACCTCGCGGTAGTACAGCGTGTAGTCGTAGGCCAACGCCGGGTTCGACGCGACCACCATCGTTTGATGCCAGAACGCCCGCAGGCCGCCACCACTCGGCACCAGCGCCACGCCGCCCACCTCGATGACGCCGCCCGGCGGGTGCAGCGGGTCGTGGAAGGCCGCCAGCTTGGGCGTCCAGCTCGCGCCACCGTCGGCCGAGGTGCGCACCCAGCCGAGGTGGTTGCCGACGCCGTCGTAGTGGGAGTAGCCGACCACCAGGGTGGAGCCGATGCTGCCCACACCGACGCTGTTGACCCCCCGCTCGACCCAGGCGTCGGTCAGCTCGCGCTTGTTCGAGGCGGCTGAGCCGAGCGAACCGAGCGTGCCCGCCCACAACACCGGGTGGTCGGGATCGCCCGGCGGGGTGACCGCGGAGCCGACGAGCGAGGGTGCCAGCCAGGCCAGCAGCCAGCCGCCGCCGGTCCTGGCGATGGTGAAGCCACCGCTGACCGGCTCGCCGACGCTGCCGCCGCCGGACCAGGACGTGAGACTGGACGAGCTGGCATACGCGAGGGTGCTAGAGCCCGTGGTGGTCCACAGGGCGTAGGCGGTGCCGCCGTCGGTGACGGCGCGGGCAGCGAGGACGTTGGCGGTCTCGCTGGAGATCTGGACCGCGGCCGACCAGGTGGCGCCGTTGTCAGCAGAGGTGCGGACCATGACCTGGACGACGGCCGGGCTGCCGACGGCCTTGCGATAGACCAGACCGAGGGTGGAGCCCACCTGCACCAGGCTGGGCTGATCGACCCCCTGGCTCTCGACGGTGACCGCGGCCAGCCAGAGCGCCTTGCCGCCGCCGGAGCCGCTGCCGGTGGCGAGGCCGCGTCGGAAGCGCAGCGCCATGCCGCCGTTGGGGACGCCCGAGGGCACCAGGAAGCCAAGTCCCCACGACCCATCGGCAAGCAGCAGCGGGGCCGGCTGCTGGGGATCCCAGGGGTTCTCCGCTGCCTCAGCCTGACTGCTCAGGCCGCTCAGGCCGCCCAGATCGCCAGGCTCGGCGGCCGCGTCGTCTGGGAATGGCGCCGGTGGGACGGTGCCGAGATCGGCGGCGCTGGCGACGACCGCCCGCGCGTGGGCCACGGCTAGAGCAGCGCTGAGCGCGGCCGCGCCGGCCGCGGCCAGGCCCAGGCCGCCCATCCCCAGATCGCGCGCCAACGGCGCCACGCTGGCGCCCGGTGTGCACAGCAGCGAGAGGACCAGCCCGAGCCGGAGCGCGTGGCTGACAATCCGCCGCGTGCCGCGCCGGACCAACCGCCGCCCGCGCCTCACGCGGCGCCAATCGATCAGGCCAGATCGGCGCGGCTTCCAGTCTCCTGACGCCGCACGAACGCCGGCGACATCGCGCGGATCCCCACAGCACGAACCCATGCCAACACCCCCTGGCAGACTCGCGACAGGCTAGCCTTGCTAGAACACCTGTTTCAAGATTCTGGCTGCCCGATCGCTCATGCTTTGGGCAGACTTCAGGGAGCTCTGGGTGAACTGGCACGAATGCTGGGCCGAAGGCGGAAATGCGCGTCGCGCATCCCGGCATTGCCGACCTGCGGCGTTCGAGGGCATCCGGAATGCGATGGTGCCCCTGGCTGTGGCTCATCACGCCCCGGCGCGGCGGTCAGTCGGGCCGGGTGCTGACCTCGATGGCCTCGCTGGAGGCGTTCTTCGGGAGCGAGCGTAGCGCGTCTGGGAACGGCAGGCCCTGGAGCTGGTGCTTCACTGCCGCCATTGAGACGCTGTGGGCTACCACGCACACGGTCTCGCCGTCGTGGCCGGCCAGGATCTCTGCCAGGAGATCGGCCACCCGCTGCCGAACCTCTTCCAGCGTCTCGCCGCCGGGGAGACGCAGATCCAGCGGGTAGTGCTGCCAGCGATCGTGGAGCTCGCGGTGATTCACCACGATCTCGGCGGGGCGGAGGCCCTCCCACTCGCCCTGGTTGATCTCGTCCAGCCGCGGGTCCTGGTGCACCCTGAGCTGGTGCAGTCGGGCGATCTCAACGGCCGTGTCGTAGGCGCGAGAGAGCGTGCTGGAGTAGATGGCGCTGATCTCCGTGGCCTGGAGCCTGGCGGCGAGCTCGCGTGCCTGCCGCAGGCCCTTGGCGTTGAGGGGCACATCCGTACGGCCCTGGTACCGCCCCTCGCGGTTCCAGTCCGTCTCGCCGTGCCGGCAGAGGATGATGGATGTCTTCGAGTGAGATGTCATTTCGTGTTCTGGGTGTGTTCTGGCTTCATGTTGACCGGGCTCAAGCGTGCTCCGTTTGGCTGACTGCTAAGACTCGCTACGCCTCCGTGTGAAGCGCGCGGTATTCCGGGAGGGTGATGATGGGCGGGCGTTCTACGTCACCCACTTCGCGCACTCGGACCTCGAAGTGGTCGCGCGTGTGCTGGATCATCTTCATGCTCTGGTTCACGTCAGAGAGCAGGTGGAGGCGGTGGCGCTGCTCCAGGCGGCGCATGACCAGGGCCAGGATGGTGAAGGACATGGCGCTCAGGGACTGCAGCGGCTGATTGCGGTGGACCCGCCGCTTCAAGTCCACCTGGCCGATGGCCTGGAGGCCGTAGTGCTCCAGCAGGTCGATCAGCAGGCCAATCTCCACGCCGTAGCCGGTGAAGAAGGGTAGCTGCTCCAGCACCTCGCGCCGCCCGGCCTGCTCGCCAGACAGCGGCTGGATCAGTCCGGACAGCCGTGGGAAGAACAGATTGAGCAGCGGCCTGGCGGTGAGCTCCGTCACGCGGCCGCCGCCGGTGGCCTGGAGGCCGCCGGGGCCTTTGATGGGCCGCTTGTAGAACCCCTTCACGAACTTCACGCGGGAGTCCTTCAACAGCGGGCCGATCAGGCCGTACACGAACCGGGGGTGGATGTTGCGGATGTCCGTGTCGATCCAGGCCACGATGTCGCCCTTGAGCACGTGCAGGCTTTTCCAGAGCGCCTCACCCTTGCCGTGGTTCGATCCGTGCTCCGGCAGGATTTCCTGGTGCACGTGCACGGGGATGCCCAGCGCTGTGGCGATCTCGCGGGTGTTGTCCGTGGAGCGGCTGTCTATCAGGACGATCTCGTCCAGCAGCGCGTGGCGCTCCATGAGCTCCACCTTCACACTCTTGATGATCGTGGCGATGGTCTCCGCTTCGTTGAGGGCGGGCAAGCCCAGGCTGATGGAGACGCCCTGCTGACGCTTGAGGCGGACTAGCTCCTCCACCCGATCGAACTCGTGGCTGTCAAATGTGTTCTCCGCGAACCAACGGTCTACTACCGCGGAGAGTGGCTCCGGGCCGGCCGCGCTCGTGGGAGAGCGGCCGAACACCGGCTCCCACTCCGTGTGGGTGACGGTGCCGGCCAGCCTGGTCTTGACCACCACTATGCCGCGCTGGACGCGCCTCGCCACTTCTTCGGCGATGGGGCCGAAGACCTGGCTGGGGTCCTGCGGACCGGCGGCCGCGCCCATGATGACGATCTGGTGGCTCTCTGCCTGCTGGCAGATGGCATCCACCACGGACTCGCCGCCCTGGACCACCAGTTGCCGCACCCGATCCGGATTCGGCGCCGTCCCGACTACGGCGGCGAACTCTTCCACATCGCGCTGGTGTTGGCTGGCGACGTCTCGCTCGTCTGGGATCGTCCCGTCGGCCGGCGGCAGCTCCACCCGCATGGCGGTGACCGTGCCGTTCACCCGGTCCGCCAGTCCGGCCGCGAGCTTGAAGGCCAGCGCCGCGTGTGGACCACCGCGGATGGGCACCAGGATGCGCCTGGTCTGGGCCGCGGCCCGGCGTACTCCGCGCGAGATGGCGATATCGCACGGGGCGTTGCGCACGGCTTCGTCGATGGTTGTGCCCAGGATGGCGTCCGCGCTGGCCTGGCCATCCCAGCTCATGAGAATCAGGTCCGCCTGCTCTTCGCGGGCGGTCTCCACGATGCCCTGCCAGACCTGGCGGTGGACGCGCACCAGCGCCCGCATCTCGATGCGCGGCGACCGATCGAGCCGCCGCAGGCGGCCCAGGAGCTGGCGGTGAAGCCGCGCCGGGATGGCTCCCTCTGTGAAGCCGAGCTCCTCCGGAATAGCCACGACGCCCAGCGTGATGATCTTGCCGCGGGCGCCGCCCTCTTGCACGGGCATCAGTGCCGTGGCCACCTGGATGAGCGGCGCGGCCATCTGCAGGTTGGAGATGGGGACCAGGATGGTGTAGTCCCGCGGCGTCGGCGCCACGGGGGACTGTTCCGTGCGGGGGGGAGCAAGCACCATCAGACCGTTCCCTAGTCTCTGTCGTCAGCCGGGCGGCGGGGTAGCAACGGGCGAATCAGCCGATCGAATACCGAGTCCCAGGAGTACTGGCACAACACCTGACGGCGGAGCCGTCCAGGGCTGTCTTCCGCCAGGTGCCGCTGTATCCGACTGGCTATTGAGCGGGGGCTTTCATCCAGCCCGAATGTATGAACGCTGGGCCCGCCGATCTCCTGAAACGGGGGGATGTCCGAACAGAAGATGGGTAACCGAACCAGGCCGGCCTCCAGTAATGGTATACCGAACCCCTCCTGCGCGCTGGGAATCAGCATCAGATCCGCAAGCTGATACAGGTCGTCCATCATGCCGTCCGACGCGCGCCAGGGTCCGCCGGATGGGCGGCGCTGCTCGAACAACAGCACCACCTCGCGCTCCACATCCTGCGCTCGCCGCTCCGCGATGAGCTCATCCACGTAGTCCACGGATCTCACATTGTGTGGGCCGGGCGGCCCGGTGACCAGCAGCAGCGGCCGCATTCCAAGGTCTCGAAGCGCCCTCGTGACGCGGATGGCCAGCTCGATGTTCTTCCGTTTGGTGATGCGCACGGGCAGCAGCATGAACGGATGGTGATCAAGCAGGGAGAGCTGCGCTGCGAGCTCACGCGTGGCAGGCCGTAGCTGGAGCTTGCGATCAACGTCTACCCCAGCCGGCACCACGGAGATTTCGGGGATCGACTGCGCGCCGCTCTCCGCGAACAGCCTCGTGAGGTCGCCGCGGCGATCCTCGGAGACCACCACGTAAGTCACTCCCGGCAGCGGCGTTTTCAGCAGGCTCCACGGCTCGCCCTGGTGCAGATGGGGTGTGTAGAGCGGGTTCACCCAGGAGAGGTCATGGCACCAGGCGATGATTGGGCAGATCCCGCCGCGGCGCGCGAGGGTTGCAAGCGCGGCGGTCAGCGGAAGGTTGAAGTGGAGGGAGGCCGCGTTGTGGACGATGCACGCGTCTAGCGCGCGAAGCTGCTCACCCAGTTGACCCACCAGCAGGTCAACCAGTCGGTGGAACTCCACCGAGACCTGGCCGCGCGCGAGCTCCTGGTTCACCGCGAGCAGGGCTGGGAACTTTGAGTCTAGCGGCGGGCTGAGCCACACCGGGACTCGGCGATCGAACGTCCCGCCGCGACCGGCCAACACGCGAACGTCGCGGCCGTCCCGCAACAGGAGCCGCGCGTGCGACCGAATGATGGACTCTACGCCGCCGATGATCGGCGGGCAGGTGAAGTGAAGGATGCCTATGGTCTGGGAGGCCCGTCCCGCTGGGCGGCGCTGCTGCGCGAAGGCGGCGCTCCCGATCTCAGTCGCCAGCGCGAGCCGGGCGGGCGTCGGTCTCGGGACTGAAGTGCCCCTGCCCCAGCTCCAGATGGGCCAGCCGCGCTTCCAGGTCGCGCACGCGGTCCTGGAGGGTCTCGATGGATTCCCCCTCCGGGTCGGGCAGACGCTGGACCGGTTTGTTGTCTGGGAACCGCACGCCAACGGTGCGGCCGGGTACGCCCACCACCGTGGAGTAGGGCGGGACCGGAGAGATCACCACGGAGCCGGCGCCCACCCGCGCGCCCTCTCCCACCTCGATGGCGCCGATGATCTGAGCATGTGCGCCCACGATCACGCCGTTCTGGAGGGTGGGGTGGCGTTTCTCGCGCAGCCGGCTGGTTCCACCCAGCGTCACGCCCTGGTAGAGCATTACGTCGTCGCCGATGATGGCGGTCTCGCCGATCACCACACCCATGCCGTGATCGATGAAGAACCCCTCACCGATCTGAGCGCCGGGGTGGATCTCGATGCCGGTAGCGCCACGATTCAAGTGGGAGATGAGCCGCGGCAACACGGGCACGCCGCGCCGCCAAAGCGCGTGGGCCAGGCGGTGGAGCTGGCGGGCGTGGAAGCCCGGGTATGCCAGGAGGATCTCAACGGTGCTCGTGGCAGCCGGATCGTGATCGCGAACGGCCTGGATGTCTCGGCGGATCGAGCGCAGGAGCTGGAACATGGGCCACTCCCGGGCGTCACGTTGGGGGTGCGACACCCGCGGACGCTTCGGATGATAGCACCTGCAACACTCGCCACGGGCTGGCGATTCCCAGAGACCCGCGGCGAGGCTGCTACCCCCGGTTCACGCAATGTTTCCGGAACTACCCCCGCAGACGCGGTCGCAGCGGGATGAAGCCGTACAGGGTCGGCTCGAACCGGTTGGCGATGCGGAGGTATTCGTCCTCGTTGGCCTCGATCATCAGTTTGTGGATGATCACCGCGTCCCCATCCGGCACTGGCTCCACCGGCTGCAGGCAGAGTGCCATCACCGGCACACCGCCCTCGTAGACCTTGACCTGCCCCTGGTGGCGCGGAACCCGGTACACCCGCCGAGGGCGCGACGGGCTGGGCACCTCCAGATAGCCGCGACGGTTCAGGTCGCGGTACTCATCCGGCTTCAGGAGATCTCGGAGGAGCTGCTCGGCTCGCTCGTGCGCCTCGCGCAGGTCCTGGCGCCGTATGCGGGCGCCGAGCGAGTGGTACGCGAGCATGCCGGCCGGCGCGCGGCAGAGCAGCAGGATGACGAAGAGAACGAAGAGGATCTCGAGCGCAACGACCGTGATGGTCATGGCGACCCCACGCGGCCGTCTTTGGCGGCCGCGCCAGGCTTCGTGAAGTCAGCCGCCCGCCACGCGCGGGATGATGATGATCTGCTTGGCGGACGGATCAAACTGGTCGATCCGAACGGCCGGCTGATCGCCATCCACGCGGAATGCGGAAGCTCCGCGGCGACGCTGCTCTTCGAAGATCCTCTCCGCCTCACGGACCGCGGCCTGGGCCTCTGGATCGCCCGTCCGCACGCGGCGCTCGTCCCACTCCAGGATGGTATCGCCGCGACCGGAGAGCACGCGCATCTTAGCCATGGGATCCCTCCCTGCGAGACCGTTGCTGAGAAACCGCCCCGTACTTACTCGCGCTACCGTTATTCCTGTCCGGTATCCCTACCAGGCCAGTATACCCCCGCCCCGGTGGGTGTCAAGCCGTTTTCCGGGGGCCCCGGAAGCCTCGATCGGGGGTGCTGCCTGCAGCGTTGTACGCGTGGAACGCGTGGAATAACGGGCCGTCAGCCGCACGATACTCGTTTCCGGTTGAGACGGTCATCCAATGGCGCGTGCCTTCGCGTATGATTGCACGATTCGAATGCCACGGTGGCCGGGACCGGGGGCGGGCGGCGCCGATCTTCACTCCACGGTTGGGATAGCAGCGGACCATGGCGGACGGCAGGGCTCCACTCCACGACGACGTGGTCTGCGAGGGCAACTACGTCGTCGTTCGCTGTCCGGCTGCGTCTCGCTCGGCAGGCCAGGCCCGTGACATCTTGACCACGGCCGAGGGCATCCTTGGCCCCATTGTCAAGCAGCTTCGGGTCCCGCGTGAGATCCTGACCACGCCCCGCAGGATCGAGGTCAGCGTCAGCGACGCGGACAGTGGGGCGCCGGCTGGCTCCCGAGCTCGGCTGGATCGCGATGTCGTTGAGACGACGCTGGAGCCTGGTGGACTGCCTGGCGATTTCCCTGAGCACCTGGCGCAGGTGGTGCTGGGCCGTGCCGCGGACGCGGACGCCGCGGCGTCACGGCTTGAACCGGATGCGAACGGTGGCTCCCGCGTGCAGCGGTTCCTCATTGAGGGCGCGGCGCGCCATCTGGTTGCGCATATCGGGGGCCGGTCAGGGCACACCTCCGCGAGCACCGAGGCAGCGCTGCAGAAGTGCCACGACGCGGCCAGGGCCAACGGTTGGCGCCTGCCGGTCTACCAGTCCGTCGTTGGTGGACCGGATGCGTGCCCAGATCCCGCGCTGTATCGCGCGATGCAAGAGGGCTTCGCGGCCTACTTGATCGACCGCGACGGCCCGCGCGAGTTCCTGAGGATGCTGGCAAATGCGCGCGAGGACCCGAACCACGCGGCAGAGGTGATGTACGGCAAGTCGCTGGAGCTGCTGGAGGGTGAGTGGCTGAGTGGGCTTCGCCTGGGTGTTGGTCGGCGCCTCATGTCGCTGGTGGAGTTTGCTCGCCAGGTCTGGCCGTATCTGAAGCCCTACCCGTGGCGCCAGGTTGAGTGCCTGGCGTTGATGCTCATTGGCAGCATCACCGCGCAGGTAACGCCCTACCAGTTCCGGAACATCGTAGACCTGCTGGGCAACGAGCAGACGAAAGCCAACCCGTGGGGCTATGGGCTGCCAATTGGGGTGGGCTACATCGTGACCATGCTGTTGGCCCAGATCGTGAACATCTGCGCGCTGGTCCGGCTGGTGTATGTGGTCAACGTGTTGGGCCAGAACATCCTGCGGGATCTGCGTATGGCCTACATCGACCGGGTGAATTACTTCAGCGCGGGCTACTTTGCCCGGATGCGCACCGGTGACCTGATGGCACGCTTCGTGAGCGACATGGTGCGCCTGGCGGATCCGTTGGCTCAGACGGTGGCCTACAGCAGCTACTACATCATCCTGATGCTGGTCACGCTGGTCAGCCTCATCAACCTGAGCTGGCAGCTTACCCTGCTCCTGGTTATCGTCGTGCCGATCTACGTCTTCATCAGCCGATCTATCGGCCCGCGGATCCAGTCTGCCAACCGCGGCCGACAGGAGCGGCTGGCGCAGATCAACGGCCACATCGGTGAGATGATCTACGCCCACCCCATCATCCAGATCTTCAACCTCCAGAGCTACTTCCGTCGATGGCTTCACCCGGAGATCCACGAGTTCCGCCGAGTGGAGATCCGCTCTGATTTCCTGCGAGCCGTCTTTGAGGAGATCTCTGACATCGCGGACGCCGTGCAGGGCAAGCTCGTCTGGACGCTGGGTCTGATCCTGGTGCTGGCCAGCTTTGACCCCGCGGTAGCGGTCGTGATTGGCTCAACCACGGTGGGCACGGTGGTTGCGTTCAACACGTTGATGGGACGATTCGTGGTACCCGTGCACCGGCTGGCCAACCGGTACGCGAACATCGCGGTGGCGGCGGCGGCAATGCGGCGCATTGAGGAGATCCTGAAACAGTCTCCGGAGGACATGGGTGTGCCGGCGAACGGCACGGCGGAGGCGCCCGCCGTAGGGCAGGGCATCACGATTGAAGGCGTGAGCTTCGCTTACGGCCACATCCCCACGCTCCGCGACGTGTCCGTCAGCATCCCGGCCGGCTCCAGCGCGGCGTTCGTGGGACCAACCGGCGCCGGCAAGACCACCCTGGTCAACATGATCCCCCGCTTCTACGATCCATCCGAGGGCTGCGTTCGGATCGATGGGCGCGACGTGCGCGAGTTCTCGTTGCCAGCGCTGCGCGGTCAGATCTCGCTGGTCTCCCAGGAGAACTTCCTGTTCAACACCACCATCCGCGAGAACATTGCCCTGGGCAAGCTGGATGCTACGGACGATGAGATCGTGGCTGCTGCCAGGGCCGCGCGGATCCACGACTTCATCTCCACGCTGCCAGCAGGCTACGACACCATCGTGGGAGAGCGCGGGACCCGCCTGTCCGGCGGCCAGCGTCAGCGGCTGGCGATTGCCCGGGCGCTCCTGAGAAACGCGCCCATTTTGATCCTGGATGAGGCCACCAGCGCGCTGGACGCGGAGACGGAGAGCGAGATCCTGGATGAGCTCGCGGAGGCAACCCGGGGCAAGACCACCATCAGCATTACGCACCGATTCGCGCTGGCGATGCGCGCGGACGTGATCTACGTGCTGGAGGCGGGCCGCATCGTAGAGCATGGCAGCCACGACGAGCTGCTTGCCTTGAACGGGCTGTACAAGAAGCTGTTTGAGGACCAGAACCAGCTTCTGCTGGACGCCGAGTCCAGGTCACACAATGGCGCCGCGGCCGGAGTGGGATCAACCGCTCAAGCCTAACCCCTGGCGCATTCGCGCCTGGCCGTCCCGTTGCCCTACGCTCAATGGGCGCTGCTGAGACGCACAGAGAACGCACCCCTGGGGCAGGAGAGGAAGAAGCTGATGCCTTTCGTGAACGGCGCGACGCTGCTGGCAAGAGCCCTGGCGATCCCTGATCCTGGCCCCATCTTTACCCTATCTGGCAATCAGGTTCTGCCGGTTTATGACGCGGGTATCGACTCAGCGCTTCGGTTCATCGATACCCGGCACGAGTCCGCGGCCGCCTACATGGCGGATGCCTGGGGTCGGCTGACGGGACGGCCGGGCATCTGCCTGGTGACCGCGGGGCCGGGCCACACCAATGCCCTCACTGGTGTGGCCACCGCGCTGCTCGCTGAGTCGCCCGTCATCTTCCTCAGCGGTGGATGTGACGTAGCGCGGCTGGGTCAGGGGGGCTTCCAGGAGCTTGACCAGATTAGCCTGGCAGCGCCCGTGTGCAAGGCCGCCTGGATGGCCCGCTCGGCCGCCGAGCTCCCTGAGCTGGTAGCGCGTGCGCACCGCACCGCGCTAGAGGGTGTGCCGGGCCCCGTCCACATCACGCTGCCGTTTGACGTCCTCAATGAGCAGGTGGATGAGGCAGCGGCTCCCCTGCCAGGCCGCGCTGCTTTCGAGCCGCGGTCACTGGCTGCCGGGCAGACAGCGATCACGCGGGCCGTGGATCTCCTGGCGAGCAGCCGACAACCGCTGGCGATCTCGGGCCCGTTTGCCTGGCGCGGGGCAGCGGGTGAGCGGCTGCGGGAGCTCATGCGGCTCGTGGGCATGCCGGCATTTCCCGTGGAGAGCCCTCGGGGTCTGACCGACCCATCGCTCCACGGCATCGGCAGCGAGTTCCCACGCGCGGACCTGACGTTATTGCTGGCGCCCCAGGATTTCACCATTGGCTTCGCGGGCCCAAGAGTGCTCGGTCAGTCCCAGATCATCCAGGTGGCCCCGACCGATGGTGAGCTCGCGAGAAATCGACCGGTGGACGTTGGCCTGGTGGGTGATCCCACCACAGTGCTGGGGCAGCTCGTGGCGGCGGTGCGGGCGGATGCTCGCTTCGGCAGCAGGTCGCGTGAGTGGGCGGACAGCGTGGCTAGCACCCACGCCAGCAATGCAACCAGGTTCACGGCCGAGGAGCGGACGGACGCCACGCCGGTCCACCCGCTCCGGGCGTGCGTGGCCGTGCGGGACGCGCTGGAAACGGGTGACTGCGTGGTGCTGGACGGCGGCGAATTTGGCCAGTGGGCGCGCTGGGCGTTGGGCGATGGGCCTTACCGCCAGGTGGGAAACGGCAAGCTGGGTGGTATCGGCGGGGGCATCTCCTTTGCCATCGCTGCTAAGCTGGCGCACCCCGAGCGTCGATCCGTGGCCATGGTGGGCGACGGGACCTTTGGCTTCCACGCCATGGAGATAGACACGGCCGTCCGTTTTGGCGTGCCCATGGTCGTGGTGGTGGGTAACGACGCCGGGTGGGCCGCGGAGCGCCACCGCCAGCGTGAGCTGTACGGTCCAGATCGGGTGGTGGCGTCTGACCTGCTGCCGAGCCGCTACGATCTCGTGGCCACGGCGCTGGGCGCCCACGGCGAGCTTGTGGAGCGGGCGGATGAGCTGGACGGCGCGCTCGCGAGGGCCTTTGCCAGCGGGAAGCCCAGCGTGGTGAACGTGATGATTGACAGCGTGGCTAGCCCGAGCTCGTCACACTGACGATCGCGGCGGCGACGGGCATCAAGCTGGCTTGCCTAGATTACGGAGCGCCGCGGGCAGTCGGTTGATCTCCCGGTCACAGTCGTCCCGCAGGACTGGACTGACGAACATGAGGAAAAGCTTGCGTGGGTCCGTGGGGGAGATTAGCTGCTTTCCACCGTAGTTGAAGGTGATCTGAGTCTCTCCGGGTGGGAGCGTCAGTTCACGTTCAAACTGGTACGCCTCCGCTGTGAGCCTGGTGGCAACAGTGAAGTTTGGCCCAGTGATCGTCAATGGCGCGCCGTCGGGGACCCACGCGCGGATAAGCGTATCGAAACGGACGGCGCGGGGCGTTGCAGCGCGATTCCGCAGCCGCAGCTCTGGGTGGGCGTGGGTGTTGAGCAGATAGAACCCCGGAGCGTATTCCGTGCCGGAAGGGGCGCCTACCCAGAAGAAGTCAGTGTGTAGCTGTGCCGACTCGGCGCAGGCCGCGAGCGCCTGGGCGACAGGGTGATTTGACAGCCTGGACCGATACTCGTTGAGCGAGAACAGGATGATCCGCTGGTCACTGCTGGTCAGGATGGGTGAACCCAGGATCCGAGTAAAGGACTCCACGGCAGCGGCGCCGTTGTCCGCGTAGCCGGCCCGGTCCACTTCCACCGCGGAGAACCCGGCGGCCGTGACCCGGAATACTGACCGCGCGGGCTCGTCTACGGCCGCTGAAGCCGCCCAGCCGGCCACGCGACCACTTACCGCCCCTGAGCTCCAACGGAGCCGATCGCTGAACAGAAAACCCCTGAGTTGTTCGTATGAGCCCAGGCCGTACATTGGGGCGGATTCGGGGAAGCGCGTGATCGGCAATTGGAAGATGCTCGCACCTGGTGGCAGCAGGCGCTCGGCGGAGGTCACGTAGTCGCGCGCGATGCGCGCCTGGGCATCAGACTGAAGATAGGCCGCTGACTGCGACACCGGCGATTGATCCCAGAGGCCGAAGCACACGATTGCACCCAACACCACTGCACGCCGTGTCGGTGTCACTATCCGGGCTTGATGGAGCCAGCGGTCGAGGAACACCCCCAGCACGTACAGAGCGATGAACGCGACGAAAATGCTCAGCCGGTTTGGCGCGCGGATGAGCGGCACCGCCTCCGCCGCGAACAGCGGCAGCACGCCGCGTGCGGACGCCAACAGCAGGAGCCCCAGGAGTAGGAGTGACATCGAGCGGACCGGGTCCGTTCCAGCCTGCCCGCGGGGGGAGAAAACCACAAGCAGACTCAACCCGAGCCCGACGGTACCCGCGACGCCTAGCCAGGCGCTCCAACCTTCACCTCGTGAGTACGGATCTGGGAGCTGGTCGTAGTACTTGCGCCCGACCTGCGCAAGGCCGGGGAGGCGGTGAAGGACCGGTGGGACAACGAGATACGTCAGGCCCAACGCGTGCTCCTCGGCGCTGTAGGCGTATCGGACCGTGGACTCGGACGAAGGGCCGTGGCGCCACATGTACCAGGCGTTTGGTGCGATGTTTGCCGCGAGCGCGCCGACCACGATAGCGGAAAGCCCAGTTACAATCATGAGTGGACGGAACGTCCGTTGAGACAGCGCCGCGATGATTCCTGCCAGTGCGAGCGAGATCGCGGAGAACACCGCGTAGTACAGTCCGCTGGCGCCCGCCGCGATCAATAGTGCGGCGACGATCGTTGGCGCCAGCCGGCGCGGCCGTTGCCGCCATCCGGCCGGAATCATCGCGTTCAGAGGCCGCCGCGCACACACCAGGTACGCGACGCCCAGTACTGGGGGGACCGCATAATAAGCGGCCAGCATCAAGTGATTATTCTGCCTGATGAGATGATACCATTGAAATGCATAGAGCGCTGATAACCCGAATGATGTATACGTTGATATCCCCATGATTCTCAATGAATACATAGCGGATATTGCCGTAATGGGATACAAGATGAGTATGAACATATTGGTCACGACGATCGCATCGCTCGAGAATAGTGATAGCAGCTTTATCAGGATGAAATGGATTGTCTCCGGAAATGGAAAATCATAGAAATCCTGACCGAAAGGCGCTGCGAGTCTCGGATTGTTGAAGTACCAGGTGTTCTCGATCAGCGACTTGTTGATCGCAAGGTGAAATAACCCGTCACCCCTGTAGAGGGGTGCTGATCCCGCCGAGAACGCGGCCAGATCGAGTACGGGATAGGTGGCGACCAGTGCCACTAGTGCAACGGCCGCGTACTCCAGCGCGGTGCGTCCGCGGCGCATGGGGGGATCCTCTGACGGCGTGGGACCAGCGCGGACGGTGAGCTTGGCGCTCACGTTGCGGAGAGCCCATATCTCGCGGCCGCCTCACCGGAGCGCGTGCGCAACCAGCCCACCAGAGCGCGAAGCCCGTCGATGAGCTCGGTCTGGGCACACCAGCCGAGGCGTTCCCGCGCAAGGCGTGGATCCGCTATCCAACTCGTCGTGTCCCAGGATCGAGATGCCATTGTGGCCCAGCGAGGCTCGTCCACGATCTCAAATTCGTGCCGCACCTGCTGGACAAGCGTCGCGAGCGAGGTTTGCCGCCCCGAACCGATGTTGAAGATGGCGCCGGTCGCGTCAGCCCGCTCCGCCGCGCGAATGAACGCGTCCGTGACGTCATCGACGTAGACGAAGTCGCGGGCCGTGTTGGGTGTGGTAAGCGGCGGGAGCACCCCGCGCATCAGGTGGGTCGCGAGTGTCGGCATCAGGCGGGACGGCTCTTCGAACGGGCCGAACACCGAGTACAGCCGGAGTGTGACGGTTGGCAGACTGGTCTCGCGGGCAAACTGGCGGCAGAGCAGCGTGGCGGCGGCTTTGGCCACTGCGTACGTGCTGTTGGGATCCAGCGCCTCGCTCTCGTTGGGTGCGTGGTCCTTTAGCCCGTACTCCGAGGATGAGCCGGCGTGGACAAAGGCACGGGCGCCAGCTGCTCGCGCGGCGAGGAGGAGATGCGCGGTTCCCTGAACGTTCGTCTGCAGGATCTGCGAATGGTCTCGCTGTGTCGGATACGCCCCGTGCGCGGCGAGATGGAACACCCATTCGGGCTCTGCTTCAGCCAGCGCGGCGTGCGTTGACGAGGCATCCGTAAGGTCGCCGTGCACCGGGAGGAGACGCGGCCAGATATCGCGCAAGCGCCAGGGATCGCTGTCTGGCCTCAATACCACGTGTACGTCATGGCCATCCGCCAGCAGACGTCGAACCAGGTTCGCCCCAACGAACCCGGCGGCGCCGGTTACCAGCGCCCGCACGCCCGTCTGTCACCCATGCTCACGGGGTCGATGCCCGCCAGCCCTAGAGGAATCGAGAGTATTCGAACGGTTCGAGGTACTGCCAGCACCGCTCGCGGACCGCCTCCCGCTCGTCACCGCTGAGCTCGTGGGCGGTTGCCGCGTTCGCCTCCGGCGTGGGCGTTCGGATGGTCCCCCAGGGGTAGACCTGCGCCAGCCGCTCGCCGTTGAAGCTCGAATAGCTCAGAGTCTCGCCGGTCGAGAGTGAGAGCGCTTTGCACAGCGCGCCGAGCGTTGCCCGTGGGTCCGCCATCACGTCTTCTGCCCGCAGGATGTGAACGCGCCCGGGGAACTGCTTCTGAAACAGCAGCGCGAAGTACTGGTTTAGATTCCAGCACAGGGTGTACGTGTCGAGCGAGAGCGGTACCGGACGCTTCTTCGTATCCGCATAGGCGGACCACGGATTGCGGACGATGTGGAGGATGTGGGCGTTGGGCAGATCTTCCAGGATTTTCTTGCCATCAACCACGACGACCGGGCTGTAGCCTACGTACATAGACTCACGACCGCTTCGCCGATAATCCGCCCACGCGTCGAAGGTTGACTGGAAGAACGCGCCCACGACGCTGCCTCGATCGGTGCGTCCCGCTAGCCGCGCGCTGAAGGCGTCCCGGCGACGCTCATCAGTCAGATCGAATGCCACGTGGCGGAACTTGCTCACGTGGGGCGTCTTGGAGCGGACCTTTGCCTCCTCGTCGATGATCGCGTGGTAGATTGCCGCGGGCGCCATGCTGGTCAGTAGCTCCGGCCAGCGGTATTTCACGGGAAACAGCGACGTCAGGTGGTCGACCACGTAGCGCGTACCGAGCTGGGACTCGAAGGGGTAAACGAACATCTCCGGGTGGCCATCCAGGAATCGGTGCGTCGTGTTTCCGCCGTTCTCGTACATCGCGGAGATCATCAATAAGCGGACGGAATCTGTCATGGCGTTCCTCTGCTGGTGAGCGTTGCCGTCGTGTCGGCCGTCGTCGGGCGCCGTGGCTCCCGGAATGAATAGAACGTGGCACGGGCGCGGCGCTCCCGGTCCCTTCCCTGTCGAAATGGCAGGCCCGTCGTGAATCCGGCGGGCACGGCTTCGATGCCGAAGATCTGGTTGCCATTGGGCCAGATGAGACTCCCCAGCACCTGCCCTGTGTGGGTGTGCACCGCGTGGAGGCCGCAGCGGGCGTGCGATGGATCCAGCCCCGGCGCGTAGTGCCTGTACCTCGGGATGATCCTGGACGTCCCGACAATCGCGATGTCCCCGATCACGCAGAGACCGCGTGTCCAGCCTGGTAGCCGGCACGCGACGGTGGGCCGACCTCCTCGGATCACCGTGAGCTCGCCGTAACCGCTGTTGTCCAGCCACACCTCGCCGCGATGCAGTCGAGCCGAGTGTGGCCGCGTGAGTCCCCTCGCTATGGGCTCGCGGGTGGCGCCGGAGAAGACCACGCCCCGGCCGTCTACCGGGTAGTTCAAATGACCCGGCCGGCGCGTGGAGATACGCTCGCTGGAGGCGGTGAAAAACGACTGGTCCACCGTGGCACCAGCCGCGATGGAGTTGAGCTGCAGGTAGTTGCGATCAGTCCGCGGGCCCTCGGGCGAGTCAACGGCACGTGGCCACCAGGCCAGGGTTGTTGCTCCATCGCAATCCAGCCGGATCACCGCGTTCAAGCCCACGGCGTTGGCATGGAGGCGACCGCCGATGATGGCCAGGTCGTGCAGATAGAACCGGCCGGGCAGCACGGCTGTGCTGATGGGAACGAGGGCGCCACGAGGCTGCAGTGCCACCACCTGATTGGGGTTGCGAGTGCACGCCACGTATACGGCCCCACGGGCAAGATCCACGGCCAGACCTGAAGGGTGGGGCATCGGCAGATACGACACATCCGGGTTGTTGCCGCCAGCATCCAGAGCGAGCAGCAGGTGCTCGTACTCCCGCGTCACCAGTAGGCTGACGCCAAGGCGTCGGAGCGTGCCCCAGAATTCCCCCGACTCGCGGCTCGCGAATAGCGCAGGGTCGGCGTCAGACGTCGCCGCCACCCACGCGACGGTTTCTGCCGGGTCTCGCCACGTGCGATTGTGCATTTCAGATCGGGCCGCGGCCGCGAGACGTTGGTTAACCACGGGCTTCACGTCTGAGTTGATTCCAGAGGCTGAACGCGCCGGCGTACATCTTCACCGCCGAGCGGTAGTTCGTCGTGGAGCGACCGGCGCGTCTGGCGGTCCCTGGTACGGGGAGCTCAACCACCGGGTAGTTGTGCTGGCGGCAACGCGCGCAGAACTCCGCATCTATCAGATCGTCATCGCGGCGTAGCTTTCGTAGCGCCGAGAATTGCCGAGGGAACACCTTAGGCGTGCCGTTGACGTCGGTCCACGGGATGCCGAGCAAGAGGCTACAGAGCCGGTTGTAGAGCGCCGAGCCGACCCGTCTTGTCCACTCCGCGCGGCTGTGCCTGTTCGCTTTCACAACCGTTCCTGGATGGTCCAGGGCGTATCTCGCGAACCAGGCCAGGACTGGAGCCGGTGTCCGCGCGGCGTTCGTGTAGCAGATTGTGTCTCCGGCGGCGCGGGCGAGCCCATGGCGGACGGCCACACCCCAACCGAGCTCACTGACCAGGAGCGGTGTGACGGTTGCCGCCGCTATCTCCAGGCCCTTGCATGCGTCATAGGTCGCTACGTCGCCGCCGTTCACTACCACGATGAGCTCCGCGTGGATCGAATCTGCCCTTAGCGCCTCCGCGTATTCTCGAACGAGGTCCGCGATGTGATCGCTCTGACGGTAGGCGGGCATGATCACGGACACGGAAGCAGCAGTCATGGGATCAGTCGGGGCCGCGGAGCGTGGCGGAGACACGGTCCGCGATCTGGACGCCCTTCAGGCCATGCAGGTTCAGTAGGTATTCCTCACTGCCATTTCTAAACAGGTGCTCGCGTTGGACTCCGCAGCGAATGAGACGCGTCCCCAGCCCGCTGGTGGCAATGATCTCCGCCACCATCGCTGCCAGACCTCCGGATTCCACGTGGGCCTCGATCGTGACGGCGTGGCCAAATCTGGTCACAAGCGCGCGGAGCGCCGTGCGGGTCGCCTCGCCGAGGTCGGCGACCACTGCCCAGGTGGCGCGCACGCCGCGACCCCCGAGCGACGCGACGGCGTCAGCTCCTTCTGCTGACGCCGCTCCCAGGGTCAGTAGCAGGACATCTCCGCCGTCCACGACGATCTCAACTTCGCCCAGGCGGAATCTGCCGTCGAGCGGCGGGATCTCCAGGCGATCGTTCTTGCTGACCCGATAGTAGATGGGGCCTGCCAGGTTCCACGTGGCTCGCAGTGCGCTGACGGCTTGCGCGCAGTCTGCTGGGGCGATGATGCGGAAGGAGTCTAGCGCCCGCATGATCGCCACGTCCTCTATGGCATGGTGGCTGAAGCCGGCGGGGCCATACTCAAACCCCGCTCCGATGCCGATCAGTCGGACGGGGTATTGGTGCAGTCCTGGTCCGTTGCGGGCAAACTCCAGTGGGCGTAGGGTGGCGAACGTCGCGATGGAGTAAGCAAAGGGGATGAAGCCCGCCTCGGCGAGGCCGGTTGCCACCCCCAGCATGTTTTGCTCGGCCACACCCACATTGAAGAAACGGTCCGGAAATCGCTCCGCGAATCGCTCTACGACCGTGAACCCTAGATCGCCCGTCAGGAGCAGGATGCGCTCATCGGCCGCGACGATCTCACAGAGCTCGCTAATGAACGCCTGTCGGATGGTCCGCTCCCACCTCTGCCATGGCCAGCTCGAACTGCTCCTGGCTCATGGGAAAGTAGTGCCACTCCAGCCGGCCCTCCATGAACGACACACCTTTGCCGAACGTCGTCTTGGCCACCATGACGTGCGGCGGTCCGCGCTCTAAGTTCAGCGAGCGACATGCCCGATCGAGCGCTGCCGGATCGTGTCCGTCCACCTCAAGCGCGTCCCAGCCGAATGCTCGCCAACGCTCAGCCATGTTGGGGATGGCCAGGATCTCGCTCGTGAGCCCGAGCGCCTGTTGCCCATTCATGTCGATGATGGCGACCAGATTGGACAGCTGCTTGTGCGCGGCGAACATGGCTGACTCCCAGACGGAGCCTTCATTGCACTCCGCGTCACTCAGTAGAGCAAATACGCGGCGCTGCGAACGCTGCAGACGGGCGGCGAGGGCTGCGCCGGTGGCCATAGCCAGCCCGTGCCCCAGCGAGCCGGTGGCGAAGTCTATTCCCGGTACCCCCGCCTCGGGATGCACGCCCAACGGGCTACCATCGCCGCAGTACGCATCGAGCTCCGCCTGCGTGAGCCAGCCGCGCGCATGGAGTGCCGCGTACAGCGCATGCGCGGCGTGTCCCTTGGAGAGGATGAAGCGGTCGCGCTCGGCGTCAGCCGGCGCGGGGATCCGGAGCACGCCGCCGTAGAGCACTGCGATGATGTCTGCCACCGAGAGCGCCGATCCGATGTGACCGACGTTTGCCCTACGGCACTGTCTGAGGACGGACTGGCGGATCTCGGCGGCCAGCGCCCCGGTAATACCCATCTGCTCGCCATTCAACCAGGGGCGACCTGCTTAGCCGCCGGGCTCCTTGACGGGATTCTGCGCGAGCGGCGAGAGTCGTGGCCAACCCGGCGGCCGGCCGTTCGACTAAACTCGGAGTACGGACCTACGCCAGCGCCGCCTCGATCATCTCCACGAGCCGCTCTCGGGCCACGATGCCCTGGACCGGCGAAGTCGGCGTACCGTCTCGTCCTAGAAGTACGAACGATGGGTGGCCGCGCACTCGATACTGGCTCAGAAGCGGTTTCGTCTGGTCCGCGTAGTAGTCAATGATCTGGAACGTGATCCGGTCCGAATACTCGGCCTCTAGCTCCCGCACCACGGGGAGCATCGCATTGCAGAACGGTCACCAACCGGCCTCGACGTGGAACATCAGAAAGGCCGGGGAGGACGGGTCCTGGTCGGACACTGCGGATGAGGGAGACGACGATACCGTCGCGATGGCAGCCATGCCGCCCGCGAGCACAGTGCGACGGGTGAGTTTTTGTGTCACAGCCTGCCCCTGGACATGTGTCTGTGAATTGAGTATCGCAGAGCTGGCGTGCACGGTAGGTGACGGATCTTACAGTAGCGCGAACGGTACAAATTGAACGAACCCGGCTCGCCGAGCCGGGTTCGGGCGGGTATGTTTGACGCTTGCCGCGGCCCGCCTGCGCCCGCCGTTCGTATGCGGCGTGTGGGTATGGGCAGGATCAGCCTAGTGCGAGGGCGGGTCTCCCCGCGGAGCATGTGTCGGCGTAATGCTTGCTGTTGCAGTGGGCAGCGCGATGATTGGTGGTGTGTCGTCCCTTGATGGAGTGGCCGTAGTCGTAGGAGTAGGGGTAGCCGGTCCCGGGTCGTTCACGTTCGGCTGACCGCGGTTCGCTGGCTGCCAGGTCGGGGTGACGCTAGGCGTCGGTGTGTCCGAACTTGCTGGTATTAGATTGTCGTTCGCGTTGTTCGAGTCGCCGTTCCGCTTCTTCTTCTTTTTCTTCTTCTTTTTCTTCTTCTTCTTGGCCGCGTCGGCGTCCTCAGGGTTGGAGATCACCGCCACCGCGCCGAAGCCTAGGAGCCCCAGGAGGCCCAGCCGCAGCAGCTCCAGAAATTCACGTCTAGATCTTCTCATCCAAGCTCCAATCCCGCCGACCGGCGACGTATGTCAACAGCGGGCCCCACGGAACACTGGACCGCGGAGATCGCTTGCCCGCGATGGATGCTGACGGTCCGACTACCCAGTGTAACAGACGCGTCACAAACTCTCCAACGGGGCGACATTGTTACGTAATGTTGCGATTTCCTCAGGGATTTGCCGGCGGAGCTCGGCTATCTGGGATATCACAGCACTGTAACGTCTGTGGATCTTGTTGGTTTCGCGGCACTGAAGGATCTGCCGCGTGGTATCGCGCGAAGTGTCAACGATCGCTTCTGCATCAAAGGCCCGCGTGCACCGGGCGCGTACGATGATCCGAGACCATTCCTGCGCGCGGGACTCGGGTGGTCATCTAAGTCCAGTGAAGGCCCTGAGTGCCTGGCGATGGAGCCCGAGATCGTCAGCGACCGGCGCAAGTCCTGGGCCCGGCGGATCGCGGTTGTCCGAGCGAGCGTCGGATCACGGGCGTCTTGAGGTAAGTCCGATTGGCATGAGGTGGGCCGTGCAGTGACCGTCAGTGGCTCGTTGGGCACGCACCCCCTTGGTAGAAGGGTGTGTCGCCCCGTGGACCTGAAGCCCAGTCCGCGGCATCCTGGTCAAGTGCGATTACCGAACCGCGCTCGTGAGCGCGATGGGCGCCCCCGCCCGTAGCTCCTGGGATCGTCGCGGATCAGCTTCGGAGCGGGCTGGTTGCGTCAAACCACGAGACGGCGTCACGAACCCGGGCATCATCGTCAAGGCGCAGTCTGTCCAGCGCCTGGCGAACATCTGCATTGTCCAAGCACCATGCAGGGGCGGTCTCTAGTACGCCGTCACTCGGCAAACGTCGGATAGAGCCGCTTGAGCTTGGTGCGCGCGTCGTCGGTCGTGAACTGCCAGTCCACTCGACTCGCCAGCCGGTTCCGCCGCTCCACCCACGCCGCCACCTCCGTTGCTAACTGCGCCCGCTCCGCGATCCGCCCGCTCAGACACTGCCGCGCCAGCACGCTCAACTCGATCTCGGCCACGTTCAGCCAACTCCCGTGCTTGGGCGTGTAGTGCAGCTCCAGCTTCGCTTTCAGCCGCTTCGCCTCGGCCGCCGGGTATGTCTCGTACAGCGCACCGAGCGTGTGCGTGTTCAGGTTGTCGAGCACCAGCACGATGCGTTCTGCTTCGGGGTACCGTTCGTCGACCAGTCGCTTGATCTGCTGTGCCCAGTCCACCCGCGTCCGTTGCTCGGTCACCTGTACGTCGCGCCAGCCGGCCAGCGGCTCGATTGCCAGGAACAGGTTCGCGGTCCCGCGCCGCTCGTACTCGTAGTCCACCCGCGCGACCTGGCCCGGCGTGGCCGGTATCGGCCGGCGCGTCTCTCCAATTAGTTGGGTGCTGGTCTCGTCGAAGCAGACGACGGGGCGCTGTGGGTCGTACGGCTGTTGGTAGACGTCGAGGACGTCCTCCATGCAACAGACAAACTCCGCGTTCTGCTCCGGCGGGATGACCCATTCCCGCTTGGTCCAGGGGCGCAGCTTGGTTTTTTGAGCGCCCGCCGCACCGTGTCATGGGAGACACGCTCCACGAAACGCAGTTCGACCATCGTGTCTGCCAACAGGCGCAGGCTCCACTGGCGTTGGCCAGCCGGTGGCTCACTGCACGCCAGCGCGATCAGCTGCGCCTCCTGCTCCCCTCCGAGAATCGGGCGAAACACCCGTGACTTCGGGCGGCCACGCAACGCCGCGGCCAGGCCGTGCTCGACGAACCGTTGGCGGAGTCGCTCGACGAGTCGGGCGCTGACATCGAGCGCCGAAGTGACCTCGCGATCACTCCAGGCCGGACCCTCTGGTCCTTCATCGACCTTGAGCAGGGCACGAGTGCGAGTCAGCACGCGCGGCTTCGCGGCCGGCGGTGAGCTTGGCGGACAACAGGGTTCGCTCGTCAGGGGTCAAGGTGACGCGATACAGCTTGCTCATGGAGCCAGACTACGCCGCAGCTTACCATAACGGTGCATGCTCGACATTACGGTCGTGACACGGTACTAGGCATCTGCCAACCGAGATCCGATGACTTACGGACGGAAACCGCAGCTCCGCGACGATCCTGGCGGTTAGCTGCGCTTGAGTCAGAGGCGGCTTGACTACCCAACCTCGTAGTGGGGGCAGGCTGTGCTTGGTGCACAGGTAATCCGCGATGGTCGCGGCCTGGAACTCGTCCGGCGTGACCGGAATGAGTGAGTGATCCGGCTCAATGAGGTAGATCTGGTAGCCGTGGCGCGCGAGTATGGAACGCAGCTCGTAACTACTCAGCTGGCGTATGCAGCGGCCAGTGGCGAGGGACCGGAGAGCATGCGGATCGCGGCGTAGAGATTGTGGCCCTGTTTGCGCGCGGTCTGCAGGACGCTGGTGAGAATCGCGGAGGTCTGGCTGCCCCATTCTGACCGGGTACCCACCGGTCACTTTGCGGTGGATCACGCTGTTGCGCAAGTCACGCTCGGAGGCGTTGTTGGTCGGCTCTACCCCGTCACGCTCCAAGAACACAAGAGGGCTCGGACCACAACCGCTGGTAGCGTTGCTGCAGTCGCCGGGCCATGCCCTTGCCCAGCGGTGGCCCTTTGATCAACCGCTCCGCGGCGTTGACAATCCGGACCCTCCGTCGTTGGAAGCTCTCCGCACTGATCTCGCCACGCTCAGCGTGCAGCCGCATCCGCGCCCGAACACGTGCCGCAACTCCTGCGCCCACCACGCCGCGTCCGGCTCAAGCTCCGCGGCTCGCGTCAGTTCCCGCAACTGATGTGCCAGGCACAACTGCCCGGCCTTGGCGGTGCTCGCAGCTGCGGCGCGTAGGCATCCGATTGCCATACGTCTGGTACCGCACCGTCCAGGAAATCATTAATGACCGATCCACTCCGCGTCCGCGCGATGACGTGGTAGCTGGCGGTTGGAGTTTGGAAGTTCCAGTGCCACCAGGTGCGGCCAGCCACCCGGGCACCCGTCTCATCCGAGCCGATCGCGGACTCGCCCGCACTGCCTCTCTGATCTCCTGGTAGCGGGTCTCACCTCGCTCGCCGAGCCGCTGCAGCACGTTGGCCACCGCCCCCTCGCTGAGCTGGATCCCGAACAGATCCCGGCATAGCTCCACCAGGCGCTCGAACGAGACGTGGTGGCGCTCGTGCAGATAGGCAATCGCGGTTTCGGCTCCGGACCGAACGTCCGCGTCGACTCCAGACCCGCGGGATGCTCCGCCACCGTGACCAGGCCGCACTCAGTGCAGCATGCCTGGTAGACCCAGGACTCCACGACCACCGCGCGGGCGGAATCACGTCGATCACCTGGCTGCGACGCACCCGCCGCTGGCCCGTGGCATCGAGCGCGTGACCACAGCCACGGCACGTGGTAGCGTGGCAGCGGACCACAACGTCTGGCGGTTGGCGCAGGCGCGAGTGGCCCTGGTGACCGCGCTTGGGTCCGTGCTTGCGGGCTCGGCGCTCCGCGCGGTTGGGCTTGAAAGCAGCCGATGGTGGGAGGCTAGAGTTGTCGGGAGTGGTGGGCGGACGGGTGAGCTCGTCGATCCTGGCCTCGGCCTCAGCGACGCGAGCGGAGAGCTGGACGACGAGTGCGCCGAGCCTGGCGATGGTCTCACGCTGGACGAGGATGATATCGACGAGCTGTTCTTTGGGGAGCGCGAGCAGTGCGGCCCGATCATCCATGCCGCCAGGGTAGCGAATCAGGTCGTCGAGCGGTGCACTTCCGTCAAGTTCGTGTCATGTCTGTGACGCCGCCCGGATGTGGGTAGGTGAGTAATTACCGCAGCTCCACTGACGTGTGGCCTGCCATCGCTGAAGTCCACTCGTTGGACTCAAAGATGACTATCGGCGCGTTCGTCGAACTGAGCAGCTCGTTCGCCCCCAAGAACGCGGCGTGTTCACCGCCTTCGACATCAATTTTGAGCAAGTCCACCGCTGGCCAGCCGGCGTCACGAACGATTGAGTCTATCGTGAACGCAGGTACTCGCTCGATGTTCCACGCCGCCTCGTCCTCTCCCGCGACCGAGATGTGGCCCCATGGACCGTGTACGGTGAACGATACCTCGCCATCGCGGTCAGCTACTGCCGCGTGGATCACGCGCATTGTCGAGAACGAGTTTACTTTTGTGCTCTGCTCGATCAGGGCAGCGTTGGTGCGTGAGCCTTCCACAGCAATGACGTGGGCACCGGCGGCGGCAAATAGCCCCACGCTTCCGACGTGAGCACCCACGTCAAGAACGCGCTGACCTGGTCTGATGAGCCGAAGGAGTAGCTCCACAATGAGCTGACTGGGGTGTTGGCCGGCGCGCAACGCCTCGGTGACGAGCTCCTTGGCGTCGGCATCGAGGACGATTGCAACCTCAGGCGAGTTGCCCACCCGCAGCTTGGCATGCACCGATTGTGTCCATCCTACGAGCGATGTATGCCGCGGTGGTGGATTGAGCACGCGGGCTTCGAGGGTCTGCACACCAGCGAACACCCAACCGAAGCTCTAGGACGAGGCAGGCATGTAACTGCGCTCGCTGTCACGGCCCGTTCCGTGACTATAGTTCAAAGCCGCTCTCGGCATCCAACGTGAGTACCGACCGCCGAAATGCCGTTGGGCGAGCCAATGCGGGGATGAGCGGTGGCGAGGTCGAGGCGATCGGCAGATTCAAAGGAAGTGGGCGCCGTGGATGACACGGGCCGGTTCGCGGACGGCCCGCTGGCACAGGGCGTATGTCGACCGGCGTGACGGAGGGCCTCAGCTACGCCGCGCAGCCCCGCCAGCGCACACATATGTCCACGTCGCCATCGCCGATTGTGGGTTGGTACCCGCCCGCCAATTGTTAGACAAACGGGCATCGATAGAGTTCGGTCCGCGGGACCGGGCGGGTTGCTGACCCTCGACTCTCGCAGTGCGTGGCCCCAGTCACGCGGCGGACATCAGGCTGTATTGCGGGGAACGAGCAACGGCTCGTCGAAGTTCGGGTGGGGGATCGACTATCGCGGCGCTGGAACCTCGATGAGCGCGACTCTTACCGACGTGGCGCCGCGCTTCGGATACACGCGCGGGCAACTTCTGCTCACGTCGTACCTGCCAGGCGGTCGCTGAGACGACAGGCGCGAGTGTAGGCGCGATTGAACAGCTCCCGCTCGAACCGGATCTGGGCTTTCAGGCCGGTGATCGTCTCGGGCTCGGTGCTCTTCTGGACGATGAGCCCAAAGGAGGTCGCGACGAACTTCCCGATGCGTATTTTCAAGTGAATTACAGCGTTGTCCGGACCGGGTGTGTAGTATGGCGGCTCGTCGATGTAGTGGTCCGCCGCGCCGTCACCGCGTGAGAAGTCGGTTTCTATAGAGTGCCCGAGAGCGCGCAACACGTCCACGATGGCCTCCATGTCCGACTGCCTGAAAAGGACGGTTGGGCCGGTGTCGATCGTATCGGAATCGGAGAACACGTTGAATTCCGTCGTGTGAACGGCAACGCCGCCCGGCGCGAGACAGTCCATCATGTCAAGCAGGAACTGGAGCCCCTTCTCGATCGAGCCGAGGTGTTCAAACGAGCAAGAGGACCATACGAAGTCGAACCCGCGCAGATCGTCCGGAATCGCGTTCATATCCACGCTGCGGAAGGTGACCTGCCGCTCCAATTCGTCCTGGGTGCAGATCCCGCGCTTGTTCAGCGCTTCGAGCGCGCTCGCGTGCTGATTGGTCTCCACCCAGCCCTGAGAAGTCGCCGTCTCAGGGTCCAGATCTGATGCGACGACGAGGCACCCGAGGCTCGCGAAAAGCGTAGTGAGCGGCTCTTGACCAACCGCAAACCCGAGTCCACGCCGGCCCTCGGCAAGCATGCCGCGCTCGTGAAGAGCCTGAGCAATGTACGCCCACTCCCACAGTTTTCGATGGTGGAACCATGGTTCCCGCATGCGTGGTGCCCAGCGGCCCAACTCTGGGTCCGCCATCATAGCCTGTGTGCAGAGGGCTGATTTCAGCATTCCCACCCCGTACCCATGATCCACTTGCCCCTTTCATCGCAGGGCCATCCGCCTGAGTAAGCGGGGAGGCACCGGATGGCGCCAGACCGGACCATTGTTATCGATCGTAGCAGGTGAGGGCCCAGTATCGCTATCAGCGTGCGACCCTAACCGTTGGTACCCGGGTTCCCCAGGCGGCGGGCATCAAGCCCAGTCTCTAGGCTGTCATTGGCCGCGGTGGGGAAGGTGTGGCAGGAGGCCGGTGTGCACCCGCTTCGGTCGCGAGTGTAGCCCAGGTGTTGCGAATTCCAACAACAGATCTGGTGAGAATGGAGCGCAGCACGAGGACGTAACACTGAAGTCGATCTCGCGCGTCAGGAGGTCGGCCGACCGGCAGCCCAGCGAGACGCAGCACGACGCGCGCCGTCAGGTCCAGCGCGAAAAGTGCTCTTAACGCGAGCAGCGAGAACGCGCTATGGTGCGCGGCAAAATACGTAATCTTGGAGAAGTAGTGCGAGGCGAGCTTGAGTCTAATAACTTGACGAGAACTAGCCGCTTCCAGGTGTTTCGCGCTAGCCGCGGCAACGAAGTACGTCTGCCAGCCTGCGCGACGTGCGCGCAGGCAGAAGTCCACTTCCTCGCAGTAGAGCAGGAATCTTTCATCGAACCCACCGAGTTCGTCCCAGACGTCCCGGCGAATGAGCCAGCACGCCCCCTGCGCCCAGTCAACGGCGATGGGCTTTCCGTCGTCGGCGCCAAGGGTCGCGGTACGGAGTCGCCCTCCGCTGAACCCCGGCAGCCAGCGTGAGAGCCCGAAGTGTCGCCACGCTATCGTGCCGAGCGTGGGGAATGGATAGCACGAAAGGGTGGGAACCCCATTTGCGTCGCGCAACATTGGGGCGAGAACGCCGGCCGCGGGCGCGCCGCTGGCCGCGTCGAGAAGGGTGTCGATGGAACGGGCGCCTAGCTCCGCATCCGGGTTGACAAGGACGAGCCACGGAGCACGGGCGAGCGTGGCCGCTCGGTTGACCGCCGCTGCGAATCCAACGTTTCGCTCGCTTTCCTCCCGGACCACGTGCTGGATCCCCTCTGTGTCCCCCAGCGGAGTTGGCGAGTCAGGGCAGTTGTCTACGAGGACGAGCTCCAACGGCCGTTTCGTCGCGTTCGGGAGCGAACGGAGCAGTGCAGGCAGCGTGTCCTGGCTCCTGAATAGCACCGCGAGCACGCTGATTTCCGGTAGAGGGCGCTGGCGGCGCAACGGGAAATCTGGTTCATGGGGCATGTGCATCGGTGCGTCCGGCAGTTGACACCGGCTGCGCAGCAACACGTGGTGGACCGTGACGGTACTCGTCGAAGAGGCGTCCCCAGGGGCTGGAGCGCAGCCACGACCGGTAGACACGCTGGTCGTGAACCGGCCAGCGGTAATAGTCGTGGTATGCCTCAGACCCAAAAATGAAGAAATTCACCAGTGGCGTGCGCATGAACAGGTTCTGGACTCGTTTCAGAGGGCCGAACCAGATCAGATCTCCCACCCGGCTCGCGCCGTTATCGCCAACGCTGAAGCCCCAGTTCACGTTTGCCACGTCCGCACCGACCACCTCGATTTGGCGAGGGTCACCCACGCCCAGCCCGTCCTCGTGCGCCAGACGGATGTATGGGATGGTCAATGGGTCAAAGCCCATCAGCTTTGCCGCGACCGCGTCTATCGCCACCTGGTCCGCGGATGCGAGGATCACGTTCTTGGTCTTTGGTCGCATCGTCCGCGGTCCAGGCCCATCGCCGGCGGTTGTCCCATCCATGACCGCGAAGATACCCGGGTGTATCTCCTTCTGGATGGCGAGCAAGTCCACCAGAGTCTCGTGAATCCAGCTATGGGTGTAGTGCCGCTTGGTGTTCAACAAACCGCCAAAGGCGTTCTTCATGGCCCCGGTGGTGGTGGTGTAAATATGGCACTTAACGGTGGGGAGATGGACTATGTTCTTGCCGTAGAACATGTCCGGCAGATAAATACCCTCTGGGTAGATGTCGTTGAGAACGCGCATCCGGCTCTTTGGAAAGTGGCGCACCCAAGTGACATCTTCGGGCTTGAAGTTGAATTTGACAGGAAGCTTGTACTCATTGAATATCGGGACATAATGATTGAGATCTTCACCCTTAAATGCATCAGTGACGACTGTCTTATTCTGGACGCACACCAAGTCGAGAAAACCTCGACTGCGGAGACCTCGGGTGGTTGCCTCGAGCTGCCACGGCGTGGTGTTTGCACCAGGAAATGGAAAATGCCAGGAGATGTTGTCCTTAAGGATTGTGCCAACGTCTGCCGCGAGAGTTGTGGAGAGCCCGGCCAAATCGAACAGGTGATCGTAGTCGCCTAGCACTGTGGCAGGTGTTGTGTACAGCACGGCAACACGCGAGGTGGTAGCCATTTGTGCTCCTGAGGTCGTCGCCTCGGTCGGCGCGTCCGGAAATCGTACCCGACTACCGCCCCGCTTCAGAATGGAATGAGGAGGGCCGGGCAAGCGCCCGGCCCCTTTTTCACGATGTGATGAACGGCTGCTACCGACGAGGCGGCGGTGCGGAGCCGGGATTGCCGGACGCTGGGGTTGCGGTTCGGTTGTTCGGTGCCGATCCGCCGCCGCCAGTTCGATCGGGAAGCGTAGGCAGGCGAGGAACCGCAGACCGGACAGCGGCGCGTGCATTGCGGAGGGTGGCGTCGTAGTCCGGCGCCTCGGGGAATTTCACCGGCGTTGGAGATGTATGGGTGGCCAGCCGGTGGGCCGCCGTCAGTCCCTTTGCTTGCCCGACAATTCGGTAGCCGAATTCGATGTTTGATGTCCCGGCGCCGACTTCACGTACGATGAACGCGCCGGGTTCGAACTCTACGTACAACCCATTACAGCGGCCCCGTGGAGTGAGATAGACATCGAAGTCGCTCTCGATGGTCTCCAGGAACAGTGGGTCCACGACGACGCGTGCCGAGCCGTTCGTGAGCCGTGAGCGGCCGTAATCTTCGAATACGGAGACAGACGCTTCCAGGCAGTACATTCGGCTGAGACCGCGGCTGGTTGGCATGACCGCGTTCTTGAAGCCCGCGCCCGCGATCACCGTGAAACGTCCGTTCGTAATCTCGACGTTCCCGTTCACGATGAGGCCCTTGGCCTGGTCAGGCGCACTTGCCGCTGCCAGGTTCGTGATGCTCACGGTCGCCACGCCGGGCGCGATTCCGGCGGTGTTGTTCTGAAAGGTTCCCGCCGCGCCGCCAGAGTTATTGGCACGGCCGGCGAACCCCGTGCCTGTATTGGTCTCGCCCAGAAGCCCGATCCCCCCCGGCGAGACACCCTGCATTCCTAACGATCCAACTGCGCCCGTGGTGCAGAAACCCTGGACGGCGACCTGGCCGTTCGCCGTTCCAGGGATGAGGCCGCGCAGACCAACCAGGTTGCTGCGCCCGTCCACGGCGATTCCGGTGTTCGACTGAGCGAGCACGGCGATGCCGGCGCCGGCGCCGTTGTTGCTAGTTGCGAGGAGACCGGTCCCGTTGGGATCGGTGTTGTCAAATCTGCCACCCTGGCCGGCCGGGTTGGTTACCTGACCGAAGACACCCGCACCGGTTACGGACGTGCCCGCGACACCGGAGCCTCCTGAGCTATCGCCGAAGGCACCCGTACCGTTCGTCGCCTGGCCCGAAATGCCAATGCCGTTCACGTCATTGTTGCGTCCAAACGCCCCGGCGTTGTTCGCTCCAATCGCATAGCCTTGGACGCCGTCGTTGAACGCATCGTTAGCGGCGCCGAAATTGGTCTTGACCACCAGACCCGGGACGTTGGCCGGCGGTCCAGCGGAGAGCGTCGTGAGCGTGGAGGCGGTATTTGTGGTCGCGGCCAAAATTGGCTGACCGTCAGTCGCCTCTACGCGCTCGCTCGTCCGCTGCGCCAGAAGACCGGCGCCAACGCCAGCGGCGAGCCAGCGGAGCATCACCCGCCGCCGGCCCGGCCCAAACGTGCGCGCGAGCTTCCCCGTGGCCTCGGGCGCTGAACCGTTCACCGGATTCTCACTCATGCTCCGCTCCTTTCGAGGTACCCACCATGCCGCGGCGCCCGTCTGGGTATCTGGCGAGGCGGCAGTAGCGCTCGCGCCCCCGGGTCGCGAGATCGCCTTATCATAACGATCGAGTGTGTCATCGGATTCGCCCCCCTACCGTTTGCTCATCGTTTTCCTTCCGTAAATTCGCGGGCGGGCGACAAGCAAGAGGCCGGTGCCAGTATGCGGCGACCCGCGGCACTTCGTCAAGATCCGCTACACGTTTGCGCAGAATCGGGCGGCGAATCGCGCCACCGCAGAGACGGTGTTCACACTCACCAGATCGTCAGACGGGGTCTGCGCCTGGGCGCGTTTCTCGCCCTCCTCAGTGCGCTGAATGCCCTGCCGGTCGGCACGTGACAATCGCGAGTTCGCGATTCTGACGAAATCGCTACGATCGCGTCACAGCTATGGTCGCGCGGAAGCAGACTTCATCTGAACGGGTCCCAGCCGTTTGCCAGACTGGCCTCCAGCGCGCTCTGCGCTCCGCAGTCCAGCCCGTGCTCCACGCAGCCGTCAGCGGGGCGAAGCGTGTGTTCCATCACCTCCCGATATGGCTCCCAGCTCCGATGTTCCACCAGCAGGCTGTCTCGGGACGGGCGTTTGAGGAAGTCGTACTCGGAACGCGGCGGATACAGGATCCAGCTTTCGCGGCGAGCCTCGTCGAACAGGATGAACTCATTTTCGCACCGCCGAGCGACGCGCAGCATTCGGTAATCAAAGCGACGGCGGTACGTCGCCAACGTGCGCGGCCCATCCGATGGTGCCGCTCGGTCAGCCTCGTCAGCCACTCGGATGGTGCCACCGCGATGGTGGAGGATGGGCCGTTCTGTCATCGTAGTCTCGGCGTCCTGGTCGGGCTCAGTCGGGGTGTACCACGTGAGCCCGCCTAGGGTTGAAGAGCACGTGCACGTCCCCGTCCAGTGGGGCTGAGGCGCCAGGGTCGGGCTGGTCCACCAGCCACTCGTGCTCGCCTATGCGTACGGTGTAGCGCATCAGATGGCCCAGGAACGTCTTGCGCACGATCTGCCCCTGGAGCGCCATCAGAGCGCCAGGGTCGGCGTTCAGCGGCACCACGGTGAGGCTCTCGGGGCGCACGGCTACGCGTGCCGCCTCGCCGGGTGGTGCGTCAGCGGCCTCGATGAACGCGGAGTGTCCATCAGGAGACCCATCCAGACGCACGCGCACACCGCCAGGAGCTCGCTCGAGGATAGGAAACGTCATCAGGTTGACGGTGCCCACGAAGTCCGCCATGAATTCCGTGCGTGGCTGGTAGTAGATCTCCCAGGGTGTCCCCCACTGGACCACCTGGCCCCGGTTCATCACCGCTACCCAGTCGCTCATGGCCAGCGCTTCTTCCTGATCGTGCGTCACGTAGATGGTGGTGATGCCCAGGTGGCGCTGGATGGAGATCAACTCTGCGCGGATGCTCACCCGCAGCTTTGCGTCCAGGTTTGACAGCGGCTCGTCCAGCAGGAGCACCTCTGGATTCATCACCAGCGCCCGCGCCAGGGCCACTCGCTGTTGCTGGCCACCGCTGAGCTGATTCGGGGATCGTTGCTCGAGCCCGCTCAGCCCCAGAAATCGCAGGGTGTCCGCCACGCGCTTGCTCATCTCTTCGCGGGGTACGCGTGCCAGTTTGAGCCCGTATGCCACGTTGTCCGCCACGCTCATGTGTGGGAACAGGGCGTAGTCCTGGAACACCATGGCGGTGCTGCGGCGGTGGGCGGGCACGTCGTTGATGCGCCGATCTCCCAGCAGGATGTCTCCGGTGTCCGGCTCGTAGAAGCCCGCGATCATTCGGAGCGTCGTGGTCTTGCCGCAGCCAGATGGTCCCAGGAAGGTGGTGAAGCTCCCGCGGGGCACGTCGAGGGACACGTTGTCCACCGCCGCCGCGTTAGAGCCAAACCGCTTGGTGACCCCCACCAGTCGGACGTGTGGTTCAGCCACCCGCGACCTCGCTCATTCCCAGCCGCCGTCCGCTAATCGCCCAGACTATCACCAGCACCCCAATCGCCATCGTGATCACGGAGATGGTGAACGCCGTGGCCCCGCCCCAGTTGAAGTCGTTCACCAGTTGGAAGATCGTGATGGTAGCCACCGTGGTGGACGGCGTAAAGAGGAAGATCACCACGGAAAGCGTGGTGATGGCCCGAACGAAGGCCGTCACGAACCCGGTGGTTAGTGGACCACGGAGGATCGGGAAGAGCACATCTCGGAATGAGCGCAGGCTCCCGGCACCCAGGCTCGTCGCCGCCTCGTCGATGGACCGGTCTATCTGCTGCAAGCCGGCAATCGCGGCGCGGTAGCCCACGGGGATGTTCCAGAAGATCATGCTCAGCGTGATCAATGCGCCGCGGTCTAGCCAGTCCAACCACGGCTGGTTGAAGGTGGTCGCGTAGCCGATCCCAAAGAAGATGCCCGGCACGGCGGCGGGTGTGATGGCGACGAAGTCCACCACGGAGCGGCCCCGCCACTCTTTGCGCTGGACGATGTACGCCAGCAGCACCGCGAACGCGGAGCAACCGATGGCCGCGATCACCGCGTACACCAGGCTGTTTCGGAGCGACGTGAAGTGCGCACCGACGTAGGCGAAGTGCTTCAGCGTTGGGCTGAAATTGAAGGGATATGCTTCTACCAGCGCGCTCAGCACCAGCACCCCGTACACCAGGATGATGAGAATGGAGAGCGCCAGGCACAGCGCGAAGCAGGCCCACGTGACGGTGGGCGGGACCGGCGGTCTGGGGATGGACGAGCCCCTGCCACTCACGGTCACGTAGCCCCGCTGACCCTCCAGCTTGATGCGTCCAACGTAGAGGATCATGGCCAGCCCCAGCAGGATGGTGCTCACCACAGCCGCGCCGGCGAAGTCCCCAAAACCGCTGATCAGGCCGTACGCCAGCGTTGGCAAGACCGTGAACTGCCCGGCGATGAGGGCCGGATTGCCGAAATCCTCCACGATGTAGATCGCCACCAGGAGCACGGCGGCCACCAGGCCTGGCCTGGAGAGCGGGAGGGTGACCGTGCGGAAAACGTGCCAGGGATTGGCTCCCAAGTTGCGCGCGGCCTGCTCCAGCCGGGGATCGGACCGCGCCAGCACATCCGCGATCAACTGGTACGCGTAGGGGAAGAACGCAATCGTCTGGACGCCCCAGAGGCCGTACAGCCCGAGGATGTTGGGCGACGCGCCAAAGACGTAATAGGTGATCAGTCCGCGCGGTCCGAACAACAGGATGTAGCTGGCTGCCACGACAAACGGTGGTGAGAGCATGGGCAGCACCGCGATCAAGCGGAAGAACGGCTTCCACGGCATGGCGCTGTACACCATGGCGTAGGCGTAGAAGAAGCCCAGCGTCACCGCCGTGGTGGTGCTCAGCAGCATCACCACCAGGCTGTTCTGGGTAGCGCGGATCCAGTTGGGCCCCTCACGGAAGAAGGCCTCGTAGCCGGCCAGGCCAGGCGCAAGCACGACCTGGAACTGCGGATAGACGATGAACGCGGCCATCAGGCTTACCAACGCAAGCGTGGTGAGCCCCAGCGATGGCTCGCGCAGGAACACTAGCATCGGGGTGGTGCTGGTTCAGGCGAGGAGGCGTCGTAGCGCCTCCCCGCCCGAGCCGCTAGAAACCTACGGCCGCTTGCCACTTCTTGATCAATCGGTCTTTGTTCTCCGTGGCCCAGACCCGGTCGTAGCTCACGAGCTTCACGGACTGCAGCGTGGGCGCCCCTGGGGCCGGCGGCACGTCCTTCAGCACGGAGAGACGATTGGAGAGCTTCACGTTCAGCTCGCCCGCCTCCTTCGTGAGCGACCAGTCCACAAATGCCTTCGCCGCGTTGGTGTTGGGGCCGCCCTTGACGATGCTGATGGCGCCAATCTCGTTGGCCGTGGGATCCGGTGCCACGAACTCCACAGGCATTCCCTTGCTGGCCGCGGTCAGGATGTCGTGTCCCCAGTTTGGCCCCATGAGAAACTGGCCCTGGCCCACCAGCTCGATGCCCTGTGGGGCGGTGCCCACGTACTGGCCTACGTTTGCGTGGAGCTTCTTCATGAACTCCATGGCCTTCTCTTCATCCTTGTTGAAGCGGAAGACTTGCGTTGCCAGGCAGATGTACCCACCACCCGTCTTGACCGGGTCGGGCATGTCTAGCTTGCCCTTGAGGTCGGCGGCCGTCAGGTCATCCCACGTCTTGGGCTTGTCCTTACCGGCCATCTCTTTAGTCCAGCGGTCCTTGTTCACCACCAGACCGAAGATCCCAAGGTACCAGCCCGTCCACATCCCGTTTGGATCCTTGAAGGCGTCGTCCACGGCCGCGGCGTTGGGGGACTTGTAGGTCTCCAGCAGTCCCTCTTTGCCCAGCGGGTCGTGAAACTCGCTGGAGCCCCCAATGAACACGTCTGCCTTGGGAGAGGCCTTCTCAGTCCGGATCCGCGTCTGGAGCTCACCTGCCGCGGCCAGGGGCAGGATCTCCACGTCCACGCCCGGCGTGGACTTCTTGAACGCGTCCACAAACGCGTTATTCGTGGACTCGTTGAGCGCCGAGTACACCGCGATCTTGCCGGTGGGCTTCGCGGCTGCCGCGGCTGGGGCAGCCTGCGCGGGCGCAGCGGCCGCCGGGCTGGGTGACGGGCTCGCGGCGGGCGACGCCGCTGGTGCCACCGGCGCGGCCGGCTTCGGCGCCTCGGCGGGCTTGGCCTCCGACTTGGCGGGCGCCGGCGCGGCTGGCGCACTAGAGCAAGCCGCCAGGACCGGCATGATGGCCAGACCGGCCCCTCCCGCTACCACGCCGCGCAGGAATCGACGACGTGACGCGGCGGTGCGATCGAAACGCTGGTGACTCATTCTCTCCTCCGTGCTCTCTTCCGTGGTTCCCGCCCTTCGAGAGCCAGAAGGGACGGGGCGGGCGCTCTGGGCCAGTATAGACCCCGGGAACGCGACGCAAAAGACATCCGCGCGGTTCCAATCCACGCCGGTAACCCTCCGGTGGGACCAGGCGTCTAGTGGGGCGTTTCGACCGATGCCTCGTGCTGTGTCAGACCCCTGGTATGCTTGAGCCACTATCGCGCCATTGCCACCTCATCACCAATGGCGCGTGAGCGGGGATACGCCATGCCTGGCAGCCACTGGATGATCGTGACCACTCCGGAGAATCACGAGATCTCGCGCGAGCGCGGCTACACCCTCCTGGGACTCAAGGCGCGCCACCGGAAGAAGGCTGAGCGAATGCTGCCGGGGGACAGGATCCTCATCTTCATCTCTCACGAGCGCGTGTTCGCCTGCACCGCCACGGTGACGTCCGGATTCTTCGAGGATCACCGCGTCATCTGGCAGAACAATGAGCGTCGAAACGATGTGTTTCCGTGGCGCATCCCCCTGCAGCCCGACTTCATGTTGGATGAGGCAGAGCATCTGGATGCCTATCAGATCGCGCCGCGATTGCAGTACGTGAAGCGCTGGGCCCCGGAGGACTGGCCGCTTGCCTTCCAGGGGCAGGTTCATCTCCTCTCCTCGTCTGATTTCTCAATCGTTGAGCACGAGATGCGGCGGCTTGGGGCAGGCCCGCGGCAGCGGGCGCGTCCGCAGCCGCCCTCGGAGAGCGGTGAGCCCCCGGCCCGGGTGGCTGAGGCCGTGGCGGGTGCCAACCACTCGGGCTAGAGTTAGGCTCCGTCCCCCGCCCACCGGCGCGCGCGTTCTTCTAGCGAGCCCATCAGGGTGTCGGTATACTTAGTGGTTGCGAAAACTCTGAAGACCAAGGACGCGTCTTACGCACACAGCCCAGCATCTGCTCCCTGGTCTTTCGCTGCGCGCGGCGCAGGGGATTCGCGAAGCTGCTTCGCGGATAGCGTCGCGTTTTGACCGCGGGGGAGGGGTAGTGCGCAAGTATGGGTGCGCGCTGCCATTCCGCTCGGGGCAATGGCGCCGATCGAGCATGGAGGAAAGATGGCACAGCGCGACGACCTGGTGATCCGGGTTGCCGGTGAGGCTGGCGAGGGTGTGCTCAGCACCGGCCAGTTGTTGACGCTCTCCGCGGCCAGGGCCGGGTATGCGGTACTGACAGACTCTGTCCCGCCGGCGGAGATCAAGGGCGGGCATTCTCTGTACCAGGTCCGATTGAGCGGGCATCGGCTGCACTCCCGGGGCGACGCGGTGGACATCTTGCTCGCATTCAACCAGGAGGGCTACGTACGCAACATCGCGGAGCTTCGAGATGGCGGTCTCCTGCTGTACGATGCCAGTGAGTTCTCGCCGCCGGAGAACACCGGTCGGTACCAGCAGCATGCACTCCCGCTCACGGATATTGCCAAGCGCGAGCTCCAGTTTGAGCTGGGCAAGAACGTGGTGGCCGTGGGCGCCATGGCCGCGCTCTTCGGTCTGGATCCGGAGTACGTGCGTAAGCTGCTCCACCAGCGCTTCGCCCGCAAGGGCCAGGAGGTGCTGGACAAGAACTACGCCGCCCTGGACGCGGGCATGGGTTACGTCCAGCGGAACATCCCAGAGCGCGGCTCCCTCCAGGTGCAGCCTTCGCCCTCCACAGAATCCCGAGTCGTGCTCTCCGGCAACCAGGCTATCGCCATGGGCGCCATCGCCGGCGGCTGCCGGGTGTACGCCGGTTACCCCATCACACCTGCGACGGACATCATGGAGTTCCTGGCTACGGAGCTGCCCAAGATCGGCGGCGCCGTGGTGCAGGCAGAGGATGAGATGTCGGCCCTGGGCATGGCCATCGGGTCATCCTACGCGGGGCGACGGTCCATGACCGCTACCTCCGGCCCAGGTGTGAGCTTGATGGTTGAGCTCATGGGGCTGGCTTCGATGGCTGAGATCCCGGTGGTGATCGTGGACGCCCAGCGCGCTGGCCCCTCCACGGGTATGCCCACCCGGCAGGAACAGGGAGATCTGCTCCTGGCCGCGGTAGGCGGCCATGGTGAGATCCAGCGGATCGTCCTGGCACCGGTCTCCGTCTCTGATTGCTTCACTCAGGCCATCAACGCCTTCAACCTGGCGGAAGAGTTCCAGATGCCCGTGCTCCTGCTGACGGACACCATCCTGGGTGTCCGCAGTGAAAGCATCCCCGCGCCGGATCTGTCCAGAATCCAGATCGTGGATCGGCTCACGCACCGGCCAACAGGGCAGAACGGCCCGGGCATCGAGAGTGGATTCAAGCGCTACCGAGTCACTGAGAGCGGCGTCTCGCCAACATCGATCCCGGGCACGGAGGGCGGGCAGTACGTGGCCACCGGGCTCGAGCACAACGAGGCTGGGCGACCGCGTTCCGATGCGGCCAACCATGTCGAGATGACCAGGAAACGGTTCCGGAAGTTCGAGGGTGCCCGCAGCGCCGCCCCGGCCGCGCACCTGTACGGCGATGCGGACGCGGACATCGGCATCCTCTGTTGGGGCTCCACCTGGGGCGTCGTCGTGGAGGCGGTAGACGCTGCACGCGCGCGAGGCATGAAGGTGGCCGCCATGGCTCCCCGCATGCTCTGGCCGCTGCCGGATGGTCAGCTCAAGCCGTTCATTGAGTCCAAGCGGCTCGTCCTCGTACCGGAGACCAACTACACCGGCCAGTTCGCGCAGCTCCTGCGCGGGCGCTACCTGCGTGACGTTCAGTCTGTGACCGATTTCCGCGGCGGTGCCTTCACCGTGGACCGCCTGGTGCAGGAGATCGAAGGAGTCTACCAACATGCCTGAGGCAGCGGCAGTCGTCGCCAAGACACTCGACACTTATAGGAGCGACGAAAAGCCCACCTGGTGCCCCGGCTGCGGTGACTTCGGTGTGCTCAATGGCCTGTTCAACGCGCTCCGCACCAAGGGCTATGAGACTAAGGACGTCGTCGTGGTCTCCGGGATTGGCTGCTCGAGTCGGCTCCCATTTTTCGTTGCCGGCTACGGATTCCATGGCGTGCACGGTCGGGCCATGCCCATCGCCACGGGCATCAAGGTGGGCAACCCTCACCTGAAGGTGCTCGCCATGGGCGGCGATGGAGATGCCTTCGCCATCGGCGGCGGTCACTTCATCCACGCCGCTCGCCGCAACCTGGACATCTGTTACGTGGTCATGGACAACAACATCTATGGTCTTACCAAAGGTCAGACCTCGCCCACCAGCAGCGTTGGTTTCGTTACCAAGACCACGCCGCGCGGTGCACCAGACCGCCCGCTAAATCCTCTGATGCTGGCCGTTGCCGGCGGAGCCACCTTCGTCGCTCGTGCGTTCTCTGGCAAGCCCAAGGAGCTCGCGGATCTCATCGTTCAGGGCATCGATCACAATGGCTTCGCCGTGATCGATTGCTACAGCCCGTGCCCAACCTTCAATAAGGTGAACACCTTCAAGTCCTATCGGGAGGAGGTGGAGGATCTCCCAGCGGACCACGATCCGTCGGACCTCCAGCATGCCATGCGGGCAGCAGCGTCCCAGGATCCGTTGTACCTGGGAGTGCTCTATCGGCAGCAGCTCCCCAGCTTCGAGGATCACCTGCGGGCCGCTCAGACGGGTGGCGAGGACAACGCCGGCCAGGTGCTCCAGGACCTGCTGAAGCGCTACTCCTAGAATCTTGCCCGGCTAGCCGCGCTGGCTGAAAACGCTTCACGAGGACCTGGGATGGCTGACTCCACGCGCCGTCTGACGGTGGCGCAGGCGACGATTGCGTTCCTCAAGAGCCAGTACACGGAGCGCGATGGCGTTCGCCAGCCGTTCTTCGCCGGCTGCTTCGGCATCTTCGGGCACGGCAACATTGCAGGCATTGGGCAGGCTCTCCAGCAGCAGCCCGACTTTCGCTTCTACCAGAGCCGGAACGAGCAGGCCATGGTGCACGCCGCGGTGGCATATGCCAAGGTGAGGAATCGACTTCAGACCTTCGCCTGCACGTCATCCGTCGGACCTGGGGCCACCAATATGGTGACCGGCGCCGCAGTGGCCACGGTGAACAGGCTGCCTGTGCTGTTGCTGCCGGGCGACATCTTTGCCCGCCGCAACGTGGCCCCGGTCCTCCAACAGGTGGAGTCGGACCACAGCCAGGACTTCTCCGCCAACGACTGTTTCAAGCCCGTCAGCCGCTACTGGGATCGCATCAATCGACCAGATCAGCTCATGAGCGCGCTGCCCGAGGCCATGCGTGTGCTCACCAGCCCGGTGCAGACCGGCGCCGTCACTCTGGCGTTGCCAGAGGATGTCCAGACGGAGGCGTTTGACTTCCCCACCGCGCTATTCCGCGAGCGCACGTGGCGCGTGCCGCGCGGTCGCCCGGATCGCGGCGCAGTGGAGGCGGCTGCCGACCTGATCAGGCAGGCAACACGGCCCCTCATCGTGGCCGGTGGTGGGGTGCTATACAGCGACGCCACGGAAGCGCTCCGCCAGCTCGTCGAGAGCACCGGGATTCCGGTGGGCGAGACCATGGCGGGCAAGGGTAGTCTGCCGTTTGACCATCCGCAAAATGTGGGGGCCGTTGGCGCCACCGGCACGTTCGCGGCAAACCGCGTCGCACGGGATGCCGATCTGGTGATCTGTGTCGGCACCAGGCTCAGCGACTTCACGACAGCGTCCAAGACCGCGTTCCAGAATCCCCGCGCGCAGTTCGTGAACGTGAACGTCGCCGAGCTTGACGCGGCCAAGCACCACGGTCTGGCGCTTGTGGGTGATGCCCGGGCGACCCTGGAGGAGCTTCAAACGCTCCTCGGTGGATACGCGGTGGACGTGGAGTACCGGGCGCTATGCCGCCGACTCCACGACGAGTGGGACGCTGAGGTGGAACGGATCTACTCCGTCCGTCACGAGCCGTTGCCCAGCCAGGGTGAGCTCATCGGGGCCGTCAACGAGATCGGTGATCCGGACGCCATCATGGTCTGCGCCGCTGGGAGCCTCCCGGGCGATCTTCACAAGCTCTGGCGGGCTCGGCACGCCAAGCAGTACCACCTGGAATACGGCTTCTCCTGCATGGGCTATGAGATCGCCGGCGGGCTGGGCATCAAGATGGCAGCCCCGGAGCGAGAGGTGTACGTGCTGGTCGGCGATGGGAGCTACCTCATGATGTCGTCGGAGATCGTCACCTCCGTCCAGGAAGGTCACAAGCTCACCATCGTGCTGATGGACAACAGCGGCCACAAGAGCATTGGTGGGCTGAGCCGTTCCCTCGGTCAGGGGGGATTTGGCACCAGAACGGTGTACCCGGAAGGTGGCGTGCTCCACGGAGATAGCACCGGCCAGGCGCCACGGGAGGTCCTTCTGGATCTGGCGCAGAACGCCCGTGGCCTGGGCGCCCACGTCATCGAATGCCAGACGTACGATGACGTGGCGCGCGCGCTGGTCGATGCCCGGTCCGTCGAGCGTACTGTGGTCATCTACGTCCGCAACGATCGGCTGGAGGGCGTGCCGGGCTACGAAAGCTGGTGGGATGTTCCCGTAGCGGAAGTGAGTGAGATGGAGAGCGTCCGCGCCGCCAGAACGGAGTGGGAGCGGATGCGCGCACGCGAGCGGAGCTTCTTGTAGCGCCGCCATGAACACTGCAGTCAGAGTCGCGAATGCACCGTGCTCGTGGGGGATCATCGAGCACGAGATCGGCCGTCCGGGGACGCCCACGTATGACGTGATGCTGGATCAGCTCCGGGCTGCCGGTTACGCTGGTACGGAGCTTGGTGATTGGGGTTTCATGCCCACTGATCCAGCGCGGCTGCGGGATGAGCTCGATGCGCGCGCCATCGCGTTGGTCGGCGCGTTTGTGCCCGTCTCGGCGGAGGACCCCGCCTCGCACCGGGACGGCATCGATCGTGCCCTCCGTACGGCCCGCCTACTCGCGGCGGCTGCTCGCGGCACGGACTGGTCACCTGTCATCGTGCTGTCTGGTTCCATCGACAACGGTACATTGCGCTCGAATAGCGCGGGAAGAATCCGTCCGGAGGACGGCCTGACCTCTGAGCAGTGGCCGAGTTTTGCGCACGGAATGGGCGAGATAGCGCGTTGCGTGCGTGCGGAGACCGGGCTTGCCAGCGGGATCCACCCCCACTGCGGCAGCTATGTCGAGACGGTCGCGGAGATAGATCAGGTGCTGGAGCGCACAGCGGACGGCTGCCTGGGGCTCGTGCTGGACACCGGGCACGTCACGTTTGGCTCCGGACAGAACGATGAAGGCCCCGTGCTAGAGGTGCTGCGTCGCCACGCCGACCGTCTGGTGCACGTGCATTTCAAGGACTGCTGCCCCGAGACCGCTGTTCGATCGCGCCAGGAGGCGTGGACCTACCCGCGGTCCGTGGGCGGGGGCGTCTTCTGCGAGCTGGGCAGCGGCGGCGTGGACTTCTCGCGCGTTACGGACGCGCTGCGCGATCTGAGCTATAGCGGCTGGATCGTCGTGGAGCAGGACGTACTCCCCGGCATGGGCACGCCCTTTGAAAGCGCGTGCCGAAGCCGGGAGTACCTTGCCAGGATCGGACTGTAGCAGGCCGCGCCCTACCTGGCGCTGGGGTCGTTCTGCATCATCCCGCTGATGTTGCCCTCGGTGTCCGCGAAGTAGACCAGCCAGCCCACGCCGGGCACCGCCATCTTGGGATGGATGATCTTGCCTCCGCTCGCGGTGATTTTCGCCGTGAGCTCGTCCACAGACGCCACGCCCAGCACGTGTGTGACGCTGGGGAACTGCGGGTTTCGGGCGGACATCCCGCCGTTGATGCCTGGCTGTGACTCTGGGCCTGTCTCGATGAGCCAGTAGTCCATTGGCCCGGCCCATTTGTTGAACTTCCAGCCAAAGACGGAGCTGTAGAAGCGTTGACAACGGTCGGTGTCGTCCGCGGTGATCTCGAAGTGGACAGGTCGTGACATGGCCCCTCCAGATTTGGGCAGAATGAGTGTATATACGCTGAGAGCGGCGGGCGACGCCAGTATTCAGTGAACCAATCGCGTCGTAGCGCCGATCACCAGCCCCATCAGCCCGAGCTCGCGACTCAGGTCGAGCAATCGTGTTCCGCCCGACTCCGGCAATGCGCGCAGCGTAAAGCCAACCACCGGATCCTCGCGCCAATCGCGGTCCATCCGCTCCAGGAGGAGATCCTCAACGATGCGCACGCGCGACATTTCGTCCGCGGTCAACCGTGGTGATCCTGGAACGGCTCCAGGATCCGGCCAAAGATGTTTGAGCACGCCACGACGGTGTTCGTGAGCAGGGCCGGTGAATCCCGCAAGAACGGCGTGATGCCGCAGGGTGTGAGCCGGATGCCCACCAGGTCCGCGTAGTCAAACGCCTCGATGATCAAGACATCCTCTTGCAGCCCCGCGATCCAGGCCTCCTTGTACACTTGGAATCGCGAGAAGTCGGCCGGGTCCACCTCCTTGAGGTACGGCCCCAGGTTGACAATCAGCTCCACCACACCGTTCGGGAGCACCTTCTCCCGTGTGCAGTCGGCCGTTGCCCGGACAAACCAGATTAGCCCCACGTAGTCGGCCAGCTCCGCGCGCGGCCGGTGGACACTGAAGCTGATGCGCGGCGGTACTCCGCTGTCGCTCACATACACCCCCACCCGCGACGGACCCGCGTGGTAGCCTGCAGGTCGAGCGCACGTGCACTCACCCGCCACGTGCGGTGCCGTCGATGAGTGAGCGCGAACGCTTGCTCGAAGCTCGCCTGGGGACGGTGCCCTGGCGCAAGTGGGGCCCGTATCTCAGCGAGCGCGCCTGGGGCACGGTGCGCGAGGACTACAGCGCGGATGGCACCGCCTGGGAGTACTTTCCGCACGATCATGCTCGCAGCCGGGCCTACCGCTGGAGCGAGGACGGCATCGCCGGTATCTGCGATGACCAGCAATACCTCTGCTTCGCGCTGGCATTCTGGAACGGCCGGGACCCGATCATCAAAGAGCGCCTGTTCGGCCTGACTGGCAACGAGGGCAACCACGGCGAGGATTGCAAGGAGCTGTACTACTACCTGGACTGCACTCCCAGCCACGCTTACATGAAGCTGCGGTACCTGTATCCCACCCACGCGTTCCCGTATGACCGTCTGGTGGCGGAGAATCGCCGCCGTGGCCGTGCCAGGCCAGAATTCGAGCTCACGGATACTGGCGTCCTGGAGCGCGGGTACTTCGAGATCGACGTCACCTACGCCAAAGCGGCCCCAGAGGACATCGTGGCGCGGATCGAGGTGACAAACCGGGGCACCGAGCCGGCCGAGCTCCACCTCCTCCCTACTCTGTGGTTCCGCAACACCTGGTCATTCCACCGACGTGCCCACAAGCCCTCCATACTGCGAGATGGCGATGCGCACGTTCGCGCCGAGCGTGAGCGGCTCGGCACCTACTGGGCGGCGTTCGACGGTAGTCCGGAGCTGCTCTTCTGCGAGAACGAGTCGAACACCGAGCGACTGTGGGGTGTGCCCAACGGCACGCCTACGCCCAAGGACGCCATCAACGACGGTGTGGTTGGCCGTGATACCAGCGGGCTGCGCTCCGGGCACGGGACTCGGGTCGCGGCCCACTATGCGCTGCACCTGTTGCCGGGCGAGCGGACCGAGATCCGGGCGCGCCTCGCCAGCGTTCGCCACGGGGCGCCGTTCGCCGACGTCGCCGACGTGCTCCACCGTCGGCAGGAGGAAGCAGACCGGTTCTATGCCGACCTGGCGGGTGAGAGCACCATTCCAGAGGTCAACGAGATCCAGCGCCAGGCCTTTGCGGGTCTGCTCTGGAGCAAGCAGTTCTACCACTACACCGTGGACCGCTGGCTCCGCGGAGACCCCGGCCACCCGCCGCCCCCCGCGGGACGCGAGCGTGGACGCAATAGCGCCTGGATGCACCTCAACGCGGCGGACATTCTGTCCATGCCGGACAAGTGGGAGTACCCATGGTTCGCCTCCTGGGACCTCGCGTTCCACTGCATCCCGCTCGCCCTGGTGGACCCTGACTTTGCCAAGGACCAGCTCGTCATCATCGTGCGCGAGTGGTACATGCACCCAAACGGACAGGTGCCGGCCTACGAGTGGGCTTTTGGTGACGTCAACCCGCCCGTCCATGCGTGGGCTGCCTGGCGCGTCTATAAGATCGATGAGAAGCGGTCAGGCGTCGCGGATCGCGCCTTTCTGGAGCGCGTCTTCCACAAGCTCCTTCTCAACTTCACCTGGTGGGTGAACCGCAAGGACGCCGAGGGCAACAACGTCTTTGAGGGCGGCTTCCTGGGCCTGGACAACATCGGGGTCTTCGATCGGAGCGCCCAGCTTCCCGGCGGCGGCACCATCGAGCAGGCGGATGCCACAAGCTGGATGGCCATGTACTGTCTGAACATGCTCCGGATCGCGCTGGAGCTTGCCCGCGAGAACCACACGTATGAAGACGTAGCCACCAAGTTCTTCGAGCATTTTCTGTACATCGCTCGCGCCATCAACGAGTTCTCCTCGGATGGCGCGGGGCTATGGGATGAAGAAGACGGGTTCTACTACGACGTGCTCAAGCGGCCAGATGGCAGAACCGTCCCCATGAAGCTCCGAACAATGGTCGGGCTGACGCCCCTGTTCGCCGTGGAGACTCTGGAGCCGGAGCTTCTCGCGGCTCTACCGGGGTTCAAGGAGCGCTGGGACTGGTTCATCAGGAACCGGCCCAGCCTGGCGGGGAATGTGCTCACCCTGGATCACGGCGTGGCCGGACGCGTGCTGTTGTCCATAGTCCCCACCGATCGGCTGGTGCGCATCCTGAGCCGCATGCTGGACGAGCGTGAGTTCCTCTCTCCATATGGCATCAGGGCGCTCTCCCGCGCGCATCTTGCCGAGCCATTCCGTCTGGAGCTGGATGGCCAGGAGTTCACCGTCCGCTACGAGCCAGCGGAGTCCAGCACCGGGCTTTTCGGCGGCAACTCCAACTGGCGTGGGCCGGTCTGGTACCCGGTCAACTTCTTGCTCATGGAGTCGCTCCAGAAGTTCAATCACTTCTACGGCAACGACTTGAAGGTGCCGTGCCCGCTGGGCTCAGGCCGGGATCTGCCGCTGTGGGCCGTGGCGAAGGACCTCTCCGTCCGGCTGATCCGCCTCTTCCTGCGTGACGTGGATGGCCGGCGACCGGTCAACGGCCACGACCGGGGCGGATTCCTGGATCGCCAGGAGGGCGTGCTGTTCTACGAGTATTTCGATGGCGACACCGGACGCGGCATTGGCGCCAGCCACCAGACGGGCTGGACCGCGCTGGTGGCCAAGCTGATCGACCAGAGTGGGGACCTCATCGAGGGCGAGTCCCGCACCCGCTAGCCCGCGATCTGCGCTCCCACTGCTGAGACGGACGGCAGGGGATCCTCCCACAGCCATGACGGCCGGAGCCGAAAGCCGTCCAGCACGCGGGAGTGGTACCAGCCGTCCGCATTGGGGGCGATCCGCCGGTAGGTACCGTTTCCCTGAAGCTGGTAGAAGCTCGCATCGACCCGTATCGGATCGATGATCCAGTACTCAGCCACGCCGGCCTGCTCGTACTCGGCGAACTTATCTCCGCGATCGCGCGCACCGCTTTCCGGAGACACGATTTCCACGGCGAGATCAGCCGGACCATCGAGGTAGTTGTCCCGAAATCGGTCGGTGTGTGCCGCGGCTACAAAGAGAATGTCTGGCTCGCGACCGCGCTGCTGGTCCGCCAGGTGCATCACGAACGGGGCGAACACCGCTGTTCCCAATGGTCGCCGATCCAGAAAATTGACGATGAGCGTGTGGAGGAAGCTTGCGATCAGTTGATGCTTGAGGCCGACCGGCGACATGGCGATGACTTCTCCCCCCACCCACTCGGCGCAGGCCGTCTCCGTATCCAGCGCGAGGAACTCCTCGAAGGTGATTCGCGCGCCTCCGCCCGAATCGGCGGCAGCTAGTTGTTCGGTGATGGCCATCATGTTTCCCAGTGACTGCGGCTGCTGACATCCTAGCACGCCCGGATGTCGCTGGAGTCCGCGTTGTCGCCAGGTGAGTCAGCGCCCTACGATTTCCCACCATGAGCATCCCACCCGCCTTCGACCCGCCCGCATGCCTGCTCCTCGGGCCCGGCCCCAGCAACGCTGAGCCGCGCGTGCTTCGCGCGATGTCACGACCGCTGCTCGGGCAGTTCGATCCTCGCTTCACCCAGTTGATGAACGAGGTCATGGACCTCTCACGGCAGGTGTTCCAGACCGCCAATCAGCAGACCTACCCAGTCTCAGGGACTTCCCGGGCGGGGCTGGAGGCCGTGCTCGGGAGCATCATGGAGGAGGGTGACCGCGTTATCGTGGGTGTCTGTGGGCGGTTTGGCTGGCTCTTCCGTGACATCGCCCGCCGCTACCGAGCAGAGGTGGTGGAGGTGGAGGCGGAATGGGGCCAGATCATCCCGGCGGAGGCTGTCGAGCAGGCGTTGCGCGCTGGCCGCGTGAAAGCCGTGGCCATGGTCCACGGCGAGACATCCACCGGCATCCTGCAGCCGCTCGATGACATCGCGCGGCTCTGCAGGGAGCACGACACCCTGCTCATCGTGGATTCCGTGGTGACGTTGGGTGGGAGCCGCGTGGCTGTTGACGCATCCGGCTGGGACGCTTGCATCGCCGGGCTCCAGAAGTGCCTTGGGGGACCCTCTGGGATTGCCCCCATCACGTACAACGAGCGCGTTGAGCGCGCAGTGCAGAGCCGGCGGATGGCGCCGGAGACCAACTACCTGGATCTGGTGCAGCTCGAGCGGTACTGGGGCCCGGAGCGACACAACCACCACACCGCGCCCACCAGCATGGTCTACGCTTTGCACGAGGCCCTGCGAATCGTGGTGGAAGAGGGGCTGGACCAGCGCGTTGAGCGCCACACGCGTGTTGGCCGGGCCATGGGGGCCGGCCTGGAGGCGCTGGGCCTGAAGCCGTTTGGCGACCGTGCCCATGGCCTCCCGTTTCTCAACCCCGTCTGCGTACCCGAGGAGATCGCGGATGAGGCCGCGGTACGGGGCGAGCTGCTCCACGACTGGGGTATCGAGATCGGCGCCGCCTTCGGTCCGCTCCAGGGCAAGATCTGGCGCATTGGCACCCTGGGGTACAACGCGCGGCTGGACAATGTGCGCCGCCTTCTTGTGGCGCTCGAGCAGGTGCTGCCCAGGCACGGGTTCCAGGTCCCGCTGGGTCAGGCCGTGGCCAGTGCGGAGGCAGCCGCGGCGGAGCGATTCGCCGCGGATCCGGCCATCGCCCGCTGATGCCGTCCTGACATGGCACTCGACCTCCTGGTACACGGCGGCACCCTGGTCACTGAGGCTGGTCTGGTGTTGGCCGATATCGGCGTGCGCGACGGCCGCATCGTCTCGCTCACGGATCCGCTGCACCCACCCGCCGCCACGGAGCAGCTCGACGCGCGCGGCCGCCACGTGTTCCCGGGCGTCGTAGACGCACACGTTCACCTGAACGACCCCGGCCGGACCCACTGGGAGGGCTTCGCCAGCGGAACGGCCGCCGCGGCGGTTGGCGGGACCACCACCGTCATGGATATGCCGCTCAACTCCAGTCCGCCAGTCATCGACCGCGCCGCGCTGGACCTCAAGCAGCGTGTGGCCCAGGGCCAGGCGCGCGTGGACTACGCGCTGTGGGGTGGACTCGTCACGGACAACGTCGCGTCACTGGGCGCGCTGGTGGACGGCGGAGTCGTCGGCTGCAAGGCGTTCATGTGTGACAGCGGGATCGACGAATATGCTCGCGCCACCGACGGCGTGCTGCTGGCCGGGCTCCGCGAGCTTACCAGCCGTGGCGCCATCCTGGCGCTCCATGCCGAGAACACCGAGCTCTGCGACCACGCCGGCGCCGACCTGCGAGCGCGCGGTCGGCGAGACTGGCGCGCCTGGGCGGAGTCGCGCCCGCCACTGGTGGAGCTGGAGGCCGTGCGGCGTGGCCTGCTCCTGGCGTCGCAAGTGCCTTCTGCCAGACTTCACTTCGTCCACCTGAGCACCAGCGCCGCGCTGCGCGAGGTCGCCACCGCCCGACGGGCCGGCCTGGATGTCACGGCCGAGACCTGTCCGCACTACCTGTCATTGACCGTGGACGATCTCGAGCGAGCCGGGAGCGCGGCCAAGTGCGCGCCTCCGCTCCGAGAGGCGGCCGAGATCGAGGCCCTCTGGCAGTGCGTCATGGATGGCGCCGTCAGTTTCATCGCGTCTGACCATTCGCCGGCCTCACCGGAAGAGAAGGAGAAGGGGGGCGGCGACGCCTGGCTCGCCTGGGGCGGCATCTCCGGCATTCAGACGCTGCTCGCCGCTGTCCTCACGGAGGGTGTGCATCGACGCGGCCTGCCGCTGCCGTCAGCGGCGCGCCTGCTCAGCACCGCGCCGTCCAGGCGGTTCGGGCTGTATCCGCGCAAAGGCAGTCTCAACATCGGGGCTGACGCGGACCTGACCATAGTCGATCTCGACCGCGAGTGGACACTCCGTCCGGACTCCCTGCGCACTCGCCACCCATTGAGCCCGTTCATCGGTCGATCGTTCAAGGGCTGGGTGGAGGCCACGCTGGTGCGTGGCGTGGTGGTGGCGCGGGACGGCGAGGCCATTGGGCCCTCCGACCACGGCCTGTTGCTCAGGCCCATCACGTGATCGGCACACTGCACCCGGCACTTGCACCCAGCCACCACAGCGCGCGGTAGCATTGGCGCAGCCGGGAACGCGGCTACGCGGTCTGGCGTCATCTACACGTAGGCACAGTCGCAAGAGTCCGGCGGGTTTCCGCAAGGAGTGAGCCGTGGGTAATCTGATTGGCGCGGCCAGCGCCTTGTTCGTGATGGTGGGGATCGCGGCGGTCATCTTGATCTTCGCCTCCTTGCGCATCTGCAGCGAGTGGGAGCGCAAGGTGGTGCTTCGCCTTGGCCGCTTCGTCGGCGTGCGCGGCCCCGGTGTCTTCTTCCTGTTCCCGTTCGTGGAGACCACGCCATTCACCATGGACATGCGCACCATCACCAGCAGCTTCGTGGCGGAGCAAACGCTCACCCGAGACGGCGCCTCGGTGACCGTGGACACCATGGTGTTCTGGCGAATCGTTGATGCCGGCCGCGCCGCCATCCGCGTCTCGAACTACACTCAGGCGGTGCTCGGCGCCGCCCAGGGAGCGTTGCGCGACATCATCGGTCGTAATGACCTGGCCACGTTGCTTTCACAGCGGCGCGAGCTCGATCTGCAGTTGACCGCCCTGCTCGATGAGCAGACGGAGCCCTGGGGCATCAAGGTGGAGTCCGTGCAGATGCGGGACATCAAGGTGCCGGATAATCTGCAGGACGCCCTGTCTCGCATGGCTCAGGCAGAGCGCGAGCGCCAGGCCCGGATGATCCTCGGTGAGAGCGAGGTCCGCGTGGCCAAGATGTTCGCCGAGGCCGGCCAGATCTATGCGGACGAGCCCACCGCGCTCCACCTGCGCGGGATGAACATGCTGTACGAGACCATGCGTAGCGGCTTGTCCTCTGTCATCGTGGTGCCCGCCTCCGCGCTGGACTCTATGAACCTGGGCTCCATTGGCGGTCTGGCCGCCGCCGCAAACACCGCCCCGCGGCGTGCCTCGCCCACCGCGCCGGGACAGGCTTCAGCGGAATCTGCCGAGACGCCTCCCTGGCTCCCGCGTCCGGGCACGGGCGGCTCGTCGACCGCTTGAGCCCAAATGCGGTGACGGCGCTCGCCCAACCATCGGAGTGTAGAGCGCGGGCGCGGTGGGTCCGTCTATGGGTGGGGAGGTTCCTCCCGACCCGCCGCTCTCTTGATCGCGAGCAGTAGATCAGGGAGATCCTGCTTCACCGTGCTCCAGACGATGCCCATGTCGACATCGTCGTACTGATGGGCGAGCACGTTTCGCATTCCGATGAAGTCCGCCCATGGCACCTCTGGGGTCGTGGCTCGGGTCTCTTCAGACAGGCGTCTGGCCGCCTCCCCCACGATCTCCAGACGGCGAATCACGGCATCTTGCAGGCGGATGTCCTCAAGGAAAGCGTCGCGAGGCACGCCATCCAGGTAAATGATTGCCAGGCGTGCGGATTCCAACAGGTCTTGAAGGTATGCGGTGTCACGCTGCATACACCACCTGATGGGATTCCAGGATCGCCTGCCGCCGAAGGGGGTTGCCCCGACTCTCGATGCCACGTCGACTGACCACGTCAACAGGCCGGCCGAAGAGCCCTTCAAGATCGCGGCCGATTCGCACGATATCAAGCAACGTCCACTCGGCTGAGTCATCGAACGTGACCAAGACGTCAACGTCGCTCTCAGCGTGGAAGTCGTCTCGGAGCACCGATCCAAAGAGCGCTAGCTCCCGGATTCGCCAGCGTTGACAGATCTCGGCGAGCTTCGTCGGGTCGTACTGAATCCGCGAGTACGTGGTCGGAGCCCCGGGTTCTGCCGACATCGTCTCTATGATCGCACGATCTGCCGCGCCAGGTCGATGCTCGCCGCGCCAGTCATCGTGAGGCACGCCGCGCAAGGTAGATCGACGTGTAGAACGTCCGCTCCACCATCCCGCCGAACTCGCGCTCAGCGACATCCGCCAACGCGTCCAGCACTTCCGACCGCCGCGGCTCCGGCAGGCTGCTGACGTTTGGAAAGGTGCTGTACAGCGCGCGGATCTGGCTGGGATCGAACCGCGCAGGCCACGGAAGGATCTCGTGATCGATCTCGTCGAACGCTCCCACCGCGCGCAAGTCAGCGAGGCGCGCATCCGCGTCCAGCGGGAAGGGTAGCGCGCCGTCCGGATTCGCGGCCGGACGCCCCAGCGGGACCATGATGTGCTGCGTCACCTCGTGGAACTCGTCCACGCCGAACGAATCGCCGAAGACGTTCCACCAGTTCACCAGCCAGCCGCCGCGTCTCAGCACCGTGGCAACCTTGGCCAGCGCGACCGGCTGATCCAGCCAGTGGAACGCCGTGGCCGAGACCACGAGATCGAAAGAGGCGGACTCCAGCACTGCTTCCTCGAACGACGCGTGGCGCAGATCGATCGCGTGGCCATCTGCCCGCAGCCGGTTGACAAGATAGTCCGCAAGCCGTTCGTCCGGCTCGACGGCGACCAGCGGACTGGCGCCCAGCTCGAGTAGTCGTCGCGTGGCCAGGCCGGTTCCAGGACCGATCTCCAGGGTGGCCGTGCCGGGCCGCAGTCCGCACCGGGCGGTCAGGATCTCGTAGACGCGAGACGGATAGTCGGGCCTGCCCCGCTCGTACCCAGCCGGATCGCCGCCGAACAGGCGTCGGTGCTCGGGCGTAGGGGAACCTGCCACGGCGTGAGGACTCAGGTCAGGAGTGGGTCGCAGGCATGCTGCGTTGTACTGGGCTCACTGGCGCGCGATCTCTGGCGCCTGCTGGATCCAATCCTTGATCTGGGCGAGCGAAGGTGGTCGCGACACGTGCCTGGCACGGCGCTTCGCCGTGATGCGACTGGCCAGCACCGCCGCGTCCTGCCGCGCGAGTGTCGAGATCGACTCGACTCCGGCACTGCGAAGCAGGCCGGCATACTGTTGACCGATACCGTGGATCCGCATTAAGTTGGGGCGCGCGGAGATGCTGGCTAGAGCAGCTTCCGTGACAGTGTGGGCTGGGTTCTGGCGGTGTCGAGCAGCCGGCTGAGCGTCCGCGACAGCCGGTGCCCCGTCGGCGGGCCGGATCGGCATCGTCTCGATCGGCTGGTCATTGTCGTCCAGGATGATGATTCGCAGATTCGGCGAGAGCCGGTCCGCGTATTTGCCACGAACCCCGCCGGAGAAATCGTACTCGTCGAGCATCTCGTCATCGTCGTCGACAATGCTGTTAGCTCGCGTGTTCATAGTCCTGGCGCTCCTTCCGGCTCGCGGGTCGCGCGCTGATCAGCCGAATCCGGTCACCCCTTTCAATATGCACGACCGTGAGCAACCCCTGGTGGGCGGAATAGCCAATCGTGACAAATCGCACCTCCCGGTTGCCCCGTGGCGACGTGATCGTCACAGCGCGCGGATCAAGTAGGACTCGCCATGCGTCGTGAAAGTCGACTCTGTGCTTGATGATGTTCTGGACCGCCCTGCGCCGATGCCACTCAAACGCGCGGATCATCCGCACGCTGTTGCTCAGCCGGGATCTCTAGATATTCGTGCGCGAGTACGGGTCCAGCAGGTCCCGCAGGCCGTCTCCCACCAGGTTGATCGCCAGCGTGGTGACGAAGATCGCGCTGCCGGGGATGGTGGCCATCCACCACCGGTCGAACATATAGATCTTCCCATCCGCCAGCATGCTGCCCCAGCTTGGGATCGGCGGCTGCACGCCCAGCCCAAGGAAGCTGAGGAACGACTCCAGAATGATCATCTGCGCCACCTGCAGGCTCGCGATGACGACCAGGAGGTTCATGACGTTGGGCAGGATGTGCCGCGTGATGATCCGTAGGTCGCCGGCCCCCAGCGCGTTGCACGCCGTCACGAACTCGCGCTCCCTTAGGCTCAGCGCCTGGGCGCGGATCACCCGCGTGTACACCGGCCAGCCGGTTACGGCCAGTGTCCCGATCAGCGCGCCGTCGATCCAGGGCATCCCCGGCAGCACCCACTTGCCCGGGCCGATGACCGCGATGATCGCCAGCGCCAGAAGCACGAACGGGAATGACAGCATGACGTTCACCGCCGTGGAGATCAGCCAGTCCACCCACTTGCGGTAGTACCCGGCCAGCAGCCCCAGGGTGACGCCGAGCGTGGATGAGCCCACCACGGCCAGAAGCGCTACCGTGAGCGAGACTCGGGCGCCAAAGATCATCCGGCTCAGCATGTCCCGCCCTAGCTGGTCAGAGCCCAGGAGAAACTGGCGCGTCCCCTCCTCCATCCACACGGGAACGGCGAGGCGGTCAATCGTTCGCCCGGTGTACGGGTTGGCCGGCGCGATCAGCGGCGCCGCCAGCGCGATCAACCCGATCACCAGCATGATGATGGTGCCGATCAGCGCACCGCGGAGCCGCCAGAGCTGCCGCAGCCGCCGTCCGCGCACCTCTGAGGCGCGCAGCGCTTCGGGCTCGTCGGAGGCCGGCTGTGGGACCACGGGGGCGCTGGCCGATGCTTGAACGCTCACGCCTTCAGTCCGCCTCGACTACACGCGGATCCGCGGATCAAGCGCGGCAATCACTACGTCTACTGAGAGATTCACGATGCAGATCAGCGCCGCCAGCATGACCACGGAAGATTGGACCACCGGGTAGTCTCCGTTGCCGATGGACTCCACCGTGAAGCTGGCTACGCCCGGCCAGCTAAATACGGTCTCCGTCACCACGGCGCCGCCCAGAAGCTGGCCAAACTGGAGCCCCAGCACTGCCACCACCGGCAGCGCCGCGTTCTTGAACGCGTGCTTCAATAGCACCCCCGCGCCGCTCACGCCCTTGGCGCGTGCCGTGCGGATGTAGTCTTGGGAGAGCACGTCGATCATGCTGGAGCGGACCAGCCGCATGCTGATGGGTGCCAGGAACGAGCCCAGCGCCACCGTGGGGAGGACGAAGTTCTCCGGCTTGCCGTAGCCAGAGGCCGGGAGCAGCCGTAGCTGGACCGCGAAGACGATCATGAGCATCAGGCCCAGCCAGTAGATGGGGATGGCCTGGCCCGCTACCGCCAGCGTGGTGCACAGGCTGTCGATGGCGCTGCCCCGCTTGTAGGCCGCCAGCGTGCCCAGCGGCACCGCTATCAACAAAGCGAACCCCAGGCCAGCCAGCGCAAGCTGGATGGTGGCCGGGAACCGCTCCATTACGAGCTGGAGGGCGGACTTCTTCATGAGGAACGACTCGCCGAAGTCGCCGCGCACCGCGCCGCTCGCGAACCGCACGTACTGCACCAGCAGCGGCTGATCAAGTCCAAGCTGCTGGCGATAGAGCGCCTTGGTCTCCGGGGGAGCGTCAAGCGGCAGGAGCACCGCGATGGGGTCGCCCAGGATGTAGGTGATGGAGAAGGTGATGGCGGAGATGCCCACCATCACGATGAAGAGCTGGACAACGCGGCCCAGGATGTACTGCGTCATGTCGGACGGTTCGCCCGCGCCAACGCCCAGACGGGCGTTGGCGCGGGCGAGCGCCTAGCCCTTGGGCTTCGCCTCGAACAGACGGTCGATTTCGTCCGCCCGTCCCTGCCAGTCGATCTTGCTGTTCACGCCCCACACGGACGTGGCGGACCAGCAGAACAGCACCACCGCCTCATCCCGCAGCATCTTCTGCGCCTTGGAGTACACCTCTTTTCGCTTGGCCTCGTCCAGCGTCTGGCGGCCCTGCTCCAGCAAGCTGTCCAGCTCCTTGCTGTGCCAATAGGACAGCGGCGCGCTGGAGTGGTGGATGTCCCAGAGGATCCCATCCGCGTCAAACACGGAGTAGTAGCCCCAGTCCCAGCTAAACATCGGCCCGCCCTTGCCGTCGCTCACCTGGTTCACGCGGGTGGTGCTGTCAGGGATGAACTGGATGTTCACCTTGAAGCCCACGGTCTGGAGATCCTGGGCCATCGCCTCGTACACCTGCTTCACGTTTGGCACGGTGCTGGTACCGGTCAGGAAGCGGATGTCCAGCTTCTGGCCACCCTTCTCGCGCACGCCGTCCGCGCCCTTCTTCCAGCCGGCCTTCTCCAGCATGTCCTCGGCGAGCTTGGGGTCGTACTTGTACGGCTCAACGCTCGAGTCGAAGCCAAACGCTAGCTTGCTGACGTTTCCGGGCGCGAGGAGGCCGCCAGCCTGGAGCTTCTTGATGTAGCCGTCTTTGTCGATGGCGTGGTTTGCCGCCACGCGGACTTCCTTCTCGGTGAACGGGTTGGGCCCGGTGCGCCCCATGGCGTCTAGACCGATGAACACCGTGCGGAGGATGTCCGCCTTGGTCACGTAGCCCGCGCCGGAGCTCTCCAGGGTTTTGACCTGGTCGATGGGAAAGGCCGGCACGATGTCCACGCGTCCCGCGAGCAGCTCTGCCACGGCCGTCGCCGGGTCCTTGATGATGCGCACGAACGCGTTCTTGAAGGCAGCTTTGGGCCCCCAGTACTGGTCGTTGCGCTCCATCTGGATCTCTACGCCGCGCTCCCACTTGATGAACTTGTACGGCCCCGTGCCGATCGCGTTCTCCGCCAGGAACTGCGGGCCCTTCTCTTTGAGCACCTTCTCAGAGACAAACTGGAGGTTCTGAAGCCGTTCTACGAAGACCGGGTATGGCTTCTTGGTGTACCAGATGACCTTGTTGGGACCGGCTACCTCGACCTTGTCGATGGCCTCCCAGTTGCCGCGCTGTGGGATCTTGTTCTCCGGATTGAGCACGCGGTCCAGATTGGCCTTGACCGTCTCCGCCGTGAACTTGTCACCGTTGTGGAAGACCACGTCGTCGCGCAGCTCCATCTCCCAGGTGAGCTCGCTCGTGGCCTTCCAGCTCTTGGCCAACCACGGACCGATCTTGTTGGTGTCGTAGCTGCGCACGCCCAGGTTGTCGAACAGGTGATAGAAAAGCTTGATGCCCTCGCGCAGCAAGTGGTTGTGCGGGTCCATGCTGGTCACGTCTGAGCCGAACACCAGCACGATGCTGTCCTTACCACTGGCCGCGGTCGCGGCGGCTGGCTTCGCCGCCGCGGCCGGGGCGGCGGGGGGTGCCGCTGCTGCCGCCGGGGCACTGGTGGCCGCCGCGGCGGGCTTCGCGGCCTCAGCCGGCTTTGCCTTCTCGGCTGGGGCGGCTGGCGGCGGGGTGGGGCCGCAGGCGGCCAGGCTGGAGCCGGCCAGCACGATGCTGGTGGTGCCCAGCGCCTGCACGAATCCGCGGCGGCTCAGCCTGCCACGTCGGTACTCCCAGAGGAGTCGTTCGAGATGTTCCCCATCGACGACGCGCATGGTAGCGACCTCCTCGCACGAGGTGGGCCTCTCGCAGCCCACACTGGCTGTTGACCGGGCCGCGTCCGCGCCCGTCATCCCTGGGTGACCGCCGCGGATCGACCGATTGGCGCAGTATAGCATCGGGTTCCGGGCCTGAGAGCGCGCCGTTTGACAGCGTTGCGAGCACCACATTTGGGCAGCGTGCACAGTGCTGGCCTCGTGACGGCTGGGTTATTGGCCGGGGGATTGCCGTTGCTTTAGACTAGCTTTGGGACAGACCCGTTCAGGGCGTCCACACGGGGGACTGAAAGAGGGCCAGCATGATCACCATCACCGAAAACGCCTCGTCCAAGGTCCTGGAGCTGCTCACCGAGCAGGACAAGTCGGACCATATGCTCCGTGTCTTTGTGCGTGGAATGAGCTGCTCCGGCCCCGCCTACGGCATGGCGCTGGATGACGCCACGCGGCCTGAGGACACCCTGCAGGAAGTAGCGGGTGTCAAGATCGTGGTTGACTCGCAGAGCGCACCGTACGTCGAAGGCGCGGAGATCGACTACGTGGATGGCCTGATGGGCAAGGGCTTCACCATCAACAACCCCAACGCCGCGCCGGCCGGCGGATGCGGCGGCGGCTGCTCGTGCGGAGCGCGCCCCGGCTGAGCGCGCCTAGCACCAGACAGCAAACACCCCCGGGCCTGGCCCGGGGGTGTTTCTTCGTTCCGCACGTGTCCGGTTTCAGAGGATGCGGAAGACCACCAGCATGGAAACGCCCACGTAGATGAGGCCGCACACCGCTGCCACGCTGGGGTTGTGGTCCTCCTGCAGCTCCCGTCGGACCGCCGCGGGCGTCAGGCCGAACAGCAGCCAGTTGAAGAAGTAGCACAGGATGAACGACAGGACCTGGCCGTAGAGGACCCAGCCAATGGTGAAGCTGAGGCGCTCCGCCAGCGTGGGATCCCACACGGGAGTAATGCTCTGACGGTTCGCCACACCCACCAGCGCGCAGACGGCTACGAACACCGCGCCCGTCAGGATGCCGTAGGCAGCGTTGTCATCCTCCACCACCGCCTTGCGGATCTGGCCCCAGCCCTGCTGCAGGAACAAGATGGAGGTGGCCACGGAGAGGATCAGCGCGATCACGGCGCCGATCAGCACCATCTCGGTCGTAAAGAGCACGTCGCCCAGCAGGTCCACCAGTACCTCCCCGCTCCATGAGTCGGTTTGACGAAGTCCGCGGTTGATTCAGGATGACAGGTGCGTAACGCTCACGCAATGCCCGGAAAGAGCGCCGGAGTCCGCGCGCGGTACGCGGCGTAGTCGGCGAACGCGGCAGTCAAGACCTCCTCCTCGTAGCGCATGCGGATGAGCTGGGCGCCCACAAAGACCACGTTGAGACCCACGACCGCTGGGGACATCCTCGCCACCAGCTCGGCCAGGGTGATTAGCAAGCCTCCCAGGTACATCGGATGACGGACGAACCGGTACGGACCAGCCACCACCAGCGTCCGTGCCTGTGGCAACAGGCTGAATGATTGTCCAAGTGTCACCGCCGCCCAGAGTGCCAGCAACGTCCCTGCCAGGGTCAGAGCCAGCGCCACCGGCACCAGCGTCTCATGCGTCACCGGCTGGCCCGCGCTGAGGCCCAGCGCGTCGATCGCTACTGCTGTCACCAGCACCGCCCGCCAGTCCGCCCGGCCGGCCAGCACCGGCGGCTTGCGCCAGTAGCTGGCCAGCAGCACCAGCAAGTACAGCACGGCCGCCAGGGAAAGCGCGGTCTCAAGATCCAGGCCCGGCTCGACGAGCACTGGCCAGTCAGCCCGCACCTGCTGGTAGATCAGCCAGCAGAAGTACACCGCTGGGCCAAGCGACACCAGCGTGGTCTGGATGGCGTGACGCATAGCGCTGGCCCGGAGGCGGCAGAGCGCTTACGCCACGTGGTGGACCGTCAGCTCAGACAGCTTGATCGGCTCCAGCTCCAGAAGGAACGAGTAGGCTCCTACCTCAACCAGCCGCACCAGCCAGCCGCTGTCGTCCAGCCGCACGGTCATGTCCGCGTAGCGCGCGCCCTGGGGATTGGCGGCGCTCACCGGCAGGTAGCCCTTGCCCGGCTCGTATTCCAGCAGGGAGAGGCTGCCGTCGTAGCGCGCCGCGATGATGGTGGCGTTCTCATAGGGCGGCAGGTCCACCGGTCGCTCGTTGGCGCCGGAGTCTCGGTACACCCGCCGCTCCTCCACGAGCTGGTTGATCACCTGGCCCGCCCGCACCCCGCCGATCTCCTCATCTGGCGCATACGCCTTCCCGAGGTACGCCACGGACGTGGCCGGCGCGTCCCCCTCGATGATCAGCGTGTTCGGAGTCCCGGGGGTCGCTTCGATCATGCAGTAGCGAAACTGGAAGTTGCCGCCCGCGTCCGCCGTCTCGCACTCCGCCACGCCGATGACCAGGCCCTCCACGTCGAACCCGCTAGCGCCCCAGTAGGACGCGTCGTTTGACACGATGGTGAACGCCTCACCCTTTCGAATGACCCCCGTGTACTTCTCGATCTCGGCTGCCTCATTGGTGCGGTCCGGGTCGGCCCCCCACATCGCGTTGCGGCGTGGCGGGAGGCCGGTCTGCTCGTCCGCGTCCTTGTCCAGGTTCATCCGAATCAAGCGACGGAACCGGCTGGCCATGTCGGACTGGCTCATGGTGAGGTACCCAGCAATCCCGATGATGCCCACGATCACGATCAGCAAGACGAGACCTCCAGCGGACATGGATGCACCTCTAGATAGAGTAGGTAAGTAAGTAGGTAGGGTGAGTGAGCCTGAGTTCGGGAGACGCCAGATGCGATGACGCGGCCGAGTCGAAGTCTACTGCCGCCGGACGGGTGCAGCTACTTCCGCCCCCCGCTGCTGGAGCCGCTGGAGCTCCGGGAGGGCGATGACGAGGTCGATCCAGACGGTCTCGTGACGCCCTGGGAGCCAGAAGATGTGCCGGTTGATGGGCGCGTCGTGGTCGTCGTGGAGCCGCCAGAAGACGAGCTGCTCGATGAGCTAGACGAGCCACTGGTGGAGCCACTGGTGCTGCCGGAGCCCGTGTTGCTCGGGGATCGGTAGGTGGGTGCGCTGCCGGTGGACGGCGCGGAGCTGGGTCTTGTGGAGCCCTGCCCCGGCACGGACGGCGCGCGCTGGGTGATGGTCTGTCCGCCCGTTGAGCTGGTCGTGGGCGGCGGATCCACTCGGTAGGTCGGCGTGCTGGATCCGTAGCCACCCGTGATGATGACCGGCGGCGCGCCGTAGCCGTACATTGGCGGGTTGTGCCACAGCAGGTACATCAGCATGATGTCGGTGGCGTCGATCCCGCCGCCCTGGTAGACCACGCGCTGACCCTGTGAATTCACGTAGCCGGTCTCGCCGGCATTCAGCTCGGAAGGAGCTAGCGGTCGCGGCTTGGCGATGCCAGTGGGCAGCAGCAGCACGCTCTGCGGGTACAGCTCATCCGCCTTCACCTCCAGGGTGATGTCAGACTCTGGCTGGAGCCCGGCATCCGCGGGCGGTGTGACGGCCATGGTGTAGCGCCCGGCCGGCACCTTATCTAGCTTGTAGTTGTAGGCAGCGGTGCCGGTGGCTGATTCGCCGGGGTCGTTGGATACCGCGGTGAACGTGTCGCGCTGCCCGCGCAGGATGATCTGGGCGCCGGCCAGCGTCTTTACGGCGCCGTCGGCGCCAATGGCCTTGATCTGGCCGGAAACGGACCCCGGCCCGGGTGCGCGGCAGCCCGCGAGGAGACTGGTCGCGAGGACCAATAAGAGAAGGTATCGCGCGATCATGTGTATGCCAGCTACTCAGTTTCTTGTTGGCTTCTGAGCGGGCGCTGAGCCCGGGCGAAGGGCCGTGGCCTGATCGTCACCAGGACGGATCGTAGCATGCCCCCGATTGAGCCACCTAGAGAAAAAGACGCAATGCGTGCCCGGCGCGTTCCATTCCGGCCCTCTGGAGGGCGGCGATCATGCGGCTGCTAGAATTGGCGCGGTAGGGGGCGTAGCTCAACGGCAGAGCAGGGGCCTTTTAAGCCCAAGGTTCAGGGTTCGAATCCCTGCGCCCTCACCAGCGACGGTTTTTGGCTTGCGGGGCTTTTTACGCGTTCACGTCGTGCCTGGGGCGGAGCGCCTTGTAGTACTAGATGGCTGGGAGTGCCGTGTAGCCGGCCTTCTCGTACGTGCGGCGTGCCGCGGCGTGACCGGGATCACCGCCGGTACCTACCTGCGCTAGCTCCCTGCCGGCGTCCTGGAGGCGGTCGAGTGCGAACAGGTTGAGGCGAGTCCCCAGCCCCTGGTTCTGATGGGCCGGGTCAACCGCCGGCATGTGCACCACGCCGATCTTCGTTTGCTCATCGGTCTCCAAGGCGACGAAACCGGCGACGACACCGTCAACGTCAGCAACCCACACGGCGTACTTCTCGTTCGTGCAGGCGCTCTCTACGTCCGCGGCCTGGCTGGATGCCCAGTGAGGAAAGAGCCGATCGTAGATCTCCTGGCCGAGCACCTGGCGGAATGACCGAAAGACCGGTTCCCATGCCGCGAGCGACAGACGCACCACGGACGGTACGTCGTCGGGGTCAAGCGGACGGATGCGCTCAGTCCAGTGTGGGATTGGTCCGAGGCTGATGGGATTGCTGGGAGCAGAACAGGCTTCACGGGGACGGTCAGATCTGACCGTCCCCGTGGCTGCCTGATCGCTGCCGCTCGCCGGCGCGGGACGCGCCGCTGGACCGCCTGGAGTCCACCGCCTGGCCGGCGTTCTGCTCATGATCTAGCGGATTCGTGCCTCCAGGATCAAGTTGAAGGGAGTGGCGGCCGCTCGGCGGAAATGCGCAAACCCTGCTTTCCGAAATACCTCTGCCAGCCGAGCCTCTCCCGCCTGCGCGCCGAGCACCAGACGCCCGCCGTCCGCGGTGGAGTGAGCCGCGCAGAGGACTGTTGACGCGGCGTAGTACATGCGCGCCACCGGGTTGACGTTGTCTTCCAGCCGATCGTTGGCGAACGGCTCCACCAGCAGCACGGTGCCGCCGGGGCCGAGCACCGTGGCGGCGTGACGGGCGACTGCCACCGGGTCACCCATGTCGTGCAGGCAATCAAAGAAGCAGATGAGCCCGTAGCCCCGGTCAGGGTAGTCCGTTGCTCCCGATGTCTCGAAACTCACCCGGCCGCCCACACCGGCCGCGTCTGCCACCTGGCGGGCTCGCTGGATAGAGGGGCCATGCGTGTCAAAGCCGTGGAAGCGCGATTTAGGGAAGGCTTCCGCCATGAGGACGCTGGAGTGGCCGTGTCCGCAGCCCACGTCGGCCACATCAATGCCGGCGTCTAGCCGCGCCACCACGCCGTCAAGCGACGGCAGCCACTCGGATACCAGGCTGCCACGGTAGGCGTTGCGGTAGAAGGCCGCCACCCCTTCGTGCAGGCGGCTGTCGTGGTCGCCCCAGGCCACCCCCTTGCCGGTGCGGAAGGCGTCAATGGCCTTGGCCTCGTCGAACCACATGGACGCCGGCACCTGCCACGCGTTGGGTAGGAAGACCGGACTCGCTTCATCGGCCAGGACCATTGCCTGTTCCGGCGAGAGCTCGTAGCTGCCGCTCACCGGGTGATAGTCAACGTAGCCGCCCGCGACCTGGGCGCTCAACCACTCTCGGACGTAGCGCTCGGAGCACCCGCTGCGTGCCGCGACCTCCTGAGAGGTGATTGGCCCGGCTCCAGCCATCGCTTTGTACAGGCCCAGCTTTGAGCCCAGGCTCACCATCACGCCGCCGTACCCGGCGGACAGGTCACCCACGGCCCGCGTGAGCAGCGATTCCAGCTTTGCCCCGTCAACCAGTGATGCGCCCATGATGCACACCTCCACGTTCTCCCCGAGCCCTCCGCCGTCTACGGCGTGGTCGAGGGTCACTGCCATTCTCCGACGGGGTCAGATGCGGGACTAGAGCCGGTGTAGCCCACAATCGGTCCGTTTGTGCCACGCTGGGATGCCGCCGCGGCGGGAATTGCTGGCGAGCTGCGCGCGATGCGCAGTACGCTGGCGTGGCGACCCGTCAGAGCCAGCGATGGGCGCGGCTGCGAACGGGGAGGAGCGTCTGACGTGGCGGCGCCGATTGAGCAGAGCGGCAGCGTTCCGCTACACGTCAGCATCGTCGCGCTGCCTGATGCCGTTGTGTCGACGTTGAGCGGCATATTCGACGTGATGAACGCGTTCCGCTATGGCTTCGTGGAGGGCAGGACTGCCAGCACTCCCGCGCCGTTTCGCACCGAGATCGTGGGCGAGTCCGCTGGCCCGCTGATGCTTGCCAGCGGCGTCCCAGTCTCCGTCCAGCGGGCGGTTGCGGAGATTGAAGCCACGGACATCGTGATCGTGCCGTCGGTGCTGCTAGGGCCACGCGGCTGGGAGACTGGGCGATATCCTGGCCTCGTGGCCTGGATCCGTGCCATGTACGAGCGCGGCGCGGTGCTGTGTTCTGGCTGTTCGGGCATCTTCCTGCTCGCCGAGACTGGGCTGTTCGACGGGAGGGAAGCAACGGTCCATTTTGGCTACGCCCGGACGTTTGCCCAGACGTATCCGGCCGTGCGGATTCAACCGGAGCGCGTGCTGGTGGTCTCAGGAGTGCACGAGGAGCTGGTGAGCTCCGGCGCGTCCATGTCGTGGCATGACCTGGTGCTCTATCTCATCGCTCGGTTCGTGGGTGCCGCCGCCGCCCAGCAGATCGCGCGGGCATTCGCGCTGCAGTGGCACCAGGATAGTCTGACCCCCTACATGGTCTTCGAAGGGAGGCGCGATCACGGCGATGCCGAGATCCTCAGTGCCCAGCAGTGGTTGGACGGGCACTTCGCGGTGGCGGCTCCCGTGGAGGCTGTGACCGAGCACGTGCACATGGCGGAGCGCACGTTCAAGCGCCGATTCACCAGCGCTACCGGGCTACCGCCCCTTGCGTACGTCCAGCACCTGCGAGTAGAGGACGCAAAGCGCCGGTTGGAGCGGACGGAGACCACCGTTGACGAGATTAGCTGGCAGGTTGGCTACGAGGATCCGGCGTTCTTTCGGCGATTGTTCAAGCGCGTCACGGGCATGGCGCCGGGCGCGTATCGCAGGCGGTTCCGCATTCCGGACTTCGCTCGACCACACGTGGGGTCCACCTAGGCACTCGCGCCGCTTGAGCTGCCCGCGCTGGTCCGTTGCGGTGCGCTGATCGGGGCAACTAGACTGCTCCAGGTGCCGTCGCTGCATGCTGGCGGCTGGGAGAGACCATGGCTGACAAGATCCGCGTTGGCATCGTTGGGGCAACCGTGACCCAGGGCGGCAGCGGCTGGGGCGCGAACGCCCACGTGCCGGCCATCAAGGCGCTGCCGGACTTTGAGCTCAAGGCCGTCTGCACCGCCCACGAGGACACGGCAAAGGCGTCCGCCGCGGCGTTCGGCGCCGACCTGGCCTTCCACGATTTTGAAGAGATGATCGCCAGCCCGGACATCGATGTGATCTCCGTGGTCGTCCGCGTGCCTGGCCACCATCGACTGGTCATGAGCGCGTTGGAGGCGGGCAAAGCCGTCTTCTGCGAGTGGCCGCTGGGCGCCACGCTGGCCGAGGCCGAGGACATGTTCAACCTGGCCAACAGCAATTCGCTCTGCTCCGCCGTGGGACTTCAGTCGCGTAGCGATCCCACCTTCAACTACGCGCGGGAACTGATCCAGCAGGGACACATCGGCGAGGTGGTCTCCGCCAACATGCTGGGGATCTCCCAGGTGGTGGCCCGCCGTGGGAACGGCCGTATCTGGCAGGCCGACCGGCGAAACGGCGCCAACACGCTCACTATCGCCGGCGGCCACGCGATAGACGCGCTGTGCTTTGTGCTGGGCGAGTTCCAGCAGGTTTCCGCCCGCCTGGACACCCGCGTCACGGAGTGGTTCAACACGGACACCGGCGAGACCATGAAGGTGGACTCGCCAGACTGGATCAGCGTCTCGGGTCGGCTGGAGGGTGGGGCGCAGGCGGCGTTCCTCGTGACCACGGTGCCCCACAGCCCCAGCGGCAACCGCTTTGAGATCTACGGGCGGGAGGGTACGCTGGTCATCACCGGCGGGTCGACCAACATCGGTCCGAGCGTGCTGCACGGCTCCAAGGGCGATGAGCCGCTCAAGCAGATGGACGTGCCGGCCCGCTTCACGCTGATCCCAGACAGCGTGCCGGCCGGGCCGCCGCGCAACGTAGCCCAGGGCTATGCGCGGCTGGCCCGTGCCATGCGCGGCGGCGAGCCGTACCAGCCGGACTTTGCCCACGCGGTGAAGCGCCACGCCCTGATCAGCGCCATCGAGCGCTCTTCAGCCGAGGGCCGGGCGATCCGACCGTAGGTCCGGTTGAGGTCAGCGCACGGCGGCCAACGTGTGGCCGCCGTGCGGTACCGTTGGGCGGGCAGCGTGCCTTCTGGCGACGAGCGCTCGGTAGCTAGCGTGGCACAGACGTGTGTTGTTTGTGTGTACCGGTGGCGTGACAAAAGTGCCAAAAGGCCAAAACCCGGGGATGAACAGGGCACCAGGGACGGAAGGGACGCGACGGACCGAGGGGCGGTGTCCTGTGGTTCGCACTAATGCGTTCTAGCATTGCGATAACCTGCGCCCGCAGTGGTGACGCATGCGTTTTTGGTGACGAAAGTCCGGTTGGGGCGGTGGGCCGGCCGGGGCGCGGTCGACGAGGGGGCGGCGCCGCTACTCTCTCCTATGCCGCGGAGGCGGGTGCGTGCTGCACCAATGCAGTTGTCAGCGACGCGCGCATCGCCCCCAGCCTAGCGATTTCAAGGTTCGCTGGCACCGCTCTGCGCGGGGAGATCTGCAGGGCGTCCTGTCTCACGGGGCATCTCGGGCGCGGCGGCGCCAGCCGTGCACTCCCGATGCTCTTGACGACGCAGATCGACTGAAGTCGGTCAACGGGTTTCCGCTGACGGCGGACGAGAACGGGAATCAGCTCAACACGCTCTCCTGGGCTTACGCGTAGGACGGTGTCAATCGGCTGATCAGCGCCACGGTGGGTGGGGCGACCACCAGCTACGCGTACGACGGCGACGGCAAGCGGGTCTCGCAGACGACGGGTGGGGTCACCACCAGTTATCGGTATGACGAGAACCGCGGGCTGCCGGTGCTGCTGGACGACGGGACGCGGCGGTACGTGTGGGGCGCGCACGGGCTGGCGTACGCGGTGGAGAAGACGACGAATCCGAACCCGTTCGTGGACGCGTACCACGCGGACGGGCTGGGAACGGTGCGGGCGCTCACGGATGGGACTACGACGGCGCCGGGCGCCGGGCGAAGGTGACCCAGCGGACGGACACGAATCCGTTTGGGGTGGTGACCGGGAACGCCGGGAGCAAGACGCAGCCGTTCGGGTTCACCGGCGAGCAGCGCGACGCCAACGGCCTCATCAATCTACGTGCCCGAGTGTACGACCCGAGCATCGGCCGGGTTCCTGCAGCGGGACCCGTTTGGCGGGATGATCGCGAGCCCGCTGAGCCTGAATCGCTTCAGCTACGTGGCGAACAACCCGCTGAAGCTGGTGGACCCGAGCGGACTCACGCCGTCGAAGGTGATCCAGGACAACACGACCTCCACGGGTGACAAGTGCCTAAGCTACCACAACCCGCTGCACGGCGAGATCACCGGCGGATCGACGGTCAATGTGCTGGAGTGCACCGATCTCGGCACGATCACCACCGCGGACGTGCAGGTGTGCACGGGTGTCGGACTTGGCGGCCCGGCCTCGTGCATGACGCTCACGATCGAAGTCCCACACGCGGCGGCCGTCAACCCCGGCGGTGGCGCGCCAGTCCAGAAATACCAGAACCACCATATTGCGACGGACAAGCACCACGAGTTCTTTACACCGTTATTCAAGGCGCTGTTTCAGTTGGCGGGCGTGAGCCTGCAGGATGCTGCAAACCAGGTGGTGCTACCATCGCCCCCGCACATAGGTCCCCATAGCTTCAACTACAACGCGCGCGTTCTGCTCGACGTCATCAGCGCCGTTGTGGGTAAGTCTCCGGCTGCGGCCAAACAGGCCCGTCTGAACGTTCTCGACACGTGGCGGGGCAGGCTGCTGGCAAACCCCGCTCTCGTCAAACAATGAATGATGGATGCTGAGGAGGTTCCACGTGTGACCGCGCGAAAGCCGAAATGGTTCATGCTCGGGCCTGGACGGATCCCAAGGTCAGATAAGTTTCGCGCCCAGCCGCCCACATCACCTCGCGAAATCGAGGCATTTACTGCCGTGTTGGAGGGAAGGCGCATTGAGGATTGGCGCGCCGATTTCGTCCTCAGGCCAGCATCATTGCGCGAGGATGGAGCGCCCGGAGCAGTGCTCGTCTCGGGTTGGCTGGCACCGATCGTCCATCAGACGGTCAAGGACGCGCTGGAAACGGACGAAGTCCAGGACGTGCAGTTCCTGCCAGTCCACGTGCAGCATTTCGACGATTCCGAGGTCCCCGGCTATTTCGTGCTGAACGTCACGGCGGCGCTGTTTGGAAGCAGGGAGGAGGTTCCCTATCCGCTGGGCCTGGCGGCCCTGGAGGCTGAGCACGCCGGGCAGAACCTCGAGATTCTGCCGAGGGAACGCCTCATAGGACACGACGCCCTCTGGATCCATCCGTACGCCGGGATGGCGTATGTTTCGGAGCGTTTCAAGAGGGCATTCCAGCGGACGACCCAGGGGCAGTACATCTTTCCACCCGTGGCCGTGTCATGATCGACGCGGCCCTCGACAGGTCGTTCCTGTGCGGCTCCACCGTCGTGAGAGTGGCTGAGGGGTAGCCGCGGCCGATACCAATCGGCTGGTGCTCCAGGAACGTGTTGGGGGTAGCGTCTTGCCGCTCAGCGGATAGCACGGTCGACCGGTGGTGTCGGCTGGTCGCTCGTGCCCACTCACGTACCGCATGCAGCGGCGAGGGACTGGACAGCATGCAGATGGCGGCATAGAGGCTCTGGACCTGCTTGTGCGCGCTCTGCAGCACGCTCGTCAGGGTCGAACGGTGTCGGGGGAAGCGGTGTCAGCGCCGCGCGCTCCTCCGCCTCGAACAGGGCCAACGGGGCACGGCGGGTGGTGCCGTGATCGCGGGTGCCGGCCCGCTCGCGCACCCAGCGCTGGAGCGCGGCGTTGGCGTCCCGCAGATCGGTGAACTCGTGCGCTGGCAGAAAGCTCCGCTTCACGAAGTGCACCCCACTTTCCATCCATTCGCTCCGCTCAGGACAGGCTTTTCCCTTTGTGCTCCGGGGTCCGTGGCCGAGTGGGGCTGATGGTGAAGCCGTAGTGCTGGGCGCAGCGGCGGTACGCTTCGCCCAGCACTGGATCGTGCAGGGTGGCTCGCAGCACGGCCGCCTTGAGATTGTCGGGTACCACCGTGCGCGGCACCCCGCCGAACCAGGTGAACGCGCGGCGGTGGCAGGTGACCTTAGGGCTTCGCCGAAGCCCGTCTGACGACGGTCCGGATCTTCTGGTCGAAGACCAGCTCAGCGTACTGGTGGCGGCTGTAGCCCAGGGTCATCACGAACACCCAGGACGTGCGGGCCAGGCCTGACGCGGGGTCCACCAGCGTGCCGGCGCTGCCGAAATCAACCTGGGCCTGTTCGCCCGGGCCGGTGTGCACCCGGACCACGACTCGCGGCTCGGGCGGGCGCAGACGGTGCACGAAGCGCAGCACGGTGGCGTAGCTACCGGTGTAGCCGTGCTCGTCGCGGAGCCGATCGTAGATGGTCATGGCCTCGACGCCGGCGGTGACCCCAGGCGGCGATACGCTCACGGTACGGCTCGACGAGAGAGCTGGTACGCGGAGGCGCGGGTGGCGGCCCGAGCCGGGCAACCAGGTCCGACGGTTCGGGCAGGGGCGTGGCCGGATCGAGGTAGCCGGCCTCATTGGCCAGGGTGGCGTATTTGCTGACGGTCATGCGCGCGAGGCCGAGGTCCCGGGCGATGGTTCGCTGGCTGGCGCCGCTGCGCAGGTGATGGATCAGATCACGAAGCACGTGCACGTGTAGTCGCTCCACAGAAACCCGCCACGGCACGAAACCGTGGAGGACCAGCCCGGTTGCCACCCCAGGGGTGGCCTACACCGGGTGCTCATGAGTGGCCTAGATCACGTGCTCACGGGTGGCCTACACCCCGTGCACATGACTGGCCTACATCGGGTGCAAATCGCTGGCCTACACCCCGTGCACATGGGTGGCCTATATACCAGTGCTCAATGACACAACGGATCGAAGGATCGCCATCCGACGAATGAACCCTCGAGGTTGCCAGATCGGTGCGTGCACGACCGTTCGCCCCCAACAGTGGCCGGTTCCAGCAGCGGGATCCGTTTGGCGGGATGATCGCGACCCTGCTGAGCCTGAACGGCCTCAACTACGTGGCGAACACGCCGCTGACGCTGGTGGAACACGCTTCCACCGGGCAAGCACCGGGCGTACGATTCATAGCCGGCAGGACCGGGTGGGTGGATCAGCGGGCCTGTCCTTCACGACGAGCAGTCGGGGGATGTGTACCGCGGGGCTGACGATTCTCAGGGTGTCTCCATTAGGAGTCCGTGATGGCGGCATTTGATCTAGTGGCTCCCATTTCCAGATCAATGCGCGGTCAAGATGCGTCGATGGGAATCGTCACATGCTCGCTTGACGACATGGAGGGAGTCGTTCGGGCGCTGCGGCGCGACGTGCGGCCGAACGGGGGTGTGATTGCGATCCGTGGGCAGCGGTGTGTGGATTACCGAGAGTGCATGCATGAGCTCGGTGCGGCACTACAGTTCCCGTGGTATTTCGGACACAACTGGGATGCGGCCAGTGAGTGTCTGGCGGACCTCGATTGGCTCTTGTATCCCGAAGTTTGGATTGTGCTGACGGAGGCTGACCGCGCGATCGAGAGCAGTGACGATGAATTCAGAATCCTCATAGCGATGTGTCAGACGGCGGCGCGCGAGGTCGCGGACGACGCGCTCCCGGACTCGGCTCGCTCTGATACTCTGCGGGCGCTCCGGTTCATCTTGCACTGCACCGAAGACCGCCTGCCTGTGTTGTTGGCGAGGCTATCACGAGCGGGGATCGCCGCCCCGGTTTTGTATCCGCCAGGTGATCGCGAGACGAGTGCCCGGGTCGATCGAGCCACCGAGTAATGCTGAGTTAATCGGGCGGTTCGTCGCGGCCACGCGTGAGAGTCACGCGTGCTCGATCGGCGGTGAGCCGGGCCGGGCGAATCGCGCGTTTCGACGTGGTACCGCCGCGATTCACGAGATTCGCCGGCGCGGGGAACCGGCCATCGACGCATTCCTGGAGCTCCTTCAGGACGAAGACCTGGTGATCCGAGCCGAGGCTGCGATGACCGCACTCGAGTTTGACCCCGAGCGTGCGGAACGAGTTCTGGATGAGATTGCGGCTGGCCCATCGAGTTGGCCACAGTTCGAGGCAGGCATCGCGCTCAAGGAGTGGCGGGGCGGAACCTGGAGGTTCAGATAGGCGCCGATCTCGGCGACCGTCCGGCGGCATGCTCCGTCAGCCGACTTCGCGCTGGCGACACGGCGCCGCTCGGATCGGCGGAAAGCGCATTCGTGGAGTCGGGCAGACGGCTCTGCCAATGATGGATGCGAAAGGACCGACGGTGTGACCGATCGCTCATTCGCGCATGCCGAGCCAGCCTGGGCGGACCAGGCCGATGCCGTGTTCGAGCGGCCGATCTGGTCGGGAAACGGGACTACGGGGATGACCGAGTCTCTCGCGTGCGCGTCCCAGCCGGATGGCTCGCTGGTGCTGTGCTGCGTCCCGTTCTACACGTACAACCTGGCGCTGGGTGACCGGTTCCGGCCGGCGACTTACCCACTGAGTCAAGACGAGGTTGACGTCGTGGAACGACGTGGCGCGGTGACCTTTCGTGTGTGGCTCCGCCCCGAGGCGACGGCGGAGGACCGAGCCCGCATCGTTCCGGGGATTCTGGACGGGGTCGATGCGGCTGAGTGGGCGACGCCGGATCTGCTGGCGGTGTCCGTGCTCGATACCAACGCACCGTCGCTGTTCGACCGGCTGCTCGACGCCCGCGCTCGAGGATTTGTGCTCTTCGAAGTAGCGAGTCCACGCCCTGGGGAGCGCGTGGCAGTCCACATGCAGCCTGTGTGGTTCGATCGGTGCACCGGCGTTGCGTTTGCGGAGGTCAGTCCGGAAGGCTCAGGCCGCTGGGCACTCGAGCGATTGGAGGTGGGTCCAGCCGAGGACGGGAGCGAGCATCTGAAGCTCTGCTCGATTCCATTCTTTGCTACGGGACTCGCGCTGGGCGACGTGGTGGAGGTCGGGCCGGACACGGAGACGTTGTCGTTGCAGCACATTCTGCGAGTGGTCCGGCCGTCCGGACAGCAGACGTTCCGCTACTTCATGCTGGACTCGGCACCAGACGGTCTTGTCACGACCATTGCCAGGGCAGCACACGGGATGGGATGCGTGGTGGAGCCGTTTTCGCTTCGGTTCGTCGGGGTGAGCGCCCCGGATACCGAGACTGGCGAGCGCCTGAGCGCGTATCTGACTGAGGTGGAGAACGCGCAGCACATCGTCTGGGAGATCTTAGACCGGGCGTACGACCCGTACGCCCGGGGTCGCGCCCGTGCGGCCGGGTTGACCGGGGACGATGACACAGCGGGGCGCGACCAGACGTAAGCGATGCTCGCGCGTTTCTGGAGACGATGGCCGGGGTCGCGGGTCTACGGGTCGCGTGAGCGGGAAGAAGAGCGCGTCTTCGGTGGATGCGCTGGTGATGACAGGGCGAGGCAAGCCTCGCGCCAGACCGTTGCGTTGTAGCGGTGGCGATCGGTGCGCGCGCCCGTGGTGAGCCGAGCGCACTATCATAGCCAGGCCCGCCGGGCAGCTTGTTGCCGCGGAGTCCGCCTGGAGCCCAGCCATGCCGTCTGCCAAGAATCTCAAGCAGAAGATCCGCGATGGCGACATCGTCGTTGCGCTGCGGCCGCCCATCACCAGCACGAGGAGCCAGCTCGAGACCTGGCTGTCCAAAGGCAAGTACGACCTGATCTACATCGATGGCCAGCATACGGCGTTCAGCGACGACCAGCTCGTGGCCATCACCGGGGCAGCCGCTGAGCTGGACATGCCGGTCCAGTTCCGCATTCCGCATACCCGGCACACGTATCTCATCGGCCGCTACCTGGATATGGGCCTGAGCGGCATCCTGGTGCCTGAGGTGGAGGACCCGGCCGTGGTGGATGAGGCCGTGGGCTACGCGTATTACCCGCCGGTGGGTCGGCGGAGCTGGGGCGGCGTGGCCCGGGTGGGCCAGACCCAGGGCGGGAAGCGGCTGAACAATAAGGAGTACGCCGCGTGGTGGAACGAGTACGTGGTGCTGTCGGTCCAGATCGAGTCGGTCAAGGCCGTGGAGGGCTGCAAGGCCCTGGCGAAGTCGGGAATCGACTACCTGGCCTTTGGCCCCAATGATCTGACGGCCGACCTTGATCTGCATCCTGAGTACCGTTTCCGCACGTCCGACGAGTGCACGCAGTACGTGGCTGACCTGGTGCGGGGCATGGGCATGCGCCTGGGCATGGCGATTCTGTCTGAGCCGGACCAGCGCCAGAAGTACATCGATATGGGGCTGACCATGTTCCAGGAGGCGCCGCGCTCCTAGCGGCGGCCGCGGCTCAACGGGGCAGGGAGATAGGGAGAGAGGAAGTCACGAGCTATGCCAAAGCTGGTCATGATGCCGCCGCTGGACGAGCTCAAGCGGAGCTTTGCGCAGCGGGTGCCGGTGGATCTGCCCGGGTACCGGGTGGTGCTGGCGGAGACGGAGGAGGACGCCATCCGCGAACTGGCGGATGCGGAGGCGGCCTACGGCTGGATCCCGCCCCACGTGCTGCCGCGCGCCTACGGACTGCAGTGGCTGCAGAATCCTGACGCCGGCCCGGTGGCTGGCTACTTCTACCCCGCCCTGGTCGATCATCCGGTGGTCGTGGCCAACCCCCGCGGGATCTACAACGACCACATCTCGCAGCACATCATGATGTTCGTGCTGGCGCTGGCGCAGGGACTGCCCTTCTGGGTGGATGCTCAGCGCGCGCGTCGCTGGGATAAGGATGCTCGACCTGGGCTGGCGCTAGACCTGACCACGGCCACGGCGCTGATCTTCGGTGTGGGCGGGATTGGCCAGGAGACGGCGCGCCGCTGCCAGGCGTTCGGCATGCAGGTCATCGGTGTTGACCCGCGCTGGGAGCACGAGGCGCCTGGCGTGGAGCGGCACGGGCCAGACGAGCTAGACGCGCTGCTGCCCCGGGCGGACGTGGTGATCGCGACTACACCGCACACGCCTGAAACGGAGGGCGTCTGGAACGCCGCCCGGTTCAAGGCCATGAAGCGTAGCGCGTTCTTCATCAACATCGGCCGTGGCAAGACCATGAAGATGGCGGACCTGGAATCCGCGCTGGCCAGCGGCGAGATCGCGGGCGCCGGCCTGGACGTGTTCGAGGTGGAGCCGCTGCCCGCCGAGAGCCCGCTCTGGACCATGCCAAACGTGCTGATAACGCCGCACGTGGCCGTGAAGGACGCGGAGAACCTGCCGGAGCGCCGCTACCAGATCTTGTTGGAGAACGCGCGCCGCTTCGCGGCCGGCCTGAGCCTGAGGAACGTGGTGGACAAAGCCGGCTGGTACTGATCGCTGGCGATCCACCCGGTACCCTGATCTGGCGAGGATCTGGCGAGCTTGACCTACGCCGAACGCCGGTTCTGGGTCCGGGCCATCCCCGCGCGCTCGGCCAGGAGTGTTCCGCTCATCGCCGCCGGCAATGCTTCCGGTGGCTGGCTCTCGTCCTCGAAGAGCAGCGTCAGATTGTCCGCGTCCCAGCCGCGACTCAGAAGCTCCTGCACCAGACTCAGTCCCTCATCCTCCGACGAGTAGGTCCCGATGAGATTCGCGGTGTCGATGGACCAGAGCTCCCAGTGCATGACCGGGAGTGTACCTGTGCTCAGCAATCAGATCGACCTAAGGGACCCAGGACCGCGCAGGATTGAAACCGACGTCGGGCAGGGCCCTCCGAGAGGAGGGCCCTGCTGATAGGCCACACGACTACCGGGTGCTACTTCCGCAGCTTCGGCATCACGTCCTTTGCGAAGTCCTTGATGAACCGGGCCTGGTCGTCGCCGGGACCGTGCATCACCAGGTGGGTGAAGCCCATGTCCAGGTACGGCTGGACCTTTTCCGCCACCTCGTCCGGGTCGTTGCTCACGATCCAGCGGGTGTGCGCGTAGGGCTCCGCCTGCTTGGAGGCCTCTTCCATGTCCTTGGGGTTGTCAATGCCGATTTTGGCCTCGCCTGGCAGCGCCAGCGCGGCCCAGATCTTGGTGTCCTTCATGGCCTGGTCGCGGTCTTTATCGTAGGCCACCTTGATCTCGATCATCCGCTCCACGCTGCCGGCGGGGCGGCCCGCTAGCTGCTCGCCCTCGTTCACGGCGGGCACCAGCTTCTCGCGGTACAGCTCCCAGGCCTTGCCGCTGGTGCAGATGAAACCGTCGGCGACGCGGCCGGCCAGCTTCGCCGCCGCCGGGCCGCTGGCCGCCACGTAGATCGGCACGGGCTTGTCCGGCCGGTCGTACACGGTGGCCTTCTGTGTCTTGTAGTACTGGCCCTCGAAGGTGACGAGCTCCTCGGTCCAGAGCTTGCGCATGAGCGTGATGGACTCGCGGAGACGGGCAAAGCGCTCCGGCGACTCCGGCCACTCGATCCCCGTGGCCGTGACCTCGTTCATCCCCTCGCCGGTGCCGATGCCCAGCATCACGCGGTTCGGCGTCATGGCCCCCAGCGTGCCCATGGCCTGCGCCACGATGGACGGGTGGTAGCGGAAGGTGGGCGTGACCACGCTTGCGCCGATGGTTACGCGCTTCGTGCGCTGGCCGGCCGCGGCCATCCAGCCGAAGCTAAAGGGCGAGTGGCCGTCCGTGTGTCGCCAGGGCGAGAAGTGATCTGACACCATGACGGAGTCAAACCCGTTCTCCTCCGCCAACACGGCGAAGTCCAGCAGGTCATTGGGGCCGAATTGCTCGGCCGAGGCCTTGTACCCAATCTTGATCATGTGCCCCCTCCTCGCGCCGGCCATAGCAAACCAGGTCCGGCGCGGGCCGCGATGGTCTGGTTCCGCGTATCCTCGCGGGTGCCTCGTGAGGATACGCGATACGCGGCCGGAGTGCCGTCGAAAGCGGAGTGACACCATGCCCCAACCGCTCGGCTTCACGGCCACGGATACCTCGGCAGCCACCATCCCGGAGATCGGCATTGGCATGCTCGGCCACGGCTTCATGGGCCGCGCCCACAGCAACGCCTACAAGAAGATCCCCTACATGCACTGGCCACCGCCGCTCGTGCCCCGTCTGGTCGCGATCTGCGGTCGCTCGCGGGAGCGGACGGCGGAGGCTGCCCGCCGTTACGGATACGAGGGCTACTACACGGACTGGAATGAGCTTCTGGCTGACGAGCGCATTGGCCTGTTCGACAACGTGGCCGCCGACGAGATGCACCTGGAGCCGACGATTGCGGCGCTCAAGGCTGGGAAACACGTGATCTGCGAGAAGCCGCTGGCGCTCTCAGCGGCGGACGCCGCTCGGATGGTGCGCGCCGCCCGCTCCAGTGTCAGTAAGAGCCTGTGCAGCTTCAACTATCGCTTCGTGCCCGCCGTGCGGCTGGCCCACCAGATCATCCAGCGCGGGCTGCTGGGCCAGATCTACGAGTTTCGCGGCACCTACCTGCAGAGTGGCATGGCGAATCCGGAGGCGCCGCTGCGGCGCGTCCCACCACCCGGTTCGCCAGGTGCCGGCAGCCTCTCCAACATCGGCAGCCACGTCATAGACCAGGCGCGCTTTCTGGTGGGCGAGGTCGCGACGGTGAGCGGCTCCCTCCGCACCTGGACCACGGAGCGGTCTACGCCGGCTGGCGAGCGGGTGCGCATCCTGTCCGACGACGCGTTCGCTGCCGTGATCGAGCTAGCTAACGGCGCCATCGGCACGATTGAGGCCACGCGGGTGGCTTCAGGGCGTCAGAATAGGCTGGCCTGGGAGATCAACGGCTCCCACGGCAGCCTGGCGTTTGACCTGGAACGGCTGAACGAGCTTCAGGTGTTCCAGGCGCCAGGCGCTGACGCGGCTACCCCGGAGGTCCTGGGCTTCCAGAACGTGAACGTGACGGAGTCTGTCCACCCGTTCGCCAGGGCGTGGTGGCCGCGCGGCCACATCGTGGGCTGGGAGCACGCCCACATCAACCAGATCCACCATTTTCTGGAGTGCATCGCGGGTGACGGCGAGGTGGGCCCGTACGCGGCGACCTTTGAGGATGGCTACCGCAACGTGGTGATCTGCGACGCGATCAAGCAGTCGGCCGCGGAGGGCCGCCGGGTGTCCGTCACGTTCGACGCGTAGGCGGCGCCCCGCTAACCGAGCCCGGGGGTCAGTCGTCGGCGTCGATCCACTGGCGCAGGCGATCCTTCCACTCCGGGCGTTCGGCGAACAGTCGGTCCAGCGCGGCCATCCAGTGCCGGCAGTGGCAGGAGCGTCCGTGACCCAGGGTGTCGTGCCCAAACTGATGGGCTGATGGGAGGGGCTGTCCCCAGACATCGGACGGGAGCTCAAGAGTCAGGCGGATAATCTGCGCCACACGCCGGCTTGCCTCGGAGCGCTCGGACATCAGCGTCTCTAGCATCGAGGCAAACCACTTGGGCGAGTACCCGTGCGCAACGCCCGCGGCCTGCTTGCGTCCCGTGGCCCCCAACCGCCGCTCGCGCGCCCGGCGGAGCCAGTCGCGCAACGACATGGCCCCGCCGCCGAATAACGTGTGGGGCTGCAGGGCGTCCGAGGTCACGTCTGTGTCCAGAGGTGAGACTGTACCCAGCACGCTGACAAGTTGACGCTTCACCTGCCTGCGCGCCACGCGTTGCGGGAGAGACTTCAACCTTGGCCACGAATGCCTGGAATGGCGACCGTAGGACCGCCCACCGCGACGATCCTTGACGTACTCGAGCGACTTCTTCTGCCGTGGGCTGGCCCGACGCCGCCTCTCGGGGTCGTCACCGGAGCCCCGTACTTCGCTCTCCGGGTCCAAGTCCTCGTCGGAGGGGACGGCGTCGCTGGGCTCTAGGCGCGCGGGCTCACTCATGGATACTGCCTGTGGTCATCCCCGCGCCCCCTGCGTTCGCTCGCGCATCGCCTGACTGCGCACGGCCCGCGTGTGGGCCGTGCGCCGCCTTGCACCGGATTCAACGAACGCGCTCGCCGGGATGTGCCGCGGAGTGGCATCCGCCCGCGCCCCAGCCTAGCTGAGCGCCGCGTGGACCTCGCGGATGCGCTTGATATGCTCGTCGGGACCCTTTAGTCCGCCGTTCATGGTGTTCACCGTCAGGTGCGTGGCGCCCAGGTCTCGCCACTCCTCGGCGGCTTTACGCCACTCGTCTGGACCATCGACGCCCGCGTTGATGCGGCCCTCGATGCCGAACGAGTCCCAGGTCTTGCCCGTTGCCTCGCGCCAGGCACGCATCCGCGCGATCGTGGCGGGCCAGCCGCCTTCCAGTGGGCGCTGCGGGAAGAACCCGTCTGCCAGCTCCGCGGCGCGCTTGAGGGCCGGCTCGGCGGAGCCGCCGATCCAGATGGGAATGGGCCGCTGTACCGGGAGCGGCAGGATGCCGGCACCAGTGATCTGGTGGTACGTGCCTTTGAACGAAAATGTAGGCTCCTGGAAGAGCCGCCGCATCAGGGTGATCTGCTCCTCATAGCGACGGGCGCGGTTCTTGAAGTCCATCCCCAGTGCTTCGTACTCCACGTAGTTCCAGCCGATGCCCACGCCCAGGCGGAACTTGCCGCCGGTGAGCACGTCGATCTCCGCGGCCTGCTTGGCTACCAGGGTGGCCTGACGCTGCGGCAGGATGATGACGCCGCTCACGAGCTCGAGTCTGGGCGTGGCCGCTGCCAGGTAGCCGAACAGGACGAACACCTCGTGGAACATCGAGTTGGACGTGTACGGGCCGGCCCAGCCCGCGTGCACCGAGGTATCAGCGCCCACCACGTGGTCATACGCCAGCAGGTGACCGTAGCCCAGTCCCTCCGCCGCCTGCGCGTACGCGCGCACGCCGGCTGGGTCCGCCCCGATCTCCACCTGGGGGAAGACCACCCCCACCTTGATCTTATCCGCGTACAGCACCTGTCCCTCCCAGAGCCGGCGGCGTTCCACCGTCCAGCGCGGCGTAGCTTAGCATCCCGCGCCTGTCGTCACGTGGACCCGCGGAGTGTCATGCGGCGGACAGACTTGTCTAGCCCGCGGAGCTAGCCTGAAATCAGGAAGCAGCGTCGGCGGCATGAGCCCGACGCTCGTGCCGAGGAGGCAACAAGATGAAATCCAGGCACCGTCTGTTCACCGCCTTGGTCGCCGCGGCGCTCGTCCTCGTCCCCGGACCCGCGTTTGCCGCCGATGACATGGCGGCTCCATCCGGCGCTCCGCATCGGAATCCAAACCTGGTCCCGCCGAACGCGGGCCTCACCGCTGGCCCCCTGCCAGACCTGAAGGTCCAGCTTGTCTCCGGCTGGTGGGTCGGTAACGAGCGGCACTCCAGGTTCAAGCTCTCCAACATCGGCACGCTTGCCGCGAAGGATGTCTCGGTGAGGACGTGGATCGACACCAGCAAGCCGTCCAACGGCAATGACGATCAGACGATTGCCTACGTGCACTTTGGCGACATGCCGGCCGGCACGTTTCAGTTTATCGACGTGGTCTGCAAGCCCAAAGCTCTGTGGCAGTGCGACAACAACGGCGCGAAGGCCCTCTCCATCAGCAGCGACGCGAACGCTGCCAACGACTGGGCCGAGGATGAGGTGTAGCGCCGAACGCGCGGGGTCCGCGGCTCGCCGCGCCTAGATGACACCGGCCGTGCGGAGCGCGGCCATGCGCGTCCCGTCGTACCCCAGCAGCCCGCCCAGGATCTCATCCGTGTGCTGTCCCGGCGTGGGCACCGGACCAAGCTTGCCAGGCGTCTTGGAGAACTTGATGGTGAGGCCGGGCAGGTACATCTGCCCGGCCACCGGATCATCCATCTTCACCAGCATCTCGCGCGCCCAGAGGTGGGGGTCCTGGGCCACCTGGGGCGTGGAGAGCACTGGCGCCACCACGATGCCGCGCTCGCTCAGCGCCGTGCAGATCTCGTCCACCGTGTGGGCGGCGCACCAGTCCACCACGGCCTGCATCCGTGCGCTGCTGGAGGAGAAGCGCGGCAGGCGCCCGTCTGCATCAGGCTCCACCTTCGCACCCACCAGATCCAGCAGGTTGCGCGACATCTCGCCGGACGTGGCGGAGATGATCACCCAGCCGTCCTTTGCTTTGTAGGGCGGGCGGCCGCCCTCGCCACCTTCCTGGCCGGTGCTCAGGTAGTAGCTGGTGGGGATCTCCACCATGGTCAGCGCCGAGTCCAGGAGGCAGACATCGATGACCTGGCCCTCGCCGGTCAGGTCGCGGTGGCGGAGCGCGGCCAGGGCTCCGATGGTGAGGTGCAGCGCTGTGTAGCGATCTACGATGGATGAGGCGGTGCCCAGCGGCTGGCCCACCGGCTGGCCGGTCAGCGTCATCAGGCCGCTCATGGCCTGGCCGATTGGGTCGAAGCCCGGCCGGTCACGGTAAGGGCCGTACTGGCCGAAGGCGGAGGCTGAGAGGAGGATGATGTCTGGCTTGATCTTGCACAGCTCAGGGTAGTCAAAGCCCATCCTGGCCATGGTGCCCGGGCGGAAATTCTCAAGCACAAAGTCCGCCGTCTTGAGCAGATCGCGGAAGACGTCTTTGCCTTCCTCTTTGCGCAGGTCCAGGCAGATGCTCTTTTTGCCGCGGTTGTAGACGCTGAAGTACACGCTCTGGCCATTGACGATCGGCGCGGACTGGCGGGTCTCCTCGCCGCCCGGCTTCTCGATTTTGATGACCTCCGCGCCCAGGTCAGACAGGATCATCCCGCCCCGCGGACCGGCCTGGTAGCGGGCAAGCTCCAGCACCCGCACTCCATCGAGACAGCCAACCATCCCAGCCTACCTCCCTCGTCCTGCTCCCGTGTCGCGCCGCCGCTAGTCCCGACCCTTGCGGCTCAGGAAGTCCTTGAATCCCTCCCGCACGGGGCTGGGTTTCAGGTCTGTTGCCAGGGCGTGCTTCTCGGCGTCGTACATGTCCTTCCAGCCGCGGCCGATGTCCTGGATGAGCAACTGTTTGATCCCCTGGACCATCTCCGGGGTGTTGCCCGCGATCTGGCGGCCCATGGCGATGGCCGCGTCCCGCAGCTCGGCGGACGGCACCATCTGGTTCAGCAGGCCGATGCGGTAGGCCTCCTCCGCCTTCACCTCGCGGGCCGTGAAAAGCAGCTCCTTGGCCCGCGGCCAGCCCACCACGTAGGGCAGGGACCAGGTGGAGTTGATCCGCCCGTAGGAGGCGGCCAGGAACTTGAAGCTGGACCGCTCGCAACCGATGCGGATGTCCAGCGAGCTAGACAGCACCGCCGCGCCACCGAATGCCAGTCCGTTGATGGCGCCGATCGTGGGCTTCTTCAGTGTGGCGATGTGCCAGGTGTACTCGCCTCGGAGGCGCTGGCGCTCCGCGAGCTCCTCTGGCGGGATGGCGGCCATCTCATGGATGTCCGCGCCGGCGGAGAACGCCCGCTCGCCGGCTCCCGTGATCACTACGGCGCGCACGTCGTCGTCCGCCTCGAACGCCGTCAGCGCGTGGTTCAGCTCGGTCACCAGCGCGTAGCTCAACGCATTGAGCACTCTGGGTCGATTGAGCGTGACCACGCCCACGCCGCCCTCGACCTTCTCCGCCAGGATGTTCTCGTACGGCAAGATCCCCACCTCCACGTTTGCCGGCGGCGAGCTTAGCACGGGCGGCGGCGGACGCGTCGGGGGGGTGAGAGGAGTGCTTGGTCGAACGACTCGCCGAAGGTCATTGACCAGCCGGGGACGATGTCCTCGCCGCCGAACGGCTCGGATGGGCCTGTCACGCGGACATCGCCGCGGCTACGAAGCCGCGCCGCGAGCTGCGCCGCTGGGTCAACCACCAGAACCATCGGCGACCCGTGGTGGAGCCACATCAACGCCCGGGACAGCACCTTGCCGAACCCATCGGGCGGCGCGGTGATCTCGACCGCGAGATCCGGTGCTCCCTGAATGTACGAGTGCAGCGGCGTCTGCTCCGCCTGCCGCTGGGCGCTCAAGAAAGAGACGCTGGGAACACGGACCGTGTCCGGATCCCAGGTGAGCTGGTAACCGGTCCCAGATGGGTAGACTTTACCCAGGCCCGACGTGGTCACGTGTGCGAACAATGAGCATGCGATTCTAAGACTCGCGATGCCGTGGCGGGGACTACGAAAGGGAAACGTCAAGAGTCGGCCGCGTTCCAACTCGTGGCGACCGTCAGCTTCCGGTAGCCGAGTGAGCGCTTCGGCGCTGATGGGCTGACCGATGGAATCGGTGTACGCGGTCATTCTGCTGGTTTCCGAGCCGCCCGCCGCCGCTCCCGCTCGCCCGATACGTTGATCAGCGCCTCTCGCTTGCTGAGGCTGCTCAGCCGGTCCGCGTGCTCAGCCACGTAGCGCTGCACTTCCGCCGGGTCCACCCAGGCCAACGCCCGCAGGGCCCAGCCGATGGCTTTGCGGATGAAGAAGTCCTTGCGGCCCAGGTTTGGCTCGATGCATCGGTACAGCAGATCACGGTCCATCCGGTCCTTCAGCGTGACCTGGCAGATGATGGCGGAGCGGCGCTTCCACAGGTTGTCGCAGGCGCTCCACTCCAGCATCAACGGCTTCATCTGCGCCGGGTATTTCTCCAGCAGGTGCGCCAGACGGTGGTTTGCCACGTCGTCCACGGTGTCCCACCAGGCTCCGGTGATCACCATCTCCTCGTACATGGGGATGGTGTCCAGGGTCTGGTAGGCCTGGAATGCCCGATCCCCGGCGATGTAGAGCGCGGCGTACCGGTCTTCGCGGTGGTCCGCCTCCCGCCAGAGCGCCAGAATGGTGTCCCGCCACTCCTCGGCTGTCCCGGGCGGATGGGCCTTGAGGAGGGCCCGATACGCCCGACGCTGATCTGGCAGCCGGACTCCGTAGCAGAGCATCTCAGACTTGAGATACGCCCGCATTCCCAGCGCCCGCGATGGGTCGCCCAGGTCTGCCAGGGCCGCACGCACAGCGGCGATCAGCGTGCGGTTTGCCGCGGCGAGGTTAGTCGAGCTCACGGGTCTGGCGGGCGGTAAAGATGGCGAACACGCTGGCCAGCGCCGTGGCCGCGCCGGCCACCATCAGCACCAGCGGGACGCCGACCACGCTGCCGATTGCCCCCTCCAGCATCACGCCCACGGGGTTCACGCCCATCATCTGGAGACCGTGCAGGCTGACGACGCGGCCGCGCATCCTGGGATCCGCGTGAGACTGCATCATCATGTTGCTGTTGATCCCGGTGAACGCGGAGACGAACCCCAGTACGACGGCCACGGTGAGCGCCAGCGTGTAGTCGCTGGTGCTGGCCAGCACGACCAGGCCCAGCCCGAAGAACACGCTGCTGATCATGAGCACGAGGCCTCGCTTGCGGTACCGACCGAGCAGCGAGGCCGCCGCCGAGGCCGCAACCGCGCCGACGCCCACCGCTGAGTTGAGCGCGCCGAGGCCGCTGGGGCCCACGCTCAGGATGTCTGCCGCGAACACGGGCAACAGGTTGATGTACGGCCGAGCCAGCAGACTCACCAGCGTCATGAGTAGCACCAGGGAAAACAGCGCGGGGGTGCGACGGACGTAGCGGAGACCGTCTACCACGCTCGCCAGCAGGCTGCCCGTGGTGGGTGCGCTCCGGCGCGGCGCGCGGAGCAACCAGGCCGCCAGCACCACCGTGAGGTAGGTGGCTCCGTTGAGCATGAAGATCGGCCCTTCCCCGATCGCGGCGATCAAGATCCCCGCGATGGCCGGGCCGATGACGCCCGCGGTGTTGAATGCCACGGAGTTCAGCCCCACCGCGCTCACCACGTCTCTGGGCTCCACCACATCCGCGATCAGCGATTGACGGCTGGGTACCTCAAAGGAGAACGCCGTTCCCTGGATGAAGGCAATCAGCACCACGTGCCACACTTCCACCCATCCGGTCAGGGTCAGCAGGCCCAGCGTTGTGGCAAGGACGGCCACCACGCCGTTGGCGACCATCATGATGGTCCGCCGGTCATAGCGATCGGCGATGGCGCCGGCCAGCAGCGTGCAGATGAACACGGGAACGGCGCGCGCGAGAGCCACCGTGCCCAGGAACAGCGATGACCCCGTCAACTGGTACACGAGCCAGCCCTGGGCCACCATCTGCATCCAGCTACCGATGGACGAGATGCACTGACCGTAGAAGATCAGGCGGTAGCCGGGGTAGCTGAGCGCGCCAAAACGGCGCGGTGAGGGCCGGCTGCCGGTGGTGCTGGGCTCTGCCCTGGACGGTGTGGATCCCGTGAGGCCGCCTCCCGGGGTGCGGGTGTCTGGCGCACGGATCAGATCAGCCGGCGCGGCGCAGGGGAGTATACCCCCGCGCGTCAGCGGTGCCGGGACTCAGCGCATGGATCGGGGTATCACGAATCGCAGCGCGCTGTGCGACTCGGAGAACTTCACCACCTTGTTGTCTACCAGCAGCGCCGCCTTCCCGGCCGCCATCACGTCCACATCCCGTAGGTCCTTCCGTCCCTTTGGGTGCACCGCCCAGACGGCGCCGTCCTTCTTGATCGCGCCTCGGGCTCGCTCCAGCGCGGGCAGATGGACTGGTTCGTCGATCGCCAGCAGCACCATGTCGCAGGCGGCTTCCGGCCAGTCTGGGGTGATCCGTCCTCCCCGCGCCTCGATCTCTGCCAGCGCCGCCGCGTCCACCACGCCAATGGCGCGGATGTCCATTCCTGGCTTCACACCGAGCTTGTCGGCCAGCGTTCTGGGATTACGGATCTTCTCCGCCCATCGCTCTGCCTGGGCGCCCAGCTCAAGCTCCAGGAGTCGGCCATCGCCGCGCAGCTCCAGCGTGGCACCCCTGACATCGATGCCGGTGATGTCCCGAAACCGTAGCGCCAGTCGGGGCGGTCCCCGAAAGATGATCTCCTCGGTCTCCAGCAGGGCCTTGCCCTCAGCGTCCGCGCCGTCCACTCGCGCGCGGCACACGGCCTCTTGCCCCATCGCTCTCCTCCTGACGGCCACCCGGCAGGGTTGCGTCACGCGGGGGGAGTGTACCCCCGACCGCCTAGCGGCACCCGCGTGCCCGGGTCGCCCACCCGCACCCGCGCGTCAATCACGACCGCTTCGCGCGGCAGGAGGACCAGCGGGTTGCAGTCAACCTCCTGCACCGCGGGGAGATCGTCCGCCAGCAGCCCCAGCCGCACGATGGCTGACTCGATGGCTGCCAGGCTGTAAGATGGCCCGCCGCGGTAGCCGTGGAACACCGGAGCGATCTTGAGCTGCTCCAGCATCTCGCGAGCGTCTGACAGGCCCACCGGCGTCATCCGCACCTCCACATCGCCCACAAGCTCCGTCATGACGCCGCCCGCTCCGCAGGCGATGATGGGCCCGAAGAGCGGGTCGTGCACCAGACCCACGATCATTTCCACCCCGCCGCGAACCATTGGCTGAACCACGAACCCCGTCAACACGTGCCCGGCGCCACCGACGCGCCCGGCCATCTCCCCGGCCGCGGCCGTCACGTTGCCCGCGCCGCGCAGTCCTAGCGCCACGCCGCCCACATCGGTCTTGTGGACCAGGGTTGGCGACACCGCCTTGAGCGCCACCTCGCCGTCCGGGCCCGCTATCCGCACTGCCGCCGCGCCGGCCTCCTCAGGTGTGCTCACCTCAGCCTGACCAACGGTGGGTATTCCGTAGCACTCCAGCAGTGCCCGCACTTCATGCGCTTCTAGCCACTGGCTGCCCCGGGCCAGCGCCCCGTCCACCAGCGCCCTGGCTTCCGCTCTGCGGAGGCCTTCTACCACCGCTCGCCGCGGCGCCTCACGGCTGAGCCATTCTCCGCGAAGGGCGGCGTGTGCCAGCGCCCGTGCCGCCGGCTCCGGGTAGCGGTACACGGGAATGCGCCGCGGCGCGCTTCGCAGCCGGTCCGCCAGCTCCTGGTTGGACATCAACACCGCGATGAGCGGCTTGGCAGGGTCGATCGCGGAGGCCGCGTCCAGGATGGCTTCCGCCACTGGCCCGGCCTCCGTGGCGAGCGGTCGCAGGAAAATGACCACCACGGAGTGGATGCCCGGATCCGCCGCCACGATCTTGATGGTCTCGCGGTACTGATCTGCGGTGGCGGTGGCGATCATGTCCACCGGGTTGGCGGCGCTCGCCTGCGCGGCGAGGAGCCCGCGCAAGCGTTCCTGGGTCTCGCGCGCCAGCAACGGCACGTTCAGGCCCAGGGCCTCGCACGTGTCCGCGCACATGATCGCGGGTCCACCCACGTTCGTAACGATGCCCACCCCCTTACCGGAGGGTAGTGGCTGCGAATCCAGCAGCGCGCAGAGATCCAGCGCCTCGTCCACTGTATCCACCCGGAGCAATCCGGCCTGGCGGCACAGCGCGTCTACCAGCCGATCAGATGAGCCCACCAGGGCACCCGTGTGGGAGGAGGTGGCCCGGGCGCCGGCCGCGGAGCGGCCGGCCTTCACCACAACGATTGGCTTGGCTCGGCTGACCCGCCGCGAGATGCGTGCGAACTTGCGGGGATTACCGAACGATTCCAGGTAGAGCAGGATCACCCGCGTCTGCGGGTCGGACTCCCAGAAGCAGAGCAGGTCGTTGCTGGAGAGATCCGCCTTGTTCCCCATGGAGACAAAGCTGCTGAGGCCCAGGTCCCGCTCGGCGGTGGCCTGGATCAACGCCAGCCCCAGCGCCCCGCTCTGGGATGCAAACCCGATGGCTCCAGGCCTTGGCGGGACGGGGCCGAAGGTCGCGTTGAGCTGGACCTCAGGGTCCGTGTTCGCCACCCCAAAGCAGTTGGGCCCAACCAGCCGCATGCCGTAGATCCGGCAGACGCCCAGGAGCTCCTGTTGCGCGGCCCGTCCCGCTCGCCCGACCTCCGCGAATCCGGCCGTCATCACCAGCAGCGCGCGGATACCTTGTTCGCCGCATTCGCGGGCCACCGTCAGGACGGCGCTGGATGGGACCGCGACGATCGCCAGGTCCACCGGCTGGCCAATGGCGGCTACGGAGGCCACGGCAGGCAATCCGGCGATCTCGCTGGCATTGGGATTGACCGGGTAGATCGTGCCGGTGAACCCGCCGTCTACCAGGTTCTGGATCACGTCGCCGCCCACGGTGCCGCGTCGTCGGCTGGCGCCCACCACGGCGATGGAGGCTGGCCGCACTACCGCGGCCACCGCGTGGGCGGCAGCGAGCGCCTCACGGCGGTCGAAGGCGCGCCAGGTGCTGGGGGTTGCCCGCGTGTCTGCCCGCACGGTGATCTGACCGGCCTCCTGGTGTGTGGAGATGTCGAACCCGGACTGGCGAAATACCTGGAGCATCGGCTCGTTGTCGCTGCGAACGGTGCCCGTCAGCGTCTCTATCCCCCGCGTGGCCGCCACGTCAGCCAGCAGGCCAAGCAGGATGGTCCCCAGTCCGGCGCCCTGGAGCGAATCCTCCACCTCAAACGCCACCTCGGCCACGCCGGGCTGGATCTCCGCGAACATGCCGTGGCCAACGGCGGAGGCCGGACTGCCGCGGAGCGCCATCACGCCAAAGGCGGTCTCGTCAGCGCTTTCGCTGGCGACGAGGCGGCGGGCCATCTCGGTCAGGTCCACGGCCGCGGAGAAGAACCGTCTGGCTCGGGATTGGCTGGAGAGGGAGGACAGCAGCGCCAGCAACAGCGGCTCGTCGTCCGCGCGGATCGGGCGGAGGTACACGATGGAGCCGTCCCGCAACACCACGTCCACCTCGGTGGAGAGCGCGGTCACGGCCGCTGGCGGCTGGCTGGCTGGTGGCTGACTGGGCTGAGCCATGGACACGTCCACCTCCGATCCGGTCCGGCGATTGCCTGGGGGCGAGCGACTCCTGATTGAATCCCGCGCAGGCTCACAGGATCAACCGGATTTGTCGTCACCCGAAGGTGACAGGTGACCCTGAGGAGTCCCGGCGGGTGTCAGCGGAGCCGACCGCCCAGGAGTACGAGAATGAGATTGCCGAGGCGGCGCGCGGCGCGCTTCGGTACAGCGCCCCGGAGGGAAGACGGCCCAACGGAGGATCGCGAGGAGGTGTTGTGATGGCAACGAATGTTCCGGCCCCAGCCGCCCCAACGACCAAACCGGCCGCGAGGACACCCGCCACCATCTTTGACATGGTTGAGGAGCAGATGGGCCGACTGTGGGACCAGGGCTGGCCGCTTGCCGGTTGGCCGCTGATGCGCCGCGGAGCCGCGACCACCGAGATGGGCCCGGCCTGGATGCCCCGCATGGACATCCTGGAGAAGGATCGCGAGCTGCAGTACAAGGTGGAGCTACCGGGCCTCAAGAAGGAGGAGATCCAGGTAACCGTTGACGAGGGCGATCTGGTGATCCAGGGCGAGCGCACCACCGAGGCCGACACGAAGGAAGGTGACTATCGCCGCGTTGAGCGGTCGTATGGCCGCTTCTACCGACGCTCGTCGCTCCCGGCAAATGCCAACGCGGACAAGATCCGCGCAAGCTACAAGGACGGACTGCTTGATGTGAGGGTGCCGCTCGAGGGCGAGCCGAAGCCCGCCCCGAAGAAGGTGTCTATCGGCTAACGCGCGCCGACGCACGGGCATTGCTGGCGCGCACCTCGATGGAACGTCGCGGTGCGCGCCGTCATTCCGGGCCAGACCGGAGCAGTGCGATCCGTGAGGACCGTGAGGAGATGTTGTCGCGGCCTGGTTCACAGCAGCCCCTGATCTCCCGAGACGCTCGGGAGGCAGAGGGCTCAACGAGAGGGAGACGCACATGACCGGCAAGATTCTGGTCCCGCTAGACGGCTCCGAGCTCAGCGAGAGCGCGCTGCCGTGGGCCAAGCACCTGGCCGCCACGATGAAGACGACCGTAGCGCTGTGCCGTGTGGTCAGATGGCCGGTCTGGGCAGCCACGCCGGTCGGAATTGGATACGTCCCCGGGGACATGTACCAGGAAGTCTTCGAGGCCGAGCAGGCGGAAGCTCGAGAGTACCTGGGACGGCTTGCGCGCATCATGGGTGAGGGTGCCCAGGCCCCGGAAGTCCACGTTCGAGAGGGTGAACCGTCAGAGGGGGTGCTGAGCCTCGTTGACGAGCTTGGCGTGAGCGCCATCGTCATGGCTACGCACGGGCGCGGGGGCATGCCGCGACTCGTCCTCGGGAGCGTAGCGGAGCGCATCCTGTCCCAGGCCACTGTCCCAGTTCTGTTGATTCGCCCAGAGGCTGGCGTCACTCCACCCAGCCTGGGCCGCGTGCTCGTGCCGCTGGACGGCTCGCCACTGGCTGAGTGCGCGCTGGATCTAGCGCTGGACGTCTCCGATCCCAACGCGGCACTCACGCTGGTCCAGGTCCTTGACGAGCCTGGTTTGCTGGACCCGGCTCTGCCGCGCGGTGAGGGCGATGTGGAGACGCCGCTGGCGCGCCACGAGCGGGAGGCAAAGCGGTACCTGGCCGAGTTCGTGGAGCGGGTCCGCCAGACGGGTCGGTCGGCGCAGGTGCTGGTGGCCACCGGCGACGCCGGCCGCGAGATCGACCGTATCGCCGCGACCCAGGACATCGATGCCATCGTCATGTCCACGCACGGCCGCACCGGCCCCTCCCGGTGGGTCACCGGCAGCGTGGCTGACCAGGTGCTGCGTCGCGCTGACTGCCCGATCCTGCTCGTCAGCGCCCGCGCCACCATCGCCCGCGCCACCGGCGCACCCCGTGTCTGTGACGCGATGACGCATGACACCACCGCCTTGCGCTCGGATGAGCCTCTCGTGGCGGGCGTCCGCAAGCTGGTGCGACGCCGCGAGAGCGTCATGCCAGTGGTGGACCAGCAGAAGCGCGTGGTGGGTATGCTCTCAGAGGCGGATGTGCTCAAGTGGCAGGCCAGCCTGGCGGATCAGGCGGTGGAGGCCGGTCTACGCTCCGTGGACTACGTGGCGAAGCTGGAGTCCACGCGCGTTGGTGACGCGATGAATCCTGGCACCACGTCTGTCAGCGATCTGGACACGCTGGACTCGGCCGCGCGGCTGATGGCTAGTCAGCACCTACGGCGGCTGCCAGTGACCAGGCAGGGTGTGCTGGTGGGCATTGTCTCCCGGTCTGACGTGCTTCGCTCCGCGCTGAGCGCGTACGACGCGGCGGCGCGCCGCCCGGAAGCCGTTGGCGCGCGCTGAGAAGGCAGGGGCCGGCGGCCGAGACATCGGTCGCCTGCCCCTTCCCTGTTCCGCGGGGTTCAGGCGATATACTCGGGATCATGTTCGGTGGCGAAGCTGACGCGCAGCAACAGCGGTTTCTGCAGATTGCCCAGACCTGCGCGGGGTTCAACGTCCGTCGGGTCTCGCGGGCCGTCACGCAGCACTTCGACCTTGCGCTTGCGCCGCTAGGTCTGCGGGCCACGCAATTCACGCTTCTGGGGGCGCTGGTCGCGGCGGGGCCGTGCTCGCTGGGGGAGCTGGCGGAGGGCCTGCTGATGGACCGCACGTCGCTGACTCGAAACGTGCGGCCGCTCATGAGCCGGGGGTTGCTGCAGGTTGGCCGCGGACCAGACCGTCGGGTCCGCCGGGTGGAGATCACGGAGCGCGGCCGCCAGGTGGTGCACGAGGCGCTGCCGGCCTGGGAGCGTGCCCAGGCTGCCATCGTGACACCCCTGGGGCAGGAGCGGTGGGCCGGCCTGGTGGGCGAGCTCAGAAACCTCGCCCAGATCGTCCAGGCCCAGCTACCGCCGGCGAACTAGCGGCGCGTTAGCCCTTGCGGCGGCTCAACAGCCGCGGGTCCAGTGCCGTCCGTAGGCCGTCACCCACGAAGTTGAAGGCCAGCACCGTCACGAAGATGGCCGCGCCGGGCGCCAGCGAGATCCACGGCGCCGTCTCCAGGTACTGCGAGCCCGTCCTGAGCATGGACCCCCAGCTTGGCGTTGGGGGCTTCACGCCCACCCCGAGAAATGAGAGACCCGCCTCCGTGACGATGGCCGTGGCGACGAGCAGCGTGGCCTGCACGATGATCGGCGCGGTGACGTTAGGCCAGATGTGCTTCAGCATGATCGAGAGGGGGGAAGCGCCGATGACTTTGGCGGCGGAGACGAACTCCCGCTCGCGGACGGTGAGCGTCTGGCCCCGAGTCAGCCGCGCCATCGCCGGCGTGGAGACAAAGCCTATCGCCACCATCGCGTTCCAGATGCTGGGCCCAAGCGCCGCGGTGATGCCCAGCGCCAGGATCAAGCCGGGGAAGGCCTGAACGGCGTCAACGAACCGCATGAGCACGTCATCCAATCGGCCGCCCACATAGCCGCCGATGAGCCCCAGCGTGACGCCCAGGATGATCGCGATGCCCACCGCGACGATGCCTACCTGGAGGGACACGCGCGAACCGTAGATGATCCGCGAGAGGATGTCTCGGCCCAGGTCATCCGTCCCGAGCGGATGGGCGGGGGAAGGCGCCTCGGTGAGCGCCAGGTAGTCCTGGTCGATCGGGTCGTAGGGCGAAATCACCGACGCGAAGAGGGCGCAGAACACCACGATACCGGTGATCCAGAGCCCTGTGCCCACGAGCCGCGTCTGTAGCAGCCGCGCAATGAATGCCAGCCGGACTACACCCAGGAATGGCTGCGCAGTCGGCCTTGCTCGCAACGCGATGTCCTGGGGCGCCGGGCCTGCCTCTACGTGCTGTGCCACGTGCCGCTCCGTTCGCTCTGAATCACTGCTATTGACTTCGCGGTTGCTGAGACGCGGTACGGACTGCTCACTGGTACCGAATCCTGGGATCGAGGTAGCCGTATGCCAGATCGGTGAGCAGGTTCGCGGTCATAGCCACCAGCGTCAGCATCAAGATAGCGCCCTGGAGCACCGGGTAGTCACGGAAGAAGATCGCGTCCACGGCCGCGCGGCCCACCCCTGGTAGTGCAAATACCGTCTCGGTGATCGCCGCGCCTGAGACCAGGTTGCCCACCTGGAGACCCAGGATGGTCACCACCGGAATCAAGCCGTTCTTGAGCGCGTGGCCCACCACCACCAGTCGCTCCGCCAGGCCCTTGGACCGGGCGGTGGTGATGTAGTCCTGCTCCAGCACCTCGATCAGGGCGGAGCGGCCCTGGCGCATCAGCACGGCGGCGGAGTGGGTGCCCAGCACCACCGCCGGCATGATCAGCATCTTCGCGCTCAGCCATGGGTCCACCAGGGGTGAGGTGTATCCGCTGGGTGGTAGCCAGCGGAGCAACACCGCGAAGACGTACATAAAGAGGAGTGCTTGCCAGAAGCTGGGGATAGCCACGCCCCCCAGCGCCAGCACCGTGCCGGCGGAGTCGATCCGGCTGCCCGGACGAAGCGCTGAGGCGATGGCGGCCGGGAGGCCGATGAGCATGCCCACCAGCATCCCGGCAAAGCCCACGTACAGACTGACGGGCACGCGCCTCAGCAGCACGTCCGTCACCGACTCGCCTGTCCGGATCGAGCGGCCCAGATCGCCCTGTGCCACCTTCCCCAGCCAGGATACGTACTGCATCCACAGCGGTTGGTCCAGCCCAAGCTCGCGCCGGAGCGCCCGGTACGTGTCCTGGGTCCCCGCGTTCTCGCCCAGCATGGCCAGCGCGGGGTCTCCGGGCAGGACGTACAGCAGCGCAAACGAAATGACGCTGACCAGGAACAGCACCGGGACCATGCTGACCATGCGGCGCAGGACGTATTCGCGCATCGCCGTCAGGCCACTCGCCAGCGCTCGAGCTCGGCGTAGTTGGGGTCCGCGCCGATGCCTGGCACCTCCGGCGGGCTCACCGTCCCGTCGTCGTTCAGCCGCAGCGTAGCGTGGTACATCTTGCCCCACATGGGGTCCACCGAGTCTCGGTAGAACTCCAGGATCAGACCGTTGGAGATCGCGGTCACCAGGTGGATGTGAATGTCCTGGGAGCCGTGCGGCGCAATGTCCAGATCGTGCGCCTGGGCCAGCGCGGCCACCTTCATGAACTCCGTGACGCCGCCAAGGACCTTGGCGTCCGCGTTCAGAATGGCCGCCGCCTGGTTCTTGATCAGGTCGCGGAAGCCGTAACGCGTGTACTCGTTCTCGCCCGTCGCGATCGGGATGGTCGTCGCGTCGGCCAGCCGGCGGTGACCCTCGTAGTCGTCTGGCGCCACCGGCTCCTCGAACCAGAAGATGTCGTACTCCTCCATCCGCTTGGCGATTTGGATGGCCTGGTAGGAGCGATACGCGCAGTTGGCATCCACCAGGAGCTTCACGTTCGGTCCGATGGCCTTGCGGACCTCGCGCACGCGCTCCACGTCCTCGTTGATGGGCACGGCGCCGATCTTCATCTTGACGGCCTTGGCACCCATGTCCACGTTGACTCGCATCTCATCGCCAAGCTCTTTGAGGCCCTTGCCCTCCTCGTAGTAGCCGCCGGCGATGTAGGTGGGCATGCGGCTGCGGAAGCCGCCCAGGAGCTTGTAGAGCGGCAGCCCGGCCACTTTCGCCCGGATGTCCCAGAGCCCAATGTCAATGGCGCTGATCGCGCGCGTCGTCAGGCCGCGTCGGCCGATGAGCTTGGGCACCCACATCTTGTGCCACAGCCGCTCCACATCGATCGGATCTTCACCGATCAGCTCAGCCTTGAGCCGGTCGATGGTCGCCCGCTGGATCGCGCCGTTGCCGCCCAGGCCGATGCCGGTGATCCCAGCATCCGTCTTGATGTTGACCAGCCCCAGACCGGAGTGGGTGTACGTGTGCAGGCCGTTGGTGATCGGCTTGTGGCGAGGCCACTTGAACTCTTCGACGACGATATCCGTGATCTTCACGTATCCTCCAGAATCCCCCGAGGGCTCAGGCCAGCGCCGGCGCTCGGGCGGTCAGTCGCGTTGCCGCGTGTGCTACTCCTCGATCCACCATTCCCATTCGCGGTAGGAGCCCCACGGCGCCGGGAAGCCCTTGATGCGCTTGTGCACCAGGAAGTTCCCGTTCTCAAACCACATGTAGCCGAACCACGCCGACTCGTGCATGAGCTTCTGCGCGTCCACGAAGAGCTGCTGCCGTTTGGTGTTGTCGTACTCCCCATCTGCCTTGTTCAGCGTGTCCAGAAGCCCAGGCACCTTGGCTCGGTGGTAGGCAGAGTTGCCGCCTTCCGCCCAGGTCACCAGCAGGTCGTCCGTCGGATCCACGGCAACACCGCTGAGGCGGGACGCCATCTCGAAGTCGTTCTGGATGCGGACCTTTTCACCCCAGGCCACCCGCTCCACGATGTCCAGGTTCACCTTCACACCGATCTTGTCCAGCATCGCCTGGAGAAGCTGGGCCTGCTGCTGGTCAACTTCGCGGTTGTGGGCGGTCAGCCGCACCTCGATGCCGGGCTTTGCGCCCGAATCAGCGAAAAGCTGCTTCGCCTTGTCCAGATTGAAGTCGTAGAACGGCACCGATGTGTCGTAGCCGATCGCACCGGGGACGAACTCGTAGGGGAGTGCGATCCCAAGGCCGGCGCCCAACGCCTTCGCCATGGCCTCGCGGTCCACCGCGTGGTGCACCGCCTGGCGCAGTTTCTGGTTGTCCTTGAACGGTCCCTTGACGGCATTGAAGAAGTACTGCCGCTTGGAGCCGCGGAACGGGGATTCGATGTAAGCCGCGTGGCCGATCTGTTTGGCGGCCGGTACGTCGCGACCGCGGATGTTCTCGAGGATATCCGCCGTTCCCGCCCGCATCTCGTTGAACTGGGTGGACTGCTCGATGATCACACGGTAGGTGATCTTGTCCACGTACGGCAGCGCTTTGCCGTCCTTGCCCTGCTGCCAGTAGTTCTCATTCCGTGTGACCTCCAGCTTGTCGCCGGAGGCGAAGCTCACGAATTTGAACGGCCCCGTGCCCACCGGGTTGAGCTTTAGCCACTCCTCCCCCTTCTCGTCCGCGGCCTTCTTCGAGACGATGGGGGTGTTGCCGTTGGCATCGCTCAACGAGCTCAGCACGGCCGCGCTGGGACGCTTCAGGTTGACCTGAACGGTCATCGGATCTACGGCCTGGGCAGGGTTCTCAGCGTCCACCGCCGCCAGGAAGTTCTTCGCGAAGCTCTTTGGGTTCTGGACCATCCGCTTCAGGTTCCAGACCACGACATCCGCGTTGAGGTCGGATCCGTCATGGAACTTCACGTTCTCGCGCAGCTTGAACGTGATCTTGTTCCCAGACACGTCCCAGGACTTCGCCAACATGGGCTCCACCTGGTAGAGCCCCTTGGCGTCCGGTCGCCAGGCGAGAAGCGAGTCGTAGCAAGCCCGCGCAGTCGGCCCGCTCGCGTGGATGGGGTCCATGGAGACAAAGTCGTTTGTCTGGACGATGCGGAGCGTCCCGCCCCGCTTTGGCGCTCCTTCCGCAGCCGCGGCTGGCTTGGGCGCGGCCGTCGCCGCGGGCTCAGCCGGCTTCGCGGCCGGCGCCTCGGCCGGCTTGGGTGCTGCCGGCGCGGCGGTGGGGGGCACGATAGGCTTCGCCGCTTCGGTGGGCTTCGCCGGTGGGGCTGCCGGAGCCTGCTGCTGGCAGGCCGACAGGATCCCAACGATAGTTGCGCCGGCGGTCGTGGTCAGAAACGCGCGTCGCGACACCCGTGTCACGGAGCACCTCCCCTGTAAGCTGCGTGCTCGGAACATTGCCGACTGCCGGCACGCGGGTACCTTCTTCGATACGGCTTATGGTGGCACAGCGGCGGTGGGACCGCAACTCTCAGTGTTGCAAGCTCGCGGTCTGCCGAGAACAGTGTTCCACCGTGGCCGGAAATCCCCGTCTGGCGGCGAGGGATCACCTATACTTGGGCGCCAGGAGGCGTTGATGGTGGATCCGCGAATGTACGTTCCGATGGTGATCGAGCAGTCCAATCGGGGCGAGCGAGCGTACGATATCTACTCGCTGCTGCTGAAGGAGCGGATCATCTTCCTCGGCACGCCGGTCAACGACCACATCGCCAACCTGATCGTTGCCCAGCTCCTCTACCTGGCTCGCGAGGACCCGGACCGCGAGATCTCCATGTACATCAACTCTCCGGGCGGCTCGGTGACGGCCGGCATGGCCATCTACGACACCATGCAGCTCATCGCGGCGCCGGTTGCCACGACGTGCGTGGGCCTGGCCGCCTCCATGGGGTCGCTTCTGCTTGCGGCCGGGGCCAAAGGCCGCCGCGCCATTTTGCCCAATGCTCGCGTGATGATCCATCAGGGCTCAGCCGGTTTCCAGGGCACCGCGGCCGACATCGCGGTGCAGGCCAAAGAGATCCTGCGGATCAATGAGCGCATGCGCGAGATCTACTCCTATCACACCGGGCGTGATGTGGAGCAGATCGCCCGTGACCTGGACCGCGACTACTGGATGGGCGCCCAAGAGTCTATTGAGTACGGCCTTGTGGACACCGTCGTTGGTCTGGCTGAGGACAAAGCCGCGGCTCAGACCCCGACGGACGGCAAGACCGAGAGCTGATCTGCCCTAGCCGCGACGGCCGCGGCGCCGGCTCCTGTTGGAGCGGCGCCCCGGGGCTCTCGCGGCGCTCGTCGCAACCACGGCGAGCGGCTCGACTGGCGTGATGGTGGGCGTGGCCTGCCAGGCGCTCACGAGTCGCTGGACCAGCCGCGGCCCGAAGACCATGATCAGCAGAACCGCTCCAACGGTCATTCGCTCGTCGCCCAATATGGCGCTGAGCCACAGGGTGGATGCCGCGAGGACCGCGAAGTAGATCATGTCCCCGGCGATAGCCAACGTCCAGCCAGAGACGAAGCCGTGGCCCGAGGCGGCGGCCGCGGCCCGACCGGTGAACGGATCGATCGCGAACGATACGAGGATCAGCCTCAGAGGGCCTCGCCTGCCGCCGTCATTCAGGCCCGTCGTCTCCGACGCTCGCATGAACCACTGCCCCAGCCGGCCTAGCACGGTCACCCGGCGCCCTAGCGCCGCGAGAATCAGTAGTTGCGGCTCCGCAAGGACCGCCTGCACAACGTCCGAGATCAGATAGAGGAGCGCCGTCAAGACGATCGGCGCGTCGGCGTCACGTGCCATCAACACGCCAGACGGTATGCCCCCACCCACCGGGATCAGAAACAGGAGAAAGGTGCCCCACAGTCCGGTCGGCCACCAGGTGGGAATCGGCGCAGTGGGATCGATGATCGCGGTAAGTAGGTCTTCGGGCATCGATTCGTTATACGTTGTCAGCGTCGCCATCAGGGTGTTTCTGGTCGCCGCGTCCCTCGGGTAGTATCCGCTTGGTGGCGTAGCGCGCCCCGAGATCCGCCTGGAGGGCCGGAGATGGGAGAGGCGGCAAAGCTCCGCGCCTGGTGGTGGGCGCGCCAGGGATTGGACGGATCGTTACGCGGCAAGCCACCCGCGGAGATCCTGCAGGCTACCGGTTGGGCGCGCTCCGTCGGCGGTGCCGGGCCATATCTCAGCCTGTTCGCCCGCGGCGGACTCAGCCGACAACAGGTGGACGACGCGGTTGGCGCCCTGGAGATCCACGAGCTACCTAGCGCGCGGGGCTGTACCTACGTGCTGCCCGCCGCGGATTTTGGCCTGGGTCTCCTCGTAGGGCAGGGATTCGGTGACGATCAGACGCTCAAGACCGCGCTCCGTCTCGGCGTCACCGAGGCGGAGATCGAGCGTCTCGGTCAGGCGGTAGTCCGCGCCCTGGCTGGAGGGCCGCTCAGCACGGACGAGCTCCGCGGCGCTGTTGGTGATGCCGCGCGAAGTCTCGGACCTGAGGGCACCCGAAAGGGCGTCACAACCACACTGCCCGTCGCGTTGGGCGTCCTCCAGACGACCGGCGCCATCCGCCGCGTGCCCACCAACGGGCGTTTGGATCAGCAGCGGTACCGCTACGCGCTCTGGGATCCCAATCCACTCGACCAACTGGCTCTGGACCGCGAGCAGGCGCTTACCGAGCTCGCACGACGGTATTTCCAGTGGGCCGGCCCCGCGACGCTGGCTGAGCTCCAGTGGTTCAGCGGGCTGTCAGGGCGGGCTGCCCGGAAGGCGGTCGAGCCGCTGGGCCTGGTCCCGTACCCGCCCGCTCCGGAGCGGCTCATGTTCCCGGACGAGCTCGCACCGCTCCAGCACTTCACTCCGCCCACGACCCCCTGCTACGTGCTGGTCAGCAATCTGGACGCTCTGTTCCTCCTGCGCCGCGACTTCGCTGGGTGCGTGGCTCCACGCTTCCTGGCCCATCCGTTGCTTCGCGAGAAGAGCGCGCAGCCGGGCGGAGGCCTGGCTGACGGCCCTTACCAGGCGATCGTCGATCGCGGTTCCGTGGTGGGCTTCTGGGAGTACGACCCAGATGCCGCGAAGATCGTGTTCGCTACGTTCCAGCCGCCTGACGCCGAGATGCAGCGCGCCATCGAGCTGACCGAGGCCTTCGCCCGCGAGGACCTGGGGGACGTGCGGATGATGAGCCTGGACAGCCCAAAGGCGCGGGCGCCGCGGCTGGCGGCGCTTCGGGCGGCGGGTTAGCCTAGTAGCTCCGCGACGTCGATGGTAAGGTCCGGCAGCGCGATCGGCGCCACGCGGTCACCCGAGCGTAACACCGTGACATCCGAATACCCGTGGTCCGTGGGCTTGCGGTGAACGACCAGAGATTCTTCCTTCAAGTTCACAACCCACAGTTCAACCACGCCTGATCGCGCATAGAGCGACGCTTTTGTCCCAAGATCAAACACCAGAGATGTGTCAGATACCTCTATGAGGAGCAGCACGTCGGACGGGCTTGGATGTGAAGCGCGGAACCCAGACGGCTGCTCGGCTGGGCGGCGGAGGATCGCGAGGTCGGGTTGCGGCTCCGAGTGCTGATCAAGCCGGATGGGCCCCTGGACGCGGACAATGGCGCGTCCCCGCAGGCGTGTCACGAACAGCTCGGTAAGCCCGTCCACGTCACCGGCGTGTGCCGGCCCAACCGGCGCCATCTCGACAATCTCCCCCTCGATCAGCTCCACGCGGTCGTCGTCGCCAAGGATCCCGACCTCAGCCATGCGGTAGTACTCATCCACGCTGAAGCGACGGGGCGCGGGAACTACCATCACCATGATCCCCCAGTTGTGGCCGGGCCGCGCAGGACGGTTGCGCGTGCACTGCTCTCTCCAGTGTACCAGCGCCGCCCAGCCGAAATCGCTATGCTGTCCCCGGTACTGGAGGCGTGGCGGTGGCTGCTCAGTTTGGTTCGGACTATCTCAGGGACGCGCGGATCGTCGTGATCGGGGCCGGTGCCGTGGGCGCCGCCGCGGCCTACCGCCTGGCGCAGGCGGGAGCCACCGTCACCGTCGTCGAGCGACTCTACCCGGGTGCCGGGACCAGCGGCAGCTCTTTCGCCTGGCTCAATGGCTTCAGCAAGGGACCCCGCCACTACCACCGGCTCAACATGGCCTCCGTCCGCGACCATCAGGAGCTGGCCGACGAGCTCAATGGCGATTGGGTCCACGTGGGCGGCGGCATCCACTGGACCACGGACGACAAGCCCGATAAGGCGGAGCGGATCCGCCAGAGCGCGCGCCGGCTCCGCGAATGGGGCACCCGCGTGGACGCCACCACCCCAGAGATCGTCATGCGCGAGCTTGAGCCGGATGTCTTCATCGACCCGGCGGCCGTCTCGGAGGTGTACGTGGTCCCGCGCGAGGGTTGGCTGGACGGCGTGGCCATGGCCCACTGCGTGCTGCGCGAGGCCATCCGCCGCTATGGCGTCACCCACGTCCATGGCACCGTCGCCGCGCTCCGTGGCCCCGTGGGCGCCGTGGACACGGTGGTCCTGGAGGACGGCCAGGCTCTGGCAGCCGACGTCGTGGTGAACGCCGGCGGTCCGGAGGCGGGGCGTATCGCGGCGCTGGCCGGCGCCACCCTGCCGCTCGACCGCCAGGTAGGCACCCTGTTTGTCACCGCGCCGGCCCCGGTGCGCCTGGAGCACGTGCTCTACGAGGCGGACGCCCACGTCCGTCCGGATGGCGGAGCTCGCCTGCTGCTCCAGACGGAATACATGGATGCCCACGCGCAGGAGGGCACGCGGCTCCCACTGGACGCGCCGGTGGTCGGCCAGGTCGCCGCGGACGTTCAGCGCTTCCTACCCGGCATCGCCGGTGTGCCCATGGAGTGGGTCAAGGTTGGCGTTCGTCCCATGCCACGGGATGGCTATCCCATTGTTGGCATGGATCCGGAAGTCTCAGGCCTGTACACGCTCGTCACCCACAGCGGCATCACGCTCTCCGCGCGCCTCTCGGTGCTCGTCACGGAAGAGCTAGCTGGCGGTGAGGCGGCCGACCTGGAGCCGTACCGCCCGCAACGCTTCCTCACCCAGCCTGCTCTGGCGCAGACCCCGGCCCACGGCCACTAGCCGGCGTCGCTGAGTCTCAGCTCCTCACAGCCGGCCATCTGCTCGATCACCTTGAGCACCGTGGGCTCGTAGTACCCGCCCAGGCCCTGGGCGCGTGCCATCTCGTAGAGCTGCTTTGCCACGCCCACCATGAGCAGGGGCGTCTGCGTTGCCTCGGCCGCGTGCTGCGCCTCCACCAGGTCCTTGTGGACGTAGTCAATCGGGAAGATGCCCGGCTCGAACCGCCGCTTGAGGGCGAACTGCTCGATGTCGCCGCGCAGCACATTGCTGTTCGATGCGCCGTTCTTGAACGCGTCCAGGAGCGTGTCCGGCGGGACGCCGTTCTTCTGAGCCCACACGAACACCTCGAAATACAGCGTCTCGAGCGCCGCGATCAGCATGTTGTTGGCCACCTTCACGGTGATCCCAGAGCCGCTCGGACCGCAATAGAGCTGCTCCTGGCTCATCGCGTTGAGGACCGGCATCGCGCGGTCGAACGTCTCACGCTCGCCGCCGATCACCAGCTTCATCGTTCCCGCCTGAGCCTGCCCCACGATCTTGCTGATGCCCGGCCCGGTCGGCTCTGTGCGGCGGGGTGGCTGGTTGCAGGCGGTCATGCCCGCGTCAAGGTGTGAGCCTCCGCGGGCGGCCACCGCCGCCGCCACGCGGCGCGCCGTGACCGGCGAGATGGTGCTGCAATCGATCGTGATGGCGCCGGGCTTGAGCCCGTGCACTATGCCGTCCGCGCCCAGATACACCTGCTCCACGTGCGGCGTTGCCGGCAGGACCGTCACGACGACCTCGGAGCGCTCTGCCGCCTCTCGCGGCGTGGCCGCCTTGGTGGCGCCGAAAGCGACTAGCGAATCGGCGGCCGCGTCATTCGCATCGAACACGGTGAGCTGGACTCCAGACTCGGCCACGTTGCGGGCCATCCCACCGCCCATGATCCCTAGCCCAATGAAACCGACTCGCTCCGCCATGCCATCCTCCGCGCGCCATTCGGCTTGCTGCGTGCCGCGCCTAGGGTACGACGAACGATCTGGCGCCGCTAGCGAATGCGGCGGTACGGCGGATAGAGCGCCGCCACGCCCAACGCGATCGCCGCGACGATCGCGCCGGCGCCGGCGATCGTCAGCCGCGGCCCGATGTGCTCCGAGAGCCAGGACATCGGCAGGGTCGAGAGGGGGGTGATCGCGAACGTCAGCAGGTAGATGCTCATCACCCGGCCGTGGAACCGTGGCTCAGAATTGCCCATCACCAGGCTGTTATTGCTGGTGGTGTACGCCGCGGAGAGCGCGCCGACGATCGCCAGCATCACCACGGCGATCGAGAACGTGGGGGCCAGCGCGAATCCCACCAGGCCCAGCCCGTAGCCCGCGCCGAAGGTGATCTGGAGCAACGCCTGCCGGCGGACACCGCTCAGCATGCTCACGCCGATCGAGCCGACCAGCGCCCCGATCCCGTTCCCCGCCATCAACGTCCCCAGCCCAACGGCACCCACTTCGAATACCCGCTCCGAAAACAGGGGCATCAGTTGCTGGTAGGGCATGCCGAAGAACAGGATGCCCATGGCCGTTAGGATCAGCGTGCGCAGGGGCACGGAGTCGCGGATGAACCTCAGCCCCTCCAGGAGCTGCTCAATCGCCCCGCCGATCCCGGCCGGTGCGTCGTGACGCGCACCTGGCGGGCTCGGCAGCCGGAACAGCGTGGAGATGGCGATACCGTAAAGCAACGTCATCAGAGCGAACACGCCCCCGATGCCGACGAGCGGCGAGGCCAACAGGATGCCCGCGATTGGTGGACCGACGATGCGATTGAAGTTCATCCCGGAGTTGCTGATCGCCACGGCGTTGCGCACGAGCCGTGGCCCGAGGATCTCGCCGATATAGGCCTGACGCGCTGGCATGTTGAAGGAAAAGGCCACGCCCTGGGCCAGGCCCAGGGCTACCAGGTGCCACACCTCGAGCCAACCAGCCAGGGTGAGTACGGCCACCACGCCAGCGCTGGCGCCCAGAATCGACTGGGTGAGGATAAGGAGCCGGCGCCGCGGGAAACGGTCGGCCGCCACCCCGCCGATCGGTGAGAGCACCAGCATGGGCAGCCCACTGGCGCTCGCCACCAGGCCCAGCGCCACGGCCGAGTCGGACAGCGTGAGTGCCGCGTAGCCGGTCACCACCGTGCTCCACTGCCAGGAGAGTGTGGAGGGGAGCATGCCCACCCAGAGCAGCCGGAAGTGACGGTTCAGCAACGCCGGCCACACTCTCCCCACTCGCCCCGCCAGGCCGGCTGTGGGGAGCGACTCACTCACCGCGGTCTGCATATCCGAGTATCGTACGCCGGTGAGACGGTGCATCTGGAGATATGGGAGGCCTGGACCTTGGCAGTGATCAAGATCGACCCCGCGCGGGTCGTGGGTCGCGTCGATCGGCGGATCTTCGGCGGGTTCATCGAGCACCTGGGCCGGTGCATCTACGGCGGTATCTACGAGGAAGGCTCGCCGCTCAGCGACGAGCACGGCCACCGGCGCGATGTCTTTGACGCGATCGACGCCGTCAAGATGCCCATCCTCCGCTGGCCGGGCGGGAACTTCGTCAGCGGCTACCACTGGCTGGACGGCGTGGGGCCGGTGGATCAGCGGCCCCGCAAGATTGAGCTGGCCTGGGGGTTCGAGGAGTCCAACCGATTCGGCACCGCGGAGCTCATCCGCTACTGCCGCATGCTCGGCACGGAGCCCTACATCTGCATCAACATGGGCACGGGTACCATGGACGAGGCCCAGGCCTGGGTTGAGTACTGCAACGGTACCACCAACACTCACTGGGCCAACCTGCGCCGTTCACACGGGTTTCCGGAGCCGTTCGGCGTCAAGTACTGGGGCCTGGGCAATGAGTCCTACGGCACCTGGCAGATCGGCGCAATGACGCCCCACGAGTACGCCCGCAAGGCCCGCGAGTACGCCAAGCTCATGAAGCTCACCGATCCAAGCATCGAGCTGGTGAGCTGCGGCCTGGATGGGCTCAGCACGTGGGACCAGATCGTGATCGATAGCTTGATCGACCTTATCGATCACCACAGCATCCACATCTACACCGGCAGCGCCGACTACTACAGCAACGTCTTCGCGCCGCACACGGCCGATCGGGCGCTCCGGGTCTGCCGCGCCATGATCGAGCGGGCCCGCTACGAGAAGAAGATCGCCCGACCGGTCTACATCGCGTATGACGAGTGGAACGTCTGGTACCGGGAGCGCTCGGAGGCGGCGAGAAGGCGTGGTATCGAGGAGATCTACGATCTCTCGGACGCGTTGGCCGTGGCCAGCTACCTCAACACTTTCTTGCGCCACTGCGCCGCCGTGAAGATCGCCAACATCGCCCAGCTCGTCAACGCCATCGGCACCATCTTCACCCGACCGGATGGGATGTTCCTCCAGACCATCTACCATCCGTATCTGCTGTACGCGCGCCACACCCAGCCGGTGGTGCTGGATCCGTGGGTGGACGGCCCGACCTACGCGCTCGATCCCGCCACCGAGACGTCGCCGCGGCCGCACCGGGTGGCGGACCTGGGACCGTTCCAGCTTCTTGACGTCACGGCCACGCGGAGCGAGGACGGCCGCGAGTACACCGTGACGGTGGTGAACCGAGACCGGGACCACGCGGTGCCGGCCACACTGCAGATCGAAGGTGCTGATCGCTTCGCGACCGCAAGCGTCTACGAGGTCAACGGCGACGATCCCTCGACCGTGAACTCGTTTAGCCAGCCCACCGCGGTCGACGTGCGTGAGAAGATCCTCACAGTCGGGAGCCTGCCGCTGACCTACGCCTTCCCCGCGCACTCAGTGACGGTGCTGCGGCTGGTGATCCAGTGACGCCGCACCCGATATCAGAGGGCGCGTGGGCCTGTGTCAGCGCGAACCGGGTACAGGGCGGCGCAGCCTGGCGAACACGTCCTCAGGCGTCAGGACGAAGCCCGGCAGCAAATCGTCCAGGTCAACCCGCTCAGAGCCGCGAATCGGGGTTCCATCCCAGCCGGGACGGAACTGCTGGATCGTCCGGTCACGCGGCACTACCAGCAGCGATGCCTGGACGCCGTGCTGGACGAACCAGCGGCAGCGCGAGCGTAGTGCACGCAAACTCTGGCCCGGCGAGGCAACTTCAACGACGAGATCCGGTGGAGCGGTGAAATACTCTTGGATGTCGCCATGCTCGTCGTACGGCACGCGATCCGCTCGGTACACCGCGATATCTGGGACGAGCGTCGCGTCATCAAGGATCAGGCGCTGCTCTGGGAACGCGAACACGGCGCCCGTCCGCTCTCCGTACGTGAACAGTCGGCCTAAGAGCGTGCCCTGTCCGACGCTGTGAGGTGCCCCTGGCGCCATTTTCTGCGTCACGACCCCCTCGACAAACTCAAGCGGCGGCTCCTGTTCTGGAAGCGCCAAGAACGCGTCCAGGGTGAGCCGCGGATGAGACAGCACCATCTCGGCGCCTCCCGCGCAGATCCTGGCAAAGTTTAGCGCTGCCGTCACAATGCCCGCGATACACTGCCTCCTAGCTGGAGGACACCATGCCAAAGTACCGCGCGGCCATCATTGCCTGCGGCACCATCGCTCGCTGCCATGCCCGTGGCTGGCAGGGTGTGCCGGAGGTTGAGCTGGCGGCAATCGCTGATACCAACGAGGAGGCGCTGGCCGAGTTCGGCGACTTCTTCAACGTGCCGCCACAACATCGCTACGCCGACTACCGTCAGATGCTGGCGGCCGAGCGGCCAGACTTCGTAGACGTCTGCTCCTGGCATGGCCTCCACGCCGAGATGACCATCGCCGCGGCGCCCTTCCGCCCCCGGCTCATCACAACCCAGAAGCCCATGGCCCTGAGCCTGGGTGAGTGCAACCGTATGCTCACCGCGTGCGACCGCGAGGGCGTCAAGCTGATGGTGGCCCATCAGCGGCGCCACCACCCCGCCTGGATTGAGAGCCGCCGGCTGATCGATCAGGGCCAGATTGGCAAGCCGCTGGCCATCATTATTGACAGCGGAACCCTTCTCAACGTCGCCTCGCACGACGTCAATCTGGCGCTGTATCTGCTCGGTGACCCCCGCGTAGAGTGGGTGATGGGCGGCGTGGAACGGACAACCGAGCGGATGGAGCGGTCGTTCCCCTGCGAGGACTCAGCCATCGGTGTGATCCACTGCGAAGGCGGCGCTCAGATTTTGTTGAATGCCGCGCTCCCCACCGCCCACCGCTTTCAGGGCTGCCGCGTCATCGGCACGGACGGCATGCTCGATCTCACCACCACCCGTCCGCCCGAGGAGGAGCTACGCAGCGACGGGTCCATGCGGTCCCCCGAGGGGTCATCAGCCAAGTACAACGACGAGCGGGGCCTGGCGCGCGTGTTCGACGCGGAAGGGGGCGGCTGGCGCGACCTGGCTGCCCCCGTGAGCGACCCTTTCGTCTCGGTGGCGCGCGAGGCCGTGGCCTGGGTCGAAGGCCGCGCGGTCGATCCGCTCAGCAGCGGCGAGAAGGGCCGCGCCACGATCGAGGTCCTGATGGCGCTCTACGAGTCCGCCCGCCAGCGCAAGCGGATTGACCTGCCGCTGAAGACCCTGGTCAACCCGTTGAAACTGATGGTAGACAGCGGAGAGCTACCCGTTGAATGGCCGGGTGCCTACGAGACCCGCGCCCGTATCGTCCGCGGCGAGGCGATGGAGTGGTGAGCTCCGGAGATGCCCGGCCGGGTTATGCGGGCGTCAGGCCTTCCTGAGGCTCGCCGATCGGCCGCCCAAGCTCGCGCGCCCCTTGGATCCACTCGCGCGCGATGACGGCCACGATCGTCGCCGCCTCGTGAGGCGTCTTGCCCCAGCGGTGCAACTCGATACTACGGGCATCTCAGCGATGAGCGCTTCATGATCGGCGCTCCGGTGGATCACGATCTCGTGCCGCAGGGCGTTGTCGGTCATTCCGGCGCTTGCACGAATCTTTGGCAGTCTGCGTTGCTCTTAGGCGCCTAGCTCCCACCCTGCGCATTCGCCAACCTACCGGGTCGCCGCATCAGATAGAGTGCCAGCGGGAGTCCGAACGACACCCCTACCGCGAACGTGCCGATCAGCGGCAGCCACCGGAAGCGGCCAATCGCTTGTCGGTGCTCGCTCACAAGCACCACAACCACCAGTGCCGAGAGGATCACGTCCAGCCCAAAGAACGTGCTGATCCGATTGGCGAACAACTGATGGAGAATCAGCGACGCGTTGAGTCCGCGTTCGAGCAGGAACGGCACGAAGGCGGTGTAGGGTACGACAAGGCCGATGATCGACAGGCCCAGGTAGATGGCGCGGGAGCTCATGCCGGTTCTGGCGGAATGGCCATTCGAAGCCGTTTCTCGAACCAGTGGTGTGCGTACGGCTCGTCGTTGAACGGCGCCACTTCGAAGTAGCCCGTGGAGCGGTAAAGCGCGATCGCCTCGTGGAGGGTTCGATTGGTGTCTAGCCGCACGGTGTGCATCCCGTGATCCACTGCGTGCTGCTCAATGAACGCCAGGAGCCGGCGGCCCAGCCCCAGGCCGCGCGTTTCGCCCGAGAGCCACAGCCGCTTGATCTCGCCAATGCCGTCCGGGTGCAGCTTCAGGGCCCCGCAGCCGATTGGCTCGTTGCGCAGCCGGGCGATGGTCAGCAGGCCGGCGGGTAGCCGTAGCTCATGCACGTCGGCCGTCCGCGCCAAGGATGGATCGAACCCTCCTTCGAATCGCCGACTGAGCTCCGCGTAGTACTGCTGGATGCACCACTGGGCCTCCGCCGTGCCCGGATCTTCGACGCCGAACTGCACCATGGACGCTTTGAGCAGCCGCTCCACCTCAGCCATCGCCGAGACCAGCCGCTCGCGTTGTCCCTCACTCAGCGGCGCCAGCACGCCGCTCGCCACGTCGTCTGACAGCCGGTCGATCTCCGCGCGCTCTTCTAGTCCCGCCTCGGTCAGGCGCGCCACCCGCACCCGTCGATCAGCCCCGCTGGTCTCCACCCGCACCAGACCCTGCCGCTCGAGCGATTGCAGCAAGCGGGTGGCGTAGCCCGAGTCGAGACCCAGCCGCGCGCGCAGCGCGCGCACCTGCACGCCTTCCGGCCCGATCTCCCAGAGGGTCCGCGTCTCGCCCATGGGCCTGGCGCGACCCAGGAACTTGTCGCCGAGCGCGCCAATACGCTCGACGACGATGCGGTTGAACCGCCTGACCTGGGGGATGGCGCCCGCGTCCATTTATCTGATCATAGTCAGATAATAACCGTGAGTCAAGCCTGGTCCGCGAGCAAGTGCGCCCGAAGGACATCGGGAGGCCTAAGACCGCCAGTTTGGGAAGACGAAGCGAAACTGCGACAGCTTCCGGTCGCGACGTGTGCGGCGCGACCGCCTGGGGGGCGAGGATGGGTGGTCGTTAGCCGTCTGGTCGCTGGAGGAGATCTGGCGACCGCAACCCCAGCACGACATCGGGTATGACGGTCTCGATGTGGTAGTGGTGCTTGATCAGCGCGGCGTGGCTGAGCAGGTGCTTGCGATCGAACGTCACCAGGTGGGAAGCCCGCGCCACGATGGCTGCCGCCACGATCGGTGCGTCTTTGATCTCGATGTGCTGGGCGACCTGGAGCACCAGCACCGTCGGCGGATCCACAAGATGTTGTTCCAGGAGTTGGCGAAACTCTCGGAAGGCGGGAAGGCCAGCCGGTGCCTTTCGGTGCAGGTTGCGCTCGGTCTCGGCCGGGACCAACGGACTGACGAACCGCAGGATGTCGCCGCGGACTCCCGCGAGCAACAGGTCGCGAGCGGTGCCAGTCGAAGAGGGCGATCCGGCGAGTAAGACGCTGGAGTCGATGAGCACCCGCGGGCGCGGGTCACTCGCTGAGGCCATAGCGCTCCTTGATCAACGCGCCGCGCTCCTCACGGCCCGCGTCGATCAACTCGTCGAGCGAGAGCCCCTGTTCCTTGAGGGCGGCTCCGATCCGCTCGAGAGCGCGCACAGCGACGGCCTCCTGGGGGGTGATCAGCAAACCGTCCGGGGTCTCGACCACGGCGACGACGTCGCCCTTCTTCAGGCCGAGCCGGCGTCGGAACTCGGTCGGCAGGGTGACCTGGCCCTTCTCCTGGACGCGGACGAGCCTGCTCGGCTCCTTGCGCACTGGCATGGTTGGCAAGTCTCCGAAAGTCATACTTACCTTATTGTATGACTCATTCGACACACAATCAGCAGGGTGGTTGGGTGCTCGTGAAGAGTGTCGACTGAGCAACTGGTCGCCAACGGAGTAACGCGCGGGGCGCGAGCATCGCGCGATCACCCGCCGCCGACGAGCGCGTCCCGGCCCGCGTCATGCGTTGCTGCACCACATACTGTGCACCCGACTCCGGCGCGCTCGACCCGATCGGAAGGGGCGCCACGCACGCCTCAGGCGGAGCACGCCAGCATGAGTGGGGAGCCAGCACGGGCGTGGTCGTAGCCACCGCAGAGCCGAGAGCCGCGGACGTGGAGCCAGCCGCCGCTCAGGAGCGGGGAAGGTGCGTCTAGCCGGCGTCCAGGGCGACGGAGGGTTCAACCCCCCCAGCTTGGGAAGCCGAAACGAAACACCGCCAACATCCGGGCGCACCCCCGCGTGCCGCCGCACGGCGTCGCCCCATCGTGCTAGTCTTCCCCCGGCCGTACGGGCCACGTCTTCCGGTCACGTCGTTGTGTTGGAGGCTTTCCATGACTGGTCTCGCTCACCGCGTCCATCGTCGTGCCGCGCTCAAGCTGGCGCTGCTGGCTTCCGGTACCGCCAGCTTCTCCTCGCTTCTGGCCGCGTGTTCGCCGGCCGCGACACCGGCCCCAGCGAAGCCGGCTGAGTCAAAGCCGGCCGCCCCCGCCGCTGAGGCCAAGCCTGCGGCCGCCGCGGCACCACCGGCGACCGTCGCGCCTGTTCCCGTCGTCCAGCCCACGGCAAAGCCCCAGGCCCCGGCTGACGCGGGCCAGATGATGAAGGCCGCTGAACCGAACCCCAAGAAGGGCGGGAAGCTCATCACCGCCTGGGGCGCCACCACCGCACACATGGACATTCACCAGGGCGCGAACAACAACGTCTTAATTCAGCTCTACGATCCGCTGATCACCAAGAACCTGGCCACCGGACTGCGGGGTTACGTCCCGATGCTGGCCACCAAGTGGGAGGTCTCGCCCGATGGCAAGGCCTACACGTTTAGCCTGCGTGAGGGCGTGAAATTTCATGATGGCACGCCGTTCACGGCTGATGACGTTGTGGCCACTTTCATGCGGATCATCCAGCCGCCCCAGGGCGTCGTCAGCGTGTTCAAGGATGAGCTCGCTCCGGTCGATAAGGTAGAAGCGGTTGATCCCAAGACCGTCAAGTTCACGCTCAAGAACCCCTGGACGCCGTTCCTGGAAGTTATCGCGTCCCCTTCGATGATCGTCTACCCCAAGAAGGCGCTCACAGAGAACAACCAGGACCTCCGGAAGGTGTTGGCGCCCGGCACCGGCCCCTGGGTGTTCAAGGACCACAAGACCGGCGAGCGCTGGCTCTTCACCAAGAACCCCAGCTACTGGAACCCCAACCTGCCGTATCTCGATGAGCTGGAGATGCTCCACGTGCCAGCCTGGCCAGACCGCGGCACGGCCGTGCTCTCAGACCAGGCCAGCTTCTCCTGGAACGTGTCGCCGCAGGTCTGGGAGGAGGGCGTCAAGCGCAAGGAGATCGGCGGCGTCCAGGTGCCCTGCCTCAACTCGCACACCGTCATGCTCAACAACAAGAAGAAGCCGCTGGATGATCCGCGCGTGCGACGGGCGATCCACCTTGCGGTCAAGCGCCAGGACATGTTCAAGGCGCTCTCCACCCAGGAGCCGGTCTTCCTCAGCCGCTGGATGCCCTACGCCTCATCCTTCTCCACCCCCAAGGATCAGCTAGAGAAGATGCCGGGCTACCGCGAGCAGAAGGATGAGGACATCGCCACCGCCAAGAAGCTGATGGCGGATGCGGGCTACGCCAACGGATTCGACGGTATCGACATCGTCACGCCATCCGTGGCCCAGTGGTCAGAGATCAATACGCCGGCGTTCCAGGACCAGCTCTTGCGGACCCTTAACATCAAGAGCACGATTCGGGTTGTGGAGCGGGGCCTGCTGTCCGAGGAGTACAAGAACCGCAACTGGCACATGCTGCTGGAGGGCGCGTTCCAGTCCAACTACATCGACCCCACGGTGCTGTGGACCTCGCACCTCAAGACGGGTAGCTCGTTCAACTGGTCGCAATACTCCAACCCCAAGCTGGACGCCGTCATCGACCAGCTCAACACGGAGCCAGACGAGACCAAGCGAAAGGCGCTCTTCAACCAGGGCATGGACATCCTGGATGAAGATCCGCCCTTCTTCCTGATCGGCTTCTGCGCGCACTCGCCAATGTGGCAGAGCTACGTGAAGGGTATGGCTATGGACCAGCGGGTCCACGTGGAGTGGGGTCGCCTGGATACGGCCTGGCTCGACAAGTGACCCGCCGGCCGCGGCCCGCACGGAGCTAACCCGTCATGCGTGCACTCAGACTCGCCGCCTACGCCCCCCTCTCCATGGAGCTCGAGACGTACGAGGTGGCGGACGCGCCTCCACCAGGGCACATCCTGGTGGAGGCGCGCACCACCGCCATCTCCGCCGGAACCGAGATCGCCAACTTCCGCGGGATGACCACGTACCGCTCCGCCGCCAACCCTGACTGGCGAAATGATCCGTACGTGCCTGGCTACTCGCTGGCCGGCGTGGTGAAAGCCGTTGGGGAAGGCGTCACGACCTTCGCCCCAGGCGATCGCGTCTGCGGCTGGGGACCCCACGCCTCCTGCGCGTCCGTGGAGGCCTCCCGCTTCGTGCGGATCCCGGACGCGGTCTCATTCGATCACGCCGCCATGACCACGCTCTGCCTCATCGTGATGAACGCCGTGCGCCTGGCCAAGCTCCAGCTTGGCGACCGCGTTGCAGTGGTCGGCGCCGGGCTCATTGGCCAGCTTGCCCTCCAGCTCTCCCGCCTCAGCGGCGGCCGCCCTGTCGTCACCATTGACCCCATCGAGCGCCGGCGCGAGCTCGGCATCAGCCTGGGTGCGTCGTTCGGCGTGGACCCAAGCGACGGTGACGTTCGGACCGCTCTGGAAGCCACGATGGGTCGGCCAGACTTCGATGCCGTCTTCGAGGCCACCGGTTCACCCCTGGCGTTCAATCCCGCCGCCCGCCTGGTGACCTTCGGCGGTCGCCTCATCCTGTTGGGCTCCACCCGCGGCCTGGTGGAGCAGTTCGACCCGTACACGGACGTGCACCTCAACGGCGTCACCGTCATCGGCGCGCACATGCGCACGGCCCCGCCCGTGGAGACCATCTACCACCGCTGGACCGCGGAGAACAACCGCCGTCTGGCGCTGGAGATGATCGCGGACGGCACGCTCAAGCTGGAGCCACTGATCAGCCACCGCGTGGCGGGCGACGAGGGCCCAACCATGTACCAGCGGCTCACCGCGAGTCGCGAGGAGTTCTTTGGAGTCCTGCTGCAGTGGGCCGGCTGACGCGCGCGGAAACCCGTTGATCCGAGTCGGGCAGATCGGCACTAAACATGGCCACGCCCTTGGCAAGTGGTTGGCCCTCCGTGCTTCGCCAGACGTGGAGATCGCCGGCATCTGGGAGCCAGACCGTGCCGCGCGAGACGAGCGGTATCTTGGTGCTCGCTGGGTGGATTCGGCGGACGTCCTGCTGCGCGATCCGGCGGTGGTCGCTTTGGCGATCGAGGGGCGCAACGACGAGAGCCTGCCCATGGCCCGCGCAGCCGTGGACGCCGGCAAGCACATCTGGTTCGACAAGCCGGCCGGCGAGGACTGGCCGGCCTATCAGGAGCTCATGCGCGTGGCAGCGCAGCGCGGGCTCCAGGTCCAGATGGGCTACATGTTCCGCTACCAGCCCGGCTTCGCCCAGGTCGCCTCGCTCGCCCGAGCCGGCGCGTTCGGGGACGTCTTCCAGATCCGGGCACACATGTCCACCCACATAGACGAGGCCGCACGGCGGGTCCAGAGCGTCCACCGCGGCGGCATTCTGTATGACCTGGCCGGGCACATGATCGACCAGATCGTCTGGTTGCTGGGCCGGCCCCAGAAGATCACCACCGTGCTCCGAAATGACGCCACACCCACCGTCCCCGCGTATGCGGACAACACGGTGGCCGTTCTGGAATTCGAGAAGGCACTCGCCATCATCGACATCGCCGCCATGGAGGCGCGCCCGCTGGCGCGCCGTTTCGAAGTCCACGGCACGCTCGGCGGCGTCGTGACCGAGCCGTTCGATCCCGGCCGGAGCCTGCGCCTGGTGTTTGAGCGACCGTGGGGAGCATTCGCTCAGGGCGAGCATCTCATGGTCTTGCCGGAGGTCTCGCGCCAACAGCTCTACGAGCGTGAGCTCGCGGCCTTCGTGGCCACCATCCGGGACGGCGCCCCACCTGATCGGCCGCCAGAACATGACCAGTTGGTCCAGGAGACCCTCCTCCGCGCCACCGGATCCCTCGGCGTGGGCTGACCTGGTGTTGTCAGCCTGGCCTTTCGGCGCGCTGCCCCGGGCGAGTACCCTCTGGGGTTCGTGAGCAGCATCACCAGCGCGCCCGTCGCCGCCACAGCCGTCTCCCCGTTGCGCCTCAGCGTGATGCTGTGGACATTGTGCCTGGCCGCGTTCCTCATCTCCTGCACCGGGGTTGCGCTCTCGCCGTTCCTGCTTGACATCTCGGCTGAGCTCCAGGTGGAGATGTTCTACGTGGCAAATCTGCTCTCGCTCGGCGCGGTCCCCTGGGGGATCGCCTCGGTGGTCGGCGGTGGGCTGTCCGACCGACTTGGGCGGCGACCGGTTCTCGGCGCGGGGCTGCTGGTGATGGGCACGGCGATCCTCACGATGTCCACGGCCGGCAGCTACGCCATGGCCGCGGCCTGCCAGATACTGATTGGGGTCGGCGGCGGCACATTCATGGGCACGGTGTATGCCGCCGTCTCGGAACGGGTCCCGGGCGAGCAGCGCGGTCGGTCCTTTGGGGTCATATCCGTGGGCCAGTCGCTGTCGCTCGTGCTCGGGGTGCCGCTGGTGACGTTCATCGGCTCCTACGGCGGCTGGCGGGGCGCGCTGACAGCGCAGGGCGGTGCCATGCTGGTCATGGCGCTGGTCGTGCTCGCGGTCGTCACGCCGGTCGTGGCGCTCGCGGCGGATCCGCGGGGCAGACCACAGGCACGCCTCCGAGACATCTTCACCAGGCGGCTCAGCCTGCTGTTCGCGGCCGCCGTGAGCGAGCGCGTCTGCTTCGGCACGTCCGCCGTCTACCTGGCCACGTATTTCATCACCACGTACGGCGTGCAGCTCAGGGATCTCGCGCTCGTGCTGGGGCTGGTGGCGCTGGGCAACCTGGCGGGCAATCTGGTGGGCGGCCGGCTCGCCGATCGCGTCCGGTCCCGCGCGCGCCTGTTCTCTCGGCTCACCCTCATCCCCTCGTTGCTCGCGCTGCCGTTGCTTGGCCTCCAGATATCGCTGCCGTTCGCCATGGCGGTGGGCTTCGTCTACTCGTTCGGCAACGGTGCCAGCCGGCCAGCCATTCTGACCGCTCTCAGCGAGGTACCCGCGGAGCTGAGGGGCACCATTCTCGGACTGAACATCACGTGCGCGAGCATCGGCTGGATCACGTCCGCGGCGGCCGGTGGCGTGCTGCTTGGGATCTACGGCTTCTGGGCGATCGGCGCGCTCGCGTCAGCCGTGGGCCTCACGGGTGCCGTGCTGGCGGTCATCGCCAGCCGGATGCCGCTGGACAACCCAGCCTACGCCGACTGATGCGGCAACCGCTCGCGGCCGCCGCGGCCGCGCCGCGTGGGCCCGCCGAGACGTCGGTCGACGATGGCCTGCGCGCCATGCTCGCCGCCCTCACGTTTGCCACGCTCCTCACGAGCTGCGCCGGTCCCACTCTCTCGCCATTCCTGCTGGAGATCGCCCGCGATCTGGGGGTGGAGCTCGTCCAGGTCTCGGCCTTCATCTCCATCATGAACGTGGCCTGGGGCGTCTGTGCCCTGCTGGCCGGCGCCGCGTCAGACCGCGTCGGCCGCAAGGCGGTCCTGGTCTCGTCCCTCGTGATTCTGGGGCTCTGCCTCTTCGGCCAGGCGGCGGCGCCCACGTACCTGCTGGGCCTGCTCACCCAGGTGGGCGTGGGCATCGGCGGCGGCTCGTTCACCGGCACCGTGTTCGCCGCGGTCTCAGACCGTGTTCCGGCCGAGCGGCGCGGCAGCGCCCTTGGCTGGGTGCTCACCGGCCAGTCGCTGAGCCTTCTGGTCGGCGTACCGGCATTCACCTACGTGGGGAGCATCCTGGGCTGGCGCGGTGCGCTCGGAGCGGAGGCCATCGCCACGCTGATCGGGGCCACCGTTGTCTGGTGGGTCGTGCCTGGAGCGGCCCGCGTCGAAGCTCGGCCGGCAGGCGGATCCCTACGCGAAGCGGTGGACGGGCGGACCATTGTCTTGCTGTTCGCGTCCGTCGCGGAGCGGATCTGCTTCGTCTCGGTGGCGGTGTACCTCGCCACGTTCCTGATCGGCGTCTACGGGACGCCGCTTTCGGTGATCGCGAGCGTCCTCGCCATCAATGCCCTCGCAAACGTCGCCGGCAATCTCCTCGGTGGCTGGCTGTCCGATCGCGTGATCGCTCGTCCGCTCCTGTTCGCCGGCATGTCACTGGGCGCTGGACTCCTCGCGCTGCCCGCGCTCGGCTGGAGCCCCGGCCTGTGGATCACGGTGGCGCTCTGCTTTGGGTACACGCTGCTCAACGCCACGGGGCGACCGTCCATCGTGGCCACGCTCGCGGACGTCCCAGCACAGGTGCGTGGGACCGTCATGGGGGTGAACATGACCTTCGCTAGCGCCGGTTGGATCATCGCGGCCACGCTGGGCGGCTGGCTCATTACCACCTTCGGCTACACCAGTCTTGGTACGCTTGGGTTCGCGGCGGGCGCGTGCGGCGCCGTGCTGGCCCTCCTCGGCTCGCGCCTGCCCGTGAGGCAATACGCCCGTTAGAACCGGGGGGTGTACAGGTCGCCGGCCAGCGTCAGGATTTCCGCGCGCAGCGTCCGTGCGTCATCCACCCGTTTGCGCAGCGCGGCCGGCGATCGTCCGCCCGAGACAATCGCCTCGACCCGCTCCATCACACCGGGCGGCGCCACGGCGAACTCTGCCACCTCACGGTAGACGTACTTGTCGTTCATGAAGAAGATCTCGTTGAGCGCGTAGAGCGCGTGGATCAGCTCGGTCGTCGCTCGGGTCAGGTAGCCGGCCACCAGGTAGGCCTCACCGCGCTCCGGTGCGTGCTTCACGTTGTCCAGCGTGAACCCTGAGCTCCAGAGTCCCCAGCTCACGCGTCCGCGCTTCATCGCCTCCGGGTACACGGCCACCTGCTGCTTCAGTTCCGCGATCGCGCCCTCGGGATCGTGGAGCGGGACGCAGCAGCGGATCTCCGCGCAGTAGATCTGGCTGTGGAACCCGTATGGCGGCTGCTGCCAGTAGTCCGCCCGCCCGCGCCCCGCCAGGCACTCCTCGACGGTCTCTGCCACGAAGTCTAGATCGCGGTACAGGAAGTCCGTCCGTCTCCCACCAATGGTCAGCCAGGCACCGCCGTTGACCCACGGCCCCCAGCCGCCGATCTGGGTGACGACCGGGTCTGGCGTGTCGTTGACCGCCCTGGCCACGTCGCGCACGGCCGCCACATCGATCGGCGTGGCCGCCCGGTAGTACAGCCCCAGATCCACGTCTGAGTCCTCCCGCGCCCGCCCAGCCGCCCAGGAGCCACCGAGCACCACCGCGACTACGCCGGACACACCTGCAAGATGTGCCACGATAGAGTCGACGTGGAACCAAACTGGAAACTCCGAACGCGTGTTAGTCATCTCCGCGCGTCTGCCCTCTCGGATTGAGTCTCGGAACCTGGGGAGTTCGCGAGCGTCTTCATCAGTAACAGCATGATGAGCCGCGGTGCGTTCCTTACGCGACTCGTCGCGACTCGTGTCAGCGTTTTGTGAGATAGAGGGTCGCGACGGATAGTGACCGTCGTCTGTCCATGGACACCGTCGCGGGTTGCAGTTCGGTCGTGCCCCCCGATACCATCGCAAACCATTGGACTTCAAGTGATTCCACGTTGTCGTCCTTTCCCTACCCCGGCTGGGGAACCGGCCTCGAGCTCCGCAGTATGACGCATCGCGCCGCAGAGGTACGTTGATGGACCACCGGGACGCGCCCAACGGCGCCGCGTACGACTCCCCCGAATGGCTCCCGGTGCGCGACTCGGTGCGGTCCTTCATTGAGGACCTCGAGAGCGTGAGGTTCGGTGGTACGGTGCGGGTCTTCTGTGGTGAAGCGGATCCGTCCGTGTACAACGACCCAGCATTTCTGGCGACCGTGCGGCGAATCCGTGCGGAGCGAAATGCCTGCGTACGGGTGATCACCGGGCCCATCCTGTTGAGGCCGAGCGACGGCCAGGACAACGGCCTGTTGGCTCTACTCGAGAGTGGTGATATCGCGGAGCTCCGCCACCGTCGCGCGCGCTATGCGACCGGGCATTTCCGCGTTGTGGAGACGGAGTCGTACTTTCGGCACTACGTCGAATTCCCACATCCGCCGCTCGCGCCCGCGGAGACACGGTCATGTCGGAATTTTCACGCGTTGACGCCAGCGGCGGTCCACAACCTAAGCCTCGGGGCCATCGATGTCTTCGATGAGTGGCGTAACCATTCGGTGCTCCATGGGAGCACCGATGCGCCGCACCTCCCGTTGCAGGCGACGGCAGACGGACTCCGGCGAATCCTGGCAGAGGCGGACGGGCGGAAATTGGTGTTCAAGTACCTGGATGAGTTTGAGCTGTACTCGCTACCCAGCGGGAAGGCGGTATTTGGCGATCTCAACGGCGCGCTCGCGCGATAGGTGGAGCGGTGGGGATGAACTGGGGGGACCCATCGGTTCAGCGCGCCGAGCTTACCGTGTTCGTCACTGACATCCTCAATTCCACGCCGGTGCTGACTCGCTGCACGCCTCACGAAGCCCGCGTGTTCCTTCACGAGTTCAGCTCCCTGACGCTAGATGCGCTTGACCGCGTATGCGACCACCGTGAGCAGTTCAGGATCGATACGTTTGTGGGGGACGGGTTCCTCACATTCATCAGTGAACTGCTCCCCCAGGATCCGTACATTCACGGCCCCGCTCGTGCAGCAGCCGCCGCCATCCGGATGCGGGACGAGTTCGATGTCTTGTGTACGCGTCGGTTCGGCAACATGAGCGCGGACGCGCAACAGATGAAATTGGTGTCGGCGATCTCCTTTGGAACCGTGTACTACGGACAGTTCACGTCCCCGGCGATTGACCGACCAACCGGCGTACTGAGCACGGTCGTTCAGACGTTCCGGATGGCGAAGCTACGGCGCCACGCGTCGCTGTCGAGACCTGACTACATCCTGATGTGTGACCGGAGCCATCAGGAGATCGAGAACCTGCGCTCAGCGGGTATGCTCCGCCAGTATCCCGACCTTGAGGCATCGACGTCTCAGCCAATTGTCCTCAGCGATCTCCAGGGTCTCGCGGGTGAAAGACTGTGCTTTGAGGTCCGCTGACTAAGGGTTGCTCCATGGACATCACTTCGCCTTGCGGCGCGGCGTGGGCAGCGGGAGCGGGATGTTGCGCGCCCGGTACGGCTCGGTCGCCGCGCACCGCTGGGCCGCCGTCTCGCAGTAGCCCGGGTCCAGATCCACGCCGATCGACTTGCGCCCCAGTCGCTTTGCCACTGCGCACGTCGTGCCCGAGCCAGCGAACGGATCCAGCACGGTGTCCTCAACGAACGAGTACATCCGCATCAGCCGGTACGGCAGCTCCTCCGGAAAGGGCGCCGGGTGCTTGTAGCGCGACGTGGTTTCTCCAGGGAACGTCCAGGTGCCCAAGCTCCACTCCAGGAACTCATCGCGGTCGATATCGTTGGTCCTTCCCCGCTTGTCCCGCCGCCACTCGTCCTTGAAGAAGACTGGAACCATCTCCACTGGCGCCGTCACGAACGGTGCACTGGCGCTCATCCAGGAGCCCCACGCCGTGCGCCGTGAGATGTTCTGCTCGTTCCACACAATCGTTGTCTGGTAGTGCCAGCCGGCCTCCAGGAACACCCGCACGTAGTCCGCGTAGACCGCCCGCTTCCCGCCCTTGTTGCTGTCCAGCGGGATGTTGATGCACGCTCGCCCACCAACCACCGACACCCGCAGCAGCTCCCGCGCCCACCGGCCCACCCATTCCAGGTACGCGTCGTAGGGCAGGTTGTCCCGGTGATCGTCGTACGCGACGTCCAGGTTGTAGGGGGGACTCGTCACCGCCAGGTGGACGGACTCGTTTGGCAGGAAGTCCAGACGAGTGGAGTCCGCGACGTACAGCGAAGCGAGCCCGTCGCGATAGACGGGACCCGATGGACAGGACACGTCAGCCCAGCAACCCGGTCAGCATCGCCAGGCGGTCACCCATCCGACCGCCCCACGCCCCCACGATCTCGCCATCCGCCCATCTGATTACGTTGACGCCGGCGTGCAGGCAGGCGGACCGGTCCAATCGGTCCAGCGCCGCCGCAACGATCTCCACGAATGCCGGCGCCACCAGGAAGCCCGCCACGTGCGTTCGGCTCAGCGCGCGGATGGATTCCACGGCGTCCGTCGGATCGCTCACCACCACGGGCACGACGCGCGCGTTCTGTCCGGTCGCTCTCAAGCTCTCATTTAACCGGCGGATCTGCGCGTCGTCGCGCCGATCGTCGAGCAGCCCGTAGATCCGGGTGCCGTGATCGATCGACTCAGGGAGATACGTCCCGCGCAGCTCTGCGATGCCGATCTGGCCGGGGGCGGTGCCGCCACCGTCCTCCAGAGCGCAGAACGTCAGGAAACAGGCCGGATAGCGCAGCCCCGCGATCCGCGAGAACAGCCCGCTCTCCCCCATGGCGATGGCGATGGTGGGTCTGTCGGCGGCCGCCAGCGCGTCCAGGGGTGCGAGCGTATCCGCGGCGCGGCGGGCCATGCCCACCAGTTTCACCACGTCCGCGCCGGCCTCGGCGATCCGTCGCCAGCGGTGTGCGAAGTCTGCCGGCATGGCCGAGAAGTCGTGGTTGGACACGATCCGCTGGGTCCGGCCGCGGGCCTGCAGCGCGTCGGCCGCGTCCAACTCCACGTCCACATACTCCGCGCCCAGGTCCATCGCCTCGCGCAGCACGTCCAGCCGCGCTCCCTCGTCGCCCCTCCAGTGCCCGCCCTCGCGGGCAGCGCGGTTGGTCACGATCACTGGACACGGCCGCTCGTGGAGCAACCGGCGCAGGTCCAGCTCCCCCTCCTGGATCATGTCCACCCGTAGCTCCACGATGTCCGCGGACGCCGCGGCCCGGCCAAGCGCCACCGCCATCCGCTCCGACGTCGGCTCCCCCAGCGCTACGGCCAGCAATGCGCGCGCTGGATGCGCCGGTCGAACCCGCACACCGGGTCCGGCGCTCGTGTGATCGTCTAGGCTCTGCATCGCGTTGACTAATATAGTCCCCAGAGGGTTGCATTGCGGGAGCCACGAGGTTGCTAGGACCGGACGATCAGATCAAGGCACTGCGCGAGGCGCTGGCGCTGTCGCCAGACAACGTTCCGTTGCGCCAACACCTGGCTCAGTCGTTGCTGTCGTTGGGACGCTCGCCCGAGGCTGAAGTCGAGTATCGCGCCGCGCTTGCCCTCACGCCGGGCAGCACGGCGCTCCAGCTTGGCCTCGCCACTGCGTTCTTTCAACAGGGCAAGTCAAACGAGGCGTTCGTGATCGTGGAGGAGCTGACCCGCGGCTCGTCTGCACTGCCTTCCGCTTTGCTCCTCCATGCTCGCCTGCTCCTTTCCACCGGGGACTCCGACCGTGCCAAGCTCCAGTATCGCCGCGCGATCGAGGTAGAGCCGTCCCTCGCGGACGCAGACCTCGCCCAGCGCCTCGGCGTCCAGCCCGGCACGGTGGAGCCGCCACCCCGTGTCCGTGTCCCCGCCGGCGACGCGCCCGACACCGAGCGCTCCCCGTTGCCTCGCACGGATCTCGAGCGACCGTCCCTCACTTTCGCGGATGTGGGTGGGCTGGACGCCGTCAAGGAGGAGATCCGCCTCAAGATCATCCACCCGCTCACGCACGCCGATCTCTATCGCGCCTATGGGAAGTCCGTAGGCGGCGGGATCCTCCTGTACGGTCCGCCCGGCTGCGGGAAGACCTATCTTGCGCGTGCTACCGCCGGCGAGATCAAAGCCGGCTTCCTGGTGGTGGGCATCAACGATGTGCTGGACATGTGGTTGGGCAACAGCGAGCGCAACCTGCACGACCTATTCGAGCAGGCGCGCGGCGCGCAGCCGTGCGTGCTGTTCTTCGATGAGGTGGACGCCCTGGGCGCCAGCCGGACGGATCTTCGCCAGAGCGCCGGTCGCCATCTGATCAACCAGTTCCTCTCGGAGATGGACGGCGTCCAGAGCTCCAATGACGGCGTGTTGATCCTGGCCGCTACCAACGCACCCTGGCATCTGGACTCCGCCTTCCGCCGCCCCGGCCGCTTCGATCGCATCATCTTCGTTCCTCCGCCGGACCGCGACGCGCGGGCGGATGTGCTCCGCGCGCTCTGCCGCGGCAAGCCACTGGACACCGTGGACTTCGCAAGCGTGGCCGATCGCACGGACGGCTTTTCTGGCGCGGATTTGAAGGCCGTGGTGGATCAGGCGGTGGAGCTTAAGCTCCGCGAGGCGTTGCGGGACGGCGTGCCGCGCCCCATCACTACCGCGGACCTCGCCACCGCCGCCCGCGCCGTGAAGCCGTCCACGCGCGAGTGGTTTGCCACTGCGCGCAACTACGCGCTGTACTCTAACCAGGGCGGCGTGTACGACGACATCGTGAAATACCTCAAGCTGTAAGCCCAGGGTGGGAGCTCATCTGCAGCGCGGGCTGCTGCTGTTCAGCCAGCAGCGCCTGGAACAGGCCGAGCAGGAGCTGCGCCAGGAGCTAGGCGAGGAGCCAGACAGCCCCGTAGCACACGCCGTCCTGGGCCTCTGCCTGGCTCGACAGAAGCGGCTGGAGGATGCGCTCGCTGAGACCAGCACAGCGATAGTGCTTGGGCCAGACCTGGCCTACATCCATTTTGCCCACGCCGACGTGCTGCACGACAGCGGCCGCCTGGACGACGCCGTTTCCGCGATCCGTGAATCCATCCGACTGGATCCATCGGATCCCGACTACCGTGCGCTGCTCGCCAACATTCTGCTGGATCGAAGGGACTGGCAGGGCGCGCTTGAATCCGCGGACAGCGGGCTTGCTCTGGACGCGGAGCACATCGGTTGCACCAACCTCCGCGCCATGGCACTCACCCGCCTCGGTCGGTTTGACGAGGCGGAGCAATCGCTCGTGGGCGCGCTGGAGCGCAACCCGGAGGATGCGGTGAGCCACGCCAATCAGGGCTGGGCGCTCCTCCACCGGGCCGAGTACACGGCGGCGCTCGAATCGTTTCGCGAATCGCTCAGACTCCAGCCCGGACTCGAGCTTGCCCGTCGCGGGCTGGTGGAGGCACTCAAAGCCCGCTACCGGCTGTATGGGCTGCTGCTGCGCTACTTCCTCTGGATTGGCCGCCTCAGCGGGGGAAAGCAGTGGCTGGTGATCATCGGCGGTGCGCTGGGGTTCCGAGCGCTTGGCGGCGTGGCCTCGCTCACACCCGCCACCCAGCTCCTGTTCGCGCCGGTCGCGCTGGTCTACGTGCTGTTCGTGTTGTCCACCTGGATCGGCGTGCCTGTGTTCAACCTGCTGCTGCGCCTCAACCGCTTCGGGCGGCTGGCGTTGTCGCGCGAGGAGACTGTGGCCTCCAACTGGGTTGGCGGCTGCCTCGGGCTGAGTCTGGTGCTGCTCATCGTCGCCATCGCTGTCGGCTCGTGGGTGCCGGCCGGCCTCGCCGCGGTTGCCGGCCTCGCCACGGTGCCCGTGGCCGCCGCATTCCAGTGCGAGAGCGGCTGGCCGCGCCTGGCTATGGGGGCGTACGCGGCCGCGATCGTCACGGCGGGCGCGACCGGCGTGATCACCACCAGCCTGCTTCCGGCGGGTTCGCCGCTACGGCCCGTCTTTGGCGAGCCTTTGCTGATGGTGGGCGTCTTTGGCCTGCTGCTCACCGGCATCGTTGGCAACGTCCTCGTCAGCGTCCGGCCCCGCCGGACACGTTGATCGCGATTCCGCCCGGAGGGAATACTCACTGGTAGCCTGGTCTCGGCCAGACACGCGCTGAGCCAGACACGCCCTGAGGGAGAGACCTGCTGTGTCAATTGGTGGTATGCCCGTCGGCGGCACGACGATCGGCGAGGCTCCCGTCACCGTTTACACCACACCTACCTGACCCTGGTGCACACGGGCGAAGGAGTTCCTTCGCGGGAAAAACGTGCCGTACCGGGAGGTAGATGTCTCGGTGGATCGGGCAGCCGCACAGAACCTGTTCAGGATCACCGGCCAGATGGGCGTGCCGGTGATCACCGCCGGTAACGACGTGGTGGTGGGGTTTGACCGGCCCCGCCTGGAGCGCATCGCAGCCCGCTACGCCAGACCCCAGGAGCCTGCTGAAGAGGAGCCCCCGAAGCCCCGGGTCAAGCTGGGTGCCGGCGTGCGCGATGCTGGCGGTGGTGGCGTGGAGCTGGGCGAAGTCCGCCCGGGCTCGGCGGCGGATCGGGCCGGCCTGCGTCGCGGTGACATATTGCTGCGATTCCGCGGCTCGCTGATCCGCAAGGCGGCGGACCTTGAGACGGGCATGGCCGCTGTGGATCCCGGTGCGTCCGTCCCCGTGGTGTACCTGCGCGATGGCATGCTGGTGGAGGCTACGCTGGAGTTCGAGCCGGAGTAGGCCGGGCACCATTTGCGCCCGTTCGCTATATTGACGTTGACGCGAGGAGCGGGCTGTCTGTCTGGCCCTGGCTTTACTCGAGAAACGCGAAGATGAGCGAGGTTGAACCATGACGCTGACCAGCGTGAATGTGCTGCGTGTGGACCTCTCCAAGGGCACCACCACGCTTGAGGCGGTGCCAGAGGACGTGCTCCGGACCTGGGTGGGTGGGACCGGTCTGGGCGTGCACTATTTGATGAGCGAAGTGCAGCCCGGCATTGAGTGGGACGACCCCGCGAATCTCATGTGCATCATGACCGGGCCGCTGGCAAACACGCGCGTCTCCGGCACCGGCACCATATCGTGCGTCTTCAAGGGCCCCATGACCAATCTGGCCGGCGCCACCCAGGCAAACGGCTTCCTGGGCGCGTTCATGCGCAGTCAGGGCATCTACGGGCTGGTTATCCAGGGGCAGGCCAAGGAGTGGACCCATCTCCATCTGGGCGACGACGGCCCGCGCCTCGAGAGCGCGGACAACTATGTGGGCCTTGGCGTCTGGGAGATGGAGGACAAGCTCCGCGCCGACTACGGGATGGACGAGAAGCAGCTCAGCGTCTTCGGCATTGGCCAGGCCGGCGAGCACCTGGTGCGATTCGCCGCGTTCGCCGGCGACCGTGGCCACGTAGCCTCGCACAACGGCGTGGGTGCCGTGCTGGGCTCGAAGAAGCTCAAGGTGATCTCCGCCAAGCGCGGCAAGGTGCGTCCCCACATCGCCAACAATGCGAAGCTCAACGAGCTTGTGCGGCCGCTGTTCACGGACGCCAAGGAGTACGGTGGCGGCAGCCTGTTCAACTGGGGCACAGCCGGCGGTGTGTCGGGCGCGGCACGCGGCGGGTGGCTCCCCATCAAGAACTACACCACCAGCATCTTCCCCCAGCACGAGGCCATCAGCGGCCAGTACATCCGCGGCCACTACGAGCCCAAGAACAATCCCTGCTGGGCCTGCAACATGGCCTGCTGCAAGCTGGTGACCATCACGGACGGCGACTACAAGGGCTTCCAGGGTGAGGAACCCGAGTACGAGGGCATGGCGTCAATGGGGGCCCAGGTCGGTGTCACCGACTCCAGCGCTGCCGTGTACCTCTCCAACCTGGTGGACAGCATCGCCGTTGACGTCAACGAGGTGGGCTGGCTGCTGGGCTGGGTCATGGAGTGCTACGAGAAGGGGCTCCTCACGAAGGAGCAGCTGGACGGAGTGGACATGACCTGGGGCAATGCCAAGGCCATCGAGGCGATGCTCCATAAGATCGCCAACCGTGATGGCTGCGGCGAGTGGCTGGCGGAGGGCGTCATGCGCGCCAGTCGCCACATCGGCGGGCTCGCGGCGGACATGGCCATCTACAGCGAGAAGGGTCAGTCCCCGCGCTCCCACGACCACCGTGGCCGCTGGGTGGAGATGTTCGATACCTGCACCTCCAGCACCAGCACCATTGAGGTCACGTTCGGCGGCGCCCAGGTGGAGCGGCTCGGGCTGCCGGGACTGAAGGACCGTTTCTCGCCCACGGAGATCGTGGAGCAGATGGGCCACCTCAACGGCTGGCACCAGTTCGACGACAGCCTGGGTGTCTGCCGGTTCGACTTCACCAACGCCAAGATGGGCGTTGAGACGGTGGCCGCGATCACTGGATGGGACCTGGATCTGCCGGCGGCGCTCAAGATCGGCCGGCGGATCTCCGCGCAGCTTCGCATCTGGAGCTTCCTGCACGGGATGGATCCCACCCTGGAGCGTCCCTCCAAGCGGTATGGCTCCGTGCCGATCGACGGGCCCGCCGCCGGCGCGAACATCATGCTTCACTGGGCGGACATGCTGCGCAACTACCGCACGCTCCTGGGCTGGGACCCGGTGAACGGCATCCCAACGGATGAGACCCTGCGCGAGCTAGATCTGGCGCACCTGATCCCCACGGCGGAGAAGATCCGCGCCCAGCGTCAGGTGGCCGCGGCCGTTCCGGCCTGAGCTCAGGCGCGTAACCTGCGAGAGTGGCCCGCCCTACGGGGCGGGCCGCATCATTTCACCCATGCTACGGCCCCCCACCGTCAGGCTAGAGTATTACTCCTGGCTCGCCAAGGAGCTGAAAGGCGTTGGCGAGGAAGGCACCACGGTGGAGGTGCCGCTGAGCGGCGACCGCACCGTCCGCGCGCTGCTCCAGGATCTAGCGGCTGACTCCGCGAAGTTCCGCGAGCTGGTCTACGATCCCGCCGAGAACCGCATAAAAGAGTACGCCACGTTGATCGTGAACGGCCGGGTTGTGGAGCTCATCGGTGGGCTGGACGCGCGGCTGAATCCGGGGGACGAGCTCCTGCTGCTGCCGGGCTTCAGCGGAGGCTAGACGCACTGGGCGTCTCTTCGCCGAGCATTTCGTGGAGAGACTCCGCGTCCGCGACTGCGCGGACCAGAAGGGGCTGTGCCAGGCCGCGAACTGACACGCTGTGACCCGCCAGTCCTGACACGTCAAGGCCGGCCGTCTGCCCTACGGTATCGGAGAAGACGATCTGGCAAACTAGCTCCTTGGTGCACTCCTCCAACCGACTGGCAATGTTGACGGCGCTGCCAATCGCGGTGAGCGTTCGGGCCTCGCCGTATCCCATCCGCCCCACGATGACCGTGCCCACGTGGATGCCAATACCCATGCGCAACGGCTTGTCCAGATCGTGCGCCAGGATTCGATTTACCTCGTCGAGCGCGCGGATCATCCCAACGGCGCCGGCAAGTGCCTGGCGGCAGCCGTGTTCGGGAGAGCTGCCGATACCGAAGAGTGCCATGACTCCGTCGCCGATGAACTTGTCCACGTGACCTCCCGCCCGCTCGATGGCGCCTCCCACCGCCGCGAAGTACTGGTCCAGCACGAACACCACGTCAAACGGTAGGCGGCCATCTGCCAGCGTTGTGTACGAGCGGAGGTCCGCGAACAGGATTGCGATGCGCTCCTCGTGGCCGGCAGCGCCGCTCAGATCGCGCAGCTCTCCCGCGTGGCTGATCGATGGTGGGAGCAGGGGGAACACAGCGACGTCGGCCACGGGTCTGACCTGACACGCCAGCCGTACGTTCGGAGGCGCGCCGATTCGTTGGAGCACCCGCGCCTCTTCCGCGGATGGTGGTGGCAGCGCCTGCACGGTGCCGCCGATGCGTGCCCTGCACGTGGAACACCGACCCCTTCCCCCACACAACGCGGCGTGGGGAACGCCGGCAGCACGGCTGGCCTCGAGGAGCGTGGTGCCTGGGACGACAGTGGTGTCGCGTCCGGACGGATAGCTCACGCGGATCGTGCCCCGCCGGCGGCGATCGATAATCGGCCTGACGAATCTCGCCGTCAGCACCAGGGCAATGAGTGCACCCACGCTCCAGGATGCGGCCGTCCGCACCTCGGCGATCCAGGCCGCATCTGGGGCCGGTACAGCGGAGGTGACGAGCGCCAGCCACTCCGGGTCAGTGGCGCGTTGTGCTACCTCCTGCCCCATGTCCACGAACCCGGCAAGCGCTGCCATGGGAACCATCATTCCCACGACCCTCAGGATCGGAATTGTGGCCGCGTGCCAGGGTCTGGCGCGAAGCCAGTAGTGGATGCCGATGCACCCGTGGCTCCACGCAACGAGAACGAACAGCACTTGCAGGGCCCCGATCTCGGGTGCCAGAACCCAGTACCCCGCCATCATTCGCTCGTACGTGTCGTCCACCCCCAACACGGCGTTCTGAAACCGCGTGTTGAGGAAGTGGCGCGCAATCAGCACCGGGATGATCAGCCCCAGCGCCACGCGGAGCAGATCCAGCGGGGGTATCTTGAGGCTGCGGCGGATGTACACCGCGTATAGCCCAAGGACGAAGTGCGTCAACAGGCCCGCGTAGAGCGTCGCCGTTGGTAGGGGATGGCGCCAGAACCAGAGGAACCACAGGCGACCGGATTCGGCTGCCGAAAGCGATACCATGCCCGCCGCGTGGTTCAGCAGGTGTGACAGCACGTAGGTGAACAGGACCAGACCGGTCGCCAGCCGCAGTCGAAAAACCATCGCGCAAAGGTGACACGAACGGTGCCGTGGGTGCCACGGATTCTCGTTGAGGAGGCGCCGCCGTCAGGAGATCAGCGGCGACTAGCGGCGGCCTGCTCGATCATCTGGGTCAGGACCTCAAAGGTCGGCGCGCCCTCGATCTTCTGGCCGTTTACGAAGATCGTTGGCGTTCTCGCCACCCCCTTCTGTCGCCCGGCCTCCGTCTCCGCCCGCACGCTCTCCGCGAATTTTCCCGTATCCACGCAGGCGTCAAATGCCGCGCGGTCGATCCCAGCCTGACCGGCGAGCCGCTTCAGGTTGTCCTTGGAGAACGTCCCCTGATTCCGGCCGCGCTGGCTCTCGTAGAGCGCGTGGTGGTAGTCCCAGAACCGGTCCTGCTCCGCCGCGCAGTTCGCGGCCTCCGCCGCCCAGCTAGACTCCTGGCCCAGGAATGCCAGGTGGCGGTAGGTCACCCTGACCTTGCCCTCCTTGACCAGGGTCTCTTCCAGTCGTCGCCCTGGACCCAGGGCGTAACTCTGGCAGCCTGGTCACTGGAAGTCTCCCCAATCCTCCACGGTCACCGCCGCTGTGGCATTGCCTTTGGAGCGCGCGACGATGGTATCTGGCGCCGCTGTGGGCGCGATCGCCGGGACGGAGGCGTACAGCGTGGCCGCTATTGCGATAGCCACCGCTCCCACGACGATCCACGGGAGGTGGCGGCGAAACCCGGACTTAGACTGGACTTTCCTGCTCTTTTTTGTCGCCATGTCTGGTCTTACTTCACCTGGTCAGGCGGGGAGAACAGCTACCTGCGCCGCTCTCCCCGCCATCCCGCTACAGCCCGTACCAGGAGGCCAGCCAGCCGGTCATCTGCTCGTTCTCCGCGGTCTGGCTCTTGATGATTGCCTCGCCCAGCGTCTTCAGCTCGGCGTGCGCCGCGCGATCTGGGATGAGCTTCGCCATCTCGATCGCTCCCTCGTGATGGGGGATCATCAGGCTCATGAACACGGCCTCGAGCCGGTTCGGGGGCAGCGTCCACAGGTCGCCCATCATGGACATGCCCCGGTGCTCGCCGGCCTCAGGAGGCCCCCCCGGCTTAGCGGCCGGGCCCATCCCGCCGGGTCCCATGCCTGGCATCATCCCGCCTGGCTGCATGCCGGGCATCATCCCGCCGGGTTGCATCCCCGGCATCATCCCGCCCTGCTGCATTCCCGGACCCATCGCGCCGCGGGGCATCCGTGGCATCAGACCAGGCGTGGGATCGTCCATCGGCGAGCCATACCAATCTTTCATCCAGCCGCGCATCTGGGCGATCTCAGCAGTCTGGGCCGCGATGATCTGTTCGCCCAGCGCCTTCAACTCCGGGTGGGCCGCATTTGCCACCACCGGCTGGGTCATCACCACGCCCATCGCGTGATGCATGGTCATCTCCATCAGAAACGCGCGGTCAAACGCGTCGCCGCTGAGCTGATCCAGATCCTGGTGCATCGGGCCGCCGCCCATCTGTGCACGAGCCGGCTGAGGGATCGACCACACGCCCACCAGCGCGACAATCGTGATCAAGCTCAGGACGAGTCCCTTCTTACTCATCGGACACTCCTCTCCATTGGCGCGCACAGCCGCCATCCGCGCGACGCCGATTCGTCATTCCCACTATAGGCATGCGCCGGCGCAGTGGGCCGGGTTCAATCTCCCGTCTAGCGGGTTGCACACGTCATCCATTGGTGAGTGGGTTCTGGGGAGGGCTGCCGACCTGCCCGGCGTGCGTGGCTACCGCGGCAGCACTCGGTAGGCGCGGTAGCTCAACCGGTCACGATTGACGATCCGCCTGCCGTCAAGCGGCACCAGCTCCAGCGTGTTGCTGAGCGTCGCGGCAGTGGTTCGGTGGAGGATCGCCAGCCGCCCCGTCGATGGCGGGGGAGCGGCGCCGGTCTCGAAAGGCCCGAACGGGATGTCGGACACGGCCAGCAGCCACTCGAGGTTCGCGCTAGCCTTCCCGCCGCCCACGTTTTTCACCGTCCTCAAGAGCGGGTCCACTAGCACCGGCTCGTCGTCAATCCGCGCCGCCTGAACCTGCTCCAGTGTCTGTAGGTACACGGCGTTGCTGTTCCCGTCCTCCAGGGTATCGCGATAGAACCGGTCCAGCAGCGTCAGGGGAGCCAGGATAAGCAGAATCGTGGTAACCGCCAGAAGCCCCAGGGCAGTGCCGCGCAAGCGCCAGGTCAGGCGGTTGCGCGCCACCCATCCGACAAAGAGCCCAACCCCCACAAACGCCACGGGGACCAACGGCATCAGGTACCGGCCGTCAAGAATGGGACGGTACTTCCCGCTGAGCAGGGGTGGCGCCAGTATCGCCGGCACGATCGCGATCAGCAGGAACGGCTGGCCCGCGCGCGCCGACAGCAGCACGCCCCCTAGCGCCAGAGCCGTGTAGAGGGCTAGCCGCGGATCCCGCAGATAATCGGTCCGCGACGCCTCCTCCGTGATGAGGCCCGCGGTGAGGCGAGAGACCGAAAGCACCAGTTGATCCAGATTGTTGAGATACACGCCGCTGCCGGCAATCTCGTCCGCATCGTCATCCGCATCCAGATACCGCTCCTGCTTGGCTGCGATGTCCGTCACGATCTCGAACCGCGTCTGAACGTGATGGACCAACAGGCTGCCGTAACCCGCCAGCGCGAGCCCGAGGGCCGCGTACAGCCAGCCACTTCGTAGCCACGCCGGGCGCTTGATGATTACGCCGCTTGCCGCGCCAGCCAGCAGCGGGAGCACGGTAGGGTGCGACTGAAGGCTCAGGCCTGACGACAGTCCGGCCAGCGCCAGACTCCTCCCTTCGCCGTGCAGCAAGGCTCGAGCAAGCAGCCAGAGCGTGGTGGTGGCCAGCAACGGTGTGGCCGAGTGCGAAAGGGGGACGTGGCTGCTGATGACGGTGTGGGCGGGCGAGGTCGCTAGCAATGCCGCCGCCAGGGTACCGGTGATTCGACCGCCAAGCTCGCGACCCAGAAGGTAGGTGGGGACCAACGTGAGCACGCCGATGAGCCAGGGTACCGCCAGCGTGGACTCGATGCTCGCCCCGAACACCCGATACACGGCCGCGAGAAGGTACAGAAACGGAGCCCCCAGATACGGCGCCTGATCGGCCAGTGGATACGCGCGCCCGGCTGCTACGTCCAGCGCCAGCATGACCGTGGGCCCAACAGAGGGGAACTGTGGTGAGAGCAGGTGGTTTGGCCAGCGCACCAGACCCGCCAGAGCCAGGAGCCCGCCCACCAGCGCCACATCGCGGAACGCGCCGAGGCGCACGCCGCTGGCTACTCCTGGTAGGGCGTACGTGCGGGTAGAGACGGCGAAGGCCATGCGGCAACAGCTCCCGGAGGGGATTACCGGAGCGCCCGATCCCGCGCCCCAGACGCCGCCACCACCGACTGAACCGTCTGGCAGACATCGCGTCGAGCGGTCCGCCGCGGCCCAGTAAACTGCACCGTCGTACCCGGACTAGACCATATCTCGTCCGCTTCTGACAATGTGAGACCGTCGAAGGGACCCCGTATGAAGATCACTGGAATCCGCACTACGCCCTACGTCTTTGATATGGCCCGCTCCCTTGGTGACGCCAACGGCCCGGCCGGCAGCGCCCGCTCCGCTGGCCTGGCCATCTTCCTTGACACCGATCAGGGCGTTACCGGCGTGATGACGGGCAACCCGGGGGCAGAGCGGCTCATCCGCTCGTTGGCCGAGGAGCTCCTGGTGGGCCAGGATCCGCGCGGTGTCCGCGGACTCTGGAAGACGATGGTCGATCGTGCCTTCAAGGGCGGCAATCGCGGCCTCATCGCCATCGCCATCTCCAACCTGGACATCGCCCTCTGGGACCTCAAGGCCAAGCTCAACAGCGAGCCGCTCTGGAAGACGCTGGGCGCATCCTCGCCCAGGGTCAAGGCGTACGCCAGCGGGATCGACCTGTGCCTTTCAGACGAGGAGATCACCGCGTTCTACTCTGGCCTGGCTGACAACGGTGTGGACGCCGGCAAGCTCAAGGTGGGCCTGGACATGGAGGCGGACCTGCGACGCCTCCGTCTCACCGAGCAGGCGCTGCGCCGCTCCGGTAAGAAGCCCCGCCTGATGATCGACTCCAACGAGTACTGGTCGCCCAAGCAGGCCATCCGCCACATCAGGCGCATCGAGGAGGAGTTTGAGCTCACCTGGGTGGAGGAGCCCGCCCGCCGCTGGGATTACCGCGGCCTGCGCCAGGTCTCCCAGGCCGTCACCGCCGCCGTGGCCACCGGCGAGAACCTGCAGGATGTCTCAGACTTCATGCCGCTGATCGCCAACGAGGCGGTGGACGTGGTCCAGATCAACCAGACCACCAGCGGGATCACCGGGGCGACCATCGTTGCGGATCTGGCCTACTCCTTCGAGCTACCGGTGGCCATGATGAATTGCCCGGGCAACTTCATGGCTCCGCTGGCCGCCGCGCTGCCCAACCACATGATGATGGAGGTGGTCCAGGCTGGCCGCGAGGTGTGCTTCAGCGTGGACAATCGCATTGAGGACGGCTACATCGTGATGGGAGACACGCCTGGCCTGGGCATGGTGTTCGACGAGGAGAAGCTGGCCCGCCTGGCCGTTGCCGATGCCTCCGGCGGGGTCCAGGCGGGCGGCTGGGGTCGCCGCAAGGGGGCTGGGCTTTACGAGATCCCGCCAGGCGATCCGGCCGAGGACTACTGAGGGGCCCCTTCGGGCCCCTCACCTGCTCTACCGTCGCGCGCGATAGCGCCGAATCAGCGCGTTGGTCGAGCTATCGTGCGCCAGCGGTGGCTCGGCCGCGCTCTCCAGCTCCGGCACGATGGCCTGCGCCAGCGCCTTCCCTAGCTCAACGCCCCACTGGTCGAACGAGTTGATCTGCCAGATCACGCCCTGGGTGAACACGCTGTGCTCGTATAGGGCTACCAGGGCGCCCAGCGCGCGAGGATCCACGCGGTCCACCATGATCGTGTTGGATGGTCGGTTGCCCTCGAATACGCGGTGGGGCACCAGCCAGGCCGGCGTGCCCTCAGCCGCCACCTGCTGCGGCGTCTTGCCAAACGCCAGGGCCTCGCTCTGGGCGAACAGGTTGGCCATCAACAGATCGTGGTGGCCGCCCACCGGATTGGCCGTTTTGCACACGCCGATGAAGTCGCACGGGATGAGGCGTGTGCCCTGGTGGATGAGCTGGTAGAAGGAGTGCTGGCCGTTGGTGCCGGGCTCGCCCCAGTAGATCGGCCCCGTCTGGTAGTCCACCCGCTGGCCATCCAGCGTCACGCTCTTGCCGTTGCTCTCCATGGTGAGCTGCTGCAGATAGGCCGGGAACCGCTTCAGATACTGATCGTACGGCAGCACCGCCACCGTCTCCGCGCCGAAGAAGCCGGTGTACCAGACGTTGAGCAGCCCCATCAGGACCGGCAGATTGCGCTCGAACGGGGCCGTGCGGAAGTGGGCATCCATGGCGTGGAAGCCCGCGAGCATCTCGCGGAAGCCGTCCGCGCCGATCGCGATCATGGTGGACAGGCCAATTGCCGAGTCCATGGAGTAGCGGCCGCCCACCCAGTCCCAGAAGCCAAACATGTTGGCCGTGTCAATGCCGAACTTGGCCACCTCGGTCGCGTTCGTCGAGATCGCCACGAAGTGCTTTGCCACGGCCGCGTCGCTGCCCAGCGCGTCCACGCACCAGGCCCGCGCCGAGCGCGCGTTGGTCAGCGTCTCCAGGGTGGTGAACGTCTTGGACGAGACGATGAAGAGCGTCTCGGCCGGATCCAGGTCCCGCGTGGCCTCGGCAAAATCTGTGCCGTCCACGTTGGACACGAAGCGCAGGGTGAGGTCACGCTGGCTGTACGCGCGCAGGGCCTCGTACGCCATCACGGGGCCCAGGTCCGAGCCCCCGATGCCGATGTTGATGACGTTGCGGATGCGCTTGCCCGTGTAGCCAGTCCAGCGGCCGTCGCGGACGCGCTCCGCGAAATCGGCCAGGCGGTCCAGTACCGCGTGCACGTCTGGCACCACATCCACGCCGTCCACCAGGATCTTCTGACCTCGTGGGGCTCGCAACGCCACGTGGAGCACGGCGCGATTCTCGGTCTGGTTGATCTTCTCGCCGCCGAACATCGCGTCGATCTTCGAGCGCAGCCCGGCCTCCAGGGCCAGCTCCACCAGCAGCGCGATGGTGCGATCGGTGACGCGGTTCTTGGAGTAGTCCAGGAAGACGCCGGCCGCCTCCAGCGTCATCCGCTCGCCGCGCCTGGAGTCCTGGGCGAATAGCGCCTTCAGGTGGATGCTGCCCACCTCGGCGTGGTGGCGGCCAAGCGCCTGCCAGGAGTCCATGCCGGTCAGGCCCGACTTGGTTGGTGCTGTTGCCATGGGCTGGCCTCAGTGTGTGAGATTCCCGGGTTGAGATTCCCGGAAGCGTGCTGGCTACATCGGCCGCCGCGCGCCGAGCATTCCCGGGTCAGTAGCCGGCCTGCTTGTCCACCGTGTTCTCCAGCGGCTCGCCCTTGATGAAGTGCTCGATGTTGGTGGCGAACATCGACCATACCAGGTCGCTCGTGAGCGCCGACGCGGCGGACGTGTGCGGCGTCACGATGACGTTGGTGGCCTTCCAGAGCGGATCGCCGGCGGGCAACGGCTCCACCGCGGTCACGTCCAGGCCCGCGCCGGCCAGGTGGCCCGTCTCCAGCGCGTCGATCAGCGGCACCTCCTGCACGATGCCCCCGCGAGACATGGCCAGCAGGTGGGAGCCGCGCTGCATCTTCTGGATCTGCTTCGCGCCCACCATGCCGCGCGTCTCGGGCGTGACCGGGCAGGAGATCACCAGCACGTCTGACTTCTCGCACATCTCGTCCAGCCTGGACAGCGGCCACACCTCGGAGACGTGCTCGTTCGGGGGCACCGGCTGGGCGTCCACGGCCAGTACGTTCATCTCGAAGCCGTGGGCGCGACGGGCGATGGCGCGGCCGATGTTGCCGAAGCCGATGATGCCCATGGTGAGGCCCTTGATGCCGATCACCCGGTCGGAAAGCTGGCCCCGCCCCCACTCCTCGCGGTCCTGGAATTCCTGGTACAGCTTGAGGCCGCGGGTCATGGTGAGCAGCATGGCAAACGCCGTCTCGGCGATGGTCGCCGCGTGGGCACCGCGCATGTTGGTGACCACTACGGCGTCGTCGCGGAGGGCCGGCACCTTCTCGATGAACTCCACGCCCGCGCTCTGGGCCTGGATCCAGCGCAGCTTTTGGGCCGCCTGGTATTCGTCGTTCGTGGGATTGCCGAAGAACGCGTCAGCATCGGCCACGTGGTTGATGGCGTCTGCCCTGGGCGACGGGATGACGAACTCGACGGCGGGAAACTGTGCCCGGAGCTGCTCCACCCTGTCAGCCCGAGTCTGGGGAGCCAGACAGACGATCTTGGTCATCAAACGCCTCCACTGCGACGCGCGCAACCCAAGTGTAGGCAAACCCCGCCGCGCGGGCTACCGACCTGGGCAGTTGACCGGCCGATGGATCCGCTCAGCCAGCGATGAGCTGTGGCGAACCTCTGCCCACGGAACGGTGTCAACGCGGCCGGCGTCGAGGTCATCGACGCGGCGCTTGATCTCCGCCGCCCGGGCGGCCTCGACGTCCGGATCCGCGCTGCCCCCGTAGAGACTGCCGATCAGCGTGTCAGCGATCGCAACGCGGTCGGCGGCCGGCAGCGCGAGTGCCTCTTCGAGGATCTCGGCGACGGTCCTTGCCGTGCCCGCATGGTACTACGCAAATACGGTCCATCGCTGCGTCGCTTCGACTCGACGCTCGCGCCTCCAGTGGCGGCCGAACCCCAGACCGAGTGGCTACGGCCGTGTCGCCGCTGGCGCGGTGGACGGCTTGCCACCGGCAACCCCTGTTACGCGGTGGTTCTGCTACTTCCCCCTCTCCCCAACTCGAGCGCCACGTCCGTTCGCGCGGGTTTTGCATACTGCAACCGGGGACACAATGGCCTCACGAGTCTCTGCCCGGGCGTGGTGGAACAGGGCGCGGGTGCCGTTCGATGATTTCCTGTGCCACCATGATCAACGTCATCCAGGGCAGCGCAAACACAATCAAAAGGATCTCTGTGAACCTGATCGCCTGCGGGCTGCTGCCGCGAATGTAGCCGATGATCGGAGGCGCCGCGACGCACATGACGAACATCAACAACAGCCGCTTCCACAACTTCGGGTGTACCGATCGTCTCACAATGCCTCCCAAGCTAGTTGGGGTTATTCGTCCGCGCCGTCGGACTGGTCTCCTGAATCAGAGTCTTCATTATGGTCTCCGCCAGTTTGACCATCGCCTGAGTCATCTGTCGTCCGTTCACCCCCTTCATCGTCCGGGCTGGACGGTCCACCTGATGTGGACGGACTGGCGACACCGGGCTGATCCGGTCCCGGCTCCGCGTTCGGATCAGATGTTGGGGCCTCCGTCGCCGTCGGGCCCAAAGTGTCCAGATCGGAGATCACGTCGTTGACGGCTGCACCGCCAGTGGCCGCAATGACGCCACCACCTGCGGCCAACCCCCATGTCGCAGCGGTAACTGCCGATTCGCTGATGACGCCGGCAGCGGCCAGCGTGGTCGCGATTGTCGCTGCTTCTCCCGCGACGACCACGCCGGCCGCGACGACCGCCGTGTAGGCCGCCAGTTCGGCTAGTTGTTCAGGGTCGTGAGTCGACACGAAATTGTCGATATCACGCACTGCATCCAGGCTCAGATGGCCCGATGGATCAGACATTCTGATCGGATTGCTCAGGGCAAACGTAGTCCGATTCAGGGACAGAGGACTCCGCAGTTGTCCCAAGTACGAATCTCGCTGCAAGAATACGCCGGATGCTGGGTCGTAGACTCTTGCCCGAAGGTTGATCAATCCAGTGGCGTCCTGCTGCTGCCCCGTGTAGCCAAAGGGCTGGCTGCGTGCGCCCTGGCTCTGGATCACCGCGCCGTACTCGTCGTACTGATAGGTCTGCTGCACGGAGCCGCTGGCGTCGGTCAGGGCGCGCACGTCGCCGTGGCTGTCCTTGTGGTAGACGTGGCTCACGTCGGTGCCGGCTGGATTGGTGGCGTAGCTCAGCCCGGTTGGCCTCACGTATTTCGCCTGGTCGTCGTCAATGACGGTGGCGAGGCGGCGGTTCACGTCGTATACGGGTGTGGTCGTGCTCCCACCGCTCACCGTGGTCGCGCGGCGGCCGTCTCCGTAGTACGTGTAGGTGCTGGTGGCGCCGTTGACGGTGGCGTTCTTGAGACGGTTGGCCGCGTCGAAGACGAACAGATCGAGGCCTCGGGCGATCAGGTTACCGTTCTGGCTCCAGGTGTACGCGGTTCCGCCTGCCGACGTCGGCCGGTCGGCTTTGTCGTAGGAGAACGGTGTGGTGGTGCTGCCGCGTGTCACGCTGGTGCGGTTGCCGGCGCCGTTGTACGCGTAGGTGGTGGATGAACCGGAGACGAGCACGCTCACCAGACGGCTGAGTCGATCGTAGGCATAGTCGGTGTGGATGCTCGCGGTCGGCGCGTCCTGGCGCCATGGCAGGACGTTAGGCCCCGGTGTGGCCGGCCCGGGCGAGGCCCCGATGCGCGTTGTGGGCAGCAAGGCGGGTGGCGTCCCGGCCGTACCGCCGCGCGCCGTGGGCAGCACGCCGGGCGGAACCGGCGGACGCGGGGGTGGCGCGGGCGCGATCCGTGGGCGCTGCTCGTCCAACGTGATCCGATTGCCCGAAGCATCCATGCCGTAGACGTGGGTGGCGATCAGTTGGCCGGTGCCCTGGGCGTTCGTGACGCTGGTGAGGCGCTGCGCATTGTCACGCGAGTAACTGGTGGTCGTGCCGTTGACGTGGGTGATCTTGTTGACGCGGCCGTCTATCCCGCGGTCGATGCTAGTGACGCGGTTGGCCCAGTCGGTGGTGCTGGTGACTCGGCCCGCCGTGTCGCGGTTGTAGGCGAGGGTCTTGCCGTCTGGGTAGATAAGCTGCTTGCGCTGGCCGTTCAGGTCGTAGCGATACTGCACGCTCGGGTTGCCCGGTTTCGTCGGAACGCTCGCCGCGATCCGACGGTTGCGCTCATCGTACGTGTAGTTCGTCGTGCCGGCCCCATCGGTCATGGTGAGGCGATTGCCCGCCATGTCGTGGGTGAAGCTGACGTTGGGCGTCTGCGCGTCGTTGTAGTTGATGTTGGTGAGGCGGTTGTTGGCGTCGTAGGTGAACTGGGTGGTCTGGCCGCTGGGCTGGGTGGCCGAGACCCGGCGGCCCTTCGAGTCATAGCCGTACGACCGGGTCAGCTCGCCGCCGCCACCGGGCCCGTTGGGGTACTCTTTGTACTCGCGGAGCTTGCCACGCCCGTCCAATCCGATGTCGGCGACGCGCTCCTCGGGGAGACCCACGGCTCGGGTGACTCGGTTCAACTCGCCCGCGTTCCCGTAGGTCAGCCGGGTGCGGATCTTGTTGGGATCGTTGTTCGGATCGGCCTGGGTGGCGCTCTGCTGCACCTCCTCCAGGCGTCCGCGCGCGTCGTAGCTGTAGCGGGTCATGGAGCCGTTTGGCTCGGTGACCGCGGTGACGCGGCCGATTGCGTTGCGGCTGTAGGTGGTCACCAACGGCGCGCCGCCGTTCACGGGCGGCGGTGCGCTCCGCTGGGTCACCTGCCCACGGCGGTTGTAGGCGAAGCTCCAGATGTGGTCGGCCGCGGAGTTGCCTCGGTAGTTGCCGTTGGGATCCACCAGGCTCAGGAGCTCACCCACCTGGTCGTAGCTGAAGGTCGTCGTCGCGCCGTCCGGCCCGAATATGGCGGTCAACAGGCCCGCTGAATTACCGCTGGCGCCCCAGGTGAATGTGGCGGCGTAGGCGGGATCCGGCGTTGGCCCGGTGTTCCCCTTGGGTGGGATCGCCCGCGTGATGCGGCCCGGGTTCGCCGGATCGCTCCATTCCAGCTTGGTGACCGCCGTCTGCACGCCGACGCCGGGCTCGACCCAGCGGCGCGTCACCGACTCCAGTTTGCGCGCGGTCGCGTCGTATGCGTAGCTGGTCGCGAAGTTGACGGCCAGGCTGTTGTGCAGGTCGCTCGTACAGGAAATGCTGTTGGTGGTGCCCACCCCGCGCGCGGGAATGGTCTCGATGACGTTGTTGTTCCAATCGTGCGCCAGGAGCAGCGTTGGGCGCGGAGTGCCGGCCGTGGCCGGAGGACGGATGACGCGCGACAGGTTCCCCTGGCTGCCGGCGATCGTCGCGCCGTTGTAGTCCACGTCAAAACAGAGGTCCGTTCGATTGCCCAGGGCGTCGATGACGTAGCTTGGGAACGCCGTCGTGCCGTAGCCGATCTGCACCACGGACGTCTCGGACGGCGCCGCGCTCGACGTGCGACCCGTGATGTGGCCGTTGCCGTTGTAGTCGTCCTGGACGCTTGGGCGGAACGTTGACCGCCACGACGTGGGCGGGTAGCTGACGTTGGTGCTGGTGGCCGTGTAGCTGAAGATGGCGTGCTCGCCGGTGGACACGCCGTACGCATCGAACTGCTCCAGCACGCGCCCCGCCGCGTCGTAGGTGTTGCGGAGCACCAGCACGCCGCGCGCGTCCGTGACCGTGCTGAGGCGGGTTGACGTCCCGTCGTACCCGTAGGTCGTGATACCGCCGTCCGCGTCCGTCACCGTCGTCAGGCGACCCTGGCCGTCGTAACCGTACTGGACGGTCCGCGCGGGTGTAGACCAATCGCTCACGCTCTGGAGTCGGCTCTGCGCGTCGTAGAAGAAGGAGAAGCTGCCCCGGCCGGCCGGATCGGTCACGGTTCCGACGCGACCCTGGGCATCGTAGTACACCGACGACGTGTTTCCGAACCGGTCGCTGTACGTAGCGAGCTTCCCGGTGGCATTAAACGTCCAGGTGCTCTGGTCCTTGTGGATGGCCGTGTAGCTTCCATCCGGATTCTGCTGGAGCTTCGTGGTCACACCCAACGGAAGCGTCGGGAACGAGCCGTCCAGCGCCCGCGTGTAGACGTCCTCTCGCCCGAGCGGCCCGACGAGTGTGTAATCGCGACTCGGTCCGGTGGGGATGATGAGCCTGGTGAGGTAGGAGTGCGTCCAGCCGGGGCCAAGCGGGCCGTTCATGGCGCCGTCGCTCACGTACGCTCGGAGCAACGTTGGGGATGGACCGCGCCCCTTGGTGGCGAGGTCGGCGACGACGTGGTGGTACTGTCCCGTGTAGGTGTGCACGCGTCCGGCGCTGAGGGCCGCGTTGAGTAGCGGCAGACGGTACTTTCCGAGCTGGGGCGGCAGCGGCGGCGGGGTCTGCGCCGCCGGGTCGACCAAACCCATCGCCATGGCCATGGAGACCCCGGACGCGATGGATGCCCTGGCGAGCGCGGGACTCGTCCGCAGCAGGTCCTCGGCGGCATCCGCGGCGTTCTGGAGTGGCGCCGCCAGCATGGCGATCGTCGCGAGTAGGCGCGAGAGCGGCAGCAGTGCTTTCCGAGTTCGGCGGGTCACCGTTTTCGCGGATCGGGTGCACAGCGTGATGCTGAGACAGAGCGCGCCGGCGGAAGGACTTCGGAAGCCCGACATGTCAACCCCTCCGCTAACGCGCTGGAATCGGGCCGCTGGCCGGTGGCGCTCCAGGTTTGTCGTCCAGGACGGCACGCACCACGATGGTTGGTACCTTGACCTCCGGAACGGTGATGCTCGGCGGCTTCGGCGGGAGTGTGACCTTCTCCATCCTGGTCGCGGTGGCGGCCTTCTGCCTGGCCGCGATCTGATAGCGGAAGGGCACTGACGACGTGCCCCCCTTCAACTCCCGCACCTCGAAGCTGGCCGGGGTCTTGGCCGTCACGTACAGGCCGTTGCAGTCTCCCTCCGGCACCGCGATCACGCCGTAATCGTCGGTCTTGATGGTCGCGGCGAAGTCGGGATCGATCGTCACCACGGCCCGTCCGCTGGTCGGCGCCCCCTTGCCGAAGTCGTTGAACCACGGGTCTGGGCTTTCCTGGCAGTACATGCGGCGATGGGTACCATCCGGGTGCTCGATGAGCACGTTCTTGGTGCCGCCGATGACGCTGAAGTTGCCGACCACCAGGACGTTGCCATCGAACCGCCCGGCGTACTGGCTGGCGCCGGTCGCGACCGCCGCGATCCCGCCGGCCGCGTTGGCGGTGGCACCTACGGCCCAGACCCCCCAGCCGGTACCGCTCTGCCACCCGACCACGCCGTGGCCAGGCGTCGCTCCGGATCCGTTCGCGCTGGCGGCCAGCCCATGCGTGCTGGGGCTGGTGCCGGCCGAATTGACGCCCGCGAATCCGCCGGCGGTGGAGCTCACGCCGATGCCCGTGGTCGAGCCCGCCACGACGCCGCTGCCGCTGCTCGACGACGCGTAGACCCCGGCGCCGCTCGTCGAGCCGCCGTAGGTCCCCGTTCCGGTCGTGCTGACGCCGGCCACCCCGTTTGCTCCCGCGGACGAACCGGTGATGCCGTTCCCGGTGCCGGACGATCCGTAGACACCCGTCCCGCTGGTTGAACGGCCGCCAACGCCGGTGCCCGTGATGCTCTCGCCGTACGCACCCGTACCGTTTGGGGATGTCCCGGAGGCGCCGATGCCGTTGACGTCGTTGTTACGTCCGGCGATCCCGGCCGCGTACGCGCCGGCTGCTACGCCCTGGATGGCGTCCGCGAGATTGTCCGGCGCGGAGCCGGTTCCGTTCAGGACTCTGAGCGCGGGCAGCCCGCCGACGGTGCCCGTGATCTGGGTGACGTTGGTGGCGGTGACCGCCTGGCCGGCGATGACGTTGTTGCCGTTATCGGCCGCCACCTGCTCCGTGGCCGACTTGGCTACGAAGCCCGCGCCGATCCCCACCGCGAGCCAGCGCAGCAACCCACGTCTGCCCCCCCCCCCGCGACCTTTGTGACAGTGTTCTCAACTATCCCACGGTCGGCACGACGTAGCGCACGCATCACTGGCCTCCTAGCGATGAATGGAACCTCGACGCGCCCAATCTAGGACCGAATGAGCGTTTTGTCAAGCCTGTTTCTGAAAGTTTCACGCAACTTTCACAAAGGCTCGCAAAGCGTGAGCCCGTCCGCGGTCTCGGCTGATGCGACAGACCTAAACTTGGCCGCCGTCGGCTGTGGCACGGGTGCGCCGGGGGCTAGTCTGGCGCGAACAACCCCCACGCGCCGAATCGCGCCAAGCGTTCGCCGTGGCTATCTGGGGTTCGGACTCGGCACCGGGCGACGGCCGAGTCGGCTTGCCTTTCGCAACCTTATCGATGGCCGCTATTGTTGGTCTCGATGAAAGTCCGCGATGTTATTCGGCTGCTGTCGCGGGATGGCTGGTATCTCGATCGCATGCGGGGCAGTCATCGTCAGTATCTTCACCCCACGAAACGAGGAGTGGTGACAGTGCCCGGTAAGCCTGGGGACGATCTGGCGTCGGGTACACTCCAGAGTATCTTGCGCCAGGCCGGACTTCGCGGAGAGCGTTGATGCGCTATGCGGTGGTGATCGAGAAGGCTGAGCGGAACTATTCCGCGTACGTTCCTGACTTGCCAGGCTGCGTTGCCACGGGACGGACCATCCAGGAGACCGAGCAGGAGATCCAGGAGGCCATCCAGTTCCACATCGAAGGGCTGCGGCTGAAGGGTGAGGCAGTACCGCAGCCTGCCGCGGTGGGGACGTACGTCGAGGTCTGACGGTCGTCCGATTCGCGGTCCACGCCGTGGCCAACACCGACTTCGATCCGACGGCGTGCGGTCGGTGTAATCGGCTGTCTTCGACGCTCGATCGTTGTCCCGCCGATAGCGTCGGCCTACGCCAAGTTTGGCCACGCCCTGATACGGTTCGGCAAGCATACTCGGTAAGCGCGCCATCCCGCTCGACGCCCCCTTCACCGTCTGGGTGGCTCTTACTTCACCTGGCTCGGCGAAGCCAGTACTGGTCGCCGTTGAGAGAATTCCGATAACTCGCGAACTCTCAAGTGGCACAGGTGCGCGAAGTACGAGATCGCGAACGCCGTCGACCAGGTGACTCGCTCCGGATCGTAGAGCCCGGGCATTGAGAACAACTCCGAGATCCGCGGACGGAAGCCCGGCTGTGCACTCGCGGTCGCGAGGAAGAGGATGACGATCTCGTCCCACCGTAGCACGCGAAACCACACGATCGAGCCGGTCAGCGACAGCTTGAACCGTGGCCAGGGATACACCCACCATTGGACGAGATAGGATGCGAAACCTAGCGCGACTGCCGCGGTGGAGAATGCCAGCGCGGCGGACTGGACGGCCGGAGGGAGCAGGCCGGATAGCGCGAACAACACGACCACGAGATTCGCCGTGCTCACCACGGTCACCAGGTTGAACAGAAACGACCGTCGTGCCATCGTCGCGACTCTTGACCCCTACCTCGAACCCCGTCAGAGGCGCGCGCATCGGTGGGCTCTCCGGCCCCCTTTTCTCAACTATCCACCTCGCCTCAGGAGGGGCAGCAACAATGCCGCGACAGGCTGCCGCGTGCCGCGCCAGTGCAGGCGATGTGCGTGGATGAGGTGGGGTCTCGCGCGGGCTAGTGTTTGAGGAAGCAGAACACCGAGACCAGAATCGCCAGCGATCCGATCGCCAGGAACATCCACTTCAGTGGTCCGGCCTGGCGTTCCACGCGCTTGAAGGTAGGGAAATCAAGTGACGGAAGCGTGGACCCTGAGTCCATTGCGTACGCCTGGATAACGATGAAGATGCCGATGATGGCTGGATAGCCGCACTCCTGATACCGCAGGACGAATGTCTTGACCTGGTCCAACCAAGTGCCTCCGAGAAATCCAGCCTCCGGATCACTGGAGTGGCGGAGGACTGTCGATCGGGTCAGGCGGCGTGGTCGGCTTTCACGCGCTCGTGCAGCGTCTCTGGAGCCACGTCCGCTCCGTTCGGCCAGGATACGGTGCCGCCGTCCAGGAAGAAGCGTGCAAAGAACTCTGCCGACTTCAGCGGCTCGAACACCGGGCCATCGAGCCAGGCAGAAAAGTCCACGGTTCCCGCGAGGCCATCGCTGAATTCAAGCTGGATTCGATGACCGTCGACGTAGACCGCGTTGATCACTCTGGGCAGTGGTTCCATGTCACCTCTTCATTCGAGAGGTTCGATGCGTTCGAGCGGCTCGCCTGCTAGCGCACGTCGCCAGTTCCGTTCCAACTCGAACCGATGCTGCGATGCCCACTCCTCGATCAGGCGCCGCGCTGTTCTCGATCGAATTGTACCTGCCAGTAACCGACCATCGAATGTGAACGAGGCGATCTCGCCGTGGTATTCGGCATGGAAATGACCCACTCCGTGCTCCCTGTAGAACATACGGATGACTATCCCGAAGAAGACAGAGACGATTGGCATCGCGAGATTCTAGGACGGGCAGTCGCGATGGACGAGCCGCGGCGTGTGCTGTTCAGGGTCAGGACGTCTACCGTCTCGGACGATCGCTACGTCGATCGACGGTACAGATCGTGACGCCGAGGTCAACCCGGACCACGAGCGTAGTCACCGCCAGCCCCCGGTTCAGCCATACTTGGCGGCGAACTACGATCCACAGGGCGCCCGGCGCGGGCGAGGAGGTTGATCAGGGTGGCTAACGCACTGGCTAGCTGGAACATCATGCTGGAGCCCCAGGAGGGCGGTACCTACGACGAGATGCGCTCGCTGGCGCAGCGGGCCGAGGCGCTGGGGTTCCAGGGCTTCTTCCGCTCGGACCACTACCATCCTATGAACACGCCCCTGGAGTCCGATTCAACGGACGCCTGGGCGGTGCTGGCCGGCCTGGCGCGCGACACCAAGCGCGTCCGCCTGGGCACCATGGTCAGCCCCATGACCTTCCGCTACCCTGGCGAGTTCGCCAAGGTGGTCGCAACCGTGGACATGATGAGCGGCGGCCGCATCGAGGTGGGCATGGGCGCCGGCTGGTTCGAGAAGGAGCACAGGACGCTGGGCATTCCCTTCCCGGACGCCAAGGGGCGATTTGACATCCTGGAGGACTCGCTGGAGATCTGCACCCGCCTCTGGCGCGACGGCACCGGTACCTACCAGGGCCGCGCGTTCAGCATTCAGGATGCCCCGGGCCACCCCAAGTCGGTCCAGCGGCCAACCCCGCCGATCATCATCGGCGGCGGCGGGCCCAAGCGTACCCCCCGTCTTACGGCCATGTTTGCCACCGAGTGCAACGTGTTCGGCGGCGACCATACCCGCTTCACGGAGCGGAAGGAGCGCGTCACGGAGGCTTGCAAGGCCATCGGCCGCGACCCCAGCACCATCACGTTCTCCTGGGCTGGCTGCTTCATCGTGGGCAAGGACCGCGACGACCTGCGCCGGCGCTGCCAGATCCGCCTGGACTTCAACAACCAGAAGGACAACGTGGATGAGTGGATCACCAGTATGGTGGACGGCGGCATGATGATTGGCACCCTGGACGAGGTGGCGGCCCAGATCCGCGCGCTGCAGGCCGTGGGCGCAACCCGCTTCTACTTCCAGCTCGTGCCGGTGAACGACTACGGCATGCTGGACCTCATCGCCAGCGACCTGGCGCCCAAGTTCTCCTGAGCTCGAACCCCGGGTCGGCTAGCGCACTTCGCTAGCCGACCCTGCTAGACCCGTACAGCCCGGCCGCCGATCAGGCTAATGAACACGTCCTCCAGCGTCGGCGGGATCGGGTGCGCTTCGTGCACCGTCACGCCACGCTCGCGTAGCGCCTGTACGAGCGCGTCCACCGAGAGCAGCAGCGGGTCCATCAGCACGTGGATGTCCCGCCCGTGCAGCGCCACGTCGCGCACGCCCGGGATCCGCTCCATCGCCAGCGCCGTATCAAACGGCTCCTCGCAGCGCAGGTTCACCAGTTGCCCCTGCAGCGAGGTCAGCTTCAGCTCCTCCGGCGGCGCCAGCGCCCGCAGCACCCCGTCGTGGATCATGCCAATGCGCGTGGCGTGCTCCGCCTCGTCCAGGTAGTGCGTGGTCACGAACACCGTCACGCCGCTTCGCGCCAGCCCGTGGATCATGGTCCAGAATCGCCGCCGCGAGACCGGGTCCACGCCCGCCGTGGGCTCGTCCAGGAACAGCAACCGCGGGCGGTGGACGATGGCGCAGCCCAGCGCCAGGCGCTGCTTCCAGCCGCCGGAGAGCGTGCCCGTGATCTGGTGCTCGCGGCCCCGCAGCCCCGCCATCTCCACGAGCTCCTCGATCCGCTCGCGGCGTGCGCGGCCGCGCACGCTGTAGACCCCCGCGTAGAAGTTCAGGTTCTCGCGCACGCTCAGGTCCTCGTACAGCGCGAACCGCTGGCTCATGTAGCCGATGTGCTGCTTGATCCGCTCGCCTTCGTTGGCGATGTCGAAGCCTAGCACCCGCCCGGAGCCGCTGGTCGGTGCCAGAATGCCGCAGAGCATCCGGATGGTGGTGCTCTTGCCCGAGCCGTTGGGCCCCAGGAATCCAAAGACCTCGCCCGGCTCAACGGTAAAGCTCACGTCGTCTACCGCCACGCGATCGCCGAACACCTTAGTGAGGTTGCGCACCTCGATGACCGATTCGACCAGGCCTAACATCTAGCCCAGCCGCTTCTGGAACCGCCAGGCGCTCAGGCCGAACACCAGCAGGCTGAACCCGGCCAGCGGTGCCACCAGGGGCCAGAGCACGTCCGGCCCTACGCCCTTCAGCATGATGCCGCGCAGGATCTGGAGGAAGTACGTCAGCGGGATGAGCAGGCTCAGGCCCTGGACGGCTGGGGGCATGGTCTCCCGGGGGAACATGAAGCCAGAGAGCAGGATGGCGGGAAACAGGAAGAACATGGCAATCTGCACCGCCTGGCCCTGGGTCTGCGAGACCGTGGAGATGAGCAGGCCCACCCCCAGCGAGCCCAGCAGGAACAGGGCCGAGAGCGCGGCCAGCAGCACCAGGCTACCCACCACCTCCACGCCGAACAGCACCCAGCCGGCCACCAGCGCCACCGTGGCTCCCGCGAACGCCGTCACCGTGAACGGGATCAGCTTGCCCAGCATCAGCTCCCACGGTTTGATCGGCGTCACCACAAGCTGCTCCAGCGTCCCCCGCTCGCGCTCTCGAACCACCGCGAACGCCGTCAAGATCAGGGTCTGGAACTGCATGATCAGCCCGATGATGCCCGGCACCATGAAGTTCACGCTCAGCATGCTCGGGTTGTAGAGCACCACCGGCCGGAGCTCCACGCCAGAGCGAATCGATGGGCGCCCCAGCCGCTGGGCCAGATTGGCGCTCACCTCCGCGGAGTGCGACTGGCCGATCACGCCGGCCGCGAAGAGCGCCGTCTGCGCGATGTTGGGGTCTGACCCGTCCACCAGAACCTGAATCGGTGCCACCCGGGCCCTGAGGATCGAGTCACCGTAGTCCGGGGGGATCAGCAGCGCCACCTTTGCATGTCCGGCGTCGATGGCGTCCGCCGCCTCCGCCGCCGAGCGAGCGGAGGCCACCACGTCAAAGTAGCCGCTGTTCTGGAATGCCGCCACCAGGGCACGGCTGTCCGGGTCGCTCGACTCGTCGAAGACGATCGTGGCCAGGTGGTCCACCACGGTGTTGATGCCGTAACCAAAGATCAGGAGCTGCATCACCGGCATCACCAGGACGATCGCCAGCGTTCGCCGGTCCCGACGGATCTGGATGAATTCCTTTTGGACCATGGCCAGGACGCGCGAGAAGCCCATGTCCGTCCTCAGTCCAGGGGTGGGAATGCCACGTCTGCCGGCATCCCCGGCTTCAGCGCCAGGTCTGGGTTCTCCACGCGGATCGTGATCCCGAACACGAGGTTCAGCCGATCCCGCTGGGTCTGGATGTTGCGCGGCGTGAACTCCGCTCGCTGGTTCGTTGCCGTGACTCGGCCCCGGAAGACACGCCCGGGGAAAGGGTCCGCCGTCACGTCCACGGCCTGGCCGATCCGCACCTTGCCCATGTCCCGCTCCAGCACGTAGGCCGTGAGCTTCAGATCTGCCAGATCGGCCACGGCGAGCACCGTCTGGCCGGGTGAGACCACCTCGCCCACCTTCATCGGCACCCGCGTCACGATCCCGCCCACGGAGGTGCGCAGGCGGTAGCGGTCCGCCTGGATGCTGAGCTGCTGCTGGGTGGCCGTGTCCACCTGGCGGAACTGGAGCTGGAGCAGCGAATCATCCAGCCGCGCCACCATGGAACCTGTTGGGACCGAGTCGCCCTCCCGCGCGATCTCCAGCAGCCGCCCCGAGACTTCGGAGCCAATCAGCACTTCGTCCGCCTCCAGCGTGCCGGAGGCCGTCAGCAGGCCAGTGGCGGACCGAGCGGGCATGGGGAACCCCATCTGCCACCAGAGCGTGCCCGCCACCGCGGCCAGCAGGACCAGCGCGATTAGCGGGCGCGGTGGTCGGTGTGGGGCCGACCTGGGCGCGGGATTGCCGCTGTCGCGCTGGCCGTTTGGCACGGAGCCCGGCGTGGACCCGGTGCTGCGCTGCTCCGTCGGCGTCATGATGCTCACGCCATCGCCTCCGCACCCTCCGCCAGCACGCCGCGCACCAGGATGCGCACGTACTCGCGGGCCGTCTCCAGATCATCTGGCGCCAGCACGCTGTCAAAGGCTGGCCGCAGCAGCCCTAACATGCCAAACATGCTCACGAACGCCTGCGCCCGCACGCGCGCATCCCCAGGCCGGAGCCGCCCCCTGGCGGCGTGGCGCTCGAACAGCGTGGTCAACAGCGAGAGCGCCCGGCCCAGCGTGTACGTGGTGGCCAGCCTGGCCACGTCCGGGTAGATTGGCGCCTCCACGATCTGGAAGCGAATCAGCGAGCGCCGCGTCTGGATAAACCGAAGCAGCGTCAGAGCAACCTGCGTGAGCTGCCCCTCCAGATCTGCATCTTCGCCGCCAGCTTTGCCCAGCTCCGCGATCAGCGTTCCCATGGGTGGTGCCTGCTGGGCCACCGCGTTCACCAGTTCTTCCTTGTTGCGGAAGTGCCAGTGCAGCCCAGACAGGGAGATCTCCGCCCGCTCGGCGATCTCGGCCAGCGTCGCCCCGTGGACTCCCCGCTCGCCGAACACTTCCAGCGCCGTCTGGAGGATTCTGGTGCGCGGGTCGGCGGGCGGCCCCTGCTCCGCCTGCGTGCCCAGCGCCGCGCCCAGCAGCGCTGCTTTATCTGGGAAGTGGCGGTACACGGTGGCCCGGCTGACCCGCGCGGATGCCGCCACCGCCCCGATCGAGACGTGGTTCCGACGCTCCGGGTCCGCCAGAAGCTCGCGGGCCGCCGCCAGGATCCGTGCGCGGGGCGCATCGCTCATGAGACGATGGTACGCCCCGCATACAGTACTGTCGATACCGGAATGTCCCATCCGGTCAGGGTTGCGGACCCCGGATACTACGCCGTTGCCAGTTTCACGCTACCCCGCCGGGCCACCCACCACGCCAGCAGCGCGGTCAGCCAGGGCGGGATGCTCCACGGCACCACGAACACCCCCAGGAAGGCGAAGAACGCCTGCATCGCCAGGTCCTGCGCGTTGAACGCGAGGTCAGCCACGATGGCGCCCAGGAGCCAGCCGCCGGCCATGCCCAGCAACGCCGCGCCCGCTGCCAGCCAGGGTGGGCTGCCGCCCATCGCGCGGAACACAAATCCCGCCAGCGCGGCGCCGGCCGGCTGGGCCAGGACCAGGCCCATGAACCAGGCGCCGTCCGCGGGCAGGCCGGCCGCACAGATCGGGATCAGCGCCAGGACCGGCAAGGACGCTGCCACAGCGCTGGCAATCATCGCGCGGATCGTGGTTCCCATGGTCATCCCCTCGTTTGCGTCAGTTTCTCAGTCAGAATCCTGGTTGGAGTCGCTTGCTCCCGGGACGCGTCCAGGGCTGCGCCGGTTCCACCAGGCCGCTGATTTGGTCCATCACGAGTAACGTAGCCTCGTCGGCGAGCGGGCCGGGGGAGTACCATGGGGCGTGCCCGACGACGGACTCAGCGCGTACCTCCAGACGCCGCGCAATGCCACGCTCGCAACCCTCGGCCACGGCCGCATCCACGCCGTCCCGGTGTGGTTCCGCTACGAGGCTCCAGAGATCTGGATCATCACGGAGCGCGGATCCGTGAAGCATCGCAACGCGGCGCACTCCGGGCGGGCAACGCTGTGCATCGACGATGGTAAGTTTGGCTACGTCAGCGTGGAGGGACCGGTCAGCGTTCGGGACTCGGTAACCTACGACGAGCGATTGGCGCTCCACACGTTGTACCGTGGCGCCGAGGCTGCGAAACGAATCGTGGACCAGGGTGGCCACGAGCGGATGGTGATGCTGGTGCTTCGGCCAGAGCGCTGGATCGACAAGCGCTGAGTGCAAGCTGGGGAGTAGTGAGGAACAGACGATGGGTCGAGTAGAAGGACAGGTGGCGGTGGTCACGGGTGGCGCGCTTGGTATCGGCGGCGCCACGGCCCGGCGGCTGGCGGAGGAGGGCGCTAAGGTCCTCGTAGCGGACGTCAATATGGACGCCGCCCGCAATAACGCGGACCGCATCGAGGCCGCCGGCGGCACCGCGGCCGTCCTGCAGACGGACGTGAGCAAGCACGCCGAGATCCGCCAGATGATCGAGCACGCGGTGTCCCTCTGGGGCCGGCTGGACATCCTGGTCAACAATGCCTACTCCGGCGCCGGCAACAACGGCAGCGCCGTGGAGATCACCGAGGAGGCCTGGGACCGCGGCATGGCGCTCCTGGTGAAGGCCATGTTCCTGGGCGCTAAGTACGCCGTGCCGGAGATGCAAAAGCACGCCCACGGCTCCATCATCAACATCTCCAGCGTGCATGGCCTCCTCACCGCGCCCCGCAGGCTCATCTACGAGGCGGGCAAGACGGCGGTGATCGGGCTCACCCGCCAGATGGCCACGGACTTTGGCCCGCTGGGCATCCGCGTCAACGCCATCTGCCCGGGCCACATCGTCACGGAGCGGATGGAGGAACGCTGGAAGGACAACGCCTCTGGCCTGGCTTTCTTCGATCAGCAGTACCCGGTTCGCCATTGTGGCCGACCGGTGGACATTGCCAATGCCATCCTGTTCCTCTGCAGCGACGAGGCCGCGTTCATCACGGGCCACGCCCTGGTGGTAGACGGCGGACTGACCATCCAGCTTCAGGAGGATCTGGGCGTTCACCTGGCACACTACATGCACGACAATCCCGAAACCCAGCTCCCCTACTAGGGGAGGGGTTTAGATGAGACGTACGCAGATGTGCACCCGTTGACCAACCCCTCCGGACACCTGGATCCCAATATCATCGCGGGAGATCTGGCGAGGAAGCGCCTGCTCCACGGCGTTGACCTGATGGCCGGCCTCCTGCGGCCCACGCTGGGCCCGCTGGCCCGAACCGTGGCCATCACCCGCCTCGTGGGCAGCGATCCACCAGAGGTGTTGGACCGCGCCGCCACGATCGCCCGCCGCACCATCCAGCTTCCAGACCCGTTCGACAGTGTGGGCGCCATGATGATGCGCCATGTGGCCTGGCGCGTGTCCGAGCGTGTGGGTGACGGCGCCGCCACCGCCGCTGTGCTCACCCAGAGCCTGGCCCACGCCATTGGCAGGTACATCGCCGCCGGCGGCAACCCCGTCAGCATCAACGAGGGCCTGGCCCGCGCCGCCCGCGTCGTCCAGGACGAGCTACGCTCCATGGCCTGGGAGCTAGACGGGCCCGAGGAGATCGGCGCGGCCGTACGCGGCACCTTGCGCGACGACCGCCTGGCCGAGATCATCGGGGAGATCGTGGACTCCGTGGGGCCGGACGGCGCTATTCTCGTCGAGGACACGTCCGCCAACGACACGTCTTACGAGTACATCGACGGCGTGCGCTGGCCGGAGGGCTTCGTCTCCAGTTTCCTGCTGGATGATACCGAGACCACCCTGCGGGTCCTGGAGCCACGGATCCTCTGCACGGATCACCACCTGGAGCGGGCCGAGCAGCTACTGCCCGCGCTGGAGGCCTGCATCGCCGCCGGCGAGCGCCGGCTCATGGTCATTGCCCCGGAGATCAAGGACGCCGTCGTTGGCCTGCTCCTCGTCAACAAGCAGCGCGGCGTGCTGGAGTCGGTGGTCGCCGTGAAGGCCCCCTCCATCGGCGATCAGCGCCAGCGCATCCTCGAAGACCTGGCCGTCATCACCGGTGGCCGCTGCATCCGTAACGACGCCGGCGAGCGGCTGGAGGATGTCACCCTGGCGGATCTTGGCTCCGCGCGCCAGGCCTGGGCCACGCGGGTAGCCTTCGGCATCCTCGGCGGCCGCGGCGACCGCGCTGCCATTCGAGAGCGGATAAGCGCTGCCAAACACGAGCTCAGCACCGTCATGGACGACGCGTACCTCCGGGAGAAGGTAAGGGAACGCATCGGCAAGCTCTCCGGGACCGGCGCCGTCATCCGCGTCGGCGCTGCCTCGAAGAGTGCTCAGGAGGAGTTGAAGCTGCGGGTAGAGGCCGCCGTCACCGCCGCCCGACACACCCTCCAGGATGGGGTCGTCGCGGGCGGTGGCTCCGCCCTGGTCGGCTGCATCCCGGCCGTTGAGGCGCTTGGGCTCGCCGGCGACGCCGGCTACGGCGCCGAGGCGCTCTGCCACGCACTCGGCGAGCCCATCCGCGTCATCGCCGCCAACGCCGGGTACCCATCCAGCACCGTGGTCCACGATGCCCGTCGTCGCGGGCCAGACTGGGTGTTTGACGTGTCCGTCGGCGAATGGGTCCAGGCCCGTGAGGCCGGCGTGGTAGACCCGCTGCCAGTCGTCGCGGCCGCGTTGGAGGCGGCCGTCAGCCTGGCCATGATGATCGGGACCTCCGAAGTGGTGGTGCACCGCGTGAAGAACGCCCCTCTCTCAGTGGAGCCCTGATGACGCTGGTGGTGCGATGACAGGCTGGCGCCCCTTCTCTTCTCTGACCGGCGGCACGGTGGCGTGTTTCGCCCCGCACAATCCCGCGAAATCCCAGCGAGTCGTGGCCGGCAGCGGCGTTGGTGTGCACGAGTCGCTGGATGGCGGTCGCTCCTGGAGCACCCTCAGCGTGGGCACGCTGCCGCCTCCCGTTGAGGTCCTCGCCGGCCACGGCGACGTGCTCTTCGCGGGCTGCGCGGGAGGTCTCTACAAGTCCGCCGACGGCGGACACACCTGGAGGCAGGTTCTCACCGAATGCCGTGCCACCGCCGCTGCCGTGGCGCCGGACTACGCCGAGAGCGGCCTGGTCTTCGCTGGCACTGAGCGAGACGGCATCGTCCGCTCGGACGACGGCGGGACCAACTGGACTAGCAGCAACCCCGGCTTGCTCGATCTCTCGGTCCTGGCCCTGGCGCTCTCGCCGGAGTTCGCCCGGGACCACACTGGCTTCGCCGCCACCACCACCGGGCTCTACCGCACCCGCAATGCCGGCAAGGCCTGGCGGATCGTCGCGCTGCCCGTTGAGGAGCCCGCGGTGGAATGCCTGGCCGTCTCGCCGTCCTTTGCAACGGACAGATTGGTCCTGGCCGGGACGGATGGTCACGGCTTGCTGATCTCGCGTGACGCCGGTGCAAAGTGGGCCGTGGTGTCGGAGCTTGACCGTGAAACGGTCACCGCCGTCCATGCGTCCGCCACGACGGCCGGCCTCGTCCTCCTCGCTGCCACGCCAGATCGTGTCCTGCAGTCCCTGGACGGCGGGGAATCCTGGCAGACCGTTACCGAGAGCATCGGCCCCGTCCTGTGCCTCGCCGCCGTCAGCGAGGCGAACGGCAAGAGCATCCTGGCCGGCCGCCCATCCATCGGCGTCGCGCGGATCGCTGAAGGGGGCCACGCCGCCGAAGAGGCCTGTGACGGACTTGCCGCGCGCCTGCTGCTGGATGTCGCGCCCATGCCCGTAGCTTCGTCCGGTCTGTGCCTGCTTGATCTGGAGCACGGCGTTCTGCAGAGCACCGACCGGGGGCAGCACTGGAGCCCCACGCTGCCCGCCAGCCAGTCACAGACCTTCGCCATCGCGGCAACACGCGAAGCCATCTGGGCCGCCGGGGCCGCCGGCCTCTTCCGTCTGGGAGCCGATGCGTCCTGGCAGCACACGCTGAGCGACCGCCCGTACCAGACGGTGGCCGCCACGGACGCGGCGGTGCTTGCCGTAGCGCAGGACGGCGGTCTGCTCCTCTCTACCGATGGCCGCCTCTGGCGAACGTTGAGGAGCCCGAGTGCCGCCGCCATCCTGTCCGTCGCGGTGTCGCCGGCGTTCGCGCGGGACCGCACGCTTTTCATTGCTACGCTCGATCAGGCGGATGTCACGCTCTGGCGGTCCACCGATGGGGGAAACACCTGGCGACGCTGGCTCGTCACACCCGGCGCCGCCCCCGTCTCCGTCGTCGTCTCGCCAGATCTTGCCGCGGACGGCCGTGTCTACGTCAGCGTGGGTGGCAGGCTCTTGTGCTCCCGTTCAGACGCGCAGGAGACCGTGCGGGGCGAGCGGCGCCCCATGTGGCACGAGACCACCGTGCCAGACACGGAGGCGTCCATCACTGGCCTCTGCCTGTCCCTGGGATTCGCCCAGGACGGCGCGCTCTGGGTCAGCACCAGCCGCGGTGTCTGGGAGTCGCGCGATCGTGGCGCCTCGCTGGCCCTTCTGTCCGACGGGCTGGGCGAGTCGCCCGTGATCTGCGTCCGCCCCATCCGAACCGATGGCGGAGCGGATGGCATGGTCGCGGTTGCCCTTGGCGGCACCCTGTTCCAATACGGCGGGTAGCGCCTTCTCTTCTCAGGTGAGATAGCAAGAGGCCCGGGCAAGCGCCCGGGCCTCCTGGTGTCCACAGTGGACGCGCGATCAGCGCCGGTTTTCTGGCTTCGCGTAGATCTCCTCGGCGCTCTTGACGAACGTCGCCATAGCCTCCGCCGGCTTGATCTTCTTCACCAGCACGTCCTGCACCAGGTCGCCAACGACGTACTTGGTCGTGAGCTCGGAGATCGCACCGAGCGGGGCGGACGAGAAGCCCATGATCCGGCCGGTCTCGATGATCTTCTGGTACTCCGTGTACAGGTCGTTCTTGGCCCACTGATCGTCCTTGATCATGTCCTTGTACACGGGGACGAAGCGGCCCTTGAGCTTCTTGTTGATGTAGTCGCCGTACCAGGCTGGCTCCATGAACGCGGTCAGCAGAGTGCGCGCACCCTCGCCGCCCTTGCCGTTCTTGAAGATGGAAAGGCCCCATACGTCCACCTGGCCAAACGAGCCCGCAGGCCCAGCCGGGTAGCTGTAGAACTTGGTGCCCTTGGCCAGCTCAGGCTTGTTCTGGAGCGTCCAGTTGTAGATGCTCGTGGGGTTGGAGGTGACGATCAACTGGTCGCTCTGGTAGCCCTGGTTGTTGTGGGTATCGTCCCAGTTCACGGCGCCAGGCGGGATGATCTTGTCGTCATTAAACATCCCCTGGATCAGGTCCAGCGTCTTGAGCCAACCTTCGTCAGTGGCCTTGGTGGCAAAGCTGCCATCGTCGTTCTGGAGCTTGCCGCCGAAGGTCCACACCATCCCCAGGAAGTGGTTGTTGGTGTCGTTGGTCTTCCCCAGGGTGAGTCCGTAGTAGTAGAGCGGCGCCTTGGTAAGCTGCTTGCCCTGCTCGCGGAACTCGGTCCAGTCCTTGGGATACTTCACACCCGCCTTGTCCAGCAGGTCCTGGCGCACGTGCATCGGCCAGCAGTTCACGGCCATCGGGGCCGCGTACCATTTGTCCTGATACTTGGCGGTCAGGTCCACTGGCTGCCAGTAGCCGCCGGCCTGCGTGGTGAACGGCTTGACCAGGTCGGTGACGTCCGCGGTCTGATTCTGGATCCGCCAGTACTGCGTCTGGTAGTCAAAGACGCGCCAGACATCCGGCGGAGTGCCGGCCTGGACCGATGCGTTGAAGCGGTCGGTGCTGGCCTGGCCAGCCGGGAGCTCCTCGAAGTTGACGGTGAGGCCCTTCTCCTTGGCCACGGCGTCAAACCGCTCCTTCATGAGAGCGGTTACCTCGGGCAGATAGTCGAGTGGCTGCCACACAACCACCGGGGCGCCGGCGGCCGGCTTGGCCGCCTCGGCCGGTTTCGCGGCCGCCGCCGGCGCGGCCGCGGCGGGCTTGGCCTCAGCCGGCTTTGCTTCGGCGGGCTTCGCAGCCTCTGCTGGCTTGGCGGCCTCGGCCGGCTTGGCCTCGGTCTTGGGCGGCGCGGCGGTGGGCGGGCTGCATGCCGCCAGTGCGGATGCGCCGGCCACCCCAGCCAGTACGCCTAGAAATCCACGTCGCGAGAAATCAACGGATCGGGCCATACCCTAATCCCTCCTCCCTGTGAGTGACGGGTGAGCAGCGGGTGGCGACTCGATGGGGGACCATCGAGTCGCGATCTTACGAATGCTAGTTCTTCACAGCGCCGGCCGTCCACCCCTGGACCACCCAGCGCTGACCGAAGAAGTACAGGATGATCGGGGGGAGCGACATCATCGTGGCCGCCGCCATCATCTGGCCCCAGTAGAAGATGTCGGCCACGACGTAGCTGGTCAGCCCGATCGGCGCCGTCATCTTGTCCTTTGCCTGGACCAGCACCAGCGCGTACAGGAACTCGTTCCACGAGAGCGTGAACGCGAATACCGCCACCACCACCACGGCTGGAGCGGACAGCGGAACCACGATCCACCACAGCGCCGTGAACCGGCTGGCGCCGTCCACCAGGGCGGCCTCCTCCATCTCAACGGGCAGTGACTTGAAGTACCCCATCAGCATCCAGGTGGCAAACGGCACTGAAAACGTCAGGTGCGTGAGCGTGAGGCCCGTCAGCGTGTCCCGTAGCCCCAGGTTGAGCATGAGGACGAACAGTGGAATGAAGAGGATCGTGCCCGGCGCCAGGTATGCGTACACTAGCAGCCGCGCGATGCCGGCCCGCGCAAAGAAGCTCAGCCGCGTCAGCGCGTAGCCGGCCATCGAGCCGATCACAACCGCGATGACGGTGGTCCAAAGCGCCACAATGAGGCTGTTGGCGAACTGCCCGCCAAACGGCGACTGGGGACCCAGCACCTTCTGATAGTGCTCCGGCGTAATGGCTCTGGGGATCAGCGTGACCGTGGGGGAATACAGGTCGACGTCCTTCCGAAGCGACGTAGCAACCTGCCAGTAGAACGGCAGAACCGTCCAGACTGTAAGGAACGCCAGGATCACGTATGCCAGGACGTAGTAGCCCCGGTTCTTCTTGCTCAGCCAGACAAGCACGCCGCCTTGTGAGGGCCCGGACACCCTAGCTTGCGCCATGATCAGCCCTCCGTCCTGAGCATGCGGCGGGTCAGGAAGTAGATCATGACCCCGAACAGCGGGAAGAACAGCAGCGGAACCGTGGACGCGATACCCAGATCGTACGCCCGCATACCCTGGCTCAGTGCTAGCAGCGGGAAGGTCTCGGTGGCGTTGGCCGGCCCGCCCGCCGTGAGGATGTAGATCGTCTGAATGGCGTTGGTGGTGAAGATGCCGGACAGCATGAACGTCACCACGAACACGGGTGTGAGCAGCGGGAGCGTAATGAACTGGAAGCTCTGGGCGGTCGAGGCACCGTCTATCTCCGCCGCCTCGTACACGTCAGACGGGATGGACTGAAGGCCTGCCAGGATCGTCATCGTCCAGAATGGCGTGCCCTGCCAGGTGGCCGCGACGAGCACTGACCACATGGCTACCATTGGATCGCCCAGAAATAGGATCGGTGCGCTGATCAGTCCGAAGCCGATCAGCAGGTTGTTGGCCAGGCCGTTGACGTCGTTGAAGATCCACTTCCAGGAGTAGGCGCTCACGATTCCCGGGACGGACCACGGTAGAAAGAGGAGTGCGCGAAAGAACCCGCGGCCCTTGATCTCGGCGTTCAGGATCAAGGCGGTGATCAGCCCCACCACAAACTTGAAGCAAAGCGCGCCGCCCACGTAGATGAGTGTGACCTTGGCCGAGTTCAGGAAGTCGCGGTGGATGCGCGCGCCGTCGTCGAACAGCAGCTTGTAGTAGTTCCCCAGGCCAACCCAACGGCCTTCACCGCCCAGCTTGATGTCGTGCAGACTCAGCCAGAACGAGTAGCCCAGCGGGTAGGCGATGAGCCCCAGGATCACCGCCACCACCGGCAATACCATGGCGTAGCCAAGCTGCCAGTCCCGGCCAAGGGGCGAGCGCCGTCTTCGGTAGCCTACCGCCGCGTACCGCCCGGCGGTCTCCATCGTGCTCATGCACCACTCCACCCCGGAACCACGCTGTGTTGCACGCTCAACCTGATTGCGAAACTCGCCCGCGCGAGAGCCAGCGAGACCTTGAGAGAGCCGGGGACGCCCGGAGCATACCGCAAGCCGTTCAGACCCGCCAACGCCCTGAGTCGTTCACGCCCTCCAGCGCCAGCAGCCGTGACTTCAGCGGAAGCCCGCCGCCGTAGCCCGTCAGCGTGCCGTTTGCGCCGATCACACGGTGGCACGGCACCACGATCGGGACTGGATTCCGGCCATTGGCCGCACCCACCGCGCGCGTCGCAGTGGGCTGGCCAATCGCCGACGCGAGATCGCGGTAGCTCACCGTCCGGCCAAACGGGATGTCACGGAGCGCGCGCCAGACGGCGGTCTGGAAAGGTGTCCCTCGCAGGTCCAGCGGCAGATCAAACTCGCGGCGCTTGCCCTCTAGAAACGTCCTGAGCTGGCGTGCCACCTCGGCCGCGCGTTCCGGCGCCGCTCGTCGCTCAACCCTGGGGGCCCACCGCTTCACCCAATCGTCCAACTCAACCCAGGGCTCATCGGGGAAGGTGAGGCGGGCCAAACCCGCGGGTGTCAAAACCGCCCCAAACGTGCCCCAGCCAGTCGCTATTTCTGACGTGGCAACCCAGGCATCCGTCATCATCCGCACCCCTTGGCCCGTGTGTCCACGGGCAGTGTGCCTGGAAAACCCAGCCCGCGCGGATCCGGTTGCAGCCGCCCGCGGCCGGCCGTGGGCGGATCGCCGTCAGGGCAGAAGCGGCCCCGCTAGCGCCGCCGCGCCCCGCCGATAGACCGCCGTGGTCTGCGCCCGTTCAACCGCCAGCGCTCGTAGCGCCAGCATGCCCAGCGCCGCGCCCAGCAGGATCCCCGCCAGGATGTCAGAAGGCCAGTGCCACAAGATCACCACGCGGCTCGCACCCACCAGGCTGACCCCTGCCACGGTCGCCAGCGTAAGCCACCTTCTGGTCCCTGGTGCCGTGACGGGTGCCAGGCCCAGCAGCAGCGCTCCAAAAAACGCGGCCCGCGTCGCAAACCCACTCGGAAGCGAATTTGGTGCCACGCTCGCCGGCACCTGTGTCAACGGGTAGGGGATCATCGGGCAGTCCGGCCGTGAGATACCCAGCATCGCTGCCCCCGGACCTGGCTGGAACACCAACCATTTACATGCCAGCTCAATCCCCACGGTCCCCGCCAGCAGCATCAACACCGCCGCGGCCCCAACCGGCCGCTGGCGGAAAAATAGCACTAGACTCAAGACCACGCCGTAGACCGCGCATATCTCCGCGGCAAACGCCAGGCTCGCAAGCTGGCTCGCGGCTACCACCAGGCAGGGCGCTGCCGGGGCCACTGCCGAAGTCACCGCCGTATCCACCGCGCGAAATCCGCCCAGGGCCGCGATCCCCGCCACGCCAACGAATGCCAGCCCGGACGCGGCTTCCCCGCGTTGGTGCCACCATTTCAGCCTGCCGGACAGACTGTTAGTTGGTCGCGTGCGTAAGCTGATGTCCCGTCCCGCCTCTCGTAGCGCCAGCGTTCGCGACGGCAGGTCCACCGTCGCTCGCCCTGCAATCAGGAAACGGCCTGCTCCAGCCGCGGTTGCTAACGAATCACGGTGGCTATGGTACGCTTGCCCCCCGATACGGGAGCCTCACAACCAGATCACGAAGCAGTCACCGTTGGGGAGAAACCATGCCTCTCTCGAACATCCTCGTCCTTGATCTGTGCCGAGCACGAACCGGCCCCACCTGCGTGCGCCAGCTCAGCGAGTTCGGTGCGAAGGTCATAAAGATTGAGCTGCCAGACGCGGAAGACGACGATGATGGCGGCCGCCACGGATTTGACTTTCAGAACCTCCACCCCAATAAGCGCAGCATGACGCTCAACCTCAAGACGGAAGAGGGCAGGCAGATCCTCTACAGAATGGTTGAGAAGGCGGATGTGCTCACGGAGAACTTCCGGCCTAACGTCAAGCACCGCCTGGGCATTGACTACGACACGCTGAGCAAGATCAACCCCCGGCTTGTGTACGCCAGCATCTCCGGGTTTGGCCAGACCGGGCCGTATTCCAACCGGGCCGGGCTGGACCAGATTGCGCAGGGCCTGTCCGGCTTCATGACGGTCAACGGCTTTCCAGAGCACGGCCCTCTGCGGGCCGGCCTGCCCATCGCCGACCTCACCGGCGGCCTCATGGCAGCGCATGGCGTCATGGTGGCCCTGTTTGAGCGCGAGCGCTCCGGTAAGGGTCAATGGGTCCATACCTCGCTGCTCCAGGCGCTGCTCCGGTTGATGGACCTACAGGCCGCCCGCTGGCTCATAGATGGCGAGGTACCCGGCCAGGCCGGTAACTACCATCCCGTTGGCGTCCCCACCGGCGTATACCGTTGCCGCGATGGCAGCATCATCATCCAGGCCGCCGGCCAGCGGCTCTATCAGCGGCTCTGCAACGTGCTCGAGGCGCCGGAGCTGCTCACAGATCCGCGCTTTGCCACCGCCATGGTCCGCCGCCAACACCGCGAAGAGATGACCCAGGAGCTAGAAAGACGGCTCGGCAAGCGCGACATGGCCGATTGGCAGGAGCCGCTCAACGAGGCCGGCGTGCCCGCCGGGCCCATCCTGAACGTCCAGCAGGCGTTTGAGAACGAGCAGGTCCAGACGTTCCCGGCCGTCGGCGTCGTCAAGCACCCCAAGCTCGGAAAGCTCAAGCTCAGCGGACACGGGCTCAATCTCACCAGGACACCCGGTAAGTTTCATACCGCCGCGCCAGATCGCGGACAGCACACGGACGAGGTGCTGCGTGAGTTTGGGTACTCCGACTCCGATATCGCCGCGTTCCGCAAGGACGCCGTCGTCTAACCGCGGCCTGCCGCCCAGGCGCCCCGCCCGCCTACTTCCAGACGCATGGGAGCACTCACCATGTCCAGCGATACGCTCTTCGAGCGCGACGGCGCCGTTGCCTACCTCACCTTTAATCGTCCGGACGCGCGCAACGCCATGACCTGGGAGATGTATGACGCGCTCCGCGATACCGTGGAGCGCGTGGATGCTGACCCGGACATCCGCGTCCTCGTGCTCAAGGGCGCTGGCGACAAAGCGTTTGTCAGCGGCACGGATATTCGCCAGTTCCTCGAGTTCAAGACCAGGGAGGACGCCCTGGGATACGAGGCGCGCCTGGAGCAGTCCATCGGCAAGCTCGCCGCGATGCGCAAACCGGCCATCGCCATGCTCCAGGGTGACGCCATCGGTGGCGGCCTCTTCATGGCCACCTCCTGCGACATCCGCGTTGCCGCGGAGCACGTCCGTTTCGGTGTGCCCGTTGCTCGCACCCTCGGCAACTTCCCCGCCCCCAGGAACTGGACCCGTCTGGTCGCCGCGATCGGCCCAATCCGCGCCCGCAACCTCGTGCTCACCGCCCGCCTCATGGGCGCTCAGGAGGCCCAGGCCGTAGGCCTCGTGGATGAGGTGCTGCCCCTGGATCAGCTCGAGTCTCGCGTGCGCGAGCTAGCCGGCCGCATCGCCGGACTTGCGCCGCTCACACTCGCCGCCATGAAAGAGGCCACCCGCCGAATCCAGGCCACGTTCGAGATCCCAGACTCAGAGGGGCTGCTCCTCTCCTGCTACCTCAGCCAGGACTTCCAGGAAGGCGTGCGCGCGTTCCTGGAGAAGCGAACCCCCAGTTGGCAGGGTCGCTAGACTCTCGTCCGTGGCGACGCGCCGCGTTCCGCTGACTTTCAACGGACCTTCACGTTGAGATCGCCGCCAGGTCCGTAGACTCCCTGAGCGCGGGCTCGCGCCGGCTTCGGCCGCCGCCTGACGATTGACAGGCGCCATCACGTATTCCTGAGTCGCTATTGTCCTCTGTTGACCTGCTCGGGGAGCGCCCGTCTCCAACCTTCGCGGGTGTCCGACCAGCCGAGCTGGTCCGCGTCGCCGTTCACCCGTTCGTGCTCGACGCGGGCGCATGCGTTGTTGCTACCGCCATTAGACTGCCGAATCTCCACGCGATCCCGGCGTTCACCGATGAAGTCGAAGAAATCGCGCTCGGGCTGAGCATCTTCCGAGATGGCGCCCGCCCTCTCACAAACGTGGACCCGTACATCGGACCACTGTGGAATTACCTGGTTGCAGGGCTCTTCGCTGTGACCAGCCCCAGCATTACGACGCCCAGGGCGCCTGCGATGCTGGCCGGCGTGGCAACCGTGGCGTTGACCTATGGGGTCGGAAGGGTGCTCCACGGACATCGCGTGGGGTTGATCGGCTCGGCGCTGCTCCCAACTTCGGCCGTACACACCGCCGTAAACAGCCACGTCGCCTGGTCCAACTGCATCACGCCCATGTTTACGTCCTCTGCAATGTTGCTGTTGGCGTGGTGCTGGCGTGGCGGCGCAAGGTCCGCTGGCCACTGTGGTTGGTCGCGTGCACCATCGGTATCCTGCCCGCGGTCGATCCTAAATACGAGCCGATCCTCAACGGGAGGTACCTGGCGCCGGTGCTGCCAATCCTTCTCATCTGGACGGCGCTGTCGATGAGCGGGGTGTGCCGGTGGTGGAGCGCCGCTATCGCTTCACCCTGGCTGTCTCCCGAGCGGCCACGTCGCTGGGTGGTGCCGTGCGTCGCGACCATCGCCCTCCTCCTCTGCCTGTCCTTGCCAATCGCACAGCAGGCGTCGCTATTTCGGAACTACGATGACGTCCGCGAGAATTACCGGACCGGGGATCGGATCCTGCAGGTCGTCGAGACGGCGCGGCGACTAGGCCCCTCCGCGCAACCCGTGGTGCTCGACGCGCGGCTGGAGAAGATGGCGCTGGGTCCGGGCGCGGGAATGCTCCGCCCGGTGCTTGAGACCGCGCTCGGGGTTGCCGGCGTTCGGACTGAGGTCACGTGGCTCGGGAAGGATCGGCCCCCCGGTGTGCGCGAAGGGCAACTCGTGGTCCTGGCTTCGCGACAGAAGCCGCAGTTCACTCAGGATGCCGTCAACCAGCTTGGACTGCGATCGGCCAGCGGTGGTCCAGCGCGGCCGCATTCGCAGGCGTCGCTCTACGGCGTGAATCGTTTCGGGCGCCCAAGCTAGCCGCAGGCTCGCTGGTGGCTGTTACCTGGAGCAAAGAATCCGCGACGGCCGCCCTAGATGTTCTGATCGCTTTTGCGTAAGTTTCACATAGCGTGCCGTTTGAGCGCTCTAAACTCGTCGCCGCGTGCGCCCGTCGTGGCGCTAAGTCGCGCTCCACGCGAAAAGGAGGGGAGTGACACCCCACATGGATGAGCCAACGAACGTGATTTCGCGGCGGTCCGCGCTCGGTCGAATTGGCCTGGGTGCGCTGGCGCTCCTGCTAGGCGGTGTATCGGCGGATGCCGAGCTCGCCGAGGCGTCGAGCAGCCCGAGTCGGCACAAGAAGAACTCGAGCAGCTCATCGAACAAGCACAAGAGCAAAAAGAAGAAGAAGAAAAAGAAGACCACGACCTCGAAGCACAAGAAGAACTGACGCTAGACTAACGTCACTCTTGGGCACCCGGGCGCGTGATGGCCTGCGGGCTGGCCCGGCGCGCCCGTGATGAGTCAAGCGGTTCAAGCAGCAAACGAGGCTTCGATGCCGGCTCCACGCCGGATGCCGGTCGCCCTGGAGGCGCTTGCGCTCGTCACCGTGATCGGCGCTGCCGCGGCGCTGCGCTCGTGGAACCTGTGGGATATTCCGCGCTTCACGGATGAGGTCGAGGAGGCCGGTCTCGCGCTGCAGATCGTTCAGCGCCAGGCCCTGCCGCTGACGAATGTGGATCCGTACATCGGATCGCTGTGGAGCTACATCCTCGCCGCCGGTTTCCTGCTCGGAGGTCAGAGCCTCTATCTCCCACGCGTGGTCGTGCTGCTCTTCGGCGTGGCCACGGTTGCCGTCACATTCTTGTTGGGACGCTCCTACGGCGGCGTCTGGGCCGGGCTGGTCGCGGCTGCGCTGCTCGCCACGTCTGCCGTTCACATCGCCGTCAACAGCCACATCGCCTGGTCCAACTGCGTCACCCCGCTGTTCACCACGCTCGGCCTCTGGCTGCTCCACCGCGCCGTCGTCAGCGGCAACTCGTCGCGCCTGGTGTGGAGCGGTCTCGCCTTTGGACTGGCCGTCCAGACCCACCCGGTGGCGGCGTTTCTCGGCCCCGCGGTTGCCGCCGTCATCGTGCACCGTCACCCGCGCTGGCTGCTCACGCGCTGGCCGTACGCGGCCGCCGCGCTGGCGCTGGTCATCAACGCCAACACGCTCGCCAGGCTTGCCCTGAGCGGTGGACGCTCGGTTGACTACGCCAGCGCCGTCCAGGAGCAATACGCTGGCGGTGAAGCGCTCACCCCCTACGTCTACGTTCGCAGGATGAGCCTCCTGTTCCGGCTGCTCGCCGACAGCCTGGGCGGGGTCATCACGGAGACGGCTCCGTTGGCCGGTCCATTAGGCGATCCAACGGCGCTACTGCTCTCTCTCGCCACCATCGTCGGCCTGGAAGTCTGCATCCGCCGCCGGGTCACCGCGCCGGTGCTTTGCGTGCTGTCCGTGGCGATCCTGCTGCCACTGGTCAACCCCAGGTACGAATTCTCGATGCCCAAGGCGCGCTATCTTGCTCCCTTGCTCCCCGTGTGTTTCGCTGCCGTGGGTGTGGCCGTAGTGGCCGCCGGTGCCGCCTTGCGACAGCGATTTGCCGGACGGCCAGCGAGCTACCTGGCGGTTGCCAGCCTGTCATGCGCCACCCTTGTCCTGGCGCTGGTTCCCCTCAACAACCTGCGCCACTATTACCAGCAGGCGCGGTTGCTCGGCTTTACCAACGAGCCATTCTATGAAACCGTCAACGCCATCAATCAGGCACGCTCCGCGCGCGAGACGGTGTACGTAGATCGCAACCTCCGCCTCGCGTACACCCTTGGTGGCGGACGGCTCTCCGCCCAGCTCATCTTCGCCGGACAGGTCTACGGCTGGCCCAGAGCCATGATTGAGCTCTCACCTCCCGGCGCGGATCGCGTACCCGAGTACGCTGGAATCGTCGTGCTCCACGCGGCGGATCTCGAGGCCGCCGGCGATCTCTATCAACTGGAAGAGATCGCCAGTGTCCCCTCGTTCAACCCGATCGTCCAGATCGTTCGCCCCGTTGGTGTTCAGCCGTTGCAAGCTGGCCAGAACGCCACCCCGGTCGCCGCGTCCCCGCTCGCCCACGAGCCCGTCATCTCCGGGGTCAGCCTGCCCGCAAACCTCACGTTCTCCGCGGACGGGCTGTTGTTCTTCACGGAGGTCGTGGAAGGCCGCGTCCGGATGGCCAGGGACGGGGTCCTCCAGGATGAGCCGTTCGCCGCGCTGCCGACTACGCGCGGGCTGGAGCAGGGTGCGCTGGGGCTGGCGCTGGATCCGGAGTTTGCTGCGAACCGCTGGGTGTACGTGTTCTACTCGGAGGCGGACGCGCAGAACAGGCCGGTGCGGAACCGGGTCGTCAGGTTCACCGAGCGCGATGGCCGCGCCACCGAGGCCACCCCTATCCTGGGGGATCTGCCCATTAACCAGACCCAGTTCTACAACGGCGATCACAATGGCGGGCGCCTCGCATTCGGCCCAGACGGGAAGCTCTACGTGTCCATTGGGGAGATGGTGCGCCGGACCCGCGTCCAGAGCCTGACCGACCTGTATGGCAAGATCCTGCGCGTTGAGCGCGACGGCGCCACTCCCGCTGACAATCCCATCCCCGGGTCACCCGTGTACGCGCTGGGCTTCCGCAACGTCTGGGGCCTGACCTTCCATCCGTACACCGGATCGCTGTACGCCACGGATAACGGCCCCCGCGGCTATGACGAAGTGAACCTCATCATCCCGCGTGGCAATTACGCCTACCCCTTCATCGAGGGAGGGCCAGGCGGAGCCCCCAGATTTGAGGACCCCATCTGGCACTCTGGCGAAGATCGCCTCGGCATCACCGGCCTCACCATCTACGACGGTAATCTCTTCCCGGAGTACCGGGGCAATCTTTTCTTCTGCGCCTTCAACAACGGTGCGCTCCGCCGTCTCCACCTCACCGGCCCGCGTCTGAGCGAGATCCGCGACGCTGAGATAGTCTCCTTTGACTGCCGGCTGGACGTGACGAACGGGCCGGGCGGAACGCTCTACTTCAGCGATTTCGCGAACGTCTACCGGCTCGTCCGCTGACCCACCGTCAGATTCCCGGCTGCGCCCTCTGGCCGCCCCACATCCAGGCAAATCGATCCCGCGTGGCCAGCAAGGCGCGAGCCGCCGCTGAGCTCGGGACAATCCGCATCACGCGGCCAGTCCCATCATCCGATCGGTGGCCGGACTCGGACACATACACGTCTCCATCTGGAGCCAGTGCCAGCCCCGTCAGGTAGTTAAGCCCGGCGGCCACCACCTCCACCGTGCCGTCCCGCGTTCGGCGGAGCACACGCGCCGTGGACCGCTCGCGCCGGCCAGCGGAGAACTCCGCCAGAAACACCGACCCGTCAGGAGCAACCCGCAGATCGATGGGGGTGTTCAGGCCAGGCCACGCCACGCTCTGGTCGCCGTCCAGCGTCACCCGGCTCACGTAAGCGATCCCGGGCGTATGTGGCCACGGCCCGTACTCGGCCACCAGCAGCGCCCCGGCGCCATCCGGGGCAATCCCAACGAGCACGTGATCGGACGCCGGATACTCCAGCAGCCGTTTCATCTCGCCGTTCGTGCTGATCTCCGTCAGCGTCTCCAGGTTGCCGTCCGTGGCGTACAACTTCCCGTTCCAGGCCGTCAGCCCGTAGGGAACACCGCCCTCCACGTCCGCCCGCACGTCCAGTTGGCGCGCTTTGGGGGGCGCGCTCAAGTTGAACTGCGTCAGGTTGGCGATCATCTGCGTGGAGCCGTCCGGGTTCATTTTCAGGACCGCGTTGTCAAACGACGGATCACCCACGTTGCGCCCGCCTGCCGCCGTCAGCACGTACAGGTCATTGCCCAGGAACGCCACCCCAGTTGCGCCGAACACGTCGTCTGGCGTGCGGACGGATGGCAAGCCAGTCAACACGCGTGTTGCCGTGCCATCTGGCGCAATCCTGGTGATCCCCGCCGTGCGCCCTACGCGGTACGTGATCTGGTCCTTGCCGGCTCGAACCGTGCGGTTGCCGCCAGATCCCGCCTCTGCCACGTAGAGCATCCCGTCAGGGCCCATCGTCAACCCACGGGGATTCAGCAGGCCGGTCGCGATCTCCTCCACGTCGGCGGAACGAGCACTCGCCACGGCGTACGTAGCCATCCCGAAGATCACCAGCACCGCGAGAATGGACAGACAGATGCCCCAGCGCCTGGACGAGCCGCGTGGATTCCCGCGCTCGGCTCTTGGTTCAGGGTTCATCGGCATTGCTCGTCAGTAAGGCGCGCCAGAGTCACCCGGCATGATACCCTGACCAACTGCGATGCTGGACACGTCGGCAGCCACCAGCCCCCCGAAGGACCCATCACGGCGCTCCCTGGGTGGTCCGCATTTGCGGTCACGGCTGCCATGACTGAGGGCGCGGGCGTGGGTATGCTGGACGAGTCCGGAGTCCTCGCGGCCACCGCCCTGCCGGACGACCGGCTCATCGCGCAGATAGCCGGCGGGGATGACGCGGCCCTCGTGGCGCTCTACCGTCGTTATGCACGTCAGGTCTACAGCCTGGCACTCAGAATGCTGTCTGATGAGGAGAGCACCGAGGAAGTGGTGCAGGATACGTTTGTCCGGGTCTGGCATCGTGCCGCCGCATATGACGCCTCTCGTGCGCGGTTCGGCACCTGGATCCTCGGAATCACGCACAATCTCGCCGTGGATGAGCTCAGGCGTCGGCGTGCCCGTCCGTCCACCATCTCCCACAATCCGCACGCGGAGGGGGATGCGCGGCTAGACTTCCCCAGTCTCGTCCGAGCCCACGATCCGCAGTCCGTCGCCGAGGCCTCAGATGTCGGCACAGCGGTGCGCGTGGCGCTCCGACGCCTGCCCCGCGAGCAACGCGCTGCCATTGAGCTCGCCTACTTTGGTGGACTTACCCAGAGCGAGATCGCGGATGCCACGGGCGTACCCCTGGGAACAATCAAGAGCCGGATCCGTCTAGGAATGGTGACGCTCCAGAACACGCTGGCCGTGCGAGACTACGGCCCCATCAGGCGGACTGAGGTGAAGGGGGAGAATGGTGGCTGACGCAGCGGCCAACCACGTACTCGACTCGGCCGGCGCCTACGCGCTCGGCGCGCTCGATCTGCAGGACCGTCTTGACGTTGAGAATCATTCGCGCGACTGCACGCCGTGCGCACGCGCGCTCGGTGCGTCGGCCGCCACGGCAGCGTTGCTGCTCCATGCGCCTGACTTCGTGGAGCCCCCGCCGGGGCTGGAAGCGCGCATGCTCGCCCGTGTGACCGCGGAGCGCGGCCAGATCGCGCCGGCCCGGCTGCCGCGCCGCCGGGCCCCGTGGCTGCTGGGCGCTGTTGCCGCGGCCGCCGTGCTTGCCCTGAGCGTCCTCTGGGCTGCACCCTCGCTGCTCCGCGAGACTCCTGAGCGCGTGGCCGCCAGGCTGCTCTCCTCCGGTCAACGCGTGGAGCTCACGGTGGATCGTGGCGGTGGCGGTGGCGCCGCGTACCTCAGCCCATCCTCTGGGGAGGTCCTCATCGTCGTCAGCGGCATCACACCCGCCCCAGACGGCCAGACCTTCCAGCTCTGGATCGTGGCCGCGGATGGTGTCCGCCAGGATGGCGGCACGTTCAACGTCAACGAACGCGGAGACGGTTTCATCGTGGCCCGCGCCGCCGAGAGTCCCACCACCTTTCGTGCCCTCGGGATCACCACCGAGCCCGCCGGTGGGAGTCCTGGCCCAACATCTCCCCGCGTCCTCGGCGCGCGATTCTAGCCGCGGCGTGGGCGTGCATTCCCCACGGTGCCTGGCCCCGGTTGGCTATACTCCCCGTGCCTTTGGCACGTTCGGGGCGTAGCGCAGCTTGGTAGCGCGCATGGTTTGGGACCATGAGGTCCCCGGTTCGAGTCCGGGCGCCCCGACCACTCGCCCACCCTTGTGCAATCCTCGGGAGCCTCGCCCGTTCGCCTGACCCGCCCTACCCGCCTCGCCCTCGCCGCGGCCGTTTGCCTGTTGCTCGTCGGCATCGTCTGGATCGTCGCTGCCCCGGGTCGTGGCGGTCGTCGTGCCGGCGCGGAGCAGACCCAGGCTGCCGTCCAGGCCACTCGGCAGTCTGCTACCTCCACGCCTTATCCGACGCCAGATACCGCGGGCAGCGTCGCGCTCCGATCCTCCCCGATCATCGAGGGCGTCAGCGTGCCCATCGCCCTCACGTTTACGCCGGACGGCTTGCTGCTGTTCGCCGAGGCTTTCGAGGGACGCATCCGTGTGGCCGAGCGAACCACGGAGGGTTGGCGGCTCCTTCCGCGGCCATTCGTCGAGCTGGAGATCGCCAAGGGTGCCGAATCTGGTGTGCTCGGCATTGCGCTCGATCCAGATTACGCGCGCAATCGCTACGTCTACGTCTACTACTCCGAGCCAGATAGCAGCCGCGCCGACCGCCGGCCCCTGCGCAATCGCGTGGTCCGGTTCGCCGAGCGCGACGGGGTTGGCACGGCCATGCTCGCCATCTTTGACGACATCGAGATCTCCCGCACCGCGCGCCATAACGCCGGCTCGCTTCGTTTCGGCCAGGACGGCAAGCTCTACGTCACCGTGGGCAATGCCGAGGTCCGAGCAAACAGCCAGGACCTCACCCGGCCCAACGGCAAGGTCCTCCGTCTCAACCCTGACGGCAGCGTTCCCGCCGACAATCCGTTCCCTGGCTCGCCCGTGTTCGCCTACGGATTCAGAAACCCCTTCGGCCTGGCCATCCACCCCGGCACTGGGGTGCCCTACGTCACCGAGAACAGCGGCGACAGCCATGACGAGGTGAACCGCGTCATCCCCGGTGGGAACTACGCCTTCCCATACTACGAAGGCTCCCGGCCACCCGATCCGGACGCCGCAGAGCGACTGCTCTGTGCCGTGCGGCTTGGTCCATGCCGCGAGCCACTGCCCACCACCCCGTTCGTCGAGCCCCTCTGGGAGTCCGGCCCAAAGACCATCGGTCCAGTCGGGATTGTGTTCTACACAGGTGATCAGATCCCCCAGTTCAAGGGGGATTTGTTCTTCTGCGCCGTGGTCAGCGGGACCCTCACCCGACTCAGGCTAGGAGGTCAGGAGCTGGACCGGGTAGTAGCCGCGGACGTTCAGGCTAATAATTGCCAGCTTGACGTATCTGTAGGTCCGGACGGCGGCCTGTACTACTCCAACATGGGCGGCCAGATCATCCGCCTTGGGCCGTGAGGACGCGGACATCGGGTTCACAGAACTTTCAGATAGCGTTCAGCCACGTCCGAGGTGTCCACACGCTCGGCAGGCCTAGACTTCATCGAAGACGGGCGTAGCCCACGTCCGTCGCTCAACGTGGGCCGTCCGGTTCTCTGGTGTCTCCCCGCACCGGAGCCTGCCGGACGGCCCAACCTGTTGTTGCGGGCGCTCGCTGCTCGCAGCTAGCCTTCAGTCGTCGTGAGCGAGTCACTGCTACCCCCCGTTCCTGAAGACTGGGACTCCGCCCTCGCCATCGCTGCCCACCCGGACGACCTTGAATACGGCGCCTCGTGCGCCATCGCCAAGTGGACCGCCGCGGGCAAGCGGGTAACGTACCTCATGGCCACCCGCGGCGAGGCGGGGATCGATGCCTGGGCCCCCTCGAAGACCGGCCCAGTCCGGGAGCACGAGGAGCGACAGGCGGGGGCCGCCGTCGGCGTCGATCGGGTTGAGTTCCTGGACTACCAGGATGGCGTGGTGGAGTACGGTCTGCCGCTCCGCCGCGATCTCGCCCGCGCCATCCGCATCCACAAACCCCAGGTGCTGATCACCGGCCACTTTGGCATTGCCTGGCCCAGCGGTGGGCTCAACCAGGCGGACCACCGCGCGGTGGGCCTGGCCACCCTGGATGCGGCGCGCGACGCGGCCAACCGCTGGATCTTTCCAGAGCTGCTGGCCCAGGGCCTGGAGCCCTGGCACGGGCTGCGCTATGTCCTTGTGGCCGGCATGACCCCGTCCACCCATGGCTGCGTCATCGCTCAGGCAGACCTGGACCGCGGCATCGCCTCCCTCCAGGCGCACCACGCCTACTTCGACAATCTTGCCCAGCCCTTCGACGCGTCCGACTTTCTGACGCAGGCGGCGCGTGCGGCCGGCGAGCAGGCAGGAGCGGAGCTCGGCGTGGGCTTCACGCTGTTCAGCCTTTAGTCTTCTCCGTCCTGCCGCGTGCCCAGAGCCAATGACTCCACCCGTCTCGCTCGAGCCCGCGGAGCGTAGACTCGAGTGACTCTCCCCTCGATGCTGGATCGGTCCACCGGCCCAAAGACGCGGCTATCGGTCCCTACCGCCACCGAGTAGCTCAACAGGAAGTAGCCCGCTTCGCCTAGCTGCCACTGCCCCGGTAGCGTGCCTACCACCGGCGCGTGCCACCTCAGCTCCAGGCCGTTTATCCAGAGGCGGTCCCGCTCCACCGACACCACCTCGCCTGGGAGGCCCACTACCACCTTGACCGAGCGCTCGCCCGCGCTGCCTGGGCGCCTGAACACCACAATCTCGCCCCGCCGTGGCTCGGATGCCCGGTATGCGCCCCGATCTACGAGGAGACGTTCCCCGGGGTGCAGCAGTGGATACATGCTGTCCCCGGTAACCTCGACGCGCCACCCCCGAGTCGGAGCGAACTTGCGCCACAGTCGGGCGACCCACAGCTTCATCGATTTAGACACGCCCCAATCGCTCGGCTACACTTCCGGCTCAGAGCCTAACAGCTTGGAGGAAGCAATGAACCTCTCCGATCTCGTGCTCGGCGCGCTTGACCGCGCACGGTCGGCCGAAAAGGTCTCCGCCCACTGTGACATCCCCTGCGGTATCTACGATCCGCACGCCGCCCAGATCGGCGCGCTCACCATCATCCGCATGAACCAGCTCATCGAGGGCCTGGCGCTTCCGTCGTCCGACAAGGCGGCCATGGATGCCTACCTCAACACCATGTCACGGTACATCGCTGTGAAGGAAGAGCACGCGCGCGCGGTGGAGAACGAGCTCCTGATCTTCTGGACGGACTACTTCCGCCCCGAGCATCTTGAGAAGTTCCCAGACATGCATGACACGTTCTGGAAGACCATGAAGCTTTGCTCGGCCGTCAAGCAGCAGATCAACATGCAGGCCGCCCAAGACCTGCTGGCGGGCGTCAACAAGATCGCCGGCGCCTTCTGGGCCAGCAAGAACATCGCCACCGCGTCCAAGCCGTCCAACCAGCCAGCCGGCGGGGAGATCGTCGTCCCGGCCTGACACTCGCGCAACCCATCCAGAGAAATGCCCCCGTCCGCTAAGACGGGGGCTTTTCTCTGCCCCGGCGCACCGTGAATCCGGTTTCACGGCGTCATACGTATGTCCACCAGATGCGCGGTTGCGCCCCGGCCTCCACGAGGAGGCTTGCGCGGTGCCGCGACTGATGTGGTACATACTGCGACCCTGGGGGCAAAAGCGTGACTCACGGGAGAGTGGCGATGCGTTGGGTGGACGTTGCGCGGGTTCGAGGATGGTGGCGTGGCGCTTTCGCGGTGTCGGCCGCGTTGTGGGCGGCGGTGTTGCTCCCGGGCGAGGCGCTGGCCGCTAACAAGACGGTCACCAAGACGGCCGACACCAACGACGGCACCTGCAGCGTCGTCGACTGCTCGCTGCGCGAAGCGATCATTGCTGCCAGCCCGGGCGACACGGTGGTGTTCGACGCCGCGGTCACCGGCACCATCACGCTCAACGTGGGACTCGGTCAACTCGTTATTGACAAGCACTTGACCATCAACGGGCCCGGGGCTGGCGTGCTCGCCGTGAGTGGGGGCGATGCTGTGCGGGTCTTCGACATCGGCCCGACCGCGGCCGTCAACGTCACGCTGAACGGCTTCACGGTCCGCAACGGGCTCCTCACCGGGTCAAGCCCGTTCACCGCGCGGGGCGGCGGCATTCGGATACAGAACGGCTCCAACGTCTCGCTGATCGACATGGTCGTGCGAAACAACGAGGCTCGGAGTGCGGGCACAGGCACGTTCGCCTTTGGCGGCGGTATCTCCAGCAACGGCCAACTCACCCTGACCCGAACCACGGTCAAGGACAACATCGCCCGCGGCGGCGACGCCAGTACGGCGAGCGGTGCGGCGGGACGCCCGTTCGGTGGCGGTATCCGCGCGGAGGGCAGCACCGGTAACGCCCTCACGCTGATCCAGAGCACACTGTCAGGCAATCAGGCCATCGGAGGAGCACCGCAGGGTGCGGGCAGCGATGCCGTCGTGTCCGGCGCGGCGCTCTCGATCACGGGCAGCGGCGCGATCACCAACAGCACGGTCAGCGGCAACGTCGCTTCGGGCCCGGCCGGTTCGTCTAGCCGCGCCGCCATCGTAGCGCACACCTTTGGCACCACGCTGACGATCCTCAACAGCACAGTCGTCAACAACACCAACGCCGTCAGCGCGTTCGGGAGCGCCGGGGGCATCGCGGCGGACGGCGGGAACATCGCCATCACCAATTCCATCGTCGCGAACAATACGAACAACAACACACCCGCCAACTGCCTGGCCGCCTTCGGTGGAGTGATCAGCGGCTCCAGCAACCTGCAGTTCGGCGCGGCCGACTGCCCGGCCGGCGTGTTCCCCATCAACGCAGATCCAAAACTGACCCCGCTGCAGGACAACGGTGGCAACACGTTCACCCACTTACCGCTTCTGGGATCGGCCGCTATCAACGCTGGCCAGAACGCCGGCGCGCCCGCGGCGGATCAGCGGGGCATCGCGCGGCCGGCGAGCGGCTCCGATCCGGTTGACATCGGCTCCGTGGAGATCCCCCTGAAGGTGGTCAATAGCACGTCGGATCCCGGCGCTGGCGGCTGCGACGCGGCGGAGTGCACGCTGCGTGAGGCGGTCACCGATGTCGGCGACAACGGGATCATCCTGGTGAAGGTGGCCGGCACCCTCACCCTGGCAACGCCCATCCTGATCGACAAATCCGTGGCCATCGTCGGGCCTGGCGCGGCCGGGCTGGCCATTAGTGGGAACAACGCCACGCGGATCTTCACCATCGGATCGGTCAACGCCGGCAAGACGATCTCGATCAGCGGTCTCACGCTGCGGAACGGACGGGTCACCGCGGCCACGGGCCAGGGTGGAGCGATCCACACCGCCGTGACCAGCCTGGCGTTGTCGGACATGGTGTTCACCAACAACCAGGCGCTCGGGAGCGGCACCGTCGGAGACGGCCAGGGCGGAGCGTTGTACGTCGCGAGCGGCGGCGTGGTCACCATCGACCGGACGACGTTGGTCAACAACCTCGCGCGCGGTGCCGTCAGTGCCGGCGGCGGAGATGGATCCGGCGGCGCCATCTACTCGGATGGGAACCTGACCGTACGCACGTCAACGTTTGAGAGCAACACGGCGCAGGGCGGCACCGGTACGCTCACCGGTGGAGACGGGCTGGGCGGGGCCGTCTTTATCCCCAGCACCGCCAGCGCCACGTCGATCAGCAATAGCACCTTCTCGCTGAACACCGCCGCCGGCGGCGGAAGTATTGCCACGGTTGGCATCGGGAAAGGCGGCGCGGTCCACACGCTGCGGAGCGCCGTCGTGAACAACAACACGATCGCCGGAAACAGCGCCACCGGGCGGTCCGGAGCCGGCCTGTCGACGGCCGGCGGGGTGTTCCACCAGGGGCGGAGCGGGAGCGACTCGATCACGCTGCGGAACACGATCGTGGCGAACAACACGGTGAACGGCGTTGGCGGGAACTGCAACATCGACGCGTTCAACGGGAACAACAGCCTGCAGTTCGGCGCTTCGGACTGCCCGGCGGCGGGCTTCATCACCGGCGATCCGCAGCTCTCGGCGCTTGGGTTCTTCGGCGGACCGACGAAGACGATGCGGCCGTTTGCTGGCAGCGCGGCGATCAATAAGGGTGACAACGCGTTTGCGCTGGCGACGGATCAGCGCGGGGTGGCGCGACCGCACTCGTCGGCGGACCCTACGGATATCGGCTCGTTTGAGGCGGAGCCGCCCGGCCCGCCGCGCCTGGAGTCCATCGTCAGTGGTACGCCGAACCAGCACCCCAACGGTCGGGGCGGCACCGTCAACGGCGGGACGCCCAACCGGAAGCCCAACAGGTAGGCTACGCGGCTCGGTAGCGCCCGGCGCTACCGAGCCGCGGCGTAGATTCGGTCGATCAGCTCCGCCGCCCGCGCGCAATCGCGCACGGTGGCGAGCGGTGGCTGCTGGGCGCGGAACCGACGCAGCGCGTCGTGGAAGATCACCTCGTACAACGACCGCCCCGTGTCGATTGGCGTCACCCGGGCTTCTCCGTCAGATGGCGTCACCGTGAGCTGATCCCGCCGCTGGTGTACGTGTGCCAGCCGGCCGGCCACCATCAGATCCGTGTGGCCGGGCTTCGGGCGGGCAAAGGAGTACCCGCTCTCCAGGTGGATCAGCACGCCATCGTCCGTCTTCATCACGGCCGAGATCACGTCCTCGATCGGCTCGCCAAACATCCGATTCGTCCGTGCCGCGCCGACTATGGAGATGGTCTCCGGCTCGAACATCTGGGCCAGCATGTCCGTGAGGTGGATGCCGATGTTCCGCAACGGTCCGCCGCCTGCTATGGCCGGATCCGTCATCCACGGCACTTCGTAGTCGCGGTACCGCCACGGCGGCCCGTTCAACTGCCGCAGGCCCACGTGGCCCACTGCCCCCAGCCGCCCCGCCACGCGTAGCTCCTCCACCTTCGCCACGATCGGCGCGAAGCGCTGCGGAAACGCCACGTACACCCAGCCCCGCTCCGCCCGCTCCACGAGCGACCGCGCGCCGTCAGCGTTGACGCCCAGCGGCTTCTCCGCGAACATGGGCACGCCCAGGTCGAGGAGCCGGCCCACCTGCGCCGGGGCCCGGTCCGGCCGTGGCAGCGCCACCACCAGGTCTGGCTTGAATCGCGAGACGAGATCATCGATGTCCGTAGTCCACGGGCAGCCCGCCACCTGGGCTCGGGCTCGGGCAATCTGCTCGCTGTCGTCGCTCAGCCCCACGATCTCGCAGCCGGCCTCCCGGGTCAGCTTCAGGTACTGCGCATCGACGGAGAAGTGCCAGTGCCCGGCTCCGGCAAATGCCACGCGGATGCCCCTTCCGGGCTGTTCAGTTCCATTGCTCACGCGCCCACGTCTCCCACTCGCACGGTGTCACCCGTGCGGCTCGATTCCATGCCCGCCAGGATCGTCGCCACCACCATCTGCCCGTACTCTGCCGAGATGGGCGACATCCCGCCGCGCTTCAAGTAGCCAAGGAAGGACTCCCACTGCGCCCGCAGCGAGACCATCTGCAGATCCGGCGTGGGCTCCTCAACCTGCTCCCACCGATCGGCGCGAGCCACGAACAGCCCGTCGCTGTGCGAGAGCCTGAGCGCGCCGCGCGTGCCCTGGATCTCCGTGCCGTGATCCTGCGCTCCCAGGCGGTAACCCACGGCCCGGACAACACCCACCGCTCCCGACTCGAACGTCAGGAGTCCGACGCCGACATCATCCGCGTCCTGCGTGTGGAACCGCGTACCCACCACCGCGCGGATGTCACGCGGCCGCGAGTCCAGCAGCCAGGACAACCGGTCCACCAGGTGGCAGCCGTTGGTCAGCCACATCCCGCCGCCATCCGTCAGGTGCCAGGCCTCCCGCTGCTCGAAGCCCCAGCCCTTTGCCATCGCTGCCGTGCACACCACGGGCTCACCGATCTCATCCGCGTCTATGAGCCGGCGGGCTGCCGCGTAGACCGGCATGTAGCGGTAGATGTGCCCCAGCATGAACGGCACACTGGTCCCCGCCACCGCCCGGACGATCTGGGAGCATTCCTCCGCGCTGGGAGCCAGCGGTTTCTCCAGCAGCACCGCTTTGCCCGTCTCCAGCGCGGCTACGGTGGCCTCCGCGTGCAGGTTGTGGGGCAGGCAGATGCAGGCCACGTCCACTGCTGGATCCGCCAACAGTTCGCGATAGTCGCGATACGCCCGACCGCCAAATCGCTGGGTGAACGCCTCGAGTCGAGACGGTGTCCGCGCCGATGCTGCCACCAGCCGCGTGCCCAGCACGCCGGCCAGCGCCTCCGCGTGCGCCGCGCCAAACGCGCCCGCTCCGATGATGCCTACGCCAACGGTCTCCACGAGGCGCTATTCTCGCGCAATCCCGTCCGCACGTCGAGTGAACCCGCCGGCTCGCTCCAGGCTTCGTCAAACGCTCGCAGATCCGCCGGGTACTCGCGCCAGCCGGTCAGCACCTCCCCGTCATGCTCCCAGAGGTGAATTGTCTGGTACCGCGACTCAGTTCCGTCCCGCGCCAGCCGGTGGGTCAGGTACACCGCCGCGTACCGTTCGCCCACCAGCACGTCCAACAGGTCCTCCTGGAATGTCCCACCGCTCAGGCGCATCACCCGCTCGACTAGTTCGCCGAACGTCTGCTTCCGATACAGCCCCGCCAGCGGGCTGACGCCCGGCACCTCGAACACAATTGCGTCATCGCAGCGGCTGAGCACCGCGCCCAGATCGCCGCGCCCGAACTCCGCGTACAACTCGCGGAGGGACAGATCGATCGCCGCCGACATCCGGCCCACCCCATCCTGGAGATTCCGTGTCTCCGGGATACGCCAGCAGGCAGTGGGCCGGATCATGGCGGGCCGACGCGCCAGGGCGCCGGCCCACCATGATCCGGCTACGTGCGGATTTCCAGGGGCGCTCCGGTCTCCAGCAGCGTCTTCAGACCACTGAGAATCGGGTTCCAGCCGCTTCGAACCGACTTGTAGGTCTCCGTCTCTCCCTCGAACTGATCGTGGGTCAACGTCAGCTTGCACACGTCGCCCATCTGGTCGATTGAGAAGCTCACGCGGGACGGTGCGTCCCCCCCGCCGTCCCCGTGTGTCCCCTGGCTGAATCTGAACGTGTGGACTAGCCGCTTCGAATGCTCCAGCTCCAGGATCTCGCCTTCGATCACGCGCTTCCCGTCCGGTTGCCGGTAGCTGATCGGATCGCCCACCTTGGAGCCACAGCTCACCAGCGTTCCGTAGTAGTACTGCTGGGAGAGCTCAGGCGTGGTCAGCGCCTCCCAGAGTCGCTCCGGCGTGGTTCGGATGTAGACCTCGTAGACGTGTGCAGGGGGCTTCATGGGTGCCTCCAGTCTGGATTTCAGATTGGACATGCGCTCAACCCACGGCTCCGCGAATTTGCTGATCCACCGATCGTGCAGCAGCCGAATCGGGACCGGGTTGAGGTAGTGGAGCTTCTCGCGTCCGTGGCGGCGGGTGGTCACGAGCCCCGCGTCCTCGAGGACGCGCAGATGCTTCATCACGCCGAACCGCGTCATGCCCATGGCATCGCAGAGCTCGCCGAGCGTCTGGCCATCACGCTCGAAGAGGCGATCCAGGAGCAGACGCCGGCTCGCATCGCCGAGCGCCTTGAACACGACTTCCACACCCCCACTATATGTGACTAATTAGTCACATGTCAACGATCGGCGCGCGGGCGGACCTCTGCGCTACGCTTGTGCACCGTTCACCTGCTCTGACTCCCTCCGCACTCTTGGAGAAAGGACTCCCCGATGCGCCTCAAGGACAAGGTCGCCGTCATCTCCGGCGCAGCCACTGGCATCGGCCGCGCCTCCGCCATCCTCTTCGCCGCCGAGGGCGCCCGCCTCGTCTTTGGCGATGTGAATGACGCCCAGGCCGCCGAGACCCTCCGGCTCATCCGGGCCGCCGGCCACGACGCCACCTTTGTCCACTGCGACGTCCAGGTGGCGGACGACGTGAAAAATCTCGTGGATACTGCCGCCCGCCTCCACGGCCGCGTGGACGTGATGTTCAACAACGTGGGCGTGAACTTCTACGGCAAGGTCCATGAGATCTCGGAGGACGACTGGGCACGCTGCCAGAACCTCAACCTCGGCGGGGTCTACCGCGGTATGAAGTACGCCATCCCTTACATGCTCGATCAGGGCGGTGGCTCTATCGTCAGCACGGCGTCAGTGCAGGGACTCGTGGCCTTTAACGCTTTCGCCCCGTACGCCGCCGCCAAGGGCGCCATAGTCCAGCTCACCCGAAACGCCGCCCTGGACTACGGGCCGAACAACATCCGCGTGAACTGCATCTGCCCGGGCACAGTCCGCACGCCCATGAACCCGGAGATCTATGACCCCAGCCTGGACGGAGGCGAGCGCGAGCGGCGCTCCGCGAGCCGCGTCCCTATGGAGCGCGTTGGCGAGGCGGATGAGATCGCCCGCGCCGCCCTCTTCCTGGCCAGCGACGAGTCCTCATACGTCACCGGCCAGGCTCTGGTGGTGGACGGCGGCACCGTCATCAAGGGGCCGTAGCGGCCCGCTCGCCATCAGGAGATTTTTCCCACCCCTTGTCGCGTCGATGACACCAAGAGTGTCAGCCACGTGACAGCCCGGCGGCCCACGTATCGATACACTCTCAGTACTGGCTGATCGATTCAGGATGTCGGTCCGCCAGCGGCAAAGATCCCCGCCGCGGTCGGCGCAGCCCCTCTCGACACGGGCTGCCGCCTTCGCCGACCGCCGCGGGGATCTGTCACGTCTTGCGATGATCGCGCGCCAGACTGTCGCCAAGATGACAAGGGTGATGTCGGCGCGGTGGCGGTGCGGTGAATCCAGCGGGCGCACAATGGCCGTAGGAGAGAACAGACCGAGACACGGCCCACGAACACCCGGTGGCCTCGCCGATGACCCCACCGAGGAGCGTTCTCCTACGTGGAGGACCCCATGTACCCGCTTTTCCGCGACGCCCGCAGGTCGCTCACCGCCGCCTTTGGCTCCGCCGTTCTGCTGGCCGCGACCAGCCTCCCGGCACACGCCATGGTCTTCCCCGATCTCACCATCAAGTATGTTGGCCAGACTACAGAGGCTGACGGCTCCCACCGGGCGGCTTTCGTGGTGAAGAACCAGGGTCTGGGCGAGGTGCTGACCACCAAGGCCAAGATCTTCAAGTCCACCGACCCCAACAACCCCAAGCTCTTCACCCTCAACAACGTGAAGGCGGGAGATACCCGGACGCTCTACTACGATCTGGGTAAGGGCGAGTGTTTCGCCTTTGAGCTCGGCGCCCGCGTGGACTTCGAGAACCAGATCACGGAGACCAACGAGGACAACAATCTCACGGCCGCGGATCTCAAGAATTGCAAGTATGACTTTGCGGTGTCACTGGAGGGCGTGCAGTTCCAGGGGGACAAGCTGGTGGGCACGTTCAAGATAAGCAACCTCAGCCAGTACGATGCCGCGAACGTGGGCTACACCACAGTGGCGATGAGCGAGAAGGTCCTGGGCGAGCAGTCCACGTCAAAGGCCCTGGGCGGCGGGATCATCAGCAGCCTGCCGGCTCTCAGCAGCACCACGCGAACCGTCTCCTGTTCCAACCAGGTGCCCGCCGAGGTGTGCATGAACTTTGGCCTCCACGTGGACGCGGCAATGGATTCGAATCCGAACAACAACGGGGCTGGCTGGAAGTAAGCGCGCCCCTCGTAGCTCGACGCGGGCCGCCCTCAGGGCGGCCCGTTTCGTTGCGCTCGCCGTGCGTCTCTACGGGGCGAACACCTGGATCCGGTCGTTGTCCGTGTCTGCCACCCAGAGCAGTCCGTCCGCGTCAACCATCAGCCCTTCCGGCCGGCGGAATTGCCCTGGTTCAATTCCCCGTTCTCCGTAGGTCGCGATCACGGCGCCGTTCGTGGAGAATCGCTGGATGCGATCGTTCCCCGTATCGGCAACGAAGATGTCGCCATCTCCGGCGACTGCGATGGCCCTGGGTGTATCTAGCTGGCCCACCGCGCGCCCCTGGCTGCCCCATTCCCGGACGAACTCGCCCGCCGCGTCGAACTTCTGAATCCGGTGGTTGCCGGTGTCCGCCACATAGATGCTGCCCTCCGCGTCCACCGCTACGCCGTGCGGTCCGGTGAACTGGCCTTGGGCACGCCCCCACGCTCCGCCGGGCTCCCGCCCCATCCGCAACAAGAGCTGGCCGTTTGGCCCGTGCTTGTCCACCCGGTGGTTCAGTCCCCACCGTCCGCCCGCATACGCGATGTACACGTTTCCAGCCGCGTCTACGGCCACGCCCACCGGGTTCACGATCTGATCGCTGATCCGCGCCGGCAGCCCCCAGCTCATCAGTGGCTCGCCCACCGCCGACAGCTTCTGAACCCGGTTATTGCCGGTATCCGCCACGTACACATTGCCGTCGCCATCGGTCGCCAGCGCGCGCGGCTCCCGTAGCTGCCCGCCCGCCGTGCCGGCCGTCCCGAACCGGTCAAGCAGTGCGCCCTCGTGCTCGATTCGTTGGATGGCGTTGTCTGCGGACAGGGCGACCCACACGCTGCCACCTCCGCCCGGCGCAAGACCCACCGGGCGCTTCAGCGACACTAGCCCGTTGTCGTCGCCGGCGATCACCCGCCACGTGCCTTCGGAAGGCAGGGCTGGCGCGCCCGACACCTCGGCGTGTGCCGAGCCGGACACCAACGCCGAAAGCAGCAGCGCCAACAAGCCAGCCGCCAGCAGCCGCGACCCGCGTGGGCCTAGCGTCACCGCCATGCAGTTGCCCCCCTCTCGCACACCGGGAGTCTGACAGTATCGACGAAGCAGACGCAAACGAGTTGTGCCCCCATCGCGGTGCCCGGGAATAAACGTGGCGCCCTTGAAAATTTGACAGAAGTTCGCCTAGCATGTGGCCACGTCGGGTAGGCACGGCGCTCCGGCGTCCGTTACGCCCGGTCCCGCCGGCCGCTCAAGGGGAGTCTGATCATGCACCACGATACGTCGCGCCAGGCGACCGCGCTCCCTGACCTGGACAGAAATCTGTCCATGGACCTGGCCCGGGTCACCGAGGCGGCGGCGCTCGCCGCGGCTCGCTGGATGGGGAAGGGCAACAAGAACGCGGCGGATCAGGCCGCGGTCAATGCCATGCGCCTCACCCTCAATGGGCTGGACATGGACGGCGTCGTTGTCATCGGCGAGGGCGAGAAGGACGAGGCGCCCATGCTCTACAACGGCGAGAGCATCGGGAATGGTCTACCGCCGCTCGTAGACATCGCCGTGGACCCGATCGACGGCACCACTTTGCTCTCTAAGGGCATGCCAAACGCCGTGGCAGTCGTCGCGCTGGCCAAGCGCGGCACGATGTACTTCCCCAAGAACATCGTCTATATGGAGAAGCTCGCAGTAGGCCCCGTGGGCGCCGGCAAGGTCTCCCTGGAGAACAGCGTCGCGGAGAACGTACGCATCATGGCAGACGCCAAGGGCTGCCAGGTGGAGGATGTCACTGTTGTCGTCCTGGAGCGCGATCGCCACCATGACCTGATCAGGGAGATCCGCGGGACGGGCGCGCGCCTCAAGCTCATCACGGACGGTGACATCGCCGGCGGCATCATGCCCGCGCTCGAGGAGACCGGTATCGACATGCTGATGGGCATCGGTGGCTCACCGGAGGCGGTCACCACCGCCTGTGCGCTCAAGTGCCTGGGGGGTGACATCCAGTGTCGGCTCTGGCCCCGCAATGACGCCGAGCGCGACGAGGCCGCCCGCCAGGGCCTGGAGCTCACCAAGATCCTCAGCATCGATGACCTCGTCCAGGACGACGACGTCTTTTTCTCGCTGACCGGCGTCACCAGCGGCGAGCTTGTGCGTGGCGTCCGCTACACCAGCCGTGGCGCCTTCACAGAGACGTTGGCCATGCGCGGCAAGTCCGGCACCGTCCGCCGTATCCAGTCCAGCCACGACTTCGACAAGCTGATGCGGTACTCCGCCCTCGCCTACGAGACGCCCGGCTAGCCCATGCCATCGCTTGCGCCCAGGGGCGACTTCATCGGGGTTGAAGACCGTGTCCACCTCGCGGGGGGCGGCGAGACGCCGTTCCTCAAGAGCCACGTAGAAGCCTTCACCCGCTACGCGCTGGACAAGAGCGCCGGCCTTCCTGGGCGCGCCCGCCAGGTGGCCACCTTCGGCCGCGCCCGGGCACGTGCGGCCGAGCTGCTGGGGGTGGTGACAGACGATGTCAGCTTCCTGCCCAGCACCTCGGACGGCGTCAATATGGTCGCGCAGTCCATAGACTGGCGCCCCGGCGACAACGTCGTGGTTGAGGCCATCGAGTTCCCGTCAGACATCTACCCGTGGCTGCTCCGCAAGGACCAGGGGCTCGAGGTCCGCTTCGTCGGCGAGGGCTTCGATGTGGAGCCCGGTGCCCTCGAAGCCGCGATTGATGATCGGACGCGCGTCGTCGCAGTCAGCCACGTGAGCTATCTCACCGGACTCCGCCATGACCTCGCCTCAATCGCGGAAGCCGCCCACCGCCACGGCGCCATGTTGCTTGTGGACGCCTCCCACTCACTTGGCGTCGTCCCAGTCCAGGCCAGTCATGCGGACTTCCTGTTCTCCTGCTGCTACAAGTGGCAGCTCGGCTGCACCGGCATTGCCGTGGGCTACTGGAACCGTGCCCGCCAGCCCGGCTGGCGGCCAACCGCTGCCGGCTGGTTCTCCGCCAAGACCGAGATGGGCAAGGAGCGTCGGCTCCGCTTTGAGCCCTGGGATGACGCCCGCCAGATGACCCTGGGCAACCCCAGTTTCCCCGGCTGCTACGTCGTTGAGAACGGCTTCACCTATCTCCAGAAGATCGGAATCGAGCGCGTCGAGGCCCACGTCAGCGAGCTCGCTGGCCGCCTCCGCGAAGCGCTGTCCGAGCTGGGGGAGCGCGTCTTGACCCCAGCCGATCCCAGTCTGCGGGCAGGGAACGTCTGCATCGAGCGGTCAGACGGCCCGCGATTTGCCCGCGAGCTCGGCCGGCGCGGTGTGTTGGTCTGGGAAGCAGACGGCAGGATCCGATACTCCGTCCATCTCTACAACGACGACGATGACATCCAACAGGCGATCGAGGCCACCCGCGAGGCCGGCCGCGTATAGGCTCTTATTGTCAGGCGGTCCGGAATACACTCCCCTGCCACTCCGTTTGTACGAAGCGAACGCGGGCTCCTGGGCTCCCCCCAGGCGCTCGCCCCCGGACCAAATACTGGAGGCGATCCGTTGGCAAAGTCGGTCACCATGTACACCACCACCTGGTGCGGTTTCTGCGTGAACACCAAGCGCTACCTCAACAGCAAGGGCATCGCGTTCACGGAGGTCGACATCGAGGAGCACCCGGAGTACGGTGAGCGCATCGAGCAGGCCTCCGGTGGATTCCGCACCGTCCCCACACTGGAGATAGACGGCAAGCTCTACGTCAATCCCAGTCGCAAGCAGATCGACGAGGCCATGACGGTCTAGCCGCCCAAACTCAGGGGAAAGCCGTTACAGCAGCACCGTGAACAGGAGCACCAGGCCCGTCACGGCAAGCGCTCCCAGCGTCATCAACGCCAGGATCCACAGGTTGGGGGGCTGGCGGTCTCGGATGTAACCGAGTCCCTCCCCCTCCAGCTCGTCGTCAGTCTGCATCTCCCCGGGACTATACGCTGGACCGCCCGCCGGGTTCGACTATGATCCTCGCGATCTGGCTACCCCGGGAGTACGCGTGATCAACATCGGGATCATTGGCTGCGGCGTCATCGCCCGCACCCACATCCGTGCGCTGCTCAGGTTCCCTGAGTCCGCCCGGATCACCGCGCTCGCCAGCCGCTCCTCGGACAGCATCCAGGGTGCCGCGGCCTTTCTGGCCCAGCTCGCCACCACCGCGGCCGCGGACGCCATGGGAGCCGCGCGCGCCGCCCTCACTCAGCAGGCGCAGAACGTCCCCGCCCAGTTCCTTGATTTTCATGATCTCATCGCGAGCCCGGGCGTAGACGCCGTCATCATCACCACGCCCCCATCCCTCCACCATCCCGCTGCCCTCGCGGCACTCAAGGCCGGTAAGCACGTCCTGTGCGAGAAACCGCTCACTACCAGCCTCCGCCACGCGGACGAGCTCATCGCGGCCGCCAGCCAGGGCGGTGCCCACCTGATGACCGTGTCGCAGGGCCGCTACGCGTCAGAGCAGCGCCGCATGCGCGCGCTCGTCCAGTCCGGAGCGCTCGGCCGCGTGCATTCTGCCCGAGCGGACACCCAGTGGTACCGCCCACCGAACTACTACGAGCTCTGGTGGCGCGGCACGTGGGCCGGTGAAGGAGGAGGCGCGCTCACCGGCCAGGGCATCCACATCCTTGACCAGCTCCTGTGGATCATGGACCGTCGCCCGGTGGAGGTCTTCGGGCGTATGGACACGTTTGTCCATGACGTCCCCCGCCAGCGCGCGGACGCCCGCCTCCCCATCGAAGACACCGCCTTCGGGCTGGTGACCTTTGAGGACGGCGCGATCGCCGAGATCGCCGGCGCCGTGTCGCACCAGATCGAACGCAGCCAGATCGAGCTCTACGGCACGCTCGGCGCGGTCAAAGCCTTCCCGTGGCTCACCTTCTCCGTTGATGATGCCGTGAATCAGGATCTGGAGCGCGTCGCGGCTGGTGTCCGTCCGTTGCCCCCCGCCTGGCAGTCGGACCCCGCTGAGATCGATCCGTACCGTCGACCCGGTCAGAACGCGCTACCCACCTGGAGTATGAACCCACAGATCGGTGACTTCCTCCAGGCCATCATCACCGGCGCCCCCGGTGTCACCGAGGCGGCAGAGGGTCGTCGCGCCCTGGAGGTCCTGGCCGGTTTCTACAAGTCTGCCATCGGGCGCCAGCCCGTCAGCCTACCGCTTGACCAGGATGACCCCTACTATGACGGCGTGGCAGTCGGCGCCGCCGGACCCGCCTGATCCGCGTTCATACGCGCGGCCGCCTCGATGAACAGGCGCATCACCGCCAGCACCTGCTCCAGATCCCCCTCGGACATGTAGCCCAGCAGTGACTCCGTGTGTGCGCGGTGGCCCGCCATCAGCTCATCCATCAGCGCGTGGCCGCTGGGCGTGAGACGGCACACATGCTGGCGCCGGTCCACCGGATCCTCGTCCCGCCGCACCAGTCCCCGCTCCACCAGCTTGTCCATCACTGCCGTCACCGTGGGCAGCGTCACTCCCAGTGACCGTGCCACCGCGCCCACCCGCGGCCCAGAGCGAGAACCCGGCGTGCATCCGTTGTGGAGTACGAACAGGATCTTGAGCTGGGACATCGTCACGTCGATGCCCAGCCAGTAGCGGGCCTGGGAAGGCCCCATGGCACGGTGCAGCTCAGGCTCGATGGCCATGATCTCTGCGAGGAGTGAATCGCGGCCGCTTTGCCGATCCATACCGTTCGCCTGAGCCTGTCTTCGTATCGCTCCGGCGCTCTCGCGCACCGGCGCGCCGGAGCCCCCCGCCGCGCGGCGGAAGTATACTAGAGCCTGATTCGCCTTACGTCCGTATGACGGACGCCTGCGTCGAGTGCGCGTTTTGTGCTACTCTGCGCGGAGCAGAGGACAGCTCAGACAGTCAGGGAGGTTCGACGCGTGGGAGCGCTTCGCTTAGCCCTCGTATTCATAACGATCGCGGTGGTCGCGGTTGGACCGCTTTTTTCCGCCCAGCCGGGACCCCGAACCTCGGATGGGGCCGCGCTTGCCGCGTCGGATGGCGCAACGTTGGTTCGCGGTGACTGCTCCGATCACCGCAAGAGTGGGTGCGGCAATGACAACGGTGGCGGCGGCTGCCAGAACAATGGCAACGACAACGGCGACTGCAACCACAACGGAAATGACAACGGGAACGACAACAAGAACCACAACGGCAACAAGAACAAGAACGACAATGGGGATAACGGGACCCCGGCGCCCGCTGTCATAGTCCAGCGACCCGCCGCCCCGGCGGCACCCCCGGCCCCCTCCTGCTCCAGCCCGGGCTCTGAGATGGCCTTCACCTCAGATGATGGGCGGGTCAGCGTCCGCGTGTTTGGTAGCATGCCCATCGGTGTGAAGGTCCGCGTGCGGATGCCCATCGATGCATCGTCGGTGCCCGCCACCCCTGGGACTCGCGTGGATGGCCTGCTGTTCCAGCTCCTAGCGGAGCAGTGCGATGGCTCCGGCCTGGCCACGCTCCCGCGTGAGGTGAACCTGGGCGTCCGTTACAGCGATGGCGATGCCGGTGGCCTGAACGAAGCCAACTTCAAGGTGGCACGGCTTGACCAGCAGGACAATAAGTGGAACGACGTGGACAAGCAGGCCCCGGACCCGGGCGCGAACTACGTCTCTGCCACAATTACTGAGATGGGCTTCTACGTCATCTACCAGAAGTAGGGTCTGACCGCTCAGGCTCTAGAGGCCCGCTCACCGTGTGGTGGGCGGGCCTCTTTGCGCCGCGGCCGCGGTGCCCCCGGCCAGCCCACCTGGTATCCTGAATCGGCACGCCCACGTCCACGGAGTACGGTTTGTTCGATCCCCTTGGCGACTCCCGCCCGCGTCACGCTCGTCTTGCCGTGCTGGTGCTGATGGCCCTACTTCTCGCGTCAGACCTCTCTCACTTCACCGGTCAGTTCAACGCGCCCAGCGTCGGTACCGCGCTCGCCGCCCCCCGCCATCCTGAGAAAGATCGGGATCGCAAAGCTGGCCTGGACAATGGCAACGGCAACGGAAATGGCAACTCGAACCGGAACGACAACGAGGATGAAGAGGAGCCCGCGCCTTACATCCCGCCCGCTAAGGCCCTCCCCGAGCCCAGGCCACCGGCCGTCTGCTCAACGCCCGGCCAGGACATGGCCTTCCGCTCCTCCGGCGGCCGCGTAACCGTCCGCGTCTTTGCCACCATGCCCCGGTCCGTCCGCTTCGCCGTTCAGCTTCCGGTAGACCTCGGCGCCGGCGAGCCACCAGGCCCGGTCGTGGGTGATCTGCGGTTGCTCCTTGCCGCGGGCACCTGCGAGGGCGAGGTGCTGACCGCGCTTCCGGCGGAGGTCAATCTGGCGATCAACTACGCCGATGCTGACATCGTGGGCATGGACGAATCACGGCTCGGCCTCGCATTCTTCGATGTGGACAGGCAGCGCTGGGTCGCCGTGGCGAAACAGGCCAACGATCCGGTCAACAACATCGTCGCCGCCACCATCTCCACCCCCGGGCTCTACACGGTGTACCAGCGCGAGCCCACCAGGTAGGCGGGCCCGCGCCGTTGAGCGCGCCGCGACGCGGTGACTAGATCGGCGGGTTGATCGTGATGGGCGCGTTGAAGTCGTAGTACACAATCGTCGACTTCACATCTGAGCTGGGGTCCTTGCTCTCTGCCTTCCGCGGCAGGTTGTCAGCCACGGCAATCCAGACCTTCGCGGTGTAGGACTGCGGCTTGGATGGCGCATTCGCCTCTGCCTTGGCGAGCGCCTTCGCCACGGCCGGGTTCACATTCTGCGGCGGTGCCGTCTGGCCCGCGGCGCCCAGGGTAGACGTGTACTCGTATACCTTGCAGGGAGTGCCCTCGAACACATCCGCCCCCACCAGGCGGACGTCCGTCTGCGCCCCGATCTCCGCCTCGAACTTCTTCGGGTTCGCCAGGTCTATGTCCATGTTCTGGCTGATCTTCTGCCAGCCGGTGGGCAGCTTCACAAATAGGTCCTGGCCGACCTTGATCATCTCCATGCGGCCGTTGTCAGAGTGGAACCGGTCCGGCATCGCCACCTCAATCTTCATCTCTGACTGCTCGATGCCCGGGATCCCCGTGGTCGTGATCTTCGCGCGGAACGACTTCGTGGTCCCCCAGCCACGGAACGCGCTGGTCAGCTCCTCCCGCGGGTTCGCCGCTGGATTTGCGGCCGGCTTCGGCTGCTCCGCCGGCTTCTGGGCCGGCGGCGCGGCGATCGCCGTCGCCACCACCTGCGGCTTGGGCAGCTCAGGCTTGCTCTCCCCGGCCGGCTTGCTGCTGACCACCACCGGCGCAGACGCGGTCGTAGGCCTTGTCGGCTCCGCCGCGCGGGGCGGCTCAGCGGGGGTACAAGCCGTTGCCAGAAGAAGTCCAGAGGCGATGATCGCCAGTCGGCCGTTCATGGGAGTAGCTCCATCGAACATTCGGGTGCCCGGTCGTCACGGATGACCCGCGCACCCATCACTCGGGAAAACGTTCCAGAGGGACGCGGAAGTTCCGGGTTCAGGTCCAAGTGTCGGCAGGATGACAGTCGAGCATGCACCCGGCCATCCGGTGTAGCCTGTACGCCCCGGAGGTCAAGATGGCAAAGCGAAAGTTCTTCGGCATCATCCCGCCCACGATCACCGCCCTCAACGAGGACGAAACCCTCGATCGCGCCGGCATGGCCCGCGTGGTCGACTACCAGATCGAGAACGGCGTAGACGGCATCTTCATGCTTGGCTCGAACGGTGAGGGTCCCTGCCTGCGCGACGCCGTGCGCCGCGAGGCCGTGGAGGTCGCCGTGGAGACCGCTCGCGGTCGCGTCCCGGTCATCGCCGGCGTCATCCAGCCCAGCGCCGCCCGGGTCATTGATGACATGCGGCTGCTCTCAGGTGCCGGCCTCCAGGCCTACGTCGCCGCGCCGCCCTACTACTTCGGCGGCTACAACACGGACGACCTCGTCGGTTACTACCGCCGCCTCGCCGACGCCGCCGATCTCCCTATCCTCGTCTACAACATCCCGCAGACCACGAAGGTCATGGTCAAGGCGGAGGTCCTCCAGAAGCTCGGCAGCGACAGCCGCATCATCGGGGTCAAGGACAGCTCCGGCGATTGGGCGGAGGTCCAGCAGACCCTGCTGGAGCGACCGCGCGAGGACTTCATCGTGCTCCAGGGCAATCTCGCGCTGGCCGCCACCAGCCTCATCGCCGGCGCGGATGGCCTGATCCCCGGCTACGGCAATGCTGATCCGCGCCTGATGGCGGATATGTACGCCGCCAGCCAGCGCGGTGACATCGCCGCCGCCTACGATTGCCAGCGCCGGATGGACCGGGTCCTCCGCGTGCGCGGGCGCGCCAGCCTGCACAGCACCAAGGTGCTGGCCGCCCACCTGGGCCTCTGCAAGCCGTACGTGACCGCCCCGCTGCCGACCATGTCGGATGAGGAAGCCCGAGCGTACGTCCAAGCTTGCATCGCGGCGGGCTTCAACGCCCGCGCCGCCGTCGGCGTCTAGCCGCTCCTTTCCTTGCCCAGGGCCCAGCCGCGGACGCGGCTGGGCCCTGGGCTTTCCCGTGCTAGTCTGAGGCTTTCGAGACCCTCTCCATCGCCTCCGCCGCCACGGCCAGCGCGCCTAGCTCCCCGCCGCTCAGTGTCTCGAGATGCTCTGCTAGCCGAGAGGTCCGCCGTTGGCGCCCCGCCTCCAACAGTCGGGCGCCTGCCTCTGTAGCCGCGATCAGCGCCACCCGTCGGTCCGCTCCAGGAGTCCGCTCCACCAGCCCAGCTCGTTCCAGCGCCGCCACGATTCTCGTCATCGTGGGCGGTCGCACCTGCTCAGCCCGCGCCAGCGCACCCAGCGAGATCGGCCCGGTGAATACCACCACCGAGAGCGCCGAAAGCCGCGGCGCCGTCAATCCGCTGGCGTCGTCCTCTCGGCGCAGCCGGCGCAACAGGTGGATCGCCGCGGAGTGTAGACGGTCTGCAAGCTGATGGAGATCTGTCTGGTTGGTCGCCACGCCTCCCGCCCGTTACGATTTACTTAGCAGTGCTAATGAACTGTTCCGGTGCACTACGCGCCGGGTGGAATGGAGCGTTGCCGTGCCAGCAGATTCGCCTTTTGCGCTTTCCACCGTCGGCCAGATCGCGGTCACCGCGCGGGACGTGGAGCGGGCCACCGCCTTCTACCGCGACACGCTCGGCATGCGCTTCCTGTTCCAGTTCCCCGGCCTCGCCTTCTTCGACTGCGACGGTGTGCGCTTGATGCTTAGCAAGCCCGAGAAGCCAGAGTTTGACCATCCCACGTCCATCCTCTACTTCAAGGTACCAGACATCCAGCGGGCGCACGCCACGCTCCTGGAGCGTGGCGTGCGCTTCGAGCACGAGCCGCGGGAGATCGCCCGCCTACCAGACCATGACCTGTGGATGGCCTTCTTCCGTGACTCAGAGGACAACACGCTCGGGCTGATGTGTGAGGTGAGGCCGCCGTGCTAGGGCGTAGCGGCCGTGCTCCGGCTCTCCCGCTCCTGGCGCACTCGCGCCAGAAAGTCCGCCCGCGCCATCGCGCCCAGGTCACCCTCTCCACGGGCCCGAACGGATACTGTGCCGCCCTCCACGTCGCGGTCGCCCATGACGAGGATGTAGGGGACTCTTTGGGTCTCCGCCTGGCGGATCTTGTTCTGCATCCGCTCCCGCCGGGCATCTACCTCCACGCGGAAACCCTCGGCCCGGAGCTCCGCCGCGGCCTGCTCCGCGTACTCCGCGTGCCGATCAGCAATCGGCACCAGTACCACCTGCAACGGAGCCAGCCAGAGCGGAAACGCACCCGCGTAGTGCTCTATCAGGATCCCAAAGAACCGCTCCATGCTCCCGAAGAGCGCCCGGTGCACCATGAATGGGCGGTGCGGCTGCCCGTCCTCGCCGATGTACTCCAGGCCGAAGCGCTCCGGCTCGTTGAAGTCAAACTGCACCGTGCTGAGCTGCCACTCCCGATTGAGCGCGTCCCGCACCTTCAGGTCCACCTTGGGTCCGTAAAACGCGCCGCCGCCTTCGTCCACCTCATACGGGACCCCCTGCGCCTCGGTCGCCCGCTTCAGTGCCTCGGTGGCTCGATCCCACGTGGCTGGGTCGCCCACGTACTTCTCCGGCCGGGTGGAGACATAGGCCGTGAAATCGCTCAGCCCGAACGAGCGCAGCACGTACATCGAGAAGTCCAGCGCCCGCCCGATCTCATCCTCGACCTGATCGTCCCGGCAGAAGATGTGGGCGTCGTCCTGCGTGAAGCCCCGCACGCGGGTGAGCCCGTGAAGTACGCCGCTCCGCTCGAAGCGGTACACCGCGCCAAACTCCGCGTAGCGTTTCGGGAGCTCGCGGTAGGAGCGCAGGTGGCTCCGATAGATCTGGATGTGAAACGGGCAGTTCATGGGCTTCACGTAGTACTCATCCCCCTCCACGTCCATGGATGAGTACATGTTCTCCTTGTAGAAGCCCAGGTGCCCCGAGGTCTCCCACAGGCGCGAGCGCCCCACGTGCGGAGTAAACACCCACTCGTAGCCGTTCGCCAGGTGGGCGCGTCGGCTGAAGTCCTCCGCCTCCACACGGATCGCGGCGCCCTTCGGATGCCACAGGATCAACCCCGGCCCTACGTCCTCCGAGATGCTGAACAGGTCAAGCTCCCGGCCCAGGAGTCGGTGGTCGCGCTTGCGCGCCTCCTCCAGCCGCCACAGGTACTGGTCCAGATCCTCCTGGCTGTGCCAGGCGGTGCCGTAGATCCGCTGCAGCATCGGCCGCTTCTCGTCGCCACGCCAGTATGCGCCCGCCACGCTGAGCAGCTTGAACGCGGGGATCCGTCCGCTGCTCGAGACGTGGGGCCCCCGGCACAGGTCAGTCCAGTCGCTGCCCGTGTCGTAGAAGGTGATGGACTCGTCCGCGCCCACGCCCTCCACGATCTCCACCTTGTAGTGCTCGCCCTTGCCGCCCAGAAGCTTCACGGCCTCATCGCGTGGGATCTCGCGGCGCACGAACGCCTCATCCGCGCCGATGATCTGGCGCATCTCCTCTTCGATCGCCGGCAGGTCGTCCACGGAAAGCTGCTTCCCCGCCACGTCGATGTCGTAGTAGAAGCCGTCCTCGATCGTTGGGCCGATGCCGAGCCGCGATCCCGGATACAACCGCTGGACCGCCTTGGCCATCACATGAGCCGTGCTGTGACGCAGGATCTCGAGGTCGTTCAGATCGTGGTGGCCACCGTGTGACATACCGGCCTCCGTTCTGCGTGGGTCCAGCCGGACCGCGCGCGGCATGAAAAGGCGACGCCCCGCCGTCCTCGGGACGACGGGGCATCGTGGTTCCACCCGGGTTCCCGCGGCGCACCAGGCGCCGCGGCTCTGTGGGCCGGTAACGGGGCCACCGTGAGCCCATACTCCCGCCGCGCGGTTTCCGGGTCAGGCTAGCGGGTGGTTTTCTCCGCGCGGGGCCACGAGGCTCACAGCCGAGGCCTCGCTCTCTGGGGACCCTGGACGCGGCTACTCGTCCCGGTCAACGCCTGCTATGCGAATTGTCCGTACATCATAGGACGCGGCGACCGTGCCAGGGAAGGGGGTCGTTCGGGGCGGTGCCGACGGCCCCGGGGACGGTGCCTACCGTGCGGTGATAAATCGTCGGGTCGCGTCCGGCTTACGTCTATAATCCCGCCGCCGTGTTTGACATCCCGTTGGCGTTGACCTATGACGACGTGCTCCTGGTGCCGGCCAGGTCGTCTATCGCGTCCCGGCGCGACGTGGACACCTCCGCCTGCCTGACCCGCGGCATCCGCCTGGGCGTGCCCATCGTCAGCGCCAACATGGACACCGTCACGGACGCCCGCCTGGCCATCGCGCTAGCGCACGAGGGCGGCATTGGCATCCTCCACCGGTTCATGAGCATCGAGGAGGAGGCCGCCGAGGTCGGCCGCGTCAAGCGCCCAGAGGAGTTCGTGGTCCGCGAGGTCCACACCATCGCGCCGGAGCGGACCATCGGTGAGGCCTCCGCCCAGATGAGCCGCAGCGAGGTGTCCAGCCTCCTGGTCATCCAGCAGGATCAGACCCTGGTGGGCATCCTCACCACGCGTGACCTGCTGTTCCAGGAAGACACCGCCCAGCACGTCTCCGATCTCATGACCGGCCGGGACGCGCTCATCACTGCCCCCATCGGCACCAGTCTGGAGGACGTGCGCCGCGTCCTCCACGAGCATCGTCTGGAGAAGCTCCCGCTTGTGGATGAGGCCGGGCGCCTGCGCGGGCTGGTCACCGCGCGGGACGTGCTGCGCCAGGCTGGCTACTCCCGGGCCGCGCGCGACGCCCGCGGCCGGCTGCTTGTTGGCGCGGCCATCGGCGCCGTGGGCGACTATCTGGAGCGGGCGGAGGCGCTGGTCGCCGCCGGAGTGGACGTGCTGGTGGTGGACATCGCGCATGGGCACGCCGAGCACGCCATCGAGGCCACGCGCAACGTGAAGCGGCGCTTCCCCGGCGTAGATCTCGTCTCGGGCAACGTTGCCACACCGGAGGGCGTCCGTGACCTGATCGATGCCGGTGCGGACGCCGTGAAGGTCGGCGTCGGGCCGGGCGCCGCCTGCACCACCCGCGTTGTGGCGGGCGTCGGCGTTCCCCAGCTCACCGCCGTGCTCCAGTGCGCGGAAGAGGCCGCCCGCACGGGGATACCCGTCATCGCCGATGGCGGCATCCGCATGGCGGGTGACATCGCCAAGGCGCTCGCCGCCGGCGCCAGCACCGTCATGGTCGGCAGCCTGCTGGCGGGTACGGAGGAGAGCCCCGGGTCAACGGTCATTCGCGGCGGCGCCCGCTTCAAGGTCTACCGCGGCTCCGCTTCTGCCGCCGTGGCCATCGACCGTCTCCGCCGCGAGCGCCCGGAGGAGCAGCTAGACGAGCTCGCCGCCGGCGTTGTGCCGGAGGGCGTTGAGTCCGTGGTGCCCCACAAGGGCACCGTTGCCCAGGTCGTCCACCAGCTCGTGGGCGGACTCCGCTCTGGCATGAGCTACGTCAATGCGCACACGCTCACGGAGCTCAAAGAGCGCGCCCGCTTCGTGCGCATCACCGACGCTGGACTCCGCGAGAGCCACCCTCACGCCCTGAACAACGGCTGATCACACGCCCACGCGCCACCAGGAATCACGGAGGGGTGACTCATGGCAGAGCGTTCAAGACTCCGCGACATCGTCATAGACTGTGCCCGCGCCTCCAGCCTGGCCGCGTTCTGGGCGCGGCTTCTGGACTACCGCATCCGTCCCTACACCGAGGCTGATCTGCAGAGCCTCCGCGATCGCGGCATCCAGGACCCGGCCGACGATCCGGAAGTCCTCCTGGAGCCAACAGACGGCGGCCCGCGCATCTGGTTCGTCCAGGTGCCGGAGGGCAAGGCTGTCAAGAATCGGATCCACCTGGACGTGAACCTGCGGCCAGGCGAGGATCTCGCGTGGGTGCAGGGCCTCGGCGCCTTGCTCATCGGCCAGCCGGAAGGCCGCCGCTGGACCATCTTTGCTGATCCAGAGGGCAACGAGTTCTGCGTCTTCCCCATCGGCACCCAGGGAGACGCCTGAGGCAGGGGCCGCCGCGCGGCGGCCCCTGACCTTGCCAGCCTAGCTCGCGGCGGGCGTGTGCGCCTGGATGATCTCGGCCGGCACGCCTGCCTCTGCCAGCCCCTCGGAGAGGGCCTTCCAGTCGCCATCCGCCAGCGGGATGCCCTCTTTCTCGCGCCGCCGCTCCTCGCGCCACTCCAGCTCGCCCGGCAGGAGCACCTCCTTGAAGCCCTCGGCCGGTGGCACCGTCTTGGCGTAGCCCACTAGCTCGTCCACCTTCCCGCGGTAGGTCCCCTCGTCGCAGAAGTGCTCTGGGTTGATCGCGAGGAAGAAGAACGCCTGGCCGCCGCCCGTATTGCCCGGGTCGCCCTGGCGGATGGCGTGGCCCACGGTTGTCCCCGTCAGCGCGCCCGTCAGCAGGTCCACCAGCACGCCGAGCCCGTAGCCCTTGTGGCCGCCAAACGGCTGGAGCATGCCCTCCAGCGCTGCCGCCGCGTCGGTGGTGGGATTGCCGTCCTTGTCCAGCGCCCAGCCGGCCGGCAGCGTCTGACCGCGTCGGTGCGCCTTCATGATCTGGCCAAACGCGGCGGCGCTCGTGGCGATGTCCAGCACGATCGGCGGCGCCTTGTCGGAAGGCACCGCGTACGCGATGGGATTGGTGCCCATGAACTTGCCGCGGCCGCCGAAGGGCGCCACGTGCGACTGGGCGTTGCACATGACCAGGCCGATCAGGCCCGCGTCCGCCGCCATGGAGGCGTAGACGGAGGCCGCGCCGAAGTGGGCCGCGTGCATCACCGTGGTGATGCCCACGCCGTGCTCCCTGGCCTTGGCGATCGCCGCGCGCATCGCGTGGGCCGCCGCGACCGGACCCGCCGCCGAGTTCCCCCGGAACACGGCCGTCACGGCGCCCTCGCGGATGGTCAGCACGTTCGCGTTGGTCTCCACGCGACCCACCTGGATGCTCTTGCAGATGCCCACCAGGATGCTCACGATCCCGTGGGAGTCCAGGCCGCGGCGCGTGGCGAACATGATGGCGTTGGTGCAGTCGTCCGCCTCACGGTCGCTCATCCCCTTCGCCTTCAAGGCGGCTCGGCAGAGCGACGTAGCGCGGTCAACGGACATCACAGGCATGGTTCAGCTCCTTGTGTCGTCTTGGATTCCCATTCAGCCTTCAATAGCCGATGCCAGCCGCGGGCGTGTGCTGGTTCACGCCGCCCCGCAGCTCGTTGCGCTGGATCAGGATCCCGTTGGGACGGGCAAAGGAGAATGCGCTGGCGTCGTCTGGGATCTCCTGCAGCGCGTGGCCCCGCTCGCGCAGTGTCGCCCGCGTCTCAGGCGCCAGCCGCGTGTCGGCTAGCGTGGTCGGGCCTTCGCAGTGCACGCGTGGCGCCGTGACGGCGTCCTGGATGCCCAGCTTGAAGTCCAGCACGTTCACGATGGACTGCACTATCGCGCTCATGATGCGCCGTCCGCCGGGCGCGCCGATCCCCAGCACCGGCTGGCCGTCACGCAGCACCACCGTGGGCGTGGGCGCCCACAGGATGCGCTTACCCGGTGCTATGGAGTTGATCCTCCCAGGCTCTGGATCGAACCAGGTCATCCCGTTGTTCAGGCAGACGCCCGTGCCCTCCGCCACGACCCCACTCCCAAACAACTCGCCCAGGGTAGAGGTCAGCGAGGCCACGTTGCGCTCCGCGTCCACCACCGTGAGGTGGGTGGTGCAGCCCTCGCCGCCGGCGCCGGCGGCCGCCAGCGCGCGCCCGCCGCTGCCCGCCTGGAAGCGCCACGGATCCCCGGCGGCCACGTCTCGGCGTGCGTGTTGCGTGTCGATCGTCGCGGCTCGCTCGCCCGCGTACTCAGCGCTGAGCAAGCCAGCAAAGGGGACCTGGGTGAATCGGGGGTCCGCCAGGTGGGCAAAGCGGTCCACAAAGGCACGCCGTAGCGCCTCTGCGATCACGTGTGTAGCATCTGCTGATCCCGCTCCCATCGCGGCCAGGTCGAACCGCTCCAGCATGCCCAGCGCCTGGTACGCCGTGATGCAGCCAGACAGCTCGGGCAGGCCGTGCAGCGTATGGCCGCGATAACTCGCTGCCAGGGGCGCGTCGTGCACGCGGACGCGGTAATCACGGAAATCGCCCAGGTTCAGCACGCCGCCATTTGCCCGCACGTGGCGCACGATTCGCTCAGCGGTCTCCCCCATGTAGTACGCGTCCGCGCCGTGGTCCGCCAGCGCGCGAAGGGTCCGCGCCAGATCCGGTTGGCGGAGGACGTCCGGCTGCTTCGTCATGGTGGCCGGCGTGTACGGCGTGCCGTCCTCCTGGAAGTACGTCCGCATCGTCTCCGGGAACGCCCGCAGCCGGCGCATCGCAAACGCCGTGGTGGAGGCCATGTAGCCGTCTACGCCAAATCCCTCGTCGGCCAGGCGGATCGCCGGCGCCAGCACCTGGGACCGGCTCAGCCGCCCAGAGCCATACCGCGCCAGACACTCCAGGAGACAGGCCGGCGTGCCCGGTGTGATCGGCGCGCGGTAGCCCGTGTTCGCGGCGTCGTTCAGCGTGGCGCGCCAGCCGTACATGCCAGCCTGCTCCGTTGCCGGCGCCAGCTCAAACATGTCCGCCCGCGCCTCGGATGGCGCCGTGCTCGAACCGTCCACCACCATCGTCTTGCCCGTCGCGCGCTGGTGGTAGACCATGGCGGCCACCCCGCCGAGGCCGCTCATGAACGGCTCAACCACGCCAATCGCAAACGCCGTCGCCACGGCGGCGTCCACCGCGTTTCCCCCTGCGCGAAGCATCTCCACTCCCGCGGCGCTCGCCAGCGGGTGCATCGAGGTGACCATGCCGCGCTCGGCAACGGCCTCCGTCTTTTGAATTCTCCAGGCCGTGTTCAGAGCAGTCGGCATCGCGGCTCCCGGTGCAAGGATGAGCGCCTCCATCATATCGCGATCCCCGGGCGCCATCCCGTCAGCGGCGGTCGGATCGTTGTCTGGGGTGTGCTCCGGGGGTAGGTCGGAGACCAGCTCTTGGAGAGAGGCATCACCGTGGGAAGCTCGATCAGCCTGCGCACCAGAGTCGTGATGCTGGTTCTGCTGGCCACGCTGCCGGCCCTGCTCCTGGCGCTTCTCTCGGGCATGGAGCAACGCCAGCTCGCCCAGGAGCGCGCCAGCGCAGAGGCGCTACGTCTTACCCGGCTGGCCTCTGCCCAGCAGACACGGCTCATCGAAGAGACGAAGCAGTTCCTCACGGCGCTCTCGGAGCTGCCCGCCGTGCGGACCGTTGATCCCGTGCGCTGCCCCAACGCCATGCGTGCCGCCGTCCAGGGGTCGGAGCGTTATTCGAACATCGCATTGATCGACAGCCACGGCTGGGTGGCCTGCACTGGCGTCGACGCAACGCGCCCGGTGGAGGTCAAGGACCGTCGTTACTTCCAGCTCGCGGTCGCGCGGGGTGAGTTCGCCGTTGGCGATTACGCGCTGGGCCGTGCCTCTGGTCGAATCACGCTGCAGACTGGCTTGCCGATCTGGGGACCGGATCGGAGTATCGTGGGCGTGCTCCACGCCGGAATAGACCTTTCGTGGATCCGCCGCTTCGCCGCGGACGCCGCGCTGCCGGAGGGCACGCGGGTGTCCGTGGTTGATTCGCGTGGCGAAGTGCTCGCTCGCTACCCGGAGACCACCTGGGTGGGCCGCGCCTCCGTGGATTCGCCGCGCCTGCAGGTGCTGATGGCGGAGGCTGGCGAGGGAACTCTGGATGACTATGACCAGGATGGCGTGCGCCGCATCTTTGCCTATTCCACCCTGGGCGGCGAGTACAACGATATCGGTTCGCCGAGCACGCTCTTCGTCACCGTGGGTGTGCCGTACGAGCAGGCTGTTGGCGCGGATAGCTGGCGCCTCCAGCGCAATCTGCTCTGGCTGGGCATCGTGGCGGTGCTCGCGCTCCTGGCCGCCTGGTTCGGCACAGACCTCTTCCTCCTGCCGCAGTTCCGCGCGCTCATGCGGGCCGCCTCCAGGCTGGCTCGAGGAGACCTCGCCGCTCGCAGCGGGCTCCGGAAGGCGCCCGCGGAGATCGCAAAGCTCGCCCGCGCGTTCGACCGCATGGCCGACTCTATCCAGCGTCGTGAAGCTGAGCGTGATATTGCCCAGGAGGCGCTGGTTGACAGCCAGCGCAAGCTCCAGGCGGAGTCAGATCGGCTGGTCGCGTTGCACCGCGCGTCCTCCCATATGGCCGCGCCCGGCGCGGATGCGGAAGCCGTGATCGACGAGATTTTGAAAACCGCCGGTGAGCTCATTAGGGCGGACAGCGGCTCTCTCTATCGTTGGGACGCGGACGCCAGCCTGCTGCGCTGCGTACGTAGCTGGCAGACCGATCGTGAAGTGCCCGTTCCCGACCTCGCGCCCGGCCACGGCCTGGCTGGCCAGGCCTGGGTGCAGCGGAAGGCCGTTGTGGTCAGCGACTATCAACGGTGGGCCCACGCTACGCCGCAGGGGCTAGATGCCGCATTCCAGGCGGGTGTGGGTGTGCCACTGGTGTGGGGCGGCCACATGCTGGGTGTCCTGGTCATGCGCTCGCACGAGGCTGACCGGCTGCAATGCGGGGAGGCCGACGCCAGACTTCTTGCGCTGTTCGGCGGTCAGGCCGCCGCCGCGCTGGTGAGCGCGGAGCTCTTCGCCGCCCAGGCCGCCCAGGTGGCCAGCCTCCAACAGGCTGATCGCGCCAAGAGCCAGTTCATCGCCAACATGAGCCACGAGATCCGCACACCTATGAACGGCGTGATCGGCATGACCGAGCTCCTGCTGTCCACGTCCCTCAGCAACGCCCAGCGCGAGCACGCCGAGACCATCCAATCCAGCGCGGACGCGTTGCTTACCGTGATCAACGACATCCTGGACTTCTCCAAGATAGAAGCGGGCCGGCTGGATATCGAGCGGATCCCGGTGGATATCCGCGCCATCGTCGGGGATGTCGCCAGGCTGCTCATGGGCGAGGCGCAGCGCAAGCAGATCCGCCTGATCACTCGCATAGACGGGCGGCTCCCCGCGTACGTCGAGGGTGACCCTGTCCGCCTCCGCCAGATCCTCACCAATCTGGTTGGGAACGCCATCAAGTTCACGCACGCGGGGTCCGTTCGTGCAGTCATCTCCTATGACGCAGAGTCTGAAGATGGCTCCAGCACGCTCCGCGTGGCGGTGGAGGACACCGGCATCGGTATTGCCGAAGCGTCACTCGAGGGGCTGTTCAGCCCATTCACCCAGGCGGACACCACTACCACCCGTCGCTATGGCGGCACCGGTTTGGGCCTGGCGATCAGTCGCCAGCTCGTGGCGATGATGGGTGGTGAGATCGGAGCCCAGAGCACGCCAGGGTCCGGCAGCATCTTCTGGTTTGCCGTCCCGGCCCGAGAGGTTGTGCAGCCCGAGGTCAGCGCGACTGCCCAGCGCGAAGCGCCGCAGGCGGACGTGGAGGCACAGGCGGCGGTGTTGGGCCAGAACCCGCTCATCCTGGTGGCAGAGGACAACCTGGTGAACCAGCGTGTGGTGGCCTCCATGCTGCGCAAGCTCGGCTGCGGCGTAGACTGCGTGGCGGACGGCCGCCAGGCCGTGGAGGCTGTAGCCCGCGTGCCGTACGCCGCCGTGTTCATGGACTGCCAGATGCCGGAGATGGATGGGTTCGAGGCCACGGAGACGATTCGCCAGCTCGAGGCAGCCATGGGCGGGCGGCTCCGGCGGGTTCCGATCATCGCCATGACCGCGCTGGTGATGGAGAGCGACCGTGAGCGCGCGTCTGCGGCTGGGATGGATGATCATCTGCCCAAGCCGGTTCGGCTCACGGAGCTGCGGCGCGTCCTTTCGCGCTGGCTAGAGGCGAGCGAGAGCAACGCCGCCGCTTGCCTGACCACGCGCTCCGCTTGATCCGTCCGCCAGACTGACGAGCGCGGCAGGGAGGTCCGTCGTCTCGACGGCCTTCGTTGGCGCTCCTGTTGCTGGCGCTGGCGTCGGGTCCGTTTCAGGCGGGCGGGGACGCGTGTGTATTTGTGTGTGCCGGTGGCGTGACAAAAGTGCCGAAAGTACGAAAACCCTGGGTTACGCTGGTCGAGCCGCGAGCTCTGCACGTGGCAGTGCCGCTGCGGGTTGTACCCTCAGCGGTCTGGGTTGGGAGCGGATGGAGCCTGGCGTGGGGATGCGCTGGGCTGCTGGCCAGCTACCGCGGCGACGGGATAAGCGATGGGCCGGAACTGGCGTGGGTTGCCGTGGACCGATGGGGTTCGTGGGCGGGGATATGAATCTCGGGATTCGCGTTGGTGCGTCATGGTTACGCGGCGGTATGCGGCCAGAGTGGTGACGAAGGTGTTTTTGGTGACAAAAGCCCGGGTGGGAAGGGGCGGGGTTGGCCGGGCGCCAGGTGGGATGAGTGATCGCTCACTGTTCTCTATGCCGCGGGGGCTGAGAACGGTACGCCAGGGCGTGGGGATAGACTGCCGCTGAGCAGACACGGCCATTCACGTGCATTCGGCGATCTTGCCGTCCCAACGGTATCGCCAGAGGTTCCCCTCCACCGTCACCGCGTAGATGGCATCATGATCAAACGGGTCGATCGCGATTTGACTGAGCCGTTCGCCATCGGGGGGATCGGCGATCTGCTGCCAGGTCACGCCGAGGTCGCGGCTCTGGTAGAGCCCCGCTGCGTGCACGGACATCCAGAACAGGGAACGATCCGGCTCGATGGACACGGATACGAGGCCACCGGTCGGGATGGTGGGCTCGGGGCAGAGGCTGCGGGTGTACGGTTCGAACGTCCGCGCGCCATCCACGCTCCGCCGCAGGTAAGGGCCCCCCAGGCCGCCGTAGACGATGGTGCCGTCAACTGGATCTACCGCGGCGATCCCTGGATTTTGGATCCCCAGGTCCTCCCACAGCTCCGCGCCTGGGTTGAGCCTCCAGAGTGTGGGGAGCGCAAGGTTCCTGCCGGGGACGGCATAGACGTACGCCACGGGTGAGGCGCCGGTTGAGACGGAGAGGGTGTAGGTCTTACCAAAGTATGCGAATTGACCCACCGAACGAGAGTGACCTCCGGGCCCAATCCACGTCTTACCGTCGTCGGGCGACCAGTTGAAGTAGGATGTGCCGGCTGCGCTCATCTGAACCGCGAAGAGTCCGCCCGTTTGATCCGTCGCAACGAATCGAAGGACATTCGCACCCACCGAGAACTTGACAGGAATTCTGGACCAGACCATCCCGCAATCGTTCGTGCGGTAGAGGTCGAAGTCACCCCCCACAAACAACGCGCCAGGAGCTTTCCAGGTTGGCGCGACCGAGAGTATGGGCTGGAACGGCGGGAAGTACGGCCCCGTACCTCCTGGCACTGATGGGAGTCTCGTCCACCCGCTCGCCTGCGAGCAAGGATGCGGTGCGGGTTCCGCGCGACCGTGCGTGGTTGTGGCGAGAGCGAGCAACCCGGCGCACAGTAGCGCAAGTGCAAGCCGCAGCTTCATTGGTTTTGTAGGGCAGCGTGGAGGTCGTCCCAGAGCACGGTCTTTGTGGCGGGGCAACCATCGATGCGTGTTTTGCTTCTGTTTTCAGTCATGTTCCTGCCTGACGCGTAGCCGCCAATTTTGACGCGCTTGCGGCTTGGCCAGTGTCTCAGTGATCTTGTGTTGTAGGTTCGACCTGGCAAGCTATCGTCAATACGGACGTACCTGCGAGGTTGCCCGACTCTGCCGCTTGAGCCCAAACGTGGAGAACAGTTACCTCCTGACCGTTCGGCGCTTCGTTTGCGTTCGTCACGGCCGTCATCCGAGCGAGTCGGGGGTCGAGGAGCGCAGCGCTTCTTGCGCCCGTCTCGCCATCGAACGCAACGCCGTGGACTCGGTCTGGCCAGATTGTTGCTACTGTGTGGTGATGTCCTCCGATTGCGACTGCCAGATCTCAATGGGATCGAGCGTGCTCGCCCCCCCATTCACCGGCCCGTCATGCTCAGGTGAGCGTAGGAGCGAGGAGGGCGCGGCAGGCCGCGCACGCTACCGGTGAGCTGTTGCGTGGGGCACGGCGTGCTCTTATGTGTCCCCCGCTGATTCGATGGTGGGGCGGCTGGGAGGGTCGTGGTCTTGACGACCTTGGTTGGGGCTCCGGTGGGTCGCGCTGGTGTCGCGTCTGGATTCGGTGGCTCGGTTTTGTGGAGGTCAGGGGAGACGCGGGTGGTCCGAGGCGACGGTGTCTGGCTGTCTGCCCGATCTCCGATGCAGTCTGACCTATGGGGTGATGCCCGGGACCTGTGCGGGCGCCGGTCCAGGTCTGATTTCGCCCGGTCCGCGAAATACCCACGCCTCGGTGCGACCAGGCGTGGTCGCCGTCACGGCAAACAGGACATTCGGATCAAACGGACTGATCGAGAGATCCCGATACTCGGACACGCCGGGCGGACCGTTCAGCTCTCGCCAGGTCTCGCCGTGGTCGGTGGTCTCCAGCAGCGCCCCGGATTCGATTGCCACGATCATTCGGCTCACCGTTGCATCTACGGCCATCGCCGTGACCAGACGTGCCGTCCGGCTCCACTCACGCCAGGTCAGGCCTCCGTCATCGCTGTGCAGAATAGGGTACAGCGACGTATTGAACGAGCCACGACTCGTCCGCGATGCCGGGGTGGTGAATACCCCGTTGCGCGCGCGGGGGTCAGCGACCACCGTGGTCATTCGCGGAATCTCTCGCCTCCGGACGGTCCACGTCAGGCCGTTGTCGTCGCTGTGCCCAAATCCTTCGAATGAGTAGCCGGTGGAGCTTTCGTTCATGGTCTGGACGTACAGCCGGCCGGCTGGCGACCCGGACAGACTCCCAGGACGAGCAGCCAGGTACCGTTCGCCAGATCCCCCGAACCGGCCGGGCGGTCCCAGATACGTGGGTGATACCCAGGAACTGTCTATCCCGACGACGACTGAACCCAAGGTGCCCCTACCCACCAAAAGCGTAGGTCCCGGCAACACCGCCAGCGCCGTCAATTCCCCGTCGTTCGGACCCCGTGGTGGCACGCGCGACACGTCAGCCAGTATCCGCCACGTCGCGCCGCAGTCATCTGAGACAGTCAGGTTTGAGCCGGCGCTGTACAGGATGCCGAATACGTCTGGCGATTCTCGCATCGCATGGATATAGCGTTTTCCAGAGGGCCCACTATCGCCATCGGCGCCCGGAGTCCAATCAAGCCGAGTCCAACCAGGTGGGTAGGAACACACCGCGCCCACCGGCGGCGTCATCGTGGCGAGTGCGATCGACACAATCGCCGCCGGTCCGGCGATCGCCGTGGTTCGCCAAAGCAAGCGCATTGTGGAGTGGATCCTACAGTGCGTTCGTGTCAACCGGATTCACTCGGTCCGACGGTCGACCTGGCGGGCTGACACTGGCCGGAGGCCGATATCTGCCGACTGACTCGGGGCCTCTGCTCGCGACGCCACCGCCGCGGCGGACGGGGCATCTCCACGAGCATCGGCACTGACCCTCGAACGAGGCGCCGGACAGACTACACCGGGCGGACGAGGGGCTGATACGGCTCGGCGCATGAGGGCTGGTCTGGTAGCTCGCCCGGGCGGATGCCCTGGTAGGTGGAGGTCCCCTGACGCTGGTTCGCGACGCACTGGGGGACATCCGCCGCGCGTACCTGGCCGCGACACACTGGCGGCACGGGTGCTTCCTCGTTCATCCGCCGGGCGTCCACGGTTCGCCACATGGCCCGGCTGGGATTGTCGATTCGGAGGTTGCGATTCCCTCGAACGATGTCAGGACCGGAAAGCCTCTCGTCGCTGGCTGCTCAGAACTGGTCACCGTGAAGACACGGTGATTGACCTCGTCGACGGCGATCATCCGCGGTATCCCCTCAAGCTTGACCTGGCCTAACGGACACAGGGAACGAGTATCGTACGCCAGCAACTCGTGGCTGATGGCGCTGGCCACATATGCCACGCCGGCTGCTGAGTCTACGGCGAGTGGGTGCAGGTTGATCCCGATCTGCTCCGATCGTGTCAGGGCCGGCGATGGGGATTGCATTGAGAGCCAGGTGCGAGACGACGGATCGAAGCTCAGGAGCCATGGCCCAGACGACGGCCCAAGCGTACTGATCACCATCCGATGCGTGTTGAGATCGACCGACATCCGGTGCCACCGCCCGCCTGCCGTGGTCAAGCCGGGCAACGGTGTCGTCGCTACGATGGTGAGGTCCCGCGCGTCGCGCTCCAGCAGCACCAGCGAGGACGTGACTGCCAACTGATACACCCGCTCCAGCGCGCCATCCACCGCGAACGCGTGGTGCCAACGAACAAGGCGTGGCTCGAGAACCGCCGCCATCCCGACCACGGGATCGGGTGGGTCCACGGCGATCTGCTCGAAGCTATCTGCGTCGAACACCCGAAGGGTGGGAGGTAGTCCGGCGACGTTCGGCGGCACCACATCGACACGGCCCTGATCGGTGAGGAAGAAGCGGCCGCCTACCTGATCCCACATGATCCCGGTCGCGTTCTCCACCAGCGATTCGCCGCCCGCATGCATCCCCGCCCGCCGCACAGCTACGGGTGATAGCGTGACTGCATCGAGCAACGAGACGCTGGTGGTTGTGAAGTCTGCCGCCTGGACCAAATCGATCGAGGTCCGACTTATCACGCCACCACCGTTGACCACCGCGATCCGATGGCGTCGCGTGTCCGCGGCAATGGCTCCCGGAGCGTAGCCCCATGCGAGCGAGCCGGCCGGCGAAAGCGAGCTCATACGCAAGGCCGTGATGGTGGGGGGCTCAACTCCGGTCAGGAATACGCGGTCTACCGCGGCATCGACGGCGATCCCCTGGGGTATCCGTCCGTAGTAGCTCGTCAGGACCGCGGACTCGATCGGCGCTAGATCCGCGGTTTGTGCCCCGGTGGTGGTTCCGCCCGCCAGCGAACCGTAGATGGGCGAGACGATAGCAGCACAGGCCAGAAACAGGATCCTAAAGAACCGCCGTCTTGCCGACGAGCGGTTCCCGTCGCCAAGTGATCGGTCACGTGGAGTGGTCAACGTCGAACACTACACCAGGGGGTTTAGCAGCGCGTATGAATCAGTGTGGCGGTTGATCGGATTACCCAGTGCGTCCGTGTCGGCCGGTTTGAAGTATGGCGGCGACGTAGATCCATCCAGCCGAGTGATCCCCCGCTCGCTCACGATGATCGGGATCGGACGGCGGAATTCGCGAAGGACGCGCTGAATGATGGCGAGCACCCCGGTTGCTGTGCTGTCGAAGAATGCATCGGCTGGCTCGGGTGAGTTCCCGGCAATACTTAATGCAGTCGCGTCCCACGGATCGGTTGCCACGCGCGGTTTGAGGAACGTGTATATGTGTTCCAGATAATCGACTTGGGAGCTCCCGTCACACCCCGTATCGTTTAGCGCGCTCAGTGCACTAGCGTACACTCTTGAGGCACTGAGCGTGCCTGGTGTTTGGATCTCGCTCGCGAAATCGGCCTGACTGGTTCCGACGACATGGAACATGTCGTGTTGGCTGGGTGTGTTGATGCCCACGAGGCCCTGGTCGGTGATGCGCATGCGTTCGGAGAGGGAGCCGTTCGGGGCGCCTGAGGGGCCGCCGCGGGTGCTGAAGGCGAGGTGGCCTGAGCGGGTCGCTGGGTGGTTGAGGAGGCCGCTGACGGCGGCGTAGCTCTGGGCCTCGGACTGACCGAACTGGACCTCGGCGACCGCCTGGGGCTGCTGCCAGCCATGGACGATCTTGAGGACGGCGGTGGTGGCCTAGCCTGGCTGCGCGGCTGGATCGTTGGCGAGGACGCGTGATGGTCCACCCACGAGCATGGGACCGTTGAAGAAGCGACAGCCTGGCCCGGTGCCGTTGACCCGTGGAGTTGACCTGTGGAGTTGACCGGTGGAGAGGTAAAGGTGGGCGGCTCGCCGGTGCTCTTGTAGAGGCCGCGGATCACCGGACTCGGCTTTAGAAATCAGGGAACGGGAGCCGCATCCGTCTCGCGGTCGCCGTAGGTCCAGAGCTCGCCGGACTCGGCGACGGCGAAGAGCGTGGCTGGATCCAGAGGATTCACCGAGACGTGACGAAGCCGGGTGTCGGCGTTCGGTAAAGCGACGATGTCCCAGGAGACGCCTCGGTCGCGGCTGAGGTAGAGATGGCCGCTTGTGGTGACCACCCAGAACCGGCTGCCGTCGGGCGCGATTGCACCGGCGATCGGCAGGCTGGGGAAGCGAGTGAACGGCTCGGAGGTGCGGCCGCCATCGGTGCTGCGGAACAAACCTACGAACGGGTCCGGTTCTGCCGTGGACAGAGCGCCGCTCGCGGCCTCGTAGATCACGTTTGGGTCGACGTCCACTGCTATGAGCGCCCGAGCAGACTCACTTGTCTTGTCCCAATGCTCACCGTCGTCGGTCGTCCGAAACGTGCCCCTGAACTTACCGTTCTCGCCTGAAGCGTACGCGAATCCGGAGGTGTTTGGTGAAGTGACTACGTTAGATGCGGGGATCAGCGAACTGGATGAACGTGTCTCGCCCGGAGGGCAGGGAATTTTGCGGCACTGAAGCTCAGGTGTCTGCTCGTATCGCCACGAAACCCCGCCATCAGCCGTGCTCATCAGGTACGTGTCGCCGTAGGTCTGAAACAGATACAGTCGTCCGCCGCGATCCAGGACGACCCCATTGAAACTCGCCCATTCGCGACGGACTTCAGCCGGCGCGCTCTGGCCCCGCCAGGTTTCACCACAGTCATCGCTTACCACGAGCAGTCGGCGGCGCGCGGCCGCATAGAGCCGTTGCGGTTCGTTGGGCGTTGCCAAGAGCGCGACCGTGGCAATGCTGAATTGAGTGTCGCCTGGCGGCACGTTTACTGGCGACGCGCGCGTGAGTGCCCTCCACCCCGCGGCTTGGCGACAGACGCGGCCTCCCTCTTCGGCGTTCACGTCGCCCGCGTCCCAGGTCGCGAGCCACGCGAGTAGCACGGCACGCAGGGCGAGTGCTGACGATCTCACTGTGGCGCTATGCATTCGACGATGTTAGGGCAGCGGGAGCATGCTTCAGGACGACGCGGCAAACGTACCGCTCGGGAGTCTGAAGGCTGTTGGTAAGCGCGCGCCCGATTGACCAGAAGCGTCGTTGCCGACACGCATGAACGCGACCCGTGCACCAATCCAAGGTCGTGCTGTGTGATCATTCGCTCGGCCGCGGGTGCCCTGGGCCCTGGTATTGCCAGAGGTTCACCTCCGCCGTGACCGCGTAGACCGCGTCGGCATCAAGTGGGTCGGTCAAGTTTTGACCGAACCTTTTGCTTTCTTTGGAGCATGATCGGCGTTGGCGCGGGGTGCCGCTCGTTGGCGCCCGCGACGAACGGGGATTGCCACAGAATTGACATGCCACGGCTGCCGCGACGAGCATGGTGGTTGGGATCACGTTGCGCTGAGGCACGCGGTGTGGACTCAGGTGAGCGGGGCATACTGCCGGGATGCAGATGCGTGAGACAACAGCGATCGACCGTGTCGCCGGCATGAGCTATGGGATTGGGAGGGCGGGTGCTCCCGCCTCGCGGTCGCCGTAGGTCCAGAGCTCGCCGGATTCGGCGACTGCGAAGAGCGTGGCCGGATCCAGCGGATTGACGGAGACGCGGCTAAGCCAGGTGTCGGCGTTCGGTAGAGCGACGGTGTCCCAGGAGACGCCTCGATCGCGGCTGAGGTAGAGATCGCCGCTGGTGGTGACCACCCAGAACCGGCTGCCGTCGGGCGCGATTGCACCGGCGATCGGCAGGCTGGGGAAGCGAGTGAACGGCTCGGAGGTGCGGCCGCCATCGGTACTTCGGAACAAACCGACGAACGGATCCGGCAGGGTCGGAGCGGACGAACCACTGACGGCCGAGTAGACCACGTTTGGATCAAGGTCCACGGCTATGAGCGCGTGCGCGGATGGACTCATCCTTTCCCAATGCTCGCCGTCATCGAAAGTCCGAAACGTGCCGCCGACTCTCGAGTTCTGTCCTGACGCGTACGCGACCCCGGGAGCATTTGGCGAAGTGATCGTGATTTCCCCCTGGATGAGCCAAGTTGGCGAACGTACCTCACCCGGAGCGCAGGGGATCTGACGGCACTGAAGCTCTGGTGTCTGCTCGGATCGCCACGAAACCCCGGCGTCCGCGGTGCTCATCAGGTACGCGTCGCCGTAACTTTGAGACAGATACAGCCTCCCGTTGCGATCCAGAGCAATCCCACTGAAAATTGCCCACCGGCGGTAGACCTCCGCGGGCGGCGACTGTTCGCGCCAGGTTTCACCACAGTCGTCGCTCATCGCGAGGAGGCGCTGGCGACGGGCCGCGTAGAGCCGCTGCGGTTCGCCGGGTGTTGCTACGAGCGCGACGGTCGCCGTACTTCGACGAGTCTCACCCGGCGACCCGGTAAGAGGGGAAACGCGGGTGAGTGCCTTCCACCCAGTGACTTGCCGACAGATTTCGCCTCCACGATCACCAGCGTTGACGTCAGCAGCAGACGGGGGCGCGAGCACGAGCAGCACGCCAAATCCAAATAGCACTGCCCGTCTCAATTTGGCTTCACCCATTCGACGAACTTTGCGTAGTACGAGTTTGCTCCGGCGGCGTCGTTCGGGAACTTCTCGGTGAGCTTGAATCGCGGACCCTGAACCATCTTGGCATCGTCAAAGATTCTGAGCCCCCAGGATCCGCCGTTGGGGTCTGGATCCCCAAGGCCATGATGCGCGTGGAAGAACATGACGTCGGGACCATTCGCGCGTATCCGGTCGTACAGGTCCTTGAAATCCTGAGGCTGAGCGTTGAACTTCTGCTGGTTGAGGCCCCACTCGCCAACGATGAGTCCGCCGGGATCATTCTTCTGGATCAGCAGGTTGCGCACGTTGGTGAAGTCTGTAGTGACATCCTGCAAGCTCCTCCCCTCGTTGTGCAGGTGGATGTTCACCCCTCGCCATGGCCAGACGAAGTCGGGCGCCGATGCAAGCCTCTCCGTCTCGAACCAGTTGTACACGCTGGTCATGTAGCCAACGGCGTTCGTGTCGACGTTGGGTCCGAACTGAATACCACCCCACCAGACGTTCACTTTTCGGTCGCGGCGCTCCGAGCAGCGCCGCAGCAATGCCGACACACGAAGCGCAGGTGTGGTTGAACGACGTGAAGGCGGGGCCGTTCACGGGCGGGAGGGAGCGTGGCTGGACGATCGTGGATGGGTTGCGGGCAGGGGAGAACGCGCTGGTGGCGGTGTCGCGGCCTGAGGTGAGTGGGCAGGAGCGTGGGCTGCGGCTGGTAGTGCGGCAGGAATCGAGCGGGGAGGACCTGGCGGGGGCTGGGATCGAAGTGAGCGATACGGAAGAACCCGCGACGACGGTGTACGTGAGTCGGATCTGGGGGACGTAAGCGGGCTGGTTCTGGCCGCTCTTAGTTGTGGAGGCCAGCGGGGACGCAGGCGGTCCCAGCCGACGGTGTGTGGCTGGCCGCTGACTTGAGAGGTCAGACGCTGCGGTGACGGGGCGGCTGGGAGCGCCGTCGTCTCGACGGCTCCGGTCAGCGCTCCGACGTGCGGGGCTGGTATCGGGCTAAGTCCAGGCACTCGGTGTTGTGGCGGCCAGCGGGGACGCTGGCGGTCCCAGCGGACGGTGATGGGCTGGCTTGCGGCTGGGGATGCGCGGGCCATCCATAGGTGCGCTGGTGGGGAGAGGGCGAGGCACGCACCGCGCCCTACCTTTGCATTATTGCATCTTGGGCGGCGAGAGGGACGGAGCCAACGGGGACGCTGGCGGTCCCAGGCGACGGTGCGTGGCTGGCGCCTTGTTGGTGATGCGCGGTGCTGGGGTGGGGCGGCTGTGGCTGGCAGTGGTGGCGGGCTGGTGCTGGGGGCTGGCAGTGGTGGCGGGCTGGTGCTGGGGGCTGGGTGTTGTGGAGGCTGGCTACGGCGGGCTGCTGGGTTGGCGAGGAGATTCCTCGTGCCTCGGAATGACTGGCGTTCTTGGGGGCGGCCGGTGTTTCGTGGGGTGGCTGGTGTTTCTGGCGCGGCTGGTGGTTCTGACGCTGGCTGGGTGATCGAGGGGTGTGCTGGTGGGGAGAGGGCGATGCAAGTGCCGCGCCACACCTTTGCATTGTTGCGTCGTGGTCGCCTGTGCGGGTGGTGGTGGGAGCGCCGCAAGGTGCGCTGGTGGGGGGAGGGCGAGGCAAGCTTCGCGCTCTACGATTGCATCGTTGCGGCAAGTGTGTTTTGGGCGACGGGTGCGCGTGCTCGGTATCAGAGGTCGGGGTGGCGGGTGTGCCAGTCTGTGGCTTGCTCGTAGGCGTGGGCTACTCGCAGCACGCCGCTCTCGTCGAAGGCGCGGCCGACGATCTGGAGGCCGATGGGGAGGTCGTTGCGGCCGAATCCGCATGGTACCGAGCAGGCTGGGGCGCCCAGGACGTTGAACAGGCGCGTGAAGCGCACGGAGGTGTCGCGGCCGGCCGCCGTGGCGGCTTGCTCCCAGGTCAGCGCCGTGGAGGGCACGCTCGGGCAGATGACCTGGTCCACGCGGTCGAACAACCCGTTGAACTCGCGGAGCATCAGGCGGCGTACCCGCTGTCCCTTGAGGTAGTGGGTGGCCTTCAGCGCCGCGCCGCTACGCAGGCGCATCAGCACGTCCGTGCCGTAGTCCTGGGGACGCTCTGCCAGCCAGCGCTCGTGGACGGACGCGGCCTCGGAGAACAGGATGGCCGTGGAGGCGGCGAGGGCGTGTGCTGCCGTGGGCATGGAGACGTCGATCACCGTGGCGCCGAGACCGCGCAGCACACCCGCCGCGGCGGCGACGGCAGAGCGCACGTCGCCGGGCACGTCGTCCCGCATGTACTCGGTGAGCACGCCGATCCGGACGCCGTTCAGCGTTCCAGCCAGCCCGGCCGTGAAGTCCGGCGCGATCTGGGCGGCGGAGGCAGGGTCGCGCGGGTCGTACCCGCTGATGGCGTTCATGACCAGCGCCATGTCGTACACGGTGCGGGTGAACGGCCCGGCGTGGTCCATGGACCAGGAGAGCGGCAGGACGCCGTAGCGGCTCACGCGGCCGTACGTAGGCTTGAGGCCGACAACGCCGCACACCGCCGCGGGCAGGCGGATGGAACCGCCCGTGTCGCTGCCCATCGCGGCGTAGCACAGCCCGGCGGCGACGGCGGCGGCGGATCCGCCGCTGGACCCACCCGGCGAGTGCTCCACATTCCAGGGGTTTCTGGCACGGCCGTAGTGCGGGTTGTCGTTTGACACGCCGAACGCAAGCTCGTGCATGTTCTGTTTGGCCACGACGATGGCGCCCGCGGCCTCCAGCAGCGCGGTCACGGTGGCGTCCTCGGCCGGCACCCAGTTGCCCAGGATCTTCGATCCGCCGGTCGTTCTGACGCCCGCCGTCTGATAGAGGTCTTTGAGGCCGATGGGGATGCCGTGGAGTGGTCCCAGGTAGGTGCCGCTGGCCAGCGCCGTCTCGGTCTGGCGGGCGCGTTCCATGGCGGCGTCCGCCATGACGGTGATGGAGGTGTTCAGGACGGGATCGAGCGCCTCGATTCGGGCAAGCGCCGCGCGGGTCAGCTCGACGGGCGAGACTTCGCGGGTGCGCACCCGCTGGGCCACGTCTCTGACAGAGAGGAAACTCAGCTCGGCCGTCATGGCTGGGCGCCCGCAATGAAGACCACGGACGGCTCGACGCCTTCCAGCGACAAGGAGTCCAGCCGGTCGATCGTCGCGGCCATGGCTTCAACGGCCTTTGCCAGCGCCGCCTCATCCAACGGTGCGGTTGGGCTGCTGTTTGGCTGTGGGGCAGACTCCGCCACGTTGCGCCTCCGTTCCGGATCGGGTTGCTCGGTCGCGATTGTAGCGCCGCGCCCGTCCTGGACGATTTGCCGTTCAGCTACCATACGCCCGTGGCTCGCTGGCTGTACTTCCTGCTCATCGCCGCCCCTATCGCCGTCGTGGCGGACGCGCTGCAGCTTCCCACCCTGGTCGTGTTCGTCGTCTCGGCGCTGGGGGTCCTGCCGCTGGCTGGTCTCATCGGCAAGGCGACGGAGGAGCTTTCCGTCCACATTGGCCCCAAATACGGCGGCCTGCTGAACGCCACGTTCGGCAACGCGGCAGAGCTCATCATCACCACGCTGGCGATCCGCCAGGGCCTGTTGGAGCTGGTCAAGGCGTCTATCACGGGCTCGATCATCGGCAATTCGCTGCTGGTGCTCGGGGCCGCGCTGCTGGCCGGCGGCATCAAACACGGGATCCAGCGATTCAGCCGCGAGGAGGCTGGCCATCATGCGACGCTGATGATCCTGGCCATCTCCGGGCTGCTCTTGCCGGCCGTCTTTGCCGCCAGCGTGCACGACCACTGGGTGGTGGAGGAGGTCAGCCTGCTGGTGGCCGGCGTCCTGCTGCTGACCTACGTGGCCTACCTGGCCTACAGTCTCAGCGGTGCGGACACCCAGATCGAGGCCGTGGCGGGCGAGGAGCCGCCCGTGGAGCACCACGCCGAGTGGACCAGCCGCAAGGCCCTCCTGGTGCTGGCGGCGGCCACTGCCGCCACCGTCTGGGTGAGCGAGCTGCTGGTCCGGACGGTGGAGCCAGTGACGCATGCGCTGGGCTGGTCAGAGTTCTTCGTGGGCCTGATCGTGGTGCCGCTCATCGGCAACGCCGCGGAGCATTTCAGCGCGGTGACCATGGCCATGAAGAACCGCGTGGACGTGACCATGGCCATCGCCGCGGGATCGTCCACCCAGATTGCCCTGTTCGTGGCTCCCCTGCTGGTGTTCTTGAGCCTGCTGCTGGGCCATCCGATGGACCTGGTGTTCGTGCAGTTTGAGCTGGTGGTCCTGGGACTCACCACGGCGATCTTCGCCTTCATCGGGCTGGATGGGTCGTCCAACTGGCTGGAGGGCGCCCAGCTCCTGGCGCTCTACCTGATCGTGGCGGTGGTGTTCTTCTTCCTGCCCGTGGCGCACTGACCCTCTGATCGACGGGCAGCGCGGCCGGGCGGACTAGCGGACCAGGTGATACGGGAGGTCGATCACCGCCGTGTTCGGACGGAAGAACAGGTTGGCCTTGAGCCTGAACGCCGTCTGGTTGTGGAGCAGCCATTCCCACCACCGCCGCGTCACGTACTCCGCGAGTACCACGGTTATGGGCGCGCCGGGGTCCTTCTTGGCCACCGCGTCGATGTAGTGGAGCAACGGTCCCGTGAGCGAGCGGAAGCGTGACTCTAGCACCACCAGCGGTACGTCCGTGCCCCATTCCTTCCAGCGCCGGCGGAGCACCGCCGCCTCCTCGAGGTTGTCGGTGATGTGGACGGCGGTCACGTTCTTGGAGAGCGCGCGTGCGTAGCCGAGCGTCCGTGCCACGGCGCGGTTCACGCCCGGGACCGGCACGATGAGGATGGGCTCTGGGTAGGTGGGCACGGGCTCGCGGGTGGGCTCCAGCGCAAGCTGGTCCGCCACCCGCACGTAGTGACCGTTGATCCGTCGGAGCGTGTACACGAGCATGGGGATCAGCACGATGATCATCCACGCGCCATGGGTGAACTTGGTGGCGGAGACGATGAGCGTGACGAGGCCGGTGGTGACCATGCCCACGAAGTTGATCGGCAGTCCGTAGCGCCAGCCTGGTTCACGCTGTCGCCACCAGCGGCGCACCATCCCGGCCTGGGAGAGCGTGAATGACGTGAACACGCCCACCGCGTACAACGGGATGAGGGAGTGGGTGTCCGCGTCGAACCACAGCACCAGTGCCGCGGACATCAGGCCCAGGGTGATGATCCCCGTGGAGAAGGCCAGACGGTCGCCCTGAAAATTGAACTGGTGCGGCATGAAGTGGTCGCGCGCCAGGAACCAGGCCAGCCGCGGGAAGTCGGAGAAGGCGGTGTTGGCGGCAAGCACCAGGATGAGCATGGTGGCGGCCTGCATGGTGTAGTAGAGCGGGCCGTCACCCCACACCGAGCGGGTGATGATGGAGAGGACGGACTCCGTCTCGTCCAGCGTGGGGACGACCCCGAGATGCATGGCGAGATAGCTGATGCCCAGGAACAGCGCGCCCAGGATGACCACCATCCAGGTCAGCGTCACCCGCGCGTTGCGCCACTCGGGCACCTTGAAGGCCGGCACGCCGTCAGAGATGGCCTCCGTGCCCGTCAGCGCGGCGCAGCCGGAGGCGAACGCCCGCAGGATCAGGAACACCGTGAGCGTCTCGCTGCCGTGGGCTGCCCACTCTCGGAGCGCGGCGTCGTGGGCGGCCTCGTTCTGGACCAGCGTGCCCAGGGAGATCTGTGCCACGCCGCTCGCTACCATCGCCAGGGTCATTCCGATGAACAGGTAGGTCGGCAGCGCGAAAATGCTGCCAGACTCGCGCACGCCGCGCAGGTTGATCAGCGTCATCAGCGCAACGAAGCCGGCCGCCAGCAACGCCTTGTATTCGAAAAGAGCCGGGACCGCCGAGATCAGCGCGAGGATGCCAGCGGATACGCTCACCGCCACGGTCAGGATGTAGTCCACCAGCAGGGCAGCCGCCGCGACCAGCGCGGGCCAGACGCCCAGATTGTCCTTCGTGACGATGTAGGAGCCGCCGCCCGCGGGGTAGGCTTTGATGGTCTGGCGGTAGGAGATGCCCACGATGGCCAGCAGCACGGCAATCGCGGCAGCCACCGGCAACGTGAGAGCCAGCGCGCTGGCTCCGGCGAGCACCAGAATCCGCAGGATCTCTTCGGTGGCGTACGCGGATGACGAGAGTGCGTCCGATGAGAAGACGGCCAGCGCCTTAGTTTTCGAGAGCCGTTCGTGGTGGGCTTCGGCGGAGGCGATGGGCCGGCCTACGACGACACGGTGGACCTTGTGCCAGATCCGCCCGAGGGGGTCACGCGGCACGTACGTCTGCTCGCGCGCGATCAATGTGTCCGGTCCGGCCTCCTCGAACGCGTCGTGGAACGGGCGGTGGATGCGGACGTAGCGCTCGCCCGGCAGACGGCCCTGACGGACTTGCTTGACCCGTAGTCCAGAGTCGTACGGAGACCCGTTGCCGTTGTCCGCTGCATCGGACGCCGTCCGGGTCGGACTTGCTGGGTTCTCTTCTTGAGCCGTGGCTGCACCTCGCCGAAAGCCGAGTCGGCGCGCCGTTGCGTCTCCACTTCCATCATACGCCGGCTGGGGCCGTCTGGTGTGTTATCCGTGTGAGCGTTCGGTTAGAGAATTGTCTCAATCCGTTCGTGGCGCCGCCGAAGGAAGATGGTCAGCGGGTGAGGTGATACGGAACGTCGATTACGGCGGTGTTTGGGCGGAAGAACAGCGCGGTCTTCAATCTCAGCGCAGTCTGGTTATGGAGAGGCCACTCCCACCAGTGGCGCGGGACGTATTCGGCCAGTACTACGGTAATGGGGGCGGCCGGGTCCTTGCGGCTCACGGCGTCGATGTAGTGGAGCAGCGGTCCCGTCAAGGTCCGGTACTTAGACTCCAGGACTACCAGAGGCACCTCGGTGCTCCATTGCCTCCAGCGCCGGCGGATGAGCTCCGCTTCCTCCAGGTCGTCCGTGATGTGGATGGCCGTCACGTTTGGCGAGAGGGCGCGCGCGTAGCTGATGGTCCGCGCCACGGAGCGGTTGAGGCCGGGCACCGGCACGACCAGGATTGGGTCCGGCAGTTTCTCCAGCGGCTCCGCGGACGGCTCGAACGCGAGCTGGTCTGCCACCCGCACGTAGTGCCCGTTGATGCGCCGCAAGATCATTACCTGCAGCGGGATCAGTACGATCACCAGCCAGGCGCCGTGCGTGAACTGTGCCACTGCCTGGATGATCGCCACGAGCCCCGTGGTCGCGGCGCCCAGCAAGTTCACGGGCAGCCCCAGTTGCCAGCCGGACTCGCGCCTGCGCCACCAGCGCGCCACCATGCCGGACTGCGAGCAGGTGAAGGCCACGAACACGCCGATCGCGTAGAGCGGGATCAGCGCGTGGGTATCAGCGTCGAAAGCGATGATCAGCAGTGCTGAGACGACGCCAAGCGTGGTGATGCCGGTGGAGAATGCCAACCGCTCCCCGCGGAAGCTGTACTGGTGGGGCATGAAGTGGTCCCGTGCGAGGAACCAGGAGAGGCGTGGGAAGTCCGCGAAGGCCGTGTTTGCCGCGAGCACGAGGATGAGCATGGTGGCGAACTGCATGGCGTAGTACAGCGGGCCGTTGCCGAAGACGGCGCGCGAGATGAGCGACAGGACGGATTCCTGCGCTTCAATGTCCGGCACCGCGCCTAGCTGGTATGCGAGGTACGAAACACCGAGGAACAGAATCCCCAGAATCACTGCCATCAACGTGAGGGTGGCACGCGCATTGCGCCACTCCACGGGCTTGAATGCCGGGACGCCGTCAGAGATCGCTTCCGTGCCTGTCAGCGCGGCGCAGCCCTGTGCGAACGCCCGCAGCACCAGCAGGACGCCGAACCCTTCCATGGCTCCACTGGCCTGCCAGGCTTCTATCCGCGCGGCGGCAAGTGCGGTATCCGCCGCGATCCAGCCCACGTTGAGCGCAAGAACGCCGTATCCGATCATGGCCATCGCGATGACGATGAAGATGTACGTGGGCAGCGCGAAGATCGTGCCGGACTCCTTCACGCCGCGCAGGTTGATCAAGGTCATGCAGCCGATGAGCAGCGAGGCCGTCACCACCCGGTAGTCGTGGAGCGCGGGCACCGCTGAGTTGAGGGCGTATACGCCCGCCGCGATACTCACGGCGACTGTCAGGATGTAGCTCGTGAGCAGCGACGCGGCAGCCACCAGGGCGGGCCACGTGCCCAGGTTGTCCTTGGAGACGATGTACGATCCGCCGCCGGCTGGATACGCTTTGATGGTCTGGCGGTAAGAGATCGCGACGATCGCCAACAGCGTGGCGATGGCCAGCGCGATCGGCAGGGTCAGGCTGAGGGCGGCCAGCCCGCCCAGGACCAGGATGCGTAGGATCTCCTCGGTGGCGTACGCGGATGAGGAGAGCGCGTCTGACGCGAACACCGCCAACGCCTTCGTTTTGGACAGGCGCTCGTGGGCCAGCTCCGCGGTTGCCAGTGGTCGGCCGATGACCATCCGGCGGAGTCTTCGCCAGAGCCGGCCCGCCCGGCTGCGCGGAATGTAGGCGTCCTCGCGCGCGACCAGCGTGTCCGGCCCGGCGCCCTGGAACCGATCGTGGAACGGGCGGTGAATCCGCACGTACCGCTCGCCCGGCTTGTGGCCGCGGTGAACCTCGCGCACGTGGATGCCTGGCGTCGGGCCGGACGTGCCAGCGCCGTTCGAGCCGTCGCGCCGCCGCTGGACCGGAGGCGCGCTCTCGGCGGTGCTGGACGGCTCGTCGGGTTCGGCCGCACTCACGTGGCTCTCCGCGGTCGGAACGCTAGATGCGGCGTGGTCATCCCCACTCTACCAGGCGCTTGCCGAGAGCTCGCGCGCACAACGTGGGCCTGTCTCACTGGCACTCCCCAGTATACCAACGCCCCGGCGCCACGTCAGGGATCACCGATTGGCCTCCGTCGCCGACGCTCGGGCCTGTCAGTGCCGCGGAGCGCGCACCTTGTATAACGGTGTCCGGCTTCCCACGGCGCGTCCCCGCGCGCCACGTGCCGGCCCGTGAGTTCGGAGATATCGTGAAGATGCCCACGCTTGATCCATCTGCTGACGCCCGCATGGCTGAGCTTGGCCGCGACGTGCTCGCCGCCGCCTATCTCCGCGGCCGTTTCGTCCTTCGGTCCGGCGCCATCAGCTCGTACTACTTCGACAAGTACATGCTCACGACGCGGCCGGCCATTCTCAAGCGCGTGGCCCAGGAGCTCGCGAGCATGGTCCCGGCGGGAGTCGACCGCCTGGCAGGTCCGGAGCTTGGCGCCATTCCGCTCGCTACGGCCGTTGGGCTCGTTACGGGCCTGCCGACGGTGTTCGTCCGCAAGAAAGCCAAGGAGTACGGCACCGCCGCCAGCTTTGAGGGTGAGCTGTACCCGGGGGAGCGCGTGGTGGTGTTGGAAGATATCCTGACCACCGGCAGCGAGGCCATCCGATCCGCCACAGCGCTACGCGAGTTTGGCGCGGAGGTTGTGGAGATCATCGGCGTGATCGATCGCGAGGAGGGCGCTGCCGCAAACGTTGCCGCGGCGGGGTTTCATTATCGGTCGCTGTTCACCAAATCTGGACTGGGGTTGTAGCGCCGTGACTGATACCAGCCCGGTTGTTCCGATCCAGTCGGCCGCTCCCGCGGAGGATGCGTTCGCCGGACCGCCCGCCGTTGAGATGATGGGAGAACAGCCCGGTGCTCCCCGGCCGGATGCTGCCCGCATCGCTCGCGACATCCTCTGCCTCGGCGCGATCGGCGCTGATCCCACGGGCGGCGTGACCCGCCTTGCGTTCACGGAGCAGGAGCGCGCGGCGCACAAGGTGCTCGCCGAGTGGCTCAGCGCGGCGGGCCTCTCCGTGCGTGTGGACGCCATTGGCAACACCATTGGCGAGCGCCGGGGATCAGCCGGTGACCTGCCGCACATCACCATTGGCTCGCACCTGGACACCGTCGCTCACGGCGGCGCGTTCGATGGCGCGGCCGGCGTGGTGGCGGCGGTCGAGGTTGCCCGGATGCTGGACCAGGCGGGCATGCTGACTCGACACCCCTTGCGGGTCGTCGCGTTCGCCGGCCAGGAGGGTGCGCGGTTCGGAGCGGGGAGCCTTGGCAGCGCGGCCGTGGTGGGCGCGCTTGATGCAGGCGATGTTGAGGCGCTCGTGGATCGTTCCGGTGTCACGCTGGCGCAGGCCGCTCGCTCGCTGGGTTTTGACCCCGCGCGTTTCTCGGACGCGCGCTGGAGTCGCGATCAGGTTGCCGCGTATCTGGAGCTTCAGGCGGAGCAGGGCCCGGTGCTGGAGCGTGCTGACACGCAGATCGGCATCGTGGACGCTACGGCTGGCCACACGCGGCTGCGAATCAGCGTGGTGGGGCAGGCCAACCACGCTGGCGCCGCCACGATGGTGGAGCGGCGGGACGCGCTCGCGGCAGCGGCGGAGATCACGCTCGCCGTGGAGCGTTTCGCGCTCGAGCACCAGTCGGCGGCAGCCGCTGCCACGGTCGGCCAACTCGAGGTCTCGCCCAATACCGCCGCGACCGTGCCAGGTAGGGTGGATTTCACCGTGGACGTCCGCGATGTAGATGCCGACCGGCAGCGCGACACGGCCCGGAGCATCATCGGCGCCTGCCGCGAGATCTGCGCGCGTCGGCAGGTGGCGCTGGACGTGGCGGTGGTCGCGGATGCACCGCCCGCGGTGCTGCCCCTCTGGCTGCGCAGGGTCGCCCGTGAGGTGTGTGGCGATCTGGCCCTGACTCACCGGATGATGGCCGGTGGCTCTGGCCACGACGTTCAGATGCTGTCGCGCCTTGCGCCCGCCGCGCTCTTGCTGGTCCCCAGCCGTGACGGCCGCGGCCACTCCCCCGCGGAGTGGACATCCGCCACCCAGATAGCCCGTGGCACCAGCGCGCTCTACGCCATGCTGATGCGAATAGACGAGCTCCTGGAAGCGCTGAGGGTCTAGAAAACGGGCGCGCCCGTTTTCTGTAGTCTTCTCTGGCCTCTGACCGCTACTCGCCCCGGTTTTCCCTCAAGAACTGCTCCAGGTCGTTCACGAGGTCCGCGCCTGACGGGAGGTCCGGTGGCTCGTCTGGCGCCGCCTGTTCGGTGAGGTCCACCAGCTTGCCCAGCTTGCCTGCTACTTCCGGATTTTCCCGCAGCGCCTCCTCCACCTTCTTCACGAACTCCTCGGACATCTTCTCCAACCGGTCCAGGCCGAGTGGCTCGTCCACCACGTCCTGGGTTCCGCGGAGCAGTGCCAGGCTGAGCGAGGGGTTGGGACTACCCAGATAGGGCGGGCCGGCTGCCCAGATGCTGGCGGCGGGGACTCCGGCGTCGTCCAGTGCATGGAGCATGGCCGTTACGAACGCCGTTGGGCCTGAATAGGAGGTGTCGTCGAGGCCTAGGTCTGCCAGACGCTGGTCTAGCTCGCGATTTGGAGTACGCCGCATCAACGGGGTCCGTCGGTGCGAAACGGCGCCGATGAACGCGCCGAGGGTGATCGCCAATTCAACACCGAGCTCAGCGGCGAAGCTGGCGGCCTCACGCGCGAGCGTGGGCCAGTTCTTGTGCGGCTCAGGGCCGCGCATGATCAGCAGGTCGTGCGCCGCGTCCTCGCGGATGACCGCCTGGAAGCGGATCCGCGGGTACGTCAGCCGCCAGCGGCCATCCCGTCCACGCTTGGTGATCGGCCGCTCAACGGAGAAGTCAAAGCACGCCTCGGGATCCAGCACCGCGCACGCCGCGGGTGATGGATCGCCCAGCAGATACTTGACAGCGCCGCTGGCTCCGGCTCCCGCGTCCCCCCACCCGGTGAACCCCACCAGCAACACCGGCCGCCGTAGCGTGGGCCGGTCGCTGACACTTAGATACCGGTAGCTCACGCCGGCATTGTACGACGCTTGCCCCGGCCAGTCACGACAATCTTCGCGGGCGCGGCGAATCCGCTAGCAGTTCGCGCGCGGCCCCGCGTACACTGCCGGTGACGGCTACCATGGCAGGCGCGCGGGATCGCAAGCTCACCATTCGCTTGAGCGAGGACGAGCTCGTCCGTTGGGATCGAGCTCGGAGGCGGCTGTCCAACGGGGAGCAGATCCCGAGCCACGCGGACGCTTTGCTGCTCGCCAGCGAGCTCGTCGCGGACGCGTCAGACGGTCGGATCGGCAGGCTTCTGGCCCACTGGCATCCCGAAGAGAGCGGCGGCGCCGAGGATTCCTAGCTCCCTGCCCTCCACGCCATGCTACCGTCCGGCATGAGCCTGCTCCGTCACGGATTGCTCCCGCCCCGGGTGCTCTGCCTGCTGGTCTTTGCACTCGCGTTGGCTCCCCGCCTGGCCCTGGTGTTCCGGGCACCGGCATTTATCATCGGCGACAGCGAGAACTACTTCTTCCCCGGCTACCAGCTTGCCCGCCAGATCGGGTTTGACCTGGATCTGCGGCGCACGCCTGGCTACCCCTTGTTCGTCGCGTTTGTGGTCTCGAACGTGGCTGAGGACCTCTCCGCTTTGCTGCTCGCGCAGCACGTGCTGGGCGCGCTGGGCTGTGCGGGCGTCGCGCTGCTGGGCACGCGCCTCTACGGGAGGTTGGCGGGGCTGCTGGCCGGCCTAGCCTGCGCGGTGGCCAGCCCGCTGATCGTCTCTGAGCACTTCGTGATGGCGGAGGCGCTGTTTGTCCCCCTCTCCGTGCTCGTGGCTCTGGCGGCTTGCTGGTCCATTGAGCGTCCTGGCTGGCCCCGCGGCGCGCTGGCGGGCCTCCTCATCGGCGTTGCCGCGCTCACCCGACCGGTCGCGCTGGTCCTGGCCGTGGCGTACGCCGTGGCGCTCTACGTCCGGGAGCGCAGCCTACGCCGATTCGTGGTCCGCGTCGCCCCTGCCGCGCTCGCGATTGCCGTGCTGCTGATTCCCTGGATGGCGCGGAACGCGCTGGTCCACGGCAACTTCAGCGCGGACGGGAACGGTGGCCAGACGCTGGTGGGCCGCGCGATGCGGCACGATCGGGGCTTTGCCTTCGAGAATCCGGACGATCCAGACCCTGCGCGTCAGCGGGCGCGGGCGCTGATGCGCCAGGGCCGCGGCGGGTTCGTCTCGCCGGTGCGGGAGCGGATCCAGCGTGAGCTCGGGCTCAGCGAGGCCCAGGCCAATCGGCTGATGCGCGACCTCGCCGTTGAGGCGATCCTCCGCCAGCCCCTCTACTACGTGACGGGCAGCCTGGGCAGCTTCTGGCGGCTCGCCAGCGGTGTTTCGGAGGACGCCCGTACGCTCTGGGCGTACCGTCGCGACGCCCGCAACCGCGAGGAGTGGGAGGGCCACATTGAGATCCGCCACTTGCTCGGCCCACCCACCCCGCTCCAAGAGGGGCAGCTCGGCGAGGCCCTGTGGCTGTTCAACCTGTTCCAGCCTGGCTGGCTCGGGCCGCTTCTCCCGATCCTGGCCATTGCGGGAGTCGTGGCCGGCTGGCGCTCGCCGGCCCGAGGGCCGGCCACGTTCCTGGCGCTCGCGGTGCTGGGATACCTGGGGGCCGCGGCGGCCCTGGTGGCGCCGCTCCCGCGATACGGCTATCCGGCCGTGCCGTGGCTGCTGCTGCTCGCCGCCGGCGGGAGCGTGGGGATCCCCACGATCGTCCGCGATCTCCGCCGGCGTGGCCGCCCCACCGCCACTAGTACGGCATGACCAACGGCGGTCCGTACGGCATCGCCGCCACCGTCGCGTCGTAGCTCTTCAGCAACAGCTCAGCCTTCACCGTCTGGTGCGCGGGGCTGTCCCACAGGCAGTCGAATTCTCCAGGATCGGTCTCCAGGTCGTAGAGCTCGCCTACCCCAAGGCCGTGGTACACGACGAGCTTCCACCGTCGGTCGCGGTACATGGAGGCAAACGTGCGGTTGGGCATGTCGAAGGCGGCGTAGCACTCCGTGCGCACGAAGTCGCGATGGGTACGCGGGTCGGCGGCGCCAGAGAGCATGGGCAGCAGCGAGCGCCCCTGCACACCCTGGGGAACTGGCAGGCCAGCGGCTTCCATCAAGGTGGGCATGATGTCCGTCAGCTCCACCAGCGCGTCGCTTTTCAGGCCCGCCTTGAATCTACCTGGCCAGGCCATCACCAGCGGCACGCGCACCATGCCCTCCATGAATCGGCACCCCTTCTGGGTGAGCCCGTGGTCGCCGGCTGATTCGCCGTGGTCGGTGGAGAAGATGACGATGGTGTTTGCCAGCTCACCAGTTGCTTCCAGGTGGTCCAGGATCTTCCCGAAGTGCTCGTCCACCATCTCGATCATCGCGTAGTAGGCGGCCTGCAGCTTCTTCGCCTGGAACTCCTCCGGCCGCCGCGCGACGGATTGGAAGTCCACCCCGGCGTTGGCCAGCTTTCCCTGGTGCGCCAGGTCGCTCTCCCGAAATAACGGCCCCGGCAGGGATTGTGGGTCGTACCGTTTGTAGTACTCCCACGGCGGGTTGAACGGCGGGTGGGGATCGTAGACGTTTACGGACAGCAGCCACGGCCCGCTTCTTGGCTGCTGGATGAAGTCCAGCGCCCGCTCCGTTGCCCAGGTGGTCTGGTGGAGATGCGTTGGCACGTTGTCCTTGTCCGCACTCGGCTCCATGAGGTCGCCGAACTTGTTGGTCTTTACGGTGAGCACCGTGTCTGGATCCACCCCCTGCTCCCGGATCCAGTCTACGTAGTCGTGGCCACGTGACCAGTTGTTGCGGGGGGCGTGGGAGTATTTGAAGTAGCGGTAGCCGTCGTCGGTGCGCACCTCTGCGCCGTTTGCCGCCCCGGCCAGGTGCAGCTTGCCCACCAGGCCGCAGTCGTAGCCCACGTCTGCCAGACGGCGCGTAACGAGGCGCTCTCCCTCGGGAAAGGTGGCGTTTCCGTTGCAGTTCAGCGGGATGGAGCTGGGGTACTTCCCGGTGAGGAACGATGCGCGGCTTGGGGTGCAGATGGGCGCCTGGCAGTAGGCGCTGGTGAACGCCGTTCCCATGGCCACGAGGCGGTCGATGTTTGGCGTGCGCACGTGAGGATTGCCGAGAGCGCCGATCGCGTCTCCGCGCATTTGATCGGCGCAGTACCAGAGAATGTTGGGGCGTTTGGTGGGCATGCGGCTCCTCATCGAGAATCCAGGTTGCCCTATCGTACTCCTCAGCGTGTGAGTCGCCGCAGACCCGCCGCCGCGGCGGGGTCAGCCGGGTCTAACGCCAGGGCTCGCTGGTACGCGGCGCGCGCCTGTTGGGTCAGGGCATCCGCCTCGCCGCGCGCCAGCGCCGCGGCATCCGCCTTACCCTGCCTGGTCGCGGACTCGGCCTGGGTGGCCGCTCCGGCCGCGCGGGTCTCGATGGCGCTGCCCAAGAGATCCCACAACATCGCCTGCTGGTTGCTTGCCCAGCCCAGCCGCTCACCACGACCGATCAGGTCGCGCGCCTCGGCCTCAAATTCTGGGGTCCCCACGTACAGGGGCAGCGGTAGACTGGCTCCATCGCCCGGGCCGGGCTCGAAGGACGCGAAGCGCCGGTATGCCGCCACCGCGGCGGCCGCTTCCCCGCGAAACGCGTGAGCGGTGGCCTCCATATGGTCCACGCACGCGCGATCTCGATCGGAGAGTCGAAAACTCTCGGTGGCGGCCGGGTGCTGGAAGAACACGCTCACGGGACCGTCTGGAAAGTCCGCGGTGGCCGGCCGGTAGCCTTCGTCACGCCAACGGTAGACGAAGCCCAGGCCAGGGCTCCCGGCGTACGAGCCGCAATAGCCGGACTGGAACTCGATCACCTCCGGCACTCCGTCCCCATCCAGATCGCGCAGCCCGATGGCCGCGTTGCTGCTGAAACCCACGAAGAGCGGCGTCAGTCCCCGTCCGCTGGACTTCACGATCCAGAGCTGTGCGCCGTGCGCCCCGATGCCGGAGCTGTACACGATCTCCGCCCGACCGTCACCGGTCACATCCTCGATGAGGACCGAGCCGCCCATGCCGCCAAGCTCGGCGTCCTCGCCGATGGCATCCGCTACCCTGACGGCCCAGGTTCCCGCGCCGTCGTCCATGATCACGAACGGGTGTGCGCCGCCGAACGATCCGCTGGGGTTGGCGAGCACCACCACGTCGTCGCGATCGCGTCCGCGCAGATTGCCGACGGCCGTCTGCTGAATCCGCCAGCCCGGCGGCAATGCCGAGGAGATCTCGCTCAAGTCCAGGGTTTGCTGGATCCGCGCCCGCTCGAGCTGCCAGCCTTCGCCGCGCCGACCGACCGTCCACACACCCGCGAAGGTGCGTGTTTGCAGTCCGTCCGGGCCGTCGTCCGTGGCCGCGATCCGCACGTATATCTCTTGACCCGGCTCCGGGTCGTCGCGGAAATCTATCTGGTGGGTCAGCGCCCGGACTTCCTCAACCGCCACGCGGCGGGTGGTGCGGAATCCGGCGCTGAACGACTCTAGCGGTTGACGCGCGCGGAAGTCGGCGCCAAGCATGCTGTGGGCGGCGCGCACGTCGCCCCGATCGATGGCCTGGTAGAAGGCGAGCACGGCCGCCTCTGGACGGTCTGGCACAGCCGTGGGCTCGACCAGCGCTATCGCGCGTTCGCTGAGTCGGAATCCGTCACGCCACCATCTGTAGGACTCGTCTGTGCGAACGCGCGCCCCACGAACGTTCCACAGCGTGCTGGTCTCCGTTACCCGCGGCCCGTTTCCTGGGTGAGCGTCTGGCTCTGGCAACCGGGCCCGGTCGCCCCTGAGGCGGAGCACTTCCGGGAAGCCGTGGCCGTCCCACCTGAACAGGGCCAGCGTCTCGTGATTGGAGCCGTCATTCCAGGTCTCACCCAGCGACAGCGAGACCACGGGCACTCCGTCTGCATCGAGATCTCGCACGTCTAGCGCGATGCGATTCGCGGCCGAGCGGGTGGGTAGACGGATCTCCTCGCTTGGGGAGCCCAGGGGATACGTTGGGGTTGTGCCGCCGTTGCGCGAGCCCAGGATGACCAGGCCCAGCGTGGTGGTGGGTGAGGTGCTCCGGAGCTGATACACGGCCACCGCGTCGTCAATGCCGTCACCGTCCACGTCAGCCCTGAGGGAGCGGACGATATTCGCGCCGGCGGGCACGTGTGGCGCAAGGTCATCAGTCTGGGCGGTGGAGGCCAGCGTCTGCCCCATCAGCATCGCGGCGCTGCCGAGCAGCGCAACAACGGTTCGCGAGTGACGCATGGCTACCTCCAGGCTGTTGCGCTGACTCTATCAAGACGCGGATACTGCCGCGATTGATCCCAGCCACGGTTGATTGCACCAGGAAACCTGGGGAGGGTACGGATGCGGCAGCGACAGTTTGGACGGACCGGGCTGCAGATCGCCGAGCTTTCGTTCGGCTGCGGTAGCGTTGGTGGGTTGATGGTGCGGGGCGCCAGAGCCGACCGTGTGCGGGCGATTGCCCGAGCGATAGAGGCGGGCGTCACCTACTTTGATACCGCCCACGCCTACGGCGACGGGATGTCTGAGACCAATCTTGGGGAGGTACTCCGCGAGCTCAATCCGCGGATCACCGTGGGCACCAAGATTCGGGTGAGTCAGAGCGAATTGCCAAACGCGCGCGCGGTCATCCGCGCCAAGGTGCAGGCTGGCCTGGACCGACTGGGCCTGCCGAGCGTGGACGTCCTGTACCTGCACAACCAGATCAGCGAGAGTGGCTCAGCGGACGATGGCGTGCTGTCCGCCGATCAGGTGCTGGGACCGGTGCTGGAGGGCTTCAACGACCTCAAGGCGGCCGGCCTGATCCGGAACCTTGGCTTCACCGGTCTCGGCGACACGGCTGGGGTGATCAAAGTGGTGGACTCTGGCGCGTTCGACGTGATGCACACGTATTTCAACGCGCTGAACCCTTCTGCCGCTCACCCGGTGCCCGCCAGCTTCGGCGCGCAGAACCTGGGCCAGATGATGGACCGAGCGGTGGCCAGGGGCATGGGCATCATTGCCATCCGCATCCTTGCCGCGGGTGCGCTGGCGGGTGTGGCGCCCGATGAGCGCGGCGCGCTCGCCGGGCCGGTGGGCGGCTCGCTCACCGCGGGCGGCGACTACGGCTCAGACCTGGCGCGCACCGCGAAGCTCCGTCCTATCGCGGCGGAGCTGGGCATTTCGCTGGCGGAGCTGGCGATTCGCTTTGCCATCACCGAGCAGCGGGTGTCCAGTGCGCTGATCGGTATGGCCACGGTAGATCAGTTCGAGAGCGCCGTCCAGGCGGTTGAGGGCGGCCCGTTGCCCGAGGCCGTCTTCAAGCGAATGTTGGAGCTTGCTGCCTAGCGGAAGTAGGGCAGCGGTAGCGGCAGTGTGAGGATCGCCGAAATGATGGCGATGATGAGCCTGCTGAACATGGTGTGACCCCCTTCCCGTGGATCTCCTACTGTCAATATTCGGCAGACGAAGCCACCGCAACAGCCGGTAGACGCCAGCTTCCCTTGGGAGTCCCTGAATGCCCGATCTGCCCGTGAACGTCCTGCGCTACGGCCACACCGAGGCGCTGCCCGTCCAGCGCCAGCTTCGGGCCGGGCCTCTCACCATGGTCTTCGAGCACGGTGACCTCCGATGGATCCGCTACGGCGGCACGGAGGCGATGCGCCGCCTGTACGTGGCGGTGCGCGACCAGAACTGGAACACGGCGCCAACGCGGTTGAGCGATCTGGTCATCGACCAGAACGAGGATGCCTTTCGAGTCTCCTTTGCGGCCGAGCATCGGCTCCGCGAGATCCACTTTGGCTGGCGCGGCGAGATCACGGGAGAGAGCGATGGCACCGTGCGGTTCGTCATGGACGGGGAGGCGCGTACCACGTTTCTTCGCAACCGGGTGGGGATCTGCGTCCTCCACCCGGCGGCCGCGGCGGGAGCGTCCTACGCCGCCTTGCGAGATGACGGCACCGTAGAGCACGGCCGACTCCCGGTGGAGATCGCTCCGCACCAGCCTACGCACGATTTGCGCGCGTTCATGCACGAGGTCGAGCACGGAACGTGGCTGGATGCCCACTTCGAGGGCGACGTGTTTGAGATGGAGGACCAACGCAACTGGACGGATGCCAGTTTCAAGACCTACTCCACACCGCTCCGGTTGCCCTTCCCGGTTCGGCTGGAGGCGGGCAGCCGCGTCCGGCAGGTGGTGACGCTGCGCCCGCGCGGGCGGGTTCAGCCCCGTCCGGTGGCGCCGCCCAGCGCGCTGATCGTTGGCCTTGGCCAGCCAGGTGGCACCACGTTGCCCAGGATTGGCCTGGGCTCGGCCAGCCATGGGCAGGCGCTGACCGATCTGGAGCTCCGTCGACTCTCGGCACTCAGACCATCCCACTTACGGGTTGACCTGCGTCTGGACGATCCTGGCTGGGGTGGGGTGTGGGAGCGAGCGAAGGCGGAAGCTCGGGCGCTTGGGACGCCGCTGGAGCTTGCGGTCTTCGCGTCCGACGATGCCGGCAAGGAGCTTGCCGCGCTCGCCGTGCGCCTGGCGACGGACGCGCCGCCGATTGCCCACGTGTTGGTGTTTGGCCGGGGTGAGGCCTCCGCGCGTTTGTACGAGATGGCGCGCTCGGCGCTTGGGTCAGGGGTTTTGCTCGGCGGCGGCTCCACGAGCTATTTCACCCAGCTCAATCGCAACCGTCCGCCAACGGATGCGCTGGACCTGGTGTGCTATTCGATCAATCCCCAGGTCCACCAGTTTGACAATGCTTCGATGGTGGAGACGCTGGAGGGCCAACGGCTGACCGTGCGGAGCACCCGTGGGTTCGCTGGCGGGCGTCCCATCGTGATCTCGCCGATCACGCTCAGGCCTCGCTTCAACGCCGACGCGTCGAAACCGGAGCCTGCGCCTGACCCCGGCGAGCTTCCCCGCGCAGTGGACGCGCGACAGATGTCGCTGTTTGGCGCGGCCTGGACCGTTGGCAGTCTGAGGCACCTTGCGGAGTCGGGCGTGTACAGCGCTACGTACTTCGAGACGACAGGCTGGCGGGGCGTGATGGAGCGTGCCGAGGGGTCGCCGGACCAGGCGCTGTTCCCCTCCATCGCGGGCGGGGTGTTCCCGATCTACCACGCGCTGGCGGATATTGGCGAGTTTGGTGGGGGCACCGTTGTTCCGGTGAGCACCAGCGACCCATTGCGGATTGACGGCGTGGCCGTCCGACGGGGTGGCCGAACGCGGCTGCTGCTGGGAAATCTCACCAACGCGCCCCAGCACGTGGAGGTCAGCGGCCTCGCTGCCTCGGCGACGGTCAGATCGCTCGACGAGCGCAATGCCGAGCGGGCGATGCGCGAGCCGGAGGGTTTTCGGGCGGAGCGCGGCGGGCTCGTGAAGGCGCGGGGCGGGCTGGCTGAGCTCGAGCTGCTGCCTTACGGTGTGGCCAGGATCGACATGCTCCGGTAGCGGCTCGCGACCGCCGGCCGATCGTTCAGGCGGTGCCGGCCGCGCGCCGGATCTGCACCGCGTGCTCGAGCGCGTGGGCGACGTAGAGCTCCAGCCAGGTCTGTACCGAGTAGGCGCCGCTCTCCGAGTGGGTGCCCGCCCGACCCCACTGCTCTTCGGTAAGCCGCTCCAGAATCTCCGCAGTCGATTCTCGGGCCGCCTTGAACAGCGCCAGCGATGACGCGATCGGGCGGTCGTAGTACAGGCGCCGGGCGAACTCGGCCTCGTCGTACGCCACGATTAGCGGGCGCTCCTCCGCGATGAGCCGACGCAGCCGGATGGCGGAGGTGGCCTCGCCATCAGCCAGGTGGTGGATCACCTGGCGAGCGCTCCAGCCGTCGCCGTCTAGCCGGGCGTCGAGCTGCGCATCGGTGAAGCCCTCGATCGCGCGGCAGACCTCGGTGTAGCCATCGCGGTACCGCTGGATCATCCGCGCGCGCTGGTCCGGGCTCATCTCGCAAGTCCTCCATCCGAGTTTGGGGTGTCAGGCTACCACCAGGATTCGGGACGTCCGTCGCGGCTCGAGACGCCGTAGCGCAGGGCCAGGAGGTCAAGTCCCACCAGCGTGAGGAGCACGATCGCCGCGGTCAGCAGCCCATCCATAGTCAAGATTCTAGAACCGTGGATCGCGATAATACCGTTACCTCTGCAGCTCTCAGGTGTGAATCGCTAACAAACTCGCGGGAGGATTGGGAGATTGAGTTTCATATCGCAACCTGGCGTAGATGAAGTGGGCTGGCAGCTCCTGCAGCTCCTGCAGCAGGACGGGCGGATGAGTCATCGCGAGCTTGGCCGCCGTGTGGGACTCACCGCGCCGGCGGTTGCCGAGCGCGTCAAGCGTCTGGAGGCGGCCGGCGTGATCACGGGCTACCACGCCCACGTTGACTATGAGCGGCTGGGGTTTGGCCTCACCGCGGTGGTGCGGCTGGCACCGCGCGACCGCGGCTCGGATGGAGCGCTGCGCACGGTAGCCGCCAGCTCAGAGATCCTGGAGTGCCACCGCATCACGGGCGAGGACTGCTACATCATGAAGATCATCGCGCCCAGCATGCGCCACCTGGAGAAGCTGCTCGACCGTCTGATGGAGCATGGCGACACCACCACGTCCATGGTCATCTCCTCGCCGGTCGTCCACCGCGTGATCGGCCCGGATACGCTGGTGCCCCCGTCTGAGGCGCGAAAGCCGACCCGATAGCACGCCGCGGTCGGTAGACGATCAGTACTCAGTACAATGGAATAGCTGGAGCGATTCATGGTCCTTGCGCGGCGTCGCCCCCCACGCCCGATCGATGGTGAGCCCGCCCCGTCGCCTCTCGTGGGCCGGCGCATGACCGTCGAGGAAGTGCTTGCGCTCCCCGATGAAAAGCCGGCGTTCGAGCTGATTGAGGGGGTGGTGAGCCGGAAGATATCACCCACCGGTGAGCATGGGGGGCTTCAGGGCGAGTGGTTCTGGCCCATCGAGTCGAGGATTCGTGGCGCGCGTCTTGGACGGACCTTTCCTGAGACGCGGCTGGTGCTTGATGGCCGCGTACTGGTTCCAGATCTGATGGTCTACCGCTGGGATCGCGTGCCGCGAGATGCTGATGGGCGCCTTCCCAGCATCTTCAATACTCCGCCTGATCTGGTGGTGGAGATCAGCTCACCCGGCCAGTCTACGCGAGCGCAGGCTGACCATTGCCGATGGCTGGTGGCGCGCAACGTCCGATTGGCGGTACTCGTTCAGCCGCGGACGCGGACCGTCCGATTGTTCCGCGCCGATGGCGAGACGGAAGAGATCCCGCGACGCGGCGTGATCGACCTTGCCCCCGCGCTTCCGGGCGTCACGCTAGAGCTCGAGCCGATCTTCGGCGCGACGGAAGCCAATCCGGACCAGGCAGCTCGCGATCTAGACCCGTCCGCCCCATGCGCTGATTGCCGCGCGGGGCGGACGGGTCCGCTTGCTACCCGCGCGCGGAAAGGTCGTTGATCATCGCCGCGGCGACCGGGAAGACCGGCTCCTCGCGGGTGATGAACTCCAGGAGGACCGGCCGCCCCTCGCGGGTGGCCTGGATGCCGCGCTGGATGGCCGCCTTCACGTCCTCCGGCTTCTCCACCTTCTCGGCGTAGGCGCCCAGTCCCTTGGCTACCGCCGTGTAGTCGCCGGTCAGCTTGTTCGAGTCGAATCGCTCGCTCGCGACCGGCATGTAGTGGTCGTAGCCGCCCAGCCGTGAGTTGTTGACCAGCACGGTCATGATCGGCAGTCGCGAGCGGAAGGCCGTCTCGATCTCCATGCCGGCGGTGCCGAAGGCGAGATCGCCCATGATGTTGATGCACAGCTTCTCGGGGTATGCCAGTTTGGCGCCCATGGCCACGCCGTACCCGGTGCCGAGCTGGGTGGACTTGCCCCAGCCCAGGTAGCTGCGCGGGGTGGTCACGGCGAAGAACGGCAGCGTCTGGTCGCGAGGATTGCCCGAATCGTGGGTGACGATGGTGTTGCTGAGGTCCACCGAGTGGAGCAAGTCCCAGATCACGCGGTAGGGGCTGATGGGGGTGCCATCGGCCGTCAGCCGGGGGAGCCACTCGTCCAGGAACTCGTTCTTGGCGGCACGCACGCGGTCGGCCACGTCGGCTGGCGCCTTTGCTCCGGCCTTCTTCAGCTCATCGATGATCTGGCGGAGCACGAGCTTGGCGTCGCCGATCACGGCGTGGGTGACGATGTAGTCCTTGTTGATGTCGCGGTTGTCGGAGACTACCTGGACCGCCTTCTTGCCGGGCGGGATCGGCGTGGAGAACGCACCCTCCGTGAAGCTGCAGCCCACGCCAAAGATCAGGTCTGAGTCCACCAGGAACTGCGCCGCGGTCTTTGTGCTGGTGCGTCCGCCGGCTCCGAGCGACAGCGGATGGTCCTCAGGGAAGGCGCTCTTGCCGGCCATGGTCACCATGACGGGGATCTGGAGCAGCTCCGCTAGCTCGCGCAGCTCGTCCCAGGCCTGGGCCCACAGCACGCCGTGCCCGGCGTGGATCACCGGGCGTTTGGCGGCCATCAGGAGGCGCGCGGCCTCCGCTACGTCTGACGCGCTGCCCGCCGATCGATACGCCTTGGGCGGCACGTAGACGCCGGTTGGGTCGCCCGCCTCGGCGTTTGCCGTGTCCACTGGCAGCTCCAGCAGGACCGGCCCCAGCCTGCCGTTTCGGAGCTGTGAGAAGGCGTAGGTCATGAGCTCCGGGATCCGCTCCGGCAGGTTCATCCGGCCGGTCCACTTCATGATGTGGCTGTACGTGGGGAGCGGATCGAACTCGCCCTTGCCTGATCGTCTGGCCGCGCCACCACCGGGGATCACGACCATGGGCACGCCATCCGAGGCCGCCTGGGCGAGTCCACCGAAGGCGTTCTCGATGCCGGGTCCGCCCTGCACCACCACCACGGTGGGCTTGGTGCCGTTCAGCGCGCGGGTGTAACCATCGGCGATGTTGATGAGCGTCTTCTCGCTGCGGGCGATGATGGGCCGAATGCCCAGCTTGGACGCCGCCTCGATGAGCGGGTGCATCGGATAGGAGAACAGGTACTCGACCCCCTCGAGCTGGAGGATCTTGGCAACGGCATCTACACCCTTCACGCGTCTGTCCCTTCTGCGTTGTGCTGGCGGACGATCAGTGCACCGCGCGGCGATGCGCCGCGCTCAGAATTACCTGGGTCTGGGCGGAAGCAACCAGACCCGCGCCGGGCCTCGGCCGGCAAGCGCCTCCTATCATACGCGCCTGGGCGGTGCGACTTGGCGTGGCCGTTCGCGCTGGACGCTCGATTCCAGCCGCGCGGCCGCTAGCGCCCGTGGATGGCCCGCCACACCTTCTCGTCGGTGAAGGGCGGGTGCAGCTCCGGGGCGCCGAACGGGCTGAGCGCGTCCGCCACGGCGTCCGCGATCGCGGGCGGTGTGCCCAGCATGCCGGCCTCTCCGCCGCCCTTGATGCCTAGCGGGTTGCGGGTGCTGGGTGTGGTGGTGTGTGCCAGCGTGGGGTTGGGCACGGACGCCGCGTTTGGGATGGCGTAGTCCAACAGCGACGACGTCACGAGCTGTCCGCCCTCGTCGTAGACCACCCGCTCCAGCAGCGCCTCGCCGATGCCCTGCGCCACGGCGCCGGTGACCTGGCCGGCGGCGAGCATGGGGTTCACCACCACGCCCGAATCGTCCACGCACACGAGGCGCTCCACGCGGACCCGCCCCGTCTCTGGATCGATCGAGACGAACGCCAGGTACGCGCCCGCGGCGATGGATTCACCCTCGGCGCCAAAGCTGGCGCTTGCCACGAGCCCAGGCTCGAACGGCACGGGTGCTCCCAGCGCTGGATACGCCAACCGCGCGACCGCCGTGAGGTCCATCGCGCGTTCCGGCGCGCCCTTCACGCGCGCCGCGCCATCCACGTACTCCAGGTCCTCCTCGGGCACCTCGAGCTGCCGCGCCGCGATCTCGCGCGCCCGCTCGATCACGCGGTCCGCCGCCAGGGCCAGCGCGGAGCCGCCGACGGCCGTGCTGCGGCTGCCGAAGCTGCCCACGCCGGTGGGGACGACTGCCGTGTCGCCCATGATGACCCGCACCCGCTCGTATGGGACGCCCAGACGGTCTGCCACGATCTGCGCGTGGACCGTGGTCACGCCCTGGCCCATCTGGACGGAGCCCGTGAGCGCCGTGACCGAGCCGTCAGGCTCCACCCGCACGGTCCCGGACTCCCAGCCGGCTGCCGTGTTCTCGATGAACGTGACCAGGCCCACCCCCACGATCTCGCCGGCCGCCCGCCGACGATCCCGCTCCGCCAGCCACTCCCGATAGCCAGCCGTGGCCAATCCCTTGTCCAGCAGCCGCTCGTACTCGCCGCTGTCGTAGCCGCTGCCGGTGGGCGTGGTGTACGGGAACTGATCTGGCTTGATGTAGTTCCGCCGGCGCAGCTCCGCCGGATCTATCCGAAGCTCGCGCGCCGCGGTGCCCATGAGGCGCTCGATGAGGAACGCTGCCTCCGGACGTCCGGCGCCGCGGTAGGGACCGTTGCTGCCGGTGTTGGTGTAGGCCGTTGTGACCTCCGAGTGCTGCGCGGGAATCGCGTACGCTCCGGTTGCGAACCCGGGCACCCGCAGGGGGGGACGTGACCCGCGGCCCAGCACGTACGCGCCGAGGTTGCTGATCGTCTCCGTCTTGATTCCCAGGCACCGACCGTCCGCGTCGAACGCGGCTTCGATGCGGTCGTCCTGGTCGCGGGCATGATTGGTCAGCAGGAAGTCCTCTAGCCGCGTAGACGACCACTTGACGGGGCGTCCGAGCTCGATCGCCAGCCTTGCCACCACCAGATCTTCGCGGTGCGTGGACGCCTTCACGCCGAAGCCGCCACCCACGTCCGGGATCACTACCCGGATGCGATGCTCCGACCAGCCCAGGAGCGCGGCCAGCGTTGCCCGGAGCTCGTGCGGCCCCTGGTGGGAGGCGTAGATGGTGAGCTCATCGGCGCCACTGGGTACCGCCACGATCCCTCGCGTCTCCATAGGCACGGCGGCGATTCGGCTGTGCTTCACCCGCGCCTTCACCACCCGCGCTGCCTGTGCGAACGCGGCGTCTGAATCGCCTCCGCGCCGCGTCAGGCGGTAGCCCGCGTTGTCCGGCAGGGACTCGTGCAGCTTTGGGGCGCCGCTTGCCAGCGCCGCGTCAACGGAGCTGAGTATGGGCAGGTCGCGGTACGAGACCTGCGCCGCTCGTGCGGCGTCCTCCGCCGCGTAGCGGTCCTCCGCCACGATGACGGCCAGCGGCTCCCCGACGAAGCGCACTCGGTCCCGTGCCAGGGCCGGCATTGGGGGCATCTCTACGCCTGGCAGGAACGGCACGGCCGGGACATCTGCCAATCCCGGTAGGTCGGTCGCGGTGAAGGCGGCCATCGTACCGGGGGTGGCGCGGCTACTGGCCAGGTCCACGGCCACGATCTCCGCGTGGGCGCGATCGCTCCGAACGAACGCCGCGTGCGCCAGGCCTGGAAACCGCAGGTCGTCGACGTAGCGACCTCGACCCGAGACCAGGCGTCCATCGTCGAGTCGGCGAACGGATGCGCCGATGTAGCGCGGCATGTTGCTCTCCAAGAACCCACCGGAATGCCGTGCTATGCTACCAGCGATGGTCTCGTGACGAGACGCGATGGCCTGTTCCTGGAGAGGGCGCCATGATCCGACCACGGCCCGAGCCGCGCTTCGACTGGTTCGTTCCGATCGATGGGGACGGCGAGCATATCGGTACGCTCCGCGCTGAGCGGCCGCCCACATTTGAGTACCTCCGGCAGGTCGCTCAGACCGCCGAGGACCACGGCTACTATTCGCTGCTCACCCCGACCAGGTTCGTGAACGGCCTGTTCGACGAGGGCGCGCCGCTTGCCGAGACCTGGACCACCGCCACCGCGCTGGCCGCGGTCACCCGCAAGATCCGCTTCCTGATCGCGGCGCGGCCTGGATTCATCAGCCCCGGTCTCTACGCCCAGATGGTGGCCACGCTGGACCAGATCAGTGGTGGCCGGGTGGACATCAACGTGGTGCCCGGCGGCATCGCCGGTGACTTCGAGCGGCTGGGCGAGACCAGCGACCACGAGTTTCGCTATGCCCGGGCGGAGGAGTTCATTGCCGCGTGCCGCCTGCTCTGGTCCACCACCGAGCCGGTCACGTTCGAGGGCAAGCACGTGCGTCTCAACGGCGCCCGGATCTCTCCATCACCCGTTGGCACGGGCCCACGCTTCTACCTGGGCGGCGCGTCAGACAGCGCGCTCCGCCTGGCCGGTGTCCAGTCCGATCTGCTGTTGGCCTGGATCCAGCCGCTGGAGGCGACCGAGCGGCTGCTGGATCGGGCCCGTGACCAGTTTCGGGCGGCTGGTCGACGGCCGGCCTTCGGGCTGCGGACTCACCTGATCGTCCGAGACACTGAGGACGAGGCCTGGCACGCCGCCGATGACCTGCTCTCGCGGGCGGAGGTGCTGGTTCAGAGCCAGCGCCAGGCCGTGTTCGCCGGCACGCCTATGGTTGGGCAGCGCGCGCAGGCCCAGGCCTACACCGAGCACCGGATGGGCCGTCACCTGTGGAACGGCATCTCCACCGTTCGGGTCAACTGTGGAACGGCCATCGTGGGCGATCCGAACCAGGTGGCCCGCGAGCTTCTGGGCTACTGGCGGCTGGGGATGGACGAGTTCGTGCTCAGCGGGTACCCCCATGTGGAGGAGTGCAGCAGGGTGGCCCGGGACGTACTGCCAATCCTCCGCGACCTCGTCGAGGACGAGCGACGGGGGACCACCGGGAAGGTCTAGTCGGCCGGACCTAGCGCCAGTCCAGACGATCTGCCAGCCACCGACGCGCCACGTCCGCCTGCGCGGCCTGGAATGACCTCAGCGTGGGCAGTCCCGGCGGGTCTGGCTGGAGCGCGTGCCAGGTGAAGAATGCCGCGACGCCGGCGATGGCCGCGTCTACTGCACGTTCATCGGCGCCGGCCGCCGCGGCGCTGCGCCCCAGAAACTCCTCCGGCTCCAGGCCGCCCTGCATCGCCACGCTGGGTGCCGTGATGACAAAGTCAAACCAGGCCGGCCCGACACGCGCGTGCGGCCAGTCCACAAAGTAGACCTGCTCCGGCGTGAGGAGCACGTTGTCCGCCCGGATGTCGAAGTGAAGCAGGCTGTCCCCCGTAACCCGCTGGGGGGCCTCCGCGGCCAACGCGGCCAGCCTGGGCAGGTTGCGCCGCGACCATTGATCCAGAGCCGTTGAGCTCTCGTCAAGCAGCCGTTGCCAGCCTGTTCCGTTCCGAGCGAGGAACTCTGCCGCGGTACCCACCTCCTCCGCCGAGATGGGCGAGGGTGTGAGGGCTGCCGCGAGGTCGTTCATCGCGGCGATCACTCTGGCGAGCTGGCCGGGGTCCCACGGCACGGCCGGCTGCACGCCCTCGACATCCTCGATGAGCAACGCCACCCAACCCTCTAGATCGTCCTCAATGAGCTGGAGCACCCGTGGCGCCGGCGCACTCGCCGGCAATAGTCGGGCCACGCGTGCCTCGCGCCGATGGAAGCTGGGGGCCAGCGCGTTTGGCAGCGGGCTGACGGCCTTGAGAAACGCGCGTTGACCCGCCGTGGTCTGGAGGCGGGCGGCGACGCCTGGGGAGAATCCGCCCGGCTGGGTCTGGGCGGTGGCCACGGGAGCGCCCAGTCGAGATTCGATGTTCTGCCGCAGATGCAGCGGGAGCTCGGCCCATTCGAGCCGAGCTCCCGTGGCCGGCGGCGATCCGCCGTCAGCCGTGATTTCGCCCCCCGCCGCTCAGACGCGGCTTATTCGTCCTCGTTGTCGTTCTTCTTTTTCTTCTTGTTGTTGCTGCCACTGCTCTCGCTCTTGCAGCACTTCTTGGTGATCTCCAGCTCCGTGGCCTCGAAGAGGAGCTCGTGGATCTTCTCGCCGCTGGCCTTGATCGCGTCGCCTGGCTTGATGCCGTTCTTCTTGATCTCGTCCGTCTTCAGCACCCGAATGATCAGGTTGCCGTCCACGTTGGCCATTGTCAGCTCTGGCGGGTCGATGTCGTTGTTGATCGCCAACACCTGGCCCTCGATGTTGTGATCTTCGTCTTCGTCGTTGCCCCGGTTCTTGCGGCGCTCATCGTCGCTGCTGTCCTTACCCTGGGCGACGGTGGCGTACACAACGGAGACAGCGCCGGGCGCGAAACTGGTGGGCATCAGGTTGGCGTGTCCGCCAATGACGAAGGCCGCGAGCGCCGCCAGTGTGGCGAGTCGCAGGCCGAGGCGGAGAGGGGTATGTGACATGTAGGGCTCCCGTGTGGGCGCCTGGCAGACTTCCCCATCCAGGCGCCGGGCCGAGGACTCTCAGCGATGCGTGCTACCGATCATGACAGAAGGCGCCGTAGCATGCCAACTGTTGGAACACGATACGGGCGGGTCTCAACGTCGTCACGGCCACGCAACAAAACAAACGAAGCGGTGCGCCCGTGGTCGCGCAGGGGCCTGGGGGAGGCCTGCGCAGAATCACCCAAAGCGGCCAGACTGTGCGGCATACTCCTGTGACGCGATCGTTATCATGGCACCGCCACCCGAACCGGGGGCGATGGATCCGAGTGTGATACAGCCTGCCCTGAGGAGCTGCGCGCGATGCGACTGACCTGTCTGCCCGAGAAGCTAGCGGAGGGGCTGGCCACGGTAGGTCGCGTGGTGGCGACGCGCGGCACGCTGCCAGTGCTCTCCAACGTGCTGCTCCAGACGGATGAAGGTCGGCTCAAGCTCGCCGCGACCAACCTGGAGCTCACCATCAGTGCCTGGGTGGGCGCGAAGGTGGAGGCGGACGGCGCGGTGACCCTGCCCGCGCGGCTGCTGAGCGAGTATGTGGGCCTCCTCACGGCGGGCGAACCGCTGCACCTTGAGATGAAGGGCACGAAGGTCCACCTTGCCTGCGGGCGGTTCGAGGCGAACATCAGCGGGATCGACGCTGACGAGTTCCCGCCTATACCCACGGTGGGAGGCGGCGAGAGCTTCGCTCTCCCAGCGGCGGCCTTGAAGCAGGCTATCCAGAATGTCGCGTTTGCCGCTGCCCCGGATGACAGTCGTCCCGTGCTGGCCGGCGTCCTGGTCACGATCGCTGAAGGCCGTCTCACGCTGGCGGCGGCGGACGGGTTTCGGCTGGCGGTGCGGCGGCTCGACGTCAGCGCTAGCGGCGCTCCGGACCTGACGATGATCGTCCCCGCCCGCGCGCTCAACGAGCTGGCCCGCGGGCTGCCAGATGATGAGAGTGAGGAAGTGCGCGTCGCGGCGACGCCGGACCGGAATCAGGTGCTGTTCCAGTACAAGTCCGCGGAGCTTGTCTCCCGGTTGATCGATGGCCAGTTCCCGGACTTCAACCGGATCATCCCTAAGGAGAGCAAGACCCGCGTCACCGTGCAGACGGGCGATCTTCTGCGGGCCACGCGGGCTGCCCAGGTGTTCGCCCGGGACAACTCGATGATCGTGCGGCTGGAGCTCACCCCACCGGAGCGTCAGGACGACATGGCGCTGGGCAGCATCGTGGTGACGGCAACGTCAGCGGAGATCGGCGATAACACTGGCGAGGTAGATGCCAGCGTGGAGGGCGAGGCCCAGCAAGTAGCCTTCAACGGCCGCTATTTGCGCGACGCGCTGGAGTCGCTCGACGCGCAGCAGGCGTTCCTGGAGATCACCGGTCCCGCCAGCCCCGGCCTGATCCGCCCAGCGGACGGCGACAACAGCTACTTCCACGTGATCATGCCGATGCACGTTGCGAAGTGAGGAAGCCGTAGACGCTTCGCGGCGCGGCGGCGGACTCCGCGGGCTGTCGCGGGTGAGAGATGCTGGACAGGACGCCGCGGCGTCCTGTCCGGCCAGTAACCGCGCTCGCCGCTAACTAGGTAGCAGCGGCGAACGCCTCCTGCGCGGCGCGAATCGTTTGCTCGATCTCGTCGTCGCCGTGCGCTGTTGAGATGAACGCGGCCTCGAATTGGGATGGCGCGAGGTAGACACCACGGGCGAGCATGGCGCGGAAGAAGCGCGCATACGCCGCCGTGTCCGCGGTCTTGGCCGTCAGGTAGTCGACAACTGGCGTAGCCGTGCAGAATCCCGTCAGCATCGATCCGACGCGGCCGATGGAATAGGGCACGCCTGCTGCCTTGGCGGCGGATGCCAGCCCCGCGGCGAGCTTGCTTGCCCGCCGATCGAGCTCGGCGTATGGGTCCGTGGCTGCCAGCAGCCGCAGTGTGGCCAGCCCCGCCGCCGTGGCTAGAGGATTGCCAGATAGCGTTCCGGCCTGATAGGCCGGCCCCAACGGGGCGATGACCGACATCACGTCACGCCGCCCCCCGTAGGCGCCGAGCGGTAGCCCCCCTCCCAGGATCTTTCCGAGGCAGGTAAGATCCGGCTGGATATCGAAGTACTGCTGAGCACCACCCAGGCCGACCCGGAAGCCGGTGACCACCTCGTCGAAGATCAGCAGCGCCCCGTGCTGGCGGGTGATGGACCGAAGTCCCTGGAGGAACCCTGTTGCTGGTGGGATGACGCCCATGTTGGCCGCGATGGGCTCCACGATGATGGCCGCGATCTCGGACGGGTACTCGGCAAACGCCGCCGCGACCGACTCCAGGTCGTTGTATGGCACGCTCAGCGTCTGGCGCGCCGCCTCCGTGGGCACGCCTGAGCTGTCGGGTACCCCCAGGGTCAATGCGCCCGATCCGGCCTGTACCAGGAAGCCGTCGGCGTGGCCGTGGTAGCAGCCATCGAACTTCAGCAGCTTCGAGCGCCCCGTGAACGCCCGCGCGACGCGAGCGGCGCTCATGGTTGCCTCCGTGCCGGAGCTCACCAGCCGCATCAACTCGATAGACGGGAACAGCGACGCGACGAGCTCAGCCAGCAACACCTCGCGCTCGGTCGGTGCACCGAAGCTAGACCCCTCGGCGGCCGCCTCCTGAATCGACTCGACCACGGCCGGATGGGCGTGGCCCAGGATGAGCGGACCCCAGGAGCCCAGATAGTCGATGTACCAGTTGCCATCGACATCCTCGACCCTGCAGCCGCTGCCAGACTTGATGAAGATGGGCCCGCCTCCAACCGCCTTGAACGCCCTCACCGGGCTGTTCACGCCGCCGGGCAGTACGCGTTGCGCGCGCTCGAACAGTCGCGCCGAGGCTTCCGAGCTCGTGCGCAGAGCCGCTCTGGGCTCGGCCACGGTCACCGCTTCCGACATAACACAACCTCCTCAGGTTACGGGCGCAGCCGCGCCCGGATTGAGCTGCCTGGATCAAGGGGCGATATACGCGGCGTGAAGGCTCACGCCGAAGTGCCCGTAGCCCACAAACGTCCCGATGCCCAGCACGCCGAGAGCGAGAACGAGTCTGGCCCAGCGGGTGCCCGTCCAGCCGCGACTGCCCCTCGCGTGGATCGCGGCGCCGCAACCGCTCCAGAACGCGAGCGACCAGGTCTCCACGGGGTCCCAGCTCCAATAAGAGCCCCACGCGGCCTGAGCCCAGAGCGAGCCGGAGAGGATCACGACGCTCATGAGGAACAGCACGTAGGCCACGCACCGGCACGAGAGCAGATCGATCTCAGCCAGACCCTTCCAGTCAGCGGCATCGAAATCTCTACGGGCACGACTCGCGCGGACGAGCAGAAGCGCGGCCGCCGCGACGGCGGCCACGGTCGTGGCGAGTGCGAGCTTCGCCATGATCACGTGGATCCGCAGCCAGAGGCTGTTCATGGCCGGCGAGGGGTACGTCATTTCGGCCGGAGCCAGGATGCCGAGGCCGAGCATCAGGAACGAGGCCGGCGCCACCAGCGCAATACCCTCTCGCGGCATCCTCAGGCGCCAGCGCAGGATCAGGAAGACAATGGCGATGGCAAGCGCGTGCGATGAGAACGCCTCGTAGCGACCCAGGTAGGGACCGTGACCGGTCTGCACCCATCTCATCCACAGCGCTAGGGCGTGGACCATTGCCGTGGCGCCAAGCACTCCGGCCGCCGCGTCTGAGAGACGCACGCGGCGGAATACGGCCCCCGCGCCGCCCAGCATCGTGGCCGACGCGTAGCCCACAACCACGAGCCAGTGAAGCGAAACGGATGGAGCGTCGTTCACGGACGGCTCCTCCCCGGCGCGGCGACGATCACCGCCAGCGCTGCCAGCCCCATGCCGGCGGCGACGAACGCCGCCGTCACGTAGTGATCCCGGGTCACCGTGACCGAGGTCCATGCGTCCAGTGCCGCGAAGCTCAGGCGCGTCCCGCCGATGTGGAAGCTGTCTCCCACTCGCAGCCGGGTCGGCGATCCCGAGCCCATCGCGTCGAGCGGGCGGACGATGATCGTTGCGTCACCGGCGCCGTCCGCGGTGGCCCCCTGGAGCGAGATCGCCAGCCGGGCCGGGCTCTGGGGTACGGCGACTGACGCGGTCACTTCGTCCTGGCGTGGCCATTCCGGGAAGTGCACCCAGCCGGCGCGACGGCCAGCGCCGTCATCGGCCACCATGAGCAGGGCCGGACCACTCTTCGCGCCGAGCAGCACGGAGAGGCCCGCTAGGTCGCCGATCTGGCCGCGGTCCACGTCCGCTTGTGCGAGATGCTGGCCGCCACGGTGTACTGAGAGCCGTGCCCGCTGCTCTTTGAGCGAGCCGTCCGGCCAGGATGACAGGTGCAACGCGTCGAGCCTCAGCGTGAGTCCCGTTGGTTCAGGTGCCCAGGGGCCCGCCTGAATCGCCAGGTAGCGGCCCGTCGCGTCCACGAGGCTGGCGCCCGGTGCAAGCTCGGTGTAGCCGGCGAAGCGGGTGAGCTGACTCATTGCCAGGGCGACCCCCCCGACGAGCAACGACAGGTGCAGGCAAAACGATGCCAGGCGGGCTGGGGCGATCCGGGCCGCGCTCCACGCTTTCGCGCCGCGAATGAGACGGACGATCTCGCCGCGGATGTAGAGGATCAGGCCGGCGATGAGAACGGCGCTTGCCCACCAGACCCACGCAGAGCGTCCGACCGTCGTGAGCGCCGCCGTTTCCAACCATGCGCTGAGTGGCGCGTACCGCGATCGCCAGTGTGCGTACTCGAGGGGGGGCGTGACGCCCTGCTGTGGGACCGCGGCTGCCAGCAGCAGCACCAGGGTGAGAGATCCGAGCGCGACGAGCGCGCCCGCGCGCGAGCCCGCGGACGAAAGCGCTATGCGCAGGCGGCCGATCGATTCCAGCTTCTCGGCAGCGATCGGGACCGAGGCACTCCCGTGGCCCGGCGCTTCTTGCTCGATCGTGACGCGTCTCACCCGATGCCTCCCGGAACCAGCGAACCAGGGGCCTAGCGCGGCGCCGCGGGCTGGCCCAGGAGCTCACGTGCTCGTCGACCCAGGTCGCCATCGCCGTCTAGCCGCACGACCGCCTCCCATGACTCACGGGCCGCCTGGATGTTGGCCTCTGAGCCGTGCGCCATGGTCATGGCGTAGTAGAAGTGCGCCTGGGCGTTGTTGGGATCCGCGTCGATGGATCGCTTCAGCTCTTTCTGAGCCATGCTCGGCATACCCTGCTGGAACAGGGCGAGGCCCAGGCCCATGCGCAGTCGCGGCGATTCCGCTCCGGCCTCAAGGGCCTTGTGGATGAGATCCGCGGCCGGCCCGTAGCGCTTGGCCTGGAAAAGGAAATCAACCATCTCCGCCAGCGCGGCGGCGTCTCGAGGGTTTTCGCCCAGACGCTGCTGCAGCTCCTGGTACCGTTCCATTTGCCGAGACTGCTCCTCGGTGCGGGGCACGGGCGTGGGCTGCGTGCTGTTGTTGGCCGGGGCAGCGGCGGCCGCGGCCGGATCCGCTGGGGGCAAGCCGCCGCCGCCGAAGAACGCCATACCGCCGGTGGTCACCAGGATCCCGGTGACGGTGAGCTTCAAGATCCCAAGGAGCAGAAAACGCTTCACCCAACGGTTCATGGTTTCACCTCACTAGCGGTCACTTGCACGAGTCCATCGCGGTTCCACAACTGTCGAAGGTCCATTGGCCACTCTCCTGCCAGGTATCGATGGTGGTGAGCCCTCCGCTGTACGGTCTGTTGATGTAGGGCGCCCCGTCGCCGGTGAAACCGATGAGACGGCTGCGTTTCCAGCCGTGCGGGATGGCAACGTGACAATCCATGCAGGTGATCGGGGCATCGCCGAAGGCTTTGTTGCGGGCGCCCACCATGGCCGCATGCAGGTTCTTTCCTTCGCCCGAGAACCCCGTCACCGACGGGTTGTCCCTACTGGCGTTGCTGGAATAGACGTTGTAGGCGTGGCACGAGAAGCAGAGAGCGTTCTGATTGCCGTCCGTACCGACTGTCCGGTTCCACGCGCCCCGCAGGATCCAGGGGTTGTTCGAGCCGTGGGGTCCCGTCGGTCCGGTCTGGCTTTCGCTGCCGTGGCAGTCCGAACAGACGAGGTTGCTGGCCGGCGTGAGCCCCCGTAGCAGCGAGCCAGCGTAGGACGAGCCGCCAACTCGCACGAATGGGTTCTTCCCAACCGCCGCGACCGGGTGGTACGACGGGTTGTATGGGTTGAACTCCACGGACTGATCGGTCTCGGGGAAGCCGCCAGTAGGGCTTGTGGGCGGGTTGGCTCCGAATGCCCACGTGGAGTGGCACTTGAGGCAGAGCTCGTATTGATAGGTGACCCGGTCTTTGACCGTGAAGGTTGGCGCCGTCCACTCAGAAGACCAGGCTGCCCCGACGCCCCACACTCCCTGCTGCGGTCCGGCCGCGTATGCCGTGCCGAGCGTGTGGGAGACAGCGCCGGCCTCGTGGGGGTTGTGGCAGTCCTCGCACTCGACGTGGCGCTTGGCGCCGCTGAAGCTCGATCCGGTCCTGGCTTCGCCGGTCCGATGCACGTATTCCGTCTGCGCGATCGGCATGCGATATGGCTTCTGGAACTCCGCCCGGATGTTCGGGGCGCCGGTGCCATCGTGACAGGTGAAGCAGAGCTGCTCCTCAGGCCAGGCTTTGCGCAGGGCCTCTTTTCCCGGCGCAGTGTGTACGCGGTGGCACCCGGCGCAGGCTGCCGTATCAGGACCGTAGGGCTGGTTCAGGTTGTGCGCCGGCGGTTGGGGGGTCGGCGTCGGCCCCCCAGGAGTGGCGCCTGGTACGGCACTGGACTGGATCGTGACGGTGCCGATGACGGCGTAGGCCGGCAGCGCGGCGCCGTTGTCGGACAACCGCAGGAAGTACTGGGACCCCTGGGCGGCATTTGTCGTCACCAGGACGCTGTAGACGATCTCGGTGTAAGCCGCGGCCCCAAGGCTGAGCGCACTCATCGGGGGATTGATCGACTCGTAGGCCACCCCGTTCTGCCAGGCCTCTGCCCGCGTCGGAAGCGCCGGTGCCGCCACGGGGTCACCGTTCGCGAACTGGCTGGTTACCCCGAGCGCGAACGGCGCCGACCCCAACGTGGTGGGAACGGCCGACCAGGGTCCGCTGCTGCTCGTGGCCCACTCCAGCCGTGGCCGCCAGGAGGCAGCGGTGCCACCGTCGTTGTAGAGCTGGAACCACGCCTGCACGCTTTCGCCGCGGAGTAGCGGGCCCGTGCTCGAATCCAGCGCGCCCCGCCAGGCCGGGCTGGCGAGCGGGCTTTCCTCCGCGAATCGTACGTGGGAAAGGCGGATCGCGCCGGGCGCGGTCTGCTCGGAAATCGACCACGTTACGCTCGATGGCGCGACGGTGTCGTCAAAGCCGAGTATCGTTTGAAGCCCGGACTGCTCATTCCCGTCTACAAATGCGATCAACGCGATTCCGAGGCGCTCGCCCGGGCCCAGGGTGAGGCCGGACGGGATGTTTGTGTCGTTCCAGGTCACGCGGCGGAATGACGCGGTGGGCAGCCCCTCCACCTGGCCGCTGTAGGGTGTCTTTCTCAGAAGGGTTGCCTGGCCCGTGGTGCTGATGCGGTAGATCTCCGCGGCGAACAGGACGCGCACTGAGCTCGACGTATTCGCTCGCACGTAGATGTCAAAATTCCAGGGATTCGCAAGCGTCCACTGGGTGCCGGCCGGGACCGGATCGAACGCCCACGTCGAGATCAGGCTGGGATCAGCGAATCGGCTGTCCACTCGCCGAACGCTGAGTGAGGCCGCGGCCGTGGCGAGCGGGCCGGACGGCGCCGCCGTGGTGATGGTGTTGTAGGTCGTGCTCCCCACGACCACGTCCGCCGCGCGCAGAAACGGATCTACGGTGGTTCCGAGCGGCGCGACGGTGACCTGCTCTGGCGCGCTCTCCCACGTCCCGGCCGGAGTCTGAAGGAATGCCTGGAATTCATCCCGGGCGCTCGTTCCGGCCGCGGCCGCCGCGGAGCCGGCCGCCGCGCGCAGCGCACCAACGCCCCGGTTGGCCGGCTGCTGCGACCGGGCAGGGCTGCTGACCACGTACTCACGCATTAGTGGCACACCCACGCGCACATCCAGGACCGTCCACTCGATTCGGAGCCGTGCGTCGTCGTCGACCAGCCGTCCTCCCTGGTTGTCCACGAGCGCCCAGCCTGGTGGCGGATAGGCCACCAGCACCGCGCGCGCCGCGTCCTGAGCTGGCATCACGGTGATCCGCACCGTGACCGGATCGCGCGCGGGGATCTGGCCTGCCGCGAGCTGCGAGCCCTGGAGCCGTTGGGAGACGATCGCGGGCGCCGGGCTGGGCGTGGGCGGTTGGGGCGGGTTGTGCGACGGATCGAGCGGCGCGGGGGAGGAAGATGCCACGGCATCCGGACGGAATCGGCCTGGTGGGTTGGGCGAGACGCTGGATGACAGCGGCCCTGACGGCGCAGACGGCGTGGATGAGCTCTGGCTGGCTCCCGAACGGCCCGGCGCAGCCACGACGGCGCCGGGCGCCCCCGGCGCGGCCGTGGCCCGAACGGTCTCACGGGCCGGCTGCGACGCATCCGTGGACTGTCCCGAGGGGGCAGGTCCGGCGATCGACCGTTGGGGTTCGACAGGAGTCCTGGTGGGTACAGGAGCCGAACTGCCGCGCACGGGCCCGGCGACGGTGGAGGTGGCAGTTGCCTGGCGTACCGTCGTCGCGGAGGCCGTGATGGGCGTTGCGGCGGCACGGCCTGGGGGCTCGGGTCCGTGTGTCGCTGCCAGAGCGGCTCGAGCGCCTCCGCCGAACGAAAGGTCTGAACCGCGTGCTGCGATCGCGAGCACGAGTCCGACGAGGACGGCAGCGGCAACGACGGGGGACGGGTCGAGCCTAGGCATCGCCAAGATCCCAGATGACAATGCGCCCGGTGCCCCGATCGGCCACGAAGAGCCGACGACCGGCCAGACCGAGGCCGTTCGGCGCCGACAGACCCTCGGTCTCGCCGCGCCGATCGAGTGCCGTGCCTTGCTCGTCGAGATGCACGATGTCGTGGGCAAGTGCGTCGGAAACGTATAGGTGGCCGGCAGCGTCTTCCACGAGACCGCGCGGGAGCATGAGGCGATGCGGTTGGAGGGTTCGCAAGAGATGCCCGCCGGTGTCGAATACCTGGATGCGACGATTGTTGGAATCAACCACGAACACGCTGTCGCTCAGCCGGCTTGCCCAGACGCCGTTGGGAAACTGCATCTCGCCCGGCCCCTGGCCCTTCCCGCTCCCGAGCACGCGCAGGATCTCGCCGGCCGGGCTCATCACCAGCACCTGGTGACGTCCGACATCTGCCACGTAGAGCTTGCCGTCCTTGAACGCCAGCCCGGCGGGGCGCCGCACACCGAGCGGTCCTGCCTCAACCTCATCCAGCCGGTCTGTCGCGAGGTCCAGTGCGAAGACCGCCTCCTGCCAGAGGTCCGCCACCCAGACGCCACCTTCCTCCGACACCGCTAGCCCTACGGGGTAGCTCAAGCGCCCGGCGCCGTAGCTGCGGCGCAGCAGCCCATCCGGGCTGAATCGGTGGATCGAGCTCGAGCCGACGTCGGCCACGAGGATGTCGCCGTCGGGCAGCACCGCCACGGCCATCGGCTCGCGGATGATGGAAGTAGGAGCCGAATCGCCCCCCAACCAGCCCACCGACGTGGGCCGACCGGTCTCGCCCCCCGGCAGCAGCGTGAGAGCGGAAGGACCCGGGCGCGCCGGCAGAAATACCCAGAGGATGAGCGCCGTGCACAACGCCGCCACGACTGGCGGTCCAGCCGCCGACGCCAATGTCTGACCCACCATCCGTCTCATCGTGGTGATTCCCTCATGGCTAATCTCCGCCATGAGCGATTTCGCGCCGGTGAACGATCGCGGGGTGGGCGTTACCGTCCGGTTACAGCCGTCACGAGAAGCTGCCCGAGGCGAGGGGGGAGGACACCCCGCCCCGGGCAGGTGGTACTCACCTCCAATCGGTCGGTAGCGGGTTGGACGGCGCCGTGTTTCGTACGCGGCGCGCGGGCCCCGCTACCATTGGTGGCACGCCTCACACATCGCACGATTGTCGGCAAAGAGCAGCATGCTCTTGCTGACGCCGCCGGTGATCTGTGGATCTGCTTGCTGGGCCGGCGAGAGTGGATCCGGGCTGGAGCCACCGAAGGCCGTACTCAGGGCAAAGCCAGACATCACCGTGGCGGTCCCGTGCGCGCGGTGACACGTAAGGCACGTGACCATGTCATTGGCCTGAAGCGTGTTGCTCGCCAGGCGGAGGGCCGGAAGCTGTCCGGGACCCGGCGCACAGTTCTGTGTGCCGGGATTGAAGGGGCCATTTTCCGGATGGCACGGTACCTTCCCGTTCCACTTGGGACTATTCCACTCGTCGTACTGCATCTCAGTGCGATGCCGGTACCTGGTGATGCCCCAGGGGTTCAGGGTCCCACCGGGAATGCTCTTTGCGCTGCTGGATGGGTAGCTCGAGTGACACGCGCCACACAGCAAGGCGGAGCCGTTTGCGGTCTCGTCACCCGCGAATCGGGCAATGCTGAGCTGCGGCTGGTAGCCGCCAGAGGACTCGAGACCCTCCGATGCGTAGTACTCGGCCGTGTACTTGTTGGCCGGGGTACCGGCCTCCAGGCCGCGGCCGCCTTCCTGCTTCGTGAACGCCCCGCCGTAGAATGCGAGCACGCTCACGACCCGACTGTTGATCCCTTCCCGAAGAATTCGATAGTTTGCGCTGCCGTGAGGGTTGTGGCAGCTCGTGCAAGTGAGAGGCTGGCTGAGTGTGCCGGCCTTCGTGCCGGTGTCAGCCAGGTAACCCCAGGGCTGACTCTCGCCCGTCTCGGCCAGGCTGCGGCGAACGTTGTGCTTGGATGTCACCTCCGCCCCGTTGACCCACTCGAAGCCTCCGCCGTTGAGCGTTGCGCCGGCCACGGTCTGGCCTGGGACGCGAGGCGCTACGGCAGCCGCGAGCTTGACCCCGTCCAGCACGTCAAGGCGTGAGACCGTGCCGTCGTGACAGCTCGCACACAGCTCGTACTGGGTAGCCTTCTTGAGCAGGAATCCCTGTGAGAGACCCTGGTGGGGACGGTGGCATGCCGCGCACTTGTCGGTGGCCCCGACCGTCCCATCCATCATCTTGTCGTAGTCGCCGTGCGGCCCGCCGTCCGCCAGCGCGATGTCAGCGGTCACGAGCATCCACGTGATCGCGGCACACAGCGCGACGATTGCCTGGACCGCGCCTAGCTTCCTCCTTCCCTCCAGGTGGTTGTTCAACATGACGTACCTCGCTTCCCTGAGGTCACGCAGCCCGGCCTCGATCGGCCCATCGCGACCGGGTGGATCGCGACGCATCCGCCAGACTGAGGTGGCATCCGCCACCCCAGTCTGGGTGAGGCAGGCTCCGATCTACCGGCCTACCACTGGTGGCAGGCCTCACACATGGCACGGTTGTCGGTGTAGAGCAGCATGCTCTTGCTGACGCCGCCGGTGATCTGGGCATCCGCCTGCTGCGCGGGCGACAGTGGATCCGGGCTGGAGCCACCGAAGGCCGTGCTGAGGGCGAAGCCAGACATCACCGTGGCGGTCCCGTGCGCGCGGTGGCATGTCAGGCACGTCACGATCTTGTTTGCGTCAGTTGAATTGCTGGCCAGGCGCAGGGATGGCATCAGACCCCCTGGGTCAGCTCCGTTCGCGTCGTACGGGTTGGTTTCCGGATTGTTTGGAACCGGACCGCCGTACTTGGGGCTCTGCCAGACGTCGTACGCCATCTCCGTTCGGTGACGGTACTTGGTGATCGACCACGGATTGTTCGTGGGGAGCGCCTTCGCACCGCTGGATGGATATGACGTGTGGCAGGAGCCACAGAGCGAGGCGAAACCATTGTTGGCGGCGTCGCCGGGGGTCACCGCCCCCATGTCGGGACGGTAGCCGCCGTGTGTCGCCATTCCGGCCCCGCCGTAGTATTCGGCCGTGTACTTGTCGGCCGGCGCCCCGGACTCAAGGCCGCGGGCGCCCTCCTGCTTCGTGAATGCCCCGCTGTAGTAGGACATCACGCTGACCTTGTAGGTGTTGACCTCCTCGCGAATGATCCGGTAGTTGGCGCTACCGTGGGGGTTGTGGCAGCTCGTGCACGTCAACGGCTGACTCAGCGTGCCGCTCTTGGTGCCGGTATCCGCCAGATATCCCCAGGGCTGGGTCTCTCCGGCTTCTGCCAGACTTCTGCGCACGTTGTGCTTGGACGTCACCTCGACGCCGTTGACCCACTCGAATCCACCACCGTTTAGAGTGCCGCCGGCCACCGTCTGGCCAGGCACACGCGGCGTGACCGCCGCCGCTAACTTCACTCCATCCAGTACGTCCAGTCGCGAGACCGTGCCATCGTGGCAGCTCGCGCACAGCTCATACTGCGTGGCCTTCTTCAACAGGAATCCTTGCGAGAGTCCCTGGTGGGGGCGGTGGCAGGCGGCGCACTTGTCGGTAGCGCCGACCGTACCGTCCATCATCTTGTCGTAGTCGCCGTGTGGCCCACCGTCTGCCAGCACTGTGCTGGCTGACAGGAGGCCGACGAACGTCGCCAGGCCTATCGCGAGAATCACGCGTGTCATTTCAACACCTCCTTTCCCGAGGTGAAGCGCGTGAAATTCGCCCCGGGGGCCACGACCTCGGAGCGAGCATCTATCCATGTACTGCTCAATACGTCCACACTTGCACGCGATCGTTGGTGCGATCGGCGATGTACAGTCGACCGACTCCGTCAAGCGCAACCGCCTGTGGGTAGGCCATGCCATCATCGTCTTCGCTATCCCCGAACGAGTGCAGGTAGGACGGGCGATCGCCAACTCTGAAGACCGCGATTCGATGGGCCGCGGCGTCCGCGACGAAGAGCCGCTGCCCAGCGACGGCAACGCCGATCGGTAGGGTCACCGCTTCATCGCCCACGACTCCCACAGAGGAGACGCCCTGGGGTGAAACGGCTAACACCCGCCCGTTCATCGCATCGCTCACGTAGATGCGCCCTTCTTCGTCTGCCACCGCCTGGACCGGGTATTTCAGACCGTCTGGAAGCCCCGTCTCCTGGCTCAGCACGTTGACGAGCGTGCCATCGGGCGCGAATACCAGCACGCGGTGCTGGGCCTGCCCGACCTCCGTGACGTAGACCTTCCCATCCGGTCCGATTGAGATCCCGTTGGGTAGCCAGCCGCCGAGGGAGGCCACGATTGGCGGTTGCCAGGTTGTTTCCCAGCTTCCCGTCGGCGTGTAGACGTCGATCGCGGCACGCAGGCGATCCACGGCGAAGAGCCGCCCGACGCCATCCACCGCCAGCGAGCTCGGCTTTCTGGTTCCGGGCTTGCTGTCCGGCGGCGCTAACGACCGGACCGGCCGACCGTCGCGGTCAAATACCTTGATTAGGCGAGCTCCACCTCCTTCAGCCACGTAGATGAGCTGCCCGTCCGGACTCACCGCGATGCCCACGGGACGAGCAACCTCCGCGAACGAGAACAACTGGCGCGGTGCGACCGCGCTGGTCACCTGCTCCACCACCGGTAGCTGCGTTACCGGGCGGCGCGTCTTCAGGTAATAGGCGGTCAGTCCGAGAAGCACCGCCAGGATGCCGGCGAGCCCAACCACGGCAACCAGCAGGAGCAGCCGCCCCGCGGGGCGGGACACTCCGGGCGCCGGCGTCGGAGCAACTTCTGTAGCCATCACGGTCACCTCATACTTCCCAGGCTCCACTGGGCCAGGAGCAGGCTGGAATCTCGGTCGAGCGCGGCACGAAACGCACCGATCGCTTCTTCGCGCTGGCCCTTCTTGCCGTAAGCAAGGCCTAGCCCGAGGTACGCGGGGCCGTAGTCGGGAGAGTCGGAGGCCAACCGGCGGAACTCCGTCAGGGCCGTGTTGGCATCACCGCCGGCCAGGGTCTCCATGCCGTGGGCGAACGCGGCTTCCCGCGAGTCTCCGCGTGCCACCGCAATGCGGTGCAACCCCGCGAACGCTTCGCGGAAGTTGGGGTCGAAGGCGGTGGCCAGGCGGTATGCATCCGCGGCGGCACTCTGGTTGCCTTCTACCTCTTCGCTGGTAGCCAGCAAGAAGAGCGCGTCGGCATTCGTACGGTCAATGGCCAGTGACTCGCGCGCCCAGCCGGCGGCGTCCGAATGGCGGCCCGCTTTCGCGGCGAAGGTTCCCAGGCGGTAGTAGACGATCTGCAGATCGCGATTAGCGTGGCGGAACTCGTTGCCGGCATTGAGATCAGCAACTTTCTGATACAGCTCCGCGGCGCGGCCCTCCTGCCCGCGAGCCAATTCTGCGAAGGCCATGGCGATCAACGCCGGCTGCCAATCCTTCCGGAGCTTGAGCGCTTCCTCGTATTGGGCAATGGCGCGCCCGTACTCCTTCTGGCGCACGTACGCTCCGGCCACCCGCATCCTCGCTTCGGGATCGTTAGGACTCTGCTTGACAGCCTCTTCGAGCTGCCGGGTGGCCTGGTCCAGAGGCGACTCCACTGACACCCAGTACCGATCGTACGCGTAGTAGGCGGCAAACCCGACGAGGACGATGAGTACGGCTGCCAGCAGCCCACCGGCGAGGCGCGCAAGCCCCACGTCCGCCATGGCACGAACTGGCTGGCTCCCAAGCTGAATCGAGTCTCCTCTAGCCATCATGTCCTCCGAGCAGCGGACGACCTCTCGGGTCCGAAGCCAGTCTAGGCTGGACCCGGTTACAGCGCGGTGAATGGCGTGCCACGGTGGGTTACTCAGCGATTACAGCCGCGCGGTTAGCGGGCGGTGCGTGCGTTCGCGGGCGCCAGCTCCGCCAGATAGGCGATGATCGCGCCCACCTGACTGTCCGAGAGCGAACCCCCTCGCCGCTTGTTCCAGGCCGGCATGCCAACGCTTGGCTTTCCGTTGTCGATCCGCAGCTTCAGGGCGTCGTCCGGCATGGCGGCTAACCATTCCGCGGAGCCCAGTGGGCAGTTTGGTTGGCGCATACCGTCGTCGCCGTGGCAGGCGACGCAGTTCTTGGAAAAGAGCTCGCGGCCAACCGTTGGGTTGACCGCGACCTGAGGCACCGTGGGATCGGGCGGTGCCGCGGGGGGCGCCGGCCCCCCCGCGGATGAGACCTGCCCACCAGCGGCGCTCTTGAGGTACGCGAGGATGGCCTCGATCTCGGCTGGCGTGAAGGCCGCGCCGATGGGTGGCATCGCTCCCTTTCCCTGCTTGATGCTGGTCCCGAGCGTGGCGTCACCCTTCTCCTTCAACCACGCGGCATCGTCCAGCTTGCAGGTGGGCACCTTGTCGCGCGTGTCGCCGTGACAGATTACGCAGTTCTTGGTGAACAGCTCCTTCCCCTGGGCCACCCTGGCGGGATCCGCTCCGGCAGTCTGCACGGCCGCCGCGGCTGGCGCGGATGCGGCCGCCCCCGGCGCCGCGGAGGGAGCGCTAGCTCCGCCCGGAGGCGCCGGGGTCGCGGGCGCGGCCGCGGCCGTGGGTGGGGCCGTGGCTGCCCCGCCCGCGGCGTCCTTGAGGTAGGCGAGGATGGCCTCGATCTCGGCTGGCGTGAAGGCCGCGCCGATGGGTGGCATCGCTCCCTTCCCCTGCTTGATGCTGGTTCCAAGCGTCGCGTCGCCTTTCTCCTTGAGCCACGCGGCGTCATCCAGCTTGCAGGTGGGCACCTTGTCACGGGTATCGCCGTGACAGACCACGCAGTTCTTGGTGAACAGCTCCTTCCCCTGGGCCACCCTGGCCGGGTCGGCGCCCGCCGTCTGCGCGGCGGCGGGGGCAGGCGGGGCGGGCGGAGCGGCGCCGACCGGCGCTGGCGAGGCGGAGGCAGCCGGGATGGCCGGTGCGGACGGAATTGCGCTTGATCGTAGGAACTCCACGAGCTTTGCGATATCCGCATCCGCCAACGGGCCGCCGTTGGCCTGACCCCAGGCGGGCATACCGCGCGAGTTGCCGCTGCTTATTGCCCGCTGCAACAGGTCGTCCGTGCGACCGGCCAGGAACTCCTTGGAGCGTAGTCGGACTCCCCCGACGCGGTCACCGCCCTCGCCGTGGCAGCCGCTGCAGTTCTTCAAGAAGAGGTCGCGACCCTGGCTCGGCACCTCGGGTCCGGTCAGTGCGGAGCCCGCGGGGAACCCCGCGCCGGACTTGAGGTAGACCAGGAGCGCCCCGACATCCGAAACTTCAAACGTTCCCCCCTTGGACCGTACGAAGCCGGGCATCACGCCCTTGCCCTCCGCGATGGCTGTGATCAGCCCGCCGTCACCGAGCTTCGCCAGGTACTCGGCAGACTTCAGCGGCGTGTTCGGCACGCGGTCACCCCGCTCTCCGTGGCAGGCGAGGCAGTTGGCCAGGAAGAGGTCCCGACCGTGTCGTGCCTGGTCAGCCAGACTTGCCTCAGCATTGAACCGGAGATACGAAACGACCGACAGGACTTGCTCTTCCGTCAGCCTGGGCTTGGCGCCCACCTTGAAGCCGGGCATGAGCCCCTTTCCCGCCGAGACGCTCTCAGTGAGGTCCGCATCCGTTCGTGAGTCGACGAACGCCTTGGCCGAGAGGGGAGCCACCGGTATTCGGTCTCCCTTGTCACCATGGCAGGCCACGCACTCCTGCTGGAATACGGCCCGTCCGGCACCCGCTCTGAGGGAGGGACTCGTTCGCCCGGCCGTCGTGCTCAGGTAGGCGACCACCGCGCGGACCTGCTCTTCGTTGAAAGGCCCTCCACGCACGCGGCCCCAGGCGGGCATCACGCCCTTACCCTCGCTGACAGCGGCGATGAGAGTGGCGTCTCCGCGTGAATCGAGGAACTGCTTGGAATTCAGCGGCGCCACCGGTACGCGCTCGCCTTGATCGCCATGGCAGGTGGCGCAGTTTGCCAGGTAGAGCTGCCGGCCGTCGGTAACGCTCAGCGTGGGGCCATTGGACCCGCCGAGCCTGGTCGATCCGAACGGTGATGTTGATCCGCTGCCATTCGAGGCGACGGCGAGCTGACTGCAGGCCGTGACCACAAGTGTGGAAGAAATCACGAGGAACAGGATCCACCGACGCTGCAGCCGCGTTTGTCTCCGCTGCTGCTCCATTTGAACCGCGCCTCCTCTCACTTCAATCCGGCGTAGCTGTGAAGCCCGCCGAAGTAGAGATTTCCGAAGTAGGTGAAGAGCACTGCCGCGAAGCCGACGAGGAGCAACAGCGCGCTCCGTTCGCCACGCCAGCCGCGGACCGCCCGCGCGTGCAGATACCCGCCGTAGATGAGCCACGTGATGAGCGAGGCGGTCTCCTTGGGATCCCAGCCCCAGTAGCGGCCCCAGGCCACGTTGGCCCACACGGCGCCGAGGATCAACACCAGCGCCATCGCGGGGAATCCGACGGTGACTGACCGGTAGCCCACGTCATCCAGCACGTTCGCGGCGGGGAGCCAGGCGAGATGGGCGCGATGCTGCACCAGATACAGCACCGCCGCTCCGAAGCCAACCGAGAGGATGCCGTACGCGACAATCGCCACGATCACGTGCACGGTCAACAACAGGTTATTCTGGAGCGCCGGTACGAGCGGCTCGATCGTTGAGGGCAGTGTGCTGGCGTATGCGAGCAAGCCCAGCGCGATCGGGAGTACCACCGGACCAATCGTCCTCGTCTGGTAGTGGCGCTCCACGGTCACGTACGCGACGGAGATGCCCAACGCGAAGGCGGTGGAGAACTCATACATATTGGAGAAGGGCCCGCGTCCGGCCACGATGGACCGCAAGGCCAGCGAGGCGCCAAGGAAGACGATGCCTCCCCAGGCGGTTACGGTGGCGTACCTCCCCACGTCCGCGCGCCGCGTAGCGACGTGCCACGCGTACAGGGCCGTGGCGCACAGTAGTGTGAGGAGCGCCGACGAGAACAGGTAGATCGACATCTTTGCCATGACCGTCACCTCCTACGCGCGGTGTCACTCTCATCCGATGTCATGTCAGGATCTTCGCGATCTTGCCGCGCAGAGCCCGCCCGGTGAGCGCCCCCACGTTCAGGTCTCGAATGACGCCGTCCGGCCCGACGAAATAGGAGGTAGGCAGGCCCGTCACGTTGTAGCGAGCCGCTACCCGCGCGGTCCGATCCAACACCACCGGGAAGCCAAGGCCGAGCGCGTCCGCGTAGCGTTGGGCGGTTGGTGCTTCCTCCCGCAGGTTCACCGCGAGCACCACGAGACCGGCCGCGGCGTAGTCGCGACGGACCTCCTCGAGGTCCGGCATCTCACCGCGGCACGGTGGGCACCAACTGGCCCAGAAGTTGATGAGGACGGGCTGACCGCGGAGACTCGACAGCGCTATCGGCCGCGCATCGAGCCCGTCCAGTGTGAAGTCCGGGCTTACCTCGCCGATTCTTGGGGTGGCGGCTCTGGATTCGACGTCCACACCGCTCACGGAAGTCTCATCGTCAGGCAACAGCGACTCGAGCATCCAAACGGCGCCGACAATCAACAGGATCGCGACCAGCACTCCCACGAACGGATTCCGGCTCAATCGTCGGCCCGCGCTCTCGGGCTCCGCGATGGCGGAGCCGTCTGTGTGTGCGACCACCATTGCGCTTTCCTCTCTCAGCCTGGTGGGATTGGGGTGCGTGTGCCAGGACCGAAGTGGCTGAACATCTGCTCGATAGCCTTGCGAATTCGCGGCAGCGGGACGCCGCGCTGGGTCTGTGCTTTCGCCTCACGGGCGATATCCACGCAGATCCCTCAAGTGGAGCCATGGGAATCCAGGGTGAAGCCGCCGCCCGCGAGCTCCTCCACGAAGCAGCTATGGTTTGATGTGTGACCGGCGGCCTCACAGCCGCAATAGCAGGGCATGTGCTTGAGCACGTCGGGGCGCTCGATGGCGAAGGCGTATGCCTCGCGGGCGGCCGGCGACAGGTGCTCCAGCATCCTGGCTATCTCGGGTGGCAGGCCTGATGGAGCCGCCGATCGCGCGCCGGTCGCGGGTTTCGCGACCATCAACCATGCGCCGATGAGGACGAGTCCAAGCAGCCCACTCAGCACCACCGCGTCTCGTAGCCGCATCCGCACACCTCCCAATCACCAACGTCGCCGGCGCGCCCCACTACAGGGGTGCCCAGGCGCCCAGGAACGCCGCCATTCGCTGAAGCTGATTCGTGTAGAGCACGCCGCCCATGATCACGAGCATCGCTCCGGAGCTGAGCTCCGCGAGCCGTGCGCTCGGTCTGAGCCGCTGTACCAGCGTGGGGATGCGGCCTATGAGCGCGGCCACCGCGACAAAAGGGAGTCCGAGGCCGGCGGCGTACGTCGCCAGCAGCACCGCGCCCTCCCAGACGGTGGAGCGTTCAGCCGCCACAACGAGAATGCCGGCCAGCACCGGACCGATGCAGGGTGTCCATCCAACTCCCAGGACGGCTCCCAGGATCAGGCCGTCCCACGGTGTCCTGGCCCGTGGACCCAGCACGTCGATCCGCGCCTGGCGATACAGCATGGGGAGCCGGAGCAGGCCGACCACGTGCAGCCCAAGCACCATCAAGATGACCCCACCGGCCTTGCGCAGCCATGGGATCTGGTCCAGGAGCGCGTAACCCACGAGGCCAACCGAGGTCCCGAGCGCCACCATGGCGAGCCCAAAGCCGAGCGCGAACAGGACGGCGCCTACGACCAGCTCACGGCGTCTCGATGGAGCGCCCGATTGAGCTGCGCTGCCATTCAGGAAGGCAAGGTAAGCGGGGACGATCGCGAGATGGCAGGGTGAGAGAAACGAAGCAGCTCCGGCGGCGAATGCCAGCATGAAGGGGATCTTCTCAACGTCCATGCCACCCACCTCCCGCTATCGTGGGCTCGTCAGCGGGACTGATGCCGGGGCCGTCCGGCGTGGCTGCCCCGCTGGCGGCGTCTCTGTCTGGGCGTGGTCGACGGCCGGCGCGACGACCGCGGACGCGCTTTGCCGCGGTGAGGCTCACCGGCCAGGGCGACGGCGTCACGGTCGCTGGCCGCGGGAGGCTGGCGGCTCCCGGGGGATTCGCGGGGTGGGCCGTGTTCTCGAACGACAGGGCCGCGTTCTGGATGGCGGCCAGGGAGCTGGCGCGGCGGAGGACGCCGCTGACATCCTGGGCGGCGGAGCGCCCGGCTCCGGCCACCGCTACGCGGACGCCGCCCGGCACCACCTGGATCCGTCCCCACAGATGGCGGGGCGTGAGCGCAAAGTTGATGGTGACGCCGATGATCATCAGCGTGCTCGCCACCCAGATCAGCGACTCCGTGGGATCGTGCACGACCCGAAGTCCCGTGAACGGGATCTCGCGCTCGAACACAAACTGGAGTCCGGCGATGCTCGTTGCCTGCCGCTGGGTCAGCGTGGCGCGATAGGTCGGAGTCCGCACCATGCCTTCGTAGGCCTCGACGAGCACCTCGGCGGGACGGACGACCGTGTCGGTATCACCCGCGCTGCCAACCAGGTATACGTGGAGGTCTCGACCTGGAACGGCGAAGTACCCCACCGGCCGTTGACCGTCATTGCTGCGCCAGATCAGCGCGACTGCATCGCGGAAGATAGTGCCTCCGGCGCTGTCGGCAACGGCGACGAGTGCCGACGGTCCGTAGTACGCTTGATGGAATCGCACGCCGTTGTGGACCAGGGGCTCATTGACCCGCACCGTCTGGCGACGGACTTCGGCACCCTGATCGAGCAGTACGAGCTCGCTGCGGTAATCCTTTGGGCGGCCGTCCGGGTAGTACTCGTCCGCGAAGTCATCAGCGCGCACCGCGAGACCGGTTCCGTGGCCTACTGCCCGCGTCGATCCCACGGGGACGGCAAAGGCCGAATCCTCGAAGTAGCCAAGCGGCCCACTTGCGACCGAGGCGAGCATGATCAGCAGCAGCGCGCCGTGCGTAACGATCGTGCCGAATCTGGCGAATCGAAATCGATCGGCCGCGAGGTACGTCTGGCCATCGCCGGGCATGGTCACCACTCGGTAGCCGCCAGTGCGCATCGCTCGGGTGAGCAGATCGAGCGCGGCTTCTGAGGAGCCTCCATTCATGGAGAATGACCGCCCGGACTGCGCACGCTCGAAGAGCTCGTCGCGTGGCCGGGTTGGCTCGCCAAATACCTGATGCCAGATACCCGGAAGCCGGTTGACCGTGCATACCGCGGTGTTGACGGCCAATAGACCGAGCAGCGCTCGAAACCAGAGGCTCTGGAAGATCCAGAAGAACCCGATGAACTGGAAGAGATCCGTGAACGCCCCGTACTTCGGGCGGGCCCGCTCGATCCAGGTACGGAGTCCGTCCGGGTTCTGCTGAAGCTCGGCTGGTGCCTGCATCACCAGCGTGCCGCCGATGGACGCCACCGCCAGGATCAGCAGGAGAAACAGCGCCAGCTTTGTGGAGGCGAAGAACGCCCAGATATCGTCCACGATGTCGCGGGAGGAGCCGGTCGTCTCGCCTGGGGAGCCGGCCGTGGTCGCGACAGACGCGTTCAGGGAGTCTCGGGCGATCATGACGCACCCTCCAGGCCAAACATCTCCTTGACGACCCCGGCGGCTGCCTCCGGGTGGGTGCGCAGCCAGATCGTCGGCGCGTGGAGCAGCCGGTCGACGAGCGACCGCGTGAGCAGGTCCACTGCCTCGACCTGTTCCGCCGAGAGGGCGCGCGGTCCACGCGCTGCACGGTCCAGCTTCTCGCGGCGCACGGAGTTAGCCCAGTGCCGCAGCGCCATCACCGTCTCGCGCGCGTCGGCGGCCTCCCAGGTGCGCCACGCCCGTTCCAGTTCGGCCAGGACGATCGCTTCGGCGCTCGGCACCGCTGCAAGCCGCTCATTGAGGTGGCTGGAGCAGCGCTCGCTCACGTCTGCGATGGTCATGAGGCGAACGCCCGGCACCTCGACGACTGACGGGTCGATACACCTGGGTACTGCCAGATCCACGAACGTCATTGGCCGATTCGCGCGTTGCCGCTGGGCCGCCGCGACGGTGCCGTGGGTGATCACCGGACGTGTCGCGCCTACGCAGCCAACCACCAGATCGGCCGATGTCAGCGCCTCCGGGACTTCGCGCAGCGAGATCGCCACTCCGCCCAGGGCATCGGCCACCGCCTCGGCCCGGGATAGGGTCCGATTCGCGATGATGAGGCGGTCGAATCCTGTGAGCGCACTGGCCGCCAACTGGGCGGTCTCGCCAGCGCCGAGCAGGAGCGCGGTGTGCCCGGCCGGATCACCGAGCTCACGGCACGCCTGCTCCACCGCCACGCGTGGGACCGAGAGGCCACCCCGCCCCAGCGCAGTCTCCTGCCGCACGCGGCCGCCGGCGAGCAGCGCATGTCGCACCAGTGCCCCCAGGCGATGGCCAATCAGGCTGGCCTGCTCGGCGGCCTCGAGCGATCGGCGAACCTGGCCGCTGATCTGAGCCTCACCCACCACCATGGATTCCAGGCCAGCTACGACGCGGAAGAGATGCCGCGCGGCATCCCGATTCTGAGCGGTCTGGACGTACGGCTCGACAATTGATGGGTCGACGCCGCGCTGTTGGGCGAACAGCCCCACAAGACACTGCGGAAGCATCCTGGTGGTGGGCACCGCGTAGACCTCCACGCGATTGCAGGTTGACACGACGATCAATTCGGAGGTGTGTGCCCGGAGTGATCTCCCGATCTCAGAGAGCTCTTCGGCCTGGAGGGAGAACCGCTCCCGCACGGCGAGCGGTGTGTTCCGTGCGCTCAGGCTCATTGAGATCAACATGGTGTGCTCCGAGTCCTCTGGGTCTGGTCAAGTGGGCTCGGAGCCAGTATCCGAGGCGCGCGATTACTGCCCGGTGAACGGCCCGAACGCCTCCGTTAACTTCCCGTTACACGTCTGACGGTTGCCGCGCCGGCCGTTGCCGTAGGCTGGGGCGGCAGCACGCCCACGCGGTCAAGCGGCTTTGAGATGTGCCGCGGCGAGGAGCTCAGGCCGCGCCGTGAACGGCGGCTGCCCCACGCCTGCCCGCCAGCCGCGCGCGGCGAGCTGTGTGCAGTGCCAGGAACGCCAGGGTGAGCGCGAGCGTTCCGGCGCGTGACCAGGACCAGGTGGGGCGAGTGCTCGTGTCGCGCGCCGCGGCCGCCGGGGCGATTGCCTCGCGAGGCAGGGCGGCTCTGCCAGGGGGCGCCACGATAATCGAGACGGTTGGTCGTGGCGCGGCCGGGTCTGAGGCCGCTGGCGCCGCTACGCTTACCGCCGCCGTGTTGGGCGGTGGCCGATCGGCGGCCAAACGGGGATCGCCTGACGTGACGTCTGACCGGGACGTGGGTGGGGACGGTGGTGCCGGTTTGGATGGGCCGGGAGCCGGCTCGTTGCTCGCGATGTCTGGGCGGGTGTCCGTCCCCCTGACCGCGGCCTCCGCCGGAGCGGCCGGGTGTGGCTCCGGGGCCGGCGTGGGCTGGTCCGATCCTGACTCGGGAGGTACCGCGATGACTCGCGCCCGAAGCCGTGGGGCGAAGCCGACTGGCACGGGTCCGCTGGCCAGGCCGAACGCGGCCGCGTGGCGAGGGATGGAGCTGTTGTGCCAGGCGCGTTCTAGATCGGCCGAACTCATCAGCAGGTTCTGCCCCTGGTTATCCGGTAGCGCGGCATCGTTATAGATCAGGTCGTCGCCAACGGATCCGGTGATGACTACGTAGTGGTCGAACTCCACCGCGGATCTCCCATTTCCCGGCAGGCTTCGGTATTTCGCCAGGGTGATCACCGGGTGTCCGAGCCGCACGTGGTCGCGCACGGACGGGATGGTCCAGCGGTCACTTGCGCCCATGGTCTGCAGTCCGGCCTCGGCGGCCACGCTGCTGAGGAGGTGCAGGCTGGTGCCATCGTCCGGGCTGTAGTCGCCGGAGAGCGCGTTGACGTAGTCCCTCAGCACGTCCGGCGCCACCTCCACACCAAACGCGGCAAGGACCATTGACAGCGATGCCGGACCGCAGTTGACCGGTGCGAACGCCGTGCCGTCTAGCTGCGTTCGGAACGGTACGCGGAGCCACATCATCGACTCGTCCCACCAGGCGCCGATATCGCTCGCGACCGCCCGCCGAAGCGCGGCGCGACTGGCTGCGAGGTCCTGGGTCGCTGGCGTCTGGATTGGACCTGCCTCCCCGCCTTCCGAAGCGGCGGGCACTGGCGCTCGAAACAGCGGCGTGACGGTGGCCGTTGGGTTCTGGGCAGCGGCGGGTGGTTGGCCGGCCGGAGCGGCGGAGACGGAGGATGCCAGCGCCGAGGCGTTCGGCGCACCTGCCGGCGTGGCCGTCCCGGCACTCGTGCCCGCGTCAGATGCGCCCCGGTTGGGCGGACGAACGCTGCTGGCCAGCACATTCGCGGGTGTAGCCAAGGTGCCCGCCGTGGGTGCCGGTGGGGAAATGTTGGGCCGCGGTGCTGGTGCAGGCGCGCCAACCGACGACGGATCGGGCAATCCGCCTGGACGCACGCTGCTTGACGGCACGTTGGAGCCCGGCGGAGCCACGCGCGGAAGCTGGGCGCCCGGGGCCGCGGCTCCGGAGGCTCCGGGCCCGCGAGACGCGGGCGCCGTGGCCACGGGCAGGGGAACCGCAGAGGACTCGCGCCGCGCTCGTTCGCTCGAAGATTCGCTGACGAGACTTTCGGTGCGCGGAGAATCCGGAGGCGCGGCCAACACGGGTGACCCCGCGATGCCACTCCATACGAGGAGCGCCACGTTGGCGCAGGTTGCGAAGCAACGTGCCACCCACGGCCAACGGCCCCGGGTCATCCGAACCCCTCCGTAGAAGCGATAGCTCGTCGAGAGCGTCACCCTCACTGTGGCGGGTGACGGATGACGGGGCCGTGAACGCCGCCGTCCGCGGTGTTATCGAGCCGTTACAGTCGTCGATCGATCTCGCGGTGACGGTGGCCGGGGCTGGAGTGGCGCGGACGCGGCTTACCTGGCGGTGCTGACGGGCGGTTGGAGGACGTAGCCGACGCCGGGAAACGTCTGGAGCAGCGAGGGCTGTTCGGGATCGATTTCGAGCTTGTGGCGGAGTCGGTAAACGTAGACGCGCAGGCCCTCGAAGCCCTCATCGTAGGCGTGCCCCCAGACCTCATGGATGAGCTGATCCTGCGGCACCACCTTGCCAAGGTGGCGGACGAGGCAGGCCAGGAGCCGAAACTCCGTCCTCGATAGTCGGATCTCGTCGGCGCCGTGAAAGACCCGCCGCTGGTTGAGATCGATCCGCAGGTCGCCAACGGCCACGACGGGATCCGCGCCAGATCCCTGGTAGCGTCTGAGGACTGCCTCGACGCGGGCGAGCAGCTCAGGAGCACCGAACGGTTTGGTGAGATAGTCGTCCGCGCCCAGTTTCAGTCCGCGGACCTTGTCAGCCTCCTCGCCGAGCGCCGTGACGAAGATGACCGGCACGTCGCTGATCTCGCGGAGATCGCGGAGCAGCTCGAACCCATCCATGCCGGGCATCCGCACGTCCAACAGGACCAGATCGAAGCCCCCGCGGACGAGCAGGTCTAGTGCCTCCTCGCCGCTGTTCACGCCCACGAAGCTGTAGCCGGATGCTTCGAGATTTAGTCGCATGAGGCGGAGGTACCGCGCCTCATCATCGACGGCGAGGACGCGTTTCGCATTCATGGTGATGCCCCTTCAAGTTCTGTTCGGACTCCACTACCCTCCGGAGCCCGCCATGGCAGGCGCACGTGCATGGCGGTGCCACCCCCGGGCCGCGCTTCTGCCCAGATCGCTCCGCCGTGCGCCTCCACGATTGCCCGGCAGATCGCCAGCCCCAGACCCGAGCCCCCAGCACGCATGGTGTGGCCGGAAGCAACGCGATAGAAGGGCTCGAACACCCGTGAGATCTCGGACGGCGGGATTCCGACGCCGCGGTCGAGCACGCTGATGAGGGCGCCGGAAGGCTCGACCATCAGGTGCAATGAAACGGTCTCACCCTCAGGTGAGTACTTGATGGCGTTCTGGAGCAGGTTTACTACGACCTGTTCAACACGGCCGCGATCTGCCTCGACTGTGGGTGTGCCGTTGATCGCGGTTTGAATGGTGTGGCCGTCTAGCGAGCCCGCGATCCGTGCGACGCACTGACGGAGCACGTGGTCGATCCGGACCGGCTGGAACTGGAGCCGAAGTCGATTGGATTGCGCGCGCCCCGCCTCGAGCAGGCTCTCGACGAATTCGGTGAGCCGATCCGCCTCCTCGTCGATGATTTGCAGCAACTCTCGCTGCTGCGAAGGCTCCCACTGCACGTCGTCACGCAGCAACGTCGTGGCATAGCCTTTGATGAAGCCCAGCGGTGTTCGCAGCTCGTGGCTGACCGCCGCGAGGAACTCCGCTTGAAGCAGCTCGATTCGGCGGGCCGCTTCGAGTCTGGCCGTCTCCTCCGTGAGCCGGGCGTTTTCGAAAGCTACGGCAACCTGGTGCGCGATGCCCTGCAGCAGTGCTTCCTCCGCCTCGTCCAGGCGGCGGCCAGGCTCCGTGACCAGGCAGATCGTCCCGAGCGCTTGCTCCCCGAGACGGATTGCCGTGCACCAGCAGCGCTCCATGGATTGGGCGCCTCTGGCACGAGCGCAGAGCAGAGAGCAGCCATCCGCGGGGCTGTTCACGACGTCGCAGGATTTCAGGGCTGCCAGACACGCATCCCCAGCCGAGCTGGCAGTGGGCACGCCGTTGCCTGTGGAGAGATCGACACCGCAGCTAGCCACGAGCTGCAGTCGGCGCTCTGGCTCCTCCCACAGGCACGCCCAGGCTCCGACCGCGCCGAGCGTGCCGACCAGCTCGTCAAGCGCGTGCTCCAGGACATCCTGCCGCCCCCCGCCCCGCCCGGAGACGGCGGCGACGGCCATGAGCGCGTGCAGGTGCCGATTGCTGACGAGCAGCTCACTCGTGCGCTCGGACACGCGATGCTCCAGCTCCCGGTTCCAGCCGCGGATCTCCGCCAGACTGTCGCCGAGCTGGCGTCGCATCTGATCGAGGACCCGGGCCAGTCGCCCAACCTCATCAGGCTGCGGCAGCGCGATGGGCTGCGAGAGGTCGCCGGTGGCCATGCGCTCGCCGGAGCGCGTGAGTGCCCGAATGGGGCGTACTACGCTCTGGGTGCCCACCCACATACAGGACAGCGCCACGGCCAGGACCAGCGCCGAGACCACCAGCGTACGGTCGCGAAGCTCGCGGGTTGCCGCGAACGTCTCCGCCTCATCCTGGCCAAGCCCTACTCCCCAGGGCGCGTGATCTAGCGGCACAAACGCCATGATGTGCCAGGTCTCGGACCCGTCATTGTGGTGGCCCTCATAGAGCGCGCGGCCCACTGTTGTGAGGCGTTGCTGAAGGAGGGGGCGGTAGAACGACGAGTGCTCGGTGGTCTCGAACTCGTCGTCGCTGTGCGTCGATGCGAGAACCACTCCCTGTCCATCCACGACTTCCACGTGGCCCGTTTGCCCTAGCGAGAGCGTGCCGGCGATCGTTGAGATCGATGGATGTGGCAAACGCATCTCGCCGGCGAGCACGCCCAATAGGCGATCGGCGCGTACGATCGGCACGGCGAAGATCACGCCGGGGGAACGTTCAATGGGCAGATGCAAGAAGCTGGAGATCATTGGCTCCCGTGTGGCGATAGTGCGCTCAATGACGATTTGCGTGGCGGGCTCGATGCTGGGCTGGGCCTGGACCGCGGTGCTGAGCAAGAAGCGTCCGTCTGCGCCGAACAGCACCAGGTGCGAGAAGAAGAAACGGGTGTGTCGTAGCGCGGAGCTCAGCGCCCGCAGACTGCCATCGGCTGCGAGTGACCCGGCATCGTCCGCCTGGTCCGCCACGTCGCGGCTCACCACGACGAGGTGGCCGAGCGCGTGCTCCATGAGATCGTCTAGGTGCTCAGCAACGACCAGCGCGGTGGATCGTCGTTCCTGCAGCGTGTTCTCCGTGCTTCGGCGGACTCCCTCCCAGCCCACGTAGCCAAGGGCGACGAAGACCACCAGCAATACCGTGCTGATGAACACCGCGATTCGCTGGTGCAACCCGAGCCGCCCAAGCAGCCTGTCGGCCCGGCTGAGTGCGTCGGGATTCATCCCACTCCCTCTTGAGCCACCGGTTCCGGACATCAGCAGCCGTCCAGTCGTGCTCGAGGACCGCCGAGGCGGCCCGCTGTCACGCGGCCACTTCGTACCGTGTCTGATCGTCCCGTACGGGCGGCGAGCGGCTCAGTGACGGATGACACGACGTGTGGGGGACACGCCACCGAGAGGGCTGCGTCTGGAGCGCTATTCACGCCACGGTAACCGCGCAGAACGGCGCATTCACCCACGGTTAACGGTCCGCGTGCCAGCATCGAAGTGAGCGCGCGAGCCTGGAGAGGCAGCGACCCGGAGGCTAGTACATGGCGATCATGCACGAGCAGAGCAACAGTTTTGCGCCGGGCGGGCACCTGAATGCGTCCCCCCCGCCGCACCGCCTGGGGCACCCGGGTGCGGCCGACCCTCCCACGCCGGTCGCCGCGCGCGGCGCACTGCACGGAGGAGAGCAAACGGGCGATTCCATCCGATCGCATCCTGGCTATTTCGACGTGGACTTCGCGAAGACGCCGTACGTGGTGGCGTGGGAGACAACCCGCGCGTGCGCTCTGGCGTGCAGGCACTGTCGGGCGTGCGCCATCCCTCAACGCGATCGCAACGAGCTGAGCACGGAAGCGGGCAAGGCGTTGATCGATGACCTTGTGCGTCTGGGTAAGCCCATTCTGATCCTCACCGGCGGCGATCCTTTCATGCGGCGCGACCTGCCGGATCTTGCGCGGCACGCCGCGAGCAGAGGCCTGCGGATCGGTCTCTCGCCCTCCGCCACCGCGCTGGCCACGGAGAGCCGGCTGGCGGCGTTCAGCGAGATTGGCATCTCCATGATCCACGTGAGCCTGGATGGGACCCGCGAAACCCACGACATGTTTCGCGGCGTGCCCGGCTCGTTCGCTCGCACCATCGAGATCGCTCGCGCAACGCGCTCGCTGGGACTGCCGTTGCAGATTGGCACCACCGTCACGCGCTACAACGCCCGCGAGCTGACCGAGATAGCGGCGCTCCTGGAGACCCTGGACGTCCAGGTTTGGAACGTGTTCTTCCTGGTTCCCACCGGCCGCGGCCAGCGAGGCGACATGCTCGACGCCGGGGAGACCGAGGTCGTGCTGGAGTGGCTGTACGAGCTGTCGCGGCGGGTGGGATTCCGCGTCCGCACCACGGCCGCGCAGCACTACCGCCGAATCGTGGTGCAGCAAGAGCGTCGGGCACGCGGGCTTAGTCCAGACGTCCCCACTGACGAGGTCCGCTGGGAGGCCACGGGTGCCGGCTACGCGTTCCGCGAGGGTCGCGCCCCACAACAGCAGGGCGTCAACGACGGCAAGGGCTTCGCCTTCGTCTCGCACGTGGGCGATGTGTATCCCAGCGGTTTCCTCCAGATACCGGTTGGCAACGTCCGGGAGACATCGATCGTCGACCTGTACCGCGATCATCCGCTGATGCGGTCGCTCCGAGACCCGGCACGGCTCATCGGGAAATGCGGTCAGTGCCCCTTCGCCGCGATCTGTGGCGGCAGCCGCGCTCGCGCGTGGGCCATGACCGGGGACCCGCTGGAATCCGATCCGAGCTGCGCTTACGAGCCACAGCCGGCGGTGGGCTCCCCAGCCACACCATGCCGCTAGCGGCACGGTGGAGTCTGGACGAGCGCCCGACGGATAGCATGGCAGCGGCACCAGGCCGATGCCAGGTGACGTGGGCACTAGACTGCCACGTGGCTCAGGAGGTTCGCGGTCTCCCATTGTCTGTTGGTCCCATCGAAATAGCGCGGCCGCGGCGTCTCGATCCCGCGGTCCGAACAGACAGCGCGGTAGCCATCGATTCCCGTGCGGCACGCGATTGCCGTGAGCACCGCCTCGCACTGTACTTCGGACGCGCGGCGGATCGCGGCGGGCTGGCGGTACGGCCGATCAGGTGCCAACGGCTACCTCCTTCGGGGTGGCAGCCTGCCCCACCCCGATCTCGTCGTCAGTGAGATAGCAGCTCGGATCTGGCGCCCACGGATCGCCCGTCATCGTGGCCGCCCGCGAACGGAAATTGCCGTTGCACACATCCAGAAAATGGCACGCACCGCACCTGCCCTTTAGCAAAGGGCGTCGGTCACGGAGACCCGCCAGGATGGGATGGGATGGATCAGACCAGATAGCGCTGAACGGACGCTCGCGCACGTTGCCGAGCTTGCATGACCACCAGAACTGGTCGGGGTGGACGTCACCGCGATTGTCAATGTGGCCAATCGCGATTCCCGAACGATTACCACCACTTCGCCCGAGGACGGCGCGGGCCTGCGCCGCGGCGGCAGGCCCACGCTGGCGCTCCAGCCAGAGCGTGAGGAACGCGGCGTCCGCGTGGTTGTCCACCGTCAGCAGCTCAATCGGGACGCCCCGCTCCGTGTACTCCATCGCGCGGCGGAAGATGTCCTCCACCGCGTTCCGCATCTCGTCCGGCGAGAGGAGGTCGCGCAGCAACAGCCGACCGCGACCGGAGGGGACCAGGTGGTAGAAGCACACCCGATTGATCCCCTCACGCTCGATCAGGTCGAAGAGTCTGGGCAGATCGCCAACCGTGTGGCGAGTGAGCGTGAGCCGAACGCCGACCCGGATTCCGGCGGACTTGCAGTGCCGGATCCCGCGCAGCGCGGCTTCGAAGGCCCCGGTCTGACCGCGGAAATAGTCGTGCGTCTCGTCTACGCCGTCCAGACTAATGCCGACGTAGCCGACACCGATCTCGGCGAGCTGGCTGGCGAGATCGGCGGTGATCAGCGTCCCGTTGGTGGAGATGGTGATCCGCAGCCCCAGCGAGCGCGCAAATCGCGCCAGCTCCAGAATGTCTGGGCGGATGAGTGGCTCGCCGCCCGAGAGCAGCACGACGGGGACACCGAAACTGGCCAGGTCGGTCAACAGCGCTTTGCCCTCGTCCGTGGTGAGCTCGCCGGGGAAGCTGGTATTCGCGGCCGCGGCGTAGCAGTGGATACACGCGAGATTGCACCGACGCGTCACCGTCCATACGACCACGGGGCGATGCCAGGCTGCCTGCTGCTCGGGGCCGTATCGTAGGTGATCTGTCTCCGTCCGAACGCCGCCCAACAACCGTGTTACGCCAAGCATCTCGCGTCCTTTCACCGCTTCCGGCGGGTCCGGGCGCGGGTCCCGCGTCCGTGAGCCGCCCGTCCAGCCGCGGCAGTCCCCGACCCGGCCGCTCGGACGACCGGATCGCTGGCCAGATACCAGCTGGCAAGCAGGGCTACCGCCGTTGTGAGCAGAAGTCCTAATCCCACTAGGAGCTCGATGGCTGGCTCCATCGCGCTGACCTCCCGTGTACTCTGGCCAGCGTGCCATGCGCCGGGTAACACCAGGGTGAACAGTCCGGCGAAGGTCGTAACAGGGCCGTTAAGGCGATGCACCTATCTCGAAGGCCGCTTCGCCAGCCAGGCCGACGCGCGGGCGTGGCCCCTGTAACGCAGCGTTCACGCTTGCCGATCTGACATTCACGCCAATGACATCGGGGAGCTGCGACACTACGGGCGAACATCACGTCTGCGAATTGCGGCGGTGGAATGCGTGCGCGGCATCGAATGGCGACCGGCCCCACCCGGAGCCCGGGGACGGATGACAGCGTGCTGACGGATGAGCGTGTCAGCCGGGCAAGCCCAACCCCGCCCACGACGCAGTGGGTGCCGGGCAACCCGCTGCGACTAGCGCTACGGGGAAGTCGCTTGTCCCGGGCCCAGGCGACCACGGTAGTCGATCTGCTGCGGCGTCGTTGGCCGGGGCTCAGCGTGCCGTTTCAGATCGTCGCGACCCATGGTGACCGTGACCGCGCGACGCCGCTGGTTGAGCTGGCGGCCACGGATGGCGTGTTCACGCGGGCGGTTGAGGACGAGCTGCTGGCGGGGCACGCTGAGTGGGCAGTCCACAGCCTGAAGGACCTACCGAGCGCCTTGAATCCCGCGCTCACGCTCGCGGCGATCCCACGGCGCGGAGCCGCCCATGACGTCTTTGTCTCACGCTACGGGGCAATCTCGGGATTGCCAGCCGGCGCGCTTGTGGGCACCAGCAGCCCGCGTAGGGCGGCTCAGCTCCTCGCCGTCAGGCCGGATGCGCGGGTTGTCCCCGTGCGGGGGAACGTGGAGACCCGTGTGCGGAAGCTCGACGCGGGACACGTTGACGCCCTGGTTCTCGCCGCCGCCGGGCTGGAGCGCCTGGGCGTGCTCGACGCCCGCGCCACGCGGCTGCCGATCGAGCAATTCGTTCCGGCGGTTGGCCAGGGAGCACTGGGCGCGCAATGCCGAAGGGATGACGCCGCGATACGGGAACTGCTGGCGACAATCGACGATGCAGAGTCGCGGGCGGCGGTGACGGCGGAGCGCGCGTTCCTGCGGGCGCTGAACGGCGGCTGCCGCACGCCGATCGCGGCACACGGTCGGGTCGGGCCGAACGGGATCTACCTTCAGGCGTTCGTCGCGACACCGGACGCGAGCCACGTGTGGCGGGGCGTGGAGACGGGGCCATTAACGAATCCCACCGGCACGGCTCTGGAGCTGGTGGCCAGGTTTCGCACCGAGTGTCGAGGTGGACCGCTGCTCCAGTCTCTCGTGGACTGAGCTGTCCGGCGTCGAACGCGCTGTTATGCCGCGCGGTCTAGTCCGTGCTCTGGTACCGATCCAGCAAGCGGACTGGTGCCTGGAGCACGCGCCGCGACCGGATCGGCTACTGGCCGATGCGGAGACCCTGGCCTAATGCCATCTGGTGATGGAGATCCGGGTGCGACACTTGGAGTGATTGCCCGTCGGCTGCCGGTGTCGGGCGCGCTCAGCGCCCGAGGATGGCCGCGGCGGCGGCCGCCGAGTCGCTGAGGTCAGCGAGCAGACAGTCTGGCCGGTGCTCCGCTAGCTCTTGGGCGGCGTGCGCTCCCGTTGCGACGGCCACGGCGCGTGCGCCTCCCGCTCGAGCGCAGGCGATGTCGCGCGGGGAATCGCCGATGACCACGATGTCCGCCGCGGTCAACCCAGGCTCGCGCAGTCGCTGTGCTCGTTCCAGGGCCACCGGTACAAGTTGAAGGCGATCTCGGTTGTCGCTTCCGAACGCGCCTAGCTCGATCTGGAGCCGTCGATCCAGTCCCACGGCGCCGACCTTTAGTCGGGCCGCCTCCTGATAGTTTCCCGTAAGGAGTGACTGCATTGCCCCCAGGGTGTGGAGGCGGTCGATGGTCTCTGTTACTCCCGGCAGCACCTGCAGATCTTCGGCGAGCGCGCCACGGAGCTGATGCAGCCCGTCGACATACGCTTCCCGGAACGCGTCGAGCAGCTCCACGGCCGCGTTCTCCTCCCAGCCGTGGAGGGCAACGGTGGCCAGCGTGAGCTGGGGATCCGTCATGCCACCGCCCGCGACCCGCCCGAGCTCGCCCTCGATGCCGTACACCTCGCGCAGCGCCCGTTTGCGGGCCTCGCGGATGATCCCGCGCGAGTTCATCAAAGTACCGTCGACGTCCCACAGCACGAGTCTCATGAAGCGGATTCCTCCCCGCGGATGCCCCGCCCCGTCGCGATCGACGGAGCGGGGAACACGCCGACTTCTGGTTAGCGTTGACCTACTTGAGCCGCGGCATCGGCGAAGATTTGAACTCGGCCACCGCGTCACGCACCGCCCGCTCGATCGGAATGCGCTCGATGCTCGAGGCTCCGACGAAGCCGACCGCGTCCGTCATCTCGTAGAGCTTTGAAGTGTTCTCCGGAATGTCGTAGGGCCCGCCGTGAGCCAGGCAGATGCAGTCTGGGTTCTCACGCTTCGTCACTTCGATGATCGCCTGGACGTGCTCCGCCGCTGCCTCCAGCGACGGTGCTCCCGAGCGAGAGCGCCCGGCCAGGCCGCCCGTGGTCCAGCCGACGTGGGCGATCTGCACGTCCACACCGCCCGCGGCCAGACGGCGTGCCGCTTCGACGTTGTACGCGTACGCGGTCGTGAAGAAGTCCTGGCTGCGCGCCAGCCGGATCAGGTCCACTTCCCGCGAGAAGCCCAGGCCGACGTCCTCGCGCATCGTGCCCCGGGTCTCGAGCTGTTGGCCGAGGCCGGGGAAATTGATCAGGCCGCTGAATCCCCTGTTCCGGAACTTGTCCAGGAGGCGTTGAAGGCTCAGGCAGGTGGGGTCCTGAGCCTCGATGCCCACGATGATCGGGGTGTTGTTCACCACGTTTTCGATCTCGTCGAACATCTCCAGCGTGACGGTGTTGGAGTGGCCGATCTGCGTGGTCGGCAGCCCCATGATTCGCGACCGTCCCGTGCTGTACACCACGAGGAAGTCGGCGCCACCCAACTCAGCCGCCTTGGCCACGATGCCCGCACTGCAGCCGGCGCCGACGATGGGCTTCCTGGCCTTGATGCTGGCGTGGAGCCGATCGAGGATCTCGGTCCTGGTGAACGAATGCTCAAGCGTCATGCTCACTGTCCCTTCTTGTGCTGTGCTCTGGCGCTGCGTCTGGTCGCGGCCGGCGAGCGGAACGGCAACTTTGGCGGTGGCGCCAAGATCGCCAGGCGGATGGGGCTGACGGTGTGATCCGTGTTCGATCAGGCCATAGACGCTCCGTCCGGCTGCCTTTCGCCCATCAGGCCCACGAGATGGGTGACGGCGGTCGATGCAAACGCGGGATCGTTCACGTGGGCGTCTATTTCGACGATGGGCACGCGATCCCCGATGGCCGCGCGCAGTCCGTCGACGAACGCCCGGTCAGCGGCAGGGTCGAAGAAGACGCGGCCCTCCTGGTCGTAGTCTGAGTAACCACGCGTGGGGATCAGCACTATGGCCGGCCCGGACGACCGGCCAACGCGCTCACCTACCTGACGGCCCAGAATGGCGTTCTCTTCCGCGGTGGTGCGCATCAACGCGGTGGTCGGGGTGTGGTAGTAAAAGAGCCTGTCCTTGTAGCGCGCTGGGATCTGCTCAGGGTCACGCCAGTTCACAAAATCCATGGCGCCCGGGACGACCACCTGCGGTATGCCGCGACGGGCGGCGGCCTCGAGCCGGTGGGGCCCCGCGGTGGCAGAGCCGCCGCACAATTCGTCGGCCAGCTCTGATGTGGTCAGGTCCAGGACGGCCTGCACCGTACCTTCGTCGATCAGCTCTTCCAGGCTGAGCCCCCCGGTGCCGGTTGCCGGAAACACGACCACCTCGAATCCGTGATCCAGCAGAAGCTGGCGGCAACGCATGGCGGCGGGCGTGGTCACGCCGAATGAGGTGACCGCCACCAGCGGCCGGGCCGGCGGCTCCGCGAATGTCTGCTCCACCATGCCGCTGATGGCGCCGGCCGCGTTGCTCAGGATTCGCCGCAGGACCGGATTGAGCCCCAGGATGTCGGTCACGGCATACACCACCGTGACGTCCTTCCGTGCCAGGGTCGTGCGGTAGTCAATCGCCGAACGGACGGTCACCAGCATCTTCGGCACGCCCAGCGGTAGCGCGATCAGCGCCGGGTTGGCGATCGAGCTGCCTGTCCCGCCGCCAATGGCCAGCAAGCCGTCGAGCTCGCCCCGCTGGTGGAGGTCGGCGACGATCGAGGCCGCGCCCTGGCCCATCACGCCGGCCGCGCGTCCTCGGTCGCGCGCCGCCGCGAGGGCGGCGACGTCCTCTCCCGCGGCCTGGGCCACCTGGGCGCGCGAGACATCGGCAGGGAACGCGGGCTCACCCCGTACTCCGGTGTCAACGACGAGCGTGCGTAGCCCGCGCGCCTCGATCAGCTCCTTCACGAATCGCATCTCGTCACCCTTGGTGTCGAGCGTCGCCAGGAGGACCACCGTCTTGCTACTCTGCACGATCCTCTCCAAGGGGCCGTTGGTGGCGATTTGCCAACGTTGATCGTTGCCCGGCGCTCCCCGGCCCACAATTGGAGCCGGTTTGTACCTGACAAACGTTACACAATGTCGGCCGCGCCCAATGTACAACGCGGACAACGTGCTATACAATAGCCGTCCGAGCTCGAATGGCCACGCACAGTGGCCCACTCGCAAGCTGGTGAGCGCGCCGACGCGGGCGCGCTCCGGAGCCAATCACCGGAGATGAGGACCGCCATGACCAGTGAGACGACGAGCCTGCCGAAGATCCCGCTGACAACGCTGGGCCGGACCGGCCTGAAGACCACCAGACTCGCGCTGGGGACGTTTGGCTGGGGCAAGGTTGGGCCGGAGATCGCGCGTGTCGCGAACGAGCGCGCGCTGGTGGATGTCCTGCGTACGGCGTTCGAGGCGGGGATCCGCTATGTAGACACGGCGGACCAGTACCAGAACGAGGATGACCTGGGCCGGCTGTTGCCAGAGGCGAATCCGCCGGCTGACCTGATCATCGCCACGAAGTTTGGCCGCGGCGAGTTCACCGCGGATGCGTTCCGAGCGCACGCCGAGCGCAGCTTGAAGGCATTGCGCCTGCAGAAGCTCCCGCTGTTGTTCGTCCACGACCCGCGACATGAGCAGCACATGCAGGAGGTGCTCGGCCCGGGCGGCGCGCTCGAGGGGCTTCGCAAGCTCCAGTCCGAGGGCCTGGTTGGGCACGTCGGCATCGCCACACAGACCATCAAGCCGCTGGAGATCGCGGTGGACTCCGGCGAGTTCGACATCATCCAGTTCCCACGGCTGTACACGTTGCTGCTTCGAGTGGCGAAGACAACAGGTCTGCTGGCCAAGGCGAAAGCAAAGAACCTTGGCACAGTGCTGGCGGCGCCGTTCGCGGGAAACATCCTGGCCACTGGGGCGGTGGAGGGCGCCGTCTACTCGTATCAGCCGGCCATTCCTGAGGTGATGGACGCCGTGCGCAAGATGGAAGCTCGGTGTGCCGAGCTGGGTACCCGTCTGCCCGTCGCCGCCTGCGCCTTTGCGTACACCGAGCCGCTCCTGGACATGACGATCATCGGCATGGCCAGGCCGCACGAAGTTGCCTGGAACGTTGCGCCGTTTGGCGCAAACCTGACGCGCGAGCAGCTCGATTCGATAGCGGACGCAGGCGCCATTGATCCCAACCTGCTGGGCGGCCCTGATTTCGTTGGCTCCCGGCCGGCCGATCGGCCGTTTGTGCGCTGACGGGCGCGGCCCGACCGGGCCGCGATCTGCTAAACGCCGATCGGAACCGGAACCGGCTCCATAGCCAGGGCGGCTGAGGCCAGGATCTCGCCGGCCCGCCGTGCCTCGTCTGTGGTCACCCAGCTAATGCTGAGGCGAACGGCGTTGGACTGGCCCGGGCGGAGGTAGAACGGCTCTCCGCTCGACACGAGGACGCCTAACTCGGCCGCGTCGTGGATGACATCCTGCACGTTGCAGCTCGAGGGCAGGTTCACCCAGACGTTGAGCCCGTCGGGAGAGGGCGCGACGGTACCGGCCGGCAGACGGGCAGCCAGCGATTCCGTCACGGCGTCGCGGCGAGCGGCGTACGCCTGGCGGGCGCGTGCGAAGGCCGCCTCAGTCTCGGGGTCACTGAGGGCGATGGCCAGAGCTCGCTGGGAGATCCTGGAATTCCAGCCGTCCGTGACGAGTTTGGCGTCCCGTAGCTGGGCCCGCAGCCGTCCCCGTGCGGCCACCGTTGTCGTGCGCAGATCTGGCCCCATGGACTTGGAGAACGAGCGCGCGTGGATGGTGCGCTGACCCAGTCGCGCGTCGGAAAGGAGTGAGCCGGGTCGATGCTCTGAGACTCCGGCAAAGTAGTCGTCCTCAAGGACCAGGGCACCGGGCTGCGTCGCCAGTACATCTGCGATAGCCGCCCGCCGAGTGGGCGTCCACGAGGCACCTGTTGGGTTGAGAGCACGGGGTGTCAGCACAACCAGGTTGGCACCGTTGCCCAGCGCCGCCTCCAATGACTCGGGTATCACGCCCTGAGCGTCCACCTGGACGCCGATCAAACGATGCCCGAGACTCTCCACCGTGTCGTAGACCATGTGGTGGCCCGGCTCCTCCACGGCAACGGCAAGGTCGCCGGTTCCCAGGAACTCCGGCGCTATCTGTATGGTCAAGGTCAGCACCTGGCGCAGCGAGCTCATCACCACCAGGTCGCCAGGGCCGATAGCGATGTCGTCACGCTCCAGGTGAGGCAATATGGCGTTCGCGAGCTCTGGGTGCGCCTCCGGCCCGGTGTACTGGAGATCTTCCGGGCGTAGCTGCTCCGCCACGCGGGCGTATGCGCGGGTGACGATGTCGGTCGGCAGGAGAGACGGATCAGGCCAGCTTGCCGTGCAGATGAGGGCGTCCGGGTTCAGCGCCTCGAGCCGACTGCTGAACCGCAGCGCGCGGCGCCGCCACGACGCCGCGAGCAACGAACCGCTGTTCTCGGAAGCCCTTCGTGGCATTGGCCTGGGTACGCCCCGGGCGTGGCTGTCGTCACGCATCCGTGAGTCGTCATCAGCGGATGGCGCCGTGACGAAGGTGCCCCGACCCACCTGCGCGTTGACCCGACCCCGACGCGACAGCAGGCTGTAGGCCACCGCGACCGAAGCACCACTGACGTCGAGCTGGCGTGCCAGGGCGCGCACCGTGGGGAGTCGGTCTCCGAGGCGGAGCTCGCCCCGGGCGATAGCAGCCTCGATCGCGGTGGCTATCTGCTCGTAACGCGGCGCTCCGTCCGGTGACGCTAGCAGGGATTTCGGTTCAAATGTCCAGGCCATGTCCAGCCAATGTTCGCTTGCCTCGGCAACGATAACAGATCAATTGTCCTCGGAGGCCCCGAGGCACTCGATCTCTGGATGCGAGAACGCGCATCGGTCCGCCATCCGACCGCGCCCGGGTGCAGGTGTTCCCGACGATCCGCCATTTTAGCCACAAATCGCGGCGTTGCCCCAAGCCCGGAGCATCCGTGCCCCCTTCGCCACTCCCAGGCAGGGGCCGCGGGCGTGGTGGCTCCGGGGCGTCACACCAGGGCAGAGGTCTATCCGCATCCTGGCATGGGCCCGTCGCCTGTGCCTTGCGACGCGGCGGGCCATTGGCCGTGGACCTACGCTGATATCCAAGTCCTGGACTCGGATACGCGGTCGCCGCGCCTGGGCTTGGGCAACCAGACTGTCCGGCATTGTGCAGGACTGGTCATGTTGACAAGCCAGGAGCGTTTGCGTATTGTAGACGTCAATCGCTCACAACCCCGAAGGTGGATGGTGGACAGGTACGAAGCCGTGCCCCGCAAGCGCCGAGCGTGCGACGTGCGTGAGCACCATGTTGCTCGAAGCGCCGCGCGCGTCTGGTGCGGCGACGGCGCCCGTGCCGCGATCTGGCCATGGGCGGGTGCATCGAGCGTCACCGGCCTGGCCCGGCTGCGCCAGGAAACCGTGGCTGCCGAATGGTGATGTCTGCCGGGCTGCCCCCGTTCGGCGGGCTGCCCAACAGCGTGGTAGCCAAGCGGCCCTGGCTTATGCTGAGCACGCTCGGCAGCGATCAGCGAGACCATTGCCAGGGACGTTCCGTGTTCGGCGATCAACTTTGAGCGGAGGATGGACGAGCATGGCTCAACGAGAGTTCTCACGCAGAGCCTTCATAGCGGGTCTGACCAGCGCTGGCGGCGCCTTGCTGGCGGCGGCGTGTAGCCAGGCACCGGCGGCGCCGGCCAAACCGGCCGAGCCGGCGAAGCCCGCGGAAGCCGCGAAACCAGCCGAGCCCGCGAAGCCAGCGGCACCAGCGGCGGCCCCGCAGCCCACCGCGGCTCCTGCCGCCGCCAAGCCGGCCGCGCCGGCCCCGGGCAAGGTGACTGTACGCCTCCACGAGCGCGCGAACAACGTGGTGCAGGGTGGCGCTCAGTACGAGTTGTTCAAGCAAGGCGGCCACCTGGACAAGTTCAAGGAGGCGAACCCGAACGTCGAAGTAGTGGTTGAGCCGCTGCCACCGGGCACCGCCGAGTACGGCCCGAAGCTGCTCTCACTGCATATGGGCGGGACGATCGGCGACGTCGTGTACGGCGCTGTCGGCTCCGGGTCATTCCAGTACGTGGCGGCCAATGAGATGGCCCAGTCGCTCGACGACTACGCGAAGAAGGACAACTTTGACCTCAAGCAGTACCTACCGAACATGGTGGACGCGCTCCGAGTGAGCGACAAGGGCATTGGATCCGGGCCGCTGTACGGGCTCCCGCTGCTCGTGCACGCGCGTGACACGGTCCTCTTCTACAACAAGGACCTGCTGGACAAGGCCGGCGTGAAGTATCCAGATGGCGACAAGATGAGTCTGGATGAGCTGACGCAGATGTCCAAGTCACTCGTGAAGAAGTCCTCGGATGGTCGCATCGAGCAGTACGGTGTGATCCCCATCTCTGACGGCACGGGCACGCGCGGCTATCTCCAGTTCATTTGCATGGCGCGCGCATTCGGCGGGGAGTTGATCTCGGAGGACGGCAAGAAGGCGCTGTTCAACTCACCGGAGGCGAAGGCCACCTGGAAGTACTTCTGGGATCTGCAGTTTACACACGAGGTCATGCCACCGCTCTCGGCGGGGCAGGCCGTTGAGGTGTTCATGAGCGGCCGCGTCGCCATGACGACCAGCGCCGGCAACGTGGCGTACACCTTTGACCAGAAGAAGGACCTGAACTACGGCGTGACGCCCATGCCGAAGGGGCCCAGCGGGAAGCGGGGCAGCATGTACATGGGCGACGCTTACCTGATGCCGGCGCTCTCCAAGCAGAAAGACGCGGGCTGGAACCTGCTCAAGTGGATGACCAACAAGGAATCCGGCGTGCTCATGTGCGGCATCGGGTTGTGCGGTGCGCGCCAGGACGTCTACGACGATCCACGCGTCAAGCAGAATGAGCGCCAGGCGCTGTTCAACCGATTGGTCGCCGACGCGATGCCGTTCCGTGGCCCCGCCAACTTGCGGCAGGTCGAGGTCAATGATGTGACGCACCAGGTCACGTCGGCGCTCTGGACCGGCAACGCGAAGGCCGACGACACGTTTGCGAACGACTTCAACACCAAGATCCAGCAGGTGCTGGACAAGCCGCGCGTGTAGCTCGCGCCTGGCAGCCGCGCGGGGCGGACTCATCGGGCGTCCGGTGGTTCCGCCTCCGCGGTCCCGCGCGTGCTGAGCCCCGCTAACTGAACGAAAAGGGCCATCGAGACCACGTCATGACGGTCGCTACGCGCCAGCCCAGCAAAACGTACCCCACACGTCGCCTGAACCTGCAGCGCCGCGAAGCGTTGACGGGACTGCTCTGGATCTCTCCCTGGTTGATCGGTTTTGCCGCTTTCACGGTCATTCCGATGCTGGCGTCGCTGGCCATGTCGTTCACACGCTTTCGGCCCAGCCGGACGCCCGAGTTCGTCGGTTTTGCCAACTACATCCGGGCGTTTACGGACGACCCGCTCTTCTGGCCGTCGTTGACGCGCACCTTCTATTACACCGCGCTGACGGTCCCGCTGGTGATCGTGGGGGCGCTCGCCGTCGCGATGCTGATGAACCAGCAGTTGAAGATGACGTCCGTTTTGCGGACGCTCATGTTCCTTCCATTCCTGACGCCCGTCATCGCATCAGCCCTGCTCTGGCGCTGGCTGTTCCAACCGGAGTGGGGACCGATCAACGACGTGATCTGGCGACTGTTCAGGGTGGAGGGGCCCCGCTGGATCTATAGCGAGGGCATGGTGATCCCATCTCTGGCGCTCGTCGCCGTCTGGGCGGGAGTTGGTGGCAGCCGCATGATCATCTTCCTGGCGGGCCTGCAGAACGTCCCCAGTGAGTTGTACGAGGCCGCGGCGATCGATGGCGCCGGACGGTGGACGAAGTTCTGGAACGTGACCATTCCCATGCTCTCGCCCACGATCTTTCTCAACCTCATCCTTGCGATCATCGGCAGCTTTGCCGCGTTCGAATTCGCCTACATCTCAACGGAGGGTGGACCGAACTTCGCAAGCTGGTTCTTTGCGCTGCACATCTGGTCCAACGCCTTCCGCTACTACGACATGGGCTACGGCACCGCCCTGGCCTGGGTGATGTTCGTGCTGGTTGCGCTGCTCACGTGGGCCCAGTTTGCGCTGGCAAAGCGCTGGGTGTACTACGCGGCGGAGAACGAGTGATGGCGGCAGTGACTGAAGGCGCCACCAGACTGACTACCGCCGACCGGGGCGGCACGGCTGGCCGCGTGCGGGCCGATCGGGTGGTGCTCTACGTGGTGGCGATCGTCCTCGTGGTCCTGCTCACCTGGCCCTTCTTCTGGGCCGTCTCCAGCTCACTCAAGGATGCTGGCGAGATCTACATCCGGCCGCCGCACTGGGTGCCCCTCGATCCTCGTCCGTACAACTACATCGAGGTCTGGGAAGTCGTCCCGTTTGCGCGGTTCCTCTGGAATAGCGTCATTGTCACCGTGCTCTCGATGGTGGGCCAGGTGATCTCCGCGACGGCGGTGGCGTACGGCTTTGCACGGTTCAGGTTTCCAGGCCGGGGCCTGCTCTTTGGGCTGGCACTGGCCACGCTGATGCTGCCGCGCGAGGTCACCATCATCCCGCTGTACCTCATGTTCCGAGAGGTCGGCTGGATCGATACGCTGTACCCGCTCTGGGTGCCTTACTGGTTCGCGGCCGGCAGCGGCGCGTTCACCATCTTCCTGATGCGCCAGTTCTTCATGACCATTCCATTCGAGTACGACCAGGCAGCGCAGATCGACGGGGCCTCTAGCTGGTGGATCTTCTGGCGGATCATCCTCCCGCTCGCGAAGCCGGCTCTGGCCACCGCCATGATCTTCGCGTTCCTGGCCCACTGGAATGATTTCTGGGGCCCATTGATCTTCCTGAACGACCCGCAGAACTTCACGCTGCCGCTTGGACTGCGGTGGCTGCAGTCCACGCCGGCCGATCTCGGACGACCCCGGGAGCACCTGCTGCTGGCGGCCGCGATCATGGCCACCCTCCCGATCCTGGCGATTTATTTCTGCGCCCAGAAGTACTTCGTCCAGGGGATCGTGATGTCTGGGATCAAGGGATGAGCGCGCGCGTCGCGGTCCTGGTCACGCTGGACACGAAAGCTGAGGAGGCGACGTTTGTCGCCGACTGCATCCGTCGGCGCGGGCACACGCCGTGGATCGTGGATCTGGGCATCTCCGGCACCGCGCCGTTTTCCGGTGACACCTCACGCGAGGCGATCGCTGAGGCCGCGGGGACGACCGTGGCGAGCATCGGCGCGCTTCAGCGCGCTGAGGCGATGGAAGTGGCGGCAGCCGGCGCCGCGAAGCTGGTCAAAGCGATGGTAGCCGCCGGCGAGATCCAGGCCATCATCGGAATCGGCGGCGGGACCGGAAGCTGGCTGGGGACGACTGTGATGCGGGACCTGCCGCTGGGGTTTCCGAAGCTCATGGTCTCCACCCTGGGGAGCCGCGACGGCTCCACCGACATCATGGTCATGCCGAGCGTGGCCGACATCTCCGGGATCAACCGCTTGCTGGGCCCGATTCTGGCCAACGCCGCTGCCGCGGCGTGCGGCATGGCTGAGGGCACCGGTGTGCAGCTTGACACCTCCCGGCCGACCATCGCGCTGACCATGTTTGGCGTGACCACGCGCGGTGGGACGATGGTAAGGCAATTCCTGGAGGAGGCCGGCTGCGAGGTAGTGGTGTTCCACGCAAATGGGACCGGCGGCCGCACGATGGAGGACCTGATTAGCCGGGGTACGTTTGCCGGCGTGCTGGACTGGACCACCAGTGAGATCACGGATGAGATCTGCGGTGGCATCGCCACGGCCGGACCAGACCGGCTGGAGGCGGCCGGCGCCCACGGCGTCCCGCAGGTGGTGGTTCCGGGCGCGGTGGACGTCATCAACATTCGGGGTGAGATTCCACGCAGGTTTGCCGGGCGTACCTACCATATGCACCTCCCCACGGTGCCGCTGATCCGCACGTCGGCAAAGGAGAGCCGTCAGATCGCCGCGTTCATCGCCCGCAAGCTGAACGTGGCCCGTGGTCCGGTGCGCGTGCTCATCCCGGAGGGCGGTTACTCGGCGCTCGACATCGTCGGCGGGCCCTTTGAGGACCGCAAAGCGAACGCGGCGTTCGTGAAGGCGCTGCGGTCAGATCTACGCCCAGAAGTCCCGGTCGAAATCCTGCCCCACCACATCAACTCGGAGGAGTTCGCGCGGGCCGCCGCCGATGCCATCCTGGCGCTGGTCCGAACAACCACAAGCGCGGGCAGTAGGCCACGAGCCACTACCGCGGGTTAGTCGAGAGGAGTTCGCATTGGTACCTGAGAGAACCGTCTTCACCCGTGAGAGCATCCTAGCGCGATTGCGCAAGAACATCGCCGAGGGTCGTCCGATCCTGGGCGCCGGCTCGAGCGTGGGTATCGTCGCCAAATCGGCCGAGGCCGGCGGCGCCGACCTGATCATCGTGTACAGCACGGGCCGCTCGCGGATATTTGGACTGCCCACAACCATGATCGGCCACTCGAATCCGCTCACGCTGGACATGTTCGACGAGATCGCCAACGTGGTGGACGACACGCCGATCATTGGTGGCGCTGAGGCTGTGGACCCAACGTACCGCCGGCTGCCCAAGCTCATCAAGGCGTTCCGCGACACCGGCTTCGACGGCCTAATCAACTTCCCCACCGTGGGCAATCGTCCGGATTTCTCTTCCAGCCGCGCACACGTGGGTCAGGGATTCGACCGTGAGCTCGAGATGGTGCGCCTGGCCCGGCAGCAGGACTATCTAACGCTGGCGTACGTGTGGAATCCTGAGCAGGCTCGCCAGATGGCGGCGTCTGGCGTGGATATCAACGTGGCGCACGTGGGCTGGACGGTCGGCGGGTTCTCGGGAGCGGGCGATGCCGCGATGTCGCTTGATCAGGGCTGCGAGCGGTCGCAGGAGATGTTCGACGCGACGTGGAAAGAAAACCGTGAGGTAATCTGCCTGGCCCACGGCGGGCCACTGGCGAACCCGGAAGACACCAAGGTGCTCTACGAAAGGACGGACGCCCAGGGGTTTGTGGGCGCCTCCAGCCTGGAGCGCATTCCGATTGAGATGGGCATCATGAACGCCGCGCGCGGGTTCAAGAACCAGACGCTGCGCACATCCGCGCGTCGGACTAGCTGAGCCACCAGCCCCGGAGCTCAGACTCCACGGAGGAGCAATCTCCGTCGCCCGCTAGACACGCTTACAAGGAGGCATCCGCCATGCCGGTGTACACGCGCGAGACCCTCAAATCAAAGAAGCTGCCCTGGGTGGACATCGATGACTACGAGTTTCTCTACCTGGCACGCCCTGGAATGACCCGGGCGCACTCCACGCCTCAGGCGGAGGCAGCCGGCCACAAGGCGGTCTGGGCGGAGGCCGACGCGAAGCGGGATCCGACAGAGATCACGATCACGCCAACGTCCCCCAAGGAGCGGATCGTGGTGCTTGTCGGCGAGGCGCACGTGGAGATGGCGCACGGACGGGTGACCCTGCGCCGCCGAGACTGGTTGGACATCCCGCCAACCGGCGCCACCATCCGCAACATCTCCAGCTCAACCGTTGAGCTGGTCCGCATCGCGGGCAACTGGAAGCAGGCGATTCGGACTGAGATCTTCCGGTTCCGCCCGGAGATGCCGTGTGACTACCACTATCACGATGGCGACGAGTACTGGTTTGTCTTCCGGGGCAACTTTACGCTGAACTACGACGACCGCGAGTACCAGATGCGGCCCGGCATGATGCTGGCGGCCGGCATGGGCTACGAGCACGGGTCGCTTCACCCCGAGCAGCACTTCGAGGGGGTTGGCTTTGCCACCCAGCTCGAAGGTCGCGGCCGCGACGGACACCTGCTGCGGGAGCTTCACGGCGCTCCGGAGAAGGGCCGCGAAGTCCCGGACTGGGCCATGGAGTCGCCGATCTGAACCGGAGGAGCACCCTCCGCCGGCCAGCCCGGCGCAATCTCAGAGATCGGCCGTCGCGGGGTGCGTGCGCACCCGGCGACGGCCGTGTCTGTCCTCGGAGGAGCATCCGATGACCGATCGTCGACCGTTCAGCCGCGCGCAGATCCTGGCTAGACTGCGGACGAGCATCGCCGATGGGCAACCGATCATCGGCGCAGGCAGCAGCTCCGGGCTCATCGCGAAATCGGCGGAAGCCGGCGGCGCGGATTTGATCATCGTCTACAACACCGGCACGTCCCGCTTGATGGGTCTGCCGACGACCCACACCATGAACCACGCCAACCCGTCCACCCTCGCGATGTACCCGGAGATCGCGAATGTGGTCACGCGTACGCCAATCGTCGGCGGGGCTGAGGCACAGGATCCCGCCTACATGGATCTGGAACGCCTGGTCCAGGACTTCCGCGCCGCGGGGTTCGACGGGCTGATCAACTTCCCTACGACCGGACCGAGCGCGGCGCGCAATCGCGACCGTCGCAGCGTGGGGCTGGGTGTGGAGCGCGACTTCGAGATGGTTCGGATTGCGCGGAGGCTGGACTACTTCACGTGCTGCTACGGCTACACCGAGGAGCAGACCCAGGGGCTGGCCGCGGCCGGCGCTGACGTCATCGTGCCGCACGCGGGCTGGACCACTGGCGGGCTGGCCGGCGCGGGGGCGTCCGCCATGTCACTCGAGGCCGCCGCCGAGCACGTCCAGAAGCTGATTGACCTGGCACGTCGCGAGAACCCAGACATCATCTGCCTCTCGCACGGCGGCCCGATCTCGGGTCCTAGCGACACGCGCTACCTGTACGACCATACCGATGCCCAGGGTTTCCTGGGCGCCTCGAGCGTCGAACGAATCCCCGTTGAAACCGCCGTCATCAACGCGGTCAAGGCGTTCAAGTCAAAGCGTCCGCGTGTCCTCGCGAATGCTGGAGGGCGGTGAGGCCATGCCCATTCCAGAGCGGTCCTTCACTCGCGGCGCCATCATTGGGCGGCTACACGCGACCCTGGCGCGCGGCGAGCCTATCATCGCGGTGGCGGCCGGCTCGGGCATCGTCGCGAAGTGCGCCGAAGTCGCCGGGGCCGACCTGATCGTCATCTTGTGCACCGGGATCTCGCGGATGCAGGGGATGCCGACGACCGTCACGCTCGGCAACGCTACATCCATGACGTTGTCGCTCTACCCACAGATAGACAACGTGGTCGAGCGGACGCCGATCATCGCTGGGGTGGAGGCCACCGACCCGACCCGCCGGCGTCTGCCAAGGGTAGTCAGCGAGATCCAGCAGCTCGGCTTTGACGGCGTTGGCAACTTCCCCTCGGTCGCGGCGATCCCGAGCTGGGGACGGGCGCGCTCGGACGTTGGGCAGGGTGTCGAGCGTGAGTACGAGCTCATAGAGCTTGCGCGAGCGCGTGACCTCTTCACGCTCGGCTTCGCCTTCTCCGAGGAGCACGCGAGCGGGTTGGCCACGGCCGGGGCGGACGTGGTGGTGGCGCGGTGTGGCCTGACCGTGGGCGGGATGGTTGGCCCTCGGGAGCCGCAGATGCCTCTGGCTGAGTCGTGCGCACACGTCCAGTCCATCGTGGAGGCCGCACGCGCGGTCAGCCCTGACGTGATCTGCCTGGCGCACGGCGGCCCGTTTGCGCGACCGAGCGACACCGAGCATCTGTACGCCAATACAGACGTGCAGGGGTTCTTCGGGGAGTCCGCCATCGAGCGCATTCCGATCGAGGAGGGTGTCGCGGCGGAGATCGGGGCGCTCAAGGCTCAGCCTCTCAGAACCTCCCCCAGAGGTTGAACGGGAGCGGCGGGCTACGTTGGACGAGCCGGGGCCTTGACCGGCCAACTGATCTGTGGAGGAGACATACGTCATGTCAACGGTGCTGGTGACGCGCCGCCATACTGGGCCTGGGCCGAATGGCCCGCTAGCGCCGCTCTACGCGGCGGGACACGATGTCCGCCACGTCCCGGCCAACCCGCAGACGCCGGCCGCCGACCTGATCCGCGCGCTCGATGGCTGCGCGGCGGTCGTCGCCATCATCGAGCCTTACACGGCGGCGGTGTTCGACGGCGCGCCCCAACTGCGGCACGTATCAAGAATTGGCATTGGCTACGACGCCGTTGACGTGGACGCGGCGACGGCGCGCGGGGTGGTGGTGAGCAACACACCCGGGGCCAACGCCAACGCCGTGGCCGACTTCACGCTGGGTCTGTTGTTGAGCGTGGCCCGCTGGATACCGGTCTTTGATCGCGAGGTCAAGGCGGGCACCTGGCAATCACGACTGGGCGCTGACATCTGGCAGAAGACGCTGGGCATCGTCGGACTCGGCAACATCGGACGTGGCGTGGCGCGAAGGGCGCGGGGCTTCGACATGCGGATCCTGGCCTATGAGCCCTATCCGGATCAGGCGTTCGTTCGGGAACACGGGGTGGAGCTGGCGCCGCTGGAGCGCGTCTTTGCGGAGAGTGATTTCGTCACACTCCACCTCCCGTCTTCTGCCGAGACCGAGAACACGGTGAACGATCGGACGCTTGGCCTGATGAAGCCGACGGCGTACCTCGTCAACGCGGCCCGCGGCCCCCTGGTGGATGAGGAAGCCCTGTATCGCGCGCTCGCCGAGAGACGCATTGCCGGAGCCGCGTTGGACGTGCGGGTTGTCGAACCAAACTACGACGCGCTGTTTCGCGAGCTAGACAACGTGGTGCTGGCGCCACACGCGGCTGGCAGCACGGAGAGCGCGGTGACTGCGTCGATCCGGGCGGCTGCCGAGAACGTGGTACGCGTGCTGCGTGGCGAGCGGCCCGATGGGCTGATCAACCCCGCCGTTTGGGAGCGGTTCATCGCGGAGCGGCGCTGAGGTCGGCGCGGCCCGCGGGCTCAGGAATCAGGCTTAACTTCGGGCTCAGAAGAAGGACGGAGACTATGAGTACAGCTACACCGTTGCCCGCCGTGCCGTGGGTCACCCTTGGCCGGACCGGCCTGCGCACCACAAAGCTGGCGATCGGCGCCTACGGCTGGGGCGGGCAGGGGCCAGAGCAGACGCGGCTGGAGGGCGATCAGGCGATCGTGGCCGCGCTGCGGGCCGCTTTCGCGGCGGGAATCCGCTGCATCCACACCGCCGAGGCCTACGAGAACGAGGCGCTCCTTGGCCGCCTTCTGCCGGAGGCGGGCGCGCCCGACGATCTGATGATCTTCACCAAGTTCGGGCACGGGAAGGGGTTCAGCGCCGATCAATTCAGAGCCAGCGCTGAGCGCACGCTACGCGAGCTGCGGATCGAGAAGATCCCGCTCATGTTCGTGCACGACCCGCGCGACGAGAACGACATGAAGACCGTGCTGGGGCCCGGCGGCGGGCTCGAGGCGCTGCGAAAGCTCCAGTCCGAAGGATTGCTCGGATACGTTGGCATTGCCACCGGAACGCTCAAGCCGCTGCAGATGGCGGTGGAGTGCGGTGAGTTCGACGCCATCCAATTCCCGCGGCTCTACACGCTGCTCAATCCAACGGCAAAGGCGTGCGGGCTGCTGGCCGCGGCGCGCGCAAAGGGGGTGGCGACGGTTGCCGCGGCGCCATTCGGCGGGAGCATCCTGGCGACTGGAGCCGAAGAGGGGCTTTACACGTACTTCCCGGCGCTGCCCGAGGTGGCCGACGCCGTGCGCAAGATGGAGCGCAGGTGTGCCGAGCTTGGCGTATCGATCCAGGAGGCGGCGCTTGCCTTCTCCTACACCGAGCCGCTGGTGGACCAGACGGTGCCAGGCATGATCTCGCCAAAGGAGATCGAGCAAAACGTCGCCGCGTTCGGATCGAAGCTCTCCCGGGCGCAGCTCGAGTCGATTGCCGAGGCCGGCCGCCTTGATCTTGCCCTGATTGGCGGGCCGGAGTTCCGCATGGCGTGGCCGGCGGACCGCCGGCCGGTCCGCCGGTAGCGCCCCCGGGCCGGAGGCCTGGGGGCACGTTCGCCCCCTGCCTCCGCCCACTCTGGTAGCGATCCTTCCGCCGCGGGCAGCTACACCGGGCGGTCTTACCGCAGGGCGTTCAGGGCGGCCAGATCCTCGGCCGAGGGGATCCATTCGGCCGCCGCGACGTTGGCAGCTATCTGCTCGGGCTTCGTGGCCCCGGCGATCACCGAGGCGACGCCTGGTTGAGCCGCGATTCCACCGATGGCGACCTGGAGGAGTGATAGGCCGCGTTCGTCCGCGTACGCCTGGATGGCGGCCAGCCGGTCAAACACCTCGTCGGTCAGCGCGGCCGGGCGATCCGCCAGGCGCGTGCCCGCCGGCGCCGCCTCACCGCGGCGGTACTTGCCAGTCAGCAGCCCCTGTGCCAGCGGGAAGTACGGCACGAACCCGATGCCGTAACGCTGGCAGGCGGGCAGAAGCTCCGCCTCCGGCGCCCGGTGGAGCAGGCTGTAATGGTGCTGGCAGGCGATGAACCGCGCCGTGTGCTCCGCGCGGGCGGTCCACTCAGCCTCCACAACCTGCCAGGCGGGGAAGTTGCACTCCGCGATGTAGCGCACCTTTCCCTCCGCGATGAGCTCGGTCATCGCCGCCAGCGTCTCCGCGACCGGCGTCACCGCGTCTGGGAAGTGCAGATAGTAGAGGTCGATGTAGTCCGTCTGTAGTCGCCGAAGGCTGTCTTCGATGGCCCGCCGGACGTTTCTGCGTGAACCGGGCGCATTGTCCGGTGCCCGGCCCTGGTGGCCGAATTTGGTGGCCAGCACCACCTTGTCCCGCTTCCCCTTGAGCGCCTCACCGATCATGCGCTCGGAGCCACCACCCCCACCGTAGACCTCCGCTGTATCGATGTGATTGATGCCGGCATCGATCGCCGCGGAGACCACGGCGGTGGTCTGCTGCTGGTCCAGGCGCCCCCCGAAATTGTTCGCGCCGAGGCCGACGACCGAGACGGTCAGGCCGGAGTTGCCAAGCTGCCGATATTGCACGATGTCCTGTCTCCCTCCTTGATCCGCGGCGGGTCGATGATTGGCCTGCCACGCGACTCCCGCTCCCCGCGCAGGGGTCATGCGCGATTGTCGCACACGCCCCGCGGTCAGGTACGGGTAGGACACGGCCGTGCGCGGGCGCCTCCTAAACCAGCGCCCGTAGCGTCTCCAGCCCGGCCGTGTACTCCTCGATCACGAGGTCGCCCGTGGAGCAGCCGGGGGTGAAGATGATCTCGGTGGCACCAATCTCGCGAGCCTTTTCCACGTCACGCCGGATCTCGTCCAGCGTACCCACGAAGTCCGGTCGATTCTCGCCCGGCGAGGTCGGCAGGATCGCGGGGAATGCCAGGATCAGGAGCTCTAGCTTCATTGCTTCCCGACCGGCCGCCCAGGCTGCCTCGCGGACCTGGCTCATCATCTGCCAGACGGCCGCTAACGGGACGCCCGCGGGCATCCATCCATCCGCCAATCTCCCCGTGCGCTTCAAGGCGTCAGGTGCGTAGGCCGCCATGTAGATGGGCGGATGCGGCTTCTGCGCGGGCTTGGGCAGCATGGTGGACTCTGGAAGCGTGTAGTGGGTGCCCGCGTGAGCGGCGGGATCGGTGGTCCAGACGGTCTTCAGCACTTCGACGAACTCATCGGCGCGCGCCGCGCGCCCGTTTGTCGTACTGCCGGCGGCCTCGATCTCGTCCACTGACCATCCCTGGCCCAGCCCCACCCGGAGCCGCCCGCCCGACAACACGTCGAGCGAGGCGAGCTGCCGGGCGAGCATGACCGGATTGTGGAGCGGCATGATCAACACGCTTGTGCCGAGCCCGATGCGTGTGGTGTGCGCCGCCACGTAGGTGAGTGTCTCGATGGGCGTGAGTGACCTCCGGTACATGCTGGGGAGTGAACCATCAGGAGTCGCCGGGTACTGGGATCGCGGGGCGGTGGGGTAGAGCAGCCGCTCTGCCACCCAGACGTTGTCGTACCCCAGCTCTTCCGCGCGCCGTGCTGATGCCACCAGTGCCAGCGGGCTCATCCCCGTGCCCATGTGCGGCAGAAATACCCCAGCTCTCATGCGTGACCTCCTGGGCAGCCCCTAGCGGGGACCGCGAGTGTGCAAACTGACGGTTACCGCGCCGCGCGGTAGACGAAGTTTTCCAGCGACACCAGGTAGGTGTCTGAATCCCGGTCGTAGCGGATGCAGCGCTGGGTGGGATAGTGGCCGGACACCGCGACCTCCGGCGTCTGCTTGATCCCGGCGCACATGTTTGGCCGCGTCTTCAGGAAGTCCAGCGCGATCATCTGCTCGAAAAAGGTCACACGGCCGCCGTACGAGCCGTAGATCCAGCTCGAAGTGAACGGCTGGCCGTTGAACTCGTCGCCACTGACGTCCACCAGGTGGTTGCCCATGGCCGGCGCAACCGCGTCCACATCCTTGAAGTCCGGGTGCATCAGGCCATCAGCTAGCGGCTGCTTCGCGATGTCGTAGTGGGCGCAGTCCACCATCTCGGGCCCGCACGGCCCGTCGTGGATGGCGAATACATCCTGGATCGGGACCATGTAGAAGTGCACGTCGAAGTGCGCCACGTCGTAGATCCCAGGCGGCATGTGCCCGTGTTTGTTCCAGTTGAACAGCACCCACTTCAACGGCACGTCATCGCGACGGGTGACCGCGTCCGGGAGGGGGACCACGAGCTCGTGGGTGTGAGCGCACTCCGTTGCCGGACTGGCCACGCCATCGCCGTTCCGGTCGAAGCAGTGGTGCCCGTCCGTGGACGCCACCGGAAGGCTGGACAGCGCCGCGGCGTCGATCGCGATGCCGAGGGTCCGTGGCACGCCGTTGTCCTGCAGATCGGCGTAGCTGGCGATGGACCCCTTGCCGAGTGGGGCCTGCCAGCCGTGCACGCGCTCCGCGCCGACCGCCGCGGCGCGACTTTCAGAGAACGCCAGCAGCACCACCGCTGCCGTGGCCACCGCGGCCAGGATGCTCCACGCACCGCCTCGTGCGATGGACGAGGGGAGCTCCCGAATGTACCGCATTGCCATGATGACACCTCCCACGGTGATGCCAACATGGTGCGCCCGAGCCCCGAGCGCGCTCGACTGGCGTTCGGCATATTTTGACGGACCCGGTCGCGATAGGTTCCAGTGGGCGGCGCCTATGACGTTCGTTAGAGCGATGCGATTAAGCGGAGCGATCGGGGCCTAGTCCGTGCTCCGTCGCCCAGATGGCAAGCTGGGTCCTCGTGTGCAGATCGAGCTTGCTGAAGATGTTCGTGAGGTGCACGCCAACCGTGCCCTCGGTGATCACCAGCGTTCGGGCGATGTCACGGTCTGTTGCGCCGGTTGCCACTAGCGCCGCCACCTCACGCTCGCGACGTGTCAGGAGCCTGGCCGAGGCCGGAGGCTGCTGGGTATTGGCGTGCTGCGTCTTGGACGAGGCGGGCTCTGGAGGCCCCGACATCGCGGCGGATCCAGGCGCCCGTACGGTCATCTCTGCCGGCGCCGCGCGGCCCTCCGCCTGTGTTCGTTCGAACGCTTGCTCGCCAAGGGCTGTTCGCACTTCGGCTATGGCCGCGTCGTGCGCCGCCCGCTCGGCAGGGGAGACGGAGAGCGACGCGGCCCCGAGCGCCGCGCGCGCCGCTTCCCCCGCGCCGAACAGGCGGGCGGCCCATTCCCGGTCGCCCTGCCGCTGCGCCGTGATCATCAGGTTGCTGAGAACCCAGACCACACCCTGACTGTCTCCCAGGCCGTGGAACAACGTGAAGCTCTCGGCACACAGCTTTACCGCCTCCTGGTACTCCTTGAGATCTCGTTTCACCCGCGCCAGATTGTTGAGGAGGAGTCCCGTCCCCCATCCATCCCCGAGCTCTCGGAAGATCGCCAGGCTCTGCTCATACAGCTCCGTAGCACGCTCATGATCGCCTCGGTTCCGCGCAAGGACGCCCTGGCTGTTGAGGGAGAGCGCCACCCCTCGGCGATCACCCAGGTCGTGCCGTATCTGGAGGCTCTGTTCGTAGAGATCCGATGCCGCGTCTGATTGGCCCGCGTAGTGGGCAACTCGACCAAGGTTGTGCAGGCAGAGCGCAACCCCCTGCTGATCTCGCATCGTCTGGTGGAGCTGGAGGCTTTGCTCGAGTGCTGTCCGGGCGCGGGGGTAGTCGCCGCGTAGGAAGGCCAGGCTGCCAGTTGCGCTGAGTGCGCGCGATCTCGCTTCGGGTGGCGCGGCTGGCCAGCGCGCGAGGGACCGCTCGAGCCACGCCAGACCCTGGCTGGTGTGGCCGTGCATCTCCCAGAAACGCCCCAGGGCGGCGGCCAGGCGGAGTCCCTCCGTTGCCGCGTCGTGTTCGATGGACCAGTTCAGCGCAGCCCGCAGGTTGTCGTGCTCCCGCTCGAGGCGCGCTAACCACTCTCCCTGCCGTCTGCCGCTGAGCTCCACGTCTGCCCGCTCTGCCAGGTCTACGAAATGCGCCAGGTGACGCTTGCGAGCGGTCATAGCATCCCCGCTCGCTTCGAGCCGTTCACTGGCGTATTCGCGAATCGTGTCCAGCATTGTGAAGCGCGGTTCGCCGGCTGGACCCTCGGCGCGGTTGAGCAGCGAGTGATCCACGAGCGACGCGAGGCGATCAAGCGCCGCCTGGTCATCGCTACTACGTTCTTCGGTGATGGCCTCGACGGATTCCAGGCTGAAGCCGCCCGCGAAGACGGAGAGCCAGGCAAACAGCGACCGTTCGGCCGGTTCCAGCAGCCCGAAACTCCAGTCGATGGCGCTTCTGAGTGCACGCTGACGGAGAGGCAGGTCTCTCGCTCCGCCGACCAGGAGATCGAGGCGCCGTGCCAACCGTTCCAGCAGCGCCTGGGGCGAGAGCAGCTTGATGCGCGCTGCCGCGAGCTCAATCGCGAGCGGCAGACCATCCAGACGCGCGCACAGCTCGGCGACGGTTCGTGCGTTCGCGGGGCTGAGCTGGAAATCGGGCGCTACTGCCTGCGCGCGTTGCACGAACAGCGCGATGGCGGGAGACTCAGCCAGCGCCTGCACGTCCTCGGACCCTCCCGCGTCAGGGAGCTCCAGCGGGGGAACGGCGAGCTCGTGCTCGCCGGAGAGATGGAGCGTGGCCCGGCTGGTGACCAGGATCTTCAGGGACGGGCACGCGGCGAGCAGGCCGGCCAGCATGGTCGTGGCCTCGATGACTTGTTCCACGTTGTCCAGCACCAGAAGGGTGGCGCGCGCGTTCAGGTAGTCCACAAGGAGATCGATCACCGAGCGCTTACTCACCTCGGGCACGTCAAGTACGCGGATGATCGCGGCCGGGACCAGGGTTGGATCCGCCACCGCCGTCAGGTCCACAAAGCAGACGCCGTCCGGGAAGCTGCTGACGCAGTCCTGTACGGCGGCGATCGCGAGGCGGGTCTTTCCCACTCCGCCCGGCCCGGTCAGCGTGACGAGACGCACGTCTGGCCGAGAAAGCAGCGCCGTCACCGCTCGGCGCTCTCGATCGCGTCCGATGAGCGGAGTCAGTGGCACGGGGACGCCGCGGGTCCGTGGCAACGTCAAACCCCTGTGGCCGTACCCCGGGGCCGTGGAACTACGGATTGCACTGGCTGCGGAGCATCCTTGAATGAGGTGGGGGGAATGAGGTGGGGGGAATGAGGTGGGGGGAATGAGGTGGGGGTGTCGTGGGGTAATTGTGCCCCGGCCGGACGGCGCGGGTGATGTGGCTCAGGGAGTCCGAGCCAACAGGCCCGCCAGCGGCGCCACCGTGTTCGACTGTTCCAGGGCCTCCGTCATCTCGATGATCCGGTCGGCCGCGGACACGTCGATGGCGATGGCGCTCAGGTCTCGGAACTTCTGCCCAATCTGAGCGGGGCTGATCGGGTTCTGCGGGTAGCCGCGGGGCCAGTCCACCCGCCGCGTGGCCAGGTGCCCACGCCGCGTTGCGAGCTCGACGATGGAGGGATAGCGGTCTGGGTAGAAGCGCTCTAGCTCGTCGTCACCAACCACTGACGTACGCTTCCCAAGGGAGGCGATCCGGGTGTCGGTTGGTTCGAAGAGAATGTCGTCCAGGACGACCTTCCGGTTGTACAAGCCGATCGGCAGGATGTACTGCGCGCGGTGGCTCTTGAGCTCGTTCTGGTCGATCATCGACCTGCCGGAGTGGCTGAACCGGAGGGTGATGTCGGTGACGTCCTCGGCGCGGACCTCCCCGGAATCCAGAAGATCCAAGATGCCGTCCAGCGCGGGGTGGAGGAACGCGCAGCATGCGTAGAGTTTGAACGCGAGCTCCGTGATGAAGAAGCGGTCGTAGAGCCGGGCTAGCAGCTCCTCTGGCTTGGGCTCCACGCTCCAGGCCCGGAAGACGTTGTATTTTTCGACGGGGTCGAGGATGTGCTGGGGCGCGCCCATGCCGGCCTCCGCGAGCAGGGCGGCGGTGGCGCCGTTACGGGCGGCGAGCCCGGGGTTGAACGGGCGCGATTGCTCAGTGTGGTCGCTGGCCCAGGCCAGCAGACCGCTGGCCTGGCTGGTTGCCAGCCCGAAGGCGTTCGCCATCTGCTCAGGATTGAGCCGCAGGATCCGACCGACGGCCGCGGCGGCGCCGAACGCGCCGCAGACGGACGTGGGGTGGAACGCCCGGGCGTACAGGGCGTTGGGGTCTATCGCGTAGCTCACGCGGCACGCCACGTCCATGCCGAGGATTACGGCCGCCAGGAACTCGGAGCCGCTCGCGTTGCGCGCCTCGGCGGCAGCGAGCGCCGCCGGCACCACGATCGCGGCGCCGTGCATGATGGCCCCGGGGTGGTGGCTCTCGATGTCGCAGTAGTAGCCCAGCGTGCCGTTGTACAGCGCGGCCTGGACGATCGAGGATCTCGTACCCAGGCCGGCCAGCGTGGCGTCTGGGGTGCCGCCGAGCTGCTGGACTACCTTACCGAGCGTCCCCCGGAGCCCGTAGCGGGACGTGGAGGCCGCCAGGATGGCGCCGAGCGTGTCCAGCACGACTCCACGGGCGAACGAGCGCACGTCCGGCGGCACCCGGTCTAGCGTGAATTCGGAGGCGAATCTGGCGAGCTCGGCTGTGTACGCGCCGTGGGGGCGCTGCTGCGCGGCACGGAGGGTCTCGGCGGAGATGACCTGGCTTGTAATGCTGGGCAAGATGAAGCTCCTGGTCTAGACCCGACCACGAATTGTCGTGGGGGTCGGTAGACTACTGCGAGACTACGTATTCGAGCTCGAGCTCCGTGGCCGAGAAGTTCTGCCCGGCCGGACCTTCTGGTGTCAGCGGCATATTGCTCCGCATGGGAGCATCAAGCATGACCAGGTACGGTCTCTCCGCTGAAAGGTCTGTGACCTTTCTTATGCTCCCCATCTGCTTCGTGGCCTTCACCATGACGCGGGCGCCAGCATCAAGCGTCCCACCTTTCACCCTGTAGATACGCGACGTTCGGTACATCGTGCCCGACAGGGTGATGCCGTCGATTCTGAGCTTCTGCAGCTTGTTGCCGGTTCGGACCAGTCGCTTCAGGTCGCGGATGAGCTGCGAGGACGTAGGCAAGACCTCGAATCGGTCGATGCCCGACGCTTCTTGTTGTTCGGTTGAGTAGCTTCGGACGAACGCATCGTAGATCGGCCGAGCGCCGGAGGTCTCAACAGACGTTGACGCCACGACGAGGGCCCAGGCCTCCGTTTCGTCATCTTGAAGCCAGAGCGCGCAGTCGATGTCAAAGCCAGCGCGCTCGAGCACCGCCACGACGTCACGGCCGGCCTCTAGCCGGTTGTCTACCAGTGTTGTTGCAGCCATGTGAGCACCCCGTGACTCCCGTCTGTTATCGCGTCAATGAGCTCTTGCGCTTCGATCCGGGTGCGTGTCTCGTAGCGGGATGTCTCCTTCCACTTATCGACTATGAGCCAGTTCGTCCTGAAACTCGGGTCGGACACCTTCTGGTTTTCGAGCTCGGTGACCAACTTAGCGTACGGAAGCAATCTGGCCAGATCGTGGCTGAAGAGGTCTTCGCTGAATCTCCGCTTCGAGGGGTACTCCTCCGCGACGATGTGACGCGCGACGCACGCTTTCACAGCACACTCGACAGCGTAGCCTGCCAGGTAGTATGCGGCTGCGTACCTTTGCTGCGCGAGGAGCACGCGGCTGTCTTCAATCCGAGCGAGCGCCAGGTTCTGAAGGTCAACTCTGTTCATCCTCAGAACGCGCTTGGGCGGCCCTGGGCGCCGTCCACGGGGATGTTGGCGCCGTTGATCCAGGAGGCGCGCTCGGAGAGGACAAAGGCCACGACGTCCGCGATCTCCTCGGCTTTGCCGAGCCGCCTGGCGGGAAACTCGCGCTGCTCAAACTGGTTGAACCGCTCGGGGTGCTCGGCGCGGAATCGCTCCCATCCACCGCCGGGGAAGAGGATGGATCCGGGGCTCACCGTGTTCACCCTGATCTTCTGATCGGCCAGCTCCCACGCCAATGCGCCGGCCAGAAAGATCTCGCCCGCCTTGGCCGCGCCGTACTGTGCCTTTGGGCCCGGCTTCCAGCCGGAGATCGATGCAATCGTCACGGCGCTGCCGCCCCCGCGGGCGGCCATGTGCGGCACCGCGGCGCGAATTGCCCGGACGGCGTGGAAGAGGTTCAGCTCAAAGGTGCGCAGCCAGTCCTCGGGCGTGGAACTCACTAATTCCTGGCCGGCCGAGCCGCCGACGTTTGCCACCAGGAGGTCCACACCGCCCAGCGCGGCCCCACTCGCGTCCACGAATCGCTCGACCTCACCCGGCTCCGTGACGTCAGCGACAACGCCGTGGGCAACCGCGCCCGCGGCGCGTAGCTCGCCCAGCGCGCGATCCAGCGTCTGGGCCGTCCTGCCGCAGATCCCCACAAGGCAGCCCTCGGCCGCCAGCCTCAATGCCGTGGCCCGTCCAATGCCGCGGCTCCCACCGGTGACCAGAGCGATCTTTCCACGGAGTCCCAGGTCCATGCTGCATCCTTCCGCGTGCGTGACGTGTGTGACAGACGTGTGTGACAAGCGAAGCCGGGTCCGCAGCACGACCCGTCAGGCGACGCGCCGGATGGAATCCGCGGGCGGGGCTCGGTGCTGGCCGTATCATCCCTCACCGTGCCTCTTCTGAACTACGTGCCATCTGGACCGCGAGTTGGACTATAGGGCCCGCGCCGCGGCGTTCGGGGCACAAGCCGATCAGCTCGCGGCGATCACGTTCCGCCTGGCCAACGCACGCCTCGGCGCGTTTCTCGGCGGTCTCGTGTTCATCGTGGCGGCGCTCTGGAGCCAGTGGGTCGGTTTGCTGGTGCCCGCGGCGGTTGTGTGGGGGCTGTTCGTCTGGCTGGTCATGCGGCATCGCGCAGCGGAGCGTGAGCGGAAGCGCTTCGCGGCGCTCGCGCGGATCAATGTGGAGTCTGCCGCGCGGGCCGACCGGCTCTGGGACGCGATCCCGCTTCGGCACTCGGTGAAGGCTGACGCGGATCACCCGTACGCTGACGACCTGGACCTGTTCGGCCACGCCTCGCTGATGCACCTGCTGGACAATGTGGTCACCACGCACGGGGAACGGATGCTGGCCGAATGGCTGTCACGGCCGGGCCAGCCGGCAGAGGTGGCCCAGCGCCATCGGGCGGCACAGGAGCTGGCGCCGCTGCTCGATCTCCGCCAGGCGGTTGAACAGTCCGTCCGTGGGGAACACGGTACTCGAGTGGATGCCAGCGGACTCCTGGGCTGGGTCGGCGAGGCCCCGTGGCTACGGCCGCGTGGCTGGGTCGTTTGGCTTGCGCGTGTCAGTCCGGCCGCGCTCTGGGTGGCACTGGTAGCCTACTGGCTGGATCTCTTTCCCTACCCGGTCTGGCTCGCGCCGCTGGCGGTCAACGCCGCGCTGGCCTGGTACACGGACAGCCGGGCGGTTCGGACTATCGAGCGCGTCTCGAGCCTGGCTCGGAACGCCGAGGGCATGGCCCACGCGTTCCGCGAGATCGAGGCGGCGAATCTGGCCGCGCCGCTCACCGCGTCTGTGCAGCGCTCCCTCAGGTCCGATGGCGTGGACGCGGCGCGGGAGCTTGATCGGCTGGGGCGGATTGCGCGGTGGGAGCAGCCGCCCTCCACGCTGGTGTACCCGGGCATCGCGCTGGCCACGCTCTGGAACACCCACGTGCTCGTCGCGCTGGAGGAGTGGCAGCGGCGCAACGCCACGCGCGTATCCGCCTGGATCGAGGCGCTGGCGCAGTTCGAGGCGATCAGCGCGCTGGCGGGCCTGGCTCACGACAACCCTAGCTGGGTCTATCCGACGCTGGATCCGAGCCTCCAGGAGTTGACCGGGGACGGCGTGGGGCACCCCTTGCTCCCCGCTGACACCCGCGTAGGCAATAGCGTCTCGGTGGGACCGGCCGGGACGTTTCTCCTGGTCACCGGTTCCAACATGTCTGGAAAGAGCACGTTGCTCCGGGCCATTGGGCTCAACACCGTGCTTGCACAGGCGGGTGGGCCGGCGTGCGCCGCTGGTCTTAGCCTGCCGCCGGTTGCGCTCTGGACCTGCATGCGCGTCCGAGACTCGCTGGAGCGCGGCGTTTCGTACTACATGGCCGAGCTCCAGCGACTGAAGCGCATCGTGGACGCGTCCGCAGGAGCGCCGGGCTCTGCCCCGCTGCTGTTCCTGCTGGATGAGATCCTCCAGGGCACGAACACCGCGGAGCGCCAGATCGCGGCGCGGCAAATCATTTCGTGGCTCATTCGGCACGGTGCGATCGGCGCGGTGTCCACGCACGATCTCACGCTGGCCGAGGAAGGCCCGCTCCGATCGGCCGCGCGGGACGTCCACTTGCAGGAGACGATTCGCGAAGGCCCAGATGGCGCCCAGATGACTTTTGACTACCGCCTGCACCCCGGAATCGCGCGGTCAACCAACGCGCTACGCCTGCTGGAGATGGTGGGGATTCCGACCGAGTAGTCTGGTCTGGGCGGCTGGTACTCGGCGGAATGGCGCGATCGCGCTAGTATGTACGCGTCGTCGGACGGAGTGGGTCCGGCGTTCAGCCGAGCCCACGTTGGGCTCAAAGGAGGGCACACGCATGAAGGTCCAGGACGCCGTAGCGCAGATCCTGAAGCGCGAGGGCGTGGAGTATCTGATCGGCTACCCGGTCAACCATATCCTGGAGGCCGCGGCCGTCGCGGACATCCGGCCCATCATCGTCCGCCAGGAGCGCGTTGGCCTCCACATGGCGGATGCGATCAGCCGGACCACGTCTGGCAAGAAGATCGGCGTGTTCGCGATGCAGCATGGCCCTGGCACGGAGAACGCCTTTGGCGGCGTGGCCCAGGCCTACGGCGATTCCGTGCCCATCGTGGTGATCCCCGGTGGCTTTCCGCGTAAGCTGCTCAACATCACGCCGAACTTCAGCTCGCTGCTCAACTTCCAGCACGTCACCAAGTGGATCGAACAGGTGACCCTGCCGGAGGAGGTGCCAAACGCGTTGCGGCGGGCGTTCACCCAGGTCAAGAACGGCCGACCGCGGCCGACGATGGTGGAGATCCCCACGGATGTGATGGCTGCGGAGATCTCAGACAACTTCCACTACAAGGTGGCGCCGCGCATAAAGGTTGGGCCGGATCCCGCGCTGGTCAAGGAGGCCGCGGAGGTCCTGGTGGCGGCCGAGCGTCCCGTCATCTACGCGGGTCAGGGGGTGCACTACGCGGAGGCCTGGCCCCAGCTCAAGGAGCTTGCGGAGCTGCTGGAGGCGCCGGTCACCACCAGCATCCAGGGCAAGAGCGCTTTCCCGGAGAACCACCGGCTCTCGCTTGGGGCGGCGGGCCGCTCGCTCCCCAAGGCAGCGTGGGAGTTTATCCAGAACTCGGATGTGATCTTCGGCATCGGCTGCAGCTTTGCCACGACGAACTACGGCACGATGATGCCCAAGGGCAAGACCATCATCCACGCCACCCTGGACTCGCTGGACCTGAACAAGGACCTGGAGGCCACGCACCCTATCATCGGCGACGCCGGCCTGATCCTGGATGCGCTCCTCCTGGAGGTGAAGGATCGGCTGAAGGGGAAACCGCGCGGCCGCGGCGACGCCGTGGCGGCCCAGATCGCGAAGCTCAACGGGAGCTGGGTTGAGGACTGGACCCCAAAGCTGACGGACGCGTCCACTCCGATCTCGCCCTACCGCGTGATCTGGGACCTGATGCACACGGTGGATCTGGACAACACCATCATCACGCACGACGCGGGCAGCCCGCGCGACCAGATCGTGCCGTTCTGGCGGCCCACGGCGCCGCTCTCATACATCGGCTGGGGCAAGACTACGCAGCTCGGCTACGGGCTGGGCCTGGCGATGGGCGCCAAGCTGGCGCATCCGGACAAGCTGTGCATCAACTTCTGGGGTGACGCGGCCATCGGCTTCACCGGCATGGACTTTGAGACCGCCGTGCGGGAGCGCATCCCGATCATGTCCTGCCTGATGAACAATTTCTCGATGGCGATTGAGCTAAAGGTCCTGCCGGTGGCCACGGAGAAGTACCGCAGCACCGACATCAGCGGCAACTACGCGGACATGGCAAAGGCGTTCGGCGGTTACGGCGAGCGCGTGACGGATCCCAATGAGATCGTGCCGGCGATCAAGCGAGGCATCAAGAAGACGCAGGAGGGCATTCCGGTCCTGCTGGAGTTCATCACCCAGAAGGAGACCAAGATCTCCACGTTCTAGCAAGGCGCGGCGCACCAGGCCACGCCCGGTGCGCCTGCTCCGCCCCGCGAGCTAAGATGCGATCAACGTTGCCCGCCAGCGCTGGCGGCTGCAAGACCAGTGGTGGCGCCAGGGGAGCTCACGCAGATCATCGCGTGGTGCCGCCAACCCGGAGGGAGATCCGATGAGCGTTGACCTTTCGGTGTCCTACCGTGCGCCGGCAACGGCGCGCGCCATGGCCGATGCGGCCAGCAAGTTCCTGGCGTCGCTGAACGACGAGCAGCGGGCCCGTGTGATGTTCCCGTTCTCCGGCGATGAGCGCTACGAGTGGAACTATCGCCCGACCTTTAGGAACGGTCTGCGGCTGATGAGCATGACAAAGGCTCAGCAGGACCTGGCACTGGGGATTGTGGATGCGAGCCTGAGCGCCCGCGGCGCGCAGCAGACCCGCTGGATCATGAAGCTGGACGACATCCTCCGCGAGCACGAGCGGGCGGAGGGCCGCGTGGTCACCACCATGCTGTGGCGGGATTCCGAGTACTACTGGTTCAGCATCTTCGGCCAGCCGGGCGGCACCGCTCCCTGGGGCTGGCGGGCCGGCGGCCACCACATTGGCCTGCACTTCACCGTGGTGGGCGGAGACATGGTGGCGTCCGTGCCCTGCTTCCTGGGCGCCAATCCTTCGCAGGTGCGGCTGGGCGAGCACGCTGGCAAGCGGGCGCTTCCTGAGGAAGAGGATCTGCCGCGGGCGCTGGTCCAGGGACTCCAGGGGTCGGATCGATCAAAGGCGGTGTTCAGCGAGACGGCACCGCTGGACATCATGTCGGACGCGTACCGTTCGCTGGATCGCTTCCTGCTCCCGCGCGGCCTCGCGTACCGCGATATGTCTGGCCAGCAGCGTGGCCAGCTTGTGGACATCGTGAAGCATTACATCGGTCGGGCGAACGACGAGCTTGCCGCGCACGAATGGGAGAAGGTGGAGCGGGCCGGCCTGGACGGCATCACGTTTGCCTGGGGCGGTCCGGTGGAGCAGGGGAAGGGCCACTACTACGCTATCCAGGGCCCCACGTTCATCGTGGAGTACGACAACACCCAGAACGACTCCAACCACATCCACTCTGTCTGGCGGACGTTTGATGGCGACTGGGGTGAGGACATCCTGGCGGAGCACTACGCGCAGGCACACTGACCGGAGCTGATTCCGGCCGCATCCATTTTTGGGTGCCAGCCCCGATCGATCCGGTACGATCGTGACCGACGGGCTGGCACCCGTTTGTTTTTGTGCCTGCTCACTACTTCGAAGGAGCCGATGATGGCGAAGTCGTTCAAGGATATGGTCGCGGAAGGCCGAGAGGGTACCCCCATGCTGGCCCCGGCGGAGGTTCAGCGCCGGATGAACGAGGTCTCCGGCACGCTCGTCGTGGACGTGCGCGACGCCCAGGACCTTGCGGGGACGGGCATTATCCCCGGCGCGATCAACGTCTCTCTGGGGACACTGCCGCTGCGCGCGGACCTCGAGCTACCGGAGAATTTCCGAAACCCTGACCTTCAGGATCGGGGACGCCCCATCATCACGACGTGCGGCGGCGGCGGCCAGGCCTCGCTGGCGGCCAAGCTGCTGAAGGACATGGGCTTTACGGACGTGAGCATCGTGGAGGGCGGCACCAACGGGTGGAAGCAGGCAGGTCTGCCCACTGTGGCGCCGTAGCCGACGCTGCCCCTTCTGGCATCCGCCCCCGACGCCCCGCGTCGGGGGCGTTTTCTACTACGATAGAGCGCAGCAGATGGGCGGCTCGCGGCTCCACACTCAGTGTCCCGATGACCGCGGCCCGAATCGCGTGTCCCAGTGATCGCGGGAGGTCAGTGTGAAGTTCATCGTGGGGAAGACGGACGAGATTCCAGTGGGCGGGCGCAAGATCGTCCGCGTGGCCGGCCGCTCGGTGGGCATCTTCAACGTGGCGGGCGAGTTCTACGCCATTCGAAATCGATGCCCGCATCAGGGGGCCGCGCTGTGCGAGGGCAAGCTGTGGGGCGCCCTGCGGTCTGAGAAGCCAGGCACGTTCGAGTACGACGAGACCAAGAAGGACGTTCTGGCCTGCATCCAGCACGGTTGGGAATTCAGTCTCAAGACTGGCCAGTCCTGGTGTGATCCCGCCCGACTTCGGGTTCGCGCGTACGAGGTCACGGTGGAGCGGCCGCCTGCGAGCATGCCCGTGGCAACGCTCGATCGGGTGAAGAACCCGATGATCGAGACGGTGAACTCCGCCATCGAAGAGGCCGCGGCCGCGCCCATCGAGGGCGACCCTGATGCGCCCGCGCCCGGCATGGTCAAGGGCCCGTATACGGCTGAGACGTTTCCCGTCGCCGTAGAGGAGGGCTTTCTGTACCTGGTGATGGACGTGGTTGAGGTTGGGACACCGGCGCTGCCAAACAGAAACGAGGCCCGGCGATAGCCCCCCAGAAGGGTGTGCCGGAGATGGCCGGCGATCCCGGCGCGCCGTCCGCGAAGCCGCTGGCCGGTCGGGTCGCCATCGTCACGGGCGCCGGATCGCGCCCTGCCGACGCGATGCTTCCGATCGTTGGCAACGGTAAGGCCACGGCCATCACCTTTGCCCGAGCCGGCGCCCGCGTGGCGCTGCTGGACGAACGAGCCGACTGGGCCGAGCAGACCCACCGCGTCATCCAGGCCGAGGGCGGGGAATCTCTGGTGGTTGAGGCAAACGTGGCCGAGAGCGACTCGTGCAAGCGGGCGGTGGACCGCGTGCTCGAGGCTTACGGCGGCGTGCACGTGCTCTTCAACAATGTTGGGATCAGCGGTCCACGTGGCACGGCCATTGAAGTAGACCCAGAGGGTTGGGATCTCGCGATGCGCGTGAACGTCGCTTCGATGATGCTGATGGCGAAACACGTGCTCCCACCGATGATCGCCGGCGGTGGCGGCTCGATCATCAATATCTCGTCCGTCTCTGGCCTACTTGGCGGGCACCCCAGCCTGCTCTACCCTACCAGCAAGGCGGCCGTGCTCGGTGTGACGCGCGCCATGGCCGCTCACCACGCCCAACAGAGCGTGCGCGTCAACTGCATCGCGCCGGGCACGGTGTATACGCCCATGGTGGTCAGCCGCGGCATGGCACCGGAGCTGCGGGAGGCTCGCAAGAACGGCACGTTGCTCAAGGTAGAGGGCTACTCGTGGGACGTTGCCATGGCGGCCCTGTTCCTGGCCAGCGATGCGTCTCGCTGGATCACCGGGATCGTTCTGCCGGTTGACGCGGGCGCCACGGCGTCGCGCCTCGAGGCGCTGTCACCACCGTCCACGGGGATGCCCGGCGAGTAGCTCCCGGCCCGTCGCCGACATGTCAAGGGTCGCAGCCGGAAATGGCTTGGCCCAGGTGCGGATCCGCCTGCCGGGTCGATAGGGGTTTGTTCAGGCGCTCCGCCGTCCCTAAACGCTCGACTACGCAGTCTGCGCGAAGGATAACGGTCTGGTCGAATCGCGCAGTGGGCGTCACGTCTCGGGCCCATGCGGGGACACCGCGACGCTCGTCAAGCAAAATCCATGCTACTTGGTCTGCTTCGAGGAGGGGCCGAGGATCAGCATTCATTTCGAAGATCGACTCGACCGCTGCTCGGCGACGTTGGTACTCGTTCGTCCAAAGATAGTGGCCGACCACCACCCGGTGATGCCCCTTGGATGCGATCCAGGGACTCAGGTCACTTCTTGCGAGTACGACTTCGTCACCCGGGAGTTTCGCAATCCACTGGATGGCGGCGAGATCACCGTCGGTGAGATACACGGGTGGCTCGAGGTGACCCAAACCACTCACGTTGCGAGCATAGTAATACGGGATGCTGACGGTCGCTGGAGCCAGGAGAGCCGCCGCCGCAATCCAACGGGATCTGCGGCGGAAGCACAACAGCACTGGCCACCAGGCGGCGAGTGCCGCGATCATGAGGATCGGGCTCAAGTAGAAGATGTGGGAGCGCCAAGGATGGAATGGGATGTAAATGGCAATGATGCAGGCTCCCGCGAAGCAGGCCAGCATCTGCCGATATTCGTTTCCTTTCAGTAGCCCGGGTATCCCGACAATCGCTGTCGATCCGAGGCCGAAGCTCACGAACACCACATACGGTGAGTACAAGGGTAGCCAATTAGCCGCGGCAAAACGGGCGTACTCCGCGTCGAACTGCGGCAGTATTGCCCAGTATAGAATCGGCGGCGCCGACGAGACGCCTAGTATTGTGTCAAGTTTGAAACATCACTATGCGCCCGCGGTCGGCTTCGGTGCCCGATGCTGGCAGCATGAGTACTCGACGATACCGCGTCACCCTGACCGCGACCGATCGCGACACCTTGCGCCGCCAGTTGTCGGCCGGCTCAGCCCCCGCCCGGCTCCTGACCCGCGCACGTGTCCTGCTCAAGGCAGATGACTCGCCCGACGGCCCAGCCTGGTCCGACCAGCAGATCGTGGACGCCTTCGATGTCTGCACCGAGACCGTCATCCGCCTCCGTCAACGGTATGCCGAGGGCGGTCTGCACGCGGCCCTCCAGCGCCGCAAACCCCGACGCGAGTACCGCCGCAAGCTCACGGGCGAGCAGGAGGCGCACCTGGTCGCGCTGGCCTGCAGCCCGCCACCGCTCAGCCGGCGCCAGTGGAGCCTGCGGCTGTTGGCGGACAAGGCGGTCGAACTGCGCTTTGTGGACGCGGTCTCGCACGAGACCATCCGCCAGGTGTTGAAAAAAACGCCCTCAAGCCCTGGCTGACCAAGCGCTGGGTGCTGCCGAGCGCGCCCAACGGCGAGTTTGTCGCGCGGATGGAGGCGGTCCTCGATACGTACGCCGAGCCACGACACCCCGAGCGGCCGGTCGTCTGCCTGGACGAGACCAGCAAGCAGCTCCTGGACGATGCCCGACCGGGTCGACCGCCGGCCCCTGGTCAGGTGGCGTTGGAGGACTACGAGTACGTTCGCCAGGGGGTCTGCAATCTGTTCCTGGTATGTGAGCCGCTGGCCGGCTGGCGCGACGTGCGGATCACCGAGCGGCGAACTCGGCAGGACTTCGCCCAGACGATCCGCTGGTTGCTGGACGAACGATATCCGGAGGCGGAGCGCGTGGTGGTGGTGCTGGACAACTTGAACACGCACGGCATTGGATCGCTGTACGAGACGTTTGAGCCGGCCGAGGCCCATCGCCTGGCGCGGCGGCTGGAGCTTCGGCACACGCCGAAGCATGCCAGCTGGCTGAACATCGCGGAGATCGAGTTCAGCGTGCTGGGGCGGCAGTGTCTGAACCGACGGATCCCGGACCGGGCCGCACTCGAAGCGTACGTGGCGGCATGGGTAGCGGAGCGGAACGGGCTGCCGAGCGTGGTGGACTGGCAATTCCGCACCGACGACGCCAGACTCAAACTGAAGCGGCTGTACCCTCGACTTTCACCGTTGACGGAACACTAGCCAGGCGAAATTTCTTAGCGTGGTCCGCCAACCGATGCGCTTCGCCCACAAAGCTGCGCTGAGGCCGGCTGTCATCCCCAACGTTGGGATGAAGAAGGGGTAGACAGTGGCCAAGGCGAACAATGGTAGACCAGCTAAGCGGAACCCGCGTGTTGGATCCCGTTCGCTATGAAGGGGCAATATTGTCAGGAAGATGACTGCGAGGGTCAGATAAAGACTTGGTCCCGCGAAGACGGGCGTAGCGTCGCCCCCCGCGCTTCGAAGAGTCGGGGCGTTCACGGGGATTCCAGCTAGCATTGAGACGGCGATAACAAGAGGGCTGAGAGTACCAGCAAGCAGAGCGACAATTCCGGCGACTCCTGGAGAACTGAGGCCTGCGCGACGGGCCAACGTCGCGAGGCCGATGGCCAGTATTGGCGAGCACGCGAGGCTAAGAAAATTTGCGAGCACTACGTACGGGATTCCCGTTGCGTTCTGAGCTGCCCCTAAGCCAAACTCCAATGGGCTAAAAAACCATCCCCGTGGGGTCGGCTCGGGGGTGAGCAGGTTCCGAAATCGCAGGTGCGCAGCCATCTCGGCAGCGAATAACTCGTGCTGGGCGACATCCTCGGCGTAAGTTGGGGCTCCTGTAAAGACCAAGCCGCGGGGGGCGATCAAGTAGCCGGCGAGGAACGGCGCAGTTGAAACGAAGACGATGAATATGATGCTCACCGTCGCGAGTGGGGAGTGTCCTCGCCACCAAGCGGCTTCGCGCCCGACGAACGGCTCCACGTGCGACTCAGCATCACCCGGGCTCGGCGTGACGGCAGTGGGCCGAGAAACGAGATGACACACGGCCTGCAGCTTACGACGGAACATCCTGCAGCAGATGGCTCGGGGCATTTCGGCCGATGGCTCGCGAGTTGACCTGCACAGGCGGTAGTACTTTTTGCAGTTCGGCGAACACGATGTCACAGATCATTCGGACGCGCTACAGGGCACCCTGGAGGAAGCGCGATCGCCACGGCGAGAATCCTCCGGCGCCGCCGCGTCCGATGTCCTTTGCTGCCATCGGCCGCAGCCTGTTTCTCGGGGAGTCTGTGCTTGCCGTAGCCTCACATTGGAACGGACTAGTTGCCACCAGCGCGGCGTCTGGCCTGTTAGTCGGCGCTTGGGTGAGGAAATCAGTTTTGTCAACGGTGTCAAGCGCTGATTGCCGAACTAGCTCAGCAACACACTGGACAGATCCAGCCGCATGCGTCCTCGATCGAACACCCCCGTGCACACTGATCATAGGGCAAACCTCAACTATTGTGACGGCCGCTGGTGCCCGGCACACGGATCTACCGTCTCTCTCGAATCGAATTGAAGGCTAGATGCGACGGCATGACCATCTGAGTGTAGACGATGGACGGGTCTGGCCCCTCGTGCTGAACACCGAAACGCGCGATGCCGATGGAGAGTTGGGGATGTCCTTTCGGGACATCACCTATCCCCCGTTTGTTGTGACCGGACCACCAGGCCGGCTAGATTCGAGCCGCTCCTACTGGTGGCTGAGACTGACGGCCAGGATTGCGATGCGGTTGCGACAGTCCGCGCCGGATTCGCGACCCCGTACCACCGGGGCTACGCGGACGACCATTTCGTGAGCGGGGTGCTTGCGGCACGTGACATGGCCCTGATGATGTTCGTTCGATGCCGCTGACTGATCGACGGGCACGAGCAGGCCCACGCCGATGGCGGGATCGCGACGTCAGGTTTCGAAGACTGCGGAATTGCAAGTCCTCGCGTGCACGGCCACTACCGGCATTGGCCCGTCGCCCTGTCCTGGTGCGACCTGACCATTCGGCTATTGCTGACTGCGCTCCAATTCCGCTGCCAATCTCCACGACGCGCGCGAGAGTGGGGCTCTGTTCAAGGCAGGTGGCTGTTTCCTGGGGAGTGGTCATGGGTGCGCTCGGCCTGACCGGCGACGCCTCTCACCGGATTGCCAGGATCGGGCCGACGGTGGAGGCGACCGCTGCTACGACGCGCCTGGAGCCGCTGACCCTGCCGTCTGCGGGGATGCCGTCTGAGTGGCGCCACGGCATCCTTCGCGGTAAGGTTCACGCCGTCAGCGCGGGGACCGCGCTCCGCTCGACTGCTGGTCACGGACAACGCGCCTGGCAAGCGTTCGGTCGTGCTCCGGGGCTCTGGGCAGGGACCCGAGTCTGCCTTGACGTCCGATCGCGTCAACTTTGGCCGGGTGACCCGTGGCGCTGGCTCCAGCCGGTCTGTGGTCATCACGAACACCGGACTCGCACCGCTGCGTGTCCAATCGATCAGGGTGACCGGCGCAGCGGCGGCCGACTACTCCGCCGCGCCATACGGCCCCAACACGGTGGCGTCCGGCACCGCTCTCTCGCTCACGGTCACCTGCAGCCCAACCGTAGTGGGCCAACGTTAGGCAATGCTCACCGTGATCGACGACGCGCCCGGCGAACGACGCGCCTGGTTGAGCTGCACGGGAACGTAGCGGTTGCTGATACCGATGGGTGACGATGGCTCCCCGCCGCCGTCACCCACCGGCACCCATCGGCACGGTGGGGGGCGGCCGCTACTGACCGGGTCGCGGGTAAAAGTAGAACAGGGCGTCGAGGTTGCCTGGCGAGGCGCCGGCCGCGGTCAACATGGCGGCCACCTCGCTACGGTGCTGCGTTCCGTGATTGGCCACGTGGACCATCATCTTCCAGAGGGTCATGCTCATGAGTGGTCCGTCTGGGATCTGCCAGGCGTATTCGCGATTCCCGTCCTGTTCGCTGAGCGTGTCCAGAAACGCCTGGGTCTGGTCGGCCACGCGATCAGCCTCGCGTCGAAGCACGGCGAGTGTGTTGAACTCAGCGGGGTCCAGCGTGCGCCCGTAGGCCTCGGCCGCCGGCAGCGATCCGTCCCACCAGCAGAGCCAGCCGCCGTGGGTTTCCACGAGGTGGCGCAGGGTCTGGATAACCGAGCCCTGGCCGGCTGTCCCGGGCGCGTGCAATTGTTCGGCCGTGAGACGTTCGGCGGCCTCGAGGACACGGTCGTTCGCCCACTTTGTGTAGCCGTACAGCGCGCGGAGCGTCTCGATCATCGGTGGTCTCCTCCTGTGCCCGTCATCTAGTGGGAGTGCTACGTTCCCAGTTGCATGGTGGTGTTGGCACCGTCGATCGCCTCCCGGATGATATCCGCGTGGCCGCAGTGGTGCGCGGTCTCGCGAAGAAGATGCAGCAGGCAGTGGCGCACCGTCCAGCGCGGTGTTGGGGCGGGCCACCAGGGCGTCTCGGGCAAGGCTACGACGGCGTCCAGACTGGGCAGCGATCGAACGAGCGACTCGGTCGAGACGGCCACTTCTGAGTAGCGGGATCGAAGTTCTCCCAGGGTCTCTACCTCCGTCATCCAGTGCGAGTTGTCCGTCATGATGCGCGAGAGGTCAATGGGCCTCTCGTCGATGATCTGGCCCCAGAATCCCTCGCCAGACGCCATGTGCTTCAGAATGCCGCCGAGATTGAAGGCGCTCGGTGTGGTCCTCATCCGCGCCTGCTCGTCGGTGAGGTTGCGCACGGTGATCAGCAGCGTGTGGCGCTGCTCCGCCAGGAGCGCCAGGATCTCCTCCGATTCGGTGGGCTGAGCTTTCGGTGTGTCTGCCACGGATACAACTCCCTCGATCTGCTTAGGTCAGCATACCGATCATTTAGGACATACTCGGTCCTGAATATCAGCGGGCATTGAGAATTGGATCTGAGTCACCCTACCTCGCGCGTGCTGACTGTGCTGGAGCTGCTGCAGGCGCGCGGGCAGATGCGGGCGTCGGAGCTTGCGGAGATCCTCGAGGTGGACGTGCGCTCCATCCGCCGCTACGTGGCGACGCTGCAGTCTCTGGGAATCCCCGTGGAGGGGGAGCGTGGTCGGTACGGTGGCTATCGGCTGTCGCCCGGCTATCGGCTGCCGCCCCTGATGTTCTCTGATGACGAGGCGCTGGCCGTGACCCTGGGGCTGCTGGCGGCGCGAGATCTGGGGCTGGCGGCCGCTGCACCCGCGGTAGATGTGGCGCTTGGTAAGGTGACGCGTGTGCTGCCGCGGTCTATTGGGCAGCAGGTGAGCGAGGCGAGCCGAGTGCTGGAGCTTGACGTTCCGCCCGCACGCGCCTCGGCCGATCTGGGCGTGCTGCGGACGTTCGCCGCGGGGGCGAGCCGTCGCGAGTCGGTGCAGATCCGTTACGAGTCACAGGGCGCAGTGACCGACCGAATGGTTGATCCGTACGGTCTGGTCTACCGCGAGGGGGCGTGGTACGCGGTGGCCTGGTGTCACCTGCGCCAGGCCGAGCGGGTCTTTCGCCTGGATCGTGTGCTGCGGTCGCTGCCTACCACGCAGACCTTTGTTCGCCCTGAGGACGTGGATTGCCGTGAGATCGTGCAGCGCGCTCTGGCGCAGACACCCCGCGCCTGGACCGTGGAGCTACTGCTTCACACCAGCATGGCGGAGGCGCGGGCGTGGCTCTCGCCCATCGCAGGAACGCTGGAGCCGGCGGAGAGTGGTGTGCTGCTCCGATCGCAGTCATCGGATCTCCGCTGGGCGGCGTGCTACGTCCTTGCGCTACCCTGGCCTGTCCGAGTCATCGGGCCCGCTGAGCTGGCGGAGGAGCTACGGGCGGCCAGCGCGCGGGGGCTGGACATCGCGGCGGACTCCGCAGTCCTGGTTCCACATCGCCAGTGATCTGCAGGGCTATCATCCGCATGCGCGATGCCGCCCCCTGTGACGATCGGGACGGGACTGTCGGCCGCGTTCGCGTCACCATCAGGAGGGACTATGGACACGATCATCGTTGGGGAGCTGCGCGCGGAGCTTGACGGCGCGATGATTGGGACGGGTGCGCGGGATCTCGCGCGCCGGGCCCTGGAGCGAGTTGAGGCTGAGGCGAACAACGCGGGGCGCGGCTCGTTCGCCGACGGATTGGATGTGGCGTGGGCGGTGGACTCGCCGGGTGGAGCGCCCACGGTGGTGGCGGAGTTTGGCGCGGAGTTTTCGCTGCCGATGCGACAACTTGCCGGCACCAGCGTGTACGCGGCCACGGCCACCTGGGAGGCAGGCTCGGCCGTCCGCTGGCGGTTCGACCTGAACGGCGAGCGCATCGGCGGAGGGCAGGCAGAGGCGTACCCGGTTCATCCGGATAGCCGCGAGAAGATGGGCGTGGCGCGCGGGCAGCTCCTGCGCCAGGAGCCTTGGCACAGCCACGTCTTCGCGGGAACCGTGCGGCCGTGGTCGGTCTATCTGCCCGCGGAGGCCAGGGAGCCCGCGGCGGTGATGGTGTTCCAGGACGGCGTGCGGCAGTACGAGAAATTCGTGCCCACGGTGTTCGACAATCTGATCGCCGCGGGGGCGATGCCGCCCACCGTCGGCATCTTCCTGGACCCGGGAGTTTTCGCGGATACCACCGTGTCGAACCGCTCTTTCGAGTACGACACGCTGTCTGGCCAGTACACCGCGTTTCTGCTGGACGAGATCTTGCCGGAGGTCCAGCGGATGCGGTCGTTGCGGAGCGACGCGGCGGGTCGGGCGATCTGCGGCATCTCGAGCGGCGGTATCTGCGCGTTCACGGTGGCGTGGCAGCGGCCGGACCAGTTCCACAAAGTGCTCTCGCACGTGGGCAGCTTCACGAACATCGCCAGTGGGACAACGCTGCGCGAGGGTGGCCACAACTACCCGTTCCTCATCCGCAAGGTGCCGCCAAAGCCCATCCGGATCTACCTCCAGGATGGGGAGAATGACCTGAACAACCCGCACGGAAACTGGTGGCTGGCAAACCTGCAGATGGACGACGCGCTACGGTTCGCCGGCTACGACTACACGTTTGTGGCGGGCCGCGGCTTCCACAGCCTCGCCCACGGACGGGCGATCTTCCCAGACTCGCTGCGTTGGCTCTGGCGGAGCTGAGCCCGGGGTCAGCGGTGCCTGGCGGTGGCCAGGCCGAATGGCAGGATCTTCCCGGTGGGGCTGACCACGGGGGGTTGGCGCACTATGACGATGCTCTGGAGGCGGTCGAGCAGCGCCGTGTGATACTGAGCCACGAGGCCGTCCGATGCGAGGCTGGTGAGGAAGACCTGGCGCGCGACGGCCTCGTCGACGGGACCGACCGTCGGGTGGATCCGGAGCTCAAGCCGCGTTCGCCCGCTCTGGTCGTGGTCCTCCACGAGCTGGTAGTCCAGACTGCTCCCGCCGAAGTGGGCTGGCAGGGTGCGCTCCAGCACGGACTGCAGGTTGGAGTGAGCAAACGTGGTGCCCTCCGTTGAGAGCTTCTCGAAGCTGCGAATCTCGCTGAGGTGCGTCCTCAGGCCAATCGCACCCAGCGAACAACCGCAGTCCCGCGTCTCGACGCGCGCGTAGTCGCCGGTTTCGGCGTTGAGGCAGACCTTGTTGGCATTGAGGCTCAGCGACGTGAGGGCGAGCGCGTCAAGCTCCGGGCCACCCTGGAATAACTCGCGACGGCGCTGGACCAGTGCGACGCGATTGCTAAAGAAGTGCAGATCATCCGCGCCCTCCCCGTCGGGGCAGCCATAGCCAACGATCTGCACCTCGGTGGAGCCGTACGTCACCGTCACGCGGGAGCCGAGCCGATCGATCGGCCGCCGCCGCTCCGCCGTGACCGGCTCGCTGGTGGCGTAGAACGTGACGTGGCTGAGGTCCAGACCGGCGTCAAGCGCGCTCTGAGCCACTCGCGCCGCCGAGCTGGCCACGCTGTTGAACACGATCGGGCCGTGTCTGGCCTGTTGGGCGAGCCAGTGGGCCATCCGCTCCGGCTGCTCGATGGGGAGATAGCCTGGCATCGGGTAGTACACACCGCCCAGGCGCCCGAGCAGGCGGATGTATGCCGCGCCGAGCGTGACGCGCCGAGGCAACGGCTTGATCGGAAAGAACCAGCCCGCCGTCTCCATCCCGAGCTTCCCGGTCACCATCAAGCGGTTGTAGGCACCCGCCATCCAGTAGGCGAACCGCGGTCGAGTGAGCTGGTTTGCTTCGAGGACGAGCGCCAGCTCAGCGGCGATCTCGGCCACCAGGGCCAGCGTTCTCGGCACCCGCGTCGCGGCGCCCCGCGAGCCGCCACTGTAGACCGCGAAGTGCGGGCGGGCCAACGGGTTGTCGAAGTCGCGGCCGGTGAACGAGAAGGTCCGACTGCCACGGACGGCCGGTGCGCGGCCCTTCATCTCGTCGAAGGTCACGTATGCGCCGTTCGTGGCGAGGGTGCTCAGCGTAGCCTCCAGTCCGTCCGCTGTGACCATGCGCTCTACGTCGCCGAGCTCGCAGCCTGCGTGTTGGAGCAAGGCACGGTAGGGGCTGCCACGGTGGGCGTAGATCAGATGGCGGAGCGACGAGATGAACGCGGACTCGCGCGACTGGAGCCGGCGAACCGTGTCAGTTCGCGCGTCTTCCAGTGTCATCGGGGCGCGGAGAAACCGTGGCAGATCGCGGCTGAGGCGAGCGGCCATGGCGGCCGCTTCGAGGGCGTCTCGCGTCAGGAGCCTGCCAGTGTGGGCCTGTGCCAGGATCTGCTGAGCGTGCACGTCGGCGGGAGGGCGGCCCTAGCGGTCAGTGGACGCGGCGTCGTGGAGCAGCATGGCCTGGGAGTACGCCAGCAGGTCGTCAAGGTGGCGGGTGATTATGGCCACTGTAATGGCAAGTTGGAGCGACTGGTAGTCGTGGACGGCCACGTTTCGGTAGCCCACCATCCGGCCCAGCGAGTCGGCCAGGGCGGAGTCGATCCAACCGGCCCGGGCGAGCAGGCTGAAGACGTCGCGGGCGCTCTGGGGCAGGCCAAGCTGTTCGCGACGGATGAGATGCTGCCCCATGTCGAGGGCGGCGTTGCACGCGCGCTGGATGTTGAGGGTGGCCGCGTCCTGGCGGGTGTAGTCGGTGGCGAACGTCGTCGGATCGCGGTCGTATTCCTCGCGGGCTCGAGCTACACAGCGTTCGATGGTGGCGGCCTTGTTCACCAGGACGTCATCGGCCATAGACGGTCCCTCGCCGAGCGATGTCTTCCAAGAGTGCGGCCCGAAACTCGTCTAGCTCCGTCTTCTCGCTGAGGATGAAGCTCTCGTAGATCGGCGCCTGGGCGTCCAGAGTCCACCAGCGGTCGCCGGTGGTGATGACCTGGTATTGCATCACGGTAGACGCGGCCCGGAGGTCCATCAGGTCTACGTCGTATCCGGCGATGCGCGCGAGGTCTCCGGATAGCTCCCAGAGCAGCACCGGATCGGCCCGGCCGGCCACCAGTACGGCCAGGTCCAGGTCGCTCGTCGACGATGCGCCACCGCTGACGCGGCTGCCAAACGCATAGACGGCCAGCAGGTTCGGCAGCGCTGCTCGGAGCGCATCCAGGAGAGCCTCGCGCGGGACGGGCTGGTCTGGCATGCGCTCCTCGGCTGGGCGGTGTGCTTGAACGATACCGCACGCACGGTTGTGGCGAGCGGCGCGGAAAAGGGTTGCGATCGGGGCTCGTCCGGGCTACCGTCAACGCGACGGTCGATTTCTGCCCGCGACTGGCAGCGCGTAGGGAGGAAGCAATGGAGCTAGGACTGTTCACCATGCCGTCGCATCCGCCGGAGCGGAGTCTGTATGACGGCCACCAGTGGGACCTGCAGGTGCTCCGCTGGGCTGACGAGCTGGGCTACAAGGAAGCCTGGATCGGCGAGCACCACACGGCGCCATGGGAGCCGCACCCTTCTCCTGATCTGCTGGTGGCGCAGGCGCTGCTGCAGACGAAGAACATCCGCCTGGGGCCGGGTGGCTTCCTGCTGCCCTACCACCACCCGGCGGAGCTGGCCAATCGCGTGGCGATGCTGGACCACATGGCGCAGGGTCGGTTCAACTTCGGCATCGCCGCCAGCGGCCTGCCCAGCGACTGGGCGCTGTTCAACGTGGACGGCAACGCCGGGGAGCACCGCGAGATGACCCGCGAGTCGCTGGACATCATCCTCAAGCTGTGGACGGAGGATGAGCCGTTTGACTACGCGGGTAAGTTCTGGAAGGTCAGCAAGACGGGGGTGATGTACGACACGCTGCGGCCGCATATCAAGCCGTTCCAGCAGCCCCACCCACCGATCGGCGTGGCGGGTTTGAGCCAGCGCTCCGAGACGCTGAAGATCGCCGGCGAGCGCGGGTTTATCCCGATGAGTCTGGACCTGAACGCCAGCTTCATCAAGACCCACTGGGACTCCGTTGAGGAGGGCGCGGCCCGATCTGGCCGACGGCCGGACCGCGCGGAGTGGCGGGTGTTCCGCGAAGTGTTCGTGGCGGAGACGGACGCGGAGGCGCTGCGCTGGTCGGTGGGCAGCATGATGGGCCGGCAGATGCGGGAGTACTTCCTGCCGCTGCTGGACTCCTTTGGCTTCAAGGAGTACCTGAAGCACGACCCGGACGTGGCGGACGTGGACGTGACGCCGGAGTACTGCGCCGAGCACAACTGGCTGATCGGCTCGCCGGAGACGGTGGCGGCGAAGCTGGAGCGGCTGTACGAGGAGCTAGGCGGGTTCGGCGTGCTGCTGGTGTACTGCTTCGACTACGCGGACAACCCCGCCGCCTGGCAGACTTCGATGCGGCTGCTGGCGGAGGAGGTGCTGCCGCGGGTGTCACACCTGACGCCGCGGCTGGCTGGGGTGTAAAGCACGGCGTCCGAGACTACGGCGTGGATCCGGTCCCCCAAGTCTTGTGGAGGACCGGACCCACGCTGATGTGCATGCGCATGGGTTCGGTGAAGCCAGCATCAACCCACGGGGCATCCCCCGTGTCAGGCTTGGTGAAACCGCTCCCAGTCAAGCCCGAGTTGTCGCGCGATCGCTCGGAGGGTCCCGAGCTTGAGGTCCTTGCTACCCCAGTCAGGAACTGTAGACAGCGACCCAGTCTCTGGGTTGTGCCACCCGCGGTGGGAGCCACTCCGTTTTCTGACCAACTCTACGCAACCGAGTCGTCTCAGACGGCGGGCGACCTCGCGTTAGGTCACCGCGCGGGCACGAGAAGCTCGTACTCGATCGTGCCCGAATCTGTGTCAGCGAGTAGGGACGGAGGAAGCGACCGCCCAAGGTCCGCATACGCCTCGATAGTGGCGGCGAGCGCATCTTCCGCGTTGATCAGAGCTTCTTGGAGCGTGTCGCCCTCGGTGACCAGCCCGGGGAGCGCCGGTGAGATAACCGTGTAGCCACCTTCTGGCTGTGGGGTCAGTACGAGTGGAACACGATAGATCTGTTGCGCGCCCATTCGTTGATGGCTCCATTCGTCTGAAAGCAGCGCGGGCTGGCAGGATGGGCGGTCAGTCTGTCGAGCGTCCCGCCGGATTACTCCAAGCACTGAGTAATTTTACTCAGTGTCTTGAGTAATCCGTTCGCAGGGACGGTGTTCGTGGTGATATTGCGACGCTCAGGCGCGGGTGCCGGGGGTTTTCGCCACGGTGGCCCGTTCGGCGGGTGCCCGCTGAGAGAGGATCGCGCCGATTACGCTGACGGCCAGTCCGAGCACGATGGAGCCCGTGAGGGGCTCCGAAAATATGACCACTCCGCCGATCGCGGAAATCGCTGTCTGCAGCGTGCCCAAGGCACCCACTCGCGCCGTTGGAAGCAGGGCCAGCGCTCCCGCCAGGGCAACGAATGCCACGGCGTTGAAGACACCGGCGACCAGAAGCCACGCCAGATCCGAGTTGTTCAAGGCGGCGAGTGCTCCCGTTCCTTGCCGAGCAAGAACGATGATGAGGGTCGCCGCCGTTCCCGCCGTTGAGACCACGGCCACTGCTGGGGGTTGGGCGAGTTGGTTGATCTTCACCGTCTGCCGCAGCAGGGCGTTGCCGAATCCATATGAAACGCCAGCTACCGTTGCTGCCAGCGCGCCCACCCACACTGGCCCAATGCCGCCCCCACCCCCGGAGACCAGGAGCGGCACCGCGGCGGCGAGCAGAAGAAGGCCAACGATTGACCTGGAGGTCACGGGCTCTCGCATCAGCCACCATCCAGCAACGGCGCTGCCCCAAAGCAGCGCACCATTGGTCACCGGAACGGTAGTCGTCAATCCAGCGTAGGTGAGCCCGGATTGGAAGCCACCGTTGCCCATGACGCTGAGCAGCACGGCGACACCTATCAGCGGCACAACCACGCGCCAGCCGATCCGCGCGATCTGGCCCGCCTGGCACTGTGCCGCGAGCGTGCCCCAGGCGAACAGGAGCATTGGGATGCCGCGTACCAGTGTAGCGACCAGCGGATCGACCTGCAGAGCGGCTGCCCGCAGACAGAGGTTCATCGCCGCGTAGGCGAGTGCAACCAGGACGCCCCACAGCATACCCATGGGCCCACCTCGCGATCCGTCGAAGCCAGCCGGGCGCGCCGATCTGGCATATTCCAAGCGATTGCTTGAGTATAAGGACGGCCGATGGATAAAACAAGCATAGACTTGCAAAATATCCATGCTCCGGGGCGGCCCGCGGGTTGGCGGCTCCTCACGCTGCTCAAGACTCGCGGTCCTCAGACAGCGGCCGATCTCGGGAAGGCACTTGGTATTACGGCGGAGGCTGCCCGCCAGCAGCTTGTGAAGCTGGCGGGAGACGGTCTTGTCACGGCAACGGCCGAGGTGCGCGGCGTTGGTCGGCCCGTTCAGCTATGGCACCTGACCGATGCCGGCGACGCTCGCTTCCCCGACACCCACGCCGAGCTGACCGTGGCGCTCATCCAGGCCGTGCGATCTGAGCTGGGAGAGTCGTCACTTGAACGGCTGATTTCCGCTCGCCAGCGGGAGATTCAGGCCGCCTATCACCGCGAGCTTGCGGGTATCACCACCCTGGCCCGGCGCGTGGAGGAGCTGGCCGCGGTTCGCTCCCGCGAGGGCTACATGGCGGAGTGGTGGACAGAAGACAGTGGCTTTGTCCTGGCAGAGAACCACTGCCCCATCTGTGCTGCCGCCACCGTGTGTCAGGGGTTCTGCGCCGGAGAGCTCGAGTTGTTCCGCGACGTTCTGGGGCCTGACGTCAGGGTCGACCGTGTGGAGCACATCCTTGGCGGTGCGCGGCGCTGCGTGTATCGCATCACTCCCGACGAGGACGACACGCCGTCCCTGTAGCCGTGCTGTGGTGCAGGGCCTGGCGAGTGCCGGGGGCGTCACCGTCGACGAACTGAATTGCGCTGACGCACTAGGATCGAGGCGGGGCGCCGGTGAGGCCGATGAGGTTGGCGGGGTCTTCGATCAGGACCGTGCCGTCCGTGATCAGGCCGTCTAGCCGATCGGACTGGTCCACGAGGGCCAGGACCGTGCGGGCGTCCGCGCCGGGGGTGACGGCCGGACGGCCGGCGGTGACCGGCGTGCGCGAGAGGCGGACGCCGGGGCCCACCGTGGTGATGCGCTGGCCGTTGTCGTGCTCGCGGGTCACGGCGAGGCCGTGGGCGGCCACCCAGGTGTCCGTCATGAGGGCCGGCAGCGACGTGACCAGCGCGTGGGCGCCGATGTCGCGAAGCGTCAGGGCCCGGACCCAGTGGTCCACAGGGTTTGCGCGGAGGGCTTGCTCCAGGTGGGCTTCCAGCTCCGGGCCGGTCGAGTGGGCGCAGGATTCCAGGCCGGGTACGCTGGCGAGGACCGAGCTCTGGCTCGGGTGGGCTCCCAGGAAGAGCCAGCCGTCGCTGGCGCGGTAGATGCGGTGGAGCGGCCGCGAGCCGCGGACGGCGCGGCCGCTTGGCTCATCCCAGAGCTTGCCGTCGTAAAGCTGGGCGTAGGCGGACTGGAAGAAGGTGGCGGTGTAGGCCAGCGCGGCTTCAACCGCCTGGCCGCGGCCGGTGCGGTCGCGGTGGTAGAGCGCCAGGGCGGCGCCGAACGCCCCGAGCAGCCCGGTGCCGTAGTCGTTGATGGCGTACGGTTGCATCAGCGGCGGACCGTCTCCGCCCATCCGCGCCTGCATGCCGGTGGCGGCCTGGGCGTTGGGCTCGTAGCCGCCGCGGGCGCCCCAGTCGCCGCCGTAGCCGAAGGCGCTGACGGAGACGTAGATCAGGTCCGGCTTGATGGCCCGTAGCTGGTCGTAGCCCACGCCGATCCGGTCGGGCACGCCCAGGCGGAAGTTCTGGATGACCACGTCCGCCTGACGGACGAGTCGGGTCAGGGTGTCCAGCCCGGCGGCGGATTTGAGGTCCAGCAGGATGGAGTGCTTCCCGCGGTTCACGTCCGTGTGGTAGCGGTGCACGCTGGTGCGGTAGCCAGCGCCCTGCTCGCGGGGGTTGTTGATCTTGACCACGTTGGCGCCGTACTCGGCCAGGGTTCGACCGGCAGTAGGGCCGGCCAGCACCTGCGAGAGATCCACCACCCGCACGCTCTCCAGGGCCGCGGAGAGGCTGGACAATGGTGGGGAACTGGCGGGCTGGGCCGGGCGGTCGAGCAGGTCCGCGAGAGACGTGTCGGCGCTGGCGGCGGGCGCGAGCGGCTCGTCCGCCCAGTCCGTGAGCCGCACCGCTCGGCCCGGCTGCCACATTTCTCTCAGGTTGGGGCCCAGGGTGGGATCGAGCAGCTTGCAGACCGCCTGGGCGTGGCGGGCGTGGTCGGTGGCCAGCCACTCGGCGGTGGTGCGGGCCACGGTGATCGGGACGAGCGCGGCGGCGCCTAGCTCCTCCCACTCGAGGGCGGGGCGGGTCCTGAAGAGGGCGCGCAGCCGCTCACGGCAAGCGGCGGCCAGGGCGGGGTTGGCGATCAGGCGGGGGATATCCAACAGGCCCTCGTCGGCCCAGGCCTGGTTGCCGCTGGCGGCCAGGAACCGCTCGCGGAAGCGGGGGGTGGAGCCGCTGAAGAACACCCAGCGGTCGTCGGCGCACTGGAACAGGCCGCCCCAGGAGTCGTCCGGGCGGCCGCCGGCCGGCTTGCCGTCCACCAGCAGGCCGTGGGCGCCGACGGCGGCGAAGGTGGCGTCGAACAGGGGCATCTCGATGCGCTGGCCCAGGCCGGTCCGCTCGCGGGCGACCAGCGCCACGGCGATGGCGACGGCCGCCTGGAGGGCGGCGAAGTGGGAGGGGATCTGGAGGGCGGTGTAGGCGGGGTCGGCGTCCGGTTCGCCGAGCGGGGGTCGGTAGGTGGCTGCTGCTGCCGCCACCACGCCCTCCCAGCCGGGGAGGCCGGCCCGCGGATCATCCGCGGCGAAGCCGGGCAGGGAGCAGTAGATGAGGCGCGGGTGGGAGGCGGCCAGGAGCGAGTAGCCGAGACCCAGGCGGTCCATGACGCCGGGTCGGAAGCCCTCGATGAGCACGTCGGCGGTGGCGACCAGTTCGCGGACGGCCGCGCGGTCGGTTGAGTCCTTGAGGTTGAGGCGGATGGTGCGCTTGCCGCGGTTCCAGGTGGCGTTGGCGGGGGTGTCCCAACGGGGGCCGCCCGGCGGGTCTACGCGGACGACGTCCGCGCCCTGGTCGGCCAGGAGCATGGCGGTGAGGGGGCCGGCGACGTACTGGCCAAAGTCGAGAACCCGAACGCCATGGAGCGGCCCGCGCATGAGAACCTCCGGTTGCCTGGCGGCGGCGCTATGGTAGCGCGGGTGGGGGATTTGGGGGGTGGGGGCTGGTTAGGGGTGGATGGTATGGACTTAATGGACTGGATGGACTCTATGGACGGACGGGCGCGGAAGGGCGGGCGTGCAGGGAGTTTGGTCGCGGCTATGCGTCGTGGGCGGTGAGCGTGGTGCGCCAGTCCGTAGGCGTCTGCGCGCCGGCGCGCTGAATCAACTCGTTGTCCCAGGTGACGAGGGTTGTGCCGGTGAGCTGTGCTGCCGCGGCGTACAGCGCGTCCGCGCCGCGGAGAAACCGGTAGGCGCCGAGTCGAACGGCGAGGCTCAGCAGCGCGTGGTCGAGCGGGACGATGTGCAACGGACGTCGGGCAGCGATGGCACTCGCTGCCTGGGCCCCGGCCGCCGAGTCTCTGAATCGACGGGCGACGACGCACGCGACCTCGACGAGTGTGAAGGCAGGAATGGTTATCGCGATGTTGCGGCGGCCGGCCTCCCGGAAGAGCTCCACGCTCGGTGCATGGAAGGCGTCAGCGGTGTCCAGGATGGAGACCCAGACGTTCGCGTCCACGGTGAGCACCGGGCTAGCGCGACTCCAGCCTGGATCGGTCGGCGTCCAGAATCTCGCTGGCGGTGGGGCCGTCCGGCGCACCCTTTGCGAGGCGCGCGGCGAGTCGCAAGTAGTCGTCGAGCCAGGTGTCCTCGGCGGCCGAAGCTGGCGCTGTGGCAGGTTGCGATTCGCCGAGCCAGGTTCGGTAGAGACTGATCGTGACTTCGCGGACGCGGCGGCCCTCGAGTGCGCTCTTGGCCTTCACGCGTCGGTAGAGGTCGTCGGGAATCTCGATCGTCGCTTTCATGAGGCACCACCTGTAAACAGGATAGACGTATTACCGTACGGCGCTCAACCACGAGCAGGTTCGGTCGCGGTCTGGGTCGACAGTCTAGCCTCACGGCGGTGCGCGTCTTATTCGCACATCCCCACGGCGTACCATTAACCGTGCGCGAATGGTCTCAACCGCCGTGTCGGCGCGGGTAACCGCGTGCTTGCCAGTGCGTTTCGCGAAACTGATCGATTGTGGCCAGGGGCGCCTCGGCGCCCGCTGACGTATGCGCGGCGGGGGGTTGTCGCGGGTCCCTCGTTGCAGCCGAATCAGGCGGCGATCCAGGTGTTGGCCGATGGTGGCAACGCGGCTGACGCGGCCGTGGCGGCCGCCGCAGTCCAGTGGGTGACCATGCCGTGGGCCTGCGGAGTGGGGGGAGATGCCGTGTGCCTGGTCTCCGACGTGCGCCGTGGCGCGCCGGTGGCGCTGATCGGGTGCGGCCCGTCGCCGGCAATGATCTCGGCAGACTGGATGACTCAGCGCGGCCACGAGGCCATCCCGCTGCATGGCCCGCTCGCGGTGGGGGTGCCCGGCGCGGTCGACCTGGTGCTGGAGCTGCACGCGAGGTATGGCAGCAGGGATCTGAGCGCGCTGCTGGAGCCGTCCATTCGGCTAGCGCGAGACGGGTTCACCGTGGGACCGCACGCGGCGCGGTTCGGTGCGCGAGGAGCCGCGATGTTCCGTGGGAGCGCGGAGCGCCTGGCGGCTGCGCTGCCGATCCGACGGGGGGCAGCGGTGGGTGACATCGTTCGACAGCCCGCGCTGGCGCGGACGCTAGCGGGGATCGCGACGGGGCGTCGCGCCGGGTTCTATGAGGGAGCGGTGGCCTGCTCGATGGCGCGGGCGGTGGCCGGTGGCGGGGGACTGCTGAGCGCCGGCGACCTGGGAGGATTCCGAGCGGAGGTGGCCGAGCCGATCTCCACCAGCTACCGCGGCGTCCGTGTGCTGGAGACGCCGCCGCCCACGCAGGGCGTGGTGGTGCTGGAGATGCTCAACCTGATGGAGGGATTCCCCGTCGGCGAGGCAGCACCGCTGGCCGCATCGACCATCCACCGCCTGGCGGGTTCGGCTCGCCTGGCCTTTGACGATCGCGAAACCTACCTGGTCGATCCGAGTGTGGCAGCGGTTCCGCTCGACCGTTTGCTGTCAAAGCAGCACGCGGCTGAGCGGCGCCCTCTGGTCGACGGCGCGCCCGCGCGGCTGGGGCGGATGGCCGCTGGCGACACCACCAGTTTCGCGGTGGCGGACGAGCAGGGCAGCACGGTGGCGTTCATCCACAGCCTGGGCGGGCTCTGGGGGAGCGGTGTGGTGGACCCGGAGACAGGGGTGCTGCTGAACAATCGGGTAGCGCGCGGATTCTCCCTCGAGGAGGCAGACGCGGCGCGGCTGGTTGGCGGCCAGCGCCCGGCCCACACGCTCCACTGCTTCATGTTGGCGGAGGCAGCGGGCTCGCCATTCCTGGCGGGCGCCACGCCGGGGGCGGACCTGGGTGCCCAGTGGACCGCCCAGATCGTGCTGCACCTGACAGATCACGGGCTGAGCGCGCAGACGGCCGTGGAGATGCCGCGCTGGCACCTGTTTCCGGGCGCGGAGCCGCCGCACCGGGCCTTGCCGGCAGAGCTTCAGTACGAAAGCGGGTTGGCCGAGGACACGCTCGCCTCGCTCCGCCGGTTGGGCCACCGCACTCGTTCGCTGGGCACGCTCGGCACGGACGGTGGGATGCAGATCGTGGGAGTGGATCGCGCGCTCGGCCGCCTGGTGGCGACGAGCGATCCGCGCTGCGAGGCCGCCGCGCTCGGCGTTTGACGTGACGATGGTGGCCCCTCGGCGTCCGTTCCGCATCCTGGGCGTGAAGAAGCACGAGGGCCTGATCCACTCGCTGGCGAAGACCGGCCATCGGTTCGACCTGTTGGTGGACGAGCCGGCCTGGGACCTCCCCTGGGATGTCGCGTGGAACGCGCGGTCGAGGCCCATGCCGGACAACGTCCGCATCATCGGGCCCCTGGCTGAGATCGGCGACGAGGCGATGGCCGGCTACGACGTCGCGATCGTGCACGAGGCCCGCCACCTGGAGCGCTTTCGCTGGAGCGGCGTCCCGCTTATCTTCATGCCGATCGAGGCGTTCGCCCTGCCCGGCACCGTGGAGTGGACCGAGCGCGAGCGGACGTTTCGCTCCTGGGGGTTGCGGCAGCAGCTCCGGGATGTCCGGGTGGTCTGCCTCTCGCGATACACGGCGGAGAGCTGGGGGCTGCCGGCCACGATCATCGATCCCGGCTTCGACCCCGCCGACTACGCGGCGTACCCCTGGGAGGGCGGCGAGCGGACCGTGCTGACGGCGGCAAACTTCTTTGCGCGGCGGGCGAACACCAGCGGCTACGAGCTAACGCGGGCCGTGGTGCGGGACGATCTGCCCCTTCGGGTGGTGGGCCGCGACGCCCCGCCCGGCGGGTACGAGCCAGCCTCCTGGGAGGAGCTGAAGGCCGCGTTTCAGCGGCATCGGGTGTACCTCCACACCACGCCCAGCGGCCACGGCTTTGCCCTGTACGAGGCGGCGCTGGCCGGAATGCCGATCGTGAAGACGCCCCGCCTGATCGACCCGGAGCCGTTCACGGACGGGCTGGACGCGTTTGTCTCGAATGACCCGGAGCATCTGCGCGCGGGCGTGCGCGCGCTACTGGAAGATCACGAGCTAGCGCGGCAGATGGGCGCCCGGGCGCGCCAGACCGTGATCGCGATGTACGGGATGGACCGCTTCGTGGCCCGCTGGACGCACCTGCTGGACGAGGCTGCCACGGGCGGGCGAGCTGCCGGGGCCTTGGCACCGAGCGGCGAGTCCGTTGGCGAGATCCGGGCGGGAATCCGCGTGTTGAGGTCGCCGGCCAGGCTGCACGCCGGCGAGAGCGGATACGCGCTGGTCCGGCTGGAGAATGAGGGCGACGCCGTGTGGCCCTGCAGCACGCGGGACCACCTGGGCGAAGTCCGCCTCTCGTACCGCTGGCTCGGCCGCCCGGGCCAGGATCCGTATGAGGGCGTGGCGCGCACGCCGCTGCCGGCGGACGTGGCCCCCGGCGAGGTCGTGGTGCTGGAAGCGGAGATCCGCGCCCCAGCCGAGCCGGGCAGCTACGAGCTGGAGTGGGACCTGGTCAGCGAGCTCGTGGCGTGGTTCGAGACGCCGGGGTCGGCGGAGTCGCGGACGCGGGTGACGGTGTGGTGACGTCGGATCGGGGATTAAGGTGATGGACTGCGTGGACGCGGTTAGACACAAGGAGGAAACTTGGTCTCCTTTTGTGGAACGAACGCTCCGGCCGGAAAGTGGCGAGAACCGGTGATAGCGGGTTCTAGTGCGCCGCCTTGACCAGCCCATGCGACGCGCAGGTAGATTCAGTTCGAGGCGAGGCCCTCGGTGGGGCGCGAACCGATGAACGGCAGTGCCCGTTTTCGCTCCTCACAGGTTATTGGCTTTGGCTGCACCGCGCCGAGCACTTCGCGAAGCGCAGTCTTGAATCTCCCGTGGCGCTCGAGGATGCTGAAGTCGGGAGGTAAGAGAGCCGGGAGCATCGCTTACAATAGCTTGCGATACACGTAAGCCTTCTGTCTAGTTGTACGCGTACTCGTAGGGCCTCCGATGGCGGGCTGCTGGTCACGCGGGGCCTCTTGCGCACGGCCATCGCGGACCATCTCGAAGTAGCGCCAAACACCACCCTGGCCGAGCATTGTGCCTTGTGGCGGAAGATCGCTCAGGTCGGGGTCAGCATCTCGACCATGAGCCGCGTGATCACCGGGGCCGGTTGGACCCGGAAGGAATGACAGTAGCGGCCTCCGAGCGGGATGAGGCCAGGCGGGCTGACTGGCGGGAGCGGCTCGTTTGCCCACCAGCGACGCAGAGTGCGCCGGGATCCGTGGAGGACCCATTCTCCCGTGCGGCAGGAGCTGAGAAAACTGAGACCGCGAAGTCCATCCTACGCGGGCCGGGCGCAGTCCCTGGGAACTACCCAGCCGTCGAAGCGATTTCTGTTGTTGGCACCGGTCGGAACCTGCGAAGAAAATCAGCTCGATCGTTCAGTCGAGTCAAGACCGGATCCCGACAAGACGACGCTCGTCCAAAGACCACAGCGTGCCGATCGTCCAGGGTCGAGAGAATACTGGCATAGTCCTCGCCGACGTAGTTCTTCAAGAATTCCATGCCCGTCGCGTCGAACACGCGGAGGGCGAACACCGTGTTGCATTGGTTTAAGATGCTCTTCGTGACGTTGGCTGTCCGTTGAGTAATCACCAGACATCCCAGCCCGAACTTCCGACCCTGCAGAATCGCCTTCGCGGTACCGTTCGTCGCCGCCCTGTCCCCTTCACTGGAGACGGCATTCCACTCTGGGATCAACGAGTGCGCCTCTTCGTAGACGATGCAACAGCGCGCACTTTCGGTCATTCCCTTGGACTGCAGAGTCTTGAGGAGCGCCTCGGTAATAATCCGAGTGATCTCCGTTGGCGTCAGCGCAGCCATTGACGCGTTGTTGTTGAACGGTCTGCTGTCCTGTCGCCAGACTTCGAACTGTGCCGGGTTCAATATCATGAGGCTCCGTTTGCTGTCGGGTTTCAGGAAGGCCTCTATCTGTTCCCCCACTTTCGCCGCGAACACGCGAGCACTTCCCCCCTCCTCGACGTTCTGCTGCACGTTCGACTTGCCGGGTGGGCCGACCGCTTCCAGTTCTTTGAGCACCTCCGCCTCTGCAGCCTCATCGAGAAACGAGCCGAGTTCGGTTGCGTACTGATCTGTCAGGTCAAGGCAGACGACTTTGATCCCGACCGCGAGCATGCGCTCGATGAGTTCCAGCGCGAGAAATGTCTTGCCGACGCCAAGGATCCCGAGGATCGCGGCGTTTTGGGTAACAAGAAGATGAGGATCGATGGTTATGGGATAGGTCGTGGCGGGAAAACATCCGACCGCCTGCGCGCCGAGTTCGCCATCCTCTCGGTTCGCCACTAGGACGGGTTGGTTCGGTAGCGGAAGCCATGGGACCGGATCAAACGCGCAGCTAACTTGATTCCATCGACCGATCTTTTTCGCGTGAGCACGGACAAACCCGCGGGCGTTCCTTTCGCGCAGAACCTCCTCCTTTGTCAGCCCGTTGATAATCTGACAGAGAACAGGGTTATCCCGAACCTCGACCTCCACGAGGCTGCCCTCGTGCAAATCCACGTCTGTACGCACGAGCTCGATCTGCAGCTGGCTTATGTCGCTGTCAGAAGCGACGATGCCGATCAACCGATTCCCCAAGTGGTGTGCAACCAGCATCGTCTGATCCGGAAGCACCGTTGAATCGAGACGGAACACTGATCCGTCGGAGACGGCACCAGCGAGTGAGGCATCGTACAGTGCGTTTGCGTCCCCACTGGGGCGATTCATGACAATCGCTCGACGCCACCGCCCACCGGCGAAGCCGACCTGATCCAGGGCAATGACAAGTCCCGGGTCGCCGGACTCGGTGCGGGCTAGCAAGATTTCGCCGAACTGTGCGCTCGACATAGGATCCTCTTGAAGCACCAAGATATTTGGCGCTTCATGACAGACGACCTCACCGAGGCGAGTGGCTATTCGACGGTCAGTCCAGACAAGACCCCACCGCCGCCACAGCTCAGCTAGCGTCTCAAGGGGGCGAAGGGCGACAAACAACGCCCAGGCTAGACTGATCGTCAAGTATTCCGTTGGGTCTGATCTGTGGTAGTTGACGAACGAGAATAGGAACACGACCGAGAAGATCCCCCGAGGACCGCCGAGCGCGTCGGCCAGC
>JAXLXE010000003.1:0-954755 GCA_046328115.1 Chloroflexota bacterium | reverse complement strand
CGATGCGCCGGAGTTGCGCGAGACCGGGCGACCGGCGAAGATATGCGACACTGGAATCACGTGTGCCGCTGGAGTCCATGAAGCTCGGGATCTACTCGCGCAGCCTGCCCTTGCCGCCTGATGCGACGGCGTCCGCGCAGCTCCAGGCGGTCCACGAGCTGGGCCTGGACGGGTGCCTGTTTCCGTCGCCGCTGGCGCTGAGCCCCACGCTCGATCCAGTGGAGCTGCGGGAGCGGCGGCAACAGGCGGAAGCGTTGGGGCTGTACCTGGAGCTGGGGCTGGGCCAGATCAATCCGTTCCACTTCGATCGGGCGGCCGACGTGCTGGCGGTCGGCGATGGCGACTTCCGGGCGGGTCTGGAGCGGATGCTGCGCGCGGCGTCCGCGATCGGCGTGAGCGAGCTGTTCTTCTGGGCGGGCACGGTAGCGGACCGCGCGAGCCGATCGGTGCCGTGGGGCACGCAGCTCGCGGCGCTGGAGGCGTTTCTGCGCGATCTGGCGCCGCTGGCGCGCGATCTGGGCTGCCACCTGAATCTGAAGACGCACGAGGAGATCACGACCCACGAGGTGGTTCGGCTGGTGGAGGCGGTGGGCCCAGACGTGCTGGGGGTGAGCCTGGATCCGGTGAACGTGGTGGTGCGGCTGGAGGATCCGCTGGCTTCGGCGCGGCGGGTGGCGCCGTACGTCCGACAGGTGCACCTGGATGATGCGCTGATCCTGTTCGACGAGCAGGGTCTGGTGCGCAAACTGCGGCCCTGCGGCGAGGGCGCTATCGACTGGCCGGCCATCCTCGGGCTGGTGCGCGCGCATCGGCCGGCGGCGAACTTAACCATCGAGCTGCACCGCGGCCAGTTTGGCATGCCGATCTACGATCGCGACTGGCTGGCGCTCCAACCAGAGGGGACGCTGGGTGAGCTGGCGGAGCTGGTGCGGCTGGCGGTCGCGTCTCGAGGACGGCTGGAGCGGGGCGAGACGGCGCCGATCGAGGCGTACGAGGGTGACGCGACGCTCAGGCTGCGACCGACCGTGGCGTTCTGGCGCGGACTGCTGGAGGAGCCGGCGTGAAGACCAGGATCAGCGCTCGCTTCGTGGTGGGCCATGACGGCACGGACCACGTGGTGTACCGCGATGGCGAGGTGGTGTACCAGGACGATCGGGTGCTCTTCGTGGGCCACGATTACGGACAGCCGGTGGACCGGGACATCGAGGCCGGCGACGCGCTGGTGGGGCCGGGCTTCATCGATCTGGACGCGCTGGCGGACATCGACCATGCGATCATCGACTGCTGGCAGCCGCCGGACCTGGCGCGCGGCCTCCAGTGGTCGGAAGACTACTTCCGCAACCGACGCCACGACGTGTTCAGCGCGGACGAGGAGATCTTCAAGCGCTGCTACGCCCTGGTCCAGCTCTTGCTGAACGGCGTCACGACCGCCATGCCCATCGCGGCGGAGACGCACAAGGGGTGGGCCGAGCCCTACAGCGAGCTCGCCGCCGTGGCGGAGATCGCGGCGGAGCTGGGGATCCGGATGTACCTGGGGCCGGCCTATCGGTCGGGCATCAACGTGATGCGGGCGGATGGCACGGCCACCGTGCTGTGGGATGAGCCGCTGGGCGAGGCCGGGCTGCGGGACGCGGTGCGGTTCGTGCGCGACTTCGACGGCGCCGCGAACGGGCTGATCCGCGGGGCCCTGCTGCCCTGCCGGATCGAGACGATGACGCTGGACCTGATGCGCGAGACTCGGCGCTGGAGCGACGAGCTGGGCTGTCCGGTACGGATCCACGCGGCGCAGGGCCCGAACGAGCTGCGGCTGATCCGTGAATGGCACGATCGGCGGCCGATCGAGCTCCTCAACGAGATCGGCATGCTGGGACCCCGCACTTCCATCCCGCACGTGCTGTACGTCCGCGAGCGGAGCGGCGGCGAGTCGCCGGGGCCGGATGAGCTCCCGATGCTGGCGGAGAGCGGCACCACGGTGATCCATTGCCCGATGACATCGGCGCGGCACGGTCGGGCGCTGGAGTCGTTCGACCGCTACCTGGCGGCCGGCGTGAATCTGGCGATGGGCACGGACACGTTCCCGCCGGACATGATCCGGGTGCTGGACTACGGCTCGAACATCGCCAAGATCATGGACCGGCAGCAGCACGCCGGGCAGCCGGCGGACCTGTACCGGGCGGCGACGCTCGGCGGGGCGCGGGCGCTGGGGCGGGACGACCTGGGCAGGCTGGCGCCGGGCGCCGAGGCGGATCTGGTGGTGGTGGACTTCTCCCAGCTCCGTGGCGGGCCGATCGAGGATCCCATCCGCACGCTGCTGTTCAACACCGGCGGCCCGTGTGTGCGGACGGTGGTGGTGGACGGCCGGACGGTGGTGGACAACGGGCGCGTGGTGGGCGTGGACGATGAGGCTCTGCGGGTCCAGGCGCAGGCGTACTTCGAGAAGATGGTGGACGCGTACCCGGAGCGGGACTACCTGCAACGCACGCGGGCGGAGCTGTTCCCGACCTCGTTCCGCACCGTGGAGCGGCCGTCGCCAGGAAGGGCGCCATGATCGATCTGCTGCTGCGGGGCGGGACGGTGATCACCATGGACCCGGCGCGGGCGATCATCGAGGATGGCGCCGTGGCGATCGACGGGGGGCGGATCGTGGCGGTGGGAGCCACGGACGACCTGGCTGGCCGCTATCAGGCGCGCGAGACCGTTGACTGCCGTGGTCGGGCGGTGCTGCCGGGCCTGATTGACACGCATGGCCACGGTGGCCATTCCCTGATCAAGACGATCGGCAGCGACACGCCCTCGCTGTGGATGCGGATTGCCACGCCGGTCTACTTCCACTTCACCACGCCGGAGTACTGGTATGCGGACGGGCTGCTGGCGGCGCTGGAGCGGCTGCGGGCGGGCGTGACCTGCGGTGTGAGCGTGATGGGCTCGCAGCCGAGGAGCGACGATCCGGCGTTTGGCATGCGGCACGCCCAGGCCTACTCCGAGGTGGGCGTGCGTGAGGTGGTGTGCGTGGGGCCGTGCGCGCCGCCCTGGCCGCACCCGGTGAGCCGCTGGGTAGACGGGCAGCGTGTGCGCCAGGAGGTGGAGTACGAGGCGGCGCTGGCCGGCGCGGAGGCGGTGATCGAGACGTGGAACCATGGCGCGGACGATCTGATCCGCGTGTTCATCACGCCGTTCACCATCGTGACGTCGGTGAACCCGTCTGATCCCACGCCGGCCGATCTGGCGTCGACGCTGACGGAGCACGATCGGCTGCAGTCGCGGCGGATCCGCGAAATCGCGGCCCGTTGGAAGACGCGGATCCACACGGACGCGTTTGGCGGGCAGGTGAAGATGGCCTCGCGGGACGAGTACGCGCTGCTGGGGCCAGACGTGCATCTCCAGCACCTGCTGGCGATCTCGCTGGAGGAGGTGGAGATCCTGGCGCGCACGGGCACCCACGCGGCCCACGCGCCGAACCCCTCCCAGATGCGGGGCCGCTGCCCGGTGCCGGAGCTCATGAGCGCGGGCGTGAATGTGGCGATCTCCACGGATGGCACCTCGCCCAAGACCAGCTTTGACCTGTTCCAGGCGATGCGGAAGGCGCAGCTCCTGCAGCAGATCCACTTCCGCGATCCGTTCCTGCTGCCGCCGGGCAAGCTGCTGGAGATGGTCACGGTGGACGCGGCGCGGGCGCTGGGCTGGGAGGACCAGATAGGGTCGCTGGAGGTTGGCAAGCGGGCGGACGCGATCGTGGTGAACCTACGGCAGCCGCACCTGGTGCCGAACTTCATGGTGGTCCACCGCCTGGTGTACGAGGCGGTGGGGGCGGACGTGGAGACGGTGGTGGTGAACGGCCGGGTGGTGCTGCGCGATCGACGGGTGGCCAACGTGGATGAGGCGGCGATCCTGGACCTGGCGCAGGAGGAGTCGCTAAAGCTGATCGAGCGGGCGGGGCTGCAGGCGCACCTGACGCCACCGGGCTGGGGCAAGATCCGCCTGAGCTATGACGAGCCGGTGGGCCTGCCTGAATGAGCTGTCCTGAATGAACTGTCCAGGGATGGCGCGGGAGGAGACGGCGTGCGGTTAGGCATTGACGGACGGAAGATCCCGCGGGCGGCTGAGTATGGGCCGCTGCGCAGCCTGGACCACGCGGTGGAGCTGGGGATGGAGGGGCTGTTCTACCGCACGGTGCTGGACATGTCACCCACGCTGGATCCGGGTGAGCTGCGGGAGATCAAGGCCCACGCGGACGAGCTGGGCCTGTACGTAGAGACCGGGCTGGGCAAGGTGAACCCGTACGCCACGCCAGAAGCGCCGGAGCTGCGGGCGATCGGCGATGGCGACATCCTCCTGGGCTTCGAGCGGATGATGCGGGCGTGCCGGGCGATCGACTGCGTGGAGCTGTGGATCGGGACGGCGAACTTCAAGCCCCAGTACCCGGGCAACTTCAGTTACGACCGGTTCCGCACGGACGTGACCTGGGAGGATCAGCTCGCGGCGAGTGAGAAGTTCCTGAAACTGCTGGCGCCGATCGCGCGGGACCTGGGGATCCACCTGAACATGGAGACGCACGAGGAGATCACCACCTGGGAGGTGATCCGGCTGGTGGAATCGGTGGGGCCGGACGTGATGGGGATCACGCTGGACGTGGGCCAGACGATTCACCGCGGCGAGGTCCCCGCCCTGGCGGCGGCGCGGGTGGCGCCGTACGTGCGGCAGACGCATCTGAAGGACGTGCTGCTGTACCTGGAGGAGGACGGGATTGGCCGGCAGGTGCGGCCGTGCGGGCAGGGCGTGGTGGACTTCGACGCGATCCTGCCGCTGCTTGCGCGGCACCGACCCGCGATCAATCTGTCCATCGAGAATCCCAGCCTGCGAGGGCGGGGGGTGATCAGGGTGTTCGAGCCGCTGTGGCAGGGGGCCCATCCTGACCTGCCGCTGGCGGAATTCGCGGAGCTGGTCAGGCTGGCGCACCGGGGCGATCGGCGGATCGCCGCGGGGGAGATCCTGGATCCGGCCGCTTACGACGCGCTGCCCTATGAGTACGCGGACGAGGTGGTGTGGATCCGGTCCAGCGCGGAGCACATCCGCGGCGTGCTCCAGCGGCACGGCCTGTAGCGCGGGCTACGGCTCCGCGCGGTAAGGCTTTTCGAACAGCGGGTCCAGGCCGTCTAGCGGCTTTGGCGCGGGTGTGGCGTAGGTCTGGCGCTTGCTGGTGCGCAGGCCGTAGCCGGCGAGCGACTCGAGGAGCTTGACGCTGGCGGCCACACCGTCCACCACGGGGACGCGCAGCTCAGCCTCGAGCTCCTTGTCCAGGCCGGCCATCCCCGCGCAGCCCAGCACGATGACCTCGGCGTGGTCCTGGTCCAGCGCCAGGCGGGCCTGGTCTCTGATCTGCTCTGTCACGGTAGCCTGGCCGCTGCCCTCCAGGGCGAGCACGGGCAGGCCGGTAGCGCGGACGGAGGCGCAACGCTCGGCGAGGCCGAAGCGACGCGCGGCGTCCAGGAGCAGCGGCCGCCAGGCGTGGTTGGTGGTGACCACGCTGAACGCGCGGCCGACCAGGCAGGCCAGGTGCATGCCGGCCTCGGCAATGCCGAGCACGGGGAGCTCGGTGAGCTCGCGGAGGGCGTACACGGTGGGGTGATCGCTGAAGCAGGCGATGGAGATGGCGTCTACGTCGTCGAGGTGGCGGAGGGCGACCTCGAGCGTGGGCGCCGCGCTGAGCAGCTCGTCGTAGATGCCCTCGATGGAGCGCGGGCCGCTGGCGGGGTTGAGGGCGAGGATCTGTGTGGACGGCTGGGCGTAGGCGCGGGCGATGCGGCCGATCTTCTCGGTGAAATCAGCCGAGGTGTTGGGGTTGAGCAGGAGAATGCGGGGCATGGCTCGCGGCCGTTTGGTGGCTACTCGGGACGCGCGGGAAGCACGGCGATGGCGTCTATGGAGAGCATCATCTCGGGGTGGGTGAGGCCGCCGATCTGGACCGTGCTGCTGGCCGGATACGGGGGAGTGAATAGCTGGTCGCGCACGGCGCCGAACTCGCTGAAGCGGCGCATGTCCGTCATGAACGTGGTGAGCTTGACGATGCTGGCGAGGGAGCCGCCGGCCTCTTCGAGCAGCGCCTGGATCTTGCCGAAGATGAAGCGGGTCTGGGCGCCGACGTCGTAGGCGCCGACGATCTTGCCCTGGGCGTCCAGGGCGACCTGACCAGAGAGGAAGACAAGCTGTCCGGCGGGGGCGACCAGCCCTGGCGAAAACGCCCCCACCGGTTTGCCGAGGATACGTGGCTCGTTCATCTCGCTCCCTTTCCGCTGGCGCGCGCCAGCCCGCGGCGATCGAGGATCTCACGAAGGTGTCGAACGCTCGCCTGGAGCGACGGTATCCGCTGCTCCGACTCGGGCACGGCCTGGTAGGCGTCCTTGGCCTGGATCTCGCCACGGGCGATGCGGTTCTCGCAGTCTTTGGCGAGGCGGGCTAGCTCGGCGAGCTCCGCCACCGAGAGATCCGGGTGGCCGGCCTGCCAGCCACGGTCGAAGACCTGGATGCGCATCAGGGTCTTGGAGCCTTCGATGGACAGGTTGAGGTCTGGCTTGTGCTGGGCCAGGATCCCGATGACGGCGTCCCAGTCGATCACGCCCTCACCGCAAGCGCGCACCTGGCGCTCCAGGCCGTCCTCCACGAAGGTGAGAATGGCGTCCTTGATGTGGCTGGTGTGGGTGTACGGGGCTACCCTGCGGGCGGCGGCGACGGGGTCTTCGCCGCGCGCCAGAACGTTGGCGGTGTCGAAGGTGATGCCTACGGTGTCGGGGCCGACGGCCTCCACGAGTCGGACGGCCTCGAAGCTGGTGATCTCCTCGTGGGTCTCCACGTTGATCCGGCAGCCGAGGTCGCGGAGCAGCGGGGTGAGCGAGCGGAGGAATCGCTCGGTAGCCGCGAGCTGGTCCTCCCAGGTGACGTCCGTGCGGAAGCGATCGAAGACGAAGTACCGCGGCAGGTTTCGCTTGAACGTGCCGGTCTCCGCCCACAGCTCGGTGCATCCGATGGAGTGCGCGGCGCGGATGAGCTTCTCGAAGCCCAGACGGTAGTCGCCTCCTCCGAGCTCGCGGACGTAGGGGCTCTCGGCGGTGTTGTAGGGGTTGACGCGGCCGGCGCCGACCTCCAGGTAGAGGTCATGGGCATCGGCGAAGTCGCGAACGTTCTGGAGCTCGCCGGGGTCCAGGGTGGGGCTGAGGTCCAGGATGGACTTGAAGAAGACGCCGTCTATGCCCTGATCTATGGCGAACTGCAAAGCGCCGATGGCGCCGCGGGTCTTGGCCTCGGCGATGTGATCGCCTTCCGTGCCGATTCTCATCCCTTGATTCCGGACATGACCATGCCTCGTACGTAGAATCGCTGGAGCGCCAGGAAGACTATCAGGACGGGTACGGTGGCCACGGTGGCGCCGGCGAACAGCTCACCCCAGGTGGGAAGCTGGCCGGGATCCGTGAAGGTGGCGATGGCGACCTGGACAAGCTGCTTGGTCTGATCCTGGATGACGATCAGCGGCCAGAGGAAGGAGTTCCAGGAGGCGAGTGCGCTGATGAGGGCCAGGGTGACCAGGGACGGCCGCGAGTTTGGCAGGATGACGTGCCACAGCACCTGGACCGGCGAGGCGCCCTCCATCATTGCCGCCTCGTCATACTCGCGCGGGATCTCGATGAAACTCTGGCGCAGCAGGAAGATCCCGGCCGCGTTGGCGACCCAGGGGAGGAACAGGCCGGCGTAGGTGTCTACCAGTCCAAGCTGGCGCGTGACGACGTAGAGGGGGACCATGATGGCCTCGAAGGGGATGAACGCGCTGAGGACCACGAGGCCGAAGAGCAGGTCACGGCCGCGGAACTGGAGACGTGCGAAGACGAAGGCGGCCAGGCTGCACACCACGAGCGTGAGACTGGTCTGGCCGAGCGCTGCGATGACGCTGTTCATCAGGCTGCGGTGGAAGTTGAACTTCTCGAAGATCACGTAGAAGTTGCTGAGGGTGGGGTCTGGCGGGATGAAGGTCTTCCAGGTCAGGGGTGAAGCGTAGCGGAACACCTCAGCGGTGAGCTTGAACGAGGAGAGCACCATCCAGGCGAACGGGATCACGAACAGCAGCGTCACGACGAGCGCGAGCAGGTAGAGCGCGGCCCGCGAGACGAGCCGCGTGGATCCGCGCGACCTGGACTGCGCTGTGGATAGGGCGACGGGCTGGCCGCTGACCATGGTGGGATCAGTACTCCAGATCCGTGCTGAGCAGGCGGCTCTGGACGAAGGTGATAGCGGCCAGCACCACGATGACGACCACGGCGACGGCCGAGGCGTAGCCCAGGCTCATGAATTTGAACGCCTGGAGGTACATGAAATACACCGAGTTAATAGTGGAGTCCTGCGGCCCGCCCTGGGTCATGACGTAGATGGGCGTAAAGACGCGGAAGCTGACGATGGTGCCCATGAAGATGGCGAGCATGGTGGTTCGGCGGAGCAGCGGGAGGGTGATGGCCCAGAACTGCTGCCTTGGGCTGGCGCCATCGATGGCGGCCGCCTCGTAGTAGGTCTCGCTGATGCCCTGCAGCCCGCCGAGGTACAGCAGCATGGTGAAGCCGAGGTCCATCCAGACGCCCATGATGACGATGCTGGCCAGCGCCTGTGTGGGGCTGGTGAGGAACGGCTGCGAGGGGATGCCGACGGCGTTGAGGATGGCGTTGAAGAGGCCGTTCTCTGGGTAATACATCAGGTTCCAGATGACTGCGATCACGGCGCCTGAGGTGACGACTGGTGCGAACAGGGCGCTGCGCAGGATGACGATGCCGCGTAGCTTCTGGTTGACCAGGAGGGAGGCGCCGAGCCCCAGGGGGATCTGCACCACGAGCTTGCCAACCATGTAGAGGACGGTGTTGAGCAGGGCGATCCAGAAGGTCTCGTCCTCGATGAGCCGCAGGTAGTTGCTGGCGCCGACGAACTGCGCGGCGTCTGGGTTGAGGAGGCTGACGCGATACAGGCTGTTGCGGACGGCAACCAGCAGCGGGCCGAACTGGAACAGCACCAGCCCAAGGATGGTGGGGAGGAGGAAGAGCGCCGCGGTCCAGGCCACCTGCGCACGGCGGGTGGCCTGGAGCTGCGGCGACTTGCCCGGACGCGCCGGCTGGGCGACGGTCGCCATAGGGCCCGGCTTACCGGTACTTCTTGAGCTGCTCTTCGACGTCCTTGGCGGCCTTGGTCAGGCGATCCTGGGGATTGGCGCCGGTGGCGATGTCCTTGATCGCGATGTTCATGGCGGCCTGGTACTCGGAGGAGCCTGGAGTCCGCGGAGGCGGGTACGCCACGGACTTCAGGGTATTGAGGGTCATGTTGTACGGGAACTCCTTGTACTTGGGGAGCTTGTCGTACAGCGACAGGCGGGCCGGCAGGGTGCCGCGCGCTTCCGCCCACTTGAGTCGGTTGGCATCGTTGTGCATGAACGCCATCAGCGCGGCTGACTCGGCCGGGTACTTGGTCTTGGCGGCGACGAAGAAGCCGGGCCCGCTGCCGTGGGTGAACTGGCTCTTGCCACGCGGGATGGGCGACGCGCCCCACTTGAACTTCACGTTGAGCTGCGAGAAGCGGAGGATGGTGGTGTCGGCGCCAACGAAGGTCGCTGCCTTGCCATCGTAGAAGGAGTTGGGGATGCCAACCAGCGGCGAAGCCTTCTCCGTGAAGATGCTTTGGTAGAACTTCATGCCCTCGACGGCCTCAGGCGTGTCGATGTAACCGACGGTCTTGTTGCCGTCTTCGCTGACGGCCTGGAAGGTCTTGTAGGCTGAGGAGTCCTTGGCGGCCTTGGGGTCACCCATGCTTCGGATGAACAGGCCCTCGTACCAGTAGTTGGAGCCGGGTCCGCCAGGACCGAAGATGGAGGGCGCGAACGGCCAGACGGCCGGCGATTCCTGCCCCTTGTTCTTGTCAGCTAGCTTGCGCCAGAGGTCTCTGACCTGCTCCCAGGTCCAGGCGCCGGCCGGATCCGGCACCTCGGGCGGTCCCTCCAGGCCCTGCTCCTTGAGGAAGTCCTTGTTGTAGTAGAACACGGCGATCTGCTGCTCGAACGGGGTCATGTAGAGCTTGCCGTTGTAGGTCTGGATGTCGCGGGTGGCGGGCACGATGTCGGCCTTGTACTCGGGCGTCATGAAGTCGTCGAGCGCCAGGCAGACTCCGTTGAAGGCGTAGCCGTACACGAAGTCGCTGAAGCTCATGATCATGTCGTGGGGGTTGCCGCCGGCCACCACGGTCAAGATCTTCTGGAAGAGCTCGCCGAAGGGGACGACTTCCTCCTCGATCTTGATGTTTGGGTAGGCGTCCATGAACTCTTTGTAGACCGCCGGGAAGTAGGCGTTCTGCGGGTCCACGGGGTACTGCTGACGGAGCACGCGGAGAGTGATCGGGGCGTTGGTGAGGGCTGGACCGGCGTAGCCATCTGCCTTGCTGACGATGGTGGGCTTGGAGGCGCCGGCGCCGGGCGCGGCCTGGGCGGCTGGCGAGGCAGCCGGCGAGGCGCCCGGAGACGCGGCTGGCGAGGCAGCGGGCTTGGGTGCGTCCGCCGGTTTGGGGGCTTCTGCTGGCTTGGCCGGCTCCGCGGGCTTGGCGGGGGTGGCCGCGGGCGACGAGCAGGCCGCGGTGAGCGCGACAGCCGCCACCGAGAGGCCGCCCAGGCGGAGGGCCGCCCGCCGAGTGAGTCGGCGCTGCTTCAACGATTCGAACGCGTCTTGCATCTTGCCACCTGTCTGTCTCGTCACCGCGCTGAGTATCCGCGGGACATCGTCGAATCGGAGCGTCGCGGTTTCGCGTGGGCCGAGTCCGTGCGCACTTTGAGCGTTCCAACGTGCAGTGTAGACAACCGGCAGTGTCCGATCAATCCGAAGATGGGCGCTACGTGCCGTGAATTGCCGATCGCGTTGCCTGGGCCGTACCGTTGCGCCGAATACATAGACCGACGGAAGGCCCGATGACCGATAGCCAGGACCTGGAAGCGCGGATCCATGACTTTGCCCACACCGGGCCAGAATCGTTGGCCGGCCGGTACATGCGGGCGTTCTGGCAGCCGGTCAGTGTCTCCGACGACCTGGCTGTTGGCCGGGCGCGTCCGCTCCAGATCATGGGCGAACGCTACACGCTGTACCGGGGGGAGTCTGGTACACCGCGGATCGTGGCGGAGCGTTGCGCCCATCGCAGCACGGCGCTGTCGATAGGCTGGGTTGAGGGTGACGACATCCGCTGCCGCTACCACGGCTGGTGCTATGGGGGCGATGGCCAGTGCACCGATCGGCCGGGTGAGGACGCCGGGGCCGCGCGGGCGGTGCGGATCGCGAGCTACCCAACGCGGGAGTACCTGGGGTTGATCTTTGGCTACTTTGGCGACGGTGAGGCACCGCCGTTCCCGACGTACCCGGAGTGGGAGGCCGAGGGCGTGCTGGAGGTGGGCAGCTACATCCGTCCCTGCAACTTCTTCAACGCGCTGGAGGACGCGATAGATCCGGCGCACGCCACGTTCACGCATCGGGGCTCGTTGCTGGGCAAGATCGTGATGCCGGAGGTGGAGGCCCGGGAGACGGCGGCGGGCATCGAGGTCAGCAGCGCCCGCCCAGGCGACCCGCCAAGCGAGGTGCTGTTCCAGCTCCCAAACATCCGCCGTGGGCCCAATCCCACTGGTGACCGCGACGCGCCGGTCCAGCACACGATCAACTGGCGCGTCCCGATAGACGACGAGAGCCACCACAACTTCTTTGTCTGCATCGCGTACATCCAGGGCGAGACGGCGCGGCGGTACGTGGAGCGACGGGAGTCTGGCGATGCGAAATCGTTCAGCGCGATGGTGGGCGTGGGCGACACCACCATCGCGGCGCTGGCTGATCGCGTGCTGAGCGGCGAGCTACACCTGGACGAGCTCCAGAGTCACTCAGCGCTGATCAGCCTGCAGGACACGGTGGTGGAGCGCGGCCAGGGCCTGGTGGCCGACCACCGGCACGAGCGCCTGAGCCGGTTCGACGTGGGCGTGGCGATTCTCAGGCAGATCTGGGAGCGGGAGCTCCGGGCGATCGCCGAGGCCCGGCCGCTGACGGGGTGGGTGGTTCGCTGACCGCGGCATTCAGGCCGGGCCGGCGGTGGTGCCCAGCACGGCCTGCCAGACGCGGGCGCAGACCTCCTCGTTGCGGCGGCGGATCGCGGCCTCGTCTACGGTGGTGAACCGTCCGTCCTCCAGGAGCACCTGCCCCGCCACAAGGAGGTGGCGCACGTCGAGCCCGGAGGAGTAGTAGACCACGCTCTTGACCGGATCGAAGACGGGCGCGGCGGTGGTGGTTGCCAGATCGACCACGGCGACGTCTGCCTGGGCGCCGGGGGCAATCCGCCCGATGTCATCGCGGCGTAGCCCGCGGGCGGCGCCGGCGGTGGCGGCATCTAGCATCTGGCGGGCGGTGGGGAGCCCGGGCCGGCGGGAGGCCTGCTTGCCGAGGTACGCGCCGACCTTCATGAGCGAGACGAAGTCGCCGCAGTAGGAGTCCGTTCCCAGGGCAACGTTCACCCCGGCCTCGAGGAGCATGGGGAGCGGGCTGGGCTGGCCGCGGCGGGAGAGGATGTACGGCAAGTAGACGGCGGTTGCCCCGCAGGATGCCATCAGCGCAGCGTCTGATGGAGTGGCGTAGGTGTTGTGCGCGGCGAGCAGGCCCGGGCGCAGCATGCCGACGCGCTGGAGGTATTCGGCCGGCGAGAGTCCGCCCTCGCGCTCCGCCACGGTCACGCGCTCGCGCTCGGTCTGGTTGAGGTGGATCATCATGGGCGCGTCTAGCTCGTCCGCAGCGCGCACGATCTTTTTGAGGAATGGCTCGGTGCAGGTGTCGGGCGCGTGCAGGCCGAAGATGCCGCGGATGCGGCCGCCGTTTGCGTTCTCGTACTTCGTGAACAGGTCGACGTTGGCGGCGATGGAGTGGTCTGGATCCCCCTGATCTCCCCAGAGTATGTGGTACTTGCCGCGGGGAGTTTGCTCGCCGTAGAGCGGGCTGACGTACGAACGGACGCCGACGTGTTTCGCCGAGGCCACCAGGATCTCCGGATCGTGGTTGGAGCTTTCGAGCACCGTGGTGACGCCGGTCCGCATCAGCTCGAGCTGGCCCCACTCCACGAGCGGCTGGATCTCGTCTGCCTGGAGCATCTCGAACACGGCCTTGATCACGGGGACGACGAGGCCGAGCATCGTGGCGTCGCGATCGTCATCCTCGGCGACGCCGCGGACGGGCGGGGTGACGGCCGAGTGGACGTGGGCGTTGATGAGGCCGGGGATGACAAAGGCGCCGGGGCCGCCAAGCTCGCGGGCGCTGCCGTCGTTGTGCCAGTCGGCGGGCAGGATGGCGGCGATGCGATCGCCTTCGACGAGCACGGCGCGGTCGCGGAGCACCTCGGCAACGTTGCGCTCAGCGCTCCAGGCGTAGACCCATGATCCGCGGATGGCGATCTTGTCAGGCATTGGATCCTCAACAGGGGGTTGTGACGGGGTGGGGCCGGCCGGTGAGGGTAGCGTACGCTGGTCGGCGGAGTTTCAGCGGGGTCGATGGAGCTTTGACGTGGCCGGCGATCCGGCCTAGACTGTGCGCATGTTCGCATATGTTGGCTGCTACACGACACCGGATCGCGATGGCCGGGGCAAGGGCATCGTGGCGTACCGGATGGATCCGGCCAGCGGGGCCTGGAGTGAGCCGCGGCTGGTGGCGGAGGTTGGCAATCCGTCGTTCCTGACCACCGACTCGCGGCGAAGGTTTCTGTACACCGTCCACGGCGGCGACACGTTCAGCGAGGTGAGTGCGTTCCGCATCGATCAGGCGACGGGCAGCCTGGCACCGCTGGGGACGCGCCCCTGTGGCGGGCCGAATCCGGTGGCGGTGGCCATCGAGCGCACCGATCGGTACGTGGCCGTGGCGAACTACGCGAACGGCACCGTGGGCTCGTTCAGCATCCAGGCGGACGGCTCGCTGAGCGAGCGCATTGACCTGCGGGAGCAGACGGGACCGCCGGGACCGCACCCCACGGAGCAAAGGATCCCCCACCCCCACCACGTGCTGTTCGATCCGAGCGGTACGTTCCTGGTGGTGCCGGACAAGGGGCTGGACCGGACCTACGTGTACCGGATCGATCTGGCCAGCGGGAAGATCCCCAGCGCCACGCCGCCGTTCGTGCAGGCCAGGCCGGGCGCGGCGCCTCGGCACGTGGTGTTCCACCCCACTCGGCCGCTGGCGTACGTGATCAATGAGCTTGACTCCACGGTGACCACGTACCGTCTGGACGTGGCGACGGGCGCGCTGGAGCCGTTGCAGGTGCTGCCCACGGTGCCGCCTGACTTCCAGGGGCGGAACACCACGGCGGAGATCATGGCGGCGCCGTCTGGCAGGTTCATCTACGGCTCGAATCGCGGCCACGACAGCATCGTGACGCTGGCGGTGAGCGAGGCGGATGGGACGCTGGAGGCGGTGGCCTGGGAGCCGACGCAGGGCCGGACGCCGCGGTTCTTCGCGCTGGACCCGAGCGGATCGCTGCTGTACGCGGCCAACCAGGCGAGCGACAGCATCGTGACGTTCCGCGTGGATCAGGCGAGCGGCCGGCTGGCGCCCACCGGTCAGGTGATCCAGACGGGGAGCCCGGTCACGATAGTCTTCGCGGGGAGCTAAGCCCCCTCCGGGCGGAGCGGTACCCCCAGGATAGCCCGTCGCACCCACAGGCGGAGGAACGTATCCGCGATTCGCAGGCGATCGTCCTGGGTGCGCTCCACAAGGTCGAGCTGGGTGAGCCGCGAGACGCTGCGCTGGACGGTGGAGGCGGCGCCCAGACGGTGGGTTCGACGGAACTGCTCGGAGTAGACCGCGCGGCCATCCTGGGCAATGGCGGCGAGCAGCGCGCGCTGCGCGGCGGAGAGGCCGGACCAGAGCTCGCTGAGGCGCGCGTGCTCTGCCTCGATCACGCGTTCCGCGGCGACGGTGACGTGTGCTGGGGTGATAGATGTCCGCGGCGAGGCGAGAGCCCAGACGAACGAGCACAGCTCCTGGGTGTCGTGGGGGTGGCCTTCTGTGATGTCCAGGACGCTGGTCAGCGCATCCTCGGAGAGCGAACGGCCGGTGGCCTGGAACCGCTCACGAATGAATCCCGCGAACTGGTCTCTGGGGATGGGGCCCAGCGGAAACGGGCGAGCCGAACGGTAGAGCGGTTGGTTTTCGTCCGTGAAGAGGGACTGCATGAGATGGCGGCGGCTCCCCAGGAAGACGTGAGCGACGTCTGGCTGCATCTGAACGGCGGAACGAAGCACTCGGGGCAGACCTGGATCGATGGTCACGATCTCCTGTAGCTCGTCGATGATGAAGACGACCGGTCGCTTGCGCTGTTCGGCGACGCGTTGGGGAATCTGGAGAAGCTGCTCGATGGTCTGATCGACGTCACGCTGGCGTTCGGCGACGCTGAGCTCGAGCGTGGGGATGCCGTCCGAGCTGACCGTGATTCTTGGGCGCAACGGCAGGTGGTCGAACACGGCGACGGCGCGCTGCCAGACGCGTTCGATTGGGGCAACGAGGCCTTCGTGGATGGCCTGCGCCATCACGTGGGCGAGGCGTTCAGGCGTTGGCGCGCGGAAGAGATCCAGGTAAGCGACGAGTGCGCCGTCGCGCCTTGCGAGCTCGGCGGCCTTGAGGATGAGGGAGGTCTTGCCGAACCGCCTGGGTGAGATGAGGACGACGTTCTGGCCGGAGTTGAAGTGACCGAGGAGCTCGGCGATCTCTGACGCGCGGTCAGCGAAAGTGTCGCTGGCGACGACCTCGCCGTAGCGGAAGGGATTGGCGGCGGAGCGGGGCGAGACGGACACACCCGCAGTATACAGGCTGGCGTTACTCAGATCAGCATTACGCACATGTGCGTAATGCTGATCTGAGTAAGGGGTGGGTTGGGGTGGGGGTCGGGTGAAGGTGCTAGCTGGTGGTGGCGATGCCTGCGCTGACGCGGTTGGCCGCGGGCGCGACCACTCGTGGCCGGGGTGTTGGCCGGTTGACCAGCCAGACGCCGGCGACGATCAGCAGGCCGGACAGGAGGGTGACGGGCGTTGGAAGCTCGCCGAGTGTGGCGGCGGCCATGACGGCGGTGAAGAGCGGCTTGGTGTAGAGCACGGCCGAGACCTGGCTGCGGTGCAGATCGCGAATGGCCCGGACGTACAGCCACTGACTGAACACGCTCATCAGGAGCACCAGATAGACCATGACGGCCCAGGCTCGGCCCGACCAGTCCAGCACGGTGGGCAGCTCACCGAAGACGCCCATGAGGCCGGCGACAGGCCAGATGGAGAGGGAGGCGATGAGGTTGGCCGTGGCCAGCACCAACAGGGGCGAGCGGCGGACGAGCAGGTCCTTGCTGAGCAGGGTATAGACGCCCCAAACGACGGCGCTGGCCAGTAGGAAGAGCGAGCCGCGCAGGTCCCCGCCGCCGAAGCCGGCCGCGGTGCCGATGACCAGCACTAGCGCGCCGCCGAACGCCGCGGCGATGCCGAGCGCGCGCTGGCGGCTGACGTGCTCGCCGTAGACCAGGCGGCCGAGCACCAGCACGAACAGCGGCGTGGTGAGGGAGTAGACGGCGGCGTCCGTGGCGGGGCTGGTGATGAGCCCCATCAGGTGCAGGACGAGGCTGCCCATGACGCCGCCGAACCCGAGGATGAAGAGTCGCGGCCAGTCACCCAGGGCGAAGCGTTGGTCGCCTCGGTGGAGCCTGAGGAAGATGGGCACGTAGATAAGGGAGCCGGCCAGGGTGAAACGCACGAGGGCGACCAGAACCGGCGATGCCTCCTCCATGATGACCTTGGAGACCACGTTGTTGCTGGCCCAGATGAAGACGGTCAGCAGCAGGAGGAGCAGTGGGACGAGGGCGGTGGACACGGCCGTGCAAGCGTGCCACAGGTTGGCCGGATTGCACAAATGGCCGGCCGTTACGCGAGAAGCGGTCACCAACTCCTGCTGGTGACCGCTTCTTTGACGTGCGTGGGCCGCTGGGCCCGGGGGTTACGCCTTGAGGTCTCCGTCCGCCGTGCCGCAGACAGTCTCGATGATCAGGCGGGTGACCACGTACGGATCGCAGTTGGCGTTTGGCCGGCGATCCTCGATGTAGCCCTTCTTGTCCTGGGCGACCTGCCACGGGATGCGGATGGAGGCGCCGCGGTGGGACACGCCGTAGGAGAAAGACTTGTACGACGCGGTCTCATGGTGGCCGGTGAGGCGATCCTCGATGCCTGCGCCGTAGTTGGCGATGTGGAGCGCCGCGCGGGTGCCCAGCGCCTCCGCCGCCGCGATGCACGCGTCGTAGTTCTCGCGCATGGACTTGGTGGAGAAGTTAGTGTGGCAGCCGGCGCCGTTCCAGTCACCCTTGACGGGCTTGGGGTCGAGCCGCGCGGAGATGCCGTTCCCGGAGTCCGCCTTGAAGTCCTCACCCGTTCGGTAGAGGAGCCACCGGGCGATCCACAGCTGGTCGCCGATCTCCGGCGCCGCCACCGGGCCGACCTGGAACTCCCACTGCCCGGGCATCACCTCCGCGTTGATGCCCGAGATCTTGAGGCCGGCCTTGAGGCAGTTCTCCAGATGGGCCTCCACGACCGGTCGGCCGAATACCTCATCCGAACCGACGCCGCAGTAGTAGCCGCCCTGGGGGGCCGGGAAGCCGTTGTCTGGCCAGCCCAGCGGCTTGATGCCGTCGAAGAAGGTGTACTCCTGCTCGAGGCCGAACCAGGTGTCGTGCTTGGAGTACTTGGCGGCGACCTCGCGGCAGGCGGCGCGGGTGTTGGTATCGTGCGGCTGCCCGCTGACCAGCATGACCTCGCACATCACGAGCTTGTGGGGCTCGCCGCGGATGGGATCGTCGCAGACGAACACTGGCTTGAGCACGCAGTCAGACCGATCTCCCGTGGCCTGCTGGGTGCTGGAGCCGTCAAATCCCCAGATCGGCGGCTCCTCGCCGATGGGGATGATCTTGGCCTTGGACCGCAGCTTCTGCGTTGGCTGGGTGCCATCAACCCAGATGTACTCAGCCTTGTAATAGTTGTACTTCTGTGGCACGGTGGCTCTCGCTCCTCCAAATGAACCGCAGCCCGCTGCCGAGTACGGACGACGAGGATAGTGCGCGGAGCATACCGTTACGAGCGCCCGGGCAGCAATACCGAGGGCTGGGGATTTGGCGGCGGCGAGTGGCTAGCCGCGGATCTGGCCGGTTCCGTAGACGACCCACTTGTGCGAGGTCAGCTCTTCTGGTCCCATGGGACCGCGGGCGTGGAGCTTGTCCGTGTTGATGCCGATCTCCGCGCCCAGGCCGTAGCAGCCGCCGTCTGCCATCCGAGTGGAGGCGTTCCAGAGGACGGAAGCTGAGTCCACCCGGTCCAGGAATCGCTGCGCCGTGACGCCGTCCTCTGTCACGATGGTGTCCGTGTGGGCGGAGCTGTATTTGTTGATGTGCTCGATGGCCTCATCCACACCGGAGACGATCTTCACGCCCATGACGTAGTCCAGGTACTCCTGGTACCAGTCCTGCTCGGTGGCGGGGAGGATGGCCGGGACGATGCGGCGAGAGGCTTCGTCGCCGCGAAGCTCGACGTTGGGTAGGCGCTCGGCGATGCGAGGCAGGAAGTCGGGCGCGATCTTCGCATCGATCAGCAGCTTTTCGGCGGCGTTGCAGACTGACGGCCGCTGGGCCTTGGAGTTGACGGTGATCTCCTCGGCCATGTCCAGGTTGGCGGCGCGGTCCACGTAGACGTGGCAGTTGCCGATGAAGTGCTTGAGCACGGGGATGCGGCTGTGCTCGGCGACGGCGCGGATGAGCGCCTCGCCACCGCGGGGGATGACCAGATCGATGAGGCCGGACATGCCCAGGAGCTCGCGGACCGATTCGTGGTCGTAGACCGGTACGGTCTGGATGGCATCTGCTGGAAGGCCGTGCGCGACGAGCGCCTCCGCGAGGACCTGGACGATGGCGCCGTTGGACTCCTTGGCTTCCGAGCCGCCGCGGAGGATGACGGCGTTCGAGGCCTTGAGGCAGATTGCCGCGGCGTCTGATGTGACGTTTGGCCGGGACTCGTAGATGAACAGGACGACGCCGAGGGGGACGCGGACTCGCTGAACGCGCATGCCGGAGGCCACGACGCGATCGTCAAGCTTGTGGCCGATAGGGTCTGGTATCTCAGCGACCTCGTCCAGCGCCTGGGCCATGTCGGCCAGCCGCTTCTGGTTGAGGGTGAGGCGGTCCAGCTTGGCGGAGCCCATCCCGGCTTCTCGGGCAGCGGCCACGTCCACGGCGTTGGCGGCGAGGATGCGGTCTTGCTGCTCCAGCACGCCGCGGGCCATGGCGTGGATGGCGGCGGACTTCTGCTCCGGGCGGGCGCTCCGCATGGCCACGGCGGCCTCGTGAGCCCGCTGGGCCAGCTCTCTGACGGACGCGCGCGCTGTTGCCTCGATCATAGCCGCACCATGTTGTTCCTGTGGATGACCTCTTCGAAGATCTTACCACCCAGCAATCCGGCAATCTCCGTGCTGCGTTTGCCGAGGATGTGGGTGATCTGCTCAGAGGAGTAGTTGGTCAATCCCTTGGCGATCCGCTGCTCGCCGTGGACTACGACCACGGGGTCGCCTTCCGCAAAGCTGCCGTGGCAGCGGGTGATGCCGGCGGGCAACAGGCTCTTGCCGCGTTCAATGAGGGCGCGCGCGGCGCCGGCGTCTACCTCCAGCGTGCCCATCTCGCGGAGCGAGTTGGCGATCCAGCGCTTGCGGTGGTCGAGTCTGTCGCCGGAGGGCTTGAAGACGGTGCCATCGATCTCGCCGCGGATGATGGCCGCGAGCGAGGCGCGGCGTCCGTCTGCCAGGACGAGGGTTCCGCCGACGCTAGTGACGGTCTTGGCGGCGGTGAGCTTGGTGGTCATGCCGCCCACGCCGAATCCGGAGTCCGCTTCTTCCACCAGCGCTTCGATGTCGGGGGTGACCTCTTCTACGACCGTGATTCGCCGGGCGTCAGGATGCAGGTGAGGGTTGGCAGTGTAGAGGCCGTCGATGTCGGACAGAATGATGGTGAGGTTGGCGTCCACGACGTTTGAGACGAGGGCGCCGAGGGTGTCGTTGTCGCCGAACTTGATCTCATCGACGGAGACGGTGTCGTTCTCGTTGATAACGGGCAGGGCTTTGCGGTCCTGGAGCGCTTCCAGGGTGTTGCGGAGGTTCAGGTAGCGGCGGCGGTCCTGGAAGTCGCCGTACGTGAGGAGAAGCTGGGCGACGACGTAGCCCCGTCGGGCGAGGACCTCGTTGTAGGCCTGCATGAGCAGGCTCTGGCCGACGGCGGCACAGGCCTGCAGGTCTGGGATGTTGGTAGGGCGTCTCTTGAACCCGAGCGGCGCGAGGCCGGCGCCGATGGCACCAGAGGAGACGAACACCATGCGGTGGCCCTGCTCGGCGACGTCGATGATCTGGTCCAGGATGCGCTGAATGTTGGCGCGGTCAAGCTCGGCGGTGCTCTGGAGCAGGACGCTGGTGCCGACTTTGACGACGATGGTCTGGGGCTGCATGGTGGTATGGATTCTGGCAGATCCACGACGCTTGAGGCCCCGATCGGGGCTCGGGTCGGCGATACTTGGACTGGGGCGTGTCGGGTTGGGGTGACGGCCGGGAGGTCTACGTGACTCGAGAGCAGGACCAGGCTAACGCGCGACGCTGGATCGCGCAGTGGCGGTCGGCAAGTGACGAGCTGGCTGAGCAGAAGCGGCGCGAGCTGGCCGCCATGACGGATGAAGAGGCCATGGCCATCAGCGAGATGCTCCTCGCGATGGCCGATCCAGCTACGCTACCGCCAGAGCGGTGGACCTACTCAGGATTGGTTGAGCAGCAGAGGATCTTCCACCGCCGACGGAGCGAATGAACGCGATACTCGAGGCAGCCCTTGAGATCCAGGCATTTTGCACGGCTCAGGGTTGGCGCTTCTGCTTCATCGGTGGGATCGCCGTTCAGCATTGGGGGGAGCCGCGACTCACGCGTGACGTCGATGTCACGGTACTTACGGGATTTGGTGGCGAGGCTGAGTTCGTCGATCGCGTACTCACCGCGTTCTCGCCGCGCCGCGCCGATGCTCGCGAGTTCGCCATCAGGAATCGGGTGCTTCTTATTTCCAGTGCGTCTGGTGTCCCACTGGACCTTTCGCTGGGCGCCATGCCTTTCGAAGAGCACGCTGTGGCCCGTGCCAGGCCGGTACGAATCTCACCCGGGACGGAGCTGCTGATTTGTACGGCCGAGGATCTGATCGTCTTCAAGGCGTTCGCTGGCCGCGATACTGATTGGGCGGATATCCGGAGCATCGTGGCGCGCCGGGGCGGTGCCCTCGACCGACCTCTCATCTTCGGGGAGCTGGAGCCGCTGCTTGAGCTGAAGGAAGCTCCCGAGAATGGCGACCGTCTCCGTGCGATGCTCGATGCCGTCGGACGCTGAGCTGTCCGGTACTGGACACGCCTGTGATCGACTTACACTGAGGCACTTCTAGCCGACGGAGCCGTCCATGTCCGTTCTCGGTCTTGATATCAGCTCGCGTACGCTGCTCGCGGACGGTCGCCGCTTTGGAGCGGCTGGCGCGTACGAGCGGATCGATGGGGTGGCTCGATTCGCGGCCGACCCGACTCATCCCGCGAACGCGGCGATCGTCGACCTGGATAAGGCGGCGCGCGATGAATCCGGGCGGGTCCGCTTCTTGGCGGATTTCTGCGTGCTGCAGCCGGTGGACCCCGCGGCGGGCAACCGTCGGCTGCTGTTTGAGGTGCTCAATCGGGGTCGCAAGAATTTGACGCGCCACTTCAACCGCGCGGCGCCCTCGCCGGTGCCCACGGTCGAGATAGATCCTGGCGATGGGTTCCTCTTCGAGCGGGGGTGGACCCTGGCGTGGTGTGGTTGGCAGTGGGATGTGATCAGGAACCCCATCCTGATGGGCCTCGAGGCGCCGCAGGCCCTGGAGAGCGGCCGGCCGATCGTGGGCTGGTCGCAGGTGGAGCTCCAGCTCAGCGCACCATCGCCGCACAAGCTGCTGGCGGATCGAGTGCACACGCCCTACCCCGCTGCAGACGTCGACGATCTCGAGGCGACGCTGACCGTGCGGGACTGGCAGGGCGGCGACCGGTCGCGGATCCCACGGGAACGCTGGCGGTTCGCGCGCGAGGAGGGCGGCCGGGTGGTGCCGGACCCGTCTCACCTGTGGCTCACGGGTGGCTTCGAGGCGGGGAAGTTCTATGAGGTGATCTACCGCACCGATAACTGCCCCGTCACCGGTACGGGCTTTCTCACCGTGCGTGATTTCTCGGCGTTCTTACGCTCGGCGCCGGCCGAGCGAGGCAACCCGTGCGCTGGCCGGATCGACTGGCTGTTCGCCCACGGGATCTCCCAGAGTGGCCGTTTTCTGAGGCACTTCCTGTCACACGGGATGAACGTGGACGAGGCGGGCCGCCAGGTCTACGACGGGGTGATCTCCCAGGTGGCAGGCGCGCGTCGGGGTCAGTTCAACCACCGCTACGCCCAGCCATCCGATCAGTCGGTGCCCAGCTTCGGCCACCTCATGCCGTTCGCGGACGAACCTCAGACCGACGAGCTCACGGGTGAGACCGGCGGGCTGCTGGATCGCCAGCGCGAACTGGGCGGCGTGCCGAAGATCTTCCACATCAACACGTCGGCGGAGTACTGGCGGGGCGATGCGTCGCTCATTCACACGGACATCGATGGCACTCGCGACGTGGAGCCGCCGAGGGAGTCGCGGATCTACCATTTCGCTGGGACGCAGCACGGCCCGGGCACGCTGCCGCTGGAGGACTACAACCCCAACGACGGCACGCGCGGCGCGCACGGCTTCAACGCGGTTGACTACACGCCGTTGCTCCGCGCGCTGCTGGTGGCCTTTGACGGCTGGGTGACCGCGGGTATTGAGCCACCCGCCAGTCAATTTCCCCGCCTGGCGGACGGCTCGGCCGTGCCTCGGGAGCGCGTGCTGGATCTATTTCGCCGGATTCCGGGCGTGACGGTTCCGGATCCGGAGCGCATCTTGATGGTCTGGCGGACGGACGTTGGGCCGCGGGTAGCGGAGGGTGTTGGCGATCCGCCGGCGCGCCTCGGCGCGCGCTACCCGGGCTTCGTCTCCGCCGTGGACGCGGACGGCAACGAACGAGCGAGCATTCGGCCTCCCGACGTCAGCGTGCCCGTGGCGACGTACACAGGGTGGAACCCCCGCCATCCGGAGACCGGCGGCGCTGGCCAGATCAACTTGATGCAGGGGTCAACGTTTCCATTCCCAGCGACGCGTGCCGAGCGCGAGCGTACGGGTGATCCGCGCCTGTCGATCGAGGAGCGCTACGCCGATGGTGACGACTACCTGGGCCGGGTGAGGCGCGCGGCAGAGGCCCTGGTGGGGGAGCGGCTGCTACTTCAGGAGGACGTCACCATCGTGGTGGATCTTGCCGCGGAGCGGTTTGACGCGTTTTCCACTCGTGGCGGGCGGCCGTGACGCGGATGAGTCTGCTAGATTGAGGCGGCGGCGCCAGCGGACGGCGCGTACGGCTCTTGTAACCAGTTGTAACCAGGGACGGCTGACATGCGAGCGGGATTTGGCCAGTTCAACGTGCCGACTGATGAGTACCTGCAGTTCGCGGCGCAGTTCGGCGCGACGGACGTGCTGCTGAATACGCCGGTGCTGCCCGCCAATAGCCGCTGGGAACTGAAGGACCTGGTGAAGCTGCGGGTGCGGGTGGAGCAGTTTGGGCTGAAGCTGACGGCACTGGAGAACGTGCCGACGCACTTCTACGACCACATCATGCTGAACGGGCCGCGGCGAGACGAACAGATCGAGAACATGATCGCCACGGTGCGAAACATCGCTCGCGCGGGCATTCCGATCTTTGGCTACAACTGGATGCCCTCGCACGTATGGCGCACCCCCTCGGCCACGATCCGCGCGGGCGCGATCGCCACGGCGTTTGACGATACGCTGGCCCAGAAGCTGCCTTTGACCCACGACCGGGCGTACTCCGAGGAGGAGATGTGGGCCAATCTGGAGCACTGGATCAAGATCATCACGCCGATTGCTGAGGAGGAGGGGATCCGTCTGGGCATCCACCCGTGCGATCCGCCGGTGCCGGTGCTGGGCGGCATCCCGCAGCTTCTGCGCGACTTTGCCTCCTACAAGCGACTGATCGAGATCTACCCGAGCGACTGCAACGCGATTGAGTTCTGCCAGGGCACGATGTCCGAGATGGCGGAGCCGGACGAGCGCTTCGACATCTACGGCAAGATCCGCTACTTCGGCTCACGCAACAAGATCCTCTACGTGCACTTCCGCAATGTGTCCGAGACGGTGCCCAGCTTCCGCGAGGAGTTCATCAACACGGGCTACGTGGACATGTTCAAGGCGATGGAGATCTATTACGACGTGGGCTTCGATAGCTTCTTCATTGACGACCACGTGCCCCAGACGTATCAGGACACGCCGTGGGGCCACCGGGGACGGGCATTCGCCAATGGGTACATCCAGGCGCTGATCGAGGCGGTCACGAAGCAGCGCCGGGCCGAGGGGGTGAGCCCCGGCACGGTCAGGGATTGGACGCCGTAGCCGTTAGCCGGAAACGCGATTCCCGCGGTTGTGCGCCTGAGGAACCGGCTGCTTCGATCCAACCTGGACAATCTCCCCAGGGCGAATGATCGCGAGCGCCCCGAGCACTAGAGGCGCCGTTGGCGTGAGATCTGACATTCGGTTCGATCGGGCGCGTACCAGGACAATTGCTACGACGACATCGCGTGAATTGCGTTGATGGCGGAACCCACGGTCCATCGTGACTTACACGTCGAATTCGGCGCTTGCCCGCTTGAGTAGCTCCCCATTCCTGGTCCCGGCCCACCCACGGGCGGACACGGTCTGGACGGCGTGGCCGTGAAGTAGTCGTGAGTAGTCGGCGGGCATCTGCTCGTCAAGCAGAACGCGCACTTGTGATTACCCACACGCTCGCCTGGTCGAGAACGGATATGACCTGCTCCCTATGAACCGATGGGAATTGTCGGAGGAACTCGTCGATAGTCTCGCCGCCTTCAACGTAGTCGAAAAGCGACTGGATCGGGACCCTGGTACCACGGAACACGGGAATACCGCCCAGGATCTCCGGGTCGCTGTGGACGACTGGACTGGAGTTCGACATGGCAATGCCTCCGAGAGCGTATACGACCGGACGGCTAGAATCAGTTTAGTGCTTTGTGCGCGCGTCGACGCCAGGTCCCCCGGCCCAGGTTGGAGCCGCGTGGTGAGGATCTGCTTCAGTCATCGCGACCCCCCGTGAAGCGGTGCGCCTGAGCGCGTTACGTTGAAGACCGGGAGTGTGGCCATGCCGATACTGAACCATGACGGCGCCTCGCTGTACTACGAGGAGACCGGTGGGGGGATTCCTCTCTTGCTGCTGGCGCCAGGCGGGCTGAACTCGTCCATTGCGTTCTGGGGGCGGACACCCACGAACCCGCTGGAGACGTTCGCGGGTGAGTACCGAGTGATCGCAATGGACCAGCGCAACGCGGATCGCTCGCGCGGGCCGCTGGATCCGGTGGATCCGTGGGGGACCTACGCCCGCGATCAGATGGCGGTGCTGGACCACCTGGGGATCGATCGGTTTCTGGTGGCGGGCTGCTGCATCGGTAGCTCGTTCATCCTGAGGCTGATCCACGACTATCCACAGCGCGTGGCGGCGGGCATCCTGATGCAGCCGATTGGCGAGGACGAGACGAACGTGGGCCACTTCGGCGAGGCTACGTGGGCGCCGTGGGGCAAGAATCTCCAGGAGGAGGGCGCCACGTTCAGCCAGGAGACGCTGGCGCGATTTGGCCGCGCGATGTTCGATCCGGGCTTCGTGTTCTCGGTATCGCGCGAGTTCTGCGCTGCCATCGAGACGCCGCTGCTGTTGATGTACGGCAACGACCGGGCGCATCCGCGCGGGACCTCGGTGGAGCTCCAGGGCATGCTCAAGAACCTGGAGGTGATCGAGCGCTGGCGGGACGCGGAGCACGTTGACGCCGCCGTAGCGGGGATGCGGGCCTTCCTGGCCAAGCACGCGCGGCAGGCCTGACCCGTGAGCGAAGAGCGGCCTGAGCCGCGACCGACGGGTGCCAGTGAGGCGTCGGCACGGGACGAGCGGTCCTCGGATGACGGCGTGCAGAGCAGCCCGCGCCGGGAGCTACTCTGCACGCTCTGTGGGAAGCGGGCCTGCTCCGAGGGGGAGTAGGCGCACTACGGCGCGCGTCAGAGGCTGAGCAGCGCTGGTGCGAGCTGGCGCCACTGCTCCAGGGGTGGGGTGGCCGGCGGGATGCCGCGCACGGGCGTGGCGCCCACTGCCGGTCGGGGCGCGGCGGAGTTGAGTACCTGCACGCACACGTGGTCTGCGCCGGCGTCCAGGTGGGCCTTCACCCGCGCGGCCACTTGCTCGATGGTGCCCCAGGCGATGATGGCTTCGATCAGCCGGTCGCTTCCCCCGTTGACCAGATCGTCGTCCGTGAAGCCGAGACGTTTGAGGTTGTTGCCGTAGTTGACGGAGGCCGTGTAGGTCACGGTATGGGCGCGGGCGATGGCGTAGGCGCGCTCGCGGTTGGTCTCCAGGATCACCGCCTGCTCGGGGGCGAGCAGAGCATTCGGCCCCATGATCTGGCGAGCCCGCTGGGTGTGCTCCACGGGGACGAAGTACGGGTGGGCGCCCAGGGTACGGGTGGCGGCGAGCTCGAGCATCCTGGGGCCGAGCGCGGCAAGCATGGTTGTTGGGGTCTCGGCCGGCGGGGCGGCCATATAAGATGCCTGGTCCATGGCGTCCAGGTACGCCCGCATGGTGGTGTAGGGCGGTGCGTAGGTGTGGCCGCGGATGGCCTCCACGGAGGGCTGGTGGCTGACGCCCAGGCCGAGCACGAAGCGGCCGCCGAACGCCTCGTTCAGCGTGTACTGGGCGGCGACGGAGGCCACCGCGTCACGCGCGTAGATGTTGGCGATGCCTGGCGCGACGATGATGCGCTTCGTGGCGGATAGCAGGATGCTGGCCTGGGCGATTGATTCGCGGCCGCGCGATTCCGGGTACCAGATGGCGCCGTAGCCCAGCGACTCGACTTCAGCCACGATCTCGCGGACGGCGGACGCCGGTTGGCTATCGAGCTGGCCGGTCCAGATGCCTACTCGTCCGAGGTTCACCACGGTACACCTCCCAGGAGCACCCATGGCCGTGGCGGCCTGGGCGCTGTCCCCGGCACATGGTGCCGGAACGTGGCCCTCCGGGGCGAGGCGGCCACAGGGGGGCGGTTATCTATCGCTGTTCAAGTAGCTCTGGCCAGGACCTACTGGCCAACACGCGATCGATGAGGTGCTCCAGGCGGTCCAGGCTATCGATCTGCGCAATAGACTGGGCGATCCGTGCGTCGGCTGCCAGGCCGAACTTGCGGGCACCCACGCGGAGCAACAATGCCCGCGCCTCCTCGACGCGACCAGCGCTCAGGCCCTGCTCACGTCCCTCGTCAAGGACGGCTTGGTACGTCCAGGATTCCCGCATTGCCCGTAGCCTCCGCCGAACGCGATCTACATCTTCTTCAGGATACCGCAATCCCATCACGAAATATGCCGCGGTGAATAGCTCTGCCCGCGTCTCGGACGGCGCGGCCTGCTCGATCCGCGAGATCATCGTGTCTACGATTTCACGTCGATCTCGCGTGCCCGAGTCCGCGAGCGGGGCCAGCGGGAGCAGGGCGGGGTCGTCCTGCAGGAACGCGTCCACTGGCTGCCGCCACAGGCGCGTGACACGGTACCCGAACGCGTGCACATCTTCCCGTTCGGCTGCGGGCTCCTCCAGGTAGCCGGTCAGTCCGGGGCCGTCCGCGGCGGGCGAGAGGAGCACGACGGCGCGTCGAATGGGAAGCTGGTGCTCCAGTGCGATGAGCGAGCTGTAGGCGCGCAGTCGATGCGGGATCAGCGGGTCATGGCTGGCCTGAACCTCGATTAGCGCGAGCCATGGCGGATCATCGTCCACTCGGAACAGATTGTCGACCTCGCGAATGACGCGTGAGCGGTTTGAGTCCATGATCTGGACGGGACGCTCGGTGGGCCAGGCAAGTCGGGCCAGCAGCGCGCGCGGACCCAGCCGGAACAGCCAGCGCATGCTGGTGTCGTAGCGCCGCGCGGACGCCCGCGCGCCTGGGTTCTCCGACACAGTGCACCCCCCTTGCAGCGGCCGATGATACGCGAGCCACGGGAGGCAGGGCACGGGTGCTTCTGCTATCGTGCAGATCCAGGGAGGCGCCATGGCGAAGAAGGGTCGCGGAATCCTGCTGGTCTACACGGACATCGACGAGAAGTACGACGAGGAGTTCAATGCCTGGTACGACACCCAGCATCTGCCCCAGCTTCTGTCTATCCCGGGGATGCTGGCAGGAGCTCGCTACACGGCCGTAAAGGGCGGACCGAAGTACCTCGCGGCGTACGAGCTGGAGAGCGTGGACGTGCTGCAGACGCCCGCGTTCAAAGATCGGGTGCGGCCGCCGTGGGACGCCCGAATGTCGCCGTCTATCATCGGGAAGAACTACGCCCGCGTGGTGGCGGAGCAGATCTTCCCGGACCACGTGGTGGGGGCGGAGCGGGGCATGGCGCCGGTGCTCCAGATCGGCCGGATGTCAGTCGGCCCCGAGGTCGATGCGGAGTGGAATGCCTGGTACAACGGCGAGTACATCCCCGCATATCTCAAGGTGCCGGGAGTCATCTCGTCGCGGCGGTACCGGGTGGTAGAAGGCAGCACGCGGTACACCACGATGTACGAGTTCGCGAGCGTGGACGTGCCGGAGTCGGCCGCCTGGAATGAGGCGCGGCTGCATTCCTCGCCGAAGAATATCCCCATGCGCGACGCGATGGAGATGGCCCCAGGGTCGCCCGGCGTGTATCGTCGAATGGGGTCGTAGCGCGCTGGTCGACTCCGCCTCGCCGGCGGAGTCGACTCGCTCGCGGGTCCCTAGAGCTTCGGTCGAACGTCCCTCGCGAATGCGTCTAGCTGCTCGAAGTAGTGGCTGGCGTCGTGCGCGGTAAACTCCAGGATTACGTGCTCCGAGCCAAGCTGTCGTAGCTCCTCGATTTGCTGCACCATCTGATCCGCCGTGCCCTGCATGAGGTGTCCGGCGTGAGCGGGTGGCGGACCGCTCTTGCCGTCCAGGATCAGGCAGGCATCAACGCGGGGCGCGAGCATCGGCGGCTGCTGGCGATTGAAGCGCTCGCACAGCCCGGTGATTGCGGCGAACCCTTCACGGAGCTCGGCGGGTGTGCGGTTGATGGGGTGCCAGGCGTCACCGAACTCTGCGGTGCGGCGTAGCGCGGCTTTGCTGTGCCCGCCAACCCAGATGGGTGGGCCGTTCCGCTGGACAGGGCGAGGCTCGAAGACAATGTCATCGAACTGGGTGAACTCGCCCTGGAACGAGGGCTGGGGTTTGTTCCACAGCTCCTGCATGACGCGGATCCACTCATCCGTCATCGGGCCGCGCTTCTCGAACGGTAACCCGAGGATCGCCGATTCCGCCGCGTTCCAGCCGGCCCCCACTCCCAGGATGATCCGTCCATTGCTGAGGTCGTCGAGCGAGGCCAGCATCTTCGCGGTGAGCACGCCGTGGCGGTACGGGAGCACGAGCACGCTGACGCCGATCTGGATTCGCTCGGTGATGCCCGCGGCCAGCGCCATGACGACCAGCGGATCGTAGAGCCGGCCGAACTGCACCTGGTTGGCGCTTGGCGCGATCACGTGATCGATGGTCCAGAGCGAGTCGTAGCCGAGCCGCTCCGCGTCCAGGATGCTCTTGCGGATCACTTCGGACGAGGCGAGTCGCCGGACGCTCGGGATCCACACGCCGATCTTCATGGCCGTTCAACTCCCCAGGCGGGTCGCTTGGCAACCCGCTGACTGGCGCTATGGTAGCTGTCCGGCGTCCCCGACCCGAATTGCGGAGAATCCGTCATCATGTGACCGAACCACAGCGGTCCGATGGGACGATGCAGAGGAGAACAGATGGCGAATCGTTCAGCGGCACAACTGCAGAAAGTAACGGAGCGGATCTTCGAGGCAGTGGGGGCACCCGCGGATCTCGCCAAGGAGATGGGCGAGACGCTGGTTGGTGCCAACCTGGCGGGCCACGACTCGCACGGGGTGATCCGGATCCCGGCGTATCTCCAGATGATCAAGGACGGTCGGATGGATCCCGCCGCGCGGCCGGAGGTGATCCGGGAGACGGCGACCACTGCGCTGGTCGATGGAAAGTGGGGCTTCGGCCAGGTGTCCGCCAAGTTTGGCACCAGTGTGGCGATCAAGAAGGCGAAGGAGTCGCAGACGTCCGTGGTGTCAATCGTCCGCTGCAACCACATTGGCCGGCTGGGTCAGTGGGGTAGCCAGGCGGCAGCCGAGGACGTGATCGCCATGGTGGTCGTGGGCGGCGGTGGCGGCTCCGATGGCCCGTCTGGGATCGGCACCGCGGCGCCGTTCGGCGGAGCCCAGCGCGCGCTTTCCACCAACCCGATCTCCATTGGCATCCCCGGCGGGCAGACGCCAGACATGCTGGTGGACTTCGCAACGACCGTCGTTGCGGAGGGCAAGCTCCAGGTTGCGCGGGCCAAGGACGTACCGGTACCGCCTGGCGCGATCCTGGACAAGGACGGCAAGCCGACGGTGGACGCGAATGACTTCTACAACGGGGGGATGATGCTCCCGTTCGCTGGCCACAAGGGCTACGCGCTGTCCATGGTGGTGGAGATGCTCGGCGGGGCGTTCACGCCGGGCGATGAGCTGAATGGCAGCGGTCGGCGCGGTGGCGCGGTGGTCTGGGCGGTGAACGCGGCGGCGTTCCGTTCCCCTGAGTCGTACGAGAAGAACGCGGACTTCGTGCTGCAGCGGATCAAGGGGATGAAGCCCGCGCCGGGCTTTGACGAGGTGCTGCTGCCGGGCGAGCCGGAACAGCGGTCGGCGGCTGAGCGACTCCGCGATGGGATCCCGGTGGCGGATACCACCTGGAGCCAGATCGTGGCGGCAGGAAAGGACGTTGGCGTAGACGTAGCGGCCATCGGCGGGCGTTGAGCACGTCGGATCTGGCTCGCCCGCGCGCGGTGGCGGCGGCGGCTGAGGCGGCCTCGGCCGCCGCCGCCACTCACGGTACGAAGACGGCGCTGATCGCTCTGGGCTGCGGTGCCTACATGTCCGCGCTGGGACAGAGCGTGGTCAACGCCATCCTGCCCATCGTTACGGAGTCGCTGGGCGCGGAAGTGGCCACCACCGAGTGGGTGGTGGTGGTGTTCATGCTGATTCAGAGCGGCTTCCTGCTCAGCTTCGGACGGCTAGGAGACCTGCGCGGGCACCGCCGGATCTACACGATTGGCCTGTACGTGTTCTTCGCGGGCTCGCTCTTGTGTGGGCTGGCGCCCTCTGCCGAGATCCTCATCGCGGCGCGGATCCCGCAGGCCATTGGCGGCTCGATGTGCGTCGCTACGTCGGCGGCGATCCTGACACGGGTGTTCCCGCCAAGTCAGCGCGGGCGCGCCATGGGGTTCCAGGCGTCTGCCGTGTACCTGGGCCTGGCTACGGGGCCGCCCCTGGGCGGCTGGCTGACCATGGCGTTGGGCTGGCGGGCGGTGTTCCTCGTCAACGTGCCGGTGTCGCTGGTGGTGCTGGTGCTGACACGGCGCTTCGTGCCGGCCGATGCTCCGCGAAATCGAGGAGAGACGTTTGACCGGGTCGGAGCGGCGGCATACCTCGTGGGTCTCACGGTGCTGCTGCTGGCGATGAACCGCGGCCACGAGTGGGGATGGATATCGCCGATTACTTTGGGCTGCCTGTTGGTTGGCGCCTGCGTCATGGGGATCTTCGCCGCGATCGAGCTTCGCGTGGCCAGCCCCATGCTGAATCTGGGGCTTTTTCGACGTCGTGCCTTCACGCTGCCGGTGATGAGCACGATACTGAACTACATGGGCGTGAGCTCCACGTTCTTCTTGATGCCGTTCTATCTGCTCCAGGGCAGAGGTATCGCGCCTTCCACGGCCGGGTTCATCCTGACCGCCCAGCCGATCGTAATGGCGGCGACCGCCTCATTGAGTGGCGCGTTGTCGGACAGGGTTGGCTCGAGGATTCCCGGCACAATCGGCATGGCCGTCCTGTCGATTGGCCTGTTTCTGCTGTCGCGGGCCGGGTCAGATGGATCGCTCGCGTACGTGGTGGGCTCACTGGCGCTGGTGGGCCTGGGCATTGGCCTGTTCACTTCACCGAACAGCAGCGCGGTGATGGGCGCGGTTCCCCGCGAGCATCGAGGCGTGGCGTCTGGAATCCTGGCCACCTCCCGCATGCTCGGCAACGTCCTGGGGTTCGGCGTGGCCGCGGCGATCTTCAACACGGTGCTGCACCGGGAGGGGCAGACGGCGGCGGCGATCGTGGCGGCGGCGGGCGCCGGGCTGACCGTGGCGTCCGTGATCACGGCGATCGGCGCGGTGACGACGGCGGCGCGGCCGGCGCAGGACATTCCCGGGTGACGCCACGCAGCAGACGCTGATACCACTGGACAGTCCAGATAGAGGTGGGCCGATGTCCTGGCAGATCCAAGAGGCGAAGCATCGGTTCAGCGAGATGCTCCGGAGAGCTGAGACTGAAGGGCCACAGACGATCACCCGTCACGGCGAACCCGCGGCGATCCTGATCTCCAAAGACGACTACGCGAAGCTCGCCGGCAGGCGAACCGGCCTCAAGGAGTTCCTGCTGTCGAGCCCCAGCCTCGAAGACCTGGAGCTCGATCGGCTGTCCGACCTCCCGCGCGAGATCGACTTCTGATGTATCTGCTTGATACGAACGTGGTCTCAGAGTTCAGATGACCCACGTGCGACCCCGACGTCCGCCAGTGGTTCGAGAGCGTAGCAAACGAGATAGTGTTCCTCGCCGAACGGGTGATCCCGGTAGATCGGGAGATCGCCGAGGAGTGGGGTCAATCGGGCGTGGTTGGCCCGGTCCCCACTATCGATGGGTTGATGGCCGCCACCGCAAGAGTGCGTGAATTCGTCTTCGTGACGGGAAACGTCTCCGATGTGGCGCGTACCGGCGCGCGAACGCTCGATCCGTTCCAGCCCTTACTGGAGCGGGCAGTCGGTGCGCGCGGCACCGACTACCCGCTCTGATTCAGTCCAGGTCCCACTTGACGGTGCGGTCGCCGTCCGCGCCTTTCACGGCCGTGACTTCTACCTTGAGCGTGCGGCGCGTGGAGCGGTCGCCCGGGTAGTCGGTGCCTCGGTAGCGGTGTGCCAGGCGGTTGATATGGTCGCCGTTGACATCCTCTTTCGCCTCTACTACGTTGCCCCACACCTGGACCCAGCGCCAGAGGTTGTCGCGGTCCATCACGAAGAACGTGACCCGGCCCGACTCCTCCATGCGCTTGAGCCAGATGCGGGTCTTGTCGCCGTTGAGCATGATGTGTCCGTCCGCGAACTCGTACCAGATGGGCGTCATCTCGACGGAGCCGCGGTCGTTTGTGGTGGCCACGATGGCGGCGAGCTTCTCGCTGAAGAACGCTTGCAGTCGTGGCCCTACCTTCCGTGCCATGATGGAGTCCCTCCTCTTCACCACAATCGGCTAGCCACATCCGGGTGGCGTCGGCGGATGATAGCGGTTGAGGGCGGCTACGCCGCGGGCCAGTGGAGAAAACGCTCGATGGTGCCGTTGAAGATGTCCGCACGCTCCTGATCTGACAACCTTGGCAGTGCCCGGCTCACGAAGTCACGCGCATCCGCATAGCTGACGTGGTCTCCGGCGCGCCCCCGCATGGCCGTGTAGTCCGTGGCCCAGGCGATGCGTGAGGCTCCGAACAACTCATACACGCGCCGCAGCGGGCTATGCAGATCCTGGAACGGAAAGGGCTCCTGGCTCCTGGACGCCAGCGATGAGATCTTCACGATGACGTTGGCGTGTGGCACCAGGACGGCGAGCCGTTCCACGTGAGCGGGCATCTCGGCGGGACCGAGCGCACCCGGCATGGCCAGGTGGTCGCAGCTTATGTGGAGATTGGGATGGCGGCGAGCTACCTCCGCCAGGTCCTCTGGCCGACCAGGCCTGACGATGAAGACGGGGACTCCCAGGCGCTCCGCGGCCGGCCAGAACCACTCCAGCGCGCCCTCCTCGAAGACCTGCGGAGCAGGCGGGCCCTCCAGCGACAGCCGGACGCCGCGCATGCCGGGGGTGTCCAGCCAGCGCTGCAGTGTGGCCGGCGCGCTGGCCGGGCGCGGATCGAAGCGTCCCATGACGCAGAGGCGGTGGGGATGCGCCGCCGCCGCCTCCAGCGCGTAGGCGTTGGCGGTGGTGCTGTTGAAACCGCTGACGAGCGGCGGCACCAGCACCGCCCGGTCCACGCCGTTGGTGTCCAGCAGGGCGATGACTTTGTCGACGGTGAACGGGTCCGGAAGCTGGGGCGCATGCTGGCGGTCCCAGGGCCGGTCCGGTCGATCGGCCTCCCAGACGTGGAGCTGGGCATCTGTGACGGTCATCGCGCTACCCGGGCCCCGTCTACTCTTCCACCTGGTGCTTCTTCAGGTAATCCAGATTGAGCTTGACACCAAGGCCGGGCACATTTGGCACCTGAAGGGCGTGGCCGCGGACCACGAGCGGCTCCTCTACGAACTGGTTGTAGAAGTCCATCTTCACGCGCCGCGCCTCAAGCTTGTAGAAGTTGGGAACGGAGATGGCCACCTGGGCGCCCGCCATCACGTTCACCGGGCCGCTGGCATCGTGCGGCGAGATCGGCACGTAGAAGGTCTCCGCGAGGGTGGCGATCTTCTTTAGCTCGGAGATGCCGCCGGTCCAGGTGACGTCCGGCATGATGAAGTCGGACAGCCGCCGGTTGAGCACCGGCAGGAATTCGTAGCGCGTGTAGAGCCGCTCTCCCACGCAGACGCGCGTGGGGATCTGGCTGCGAACCTGCTCCAGCGCGTCGTAGCTCTCTGGCGGGCAGGGCTCCTCGAACCAGGTGATCTCGTACGGGGCGAGGCGAGTGGCCAGGCGCACGGCCGTGGGTACGTTGTACTTGGCGTGCGCGTCGATCAGGACCTCCACGTCAGGCCCAACGGCCCTGCGGATGCCCTCGATCATCTTGACGGCGGTGTTCTCGATGTCGCGGTCGATCTGGCCGTCCACGTATTCGTGGTTGCTCAGGTTGCCGGCCGCCATGAACGGATCAGTCTTGATGGCCCGGGAGCCGTTCGCTACTTCACCGGTGGCGTTGGCCACCATCTGCTCCACGGTGGTGGCGTACTGGAAGTGCGTGTAGAGCGGGACATCGGGTCGCACGGCACCGCCCAGCAGCTCGTAGATGGGGACGCCCAGCGCCTGGGCCTTGATGTCCCACAGCGCGATGTCGATCCCGCTGATCATGGCGGTGGTGGCGCCGCGCGTGCCCATGTAGGTATAGGCGCGGAAGATCTTGTGCCAGATGGCCTCCACCTGGCGGGGGTCATCGCCCTGGAGGAAGCCGTCCAGTTCGCGGAGGGCGGCGGTGATGGTGCGGTTGGCTACGGGGCCCGGGTAGGTGGTGATCTCCCCCCAGCCGGTCAACCCCTCATCCGTCTCCACCTGGACGAACACGTACGTCAGGCGTCCACCAGCGCTCGCGCGGCCGCCCGCCTCCTCAGGCGGTCCCCATACGGTCCAGGGTGTGACTTTGGTGATCTTCATCAGTAGGCTCCCCCGCCGCTCGATGGCGGCTCGTTGCTTCGATTGGCGGGGCCATCGTACCGGACCGGCGCTCGGCGCGCCGATTTCCGGGTGTGGATATCATGGTGGCCGGGCGACCGAGAGCCACACTGCTGACCTGGGAGTCGCGCATATGACCACCGGTAACGTGGCGGCGCCGCTGGACGCGGCGCTGGCCCTGGATCTGTTCCGCCAGATGGTATTGATCAGACGCTTCGAGGAGCGCGCGCTGGAGCTGCGGTTAGAGGATCGGATCTACGGTGTTGTCCACCCCTACATCGGACAGGAGGCCATCGCCGTTGGCGTGTGCGCGAACCTGCGACCGACCGACCGCATCGTCAGCAACCATCGCGGCCACGGCCACTGCGTGGCCAAGGGCGCCAACGTGGGGCGGATGATGGCGGAGCTGTTTGGCCGCCGGGATGGGTACTGCAAGGGTAAGGGCGGCTCCATGCACATCGCCGACTTCGACGTGGGCATGCTGGGGGCGAACGGCATCGTCGGCGGTGGGCTGCCGATCACGGCGGGGGCCGGTCTGGCGGCCCAGCTCGAGGGCAGCGATGGCGTGGCGGTTGGCTTCTTCGGTGATGGCGCCACGGGCGAGGGCCCGCTGCACGAATCGTTCAACATCGCCTCGCTGTGGAAGCTGCCGGTGATCTGGGTGTGTGAGAACAACCAGTACGCGGTGGACACACCGGTGACGGCTGGCCTGGCGGCGGTGGACGTGGTGAAGCTGGCCGCGGGGTATGACATGCCAGGCGTGGTGGTGGACGGGAACGACGTCCAGGCCGTGCACGCCGCGGCCGCGACGGCGGTTGCCCGCGCCCGGGCGGGGCAGGGCCCCACGCTGCTGGAGTGCAAGACGTGGCGGCAGAAGCAGCACGCTTTGCGGGACGTGGTGGCGCCCGACAGGCGGCCGCCGGAGCTGATCGCACACTGGATGGCGCGCGATCCGATAGCGCTATTCGAGCAGGTGATCACCGGGCGGGGCCTGGCGAGCCAGGATCAGCTCGCCGATGTGCGGGCGTCGATTGAGAGCGACCTGGATGACGCGGTAGCCTTTGCCGAGGCGAGCCCGTTCCCCAGTCCCGAGGAGGCTTTGGAAGACGTCTTTGCGCCGACGGGCGCCGGGCGATAGGAGGCCGAACATGCCCAGAATGAGCTTTGCCGCCGCGCTCGAGGACGCCATGACCGAGGAGATGCGGCGTGACGCGCGGGTCTACACCATGGCCACGGCGCCGTCGCCTGGACTGTTGGCGGAGTTTGGCGAGATGCGGGTGCGGCGCACGCCGATCTCGGAGGCCACGCTGACCGGTATGGCCGTGGGCTCGGCGGGCAGCGGATTTCGCCCGGTGGTGAACTGGCGGTCCGTGACCTTCAGTTTCATGGCGTTTGACCAGGTGGTCAACCAGGCGTGCAAGATCCGCTACATGTTTGGCGGGCAGCGGGACTTCCCTATTGTCTTCCGCACGAGCTACCTGAATGGTACGCGCTCCGCGGCGCAACACTCCCAGACGGGCTACGCGCTCTACTCGCACCTGGCGGGCCTTAAGGTGGTGCTGCCGTCTGGCGCATCTGATGCCAAGGGCCTCTTGAAGAGCGCCATCCGAGACGACAACCCGGTGGTCTGCTTCGAGCCGGGGCGGATCGACCCGATCGAGGAGGATGTCCCGGACGGCGACCATCTGGTCCCGATTGGCGTGGCGGATGTCAAGCGACCCGGGACGGACGTGACGGTGGTGGCGCTGGGCTTCATGGTTCACGAGTCGCTGGCCGCGGCGGAGGAGCTTGCCCGAGAGGGGATCTCCGTGGAGGTCGTGGACCCGCGGACGCTGGTCCCGCTGGACGTGGAGGCCATCCGGGCGTCGGTCCGTAAGACGGGTCGCCTGATCGTGGTGGACGAGTCGGCCCCGGTCTGCTCGATGGCCTCCGAGATCGCCGCGGTGACGGTGGAGGACTGGGACACGTGCCGGGCGCTGAAGGCCCCGGTCCAGCGGCTGTGCACCGCGGCGGTGCCAATTCCGTACAGCCCGGTGCTGGAGGACTTTGTGCTTCCAGATCGGGCGCGGGTCGCTGGCGCTATCAGAGCGATGCTGGCGGGGGTGACGGTCTGATGGCCGGCGGGTTCAACCTGAGTGCGAACCACGTTGGTATCACGGTGAGCAACCTGGAGCGCTCGGTGGCGTTCTACCGGGATCTGCTGGGTTTCACGGTGCGCTACGAGCGCGGCGAGGTGAAGGCTGAATACATGCCCACGCTCGTGGGCATCCCGGGCGCGCGGCTGAAGATCGCCGGCCTGGACATCCCCGGGCTCCACCTGGACATCATCGAATACCTGGCGCCGCCCGGTGGGACGGAGGCTTGCAAGACGAACGACGTGGGCAATGCGCACATCGGGTTCACGGTGGACGACATGTGGGCGGCGTACCGCGCGCTGTCAGCGGCGGGTGTGCGATTCAAGTCTGAGCCGGTCAGCCCGTCACAGGGGCCCAACAAGGGCGGCTGGGCGGTGTACTTCTGGGATCCGGATGGGATCACGCTGGAGATGATCCAGCGACCGCCAGAGTAGTGGTCGGTGGGCGGGGCATGCGCCCCGCCCACTTCTCAACAGGCTGGTCAGGCCAGGTTGGCTTTGAAGAACGCAAAGAGCTTGGCCCACGCGTCCATGGCCTGTTCCTGCCGGTAGGCGGGGCGATCGTAGTAGAAGAAGCCGTGGCCGGCGCCATCGTAGCGGTGGAACTCGTATTGCTTGCCGTGCTGCTTGAGGGCGGCTTCGTGCTGGTCTACGGCTTCGGGGGTCGGTGACTGATCGTCGTTCCCAAAGATGCCGAGCAGCGGGACGTTCAGACTACCGGTGTAGTCCACCGGGGCGACCGGGCGTTTGGGTGTGAGCTGGTCTGGGGAGGCCACTACGCCGCCGCCCCAGAGATCGACGAGCGCGTGAAAGCCCTGGACACGCGACGCCACGAGCGTTGCATGGCGTCCGCCTGAGCACGTGCCCAGGATACCCACCTTGCCGTTGCTGGTGGGCATGGACTTGAGCCAGCGCATCGCGGCCTCGCAGTCTGCCACCACGCTGTCGTCCGCCACGCCACCGTCCGCGCGTACCTTGGCGGTGATGTCATCCGGCCGGCCGTGCCCGTAGCGGCAGTACAGGTCAGGGGCCACCACGGTGTAGCCGTGGTTGGCCAGGCGGAAGGCGAACTCCTGATAGAACTCATCCCAGCCGGGCATGTGATGGATGAGCACGAGTCCGGGGAACGGCCCGTCACCCTCTGGGCGTGCGACGTATGCGTGGATCAAGTCGCCGTTGCCGCCGGCGTAGGTGGTGATCTGGGTCAGTACGCCCTTATGAGCATCGGTCTCAAACGCGTTCCACATGCTGGGCCCCTCCTCTTGGACGTGCGCCGCCCGGGCGCGCGGGAGTCTAGGCCCGAGCCCGGCGAGCTGTCAATTCTCGTCGGAGCTTGACGCACCCTCAACGTGGGCGAGCTCGGTTGGAAGCTAGTGGCCTTGCACGTCGCCGCTCGTGGATTCGCCGACGAGCTCGCCTATGGTGGCGTCGCGACGGGCGATCTCGCCGTGCAGTGAGCGGATCGACGCATCGCGCTGCGCCACCTCACCGTGCAGCCAGCGCACGGTCTCATCACGTTGGGCCACCTCCCCGTGTAGCCAGGCCACGGTTTCATCCCGTTTTGCGACCTCCTGGTGGAGCCACTGCACTGTGTCCCGCTCCTGGGTGACGGCTGTTCCAAGGACCGCCGCCTGGATCCACAGCGCGCGGAGCTGCTCTACCAGCTGGTCTCGGCTGTAGTCTGGTAGCTCCGGCCTGGGCCACGACTCGAGCGGTGTCCCGAGCAATCTCAGCAGGTCGCGGGCCCCAGCTTCGGGCGTGTGGTTCGCGGCGAAGGCTGTCGCCTCGCGAGTGATGCGTTCACGGGGAATCTCTCCCGTCACGAGACCGACGATCGCCTCGGCGGCGGCCTCCGCGTTGTTGATTGGGTACAGCCAGCCCGTCTCACCAGGACGAACGGCGTCTACGACCGACCGAGCGGCGCCGGCCACCACCGGGCATCCGCCGGCCATGGCCTCGTGGATGGCCAGGCCGAATCCTTCCGAGAGGGTGGTCACGAGCATGCAGCCGCCGGACGCTGCGACGGCTGCGTATTCGCGCGGCATCTCCCTGTGCGGAACGGTGCCCGGCCACTGCACATGCGCGCGCAGGCCACGTGACTTGATGAGAGAATCGGCCTCCCGGACGAGCTCTGGGAGTTGAGACCGGTCGCAGAGGATTCGGAATGTCACGTCAATCCGCTCAGACACGCGCGCACAGATGTCGATCATCAGGCGCCAGTTCTTCACCAGGTCCAGCCGCCCCACCCAGAGCACGATGGGTTTCGCGGGTCGGGAGACCGGTGGGGGCTCCGAGGCAAAACGTGGGTCCGCGCCGATGCGTGCGACGCCGATGGGGAAGCCGGGCGGTACCACCTGGCTCAGGAGCCAGGCCCACGACGGGGCTGGAGCGATCATGGCGGCCGTGCTCTCCAATACGTCCGGCTGGATGAATTGCCGCAGGTACGTGGGGTCGCTTGCATGGCAGTCGAGAATGATGCGGGCCTCTGGCGCGCTGCGCTTTGCCAGCGCGACCTGCTGGGGAATGGGCAGGCTGCCACCTAGCGCGGCGATGGTCCAGTCTGGGTCATATTGGCGCAGTGCCGCGACGGTCGATTCGGGGTCAACGAACGGTTCCGCGTAGCGGAAGAGTGGATTGTCCGGATCCGGAGATGGCCCTTGGGAGATGATGAACAGGCGGCAGTCGACACCGAGTCGCGCCAGTGCGCCGACACGATCGCGGGCGACCGTGGCGGCGCTCCAGTCCGCGAACGGCGGCGAGAACTGGGCTATCCGCATGGTGCGTTCGTCCCCCCCTTTAGTGCGCAGTTCCGCCCCTGGCAAAAGCTAGAGCTTGTGGGCGGCCTCCACGATCGGCGCGAGGCGCTCAATGGACTTCATGGTCCAGGGGAGCATCCAGAAGGTGAAGTGGTCAATGCCGAGCGCGGCGTAACCGGCGAGCTTGTCCACGATCTCCTGGGTGGAGCCCTGGAGCATCACGCGTGGGGGGCCGCCGGGAACGTCCTCCACGCCGGGCATGCCTAGCCAGGCGCCGGAGGTCTTCCGCATGGTGGCCGGATCGCGGCCATGTTCGCGGCAGGCGTCGTCCACGATTTTGAGGAGGTCCGCCGCCGTCTGGGGGGTGCTCACGTCAAGAAGCTGATCAGTGTTGTACGCGTCCGCGTACCTGGCGACGATGCCCAGCATGCGGGGCATCCGCGCGCCGATCCAGATGGGCGGGCCCGCCGGCCGGGGGCCGCGAGGAACGAGCTTACAGTCGGTGACGGAGTAGTACTGTCCGCTGAACGTGACGGACTCACCCTTCAGCATGGGGAGGATGATCTGGAGGGCCTCCTCGAACCGGCTGACGCGGTGGTCGAAGGGGAATCCGTACGCCGCGTACTCCGGCTCGTGCCACCCGGCACCCAGGCCCAGCAGCAGGCGGCCACCGCTGATCTCATCCAGCGTGTCCGCCATCTTCGCCAGGAGCGCCGGGTTGCGGAAGCTGGTACAGGCTACGAGGGGGAGCAGGGTGACCCGCTTGGTGAGCGCGGCGATCGCCGTGAGCATCTGGAAGCATTCCCAGTTGCCGCGGGTCACGCCCTCCGGCAGAACGACCGTCGGTGGCGCGTTGCGGAACAGGAGGTGGTCCGGCGCGGCGATGGTGTCCACGCCGATGTCCTCGGCGAGGAGTGCCATGTCGCGGAGTGTGGTCCAGGGCAGCGCGCTATCCGCGCCGGACCCACCGTTGTTGCCGCTGCGCATGATGAGAGAGATCTGCATGACGTGGGGCTTTCTCCTTGGGCGTTGGGTTCGATCGCTGCGTGATGGCTACCGGAGGTCACACCGTCCGGGTGCCCCATGATAGCCGCGGTCGCGATGTCCGCGACGCGGGCAAATCAGCCCGCGGGGGTAGGCTGGGCGACTACCCAGGTCTGTTGGCCGAGGAGTCGCCATGCGAGCGGAATGCGCAGGTACAACTCGATGAGCCAGGGACTCTTGGGCAGCCGACTCTTCGTGGTGTAGGGCAGGAACCTGGGGATCAGCTCAACCGGCGTGAAGCCGGACAGTTCAAGCGCTTCGACCAGCGATTGCTCGGTCAAAGGAAGCTGGTGATCCAAGAAGTCCCAGTACGCAGCGCCCGTGTACCGGATATTTGGCTGGAGCACGAGCAGTCGACCGGTTGGCCGGAGCACCTTGCGTACTTCCGATAGCGTGATCAGTAATGACTCGCGCGTGGGTAGGTGCTCGAAGAAATTGCTGGTGAAGACGCAGTCCACAGTGCCCGGGTCAATGGTGGAGAGGTCGGTGCTCAGCGCGATGATGGACTCCACGCCCGTGGCCGCGAACTCAGGTAGCGTCCTATTTGCGTCCACCGCGATTCGTCTGGCGGCGGTGATGTTGTTGATGAACTCGCATTGACCGGCCGCGAGGTCAAGCACCGTCCACGAGGGGTCCACGTAGCGTTGAAAGAACCCACGGCACAAGACGCGCCACATGGCGAGCCGGGCTGCGCGCTCCTGCTCGGGGAAGCGCCGTCCGTACATGCTATGGAGACGATTCGTCAGCGCGGTCTGATTCTCAGATTCGCCCGCAGGCTTGCTCATATCCCCGCGCGCTCGCGCCAGGCACGGCGATCCTGGGCTATCCGCGAATGCGGGTAGCTGACGTCTTCGCGGGTGAGCAGGAACTCCAGGAAGATGCTGAGGACGATGTGGATGTACCGGCTGCCCATTTCCTTGATCCGGAAATGGGACGTCCCCTCGCTGCGATCGGTCCATGAGATGGGTAGGACACGATAGCTGAAGCCGCGCGTGATCGCCTTGAGCGGTAGCTCAACCGTGAAGTTGAAGTGGGGCGATACCAGCGGACGACAGCCGTCCACCACGAAGCGGCGGTAGCCTTTGAAGGCGTTCGTGACGTCGTCATACCGGAGGCCAAAGAGAATCGCGATACCGGTATTTGCGATCCGATTTAGCAGCAGCTTGACCAATGGGTAGTTGACCAACTGGCTCTGGCTAAGGAATCGGGATCCGAAGGCACAGTCGGCATCGTCGCGAAGTACGCGGTAGTAGCGGACGACGTCCCGCGGAGAATCGGAGCCATCGCTCATCATGACAACGACGGCGTCTCCGGTGAACGCGTCGAGTCCGGCGCGCACGGCGCGACCGAAGCCGTGGGGTGGACCGTTGCGGACGTACCGGACGCGTGGATCCGCTCTGCCGAGCGACTGCGCGATGTCGGCGGTCTCATCCGTGCTGCCGTCATCGACAACGATGAGCTCAAAGGGGATTCCGTCCGCGTCAAGCGTGGTGGTCAGGTCGTGCACGGTTGCCGCGAGCGAGCCTTCCTCGTTTCGCGCGGGCATCACGACGGAGAGGAGCATCAGGCGGCCTGCGCCCTCGCAGCCGCGGCTAGCTCCTCAAGGATCTCTGGCAGCGACCTGGTGATGCCCCATTGAGGGTAGTCGGTTTTGAGCCGCCTGAGGTCGCTGATGTAGCAGATGTGGTCACCGGTTCTGTTCTGGGGCACGTACTCCGTCGAAGGCTGGATGCCGAGGAGTTGGCCAAACTGGTCGAGCGCTTCTAGCACGCTGATGCTGTTGGCGCGGCCGCCACCGATGTTGTAGACGGCGCCGGCCCGGGGGGCATCGAAGAACTGCTCGAAGAACGTGCAGAGATCAAAGGCGTGGATATTGTCGCGCACCTGCTTGCCCAGATACCCAAAGATGCGATAGGTGCGCTTTTCGGCAACAGCGCGTGCTACGTACGCCAGAAAGCCGTGCAGCTCCGCGCTACTGTGCTGGGGACCGGTCATGCAGCCCGCACGGAGGCAGACCGTGGGCATGCCGAAGTACCGCCCATATTCCTGGACCATGGCATCCGCGGCCAGCTTGCTCACGCCAAAGAGGCTATGGGTGGTGGCATCTACCCGCATGGACTCGGCGACGCCGTGGGCGTCCTCCGGCCGCGCGTAGTCATACCGCGTGGACAGCTCCCGGAGCGGAAGCTCGTTAGGCGCGTCTCCATACACCTTGTTGGTGCTCATGAAGATGAAGGGGCTCTCCGGGCACGCCTGGCGCGCAGCCTCAAGCAGGTTGAGCGTGCCGGTGGCGTTGATGTCAAAGTCGTCGAACGGTCGGCGCGCCGCGAGGTCGTGCGACGGCTGAGCGGCACAGTGGATGATGAGCTTGGGCCGTAACTCTGCCACCAGGGTCATCATCGCTGCGCGATCGCGTATGTCCAGCGGGCGGTGAACATAGCTGGGTGTGGTGGACACCAGGCGTCGATGGTTCGCAGTGGTGTCTCCGTCAGCGCCGAAGAATTCGCGGCGCATGTTGTTATCCACGCCCGTGACCTGCCACCCCCGGGTACCGAAGTAGGTGGCGGCTTCCGAGCCGATGAGACCCGTACTGCCGGTGATGAGCAGTCTCTGTGTCATTGCGTGCTCACGAGGCGCCCGGATCCAGCACGGCGAGCTCTTGGGGCGAGAGGCCGGTGATCCATGCGTGGATGTCTCGCAAGATCTCCTCAGGTGAACGGCGGGGAGTCCATCCCGTGGCGCGGCTGAGCTGGCTGAAGTCGGTGACATAATACGGGATGTCGGCGGGGTGCGTCGTTGGCTCCGAGGCCAGATCCAGCGCGTTGCCGGTGATGGCATGGCAAAGCTCGGTGGTTTCGCGCAGAGAGAGGCTGCCGCGCACGCCGCCGCCCACGTTGTACGTCTTGCCATTGTGCCGCTCCATCTCGCCGGTCTGGAGCAGCAGCAGGTCCACGAGATCCTCCACGTGGAGCAGATCGCGCACCTGGAGACCGGTGCCTCCCCAACCGATGTACCGAAGCGGGCGCGACTGCATGTGGCGCAACATCCAGAGCGCAAAAACCCCTTGATCGGAGCGGGCAAACTGGCCTGGACCGGCGATAACGCCACACCGATTCACCAGGAACCTGAAGTCGTACATCGCGGCGTACTCGGCCAGTAGTAGCTCGGAGGCGAGCTTGCTGGCTCCGTAGAGTGAGCAGTGTTGGCCAACGGGGAACGCTTCAGAGATGCCGCGATCTGAGGCGCCGGGCACGGCTTCGGTGTGGGACATCGCGAGCCGGGTGTGAGCCTCGACCAGGGGAAGCCCGCGCAAGGCGGGGATGGAGTACACGCGGCTGGTGGACAGCAGAACCACGTCGCATCGATCGCGACGCGCGCGCTCCAAACAGTTGATGGTGCCGCCCAGGTTGGTGGTCAGGACCGCGCGGGGGGACTGTGTGTAAGCGGCCGTGACGGAGGGTTCCGCCGCGCAGTCGATCAGGAGCGATAGCGGGCCAGGAACGAGGTCCAGGTCTTCCTCGCACCGGACATCGCCGTGCATGAACGACACACCTGCCTCGGCGAGCCGAGGCAGGTTGAGCTCAGAGCCACGGCGGTGCAGGCTGTCAAAGGCGATGACGGCGCGCTCTGACCAGCGGCGCTTGATGGCGATCGAGATGGCGGCGCCAACGAATCCGGCACCACCGGTGATGACGACTGTCACGTGGGTGGGCACATCAATCGTCGCGCGCGGGCGCGTGCAGCGTGAGCCTCCGGCATCGGCGACCGGAATCAACGTACAGCCTAGAAAGCGGTCGGCGAGGCGACTTCGCCACGAGTTGCCGAAGCGCGATTAGTTGTTCGCTTTGCCGCCACGCCGCGAGGGGTTCCTGGTGCACTCTGGCCCCTAGTCGGTCACGTAAGCTGCTCGCGATGTCGTGAGGAGCAGGCCCGGTGATGGCAAGCATAGGACTCATTCCACGAGGATGAGGAGCCGATCCTGGTAACGGCTGTATCTCGTTGCATCTCCTATCACAAAGTCAACTGAATGCTGCCCCGGGCCGATTCTGGCCAAATCTAGTGACGCAACGAATCCGAACGACTCGGTCCAAGGAACTCCAAGCATACGTGCGACGTCTGGCCGCTTGATCCCGTAGGCAACCGGCACCCGAGTTACATCGTCGAGGATGAAAAATATATCCGAGACACTCTGTGACCCATCCGGTGCGGATGCTGCCCATCCGGCAATGGTTAGGCTGGTTGCGCTGGTCGCCTTGATGGCGATGGGAATTCCCTGGCGCCATCTCACGGCCGCTGGTTGATCGTTGACCACGTCGATGTGAAACTGGATTTGGGCGCTCGGTTGAGGCTGCTGAATCCGAATGCTGTTCAGCTCCACAGGATCACCAAATATGCTGAGCCTCCGTGCTTCGAGGAACGGTCGGCGTGCATAGACCAGATCAGTCGCCTGAGTAAGACTGGCTATCCGGTCCATGGGCTGGATGTCGATTGTCCGAAGGTAGTACTTTCCGAGAGTGAGATGATTGAACCACTGCCTTCCGAATTGTTCCCCCCACTGGTAGCTAGGAATGAAGGATATCGCTAATGCTACGGTGAGCACCGTCCCTACGGCATACGATCTCATTGTCCTGGAAACGGCCATCGTTGATGTCGTAATCATGATGACTCCAGCGATCGCGAACTCTGTGAAGGATATATAGCGTGGTGTCATGGCCCAGGGTAGGCCAAAGGCGGTTCTGCCGATTGCGGTCATTGCTGAGAATGCGAAGGTAAACGCGATTAGGGTGATTCCAAGCCTCGCCTCTCTTGTCCAAGGAAGGGAACCGGCGAAGTAGGCCAGAACCACTGCAATATACGTGAGGCAGGCGATGACTCCGATCCACGTCGCGGCAGCCGGATCTGCCGTGAACGGGGCGCCGAGAAGCGCAGACATGAATCGGATATTCTCCAGAATGCCAGCATAGCCATCAGCCACTTCACCTGAATGAGACGGTCGTTGCCAGCCGAGAAAGTACGTGGCCGCGGTTAGTCCGCCAACAACACACCACGCGACGATTCTGGAGAGAAAAGGATAGCATTCTTGCAGTGACGATAAATTGCGCTGGATAAGTTTTTCGATGATCGGTAACGTAATGAGTATGAGACCGGCAGGCCAGATGAGCAGGCCGCTCGCGAATGAATACGAAGCGATGACTGCGGCGATAGTGGCTGCGCCGAATGTCCAATCAAGTCTGATTGATCGAGAGAGACTTGCCAGGGCGGCCGTTGATCCCGCGAGACACATGAGCATGGTGGTCTGGAAACTGAATAGAAGATTCTCTCCTTGCCTCGGAGAGCAGATGAGGAGTCCCACGGTGACTGCAGGCAAGAGGTTGAGTCCCCACGGTAGGCGACTTGCGCTGAGATTCTTGAGAAGCGTGATGAGGACGAATGCGATGAGCGATATGTTCACGACGAGACTAGTTCTAAAGTTCAGACCGGTTAGAAGGTCTAAGGGGAACATGACGAGTAATGGGAACAGAATGCGGTGTTCGTTGTGCTGCTGAAAGAACATGAGAGGTGAGAACGAACCGGCGTACCATGCCTCGAAGTAGCGGATGTACGACCATTGGTCGGAGAACGGTACAGAGACAGCATAGCGGTAGACGAACAGTGAGCACCAGAAGAGAGGTAAGGAGCCCACGAGGAGCTGAAGGTGTGTGTGAGGCGCGTTGCGCATACGTGTTAGGGAGCGAGTGTCGGCGGAGTGGGCAGTGCCTGGGTGGCCTTCGCTGCTGCCTGTGCTTGCGTGGGATAGTGCTTCGATGGCGGCGATTCTTGCAGCGAGCGAACGCACTTCGACAGTCAGAGTATTGATGCGTTCGTCATGACTCGCGTTTGGTGTCACGCGTGCCTACGGAGGTTTCCCGCATGGGGGGTGGAGCTATGACTTAATTCGCATTGGTACGTCGCAGATTCCGCTGCGCTGGCGGATGGAGGGACTCTGCGAGGACGGATGTGTGGGTGCTGCCGGAGGGCTGTTTGGATGTGCGCGTAATCGTAGGCCGGGTCGCTTGGTGGGAATCCTTTTTCCCCCGGTGGCCAGTGGCGGCGCGTCGTGGTTTGATAGATCACGGGTGTTACTCCGGGGGGGCGCGTGGGTTTTCTCGGTTGGTTGCCGGGGATGGTAGCATGTCTCCGTTCGGGATGGGTCCGGAGGCGAGAGTGCTACAGTGGCGTGCCGTGGGAGTGGGCCTTCTGTCAAGCTTTTCGCATGTAAACGTACTCCGAAGACCTCCGACGGCGGGTGCTCGCTGCGGTCGACGAGGTCGGGCTCGACGCGAGGTCGCCGCGTTGTTCGCCGTCGCCTTGCCCACCATGAAACGCTTGTTCCATGTCGATTCCGCGTGAAAAGTGGTTCTCCCGCACTTCTTGTGGCGCGGCGGCGAGTCCGTCCTGATCGGAGCGGCCGATCTCGCGCGTGGAGTCTGTCGGCCAGGATGTGTGACGCGCTCGTGATGTGCCGTGACGGATTCGTGATCCGGTAGCGGCAGAGGCTGTGCAGGCGACCGCTTCGTGCGCGAGGTGCCGGCCATGCCTGACCTGGTCCCGATGGTGTTGATTCGGTGTATCCGCCTGGTCGACGAGCAGGTGCTGCTCGACGCCGAAGGCAGCGCCTCCACGGCGAATTGCCCGAGTTGCGGAACCGTGAGTGCTCGCGTGCACGGCCGCTATCAGCGTCGGCCGGTCGATCTGCCCTGGCGCGGCCGGTCCGTCCAGTTGCTCTTGACCGCGCGCCGCTTCCGCTGTGAGGCCGTGGCGTGCGCGCGCAAGACGTTCGCCGAACGCTTCGACGGCCTGGTTGCGCAACACGCCCGCCGCACCGTGGGCGCCACCCAGACCCTGGTCGAGTTGGCCGCGATGCTGGGCGGAGAGGCCGGGGCGCGGCTGGCCGCGACGGTCGGCTTGCCGGTCAGCGCGGATACCCTGTTGCGCAGCCTCAAGCGCGAGCCGCGTGTCTGCCCCACCCCGCGGGTGTTGGGCGTCGACGATTTCGCGTTTCGGCGCGGTCATCACTACGGGACGATTCTGATCGATCTGGAAACCCACCACCCGGTCGACCTGTTGGCTGACCGTTTGGCGGACACGCTGGCGAAGTGGTTACGCGAGCATCCCGGGGTCGAGGTCATCGCCAGCGACCGCTCCGGGGCGTACGCTGAAGGCGCCCGCCGGGGCACCCGAGGCGATCCAGGTGGCCGATCGCTTCCACCTGCTCATGAACGCGACCGGGGCGTTCGACGAAGTGTTGCGGAGCCACCGTCGCCGCGTGGAGTACACCGCGTCACCGGACCCACCCGCGCCGTTGAGCCCGCGGTCCCGAGCCCGGCGGCCTACCCATCAAGTAAGACGGCAAGCAAAGCGGCGCAGCGGCAACTGGAGCGCCAGGCCCGTCGGAGCGCCCGCTGGGAAGAGGTGCACCGCCGCGGCGCCGCGGGCCAGAGCATCCAGCACATCGCCCGAGCCCTGGGGATGAACCGTCAAACCGTCCGCAACTTGCTGGCCGCGCCGCTTCCGCCAGCGCCAGCGCCACGGCCGCGCCCGGGCGGGCTGCAATCACCCACGCTGCAACCGTTCGTGAGCTACCTGCAGGACCGCTGGCAAGCCGGGCTGCCAGAATGTCCGACAGGTCCAGCAGCTCTGTCGCGAGATCACCGCCCAGGGGTACCAGGGTAGCTATTCGTTGCTGGAACAGTCACTGTTCCCCTGGCGACCACCTCGCTCCGCACGCTCGGGAGCGAAACGCCGATCGGTGAGTGTGCGCTCGTTGTGCCGACGGCCCCGCGAATCGCTGTCGGAGACCGATCGGCAGACGCTCGAACGGGCGCTGGCGGAGGTACCGGAGCTTGCCCGTGGTTACCAGCTCAAGATCAGCTTCGGCACGATCATCGCGCAACGAGACGTGAGCGCATTGGAGTCGTGGGTGCAGGAAGCGCACAGCAGCGGTCTGACGCCGTTTGTGGCGTTCGCGAACGGGCTGCGGACGGACTGGGCGGCCGTGACCGCCGCGCTCACGCTCCCCTGGTCGACCGGCCTGGCCGAAGGCCATGTGCATCGGCTGAAACTCATCAAGCGGCAGGGCTATGGCCGAGCGAAGCTCGACCTGCTCCGCCGCCGCGTCCTCGCCGGCTAACCTACCCGGCCCACAACACCCAAAAACAGCGCGGGATGAGTCACCGCCGCTCCACACACCATGCCCCACTCCGAAGGGGCAGAATCGGAACATCCGTCCTTCACAGAAGGTGCGGGAGAACCCAACTCGGACCATAGCCGCTGGTAGCGTTGCTGCAGCCGCCGGGCCATGCCCTTACCCAACGGTGGCCCTTTGATCAAGCGCTCCGCGGCGTTGATGATCCGGACCTTCCGTCGTTGGAAGCTCTCCGCGCTGATCTGCGCGCGCTCGGCGTGCAGCCGCATCCCGCGCCCGAACACGTGCCGCAGCTCGGTCGCCCACCACGCCGCGTCCGGCTCAAGCTCCGCGGCTCGGGTCAGTTCCCGCAACTGATGCGCCAGACACAACTGCCCGGCCTTGGCCGGTGCTCGTAGCTGCGGTGCGTACGCATCTGATTGCCGCGCAGCCAGGCTCCAGTGGAGCCTGTAGACATCGGGGACCGCACCGTCCAGGAAATCATCGATCACCGATCCGCTCCGCGTCCGCGCGATGACGTGGTAGCTGGCCGTTTTGGATTGAAAGGTCCAGTGCCAGCGGTTCCGACCGCCCACCCCGGGCTCCCGTCTCGTCGGAACCGATCACCGGACTCGCCCGCACCAACTCCTTGATCTCCTCGTAGCGGGTCTCACCTCGCTCGCCAAGCCGTTGCAACACCTTGGCGACCGCGCCCTCGCTGAGCTGCACCCCGAACAGATCCTTGCACAGCTCGACCAGCCGCTCGAACGAGACATGGTGGCGCTCGTGCAGATAGGCAATCGCCGTTTCAAGCTCCGGACCGAACGTCCGCGTCGACTCCAGACCCGCGGGATGCTCCGCTACCGTGACCAGGCCACACTCGGTGCAGCGGGCCTGGTAGGCCCAGGACTCCACGACCACCGCGCGGGCCGGCACCACGTCGATCACCTGGCTGCGACGCACCCGCCGCTGGCCCGTGGCATCGAGTGCGTGACCGCAACCGCGACACGCCGCCACATGGCACTGGACCACCAGGTCTGGCGGTTGGCGCAGGCGCGAGTGGCCCTGGTGACCACGCTTGGGTCCATGCTTGCGGGCGCGGCGCTCGGCCCGGTTCGGCTTGAAGGGCGGGAGCGGGCTCCAGTGGAGCCCTCAGAGAACGGTGGCAGGTTGGAGTTACCGGGCGTGACGGGCGGTTTGGTGAGCTCGTCGATCTTGGCCTCGAGCTCGGCACCCCGAACCGTGAGCTGGACTACAAGCGCCTCGAGCCTGGCGATAGTCTCGCGCTGGGCGAGGATGATGTCGACGAGCTGTTCTTTGGGGAGCGCGAGCAGTGCGGCACGATCATCCATGCCGCCAGGGTAGCGAATCAAGCCGTCGAGCGGTGCACTTCCGTCAAGTTCGTGTCATGTCTGTGACGCCGCCCGGACGTGGGTACGTGAGTAGTTGTGCGTCCTGAAAGTTCACGACGACTAGCCGGTGGGAGTCCGGCCGGAGGAGGGACCAAGCCACCTTTGTAGCAGCCCGCCGGCGCCAGGAGAGATCTGGGCGTCGAAGCGCGGGGTCAAGCCCTCCATGGGAGGGTGCAAGCCACCGGTCCGTAGCATGAAGCGAAGCCTGCCGCGTCGAGAACGTAGCCCGAAAGGGGAAAACGGGGAGCCGAGCCTGGAACTGCTGGGCGAAGGCCATGGAAGGGGTGAAGCGCTTGGAGATGCAGCCCCGAAGAACCCCGCGGCGTATGGGGCGCGGAACGGTGGCACAGCGGTCGTGAGAACAGGAGAGACCCGTCTCCGCCCGGGGCGTGAGACCGCTGGGGCGCCAGCCCAGACGGTGGCCCGGGAGCGACGAGCCCGATAAGTGGCATCCCCACGAAACGGGTAAGAGCGGAGCGGGAGTCGGAGCGGCCCATAGTACTGGAGAGGTCGTGGACAACACAACCACGGCGGAGGGAAGGGGCCGTACTTGGTCGGAGTGCCTGGAGGAGGTAAGCGCTGGTGAATGCCGCGAAGGCGAACGACACCATCGACGCTGCGCGACGACTCCGGCGGGCACTGTATCGGGCCGCGAAGGCGAGTCCAGAGCGGCGGTTCCACGCGCTGTACGACAAGGTGTACCGGAAGGACATCTTGGAGCGGGCGTGGCAGGAGGTGCGTGCGAACGCTGGGGCGGCCGGCGTGGATGGGCAGAGCATCAAGGACATCGAGCGGAGTGGGGTCGAGGGATTTCTGGTGGAGTTGGCGAGCGAACTGAGGGAGGGACGGTATCGGCCGCGACCGGTGCGGCGGGTGCTGATCCCGAAAGCAGACGGGAAGCAGCGACCATTGGGGATACCATCGGTACGGGATCGGGTGGTCCAGGCGGCAGCGAAGGCTGTGGTGGAACCGATCTTCGAGGCCGACTTTCGAGACAGCTCGTACGGGTTTCGGCCGAAGCGGAGTGCCCACCAGGCGGTGGAGCAGGTGCGCCGGGGCGTCAACCGTGGAGGGGGCTGGGTCGTGGAAGCCGACATCGAAACGTTCTACGACCGAATCGACCAGGCGAAGCTGCTGGCCTTGGTGGCGAAGCGCGTGAGCGACCGGCGGCTGCTGAAGCTGCTACGGCAGTGGCTGGAGGCGGGGGTGCTGGAAGAGGGGGAGCTACTCCCCACGGACCAGGGCGTCTCCCAGGGTTCGGTGATCTCGCCGTTGTTGGCGAATGTGATGCTCCACGAGCTGGATCGGCTCTGGGAGGATCGCTGCGGCCAGCTTGGCCAACTGATCAGCTACTGCGACGACTTCGTCATCGTGTGCCGTACGGAAGAAGATGCTCGCGAGGCGCTGAGGGGAGTGGGAGTGATCCTTACCCGTCTGGGACTCCATCTCCATCCTGAGAAGACCGGTGTGGTCGACGTGCGGGATGGGAGGCAGGGCTTCGACTTTCTGGGATTCCACTGTCGGAAGGTGGAATCCTGGCGGTGGCGAGGGAGGCGGTACTTGCATGGGTGGCCGGGCCGTCGAGCGATGCAGCGGATCCGGGATCGGGTCAGAACGATCACGGCGCCGAGGCATCGATTGCCAGAACCGGTGCAGCCGATCGTGGCGGAGCTGAATGCGGTGCTGCGCGGGTGGGGAGCCTACTTTCGGGTGGTCAACGCCAGCCGGCAGTTTGCGCAGATCGACGGCTACGTGCGCGAGCGACTGGGGTTGTTTCTGAGCAAGAAGACGGGACGGGCCGGGCGCCGGTGGGGGGTCCACACGGTGGAGTTCTTCCGAGCGCTTGGGGTGTACCAACTGAGTGGGACCGTGAGATGGACGACGGCAACGCCGGGAGCGGCGCGGTGAACGGCCTCGGAAAGCCGTGTGCGGGAGAATCGCATGCACGGTTTGATGAGGGGAGGCTGGAAACGGGGAACGGCCGCTTCGGGACAGTAGCGCCCGGAAGGGCCACACGCTGAAGCGCACCACTACCGCGCCAGCCTCCTACTCTACACCACTTTTGTCACGCCACCGGCACACTCAAATAACACACGCCCCCACCGCCCGGGCCTACTGGCCCGGCCGCTTCAGCTCTACGTCGTCCGCGTCGAACAACTGCTCCGTCTGCTTCTCGCCGTCCGCCTCCAGGTAGTCGCCCAGCCTGATCGACGTACAGGCGTTGCGGGCCTCCTTGCGTAGCCGCACCGTCTGGAAGCCGTCGCGCGTCGCGATGATCGCGAACGGTGCCTTGGCGTTCACTGCCTCCGGAGGAACCTCCGGCAGCAGGTCCACCCGGGTGTCCTCGCAGCTCACGCCCACCACGTTCCCCTCCGTCCGGTAGTCGTCCAGCCCGCTGGCGTTGGAATGCTCGCGCTGGTGCTTCTCCGTCTCAGTCTCGCGCTTCCGCTTGTCACGGTTCTGATCGTTGTCGGTGTTTGCCGGGGCCACCACCACGGCGGCAACCTGCACCCGGGCCAGGCCAGCGTTGTTGCTGGCGTTCGGATCGCTCTGGTCCGCCGTGGCCGTGGCCACGTTGTCTAGCGGACCCAGCGCCGTCACCAGCGCCTGCACGTCCACCGTGGCCTGGGCGCCGGCCAGGATCTGGTTGAGCGTGCAGCTCAGCGGTGGCCCAACGACGCACGTGCCCTGGCTGGGCGTGGCGGCCACCAGTGTCAGCCCGGCCGGCAGCGGATCGGTCACCCGCACGCCCGTGGCCACGCCCGGGCCCTGGTTCGCCACCGTGATCCGGAAGATGATGGTGTCACCAAGCGTTGCCTGGGCCGGGCCGGTCTTCGTCACCACCAGGTCTGCTGGACTGGCGATGATGGTGCCCACGGTGACGCCCGTGGTGGCGCCGTTGTTGCCGCTGTTGAGGTCGCCCTCGTTGCCGCGGACGGTGGCCGTGTTGATGAGCGTCCCGTTGGCCGTGGCCCGCGCCTGGATGGTGACGGTGGCATTCGCCCCAGCGGCAAGTGTGCCGATGGCACACGTCACCGTCTGGCCGGGCGTGCAGCTTCCCTGGCTCGGCGTGGCCGAGATCAGCGTGAGTCCGCTGGGCAGCGGATCCGTCACGATCACGCCGGTGGCCTGGCCGGGCCCGCCGTTGTTGACCGTCAGGGTGAACGTGACCGCGTCGTTCAGCGACACGCTGGCCGGGCTGGCCGTCTTGGCGATGGAGAGGTCCGCCCCGCTCTGGGGCGTCACGCCCACCACCGTGGCGCCAACGCTGGCGCCGTTGTTGGTATTCGTGGGATCGGGCTCCCGCCCGCCGATGCGCGCCGTGTTCACCACCGTGCCCACGGCGTCCAGCCGCGCCACGATGGTGATGGTCACGCTGGCGCCGTTCGCCAGCGTCCCCAGCGAGCAGGTCACGGAGGGAGCGCCCGCGCACGTCCCCTGCGTGGGCGTAGCGCTGACCAGCGTCACACCAGGTGGCAGCTCGTCATTCACCACCACGCCGGTCGCCGCGGATGGACCGTTGTTGCGCGCCGTCAGCGTGTAGGTGATCTGCTCGCCCAGGCCACGGGTGGCCGCGGGCGTGGTCTTGGTGATGGCCAGATCGGCCGCGCCGTCCACGGTCACGCCGGCCGTCGCGCCGTTGTTGTTCGGATTCGGATCCGTCTCCGCGGCGCTCACGCCAGCCGCGTTCGCTAGCGTCCCGGCGGTCGTCGCGGTCACCACCAGGGTCACCGTGGCGCTGCCGCCAGACGCGATCGTCGGGAACACGCAGCTCACCGTGCTGGACCCGCTGCAGGTGCCACCCGCGCTCGGCGTGGCAGACACCAGCGTCGCTCCCGGCGGCAACGCGTCCGTCACCGTCACGTTGGTGGCCGGCGCCGGCCCCGCGTTCTGCGCGGTCAGGGTGAAGGTCACGTTCTGGCCCACCGTCACGGTCGCCGCGCTGGCCGTCTTGGTCAGCGAGACGTCCGCCTGGGCGGGAACGTTTGAAGCGGCCGTGCTGGTGTTGTCCGCCGCGTCCGGATCCTGCTCCGTGGCCGACACCGTGGCCACGTTCACCAGCGTGCCGCCGGACACGATCGTCCCGACGATAGTGATCGTCACGCTGGCGCCGTTGCTCAGGCTGGCAAAGCTGCAGCGCACCACCGTCGTGCCCGTGCAGGTCCCGCCGCCCGTCGGCGTGGCAGACGTGAGACGGAAGTTGGCCGGCAGCGGGTCCGTCACCAGCACATTGGTGGCTGGGGCCGGCCCATCGTTCGTCACCACCAGTGAATACGTCACGGTCTGGCCCACGGCCAGCGGATCCGGCGGGCTGGTCTTCGTCTTGCTGATACGTAGATCAGCGGAGCTCGTCACGGTGATGCCCGCGGACGCGCCATTGTTGGAGTTGTTCGGATCCTGCTCCGCGGCGCCCACCGTGGCGCTGTTAGCGATCGTCCCTGCCGCGGTCGCCGTGGTATCGACCACCACGGCCAGCGTGCCCGCCGATGCGAGGCTTGGGAAGGTGCAGGTCACGATGCCCGACGCGAAGGCGCACGAGCCCCCGCCGCCGCCCGTGGGCGTGGCACCGACGAAGCTCAGGCCGGCCGGAATCTGGTCGCGCACCACCACATTGGTGGCCGTCTCGGAGCCATCGTTGCGCACCAGCAGCGTGTAGCTCACGGCGCCGCCCAGCGGCACGATCTCCGCGCTGGGGGTCTTCGTCAGCACCAGGTCGGCCGTTGGTGCGGCCCTGATCTGCGCGCCGGCGGTGGCTCCGTTGTTGTCGTTGTTCGGATCGCTCTCCGCCCCGGAGACTGATGCCGCGTTCACCTGCGTGCCGGCCAACGTGGCCGTGGCCACCAGGACCACCCCCGCGCTGTCGCCCACCGCCAGGCTGGCGAAGGTGCAGGTCACCGTAGTGGTTCCAGAGCAGATTCCGCTGCTCGGGTCGGGCGTGGCGGAGACGAGCGTGAGCCCGACCGGCAGCCGGTCCACAATCGTCACGTTCGTCGCCGGTGACGGCCCGGCGTTGGAGACCACCAGGTTGAAGGTCACCTGGTCGCCCACGGTGACGTTGGGCTGCGGCACCAGCTTGGAGATGGAGAGGTCGGCCAGCGGCGTCGTCGTCGTGCCGCCCGTGGTCCCGGTGCTGGCACCGTTGTTGCTGGGATCCGGGTCCTCCTCGGACGCACTAACGGTGGCGCTATTCACCACCACGCCCGGCGTTGCCGGCGCGGTCACGTTGATCGTCACCGTGGCGGTGGCGTTTACGGTCAGGGTGGGGAACACGCAGACCACGGTGGTCGTGCCCGCGCACACCCCGCCGGCGCTCGGCGACGAGGAGACGAACGCGGTCCCGGCGGGGATCGTATCCACGATCACCACGTTCGTCGCCGCGAGCGGGCCGTTGTTGCGCGCTGTCAGCACGTACGCGATCGGCCCGCTTACCGCGACCTGGTCCGGCCCGGTCTTCGTAATCTCGAGGTCCGCCACGGATCGCGCCGTGGCCGTCTGGGTCACGCCGTTGTTGCCGGGGCTCGGGTCACGCTCCGAACCTGACACGCTGGCCACGTTGGTCATCGCGCCGGCTGCGGTGGCCGTGGCCACCAGGCTGATCGTCGCGCTCGCGCCGCCCGCCAGCGTACCTAGAGCGCACGAGACCTGCGCCCCGCTAGTACAGGTGCCCTGGCTGGGAGTCACGGAGGAGAAGTTGGAGTTGCTCGGCAGCAGATCCAGAGCCTGGACGTTCGTGGCAGTGGACGGTCCGGCGTTGCTCACGATGATCGTGTAGGTCACGTTCTGGCCCACCAGCACCGGGTCCGGCGAGGCCGTCTTGGTGATACCTAGATCGGCCAGCGGCGCCACACTCACCAGCGCCCCAGCAGCGTTGTTCGCCGGATTCGGATCCGGCTCGTCGCCGACCACCGTCGCCGAGTTGGCCTGATCGCCGGCGGCAGCGCCCGAGGCAACGATGGTCACCGTGGCGTTGCCGCCGCTCGCGATGGTCCCCAGCGCGCAGGTGATGGACGTTGTGCCGGTACAGGGCGATCCCTGGCTCGGCTGCGTGGACACCAGCGTCAGGCCGGCCGGCAGCGTGTCACTCACCACCACGTTGGTGGCCGGGGACGGCCCGGCGTTCGCGACCGTCAGGGTGAAGGTGGTCTTGCCGCCCACGTCCAGCGTCAGCGGGCTGGCGCTCTTGGTGAGGCTGAGGTCCGCCTGGGCCGTCACGGTGGTCTCCGCCACGGCGGCGTTGTTGCCGGGCGTGGGATCCGGCTCGCTGGCGGTTGCCGAGGCGCCGTTCACCAGGACGCCCGCGTCCGTCGTCCGCATCACCAGCGTGGCCGTGGCAGTGGCGCCAGAGGCCAGCGTGCCCACGTCGCACACGACCGTACCGGAACCGCTGCACTGACCCTGGGTGCTGGTGGCGGAGACAAGCTCCGCGCCCGGCGGCACCGGGTCCGTCAGCACCACGCCAGAAGCCGGCGACGGTCCGTTGTTCCGTACCAGGACGGTGTAGGTGACGTTGCCGCCCACTACCAGCGTGGCGGGGGCGCCCGTCTTCTGCACGTCGATATCGGCCTGGGCCTGGGCGTTCGTGCTCTGCGATGCTCCGTTGTTATCCGGCGTCGGGTCAACCTCGTTGCCCGTCACCGTCGCCAGGTTGGTCAGCGTGCCTGAGCTATTGGCCGTGGCCACCAGCGTGTACACCGCGCTCGCACCGGGCGCCAGGGTGCCCACCGGGCACTGCACCGTCTGGGCGCCCGTACACCCGGCGCTCGGGCTGATCGAGACGAACGTCAGCCCGGTTGGCAGCGTGTCCCGCAGCACCACGCCCGTCGCCGGGGATGGTCCGTTGTTGGTGACGGTCAGCGTGGACGTCACCTGCTGGCCCACGTTCACGGGATCCGGCGAATCCGCCTTGGTGAGCGCCAGGTCCGCCCGCGGCTGCACCACGACGCCGGCCGTGGCGCCGTTGTTGGTGGGGTCTGGGTCCGGCTCGGCCGCGCTTGCGGTGGCCGTGTTCGCCAGCGTACCCGTCTGCTGCACGTTCACCACCACCGTGATCGTCGTGGTCGCGCCCCGTGCCAGCGCCCCCAGGTCGCAGCGGAATCCGGTCCCCTGGACCGCGCAGGCGCCCTGGCCGGGCGTAGCCGAGACAAGCGCGATGCCGGGTGCCAGAGGATCCGTCACCACCACGCCGGTGGCGCCAGACGGACCGTCGTTGCGCACCGCCAGGGTGTAGCGCACCTGGCCGCCGATGGCCGGCGAGCCCACGTCTACCGTCTTGGTGATCGAGAGGTCGGCGGACGGCGCAAAGACCACCAGCGTCGCGTCGTTCTCCCCCGGCTCGTTCGGCTGGGCATCGTTGTCCGGATCCGGATTGGTCCCATCGTCCGAGACATCCGTGGTCTGGGTGCCGTTTGGCGAGGTTCCGTTGGCCGTCACCTGGTTGCTGTACGGTCCCAGCTTGGCGCCGGGCTGGACTCTGGTCTGGAGCGAGATGGTCCCGCTGGCCCCCACGGCCAGCGTCTGGCCAGCCGCCAGCAGACTCGTGACGGCCTTGCCATCGAACGCGGGATTCACCACCAGGCCGCCCGTGGCGCTAGGTGCGCCGGAAAGCTGCACGCTCACCGCGCCGCTAAACGCGGCCGCCAGATCCTCCGTCACCTGCACGTTGCTGAGCGCGGAGTTGCCGTAGTTTCGCACCGTGATGGTGAAGGGCACCGTAAACGTGCCATCGCCGTTGTCCACGATCGCGCCCACGTCCTTGGCCGCGCCGATCCGCGGCACCTGCGCCACCGGACTGGTCGCGGTGGCGCCGTTGTTGGCCGGGTTCGGATCCGTCACGCCGGCGGGCGGCGCAATGCTGGCGGTGTTGGCCAGGTTGCCAGAGGCCGTGCCACTCAAGGTTCCAGTCGCCGTGAACGTGGCGGTTCCGCCGACAGCCAGATTTGCCGTGGTGTTGATGGCGCCGGAGCCGCTAGCCACGCCGCAGGCCGAACCGGCGCTGGCCGAGCACGTCCAGCTCACGTTCAGAAGCTGGGCCGGGAATGGATCGGTCACGCTGGCGCCGGAGACCGCGCTGGGCCCCGCGTTGGTGGCCGTGATGGTGTAGGTCACCTGGCCGCCAGGCTGGGCGGTAGCGGCGTTGTCCACCTTGGTGACAGAGAGGTCCGCCTGCGGCGTGACCGCCTGCGAGGCGGTGGCGCTGTTGTTGGCTGCCGTAGGGTCGGCGGTGCCGGCCGGCGCGGCGATGCTGGCGGTATTCGCCAATGATCCCGTGGCCGTGGCGGCGAGATTCGCCGTGAGGTTGAAGGTGGCAGTGGCCCCGTTCGGGAGATTCACCAGCGCGTCGATGGAGCCCGTCCCGTTGGGTGTGGCGCACGCGCCGCCGCCCGCTGCCGTGCAGGTCCACGTAGCGCCGCTCAACTGGGCGGGCAGACTGTCCGTCACGCGGGCGCCCGTCACGCTGCTTGGACCATTGTTCCTGGCCGTGATCGTGTAGCTCACCGGCTGCCCGGGCACGGCCGTGCCGTTCAGGACCTTGGTCACGGACAGGTCCGCTACCGGCTGGATCGTGTCGTCGTCGGTAGCCTGGTTGTTGGCCGGGTTCGGATCCGTCACACCGGCGGGCGGGGTGATCCCCACAGAGTTCTTGAGCTGCCCGGTGAACGAGGGCGAGACCGTGCCGGTCGCCGTGAACGTGGCCGTTCCGTTGACCGGCAGGCTCACGGTGGTGTTGATGTTGCCGGAGCCGTTCAGCGTGCCGCAGGATGCACCGGCCGACGGCGCACAGCTCCAGGTCACACCCGTGAGCTCAGCGGGGAACGTGTCTGCCACCGTGGCGTTGTTGGCGGCGCTGGGCCCGTTGTTGCGGGCCGTGATGGTGTAGGTCACCTGGCCGCCGGGCGCGGCGGACGCAGCGTTATCCGTCTTGGTCACCTGCAGGTCTGCCTTGTCAGAGACCGGGCCGCTTGGCGTGGTCACCGCGCCGCTCACCGGTTGCGCCAGCGTCAACGCCGTGCCGCCCGCCGTGGCCGTGTTCACGATTGTCTGTCCGTCCGGCGTCCCCACGTTCACCCGAACACGGAACTTCACGGTCACGCTCGCGCTCACCGCCAGCGTCCCGCCGCTGCTAGACGTGGCCCCGGTCCCCACGTTGAAGGTCACCCGATTGTTGCCCGAGTCGAAGAACGCCGTGTCGTCGCCGGTGGCGTCGGTCCGCCCCACCCCGCCGATCTGCAGCGTTCCCGGCTCATACGTGGTGTTCGTCGGGATCGGGTCCTGGATCACCACCTGGGACGCGGAGTCCAGGCCCGTGTTGGTCAGGACAATGGTGTATTCCAGCAAGTCGGCCGGCTGGATCTGCCCGCCGTTCACGTCTGCCAGCGTCTTTTGGACCTGGAACTTGGGCGCAAACAGATCGCTGACGAAGGTGACGACGCCCGGGTAGTAAGACTCGCCGCCGGTGGTCAGGCGCAGTGTCGCGCCGGTCGCCCCATTCGCCAGCACGCCATTGAGGTTCACGATGCTCGCGTCATACCCAAAGTTGTTCAGGTGATTCGGGTTCCGCGTCGTCACCGCGCCGCCGCTGTTGGCGATCACGCTGGTGAAGAAGTTGTCCGCCGGATGCACCGTATCGGTGAGCACCGTTGAATCTAGAGACAGCGAGTCCCCGTTGAACCCGCGGTCGCCCTCGTACGCGATCACCCCGATCTTTGAGTTGACTGGGCCGCTGGGCGGGGTGAGGAAGCCGCTCACCGGAATCGATACCCGCGGTGTGTTGTTGTCCACGAAGGCGAAGCCGTCGAACACGGTGAGGTTCCGCGTAGGCTGGGATGGATCGCCGTACGCGATGACCAGCGCCCAGCCGCCCTGCTGGTTGACACCGGTTCCCGTCTGGATGTTGGCCACCGTGTAGGTGCCCGCCCCGGCCGCGCGGACGGTGGACGTGACGTCCGCGAAGCCCTGGTAATCGTTGCCGTTGCCGGTCACGAAGTCCAGCGTCGTCGCCGTAACCGTCGTGTAGGCGCCGCCGGACGTTGGCGTGGCCAGCCGAACGGTATTACGCTGGGCAGCGTTTGGCGGTGGCGCACCACCGCTACCATTGGTCGAGTCGCCGCCCCAGTACAGGCCCGCGAACAGAATCGTCGCGCCCGCGGGCAACGCCAGGTTCGCGCTGCTCGAGTTGAAGGTGCTGCCGTCGCTGTCCACGTCGACGTACGCCATCGTGTAGTTGTTGTTGTTCAGGTCGTTCACATTGCCCGCGATGCCGTTGCGGGCGCTGGCACAGTTCGCGTTGCTTGTCGGGCAGCTCATCACGGTGTTCGCCACAAACACGATGTCGCCATTGGTGTTGGCGGTGAAGCGCGACGCGAACGACCGCACGACTGACTGCGTCGTGAACGCTCCGGAGCCCGGAGCTACTGGCCGATTCTCCACGTCGTCGCGCGCCTGAGCCTGCGCCAGACCGGCCGGGGGAAGCAACGGCTGTCCCAGCAGCACGAGGAGCAGAACGAGCCTGCTGATTCGCCGCGTGAGCTTCCGACCCGATCGACTCGCCCATCCGCTTCGCAACAGCATCGGCACCAGACTCCCACGTAACTGGTGGCACCTACCGCCCCAAGCGCCCCGGACACAACCGGGCACTAATCTAGCACACGGTTTCGCGAGTTTCCAGATGAGTCGCTCGCAACGAGGCGAAAGCACTGCGATCCTCCACGAGAACCTCCTGCCTCAGCCTCACCGTCCTCAGGCAAACGTCATGACGAACTGTGCGGCCGATTGACACGGCTGAGAAAGCCCGGTACGCTGCCCTCAACACGCGACGTTGGCGTCGCGAATACTTCGCCCTGAACTCGCAGAGGAGGAAGTGCTAGATGCAACGACGATTCAGCTTCTCGCGCCGCCGATTCCTGGCGGCAGGCCTCGCGGCGTCGGGAGCCACCGTGCTCGCCGCCTGCGGAGGTCAGCCGGCCGCGCCCGCCGCTCCGAAGGCCGCCGAGAAGGCTCCTGAGAAGCCCGCTGAGAAGCCGGCTGCCGCGGCACCCGCCGCGCCCGCCCCCACCTCGGCGCCCGCCGCGGCAGCCCCGGCTGCTCCCGCGGCCAAGCCCAAGGGGCCGATCACGCTCCGCGCCGCGGTCAACGCCACTCAGCAGCGAGCCCAGGAGTTGACCGGCTTCGCCAAGGCATTCGCGGACAAGAACCCCGGCGTCACCGTGGAGTTCACCCCCATCCAGGCGCCGGACCATGACCAGTTCTTCGTCAAGCTCCTGACGGAGATGGCCAGCGGCAAGCCCACCGATCTGGTCAACGTTGCCACCGAGGGCACCCAGCTCTTCGCCGGCAAGGACCTGGCCATCAAGCTGGACGACTACCTGAAGGCGGACAAGGCCGCCATGCAGGAGTACTTCTCGGATGTCTCGCCCACGCTGATCGAGGCGATGATGTACGAGGGCAGCCTCTACGAGCTGCCGGCCAACTTCAACGCCGCCAACATGTTCATCAACCTGGATGCCTTCGCCAAGGCGGGCGTCCAGCCGCCCAGCGACAACTGGACCTACGAGGAGTTCCGCGAGATCGCCCGCAAGATCTCGGCCAAGAAGGACGGCACCGGCCAGCCAGAGACGTTCGGCTACGCCTGGACCAACCGGCACTGGGGCGGCTACGTGCCGTGGATTTTCGTCAACGACTCCAACCTCCTCACCGAGGAGCGGGCGCCCGGCGGTGAGTGGCTGTGGTCCACGTTCTACGCCAACGACCCGGCCGCCAAGGGACGCGGGGGCGGCTGGCGCTGGAACGCCTCCAAGGCCAACGACCCCAAGAACGTTGAGGCGCTCCAGTTCCTGGTGGACCTCACCAAGGAGAAGGCCGCGCTGGACCCGGCGTCCGGCGGCGGCGCCGCCCAGCAGGCCAACTTCGTCAGCGGCAAAGTGGCCATGTCACCCGCGGGGGCCTTCTGGGCATCCGGTCTGAAGAACGCCGGCATGAAGGAAGGCAGCTTCGACGTGCGACTCTTCCCTAAGTGGAAGAACCAGCGCCACCAGTTTGGCACCGGTGGGCTTATGGGGCTCAAGGCCTCCCCTGCCCGTGACGAGCTCTGGAGCTTCATGAAGTACTGGGTCAGCAAAGAGGCCATCGCCAGCTTCATGGGCACGCCAACCACCACCACTTCGCCGCGCCGCTCCCTCATGACTGAGGACCGCATGGGCGGCATCAAGAACTGGAAGATCTTCTACGACACGCTGGACAAGTACCCGGACACGGGCCCCATCCCCGCGCCGCCGGAGTCCAACCAGCTCGCCGCCCTGCTGACCAAGTACGTGGACCTGGCCATCACCGGCGAGAAGACCCCCAAGGCGGCCCTGGACGACCTGCACGCCGAGCTGACCAAGCTGCTCGCGGCGCGACCCAAGCAGTAGGCCGGGACCAGGAGGCACCTGGGGACCGCGCCGGCCCCCAGGTGCCGCATCTCGGACCGATGATATGACCACACCTGCCGTCCGCCCCCGGGCGATCACCGGCCCGTCCGCGCGGTTCGGCTGGCTCAGCCAGCAGGGCCTCCAGGGCATGGCCCGCCGGGAGGCGCTCACCGGCTATCTGTTCATCCTGCCCACCTACGCGGGTTTCCTGCTGTTCATCCTCGGGCCGGTCATCGCCTCGCTCGGCCTCAGCCTGTACGACTGGGACTTGCTGGCCCAGAAGACCCCTGTCTTCGTCGGCGCGCAAAACTTCGTGAACCTCACGCAGGACAGCCGGCTCCTGACCGCGTTCCGCAACACGCTGCTGTTCGTGCTGGGAGCCGTTGGTCTGGAGGTCTCGCTGGCGGTGGTTCTGGCCGTGGCGGTGCAGAGCGTCCGCTCGCGACCGCTCACGTACTTCCTGCGCACCGCCTTCTTCCTGCCACTCACGCTGTCTGGCGCGGCCGTGGCGGTGATCCTCAGCTACCTGTTCCAGAAGGAGTTCGGCGTCATCAACTACTACCTGGCGCTCATGGGGTTCGAGCGGGTGCCCTGGCTCACCTCAGGTAGCTGGTCGCTGGTGGCGGTCATCTTCGCGGCCACCTGGCGCACCCTGGGCTTCAACTTCATCATCTTCGTGGCCGGCGTCCAGAACATCTCGCGGGAGATGTACGAGGCGGCGGAGATCGATGGCGCCGGGCCGTGGTCCAAGTTCTGGCGGGTCACCATCCCCCTGCTGAGCCCGACCATGCTGTTCGTCACGGTCATCGGCGTCATCGGCGCGCTCCAGGTGTTCGAGCAACCCTTCGTCATGACCCGCGGCGGCCCCGGCGACTCGTCGCGCACCGTGGTGATGATCATCTACGAGAGCGCCTTCCAGAACCTTGCCATCGGGTACGGCGCGGCGATTGCCTCGCTGCTCTTCCTGTTGATCATGGCGCTGACGGTGCTCCAGTTCTGGCTCTCAAAGCGCTGGGTTCACTATGAGTGAGCTCTCCGCCGGCCACGCGATCGCGCGGGCCAAGTCGGACCGCGCCACGTACGAGCTGACCAGGCGAATCGACCGGGCGGTCCGGCTGGTCCTGGGAGCCGGCCTGGTGCTGCTGGCACTGCTCTGGCTGGCGCCTATCATCTGGACCTTCTCCACCTCACTGCGCACGCCGGCCCAATCGTTCAGCCTGCCGCCCCGCTGGCTGCCCACCGATTTCGCCTACCGCAACTACCTGCAGGTCTTCGAGAGCGTGCCATTCGCGGAGATCCTGTCCAACAGCGTCAAGGTGACCGTCGCCATCGTCGTGGGCCAGCTCATCACCGCGTCGCTGGCCGGCTATGCGTTCGCGCGGCTGCGCTTTCCTGGCAAGAACATGCTGTTCTTCCTGCTCATGGCCTCGCTCATGGTGCCTGGGCAGGCGACCATCATCCCGGTCTTCCTGCTGATCAAATGGTTCGGCCTGGCCGACACCCTGTGGTCGCTCATCCTGCCCGCCTGGGTCAGCGCCTTTGGCGTGTTCTTCATGCGCCAGGTCTTCATGCAGATCCCCCAGGACCTGGTGGACGCGGCCAAGATCGATGGGGCCGGCCAGTGGCACATCTTCAGCCGGGTGTTTGTGCCGCTGTGCACCGGTCCCATGGCAGTTCTGGCCATCCTCTCCTTCAACACGTTCTGGAACGAGTTCTTCCGGCCGCTGATCTTCCTGAGCAGCCAACCAAATTTCACCCTCCCGCTGGGGCTGGTCACCCTCCAGGGCTACCTGGGCACCGGCAGTCTCTCGGTGGTGCTGGCCGGCGTGGTGATCTCCATGCTGCCGGTGCTCCTCATCTTCGTCTTCGCCCAGCGCTACGTGATCGAGGGGATCGCGCGCACGGGCGTGAAAGGCTAACCGCGATGTATACGCCGCCCGCTGGAATCGGCCCCGAGCTTGGGGACGTGGAGGTGTTCGCCAACGGCGAACAGATCCACCTCTTCCACCTCACGTTGCCCAACCACGACGTGGTGCAGCACGTGGTCTCGGATGACGGTCTGGCCTGGCGCGCGCTCCCCGCCGCCATCCGAACCAGCGATCCCGGCGAGGGCCCGGACGATGACATGATCTACACCATGAGCGTGACCGAGCACGGTGGCACGTATTACATGGTGTACACGGCGCTGGGGCGGGCGGAAGCAGGACGGATCCAGCGTGTCGCCGTGGCCACCTCGGGCGATCTGATTCGCTGGACGAAACACCCGGGCAACCCGGTCGCGGAGGCGGACCCACGTTGGTACGAGGCCGTCCCGGCACCGGGCGGCCGGGTCTCCTGGCGGGATCCCAAGCCCATCCGCGTGGGCGACACGTTCTACGCGGTCGTCTGCGGCCGCGAGTCAGATGGGCCGTACCTGCGGCGGGGCTGCGCCGCCTTGATCGCCTCACCGGACCTCGTGAATTGGGAAGTCCGCCCTCCCCTGTTCGCCCCGCGCCGCTACTGGGACCTGGAGTGCCCGCAGGTCTTCACCGTGGACGGCCACTACTACCTGACAGCGGGGATCATGGAGGACCGCAGCCAGCGCTACTGGCAGGCGCCGGCCTTCGAAGGGCCGTACACCGTGCCATCCGACGGCGGCATCCTGGCGCCAGCCGGGCACTACGCCGGCCGAGTCTGCCGCTGGCAGGATATGGATCTCTACTACTGCTGGCACCGCCCCGTCACGTGGGACGGGCAGTTCGCCGAGTACGACTGGGCCGTTGGCGGGACCCGCAACAACACCTATGGCCGGATCGCCCCGCCGCCGCTCGTCCTGACGCGGAGGCCAGACGGCAGCCTGCGCAGGAGCAGCTTCCCCGGCTGGGAAGCCTACCGGGCGGCCCCTGCCAAAGCGGCCGGCCACGCGGGCTCCACCCTCTTCCGCGGCCGCGCGGCGCAGTCCTGGCGCATCGCCACCGCGGAGGGCGCCGACATGCTGCTCAGTGCTGACAGCCTGGGCGACTTCCTCCTCGAAGGCGAGCTGACCCTGGACGCGCCGTCCGGCGGGCTTGGCCTGCGCCTGGACGATCGCGGCGGAGGCTACATCATCGAGCTTGCGCCCGGGCGGGACCAGGTCACACTCCAGAAGTGGCTGCCACCTGCCGATCGGCCCACCTACTCGTTCCAGGAGTTCCAGCGCGGCACGCTGTACCGGCCGCTCCCGGCCGGCCAGCCGGTGCCCTTCCGCCTCATGTCCGTCGGACCCTACCTGGAGCTGGAGCTGGACGGCGAGGTCGCGCTGGCGACCCTGAGCGGACAGCGGCTCACCGGCCACGTCGGCCTGTGGGCGGAGGGCGGCACCACCAGCATCACAAATGCTCGACTCTCCCCCATGCGTCAGCCGGTGAATACGTAGCGACCCCAGCCGCCAAACCCGAGAGCCTGCCACCCCCGCTTTCGAGTCATTGCGCTACCAGACATATTCTGGTACCGTGAGCGCGACGGAAGTTGGACGCGCCAGATCACCAGATCCGCGTGAGTCTTCGCGCTAACGCGTGAATGTGGTCTGGCCGTCCGCACCGCGGAGCACTGCCATGATGGAGGGTTTCATGTCTGTCCGCGATCCACGTCCCATCTCCCGCCGCGCCCTGATCGAGCGCACTGGCCTCCTGCTCGCGGGGGCCGCCGGCACCGCGTTCCTGGCAGCCTGCGGTGGTGGAGGCGCCGGCACGGCCCCGGCGAAACCGGCGGAGCCCGCGAAAGCCGGCGAGCCTGCCAAGCCGGCCTCGGCGCCGGCTGCGGCCGCCCCGCCGAAGGCTGGTGCCGCGGGCGGCGAGCTCACCTTCTGGACCATGGAGACCACGGAAGAGCCCACCAGGAAGATGCTCACCGACGCCGCCGAGGCCTTCTCCAAGGAGAAGGGCATCAAGGTGAACGTGGAGTTCGTCACCTGGGGCGACGCCTACTCGAAGTACCTCGCGACGTTTGAGGCGAACACGCCGCCGGATGCAGGCCAGCATTCACCCATCACGCCCGTGACGTTCCAGGTGGCCAACCGCACCGCGGACGTCAGCGATCTGGTCAAGGACCTGGGCCAGGACGACTTCTACCCCACCGTCCTCGCGGACGTGCAGAAGGACGGCAAGCTCTACGGCGTCCCGTGGTTCTCCGAAATCCGCGTGATCATGTACTGGAAGGACATGGTGGAGGAGGCGGGCGTCAAGCTCCCATTCAAGACCTGGGACGACTGGCTCACCGCGCTCAAGGCGCTGACCAAGGGCGAACGCTACGGCCTGGCCATGCGTGGATTCAAGGGATGGGGCCAGTTTAGCCAGACCCTGGCCGTGGCCAACGGCGGTGGCCAGATCGACAAGGAAGGCAAGACCGTCCTCAACTCGCCCCAGACGATCGAGGCCGTCACCTGGTGGACCGACCTGTTCCTCAAGCACAAGGTGGCCCCACCCGGCACCCCGCAGCACACCCAGCCAGATGCCCAGCAGCTCTTCGTGAAGCGCCAGGTGGCCATGCTGTGGGACAACGTCACACCGGCCCTGATGGCCGGGCGCGAGCAACCGGCCCTGCTGGACAAGTTTGGCGTGGCCTTCGTCCCCGGCCCCACGGCGGACAAGCCCGGCTGGCACTTCCTGGGCGGCTCACGGCTGATGGTCTTCAAGGGCAAGAACGAGGCCAACGCCCGCGAGTGGGTCAAGTTCCTCCAGTCCAAGGAACAGCTCATGGCATTGTTCAAGACCAATCCGATCTACGTGCCAGCCCGCAAGTCCCTGGCCGGCGATCCCATGTTCAACGACACGGAGTGGCGCAAGAACTACCTCAAGGCGCAGGAGACCGCCACCTACTACTCCACGGCGGTCGCCGGCGCGCGCCCCGAGATCCAGGCGGGTGAGGCCCAACGCATCTACGCCAATATCGATGAGGCCGTGCTGGGAGGCACCGCCACCGCCAAGGCCGCCTGCGAGGAGGCCCAGAAGAAGATGGACGAGCTCAGGGCCCAGCTCAAGGTCTGACCGCTCCCCTGCGCGCCTCGCGCCTGCCGGTACCGGCAGGCGCGAGGTCCGACCTCGGCACACGCCTTCTCGACCGATCTCTCCTCCACTCTCCCACCTGCCACCCCGGAGAACACATGCGCGTAGGCACCATCCCAGCGCCGCCGCGTGGCATCTCGCGGCCGGTCCTCTGGAACCGCGCTCTACCCTACCTGCTCATTGGCCCGGCGTCGCTCCTCATCGCCGGCGTCCTGCTGTACCCGCTCGCGCTGTCCATCCGGATCAGCCTCTACGCCAAGCAGCTTGGCTTTCCGGAGCGCTTCGTTGGCTTCCAGAACTACGTCCGGGTGGCCAGCGACGCCGTCTTCCTCAATTCCGTCCAGGTCACCACTATCTGGACCATCGGCTCAGTCGCCGGCCAGATGCTGATCGGCATCGTCCTGGCCCTGCTCCTTCACCGCGAGTTCCCGGGCCGCGGGGTGTTCCGTACGCTGCTGCTGCTTCCCTGGGCCATTCCAAACTTCATCGCCGCCCTCACCTGGGTCTGGATGTTCTCAGACCGCTTCGGGATCATCTCCCACCTGCTCATGCAGGCGGGCATCGTCCAGGAGCCGATCCTCTTCCTGGCCAGCCCGGAGATCGCGCTGCCGTCCATCATCCTGGTCAACATCTGGAAGAACTACGCCTTCGTGATGATCGTGATCCTGGCCGCGCTCCAGGCCATCCCCACCGAGCTGTACGAGGCCGCCCGCGTGGACGGCGCCTCCTGGTGGCAGGAGCTGTGGGGCATCACGATGCCGCTGATCCGGCCGATGATCCTCATCGTCCTGCTGCTGCGGGTCATCTGGACGTTCAACACGTTTGAGCTCATTTTCATCATGACGGAGGGCGGCCCCGCGAGACAGACCGAGCTGTTGCCGATCACAGCCTACCTCTGGGCTTTCCGCACAGGACTCACCGGACTCGGCGGTGCACTGGGAGTGATCCTGATGATCGCCACCATCATCTTCTGCTCCATCTACGTCCGTGTCTACGGGCGCTCGCTTCGCGGGGAGATCTGACCGTGGCCGTCTCAGCGTTCGCTCAGGAGACACCCGCCCGCGTCCACCGTCCCAGCTCGCTCACTGGCTGGAGCTGGCCCGGGATCGTCGCCTGGTACGCGCTCATGGTGGCCCTCGTGGTGGTCATGCTGTTTCCGTTCTACTGGATGGTGGTTTCGTCGCTGAAGACGGATGCAGAGCTGTTCGAGCTCAAGCCCACGCTGTTCCCGATGTCGCCCAGCCTGGGCTTCTACGAGCGGCTGATCGTGGGCACGCCCTTCATCCGGTACTTCGTCAACAGCGGCATCGTGGCGCTTGTCACCACCGGCCTGGTCATCGTCGCGGCCACCCTGGCCGCCTACTCGCTGGCCCGCTTCCGCTTCGTGGGCCGCGAGCCATTCGCCCTCTCGATGCTCGTCGCCCAGATGTTCCCCAGCGTCCTGCTGGCCATCCCGATCTTCGTGATCCTGTCCCAGCTTGGGCTGCTCAACAGCTTCCTCGGCCTGGTCATGGCGTATGTCACGTTCGCGCTGCCCTTCTGCACGTGGATGCTGCGCGGCCACTTCATGAACGTCCCCGTGGAGCTTGAAGAATCCGCCATGATCGACGGAGCCACCAGGCTCGGCGCGCTCGTTCGGATCACGCTGCCGGTCGCCGCGCCCGGCATCGCCGCCACCGCCATCCTGGGCTTCCTGCTGGCCTGGAATGAGTACCTGTTCGCGACTGTGCTCATCACCCAGGACGACCTGAAGACTCTGCCTGTGGGGCTGTCTGGCTACATCTCGCCGTGGTTCGTGGACTACGGCGTGCTTATGGCGGGCTCCGTGATGGCCTCCGTGCCGGTCATCGTCTTCTTCGTTCTGGTCCAGCGCTATATCATCAGCGGCCTCACCGCAGGCGCCGTCAAGGGCTGAGCCGCCGCCCCCACGCGCCGATGCCGGAGGCACACATGTCCATCCAGGCCAACGCCGTCATCTTCACTGCGCCAGCACAGGTCCAGGTCGGAAGCGTGCTCGTGCCGGAGCCCGGCCCCGGCGAGGTCCGCATCCGCACCGTCTACTCCGGAATCAGCCAGGGCACTGAGCGCTGGATGCTGCTGGGACGCTACAACCGCATGGACCAGGCCGTGGATACGAGCTACCCCTGCTACCCGGGCTACCAGGCCGCCGGCATCGTCGAATCCGTCGGCGCGGACGTGTCGGACCTGCGCCCCGGCGACCGAGTGATCGCGAGCGGCACGCGGTTCGCGGACGGCAGCCCGGTCCCGCCCGGACGCGCCAGCCACTGCGCCTACCTGACCGCGCCGCGATCAGAGGTGGCGCGGCTTGGACCAGACGCAGATCTGGCAGCGGCCTCGCTCTTCGTGATGGCCGCCGTGGGTCGGCACGGCACCCGGCTGGCCGACGTGTCCACCGGGGAGCGGGTGCTCGTGATAGGCCAGGGGATGATCGGCCAGATGTCCGCCCAGGCCGCTCGCCGCCGGGGGGCACACGTGGTGGCGGCCGACCTCATCGAATCCCGGGTGGAGCTAAGTGCGAGCCACTCTGCCGACCGCGCCGCGCTGGCCGCTGGCGACGCGCTGGAGGCGCTGGTCCGCGAGGAGACGGAGGCTGGTTTCGACGTCGTCATCGACACCACCGGCAACAGCGCGATGTTCGACACCTGCCTGGCGCTCCTTCGGCGCGAGGGTCGCCTGGTGCTCCAAGGCTACTATCCAGACCCCGTGGTGATCGACTTCCACCGCGCCCACCTGCAGCGCGTCACCGTGGTGTTTCCCTGCGGCTGGGACCGCGAGAACGACCAGCAGCTAGCGGACGACCTCACCAGGGGCAAGCCCAGCATCACCCCGCTCATCTCGCACCGCCTGAACTACCAGCAAGCTCCGGAAGCCTACCGCCTGATCACCGACCACCCAGACCGGACTCTGGGTATGGTCCTCCGGTGGTCGGACGCATAGCCGCCTGGCGCCAGACTCCCGGCAACCGCCTCGCTTCGAACGTCTGCCCAATTGGTGGTCCGTTGCTTTCTGTGGGTCTTCGTGCTTACGGTCTCGCTGGTCCCTTCAGTCGCGTCGCGCGGACCGAGACACGCCCTTACCGATCCAGGCCTGACCCGCTCGCCAGTTCCACGAAGCGGCAGAGGGCGTTGAGCTGGCGCATGTCCTTGATGCTGGCGCAGCGAGCGCGGAGCAGCTCTGGCGAGCAGACGAGGATGGCGCGCACGCGGGCCCGTGAGATGGCGACGTTGAGCCGGTTCAGGCTGAGCAGGAACTCCAGCCCGCGCGAGACTTCCTCCCCGCTGGAAGCCGTGAGCGAGTAGATGGCCACGGCGGCCTCCTGGCCCTGGAAGCGGTCTACGGTGCCCACGCGCGAGCCCGGGGGAAGACGCTGGGCCAGCAGGTTGACCTGGGCGTTATACGGCGCCACCACCAGCACGTCGTGCGCGCCGATGGGTCGGGCCTGCCCCTGGGGGTCGGTCCACTCGCCTGCCCGCAGTGACTCCACCAGCGGGGCGATGGCGTCCACCTCCTCGAGCGCTCGGATGCGGTTGTCCCCGTGGATCACGGCCAGGTGGATGGGCCCCGCTCCCCGGAACGCCTCCGGGAGCTCCAGGCTCTGGCCTGCGCAATGTTCGGCGGCACGGAGTCGGTCGTCGTACGCGACCTCGGAGATGAAGCGGCAGAGCTCGGGGTGCATCCGCCAGGAACGGTCGAGCAACAGTCCCAGCTTCGGCGGGATGGTGGCGGCCTCGCCGATGACGTGCTCCAGGGCGGACTTCTCGGCGCCCGGCGGGTGGGTGCCCTTGGAGGGCTGGGCAAGCTGCTGGGGATCGCCCAAGAGCACCAGATTCTTGGCGGCGCCGGCCACGGCCACGGCATTAGCCAGAGAGAACTGGCCGGCCTCGTCCACGAACAGCGTGTCTAGCTGGCCGACCAGGTCCTCGCGCGCTAGCGCCCAGGCCGTCCCGGCCACGACGTTGCACGAGCCGTCGTCCAGGCTGCCCCTGACGCCGTTGCTGGGAACGGACGTGACGCGCGCATGGTTGACCAGGGCGTCGCCGTCCGCCCGCTGGGCGGCGGCGAGGTCCACACCGGCCTCGTCGGCGTACTCGCAGGCGGCCGCCAGCAGGTTGCCGATGGCGCGGTGGCTGGGCCCGGTAATGCCCACGCGGCGGCCCTGGGCCACCAGGTCCACGATCATCCGGGCGCCGGTGAAGGTCTTGCCGCTGCCGGGCGGCCCCTGGACCGCCAGGTACGAGCCGTCCAGCTCCAGGACCAGGCGCCGGGCGGCGGCCAGCGCATCCTCATCCGCTCGCTGGAGTGGCTCGGCCTGGCTGCAAACCCCGTCTCCCACCAGGCGGGGGCGGCGCCGGCGCAGCAGGTCGAACGCGGCCCGGTAGGGAGCATCGTCGTCCAGATCGCGTTCCAGCGCGGCGCGGGCGGCGCGCTGGACGGCCTCGCGCAGCACGGCGTCGCCGATGGGTTTTGGCGGGATGAGGGCGCGCGGGTGCTCGGCCTGCGACCTGAGCCCACGCTTCAGGTGGATCTCACCCCGCGCACCGTCCAGGTGCTCAACGGAGCCCACCCCGCCGCCGGTGGCCGGATCGAGCGGGCTGGAGCCCACCTCGATCTTGTGCTCCTGGTCTGGATCGAATCGGTACGCGTAGACGGCGGACTGCTTGACCCGCCCCACCTCGCGCTCGAAGGCCAGCCCTCCGAGCGAGGCGCCGTCCTCCAGCAGCTCGTCGTCAGATGCCTCGCGGAGGCGGAAGTGGTCCCACCAGTCCGGCTTCTGCTCTCGGCGGTGCCATTCCAACAGGTGGCTGAGCAGCATGCGCGCGGCGTCGTGATCCGCTGACGCTGCGTCGCCCGCTCCCGCCAGCCCGCGCAACCCGTCCGCTAGCTCCTGGACGGGATGCTCGGAGGTCGGCTGCCCGTCCGCCGCGGTCTCATCGGTAGCTCCGCCGGCCACCGGCCGTGGCAGCGGCTCACCACCGCGATCCAGCTCTGCCCGCCTGGCCTCCAGCCAGTCGCGCAGCAGGCGCGTGGACTCGCAGTCAACCCGGTTGTACTCCTCGATCTCGTCCAGGATGCGCTGCTCGCCACTCTGGATCCACCGCTCGTAGGCCACGATGCTGGAGCCGGCGTCCTTGACCTGTCCCTGGCGCGGGGGCATGTACAGCGGCTCGAGCTTTTTGAGCGAGTAGGACTCCTGGGAGACGCGGATGCCCTGGCGGACCACGCGGTACAGGTCCACCAGCACGCGGCCGCGCAGCAGCGCGTCCACCTCCGCCTCGCGGGTGGCGTGGGCGCCCATGAGCCGCTTGAGCGCGGCCTCCTCGTACGGCGCGTAGTGGTACACGTGGAGATCCGGGTATCTCCTCAGCCGCTCCGAGATCAGATCCACGAGCGCCTCAAACGCCTGCTTCTCTTCCTGGCGGGAGTGGGCCCAGAAGGCCTGGTAGCACGGCCGACCCTCCTCCACCCAGGAGACGCCAAAGAGGTACTCCAGCCCGCCGTTCTCCACCAGCGGGTCGCCCTCCATGTCGAAGAACAGGTCTCCGGGAGACGGCGCGGGCAGGAGCGCGAGCCCGGGCGCCACGGACCGGGGCGCGATGACCTCGTAGTGGACGCTGCCGGACTCGCGGCCCCGCTGCTGGAGGCGGGCCTGGGCCTTGAGGCGAGCGAACGACTCCGCGCCCACCCCAGGCACGCGCTCCCGCGGCGCGCCGGCAAGCTCGGCAAGCGTTGCGATGCCCGCCTGGTTGAGCCGCCGCGCCTGGTCTGAGCGCATGCCGGCCACCAGCGACAGGTGGTCGTCCGCGCGGCGGCGGGCCTCGCACCGCGGCGCCCACTCGCACACGGCGCAGTGGGCCACGGGGTCCGGGTAAGGCGGCGGCGCCGCGCTGGCCAACGTGTCTTCAAGACGCTGGCGCACGGAGCGATAGTAGGCGGCGAAATCGCGGTGGCGGAAGGACTCCCGCCGACCGTCGCCCAGGATCAGGTGGAGCCTTTCCGGCGCGCTTCCCTGGACGGACTCCAGCAGGCTGGCGTAGTGGCAGAGCTGCAGGATGGCGTCCGCGCTGGCGGCACGGGCGAGCTTGGTGTCCACCGGCTCATACAGACGTGCGCCGCCGTCCGACGTCGCCGTCCGCTCCAGGAAGTCGGCGTAGCCCAGGCGGCGGCCGTCGAACAGCGCGGCCTGGTAGATCACGTCGGCGCCCTGGCGCATCGCCTCAAGCGTCTGGTCGGCGGCGTGCTGAACCTCTGCCTCGGTGCTGCCACCACGCTCCACTCGGATCAGGGACAGGCCGCGGGCTTCGTACGCTTCCAGGACGCGGCGCTCGTGCTCGGCGCCGCGGCGGCGGATGGCCGCTAGCTGCGGATCGTCAACTCGTTGGCGCTGGATCTGGCCTTCCGCGGCAGACCGCTCCAGCCAGGTGAGGTGGGCGCAGGCCGTGAAGCCAATGACGTCCTGCGCGCTATAGACCAGCCGATCGCCGAGCCGCTGCACCGGTGGCCGCCAGCCGGCTGGGCCGGACGCCTAGCTCCCGCGACGCGACAGCCGCGGATCCAGGGCGGTGCGCAGGCCGTCTCCCAGGAAGTTGAGGCCCAGCACGGTGATGAAGATCGCCGCGCCGGAAGCTATCGCCATCCACGGCGCAATCTCCAGATTAGAGTATCCCTGGCTGAGCGTGGAGCCCCAGGACGGCGTGGGCGGACGCACGCCAACCCCCAGGAAGGAGAGCGAGGCCTCCGTGATGATGGCCGAGCTCACAGACAGGGAGGCCTGGACGATGATGGGCGCAGTCACATTGGGCCAGATGTGCTTGTACATCATGCGGATGGCCCCCGCGCCGATGGTGCGGGCGGCCAGGACGTAGTCAAGCTCGCGCACGGTGAGCGACTGGCCGCGGACGAGCCGTGCGAAGAGCGGGGTGTACACGATGCCGATGGCGATCATGGCGTTGCCGATGCCCATGCCCAGGGCGGCGGTGATGGCCAGGGCCAGCACCAGCGAGGGGAAAGCGGAGATGGCGTCCATGACGCGCATGAGCACGTCATCCAGCCGGCCGCCGACGTACCCGGCCACCAGGCCGATGGACACGCCGAAGATCACGGCCACACCGATGGCGATGAGCCCCACCTCCAGCGAGACGCGGGAGCCGTGGATGATGCGCGCCAGGATGTCCCGCCCCAGGTCATCCGTACCAAACGGATGGTCCACGGAGGGCGCCTTGAGGATGGACAACAGGTCCTGATAGAGCGGGTCACGCGGAGAGACAAAGTCCGCCGTGAGCGCCATGAACACCAGGACCGCGAGCACGGCCAGGCCCAGCCCGGCCCCGCGCACCTTCAGGAAGCGCCGGAAGGTGGGGTTTGCCACGAAGCCGCGGGCCCGCCAGGCCACGGCTCCGGCCGTGGGCGCGGTGGGGGTGGCCGCCGCCTGCGCCATCAGGAGTACCTCACCCGCGGATCGATCAGCCCGTACACCACGTCCGTGATCAGGTTGGACAGCAGCACGGAGAAGCCCAGGATCATCACCACCGCCTGGACCACCGGAAAGTCACGGAAAAAGATGGACGCCACGGCCAGCTTGCCCATGCCGGGGATGGAGAAGATAGTCTCGATCACCACCGCGCCGCCGAACAGCCGGCCAATCTGCACGCCGATAACCGTGATCACCGGGATCAGCGCGTTCATCAATGCGTGGCGCAGCACCAGGTTGTTCTCCTGGAGCCCTTTGGCGCGCGCGGTGGTCACGTAGTCCTGGGCCAGTACCTCGAGCATGGCGCTGCGGATCTGACGCATCAACACGGCCGCCAGGCCAGCGCCCAGCGCGATCGAAGGCATGAGCATAAGCTTGAAGGACTCGCCCACGTCCTTGGCCGGAGAGGCGTACCCGCCGGCGGGCAGCAGTCCCAGCGCGAGCGAGAACAGCAGAATCATCAGGATCCCCAGCAGGAAGCTGGGGATGGCCACGCCGGACAACGCAAACGTGGTCCCGATGACGTCTGCCGCGGATCCCGGTTTGACGGCAGAGATGATGCCCACGGGTATGGCAATGAGCAACGCCACCACCATGGCGGAGAGTGTTAGCTGCGCCGTGGGGCCAATGCTCTGGCCTATCAGCGAGCTCACTTCGATCTGGTTCCTGGCGGACGTACCGAAGTCGCCGGTGAGCACCTTGCCGGCCCAGGTCAAGTACCGGAGGTACAGTGGCTGGTCCAGGCCAAGCTCGCGGCGGAGCGTCTCATAGGCCTGGGTGTCCCGGGCACGCTCTGGCCCCAGGATGGCCAGCGCGGGATCGCCGGGCAGCATAAAGAGGATGCTGAACGCGATCATCGAGACCAGCACCAGCACCGGCACCATCTGGAGCAAGCGCCGAAGAACGTATACCCACACGGCCGTCTAGCTCCCTCCCGCGTCGGCCCAGCGTGGCGATCCACGCAGTCCACCACCGAACGGGGATGTTAGGCCTGGGTTGGCCCGCTGTCAAGCTGACAAGCGCGTCCGGACAAGAGAATCGCGAGCCTCCATCCTACTCGGTTTCCGTTGATTCCCCACACCGATCACCACGCTGGATTGCGGACGCTGCCCCACGCGGTCGAGATTCAGACAATGGGCTTGACACGGTTGATAGGTCCGTCTACTTTGTGCATGGGGTGGGGCTTCCCCACCGGCTCCCCGGCCGGTAGGCGTCCGGCTGGGGATGGTTCCTATGATGGGAGGACGACTTTCAATGTTTTCGAGCTCTCGACGATTGGTGCTCAAGCTGGCACTTGGCGCCGGCGCAACGGGCCTGCTGGCGGCGTGCGGCCAGCAGGCGCCGGCGCCCAAGGCAGAAGCCCCGAAGCCCGCTGAGGCGGCCAAGCCGGCCGCGCCACAGGTTGCCGTTCCTACTCCGCCCCAGGCCGCCCCCGCGCAAGCGGCCGCCAAGCCCACTGAGGCCCCGGCCCCGGCGAAACCGGCGGAGGCGGCCAAGCCCGCCGCGGCCGCCAAGCGTGGCGGCACCCTGAAGCTGCACCGACAGAACGACTGGCCCACGCTGGACCCGCACACCGCGCAGACCTCCAGCCTGGACATGCCGCTGGTGTACGACTACCTGACCAGGATCGATCGGAACCCCGCCAACGGCGCCTGGGAAGTCAAGCCATCGCTGGCGGCCTCCTGGGAGCTGCCGGATCCCCAGACCGTGCTCATGAAGCTGCGGCCCAACGTGAAGTTTCACGACGGCACAGATTTCAACGCGGACGCCGCGAAGTGGAACCTCGAGCGGATGATCAACCACCCCAAGTCCGCCGCCAAGGTCCACACCTCCACCATTGACAAGATTGAAGTGGTGGACCCCACCACGCTGCGCCTCAAGCTCAAGGCGCCCAGCCCGGTCCTCTTCGTGAACCTCTCCAGCGACGCCGACAACGCGACCGCCATGATCTCGCCCACCTGGGCCGAGAAGGTTGGCGACGCGGAGATCGCCAAGTCCTCGGTGGGCACGGGCCCGTTCAAGCTGGCGGAATACCAGCCCAGCAACCAGATCACCTACAAGCGCTGGGACGGGTACTGGAAGAACGGAGCGGACGGGAAGCCCCTGCCCTACGTGGACGAAGTCACGGTGAAGTACCAGCAGGACTGGAACGCGGCGCTGGTCCAGCTCCGCAGCGGCGAGTACGACATGATCATTGGCTTTGCCGGCAAGGACGTGCCCACCGTCCAGTCCGCGCAGAACCTGGTGTACCGCCCGGTGGATTGGCAGGCCACGATGTACCAGATCGTGTTCAACGCCAAGGAGGGCAAGAAGTTCGCCGGCGAGAAGATGAAGAAGGTGCGCCAGGCCATCCTGTACGCCATCGACCGCGAGGCCATGGCCAAGGCGCTTGGCGGCGGCATCGGCGCGGCCAACTACTACCACCTGGTGCCCGGCCAGGTTGGCTACAGCGACAAGGTGCCGAAGTACTCGTTTGACCTGGCCAAGGCGAAGCAGCTCATGGCAGAGGCGGGATTTGCCAGCGGCCTCGAGGTCACCATGGACTTCATCTCCCGGCCGGAAGACACCCAGAACGCCCAGCTTTACCAGCAGATGCTGGCCCAGATCGGCGTGAAGATCAACCTCCAGCCCAGCGAGCGCGTGGCCTGGGTGCAGAAGACTCTGGCCGGCGACTATGACATGGGCACCTTCCTCAGCGGCGTACGGCCGGACCCGGACCTGGTGCTGGGCTACCGGTTTGCCAAGGGAGGCCCGGGCAATTACTCGCTGTGGGAGAGCGCGGATCTCAACAAGCTGCTGGACGAGGGTCGCGTGACGTACGACACGGCGAAGCGCCAGGAGGCGTACGAGAAGGCGCAGGCGATCATCACGGATGAGGCGTACGTGGGCTTCATCTGGCGCCGCAGCGGCACCATCGCCACGAACAAGGCCCTCCAGGGCTTCGACACGTCCTGGGCCGGCTACATGACCAACTCCACGGAGATGTGGCTGGACAAGTAGTGGGTCACCCCGTATAGGATAGGCCCAGCACCGGCGGCACTCGCGCCGCCGGTGCTGGGCCGGCCTAACCGCCTCCGTGCGGCCAACCGCCGGTCCGAGTCCGTTTCTCGCAGCACGCCACCCCGAAGAAATGACGAGGGGTGGTGACGAGAGGAGTGGTGTCAATGCGGACATTCAGCCGTCGGACGTTCCTGGGGACCATGGGCAAAGCTGCCGTGCTGGCCGGCGCGGCCATGAGCACGTCCGCCTGTCAGTCCATCCAGCAGGCGCTGGGCGGTACCGCGGCAGGCGGCGGTGCGGGTGGTAGCGCGACGATTCGCTACATGGGGCACTTCACGGCCGTAGGCGACACCGCCCGCGACAAGGCCCAGAAGCAGATCGAGGAGAAGTTCAAGGCCAGCAACCCGAATATCACCATTCAGTGGGAGCAGACTGCCTGGGAGACCATTGGCGAGAAATACATGGCGGCCTGGTCTGCCGACACCGCGCCAGACATCAGTCTCTTCAGCCCGGCCAACACCACCCAGGCCGTGCGCCTGGGCTCACTGGAGAACCTTTCCGCGTACTTCGACAAGTGGCCAGAACAGCAGAAATCTGATCTGTCAAAGGCCTGGTGGGACACCGGCACGTACGACGGCAAGAAGTACATCGCCCCGCTGCTGCTGTTTGGCGACCTGATGCTGTACCGCAAGAGCGTCTTTGACGGTGTGGGCGTCAACGTGAACGAGATCCGTACGTGGAAGCAGTTCGTGGAGGCGTGCCAGAAGGTGGTCAAGGATGGCCAGGGCCGCGGTCCCGAGCAGACCGGTTTCGACGAGTCAACGGTGAAGATGTGGGGCTGGCATTGGTACCTGGCACGCGGATCAGGTGCCGGCATCCCATGGTTCGGCCACTTCAGCCAGGATCGACTCGGCAAATACGATCTGGGAGGACCCGACTGGCGCGCGGACCACTGGACCAGTCCGGAGATGCTCGAGTCAGTCCAATTCGTGGTGGACTGGGTCCGCAGATACAAGATCCAACCCAAGTCGTCGCTGACGTACACGCTGGAAGACTCTGACAATAAGTTCGTCAGCGGGCTCTCGGCTGTGTACCAGTTTGGCACCCACCGCTACGGGTCCTGGCGCGAGAAGATGCAGTTCCCGCCAGAGGACGCCGTCTGGGCTCGCTTCCCTACATGGGACGGCAAGCGCTGGGGCCCAGCATTCATCAACCACTGGTCCATGGGCGTCTCCAGCCGGTCCAAGTCCAAGGACGCGGCGGTGAAGGCCACGGAATTCTGGATGGGCAGCGAGGCGGACCTGATCATGGGCGACCTGGCCGGGCAGCAGCCAAAGCGCGCGAGCGTGGCCAAGGACAAGCTGTTCGACCGGCCGGATCGCTCGTTCGTCAAGCTGTTTGACCAGGCGGCCCGGGACTGGTCATTGCCGCTTCTCAGCCCGCCGGTGCGCCAGACGGACATCATGATCCAGGCCTACCATTCGATGGTCAACGAGAACACGCCCGTGGCGAAGGCTATGGAGGAGGCCCGCGACACCTACCACAAGCTGCTGGCCGATATCCCTCCGGACCGTCTGCCGAAGTAGGTCACTGACTGGGCGCGGCGCCACCCGCGGTGGCGCCGCGCCCAGACGCCATGAGACAGGAAGCGCTGCCCCTGCCCACGATCAGATCGGCCCCGCGCCGCCGATCGATTGACTTGCTGCCGTACGTCATGATCGCCCCGGCGCTGCTCGCGATCACCGCGTTCAGCCTGGTGCCAACGGCCTACGGCATCGTGGTAAGCCTGTACCGCGTCGAATTCGTCGAGCTCCTCACGTTCGTTGGCGTGCGGAACTACGCGGACGTGCTGACGGACCGGAAATTCTGGGACAGCGTGCGCGTGTCCTTCACGTTCACCGGCCTTTCCGTACCGCTCACCGTGGTCGCCGGGTTTGGACTGGCGCTGCTCGGCAACCAGAGCCTGCGGTTCAGAGCCGCGTTCCGCACGATTGCGCTGCTCCCGTGGATCACCTCGTACGTGGTGACGTACATGATCTTCCGCTGGATGCTCAACGCGGACTTTGGGCTGATCAATGCGTTCCTGGTGGAGATCCTGGGTTGGTCTCGCGTGCAGTGGCTTGGCGAACCCGTTCTGGCCATGGCGTGCCTGGTGACCATCAACGTATGGCGCGCCGCGCCACACGCCATGGTGCTGTTGTTGGCCGGACTCCAGGGAATCCCGCGCGAGCTCTACGAAGCGGCGTCGATCGATGGCGCCACGCGGATCCGCTCGTTCTTCGGCGTCACGTTGCCGCTGATGCGGCCGGCGCTGCTGATCCTGATCGTGCTGATCACGATCATCGACTTCAACGTGGTTGTGGCCATGCTGGTTCTGACGGGCGGGGGACCGGGCACCGCGACCGAGGCGATGAGCCTCCGCATGTACCACGAGGCATTCACCTACACTCGGATGGGCACGGCCTCGGCCATCGCCGTGATCATCTTCGGCATCAACCTTGTCCTCAGCGGAATCTACATCCGTCTGCTGAGAACGGAGCGCTACTTCTGATGCTCCAGCCGATGAGCATACAGCCGCGGCGAGCGCCGGACCGGTTCCTAACCCCGGCGCTCTACGCCTGCATGCTCATCGTGATGGTGGGGGCGCTGTTACCGTTTGTCTGGGCATTGCTCACGTCGCTCAAGCTGGAGCGCCAGGTATACGCGTTTCCGCCGCAGCTTCTGCCCAACCCTACCACGCTCTACAACTACGCGCAGGCGGTCAACCACGGGTTGCTGCTGGCACTGTTCAACAGCGCATTCATCTCGTTGGTCACCGTGGCGCTCACGATTGGTGCCGGCTCGCTCGCCGCGTACCCACTAGCCCGCATCCAGTTTCGAGGCAGCCAGGTTGCACTGTTCCTCATCATCGCCCCCATGATGATTCCGGGGCTGGTGAACCTGGTACCCACCTACATCGTGATGGCAAAGCTGGGCCTGCTCAACAGCTACGCCGGCCTCATCTTGATCTACTGGGTCCACTCGCTCCCAATGGCGATCTGGATCCTGCGCGGGTTCTTCCACACCCTGCCCCAGGAGCTCGAAGACGCGGCCGCGGTGGACGGAGCCTCCCGACCACGAATTCTGTGGTCCATCGTGCTGCCGCTGTCGCAGCCAGCACTCGCGGCCGTCGCGCTCCTGGTGTTCCTCAATTCCTGGAATGAGTTCGTGATCGCGTCGATTATGACGTCATCCGCGGTCATGCGGACGGCGCAGGTGTTCCTGTACCTCAACATGACGGATGTTGGCGTGAACTGGGGCGAGATGATGGCCTCCGGCCTGGCCATCAACCTGCCCGTCCTGGCGCTGTTCCTGCTACTCCAACGACGCTTCATAGCGGGCCTCACCGCCGGCTCGCTGCGGGCCTGACCGCGGCTACGCCGTTACCCTAACGGCGACTAGCCGGCGCCGCCGAAGCGTTGCGGCGCCGGCACCGCCAGATCCGCGATTTTTCGACACTTTTGCCCCTCTGGCCCCGTTGGCACGACTAGACAAGGCCAACAGGCCACAACGATATGGGCGATCCCGTCGGGGTTTTTCGGGATCGATGTCCGCCACGCATCCGGGGACTGATGCGCGCGTGGGCTGCCCAAAAGGGGCTATCGGAATATGCGTACGCCACGCGTGCGGCGGGCAAGGCTGCCAAGGAGCGGGTTCTCCGCTGCTGCCCTGGTTCTCTTTGTCGCGTTCGCCATCGTTCTCATCGGGTTTCCACAGCAGAACACTGTGGCAGCGGAATCGCCCGCGCCCACGGGTCGCGGCGACACCTCGTCATCTGGCGAGGGCGTGACCACGAGTGGTTTCGGCGGGGCACCGCGCAACCGGAGGAACACGCCAACTCCGACTGCCGCGGCCACCGCCACGCAGCCTGCTGCCGCCACCGCGACCGCCACAGTCGTGGCCTCTCCCACGGCAACGATCGTAGGCTCGCCTACGGCGACGGCGGTGCCCGCCAGCCAGAAGCTGAAGGGTGTGGCGATCAACCTCAAGGGAACGTCCGTGGACACCCAGCAGCTTGCGCAGGCTCGGACGGCCGGCGCGCAGGTGTTCCGCAATACGTTGAGCTGGGCCCAGCTCGAGCCCTCCCAGAAGGGCACGTACTCCACCGGCTACGTGGCATTCATCGATCAGACGGTGTCCCAGGCCGAGCAGAACGGACTAAAGGTCATCTTTGGCCTGGGAGGCTCCCCCTGCTGGGCATCAGCCGACCCCAACAAGAACTGCGGTAGCAGCTCCTACAAATACTGGTATCCGCCCACGAACGCGAACGACTATGGTGACGCCATGCGCTTCCTGGTCCAACGCTACGGAAACCGAGTGGTGGCGTGGGAAGTCTGGAACGAGCCCAACCTGTCCCAGTTCTGGGGCGGGGCCACGCCTGACGCGGCGAAGTACGTCCAGCTTGTGAAGGCCACTCGGGCCAAGAACCCCACCGCGTTCATCCTGGCGGGCTCGCTCTCCAGCACCGTCACCACCTACCTGACCCAGATGTATGACGCCGGGCTGACCGCGGCTGATTACAACGCCCTGGCGCTACACCCATACGTTTGGATGGACCCGGCGCCAGGCGGCAGCCCGGATGACTGTGGCTATCTGCCGATGAGCTTCAAGTGCGGTGTGCCCAACATGCGGTCCATCATGTTGAACCGCGGCGACCCGCGTGGGGAGATCTGGTTCACGGAGTTTGGCTGGTCCGCGGAGCTGGTGGACGAGGCCACCCAGGCCACCTACCTCCAACGGGCGTACGAGATCACGGCGGGCTGGAGCTACGTGAAAGCGGCCGTCTGGTACGTACTTCGTGACGAGGTGGCCACCGACAAGGAGTGCTGCTTTGGCCTGTACCGACTGGACGGCACCTCCAAACCGGTCGCGGTGGCGTTCCAGGGCGTGACGCTCCCGTAGCCGGACCCACCGTTTCGCACCAAGGGCGCCCCAGGCCAACACCCTGCGGCGCCCTTCTTCTGTTGTCTCAATGAAGGGCCGGGTGGCAGCCACACCTCGCCTTCATGCAATAATGGCGCCGGCCCGTGCGGTCAGTCTGTCCTCCGGGACGACGGAGCTGGACCAATGGCAACTCCAAACGCGAACAACAGGCTGCGCCTTGTGCGGGGGCAGGCCGGGTGCAAAGGGGGGGCTAGCGGGCCGGCCCTGCGGTCTGGCTGATGGCGCGACGCAAGACCCTGCGTGCGCTTACCAGTCGGCTGGCCGTGCTGCTCGTGGCAGCGCTGCTACTGACGCCCTCGGCTCCGGACGTTACGGCGCAGACGGCCGCGCCGGAACGGCGGCCGGCACCGCCCGCGGCTCCGGTCGCTGGAGACGCAACCCTTCCGGAGCGCAATGCGTCTCCACCGCCGGACGGCGGCGGCGCATCTGGCGATCCTCCGTCCACCGCTCCACCCCCCCGACGTGGCGGGCCGCCAGAGACGCGGCGGCGGCTCAAGGGGGTTGCCCTGGATCTCAACGGGACTCCAGACGACGCCCGCCAGTTTGATCTTGCCCGCCAGATCGGCGCGGACGTGTTTCGAAACACGCTCAGTTGGGACCAGCTAGAGCCCGTCCAGAAGGGGAGATTCTCAACCCGCTACCTTGGAGTGATCGACGCCTTTGTGAACCAGGCCGAGCAACGCGGCATCAAACCCGTATTTGGATTGGCGGGATCACCTTGTTGGGCCTCCGCGGACCCCAACAAGAACTGCGGCGCGGGCCAATACAAGTTCTGGTACCCCCCGACCCACCCGGTGGACTACGGGGATGCGCTGCGCGTGCTCACCCAGCGGTACGGCTCCCGCGTGCTGGCCTGGGAAGTCTGGAATGAGCCCAACCTCAAAGAATTCTGGGGCGGCGCCAATCCTGACCCCCAGAAGTACGTGCTGATGGTCAAGGCCGCGCGCGCCGCCAGCCCGGATGCGTTTATTCTCGCCGGTGCGTTGTCAAGCTCCGTCAGCGAGTACCTGGTTCAACTCTATGACGCGGGGCTACTGGCGGAGGACTACAACGCAGTCTCGATGCACCCATACGTGTGGATGGATCCGGCGCCCGGCGGTGGGCCGGAGGACTGTGACTACATGCCCATGAGCTTCCTCTGCGGCGTGCCGAATATCCACGCGATCATGCAGAGTCGCGGCGACTCGCGCGGTGAGATCTGGTTCACAGAGTTCGGGTGGAGCAGCAAGCTCGTGGGCGACTCGACGCAAGCCGGCTATCTCAGACGGGCGTTTCAGATTGCCTCCACGTGGTCCTACGTGCCAGTGGCGATGTGGTTCCTGGCGATTGATGATGCCCTGAACGACTTCCGTTGCTGCTTCGGGCTTTTCCGCGCGGACGGCACGGCCAAGCCCGCCGCCCAGGAGTTCCACGCGGCCGCGCTTCCGTAGCCCAACTGACCCAGCACTACGGATTCATTTGTGTATCAAAGCGCGTCTGGTACCGTCCTGATTGCTTGGATCGCGGCCGCGACTCCGCGATAATGGGGCGCGGGAGCACACCAGAACACGATGCGGCCACGCTTCCCTACAAGCGCGCGATCTGGCCGAGGCCTGCTCTCCGGACTGCTGCTCCTCATCACCTGTACCGTGATCGCGGCCCTCGTCTTCCGCTACGAGGCCGGCCCGCCACCCGCGGGCGAAGGCCCCGCCCCAACGGCCACGAGCGCCCCGCCGGCGGGCGTCCCAGCGGCCACGTCTCGCCCCATCCCAACCGCCCAGGCGGCACCACCGGCCGGCCAGGTACCAGTGACCAGGCCGGCCACCACACCGCCGCCGCCCACGCCCACCGCACCGCCAGAGCCAAAGCTACGCGGCGTGAACGTGTTCCTCCAGTTCGGGCGGGGTGGAACCGCGAAGAACGCGCAGCAGTTCCGCCTGGCGCGCGATGTTGGGGCAGACATCATCCGCGGCACGGTGCTCTGGAGCGAGGTGGAACCAGGCAAGCGGGGAGAGTACAACGCCGGCTACCTGGCCCGGCTGGATGAGATCGTGGCCCAGGCGGAGGAGCAGCGGCTCAAGCCGGTCTTCAGCGTGGCCCTCACGCCGTGTTGGGCATCGGGCGATCCAAACAAGAACTGCCGCAGCGGCAAGTGGAAGTACTGGTATCCGCCGGAGGATCCTGAAGACTACGCGGCGGTATTCGGCTACCTCACCGCTCGGTACCGAGACCGTGTCCTGGCGTGGGAGATCTGGAATGAGCCCAATCTGTCCAAGTATTGGGGAGACATCCCGCCGGATCCCGTCAAGTACACACAGATGGTCCGCGCGGTGCGATCGAGCAGCCCTGACGCGTTTCTGCTGGCGGGCTCGCTGTCCTTCTCAGACGTTGGCTACCTGGAGTCCATGTATGACTCCGGAGCACAAGGCGCCTTCGATGCACTGGCGCTCCACCCCTACACCTGGCGCCCGCCCTCTGACTGCAGTGTGGAACCGGAGTACACATTCGCGTGTGGCATCGAGAAGATCCGCAGACTGATGATTGCGCGCGGCGACGAGCGCGACATCTGGTTCACGGAGTTTGGCTGGACCAGTCTGGAGATCGGGGAGCCGGCGCAGGCGGCCTACCTCGCCAGCGCCTACAGCATTCTTGAACGCTGGCCGTACGTTAGAGCCGCAGCCTGGTACTCGCTCCTGGACCGAGCGTGGGATACCCCAGGGTTCTCCAGCGCGGACCGCGAGTGCTGCTTTGGGTTGTACCGTGCGGACGCCACTGGGAAGCCCGCCGCGCGTGCAATGCGCCGACTGCCCTTGAGCAGAGAGGACGGCCGGCCTATCATGGGACTGTGAGCTACGCTTGACCTCGACCGTGGTGACACTTGCGACACAAGCGGCCGCGCTTGGCCCTGACGCGCAGATTGGGATCGTCATCGTCGTCACTCTGATCGCCTCGCTCACCCAGCGCGAGCTGGCGGCGGCGGCCGGGCCGCGGTTCCGAGAGCTGGCGCAGTACTTCACCGTGGTTATCGCGCCGCTGGTAGTGGTCTTTCTGGCGATTGTCGCAACGAGGATCATCAACGGATAGAGAGCGCTCCAACGTGGACGGACGGACGCCCCCGTCTGAGGTCGCCCCCACGCCTGACCCGTTCTGGCCGCGGCACGGCACCGTCTGGCTGTGGCTGCTCGTCTTCTGGCTGGCCACGGCGGTCGTGGTCCTGACCCATGGCGGCCGGGCGGACTGGCTCACCTCGGCAGGACGCGCTCCCGACGCCTCCGTGGGTGTCACCCCGCCTGCTGACGGCCGCTAACTGCCCAAAATCGTGACGTCCACCGGCAGATACGTGGCCACCGCTGCCAGGCCATGCGCCAGGCTCACGCCGACAATGGAGCCGGTGCGCCAGACCAGCCAGGAGAACGCGACGCCAACCGCGAGTGCGAAGAGTACGTCAACAAACGACCCATTGCCAATGTGCAACAGTGCAAACACCACGCTCACCAGCCACGGCCCCACAGGGCCAAGCGCACGACGCGAGGTGGCCTGGAGAATTCCCCGGAACATCAACTCCTCCAGGAGTCCAACGAACACAAGGTAGATCACCACCAGGGTCAGCGGGTCGGCGCGCGGTGCCGGAGGGAGCAGCGCCACGGGATTTAGCGTCTGCTGCCACGCGGCGAGCGCCAGACCTGAGACGCCTATGGCAAGCTGAAGTGGCAAGTCGTCGAGCGTCAGCCCTATTTCCCGTGGGCGCAGCCCGAGCACGCGGATGACTCGGAACGCCGCGATGAACAATGGCACGCCGGCCAGCGCATGCCAGCCATCAAGCGGGAGCGACGCCAGCGGCAGGGCCACGCTCACTACCCGTAGCAACGGCACAAGCGCGAGTGAGACGAGGAAGGGCCGCCGCGTCTCGCCAACGAACGCCGCGTGCACCGGTAGAACGATCAGCAAGAGGACATGGATCACGGTTCCGCCCAGCGGAGCCGCGAAGGCAAACGTTGCCTCAGCCGCGGCGATGAGCAGCACGTAGCCGATACAGACCCCAGCCGCAAACCGCACGTTTCGCGATTCGACAGCGGCGGCTGGGGGCGACGGATCCTGCGCGCTCAACGCGTTTCGGGGGTGGCTGCGTGCGCCTGCGGGCGAGGCGCCCGACGCGGGGCATTCACCAGAAACTGGTCGCGCACCTGCTCAGCGGAGAGCGCGTAGTCGAAGATCGCCACCTCATCAATCCTCCCCCGGAAATAGTCCGCGCCGGAGGCGGAGGCGCCGATGGTGAATGGCTCGCCGAGATCGGGCAATCGTACGGCGGACTCGGCTGATGCCACCTCGCGTCCGTTCTTGTAGAGCCGCATCACAGCGCCGTCATACACACCGGCCAGGTGTGACCATTCTCCAAGTGGGAGGGGAGACCGCACCACAGCCTCTGTGCCCACACCGTCAGCCCCGTACCGGAAAAACACGTATTCTCCGCGCTGGTGTGAAAGCGCCCAGCCTCGGTTGATTCGCTGCCTTCCATCGTACGCATCCTTGGACAGTACCCGCCGATAGGCGCGATCCTCCACCGACGGATAGACCCACACGGCAAAGCTGAACGGCGCGTTCTCCGAGAAGTCGAAGAGATCTCCCACCACCACTCGGCTGCGTCGCCCATCGAACGCGGCCGCAAGGTCAGGATCATCCAGCAGCGCGCCGGGGCCAGGCGGGTTGCGCTGGTCGTACGCGCCATGTGCCATCCCCAGCACGTCTCGTGCGATGACGCCGTCCCGGTCGTTCAATCGCCAGAATCCCGCGGGTCGGTCGTCCATCACCGCCTGCACGTTTCGCTTGCGCAGGACCGGCGCGGGATTCTGCCCCTCGATGCAGACGCCACTTCCGGCATCGCGGAACTCGGCGCCGTCCACCGGGACGAACTCCCAGTCATACCCGCCGTCGCGCAGCGTCAACTTGATCACCCCGTACGCGTCGCTGTTGAACACCTCGCTGTTACTCACCAGAGGAAAGCGTTGCGGGCGGAGGCTCTCGCCGCCGGTCCCAACCACGAATTGACGAATCCCACGGGAGTCCGGCTGGCCGTAGGGATCCTGCGTCGCGAATCGCTCGTAGTCGTGATCGTGGCCGTTCAGCACGACATCCACACCAGCCTCGTACAGCACCTGCCAGATAGGCAGTACGGTCAGATCCACGTTGTGCTCCAGTCCGGAGCTGAAGAGCGGATGATGAAAGTACGCGAGGGTGCAGGTGGTGGGATTCGCCGCCAGGTCAGCCGCCAGCCAGGCGACCTGTTCTGAGTCTGGCTCGCAGCCCTCCGGGTCCCAGCCGTCACCGCAGTTACTGTTGAGCGCGACGATATGCCAGGCGCCAAGGTTGTAGCTGTAGTATCCGCCGGATGCCCCTCCGGCGGAGGGTCCGAAGTACTGGAAGTAGCCATGCGCCGTTCCCGTGAGATAGTCGTGGTTACCGGGCGTGGGCATGGTCCTGGCGATGTGACGACCCCAGGAAGGCCCGTAGCACTGCTCGAACTCCTCTGGTCTCCCCCAGCCGTAGGCGTTGTCACCCAGTGTGACAACCACGCCGTCCAACCGATCCAACAGACCAGCGGTTGCCTCGTCCCCTTCGCTCTCGCAGCTTGCGATATCCCCCGCCCCCACGAGTACGCCAGGAGTGCGGGGCCACAGGCGGCGTAACACAGGCTCCGCCACGATCAGAACCAGCGCAACCACAACGGCAAGCGCGGCGATGCGTATTGCGTGGCGTGATCTCATGGCACTAGCGCGAAGCAGCCCCAACGGCCGGCCCGGCCCCAACGGCGCGGCTGGGGAATGTGGCGTGGGCCGAGATCCTCTCTGGGGAGAGCGCCCGGCCGTACACCGCCACCTCGTCGATCGCGCCGCGAAAGAAGCGCCCCCCCTCGCGACCTGAGCGGCCAATCGAGAACACCCCGTCAGACAGGTTCGGTGCCCCATCTAGCTGTCTGCTGCCCACGGCAGACCCATTGACGTAGAGCGTCAGCACGCCCTCCCGCCGGCTCAACGCAAGGTGTGACCACTGTCCAACGGCGGATTGGTCCATGGGCTGCTCGACGCACTGCTCCTCGCGCCCCACGAACACGCAGCCCTCCCAGAACGCCCCGGACCGGATGGCCAGCCGGTACTCCCAGGTGTCGTTGAACGGTCCGTCCCCCTTGTGGACGATCGTCCGGGTTCCCCCACCTGCCTCCGCGGGTCGTGCCCACGCCTCCACCGTCATATCGCCGGTGGGGGAGAGGGGATTGGCGTGGCCAACGGTGACGTATGCATTGGTCCCGTTGAAACCCAGCGCACCGCCGCTGGAGCTCGCAGCAGCGCCGGGCTGGCCTGGGGACACGCGCTCGTACAGTCCATCGCGTCCGGCCACCAGCTCAGCCACCACAATCCCGTTGCGGTCCTCAGTCTCATCGAGCGGCCAGTATGCGGATGGGCCATCATCCAGAACCAGCTTTCCATACTCCGTGGGATCCCGGCCGTCGCGAGCGGCTGAGATGCACGACCCGCTCCCGGCGTCACGATACGTGGCCGTGAACCTCCGGTCCGACACGAATGTACCGCCCTCTACTGGGATGAACTCCCACTCATACCGCTCCGCGTGCAGCGTGAACCGCACAACTCCGAAGCTATCGCTGCTGAACGCTTCGCTGTTGGGGTGTCGGGACCTCAACGGTCGCAGACCCTGGCCACCGGTGCCCACCACGAACTGGCGTGGGCCACGCTCGTCCCTGGCGCCGGATGGGTCCTGGGGGGCGAAGCGCTCGTAGTTCTGGTCGTGGCCAGACACCACCACATCCACACCCAGCGCGTACAGCAGGCGCCAGACGCTCTGCATCCGCGCGTCACCGCCTGCCGCGCCGGAGCTGAAGAGCGGATGGTGCCAGTATGCCAGCGTGCAGGCGTTCCCGCGCTGACGAAGCTGCTCGAACAGCCACTGCACCTGGCGCGATCCGGCGTCGCAACCGCCCACCTCGGGACGGTCGCAGTTGCTGTTCAGCACAACCACCGTCCAATCGCCCAGCCCGTAGCTGTAGTACCCGCCACGCCCCTCACCAACTGCCGTCCCAAAGTAGGAGCGGTACGCCGCGATCCTGGCCGGCGTCTCATACTCATGCTCTCCCGCCGCCGGGCGCATCCGCGCCTTGTGGCGTCCCCAGGACGAGCCGAAGCACGCCTCCAGCTCCGTCGTCGCATCAGCCATGCCCATGGCGTTGTCACCCAGGGTAAACACGGTGCCGGGCAGCCCATCAAGCAATCTCGCCGTCGCCTCATCCGCACGATTGCTGCAAGCGCTGATCTGGCCGGATCCGATCAGTACCGCCGGCTGGGCGGTCCACAGCCCGCTCAGCCACGGCCAACTGATGGCGGCTGTCGCCGCCGCGGCGACAACCACGCCCGCAACCAACTTCCACTTCATCCGCTGTGCCTCGTGACCCACTGCCTGGATGGAACGCCGAGGCGGCCCAGCACGGAGAGCGCCACCCGCCGTTCCAGGCTGCAGACACCAAACGCTAGATACGCGACCGCGTAGGCGGCAACCCCGGCACTGAGAATCGCCGAGAACCCGACAAGCGTGGACGGCTCCAGCAGCCACTTCATTCCATACTGAACGGCAAGCAACGGGACCAGCGCACCAAACGAGGGAACGAGGACCTGCCGAATCAGGTCAGAGGCGCGGACGCCGATGGTCCGGACAGCGTACGGCAGCATCACCAGCCATGACTCGATGACCGTGGGCACCAGCGTGCCAAGCGCCACACCAGACAGACCATATGGTTGAACCAGGATAAGCGTCAGCGCCAGATTCGCCAGGCCCGAGCCCAGCGCGGCATACGCGGGCACACGGTGCCTGGCGATGCCCTGCAGGACGGCGCCGGCGGGCCACTGGCTCATGCCCACGCAGCCAGCCACGGTCAGAATCACCACCAGATGCGCGTAGCCCGCGTACGGTGCGCCCACCCAGAGCGTGAGCGCGGCACCCGCCAATCCCACCAGCGAGGCGCACATGGGGAGGACGATTGCCAGCGTGAGCCGCGTGCCGGCCAGATACACCGCGCGAACCCGCGTCATGTCCCCGCTGGCTTCGAGCTCGGACGTGAGGGGCATGAGCACTTTCACGAACTGGTTCGTGATCTGACGCGGCACGTCGCTCAGGCGGCGGCTCAGGGCGTAGGGGGTGACCTGACTCGTCGGTAAAGATGCCCCGATGACGATCTCATCCGTCGCTGACTGGAGGCGCCAGGAGACTTCTCCCACAAAAAGTGGCCAGCTATACGAGACGATTGCGGGGACTAGCGCTCGATCCGGGGCGCACCACCCCAGCCGCAGATCGGGCGCCGCGCGCCGCACGATCAGGAAGATGGGCGCCTGCATCAGCGCGAGCAACGCGACCGTGGCACCAACCATCGCCAGCACTCCTCCGTCCAGCCACAGCACTAGGAGGGTCACCGCCGATGTGAGCAGCGTGCCCACGACGCCGACAAGGTTGACGAGGTCAAATCGCTGCAAGCCGCGCAACACGCCGATCGGCGCAGAGGCGGGCAGTGATATGGCCACGCCGGCGCCCGCGAGCACCACCAGCCACTGGGCGGTCATGCGCGCCGAGGGCTCCAGCTCGAACAGGAATGGAAACACCTGAGACAGGGCCAGCGCGATCAGGAACACCACCGCGCCCAACACCACGTACAGCCCCACCACCGTAGCGAACAATGCGCGGATGGCCCCCGCGTCTCCGCGGGCCTGGTACTCGGCCACGTGCTTGGCTATTGCTCCCCAGATGCCAAGGTCCAGCAGCGAGCCGTAGGCGACAACGGAGCTAACGAGGATCCAGAGCCCGTACGTGGATGGGCCGAGGGCAGCCAGGATGATCGGCGTGATCAAGAAGCCCACCAGCAGCGTGAGCGCCTGGCCGGCACCGTTCGCAAGCGTGCCAAACATCACACGGCGCCCGATCTGCTCGTCTGGCTCGTGCGCGTGTGTCACCTCCAGGCCGGTCACGGGTGTCGTCATCCGGCCGCCTTCACAGCCCGGACGGCGACGACCACCGGGAAGTGCTCGTGGCTGGTGTCCAGCTCCGTCGGCGAGAGCTCCTCAGCCGCCACCCCCATCAGAAACGCGACCGCCGTCAACGGGTTCCCATACGCGCGAACGGTCACGCGCTCGCTTCCGAACACCTCGCCGAACAGGCGCGAGGCAGAAGCCTGCGTGAGTCGCCAATGGTCCGTGCTCGCCATCGAGCGTTCTACGCGGATGATGGAAGGCACCGTGGCGAGCAACACGCCGCCCGGCCGCAACATCCTCCGGATCTGCCGCAGGGCCGCCGTCATGTCGTAGACGTAGTGGAGCGTCTGCGTGAGGATGAAGCAGTCCAGAGAATCGGACGGCACCACGTCCGCGCTGGCTACGTCAGCCACGTAGGTAGCGTGGGGATTGCCGGCATCGATGTCCAGGATCTCAGCGCGCTCCACCGCCACACCGAACCGGTCTGTATAGGTGGAGTCCCGGATCTCCATCACCGTTCCATGGATGTCGTTGCGACAGTCATTCAAGAATCGCTCGATGAACACGCGATCCACGGGCGTCCCGCGGTCCAGCCCCCACGATTCGCTCAGCGGCGACGTCCGGCGCAGGGTGCCGAACCAGGCCGGCCTTGTGACGCGGCGTATCCGCTGCCGGGCATGCCAGCGCTGCCCTTCGGTGAGCACGCTTCCAACCACGCGTGAGATCAGCTCGTGCACAGTGGCTCCCCGGGCACGTCGGCGTGCGACCGAAGCTCCTCCTCCCACAGCGCCACAAACAGGCTACGCCGCAGGACATCGGGAGGCGGCGTGGCGCCCACGTCAGCGGAGAAGTGCTGATACTCAGAATGAGCGTGGATCATCCAGGTGAACAGTCGCAGTGCTGCAACGTCAGCCTGGCCTAGGCCAAGGCTGCGCGCGTAGGTATTCAGACACTCCGCCACCGCCGCGCCGGTCGCGCTCGCGGGATCCATCACCGCTCGGTACACGCCGCGCATGTGCGGCGGCTCGAAGTGCGTCCCTCCTCGCAAGAAGAAGCCAAGATACGCCAGAAAGTACAGCAGATCCGTCAGCGGCAAGCCGTGGAGCTCCGCGGACTCCCAGTCCAGAACCACCAGGTTTCGGTCCTCGTCACAGAGCACGTTCCACGGCGAGAAATCTCGATGCTCTGTCACGAGCGGCACAGGCCCGAGCCCCGCGAGGATCTGGCAGCTACGGTCGAAGTCGCGTTCGCTGATGATCGGACCGAACTCCGCGCGAAATCGCTCCACGACGGGCTCAATCAAGCGCACCCGCCACGCTTCCGGTTCGCGCGGACTAGAGCCCTGAGCCAGCCTCACCAGCCATCGCGTCGCTTGCGCGGCAATGTCCCTGAAGTTTCGCGGCGTCAGCAGTGTCCACACTGGCTGCCCGCGCAATACCGTCTGCCCAAGCTCCCCGGTTCGATCATCAAAGTGGATCAATCGCGGCACGCCCTCCAGCGCGGGCCGCTGCAGGGCAGCGAGCGTCCGCGCCTCGTTTCCCAGCGCGGCCGCGGACTCAGGGACTCTGGGCCATTTCAGCGCGATGCCTGGCGCAGTGGCGCCGGGCTCGAACTCCAGTGCAACCGCCTTGCTGACGCTGCGCGGACCGCCAGTCAGCAGCACCCTGCTCGCACGCGGCGCCACGCCCGCCGCCCGGGAGCCTTTGATGGCGACCACGCACGTCGGACTGGTCAGCCCCAGAGCGCGGGCGCCAATCCACGCCGCCCGGCGAATGGGCGTGAGGACTCGCTCGCGCATGGCGATGGCGGGCGGGCGTGTGGCCAGGAAGTAGCGAACGGCGGGCAGGTGTTCGATGGGCAGCCAGAACCTGGCTGCGCCCTGATCCGGAGACGGCCAGGGCCAGTAGCACTGCGGTTGGAGGAAGCCGGCGCGTGAGACGCGGCGGTGCGCGCGGGCCACGCCGGCCGGGCGTGGGCCATACCACTCGGCGTACAGGGCTCCGCCGGATCGCAGGCATCGCCAGGCCGCTACCAGATCGCCGTCCGTGGGATTCACGACCACGGCCAGGTCACACCCGCCGACCGGTGCCTCGTCAGGCTCGTACGCCACGTCGGTCACCAGGCCAACCGCTTGCCGCAACAGACCTGGCGCGAAGCAGACGGCCGACGACGGATTCGGCTCTGGCAGCAAGAACCGCCAATCCGCGCGGCGCAGCGCGAGATTTCGCTCGCGCTCGATCTGAACGGTTCCAGCATTCATGCGCAGCGTCCCCCGGGCGCCAGTGCTGACTCGTACAGCCCAGTCACCTGGGCAACCATGGCCGTGGCGGAGAACTCCCGCTCCACTCGCTCACGGCCAGCCGCCGCGAGTCGCCTCGCAAGCGCTGGGGCCCCCAGTATGCGTCGGATGCCACTGGCCAGCGCTTCCGAGTCCCTGGCCGGGACGAGCAGGCCCGTCTCTCCGTCCGCCACCGCTTCATCCGTCCCACCAACCGCGGTGGCCACCACCGGCCGGGCCGCCGCCATCGCCTCCAGCACGGAGAGGGGCAGGCCCTCATAGAGGGAGGGGAGGACGAAGACGTCACACCGCGCAAGCAGGTCCGGAACGTCATCGCGATGGCCCAGGAGCTTCACACGCCCGGACAATCCGCGATCTTGCACCAGCGCGTCCAATCGGCCCCGCTCGGGGCCGTCACCAGCCACCAGAAACATGGCTTCAGGCACAAGGGCGGCCGCGCCAATCAGGTAGTCCAGCCCCTTCTGGGGATCCAGACGAGCGGCGGTGAAGACCACCGGCCGGTTGCCGTTCTCCGGGAACGGCGTGCGTGCCGCCGCGGTTGCGTTGTCTGACCGTTCCAGGATCGGCACAGCGTTGTGGACCACGGCAAGCCGCCCCGGGTCAATCCCGAACGCGGCGTGCACCCGGCGCGCCACCTCCGCTGAGACCACGATGTAGCGGGTCAGGCCGCGGGCAATCCACCGCTGCTGGACGCCGGTCCAGCGCGTGTACGGCGCATCGACGAACAACTGCAACGTGGCGAAGACCGCCGGAATCCGCGCCGCGATCGCACCAAGCAGCGCTTGCTTGCACCCGAGCGGCCAGGTGAGGTGTGCATGAAACACGGACGGGCGTTCCCGGCCCAGCACCCGCCACAGCGACGGGAGCCGGGCCGCGCCGCGCAGCCCCAGCGGCATCGGAGGCACCAGCAGCACGCGAACGTCTAGCGACCGCGCCGCGTCGACGACGCGAGCGAGTCCCGGCGAGTCGTGACACACCAGTGAGGGGCTCCAGCGCTCGCGATCCAGCCCCTCCAGCAGGATCAGCAGCGCGCGCTCCGCGCCTCCGTAGCCCTCGCTATCCGTGAAGTACATCACGCGCTCAGGCATTCGCCGCTCCATCGTTCGGCTCTGTCAATGACGGCGCCGGGACGCGTGATCCGGTACCGCGCGATGCGTCGCGCACGCCTAGCCAGAAGAAATAGTCCACCAGCAGCCCGTACGGCAGCCACGGCCGCCCTGGCCACAGCCGTTCCGCCCATTCGGCCGCCGTGGCTACACTCCGAGGAATCATCGCCGTCCGATCGCTGGCCCAGAGGAGCGCCTCCCGCGCCATCCGCCAACGGGCTGAGCCTCGGTGATACCCGGCCACCTTCATCTGCCCAACCGCGTCCGGATGCTTGCCCGCCAGCAACACGGCCGTTCGGCCCTTCGCGCGATTGTCTCGGAGCAGGGCGCGAACACCCTTGGTGTAGTGCTGCCGCGCCGCCGCGCGGGTGCTGAACACGCAGCGGATGCCCGCGGCGGAAAGCCGCAGGAACAGCTCAACGTCCTCGTTGCCATAGATCGTGAACGCCTCGTCGTATCCGCCTACTCGGATCAAGTCCTCACGGCGAATCGAGAAGTTCCCGCTGTAGAAGTCGTTGGGCTTGAACACGTAGCCCGGAGCCGCAAGCGTCGCGAGGTGCTGGTTGAACTTCTGGGCCACGAACGCGGCCACGGGCGGCGCGCCTGGATCGAGCGTGATCGGCACGGCGCCCACAACGCCCAGTGGCACCGCGCCCTCATGGGCCTGGATGTGCGCGTGGACGAGATCCTGCTCCGCCTCCATGTCATCATCCAGGAGCAGCACGATCTCGCCCCGCGCCCGGCGGATCCCCGCGTTGCAAGCCGCGGCTCGGCCCGCGTTCGGCTGCCAGATGGTGTCCTTGGCATACGGCGTTGCCAGCTCAGCGGTCGCGCGCTCTGTACCGTCATTGGAGCCGTCAACGCTCACGATGACCTCGTAGTCCGCGGCCTCCGACGTCTGCGTGCAGAGCGAGCGGAGCAGACGAACCACGGAATCTCTCCGCTGGTACGTGGGGATGACAACGCTCAGTGCGGGATCGCCCACCTCAGCCACTCCTCGGCCGCAGGCGCGCCCGGGCGGCCGCGACCAGCTCAGGCGCGCTCAGTCCCCATCGAAGCCGGCATGCGAAGTCCAGCAGCGAGTCAAAGCCGGAGACGTGCAGCCGCCGCAGCGCGTGCAGCGACTCCGCGCCTGACAGTCCCGGGTCAACGGTGCAGGCCGTGGCGTAGCCCGTGGCAACCGCCTGGGCCGCCACGTCGCTGCTGTACGACCCATACGGATAGGCAAGGTGGCGCACGTCGCGGCCAAGCTCCGCTGCGAGAGCATCCCGCGACGCCCGGAGCTCCTCGGCGCAGCGCTCGGTCGATACCGCCGCGAGCCGCGGGTGGGTGACAGAGTGGGACTCGCAGCGAAATCCGTGCTGCTCGAGCTCGCGCGCGGCATGCCAGTCCATCAACGCGAGTGAGAGCCCACGCTCGGAGACCAGCCAGGCGCTGTGCTCCCCCATGAGCCCCGTCACCACAAAAAACGTCGCGGTGAATCTGTGCCGGGCAAGCGCCGGCACCGCGGAATCGAGACAGTCGCGGAAGCCATCGTCAAATGTGATGATCACGGACCGCGGTGGGAGCGTCCGTCCGCGCTCCCGCGCCGCCAGGAGATCATCCATGGTGTACGCCGTGTAGCGGGCCAGCCCCAGCCAGCGCATCTGCCGAGAAAACGCCACATCGCCGACCGCGTATTTGCGAAACCCAGGGTCTGGCCGTCGCGTCACCTGATGGTACATCAGGATCGGCACGCCGCGGCTCACAATCGTGCCTCGCCGACGATCGTCGTGTTCGGACCGAGTCCCAGATCTTCCGCCAGCGCGCGGTAGCTGGATTCCATCCGCGCCGCGAACGCCTCAGGCGTGTGATGCCGCGACACGTAGTCTCGAGCGCGCGCAGCCAGCTCCCGCCGCTGAATCGGGTCGTCGAGCAGCCGCGCCGCCGACGCCGCGATCTCGTCCGCGCCATCTGCAACCACCAGGAACGGACCATCCGCCGTCGACAGATCGATCCCCTCCGCACCGAGCGACGTCGTCACCACCGCCCGGCCCATGGCGAGCCCCTGAAGCACTTTGACGCGCTGGCCACCCCCTTCGCGCACGGGCGCCAGGACCACCGCGGCGCGTTCCAGGTACGGCTCCACTTCCGGCACCTCACCGGTCACCTCGATGTCCGGTCCCGCCAGCGCCCGGACGGACGCTGGCGGCATGCTGCCCACCAGCGTCAGTTTGACGCCAGGCCGCCTTGCTCGTAAGCGCGGCATGATCTCACGACCCAGCCACAGCGCCGCATCCACGTTTGGCTGGTGCCCAAAACTCCCCACGAATACCAGGCTCTCTGGAACCTCTGCGATGGGATTCGGCGGGGGCGGCACCTCCACGCCGAACGGATTCACCAGGACGCGTCCCGCCACCTCGGGCGCCAACCCGAGAATGCCGCGCGCGTCATGGTCCGTGAAGGCGTGGATCCGGTGGAACTTCCCCCAAACCCGCCGCTGAAAGCCGCGCCAGCGCCACCAGTCCACCTCCGCCGCCAGCGCTCGGGGGCCGCGTAGGGCAGCGCCAGCCCACGCCGGCGGCCGCGGATGCCGCACCTCGTGCTCCGTCAGCGCCAGCGGAGCATCGGTCTGAAATCGGTACGCCCCTAGCTCCGCCTTGTCCTCCACGGAGACCACGTCGAACTGGGTGGTCGCCAGCGCTTCATCGATTGCGCGTTGCATCCCGCGTGACCAGTTCAGCACGGTCAGCCAGGGCCAGTCGGTGCGCGCCCAGAGTGCCGCCAGGGACGCTCGGCGGCGCCAGAGCGCCAGGCCCCTGGGCTCCGGCCACCAGACCGCGCGGCAGTCCACGCCCTCGCGCCGCCAGTCCGCGAGAGCCGCGCGGTTCACGTCATCCGCCCGTCCGCGGCAGATCAACGTGATCTGGTTCCTCCTCAACAGGCCCTTGAGCTGAGCGTACATCACAATCGCCGGACCGCCCGGCGCCCGTGGCCGTGGCACCCGCGGCGCCACCATCAGAATTCTCATCGCGCGCCGCCGGCGCGGTGCAGCCGGCCCAGGACCGCGTTTACCGCCGGTCGTCGCTCCGGATACAGAAAGTACACGGCCAGACGCTCGGCCAGGTGACACGGCACCGCGGCCATGGCGGCGAACCACAGCACGAACATCAGCTTCATCGCCGGCGTCACGTCCGCCCGACGGACCGCCGCGCGGATACCCTGCACGAGCAGGCCAGCCCGCGTGTCGCCACGCGTCGGGTGGCCAGCCGGATCTAGCCGGAGCGAGATCATCCGATTCGCGACGTGCGAGACCGAGAGCAGATCACGCGACGCGACCGGGCATCCCGGCACACCCCGGGCCCGAGCCAACCTCACGATGAATGGCACCGTCTTGTCCATGTACGCAAGCGTCTGGCGCACGGCGGCCACGTTCACCACGGGCTGCTGAACCTGGTAGTTGTTCGACTGGTGAACACGGTAGAGCGCGCCCACGTCATCCAGGAACTCCACCTCACCGAGGAGCGGGGTGAGGAATCCCACGTACCAATCTGCCCCCACGCGGCCGTAGACATGTTCTGGCACGGGCATGATGGCGCGCAGCGCCGCGGCCGAGAACACGTTGGCGCTCGTGGCCATCCAGGTCATGTCATAGGGGGACGTGACCACCTGGCGCGACACATCACCGCTGACCCGTGGCAGGTGTTCGGAGGGCGTGATGGCGCCCGTTTGTCGCCCGTGCTCATCGACAATTGCCATCCGGTACTGGATCTTGGAGGCGCGCGGGTTCCTCACCGCTGCCGCCATAACCACATCCATGGCATCCGGGAGCAGCACGTCATCCGCGTCGAGAAACAGCACGTAGTCCCCGCTGCTCGCCGCGAAACCCGCGTTGAAGGCGGATGCCTGACCAGCGTTGGGCTTGAACAGAATCCGCGCCTGGCCAGCGTATCGATCGATGACCTGCCGCGAGCCATCCGTGGAGCCGTCATCCACCACGATCACGTCCACGTGTGGATAGCGCTGCGCCAATGCGCTCTCGATGGCCGCCCCAACGTAACGCTCGTAGTTGAAATTGTTCACGATGATGCTGACGCGTGGATGCCTCACGGGGTTTTGCCGAGCCACGGCTGTCTCCGTGGGCCGCCTAAGACCGGTCCTAACCCGTCCCGTCCGAACAACTCGTGCCGCGCCGCGTTCAGGGTGCCTGCTGGTCGGATCGTCCCACCAGTTCGGCGGGCCAGGTGGTCACCTGGCGATACACCACATCTGGACGGTCACCGCGATACAGGGTCGCCTCCAGCGGAACCGCGGGATTCAGATCGGCAGATGGAACCGCGCGCGTCTCCCACGTCTCGCCGGGGGCCAGCGTAATGCTGGGCCACTGCGCGAGGACCTCATCCTCAGCATCGAGCTGCAGACGGAACTGGCTGGATCGATGCTCGTAGCTGCGGATGCCCAGGCGGACCACACCCGGGTTCGCCTCATCCGGGAGCATCCAGAGCTGCGTGAAGCCCTGGGCACTCGCGTTCGCGGCGCTCCGCAGCGCCATGGCTCCAACGCTCAGGAGGATCAACACGGCGCCAAAAGGCCCGGCCAGCATCGGCAAGGTCTGCGCCAGCGAAAACTCCACGGGGCGAGGGGCTTCCCGATCCAGGGCAGGCGGCCTCGAGCGTCGCAGAACGCCAACCCCTGCCAGGCCAAGCGTGACCAGAACCAGCAACCCGGTCCACGTCACCCGGTCCACGGGGAGCAACGCCAGGTGAAGCAGCACGCCCCCAACGGCGGCAATGGCAAGACTGGATCCAACGCTCAGGACCACACGCTCTGGCAGACCGGCGCTGGACGGCGGGAGCAGCACGGCCACCAGTGTGTACCCGGGGAGCAACACCACGAGACAGATGCCGAGCACCGCCTGGACCGGCCCGCCGATGCCAACCAGTGCGGCCACGGCAGCCGCCAACGCCAGCGCAACGGCCGCCGCCAGATCACGAGAGCTAGCCATCACGAGTCACTGACCACGGCTCAGCACCCGCACGTCATAGATGACGATTCCGCCACTATCGAACAGCCGGCTCACGCCGTCGAGATGATTGAACTTGTCCAGCGCCACGTCCATCTCGGTGTCGGCGTAGTAGCGCTTGGCCAGCAGGGGCACGGTACCCAGCCGCTGGTCCACCGCCAGGTACTCAACCTTCCCGCGTCGGAGCAGCCGCTCTGGGTCGCCCCCCGTCTTGCGCGCAAAGATGATCCAGTGCGCGTTGACGCCGCCGCTCAATGTGTGCGTCACGGCCTGCCCACCGTACGAGCCCATGAGGAACATGTTCACCTTGTCCGCGCCGATGACGCGGCCGCGCCCGAGACTCTCCGCCGTCCAGTACGCCGCGGTCACGCCCTCCGGTTCAATTGACCGTGGGCCAGCGTCCACCAGATACGGCCAGGGGAGGCGCCAGGCCGGCGGCCAGCCAGCGATCACGCCGCCGATAAACACGACGGTGGCAGCCACGGTGAACGCGGCTCGCCTGAGCCCCGAGAGCCGGCCATCCCGCAGCATCCACACGGCGGCGATCGCGAGCGTGAACCCCACCCCCACGAAGAGGAACTCCGTAGCGCGGTTCGCGATCTCCCAGCCCCGCACCGTGAGCCGACCGGACAGGCTCAGCGGGTACGCCACGGCCGCCAGCGCGAGACTGACGGCAATGGCCTGGTGACGATGCACTTTCCAGACGCGGAGCAACCCCACGGGTAGTCCCAGCATCACCAGGAGCGTCCCGCCCAGGCCACACACGCGTTCCCACAGCGGGGCGAGCTGGCCCGAGGAGGAGCGGAAAAGCTCGCGGCCCGCATCCGGCTCCTGATTGATCATCCGCACGATCTCGGTTATCGCGCCACGGACGGACGGCAGCACGTAGCCAACCGTCACGATTGCCACGTAGATAAGCCAGGCCGCGCTGGCAACCAGCGCCAGCAGAGCCACGCCGCCCGGACCGGGCGGCACCTCCGCGTCAGCGGGACGGGGCCAGACGGCGCGCACCAACGTCCACAGGACGAGAAACGTCGTGAGCAGGTAAGAGGTCAGATGGTGGGTGGTCACCGTTGCCGCGACCGCCAGAAACGCCACGATAGTCAGCCCGATGCGGGCATCGTTCTCCGCGCGCTCACGTGCCGCGACCGCGTACACGGTGAGCGCCGCCAGCGCCAACCCCAGCGACTCGTACTTGAACGCCGCGCCGAAGAACACGAAGTTGGGATTCGCCGCGTAGATGCTGGCCGCGATCCCGCCGGCCCAGGTGGATCCGCTGACATGCTCGAACAGCAGGAACAGCGCCAGCACCAGTACCAGCCGCGCCGCGGCAATCAGCACCACGCCGGATCCAAAGATGCCAAGTCCGCTGACGCTGGCCAGCGCGGACGTGGCCGCATCCAGGCCCGGGTAGAGCGCGCTAACGGGCAGGAGCGGATTGGGCTGGAACAGGCTCCGGCTCCGCACGATATCGTCAGTGGTGCGCCAGTGGTAGAACTCGTCTGGGAACGTCAGTTCAGCGGGACTGTGCAGCAGCTTCACGGCATACAGCAATAGAGCCAGTATTGCGACGATCCCGAAGGTCTCGGCGCGGCTCGCACCGCCCCACCCCAATCGCGCCGCGATAGGCGTGAAGATCGTGACGACGCCCAGCCAGAAGAGTAGCTCCGCGTCCGGCACGCTCTCCCGGGCCCTGGCATCGGCCACGGCCACGAGCGCGAGCCCCAGGCTCACAATTACTGAGATGGCCGGTAGCCAGCCCCACACCTGTTCCCGGGACGCGTCGATCGACCGCCGCCGGGAACTCGCGAGCGGACGGGCCGTGACACCGCCGTCCCCCAACGCGGCGCTCAAGAGGCGGCCACCCGCTGTTCACCGCCCGGTTGCGCCGCGCGGCGGGCCAGAACGTCCACGTACGCCGCCTCGAACCGCGGGACCACGGCTGTCGCCCGAAACTGCTCGAGCCGCGTCACGGCGGCGGCCCCCATGGCGGTGCGTAGCGCGCGGTCGTCGATCAACCGCCGCATCGCGCGCGCCAGCCCGTCCGTATCGCCCGGCGTGGCCAGAATCCCGGTGACGCCGTCCTCAACCACGTCGGCCAAGCCACCAATGCGGGACGCTACGAACGGTCTGCCCGCGGACATGGCCTCGAGCGCCACGATGCCGAACGGCTCCATCCAGATGGATGGCAGCAGGCCAAACATGCAGCGCCGCCAAGCCGCCAAGACGGCCGCGTGGGGCCAGCTCTCCATCATGAGCACGTTATCGGGCAGCGTCCCCGGAGTATCGACGCAGCGTCGCCCGATCAACACTAGCGGCGGCGCATTGGTGAGACGTGCATAGGCGGAGAGCAGCACCCCGATCCCCTTCAGACGTCGCACGTCGGCAACGAACAACAGAAACTCCCGATCAGGAAGCCCCGCCAGATACTTCGCAACCTGCCTATCTTCGTCGAATGCAGCGCGCGGCCGAGCGCCAACGGCGTCCGGCACAAAATTCGGTACCACCAGATACGGGTCCACACCCGGGCGCAGGCCGTTCCCCAGGGCCGTGGCATTGCTGACCGGAAGGAACAGGTCCACCGCCAGACCGGCGGCCCCACGCATGGCCGAGTTAGCAGCGAGTGTCGGCAGCCCCTTCACTGAGCCATAGTGCACCCCAACGCAGGGCACGCAACGCCGGAGCGATGGGCCCTCGCACACCCGCTGGTCCCGCCACATCAGGTTCTTCGTAGCACACACCAGGCTGAAATCGTGCAGGCTCATCACCAGGGCCGCGCCGCTCCAGCGCTTGATCGGGAGGAATGAGTGGACCAGCCAGTTGTGTGCATGCACAATCTCCGGTCGCTCGGCGGCAACCACGCGCATCAGTCCGCGGACGAGCTCCGGGTCCGGCAGGGGCGGGACGTGCCGACGCTCAGACTCGCTGTAAAACGCACCAATGCGTTGCGCGGTTCCGCGTATGCGATGAACGCTGACTCCGTTGTCATCCTCCCACTCGGGGAGGCCCTCATGCCAGACGGTGGCAACGGCGACCGCGTGTCCGCGGCCCGCAAGCTCCCGGCTTAACGTCTGCACGTGGCGTTCCTCACCACCCACCGTGGGCGGGTAGAACTGGCTCAACATCAGGACGCGCACAACAGCTCCGACCGCGCGCCCAGCACACTTCGATACACGGCCGCGAGCTGATCAACGCAGTCGTCCCACGTGGGCAGCGCGGCTAGGCTGGGCACCAACGGCCGCTCGATCTGATCGAGCAACGCGTCGGCCACCGTGGACGGGGGGCACTCCAGCGGCACCGCCCGCGCCTGACCAGAGGTGGCAAGCTCGCTTAGCCCCGAGGTATCGGCCACCAGCACCGGTAGGCCCAGCGCCAGAGCTTCCATCACAGCAATGGGGTGCGCCTCGTAGTCGCTCAGCAACGCCACCACGGCCGCCCGTCCTAGCTCGGCCGCCATCTCAGCGCGATGCTCCGGCGGGATAGCGCGGATCTCCACCCGCGATTCAATCCCCAGCTCGCGCGCGAGCGCTCGCAGAGCAGCCTCGTACGGTCCAGCCCCCAGGATCAAGAGCGTCGCGTCCGGTCGACGCTGAAGCAGGTGGGGAAGCGCTTCGATCACCCGGTGATGTCCTTTGTATCGCTCCAGCCGCCCCACCGAGACGACCCGCGCGCCGCCAGCTTCCGGCATCGCCAGCCTCGGGGTGGCCAACGGCTCACACCCGTTTCGGATCACGCGGATCTGGGCAGCCCCACCGACCGCACGACTGAAGAGGTCACGCTCAAAATCCGAGACGGCGATGAGCTGTGCAGCACTTCGTAGAAGCGGTCGCAGCGCCAGCCACTGCGCTCCGCGGACGGCGTTCCGCAGGCGAGATGGATGCCCTCCGGAGTGAAACGTCAACACGTATGGAACCCTCGAAAGGCGCGCGGCCAGCATGGCCAATGGCGCAACCAGCGTGTGCACCCCCTGGCAGTGGACCAGGTCCCAGCCGCCCCGAGCAACGGTCTGGACAATGCCAGGCGCCAGATAGTAGTCGCGCTGGGCCGGCCACGCCCGCATCCGGCGGACCGGAACCCCGCGAACCATCTCCCGTGCGGGCAAGCGGCCTCCGGGGTCCGTGGTCAATATCGTCACATCAAACCCGCGCGACCGCAGGCGGTGGGAGATTTCGTGCACGTGCGTCTCTACGCCGCCCATGAACGGCAGGTAGCGGGCCGTGACCTGGAGCACGCGGGGTCGCGCGGGTCCAACTGCCTGCGCGGCCATCAAACCGACTCCGGAGGTGCACCACCGTCAACTGGTGGGTTCAGCACCCGCCGCGCACGCGCCAGTACGTAGCCTGCGGTAGCCAGCCCCAGTCCCCCGCAGATCGCGCCCATCCTGCCGAGGCCCGACACATCACCGCCCAGCGCGTCGAGCACGCCGCGCGCAGCTCCGCGCGGCAACGTCACCAGCGTGTGGCGCCACTCTGACGCCAGGCCGTCACGGGCGCCCACCATCGCCGCCACGGTGGCCTTGTCCTTGCCTTCGCCGAAGCAGCGGCGCGCGAAGTAGCGCCAGGTGCCGCGCGAAGCCGGCACCAGGTGGCGGACCATCGCGGCGGGCTCGTACAGCAGCACGCGGTCCGGCCAGGTCTGGGCCACCCGGATGCACAGCTCGGTGTCCTCGCAGGAGACCGTGTTGGCTCCAACGCGCCCAACTCCGCTGGCAAACCCTCCGATCACCTCAAAGACCTCGCGCCGGAACGACATATTCGCGCCGATGAAGTTGCGCACGGGCGCCGCGCGGTCGGGCAGCCCGCGATACGCACAGCCCACCACCCAGCCGAACTCGTCCGGGAACCACCGCGGCCGACCAGCCAGCCAGCGCGGCAGCGGCGCGCCGCCCACGCCTATCACCCGTGGATCCGCGTAGCCCGCGCCCAGCCGCTCCAGCCAGTCCTCATCCGCGGCAGCGTCATCATCCAGGAAGGCGATCACGTCACCCGTCGCGGCGCCAATGCCCGTATTCCGCGCGCCCGAGAGGCCGCGCTGCTGAGCGTTTTGGACAACGTGGACATCTGGTAGCGCGGCGCGGAGCCGCTCGAACAGCCCCGGATTGTGGTCCACAACCAGCAGAATGGAGTGGGCAGGCCGCGTCTGGCGGCGCACCGATTCGACGGCCGCGAGGATCGCGTCCCAGCGCTCGTCAGTGTACGCGCAGATGATCACTGAGACCGCGGGCACGGCGACGCGCGAGTCATCGCTCCCCGCCGCGGGAATCGATCGGCTGCCCTGGACGGCCATCCTCTCTCCGATGGGCCTCGCCTTGGCCACACTCCGGCCAATCCGCCCACGGCCAGCCGGCCGCGGCGCGCTTCCGTGGGTTGAACTACGGGTTGGGCGATCCGACCAGCATCACCTCGGTCGACGCGGGAGAAGTCACACGAGCGCGGAACCACTCCCTAAAGACGGACTTCAGCACGCGCCAACCGTCCGGGAACGTCCGCAGGTGACCAACACCGTGCACACGTGGTGATTCATAGCTGGGCACTTCCACGATCTTCAGGCCGCGCGCCACCGCCCGCAGGTTCATGACGGTCTCAACCTCGAAGCCATCGCAGTCCAGGTCGAGCTGCTGCATACAGCGGCGCCAGGCCGCGTTGTAACCGTAGCAGAGATCCGTGTAACGCCCTCCGAAAAGGGCTCGAACCAGGAGGACGAAGCCGAAGTTCCCGAGCTGCCGGTAGATCGGCATATCAGACGTGCCACCGCCCATCAGAAAACGAGAGCCCTTGGCAAAGTCCGCGCCACCCAGCAGCGCGCCGACGTAGCGTGGGATCTCCGCGGGATCCGTGGAGCCGTCCGCGTCCAGCATCACCACGATATCGCCCTCAGCCGCAGCAAAGCCGGACCGGAGCGCCGCGCCCTTGCCCGGCACGGTCTGGGTAACCACGCGTAGCGCGGGAGCGCCGACGCCACCGTTCAGGCGCTGCCAGATCTCGTCCGCGACCTGGGGCGTTCCATCCGTGGAGAGTCCGTCCACGATGAGCACTTCGTGCACCCAGCGGGGAATCCGCTCGAGCACGTGGGGCAGATTGCCCGCCTCATTCAGCGTGGGGATCACCACACTCACCCGCGCCGATCCCATCGGGCAGAGATGGGGTGCCTCCACAACACGGAGCCCGCTCAGCCGCCGCGGCCGAGCGGCCAGGTCAGGCCCGCTCTCGGCAACTGCTCCCGTCGATGATTCGGTGGCCAGCATGTACCTCTCGCATTCCCTGCACCCCCCGCCGCAGACCGCTACTTCGCCCCGAGGTCTGTCACCCGTGTGATAGCCGCCCTGCTCCACCCGCAACGCAAACCTGAGATTTCGGATGCGTATCTTACGCATTCCGACGACAGAAATAAAGGGTTTTCGGAGGGTGACAATCGCGCGGAATGTTGCGACCTAAAGATCGTACTCCGCAACAAATATGCCTGTCAACCGCCTGTTTCGCGGCCTTTTGCGCGCACTTTCAATCAATCGCGGCGCGCTGGGGCGTCCCGGCCCACGGTGGTGCCGCACCGTCTTGCGCCCCGCATAGATTCCCCCGTCGCTGGAAGTGCGAGGCTGACGATTACAGAACGCTCGGAGCCGCCAGTGTGGGGACACTCGCTGCCGGTTTTCGCCCCGACTTGCCCGCGGCAGCCCTGTGAGCATAGGATGGCCCTGGTGCCCAGCCACACTAGCACGACGCGAGTCGACGATGTCCCGAGAGGAGAGGCGGTTTTCAGGCTAGACGCTGACGAGATGACCGGGCGAGGTCAGCGATCGCTGACCTCAAGCGCGCCGGCCAGCACAACTACTTCGCGACCGCGAGTGGGAGGGATCGAAGATGGACAGTATGGGCAGTGAGGTCACGCGGCCGGACGCGGCTCCACCTGGTACGCGCGCGCACACCAGACGCGCGTTTCTATCACGAGCCCTTGGGTTCGCCGGGGCCGGCATCGCTCTGACGTTGGCGCAGGCCTGTGCGCCGTCTCAGCCAACCACGCCCGCTCCACCCGCTTCGAGCAGCAGCGGCCAGGCCGCGCCGCCACCGGCAGCGGGCGCGCCGCAGCAGTCGGCTCCAGCGGCCGCCAAGCCGGCCGAGGCCGCGAAACCGGCTCCCGCGGCCGGCGCCGCGCGCCAGCCAAAAACCGGCGGCATGCTCGTCAGCGCGGTCACGGCCGAGCCACCCACCCTGGACCCCCACCTGGGATTCCCGGCCACGTGGACCTCGCTGATGTACGACCGCCTGGTCAACTACGACAAGGACAACAAGGTGGCGCCCGGCCTGGCCGAGTCGTGGGACGTCCAGAACGACGGCGCGGTCCTGGTCTTCAAGCTCCGCAAGGACGTGAAGTTCCACAACGGCCGCCCGCTGGTAGCCGCGGACGTCAAGTACAGCATGGAGCGGCTCCAGGACCAGAAGTCGGTCTTCGCACGCGACTACGCCGCCATCCAGTCCACCGAGGTCGTGGACGACCACACCGTCAAGATGAGCTTCGGCAAGCCGTTCCCCGGCATCTTCCGCATGCTCGCCCAGTTCAAGGGCGGCGAGATCGTCGCCAAGGAAGCGGTGGAGCAGAACGGCGACTTGGCGCGGACCGGCATGGGCACCGGCCCCTTCATGTTCGACAAGTGGACGCCCGGCAGCGAGATCGTGCTGAAGAAGAACCCGCACTACTACAAGCCTGGCAAGCCGTACCTGGACGGAATCACCTTCAAGATCATCCCTGATGAGGCCGGCATCGTGGCGGGCATCCGCTCAGGAGCGATCCATCACTTCCAGATCCTGGACTTCACCAACGTGAAAGCTCTCGAGGGCGACCCCAACGTGAAGGTCTACAAGATCCCGCGGGTCCAGGATGGCGTGGTGGCCATGTACGTGAATGCTCGGATCGGCGCCCTGGCCGATCCCAAGGTGCGCGAGGCGCTCTACTGGGCGTTCGACCGCGATGCCGCGGTCAAGATCGCCAGCGCCGGTCTCGGCATCGCCACCGGACCGATCAGCCCCACCGTCACTGAATGGGCGCTGCCGGACGCCGAGGTCAAGGCCTCCTGGAAGCGAGATCTGGAGCGCGCCAAGAAGGCTGTCGCGGATGCCAAGGCCAGCGGCAAGTACCCCAACGGGATCAAGGTGGACATCTGGGCGGACGCGGCCACCCGCTGGCGGGTGGACACGGCACAGATCCTCTCCTCCAACGCAAAGGAGGTGGGGATCGAGGCAAATGTGGTGATGATGGAGCCCGGCGTGCTCACCAAGGGCTTCCTGGCCCGCGAGGCGCCGATCTACCCCAACACCTGGGGCGGCTCAGCCATCGACCCGGATGCCTCCCACCGCTTCCTCCACAGCAAGGGCCAGGACTACCCGGGCCTGCAGGATCCAGAGGTGGACAAACTGCTGGACGACGCCCGCTACACCTGGGATCCAAAGAAGCGGAAGGAGAACTACGACAAGGTCCAGCGGATCATGCTGGAGCGCCACTCCAACATCTGGATGTTCCATCTGGACTTCTACGATGCCGCGCGCAAGAACGTGGTGTTCACACGGGACATCATCCCGCCGATGATGCTCCAGGGCCTCGAAGAGACCTGGATCGAGTAGACCGCGTGCGGGGGTGCCGCCCGGGCGGCACCCCCGCGCCGGCCCTTTCTCCACTTCTTCATGCGACGCTACATCGCCTCGCGCCTTGTCTCCACGATCCCCACGCTGCTCGGCGTGATCACGCTGGTGTTTCTGGTGATGCGCCTGGTCCCAGGCGACATCGTGGACCAGATCCTGTCTCAGGGCGACGCCAGCGAAGAGGTGCAGCGGTCGTTGCGCGCCTTCTTCGGTCTGGACCAGCCGCTCTACGTGCAGTACTTCAACTATCTCACCAGCGTGATCCGTGGGGATCTGGGTGTGAGCTGGCGGGCGCGATTCCCGGCCATCCAGATGATCCTTGGCGCGCTGCCGGTCACGCTCCAGCTCGCGTCCATGGCCGCGCTGGTCTCGCTGGTCGTCGGAGTGGCCGCGGGCGTCATCTCGGCCGTTCGCGAGAACACCCCCATCGACCACGTCGTCCGCATCGCCAGCCTGTTCAGCCTTTCCCTGCCCGTGTTCTGGCAGGCCACCATGCTGATCCTGGTGCTCTCCGTCTGGTTTAGCTGGGCGCCCCTGGGCTACGTGAGCCCGCTGGAGAACCTGGGCCAGAACCTGGCGCTGATGCTGCTGCCAGCCATCTGCCTGGGGACCGCCGCCTCCGCCAGCGTCATGCGCATGACGCGCTCCTGTCTGCTGGACGTGCTGCGGCAGGACTACGTGCGCACCGCCCACGCCAAGGGCCTGGGCGAGCGCGCCGTGGTGGCTGGACACGCCATCCGCAACGCGCTCATCCCCGTGGTCACGATCCTGGGGCTCCAGTTCGGCTCGCTGCTGGGCGGCTCCGTGGTGGTGGAGTCCGTCTTTGGGATCCCCGGCCTGGGGCTGCTGATCCTCAACGCCATCGGCATGCGGGACTACCCCATTGTCCAGGGTGCCGTGATCTTCACGGCGCTGATGTTCATGGCCACCAACCTGGTGGTGGATTTGCTCTATGGCTACATCGATCCGCGCATCCGGGTGGCGCAGTCCGGCGGCGGCCAGTGAGCATGGTGGCCAGGCCGGCCACCGCACCCCCGCCCAGCCAGCGGGTGCTGGGGCGCAGACGGTGGGCGCGGCCGCTGGTGAGGAACAAGCTGGTGCTGGTGGGGCTGGTGCTGGCGGTGGCGCAGGCCGCGATCGCCCTCCTGGCGCCACTCGTCGCCCCCGCGAATCCGGTGGAGATGAACGCCGGCCGCGCGCTACAGGGGCCGTCGCTCAGCGCGCCGTTTGGCACGGACCGGTTCGGCCGGGACGTGCTGAGCAGGGCGATGTATGGCGCGCGCGCCAGCCTGAGCATTGGCGTTGGCGCCATCGCCATCGCCGCCCTGGTCGGCACCATCGTGGGCCTGACGGCGGGCTACCGCGGCGGGGTGGTGGACAACCTGCTGGGCCGGGTGATGGACGTGTTTTTCACGTTCCCCTCGCTCATCCTGGCGATCGCCATCTCCGTGGCGCTGGGGCTGGGCACGCAGAACGCGCTGCTGGCGATTGCGGCCACCTACTGGCCGGCCTTCGGCAGGGTGGTCCGCGGCGCCACGCTGGCCGAGCGCGGCCGCGAGTACGTGGAGGCGGCACGCGTGATCGGCGCACCCTCGCTGCGGATCGTCCGCGGCCACGTGCTGCCAAACGTGCTATCACCCCTGATCGTCCAGGCCACGGTTGGGATATCCCAGGCGATCATCGTTGAGTCGTCCCTGAGCTACCTGGGGCTTGGCACCCAGCCGCCCACCCCAAGCTGGGGCACCATGATCAATGAGGGCCGTACCTTTCTGGGTACGGCCCCCTGGATCAGCGTATTTCCGGGCGCGGCCATCATGCTGGCCGTGCTGGCGTTCAACCTGGTCGGCGACGGCCTCCGCGAAGTGCTGGACCCGCGGATGCGGGTCTCCTGACAGCCTCGCGCAGACGCCGGAACTAGGGCTCTACGACCAGCACTTCGTTCGTGGACGCGTCGCCCACCCAGATGCGCCCGTCCGCGCTTCGGGTCAGACCGTGGACCTCGGGACCCTCGATGCGGAACTCGTCCAGCACCTTGCCGTCGGACGGGTCCAGCCGGAACACGTGGCCGCCGTTGGTCTCACAGACGCTCAGGGTGCCGTCTGCCTCGTCCCAGAAGGCGCCATGCGAGCGCGGCAGCGGGAAGGGAATCTGGCCCAGGAGCTCGCCGGTCTCGGCGTCGATGTGGTCGATGATCTTCTGGCCCGGGCGGGTCACCCAGAGCGTGCCGGAGACGCCGGGGCCGGCGTTCGGCTTTCCCCCCGGGGCGGTGGCGTGCAGCTCGGGCTTCGCGGGCGGGGGAGGCGGCGGCGTCTCGCCGGGTCCGTAGGGCCGCCACTGGAGGCCATGCACGCCGCCTTCGTTGGCGTTTGGCAGGATGATCGCCGCCGTGCACTGGCCGTTCCAGGGGTTGTGGCGGTAGACCATGGACGGTCTGATGTTGGAGGCCACCCACACCCAGCCGCCGCCGTAGCTGGTGCCGCTGGCGTTGCGGGCCGGACTGGTGAAGCTGGTCAGCTCCTTGCCGCTGTAGTCCACCAGATAGGTGCGGTCGTTCCGCTGGTCGGACAGCCAGAGCCCCTCCGGCACCGCCTCCAGCCCATTCACCTGGACACCCGGGCCCTTGAACACCACCCGGGCCTTCACCACACGCACGTCAGAGCTCGCCATGCCCAGACCCTCACGCAATCAGAGAATGCCGCGAGCGTACCACACCCGACCGCGAGTCCGGCCGGCAAGGGTCAGCCCACGCCCACTACGCGGTTGGCGGCGGCGCGGAAGCGGTCCTGCATCTCGGCGGTGGAGCGTAGCTGCTTGGTGAGCTCGCCTTCGCTTTCCACGGCCTCTTCAACCGAGAGGGCCACGTTGACGACGCGCTTGGCGCCCTGCACGGCATCCGCGGAGTTCGCCGCGATGCGCTCTGCCATGGCCACGGTGTACTCCAGCACGTCAGCCGCGGGCACCACGTGGTTGGCCAGGCCGATGCGCAGCGCCTCTGGCGCGTCTACAACGTCCGCCGTGAACAGGAGCTCCTTGGCCTTGGCTTCGCCCACGATCCGCGGCAGCATGGCGCTGCCAGGCGCCAGGCCGTAGGCGACGCCCACGAATTTGAACCTGGCGTCCTCACCCAGGATGCGGATGTCGCAGTTGACGGCGAGCACGGAGGCGCCGCCGTAGCAGTACCCCCGGATGGCAGCCAGGGTGGGCTTGGTGCAGGTGCGCACGCGCTCGGTCAGGCCGCGGCGGTTGGACGCGGCGGCGCCCTCGCCCAGGCGCTCGCGCTGCTCCTTCATGTCACCGCCCGCGGAGAACGCCCGCTCGCCGGCGCCGGTGATCACGATGGCCCGGATTTCCGGGTCCGCCTCAAACTCCTCGATGATGTCCACCATCTCGTTTGAGAGCTGCGTGTTCATAGCGTTCAGCTTGTCCGGCCGATTCATGATGGCGATGCCCACGGCGCCGCGCCGCTCCATCTTCGTGCAGGTCAACTCCAGTCCCAACTCACCCTCCCAATCCCTGATCCAACCCGGCACCCGCGTCGTGAACCGCCTCTTCGCTCGTGCCTTCACTCGCGCCTTCGTCCGCATCCAGGCCAGACTCGGCCGCCAGCGGCTCCCTCAGCCCCACGACTACGGCGTCCCTGCCGCGCACGAACACCGCCAGTCCTTTCCGCGTCTGCTCAATGGTGCCGCCGGCCCACACCATCGCCTCCGGATCCACCTCGCCGAACCGCGGCGATATCTCCACCATGGCGCGCGTGGAGCCACGGTTATGGTTGACCACCCACAGGTACCTTTGCCCGCCATCCTCGCTGATCCGCGCCACCACGCCGGACTGGTCCACGCGGATGTGCTGCTCGCGCCCCGCCCAGCGGATCAGCTCGCGGAAGAACTCCCGCGCCTGCGCGTCCATCCCCCGCCCGAAACCCGCGCCGGGGAACGTCCCGATCAGGCGGGTCCGTCCCTGGCCGTACGTGTGATCCACCACCGCCACCCGTCCATCCTGGTACTGCCCGGCGGCCGTGCCAGTGGTGGGCTCGTACGCCTGGAGATACAGCCCACCCGGCACGTCTAGCGCGCCGGAGGACAGGTGCAGGTCATCCAGCAGGTCCGGCGTGAACTCCACGTAGCTCTCGCGCACTCCGAACAGCGCGTCCAGGCCCAGGTTGGGCTGCGCTGCGCCCACGTGCCCGCCATCTCCGAAATAGCCCGGGCAGCCCTCTGAGATCAGCGTGCCGCCCTGCTCCACCCACGCGCGCAGCCGATCGGCCGTGCGCTGGCTGAGCATGACCGGGAACGGCAGATACAGCAGGTCATACCCATCGATGTCGTCGATGAGGACCCAGTCTGCCTGGATGTTGTTCTCGAAGAAGCCCCGATACGCGCCACGAACGGCCCGCGTGTACATGGCCGTGCGGCCGTGCTGGGCATAGGTAAAGAGCTGCGACTCCGGTACGACGACCACCCCGATGTCGCCCCGGACGGGCCGCGATCGCCACAGCGAAGCGGTCTCCGGGGCCTGGGACCACCGGGCGATGGAGCTCACCATCTCCGAACGGGGGGTGCGCGAGCCATCCATGGCGTAGGCACCGAAGGCGCCGAACAGGGGGCCATCCAGCAGCGGGCGCCAGCGCGGGTAGAACAGTCCCCGGGCGCCGCCGGCGAACGAGGTGAGGTTCCACAACCTCACGTCCTCTGGCTCGGCGATCCGGCCGTCATTGCGCGGGCGGTCTATCACCTGAGGCTGCATCCAGAGCGGCCCGGCCTGGGCCTCCGCGTGCCAGAACGGCTTGCCTCGGCTGCCGGCGCGGACGAGGTCCACCGCGTGCCAGTGCTTCCAGGGCTCGTTGCCCTGGCGGGCGGCGATCCAGGTGAATCCGTAGGCGTCCACCTCGGCGGCAGATTTCCACTCGTCGCAGCCGGCGGACGGCATGTTGGCCAGTGACTGCGCCACTCCATGGGCGACGATGGGGTGGTCAGGATCTACCGACCGGATGGTGTCCACCCGCCAGCGCAGCAGCTCGTGGGCGTTCTCGATGCGGAAACGCAGCCAGTCCATGACCTCGGGATAGCCACGCATCCGGTACGGCGGGTGCACGTCCTCCCAGGTCTCCAGGCTGTACCTCCGCCAGGCCGCGGCCACCGCCTTCAGGTCACCGTACTCCCGCTGGAGCCAGGCTCGAAAGCGCGCCCGGGTGCCAAGGCAGAAGCAGTGCGCCTCCGGTGCCGCGTCGCTGGCGCCCCAGTGGAAGTTGCACTCGTTCCAGACGTCGTAGCCGCCCAGGCCAGGGTGTCCCTTGTAGCGGCCTGCAAGCTCACGTAGAAATCGCTCCCCGAGCGCTCGAGCGTCATCGTTGTCCAGGCAGAGGCCCGGGAAGCCGCTCACCGCGACGGAGTCGCTGAACCCACTGACGACCTTGACGCCGTCCCTCGACTCGTAGCGAGCGTGCGCCAGGGTGCGAAACGCCCACTCTGGCGCGGCGCCCACGAACTCCGCGATGACCGTCTTGATCCCGTTCTCAGCGGCCAGATCAAGCTGCCGGTCGTACTCCTCCCAGTCGAACTGACCGGGCGCCACCTCGATAGCGGACCACAGGAACCAATGGCGGAACGAGTTGATGCCGTCCTCCGCCGCCACGCGATAGTCGCGCTCCCAGTCCTCCCGCGGAGGATTGGACTTGCGGAAGTAAACCGCGCCATAGGGAAACGCCGGCAGCGCGCTGGGTGGTGTGTCCAACTAGCTCGTCCTTGGGTCCTCGTCCTCTAGGGAACGGTCAGTGGCCCCGATGATAGCCGACCACCCACCGTGGCACGCGGTCAGACGTTACTCGCTGGGCCCCCAGACGAACCCGCCGGAGCGATCGATGTACCCGTACGCCCGCGGGTTTGCTCCCGCGTTCCGCCCCACGCCCACCCAGGCCAGACCATCGCGGAATTCGTCCGCGTGGGTGAAACCCGGCTTGATCACCCAGGCGCCCTGGCGATCCACGTAGCCGTGCCCCGCGCTCACCACCACCGGGGCCAGACCATCACGGAAGTCGCCCGCGAACGTGAACTCCCGCCGCGTGGCGTCCCGGCCGCCCAGGTCAATGAATCCCCAGTCAAAGCCAGCCGTGGGGCCCCTGTGAACCGCGGCCAATCCCTCCGAGAACGACCGGAAGTTATCGAACTGTGGCTCCACCACCATCCGTCCGTCGCGGTCAATGAAGCCCCACTGCTTGTTCACGGCGACACCTGCCCGCCCCTCCGAGAACCTACCGGCACTCTCAAATGGTCCCAACACCGCCTTTCCGCGCGCGTCCACAAACCAGGAACCCGCGGAGTCCGTCACCCTGGCCAGTCCATCGGAGAAATCGCCTACGTCTGAGTAGCGGGTGGCCACACGCACAGAACCGGCCGTATCCACGAAGCCCCAGCGGCCTTCGCCATCGCGCACTGCTGCCAGACCACCCTGAAACGCCCGGGCCATGCTGAACGAGGCTGGGACGACCGCGCGGCCGGACCGATCGATGAACCCGAACAGTCCGCCGGTCCGCACGGCGGCCAGGCCATCGCCGAAATCGGTGGCATCGTCAAACGTAGCTGGAATGACCAGCGAGCCAGCACGATCGACGAAGCCGTGCTTGAACCCATCCACCTGGACGCGGGCCAGGCCATCCCTGAACGGTCCCGCGTTGACGAACGCTGGGGGAACAACGACCGCCCCGGAGCGGTCGATGAATCCGTGCCGCCCACGCTCGATGACGCGATACAGCGGCCCGCCCGACTCCGCCTGGACGGGCGCGGCCCGCGGATACGCCTCAGGCCGGCTGCACCCGAGCGCCGCCCCAAGCACGAGTGAGAGCGCCCCAATCCCCCGCCTGACTCCTCCGAGCATGGCCGTGCTTCTCCCTTGTCCGCCCCGGTGTTTTGTCCACACTAGGGCGACGCGCCTCGCTCGCCGTGGGTTCCAGACCCGCTCGGGAGCCGTCAGCGAGCGGAGTCGGCCACGATTCGGTACGCGGTGAGCTCAACGCCAGAGATGGTGAAGCCGACCTCCTCCGTGGCGTAGGGCCGTTGCTCCGGCAACGCCGCGTGCGCGTTGGCGGTGAGCAGGATTTCGCCCCGCTCAGCCAGATCCTCCCCCAGCTTGCAGGCAGCGTTCATCTCGGCGCCGAACACGTCGTGATCCCCCACCAGCAGCACCTCGCCAAACCCGACGCCAATCGCCACGTAGATCTCTTCCGCGGCGGGCAGTGGCTCGTTGGCGATCGCCACGGCGGCGCACACCTCGATCGCGCAGGCCGCCGCGTCAGTCACGTCCGTGAAGCCGGCGAAGTAATTGTCCGCGTCAACCTTGATGACGCGCCCCCCGTGGCGCTCAATGATGGGCACGATCAGCCGCCCCAGGCGCTCGAGCAGCGCCAGGAAATGGATGATGCCGTCACGCTGAACGCCACGGGTGAACCCGCTGCTGTCGATGACGAGCAGCGCCAGTTGCCGAGCAAAGGCCCGCCGGATCTCGGCAACGATACGTTCGCGGCGCTCCGGGTACTCGTTGTAGTCCCGGAGCAGGCCGTTGAGCCGGGCCGAGTCACCGACTCCCACCGACATCAGGCGCTGTCGCTCAACTCAGATCGCTGCTGGTCCGGCTGTTCTCTCAGTGCGAGCTCAGTACGATGGCGGCGCGGATCCGTTGAACGCTCGCTTGACCTCATCATTCATGAGCACAACCAGCGCCCAGATGCCGACCGGAAGGCCCACCAGGCAGCAGCCGCTGCAGGGCAGCATGCCCACGATGGCGCCAGCCATGCACAGCCCGTATGACTGAAGCTGGCGCATTTTGACGCCGGCGTACAGGTTCAGGCCGGAGAGGATGAACGCCAGCACGTAGATGACGCCGCTGAAGGCACCGCCGACCAGCCCACCCACTGGATCGTCTCCGCCCAGCGAGGCCAGCATGCCCAGCGAGCTCAGAGCCGCGCCGGCGAGGACGGACAACAGCCCAATGGCGCCGCTCACTATGAGGGCCATCCCAGGCCCACTTACCCGGTCCAGCATATTCTGCTGCAAGGCACCCCTCCCAGGATGTTAGATTGCGGGCGCCGATCTAACTCGTCACCTTTCCGTCACCTTCCTGGATGGCGAGACCAGACCTGGATAGCGAGACCAGACCTGGATAGCGAGACCAGAGATGGCGAGGGCATCAGAACGCGGCGGCCCGATTTGACGCGTCGGTTATCTCACGCCGGGGCAGATTCGCGAGCATGAAGTGGACAGTCGCGAACAAGGTGTATTACTGTTGTGACGCTCGCGGCCGTTGTCACGTGGACCGACAGCGCCAGACGCCGGCGCGGCGTGTGCGCGTTTCTACGCACATGCGCGGCGGAGCTGCCCGCAACCAGCGTGCTGACGGTCCGTTTCCAGGTGTGCTGGGAACGGCGGGCAACGCAGCGCCCAGATGAGTCTTGTGACAGGTGTGTGATTCGGCATGGCGTGGATAGCGGCTAGATGGGTCTTCGCGGCCCTGCTGAGCGTGACAGTTCTCGTTGCGCGCGTGCCAGACGCCTCCGCCGCGGACGCCCAGGTCGTCATCGTCCAGGCTACGGACGACGAGAACCCGCGGTACGATCCCAGCCGAATCTCGGTGACCGCTGGCTCCACCGTGACGTGGCTGAACCAGAGCGCCGTACCCGTCACCGTCACATCCGCCGATGGGCTGTTTGACTCTGACCTCATCCCGCCGGGTGGCAGCTTCAGCGTGGTCTTCTCCACCCCGGGTAGCTTCCGTTACTTCTGCGTGCCCAACCCCAGCATGAAGGGCACCGTGAACGTGGCCCGCGAGAAAAACTAGCCGCCGCGCGCCAGGCCCACTTGTACCCCGGTGCGGACCGGGGTATGCTCAGGCGCTTCCAGCCTCGCTGAGCCATGCCAACTCTCGAAGTTCGCGACCTCCACACGTACTACGGGAACATCCACGCATTGCGCGGGATCTCCCTGTCTGTGCGCGATGGCGAGATCGTGACGCTCATCGGCGCCAACGGTGCCGGCAAGAGCACTGCCCTGCGCACCATCTCCGGGCTGCTCGCGCCGAGGGCCGGTCAGGTGCTCCTGGACGACCGCCCAATCAATCAGGTGCCGGCCCATGACATCGTTCGGTTTGGCGTGTGCCACGTTCCGGAGGGGCGTCGCGTCTTCTCACGCATGACGGTCCTGGAGAATCTGGAGATGGGCGCCTTTGCGCGGCGGGATCGTGGCCAGATCGCCGCCGATCTGGACCGTGTGTTCGAGCTCTTTCCTCGGTTGCGCGAGCGCACCAGGCAGAAGGGCGGCACGCTCTCCGGCGGCGAGCAGCAGATGCTGGCCATTGGCCGCGCCCTCATGTCTCGGCCGCAGATCCTGCTCCTTGACGAACCGTCCATGGGGCTGGCGCCCATGCTGGTGGAGACCATCTTCAATACCGTGGTGGAGATCAACCGCCAGGGCGTCACCGTGCTACTGGTGGAGCAGAACGCCCTGATGGCGCTAAGCATCGCCAACCGGGGCTACGTGCTGGAGACGGGTGCGATTGTCCTGGACGACACCGCGGAGCGTCTCAGACAGAACGAAATGGTCCAGAAGGCCTACCTGGGAATCGAGTAGGCCGGCCCCGTCAGCGCCCCGCGGCCGCCAACAACTCTGCCTCCAGCCGTTGCCCAACGTGGCGGCGAGAATACGCCCGCTGGATCTCCGCACGACCACCGTGCCCCATGGCGGCCCGCAAGCCGGCATCATCCGCCAGAGTGGCTATCGCCCCGGCAAAGCCATCCAGATCCCCCGGATCCACGCCCACGCCGCACTGCCCATCTTCCAGGACACGCCGAGACTCACCAGCCGTGGCCGCCACCACCGGGAGCGCCATGGCCATGGCTTCCAGCAGGCGGACCGGCAGGATCCCGCGCGTCACCGGCAACGGGCGGAGCGCAACCACCGAGATATCCGCGCTGGCGAGCACGGTGGGGATCCGATCGCGCGGCTGGGCTGGCAGGATCGTCACGTTCTGCAGACCGCGACGACTGATCTCCTGGTGCATCCAGGCCTCTCGCGAGCCGCTGCCCACAATCAGAAATGCCAGCTCGCGGTGCCCGGCCAGCCGCTCCGCCGCGTCCAGGATCAGGTTGTAGTCGTAGACGTTTCCCACCGTCCCGACGCACGCCACGACCACCTTGCCTTCCAGCGAAAGCGCCGTCCTCAGGCGACGGCGTTCCGCGGCCTGCGTGCTCGGGTCCAGCAGTTGCTCATCCACGCCATTGGTCACCACAGCCAGGCGCGAGGGGTCCACGCCACGCCGGCCGATCTCCGCGGCCCACTCCCGCGTCACCACGATCACCAGGTTGGACGCGGCGTAGACCGCACGCTCAAAGACGTGTGCCAGGCGTGACGCCCACCCCCCGCTCAACGCGCCCAGGTCTGCCGCGACATCCGGCCACAGATCCGCCACGTGAAGGACGACCCGAGCCCCCGCCAGCCGACCCAGCAGCGCTCCTGAGGCCCCCAGGAACAGTGGTGGGCTCTCCACCAGCAAGACGTCGTGCCGTGCCGCGAATCCCACACCAATCAACGAAGACACCGCGAACGAAAGCTGATTTGCCAGACGCTGTCGCACTGACCCGCCGGGCCGGGCATACGTCCACGTGCGCAGCACCGGCACACCCGCGACCCGCTCGCGGACGAGCCACCGACCGCGGTACGGCTCTGGGATCTCACCATGCGGATACGACGGCATGGCGGTGAGGACACGTACCTGGTGTCCGCGGGCGCGGAGGAATGCCGCGGTCTCGCTGAGCCGGGTCTGCGGCGCACCCACTTCCGGTGGATAGTGGTGCGTCAGAATCAGGACGCGTAGCCGGCGGGGGTTACCGAGTTTGAGCGCCGCGTTCACTTGGTCCAGAGCGCGACCATACCAGACCCGGGACCTCAGTCACCAACCACGACCCTACAATTCACCAGGTGCAGCAGACATCTCCAGGTGCAGCGAAACGCATATGACGCCCTTGTTCGGCCCCAGATGCGCGTGGGTAGTGGGCCGCGCGTACCGCCCCACGATGCCTGCGCCCGACGCACGGTGAGGCCCAGCGCGACGGTCTACGATCGCTGGCTGCCCACGCTCGGAGGCGGCGAGCGATACGCACTCTCTCTGGCGGCAGCCCTTGCCGAGGACTTCGACGTGACCGTGCTGTCTCACGACAGCGTGTCCCGCCAGCAGATCCACGATACCCTGGGTCTGGACTTGCCGCGCGTCGAGTTTTGCACGATCCCTTTCCGGTCCGACTACGCAAGCGTGATCGAGGCAAGCGCCGGTACCAATCTGTTTGTAAATGCGTCTCACGCCGATTTCTTCGTTCCGCGCGCGCGTGCCAATGCGCTAATCGTCTACTTTCCCAGCCGTCCGGACTCCTGGGTGCCCGTGGCGCGGTACCCGCGCTGGCTGCGCCCGCGCCGTGCGTGGCACCGAGTCTGGCTGGAGCAGGGATTTTCCGCGCCACGCAAGTCCGCTCACGGCTGGTTCCGGGAGATTGATCCATCGGCCCGGATGCGCGTGGAGCTTCCAAGCGGCCCGCCCAACCCCCGCCTCCGTCTCTCGTTCCGGACGGCTCCGGGGGCCGGGCACGCCCCCGTCCGCGTGGACTTCCTGATTGACGGTCGTGATCTGCACCAGCCAGCCAATGTCGTCCCCGGGCAGCACACCCAGCACCAACTGGACTTGCCACTTGCGGGGCCGGACTCACCCACTGCCACGCTGGAGCTCCGGCAGCATCCGACCGATCGATCCACGCTGCTCACGTCGCTCCGCCTGGAGAGCGCCCAGCCATGGTTCCCCCTGGAGAGGCTGCTGCGCTCCAGCGACGTGCGGCACCAGCCGGGCTCACCCGAGCTGCAGCTCCGGGCGTCGCTGCAGGGCTACCAGGAGCTCGTCTCCATCTCCGAGTACGCCAGGCAGTGGACACGGGCCTACTGGGGGAGGGAGAGCTCCGTGCTGTACCCGCCGGTGCCCGCGCCCGCCCGGACCGCGCTTGCAGGTCCGCGCGACCAGCTCGTCCTGAGCGTTGGACGCTTTTTTCCGGGGCAGCACAACAAGCAGCACGCGGTGCTCATCGGCGCGTTCCGTGAGCTTGTAGATTCGGGCACCTCAGGCTGGGAGCTCCACATCGCGGGGGGGTGGCGGGCGGATGTTCCGGAGCACCGGGCATACCTTGATGACCTGAAGCGATCGGCTCAAGGCTACCCAATACACCTGCTGCCAAACGCGCCATCAGCGGCTCTGGACGACCTGTACCGTCGCGCGACGATCTATTGGCACGCCGCCGGATTTGGGCAGGACGCGGAACGGGAGCCGGCGCGCTTCGAGCACTTCGGTATCACCACCGCGGAGGCCATGGCCGCGGGCTGCGTACCGCTGGTGTTCGGAGCGGGCGGATCCGCGGAGATCGTGGAGCACGAGCGCTCCGGGCTTCACTGGCACGCGCTGCGCGAACTGGTGGACATGACACGGCGACTCACCCGCGCGCCGGAGCTGGCGGCGCGGCTCGCAGCTCAGGCGCGCGAGGCCGCCAAGCGCTACGGCGAAGATCAGTTCCGTGCCGGTGCCCGCTCGCTTGCGCGGCGGCTCAACGCGCATACGCCATGATCGGCGCCAACCGTTCTGAGCGTCGCCTCAAGGTCATGATGATCGACCCGAACGCCAACACGCCGCCGTACGACCGCGCGCTATGTGCCGCGCTGGCAGCGAAAGGCTGTGACGTTGAGCTGGTCACGGCGCCGTTTGTGTACGAACAATTGTCACCACCGGTCGATTTCCGGCTCACGCATGGGTTCTTCCGCCTGCTGGGAAACCCGCGCTGGTCAACCCTGTTCTCGCGCGCCACCGTGAGGCGTGCCATCAAGACCATTGAGTATCCCGCTGACTACGCCTGGCTCGCCGCGCACATCTCACGCGAGCGGCCGGACGTGGTGCACTGGCAATGGTCGTTTTCCGCACACGCGGACGCGACGTTTGCTCGATGGCTCAGGTTTCGCGGAATCGCCAGCGTGTACACCGTGCACAACCTCGTACCCCACGAAGCAGCGGGCCAGCAGTCAACACCGTGGCGTTCACCTCTGTTCGGGCGGACATCTGCGGTGATCGTGCACAGCGAGCGAAGCAAGTCCCTGTTGCTCGGCACCTTAGGGCCGGGCTCTCCAAAGGTGTTGGTTGCTCCTCATGGTCCGCCGCTACCGGCCGCGTTCGAGGTCGGCACATCCGAAGCCAGGCAGCGGTTAGGACTCCCAGCCGGGGCGCATATCGCGCTCTTCGCCGGACTGATCGAGCCCTACAAGGGCCTGGACACGCTGATCGAGGCGTTCGCGGGCGTAGCCGCTCGGGATCCCGCGGCGTTCCTCGTCGTCGCCGGACGGCCCAATCACCCGATAGAACCATATCGGAGAAGGCTGGCAGAGCTCGGGCTTAGCCAGCAGGCATACATCGAGGCACGATTCATGCCCGGGGAAAGACTGGCCACCTATCTCTGCGCGGCAGACGCGGTGGTCCTACCGTACCGCGACACCACTGCCAGCGGCATGCTCATGGCCGCGTGGCAATTCGGGCGTCCCGTCGTGGCCAGCGCCGTGGGCGACCTCAGCGAGCTCATCGTAGAGGGACGCTCCGGAACACTCGTGCCCCCCATGCGGGCCAACGAGCTCGCGCAAGCCATCCTCCGTATCTTCGAGGACCAACCGTTCGCGCGGCGCGTCGGTGAGGGGGGACGTGAACGCGGGCGGACGGACCAGAGCTGGGAGGTGGCCGCCCAACGCACCGCGGCGCTCTACAATCACGTCGCTGACGAGATGAGCCTACTGGCGAGACGAGCGTAGACCCACCCGACCGCGACACGCCGCGTCAATCATGAGCGTGACGTATTCGCTGCGTCAGCGCGATTCGCACCAGTTCCTCCGCCCTGCTACCCCTTCGGTCCCAGCTTTGATCGCGCACGGCCTGCAACTGTCTGACCGCTTTCCCGGGGTCCGGCCGTGAAAGAATTCTCTCCGCGGTCGCGACGAACTCGGGTGCAGTTCGGACGACAGTCACCACTTCTTCGAATCTTGAAAGCTCTGGCAGCGGAGTGGATATGACCGGCTTCCCAGCGGCAAGGTACTCATAGACCTTGACCGGGTCGATGGCACGTGTAACGTCATCGTCCCGGTAAGGGATCATGCAGATGTCGGAGTACTGAAGGTACGAGGGGAGACGTTCGTTCGCCCGTGGTCCCATCAGATGCACGTTGGGCAGCCGAGCGATCGGCGCCACATCCATACCCGCCATCGGACCAATCAGGACCATCTGCCAGGATGGCCTTTCGCGGGCAACATCCGCGAGAAACCGAGCGTCAACGCACTCACGCAGTGTCCCGTAGAGAAGAAGTCGGGGGTGGGGAATCCCGGCCAGATCGAGCGGCTCCTCCAATGTGAGCGTTTGCGCGCTGGCAACCGCTCCACGTCCGCCGCGTTGGGCAACAACACCGGGCTGGGCACCCCACCCGGCCTCGGCACGCGCGTAGAGGTCGCGGCTGCTGACGAACACGAGATCCGCTCGTTGCCAGAGCCGTCGTTCCATCCGCTCAAGCGCCACGCGTGTTCGGCCGCGCTTGAAGCCGGCGTGAAAGTCCATCTGATCGTAACAGGCTAGGTCCTCGGTGAAGCGTCTGGCCAGCGCGATGTGCTCGGGATGGCTGAGCCATTAACCGTGACCATCCCTGGCCGAAGATATCGCCGCACGGTGGCACGCGCGATTGCATTGTTGACCTGAGACACTACTGCGTACCGGCCCGGCGAAAGGACCCGATCCGCAATACCAGGAGATTTCACCCAGCACTTCAACGGCGTGCAGCGCGACCCTTGCCTTCACCCACGAGGAGATGGACACCATTCGCGTGTAGATCACGCGGTTTCGGCGGGCAAACTCCATCGCGAGACGTTGTGGCCGCTGCAGCGGACTCCCCAGTCCACGAGCCCCCAGTAGAGAAACTGCAGCCGCTCTGGGCCTATCGAGCAGTCGTCCGAAACCGAGTAGGGAGGCCACGTTATCGCACCACGTAGCGCTCGGGCAGACCGATCCCGTCGCGTCCTCGTCGCTCAGCCTCGTCCTGGTCAACTAGACACCACTCCCCACGGAGGACGCCGCCTAACATCGGCGCTCGGCAACGCAGGCTGGATTGAATACGCTGTGTATCAACTGTGGCAAGCCGAGCGCCTCCGTGTCGTCCGCTTATGACGCGAGCAGCCTGTCCTCGGCAACGCGGGGTCAAAAAGATCATGCTCCCGGGCTCCAACGGCACTGTAGCAAAGCGCGGCAACCCGCCTCCGCCGTAGATCGGTTCTGGCCACCATCGACCAGAGTCAACCAGCCGTCGGCAACGGCCGCGCCATGTAGTGTGCGGCCGAGCAAACGACTCGGCGCGGAAACGAGCACGCCTACCCGCGTTGCAGCCCATCCCCCCCAATGCTCGGGAGGCTCCTATAGGCAAACCACATCGCGCCCGAGTCCGCCCTCGGACTCGGCCTGTAGAGCAGCAGACGATGCGGCTCCTCCACCTCCTCAGCACTCCCCGCGTTTTCGAACCCTCCGCGACGAACCAGATTGCCGCGCCTCCGTGAACCCCTCTCGGGACGCAATACGCCCTACGCTTGCTGAAGCACGCGTTCCGAAAGACCAGTTCTTGCCCCCAGCCATATGCACATGAAAAAGAGCGTCGATGCTGCCAACACAATATCCGCCATCAAGACAACAGTGCGATATGCCCTCAAGTCCTCTCAGAGATGACGAGCTCCGCTTGCCGAGGCAGCGGGAATGTGAAGCTCGCCAGAGGTGGATCTGCGTAAAGATCAATCCCTCCGTGCGGCCATTCCACTCGATCTCAACAATCCCGCCAAATTGATGCGCCCGCAGCCCCAATTCCATGTCCGATGTTAGCTTTCCTTCCCACGTCGCGACGGCTCGGGTTTGCCGAAGCCGCCAGCAACTCATTGTTCATCATCACCCAGCCGTCTCCGAGCGAGAACTCCGATAGCGGGACCTGGGACCCGTCGCCTCGCCTCAGAGCCACGATCCAGACATGAGGCAACGGTGGTTCCCCGGGTTCTCCGCCAGTGGCTACCACGTTTAGTCGGTGGTCCGTTGGTGCGCTCAACATGCTCGCCGACGGCGGTGGTTCGTTCACCAGGCCCGAGACAAGTATCGTGGATACCACCAGGGATGACCGCGAATGTTATGAGTATGGGCACGCTTAGGAGTTTCGCGCGAGAAACAACAACGTTCCGAATGAGTAAGTAGCCAACTGCACAGCCGAGGATCATGATGTAGCTTAGCCGGAGCAGTTCGTCTCCCACACCTCCTGGAGAGCCACTGAGAAAGTGCGCGGATACGACGTGGCCAATGCAGCGGCTAACAGTACTGCTCCAAGCCAGATACCCCAGCGCGTCCACCAAAAGAGCTTGCAGCGTTAAGCGCAACTCACGGCCCCAATGCGCGCCGTTAGCAGTATGATGTCAGAGCCGCGGACCGCGACGCTGATAGACTCTGGATCTGTCTGGTCGAATGCTCGCAGCGGCACAACGGGCAGCCGCACCGTCACTGGCGCGGCTGCGGGCAGATCCCCGCTGTGGAGATCGATCGTTCGCGTTGTTCCATCCCAAACAGCTTCGACGATACCACTGAATTCGCGAGACCGAAATTGCAGCACCAGATCGTCGGTCGCCTGGCCGGATCATTCGAGGAGACGGATCGCTCGGGCTGCTGTGCGAGCCATTCGCCGTTCCGGCTGGCCAGCCGGGTCTGCCCCGGTTCTGTCAGCGGGATCGAGTGCGGTTCGCGCGTCGAACCCAATGAGCCAGACGTGTCGCGCGCGCCAGCGGTTGCGTGTCCCGGTCGCGACGACTTCGAGTTCACGGACCGTTGCGGCTGCGAGGTTGGCGCGCATTGAGGCGCGTCCGGCACCACCGTGGTGCCGATGGACCATGCGAGGATTGATGCGACAACCGCGACGACACCGAACAACACCGGCGATCGCATGAACCGACGATAAGCGGATGCCTTCCGGGATGGCCCACCACGCGAGAACGGTGGCAGGAGCTGACAAAAGGAAAATCGCAGCGATGGCGTCTGCCGTCGTGGTCAGGGCGGTTGTCAAGAAGTGGCCCGTGTAGCTAACGCCAGATGCGAGGCCCAGACAGACCGCGGCTGCGGGAGCCCAGGAATTGTTCTGCGCGACAAACGCGTCTGAACGCGTTGGCCTGTGTGTTTCGATCACCGAGACCTCGAACGCCCGTTGCTCGCAGAGCCGGCCAGCATCGTCCACGTCGATCTGGACAAGGACTCGCCGAGCACCGTCGCCAGCCAGGCTGAGATAGTCGCCGGGACGCCCCTGTGGGATGTACCGTCGCCATCATCTTGGCTGATGGTCGCCCGCTCGCACGGAATCCTCGCCGAAGTGGGCCGCGGAGGTTAGATTTCGTCGCGAATTGCCGCCGAGAATCGCGCATTGCCAGCGGCCCCGGTTCGATCAATCGGGCGCAGATGTATCTCACCGTGGGAGGCTCGTGGGAACTTGAGGCATCCGAGTGCGGGTGGCACGGTTCGGTGATTTCTCCGCGACGATACCTGTCCAAACCTCGCGCACGGATCGCAGTTCCGCACGCGCTGTAGACTCGTCAATCGCGATCCAGCAGTCGACGAGCGGCACTGCGTACTTCCGAATCATCAATGGCGCTGAGCTGTGCCAGGGCGGCACGAATCGCTGGTCGGCGTGACAACCAGCGCGGACCTCGCTCGCTGCCCGCAGGGCAAACATCCTGAATTGCCCGATGCCGTCGACAAGAGAGCCTAGCACGTGCTCAACCACTTCGGCCTCCTCTAGCCTCGGCGTGAGCCCAAACCCTCTAGCCCCACGGCGGCGATTTGCACGCACGAGTCTGCCACCCAGGTCCATCACCTCCGGATCGATCGCCACCAGTCGACGCCCTGCACGAGATAAGGGCGGTATCCCGCTCTTAGCAACAACGAGCCCAGTTGGCTTGGGGACCAACCGCAAGCGGTGGCCGCGGGCCAACTACAGCTGACCAGAAGCAACGGCGCGTCGGGCCGAATCAGCAAGTCCCAGGCCCCCAATTGCGGCCATCTCCGAGCCTTCCACGTCCAGTCGGATGAAGTCCGCCGTCCGCCATCCCGCATCTTGGATCAACTGCTCGATCGTGCAGGCAGTGACGGGAACGATGTTCAACCCTGTCGGCGCTCCGCGGGCCGCGCCACGGGCCCCACGGCCCGTTTGGCGTGAAGCCGCATTCCCCGCTGCGCTCGGCAACGGCGGCATTGATCACCCGTAGATTCTCGAACCCGTTGTAATACGCACTACGCTGCAACAGCTCCGCCTCGGCTACCGACGCCTCCACCGCGATGACTTGCGCACCGAGCGCAGCTCCGACAAGCGCCGACCCACCGACGTGAGCGCCAAGATCCAACATGCGGCTGCCCAGCGCACAAACGCCTGACCAGCGCGGCGATCTCCACCCTTGATGGTATCCCTGCAGGAAAGCCTGCGTAACCGGGGTCCTCCTGCGCCGCGTCCACGACAATGGCAAACCGAACCCTGTCATCCACCGACACTTGGACCCGCGTATCGTCCCCGATCTGCACGCCCGACGCCGGCTCAGAATCTCGGTACTGCGGCATGCCCCAATTCGTCGACTCTTTCTACTGACACCTCCGGCGACACCAACAGAGGCACGGCACCCTGGCTCGTCACTCTCATCAGGGCGTGGGTACGCCCACTCGTCGAAAACTCGATCCGTGGCCGCTGAGGCCGCAAGATGTCCAGGACTGACAGCGTGACCTGAGTCCGCGCATCTCCGGCACCGGCCAGTGTCACCTCAACCGAACAAATGGGTGCATCCAGCTCAAGCGCGGCCGGCCGTCGCTCCACATCCATACCGATGCACCACTCGGCGCGATAGCTGCCGGCATCCAGCGGTCGATATATCTCCGAGAGTAACACGCCAGCTCGCTCTCTGCCGTTGGTACGCACAAACGCGGCTCCGCCCACCTCCGTGAGTACCCCCGTGAGTGATCGAACCACGCGCAGTCGATGACGTTCCTGTTCCCTCAGTATCCGGCCAAAATACTCCCTGAGTTCGCGCGGCCGTGGCCGCGCTCCGGTCTTGGAGGCGCGAATCCACCATCCAAACGAATCGCCAGCGATGCCCAAGAGGACATCGCCAATTGTCAGACGCCCCAGCATGCTACTGGAGTCCATCTGGGCGACCCAACCAGCCGCGACCGGTGGCTCCCCACCAAGAAATCTGCGCGGTATTATCCCGAATGCTTGAATCGCTTGATAGCCGATCAAACTAAGGCAGTGCACTGCCTGATGGTAGTCTAAACCCAGAACAATATCTCGTGGCCATACACCGTATCTATTGGCGATTCTAAACTCAATGCCGTCTAGTATCAATTCGTCTGATAGTGCCGATCGACCCGCGATCTCGAGCAGAAGCGCAGCGCAGTCCTCAGTATTGAGCGCTTGCAGAGCTGTTCCAACTACGACTCGATTCCAATCAGTTGGATCGTTGTCATGTGCGTTGGCCAAGAATGTCCGCACATCTGAATAGCGATACGCCGACGAGCTACGATTTATGTCGAGAGATTCCTCTGGATCAACTGATTGCATCGTGGCAACCGCATCACATTGAAACGATAGACTTGCCGCGAGCAACGGATCGAGCACCAGGACATTTGAGACCTGTGGCAGGGTATTCAGATGATGAATTCTGGCGTTCTGAAAGAGCGTGCCGAGAGAGACGGTATCGGTGTATGCTGCGCCAGTCATCAGCAATCTATCGGCGGTCACAGATCATGGCTCAGATAAGGGCTGCTGATGGAGGTCGTGGTCCCGTGCAGAAGAGTGTCCAGACTCATTGCAGTGTATGGCAGCTTGCGTCGCCAGGCGAGATTCAAACAGTTGGACGGCGAACTCATAGAGCTTCTGGTCCAACTGTGTCCGCTTGCGGACTTCATCTATGACGTCAGTAGAGACGCCATGATCTGACGAGTGGCTCTCGGCTATGTCCTTCAGCAGAGGTATGTCCACTCTTGGCCCACAAATGTGCCGCAGCAAGCCCAAGGATTCTTCAGGTCTCTCGACGATCCCAATATATTCGAAGCTAGCCAGATGATTGCACGCACGCTCCAGGAGTTCATCGTCCGTGAACTCTGCGGGCATAGTCGTCTCGAGTTCCAGTTCAAGTCGCATCTTCTTTAGTGACGCAGGTTCGAGGGTTCTGGCGATTCGGTCCGGCCTGAGGCTCATCGCCAGAGATCTAGTTTGCACGTTGGTGATGAGTGGTAGTGTGTTCGCGGCGCAGATAGCTTGTTCCAGCGTGCGGTATCTGGCGATAGGTTCGTGGAGGAAGTGCGATGGATTCAAGCGAATGTGGTCAATATGCGCTAGGGCTCGATCCACGGGATCTCGCAGAAACGTGAAGTACCGGGGTCGCACACCTAGGAATTCATCTAGGTAGTAAGCGAATGCCCCACGGAATAGCTTGTATCGTGCGAGTTCTTCGGCGCTGTAGGGTAGAAGTTGGTGCCACGCGACCGCTTGACAGACTTCCTGTGGTTGTACGAGGCCTTCGAATAGCTGCATGGTGCGTTGATCGACCGTCGTGGGCATGACCATCAGATAGAGCGGCGGGTCGCTTCCCAGCCACGTCCGCGGTGCTTCTGTCGCGAGGTGCTGTGCGTCTGAATGGACCGCGACTGCCGCGGGGTTGATTGCGACGGTTGCCGCGGGGTCAGGAATGGCCGTGGAAGTACGGCTGGGATCCAGGCGGGCTGCTTCCGCATAAAGCCGGACCACCGTCGAGGGGTCGCCGATGTGCTGGATGTGGCCGCCATCGATCCAGGCGGCGCGATCGCACATCTGGCGCACTTCCTCTAGATTGTGCGTCACGATCACCACCGTGGTCCCTTCGGTGCGGAATCCATCCATGCGTTCGCGGCACTTCCTCTGAAAGGCCGTATCACCGACGGAGAGCACCTCGTCGACCAGTAGGATGTCGGGCCGCACGGCCGTGGCCACCGCGAAGGCCAGCCTCACACCCATGCCGGACGAGTAGGCTCTCACGGGAGCATCGATGAAGTCCCAGACCTCCGCGAAATCCACGATCTCATCGAATAACGACTCCATCCTCGCGTGATCGAAGCCGAGCAGCGCACCATTGAGAAACACGTTCTCCCGGCCCGTGAGCTCCATATGGAATCCCGCGCCGAGGGCGAGCAGCGGAGCCACCGCGCCGCGCGTGACAACCCGCCCGGTTGTGGGACGCATGACCCGGGCGATCGTTCGGAGCAAGGTGCTCTTTCCAGAGCCGTTCTTGCCCACGATGCCAAAAGCTTCGCCCGGTCGCACTATTAGGTTGACATCGCGGACCGCCCAGAAGTCGTCGTAGGCAATCCGCCGCCGCGCCGCCTGAATCACATAGTCCTTGAGGCTCTGGATCCGCTCGCGCGGCACACGGTACCGCACGCTCACGGAGTCAAGCTCGATCGCCGGCGGCACTCGGTGCTCGCCCATTAGGGGTTCACTAGACTCGGTAAGCAATCTCGTCAACCGCGCCGGTGAAGTACCACCAGCCCAGAACCAGTGTCCCAACACCCAGACCCAGGCCTGTCAGCATCACACTCGCGGACGGTACCAGCCCCGAATACACCGGCTGGCGCCACATCTCCACCATGTAATACATGGGATTCAGGAACATCAGCCACCGATACTCAGCATCGATGATGCTCAGCGGGTACATGATGGGTGTGCAGTACATCCAGGCCAACAGCAGGATTTGGAACATATCCAACACGTCACTGAACACGATTGCCAGCCTGGAAATGAGCAGACCCACGCCCACCGCGAACATGGCGGTGGCGAGCGCGGCAAGGGGCAGGAAGATCAGGGCGGGACTCAACGGCACGCCAGTTATCAGCATGACGATGGCGAGCGGCACCAGCGACAGCACGATGTTCACCAGCCCGGCTCCCAGGGCAGACGCGGCGAATACGCCAGGCGGCACATAGATCCTGGTCAACAGCGAGCCGCCCCACACGATCTCGTTGGCGATCGCCACCGCCGTCTGTGAGAAGAAGTTCCACAGCAGCACCGCGCTCAAGAAGTACACGGCGTAGTGCTCAACCGTGATCCGGAAGACGCTCGAGAACACCGCGGTCAGGATCAACATGATCATCAAAGGATTGAGCATGGTCCAAGCCACGCCAAGTACGGACCGCTTGTACCGCGTCTTGATGCTCCGCGCCACGAGCTCGCGCACCAGGTCCCGGTACGCGGCCACCGCGCGCAGCTCCCGTACCATGGGCATCTCGACCCTGGCGGAGTCGTAGTAGTGGGTCGCGTCTACCGCCGGGTCGCTCGCTGTGACGATGCTCATGCTGCCCGCGCTCTGATTCCGATTACCCCAGATCGCCCGTGCTGGCAACCGGCCGAGTGGACGAACATCTTATCCGCGTTGCTCGGCGCCATCGATTGGCCGGCGCGCACACAACCACCGGTCCGGGGTAACGAATAGGCGAGCCTGCACGAGCACCGGAACCCGTTATAACGGCCCACCTCGCGGAGTCGCAACGTGACACACGGCGCGTCAGGTTGACCACCACTGGATCAGCGGGCTCTCCCGCCCATCCCCCAGGAACTGAACCGCGGCGCGAAAGCCTTCCGCCGCCGAACGCGCCGAGAACCTGGAGACATTCTCCTCCTGGCGCACCAGCGTCTGTGCCCGCAGGTCACCATCCGTCAAGTACTGCTCCATAGTCGCCGCCACCGCTTCGGTCGCCCAGATTTCCAACAGCGTGCCGCCCCCCCCCATCGTCTCAGGAACCGCCGCGGCCGCCAGCGCAATCACCGGCACGCCGAACGCCATAGCCTCAGCTATGGGTATGCAGAAGCCCTCGTGTTCTGAGGCGCAGACAAACACATCGGCGGCCCGGTAGTACGCCATGAGCGCCGCCGCCGGCACCACCCCAGTGAACATGATGCGTCCGCCCGAGGGCAGCTCCTGCCGCAGCGCCTCGAGCTCAGCGCGGTAGGCCGGATCTGCCTCGCCCGATCCCACCAGCCACAGACGCGCCTTCGCTCCACCCTGCGCCTGGTGAGCATCGAACGCCCGCATCACCTGATCCTGGCGCTTGTTGCGGGCCAGCCGACCCACGAACAGCACGTTACGCACGGTGTCCTGGCGGAGCCTCGCCAGCAACGGCTGGTCCACCAGAGCCGATCGGAGCTCCGCGATGTCCACCGGCGGATAGATCGTCAGCGCCCGCACGGGCCGGCCACGGCGCGCCACCACCTCTGCCACGTTGTAGTCGCTATCGCCGATCACCAGATCAAACTCGTCCGCAAGCTCAGATAACTGGCGTAGTCCACGCACGTTCTCACGCCAGGTCGCGGAGCCCGTGGCAAAGTAGTCCGGCGGCGTGATCCCGTGATAGTAGAGCGCTCTCCGTCCCTCGATCGCCCAGAGCAGCCACGCGGTGTGGCTGTACCCCCAGTAGTGGAGGATCACGCCTGCTTCCGGCTGAGCGAGGCATTCGTGTGCGCGGAGATTCGATGGTACGCGCCCGCTGGGGGCGAGGTGGGTGTACACGGTCGGGTCCAGGCCCAGGTCTGCGATCACGCCAGCGTGCCGTCCGATGATGCTGCTCACCGCGTTGGTCGGCGCCAGCGATTCGGCCACTTGAATCACGCTGGGGGACACACGCGACTCAGCGCACCGTGCCTGCCAGGCCGCGCTCGCTCGCTGGTAGGCAGCAAGCGCCGCCTCGGCCCCCGCCCCAGTCTCGTACGTATCGTGCGATCGCGCCAACAGCCGGCCTTCGAGGCCGGGCTCAGCGCCCGCTGTAGCACGCCGCGCCCTCCCGTCGAGCGCAACCACAACCGGCCCGCGAAATCGCTCCGCTGCCACCAGCCCCACGGGGGGTACAAGTGGCATATCTACCACGTCAAACGGTCTCGCTCGGTGCTCCGAGGCTAATCGCTCGTACAGCGCCTGGCTGTGCGTCAGCCCCAGATCCAGTCCGGGCACCGCGTCCGAGTAGTGGTTCACAGTGTCCACCACCGTCTCGACAGTCCGCGGACCGGACCCGGTCGGCCACGGTCCCAGACCAAAGACCACCACTTCATGTCCTGCGAGCGCAAGCGCTCGGGCTATGTCCAGGCGCTCCCCGCTAGTGGCCGCTTCGCACCTATCCGCGATGATCCCTACGCGCACGTCAGCACCGTACAGCTCCTGGGAACTGTCGGGCGGCCGAAGGGCGGCGCCTCAGCGGTCAGTGGCTGGCGGTGCCAGCCGGCGCTCAATCTCATCCAGCCTTCGCTCGATGGCGGTCAGCCGAGCCGTGTCGGACGCACCCGCCAGGCGGAGCTGCCGGAGCTGATGGTGGATGGTCTGGACCGCGTCCAGCACACCGCCGTTGAATCCGCGTTGCTTGGACCCAAACACCCGCAACAACAGGTTGACCGGGCGGCGGAGCCATCCGCGTGGTCCGGCGGTCGCAAAGTACGGCGCATCCAGCGACCGAAGCTCCTGGAGCTGATCAGGCAGCGGATCAAGCGCCTCATCAATCGGCCGGCGCGCCGCGTCAGGGTGGATCGGGTGCTCCCGCAAGTTCTCATCGATGCCTGCCAGCACCTCAGCAAGCTCACGGGTGCCCAGCGCTTGCTCCGGGAGGGGCGCTGCGTCACTCATTCCAGGCTGCACGTCAGCATCGCACTTGAGCGGGATGCACCCCACGCCCCATCCTATGGGCTGATACCGTACGGTGTCAGCCGTCGAGGCGGAATCGCATCCCTACGATTCGCGAGTATACCCGTGCTGATGGAGATCTGGAGTGGCGGAGAACACGACAACCTGGGTAGGTGTGGCCAAAGAGACGTTTGAGCGGAGCATGCTGCCCTGGGTAGGCCGCTACCGCGCTGATTGGTTGGCGGCGTGGTCCAAGCCCCACCCGGCTGACCCGGGCCAGGTGCTCGTATCGGAGCACATCCACAGCGTATATCAAGCGAGGGCCACCCTGGAGCCCATCTCCCAGGCACAGCTCAAGCAGATGGGCTATCCCAAGAAGCCGTCCTGACGGGGAGCCGTTTGCCATGAAGCCCGGCAGCGATCAGACCATCCTGGAGCCCGCGCGCCGGGTCCCCGTCTACGGCACCTGCGACGTGCTGGTCGTAGGCGGCGGACCCGCTGGGACCGCGGCCGCGGTGGCTGCCGCGCGCCAGGGCGCGGACGTGATCCTCATGGAACGCTACGGCCACCTCGGCGGATTGTCCACCGGCGGACTCGTCGTGTGGATCGACCGGATGACCGATTGGGACGGCAGGCTTGTCGTCGGCGGCATCGGCGAAGAGCTGATGGACCGTTGCGCCAGCCAGGAGGGTGGCCTGGTGGGCCCACCTCGTGCAGACTGGGGCTCCCACGATCCGGCGCTCACCGGCTACTGGGGTGTACGGAGCTCCGCCCACCGCGACACCGTCACCTGGGCGCCCACCGTAGACCCAGAGATTCTCAAGTTCTCGTCCATTGACATCGTCCGCGAGGGCAAGATCCACCTCCTGTTTCACGCCTGGGCGGTGGCCCCGATCCAGGAGGGGAGCCGCGTCGGCGGGATCATCTTCGAGAGCAAAGAGGGCCGCCAGGCGCTTCGCGCCAGGGTCACCATCGATTGCACTGGGGACGGCGACATCTTCGCCGCGGCCGGAGCGTCGTTCGAGTCCGAGATAGACGGTACCTCCATCCACGCGCTCATGAGCACCGCGTTCAGGATGGGAAACGTGGACGGGCCTCGCTACTTCAAGTTCCGCGAGACGGAGCCTGAGGCGTTCAACGCGCTGCTCCGCCAGGCCGACGCCGCGGGCGTTCAGCTTCGGCCTGGGGTGCTGCCAATGAATGACCAGGTCATCGTGATGCACCCCAAATACGCCGGCTATTCGGCCATCAAAGTCGCGGACCTCACGGCAGTCGAGCTGCGCGCTCGTGACGATATGCGGGCCGGCCTGGCCTGGTTCCGCCAGCACATGCCGGGCTTTGAGCGCGCCTACATCCTGGACACGGCATCGCAGATCGGCGTGCGCCACAGCCGGCGCCTGGCCGGCGTCTCACGCGTCACCATTGACCAGTGGCGGGCAGACGGCGGCGCCCACGACAGCGTGGGGCTCTGCCCCGGCCTCACCCCCGCGTACCCCACCCTCCAGATCCCCTACGGCTGCCTCGTGCCACCCAGCATCGATGGCGTCCTGGTGGCCGGCCGCAACCTGTCATGCGATCCACAGTCGCACAACCCCTTGCGCGAGGTGCCCGAGTGCTGGGTGATGGGCCAGGCCGTTGGCGTGGCCGCGGCAGAGGCCATCACCGCCAACGTGCCGGTGCAGCAAGTGTCCGTGCCCACGCTCCAGGCCGCCCTCCGCAAGCAAGGTGCCCTCATCGACCGACCAGGAGAGAGCGTCACCGTTCCCCAGCCCATACCAGCCCGCTGAGCCCCCGCAGTACTGGGTATCAACAGGCGAAAACGGCTATACTTCTGTCGTGATCATGCGCTAGTGACGAGGGCCGAGCGTGCTCGGCCCTCGTTCGCGTTCTAGCGCCACGCCGCCAGCCGAACCCTGGAGCCAGCATGGAATCGTCCATAGGCAACGTCAGGCCAATCACCATCGAAGAGGAGATGCGCAACTCCTACCTCGATTACGCCATGAGCGTGATCGTGGCCAGGGCGCTTCCGGACGTGCGCGACGGGCTGAAGCCCTCGCAGCGTCGAGTCATGGTGGCCATGCATGACCTGAACCTCCAGCCGGGGCGGCCATACCGGAAGTGCGCCAAGATCGCTGGCGACACCTCTGGGAACTACCACCCGCACGGCGAGGCCGTGATCTACCCCACCCTGGTGCGCCTGGCCCAGACCTTCAACATGCGCTATCCGCTGGTGGACGGCCAGGGAAACTTTGGCTCCGTGGACGGCGACCCGCCGGCCGCCATGCGCTACACCGAGTCGCGAATGACCCAGATCGCGGTGGAGATGCTGGCGGACATAGACAAGGACACCGTGGACTGGCAGCCGAACTATGACGGCACCCGCCAGGAGCCCATGGTCCTGCCTGGGCGCTTCCCCAACCTGCTCTGCAACGGCTCCGCCGGCATCGCCGTGGGCATGGCCACCAACATCCCGCCCCACAACCTCACCGAGGTCGTCGGCGCACTGCTGCTCCTGATCGAGAACCCAGACGCCACCATCGACGACATCTGCCAGCACATCACCGGCCCGGACTTCCCCACCGGCGGGATCCTGATCACCAAAGAGAAGGATTCCAAGACCAACCAGATCATCGACAACGTGAAGCATGCCTACGCCACCGGGCACGGCCGCGTCCTGATCCGCGCAAAGGCCGCCATCGAAGAGCGCCGGGCCGGCATGTTCCAGATCGTGGTCACCGAGCTGCCCTACCAGGTGAACAAGGCCACGCTCCAGGAGAAGATCGCGGAGCTCGTCCGTGAGAAGCGCATCGAGGGCATCTCCGACATGCGCGACGAGTCAGACCGCCAGGGCATGCGCCTGGTTATTGAGCTCAAGCGCGAGGCCAGCGGCCGAACCGTGCTCAACCAGCTTTACAAGCACACGGCCATGCAGACGGCCTTTGGCATCAACATGCTGGCGCTGGTGGTGGAACGAGACGCGGAGGGCAACGCCCTGGCGCCGCAGCCACGGGTGCTCACGCTCAAGCGCATGCTCCAACACTTCCTGGACTACCGCCAGGAGGTGCTCACCAGACGCACCCAGTTCGAGCTAGAGAAGGCCCAGGCCCGTGCCCACGTCTTGGAAGGCCTCAAGATCGCGCTGGACAATCTGGACGCGGTTATCGCCACCATCCGCCAGTCCGCCTCCGCGGAGGCCGCGCTGGCCACCCTCCAGGAGCGCTTCAGCCTCTCCGAGATCCAGGCCCGCGCCATCCTGGACATGCAGCTCCGCCGGCTCGCGGCGCTCGAGCGGCAACAGATCCTGGACGAGTACGCGGAGATCCTCAAGACCATCGCCTACCTCGAGGATCTGCTGGCAAACCCACGGAAGATCCTCATGCTCGTCCGGGACGAGCTAACCGATCTCCGCAAGAAGTTCGGTGATGCCCGCAAGACCCAGGTCTCCACCGATGTCGGCGGCGACCTGAGCGATGAAGATCTGATCCCCAACGACGAAGTGCTGGTCACCATCTCCAGCCGCGGCTACGTGAAGCGGCTCCGCTCAGACACCTACCGCGTCCAGCGGCGCGGCGGCAAGGGCATCCGCGGCCAGGTGCTGCGCGAAGAAGACGCGCTGCGCCACATGGTGGTGGCCCACGCCCGCGACAACATCCTCTTCTTCACCAACCGCGGCAAGGTCTACCAGTCCAAGGCCTACCAGATCCCGGAGTTCGAGCGGACCGCCCGCGGCGTCCCGCTGATCAACGTGATTGACCTGGATTCCAGCGAGACCGTCACCGCCATCCTGGCCGCGCCAGACTTCGAGAACAACGAGTTCCTGGTCATGGCCACCCGCATGGGCGAGGTCAAGAAGACGTCGCTCCAGGACTTCGCACAGGTCCGCCGCAACGGCCTGATCGCCATGGACCTGGAGCCAGAGGATGAGCTCTGCTGGGTGCGGCACTGCGCGGGTGGGCAGGACCTGATGCTCGTGAGCGAGCAGGGCCAGGCGCTCCGCTTCTGCGTCGACGTGCTGCGCACCGCCTCGCGCACCAGCGGCGGTGTCCGCGGGCTCAAGCTGGCCAAGGGCGATCAGCTTGCCGGCATGGACATCGTGGATCCTGAGGGCCAGATCCTGGTCATCACCAGCAACGGCTATGGCAAGCGCACCAAACTCAACCAGTACGACTCGCACGGTCGCGGCACCGGCGGCATCAAGACCCTCAAGGTCACGCCCAAGACCGGCATCGTCGCAAGCGCCCAGGTGGTCCACGGAGACGAGGAGCTCATGCTGATCTCGGCCAGCGGGATCGTCATCCGCACCGAGCTGAGCACCATCAACCTGCTGGGTCGCGCCACCCAGGGTGTCGCCGTGATGAATCTCAAGACCGGCGATCGCGTGGCCTGCATCGCGATCATCACCGGCGAGGGCGGCGAGGACTAGCCCCACCCGCGCCTGGAACCGCGCAGTCGCGAGGCGCGTCTTTACGTCACTACGATGTGACACGGAGTCGCCCGATTGACTCGGGCCCCGTGCAATGGGGCGATCACGGTGGGCAACGGGAAACAGAACCGATCACGCCGTGCCCGCGGGGGGCGCGGCGGACGGTCTTTCAAGGACGATCGTGAGGCCGTCCGCTACTACCAGTCGCTGGCGCGCTCCGGCGACGAGACCGATCGGCTTCGGGCTCGCGACGCGCTCGCGCGGTACTTCGATGAGTCGGTTCGAGCGAGCGGCACCGCGTTGGGTCGCCGCCGCGTTCAACTGCTCGTAGCGGCCGGCTTACTCATCCTCATCTGCATGATCGTGCTGGGTCTCATCCTGTTCGGCTAACGGGCGGCTGAGGCGGCGATAACCGCTGATTCTGCGCGCGACTTCACGAGTTCACCGCGAGCCCGCCGAGGTATTCAATCGCGGCTTCCAGGCTGATGACGTCAGCGTACTTCATCGCCATGTCGAACAGATTCACGAGATGTGGCACCCGCGCCCGATCAAACACACACTCTTCCACTACCACCACCTTGAAATGGTACGTGTACGCGTCGACCACGCTAGCTCTCACGCAACCGCTGGTGGTGCATCCCGTGACGATGACCGTGTCCACGCCGAGTCGGATCAAGTCAGCGACCATGGACGTGTTCCCGAAGGCGCTGGGGGCTGCCTTGGCAATCACGATCTCACCCGCGCACGGCGCTAGCTCATCGATGATCTCGTTCCCCTTGCGGGGCCGCACGTCGTCCGGACCGTTCCCCGGGCGATCGATGCCGTGGGTGAACGCCACGGGCACACCCCGCCCGCGGGCCAGGCCGATCAGCCGCGCGATATGCGGCACCGCCTCCCAGGCCGCGTACCCGCTGCTGTTGGGGTACTTCGCGATGGACTCCAGGATCGGCTCCGGTCGGTCGCCGGTGAAGTTGTATTCCATGTCAACCACAAGGAGCGCGGGGCGCTGCCCCAGCCCGCGTGGCTTGCCATAGCCGGCCCGACGGTAGACCTCACGGTCGTCAGGGGGAATCAGCCCGTCCCAGCTTGCCATGAGCCTCACCTCCTGGGTGACAGCGTAGCAGAGTATCCCCGTTCAGTTGCGCCAGGGCGGTCCACGCGATACGCTGACGCCCGGCGAACGTCTACTTCATGGCTGTGGCGGAACAGTGACTCGCTACGTGGTTCGGCGCCTCATCTACGTGGTGCCGGTGCTCCTTCTGGTCACGATCCTCATCTTCTCACTCATTCACCTGGCACCGGGTGATCCGGTGGCGGCGATTCTGGGCGAGGAGCGCGCTGACCCCCAGGTCGTATCACTCCTACGCGAGCGGATGGGGCTGGACCAGCCCGCGCCAGTGCAGTACTTCCGCTGGCTGGGCCACGTCCTCACGGGCGACCTCGGTTACTCCTATCATCTCCGCCAGCAAGTGGCGCAGGCGATCGGTCCACGTATCGCGGTGACGCTCCAACTCGCGCTGATGGCCGTACTCCTGTCGCTCATCGTGGCCATTCCCCTCGGCATCGTGTCGGCGGTCCATCGAGGGTCGTGGCTAGACCTCGCGGCATCAAGCTTTGGCGCGCTTGGCGCGTCCATGCCGGCGTTCTGGCTGGGTGTGCTGCTGATTCTGTTCGCGGCCGTCTACCTTCGGCTGCTTCCCGCGTCTGGCTACGTCCGAGTGCAGGAAGACGTGCTTGGCAATCTCCGCTCCATGCTGCTCCCCGCCATCACGCTCTCCGTTGGGTACGCGGCCGTGCTGTCACGCCTGGTACGGGCTAGCCTGCTGGACGTGCTGCGCGAGGACTTCATCCGCACCGCTCGAAGCAAGGGACTAGCGCAGCGGGTCGTCCTCTTGCGCCACGCACTCGGCGGTGCGCTCCTCCCCATCATCACCGTCGTTGGCATGGAGACCGGGCGACTCCTCGGTGGCGCCGTGGTGACGGAGACGATCTTCGCACTGCCGGGGATAGGCCGCCTCGCCGTCGACGCCGTGCTGGGCCGCGATCTACCCACGCTCCAGGCCGTGACGCTGCTGATGGCGATCATGCTGATCCTTTCCAACCTGCTGGCGGATCTGCTCTACGGCGTGGCTGATCCACGTATCAGCTATGAGTAGGCCAAGTCCGGCTGCCGCGACATCATGAGCACCGGCGAGCTCACGCGGGCTGGCACCGCGCCATTGCCCTCGCGCGCCTCAAGGGGACGCGTCGCCAGCGGTCTCAGCGTGGCGCGGCGACGGTGGCTCATGGTGTTGGGTGCGGCGATGGTCATCGCGTTCGCGGCGATCGGAATACTCGCTCCCTGGATCGTCCCCTATGACCCGATCAAGCAGGATCTTGGCAAGGCCCTTGATCCACCATCCGCCGCCAACCCGCTCGGGCGAGACGATCTCGGCCGCGACGTGCTGAGCAGGGTCATCCTCGGCGCGCAGGTCTCGCTGATGGTCGGGTTGGTCTCCGTGGGGTCCGCCGCTCTGGTGGGCCTCACCATCGGTCTCGTCGCTGGCTACCTGCGGGGTTGGGTAGACGACGTGCTCATGCGCGTCATGGATGCGTTGTACGCGTTTCCAACGCTCATCCTGGCCATCGCGCTCGTCGGCGCGCTCGGTCCGGGTCTGCCCAACGCCATGCTGGCCATCGCGATCGTGGCCATGCCGCGATTCGCCCGACTGATCCGCGGCCAGGTGCTCAGCCTCCGCGAGCGCGAGTTCGTCCAGGCCGCGCGCGTCATCGGCAGCTCCACACCGCGCATCATCATCCGGCACGTCATGCCCAACGTGCTCGGGCTGCTCGCCGTGCAGGCGGCGCTCACCAACGCCTTCGCCATCCTGACGGAGTCAAACCTGAGCTTCCTCGGTATGGGCGTGCGCCCGCCCACGCCGTCCTGGGGTGGGATGCTCCGGTTGGGCTACCCGTTCATCGAGGTCGCCCCCTGGCTGGCTCTCGCTCCGGGCGCGGTCATCACCCTGGCGATCCTTGGCTTCAGCCTGCTGGGAGACGGCGTGCGCGACCTGCTCGATCCACGCACCCGCGACGGTTGAACGCGAGTTGCCATCGCACCGATCCACCGAACACGTGAGGAGTGATCATGTCCGCGAAAAGCATTGAGATCGAGCTGGGCGGCTCAGTATTCGTGGCCCGGCTGCTGGAGGAGCGCGCGCCGAAGACCTGCGCGGCGCTGTGGGAGGCGCTGCCGGTATCGGGGCGGGCGGTCCACGCCATGCTCAGCGGCGACATGTTTCGGTTGCTGGAATCCGTACCGCTGGATTCGCCAGACGAGGAGTGCGAGAGCGGGTTCCAGTATCCGGGTGAGGTGGTCTACTACCCGCCGCTCGGTGAGATTGCGATCTGCTACGGAACCGCCCGGTTCCGCGGCGTGGCGCACGCCGAGTACGTGACGCCAATCGCCGAGATCGAGGGGGAGATCGGGCCACTTGCTACCCGGGCCAAGAAGCTTCAGTGGGACGGCGCTACACCACTCTCGATCCGTCGCGCTGCCGCGGATGTGGCGATCCCGGCGCGAGCCTCCACGGGGCGGCGTTTCGAGGTGCGCCTGGGCGATGCCGTGGCCACCGCCACGTTCCTGGATGCCACGGCGCCCAGGACCTGCGCGGCCATCGCCGCCATGCTCCCCCTCAGTGGCGCCGCCACGAATACCACCTGGAGCGGAGCGGTCACCAGGCTGTGGGGACCGTTGGGTGAGGAAGGTAAGCTAGGGCTGAAGATTGAGCCGGCGGAGGCCCCCACCCAGTTCCACTGGCCGGGCTATCTCTACTATCACATCTCCTGGGACGGCATCCGTATCTGCTACGGAGACGGCCAGCAGAGCGGCGCGTTCTCCGTCTCCCACATGACGCCCTTCGCACGGTTCGAAGGAGACTGGTCGGCCTTTCGGGAGACGGCGGCGAACCTCTACCTCACGGGGAGCAAGCAGATGAGTCTGCGGATGCTGTAGCCGGCCGGGGCGGCAGTCGCCGCCCCGCCGCGCGTCTACTTGTTCAGCCAGACCGTCTTCGGCCTCATCATGGTGTCCGGCAGGATGGGGAGATCCTCCACCGCCTTGAGGGTCGTCCGCGCCTGGTTCTGGAACACCAGGAAGATCCACGGCGCATCGTCCACGATCAGCTTCTGAGCGTCGCGGAACGCCTTGACGCGCGCCTCGCCCGGCGGGAGCTGGCGGGTCTGGTCCAGCAGAGTGTCCACCTGCGGGTTCTTGTACGACATGCTGTTGACGTTGCCACTCGAGTGAAAGTGGCCGAACATCGTTCCGTCCGGATCAGGCCGCGGCGTCCAGGAGCCAATCGCCAGTGAGTACTTCTTGTTCGTCAGGCGGTCCTGGAATACCGTGCCTTCGTAGGAGGTGATCTCCACATTCACCCCGATCTCGGCGAGCTGTGACTTGATCACCTCGGCAAGTCGCGTCTGCTCGGGAGTGCCGGCGATCTCGATCGGCGTCGTGAATCCGTTGGGCTGCCCGCCCTCCGCCAGCTTCTGCTTCGCCTTTGCGACGTCCCGCTTGAATCCAAACTGCTCGATAGTCGGGTCGAACATCGCGCTGTACACGGGCGAGAGCGGACCATACGCCGGCTGCGCGTTGCCAAAGTAGATGGCCTTGGCGATCGCTTCACGGTCGATCGCGAGCGACAGCGCCTGCCGCACGGCTCTGTTGTCCAGCGGCGCCATAGAGAGGTTCATGCGCACCATCGGCCAGCGTGTGCCCTTCATTTCGAACAGCTTGAAGTCCGCGTTCGACCTCAGTGCCGGCTGATCGCGCGCTGGAACGTCGTCAATGATGTCGAGGTTCCCGGCCCTCAGCGTCGAGACCTTGACCGATTCATCCGGGATCGGCCGATACTCCGCCTCGTCCACGAGCGGGAGCCCGGGCTCCCAGTAGCCGGCGTACTTCTTGAGCGAGATCTTGTCGCCCTTCACCCACTCAACGAACTCAAACGGCCCCGTCCCCACCGGGTGCTGGCCGTAGTCCTGGCCCCACTTCTGGACGGCGGTCGGCGACGACATGAAGCCCGGACCCTCCGTGAGCCAGGCCAGGAGCGGCGTGAAGGGCTTCTTCAGGACGATCTTCAGCGTAAGCTCGTCCGCGGCCTGAACCTCCTGGATATCGGCAAGCTGCTGGCGAAGCGCTGATCCCGTCTGCGGGTTGAGCAAGCGGTCCAGGTTGAACTTGGCCGCCTGGGCGTTGAACGGAGTCCCATCGTGGAACTTCACGTTGGGCGCCAGCGCAAACGTCCACGTCAGCGCGTCCGCCGACACCTGCCACGAGCGGGCCAGCTCAGGCACGATGTTGAAGTTCTCATCCATCGAGACCAGAGGGTTGTAGATGGCGTAGAAGATCTGCCGCTCCGTGACGTTCGTGTACAGCGGTGGATCGAGCGTCTTCCACTCCGCGCTGACGGCGATCCGTAGCTTGCCGCCCCGTTTCGCGTTCGCCGCCGGTGCCGCGAGCGGAGGCCCGGCCGCCGGTTTCGCCGCCGCGGTCTGGTCTGCCGGTTTGGCCGCGCCCGCCGCCGGACTCGCGGCGGGCGATGGGCTGCCGGCGGGAGCTGCCGCGGGTGCCGCTGGCGGCTGAGTCGTTGCCGGCGCTGGCTTGGCAGGTGCAGGCGCAGCCGGAGGCGACTGGCAGGCGGTGAGGCCCACGAATCCGGCGCTGGCCAGGATGATGAATCGTCTCTTACTCAGAACCACGGTCATCCTCCATCGCTCGCGAGCGACATGTTGCGTCGTGGCAACCTAATCCCGACACGATTCAATGTATTCTGAATCGCTACCGCGCGTCATCTGCTCGCGGGGCCGGTGCCTACACACAAGAGTGACCAGGGTAGGAGGACACGCGCGTGACCATTCGATTCGGGGTCGGTCTGCCCAGTTGTCGCGAGGGAACAGCCTATTCCGTGCCATTCGCCCAGCCGAGCGATTTCGCGATGATGGCGCGCCGCGCCGAGGCGCTTGGATTCCACTCGCTGTGGGCCAACGATCACCTCACCACGCCGCGCGTAATCAGCGAGACCCAGCCCGAGCCGCCCAATTTTTACGAGCCCCTCATCACCTACGCCACGATCGCCGGTGTGACCGAGCGAATCAAGCTGGTCCTCAGCGTGATCGTCCTGCCTGAACGAGAGCCGGTGCTGCTCGCGAAGCAAGTCGCCACGCTGGACGCGCTGAGCGGCGGGCGCGTGATGCTCGGCGTGGGCCTGGGGGCGTACCGCGAGGAGTTCGAGGCCGTACACCCCAGAATGAAAGGCGCAAATCGCGGCGCGATGCTCGATGAGGGCATCCAGGCGCTGCGGGTCCTGTTCTCCGAGCGGAGCGCGACCTTCACGGGCCGCTACCTTGAGTTCAAGGACGTTGAGCTGGCGCCAAAGCCGCTGCAGACACCGTTCCCCATTCTCCTCAACGCCCACGCCGATGCCGGCCTGGACCGAGTCGGGCGGATCGCCGATGGCTGGATCGTCGCCGGACTGCGGCTGGATGCGCTCCCGGCCGCTCGCGAGCGAGTGCACGCCGCGGCGAGCGCGGCCGGCCGGGACGGCGCGGCCATCGACATCCACGCTCAGATCTGGATCAGCCTGGGTGCAGACCGGCATCAGGCTGAGGCACGGCTGCGGGCATCTCAGCATTTCCGGCGCATGGTGGCGCTCCATCCCGAGCGCTCGGAGGCGGCCGTCCTGGAGCGCTTCGCCGGCGGGAACCTGATCGGATCGCCGGAAGACGTCTATCGACAGTTGGAGCCGTATGAACGGGCCGGCATCGGCCACGTGGGTCTGGTGTTTCTGGCGCCGTCGGCGGAGGAGATGATGGCGGACGCTGAGTTGTTCGCCACGGCCGTGATGCCGCGATTCAGCGGATCGTAGTCCCAGTTGGCCTCGCCAATTGGACAATGCCCCTCGGTACGATCAATCATGAGCGCGCCGCCAGACGGCGCGGACACCCCAGCGAGACTTTGACGAGGACGGGAACCATGGCCCGCTACGTGAACATCGAGATCGGAAGTGCCAGGGGCCGCCTGGTCCTGCTGGACAACGAGGCACCCCAGACCTGCGAAGCCATCTGGCAGGCCCTGCCAATCACCGACAAAACCGTCCCTGTGCGTTGGTCAGGCAACGCGTGGCGCTCGGACGGCGACTACGTCCTGTCGTTCATGGGGATCGATAACAAGGCGGACTGGCTCAAGGCCGGTGAGGTGGCGTTCTACCCGCGGTCCAAGAAGATCTGCTTCGCCTATGACACCGCCCAGTGGCGCATGCCAGATGGAAGCCTGATCGACATCAACCTCTTCGCCCGCGTGGATCAGGGGCATGAGGAGCTGTGCGCGGAGTCTGAGCGAGCCCACACGGGCGGATCCGTCACGTTTCGGCTGACGCGGGGCTAGACGGCCGGTGCGCGCGCCAGGGGGCCGCTTGATTCGCCCCAACGGGAGCCTGTTGTGACGAATCTGCCCATCAAGATGGTCACCAATCGCTGGGACTTCCTGATGCCGCTCGCGCTCGGGGAGGTCCGACCGAAGGGGATCGATCTCACCCTGGACACGAGCACCGGGATGGCCGCCCTCCAGAGCGATTCCTCGTTCCAGGCTGGCGAAGCGTCCATCGGCCACTATCTGCTGCGGGCCTCGCGCGGCGCACGGGAGTGGGTGGGGCTGCCGGCGTTCCCCATGCGCGCCTTCCGCCACCGCTGCTTCCTGGTACGCCGTGACAGTCCGCTGCGCGGCCTGACAGACCTGAAGCAACTCGAAGGGAAGCGCGTCGGCATTGACGGCTGGCCCAACTCCGGCAACACCTGGACGCGGGTGGTCATGCGTCAAGACGGCGTGGACATCTGGAAGGTCAATTGGGTGGTGGCGCCGGTCCAGTTCGGCGGTCTGCTGCCCGTGCACGCCACGCCCCCGGACCTGCCTCGCGGGGTGGTCCCCGGAGCGACCGGCAAGTCGCTGGTGGATCTCACCCTGGAGGGCGAGATTGACGTGATGGTCGCCGCCTTCATGCCCTCCGGCTTCTTTCAGCCCGACAGCCCGCTGGTCCACCTGATCCCGGACTTCCCGGCGGCGGAGGCGGCCCACTATCGGCGATTCGGCTACATCCCCGCGCATCACCTCCTCACCATTCGACGAGAGGTAGCCGAGGAGCACCCCTGGGCGTTGCAGAGCCTGACTGACGCGTTCCAGGCGTCCAAGGAAGCCTGGCAGATCCAGCGCCGCCATCTGGCGGACATCGGTCCCTGGGGGCTGGCGGAGTTGGAACGGACTGCCGCCACCTTCGGGGATGACTGGAATCCCGTGGGCCTGGAGCCCAACATGAAGATGCTCCGCGATCTCTGCCAGGACCAGGCGGCACAGGGCCTGGTGCGAGCGGCAGTCGATCCAGCGGAAGCATTCGCGGACTACGCGCGGCTGACTTCAGCCTGAGGGGCGGCCAGCACAAGCCCTGGTCCAGGTTGCTCCGGCGGCTACGCCGGCGATTCTGACAGGCACGAAGGGGGCGCGCCGCGGGCGCTGGATCGCAGGCGGCGCTTCGCTCCGCCACGCCTGCCACGATCTCGCCGATGCCCGTGACGCCCTCGCGGCCGCGCGAACGCGGAGCGGCCCGCGCAACACCGTCGCGTCACCCGTGGCAACCTTGACGTGCACACTCTGGTGCGATGCTGGAGGCGGAATCGTGTAGGAGGTGATCGCCATGGTAGCAGTCGTTCGCGCGAGTGACGCACCCGATGGATCCTCACGCCCAGCGGCGCCATCTCGGGCCGCGATGTCCGTGTGGAAGTTCTGCTTCCTGCGCTTCAGAGGATCCCTCGTCTTCACGGCTCCCCTGGCACCGATCCTGGCCGCACTGATCACGGTAGCCGCGTACTCGATGGATCTCTTCAATCTAAGCGCGCGCGCCGAGCACGTCCTGATCGCTGGCACGGCGAACCTGCTCATCGCCTGGCTCGGGCTCAGCCTTCTACACGCCATGCTTGGCCTCTCGGCGCCAGCGCAGGTCAACGCCACGAGCTACCGTCTTCTGCGGAGTCGTCTCGACGAACTCGAGGCACGAGTGGCCTACCAGAGCACGGCCGTGGCGGTTGCACCACCGCACGAGTCCGAGGCTGACATTGCCCGAGATGAGATTCATCGACATATCGCGGACATCCGAGCGGGGCTTTCCAGTGAGGGAACCCAGTGGATCACGGGGCACGCGCCAAACGCCCTCTGGCGGCGCGTGCACCGGGCAGAGGAGGCCTGGCTCGTTCTGGCACCGCCCGAGGACGTGGTGGACGCGGCCGACGAAGCTCGTCTCTGCATCGCCGACTCCAAGCTCGCCCGCGAGAGTGCCAAGCTGATGAAAGAGCAGTTGGGTGCAGCGGTGCCGGTGCAGAGCGGCGGGCCCTTCCACTCCCGAGCCGAGGTCATCACCACACAGGCGCGCGTGGCAGTCCGCTCCATCTGGCTCGCGCTGCACAACTACCGCGACGACCGTTGGGACGCCCTGATGAGGGCACGAAACAAACTGCTGGTCACACTGGCAGTCAGCGCGATCGTCGCCTACGGCATGCTCTGCCTGTCGATTCTCGCTGACTCGAAAAAGGAAATTCTCCAGGGCGTGGTCGCATTCTACTTCGTCGGTGCGCTCGTCGGCGTGCTCGATCGGCTGTATAGCCAGTCTCGCGCCTCCCGCGCCGTCGACGACTATGGACTGTCGCTTGCTCGCCTCCTCACCACGCCGCACCTCTCTGGTCTGGCGGCGATCCTGGGCATCATCTTCGTCTCCGCTGCCTCCCCCGCCGCCACCGGCAGCTCGGACAACGGGCTTTCAACGCACATCTTCAGCGCCTTGAACGCACCGTCGCTCGCGCTGGCCGCGGTCTTTGGCCTGAGCCCCAGACTCCTCTTTGAGGAAATCCGAAAGCGCACCGATCTCGCCCAGACAGAGCTCAAAAGCACCCTACCTGCGGAATCGGGTGGCCGAACCAACGACGACGGCACAAACACGACGGGGTGACGAGACAGCACATACCGGCGGACGCGCCGCTGATGGCGCCTGAACGGTGGTCCAATCAATCGCTTTGCAGCAATCTGACGCTCACCCCATCGCAACCGGCGGCAGTGCCCCCGCCCCCGTGTCCCGTGCCGGAGCTACGCTGATGGAAGGCACTTATCGGCAGGTATGTGCCATACGAATCTTGAAGCGGAGGTGGGTTTGATGAAACCCGTGATTCGCCTCCTGAGATCGTTCGTGGCAGTGGCGCTCGTGGTTGGGTTGGTGCAGGCTCCACCAACGGTCCGCGCCGGTCTCACACCCGACCCAGAACAGGCAGACGTTGACCGGATCAACAGCAGTGAGCAGCCAGGCCAGGGCGACCCGGCAGAGATGCTCTACGCGATGCCGGATCAGACGGCGGCCTCAGGCACCTTCCCAGATTCAGTATTCAACGGAATGCAGATCACCTACAGAATCGCGGGCGCCACCATCACGACCCAGGAAGACACGAGCGGGTTCACCGTCTCGCGAGCGATGAAGGGCACGCGTGGCAGTGGCCAGCTGCGAGTCTCTGGCGAGGCGCGCCAGGGGAATGGCTGGGGCGCAGGCCGGGGGAGAGTCAGAATCGTTCAGCGCGCACCTCACCACACCCAGGAGCGGCGGCCCGGCCCGACAGGCCTTTGATGTGGCCGTGCCCATTCCGAACGGCGCAACGAGCGGCGGGTTCTCCATCGTCATGGATGGGCAGTACAACGCCGGATCGCGCGGCCTGGTCGTGAGCGGGCAACTCGGCGGGGGAAGCGCGGTGACGCCGCCCGCCTCGAGCAACCTGGCGGAGGCCGCGCGGGACTCCGTCACGCGGTTCCTCAACCAGTATGAGAGCGACTGCTTCTCCAAGCGCTCGCGTTTCGGTCTGCTGGACCTCTACGCTCGGGCCTTGCGTGAGGTGACGGTCGTGGTTGTTTCGAGCCTGACGCCGGTGGCGCAGTACGAACCCAACGGGCAGCGCCTCGTGCTGTCGAAGGATCCCCGGACGCTCAGCGGCGGCAAGCGCGACGCAATGGACGAGCCGATTTGGCACGAGCTCACCCACCGCATCGAGGATGCTCACGGCGACATCGGCGTCTTCGACTCGGCACTCTACGCCGAGCGCAACGTGGACTACATGACACACGTCATTCGCAACGGGTTCTTCACCCTGCATCGGATGGAGCAGCTCGCAAAGAGCGGCGGCTCGCGGGAGGAGTTGCAGAAGTACTGGAAGAAGTTCGCGTCTGACATACAGCAGGCCGAGCGCCTGAGCTCCACCCGCGAGTATCCGCCGGACCTGGCGGAGCTCGAGAAGTCGACCGGGTTCAGCGCGAGCCTGAGCAAGATCAAGGACCTTTACGCCAGTGGCGATAGTGGGGACGCGCTGCGCGCGGCGGTGCGCGGCGACGAAGGCTCCACGACATCAGACCCCTCAGCCGACAGCGGCGCTGTCGGTCTGAATACGGACAAGTCCCGTTACAAGATCGGCGACAGCATCACCGTCTGCTTGACGGTGCCGGGGCCCAGCCGGGTCATCGTCACCGACATCACGTCGGACGGCGCTCCCGACGTGATCATCAAAGTGGAGGACGACGGCCGCGGCGGCTGTAAGACGGGCAAGATCAGTCCGCCCGGCGGGCCGGAGACCTTGATCCTCGAAGTGTTCACCAAGGACGGCAAGAAGCGGATCGGATCGGCAAGCACCAGCTTGGAGGTCCTACAGTAGCAGGCAGGCTGGAGGGGGTTCGAACGTACCTCCTCCAGCCGCTTGGGGTGCTTCATTAAGCATGCGGTGACGCGTTCCGGGCCCGGAACGCGGTGCCGGGCACACCGGCCGGGCAGCTACCGCGCCGGCACCGCCGCGGTGATCACCTCGGCGTACGGCCTCACCGTGTTGATCGGCGGCTCGCCGCGCAGGACGCGCTCGAAGTTCGCATAGCACGCGCGGGACTTCTCGATCATGGCGTCCTTATTGGCCGTCGCCATGTGCGGCGTGATCAGCACGTTGTCCAGCTTCAAGATGGGGTTGTCTGGCGGCGTCGGCTCCTCCTCCCAGGCGTCGATCCCGGCCGCCGCGATCACCCGATCCCGCAGCGCGCGGTACAGCGCCTGCTCGTCCACCACCGGCCCGCGCGACGTGTTGATGAGGATCGCGGTGGGCTTCATCGAGCGCAGCGCGCGCTCGTCGATCATGTGGTGGGTCTGCGCGGACAGGAACGTGTGCAGCGTAACGATGTCGCTGGTGCGCAGCAGCTCCTCCTGGCTGAGCCGCCGCACCTTCAGCGTGGCCTCCAGATCGGGCGGCGCGGGGAAGATGTCGCTGTAGACCAGGTCCACGTTCCAGCCAGCCAGCCGCTGGGCCACCTCACGGCCGATCCGTCCCAGGCCCATGATCCCCACGCGCTTGCCGCCCAGCATCAGCGCCGTGTGCCTGAGCTGGTTGTGGATCCAGCGGCCCTGAGTCAGCTCATTGTGCGCCTCGGTCAGGTGCTTGCAGAGCGCCAGCATCATCATGATGGTGTGCTCCGCCACGCCCTCGCAGGTCCCCTCCGGCGTGATCGCCACCGGGATACCGCGCGCATTAGCGGCTGCCACGTCGATGTTCTCGTAGCCCACGCCCGGCATCTGGATCAGCCGGGCCTTCTTCGCCAGGGCAACCTGCGCCGCGTTGATGCTGCCGGTGACGATGAAGTCCGCCTCCGCCAGCTTGCTCTCGAGCTCCGCCGGGTCGCCGCTCTCGATCCACACGTTCTCAAAGCCGGCCGGCTCCACGCTCAGGGTGACCGCGCGATGCTCCAGGGGCGATCGCCCCATGTACAGGACTTTCTGGCTCACGGACGCTCGCTCCCACAGCCCGGACTGTGCCCGGTGCCGGCCGTACTGTAGCCGGTTCGGCGCGGCTAGCGGCTCCGTTCCCGCCGGACGAACAAGAACGTACCGGTCCCCAGGAACAACGCGAACATACCCGCCATGATCGCCAGGTTCACGGCCGGCGCCAGGAGCACGACGGCGGAGTAATCCTGCTGCCCCGTGTAGAACGCCCCGCGTGCCAGGTCCACCGCGTAGCGCATCGGTGAGATGTGAGACAGAATGTCCAGCGGCAACGGCAGCACCTTGATGGGATTGAACACGCCCGCCAGGAAGAACTGCGGCAGCATCACAAACGGGAATATCTGCTGCGCCAGCCGCCGGCTGCTCAGGTTGGACATGATCAAGACACCGAAGGAGCCGCCGAACAGACAGATGACCAGCGCCACCGGCACCAGCGCGGCCACCTGCGACGGCGAGATCTGCACGCCCATGATCAGACCAAACAGCACCACGCCAATGCCCTGGCTGAGCGCCACCAGCGACTCGCCGCAGATCTTCCCCAGCACGATGCTGTAGCGCGAGATCGGCGAGACGAACATCTCCTGGCTGAAGTCGTTCTCCCGATCGTCGATCAGCGAGATGACGCCGTCCGTGGCGGACTGAAATAGCGTCTGTCCCAGTACGCCCGTGAACGTGTACGCCAGGAAGTCAAACCCGGAGAGCCCGCCCAGGTTGGACTGAAAGCTGCTCCCGAGGATCGCGATGAAGATGATCGGAAAGATGAAGGTAGAGATCAGGCGGCCCCGATCCCGCAGGAACTTCAGAAGATCGCGGTGGGCGATGGCCAGGACCGCGTTCAGCTCGTGTCTCATTGCGTTATCCCACCACCCGTTATCCCACTTGGCTCGGTCCCAGTCGGGTTACGCGGCGCAACGATTTCCAGGTACGCGTCCTCCAGGCTGGGCTCATGGGTCTGAATGAGACTCAGCGGCGTCGCAATGGACCTCACTAGCTCCTGTGCCACCGTACCGTTCAGCGAGATCTTGAAGACGGGTGTTTCCACATGCTTTATCCCGCGGCGGACGAGCTCGTGGCGCAACGCGCCGCGATCCTCTGAATCCAGCAGCAGATACCGTTCGAGAAGCTGGGACTTGACCTGCGTGGGCGTGCCTTCGGCCACAACGCGCCCGCGATTGATGATGCAGATATGATCGGCCGCCTCAGCCTCCTCCAGGTAGTGCGTGGTCAGGAAAATGGTCGTCCCGCTCTCGCTCCGCACCTGGCTCAGGTACTCCCAGAGGCTGCGCCGGCTGGCCGGGTCCAGACCGGTCGTGGGCTCGTCCAGGAACAACACGGCCGGCTGGTGGATCAGACTGCGGACGATCTCCAGCTTGCGCTTCATCCCGCCGGAGAACGTCCGCAGCGGCTTGAACAGCTCATCCTGGATACCCACCACCTCAGCCAGCGTACGTACCTCGTCGCGGTACGCCCGTGGCATGGTGGAATAGCTCGGTCGGAACGGGTAGCGCCCGTACAGGATGGCGTGGAGGCGAACGTTCTCCTCGGCGGTCAGGTTCAGGTCCAGGCTGGGCTGCTGGAAGATGATCCCCACATTCCGCCGCACGCCGCTGGCGTCCTTCTGCAGGTCGTGGCCGGCGATGACGACCCGGCCAGAGGTGGCGACCAGCGTGGTGGTGAGGACAGAGATCGTCGTGGTCTTGCCCGCCCCGTTCGGCCCGAGCAGGGCAAACAGCTCCCCCGGCTGCACCGTGAACGAGACATCGTCCACCGCGTTCGCTTCGGCGCCCTTGTAGCGTTTGACGAGATGCTCAACCTGGATGATAGGTGCCACGTACCGCTCCACGCTGGGTAGTATGAGTACGCTGGAGGCCCAGCCGGTGGATTTTTCGAGCGGGGTGGCGCTTGCCCAGGATACGCTGGACGCGAGACCAGGCGGCAACGATCACCGAGGGTGATGAGATCCGGGGCGCCATTCTGGACGGTCTCCCCCTGGCTCACGTCAGCCTGAAAGAGTGTCTGCTTGTGGACTGCTCCCTGGAGGGAGCGGATCTGGCAAACGCCAATCTCGCATCCACCGTCTTCCGGGACTGCAACCTGGCCAATGCTCGGGTCGCCGGCGCGCGCATGTTCGGGGCCCGGTTCGAGCGCTCCAAGCTGCTGGGCGTGGATCTCTCAGAAGTGACGGACGTGACCGCCATCGCGTTCGAGGAGTGCAACCTGGATTACGCCAACCTACGCGGCCTCGACCTCTCCCACGCAGCGTTCAACCGCTGCACGCTGGTGGAGGCAGACCTGGCGCTGGCCGATCTCAGCCACGCCTCGTTCCGAGATGCCGACCTGACCCGACTCACCCTCCGCGAGGCCAGGCTGGATCAGACGGACCTTCGGGGAGCAAACCTGACGGGATTCAGCCTCAAGCGTGACGATCTCAAAGGCGCCATCCTCTCGAAGCGGCAGATCGAGGACCTGGCACGGGATCTCGGCATCCTGGTGCTGTAGCCCCACGCGCTGATGCAAATGTCGCCCGGATGACATCGCGTCTGTGCTCGGGAAGATAGACGCCGGCGCGCCCGGTGGCTAGGCTGGCAACAACCCTTCGGCAACCCGGGAGGCCACGATGCGAGCTGCAAGCTCCAGCCCAGGTCCATCGAGACGACGCCGCCGGCAGCCCATCTGGCGCACCATCGCCACCGTCGGCCTCGCCCTCATGATCCTGTCCGTGCTCCCGGCACTGCCCGCGGAGGCCGCCAACCCCACCATCAGCGTCACGCCGTCCTCGCTCGTGCTTGACTCCGGCGAGCAGGGCGTCGTCAAGATCTCCTGGTCGGTGGGTGGGCTGCTCGCCCCGGCGAACGTCCGCTACCACACCGAAGCGGATCCGCAGTGGCAGATCACCGCATGGACTGGCCACTCTGGCACGGACAAGCCATTCACGGTGGCCTGCTGCCACACCTACACCTTCGCACTGTTCTCAACGGCGGGCGGCCAGATGCTCAACGCCACTCCCGCCACCGTGGAGACCAAGCTCAAGATCAAGCTGGATCTGGGCTGCCTCATCCAGTGCATCACCCAGGGGACGGTTCAGCCTCACGGCACCTACGCTGATTTCGCGATCAAGACCAACGAGACCGCGATGCTCTCCATCCAGGCCAGCACCCAGCCCCCGAACGCCGATGGCACGTTCACCGGAAAACCGATCGCCGCCAGTCTATTCGCCTTCCTGCCCAGCACCCAGTTCAACGGTCAATTGCTCGACCTGACGCCGTCAACGCTATACCACTACGCCATCACCGCCGTGGACGCCAACGGCCATACCGCCAGGAAGACCGGCTCGTTCGTCACGCTCAAGCGTCACGTCAAGCTGACGTTCACCAAGATCTGGGTGACGGATGACGGGGACGGCGGCTTCTCCGGAGCCGGCGATTTCCACTTCATGGCCAAGATCAACGGGCAGGACCTGGACGCTTTCACCAACCCACCTTCGATCTACTTCTTCATCGGCGACATCTCGACGGGCGAGCAGGTGCCGCTCAACTTCCACGTCACGTTCCCCAACAACGGCGACGATGTCCAGATCTACGTCCTCGGCCAGGACCACGACGGGACCTTTGAGTGCGGCTACGGAGCCAAGTGCGACGACTGGAACGAGACCTCGAAGACAGTGAACGTCGCGAAGAGCGGACCTGGAGTGGAGGCCTTCACCACCAACGTGAAGCTCGTGGCAACGCCGGGCGACGTCGGATTCGAGGTGTTCATCACGGTCCAGGTCTTCTACCAGTAGCTCTACCACCGGGTGTCGAGGCTGGGGTCGTCAGCGCGACGGCCCCAGCCTCGTCTCTCCCACGCTCGACGCCGCCACCGCGTGCTCGCTGAACGGCATCGGACGGTAACGGCCGAGTCGCCAGTCCTCGGTCTGATCTGTGTAGTGCGGGCTGCCGGGCTGTCCGCTCTGGCCGGTGGTGAGGACGCTCTCCGCCGCGTCTAGATCGCCGAAGTCCACCACCATACGGTACTCCGCACCGCCCCCCACGGCGAACCGGCCCGCCGCGGAGCCGTGGGCGTAGCCATTGTTGTTGAGCACGTGGTGTGTACCGTGGGCTTCCGCGGGTGCCGTGCTGAACAGGCCGCACGCTTCCATCTCGCCGTGGAGCGGGTGGAGGAACGACACGGTGTGGGCATCGCCCCAGCGCCAGCGGGTGGCGTCTGCCCCGAACCGGTTGTCGAGCTCGCGAAGGGCACCCACGGTCGTGGCCACGGCGTGCTCCGCGATGGACGCGTCGGCGAACCAGCCTATTGGGCGGCCATCGGCGAGCAGGCGAAGGGCAAGCCCAGCCCCGGCCGCCAGCGCGATCAGGAACGGTTGCGCCTCCGCTGGGAACCGCGCGCCGATGACCCGCTCCAGCCAGAGCTCGTAGAATGTGTCGAACGCCAGCGCCGCCCGAGAATCTGGCGTGTAGTGGAAGTCCCAGCCATCGAAAAGCTCCAGCATCCGGCGCGCGTGCGGCTCCGTTCGCCCCGCCAGCAGCCGAGCCAGCCCCGACGCGCCATCAGCCGCCCGTGGCGAGTAGCTATCGAACTGCATGCGCCGCGAGTCGGCGTTTGAGAGGCCCTGTCCCTCCGAGAGGAGCTCGCGCAGGCGAACGGCCCGGCCACCGGGCGCCCACCAGCCGTACAGGTTCGATGGGTGCGAGTCTCCCGCGGGCCGATTGTTGGCGGTGGCGATCCAGCCGCGCTCGGGATCCTGCACGGATGGCAGTCGATCGGTCGGCACGAACCCCGTCCAGCGGTGCTCCGGGTCATTCGCCGGACGGTAGCCCCGGGTGGCATCGCCGGAGCCGCGGATGGGGATCGCGCCAGCCGCCTGCCAGCCGATGTGCCCGTCCGCGTCGGCATACACCAGGTTGAAGATAGGCAGCCGCCAGCCGGCCAGCGCCGCGCGGAACGAGTCCCAATCGCCCGCGCGATTCACGTCCAGCACCGCCTGCACGTCACCCAGCGGATCCTGGCCCACCCAGCGCAGGCTCAACGCCTGGGACGGCTCCGCCGCGGGCAGAGGGAGAAGCTCGTCCACCAGCGGACCGCGCGACGTGGCCCGCACGGTCAGCTCCACGGCGCTCCCGTCGCGCACGGCGATGGTCTCATTCCGGAAGTGGAACCGGACCCACCGATCACCCTCCCGGTACTCGGCCGGATTCTCCGGATTGATCGTCTCCACGTACACGTCGCGTGGGCTCGCCACCAGGTTGGTGATGCCCCAGGCAATCCGCTCATTGTGGCCAAACCAGATCATGGGAGCACCGGGGTAGGTGGTCCCGATCACGTTGTAGCCAGCACCCGCCAGGTGGGCCTGGTACAGCCCCACCGGGAGGCTGAACGGCAGGTGCGGGTCCGTGGCCAGCAGCGCCCGGCCACTGGCGGAGCGGGCTGGCGCGACCGCCCAGTTGTTGCTGCCGCCGGAGCTATCGCCACCCCCCACGGCCCCGCCAGTCCCGCCTGAGGCCGGCAAGATCGTCTCGTCCGGATGCTCGGTGCGCAGGAAGTCCGCCGCAAGCTCAGGAGTCAGCCACCGCGACGCCGCCTCCCCCGCTGCGATGTTCTCCAGACGCCCGGTGAGCTGCCAGTAGAAGGCGCGCATCAGCGCGAGGGTGTCCCGCGGCGACCAGGGCTCCGGCCCGTACTCCAGCAGCTCGAACTCCAGCGGCAGGTTCCCGCGCGCCTGCTCGATCCAGCCATTCACCCCGGCGCTGAATCCCTCCAGCGCCTCCGCTGCCTCGGCACCCAGCCGCCCCAGCTCACGGTCCGCCAGGCCGCCAATCTGGAGGATGCGGTGGCGCCGATCGGAGGCAACCGCCGTAGCCCCCATCACTTCCGCCAGCCTGCCCAGCGCCCGTCGCCGCAAGTAGTCCATCTGCCACAGGCGATCCTGGGCCATGGCGAAGCCCAGGCCAAAGAACAGATCGCGCGCTACACCCGCGTACACGTGCGGAGTCCACGTTCCGTCCCGCACGACGCGAACGGCAGACCCCGTGCCGGCGGCGAACGTCGCCGAGGCCGGTGGCAATTTAGAGCAAAGATAGCGGTCGCGCCAGAGCTGCGCTTCGTCCTCCGAGATACCGGCGGCCGCCGCCGCGTCAGCAAGCGAACGCTGCCCCCGCACCGCCTCCAGGATCAACAGCCGCTCGTTCATTGGGAACTCGCTCCCGCCCATGGCGCTCCTCGGTCCGTCTTCAGATGCCGCTCATCCTACTCCACGCGCCGAAGCGGCCGGCGCCATAGGTAGCACCGGGTGGCGCGGAGCGGGTAGTCTCTCGGGCGCGGCTCCGCGCAGGCGCGGCGACCACGCCCCTTCGACACACCCCATTGCGACTTACCCCATTCCGACATACTCCTTGAGAGGCAACAGCGTGACGGCTCCGCGAGCGGTGATCTTCGATCTAGGCGGCACCCTGGTTGAGTGGCCAGGCTGGGAGGACGACTCGCCGCGCCGTTGGGAGCTCTCCTTTGAGCACCTGGTGGAGAAGCTACCCAACAACGGCTGGCCCCGCCGCGGCGACTACGTGGCCGCGATGCGCGAGGCGGAGCTGGACCACTGGCGGCGCGTTGAGAACGAGCACTGGAGCGGCCCACCCTCTGGCCTGCTTCGTGACGGGTTCCACAAGCTGGGCCGGCGGGCCTCCGAGGACGAGCTGCTCACGGCCCTGGATGGCTACGCGCGCGCTGTCGACGGCTGGGCCATCGTGGTGCCGGACGCTCAGGACACCCTCATCGAGCTGAGCCGTCGCGGCTACCTGCTAGGCCTGCTCTCCAACACGTGGTGGGCGGCTGAGTGGCACAACGCCGACCTGGCGGCCCACGGCCTGGCCGAGTTCCTGGACGAGATCGTGTACACCTCCGACCTGCCGCACTCCAAGCCGCACCCGTCCGTGTTCCACGAGCTGGCCAGCCGTCTGGGTGTGGCGCCGGCCGAGTGCGTGATGGTTGGCGACCGTATGGTGGACGACATCTCCGGCGCCCAGGGTGTGGGCATGCGAGCCGTCTGGGTGCGCAACAAGTCTGGCTGGCCCACCCCAGATCACGTCAAGCCGAACGGCGTGATCGAGCGTCTTGCCGATCTGCCGTCGCTCCTGTCGTCGTTCGGGGGAGCCTAGCCCTCGGCCCCATCGCCGGTGACGTACTCCTCCAGCAAGACCAGCTCCCGCGCGTAGATCTTCCGAATCGCAGGCACGGCCAGCCAGCGCTCCAGCAGGCCACGCAGCCATCCTCGCGTCCACGTTGTCTCAATCGTGACCTGGCACGAGTCGCCGCGTGGCTCCACCGTGAACGTGGTGGTCAGGTCCGTGCTCAGGCTGCGCTCCCGCAGCACCCTGCCGTGCTCCGGCTCGTCCACCCGCATCCGATCCGCCTGGGACCGGCCCATGATGGTGAAGGTAACGGCAAACTGCGTGCCGGCGCCCAGCCCACCCGACTCCACCTCGAAGTCGGAGAACTCGGGCGGCAGGAAGTTCGGATGGTGGTTCCGATAATCAGCCAGGCGAGAGTACACCAGCGGGGCGCTGGCCGGGATCACGCGCTCCCCCACAACTCGGACCACAACCACGCGCCGTTACCCGCGCCGCCGGTCTGACTGGTTGAATGTCTGCTCGTAGGCCTGGTGCGCCCGCTCGATCGCCGCCTGGCCCTGCGCCCGCGTCTCGGCCACGTTCGCCACGACCCGGTCGTACGAGTCTCCGAGGGACTGGATCGAGCCCTGGAAGCGGGGCATCACGTACCGTGCCAGCAGCTCGTAGCTGCGGCGGCTCTTCGCCGGCTCCACGTACTCCTGCGCCCGTACCAGCAGCCCGCCGAAGCCGCCGGTGACCTCCTGGAGCCGCTCGATCCCCTTGATGCAGTCATCCGGCGAGCCAACGATCCACTGCCCGGACTCCACAAGCTGGTCGATCAGCGTGGCCTCGTTGTCCGGATCGGGCACGTGGCGCTTGTTGCCCAGCGCGTCCTCCCAGTACATCTTCACGTACTCCAGCGCGCCCGGCCGGATGTCTTCCAGCGCCTGCTTCTTCGTCTCAGCGACGTGGACTGGGGTCACGATCCGCCACTCCGCCCGATCCATCGTCTTCCCGTGCTTCGCGGCGGTCTCTTCGGCAATCGCCCACTGGGCCTTCGGGTCCACGGCACCGCGTAGCCCCACCATGACCCCCAGCGAGAGCACGCCCACGCCGTATTTGCCGGCAAGCGTCACGCCCGCGGGCGACTGCACCGATGCCACCGCGATGGGCAAGTGGGGTTTGGTGTAGGAGCGCAGGTGGAGGGTGGCATTCACCAGCTTGAACCAGTCGCTCTCGTGGGTGATCGGCTCCGTCTCCGTGAGTAGCCGCATGATGACCCCGAGCGACTCCTCCATCATCTCCCGCTGGCGTGTGGGCGTGATGCCCAGCATCTGAGCATCGCTCAGCAGCGCTCCGGGGCCCACGCCCAGCATCACACGGCCGCGAGTGAGATGGTCCAGCAGCACCATCCGGTTGGCCACCATCAGCGGGTGGTGATAGGGCAGGCTCACCACGCCGGTGCCCAGCATGATCCGCCGCGTGCGCTGCGCGGCCACGCCCATGAACACCTCGGGGGAGGCAATGGTCTCCCAGCCAGCGCTGTGGTGCTCGCCGATCCACGCCTCGTCGTAGTCAAGCTCGTCCAGCCACTCGATAAGCTGGAGGTCGCGCTCGAGCGAGAGGGTGGGGTTCTCCCAGTGTCGGTGGAACGGCGCGAGGAAGATGCCGAACTTCATGCGCGGAGGCTGGTAGATCATCACAACGGCTCCTGGAGCGTCCCCGGCCGGGGGCAGTGGCACTCTAGCACGGCAGCAATGACGGCTGCGGCCTCGCGAAGACGGGGCCGAGCTGTCGTCAGTCGGGAGACAAGTCGGTCGCGCCGAGCGGCCCGCGCCGGCGCGGTATGATGACCATGGAGTGACGACGGATGCCCACCCTCGCTGATGTCCGATCGCGACGTGATCAGATGAACCGGATCGCCCGGGAACACGGGGCGTCAAACGTCCGCGTGTTCGGGTCCGTGGCGCGAGGAACCGCCACGTCCGCGAGCGATCTGGACGTGCTAGTGGGTCAGTTGACAGAAGTGTGACCAAACTGAGGTGTCGCTGTGACGCCGTTGTGACGGTCACGGGGCCACGCTTGGGGGCATCCGCGGCGGAGCCGAGCGCCTGGGAGCCGCCTGATGAGCCGTCCGCCGTCGCGCCCCCTGCGCCCGTTGTCCACCGATGAGCGTGCCGATCTCGAACACGTGGCTCGCAGCACCAGTGAACGCGCCGATCGCGTGGCCCACGCCCGCGTCGTACTTGTCGTCGCGGACGGCGCCACCTACCAGGAGGCCGCCCGCGTCGCCGGCCAACGCTCGCGCCACGCCGTCGCGTCGTTGGTCGCTCGTTTCAACCTGGTCGGTCTCCCGGCACTTGACCGTCGACCGGGCAGTGGCCGCCTACCCCACTACGGCGCGGTCGAACAAGAACGCATCCTGCGCGAATTTCACCGCGTCCCAGATCGTGCGCGCGATGGCACCGCCACCTGGTCACTCACCACCCTGCAACGCGCATTGCGCGCGGCGCCCGATGGCTTTCCCGGCATCAGCACCGTCACGATCCTGCGGACGCTGTGGGGCGCCGGGCTACGGCTGGCAAGCACACCGTACCTGGTGCGCAACCGGTACCGCCCGGCGTCGGCGTAGCTCGGGATCGGTCGTCGTGACCGATCCCGACGCCACCCCAAAAACCGCTGATCGAGGAGGCCTACCGCTGGGGAGAGGCGAGCGGCCTGGTGGTGTTGTGCCAGGACGAGGCCGGGACCGTACCAGGCGGTGCCCCACCCCGTTCATCGTGGCAGCCCACCGGCAGACCGTCCGGCCAGGAGCATGCGTATGTCCGGGGCGGCACCGTCAAGCTGCTCACGCTGTTTCACCCCGCCACCGGCCAGGTCTGGGCACAGGCCGTGCAACAGACGCCCAACCGCGTGCTGCACCCATGGCTGACCCGTGAGCCCACGGCGATCCTGGCGGCGCTGCCCGCGCGCGATGGCGAGCCTGTCGGCGCAGTGGCTACCAGGGTGAGCACCAGCACGGTGAGCACCCGCGACGTGGACACTGGCGGCGCGGCGGCCGCCCGGGAGGCTTGGGCGCAGTGGCAGGCGGGGTTGTCCGAGCCGTTCACCCTGCCGGAGTATCCACCACCCCTGCGCGCCTTGCTGATCTGGGATAACCTGGCTGGCCATCGCACGGGCGAACTGGTGCGCTGGCTGTGCGCACACGGGATCATGCCGCTATACACCCCGCTGAGCGGGCCGTGGCTCAACCTGGCCGAGTCCATCCAGCGGATTCTGGTGCGGCGCGCGCTGGCCGGCCACCATCCCACCAGCACCGACGAGCTGACGGCGTGGCTGACTGCATCGGTAGCCGGCTGGAACGCCGCGCCCACGCCGTTTGCGGGGTGGCAAGCGCGCCGCTCGGCGAGCACGGGCGCGAGCGCGCCGGCACCAGTTCGGCGGCTCGGCCGGCTACACCCGACGGCCACTCAGTCGCCGACGTACCGACCATGGGACCGTCACCAATGGCGTTGATTCTGTCAAGTGACCCACTAGCCAGGACGCACGCTCGGCGCCAGCACGTGCTGGATATGCCCGACGATTGACGTGCCGCAGATGGCCTCGTCGAACAAGACCCTGGCCCCATGCCCGCGACCGTCAGAGACCTGATCAGCGTCCGATTGGTCCCTGTGTTGCGAGGCGCGTAACCACAAGCCCGTTGACCGCGTGGTGCTCTACTGTAGCGCGGCGTGTGCCCGCGATGGGCGACGGTCTCATCCATCGACAGCAGTCGGGTCGGATCGACCGTGGCGAACCGCTCCCGCCACGTAACCGCATGCCCTCATCGCGCTCGGAGGCGGCTACCGTCTTTCCTTCCGGGGTCCAGCCGGGCGACGGTGATCATGGGGCCCATGATCAAGATGCTGACGTCGACCTGGGCCGTCTCCCGCCACCAGGCACAATGCTGGGCCAGGATGGCGTCTGGAGCCGCCTCGAGACGGCCGACGATGACAGCACGGAACGCGCCCAGCCTGATCGGCGGGTTGCCTGGTGGCCGCCGGGCGTCATCGGCCCGGCCGTTCTGCGTCGGTGGATGTTGATTCTTTCTGAAAAGTGGTTCTCCCGCACTTCTTGTGGCGCGGCGGCGAGTCCGTCCTGATCGGAGCGGCCGATCTCGCGCGTGGAGTCTGTCGGCCAGGATGTGTGACGCGCTCGTGATGTGCCGTGACGGATTCGTGATCCGGGTAGCGGCAGAGGCTGTGCAGGCGACCGCTTCGTGCGCGAGGTGCCGGCCATGCCGACCTGGTCCCGATGGTGTTGATTCGGTGTATCCGCCTGGTCGACGAGCAGGTGCTGCTCGACGCCGAAGGCAGCGCCTCCACGGCGAATTGCCCGAGTTGCGGAACCGTGAGTGCTCGCGTGCACGGCCGCTATCAGCGTCGGCCGGTCGATCTGCCCTGGCGCGGCCGGGTCCGTCCAGTTGCTCTTGACCGCGCGCCGCTTCCGCTGTGAGGCCGTGGCGTGCGCGCGCAAGACGTTCGCCGAACGCTTCGACGGCCTGGTTGCGCAACACGCCCGCCGCACCGTGGGCGCCACCCAGACCCTGGTCGAGTTGGCCGCGATGCTGGGCGGAGAGGCCGGGGCGCGGCTGGCCGCGACGGTCGGCTTGCCGGCGCAGCGCGGATACCCTGTTGCGCAGCCTCAAGCGCGAGCCGCGTGTCTGCCCCACCCCGCGGGTGTTGGGCGTCGACGATTTCGCGTTTCGGCGCGGTCATCACTACGGGACGATTCTGATCGATCTGGAAACCCACCACCCGGCCGACCTGTTGGCTGACCGTTTGGCGGACACGCTGGCGAAGTGGTTACGCGAGCATCCCGGGGTCGAGGTCATCGCCAGCGACCGCTCTCGGGGCGTACGCTGAAGGCGCCCAGGCCGGGGCACCCGAGGCGATCCAGGTGGCCGATCGCTTCCACCTGCTCATGAACGCGACCGGGCGTTCGACGAAGTGTTGCGGAGCCACCGTCGCCGCGTGGAGTACACCGCGTCACCGGACCCACCCGGCGCCGTTGAGCCCGCGGTCCCGAGCCCGGGCGGCCTACCCATCAAGTAAGACGGCAAGCAAAGCGGCGCAGCGGCAACTGGAGCGCCAGGCCCGTCGGAGCGCCCGCTGGGAAGAGGTGCACCGCCGCGGCGCCGCGGGCCAGAGCATCCAGCACATCGCCCGAGCCCTGGGGATGAACCGTCAAACCGTCCGCAACTTGCTGGCCGCGCCGCTTCCGCCAGCGCCAGCGCCACGGCCGCGCCCGGGCGGGCTGCAATCACCCACGCTGCAACCGTTCGTGAGCTACCTGCAGGACCGCTGGCAAGCTGGCCCAGAATGTCCGACAGGTCCAGCAGCTCTGTCGCGAGATCACCGCCCAGGGGTACCAGGGTAGCTATTCGTTGCTGGAACAGTCACTGTTCCCCTGGCGACCACCTCGCTCCGCACGCTCGGGAGCGAAACGCCGATCGGTGAGTGTGCGCTCGTTGTGCCGACGGCCCCGCGAATCGCTGTCGGAGACCGATCGGCAGACGCTCGAACGGGCGCTGGCGGAGGTACCGAGCTTGCCCGTGGTTACCAGCTCAAGATCAGCTTCGGCACGATCATCGCGCAACGAGACGTGAGCGCATTGGAGTCGTGGGTGCAGGAAGCGCACAGCAGCGGTCTGACGCCGTTTGTGGCGTTCGCGAACGGGCTGCGGACGGACTGGGCGGCCGTGACCGCCGCGCTCACGCTCCCCTGGTCGACCGGCCCGGCCGAAGGCCATGTGCATCGGCTGAAACTCATCAAGCGGCAGGGCTATGGCCGAGCGAAGCTCGACCTGCTCCGCCGCCGCGTCCTCGCCGGGCCAACCTACCGGCCCACAACACCCAAAAACAGCGCGGGATGAGTCACCGCCGCTCCACACACCATGCCCCACTCCGAAGGGGCAGAATCGGAACATCCGTCCTTCACAGAAGGTGCGGGAGAACCTCATGTAGGCCACCCACTTGCATGTTGGTGTAGGCCACTTAGCTGAGTGCGGGCACCTCCTCGTTTTGTGTGTCGGACCCCTCCGGATTTTGCTTGCGGCCTCGTTGCCGGGTAGCTCTCGCCGCGGATCACCACCGTTTGGCAGTGATGGGTCAACCGGTCCAGCGCCGCGTTGGCCAGTAGCGGGTTGCCGAACGCCTCCGGCCACTCCGCCAGGGCTCGGTTGCTCGTCAGCAGCAACGGCTTGCGCTCGTACCGTTCGCGAATCAGCTCATACAGATCCTCCGCCAGCTCCGTCGTCAGGGGCCGCAGCCCCACGTCGTCCAGCGCCAGCACGTCCACCTGCAGCAGCCGTGCAGCCGCCGCCGGTACGTCCCATCCCCCCGACTGGCCTGCAGGTCTGTCAGCACCCAGTGCGCCGGCCGGTACAACCCGCTGTAGCCACGCTTGAGCGCTTCGATCACCAACCCGTTCATCAGATGGCTCTTGCCCACCCCGGCCGGTCCCGCCAGGATGATGTTCTGCGCCCGCGCCACGAACTGCGCGGTCCCCAGCGCCTCGACCGTCCGCCGCGAGAGCGCCGGCACCGCCCCGAAGTCGAACGATGCCAGCGTCTTGGCGGGATCTACGCCAGCTTCGCTGATCCGTCGATCCAGCCGCGTGTGATCCCGCCGCTCCAGCTCATCGTCCAGGAGGATCCCCAGGAACTCGGTGGGCTCCCACTGCTCGCGCGTGGCCTGCTGGGCCCGCGTCTCCAGCGTCTCGAGCATGCCCGAGAGCCGCAGCCGCCGTAGCTTGGGGAGGAGGGAATGATTCAACATCCGAGCACCTCCGAATCGAAGAACTCGCTGGCGGATCGCTCGAAGGTGTACGGCGCCGTGGGCGCAGCCTCGGTGCGCGGTGCCTCGGCCGCGCTGGCTGGGAGCGCCTCACGGTCCAGCGCCGCGTTCAGAATCTGCTTGATCCGGGCGGTAGCTCATGTCACCGTAATGGCGCGCCCGCGCGCACGCTGCCTCCAGCCGGGTCTTGCCCACCGTCTCCACCAGCCGGAGCACCGCCTGCACCGAGCGCAGCCGATCCAGCGGCCGTTCCGCCAGTAGCTCCTCCACCACCGCCAGGGTCGCCGGGCCGATCGTGCGGGCCAGCTCACGGCAGTACTGGGGGGTGCGCTCCAGATACGCCGCCTTCTCCGGTGGGTAGTCGGCCGATCGCGTCTGCCACTGCCCCGGCCGTGGGCGCGTGGGTGGGTGGCCACCAGCTCGGTACCGGCGAACAACTGCACCACTCTGGTCAGGATCCAGGCTTCCAGCCGTTGTCCGACGTAACGGTACGGCGCAGGTAGTAGCTCCCGTCAAGGGTGACGTGGCAATCAGGATGCACGCGCACCGTCCTGATCTCGATCAGGTCGAACGGCGTCGGGGGAAGCGGTGTCAGCGCCGCGCGCTCCTCCGCCTCGAAAAGGGCCAACGGCGCACGGCGGGTGGTGCCGTGATCGCGGGTGCCGGCCCGCTCGCGGACCCAGCGTTGGAGCGCGGCGTTGGCCTCGCGCAGATCGGTGAACTCGTGCGCTGGCAGAAAGCTCCGCTTCACGAAGTGGACCCCACTCTCCACTTTGCCCTTGTGCTCGGGTGTCCGTGGGCGAGTGGGGCTGATGGTAAAGCCGTAGTGCTGGGCGCAGCGGCGGTAGGCTTCGCCCAGCACGGGATCGTGCAGGGTGGCTCGCAGCACGGCCGCTTTGAGGTTGTCGGGCACCACCGTGCGCGGCACCCCGCCGAACCAGGTGAACGCGCGGCGGTGGCAGGTGACCTTAGGGCTTCGCCGAAGCCCGTCCGACGACGGTCCGGATCTTCTGGTCGAAGACCAGCTCCGCGTACTGGTGGCGGCTATAGCCCAGGGTCATCACGAAGACCCAGGCCGTGCGGGCCAGGCCTGACGCGGGGTCGACCAGCGTGCGGCGCTGCCGAAATCAACCTGGGCCTGTTCACCCGGGGCCGGTGTGCACGCGCACCACGACCCGCGGCTGCAGCGGGCGCAGGCGGTGGACGAAGCGCAGCACCGTGGCGTAGCTTCCAGCGTAGCCGTGCTCGTCGCGGAGCCGATCGTAGATGGTCATGGCCTCGACGCCGGCCGTGACCCAGGCGGCGATACGCTCACGGTACGGCTCGACGAGAGAGCTGGTACGCGGAGGCGCGGGTGGCGGCCCGAGACGGGCGACCAGCTCCGACGGTTCGGGCAGGGGCGTGGCCGGATCGAGGTAGCCGGCCTCGTTGGCCAGGGTGGCGTATTTGCTGACGGTCATGCGCGCGAGGCCGAGGTCCCGGGCGATGGTCCGCTGGCTGGCGCCGCTGCGCAGGTGATGGATCAGATCACGAAGCACGTGCACGTGTAGTCGCTCCACAGAAACCCTCCACGGCACACAACCGTGGAGGACGAGCCCGTGCCACCCCGCGGGTGGCCTACACCGGGTGCTCATGGGTGGCCTAGATCACGTGCTCACGGGTGGCCTACACCCCGTGCACATGACTGGCCTACATCGGGTGCAAATCGCTGGCCTACACCCAGTGCACATGGGTGGCCTATATACCAGTGCTCAATGACACCGTCGCCGTACGCCGGCAAGCACGTCTGGCTGCTGGTGCTGCAAGGGACTCGGCTGATCGTGCTCGACCACGGACGCCAGACGATCGCTGAGCATCCACTGGCCGAGCGGCCAGGCCAGGTCCTGACCCAGCGAGAGCACTACGCGGCGCTGCAGCGTCGCGGTGCGCGGACGCTGGCGCTGCTCAGCCAGGAGTTCATCCTTCTTTCTCAAGCAGACGGTTTCCGAGCAAGCCGGGTCCGCTGGATCGGCTGACCGCCCAGTACAAGCAGAACGCGGCCGCGCACCTGCGCACGATCCTGGAGCTGGCAGCGCTCTACGACGCGGCGGCCATGGCACACGCTTTCGAGCAGGCGACGCACTACAACACGTACTCAGGGCCGTTCATCCGTGGGATCCTGCAGGCCAGCCAGCAGCCGAAGGCCAGCCTGCCGGCGGTGGGGGCGGGACCGATGGGCGGCTCGGCAGCCACGCCGGGGTGCGGGTGGAGACGGATCTCGGGCGGTACCAGCGGACGCTGGAGGCGGCGCAGTGAGCCCGCGGCGGGTGCCGTTCGTGGCGGTGCCACGGGAGGCGGAGAGCGGGACGCTGAAGGGCCAGTTGATGAGCCTGGGGCTGCACAGCATGGCGGAGCACTGCGAGCGTGAGGCCGAGCGGGCGGCGGAGGGGGAGACGACCTATGTGACGTACCTGGCGCGGCTGGTGGAGTTGGAGCTGTCCGAGAAGCTGGATCGGTCGGTGCAGGCGCGGATCAGCCGGGCGCGGTTTCCGATGCAGCGGACGCTGGAGGGGTTCGACTTCAGCTTCCAGCCCGGGCTCTCGGCGAGTCGGGTGCGGGAGTTGGGGAATTTGGCGTTTCTGGATCAGGCGAGCCTGTCATGACCTGGGGGGTGCTGGTGGGTGGACCCGGGAGTGGGCAAGACGCACCTGGCGATCGCGCTGGGCCTGAAGGCGTGTACGGCGCGGCGGAGCGTGCTGTTCGTGAGCGCGGCCGAAGTGCTGGATCAACTGGTGGCGGCGGAGGCGACCCAGACGCTGGGCAAGCTGTTGGAGCAGTTGCGGCGGCTCGACCTGCTGATCGTAGATGAGCTGGGGTACCTGCCGATGGATGGTCGACGGGCAAACCTGTTCTTCCAACTGGTGGCGGCCCGCTACACCCGCGGGTCGTTGCTGGTGACCAGCAACATCGGGTTCGACGGCTGGGGTAAGCTGTTTGGCGATGACGTGATCGCGTCGGCGATTCTGGATCGACTGCTGCATCACAGCGAGATCTTCGCGGTCAACGGGCCGAGCTATCGGCTCAAGGATCGTCTGACCGATCGCCTGACCGGAGGTGCCGACCGCTCAGCCACCCCTAGACACCCACCCGCTGACACCCACGCACGACCCGCTGCTGACCACCCACGGGGTGGGTCAATTTCCCGAAGAAACCTGGGTCACTTTTCGGTTCTCCCGCACTTTCTGTGAAGGACGGATGTTCCGATTCTGCCCCTTCGGAGTGGGGCATGGTGTGTGGAGCGGCGGTGACTCATCCCGCGCTGTTTTTGGGTGTTGTGGGCCGGTAGGTTAGCCGGCGAGGACGCGGCGGCGGAGCAGGTCGAGCTTCGCTCGGCCATAGCCCTGCCGCTTGATGAGTTTCAGCCGATGCACATGGCCTTCGACCGGGGCCGGCCGACCAGGGGAGCGTGAGCGCGGCGGTCACGGCCGCCCAGTCCGTCCGCAGCCCGTTCGCGAACGCCACAAACGGCGTCAGACCGCTGCTGTGCGCTTCCTGCACCCACGACTCCAATGCGCTCACGTCTCGTTGCGCGATGATCGTGCCGAAGCTGATCTTGAGCTGGTAACCACGGGCAAGCTCCGTACCTCCGCCAGCGCCCGTTCGAGCGTCTGCCGATCGGTCTCCGACAGCGATTCGCGGGGCCGTCGGCACAACGAGCGCACACTCACCGATCGGCGTTTCGCTCCCGAGCGTGCGGAGCGAGGTGGTCGCCAGGGGAACAGTGACTGTTCCAGCAACGAATAGCTACCCTGGTACCCCTGGGCGGTGATCTCGCGACAGAGCTGCTGGACCTGTCGGACATTCTGGCAGCCGGCTTGCCAGCGGTCCTGCAGGTAGCTCACGAACGGTTGCAGCGTGGGTGATTGCAGCCCGCCCGGGCGCGGCCGTGGCGCTGGCGCTGGCGGAAGCGGCGCGGCCAGCAAGTTGCGGACGGTTTGACGGTTCATCCCCAGGGCTCGGGCGATGTGCTGGATGCTCTGGCCCGCGGCGCCGCGGCGGTGCACCTCTTCCCAGCGGGCGCTCCGACGGGCCTGGCGCTCCAGTTGCCGCTGCGCCGCTTTGCTTGCCGTCTTACTTGATGGGTAGGCCGCCGGGCTCGGGACCGCGGGCTCAACGGCGCGGGGTGGGTCCGGTGACGCGGTGTACTCCACGCGGCGACGGTGGCTCCGCAACACTTCGTCGAACGCCCCGGGTCGCGTTCATGAGCAGGTGGAAGCGATCGGCCACCTGGATCGCCTCGGGTGCCCCGGCCGGGGCGCCTTCAGCGTACGCCCCGGAGCGGTCGCTGGCGATGACCTCGACCCCGGGATGCTCGCGTAACCACTTCGCCAGCGTGTCCGCCAAACGGTCAGCCAACAGGTCGACCGGGTGGTGGGTTTCCAGATCGATCAGAATCGTCCCGTAGTGATGACCGCGCCGAAACGCGAAATCGTCGACGCCCAACACCCGCGGGGTGGGGCAGACACGCGGCTCGCGCTTGAGGCTGCGCAACAGGGTATCCGCGCTGACCGGCAAGCCGACCGTCGCGGCCAGCCGCGCCCCGGCCTTCCGCCCAGCATCGCGGCCAACTCGACCAGGGTCTGGGTGGCGCCCACGGTGCGGCGGGCGTGTTGCGCAACCAGGCCGTCGAAGCGTTCGGCGAACGTCTTGCGCGCGCACGCCACGGCCTCACAGCGGAAGCGGCGCGCGGTCAAGAGCAACTGGACGGACCGGGCCGCGCCAGGGCAGATCGACCGCCGACGCTGATAGCGGCCGTGCACGCGAGCACTCACGGTTCCGCAACTCGGGCAATTCGCCGTGGACGCGCTGCCTTCGGCGTCGAGCAGCACCTGCTCGTCGACCAGGCGGATACACCGAATCAACACCATCGGGACCAGGTCAGGCATGGCCGGCACCTCGCGCACGAAGCGGTCGCCTGCACAGCCTCTGCCGCTACCGGATCACGAATCCGTCACGGCACATCACGAGCGCGTCACACATCCTGGCCGACAGACTCCACGCGCGAGGATGGCTGCCCGGTTATGGCCGGACTCGCCTCCGCGCCACAAGAAGTGCGGGAGAACCCGAGTTGTTCGTCTTCCTGGAGCGTGACGGGGTAGAGCCGACCAACAATGCATCCGAGCGTGACTTGCGCAACAGCGTGATCCACCGCAAAGTGACCGAGAGGGTATCGGTCGGAGTGGGGCAGCCAGACCTCGGCGATCTTGACCAGCGTGCTGCAGACCGCGCGCAAACAAGGCCAGAATCTCTACGCCGCGATCCGAATGCTCTCCGGCCCCTCGCCACTGGCCGCTGCATACGCCAGCTGAGTAGTTACCTCACCTGCAGCTCGGCGCCCGCGTGCAGGGAATCCTCCTCAGAAAGGATGTAACGCAGACGGCCGCGCGACCAAACGCCACCGGCGTGCTCATCAGCCCGGAGACTGCTGGCGCTCGCCTCAGCATGCAATCAGGCAACGTCATCGGCGAAACCGGCGTCTCGGCGCGAAACGTGATCCGTTGAAACACGGCGGGCGGGATCGTGGGGAGATCAGGAATTGGGCACGTGATCCAGAGAAACACCGCGGCTTGCAAAGGATCGGACCCGCAGATCGACCTCGGCGCGGATGGGCCTTCCCCCAATGATCCAATCGATGCCGATGACGGCGCCAACCACGGCCAGAACTACCCCGTGCTGGCGCAGGCGAGCTTCGACGCGGGTGTCCTCACCGTTGCCGGTGAGCCTGGGTCAAGTCCAAACCTGGCTGGGGTGCGGATTGAGCTATTCGGCGGCGGCGTATGCTCGGCGGCCGGCTATGGTGAGGCGCGGTACTTCCTGGGGTTCACCACGGTCTCCACGAACGCCGCTGGCAGCACGCCGTTCACGGTGCGGCTGGGGCCCATTCCGCCCGGCGTGGCGTACGTGACCGCGACGGCGACCACCGCGGCTGGGGATACCTCTGAGCTTTCCCAGTGCGTGGCGGTGACGCAGCCGGCGCCGCTGTCCAGCGGGCGGGAGCCGGGGGCCGGGTCTTCGCTAACTGGTTCCGGTCGGCCGGCGGCGCCAGGGCGGCGGGTCTCGGCTCGGTCGTCGACCGGTCCTCCGACCGTCCCCGCGCCGTCGCGACGCCAGGGCAGCGCTAGCTCCACGAGCCGATGTTGCCCGCCGACCCGCGGCCGCCTGCGCTACTGGGACAGGCGCGCGGCCAGGAGGCCACTCGCGTCTCGACTGCCACCGCTGCCAACCCATGGCTCTGACGGACGGTAGTCAGCGCTGGGTCACCACCAGGTTGTCGAACCGGGTCTCGGAGGCCAGGCCGCCTTGCACGGGGCCCCCGGCGATCCATGACTGGCCCTGCTTGTAGGTGTCGTCCTGGACGCGGGCGATTTCCGCGCCATTGGCTTTCACGGTGATCGTGGAGCCCACGCACGAGAATTCAAAGCGGTTGGCATTCTCCCGCCCCATGCGAACCGCGGGGATGCCGCTCCGGTCCACCAGCGTTGCAAACACGCCGTTGTCCACGCGGGAGACCAGGAATTGGCCGCTGTTGGTGAGAAAGTCCACGCGGTAGCCGGAGTCCGAACCGTCCGCCTGCTTGGTGGTACGGCATGCCAGCACGATCTGCTGGGGCGCACCGATGGACCTGGCGTCCACCTCAATGCTGGAGCCGCCGTAGACAAACGGCAGGAACACGTTCCACACTTTGTCCGGCGCGCCCGCGGCGGTCTTGATGACGTACTCGCCATCCTGGTAGCTCAGAGAGTACGCGTCCGGATTGCCGGAGCGGATGGTAAGCGCACCTCCCCGAACGTCCGAGAAGTCGTCGGTCACAACGCGCGCATTCGGGGCTCCTCTCACGCCCGGGACCGCGATGACCAGGTTGTCGAAGTTGACGGTGGCCGGCTCCGCCCAGGTGGCGGCACCGATCCTGAAGCGGCCGGCAGGCACGCGCTGTCCGCCCACGCGCGCTACCTCCGTTCCGTTGACGTTCACGATGATCTCAGACCCGTTGGAGAGGACTACCGTGCGGTTGATCCCGTCCGTGGAGATGGAGCCGTTCTCCACCCAGTCCGCGATCGGGGTGTACTTGCCGTCCACTACTTTGGCCAGGAGCACCTTGTGCTCCTCGTCATCCACCATCACGTAGTGGAAGTTGTTCTCGTCCCGCTCGCCGAAGTACAGCACGTGACCGACTGAGGATCCTGCGACCACGCGGGTGTCCACCGCCACGGAGAAGGCGGCGGCCAGCGACCCGCCGACATACCAGCTACGCACCAGCGGCGAGTTGCGCGCGCCCTCCTTCTTCAGGGCGATCGTGCGGCGTCCCTGTCCCTGGATGAAGTCCACGTCATCGCGCTGGTCCACCTCGTCGTCGCTGCCGCTGCGGAAGTCCTCGCTGAGGTACGGCCGCGGCTCCGGTGCCACCGGGTACCGGATCTGCGTGGAGAGGCGATACGGCGCGGAGGCGTTGACCTGGCCGGTGGCGGAGTCCACCATCACGTAGTAGGTGCCCGGTGGGCCGATGGGAGCACTCAATGCAGCCTGGGTGCCACTACCACCGGAGGTGGCCACCACGGTGCCGTCCCACCGGGCCACGCTAAGCCGGTACGGCGCGGCGGGATTGGTCAGCGTCACCTGGAGGGTGGCGTTGAAGTCCAGCACGTCCAACGCGTACGAGTCGATGTCCTCTGCCGTGGACAGGACACCCTCAATCGTGGAACCGGCGCTGATGTGACATGCGCCCTGAAGGCCGTCGTTGGGCTCCGGACACGCGTCTTGCGCGCTTGTCGGGAGGGGCGCGCCCAGCATGATGCTGGTTATCAAGAGAGACGCCAGGGCCGCCCGCGTCACAAGCCACGTTGCCACCGCATTGCCTCCACGATTCGCGTTATCGCGGAAGATTCTGACTAAGACGCGGGCTGCCCGCAAGCTCCGGGAGAGGTCTGTGCCTCGTAAGCCCTACGCCTCTTCCCGCTCGCGCGCCAGGGCTTGCTTTTTCAGCTCGTGTACGGCTGCCTTCAGCGTTCCGATCCCCACCGTGGCGCAGCGTAGGCGGCTCACCACCACATCCCGCCCCATTTCGTCCACCAGGTCATCTACGTCTGAGGACTCAATGTCTGTAAGCGTGTGGCCCTCGTACTTCTCCGCCACCATCGAGGCGCCGGCCTGGCTAATGGTGCAGCCCTCGCCCTCGAAGCGCACCTCCGTGGCCACACCGTCCTTCACCTTGACGTACATGGTCACGATGTCCCCGCAGCCGGGGTTACCCCCGGATACGGAGACATCAGCGTCCTTGAGCTTCCCGCGGTTGCGCGGGTTCTGGAAATAGTCGATGAGGTTCTCGATGAACGCCTGACGGTCCAGCACTGGCGGACCTACGCGCCCTTCTCAATGGGCGCCCGCACCAGGCTGCCCCATTCCGTCCAGGAGCCGTCGTAGTTGCGCACGTTCTTGAAGCCGAGCAGCCGCGTCAGCACGAACCAGGTGTGGGCGGAGCGCTCGCCGATTCGGCAGTACGCAATGATGCTCTTGTCGCTGGTGATCCCCTTGCCACCGTAGAGCGATTCCAGCTCCGTGCGCGACTTAAAGGTGCCGTCCGCGGCGACAGACGTGCCCCAGGGGATGCTCTGCGCGCCTGGCACGTGGCCACCACGCTGGGCACCCTCCTGCGGGTATCCCACCATGTGCAGAACTTCGCCACTGTACTCCTGGGGAGAGCGCACATCCACCAGGGCTGTCCCGGGCTTGCCAATCGTGGCTTCCACATCCTGGCGGAACGCCCGTACGGAGGCGTCCGGTACGCTCGCGGCGTAGCTGCCCGCCGCGTAGCTGGGCAAATCGCGCACCAGCTCACGCTGCTCGTCCACCCACTTCTGGCGGCCACCATTCATGATCCTTGCGTCGGCGTGGCCGTAGTACTTGAAGAGCCAGAAGCTGTAGCAGGCGTACCAGTTGTTACGGTCGCCGTAGAAGACCACAGTGGTGTCGTTGCTAATGCCCCAGCGGGAGGCCATGGTCTCAAAGCCGGCCTTGTCAACGAAATCTCGCTGAACGGGGTTCTGCACGTCCACCAGCCAGTCCAGCTTGACCGAGCCGCGGATGTGCCCCTGCTCGTAGAGCAGCACGTCCTCGTCCGCCTCCACCAGCCTGACCTTGGGATCGTTGAGGTGAGCCGCCACCCAGGCGGTGTCAACGAGAACTTCTGGATGCGCGTAACCATCGGCTGACATGGAAGGGGCCCTTTCGTGCTGCAGATCGTGTCTGAGGAGCCCTTATCATACCAATCTCTACTGACCTGATCAACAAAGACGACAATTGCCGTAGGCGGGCATTTTGGCATTGAGTTGGCGGTCTTGCTCCATTGACACTTGGGGGATCCGAGCCTAGAATCGGCCTATGGATGCGCGGCGGCAGCGTGGCCGCGCTCGCGAACTGGTGTCGTCGGCCGTTATCTGGAGTGCGGCTCGGCGGATTCGGAGGAGCACTCGGCTATGGACCATTCCGACGCCACGCGTTTGACCTCGCGGCGCACGTTCCTGAAATCCACGGGCCTGCTGGCCAGCGTCGCGCTGCTGGCGGCATGCTCGCCGGCCGCGCCGTCGGCTCCGGCCAAGCCGGCGGAGCCGGCGAAGCCCGCCGAGGCGGCGAAGCCGGCTGAGGCCGCCAAGCCCGCGGAAGCCGCGAAGCCGGCTGAGGCGGCCAAGCCCGCCGCGCCAGCCCAGTCGGCGCCCGCTCAGACAACCGGCCTGCCCAATATCCCGCGCAACCGGACGCTGATGTACGTCTCTGGCAGCTCCGTGCAGCAGGGGAAGTTCACCGAGCACGAGATCTGGAATCCGTACGCTATCGGCGCCAACCATCAGGGCGGCTCCATGTTGCTGTACGAGCCACTGGCGTTCTACAGCGCGTTCGCTGACAAGGAGATCATGTGGCTGGCTGAGAGCTATCAGTACAGCCCAGACTCCAAGACGCTGACAATCAAGACGCGCTCCGGCATCAACTGGAGTGACGGCAAGCCGTTCAGCGCTGAGGACGTGGCCTACACCTTCAACGCGCTGCGCGACCTTGGTCCCAAGGTCAAGTGGGGCGTGGATGTGGCCCAGTTCCTCCAGGAGGCCAAGGCGACCGACGCGAACACGGCGGTGCTCACCTTTAAGGTGCCGGCGCCCCGCTTCTGGGACTTCGTCGTCTACAAGTACGACATTGGCGTGTACATCGTGCCCAAGCACGTGTACGACGGGCAGGACTGGACGCAATTCCGCGCCTGGGATCCGGGCAAGGGGCTACCCGTCACGACGAGTCCGTGGGAGGTGAAGGTCGTCTCCCCGGAGCAGAAGATTATTGACCGCCGTCCCGACTGGTGGGCGGCGAAAGCCGGCCTTGCCAAGCTGCCCCGCGTTGAGCGCCTGATCATGACCCCGTTTGTGGGTGAGCAGCAGCTTGCCCAGGCCGTGATCTCCAACCAGGCTGACTACACCACCAGCCTCCAGGCCGCGACGTTCCCCACGGTGCTGGCGCAGAACCCCAAGATCACCACCCACTCCCTGCGCGACAAGCCGTATGGCTACGTGGACTGGTGGCCGATCTCCCTGTACGTGAACAACACGGTGGCGCCGTATGACAAGCCGGACGTACGCTGGGCGCTCAGCTACTACATGAACCGCCAGCAGATCGTAGACGTGGGCTGGGCCGGGGCAGGCACGCTCTACCCTGTGACCATGCCGTCCTACCCGGGTCTGCGGCCGTACGTGGACAGCATCAAGGACCTGCTGGACAAGTACCCCACCTTGGAGTACAGCACCCAGAAGGGCGATGCGCTGCTCCAGAAGAACGGGTTCACCAAGGGCAGCGACGGGATCTGGGCGGACGCCGCCGGCAACAAGCTCAAATTTGAGATTCTGGGCTCCAACACATTCGCGGCGGTTGGCCCGGTGGTCCAGGAGCAGCTCAAGCGGGCCGGTATCGATGCTACCTACGTGCAGCCGCCGGACTCCGACAATCGGTTCTTCAAGGGCGACTACGTGGCCAAGCTGTACGGCCATGGCGGCAGCATCAAGGACCCGTACCTCACCCTGCGTCTGTACCAGTCCGCCACCACCGCCGTACCGGGTGCGCACCTGGCCAACTTCCCCAAGTGGACCAACAAGCAGTACGACGAGATCGTCGATCAGCTTGCCGTTACGCCCACCACGGACAAGGCCAAGGCCACCGAGCTGTACCGCAAGGCCATGGAGATCTGGCTGCCGGAGATGCCAGACATCGTCCTCACCGAGTTCTACCACCGCATTCCCATGAACGAGACGTACTGGAAGGGGTGGCCGACGAAGGACAACAACTACGTCAACGGCGCCTTCTGGCACCTGACCCACCAGCTCGTGCTCAATAACCTCGACCCAACACAGTAGACAGCGAGCGTTTGAGGGCGCCGCGCCATCCGGGATGGCGCGGCGCCCTCTTGCATCTTCTGGGCCTGAGGGGCATTCATGCCAGTCGAGTACGTCCTCAAGCGGATCGCGTTCTTCTTCATCATGGTGTGGCTCGCCGCCACGCTGAACTTCTTCATCCCCCGACTGTCCAGTCAGAACCCGGTCCGCGAGCGGCTGCTGGAGCAGGCCCTTCTTGGCGGCTATGTGCACGCCGGCATGAACGAAATGGTCCAGGAGTATGAGCAGCGGTTCGGGCTGGACCAGCCTCTGTACGTTCAGTACTTCCGGTACATCGCCGATCTGGCGCAGGGTGACTTCAACTACTCGATCGCCAACTACCCGCGCACAGTCCGTGAGATGCTCGCGGAGTCGCTCCCGTGGACCATCGGGCTCCTCTCCGTGACCACAATTCTGTCGTTCATCCTGGGGACGCTGCTTGGCGCCTTCATGGGTTGGCCTCGCGCGCCCGCGTTTCTCAACTACGTGCTGCCGCCTCTGCTGGCTCTGCACGCGTTGCCCTTTTACCTGTTTGGCCTGGTCTTGATGTACTTCCTTGCCTTCAAGACGGGCTGGTTTCCGATTTTCGGCGGGTACACGGCCGGATTGATCCCGGACTGGTCACTGGCGTTCATGTGGGACGTCATTGTCCACGCCACCCTACCCGCCCTCTCCATCATTCTGGTATCGGTGGGTGGCTGGGCGCTGACGATGCGTGCCATGGTCGTCACCGTCCAGGGTGAGGACTTCATCACGTTCGCGGACGCCAAAGGGCTCAAGGGAGCCACCATCTTCCTCCGCTACGCCATCCGCAACACGCTGCTACCGCAGGCCACCGCTTTCGCTTTGGCGCTTGGCCAGATCGTGGCGGGTGGCGTGCTGGTGGAGGTGGTCTTTGGCTACCCTGGCGTGGGCTCGGTGCTCTTCGCGGCCATCCGACAGGCTGATTGGTTCCTCATCCAGGGCGCCGTGTTCACCGTGGTCGTGACGATCGCCCTGGCCACGTTCTTGCTGGACATTGTCTACCCCAAGCTCGATCCGCGAATAACCTATCGGGGCGCCTGACATGAGCATCTCACCCCAGGTCAGCCAGACTACCGTGGGCGACGCCCCAGGCGCGATCGGACTAGGCGCCCCCACGGGCTCCAGCCTGGCGGAGGCAAGCAGTCGAAACGTCGAGATTGATCGCCTGGGGGCGGTGCTGCGCTACCTGCGGCGCAATCCCAGCCTGATCGTGGGCACAGCAATGCTGCTCGGCCTGGGCCTGTTCTCCGGTATTGGTGCTCTGCTGGTGGACACGGCGAACGCGCGCCCGCTCTCAGTAATGGCGATCCAACCCCCTTCCTGGGAGCTGCCGTTCGGGAGCGATCGGCAGGGGCGTGACTTGCTGGCGGTGATGATCGCGGGCACGCCCCTGACGATCCGCATCGGTGTCATCGCGGGCCTGATCGGCGTGGGCGTGGGCACCGTTCTGGCGTTCGTCTCCGCGTTCTACGGGGGCATCCTGGACACCGTTGTGCGCGGACTCGTGGACATTGGGCTCACGGTTCCGGGCCTGCTGGTGCTCATCATCCTGGCTGTCACTATCCGCGAGGGTATCACCGTGAACCAGATGGCACTGGTGGTGGCCTGCCTGGCCTGGCTGTATCCCACCCGCGTCATTCGGTCTCAGGTGCTGTCCATGCGCGAGCGAAGCTGGGTCCAGGTTGCCCGGTTGTCCGGCATGACCGGTCCGGAGATCATCGTGAAGGAGATGCTGCCCAACCTGTTCCCGTACCTGGCGGCGGCCCTGGTGAACAGCATCTCCAACGCGGTGCTCGCTTCCGTTGGGCTGGAGGCGCTGGGTCTTGGCCCCATTGAGTCGCCGACGCTGGGCATGACGGTCTACTGGGTGCAGTTCAACGCCGCCCTGATCAATGGCTGGTGGTGGTGGTGGACGGCGCCCATCGTGATTCTGTTCATCCTGTTCGTAGGCCTGTTCCTGGTCTCTCTGGGGCTGGACGAGATCGCGAACCCGCGCCTTCGCCGCGCCGTCTAACTGCTCCTAGTAAGCGGGCACCACGGTGCCCACCGCTTTTCGCCGCGAGGCCGCGTGATCTACACTCGGGCGCCGCCGCGTTTGTTCCTGTGAGCACAGGGTCCGGCGCCATGGCGGCACAAGGAGAGGGTGGGACACGCTGGTGAGCGCAAACACGGGTTTCCTGCGCCGCGTCTGGGCGCTGATCGTTCCCTACTGGCGCTCTGAGGAGCGGCTCTGGGCCTGGGTGCTGCTCGGCGCGGTCGTTGCGCTCACCCTGGGCCGGGTGTACCTGCTGGTCCTGCTGAACACCTGGAACCGCGACTTCTACAACGCGCTGGAGCAGCGTGATTACGATGCGTTCCTTTACTTGCTGCTGTACTTCTGCGGCCTCGCCGCGGTGTTCATCGTGCTATCCGTCTACCGTCTCTATCTATCCCAGATGTTGGAGATTCGCTGGCGCGTCTGGCTGACCACGCAGTATCTGGGCTCCTGGTTGAAGCAGCGCGTGTACTACCTGCTGGAGCTGCGCGGGCGGTCCACGGACAATCCGGACCAGCGCATCGCCGAGGATCTCCGCAAGCTCTCCGGGGGCACGCTGGGCCTGGCGCTTGGTCTGCTGTCATCCGTGGTGACGTTGGTCTCGTTCATCACCGTGCTCTGGGAGGTGTCCGGACCCCTGGAGTTTGAGCTGGGGGGCACGGCGGTCTTTATCCCCGGCTACATGGTGTGGGTGGCCATCGTCTACGCCATCGTCGGCAGTGTGCTGACCCACTATGTGGGGCGGCCGTTGATTCCGCTCAGCTTCCAGCAGGAGCGGCTGGAGGCGGACTTCCGGTTCAACCTGGTGCGTGTTCGAGAGAACGCGGAGGGCGTGGCCCTCTACAAGGGCGAGGAGCCGGAGCGCGCGGGCCTGATTCACCGGATGGACGCCGTTCGACTCAACTGGTACGAGCTGATGCGTTACACGAAGCGCCTGACTTCGTTCACCGTGGGTTATGACCAGGTGGCGGATATCTTCCCCATCCTGGTGGCGGCCCCCCGCTACTTCGCGGGAGCCATCAATCTGGGCCAGCTCTTCCAGATCACCAACGCGTTCGGCCGGGTCCAGGGCGCGCTCTCGTGGTTCGTCACCACGTATGGCAGCCTCGCGGACTGGAAGGCCAGTATGGACCGTCTGCTCACGTTCCAGGATGCGCTGAATGAGATCGAGCGCGAGGCGGCCTCCCCCGCGACTCTCACCGTGTTGCATGGCGGGGATGGCGCACTCTCGGTTGCCGTGGAGCGGCTCAAGCTGCCGAACGGCCGCGTGGTCCTGAACGACGTCGCGTTCCAGGTGTCGTCGGGCGATCGGCTGCTCATCTCCGGGCCCTCGGGTAGTGGCAAGACGAGTCTGTTTCGGGCCATCGCCGGCATCTGGCCGTACGGTGAGGGTGCCGTCACCGTCCCTAGCGGCGCAAGGCTGCTGTTCCTGCCCCAGAAGCCTTATATCCCCATTGGCACGCTGCGGGCGGCCGTGAGCTACCCGGAGCGGGAGGGCGCGTATGCGGCAGACCAGGTGTCGGAGGCGCTCAGCTCGGTGGGGCTGGGTCATCTTGTGGCTCGCCTCGATGCGCAGGAGAACTGGAGCCTGGCGCTCAGCGGGGGTGAGCAGCAGCGGCTGGCGATGGCACGGGCGCTCTTGCACCGGCCGGATTTCCTGTTTATGGACGAGGCCACGAGTGCGCTGGACGAGGATTCGGAGCGGCATCTGCTCTCCGCGCTTCGCGACCGGCTTCCAAAGGCGGCGGTGATCAGCATCTCCCACCGCTCGGGCGATCTGGACTTTGCTACGCGCCGCCTCACTTACGCTTCCGAGCAAGATCGGCCGACCCTCCGTGAGACGGACCTGGTCGGGCGCGGCCACTGACGCCCAGCGCTATCATCATCGCCAGGACGCCGAACACTGAATAACAACCGGGAGATGCTCAGATGATCTTGCAGCGCTTCCGCGGCAAGCTGCTGGTGGTGCGCCAGCCCGATCACGGCAAACAGACCGGCGACTTTGCCCGCCACTGGGGCAACGACGAGACGCCACCGTTTGAGCCACGCGAGGCGGCGATCGACGCGGGCACCAGGCACGACAATGGCTGGGCTGGCTGGGAGGAGCGCCCGACGATCGACCCCAACACGGGGCAGCCGTGGCAGTTCCATAGCCTGACGCCGCACGAGCACGTGCCGCTGTACCGCCGCGGGATCAACATGGCGGCCGAGCACGACCCCTACACCGGCCTCCTGGTGAGCATGCACGGCGCGGGGCTCTACAACGATCGCTACGGTACGTTCCGCCTCACCGAGCGCAGCTTCACGGAGACGGAGCGAGAGCTTGTCAACGAGTTCCTGGAGGAGCAAGCGCTGTTCCAGCAGTCGCTGGGGGAGCGGGCGCTGCGCAAGAAGCTCCATACGCACGTCACTACCGACCCCAACGTCTGGTACACGTACCTGCTGCTCCAGGTGTGGGATCGGCTGCAGCTTCAGTTTGGCTTCCGCCTGGCCGCGAATGGTGAGATCGCCCCGCTCCCCCGGCCAGACGGCACCTCAGGTGTGCTGACCTGCCGCAACGTGGGTGAGCTGGCGCTCAGGCTGGACCCCTACCCATTTGACGAGGACCGCCGCGTCTTCCCACTGGAAGCTCGCCTGCTGGAAGACAGGCCCTACGGCCAGCCAGAGGCATTCCTGGCGGCCATGGCCGCCGCGCCAATCACCACGCTGGAGTGTCGCGTCAGCCGCGAGTGATCTGCATGCGAGGAGGGGGGCCTATAATGCAGAGATGTTCCCACAACGCGCGGTGCTCACCTATCAGGACTATCTCGAGCTGCCGGACGATGGCCGCCAGTACGAGATCGTGGACGGTGACGTCTTCGTGAACCCGGCGCCGAACATAGATCATCAGCGAACGAACCGATCGCTGTACGGAGACGTGTGGGGCTACGTGGAAGGGCACCATCTCGGGGAAGTGTTCTTCGCACCGGTGGATGTGGTGCTTTCTGAGACGAATGTGATCCAGCCCGACATCGTGTACGTTGCTAACGATCGACTCGATGTCATACGTGAGGCGGGAATCGTCGGGGCGCCGACGCTCGTCGTCGAGATCATCTCCCCCAAACGAGCGAGCCGCGACCGGTTGGTCAAACGTCAGCTTTACGAGAGATTTGGCGTCCCTTACTATTGGATCGCGGATCGCGAGACTCGGACGATTGAGGCGTTCGAGCTTCGCGGCGAGCGTTACGTGCTGGCCGCGACTCTGGAGGGGCGTACTCCACGCGCACTCCCGCCTCTGCCCGGGCTCGTGTTGGATCCGGCGCGCGTGTGGCGCTAGTCGGCCAACCGCTCCCGCACCGCCGCGAAGATCGTCTCGTGCTCGGGGAACCCGCTATCCCGATACATCGAGTGGATCAGGTCCCCGCCCACTGACACCTCGAACGATCCCTCGTACCACGGGATGAGCTCTATTGTCGAGAGCTTGTTGCCAAACTTCAGCATCAACGCCTCGGTGAGCGCCAGTGTCTGCGGCTCGTAGCCGCACTCAGCACAGTACGTGATGGTGACTTTCACCACGGAGGCGGCCATCAGGCCGCCCCCGCGCCGGTAGGCTCTGTCATCCGCCCGTGCGCGCTGGCACGCGCTCCACGATCTCGCGGAGCTCGCGGATCACTTCCTGGTTGGCAAAGGGCACCATATCTTCGCGCATCTTCGCCGTCAGTGTCGCCAGCTCGGTGCGGACGTTCTCTGGAAGCTGGTCCAGCGGCGCCCCCACCTCCCCGAACTCCGGATGGGCGGCGTGGATCTCCCGCTGCTTCTTCGCGCGTAGCTCGGTGACGCTGGCGGGCCGCTCAATGAACCGCCCGATCTCCCGGAAGTCGTCGTCGAAGAACACGAACACTGGGATGGACTTGTACTTGCCCTGGTTCAGGTACTGGTCCATCAGCTCGGGGTGCTTGTCGCGCTCGAAGACCCGCAGGTTCAGCTTGCCTGACTCGCTGGCAAGGCGGCCGATGATCGGCATGTTCGCGATCACGTCGCCGCACCAGTCCTCGCCGATGACCAGCACGTTCACCGGCTTCGGCAGGCGGTTGAACGCGGCCAGATCGTCAGACCGCACGGATACTCCCCGCTCGTTCGCCTCGAACCGCTCCTGGTTGCGCGTCATCCCGCGTTTGTACGCGTCGTAGGACAGACCGCTTTCGAACTGCTCCCGCGTCACCGCCATGATCCCAGCCTCCTTCGGAATCTGCGCCCCGCCGTGGCACCCCCGGCAGTGTACCCCGTGGTGTGGGCCCGTCACCTAAAATGCCTCTCTCCACCATGCTCACCTCCCACCTGTGCACCCAGGCAGACATGAATCGCCCAGACTTCCAGGAGTGGGGTACGCGGATGAAGCTGGGGTGGTACTACCACCGCAAGCTCTGGGAGTGGGCGTACATTGCCCAGGCGTTGCACGAGCGTGCAATGCTCTGTCCGGGCGTGCGCGGCCTCGGATTTGCGGTGGGGCAGGAGCCTTTGACGGCGCTGTTTGCGAGCATGGGATCCGAGGTTACGGCGTCAGACCTCCACCCGGAGGCGGAAGAGGCCGCGGGCTGGGCAAAGGCGTCAGCCCACGCCTCCAACCTGGAGGCGATCGACTTGCGGGGCATCTGCCCGGCTGATGAGCTCGCCCGCCGGGTCACGTTCCGCGGCGTGGATATGAACCGGATCCCCCCCGATCTTCGTGACTATGACTTCGTCTGGTCATCCTGTGCCTTCGAGCACCTGGGGTCTCTCGAAGCCGGGGTCCGCTTTCTGGTGAGCGCACTGGACTGCCTGAGACCCGGCGGCGTGGCTGTGCATACCACCGAGCTGAATCTCTCTTCAGATCGGAGGACTATCGAGGACGGCCCCACCGTGCTGTACCGGGAGCGCGATTTGCGGGAGGTCGCCGCGGTCTTCAAGGCACTGGGCCACGCGATCGAGCTCGATTTCGGCCGGGGTCACGGGCCAGCGGATCGGTATGTCGACGAGCCCCCGTACTACCAGGTCCAGCCAGCACGAGAGCCCAGCATGGCCCACCTGAAGCTGCGCTACGGAAGTTTCGTCATCACGTCGTTCGGGTTGATCGTCCAGAAGTCACTGGATACCCAGGCGCCGGACGCAGCCGAAGCTCGGCGTAGGCTGCTGTGCATCCTGCGGCGCCGCGAGCGCATCCGCGCGGCCTTGGGCACGCTGCACCGGCTCTGGAGCGCGGTCCGCCGCCGCGGGCAGAACATTTTGGGCGGAGCCGGCGTCTACTGAGCGGAGATCACCCGCGAGGTCAACCGCATGGGTACGGAGCTTCTCAACGTCACGGCCGCCTTCGGGTTGGGGGCCGCGGCCGGCCTCAACGCCAGCCTCCCACTGGCCATCGTTGCGCTGCTCGCGCGCGGCGGCTACATCACCCTGGCCGCGCCGTTTGACGCGCTGGGCTCCGACTTCGCGCTGACCGCGCTGGTGATCATCGGGATTCTGGAGTTCGCCGCGGACAAGATCGAGGGCCTTGACTCGCTGGTGCACGCGCTGATGCTCCCCGTCTCCATGGCCGCGGGAGCCGTACTGTTCGCGTCCCAGACTGGGACGATTGCCGGCATTGACCCGGGCGTGCAGATTGTGGTGGGACTGCTGGCCGGCGGTGGCACCGCCGGTGTGGTCCACCTGGCGCGCGCATCGCTGCGTCCGCTCATCAACGTTGCGTTGCTCGGTCCCGCGGCCTCCATGACGGAGGATGTCGCCAGCGCCTCGCTGGCCACCACCGCCGCGCTCGCCCCAGTGGCAGTGCCGCTGGTGCTCCTCGTAGCCGTGGGCAGCGTCCTATTGTTTGGCCGGTCCCTGGTGATCGTGCTTCGCCGGGGCGTCTCGCGTCTGTTCGGTGCGCAGGAGACTCGTGCGTCCCACGCCTGAGCTCATCGGTTTCCGGCTAGCATCATGGCGTGACTGAGGTACTTGGCGCTGGAATAGGCCTGGCGTACGCTTTGCTGGCCCGACGCGCGCGCCTGGCCCGCCGCCCGGCTCCTTCTCTGACCCGCGTCTATGCGTTCCTGGCGGGCGTGGCCGTCCTCACCCTGGCGAGCTCGGGTGTGTTCGACGCGTACGCGCACCGCGCGTTTTCCGCCCACATGTTGCAGCACATGCTGTTCATGATCGCGGCCGCGCCGCTCGTTTCCGCTGGACGGCCGCTCTCCGTATTTGGGATTCAGCCCCGGCCGGGGGGCGGTGTCAGCCCTGGGCCGGCAGCTATCGTGGCCGCCATCGCGGTAAACGCTCTGTTGCTGGTGTGGCACCTTCCCGTCGCGTACGAGGCGGCTTTGCTGGTGGACCCGATCCACGCCGCGGAGCACCTGCTGTTGTTTGGTGCGTCAGTCCTGTACTGGCTGATCTTAGGGGGTGACCTGAGCGGCGGACGCCGACCGTCAAGCGAGGTGACGCTGCTCACGCTCTTTGCCACCTGGATGGCTTGTGATCTGCTGGGCGCGGTGCTCACGCTGTCCGAACAGCTCTACTACCCCTGGTACGCCCTTACGCCGAAGCCGGGAGACCTGTCGCCCATTCAAGACCAGCGACTTGGCGGGCTGGTGATGTGGGTGGGCGGCGGCGTGTTCTACGCGGTGGCGATGCTGCTGGTTCTCATCGGGCTCCGCGGGGGGGCCAGGCGGAGCGTTCAGGCCGCGGAGTGATTGGCCCGTCTGGGCGGGACGTATGCCCCGCCTGCCCCGGGACGATGGCAACCGTTCGACACCGTCTTGAAGTGGTTTGATTCGCGATACCCGGCGGATCACTCGGCGCGATCGGCCGGGTCGTTCGCATCAAGCTACTCTACGCACGCGGGGGGCGACTTCCGCGAGGGAGGTAAGCGCATGGCCGAGTCGGCCTCGTCGCGCCCCGGGTCGCAGGAGCCACCGCTGGCGCAGCGGCTGCTGGACAACGTGTTCGTTCTGCTCATCGCGGGAATGGTTGTGCCCACGATCTTCTACCTGGTGCTTGGCGTGCTCAGCTTGCTCCGCGTCAAGGCGTTCCCGCTGTGACCCGCGCCGCCCGGTCAGTGGATTTTCAGCCAGGAGGAGTGCATGGCGCTCGGGTATAGCAGCCTCTCGAAACCCGACTCGAACTGGTGGCGCCAGATGGGTCGCGACGAGAAGCTCTGGGTGGGCTTCGTTGTGATCTGGGGCCTATCCATGTTCCTGATGATCGCGTTCATCTGGCCAGCCATTGGTGCCCGCCAGAACGACATTGAGTCCTACCGGGTCGATCCGGCCGTATTTCACACCAAGGTGGAAGAGTTCACCAATAAGTTCAAGACTGGCGAGGTCGCGGGCATCCCGGTAGTGACGCCACCACCCGGTACAGACGTCTACCTGGAGGCATCCTCCTTTGCGTGGCGGCCGATTGTCACGCTCAAGAAGGGGCAAACCTACAGATTCCTGATGTCCAGCCGCGACGTCCAGCACGGGTTCTCGCTCATCTCAGGGGAGCGGAGCTTGAACTACCAGATCCTGCCGGGCTACGTGACGTCAGTGCACCTCACCCCGGAGAAGGCGGACACGTATCCGCTGGTCTGCAACGAGTTCTGCGGGCTGGGTCATCACCTGATGGCCGGGCGCATCATCGTGACCGACTGATGCGAAGCACGGACTGGCCGTTTCTCATGACCCAACAGCACGGGGCTCCCGGGCGTGGAGCAAAGGTGTAGATATGGTAGCTGTCAGCGTACTTGGCAGACGGTGTCAGGTCACGGCGCTGGAGGTAGATCGGTCTGCTGAACAGCAGATCATGGCCCACGCCGTGACGGCCGTCGTCTATCTCACCATCGGTGGCATTCTGGCGCTGCTCATTGCGCTCACGCGCTGGGAGATCGTCCACCTCCTGCCACTGAACACCTTCTACGAGTTCCTTGCCGCCCACGGCATGGTGATGCTCATCTTCTGGATCCTGTTCTTTGAGATGGCGGGCCTGATCTTCGGGAGCACCGTCTTGCTCAGCGCTCGGATGGTGGCTCCCATGATCGGGTGGGTGGCCTACGCCATGATGTTGCTGGGCTCGGTGCTGGCCACGGCGCTCATTTTCAGTGGCCAGGCCACCGTCATGTTCACGTCATACCCGCCGCTGCGGGCCGCGCCGGCCTACTACGGCGGCGTGCTCGTGTTTGCCGTAGGCGCGATCATCGCGGTGGTGCACTTCTTCATCAACATCGTGGCGGCGCGCAAGCGCGGCGACGTTGGTACGCTGCCGTTGTTCACGTTTTCGCTCACCGCGGCAGCCATCCTGGCCCTGTGGTCACTGGCCTGCGGCGCTATCGCGCTGATCCCTACCTTTCTCTGGAGTCTTGACCTGATCAGCGCTCCCGATCCGGGGATCTACCGACTGTTCTATTGGGGCCTGGGCCACGGCGCGCAGCAGGTCAATCTGGCCGCCATGATCGCTATCTGGTACGGCCTGGCCAGCCTGCTCACCGGAGCAAAACCGCTCAATGAGGGCCTTTCGCGTGTGGCCATTGTGCTGTACGTGCTCTTCATCCAGATGGGCTCTATGCACCACATCCTGGCCGATCCCGGCATCGAGCCTGGGGTGCGCAACATCAACACCAGCTACTTCATGTATGCCGCGGTGATGGGCAGCCTGATCCATGCCTTCAGCATCCCGGCGTCCGTTGAGCTGGCGCTTCGCCGCAAGGGCCACCGAGACGGCCTCTTTGGCTGGCTCAAAGCCGCTCCATGGGGTCAGCCCGGGTTCGGCGCCCTCGCCGTGAGCCTGGCCATGTTCGGTATCCTGGGGGGCATCAGCGGCGTCATCATCGGCGGACCCCAGCTCAACCTGATCGCCCACAACACGCTGGTCATCCCGGCCCACTTCCACATGACGGTGGTGGCAGGGACCACCACGGCCTTCATGGGTATCGCCTACTACCTGGTCCCGTTGATCTTTCAGCGGCAGCTCATGTTCCCGAGCTGGGCCCGGGTTCAACCGTATCTGTACGGCGTCGGCATGCTGATCTTCGGCATTGGCATGGGACTGGCGGGCCACTGGGGCGTGCCCCGGCGCCACTGGGACGTCACCCTGGCGGGCGCTGGGCCCCTACAGTCGAACGTCTTCACCGTGGGCCCGGTGCCGCTCTTCCTCGGGATCCTTGCAATCGGCGCAACGGTGGCCGTCATCGCGGGGGCCATGTTCGTGTTGTCCATCGTTGGCACCGTGTTCCTCGGGCAGCGTACCGCCACGCCGGACCTCGGCAAGGTGGCAGCGGACGCGTTTGGCACGGTGGAAGTGGAGGAGGCGCACGCCGGCGGCTTTGAGGTGCCCGGAACGCTCGTGCTCGCCTTTGCCTTCCTGGTCCTGTTCATCGCCCTGTACGGCTACTCGTGGTTCGAGCTGAGCAGCGTGCCCTGGCGCTTCAAATAGCGCCCTGGGTCACAGAGAAGGGGCAGGATCACTTTCGCGATCCTGCCCCTTCTCTGTTTGCCGAACTGTTCGTCTACTCGATCCAGGTGTGGGTGAACGAGAAGCCACCATGCGCCGTCTTGCGGACGTCCTTGACGGCGGCCCGCGCTAGAGCACGCGCGGGGAGCGTGGACATCACCATCAGGAACGACTCGTCCAGGAACAGGTCGTTGAGCTGGTTGTACAGCTCCTTCCGCTTTGCCTTGTCCGGCTCAGCGTTGGCTGCCGTGACGAGCTGGGTGTACTTGTCGCTGACGAATCCAGAGCTGTTCGCGGTGGGGTCAAGACCGCGGCTGTTTTGGAACGTGGTCGCCGGCTCGAGCTGGGCAAACGCAATGCTCCCCAGCCAGATGCCGCGATACGTGACCTTGTTCACCTGGTCCAGCCAGGCCGCTGGCTCCATGGTCTTGATGTTGAGCTTCACGCCGATCTTGGCCAGATCCGCCTGGTACACCTGAGAGAACGAGATGAGCTCCGCGTTGTTGGCCTGGATCAGGCCATCCATCTCCAGGCCCGTCACCCCTGCCTGTGCCAGGAGCCCCTTGGCCTTCTCCAGGTCAAAGGCATACGCGGTGTTCTTTGATGCGTCGTAGCCGGGCGAGGTGGTAGTCCACGGGAGCACGGCCGGTTCGCCGGTCTTGAGCAGGATAGTGTCCGTGAAGCGCTTCCGATCCAGCGCGTAGTTCAGCGCCTGCCGGACCTGCTTCTTGTCAAATGGCTCCTTGTTTACGCTCATGCCGATGGTCGTCACGCCGCCGGCGTCGTTGTGCACCAGGGCCTGGTACTTGGAATCGCTCTTCAGCCGGTCCAGATCGCGCAGGGGCGGCAGAAGCACCAGGTCAAGCGCGCCCGCCTCGAGCTGCACCACCAGCGCCTGGGTATCGGCCAGGATCTTAATCTCCATGCCGTCCAGGAGGGGCTTCCCGCTCTGCCAGTAGTTCTTGTTGCGTTCCAGAGTCAGGTGGTCACCCTGGATCCACTCTTTGAATTGGTACGGCCCCGTGCCGATGGACTTGCTCTTTGCGTCTGGACCCTCCAGGGTGTCTTTGTCCTGGATGTTGAGGTACTCGAAGAAGTCAAACATGGTGGGGCGTGACTGCTCGGACTTGAGAACGATGGTGTTCTTGTCCGGGGTCTCGATGGTGGTCCACCACTTGCTCTGCTTCTCGATCTGGCCGTTGAAGCTCTTGCCGCCCTGGATCCGCCGCAGGTTGTACTCAACGTCCGCGCTGGTGAACTCTCTTCCGGAGTGGTACTGGACGCCCTTGCGGAGGTTGAACTTCACCTGTTTGGAGTCGCTGCTGATATCCCAGCTCTCCGCCAGCATGGGTTGCGGCTGGAACTTCTCGTCGTACGCGGTCAGCCGGTCGTGAATCGCCCAGGTCAGCTCGGCCGGCCCCGGCGTGTAGGTGGCATCCAGCGTGGCGAAGTCGCCAACCTGGCCAATCCGCAGCATCCCGCCACTCTTAGGCGTGCCGGCCTTAGCGGCCGGTGGCGCACCAGTGGATGCGGGCGCCGCGGGTTTGGCGTCTGCTGCCGGCTTGGCATCTCCCGCCGGCTTGGGGGCGCCGGCCGCGGGTGCCGTGTTGCCCGCTGGCGGTGCCGGGGTCTGCTGGCCACACGCGGTCAGCATGGCCAGTCCGGCGCCGGACAGCAGCAGCTTCATAGCTGACCGCCGGCTGAGCCGACCAGAATCGTTCGCGCGAATCACAATGCTTCCTCCCTCTGATGTTCGCCCGCCGGCCGGTTGCCGGTGGCTGGCTGTACCCTGGCCCGAGCGTCGCCCAATTTGGCGACCTACGCGCCCCTGCGGCGTGAGAATTTCTGAAGCTGATGCCCGGCGCACGTCTCAGGCATCCGCTTTGGTTTGACCCCGTACGTGAATGTCACCTCAGAGACGTACAGATCTCCCTGCGAATCTACGCAGATTCCGTGGGGAGCGATGAAGTTGCCAGGCGCGTCGCGGTCTGTTTGCGAAGCGCCCCAGCGCGCAACGATCGTCCCGTCCAGCTCGTAGACGGAAACCCGGCCCGGCTGGTCCACCGCGGCATAGCCGTGGACAAACGAGCCCTGCCCCTTCTCGATTGGCCGCCAGAGCTCCGCCACGTAGATCAGGCCCTCGCGGTCCGTGACCACCGCAGTGGGACGCTGCACGTCGTTCCACTCCCGGAGGTAGTCACCGTCCGGGCTGAAGAACTGAAGACGGTCGTTCTCGCGGTCCGCCACGATCACCGTGCCATCCGCCGCCACCCAGATCCCGTGCGGGATGTGGAACTGGCCCGGGCCAGTCCCGGGCTCGCCCCATGAGTGGACCAGTGTGCCCGCGCTGGTGAAGCGGTGGATCCGGGCGTTCCCATAGCCATCAGCCACGTACAGATCGCCATTTGGCCCAAACGCCACGTTCGTGCACGAATTGAAGGGGCCGGCTGACCGCAGCACCGTCTCGTTGTGGTGGATCTCCGGCTTACCGGTGGTGTGATAGCCCGTATCCGTGGGCACGCCCGGCGTGCCCAGCGTCATCAGGAGCTCGCCCTGCTGGCTGAGCTGGCGCACGCAGTGGTCTCGGTTGTCGGTGATCCAGACGGTGTCGTCCGGTCCAATGGTGATGCCATGGGTGTTGCCAAAGACGCCCGCTCCCCAGCTCGCTATGAACGTACCGTCCCGCTCATACACCACCACGATGTCCGGGTGCCGCGTGACAATGAACACGCGATCCCGTGAGTCCACGGCGACCCCGCTGACATCTTTGTGCGTGATACCCGCGGGAGCCTGCTCCCAGCGGTGGTTGACCTCGTAGTCCAGGGCTGTCATCGCCATCGATCTGGTCTCCTGTCGCTGGTTCGTCCGGTGCTATCCCCAGAGCTCGATGGATGCACGCCGGGCACCTTCCGCCATGGTCGCCAGCTTCGCCCAGGCGATCTCCTCGTGGCCTACCCGCGAGCCGATGCCGCAGTCCGTGCTGGTCTGCACGTTCTCCTTGCCCACCACGCTGGCGTAGTTGAGCAGCCGCTCCTTGATCAGGTCTGGATGCTCCACCAGGTCCGTGGCGTGGCTAATCACGCCCGGCTGCAGGATCTTGCCGTCTGGGAGTTTGACGTCCTTCCAGACCTGCCACTCGTGCTGGTGCCGCACGTTGCCGGCCTCCACCGCGTACGCCTTGGCATTGACCTTGAGCAGAAGATCCGCGATGTGCTTCAGCTCAATGTCGTTCGAGTGCGGCCGGTGCCCGCTCCCCCAGCAGACGTGGAAGCGGATCTGATCCTGCGGCAGCCCCCGCGTGGCGTGGTTGATCACCGCCACGCAACGCTCCAGGTAGGCCCGGTACTCGTCCACCGACCAGTCCGGGAAGAACATCCAGGATGTGGCGAACTCCGGCTCGTCAATCTGGAGCGTCAGGCCGCCGTCCGTGATCGCCTTGTACTCCTCGTGCACGGCGTCTGCCACGGCCATCATGTAGGCCTCTTCAGTTGGGTAGTAGGCGTTGTGGGCGCCCGCTCCCAGGCTGAGCGGTCCCAGCGCCGCCACGAAGCCATCCGCCCCGGTGCCCTGTAGTGCCGCCTTCAGAGTGGCCACGTCGTTCCTGGCCACTTCCTGCGCAGTGTACGTGATGGGGCCAGTGCACACGCGCTCCGTAGCTGGTCGCTGCGGTGCCCCCGGCTTCATGAACCCCGGTCGGATCGGCCCGCCGGAGCCGGAGAGCCACAGTCCGGATTCGTAGAAGCCGGGAAACTCGCGGCGGTCGCGCTCGCCAACGCCCGCACGCTTCGGCGGCCGTTTCGGGTCCGGTGGCAGCATCTCCCAGCCGGTGACGCGCTCGTGAATGTAGCCGGTGTAGCTGCCGGCCTTGATGTACTCGCCGTCGTTGACTACGTCTACGCCGCAGTCGATCTGCCTGCGCACGACTTCAGCGACTGCGCTCGGGATGCGATCGGTGAACGCCTCACTCTTGCCCAGGCCGGCCGCCAGGATCTCATTGAGATCCGCGGGGCGCGGCAGGTTGCCGGCGTGCGAGACGATGATCTTGTTGGTATTGTGCTTCACCTAATCTACTCCAACGGCCTTGGACGGCCGTAATGTGAATCCTGTCAGCGCGATGAGTCAGCGCGGGGCCCCAGCCCCGGATTTCGAAGAGCGACGCGTGCGTGCGTCAGGCGAACCTCCCATCAAGATGCGTGGGTCACGCATTGGTCCTCCGCGGATCCAGCGCGTCGCGCAGCGCGTCCGCCAGGAAGTTGAGTCCCAGCAAGAGCACCGCCAGGGCGATGCCCGGGAATATCCCGAAGGCTGGTGACGTCCGCAGATAGGCGCGGCTCTCGTTGAGCATCGCCCCCCAGGACGGGTTGGGTGGCTGGGTCCCCAGGCCCAGGAACGACAGGGCAGACTCCACAAGCACCGAGAAGCCCATGGCCAGCGCGATCTGGATAAGCAGTGGCGCCACCGCGTTTGGCAACACGTGGAGCCACATGATCCGCCGATCAGATGCGCCGCTGCACCGCGCAGCCAGGACGTAGTCCCGCTCGCGCTGGGCCAGCACCTGCGACCGCATGAGCCGTGCAAACGCCGGCAGCGAGGCTATCGCCAGCGCATACGCCACGTTGAGCATTCCGGTCCCGAGCACGCTGACAATGGCGATGCCCAGCAGCACGGCCGGGAAGGACAGCAACGCATCGTAAAACCGCATGATCAGCGTGTCCACCAGGCCGCCGAAGTAACCTGCCAGCAGCCCCGTCAGGATCCCCACGTTGGCTCCAAGCGCCACGGCCACCACGCCCACCAGCAGCGAGGATCGGCTGCCGTAGATGATCCGTGAGAGCAGGTCACGCCCCAGGTGGTCCGTGCCCAGCGGGTAGGCCCCGCCTGGACCCTTCAGCTCGTCGCCGGGGTGCTGCAGCAGTGGGTCGTGCGGGCTCACGATGGGCGCGGCCAGGGCGCAGAACACCAGCAGCGAGAGCAGCGTCAGGCCGAAGACGCCGGCCGGATTGCGCACGGTCCGGCGGAGTGCCTGCGCCAGTGGGCTTCGCGGGGCCGCCAGGCGGGAGCCAGCGGTGGACTGCTCCACGGACCGTGGGATCGGAGCCGTAGCCGTGGATGAGCCCGTCATCGCGCGCGACCGCCGGTTAGCCGGATGCGCGGGTCCAGATATCCGTACGCCACGTCTGTGATGAGATTCACGACGATGAAGATCATCACCAGCATCAACAGGCCTGCTTGCACGATGGCGTAGTCGCGTGTGCCGATGGCCGTCAACATCAACGTGCCCAGCCCCGGCCAGGCGAAAACGGATTCAATGACGATGGCGCCGCCAAGCAGCCGGCCAAACTCCAGCCCCACCGCGGTGATTACGGGGATCAGCGCGTTGCGGAGCACGTGGCCAACGACCACGCGGGTGCCGGCCAGGCCCTTTGCCCTGGCGGTGCGCACGTAGTCCTCGTAAAGCACCTCCAGCACGGAGGCCTTCGTGAGACGGGACAGGTTCATGGCCGCCGGTAGCGCCAGCGTGATCGCGGGCAAGGCGATAAATTTCAACGCCAGCACCGGATCTCGTGAGAAATCGCCGCGGCCGCCGGGCGGCATCAAGCCCAGCATCACGGCAAACAGGATGATCAGCAAGATCCCCAGCCAGAAGTTCGGGATGGCCTGGCTGAGGCTGATGAATGCGGTGATCCCCCAATCAGTGCGGGTCCGCTGCCGCACCGCGGCGATCACGCCAAGCGGGATCCCGATCAACACCGTCAACAGCTCGCCCGCTAGCGCCAGCTCGAGCGTGGCCGGCGCACGCTGGCCGATGAGCTGGGCCACCGGGACTTTGCTGACGATCGATCGGCCCAGGTCGCCCCGAGCGACATGCTCCAGCCAGACCATGTACTGGACCGGCAGTGGCTCATTGAGACCCATCTCTTGACGGATCGCCTCGAGCGTCTGCGGGGAAGTATCGGTGCCCGCCAGCACCTGGGCCGGATCGCCCGGTAGGAGGCGGAGCAACAGAAATACACCGACGCTCGCCAGGAACACCACCGGAATCGCCTGGAGTAGGCGGCGGATGACGAAGCTCAGCATGGAGGACGGATCAGGCCTCCTCCGGGAGCCAGCCCCATGGGTACGGACCCCAGTCTGGCGAGAAGAGCTCACCCGCGCGGATGGTCTGCACCGGTATGAGCGCGTGCTCGCCGGTGAACGGGACTTCCTTGGTATCGGTGAATCGCCAGTGGCCTGACATCACGTCAAAGATGGAGAGATCCGCCTCCCGGCCAACGGCGATCGCGCCGAGCTCTGAGGTCAGCCCGATGGCCTTCGCGGCGTTCGTTGTGGCCATCCGCACCACATCCGCCAGGCTGTAGCCCACAGCCATGAACTTGCTCATGCTGTCCAGCAGACCCACGCCACGCGTCCGCCCGCCCAGCGTCACGTCGCTGCTGGTGGTGTCCGGCGCCAGACCCCGGTCCGCCTGGATCCGCGCCACCTCGATGCCGAAGTTGCCACGACCAAGGGCTGAGTCCAGCGTCACGCCGCGGGCCCGGGCCTCGCGCACCTCGGGCAGCTCGCGCAGCGAGCCGCCCGTTGGATCCATCATCCCACCTGGGTGCGGGGTGCACAGGTGGGTGAGAATGTCACCCTCCTCGAAGGTGTTGAGCATGAGGCGCGTAAGCTGGTTCATCCGCCCGGGGTCGCCGCCGCCATCGCCAAAGTGGACCATAAGCGGTAGCTTGTGCTCCTTAGCGATCGCCTTGGAGCGGCGGATCACCTCCTCGCCCCGCTCACCCATGACCGGTCCCACCATGCGAAGCTTGAACCCCTTGATCAGCCCCGGATTCGCCGCCACGCACGCCGAGATGGCCCTCTCGTCGATGTCCTCGATCCGGCTGATGTCAGCCAGGCCAGGCATGGTGTGGGCGAAGCTGCCGATGTTGAGGTAGACCAGCACCCTGGTCCTGGCTCGCGGCAGGATGTGGTGCTTGAACACGCCGATGTTGGCCACCCCAACGGAGCCCCCGTCCACCACCGTGGTGGCGCCGGATTGCACACCGCCGATGTCCGGCTCCACGCAGCCCATGCCCACGCCATCCGTCTGGGCGCCGTGGGCAACGTGGGTGTGCAGGTCTATCAGGCCCGGCGTCACATAGCGGCCAGATCCCTTCACCTGCACCGTCCGCCGGGCGTCCGACGATGGGATGTCGGCCCGGATCGCGGCGATTTTCCCGCCCGCGATCCCGATGTCCAGTTCACCATCCAGGCCCTGGCCCGGATCGAGCACGTGTCCACCCTTGATGAGCAGGTCGTACGGGGCGGCTGGCGGCATGGTCACCTCACCTACGTTGCCGTCGGGGAGACGGCGAAGATGTCAACATCGAGCACCGCGCGTAGACCGGCGGCGGAGCGGAGGCAGCCCCCCCGTCGTTGGCCGCGTAGCGGCCAGAATGGTTGCAGCGACGGCACTCCCTCCTTCGCGGTGCGTCCGAGCCCGCGTCTGGAACTTGCCGTCCGCGCGCCATCGCTCGGTCCTCTGGACGGGGCCGCTGTGTCCCGCGGCCGGTTAGAGGCGGGGGGATGATAGTACATCAGGCGACGACGGGATCTCCCGTTGGAATCCCACGCGTGTCGCCCAGTGCTGACGTTGCGCAGAGCTCATGCCGAAGCCGCGCAAGGTCAGATGCCACGTACTCGCACAAGAAGGGCTCGCGAGCGTCACCGAGCTCCCGCTCCACGGACTCGATTGTCCGTGTCAGCGCGGTGCTCGCCCAGAGCCTGGCGAGCCCGGTCAGTCCAGAGTCTGGCTCCCCGGATAGCATGCGTGCCTCGCCGGCGAGGCATGCTAGCTCGGCGGAAGCGCCGGCGATCTCGAGACGACGACTCAAGGTGTGCCTCAGCGTCAGTTGGACAGCAGTACGTCGCGAGGCGCTGTCGTGGGCATCTCGGTGCGGCAATCCGCGCGCGCGGTCAAGGTCCCGCTGCGCCGACTGGAGATCGTCTATTTGCACGGGGAGTTGTTGCCGCAAGTAGCGGGCACGCGCGAGCACTCGTGCCAAATCCAGCAAGCGGGGCTGGCATTCCGGCCGGTCCGCGAGCTCGGCGCACGCCGCCACGAGACAACTGGCGCCCGTCGTGGACGCGAGGACCGCCAGGCTCATGTCCCGCCACGCCTGCCCGCCGTCCACGATGCCGTCCACGATCTCCCCCAGTGGACGGTCTAGCAACGAGCGATCCGCCCGGGTCTGAATGTCCTGAACGTCAAGCACGGCCCAACACCTCCTCGCGTACGAGATCCGCTCCGGCGCGCATCGCACGGAGCTTCGCGCGGGCCACGTCCGGCGGGACGTGGCGTAAGCCACAGTCCGGATTGATCAGCAGTCGGTCCGGGGGAAGGACGTCCAGCCCGTGCCGGATCCGAGCGGCCACCACGTCGGCGGGCTCTACCTGCAGGCTCTTGACGTCGATGACACCCAGGCCGAGTGCAAGACGGTCGTTGGGATACCGCCGGAACAGCGCCAGGTCCTCGTCGCCGCGCCGAGCCAGCTCGAGCACGAGCTGATCGATGTGCGCGTCCAGCACGCGCGGGAACAGAAAGTCGTAGTGGCCCTCCCAGGCCGGACGCGCGTATCGATTGCCATAGCAGATGTGGAGCGCCCGTCTTGGCCCGTCCACGCCCTCGAACACCAGGTTTACCGCCCTGATCGCCAGGTCTACGTCCTCCGGGTAGCCGGCCAGGAACGGCTCGTCCACCTGAAGAATCGCCGCGCCCGCTGCCGCCAGCGCCAGCACCTCGCCATTCAGGATGCGAGCGACATCTAGCACCAGGTCAGCCTGTTCGCCGTAGGCGTCGTTTCGCAACCGCCTCGCCAGTGAGTACGGTCCGGTCAGTGAGAACTTCACGGGACGATCGGTGAGGTCCATGGTGAACCGGAGATCGTCCACCAGCCCCAGGGTGCCGGACTGGTCGTGGGCTGGCAACCGCTCTGGGACCCGGGCGTCAAAGTAGTCCGCGTAGTGCTCCTTGGCCCGATGCGTGATCTCAACCCCGGGGAGCCGTGCGAGGAAGTAGTCCAGATCGTTATCTCGACGCAGCTCGCCGTCGGAGACAATGTCCACACCGGCACGTTCCTGGTCCTTCAGCGCGGCCTTGATGGCGACCTCGTGGATCTCGCGGAGGTACGCGCCGCTGATCCGCCGCTGGTAGTAGTCGGTCTTCAAGCGCTCCAGCCACTCCGGGACAGAGTAGGAGCCGACTACCGTGGTGGCGAGCAAAGGGAATGCCGGTCTGGTTTCCGCGGGATGTTGGGGCTCGTCCGCCAGCGTGGACAGGGCGCTCTCCACTGGACCCCCAGGGGCCGTCTGGATGATCTGGGCGGTCATTCTCTTACCCGTGCCGTGAGCGTCTGCACATTCGCACCCGCGCGGTGCGCAAACGGCGTAACCGCCACGTCAAAGCCGCGCCGTCGCCCGATGGCCTCGAGCAGTGGCGCATTCACCCAGTTCACCACGGAGCCGTCGTATTTCCCGGGGCCGCGGAATCCGGTGGCGTACTGGTGTACATCGGTCACGAACAAGTCGTGGCACTGGAGCATCCCCAGCGGATGAAGGAGAGCCAGGCTATCCGCAAAGCTCACCGCCGCGCCGTTGCTGACGTGCATCCGCGCATCTCCGTTGGCCTCCAGAATCGGGCGGAGGACCTCCCCACTGATGCGTGGCGCCACCTCGTACTCGTCCAGGGCGTCCAGAGGGACGTAGCGCTCCTCCAAACGCAGGACCTCCCACACCACCTGCCAGAAGCGTACCGCCGCCGTTGTGTCAGCAAACACGTCTGGTGCGGTCTCTGCCAGTAGCTCCGGCCCCAGCCGTAGCAGGCGCGCAACTAGGCCGGGGATCGCGTCCACCGCCGTGCCGGTCAGACCGGCGATACGGCGTGCGTCCGCTGGAGGGAGGTACGCGCGGACCTCCACGCGGAAAAGGTGGCCGCCCATCCGGACGATCTCATCCGTGGGCAGGTTGTCGTAGACGTTGGAGATGTAGACCAGGAAGGCCTTGTAGCGGAGGAAGCCTAACGTCTCGGTTGGCCTGGTAGCGTCCAGGACAAGGCCGCTGACGCGTTCTCCGTGGTCGCCGACCGCCGCGCGCGCCAGGCCCAGCACGTGCGGCGAGTAGTCCCCCATCAGATAATGCAGACGGCGGTAATAGTCGGTCCCGCGCTCGCGATCGATCCGCAGAAACTCGTCCAGCCAGACCTTTGCCTGCCCACCGTTGCCCACGCCTAGCTCCACCACGTGCAGCTCGCTTGGCAGGGCACGCTGTCTCGCGAGCGCGTCCCAGGTGGCGAACAGCTCGAGGATGAGATCCCGGGCGGCGGCGGCGTTGCGTGCGTCGCTCTCGCCCCGCGGGAGCGCCTGTTCATAGCCGCGGCCGGTCGCCTGCTCCCAGAGGCCCAGGTCGCGCCAGTAGAGCGAGTTGAAGCCCCAGATACAGCTTGCCGTACCCGGCCCCCAGGGTTCCAAGTGCACGTGGTCGGCACCTGCCCGGTCAAGGGCCTCTGCCAGCGCGGGCCCCAGTTCGGCAGCTCCGGTGCGCCGCAGATCCAGAGCCAGCTCGCGCGCGTCCTCGGCAGGCCCTTCGCCCGAAGCCCCTGGACGCGCGAAGGCCGGACCATGCTGCAAAATCGGGCGACATGACACGGGCTCGCGGAAGTTGTTCTTGTATTGGATCCAGTCACACACCACGCGCAGCCGCGAGAGGTCCGTGGTTGCCGCGCCCGCCGCGTGCATCACGGATGAGAGCACGGGGCTGATGTCCAGTGCCTTTGGCCCCCGCAGCCGGTCCGAGCAGCGCAGCTCCACGATCATCGACCGCCGCTCCAGATGGGCTCTGGTGATGGGGCAGCCACCGGCGATGGAGCGCTGCCGCTGGCCGGCCTACGTCCGATGCCTGCCCGCTCCAGAATTTCCGGGATCGCATCCTCCCAGCCGAACGCCATGACGTGAATACCCGCCACACCCGGGACCTCGCGGAGTTGTTGGATCGTCTCGGCGCAGAGCCGCAGCCCCTCCTCCGTCACCCGCTCAGTTGGCACACCCCCCAGGCGCCGCGTCACATCATCCGGCACGTACACGCCCGGAACCTCGCCGCGCATATGCTCCAGCGCCCGCGGCGACTTCACCGGGCCTACCCCGGCCAGGATCCAGCATCGATCGAGCAGGCCCAGCGCCCGGACGTCCTCCATCCACCGTCTGAAAATCGGCACATCAAAGACGAGCTGGGTCTGGATGAAGCTGGCGCCGGCGGCTACCTTCTTGCCGAGTCGCTCTGCCCTGAAGCGCAACGGCGGTGCGAACGGATTCTCCACTGCACCGATGAAGTACCGCGGTGGCGCGGCCAGGGCGCGGCCAGAAAGCAGTTGACGGTGATCTCGCATGGTCCGGGCGGTCCAAACTAGCTGGACGGAGTCCAGGTCAAACACCGGCTTGGCCTCCGGGTGATCGCCGAACCGCGGGTGGTCGCCCGTGAGGAGCAGCACATTTGGAATACCCAGAGCGCCCGCGGAGAGCAGCTCGGACTGCAGCGAGATGCGGTTTCGGTCACGGCACTGGAGCTGCATGACCGGCTCCACTCCTTCGCGCATAAGGGCCAGGCTGCCGGCCAGGCTGCCCAGGCGGACTACGGCGCTCTGGCTGTCCGTGACGTTGGCCGCGTCTAGCCAGTCCTTGAGCATCCGCGCCTTGCGGCGGAGCGGCTCCAGCGTGGCGCCCCTGGGCGGCCCGATCTCGGCGGTCACGGCAAACCGGCCGCGGCGCAGCGTGGCGTGCAGGAGGCTGTAGGGCCCGCCATCGGCCGGCCCGGGGTGCCCCGCGAGTCCGTTGGCGATCATCAGTCGCTCGTGGTCACAAGCATCGGCAGATCCACACCCGACCCATCCAGGCCGTCGCCAGGGGTCCAGAGCCCCGCGTCGCGACCTTGCCAGTAGTTCACCCAGGCGCTCTCGCCCCAGCGCCGCTGATCGATCGGGCGCTGGAGTCGGCGCAGATCGTCGGTGCGCCCATCCGCGTCGGCGCGCTCATACGCTTGAAGCCACACGCAACGCGTGCCGGGGTACACCTCGCACGAGCCGTCCGTTGCCACCCCCCCGCACGGCCCGTTGCGGAGTTGTTTGGGGCAGGTCATCGGACATGCGTAGGCTGTGGTCGGCAGCGCGCACTGGCCGCACATCTGACACCCGAACAGACTGCCCTTCGCGGCGCGCTCGGCCGCGGTAAACGCCCGATACAGAAGAGGGACATCGCGGAGCCGGTTCGCGATCCAGTCCCACGCGGGCCGTCGAGCAAGCAGACCGTGGAGGGCGCGCATCGACCGAAAGGAAACACGCGGCCGGGTTGGACACGGACATCCATGCAGCGCGTCATGCGGAGGTTGGACGGCGCCGAGAGAGCGTCCGCCGCCCGGCTGCGAGCTCGCGAGCGCCTCCTGGCATGCCGGTGAGGACATCGTTGTCGGGGCGCGCGGCGGGCGATCGATGACAGCCACGGGACACTCCAGCGAGAGTGCTCATTCAGCCGGCCCGGGACGCCACAGCGCCCGCCATCGGCGTCAGAGGCCACACCGCCAGTGTGCCGCGCCAGCGCGGCCGGATCATCGGATGTATCCCACAGGAAATCAAATCCATTCTTGTGGTCGCCCCACAAAGAGCTCAAACTGGATCGCCTACAATTGGAGCGATCGCGCGAACCGAGGTCCACGATGAATTCCGCGAATGACGCACCCGGGACGGTGTCTGTGCTGGACGGAGCGAGATCTCGGGCGAGGTTGCTGGCCGATCTGGGGGCCCAGATCCTGGTGGCGGACGGCGCTATGGGGACGATGTTGCTGTCAGGCGGTGTGGCATTGGACCGATGCCTGCCTGAGCTGAGCCGCTCGCGTCCGGACCTGGTGCACGCGGTCCACAGAGCCTACATCACGGCCGGGGCAAATCTGATCGGCACCAACACTTTTGGCGCAAGCCGCGTGCGTCTAGCACGCCACGGCCTGGAACGTAGCGTCGCGGAGATTAACGAGCGCGCGGTGGCGCTGGCGCAGGAGGTCCGCGCCGACATGGGTGCCCATGCTGTCCTCATTGCTGGCTCGGTCGCCCCCGTGACGCCGATTGGCTCGCCGATGGTGCCGCCAAGCGATGAGCTGAAAGCCGCATTCCGGGAACAGATGGAGGCGCTGATCTCAGCGGGCGCGGACCTGCTGGTCCTGGAATCGTTTTACCGATTGTCTGAGCTGATCGACGCCGTCGAGACGGCCCGCCAGATCGGCGCGGTGCCTGTCATCGCGCAGATGACGTTTGTGGAGGACGGCCGCACTCTGACCGGGGACACGCCTGGCGAGGTGGCGCGGCGACTCGACGGGCTTGGAGTGGCCGCTATCGGCGCGAACTGCGTGCTGGGGCCGCGCCGCTTGCTGGGCGTGGTGAAGGAGCTAGGTAGGTACACCACGCTACCCCTGGTGGCCCAGCCCAACGCCGGGCCGCCCGTGCTGCTCGATGGCACGCTGCGGTACACGGCGGACACCGCGTACTTCGCGCGCCACGCCGCGAGCTTTGTGAAGGCGGGAGCCACCATCGTCGGTGGGTGCTGCGGCACGACCCCAACGCATACGGAGGCGCTCGCGGTAGCGGTGAGGAGCCTCAGGCCGGTCAGCCGCGAGACCGGGAAGATCCGTACGCTGGCATCGAGGAGTACACCCATCGAGGCCGCCGCGTCAGTGCAGTCGGCCGAGAGCCCGTTCGCCCAGAAGCTCGCGGCGCGCGCATTTGTGGCCGCCTGCGAGATGTCGCCTCCGGAGACCGGTGACGCGGAGACCGCCGCGCGGGACGCCGCGCGCTTACATGAGGCCGGTTTTGATGCCGTGGTGGTCTCGCCTATGCAGAGCAGCCGGGCCCAGGTGAGCTCTGCCAGCCTGGCGCTGCTGATCCAGCAGCGGGTGCCCGGTCTGGAAGCCGTCCTCACGCTCACCACCTGGGATCGGAGCGTGATCGCGCTGCAGGCGGACCTGCTTGGCGCGCACGCATTTGGCCTCCGCCACGTAATCTGCCGTACGGGGACGCCGCCCCTGGGAGGTGACTATCCGAACGCGGGCGGGGTGTGGGACATCGATGGCGTAGGGCTCAGCGTGATGGTCAACGGTCTGAACCAGGGTCATGACCACCATGGGATGCCACTGGGCCGACCCACGTCCTTCATCATCGGGGCCCGGGTCCACCCCACCGCTGATGATCTGGAGCTTCAACTTCGGATCGTCCGTGCGAAGATCGATGCCGGTGCGCACTATCTGATCACGCCTCCGCTGTACGACATCGACGCGCTGCAGTGGATGTTGGAGGCGGTGGGCTCGCCGGATCTGCCGGTGCTCCTGGGAGTCATGCCCTTTCAGGACTTCGCCCACGCGGAGTACCTGCAGCACGAGGTGCCGGATACCGTGGTGCCTCACGCACTGCTGGAGCGCATGCGGGCGGCCGGCGACCACGGCCCAGAGGTGGGCGTGGACATCGCGCTGGGATTGATCGAGCAAGCCCGGTCGCGCGGCTTGATCCACGGCGTGGCGTTCACTTCCGCCGCGTCCGGCTCGCTGGCAGCGGACGAGCTCCTCAGGATGATCGGGGCGCTCCGGCGATGAGGCGCCGTCCAACCGCGGGGGTCTCCACGCCGCGCGATAGCTTGCCGCGAGATCGGGACGTTCAGTCCCCTGGTCCGTCGTTCGATCACGTTCAGCGGCAGAACGCCATCCTGCGGCAGATTGTGGCCATTCACGACCGCTTGAGCGGTCTGGTACTCCAGGGCGCAGACACGTGCGCGATCACGGCGATGCTCGGCGAGGTCATCGGGCGGCGGGTGCTGGTGCTCGACGCACTCTTCGAACCCGTTGAGAGATCCGGCGAACGAGAACCGGTCGGAGAGAGCGAGGGGTGGGCGCCCACGCGCGAGTATGCAGCGCGGGTCCTGCAGTCGTTCGCGGACGACCGTCGGCCGCTGAGGCTGCCGGCTATCCCCAGCCTGGGTGTGGACGCCGCGTGCGTGGCCGCGCCGATCGTCTCCGGCGATGACACGCTTGGTTACCTGGTGGTGCTCGACGTGGTGCAGGACCGGGCCGACCCACGCCGGGATCTCCCCGCCGACGGTGAAGTGGACGTGTTGGTGGCGCAGCACGCCGCGACCGTATACGCGCTGGCCATGATGCGGGAGCGGATGGCCAGCGAAGTGTCGCGGCAGCTTCGGAACGAGCTGTTGGATGGCCTGCTGATGGGCCACCTGTTGGATCCGGAGGAGGTGGCTCGTCGCGCCCGCCGCATCGGAATTGCCCCCGCGATCCCGCATCACGTGCTGCTCTTCTCCGCGGAAGAGCTCTCCACACCGTCCGCCGGATCCGGGGCTGACGCTCGGCGATCGGCGCACCGTTGGCGGCGCTTGCTGGAGTCGTTGGGCGCGTTTGTGGAGCGGGCAGCACCGCAAGCGTTGGTGGCCTCACGGCCGGAGGGCCTCGTTGCGATCGTGCCGTCTGACAGCGGGCGAGGCCACGACCCGCGCTCGCTGGGGCAATCGGCCGTCCTTCACGCCACCACGCTCTTCCCCTCGTGGTCGCTCACCGTGGGGCTCGGGGGTCCGGCTCGCGAGGCCACGGACCTCGCGCCGGCGTTTGCCCAGGCCCACCACGCCGTCAAGGCCGCCAGGCGATTCGGCCGGGGCGGAGAGGTCGTCGCCTTCGCAGATCTGGGCTTGCACCGATTGCTATTCCAGATCGGCGACCAGGATGAGCTAGATCGGTTCGCTGAACACGTGCTGGGGAGCCTCATCTCCTACGATGCGCGCCACCGAGCCGGACTGGTGTCTACGCTCGACGCGTTCCTCCGCAACAATGCCAGCCCGCAAGCGACTGCACGCGAGTTGACGATCCACGTCAACACCGTCTCATACCGGCTGCAGCGCATCCGGAGTGTGAGCCAACTGGACCTGGACGACGCTGAGGACAGGCTGCTGGCGGCGGTGGCGCTGAAGATCCTGGCTGGCCTGTCTCCACCGCTGGCGGAACCGATGCCAGGGCTGGGAGCGCGGGGCGCGCGCGGAGGGCTGAGCGGGGCCCAATCCCTCGACGCCCCGGCTCGGGCCGCCGGGGACTTGCGGTAGCATAGGCACGCACCACCCCATCTCGTTTAGAGGTCGAGCCATGCTGATGAAGGCGCCGGTGCTGCGCGAGGTCCGCCAGCCCATCACCGTTGAACAGGTTGAGGTCCAGGACCCACAGGCGGGCGAGGTCATGGTCCGCATGGTTGCCAGCGGCGTCTGCCATAGCTGCCTGCACGCGGCGGACGGTTCCTGGGCGGACACGCTCACACCCATGATCCTGGGTGACGAGGGCGCGGGGATCATCGAGAAGGTGGGCGCGGGCGTTAGCCACCTCAAGCCGGGAGACCACGTCATCGTCTCATGGGCGCCCACGTGCGGGCGCTGTTACTACTGCGTGGCCGGGCGACCGCCGCTATGCGACGGCCGCGGACCGCGTGGGATGCAAGTGGACGGCACCTCCCGTTTCAAGTGGAACGGCGAGACCGTCTACCACTACGGAATGGTCTCCACGTATGCTCCGTACGCGGTCATGCCGGAGTCGTGCGCCATCAAAATCCGCGACGACATGCCGCTAGAGCTCGCCGCGCTCATCGGTTGCTCCGTCATGACGGGCGTGGGCTCGGTGATCAACACGGCCCAGGTTGCGCCCGGCATGAGCCTGGCGGTGTTTGGCTGCGGCGGTGTGGGCCTCAACGCGGTCCAGGGCGGCCGGCTGGCCAGCGCCCAGCCGCTGATCGCGGTGGACGTGGCGGACAACAAGCTGGAGTTCGCCCGCCAGATGGGCGCCACCCACACGGTGAATCCGGCCCAGACCAACGCGCCAGACGAGATCCGCAAGATCACCGGCCGCGGCGTGGACTACGCCGTGGTGACCGTCGGTGACACCCGCGCCATCGAGACCGCCTGGGCCTCTCTGGCCAAGGGTGGCACCTGCGTGGTGGTGGGGCTCCCCGCCAGCGGCACCACCTTCTCCATCGACGTCCGCGCCACGCTAGTGGGCGCCGAGCGACGCTTGATGGGCTCCAACTACGGTTCCGCCCGCACCCGCAACGACTTCCCACGGATGGTGGAGCTCTACCTGGCCGGCAAGCTCAAGATCGACGAGTTGATCACGCGGAAGTTCACCATCAACGAGACCAACGAGGCGTTCCAGGCGCTCGCGGCAGGCGAGCTCGCCCGAGGACTGATCGTCTTCTAGCCGGGTCGAGACAGCGGCGCGGGGCCGAGCCCCGCGCCACCTACGGCTCCGCGACCTGTCCCAGCAGCGGGCTCTGAAACTCCGTGGCCAGGCAATCCATGTACACCACGTCGTAGCGCCGCGAGCCGAGCAGCCTGGCCTCCCGACGGCGGCCAAACTCCTTGAACCCGGCCCGGCGGTAAGCGCGCAGGCCGCGCTCATTGATGGCGTACGCGGTGAGGTACACGTTGTGCAGATGGAGTCCGTTGAACGCGTAGTCAAGCACCAGCCGCGTGGCCTCGGTGCCGTAGCCGCGGCCCCAGCACTCCTTCTCGCCGATCATGATGCCGAATGACGCCGTGCCATGGTGATGGTCGATGGCGACCAGGTCGGCGTTCCCAATCGGGCGGAGCGTCGACCTCTCGTAGATGGTGAAGAAGACCTGGCCCGAGGCACTCACGGCCCGCTCAAACCACGCCAGTTCGGTCTCCGTACTGGTCGGCCGCCAGCCGATCTCGAGTGTCCGCGTGACCTCGAAGTCGTTGATCCAACGCTCGTAGAGCGGCAACAGGTCACGCCGGATGGGACCAAGCGCCACCTTTTCGCCGACGATGTTCAGAATGGGCCGACCGTCAGGCTCGCTCATGACGGCATGATACCCCCGTGACTGATGGGACCCTGCTCGGCATAGACGGCTGCAAGGGCGGCTGGGTGGTGGCCAGGTCCGATCTTGCCCTGAGCACCATCGGGTTCGAGATCGTGCCGATGCTGGCTATAGGTCCGCTGTTATCGCGCGCGGAAGCAGCCTGCATCGACATCCCGATTGGCCTCAGTGACGACGGCCCGCGCCTGGCGGACGAGGCCGCCCGCCGACTGCTGGGCTCGCCGCGTGCCGCCAGCGTCTTCCCCGCGCCGTGCCGACCAACGCTGGCGGCTCAGACGTATGCTGGGGCGTGTGAGCTCAATCGAGCCGCCTCCGGGAAAGCGGTGACGATCTACCTCTTCAACATCCTGGATCGTATCCGGGCGGTGGACGACCTGATGACGCCTGACCTTCAACGCCGAGTGCGGGAGTGCCATCCTGAGGTCTCCTTCGCCATGCTGGGTGGCACCGGCCGGGGACTGGCGCGTCCCAAGAAGTCGGCCGAGGGCGAAGCGGAGCGGCTAGAGATCCTGGACCGCTGGCTTCCGCGGTTTGATCTCGCCGGCGTACGCAAGACACTGGGAAACGGCCTGGTGGCGCGGGACGATATCCTGGACGCGGCCGCCTGCCTCGTAAGTGCGCAACGCGCCCACCGTCGCATCGCGATGGTGTTGCCGCCCCAACCGCCGAAGGACCAACGAGGCCTCCGTATGGAGATCGTCGCGTGAGGGTTGCAGCGAATCGGGACGTAGCGCGGGTACCGGTCGAGGTCGTGCGGCGGGTAATGCGGGGACGCCGGAGTTTTGACGTAGCGCGGGGGCTTGTTCCCCGCTTCCCAGCGACGCCAGCGGTCGGAGGTGCCACGGCACGCGCATCCCTGGCCCGTCGACGGCGCCCGGCATCGTGAGGATTCCGCGCCGGCCGGCAAGCGGGAGACAAGCCCCCGCGCCACGGACGGCCGGCGTACTGGTGGAGTGCGTGCGAAGCAGCATGTGCCTGCTCCGCGAGGTCGTGCGGCGCGCAATTCGGGGACGCCGGAGTTTTGTCGTAGCGCGGGGCCTTGTCCCCCGCTTCATCGCGACGCCGGCGGTCGGAGGTGTCACGGCACGCGCATCCCTGGCCCGTCGACGACGCCCGGCATCGTGAGGATTCCGCGCCGGCCGGCAAGCGGGAGACAAGCCCCCGCGCCACGGACGGACGGGGTGCCGGTGGAGTGCGTGCGAAGCAGCATGTGCCTGCTCCGCTAGGTCGTGCGGCGCGCAATGCGGGGACGCCGGAGTTTTGACGTAGCGCGGGGGCTTGTCCCCCGCTTCTCGGCAACGCGGTCGGTAACTTCGCCCGAGGCCCTCGCCTAATGTGCAGACACCACCGCGTCCGCCCACTCCCGGTTCGCCACGTCCACCAATCCGAGATTCGTGAGCTTCAGCGACGGGCTGACGGGCAGGCTGATGGTAGAGAAGCTCATGAACGCGTTGGCGTGGCGGTAGCCCCAGGCGTCCAGCGCCGCGCGGATGGCTCGCGCCCGCGCCACGACCTCCGTCACCGGGCGCTCGGACATCACCCCCGCGATTCGAAGCGGAAGCTCCGCCACCACCTCATCACCCCGCGCCACCGCGATGCCGCCGCCGGCCGTGATCACCGCGTTGGCGGCCGTGGCCATCGAACGGCGCGAGGTGCCCAACACCACCAGGTTGTGGCTGTCGTGCGCGTAGGTGGAGGCCACCGCGCCCTCCGAGAGATCGAACCCCAGGATGGGGGCTACGGCCGAGCCGGGCCGAAGTCCGTGACGCTCCCAGATGGCGAGGACGGGGCACCGCCCCTCCCACTGCACCTCGCCACCCTGGACTCTGAGCTGGATCTCGTCATCGGCGGTGAACGTGTCGACGGGGTTGGTCCGCACGGCGCGCAGCCGCGTCTCGCCGTCTGGCAGATCAAGCCGCCAGCGGAAGTCGTCCGCTGAGACCGCGCCCAACTTCACGGTGGCGCCGAACGGGTGGCTCAGCGTCGTTGGCTCCGGGTATGTGCAGGCGCCATCTCGAGCCACGACGCGGCCGCCGCTGATCACCACGCGCGGTCGTAGCTCGGCGATGTCTTCGGTCAGCACCAGATCGGCGCGTTTGCCTGGCGAGACCACGCCACGGTCGTACAGCCTGAGCCGCTGGGCCGGCGTGAGCGTCATCGCCCGCAGTGCCTCGATGGGCGGCAGGCCCGCCTCAATCGCCAGGCGGGCCACGTGGTCCAGGTGGCCGTGGCTGCTCACAGCGTCTGGCGCTACGTCATCGGTCACCAGGCAGAACGGAATACGCAGTGGTGATCCCATGAGCGACTGGATCATGGCCGGGCTCACGCACTTCTCTTGGATTTGCACCGTCATGCCCAGCCGAGCCTTCTCCAGCGAGACCTCCGGCGGGTTCTTGGTGTGATCGGAGTCGATCCCCATGGACATGAACTTGCTCAGGTCCTCGCCGCGCAGGTTCGGCGCGTGGCCGTCGATCAACACGCCCTTCTCGCGGGCCACTTCGGTGATCCGCGCCATCCGCTCGTCACCACGCACCACAGCCCGGTAGTCCATCACCTCGGCCAGGCCGATCACCCCCGGCAGATCCAGCAGTTCCGCGATGTCGTCCGCGTCTAGCGCCGCCCCGGAGGATTCGAAGCCCGGCAGGGCCGGCACGCAGGACGGCACCCCGTAGTAAATGGACTGCGGGACGTTCGCGCCCGCTTCGAGCATCCAGCGCAGCCCATCGGCGCCCACCACGTTCACGATCTCGTGCGGATCGGCCAGCACCGTCGTGGTGCCGTGGGCCAGCGTGAGCCAGGCAAACCCGGCCGGCCCCACAAAGCTGCTCTCCACGTGCAGGTGCGAGTCGATGTACCCCGGCACCACCAGCAGCCCCGAGGCATCCAGCACCTCCCGCGCCTCGCCCGCCGTATCGGCCGGCAGCACACCCGCGATGGTCTGCCCATCCACCACCACGTCCGCCGCGAACACCTCGCCCGTAAAGGTAGAGACCACCCGCCCGCCGCGGATGAGCAGATCGTGGAGCGGCTGAGCAGGCATGGGGTCACCTCGCGGGTGGGATGCGGATGTGGCAGCTTAGCTCATCCGGGCGCGCCGGTGAGCGCGACTTCTCCTGTCATGACTCCAACACATCGAATCCAGTCTGCTGGCGCTGGCTTCAGTTGGCGAAGGGTGGGTCCAGACGGCTGCCGAGGTTGACGCGCTCTACCCGATCCGTAGCGTGTCCCCGTTGCAGTACAGGTTGAACGTACCGATGATCGGTGTGCCGTTGGCGTCCTCGTCCCAGGTCACGAACCAGTCGCCATCGCAGTAGACATCGAGCTCGAAGTCGCTAGGGCCGCTTTGGGCCGTTCCACCGCTTCCGGAGAGATTCTTGCCGCCAGTATGGGAGCGCGCGGAGCGGACCGCGCTCGACTGGATCGATGAGCTCAGTCCTGACAGCGTCGTCGTGCGCTTCTTTTGTGTCGCGCCGCCCGCCGCGTCGGCCGTGAGTGCTGGTGCCAGAACCAACAACAGTGCCCCGGCTGCCGCTGCAATCCGGTGTTTCATGGCTTCCTCCCTTGTGGAGGTCCGGCGCGTAGGTCGCCAGATCCCTCTCCCGGCTCGCTTTCCAGTCGCATTCGACGCGACCGTCGTGCTCTGTTCAATCTAGAGCACAACCCGGTGGGCCGCCGTCACCGGGCGGACACGCACAATGTCAACGATCGAACATAGTGCATCGCGACAAATGGACGGAGTGCTCCTGGCCCCGTGCGCGAATGCCAGGAGTCGTCTTCGCGCGGACGGAGAACCTGTGGTGGCGTCATCGATGCCGCGGGCGCGCGGCCAGGACCCTGTCGGAGCCGGTCGCCTCCTCATTGAGAGGGTACGGAAGACTCCTGGCGAACTGTCGGGATCAGGCTAAGCCGGTCATTGGGAATCCGCGTCGCGAACACATCGGGCTCAGGCCATCCGACCTGGCCGAGTGGGACTCGCTGGCCACCGCGCTGAACCGGTGGGGTATCCGGCATGTGGAGCCGTCTCGGGTCCGACGGCGCGGTGTGCCAGGTACCGCGCGAGAGTTGATGGGCGCGCTTGGAGCTCAAGCGATGCCCGGTTGCACCTGGCTTCGGTCTTGCTGCTGCTCACCCATCCTGGCCTGGCGGCGGACGCCGAGGCCACGATCGCCCAGCTCGATGAGCCGCTTCGTGATCGCGCCATGCGGCGCTACGCGGCTGCCGCGGCGCTGCAGCGGATGGCGAAAACGCGGATCCAGGAGCGACTTGGTGCGGCCCCCCTGATCCCGGAACGATACCGGGATATTCTTGCTGTGCCGTCTCTCGACGAGGCGTTTGGCCGGGAGACATTGCTTGTAGTCGCGGAAGAGGAGGAAAGACGCTACGGCTACAACGCCTGGGGTAGCTATCTGGCACTCCTCGACCTCTTTCTCCAAGAGATCCGTCGGAAATCATGGGGCAAGCCTTGCGGCAGCGTGCGAGCGGCTCCCGCCTGAGGACGTTTCTCCGAGCACTCAGCCGGCGCGTCCGTCGGCCCGTCCGCTTCTTTCTTGTCGGAGAAGTCGCCATGATCGACATGGGCCTTCGGGAGACCACACTCGATGTTGACTACGTAGCGTCGGCCGACGATCCGGTTGCCTTAGCCGATCTCGAGCAAGCGCTCCATGCTCTGAAGCATGAACTGGACATCAACATCGAACCGGCCAGCCCGGGGGACTTCCTCACGGCCCACTACCTGGTGTGACCAATATCCCATCGCCGCGGCATAGCTAGTAGAAAAGGTCACGGCCGCCCACCTCCGTGCAGACCCAGCCCCGCGTCCTCCTGCCCTGCCACCATAGTCAATGCTTTTGTCACCAAGAACGCTTCCGTCGCCACTCGGGCCGCACCTGGTTTCAAGACTATCGCGCAACAATGCAATCCTCCCCGCCGCCAGCTCCATCCCGTCGCTCCGCCGGGTTTTGGCGTTTTGGCACTTTTGTCACGCCACCGGGACACACGAACGACACACACTGCGCCACGACGTCCTGGTTCCAAGAAGCGCCACAAGGGCGGGTCCGGCCGTTTCCCGACTTGCTCTCTGTGCCGATACGGCATATACTCCCGGCAAGGCCCATAACGGGAAGGTACTGATGTACGGTCGCCCGGCGACCTTCTCCTACTATTACTTTACGAAGCGGCGTGAGGGGGCTACTGGCTAAGTAGCAGCGCCGCGACACCCCCTCATGCCGTCAAAGAGCAGAGGCCCAGGCCTCTGCTCTTTGTTTTTGCCTGAGTCCGCGGCGCGCTGGTCTGGAGCGATCGATGTCGAGACAGCTTTACCGCAGTGCTTGCCCACCTACCTGTCGCCGCATCTGCTACTGTGCCGAGCGGCGCATCGACTACAGCTTTACGCACGCACACATCATCGGTTGATTCGGGAGGAGCCATGGAGACGCGTGACTTGAGAATCGAAAGCATTCGCCCGCTGATCTCGCCAGCGATCCTGCTCGAGGAGCAGCCGCTGTCCGACCAGGGGTCGGCCGCGGTAACCGGCTGGCGCAAGGAGACCGTGAACATCCTGAACGGCGAGGACGATCGCCTGATCGTCATCGTCGGCCCGTGTTCGATCCACGACCCGCAGGCCGCGCTGGACTACGCTCGGCGGCTCAAGCCCCTGGCGGACGAGCTCCAGAGGGACCTGCGGATCATCATGCGGGTCTACTTCGAGAAGCCCCGCACCACCATCGGCTGGAAGGGACTGATCAACGATCCGCACCTGGATGGCAGCAACGCCTGCAACGCTGGCCTGCGGATCGCTCGGCAGATCCTGCTGGACATCATCGACCTTGGCCTGCCGGCCGGCTGCGAGTTCCTCGATCCTATCTCGCCGCAGTTCATCTCAGACGCCGTGGTCTGGGCCGCGATCGGCGCCCGCACTACCGAGAGCCAGGTTCACCGCACGCTCGCGTCCGGGCTTTCCATGCCGGTCGGCTTCAAGAACGGCACCGGCGGCGGTCTCCAGCTCGCGATCGATGCGATACGCGCCGCCAATCACCCCCACAGCTTCTTTGGCGTGACCGAGCAGGGGCTGGCGGCCATCGTGACCACCACCGGCAACGAAGATTGCCACGTGATCCTCCGCGGCGGTCGGACGGGGCCGAATTTCGATGCCGCGAGCGTGGGCTCGACGCTGGAAGGCCTGGCCAAGGCTGGGCTGCCCCAGACCGTCATGGTGGACGCCAGCCACGACAACAGCCAGAAGGACCATCGCAAGCAGCCAGACGTGGTCCGCAACGTGGCCGCCCAGGTCGCCGGTGGCCAGCGGGGCATCATCGGGCTGATGATCGAGAGCTTCATCGTGCCCGGCCGCCAGGACCTCAAGGACAAGGCGAGCCTTACGTATGGGCAGAGCATCACGGATGCCTGCGTGGGTTGGGACGACACGGCCGATCTGCTCCGCGAGCTCGCCACGGCCGTCCGGTCCCGCCGCGAGGTCGGCGCCCGCGAGCTGGTGGGCGCCCGGTAGTGGTTTCCGGAGGCGGGGCCGTTCGGCCCTGCCCCCACTCAGCTAGAATCGGATATGGCAGCGGAGCGCATCCCGGCGGGTGATCTGGTGTCGGCGCTCGTGCGAGGGCTGCCGCCGCCTCGAACCACTCGCGTCGACTTCGACTCCCGGCCGGCTCCGGACCCAGACGGCCGCACTGCCGCCGGCGTCTTGCTGCTGGTCTACCCGCATACGCATCCAGACTATGGCGCCGAAGCGCCCCACCTGGTGCTCACCCGCCGTACCGACCATCTGCCACGCCACAGAGGCCAGATCTCCCTGCCCGGCGGTCGCCTGGATCCGCACGATCCCTCGCTGCTTGCCACCGCGCTGCGCGAGACCCACGAAGAGCTCGGCGTGCATCCCTCCCTCGTCACCGTGCTGGGCCGACTCCAACCCGTCCTGATCACGGCCAGCCACTACGTCATCACCCCGTTCGTCGCCACCGCCAGCCAGCGTCCCAGCTTCGCGCCCGCCCACGGCGAGGTCGCGGAGGTGATCGATGTGCCCCTGGCGCATCTGCTCGACCCGGCCACGCTCCAGGAGGAGGTCTGGGATCTCCGCGGCGCGGAGCGCCTGGTCTCCTTCTTCCGTTACCGAGAGCACAAGATCTGGGGCGCCACCGCCCGCGTCCTGGGCCAGCTCATCGAGCTGATCGACCCCACGTTCCGCGCCCGCCACCCCAACCAGCTTCCACCCGGCGGCGTATCCCCCGAAAGCCAGAAAGTGGAGTAAGATCAAGCACGATGCTGGCTCGACGTAGCTGCGCGACCGGGCCCTGTTGTCCGAACGGACGTTCTGCTAGACTATCGTCGTTGTGGTCACGCATCTAGGGCCAGCGGTCGCCGTGGAGACCGCGTCTGATGTCCGGTTTGCAGTCGAGGACCCATACGCGTCCAGCCATGCGTTTTGGCTCGGTGACGCGCGCTCCCGGCTCTCCGAGATTCCTGATCGTTCAGTCCACCTAGTGGTAACCTCCCCACCGTACGGCAACCTGAAAGAGTATCCGGCAGGAGATGGCCAGCTTGGGAACCTCCCGGACTACGCTGAGTTCCTTTCAGAGCTAGACCGCGTCTGGGCCGAGTGCGAGCGAATCCTTGTCCCCGGGGGACGAGTCTGCGCGGTCGTTGGCGATGTCTGCTTGTCCCGCAGGCGAGCCGGACGGCACCATGTCCTGCCGCTGGCCGCGGATATTCAGGTTCGAGCGCGGACCTTGGGATTGGACGTGCTGACGCCCATCATCTGGTCTAAGGTTGCCAATATCACTCTTGAGGCAAGTCAGAGCTCAAGATTTCTAGGCAAGCCCTACCTCCCCGGAGGCGTAATCAAGAACGATCGAGAGACGATCGTCATGCTTCGAAAACCCGGTGGCTATCGGAAGCCGACGCCGGAGATGGAGGAGCGCAGCCGCATCGGCAAAGAGCACTATTTCAAGTGGTTTAGCCCTATCTGGTCGGATGTGACGGGCGCGAGCACTCGAAACCACCCGGCGCCGTATCCTGTCGAAGTTCCCCGCCGCTTGGTCGCCATGTACTCGTTTGTCGGTGACACGGTGGTGGATCCGTTTGGTGGGACTGGGACCACGGCGGTGGCTGCGTCAACCCTGGGGCGCCTCTCGATAAGCGTTGAGGTCAATGCGCAGTTTCACGAATTCGCGATACGGCGGTTTGCCCAGTCGCAAAACGTAGGGGTGGGCGCCACCGGGGCACCTGACTCAACGCTTGCTCTCGATCAGATGCCTGGCGACATACGTCCGCTCAAACTACTGGACGAGCCTGCGACGTATGCCGCTCCCTGACGCATTTGTCGAGCACCTCAGGGAGTTTGGATATCATCCGCGATCCGACCGCCACTCCAACGCGCTGGCCGAGGCAATCATCCACGATTTCCTGCAGTCGTGCGAGCGCGTCCGCCAGCAGGCGAAGTTGGGTGAGCTTGTCTACGCACTGAACATGGATACTAAGGTTCGCACGTCAACGTGGAACGTTGATCTTGTCCTTGGAGTACCACCTTCGGCCGCGCCGCCCAGCGATGGTGTTATCGCGCGTGCCACGCCCTCCGCTGTTCGTGTTGCCATCGAAATCAAGACGGTGATGACCGAACATCGGAAGGCCGTGAAGAACCGCAAGCGAGACTTTGAGGCGCACCATGAGCACGTTCACAACTACAGCCGGCGGGCCGTGGCGGCGGGAGTTCTCGTCGTGAACGCTTCTACGGAGTTCCGATCACCCCTTCGAACGGCGCCGACGACGCATGGCAGTCGGCAGGCTGTAAACCGACTCGTCGAGCATTGCATCACTGAGATGCGCAATGTGGCCGAGAGCGGTGGTTCGTCCTCGTACGGAATGGATGCCAAAACGGTGATCACGCTCGATTTCGACAACGTGCACTTGGACCAGGCACGGTTCACCACTGCGCTGCCCGCGCCGCAGCCGGGGGATCCTCTGCACTACGACAGTTTCATTCGTAAGCTCTGCGATGAATACTGCGACAGATTCCCAAGCTGACGCCAATCAGCGTATCCAACCAGTCTGGCTCACAACGTGACCGATCAACCTGACCTTCTCATTCGCGCCGGCACCGTAGTCCCGGCGGTCGATCGCACGGTACTACGAGACGCGTGGGTGGTCGTTCAGGATGGCCGCGTCGCGGAGATCGCGTCCTCCGAGCCGCGGCTTGCCGGGGCGCGGCGGATCGAGGTACCCCAGGCCACGCTGCTGCCCGGCCTCATCGACTGCCACGTCCACTTCATCCTCTCGGCCGGCGGCGACTGGCTGGGTGAGGTCAATGATCCGCTGCCGGTGATTGCCTGGCGAATCGCGCGCCACGCCGAGGCCACCCTGCGCGGCGGCTTCACCACGGTCCGCACGCTCGGCGGCAAGGACCGCCTGGAGATCCTCCTGCGTGACCAGGTCAAGCAGGGACTGCTGCCCGGGCCACGGATCCTTGCCACCAACCGCGTGGTCTGCATGACCGGCGGCCACGGCTGGTTCCTGGGCCGCGAAGCGGACGGGCCCCACGAGATCCGTAAGGCCGTGCGCGAACAGATCAAGGACGGGGCGGACGTCATCAAGCTCATGGCCACGGGCGGCGTGATGACGCCCGGCGTCCAGCCCGGCGCCCAGCAGCTCACATACGATGAGCTACGGGCCGGCGTGGAGGAGGCGCACAAAGCCGGGAAGCGTACAGCCAGCCACGCCCAGGGCTCGGAAGGCATCCTGGCCGCCGTTCGCGCAGGGATCGATTCCATCGAGCACGGCTTCTACCTGACCAGCGAGATTGTCTCGCTCATGGTCAGGCAGGGCACCTTCTATTCCGCCACGCTCATCGCCGGTCGCGGCATCGCCAGTGCTCCGCCAGGGAGCGTGCCAGAGTGGGCTCAGGCTAAGGCCCGTGCCGTGGTGGACGCTCACCGCGAGAGCTTCCAGCTTGCATGTGCGGCGGGTGTGAAGCTGGTGCTGGGCACGGACGCCGGCACGCCCTTCAATCGCCACGGCGACAACGCCCAGGAGCTTGAGCTCATGGTGGAGGCTGGCATCGCGCCGATCGATGGCATCATCGCTGCCACGCGCAATGGTGCCGACTTGCTCGGCGTGCTGGACCAGGTGGGCACCATTGAGCCCGGTAAGCAGGCGGACCTGGTGCTGGCGCGGGGAGACGCCACCGCGGACGTGGGCTGTATTCGCCGTGGAGAAGGACCCCTGGCGGTCATCCAGGCGGGGCGGCTGGTGGTGGATCGGACCGCTCCGGCCTGACCCACGCTCTCTACCAGCCACTCCAGCCACTCCAGCCACTCCAGCCATCAGCGCATCAGAAGTACCGCCAGAGCCACCATTTCTCAAACGCGATTTTCGCGCCATAGATCAGCGGATTGGGGCCATAGGCGCGGCCGCGGCCCTCGCCCTTCGGTGGGAAGCCTCGCGGGTAGATCGTTCGACTGATTCCGGCGCTCCCGGCGCCGAAGGTCACCAGTCAAGTGGTCTGAAGTTTGAAGCGATCCTCCTCGCCCTGCCCTGTCACGCGCACCGCGATGTTGTGAGCTACCAGGTCGGCCTGCTGGTGGGCCACAACCCCGGCCTTGCTTCCTGGAAAATCGGCGCCGTCCCCGATCGCCCATACGTTTCCGCACTCGGTCGTCAGCGTGTAGGGGTCAACCCGCACGCCGGCCGGTCCGGCCAGCCCGCTATCCAGCAGAACCTGGGCCGGCTTGTGGGGCGGGACTATGAAGAGTAGATCGTAGGGCAGTCGCTCGCCGCTGCTGGAGACCACCTCACGGGTGCCCGGGTCCACGGACTGAACCTCGAACCCGTAGTGGGTCCGCACGCCTCGCTCTTCCGCGTGCCTGTTCAACCACACCGGCACCGCCTCGGGCGGCCCTTCCGGACGCGGAGTTGCCGCGAAGTAGTGGATCTCAGTGGCGTCCCGGAGACCGCGCTTGCGGAGCAGCGAGTCGATGCTAAAGAGCGTCTCGAACGGCGCCGGCGGGCACCGGTATGGCCCGGGCGGCAACCCCACCACCACGCGGCCGCCCTGGAAGTCGCGAAGCGCCTGTTGACACCGCACTGCCGCGTCGAGCTCCCAGGCGTGCTGGCCGCCGGCCTCCTGGAAACCAGGAATCAGCTCAGGGTGGGTCTGCAGGCCAAGCGATACAACCAGGTAGTCGAAGGGCAGGCGCTGGTCATCCAGGATCACCTCTTCTTTCTGAACGTCAATGTTCCGGATGGTTGACTGGACCACGCTCACGTCGAAGCGCTCTAGCCGCTTCAGGTCGCGCGTGATGTCCGTCGGCGCGCGATCGCCGGTCATCAGCATCAGCAGAGCCGGCATGTACACGTGCTGCTGGGCGCGATCTACTAGCGTCACGTTGTGGTCGCGTCCGAGTTTTCGGCCGAGCTCCGCGGCAGCGGCGATCCCGCCGCTGCCGCCGCCCAGGACCACGATGTTCTCGCGGCTCATCTCGGTTGACTCCTCTCGCCCGCGCGGGTCAGCCCGCGGCAGAGTCGGATTCGCTCTCGAATTGGGACGTCATCCGCAGGAACGTCAACATAAAGCGGTCGGATAGTGCGCGGACCTCGTTGCCCAGTCTGCGGCGCAGGTTGGCCGCCCAGGGGCACCAGGCCAATGTCGCCCCGATCAAGCCAAGCAGCACCAGGGCCCGCATCAGCATCATGTGTCTGCAGGGGATGGGGCATTCGGCACAGCAGCTAGGCCGCCACATCTTGCTCTCCTCTCAACTGGGCGACCACGGCGGGAATGTCGCACGTCGCCCCGCGGTTGTAGGGCAGCCGCATCAGCAGCGTGCCCATCATGCAGGTGTCCGTCACGCCGGCGAAGAGCAGTCCCGCACCCACGAAGATCGCCAGGTAGATCGACGGCTGCCACAGCAGCAGACTGCCGAGCGTCCCCAGCAGCACCAGGCCCCCCGCGATCGCCCGTACCTGGCGCTCCAGACTCCAGCGGACCACGCCGCGCGTGACCCGGAGCCCGGCGCCTTCCCAGCCCAGCAGCCCGCCGTCCAGCACGTGAACGTCACGAGCGCCGGCCTCGAGCAACCTCAACTCGGCCTCGCGAGCACGGGTGCCCGAGCGACACACCAGGACAATCGGCCCCGCGATCGCCGCGATGTGGTCACGGTGGCGTGGAAGCTCGTCCAGCGGCAGATTGACGCTGCCCGGAATGTGGACGGACTGATACTCCGCGGGCGATCGAACGTCCAGCACGCGTACTCGACCCGCCCGGACAAGGTTGTCCAGATGGGTCGGCCCGACCAGTCCTTCAATGGGGCTTTGCTCGGTTGATTCAACCGCCGTTGCCATAACCTTTTCTCCTATGTGACTGGTGTGAACGGTCAACCGATGGCAGCGAGCGCCGGCTCCCGCGATTCGACCGAGTACGGCGTGAGCGCTCGACCCGCGGCGGTCCAGGCCGTGGTACCACCCATGAGGGTGGCCACCCGGGCCGCGCCCGCGCGCTGGAGGATGGAGGCGGCGATACTGGCGCGGTAGCCGGTAGCGCAGACTACGGTGAGCGGCTGCCCCAGATCGAGCCCGGCCAGGTGGTCCGGCAGCTCGTGCAGCGCAATTCGAGTCCCCGCGGCAACACCCCCCTGCTCCCACTCGCCAGGTAGACGCACATCCACCAGACGCGGCGGGTGGTCGCCCTGGAGTCGCTTGGCTAGCTCGCTCGCGCTTACCTGCTCCACCGCCTCAACCGGGTAGCTCGCCTCGATCCACGAGGCCATGCCGCCCAGCAGGTAGCCGGCCACGTTCTCATAGCCGATTCGACCCAGGGCGGTGACCGCTTCGGTCCACTGGTCCTCCCGCTCGAGCACAAGGATCAACGGTACGTCCGCGGGCAACAGCACGCCCACCCAGGTGGCGAACATCGCGCCAAGCCCCACGTTGTACGCGCCCGGGATGTGCCCGGCGCCGAACGCCAACGGGTCACGAGCGTCGACGATCAGCGATCCATGGCCCAGTGCATGGTGAACCTCGTCCAGCCGCATTGGGCGCGCCGCTGGCGCGACGAACGCGTCGGCGCCGTCGAGGTTTCCCGGGCGCATTCGCCGGTAGTAGGCCGGGACGTTGGGGTTGCCCTCCAGCACGAAGTCCACGAAGTCGGCCTTCTTGGTGTGCTGCAGGAACACGTTGAAGCGTCGCTCGTACCCCACGGTGGTCGTCCGCTTGGACGAGATCGCACGGCCGCACAGCGAGCCTGCCCCGTGGGTGGGAAGCACCTCCACGTAGTCTTCCAGCTTGAGCAGCTTGCCGAACAGGCTGTCATACAGCTTTGGCGCAAGCTGCTCGCCTAGCTCCCGCCCCAGCAGATCCGGTCGCCCCACGGAGCCCACCAGCAGGTCGCCACCGCTGAACACCAGCACCGGCTCAGTCGCTCGGGACGTGTCCGTGACCAGGTAGCTCACGTGTTCGGGGGTGTGACCAGGCGTCGAAAGCACGCGAACGATGAGCTCACCGATCCGAATCTCGTCGCCCTCGCTCACGGCCCAGTAGGGAAATCTGAGGCCGGCGTCCGCGGACGCCACGTACGTCGCGCCAATACGGTCGGCGATCGCCTTCGCACCAGATAGGAAGTCGTTGTGGACGTGGGTCTCCAGGATGTGGCTGATCCTCAGCCCAGCCGCCCGGGCCGCCTCGAGATAGACGGTCACGTCGCGATTCGGGTCCACCAGGGCCGCTTCGCGCGTCTGGTCAGACCCTATGAGATAGCTGGCATGTCCCAGCCCCTCTACGAAAAACTGCTGCACGAACATTTGCGCACCTCCAAGTGCTAGAGCAAGAAGTTGAGCGAAGTCGATGAGAGCGCGGTGGGAACGGCACGCGCCCCGGAAGGGGAGTCAAGGGCCGCGTGCGCCGACCAGCCGGCGCCCAGGTTCTTCTCCATGAGGTAAATCGCGATAAGCACAACCAGGCCGGCGAAAGCGCGGCGGAGCTGCCGCTCCGGTAGAACCCTGGCCACCCAATAGCCGCCGACGGCCCCGCCCAGGGATCCCGCCGAGACGAGCAACAGCAAGTGCCAGTCCAGCGTTTCACTGGCCAGGTAACCGATGAGGCCACCCAGCGAGTTGGCTGAGATGACAGCCAGAGACGTGCCGACCGCTCGTCTCATCGCAAGGCCAAATACGCTCAACAGGACCGGTACCGTCAAGAATCCGCCACCTACTCCGAAGAAGCCGGTCACCAGCCCCAGTGTCAGCCCGGCCGCTGCCACCGCTACGGGATTCCGCGGCACGGGACGCGCCGACAGCGTCGGCCGTCGAAGCATGCTGGCGGCGGCCCCCAGCATGAGGACGCCGAGCAACAGAAGCAGACGCTCGCCGGGCACACGCATACCTAACTGGGCGCCTGCCCAGGCGCCGACCGCACCGAATGCCGCCAGACTCAGCGCCACGCGCCAGGCCACCTGCCGGTCACGCGCGTATGCCACCAGCCCGCTCGCGGCCCCCACGAGCACGATCGCCAGCGACGCGGCGACGGCCGCGTGGACCTGCGCACCCAGCACGTAGACGAGCGCCGGTACCGCCAGGATGGCCCCCCCGCCGCCGAGCGCTCCTAGCACCAGGCCGATCACGGCGCCGATCGATATCGAGCCAAGCTCATTCACTGGGGCACCTCCCTGGTCGGAGGCCGAAAGCAGGTGGGGGAAGGCAGCACGGGGACCAAGACCGCGCTGCCGTCCTGAATCCAGGATCGCACCGTCGAGCACGGACCGCCAGAGACCAATGAACCCAAACGCCACCGACACGTGTCATCTATACAGTACCCTGGTAGGGTATATGCTCGTCGACAGACGGCGCCCCATGACCGCTCCCTCTAGACCGCTCGCGTGAGGAGTTCGACCGTTCGGCCTACCCGCTCGCGCACATCCGGCGTGGTCCCGTCGCCAAGGCACTCGGCGATGTACACGCTCACCATCTCGCCGGCCGTACGCTCGAGCGCTGTCCGCGCCGCCAGAACCTGCGTGAGGATCTCATCGCACGGCCGCGCCTCGTCGATCATCCGCTGGATCCCCCGGATCTGCCCCTCCACCCGTGCGAGGCGATCCTTGATCTTCCCCTGTGCCGCTATCACGCTGCCCTCCTTTGGCCGGCCCGCCGCACGACCCGACCGGACTCAGTATACCCCATGGGGGTATACAGGATGTGCAGTAGCCGCCTTGTGCCGGCCCGGTCGCGCAGCGCCAGGCGGCGTTCGCGCACGTCAGATGGCATCATCCGCCTCCATCGTTGTTCTGCGCTCCTCGGATGAACACGAGCGCCGCCGCGACCATCACGGCCATCACGACGAAGATGGCGCGCGGGCCGTACACATCCGATAGTGCGCCCGCCACGAGGCTGGAAAAGGGCGCCGCGATCGAACCGGCCGCAGCCAGCAGTCCGGCCGCGGCGCCGATCCGATCGCGTGGGACCAGGTCAGCCAATAGCGGCAGCGTCATCACCATCACCGCAGAGTTCCCGACGCCAGCGAACAGGAACAGTCCTACGCCTTCCGGGATCGTGCTCACGATCATCGCGGCGATCGCGGTGACGATCATCAGCACGTAGCCCAGCACCATCACCGGACGTTTGCCGATCACGTCGCCCAACCAACCCATGGGGATAGCCAGCAGCGTGGTCGTCAGCAGCATCAGCCCGGGCAGAAGCTGAGCCTCGCCTACATCCGCCCCCAGGATGTCCCTGGTGTAGATGGAGATCAGCGGCATCGTGGCCATCACGCCGGCCCAGTAGCAGAAGGCGGCCAGACACAGGGCTGTTGCGCCGCGGTACTGTCTCAGGAGCGACCGTGCGGAGATGGCCACACCGTCTGAGGCAGATTCCATCCGGCGACGCATGGACCAATCCGCGGGGGCCGGCTCGCGCACGCCCAGCACTGTCCCCAGTAGTGCCAGCGACATCACCGCGCCGGCGACGATGAACGCCAGGTCAGTCACGCGGTCATTCCAGAGCAGGAACCCCAGGAGCAGGATCAGCACCTGGCTCGCCATCTCCACCGTCACGGACAGCGCGGACAGGCCGTTGCGCTCGTCCGGGCTGGTGATGTCGGCCAGGAGCGCCTTGTGCACGTCGTCCATTACGTGGAATGCCATCGTAAACAGAAAGATCGCGAAGATCGGAGGACCAAGCTGAAGAACGCCAGGACCGAGCCAGCCCATCCAGCCCGGGAGAGATATTCGGCCGATCGTGGGGGTTAGAGCCAATGTGGCGGCGGACAGGAGTCCGCCGATCAAGACGAACGGTCTGCGCCTACCAAGCCAACCCAGCCACACTCGATCGGACCACGCTCCCATGATCGGTGAGACCACAGCCCCCTCGAGCGACCGCGAGTTCCCCATCAGCCCAATGATCAAATAGGAGCTTGTGAACCCTGACAGCCATAACGTGAGCGTGAAGTTGTTGAAGGCTGCGAACGTGCCCATGGCGAAGTTGCAGCAGAGATACGCCCACCGTTGTCGCTGCGATAGCAGGGGCGTGGCCGCGATCCCGCCGTCGCCTCTCGCCCCCTCGGTAGTGGGCAGGGCATCAGCGTCCACGTGTGCTCCCCAACGCTGGTACTGCCAGCCAGTCTATCGCCGCCCTATCAGGTCTACCGCTGACGAGTGACCCGCTCCACGCGGTCACCTGTCATCGGTGGAGCGCACCGCTGCCCGTCGGGACAGCCCGCCCCCCATGACACCGTCCAACGTCCCTCGTGGGGCGCGTGATTCGTGCGTACACTCAGCCAAGCTGGCCTCTGTTGTGCTGGGTGGATGTGACAGATGATCAAGTCGATACTCGTGCCCCTGGACGGCACGTTCCTCGCGGAGCGCGCATTCAAGTACGCCCTGGCGCTGGCGCGGCCGTTCCGCGCGAACGTGCTGCTGTATCACTCCGCGCCACCGAGCGCCCAGTCGCGGCAGCCGGTTGACGAGCGCGCCGCCAGCTCGGAGCTGGACACACTCTTCGCCGAGGCCAAGGGGGCGGGCCTGACTGCCGAGCGGATTCTGGACCACGCCGACTACGCCGAAGACCCGGCCGCCGCGATCCTGGACATCACACGCGAGCGCCATCCGGATCTCATCGTGATGGCGTCGCACGGGCGCAGTGGCTTGAAGGACGGTGTGCTGGGCAGCGCCAGCGAACGGGTGGTGCGCGATGCCCCGTGCGCGGTCCTCGTGGTGCCGTCGGCGCCGGACGAAGCGTGGACCTCCGCGGAGGGGTTGCGGATCCTCGTCCCCATTGAGAACTTCGAGATCGCCGAGCCCGCCTTGCGCGGCGCGGAGGAGCTCGCCGGCGCGCTGGGCGGGACGATACTGCTGACACACTTCGTGGACCCGGCGGAGACCAGCCCAGACCGCGCGCCCATCGACGTAGCAGACACGCTGTCCGTGGTCGACCGTCTCACCGTGGAGATGCGCCGTAAGGGCCTGGCGGCGGAGCCCAGGGCGAAGCTGGGCGAGCCGTCTGTGATGATCTTGACCGCCGCGACCGACTGGAACGCGGACGTCATCGTGATGGCCACCCACGGCCGCCGCGGGTTTGAGCGGCTGACCCTGGGCAGCGTGACGGAGGCGGTGGTGCGCTCCGCCCCCGTTCCCACGCTCGTAGTCCGCCGCGGCAGCCGCGGCAACCTGGCCTGAGTGCTCAGGCCCGAGCAAAGTCGATGTAGCCCCGCTCCATGTCCGTGGCCAGCAGCTTCACGCGGATCTTCTGGCCCACGTCCACCCCCGACCCGCCATGGACCAGCTTGCCCTCCACCGGTGGCTGCAATACCCGCACCCACGTCCCCTTCGTAGAGGCACCGGTCACTAGAGCCTCGAACACCTCGCCGATGCGCGATTCCATCACCGCCACCGCGGCGGACTTGCGGATCTGTCGCTCCACTCGCTGGGCCTCGTCCTCACGGTCGCTACAGTGCCGCGCCAGCTCGACCAGCTCATCGTCATCGTACGGCGGGCGGTCGCCGGCCAGCGCGGCCTTCACCAAACGCTGCGTGATCAGATCTGGATACCGGCGGTTGGGTGCCGTGGTGTGGGAGTAGTCGCGCACTGCCAGGCCAAAGTGGCCCACCGGCCGCTTGCCGGGCTGGAGCACCGCGTACTCCCCGTTTCCGAGCAGCTTGACGATCGTCAGTGACAGGTCTGGGAAGCGCTCGGGGTCGGCAGCGCGCCTGTCGTTCAGAAATCTCGCCAGGGCGCGCACGTCTGGCTCCGCTGGCAGCGAATGTCCCAGTTCGAAGGCAACCTCGACGATGCGCTCCCACCGCTCCGGCTCCGCGATCACCCGCCTGAGGCTGGGGAACCCGGCGGATGCCAGGAATCGCGCGCTTACGCCGTTCGCCGCGATCATGAAGTCTTCGATCAGCTCGCGCGACCGGCTCATTGGCTCCACGTGCAGGTCCACCACCACGTCCTCGCGGATCACCGCCCGCGCCTCGATGGTCTCCAGTTCGAGCGCGCCGTGCTCGTGGCGTCGCGCCCGCAGGAGTTGAGCAACGCCGTCCTGGACTCGGAGCTGATCGTCCATACCGGGGACCGCCGCCGCCGGACTCGGCAATGGGCCGTCATTCTCCAGCCACGCGGCCACGCTGGGATAGGCCAGCTTGGCCCGGTTGTGCACCATCGCCCGAAACACGGCTGAGCTCTCCACCGTCCCGCGCACATCCACCACCAGCTCGAAGATCACCGCCAGGCGGTCCTCATGCTCGTTGAGTGAGGTGAGATCCGTTGAGAGCTTCAACGGCAACATTGGGAAGATCCGGGCAGCCGTGTAGACAGACGTGGTGTTGTGCGCCGCGTCACGATCGATCGCCGAGCCGAGCGGTACGAGCGCATCCACATCTGCGATCGCCACCAGGATCTTCACCCGCCCATCCGCGAGGGTCTCGCTCACGGTGAGCTGGTCCAGGTCACGCGAGTCGTCGTTGTCTATCGAGCACCAGAGCAGATGGCGAAGGTCCCGAATGCTTGGATCAGTGCCCTGGGCGGGCGCGCTGATGTCCGCGAGCTGCTCTAGCGCTTCGGGGTCGGAATCGGACAGGAAGCCGCGATCGAGCATGACCCGGGTTGCGATCCGCTCCAGCTCCGCGGCCTGCCCCCCACCGCGATGGCCTCCGCCGCCGCGCCCATGCTCAACACGTCCCGTGTGTGGCCAGTCTCGCGTCATTCGTGTGCTCCCATGCTCTCAGTCACCGACGGTCATTCGCGTCGGTGCGGTTTGCTCTCAGAAACGCGTCCCGTGTGGCGTGCTCGACCAGCTCAGCAGCGCAGTCTTCGATGAGCCGGCAGGCGCGGAACCTCTCGATCTCGGCGCGAGCCGATTCGCCCGAGCGTCGGTACGCCTCCGCCAGCGCCAGACCCGCGCGCCACGCAACTGGTCGCGCGTCCAGATCGAGCGCGCCGGCGCACGTCGCCTCCAGCAGATGTAGGCCCGCCTCCCGCTCGCCGGCTAGAAGGAGCGCTTCGCCCTCGACGCGGTTTGCCTCCAGCCGAAACACTGAGAAGTCTGGCGCCCGCTCGTGGTAGTACCGGGCCCGGCTGATGGCCTCGCCGGCGTCGCCCCTGGCCAGCGCCGCCTGGGCGCGGCCAACCAGCGCCCGGCAGATCGCTTTCAGTGCTCGTGGCGCCATCTCCAGTGCCTGCTCGAAGAGGTCCTCCGCGTGGTCATGCTCGCCCATGGCCAGAGCGTCGGTGCCCAGGTCCTGCAGGGCCTCCGCCTCCCAGAGCCGGGTGCCTAGCTCCCGGGCAACGGTGAGCATCTCCGTGTGAAGCGCGCGGGCCTCCGCCATGCGGCCGCACAGCGCCAACGTGCGGCCGTAGGCGGCTAGCGAGCCGGCCGTCCACTCGCGGTGCCCGATTTCCCGAGCGGTTTGCAGCGCTTCCGCGCCAGCGCGGAGCGCACTTTCGTAGCGACCGAACGGCTCGTTGATCTCTGATACCAGCATGAGCGCGAACGCTACGCCGGAGGGCGAGCCCATCCTTCGCCAATCATCAACGCCACGCTGGACCGTCGCGATACCCTCATCCATACGTCCGCAGTAGCCGATCGCCGCGCCCAGCAGCACCCACGTGTTCGCCAGCGTCTCCGCATCGCCGAGAGCCTCCAGTGCTGGAACAACGCCGCGCGCGGTGTCCTCCGCGCGCCGGAGCTGACCGGAGACGAACATGGTCATGCCCAGGATGTCACGCGTGCGTACCTGGGCCAGGTGGTCGTCGAGCGCCTGGAAGTGGTGAAGCGCCCGCTCGAACTCCTCCTCGGCTTCGTCCGCGTGCGCCAGATTGAGGCCCATCAGCCCCACGCGCACGCGAGCCTCCGCCAGCAGACGTCGATCGCCCACCCGTTCCGCCAGCTCAGCGGAGCGTGTGGTGAGCTCCAGCCCGCGCTGGTAGTCCTTGTGCCCGCCCCACAGCATGCCCAAGGCTCCGACTAGCCGCGCCTCGGCCGCCGGGTCAGGCACCCCCTGGAGCTGGGTGATCGCGGTCTCGTAGTCAGTGCGCGACGCTTCGAAGCTGCCCAGAACCGCGTGGATCTCGGCCCTGGCCCCGTGCAGTGCGCTCAGCTCCGCGCCCGGCAACCCCGCCCGCTGGGCATTGCGGATCGCCCGGGTATACAGGTCCACGGCCTCGGCGTTCGCGTAGGCCGCCCTGGCCTGTTCTGCCCCTTTCGTGGCGTGCCACGCCGCCTCCTGCCACATCTCCGCCCGTTCGCAGTGGTGCGCAAGCAATGCGTGGAGCTCTGGTGTCCGCTCCGGATGCAGCTCCTGCAGCGCCTCCGCCACCTGACGGTGAAGCTGGCGCCGCCGCCGCGCCAGGAGCGTGGTGTATGCCGCCTCCTGGGTGAGGACGTGCTTGAAGTCGTACTGCGCGCTTCCAGCCTCGTTCAGTCGGTGTAGGAGATCCGCACGCTCAGCGCGATCCAGGTGATCGCCGAGCCGCGGTCCCGCCTCCCCCACGCGATCCAGCACCGTCCGCGCAAAGCGACGCCCGATCACCGAGGCCGCCTGGACCGTCACCCGCGCTTCGCCCAGCCGATCGATACGAGCCACGATCAGCGACTGCAGGCTGGTCGGCAGATCCATACGCTCCGCGTCGCCGGCGAGCTCCCAGACGCCATCGCGGTGCACCAGTGCCCCTCGCTCGATCAGGGTCCGCGTTAGCTCCTCCAGCCAGAGGGGGGTGCCGGCGGCGCGCTCGATCACCGTGCGTAGACCGGAGTCCGCGCCTTGACCGCCGATCAGCGCCTCCACCAGCGCACTGCTTTCCCGTTCTGAAAGCGGTGCCAGCCTCAGGTCAAGGTGTGTGTCTGGCTGCTCGCGGGCCAGGGAGTCGCGGAGAGCCCAGGCGAGCGTATCCGCTTCCGGTCGCATGGCCAGCACCAGGAGCAGAGGTACTGAGCTCACCATTCCGGCCACCTTCCGCAGGAGGTCCACGGAGGTAGGATCGGCCCAGTGGAGATCGTCCACCTGTACGATCAGCGGTGCTTGCTCGGCCAGATGCCGCACCAGATCCGTTACGGCCGTGAATGTCTGCTCATGAAGCTCCTGGGGCGATAGCCCGGCCGTGTCGATCGCGGAGGCATCCCGATCCGAGTCGCCCAAGAACCGGGCTAGCAAGTCGGCTCGATCGTCGAGGGCGTGTTCACCCAGCCATTGACGGAACTGCCCCCAGGATCCTGCCTGCTGGTGACCGGCGATCAGGTGCATGGTGGCTCTGGTAAGCGAGCGCGCCACGCCGTAGCTGGCCGATTGCTCGTGCGCGTACGAGACCACCTGGACCGTCCGTGTGGCGCCGGCGAGCCGTGCCGCCTCCGTGAGTAGTCGGGACTTGCCCAACCCGGGCTCGCCCACCAGCGTCACCACTCGTCCGCGGCCCTCGCGTAGCGCGGCAATACAGCCGGCAAGCGCCGCGATCTCGACCTCGCGTCCTACCAGTGGTGTGCGTGCCGCGATCGCGACGGCCCCGTGCTCCGCACGCTCCCCGAGCACCCGCGCGGCTGCCACTCCCCCTGCCCGACCCTTGAGCATCATCGTCCCGACCGGAGCAAGCTCGAATTCCCGTTCAGTCAGGCCGCGCAGTCGCTCCCCGATCAGGATAGTGTCTGGATCCGTGGCGGCTTGTAGCCGAGCGGCCACGTTCACCGCGTCGCCAATCACCGTGTATTCGCGCACACCCTGCACGTCACGCGTGCCGGCCACCACCTCGCCGGTCTCCGCGCCGATCCGCAACGCGAGCCTCGTGCCGTGAGTGCGGCTGAGCTCTTCGTTGAATCGCTGGAGCGCCGCCTGCATGCCCAGCGCCGCCAGGATCGCCCGCCGTGGATCGTCTTCGTGCGCGATCGGCGCGCCAAAGAGCGCCATCACGGCATCGCCCATGAATTTGTCGATCGTGCCGTCGTAGCGCGTGATCTCCGCCACCAGGCGCCGGAAGCATTCCGTGGTGACCTCGCGGACATCCTCCACGTCCCACCGCTCCGAGAGCGACGTAAAGCCCACGATGTCAGCGAAGAGGACGGTCACGGTGCGCCTCTCCTCACTGCCCAGTGGATCGCCGCCGCGCTGCGCCAGTGCGGCGGCAGACGGGACAGCCCCCGGGGCGGTGTGAGCGGCTGCCACGAGGGGTGCCCCACACTCGCCGCAGTAGCGGTCGCCCACCTCGTTGGTGGACCCGCACGCGGCGCAGACGGGCGCCAGCCCGGCGCCGCAAGCGCGGCAGAATTTGCGTGTCGGCGCGTTCTCAGCGCTGCACGTCGGGCAGGCTACTGGGTCGGCCATGGCCGACCCAGTGTATCAAGCCCAGCGCACGTTGGGGTCGCGGGTCAGCGCTGCCCGATTGGGGTGTAGCGGAGGCCGCGCGGCCCCACGTATTCAGACTGCGGCCGGATCAGGCGGTTGTTCGCCTGCTGCTCCAGGACGTGGGCCGTCCAGCCGGCCGTGCGGCCGATGCCGAACGCCGGCGAGAACAGATCCTGTGGGAGTCCGATGTCTCGCAGCAGGAGCGCCGTGTAGAACTCCACGTTGGTGTTCAAATTCCGGCCGGGCTTCGTGTCCTCCAGGAACTTCACGCCCGCCAGCTCCACCTGCTGTGCCAGGTGCAGCGCCTCCAGTTCGCCCGTCTCCTCGCCCAGCGCTTCGGCCGCCTTGAAGAGCACCTCGGCGCGTGGGTCGCGCACCTTGTACACGCGGTGGCCGAAGCCCATGAGCCGCTTGCCGTGCGCCACGGCATCTCGCATCCAGGCTTCCGCCCGGTCTGGCGTGCCGATCTCCTCGATCATCTCCAGGGCCGGGCCGGGCGCGCCGCCGTGGAGCGGCCCCTTCAGTGCGCCGATGGCTCCCGTCACCGCTGACACCATGTCAGAGGCGGTGGACGCGATCACGCGTGACGTGAAGGTGGAGGCGTTCATCCCGTGGTCCGCCACGGTGACGAGGTAGGTGTCCAGGCCGGTCACCTTGGACGGGTTGGGCTCACCGCCTGAGACCTGGTAAAGGACGTTGCCTGCGATGCTGAGATCGTCCCGCGGCGTAGTGGTGCTCTTCCCGCTCCGGAGCGCCTGGTAGGTCCCCACGATCACGGGCACCCGAGCCACCAACCGGATCGCCCGATCCAGGTTTGCCTCGTGTGACTCGTCGGTAGGGTCAGGATCATCCGCGGTGAGCGCGGCCACGGCGAAACGTAGCGCGTCCATCGGCTGCATCCGCCTGGCGCCCAGCTCAACGGCGGTCTGCGCCTCCGCCGGCAGCTTTCGATACTTGCGGAACCTGGCGTTGAGGTCGTCAAGCTGGGCGGAGTTGGGCAGCTTGCCGTGCCAGAGGAGATAGGCCATCTCCTCGAAGCTCACCTTGCCGGCAAGCTGTTCAACGTCGTAGCCGCGGATGGTGAGGATGCCGCGTTGCCCATCGACGTCGCTCAGGTCGGTTCGGGCCGCGACGATTCCTTCGAGACCGCTCGTCGCGGGATCCGGGGTGACTGCCATGCTATGCCTCCAGGTCGAGAGGATTGCCCGTCCCAGCGTCAACCCGGCGGGATCCCTTCCCAATCCGCCGCCGCTGGCGCCGCGCGCTCATCCCGAGTCTCGTGTGTCTGCTGAGTACTGCTTCAGAGGGGAAATCCAGGGCCAACGTCCCCGTTCGGCGATAGCATAGCGCGTTCGCCGATCCTTGGCTGCCTGTCAGTGGTGGCAAGAGATGGAGACAGCTCAGCAAGCGGGCACCGCTGCGCACTCCGGGCCGCGCGCCCCGCTGGCGCCCCCAAGCTGATCGCGGTAGCTCAAGGCCAGCATCGCTGCCACGCGCTGCATCAGGGCCTGGCCCTTGCCCAGCACGACGCGGTCGCGGGTGTACGGTTGGGCCTCGCCACAGTACATTGGACGACAGGGGAAGATGCGGTTTGCGTAGGTGCCGTCGCCTCGGGCCAGCAGGCGCTCCACCGTGTCGAAGTTGCGCGCGGCCAGGCCGCGCCAGGATGGATCGGCGTCCACGAAGTAGAGGGAGATGAGTGCTTCACTCACCCACACACTGTAGCTGGCGTACACGTCGCGGTTGCCCGCTTCCAGCGTGTAGCCACCGACATCGCGCTGCCAGAAGGCGCGGTCGACAGAGCGGGCCAGCGCGCGCGCCCGCGCGAGATATGTGGGATCACGATCCACCCGGTACAGCGCCAGAAGTGCCTCCATCACGATGGCCTGGTCGTAGCTGAAGTAGCTGGGCTTCACGTACGGATCCGTCTCCGGTCCGGTCACGCCGTACGCGTACAGACCGTGATGGGCGCTCCACAGGCGCGCGTCCAACCACGCCAGCGCCCGCAGCGCGTGCTGCCGATGCCAGGGATTCCGCGTCAGCTCGTATTGTTCCGCCATCACCCACGCCAACAGGGCCGTGGGCTGGCCCGGCTTGCCAAGCTGGAGTGCCCAGGACTGGTCGTTCCACCAGAGGCCCCCGCCATAGGTCTCATCCCACAGCCCCGGCCGCAGCAGGTACGCCGTGGCGCGGTTGGCCCCCAGCAGCAGCCGCTCGCGCAGCAGCTCATCCTCTACCACCCGCGCCGCCTCCAGATATGCCAGTGCCACCAGTGCGTTGTCGTCCGCGTACAAGTCCTTCAGCGTGGGGTTGCGCCCGTCGAGGTCCGCCCGTGGCGCGTACCCGCCGCGTTCTGGCTCCCAGAGCAGTTCCATCCAGGCGAACGACTTCTGGATGCGACAGAGAGCGGACCGGTCACCCAGACGGGCAAGCGCGGCGTCCGCGCGCATGTGCAGCGCCACGTACCACTGATCGGCGATCCAGGCGTCAGACGCGTCGCGACGATAGGACAGCAGCCGCGCGCTGGCGCAGTCTCGGCCGCCGGTGAGCTGTCCAAACCGCTGGAAGTTCACACGCTGGATGCTCTGCGCTAGCTCCTGGTAGTCGCGCAGGGGTGAAGGCGGCGGTGCCTCGGCCACGTGGAGTATTCCGGAGGCGAGCAGCACCAGGGCGAGCAACGGTCCGGCGTTCATATCCGACCGCGCATAGTACCAGGGCTGACCCTGGCAATGGGAGGGGATGGCGGGCTCCGCGTGCACGCTCGCATACTTGACGAATGGCAAGAACGCGACGTGGCGCCCCAGAGCTCGTCGATACCAGCGTTGAGCGGCGCGAAGAGCGTTCCGATGGGCTGGCGGCTGCCCGCGGACGGCGCGTCTTGCTGGCCGCGCTCGAGTGGGACGGCTCGGAGTCCTGGTCTATCACCGACTCGCTGGACGAGCTCGAGCGCCTGGTCGAGACGGCGGGCGGCACAGTGCTGGGCCGCGCGTCCCAGCGCCGACCCCACCCGGACCCCGCCACCTACTTCGGCGGCGGGAAGGTGGCGGAGCTCTTGCAGATCCGCGAGGAGCTGGACTACGAGCTGCTGGTGGTGGACGGCGCCCTGAGCCCGGTCCAGCAGCGCAACCTGGAGCGCCGCCTGGACACGCCCGTCATAGATCGACCGGGCCTGATCATTGAGATCTTCGCCCAGCGGGCCAGCACCCGGGAGGCGCGTCTCCAGGTGGATCTTGCCCGCCTGGAGTACCTGCTGCCTCGGCTGGGCGGCGCGTGGACCCACCTGGAGCGCCAGGTGGGTGGTATCGGTGCCCGCGGCGGTCCCGGCGAGACCCAGATTGAGCTGGACCGCCGCCTCGTGCGTGACCGCGTGGCCCAGCTCAAGCGCGAGATCGAGACCGTCCGCGCCCACCGCGGGCGCGCCCGCGCGGCCCGCCGCAATGGTCCGCCCCTGGTGGCCCTCGTTGGCTACACGAACGCCGGCAAGTCCAGCTTGATGAACCGCCTGACCGAGGCCGGCGTGGTGGCGGAGGACAAGCTGTTTGCCACCCTGGATCCCACCACCCGCCGCATGCCGCTCCCTGGCGGCGGCTATAGCATCATCTCGGACACGGTGGGGTTCATCCAGAACCTGCCCACCCAGCTCATCGCGTCCTTCCGGGCCACGCTTGAGGAGCTCCAGGCCGCGGATCTGCTGCTCCACGTGGTGGATGGCTCCCACCCGCGCGCGCTGGAGCAGCGGGACGCCGTGGACGCTATCCTGGGAGAGCTGGGCCTGGCCGCAAAACCCACCGTCCTCGTCCTCAACAAAGCGGATCTTGTCAACGAGCCGCTCTCCTTACTGCGCGAGTTCGGCCCTGGTACCGCGACTCACTTCGAGGAGGACGCGGTGGTGGTCTCCGCCGTCACGGGCTACGGCGTGGGTGCGCTTCGGGCGCGGATTGCCCGCCGGCTTGGGATGGCCGTGCGGGAAGTGGAGGTGGAGCTTCCCTTCTCGGAGGGGCGGCTGGTGGCGGTATTCCGCCGCGAGGGGTTCTTGATCCGCGAGGAGCATCGCTCGCGCGGCACCCGCCTGCACGGCCACCTGCCAGAGCGGCTCATCCCCATGTTTCGCCGCGTCGGTAAGGTGAAGGAACTGGAGAGCGAGCCGGCCGGCGCCTGGCGCTGACGCAGCTCAGAATCCCCGCGCCGCCAGGTACGCCCGGCAGGATCTGACCGACGTGGCTGGGTCGGCACCCGCCGAGTCAGACTCTTCCTCCGCGATCAGCCAGCCGGTGTAGCCGAAATCGCGCAGGAACGCGGCCACCGCCTCGATCTCCGCGTCGGCGGTGCCCATTGTCGCATAGTCGCCGCCGCGGAACGCGTCCTTCAGGTGGATGTGGGTGATGCGTCGCGCGTTCCTCCTGACGAAGTCCAACGCCCGCTCGTCCCCCCGGGTGATGTGCGCGGTGTCCGGGCCCAGGCCGACGAGCGCTGGGTCCAGCCTGTCCACCAGCATCTGGTATTCCGCCCCCACCAGCAACAGCGAGTCATCCGTGGAAGTGGGGTGGACGTGGACCACCAGACCGCGGTCGACGGCGCGCCGCGCCACAGCGTGGTACATCCGAATCATCTGGTCGAATTTCTCCCTGTACTGGGCCCGCGAGGGCGCCCGTCCGCCCCCCAACCCCAGCCGTCCGCCCAGCCCCAGTGCACTCAGGAACTCGATGGCCCGGTCCGCCAACGCGAGCTCGGCCGCTTCCGCCGACGGATCGCTCCAACCAGTGGGCGGCGAGAGCGCCAGCGCCGCGAGGCTCAGCCCCCGCCTGGCCAGCATGTCGCCGAACCGTTCCGGGTTGTCCAAGAGCGGTCCCAGCATCTGCCAGGTAGTCTCCACGCCCGCGAATCCAGCCGCGGCGATCGCGTCCAGAACGTCGCCCATGGTGCCCCGCCAGGCGTCTCCCAGCATCTGCCACGTATAGGTCTGGCAGCCGACGCGCATGCGATAACTCCGCTAGCCTTGGGTGAACGGGGCGTCAATGGCCACGCCAGCAGCCGCACCATTTCACCAGGTGGTGGGAGGACAGAGTACCGTGCCAGGCCGCTTTGCACCAGACGCTGACGCCGATCCGCTCGATCTCTTCAAGACCTGGTTCGCTGAGGCTGAGGCGGCCGGCGTGCCGGACGCGAATGCAATGGCGGTTGCCACCGTCGGCGCTGATGGCACGCCATCCGTACGGACCGTCTTACTCAAGGAGCTCGATGCCCGCGGCTTCGTCTTCTACACCAACTACACGAGCCAGAAGGGGATCGAGATCGCCGCGAATCCGCGTGCGGCGCTGCTTTTCCACTGGCAGCCGCTGCACCGGCAGATCCGCATCACGGGCGCCGTCACGCGGACCAGCCGCGAGGAGTCGGCAGCGTATTTCAACAGCCGCCCGCTGGGCAGCCGGGTGAGCGCCGCGATCTCTCGGCAGAGCCAGCCCGTGGATTCCCGAGAGACGCTGGAGCGACGCGCCGCCGAGCTTGCCGCGTGCGTCGCCGACGGCGTTGTGCCGCTGCCAGAGGAGTGGGGCGGCTACCGCGTGTCCCCGGAGATCATCGAGCTGTGGCAGGGACGGGACGACCGACTCCACGACCGGGCCCGCTTTACTCGTCTCGCGGACGGCGGCTGGCGGTTTGAGATCCTCCAGCCGTGACCGCGCGCCACGGTCACGGCTGCGGAGCCTCGATCTAGACTGAAGCTGGGGCCACGGCCGTGCCGGACTCGAAGGACCGGATAGCCGCCACCAGGATGCGCAGTGCCGCCAGGCCGTCCGCACCGGTCACCGGCGGATCGCGCCCTTCAATCAAGGCGGGTACTAGCTCCGCGAGGTGCTGCTCCACGGTGGTGGGGTAGAACTGGAGCAGGTGGTGACGGCCTCCGAATGGCTGTGGCGTCCAGCTATTCACGATGTCAGAGTCCGCGGGCCGGTAGGCAAAGCTCCCAACCACGTTGTCCACTTCCACACGCCCTGCCGTCCCCCCGATCTCGGCGTACTCAATGGGGTGCAGCCGACTACCGTCCCAGCTTCCCACAATGGTCCCCACGCCCCCATGCGCGAATCGCAGGCCAATGGCCACGTTGTGGTACTTCCCTTCCCGCCGCACGTCCGCCATGTGCGCGGTGACGCTGGCCACGTCGCCCCCGAAGCAGCGCGCCAGGTCCACCAGGTGGATGAGCGAGTCAAAGCTCAGCTCGTAGGGATTGGTGGACGGTCGACCCGGGGCCAGCGAGACCCGCAGCAGCACGTACGCCGGGTCACCGAGCCGTCCTGTGGCCTGATACTCGCGAGCCAGGGCAAACGGACGGCTGAATCGCCGGTTGAAGTTCACGGCTAGCTTGCGGCCAAACCGGTCCGCCGCCGCGACCATCTGGCGGGCCTCTGAGAGGTCTACCGCGATGGGCTTCTCCACCAGCACGTGGGCACCCGCGTCCAGCGACGCGATGGTGGGCTCCGCGTGCAGCGTGTCTGGGGTCACCACGCTGACCAGGTCTAGCTGCTCGTTGGCGAGCATGTCCGTGAAGGCCGTGTAGCTCTGGGCGCCCATCTCGCGACCCAGATCCGCGGCGCGGGCGGTGTCCGCGTCACACACCGCCACGAGGTCAGTCTGTGGGTATGAGCGATAGGCTTGCGCGTGAGTGCGGCCCATAAAGCCGCATCCAATGAGTCCCACGCGCAGGCGGGGGGTGGTGCGATCTGCTGTGACAATGGCAGTAGCCGAGGTAGGCATTGTGCTCCCGTCCGGAGTCCGGAGAACTGGCGGGGGAGACGCGTGCGGATCAGTCCCCGTATGAAATGCGGTAGATGACTCCGTCTTGATCGTCCGATACGTACATATCGCCGTTAGGCGATATCCGGATGTCTACGGGCCGCCCCCAGGCAGGCTTGGAATCTATCCAGCCCGTGACGAAGTCGATGATCTCTCCTGTCAGACGCCCATCCCGCATGGGCATCCGTACGACCTTGTAGCCGGTCCGCTCCGCGCGATTCCACGAGCCGTGGTAGGCCACGAAGAGATCGCCTCGGTATTCCTGGGGGAACCTCTCACCGTTGTAGAAGGCAAGACCCAGGGGCGCGGAGTGGGGCTGAAACTCGATAGCCGGCGCGGCCACGCCCTCGCAGGCGCCGGGTGACCCAAATTCGGGATCCGGATCACGGCCGTTGATGCAGCGCGGCCAGCCAAAGTCGTCACCATCGCCGACCAGATTCACGGTATCGGGCGGATACTCATCGCCGAGGTTGTCTCGCCCGTTGTTGGTGGCCCACAGCTCCCCCGTGGTTGGGTGGAACACGAACCCCACCGCGTTGCGGAGTCCGCGGGCGAACACGCGCCCGCCGCTCCCGTCCGGGCTGAACTGGATGATGGCCGCCCGCCGCTCGTCCTTCTCTATGCAGACGTTGCAGGAGGCGCCGGTGGCCACGTAAAGGAGTCCATCCGGACCCATCTGCACGGTTCGGGTCACGTGGGCTCCGCCGCGGGGGAGCGAAGCCAGCCCATCTCGGATCTCGTAGTACCCATCACGGCCGGGATCCTGGAGCCGCGAGAGCCGGTCGATCTCCGCCACGTACATGGCGCCATTGCCAAACGCGATGCTGTGGGGTTTGTTGAGGGAGTCCGCCGCCACAAGCTGGCGGTCTGCCACGCCATCGCCATCCGCGTCAGGCAGGCGGATGATCTTGCCCGGGCCCATCATGGCGGCGTACAGCTCACCCTCCGGTGAGAAGGCCATGAACCGTAGCCCCTCGATGTCCCGAGAGTACACATTGATCTTGAAGCCGGGTGGTAGCCGCAGCGTCTGCTCGCGGCCGCGAATTGTGAGGACGGTCTCGCGGTAGGCTGGCCCGGCCTGACTATCCTGAGGCGTGAGCAACGTGGCGAATCCCAGCGCCGCGCCCAGGAGCACACTCCATCTGACTGCCGTCACCACTTCGCGATCCTCCTGAGCACTGCCGCGACCACCTCCGTCAAGTCTATCAACGCCCAGGGCGCGTTGCGGAAGACACATCGGGTACGATGAGCGCAACCAGTGGGGATTCGGAGGCCTGGCATGTCAGATCGAGTGACAGTTTTTTCTGATTTCGTCTGACCGTGGTGCTATCTGGCCGAGGGTCCCTTGGCCAAGCTGGCAGCCGAAGAGGGGCTGGCCGTTGACTGGATGCCTTACGAGCTACGGCCGGAGCCGGTCCCGCTTCCAGATTTGAGTGGCTCCGCGCTGGAGCAGTCGCGCCAGAAGTGGGCTTCGGGCGTGGGTGTGATGGCCGAGCGTTACGGCATGGACATGCGCCCACCCACCTCGAAGCCGCGCTCCCGCAAGGCGCACGAGGCCGCCGAGTACGCCCGCGAGCGCGGCCTGTTTGAGCCGTTCCGCCTGGCCCTGTTCAAAGCCTACTTCGGCGAGGACCGCGACATTGGCCAGGTGGACGTGCTGGTGGATGTAGGCGGCTCCGTGGGCCTGGACGCGGCGGACCTGCGCCACGCCCTGGAGTCGGACCGGATGCGGGAGCAGCTACTGCAGCTTGAGGCCGTCTCCCAGCAGCTAGGGGTCCGAGCGGTGCCCACCATCGTGATCGGCAACTACGCCGTGGAGGGTGCACAGCCGTTAGAGGTGCTCCGGCGGGTGCTGCAGCAGGCCCGCGCGCAGCAGATCCCAGACTGAGCGCCGGGCCCCGCGCTGTTCGCCGCTATTTGTCCAGCCAGATCTCTGACACGTAAGGCACGTTGTCCAGCGTCACCGCGAAGTTCTTCACGTGGGCCCGCCACGCGAACGCCCGTGGTTGCTCGCAGACGGGGATGGTGAAGCTCTGGTCCAGCACGTACTCCTGGATCTTGCGATACTCGGCCTTGCGCTGCTCTCGGTCCACCAGGCTGCCGGCCTTCTGGATCATCGCGGCGTAGTCCGCGTCATCAATCTTGGTCCAGCCACCCTTTGCGAACCACGCGACCGCGCCGGTGTATAGCGTGCCTGGGTCCTTGTTTGCGCGGCCGTAGCTGTGGATGCTCAGATCGAAGACGGAGTTCTGCTGGCGCTCCTCGTACTGCGCCAGCTCCACGTCCTCGATCTTCGCCTTGATGCCGATCTCCGCCAGATCGCTCTGGAGGATCTCTGCTAGCTCGCGCATGCCAGCCGCGCGCTTGGCGCTGGTCAGCAGGACCACCTCGAATCCGGCTGACTTGCCGGCGTCAGCCATGAGCTGCTTCGCCTTTGCCATGTCCCGCTTGTGTTTGCCTTCCAGCTCCGGGAAGTAGGCCCAGGAGCTCCTGGGCATGTTCAGGCTCGTGGGCTCCACCAGTCCGGCCATCGCGGTGCGGGCGAAGCGCTCGCGATCTACCGCGTAGCTGATAGCTTGGCGCACGCGTTTGTCGCCCAGATCCGGCTTCGAGGTGTTCACCGCGATATCCCAGTAGAAGGCGCCGGGTGCACCCGGTGAGACCTGGAACTTGGGGTCCTTGGAGAGCCGCACCAGGTCGTTGTAGTTCGGAATCCAGACCACATCAGCCGAGCCGCTCTCGAGCTGGAGCGCCATCGTCTGGGCGTCCGCCACCTGCTTCACCACGTATTCGGCCAGGTACGGCTTGCCCTTCTCGAAATAGCCCTCGTACGGCGTGAAGCGCGCGAGCTCGCCCGGCTGGTACTCTGCGAGCTTGAACGGCCCGGTGCCGCCGCCGGAGCTGGCGTACTTGTCCACCGTGTTCTTGTCCACGATGAAGAGCAGATCCAGCATGTCGTACACGCCGGGGTTGGGCCGGTCAAATCTCAGGACTACCGTGTACTTGTCTGGCGTCTCGGCCTTGGTCACCAGCCCCACGGCGGCGCGGATGGCCGAGTTGTTCTTCGGGTCCTTGAACCACTCCAGGGTGAAGACCACGTCGTCGGAGGTGAGCTCACGGCCAGAGTGGAACGTGACGCCCTTCTTGAGCTCGATTTTCAGCGACAGCCCATCGCCACCCAGCTCGAATTTCTCGGCCAGGTCCGGTACCGGGTTGAGGTTCTGGTCGTAACGGATCGGGGTGTTGTAGAGCGCGCGCAGGAATGGGTAGTGGCCCGGATTGATCTGAGTGGGGTTGAACGACGTGATCGCCGCCGTGCGGAGCAGCGTGAGCGTGCCGCCGCGCTTCGCGGCGGGCGCGGCGGAGGCCGCGACTGGTGAGGCTGCCGCGACCGGCGCCCCCGCGGCGGCGGGCGAGGCGGTGGCCGCCACGGGCGCGATGGGCTTGCTGGTGGCAAGGGCAGCCGGCCCGCTGGAGCTTCCTCCGGCTGCCGGAGCCGTTGGCGACGAGCAGGCGGATAGCAGCCCCAGGCCGGCCGCCCCACCCGTGAGCAGGATGAACGCGCGGCGACTCACGCCAGCGCTCCGAGATACGCGCACCCAAGACCTCCCATCGTCCGAGGACCCGCGCCTTCGCGCAGAGCGCCAAAGAGACGCGCCTAGTGTAGCGAAATGAATGTCGCCTGATGGCCTGGAGGGGTCAGGCGCCGGCGGTGGTATGTAGCTGCTGGCGCATAGCCGCAACGCGCTGCGCTGCTTCATCCAGCAGAGTCGACGACCGCGGCTCCCAGGTGGCAGATAGGAGGGGCTGCGGCGGCGCCTGGCCGTCCACCACCCAACGCGACTGTAGCGCGCCGCCGGAGGCGGCTGCCTCCGTGATCTCTGGGCGGCCAACCGGTAGTTGCAGCACGTCCGCCAGGAGCTGGCCCCAGGCGGTTGAGGCGGCGCCACCCCCCACCAGCGTGATCCGCGTGGGCGCCACTCCGGTCCGCCGCAGCGCCTCGAGCTGGTACGCCAGGCCAAAGCTGACGCCCTCCAGCACGGCGCGGACGATCTGGTCGCGATCGTGGCCGGTCCGGAGGCCGTGGAAGCGGCCGGCGGCGTCCGGCAGATTCGGTGTGCGCTCTCCGTCCAGGTAGGGCAAGAATGAGAGGCCATCCGCGCCCGGCTGGGTCGCGGCCAGCGCAGCCTCGATCCCCGCGTGGTCCAGGCCAAACAGGCGCCGGACCCACTCGGTGACGCCGGTGCAGTTCAGCGTGCAGCTCAGCGGCAGCCAGCCACCGGTGGAGCTGCAGAAGCCGCACACTTCGCCCAGTGGATCAACGGCCGGCGCGTTTCGATAGGTGAACGCCGTGCCGCTGGTGCCCAGGCTCACCACCACCGGCCCTTCCGAGACGGCGCCGATGCCGATGGCCGCGCAGGCATTGTCGCCGCCGCCGCCCGAGACTGGTGCTCCGGGCGCGATGCCCAGCGCCTCCGCCGCGGCCGGCCGAAGCCGCCCCACGGTGCTCAGCGAGGGTACCACCGGCGGCAGGGTGGCCGCCCAGTCGCGCTCGCCGTCCAGGAGCGCCAGCACCTGCTGGCTGTAGGACAGCGTGCGAATGTCGAAGTAGCCGGTGCCGGAGGCGTCGCCCGGCTCAGTGGCGTACTCGCCGGTGAGCCAGAGGTTGATGTAGTCGTGCGGCAGGCACATCTGGCGCGTGGCGGAGTAGGTCTCCGGCTCGGAGCGGTGCAGCCAGGAGATCTTGGGCGCGGTATAGCCGGGGACGAAGGCGTTGCCCGTCAGGGCTAGCACCGCCTCCAGACCGCCCAGCTTGCGGGTGAGCCACGCGCAGTCCGGCCCCGTGGTGGTGTCGTTCCAGAGCTTGGCGGCGCGGATCGGTTGCTGGGTAGCGTCCAGGCAGACTAGACCGTGCTGCTGGCCTGAGACGCCCACGCCGGCGATCTCCACGGGCCCGGCCGCGGCCAGTGCCTCCCGCGTTGCTGCGATGAGCGCCTCGATCCACCAGGCCGGCTGCTGCTCGCGGGTGCCATCCGCCGCCTCGATCAGGTCGTGCGCCCCGCGGCCCACGGCAACGACGGCCAGCGAATCCGCGTCCACCAGCACTGCCTTGGTGGACTGCGTCCCGCAGTCGATGCCCAGGAAGACACGCCGAGCCATAGCGAGAGCAGTCTAGCGGATCGCGCCGCACGGCGCTGATGTGTGTTGTTCTTGTGTGCCAGTGGCGTGACAAAAGTGCCAAAACGCCAAAACCCCGCGGGCGGATGGGACGAGTCTGGCGACTGCGAGAATTGCATTGGTGCGCGATAGTTTCGAACCCGGGTGCGGCGCGGGTGGTGGCAGAAGCGTTTTTGGTGACAAAAGTGCTGGCCGCGGTGCGAGAAGTGGTGAACGGGGGGACTGGAGCTGGGTCTACGCGAGCGGGCGGCCCGAACCTCTACTAGTAGCTATGCCGCGGCGCTGGGGGATGGGTCACGCTAGACGTTGTGATGGGGGCGGACTACGTTGACCATTCTGGGTTTACAGGCGCGTGCATGATTGGCACGGACCGGACGGTGCGCCACTCCCGAAGGTCCGGAGATCAGCCCGGCTGGAACGGCTCCACGGGGTTGCCCGAGGGGTCTTCGAGGAGGATCTGGGAGCCGCCGGGCGCCGGGACGCTGCCGTCGGGCATCGGTCGCCCCGCCGAGCTCCGCGCCCCGCTCAGCAGCAGGCGCAGCGGCCCGCGCACCACCGCCGCGAACGCCGGCGACGCATCCAACTCCACCGTGAACCCCAGGTGCCGCGTGTAGAAGTCGACGGCGGCGGGCACGTCGCTGACCAAGTAGCGAACACTGGCGGTCTCGGTGACCATGGTTCCTCTCCGACGCACTCGCTCCGGCCATTGTAGCGGTAGCGATCCACCACATCTCCGGAACCTCGTACTACGGCGGGGCCGCCCCACGACCAGAGTCGGGTGATTTGCTAGCCGTTCGCGCTATCCACGCCGTCCGCCGTGGTCAGCACTTCACTCGAGTCTCGATGTCCGAGGTTCGCCGCATGCTCGCCGAGCTGGATCGCGATGGCTTCGCACGAGATCGTCTGGCGGAGGTCGTCGCGGTGTCACGCGACGGGGCGCTCTATTTCCTCCGAAGCGAGGATATCGCGGAGCGGGCGGATGCCACCCGACAGGGTGCCAGCGTGACCATGCTTGATCTTGTGCGGCCCTATGCCGCTGGTCCCGACCTGGTGGAGCCGCGCCCACTGCTTCGCATCGTCCCCGGCAAACTCCACGGGGAGCCGCGCGTGCCCGGAACGATGATCACCTCAGCCCTCCTCTTTGATCTGGCTCGATTGGGCTACCCGATCGAGACCATCCGATCGATGTACCCGGACGCGACGGAGGACGCGATCGCGCAGGCCGTCGAGCTGGAACGCACCCTCCACGCCGCCTAGGATCGCGCTTGCCCATCCACGTTGTCCTGGGCCAGAATTTCCCGATTCAATCCACTGGTCTCCCGTGGCGCCCTGATATCCGGGTGTCTCGGCTGATCGAGGTCAATCACGCGCTGGTGCGCGACCACGATGATTGGCAAGTGTGCGCGCCCTCGCGGCATACGGCGCTCACGCGTCTGTCACAAACGACGACAGAACGCTCCGGCTGGTACCGGAACTGGTCGTGGTTCATGATCATCGCCTCAACTTTGCGTTCCGCCGAACATCCCCAGGTCGCCACGTGGCCGCGGGCCGGAACTTGGCACCCAGACGCACCGTTGCTCCTGGAGAGTGTCCAGTCGTCCGTGATCGGGCCGCACGGCAGGGTAGCTGGCACATCCGTTTCTGGCCCTGGATCCCGTTCGAGCCCCTCACCCACACGGTAAGCGCCCATCGGCGCACACGCCTGGCGCCAAAGTCGGTACGCAGGGCGGACGATTTCCGCGGGCGGAGCGGCCCATCGCAGTGTTAGTTGGGCATCGCTGTAGGGCCGCTTTCGATCCTTCGTGACCTCAGGATGCGGCGGGGGTCTGGGGCTATCGCCACTCCGTCTGGGGTGCTCGGCGGGAAGTCGATCTCGTTGGGTGGTGGATGGAGATCTGATGCCACGGTGCCCGGCCTACGCATTCCACGGGCCAAAGCGAGAGAGGGTGGTCTCCTGGCGCGTGATGACCTCCACCACGGCTGGCTGGCCGCGCTTCGTGGCCTCGATGCCGCGCTGGAGGGCGGGCGCCACTTCGGATGGCTCGGTCACCCGCTCGCCGTGGCCACCCAGGGCTTCTGCCAGCTTCGCGTAGTGCCCAGTCAGCGTGCCGAACTTGAATCGCTCCATGGCGTTGGGATATCCGCGGTCGTAGCCGGCCATGCCCTGGTTGTTGGAGATCACCGTCAGAATGCCGATGCCCTCGCGCGCGGCGCTCTCGACCTCCATGCCCACCATGCCGAACGCGGCGTCCCCCATGTAGTTCACCACCAGCTTGTCCGGTGCGGCCAGCTTGGCGCCCATGGCCAGGCCATAGCCCCAGCCCAGGTGGGTGCTCTTACCCCAACCCAGGTAGCCGCGTGGCTCCAGCGCCTCGTAGAACGGCACCATCTGGTCGCGCGGGTTGCCCGCGTCGTGGGTGATGATGGTGTTACGCCGGTCGAACACCCGGTTCATCTCGTGGATCACCCGGTACGGGTTGATCGGCGCCTGGTCGTCGGTGAGCCTGGGCATCCACTGGGCCAGCCAGCGTTGCTTAATCTCCGCGATCTCCGCCCGGATCGCCGTGCCGTCGCGCCCGCCAGCGCCCAAGAGTCCGCGAACGGCTTCGATCACCTGGCGCAGGACAAGGCCCGCGTCTCCTACCAGGCCGATCTCCACCGGCTGGTCGTTGTTCAGGTGCCGCTCGTCCACCGTGAGCTGGATCATCCGCTTGCCGGCAGGAATCAGGTGGGAGTACGTGTTGGCGGAGAAGCTGGCGCCCACGCCGAAGAGCACGTCCCCCTTCGTCAGCAGGGTGTAGGCTGCCTCCGTGCAGGAGGAGCCGGCGGCCCCCAGGGCCAGCGGGTGGTCCTCTGGGAAGGCGCTCTTGCCATTCATAGTGGTCATGACGGGAGCCTGGAGCAGCTCCGAGAGCTCACGTAGCTCCGCCGTGGCCTCGGCGTAGAGCACGCCCTGGCCGGCCAGCAGGACCGGCCGCGCGGCCTCCACCAGCGCCCGCGCGGCCGCGGCCACCTCCTCCGGCGCGGCCATGGTGCGGTGGCCGCGGGGCGGCCGGTAGCCGTCCATCAGCGCGTCGTCAATCTCGTCCGCGCCCACGTCCATCGGCAGCTCCAGCATCACCGGCCCGCGGGGCCCGTTGCGTAGCGCGCTGAACGCGCGGCGGAGCTGGTCCGGAATCTGATCCGGCATGGTCACGCTCTCCACCCATTTGGTGGTATTGCGGTAGTGATCCCGCGCGTCGAAGGAGTAGCGGACGCCGGCCCGCCGTCGCGGGTTGCCGCCGGGGAGGAGCAACACGGGCGTGGCATCGGAGTAGAGCTGGGCCACGCCGCCGAACGTGTTCTCCGAGCCGGAGGCGCGCTGGACCACGCAGACGCCTAGCTTCGTGCCGTTGTGCACTCGGGTGTAGCCGTCCGCCATGCTCAGCGCGGTTCGCTCCGTGCGCGCCAGGATGGGACGGATCCCCTCCACGGCGCAGGCCTCTATGAGCGGGTTGCTGGGGTAGCAGAAGAGGTACTCCACGCCCTCGCGCTTGAGGATCCGGGCAACGGCGGCAACGCCCTTCATGTACTGCTGTCCTTCACTGGTCTGTGATCAAGCCACGTGTTGGGTATGAAACCATAACTGGGGCAGTCTCGCCGCTTCGGCGCTACTATTCTCCGCCGAGCGTCGACCGAGGTCGGCGTCTCGGACTCATAGGTCGCGTCCGTCAGGCGGGCGTTTCATCGAATGCGCGGAGGCTGTCCAGTGAGCACGTTGCTCTACGAGATCGCGGATCGGGTGGCCACGATCACGCTGAACCGTCCGGAGCGCCTCAACGCGTTTGACGCGGAGATGCTGGATCGCTGGGTTGAGGCGCTCCAGGACGCGCGCACCAACGACGAGGTAAACGTGATCGTCCTGACGGGCGCGGGTCGCGCGTTCTGCTCAGGCGGCGACGTGGGCAACATGGCGGCGCGGGAGACGGCGGATGGATACCACCACAAGCAGTGGCTGGAGGTCATCCACCGCATCCCGCTGACCCTGGAGACCATCGACAAGCCGGTGATCGCGGCGATGAACGGCGCCGCTGTGGGCGCTGGGCTGGACATGGCATTGATGTGCGACATCCGCTACGCGGCGGAGGGCGCGCGTTTTTCCGAGGGGTACATCAAGGTGGGACTGATCCCGGGCGACGGGGGCAGCTATTTCTTGCCGCGTCTGGTGGGCACGGCGCGCGCGCTGGAGCTGCTGTGGACGGGCGACTTCGTCGACGCGCAGGAGGCTGAGCGGATCGGCCTGGTAAACAAGGTCTTCGCACCGGAGGATCTGATGCGCGAGACCTACGTGCTGGCACAGCGCCTGGCCTATGGTCCGGCCGTCGCCATCCGCACCATCAAGCGCATGGTCTATGCCCAGCAGCGGATGGACCTGCGCGCCAGTCTGGATATGGTCTCGTCCAACATGGGCTTCATCCGCCAGACGCAGGACCATCGCGAGGGTGCCCGCGCGTTCGTGGAGAAGCGCGTACCCGACTTCAAGGGCCGCTGACGGCGCAGCCCGCCCGGAGGGGACCACCGTGGATTTCTCATTTAGCGACCAGCAGCTCGCGATCAAGCAGATGGTGGCGGAGTTCGCGCGCGGCGAGCTTGTTGCCGGGGCTTTCAAGGAAGAGACGGAGGACGAGTACTTCGGCCGCTACCGAAAGCTTGGCGCCCAGGGACTGCTGGGCCTGACGGCGCCCACCGAGTACGGCGGCGGGGGACTCTCGTTCTTCGACGCGCTGCTGGCCGTGGAGGAGATGTCACGCTTCGACCCACGCAGCGCTAGCGAGATGCACACCAACGGCACCGGCACGGCCAGCCACCTCTGGGTGTTGGGTACCCACGCGCAGAAGGAGCGCTGGCTGCGGCCGATCTGTGAGGGCAAGATCCGCTGCGCCATCGCCATGACCGAGCCGGAGGCCGGATCCGCGGCCACGGAGATGACCACCACGGCCACCGAGGACGGCGATCATTACGTACTGAATGGCGGCAAGATCTTCATCAGCGGCGGCCACCACGCGGACGTGTTCATCACGTACGCGCGCTTCGGCACAGACCCCAGCAGCAAGAGCATCGGGGCCCTGGTGCTGGAGAAGGGCACGCCGGGGTTCTCGATCCTCCGCAACGATGTGAACATGGCTGGCGAGCTCCAGGCGCAACTCACCTTTGACAACTGCCGGGTGCCGCGTGAGAACGTGCTGGTGACGGGCAACGCCTTCGGCCGGTTGATCCGCATCTACAATCGGAACCGTCTGTCCGGCATGGCCCAGGCGGTGGGCATGGCCCAGGCTTCCCTGGACGATTGTGTGGCCTATGTGAACGTGCGCAGACAGTTCGGCCGCGAGCTAGCGGACTTCCAGGGGCTCCAGTGGATGCTGGCGGACATGGCGATCAACCTGAATGCGTGTCGCGCGGTGGTGTACCGGGCCGCCCAGGAGAACGAGGAGAAGGACCTTGATCCGCTCCAGGTCTCCATGGCCAAGGTGTTCGTGGCGGAGGCGGCGGTCAAGATCCTGGATACGGCCATCCAGCTCCACGGGGGCTACGGCTACATGCAAGAATCGCCGCTCAATTACCGCTACCGCCGCGCCCGCGGGATGATGATCTACGGCGGGACCATGCAGATCCACCGCAACATGATCGCGGCGCGGGTGCTGGGCAGGTCTGGGGATCAGCGGCGGCGCTAGTCGCGCAGCAGATCGTCCCAGCTTGTGGCCTGGAGCACGCGGTGCAAGCGGCGCTGGAGAGAGGACAGATCGCGAATCTGCTCTACCCGGGCTGAGACCGCGGCGTCGGGATTGCCGAATCGCTGCGACCCGAGGTCCAGCAGCATCTGTCGCGCCTCGATCATCCGCCCCACCACACGCTCCTCCTCCGCGATCGCCTGGTAGACCGATGAATCACGCATCGCGCGTACCTCCGGGAAAAACCGAGCCGCCTCGGTACGGCTATATCTTAGCCCCAGCACTACCTGAGTGGCCGTCCACATCGCCCGCTCGTCGGCTTGGCTGAGTTGTCCAACCACACGCTTCGACATCTCATGGAGCACCATTCGGACCCCGGCAGCGCGCTCGGTGGCGCGCAAGCCGCGAGCGAACATCGCGGGGATCGGGGCGAGCGGTAGGATCGCGGGTCCGCCTTCTAGGAATACCCCCTCGGGCAACGCCCAGGCTTGCAGCACTCGGTATCGGAAGTGTCGGATCACCTCGCCGTCCGGCGCCGACGACTCCAGCACTCCACTCAGCTCGGCGCCAAAGGCCTGCGGCCGCAGCAGGACTACCGTGCTGACCACCGGGAGTCCGTGACGATGGCCGAGCAAGTAGTTGTAGAGGTCGACTCGGGCGGGCAGATCTCGGTCTCGTCCGGTCTGGAACTCGAGGTGCGCAATCCATGGAACCGCGGCATCGATTCTGATGGCACTGTCAACCTCCGCCTGAATCAGAGACAGGTTTGAGTCCAACACCTGTGTTGGCGCTCCCCCGGGGAGCCCGAGCCATTGCACCCAGGCAGCCGGATCCTGGCGCACCAGGAACCGGGTAGTGACATCGTGTTGTTTCGGCGTTAGCTCAGCCATGCCGTGACGGCGGCTCAGCCGCGCGAATCAGCTCACGCAACCTGTTCGCCGTGAACGGCTGCTCCACCGCGACCACACCTAGCGGTGCGAGCGCGTCCGCGATGGCGTTCGCTACGCCTCCCACGGCGCCCATGGTGCCGCCCTCGGACATGCCCTTCATGCCGTACGGCGTGTTGGGATCCGGGAAGTGGACGTGGTGTAGCTCGATGGGCGGTAGCTGGGCCGCGTGCGGCATGGCGTAGTCCTGGAAGGTGGTGCTCAGGTTCTGGCCGTGCGCGTCGTAGGCCACGTGCTCGTACAGCACCCCGGCGATGCCCTGGGCCGTGGCGCCGTGTACCTGGGCGTTCACCACGCGCGGATTCAGCATGGTTCCGCAGTCCTCAACCACCACGTACCGCCGAATGTGCGTGCGCCCGGTCTCGCGGTCTATCTCCACTTCGCAGACGTGGGTGCCGCTGGAGAACGTGAGCGGAGGCGGGTCGTAGGCGCAGCTTGCGTCCAGACCGGGCTCCATGCCCGGCGGAAGCTCCGTGGGGAACAGGTAGGCTTTCTGAGCCACCAGGGCCATCGCCAGGCCGCGATCCGGAGTGCCCCGAACGTGCAGGCGGCCCTCAGTCATCTCGATGTCCTCCGCGCCCACCTCCAGAAGGTGGGCCGCGATGCGAACCAACTTCTCCTTGAGGACCAGCGCGGCGCCCCGCGCGGCGCCGGCGCTGACCACTCCGCCGCGAGCCCCGCGCGTGCCCATGCCGTAGCCGGCCGCTGACGTGTCTCCGCTGTGCACGGCGACGGACTCAATGGGCACCTGGAGCTCGCTGGCCAGCACCTGGGCAACAGTGGTGCGGTGGGTCTGCCCCTGGCTCACCACGCCAAGCTGGCAGGTGACTGCCCCGCTGGGCTCGATTCGCACGGTGGCCGTGTCGTGCCCGGAGCCGGGGATGCCGGACGTTCGATAGAACTCAGAGCCGTACGTGTTGGGCTCAACGTACGTGCAGATCCCGATGCCGGCGAGCCGGCCCTCCCGGCGGGCCGCCTCTCGGCGCTCCTGAGCGGCCTGATAGTCCGCGGCGATGAGCGCCTCCTCCAGCGTCGCGCGCGGGTAGACGGATGCGTAGCGGAAGCCCGTGACCGTGGTGTGGGGCAGATCCGCCGGCTGGATCATGTTTCTCCGCCGCACTTCCACGGGATCCAGTCGGAGGTCGCGCGCGACGGCGTCCACGATGCCCTCCGTCACCCAGGCGCAGATCACCATGGGCGCGCGGTACGGGCCAGACGGCGCCTTGTTGGTGAGGACGGTTGTGATGTCGAACGCGTAGTGCCGGTAGCGGTACGGCCCCGGGATCAGCAGCCCGATGACCTTAGCCATGTAGTTGGGCGGGAAGTAGCAGTAGGCGCCGAAGTCGGTCAGGATGTGGGCGCGGACGGCCAGGATCTCGCCATCCGCGGCCACCGCGATCTCCACGTCCACGCGGTCCTCCCGCGCGTGGCAGGAGGCGGACAGGTTTTCCTGCCGCTCCTCGATCCAGGTGACGGGCCGCTCCAGCAGGCGGGACGCGGCGGCCACTGTCAGGTCCTCGCGGTACAGCGGGATCTTCTGGCCAAACCCACCGCCAACGTCTGGCGTAATAACTCGGACTTTGCTCTCGGGCAGCCGTAGGCGCGCTGCCAAGGCCGATCGGAGCGGATGTGGAATCTGGGTGCTGGCCCAGAAGGTCAGCGTCTCCTCTCCTGGATCCCACGAGGCAACGCAGCCGCGCGTCTCGATTGGCGCATGTGTCTGACGGCCCTGGCTGAATGATGTGGTGACTACCCGGTGGGCGGCGCGGAAAGCACCGTCTGGATCGCCGAACTCGAAGGCTCCGTAGTAGGCGCGGTTGTCCGGTACGGCCGGGTCTACCAGCGGGTTGCCGGACGCACTGGCCGTGCTCGGGTCGATCACCGCCGCGATGGGCGCGTAGTCCACCTGCACGGCGTCCCGGGCGTCGCGTGCCACGTACGGATCCTCGGCCAGCACGCAGGCGACGATGTCGCCGACGAACCGGACCTTGTCCACGGGCATGGTGGCCATCTCCGTGGGCACCACGCCCTCGATGGCGGGTGCCATCCGCAGTGGCAGCGTGGCATCCGCCAGGTCTCGGCCAACGAGGACCCGCGCCACGCCCGGCAGAGCGAGGGCCCGCGACGCGTCGATGCTCTTGATACCGGCGTGCGCGTGGGGGCTGCGAACGAACGCCGCGTAGAGCGTGCCGCGGGTGTGCAGGTCCGCGATGTACGCCCCGCGGCCCAACAGGAGCCGCTTGTGTTCGGCAGGGCGGACCGCGGAGCCAATCAGGGTGCTCGGTAGTTCAGACATGGCTGGCAACCTCTGGCGGGCTACTCTAGCTCACGCCACCGTTCGCGAGCAGGCGTCACGGAGTCACCTTGCGGGCTGATAGGCGACGGCCAGGTCGGCTATTGCATTGAAAATACCCCGCGTCGTGGCTATGCTTGCAGCGTTGAGAAGCCAACGTTGCGTCGCCTCGGTGCCCGAGTATCGAGCGCAGGCGCCGATCCCGCGAATCCTGGAGGTCCTGGCATGTTGACCCCCGATGAGATCGCCGCCAACCCGATCGGTACGGATCTGGTGTATGAGGATGACGCCATCCGGATCTGGCGGATCGTGCTGCAGCCAGGTGAGGTGGCGGGCACGCACACGCACCTGTTGGACTACACCACGGTGGTGGTGGAGGGCGACATGGTGGATCGGCCGAACGGCGACGGTACCGTGGACCAGATCAGCGTGGCACCGGGACAGCTCATGCGTTGGCACCAGGGTACGCAGGAGCATTCGCTCAAGAACTCTGGGAAGGTCCCATTCAGAAACGTGATCGTGGAGCTGAAGGGAGCACCAACCCCTTCGTATTAGACCTGGACGACCCATGAGCCAGGGGTTGGCCTGGGTCGTCCGCAGAGAATCTGGCCAGGAACCTGGAGGTGTGGGGTGGAGTTTCAAGGACAGGGCCGCGATGGTCTGATGAGCCGTCGCGGTGCATTGCGGTTGCTGGGACTGGGTGGGTCGGCCGCTCTGCTCGCGGCGTGTTCGCCCTCGACGCCGGCGGCCAAGCCGGCCGCGGAGCAGAAGCCGGCCGAGGCTAAGCCGGCGGCGCCTGCCGCGCCGACGAGCGCGCCCGCTGCTCCGGCGAAGCCCGCGGAGGCGGCCAAACCGGCGGAGGCCGCCAAGCCAGCAGCCGCTCCAGCGGCCGGGAAGACGATGGCTGAGGTGAAGATCGCGCTGGCTTCAGAGCCCAACACGTTCGATCCTCACCTGACGGTGGGACGGAATACCCAGATCTTCATCGCCAACGTGTTCGACGGTCTCACCGCTCGTGACGAGAAGGCGGGCGTGATCCCGGCCCTGGCCACCGAGTGGAAGGTGCGGGACGACAAGCTTGGCTGGGATTTCAAGCTCCGCTCAGGGGTGAAGTTCCACAACGGTGACGAGTTCAACGCCGAGTCCGTCAAGTTCACCGTGGAGCGCGTGATCAACCCGGACCTGAAGTCCACCATCAGCTCGGAAATGGGGGGCATCGCCGGCGTCGAGGTGAAAGACGCCACCACCGTCACCATCAAGACCAAGCAGCCGGACGTCATGCTGCCGAGCCGCTTCAGCGAGCTGTACGGCGGCATGCTCTCGCCGAAGCACACCCAGGCTACGGACAAGGACGCACTGGGGACCAAGCCCAACGGCGCCGGCCCCTACAAGCTGACCGAATGGGCCAAGAATCAGCGGCTCGTGCTGGAGGCCTACGATGGCTACTGGCGCGGGGCGGCGGCCGTGAAGAAGCTGACCATCCGCCCGATTCTGGAGGATGCCGCGCGCATCGCCGCGCTCCAGGCCGGCGAGGTAGACATCATCAGCAACGTTCCCTACGAGCGGATCGAGGAGCTCAAGGCGAACCAGAACCTGGTGGTCAAGACGGTCAACACGCCGCGCGTGTTCTTCATCGGGATTGACCCGCGGAACAAGCCGTTCGACGACGTGAAAGTTCGCCAGGCGCTCAACCACGCCGTGGACGTGGACGCCATCATCAAGACGCTGTACCGCGGCTACGCAAAGCGGCTGGCTACGGCCGTGCCGGCCGCTGCCCTGGGCTACGATGCCAGCGTCCAGCCGTATCCGTACGATCCGGCGAAGGCCAAGTCGCTGCTGGCTGAGGCAGGCTATCCCAACGGGTTTGAGACGGAGTTCGACGCCTTCACCGGGAGCATCGCCGACCATTCCAAAGCCGCTGAGGCCGTGGCGGAGTACCTGCGCAAGGTGGGCGTAAACGTTAAGCTGAACATGTTCGAGTTCGGCGCCTTTGGCCCGAGGCGTGTGGCCAATCAGGTCTCGCCGCTGCACATCTACAGCATTGGCAACGTGTACTTTGAGCCAGCGTGGCAGATCAAGTGGATGATGCAGAAGAACCTGGGTCTCCACTACCGCAACGACGAGATCTACGCGCTGTGCGACAAGGCCGAGGCCACGTTCGACGACAACGAGCGAAAGAAGATCTACAGCGACATCCAGAAGAAGCTCAAGGACGACGCCGGCTTCATCTTCCTGTTCCAGAATGACGCCGTGTTCGCCATGAACAAAAAGGTGCTGTACGAGCCGCGGGCGGACGAGACGCAGTGGCTGTACGCGCTCCAGCCAGCGTAACGTGACAGAGCCTACTGGCCCCGGGCCCACGGTGGCCCGGGGCCGCGCCGCGGCATGACCGCGTACGTCCTGCAGCGGGCGCTGTCCTCGCTGCTCGTCATCCTGGGCGTCTCGTGCGTCACGTTCTTCCTGACGTTTCTCAGCGGGGACCCGGCCGTGCTGATGCTGCCGCCGAACGCAACGCGGGAGCAGATCGCGGCGTTCCGTGCGGACTGGGGATTTGACGACCCGATCCTGGTGCAGTACGGTCGGTTCCTGTCGCGCGCCTGGCAGGGGGACCTGGGCAAGTCGCTGGTGCATGGCGAGCCGGCGCTGCCCTTGATCGTGGATCGGCTCCCAGCGACCCTGCAGCTTACGGTCACCGCGATGGTCATGGCGCTCGCGGCGGCCGTGCCGCTGGGCGTGCTCGCCGCCACGCACCGCGGCGGTCCGCTGGATCTGCTGGCCATGGCCATTGCGCTGGTGGGCCAGGCGGTACCCAACTTCTGGCTGGCTGTGATGATGATCCTCACGTTTGCGGTGACGCTGCAGGTGCTGCCCACCTCCGGTCGCGAAGAGTGGCTGAGCGTGGTGCTGCCGGCCTCCGCCATCGCCATCAACCTGATGGCGCTCCTCACGCGGTTGACGCGCTCCACGATGCTAGAGGTCCTCTCGGAGGACTACGTCCGCACGGCACGGGCCAAAGGCCTGCGCGAGGCAGCGGTGGTGGCGTTCCACGCCCTTCGTAACGCCCTCATCCCGCTGGTCACCGTGGTGGGCCTCCAGTTTGGCTTCATCCTCGGCGGCGCGGTGGTGATCGAGACGGTGTTTACCTGGCCGGGGGTGGGTCTGTTCACCATCCAGGCCATCACCAATCGCGACTATCCGGTAGTGCAGGCGTCCGTGCTCATCCTCTCCACGGCCGTGGTGCTCATCAACTTCGCGGTGGACCTGCTGTACGCGGCGCTCGACCCGCGGATCCGAGTGCGCGCGTGAGCGTCACCTTCGCTGAGGCCGGTCGTACCGTCCCCTCCGTGGGCTGGAACGGCCGGGCCGGCTGGATCTCCCGAGCGGTGCGGCGGAGCCCGCTGGCCACGGTGGGCGCGGCGATCATCCTGCTGGTGATCGTGGTGGCCGCACTGGCACCGATCATCGCCAGCGCGAATCCCATTGAGCAGAGCCTCATCAAGGCGCAGCGGCCGCCGATCTGGATGACGGACGGAGAGTGGGAGAACCTGCTGGGCACTGACCACTTCGGCCGCGATATCTGGTCGCGAATCGTGTACGGCGCGCAGATCTCGCTGGCCATTGGGACGGGCGCCGCCTTGCTGGGTGCCGTGGTCGGCGTGACGGCGGGCGTGCTGGCCGGCTACTTCCGCGGGAAGGTCGATGCCGTGGTGATGCGCATCGTAGACCTCAACCTGGCCTTCCCGCTGATTCTGCTGGCCATTGCGATCGCGGCCGTATTGGGTCCCAGCCTGCGCAATCTGGTGCTTGTCATGGCGCTCACGACGTGGATGATCTACGCCCGCGTGGTGCGGGGCATCACGCTGTCATTACGCGAGCGCGAGTTCGTGCAGGCCGCTCGCGCGTTGGGCGCCGGGCACGGGCGCGTGATGGTGCGCCACATCCTGCCCAATCTGTTCGCACCGGTTGTGGTGATCTGGACGCTGGAGCTTGCGCGCGTGATTCTCATGGAATCCGCGCTCAGCTTCCTGGGGCTGGGTGTGCCGCCGCCCACGCCTACGTGGGGTCGGATGCTGGCTGAGGGGCGGAACTACCTCACGGTTGCGCCGTGGATCGCCACGCTCCCCGGTCTGGCGATCACCGTCACCGTGTTGGGCGTGAACTTTCTGGGAGATGGCCTGCGGGACCTGCTGGATCCGCGCCTGCGTAAGCAGACGTAGAGCCTCAGCCCCGAAGCCTGCCAGCGGGCGCTAGTACCCGGCCCGTTTGTCTACGATGTTGTGCAGGGCCTCGCCCCTGAAAAAGCGCCGCAGGTTGTCGATGAAGATGTCCACACCACGCTGGACGGTGCCAGGCGTGGTGGCGCCGTTGTGCGGCGTGATGATGGTGTTTGGCGCAGTCCAGAAGGGGCTGTCCGCTGGCAGGGGCTCTTCGCTGTGTGCGTCCAGCCCGGCCCCGGCGATCCAGCCCTCGCGCAGCGCCCGCAGCAGCGCGGCGTCATCGGCGATGCCGCCGCGCGAGAAGCAGATGTAGTGGGCGCTGGGTTTCATAGCGCGGAACTCGGCCTCCCCCAGCATCCCGATGGTCTCCGGTGTTCTCGGCGCCGTCATCACGACGAAGTCCGACTGCGAGAGTAGATCGTGCAGCTGCTCGCGCGGGAACACCTGGTCTACGTGCTCGGTTGGCTGGGCGTTGCGGCGCATGCCGAGCACCCGCATGTGAAACGCCCCGGCCTTCAAGGCCAGGTCCTTGCCCGAGTGCCCCAGGCCTATGATTCCGCAGGTCAAGCCGTTCAGCTCTGGATGGACCCAGCGCTCCCACCGCTGCTCGGCTTGATTCTGGAGCCAGCGGGTGGCGTTACGGTTCAACATCAGCATCAGCATGACGGCGTGCTCGGCCAGCGGGATGCCGCCATTGCCGGCGCAGGAGGTGACCGCCACCGGGCTCTCGACCATCTCCGGAAAGAGGATTTCGTTTGTGCCGGCCGCCCAGCTCTGCACCCACTTGAGGCGAACCGCCCTGGCCAAACCCTCCGCGGAGAGGGAGCCCACCACGATGTCCGCCTGCTCGATCTCACGCTCGAGGTCCGCGCGGCTCTCGAAGTGACGGACGCTGGCGGGGCCCGCGGCGGCGTTGATCTGCGCGCGCTGCTCGGCTGTGAGCTCACCCCCGCGTGGGCCTACGAATATGGTCAGGCCGGCGCCATCAACCGCTGCGGACACCACGTCACCTCAGTGAAAGACTCGATCTAGCTGCGGGCGGGCCCGGTTACCGGGCCTCCAGGATGTTGACGTTCACGGGCGGAACGTCCGAGGCGCTAATCCGCTCCTTGAACTCAATGATCCGGTTGCGATAGACGGTGGTTCCCACGTTCTTCAGTTCGTGTGTCTGGCCGCTACCCACGCGCGTGAGCTGGATATCGCCGGGCACGCGGCGGTTGCGCCTGATAGAGCCGTCTGCTTCGTGGGCCTCCGTCTCGCCCTCCGCCAGGGAGATGGTTACGTAGTCGTGGTCGTGCAGGTGGCGGGGGAACGTCTCGCCGGGCGCAACCTCAAGCGCCCACACGCGGACTTTGTCATCCTCGTAGAGGAGCTGGGAGCCGACGGGATGGAGCGGTTGGTCGGACATCTCGGATCACCTCACCATGTGCCTGATTTCAGAGGTTGGGCCAGCGGCGGGCCCATGGGCGGGCGGATTCGAACGCCGCCGAGGCGCGGAGCACGGCGGCGTCGGCATGCCGTCGCCCCACGATCTGGAGCCCCACGGGTAGCCCACCGGCCGTGAAGCCGCAGGGCACGTTCGCCGCTGGTTGACCGGTGTAGTTGAACGGATAGGCCAGTGTCCACCCCAGGTGCACCACCTGCTTCCCGTCCACGTGGGGTGGGTTTACGCGGCCAAGCTCAAACGCGGGCACAGCCATGGATGGCGTGACCAGAAGATCGTAGGTCTCGTGGAGCCGCCGAACGCGGTCCCAGTATGCTGCGCGGTGGACGGAGACGCGCCCAAACTCCACGATGGACAGGCTCTTTCCGTACTGGATGAGCTTCACCAGCTCCGGGTCCATCTGGTCTAGTTCGCTCTGGGGCCGAAGCCCGTGTGAGGAGGCCTGGATGCCCGCGTACAGGACCCGCAGCATCTCAGACGGATCGGGGAGGCCTAGATCCGGCGCTTCGACAATGGCGCCCAGGTCTTCGAATGCGCGCACCGCGGCCGCGCATATCTGGCGCACTTCCGGCTCCACCGGGATGTGGCCAAGGTCCGGGCTCCAGGCGATACGCCAGCCCTTCACACCTTCGTCTAGCTTCTCCAGGAAGCCGCCGTGGGGTCGAGGGAGCGAGAATCGATCGCGCTCATCTGGACCGGCGATCACGTCCAGCATGGTGGCCGCGTCGCGCACGGTGCGCGTCATGGGGCCGATGTGGGCGGTGAGCTCGGACGCCCCGGCGGAGGGGTAGAAAGGTACGCGGCCGAGCGAGGGCTTGAGCCCAAAGATCCCGCAGAAGCTGCTGGGGATGCGGATGGAGCCGGCGCCGTCTGTGCCCACGGCCAAAGGGGCCAGCCCTGCCGCTACGGCCGCTCCGGCCCCGCCACTCGAGCCGCCGGGCGTACGGGTGAGATCCCACGGATTGTGGGTCTCCCCGAAGAGCGGGTTGTCACAGGAGCCCCGCCACGCGAACTCGGGTGTGTTGGTGCGGCCCACGATGATGGCGCCCGCGGCCTTCAAGCGGGCGACCGTCGGAGCGTCCTCCGCGGGCACGAAGTCCCTCATGAGCCGCGATCCCGACGTGCAGGGGATGCCGGCCATCCAGACGTTGTCCTTGACGGACACCGGCACGCCGTGCAGCGCACCAACGGGCTCCCGGTCCTTCAGAGCTTGCTCCGCCTGGCGAGCGGACGCGAGGGCCTCTTCCCCGAGCACGTTGACGAATGCGTTCAGCCGCGGGTTGACCTCCTCGATTCGCGAGAGCACGGCCCCGACCGCGTCTACGGGGGAGATCTGGCGCTCGCGGATCAGCCCCGCGAGCGTGGCAGCCGGAAGCAAGCACAGCTCTGTAGCCGTGGACATTGGTCACACCCACCCCGTGGCCGGACTGGCCAGCGGACGTGAGGATAGGTTGGCGCCTGGCATCGCGTCAACGGGCGCTGACGGAAGACACCCAGACAGGCGCGCACGCTATGCTTGGCGTGCTCCGGCCACCGACCCGCGCGGACGTGGCCAGGACCGGGGGCTTCACGAGAGGGGATCGAAGATGATCGTTGGTGATGGCAAGTTCAAGTATCAGCTTGCCGAGAACTGGGAGCAGCTTCCGAAGGGCTGGTATCGCGGTGACGTGGCCGGTGTGGCCACGGACTCGCGGGACAACGTCTACGTGTTCAACCGCAGCGAGCACCCGGTCATCGTGTATGACCGCGAGGGGAAGTTCCTGGGGTCCTGGGGTGAGGGCATCTACACGCGCCCACACGGGATCACCATCGTAAACGACATTGCCTACCTGGCTGACGACACTGACCACACCGTCCGCAAGTGCACACTGGATGGGAAGATCCTGATGACGCTGGGCACCGTGGACCAGCCATCAGACACCGGCTACGACGCCAGCGCGCAGTTCAACCTCAGCACCATCAAGCGAGGTGCCGCGCCGTTCAACCGCCCGACGAAGCTCTCCATCGGGCCCAACGGAGACCTCTACGTCTCGGATGGCTACGGCAATGCCCGCGTCCACCGCTTCACGGCGGACGGCAAACTGGTGACGTCCTGGGGAGAGCCGGGCGAGGGGCCTGGCCAATTCAACCTGCCGCACAGCGTGCTTGCACATTCGGACGGCCGGATCTGGGTGTGCGACCGCGAGAACGACCGGATCCAGTTCTTTGGCCCAAACGGGGAGTACCAGAGCATGTGGGAGAACGTGGTCCACCGGCCGATGGATCTGTACATTGACCGCAACGACGTTTTGTACGTGCTCGAGGGTAGCCACGCCGCGGGCGGACACAGCATGCATGGCAAGCCCCTCCACCAGACCCTGAATCCAGAGCTGAGCGTCCGGGACACCAGCGGGAGCCTGCTGACGAAGTGGGGAGGAGCAGAGCCCACCGCGCCGGGCCAGTTTGCGGCCCCGCATGGGATCTGGGTGGACGGCCGGGGGGACATCTACGTGGCTGAGGTGACGCACACCGCGCTCACCCGGACCAACCAGTGGTTCCCCGGGGCGCATGCGTTGCAGAAATTCGTCAGGATCTAAGCGTGGGGGCCGGGAGGGAGACTCAACAATGATCGTGGGTGAAGGCAAGTTCCGCTACGAAGTGCACGCGGAGTGGGAACAGCTTCCGAAGGGGTGGCGCCACGGCGACGTCGCGGGCGTGGCGACCGACTCCCAGGATCGGGTGTACGTGTTCAACCGGAGCGAACACCCGGTCATCGTCTACGAGCGAGATGGGAAGTTCCTGGGCTCGTGGGGAGAGGGGCTGTTTCCCCGCCCGCACGGGATCACCATCGTCAACGACATCGTGTATCTCGCGGACGACACGGACCACTCCGTACGCAAGTGCACGCTGGACGGCAGACTCCTCATGACGCTGGGCACGGTGGGAAAGCCGGCTGACACGGGGTACGTGGCCTCCGCGCCGGACAACCTGACCACCATCACCCGCGGAGGCGGACCGTTCAATCGGCCGACCCGCCTCTCTATTGGCAACAACGGTGACCTGTATGTATCCGACGGATACGGCAACGCGCGCGTCCACCGCTTCACGGCGGACGGCACCCTGATCAACTCCTGGGGCGAGCCGGGCGACCGTCACGGCGAGTTCAGTCTGCCGCACAGCGTGTGGGCCCATACCGACGGCCGCGTGTTCGTCTGTGACCGCGAGAATGACCGCGTCCAGATCTTCGACGCCGCCGGCAAGTACTTGAGCGAGTGGACAAACGTGCAGCGGCCGGGCGACCTGTACATCGATGCGGACAATGCCGTGTACGTTGGCCAGATGCACTGGACCAAGGGCATGACGCGGCTGAACGGGCGCACCTGGACGGAGACACGGCACCCATCCATGACCGTGCGCGATCTGGACGGAAACGTACTCAGCCAGTGGGGCGGGCCGGACCCCTGCGCACCGGGTAGCTTTGCCTCTCCGCACGGCCTGTGGGTGGACCGCCACGGCGACATCTACGTGGGAGAGGTCACCCAGACTGCGCTGACATCGCTGGGCAAGTACCACGAAAGCTGCCACAGCATCCAGAAGTTCGTGCGCGTCTAGGCGGCTGGCCGTCTTGCGCTAGCTCGACGGTTGCCCCCTCCGCGACGCATGAACTAGCATGTTCACGTGTACGCGGAGGGGGATTCGTGGTCGATCAACCCATGTCCCCGCGACCATACCAGCGTGTCTACGCGGAGCTCCGTGCGCGGATAGACCGGGGAGAGCTGGCGCCCGGCTCGCGCCTCCCGCCGCAGTCCGCGCTGGCCGCGGAGCTGCACACGCAGCCTCTGGCGGTGCGGCATGCGATCGAGCTGCTCCGCCGCTCCGGGTATCTGGTGAGCGAGCGAGGCTCAGGGCCGCTCGTGGCGCCGACGCCGCCCGCGGACACGGTGCTCGTCGTTGACGATGACGCCCGCCTCCGGGCGATCCTGCTGGAGCATGCGGCGTTCGCTGGCTACCGCGTGCTGGAGGCCGGTGACGGAGAGGAGGCGCTGGAGATCCTGCAGCGGGAACGGGTAGCGCTCGTCTTCACCGACCTGCGGATGCCGCGGCTGGACGGCATAGGACTGCTGCGGCAGGCTCGGCCGCGCTACCCAGACGTGGTGTTCGTGGTGGTGAGTGGTTTTGAGGACCAGATATCGCAGCTTTACGGCACCGATGTGTTTCCCATCACCGTCATCCCGAAGCCGTTTCGGGCGGAGCAGATCCGGCGTGCGCTCGGGCTGATCAGGGCGATCCGGGCGGGAGCGGGCGCGCCGGCCGAGACTCCGCTGGTGGATCTTGGCGAACGTGAGATCGGTTCGCTGGTGCCCGAGGACGTGAACGTGCTGGTGGTGGATGACGACGCCAGCCAGCGCGCACTCCTGGTGGCAACGCTCCGGATGTACGGATTCTCCGCAGCCGAGGCCGCGGATGGTGAGTCTGCGCTGGAGTTGATTGACCAACAATCGTTCACCCACGTGTTCCTGGATTTCCGCATGCCGGGCCTGGGCGGGGCAGAGGTGGCAAGCCGGATCCGCGAGCGCGATGATCAACTGGTGATCGTGTTTCTGAGCGCGTATCCGGAGGACGTGGTCAGATCGCGGGGATCCGGCGACGGCCCCCTGCCGATCCTGGGCAAGCCGTTCGACCCTGCCGACATTCTCGCGACGCTGCGGCTCAGCCTCTCGCCTACGGAGCCGCTGCAAGTGCCGAGGACCGGCTAGTCCGCAGGCCGCCGCCCTGGCGCCTGACTGGTTCGTGGTAAGCTTGCCGCACGCCGCAGCTTGACGTAGGAGACACTGGACGCACATGAGACGACGGACCGGATACGTGTTGTTCGCGAGCCTCGTGGCGGTTCTCGTGGCCGCTCCAGCGCTGGCGCAGCGGTTGGACAGTGCGCGCCTGGTGCAGGCGCCGGACGGCGTGCTCTTCGTCATCACGGATGGCACGCGCCATCGAGTCACGCCGGCCCAGATGTCCTATGCCGAGCTCGGCGCGATTCCCGAAGGCCCAGCCCTGGCCCTGGGCCAGCTTGCGCCTGCCCCCGGCGCGGCGTCAGGTCCTAAGCGCGTTGTTGTGCCCAGCGCGGAGATGGGACTGTCACGGGACAAGCCGATCCCACTAGGCTGGACCTGCTCCTGCACCATTGACCGGGCGGGACTGGTGAGCAAGTTCGACGTGACCATCACGGACGTGGTGCAGGATGCCCAGGCGATGGTGCAGGGCATGAACCGGTTCAACAAGCCCCCGCGTGAGAACGGCCGATACGTTGCCGTTTACGTGGACATCAAGTACATCGATGGCCCGCGCGACCAGGCGTATACCATCCAGGAGACGGACTTCCACGCCGTGGCGACTGACGAAGTGTTGCGCGACGGCTCGCCGCTGCTATTCGCTGGGAATGAGCGCCGAACCAGACAGGACGTGTACCCTGGCGCCTACGTGCACGGTTGGAACTTCTTCGAGCTGACCACGGATCGCCCGGCTGTGATGGTCTGGCCGTTTTCGTTGCTGGGTGAGCGCGGCATCTGGTTCGCGCTTCAGTAGCGTCGGGACGGCCGCGCGCCGGCTGGGCCGAAATCCGCTCCTCGCGGGATTGCACCAGACGTACACTGTAGGCAGCGCCTCATAGACAGTGGGATGGTGACCTCGGTGGTGGCGCGTCGCGTACTGCTGGTAGACGACGACGAGAACATCGTCCAGCTCGTCAGGATGTACCTGGAGCGGGAGGGGTACGACGTGACCGTCACCGGCGATGGATTGGACGCACTCGCCCAGGCCAGAGTGCTAAAGCCGGATATCGTCGTGCTGGATCTGATGCTGCCGGGTACTGACGGTCTCGAGGTGTGCCGCCGACTGCGGCGAGAATCCAACGTGCCTGTAGTCATGCTGACGGCCCGGACCACGGAAACGGACAAGTTGACGGGCCTGGACGTGGGCGCGGATGACTACGTGACCAAGCCATTCAGTCCGCGTGAGCTCCTGGCGCGTATGCGAGCTGTGCTGCGCCGGGTCCAGGGACCGGACGAGCTGGGGCCGGACGAGCTGCGTTTTGGATCACTTACGCTGTACCTGAGCCGGTTTCAGGCGGAGGTGAACGGCAAGCCGGTTCGTCTCACGCCCACGGAGTTCAACATCATCCGAACGCTCGCGGCTTCCCCCGGGCAGGTCTTCTCGCGTTCAGAGCTGATCCAGCAGGCGTTTGGGTATGACTTCGAGGGCTTTGAGCGCAACGTGGACGTCCACATCACGAGTCTTCGGCGGAAGCTGGAGGCAGGCGGAGCGCGCCTGATCAAGACGGTGTACGGCCTTGGCTACAAGATCGACGCTGAAGCGCCTCAGACCCACCGGTAGCCTCTGGGTCCGCCTGCTGGCGGGAACGCTGGCCGTGCTGGCGGTGACGCTGGCCGCCGTGGTGTTGCTGGTGAATCAGGCGCTTACCGCGAGCTTCCGCGACTACGTGGACGATCAGGCCTCGGCGAGGCTGCAGCGCGCGGAGAACATCCTCACCCGCTATCACGCCCGCCGCCGAGATTGGTCCGGGGTTGACAGCAACCTCCAGTCAGTGGCAGAGCTCATGGGTGAGCGGCTGGTCCTCGCGGACGCACAGGGGCGCGTTGTGGCGGACTCCCAGGGCGTGCTGGTGGGAGAGCGCGAACAGGAGCAGTGGCGAGGACGCCGCGTCACCATTCGCGGGGATGAGCTGGCCGTGGGCACGCTGTACATCAGCCCCACGCTGGACGGCGAGCGGCCCGTCGACGCGCGCGGGCAGATCTTCCTGGATGCGCTCAAGGGGTATCTGGCGTGGGCGGTGGGCATTGGACTGCTCGCGGCTGTCGCCCTCAGCCTGGGGCTGGCGCGGTGGCTCGCTGGCCCCATCGAGGCTCTGACCCGCGCCGCGCGCCGCATGGAGCGAGGGCAGCTAGACCAGCGAATCGTGACCTCCGTGGGTGGGGAGGTGGGAGCGCTGGCGGACGCGTTCAACGCGCTGGCACTGTCGCTGGCGCGGGTAGAGACCCTGCGGAAGTCGATGGTCAGCGATATCGCGCATGAGCTACGCACGCCGCTGTCCAGCATCCGGGGCTACGTGGAGGCGATCCAGGACGGCGTGGTCCAGGCAGACGCCGATACGCTGGCGACGATTCACCGCGAGATGATGCAGTTGACGCGGCTCATCGATGACCTGCAGGAGCTCTCGCTGGCGGAGGCTCGCCAGCTCCCGCTGCACCTCGAGGAGATAGACCTGGCTGAAGTGGTGGCGTGGGAGGTGCAGGCGTTCCGGCCGCGCGCGATCGCGAGCCAGGTGAGCTTGACCATCGATCGAAGGCCGCTGCCGAGGTCACTCGTGGCTGACGCGGGACGGATCCGTCAGGTGGTCGCCAACATCATCCGGAATGCCCTGGCCTACACGCCGGCGGGCGGCTCCGTGCGCGTGCTGGTCTGGGGTGACGGCGCGGTGGGACACGTGGTGGTCACCGATTCCGGCGTTGGGATGAGCGAAGAAGATCGGCAGCATATCTTTGAACGCTTCTACCGCGCGGACCGGGCGAGATCTCGACGGGCCGGCGGGAGCGGTCTGGGGCTGACAATTGCGCGCGAGCTAGTGGTGGCCCACGGTGGAGAGATCCGCGTGGATAGCGAGCTGGGGGCGGGCAGCCGTTTTGAGATAACACTGCCCTACCTCCCGCCGCGGCCGGCAGGGCGGGGGTCGGAGCGGCCTCTCGAGGCAGCGCCGGTCCTCAGCGCCGGCATCGGCGCACTGTTGCGGCGTGGGGCGGTGGTGGGGGCACTGCTCGGTGCGATGGCCGGCACGGCGGAATCCACACTTGCCGCGGCAGTCATGCGCAGGCCGCTGGGATTTCTCGATGTGTTTGGCTACGCGGTGTTGATCGACGCCGCGGTGTTCGCGACGCTCGGCGCATCTGGCGCCCTGCTGCTGTGGTTTGGCGCGCGGCTTTCGCGTCGCCCGCTGTCCCGTTTGCGGCTGACCTCTCTGCTCGTGCCGCCCGGGTGCGTGGTGCTGGGTGCGCTGGTGGCGTATCGATGGACCCAACTGTTCTCTCGTGAGGGCGAGAATGCCTGGTTGGAGTCCATCGCGCCGGTCACCTTCATCGGCGTTGGCGCGCTTGGGCTGGCCTTGGGGACGGCCGGATTGATCGACTTTGCGCGCACGCGACTACGTGCACCAACTGTCGCCGGTTCCCGACGTGCCGCGTCGCTCGCGCTCGTCGCGATGCTGAGCAGCGCCACGGTGCTCGTGGGACGAGATCAGCTCAGCCACCAGCTAGCGGATGTGCCCGCGGCCACCGCCGCGACAGCGACGCGCCGCGCCACGACCCCGCGCTCGGCGTCGGCGCGGCCCCCGGCTGAGCCCACGCGGGGCCCTGTTGGCGGGGTCAGTTTCGACGCGCGGGGCGATCCTAGCATTGCCCCCACATCCGTTCGGCCGAACGTCCTAGTGATCACGGTGACCGGGCTGCGCGCTGACCATCTCGGGGCGTACGGATACCCGTCAGGGCGCACGCCGTCCATCGATGCGCTGGCACGCTCGGGCAGCCTCTTTGCCAACGCGTTCACGCCGCAGCCGAACTCCAGCGCGGCACACGCCGGCCTGTTCACTGGGCGGTCTGGCACCGCGCACGGGATTCGCCACGATCTGGTGGACCAGCTTGACCCTGGTGTGTTCAGCCTGCCCCAGCTCCTGGCTGACCGCGGGTATCGGACGGGCGCGGTGTATAGCTGGGCCGGATTTGAGCCCGCGTACTCCGGTCTGGACCGAGGCTTTCACGACTACCTCGATCTCACCATCAACCGCCCGGAATATCTCACTGGTAACCAGTCACAGGCTCTTGCCGCGACGTATGAACGCCTCAAAGCCTACCTTGCCGTGCCCGGCGCGATGAACGCGGCGTTGGGGGGAAGCCAACCCATGGATGAGGCGCTGGAGAGCCGCGCTGATGTGACCACGGACGCCGCGATCGCGTGGATCGAAGAGCACGTCGGCTCACCCTTCCTGCTGTGGGTGCACTACTTTGATCCGCACGAGCCGTTCGCGCCGCCACCAGCCTTCGCGCCCAGCCAGGCAGCGGGCTGCGGCTCAGATTGTCCTGATGGGTCGTTGGCGACGATTCGGCGAATTGAAGCGGGCGCCCAGCTATCCGCCGCCCAGGTCAATCACCTGGTCGGGCTCTACGATGGTGAAATCGCGTTCACCGATCAGGAGATCGGACGCCTGGTTCGGCGGCTGGCCTCGTTGGGCATTGATCGAAGTACCGTGGTGATCTTAACCGCGGACCACGGCCAGAGCTTTGCCGAACACGACGCCTGGCTCAACGGCACCAGCCTCTTCAACGCCGAGACACGGGTGCCGCTGCTGGTGACCTATCCCGGGCGTCTGCCAGACGGGCGGTTGGTCTCTGCGCCGGCCTCGACTCTGGACGTGCTCCCCACCCTGATGGACGTGTTGGGATTGCCGGCCCCGGTCTCGCTCGAGGGTCGGAGCCTGGTTGGCTTGATGAGCGGTGACGGCCGACGGCTGGACCGGACACTGGTATCTGAGCTCGAAGACCAGTCTCAATTCGCGGCGACCGACGGTCAGTGGAAGCTGATCTTCTCGCCGGTTGACGGATCTCGCCGACTCTACAATCTCTCAGCCGATCCGAACGAGCTGACCGATCGGTCGCTTGACGAGCCCCGCGTGGTGGCCAGGTTGATGCGCGCGCTGGAGCAGTGGCGCGCGACCAACCCGAACTAGGCGCTATTCCTCGAAGGCGCGGAACACAGCGACCGCGTTCTGGCCACCGAAGCCAAACCCGTTGACGACGGCGTTGCTGATGTGCTGCTTCCGCGCCACGTTGGGCACGTAGTCTAGATCGCACTCCGGGTCCGGGTTGTCCAGATTTGTGGTGGGTGGGAGGATCCCATGCTGCAGCGCGAGCACACTGGCCACGGCGGAGATGCCGCCCGCCGCCCCCAGCAAGTGACCCACCATGGACTTTGGCGATGAGATTGGCACGCGGTACGCGCGGTCTCCGATCGCCCGCTTGATCGCGCGCGTCTCGGAAGCGTCGTTTAGCGGCGTGCCGGTTCCATGGGCACAGATGTACTCCACCTCGTCGGGGGAGAGGCCGGCCATGCGAATGGCCTTCTGCATGCAGAGCGAGGCTGCCTCGCCCGTTGGCTCCGGGGCGGTGATGTGAAAGGCGTCGCTGTTGTGTGCCACGCCGGCAAGCTCAGCGTAGATGCGGGCGCCGCGCGCGCGAGCGTGCTCCAGCCTTTCCAGCATCAGGACGCACGCGCCCTCGCCGAATACGAAGCCGTCACGATCGCGATCAAATGGTCTGCTGGCTCTGGTGGGATCGTCGTTTCGCCGTGAGAGCGCGCCCATGCGTCCCAGTGAGATGTACGAGAGCGCGATGATGCCGGCCTCCGTACCGCCGGCGAGCAGCGCCTGGGCGTCGCCCCGCTTCAGGCAGTGGTAGGCCTCGTAGAGCGCATACACCCCGGCGGCACACGCGGCGATGCTGGTGACGGCCGGGCCGCGTAGTCCGAACTCGATGGAGACCTGGCAGGCCGCCATGTTTGAGATCATGGCGGAGACGAACAGTGGGTTCACCTTGTCCGGACCGCGCTGAATCAGGTTCACGGTCTCATTGGCGGTCTCCACGGCGCCGCCGCCCCCGGTGGCGACCATCACGCCCACGTCATACCGGTTCGCGTCCGTGACCTGCAGACCTGAGTCCTCGAGCGCCATCCGGCTGGCCGCTACGGAGAACTGCGTGAAGCGGCTGACGCGGCGGGCCACCTTGGCGTCCATGTGCAGCCGCGGATCAAAGCCCTTCACCTCGGCAGCGATCTGCACTGGTAAGGCTGAAGCGTCGAAGAGGGTGACCTTGCCCACGCCGCTGGTGCCGGCGAGGAGATTGCTCCAGAAGCTGGACACGTCGTTGCCAATGGGTGTGACGGCCCCGAGTCCGGTGACGACTATTCGATCATCTTGCGGCATGCACGTGTCCTGGGATGCCGAGCGCGGCCCGGCACAATGGAGATAGGTCTATCCGTTGAAGCGGCGGAAGATGATGCAGGAGTTGTGTCCGCCCAGTCCGAAACTGTTGCTCATCGCTGCCCGCGGCTTCACCTCGCGGGCTTGATTGGGCACGTAGTCCAGATCGCACTCCGGGTCCGGCGTCTCATAGTTGATGGTGGGGGGTACCCAGCCGGTCTCGATGGCCTTCACACAGGCCAGAGCCTCGATGGCTCCCGAGGTGCCGAAGAGGTGGCCGATCATGCTCTTGGTGGAGGTCATGACCATCTCGCGCGCGTGCGGACCGAACACGTCCTTGGCGGCGGCGGTCTCGTACTTGTCGTTGAGCGGCGTTGAGCTGCCGTGGGCGTTGATGTAGTCCACATCATCGGGCGACAGGCCGGCGTGTTTCTCCGCCTTCCGCAGTGCCATCCGCATCACTCGGCTGGCGCCCACCCCATTCTCGGATGGCGCCACCATGTGATAGGCATCGTTGCCGCTGCCGTATCCGACGACCTCACAGTAGATCCTGGCGCGGCGGGCGCGGGCATGCTCGAGCTCCTCGAGCACCAGGATCGCGGCGCCTTCGCCAATGACGAAGCCATCACGGTCGCGATCGAAAGGTCGACTCGCCGTGGATGGGCTGTCGTTCCGTGTGGAGAGTGCCTTCATGTTGATGAAGCCGGACATGATGAGTGGATGGATCGGTGCCTCGGTGCCGCCCGCTAGCATGACGTCCGCATCATCGCGGCGAATGGTCTCGAACGCCTCGCCTAGCGAGTGCGTACCGGTGGCACAGGCTGAGGTCACGTCCATGTTGGGCCCCTGGATCCCCAGGTTGATCGCGAGGATACCGGACGCCGCGTCTACCAGGAAGTAGGGGATGAACATGGGCGCCACGCGTTCCGGGCCACGGCTGGTGAGGACGGTGTGCTCGTCCACCAGCCGAGTGAAGCCGCCAGCGCAGGTGCCGAGTACGGTGCCGATGCGCTCACTGTTTTCGGGCGTGATCTCGATCCCGCTATCCGCGAGTGCTTCTCGAGCGGTGACAATGGCGAATCGGGCGCTGCGGTCGTACTGGCGGAGGTCCTTCGGCGGCGCCGCGCCGTCCGCCGTGAAGTCCTTGACCTCGCCGGCGATCCTGACGCCAAGCTGGCTGGCGTCGAATTGCGTGATGGATCCGATACCAGAGCGACCGTTGAGAAAGCCGTCCCAGGTGGTGGCTACGCTGTTGCCCAGAGGCGTGACCGCCCCAAGCCCCGTGACTACCACGCGCCGCATCTGTCAACTCCGCCGGTGCGATTGCCCGGACCCCACCATGGGTGTGCCTGATTGGCTGAGACCGCCGCGGCAGTCTCCGGTCCCGCCAGCGGCGGCGGGGCGACCGAGATTCTACCCGGCGCGGACGCTACGCGTCGCCATTTCCGATGTTCGCGATCTCAGCATCGCCGAGAGTAAGCGAGCGGACATCACGGCTGATCCGGCTGATCAGGCGTGAGAGCACGCGTCCGGGGCCAATCTCGACAAAGGTCCCCACACCTCGCTCGATCATCTCTGCAACGGAGTGCGTCCACTCCACCGGTCGCTCAAGCTGCTCCACCAGATGCTGGCGGATCTCGTCCGCGGACGTGAGGATTCGGCCCTGGATGCTCGCGACCATCGGGGTCACTGGGTCGCGCAGATTGAGCGCGGCGATCACCTCGGCGAGCTGGAGCGCGGCCTGCTGCATGAGCGGCGAATGTGAGGCAATGCTGATCCGAAGCGGTACCACCGCCTTCGCGCCCGCGTCGCGGGCCAGTGCCACGGCACGGTCCAGGGCCGCGAGCTCGCCGGAGATCACCATCTGGTCTGGGGCGTTGGAGTTCGCCAGCGCGAGCACGCCGTGGTTGGCCGCCTCATCGCAGATGCCCTGAAGCTGGTCTCGCGAGAGCCCAACCACCGCTGCCATGCCGCCAGGGCGCGAGTCACCGCTCTCCTTCATCAGCCGGCCGCGCTCGCGAACCAGCAGGAGCGCGTCGCCGAAATCCAGGACTCCCGCCGCCACGAGCGCGCTGTATTCGCCAAGGCTGTGGCCCGCGACGAACACCGGCGAGAAGGCTTTGCCGAGCTCCGCGCACTTCTCGCGGAGGGCAGCCAGGCAGGCGATGCTGAAGGTCAGGACCGCCGGCTGGGCATTGATGGTGTCCTCGAGCTCGTCGCCGGGGCCCTCGAACATCAGGCGGGTGAGGCTGAAGCCCAGGATCTGGTTTGCCTGGTCGAAGACGCGGCGCGCCGCATCCGAGGCGTCGTAGAGGGACTTCCCCATGCCCACGTACTGGGAGCCCTGCCCGGGGAAGACGAAAGCCACCCGCTCGTCGCTGGGTAGCGTACCGATCATGGTTTCTCTTGCACCCCGTGGGACCCAGCCTGGCCTCGTGCTGGTGACCCGTGGGCTCGATTATAGGTGATGCTCCCCCTGGTGGGAAGCCAATTCGTAGGCCGCGCGAGCGAGATTGCGAAAGCAAAGGTCCGGTCCGGGCGGAGGCCGCCCGGACCGAGGAGCAAATCTAGCGGACCGCGGTGTCGGCCAGGCGCAGCGCCGCCTTCTCGTAGGATGCCGGGGCGATCACGCGGCCGAGGCTGAGCAGGACGGAGGAGATGGCCCGGCGCCAGGCCGGCTCGATCTCATCCGCAACCTCCGGGGCGTCGTGGCGTGGAGCGTTGTAGTATCCATCGAGCATGGGGGAGCGCAGGGCGCCAGCGAGATGAAGGACAAGGTAAACGTCGCCGAGAGAACCGCTCATGGGAGACCTCCAGGTGAGGGAACTGGCCGCCTCGCTGAGGCCGTCAAATAATGAAACGCAACAGTGCAGTAAAGTATTCCCATAGAGATAACGGCTGGCGCAAGTGATCGGTGACGGATCCTCCAGCAACTCCCCGCGAAAGCCGGGCCGGCCCCGCGATCCGGGCCGAGATCAGCTCATCCTGGACGTGACACTCCGCCATCTGGCGGAGCGTGGGTACGCCAGGATGTCCATGGACGCCATTGCCGCCGAGGCGCGCGTGGGCAAGCCCACGCTCTATCTTCGCTGGCCCAATAAGGCGGAGCTCGCCACCGCGGCCATCGCGCACCTCCGCGAGGTGGACCCGGTCGAGCCGACCGGCAACGTCCGCGCGGACTTGATCCAGCATCTCCGGCGGCTGCGCAACGTCATGCAGACCATGATGGGCGTGAGTTTTCTCGGCGCCCTCCTGGCTGAGGAGCGCCAGAATCCGGCCCTCCTCGCGCGGTTTCGTGACGCGGTGGTCCGGCCGCGCCGCCAGCTTGTGCGGGCACTGCTCCTGGACGCACGTGCCCGTGGCGAGATCGCGCCGGATACGGACGTTGACACGGTGATCGCGCTGCTCTTTGGCGCGTTCTACGGGCGGTATGTCAGCGGCGACCCCATCCCGGATGACTGGGCCGAGGCGGCCGTGGACCTCGTCTGGCAGGTGATTGCGCCGTCAAGCACTGACCCGGGCGGCGAGCGCTGATGAGCACCCGCGGATAACGAGGTCCAAGCGCGCTGACGGAACGGTCACGGACAAGGCCCGTGACCGTGCGTATCGAAGCAGGCCCACCGTGTTGCGCGGTGACTGGATGACGCTCGTGGAGTGGCTGGCGTCCGGATCGCGCTGAGGCGGGTGGCCCGCATCGCGGGCCACCCGTCCAGAAACGCGCGCGATTATCGCGGTGCAGGCACCGGCGGGATCGGGGTGGCGGTAGGCGTGCCCGTCACGCCCGGAGCCGGGGTGGTGGTCACGGTTGCCGTGGGCGTGGGGCCAGAGCGGACCCGCAGCGATGTGGTGACCCACTCGGAGCGGTTCTGCTTGAGATCTCGGGCACGCGCCCGCAGGATGTACTCGCCCGGCTTCGTCGGCGCCACCGTCCACACGTTGGCGCAGGCAGGGCGCTTGTCGCAGTCAAACTCCTTCCGAGCCAGCTCGGGATCCTGGTCCTTGTCCTTGTTATCGTTCTCATTGACTTTGGACTCGGTGAGGCCCTCCCACTGGATCCAGTCCAGGCCGTCCGCCGAGTTGGCGATCACGGTGACCTCGATCTTCTGGCCAGGGTCGATGCGCGAGTCATTGATCTGGATGTTGACCTGTGGGCCCGCGGCCGTCGTCGTGGCCGTGGCGGTTGCCGTGCCCGCGGGCGCGGTCGTGGCGGCCGGCGGCGGCGTCCCACGTGGCTGCGCCGGTACGCTGATGTTCCCGAAGGCATTGGTCAGGTTGGTGTTCTGGAGCTGGTCCGGGCGCGCCACGGCGTTGCCCGCGGCCGGGTCGTACTGGCGGTAGTAGCGGGTGCTCCGCATGTCCGCTTCCAGGTCACCGGGCAGATTCACACCGGTCAGGATGGACTTGAAGTACTCGCCGATCAGGATACCCTCGGTGCATTTGCAGGAGTCCTGGTAGTGCATGATCCCGCGCTGATACCGCTGGTAGATGAAGCCGCCGTTCCCCGGGTCGGCGACCGGCCGAGATGTCGGCGCGCCCCAGATCTCCAGATTCAGCAGCGTCATGATGTCGTTGTTGGCGCCCGGCTGCGGCGGTACCGTCTCCATGAACTTGTTGAAGAACCCCACCGGCAGGTTGTTGAAGCTGTTGGGCGAGACCTGCCGCACGAATTCCACCATGGCAGAGGCGTAGTTTCCGCTGCCGACCGCCGGTGCCTGGGATGCCAGCGCCGGGTCCGGCCCCGGGAAGACGGAGGCGTTGGCCCGGGTCAGCGGCATGATGCCCTGATCCAGCAGGTTCAGGCGGGCCACATTGCCCTGGTTCAACTGCAGCACCACGCGCTGGAAGATCTGAACCTGGAAGCCTTCCAGCGTGAATTCGTTGGAGATTGGGAAGCCCAGAGACTTCTCCTGACCGCGGCCGTTGTAGTAGCCCAGGAACGCCTGGTTATTGATGCAGAAGCCAGTGCCGTAGCAGTTCTGGGCTTCCGCCTGCTGCTGGCCCGGCATGAGCGCAAGGGCGAGCGCACCGAGCAGTACCGCGGCGAACAGGAATCTACGCACCATGGGCGACCTCCTGACGAGTTTGATACGGGTTGTCGAACATAAGTAACGAAGTGACCGCGTTATGGTCGCTCCGTCGCCGCTCTTCCGTCAACCCGTGCGACAACGTTTCGTCAATCTGGTCGCACCCTCCCTCGAAAGGGCGAGCGCGATCCACCGCGTGCATTTTGTGACGCACCGGAGCATGGCTCCGGTTCTGCCAGGCTAGCGTGCGGGGATGGGGCTGGCGGCCTGGATGGGTGGCGGCGACCAGTCATCCATGGGGTGGCCGAACGGGTCGAACCGGTCGTGCATGCCTCGTGCGCCGCGCATGATCTCGTCGATCTTCCCCACCTCGGCCGGGGTCAGCTTGAGCGCGGCGCCGTCCACGTTCTGGTCCACCTCGGTTGGGGTCCGCGCGCCGACGAGTGCCGTGCTCACCGCCGGGTGTTGCAGCACCCACGCCAGCGCGATCTGCGTCACGGGCACGCCCCGCGGGCCAGCGACCTCCGCCTTCAGGCGCTCGACAACGGTCACGTTTGCCCGGAAGTTCTCGCCACGCAGGATGGGCTGACCAATGGCGATGCCGGTGCCCCGCCAGTCGCCGTCCTCAAAGCTGGTATCCCCCGTCCACGCTCCCGTCAGCAACCCGTGCGCCAGGGAGCCGTAGACCATCACGCCCACATTTTGCTCCAGACAGAACGGGAACATCTCGCGCTCCATCCGCCGGTCGAAGAGGTGGTAGCCAACTTGCTGGACGTTGAGCGGACGGACGGACATGAATCGACGCATGTGCGCCACAGCGTAGTTCGAGACACCTACGTACCGGACCTTCCCCGCGCGTACGCACTCGTCCATGGCGGCCGCCGTCTCTTCGAACGCCACCTCCGGATCTGGCCAGTGCACCAGATGCACGTCGATCCAGTCGGTGCCCAGCCGCCGGAGGCTGGCGTCAACCTCTTTGAGGATATTCGCCCGGGTCGAGTCGCGGCCCATCCGCTTGACGGGATCTGAGAAGATCCCGCACTTGGTCACCAGGATGACGTCCTTACGGCGGCTGCCGAGCGCGCGACCCACGACCTCCTCCGAGTGGCCAGAGCCGTAGCCCGGGGCCGTGTCTACGCAATTGATGCCCACGTCGATCGCCCGGTTGATCGCGCGCGAGACCTCGTCGTCATCGATCGCGCCGTAACGCCCGGCGCTGATCGGCCACGTTCCGAAGCCAATGGCGGACACCTGGAGGCCGGTGCTGCCGAACGTCCTGTATTCCATCTGGCTCCTCCCGGATCGCGGGCGCGAGGGTTCTCAGTAACCCGCGGCCAGACCGTCCGTGCGCTTCTCGCTGCCGGCCACGTAGCCGCCCGCGGGCAGCTTCCAGATAATCTGCGCTCGGCCGTAGGCCAGGTTATCCTCCACGCACACCTCATGGCCGCGCTCTTGGAGTCCGCGGACGATCGCCGGATCCACTTCGCTCTCCACGGTCACAGCTCGGCCTTCAGTCCACTGCCAGCGCGGTGCATCGATGCTTGCCTGTGGGTTCATCCCGTGATCAAGGGTGTTGACCATCATCTGGAGGTGACCCTGCGCCTGCATGTGGCCGCCCATGACGCCGAACGGGCCAACGGCCCTATCCTGGTGTGTGAGGAAGGCTGGGATGATGGTGTGGAATGGCCGCTTGTTCGGCGCGACCTGATTGCGGTGGCCGACCTCGGTGGCGAAGCCATACGCGCGGTTCTGAAGCGCGATGCCGGTTCCGGGGATCACGATGCCGGATCCGAATCCCGAGAAGTTCGACTGGATGTAGCTCACCATCATGCCGTTGGCGTCCGCCGCGCACAGGTACACCGTTCCACCCTTGGGCGGCTTGCCGGGCCCAGGCTCGATCGCCCGGTCGCCGATCAGCGCTCGCCTGCCCGCCGCGTACGCCTTATCGAGGAGGCCCTTCACGGGGACGTCGGCCTTCTCCATATCGGCCACGTATTTGCGCGCATCCGCTAGACCCAGCTTGACCGCCTCGATCTGCAGGTGGTAGGAGTCCACGGACTCGCGCGCATACGAGGCCGAGTCTGTCCCCTCCAAGATGTTGAGCCCGATCAGCGCCGCGATGCCCTGGCCGTTCGGTGGGATCTCCCACACGTCGTACCCGCGGTAGCTCGTGCCGATGGGGTCAACCCACGTGTTCGTGTGAGCGGCCAGATCGTCGCGGGTGACGAGGCCGCCGGTCTCGGCTGAAAAGGCGGCGATCTTCTGCGCCAGCTTGCCCTCGTAGTAGTCCGCGGCCTTGCTCGCCGCGATCGTCCGCAGGGTGGCCGCGTGCCCGGCGCTACGCCAGCGCTCGCCGGCCACCGGCGGTCGCCCATTCGGAGCGAACGTATCAAACCAGGGCGTGTACTCGGGCCCGGAGCAGGTCACGAAGGTCTCGTGGCCGGCGGCCCAGAGCCTGGCGATGGTAGGGGACACGGCGAAGCCGTGCTCCGCGTAGTAGATGGCCGGCTCGAAGAGCTCAGCGAATGGCAGCTTGCCGTACCGTGCGTGCAAATCGGCCCAGGTCTTCGGCGCGCCGGGCACGGTGACCGACCACCAGCCGCGCTGTGGCATGGAGGTATACCCTGCCGCGCGCAGGCCGTCCATGGACATGGCGGCGGGAGAGCGGCCGGAGCCGTTCAGGCCGTGCAGCTTCGTGCCATCCCAGATCAGCGCGAAGGCGTCGCTGCCGATGCCGTTGGACGTTGGCTCCAACACGGTCAGCGCCGCGGCCGTGGCGATCACCGCGTCGATCGCGGTTCCGCCCTTCTGCAACATGGCCAGGCCGGCCTGGGCGGCCAGCGGCTGGCTGGTTGCCACCACGCCGCGCGGGGCGAACACCGGCATGCGCCGTGACGGATACGGGTAGCTGGCGTAGTCGATCTTCACGCTCGTGGCCTCTGTGCGCAGAGTGGGCCGGGCGGGCCGGACGGCGAATACTACTACTTGCGGCCGGCCCAGGTGGGGGTGCGTTTCTCCAGGAAGGCGGAGATGCCTTCCTGGGCATCGTCCGCCTGGGTGTTGGCCACCATGACCTCGCGCGTGTACCCGTAGGCCTCCGGTTGGGACAGGTCGATCTGCCGGTAGAACGCCTGCTTACCAACCATGACGGTGTAGGTGCTGGAGGCGGCGATCCGTTCGGCCAGTCGCCGGGTCTCGGCCGCGAGGGCATCCCGCGGGACGGCCCGATTAATCAACCCCCACTCCGCGGCGGTCTGCGCGTTGATGAACTCGCCGGTGAGCAGCATCTCCATGGCCCGCTTCCTGCCGATGGCGCGCGACACCGCCACCATGGGTGTAGAGCAGAACAGGCCAATCTTCACGCCCGGCGTAGCGAAGCGTGACTCCTCCGAGGCTAGCGCCAGGTCACAGGTGGCCACAAGCTGGCAACCGGCGGCCGTGGCGACGCCGTCTACCTCTGCGATCACTGGCTGTGGGATGCGCTGGACGGTCTCCATGAGCACCACGCAGGCGTCAAAGATCTCGCGGTACGTTGCCTCGTCTCCGCCGCGTAGCTCCGAGAGATCGTGGCCCGCCGAGAAGACCGGCCCGTTCCCGCGGAGCACGATGACGCCCGCCGAGTGATCCTGGCCGATCCGCTCCAGTGCCACGGTCAACTGCCGCATCAGCGGGAGCGACAGCGCGTTCCGCCGCTCGGGTCGATCCAACGTGACGGTGGTGATGCGGCCATCCGTGTGTACCTGGAGCATGGCGAGGACCTCCGGGGAACTAGTGGACCTGATCTACCCAGCTCGAGCGACAGTCTGGGCACAGGTAGATGATGGTGTCCTTCTGCGCGTCATAGGACGAATCGATTGGCAGCGCGTCGCCCCCGCACTCACACCGAAGCGCGGGAAGCTCTACCGTGGGTCCGAGGAGGCCTATCTTCACCAGCAGACCCTTCCCCGGAACCACCCAGCCGGGCTCAATGTGATCTTGCACGTGCCGTTCCCTTTGCAGCGCGGATCCGTGAAGCATCAAGCTGACGAGGCCGCGCTACGGATCAGTGTACGGATTCTCGTCGTGGTATTCTCGGCCGGCGAGCAGGAGGGCGGCGGTAGACATGAAGGTGCGAATCGGGTTTGGTCTGGGCACGCGCGGTCTGCGCGATGACACCAGCTTCATCGGGATCATGCAGGACCTGGACCGCCTGGGGTACGACTCCATCTGGCTTTCCGAGCGGTTGACGAGCCCCACGGCCGATCCGGTGGTGGGGTTGGCCGTGGCGGCGGGTGCGACGAGGCGGCTGAAGCTGGGGACCAGTGTTCTGGTGCTGCCCGGCCGCAACCTGCCAGTCTTCGCCAAGGAGCTGGCCAGTCTGGATCGGCTGTCCAAGGGGCGGCTTCTGCTTGCATTTGGTCTCGGTGCCTCCGAAGCCCCGGAGCACCAGGCGTTCGGCGTGGAGCCCAAATCGCGCGGGCGGATGTTCGACGAAGCGCTGCCGCTGCTGCGACGGATGTGGACGGAGGACGAGATCGCCCACGAGGGCGCGTTTTACCGTTACGAGTCGCTGAGCGTCCGCCCCAAGCCCATCCAGAACCCGCTCGAGGTGTGGATGGGCGGACTGGGGCCGCTGGCGTTGAAGCGAACGGGCCGCCTGTCTGACGGCTGGCTGCCCAGCTTCTGCACTCCGGCGGACGCCGCGGCCGGCCGTCCGGTGATTGAGGCCGCGGCCGCTGAGGCCGGACGGGAGATGGACCCCGAGCACTTCGGCGCCATCGTCGTCTACACGCAGGGAAAGCTGCCCGACTATCTCGTGGCGCAGGCAGCGAACCGGCGGCCGGGAATCGATCCGACGGAGCTGTTCGCCGAGGGTTACGACGGACTGAGAGAGCGGATCAAGCGGTTCGTGGACGTGGGGACGTCCAAATTCATCGTGCGGCCGGCCGAGGAGCCGGCGGACTGGTCCGCCGAGCTGGAGCGACTGGCGGAGGCGGCGCTGCCGCTGCAGACATGAGCTGGCAGGGGCGGTTGGCGTAGGCCGATCATCACGGTGGACACTTGGTCGCTGCCGAGCCGGCGGTACACCGGGAGGGGATTTACATGCGTCGCGCGCGAATTAGCTCAACGATAGATCCGGTGCTGCTGCGCGCCGTCGACGAATACGTCTCCGAGCACGTGGGGGTAGCCCGCAGCACCGTGATCGACGACGCGCTGCGGTTGTGGCGCGATCGCCTCCAGGATGAAGCAGAGGCAGCCCAGTATCTCGACGAGATGGACCCCGGAGTTCGCGAGGCCTATGAATCATGGCGACGGCTCCGTCAGAAGGCGACTGAACGCCGACTCCGAGAGCGCACGACCTAAGCGGCTGGATGGTTCCTGTAGGGAGTCCCCGTCGTGGCGAGATCTGGCTCGTTGAGACTCCGGGGCAGCCGCGCGACCCTCATCAGCCACGGCCGACAATAGTGGTCTCGTCCGACATCCGGAATCGGCTCGCGGATGATGTGATCGTCGTGCCGATATTCTCGCGCGGGAGGCTTGGTCCGTCTCGACTAGCAATCCCCGCGGGAATGGGCGGGCTCCGTCATGACAGCGTGGTCTTCTGTGATGAAATCTGCACGATCGATGAGAGTTTTCTCGCGCATGGTCCGCTGGGCGGGACGCTTCCACGATGGTTCATGGACGCCGTTGTTCGCGGAGTTCGCCGAGCGATCGGTGAATACGTCGCCGAGATCAGTGAGACCCATCGGTCTGGAAGCTAGGCCGCGCCCGTCGGTCCGATCGTCGCCCGCTGTAGCATAGTCCCGACGCGGGCCGTGTGCGCCCGCCGCCCATGAACAGGGAGGACGCGCCATGCCGTCCGATCGCAAACCCACCCAGGATCAACTCCTGGGCTGGATGCAATCGCTCTCCAACTGGGGCCGCTGGGGTGCGGACGATCAGCGGGGCACGCTGAACCACCTCTCGCCGGACTCGCTCAAGCGCGCACTGGGGCTGGTCCAGGAGGGCGCTACCGTGAGCTGCGCCCGCCGTATCAGCTACCAGGCGGGCCCGGACTCGCAGCGGCCGCCCCAGCACTACATGGTGTCCAGCGGCGATCTCTATCGCCCGGGCGAGGGGCCCGATCGCCAGGTGGCCATGGACTACTTTGGCCTGGTGTTCCACGGCCACACCATCACCCACATCGACAGCCTGGCCCACTTCTTCTGGGACGGCCGCTGCTACAACGGTGCCCCATCCACCAACGTCAGCACGGCCGGCGGCGCCACCACCCACAGCGTGGACGTGGCCAGCCCCGGGATCATCACGCGCGGCGTCCTGGTCGACGCGCCCATGCTGCGCGGCACCGATCTGGTGGAGCGCGGCGACGGCGTGGGACTGGACGACATCGAGAAGGCGGAGCGCGAATGCGGCTTCAAGGTGGAGCGCGGTGACGTGCTGCTCATGCGGACCGGCCAGCTAGGTCACCGCGAGCGCACCGGTCCGGTAGACGTGGCGGTGGCCGGCAGCGCCGGACCGCTCCCCGAGATCCTCCCCTTCATGCACGAGCGGGAGATCTCCGTGATGGGCTCCGACACCGGGAACGACGTGGGCCCCAGCCCGTACCCGCGGTTCTCCAACCCGGTCCACCAGGTCGGCATCGTGGCCCTGGGCTTGTGGATCCTGGACAACGCCTGGCTGGACGATCTGGCCGCGGCCTGCCGGCAGCGGAACCGCTGGCAGTTCCTCATCAACATCCTTCCCCTGCGGATCCCCAACGGCACCGGCTCACCGTGCAACCCGGTGGCAGTGTTCTGAGAGCGCCGAACCATTCTTACTCAGGAGTGAGCTTTGAAGATCACCGACATTCGCCTGACGTTGCTCCGTCACGGCGGCCCACAGTGGATGGATGCCGTCAACGTACTCGAGGGACGCGCCTGCCTACTGGTTGAGGTAGATACGGACGCCGGGATCACCGGCATCGCCGAGGCGGCCGGCGGCGGCTCCGCCGCGGTGCCGCACCTCATCAATGAGATCAAGCCGATGCTGATCGGCGAGGACCCGGCCCTCATCGAGCGGCTGTACGACAAGATGTACCGCCGCACCTTCGGCCGTGGCCGGCGGGGCCCGATCGTCTCTGCCATCAGCGCCATCGACATCGCGCTCTGGGACATCGCCGGTAAGGCCACCGGCCGACCCGTCTATCAGCTCCTGGGTGGCTACACCAATCGAGTCCAGGCCTATGCTAGCGGCGGCTTCTACATGGTGGGCAAGGACGTGGATGCCCTATCGAAGGAGATGCAGGGCTACGTGGACCGCGGCTTCAATGCCATCAAGATGAAGATTGGCCGTCTCCCGCATGAGCTGCTGGCCGGATCAGATCTGTGCCGAACCAGCCTGGAAGAAGACCTCCGACGTGTCCGCGCCGTGCGCGAGGTCCTGGGGCCGGACCGGCGCATCATGGTGGACGTGAACCGCTGCTGGAACCTGCCCACGGCGCTCAAGATGGGCCGCAAGCTCCAGGAGCTAGACGTGTACTGGCTGGAAGAGCCCCTCACCACCGACGACGTTGCCGGCAGTGCGCAGCTCGCCGCCGCGCTGGACCTGCCGATCGCCGGGTACGAGACGGAGATGTCCGCCGTTGGCTTCCGTGAGCTGATCCAGCGCGGCGCGGTGGACATTGTCCAGCCAGACGTGATCCTGAGCGGCGGCTTCACCGAGACCCGCCGCATCGCCGCCATGGCCTGGATGCACAACCTGCCCTGTGTGCCGCACGCCTTCTCCAGCATCCTGACCACGACGGCGAATCTGCACATGATCGCGGCGATCCCCAACGCGGACATGCTGGAGTTCTGTCAGTATCCTGGCCCAATCAACGAGGAGCTTCTGGTGGACCCGCCCACCGTTGACGCTCAAGGCATGGTCACATTGCCCAGCAAGCCGGGCCTGGGGGTGGAGCTGAACCGCAAGATGATCGAGAAGTACCGGGTCTAGGCGAGAGCAGACAATGGGTCGCGCTCGTCCACGTCGAGCGCGACCCACCCTGGTCCTAGTTCGAGCTCCGTCCCGGTTGGCAGTCGGAACAGGTGCGAGGCGCAGCGGCAGTCCGAGGAGCCAAATCGGGGGATTGCCTCAGCGCCGTCGAGGGCGGCGACCCTGCTCGCCGTCTCGCACTCGATGCGCTCAGTGCCAAGGCGGTAGTAGATGCGTACCACGCTGGCGACCTGGCGGAGATAGTCGATATGCCAGCGTAGCGGTTTGTCCACCCGCAGGTGGCGCCGGAGTCGGGGGAAGAGGCTGTTGAGCGCGCTGCCGACGTAGGCGTGGTGCCCGTCTGAAAACGCCTGCCTCCTGCGGCTGCCCACATTGACGTCGGCCGCGATCGGCATCCAGAGGACTAGGATGTAGGTCCCTGGGTAGGCTGCCAAGCGTTGCTACGGCGTGGGTCGTGCTGAAATCTCTGGCATCGGGAAATCCTTCACATTTCTGGTCAGTACGACAGCGTTGTTTTCACTGGCGACGGCGGCGATCAATGTGTCCGTTGAAGACAGTGTCAAGCCTTGGCGCCCGTAGTCATGTCGCCAGATGCCCGCCCGCCGCCCCGCGGCGGGCGTGATAGGCCAGAAGTCCAACAGGCTGAAGAACTCGGTCCAGATCGATCGCTCGGCCGGCGGCACGCCCGTAAAGAACTCAGCAACGTTTACCGCGCAGACCCCCAGCTCATCGCCGCGTTCAATGAGCGAGAACACAGCTGACGTGGCCGGTTCCCTACCCTTGGACAAGTCGATCAGCGTCGTCGTGTCGAGCAGGAATCTGCTCAATCGTGCTCCGGCGTTCGATCTGCCGCCGTGCGCGAGTCGCGAACCCATTCGCCAGCGGACTCGCTCGACTCCCAGCCTGGCGTATCGGCGTTGGCCAGCGAGCCGGCCGCCGCGCGCGCGACCCGAGCTAGCCGTAGCCGACGCAGCTTCTCCTCCGCGGCTTCGGTGAGAAAGCGGCTCCGCGCGCGCCGTCCTACCAGGCTATCGATGGACTCGGCAACGGACTTCGGGATAACCACGTGAGTACGGATGGTGGACGCCACGCCGGCCCTCCTGGGTTAAAGCCCATACAAGTGGGATTAGAGTAGCATATCAAGCGCGGGGGCGGTCGAGAGGCTCGATTGGCGATGAGGAGGGTGAACGACCTTGGCTAGTCCAATCCGAATAGGCCTGGTGGGGGCGTCACGCATCCTGCCGCTGCATCTGCGCGGCTATGCCGAGCTGCGGCGTCGCGGTTTCGACGACTTCCGTATCACGGCTATCTGCTCGCGAGATCCCCAGCGCGCCCTGACGTTCCGCAAGCGTGGCGAGGGTCCGGAGCCCGCTCCAGTGACCTTCACCGCGCCGCACAGCTACGTGTCTGACTTCCAGGATGACGTGCTGCCGGAGACCTACACGGACGTTCGCGCCATGCTGGACGCGGGCGTTGTGGACGCGGTGGACATCACCACCGAGGTGGGCCTGCACCACACCCAGGCGCTCCAGGCCATCGAGGCCGGTGTCCACGCGCTGGTTGAGAAACCCATGGCCGTCAGCGTGCGCGCGGCACACACCATGGTAAACGCGGCGAAGCAGCGGGGCGTGGTGTTGGCGGTGTGCGAGAACGCCAGGTTTCACCCGGTCATGCGGCGCGCCGGCTGGGCGCTGGAGCGGGGCGACCTGGGCAAGCCGCAGATGGTGACCTGGTGGGTGCTGGGTGTTCCAGAGTGGTCGCCGGACCGATTCGTGGGCAACTCGCCCTGGCGACACCAGAAGCTGATCGGCGCGGGCGGCGCGTCGCTGGACATTGGGCCGCACATCTTCCACCGCCTCCGTATGTTGTGCGGCGAGGTCAGCGAGGTGACCGCGCTTGCCGCGGTGATCGAGCCTGAGCGGTATCTCCGCGCGACGGACGGGGAGATCATGGATCGGGTGGCGTGCGACGCGGACGACACGTTCATGGCCTCCGCCTCCTTCGAGAGCGGCGCGCTGGGGCAGCTTGCCTGGTCGTTTGCCGGGCACGGCGGGCAGACCACCGGCCCCCAGCCGCTCTTCTACGGCTCCAAAGGCGTGCTGAGGGCGGATCGAATCCAGTTGGACGGGAGCGAGCAGGAGCCGCTCAACGACTACTTCGATCGCCACGTCACCGCCGCTGAGCGTCAGGCGCTGTTCCCGAATGGGCTGGAAGACGCGTTTGGGCTGCTCATTGGGGACTGGCTGTCAGCGATCCGAGCGGGCCGTGAGGCCGCCACCAGCGGTGTCGAGGGGCTCCACGACCTGGCGGCGAGCTTCGCCATCGTTGAGTCATCGCAGGCGCGCCGCGCGGTCACGCTGGCGGAGGTCCTGGACGGCCGAGTGGACGCCTACCAGGCGCCGCTGAACGCGCACTACGGGCTGTCCTGATGCCGGCGAAGCTCCGCATCGGCATCATGGGCCTCAGCCATGACCACGTCTGGCCCAACCTGGACGCGCTGATGGCTGGCGATCTCGGCGAGCCCGTGATCGCCGCGGATCCAGATCCTGAGCTCCGCGCCCGCATGCGTGCCAGCCATGGCGGGATTGACCTGGCGGATGACCCGTCCGCCGTGCTGGACCGTCGGGACGTTGACGTGGTCTGGACGTATTCGGACAATCGTTCATCCGCGGCGTACGCGGCCCAGGCGCTCGGGATGGGGCGTCCTACGGTCATCGAGAAGCCGATGGCCGCGGACCTAGCCGGTGCCGAGGCGGCGTTGGCTGCTTCGAAGGCCACGGGGACGCCCCTGATGGTGAACTGGCCCACGGCCTGGCGTGCCGCTGTGCAGCACGGTCTCCGCCTGGTTCGGGAGGGTGCCGTGGGCGAGCCGATCCAGTTCAGCTACCGTGGCAGCCAGATTGGACCCCGCGAGTACGGCTGCTCACCGCAGTTCTGCGAGTGGCTCTATGACGAGCATCGCTGCGGCGGCGGCGTGCTGATCGACTACGGCGGCTACGGCGCCGTGCTGAGCTATGGCGTCTTGGGACGGCCCAGCAGCGTGACCGCCGTGGCAGCCCACTTGCGCAAGCCGGACTTGAAGGCAGAGGACAACGCCATCATCACGCTGCGGTATCCGTGCGCGCTGTCCTTGCTCGAGTGTAGCTGGACCCAGATCGGGATGGAACCCGGCTACGGTTTCATTGTGTACGGTGATCGCGGCACGGTCCTGGTTCACCAGCCCAAGGCCGCCCGCGAAGGCGCCCCGGCCCTGCCCGGCCGCGTCCAGCTTGTGACGCTAGACCAGAACACGACGGCGGACCCGCCGGACCTACCCGCTGACGAGCGCGACGGCCCCACCTACTTCCTGACCCGAGTCCGCGACGGCCGTCCCATCGAGGGCCTCTGCGATCCAGTCGCCGGCGTAGAGGCGCAGCGCATCCTGGACGCGGCCCAGCGCTCGGTTCGTGAATCCCGGACAGTTCATCTGAGTTGAGCGCTGGGAGCTTGGGCCCCGCGTGACGTTGTGGAGTTGACCCACGATGCTCTAATGCGGGTTACACGATCGAGGCCACGACTAGCTCGTAGTCGCCGCCGTCCGACCGATACCGCGCCCTGATCTCACCGATCCGGCCGCTCTGTATGTCCGCCGCCAGCCGCTCGCATCCGGCGGCTATCTCGTTCGGGTCCGCCAGCGAGGCGAACGTGGAGATACCGGCGCGCACGTTGGGATCCAGGTACATGGCTGGCCGGTGTTTGCCGGCGTACAGGAAGAAGTCCTGGAGGTCCGGCGGGATCAGGAACGGCACCCGCGTGATGCGCGTGAAGCCTGACCGCGCCAGCGCCTCGTCCACCGCTGATCTGCTGGGCATCTGCTGGATGGCCCTGGACATGGCCTCCGGAAAGTAGTTGCAGACCCAGTAGCGGCGTATCTGCTCCGCCGTGGCCGTGAACAACACGAACCGCCCACCGCGCAGTACCCGGCGCACCTCCGCGAACGGACCGGTCAGATCGGGAAAGTGGTGGATGGCCAGCGTGCACAGCGCACCACCGAAGGCGCTGTCCGCGAAGGGCAGTCGGCCGGCCTCGCCGAGCAGCCACGGGACTCGACGGTCCTTATTCCGTGCCGTCTCCAGCATCCGCCCGGAGCGGTCCAAGCCCACCACGTCCAGCCCTCGGGCGCGTATCGCCGCGGTGTAGTTGCCGGTCCCGCAGCCCAGATCAAGCACGCGGTTGCCAGGCTTGGACGCCAGATGGACGAGCAGGGCGTCCACGATCGCGGGATCCGCTCGGCGTGTGGTGTCGTATCCACGGCCGATCTGGTCGTAAAGGGGGCCTCGGGATTCCACGCTCGTCATGGTATCGCCAACGCTTAACGGGCCGATCATGAGAGGCTAACGGCGCGGTCGCCGAGGTTAATGGCCCGTTCCATTTCACTGCCCATACTGGCCCCGGAGTCCTCGCGTCGGATGACCTGACCGAATCGGTGAGCTACTTGTCACTCAGCGCCTACGTCTTACGCAGATCGCTACGCGGCCTTTTCACGCTCTGGCTGGTGGTCACCATCGCGTTTGTGGCCCTCCGTCTTAGCGGAGATCCGGCGGCGCTGCTGCTCTCAGACTCCGCGACGGCGGATGACATCGCGCGGGTCCGCGAACAGCTAGGGTTGGACGCGCCGGTCGGGGCGCAGTACGCGCAGTACTTCTCACGGATCCTACTGGCAGGCGACTTTGGCAACTCCCTCGTCCGGCGCGAGCCGGCGGGAACCGTCGTCGCCGAGCGGATCAGCGCGACGCTGGTCCTGGCGGTGTCGGCGTTTGTGCTCGCCGTGGCTTGTGGGGTACCAGCCGGGATCCTGGCCGCGGTCCGGCGTAACGGGGTGCTGGATCGGGTGATCATGGCGGCCGCGCTGCTCGGTCACTCAACGCCCAACTTTGTACTGGGGACCGTTCTCGTCCTCGTGGTTGGGCTGTGGTTGCGTGCGCTCCCGACGTCTGGCGACTCGACCTGGCTACACCTGGTTCTGCCCGCTATCACGCTGGGAACCGCCGGAACGGCAGCCCTGGCCAGGCTCACGCGGGCCTCCCTACTCGAGGTGATTCGCAGCGACTACGTTCGGACCGCCCTGGCCAAGGGGCTGCGCGAGCGCACGGTGATCAGTCGGCACGCGCTCCGAAACGCGGCGATCCCGGTGATCACGATGATGGGCATCGTACTGGGCAACCTGCTGGGTGGCGCGGTCGCCGCGGAGGTGGTGTTTGCCTGGCCGGGCGTGGGGCGCCTTGCCGTGGCATCGATTCTGCAGCGTGACTACGCAGTGGTCCAGGCCGTGGTGATCATCGTGGCAGCGGTGTACGTGTTGCTCAATCTAGGAGTGGACATTGTCTACGGTTGGGTCGACCCAAAGATTCGCTATCGGTAGCGCGCGCGCAGAGCCGTTAGTCCCACCAGGAGTCGCGCGGGCGACTGGGGTTGGACGCGTGCGGCGGATTGACGGAGCGGCAGCGGCGTCGCTGCTGGCGCTGGTGGCTGTTGCCGCTGTGGCGCTCCTTGCGCCCGTTATTTCACCGGCCAATCCTTACGAGCAGCATCTCCTGGACCGATTGACGCCACCGTTCTGGTTGCCGGGCGGGAATATGATCCGCCCGCTGGGCGCGGATGACCTGGGCCGCGACGTGCTCAGCCGGGTGATGTACGGCTCACGCGTCTCGCTGCTGGTGGGCCTCGGTGCCACTGCGCTGGGGCTGATCATGGGCTCTGCGTTGGGGTTGCTGGCAGGGTTCCGAGGCGGGTTCGCGGGCGAAGCCATCATGCTCCTCGCGGATGCGCAACTCGCATTGCCATTCCTGCTCCTGGCCATCGCGATCATCGCGGTGGTCGGACCTGGACTGGGCGTGCTGATCGCGCTCGCGGGCATCAGTGGCTGGACGCACTACGCCCGGGTCGTGCGTGGCCAGGTATTGGCGCTGATCCAGCGTGAATTCGTGCTCGCGGCGCGCGCCATCGGCGCGGCTGACGGCCGCGTGATGCTGGTCCACATCCTGCCGAACCTGGTGGGGACGCTCGTGGTGCTGGCCACCCTCCAGCTTGCCTCGGTGATCTTGCTTGAATCCACGCTGAGCTTCTTGGGCCTGGGTATCCAACCCCCGGAGGCGTCGTGGGGCTCCATGCTGGGGGCGGGGCGGGAGTATCTCAGCACGGCGTGGTGGATCAGCGTGTTTCCGGGGTCTGCGTTGATGGTGACGGTCCTGGCCGTGGGGGTGGGCGGGGACTGGCTGCGAGACAGGCTGGACCCCGGCCTGTCCCACGAACGAGGTTGAGGCCACCTCGGCGCTGGTGAGGGCATTGAGAACGGTGAATGAAAGACCACGACAGCGGAGGAGCTCTTCTATGTTGATTGGCAGACGCGCATTCCTGGTATTCACCACGGCCACGTTGGCCGCGGCGTGCGCACCGTCCTCGCCACCGCCCGCCGGGGGCACGGTGATGAAGCCCGCCGCTGAGCCTGGGCCCGCCGCTTCCGCGGCAGCCCCCGCCGCGCGGCCGCCTGCCGCCCAGGCTAGCGTGCGGAAGCAGGAGCTCATCGTGGGGATCGCCGGCGAGCCGGCCGACCTTGATCCCACCAACGCGCTCGGGAATGTGGGCGTGCGATTGCTCTACCCACTCATGGACGGCCTGCTACGGCGCGACTTCCTTGATGGGAACAGAGATGGGAACAAACTGGTCCCCTCGCTGGCTACCGAGTGGAGACGTACCAGCGACCTGACCCTTGAGGTGAAGCTGCGTCCAGGGGTCACGTTCCATGATGGATCGAAGATGACGGCTGATGACGTGAAGTTCACGTTCGAGCACATTCTTGATCCGAAGAACCCGGGAGAAGCCAGGGGCTACTTCGCGACCATTGAGAAGGTGGACGTGACCGGGCCGGACACGGTGGTGTTCAAGACCAAGGCCCCCGACCCGCTGCTGGAGCAGCGAATGGCCTCGTATGGGTCCTGGATCATTCCGCGGGCGCACTTCGAGCGGGTAGGTAACGACGCATTCATCAAGGCACCTGTGGCGGCCGGCCCGTACAAGATCACCGAGTGGAAACGGGACGCCTACGTGCGACTGGAGCGGCACGAGGACTACTGGGCGGACAAGCCCGCGTTCAAGACGATCACGTTTCGGTTGATACCCGAGACCGCCACCCGGGTCTCGGCGCTGCTCAGCGGCGAGGTGGACATCATCACCAATCTCCCGCCAGATCAGATTGCCACTGTTGAGGCAGACTCTGGCTCTTACGTCCGTGGCGTCCCGCTCGCCAACGCGCACGTATTGAAGTACAACACGGCGCACCCCGCGCTCTCCAACGTGTTGATCCGCCGAGCGCTGAACCTGGCAATCGATCGCGAAGGACTGGTGCGCGCGTTGTGGCGTGGCAAGGCAACCGTGCCCCGGGGATTCCAGTTCGAGGGCGAGTTTGGCTCCAGCCCGCATCGCCGGCCGCTGGAGTACAAGCCGGAGCGGGCGAAGTCCTTGCTGGCCGAGGCGCGCTACGAGGGCACGGCGATGGTGTTTCGCACCGCCCCCAACTACTACAGCAACGGCCGCCAGGCCGCCGAGGCCATCGTGGAGATGTGGAAGAAGGTGGGGCTGAACGCCAGCGTTGAGGTGCTGGAGCAGGCTGCCATCAACCAGATAGACGCGAACGGCGGGACGGTGATCGGCAACTGGAGCGCCACGTCCACGCTTGGAGACCCGGATGGATACCTCTGGCGCAATTGGGGGCCGGACAACAGTTTCCAGAAACTGGGCTACTGGAAGCCGGACGAGTACAACCGCCTGGGCCAGGAAGCTCGGACCAGCCTTGACCAGAAGCGCCGGCTTGACATCTACCAACGCATGATGGACATCTACGAAGAGGACGCGCCGGGGACGGTGCTGTACATCCCGTTCGAGAGCTACGGATTGCGCAGGGGTGTGGACTGGACGCCGTATCCCATCTACTACTTCGACCCGCGCGCGTATAACCTGAAGCAGGCGTGAGTCGCGGCGGCTGGGAGCCGCGGCAGAACCCTGCCTGAGGCTGCGCCGAGCGGGCTAGAGCTTGAACGTGTGCTGGCGCGCCAGCGCCAGCACGCGGCTCAGCTCCTCTGGGCGGAGGGGCTTGGGTAAGACGGCATCCACCCACGCCGAGGCGATGTGGGCGTCATCCGGCCGGGTCGCCATGCCGGAGACCAGCGCGATGAAGGCGCGTACGCCTCCAGTCCGGAGCGATCGTGCCAGGTCAGTGCCGGACGAGTCGCCGAGCTGCTCGTCTATCAGGACCAGATCAGGCGCGCTCTCGGCGAGCAAGGCGGTGGCCTCCCGCGGCCCACCGCAATGCACAACGCTGGCGCCGTCCAGCGCCAGCAGTCGCGCCAGCGTCTGGCGAAAGCGCTCGTCATCGTCCACAACCAGCACGGTGAGCGGGCGCTCGGCGAGCGGAGATTGGGCGGTGAGATCGCGGGGCTCGTTCCGAACCGGATTCACGGCCGGCAGCGGGTCTGATAGTGGGAATCTAAGCGTGACGCACGTGCCCTGTCCCGTGGTTGAGTCCAGTGCCACGTCCCCGCCCAGCTTGCTCACCACGGAGTACACGATGGCCAGCCCCATGCCCGTGCCGCCATCGCCCTTGGTGGAGAAGAACGGATCGAAGGCGCGGGCCTGCACCTCGGGGGGCATGCCCACACCGTTGTCTCGACACGCGAGTACGGCTGATGAATCGGTGCGTGTGATGGAGAGCGCGATCTCCCCGCCGGTGGGCATGGCGTCCGCGGCGTTGTTCAGCAGGTTCAAGATGATCTCGCGTAGCTCCGACGGATCCGCGTGGATGAGGGGATCGTCTCCGCCGAGGAGCTTCACCGAAACGGACGCGGAATCAGGGCGCGTGCGGCGGGCGAGCCTGAAGGTTTCCGCCGCGTGGATGGCGCAGGCCCGGAGCCCCGAAGCTGGAGTCGCAGCCTGTGCCGGGCGCCCCTGCCTGAGAATCCGCGCCGTGGTGGCGGACGCGTCCAGCGCGATGCGCTCGATCGTCCGTAGGGCTTCGGCGGTAGCCAGGTCCGCTGGGGTGCGGAGGAGTACGCCGGCCTGCGCCGCTATGGCCGCGAGGTCAGTGTTCAGCCCGTGCGCCATGGAAACCGCGGTTGTCCCGAGCTGGCGCAACGGGTCAGTGGTCTGGGCATCCCATCCAAGCGACGCCAGATCCCGCGTTTGTTCCCGCACCTGAACGGTGAGTGCGGCACCCCCACGGTCCGCTCGCACGTGCACGGTTGTACGCTCGAGGCCGAGCGTCTTGATGGCGTGCGCGCCGACGGCAGCGGCAATCAGACGGCTCCGCCGCGGGGGCGATCCGGCCGTCAGGGCGAGCTCGATCTCCGCCGAGCCGGGTGCGTCGTTGTGGAGCCGAACGAGCGCGGCCCCAAGCGCTGCCGACCCGGCTGCCACCGCGACGTCGCCGGGTAGGCCAGGCTCGGCGGCAAGCTCAGACCCAAACCGCCGCCCCACCGCCTCAGTCTGCGCATCGGTGGCGGCGATCGCGTCGAGCAGCGCCAGCAGCGTGATGACCGCGGCTTCCGCGGCGCGATCGATCGTCACGGGCGGCTCCTCGCGTTGGGTTGACCGGTGGCGGATGGCGCTGGCCAGAGTGTAGCGTGGGACGGCCCGCCGTGACCCGAGAGCGGCGGCTCACTCTGCCGATATGATGACGATGCCGGGCGGTGACCGGTACGATCACCAGTCAGTAGCAGCGTGAGTCGGAGGAGACTTGGCGTACGATCCGGGCGCAACCACGGGCAGGTTTGCCCCGTCCGCGCTTGCCGCGTGCACCCGGTGCGGGCGTACGGAGGAAGAGCCGGGCTCCAGGTTTTGTGGCCAGTGTGGCGGCACATTGGCTGCCGCGGGGGCATCGCCTCCTGGTGTGGTCGCGGTCCCAGCGAGCACACCTCCGCTCTCGGCTTCGGCAAGTGGCGTGCTAGCCGGCGGGACGTACGCGGTGCCATACGTTGGATTTGCTTCTCTGGCGGGGATCGGCGCCGGCGTCTCGGCCATCGTGTGGCTGCTGCCGTCCCTGGTGTTCGCGTTCGCTGGCACCGCATTTGTCCACTGGCTCCGCGGGCTTTTGGAGTTCTGGGCGAAGCAAGAGGCGCGGGTGCCCGTCATCGGCGTGGGGCTGCCGCTGAACTTCGTGAGCCTGTTGCGGCTGCAGGGGCTCCATGACGCGGCCGTATTCTGGGACGATCGACTGGTTCTCGCGTTTGCCATGCTGTGGCTGTTGCCCTGGGTGTTCTGGATCGTGATGGGCGCGATATTCGCGTGGGTGCTCGCGTTGATCTACAACACTCTGGGCAAAGTCGGCGGCGGCGTGCGCGTTCGCCTCCGTCCCGAGTAGGGGGGCTCATGAACGACGGCGAGTACGCGGCCCGGTTGGGCGAGATCCTGCGTGGGCGAAACACCAGCTCTCTCAAGAGGTTCTTGCTGGACCAGGCGCGACGCTTCGGCGACGAGCGGCAAGTGGACGAAGTAGAGGAGCGGACCGCCGCGGAGATGGAGGAGCTGATGCACCGCATGATCGTGGCGCGTCCGGACCTCTCGGATCTCCATCGGGCCAGCAAGCAGTGGTTGGCCGCTCGGGTCTGAGCCGCGGGACTGGGCCAGGCTGCCAGTGGACCCCGGGGGGATGGAGCCGCTGGCACGCTAGATGGGCAGCATGCTGATACGGGTACTCCGCCGCGTTTCGCTGGTGTGGGTCGTCACGTACGCGGCGTTGGTGGTGGTGATCGCGGGAAGCTGGTTGATTGCGTCCGGTCGGATTCGCGGACCCTACGGCCGGATGTTCGGGATGGCCGGGCAGGCCACACCAACTGATCTAGTTCGTCTTGATCAAGCAGTTGCCAGCGTCCGCAGATTCGCGGGCGACCCGCGCCTGCAGCTAGAGGGCGGCCTGCAGACCGATCCCGTGGGGTCCCGCACCATCGCGCTCTACCATCTGGAGACCGTTCATCCCGTGCGGGGGGAGGACTTCTATAAGGTGGATGCGCGCACGGGCGAGGTGTTGGAGGCCACCATGCGTACGCGCCTCACGCTGGATCCGCCGCTCGGGGTTGGCGAGAACCAGGCGCAGCGCGCCGCGGCCACCTTCGCGCAGACCAGATTCCTGGGATTTGACTCGCTGGTGTTGGTGGAACGGTCCACGAGGGCCACGGACGGGACTACCGTGTACAGCTTCAAGTGGAGTCAGGTAGCGTCTGATTCCGGCGCGGAGCTGCCGGTGTCGGTGTCGCTGGCCGTGTCGGCGACAAGCGGCTCCGTCGTCTGGTACCTGGCGCAGCGGGACGCGCTGCAAATAGACCCCCACCCGGCCGTGGATCGAGCGGCGGCGGTGGAGGCCGCGGCGGTTCGCCTGCGCGCGAGCGATCCACGGTGGGATACCAGCTCACCCATCTCCGTGCGCCTTCAGGTACTGTACGACGATGACAATGAGCAACAGCTCGTCTGGAGCGTCACGTTTCCCAGCCGGGTGCCCGGCGCCCGCCCCTCCATCAGGCGACTGGTGGACGCCCAGTCAGGAGAAGTGATTGGCGCCGGCTAGCAGGCGCTCAGAGTCGCTGGAACGATCGCCCATCGGCTGCCGTCTGAACTCAGACACACTTGTGGAGCGAGTCCTGAAGGGACCTGGAGGCAATCTCATGCGATACGCGCGATCCGCGCTGGCGGTGCTGCTGGCTGTTGGACTGACTTCGTGGCTCACCTGGGGCAGCGCGGCGGCGGCGGACTCGCCGGAGTCCACCGTGAGCGTGGTGGGTGACGGCCGCGTGATCGTCCACCCTGATGTGGCCATGGTAGGGCTGGGCGTGGAGGCCACGGCACCCACCGTGGCGGCGGCTCAGGCAGACGCGGCCACGCGGATGCAGGCAGTGGTGGATACGCTGCTGGCCCAGGGCGTGGTCCGAGACGACATCACCACCACCCGTGTCTCAATCAACCCGGTCTACGATCAGCGGGACAACAGCATCATCCGCGGCCAGCGTGTGAGCAACATGGTTCAGGCCAAGATGCGCGACCTCGATCGTGTGGGGCCCATCATTGACGCCGCGACGGCCGCGGGCGCAAACCGGGTGGAGGGTGTCAGCTTCGGCGTGGAGAATCTCAAGGCGCCCAAGGACCAGGCGCGCGCCCTGGCCATGGCCGACGCCCGGGCGAAGGCGGATCAGCTCGCCGGGCTGGCTGGAGTGCGGGTCATCGGCGTGCGAGCCATCGCGGAGTCAGACGCTTCCTCCGTTCCCGTCAGGGCTGACCGTGTGCTCGCGGCGCCGGCCCCGGGCGGTGCTTCAACCCCGGTGGAGCCGGGGACCCAGGAGATCCGCACGCAGGTCTCTGTGGTCTTCATTATCCAGTAGGCGCGTTGGCCGGGGCGGCGCGTGCCGCTCCGGTCACTCGTACAGCTCGATGACCGCGTCGTCGTCGGCTTCGGCCAGACCATTGGCCGCGGCCAGCTTGAAAGCCTGATGCGCGGCCGCCGCCACCATCAGGGGGATCCCCAGGCGGTCCGCCGTGTCCGAAACGATGCCCATGTCTTTGACCAGGATGTCCAGACGGTTGCGACCCGTCCGCACCTCGCCCTCGATAATGCGCTGGGCGCGCTCAACGAAGATCCGCGATGCGCCCATGCTCTGCCCCACGATCCGGCGCATGACGTCTAGGTCCAGTCCAGATGCGCGCGCCAGCGCCACGGCCTCGCACGAGCCCACGATGTTGATCCCCACCAGCACCTGGTTGATCATCTTCATGGTCTCGCCGTCACCCGGATTCGGGCCCACGTGCCAGAGCTTGTCGGGGCCGCTCATCGCCTGAAGCACCGGTCGCGCCGCCTCAAACGCGGCCGTTGATCCGCCCGCCATGATGGTGAGCGTGCCCGATTCCGCTCCCGGCACGCCGCCACTGACCGGCGCGTCCAGGAACTGGACGCCGCGCTCGGCACACTCCGCGGCAAGGGCGCGAGCCTGTCCGGGCGCGACGGTGCTCATCACCACCAGCGTGGTGCCGCGGCCGATGGCGGAGTACACCCCAAGCTCACCGTCCAGCGCTGCCCGAAGCTGGTCGTGGGTACGGACCATCATGACCGTGATGTCCGCATTGAGCGTGGCCTCGGACGGGTTGTTGGCTAGCCTGGCGCCCGCCGCGACCACTGGAGCACAGCGCGGTGCAGAAACGTCGAACACCGCCAACGGCAAGCCGGCCCGCGCCACGTTCTGGGCCATAGGCCCACCCATTGCCCCCAGCCCAACGAAGGCTACGCGCGGCACTCCTGGCTCTGGCATCTGTACTCCTTCACTGACGCTCGCCTCAACGCGGCCAGGCTGTTTCAGCCTGCTGAGTGTACTCGCAAGCGGCTTCGATCAATCTGCGCGCAGACGGTAGCCGACGCCTGGTTCCGTCACGATAATTTGTGGCGCTGATGGGTCAGTCTCGATCTTCTTTCTAATCGCGGCAATGTGCACGCGGAGCGACCCATAGGCGTCCTGATATCCAGGGCCGAGCACGGTGCGGAGCAACTGTCCGTGGCTGATCACCCGCCCCGCGTGCTGGGCGAGGTACCGCAGCAGGCCGTATTCGGTCGGCGTAACGTGCACTTCGCGTTCGCCCTTGCTCACCGTACGGTGGGCGAAGTCTATGACCACATCACCGGCTTGCACCGTCTGTTTGGCTGCCTCGCCAGCGCCGGCGAGATGGGCGTGGCGGAGCGCCACGCGCATCCGGGCCAGCAACTCCGGCACGCTGAAGGGCTTGGTCACGTAGTCGTCCGCGCCGTTGTCCAACGCCCGGACCTTCGAAGCGTCGTCATCGTGAACGGAAAGCACGATCACCGGTGCCTGACTCCACTCTCGCAGGGACCGGCATACCTCCACCCCGTCGCGGTCCCGCAGACTGAGATCGAGGATGATGAGCTCGGGTGGGTGGGATGCAGCCAGATCCAGCCCCTCGTCGCCGGTCGCTGCCACGTCAACCTGGTAGCCGCTAGCCTGGAGAACAAGGCGCAGTGCCCGCCGAATGCCCGGCTCGTCGTCTATGACCAGCACGCGCGGCCCGCTCATCGTTCTTCAGCCCACCGCGGCAGCGCAATCCGTAGCCAAGCGCCACGGCGGGGGCTCTCGACCGTCAGGCGCCCGCCGTTGGCTTCGATCAGCCCGAGCGCAATCGTCAGCCCGAGGCCGGTGCCTCGCACCGTGGTCGCGCCTCGCTCAAAGGCGCGGAAGATCCGCGCGCGATCGGCCGCGGCGATTCCGGGTCCGTCATCGCGCACGTCCACGTACACCCACGCCGTGTCAGCACTCGCGTCGATCCGGATCTCGGACGGCGCGGCAGCGTGGAGGGCCGCATTTTCGATGATGTTCACCAGCGCCTGCTCCAGGTGCATGTACTCGCATGAGGCGAACGGCAGATCGCCCGGGACGTTTATTAGCACGCGGCGACCGTCGAGCACGCCGCGTAGGCGGCCCTGCGCGTGGAGCAGTGCCTCGGACACGTCCTGAGGCCCCGCCTTGGGGTGGAGCGTGCCTGCCTCGATCCTCGATGCGTCGAGCAGATTGCCCACCAGTCGATTCAGATGGTCCGCGTCCTCCTCAATCGCGGCGAGCAGCTCAGCGCGGTCCGCGTCTGGCAACAGTGTGCCAGGCTGCCGCAGGCCCGAGGCGCTCGCCTTAATCGATGCAAGCGGCGTGCGCAGTTCGTGGGAGACGATTCGCAGGAGTGCGGTTTTGAGCTCGTCAGACCTCCTGACAACCGCTGCCTCACGCTCGGCCAGGGCACCGCGGCGTGCCGAGTCTGCAAGATGCCCGGTGACAAGCGCGGTGAAGAGCAGCAGCGCGAGGCTCAACCCGTCGTCAAGACGCGACACGGTGAGCGTTCCCACCGGCTCCACGAAAACCACGTTGTGGCCGGTGACGGCCGCGACCGCGGCTGCCGCGGCCGGTCCGCGCCCCCAACGGCTGGCAGCCAGGACAACCGGAACTAGATACAGGAGGATCGCGGTTGGAAGATCCAACCCCGCCGCCTGGATCGCGCCAACCAGTCCCAGACACAGCGCGGTGGTACCCAGCGCGAGCGCGTAGCGCCAGCCGATAGATCCCGTTGTGCGGCTCAAGACGCTCCTAACACTTCCCTAACGCGGGTTGTGCCCACGCTAACACTTCCGAAACGTGCCGAGGAGCATCGTAGCTGTGACGGACCTCGCGGGCACCCACATTCTCTCGCCCGGGAGGACCACTTGGGAGCTGACCATGGACGAAAAGAGTGCCCGTGCCAACGAACGGTCCGGCCGGCCGGTCGCCGCTGAGGCGTGGGCCGAGGTCATGCAGGGACACTTTCCGGGAGATCAGTATCTCCGCTACAAACGGCGTCGAGACTTTCGGCGGGTCTCATCCGGCTATCTGATCACACGCGATGATGCGAGCCGGCCGCGCGCTGGCATCGTGCGCGCCCTCGATGGGGTGAAACGCTCCATTGTCGGACGCCCGCTGCGAACCGCTGAAGAGCCCAACGAGCGTGTCAGCGTCTTCACCGGTCTCGCCGTCTTCGCCTCAGACAACATCTCATCCTCCGCCTACGCAACGGAGGAGATCATGCGAGTGCTGGTGCTGGCGGGCATCGGCGCACTCTCGCTGACGCTCCCGCTCACGCTGGGCATCATCGTGGTACTGGCCATTGTCGTCACCAGCTACCAGCAGACGATTCGCGCGTACCCGGGCGGAGGTGGCTCTTACATCGTTGCTAGTGACAACCTGGGCGCCGGTGCTGGGCTCGTCGCTGCCGCGGCGCTGCTGATCGACTACGTGCTCACAGTGTCCGTGTCCGTCGCCGCTGGCGTCCTGGCGCTCACGTCGGTCTTTCCTGGCATGTTCGAATATCGGGTGCTGGTGGGCGTGGGCTGTGTTGCCGTCCTCTGTGTGGGCAACCTCCGCGGGATCCGTGAAAGCGGCGCACTGTTTACCGCGCCCACGTACGTGTACCTGCTCTCAATCTTCGGGTTGCTCGCGGTTGGTTTCTGGCAATACGCGACAGGCGGGCTACCGGCCTACGTCGCGCCCGATGACTGGCGTCGGTCCGAGGGGGTCGAGACACTGGGCATCCTGCTCGTGCTCCGCGCGTTCGCTTCTGGGTCCGTCGCACTCACCGGTACCGAGGCTGTGTCGAACGGCGTCCCCGCCTTCCGCCCCCCTGAGAGCCGACACGCGCAGACGGTGCTGATCCTGATGGGCGCCAGCTTTGCCACCATCTTCCTGGGCATGAGCTTTCTAGCTATGGAGTTGAGCATCATCCCCGATCCCACCGAGCAAGAGACCGTCATCAGCCAGCTCACCCGCACGCTCGTGGGCGATGGTAGCCCGTATCACTATCTCGTCCAGCTATCGACCGCGCTATTGCTGGTTCTGGCTGCCAACACCGCGTTCGCGGATTTCCCGCGGCTAGCCAGCATCCTCGCGCGCGATCGGTTCTTGCCACGCAGCTTCGCGTTCCGTGGCGATCGTCTCGCCTTCTCCTGGGGTATCGGGGTGCTCGGCGCGGTGGCCGTGTCCTTGATCGTGGCGTTCGAGGGCAGCGTGACCAACCTTATCCCGCTCTACACCGTCGGCGTCTTCGTGGCGTTCACGCTCAGTCAGGCGGGAATGGTCCGTCATTCCTGGAGGTTGCGAGACTCAGACCGAGGGTGGTGGTGGCGGGTGCCCACGAGTGCCGTTGGGGGTATCGCCACGGGGGTTGTCGCTGTGGTGGTTGGCGTCGCGAAATTCAGCCACGGTGCGTGGACGGTGTTGCTGTTGATCCCGTTGCTCGTCGTCACCATGTGGTACATCCACGAGCATTACGGGCGGATGCGGCGTACGGAGCGGCCGGAGACGCCAATTGAGCCCGAGCGCGTGCACCCTTGGGTCGTCGTGCCCCTGGCCCAGCTTGATGTCCCCGCTCGCCAGGCGTTGGCGTTCGCGCAGGCGGTGGCCGGCGAGCATCCGGTCACCGCGGTACATGTGACTGACAGTGCTGAGGAAGCTGAGGGTTTCCGGGACTCCTGGGACGCATCGCCCCACGCCGGCGTGGAGCTCGTCGTCATTGAGTCCCCCTACAGAGCGCTGGCGAGCCCCCTCCTGGCGTTCGTGGACTCCGTGGGAGAAGCCCACCCGGGCTACACGATGGTCGTAGTGCTTCCAGAGCTGGTGCCCGGCCGGTGGTGGGAGCACCTGCTGCACAACCAGACCGCGCTCAGGCTGAAAGCCGCCCTGCTGTTTCACCCCGGCGTGATCGTGGCCAGCGTGCCTTACCATCTGGCGCGTACGTGACAACGGGGTGACGTAGAAAAACCGGCCTCGCCTAGCGGGGGCCTCCGATCTCCGTGGGCGGGGTGTCCCGCTCGCGGAGCCGCCGCCGCTGTTCCAGCATTGCCTTTGCGGAGAGCAGCCAGCCCATGTTGAGCATGATCAGCACGGCCGCGGCAAGGAGCGCCACGAGTAGGCGCGCCCAGACGGGGAGGTCGGCGAGATACGTGGTAGCGAGGTCCGTGGCTGGCTCCTGGGACGGGCGCCTGACAGATGGGCGCCTGACAGATGGGCGCCTGACAGATGGGCGCCTGACAGATAGTATCGCGGATCGCGACCGATCAGGCCGAGCGCAGCGTTGGGTCCAGCACGTCGCGCAGCCAGTCGCCGCCGCGGCTGATCGCCAGCGTGGTCAGCATGATCGCGAGCCCCGGGAACGTGGCCAGCCACCAGGCCGTGTCCAGGTACTCACGCCCCTGACCCAGCATGCCGCCCCAGCTCGGATTCGGTGGCTGCACGCCTAGGCCCAGAAAGCTCAATGTGGACTCCAGGATGATCAGCCTGGCCAGGTCCAGCGTCCCGAGAACGATGATCGGCGAGAGAATATTGGGCAGGATGTGGCGGAACATGATCCGCAAATCGCCGCCGCCAACCGTGCGCACGGCCTGGACGAACTCACGCTCCTTAAGCGTCAGCACAACCCCACGGCAGACCCGCGCGTAGGTCATCCAGCCGCTGATGCCCACCAGGATGATCAGGTTGACCAGGCTGGGTCCGAGGACAGCGATGATGGCGATGGCCAGCAGGATGAACGGAAAGGCAAGCTGCATATCCGCGAATAGCATGATCACTTCGTCCGCCACACCGGATACATATCCCGCCACCAGCCCCATGACGCTGCCGAAGACCGCGCCGATGATCACCCCCAGGAACCCGATAGCCAGCGAGATCCGCGCGCCGTAGAGCAGCCGGGACAGGATGTCCCGGCCAAATTCATCCGTGCCCAGGTAGAACCCGTCCTCCGCGTCTTGCAGCCACGCCGGCGGCGCGAGACGGCTCAGAAGCGACTGCTCGTACGGATCCTTTGGGGCCACTACCGGCGCCAGAAGGGCGGCTACGGCCATACCGGCGATGATCGCCGCGCAGGCCCAGACGATGGGCGGGATGCGCCGAAGCTGGTAGGCGAGCTTGCTGCGCCGTCGCCGAGAGGGGAGCGCCACCAGCACCGCGCCGGACCGGACCGCGTCCGCCATGCGCTAGCTGTACCTGATCCGCGGGTCCAGCCAGCCGTAGGCCAGATCCACCAGGAAGTTGATCAGCACGAAGAATGACGCCACCAACAGCACCGCTGACTGGACAACGGGGTAGTCCCGATTGAAGATGGACTGGATCGCCAGGCGGCCGATGCCGGGCCAGGAGAATACCGTCTCCGTCACCACGGCGCCGCCCAGCAACGTGCCAAATTGGAGCCCGATGATGGTGATCACGGGGATGGCCGCGTTCTTGAAGTTGTGGCCCAGCAGTACGGTTAGCTCGTTCAGTCCCTTCGCCCGCGCCGTCCGGATGAAGTCCTGCCGCATGATCTCCAGCACCGCCGAGCGGGTGAGCCGCGCGATGCTGGCCATGGCGAATGCCCCCAGGGTGACCGCGGGCAACACCATGTGGCGCAGCATGGTGGTCCAGTCTCCGGGATCCGACCAGCTTCCCTGGCCGCGCCCGGAGATGGGGAACCAGCCAAGCTGCAACCCGAAGACCAGGATCAGCATGATGCCGATGTAGAACGTGGGCGCGGATTGACCGATCAAAGCGCCGGACATGGCCAGGTTGTCCCAGAGCGAGTTCCGTCTTGCCGCGGAGATCAGTCCGGCCGGCACCGCCACGGCTATCGCCAGGATGAACGCGCTGATGGCCAGCTCAACGGTGGCCGGCAGACGCTCAGCCGCCACCTGCATGGCGGGCAGCCGCATGTGGATGGAGCGGCCGGTGTCGCCCTGGAGCAGGGTGGAGAAGTACGCCCCGTACTGCACGTACAAAGGTTGATCCAGCCCGAGCTGAGACCGCACCCGCGCAATGTCTGCCTGGGAGGCATCCGGCGGCAGCAACAGCGGCACGGGATCGCCGGACAGCCGCATCACCACGAACACGATCGTGCTGATGCCCCAGAGGGCGACGATGGCGCGGAGGACTCTACGGATGAGGAACTGCTGCATCTGCCTCTAGGCTGACTAGCCTGAAAACAACCGCGGGGCTCTCAGTTGCGTGAGAGCCCCGCGGCCGCATGCGTGCGTCGGCTAGCGATTGATGGTCAGGACTTCCTTCCTGAGCTGGAACAACTGGTTGGGATTGGGCCGCCAATTCAGGTACTTCGCTACGCCGTAGCTCTCTATCGGCTGGACGATCGGCACCCACGGGAAGTTGATGAGCATGATGTCCTGCATCTTCATGTAGTTCTCATGGCGCAGCTTCTGGTCCAGGGAGAAGCGGGCCTGATCGCCTAGCTTGTCCCAGCCCTCCGGATCGCGCCAGTAATCCTGGGAGCCGCCGGGGCCCAGCAGGCGATACATCATGCCGTCCGGGTCCTGCAGAGTGGACGTGGGGTCTGACCACCAGAGGCCCTTGAACGTCTTCTGGGTGACCTTCTGCGCCCGCACGGAGGCCTCGATGATCTCCATGGAGGCGTTGATGCCGGCCTTCTTCCACATCTCCACGATCGCCTCGGACATCTGGCGATCGTTCTGAAGCTGGCCCTGGGTGCTCTCGATGACGATCGGCTCGTTGTTGTAGCCGGCCTCCTTCAGGAGGGCCTTCGCCTTGTCCAGGTTGAACTCCAGGGCAGGCCGCTTCTCGTCGTAGCCCACGTTGTCGCCCTTGGCGGTGAACCCGTTCGGAACGATGCCCTGCCCGCGCCAGAGGCTCTTGACGATCGCATCGCGATCGATGGCCAGAGACAGCGCCTGCTTCACCTTGGGGTTGTCTAGCGGCGGGGCCTTGGAGTTCACAGCAAGCACGTAGAGACCCGCGTAGAACGCGCCCTCAGGCCTAGCCTTCTCGCTGGACTCCACGCGCTGGACCGCGTCAGAGGGCAGCTTGGTGATGATGTCGGCCTCGCCCGCCAGCAGCGCGGCCACGCGGGCCGCGGCCTCGGGGATCGGCTTGAACGTGATCTTGTCGAAATCTGGCGCGCCACCCCAGTAGTCCTTGTTGGCCTCCAGGACCAGGCGGTCGTCCTTAACCCACTCACTGAACTTGACCACGCCCGTGCCAACCGGCTTGCGATTGAACTGCTCCGCGCCCACTTCCTTGAAGTACTTCTCCGGGATGATCTGGCCACCGTAGAAGGCCAGCCGGGCGGGCAGGAGCGGGTCTGGCTTCTTGGTGGTGAAGACCACCGTGGTGTCGTTGGGCGTCTCGATCTTGTCCACCGTGCCGAAATTTGGCGCCACCTGGGTCTTGGCGTTCGGGTCGTAGGTGCGCTCGATGGAGAACTTCACGTCCTTGGAGGTGAAGGGGTCGCCGTTGTGGAACTTCACGCCGGGCCGCAGCTTGAACTCCCACGTCAGGTCGCCGGTGGACTTCCACTCGGTGGCGAGCTGGGGGATGAGCTTGAGGTCTGGATCGCGCGTGGTGAGGTTGTCAAAGATCTGAAAGGAGACGGTGATGTTGTTCACCGCGGTGCTCATGTGGGGATCGAAGTCCGTCACGTCCGCGGATGTCGCCACGACCAGATCGCGCTTGTTGGCAGGCGCTTTCGTCGTTGCCACGCCGCTCTGTGCCACCTTGGCCTTGGGCTCTGGCCCTGGCGCGGCGGGCTTAGCCTCGGCGGGCTTTGCCGCCTCGGCCGGCTTCGCGGCTTCCGCTGGCTTGGCGGGCGCCGCCGGCGCGCTCGTGGGCGCCGCGGCGGCGGGCTTGGCCGGCTCAGCCGGCTTCGCCGGTGCTGCCTGCTGGCCGCAGGCTGTCAGCACCAGCGAGGCGGACGTGAACAGCACGGCCGCCAGGCGGAGCGATGACACTCGCTTACGCATGGATATCACCTCTAACTGATGGGCAGGGGCACGGGGCGGCCCATCAGGACCGCGCCTCCCCGCTTTCGAGGGCCGAAAGTGGCGACATTCTCACACGGTCACCGGGGGATGTCAATGGACAATCTGTACGAGGATTGGGCTCCGCCGAAGGGATGAGCCGCCCGGGTCAGGCCGCGCGTCGCCCCTGGTCCAGGAGATCGCGCGCGGCGGCCGCCCAGACCGGGAACGCAAACTGGAATCCGGCCTCGCTGAGTCGCGCCGGCGCCACGCGCCGACTCTTGAGGATCAGCTCGGAGTCCGTGCGGTGTACCCATGCGGCCACCTCCATCAATGCCCGCGACGCCGGGATACCAAAGCACGTACCCACCACCTGGCGGAGTCCCGCCATCAAATCTGCGTGCGGGAGCGGCGTGGGCGAGACCACGTTGACGACGCCGGAGATGTCGCTCCGGTCGATCAGGAAGCGGAGGGCGCTCACGAAGTCGTCCTGGTGGATCCAGGAGACGAACTGCTCCCCACCGGCGATCGGCCCGCCCAGCCCCCACCGCGCCAGCTTCGCCAACAGGAGGAACGCGCCGTCTGGCTCGTTCGTCATCACGAACCCCGTGCGAAGCGCCACCTTGCGGGTGGCGGGTGCCTCCGCCGCGTAGAGCTCACGCTCCCAGGCGAGTGCGATGTCCACGCTGGTCTGCCAGTAGCGCGGCACGTCCGGCTCGCCGCCGCCGATGACGCCGCTGGCCTCGTCGTGGGGCGGGCCATAGGTGTGCGCGTAGATGGTGGCTGTGCTGGCCTGGAGCCAGACGGCCGGCGGCCGGCATACCCGCGCGATCGCCTGGCCCAGGACGCGGGTTGACTCCACCCGAGAATCGAGCATCTCGCGCAGGTTGTGTTTCGTGTAGCGGCAGGAGACGCTCCGTCCCGCCAGGTTGATCAGCACGTCGGCGCCGTCCAGCGCATCGGCCCAGGGGCCGAGCGTGCGACCGTCCCACCAGATGGTATCGGTGCTTGACGCGGACCGGCGGGAGAGCACAGTGACCTCGTTGCCATCTGCGCGTAGCGCTCGAACGATGACGCGGCCAAGCTGCCCTGCACCACCCGCGACGACGACTCTCATGGCCGAACCTCCAGTCTGTTATTGATTTATCCTAAACATGTTTACTAAAATAAGTCAATGGAAAGCGAGGCCGTTGTTCCGGTCCGCCGGCGGGGCCGGCCCACTGGACGCACCGCGCAGGGCGAGGCGACGCGGGCTCGGCTCTACGAGGTGGCGACGCGCCTGATCGCCGAGCGCGGCTGGGAGGCCACCACCCTGCGCGACGTAGCGGCGGAGGCCGGGGTCAGCCCTGGCTTGCTGTACCGCTACTACCCCAGCAAGCGAGCCGTGGTGCTGGCCATGTACCAGGAGCTCACCACCGAGTACGCCGCCCGCGCCATCGCCATGCCGCCCGGCACCTGGCGCGCCCGCTTCGCCTTCGCCCTGCGCACCAGCCTGGCCACCCTCGCGCCCCAGCGCTCCACGCTCATCTCGCTGCTGCCCGCGTTGATGGGCGCCGGCGAGGAGGGCATCTTCTCCGCCACCACGTCCGCCTCGCGCGACGCGGTGCGTGCCGTATTCGACGAAGCCGTCGCGGGCGCATCAGACGCTCCCCGCGGCGCCACCGCCCCCGCCCTGGGCTGGCTGCTCTACCTCACCCACCTCGCCGTGATCCTCTTCTGGCTGTACGATCGCAGCCCGAGCCAGCGCGCCACCACCGCCGCGCTCGATCTGCTGGATCAAGCGCTCCGCCTCATCGCGCCTGCGCTGCGTCTCCCCGGCGTCGGCGGCGTTGTCCGTCGTGCCGGCCAGGTAAGCCGCGTTGCGCTGCTAGTCGAGTGGCCGCACACTGAGCCGTCAACTCGGTTCTAGGGCGACGGCAGAAGCTGGTCCACCGGGCTGCCCATAGGCCTTACTGACACTTCCAGTCGGAACGCGCCGCCGAGTGCTGCCACGTAGCGCCGCAGGCTCGTCAGTGTGTAGGCGTCGTACCCCCGCTTCTCAAGCCGGGCGACCTGGGCCTGCGAGACGTGCATCCGGGCTGCTACTTCCGCCTGGGTCAGACCGGCTTGCTGGCGCGCCTCCGCGAGCTGTAGCCACAGCTCCTTCCGCGCCGCTTCCTCCGCGTAGGCCGCTGCAAACTCCGGATCGGCAAACTGGTCGGCCCAGAACTCGTCGTATGCCTGCCGGCCTCGATCGTTCAGGTTCTTCGGCACCATCTGCTCTAACCCCTTTCGCGCGCCAGAAAGGTGCGATACCGTGCCCGAGCGATCTCCAGCTCCTGGCGCGGAAGCTGCTGGGTCTTCTTCTGGAATCCGTGGAGCATCACGATTCTCCGCCCCGTGAAGAAGAAGTACACCACCCGATAGATGTTCGTACGACTCTCCTCCCGCAGCTCCCAGAGCTCGCCCTCAACGTGCCTCACCAGTGGCGCCCGGGCCGAGACGTTTCGTATCCGGAGCTGTTCCATCGACCAACGAAATCGACTTCGGGTCTTGGCGTCGAGGTCGGCGAGGAATTCCGCGACGGGTGCGCCACCGCTGTCCTCGACGAAGAACTCGACCGACCAGCCCCCCTCAGTCACAATACGTATTTTAGTATGGCGCCGCGCCCGAGTCAACGTCGCTCACGGGATGCTATGATCGCTCGACGTATCTGGGGGGAGCATGCTGGCCAAGGTCTGGACCTGCGCGGTGGTGGGGCTCGAGGGTGAGCTGGTCCAGGTTGAGGTGGACATTGCGCGGCAGGGCCTGACCAACTTCATCGTGGTCGGTCTGCCCGATACGGCGGTTCAGGAGGCGCGCGAGCGGGTGCGCTCCGCCGTTCGCAATAGCGGCCTGGCGTTCCCGTACAAGCGCGTCACCGTGAACCTGGCGCCGGCCGAGCTCCGCAAGTCCGGCCCGTCCTACGATCTGCCGATCGCCGTCGCCGTCCTGCTGGGCTCCGAGCAGATCCAGGCCGATGTCTCGGACGTGGTGTTCCTGGGCGAGCTCTCGCTGGATGGCAGCCTGCGGCATCTCCAGGGCGTGCTGCCCATGGTGGGGCTGGCGCGCGATCGCGGCAAGAAGACCGTCTACGTGCCGGCGGCGGACGCCGCCGAGGCCGCGCTGGTGGACGGAATTGACGTGATCGCGGTGGGCTCGCTGGCTGAGCTGGCGGGACACCTCCGCGGCGACATCGAGATCTCCCCCACCCCCCACCACACCGGCCTGCCGGACCCGGCTGAGGCCGACAGCGCCGTGGACCTGGCCCACGTGCGGGGCCAGGAGCACGCCCGCCGGGCGCTGGAGGTGGCCGCCGCCGGCTCGCACAACCTGCTCTTCAGCGGACCGCCCGGCACCGGCAAGACGCTGCTGGCGCGGGCGCTGCCGGGCATCCTGCCGGAGATGACGCTGGACGAGAGCCTGGAGGTGACGCGGATCTACAGCGTGGCCGGCCGGTTGCTGGAGCAGGGCTCCATGATCCGCCGGCGACCGTTCCGCTCGCCCCACCACACCATCAGCCAGGCCGGCCTGGTGGGCGGCGGAGTGGGCTGGGCCCGGCCGGGCGAGCTGAGCCTGGCGCACCGCGGCGTGCTGTTCCTGGATGAGCTACCGGAGTTCAGCCACCAGGTGCTGGAGGTCATGCGTCAGCCGCTGGAGGACGGCGTGGTCTCGCTGGGGCGGGCCCGTGGCACGCTGACGTTTCCCGCCCGTTTCATGCTGGTGGCCTCCATGAATCCCTGCCCGTGTGGCTACTACGGCGACCCGGCCCGTCCGTGCACCTGTGCCGAGAGCGCCGTCTCGCGCTACCGCAAGCGCTTGTCCGGGCCGCTGCTGGACCGCATTGACCTCCACGTGGAGGTACCCCGGGTTGAGTATGAGAAGCTGGCCTCGGACGTCCCGGCCGAGTCATCCGCCGCCGTCCGGGAGCGGGTAGAGCAGGCCCGCCAGCGCCAGTGGACGCGCTTCGCCGACACCCGCCTGGCCTGCAACGCGGAGATGGGCGTCAAGGAGGTTCGGCAGTTCTGCGCACTGGACGAGCCCGGTGAGTCGCTGCTGCGCGCGGCCGTGCGCCAGCTTGGCCTCTCCGCGCGGGCCTACCACCGGGTGCTGAAGGTTGCCCGGACCATCGCCGACCTGGGCGGATCGGACGGTATCCGCCCACCCCACCTGGCCGAGGCCATCCAGTACCAGCGACGATCGGAGCGCTGAGCTGCCTGGCGTTGATCTAGCGCGGGGCCGCCGTCAGGGCCGCGCGGGTCAGGCGCCGTCGTCCGAAAGCGTCTCCAGGATACGTGCCACCTCGGCCAGCAGCGCCGAGAGCCGCAGCGGTTTGCGCAGGAATCCATCCGTGCGAAGCTCCGTGGCCCGCTCGTGCCCGTCCGTGTTGGCGGAGATCAGCAGCACCCGCAGCGTCGGCCGGAGGCCGCGGCGGTCCAGCTCACGCACGAACGCTAGGCCGTCCATCTCGGGCATCACCACGTCCAGGATGACCAGGTGCGGGTCGTGCCCATCGAGGCCGTCAAGTGCCGCGCGCCCGTTGGATTCCACGCGGACCAGATAACCGGCAAGCTCCAGCGCCTGGGCCAGGCCCGCCCGCACGCTGTCGTCGTCGTCCACCACCAGCACGCGGTACCTGGCCTCCAGGCCCGACGATCGCGACGGACTCACTGACCGGGGTCCGCCGGAGATCCGCAGAGCACCGGCACATCGAGGGGCTCCGCTGGCGGCGGGGCAGCACGACCCGGCTCGAGTGGTAGGGTCACGCGAAACGTGCTGCCCACGCCGGGCTCTGACCATACGTTGATGGTCCCGCCGTGCGCCTCAACCAACGATCTGGTGATGAACAGGCCCAGGCCCAGCCCCTTCACGGTTCTTTCGGTAGTGGTAACGCGGTAGAACCGATCGAAGATCCACGGCAATAGCTCAGCGGCGATGCCCACGCCCTGGTCAACCACCTCAACCGTTGCCCACAGACCCTGGCGCTCCACGCGCACCAGCACCTCGCCGCCCTCGGGCGAGTACTTGATGGCGTTGGACAGGAGGTTGGCCAGGACCTGCTCCAGGCGCCCGGGATCCCACCGTCCCATCACCGGGGCGGCCGGCGCGCTCACGCTGACGCGGTGCCGTGGCGCGGAGAGCTGGGCCTGCTCCGCTGCCCCGCGCGCCAGGCTGACCAGATCAAGACTGGCCGGTCGGATGTCCAGTCGTCCCACCTGGATCCGTGAGGCATCCAGCAGGTCGCCTACCAGCCGCTCGAGCTGCCGCGCGGCCGTGGTGATGTGCGTCGTGGTCTCCCCGCTGTAGCTCTGGGTCAGGTCCAGGAGCTGGGTGTGGAGGCCTATCGCCGTGATGGGGTTCATCAGCTCGTGGCTCACCATCGCTACGAACTCTTGCTGGAGCCGCTCCGCCGCGCGACGCTCGGTGACGTCGCGGTTGATCTCCAGGACGTTACGGGCGGCTCCCTCCTCGTCTCGCAACAGCACCTGCCGGCTCTCCACCAGGATCTCTCGCCCATCACGGTGCACATGGGTGAGCTCGCCCTCCCAGCGGCCCACCGTATCCAGGGCATGGCGCTGCTCTTCGATCGAACCGGGGTAGGCGGTGCGCAGCAGGACGTGGGACAGTTGCCCGGTGGCCTCATCGCGAGCCCAGCCGTACGTCTCCTCAGCCCCGCGGTTCCAGTCCCGAATGGTCCCGTCGACGTCGCGCACGATCACCGCGTCATGTGCCAGCTCCAGGAGCTGAGCCTGGCGCCGAAGCTGGGCCGCGTGGCGCCGAAGATCCGTCACGTCGCGCAGCACCGCGGTCACCAGTACGCCTGATGGAGTCTCCACGGTGCTCAAGCTGATCTCAACCGGTACCTCAGTGCCGTCCTTGCGTAGCGCGGCTAGCTCCAGCCCGATTCCCATTGGGCGCGTGTGCGGCTCCGCGTTGTAGCCGTGCCGGTGCGACGCGTGCCGGTCCCGGAAGCGTTCTGGCACCAGCATCTCCACGGCCTGACCCACCAGCTCCTCCCGTCGGTAGCCCAGGAGCTGCTCCGCCTGCCCGTTGACCAGCATGATCTTGCCGGCGGTACTGGCAATCACAAAGGCGTCAGGCGCGGCCTCCAGGAGCGCCTGGAACTGGCGTTCCGCGGCGGCGATCGCATCGTGCGTCGCCTCTTCCACGATCCGGCGAAGCCGGTCCGGATCTGCTTCCCAAAGATGCTCGAGTTCAGCCACTGTTGCCCTCCGGGGCTGGGGGGCGGCCGGTTCGTCCAACCTGGGGTGTACTTATACCTGGATCCGGCGCCTGGATCCGACGCGCGACCTTGGCAGCCAACCCCCGGGGCGTGGATCGCGTTGACGGCGCTACACGGCCGAGTGCGCGAACCAGTGATCCAGGACGGCGCGCTCGCCCGTGAGTGCCAGGCGCGGATCTCCGGGCTTCAGCCGCCCCCAGAGTGCCAGATCCAGGTCTGACGCAGTGGCTGTGACGGTCGCGGTTGCGTTAGCCCCGCCCCGGGCCCACGAGAAGCCCGTGGGCCCCAGGGTGATGGTCCAGCTCGGGCCACCCACCGCCGCGAGTTTGATGGTCTCACCGTTCCCCACCAGTTTGGCGATGTCCGGCCTAAATGTCACGGCGCGGGGGAAGTTCTCCAAGAACTCGTCGATCCCGTCGCACGCAACGTCGCTCGCGATGAGGGTCGCGCGCCCGAGTGCGGCCTCCGCGTCACCGCGGTGGATGGCGGTCTCGTGGAGCATCCTTCGGGACCAGAACCGCGCGTACTGGTCGCTTCCCCACGCCCATACCGGCTGGTCGCCCGGCACACCGCGGAGCGCTTCCAGCAGCATTGCGCGCCCGCCGGCTAGCCACGCTGGGAGTCCCGCCGTCTCCGTCGGCACCTGAAAGTCCACCGCCCCGGGCGCCAGGTAGGCCGTACTCCGGGTGCGTACGATCGCCTCGACCCACCGGTGCACGCGGCCCACGTGGCGGATCAGGTCGGCGGCCGTCCAGTCCGGGCAGGTGGGCACGCGGGCGGAAGCGTCCAGCACATTCGCAAGCTCGACGAACGCGCCGGATTCCGCGTCCGCCGCGTCGCAGTAGCGCTCGTGGCTGCGATCGGGCATGGCCGTTCCTCTCCCGCGTGCTGCCGCACGCGCGTCGCGGGTCCGTGTATCGTTCGCGGCGGTCGCGGGCGGCAGGCCCCGCTCGCCGGGGAGCTTAGCAAATTCGCCTGGACACACCTCCGCGGACGTCCTGTGTTCGGTAGTGGCCTGACGCCGTTCGTCGGTCTATGGCTGGCGGCCGCGCTCGGCGCGCTGGCCCGCGCGATCACGGTGCTCGCGCTGAGCTGGATCGCGCTGGAGCTCACCGGGTCGCCATTCATGGTGGGTGTGGTGCTGGCGGCGCGAATGGTGCCGCAGATGCTGTTTGGCATCCCCGTGGGCGTCCTGGCGGATCGCGTCGATCGTCGCGGTCTGCTGGTGCTCGCGGCCCTGGCCAGCGCGGTGCTGGTTACGGGCCTGGCGGCGATCGCGGAGCCCGGTGTCATCTCCCTGGGCGCCTGCATCGTCGCTTCCCTGTTGCTCGGGACGCTCGACACGGTGCGCATGACGGCCACCCAGACGCTGGCCTACGATCTGGTGCGCGCTGCCCGCGCAACGCGCGGCCTGGCGGCTACCAACCTGGGCCACCAGCTTTCCAGCACGCTCGGCGCCGTGCTCGGAGGCGCGGTGATCGAGGCGGCCGGCTGGCGCGCCACGCTGCTCATCGGGGTCGGCGCGCTGGTGGGCACCGGTATCTTCGCGCTGTTTGCCCGAGCGGAGGGGCGTCGCACGCCTCGTGGCGCCAACTCGGCGGGGCAGACACGTGAGGCATTCACACTGCTGCGCCGCAGCCCGCTCATCGCCGTGCTGGCGGCTGCCATCATTCTGGCTGAGGTGTTTGGTTTCTCCCATCAGACGCTGCTCCCCACCATGGCGCGCGACATCTTTGAAGTGGGAGCGAGCGGACTGGGGATCATGACGAGCGTTCGGTCGGTGGGCGGTGTCATGAGCCTGGGTTTGATCGCCTGGCTCGGCGCAGGAGGTCGCTCAGGATGGATCTTCGTGGTCGCCTCGGGGCTGCTGGGCATCGCGCTCGTGGTCCTCGGCCTGACGCCGAGCTACGCCGTGGCGCTGGTGGCGCTCGCCGCGGTCGGCGCGGCAGCGGGCGCGGCCGATACGCTGGGCCAGACAATGCTCCAGCGCACGAGCGCGGAGCACGAGCGTGGTGCCGCCATGGGCATCTGGGTGTTCAGCATCGGCTTCGCGCCCTTTGGCCATCTGGCAATCGGCGCCGCGGCGTCCGCCCTGGGCGTCCAGACCGCGCAAGTCGCCAGCGGCGTGCTGCTGGTAGGCATCATGCTGCTCTTCGCGCTCTATCGCCCCTTGCTTCGCGTCCAGTAGCGGTTGCGCCAGCCCGCGGACCCGGCTGTCGGGGTCCCCGCGTGGCGCGAGCGCGCGTGCGTCAGTCCGCGGGTCCCGGTGACTCGTTGGCTGAACGGTCGTCCGCCCCCAATACCGCGCCGCCGATCTCAGCACCCTCGCGGGTGCAGACTTCGGCGGCAAACGCTTCGAGCTCGGCCTGACCTCGGGTGAGCGCCAGCTCCGTCGCCGCGCGGACACTCGCACCGAAGAAGTCCCTTCGCTGAATGCGCTCGTGCCAGCGCTGGAGCTTCTCCCAGTCTGCCTCGATGTCTTCGAGCTGCGCAAAGCTGAATCGCCCCCGCCTCCGCTCACGGCGGATCTCATCCTCGAACCGCTCTACGTTCTCCGCTACTTCCGCGTACTCCGCCTCCCGCGCGCTGTTGAAGCGGGCCAGCAGGTCCGCTTCCCAGGACGGATCGGGCGAGCGCGTCTCCAGGAGGGAGACGTCGCCACCGAACTCCAGGATGCGTTGACGGAGGGCGTCGAGCCCGGAGCGTAGCTCGGCGCGGTCGGGCAGGATCGCGGCGGCCTGCTGCAGGTACACCGCGCCAAGCTGGCGGAGATGGCGCCAGACGTAGGTGCGGCGACCGGGCGGCTCTTGCGGGACGCGGTAGATCATCAGGAGCCAGCGGTCGTGGGTTTGTTCGGTCACGCCGCAAGCGTAGCGCAGATCGCCAGGCCGCGATGTGCCGCCACGGACCCTCGCCGCGCGGCGACACATCCAGCGGAGCTGGATGTCACTAACGATTCATGTAACATATGCAGCCGGCGATAGGAGGTCCACGCGCGGTTGTCTGGAAGCACCGTTTCGATGGGGACGCTGGTCCTGACCTTTCTCAAGATCGGCGCGCTGGCCTTCGGAGAGACCGAGCTGGCCATGATCGAGCGCGAATTCGTGGATCGCCGCCGCGTGCTCACGCATCGTGATCTCACCGACGCGCTCACGTACACGAAGGCGCTCCCCGGCTCCACCGTGGTTCAGATCGTGGCATTTCTGGCCTTCCGTCTGGGCGGTTGGACCGCGTCGGCCGTCGCCACGCTTGCGTATCTGCTGCCATCCACCGCGTTGATGATGGCCCTGGCGGCCGGGTTCGCACTCCTGGTGGACCTGCCGTGGACCCGCCCTGCCCTCAGCGGACTGACCGCCGCGGCGGTGGGACTGTTGTTCGCCATGGCGTGGCGGCTGGGCAAGCGCCACATCAGCATCTACCAGCCGCTTGGACTCATGCTCGCGGCCGGAGCGGTGATCGGCGCCTGGGGATTCGGCCTCAACGTCGGGGTCGTCGTGCTCGTCGCGGGCCTGATTGGGGTCTCGATGCATGCGCCCGCGTGGCGACGTGCCGTGTCTGGGGCTCCGGGTTGAGCAACATATTCAACGAGATCTTGGGTGAGCTTTTCGTCCGCTGGCTGGTCATCGGCGCGCTGGCCTTTGGGGGCGGCCAGGCCGCGCTCTCGCTGGTCGCGCGGACCGTCGTTGTCGATTCGGGCTGGCTCACCGCTCCCGAGCTCGCCAGCGCCATCGCGTTCGCGTTCATGACGCCTGGCCCGGTGCTCATCCTCGCGCCGTTCGTGGGATTTCGCGTCGCCGGCGTGCTCGGCGGGATCGCGGCCGCCGCGGGCGTCTTCGCCATCCCCTGGCTGCTCGCGGCAGGCTCGGCCCATCTCCTCCAGTGGGCGTCGCGCAACTGGTGGGTCTCGGCGTTCGGCCGCGGCGCTGCCCCGGCCGTTGTCGCGCTGCTCGCGCTGAGCGCGATTGACCTGGGGCGGTCCAGCCTGAGCGGCTGGCTGCACCTCGTCATCGCGGCACTGGCGTTCGTCGGCATCGCGCGGCGCTTTCATCCCGCGCTCGTCCTCTTTGGCGGCGCGGCGCTGGGTCTGGCTGAGCCGTTCGTCAGCCCCTGATCCATTGCCCGCGGCCGGGCCGCGGAGCCGGCCGTGTCCTGGCCGGGTTGGCCCGTGTGCGGCCTCGCGGACTATGCTGGAAGCCGTGATGGAGCGATCCACAATGACGTTCGATCGATTCGTGTTCTCCCCGCCCGGCTCCTGGCCGCTCGAGCAGGCCGTGGACTGGGCCAGCGCCCACCGTTTCACCCGCGTGGACTTCAACGCGGACGGGCCGGCCAACTACCCCCAGACCTTCGATGCCGACCGGTTGGCCCGCGTCCGCGCTCAGGCCGAGCGGGCAGGCGTCACGCTTGGAATCCACACCTCCTCCGCTGTCAACATGGCAGAGATCACTCCGGTGATGGCCGCCGCCGCGGACGCGTACGTGGAGCAGAATCTCAAGCTCGCGGCCGCGCTGGGCTGCGACCACGTGGTCTGCCACGGCGGGTTCCACTTCACCACCGACTACGAGGCCCGGGCCGAGGCCGGGCTGGCGCGCATGTCGCGCGCGGCCGAGATGGCCGAATCGCTGGGAGTGGATGTCTACTTCGAGAACCACAACTGGGAGCCGGAGCACGCCGAGATCCACTATCTGCCGCACACGGTCGCCGAATTTCGGCCATTCGTCGAGCGGATCACCTCGCCCCGTTTCAAGTGGGCGGCCAATGTGGGGCACGCGTTGCTCGTTCAGGACGGGTTCGACGGCTTCCTTGATGCCTTTGGCGTGGCCCGGATCGGCCACGTCCGCCTCCACGACACCCACGGAAACTACGAGGAGCACCTGCTGCCCGGCCAGGGCATCGTGGACTTCAAGGCGTTGTTCGGCAAGCTGAGCCGGCTTGGCTACCGCGGCCCGTTCACCCTGGATTTCGGTTCGCCCGATCAGCGGGCGTCGTGGCGCGACACATTCGCGGACTGGCTCGCGGCAAGCGGCTAGATCTCGCGGCCGGGGCCCCAGCTCAGCCGACGGCCCACCATTCGCACCACGCTGTAGACGGTGAACGAAAGGATCGCCGCCAGGAAGGACACCGCGTACACCGTGTCGCCGCGATACTGGGACATGGCGCGGTTGATCACGTAGCCCAGCCCCGTCTGCGACGTGAGCCACTCCGCCGCGATGGTCACGATGATCGCGCTGGTGCAGGTGATCTCCTGTGCCGCGATGAAGTAGGGCAGGGCAAACGGCAGTCGCACGTAGGCGAACAGCTCAAACGGGCTGGCATTGAGCAATCGCATGCGATCCAGCACCACGGTGTCCACGGCCTGCAGGCCGCGGTAGCAGTTCACCAGCACGGGGAAGAAGCCGGCCAGCGTGGTCACCGCGACCTTGGTGGCGATGGAATCGCCGAACGCCAGGATCAGAATGGTCGCTAGCGCCACGAACGGGATGTTGCGGACCGCGATGGCGGCCGGCATCAGCGCGTCCCGCGAGACCGGCGCCAGCAGGAACAGCACCGCCAATCCCAGCCCCACTACGTTCGCCAACAGGATGCCCAGCAGGGCCACCTTGAGCGTCTCGATCAGGTGGGTGAAGATGAACCCGCCCTCCGTGTAGAGCACCTGGGCCACCCGCTCCGGACGGGGGATGACAAAGGCCGGGTATCCGGAGGTGTAGATCGCCAGGTACCAGAGCCCCAGAATGGACAGCAGTGGCAGAACGGCCTTCAGGGCGGCCGAGCTCAGCCGCGCGCTAGTCAACGGCGGCCTCCCGCTGGGTCCTGGCCAGCAGATCGCGCAGGTGGGCGGCCGTCTCCACGTAACGCGGATCCACCCGGAATCGGGGCCCGCGGGGGCGGGTCCCCGGCACTGTCACCACCTCCAGCACCCGCCCCGGTGGCGCGGAGAACACCACCACGCGATCGGACAGCAGCACGGCCTCGTCGATGTGGTGGGTCACGAACAGCACCGTCTTTGGCCGCTCCGTCAGCTCGCGGCCGAACCACTCGCCAAGCTCCTCCCGCTTCAGCTCATCCAGCGCGGCGAATGGCTCGTCCATGAGCAACACGGCGGGATCGTGGGCGATGGCGCTGGCCACGTTGACCCGCTGCAGCATGCCACCCGAGAGCTCGTGCGCCTGCTTGGCCTCGTGTCCGGACAGGCCAAACTCGGCCAGGAGCGTCTCCGCTGCCAGCCCGCTCCGTCGCGCGATCTGCTGGGTGAACCGCACGTCGTCGATCGCCCGCTTCCAGGGGAGGACGGCCGGCCGCTGCGAGACCAGCCCCAGCAGCCGCTGGCGCCTGGCCTCGTCCGGGCTGGCGCCGCCGATGGAGACCGTGCCGGTGCTCGCGCTCTCCAGCCCCGCCACGATCCTCAGCAGCGTGGTCTTGCCGCAGCCAGAGGGGCCAACCAGCGCCACGAACTCGCCGGCCGCCACCTCCAGCTCAACCGGCTGGAGCGCGACGACCTCGCCGAACCGGCGTGACACGCTCTTGATCGAGATAGCCGCGGCAGCAGGCACGCCGTTACTCGATGGGCCAGCGGCTGCGTGGGAAGCTGATGCCGGTGTCGCGCTGGAGCCGCTCCCCAATGGCCTGCACCTGATCGAACAACCGCTCCTCGTCGGCGAACGTCTGGCGGCCGCGCTCCACGACCACCCGCCCGTCGATGAGCACCGTGTCCACGCTCCGCCCGTCCGCGCTGTACACCAGGTTGTTCACCGGATTGAACAGCGCCTGCCACTCTGGTCGGCGGGTGTCGAACAGAACCAGGTCGGCCTTCTTTCCCACCTCGATCGACCCTGTCTGGTCGCCCAGGGCCAACGCCTTCGCACCAGTCAGCGTCCCCAGCTCCAGCGCGGTCTCAGCCGGAATGGTGCCCGTGTTCTGGCGCGCGTCCTTGTACTGGATCGCGGCCAGGAACATGGAGCGCACCAGGTCCAGGTGGTTCGAGCTGTTGGCTGAGTCGCTGCCCAGCGCCACGCTCACGCCGCGCTCCAGCAGCTCCGGCAGGCGTCCGTTCTCGGTCACGCCCCGCCCCTCTTTCATCGCGGCAGTCGGACAGACCGTGGCGCTCGCGCCCGCCTTCGCGATGCAGTCCACCTCTGACTCGTGGAGACCCAGGACGTGCGCCAGCAGGACGTTGGATCCCAGCACGCCCACCGACTCCAGATACTGGGTCGGCCACATGCCCGTCCTGGCCAGCCAGTCCGCCTGGGCCGCCGCGCCGCTGCTATGGTGCATGGTGAGCCAGGTGCCGTGCTCGTCGGCCGTTCGCTTCAGCCGCCCCAGCAGCTCGGGAGTGCAGGTGTCCACGGAGAACGGCATGGCCCAGGCCTGGACACGACCCTCCAGCCGACCGTGGTACTTCTTGATGAACGCCGCCGTCCTGGAGACGCATTCGTCCGTGGTGTAGTAGGGGAGCTTCCAGGGGAAGTGCCGGTCGTTCACACCGTCACCCAGGATCACCCGGCAGCCCGCGTCCTGGTAGGCCTGGAGGCACGCGTCTGGGAACTTGGTGCTGCCCGGATCCACGAGCGCCACGGTCCCGTTCTTCAGAAGCTCCACCAGGGCGAGCAGCGTGGTGAGGTACTCCTCCTCCTCCGTCATCGCGGCCTGGAGGTCGAACACGTGGCGGAGTCGGTCGCGCACGTCGTCTGGGTAGATTCCGCGGACGGCGTGGGCGTAGCTCACGTGCATGTGGCCGTTGAAGAAGCCGGGCGTGACCACGAACGCGCGAGCGTCGATCACCCGATCGGCGCCTACGGCCGCAAGCTCGGTGGCCTTGCCCACGCGGGTGATGCGGTCGTTCTCGATCAGCACGGAGCCGTGTTCGATGATCCTCCGTCGCGGGTCGATCGTGAGGATGAACCGAGCGTTGTCTAGCTTGATGGTGGCCATGGGTCCGTTGCCCCGCCCGTCAGTAGAGGTCTCGCGGGAGGATACGCGAAACTGCCAGCGTTGTCAGCGCCGTGAGCGCGGTCAGCGAACGACGGCGTTGAACACCAGCCCGGCCGTCACCGTCAGGCCAAACACCAGGTGCAGCGCCGCGGACTGCTTGACGGCCGGGGCCAGCGATCCGGGGTCGGCGCCAGACCAGATGGTTGCGCGGGCCCGAAGCGCCAGCGGTACGCTGATCAAACCCACCAGAGTCGGGGCCGTCACTGCCCCGAGCGCCGCGGCGACTGCCAGGAACGCGTAGGCACCCAGCACCAGCGCGTCGAACTCGCGGCGCGCCCAGTCCAGGCCCACGATCGTCGCGAACGTTCGCTTGCCCAGCCGACGATCGTCTTCCAGGTCGCGGATGTTGTTCGCGTGCAGGATGGCCGCCACCAGCAGCCCTACCGGGATGGACAGCAGGATCGGTAGGCGGAGGCCGCCGAAGGGCGCCATGGCGAGGTAGCTGCCCACCACCATCAGCGGGCCCATCAGCAGGAACACGTTAAGCTCGCCCAGGCCACGGTAGGCCAGGCGCAGCGGCGGAGCCGTGTAGCCGTAGGCCAGGGGGACGCCCACCAGCCCGATGGCCAGGATCCGCCACCCCGCTAATACCGTGAGCGCAAAGCCCGCCAGGCAGCCCACGCCGAAGCTGGCGAGGCCCGCGATGAGCACCGTGCTGGGCGCCAGCCAGCGCTGCTGGATCACCGGGCTCGGCCCCAGCGACTCGGGATGGTCCGCGCCCTGCTTCCAGTCGAAGTAGTCATTGGTGAGATTGGTGCCGCAGTGAAGAGAGACCGCGCCGATCAGCGTCAGCGCAAACGTGACCCACCAGAACTCGCCGGCCACGGCCGCGCAGCCCGCGGCCAGGCAGACCGGCACGATGCTCGCCGTGAAGGAGAATGGCCGCACGGAGCGCAGCCAGACAATGGCCAGCGGCGGCCGCGCCGCGGCAAGCTCCGACACCTCGGGATGCGCCTAGCCCAGCTTCTTGCGGGCCGCCTCAGCGAAGGAGGCTTCCGTGAGCTTCGCCATGTTGAGCGGCTCCTTGAAGTTTAGCGAGCCCTCCTTCATGAAGAAGTCGTGCAGCTTCTGGAAGTCCTCCACGCGCACCTTGCCCTCCGGGTCGTGGAAGGGCAGCCTGCTGGCGGCGATCAGATCGCCGGGGACCTTGGTGTACTTCTCCAGGATCGTCAGGTTCTCCGGTGCCCGGTACTTGTCACCCTGCAGATCGCGCACGGCGCGCAGATAGCCGGTCACGAACGCCTCGCCGGCCGCCTTGTTCTCGCTGATGAACTTCGTGGTGAAGTACACCGCCGTCACCTGGAAGTCGTTGATGAAGTCCTCAGAGAGGCGGACGGTGGAGCCCTTCCGCTCTCCCAGGGTGGCCACCGGCTCGCTCAGCATGGAGGCCTCCAGCGCGCCGTTCTCCATGGCGGTGACGGCGTCTGGGAAGGGCATGGTCTGGAGCTCGATGTCGCGCAGTCCCAGGCCACCCTTCTCCAGTGCCGCCGCTAGCCAGTATTCGGTAGCCGAGCCCTTGGAGTTGATGGCGACCTTCTTCCCCTTCAGATCCGCCACCTTCTTGACGGTGCCCTTCTCCCAGAGCGACTTGGCCACGCACAGCGGCGTGGCCACGGGCGGCTTCTCGCTGTGGAGCGGGGCAACCAGCTTGACCTCCAGGCCGCGGTTGATGGCGTTCATCAGCGCGGCGCCCACGCCGCCGGTCCCGCCCTGGAGCTCGCCGGCGGCCAGCCCGGCCAGCATCTCGCTGGCCTGCCAGAGGTCCTTCAGCTCAACGGCCACGCCGGCCTCGCGGAAGTAGCCCTTCTCCTGGGCGATGTAGAGCGGCGCGGAGATGAGCACCGGCACGTAGCCCACAGCCACCTTGGGGAGCTCCCGTGGCGTCGGCGCGCTGGGGATCAGCCTGCCGCAGCCGGCGAGCAGCGCGGTGGTGGAGACGCCCAGCGCGGCGGTCATGAACGCGCGGCGGGTCATCTGGCGGGGCGTGTGGTCGGAAACGGGATGGCGCATGATGGCTCCTAGCTCCGGGAGGTTGGGACTGCTGTTTCGGTGGCTGGCGCGCCGAGGCTGCGCAGCATGAGCGATCTGAGGGTAGGCACCGCGGATTCAAGGGGGTCAGGGCGGCCGGTGTGCAGCCAACGGACGACGATCTCATTGACCGCCCCGAGCCAGACGTACGCGGCAAGCTCGGTATCGATCGGGTCGATCGCACCGTCCGCCACGGCCTGGTCCAGGTGCCGCTGGATGAGCGTGGCGAAGTGCTGATGGATCTCCACCAGCTTGGCGCCAAAGCCGCCGCCCAGGTTAACCAGGTCCACCAGCAGCAGGTGGGCCAGCGTACGGTGGCGGGCGAAGAGCTCCAGCACGGAGCGCAGCGCCGCGTCGGCGCGCGCCAGCGGATCTGGCCGATCGGCCACGGACCGCTCGATCGCCTCGGCCACGCGCCGAGCGGCGTCGTCAGCCAGCGCCATGAAGATGGCCTGCTTGTTGGGGAAGTGGAAGTAAAACGTGCCCTTGGAGGCCTCCGCCCGCGTGGCGATGTCATCTACCGCCGCGCCGTGGTAGCCACGCTCACCGAAGACGGCGAGGGCCGCGTCCAGGATCCGCCGGCGCGTGAGCGCGGGCGAGGCTTCAGGGCCGCTGGGGCGGCCGCGGGATCTGCGGAGATGAACGGGCACAGGGGCTCCAGACGAAATAAACCGGCGCGTCAGTCTATTTTAGCCGGAGCGGGTATCGGCGAGACGACGGCAGTTCCAGGCGCCCGCGTCAACCGAACGCCTCGCTTCTCTAGCTGGGCGCCGGCCAGGGGCCGTCGGCTGGGACCGCCAGCGTCCCGCTGGCCCACCCGACGAACCAGACGCTGGACCAGATCCGTCACGAGCGCCGGCCGACCGGCCGACGGCCGTCCCAGGTGCGCGCGTGAAGCGAACGTCTCGCTTCTCTAGCTGGGCGCCACCTGAGGACCGTCGGCTGGGACCGCCAGCGTCCCGCTGGCCCACCCGAAGAACCGGACGCTGAATGCAACGCGTCACCAGCGCCCGCCGATGGAGCGCCGGCCGGGGTCGTCGAGACGACGGCCGTCCCAGGTGCGCGCGTCAACCCCGCAACCTCCGGCATCGTTACCATGACGTAACCACTCGCGTCCCGGGAGACCGCCCATGCAGCAGATTGACGTCACCATTGCCAAGCTTCGACTTCTGCTGGCGGACATCGCCGGCAAGGAGACCCACTACACCGCGCTCCGCCGCCAGTTTGCCGACCAGCGTCGGAAGATCGTTGAGTTCGGCGTGTACGGTGACGCCGGCCTGGACGCCACGCTGGGGCTGATGAGCGAGGTCCAGCAGCGCCTGGAGCTCACCGAGTCCACGCTCCGGGACCTGGAGGCCATCAAGACGCGGGCTGCCCGGGAGCTAGAGTCGCTCCAGCTCACCAAGCGGATCGAGCAGGCCAAGGCTGAGCTGCGCGACCTGCTGGTCCGGCAGGCCCAGCTCGAGGCCGAGGGCCCATTGGGAGCCACCGATCCGGACCTGGTCCAGCAGATCGAAGCGCTGCGCCACCAGATCGCTCTCCAGAGCGAGCAGGCCGCCAGAACCATCGCGCCGCGGGGTGCCTGACCCGCTGACTAAGAGCGTTTCCGTCTGCTATGCTGGGGCGCCGGCGGGGCTCATCCGCTGTAGCGTGCGCCCTGGGGTGGGTTGATGCTTCTCAATCGCATGATGCGCGCCGCGCGCCTCGATGTGGCCCTGTTCGAGGAAGTTGAAGCGGACCGCGAGGCCACCAGCCAGGCCGCGACTGTAGTCGCCATCGTCGCCGCGTGTAACGGCGTCGGCGCCGCGCTGAGCGCTGCCATGGGCGGCCACGCGCTCCAGGCCGTGGCGATGTTGTTCGGTGTCGTGATCGCCACCATGATCGGCTGGGTGATCTGGGCCTACATCACCTACTGGATCGGCACCAAGATGTTCTCCGGCACCGCCACTCCGGGTGAGATGCTGCGTTGCCTCGGATTCGCCCAGACGCCGGGGGTGCTCGGCGTGCTGAGCTTCATCCCCTGCCTCGGCGGCGTGATCGCGTTCGGAGCGAGCATCTGGGCGCTGGTGGCGGCCGTCATCGCGATCCGCCAGGCGCTGGACTTCGACACCGGCAAGGCCATCATGACCGCCATCGTCGGATGGTTCGTGCTGTTCATGATCTACTGCACGATCGCCGCCTTCTTCGGAGTCGGCTCGCTCGCATTGGGGGCCCTGACGGGCGGACGATAGTGGCCATGAGCCGCTGATTCGGAGCCGGCCGGGCAAACGTCCCGGCCGGCTACCCAGTGTGGAACGTAGCCAGGGCCGCCGCGTACACCTCGGCCAGCCGCACGCCGCGTTCCCCGGCGATCCGCGCGCAGTCCTCGTACTCCGGCGCCGCCGTCTCTCGTCCTCCAATCGTCTTGATCTTCACCCGGACCGGTCCGTAGGGCGTCTCCACCGTCTCCACTCGGCGCGGTGCGATCAGGCGCTCAGAGCGGCGGATGCGCACGCCCAGAGACGACGTCTCGTTCAGGACGATCGCCGCCAGCTCGCGCGCCCGGGCTGGCGGCGCGATCACGCCCAGAAGCACGCCCGGACGGTTCTTCTTCATCTGGAGCGGGCTGAAGTACACGTCCAGCGCGCCCGCCGCGAACAGGCGCTCCATGGCGTAGCCCAGCGACTCGCCCGTGGCGTCGTCCAGGTTCGTCTCGATCACGGCCACCTCGTCCGCCAGGAGCCCGTCGTTCGTCGCCTGCCCCAGCCAGACCCGAGTCAGGTTTGGCCAGTCGAACTGCTTCGTGCCGAAGCCATAACCCACCCGCGCCACCTCGAGTGGCGGCTGGGTGAACGTGGCGAGCTCGGCAAGGATGGCGGCGCCGGTGGGCGTCACCAGCTCACCCGCGTCCGGTCGTGGGGCTGGCCGGGTGGGGGCGTTCACTTCCGCCAGGAGTGCCAGCGTGGCCGGCGCGGGCGCCGGCAGCAGCCCGTGGCGAGAGCGGATGGCCCCGCCTGACATGGGCAGGCTGGAGGCGTAGATCATGCGCACGCCCAGCAGATCCAGCGCCAGCATCACGCCCACGATGTCCACGATGGAGTCCACCCCGCCCACCTCGTGGAAATGGACCGCCTCGATGGTGGTCCCGTGGATGCCGGCCTCGATGCGCCCCAGCCGACGGAATACCGCCAGCGCCCGCTCGCGAACGGCGGCGGGCAGATCCGCCGCGGCGATCAGCGTCTCGATGTCGCTCAGATGTCGCTCGGTGGCGTCCGCCCTGTCGTCCAGGCGCACCCGCAGGCGGGTCCCGGTCAGGCCGTGCGAGGTGAATCGCTCCGTCTCGATGGTGTAGCCGGCCACCGGCAGGCTGGCCAGCCGCGCCCGTAGCTCGTCGGCGTCGGCGCCCGCATCCACCAGCGCGCCCAGCAGCATGTCGCCGCTCACGCCGCTGAAGGCGTCCACGTAGAGAACCGGCGCGCCGTCAGCCATCGTCGCGCCCATTCGGTAGGGCAAAGTGCTCGATCGCCTCGGCCACCAGAAACAGTGACCCCGTCACGACCACCAGGTCATCTCGCCTGGCGTCCGCGACGGCGCCATCGATCGCTTCGCCGATTCGCGGCTCGCACCGCGGCCGCGCACCGCGCGTCTCCACCAGGCTCGCCAGCACGGTCGCGGCAAGCGCCCGGCCGTGGTGTGACTGGGTCACAGTTACGCTGTCCGCCAGCGGTAGCAACGCGTCCAGCATGCCGGCCACGTCCTTGCCGGCGGAGGCACCAATCACCAGGTGGCGACGGGGAGCCGCGAAGCACTCGCGGACGGTGTCCACCAGCCGCTGGGCGGAGTCGGCGTTGTGCGCGCCGTCCACCACGATCCATGGCCGCGTTCCCACCACCTGGGCACGGCCCGGCCAGTCCACGGCGGCCAGTCCCTTCCTGATCGCGGCAGCATCCACCGCGAAGGCCGGCCGTTCCAGACCGTGCAGCGCCGCCACGGCCAGCGCCGCGTTATCCCGCTGGTGCCTACCAAGCAGCGGGATCTCCAGGTCGCGCAGCTCCAGCCCGGGGCCCCGCAGGTGGAACCTACCGCTGGCCGGCCGCGCGTCCGCCGGCTCCCAGGTCCACTCGCGGCCCAGCGCCTCCACGCGGGTGCCCCGCTCGGCCGCGATCCGCTGGATGGCCAGCCAGGCCTCCTCCGCCTGCAGGCCCACCACGGCTCTACCGCCCGGCCTGAACAAGCCGGCCTTCTCGGTGGCGATGGCCTCTAGGGTGGAGCCCAGGGTGGCCATGTGGTCGTAGCTGACCGGCGCCAGTGCCACCAGCACCGGCTCCAGCGCGTTCGTGGCGTCGTGCGCACCGCCCACGCCCACCTCAACCACGGCGCTAGTCACTCCCAGCCGCGCGAACGCCAGCATGGTGCAGGCGGTGCCTACCTCGAACGTGGTGGGCTGGCCAAGCTCCGGCCGATCGCGCATCAGTCGCTCGGTTGCCCCCCGCGCCTCCGCGATCACGTCGGCGGCCGTGGTGTGGTCGATCGGCGCGCCGCCCACCCGAGTCCGCTCGCACCAGGAGTGGAGGTGGGGCTGGGTGTACAGGCCCGTGCGGTGGCCGGCCGCACGCAGCATCGACTCGATCATCGCGGCAGTGGAGCCTTTCCCCTTGGTCCCGGCCACCAACAGCGACGTGAAGGCCGCCTGCGGATCGCCCAGCGCGCGGAGCAGCGCTTGAGTCCGCGGCACCTTGCGCGGCTTGTCCGCCACGATCTCCACGGCCGGCCGCACCTCCGGCGAGAGCGAGTACAGCCAGTCCAGTTGCCGGCGGTACTCGGGGTGCTCCACCAGCGCATCCGGCGTGGGGATCCGGAGCGCGGGCGCGGCGACGTTCGGAGTCATCATGCTGGGGTCCAATCCTGGGGCGAACTATAATCTGGCCCGGGCCCACCGACCGACGGCGGTATGCGCTGGGGCTGGCGGCCGCGGCGGGCGCACTCGGCAGCACGGAGTCGGCGGGTGTCAGATCAGAAGCGTTTCGTCATCGTGGGCAACGGGGTAGCCGGCACGACCTGCGCCGAGACCCTCCGCAAAGAGGACCCGTCCTGCCAGGTGACGCTCATCACCAGCGAGCGCTGGCCGCTCTACAACCGCGTGGCTTTGCCGCCGTTCATCAAGGGCCGTACCCCGCGGGAGAAGGTGCTGATGCGCACCATCGAGCAGCACGCCGAGCGCGGTATCGACCTGCGCACGGAGACCCGCGCTACCGCCATCGACACCCACGGCCACGCCGTCACGCTGGAGAGCGGCGAGACGCTGCCGTACGATGCGATGCTCCTGGCCACCGGCGGCCGCCCCAATCCGCTCAGCGTGCCCGGCGCTAGCGGCACCCAGAACGTGTTCAACTTCCAGTGGCTGGATGACGCGGAAGCGATTGTCGAGGCCATGGGGCGCTCCACCCGCGCGGCGGTGACGGGCGGGAGCTACATCGCCTACGAGCTCACGGAGGGCTTCCGCCACCGCGGCCTGGAGACCTTCTGGCTCATCCGCGGGCCCTACTTCCTGCGGCGGGTGCTGGATCCAGACGGCGGCGCCCTGGTGGATGACATCGCGCGCTCGCACGGCGTCAGGATGATCTACGGCGAGACCATCAAGCAGGTCATCCCGGCGGACGGTCGGGTGAAGGGCCTGGTGACCAGCGCGGACCAGACCATCGGCGTGGACATGATCGGCGTGGGCCTGGGTATGACCATGAACGTGGAGCTTGCGAAGGACGCCGCCATCGACGTGCGCGAGGGCATCGTGGTGGACGAGTATCTGGAGAGCAACGCGCCCGGCGTGTTCGCGGCCGGCGACGTGGCCGAGTTTATGGACGTGACCATTGGGCGCCACAACATGATGGGCACCTGGGGCAACGCCCTGGGCCACGGGAAGGCCGCCGCCCTCAACATGCTGGGCCGTCGCATCCCGTACGAAGATATCCCCATGTACTCCAGCACGCTGTTCGATTCGTACATCCGCGTCATCGGCCTCACGCCGGAGGCGGCGCCTGACCTGGAATCGTTCGAGCATCTCGATGCCGGCAGCAAGAGCTACCAGCGGCTGTTCTTCATGGAGGGCAGGCTGGTTGGCGCCTGCCTCATCGGCGACATGCGGTTTCGCCAGAAGATCTTCACGTGCATTAAGTCGCGCGAAGTGGTGCCCGTCTCGGAGCGTGCCCACCTACTGGACTAGGCGCCTGGACCGGGAGCCTCGTCAGACCGGCTGTCGCTCCGCCGCGGCCTTCAACCGCGCCAGCGTCTGCGCCGCTCCGCGCCGGATCTGGCCCTCCCGGCCGAGCACCGGGTAGATGAAGCGCACCACCAGCCCGCGGTAGATCGCGCCACCCACGCCGTCAGGGCCAATCGCCTCCCAGAACTCCGTCACATCGGATCCGCCGTCGCTCGGCGCCATGCGGTAGCCCCACACCGTGTTGGAGCCGATCACCCGGAAGGTGAACTCGCGCCCAGGATCGGCCGCCACCACCTCGCAGGTGGTCGCCCAGCGGGCCGGGCCCTTCTTGTTGTGGCCCACGAATCGCGCCCCCACGGCCGGCCCCGTCGCGCCCTGTGTCCACTCGCCGCGCACCGTCTCCGGGCTCCACTCGCCCATCCGCGTGACGTCAGAGATAAGATCCCAGACGCGCTCCGGCGGCGCCTCCATATGCACGGTGACCTGGCCCCTCATCCGGCGTTCCTCCAGCGTTCGTCTCGAGTCAACCGTAACACGGTGCCAGCGTGCTCGGTCGAGATATCGTGCGTGGAGCGGGTATGCTGGCGGTGCACTTAGAGGAGGTGAGACCGTGCCCGGACAGCGCTTGAACCCGCCCGGCGTCCACACGCCCCAGGCCAACTACAACCACGTCTCCAGAGTGGGCAACACGCTCTACATCTCCGGCCAGATCCCGCTGGATCCCCAGGGCAACCTGGTAGGACCGGGTGACGCGGAGAAGCAGGCGGAGCAGTGCTACCGCAACATCGAGACCATCGTGAAGCACTTCGGTGGCACGCTGGCGAACGTGGAGAAGATCACCCAGTTCATGACCAGCCTGGACCACCGTCCCCCGGCCGGCCGCGCCCGCGACAAGTTCTTCCAGCCGCCCTACCCCGCCAGCACCCTGGTGGTGATCACCAGCCTGGCCTCCCCCGACATCCTCATCGAGATCGAGGCGATCGCGGTGCTGGACTGAGGGCGCGGATGCCGGCTTGACTATATTGGACTGCGTCGCAGCGCGGCGCTCCTATCTCGCTGGCCACCAGCACGTTCACGTCAGGTACATCCGAACTTGATGCCGCTTGACGTGCGGGGGGGGGCGGTATTCTGCCGCCGTGACGTAAGAGCTCTTGACGTGGGGTGCACGATTAGGTGGCCAGGGTGGTAACGGAGTAGTCGCCAGAAGTGCGCGGACGCGCCGCCGTGGGGTGCTGGGCTTGGTCGGCGTCGCGGCCGCGGCACTGGCGGCGGGTGTGCGGCCGAGGGTCGCCGAAGCCACGGACGGCCAGCCGCTGGTCGTGGGGGTCAACAACGGCGCGGGGTGGGAGACCGGGATCGCGCGCACGGGCACGCCAGGTGGGCTGTCTCCCCGTGTGCTGTACGTGTCCAGCGACGCTGGCGCCGGCTCGGTGCTGCAGCCGTTTGCACTGGGTGCGTCAACCGGCGTCGATTCGTACGCCGCCGCGAACCACACCATCTGGGCGTGGTGCGCTAGCCCAAACGCGGCGCATCGCGCGGTGGTCGGTATCAACGGCGCCGGCATAGGTGCCTACGGCCAGTCGAACGCGAGTTACGGCATCTCAGGGTACACGGGCGGCGGCGCAAGCGTGGCGGGCGTAATCGGTCAGGGTGGCGCCGCCGCTGGTGTAGTGGGCACGTCCACCAGCGGCTATGGCGTGGCCGGCGCGTCCGGGTACGTCGGGGTACGGGGTGACTCGACCGGCACCCACGCCATCTGGGGCCAAACCACCGCGGCCGGCGCGTATGGACTCGTGGGCATTGGGTCAGGCGCGACGTCCGGTGGCGTGTTTGCACAGTCTGGCGGGTCCGGCGCCTTGGCTGGCTGGTTCAACGGTAACGTGCAGGTGCAGGGTAACTTTGCGGCGACAGGGACCAAATCCGCGGTGCTGCCGATGCCAGACGGGACCCAGGGGCTGGTGTACTGCACCGAGGCACCGGTGCCGTTGCTGGAAGACGTGGGGCGGTCGACTCTCGTGAACGGCCGAGCGTACGTGCGGCTCGATCCCGACTTCGCCAGCGTGATCGGATCCGGCTACGACGTGTTTCTCACCGCCTACGGCCAGACGCCCGGCCTGGCCGTGGTGGCGAGGGATGACGGGGGATTCGAGGTGTGCGAAGCCGCCGGGGGTACCGGCAGCTACGAGTTTGCCTACCGCGTGGTGGGGAGACGGGCCGACGTGTCCGGCGAGCGGTTCAAGCGTGTGGAGCTGGCGGGTGCACCACCGAGCTTACCACCGCTACCAGAATTTGCCGAGGTGCCGTCTGCCGAGCCACCGCATCATGGCGGCGCCGACCAGGCAAGCATGGCGCCGGTACGTCACGTCGCGTCGCAGACGACCAGCTCGGACGTGCTGTTGGCGATGGTAGGATTCGGGTTGGGTTTGCTCGTGGCGGTGGGGACGATGCTGGGCCTGTGGGCAGCGACGCCAGCGTTGGCGACGGAACTGGGACAGCAGGTGCAGGAATTGCGGCAGGCACTGACTGGCAAAGACGGCGTGCAGCGACAGGTGTACTTCCTGGCAACGGCAGACGGGTGGATCGAGGACGCGGGCCGCGCAAACCTGGTGGGGGGTGCGGCCACGGTACCGCTCGACGCTGACTTCGCATCGATGATCTCAGCCGAGGAGTATCTGGTGTTCGTGACCGCGCAGGGCGGCAGCGGCGCACTAACCGTGACGAACGTAGGACCTGCCGCGTTCACCGTGCGCGAGGCGGGCGGGAGCTCATCGAGCGGCTTCTCGTACCGGATCCTGGCAAGACGGCGCGATCACATGGCCGAGCGGCTCCCGAAACTGACGGCGCCGCCCGCCCAGCGCACCGATCCCGCATCCGCGCCGGCGCCACTGCCAGTACCGTCTGTGCCCGCGATCGAGCCGATCAAGCCGTTGCCGGGGGCAGGGGCGCAACAGTGACGAACTGTGTTGCACGCCCAACGCATCGCAGCCTCCGCTGGATGCACGATTCGACGCTGCCCTCGGAACAGTACCCAACGATGTCACAAGCCCCGAATCCCGATGGCCTGCCGGCGGATGCGTCGCGGCCCACGGACCCGCGACATCGCTCTCGCAGCGACGAGCTTCAGTCTCAGAAGACACACGGGCTGCCGTGAGGTTGCTCGGAGGGCTTCGGCGGCGAATACCCCACTCGAGGCGTGCCTGGCTTGCTGTCGCTTTCGTAATCGCGAGCGTTGGCTCACTGTGCGTCATGGGCATCATCGCCGCGCAAGCTGACCCGTTCTCCGAGCCGCGCTTTCCGATACTCGTCAACGGCACCCGTCGAGATCTGGCCGTCTGCATCCAGGCGACCAAGGACGTCAACGTCGATACCGCCCTAGTCGCGGACCTCGCCCGCCGCGCTCTCGCCACGTTCGAACGCTCCCCACAATGGCTGAATGCCGAGATGAAGGGTATCCCAACTCGCGTCGCGGTCGGCTGCCCCTCGGTGGCCCTGCTGCTGGCCCCCGGCGTCACGGCGGAGAGGCTCCCGGCGAACCGCGACCGCGGTGGGTACGCCGTGATCTCAAACTTACCGACGGCGCTGGTGTCCGCGCCACAGGAGTACTTGCTCAACATCTTCATCATCTCAAACGCACAATTTCGCCTGCTCTTCGGCGATGGCAACGTGGCTGACACGAAGCAAGTCCAGGAACTCGTCTGTCGGCGCGTGGGGTACTTCGATAAGAACCACTATGTTCACGGTGACTGCAAGTTCGCGACGTGGGCAATGTTTATGGCCGCCTCAGACGCGACGAGTTCGGACTCGATCGCGCTGGCACTGAGCGTCGGGCTCAATCTGCATGCGGCAGCCACGCCCACTGCGCTTCCCCCCAGGCCTGGCTTCTCTCCCGCGAGTCGCTACCCGCCGCCTGAAGGGACTCCAGCGCCGATCAGTACCGCGAAGCCCGGCGAACCTAATCTTTCGTCGATCCAGGCGACGACATCAGTCTTGCCAACAGCTTCATCGCCTACTCCGCTTGCCCCTGCGCCCGCTCGACGCTGATGCCGCGCGCGTGCCGCCGAGCGGCGTGTTCAGACGACATGGCGCTCGGATGTGCCGAGCCGCGGGAATATGAGGGACGCAATTTTCGTGGTTAGGCGTGTATTCCACATAGGCAGCAACACGAAGGAACCGCGAGGCTGCAACCGCCTCCTCGGAAAAATCCCAATGGTGGTTGTGCTGCTACTGGCTTCATCGATGCTCCCCCAGTCTACACTGGCGGCACACTCAGGTAATGCACACCTTCACTGAGGTCACAGCTCGAGCGTCAGCGAAAAATTCTGCATGAGAAACTCGAATCGTAACAATCTTCTGGCTGACGCGACGAAGATTAGCAGTGCTGTTCGAGATGCGTCTGGCTGGGAGACACTATTGGGATCGCGAGTGGATTTTCATACATGGACAGGTACGGATGACGAGGGGCATCTGTACCTGATTACGTGCGAAGCTCTCACTCCTAGTCAACGCAATAATGAAACAAGAGTTGAGATATCATTCGACGCATCATTACCTGCGAACGGATTAGTGTCATACAATGACCAGTATGCGTCGGGATTATCTCAGGAGTTTTACTGGACTCATCTTAGCGGAAGGAGGGACTGGAAAAGAGCGATTATGATTCTCCTACCATCGGCATTTGATGGGCCAAATGCGATAAGTCTCATCAACCACGAATTCGGACACATTCTTGGACTTGCAGACCACGCAGATTATCCATGTCCATCGACTGTTCCATCTATTATGTATCAATACTGCAGTCTTAGCTATCCAACTTCAAGCGACATATCATCAGCACAGACCATTCTCGACGAATCCGATCCGCTGATGGACATGGCAGTCACGTCACTATCCTACGAACCAGATCCAGCATTGTTGGGGTCTACTATCGCAATCATAACTGTCATACGTAATAACGGTCCTGAGTCAGCAAAAGACACACGAGTTACGTTCACTCAGAATCAAGGTTTTGCAGTTATAGGATCAGCCAGCATTACGCCGAATAGGGCGATTTCGTGTTCTGGCCTTTCTATCGGCAGCTCAGGAATTACGTGCGATATTCCCGGTGAGATAGCGGCGGGCAGCAGTTACACCGTTCGCATCGTTGGATCATATTTGACCAGCGTTCACGATGTCGCGATATCCGCCACCGTTTCGCGTTATCCACCAAGCGACCCGATAGGAGTGGACACCAATCTCGGAAACAACTCCAAAAACGGTGTGATTGATTTCTCGGACGCCGACCTCCGGGTCACGGTGACAGACGGTAATGATGACCCTGTTGGGATCGGCAACACTGTCACTTACGCGGTAGTGGTTAGCAATCTGGGTGGCGTCTCTGCGACAGCTGCATCGCTGGCTGGCACGTTGAGCGGATCCGCGAGTATCGTTTCGGCGGGCGTGGTCCAGGGTAGCCCTTGTGGATGGTCGGGAAGCGGAACCATCCAGATTCAGTGCTCGTTGGGATCAATCCCACCAGGTGGATCTGCTTCCGTTAATATCACCGCGGCCGCGGCTGGCGGATCCGCGGTGTCGCTAACCGCGTCGGCGAACTCGACGGTGCTGGACACCAACGCGGCCAACAACACCAACATCGGTGAGCAGACCACCGTGATCTCATGCTCGCCGCGGCCGGGTGTCGTGACGAGCGTGGCGGCGAATCAACCGGATGGACGTCTGCTGGCGTCCGTATCCACTGGGTTGGGTGCTAAGATCCGCGGTATCGAATTTGTTTTTTCCGCGTTGGCGAATGCGACGCTTGACATTCCCGGCGCCGGCGTCACAGGGCGGACTACGAGTTTCACGTACGTGCCGCCAGTAGGTACTCAGTCGGTTGGATTCAGCATCGATCGTGTGAACTCATCCGCCGCTTCGACAGTTCAAATGGTCGTGAGAGATTCGTGCGGGCCGTGGCAGACGTTTGTGGGCGGTGGTACTGCGGCGGGATTTTGAGCATCCGCATCAGGCGCCCCATTGTCGGACGTGAGTGCTCCAGCTTGGCACTTGACCTTCACTCGTGCCGCTCGCGTTCCTGGGCCGATACGGGGGGGCGGTGGTGACCGTCGCGGCGTAGTGGCGCTGGATACCATGACGTGCGGAGGCAGCTATTTCCTCACTTGCACGTGACGGCGGTCACGCCCCACTCGAAGGGGCGCCCACCCGCGCTACACGCAACGGTCGTAGATACCGGAGATTGGGGGTGCACATGTGATCTGATGCTTCTGACGGTTTGATTGCGATTGCTGGTCTGGCGTCGGCCGACCTCTTCGGCGAGATCGGGGCGATCACGGTGCCGGACCGGGACAGCGTTGCCGCCCACCTTGCATCCCGTCCGAGGTTCGTGCTTACGCGCCGCCGCCGCGAACCGACGAATAGCGCTCGTGCGTGGGCAGCGCCTCGCGGATAAACCGTCCTGGCGCTCATGCCGTCAGAGGGAAGTCCGCTGCGTTGACCTTCGCCTCGAGCGCGCGGTCGAGTGTGATCAGGTGCTTGGCGTGGGACTCCACGGCGGCGGCGACCACGTGCGCATCGTCAGCGAACGCCGCCGCATACGCCTGAATAAGCCGGTCCGGTGGCGTAGCGACGATCTCTAGCGGCGTCTCGGCGATCAGGGCGTGGAGTCGATCCAGCGCCGCGGGTAACTTGGACTGGACCTTGCGTTGCGCCTCGGTGAAGACGGAGATCGATACGAGGGCCCTGAAGAATCCCCGTCGACCGACCGACAGCCAGAAGCCGGATCCTGCTGTTGGAGAATTGGCCGCTGTGATCAGACACGAGGCGTCTATGAAGATGGCTGTCGCAGACGTCAGCCTCACGCTGGACGACGTGCATGGGTCCCGTCGCCGTCCGGGCGGAAGAAGCCGCCAGATGTCGCCCGATCGAAGTCCTGGGCGATGTCGAGCGCGTGGCCGTCCAGCAGGTCCGCGGCCTGGAGCTCCGCTAGCTGCTCCGCTGAATAGTCGCGCAGGTGGACGTGTGGCCGCGTCCTCGTGGCGAGCAGTAGCAGCTCCAGGCTTTGTCGCGAGATTCGGTAGCCCCGGCCAAGGCGAGACGCGTCCAGCCGTCCGTCGCGAATGTAGCGATAGATCGTCTCGCGGTTCACCTGCAGGTAGTCCGCTGCCTGTTCGGGGGTCAAGATTTCTCGTGGACCCAATTCAGTCGACATCGGCGGTTTCCCCTCTATCTCGACCGCGACCGGTTACCGCCATCGCGGCGCTGGCCGCCGCTTGAAGCGTCGACCAACGATGCCGCCCGTCATGACAGGATACGACTTGAGTCGACGTGACACGACAATCACGCACCCTCGTCCGCCGACACGGCTGGCACTTCGGGTGCACGGTCGGCATGGCGCGCCTCGTCAGATCTTGGCGAACTTGATCAGCGAGTGGCAGCCCGCGTGGTAGGTGGTGCGCTTGAAGAAGCCGGACAGGGCCGTCTGGGTCACTTCGCCCACGTAGATGTCGCCGCGGCTGTCCACCCACAGGCCGTGGGGCGCCGAGAAGCCGTCGATGGCGCACGGGTCCGGCCCGCCCCAGGTGCTCAGGATGTTGCCCTGGATGTCCCGTACGGTCAGCCGCGACGGCCGATCCTCGGTCAACAACTTGCCCGCCATGTTGCGGGTGTCCTTCTCCCAGCCCATCTCGCCGATGTACACCGTGCCATCCTTGGAGATGAACAGGTCGCCCGGTCGGGTCACGTGGGTCCAGATGTCCAGCAGGTCGCCGGTGGGGCCGAAGATCTGCACCCGGTCGTTCTCGCGATCGCAGATGAACACCCGGCCGTCGGTGTGGACCCACACGGAGTGGACCAGGTTGAACTGGCCGGGCCCCGTGCCCGGCTCACCCCAGGACTGGAGCAGTTTGCCATCAGCCGAGTAGCGGTGCACCCGCGCGTTGCCGTAGCCGTCTGAGACGTACAGATCCCCGCTGGGTCCAGCCGCCAGGCGCGTGGGCACGTTGAAGGGACCCGCCGCCCGCGTGATGGTGGTGAGGTTGTGCGGCGCGCTGGCCACGTAGCCGGTGTCCGTCACCTGGCCGGGCGTGCCCAGCGTCATCAGCACCTTGCCGTCCAGCGTGCACTTGCGCACGGTCTGGTCCCTGGCGTCCACCAGGTAGACCTCGTCGTTGACGATGGTGATGCCGTGGGCCCGCGGGTAGAGCGTCTCGTCGCCCCAGGCGTCCAGGAACTTACCCTCGCGGTCGTACACGATGACCGGGTGCGGACTCCGGTTGAACACGTACACGCGGTCCTGCGAATCGGTGGCCACGCCGGCCACGTCGCCGTGGGACCAGCCGTTTGGAAGCTGCTCCCAGCCCTCAACTACCTCATACCTGTGCTTGCCCTGACCAACGATCATGCTGCTGTCCTCGCGCTTGGTGAGCTACTGGCTTAGCTTCGTCCTGGACGGTCAGCATATGGCCATCGCCCGCGCCAGGGCAATTGCGACCTCCGTCCGAGCTCCATCTGATTGTGCAGACTAGCCCCGCTCAAACCGCACCGGATTGTGCAGAGCCACCCTGGTATCACAATCTCGTCACACCTATACTTGGGCACATCACTGGCCGGCGCCGATTCAGTGATGACGACCGATGACGACCGCGCTGGAGTCGCCAATGGCCGTAGACCCCTCACTAGGATCGCGCTCGAACGGCATCGCCGCACCTGGCGGCGAGGTTCTGATCACCGTACGCAACGTCGACAAGGCGTATGCCAACGGAACCGTCGCGCTCCAAGACATTTCGTTTGACGTGCAGGATCGCGAGTTCGTCTCGCTGGTCGGCCCCTCCGGCTGCGGTAAGTCCACGCTGCTGCGCGTGATCGCCGGTCTGGGTCCCATCTCCTCCGGTGACGTGCTGGTGGAAGGCCTGCCGCCACGACGGGCCCGCCAGGAGCGCGGCGATACCGCCTTCGTCTTCCAGGATGCCACGCTCATGCCATGGCGCAGCGTCATCGGCAACGTGGAGCTGCCCCTCGAGCTGCGCGGCGTGGCGAAGGGCCAGCGCCGCGAGACGGCCATGGAGGCCATCGGCACGGTTGGTCTGACCGACTTTGCCCAGGCCTACCCGCGCGAGCTTTCCGGCGGCATGCGCATGCGAGTCTCGCTGGCCCGCGCGCTGGCCGCGCACCCTCGGCTCCTGCTGATGGACGAGCCGTTCGGCGCCCTTGACGAGATCACGCGGCAGCGCCTCAATGGCGAGCTCCTGCGGATCTGCGCGCTGGCCGGCTGGACGGTGGTCTTCGTCACCCACAACGTCTTCGAGGCGGTGTTTCTGTCCACCCGGATCCTGGTCATGAGCCACCGGCCTGGGCGGATCCTGGCAGACGTGCCTGTGCCGTTGCCCCACCCGCGCACGCCCGATCTGCGCACGGATCCAGAGTACACCCGGATCGTGGGCCAGGTGGTGGCGCTCCTTGGCAGCGACGAGTCGGACGAGGAGGAAGACTGAGTTGGCCAGCACGCTAGAGCGCCCGGTGGTCCAGCGGCGCCGTCCCCCTCGGCCTGATGCGCCCGCTGCCAGCTCGCGGATCAGTGGCTTCTTCCGCGGTGCCTTGCCGCCCTTCGTGGTGTTTGTGGTGTTCGTGAGCGTCTGGCAGGCGGTGTGCCAGGCTTTCTCATTGCCGCGCTACCTCTACCCCTCGCCCACGGACATCGTGGGCGCCTGGATCGAGAACCAGAGCACGCTGCTGGTAGCCCTTGTCTCCACGCTGATGGCCGCCGTCATCGGCTTTGGCTCCGCCATCGTCGTCGGGATGGCCGTTGCGCTCATCATGTCCCAGAGCAAGCTGCTGGAGCGTAGCCTGTTCCCCTACGCCGTCCTGCTCCAGACCATCCCCATCGTGGCCATCGCGCCGGTCATCGTGATCTGGGTAGGCGCCGGGCTCTCCGCCGTCGCCACCATCGCGTTCATCATCGCGCTGTTCCCCATCATCACCAACACCCACGCCGGGCTTACGGCCACGGACCACAACCTGGTGGCCATGTTCGAGCTGTACAACGCGTCCTGGTGGCAGCGGATGACCAAGCTCAAGTTCCCCGCCGCGCTGCCGTACATCATGACCGGCCTGCGGATCTCCTCCGGGCTGTCCGTGATCGGGGCGATCGTGGGCGAGTTCATCGCCGGTATTGGCGGCCTCAAGGGGGGCATTGGTTACGTGATCACCAGCGCCCAGGCGCAGATCAAGATGCCGTACCTGTTCGCCGCCGCCTTCACCTCGTCCATCCTGGGCATCGTCATCTTCGTGGGCGTGAGCTTCCTGAGCGCCCGGTTCCTGCGGCACTGGCACGAGTCGGCGGTCCGTCGCGACCTGTGACGGTCCGCCGTATCTACGCACTGATTCTGGCTCTGGCGCCCCTCGCGCCAAGGAGGAAAGAGTGACCCGGTCCGATAGTTCTCTTCACGCGATGTCTCGCGCGCTCAGCCGTCGCCGCCTGCTGGTGCTTGCGTCGGGCGCCACCACAGCGCTGCTTGCAGCGTGTAGCTCAACGGCCGCCCCGGCGCCGTCCAAGCCCGCTGAGACCAAGCCGGCTGAGACCAAGCCGGCCGCGCCAGCGGCCCCTGCCGCGAGCCCCGCGGCGGCGGCTAGCCCGGCCGCGAGCCCTGTGGCGAGCCCGGCCGCCAAACCGGCTGGCGAGGCTCCCGCGCTGAGCAAACCGTCTGCCCAGGTCGCCGCCAGCCAGGTGATGAACTGGTTTGCCCAGTCCTCCCAGGGCGGTTTCTTTGCCGCGCTCAAGAACGGCTACTACGAGAAACAGAATATCAAGATGACCAACGAGCAGGGCGGCCCGCAGGTGGCCGCGGTGCCGCTGGTCGCCTCGGGCAAGCACACCTTTGGCATGACCAGCGCCGACCAGATCCTGCTCGCCCGCGAGGAGGGCATCCCGCTGGTCATGGTGTTCGGTACGTTCCAGGTCAATCCTCAGGGGCTGATGTACCACGCCAGCAAGCCGGTCAAGAGCTTTGAGGAGCTGAACGGCCGAAAGGTCTACGTCTCCGGCGCCGGCGTGTTCTGGAAGGTGCTCACTGCCAAGTACAAGCTGGACAAGGTGCAGCAGTTCCAGTACAACGGCCAGCTTGCCACCTTCCTCTCGGATGAGGACAACGTCTCCCAGTGCTTCGTCAGCACTGAGCCCACCATCCTGAAGTCGCAGGGCAAGAACGTGGGCTACCTGCTCAACGCGGATTCCGGCTTCAACCCGTACCAGAACGCCATGTGCTGCCTGGAGGACACGGTGAAGAAGCAGCCGGAGCTCGTGCAGGCCTACGTCACGGCCAGCCTGCAGGGCTGGTGGGACTTCATGGAGAACCCGCAGGCAACGCTGGACTATCTGAAGTCAGATTTCAACAAAGACTACGACGTGGCCATTGGCAAGGAGGTGCTCGCCGTTGAAAAGGCGCAGCTCCTGACCGGCAAAGAGGGCTACGACAAGAAGAAGGTCGGCCTCATGACCGATCAGCGCTGGAAGGAGCTCTACGACCTGATGAAGGGCGTGGACGTGATCAAGAAGGACGTGGACTACAAGACCGCTTTCAACAGCACGTTCATCGAGAACGCGCACAAGGCGCTCGCCTAGTTCCGCCCGATCTGCGAGGGGTCTCGGAGCCGCGGGGCTCCGAGACCCCTCGTGTGTTGGAGGCTCGATGCAGCTCGGGGTGTTCTTCTTCGGCACCGTAGATATGCCAGACGCCGGCCACGGCGGACCGGACCCGCAGGACCGCCGCTACGGCCAGGCTGACTTCGTCAAGCAGTACGACGATCTGTTCGCGTACGCCGCGACCGCCGAGCGCGCCGGATTCGACTCCATGTGGCTGGCCGAGCACCATTTCCAACACGAGGGTTACGAGGTCACGCCGAACATCCTCATGACCAGCCTGGCCCTGGCCATGCGGACAGAGCGCATCAAGTTCGGCGGGATGTTCAACGTCCTGCCGCAGTGGCACCCCGTCAAGTTCGCAGAGGACTTCGCCTACGCGGACGTGATCACCCGTGGTCGCATGATCTGTGGGATCGGCCGCGGCACTGTTCCCCGCGAGGGCACCGCCTTCGGTACCACCATCGGCTGGGGCGAGTCCGCCGACGACCAGCGCAACCGTGAGCTGTTCGAGGAGCAGGTGACGGTCATCAAGGCCGCCTGGCACAACGAGACGTTCGCCCACCACGGCAAGCACTATCAGCTTCCCGCGCCCGGACTGGACGATCGCGGCCGAGACGTGACCACGCTCACGCTCATCCCCAAGCCGTGGGCGACGCCCGTGGAGATCTGGCAGCCCGTGACCAGCCCAAAGACCTATGACTACGTGGCGCGGCAGGACCACCGTGCCGTGTACTGGCAGATGTCGCTGCCCCGTCTGCGCCAGGGTTGGGATCTGTTCCAGACGCTCCACGAGCGCCACCACGGTCGGCCCTTGCGGAAGGGCGAGAATCGTATGCTGGTCCTCAACGTGACCGTGGGTGACAGTCTGGAGCACGCCAAGTCCATCGCCCGGGCCGGGCACGACGAGTTCTGGCGCTTCCTCGGCCCCTACGGCCGCCAGGTGAACTACCTGGATGAGCAGGGCAGGAGTTGGCCCAACACCCGCATCCCCACCCTGGAAGACTCGCTCCAGCAGGGAGCATGGGTCGCCGGCGAGGCAGGCGCCGTGGCCGACCAGCTTTGCGCCCTCCAGCAAGAGCTCGGGCTGGAGCATCTGACCGTCTTCCCGCACTATCCTGGCATGGTCCGCGATCAGGTGGTGGACCAGATCGAGCGATTCATGTCTGGCGTGGCGCCGGCGCTCCGCGTCGCGGCCGGCCAGATCGAGTCGGCGCCGCCGGCCCACATTGACCTGAGCGCGGCCGCGCAGTCAGAGATCGTTGGCCACCAGGCCAAGACCCGCGAGTCCATAGGGACAGGAGCACGATGAGCGACACCATGGCCCCCGGTATCCACGGACCCATCCCGCCCAGCCGCTTTCTCCCGTACCTCACCAGCCCAGAGATCGGCGCGCTGGACAAGAGCCGCGCGGCGGTCGTGTTACCGGTGGGTGCCATCGAGCAGCACGGGCCGCATCTGCCCACCGGCACGGACACGATCACGGGCACCGTCTTGCTTGGGCGGGCGCTGGCCAGACTGCCCGAGGATCTGCCCTGCTACGCGCTGCCCCCGACCAACTACGGCAAGTCCAACGAGCACATCGAGTTCCCCGGCACGTTCACGCTCAGCGGCAACACGCTGGGCCTGCTGATCACGGAGATCGCCCAGAGCGCGGCGCGGGCCGGCTTCCGCCGATTCGTGATCCTCAACAGCCACGGCGGCAACCCGCCCGTGATCGACATGGTGGCGCGGGACATCCACCAGTCCACCGGCATGATGGTGTTCCCCTTCTCCACCCAGCGCCTCGGCGCCTCGCGAGAGTTCTTGAGCGAGGAAGAGCGCATGCACGGCATGCACGCCGGCGATGGTGAGACCTCCACCATCCTGGCGCTGGCGCCGGAGCTGGTGCACCTGGATCGGCGGGTGGGTGACTATCCCAACGTGCCGGCCGGGTTCGCGCTGCCCACCATGCCCAGCGGCATCACCTTTGCCTGGCTGACCAGCGACTTCTCGTCAGACGGTGTCTGCGGCGACCCATCCACGGCGACCGCGGAGAAGGGTCAGAAGATCGTGGAGGTCGCCGTGTCGCGGCTGGCCGAGGCGCTCACCGCCATCTGCAACTTTGAGATGCCAGGCGGCCGCCGGGTCTCCCAAGGCGCCGCCAAAGTCTAGGCCCGTTCTACTCTAGGCCCATTCTCCAGGGTGTGAGCACATGACTGAATCAGCCGCGCGCGAGCCCGTCGATCTCCTGGTCACCGCGGCCGGAATCGTCACCCAGGATGCGCAGGACCACATCTTCAGCCCGGGCGCGCTGGCCGTCCGCGGCGACCGCGTCCTGGCGGTTGGCCCGGCCGGCGACGTAGCGTCGCGGTACCAGGCAGCAAAGACGATCGACGCGGCCGGCTGCTACGTCTTCCCCGGCCTGATCAACACCCACAACCACCTCTGGCAGACCCTGCTCAAGGGCCTGGGCGATGACATGCCGCTCATCGCCTGGATCGAGGCGCTCCTGGTGCCCACCATCCCGCTCCTGGACGATGAGGCGTCGTACGCGGCGGCCGCGCTCGGCGCGCTGGAGGCCGCGCGCTCCGGGTGCACCCTCACCCTGGACTTCTTCCACCACCATCCCCGCACCTCCATCTACGACGAGGTGTACCGGGCCTTCAGGGACATCGGCGGCGGCGTGATCGTCGGCCGGGCCGTGCGCGACCGACTGCCCCCAAACGCACCGTCGCCCCCGAACGACCTGAGCTTTGACGGTCAGCTAGCGCATTGCCGCGCGCTGTTCGAGGAGCACGGCCCGAACGGCGCCTGGTTGGCGCCCAGCGCCATGTGGGCCATGACGCCGCAGGGCCTCCGCCAGGTCCGCGCCATGGCAGACGAGCTGGGGATGCGTATCACCATCCACATGAACGAGGTGAAGTTCGACAGCGAGGAGTCGGAGCGCCGCTGGGGCGTGCGCTCGGTGCCTTACCTGGAGTCGCTGGGCTTTCTGGAGCACGACGTGCTGCACGCCCACGGCGTCTGGAACGATCCCGCGGACATCGAGATCCTGGCGCGCCGCCGCTCGCCGGTCTCCTACAACCCCATCAGCAACATGTACCTGGCCAGCGGCATCCCGCCAATCGTGGCGATGCGCGAGGCCGGTGTCCGACTCTCGCTCGCGACGGACGGCGCGGCCAGCAACAACAGCCAGGACATGATCGAGGCGCTCAAGTTCGGTGCCCTGCTCCAGAAGGTCGCCCATTGCGACCCGCTGGCGGTGACCGCGCCGGAGATCCTGCGCATGGCCACCATCGGCGGGGCCGACTCGCTGGGCCGCGCGGACCTGGGTCGCCTGGCTCCAGGCATGCAGGCAGACTTCTTCGTCTTCGATCCCCGCCGCCCCAAGTCCACGCCGCTGCACGACCCTATCTCGGCACTGGTCTACACCGGCGGCGAGCACAACGTGGTCACCACGGTGGCCGCGGGCCGCGTCATTCTGGAGAACGGCCAGTTCGTGTCCGCCAACGAGGCTGAGCTCCTGGAGCGCGGCCAGTCCGTGGCGACGAGCCTCGCCGAACGAGCCGGGACTCTGGAGAAAAGCCGCCAGCGCCGCCAACAAGCGCAGCCGCGGTAGGCAAGCGCCACGCCGACGACGCATGCCCAGGCCGACACAACAGTGCAACGGCAGGGTGCGAGGCGTACCTCGCCCTCCCCCCACCAGCGCACCTATCGATGGCCCGCGCATCCCCAGCCGCAGGCCGGCCGAACACCATCGGCTGGGACCGCCAGCGTCCCCGCTGACCCCGCTGCAACTGCGCCCACCCCAGGCAGACCCGGCACCACCGCGCTCCGGCGGTCGGCGCCTACACGACGCGCGCTTGAGCCTTCTGCGCCTCGGTGAGGAATCCTGAGAACTCGTAGACCAGGACGCCGTTCTCGGCCACCGCGATCGTCGCCACGTGGCGCGCGGCCAGCGCGTCCAGCGTCTGCTGCGCCTCGTCCAGGCTGAGCCCGCAGTGCGCGGCAACCTCTGCCAGCGTCACGCGTCCGGCCACCGTCCAGCCGTATTCCAGCGCCCGTCGCTCGTGCTCCCGGCGCGCTCCAGCCGATCGGCGGTATACCCCCGGCAGGCTGCTCCAGAGCATCCAGAGTCCCAGCAGAAACGGGCAGCCAAATAACAGGACCAGGGCCAACTGGCCGATCAGCTCCGCGGTGGTACTGGCCGTCACCGCATAGGCCACCGCCAGGTACAGCGGGATCATCAGCGCGAAGACCAGCGCCCCGCCGACGATTCCGGTCATGGTTCGTGCCACGGCCCGGTGGCGCCGGGGCCGGCGCCGGCCCGCCCGCGTCTCCGCGCGCTGCCAGGTGTAGCCCGGATGGGTGTTTGGACGTGCCGCCATCAGTGGATCCCCACCAAGGGTACCACGCACGCCCTCGCAGTGCGTGGGGTGTTGTGGCGTTTGCAGGCGCCCCGCGGCCATAATCCGCGTCCTCGCGGAGCGTTGCTCCAGCCTGTGGTGTGTACCGACCCGTCAACAGAGCACCCACCCGCCGTCACTGATGGGTTAGCAGGCAGGACGTGCCGCCCCCCGAGGTCGGCCAGCGCGCGTGACACCGCGGCTGACCTCCCTGCACCACGCTGACTCGTCGCGACGCGCGCTCGCACTCTGACGGGGTCCGTCGGAGTGCCTGACCCGTGCGTTCCGTCGAAGCCGCTCCGACCCGGGCTGTGCCTCGCTCGCGCGCCCAGAGCAGTGCATGGATCACTTTCGTTCAGCTTCACGTTCGGCCTCATCCGCAACTTCACCGTCGTCTTCTCGCCCCGTGGTTCGCGTGGACCTCTTTGCCGATGGCGTCGAGGACGCGCGCAACCTCCGTTCTCTCCAGGCTTGCGCCCGCCTGTTCGGTGCCCACCTCTACGTTCGTCCTGGCGGTCGTCGCGTCGCGGCTTCGCGGGACCCAACGCTCCCGGTTGGACCACCCCTCCGTGATCTCCGTCAGCGGTATGACCTGTTAGTTGCTCTGGAGACGGGCGACCACAGCCAGAATCTGTTCGCCTATCGGATGCCGCCCGTCTCCAGCATTGCACTGGTTGTTGGCAATGAGCGGCGAGGCATAACCCCGTGGGTCCGCGCCCATGCGGACGTCACGCTCCACATTCCATCTGGACGGATGCGGCAACGTTCGTTGAACGTGGCGTGCGCGGCGGGACTTGGTCTGGCCGCGTTACGCGCGAGCAGCGCTCGAAGCCGATTCGGCGTGTCCTGCGCGACACGGCCTGACCTGCTGTTCTGGAACCCATCCGACCCCGGCGAGCTTGGCAGCGCCTTGAGAACCGCGTGGGTGCTCGGCTGGGATCGGGTGTTGTTGCGCGACGACCGTGGTGTCTGGTTTACGACCGATCGGCAGCGCTACGCGGCTGGCCGGGCAGCGGCGCGCTGCCCGCGAAACGTCATCCGCGTGACGCTCCTTCCGGAGCACCGCGCCCCGTGGCAGCTCGCGGTCATCGTCACGCCTCGAGGAACAGCCAGTGCAATGTGGCGTTCGCACGCGCGTTGGCCCGCGAGTACCGCCGTGATCATCGTGGACGAGGCAAGTGCGGACGATGCCGGCGAGGCCGTGGCGCGACTAGCGGTTCGAGCGGTGCGCTGGAATCCTGGCGTCGCGTCCGATCTTGACCCCGCGGCTTACCCCCAACACGTCATCGCCAGCGTGGCGCTGGGCCGGATCGTGGCTGGTCAGGGAGGGTAGCGCCTACACCACGGCGTGGTGGCCGCTTGACTGCTCGTCCAGGGCGCCTCGCAGGGCCAGCGCGAGGCGCCTCACGCCTTCCTCAATTGCCGCTGGCGCCACGGCGCTGAAGCACAGCCGCAGCTCCTGGCGGCCCAACCCATCGCAGAAGAATGGCTCGCCGGGGACGAAGGTGACGCCGGCCGCCTGGGCGCGTTCCAGCAGCGCCGCCGAGTCCGTCTGCCCGCGAAGTCGACACCAGAGGTAGAGCCCGCCGTTGACCGGTTGCCAGCTCAGGTCACGAGTGGGGATTCGCTTCGCCAGGGCGGCGGCCAGCGCCGCGTGCCTGCTGGCGTGCTCGTGCCGGACGCGCGCCAGGTGCCGGTCGTACGCCGCGGAGCCCAGGAGCTTCGTGAGCACCATCTGGGCCAGCCCGTTCGCAAACAGGTCCGTCCGCGCCTTGATCAGCGTGAGCTGCTCCACGATGGGCCGGGGTGCCGCCACCCAGCCCAGGCGCAGGCCGGCCCCCAGGGTCTTTGAGGCCGTGCCCAGATAGATCACCATGCCCCGGTCATCCAGCGCCAGCAACGAGGGGGGCGGCGGACGGTCAAACCAGAGCTCGCCGCACGGGTCGTCCTCCACGATTGGCGTGCGGTGTCGCGCGGCCAGCCGCAGCAGCTCTCGCCGGGTCTCCAAACCCAGCGTCCGCCCGGTGGGGTTCTGGAACGTGGGCGTGGTGTATAGAAACTTCGGACGGTGCCGAACGAACAGGTCCTCAAGCTCGTCCGTGTCGGCGCGCTCCACGTCCCAGCCGATCAGATTGGCCCCCGCGGCGCGGAAGCTCTGGATTGCCCCCAGGTAACCGGGCCGATCGACCACCACCGCGTCGCCGGGGTCAATCAAACAGCGGGCGACCAGGTCCAGACCCTGCTGTGCTCCGGACACCACCAGGATCCGGTCTGGACCCACTCCCAGGCGCGACCCCAGCACCTGGCGCAGCGCCTCCTGACCCTGGGTGGCACCGATGCCGAACGCCGCGCCGGGGTCCTGCTGCATTGCCTGATCCGCGAGCCGCCTGACCAGATCCACGGGAAAGAGCTCCGGCGCGGGGATCCCGGCGCCGAACGAAACGGTGTCCCCACGCGCGGTCCCCAGAACGCCCCGCAGCACCGGGCCAAACCCGCGCTGGGCTCCGAGCGCGAGCCGACCCAGCCAGCTCACCGACGCGTCCCCATCGTCCGTCCGCGCGCTGACGAAGGTCCCACGCCCCACGTGCCCACGCACCAGTCCGCGCGCCTCGAGCTCGCGGTAAGCGGTGACCACCGTGGTGCGGCTCACCTTGAGCGCCTGGGCGAGCTCCCGTTCGGCCGGCAGCCGCTCCGATTCGGCAAGCGTGCCAGAAGCGATCGCGCCCTCGAGGGCGTCGGCGAGCTGGCGGTACAACGCCGGGCCGGTCTTGGGATCCAGGCTAAGCTGTGGAATTGGCATGCACCCAGTATCGCCCAATGCCAGTCCAATATCCAGTCCATGGGGCTATTGGCGCTTTTCTCTAGGGATACGCATGCATACCATCTGGCCAGTTGCTTCACTACAGGAGGTCCAATCATGACCGTTGCATTCGAGAGATCGACGGCCGCGCCGGCCGCCATGCGGTATCTGTCCTATGCTTACTTCGAGGGCGGTGTGGTGCCGCTGGAGCAGGCGCGGGTCAGCGTGGCCACCAACGCACTCCAGTACGGGACCAGCGCCTTCGGCGGCATCCGTGGCTACCGCTCGGCGGACGGGCGCGCGGTGAACATCTTCAGATTGCGCGATCACTACCGCAGGCTGAGCCACTCCGCCACGTTGCTCCGCATTCGGCTGCCCTTTGACATCGATGGGCTGTGCGAGCTGACCGCCGACCTGACCCGCCGCAACGGCCACCTGGGCGAGGCCTACTATCGCCCGTTCATCTACAAGGCTGGGCTGGATCTCCCGCCGGGTCTGGGCGGCACGGAAGACGGCTTTGCGCTGTACATGCTGAACATCGACGGTTTGCGCGCGCCGGAGCAGGGGTTGGCCGTTGGCGTCTCCACCTGGCAGCGGGTCACGGACAACGCCATCCCGCCGCGCGGCAAGATCGGCGGCTCGTACGTGAACGTGGCTTTGATCTGTGAGGAGGCCCGCGAACGCGGCTTTGACGACGCCATCGTGCTGAATGCGCGCGGCAAGGCCGGCGAGAGCGCAACCGCCAACCTCTTCATGGTCCGAGACGGCGTCCTGATCACGCCGCCGGTCTCCGGCGACATCCTGGAGGGGATCAATCGCCGGGCCGTGCTGGAGCTAGCCGCCGATCTGGCCATTCCCGTCGTGGAGCGCGAGATCGACCGCACCGAGCTGTACGTGGCGGACGAGCTCTTCGTGTGCGGCACCTTTCGCCAGATCGCCTGGGTCAACTCCGTTGACCGGCTGGCCATCGGCGCCGGCCAGCGCGGTCCGGTCACCGCGCGGCTCGCGGCGACGTTCGAGGAGGCGGTGCGAGGCTCCGCCCCCCGCTACGCGCACTGGATGACCCGCGTGGAGCTCTAGCAGGCTGGCGCGGCGGGCACCTGCGCCCGCCGCGCCCCCTGGGTGACCGCCCCCGGGGCGTGGTACGCTGAGCCCCGTGCTGACCAAAGAGCTTCCGGTGGACACGTCCCGCGACCAGTTCATTGACATCACGCCCGCCGCGGTCGAGTTCTGCCGTCCGCTGGGCGATGGTCTGCTCAGCGTGTTCGTCCCGCATGCCACCGCTGGCGTGGCGCTGATCGAGGTGGGATCTGGCACGGAGCAAGACCTGGTGGCGGCCATGGCTCGGCTCCTCCCCCGAGAGGACGTGTACGTGCACCACCACGGCTCGGTGGGTCACGGCGCGGACCACGTGCTGCCGGCCCTCATCAGCCCATCCATCACGATCCCCGTGGTGGGCGGACGGATCCTGCTTGGCACCTGGCAATCCATCGTGCTGGTTGACCTGAACGACGACAACCCGCGACGGCGTGTGCGGCTGAGCTTCCTCCCCGGATGATGTCACCCCGCTCTCGCGGCGCCTTCAAGCCTGGGCGGCGTCGCGCCACGTAGCCCGTGCTCCAATCTGATCCCGGACAGGATGCCACCCAGGGTGCCGCGGAGGCGCTGGCGAGCACGCCGTTCTTCGCCGGGTTGCGGCCGGTTGACCTTGCGCGCCTCGTACCGGAGCTGGAAGAGGTGGAGGTGCCCGCCGGCCGGCGGGTGTGTGCGATGGGGGAGCAGGCCGACGGGCTCTACCTGATCCGACGCGGCGTCGCGGCCGTGACCGTGGGCGGGGAAGGCGCGGCGGATGGCCCGGCGCAGGTCGTGGCGACGCTCGCGGCCCCGGCCTACTTCGGCGAGATGGCGCTGCTGTCAGAGGAGCCCCGCTCTGCCACGGTCACCGCGGTGAGCGCGCTCTCGCTCTGGCGGCTGCCGCGTGAGCGGTTCGAGGCGCTCACGCACAACGATCCCAGGCTGCTGCTCCGGCTCACCGCCGAGGTCACCCGCCGTCTGGCCGAGACCACGCGCCGGCTGTCCGAGAGCCAGCAAGCTGTATCCAGCATCGTCGTGGCTGAATATGCCCACCTGGATACCAGCCAGCAGCGGCTGCTCCAACTGGCGGCGGTGGCTCCCTCGTTCGACCGCGACCTGCTGGCCGCACTTGCGGACGACCCCGGTCTCGCGCGGCAGCAGGAGTGGTTGGAGCGTGAAGGACTGCTGGTGGTCCAGTGCCCGCAGCCAGGTTACTGGCGTGTGGCCGACCAAACGCTGCGCGATTACCTGCACGCCAGGCTGGCCGAGGCCGAGGGAGCCGACCGGCTGCGGGATTTGCGTCGGCGCGCCGCGCTCCATCTCCTTGCGCGTGGCGAGGATCGAGCGGCGGAAGCGCTGGAGCTCCAGGTGGCTGCCGGCGACGACGAGGCCGTCCGCATGCTCCTTTCGGAGCGGGGCGAGGAGCTCTGCCAGACGCATCCACGGCTGGTGGAGCGGGCGCTTCGTGGGCTAGACCAGGGTGGTCCCTGGGCTGACGTGACGTTGTGCTCATTACTGGCAGAGGCCTGCGCGAGCCAGGATCGTCCGGCGGACGCACTAGACGTGCTGCACGAGATGGAACGCCGCGGTCGCGTAGCCCTCAGGGGGTCGGTGGGTGCCGCCCACCAGCGCACGCTGGCGGATTACTACGAGCGGCTGGGGCGCCATGAGCAGGCGGCCGCCTGCCTCCGCGCGGCCGTCTCTCTCACCAGCCACACGGACGCCTCGCCAGGCGCTGGTGACCTGCGAACGGCGGGGGTGGGCGCCGTGGCCAACGGCGTGGACGCCCGCCTGGGGCTGTCCGCCCTTCGCGGCCTCTCGCACGCGTCCGCCACGTTCGCGTTCCGAGCGGCCACGCTGCCTACACGCTGGGTGCTGGCCGCCGTCGTCCTCGGAGTCACCGCCGTCGCTTGGTCCATCGAGCCGCCGATGGGGCTGACACCAGCCGGGTGGCGGGTCCTGACCGGCATCATCGCCTCCATCTGCTTGAGCTGCCTGCACGTGCTGCCGGAGTACCTGGTGGGCCTCACGGCTATCCTGGTGTGGGTCAGCACCGGCACGCTTCCGCTCAGCGTGGCGGCGGCTGGCTTCTCCAGCTCCACCTGGTTCCTCCTCATGGCCAGCATGGCGTTGGGCGGCTCGGTGGCGCGCTGCGGCCTGCTCTATCGAGGAGCGCTGTACATCGTGCGTTTGCTCCCCCCGAGCCACGCCGTGCGCTGCCTCACGCTGGCGCTGCTGGGCACGCTGTTCTCCACGGGGATGCCCAATGGCTCCGGCCGCGTTGCTCTGGCCGCGCCCCTTGCCCTGGACATCAGCGATTCCCTGCGCTACCCGCCCCGCAGCGGCGGATCGGCCGGTCTGGTACTCGCCACGTTCCTGGGGTTCGGGCTCATGGGGACGCTGTTTCTGACCGGCAATGCGCTCTGCCTGATCGTCTATGGGCTGCTGCCGCCGGACGTGCAGGCAGAGATGAGCTGGGTGCGCTGGTTCCTGGCCGCCCTCCCCACCCACGCCCTGTTGCTGGCGCTTGGTATGACGTTCTTGCTCTGGCGCTATCGCCCGGACGCTCCGGACCAGCTCAGGGCGGAGGCCGTGGCCATCCAGCAGGCCGTGCTGGGCCGGCTCACGCGCGTGGAGTGGATCAACCTGGCCGTGTTGCTCGCGCTGATCGCCGGCTTCGCCACCCAGGCGATACACCGCGTGGACCCCGCCTGGCTGGCCGTGGCGGCGGTCATCGTGCTGTTCATCGGAGGCGCCCTCAACGACGGCAGCTTTCGTGACGGCGTCAACTGGGGCTTCATGCTGTATCTCGGCGGCATTCTGAGCTTTGGAGCGATCTTTAGCCACGTCAAGCTGGATCAATGGCTGGGTGACAGTCTTACCCCGCTGATCGCGCTGACGGAGGGGAGCCCCGGGGCGTTCGTCATGCTGATGGCGTTCCTGTCCGCCGCCATCGCGGCCATGCTCCGCTCCGGCCTGATCCCAATCCTGATCGGGCTGGCCCTGTTCCCCACCGCCGCCGCGATGGGTGTGAGCCCCTGGGTGGTCTCATTTGCCAGCCTGATGTCCGTCGGACTGTGGCTGTACCCGGAGCAGAGCGTGGTGTATCTGACGGCGTATTTCGGCGCCGACGAGCGTGGCTTCAGCCACCGGCAGGCGCGGCCGCTCGCCATTGCCTGGGCGGCGTTTGTGTTCCTGTCCATCCTGGCCAGCATCCCGTACTGGCGCTGGCTGGGGCTCATCCGCTGAAGAGCTCGGGCTCCTGGGGGGCGAGCTACAATGCTCGTGGAGGTGCGCGATGGTTTCGTCCGGACGGCGGGTGGCCACGCCGAACGCTCAGCGACCGTCTCGCCGGCGTCGCGATGCCGGGCCGTTGACCCTGCGCGAATTCCTGGCCTGGCCGGAGCGTGAGCCGGCGCTCGAGTACATTGGGGGGCAGATCGCCGAGAAGATGTCACCATCCGGTCCGCACGGCCGACTCCAGTTGGTGGTCGGGTCTCAGTTCGATGCCTACCTGCGGCGAACCGGGCTGGGGATGGCATTCACCGAGCTCCGCGCCACGTACGACGACGCAAACCCGTCGTCGCTGATCCCAGATGTCTCGATCTACCTGATGGCTCGGATTCCCAGCAAACCGGGTGGCGAAGTGGCGGACCGCTTCACGATTGCGCCCGACATCGCGGTGGAGATCGTCTCGCCTGGACAGAGTGTTGCGGATATGCAGCGACGCGCGGCACGCCACATCGAGCGCGGCACCCAGATCGGCGTGGTGGTGGACCCTGGCGCGCGCCGGATGTTGTTGAGCGTGGACGGAGTGACCTGGTCGAGCTATGAGGGTGAGCAGGCTGCACCGTTCGATGACGTCCTACCGGGATTCTCGCTGCTACCTGACGAAGTGTTTCGCAGCATGGACGTGCCCCGCCGCTAGCGTGCATCGGAGCGGCATTCGCGCCGCTCAGGTCCAGGTCCGCCGTACCATGTGTCCACGACGGCCTTGAAGCAAGCAGACGGCGGTGCGCGTGAGGATCGGGTTCGCTTGAACCTGGACCCACTCCTGGCCCGGTTTGTAGGAAAGCATGATGGAAGCGTTTATCTGTCGGACGTGCGGGGTTCAGTTCGCGCCGAGCGAGCGACCGCCGGATCGGTGTCCGATCTGCGAGGATGAGCGCCAGTACGTGGGCTGGGCTGGCCAGCGGTGGACGACGCTGTCTGAGCTGCGCGCCGAAGACCGCAAGAACCATCTGTACGAGGAGGAGCCGGGGCTAACCGCGATCGACACACGGCCGGCCGTGGCGATTGGGCAGCGGGCGTTGCTGGTGCAGACGCCAAACGGCAACGTGCTGTGGGACTGCCTGACGCTACTGGATGACGCGACGATTGCCGCCGTGCGGCAACTCGGCGGGATCTCGGCCATCGCGATCTCCCACCCCCACTTCTACGCCAGCAATGTGGCGTGGAGCGAGGCGTTCGGTGGTTGCCCGGTCTACATCCACCGGGCTGACGCGGAGTGGGTGCAGTATCCGTCTCCCTCCGTCTTCCTCTGGGAAGGAGAAGTCCGCGAGATTCTGCCGGGCATCTCGCTGATCAACACGGGCGGCCACTTCGAGGGGTCACAGGTGCTCCACTGGGCCGCCGGCTGCAACGGTCAAGGCGCCCTGCTCTCAGGGGACAGCGTGACCGTGGTGATGGATCGACGCTACGTCAGCTTCATGTACTCGTATCCAAACCTGATCCCGCTTGGGCCGCGCGCCATCCGGCGGATCGTGGACAGTGTGCGGCCGTTTGGGTTCGAGCGCGTCTACGGGGGCTGGAACGGGCGGGTAGTTGGCGTGGATGGAGCGGACGCGGTGGAGCGCTCGGCCGAACGCTATCTGCGCTCTATCAGAGAAACGTAGAAATGGGTCGCGGCGGACGGGCTAGATCGGCACCCCCGCGCTGGCCACCAGCCTGGCCGGGCCACCGCTGATCCCGATCGGCACACCATCCGCGCGCCAGCACGCGGCGCCGTGCAGCATCCCGCGCTCGTCCAGCAGGACGCCGTTCATCCCGCCGGCGATCTTCTCGCTCAGCACCACCCGGTGGCCCATCCGCTCCAGCGCCTGCTTCAGCTCAGCCGCGTTCGGGAACGTGTCCTCTATCTCCAGGTCCGCACCCTGGGTCCACACCCGCGGCGCCTCAAACGCCTCCTGCAGCGTCATGCCGTGATCGATCACGTTCAACATGCCCTGCGCCACGGCGCCGAAAATCCGCTTGGCACCAGGTGTACCGAGCGCCATGAACGGCTGGCCGTTCTTCAGCACGATGCTGGGCGACATGCTGCTGAGCACCCGCTTGCCGGGCTCAATCGAGTTCGCGCGGCCCGGCACCGGGTCCATCAGGACCATATGGTTGTTCAGCAGCATCCCCGTGCCGGGCGTGGTGACCTTGGATCCGAAGAGCGAGTTCAGCGTCTGGGTCGCCGCGACGATGGTGCCCTCGTCGTCCATCACGGTGAGGTGGGTCGTGCTGTGGTGTTCGCTGCCCAGGAAGCTCGCCAGCGCCGGCGCCTCACCAGCCGCGTGGTTCCGGGCGTGTGATGGATCGATCTCGCTCCGCCGCCTTGCCAGGTACCCCGGCGAGGTCAGGAAGTCCACCGGCACGTGTACCCGGTCCGGGTCCGCCATGTACCGCCGCCGATCGGCAAACGCGATCTTGTATGCCTCCGCCAGCAGGTGGATGTAGCCCGGTGTGCCGTACGCCAGGTCGCCCCGGCCGATGGGGAATCCCTCCAGGATGCCCAGCATCTGCACGATGTGGGTTCCGCCAGAGGATGGCGGCGCGGGCGCCACGATCTCGTGTCCCCGATAGGTCCCACGCACCGGACTGCGCTCGACCACACGGTACTCGGCCAGATCCTCCAGCGAGATCAAGCCCCCGTTCCGCTCCATGTCTGCCACGATGGCCTTTGCCAGGCTGCCCGTGTACATGGCCTCCGGCCCATCTTCGGCGATCTGCCGGAGCGTGCGGCCGAAGTCCTTCCGGACGATCCGAGATCCCACGGCAGGCACCCGTCCGCCGGGCAGAAACACCTCCGCGGAGGCCGGGAACCGGCGCAGCGCGGCCTCTGACTGCTGGATGCAGAAGGCCAGGTAGCCACCTACGGTGAAGCCGCGCTCCGCGTACCGGATGGCTGGGCCCAGCACGTCCGCCAGAGAAAGGCGCCCGTAGCGCGCCACCACGTGGGCCCAGCTTCGGAGCGCGCCTGGGGTGGCCACCGCCCGGTAGCCCACGTCGTTCTCCAGATCCGCGGTCTCGTATTCCATGCTGCCGGGGATCGGCCGATACATGTCTGCGCGGGCAGATCCCGGCACCGTGGCGTAGTCGTCCACGAACACCACGTCGCCAGAGCGCCCGTCGCGAATCGTGAAAAATCCGGCGCCGAACGGGGAGACCATCATGGGCTCCACCACCGACAGCGCGAACAGCGAGGCCACGGCGGCATCAACCGCGTTGCCGCCCATCGTCAGCGCCTCGATCCCCGCGGTTGAGGCCAGGGGGTGGTTCGTGGCAACGATGGCGCGCGAGGCCACCACTTCCTGTTTGAACGTGGCCGGGCGTGCCGCGCTTCTCGCGGCGCCGTTGGACGTGGTCATGAGATCCCCCTGGCGGGTGTTGGCCTGTAGCGTAGCTCGTATAGACCGATGGCTGCCTCTCGCGGCAGTCTGGCGTCGCGGCGGGGTGACGCGGGGTCCGGGAGAAGCGCATCTCGTGCTGATCTGCCCGCCTACTCTGAAGAAATCCGCCATTCCTGGCTTCGGGCGGGCGCTGTCACGCTGCACGGCGAGTGCTGGGGGCTATCCTAACGGTGGCCATTCAGAGAGGGTCACCGGGACGGCGCCGCCAATCAGGTGATGGATACGGACGAACAGCCGAGGCAACAGCCGACTCCTAACGATTCGGAGTCGGACGGTGGCGTGCTGGGTAATGCCGCCTGGGTGCTGGGCACCCACGTGCTCATGCAGGGCGCGAGCGGGGTCTACCTCATTCTCGTGGCTCGCTGGCTGGGTCCGGAGACGCTCGGCGTCTACTCCGCCATCTGGGCCGTCATGTGGCTCTTCGACTCGCTCTGCAAGGATGGCCTGGCCGTAGCCGTGACCCGCGAGATCGCCCGCGCACCGGAGCGCACCCAGCACTGGACGGCCAGCGGGATGTGCGCGGGCCTCGCGCTGACGCTCGCTTCGATGGCAGGCGTTCCGCTGGTGATGTTCGCCCTCGGCTATGACCGGTGGGTGGTGGAGTTCGCCGCGTTAGGCGGCCTCACGTTGCTGCCGAAGGGACCCGCCGGGGTCCTCTCTGGCGTACTGCAGGCCCGCCACCGGTTCGATGCGTACTCGGCGCTCTTCGTCCTCTCCAGCGTCACCAATGCCTCCTTCGGCATCACCCTGGTCGCGCTGGACTGGGGCATCCTCGGCATCCTGGTGGCGTTCGGTGCCTCCAACGTGCTGACCCTCCTGGCATCGGTGGTGCTGACCAGACGCATCGCGGGGGAGCTTCCGTCCACGCTTCCGCCGGTACGGGACGTATGGGGCGTCCTGCGGACGGCGGCGCCGTTCGTGAGTCGGGCGTTGCTGGCGGGCGTCCACGCGCGGGCCGACATGGTGCTTGTTTCGCTCATAGCCGGCTTCGGAGCGGCCGGCATCTACCGCTCGGCGTACAAGCTGGTGGAGGTGATCGCGTACATCCCAAGCTCGGTCGGCCGCGCGCTCTTCCCCGTCTCCTCCGCCCTCGTGGAGCGGTCAGACGGGCGGCTGCGCACCATGTTCGAGCGACAGACCATCCTGCTCGCTGTGACCAGTGTGCCGGTGGCAGCGGGCGTCGCGATCCTCGGTGGGCCGGCGGTGCTCCTGCTCGTTGGGCCAGAGTACGGGGCCACGGCCGCGTTGTTCCCGTATCTGGGCCCGCTCATCGTTCTGCTCTTCGTCGGCAGCCCCATCGAGACCGTGGCCGCCTCCACGCCCGACCAGCGACGGTTCACCCTGCTGCGCCTTGCGTGCGCCGCGGCCAGTATCGCCATCGGAGCGCTGTTCATCTACCTGTTCGGCGTCGTCGGCGCGGCGGCCGCGGCGGTGTTCTCCTCGGGCCTCGGCAGCGTCGTGTTCCACCGCTTCATCCGCCGTCGCCTCGGACCCACGGGCGTCCCGGCCGGCCTCGCCCGGGTGGTGGCTGCCGCGGGGCTCGGCCTTGCCACGGCTCTCACCCTGGGACGCGTGGACCCCTGGCTCATGTGCCTGGGGCTGGTGACGTACGCGGTGGGACTCCGCGTGCTGGGCATCCCCGACGCGGGCCAGATGAGCGTCGTCCGCCGCGCCTTCCAGATGGTGAACGGCATCAGGATCAGACGCGCGGCCGCCTAGAAGCCTCCGGGAGGCGTTGCGGAATCGGCCTGCAACGAATACCCTGTCGCGGCGCGATACGAATGGCCCCATCCAGGGCGCTAGAGCGCGCGCCGACGCGAAAGAGAGGTGGTACGGGCATGCCGGTCAAGGAACCGCTGCAGCTTGGTCTTATGATCCGATTCGGTGGCATGGCGCTGCCGGCCGGTCGGGTGGTGCACTGGTCCGAGAATCGCCAGATGGTGAAGCTGGCCGAGGACGTGGGCTTCAACACGCTCTGGGTGGATGACCACCTGATCTACCGGAAGTCGCACCGGATCATCCTGGAGGAGGGCGAGTCGCGCGGCGTCTGGGAGGCGTTCACGCTCCTCAGCGCCATCGCCGAGGCCACCACGCGCGTCACGATGGGGCCTTTCGTGGCGTGTACCAGCTTCCGCAACCCCACGCTGCTCGCCAAGATGGCTGACACGATCGACGATATCAGCGGCGGGCGGTTCATCCTTGGTCTGGGAGCCGGCTGGAACGAGCCGGAGTATCTGGCGTACGGCTACCCGTTTGACCATCTGGCGAGCCGGTTCGACGAGGCGCTCCAGATCATCACGGCGCTGCTGCAGACGGGTCACGTGGACTTCCAGGGAACGTATTACCAGGCCCGGGACTGCGAGTTGTTGCCCCGGGGTCCGAGACCCACCGGGTTGCCCATCTGGATCGGGGCCAAGGGACCGCGCATGCTCGGGCTGGTGGCCAAATACGCGCAGGCTTACAACAGCGTGTGGCACGTGGAGACCGATCAGCTCGACGAGCCATTTGGCAACGCCCGCGCCGCGTGCGTGGCCGCCGGGCGTGATCCAGCCACGATGCGCTGGACCTCCGGCAGCTACATCCGGCTCGAAGGCTACGATCTTCCCGTACCCCCCGGCACGCCGCGTCGGCTAACGGGCTCCTACGACGACATTGCCCAGCGCCTCCACGAGTTCCACCTCGCTGGCGCCAGCCATATGACCGTCAGCCTTGAGCCCTACACTACCGACGGCCTGGAGCGGTTCGCGCGCGTCATCGAGAAGCTCCGCGCGCTGGAGGCTAAGGGGTGAGCGCTCTTTGAGCTTCGCGATGCTCGGGCCGGGCGGCGGCCCGAGCATCGTCGTCGCTTGCGTTGGCGATTCGTGTCATCAGGGCGGCGAACTCGTCGAACGAAGTCCGCACTGCCAGACCATGTGCCCCAATCGCGCCATCGGCTGGCTTGAGCGCGAACACCGGCTTCCGCGCCTCCGTGGCCATCGGCAGCAGGCTGCGGTAGTGCCCCAGTGTTGCCAGACAGTACGGGTCCGTGGCGGACGTCACCGAATCGTCCGGGGGGGATTCGAGCACGGAGACGCGGTATTCGCCCGGGAACCGCTCGATCCACTTGGAGTAGGCTTTCGGCGGACGGTTGTCGCGAATACCGTGCTGCATGACGACGTAACCCAGGGGTGCGATGCGGCCGGTTGGCAGGTCGAGCCCAGGGTCGGGGTTCTTTCGATACAGTTCACCCCACGTCTGACGCCACCGTCGCAACGAAGGGCCGAGATTTCTCAGGCCCTGCAGTGAGAATAGATCTGGGCCGAGGGGAATCACGATCTGATCCGTAGACAGGAGCGCGGCCCGATTGATGGCGCCCAGATTTGGCCCCACGTCCACGACGATCCAATCGGCGCCGAGCGAGGCGGCGGCCTGTTGGATCATCCGATGGAACACCGACATCGTCCGGTACGCGGCCTCATCGCCGTTATGACATCGTGGCCACGCGTCGGACAGCCTGTCCCCAAATGTCGATAGCGCGAGATCCCCCACGATCAGTGATAGGCGATCGTTCACGGCGACTGGCTCGGGGCTAAGAACGTCGCCGGTTCCCCGTATGATGGGCCGGAGCGCCGTGTGGACGGTCTGGTGCTGGCCGTTGTCCCATATCGCCTCGAGCTGATCCTCGGAAAGGAACATGCTGGTGAGGTTGGCCTGTGGATCGAGGTCGACGGCCAGGACTGTCTCACCTTGCTCAGCGATCATGGATGCCAGGTGGTAGACCAGCGTGGTTTTCTCGACACCGCCCTTGTTGTTGAAGAACGCGATCGTTCTCACGCGTGTCTCCGGATGGTCGCTAGGACGAATCCGGCGTCGAACTCGAATTCGGCGTGCGGACTGCCGTTCCGCTCCAGTGCCTCCTGCGATCGCAGAACACCGCGTCCGTATCGGTTCACGTAACCGAGATTTTTCAGAGCTTCCGCGATCACAGGATTGCGGTAGCTCGTCTGGCGCGGGAAGTTCTCAGGTGTGGCCTCTCCATAGAGGCTGCCGGGGCTCTGAATCTCGATGCGGTCTTCCAACCAGGTGAACCGAAGAGGGGCTGTGGAGGCGTAGTCGCGGTGCATCACGGCGTTCATCAGCAACTCCCGAATCGCGACGCGCGGGTACGCCGCGACGGTCCGCTCACGCAGGGTCGTCTCCGGAACCGGGATTTGAGTGAGCTGTGCGTCGATCAGCGCGTCCAGTTCGCGGAGCATGGATAGCAGGTCACCGCCGATCTCCTTTTCGTTCAACACCGGAGCGGACAACGAGTCACCACCGACGCGGAGGGACTGGATGTACGCGCCGGGTAGCCAGTCGCGCGGACTGATGCCGAATAGCACGATTCCCGCGTTGGTGGCGCAGCCGTGGCGCGTATCGAAAAACCGGAGGGATGCGAGCTGTTGCTGGACCGGTCGGTTGTTCTCCTCGATCACCTCTGGGGCAATTGCCTGGGGTCGGTACTCCAGGAGGAACAGAGGGACGCCGATGTCGGCCAGGCTGCTCCCTAGACACGGTAGAGCGTCGAACGTGAGCGCGTGGGATATCCAACGCTCGATGAGTACGCGTTCCTCGTGGTCCGTCGCGAAGCCTCGCCGGGGACCGACCCGGATGCACACGCGCCCCTTGTATCGCACCGGCGGTAGCGGCGACGGCTGGACAGTAACAACGGCAACGTCGCCCTCAACGGTCGAGATCTGCTCAACCGCGAGAGATGGAAGGGGTTGGATATTGCCGTTATCGCGCAACCCGCCGAGGATTTGAAGAAGTCGATCCGTAATCGTGGTTCCGGCAATCCGGCAAGATCGTCAACGCCGACGATCAAGTACCCTGGTGAGCGATGGTTTGGAAGGTCGTTGGCGAATGCGCAAACGGCCTCCGAGAACCTCTCGACGTCAGTGACGGAGACGGTGAATTCGACCTGATCGGCCTCACGGCGTTCCAAGATCGCGCGTAGCTCAGCTTCCGTCATGCGGTGGGTAACTTTCGCTTCGAGGTAGGCCGAACCGTGCTGTCCGTCTCCCGAAGTCTACACGCAGCAGAACCGGCCCCAGACACCTCGCGCCTTGGTGGTAGCTGCCAGCCATTCTCACCAGTTGGTCAGTCCGCCGTCGGCGCCCTTCAGGTGGGGCACCTCATACATCCTGAACGGGCTCTTCCGGGCGGCTTCGCGGTCGAACTCAATGCCCAGCCCCGGCCGCGTGGGTGGAAGCAGGTAGCCGTCCTTCCACTCGATCTGCACCGGGCAGACATCCGGCATCAGCGTGCCCGGCATGTAGGGCTGCTCCGCCACGCCCACCAGTGGGCTGGCCAGGTTGAGCTGGAGGCAGGCCGCGCTGGAGACCGGCCCCAGCGGGTTGTGGGTCACCAGTTTGATGTAGTGCATCTCCGCCGCGGCGGCCACCTTGTGCGCCTCCGTGATGCCCCCGCAGATGCCCAGGTCCACGCGCGCGTAGTCGCACAGCTCCTCCTCGATCACCTGCCTGAACTCCCACTTGCTGGCGTACTGCTCGCCAATAGCCAGCGGCGTGCTCACGTGCCTCCGTACGTGGCGCAGGCTCTCCGGGCTCTCCGACCTGATCGGGTCCTCCATGAAGAACGGGCGGTACTGCTCCACCTGGCGGCACAGCCAGATCGCATCCGGCGCGTCGTGCCGTGTGTGCAGATCGAAGCACAGCTCGACCGTGTCACCCAGCGCCGCGCGGAGCGCCTCGAAGTCCTTCACGGTCTCGCGGGCCTGGAATGACGAGTCAAAGACGCCGCTTGCCGGGATCCGGTGGCCCCAGCGGACGAACTTCCACCCCTGGGCCACGTGCGCGCGGGCATTCTCCACCAACTCTTCGCGGCTCGCTCCGACTACGTGTGGGTAGCACACCACCCTCTCGCGCGCGAGACCGCCCAGTAGCTCGTACACCGGCACGCCAAGTGCCTTCCCCTTGATGTCCCACAGCGCGATGTCGATGGCCGCCAGGGCCGCGGAGGTCGCGTTGGCCGCGGGGAAGAAGCCGCCACGGTACATCGTCTGCCACAGGTACTCGATGCGCCTGGCGTCCTGGCCGATCAGGAACTCCTTCAGGTGCTCCACGGCGCCCTGCACGGCCAGCTCGCGCGAGGAGATCCCGCCCTCGCCGACTCCCCAGATGCCCTCGTCCGTGTCCACGACGACGAACAGGTAGTTCTTGCGGCCGCCCCAGGTGGGCAGGCACTCAATGTTGGTGATCTTCACGGCGGCGCTCCCGGACCGGTTATGGCCCGGCGTATGGTAGCGCGCCTAGATGGAGTCCCAGAGCCGCGAGACCGGGCAGCTGAAGCCTGGGAGCACCGGCGAAGTGAGCGTGTCGCCGTCGTGTAGAGTGCACACGAGCGCCAGCGCGACTTCTCCGCGGCGGAACACTTGCACCATGCGCGCCCGCCAGTCGACGATCCAGTACTCGGTCACGCCCTGGCGCGAATACAGTTTCAGCTTCAGCTCGCGATCGCGTCGCTCATTCACGACTCCGGCTGAGAGCACTTCAACCACGAGCTCGGGCGCGAGGCGGATGTGTCCGGCGTCGTCGATGCCCCTCTCGAGCCGTGCTCGGCTGATCCAGATCAGATCTGGGATCACGTCGTCGTCCGGCGCGAAGATGAGGCCAGCGGCTTGCAGGACCCGTCCCAAACGAGTCTCCCGATTCCAGTTTCCGATCTCGATGTTCAAGTTCGAGCAGACATTCTGATGTCGCCAGTCTGCGGACTTCGACACAGTTAGCTCCCCATCGATGATCTCGTAGCGCACGCCATCCACGTCTGGCAGCAGCTCGAGGTCGGCAGATGTGAACCGGAGCGGGGTACTCATGGCGCATCACTCCCACGCGGCCGCGCTCTTCCAGTATACGTGCGGCTAGAGGTCAGGCAGACGGCCATCGGGAATGGCCATCTCGTCCATGCTGTCTGGAGAAGGCTTGCGGCCGGTCCCGCTCCGCCCGTAGATCGCGGCGAGCACCGGGGGCACAAACAGCGTGGTCAGCACACTCATCATCACCACTACGGAGAACGTCTGATTGCTGATTGTCCCCAGCGACTGTCCCACGTTGGCCACGATCAGCCCCACCTCCCCCCGCGGCGCCATCCCCACGCCGATCACCGCGATGCCCCGTGTACCCAGGCCCAGCGACGCCGCGCCACAACCGATGAGCTTGCCCCCGATCGCCAGCGCCGTGACCATCAGGCCAAAGCCAAGCAGCGGACCCTGGGTGAACAGCCGCCAGTCTACGTGGCTGCCGGTCACCACGAAGAACACCGGCACCAGTAGCTCATAGATGGGCAGCGTCTGCCGCTCCAGCTCATACTGCTCGCGGAGCTCGGCAAACGCCATACCCGCCAGGAACGCGCCGATGATCGCGGCCAGCCCCACCTTGGCGGCCAGCACCGCCAGCCCCAGCATCACCGCCACGGCAACCACAAACGGCGCGTTCCGAATCCGCAACAGCTCAAAGTGCACACTCCAGCGATTCACCGCGTGCCGCCCTGCCACGGTCACGAAGACGGTGAACGCCACCGCCTGCGCGGCGATTAGCGCGATCTCGCCCGCGGACACCGTGCCCGTCTGCCCCATCGCGGCCACCACCGCCAGTACCACCATGCCCAGGATGTCATCGATGACCGCCGCGCCCAGGATGATCCTGGCCTCCCGCGTGTCGAGCTGCCCAAGATCCGCCATCACCCGGGCCGTGATGCCCACGCTGGTCGCCACCATGGCGGTGCCCAGGAACACGGCTTCGATCGTTGGCTGCCCAACCGCGCTGGCAAAGGCGTAGCCCAGCACGAACGGCACCACCACTCCCGCCGCTGCCACCGCGAAGGCGCGCCCGCCCACCCGCAGCATCTCGGAGAGCCGCGTCTCCAAACCCACCGCGAAGAGGAGCACAATCACGCCCAGCTCGGCTAGAGACTCGAGGACGTGCGCCAGCGTCTCCGTCGCGGCCACTTCCCCGTGCAGGCTCATCGCCATGGCCGCGGTGGGTATCCCAATGAGCCCCAGCGCGTGCGGGCCCAGCAGCATGCCCACCGCCAGCTCACCGATCACCGGCGGCTGGCCAATGTGCTCGCAGAGCTCGCCCACCAGCTTGGCGGCCAGGAAGATTACGAACAGATTGGTGATAACCGTCGTCGGGGTCTCCACGATGCGCTCCATCTCACGCGGCGCCGCGGGCTCACCACCAGGAAAAGCAAAGTGGAGACCGCCTGCGCAGTCTCCACCTAGCGAACCGGATAGTGGGTGGTCCGCGCCCCGTTATTTCCCTGGTGGCAGGCAGTGTAGCAGACGCTCTCCGCGATCATGACGTTGACGCGCGGCGGCGCCGCCGTTACGATCACTGCGACTCTTGCGACGCGGTCACTGCGGTTGGCCGAGATGGGTGGAGCTCGGTGGAGCCAGACGTCCTACAAGTGAAGGACCTGAAGGTCTACTACCACACGTCGCGCGGCCCCGTGAAGGCAGTGGACGGTGTGAACTTCTCGCTGCAGCCCGGCGAGCGGGTGGGTCTGGTGGGGGAATCCGGTTCCGGCAAGTCCACCATCGCGCTGGCGCTCATGCGGCTGATCAGGGCGCCCGGTCGGATCGAAGGCGGCCAGGTCCTGCTGGATGGATTTGACCTGCTGGATCTGCCAGAGGACCAGATGCGTCGCATGCGGCTGGCCAAGATCGCGCTGGTCGCGCAGGGCGCGATGAATTCGCTGAATCCCGTCCTCCGCGTGCGCGACCAGTTCGTGGACGCGCTCCGCGATCACGGTGACACGGCGCCCAAGTCAGAGATCCTCGCCCGCGTCGGTGACCTGTTGGAGCGCGTGGGCCTGCGCAAAGACGTCGCCGCCATGTTCCCGCACGAGCTGTCTGGCGGGATGAAGCAGCGCGTCTGCATCGCCATCGCCATCTCGCTACGGCCGCGGGTGATCATCGCGGACGAACCAACCAGCGCCCTGGACGTCGTCGTCCAGCGCCAGGTCATGGAGACGCTCCGCAGCGTGCAGGAGGAGATCGGCGCGGCCGTCATCCTGGTCGGCCACGATATGGGGCTGATGGCCCAGGTGGTGGATCGGCTGGGGGTCATGTACGCCGGCAACCTGGCGGAGGTCTCCCCCGTCCGCGACATCTTCAACGAGCCGCTGCACCCCTATGGCCAGCTTCTCATCGCCAGCCTGCCCTCGCTGGAAGCCAAGGGTGAGCTCAAGGGAATCCCCGGCCTGCCCCCATCCCTCTTGAGCCGGCCGATCGGCTGCGCGTTCCGGGCGCGTTGCCCCATGGCCATGGAGCGCTGCGCCGTAGAGGAGCCCCGCCTCACCGAGGTGCGTCCGCGCCGCTGGGTAGCCTGTCACCTGTACGACGAATCCGGCGCTGGGCGTCAGCCTGTCGCGGCCGGCGCGGGCACCGCCTAGGGAAGACAGCTCCGCTCGCCGTCAGACTCCACACCCCGCGTATCATCGGGGCGTGAATATCAGACCCAGGTGAGCGAGATGGCGCTGCTGCTCCGTGAGGCCGACGTGCGCGGCCTCATGACGATGAACGACGTGGTCCAGTGGGTGGAAGCCGCCACCCAGGCGGCTGGCGCCGCGCAGGCCCGCAACCTCCCCCGCCAGCGGGCCAAGCTGCCCCGCGGCACCCTCCACCTCCTGGCGGGGGCGGACCTCGGTCTCGGCGTCGTCGGCGTGAAGTCCTACACGTCTTTTCGAGACGGCACCCGCTTCCTGGTGCTGTTGTATTCCGCCGAGAACGGCCAGCTCCTGGCCATCGTCGAAGCGGACCTCCTGGGCATGATGCGCACCGGCGCGGCGTCTGGCGTCGCCACCCGCTACATGGCCAACGAGGATGCCAGAGTGCTCGGGCTCATCGGCACGGGCTGGCAAGCGGAGGGTCAGCTCGAGGCCATCGCCGCCGTCAGGCCACTCACCGATGTCCGCGTCTTCAGCCGGGACGCTGAGAAGCGCGCGCGATTCGTGGAGAAGATGTCCGCTCGGGTGCCAGCGCAGCTACGGGCAGTGGAATCCGCCCAGGAGGCCGTGGAGGGCGCCCCCATCGTGGCCACCATCACCACCTCACGCAGCCCCGTCTTCCCCGGCGACGCCGTTGGCGCGGGCACCCACGTCAATGCCGCCGGCTCCAACTCGCTGATCCGCCAGGAGATCGACGAGCGCCTGATCCGTCGCGCCAACCTCGTCGTGGTGGACTCCCGCGAACAAGCCAGGGAGGAAGGTGGGGACCTCTTGATCCCAGCCGAGCGCGGCTGGCTGGAATGGTCGCAGCTCCCCGAGCTCAGCGACGTGGTCAGCGGGCGCGTGGCGGGCCGCTCCAGCCCGGACGACGTGACTATCTTCGAGTCGCACGGTCTCGGCCTGCACGACGTTGCCGTGGCCGGCCATCTCTACGAACGGGCCAAGGCAGCCGGCGTGGGCCAGGAGATCAGCCTGTTCGGCGGCTAGGTCCGGAGCTCACGCACCCGCGCGTGCGCGCACGATGCATGGCGCGGTGCATGAATCGTTGCATGCGGCGTAGCAACTGCAACGGATCACCGGGTACCCTGGCAGACACGCTGCGCGGCGTCGCTGCCTGGCGCGGTGTATAAGCTCAACGGGGAGTTGTGGCGTGGAAGCGCCTTGTAGTCTGTTGCGCAGCTACGCGGTCGGGGGCGACCTCTGAAGGATGACGCGCTATATCGTCCAACGACTGCTGACGCTTGTCCCGATTCTGTTCGGCGTCTCGCTCATCGTCTTTGGCATCATGAAGCTCGTGCCGGGCGATCCGGCCCTCATGGCGGCGGGGGTCGAAGCTCGACAAGAGGACGTTGAGCGCGTGCGGGCCTACCTGGGTCTAGACAGGCCGCTGCACGTCCAATACGCCCGATTTGTCACCAACGCCGTCACGGGCGATTTCGGAATCTCCGCCAGAACGCGTCGTCCGGTGATCGATGAGGTGGCGGAGCGCTTTCCCGCCACCGTGGAGCTTGCGATAGCCGGCCTCCTCGTCTCCATGGCCATCGGGGTCACGGCCGGCATCGTCTCCGCCACCATGCAGTACACCTTCTGGGACAGTCTCGTGATGACGCTGGCACTGCTCGGCGTCTCCGTGCCGGTGTTCTGGCTCGGCTTGATGATGATGATGCTGTTCAGCGTTCAGCTTGGTTGGTTACCCACCACCGGACGTGGGACCTGGGCGCAGCTTGTGATGCCGGCGTTCGCGTTGGGTTTTGGCTCGGCGGCAATCGTCGCGCGACAGACGCGGTCGGCGATGCTGGAGGTGCTGCGCCAGGACTACGTTCAAACAGCGCGGGCAAAGGGATTGCCAGAGAACGCGGTGATCCTGCGGCACGCCTTGAAGAACGCCGCCATCCCATCCGTGACGATCATCGGTTTGCAGTTTGGCGGTATGCTCGGCGGTACGGTGATCACAGAGACCGTCTTCGCCTGGCCGGGCATGGGACGGCTCATCGTTGAGGCCATTGGCTTTCGCGATCTCCAGGTGGTGCAGGCCGGCATCTTGATACTGGCCACCATCTTCGTGGTGACGAACCTCGTGGTGGATCTGCTGTATGTCTATCTCGATCCGCGTATCAAATACGGCTGAGATCCGACCGGCGACCGCGCCAACGCTGCTCGAATGGTGGCGGAGGCTGAGGCGCAGCCGAACCGCCGTGTTCGGGCTGGTGATCACGCTCATCTTCGTGTTTCTCGCGATCGTGGGCCCGTTCATAGCGCCGTACGGTCCCACCCGCCAGAGCCTGATCAATCAGCTCCAGCCGCCTTCCGCCCAGTTCTGGTTGGGCACCGACGAGCTCGGAAGGGACATTCTGAGCCGACTCCTGGTGGGGGCACAGCTCTCGCTGTCGGTGAGCCTGGCGGCCACGCTGATCGCGGCAATCGTGGGCACGGTCCTGGGCGCGGTTGGGGCATTCCACGGAAAGTGGCTCGACCATCTCATCATGCGCGTCATGGACGTGCTGCTCGCCTTGCCGGGGATTCTGCTGGCGCTGGCGATCATCGCCGCGCTTGGGACCGGCTTGATCAACGTGGTCCTGGCCATTGGGGTCCAGTCCATCCCGGCCTTCGCGCGTCTTGCCCATGGCAGTACGCTGAGCGCGAAGGAGCAGGACTACGTGCTAGCTGCGCGGGCCGTGGGCGTGGGCGACGCCAGGATCATCATGCAGCACATCATGCCCAACATCTCGGCTCCAATCGTCGTCCAGTTCAGCCTGCGCATCGCCACGGCGGTCCTCACCGCCGCGGGGCTCTCGTTCCTGGGGCTGGGGGCCCAGCCGCCCACGCCGGAGTGGGGTGCCATGCTGACGAACGCGCGGACGTATATGGTCACCGCCCCGCATACGATCCTGGCACCAGGCCTGGCGATCCTGTTCACCGTGCTCGGATTGAATCTGCTCGGCGATGGCATCAGAGACGTGCTGGACCCACGCTTGAAGACGTGAGCCGGCGGCCAGGTGGCGGGAGCGAAGTGTGCTAGCGAATACGGAGCGCTGACGCGAGAATTGGCGGACAAGTTCACCCAGCAGTTTACCCAGCAGTTCACCGAGCAAAGGAGCGTGTGATGTTCAAGCAAAGCGGCGAGAGCACGGGGCTGTCACGGCGGCGATTCATCGTTACCGTCGGCGCAACAGTGGGGATGACGGGCGGGCTGGCCATGCTGCAGGCGTGCGGGCAGGCACCCGCGCCCGCGCCGGGCAAACCGACCGAGTCCAAGCCCGCCGAATCCAAACCCGCGGAGAGCAAGCCGGCCGCGGCCGCGACGGCACCCGCGGCGAAGCCAGCCGACACAGCACCCGCCGCGGCCAAACCAGCGGAGGCGAGCAAGCCCGCGGCGCAGGCCGCCCCAGCCTCGCAGACCCCCAGGGGCACGTTCACGTTTGCCACGGACCAGACGGCCTCCACGTTAGACCCGGCCTTCATCCGTCGGGAGCCGACCAAGGCGCTGTCGCTGCTCATGACCGAGACCCTCGTCAGGTACGACGATCCGCAGAACCCGAAGTTCGTCCCGTGGCTCGCCAAGTCCTGGACCACCAGCCAGGATGGCAAGACCTGGACCGTGAAGCTCCAGGAGAACGTGAAGTTCCACGATGGGACGCCGTTCAACGCGGAGGCCGTGAAGTTCACTTACGATCGTCTCAAGGACCCGAAGGTCGCGGCCACTGAAGCCGTCGGCCGTATCCAGATCCTGGATCGCGTAGACGTTGTGGACACCAACACGGTGAACTTCGTCACGAAGCAGCCGTATGCGGACTTCGTTCTGGCGCTCACGGACCCGGGCACCGCCATCGTGAGTCCCACCGCGGCCCAGAAGGGTGCCGTGGCGGACTTCGGGCGCGCGCCGGTCGGCACAGGACCCTATAAGTTCGCGGAATGGAAGGGTACAGAGGCCGCGATTGCCGTACCCAACGGCGATTACTGGGGACCACAGAAGGCGCTCATGGAGCGGGTAACGCTCCGCGTGATCCCCGAGGCCGGCGCGATGATCGCCGGACTGGAGGCGGGCGAGATCGATTACGTCTCCAGCGTGGCCCCTGCCTTCTACGACCGTCTGAAGGCGAACAATAAGCTGAAGGTCTCCACCCACACGCCGTCCGCCGCCTACATCATGGGCGTGCTCACGGTGAAGAAGCCGTTCGACGACGTGCGGGTGCGGCAAGCCCTGATGTACGCCGTGGATCGTGACACGATTATCAAGACGATCCTGAAGGGACTGGCTCTGCCCGCGACCAGCCCACTGTGGCCGGGCAACCCGTATCGCGTGGAGCAGACGCCGTACAACTACGATCCGGCCAAGGCCAAGCAGCTGCTGAAGGACGCGGGCTACGGCAACGGCTTCAAGATGGCCATCCTGTTCTCCAATTTCGCGCCGCAGCCAGATGCGTGCCAGGCCTACGCGGAGTACTACTCACAGGTTGGGATCGAGGTTGACCTGCAGCAGCGCGAGGATGCGGTCTGGGGTCAGCTCGTGCGCGCGAAAGACAACGTGCGCGACCTGTTCCTCCAGAGCAAGGGCGGCATCGGCACGGATTTCAATCTGAACCGGCTGTACAGCAGTCAGCTCATCGACGAGGACAACCGCGGCCGCTGGGTGGACCCTCGCATCGAAGAGATGCTCCCCAAGGGCCGCGAGACGTTCAACGACGCGGAGCGAGCCAAGATCTACGCTGAGATCCAGAAGATCGTCTGGGAGAACGTCCCAGAGCTCTTCGCGTGGCATCCGCAGACGGTGATCGCCCAGAAGCCCGAGGTCCAGGGCACCGTCTTCATGCCGTGGGCCATAACGTACCTGCACGGCGTAAACAAATCTAGCTAGCTTTGCGCGGGGCGGCGCCACCGCGGCGCCGCCCCCTATCGCGACGCTCGACCCCATACCAGATCGAGCGCCGCCTGGGAGTCCAGCGGCATGAAGATCCGCGACATCCGGACCATTGGGCTGCGCGTGCCGCTGCCCCGCGTCTTCGAGGGCGGCACCTACCGGATCACCGAGCGCGCCACCATCATCACGGAGATCGTGACCGATGATGGCGTGGTTGGGCGCATGTACACCGGAGACACCCGGGGTGACGATCAGGCGCGTGTGCGCTCAGCCATCGAACATGAGCTTCGGCCAGAGGTGGTGGGCGAGGATCTGTTTTCCACCGAGCGGATCTGGGCCAAGATGTTCCGCCTGGCCACGGCCGAGCCCAAGCGGCTCACGATTCTCATGGACGCCCTGAGCGCGATCGATACCGCCATCTGGGACGGCATCGGAAAGGTGACCGGCCAGCCCGTCTATCGGCTCTGGGGTGGGTACCGCGATTCGGTCCCAATCGTGGCCATCGCGGGCTACTACGAAGAGGGCAAGGGCGTTGAGGCCCTGACCGATGAGATGATCTGGCTGCGCGAGCAGGGGATGGCCGGCGTGAAGATGAAGGTCGGCCGCTACTCAATCGACGAGGACATCGAGCGCTTCGCCTACTGCCGCAAGGGCGTCGACCGCTCATTCGAGATCGCGGCCGATGCCAACCGCGCCTGGTGCCTGCGGGACGCGATTCGCTTTGCCCAGGGCGTTAAGGACCTCGGGTTGCTCTGGCTCGAGGAGCCGCTCCAGTGGAACAACGAGATCGCGGGCATGCGACGTGTACGTGAAGTGACCGGCGTGGCGGTCACCGCCGGCCAATCGGAGCGGTCGGCAGCGCAGGTGCGTGACCTGGTGGATGGTCGCGCGATCGACCACTGCAACGTGGACGCTTCGCACGCGGGCGGGCCCACGGAATGGCGCCGTGCCGCGGCCTACTGCGCGCTGCACGACGTAATGATGGCCCACCACGAGGAGCCCCAGGTGGCCATGCACCTGCTGGCTTCAGTGCCGAACGGCGGCTACGTGGAGTGTTTCCCAAACCCAGACCGTGATCCGCTGTGGGCCACGCTCATGACCAACCGACCACGGATCCACGACGGCACGATTGACCTCCCGACGGGTCCGGGCTTCGGCCTGGAGTTCGACCCAGACGTCATCGCTCGCCACAACGTGGACCGGTAGCGTCGCACCAGACCGCGCAACCCGGGGCAAAGGTTGCCCCGGGAGGCCGTCACACGCCTTCTTCACCCTCGCTATCCGCGAACTGCGCCATCAGCCAGGCGCGAATCGCGGCGGGATCCTTCGTCACGGTACGCTTGCCCCAGGTGCGATCAAACGCCTGCGAGAACGTCTTCACCACGCTCAGGCCGGACATCTCCATGCCAAAGATCGTCCATCCCACGGCGTTCACCATGTTGGCCTGCCTCAGGCGCAGAAGGACGACCTCGTGGCCCACGATGGTCGCGTCGAAGGGCAACAGGTCTTCGTCCAGCCCGATCGCAAAGTTGGGGTAGAGACGATCCAGCAGATCGAGCAACATCACGATGTGCTCGCGCACCATCTCACGCGTCAGGTGGTGCCCCTGCCAGGTGCGCCCGCGGATGTACCCCGCCAACGACTCCTTGCTGTAGATGTGGCGCACCTCGTACTCGGCAACCCGCCGCTCCCAGAGCCGCCGTCGTTCGTCCAGGTCCTGGATGTAGCGATCCACCACGTCAGGCGCATACCACTGCTGGTACAGGCGCGTCATCGAGTCCGGCCGCAAGTACGTGGGTGGGCGATACAGCATGCAGTGCATCGCGCCCTGGATCTCGCGCTCGATCTCCGCCGATCGCCGTGACCACTGGGAGGGAAAGCTGCGCTGCTCGTACTGGTAGGCGTACACGGCGCAGCGGTCCGGCAGCTCCACTCGGTTGCGCGCATCGGGACCGCTCGTCCGCCAGGCCACGCCGTGGCCGGCCAGCACCAGGAGCTGATCCCATTCGGTCGCGTCAAGCGGGACCACCGTGCCGCCCGCCGCCCACGAGAGGGCACCCTGGAGGCGCTCGAGGTTTCGCCGAGAGGGGAGGGCGCGCCCCGTGCGCCAGCGAAACACTTCAGAGCGAGACGCCCCGATCCTCCGCGCCAGTACCGTGTCCCAGACCTTGGCGCGGAGCATGAAATGCTCCAGCGCGGCGCCAAACGTGCTCGGCCCAGGTGCCGGTTGCGTCACCGAGCCCGCCAACGCCTGGGCTGCCCTGCCAGAATGCGGAGGAGCAGGGGAGCGCGGCGCGAGCCACTCGATCGGGCTGGATGCAGAATTGAGGGAGTGTGTCGCATCGGGCGCTGCGTGAGTCGTTGCATCCGCTGTAGAGTATGCAACGGATCTGACGATACCATGAACTCCGCGACGGACACGGCGGCGCGCGAGACAAGCGGCGCACCAGCCTGTGGGCGCCGTGTGATACCCAGCGGTGAGGTGCAGCGTGGTCGATCGTCCCCTGGCGGGTGTGCGCGTGCTGGAGCTCGCTGTCGGGATCGCGGGGCCCTATGGCGGCAAGCTGCTCGCCGATCTGGGCGCCGATGTGGTCAAGGCAGAGCCGCCCGGGGGGGACTCCACACGCCAGCGCGGCCCCTTCCGCGACAATCAGCCTGATCCCGAGGCGAGCGGCTTCTACCTCTACCTGAACGCCGGCAAGCGCGGCATCACGCTGGACCTCACCAGACCCGCCGGGCGCGCGGCCCTGCTCGATCTGGCGGAACGGGTCGATGTGCTCATCGAGAGCTTTCCGCCCGACTACCTCACCCAGATTGGCGTAGGCGTGGACACGCTTCAGGCGCGCAATCCCCGCCTCAGCGTGGTGTCCGTCACGCCGTTTGGCCAGTTCGGCCCCCAGGCCAGCTGGTCCGGCGACGATCTCACCGCCTTCCACAGCTCAGGATTCGCCTACGGGTTCCCGTCGCGAGAAATTGAGAGCGCGGACCTGCCCCCCATGACATCGCCCAGTTACGCCGGCGCGTTTCTCGGCGGGGAGATCGTGGCGGGAGCCGCCGTGCACGGTCTCCTCATTGCCCAGCGCGATGGGCGGGGCAGCCACCTGGACGTCTCCCAGCAAGAGGCCGTGGGCGCCGAGAACCAGGCCCAGCACAACGCCCTGGACCGCAAGGCCGGCGAGCGTGGCGGCTACGACGGTGGCGATGGCGGCGGCGGCCGCCAGGTGGTCACAGCCTCTGCCAACGCTACGGTCTCGTTCATCCCCTGCAAGGACGGGTGGGCCGTCATCTCCCCCCGTGAGGAGCACCAGTGGGCGCGCTGGGTGGAGGTGATGGGCAACCCTGAGTGGGCGAGCGATCCGCGCTTCGCCGATCGGAATCTGCGCCAGGAGAACTGGCTGGAGCTACACCCGCTGATCAGCGCCTGGAGCCGGCAGCAGCCCAAGCGCTGGGTGTTCGAGGAGGCCCAGGCCCGCCGCGTTGCCTGCTATCCGCTGGGCACGGCCACCGACATGCTGGAGCTCCCCCAGTTTGCCCACCGCGGCTTCTTTGTGGAGCAGGATCACCCCACCCTCGGGCGGATCACGTTCCCCGGCGTCTCGTACACCACGCCAGACGCCGAACGCCCGCGGCCTTCCCTGGCACCGCGCCTTGGCCAGCACAACGCGGCGGTCTACGGCGCGCTGCCCGGCTACGACGCCGCGCGCATCGCCGCCGCGACCGGCGCGGCACCGGTCGAAGGCGGTGGACCCCCGCGGGTCGAGACTCCGCCCGCCTCGCCGCGCCCGGCAGCAAGCGTCACGGCGCCGGCCACGAAGCCGCTGGATGGGGTGCGCATCGTGGACTTTAGCTGGGTCATGGCTGGGCCCATCTGCACCAAGTACCTGGCCGCCCTGGGCGCGGACGTGATCAAGATCGAATCACGCCTGCGTCCCGATCTCTCCCACCGCAATCCCAACTGGGAGGAGCTCAACCCCAGCAAGCGCAGCATCACGCTGAACCTCAAGGACGATCGGGCCCGCGACCTGGTGCGCGACCTCATCAAGATCAGTGACGTGGTCATTGAGAACTTCTCAACCGGAGTCATGGAGCGGCTGGGCCTGGGCTACCCATCGCTGCGGGAGATCAACCCAAAGATCGTCATGGCCTCTGCCTCCGGCTTTGGGCGCACCGGCCCCCAGCGGGACCTCGTGGCCTACGGCACGCTGCTCCAGTGCTTCACCGGCTGGGCCGAGCTCTCCGCGTATCCTGGCCGCATCCCCACCTCGCCGGGCGGCACCTGGACGGATCCGCTCACGGCCTGCATGGAGGCATTCCTCCTCCTGTCCGCCATCTTGCGCCAGCGGCGCACCGGCCAGGGCGGCTTCTATGACCTGTCCATGACGGAGACCATGCTGGCCGCGCTGCCGGAGCCCGTGCTCGCCTGGACCGTGGGCCGCGAAGTCCTTGGCGCCCGTGGCAATCGCGATCCACTCATCGCACCGCGTGGGTGCTACCCGGCCGCTGGCAACGATCGTTGGATCGCCATCAGCGTGGCGGACGACGCGGCCTGGGGCCGGTTCTGCGAGACGATCGGCCGCCCTGACCTGTCCGCCGATGCCGAGCTTGCCACCGTTGCCGGACGTCAGCGCCGACACGACGAGCTTGACGCGGCCATCGCCCACTGGACCCGTGACCGCGACGCCGCTGAGACCGCCCGCCTGCTCCAGTCAGCGGGTATCGCGGCCACGCCCACCCTCACCGCTCTGGACGTAGTGGCGGACGAGCATCTCGCCGCCCGCGCCTTCGTCAGCCAGGTCGAGCGGCTCGAGGGCGGCCGCCGCTGGACGCTGGGCTTCCCGTGGATGATCGATGGCGAGCGGCCAGATCGATTCCGCCGGGCTCCGCGCGTCGGCGAGGACAACGACTACGTGTTCAAGACCCTGCTGGGTCTGGGAGAAGACGAGTACGATCGGCTCGTGGCCGAGCAGGCGATCTACTGATCCGATCCAGTAATCAAGGCCAGGTTCAGTACATCAGTACATCAGCAAGGAGACCTGTACAACCATGAGCGCAGCCGAGCAGCCCCAGTACGTCACGTTCGAGCAGACTGGATCCATCGCCCGGATCACGCTGCAGCGGCCAGAGAAGCTAAATGCCATCAACCATGAGGTGGGCTTGCAGCTTTACGATGCCTTCATGCGTTGCGACGACAACCCCAGCGTACGCGCCATCATCCTGGCGGGGGCGGGACGGGCGTTCTGCGCCGGCGATGAGCTTGGACGCGAGCGCGCTCCGCGCGAGCAGGTCTCGCTAAAGAGGCGCGGTCACATTAAGCACTACGTCGAGGGACCCGGCCGCTGGACCAGCACGGTCCACTTGATGCGGCACCTGGCGCAGCCAATCGTGGCCCGCATCCAGGGCTACGCCTACGGTGCCGGGTTCAACCTGGCACTCGGCGCGGATTTCCGGATCCTCTCGACTGACGCCAGAATGGCCACGCCGTTCATCAAGCGTGGCCTGGCGACCGGCGTGAACCTGCTCCAGCAGTACGTTGGCGTGGGCCGCGCCATCGAGATGACGCTGCTCGGTGAGCCAGTGGACGCGGAGGAGGCGTTCCGACTCGGGCTGGCCACCCGGGTGGTCACGCCAGACCAGCTTGACGCCGCGGTGAACGAGTGGGCGGAGAAGCTGGCCAACGGACCAACCTCCGCGATCGGTCTCACCAAGCATGCGGTGTATGCTGGATGGAGTCAGGACATCGACACCGGTTACTGGCATCAAGGCTCGGCCGTGGCACAGGGCCGCGAGCTCGAGGACCTGGCGGAAGGCGTGGCCGCCTTCAAGGAGAAGCGCCCGCCACGCTTCACCGGCATGTAGACCTCAAGCGTGGCTGCAACCACACATCTTCACTGTGGAGGGTGACATGGATCCTAGATCAGATCAGTCTGGTTCAGCGCGGCGAGCGCTCACCAGCCGGCGCGGCTTTCTCAGAGCCGCGGCGGGAATCGTCGGCGCGGGAGTGGCGGTGCCGCTGTTCGCGGCCTGCTCGCCGTCGCCGTCGGCGCCCCAGAGCGCACAGCAGGCGCCCAAGCCGGCCGGCGCCCCGGTGCCCACGTCCACGCCGCTGCCAGCCCCGGTCGCCGCCCCTACGGCGGCGCCAAAGCCGGCCGCCCAGGGCGCGGCTCCCGCCGCCCAGTCCGCTCGGCCGCCCCTCGTCCGGCAGCAGGATCCCGGTCCGCCCAAGCGCGGTGGGATCCTCGAGACCTCCGTGGGTAAGGATCCCGAGACGCTCGAGATCATGCACTCGGTCAACGGTCCGCTGCGGATCAGCTCCAGCCTGGTCTACCGTCGGCTCGTCCAGTTCCGCGGCACCGACTACTACGACATCGACGTAGAGCCGGACATGGCAGACTCCTGGAGCGTCTCGCCCGATGGAAAGGTGTGGACGTTCAAGCTGCACCCCGGTATCAAGTGGCACAACGTCCCGCCCGTCAACGGCCGCGAGTTCACCTCTGCGGACGTTGCCTGGACCGTGGAGTACTACAAGACCAAGAACAAGGAGTACGGCTGGCTCTGGGAATGGGTCACCAAGGTGGAGACGCCGGACAAGTACACCGTGGTCTTCCACTCGGACAAGCCCAATGCCGAAGTGCTCCTGAACATGGCGGTAGACAACAACGTCATCCTGCCCAAAGAGGTCTTTGACCAGGACGGCAACTACCGCTCCAAGATCATCGGGACGGGCCCCTACATCTGGAAGACCTGGGAGCCCGGCGTCAAGGTGGAGCTGGTCAAGAACCCGGACTACTGGGAAGTGTCCGAGCTGGACGGCAAGCCGCTGCCGTACCTGGACGGTATCACCTGCTTCATCATGCCGGACTACGCCACGCGGCTCGCGGCCTATCGTTCCGGCAAGATCGCCGGCCACCGCTGGGGGTTCCAGCCCGCCCGCAAGGACGTGGAGACCGTGATGGGCGCCATCAAGGATCAGAAGCGCTGGGACGGCGTCCACTTCCTCTCAGGTGGCGGGCTCATCCTCAATCTGGAGAAGAAGCCCTGGGGCGATGTGCGCGTCCGCCGCGCGGCCTCCATGGCTATCAACCGTGACGCGCTGATCCGTGACGTCCAGCAGGGCGCTGGCCAGTGGGCCGGCTTCATCTCCGCCTCGTTCACCAAGTTCGCATGGTCCGAGGAGAAGCTCAAGTCACTGGAGTACCTCCAGTTCAAGCCTGACCAGGCGCGCGCCCTCCTGAAGGAGGCCGGTGCCGAAGGCGCCGAGGTGCCCATCAACCTGCACCCCGGCACCACACCGGCCGATAAGGTGCTGGTGGAGATGGTCCAGCAGATGTGGAAGGACGTGGGCTTCAACGCCACCATTGACGCGGTGGACGTGCCCACCTCTTACGAGCGACGCACCACCGGCAACTTCTCCGTGTTCGGCAACGGGGTGGGCTTCAGCTCCGCCTCACTCGACGCGGCCACCCGCCAGCTCTACGCCTCGGACGGTGGCCGCAACTACGGTCGCGTGAAGGACCCCAAGTTCGACGAGCTGGCTGAGCAGCAGATCCGCGAGCTGGATCCCGAGAAGCGCAAGGCCATCATCGACAAGATCCAGCAGTACCTCTACGAGAACATGTGGACCATCCCCCACTACGATGTGGTGGACACGCTGGTGAACCAGCCGTGGGCCAAGAACTGGCCGGTTCACTGGCAGCTTGCCTGGATCCACTCCGAGCGCATCTGGGTAGACAAGGGCTGATTCGTGCGGGCGGGGCGGTGCCACGGCGCCGCCCCGCCGCATCGCTATGACCGGCTACGTCATCCGACGGCTGATCCTGCTGATTCCCGTGCTCTGGGGGGTCAGCCTCATCGTGTTCATCGCCATCCGGATGGTGCCGGGCGATGTCCTGTTGGCCAAGCTGCAGGGCGAGTTCTCCGCCAAGCCAGAGCAGATCGCTGCCATGCGCGCCGAGCTTGGTCTGGACGTGCCGGCCCACATCCAGTACTTCCGCTGGCTCGGCGGTTTGGTTCGAGGTGATCTGGGTACCTCAATGAACACCTTCAGGCCGGTGTTCAGCGAAATCGTGAATCGCCTCCCCATCACCGCCGAGCTTGCCGTGCTCTCCCTGCTGATCGGCACGCTCATCGCCGTACCCATCGGCATCGCCTCGGCCGTCTTCCAGGACACCTGGATCGACTACCTGGGGCGGGTCATCGCCATGCTGGCGCTCTCCATCCCCAGCTTCGTCATCGCAAGCTGCCTCATCCTGTTTCCTTCGCTGTGGTGGGGCTACTTCCCGCCGCTCGGGCTGGCCAGGCTCACGGAGCGACCGCTTGAGAATCTCCAGCAGGTGCTGCCGGCCACGCTCGCGCTCGGCGCCATCCTGGCCGGCCAGATCATGCGCCTGACCCGATCGTCCGTGCTGGAGGTCCTGCGGAGCGATTTCGTCCGCACGGCCAGAGCCAAGGGACTGAACGACCTTTCCGTGATCTGGCGCCACGTCCTCAAGGCCGCGCTCATCCCCGTGGCCACGCTGATCGGCAGCGACTTCGGCAGGCTGCTCGGAGGCACCGTGGTCATCGAGACCATCTTCGCCTTCCCCGGCATGGGCCTGCTCACGCTGACCTCCATCCAGCTCCGCGACTACACCCAGCTCCAGGGTAACGTGCTGTTCATCGCCGCGGTGTTCGTGCTGTTCAACCTGCTTGTTGATCTGGTCTACGGCGTGCTCGACCCGCGGATTCGGTACTCGTGAGATACCGGCAGGGATGAGCGTCGCCGGAACGGACACCACGTTCCCCGTGGGCCGCGTCGCCACCGCGTCGCGCGGCGGTCGTCGGTCGCGACTGCTTGGCCTGGCCCGGCGCAAGCCGCTCGGCGCCGTGGCCGTGGCCATCATCATCGGAGTGGTGCTGCTGGCCGTCTTCGCGGACCTCATCTCCCCCCATCCACCGCTCCAGATCTACCCCGGAAAGACGCTGGCCCAGCCCGGGACGGCGGCGCCCAACGGCGTCGCCTTCACGCTGGGCGCCGACGAGTCTGGCCGGGACATCCTGAGCCGCGTCATCCACGGTGCCCGCATCTCCCTGTGGGTTGGGCTGCTCTCGGTGAGCGTGGGCACGTTGGGCGGCGCCGTGTTTGGTGTGCTGTCCGGCTATCGCGGCGGCGTGCTGGATCTGGTGCTCCAGCGCGTGATGGACAGCCTGCAGGCCATCCCATCGCTGGTGCTGGCGCTGCTCCTGATGGCGGTCCTGGGCCCCAGCCTGACCAACGTCATCGTGGCCATCGGCATCGTCCAGCTACCGTTCGTCAACCGCGTGGTGCGCTCCGCCGCGCTGAGCACCCGCGAGGAGACCTACGTGGACGCGGCCCGGGTGATTGGTTGCAGCGACCTCACCATCATGGCCCGCCACATCCTGCCCAACGTGATGGCGCCCATCATCGTCGTGGGCACGTCCGGCCTCGGCGGTGCGATTCTCACGGAGGCGTTCCTGAGCTTCCTCGGCTTCGGCACCCCGCCGCCCACCCCCTCCTGGGGCAGCATGGTCAACTTCGCCCGGCAGTACATGCTGTCAGACCCGCACCTGCTGCTCGTGCCCGCCATCGCCCTCAGCATCACGGTGCTCGGCTGGAACCTCGCCGGCGACGCATTGCGGGACATCCTGGATCCCAAGCTGCGGCAGCGCTAGGTTCGCCGATCACCACGCCGATCAGCGACGCCGCGCTCGATCCGGCCCCGTCCGTTCGTCGGCCGCTATCGATCACGCCGGCATGGCGTCCAATAGACGGTGATCTTGTGGCCCTCGAAGCGAGCGTCTGACGCCAGACTCGCCCGTGCCCAGTCAGCCCGAAACTCATGGCGCCAGGCTAGCCGACCGTTGACCGTGGCGGTCTGCGGATCGTAATCAATGCAGGCCCCAGCAGGGAGCCTGGCCCGAAGCGGCAGGCGCAACCTGTATGTCCCCGCCGTGCCAATCACCCAGCCGATCACGATACCGTCAAACGCCCAGAGATCGGTGAGGTATTCGATCGCGTTCACCCAGCCGTGGCAGTCAAGTCTCTGAACCCGCAAATTCGACATCGCGAAGTCGACGTCTTGAGGCGCACGACCGGCCGGGCCCCAGTAATCTGGTGGCAGGGTCAAGACATCGGCACGGGGAAATTCAAAGCAATCAAGCACCCTACCTGCTTGGATAGCGTCCAGGTCCAGATATGCGGACAGGCGCTCAATCTCTTCGCGGGTGGGCCGATCCTTGTACCCATCGCCGAACCAGTTGGACAGCACGCTGGGGTGCTTCCCGAGATGTCGCGCCAGTGCCGCAAGTTTCACGTTCTTTCGTGCACAGGCGAGGACTACGATTTCGCGAAATCGTTTCTTCGCACTCACTGCCGCACGACTCGATCTGCGAAGGCGGTCTGGTTTCCTGCCCCGGCGAAAGAATTGCTACGACGCAGCGTCCTATGAGTCGAGGTCAAGGGCACAATTGCCGCGTGCAACACGCCTGTCAGGACCGTGGCGTCGCAGGCCGCGACCACCGTTCTGTCGCAGAGCTGGGAGGAGAGCATGTTGCTCGATACTATTCAGCCCATAGCGCGCTGGTCAACTTCGTCACCAGTCACCGCGTCCCCGGTGGGCGGCTCAGGTACCACCCGGCGCCGCTTCCTGCGGTTCGTCGCCGGATTCGTCGGTGCCACCGCGCTCAACCCAATCCTCACGGGTTCCGCACGCGCTGAACGGCCTGCAATACCGAACGCGCAACACCTTGGCGGTCCGAATTGCGCCGGTTGGCAGCTCGCAGTGGGCGATGGGTCAAGCGCCGGCGCGACCCTGGCTGACATGTCCCATCCCGTCTACCCAGATCGGTCCGACTTGATCGCGAACGTGCAATCTCTCACGAAGAACGTGCACTCAATTCTCTATTTGCCGCAGCCCGGCGCATCGGCGATGAGTGCCGTCCACCATGTCGGCGGCCTCTTCCGTCTCAACACGCCGGCAAGTGTGGAGACCGTCGAGTTGCACTTCTTCACCTACCGCGGTGATCAGCCAGGTAAGCTCGACCATGGCTTCGCAGTTCAGTGGGTCTGCAATTCAGAGGCGCCCGCGTTCAAAGCAGTGCGCCTATGGGACGGTCCTAACGGGATCTGGGTGCCTAGCGGAGTAACCGCCGAGGTCGATACCGAGTGGAAAGCATGGCAGGCCTGGGTGGACTATCCGAATTCGACCGTGTACCTCTCCATACCATCCATGAACCTGTGGAGAGTCGTGCCAGTGACCGCTGAGCCGAAGCCGACCTTCGGCACAGATGTCACAACTCGATTGGGCTTCGAGGTCATCTCAAAGAACGGCGGCAGCGCTCCGGCGAGCACCTCATGGCGCAACTGGTTCTGGACGTGGCCAGCTGTCCCGCGCACCGCGCCGGTTGACGGGCGCCCGGTTCCGAGGCTGCACTCTGGTACCGTTCCAGCACCAAACCCGTTGCCCAGCCGAGCTCATCGGCGTTGACCTCGGTGAGACGGGTCTGCCCCCGCCGAGTTACCACCGTGGTGGATGCTCACGGCAGTTCTCGGCGCTGCCAGGCCAGGCCGGGACGCGCTCTTAGGATCAACAGCGCCGCGAAGATCAGCCCGATGCCCTGCGCGACGAGACCGAGCGTGTAGCCCCCGGTCGCCTCCACGAGCGATCCCAGCACCGGCGGCCCCACCGCCGAGCCAAGCTGGATCATCAGGTACACCGGACCGTACGCTCGACTGAACGAGGCGCGGCCGAAGCACTCCGCCACGATCACGGGCGGGGTGGTGACGATCACGCCCACCGTCAGGCCAAACACGATCGAGCCCAGCAGAAGCTGCCCCGGTGAGGCGCCCGTGGCCGAGATCAGCATGCCCACGGCCTGCAGCGCAAACGTTGCCGCCATGATCCGCCGGGTAGGCCAGCGGTCGCCCCACACCGTGTATGCGAGGCGCCCGACGACTCCGGCGATCGTCGTGGCACTGACCACCCCCGCCGCCGCGACGAACCCGAACGACGGCGAGAGGAACAGCACCTGGTGGACCAGGAACCCCCCCTGGGAGACCATGGCCAGGTGGTACGCCAGGCCGATCGCCCACAGCGCCGGCTCCCGGAGGAGCGCCCTGGTCTCCCGGGCCACCGGCTGCGCGGCGCCAGCGGCTGCGATCACCGCGTCTTCGGCCTCGCCATCAACGGACTGGCCCACGTCTTCTGGGCGATCCTTGATCACGAAGAGCACCGCCGGGACCACCAGTGCCACGGAGGTCACCGCCAGCAACGCGCCGCCGGCGATCGCTCCTGACCGATCCATCGCCGCGGCCGCCAGCGGCGCCAGCACCATCCCGCCGAAGCTCGCGGCAAACGTCGCCGCGCCCATCGCCCGCGACCGCAGCCGATCGAACCAGCGCGAGATGATCGCACCCAACGTGACCGTGTGCAGGCAGACGTAGCCGCCGGCCAACAGCACGAACGAGGGGTAGACCTGCCACAGCTCGCGCGCGGAGCCCAGCGCCAGCCCACCCGCCGCCATCACGCAGGCCCCCAGCAGGAGCACCCGCCGCGGGCCGATGCCCTCGATCAGCCTGCCCACCACGAACCCGCCCGCGCCGGCGCAGACAAAGAACAGCGTCGGCGCGGTAGACATCGCCCCCCGCGACCAGCCGTAGACGTTCGCGTAGTACGCCAGGAACACACCCTGGCTGTACACGCCCACGCCCCAGGTGATGAACGCCACGGCGTTGCACGCCGCGACCACGTACCAGCCGTAGTAGCGCGGGCGGAGTCGAGCCGCCAGCGACCGCCGTCCGACCACCGCCCCCTGGCCCTGCGTGCTGGGCGCTAGCCCTTCAGGCGCGCCACCACCTCGTTCCAGAGCCAGCGAGCGCCGGCCGCGCTGTACGGCTTGGGGCAGGTGAAGATCAAGTGCGTGGCGCCCGCCTCAACGAACTGCCGGGCGTGCGCCGCCAGCGATTCCGCCTCGTCAAGCTGGGGCGCGCCAAACTGCACCGAGCGCTCGATCGCCTTGGGGTCGCGGCCCACGTTTGCGCAATGCTGATCCAGCACCGCCATCTTGTGCTTGAACAGATCCAGATCCGCCTTGCTGCAGTTCCACTCGTCAGCGTACGTCGCCACGATCCGCAGCATCACCTTCTCGCCGCCGCCGCCGATCACCAGAGGTGGGTGCGGCTTCTGGACCGGCCCGGGCACGTGCCAGGCCTCCTTGATCTGGTAGTAGGTGCCCTCAAACGTCGGTCGGTGCTGGGTCCATAGCGCGCGCATGATCTGGATCCCCTCCTCCAGGCGCTTCATGCGCTCGCCCACCGGCGGCAGGGTGACCCCGTACTGCTCGTGTTCAGCCTCCATCCAGCCGGCGCCCATCCCCAGCTCCAGCCGACCGTTGGAGACTCGATCCAGCGTGGTCGCCATCTTGGCCACCACGGACGGGTGCCGAAACGTGTGGCAGCCCGTCATCAAGCCGCCGCGGATCCGCTCCGTCTGCGCCAGCAGCGCCGTCAGCGCCACCCAGCCCTCGTCCTCGGGCGCGGAGTGATCGTCCTGGTTGAGCAGGTGGTCGTGACCCCAGCCGGTGTCAAAACCCAGCTTGTCCGCCTCCAGCCAGGCGTCGCGCATCTCATCGTACGTCCCGCCCATCTGGGCAACCTTGATCCCGTAACGGATCTTCTTAGCCGGCACGCGAACCCTCCAGGCGCCAGATCTCAAGAACCCGAGCCGGGCCGATTATAGGCGGTGTGCCAGGCCCCCGCTGCCGGCCGCGTGCATCCACGCGTGTGTTCTCCCGATGCCGCGTTCACGCGCTGCGCATGCGTGTCGTGCGAACTGTGTCTTGAGCCTGCGTTGCGCTTCTTGCGCACACCCGGTGCTGGCCGTGATCTCGTGACAGCGAGTCGCTCGGTACTCCGCGTACCGCCTACCGTCGCGCGGTTGCGAGATGGATCTCCGCGGGCAACGCTAAGCCGTCATCTACTCGATAAGCGCTCAGCGCTTCGCTGATTTCTTGTACCAGTGCCGAACGGACGGATTCGTTCGCGGCAGCAACGGCGCCCGCCATTGGCGTGGCGGCAAGATGGTCCAACACGAACGCTTCTGGCAGTGGAGTTCGCCGCCTCAGATGGACGGGCGTGACGGTCACGTCCTGAAAGTCCGCTTCTGTCAGGAGATTCCGCAACACCCCTGCATCCGGCAGCGAGTAGGCGCCGCGTAGGCTCCTAGCCGAATCAGGGCTGATGTGACGCTCCAACGCCTTGGCCAGCACCGCCGCGTACACATCATGCTCGATCGCCCGCCAGACGCTGATGGCGAGTCGGCCCCCAATTGCCAACACCCGGCGCATCTCGGTGTCGGGCCACAGGGGCTCATCCGCGATCCACGCGTGGCCGTGGTCCACGCTGGCGCCAGTCCGCCTGGTGAGCGTGGCGATGTCCGCCAGCGCCCGCTGCACATCATCCTGCCCGGGCGTGATGCCCAGGACGTAGTCGGCTCGATGGTGGTGGGCATCGATGTAGGCTCCTTCGTCCGAGACGATCGACGCGTACAGCGTCACACCCTCGGGATTCTCCCGCTCGTCCCATTACACACGTCCACGCGTAGACCAAGGTTGGAGAATTCGCGAACCCCGGTGGGCGGACCCCAGGCCACCGCGTACGCTTCCAGCACCCTGTCGTAGCTCATCCAACAGAGAGCGTTGATTGCGGTCTTGCTTCACGGATGCCACCCGATCGCACGGACGCGACGAGACGCTGCTTCCAGGCCACCGCGACGGGGATGAACCCGAACTCGCGCAGCAGGACCGGCCTGAGCGCGTCCTTGAACCGCTGGGATTCGTAGACTGTCGGCTCCCACGGTCGACTCCGTAGCGCGTCGTGCGCCTCCAGCAAGTTCCACGGCAAGATCACACGGTCCGCCCAGGTCGACCGTTCGCCGATCCGCTCGAGCGTCCGGGGCATTGGGTCGGGATCCCTGATGGGGTTCACGCAGACCGTGATGTTCAGGATGAAATAGTCGGGAATCGCCGTCCCGTCCATGTGCTCTACACGGGCCGGCAAGAACTGCACGTCGCGGACCCCCGCGCCCTCGAGTGCCTCCCACGCCGACAGTGAACGATAGGCGCCACCCACCCAGAGACGAGCACCGTCGAAGGCTCGCCATCGTACTTCGACGATTCCGGCCGCACCACGAACCTGGGCGCCCAGTCAATGACCTCCCGCTCCTCCCGCGGAACCGCATAGATCTCCACTACCTCCGGCGCGACGGACAGCTCCGCTCGGTACCGGTCGGATCTGGGGATCGTGCCGCGCAAGCAGATACCAGCGCGGCCGCCACACGGCCGACTTTCGCTTAGCCGGCATGCACACCCCCGCCACCCTCACCGCTCACGCCGAACGGCCACGAGGGTCCTGACATCCGCGTCGCGCCTGAGCCACCCGGGCAATCGAGTAACCACAACCGGCAGACTTGCCGCTGGAAGCCAGACGGAACGCGGAATAGCCGGCTCCTGATCAGAACACCTGCTCAATCCGCGCTGGTGCTGGGCGCGCGACATGACTCCCCCGCCCCGTGATTGTTGCTTCTAGCAACCGGCTGATGCTCGACTGTCCTGAGACGGCCGTTCTCGCACTCCGCAAGCGTTATCTCTGCCCCGAAGCGCAACGACGAGCGTGGCCCCGACGCGAGCTCCTTCTGGACCGGCTTTGTCGCCCCCGGTACAAACTGCAATGCGCGAGCCTCTGCTCCAAGAAGCACTTCCGGCTCCGCACGCGCAAGTAACGTCAGAAGCGCAATCAGCGCGTCGGGCCCCGGCCTCGCGACTCGTTGACGCTTTCAGCACTTCGGTCGAACGCCCTGTTTGCTAGTCTTGGCCGGCCGAAGAACCGATGTGTCGCGGATGTCTTCACAGCGGCCGCGAACTGTACGACTAGATCCTCGGTTACCGGTGGAGTCATATCTGGCAGAGCCTGCGGGCCATCTTGACGGGAGCGACACACTCCCGTTGGCGAGCCGTTCGTTCCGTGCCCTGCCACTTACACAACCTGGACCGGAACAAAGAGAAACTGCCGCGCGATCAAGGGCGCCACCACCTCCCGGAATCGGGACGAAACGTAAACAAACGGATCGCGTCGGCATCGTCTCAGCGCATCGTGACTCTCCAGCCGCTCTTTGGGCAGTCGCTCCGTGGCTGTCCAGTTCGGGTCGACTCGGTCGCCGCGAAGATCTGGTAGCGCAACATCAGCATCTCCGTCCGGATAGAGCACGGCCGTCACGTTCAAGACAGAGAAGCCGGGGATCTCCGCACCATCCATATGCTGGACGCGGACAGGAAGGAACTGGACATCTCCGATGCCGGCCGTCAAGAGTGCATCCCGTATCTCGTGGTTCACTATAGGAGCCACCCATCCGGAAACGAGTACTGGGCCGGGAGCCCCGTCATGCTTCGCGGAGTCGGGCCGCAAGACAAAATCAGTCTTCCAATCAGCGATGTACTGACCTTCAACGGCGGCCACGTACGCAGCGGTTGTTGCTTCGTCCATGATCGTGCTCGCTCGGAACGTGTCCGACCTCGGAATGCTACCCGGTCCGAGGATGTACCACCGTGATGACTGATCTCGCGCTGATCGTGTCATGTCAACCGACTTCTACTTTTTCACCAGGCTCGGGTTGGCGATAAGCTTCGCGCGCCACATGTCGAGCGTCGCCAGCAGGCCTTGACGCGCGGCCTGTTGCGACTTACCCACGACTGCAAGAAACACGTCCCTAAGCACCTCAGCATTGTAGTTGAAACTGTGCGGTCCTATATGAGGAGGAGATGGTAATTTCACTTGATTGGCCGGGTCCTTGAGGCTCATGCCTGCCAGCCAGAAAAGTGCCTCTAGGATCGGGGTAAATAATGTATGGTGCTTGTCCGTTGCGATGTGATGATTTTGGTACTTCTGCGATGCGCCACCGCCGCCAGGGTTGGCCGCAGCAGCGTGTGGAACCTCGATCGTTACCGTGAGACACGTGGCGGGGCCGCCCAGTCCGACACCCGTGCACACCTGCACGTCCGCGGTGGTGATCGTGCCGAGATCGGTGCACTCCAGCACATTGACCGTCGATCCGCCGGTGATCTCGCCGTGCAGCGGGTTGTGGTAGCTTAGGCACTTGTCACCCGTAGATGTCGTGTTGTCCTGGATCACCTTCGACGGCGTGAGTCCGCTCGGGTCCACCAGCTTCAGCGGGTTGTTCGCCACGTAGCTGAAGCGGTTCAGGCTCAGCGGGCTCGCGATCATCCCGCCGAACGGGTCCCGCTGCAGGAACCGGCCGACGCTCGGGTCGTACACCCGGGCACGTAGATTGATGAGGCCGTTGGCGTCGCGTTGCTCGCCCGTGAACCCGAACGGCTGCGTCTTGCTCCCGGCGTTCCCGGTCACCACCCCAAACGGGTTCGTGTCCGTCCGCTGGGTCACCTTCGCCGGCGCCGGCGCCGTCGTGGTCCCATCCGTCAGCGCGCGGACCGTGCCCACCCCGTCCGCGTGATACACGTCCACGAACGGGTTCGGATTCGTCGTCTTCTCCACCGCGTACGCCAGCCCGTGCGCGCCCCACACGTACCGCCGCGTCCCGTCGTCCAGCAGCACCGGCAGCCCGCGGTTCTCGTCATACCGATAACTGGTGGTGACCCCACCCGTCGTCTGCGAGACCCGCTTGCCGTCGCCGTCGTACACGTAGCTGGTGGTCGCCCCACCCACCGTGGCGCTGATCAGCCGATTGGCGCCGTCGTACGCGTACGTGCCACCATGGGTAGTGAGCTGGTTGCCGTTCTCGTCCGCCGTCCGCACAAACCCGTTGATCGCGACCAATCGATCCGCCCGGTCGTAGCCGTAGCCATACGCCTCCCCGCCGCCGCTCGCGCCAATCCGGTTGCCCACCCGATCGTACGCGTACACGTTGGTCACGCTGGGGTTCTGCTGACCCCGCAGCACCGTGGTCAGCCGATTCAGCCGATCGTGCTGGTAGCTGTACGTGACCAGCGTATCGATCGGTGGGTCCGGCCGCGCCGCCGGCATCCCCTGCGGCGCGCCTGACGGTGCTACGGCAGCGTGGTGGCCGGGCACCGGCACGGGCGTGGGCCCGGCATTGACCGTGCCGCCCCGTCCGCTGGGCCTGGCCGCGGGCTCGCCGCTGGGCTGGACGGGGTTCGGCGGGAACGTGTTGACCGGCGCCAGCAGCTCGGTCAGGCCAACGCGATTGCCCACCTGGTCCAGCGTGTACTGGTGCCGCCCGATCACGCTGGGGTTCGGACACGCACCCGCGCCCGGCTGGACGTGGCACACCTCCGTCAGCCGCCGCGCCGCGTCGTACGCGTAGCGTGTCTGGGTCCCGTTCGGCAGCGTCGCCGTGGCCAGCAGCCCGTCCGCCGCGTAGCTGTAGCTGGTGGCCCGCCCGGCCCAGTCGCCGCTGCCGGTCAGCCGCCGCGCGGTGTCGTAGCTGTAGGTCACCACCCGCGCCGCCTCCCCGCTCAGCAGCGGGTAGCTGACGCTCTTGACGTTGCTGTCGTAGTCGTACGCGTACGCCACGCTCTGGCCGCCCTTGCTGACCGAGGTCAGTCGACCCAGCGCGTCGTACGCGTAGTCGGCCTGGCCAGTCCCGTCCACCATCGTCGTCCGCCGTCCATCGCGGTCGTACTGGTAGCTGATCGCCGTCACGCCGGGATACGCCACCTGGGTGACCCGATTCAGGATGTCGCGCGTGACGGTAGTGGTCTGGAGCTTGGCGTCCTTGTAGGAGTCCAGCGCGTTGTTCTTGTCGTAGTGCCACGTGGTCGGGAGCTTGAGGCCGCCGGGCGTGTCGTCCTGGATCTCAATACGCGGCCGATTGAGGCCGTCGTACCCGTACGTGGTGACGCGCTCGTCCGGCGTGTTCTTGGCCCGCGTCACGCGCTGGAGGTTGGCCAGCCGATCGTAGCTGTACGTGGTGGTGATGGTGGACGCCGGCGGCGAGGCCTCCACGGTCCACGGGTCTGGACTCTCTTTGATCTCACTCAGCGAGTCGCGCGCGTCGTACGCATACGTGGTGAACTGGCCGCGGGCGTCCTTGACCGACAGCAGGTTGCCCACCGCGTCGTACCGATAGGTGGTGGTGAGCCGACCCTGGCCGCTGACGCTCGGCGTCAGCGTGGTGAGCACGCGGTCTTCCTGGTCAAACGTGCTCTCCCAGGCACCGCCCAGCGGATCCGTCCGTTTCACGAGCCGCCCCACCGCGTCGTAGTCGAACGCGCTGGTCTGCCCGAGCGCGTTCGTCACGCTCTTGACCAGGCCGGCTCGGCTCCCCTCCCCAGCAACCGACGTCCGATAGTAGTCAAGCGTGGTCCGGACGCCGGTGAGGCATGGGTTCGCGACCGGACAACCGCCAAACCTCGACGCGCGCACGATGAGCGGCTGCCCGGGTAGGCTGGGGTCGTACTCGATGGTCGTGATGAGCTGGCGCTCGGCGCCGCCTTCGAGATAGCGGCGCGTCACGCTGGTGAGCAACGCGCCGGACGCGGCGTAGGCGTAGCTGGTCGCGTACACGTTGTCGACGGCCGCGGTCAGATCCGCGGCGCAGGTTGTCCCGGGCGGGGCGTTCACTCCACGCGGCGGCACCATGCGCGTCACGTTGTTTTTGGCGTCGTACTCGTACAGAGTGACCAACGGCGTGGAGCCAGTGGGCGGCGGCACGATCACCCGTGTGAGGTTGCCCCGCGCACCGGGAATGGTCACACCCGAGGTGGCCATGTCGTAGCAGTAGGTGGTGGTGGTCCCCCGACCGCTGGTGAACGAGGTCAGGTTACGGTTGCCGTCCCACGAGTAGGTCTGGGTTGCGTGCTCGCTGGTATCACTGGTCGGCTTGGTCGTCTTTGAGGTGATCCGGCCCTGGGCGTCGTAGCGGTGGACCTCCACCGGACGCCAACCGGGGTTGGCCGGATCGAACGACGCGAGCGGCAGCTTGATCGTCGTCGCCCCAACCAGGCTCGAGCCGTCATCGTCGTCATAGGTGATCTGGGTCTTCTGATCGGCGCTGGGGGACGACCCCGCCAACGCGTCCCACTGCTCCCTGACACGCCCCTGGGCGTCGTACACATTCGTGACCGCGACGTGCCCGTTGGCGTCGATGATGCTCACCAGGCGATGGCTGGTACCGTCATACGTGTGGGTCGTGACCTTGCCCTCGCGGTCCTTCACGGTCGACAGGCGCCCGCTGCCATCGTAGCCGTACTCAACCACCCGATTGGACCAATCCGTAACCTTCCACAGACGTCCCTGCGCCGGGCCCCCGGCGGTGTAGTAGGTGAAGGTGAGCGCACCACGGCCAGCCGGGTCCGACACGGTGGCGAGCTGGCCGCTTCCGTTGTAGGTCAGGTCGGATCGATTGCCGTAGCGATCGAGCATCGAGGTCAGGCGGCCGGTGCCGTCGAACAGCCACGCGCTGCCATCCTTGTGCTGCGCCCGATACGCGTAGTCCAGCGTGCGCGTCAGGGTGGTCTGCACGTGGGGCGGCGGCGTGTACGTCCCCACGGCCATCGAAACGCCACCCGGCGGGGCGTACTTGTCGCTGCGCCCTCGCGGGCCCACCAGCACCGTCTTGCCATCGGCGGGATCACGCGTCAGCCGAATCGCATAGTTGTGGGTCCAGCCCGGACCGAGCGGCCCGACCCGGCTGTCGATGCTGGCGTACGACCGCACCAGCGCCGGCGATGGCCCCTGGCCAGGTATGGCGAGATCCACCTGACGGTGCACCAGGGCACCCGTGAACGTGTGCACCGGATCCGAGGTGGCACCGGTCGCAGCGTTGGGGTCCAGCAGGTCCGTGCCGATCTCCCATTGCTCGTCCAACAGGGACGGTGGCGTCGGTCCCAGCAACGGCTGGCCCGGTCCGCTGAGCGACATCCAGGTCACGATCTTGTCCGACCGTGCGAATGGGTTGGAGACGCCCGTTGAAGCGCCGGACATCCGTAGGCGCTGGCACCCACTTGGGATGGACACCTGAATGGCCCATCCCTGGCCCGGCACGAGCGCCGGCCCCGGAACATTGCCAATTGAACTGTTGGTCGGGGCAATGCAGGAAAAGGCGAACCATGTCCCGTCCCCGTCGCCGGTGTCCACCACCACGGCGGGCGTCGCGATTGTGTACAGCGGAGGCACATCCACCTCAACAACCGGGCCGCCGAACCGAATTGACACCCGGTTGGGGTAGAGACCACCCGGCGGATCCGGCCTCCAGAATGAGAACCGCACCTTCATCTGCCCGGTCGCCCCGGGCGGTCCCCCGTCGACCACGTGCCCGATGCGGATCTTCAGGCAGGTGCTGTCAAGCGTGGAGGACTGCGACCAGCTCTCCACAAACGTGCGCCGATTGTCGTAGCCCTGGATGATCTCGACGGATCCGCCAGCCTTGACGCAACCGATGTTCGCGCCGTAGTGGAATAGTGGATCTGGCGCCGAGCCGCCGCCAACGAAGTCGAGGTCATAACCGAGGGTGCCGGCCGGCACGTCCACGTCCGGGATCGTCGAAGCCACCGACGTGACGGTTCCGCTCCAGAACCACACGCCGTCCAGTTGTTCGGCGCGGATCGGTGGTGGGTCCGCGCGCATCGGCAGCAGTCCACCGTGCACCGCCAACAGCACCGCCACGGCGACCATCAGCCGCCTGGCCGCCCGACGAACTCCGGCTGTTCCCCCCATGGCCCTCGCCCCCCTTCTGCCGGCCGCGCCGGCCTCCTACCGCACGTGACAGAACGGCATGCTAGCTTGACCGTTGGGGCTTGTCAAGACCCAGTGACGCCTACACCGACTCGCCGTGGGCGAGTGGCCACCCCCGCAGCGCCCCGGAGCGCCGCGGTCCAGCTCCTCCCTGAAGTCCATTTCGTCCATCCGCCCGATGCTGAACCGCCGCTGCCACCCCCGCGGTTCTGGCGTCTTGTCACTGTTGTCACGCCAGGGGCATTCATATTCGACACGCGTTTGCTCGGCAACGCCACGATGTCGCCACGTCCACCACCGCCTTCCCGCGCGGCTCGGCCTTGTCCGTTCCCCCTCGTGGTCCACTGGCGTTGTTCCGCGTCGACGTGCTGGCGTACCGCGCACCCGCCTCCGCGGCATAGGAGAGAGTAGCGGCGCCGTCCCCACGTCGACCGCGCTCGCCGCGCTCAGGCCATCCCCCCACCTGCTCCACCGCCCCAACCGGATTATTGTCACCAAAAACGCATGCGTCACCACTGCGGCCGCAGGTTATCGCCACGCTAGAACGCATTAGTGCGAACAGCAAGGCACCGCCCCTCGGTCCGTTGCGTCGCTTTCGTCTCTCGTGTCCTCTTCATCCCCGGGTTTTGGCCTTTTGGCACTTTTGTCACGCCACCGGCACACACAAACAACACACGTCTGCGCCACGCCGTCCAGAGTCCCGCGGGTGCGCCCTGTCGCAACCTCCAGCACGACACGCTGCGTACACAGTCTCGACGTCGCGTGAGCACAGCGCTGAGATCTCTCCACCCACCGGCGCGGCCGTTGCGCCTGGCAGAGTATCCTGTCAGCGCCCGCGGCTGTGGCGGTGTCGAGGAGTGATCTGTGGCCAACGAGCGATGGGATGTGGTGGTCGTCGGCGCCGGCAACGCCGGCCTTTGCGCGGCGCTGGCCGCGCGCGAGCAGGGCGCAAGCGTCCTGGTGCTCGAGAAGGCGCCCCTCGAGGAGCGGGGCGGCAACACCGCCTTCACCGGCGGGCTCCTGCGCTTCGCCTTCAACTCCATTGAGGACTTCCGCCCGCTCCTCCCCGAGTACACGGACGAGGAGCTAGCTGCCGTAGACGTGGGCAGCTACCCCGTCTCCCAGTTCGCCAATGACCTGGACGAGGTCACCGAGAGCCTGGCCGACCCGACCATGGTGGACGTGCTCACCGGCCAGTCGTACGAGACCATGCGGTGGATGCGCGAGAAGGGTGTCCGCTGGCTGCTGGCCACCGGCCGCCAGTCCTACCAGATGGGCAACATCCGCAAGTTCTTCGGGAACCTCATCATCGAGGCCCACGGCGGCGGCCAGGGCCTGTCCGACATGCTCTTCGCCAGCGTGGAGAAGGCCGGCATCGAGGTGGCCTACAGCACCGGTGCCACCCGTCTGCTGATCGACGACCAGTGGCGCGTCACCGGCCTCGAAGCGCGCGGCCCCAGCGGCAAGCGCGTCATCCAGGCCGGCGCGGTCATCCTGGCCGCCGGCGGCTTCCAGGCCAACTCCGAGATGCGCACCCGCTACCTCGGGCCAGACTGGGAGCTAGCCACGGTCCGCGGCACCCGCTTCAACACTGGCGACGCCATCCGGATGGCGCTGGACATCGGCGCACAGCCCTTCGGAAACTGGTCGTCCTGCCACGCCGTCGCCTGGGATCTCCTCGCGCCCCCCACCGGCGACCTGCGCGTGGGCGACCTCTTCCAGAAGCACTCCTATCCGCTGGGCATCATCGTCAACCAGGATGGCAAGCGCTTCGTAGACGAGGGCGCCCACTACCGTAACTACACCTACGCCAAGTACGGCCGCGAGATCCTCAAGCAGCCGGGCCGTCGCGCCTTCCAGATCTTTGACTCCAAGACCATCCCGCTCCTGCGCGACGAGTACCGCCACCGCGACGCTACGAAAGCCCGCGCCAATACCATTGAGGATCTCGCCGAGCAGCTTGTGATCGATCCTGCCGGGCTCCGCTCCACGGTAGACGCCTTCAACGCCGCGATCCAGCCCGGCGAGTTCCAGCCCTCCGTCCTGGACGGCAAGCGAACGGTGGGCATTGAGCCGCCCAAGTCCAACTGGGCCGTGCCGATCAGCGAGCCGCCATACGAGGGCTACGCCGTGGCCTGTGGCCTCACCTTCACGTTCGGCGGCCTCCGCATTGACCGTGAGTGCCGCGTGCTCGATACCTGGAACAACCCACTGCCCGGCCTTTACGCCGCCGGTGAGCTGGTGGGCGGACTCTTCTACTACAACTATCCGGGCGGGTCCGGCCTCATGGCCGGCGCCGTGTTTGGCAAGCGGGCGGGCACCACCGCCGCCAGCGAGCTAAAACGCTGATTCCCAGCCGCGCCGTCGCGCTTGACGGCGCGGCTGTCCCGCCGCTACGTTGGAACGCGGTGCCGGGCCCCGGCGGCGTTCAGCGTGGCGATCAGATGCCGCGCACCGCTGCTGGGATCGGGATTCGCCAGACAGGTGGCAGGAGAACATGGCCACGGCTGAACGAGTAGACGCGGGGGAGTCAGGCGATCCCGCCCCGGGCTCCCAGGTGATGGGGCTGCTGCTCATCGCCGGCACCATGAACGTGGCCTGGGATCTGGTCACGCCGTTCGTGCCGCTGTTCGTGCTCATGCTGGAGGGCGGCGACACCCGCTCCGCCGCGTTCTGGTCTGGCATCGCGGTGGGCATCTCGCCCCTGTTCACGGCCATCGCGGGACCGTTCTGGGGAGCCATGGCGGAGCGTTTGGGCGGCCGCACCTCCATGCTCCGCACCATCGCCACGTCGTCCGTGCTGGTGGCGCTGATGTCCCTCACCACCGCGGTCTGGCAGCTTGTTGGGCTGCGTGTGCTCGTCGGCGCGCTCGGCGGCTTCTACGTGCTCATCCACGTCCTGGCCGCGCGCGCCTCCCCGCGCGACCGTGTGGGCCAGACCATTGGCTCCCTCCAGGCCATCAACATGGCCTGCCTCGCCGTCGTGCCGCCCATCGCCGGCTACTTCGTGGACCTCTGGGGCCTACGCAGCAACTTCCTGCTGGGCTCCGCCATCATGATCCTGGCCTTCGTCATGATGTACCGCCTCCGCATCGGCGCGGGCCCGGGCGAAGAGGGTCGCCATGCCGGCCCGCGGGAGTCGTATTGGAAGATGCTGGCCAGCGGCGACGTGCTGGTGATCGCCAGCGTGGTCTTCGCCAGCCAGTTCGTAGATCGGGCGTTCATGGCGCTGGCGCCGCTCCTGGTCTTCGACCTCGTCGGCGAATCTGACCAGGTGGGCCTGCTCACGGGTACGGTCCTGGGCCTCAGCGCCGGCTCCACCGCCGTGGCGGCCATGGCAGTCGGCCGACTCTCACGCCGCTACCCGCCACGACGATTGCTTATCGGGGCCCTGATGTGCGGTCTGGCAATCCTGCCCCTGCTCGCCGGCGCTCAGACCGTCTGGACGCTGCTGGCCATGCGCGTGGTCTTCGGCCTGCTCGCTGGCGGCGCGCTCACCCTTGCGTACGCCTGGGCCGGTGCCCTCATTTCGCCCGAACGCCTCAGCGCCTGCTTCAGCGCCTTCGCCAGCACCGCCATGGTCGCCTCAGCCATCGGCCCCGTCTCCCTGGGCATCTCCGCCGGCGGCTCCCTCCGCGCCCCTCTGTACGTGGGCGTGGGGCTCATACTCGTCAGCCTGGTGGCAGTGCTGCGCAAGCGTGACACCGAAGCGCCCGTCGCGCCTCAGGCAGTCGCTTCACGTTCGGGGGCATCCTAACGACCTGTCAGCGTCCCCATTCTTCGCGGAACCAGAGGACCGGCAGCGGCACGGGGGATGTGGTGGACGATTCGCACCGGCCCGCGGAACCGTGCCCCTTCAGCCGCTGAACCCGCGCGTTGCCGCTCTCCACCACGAGCAGATCCCCGGCCGGATCCACGGTCATGCCGTGGGGGCTCTTGAACTGGATACGGCTGCCGGGCGACCCTCCCCATTCGCCAAGCAACTGGCCCCTCGCGTTGAGCTTCGTCACACGACCCCGGGCATATTCTGCAACGTAGATGTTTCCGCACCGATCCAGCGCTATCGCGTGAAGGTCGCCGAGGAAACCTGCCCAGCGCGCGACCACCTGGCCAGATGCCGACAGCTTCGTGATCCTGCCCGGCTTTGACTCCGTGACGTACACGAACCCTTCCGAGTCCACCGCCACGGCGGACGGCGTCTCCAGCCGCTCCGCGGAGCCCGCCGTTGGGAGACTGGTCAACTCCTCGCCTCGGATTGAAAACTTGCGCAGCGCGGGCCGATACCATTCGGCGATGTAGACCGAGTCATACTGGTCGATCGCGATCCCATTGGGGGCGCGTAGCCGCCCCGACGGCTGCGACGCGGCATCCCAGGTCTCGACAAGTGCACCTTCGGGTGAGATGATCGAGACTCGGCCGGAAAACACATCGACCGCATGCGCATTCCCCTGACTGTCAAGAGCCACTCCGTGGGGATCACGAAGCTGACCAGGGTCATTCCCCCACGCGCCCCACAGCCACCGAAGCGACCCGTCAGGCCCAAACCTCAGGACCCGACTGTTGCCCTCGTCCGCCACGTAGATGTCGCCTTGCCCGTTCACGGCCACCCCCACCGGACTTTTCATGGGTTGGGAAGACGATCCGGCCTGAGGGCGACCCAGGACCACATTCGGCGCATACGGTCCACGGGTTCCCACGTACCGCACCGTCTCGAGGGACAAGCTAAGCACCTGGAGCCACCCCTCTCCTGGATCGAGCGCGAGCAGATAGCCCTCGTCGTCAAACGCCAGCCCCCCGCGACCCTCAACATACGCGCTTCGGATGAGCCCGCCGTCACGGCCGTAGAGGGTGATCTGGCGATCTAGATCAGGGCGGTCTGGCAATCTGGGGCCGGTGACACTCTCAGCCACCGCGACCTCGCCGTTGGGGCCAATGGCGAGCTTCTCGGGCCACCGCTGGCGGCCCGGACGGTCTCCGGGCAGGCTCCAGGCGGCCAGTGGTGCTCCGTCCGGAGAGAAGATCTGGACACGGTTGTTCCCGCGATCCGCCACGACCAGCCTACCGTCACCGGCCGCGGCAAGATCCGAGGGACTCCGGAGCTGCCCCGGGCCGCCGCCCTCTCCGCCGATGCTGCCCAGCCACTCGCCCGAGCGGCTAAACCGCTCAACGCGATGGTTGCCCCAGTCGGCGACCCAGAGCGTGCCGTCGGCCCCCAGCGCGATCCCTCGCGGAGCATCCAAGTCCCCCGTCGCGGTTCCCCGGGCTCCCCACTCGCCCAGAACCTCTCCAGTGCTAGCGAGCCTCAGGATCTGGGGTTCTGTTGATCGGGTGACGTACGCCGCGCCGACCTCATCCACGGCAATGCCGCCGAACACTGCCTCTCGGGTCTCGGGGATGGGTGCGTCGGTCAGGGGCTCACCCGTGCGAAGGTAGATCTGGACTCGCTGGTTACCCCGATCAGCCACGTAGATGCGGCCGTCCGTCACGACCGCGATGGCGCTCGGCACGCGCATCTGACCCGGAGCGAGCCATCCGCCCAGGGCCACGCTCCACTCGTGCTCGTCCGAGTTGGCGTGAGCGACGACGTGGCTGATCGCCGAGGTTGGGACGTGAGCAGGTCTCCAGACGGCGCCAACCAGCAACGCCAAGCCGACAACTGCCAGCTTCGACCATCGGCGCGAACCACGGCCCGTCATGGCCCCGCCGTCCGTCGCCAATCGCCGTCGATAGGTCCCAGCACGATAACCCCATGCTCTGAGGATCCCACCAGCAGCGCTCCGCCGCGGGCCACGAACGAGCCGCGAGGGTCAGTGGATGCCGCAACGCGTTGCGGCATCCACGACCTCCCCCCGTCGGTGGAGCCCATCCACTGGTCACGCGACCCAGAGCGGTATGCCCAGGCAATCTTCGCGCGGCGGTCGCCGCCGAACGCCAGGCCGCCGCACGCTCCCCCACTCTCGGAGCTCATCACCCGGTGCCACGTGTTACCCGCGTCCGTCGTGCGCTCCACACTACATGAGCCGGACGAGGGACTCCCGTAGCGAATCGCCACGGTGGCCAGCGCGGTGCCGTCCTCAGCGAATGCCGGTGACATCGCGATCGAGACGTTGAACCGCGCGCGCGATGGGAACGGGGCGCCACGAGACGAGTCCCGCGTGGGCTCCCGAAGCAGCTTCCACGTCGCCCCCGCGTCTCGGCTCACGAAGAACGCCACCCGCACGTTGTCCACCATTTCCCGGCGGTCAAGGAGGTTCTGGCGGGGCCCCCACGCGAACGCGAGCATAGTCTCGTCGCGCGCGAATGTCGGCGAGAGCGCCAGCGCCTGGACCTTCCGGAAGGGCGTGCTGTCGACGGCGGGCTGCGCTGGAGTAGGCTGCCAGGACAAGCCTCCGTCGGTCGACACGATCACCCCGAGACTCTGCTCGTGATCGGCTGTGGATCCCGACAGTGACGGATCGCCGTCGTATCCGTCGAACCGGCCGGTGCTCGCAGTGGCGAAGAGCCTGCGATCCGCGGTGTAATCTGGTGAGAACTGCACAGTGCCGACGATCTGGTCCACAGACGGCGTGACTTCGGCCCACGATTCCCCAGCGTCCGTGGACCGAAACAGTCGCCCGTCGACGTTCAGCAGGATCAGTCCGTCGCTGGCGAAATCCGGGGAGACGACGAGCGAATGGCCGTCCAGAAGGGCAGATATGCCGAACACTCTGGCCCAGTTCGCCCCGTCGTCCGACGAGCGTTGCAGCGCAATCTCGCGCGAGTCGGACCTGTCGGCCGTAAGCGCGAAGAGCACGTGCTTCCCCTTCGCTACGCGTCCCACCTTGACACTCAACGGTAGGCCCGTCGGGGGGCTCGATACCACCCATCGGGCGCCGTCATCAGGGAGTACGAGGGCGTCGCGCGCGACCTGGGGCGAGTCGCCCCGGATGACGAAGATATATGGGTCGTCCGGCCAATCTGGGCTCGCCGCGATGAGGCTGATTGGCGTCGTTCCCGCGGGCCCGAGTGCATGCCCGTCGCTCTGAGCTTCCCCGGCCTGACCCGAGGCCGGGCCGGTCTGGAACGCGAGCCAGAGGCCCACGACTGCTAGCGCGTGGCGACTCACCACGTGGCGCATGGGCCAACTGTACCAGGGCCCCCGGCACTCTCGGTGATGGAAGGGGAGGCCGCCACCGTGCAACTCCGCCTGTGTGAACCAGTCACTCGGTAGGCACGTGCTCAGCCGTACGTGCGAAAATGCACGCGCGCTCGACTCGCGGGAGCCCGTGCCACAGAGGAGGGAACATGAAGGTCGTCAAGATGAGCCAGGTGCCCTCGGAGGCCGCCGGCGGCGCGCTGTTTACCGGTGGGCCGGTCAGCCGTCAGACGCCGTTTGAGGCTGCCGAGATGCAGAGCGTCAACTTTGGCATCGTCAGCTTCAGCGCTGGCTCGCGCAACAAATTCCACAGCCACACCAGCGATCAGATCCTCATCGTGACCGAGGGCACGGGTGTGGTCGCCACCGAGAAGGAAGAGGCCACCGTCAACGCCGGCGATGTGATCCTGATCCCGGCCGGTGAGAACCACTGGCATGGGGCGCCCGGCAGCACGCCCATGACCCACATCACCATCCAGGCCAAGGGTAGCGTCACCACCCAAAACGAGGCCTAGGCCGCCGGTCGACCCGCGGGGTCCGCGCTAGTCCGTGCGGACCTTCACTCCGGCCCGCTCCTCCTGGAGCTCCCAGATCGCTATCGAGTCGCGGGCCTCCCAGCCGCGCGAAAGCCCCTCGATCAGCGCCTGTTCCGCCAACGCTGCCATGTTCATGGGCACGTTTAGCTCGCGTGACAACTCCGTGGCCAGGCCCACGTCCTTGCGCGCCAGCGCCAGGTAGAAGCCGGCTTCGTCGAACCCGTTCTTGAACACGATGTTCGGGATGCGGTGCTTCAGCAGGTTGCCCTGGCCAAAAGCGGAGCCCTGGATGACCTCCAGCAGTTTCTCCGGCGCCACGCCCGCCTTCACGCCCAGCGTAAACACTTCCGCGGCGGCCACCGTGGCGCAGTAGCTCAGCGTGTTGTGGCACAGCTTGGCCACCTCGCCCGCGCCGATCGCCCCCACGTAGCTCACCTTGTCGCCGATAGCCAGCAGGGCCGGGCGCACCCGCTCGTAGATCGCCTCGTCGCCGCCTACCATGATCTGCAGTGTGCCGCGCTCCGCCCCAATCGGTCCGCCGCTCACGGGCGCATCCAGCACGTGAATGCCTTGTGCGCCAAGCTCCTGGTGGATCCGGCGGATCAATGTGGGCGAGCTGGTGGAGAGGTCGGCGTACACCGCGCCGGCCGCGGCGCCCTGCAGGATTCCGCCCTCACCCAGCGCCACCTCCTCCACCTGTTTTGGGCCGGGCAGAGACGTCAGGATCAGCTCCGCGCCCTGCGCCGCCTCCGCGGCCGTGTTGGCCCAGGTGGCCCCGGCCGCCAGGTGTGGCTGAGCGGCGGAGCGCCGGGCGTCGTGCACCACCACCTGGTGACCCGCCCGCAGCACGTTGGCCGCCATGTGGCGCCCCATGTTCCCCAGCCCAATGAAGGCGATCCGCACGGCCTTCCCTCCCTCTCGGCACCCTTGCCGACTGTGCCGAGTGCGCTACCCGTTACGACGCGACGCCGTTGGTCTGCCCCTTCTTGTAGGCCAGGAATCTACGCTGATACTCCGCGTGCGCGGCCTTGTAGCGGTCTTTCAGTTGTTCGTTGTCAGGATTCTCGATCCAGACGCGCATCAACTCGCGCATCTCGGCCGAGAGCTTCTCCATCTCAGGTGTCTGATCGTCCATCGCGGGCTCCGACGTCGGTTGGCGCGATTGTAGCAGGACCGATTTTCGCGGGCTGCCGGCTACTGGGGCAGGCCGAACGGTGTGGGCGGCGGTGGGACCGGTAACGTGGGCGGCGGCTCGTACGTAGGGATGATTGGCGCCGGTGGCGCTGCGGGCGCCTGGATGACCGGAGCGGGCGGTGCGGCCGGTTGCTCGAACGACGGTGTCGCGATGACGATGGGCTCGCTCCCGGAGGGTCCCGCTGGCACGCCCACGATCGGCGGCGCCGGACGGATCGGCTCAACCTGCACCGGTGCCGGTGGCTGGCCGATCGGTGCGATCGGCGCCGGAGGGAGCGGCAGCGGCGCGGGCGCCGGCACCACGGGCTGGGGGATCTCCACCACCGGAGGCGGCGGCGCGCTTGTGTCGATCTCCACGATCGGTGTGGCTTCGGGCACCTCACCCGGTGGTGAGGTGGGCGCCGGCAGTGCAATGCCGGGTAGGTTGGTCAGCAACGTCGGTGTGGGCGCGGGGACCACGTTCACCGTAACCCTCGCGACCGTGAGGTGCCCAGCTCGGTCGTACACCGTAAGCTGTACGGTGTACACGCCCGGCGTGATCACGCCCGTGTCCCACACCCCCAGGCGACCATGCTCTACCGCGCGATCGCCGACGCCGCCGATGGGTCGAAGCGAGCCGGGATCCTCACCAGGGCCGTAGTGGAGGCGATAGAAATCAAATCCGCTCGGGTCGTCAGCCGTGGCCCGCCCCACGATCTCCACGCGACCCGATACACGCGCCCCCGCCACGGGTGAATCGATCCGCGCGCCGTCCTCCGCCGTTGCCCCAGACGGGATGGCCGCGGCCACGACAACCAGAGCTAGAACGAGCGCGAGCAGGCGGTGACGCACGGAGCCGAGTGTACCATCCACGGACCGGTATGGAAGCCTCTTTTTCCCCCCGCCGCCGGCGCTGTCCTCGAGCATCGTGATCGACCGTCTGCGCCGCTCGGCCAGAGCGCTCAAGTCTCAGCTCGCGGCGTTGGCCGTGGCCTCGCGCGACCCCCGTACGCCGTGGCTCGCGCGGCTGCTGGTGGTCGTGGCAGTCGCCTACGCGCTCAGTCCCATCGACCTCATTCCAGACTTCATCCCCGTTCTGGGATACCTGGACGATCTCTTACTGCTGCCCCTGATCATCGTTCTGGCGATCCGCCTGATCCCGGCCGAGGTCATGGCGGAGGCACGCGAACGCGCCGAGCAGCTAGAACGCCAGGGCACCGCGGGCCGCTGGGCCGCTCTCGCCATCGTCGTCATCTGGCTCATCCTGGCGGCCTTCGTCTGGCGCGCCGTAACCTGACCTACACCATCCAGGGGAGGTCGCGCATCTCATGCTCATCTTCGCCCACCGCGGTGCATCGGGCTACGCCCCAGAGAACACCATCCCCGCGTTTGACCTGGGTCTGGAGATGGGCGCCGATGGGCTGGAGACGGATGTCCAGCGGACCAGCGATGGCGCACTCGTCCTCATCCACGATGCACTGGTAGATCGCACGACCGATGGCAACGGCCCGATAAGCCAGCTCGCCTGGCGAGACGTTGCCGCGCTAGACGCCGGATCGTGGCTGGATCCCAAGTGGGCCGGGCTTCGTGTGCCAACGCTGGGAACGCTGCTGGATCGCTACCTCGGGAAGACCATCCTCTGTCTGGAGGCAAAGGCCGAGGACGCTACGCTGCCGCTCGTCGATGAGCTCGTCCGCCGCGGCATCACCAACCGGGCGGACGTCCAACTCTCGTCCTTCTCGTGGTCGTCCGTGCTCCAGCTTGCCCAGCGACTGCCAGACCTCGTTGTGGGCTACCTCACGCCGCGCTTTGACGGGGCCGAGATCCAGAAGGTGCTGGACGCCGGACTGCGGCAGATCTGCCCCCGGGCGGACGTGCTCACCCCGGCGCTTGTCCAGCGAGCCCACGCGGCCGGTCTCCAGGTCCGCGCCTGGGGCGTCTCGTCCCGTGATGACCTCCAGCGCGTGATCGACTCCGGTGCAGACGGCACCACGCTCAACTGGCCAGACTGGGCGCGATAGCGCCGACTTTAGGGGGTCGGCAGGTGCTCGAGCCAGCGGAGAGCGTTGTGCTGCTCGGTGCGCGAGTGCACGTCCAGGTGCCGTCTGACGCGCTGCTGTAGCATCCGCAATTCATTGACTTGGTGGGAGACTATGATCCCCGCGTGCACGCGGCCCAATTGCTTCCACTTGGCGTCTAACAGTAGGTAGTCCACATAGTCGAACGTGAGGATTGCCCGCCCACTTTCGGCCGCGAAGAGGAGTGGGTCCTGGTCGGAGATGCGGCGGCTCGCTCTGCCCGCCGCTTCGCAGCTCAGCGCGTCAACACCCGCGGATGCGAGTGCTTGGGCGAGCCGTGGAGATACGTTTTCGTCTGCGTACAGCCGGATCAGCGGTCCGGCCACGTGCCGCCGCTGACCTCCGCGTATGCAAGTCGGTGGCGCTCGATGTCTTCGTCGATCCGTTCGGGGTGGCGCCGGTAGTACTCCATTGCCCCCACAAACCGCTCGCGCGCGATGTACGGCCAGGAGTTGACGAAGTCGTCGATGCTCGCCCCGTCACGGCTGAGCTCCACCAAAATTCTGACGGAGATTCGCGTATCTCTCAATACCGGGTAACCGCCGCACACGCCGGGATGCTCCGCAACGTACGGATCGTCGTGGCTGGCGGCCCCGTTGCGGTTCGCTCTTTCGGTCATGGCGCACCCCCCTTCGTCCATCTTAGCATGACCCCCGCGGCCGCGAGCTCACCGGAAATCATGCCCGCGGACGGCCGCCGCCGCTGGGTTGTGGGGCAGCGCCTCCCCTGAGCGGGCCAGGATGTTGGTGGTACCGTCCTCACGCTGCAGGATCCCCTCCACCACCAGCAACGGTTCACCCCGGAACACCGCGCGGTAGCGGCGGTACACGTCTGGCTGCACGATCACGTTCACCAGCCCCGTCTCGTCCTCCAGCGTCAGGAAGAAGAACTCCTTGGCAGTCTCCGGCCGCTGTCGGCAGATCACCAGGCCACCAATCTGGACCCGACCGCTCCGCACCTCGGCTAGCTCCGCGGCGGAGAGCACCCCGCGTGACCGCAGGTAGCCGCGGTAGAAGCTGATCAGGTGGTGGTCCGTGGACAGGCCCAGGCCGGCGTAGTCCACCTGCGTGGCCGTCCAGGCGTCCATCGGCGGCAGATCGGTCGGTACCGCGATCTGCTCCGCCAGCCCCGGCAGGCGTCCAGGGCCCCCAATGCCCGCCAGCTCCCCCACCCGCCACAGCGCCGCCCGCCGCTCATCGAACCGGAGAAACGCCCCCACCTCGGCTAGCCGCTCTACCACGTCACGGTCAAAGCCGGTGCGCCGGACGAAGTCCGCCAGCGAGGCGTACGGCCCGCGTGCGTGCTCGCGCTCCAGCACTTCCCGGGCGTGCGGGCCCAGGCCGTTCACCATGATGAAGCCCAGCCGCAGCGCCCCGCGCTCCAGCCCGCCCTCCACGGTGCACTCCCAGCCGCTGGCGTTCACGTCCACCGGCAGGACCCGAACGTCGTGGCGGCGCGCGTCCCAGATCAGCGTGTGGGGCGCGTAAAAGCCCATCGGCTGGCAGTTGAGCAGCGCCGCGTAGAACGCGGCCGGGTAGCGTAGCTTCAGCGTGGCGGAGACCAGCGCCAGGTGGGCAAAGGGGTAGGCGTGGGCTCGTGGGAAGCCATAACCGGCAAAGCCCACCACCGTCTTGCGGATCTCCGTGGCCAGCTCGGCTGAGTGGCCGCGGGCCCGGATGCGCGCTTCCAGGTCATCGCACAGCTCGTTCATATGGTCAAACGAGCGCTTGTGGGTCATCGCGCGGCGCAGCCGCTCCGCCTCGCCGGGCGTATAGCCCCCCATGATCATGGCCACCTGCATCACCTGCTCCTGCCACAGCAGTACGCCCTTGGTCTGCTCCAGCACCTCCACCAGATCGGGGTGGGGATAGCGGACGGGCTCCTGGCCGGCCCGCCGCCGGGCAATGTGCTTGCCGGCTCCCATTGCCCCCGGACCCGGACGGATCGCCCCCACGCTCACCGCCACGTCGTGCAGATCACGCGGCTGGAGGTGCGGCAGATAGCTCATCTGCGCCCGAGACTCGATCTGAAACAGCCCCACCGTGTCCGCCGCGCAGATCCGGTCGTACACCCGTGGGTCGTAGCGGAAGCCGTGCAGGCTCAGCTCCGGGCCACCCTCCTGGCGCACGTAGCGGAAGCAGCGCGAGACCACTGCCAGCATGCCCAGGCCCAGCAAGTCCAGCTTGATCAAGTTGAGCCCAAACTCCTCCGCCAGCGTGGTGATGTCATCCTTGTCCCAGGGGATGATGGTGCGGTTGGGCATGCGGGCTGGCTCAATGTGCAGCACCTCATCCAGCGGGCGGGCGGAGATGATCATGCCCCCCACGTGGATCGAGAGGTGGCGGGGCGCGCCCAGAAGCTGGCGTGCCAGCCCGATGAGCTGCTCCGCCATCGGTCCGGCGATGTGCCCCACCGCCGTCTTTGGATCGGCCAGCAGCTCGGTGAGCGAGTGCGAGTCGTACATGTCCACCGCTTTGGCCAGCTTGTCCACCTGGTGCGGAGGTAGCCCCAGTGCAAAGCCCACGTCGCGCACGGCGCTCTTCGGGCGGTAGGTGTTCACCTCGCACACCATCGCCGCGTACGCCCGACCGTACTTCTGATACACGTACTGGATCACCCGCTCGCGATCCTCGTGCGCAATATCCAGATCGATGTCCGGGTACTCCTCCCGCTCCGGTGAGGCGAACCGCTCGAAGAGCAGGCCGTGCTCCAGCGGATCGATCGGACACAACCCCAGGCAGTAGAGGAGTACCGAGGCTGGCGCTGAGCCGCGGATGCTCACCAGGATCTCCTCCCGGTGGCAGAAGTCCACGATGTCCTTGAACACCAGCAGGTAGCCAGGCAGGTTGAGCTGCTTGACTATCTCCAGCTCGTGCACCATCCGGTCCTGCAGCCCGGGCGTGATCTGCCCGTAGTAGCGCAGCGCGCCCTCCCATACGGCGGTTACCAGCGCGTCATAAGGGTCAGTCCCGGGCGGGATGTTGTCCGGCCGGGGAAATTCGTAGCGCAGATCGCGGAGCGAGAAGTTACAGCGCTGCGCGATCTCTAGCGTCACGGCGAGCTCCTCCGGGTGCTCTGGAAAGAGGCGCCCCATCTCCGCGCCGCTCTTCAGGCAACGTTCGTGGTTGGGCGCCAGCAGCAGCCCCGCCTGCGGCAGTGGAACGCGGTGGCGAACGGCGGTCACCACGTCATGCAGCAGCGCGCGGTCCCGCCCCGCGTACCGCACGTCGTTGGTGACCACACAGCGCAGGCCCAGCCGCGCCGCCACGCGGCGGGTCTCGGCGTTGCGCGGCCCATCATCCACCAGCAGGTGGCGCCGCGTCTCCAGAAACAAACGGTCCGCCCCAAACGCGTCCGCGAGAACCGGGAACGGCACCGCGGAGCGGCCACCCGATACCCGGGCAATACCGATCAACCCGTCCGTATGTCCGCTCAGCGCCTCGTACGCCAGGCTAGGCTCATCCTTTGGATTGCCCATCCGCGAGCGTGTGATCAGCGCGCAGAGGTTGCGGTAGCCATCCGCGTCCTGCACCAGACAGGTCAGCACGGCCCCGTCCTGCATCGTCAGATCCGCGCCCGAAATCGCCGGCAGATCTACTTTTTGGGCGGCCGCCGCGAACCGCACGATGCCGTAGAGACCATCGCGGTCGGTCAGCGCTAGCGCCGCCAGACCAAGCTGCGACGCCCGCTCTACCAGCGACTCTGGATCAGACGCGCCATCCAGGAAGGAGAAGCTGCTGCGACAGTGAAGCTCAGCGTACACCGCGAGGAAAACCCAAGGGAGAGAACATATGTTCTCATATTCTCGTGTTTGCCCGCCTGCTCGTCAAGCGTTTCGCGCGCCTTACCCGGGCCGTTCACCTCGAAAGGCAAACAGGTAGTAGCGGAATCGCCCGCTTGTCAGTCCCATCTCTGCCACCGGCCGGAGCGCTAGGCCGCAACGGGCCAGTGCCGCTTCGCCCACCGCCCGGATCGAGGGGTCGGGCCCCATGATCACCACCTGGCGCTCGATCGGCCGTGGAGGTCCGTCCGGGCACGTGATCTCGGGCAGATGGTCCGTCAGGTACCATCGGTGCGCTCCGAAGGACGTCCCGATGGGCAGGCTCAGCGTATCCAGAAAACGATCGCTGAGCCTGTCTTGAAACGCAAAGCCCACCACCCCCTCCGGAAACACCCCGCGGACCCACGCCCCCGCCTGGACAACCGCCAGCAGATGGTGCTGCGCATCCTGCCGGTCCTGCCAGGGCGCCCGCCAGCCCAGCCTCCGGCTCACGTCGCCGCGCACCAGCAATCCGGCCGAGATGGCCAGCGCAAGACTCGCCGCCAGCAGCGTCCCGTGGCGTGATGACCGCGCGCGGCCCCGCCGCACGGCGAGCCATAGCCACACCGCGCCCAGCGCCCACGTGGCCACGCTGCCGACCAGCGGGAGCACGGCAGACCCTTCCTGGAGGCATGTGTTCTGCAGCGAGTCCGCGCAGCGATGCTGCACCGCGCTGCCCAGCCAGTCGCCCTGCACCACATCGATCAGCATCACCAGCAGCGCCGCTGCCACGATGCCCGCGGCCAGCAGCGGCGCGCGTACCCCCTGGCGAACGGTGTGCTCCGCCAGCGCCGCGATGGCCAGCGTTGCAAACGGCTGCCAATAGGTGAAGTGCATCATGTAGTAGATCGCCGTCCGCCCGGTGACTTCGTAGACGGCTGCCAGCAGCAGGGCGAGCGCACCGCCGCCACTTGCCAGGATCGCTAGCTCGGACGGGCGTTGGCGGCGAGCCAGGTCCGCCAGTGTCAGGGCAGTGACCAGCAGCACCGGCATGATGTCGAGATCTAGCCAGCGGTATTGCGCGTCCGTACCGTACCGCCAGAGTTTCTCGCTCAGCGAGGGTAGCTGAAGCGCGCCGTTCACCTGGACGAACCGCGCTATTTCGATATTTGGCGTCGCAATGTCAATGCTGCCCGTCCACGCGAAGTGCACGCCGGCCAGGACGGCCCAGGTCAGCGCGGCCCCCATGGTGCAGAGTGCCAGCTCCTTCGCCACACCCCCCGCATCCCGCGCTCGTCGCCAGCCGTGGTAGACGATTGGTGGCAACGCCACGCACGGCGCCAGGGGGGCGGCAACCGGGTTCAGGTTCGTCGTCAGCCCGGCGAATGCGCCACCCAGCAGCAGTAAGCTGCTCCGTCGGCTCCGCGCGCCAGCGGTGACGCACGCGCTCGCGGCCAGCAAGTACGCCGCGCCGGCGCCGTCCACGTAGTGCCACCCCAGGGACACCTGCACCCAGCGATCCAGCACCAGCGTTGCCACGCCGATGAGGGCCACCGCCGGCCCCGCCAGCGGCCGTGCCCAGAGAAACACGGCCACGGCTGCGCCGTACACGAATAGCGCGTGCCAGGCCAGGTTCGCCGCCACCGGATCCAGCATCTTGAACAGCGCTATCCCCGGCAGCGTCCAGGCGTAGCGCGTCCACCAGTAGACGTTGCTCACGTGGGTCGCCCAGAACTCCGGCTGCGCCGCCGCGCCCAGATACAGCCAGGTATCCGTCATGGCAGGAGATCCGTACGGCCAGTTTGGATCCAGGGCATAGCTCGCCAGCGGCAGCGCAGCCAGGATCACCCACCAGATCGCGTCTCGCGCCCGGCGGTGGCCCGCCTGGCCTGTCTGCCCGTTCAGATCCAGCGGTCCGCGCTCTCGTGCCGCCGTCCGGTTCGTGCCATCGCGCTGACGCTGAGCGGTCGTCGATCGCGGCTAGTCAAAGACACCCCGCACGCGCCACGTTTCGCTCGCACGATCGTACTCCAGCCAGTAGGCGCCACCACTAGACGTAACGGCATTGTACTCATCGCGTGCCAGCGGGGCCTGGCCCCACGGCTCCAGCAGCCGCCAGGGCCCAGCCGTGCGCTCGATGCGCTCCGTCTGCTGCCCACGCTTCAACAGTGGCGGCCGGCGCTGCCCGCGAGCATCCTCGCCGCCGCGCGACACCTCCACCGCGTCTCCCTCCGGTAAGAGCCATAGCGGGGACCCGTGCACACCGGCACTCTCCAGAGGCGGGCTCGGAGCGGGGGAGCTTGCCGCCTTCCGCCCCTTCTTCCTAGGACCCTTCGCGGCCACCGCCGGTTGCAGCGCAACATCGCGCCAGCGGAACGCCTGCTCCATCCTGCGTGATGCCACCAGCTCTGCCTGCAGCGTGGCCGCATCTCCCCAACGCGCGCGCAGGCGGGCCAGTACCTCGCCGGCGTGCTCCAGCCGCTCGTGGTTGGGCAGGCGGCCATCATCGCCCGGCAGCAGGTCAAGCTGGCGCGCCTCCAGTCCGCCCAGCTCCAGCGCCTCGATGCTGATGCCCGCCACGCCGCTGTCCAGACGCAGGCCCTCCACGTGCCAGCGCAGGTGCTCCAGCAGCCGTTGGCCGCCGGCTGAGCGCTCTGCCAGCCCCACCGTAGCCTCGTGCACGGAGCCATTCTCCCGCTTCCAGCGTACCCGCACCCGGCCACAGGCCAGACCGTGCGCGGTCAGCCGCGCGCTCAGCCGATCCGTAAGCTGCTTCAGCGCGAAGGTCAGCCGGTCAAGGCTCTCCTCCACCCACTCAAATTCGATCGCGTCGTGTATCTGGAGTGGGCGGGGCCGCGGCCGCGGCGGCTGGCGATCCTCGCCGCTGGCCAGCGCCAGCACGCGCAGCCCCTCCGCTCCAAAGCGGTGCCGCACCGCGTTGGCCGGCAGAGCGGCAAACTCCCCCAGCGTGTGGACCCCCAGTCGCCCCAGGCGGATCCGTGCCTCCACCGGCAATGGCAGCATCCTGATGGGGAGAGAGGCCAGGAAATTCCGCTCCTGCCCGGCCGGCACCACCAGCAGACTGCCCTGGAGCTCCTGTTCTCCCCTCAGTGGGCCCTCGCCAGCCGCCCGTTGCTCGCTGTGCCGGTCGTAAGCCGCCCGCACCACCCGGTGACTGGTGCTTACCGTCCAGGCCCCGTGATCCACCCCACCGTTGGCAAGCCGCTCCTCGCAGAGCAGCGCCGCCACGTACGCTCCAAAGCGGCTCGCCGCCATCCCCACCCGTACCTCGTAGCCCAGCATCTCCACGATGTCGCGGGCAATCCGCCTGCCCAGCCGTGTGTCTGGCCCGTACAGCGATTCCAGTCCGGTGGCATCCAGAAACGCCACGCCCGCCTGCGCCACGCTCGTTGGGGTCTGGGCCTGGCTGGTGAACGCCTCCAGCAGATCCCACCGCGTCTCCACGATGGGGCTGAAGCTATCCAGAATCTCCAGCACCTCGTCGAAGGCCTGCCCGTATTGCTTCGGCTCATCCGGACGGAAGGTGACGCCCGGCCAGCGCGACTCAGCCTCCTTGAGTGGCATGCCTGGCAGCATGCCCGCCGCCTCCAATTCGCGCGGACACTCAACCAGCGCTCGCAAGCGCCCGCTGGGCTCGAAGATCGCCAGCGGCCTCCCCTCCGCGTCCGGCCTCTGCCGCTGCTCCACCGCCAGCCGGAACCGCGGCAGCCAGACGCACGCCACCCGCCGCCCTACCATCCCCGTCCACCCTCGGTGAGGGCCCCAGCGGCGCGCCCGTCAAGGTGAGCTCCCAGTCCCGCTCCGGTGCCCCGCCCCGCACCCGCGCCGCCTGCACCAGCAGCCGCGAGCCGGCGAGCACGCCATCGTGCCAGAGCCACTCGTGGCGCGCGATGCTCAGGCGGACGTCCGCCGGCACGCACGATGGACCGAGTTCGGTGGAGACTAGGCGTCGGCCGTCCGCTCCTGACCGGGAGAGTCCTGACCGGGTGAGCAGCGTGAGCAGCGTGGTGTTGGCGTGTGCCGCCTGGGCGGCCAGCCGCGCCGCCGTGGCTCCGTTTGGCCGCGTCCGCGCCCCCACTGGCCAGAGCACCGCGTCGAACCCCTCGCTGGCCAGCAGCAGGCCAGCCGCGTCCATCGCGGCGCGGGCGGCCGGTGGCCGGACCACCACCAGCCGCCCAAGATCCAGCCCGCAGGCCACCGCCGCCGGCGGGTAGAACGTGTGCGCCTCGTCCACCACCGCGATCAGGCCACCCCGGTCGGCCGCCGCCAGCCAGAGCATCGCCAGGCTGAGCTTGCCGCAGGATGGCGCGCCGGCCAGCTCTAGCACCGTTGGGCGGGGCAGGCTGGAGGCACCAGGCCACCAGGATGGCCGCTCCCAACCGTGCCGGACCGCCGCCCGGGAACGGCCGCTCCAGCCGCGGGTCAGGCTGTGGGGCCCCCAGCGCTCCTGGACCGTGCTCAGCGCGGTCGCGATAGCCTCGGCTCGTTGCATTCCGCTTCGCCCGATCCGTCAAGGCGCCTGGCCCACCGCGGCCCGCTTCGCGCCAGAGTAGAGCCCGGCCGCGGAGAGCCCCAGCGCCAGACCGCGTAGCATAGCCTCTGCCAGAGCCACCCCGTTGGGCGGGTCGCCGGCCAGTGCGGAGGCCACACTCAACAGCAGGCCAAGGCCTACGGCCAGCGGTGCCGCGTAGACCGTGCTCAGCCCAAGCTGCTTGCCCACCTCCACCAGTCCAACGATCATCGGCACCAGCACAATCCCGCCAATCTCCAGATCGCCATATGGCGGGCCGCTGTAGCCCGTAGCTAGATCGCCATAGTCCAGGCCCATCGTCTCCTCCAGCATCTCTAGCTCCATGCCCGCGCCCAGATCCAGTTCCATATCCACGTCGCCTCCCTCATGACAAGCAGTCTCACGCCAGGCAGCCCCACGCCAATCCAGCTACGCTTCCAGCAGCTTCAGCCGACCCAGCGTGTGGTAGCCACGCCGCTGCGACCGCTCCGCCACCTCTTCCCGTAGCTCCGTGATCCACACCGAGCGGCTCGCGCCGTCCAGATCTACAAAGCTGGTCGGGCCCACCTGTGCCTTCAGTGCCCATAACCCCCCTGAAAGCTGGGCACCGGTCTGTGGCTCCGGCGTACCATCCAGTCTTATCAGCGGTAGCTCCGCTGTACCCTCCAGGATCACCTGTAGCTCCCACTCGCGCTTCAGGTCAGGCGCCAGCGCGTAGCGCAGCAGCCAGTCGTAGACCACCACTGAGCTGGCCGCGCCGGCCGTTCCCGCCAGCACCAGGCGTATCGCCACCTGCTTGCAGATAATCGTGCCGGCAACACTCAGCGTCGCGCTGGTGCTTCCCACCGTGGTCGAGGAGCCCAGCACGGTCCACGCCCCGTCCCCCTCGAGCTGGTACTGCACCTGCACGCTCTGCCCACTGGCCAGCACTGAATGGCTCACGCGCACCGAGCGCAGCACCTTGTCCACGCTTGGCAGCCCGGCGTCAAACAGCCCGCTCTCCACGTAGCCGCTCGCCCGGTAAGTCCCTAGCGTGCGGTGCATCTTCGCCGCGCCTGTCTTGGACGCCAGCAGGTGAAGCTGGTTGTTCCACACCGCCATCCCACGCGGCGCCGTGCCATCCAGCCCAACCATCGGCCGCGTCCACCCCACACCGTCGTAACGCAGTAGCCCCAGCGTGCCAGCGCCATCCAGGATCCCCGCCCAAAGGGCGCCGTTCCACACCGCCAGCCCGCGTGTCTCTCCGCCGTACAGCGCCACGTAGCTCGCCAGCGACTTCACCAGCGTCAATGCGCTGCCATCCCAGCGGTAGATCGCCCCATCCGGCCCCGTGCCCGCGTAGATCGCGTCTCCCCAGCGCACCGCCCCCGTGAAGTAGGCACCCTCCAGCATCACGTGCGCCCGATACACCCCGCCGCTCCCCGAGTCATCCACGGAGTACACCCCACCCCGCCGCGCGGCCGCGTCCGCCGTGAAGAAGTACAACCGGTTCGCCAGGACCACCGCCGCCTCGCAGCGCGGCTCCTCAAACTGGTACTGGGAGGCAGAAAGCGTGCCGCCATCCCACCAGTAGACCCGCCCATTGGTGGCCCGTTGGGTGCACCAGTAGAGGTAGGCCGCCGCCTGGCGGTAGAACGTGGCCATGGCAAAGCTGCCGGTGGTGCCGGCCGGTGGCGCCCATACGGCAGGAGTCAAGATGGTGCCATCCCAGCTCACCACAAAGCCGTCAACGTCCGTGGTCACGTAGAGCTTGCCCTGGAAGATGGCCAGTGCCCGCCCCGTCCGCCCCGCGCCCAGCCAGCCGATCGTCGTCCAGGCAGATCCGTTCCAGGAAAAGAGGAACTCCCCCATGCACACGTAGAGCAGGCCCTGGTAGACCAGGCAGGCTGTGGCCTCGTTCGCCGCTATCGGTGAGGCCGGCGCGGCTGTCTCCGGCCCCAGGCGTAGCGTGCCATCTTCGCTGAACACGTCGATGCCAGAGCCCGCCCGCCAGTGGCCAGGGGTTGAAGCATCATGCCGTGGATACCCCTCACCACCCCGCCAGCCCGTGACGCGCAGCGCTTGATCGTGAACCAGATCGCCGTAGGAACGGTCGCCCAGCGCGGTCTTTGGAGCAAACGGCTGGTGAGCCCGTCGCGAATACCGCGCCAGATCCACCAGATAGCCTTGCCCGCCCAGCGTCACGTGGTAGGTAGCCATCACACCCCCCTGCTCCTCTGAGGCAGCTTGTTGGGCAATCTATCGGTGGGCAATCCCGGCCCCAATAGCCTCGCCACGCTCAACATTTCAGCCCCAACATCCCAAGCCCAATACCTCAAGTAGTCGCGGGGGGGGGGCCCCACCCCCCCCCCCCCCCCCCGCGACCTGCACGCGGGGTGACAGGCCCCCGCGCTCTTGTCTCTTTACGTCTTACGTCGCGGCTACGCCGTTCATGCGGGCAATTGCGCTATCCCTCAGCAGCGCCAGCCCCACGTACCAGCGCACCCGCACCCGGCTGGCATCCTTCGTCTCCAGTTGGCCCACATCGATCACCTCCACGCCCCCGTTGGTCAGCCCCACCACGCCATCCGCCGCGGAGAATTTGATCGCGTAGATGCTCGAGAACGTGCTGCCGCTCCCGTTGTTCGCCGCCTCGTTGTCCGGCTGGAAATCGCTGACCTCCACCGGAATCCCGTCGTAGAACATCACCTGCCGGCCAAACTGGTCCGTGCCCTGCTCCACGTAGTGGGCAGAGGCTACTAGCAGGCTCTTGAGCTTGCGGCGGGTCCGCTTGCTCATCAGCAGCACGTCCGGCTTACCACCCTTCACCAGGTCGATCAGGTCGTCCAGCAGCCCCAGCGTCAGCGAGCCGCCGGCTGCGGCCGGGAAGTTGGTCTGGGGCGCCGGTACCAGTTTGCGCAGCCCGTCAAAGGCGTTCGCGTCCACTGTGGTGTCGCCAGTGAGCACCGTCTGCTCCCACTTGCGGGCCACGTCCTTCGCCTTGAGCGAGGTCTGGATCGCGCGCTGGTCGTTCTGGTCAGAGCGCGTGCGCTGGATGAAGTTGTCCACGTCCGCGTCGCCGCCCAGAATGGCCAGGCTGGCGGTCTTCTGGGTAAAGGTCGCGGTGCCCTCGCTCCAGGCACCATTCACGGCGTAGAAGCTGGCGCCGCCCAGGGTTGCCTCCTGGTTGTATTTGAAGCTGTTGCCCTCCACCTGGATCCAGGGGAGATAGCGCAGCATGGGTGACTCCTCGATGATCGTCTCGATCACCCCGCGCTGCAGCATGTCCAGCGAGAGCTTCGCGCTCTCCGCGAGCGTGAGCGCCATGGATCCCTCCTGCTCGGTCTTACTCCGGTTTGACTCTGGGGTCTGACTCTGGCCTTTGCCGGCCTACATCGCCTTGAGACCCGCCACGATCCGATCCAGCGGCGTCAGCGGCTCGGAGATCTGGTGCGTCCGCGGCGGGGTGCCGGCCAGGACCATCTGAGCGCTCAGATTGGCCCGCGCCGTATCCGCCACCCGGGCAAAGGCCGCCCGGGCCACCTCTACGCTCGCCTCCAACGCTTCCGGCGTCTCACCTACAACCAGCTCCGGCACAAGCTGCCCCGCGTGCTCGGCCAGCAGCGCCCGCCGCAGATGGACCAGCGCGCGGCCCTGCAGCTCGCTCAAGGCCTGTCCCGCCGAAGCCGCCAGCCCATTGGCCTCGTTGAGCTGGCGCTCCAGGTCGTCAACACGCAGCCTCAGCTTGTCGTTCACCGATTGCAGGCCCCGCACCCGCTCGATCGGTACCAGCTCCGGGGCCGGATTGGCGGACGCGCCAGCGAGATGTGGCTCCGCGGAGGGCTGATGGGGAGTCCCCTCCCGCACCACTGTCTCCGCCGCGCCAGAACCTGTGCCCGTCACCACCGCCGAACCCGCCACGGACTGATCCATCGCGTTGTTCGTCTCAAGCATCATCTCAGCCTTCTCCTGTCTTGCCTGTCGCGTATCTCGTGTGCTGACTAACCTCGTACCGCCAGCCGCCGTCGGGCCACCCGTCCCTGCCGCTGGCGAACCAGGGCCACGTACTCATTCAGGTACTGCGCCGCTGCCGTGGTGGGGTCAGCTCCCCGCTGGCGCTCAAACCGCTGACGTTTCGCCTCATCCATCCCAATCCACTGCAGCGCCCGCCGGCAGACGTAGAACACCAGCGCCTCCTCCTCCCGCGGGGGCACGTCCAGCACGCTCGCGTCTGAAGCCGGCTCGGCGTATGCTCCCAGGTAGCGCACCACAATCGGCTGGCCGGCCGTATCCGGCGCCGGGCTCAGCACCAGCGCGCCGCCCCACACCTCAAAGGTCAGCGCGGCCGATGGCGCCGTTACCCCAACCAGGTCGACCGTCGGCACGGCATCGCCCGCCGCGAAGGCCGCCGGCACTCGGAAGCAGCCCGCCGGGTGCTCCACCCGCTTCACCTGGATTACATCCGCCGCCAGCGTGTAGCTCGCCTGTCCCGCCACCGAGCTGATCGTCTGGCTTTTCTCCAGACCAACCTGCCGCCCGTAGTCGCGCAATCCCTCCAGGATCCACTCGTTCAGCAGCGTGTCCGGCCAAAGCGGCGTCGCTCCGCCATCATTCAGCTCGCTCCGAATGGTCGTCCGCAGTTGCGCCCGTGTCGTCATCGTGCCCCCAATCAGCAGATGTCGGCGGCGCCCGCGGGCATGCCGCTGGAGGCGCCAGCACCGGCGCCAGACCTTGGGCGGATGAAGCCCAGCGGCCGACCGTTCGGCGCGGCGGAGGCGTCCATGACTGGCCGCGGTGCTGGGGCCGCCCCGGCCACTGCCGGCTCGCCCAGCCGCTCGCGGTCCGCCACGATTCGACGGAGCTCCTCCTCTGGAGACTCCACACCCAGCGCGTCCAACGCGCCGCGGTAGCTCCGCAGCCCGGCCGAGACCAGCGCCACGTTGTTCCGCACCTCGGCCGCGTCATCCCGCGGGACCATCGGCGGCCAGATCACTCGCGAGCGGTACGGCGCAAAATCGCCCGGCTGCGCCCCGTCCACCCCGTAGCGCTCCGCCAGCCGCAGCATCAGCCTATTACGCGTCCGTAGTGCCCGCGTCCAGAACACCCGCCTCCGCAGCGTCTTCTGGATCAGCGGCCGCAGCTCCGCCTCCAGTGCCACCCCGCTCAGCACCCGGCCGGAATCGCCAAAGGCCGTCCGCGGCGTCTCCGCGATCTCATACAGCGTCCTCAGGATCCGCTCGATGTGCTCGCCCACCGCTATCGGCTGGCCCTGCCATTCCAGCAGCTTCACGTCAGAATCCACCGGCACGTCCCACACCGTGCCCGGCCCCACCGCCAGATCGGTGTGCTCCGTCACGCCCTTGAACACAATGGGCGGATCCGCGTGGTAGCGGATCACGTCCGCCTGGTCTGAGACCCGCTCGTTCAGCTCACGGTTGATCGGGATCACGTCCACCAGGTCAGACACGCCCCAGGACTGGTTGGCCGGCTGGAGATTCGGCACGTGGACAAAGGGGATGAAGCCATACGGGTTGGGCCCCCGCCGCACCACCCGCTCGCCAAAGGTGAGGCTCAGCTCGGTAGCCGTCCAGCGTTCCACCACCTCAACCGAGGCACGCGGATCCGCCGTTCCCCCACTTCCGTTCAAGCCGCCAGCGCCCTTTGGGATCTCAAACAGGGCCGATTCACCCGGCCCCAACATCCAGGAGCTGATCCCGCCCGCCAGATCCTCCGGGGAGAGCGAGTAGGCCACCTCCACCTGGCGCAGATCGTTCGGATCGTCGGCCGCCCACCGCGCAAAGAAGCAGAAGGGGTCCACGTTCACCACGCGGATCCGCTCGCCAATGGGGTCGTAAAACACCTTGTACACCCCATCACCCAGCACCCCCGCGTTCTGGGCCACCTGCAGATCCACGGCATCCAGGTCGTTGTCCCAGTAGATGTCGTAGAGCAGCCCCTCGGCCCGCTGGGCCAGCTCGCGGGAGGCCGGGTCCGCCTCATCCCGCGGGGGAACGTCAAAGCTCAGCCCGCGACCCAGCAGGTAAGCAATGCCCTTGTCCACAATGGTCCGGGCATAGTTGAGCACCAGGTTTGAGCGGCCGTTGCGGGGCCGGTCAAAGTGGCGGCCCTCGTAGAAATCTTGAAGCTGCCGGTAACGGCGTAGCCGCTCCGCGTCACGCAGCCTGGCAACAGAGCCAGCCGCGCCCAGCTCAGCGCGCGCCCAGAGAACCACAGAGCCTCCCACCACAGCCCAGCCACGCCCAAAGAACTGACTGTGAACATATGTTCTATAAAACACTATGCCGCTGTGGGGCTGGTCGGCTACTCCACGCGTTCTGTTGAGTCAGGCACTGTGTTCCTGGAGCGGGTACAGTTCACCGTCGTGTCACCCCGCTTTCGCCGCCTCGCCCTTGCCTCAGTCATCCTGCTCGCCAGCGGCTGGCTCACCCCGCCAGCCGCCTCCGCCCAGATCGACCCTGGGCCGCCCGGCACCGTCCCGGGAGGCGGCGTTGGCGGCTATCTCGAGGCCGCGCCCCTCCAACTCCGCGGCGCCCTCGAGCGCGCCGCCAGCGAGCTAGACCAGCTCCTCACCTGGCCAGCTCCGGAGCAGGTCAGGCAGTCACCAGCGCGCCGACGCCTGCTAGAGCTCCGCCTGCTGATGGACTTCAATGCCTACGGGTACGACCCCGTCCTCATGCAGATCCTCCGGGACGCCGTTGATGACGCCTACGAGGAGATCGGCCACTACCAGGATCTCGCCATCACCGAGCGCGTCCTCAGAACAGACGTGCCAGACCTGCTCGTTGAACAGCGTCTGGTCAAGATGAACGTTGCCATGGCCGCCGTCCGCTCACCCGTCGTTCGGGAAGCCATCGACCGCACCCTCGCCGCCCCCGCCCAGGGACTCCAGCCCCTGACAGGTCTCCAGGTGCCGCGCCTCTGGGCCATTGCCCGCACCCAGCCAGACCCGGCCCTGGACTCCACCGGCAACCTCGCGCGGCTCAGCCGCGCCGTCTTGGTGGCCATTCGCGATCAGGGGCTACTCGTAGAAGATGTGTTCGACCTCGCCCAGGAAGAGCGTTTCCACGATGTGCGGAAGGCCATCCGTTCGGTGCTGATCCTCGCAGACCTCTTCCCCGAGACCCGCGACGCCACCGTTGAAGCGCGCGCCGCGTTTGCCGGGCTCGTCTCGAGCTACGGCGACGTCAACGATCGGCTCAATGCCTACCATGTGGCGCAGTCCATCGGGGTGGACACCGTGCCCACGGCCGCTGCTGTAACCGCGGCCTTCCAGAAGGCCCAGGATGCCGCCCAGACCTTGCGGGACGGCGGCGCCCTCGGAGAGCTCATCGAGCGCCTCGCCGCCGTCGAGGTCCGGCACCGCCGCTAACCACCGCCAGCGCCCCGCTCGCTGACCGGGGCGAGGGGCAGAACTGAATCTATCCGAAGGCCCGCAACGAGAAGACATTGACATTAGTCAATGCATTATTATCCCCCCTGAAGGCCGCCGTGACCACCGCTCAGCTCTCCGTCGCCGCCATCGAGCTCAGCGCTCTTGCCTCGCTCGATCCTGCCATCAGCATCATCTGGTCCATGCGTCGCGCTCCAAGCCACACTAGTTTTGGCGGCGGCTCCGAGGACCTCCTCCCCCAGTGCGGCAAACTCGGTCATCAAGCGCGGCTCATCTACGAGCGCCATCGCGTGCGCCCCGAGATCATCAGCATCGCGGCCATCCGACAGACCACCGATGGCCTCGTCACGAGCGACGATCAGGGTCACAGCCTCCCGCCGGTCGACCAGATCGTCGTCTGCACCGGCTTTCGACCAGATCTTGAGTTGCTCCGCGAGGTCCGGCTAGCACTGCACGTCGCGGCGGAGTCATCGATGGCACTCGCTCCCCTGATCGACCCAAACGTCCACTCCTGTGGGACGGTGTCAACGCACGGCGCTCAGCAGTTGGCCCACCCAGAGTCAGTCTTCTGCATCATCGATATGAAGAGCCACGGTCGTGAACCCACGTTCCTGCTCCTGACGGGCCACGAGCAAGCGCGCTCGGTCGCCGCCGCCATTGCGGGTGCCTGGGATTCCGCCCGCCACGTTGAGCTCACCTTGCCCGCCACCGGTGTCTGTTCCACCGGTGCCAGCGCGGCCGCGGCAGTATGTTATTCGTCGCCCGTTCCCGTCGCTCAGGACCTGAGCCACAGCCCCTCGTCGGTGGCGGTCTGACATTGGGGTTCCCCGCGGTGGTCCCGCGTTCCGGACCAGGATCTGGCCTCTACTACGGCTGGATCCTGGTCCTGATTCTCGGGATCACGGAGACTACATCCTGGGGCATCCTGTACTACTCGTTCACCGTGTTCCTCGCTCCGATGGAGCAGGAGCTCGGCTGGTCCCGCGCCGCTATGACCGGCGCTTTTTCGCTGGCACTGCTCCTGTCAGGCATCGCCGCCGTGCCCGTCGGTCGCTGGCTCGACGGCCACGGGGCCCGCCTGCTGATGACCGCCGGCTCCATCGCCGGCACGGTGCTCGTCATCGCCTGGTCGTGGGTGGACAACCTCGTCGCGTTCTACCTCCTGTGGGCCGCCATCGGCCTCATCATGGCTGCCACGCTCTACGATCCCGCCTTTGCCGTGGTCGCGGTCTGGTTCCGCCGCCGCCGTGCCCGCGCCATGCTCTGCCTCACGCTCATGGCCGGCCTGGCCAGCACCATCTTTCTGCCCATCGCTTCACTGCTAGTCGGGCTCCAGGGTTGGCGCGCCGCGCTCGTCACGCTCGCGGTCACCCTCGGCGTCACCACCATCCCGCTCCACGCCCTGTTCCTCCGTCGCCGTCCCCAGGACCTCGGCCTGCAGCCGGATGGTGAGCCGGCAGCGGAGGGCACGTCCGGCCGGTCTGACCACCGCGATGGCATCACGGTTTCGCAGGCCCTCCGGCAACCCACATTTCGCTGGCTCGCCATCGCCTTCTGCCTCTACGACTTTGCCTCAGTTGGGGTTCCGGTCCATCTGGTCGCGTTCCTCAGCGAGCGCGGGCTGGACCCGACGCTCGCTGCCACGGCCACCGGATTCGTGGGCCTCATGCAGCTTCTCGGGCGGATCACCTTCGCGCCGCTGGAGTCGCGCCTGCCGCCCCGCATCGTCTCTAGCGGTATCTTCGTCCTCCAGGTCGCCGCGTTCGGAGCGCTCGTGCTGTTGCCCCTCAGCGCGGGGGTCATCGTCATGGTTGTCTTGCTGGGCGTCAGCCGTGGCGCTGCCACGCTCGCTCGCCCCCTCATCATCGCCGACCTCTACGGTACCGCCCAGTTCGCCAGCATCAGCGGGGTGCTTGCGCTTTTTCTCACCATCGCCAAGGCGCTCGCGCCCGTCGCGATCGGCGCCGGCTACGACTGGCTCGGCGGCTACGACCCCGTCATGTGGATCGTGCTGGCCCTCGCCACCGCCGCCTGCGGCGCCATCTTGCTCGCCGACCGTCGCGAACGCCGCGCGCCCTGACCCAACCACCACCGCATCGCGTTTGACATGAGGAGTTACTAATGCTGTACATTAGGATTTACTAAATCATGTGCTGAGGCAATGCAAAGGCCTCAGAGGAGGTCACTCCGTGTTCGCGCGCAAGTACTGGGCTTCGCTTCCGTGCTCCGGGGGGTCGCGCAGCCGCTACCTGTCGTTCCTGGGCCTAGCCCTCATCCTCGTTCTGGCCGCCTGCTCCTTCGCGCCCGTTCCCGCCCGGCCCGGCGCCATTGCTCCAGCCACCGTTGAAGTGACTGATGTTGTCGGCCGCTCCGTCTCCGTCACCGCGCCGATCCAACGCATGCTCCTTGGTGAAGCACGCCTGATCTACCTCATCAGCCTGCTCGACCGCGAGGATCCCTTCAAACGCGTCGTCGGCATGCCTGCCGATCTGCGGACGGCCGACCTGGACACCTACAACGCCTACCGCGAGAAGTTCCCGCGCGTCACCCAGATTCCGGAGCTTGGCGCCATCTCCGCCGGCGCGTTCAGCGTTGAAAAGGCCATTGAGCTCAAGCCAGAGCTCATGGTCCTCAGCTTTGATACCTACGGCCCAGCTCGTGAGTCAGGCCTCATTGACCAGCTTGCAAAGGCCGGCATCCCCAGCGTCGTCATCGACTTCCGCCAGTTTCCGCTCGAGAATACCGTCCCCAGCGCCCATCTTATGGGCCGGCTCCTGGATCGGCGTGAGGCCGCCCAGCGGTTTGCGGACTACTACACCCGCGAGGTCAACAAGGTCTATTCCCGCGTTGACGCACTCAAGCCCCCGTTGCCAACCAGCTTCATCCTGCGCGCCCCTGGTCTGCTCGAGTGCTGTGCCACGTTTGGCCGCGCAAATCTCGGCCTCATCGCGGAACGGGCCGGTGGAATCAATCTCGGCTCCGGTCGCGTCCCGGGCTGGGCCGGCACGTTGAATCCGGAACAGGTTCTCACCAGCGATCCAGACCTGATCGTCGCGACCGGCTCCAACTGGACCAACAGTCCCGGTCAGCAGTCCGATGTCCGCTTCGTCAGCCTGGGCTACGCCGCCCGGTCAGAGGACGCCCGCGCCCAGCTCATACGCCTTACGGAGCAGCCCGGCTGGGGGAATCTCAAGGCCGTCAGGTCACATCGGGTCCACGCCATCTGGCACCAGTTCTACAACTCGCCCTACCACTTCGTAGCCCTTCAACAGTTCGCTCGCTGGATCCACCCTGACAAGTTCGCGGATCTGGATCCCGCCGCCACGTTCCGCGAGTTCCACCAGCAATTTCTCCCCATCCCCTACAGCGGCACGTTCTCGGTCTCCATCGGTGAGTAGCGTGGCTCAGGGTGCCGGCGCGGCCACCTCATTGCCGCCTGATCATATCGCCTCGCCATACGTGGCGGACGCCCAGACGCGCGGCCGTGCCGTGTATCACCAGATCACGGCGCGGAAGCGCCTGGTTCTCGGTGGGCTCACCGCCCTGCTGGTTGTGACGGTCGCACTGGATCTCGGGACCGGTCCATCCAGTCTCACCGCGATCGAGGTGCTCCAGGCAATCGTCGCCCCGTCCAGCATAGACGCCGGTCGCCTCAGCATCGTCTGGGATATCCGCCTCCCCATGGCATTGATGGCCGTCGTCGTGGGCGCCTCGCTCTCGGTCGCGGGTGCTGAAATGCAGACCATCCTGGACAATCCACTGGCCAGCCCGTTCACTCTGGGTGTCTCGGCTGCTGCCGGTTTTGGAGCCGCCCTGGCCCTCGTGTTCGGCTTCAGCATCGTCCCCGGCGCGGGGATGCTGCTCCTCGCCGGGAACGCCTTCGTGTTCGCCATGCTAGCCGCTCTCGCCATCCACGCCTGCAGCTTGCTGCGCGGCGTCACCGCGGAGACCATGGTGCTTCTGGGCATCGCCCTGGTCTTCCTTTTCAACTCGCTGCTCGCGTTGCTTCAGTACGTCGCATCCGAGCAGGCACTTCAACAAGTAGTCTTCTGGACGCTCGGCAGCCTGGGGCGGGCAAGCTGGTCCAAGCTGGCCGTCACCACGGCGGTGCTCGTCACCGTGCTTCCCCTGCTCGCCCGCGGCGCCTGGCAGCTCACCATGTTCCGCCTGGGTGATGAGCGTGCCCGCTCGCTTGGGGTGAATGTGCGCGCCCTGCGTCTCCGAGTCCTTCTCGGCGTCTCGCTGCTCGCCGCCACGCCCGTCGCCTTCGTCGGCACCATCGGTTTCGTCGGCTTGGTCGGACCCCACGTTGCCCGCATGCTGCTTGGCGAAGATCAGCGCTACTTCCTGCCCGGCTCCGCGCTCGCCGGTGCCCTGCTGCTCTCGGCCACGTCGCTCGTCAGCAAGTGCGTGATCCCCGGCGTCATCGTCCCCATCGGCATCATCACCTCGCTCGTCGGCGTGCCGTTCTTCCTGGCGCTCATCTTCACCCGTCGCCGGCAGCTCTGGTCATGAAGATCACGGTGGAGAACCTCCACTTCAGTTACGGGGACGGACCAATCCTCCGAGGCGTGTACCTGGATGCCGTGCCGTCCTCGGCCGTCATCGCCGTGCTCGGCCCCAACGCCGCTGGCAAGTCCACGCTGCTCAAGTACCTGGCCGGACTCCTTGCCAATAGCCGTGATCAAGGCCTCGTCACGTTCGACGGCCGGTCGCGCGAGTCGCTCATGCGCGATGGCCAGCTTAGCCGCCTCGTGAGCTACCTGCCGCAGGAATACCCCAGCACGGCCGCCATCACCGTGTTCGAAGCCGTCCTCCTTGCGCGTCAGAGCGGAGCATCCTGGCGCGTTCGTTCGGATGATCTCGGATCGGTCGCGGAGGTGCTCGCCGAGCTCCGGCTGGATGGCCTGGCACGTCGATACCTCACTGAGCTCAGTGGCGGCCAGCGTCAGCTTGTGGCGATCGCGCAGTCGCTGGCTCGTTCCCCGCGCGTGCTCCTCCTGGATGAGCCCACCAGTAGCCTGGATCTGCACCGGCAGCTTGAGCTCCTGTCGCTCGTCCGGCGAGTCGCTCGCGATCGCGACACCACGGTTGTCATCGCCTTGCACGATCTCAACCTTGCTGCCCGGTTCTCTGACCACGTCGTTCTTCTAGATCGGGGGCGAGTTCACGCTGCCGGTACACCAGACAATGTGCTCACCGCGCTGAACGTCGCCGATGTCTACGGCGTGGAAGTGGAGGTCAACCTCGATCTCCACCGCGTCCCTCGGGTTACGGCCCTGCGCGCCATCCCACCCACCGCTGCGCCAAGTCACGCAATCGGGAGCTTCGCCGCACCATGATCAATTCCCCTGCAGTCAAGGAAGTCGTCTTCCGACACTGGAACAGCCGTGCCGCTACCTTTGATGAGGCGCCGAATCACGGCCTGATCACGCCGGGGCAGCGGACCGCGTGGATTGAGCGCGTGAGCGAGTGGGCCGGATCGGTCGCGTGTGATGCGATTGATGTTGGCTGCGGAACCGGATTCCTCGCGCTGATCCTGGCAGGACTGGGGCATCGCGTCGTCGGCGTGGATGCGGCCAGCAACATGTTGGACCGCGCGCTCGCCAAGGCAGAGCTGGAATCGCTCACTGTGGACTTCCGTCTCGGCGACGCGGAGCTGCTTCCCTGCCGGGACACCAGCGCCGACCTCGTCGTCGAGCGACACGTCATCTGGACCCTGCCCAACCCGTCCGCCGCCCTGGCCGACTGGCTCCGAGTCCTGCGTCCCGGTGGCCGGCTCGTGCTCGTCGAAGGCGACTGGCGTAGCGCCGGCCACGCCGACTACGCGGAGATCCGCGACGCCCTTCCGCTCTACGGCGGCCGTCCGGCGAGCGTCCTCAGTGACTTAGTCCGGGAGGTGGGGTTCATTGATGTGGAGGTAGAGCTGCTGATGGACGCGGTCCTCTGGGGCAAACAGCCAGACCGCGGCCGGTACGCGCTGATCGCCCAGAAGCACCGCTGAGAATCCCCGTCGGCTAGATGGGAATCTCCAGCGAGCGCACGCGCTCGCGGTCGAGCCTGGCCCCCAGCCCGGGCCCGTTCGGTACCGCGATGGTCCCGAATTCCACCGGCTCCGCCGGCGAGAGCATCTCGTGCCGCCACGGCAGCTCACCCCATTGGAGCTCCAGAAGATCCATGTTTGGTGCGGCCGCGCAGACGTGCGCTGAGAACAGCGTCGCCACTGGCGATCCCGGGTTGTGTGGTGAGAAACCCACCTCGTACGCATCCGCCAGCGCCGCGATTCGCTGGAGCTCCCACACCCCGCCGCAGTACTTCACATCCGGCATCACGTAGTCCATCGCCCCACCCTCGATCAACCGCCCGAACTGCGCGACCCCCCACAGATACTCACCGCCGGCCAGAGGAAACGGGCTTCGTGGCGCCAGATCGTTGGAGAGCTCCACCACCCGCTCCAACTCCTGTTCAGCGCTCAGCCCACTTCCGGAAGACGGCGCTACCCGCACCGGTTCCTCAAACCAGTCCAGACCCACCGGTCGCAGGCGCTCGGCTACCGCAACTCCGGTCTCGAGATCAAACCTGCCGTGGCAGTCCACCCGCAACGCAACGTCCGGGCCGATCGCCTCCCGCACCGCCTCGATCCGCGCCACGCCCACCTGAATCAGCTCCTGCGTCTTGGCCTCCCGCAGTGCAGCCGGCTCCACCCCGTCAAACGGCGCAATCTTGATCGTCCCAAAGCCCGCGGCCACCGCCTCGCGCGCCCTTCGGGCGAACGACTCAACGGACCGATCCACCAGTCCGCGATTGACGTTGGCATACAGCGGAACGCGATCTCGCCGGCTACCCCCCAGCAGCGCGTGCAGCGGTGCACCAAGCTGCCTACCCCGGAGGTCCCAGAGTGCCTGCTCCATGCCTGAGCAGGCGGCCGCCAGCGGCACGGTGGGCCAGGAGCCGGCCGCCTCGCGAAGCGCCTCCACCAGGCTCCCGATCTCAGCCACGTCACGCCCGGCGCAGTGACGGTCGAACAGCGTGCGCAGATATGCCGCGGTGGCCGCGTCATCGTGGGACATAGACGCGTCGCCCAGCCCCCGCACGCCGTCCGCCGTCTCCAGCTCAACAAACAAGTAGGTCGTCTTCGGTGTCACACGGATCAGGGTGAGCTCAATCGAGGCAAGCTGCATCGGGCAAGAGGGCCTTTCGCACCAGGTGTGGCGGCAGAGCGTAGTCGCCGCGGCTCAGCCGCGCAAATTCTCCCGGTTCCGCGGACCCGGATCTCCCTCAGTGCCCACCCGCGTGTCGCTCCGCGAGCGCGCCAACCACCAGGCAGCGGGGGTCGATCTCGCAGCACGCCCCATCGTTCGCGTGCTCCTCAGATTCGACCTGGAGCGTCACGTGAGGGATGTTGAACCGTTCGGTGAGCATCGCGCGCAGATCGTGCAGCACGTCCTCGGACCTTCGCCCCCTCGACTCCACGTGTCCGCTCATGGCCACGAAGCCACTGGTGATCGTCCACACGTGCAGATCGTGAACGCTCGCCACGCCCGGCACCGCCAGCATCGCGTTTTCGACGTCTCCAAGGTTGATCCCGCGCGGTGCCGCCTCCAGGAGCACGTCAACCACGCTTCTCAACAGGCCCACCGTACGCGGGATGATAAACAGGGCTAGCGCGGCGGATACCACCGCGTCCACGTGCAGCCAGCCGGTCGCCAGCATCACCACGCCCGCCACGATCACCGCCACTGAGCCCAGCAGATCCGCGAACACCTCCAGATAGGCCGCCCGAGAGTTCAGACTCTCGCCACTTGTCGCGTGGAGCAGCCTCAGGCCCGCCACGTTCACCACCAGACCACCCACCGCGATCGCGATCATCGGTCCCACGTCCACCGAATGGCTCTCACTGAGCCGCTCCCAGGCCTCCCGCAGAATCCCCACCGCGATGCCCAGCAGCAGCAAACCATTCACTAGCGCTGCCAGGATCTCCGCGCGGTAGAAGCCGTATGTCTTAGCCGCCGTCGCCGGCCTCTTGGCGAACCACACCGCCGCCACGGCCATCGCCAGGCCCAGCGAATCGGTCAGCATGTGTCCGGCGTCCGCCAGCAGGGCCAGTGAGCCCGTGAGCCACCCGCCCACACCCTCCGCGACCGCGTAGCCCCCCGTCAATGCCAGAACCAGCGCCAACCTGCGCTGATGGCCCGGCCCAGACGCGCTGCCGTTCGCGGGGTGGCCGTGATCGTGGCCGTGCGGGCTCACGAGACCATCTCCTCGCCACCAACGCAGTCCTGGTGTCGCTCCACGATGGCCAGCACCAGCTCCGCCTCGGCGAGCAAGTGCGCCACGTGCGGACCGGCCAGGCGATAGTGAACGTGCCGCCACTCCTGGCGGGCCTCGATCAGTCCGCAGTCACGCAGGAATGCCAGGTGCCGGCTTGCGTTGCTCGGCGTCAGCCCTGCCAGCGACGCAATCTCACCCGCGCATGCCTCCCCCTGGCGCAACGCCTCCAGGATGGCGAGCCGGCCGGGATCACCGAGCGCCCGGAACACCCGCGCGCGCTGACTGAGATCAGATCTCATCATTTGAGCCATCACTCAAATGATACCCGTTTGGGCTCTTCGCGTACCGGCTACACTGGCAAGATCCGCGTGGCCCCGGCCGACGCTTCGTCCATTCGTCTATCCCGAATACCCATTCCCGGAGACCCCATGGCCACCTCGCCTGACATTGACCACTGCCTTACGCTCATCCGCCGCGAAAGCGCCAGGACCGTCGCCCTGCTGGACTCGCTGGACACCGCTCGCTGGCAGCAGACCAGCAACTGCCCACCCTGGACTGTCCGTGATCTCGCCGCCCACGTGATCTCCGGCGGCACCACCTTCCGTGTGGCTGTCGAGCAGGGCGTGGCCGGCTCAGTCGTTCAGGCCATCAGTGAGCACCAGCGCGACCAGCTTATGGCGGAGATCACCGCCAACGGGCCTGCCGGTGCCGCGCGCGCCCTGGAGCAGGCCACAGATGCCTTTGAAAAAACCTATCAGTCGCTAACCAGCGCACAGCTCGATGCCATCTGCTTCCACCGCCGGGGCAACAGGCCAGCCCGCTGGTATGTTCGCCACCGCCTCGCCGAGATGGCCTTCCACCACCTCGATCTCGATCGATCCACCGGCGGCCAGGCAGACTTCCCGCGCGACGTCGCCGAGGCTCTGCTGCCAACTCTCTTCGAGAGCAATATGCCCCGGACCCACCACCTCGGCCCACGAGGAACCGGCCGCGTTCGCGTGGTGGACTCCAACAACCCGGCGGCATCCTGGGTGCTGGACGCCACGCCAGAGTCGCTCACCGTCAAGACCGGCGACAGTGACGCCCAGGCTCAGATCCTCGCGCCGGCTGAGGACCTGGCCATGATCTCCTACGGACGGCTCACCGTTGCCCAGGCAGAGGCCAGCGGCCGTGCCCGTCTCTCCGGCGATCGTGATCTGGCGCTCCGCTGGCACCAGATTTTCGCCACACCGTAGCGCGGTCGCCCGCGTGGCGCCCGGCGCCACCTACCGTCTTGGCGGGTGCGCCCGGACCGCCTCCTCGTTCACCTCGGTCCCCCAGCCCGGCCCCGTCGGCAGATACAGGTAGCCGTCCCGCACGTCCGGCTTCACCGTCACCAGATCGTCGTGCCACGGCACCGTATCCGGGTCCACCTCCATGATTCGCAGGTTCGGCACGGATGCGGACCAGTGGGCGTTCATCATCGTCGCCAGGTGGCCGTAGAAATTGTGCGGCGCCACGTTCGTCTCGTACGTGTCCGCCATGTTCGCAATCTTCACGGATTCCGCCACTCCGTTCCACGGCGCGTCGATGATGGCCACGTCCACCGACTGATTCTCAAAGAACGGGCGGTAGTCTTTCCTGCCAAACAGACACTCGCAGGAGGCCACCGGGATCGTCGTGTGGCTCCGGATGTAGTGCAGCGCCTTCGCGTCGCGCGTGTCGATCTCCACCCACAGCAGGTCAAACGGCTCCATCGCGCGCGCCATCTTCAGGAAGCCCTCAGTCTTGTAGTTGAAGTTGAGGTCCACCAGGATGTCCATGTCGTTGCCCGCGCCCTCGCGGAACGCCGCCAGCTGGTCGCGGATCGCGTTGATCGCATACCGATCCGCGTTCAGCTCTGGGAAGCCCTCCCCCCGGGCAAACCCCGGCACGTGGCTCCTCGGGTTGTCGCCCAGTAACAACACGTTCGTCTTCAGCGCGCTGTAGCCCTTCGCCGCCACTTCCTTGCCCATGGCCACGATGTCGTCCAGCGTCCGCACCGGCGGGAGCTGCATCAGCTCGCCAAAGGACACCCGGTACGTCGCGCAATGCGACCAGTACACCCTGATCCGGTCGCGTACCGGACCGCCCAGCAGCTCGTATACGGGGATCCCCAGCGCCCGTGCCTTGACATCCAGCAGCGCGTTCTCGATCGCCCCAATCGCCTGCTGAATCGCCCCGCCAGACGCCGTCCGCCGGATCCCGTGCATCAACGCCAGATGAGCCTCGTACGCCCGCGGATCCTTCCCGATCAGCGAAGGCGCCAGTCGGTCGATGAGCGTCGAGACGCCTAGCCCGCCGAACGATTCGTTGTACTCGCTCCAGCCAACCAGCCCGGTGTCAGTCGTGATCTTCAGGAAATCGAGCGTCCGGAATCCTCCGTCGGCGTGCAGCGACTCAATCTGGGCAATCTTCATCCAGCTCTCCCCTGGCAACGTGAGATGCAGTGACTAGGCACTGCGACGGAGCAGTAAGAATCCAGCGGCGGCGCCGCCGTCTAGACGGCGGCGAGTTGGCGTGCCTCGGTGGGCGCCCACACGCCGCTGAATACCTCGGTGGCGGCACCCGTCATGTAGACGCTGTTGTCAGACTCGCGCCACTCAACGGTCAGGTCGCCACCGGGCAGGTGGATCAGCACCTTGCGGTCCGTTCGACCCGTCAGCACCGCGGCAACCGCCACCGCGCAGGCGCCCGTGCCGCAGGCCAGCGTGATCCCGGTGCCTCGTTCCCACGTGCGCATCGTCATCTCGCTGCGCGAGTGCACCCGCACCCAGTGCGCGTTGATCCGTCGCGGGAACGCTGCCGCGTGCTCCACCCGCGGACCCAGCCGGTCCAGCTCGATCCCGGACACGTCGTCCACGAACATCACCGCGTGCGGATTGCCCATGGACACGAACGTGGCGGTGACCGGGTCACCGCCGCCCACCAGGTCATAGCGGTACTCGTGTGGTCGGCCCGTCGCCTGGATTCGTGAGACATCCACCGGGATCTCGGGCAGGTCCAGGATCGGCGGTTGCATGTCCACCGTCACCCGCTCCACTCGGCCGGCATCCACTTCCAGAGCTAGCGTCAGCACGCCCCGGCCTGTCTCCACGCGGAGCGGATTGCTATGGGAGATCCCGTGGTCGTACGTGTACTTGGCCACGCAGCGTACGCCGTTCCCGCACATCTCGGCCTCGCTGCCGTCCGCGTTGAACATCTGCATCCGCACGTCGGCCTTGTCAGACGGCAGGATCAGAATCAGTCCATCCCCGCCCACGCCGAAGTGACGGTCCGCCACCAGCTCCGCCACCCGGGCTGGATCCTCTACCGACTCCTCGAAGCCGTTGACGTACACATAGTCGTTCCCGATGCCGTGCATCTTGGTAAATCGCATCGCCGCTGCTCCTCGCGTGGCTCCCATTGTACCGCGTGCCCGCGCCCTCGGAGCGTGGGTCACGGCAGCCGTGTCACCTGGCTGACAGACGGTTCACGCGAGCGGTGGTACAGTGGAACCGGTCGGGTCAGCGCCCCCAGAGCGTCAATCCCGGGAGGAGGGCACAGTGGAGCTCGCTTCGTCAATCCTCAGCTTTGTGATGGCCCTCGTCAACGCCGTCGTTGCCCTGGTGCAGGCGATCCTCCGCGCCGTCTGAGCCTGTCTCCGCGTCAGCGCAACCGACGCGCCGGTCCGTGCCACGCGCCCTCCGTACGCCGCTGCCGACCACCCAGCATCTCCTCTGCCCGGCCAGAGCCCGCGTACAGCGCCCGCAGCAGCTTCCATGCGCCGTAGGGCACCCCCAGGATGAGCGGCACCGGCAGCGCGTGCCCCCACACCGAGCGCGGCTCCAGGTGCATCCATGCCCACCCGATCGCCAGTACGACCACGGCCATCAGCCCGATCCCCGCGATCAGCGCCAGTACCAGCGCGTTGGCAACGCCCACGATGGAGACGATCGCTGCCCCCACGTGCCAGCCGTGATGAGCCGGCGCGTCCCGCTCCGTTCCCATCAGCACCATCACGGTGCCCAGTAGCAGCGCCGCCTCCGCCGCCGCCACCAACGCCATCGGGCCGTCCCAGAACGGCCCCATCCCCACCGCGCCGGCCAGCGCGCCCAGCAGCACCACGAGAGTGCAGAAGAACGACAGCACCGTCGTTCTTCGCAGTCCACCGGCAATGGGAGCCTGCATGCGCTCGTACTCACGCGAGCGTTCCAGCAGGTCGCTGAGCCCCAGAGCCGCGACAGCCCTCATGCGCCGTATGCCCAGTGGCTAAGGTAGAACCAGGCCGCCTCTGATTGCTCCCGCGGCGCCTCGTCAGGCGGCACAACCACACCCAACAAGACCGGGTCCATCGCGAAGACCGAGGCCGTGCCGGCCACGCTGGCGACCGTGGCAATCAAGCTCCCGCCCACCGCGCCCAGCACGAACGGCGTGGTCGCCAATGCCCACAGGACCTGGCTGAGATCCCCCAATCCCCGCGATCGCTCCGCCGACACCCGGGGAGGTGCCGGCTGGAGCGCCTCCAGAGGCACCGGTCGCTCCTCTATTACCGCGCCCCGCTGCACCTCGTGCGCCACGAACAGCGCGTCAAAGTGCACCTTTCCCTCCATTCGTTTCAGGTCCTCCAGCACCCGCCGCGGAATCGGAAATCCCTGCCGATCCTGAAAGAGCGGATCGTCCGCGAGATTCAGCAACACCCAGTCCGTCTTTTTGCCGTGGTACACCCGGTGCCCAGCGAACAGCGGCATCGTTCCCAGAAAACGCGCCGGCAGCCCCCACCAGCCGGATGTCGCCTGGAGGTGCGTCACCCGCGCCGCCAGGCTGGGCCGAGCCGGGCGGCCGGGCACGAGCAAGCGGTCCTTGGGGAGGTCCTGTCCACACAGCGCGAGCTGCAATGGGTGCTCACTCCCCGAGGTGCCCACTGTCTTTGCCGCCTCCGGAGCCACCGTCTCCCTTGCGTCCTCCACGCGCAACTCGTCGCGCACGCCCTCAATCACCTGATTCATCGCGGCCTCCAAAGCCTGGATGAACCCACTGTAGGTCCGCCCGCGCACCCCATTCACTTCTTGCGCTGATAGCACGCGTGAAACACGAACCCACCGGTCCCCCGCTCTTTCACACGTGAAACGCTCGCGTGAATGGACCACGCTGGCTTCTCGTCTACAATGAGCGCGATGCAGCTACGTGACCCAGAGCAGTTCGCGGATGCCGTCACCAGGCTCCGCGGCCACACCAGCTACGGACGACTCGCCCGTTACATCTCCCGAGTAACCGACGGCGAGGTGGACGTTGACGGGCTCTGGCTCTATCGGGTGTCCAACGAGAAGGTGGATGCCGTTCGGGCCCTTGGCTCCGCCCACGGTGCACTCCTCTTCGGGATGGCCGTGATGCTGCACGCGTGCGGCGAGCACCAGTCGCCGGCGCAGGTGCTAGACCTCGGCCGCGTGCTCCTGGAGAACCTCCTTGGCTCCGCTCGCCTGGCGGATCTGGCGCTGGCGGAGATCGAGACGCTAGCTCGCCAGCTCACCAGCACGGCAGATCTCCAGAAGGTGATCAGTCGTTGCCTGCGGTCCTGGCTGAGCGACGCGGAACCGGCATGAACGTGCGCGCCATCGGTGACAGCACCCAGTCGCTCTACGAGGCCATCAACGCGCGCCTCGTGGAGTATCTACGCCAGCATTTCCGTGTAACCGTTGAGCGTGATCAGCTCACAGATATCCAGAGCTTTCTCGTCACGCCCTCGCGTGCGGGGCGCCCAAGGGTACTGGTGCTGGATGCGGGCGTGTCACCCGCTGAGACCACGTACCTGCTCACCCACACGGCTGCCCACCTGCTGCTGGGCCACGCTGATCGTCCGTTTGCCACCATCGTGGAGAGCAAGCGCAGTGGACTGCGCGCTCGCCACACCGATGCAAGCTGGCATGCCGATCAAGAGCGTCAGGCGGACAGCCTCACGGCTGCCCTCCTCACGGGCTCGGACCGTTCTACGTCAGAACTGCTGAGCACCACCCGTCCCCCCCGCGAGGACGATTCCCAGTCCACGCCCATCGCGGCCGTGGCGCGCGCCATCAGCGATACACTCATCGGCCGCCGGCACCCGCTCTGGCAGCGCGCCGTGGTCCCCGCTCTGACGCGGCAGTTGCTGCTGGGCACGCTCCGCCTGTTGCGCAGCATGTATCACCGCGCCGACGGTCGACGGGTCCTGGCGCGCGGCCTGCTGGTCAACAACCTCCGTGAGGCCTACTGCCTCGCCGAGCTCATGACCATCTGCCGCCCCACCGCCAAGCTAGCTGCCGCGGCGCCACCGCTCGGCCCGGTCCCCGCCGACGTTCGCTCCTGGCCGGAGCTGAGCGAGCTGGCGGAGCAGCCCGCCCCAGACCCCAGCCGGCTCAACTAGCACTGCAATTCCGCGACCCACCAGTCTCAGCCGTCACAATCACGCATGTCCGGTCGTTGAGTCTTAGTGGCGGCGGTCGGTTTCGGGACCCGGCTGCTGACACCACGGCGGGAACGGGGACCATGCTAGACGTTGCCACGTCTGATCTTTTCCAGCGCGCCCTTGCGCGCGACTCTGAAGGGCTGCTTGACCAGGCCGTCGCAGACTATGAGGCCGTCCTGCGCAAAGCGCCTGAATATGCGCCCGCCTGGCTCAATCTCTCGGCCGCGTACCGTCGGCAGCGCCGTTGGGACGACTCTCTCCGTTGCGCCCTGCGCGCGGGCAAGGCTGAGCCCACCAATCTGGCCGCCTGGCGCAATGCCGGTATTGCCTCCACCGCCCTGAGCCAGTGGGACGAAGCCCGTATCGCCTGGTCCGCTTGCGGCATCGAGCTTCCCGAGGGTGAAGGCGTGCTTGAAATGGAGCTCGGCCCAATCGGCATCCGTCTCGGCTCAGAACCCGGCGCCGAGATTGTCTGGTGCACCAGCATCGATCCGTGCCGCGCCGTCATCGGCAACGTCCCGAGCCCAGAGTCCGGCCGCTCCTGGGGTGACGTGCTGCTCCACGATGCCGAGCTTGTGGAAGAGCGCGTGTTCGGCCCCCACACCCTCCCCGTGTACACCGAGCTCGCCGTGCTCGAGCCATCGGGCATCAGTACGGTCCGCGCCTGGGTCATCGCCTCGTCGCCCGGCGACGCGCAGGACCTCAGTGACTTCTTCGATGCGCACGATGCCTGCGCCGAGGACTGGACCCCGGATGGGATGGATGCCGGGCCTATGAGCGTCGTGGAGTCCACCACCTCTGCCCTACTGGACTGGCTGCCAGACCGAGAATTCGGCATCGCCGCCAGCCTGGAGGAGGCAGAGGATCTGCTAGAGGAGTGGTCCCGCGCCAGCTCCGGCCGTCTCGTCTTCGCCGTTGAGGTCACCGAGAAGCCGGAGCCGCCCCGCCTCGGCTGATCTCGCATTCCCACGTGGGTGGAGCCCCGCCGCAATGTCGGGGCGGGGCTCCACTGCTTAGGCCTGCTGGCGTCACCGCCAAACGCTGAATGGATTGCCGGCGGGGTGCGCACCCGCACCGCCCACGTAGATATTCCGCGGGGCAATCCAGTGACCGTTCCGTTCCAGATAGCTCGTCAGCCGGCTACCGCCCTCAATGCGGAAGTTGATCCCGTCCACATGGTCGTAGGTGCGGAATCGGAACCTCAGTGTGTGCCCTGCATCGGTCACCTCCAGCAGGTCCGTTGACTCACCTCGAACCATCTCCACGTTGACGAGCTCGCCATCCGTGTGCAGTCGACCGTCATAGACTTCGCCGTCCGCCCCGTCGTGCGTCCGCAGATGCCACCCGTCATCGTCGTGCCACATGAAGTACCCCTGCTCTCCGCCCTCTAGTTGTGGCGGCGTCCCGTTCACCCAGGGCGCCCAGGCAAACGCCGTCGTGCCGAGCATCAGCGTGGCAACCAGTGCCGTTGTCATCGCCCCGACCAGCCGCGTGATCCTCATGGGAGACCTCCGTCTCAGTGTGGTGCCCCTCACGGTGCCCACATCCAACGTACCGCCGTTGCGGCGCCAGGGCGTTTCCGGTTCGGCAACAAAGTGCTAAGAGAATGTCAACGCCGCCGCGCGGAACCGGCACGCGTGCGCCATCGTCCCAGCAGAGCGACAATATGCGTCGCGCGCGCTCCGCGCTTGGACCCAGAGCGGGCGCATGGGAGGAGAGATGCCACGGTACGTCGTCGAGCGCACGTTCGCGGACGGGCTCAACCTGCCGGCCGGTGAAGAGGGCAACGAGATCCGCATGAAGATCGTGCGGAACAATGCGGAGCTGGGGGTCACCTGGCTGCACTCCTACGTCTCCGAGGACCGGAAGAAGACCTACTGCGTCTACGACGCGCCCAATCCGGATGCCATCCGCGAGGCCGGCAAGAAGGTCAACGTCCCCGTGGACAAGATCACCCGCGTCACCGACCTCACGCCGTACGAGTACTGAGCCAGCCGCTCCATGAACCAGAGGAGGCCCGGGCACCGCCCGGGCCTCCTCACTTCCCGCCGTCGTTCGCACTCAGGGCAACGGTGGCCCCCTCCGAACGGGCAGCGGGAGCGGCGGCGGAGCGGCTGGCAGCCCGGCCGGACCCGGCAGCGGTGGTCCCACCCGCTGCGTCAGGGGCGCGTTTTCGTTCCCGTTGTCATTCCCATTGGCGTTCCCAGGCGCCTCCTCGCCGCGCCGACCGTGTCGGAACAGGTGGAACGGGTTGTGGCGCGGATGGCGTCCGTCATCACCGAGGTAGATGGAGTCCAGCGGCGCCCCCACGCCGTTCGTCTCCAACCGCACCCGCAGCCAGTCGCCACCCTGGACCCGGAAGTCCACCCCGTCGTAGTGGCCATACGTCTTGAAGCGGAACCGCAGCGTATGGCCGCCGGCGTCCACCATCAGTTCTTCCGTGGACTCTGCGCGCACCATGCTCACGTCCGAGAACACCCCGTCCGTCGTCAGCCAACCGGAGTACACCTGGCCCCCGTCCGTGCCGTGGGTCCGCAGATGCTGCCCCTCGTCGTTGTGCCAGAGGAAGATCCCCACTGCCCCCGCGCCAAGCTGAGGCGGGCGGCCCTCGTACCAGCCGGGCCAGGCAAAAACCGCGCTGCCCATGAGCAGCGTCGCCGCCAGGGGCGCTAGCGTGATCGCCAGCGCGCGTGTCACGTGTCTCAACCGCACCGAGTCACCTCCAGGTGTCGTGTGTCGTGGTCCCCCGACGACCCGCGATGAGGCTACCGCGCTGGCGCGACGACCCAGCTAACCCGGTGGAAAACATTTGATAACGAAGTGCTAATGCGCTGGACGCCACCCCCGGTCCCGCGTACCATCAGGCCACGCTCATGCATCCCACCCTGAACCTTGCGGACGCCCCTCCCGCCGCCGCCGACCTCGTGGTCATCGGCGGCGGCATCGTCGGCGCCGCCACCGCCTTTTACGCCCAGCGCGCCGGGCTGAGGACGGTCCTCCTCGAGGCCCGCCCCTCCCTCGCCACCCTCACTACACCTGTCTCCACCGGCGCCTTTAGGCTGCAGTTTGACAATCCAGACGAGATCCGCCTGGTCCGAAAGGGCATCGACCTCTTCACCAGCTTCGCCCAGCAGACCGGCCTGGACGACTACGACATCGGCCTCCAGGTTCAGGGTTATCTCTTTTGCACCACCAGTGAGGCCGGCGCCCGTCGTCAGCGCGAGTGGGTGGAGTCGCAGCACACGTGGGGACTCTCGGATGTCGAGATCCTCAGCGGCGATGAAGCCCGCTACCGTTTCCCCCACATCTCGCCCGCCATCGTCCAGGCGCGCTTCCGCGCGGGCGATGGGTGGCTCAAGCCCCGTCGAGTCGCACTCGGACTGGCCGCTGCCAGCGAAGCCACCATCTGCCTCAGCTCGCCCGTCGTGGGCATCCAGGTCAGTGCGAACCGCGTCACGGCCGTCGAGACATCGCGCGGCACCATCGCCTGTTCCGCGGTCGTCAACGCCGCTGGACCGTTCAGTGGCAAGATCACCGAGCTCACCGGACAGCGTTACGATATTCGTCCGCGCCGACGCATGAAGCTGGTCATGCCGGACGTCCCAGAGGTTCCGCGCCACGCGCCCATGACCATTGACGAAGAGACCGTGGCCCACTGGCGCCCCGGGCTCAACGGCGCTTACGGCCTCTTCACAGACCCATCCACCCCCGTCGCTGAGCCCACCTTCAACGTGACGCCAGACGCCGCGTTCGCCTTCGACCTCCTCACACCATCGTCGCCCCGACCGCTCGCCCGGATCAGCCCCTTCTGGGCCGAGCTAGCCGCCCGCGGTGAGCCAGACTGGGTCCTTCAGGCCGGCCAGTATGAGTACACCCCCGATCACCGGCCGTACCTTGGGCCCACCGCTGTTGAGGGCTTCTTTCTGAACTGCGGCTACAGCGGGCACGGTATCATGGCTAGCCCCGGCGGCTCCCAGCTCGTGGTGGATCAGATCCTCGGTCGGGATCTTCCAGAGGGTAATCCGTTCCGCCCCGACAGACCCCTCGTCGAGCGGCCGCTGGACATTCTCTAGTGCCTGATCTTCCATCCCTCTCCACCCACGTGCTGGATACCGCCCTCGGCCGCCCCGCCGCGGGTGTCCAGATTACCCTCGCCCAGCGCGTGGACGGCGCCTGGTCCACCATCGCCACCGCCACCACGGATATGGACGGACGCGTCCGTGAATTCGGCGGGGTCTCGCTACACCCCGGCCAGTACCAGATCTCCTTCGATGTCGCCGCCTACCTCCGCGCCACCGGCCGCGAGGCGCCCTTCCTCCAGCGCGTCACCATTGAGTTCGCCATGCAGAGCGGCCACTACCACGTCCCGTTGCTCGCCTCACCCTTCTCGGGAACAACCTACCGGGGGAGTTAATGACCGCCGCGCCCGTCCCCACCCTGGTACCGATCGAACAACTCAACGCCCTACCGCCCGACCAGCTTGCGCACGCCCTGAAGCCCCTGTTCGAGGCTGCCCGCCCTCTGGCCGAGGCGCTCGCCACCCGTCGGCCGTTCGCCTCCTACCAGGAGCTGCTCCAGGCCGCCCGCGCGGTCAGCGCCGAGCTAGACGAGCCAGACCGTATCGAGGTCATCAACGCCCACCCCCGGATCGGCGAAAACGCGGCCCAGGTTCGCGCCACCTCCGCCCTCTCATACCGCGAGCAGGGTTACGAGGCGGAGGCCGGGATGAGTCTGTCTGAGACCCAGCGCCTGTACGCCGATCTCGCCAGCCTCAACGCCGCCTACGAGCAGAAGTTCGGGTTTCGCTTCGTCGTCTTCGTCAACGGCCGTCCAAAGGCGGTCATCGCCGAGATCATGCGCCAGCGGTTCGCCAACGACCGCCCGCGCGAGATGGCCACCGCCCTGGAGGACATGGTGCTCATCGCCGGCGACCGCCTCCGCAAACTCACCCCGTAGCAGCCCGCCATACCCGTTCGTCCGAGAGCGGAAGCTCCAGGTCAGGCACTCCCAGCGCATCGTGCACCGCGCTCACGATCGTCGGTGGTGCGCCGATCGTTCCCGCCTCGCCCGCGCCCTTCGCCCCCAGCGGCTGGATGGGGCTTGGCGTGACGATGTGGTCTAGGTCCCACTGAGGCAGCGTCGGGGCTGAGGGCACCGGGTAGTCCAGGAGCGAGCCAGTCAGCACGCCCCCGTCCTCGTCATACACCATCCGCTCCCACAGCGCCTCGCCGAAACCCTGCGCCAGCGCTCCGTGCACCTGCCCCTCCACCAGCAGCGGATTGATCACCGTGCCGCAGTCATCCACCGCCGTGAACCGCTCCACCAGCACGCGCCCGGTCTCCCGGTCCACAGACACCATCGCCACGTACGCACCCGAGGAGATGACCTCGCCACCGGCGTCGAACTGTTCGTATGCCTCCAGCACCCCCCGCTCGCCGCCGGCCACGTCATTTGCCACGCCGCGGCGCGTCGCCGCTCCCGCCAGCTCCGCCACGCCCAGCGCCCGCTCGGGCGCGCCCTTCAGTCGTGCCTCGCCACCCGCCCACTCCACGTCCGTGGTCGCCACTTCAAGCTCCGCTGCCGCCAGCGCGCAGGCCCGCTGCCGCAGCGTCGCGCTCGCCGCCACCAGCGCCCCGCCCCCCACCACCGTGCTCCGGCTGCCAAACGTGCCAAAGCCCGCCGGCGTCAGCGCCGTGTCGTTCTGCCGCACCCGTACCCGTTCGAACGGCAGCTCCAGCGCATCCGCCACGATCTGCGCGAAAGACGTGCGGTGGCCCTGGCCGTGGTTCGTCGAGCCCGGGATCGCCGTCACCGTACCGTCTGACTCAAAGCGCACCCGGCCGCTCTCCCAGCCCGCGCCCGTCAACTCGATGAACGTCGCCAGCCCCACTCCGACTAGCTCCCCGTTCGCCCGCCTCGCCGCCTGCTCCCGACGTAGCCCCGTGTAGTCAGCCGCCGCCAGCGCCTTCGCCAGCAGCGCCGGGTAATCGCCGCTGTCATAAGTGCTCCCGCCCGCGTTGCGGTACGGAAACTGGTGCGGTTGGATGAAGTTGCGCCGCCGGATCTCCGCCGGATCCAGACCTATCTGGCGCGCCGCCGCGTCCATCACCCGCTCGATCACCATGGTCGCCTCGGGCCGCCCCGCCCCTCGGTAGGCGCCCGTGGGATTCGTGTTGCTGAACGCCACCGTCACGTCCGCGTCCAGTACCGGGATGTCGTACGCCCCGGTGGGGTAGATCAGGATCCGCGTGAACAGTCCGGTGTTCCCGCCGTGCAGATACGCTCCCACATTCGCGACCGACCGAACCCGCAGCGCCAGGCAGCGCCCCTTCCCGTCAAAGGCCGCCTCCGCCTCGTCCACCTGGTCTCGCGCATGCTGCATGGTCAGCAGATCCTCCATCCGCCCGGCCATCCACTTCACCGGGCGCCCCAGCATCCGCGCCGCCGCGCACACGATCACGTCTTCGCGCTGAAAAGTCCCCTTGGCCCCAAATCCGCCGCCCACGTCCGGTGCGATCACCCGGATCTCGCCCTCGGCCATCCCAAGCGCCGCCGCCAGAGATCCCCGCAGACGGTGCTGTGCCTGCGTGGACGCCCACACCGTCAGACCGCCGCCCGCTTCCGGGCGCGCCAGGATCGCCCGTGTCTCCAGCGATACCGCCGCGATCCGGTGGTGCGCGGACCTCACCCGCACCACGTGCGCTGCCCTTGCGAATGCCCCGTCCGTGTCACCCTGCGTGGCCCGACGCTGGTAGCAGATATTCCCGGGTGCGCTCTCGTGAAGCATCACCGCTCCCGGGGCCAGCGCCGCCCGCGCAGATCCGTAACCCCGCAGCGGCTCGTAGTCCACGTCGATGAGCGCGGCGGCGTCCTCAGCCGCCGCCCGTGACTCCCCCAGCACCACGGCCACCGCCTCACCCACGTAGCGCACTCGATCCACCGCCAGAAGCGGGGCCTTCTCGCCCCGCGTGTCCGGAGTCGCGCGCATCGGCTCTGGCATCTCCGCCCGCCCCACAAGTTCTGCCGCCGTCAGCACAGCTGCCACCCCGGGTGACGATCGAGCGGCCGCCAGGTCTATGTCCACGATCCGCGCGTGCGCGTGGGGGCTCCGCACGAAGTGCGCGTACAGGAGGCCCGGCTCGGACAGATCGTCCACGTATCGTCCGTCGCCGCGCAGGAAAGCGTCATCCTCCAGCCGCTTGATCGGCTGGCCAATAGCTCGCGTGGTCTGCATCATCAGAGGTCCATGAAAGGTCTAGTCCGCGGCGCCGCGCCAGGCGCACCAAGACCCTCCCACGGTACCACGCCGAACGTCAATAGCCCATCCCGCCCGCGAACCCCGGGACACGGCCTATGAGTCGCGGTCCCGCGTAAGTGCGCTCTACCCCTTGACCACCGTGACGCGCGATAGGACTTTGAGCGCGGCGGGAATCCCCTCGCGGAACGGCTCGCCCGGCCGCAGGCGGATCTGATCCAGAATCAGCGTCTGCCCGGGCGTATCGGCAGAGACCACGACGATGTCATGTCGAACGCCTGGAGGGCCGCCGACCTCGGCATCCACGACCTCCCAGGTGCCGTCCGCGGCCGCCTGCACCTCCCGCGGGTAAGGCCACCACACGTCCGCGTCGCCGCGCGGGTGGAACAGGAGCCAGACGTGCTCGTCCGGTCCCTTCGCCCCACGCTGGATCCCGCTCAGCCGGGGCCGCGTCCCCACAGCCTCATCGTTGCGCGGCGTGAGGATCTGAACAGCCAGCGGGCCGGTTGGCGCGGCCACGGCCGTGGGTGAGGCGTTCACCGCGACGGGGCTGGGCGCGACGGGCGCGGGCGGCAGAGAGGCCGCGGCGGCGGCCTGAATGGGGGTGGGGCTCGCGACCGCGGACGCTGGCGCGGCCTGGGCAGCGGGCGTAAGAGGCGGCGGGGTCGCTGCCTCGACAACTGCCGTCCCCGGCGGCGTCGCCGCCACGGCCGTTGCCGCTGATCCGACCGGACCGGACGGCGCGAGCGTCGACCCTCGGGCCAGCACGGCCACCACGAACAGGGTGCCCGCCACGATGATCCCAGCCAGCACCGCCACTATCAGCGCGCTCCGACGACCGCGTGGGCGCGGCTGGTCCAGGACCACGCTTGTGGCGGACGCGTCCGCACGCTCCGACGCGGCCATCTCCGCCGCGGGGTCGAACTGTGCCGTCGCCGCCTCGTCCTCGCGCGGCTCCGGCGCAGGTCCGTCTGCCGCCAAAGGAAGGGCGGCGCCGACGGTCTCCGGCTCCATCACCAGCGTGGCGGACTCGGTGCGCTCGATCTGACCAATCTGCTCAGGCGCGTCAGCGGCGAGCCCAAGCGCCCGATCGAACGCGGTGCAGAGCTCCGCCGCAGAGGAGTACCGCTGCTCTGGCCGTTTGGCCAGCGCCCGGGCGAAGACCGACTCCAGCACCTCCGGCACCGCCGGGTTGAACCGCCGGGGCGAGGGCGGCGGCTCCTCCAGGTGGGCCCGGATCAGCCCGATCGGCGTGAACCCGCTGAACGGCGGCTGGCCCGCCACCATCTCGTACAGCACCACGCCCAGCGAGTACACATCGCTCGCCGCCGTCGCCTCCACTCCCGCCGCCTGCTCCGGGGACATGTAGTGCGGCGTCCCCAGCATCGCGCCGCGGCCCGTCGAATGCTCGTCACCCTCCAGGATCCGCGCGATCCCGAAGTCGGAGAGCACCGGCGTGCCGTCCGCCGTGAACAGCACGTTGGAGGGCTTCACGTCGCGGTGCACCACTCCCGCCTTGTGCGCGTGGTCCAGCGCCCCGCCGATCGCCCGCAGAATGCTCCGGACCTGGTCCGGTGGCAGCGGCTTGCCCAGCCGGGCCGCCAGCGTGCCGCCGCTCAGATACTCCGAGACCATGAACGTCACGCCATCGTGCGTCCCAAAGTCGTACACCGTCAGGATGTTCGGGTGCCGCAGGTGCGAGACGGCCCGCGCCTCCCTCCGGAAGCGCGCCATGAAGTCGGCGTCCTCTTCGTGGTCGTACGCCAGCACCTTCACCGCCACGATACGGTCCAGCGAAGGCTGGTGGGCGCGGTACACGGTGGAAGACCCGCCGTGCGCGATGCGCTCCAGGATCACGTACTGACCCAGGACCGTTCCGCGCTGCAGGTTGAACATGGTGGCGACGATTCTAGATCAGCCGACCGCCGCCGCGGTGCGCAGCGTTACGAAAGCGCGAAATCGTTATGCATCAGGTACGCCGCGCGCCCGTCTCCGCCTCCAGCAGCGCGTCGATCTTCGCCGCGTTATCCGCCGCCACCGTCTTCGCCCCGGGCACGATCTGCCGCACCAGCCCGCTCAGCACGCGGCCCGGCCCGATCTCGACGAAGAGATCGCACCCCGCTCCCGCCAGCGCCTGGACGCACTCCACCCAGCGGACCGTGCTGGCGATCTGATCGATCAGCCCCTGCTTCACCTCGCCGGCCGTCCGGAGCATCCTGCCGGAGGCGTTGGCCGCCAACGGCACCCGCGGATCACGCCAGGTGCACGCATCCAGCGCGGGCCGCAGCCGCTCCTGCACCGGGGCCATCAGCGGGCTGTGGAACGCCGCGCCCACCTGCAGCGGGATCACCCGCCCCGCGCCAGCCTCCTTCGCCAATCGGCCAGCGGCCTCAACGCCCGCTGCCTCGCCAGAGATCACCACTTGGTCCGGCGTGTTCAGGTTCGCCACCGTCACCAGCCCCTCGGCAGAGGCGCGCTCACACACCGCTATCAGTGCGTCCGCCGCCAGGCCCATCACCGCCGCCATCGCCCCCGGCCGCTCCGCCTGGATTCCCGCCATCTGCCTACCGCGCTCCGCCACCAGGCGGATCCCCTCCGCGTAAGACAGCACGCCCGCCGCGATCGCCGCCGTGTACTCGCCCAGGCTGTGCCCGGCCACGAAGTCCGGCCGCAGCCCCGCCTCAGCCGCGATCTCCGTCAATGCCAATGACAGCGCACACAGCGCCGGCTGCGCCACGTCCGTGCTCGTCAACGCCTCGATGGGCCCGTCCAGCGAGAGCGACCGCACTGGCTTCCCCGCCGCCGCGTCGGCGGCACCCAGATACCGCGAGTACACATCAGGGTGCGATTCCAAAAGCTCAGCGCCCATCCCCACCCTCTGAGAGCCCTGGCCCGGATAGAGGAAAGCAATCGTCGGCACGGCAAACCCACGCAAAGAAGACTGAAACCGCCATTCTATCCGCCCGAGCCAGGCTCGCCCGCCCCACGGGAGGCGAATCGCCCGGTCGCCACAGGCGCGTCCCTCGTGGATGCACTGACGTGGCCCTGCTCTGACGCAGAAAAGCCCGCGGGTGCTCGTCCTAGCCGGCGAATGGGTCGTCTTCGGGCGTCCTATCTTCTCACGCGAACGCTGGTACGTGTGATCGTGAGGAACCGATCCAGACTCTCGGCGTAGTTCTGGAGGACGAACTCCATCCGTTCGATCTCCGTATCCAGATCAATCCGGCCGAGTCGGAAATAAAGCACGCCCGCGTGAGGCTGTGACTCGTTGAAGACCAGCTCCCCGAAGTCACGGTCGAAGGTGATGAGAATCCGACTCTCCCGCACCGCTATCGAGAGCACTTCAGAGTCGGGGAGAGAGGCCGGATGGTCTACCGCGATTCGGGTGACGTCATGCCCGTGACGTTGAAGGTGACGACCAAGCCGCACATCAGCGCTTTCATCGATGAGGAACCTCATCCAGCGGGTACGCGGTGAGCGACGTTAGCCTTTGTGGTTGCGGCGCGGTAGCGTTTCCGCCTGACCATCTCGCCTGCGAACGCGATACATGCCAGCACATCCTCTCGCGTGAGCCGTGGGTACGCGGCGAGGAGCTCATCCATGTCCAGGTCGTAGGAAAGCTGTTCGAGAATAAGCTCCACCGGGATGCGTGTCCCACGCACGGTGGGCTTGCCGAGCATGATCTCGCGATCCATTACGATCCGATCGGTCAGTGCGGTCTTGTTCACGGAGGCCATCGGCATCATCCTTCGGAACGGTTGGCTCGCCCACCTGGAATTATCGCCCCGGGGTTCCACGCCGCAGGGTCTGCCGTCCAACTACAATCGCACCCACCCGCGTCGAGGCGACGTCAGTGAGGCAAGACCAGTGAAGAAAGTCATCATCGACACCGATCCCGGCATCGACGACTGCGCGGCCCTCTTCTTCGCCCTCGCCGGCGGGCAGCTTGACGTGCTCATGCTCACCACCGTGTTCGGCAACTCCACCACCGACAACACCACCCGCAACGCCCTGCGGATTCTGGAAGCGGCCGATCGAACCGACATCCCCGTCTACCGCGGCGCCAGCAAGCCCCTCCTGCGCGAGCCCACCCTGGCGCCCCAGGTCCACGGCGAGGACGGCATGGGCGACGTGCTCCAGGGCGAGCCGCGCCTCAAGGCCACCCCCGGCCGCGCCGTCGACAAGATCATCGAGGCCGTGCTGCGCCACGAAGGGGATGTAGACCTGCTCGCCCTTGGCCCGCTCACCAACGTGGCGCTCGCCATCAGCATCGAGCCCGCCGTGGCAAAGGCCGTCCGCAGCCTCGTGGTCATGGGCGGCGCCGTCCGCACCCGCGGCAACGTCACGCCCGTGGCCACCGCCAACCTCGCCAATGATCCGGAGGCCGCCGCGATCGTGTATCGGAGCGGCGCGCCCATCGTCCAGATCGGGATGGACGTCTGCCGCCCCACCCTCATTGCAGACGACCTGCTGGACGAGATCCGCGACGCCGGCACCCCCATGACGGAGATGCTCACCGAGGTGGAGCCCCACATCACCGCCTACTACCGCCGGGCGGAGGGCGTCAGCGGCGGCACCCACTTCAACGACCTCCCCGCCACCGCCTACCTGGTGGTTCCCGAGCTGTTCAAGACCGAGCACCTGCCCGTGCGCATCGAGACCACCGGCACCCTCAGCTACGGCCAGACCGTGGTGGACTGGCGCGGCCGCTGGGGCATGGCCCCCAACGCCACCGTGGCCCTGGAAGTAGAAGCCCGCAAACTAGCCGAGCTCTTCACCCAGACGCTCACCAACACCCCAACGCGCTAGATTCAACCGCGCACGCGCGTCGCTTCTCGCGGACGGACCACCGATTTTGCCATCGTCAGGAGCGCATCCCTCGTCGACGCCGACTCGCCACACTGCCGCCCCCGCGTAAGCTTCGCCCGCGGCGCCGTGCCTACCCACAGTGTCCAGCCGATTGCGTAGTAGTAGTCTCCGCTGCGGACCCTCCGGGGGCTACTATGTGAGGAGGGGACTGGCCTGGAGCAGCAGCCGCGCTTCAATGATGGCACGCCTGCGCGGACGACCGTCGACAGCGCACTGCCACGCGAGTGGCAATTGACGAAATCCTTGGAGTGACAAACGGCCTCTAACGATCGCCCGGCGCAACCGAAGATTTACCACATCGTCCACTACGATAGATTGGAGTCGATCATTCGCGATGGGCGGCTGCATTGTGATGAGACGATGAGTCAACGGAGCTCCGCAGGTAGCACGATCGGGATGTCCCACATCAAGGAGCGTCGCCTCACGCTCGAGTTGGAGTCGCGACCCGGGCTCCGCGTCGGCGCGTGCGTTCCGTTCTACTGGTGCCCCCGTTCGGTGATGCTGTTCGTCATCTATCGTGGCAACAGCCCCGACCTAACGTACGGCGGCGGCCAGGGGCCGGTCGTACACCTGGAGGCCGACCTGTTCTCCGCCGTGAAGTGGGCAGAGGAAGCCGGGAAGCGATGGGCGTTCACGCTCACTAGTGCCGGTTCGCGACATTTCGAGGATCGCTGCAACCTCGATGAACTGGATGCGCTAAACTGGGCCGCCATCGCCGCCACAGACTGGCGCGATCCACTGGTCAAGGAGGGGAAGCAGGCCGAATTCCTGATGGAGGCCGAGTTTCCGTGGGAGCTTGTTGACCGAATTGGAGTGTACTCGCTTGCCCAGGCGTACCAGGTGCACGCCCGATTGTCTGTCGCATCGCATCGGCCTCGCGTTGAAATTCTTCGTGATTGGTATTACTGACCGGCGGTCGCAGCTATGATCACGTTTACATCTGGAGACATCCTCCACGCAGACGCGGTCGCACTCGTGAACACCGTCAACTGCGTCGGAGTCATGGGCCGTGGAGTCGCCCTGCAGTTCAAGAACGCTTTCCCGGCCAACTTCAAGGCCTACGCCGCCGCATGCAAAGCGGAGCGAGTTGTCCCCGGCAAGATGTTCGTGTTCGAGACTGGCAGTCTGCATAACCCCAGATACATCATCAATTTCCCGACTAAGGTGCATTGGCGAGCAAAGAGCCGGATCGAGCACATCGACGAAGGACTTCGCGACCTCGTTCGCACAATGCGCGAACTCCGCATTACCTCGATCGCCGTCCCCCCCTTAGGCAGTGGGCTCGGTGGCCTAGATTGGGCCCTCGTTCGCTCGCGGATCGCTGAGTCGCTGGCGGCAATGCCGGACGTTGAAGTGTTGGTGTTCGAACCTAGTGGCTCCCCCACTGCCGTCAACCGAAGCACAGACGCACCAGCGATGACGGCCGGACGGGCAGCCCTCGTGACCTTAATGGAACGATACCTAGCCGGGCTGCTCGATCCGTTCGTCTCCCTCCTCGAAGTGCACAAATTGATGTACTTCATGCAGGCGGCCGGTGAGCCGTTACGGCTGAACTTTGTCAAGGGACCGTACGGGCCGTACGCTGAGAATCTGCGACACGTTCTTACGCGGGTCGAAGGCCACCTGGTTTACGGCTATCTCGACGGAGGCGACGAGCCCACCAAGGAGCTGCACATCGTCCCCGGAGCCGACGCTGCTGCTCGCGCGTTCCTCGCTGACGAACCGGAGTCTCGATCGCGCCTGGAACGAGTGAGCGAGTTGGTCGAGGGATTCGAGTCACCGTCCGGTTTGGAATTGCTGGCAACGGTCCACTGGGTTGCAACCAACGAGGGCGGTACGACTCCAGACGCTGCCCTGGCTGGCACCCACGCATGGAATGACCGCAAGCAGCGATTCTCACGACGCCAGGTCACGATTGCACTCGACACACTGGCCAAATTCGGCTGGATCCACGCTGCCCAGTCCCAGCCGTAGCCGCGTTCAACTACACTCATCCGCCCGCATGACGCCTGGCCCACCCTCGATCCGCGCTCACCTGCCCTGACCCCAAGAGGTCCCTCCGCCGGCGCCGGGCGTGAACTCGGCCCTCCCATTCCCGAGTGCGGCAGCCGTGTGTATGCTAGACTCCCGCCGCGCAGAAGTGCTGCGGAATCGCAACTACGCAACCACACCAATGTCCGAAGAAACACGGCCAGGGGGCAGCACGATGGAACGACAGGTGAAACGGTCAATCGCGGCGTACGTGATCGCCGTTTTCGCGGGTGTCCTGCTAGCGTTCACGGGCGCGACCGTTGCCAGCGCCGACCCGCTCGTGGTCGACCAGCTCGATGACCCAGAAGGCGGATTCTGCAACCCTGGCGGGGGCTGCTCGCTTCGGCAGGCCATCGCCGCGGCCCCATCGGGCGCCACCATCACCTTCGCCCCCAGCGTCAAGGGGACCATTCGCCTCAACGGCTACGAGCTTGCCGTCGGCAAAGATGTGGAGATCAAGGGCCCCGGCCGCGCGGATCTGCGGATCTCCGCGGACTACCGAAGCCGCGTGCTGCGCGTCATGAGCGCGGACGGCCGCCCCACCGAGCTACGCCTGAGCGGCCTCGCGCTGGAGAACGGCACAGTCCCCGACGACGTTGAGGGAGAGCGCGGCGGCGGCATCATCGCCGTTGACGAGGGCACCACTGCTCGGATCACCGATGTCGAGATCGTGCGCGGCAAGGCCGCGGACGGCGGGGGTGTGCTGAATCGGGGCACGGCCGTCCTGACTAACGTCCTCATAACGTTCGCGGAGGGCAAGGCCGGCGGCGGTGGCATCGCCAACGTCGGCGACATGACGCTCAACAACGTCACCATCCGGTTTAGCCTGGCGATTCTCGGCGCCGGCATCTTCAACATGGGAACCCTCAGGGGGGAGAACGTCACGCTGCACCAGAACAACTCGTACCGCCATGGCGCCGGGCTGTTCATCTTCCGCGGGACAGCCTCGCTCAACAACGCCACCATCACCAACAACGCGGCCCAGGGGGTGGGCGGCGGCATCGCCTTCCAGCCGGGCGACGGCACCCTGGCGCTCACCAACTCCATCGTCGCCACCCAGGAAGGCGGCGAGAACTGCGACACGCAATTCGGTACGGTGGCAGGCTCCAACAACCTGCAGGACGGCGGGACAAGCTGCGGCAGCAGCTTTGCCGTAGGTGATCCAAAGCTCGCGCCGCTGGCCGACAATGGCGGCGGGACCCTTACGCGCGCCCTCCTGCCGGGTTCCGCCGCTATCAACGCCGGCGAGAACGACCTGTGCGCGGTCACCGACCAGCGCGGCGTAGCCAGGCCCCGCACCCCCGCCGACCGCTGCGACATCGGCGCCTACGAGGCGACCGGCATCGCCGGAGCTCCACCCCCGGCGGCAAACCCGGTCCCCCAGCCACCCCCGCCGCCGCCCTCCCAGCCGGCCCCAACCGGGCCCACCGGCACCGTCTTCACCGTCTCCACCACCGTAGACGCGCCCAGCGCTGATGCCAACAGCGCCACCTGCCGATCCACCGCGCCCGGCAACCCCTGCACCCTGCGCGCCGCCGTCCAGGCCGCCAACCGCGCCGGCACCGCCACCATCGTCCTGGCCGCCTCAGAAAACTATCGGCTCACGCTCACCGGCAGCGACGACGCGGGCCTGGCCGGAGATCTCGACGTCACCGGCGAGATCACCATCATGCCCTCCGCCAGCGGCCCCGCCGCCATCGTCCAGACCGCGCCGCAGCGGGTGTTCGAGGTCCAGGCCGGCGGCAAGCTCAATCTCACCAACCTCACCGTCGCCGGCGGCAACACCGCGCTGGGGGGCGGCATCCTCGTCAACCCCGAAGGCCAGGCCATCCTGACCGGCGTCACGCTGACCCAGAACAACGCCTCAGACAAGGGCGGCGGTATCTTCGCCAACGGCGTGGTGCGCGCGTTCAACACCACCATCAGCGGCAACTCCGCCACTGACGCGGGCGGCGGCGTGTACGTGGGCCCCGCCGGCGACTTCCGCGTGGCCAACGTCACCATCACCAACAACCGGGCTGGCGGCGGCGGCGGGATCTCCACGGAGGGCGACGGCCAACTGGTGATCCTGGAGAACACCATCGTGGCGAACCAGGCCGCCGGCGGGAACTGCAACGGGCCGATCGACAATCGGTTCAGCCGCAGCAACCTCCAGAACGGCACCGCGGGCACCCAGCCGCAGTGCGGCCCCAGCTTCACCGTTGGCGACCCCAAGCTCAGCTCGCTCGCATTCCACGGCGGCGTCACAATGACGCACGACCTGGGCCCCGGCAGCGCCGCCATCGGCAAAGCCGCCCCAGGAAGCTGCCGCCCCACCGACCAGCGCGGCGTCGCCCGCTTCGCCGACGGCAAGAACACCTGCGACATTGGCGCCGTCGAAGCCAAATAGCACGCATAGCCCCAGCCTCCGAAACCCGCACCAGGTAGATAGGATGGAATGACCGACTCGCGTCCCGCGGACCGAGTAGCTAGGCTACCCTGGGTTTGCGGACCACGCGTCACACGAGAGGAGTCGGTCATGGAACAGCATAGTCGCTTCGTCGGTCTCGATGTGCACAAGGACACCATTGCCGTCGCGATTGCCCCTGCGGGCGATGGCCCACCTCGCTCCTGGGGGACCATCGCTAACGACGAGCGCGCGGTCACGCGCTTGATTCGGTCCCTCGGCCCGGTCGACCAGTTGTCCTGCTGCTACGAGGCCGGCCCCACCGGCTACACCCTGCAGCGCCATCTGGCCAAACTGGGCGTCCGCTGCATGGTTGTTGCGCCATCGTTGATCCCCACCAAACCCGGCGATCGTGTCAAGACCGACCGCCGTGATGCCGAGAAGCTCGCCAGCTTGCTCCGGTCCGGACAGCTCACGGGCGTCTGGGTACCAGACGCCACCGACGAAGCCTTGCGAGGCCTGGTGCGACTGCGCGAGTCCATCCAGCGCCAGCGGGTGCGGATCTGTCAACGGATCGGCAAATTGTTGCTCCGCCATGGCTGCCAGCCACCCGACGGTGTGCGGTCGTGGAGCGCCCGCTACCGCGCCGGGCTGGCCGCGCTCCGCTTCGAGCATTCCCTGCTCCAAGAAGTACTCAACGAGCTGCTCGAGCAACTCGCCGATGCCGAAGCACGACTGGCTCGACTCGACAATCGGCTCGCTGAGCTCGCCCAACACCATCCTCACGCCCCAATCATCCAGGCACTCTGCTGCCTGCACGGCATCGGCACCCTGACCGCCATCACCCTGGTCGCGGAGCTTGGCGACCCGCCGCGTTTTCCGACGCCGCGGCACTTGATGGGGTACGTGGGCTTAGGACCGCGGGAACACTCAAGTGGCAAGCGGGTCCTGCGGGGAGGGGTGACCAAAGCCGGCAATCACCATGTGCGGTGGGTGATCGTGGAGAGCGCGTGGCACCAGCGACGCCCGCCCGGGACACGCGCGCGGGCGCACCGGAGCCGGCGGCGACAACCCACCGAGGTCGCGGCCATCGCGGAGCGAGCGGATGCGCGGCTGAGCAGACGGTTCGGGCGCCTGCTCGCGCGCGGGAAACCCTCACAACTGGTCGCGATGGCCGTCGCGCGCGAGTTGCTGGGCTTCGTGTGGGCCATCGGCCAGCAGGTTCCGAGTCGTGGCGTCACGGAGGCCCCGACGGTGCCTCAGCAGCAGGTGGCGTAGCCACGACCCCGCGGCCGGCTACGAGCCAGCGGCACCGGACCAAAAGACCAACAGATGCTGAAACGACGAGCGCGGCGGACTGTGCACGGCACGATGGGGAGAACCCTCGGTCGCCCCTATGCGTTTCGAACACGCGCCTGTAGATTGAGCCAGCTCCCATCGACTCCCTCTTGTGCGGTGGCCCGGTCTGACCGAGCCCAGACCCGGGAAGATCAGGGTGAGCGATCATCGAGATGGCCTGCGGCTCCGCCGCGCTCGTCCGAGCCGGCAAGCCAGACGCTGAAACGACGAGCACGGCGGAAAGGGAGCGGACCGTTCGAAACCTAAACCCACACGTGTCGAATCGGCGCGATCGTCACCGTACTTGACAAGGTCATTCCATATCAGCGGCGACGTGAGTAGATACGAATCGACAGGGTTGCCGAGTGGCCCGCTCACGGGTGCGGCATTAGACGCACGGTGTGGGCGGTGCGGAGTGCGCATGTCGATTCCGCGTGAAAAGTGGTTCTCCCGCACTTTCTGTGAAGTACGGATGTTCCGATTCTGCCCCTTGTGGCTGGGGCACGCTGAGGAGAGCGGCGGTGACTCATCCCGCGCTGTTTTTGGGTGTTGTGGGCCGGTAGGTTAGCTGGCCAGAACGCGGCGGCGGAGCAGATCGAGTTTCGCTCGACCGTAGCCCTGCCGCTTGATGAGTTTCAGCCGATGCACATGGCCTTCGACCGGGCCGGTCGACCAGGGGAGCGTGAGCGCGGCGGTCACGGCTGCCCAGTCGGCCCGCAGCCCGTTGGCGAGCGTCATGAAGGGCGTCAGGCCACTGGTGTGCGCTTCCTGCACCCACGACTCCAATGCGCTCACGTCTCGTTGCGCGATGATCGTGCCGAAGCTGATCTTGAGCTGGTAACCACGGGCAAGCTCCGGAACCTCCGCCAGCGCCTGTTCGAGCGTCTTTCGATCGGTCTCCGACAGCGATTCGCGGGGCCGTCGGCACAACGAGCGCACACTCACCGATCGGCGTTTCGCACTCGAGCGTGCCACGCGGGGCGGTCGCCAGGGCCGTAGTGATTGTTCCAGCAACGAGTAGCTACCCTGGTACCCCTGGGCGGTGATCTCGCGACAGAGCTGGCGGACGTTGTGGCAGCCGTCTTGCCAGCGGTCCTGCGGGTAGCTCACGAACGGTTGCAGCGTGGGTGATCGCAGCCCGCCCGGGCGCGGCCGTGGCGCTGGTACTGGCGGAAGCGGCGCCGCCAGCAGGCGACGGACGGTTCCACGGTTCATCCCCAGGGCTCCGGCGATGTGCTGGATGCTCTGGCCCTCGGCACCGCGGCGGTGCACCTCTTCCCAGTGGGCGCTCCGGCGGGCCTGGCGCTCCAGTTGCCGCTGCGCCGCTCTGCTTGCCGTCTTACTTGATGGGTAGGCCGCCGGGCTCGGGACCGCGGGCTCAACGGCGTCGGGTGGGTCCGGTGACGCGGTGTACTCCACGCGGCGACGGTGGCTCCGCAACACCTCGTCGAACGCTCCGGTCGCGTTCATGAGCAGGTGGAAGCGATCGGCCACCTGGATCGCCTCGGGTGCCCCAGCCCGAGCGCCCTCAGCGTACGCCCCGGAGCGGTCGCTGGCGATAACCTCGACCCCGGGATGCTCGCGTAGCCACGCCGCCAGCGTGTCCGCCAAACGGTCAGCCAACAGGTCAACCGGGCGGTGGGTTTCCAGATCAATCAGGATGGTCCCGTAGTGGTGACCGCGCCGAAACGCGAAATCGTCGATGCCCAACACCCGCGGGGTGGGGCAGACACGCGGCTCGCGCTTGAGGCTGCGCAACAGGGTATCCGCGCTGACCGGCAAGCCGACCGTCGCGGCCAGCCGCGCCCCGGCCTCTCCGCCCAGCATCGCGGCCAGCTCGACCAGGGTCTGGGTGGCGCCCACGGTGCGGCGGGCGTGTTGCGCGACCAGGCCGTCGAAGCGTTCGGCGAACGTCTTGCGCGCACACGTTACGGCCTCACAGCGGAAGCGGCGCGCGGTCAAGAGCAACTGGACGGACCGGCCGCGCCAGGGCAGATCGACCGGCCGACGCTGATAGCGGCCGTGCACGCGAGCACTGACGGTTCCGCAACTCGGGCAGTTTGCCGTGGAGGCGCTGCCTTCGGCGTCGAGCAGCACCTGCTCGTCGACCAGGCGGATACACCGAATCAACACCATCGGGACCAGGTCAGGCATGGCCGGCACCTCGCGCACGAAGCGGTCGCCTGCAAAGCCTCTGCCGCTACCGGGTCACGAATCCGTCACGGAACATCACGAGCGCGTCACACATCCTGGCCGACAGACTCCACGCGCGAGATCGGCCGCTCGGATCAGGCCGGACTGGCCGGCGCGCCACGAGAACTGCGGGAGAACCAGTTTTCAGAAAGAATCAACAAAATGTTGTGTCGCTCGTTCAGGCAAGGAACGATGATGGACATGAGTCCCGAATCGACGTATCTACTCACCTACACGCGACGGCGGTCAGGCTCTACCTGAAGGGGCCGTGCACCGGCCGTACAGGCGACGTGAGTTGTCGATTCCGCGTGAAAAGTGACCCAGGTTTCTTCGGGAAAATTGACCCACCTCGTGGGTGGTCAGCAGCGGGTCGTGCGTGGGTGTCAGCGGGTGGGTATCAAGGGCATGAGCGGTCGGCACCTCCGGTCAGGGCGATCGGTCGACGATCCGAGCCGAGGGATAGGCCGTCCGTTGACCGCGAAGATCTCGCTGCGATGCAGCAGTCGATCCAGGTCGCCGACGCGATCACGTCATCGCCAAACAGCTTACCCCAGCCGTCGAACCCGATGTTGCTGGTCACCAGCAACGACCCGCGGGTGTAGCGCCGGGCCGCCACCAGTTGGAAAAGAACAGGTTTGCCCGCCGACCATCCATCGGCAGGTAATCTCGCCAGCTTTCCATCCACGATCAGCAGGTCGAGCCGCCGCAACTGCTCCAACAGCTTGCCCAGCGTCTGGGTCGCCCGCCGCCACCAGCCGATCCAGCACTTCGGCCGCGCTCACGAACAGCACGCTCCGCCGCGCCGTACACGCCTTCAGGCCCAGCGCGATCGCCAGGTGCGTCTTGCCCACTCCGGGGTCCACCCACCAGCACCCCCCAGGTCATGACAGGCTCGCTTGATCCAGAAACGCCACCCCCAACTCCCGCACCCGACCTCGTCGAGAGCCCGCTGGAAGCTGAAGTCGAACCCTCCAGCGTCCGCTGCATCGGAAACCGCGCCCGGGCTGATCCGCGCCTGCACCGACCGATCCAGCTTCTCGGACAGCTCCAACCCACCAGCCGCGCCAGGTACGTCACATAGGTCGTCTCCCCTCCGCCGCCCGCTCGGCCTCACGCTCGCAGTGCTCCGCCATGCTGTGCAGCCCCAGGCTCATCAACTGGCCCTTCAGCGTCCCGCTCTCCGCCTCCGTGGCACCGCCACGAATGGCACCCGCCGCGGCTCACTGCGCCGCCTCCAGCGTCCGCTGGTACCGCCCGAGATCCGTCTCCACCCGCACCCCCGGGCGTGGCTGCCGAGCCGCCCATCGGTCCCGCCCCCCACCGCCGGGCAGGCTGGCCTTCGGCTGCTGGCTGGCCTGCAGGATCCCACGGATGAACGGCCCTGAGTACGTGTTGTAGTCGCCTGCTCGAAAGCGTGTGCCATGGCCGCCGCGTCGTAGAGCGCTGCCAGCTCCAGGATCAGCAGGTGCGCGGCCGCGTTCTGCTTTGTGCTCGCGGGTCAGCCGATCCAGCAGACCGGCCTGTTCCGGAAACGCTCTGGTGAACTCCTGGCTCAGCAGCGCCAGCGTCTCGCGCGCCGCGACGCTGCAGCGCCGCGTAGTGCTCTGGCTGGGTCAGGACCTGGCCTGGCCGCTCGGCCAGTGGATGCTCGGCGATCGTCTGGCGTCCGTGGTCGAGCACGATCCCTTTGCAGCACCAGCAGCCAGACGTGCTTGCCGGCGTACGGCGACGGCACCGAGCAGCGGCCGCCGCGGAAGCTGATCATGCAATCCCAAGAGGCCTTACGGGTCAGTGCCTGGGAGCCGACGAAGCGCTGGGCTGGCAGCGGGTGAGTAGGCAGTCTTCATGGAACGATCGATTGGCCGCTGGCCGGCAGCGGTGCTGCACGCGGACGTCGAGATCGCCTGCAATGCTCGAAGCTGGCCAGGTCCGCCAGCAGGTCGGCGAAGGAGGCGAAGCGCCGCCCCTTGATGAAGTGCTGCTTCGAGGAGAAGAACGGCCGCTCGATTCTTCCTTTGGTACGCGCTCGGTACGGCTGGCAGGCCCGCGGGGTGACGCGGTAGTACCGCACAGCTCCAGGAACTGGGCGTTCCAGTGGAAGCGGGGCAGGACTCGCGCTATCTACGAGCGCGCGGGCGTTATCCACCAGCAGGCCTGGGAGCGCCGCCGAAGTGGCGCAGGCAGTGTTCGATGGCATCGAAGATGGCCGGGCTGGGTTTCATTGAGGTTGGCGGTGTAGTGCTCATGCGGAAGCCCAGGGTCATGCCAGCGATGATGACCCTGGTGAAGCTGGCCGCCGATCTCGACGGTGTAGGGAGACCAGTCGAACTGAGCCCGGTGACCCGCCGCGGTCTCGAAGCGGACGGTGGCCTTGGCGCTGGGGTCGGTGGTTGGCCTGTTGGCACGCAGCGCCTGGGAGTCGATGTAGAGCGCGCTGGCCGAGCCGGGAGTAGCCGCTGGCCCGGTCACCACGCAGGATACGCGAGCCGATCAAGCCGTCGGTGAAGTACCAGGTCTGAATCTGCTCGTCGAACGACGCGAGCTTGGCGTTGGGGCGGGTCGGCCGCTGGTAGCGTGGGGTGTGGGTCTGAGCAAGCGCCGAGCGCACGGTGTTCCGAGCGATACCCAGCTTGCGGGCAATGGCGCGGATGCTCATGCCGCGCGCATGCAGGCCCTGGATCGCGGTCCAATCTTCCATGGTCAACAACCTCCAGTCCTCACGGGAGCGTCCCGTGAGGGTGTGGCTGCTGACCCAGCGGTGGGTCAATTTTCAGAGCGAAAGTGGGTCAGTTTTCAGAAAGAATCAGAGTAGATACGAATCGACAGGGTTGCTGAGTGGCCCGCTCACGGGTGTGGCATTAGACGCACGGTGTGGGCGGTGCGGAGTGCGCAGACTACATCCCACAGAGGCGTGCGCGTCTGGGGTCTGCTGAGGGTGTTCACGCCCCTTGTCGCGGCGTGGTTCGCAATTCCAGGAGGTGCCGCTTCCGCCACACGCCCCGTGCAGCATTCCCCGATTGGGTTCGTACTGATAGTCTCCTGGTCCGTCGCAGCGATGGTAGCGGAGATCCCGGGAGACATCGAGTCGCCCCACACTCCAGGGGTCGCCATGCTGGTGCTGATTGGCTGTGCGCGGGTCGGGCAGTTGAGTTGGGGAACCGCCCATAACGCAGGACGGCAAAGCCGGGCGGGGCGCGCAGTACCGCCGAGCTTGGTGCGCCAGTGACCGCGCCCCGGACGTTCGCTGAGCAGGGGATCTCCGTTCCGCGGCCTGGCGACGTGCTATGAGAGCTCGTGCACGATCTTGCGGAACTCTTCTGAGAGCCGTGCGTATGAGTGATCCCGCGCGTAGCGCTCCCCGGCAGCTTGACTCACCTGGCGCGCAGCTTCCGATTGCACGTACGCCAGAACCTCTTCGCGCAGCTCATCGGTACCGATCTGGGGTGCGATCAATCGAACGACATCCGCGGGAAATTCCTCTGCGGCGCCGATCATGTTTGTGACCACCGGCAGCCCCGCGGCGATGCAGTCGCGAATCGTGCCGGAGCTTTCGCCATTGGTTGCGAGCCGTAACTGCACCGCGCAGGTGGCTTGATTGAGCCAGCCCCAGTATTCGCTCTCGTCGACCTCACCGGTGATCTCTACGCGCGACCCGAATCCTAGCTTGGCGGCACGCTCCAGAAGCGCGCCAGCGAAATCTGGGTCCACCGGCCCCACGAATACCAACCGCGCGTCTGACTCAGCGGCGATTGGCCCCAGGGCATCGATGATCGCTTCTGGTGCCTTGATCGGATCCAGTAGCCCCACGGATACGATCGTCGGTGGAGCGACCGCTTGAACACTCGGCCGGGTCGGTCGAGCCGGAACCGGCAAGAACAACCGCCACAGCCGCGGCAGCGGTCCATTCGGACCCTGATCGAGCCGAAGCAGCCTCTCGGCGAACGCCGAGTTCACGATGACTCCACGTGCGCCGCGAACCCACTCAGGGGTCAAGCCCATCCCGTAGCGACGGAACGATGCCTGACTCGGTGAAGTTGCCAAGGCAGGGGCCAGGCGGTCGCCGTACCAATCGGGAAGCCGGCTGGAAAGCAGCCCGGATATCCCCCCGGGGTGTCGGCTCAGACCATACGTGATGTACATCCCACCCAATCGGACATCGTGCAGCCACACGATTCCTGGGTACTTTTTGGCGAGCTCATAGGTGTCGTGATGGTGGTGACTGTTCCCAACGGAATAGAAGATTGCATCGTATGAGTAAGGATTTGTGATTCTTCCCAAGGCCTGCGCTGGAAACACCCTCACCTGATAGTCGCGCTGCAACGAACCAGTGTCGTGAGAACCCGTGGCATAGATATCCAGTTCGCACCACTTGCTAAGATGGGGAACCAGGTTGATATTCTCTTTCGCCAATCCCGACCGCACGGGCGGCATTGGGCCAACGAGCGCGACTCGATACGGCCTGGTGCGAGAGGGGCGCTGCGTGGCTGGGGAAGGTGGCGCCAGGAGCTGTAATGCTGCCTCAGTGCGCTCTGCCACAGCCTGCCAAGTGTGGGTGAGAGCGCGCTCCTTCGCGACGATCAGGAGCTGCTCGTAAAAGCCAGCATCCGTCAGGGCACGGTTCATGCCGGAGGCGATGGCATATTCGTCCCTCGGGTCAAACGTCGCGGGACTCCAGTCCAGGACTTCCGGCAGTGAGGAAGTGTTGGCAATGAGAGACGGACAATGACATGCGATAGCCTCTGCTACTGGCAAACCGAAGCCCTCGTACAGCGAGGGGAATACAAACAACCTGGCAGCCTGGTACAGGGATCTGAGGACACTGTCTGAGACGAACCCCGTCAAGACCACATCGTCCTGGTCTAGTCCAACCTTTGCTACGTGGGCGCGCCATTCTGCTTCAGCGGATGGCGGTAGCTGACAAGAGATCACGAGCTGATAGCGTTGCCTGAGATCGCGTGGTAGTAGTGAATACGCTGATATCAAGGCCTCGGTGTTCTTCCGCGGATCGGCGCCCGATACGGTAAGCAGGTAATCGCGTGTGATCGCGGGTGTCGCCGATCGGACGGCAGCTATCGGATCCTCGGTGTACCGGGCAGGCCGGAAGTACGAGGAGACACCGGCGCCGACGGTGGCAATGCTCTTCGGATCCAGTCCCAGCAATCTGATCGCGTCTTGACGGCTATGATCAGAGATCGTCAGCACGAGGTCCGCCGATCGTACCAGGTCAAGTCTAGCAAAATAGCGCTTCGAGATATACGGGTCGGTCAAGTATCTACCTGTCTCGATAAGCGGGATTAGATCGTAGAGCGTTACGATTAGGGGAATTTCTGGCCGGAGTGCGTGGGGAGGAGTCACACTTTCTGCGGGTAATCCAAGCTCGAACGGCGACATGATGTGATAGGCCACGGGCCCGCTTTGGGAAGCTGCTGCGAACTGGCCTGCTGTTCCCCATTCGAGTAGGGGAGAGGCGAGGAGCTCCGCTGGCAGGTGGCCGGGAAACGGTAACAGCGGGTTGAGTGCGAGGGATCGGACGAGGTTTGGTATGCCGGTTAGTGCCCGCGCGTGCTCCATGACGTAGCGTGCGATCCCCCGTTCGCCATGGGTCAGGCTCTGGGCACCTTGTATGTCGAGAACCAGGCCGTACGGCGAGCGCATACGGGCGGGCTAGACCGGGGTTGCCGTGAGCAGGACGATCGCCCTGGTGTCTGGTGCGAAGGACGCGGGCATCGGCTCGGTCTCTGTGGTGTCCCAGCGTAGCGGTTGCGAATTAACGGCGTATCGCAGGTCCAAAACGCGCCATCCCTTGAGCAGGTTGTCGAGATGGTCTCGATCGTAGGTACGTTGGAACGTGTCGATCGCCCACTCGCCAAATGGTGCAGTCAATACGAGGATGCCGCCAGGCTTAAGCCAGCGTGCGAAGCGCTCGATCAGGAGACGGTCGAGTGAGCTGGTCGTGGGGTTTTCACCGTAGGCTCCCAGACCAACGTGTTCCAGTGTTGAGAGTGAGATCACCGCATCGAGCGGCTGGTGCGGCCCCTCCCATTCTTGCGCCGGGCAGGCAACCGAAGTGATTCGAGAATGCTGGACGGGATACGGGTGCAGATCAAGGGCGGTGACGTTGTAGCCAAGTGACGCCAGAGAGAGTGCCACCGTACTCTCGGCGGCGCCGAAGTCCAGAATCTTGCTGCCCGGTGGCAGCGTGCCGATGCGGTTGGTAACGTATGGCACTTCAACGATGCGCTCGTTCATGCCGCCTATGACCACATCGCCGGCCCGGTGTTCGACCCACAGCGGAGGGTTGAACCAGAGACCGGCTTGGGCGGCGAAACCGCGATGGCTAATAGCATAGTTCAGCAGCGCGGCCGCCCCCGAGCCGAGCTCGTTCAGCGGTCGGTCGACGAGCTCTTGCGCGGCGCTATCCACACTTCTTTCGTTGACCATTCCCACGAGCGATTCGATAGAGTGCAGTGTTGAGCGCTCTTCTGCTACTCGACGATCGAGAGCCTGGCCCAGCTCCAGCAGCAACTGAAGTCGGCGTGCAATCCCGGCCTCATCGTCGCCCAGCCCACGAGCGGAGCTAGCAAGATCTTCTAGCTGTCGGGCGATATCCCCTTCCCTTGATTCGATGGATTCAAGCATCTCTTCTATTCGCAGTAGTCGACGCAGAGTGGAGCCGTCGAGGTCGTGTGGTATGGCCTCTCGGCGTTTGATGGCGGCGAGTTCAGTCGACGCCTGTACGTCCGCGAAGGAGTGTCGTTCGAATTCGTCGAGTCTCGATACAATCACAGTTCGCAGCTGGTCGAGTTCGGCAGTGGCCTTCTGGTCGAGGATGGCGAGCCGTCGTCCAATTTCGGCTCGCTGCTGGTCGGCGATCGCCCCCTGGCGATTTTGGAGTACTGCAAGCTCCATGCCCACTTGGAGATCGCTCGATGATCGCCGTTCGAACTCCTCGAGCCTTTGGAGCACAAGAGTGGCGACGTTTTGACCGGCCATCGCGCGTTCTTCAAGGGCTGCGATACGAGCCAGGAGTGTGTCTTGGAGTGCGCCAAACTGGCGGCGGAAGTACCAGATGAATGGGAAGCAAATTGTGGCGACAAGCAGCTTTGCTGCTCGCCGTGCGCGCGAGCGGAGGCTCCCCACTACGCCTTGGGCCTCATTGATCGGACTCCCGCCATGGATACGGTCACCTCAGCCGGGTGGGACGTAAGCTGGTTGGCGCGGTGCGGCGCACCCCTTGTGCCGGATGGTACACGGTGGCGCGATGCACCGCCAATGAAGCCGTGCGCGCGCCTAGGTCGGTTTAGAGCACTTTTGGTCTGGTTGGCCAGGGAGAGGTAGTCGCGGTGGGGACCGCGCACAGGCGGTGAGTCTGGGGAGTTTGTGCCGTTTCTTGCCGCGGTGACTCGGGCCGACGGAGCGAGTTAGCGTCGCCGTGCCGCGACGGCAGGATGGCTGTCCCCGGTCCAATCGACAGCGTCCGGACAGGTTGTCTGGTGGTGGGACGAGGTGTTGATTGAGGTGTGTTCCTGAATTGTGGTTTGGGTTCACCGCTGCTACGCGGAACCAGGATCTGGTCGCCGGGATTCGGCTCGTGATGTCGGCTACTTATTTGAGCGTGGGTGGGGTAGTTCGAGTGAGTGTGGGGCTCTCATCGAGGCGAGAGCCGGATGCCAGTTCGAGCCGTTTACGGCGTCATCAGAAGCGTGGGAGCGCACATTGCGAGAAGGAATGACCGTGGGCTTTTCGGCGTCGTTGCCGGGAGGTTCGTTCGTGGATCATAGTTGTCTGGCTACTCGGCACTCGCGGGCGGCGGAGCTTCTGGTTTGCGGTCATTCCTTCCGTTGGTGCCGGCGAATCTCCGCGTTGGTAGCTGGTGTGCTGCTGGCTCTGGCGATCGTGGCGTGTCGGATCCTTACGCCCCGGGCCGGGTTTGCCGCGGCTGATGGCCGTTGGGCAGGTCCCCGGTAGCCAGCAGCTGCGCGAAGGGGACGCGCGGCGAGCAGGTTATGCATCGTGCCGGCCGGAGTGGGCCGTACGCCGTCGCGATCAGGTTCTTCGCCGACGCCGGCCGCGTCTCCCAGACGAACCGGGTCCGTCGAATTCCACCGATGGTTGTGATTCCGCGTAGTGCACGCGTTTGCCGACGGTCTTGTCGACTCGCTGCCCAATCCCTTGGCTCGCCGGATGCGCTCGGTGCCGGGTCGTCCGCCAATCGGTCCCCGGGCCGCTTCGCCTGGCCGCAATGTGCGGCGTCGCGGCGCATTCGCGGATTGGCTGCGCGAACCGCCGCGTGTGGTAGCCGTTGTCGCCACCAAACGCCTTCGGACGGAGCTCCCGCCCCGACCTGGCTGCTGAAATTCTCCCATTCTAGGGGTGTCTGATCCTACCGGACCCACCAGAGGGCCGGGTACGATGGAGCGAGCCTCCCCGCTGGTGATCAGATGCTTGGACGGCGCCACAACCAAGTCTTGATGCTCAGCTTCGTCAGTCTCGAGGACCGCATCCCAGCCCAGCACCCGCTGCAGATGATCAAGCGCGTGCTTTCGAGGATTTGCTCTGATGGGGTCGGCGGATGTCCGTGGCGGGGGTGGACGCGATCGTCGAGGCTGAGGAGGCGAAGTACGGACAACTGCTCGCGGCGCCACTTTCGCACGCGATCAGGATGGGGATGCTGATCCATCGTAGCCATCCCCCTGGCGGACTCAGCACGATGACGGACCCTCGGGGTGGGTCGGCTTCAGCTAACTCATAGATTGGGTGCACATGCGCCGCCTGCACCCGTGCTCAAGACTGGCCCATGGGCGGCCGTTCAGTGACAACGAGCTCCCGCCCGGCGCGGCGATTCCCGCTGAGAGCCGACTCTGCCGATACTATGAACCTTGAACCTTCATCGCGGCCGCGCGCGCATCGTGGATTTCCGGGGGCGCGTAGGGTGGCCGCCACGTGGCCATCATGTCGAATCGTCGAATGGCGGGTGACCCTGGTCACGAGTCGTCACGCGAGGCGGGGGGATGGGCCGCCATAGTCCACTGAGCGGGGACAACCTCGGCGTAACTTGGAATGCGACCGCGGGTGGTGCGCGACGCGCCGGCCTTGGCAAGTTTCCACTACCATACGTCAACATTGCGCTATGTCAACCGCCAGCGGGAGGGCGGTAAATCGCCATGATCGACCGGGCACGAGTGCGCGCGAAAGATGACCCATCCGCGTCGTCGCAACAAGACCTTGCAGTTCGCGCCTTAGAGCGCGCGTTTGCGCAGCGCACTCGGTGGGCACAGATGCTGGATGCTGCGGTTGGCGAACGTGACACCATCATCCAGCGGCAGTCGAATCAGATTAGTGAGTTGACACGTCGTCTCGAGGACGCGGGGCTGGCTCGTGAGAGGCTCCAGAGCCACATCCGATGGCTCGAAGGTCATCAGAGTTGGCTGACCGAGGAGTTTGAGTTCACCAAACAGCTAAGCGAGCGTCGTCGAGAGATCATCGACCAACAACAGCAGGAAATCTCCCGCCTTGACGGTCTCTATCAAGCAGCCGTGGCGGACGGTGACCACGCACGCCGCGAGGCGACTGCGGCGGGTCGCGCCGAGGAAGTCTATGCTGAGCTTTCGGGCGCATTTACGCGACTGGAAGAACACTGCGCTTGGCTAGACGCGCACCGCATCTGGTCTGAGGCGGCATTGAATGAAGTGGAACATGCCCGCGTGATCGCAACTGAGCGGGCGGCTGAGCTTGAGCAACTGTTAGCGCACTACGACGGGCTGCTAGCGGACCAGGGACGCGAGCGAGATTCGCTCAGGGCAGAACTGCTTGATTTGGAGGAAGCGCTTCACTCAACTGAGACGCTGGCGGAAGCGAGGCGCGCTGAAGCGGAGTCGCTGGCGTCCACAATCCAGGCGCTTGAGGTCGAACTCGCCCATCGGCGCACGCGGACGGATAGGTTGCGCGACGTACTTGCCGGCAAATGGCCCCGTTGAGACTGGTGTACCTACCGGGCCTTGGCTAATGCACGAACCGAATGGCCTTGGTACTCGTCTTCCAACGCCGGGACCTTCAACCCCGCTCGCGAGCCCTGGCGGGAGCGTTCCCCAAACCTACCCCGGGGATGCGCGGTATCCTCTCGACGCAGCCAGTTCGGGGCGGACGGAGCGCCGGATGCAGCCTCGGGCCAGGCACTCGGCGAGCCCCGCGGCGGAGCCACGTCTGGTCAGGCGCCTAGTCGCACGCGATTCGCGCAACGAACGGCCGGATGACCAAGCCCGGATCGAACGACCTGGCATGCTAGTCTGATGTTGCGGGCGTGTGCTAGCGCGGGATCGGAACCGGGGTGCCTCGGCACAGCGGGTGCGTATTGCGACGACGCTGGCCCGTGACATCCATGGAGTTTGAGTTGCCAAGAGCCGAGTCAGGCGGCGAGTCTACGAATCATCGCCCGCTCACTGCATGCACCATCATCGCCGGGAACTACCTGGGTCAGTTATCTGCGCTGGCCGAGTCCTTCTTTGAGCATGAGCCGGACGGACGTTTTTGTGGCCTAATAGTCGATAATATTCCGAGAGAAGCCAGAATCGATCCGCGAATAGAGATAATTGCACCGAGCGACCTGAAGATAGATGATTGGCACACTTGGACGTTCAAGTATGACGTCACAGAATTGTGCACAGCGATAAAGCCATATCTGATCAGATTCCTGCTCTGTGAAACCGCAAGTGACGTTGTGGTGTATTTTGATCCAGATATACTCATATTCAGACCATTGGATGAACTCCATGAGGCTATTCTGGCTAACGCGATCATTCTTATCCCCCACAACACCGATCCGATAGGACTAGATAATCTCATGCCCGGAGAAGTGAACATACTGAGGGCCGGAATGTACAATCTGGGATTCATCGCATTTCGTAACTCTGATGAATCCATGAGAATCCTTGATTGGTGGGCTGAGCGACTGGAGGACTTGTGCCGGAACAATCCCGACGCAGGCTACTTCGTTGACCAGCGGTGGGCTGATTTCATACCGTCACTATCATCGTCTACAGGTATTCTGCGAGATGAAACTTATGATGTGGCGTACTGGAACCTGGCGCAGCGCGCGCTCTCGGTCTCCGGCGAGACGTTCAATGTGAATGGGCGCCCGCTCGCGTTCTTTCACTACAGTGGTTACGACCCACTCAAACCGGATGAGCTGTCCAGGCACCAGAATCGGATCAGGATCGAGCGTGGTAGTCCGCTGGATGTACTCATGTCTCTGTGCCGGGAGAGGCTAGCTCGTCATGGATATGAGAAATGGCGGAGGCATCCGTACGGCTACGGCACGTTTTCCGACGGCGTACCAGTGCCACGCGCGCTTCGAGAGCTTTTCATCTGCCTGCCGGCCGAACGACGTCAAGCGAGAGGCGATCCTTGGGCGGTCGACGGGCCAGACTGTTTTCGGGCTTGGGCATCGACTCCAGATACCGCGCTGCATGGCGCTATTCCGTTGCTAGAGCACCTGTTCACAACTCGACAGCATCTCAGTATCGGCGCCTGTTGGGCGGCCGGAGTGACGCCTGCCTGGCGTCGGGACTGGATGCTCAGCTTGTCACCCGAGAGCCTGGAGCTTGACTGGGCCGCGTTCGTGAAGACGGCGGGGCCGCCCGCGTCGGTTGGCGAAATGGCAACATCTCGGGAGCTTGTTCAACAGGGCAAGTCGCCTGTCGTCAGCCCACTAATGTTGAGCATCCTACGCGCGCGGCCGGAGCTTTTTCGGGCGTTCCCTGACCCAACGGGGGATGATTATGCTGCCTTTCGGCGTTGGGCCGATACGCGAGGTTCTCAGGAATTGGGTTTTGATCCCGCTATGCTCGACGATCCACAGGCGCCTGCTGCTGGTGGGCTCACGCCATGGGTGACCGCGGCGCCGCCTGTGCCGACACGACCCGCGGGTGTCGACCTGGTCGGGTACGTCACGGCTGCGACTGGCATCGGCCGTGTCGCGCGTGATCTCATCTTGTGCCTGGATTCGATCGGTGAGGATGGGTCCATCGTCGACCTCGCGGACTCTGTGGACCACCTGCCGCGCGTAGACGGCGCGCCCAAGATCGCGTCCCATCGAGTGGAACACGACATCGCGTTGATCTGCGCCAACGCCGATCAGGCGTTCAATAGCTGGCGATTCCTGACTCCGCAGTTCTTTGAGGGGAAGTACTCGGTGGGCTACTGGTTCTGGGAGTCTCCTTCGTTCCCGGCCGGTTGGCGTGACGCTTTTACCTATTACGACGAGATCTGGGTGGCCACGGGATTCGTCCGTGAGGCGATCGCTCGGGAGTCCACCACGCCCGTGATCCACATGCCGGTGGTGCTGTACCGGGAGCCGGCGGGACAGGGCCCACGTTTGCGCGCGAAGCTGGGGATCCAATCGGACGAGGTGCTGTACCTGTTCGCGTTTGACTTTGCCAGCGTGTTTGAGCGAAAGAACCCCCTGGCAGTGGTGCGCGCGTTCCTTCGCGCATTTCCAGCGGGCGAACGAGTCCGCCTGGTGATGAAGTCGCAGAACGGCCACCAGTTCGTCGAGGCGTTGGCCGAGCTACGGGATGCCGCGCGTGATCCGCGCATCACCGTTTGGGACGAGACGGTTTCGCCGGAGTCCGTGGGGGATTTGATGGCGGCGTGCGACGTGTACGTCTCGCTGCACCGCGCAGAGGGGCTGGGTCTCACGCTCGCCGAGGCCATGAGCCACGGCAAACCCGTGGTGGCGACCGGCTGGTCGGGCAACATGGATTTCATGACTGTGGCGAACAGCGTGCCTGTGCGGTTCAAGCTGGAGACCCTCCAGCGTGATGCGGGACCGTACAGCGCGGGCACGGAGTGGGCCGTACCGGATGAGGTCCACGCGGCGGCATGCATGCGTGAGCTGTTTGAGCAGCCGTCATGGCGGCGTGAGCTTGGTGAGATGGGCCGGGCAGATCTGCGGTCGCGGTATTCGACTGAGTCCGTGGGCCGCGCGATCGTGGCGCGGCTTGAGACGATCCGGCGGCGGCGCCGCTAGCGCTCGCGGCTGGGCGAGAGCAGGGCGAGCATGGCGAGCCCGAAGCCGAACCCGCCAATCGCGCCGATCACCACCATGGGCCACGGTGAGATGCCCGTGAGCAGCCAGAAGAGGCCGGAGACGAGGCTTCCGAGGAGTACGGAAGCCACCAGGGCGGCGCCGGCCTCCTTGAGCAGAGGGTCGATGGGATGCCTCATTTGGTCGGGTCCGCCGCGGCTTCGAGACATCTCACTATCGCGGGCACGTCACCGCGCGTGCCACACTTCCGGCCGTTCCCGCCTGTGTTGCATCTCACCCCTGGGGAGCCTTCGTTGAAGATCATTGACCTGAAGTGTGCGCTGATCGGCCAGAACCCCACGCTCCGCATCGTGACGGACGAGGGTATCAGTGGCTACAGCCAGATCGAGTCTAGCAAGCCGTACATGGTTCCAAACGTCCTGTACCTGAAGGACGCGATTCTGGGCATGGACCCGCGCGACGTTGAGCGGGTGATGCTCAAGATCCGCCAGCGCGGGGCATTCAAGCCGTACGGCGCTGCCGTAAGCGCGATCGAGATGGCGCTCTGGGACCTGGCCGGCAAGGCGGCGGGCGTGCCCGTGTACCGGCTGCTAGGCGGCAAGGTACGTGATCGGGTGCGAATCTACAACGGCGGCCGGCGGTATCCGTTCACGGACCATTCACCCGCTGACTATGCCAACAACGTGCGGCAGATGCTGGACGCTCCCGAGAAGTTCACCATCGTGAAGCAGGCCATCGCTTTCCATTCCGCCATGAAGCGGGAGGTGCCGGACTTCTTCTATGGCGAGCCATCGCCGCCTGGGCTGCACGGGGCGTTGGATCGGGGCATGCTGACGGAGCGGGGCCTGAAGCACATCGTGGCCTGCGTTGAGGCAATGAAGTCCGTCCTGGGCGATGGCATCGGACTGGCGTTGGACTGCGGGCCGGGCTTCACTCCCCCGGATGCGCTGAAGCTGGCGCGCGCGCTGGAGCCGTACAACCTGCTCTGGCTGGAGGACATGATCACGGGGGACTACACGCCGTACGTGAACGCGGACGTCTACCGAGATATCACCTGGGCCACGACAACGCCTATCCACACCGGCGAACAGATTTACCTCCGGCAGAATTTCAAGGAGCTGATCGAGAAGCACGCCATCAACGTGGTGGGGCCGGACGCGTGCGACGTGGGTGGTCTGGCGGAGCTCAAGTGGATCGCGGAGTACGCGGACCTGCACGGGATCATGATGGCGCCCCATGGGATCCTGGACGGCGTTTTCGGGATGGCCGCGCTGGTTCAGCTCAGCGCGGCGCTCCCCAACAACCTGATCGCGTTTGAGTACCCGCTGGGCAACCCGGAGTGGTGGTACGACATCGTGGAGGGGCTGCCGAACCCCATCGTGAAGGACGGGTTCATCGAAGTCTGGGATCGCCCGGGTATCGGCGTGGACTTCATCGTGGAGAAGGCACGGGCCTATCTGCGGCCGGAAGACGCGGCGTTCTTCGACTGAGCCGACTAACCCACCGCACTGTCCCGCGAGCAGGTAGTGAACACTGCCGCACAGTTGGACGCGTGTAACAAGGTGCGTCGAGTCAGCCTTGTGATCAGGTGGCTCTCCCCGTATCAGCGTTACATCGGGCCCGGCGTCAGCGGTGTTGCGATCTGCCGTCCCGGCGTGCTCCGGGAACGATAGCGCTGCCATGAACGATCTTGCCCGCGGACGGTATCGACCCAGACACAGCGGCGCACTCTGGCCTGGCGAGGTCTTGCCGTACCTGACGTCACCTCTGATGGCAGATCCACACGTAGATGCTTCTGGCGCTGACGGCGCCGATTCGAGCCACGTGGCGCTCTCGGAGGGAATCTGGTTTATCGTACTACGGAACGTCCGTGCTACGCTGCAAGGCTCGTGGTTCAGGCCGTCCAGATGCTGCGCCGCGGCGGCATTTGCCGGTGCTCGGATTGCTCCGACCGCCGTTCTGACTGCGAGATCTGCGCCCCCCTATTGAGGTTATTCTTTCCGGCGACCGCATGAGAGTCAGGGGTAGCGATTGATGCGTCGGCGACGCGAAGCCAAAGGCCCATGATCTACCAGCGAGTCCGGATTCGACGCTCGCGGCATTGTATGGCGACTGGGCGCGGGCTTTCATCGGTGTACTCACGTCCCGAGGCAAGCCTGAACCGACCTCGCCTGGATGCGGCCTCGGCGCGCGTAGATGTCCTGAGTCGGTTTCGTCGGCGCGGCTTCGATCCCGCACCGACAGAAGCCCGTCTGTTCAGGATATGGGACGCCCTGTGAGCAACGCGGAGCACGAGTACTACCGGGCTCTGGTCACGGAACTCCGGAGGTTGCCCGCCGAGACTGGCTGGTTTGAGTTCAAACAGAACAATGTGGACCCGGAGGGGATTGGCAAGTACTTGTCGGCGCTCAGCAACACGGCGGTGCTCGAAGGCAGGGCGAATGCATACGTCGTCTGGGGCATTGAAGATGGTACTCATCGCGTAACGGGTACGGAATTCCATCCCGACACGGCCCGCCGCGACGTCGGTTCCCTGGAAAGCTGGTTGCTCCAATCCCTGAGTCCTAAACTCGACTTTCGCTTCGTCACGCTTGAGTATGAGCAGCGCCGTGTTGTGATTCTCGAGATCCCCCGTGCGTCGGACCGTCCCGTTCAATTCAAAGGGGTCGAGTACATTCGTGTCGGCCTGCACCGCCAGGTGCTGAAAGAGCACCCTCAACTTGAACGGCGGCTCTGGCGCCTCTTTGATACTACGCCGTTCGAAGAGCTGAGGGCGGCGGAGAACCTTGCCGGCGACGACGTTTTGACCCGCCTCGATTACGCCAGCTACTTTGATCCGCTTGGAGGACCGCCGCCAGGTGATCGAGACGGTGTTCTGAAGAGACTGGCGGCGGACCGTCTGGTCCGCGAGTCGGTGGCCGGTGGGTGGGATGTTCTCAATTTGGGTGCGATCCTGTTTGCCAAGGACCTGGGCCAGTTCCGCTCCCTCGAACGGAAGGCCGTTCGCGTTGTCGTGTACCGGGGCCCGGGGCGACTCGACACGGAGCGCGAGCATGTCGAGATGCGTGGCTATGCCACAGGGTTTGAAGGCCTGATCGATTGGATCAACGCCCGCCTACCTCGGAATGAACTCATTGGGCGGGCTCTGCGAAAGGAAGTCCCGATGTATCCAGAGCTGGCCGTGCGTGAGCTGGTGGCCAACGCGTTGATTCATCAGGATTTCTCGATTACCGGTGCCGGACCCATGATCGAGATCTTCGTGGATCGGATGGAGATCACCAATCCTGGTGAGCCGCTGGTGGACACGGCGCGCTTTCTCGATCATCCGCCGCGTTCACGCAATGAGACGCTAGCGTCGGCCATGCGCCGCATCGGAATTTGCGAGGAGCGCGGCAGTGGGGTAGATAAAGTCGTCGCACAGACCGAGTTGTTCCAGTTGCCCGCTCCGAGTTTCGAAAGTCCGCACGGGTCCACGCGTGCTGTGCTTTTCGCTCACAAACCGCTGACCAGAATGGACAAGGTTGAACGGGTACGCGCCTGCTATCTGCACGCATGCTTGCGATTCGTGCAACGGGAGCAGTTCACCAACTCCAGCCTGCGGGAGAGGTTCGGGATCCGACCGCAGAACCTCGCCACCGCCTCTCGCATCATCCGCGAGACGCTCGAAGAGGGTCTCATTAAGCCATACGATCCGGACCAGAGCAAGAAGATGGCAAAGTACGTCCCCTATTGGGCGTAGCCGCCCTCGGCGGGAGAGGGGCTGGATCGCAGACGGCGTCCGGCCTCCCGAGTTTTATTTGATGGGTATTTGATCGTACGGGCCGTCGGGACGGTTCCGGGAGAGGCGCGGCCAACTGGGTCTCGAAGGGAGCGGGGCGCAAGGGCTCCGCGATGTTATTTGATGGTTACTTGATGGGAGGCGCGCACCGAGCGATCCACGATCCCCTGGGCGGGACCGTGGAGACATCGAGCTTGCGCACGACGACGAGGCTGGAGCAGTCGGTGAAGCTCCAGTCCTTGTCGTCGAACCGGCGGAAGATGTCCCATGTGGCGTCGACATCGCTCGCCGTCATGTAGTGGAGGGATGGGTACGACCGGCGAAACAGGCGATACCCCAGCTCGATCGCGCGATGGGCGTGGCCTCTGGCATGTCAGAGCGTGAGGACCTCGTCGACCACGTAATCAGTGGTGAGCTATTCCTGTCTCTGGCCACTCAAGATGCGGACCGTGTCTCCGTGCAGGCGATCTGTTGGCACCGCGAGCGCATAGAGCGGACCGGTGTCAACGAATATCATGGATCGCCATTTCTCGGGTAGAGCACGGCATCGTGGTCCGCGCCAGAGAACTCGGCATCGTCGACCTCCAAGGGGAGTGACTCCATAAGCCGAATCAGCTCGTCAATGTCGGCCGTAGTCGACGGCTTGGACCCGGTGTCGTCGATGGTGACCCGAAGCTCGGCCCCCTCCGCGAGGTCGACCGGCTCGCTGGGGACGATCGCCCCATCTCGATAGATTGCGCGGACGGTGCTAGCCACGAGAGCCTCCTGCTCCAAGCATAGAACTGGCCGGGAAGAGAACTGTCTGGTGGCGTCAGCGGTCGGTCAGGCGGATCGTCTTGCCGGTGCGTGACGATTCGTACATCGCCAGGATCAGCGCAACCGCGTCGCGACCGGCACTGCCGGTGACCAGCATGGGCGAGCGGTAGCCGTCGTCGCGCACCCAGCGGGCGAAGTCCTGAAACGCGTTGGCCGCGGGCAGCGGCATGTCTGGGGCGGGACGGTCTTCCTCCGTCTTCCACATGGTCAGGTTGCCGTCCAGCAGGATGGCGCTGCCGCGCTCGCCGCCGATCTCCATGCGGGTCATGGAGCCGCCCCCGTACTGGCCGGCCGGCTTGTCATTGTGGAACGTGGTGGTTCCCACCACCGTGGCGAGCGCACCGTTGACGAATCGCAGGAGCGCGACCCCAGTGTCCTCCGTCTCCATCTGGTGGGTCTGGGTCTCGCAGATGGCCGTGACGCTCTCCACGGGGCCGTAGTACCAGAGCATCAGGTCAATGGTGTGGATGGCCTGGAGCAGCAAGGCGCCGCCGCCGTCCACCGCCCAGGTACCGCGGGTGCCGGTGTAGTACCACTGGGGACGGTAGCATTTGTAAGTGAACTCGCCGGTGACCGGGCGCCCCAGCAGGCCGTCCGCCACCGCCCGGTAGCCGCGGTAGTGGCCCACGGCGTAGCGCGACATGTATTCCGTGACCAGTTTCACGCCCGCTTCGCGGCAGGCATCGATCACGGCGTCACAGCGCTCCAGCGTGACCTCGATGGGCTTGGTGATCATGACGTGCTTGCCCGCGCGGGCGGCGTCGATGGCGATGTCGCGGTGGAGCGCGCTGGGAGTGTAGATGGCGACGATCTCAACCTGGGGATCGCGTAGCAGCGCTTTGTAGTCGCTGTAGCCGGGGACGCCTAGCTTCTCCTGGGCAGCGCGCGCCGTCTGCTCGGTGCGGGAGGCAACGGCCACCAGTCTGGCCTCCGGAATCTCGTTGATAGCCGCGCACCGGCCCAGGCCCCAGTTGAGCCCAATGACTCCGATCCCGACTGGCTTCGCGCCCTGCTCCATGTCCACTCACCCTCCTGCATCGTGGCCACGAGGGTAGCACGAGCGGCGCCGCTGCCGCGCTGGTGGGCTATCCTTGGGTGCTCGGCCGCCAGCCTTTCGTGGGAGTCATCCTCATGCGCCTCCTGGTCAAGAACGGTCGCATCATCACCGCTACCGATGACTACGTTGCTGACATCCTCGTGGACGGCGAGGCGATTGCGCTGATCGGACGATCGCTGGACACCGCCGCGGATACGGTGATCGATGCCAGCGGCAGGTACGTGTTGCCCGGCGGCGTGGACCCCCACGTGCACCTCGAGAACCCGTCGGGTGAGACGGCGACCGTCGACACGTTCACCACCGGCACGGCCGCGGCAGCGGCCGGCGGGACGACCACGGTGATCGACTTCATGACGCAGCGCCGGGGTGAGAGCTTTGACGCGGCGATTGATCGGCGGATGGCACAGCTAGAGCGGAACCGGCCGGTGGTAGACGTGGGGCTGCACATGATCATCACGGATCTGTCTGGCGCAAACGCGGGACGGATTCCGTGGCTGGTGGACCAGGGCATCAGCAGCTTCAAGATGTACATGGCGTATCCGGCGCGGCTGATGGTGGATGACACCACCGTGTTCGGCGCGTTGTCTGAGGCGGCAGATTGCGGCGGGCTGGTGATGATGCACGCGGAGAATGGCAGCGCCATCGACGTGCTGGTGGCGCGGGCGCTCGCGGCGGGCAAGACGGGCCCGAAGTACCACGCCAGTACACGCCCGACGCTGGCGGAGGCGGAGGCAACGCACCGGGCCACGATGCTGGCGGAGATGGCGGGCGCGCCCATCTACTTCGTGCACCTCTCATGCGAAGAGGCGTTGGAGCACGTGGCCAACGCGCACCGGCGGGGCCGGCCCGTCTACGCTGAGACCTGCCCGCAGTACCTGTTCCTGGATGATTCGGTCTACGACCTGCCGGGATTTGAGGCGGCCAAGTACGTGTTTACTCCGCCGGCTCGCCCGAAGCACCACCAGGACGCGCTGTGGCGCGGGCTTTCCTATCACGATCTTTCGGTGATCTCCACAGACCACTGCCCGTTCTGCTTCAAGGGCCAGAAGGAGATCGGGCGGGACGACTTCAGCAAGATCCCGAACGGCGGTCCGGGGATCGAGCATCGGTTGATGATGGTGCACAACGGCGGCGTGCGGAGCGGGCGGATCACGCTGAACCGGATGGTGGAGGTGCTGAGCACTGCGCCGGCGAAGCTGTTTGGGTTGTTCCCGCGCAAGGGCACGATAGCCGTGGGGAGCGATGGCGATCTGGTCATCTTCGATCCGAACGTGCGGAAGACGCTGAGCGCGGCAACCCACAATTCGCTGATCGACTACACGCCGTACGAGGGGGTAGAGGTGACGGGCGCGCCGGAGGTGGTGGTGTCTCGCGGGACGGTGGTCTACCGCGACGATCGGGTGGTGGGCGCCGCTGGCCACGGTCGTTTCATCAGGCGGGCGCCGCACTTGCAGCGCCTGTGAGGTCGCCTGGGTTTTTGGCGGGCCCCCCGTGGCCTACCTGTAACAACGCCCGAGGCCAGAGAGCGAGGACAGGGAGTTTCTTGAATTACTCGGAGCGCCCGCTGGCGGTCGAATCATGAGCCCGCGATCCGCCCTTATGCTGCCAAAGGCACATCTCCACGCGCACCTGATTCCCAGCGCGCGCAGAGAGACGTTCCTCGAGCTTGCGCAGCGCTACGGCGTGGACGTGAGCGATGCGTGGCAGTTCAGCAATCTGAGCGAGTTCATCGGCCGCAGCGTGCTGTCGTTCGAGGTCATCCAGACACCGGATGACCTCGCACGGGTGTGTCGCGAGTTCGTGGAGGATGAGGCCAGCCAGGGTGTGCGGTACACGGAGCCAATGATCGGAGTGGGGTTCTTTGCCCGACAGCTTGGCATGAGCCGCGAAGCGGTGTTCGACCTGCAAGACCTGGCGTTTCGCGCCGCGTCAGCCGAGACCGGGGTGGAGGTGGGCTACATGCTCGGCATGCTGCGCCACCAGCCCCTGGATGAGATCGAGGCGCTGGCCAGATTCGCGGCGGAGCGCGCTGACCGGGGCGTGGTGGCGCTGGGTCTTGCGGGTGATGAGGATGTCGGGTCTTTTGCGTCCTTCGGGCGGGCTTTTGACATCGCGCGCGAAGCGGGATTGCTCGTGGTTCCGCACGCCGGCGAGTCACGGGGTCCGGAGAGCGTGCGCGAGGCGCTGGATACTGCACGGCCACATCGCCTGGCTCACGGCGTGCGGGCGGTGGAGGATCCGGATCTCCTGAGGCGGCTGGCGGACGAGCAGATCCCGTGCGACGTGTGCCTGACATCCAACGTGAAGCTGGGCGTGGTGGATGACGTGGTGGCGCACCAGCTTCCGGAGCTCCTGGCGGCCGGGGTCCCGGTGACGTTGAACGCGGATGACCAGCTCTTTTTCGGGCCCAAGGTGGGCGAAGAGTACGAGCTCGCGCGGGCCGCGTTGGGACTCAGTGACGTGGAGCTGGCGGAGATCGCGCGCACCAGCGCCCGTGTCTCCGGTGCGTCCGCGGCGACGCGTGCCCGGATCCTGGACGGTATCGACGGGTGGCTGGCCGACCCGCCGGCACAGTAGTGGGTGAGACTTACTGAGCAGGGCTCTCGAAAGGACGCCAAAGATGACGACGCACGTACAGACAGCCCCCGCCGGATCGGTATCGATCGAGGAGATCCGTTCCCGCGTGAGCCGGGTGCCGCGGCTGTCCTTTGCCGTGACGGACACGCCGCTTCAGGAGATGCCGCGGCTGGCGAAGGAGCTGGGGATCGGCCGGCTGTTCGTGAAGCGGGACGATCTGACGGGGTTGGCCTTTGGTGGCAACAAGACGCGGAACCTGGAGTTCCGACTCGCGGAGCTCGTTGCCGAGGGCGCGGACGTGATGATCGCCGGCCTGGAGGCGCAGTCAAACTCTGCCCGTCAGACTACGGCGGCCTGCAACCTGCTGGGAGTCCAGACCATCCTGGTGCTCCGTACGGAAAGAGACTGGGGCTGGCAGGGCAATCTGCTGATCGATCGCATCCTAGGCGCGGACGTGCGGCTGGTGGAGGTGGCAACCAACGCGGAGCTGGACGAGATCCTGCGGGAGACGGCGGCCGAGCAGCGAGCGAAGGGAAAGAAGCCGTACGTGATGAATCACGCCGGCGCGTTCGCTATTGGATCCGCGCTGGCGTACTTGCTCTGCACGCTCGAGATCGTGGAACAGACGGCACGACTCGGCGTGGCTCCCAGCCACCTGTACATGACCTCCGGCAACAAGGGACACGCCGGCCTGATCCTGGCGCGCAAGCTCCTGGGCGCGCACTTTCGGACCATCGCGATCTCCCAACGGCGCGGCGAGGATCGGGTGCCAGGCGCGATCGCGGGCGCGCGGGACGCCGCGCGAGCGCTGGGCTGGGACGTGGATCTGCAGCCGTCTGACGTTGAAAGCTATGACGATTACGTGGGCGACGGGTACGGGAAGACTTCCGCCGCCGCCATCGAGGCGATCACGCTGGCGGCCCGAACCGAGGGCCTCATCCTGGACCCGGTGTACACGGGCAAGGCGATGGCCGGTCTGATCGACCACGCGCGCCGAGGTCTGCTGGGCGCGGACGAGACGGTGGTGTTCATCCACACGGGCGGGACGCCGGCGTTGTTCGCGTTCAAGGACGAGATCATGGAGGCGCTCGGCGGATAGCTCCTGCGCCGCTGGTACACTCGACGAGAGTGATCATGGCGGTGTGGAGGTGACGCGTGGTGATCGAAGCCGGGCCGCGGCTGTTCACCGTTGACGAGTACTACCGGATGGCGGAGGCCGGCATCCTGGACGAGGATGAGCGCGTCGAGCTCATCGAGGGGGAGATCATCCAGATGAGCCCGATCGGTCCGCCGCACAACGGCGGTGTCATCAAGCTCACGCGGTTGTTCGGTGAGCGGTTCGAGGGCCGCGCCCTGCTGGCCGTCCAGGCGGAGGTACGCCTCGATCGCAGAAACCAGGTCCATCCGGACATCGCACTGCTCCGGTCGCGCGAAGATTACTATCGCGCCAGGCATCCCAGCTCGGCGGACGTACACCTCATTGTCGAGGTGGCGCAGAGCTCACTCCCGTATGATCTCGGGCAAAAGGCCCAGCTCTACGCGCGCGGCGGGGTCCTGGAGCTCTGGGTGATGGACGTTGTGGGGGAGCGTCTCGTTGTCCACCGGGATCCTGGTCCTGATGGCTACGCGTCCGTCACCGTGCTGGGCCTGCAGGAGCGGGTGGCGCCGCTCGCGTTTCCGGAAGATCTGTTTGAGGTGACGGACCTCTTTCCGTAGACGCGGTCGCCGCATTGACCGGCGGTTGGTTGCCGGCCTATCGTGAGCGACGGCAACGTTGCCCCATCCCGGAGGCAACGGCCAAGACACCCGGCAAGCAGGAGGCGCGAGCCAATGGAGACAGTACGCGCGGCGTTGACAGTGGGCTGGCAGGACATCGTGGATTTCTCCGCGGCCGCTCTGGCGGGCACGGGGATCCCGGCGGAGGCCGCCCGCAAGGCCGCCATCGCCCAGGTGGACGCGGATCTTCACGGCACCGTGACCCACGGCCTCAAGAACCTGCGCAACTACGTGACGCAGCTTCTGGACGGACGGCTGAATCCCAAGGCTGAGATCAAGGAGGTAGTGCGGACGCCCGCCGCGGTGGTGCTGGAGGCCAACAACGCCCACGGGTTCGTGGCGGGTCAGGTTGGCATGGAGAAGGCCATCGAGGTGGCCAAGCAGTCTGGCATCGGCACCGCGTTCGTGCGGGGCAGCAACCACTATGGCGCCTCAGGCTACTGGGCGCGGATGGCGCTGCCGGAGAACATGATCGGCTTTGCCATCACCTCGGCGTACGCATCGATCGCGCCGTGGGGCGGCCGCAAGGCCATCGTGGGTAACAACCCTCCCGGCTGGGCCATCCCCACCCAGGTGGCGAAGCCGGGCGACCCGTTCCCGCCGGGCGAGACGGATCCGGTGTTCCTGGACTTTGCCCTGAGCGTGGTGGCGGGGAACCGGCTGGACATCTTCCGTCGGCGTGGCGAGCCGATCCCGCTGGGCTGGGCGCTGGATGAGAAGGGCGAGCCAACAACTGACGCCTCGGCCCGGGCCAAGGGCGGTACCTTCATGCCCATCTCCGAGTACAAGGGCTCCGGCATGGCGCTGGTGTTGGCCATGATCCCGTGTTTCCTGGGCGGCGGCGAGTTCGATGACGAGCGCTTCGACGGGGATGGCAAGAACGTCATGGGCACCTGCAGCCACTGGTTCATGGCCTACGACATCAAGCAGTTCGTGGACCCGGCCAAGTTCACGGAGCGAGTTCGGGCGCTCCAGGGTCGGATTCGGGCGCAGCAGCCGCGGGCCGGCGTCAGCCAGGTCTACTCGCCCGGCGACATCGAGAACACCAACGCGAAGCGGCACCGGGCTGAGGGCATCCCGCTCGAGGAGTTCGTGGTGGAGGACCTTACCTGGGTGGCGGAGCACACCGGCGTCGCGACGCCCTGGTAAGTCACGCGCGGGAGGGCCGCGCCGCGGCCCTCCTAGCGCAACTGGTCTGCCGTGAGCGCAGTCAGTAGCGCGTCAATCTGCGCATCCACGGCCGCCGTCATCTGCTCGGCCGTCAGCGTGGACGTGGGGTGCTTGAGATAGATCACGCCTCGGTCCAGGTACGCCGGATTCAGTCCGGTGAGGTTGGCCGTGGCCCGTGCGATCGGCTTGAACACGTCATTTACATAGGCGACCGTGGGTACCCCGCGGGCCTCTAGCGCCGCTACGTCCCGCAGACTGCAGGACACACAGCTCCCTCACCCGCCTAAGGCGGTGATGACCAGGTCACAACGCGCCAGCCGGTCGATGGTCTCGGGTGGCGCGACCACGGACTGGGACCACTTGCTCTCGTGGAGCACTCGTGCACCCCGGGCTTCGAGGTGCTCCGCCACGCGGTTCAGGATGACGTCCGCCTGCTCCTTCTCGTTGTTGAGCAGGCCAATCGTGGCGCCGCCGATCGCGGCAAGTCGGGGGGCAAGCGCGATCCGCGACGCTGTCAGCACCGTCCCACGAGGGTCATAGACGACGTAGCTCACAGTCTTACCCCCTCAATTACGCGGTGTACCGAGGCGCTGGCCCAGGTCCAGGACGGGACTACGGCGGAGTAGCCACCGTTGTCACCGCCCGCCACCACCACGATGAGATTCTCTGGCGCGGCAATGACCGGCATCATCGTCTGGGGATCATCGACCGGCCCGTAGCGGGCCGCGGCCTCGAGCGTGCGCCGCTCGTCGAACTCGCCGGTGGTCCGCAGGAGATCCAGCGAGTTGCGGGCGTGCTCGAAAAGGAAGGCCTGGACGCGGGGCACATCCCAGCCGGCGGCGTCCAGGAGCCGGGCGTGCTGCGGCGTGGCCACGAAGGCCTGGAAGCTGGGCATGCAGCCGTTCAGCGTGTTGGGGTCACGCATGGTCCGTGCCACGTTGGTGAGCAGGCGCTCCGGCGTGGCGCTGCGGTGGTCGGAGACCACGTGGGGTCCCTCGGCCGCCAGCAGCGTCACGGTGGTCGCGCCGTGCGGGGCACCCTGGCGCTCGGCCAGGCTTGGCCACGAGCAGATGTCCGCTCGCTCCGCGAAGCAGAAGGAGAGCTTGGAGGGCGCCCCCTGCACGCTCAAATCGGCCGCTCCCGGGTATCCGCCGCCTATGTTCGTCATGACCAGCCGCAGGGTACGGCCGATGGTGAGGTTGGCGCGGTTGCCCTGGCCCAGGGCGTTGACGCCCGCGTTCATGCCCGCCCACTCCGCAAGGGGGCCGCTCACGACGACCATGGGGGAGGCCATGTGGGTGGTGGCCTGGAGCCCGTTCAGGTTGAAGGCCTGATCCAGCATGGCCTCCACGGCTGCCAGGGCAATGGGGAAGGCACGCGGCGGGCAACCCGCGAGGACGGCGTTCACTGCCACGTCCCGGACGGTTGCCGTTGCGCCACGGGGTGGTACTTCGCCCAGGCGCTCATCTGGGTCGCGCGTGCTTCGATCGAGCAACGCGGCTACGCGAGCCTCGGTGGGCGGGATGACCGGCAGCCCGTCGGAGAAGCGCTCGATCAGCTCCTCGAGGGCGTCGTCGATCGAGTCGAAGCGGAGCCGTGCAGCCATCGATCTCGGCTTACGCCTCGCCGCGGGCCATCTTGATCAGGCGGTCTAGCACGTCGCGGCCGGCGCGGAGGCCGTCGTGTTCGTACTGGTTCGTCACCCACACACGCGCGCCGCGGATCGCCCGGGCCGTCTCCAGCGAGTAGTGGCAGTCCACGTACATGTCGTCGTGGTAGGCCAGGGCCGCGACTGGCACGTCGTTGGACGCGAGCCTCGCCGGATCGTAGAGGCGCGGCCAGTCCGTAAAGTCTGCCAGGACATTTGCCGCCTCACGCAGCGGCGTCAGCGCGGGGTCTTCGTCGAAGAACCAGGGGTAGATCATCTCGCCCGTGAAGGTGATCGGCTGGTCGGCGTCCAGGTCGAAGGCTGGGAACTCGGCACGCACGCGATCCGCGGCCCAGCGGGATGCAGTGCCCTGGCAGTAGATGGCTTCGTGGACCAGAGCGTAGAGCGGAGCCGAAGCGTAGGAGACGATGCCGTCCACGCCGCGCAGAAAGGTGTCTGAGAGCTCCGGCCCGCGCGGCCCGCCGACGAAGGCCTCTTCCAGGAGGTAGTGGATGGTCTCGAACCGGCCGTTGCTGCCCAGCGTGATGCCCAGCGTCTGGAAACGGCGGGGCGTGAGGCGCTCGCCAGAGGGCAGCCGCACGTCGTGCTCGCGGAGGTGGTCTGCCACGCGACGTGCCAGGTCGCGGTCCGCCGGGTAGCGCGCAAATAGGAGCTCGTTCTTGCCGATCACGCGGGGGTACGTGGCACGGTAGACGTCGTCAGCGCTCGCCGCCAGCGGTGGCAGACCGCCGGTGATGAAGACCTCTTTCAGCCCGCTCGGGGCGATCGAGAGGTAGGTCACGGCGCAGAACCCGCCGAAGCTCTGGCCCAGGATGCTCCACGGCGTCTCACCCTGGAGCTGCGCGCGCAAGAGCTCAGCGTCGCGGACGATCGAGTCCGCGCGGAAGTGCTTCAGATAGTCGGCCTGTTTGGCTGGGGAGGAAAGGCTGGCCAGCGTCTGGCGGTTGGCGGGTGTGCTGCGACCGGTGCCCCGTTGATCCAGCAGCAGGACCCGGAACTCGTCCAGTGCGCGGTCCATCCAGGCGTTGGTGGCCTGCGGACGATCCGCTTTGCCCCCGGGGCCGCCCTGGAGAAACAGGAGGAAGGGGAGCCTTGCGTCCTCCTTGCCGGGTTTGACGATCTCGCGTGCATAGATCGAGATCTGCTCTCCGCCGGGAATTTCGTGTTCCAGCGGGACGTCCAGGGTGTGGTCGCGCCAGGCGAGCCCGGGGCGGCGGAAGAAGGGGCTCTGGGTGTGAGTAGGCATGGGGTGAGGTTACCTGAAGAGGTGCTTCTGTCGAGGATCGAGAGCGTCGCGTACCGCGTCGGCCATGAAGTTCAGTCCCAGCAGCAGCGACGAAAGCGCGATACCCGGGAAGATGCCGTACCAGGCGTTGTCACGGAGGTAGCCGCGGCTGGCGTTCAGCATGGAGCCCCACGAAGGCTCCGGGGGCTGCGCGCCGATGCCCAGGAAGCTCAGGCCAGCTTCCAGGAGCACGGCGTACGCCATGGCCAGGGTGGCCTGGATGATCAGTGGCGTGGTGATATTCGGCAGCACATGGCGGAACACGATTTTTGCATCCGTCTGGCCCACGGTCCGGGCGGCCAGGACGTAGTCGCGCTCCTTTTCACTGAGCATGCTGGCGCGGCTGATGCGGGAGAACTGGGGGATGTTGACGATGCCCACCGCGATTGCCGCGTTCACCACTCCAGGCCCGAGCATGGCGGCGACGGCGATGCCCAGCAGGATCGCCGGGAAAGCCAGCAGCGAGTCCCACACCCGCATGATGATGGTCTCCAACAGACCGCCGGCGTAGCCAGCCACCATGCCGGAGGTCACGCCCACGCTGATGCCCACGGCCACGCTGACGATGCCCACGAGCAAGGAGATGCGGGTGCCCCACATGAGGCGGGAGAGGATGTCACGGCCGAGCTCATCAGTGCCGAACCAGAACGCGGGGTTCGGGCCCAGCAGCTCCTGGCGGGAGTGCTGAGCATACGGGCTGTATGGCGCGGCGACTGGCGCGATCGCGGCCACGACGATCAGCACGACCAGCGAGGTGAAGCCGATCTTGCCCAGCGGGTTGCGCCAGATGCGGTGCGCGAGGCTCAACCACTGGTTCTCAACGGCGGGCACGCGTGGCGCCACGGCACGGCCGGCCGCCGTTGCCGCGTCGCCGCTCCGTGCGAGGCTATCTGCCATGGCTACCGCCTTCCTCGCGCCAGGCGAATCCGCGGATCCAGTGCGCCATATGAGAGGTCTACCAGAAGATTGATGAGCACGAAGGTCCCTACCAACAAGAGCAATCCACCCTGCACTACGGTGTAGTCACGGTCACCGATACCTTTCAGTAGCAGCCGCCCGACGCCGGGCCACGCGAACACGGATTCGATGATCACGGCGCCGCCCAGCAGGCGGCCGAAGTGGATACCGATCACCGTGACGATCGGAATCAGGGCATTGCGCAGCACGTGGCGGAACATCAGGATCCGCTCACTGAGCCCCTTGGCGCGAGCGGTGCGGACGTAGTCCTCGTGCATCGCATCGACAATCGAGGCCTTTAGGAAGCGGGCGAAGATCGCTGACTGCGGTACGCCCAGCGTCAGGGCGGGCAAGAGCAGGTGCTTCAGGGCGAGCAGCGGGTCGCGGGAGAACTCCACGCGTTCGCCGGGCGGGAGCCAGCCCAGAACGAGCGCAAAGAGCAGGATCAGGAGGATGCCGATCCAGAAGTTGGGCACGCCAAGACCTACCGCGGTGAACGCTGAGATGATCACGTCAACCCGCGTCCGCTGCTTCACCGCGGCGATGATGCCCAGCGGCAGCGCGATGGCGATCGACACGGCCAGGCCCGCTACGGCGAGCTCGAGGGTGGCCGGCAGCCGTTGGAGCACGAGGTCCCAGACGGGGAGCTTCGAGATGTACGACTTCCCGAGATCGCCGCGGATGGCGTGGCTCACCCAGATGCCGTATTGGACTGGCAGCGGCTGGTCGAGCCCCAGGTCCCGCCGGACGGCGGCTACGACGTCGGGGGTCGCGTCGGAGCCGGCTAGCATCACGGCTGGATCGCCGGGCACCGCGTGGAGCAGCAGGAACACGGCGATCGACGTGGCCACCAGGACGGGAATGGTCTGGAGCACGCGACGGATGACGTAGGCGCTCATCTCCAGGCCCTCCGGCGGGGCCGGGCCCTCCGGACCAGGAGGATCACTTGTCCACCCACAGCCCCTCCAGCAGCGGCCAGTCCTCCAGGTTTGACGCGTAGCCCTTCACATGCTGCCGCAGTCCCGCCGAGCGCCCGTCTGGCGCGATCACCAGAGTGAAGCACTCATCCAGAATCAGTTTGTTGATGTCGGCGTAAATCTGCTTCGACTTCGCGGCGTCGAACGTGGTGCTGGCATCCTTTGACAGCTTCGTGAATGCCTCGGACTGGTAGCTCGCCGAGTTCTTGTCCGGTCGCCATACGACTGCCTGCTCCAACATCGAGGCTGGGTGTTTGGTCGCTCGACCGAATGAGTGGGTGGCGATGTTCAGATCACCGCCGATGTGCTTGGGCCGCCAGGCCGCCTCTTCGAGGACCTCGATCTTGGTCTTGATCCCGATCTTCTCCAGATCTCCCTGCACGAGCTCCGCGAGCTCCATGTACCCAGGCCGACCCTTGGTGGCCAGAATCGTTGTCTCGAAGCCGCTGGCCAGACCCGCCTCCGCCATGAGCTTCTTGGCCTTATCCAGGTCCTGCTTTGCGTAGGTCCCGTTGAGCTCTTTGTCGAACGCGGGCGAGTGGGGCGGCCACGGCAGGCTCCAGGGCTCGCTGTCGCCGGACAAGTAGGTATCGACGAACCGCTGACGATCGATGGCGTAGCTAATGGCCTGGCGCACTCGCTTGTCGGTGAAAGGCGGCCGGGTGACGTTGAGGTTTACGTCGAACACAGACGTACCGCGGACGCCGGGGACCACCTGCACCTCTTTGCGGCTCTCCATCCGCTTGCGGTCGCGGGGTCGTAGCGGGCCAGCCATGTCCACCGCGCCCGTCTCGAGAGCCACCATGAGGCCCTCGAAATCGGGGTAGGTCTTGATGGTCAGCTCATCCAGATAGGGAAGGCCCTGCTTGTGGTACCCATCGTGCCTGACCAGGCGGACTGACTCGCCGGGCTGCCACTGCGCGAGCTTGAAGGGCCCGGTTCCGTTCGGCTTTTGCTTGATGTCGTTGAAGTTGTCCTTGTCCCAGATGAACATGAGGTCCAGGGCGTCGAACACGGTTGCCATTGGAGCATCGAAGTTGATCTCCACCGTATTCTTGTCAATGGCTTTGGGGTCCTTGAACCGGAGCACCTGGGGACGGATGTTGGCAGCGGTCTTCTCATCCTGGTAGCGGAGGATGGTGGCGACCACGTCATCCGCGGTCAGCTCTTTCCCGCTGTGGAACGTGACGCCCTTGCGCAGCTTGAGCGTCAGTTTCTTCTGATCGGCGGACATCTCCCAGCTCTCGGCCAGGTCCGGCTGGGGCTGCACCTTGTCGTCGAGCCGGATGAGCGTGCTGAAGACCTGGAAGAAGATCGGGTCCTGCGTGCCCGAAAGCTGCGACGTATCGAAGTGCAGGACATCCGCCGGGCGGCCAAACGTGACCTTGCCGCCCTTCTTTGGGGCCCCGGCCGCTGGTTTCGAAGTGTCCGCTTTAGCAGCGGGGGCTGCCGGCGGGACAGCGGCGGCCGGCTTCTGCGCGGCGGCATCGGCCGGTTTGGGGGCGGGCGCGGCATCCTTAGTAGTTGCGGGCGGGGCGGGTGATGGCGAGCAGGCAAGAAGCCCCACGCTAGTCATCAGACCCACGGTTGACGTGATAAAGGTCCGGCGGGACAGGTTCTCCATCGTTGCAGCACCTCAGTTGCGCTGTGAGACGCGCCTTGAGTAGTGCATCGTACGACAAATACGTCGCCTGCTCACGCTGAGAGCCGTGCATCACGGGCGATCGTCGAGGGTTCGGCGGACACCTGGGCGACGACCGAACGGCAAGCCGTGCGACAATGCACCGGCGCGGCAACTGGAGGGACGATGGCAGGGCTTCTCGATGGCAGGGTGGGTCTGGTGACCGGCGCAGGCTCCGGAATCGGCCGAGCAACGTCGCTCGAGCTGGCGCGTCAGGGTGCGCGGGTCGTCGTGGCGGACGTGTCTGAGGACGGCGGACGGGAGACGGTGGACGCCATCGAGAAGGCCGGTGGAGATGCGATCTTCGTTCGCGCCAACGTTGTGGACGAGGCGGAGGTGAAGCGGATGGTCGAGGCCTCGGTAGCGGCGTTTGGCCGGCTCGACTGCGCCTTCAACAACGCCGGAATCGGGGGTGTGAGCGGGGGAGGTCCTTACGCGACCCACGAGTATCCGGAGGCTGCCTGGGCTCAGATCGTGGCGATCAACCTGACCGGTGTCTTTCTGTGCCTGAAGCACGAGCTCGCGCAGATGCGGCAGCAGGGTGGTGGTGCCATCGTCAATACGGCCTCCATTGCCGGACTCACCGGCGGCTTTGGCGCCGCCTACACGGCTGCCAAGCACGGCGTGATCGGGCTGACCCGAAACGCCGCGCTCGAGTACGCCCAGCAGGGGATTCGGGTGAACGCGGTGTGCCCCGGTCCAGTTGAAACGCCCCTGCTGGCCAGGGGGCTCGCGGCGGTTCCGGGTCGCGAAGCCCGCTGGCGGGAGTTAGACCCAATGGGGCGGTTCGGGTCGGCGGAGGAGATCGCGGCCGTCGTGGCGTGGCTGTTTTCTGACGCGGCTTCCTACGTCACCGGCGTCGCGATGCCGGTGGACGGCGGCTGGACCGCGCAGTAACAGGCTTCGCGCCTATTCCGAGCGAGCCCCATCTGCGCCCAGTCTCACGGCGCGCCCGGGCGTGGCGCCGGTGTGCTGACCGCCGCTGATGACCAGCGCGCCGTTGACCGCGACGTGGCTGAAGCCGCTGGCCGTCTGACACGGTCGCTCGAACGTCGCGTGCTCCGTAACGGTATCCGGGTTGAAGCAGACCAGATCCGCCCACATGCCGGGCTTGATCAGCCCACGGTTGTGGATGCGGAGGCGCTGGGCCGGGAAACCCGCGAACTTGCGGATTGCCTGCTCGAGTGAGATGGCGCGTTGCTCGCGGACGTAGCGATGTAGCACCCTGGCAAAGGTCCCGTAGGTGCGCGGATGGACGGCGCTCCCCAGCAGCAGGCCGTCGCTGCCGATCATCTGGTAGGGATGCTGGAGCAGTGTCACCAGGTCCGCCTCCCCGTTGCCGGCGGCGCTCACGTGGGATACGGCCAGGTCCTCCTCCAGGAGCAGGTCGCAGACGAAGTCAACCTGGTCCTTGCCGGAATCGGCGATAAGTCGATCGATCGTCCGTCCTTCCATCCAGCGATTTCCGTCGGTGCGCACGGAGCCGACGGTGAGGCTGGCCCACTTCGGCGGGCGAGCTGCCCACTCGGCCCGGACGCGGCCCCTCATCTCGGCTGACTGGAGGCGCTCGATCTCCGCGTCGGGGCCGCCCTCATGCATCCAGTAGGGCAGTGAAGAGTGGAGCATGCTGCTGCCGGCGTCGTACTGGTAGCTATCGAACGTCACGTCCAGACCCTCGGCGCGGGCGCCCTCCAGCAGGTCGATGACGCCGCGGACGTTTGACGGACTGTTCAGTCGAGCGCCTTTCAGGTGGGAGATGTGGAGCGGCAGCCCGGCGCGGCGGCAGATCTCGATGCTCTCGCGGATGGGGTCCAGCAGGGCGTCGCCGTGGCCGCGCATGTGCGTCACGTAGATCCCGCCGTAGCGCGCCGCGACCTCGCACATGGCGACCATCTCAGCGGTGTCCGACCAGACGTTGGGCGGGTAGGTGAGGCCGGTGGAGACGCCGAACGCGCCGTCCTGCATGCCCTCCGCGACGATGGCGCGCATTCGGTCGAGCTCCGCCGCGGTGGCCGTTCGGGCTTCCCAGCCGAGCGCGCCGATCCGGACGAGGTTGTGCGGCACGAGGTGGCCGACGTTCACGGCCACGCGGCGATCGAACCGGGCCAGGTATGAGGCAACGGAGGTCCAATCCCAGCCGGCTCGCGAGTCGTCGCCGTTGAGTCCGGCCAGATGGCGGCGGGCCTGCTCGCGGATCTGAGGTGTTGCCGGCGCGTAGGACAGGCCGTCCTGCCCGAGCAGCTCAAAGGTCACGCCCTGAAAGACCTTGGGCTCGTGCCGCGGCTCGGCGAGGAGCATCACGTCGGAGTGCGGGTGCATGTCCATGAACCCCGGCGCGAGGACCGTGTCGTGGCAGTCGATGGTCCGACGGGCTTCTCCGTCCAGACGGTGCGCGATGGCGGCGATCCGCCCATCGGCCACCGCCACATCCGCGCGGTACCACGGGTTGCCCGTGCCGTCGACGACGCGGGCGTTGGTGAAGACGAGGTCGTACGTCATCAGGATGCCACCATTCGAATACTAGGCGCTTTTGCCGTCGCGCTTGCTTTGGGGTGATGCGATGCGATCATACGGGCAACTGGTGACGCGTTACGTGTTGGGACGATCTTGAGGCCTGTCCGGTTGACACGTGCGGGTACGGCCGCGTCCGCTGCGCTGATGGACCCGTGCCATAATCTGCGCGTGAAACGAACGAGTGTTTCCGCTCCTGAAGACTTGCTCGAACGACTGCGCTCGCTAGCGACGCGCCGCGGGGTTTCGCTGGCGGAGGTTATTCGCGAGGCCATGGAGGCCAAGGTGGTCGGCGATGGTGAGGAGACCTCCAAAGGCGGGGCGCAAGCCCCCGAGGCCCGGCTGAAGCCGCGGAGCATCGGCATGTTCCGTTCTGGCCACACGGACACGGCCCGTCTGGCAGGTGAGCACTCGATAGAGCCACCGCCGTGGCGCTCATCCTAGACACGGGGCCCATTCTCGCAGCCCTGGACGCCGACGACGCGGATCACGCGGCGTGCCGCCGATTGCTGCTAAACACGACCGAAGTGCTCCTCATACCGGCACCGGTGCTCGTGGAAGCCGACTATTGGTTGACGCGGCGCGTTCATCACCTCGCTTTCGCGAGTCTGCTACGCGATATCGACGATGGGGGCTTCGCTGTCGAACCGCTGGAGATGGCGGACTATCGACGTGCGAGAGAGCTGGTCGAACGGTTCGCTGACGCCAGAGTCGGGTTTGTCGATGCCGCCGTTCTCGCCGTGGTCGAACGACTCGGTGAGCCCAAGCTGGCGACGCTCGACCGTCGTCATTTTGGGTTGCTTCGACCCCGTCACGTCGACTCGCTGCTGCTCCTCCCGGACTAGTCGCGCCGGCGCGCGGTCCATGGCCGCTAGGAAATCACGGGTTGCCCGTGCCGTCGACGACGCGGGCGTTGGTGAAGACGAGGTCGTACGTCATCAGGATGCCACCTGAGGTTGCGCCAGAGGGGCTGCGCGTTCGGGTCTTCTGGTCTCGATCGACCGGTGGATCGCCTCCAGGCCGGCGACGACGCCGTACACGTTTTGGGCTGACGTCAACGGCTCGGCTCCGGTGCGGACGCAGTCTGCGAAGTGCTCGAGCGCGTGTCGGAACGAGCCGTAGATTCGGCCACCGTGCTCGTAGACGGTGCTGAGCTTGGGATAGGAGACGCGTTGCTCGTCGTAGACTTCCAGCGCTTCCGCACCGCGGTTCAGGTACACGGCCTTCTTGCTGCCAAAGACGTGCATGTAGTTGTCCGTCAGCGAGGGGTACGTGTCGGGCAGGATCCAGGACGCTTCGAAGCTCGCCACGCAGCCGCCGCGGAAACGGACCGAGGCCTGGACCACGTCTGGCGTATCGATGCCACGGGCCCGCAGGACCTGGGACGCCGACTGGGCGAAGACCTCCTCTACCTCGTCGTCCACGAACCAGCGGACCAGGTCAAGGTCGTGCGCGGTGAGGAAGTAGGCCGGTGTGGTCTGGCGCGACCAGGCCAGCATGGTGGTGGGGACGTGAAGGGTGTCCGCCTTGAAGGAGTGCGCGGAGACTACCTGGCCAAGCTCGCCGGACTCCACCTGGCGCTTGAGCGCGGCGTAGTGGGGGATCCAGCGCATGCTGTGGTTGACCATGAGGATCCGTCCGGCCGCGCGCGCGGCCTGGATCATGGCGGCGGCGTCATCGGTGGTCATGGCGAGCGGTTTTTCGCACAGGACGTGGACGCCCGCGCGCAACGCGGCGATGACGGGCTCACGGTGCAAGAAGTCCGGCGTGGCCACGCTGACGGCGTCCGGGTGGGCTTGCTCGATCAGGTCCGACACGGAGGCTGCGGCCACTGCCGCTCCCCACTTGCCGGCGACTTCCCGAGCTCTGTCGACGCGGCTGTCCGCCACGCCGACAAGCTCAATGTCGGCTTGCTGGGCCCAGAAGCGGGTGTGGCGCTCGCCCAGCAGGCCTACGCCCACCACGCCGATTCTCAGAGGGCGGTCACTATCTGGCATGTTCTCCTACCGTCGGGTTTGTCTTGCAGAACCTGGTGTTCGCGCGGCCGGGTCACACGCGGAGCCTCGGATCCAACACGTCGCGCAGCCCGTCGCCAAAGAAGTTCACTCCCAGCACGGTGAGTGTGATGGCGAGCCCCGGGAAGCCGGCTACCCACCACTGAGATGTGAGGATCTGGGCTCGTCCGTCCGCCACCATGCTGCCCCAGGTGGGCACGCCAACCGGCACGCCCACACCGAGGAAGCTCAGGCTGGCCTCCAGCAGGATCATCTGGGCCACCCGCTGGCTGGCGATGACGATGATGGGCGTCCAGGCATTCCTCATCACGTGGTCGGCGATGATGCGCGAGTCGCCGGCGCCGACCGTGCGGGCCGCCTCCACGAACAGTGAGCTTCGAAGCTGGAGCGTGGAGGAGCGCACCGTGCGGGCGAAGATCACCCAGTTGGTGATCGCCAGTACCAGGATGATGTTGGTGAGACTGGGACCGAGCACGGCAGCCAACGCTATCGCTAGCAGGATGGTGGGGACGGCAAGCTGGATATCCGCCAACCGCATGATCAGGCCGTCCAGCCGCGGGTAGTAGCCGGCGATCAGGCCCAGCACAACGCCGACGATGCCCGACAGCACGATCGACCCAAGGGCGACCGCCAGCGAGATCCGGGCGCCAAACAGGACTCGGCTCACGATGTCGCGCCCCAGGCTGTCCGTCCCCAGGTAGTGGATAAGACCATCGCGATCGGTGGAGAGGGGCGCCAGCAGCTTGTTGGGCGGCGAAAGCGACTCGGGATCGCCCGGCCAGACGAACGAGCCGAGCGTGGCTCCCAGCAGCGTGAGCGCCAGGACGGCCAGCCCCCAGACGGCGCGCCGGCTGCGGCCGAAGCGCGCCTCAAAGGAAGTATGCGCGCGCGGCGGCAGTGCAACAGCCAGGTCTGTGCTAGGCATAGCGAATCCGTGGGTCGATCCACGCGTAGGTCAGATCGACCACGAGGTTGATGAGCACGAAGAACGCGGACACCAGGAGCACGATGGCCTGGACCAGCGAGTAGTCGCGCGATCCGATGGCGGTGACGGCGGCGGTGCCCACGCCCGGCCAGGAGAACACCGTCTCCACCACGATGGCGCCGCCGAGCAGGGTGCCAAGCTGCAGGCCAATGACGGTGACGAGGGGGATGGCCATGTTGCGGAAGGCGTGGCCATACAGCACGGCGCTCTCGCCCAGTCCCTTCGCCCGTGCCGTGCGGATGTAGTCGTCGCCGAGCACCTCCAGCATGCCGCTCCGTACCATCCGCGTGAGGAGGCCGGCCAGGAAGGCGGCCAGCGTGATGCCCGGCAGGACGACGTGTTGCCAGGTGCCGTAGCCCGCGGTTGGTAGGACCTTCCATTCCACCGCGAACAGCAGCATCAGCACCAGGCCCAGAAAAAACGCCGGCACGGACTGGCCGATCATCGCCACGAACATCCCAAGGTAGTCCCAGAACGTATCGCGCCGGATGGCCGAGAGCACACCGAGTGGAACCGCGAGCGCGAGCGAGAGCAGCAGCGCGGTGGCGCTCAGTAACAGCGTGGCCGGCAGGTGCTCACCGACCACGTTGGTGGCGGGACGGTGGTAGAAGAGCGAGTTGCCCAGGTCGCCGGCGATGGCGCGCTGGAGAAATCGGGCGTACTGCAAGGGCAGTGGTTGATCCAGGCCCAGGTGCTGGCGGTAGAAGGCCACCTGCTCGTCAGTGGCCGTCTCCCCCAGGTAGGTCCGCACTGGATCGCCGGGCGTCAGCCTGACCAACACGAAGATGATCACGCTGACGCCGAGCACCACCAGCGCGGCGTCCAGGAGCCGCCGGATGAGGTAGGCGGTCACGCTTGCGTACGAGTCGGGAGCAGGTGGTGAGTCGTCGGTCTAGCCGGACTTAGCCACCGTCATGAGCGTGAAGATGCGGTTGGGCATCCACGTGAACCCCTGCACCGCCTTTCGAGCCGCGTAGGTCCAGTCGATCTGATAGAGGTAGATGACGGGTGGACCCTCCCACATGATCTCCTGGATCTGCTCGTATAGCGCGGTCCTTTTGGCGTTGTCAGTTTCGGACGCGGCTTGTTTGATGAGCGGGATGACGCGGTCGTCCTTGTAGCCGCTCTTGTTGATGTCCTGGACGATGCGCTCCTGCATGTAGCGGTCGGCGTCGCCGGTGACGGCGATGCTGGAGAGCATGCCCATCTGGTACTTGCCCTCGCGGTAGCCGTTGCGGGTGGCGTTTGCCTCACCCGAGACGACCGTGGCGCGGATGCCCACCTTCTTCAACTGGTCGCCTACGAACTGCGAGATCTCCTTGTCCTTGATGTAGGTGCCCGCGGGGAACACGATCTCCAGATCGAAGCCGGACTCGAGACCGGCCTCCTTGAGCAGCGCCTTCGCCTTGTTGGGGTCGTACGGGTTGGCGGGCAGCTTGGCGCTGTAGCCAACGAGACCCTTGGGCGGGTACGTGGCGATGGGGGTGCCGGCGCCGTACACGTCCTTGGTGAGGACATCGCGGTCGATCGCGAAGTTGATTGCCTGGCGCACCTTTGGCTGGCTCAGCGGCGCGTACGTGGTGTTGAGGATGAAGAAGTCGATCTGCCAGAGGTTGCTCTGGATGAGTTGGAGGTTGGGATCGCTCTTGAGCCCGGGCACGAAGTCCACGGAGATCCCCTCGGCTAGATCTACCTCGCCGGCCTTCACGGCCGCGACCAGGGCCGCGGGCTCGATGACCGGCCGGTGGATCAGCTCGCCCACCTTGGGGAGGCCGGGCTGCCAGTAGGCCGTGTTGGCCTCTAGCTGGGTGTCGCCGTCCACGTTGAACTTGACCAGCTTGAACGGTCCGGTGCCAATGGCCTGGTTGGCAGGCTCCTTGTCGTACTTGGGGTCAGACGAGATGGCGGCCGGCTGGATGTAGACGGTCACCAGGTTGTAGGGGAGCGTGGCGGTGGGCAGCTTGCTCTTGAAGGCCACGGTGAAGTCGTCCACGATCTGGACCGGCTCGTCCTCAAAGTCCACGAACGCGAACTTGTGCTGAGAGATGGTGGCCGTCTTGGCGCGCTTGATGGTGGCCTGGACCGACTTCGCGTCGAACGGCGAGCCGTCGTGGAACTTCACGTTACGGCGCAGCTTGAAGGTCCAGGTCTTGCCGCCGTCGGTTGCGGTCCAGGACTCCGCCAGGACTGGAATGAGCTTGCCGGTCTGGTCCAGGTCTACCAGCGGCTCCATGATCTGGCGGGAGATCTGGAACTCCTGGAGGCCGTACTGCGTGATGGTGTCCAGCGTGCGCAGCTTGCTGGGGTTCGCATACACGAGGCGTCCGGCGGGTCTTGCGGCCGCGGCCGCTGGCTGAGCCGCCGGTGCCGCGGGGGCGGCCGCGGCGGGTGAGGCCGCCGGCGAGGCGCCGGGGGCAGGGCTGGCCGCAGGTGAGGCCGCGGGCGGCGGGGCGGCGGGCTTGGTCTCTGTCTTGGGCGCGGCGGTGGGCGGCGCTGGTGGGGCGGTCTGGCAGGCGGCGAGCAACGACGTGACGCCCAGCATGACGCCGGACTTCAGGAGCGCCCGCCTGGAGACGCTGGCACGCTTCAAAGGAATCAACCGAGCCAATAGCCGCGCGTCATCGGACATGATCTGGCACCTCGCCCGATCGTCGATCTGGCGCCTCCGCGAGCTCGTGAGCCGCGCCGCGTGACGATCGTGGAGATGGTAGCAGCCTGCAGGTCAGCCAGGTCGTGACCAGAGCATGGAGTCCTCACAATGGCCCCGAGACGCACTACGCTGCCCGGCCCCCGTTGGCGAGTTGACGATTCGACGGCCGCCCTGCCGTCCGCTTAACAGGCGATTGTGTCGTAAATATGCGATAGTCTTCTGTTCAGACTTCCGTCTACGCGACCGACCCCCAACTGGTGGGGGCGATTGTCACTTGCATTGCGTGGAAGCTCTGCCTAGACTAGAGTCGCTCGGACGCGATGACCCCTGGTGACTGAGATGGTCGCCGGCGCCGGGGCGAGCGAGTGGCGAACCCGACCGAGCAGTCATGAAGGGCACGGGCGCAGGTCCAACGCATCGGGGGGTTGTCGATGCCTGGTCGGACCGTGGACGCTGCCGCGCAATCGAGGCGGCGTGTACACGTGGAGGTATCTCGGGGCGATCCAGTGGGAACCAGGGAGGACTAGAGGCGCGCAAGCCGCGCTGGCCTCTGGCTCGTGTACAGCCTGGCGTCAGGACCTGTCGAGGCGCCAGGAGTAAGGAGAGGGCAGGCATGTCGAGATTCAAACGACTCTTAGGGGTAGTGCCGACGCTCGCGTTGGTGGCTGCGTCGATGGCGGCTGTAGGCCGTGCGCCGGCACCCGTCGCCGCGGAGCCCCTAGCTGGGGACCAGAGCGGAAATGGCATTCAGCCCATCCTGGCGTCCGGGAATCCCACGTGTGCGGATCTGAATCCGAACTGGTTCGGCCTCAAGGTCATACATGCGACCGCCGCGCGAACCTACGACGGCGTCTTTACCCTAGAGACTCGCGCGTATCCTGCTTTCCCAGCTAGCCCAATCACGAATACCGCGCTTGACCCCGGATCGCCGAGCGACCCGTATAACTCCATCACCATTACGAAGACCGTCATCGATTCCCCTAGTGCCCATCCGTGGGGCGAACTGTTCCGCTGGAGCTCGACTCTTCCCATTGACGCTGTGATTGTCAAGGGCGGAGCGAACAGCGCGTACGACTCTTACGTCTACATCGGGGAGTCACTCGGAGATTTCAACCTCCACCCTCCGCTGAATTCCATCAGCACGGACTACTTCGGCGTAAGCCACCTCGTGTTCTGTTACGACTACGAGGTCAAGGTCACGAAGACCGCCGACACCAGCTACACCCGGACCTTCGACTGGGAGATCAAGAAGTCGGTGGACAAGTCGTCACTCGATCTGTTCACCGGTGACAGCGCGACGGTCAACTACGCGGTGGACGTGACGAAGAACGCCGGGACAGACAGCAACTTCAAAGTCACGGGTGTGATCAAGACGCTGCCGTTGCCGCTCCCGGCGACGATCACGGGCGTCACGGACACGCTGCCGGGCGCCACCAGTCCCCCCTCGGTTGGGCCGTGCACCGTACAGCCGGCCAACACCCCGATTACGTTTCCGGTGACGCTTGCGACGGGACAGACGCTGGAGTGCCCGTACTCCGCGGATCTTCCCGATAAGACGAGCAGAACCAATACAGCGTCCGTAACGACAACCGGTGCTGTTGGCCCAGGCTCCGGTACCGCCAGCGTGTCGTTCGGCGACCCCACCAAGAAGGTGAATGACAAGATCAGCGTCAGTGACGCGTTCTTCGCAACGGGTCCACAGGAGTTCAGCGCCACGGGCTCAGTCTCGTACCCGCACACTTTCGTGTGCGACGGAGATAACGGCACAAAGACGAATACGGCGACGGGGATCCTGTCGGGTGACGGCACGACGCCTGGCGGTACCAAGACGGCCACCGCGGATGTCGCCGTTAAGTGCTACGCGCTGAAGGTTGAGAAGACCGCGACTACCTCGTGGGACCGGAAATACAGCTGGACCATCAACAAAACTGGTCCCGCCACGTGGCTCGTGAACAAGGACGTGCCGGTCGAGCTTGCGTATGACATCGTGCTCGGTGCGACATTTGCCGACACCTACGCGGTATCGGGGAGTATCACGATCAGGAATCCAGCCCCGGTTCCCGCGACGGTCAACAGCGTCAGCGACGCCCTCGGTGCGCTGAGCCCAACCGTCACCTGTCCGGGGACTGCGCCATACACGATTGCCGCTAACAACGGCGCCCTCGCGTGCACGTACTCGTCCACGTTGCCAGATAAGACGGGCGGGACGAACGTCGCCACGGCCACGCTGCAAAACAGCCCGAGTGGCACCACCAATTTCTCTGGCAATGCGGGCGTGAGTTTCGGCCTGAGCCCAACGTCTGAGACGGATGAGCAGATCGAGGTCTTCGATTCGTTCAACGGCGGAGCGCCCGTCTCACAGGGAACGGTGAAGTACACAGACCTCCCCAAGACGCTCCCCTACTCCAACAGCATTACCGGTCTGCCGTGCGGCAACACGACGGTCCCGAACAAGGCGAGCTTCACGACCAACGACACTAAGGCAACCGGCGAAAGCACCGTGTCCACGGTAGTGACCGTCCAGTGTCAAAACGCCAACCCCAATGACCCTGGCTGTACGCTTACGATCGGCTACTGGAAGACGCACGCCGGGCTCGGTCGCCAGGCCGATGTCGTTACCGGGCGGCTTCCGGTCCAGCTTGGCACGGTTGGTGGTCTCAAGTCATTCCAGGTGACCACGGCTGCACAGGCCGTCTCGATCCTGGAGTTCCACAAGTTCGCGACGCCCGATGGAGCTTCCAACGGCCTGAACAAGCTTTCGGCGCAGCTTCTGGCGGCGAAGCTGAACCTGTACGGCAAGAACGCGAACCTGTCCTCGGTTGGATCCACGATTATCGCGGCGGATGCGATGCTGGCCCAGTACGACACCTGGACCGCGTTGACCAACCAACAGAAGTCTCAGATCAACCAGCTGGCGTCGACGCTGGACAACTTCAACAATGGCCTGTTCCCGGGCATCCCGCACTGCAGCGAGCCGGCGACACAGGTCGCTCCATCCTCTCGTACTTCAACTACAACGACTACCTCCACCCCGCTCGCCCCGAGCCCGGGTGGTGCCCCCCAGACTGGAGGATCTCGGCTGCCCATCGCGCCGGCGCCTTCCCGCCGGTAACCGCACCCCAGCGCGGCGGCTGATGTCGCGCTGACAGCTTGGAGCCGCCTGTCCCGTGCTAGCGGGGTGGGCGGCTCTTCGCGTCCAGCCGGGGTCCGATGCCTCTCCCTGCTGGACGTGCCGCTGGCGCGGGTGTCCACGCCGGGGCCGGGCGGCCTGCCTTCGGCGCGAGGCTCTGATCGCGGCCGGCCGTCGACGCCAGTGCTGTCCGCTCGATGTACGACAGAAGGGCAGGCCCAGAGGCCTGCCCTTCTGCCGTACCAGCGCAGTCGCCTAGTGGCGGCTGGGCGGCGCGATCGTTGGCGGGTCCGTGGCCGGCGCGGGGTCCGGCTCCAGTCGCGCGGGGCGCTGCTTCTTGAGCGTAATACTCACCGGGCCGCCGGTCCCGTCCCGTCCGGCCACTTGAATCCAGTACGTCACGCCGGAGCCGGCTGGCAGGTTGACGGAGCTGGCCTTGGTCCCCGCCTGCTGGGCGCAGGTCACCCGCGTGAGGGCGTCCACCGTCGAGCCCGTGTAAACGGTCGTCACCGAGGTGAACCCGCTTCCGAGCGTGCCGAACGTCTGGGCCAGTGACGGATCGGCCGCCACGCGGTACCAGATAGATCGGCCGATAGCGGTGCCCGCCGCGCAACCGTCGGACGGCTCGCCGGCCTGGATGGTTGCGGCCTGGCTGCTGGCCTTGATGGACAACGACTTCGGCGGCTCTGGCGCCACCAGCGCCTGGGCACCGGCGAACGGATCGTTGGCGGGAGCCGAGACGACGACCGTGGCGGTCGGGGTGGCCGTTGGCCCGACGGTCGGGCTGGCCGTCGGCGTTGCCGTGGGCAGTGTGGACGGGCCGGTGTTGGTGATCGTCACCTGGTAGCCGGTCGCGTCGCTACCGACCACGGCGATCGTGATGCCGTTGGCGGCGTCGGTGTACGTCTCGCCGACGAGCCAGATCGCGCCGCCGTCGTTGGCGTTGCCGTTGCCGTCTGCATCGACCACCTGGGCGTCACGGTCGCTCAGGGCGGTGTCGACCTTGTGGATCAGCACGCCCTGGCCCGGCACGTCCATGTCGTAGCTGACCGGCTGCCGGACCTCCACCGTGTACGACTTCGTCGTCGAGCTACCGACCGGGATGCGCGCCACGTAGTAGCGCCCGGCCGTGGTGGACGGCAGCGCTGAGCGCTCCAGGGTGATCGTGGCGCTCGATCCGACCGCCCCGGTGTACTTCCGATCGGCCGGGATCCAGGACAGCAGGTCCTTGTGGTGTCCGATGGTGTGGACGCCCACGCAGCCGTAGGTGGGGTCGCGGTGGTTGATGCAGGTGCCGCCACCGCTCATGGTGTCCCAATCCGAGTCATAGGTGCCGGTGTACGGACCCGAGGAGTGGGGCAGCCCGAAGCCGTGGCCGACCTCGTGGGCCAGCACGTACTGGGTGTTGAACCCCCATGGTGGCATCCACGTCATGGAGTAGGTCTTCGTGGTGCCGTCCAGGGTCATGGTGCGGCTGCCGCCCCAGGCGCAGCAGTCCAGGTCCTGGTTGAACATGAGATTCACGCCGGCGTAGTTGGGGAAGTAGACATCGGCGTCGGCGGCCGCTGTGCAGTCGTTAGCCGCGCGCGTGAAATCTAGCTGGTTGTTGTATACGTAGTAGCTGCGCGGCTGCGGCAGGTTGTACCAGCCGGCGACTGCGCTGCCGTTCAGGTCAACCAGACCGCCCGAGTTCTCACGCCAGTAGTTGTCCAGGCTGGGGTAGCTGGCGCCGGAGACCAGGCCGGAGACGTAACCTGGGTCGCGGGGCGTGGTGCTGGTGGCATCGGCAAAGCGGCAGAGGATGCTGACCCAAGCGCGTGATCCGGCGAGCCGCGTTGCCGAGCGCGTCGGCCCGCTCTCGCTGCGCAGGGAGGACACTTCCAGGACCTGGCCGCTGGGAGACCCGAAACGCCCGGGCGCGTGGGTGGTCCAGGCTCCTTCCACGGTGACCCGCTGCCGATCGAATGCCCGGAGGCCGCCCTGGCCGCTCAGCAGCGCGGGGTCCACGTGCAGTGTGTGCACCGTGCCGTCATCCTGGATCACGTGCGCCACAGGGGGCAGCGCCACGCCGCTGCCGGGCTGGCCGTCGCCCCAGATCAGGTTGAGCCAGCCGGTCGCACGGGCGTTAGCAGGCGGCTGACCTCCGCGCGAGGGCGGCGCGACCGGCGTGCTCACGCTGGCCGCGCCGAGACTGTTGGGCCGGCGCTCCTGGCCCAACGCCACTTCCGACTGATTGGAGGAGAACAGGATAGCCCCCACCAACAACAGGAGCGGCGTCAGGAGCCGCAGCCTTCCTAAACCCGCGGCTGCTCGGCCAAGCATCCGCCAAGATCTGCCCATCTGCATCACCCCGAGTGACGTTGTCGCTGGGTGGAAACGGCAAGATTGCGACGAAAGTGCCGCGATGGCCACAAGCTACCGGTGTGCGTTGTGCCTTCCGGTGCCGGAGCGCCGAACGGGCTACCATCTCGTCGGAGGCAGCAACTGCATGAAGATCACTGACGTCACGATCACTCGATTTCGCTACCGGACCAGAATCGGCCGGGACTCAGACGGCCATGGTCACGTTGGCGAGGAGCACGAGGCCGTTCAGTCGCTCCTGACCATCTCTACGGATGAAGGCGTTGACGGGCACCACTTCGGGGCAGTGCACGAGGGCGCCATCAACAGCGTGGTGAAGCCGTACCTGATCGGACAGGACCCGCTGTACCGCGAGCGCATCTGGTACGCACTCAACGAGCGGCAGAGGCTGAATCTGGCCTCGCTGACGGACAAGGTCCTCACCGCGGTGGATCTGGCGCTGTGGGACATCGCCGGCAAGGCGGTGAATCTTCCGGTGCACAAGCTCCTGGGCGCGGCGCGGGACAAGGTGCCCGCCTACGCCAGCACGATGGTGGGCGACGCCACGCCAGGCGGATTGGACACCCCGGAGGCGTACGTGGAGTTTGCGCTCAAGTGCAAAGACCGCGGCTACCCGGCCTACAAGCTGCACACGTGGCAGCCGCCGACGCCCGGTGCGCCGAGCGTAAAGCGCGATCTGCAGGCCTGCGCCGCGGTACGAAAGGCGCTCGGTGATGACTTCCCCCTGATGCTCGACCCGTTCCACTACTACTCGCGTCTTGAGGCGCTGGAGCTGGCGAAGGGGCTGGAGGACCTGGGCTACCTCTGGATGGAGGAGCCCATGGACGAGCACAGCATGTCGTCGTACCAGTGGCTGTGCGAGCAGACCTCGCTGCCGATCTGTGGGCCGGAGACCGCGGAGGGGAAGATGTACACCCGCGCCGAGTGGATCAAGGCGGGCGCATGCGACATGGTTCGCGCCGGCGTGGGGGACGTTGGGGGTCTCACGCCGATGATGAAGACGATCCACCTGGCGGAGTCGTTCGGGATGCACCTGGAGGTCCACGGTGGCGGGGTGGGCAACTTGCACTCACTGGGCGCCATGATGGTCCCCGGCCTGTACTACGAGCGCGGCCTGCTGCACCCGTTTGTGGACTACGACGCACCGCCGCCGTGGCTGCACGAGCCGGTGGACCCAATGGACAATGAGGGCTTCGTGCACATCTCGCAGCGGCCCGGCCTGGGGATGAACGTGAGCTTCGACTACATCCGCTCAAATCTGGCGTGAGTCTGGACCCGGGGGCGGGCGACGCCCCCGGGCAACCTACCCGTCGGTGATGGACTCGTCCGTGGCCGCGGCGACGATCCGAGCAATGGACACCGCCAATCGGGGCAGTTCGGCGTCTACAACCCCCCAGACCCTGTCCATCACGACGCCGTCGTATGAGTGGATGAGGATGTCGCGCAGTCCGGCGATCCTCCGCCATGGAACGTCCGGGTGTTGTGACCGGAACTCAGTGGATAGTCGCTTTACAGCTTCGTCGACTACCTCGAGGTTTCTGATCACCGCGTCTTGATGGAGTTTGGGATGCCAGGAAGGCCGCGCGTCCCGCCTGGGTGTACCCTCGAATACGCCCGGGACACTCCGAGGTGTGCTCCAGGCACTCTCGATCCCGATTCACACCGCGACGGCGTCGGCGAGGATCGTGTCGCGAAGCCGATCTCGGAGGTAACCTCAGCTGGCGTATGCAGCGGCCAGCGGGGAGGGACCCGAGAGCATGCGGATCGCGGCGTAGAGATTCTGGCCCTGTTTGCGCGCGGTCTGCAGCACGCTGGTCAGGATCGCGGAGGTCTGGCTCCCCACTCTGACCGTAGCCGCCGGTCACCTTGCGATGGATCACGCTGTTGCGGAGGTCACGCTCTGAGGCATTGTTGGTCGGCTCGACGCCTTCACGCTCAAGAACACGAACAGCTCGGACCACAGCCGTTGATACCGTTGCTGCAGTCGCCAGGCCATGCCCTTGCCCAACGGCGGCCCTTTGATCAGTCGCTCCGCCGCCTCGATGATCCGGACCCTGCGTCGCTGGAAGCTCTCGGGGCTGATCTGCGCGCGCTCGGCGTGCAGCCGCATCCCGCGACCGAACACGTGCCGTAGCTCGATTGCCCACCACGCCGCGTCCGCTCAAGCTCCGCGGTTCGGGTCAGTTCCCGCAACTGATGCGCCAGACACAACTGGCCGGTCTTGGCCGGGCTCGTAGCTGCGGCGCGTACGCATCCGATTGCCAGACCTCGGTTCCGCGCCATCCAGGAACTCCTCAATGACCGATCCACTCCAGGGGTCCGCGCGATGATGTGGTAGCTGGCTGTATTGGTCTGGAAGGTCCAGTGCCAACGGTTCCGGCCGTCCACCCGGGCTCCCGTCTCGTCGGAACCAATCACGGGCTCGCCCGCACCAACTCCTTGATCTCCTGGTAGCGCGTCGCACCTCGCTCTCCAAGCCGCTGCAACACCTTGGCGATCCCGCCTTCGCTGAGTTGGACGCCGAATAGATCCCGGCGCAGTTCGACCAGCCGTTCGAACGAGACATGGTGGCGCTCGTGCAGATAGGCCAGAGTGGTCTCTAACTCGGGACCGAACGTGCGCGTCGGCTCCAGACCCGCGGGATGCTCCGCTACCGTGACCAGGCCACACTCGGTGCAGCGGGCCTGGTAGGCCCAGGACTCCACGACCACCGCGCGGGCCGGCACCACGTCGATCACCTGGCTGCGTCGCACCGCCGTTGTCCTTGTAATTACTCACCTACCCACATCCGGGCGGCGTCACAGACGTGACACGAACTTGACGGAAGTGCACCGCTCGGCGGACTGATTCGCTACCCTGGCGGCATGGATGATCGTGCGGCATTGCTCGCGCTCCCCAAAGAACAGCTCGTCGACATCATCCTCGCCCAGCGCGAGACTATCGCCAGGCTCGAGGCGCTTGTAGTCCAGCTCTCCGCTCGCGTCGCTGAGGCTCGAGGCCAAGATCGACGAGCTCACCCGTCCCCCCACCACACCCGATGACCCCAGCTTGCCCCATCCGCCGCCTTCAAGCCCAACCGCGCGGAGCGCCGAGCCCGCAAGCACGGACCCAAGCGTGGTCACCAGGGCCACTCGCGCCTGCGCCAACCGCCAGACCTGGTGGTCCAGTGCCATGTGGCGGCGTGTCGCGGTTGCGGTCACGCACTCGATGCCACGGGCCAGCGGCGGGTGCGTCGCAGCCAGGTGATCGACGTGGTGCCGGCCCGCGCGGTGGTCGTGGAGTCCTGGGCCTACCAGGCCCGCTGCACCGAGTGTGGCCTGGTCACGGTAGCGGAGCATCCCGCGGGTCTGGAGTCGACGCGGACGTTCGGTCCGGAGCTTGAAACGGCGATTGCCTATCTGCACGAGCGCCACCATGTCTCGTTCGAGCGGCTGGTCGAGCTGTGCAAGGATCTGTTCGGGGTGCAGCTCAGCGAGGGCGCGGTCGCCAAGGTGTTGCAACGGCTTGGCGAGCGAGGTGAGACCCGCTACGAGGAGATCAAGGAGTTGGTGCGGGCGAGTCCGGTGATCGGTTCCGACGAGACGGGAGCCCGGGTGGGCGGTCGGAACCGCTGGCACTGGACCTTTCAATCCAAAACGGCCAGCTACCACGTCACATCGCGCGGACGCGGAGCGGATCGGTGATCGATGATTTCCTGGACGGTGCGGTCCCCGATGTCTACAGGCTCCACTGGAGCCTGGCTGCGCGGCAATCAGATGCGTACGCACCGCAGCTACGAGCACCGGCCAAGACCGGGCAGTTGTGTCTGGCGCATCAGTTGCGGGAACTGACCCGAGCCGCGGAGCTTGAGCCGGACGCGGCGTGGTGGGCGACCGAGCTGCGGCACGTGTTCGGGCGCGGGATGCGGCTGCACGCCGAGCGCGCGCAGATCAGCGCGGAGAGCTTCCAACGACGGAAGGTCCGGATCATCAACGCCGCGGAGTGCTTGATCAAAGGGCCACCGTTGGGTAAGGGCATGGCCCGGCGGCTGCAGCAACGCTACCAGCGGCTATGGTCCGAGTTGTTCGTCTTCCTGGAGCGTGACGGGGTAGAGCCGACCAACAATGCATCCGAGCGTGACTTGCGCAACAGCGTGATCCACCGCAAAGTGGCTTGGAGGGTATCGGTCGGAGTGGGGCAGCCAGACCTCGGCGATCTTGACCAGCGTGCTGCAGACCGCGCGCAAACAAGGCCAGAATCTCTACGCCGCGATCCGCATGCTCTCGGCGCCCTCGCCACTGGCCGCTGCATACGGCACGTGAGTAGTTACGTTGTCCTTGGGTATCGAGCGCGTGACCACAGCCGCGACACGCCGTGGCGTGGCGCGCGGGACCACGAGGTCTGGTGGCTGCCGCAAGCGTGAGTGGCCCTGGTGACCCCGCTTGGGTCCACGCTTGCGGGCGCGCCGCTCGGCAGTTGGGTTTGAAGCCAGCCGACGGTGGCAGGTTGGAGTTGTTGGGTGTGATAGGCGGTTTGGTGATAACTCGTCGATCTTGGCCTCTGCGCACCGGCAACCCGAGCCGTGAGCTGGACGACGAGCGCCTCGAGCCCGGCAATAGTCTCGCGCTGGGCAAGGATGATATCGACGAGCTGTTCTTTGGGGAGCGCGAGCAATGCCGCACGATCATCCATGCTGCCAGCGTAGCGAATCAGCCCGTCGAGCGGTGCACTTCCGTCAAGTTCGTGTCACGTCTGTGACGCTGCCCGGACGTGGGTAGGTGAGTACTTACTCTCGGAGGGCCTGCCGTTCGACGAGATCGACACTGCAGCCGAAGAGGTCCTCGAGATCCTGTTTCAGACCAATAAGGTCGAGGAGCGTCCTCCTCGATTCAAGATCGACTAGTGGGTCAGTTGACAGAAGTGTGACCAAACTGAGGTGTCGCTGTGACGCCGTTGTGACGGTCACGGGGCCACGCTTGGGGGCATCCGCGGCGGAGCCGAGCGCCTGGGAGCCGCCTGATGAGCCGTCCGCCGTCGCGCCCCTGCGCCCGTTGTCCACCGATGAGCGTGCCGATCTCGAACACGTGGCTCGCAGCACCAGTGAACGCGCCGATCGCGTGGCCCACGCCCGCGTCGTACTTGTCGTCGCGGACGGCGCCACCTACCAGGAGGCCGCCCGCGTCGCCGGCCAACGCTCGCGCCACGCCGTCGCGTCGTTGGTCGCTCGTTTCAACCTGGTCGGTCTCCCGGCACTTGACCGTCGGCCGGGCAGTGGCCGCCTACCCCACTACGGCGCGGTCGAACAAGAACGCATCCTGCGCGAATTTCACCGCGTCCCAGATCGTGCGCGCGATGGCACCGCCACCTGGTCACTCACCACCCTGCAACGCGCATTGCGCGCGGCGCCCGATGGCTTTCCCGGCATCAGCACCGTCACGATCCTGCGGACGCTGTGGGGCGCGGCTACGGCTGGCAAGCACACCGTACCTGGTGCGCAACCGGTACCGCCCGGCGTCGGCGCAGCTCGGGATCGGTCGTCGTGACCGATCCCGACGCCACCCCCAAAAACCGCTGATCGAGGAGGCCTACGGCTTGGGAGAGGCGAGCGGCCTGGTGGTGTTGTGCCAGGACGAGGAGCCGGACCGTACCAGGCGGTGCCCCACCCCGGTTCATCGTGGCAGCCCGCGGCAGACCGTCCGGCCAGGAGCATGCGTATGTCCGGGGCGGCATCGTCAAGCTGCTCACGCTGTTTCACCCCGCCTCGCGGCCAGGTCTGGGCACAGGCCGTGCAACAGACGCCCAACCGCGTGCTGCACCCATGGCTGACCCGTGAACACCACGGCGATCCTGGCGGCGCTGCCCGCGCGCGATGGCGAGCCTGTCGGCGCAGTGGCTACCAGGGTGAGCACCAGCACGGTGAGCACCCGCGACGTGGACACTGGCGGCGCGGCGGCCGCCGGGAGGCTTGGGCGCAGTGGCAGGCGGGGTTGTCCGAGCCGTTCACCCTGCCGGAGTATCCACCACCCTGCGCGCCTTGCTGATCTGGGATAACCTGGCTGGCCATCGCACGGGCGAACTGGTGCGCTGGCTGTGCGCACACGGGATCATGCCGCTATACACCCCGCTGAGCGGGCCGTGGCTCAACCTGGCCGAGTCCATCCAGCGGATTCTGGTGCGGCGCGCGCTGGCCGGCCACCATCCCACCAGCACCGACGAGCTGACGGCGTGGCTGACTGCATCGGTAGCCGGCTGGAACGCCGCGCCCACGCCGTTTGCGTGGGGTGGCAAGCGCGCCGCTCGGCGAGCACGGGCGCGAGCGCGCCGGCACCAGTTCGGCGGCTCGGCCGGCTACACCCGACGGCCACTCAGTCGCCGACGTACCGACCATGGGACCGTCACCAATGGCGTTGATTCTGTCAAGTGACCCACTAGATCGTGGTGGCAGACAACCTGCGGGTGCATTACCGCGAGGAAGCGAAGCAGGCGATCGAGGCCAGGGGAGCCGAGCTGTGGTTCCTACCGGCCTACTCACCAGACCTGAATCCGATCGAGCGGGCGTTCTCGAAGCTCAAGGAGCATCTGGGACGGACGCAGCCGCGCACGGACGAAGCGGTGAGCCGCGCCATCTGGGCCGGGCTCCTGACAATCACCGCCCGCGACGCCGTCGGCTGGTCCACGCACGCTGGGTATCCGGTATGGGATCATCATCAGTGAGAATCACCGTAATGGATTCACCTGTGGTCGGGGTTTCGCAGGGGTGCAGTTTGGGCGATGAAGGGCGGGTTCTGGCCGGCGGTTTGTCGGGGACCATGCACGTTGCTTGGGGCCGGCCGCTCGTCGGTTTGCGAAGATGGCGTCGCTTCGCGCAGAATGCCGGCGTTGAGGTGACGTAATCATCGGCCACGCACGGCTTAGAGGCTTTTCTCGGATGGATGATACCGAAGCCCTCGCGGCGGCGATTCGCGTTTCTGTGCTCAGGCAGTCGCTGCGTGCCAATGTGGGCCACATCGGGTCCGCTCTGTCGGTGGCCGATATCGTGGCGACACTCTATTCCGGCATCCTCCGCGCCCAGTCCCCTGATGATCCCGAGCGTGACCGCTTCATCCTCTCGAAAGGCCACGCGGCCCTGGCGCTGCACGCTGCACTACACTTGCGCGGCTGGCTCACGCATGCCCAGTTGAGTAGCTTTTGTGCGGACGGGAGCCCCTACGGTGTTCACCCTGAGATCGACGCGCTAGGCGTGGATTTTGCAACGGGCTCGTTGGGCCACGGCCTGTCGATGGGCACGGGTGCGGCGCTGGCGGCTCGGATGCAGCGCTCAGCGCGCCGCGCGTTTGTGTTGTTGAGCGACGCCGAATGCAATGAAGGCTCGGTATGGGAGGCGTCGATGTTCGCGGCCCACCACCGCCTGTCAAATCTAGTGGCGATCATCGATCTCAACGGCCAGCAGGCACTCGGGGCCACAAACGAGATCCTGCGCATCACCAACATGGCCGAGCGGTGGCGGGCGTTCGGCTGGGATGCATACGAGGTTGATGGACACGATCACGATGCGCTCCTCTCCTGTTACCGGGCACTCGACTTCGAACACGGCCCACCCCACGTCCTGGTTGCGAAGACGGTCTTCGGCAAAGGGGTTTCGTTCATGGAGGGCCAGCTAAACTGGCACTACTACCCGATTGACCAGGCGCAATATGAGCGGGCCTTGGCGGACGTGGAGGCCGGCTATCCGTCAGGCGTTCGTTAGCGCGCTCACACGGCTCGCCGCGCGCGACGAGCGCATCATCCTGCTCACTGGCGATCTCGGATTCACGGTAGTGGAGCCATTCGCCGAGCAGTTCCCGTCGCGTTTCATCAATGTTGGCGTGGCTGAGCAAAACATGCTCGGCATTGCCACGGGGCTCGCGGAGGCCGGCTACATCCCGTTTGCTTACTCTATCGCCACGTTCGCCACACTCCGCCCGCTCGAATTCTTCCGCAACGGCGCAGCACTGCATCGATTCCCGGTCCGCGTGATTGGCATCGGCGCAGGATTCGAGTATGGTACTGCGGGATTTAGCCATCACGCGGTCGAAGATGTCGCCGTGATGCGGGCACTCGACACCGTGCGGGTGATCGCGCCTGCCGATGGCATGCAGGCCGCGGCGGCCCTGGAACAGACCTGGGCATTGCCCGAACCGATCTATTACCGGGTGAGCAAGAACGACCGTCTCACCATCCCAGCGCTACAAGGGCGTTTCCGCCCTGGTCGAGTGGAGCTGCTTGCGGATGGCGGGCAGGTATTGGTATTGACGCTCGGCGCTGCTTCGATAGAGGGAGAGCGAGCGGTATCCAAGCTCGGCGAGGGCGGCATCGCCGCGGGTTGGGGCATCGTGGCTGACGTGGGTCCAGCCTCCACGGACGCGCTGTTGGCGCTGCTGATGCGGTATCGCCACGTAGCCACCGTTGAAGCTCACGTGGCGTCCGGGGGACTGTCGGCGTTTGTAGCCGAGTTGATCGCGGAGCATCGGCTCGATTGCCAGCTCATCCGCTGCGGTGCGCAAACCCAATTCCTACGCGAGAATGGATCCGAGGCGTACTTGATGCGCAGGCACGGCCTGACCGGCGAGCAGATCGCGACGCGGATACACGCGGTACTCGACCGTACGGCGTGAACCGTGGCTGAAGCAACTGAACCGCGGGTCTCCGTGATCGTCCCTGCCTACCGTCAAGCCGATCATATCGCTGCCGTAATCAGAGAGTACGCGGCCGCGCTCGCCGAAGCATCCATCGCGGCAGAGATTCTGGTTATCGTCAACGGCGCCGACGACGCGACGTATCAAGCCTGCGCGACGCTGACGACTGATCTCGCGGCAATTCGGCCCACCCTCATCGCCGAGCGAGGATGGGGTGTGGCCGTGCGGCGGGGCTTAGCTTTGGCGAAGGCCGACGTGATCTGTTACACGAACGCGGCGCGCACGCCGGCACCAGTTCTCGCATCGTTCATGAGGTACGCGGTCGATCATCCGGGGACCGTGATCAAAGCCAATCGCCACAGCCGCGTGGGCTGGCAACGACGGCTCGGGTCGACTCTGTACAACCGCTTGTGTCGGCTGCTGTTCGGGATTCCGTGGACGGACGTGAATGGGACGCCGAAGGTATTCCCACGGCAGTTTCACCCGCTGGTGGCGCTGACCCGCGACGACGACCTGATTGACGCCGAGTTCTGCGCCTTGTGCCGGGCACACGATTATCCTCTGGTAGAGCTGCCCGTCGCGGGCGCGGCGCGGAGAGCCGGCCGATCCACAACAAACTACCGCTCGGCAATTAACATGTACCGTGGTGCCTTCGGATTGTGGCTCCAGCTCCGTCGCGATCATCGTGGCTGACCAGAGCACGGATCTGGAAAGACGCTGGGATGAGCACAACCGGCAATGGCGCGATCCCGAGTCGGTCGTCGCGTGGACCGAAGCCGCATCCGACGCCGACCAGGGCCTGTACGAGCATCGCGCCACGGCCGGCTTTTGGCGCGTGCTTGATCAGTTGGGTATCACGCTGCTGGTCACGCGCGAATACGAGCACCTCGTCCTCGCACTCAGCGTGCTGGCGGGACGGCCACGGCTCAGTTATCTCCGGCTGCCGCACCCATCGGGACTCGTGGTTGACCGAGAGCGTTCTCTCGTTCACATCGCGTGCACCCGCAATCCGAACCAGGTCGTGACGCTGGCGCCGTGCGAGGGGCTTCACGAGCGGAGAGAGACCCATCTCACCCGCCTGGACGGTCGCCCATTGGTCCCGGTCGGCTCGCGCATCCTGCCCGGTAGCTTCTACCTCCATGATCTCGCGTTGATCAATGGAGAGCTTCACGCGAATGCTGTGGGATTCAACGCTGTGGTGTTGCTTGGGGATGACGAACGCGCAGAACTGGTCTGGTGGCCGCGGACGATGGAGTCGGACGGCGCACCACGGACTGACCGTAATTACATCCAGTTGAACTCAATAGCGCCAGGGACGACACTCGCGAATTCCTACTTCACCGCGTCGGCCGAGCGCGCTTCGGCACGCCGCCCCGGGCATCTCAACTTCCCGGTCGATCGACGAGGCGTACTGTTCGCCGGCGACACGCGGGAACCCGTGGCGTGGGGGCTCACACGCCCGCACTCAGCGCGCCTCCACAGCGGAGAGGTCTGGATTGACAACAGCGGCTATGGCGAGCTCGTCGTCGTCCGCGGTGGCAAGGTCATCGTGGCACACCGTCTCCCAGGATGGACGCGCGGCCTGTGCCTACAGGGTGACATCGCGTTCGTTGGCACCTCGCGGGTGATTCCGCGGTATCAGCGCTACGCGCCGGGGCTGGACGCCGCGTCGGCACGGTGCGGCGTGCATGCAATCAACATCGTCACCGGCGAGCTCCTGGGCAGCGTGTACTGGCCGCAGGGGAATCAGATATTCGCGATTGACTGGGCACCTGTCACGATGATGACGGGCCTGCCGGCTACCGTCGGCCGGGCGGGGGCCCGGCGCACGCGCGACGTGTTCTACGCATTCAGACATCCGCGACACACACAGCGCATGTCGCGGCAGCCAGGTTGATGATCACAGGAGGCCTATTTTGATCGACTCCACCCGCCTATTGATGATCTCTGCGATGTACGAAAATGGCGGAAACACGACCCATCGATTTCTGGATGGCCATCCCGAGTTATTCGTGTACCCGTTCGAGTCGCAGCTCGGCACCCGCTACGTGGTCGATCACCTCAGCTCGCTCTTCCCAATCAAATACCGCTGGCCAGAACTGTTAACCAGCCTGTCACCGGAGGCAAAGTACCACGCGATTATCGACGAAGAAGCCAAAGTTCGCTCAAAAACACCGCACGTGAGCAAGTTTCGCCACGCGGGGTTCGATCTTTCCGACCAAGAGCGCGCTGAAGCGTTCTGTCGACATCTGGGCGATCACGCGGATCGTGGGAGCGCGGTTATGGCATTCTTTCGAGCTACGTTTGACGCGTGGAAAAACTACCGGCGGACGGGCACGGAGTCTGTGTACGTCGGTTACAGCCCGGTAGTCGTCGTCGACGGCCGAAAGATCTTGGACGATCTGCCCAACGCGCACATTCTGCACATCGTCCGCAATCCATGGGCAGCGTACGCTGACACCAAGAAGCGTCCGATGCCACTGTCATTGGACACTTACACCCTCTGCTGGAATCTCAACCAGTACTTTGCCGAGCTGTATCAGCGTATGGATCCTGCGCGGGTTCATATCTTGCGCGCCGAAGACGTGATGGCTGATCCACGGGGCACGCTCGGTGCACTGTGCGAGCAGCTCTCCCTGACCATTCCCGACAGCCTCGGATACACGAGCTACAACGGTGAACGACTCGAGCAGGTGTATCCGTGGGGGACCATCCGAACGCCGACGCCCGAAGCGAACCTCGCCACAGCCAAAGAATTGTCCACAGCGGAGCAGGCCGCCATCCGGCTGCGCTGCGGGCAGTACATCGAGACCTTCGGCTACGCGGACTTCCTGTAACAGTCTGTGCGGGTGTTCGTTACCGGCGGAGCCGGATTCGTCGGCGCAAACCTCGTGCATCGGCTGGTCGCCGACGGGCACCAGACGCATGTGCTAGTGCGTCCGGACGCGCCCGTCCCGTGGCGCCTCGCCTCAATCTGGGAGAAGCTCACCCCGCAGTACGTTGAGCTCAACAACTTCGTGGCTCTGCGCGCCTGCCTCCAGTCCATCCAGCCTGACCACGTGTTTCACCTCGCAGCACAAGGCGCATACCCAACGCAACAAGATCATCTAGCCATCCTCCAAACGAATGTCCAGGGCACCGCGCACGTCCTCCTCGCGGCGCACGCGGCAAATGTCAAGAGCTTCGTAAATGCCGGCTCATCATCCGAGTACGGCCTCAAACCCGACGCCCCGAAAGAATGCGACCCCCTCGATCCGAACAGCACCTACGCGGCCTCTAAAGCTGCAGCGACCATGTTCTGCCGTCAGTACGCTCGCGAGCACGGGATAACCGCGATCACTCTGCGTCTCTACTCTGTTTACGGGCCGTATGAAAAACCAACTCGCCTGATGCCCACGCTGGCCACCCACGTACGACGCCAAACCCTGCCGCCACTCACGGACCCCGCGACAGCGCGTGACTTCGTCCACGTCTCGGACGTAGTGGAAGCCTTCGTTCGCGCAAGCACGCTCCAGGACACGTCTGGGCTCATCCTCAACGTCGGCTCCGGCACCCAAACCAGCCTCGCAGACCTCATAGCCCATGTACAGACACGCTACGCGATCCTCGAACGGCCGCGCTGGGCGACCCTCGCACCCAGATCCTGGGACACCGCCACCTGGGTGGCTGACCCATCTCAGGCGAAACGCTACCTGGGTTGGACCCCACGTGTCACCGTCTCCGACGGATTGGACCACCTGCTCCAGTGGCTCGACTCGCTGCCCCCCCAATTCCAAGCACACTATGCAACAGGAGTCCCATGAACACTGCCGCCATCACCGCGACCACAAGCCAGCCACCATCACCAGCACCCTATCTGCCGTCCATCCAAACTCGTTCACGTACAGTAATCGCCTATACCTGTCCAGACATTATTTCATTGGTTGCTTATCGGGTGACTCGGGCACTCTGGAGCTCCTGATACATGCAGCGCTCGGTGAGCAATCGCTCGGGCTGGGGAGGTTGTGGTGTGCAGCGATGCTGGCGAGTCGGGCGGGCGTAGTCACAGACCCACCGCGCAACAGTGGGTGCTAACGGGTGTACTCATGGTGGTCGATTCAATGCAAGCATGGAATTGTTACGCCGATGGCAATGGAAGATGAGATTTGCGGGTTAGGCGTATGGACGATCGACGAGTGGGAGAAGCAAAGTCGAATAGAAGGTTGACGCAGTGACGAAAGGTCTACCCACGTGGTCGAGTGGCTCCGGGACTGATGTACTGTGAGGCAACATGGACAGCCTTATTGACATAATTACGATTCCGTTCGTTCTTGCAATGCTTCTTGCCGCGTACGCGGGGGCAGGCGTTGTGGTTGTTCCGGGCAGGACTAGTGCAAACGTATGGAGAATCGGAGCCGCGCGGTGCCTGATTGGATGGCTGACATTCGCCATAATGTTTACGCTCATGTGGCATGCTGCGACCAGTTATTCCGTAGCAGTAATGACTATCATTCTGTTTGGGGCAGGGTTCACTGCTATAGCTACGATAACTATACAACACCAAGTCGCGGAATGGCGGAGTATTATCGTCTGCATTCTATTGGTTACTCTAGTTCTAATTGTACTGCGAGGCATTGTATTCGCATCGCTACCGGGAGATCCGTACTTGTATGCGGCGTGCGGGGCTATGGCATTTAACACAGACTGGATCGGGAAACATATTGGCGACCGGCAGATTGCTAGTTTTGTATTGGGGATAGTTGAGAATTGCAGATTCACAAGAGGATCTGCCATTGCTCCTGTGTTTATTCCAACTATGATCGGATCGGGCGTAGATATACAATGGATATACAGAATTGCCATTCTGCAGTACGTGCTGGCTCTCATATTGATGATCGATATACTTGGCAAAGAGGCGCCGATCACTGCGCGAGTAATTATGTCGCTGGCAGGCATCGGAAGCATGAGCTTGGTGTCGGCACGAGTGGGTGGACAGGTGAACCAAGCCTTTGCCATATTACTTGTGACTAGTGCGGTCTGGTGGGTGCGATATATAGACGCGAAAAGAACATCTGCATGGTTTTGGGGAGCAACGGGATTTCTGATCGCGGCTGGGTATCCCGAATTCTTACTTGCGACGCCATTTTATTTAGCTTGTTGCGCGATAGTCGGCCTTCGAGTGAAGGATCTAGTCATCTGCGGTGCGGCGGTGCTAGTTGGTGCCGTGGTTGTTGTTTTATCGACTCGGTTCGAGGTTGTGAGGTTTCTCGTGCATCAAAGTGGATCGCTGGTGGGTTGGAATCCACTTGGAGTACAGCTTGCGGACCCGTGGGACGCGTGGTGGACTATTGTTCATGGGAGCCCAAATGGATATTGGCTATTGCCGACTTGGAGTTTGTTTCTTGTAGCATGTGTCGCATGTTATGTCGCTGAGAATCGACACGAGCTCGGCCGACGGAGAGTTTGCATGAGAGGGCGCCTGGAGGGAGCGGCGGCGGCGGTGTTGGCCGGTTGCTCGTTCGCCGCAGCTACATGGTCCTTGGGGGTGACTGGGAATGTGAATTACGCCGTCTTCAAGCTGGCCGGTTGGATTGGTCCGGGTCTGATGGTAGTTGGGTGGGTGTTGGTTCGGCATCGTGGGCAATTGGCCGGTTTGGCGGGCGTTGTGGTGTTGCTGTCCATAGCCAGTTTCCGGGCCATTGATTTGTGGGGTTGGCTATCATTGAGCTCGCCCGCCGCGACGGGGCCTAGGGTGATGTACCGAGAGACGTCCGGGCCGGTCGGCGGCGAGTGTGTGGTGATTTCGGACTCGGCGTATGGGATCGTTGTGTTGCGGGCGATAGCCGAGTCATCGGCAGCAGTGCGCGGATGTGGTGTTGAGACGGGTCGGTTGGCTGCTTGGGCTGGCCTGTTCATTTCCGATGTGCCGTTTAGGTGGAAGCCTTCTGAGCGTAAGCGATACGCGGTGACAGTGCGTAATCTGGGGGAGGATGTTTGGAGTGACAGCGGTGAGGCGGCCGTCGTATTGGGTGTCCAGGTAAGGCGAGTGGATTCGGATACTGTGGGCATGGTTGGGAGGCGGGCGGTACGTGATGGAGCTTACGGGAACGGCTCGGCTTCCCCGGAGCTGATCGTACCCTTGACCACAGTCGTGCCCGTGGGCGGCGGGGCGGATTTCGTGGTTGAATTGACGTCGCCTGCGGTGGTCGGGACGTACGAAGTTGAGCATCGGTTGGGCAGAGTGCGCGGCGAGTGGAGTGAGCAAGTGCTGGCCGCTGCTATTTCTGTCCGCTAGCGGGGAGTGATAGTTCCCGGGTGTAGAGTAGGAGGCTGGCGCGGTAGTGGTGCGCTTCAGCGTGTGGCCCTTCCGGGCGCTACTGTCCCAAAGCGGCCGTTCCCCGTTTCCAGCCTCCCCTCATCAAACGCAACTACTCACCTACCCACGTACGGGCAGCGTTACAGACATGACACGAACTTGACGGAAGTGCACCGCTCGACGACCTGATTCGCTACCCTGGCGGCACGGCTGATCGGGCCGCACTGCTCGCGCTGCCCAGAGAGCAGCTCGTCGATATCATCCTCGTCCAGCGCGAGACCATCGCCAGGCTCGAGGCGCTCGTCGTCCAACTCACCGCTCGCGTCGCTGAGCTCGAGGCGAAGATCGACGAGCTCACCAAACCGCCCGTCACGCCCGGTAACTCCAGCCTGCCACCGTCGGCCGGCTTCAAACCCAACCGGGCCGAGCGCCGGGCCCGCAAGCACGGACCCAAGCGAGGCCACCAGGGCCACTCTGTAACTACTCAGCTGGCGTATGCAGCGACCAGTGGCGAGGGACCGGAGAGCATTCGGATCGCGGCGTAGAGATTCTGGCCTTGTTTGCGCGCGGTCTGCAGCACGCTGGTGAGAATCGCGGAGGTCTGGCTGCCCCACTCCGATCGATACCCTCCGGTCACTTTGCGGTGTGTCATTGAGCACTGGTATATAGGCCACCCATGTGCACTGGGTGTAGGCCAGCGATTTGCACCCGATGTAGGCCAGTCATGTGCACGGGGTGTAGGCCACCCGTGAGCACGTGATCTAGGCCACCCATGAGCACCGGGTGTAGGCCACCCGCGGGGGTGGCCCGGGCTCGTCCTCCACGGTTGTGTGCCGTGGAGGGTTTCTGTGGAGCGACTACACGTGCACGTGCTTCGTGATCTGATCCATCACCTGCGCAGCGGCGCCAGCCAGCGGACCATCGCCGGGACCTCGGCCTCGCGCGCATGACCGTCAGCAAATACGCCACCCTGGCCAACGAGGCCGGCTACCTCGATCGGCCACGCCCCTGCCCGAACCGTCGGAGCTGGTCGCCCGTCTCGAGGCCGCCACCCGCGCCTCCGCGTACCAGCTCTCTCGTCGAGCCGTACCGTGAGCGTATCGCCGCGTGGGTCACGGCCGGCGTCGAGGCCATGACCATCTACGATCGGCTCCGCGACGAGCACGGTTACACGGTAGCTACGCCACCGTGCTGCGCTTCGTCCACCGCCTGCGCCCGCCCGAACCGCGGGTCGTGGTCCGGGTGCACACCGGCCGGGCGAACAGGCCCAGGTTGATTTCGGCAGCGGCACGCTGGTGGACCCCGCGTCAGGCCTGGCCCGCACGGCCTGGGTCTTCGTGATGACCCTGGGCTATAGCCGCCACCAGTACGCGGAGCTGGTCTTCGACCAGAAGATCCGGACCGTCGTCAGACGGGCTTCGGCGAAGCCTAAGGTCACCTGCCACCGCCGCGCGTTCACCTGGTTCGGCGGGGTGCCGCGCACGGTGGTACCCGACAACCTCAAAGCGGCCGTGCTGCGAGCCACCCTGCACGATCCCGTGCTGGGCGAAGCGTACCGCCGCTGCGCCCAGCACTACGGCTTCACCATCAGCCCCACTCGGCCGCGAACGCCTGAGCACAAAGGGAAGGTGGAAAGCGGGGTGCACTTCGTGAAGCGGAGCTTTCTGCCAGCGCACGAGTTCACCGATCTGCGGGACGCCAACGCTGCGCTCCAGCGCTGGGTCCGCGAGCAGGCGGCACCCGCGATCACGGCACCACCCGCCGTGCGCCGTTGGCCCTTTTCGAGGCGGAGGAGCGCGCGGCGCTGACACCGCTTCCCCGACGCCGTTCGACCTGATCGAGATCAGGACGGTGCGCGTGCATCCTGATTGCCACGTCACCCTTGACGGGAGCTACTACTCTGCGCCGTACCGTTACGTCGGACAACGGCTGGAAGCCTGGATCCTGACCAGAGTGGTGCAGTTGTTCGCCGGTACCGAGCTGGTGGCCACCCACCCACGCGCCCACGGCCGGGGCGGTGGCGAACGCGATCGGCCGACTACCCACGGAGAAGGCGGCGTATCTGGAGCGCACCCCCAGTACTGCCGTGAGCTGGCCCGCACGATCGGCCCGGCGACCCTGGCGGTGGTGGAGGAGCTACTGGCGGAACGGCCGCTGGATCGGCTGCGCTCGGTGCAGGCGGTGCTCCGGCTGGTGGAGACGGTGGGCAAGACCCGGCTGGAGGCAGCGTGCGCGCGGGCGCGCCATTACGTGACATGAGCTACCGCCGGATCAAGCAGATTCTGAACGCGGCGCTGGACCGTGAGGCGCTCCCAGCCAGCGCGGCCGAGGCACCGCGCACCGAGGCTGCGCCCACGGCGCCGTACACCTTCGAGCGATCCGCCAGCGAGTTCTTCGATTCGGAGGTGCTCGGATGTTGAATCATTCCCTCCTCCCCAAGCTACGGCGGCTGCGGCTCTCGGGCATGCTCGAGACGCTGGAGACGCGGGCCCAGCAGGCCACGCGCGAGCAGTGGGAGCCCACCGAGTTCCTGGGGATCCTCCTGGACGATGAGCTGGAGCGGCGGGATCACACGCGGCTGGATCGACGGATCAGCGAAGCTGGCGTAGATCCCGCCAAGACGCTGGCATCGTTCGACTTCGGGGCGGTGCGGCGCTCTCGCGGCGGACGGTCGAGGCGCTGGGGACCGCGCAGTTCGTGGCGCGGGCGCAGAACATCATCCTGGCGGGACCGGCCCGGGGTGGGCAAGAGCCATCTGATGAACGGGTTGGTGATCGAAGCGCTCAAGCGTGGCTACAGCGGGTTTGTACGGCGGCGCGGGTGCTGACAGACCTGCAGGCCAGTCGGGGGGATGGGACGTACCGGCGGCGGCTGCGGCTGCTGCAGGTGGACGTGCTGGCGCTGGATGACGTGGGGCTGCGGCCCCTGACGACGGAGCTGGCGGAGGATCTGTATGAGCTGATTCGCGAACGGTACGAGCGCAAGCCGCTGCTGCTGACGAGCAACCGAGCCCTGGCGGAGTGGCCGGAGGCGTTCGGCAACCCGCTACTGGCCAACGCGGCGCTGGGCCGGTTGACCCATCACTGCCAAACGGTGGTGATCCGCGGCGAGAGCTACCGGCAACGAGGCCGCAAGCAAAATCGGAGGAGGGTCCGACACACAAAACGAGGAGGTGCCCGCACTCAGCTAAGTGGCCTACACCAACATGCAAGTGGGTGGCCTACATGAGGTTCTCCCGCACCTTCTGTGAAGGACGGATGTTCCGATTCTGCCCCTTCGGAGTGGGGCATGGTGTGTGGAGCGGCGGTGACTCATCCCGCGCTGTTTTTGGGTGTTGTGGGCGGTAGGTTGGCCCGGCGAGGACGCGGCGGCGGAGCAGGTCGAGCTTCGCTCGGCCATAGCCCTGCCGCTTGATGAGTTTCAGCCGATGCACATGGCCTTCGGCCAGGCCCGGTCGACCAGGGGAGCGTGAGCGCGGCGGTCACGGCCGCCCAGTCCGTCCGCAGCCCGTTCGCGAACGCCACAAACGGCGTCAGACCGCTGCTGTGCGCTTCCTGCACCCACGACTCCAATGCGCTCACGTCTCGTTGCGCGATGATCGTGCCGAAGCTGATCTTGAGCTGGTAACCACGGGCAAGCTCGGTACCTCCGCCAGCGCCCGTTCGAGCGTCTGCCGATCGGTCTCCGACAGCGATTCGCGGGGCCGTCGGCACAACGAGCGCACACTCACCGATCGGCGTTTCGCTCCCGAGCGTGCGGAGCGAGGTGGTCGCCAGGGGAACAGTGACTGTTCCAGCAACGAATAGCTACCCTGGTACCCCTGGGCGGTGATCTCGCGACAGAGCTGCTGGACCTGTCGGACATTCTGGCGGCCGGCTTGCCAGCGGTCCTGCAGGTAGCTCACGAACGGTTGCAGCGTGGGTGATTGCAGCCCGCCCGGGCGCGGCCGTGGCGCTGGCGCTGGCGGAAGCGGCGCGGCCAGCAAGTTGCGGACGGTTTGACGGTTCATCCCCAGGGCTCGGGCGATGTGCTGGATGCTCTGGCCCGCGGCGCCGCGGCGGTGCACCTCTTCCCAGCGGGCGCTCCGACAGGCCTGGCGCTCCAGTTGCCGCTGCGCCGCTTTGCTTGCCGTCTTACTTGATGGGTAGGCCGCCGGGCTCGGGACCGCGGGCTCAACGGCGCGCGGGTGGGTCGGTGACGCGGTGTACTCCACGCGGCGACGGTGGCTCCGCAACACTTCGTCGAACGCCCCGGTCGCGTTCATGAGCAGGTGGAAGCGATCGGCCACCTGGATCGCCTCGGTGCCCCGGCCCGGGCGCCTTCAGCGTACGCCCCGGAGCGGTCGCTGGCGATGACCTCGACCCCGGGATGCTCGCGTAACCACTTCGCCAGCGTGTCCGCCAAACGGTCAGCCAACAGGTCGGCCGGGTGGTGGGTTTCCAGATCGATCAGAATCGTCCCGTAGTGATGACCGCGCCGAAACGCGAAATCGTCGACGCCCAACACCCGCGGGGTGGGGCAGACACGCGGCTCGCGCTTGAGGCTGCGCAACAGGGTATCCGCGCTGGCCGGCAAGCCGACCGTCGCGGCCAGCCGCGCCCCGGCCTCTCCGCCCAGCATCGCGGCCAACTCGACCAGGGTCTGGGTGGCGCCCACGGTGCGGCGGGCGTGTTGCGCAACCAGGCCGTCGAAGCGTTCGGCGAACGTCTTGCGCGCGCACGCCACGGCCTCACAGCGGAAGCGGCGCGCGGTCAAGAGCAACTGGACGGACCCGGCCGCGCCAGGGCAGATCGGCCGGCCGACGCTGATAGCGGCCGTGCACGCGAGCACTCACGGTTCCGCAACTCGGGCAATTCGCCGTGGAGGCGCTGCCTTCGGCGTCGAGCAGCACCTGCTCGTCGACCAGGCGGATACACCGAATCAACACCATCGGGACCAGGTCAGGCATGGCCGGCACCTCGCGCACGAAGCGGTCGCCTGCACAGCCTCTGCCGCTGCGGATCACGAATCCGTCACGGCACATCACGAGCGCGTCACACATCCTGGCCGACAGACTCCACGCGCGAGATCGGCCGCTCCGATCAGGACGGACTCGCCTCCGCGTCACAAGAAGTGCGGGAGAACCTACATGAGGTGCAAATTGACAGCGGTGGATCACGCTGTTGCGCAAGTCACGCTCGGATGCATTGTTGGTCGGCTCTACCCCGTCACGCTCCAGGAAGACGAACAACTCGGACCACAGCCGCTGGTAGTGTTGTTGGAGTCGCCCGGCCATGCCCTTGCCGAGCGGCGGTCCTTTGATCGACCGCTCCGCGGCGTTGATGATCCGGACCCTCCGTCGTTGGAAGCTCTCCGCACTGATCTCGCCACGCTCAGCATGCAGCCGCATCCCACGCCCGAACAGGTGCCGCAACTCCTGCGCCCACCACGCCGCGTCCGGCTCAAGCTCCGCGGCTCGCGTCAGTTCCCGCCACTGATGTGCCAGGCACAACTGCCCGGTCTTGGCCGGTGCTCGCAGCTGCGGTGCGTACGCATCCGATTGCCAGACCTCCGGCACCGCGCCATTCAGAAACTCCTCAATGACCGATCCACTCTGTCGATTCCGCGCGATGATGTGGTAGCTGGCCGTCTTGGTCTGGAAGCTCCAGTGCCAGCGGTTACGGCCCGCCACCCCGGGCGCCCGTCTCATCCGAGCCGATCACCGGACTCGCCCGCACCGCCTCCTTGATCTCCCGGTAGCGCGTCTGGCCACGATCCCCGAGTCGTTGGAGCACGTTGGAGACCGCTCCCTCGCTGAGCTGCACCCCGAACAGATCCTTGCACAGCTCCACCAGCCGTTCGAAGGAGACGTGGTGGCGTTCGTGCAGATAGGCAATCACGGTTTCAAGCTCCGGACCGAACGTGCGTGTGGACTCCAGACCCGCGGGATGCTCCGCTACCGTGACCAGGCCGCACTCGGTGCAGCATGCCTGGTAGGCCCCGGACTCCACGACCACCGCACGCGCCGGCACCACATCGATCACCTGGCTGCGGCGCGCGCCGCTGGCCCGTGGCATCGAGTGCGTGACCGCAACCGCGACACGCCGCCACATGGCACTGGACCACCAGGTCTGGCGGTTGGCGCAGGCGCGAGTGGCCCTGGTGACCACGCTTGGGTCCGTGCTTGCGGGCGCGGCGCTCCGCGCGGTTGGGCTTGAAGGCGGCGGATGGGGGCAAGCTGGAGTTATCGGGTGTGGTGGGGGGACGGGTGAGCCTCGTCGATCTTGGCTTCGAGCTCGGAAACGCGAGCAGTAAGCTGGACGACGAGTGCCTCAAGCCTGGCGATGGTTTCGCGCTGGGCGAGGATGATATCGACGAGTTGTTCTTTGGGCAGCGCGAGCAGTGCGGCACGATCATCCATGCCGCCAGCGCAGCGAATCAAGCCGTCGAGCGGTGCACTTCCGTCAAGTTCGTGTCACGTCTGTGACGCCGCCCCGGACGTGGGTAGGTGAGTAGTTACGCAGGTGAGTGACGGAGACCACCTTGACGCCCGCCAGCGTCTCTCCGGTTCTGCCTTGATAAGGAAAGTAACCAAGAGACGGGACGGGAGCCGTCGAGGACGGTCGCGACCATCAACCACGGGTGTGATGTGCGTGATCGTCACTGCCGCCGCCACCGCTGGTCTGGATCGGCCGGGATCGTCGGGCGCATGACTCAGTACGCCGTCGCCTCGCACTGCTCCGACTGCAACGTAGAGTGTCGGCGCACTCCCATATGTACAATCGGCGTAACTACTCAGCTGGCGTATGCAGCGGCCAGTGGCGAGGGCCGGAGAGCATGCGGATCGCGGCGTAGAGATTGTGGCCCTGTTTGCGCGCGGTCTGCAGGACGCTGGTGAGAATCGCGGAGGTCTGGCTGCCCCATTCTGACCGGTACCCACCGGTCACTTTGCGGTGGATCACGCTGTTGCGCAAGTCACGCTCGGAGGCATTGTTGGTCGGCTCTACCCCGTCACGCTCCAAGAACACAAGAGGCTCGGACCACAACCGCTGGTAGCGTTGCTGCAGTCGCCGGGCCATGCCCTTGCCCAGCGGTGGCCCTTTGATCAACCGCTCCGCGGCGTTGACAATCCGGACCCTCCGTCGTTGGAAGCTCTCCGCACTGATCTCGCCACGCTCAGCGTGCAGCCGCATCCCGCGCCCGAACACGTGCCGCAACTCCTGCGCCCACCACGCCGCGTCGGCTCAAGCTCCGCGGCTCGCGTCAGTTCCCGCAACTGATGTGCCAGGCACAACTGCCCGGCCTTGGCCGGTGCTCGCAGCTGCGGCGCGTAGGCATCCGATTGCCATACGTCTGGTACCGCACCGTCCAGGAAATCATTAATGACCGATCCACTCCGCGTCCGCGCGATGACGTGGTAGCTGGCGGTTGGAGTTTGGAAGTTCCAGTGCCACCAGGTGCGGCCAGCCACCCGGGCACCCGTCTCATCCGAGCCGATCACCGGACTCGCCCGCACTGCCTCTCTGATCTCCTGGTAGCGGGTCTCACCTCGCTCGCCGAGCCGCTGCAGCACGTTGGCCACCGCCCCCTCGCTGAGCTGGATCCCGAACAGATCCCGGCATAGCTCCACCAGGCGCTCGAACGAGACGTGGTGGCGCTCGTGCAGATAGGCAATCGCGGTTTCGGTTCCCGGACCGAACGTCCGCGTCGACTCCAGACCCGCGGGATGCTCCGCCACCGTGACCAGGCCGCACTCAGTGCAGCATGCCTGGTAGACCCAGGACTCCACGACCACCGCGCGCGGCCGGAATCACGTCGATCACCTGGCTGCGACGCACCCGCCGCTGGCCCGTGGCATCGAGCGCGTGACCACAGCCACGGCACGTGGTAGCGTGGCAGCGGACCACAACGTCTGGCGGTTGGCGCAGGCGCGAGTGGCCCTGGTGACCGCGCTTGGGTCCGTGCTTGCGGGCTCGGCGCTCCGCGCGGTTGGGCTTGAAAGCAGCCGATGGTGGGAGGCTAGAGTTGTCGGGAGTGGTGGGCGGACGGGTGAGCTCGTCGATCCTGGCCTCGAGCCTCAGCGACGCGAGCGGAGAGCTGGACGACGAGTGCCGCCGAGCCTCGGCGATGGTCTCGCGCTGGACGAGGATGATATCGACGAGCTGTTCTTTGGGGAGCGCGAGCAGTGCGGCCCGATCATCCATGCCGCCAGGGTAGCGAATCAGGTCGTCGAGCGGTGCACTTCCGTCAAGTTCGTGTCATGTCTGTGACGCCGCCCGGATGTGGGTAGGTGAGTAATTACCAATCGGCTGCAACTGACCCATGCTGAAGCGCTTCATCAGAACGGCTACGATCGGCGCCGTAGCGGTGGTGATCCTGTTGGCGGCTGACGCTGGACACGTACGGTCATTTCTCGTGGTTCTGTACGGGACTGGGCCATTCTCCGCCAACGCCGAGTCTTTGAAACGCTATCTGGATGAGAGAGTCCGCGTTTAGTCAAGTCGCGATGAGGTTCTCTTGGCAGTGAAGGAGGCTGCGGAGACGCACCGCAGGCTCAGCCTTGATGGCTACGAGATCTGCTGCAGCCTGAGATACGACGTGGACGACAAGGGTAAGCTTCTGGGCATTGCAATTCCACACGCCGATCAGAATGGGTTCTGCGTTAGGGACGTGTACGTCGACACGGAATGCGATCAAGACGATCGCGCCACCGAGTTACAGGTGCGTGTGTCGCTGGTCTGCGCGTAGGGCTCAGCCGGCGGCGAGACGCACGCCTACGCTCCGGGGGACAAGCGCATCCGCACCGCAGTCGTCGCTCCGGTGACCAGCTATCTGTACGACGTAAACCCCGGCCTGCCCGTGCCGCTTGGCATCGTCGTACTCACCATGACCCTTCCGCTGTGGGAGGACTGGACAGAGAGCGTGGTTTCTGGAAAGCCTGGATTAGTCCGACCTCATCATCACGAGAGGACGTTCATCTCATTCAACGGCACGGACCGGACGTACGTCGATGGTGAGAAGCAGAGAGCTACCACAGTCGACCGAACACCAAAGTCAGGGTTCAGGTTGGGACGTCAGCGCTCACCGTGGTTGATCGATGATCAATAGACTGATTGACGTAGGCTCCTACGTTCTCGGCATATTGCCGCTGGTGTTGGCACTGTGCTTCCTGGTTGTCTCAGCGCACGGGAAGCACATGGGATGCATTAGAAAGGCGATCGGCTCGTACCTGATACTCGGATGCTTCGGAGCGCTGGTCTTTTTCTTCAGCGGCGTGATTGCTCCAAGGGGCACTGAGTCTTGGCTGCGGCTCGTGGCGCAGACGAGTGAGGTGATGTTCTGCGCGGCGTTGTGGCCATTTGTCGCCTTGATGTTTCCGTAGTGGCCGATGCCGACGCGCTGGATAGCCGATTCGATGAGCGACGCCGGGAATCGCGGTTGGCAAGATCGCCGAGTGGGGTGACCGCGAAGCGGAAGTGGGATCGCTGGTATGATCGCCCGTCGGTACTGCTGGCGGGGTTTCTCCTGGCGTCCGCAACCGGGCTCTACGGCATGTACCGTCTCACCTGTGAAGACGTGCACACGCGCACCGTCCTTTCGCCTGATCTCCGCTACGCGCTCCACCTCTGGGGTAAGGCCTGTTTCCCAGGCAACGCCAGCGAAGGCAGCGCCTGGGCGATCCTCGAGGACACCGCGAATCGGGGCGCCCGCGGCAGAATCGTCCAGATCTTCGAGTACGGACGGTACCCGTACGATGACGAGGTGGTCCGCCTCGAGTGGACGTCGCCGGAGCAGATCGTCGTGACGGTGGCGGAGTGCGACCGACTCTGGCCACGGCGCTCTGACGCCCTGAGCTTCCAGATCGCGTACCAGTCCGACGAGGGAGCGGTCACCCACGCGTGTGATGAGTGAGAGGACGGACCGGCACGGGCGTGCAATCGGACGCTTGCGCTCTGCCGCCGCAACGCTCGTCAAAGCCGCCTCGGCGGCGCTCACGCTGGTGGTCCTGGCCTCGATCACCTTCGGGATGCTGGCCGTTCTCGACCTCGTGTACGTAATCGATCCAGGCTGTCGGCAACCGCGTGCGATGCAGTTCAAACTGCTCGTTGAAGAGCGTCTCGATGTCGGCATGCCCGTCCGCGACGTGCTCGGCCTCTTCGATGGGATCCGACAGGACTACCCCGCGAGGGTGACCAGCGGTGGCGTCACGGCCGGTCGGTTGACCACGAGCTACGATCCCGCTGAGCATCGGGTCGTCGCTCAGATCTGGCAGCCCGATGCCGCCTGGTTCTGCCAGGGAGACGTGGTCGCGCTCATCGCGCTGGATGGAGACCAGCGGGTGTCAAAGGTTGAGGTGTTCGTTCGGTCCGTCGGGTTCTGACCGTCGCTTGGCACCCGCATATAGCGCGATCAAGCGCATGCCGGGTAGGCCGCCCACGGAATAGCGCCAGCGCCCAACCGCGTCTCGTAGAGGTCCGCGCCCCAATGCGATAGCTGCGGACTAGCACGCCAGTAGCGGCACCCCTTGTGGGTGCCTCTCTCAGCTCGCCACCCCAGCCGCCGCCCAAACACCGTCACCTGGGACCGCCAGCGTCTCGCTGGCCCCGGCCAAAACAGCGCTCACCCGGGATCGCTCGTCGTCCGCGCCCTCAGGGAACGGCCACCAGACAGCGCAGGGGTGACCGCGACGCCGGCCACGCCATCGCCGCACCTCTCCATCAACATGGTTTCAGTCAGCATTGTTTCTAGCCATCAGTCGCGCCAGCGGCATGGGCGTCCGGTGGCCACACCCCGCCGCCGGCGCCACCGTAGGCTCCACCGCGGACGACCGCCTCCCGCCGGACGCTCAGCCCCGGCTGCAGCCCCCCTGGTGTGACCTGTCGACGGTCGCCGTGGCATAGAGCTATCAAAGGAGCGGCGACCGAGTGGCAAGCCGAGTAGTGAAGAGAACGGCCGACTCCCACCCCCCTCACCGAGCCCACCGTGGATTTTTGTCACCAAACACACATTTGCCACCACCCGTGGCGGATGTCTGTGCGCAACTAGATCGCAAGAACGCGACGGCGACGTCAAGTGCACCTGGCTGGGCACCAACGCCCCCGCGAGCGCTTTTGGCATGTTTGGCTGTTTTGTCACGCTACCGTCATTCAAGAACAACACATGCCGTCCCAGGCGGGGGGGTGCACCCCAGTGCGGGAAATCCCTCACCCAAGCTCTCCCAGAGGGAAAGGAGCGTGGACGCGTACTGCCCGCGTTCGACGAGGCGTCGCGGCTCGCCGCCGTTTAGCGGCGGTCCCAGAAGACCAGGCGGCGCTCCAGCAGCGTCAGCCCGCCGATCAGCGCCAGGCCGATGATCGCCAGCGTCAGCACACCGGCGAGCGCGGTGGTCACGTCCAGGTTTGAGTTTGCCAGCAGGATCGCGCGGCCCAGCCCGCGGTCGCCGCCCACCCACTCCGCGATCACCGCGCCCAGTAGCGCGAGTGTGGCGGACACTTTCACGGCCGCGAAGAGCTGCGGCAGCGCGGACGGCAGCCGCAGCAGCACGGCCCGCTGGTACGTTGACGCGTTGAGCACGGTCAGCACGTCGCTGGCCGTGGCCGGCACGGCGCGCAGGCCAGAGACCGCCCCCACCAGGACCGGGAAGAACGCCAGCAGCGCGGCGATCAGGATCCGCGGCGCCGCGCCGAAGCCGAACCAGAGCACGAACAGCGGCGCGATGACCACCACGGGCGTGACCTTGGCCACCACCGCCAGCGGCAGCAGCGCCCGCTCCAGCCAGGCGTACTGGGCCATGGGGAAGCTGGCCAGCATGGCCAGCCCGCCGCCCAGCGCCAGTCCGGCCAGCGCCGTGACCAGCGAGACGCCGCCCTCCGCGGCGAAGAACCCGGGGTCCGTGAGCCAACGCGCCAGCACGGCGGACGGCGCGGGCAGGATGTACGCCTGCACGCCCTGCACCCGCACGGCGACCTCCCAGCCCAGGGCAATGGCGGCCAGCAGTAGCGCGGTGGGCAGCGCGCGCATCAGCCCGGCCCGCCAGGTGCGGGATCGCTGCCCTCTACCAGCACCAGCTTGAGCCGATGCAGCCGCACGCCGTACTCCGGGTGGTCCTCCCGGCGCGGGTGCTCCAGCGGGATCGCCACGTCCGCCAGGAGGCGGCCCGGCCGGGCGGAGAACACCAGCGCTCGATCGGCCAGCCGGGTGGCCTCGCTCACGCTGTGGGTCACCAGCACGGTGGTAGGCCGGTAGGCGTGCCGTAGCTCCACCAGCAGATCGCCCAGCCGCTCGCGGGTGAGCTCATCCAGGTGGGCAAACGGCTCGTCCAGGAAGAGGAAGGGCGGTCTGGCCACCAGCGCGCGGGCCAGCGCGGCCCTCTGGCGCATGCCGCCGGAGAGCTCGTGGGGGAAGCGCGCGGCGCTGTCCACCAGCCCCACCCGGGCCAGCATCTCCGCCACGGCGGTCGCGGCCTGTCTCTCCTCATCCGCGCCGCGCCGCCCGGCTAGGCGGAACGGCAGCCCCACGTTCGCCGCCACCGTCAGCCAGGGCAGCAGCCCGTCATCCTGCGCCAGCCAGCCAATACCCTGGCGGGCATGCTGCGCGCTCGGCGGCCCGCCCAGCAGCTCGGCGCGGCCGCTCGTGGGTTGGAGCAGCCCGGCCAGCGCCCGCAGCAGGGTGGACTTGCCGCAGCCGCTTGGTCCCAGGATGGCCACCAGCTCGCCGGCGCGGACCTCCACGTCCAGGGGGTCCAGCGCCACCACCGTTCCGCTGCGCGTGGCGTAGCGATGGTGCAGCCCCACGGCGGCAATGGCCGGGGGCCCACCAGCCGGCTCCGCGCTATCGCGCCGCGCCTCGTCCAGGGCGTGTCCCCTCACCGCTATCTCCCGAACACGTCTCCCGTGGACTCCCCGACCTACGGCCAGATGAGCTCGCCACCACGGTAGACCGCCCGGACAATTCGGTCCGTGTAGGCGCTGCCCACGTCCACCTGGCTCTTGAGCCCGCCAAAGGCCAGGAGCGAATCGTGGAACGCTTGCCACTGCTCGCGGTTCATGGCGCCCAGCCCCTCCGCCTTTGCCACGGGTCCCTCAGACATCTCCATCTCCACCTTGAGCATGGCAAGCTGGTGGGCCCGATCCTCCTGCGGCGCCCACTTCATCACCACGTCCATGGCGGCCTCCGGGTTCTGGCGGGCGTACTGGATGCCGCGCAGGGTGGCCTTGAGGAAGCGCTCCAGCAGGTCCGGGTCTTTCTCCACCAGGTCCTGACGGGTCATGTAGGTCAGGCCCAGGCCCGGCACGCCGTAGTCGCCCGGCTTGATCAGGCGGACCGGGAAGCCCAGCCGCTCCAGCGTGTCCGGCTCGTTGGACTCGAACACCGGGTACACGTCCACCTTGCCGGCCGCCAGCAGCCGCGGATCGAACCCCACCGGCACCTCGGTGATCCTGGAGCGGTCCACCCCCGCGGCGGCCAGCATGGCCAGGTAGTCCGGCGTCTGGAAGACTTTGAAGCCAACGGTCTTACCCTCGAAGTCCTTTGGCGTCTTGATCTCGGAGGCGGCGGGGACGGCAAAGGCCCGCTGGCCGCGCTGGCCCAGCAGGGCAAAGGCCACCACCGGCAGCCCCTCCGCGCGGCGGGCCAGCACGGAGTCGGCGTCTGCCGTGATCACGTCCAGCGATCCCTGGAGCACCAGCTTCAGGTGCTCCCCCTGGCCGGTGGAGTGGGTGATCTCTGCCGTGAGGCCCTGCTCCTTGAAGTAGCCCTGGGACTCCGCCAGGTACACGCCCACAAAGGGGAGGTTGGCCTGGGGCTTGTAGCCGGCCATGAACCGCACCGTCTTGGGCGCCCTGGCCGGGCTCAGGTTTGGCACCGCGCTGCAGGCGCCCGTGAGCGCTAAAAGCAGCACGGCCGTGACGAGTAAGCAGGATCGTCGGGTCATCAGCAGATCCCCACCACGTGATAGGACGGCCGGCATCAGCGCGGCCTGGGGCGGACGGCCAGGTCAACGGGCAGCGGTCACGGCGCGTCACCCGTGTCTGGCGCCGTCCAAGTGTAGCCCGGCGGCGGGGTGCGGACCCCAATATGCGTGGCCGCTGGCGGGTCAGCCCACGATTGGCGCGAACTGCGTGCAGATGGCGTTGACCACCTCTATGCTGTGCCCCGTGGGCGTCAGCGCGCCTGTCTCGCCGTCCACCGCGAACACCACCACGTTGTCGCTGTCCTGGTGCGCACAGATGAGGAAGCGGCCAGATGGGTCGATGACGAAGTTGCGCGGCACGCGGCCAAGCGTGCCGGCGTGGCCGGCCGGCGTCATCAGGCCGCTGGCCTCGTCGATCCGAAAGATCGCGATGTCATCCGAATCGCCGCCGGAACCACGGTTAGAGCCGTAGACGAACCGGCCGTTCGGGTGCACGATCACCTGGGCGGACCACTTGCGGCCGCTCCAGCCGTCTGGGAGCGTGGATAATGTCTGGAGCTCGCGGAACACACCGCTGTCGCTGTCCCAGCTCAGCGCGGTCATCTCAGAGCTGAGCTCGTTGATCAGGTACGCCAGCTTGCCGTTTGGGTGAAAGGCGATGTGCCGCGGCCCGCGGCCACGCGCAAACTGGATGAACCACGGATCGTTGGGCACCAGCGAGCCGCCGGTGGTGTCCACGCTGTACACGTAGACCCGATCCAGCCCCAGGTCTGGGACCGCCACCCAGCGGCCGGAGAGATCAAACGGGCACTGGTGGGCGCGCGGCTGCGGCTGGTCTGGGTGCGGGCCGGGCTCACCCGCGTGCACCACCACGTGCTTCAACTCGCCCAGCCGGCCATCCGTGCCCACGGGAAACAACGAGACGGTGCCGCCGCCGTAGCTGGCGGTGACCACCCATCGGCCGGTGCCGTGGATGCTCAGGTGGGGCGCCCCGGCCGTGCCGTTTACCTGCTCGTTCAGCGGGGAGAGCGCGCCGCTGGCGGTGTCTATCGCAAAGCTGGCCACCTTGCTCCCAGCGATGCTGGCATAGAGGAACTTCTGCGAGCGGTCCAGGTCTATCCAGCCGGGCGCGGCCACGGGCGTCACGTCCGCCCGCTGGGTGAGCTTGCCGGTCTCCGGGTCCAGGTCAAAGGTGTGGATGCCGGCGCCACGCGCGCCGGTCCCAAAATAGACCACCAGCGGCTTGCCGGCCGCGTTCGCCGTTGATGCCATGTCTAGTCCGAGCTCCCCATGCGTCAGAGTTCCCAGGTCTCGCGGCCCGATCGCCGTGAGTCCACCGATCGCGCCCGCTACCCCGGCGGCGGTTTTCAAGAACGTCCCCCGTGTGACACGCCCAGCGGCATTGCATCGCGCGGCCATGCTTCCCTCCCCAACACGTTGGTCCACGTCCGCCGAGGCCGGCGGGCGTGGCAGCATAGCGGGTGCCGCCCCCTGGCGCAACGGACGGCAGGATCGATGCCCGTGCCTCGTAGAATTCCCCTGGAGCGGGCGCGCCGCTGCAGCGGGCCGCACCAGGAGGACCAGATGGCCATCGATCTGGACCGATACCAGTTCACCACGGCGGACTATCACCGCATGACCGAGGCTGGGATCCTGGCGGAGGACGATCGGGTAGAGCTGATCAGGGGGGAGATTCTGCGGATGAGTCCGGTCGGGTCGCGCCACGCATCGTCCGTCAACGAGCTGAGCGCTCAGTTCCACGAGCAGCTCGGCAGGCGCGTGATCGTCAGCGTCCAGAACCCGGTCCAGCTTGGGTCGCGGGACGAGCCCCAGCCAGACGTAGCAATTCTGATCGCGCGACCCGGCCGCTACGCGGACGCTTTGCCCACGGCCGCCGATGTGCTCCTGCTCGTGGAGGTCGCGGACACTTCTGTTGGCATCGACCGTGGCGTGAAGGCGCCGCTGTATGCGGCCAGCGGCATCCCGGAGCTGTGGATCGTGGATCTGAACCGCGGGGCGGTCCTGGCGTACACGGAGCCCGGCGCATCGGGCTACGGCAGCACACGGATCTACCAGCGGGGCGAGACCCTGAGCCCGCTGACCTTTCCGGACGCGATGATCGCCGTGAGCGACGTGCTGGGCGTGGTCGCCGAGGAGCCGTAGAGTGACGGCCGACCTGGTTAGCATCGAGGCAACGCAACGCCCGCTGGAGACGCGGCCGTGGTAGCACGCATCGAGAGTCCCGCCTCCCTGGAGTCTGGCGACCACCTGAGCCAGGCCGAGTTCCACCGCCGCTACAGCGCCCGACCGGACATCAGGAAGGCCGAGCTTGTTGAGGGGGTCGTGTACTTGGCATCACCGGTTCGTGTCGATCGACATGGGGAGCCCCACGGGTTCGTCATCGGATGGCTGGCCCAGTACGTGGCCGGTGCGCGGGATGCGCATCTGGCCGACAACGCCACCGTGATCCTGGACGATCGAAATGAGGTCCAGCCGGACGCGTTCCTGTGGCGCCGCGCGCCCGGCGGCCCGCGGCTGACCGCGGACGGCTACCTGGAGGGCGCACCGCAGCTTGTGGTGGAGATCGCGGCAAGCTCCGTTGCGTACGACCTGCACGAGAAGAAAGAGGCGTACCGCCGCAACGGCGTGCGCGAGTACGTGGTCTGGCGCGTGCTGGACGGCGCCATCGACTGGTTCAGGCTGACGGATGGGCAGTACGCGCCCGTGTCGCCGGACGCGGACGGCGTGATCGAGAGCGACCAGTTCCCTGGGCTCAGGCTTCACGTGGCCAGCATGCTGGCCGGCGACCTCGCCAGCGTATTGGGGCACAACCGCCAGGGCTGAACCGTCGGCGCACCTCTGCCGGCTGGTCCGTGCACCTGTATTGGAGCGCTTTGCGTCCGGGCGAGCGGTGACGCGGCCTCATGTCAGTCCGGCAGCAGGTGCAGCGCGGTTACGTGGCGTGGGCGGACCACGCTGAAGTGCCGCCGATCCAGCGTCGCGAGCTTGGGCCCCCCAGCCTCTCGGCAATGCTGACGCCCGAGGCATCAACGAAGCCTATCCCCAGGTCGGCGTAGTCCTCAACCATCCGCTGGACGCGCGCGTAGTCCCCGTCGACCAGCGCTTCGACTCGAAATGCGCCGCGCCGGATGTCATGCAGCAGACTCGAGAACGCGTGAGCGTGCACTCGCTTCGATAGCCAGTAGTCCACCTCTGGGAGCACAGGGGCTGGGATGACCAGTGACTCCGCCGTCTCGAGAATCAGCCTGCGGCATGCGGCGTGGTGCGCGTCACGAACGTCGAGCGCCGCGAAGATCGGACCGGTGTCTAGGACGAGCGCCACGCCGGGTGATCGAGCGGCGTGTCCGCGGAAAGCACGCTCCTGTCCGTGTGACCGGAATCGAACATGCCCACGGACAGCGGCTTAGGCCGAAACGCCGCTGCCTTCGCTTCCAGCGCCTCGCGAATCACCGTGGCGAGCGAGACGCCGCGGCTCTCCGCCTGATCCCGTAGCCGATCGATGAGCTCTTCCGGGGCGACAATGGTGGTGCGATGCATGGTTGCATTGTGCCACGCGTCGCGGGCTTCGCGGCACGACCGCCGCAATCGGTAGACGGACTCTGATGGCGGGATTTCTACACGGTCTCGAGTGTCGCGGCGATCGCGCGGGTCTCCTGGCGGACCTCCTCCAGGTGCTGCTCGTTGTCCACGGACTCTGCCACTGAGACGATGAGCTGGGCAACGCGGCGCATCAGCCGCTCGTCCGCGCCGCGGGTGGTGAGCGCGGGGGTGCCAAGGCGGACGCCGCTGGTCTGCCGCGGTGAGCGCGTCTCGCCGGGGATCGTCGAGTAGCTGGAGATGATCCCCGCCCGCTCCAGCGCGGCGGCCAGCTTTGCTCCAGAGTAGCCCTGGTCAAGCGTCTTCACCACCATCAGGTGGTTGTCCGTCCCGCCGGAGACCAGCTTGAGGCCGCCCTTCTGCAGGCCATCTGACAGCGCGGCGGCGTTCTTCACGATCTGCTTGGCGTACGCCGTGAACGACGGCTGCATGGCCTCGTGGAAGCAGACCGCCCGCGCGGCCACGGCGCCCAGGATCGGACCGCCCTGGAGCATCGGGAAGATCGCCCGATCGATCGCCCGTCCGTGCTGAGCGCGGCTGAGGATGAGCCCGCCCCGCGGGCCGCGGAGCGACTTGTGGGTGGTGGTGGTCACCACATCCGCATGGGGCACCGGGCTGGGGTGCGCTCCGGCCGCCACCAGGCCGGCTATGTGGGCCATGTCCGCCATGAACAACGCGCCCACCTCGTCCGCGATCCGACGGAAGGCGGCGAAGTCGATCGTTCTCGAGTAAGCTGACGCCCCGGCCACGATCATCTTCGGCCGGTGCTCGCGCGCCAGCGCGGCCACCCGGTCGTAGTCGATCCGCTCGGTGGTCGGATCCACCTGGTAAGAGACGAACTTGAACTGCTTGCCGGAGAAGCTGACCGGGCTGCCGTGGGTGAGGTGGCCGCCGTGGCTGAGGTCCATGCCCAATACGGTGTCGCCAAGCTCCAGGAGAGCGTAATAGACCGCCATGTTCGCTGTGCTGCCGGAGTGCGGCTGGACGTTGGCGTGCTCGGCGGCGAACAGTGTCTTCGCGCGCTCGATGGCCAGCGTCTCGATGTCGTCCACGATGCCGGTGCCCTGGTAGTAGCGCCCACGCGGGTAACCCTCCGCGTACTTGGCGTTCAGGTGGGAGGCCAGCGCCTCCAGGACGGCCGGCGAGGCGTAGTTCTCGCTGGCAATGAAGTTGAGTGTCTCGTTGTGGCGCCGCCGGTCGCGGCGGAGCAGGGTCCAGACCTCCCGGTCGTCGGCGTACAGGCTCTGCCGCGCGCGCCCGTTCCGGTTACTGGGGTCGGTGGTCGCGACAGCCATGGCCGGCCCTCCGTGAGCGTTGTGACCGAGAGTATAGCGACGCCTGGACGGGACTCGGGCGGCGTTCTGAAGGTCTGGTATACTGCGTGGGTCGCTCAGCGACCGGGGTGTAGCGCAGCCTGGTAGCGCGCTTCGTTCGGGACGAAGAGGCCGGAGGTTCAAGTCCTCTCACCCCGACCAGACCGGCCTGATGGGGACGCCGCGGCGTCCCTGTTTTCTTGTAGCAGCCGGACGCCGCGGGGGCCCTCTGCTTCAGCCGCCCGGCCGCATCGTCCTCTGGGATCGGCGGACCCTCCACGCACGATTTCTGGGCCCCGCGTATACTGGCCGCCAGGGTCGAGCTGGTTCTCGAAGAGGAGGCTGGGATGGTCGTACGGAGGCGGTTCTCGCGGCGCGCACTTGTGCGCATGAGCGGCGGCGTGTTCCTAAGCGCGGCGAGCGTGCATCTCCTGGCGGCGTGCAGCCCCCAGGCGCCGGCGACGAAGACGGAGGCCAGGCCCACCGAGGCGCCCAAGCCGGCGGCTGCCGCCGCGCCCGCCACGAGCGCTCCCGCCGCCGCGCCCGCGCAGCCGGCTCCCGCGGCTGCCGCGCCAGCGCAGCCCGCCCCCGCGGCCGCTGCGAAGGCTGAGCCGCCCAAGATTGGCAAGCAGCTCATCGGCAAGCTTGAGGGGCCGGAGGTTCTCCCCGAGGCCAAGCGCCCGGACAAGCTGGCGGAAGCGCCGATGCTCGCGGATCTGGTGAAGGCCGGCAAGCTGCCGGCCGTGGATCAGCGGGTGCCGCTGGAGCCCATGGTGGTCAAGCCGCTCCAGGAGATCGGCAAGTACGGCGGGACCTGGCGGCGCGGCTTCACCGGCCCGGCAGACGGCGAGAATGGCAACCGGATCGTCTCCACCGACAAGGTGGTGTTCTGGGACTACACGGGCACCAAGCTGCGGCCGTGCCTGGCCAAGAGCTGGGAGGTGACGGACGGCGGGCGGACGTTCACGTTTTCACTCCGCAAGGGCCACAAGTGGGCAGACGGTGCGCCGTTCACCGCGGACGATTTCATGTTCTGGTTCAACGACATCTACCAGAACAAGGACCTCACGCCCACGCCCACCGCGGAGTTCGCCGTCAACGGGAAACCGGGCACCATGGAGAAGGTCGACGAGACCACGGTGCGCTTCAAGTTCCCAGAGCCGTACCCGTTGTTTCTTGAGGTGCTCGGCGGTGGCAACACCCAGCTCGGCGCCAGCCAGGCCACCCGCGGCGACATCATGGGGGGCACGTACGCGCCGGCCCACTATCTCAAGAAGTTCCACCCCAAGTACGTGCCCCAGGCAGAGCTGGACAAGATGGCGCTGGATGGGAAGTTCGACAACTGGGTGAGCCTGTTCCGGTTCAAGATCAACTGGCGGTTGAATACCGAGCTGCCCACTCTGGGGCCGTGGCGCACGGTCACCCCCATCAACACCCCCACGTGGGTGCTGGAGCGTAATCCTTACTACTACGCGGTGGACCCCTCTGGGAATCAGCTCCCGTACATCGACAAGATCCAGATGACGCTCGCGGAGAACCTGGAGGTCCTCAACCTCAGGGCGATCGCCGGCGAGTTCGATTGGCAGGAGCGGCACACAGACCTTGGGAAGCTACCGATCTTCCTGGAGAACCAGCAGAAGGGCAACTACACGGTCCGGCTAGACCCGGCGCTCAACGGGGCAGACGCGGCGTTCCACTTCAACCAGAGCTTTGACGCGGATCCTGAGATCGCCAAGTGGCTGCGCAACCGCGACTTCCGGCATGCGCTTGCGCTGGGCATCGATCGCGACCAGCTCAATGAGACGTTCTGGTTGGGCGTGGGCACACCCGGCTCGGTTGTCCCAACCGAGGACGCGCCGCAGAGCCCCGGGCCCGAGTGGCGGACCAAGTGGGCCACGCTGGACATCAAGCAGGCCAATGATCTGCTGGATAAAGCGGGTCTGGACAAGAAGGACTCAGAGGGCTTCCGCCTGCGCACTGATGGGAAGGGCCGCCTGCGCATCGAAGTGGTCACCGTCGGTGGCGCGTTCGTGCCGTGGCCTAAGATCGGTGAGATGGTGGGCCAGCACTGGCGCAAGATCGGCATCCAGGCCGACGTCGTCGAGCAAGAGCGGGGTCTGGTTTCCCGTCGAACGGAGGCCAACGAGCACCAGATGATCGTCTGGGCCAACGACGGGACCGAGCTCATGTACCTCAACGCCACGCACGTCCTGCCGGTGTTTCCTGGCCCGCTCGCCTCGATGATGGGCCCCAACATCGCCAAGTGGTACGCGTCCAACGGTCAACAGGGGTCCAAGCCGGAAGACCCTCAGATGTTGAAGGCGCTGGAGATGTTCAAGGCGGCCTCTGGCCAGGACGACGCGCAGCGCATCAAGACGGCGCAGGAGATCTGGAAGATCCTGGCGGAGGAGACCTACACCATCGGCACTGTGGGCCTGTCGCCGGCGGTGATGGGTGTGCGCATCGTCAAGAACAACATGGGCAACGTGCCCGCGCGCCAGATGAACGGTCAGCACGTGCGCACACCGTGCTCGTCCCACCCCACGACGCTGTTCTTCAAGAGCTGACCAGAGCCTGGGGAGCGGAGGCCCGCTCCCCAGGACGCCTCAGGCGGCGCGCGCCCCCGCGGAGTGCTGCGCCTGGGTGGCGAGCGCCTGGAGCGCGCCGCCGCGTCCGAGCCCGCGACAGGCTAGGAGCCCTCGCGCGCCAGCCTTTCCGCGATCCAGACTTTGATGATGGATTGGCGGGTGACGCCAAGCCGCCGGGCCTCGCGGTCGAGAGACGTCACCATCCAGGCCGGGAAGTCCACGTTCACCCGTCGCTGCTCCTGCGCCGGGCGTCGCGCCCGCTGCAGATCCAGTGCCTCGGTGATGTCCTCACCCTCGTCGAACCGCCGATCCAGCTCGGCCGCTCGCATCGACTTAGCTCTCATACATGGCGACCTCTTCGTGCCTCGACCTGCGCACCGAGATGATCCGGATGGCCTCGCCTAGGTAGGTGATGACGGCGGACCAGTGTCGGCCGGCTATCCGCCCAATGACGACGTGCCGCGGCTGATCCAGCGTGCGGGCCGGGATCTCGATCAGCGCGTCATCATCCCAGAGTTCTTGCGCGGCGGCGAAGTCGATGCCGTGCTTGATCGCGTTGGTTTTGCTCTTCTGCTCGTCATACTCGAATCGCATTCAGGAGCGTGCTGGAACCCATGAGAAAATGTATGGAAACTATCCAAAAAAAGCGGGGTATCCTACTGACCGCGCGTCCGCGGAGTTGCTGCGGCCCGCGGGATTCCCGCGCCTGACCGCCGGCACGGCCGCATGGTAGTCTCTCCTGCCCCGTACGGGACGCACGAGAGGGGATATCCGCCATGTTTAGATACCTGGGTACTGGCGCCGTCGCCAGCCAGGACGATTCCTCGGTCCGCTTCATTGCCGGCGACGTCACCGTAGAGATCACCGCCTGCACCCCGCGCATCATCCGCGTCCGTTGCCTGCCTGCCGATCCGCCCGCCGCCTCCACCTACGTGATCGACCGGGAGTGGCCCGAGACCCACATGGAGGTCTCGGACGGACCGCCCGTGGTGCTGCGGACGGCAGCGGGGGAGGTCTCAGCTCAGCTCGATCCGCTCCGACTCACGCTGTCGCGTAACGGCCGGGTGCTCGTGCGCGAGCCCCGCGGCGGAGGCATGGCGCTGGACACGGTGGTGGACGAGCAGAATCGGCGTCGGATCCAGGCGCGCTTCGAGTTCGAGGGCGAGCAGCACTTCTACGGCCTGGGCCAGGGCGGCCAGCAGTTCGATCGCCTGGGCGGCACCCGCCAGCTCTGGAACTCCCACGTGGGTCACGGTCCCGGCTCGGATACGGGCATCCCGCTGCTGGTGTCCACGGCCGGCTACGGCATGTTCTTCGACAACACCGCGGACGCCATGCTCTCCATGGGCCGATCGGACGACGGACTCAAGATCGCCTACACCGCCGAGTGCGGCCGGCTGGAGTGGTACTGGCTGGTTGGTGAGGACATCCGTGGCGTGATGAACGAGGTGGCTGAGCTGCTGGGTCGGCCGGTGATGCCGCCGAAGTGGGCCACCGGCTTCATGCAGTCTACTCGCCACTTCGTTGACACGGAAGAGCTGTGGGCACTGCCCCGGACGCTGCGGGAGAAGCGCTTCCCGTGCGACGCGATCATCCTGCTCAGCACGTACGGCGACGCCTTGGGCTGGAACACCATGGTGGGCTACGTGAGCGTGCAGCCGGACCTGATCCCGGATCCGGCGGCGCTGCTGGCGGAGCTTCGCGGGCAGCACTTTGAGGTCATCACCCACGAGTATCCAGTGGTCCACCCGGATGCGCCCCAGTTCAAGGAGGCGGAGGAGCGCGGGTTCCTGGTGAACGCGGGCTATGCCGATAATCGGCCGGTGGCGGGCAAGACGTTCACCTACCAGCAGGGCCAGCGGTACATCGATTTCTCCAATCCAGACGCGCGCGTCTGGTGGTGGGAGCAGCACCGTCCCCTGGTGGATATCGGCGTCGGTGGCTGGTGGCTGGACGGTGGCGAGGGCGCGCCGGCCAGCGCGCAGCTCCAGGCCGGCGATGGCCGTCTGCTGCACAACATCTACGATCGACTCCGCCACAAGGCGTTCTTCGAGGGCGAGGCGCGGGACCGGCCGGACCAGCGGGTGATCCTGCTCTGCCGCTCCGGCGCGGCCGGGATGCAGCAGTACGGCTCAGGCACCTGGTCTGGCGACATCAACAACGCGTTTGCCACCTTTGAGCCACAGATCCCACTGGGGTTGAACACGGGCATGTCTGGCGTGCCGCTGTGGGGCACGGACATCGGCGGCTTCTTCCACCCCGCGGCGGAGAGCAGCGAGCTGTACGCCCGCTGGTTCCAGTTTGGCACGTTCTGCGCGCTGTTCCGCAGCCACGGCTGGGTCTGGCGCGAGCACGTGCCGTGGGCGCACGGGGTGGAGGTGGAGGGCATTTGCCGCCAGTACGCGGAGCTGCGCTACCGACTGCTGCCGTACGTGTACACGCTGTTCTGGCAGGCGTACAGCCAGGGCCTGCCGCTGATGCGGCCGCTGGTGCTCAACCATCCTGACGACCCGCGGGTGTGGGAGCTAGGCAGCCAGTACACGTTTGGCGACGACTTCCTGGTGGCGCCTGTGACGCGGGAGGGCGCCAGAAACTGGCCGGTCTACCTGCCGGAGGGGACGTGGTACGACTTCTGGACGGGCCAGGCTCACCACGGACCGAAGGGCGTGGCGATTGACGCGCCGCTGGATCGGCTGCCCTTGCTCGTCCGGGCCGGCGCCATCATCCCGACCGGTCCCACCATGCAGCACACCGGCGAGCGGCCGCTGGAAGAGGTGACCGTACTGGTGTACCCGAGCCGCGAGTCCAGCTTTGACTTGTATGAGGACGATGGCACGACGAACGCCTACCAGCGTGGCGGCCACGCCATCACGACGATCTTGTGTCGGACCGCCCCAGACGGCGTCGCGGTGACGATTGCGCGGCCACGCGGCGACACCAGCCTGGTGCCTTCGGGGCGCACGTACACGCTACGGGTCAGACAGGACGGGGCGCCCAGCGCCGTTGCGGTGGAAGGGGCAGGCGACTTGCGGCGGCTGGACGACGCGGGCGGCTCCCAGCCTGGCTGGTGGCGTGAGGAGAACCTGTATACGGTGGTCAGGCTGCCACGCCGCGCGTCGCTGAGCGTGACGCTGCGCAGATAGCGATACGAGCCCGGTTCGGGATCCTGGGGAGGACCCAGTCAGGAAGACACTATGCGCTACGGATTCTGCCTGCCGCACCACCGGCCGCTGGCCACTCGTGAGCTGATCCTTGAGGCGGCCCGGCGGGCTGAGGACGGTGGCTACGACACGATCTGGCTGAACGACCACATTGCCCCGCCAAGCTCGCCGGAACAGCAGCACCGACGGATCTTCTTCGAGCCGCTGGCGCTGGCCGGTTTCGTGGCCGCGGTGGCTCCCACGCCGAAGATAGGCTTCAGTGTGCTGGTCCTGCCGTATCGCCATCCCGTGGTCACGGCCAAGCAGCTTGCCACTATCGATGTGATGACGGGGGGACGGCTGCTCTTCGGCATCGGCGTGGGGTACCAGGCGGAGGAGTTCGCGGCCGTCGGCGCGGACTTCCCGCGGCGTGGCGCCATCACGGATGAGTACTTGCAGGCGATCGTTGAGCTGTGGACCAAGGAGGCGCCGCGATTTGCGGGGCCCACGGTCTCGTTCCAGGATGTGAGCTTCTGGCCCAAGCCGGTTCAGCGGCCGCACCCACCGATCCTGGTGGGCGGCCACGGTCGCATCGGCATCCGCCGCACCGTGGCGTTGGGTGACGCCTGGTACCCGGATGTGATCCCGCTGGATGAGCTGCGGGGCTGGATCGCCGAGCTACACCTGCGCTGGACGGAGGCCGGCCGTCCAGGCACGCCCCCGGTCTACTACCGTCGAGACGTGCGCTTCACTGACACTCCGTCATCGCCGCGCCAGCCGTTCGAGGGCACGCCGCGCCAGATCATCGAGGATCTCGAGGCGTGCGCGGAGATGGGCGTCACCGAGGTGGCGCTGGACTTCGCGGTGCCGCCGGATCTCACCGCGGAGGACTGGCTGCGGAATCAGGAGCGGTTCACACGGGAGGTCCGTCCGCACGCGACATAGCACCGTCCCGACTCCCACACCGTTGGCGGACGGTATCCCGTCGGTCCAAAATTGGCGGTGTGGCCCGTCTCCAGCACACCCCGCTCCTCAAGATCCAGCGCGACCTGCTGGACGTGCCACGTGGGTACGAGCGTTTCCAGGTCTACCTCAACACGCTCACCGGGGCGGCAGACGGCGTGGCGCGGCCGATTGGCCAGTTCAATCCGATGTCGCGCGAGCACGTGGCCGCGCGACTGGATCAACTGCTGGGCATGGGCGCGGAGGACGCGGCGGCCGAGGCGGTGGCCGAGGCGAGCAGCCGGCTCAGTGATCTCCCCGGCGAGTACACGATGGGGCTGGTTGTGGCCGACGACGTGGCCGGCGGCTGGACCAATCGCTTCACGACCGACGCGATGTACCGCTTCCCGCAGCCCCGTCGCAGCGAGTGGCGCTATGGCGTTGCCACCCTGCTGCTGTGGGTGAGCGACGAGCCGGACCTGGCGGCGATCCGGGGCGGCATCCTGGCGGCCGCGTACCGGGCCGTCTACTGGTCCCTCTTTGGAACGGCGGACACGCTGGCCGGGCGTCTGAGACAGGAGGGGTTGGCCGCGGTCTTCGCTGGCTGGCCGGTCTTCAACGAGGGCTGGCGGGCCTCGCGTGCTGTCATTGAGGCGTCTCTGGAGAGCACCGACTATCCACGCGTCTTCACGTGCCTGTACGGCGACGAGGCCGCGGCGAGGGTTGGGTACCCTCAGCTCGGTGTCGTGCCCTGGGCGGGGTTTGGCTTTGCCGCCCAGTGGGTCCGGGCGCAGGGCCTGGACCCACTGGGCGTGCTGCGCGACGCCGGTGAGGTAACTAGCGCAGGCGCTTGAGCTTGGACAGGCTCTTGAGCTCGCGCGGCGGGTTCAGCTTGCTGCCGCGGATGGTGTAAGACACCTCACCCACGTAGATGTCTCCCTTTGAGTCCACGGCGATGCCGTGCGGGGCGATGAACTGGCCGGGACCCTCGCCTTCCTGGGGATCCCCAAAGCGCGCCAGCAGCTTCCCCTCCGGGCTCACGATGCTCACCCGGTGGCCCAGCCCCGGTGCGTCGTCCACGCCGGGCATGCCATTGAGCTCGCCGATGTAGATGTTCCCATCCGGCCCGATGCACATGCCGTCTGGTCGGTGGATGTTGCTGAACATGGTGATGAACTTGCCTTCCGCGTCAAACACCTGCACGCGGTGGCATTCCCGGTCCGCCACGTACACCCGGTCTGCGCCGCCCTGGGCGCCCACGGCGATGTTATGGGGACGGATGAACTGGCCGGCGTCTATGCCCGGCTCGCCCCAGGAGAGCACGTACTGGCCGTCCGCGGTGTACTTGTGGATCCGGCTGTTGCCGTATCCATCGCTGATGAACAGGTGGCCGGTGTTCGGCGAGACGGCCGCGTGGGTGGGCCGGCTGAAGGGCTTACCGCTCCAGCGCGGTGAGGGCTGATTGCGGGTGCCGATGGTCAGCAACAGCTTGCCCTCCGGCGTGAACTTGGTGATGGTGTGGGTGCCGTCATCCGCGCAGTAGATTGAGTCATCCGGGCCCACCAGGATGCCGTGGGTCCGCTCGCTGAAGACGCCCTGACCGAAGGACGACAGGAAATTCCCATCCGCGTCGAACACCATGATGGGGTGACTGGTGTTTCGCGTCATCGCGTACACGCGATCCTTGGAGTCCACCGCGACGCCCGGTGTCTCCGTGAGGGTCACGCCCGAGGGTAGCTTCTGCCAGCTTGCCAGCGCCTCGTACCTGAAGTCGCCGCTACCAATGATGACCGCCATGGCCAATCCCTCCCTGTCGTCGAGGTGGCGCCATGATAGCCCAGGCTGGCTCGGCGGCGGATTGGCTGGGTACACGTAGACCAAGCGGCGCCGTCCCGGAGCTCCAGGACGGCGCCGCGGATCCTCTGAAGGACGTACTTAGCTCTTGTAGAAGTAGGTCTCCGGGTGCGCGATCATCGGGTTGTCGCTCACCGCACTGTTCCACATCCGCTCGGGGATGTTGCCAAGGCTGGTTTTGGCTACGCGGATGCCCTGGGAGGCAGGCGAGTTCGCCACGACGTTGATGTTCCAGACCTCGTCCAGGACGATCTTCCACATGTCCTTGGCGATGGCCACGCGCTCCGCGTCCGGCACGCCGGCGCCCTTGCGCCACATCTGCATGACTTCCTTCATTCGTGCTGGCGGTTCCTTGCCCTGGGCGCCGGCGCTGGAGAACCAGATGCCGAATGGCGGGCCAAGGGGGCTCTGGTTGTCGAAGGGGAAGAACTGCACGTTGTGGCCCCAGAGGTTGTCGGCGCCCCACTGGGTCTCGAAGAAGATCTGGTGCTCGTTGCCGATGACCTTGCGTGTTGCGAGGCCTCGCTCGAGCTCGGAGATGTCGCCCCAGATGCCGATCTTCTTCCACTGGGTCTTGATCATCTCCGCGATCTGCGTGAAGGGCAGGAAGCCCACGTAGGTGATCATCTCGATCCTGAGCCGCTGGCCGTCCGCACGCAGCCGGTAGCCTTCCGAGTCCTTCTTGGTGAGACCAATCTTGTCCAGAAGCTCGTTGGCCTTATTTACGTCCAGCGTGGAGTGGAGCTTTCGAAACTCAGCGCCTGGGAACGCGATGTTGTCGTCTGCCGGCGCGGCGGAGCCGACTTGACCCAGCCCGAGGGCGAACGTCTCGTTGATCTGGTCGCGGTCGATGCCTTGCGAAAGCGCGATCCGGAACTCGCGGTTTGTGAGGTACTTGGCGATCTCGGGATCCTTGTCAAACGCCTGGTTCACGAACAGGCCCACATCTGATCCTTGAGCCGAGGGGTCCAGATAGACTTTGTAGCCGCCCTTCTGCTGGTTCTCGAGCAGTACCGGGAGCTTGCTGATGTCGATGTGGCGGGCCTGCTCGTCGTATTCGCCGGCGATGGCGCGCAGGTTGATCACCTCGAGGTTCTCACCCAGGGTCATCTGGACCTTGTCGATGTAGGGAAGCTGATTTCCCTCGGTGTCCACCCAGATGCTGTACGGGTTTCGCTCCAGGATGAAGTTTGGCGTGGTGAGCGGAGAGGTGGTCTTCCAGGGCGTGACGACCGGCAGATCCGGATTTCGGGTTGAGTCGTTCTTGAGCTTGAACAAGGCAACCCAGTTGTCCACCTTGGCCTCTGCGACCACCTGGTCCAGCTTCTCCTTGGGCGTGAATTTGGGGTGGAACTGCTTCATGTAGTGCGCGGGGATGAACCCACCGCGCGCGTCGCGGCCGAACCGCGCGTGGTGCCCGAAGCCAAGGATGGCGGCCATGACGGTGGGAAAGCTGTAGTAGGGCTCCGGCGCCACGATCTTCACGGTGGAGGCGTCCACCTTCTCCATGGAAATCGGCTTCCCGTTGATGAACATCACGGCCAGCGGGACCGGGTTCAACTCCTTGTTCTGGTAGACCTCCTCGTACCAGAACATGAAGTCGTCCGCGGTGAACGGCGCGCCGTCGCTCCACTTCATGCCCCGGCGCAGCAGGATGGTGGTGACCTTCCCGTCCGGGCTCACCTCCCAGCCGCGCGCGATGTTTGGCACCAGCTTCTGGCCCGTGTAGTCGAAGAACAGCAGCTTGTCGTTCTGGGCGGCGCGGTGTCCATTTGAGGTGTCGAACGGGCCGGTAAAGCCGCGGCGCCAGGTGCCGCCGTACTTCCCGATCTCCTTGAGCGGCTTGATCACCAGCGGATCCTGGCCAATTCGCTCCTGGACAGGCGGCAGCTTGCCGGACTTGACCAGTTCAGCGAGCTGCGGCGCCTCCTTGAAGGTCTTGGGGAACTGGGCCTGGTCCGTGATGACGGTAGGCCCCTCGAGCTTGCCGATAAGCTGAAGGCCGGGCTTCTGGGCCGCGCCGCCCGCCGCCGCGGCGGGTTTCTCGGCTGGCGCGGGCGCCGCTGGCTTTGCTGCCTCGGCTGGCTTGGCTGCTTCCGCCGGCTTCGGCGCCTCGGCCGGCTTCGGGGCCTCCGCTGGCTTCGCGGGTGCCGCCGTGGGGGCGGGGGCTGGCGTCTGTTGACCGCACGCGGCGGCAAGCGGTACCGCGGCGAAGGCTCCCAGCCCCAGTTTCACCAGATTGCGCCGCGTCAATCGCGCGGGCTGGTCCACCGGGCCCGAAACCACTTCGTCTCGCACGTCCATGGCATTCTCCTCACACGTCGCCACTGCGCGACTTGCTGCACGGTGCGCGCACCCCACCTCGGTTGCGCAACCGCCCCTGGGCTCCCCCTGGAGGCGAGGCCAGTATAGGCGCGGCCCCGCATACCGTCAATGAGCCGGCGGTGGGGCGCGGGCGTCTGGCGCGCCGCCGGTGGATTGAACGAAACTCCTTGTGGAAAGCCAACGCGCTGGGAGATCCTGTGGAGAGCTCGTTCACCCTCGGCCGTATCCTCGGCGTGCGCATTGGCCTCCACTACACGTGGCTGCTGGCCTGGGCGCTCATCTCGTGGTCGCTGGCGCGGGGGTACTTCCCGGTGAACTACCCGGGCTGGGCGGCGTCCAGCTATTGGATCACCGGTATCGCGTCGGCGTTGTTGTTGTTCGTCTCCGTCCTGGCGCATGAGCTGTGCCATGCGGCGGTGGCGCTGGCCCGTGGGCTGACAGTGGAGAGCATCACGCTGTTCATCTTTGGCGGTGTCGCCAACATTCGGGACGAGTCGCGCAACGCTCGGGACGAGTTCCTCATCGCGGTGGTGGGGCCGTTCGCCAGCTTCGCGGTGGCAGGGCTGGCCTGGCTCATAGACCTGGCAGTTCCAGACACTGGCAGTCCGCTGGACGCGCTCCTGAACTATCTGACCTTGGTGAACGCGGTGCTGGGCCTGTTCAACTTGTTGCCCGGGTTCCCGCTTGACGGCGGGCGCGTGCTCCGCGCGGCGGTCTGGGGCTGGACGCAGAGCATGGCGCGCTCCACACGGATCGCTAGCTACGTGGGCCAGACCGTGGCGCTCTTGTTCATCGCATACGGCTTCAGCGAGGTGCTGGACGGCAACGTCTTTGGCGGGCTCTGGATTGGGCTCATCGGCTGGTTCCTGAACAGCGCGGCCGGCGCAACCAGGCGCGAGTCTGAGCTGCGAGAGATCACCAGTGGCGTCACGGTCTCGGAGATCATGCAGCGCAATCCCCCCACCATCTCGCCGGCCGTCACCGTCCGCGAGCTGGTGGAGGACCATCTGTTGAAACACGGCACGCGGGCCTTCCCAGTGATCCGCAATGGCGACATTGCCGGGATCGTCTCGCTCACGGATGTGAAGCGGCTGCCGCGCGAGCGTTGGGACCAGGACACCGTTGGTGCCATCATGACCCGCACCGGCCTGCGCATTGTCTCGCCGGATCGGGACGTTCATGCCGCGCTGCGCGCTCTGGTGGAGCACAACGTGAACCAGCTCTTGGTGATCGAAGATGGCTTCCTGGTGGGCATGCTGAGCCGCGGTGACGTGATGAGGTACCTGCAGATGCGGGAGCAGCTCGGCTAGCCGCGCGCGCCGAGGGGCTCTGGGCGTACCATCGTGGGTATGCCTGAGCTTCCAGAGGTCGAGGCGCTCCGGCTCACGCTGGATAGCGATCTCGTCGGTCACACCGTGTCGACCGCTCTGGTACGTTCGCCCGCGATTCTGAAGACGTTCAGTCCGCCGTTCACGGACGTGGTCGGACGCACGTTCCAGCAGGTTGGGCGGCGGGGGAAGTGGCTATTGCTGGCTCTTGGGGGCGGCGAGGACCTGTGCCTGGCTGTCCACTTGATGACCGGCGGTCGCCTGCGCCTGACCAACGGCCAGACCGGCCCGTCCCGTTCGGACGCGGCGATCCTGGGCCTGGCTGCCGTGGGCGATCTGCGCGTCTCGGAGATTGGCTCGCGCAAGCAGAGTGCGATCCACCTGGTGCGCGGCGACGGCACCGGGTTGGTGTCTTACCTGGGACCGGATCTCCTGGCCGACTCGCTGGACGCGGTGGCGCTCCTGGCCGCGCTGCGTTTCGAGAATCGCCAGCTCAAGCCGGCCCTGGTGGACCAGCGCACGCTGGCCGGCCTGGGAAACGCGTGGGCGGATGAGGTCCTCCACGCGGCACGCCTTTCCCCGCTGCTGCTCACGTCCCGCCTGACCCTCGATCAGTCCGAGCAGCTACGCGTGGCGCTGGCGGAGCAGATCGGCCGCGGGATCGCGGCCGCGGCGAAGGACAACTACCTGACGCAGCTCAAGCCAGATCGCCGCCCGTACCTGCGCATCCACGGTAGAGGCGGTCAGCCGTGCCCCACGTGTGGTGAGACGCTGGCAGACATCTGGAAGGGCGAGCGCACAACGACGTATTGCCCGTCCTGCCAGACGGACGGCAAGTTGTTTGCGGATCGCCGGATGTCGCGGCTGCTGCGTTAGGGTCCGCGGCCGCGCTCAGGTACGGCTGCGGGTCTCGCCCCAGTCGGCCTCCACTCCCGTGGGCAGCGCCGCCGTCAGTGACTCGCGCGCGGCCTCGATCAATGCCTGGGTCGGGGCGATGAGCGTGAGGGTGGTCTCAAAGGTCCGCGGCGGCTCGGCCGGGGTCGCGGCGGCGCGGGCTCGGCCGTCCGCCAGGTACACCCGCAGGTGATAGGCGAGGAAGAGGGCGGCCACCCCCACGATGGAGAGCGCGACGATGGCATCTGTGGTCTGGCGGACCGTCCACTGTTCGCCGAGCATGAGCCGCAGTAGCTGGTAGGCGCCGTACGCCCCCGCTCCCAGGATGCTCAGCACGGACCCGGCAAAGGTCAAGAAGAGGTAGATCCGCCGGCTCAGGGACCTGGCTGCGCGCGCGTCTGTCGCCTCCGCCATCAGTGGGCGCCAGGGGATGAGCCAGACGGGACCGCCCACCAGCATCAGGGTCGCTAGCAGACACAGGCGGTCCAGCGGCCAGGTGGTGCCCGACACCGTGGCACGCTGCACCAGCGTGTCCAGCACTGTGCTGAGCGCGCCAGCCAGTCCGCCGGCGAACGCGCACAACCCAATGAATGCCACAAGGTAGCCGTAGGTCCAGCGGATGCTGGCCTGGCCGCCCCACTCCGCGCTTCGCGCGGCCTCCTGGCGGATCACCCGCGCGTGATACAGCCACGAGAGCCCAAACGCGGCCACGGTGGCAATGGCAGAGCCAAGGTCATCAAGAAGTGACTCCCCAGCCGCCTCGCGTGGAATCACGGTGAGTCTGAGCAGCCAGTAGAGCACCCCGCCGGCGGCCCAAACCGTCCACGAGACCGCGACGAACAGCGCAACGTACAGGTATACCTTGCGGAGTACGGAACGCTCCTCCGCGTCGAGGTCAGCCGACCCGCGCATCCAGGTGCTGGAGGCACCCCAGGCCAGGAACCAGAGCGCAGTGCCCGTGGTCAGGCCGGCTACCTGGCTCGCCAGCGTTTGAAAGCCGCCTGCGAGCACCCACTTGCCGTTAGAGAATCTGGTGGTGACGGTCTCCCAGACCTGCTCAATGAGTGCCTGCTCGCTGTTGAGTGCTGCAAGCAGCCCGATCAGGGCGAGCCCGTAGATCAGCCACCGCCTCAAGGTGCAGCGAGCGCCCGTCTCCGCCGCGAAGGACCGGTCCTCCAGCAGCACGCGGCGGTAGTACCACCAGAAGAGCGCCGTAACCAGGAGGATGGCCAGCGGCCACGGCATCTCCAGAAGGGTCGCCCGCCGCCCATTCTGCGTGTCCAACACAAACCGGAGAACCAGCCGCAGCACCATCCACACGCACGTGAAGATGGTGACCGCGCCGAAGAAGAGTGTGAAGTACAGAAAGAGTGCCCGGATGGCGGAGGTCCGCTCGCCAGACTCGTTCCGGACGGCCGCGCGCTGGGAGAGCCACCAGTGGGCCAGCCAGGTTGGGAGGCCGATCAACGCGAGCGCGCCGAACAGGCTGATGGAGCCACGGATGCTGAGTGAGACCGCCTCCGCTCCTGCGAGCGAACGCGCGAGCCAGTCCAGCCAGATCTGGATGAGGCCAATCAGGCCGCTGCTGAACATGACCAGCGCCGCGTACGCGATGACGTACAGGTAGACGCGCCGGGCAACGATCATCCCAATCTCCCGCACAGGCCAGGGGTCGCCACCTGGTCAGATGGTGCGCCCGGCCACACACCAGCGCGCAAGCGAGTACACAAGTCAGGGCGCACGCTAGTACGCAAGACTGTAGGGCTCCGCGGGCTGACGGATTCGCCAGGCGCCATCCTCGCGGACGAGCCGGACAGTCTCCTCGCGGTGGAACGTGGAGCGGCTGAATGGGTCGATCCGCGAGGAGAAGCGGCTGATGGTCACCCGCACCTCAGCGCTGTCCGCTGTCTCGCTGGCCAGCGTCAGGACCACTCGCCGGTCAGAGTCTTCCGCCACGCGCGCCGATGGGAATCGGCGCCGGTATTCCGTCAGTCCTGCCGATGGCCGCGCGGAGGCGCTCAGCAGGCCCCACGCCTTCTCGGCGTCTCCAGCGGCGATCGCTTCCACGTAGGCCTGGGTAGTTCCCGCCGGAGTATTCAGATCCGCGGGTGAGGCTGGTCTGGCGCCGAACACCACCACCAGGATGCCCACCAGCACCAGCGCGACGGCGCCGGCGACGATGCCGAGCAAGAACTTGTCCGCTGTCCAATGTTGGCCACGCTGCTGGTTCACGTCCTCGCTCCCGACCGACGGCTCGTTCTGAGTCACGGACGCGTCTCGCACGAAAGCGGTTCCGCTTGTTGCGTCGCTCGCGTGGGGGCTACCCTCTCCGTCCGTATGGCCAGCCGATTGCTCAACGTACGCACCGCGGTCTTTGATCTGGACGGGACGCTCACCGACTCCGCTGACGGCATCTGCTCCACGGTTGAACGCGCGCTGGCTGAGCGCGGCATCCGCGCCCCCGATCGGATGGTGATTCGCGGCATGATTGGCCTCCCGCTGCGCCAGATGGTAGCTGAGCACGTGCCGGCCGTTCGCGCCTCTGAGGTGGATGCGCTGGTGGCCCGATACCGGGAGATCTACGATCAGGATGTGATTCCAAACACCTTCTTGTTCAAACGCACCTGGTCGCTCTTGCGGGCCTGCCGCCAACGCGGCCTGACGCTCGGTCTGGCGACGACGAAGGCGACCCCCATCGCCCTGGCCGTGCTGGGGCGCTGCCGCGTTCGGGGCCTGTTCCAGTGCATCGCGGGCGGGGACCTCGTCGCGCGGCCGAAGCCCAATCCCGACCTCCTGCAACTGGTGCTGTCCGATCTGGGTGCAGACCCCGCTACCACGGTGATGGTGGGTGACACCGAGCATGACGTGCGGATGGGAGTTTCCGCGGGGGTGCGCACCGTCGGCGTGACCTGGGGGGTCCACGAGGAAGCCCAACTGCGTGATGCCGGGGCAACGGCGATCACGCGCACGGTCAGTGAGCTCCGTTCCGCGCTGCTGGGACCCGGCTAGGCTGAAATCCAACGGTTCGCGCGGTCAGGCGCAACCACTATTGACAGACACTAGAACACTTGTTAGACTTCTTCCAGAACACGTGTTCTGGCGCGTGTCACGTACCGTGCTGGGAGAGGCAAGATGCCCAAGCTTTCCGAGCGTCAGCGCCGCATTCTCGACTTCGTCGGGCAATATTCCGATGAGCACGGGTACCCGCCCAGCATTCGCGAGATTGGGCAGGCGGCAGGGATCAGCTCGACCTCTGTGGTTGACTACAACCTCCGCGCGCTCGAGCGGGACGGATACATCAAGCGGGATCGCGAGGTCTCACGCGGGCTCGGCCTCACCTCGCGCCCACCAGCCAGCAGCAGCCGGCTGGTGCGGATTCCCATCGTCGGGCGCATCGCGGCTGGTGAGCCCATCGAGGCGCTGGCCCAGCCGGATGAGTATCTGGACTTCACCAGCGGCACGGTACCGGATGGCGCCTACGCGCTACGCGTGAAGGGCAAGTCCATGATCGAGGACTTGATTGATGACGGGGACATCGTGGTGGTCCGCCCTCAGGACACGGCCAACAATGGGGACATCGTGGTGGCGTTGCTGATGAACCAGTCCGCCTCTGGTGAGGGTGTGGCCACTCTCAAGCGGCTCTACCGTGAGCGCGGCCGGGTGCGGCTGCAGCCCGCGAACTCCGCCATGGAGCCCATTTACGTGGATCCCCAGCACCTGGTGGTGCAGGGGCGGGTGGTCTCCGTTATCCGGAACCTCTAGTCCGCGGGAGAGCGAATGGTCGCGGGCGCCGGCCCGCGCTACACGCTGGCGGCCGGTGAGACCGGCCAGGAGCCCAGCACTTTGAGGTGCACGGTTTGCGATGTCAGGCGGTCCAGCGCTTCCGCCACTCGCGGCTCGTTCGGGTGGCCGCCAAACTCCACAAAGAAGATGTAGTCCCAGGCTTTGCGCTTGGATGGCCGGGATTGAATCGAGCTGAGGTTGATGCCCTGATCCGCGAACGCCTCGATCGCCCGCTTCAGCGCGCCCACGCTATCACGGATGCTGAATACGATGGCCGTCTTGTCGTTTCCCGTGGGCCGCTCGCTCATGCGTGAGCCGAGCACCCAGAAGCGCGTTGAGTTGTGCGCGACATCCTGAATGCCGGAGACCAGGATGTTCAGGCCAAAGACCTCGGACGCCAGCCGCGAGGCGATGCCCGCCGCGCCCTGCTCCTGGGTGGCTCGCTCGGCGGCGAGACCGTTGCTGGCCACGTGTACCACGCTGCGCCCGGGCAGATTCTGGGCGATCCAGCGACGGCACTGGCCGGCGGCCTGGGGATGCGCGTAGACCGTGGTGACTTCTTCGATTGGGCAGCGGGCCAGCAGGCAGTGGGCGATGGGGATGGTCACCTCGTCGCACACCTTCAGCTCGGTATCCACCAGGCGGTCCTGGCTCTCGCCGACTGGCCCCTCGGTGGAGTTCTCGATGGGGATGACGCCGTAGTCGGCGCCGCCGCGCTCGACCTCGTTGACGATGTCTGGATTGGTCGGCACGGGGACGTACTCCGCCGCGTCGCCGAACCGCTGCATGGCGGCGAGGTGCCCGTAGGTGGCTTTTGGCCCGAGGTAGGCCACGCGGAGCCGTCGCTGGACATCGCGCGAACCGGCGAGGATCTCGCGGTAGATGGCACGCAGGTGCTCCGGTTTGAGCGCGTCGCCGGCAAGCTGCTGCAGCCTGGTGAGGATCTCCGCCTCGCGAGCCGGGGCCAGCACCGCACGGGCGTCACCCTGCTTGATGGTGGCCACGCGGCGTGAAAGCTCGAATCGCCTCGCCAGCAGGCCGACGAGCTGCTCGTCGATCTCGTCGAGGCCATGCCTGATGGCTGAGAGGTCTCCCTCCGCTTCGATCCAGCTCACGGGCGGGGATGATAGCACGCGTTCCCGGGCGGTCAATTGCTGCCGGCGGGCCGGATCAGGGGCTACACTGCGCGAGAGACCCCACGTGGTGATCAGCCTGTTATGAGCGTGTCCGAGCGGGCCCAGGAGCTCCGCGACCAGATCAGCTACCATAACTACCGCTACTACGTCCTGGATGATCCGGAGATCTCGGACGGCCAATACGACGCGCTTCTCAACGAGCTGCGGCGTATCGAGGCAGAGCACCCGGAGCTATTGACCCCGGATTCGCCCACTCAGCGCACGGGCGCTGCGCCCTCGCCGGAATTCGGGACGGTCACCCACGCGGTGCCCATGCTCAGCCTGGGGAACGCCTTTGACGAGGAATCGTTGCGCGCCTGGTATGGACGCGCGGTGCGCTTACTCGGGCGCGAGATCACCGGGTTCGTGCTGGAGCCGAAGATCGATGGTCTCGCGGTGACGTTGATCTACGAGCGCGGCCGCCTGATCACCGGTGCCACCCGTGGTGATGGTGTTCAGGGCGAGGACGTGACGCCCAATATCAGGACCATCCGCAGCGTCCCGCTTGCCTTGTTGGACAATCCGCCCGACCTGTTGGAGGTGCGTGGCGAGGTGTACCTGACGCGCGCCGCCTTCGACCGGATCAATGATGAGCGCGCGGAGGCAGGCCAGCCGCTGTTCGCGAACCCGCGCAACTGTGCCGCCGGATCCCTGCGCCAGCTTGACTCGCGGATCACTGCCCGCCGTCCGCTAGACATCTTTCTGTACGCACTGGGTCGCGTAAGCGGCGCCGAGCCCCGGGGTCACTGGGAGTCGCTGTCCCGTTTCCGCCAGCTCGGCCTGCGGACCAACCCCCTCAACGAGCGCGCCGAGTCCATAGACGATGTGGTGCAGATGGTCGCGGCGTGGGAGGCTCGTCGACACAGCCTGGACTACGCGATCGATGGCATCGTGGTGAAGATCGATGATCTGGATGACCAGCGCGAGCTGGGGGCGGTGGGGCGCGAGCCGCGCTGGGCCATCGCGTACAAGTTCCCGCCGGAACAAGCCACGACGCGCCTCATCGACATTGGGGTCAACGTGGGACGTACCGGAACCCTGAATCCATACGCTGTTCTGGAGCCGGTCTTCGTGGGTGGCGTCACCGTGCGGATGGCCAGCCTGCACAACGAAGAGGACATTAACCGAAAAGACATCCGCGTGGGCGACTGGGTCACCGTGCAGCGCGCCGGCGAGGTGATTCCGCAGGTGATCGGGCCGATCCTGAGTCGGCGGGCGCCGGACGCGCAACCCTTCCGTTTGCCCGACACGTGTCCGGTGTGCGGATCGCCGGTGGTCCGTCCGGAGGGGGAGGCCATGGCGCGGTGCACCGGGCGGTTCAGTTGCCCGGCCCAGCGCTACGAGCTGCTGAAGCACTTCGTGAGCAAGGGCGCCATGGACATCGATGGGCTAGGCGAGAAGCTGGTGGCCGCGCTCGTCGAGGCGGGCCTCGTCCGTGACCCGGCGGACATCTACCGGCTCTCCCGAGATCAGCTTGTCCAACTCGAGCGGATGGCTGAAAAGAGCGCCCAGAACGTGATCGATGCTATTGAGGTGAGCCGTGGTCGTCCGCTGACGCGGGTCATCATCGCGCTGGGAATTCCCATGGTGGGCGAGCAGGTGGCCGGACTCTTGGTGAGTCATTTCTCCTCGCTAGACGCGTTGATGGCTGCACCGGTTGAGGAGATCACCGCCGTAGACGGCGTGGGGCCCAAGATCGCTGCCAGCGTCCGGGAATACTTCGACGAGCAGATCAACCGTGACATCGTTGAGCGGCTCCGAGCGGCCGGGCTGTCGTTCGAGGCGCAGGGCCAGGCTGGCCCGCGCGATGGCCCGCTCAGCGGTAAGAGCTTTGTGGTCACCGGCCGGTTGACCCGCGCGAGTCGCGATGAGATCGAGGGCCGGATCAAGGAGCTGGGCGGCCAGGTTGGCGATAGCGTCACTAAGAAGACGGACTACCTGGTGGTGGGCGAGGCAGCCGGCTCCAAGCTGAAGAGGGCGCAACAGCTCGGCACGACCATCCTGAGCGAGGACGAGCTGGACGAGCTGATCGGCGCGGGCACGGCTAGCTCCTGAGCGGGCTATCATCCAGCCCGCCACAGCACCGACGACATCAGGGAGCCAGGACCCCATGGCCCAGACCGCTCGCGACGCCGATCCCCAGCCAGCCATCACACCCGGCTGGGAGCCCTCCGGCGGTATGCCCGCGCTCAAGATCACGGACGTCAAAGCCATTTGCACCGCGCCAGACGGGATCCGCCTGGTAGTGGTGAAGGTAGAGACCAACGAGCCCGGCCTCTATGGCCTGGGCTGCGCCACCTTCACGCAGCGGCCACTCGCGGTGGTGACCGCCATTGAGCAGTATCTGCGGCCCTTCCTGATTGGCCGCGACCCAAACGACATCGAGGATGTCTGGCAGGCATCGTTCGTCAGCTCCTACTGGCGGAGCGGGCCGGTGCTTAACAACGCGATGTCCGGTGTGGATGAGGCGTTGTGGGACATCAAGGGGAAGCGCGCCGGCATGCCGGTGTACCAGCTCTTCGGCGGCAAGACGCGCGTGGCCGCGCCCGTCTACGTCCACGCGAGCGGGCGCGACTTCGACGAGGTGGCTGACCGCGCTCGCGCATTCATGGAGCGCGGATTTCGCTACATCCGCTGCCAGATGGAGGTGCGGGGATACTCTACGTACGGAACCGGGGGCGGGTCCGTCACGCGCACCGGGGTGCAGCAGTCCAATCGGCTCTCGCTTGACCAGTCGCGTTGGGAGCCGGGGCCGTACTGCCGCCTCGTCCCCCGACTGTTCGCGGAGATGCGCTCGCGCCTGGGCGATGAGGTGGACCTGCTCCACGACGTGCACGAGCGGGTCCCGCCGATCATGGCCATCCAGCTCGCCAAGGAGCTCGAGCCGTTTCACCTGTTCTTCCTAGAAGACCTGTTCTCGCCGGAGGACAACGAGTATTTCCGGATCTTACGCTCGCAGTGCAGCACGCCGATCGCCATGGGTGAGCTGTACGTGAATCAGGCGGAATACGTGCCGCTGATCCGGGACCGATTGATCGACTTCATCCGCGTCCACATATCGGACATCGGCGGGCTCAGCCCGGCCCGCAAACTGGCCGCGTTCTGCGAGTTTTTCGGCGTGCGGACGGCCTGGCACGGTCCGGGCGACGTCTCGCCGGTGGGACACGCGGCCAATCTGCAGCTTGATCTGGCGTGCCACAACTTCGGTATCCAGGAGGCGCATCTGTTCGGCGATCGGACGCGCGAGGTGTTCCCGGGTTGCCCGGAGCTCCGCGACGGCATGATGTGGTCCAACGACCGGCCGGGGCTTGGCATAAACATTGATGAGGCACTGGCGGCGCAGTACCCGTTCCCGGAACATTCGGTGAACGGGGCCTGGCCGGAGATCCGGCGGCTGGACGGTACGGTCATCAAGCCGTAGCGGTCCGTGCTGCGCGACACGTCGACATAAGATCGCGCAGATTGTCCGACTGGCGTGCGGCGTGCTAGCATGCGCCGCCCGCTTCGGCGGGCCGAAGGGGGGTCGGTCTGTCGCGTTTCGTTGGGCTATTCGGTCGTTTCGCCGCCGTGGGGTGGCTGGCAGCGCTGATGGTCGCGGCGGCGCCAGGCGTCAGTCCTGCGCACGTTCTTCCCGCTGGGCCAGGCGCTATGGCCGCGCACGCCTCTGACGGCTGCGCGGGCGATGAGACCTTGTCCTTTGCGCCGGGGAACCCGCTTCCCGAGCAGCAGGTGCTCATCGTTGCGCGGTCCTCGGTTGAGCATCGTGGGGCCTGGATCGGCGGTCCACCAGGCGTCACCACGGCGAAGTTCAGGGAGCGCGACAGCGACGATGGTGCGATCTGGGAGTATCGCGCTACGCTCCAGGGACGCGGGCAATACCTGTTTACGTTCTATGTGGACTCGGTCATCCCCTGTGCCAGTGTCGTGATCCACGTTGATGGCCGGCTTCCCCCGTACCTTGCGAATGACAATCGCGGTGGTGAGTCGAACGACAATGGCGAGCGGTCTAACCGACGGACACCAACTCGCACCAGGACACCGACGCCCACCCGGACTGCTACGCCTACCATCGACCCCACGATTCCACCGGAGCCGACGGCGACACGGACGGCCTCCCCTGCGCGAACGCCAACACCATCACGCACGGCAACGGCGCCCGGCGTTGAGCCCACTGGTACCGCGACATCTGCCAGGACCCCGTCGTCGACGCCCGCTCCCTCAGCCACCCCCACGCTTGCGCCCGCTCCGGTGATCGTTTCAACCGAGCCCATCACGGCGATATGCAGCATGGACCTCACGATCCGCGGACGGAACTTCGGTCCGTCGCGTGAGGGAGTGGATGGACAGGTGCGCGTCGCGGGCATCCGCGCGACCAACGTACTGCGCTGGACCGACTCCGAGATCCAGATCGTGGTGCCGTTCAATGCTCCGGCGAACGACGATGGCCTTGTAGAGGTAACGACCCTGGGCCAGACAGCCCGGATCAATCTGCGCGTTTCGTGCTGAGCGCCATGCTCAGTAGGCGGCGTACGGCTACGAATTTCGCCGAACGAAGCCAGAGCAGATGAGAGGGCATCGGCCAAATCGACATCCATCCGGCTTCGCGGATGATCCAGTTGTACGTCCGCCGCCGCGTTCTGCGTCAAAACTAAATCTTCCTTTCGTCGGTTCGCTGCGTCACAACCGATGCTTCTCGACCGACGCTGACCGCATGGCCGTACAGCTTGGTCTGGAGCTCCTCCATCGCCAGCTTCACCTGCACCGGATGCAGTCGTTCGTCATGCTCGGTCAACGTCGCCTTCACGTGCTCGTCCACGTGCTGGTCGGCCAGTACGCGCTGGTACGGTGTCTGCGCCGCGTCGTACTGCCGTCTCACCTTCGCTCCGTCACGGTCTTTGGTCACCAGCTTCCGGACCCGGCTGCAAGTAGTTCACATGGTCCCGCGCCACCGCGTACAACGCCTCCAGCGTCGGCAGCGCACCGGCCTCGAATCGTGCGTACCCGACCAGGCGCCGCACCACGCTCCAGTTCTTCTGCTCGATGTAGCAGTTGTCGTTCTTCCGATACGGGCGACTCCGCGTCAGCGTGATTCGCTCCTGCTCGCAGTATCGCCGCATGTTGTGGTTGATGAACTCCCCACCGTTGTCGCAGTCGATCCCACGCAACGGGAATGGCAGCCGCTCCCGCAACCGCTCGAACGCCGCGAACACGGCCAGCTCGCTCTTGTTCCGCACCGCCTCAAGGCTGATCCAGCCGGTCGCCACATCCACCCCGCTCAGCGTGAACGCGAACTCCCGCCCCGCTCGCTCCACTGTGCGCCACCAGATCCACCTCCAGAAACCCCGGCTTCGCCTCATCCCAGTCCGCGAATGTCCGAATCGCCACCTGGCTCCGCAGCAGGCTGCCCGGCTTCGTCGTCGCCCGACCCCGCGCGGCCAGACCGCCCGCGTCGCGCGCAGCAGCCGATCGATCGTCGACGCGCTCATCCCCGCCACGCGCGCCTGCACGGCCGCGTCAACTCCTCGGGGAGCGCTCCCAGTCGCGCCAGCTTGGCCACCAGGGTGCCTAGAAACGGCGCCAACCGCTTGCTGCACACGCCATCGGTCAACTCCCAGCACAGCTCCAGCAGCAACCGGTCCTCGGGACCATAGAGCGGTGGGCGCCCGCCGCGCCGCGCGCCCGTGGGGCGCGGGGCATGGGCCACCCGACCGAGCAGTGACCGGGCATACACCCGGTGGTACCCGGTCGCCGCGCAAAACTCATCCAGGATCCGTCCACGATCCCGTTTGGCGGCCCGTTGATAGCGTGGCCGTAACGCCGCCACCAGCTCGCGCACACTCGCTCGCCCCACCGTTCCAGCCTCCCGTTCGAGAAGCTTTGTTCTGAGGCATCGTCTCTGCCTTCGAGAAGATTTCTTATGAGGCAATTCGCGCCGTTGACACACTCGACCCGCGCCGCTACTCTCAGTGCGTCCGCCACCCGCCTGCCACACCCTCGCCATTCCGCTGCTACCACGCCGCTGCAACCCCCGCTGATAGAAGGAGCGCAGACGTGAGCCCTGCCCGAACTCCCGCCGATGACGCCGCACTCCGCGCCCAGTTCCAGCGCGAGCTCGAAGTTGGTGGCCTGGCCGTTCCCGACGATCTCCGCGAGACCCTCTTCACCATGTGGGAGGATTTCCTGCCTCAGCGCCAGGTGCTGCGCACCACCGAGCTGGCGCTCCCGGAGGAGCCAGACTTCATGGAAAAGCCGCCCACCTGGGGAGTGCGGCCATGACGGCGATCTGCGACCTTGACCTCCAGGGTGTCAGCGAGGCGATACGCCAGCGGCGCGTCTCCTCCGTAGAGGCCACTCAGGCATATCTGGACCGCATTGCCGCGCACGACGGCGTGCTGCGCTCCTACATCACGGTGACCGGCGAGCGTGCGCTGGCTCAGGCCCAGGCGGCCGACGATCAGCTAGCGGCGGGCCGCTGGCGGGGTCCGCTCCACGGCGTGCCTATAGCCATCAAGGATTTGATCGAGACCGCCGGTGTCCGCACCGCCGGGGGCTCCCGCATGCTCCGGGACAACGTCCCCAGCGTGAGCTCGCCCATCGTGGAAAAACTGGAATCGGCCGGCGCCGTGTGCCTGGGCAAGCTGTCCATGCACGAGTTCGCTTTTGGCCGTCCGCGCGCGGACGGCGAGCTGGCCACCGGCCGGAATCCCTGGGACGTTACGCGTGTGACGGCCGGATCCAGCTCCGGGTCCGGCGCCGCCACGGCGGCCGGGCTCTGCGCTGGGTCGCTGGGCTCAGATACGGGTGGCTCCATCCGGGGTCCGGCCTCGCTCTGCGGCATCGTTGGCCACAAGCCCACCTACGGACTGGTCACCCGCCGCGGGGTTCTCCCCATGTGCTGGTCGCTGGACCACGTAGGCCCGATGACGCGCTCCGTCTGGGACTCCGCCGTGCTGTTGCGCGCGATCGCTGGCTACGACGCGGGTGACGCGTCCACGGCCAAGCGCTCCGTGCCCAACTACACGGAGGCGCTGGAGGCCGGTGTGCGCGGCCTGCGTATTGGTTACCTGCGGCGCTTCTACCACGACTGGGAGGGGCTCCACGCGGATGTCCGCGCGGCCGCGGAGGGGGCGGTGGCTACGTATCGCGATCAGGGGGCGGTGCTCTCAGACGTTGATGCGCCGCTGCTGGACCTCTGGATGCCCGTGTGGGGGGCCTTCCTCTCCGAGATGTACGCGTACCACGAGCCGCTCACGCGCACCCGTGCGGATGGCTACTGGCCGTCCACCCTGGTCCGGGTGCTCTTTGGCGGCACGTTCACCGCGCAGGATCTGCTGCGGGCGCAGCGCCTCCGCGCGCGGATGGCGAAGCAGGTGGCGCGGCTGTTCGACGATGTGGACGTGCTGCTCTTCCCCGGCCACTCCGCGCCGGCTGCCCGCTTTGGCGAGCTTTCAGAGCGCGAGGTCATGCTGCCTTCGTCCCGCTACACGGCGCCGTGGAACTTGCTGGGCCTACCCGCCTGCAGCGTGCCGGCTGGCTTTAGCCGCGAGGGACTGCCCGTGGCCATCCAGATCGTGGGCCGGCCGTTTGACGACGCGACTGTGCTTCGAGTGGCTCGCTCGTACGAGCGGGCACACGACTGGAACAAGCGGCGGCCGGATCCGTCGCGCTGGAAGGTCTGATGCCCGGGACTGGAAAAGGAGCCGTCACCCGCGCGCTAGGGCCCACGTATACTCTCCAGAGGTGTTCCCACGCCGGCGGAGTCTCAAGTGAGCATCTCGCTACGCTACACCACCCGCGATCTGGAGTGCCTGCCTGACGTTGAGGGGACGCGTTACGAGATCATCGACGGAGACCTGTTCGCGTCGAAGCAACCGTCGTGGCACCATCAGCAGACGTGCGGCGCGTTTCAGATCCTCCTCGGGACGTGGTCGTGAGACTCCGGCGCGGGACACCTGACCGCGGCGCCGGGGGTGATCTTTTCTGAAGAAAACGCCGTGGCGCCCGACCTGGTCTGGATCTCATCCGAGCGGTTTTCCGACTCCCTGGACGAGGCCGGGCACTTGCGCATCGCGCCGGATCTGGTCATAGAGGTCCTGTCGCCAGGGAACGCGAATGAGCGCCGGGATCGTGAGCTGAAGCTTCGCCTGTATTCCCGCGAGGGCGTGCGCGAGTACTGGATCGCTGACTGGCGGGACCACTCCGTTCAGGTTTACCGTCGAAACGGAGTTGCTTTGGACCTCGTGGCCACCCTCCGCGACGGCGACATCCTCACGTCGCCAATGCTGCCCGGTTTCAGCGCGCCGGTCGCCAGGCTTTGGGGTGCGTCGTCCTCCGGCTGATGCCCCTAGCCGTCTAGCCCCCTCCGGATCCGACTCCGCAGCATTGACCGGATGAGCATCCCCAGCAGCCCGAGCCCGGTGAGCAGCACGCCGCCGGCCATGGCCAGGTCCGTCATGCTCCAGCGGGCCCAGGTCTCCTGGATCAGCGGGGTTTGCTTTCCGTCCTGGTGAGCGGACTCGTCCAAGCGTGCGCCTCCCGCTGGCTAGTTGATCCGCGTGGCGCGGCCGGCCCACTCGCGATCGCGCAGCACGAACTTCTGGACTTTGCCCGTGCTCGTCTTCGGCAGATCGCCGAACTCCACGGCCTTCGGCGCCTTGAACCGCGCGATGCGCGCGCGGCAGTGTTCGATGATCTCCTGCTCCGTCACGGTTGCCCCCGACTTGAGCACGACGAACGCCTTTGGCACTTCGCCCCACCGCTCGTCCGGGATCGCGATGACGGCCACTTCCAGCACCTCAGGGTGCTGGTAGATGCACTGTTCTACCTCGATGGTCGAGATGTTCTCGCCGCCAGAGATGATGATGTCCTTGGCGCGGTCGCGTAGCTCGATGTACCCGTCCTCGTGCATCACGGCCAGGTCGCCAGAGTGGAACCAGCCACCGCGAAACGCCTCTGCCGTGGCCTGGGGGTTGTCGAAGTAGCCCTTCATCACGTTGTTACCGCGCATCAGCACCTCGCCCATCGTGGCGCCGTCGGCCGGCACGTCGGCCATGTTCTCGTCCACCACGCGGACGCGCTCCGCGACCTGGAAGCCCACCCCCTGCCGAGCCTTGATCCGAGCCCGCGTCTCCGGATCCTCCGCGTCCCAGTGGGTCTGCCACTCACACACCGTGTGCGGTCCATACGTCTCGGTCAGTCCGTAGACGTGGACGATGCGCGCCCCCAGCGACTCCATCTGGGCGATGATCGAGGGGGAGGGTGGCGCCGCCGCCGTGGTGATGGTGAGCGGCCGCGATAGCTTCACGGACTTCGCGGCCGGATCGTTCGCGAGCCCGATCAGCACGGTGGGCGCGCCGTTCAGGTGGGTGACACCCTGCTCCTGAATCAGTTTCCAGATCAGGCCCGGGTCCACCCGCCGCAGACACATGTGGGTGGCGCCGACGCTGGTGACGCCCCAGGTGCAGCACCAGCCGTTGCAGTGGAACATGGGCAGCGTCCACAGGTACACGCTGTCGCTCACCACGCCGCTGGTCATCATCTCGCCGATGGCGTTCAGATAGGCCCCACGGTGGTGGTACATGACGCCTTTGGGCCGGCCGGTTGTTCCGGAGGTGTAATTGATGGAGATGGTGTCGTACTCGTCTGCCACCGGGATGCGGATGTCGTCCGGACTCCCACCGTCCAGGAAGCTCTCGTAGTCCGGCCCGTCCAGCAGAGTCCCGTCTGGTAGGTCCACGATGTTGACGTACCGCTCCACCTTCGCGAGCGACGCTCGGGCCGGGGCGATCAGCGGGGTGAGCTCGGTGTCCGCCAGGACTACCTTCGCGCCTGAGTGGTCGATGATGTAGGCGATCTCGTCGGTTGACAGGCGGGTGTTGATGGAGACCAGGATGGCGCCTGCCAGCGGGACGCCGTAGTGGGCTTCTAGCATTGGCGGGATGTTGGGGCACAGGATCGCCACGCGGTCACCCTTCTCCACCCCGGCCTTCTTCAACGCGGAGGCCAGCCGATTCACCCGCTGGCGCATCTCGGGATACGTGTACGAGGTGTCGCCATAGATGACGGCCGGCTTCTTGCGAAAGACCTCGGCGCTACGCTCGAGGAAGGAGAGCGGGGTGAGCTCTGTTCGGTAGACCAGATCCTGGGACATCGCCGACACCTCTGGCTGCGTGGTGCAAGAGTAGCCTGCCCGAGCGTTCCGGGCCAACTGCGCCGCCGCGCGCCCCAGTGTGTGCCTAGGTAAGGCCCGCCTGGTGAGAGGGTCTATCGGCATCACTGCCGAGCATCTCGCGTAGTGCCGCTGACAGCGATTTCAGGTCCCGCTCGCTCAGCGCGCCAAGTCGTCGGACTACGAGACTCGAATGGACGGTTGAGAGCAACGGCTTCAAGACAGAGCGTTTGATCAGCCCGGCCGCCATCCAGTCGCCTAGAAGACGCTCTCCGATGGTTTGGGACGGTCTCACCTGACTCGTGACTGCCGCCACGATGAGATCCGTCCTCTCCCGATTGTATCGAGCGCTGCTGACGACAACCGCGGGCCGGCGCTTGACGGTCGAGTGATCCGTGAACGGAAAAGGAACGAGGACGATGTCGCCGAACTCAAAGGTCGTTGTAGGCATCGTCCTCAGGGTTGTCCCAGACGGCGGCGAAGGCCGCCTCAGACGCCCGCGCGGCGACACTCACCAATGTACGATCCTGGGAGCGCTGTCGGAGGAAGTCGACGAAGTCTTCAACTTCCCCAAGCCGATTTTCGGGCAGAAGCCGTATCTTTGCCAGCAATGCCTCCGTCCTGTCCTCGTGCGCGTGCATCCGCTCCCCCTATTCGCTCTCAGTGCAGGTCCGGCTTACTCGGACGAATTGTAGGCCGGCGGGGTCGCTCCTGTGTGGGGACTGGGATCTCATTTCATCCTGCAAGCAGCCGCTCTAGCACCACCGCCACGCCGTCCTCGTCGTTCGAGAGGGTCACGCTGTCCGCGATCGCCAAGACATCCGGATGCGCGTTTGCCACGGCTACGCCGTGCCCAGCCCACTCGAGCATCGTGGCGTCGTTCGGCATGTCGCCAAACGCCACAACGGTCTCCTGAGCCACTCCGCGCCGGCCGCACAGGCGCTCCAGCGCCCGGCCCTTGTGCACGCCCGCTGCCGCGATCTCCACGATGGTGTTGGTGGAGGCTGTCACGGTCACCGCGCCATTCGCCTGTGACTGGATTAGCTCCATCAGCGTCGCGTGGGCGAGCGTGGCGTGCCGCGCGATGATCTTGGAGGCCGGCTGGTCCAGGAGGGTGTCCAGGTCGTCAACCACCAGCCCGGTTCGGTTGGCCCGCGGAGCCAGGGCGAGGTACTCGGGCTCGCAGCTAAAGTGGGTGCCGCGCTCGAACGCGAATCGGATTTCGCGGTCCAGTGCCCGAAGCCGCGTCACGAGAGCCTCTACTACCTCGGCCGAGCACTGCTCGTGCTCAACGATCTCCCCGGAGTCCAGGTCTAGCACCAGCGCTCCGTTGAGGCAGATTGCTAACCCGCGCGCGCCGAGATCACGGGCTAGCGGCGCCACCATGCGGGGCGGTCGCCCGGTCACCAGCACCACGGCCAACCCGGCCTCCTGTGCCGCGCCCAGGGCGGCCACCGACCGCGCGGAGGCGGTCCCGTCGGACCGCAGCAACGTCCCGTCCAGGTCGGTCGCGGCCAGCCTCGGGGTTCGGGTCTCACGCAAGCCCATCGCACAGAGGGTAGCACGTCCATACCGGTCCGCTGATCTGGGCGTGACGGATCGCCCCCTGTCGCGATATCGTGAAGGTCGACCGCTTTCCACGTTCACAAAGGAGCACGAGATGACCACTGGCAACGCCGCCGTCCTCAACAAGCCCAATGGCTCGTTCGCCGTCGAGGCGTTCCAGGTTCCCGAGCCTGCGCCGGGCACGGTGCTCCTCAAGATGGAGCTTGCCGGTTGCTGCGCTACGGACGCCCACTGCTATCTGGGCTGGTGGAAGAGCGAGTTCCCCGTGATCATGGGCCACGAGAACGTGGGGATCGTCGAAGCCATTGGCGAGGGTGGCCGCCAGGACGTGCTAGGCCGCGACCTGAAGGTGGGTGACCGGGTGGTCGCCCGCTCGAGCTGGTGTGGGAGCTGCTACGAGTGTCGGACCCTCCGCATGCCTCGCCGCTGCCGCAACAAGAAGGTGAGCCACGGCTACACCGCTCTCGAGACATCCCCCTTCAGCGGTGGCTACGGCCAGTATCTGTATCTGGCTTCGCCGGAGACCACCTTCATCTACAAGACGGAGGTGCCGGCCAGCCGTGCTGTGCTCCACGAGCCGCTCGGCGTGGCTACTGGTGCCGTCCGACGTGCCCAGCCGCGGCTGGGTGAGACGGTGGTCATACAGGGGTGCGGTGCCATTGGCCTCTTCACGCTGGGCGTTGCCAAGCTGGCCGGCGCGGGCCGCGCCATTGTGGTCGGTGGTCCGCCTGAGCGCCTGGCTCTGGCCCGTGAGTTCGGCGCTGACGTGACCATCGACATCACCCAGATCAAGACGCCCGAGGAGCGCACACGCGCGGTGCTGGCCGAGACCCTGGGGGGTGCCGGCGCGGATGTGGTGTACGGTTGCGTGGGGCTGACCAGCGCGTTTGCCGAGGGGATCAACTACCTCCGCGACATGGATGGTCGCTTCCTGGAGGTTGGCCTCGCCAGCGACAACGGGACCCTGCCGTTCAATCCCTGCACCATGCTGGTGGAGAAAAACGCCACGTACATCGGCGCGCTGGGAATGAACGACCAGGACAACCTCTCCTCCATCCGCATGATCGAGAGCGGCCGCCTGCCGGTGGAGCACGTGGTCTCCCACCAGCTCACGCTAGACCAGGTGGGTGAGGCCATGCAGTCGCTCAACGGCGACTATCGGGTGAACGGCCAACCCGCGTTCAAGCTCGCTATCGCTCCGAATGGCCCGGTGGACTGAGGGTCAGGAGCGCGTTGGGCGCGCTCCTATAATCAGCCGAGGGGGCGAACCTATGGCCATTGAGCTGCCGCGCTACAAGTTCACGGTTGAAGAGTACGAGGCTATGGGCCAGGCCGGGATCCTCGGCGAGGATACCCGCGTGGAGTTGATCGAGGGGGAGATCATCCAGATGGCGCCAGTTGGGCCTGACCATGTCAACACGGTGATCGATGCGAACATGCTGTTCGTTCAGCGGTTTGGCGATGTCGCGCGTGTATCCATCCAGAATCCCGTAAGGCTGGGGCGCCGCAACGAGCCCCAGCCTGACATCGTTTTGTTGAGCCCCGGGTCACGTCAGATCCCGCGGAGAAATCCGGAGTCGTCGGACACGTTCCTCGTGATCGAGGTGTCCGACTCGACGCTGGCCTACGACAGGGGTGTGAAGATGGCGCTGTATGCCCGTCAGGGCGTTCCTGAAGCCTGGATCGTCGATCTGCCCAATCGCCTCGTTCATGTGTACCGCCAGCCGTCTGACGACGGCTATCGAATCGTGCGGACGTTGCGGCCGGGAGACCGCGTTGCGCCTGAGGCGTTCCCAGATCGATTCGTCGAGGTCTCTGAGTTCTTCGGCTGACCCGGGCTACCGCGCCGTTGTCGCAACGGAGTTGCCGCTCCGTCCCAGCCCCGCGCTCATCCTCAGGATCTTGTTGCAGCCTGACGTACCGCCGCTCGATTGGTGGCAGATCTCGCTCAGAGTCGCCCCCTGCCCCACGCCGATGAGGCCAGCGCAGTCAAGCCACCTGTCCCGTTGGCCGGCACCCAGGAGTGCATTTCGTGCGCTCCTATAATCAGCTCAGGGGACGAACGTATGGCCATTGAGCTGCCGCGCTACAAGTTCACGGTCGAAGAGTACGAGGCAATGGGCCGGGCGGGCATCCTGGACGAGGATGCCCGGGTTGAGTTGATCGAGGGGGAGATCATCCAGATGGCGCCGATTGGGCCGGACCACATGTTCGCGGTGGTTGGAGCAAACGCGGCGCTTCTTCGCCGCTTCGATGACGTCGCCTGGGTCTCACCCCAAAATCCAATCCGAATCGGCGATCGCAGTCAGCCACAGCCGGACCTCGTGCTGCTGAGGATTCGTGGAGGCCGCGACGCCACGATGATCCCCAGTGTGGACGACGTGATCCTGGTCATTGAGGTGTCTGATACTACGCTGCACTACGATCGGGGCGTCAAGCTCCCGCTCTACGCGCGGGCCGGCATACCAGAGGTCTGGCAGGTGGACGTGGCGCATCAACTGGTCTACTGCCATCGCGAGCCGGGCGACGATGGTTACCGGGTCGTTCAGACGCTCCGTGCTGGTGACCGTATTGCTCCGCTTGCGTTTCCGGATCGCGACCTGGCTGTGGACGATCTCCTCCGACCGCGGAGCTAGCGCGCCGCGGAAGCCAGCCCGGAGCATCCGCGACGGTCCGTCGCGGTGTGCGTACGCTAGCGGGTGTTGGTCGTCCGGAATGTACGTGCAGATGTCCGGAGTGGACCCCGAACCTAGTGAGTGACCATCGTCTCCCGGCGGTTCAGCACTTTCACTAGCTCGGCCACCATCTCGTAACGCCCGAACGAGGGCATGAGGTACGTGCCGTCGCAGTACGCCTGGGCCTCTGCCAGGAACTCCTGCGATTGTCGGATCCCCTCCGCGATGCCGTTCTCGCCGGCCGCCCGCATCCCCTCGCGCAGGTGATCGGGGATGCTCACACCGGGTAGCTCGTTATGGAGAAACTCGGCGTGGCGGTGGCTCTGTAGGGGCATCACGCCGAGGAGGAACGGTATCGGGATCTTGCCTACTCGGTTCAAGAAGGTGGAGAGCTGGTCCATGTCGTACAGGGGCTGGCACATGACGTAATCCGCGCCGGCCTCTATCTTGCGGTGGAAGCGGTCTAGCTCCAGATCCAGATCCTCAGCCACCGGGTTCACGGCGCAGCCCACGTAGTACTGCGCCGCCATCCCAATGGAGTTGCCGGTCCAGTCCAGCCCGGCATTCATCTGCTTCAGGATCTTGATCAGGCCGATGGAGTCAATATCCCACACGGCTTTGGCCTGGGGGAGGTTCCCCATCCGCGGCGGATCGCCCGTCAGCGCCAGAATGTTGCGGATCCCGTGAGAGTGCGCGCCCAGCAGCTCGGACTGGAGCGCCATCAGGTTTCGGTCACGAGTCGTGAAATGGATGATCGTGTCCAGCCCGACTCGGCGCTGGATGTGCAGCGCCAGACTGATGCAGCCCATCCGCACGCGCGCCATGGGACTGTCACCGATGTTGATGCAGTCCACACCCACATTCGCCAGCATCGCGGCGCCGTTGACCACCTTGGTGGGGTTGAGGCCCTTTGGCGGATCTAGCTCCACGCTCACGACGAAGCGCTTTTCGGTCAGTGCGCGTTGCAGCGGCGTCGGCTCAAAGCTGGCGGCGCTTTCCACGGGCTCGGCGGTGGCCGGCGCGACCGCGGCGACGTGGATCGATGGCGTCGTCCGCGGCGACGATTGCTCTATTGCCTGTCTCATCGCCAGGACGTGGCCTGGCGTGGTGCCGCAGCAGCCGCCCAGGAGTGCCACGCCGGAGTCCACGAACCGCCTGGCGTAGTCGGCGAAGTACTCAGGCGTGGAGAAATACAGGTAGCGACCTTCTAGACGGCTGGGTGCGCCGGCGTTGGGCATGGCCGCCAGGGGTACGCCAGCCGATCGCATCCGCTCGACTGCGTCAAATGTGCTCTGCGGCCCGATGCCGCAATTGGCGCCCACCACGTCTACCCCCAGGTGGGCTAGCTTTGCCGCCACTTCCTCTGGCGATTCGCCGGTGAGGATCAGGCCTTCGTCGGTCAGGCTCACCTGCGCCACGATCGGCAGGTCGCACGCTTCGCGCACGGCCCCGATCGCCTCAGCCAGCTCATCAAGCTGGCTAAAGGTCTCCAGAACGAAGAGATCGGCGCCGGCCTCCAGCAGCGCATCCGCCTGCTCGCGAAACGCCTGACGCGCGGCGTCGGCCGTGATCGTGCCTACCGGCCCCAGGGACTCGCCGAGCGGTCCGATGGCGCCGCCGAGGAACACGGCCTCGCCGCACTCCTCGCGCGCCTCTCGAGCGATCTTCACCGCCCGGAAGTTGATGTCCCGCAGCCGATCTTCGAGGCCAAACTGCGCCAGCTTGTAGCGGTTCGCGCCGAACGTATTCGTCTCGATGAGCTCGGCGCCCGCGCGAATGTACTCCCGGTGGATCCGCTGGACGATGCCCGGATCGGAAAGATTCAACTCATCGAAGCACCGTTCGTACGGGATGCCGCGGGCATAGAGCATGGTGCCCATGCCGCCATCCGCGACCAGAGGCCCCCGTTCGAGTCGATCGAGAAATGCGCTACGCACGGGTCCGTGGACCTCCCGCAACCGGTTCTGGATTATCGCACACGCTTGAAGGTGGGCCGATCAGGGCACGCTTTGCACCAGCTCCGACGCGATCCATCCCGCGCCGCCGGCCGGCTCGCGCACGTTTCGCCAGAATCTGCCCTCGGACGCCTGATCCTGTCCGATTACCTCGAGCACGGTGCCGTCCGCCACCTGTCTAACGACCGGCGCGCTCGCGCTGGGATTGGCCCGGATGTTGGCTCCTGATCCGCCGGTGTTGGTGACTCGCACTCGTGCGATGGTCGGTACGGAAGGCGATGGCTCAGGGGATGGGGAGGGGCTGGGGAGTGATACGCGGGGCTGGGCTCCGATGATGACGGGCGCGGCCGTTGGGGGTGGCCCTGGCGGCGGTCGCAGCGTCTCCAGGTATTGGACCCCCGCGCGCACCAGCACGTACGCCATCACGATGACGCCGAGCGCGGTGGCGCACAGGAAGATCACGAGCTTGATCCCGAGCGACGGCCCGGTTGACGAGCGCTGGGGTCGTTTGGGGAACATCGGCTCCAGCGGAGCCTGATTGGGCCGCGGAGGCAAGGCGCTCAATCGGGACCTCGCGATCGCCGATGGCGGACAGGATATCGCGAGCTTGCGGGCGGGCGAACGGGTGTGGGCATGTCAGTCTGAGAGTGTACTCGCCACGCCGGGCGGAGCCGGTCAGCCCCTGAGACGCTACCGCGAGGTGCCCAGCTCCGCAAGCATTGGCCTGACGATGCATGCGCCAACCCGCTCTGCCTCGGCGAGATACGGCGTGTCGGACAGGATGAACTTGGAGATCCCAAGCGCTCGGTAGGCCTCCAGGGCGGACCTCACCTCATCGGGGGAGCCAACCAGCCACGTTGAAGCCGCGCCAGTCCCGTACTGTGTCGGCGCCGTCCAGAGGCACGTGTCCAGCACCTGGCCTCGGTCAGCCAGCTCCCGCAGTCGTCGCTGCCCCACCGAGCCGCGACCGGTGACGTTTCGCTCTACCCGTTTGTCAAGCTGGCTGGCCCAACTCCGTAGCTTCTCCTCGGCCGCTGCCCACGCTTCGCCGGGCGTGTCGCGCACGACTACCGTGATGCGCAGGCCGAACTCGATTGGCCGGGTGCGCTCGCATCGGCTGGCCAGGTCGCGTACCCGCTCGATCCGTTCCCGCGCCATGGCGAGCGGCTCGCCCCACATGAGCTGAACGTCCGCTTCCGCCGCGCCGACCTGCTCGGCGGCGGAGGAGGCACCGCTGAACCACAGAGGTGGGCCGCCGTCTCTCGCCGGACGAGGTTGGCACGTCGAACGCTCAACCCGGTAGAACCGGCCTTCGAACGTGACCGCTTCCTCCGTCCACAGCCGGCGCACAAGCTGCATGAACTCGCGGGTTCTGGCGTAACGCGCCTCCGCGTCTCCTTCCTGGTCGCCGTAGGCTGCGAAGTCGTCCATGCCGGACACCACGTTCACGCGAAGTCGGCCGTTGCTGAGCTGGTCCAGCGTGGCAGCCGCGCAGGCAAACTGGGCGGGCTGCCAGTATCCCGGCCTGATGGCGGCGAGCGCTTCATACCTTGTGGTTCGCGCCAGCAGTGATGCCGCCACGGTGAATGTGTCCGGCCGTCCCCAGCCGGATCCGATCAACGAGCCGGCGAACCCGCTGCGCTCGAGCGCGTGGGCTATGCTCGCGCTGAAGTCCAGGGTGCCCCACCCCTCGGCCGTATCGTCACCACGGTGCCCGGGTTCAACGGTCGTGGGGATGTACCAGAGGAACTCCAGCGACACGGCGTAGGCTCCGCGCTACGACGGGTTGGCGGGCGCGGGTACGGGCTCGCCCAACGTCTGCATCAGGCGATTCGCCCAGGCAAACATCGCGGTCGCCTGCGCGATGTCCAGAATCTCCGCGTCGCTCATGCCGACTTGTCTCATCGGTTCAAGGTCGCTAGGACTGAGCGTGCCCGGGTCGGCCGTGAGCCGAACCGCGAAATCCACGATGGCGCGCTCGCGTGGCGGCAGGTCGGTTGCCACCCCGTCTGTCAGTAGCCGTGACATAAGGTCGGTCTCTCGGTTGATCTGGGAGTAGCGGCGCGCGTGCACTGAGGCACAGTAGACACAGCCGTTGACACGCGAGCCGGCGGTGGCGGCGAGCTCGCGGTCCGCGCGGGTGACAGCCAGGCGCCCGTACATGATGGCGTTGAACAGCGCCGTCCGGTCGCGTAGAGCCGGCAGGTCATGCGCGAGCAGTGCGTAGTACGGCCGGCTGTCTGGTGACGGCGCCACTCGGTCCACCAGCTCGGCCTGCTCAGGGGACGCCCCAGTCTCGTCTACTGTGTCCAGCCACGGCCGCCAGGCCAACACGTCCATGGTGAACTGAGCGGGCATGACGTTCTCTGAGCTCCTGGCACGAGATTTTCGAGAGACGGCCAAGCGCCGCCCTTTCCTAGTGTAGGCGCATCGGCCCCGATCGGCCACTCCCCCACGCGATCTTCTGTTCAGCAATCCTTGCGCGGTAGACTAGTCGCCGAGCCCCGCGACCGGGGCGCCCAGAGGGGAGTTGATGGCGGACCTGGCACGCTTTGTGGCCGGCCTTTCCAGCGACGAGCTCGCGGCCGTGTACCGGTATCGGCTCGCTCAGGCCCCTACGAAGCCAGAAGCAAAGATACTCGCCCAATCACTCAACCACCCGCAGATCGCGGCCGCCGGGCTGCTGATGTTGAATGGCTGCCAGCTCTCGGTGCTTCGTTGGTTGGCCGCGTGCCCGGAGATGTGGGCCTCGTGGGACGAGCTTGTGGCCGCGGTGGGGGATCGGCTCCCTACCAGCGTGCTGGAAAGCGCCGTGCGCGTTCTCCGGGAGTTGGCGCTCGCTGATTGCGACCCCGCCCCTGGCTCGGGGTGGATTGCCACATTCGAGAGTGTCGCCCAGGCGGTCCGCGCCACGTCGCAGCCGTCGCTGATCGAGTGGCTACCGTCGCTGAACACGGATTCGCTGCGGCAGATGGCCCGGGCCGTGGGCGTGACGCGGCCGCCGACAACGAAAGAGGAGCGAATCCGCGAGATCGTGGAGGAGCTGAGCGACGGCACCAACGTGCAACGGATCCTGACCGAGTTGAGTGGGCCTGCGGTGGAGCTCTTTCTCTGGTTCGCTGGGCGCCCCGGCCCGATCTCCGCCACCGCGGTGGATCGGCACTACCCGCCTCCCAGCTCAACGTGGTCGTACGGGGGGCGTATGAACGTGGGTGCCGGGTACGGGCTCAACGCGCGCAGCGACGACATGGTCGCAGTCTTAATGGCGCACGGACTGGTTATGCCGGTGAGTGCGTACCCGGGCGCCTGGCAAGTAGCCGCGTACTGCGTCCCCTTCGAAGTGCGGCTCGCTACGACCGGCAAGACGCGTTTTGACTTGCTGCCGCTGACCATGCCTCCGCTCCGCCAAGTAGACGTTGCTCATCAGGACGTGCCGGACGGGTTCCAGTTCACGCGCGACGCCTTGCATCTCGTGGGTTTCGTGAATACAGGTCAGTGTGAATGGCGCCAGAATGGCTCGCCTTATAAACGCAGTCTGGGTCAGTTCGGCAAGCTGGTCGGCGGCAAGAGCGCGGAGTACGTGGAGCTGTTGTGGGACACCATGGCCGGTAGCGAGCTGTTCGGCCTTTCGCGGGCTATGAGCCCCACGATGGACCTTGCTCGGCTGGATGGGCACAGCTTCGGTGACGTGAGTGCCGATCTACTCGTGGGGTGGACGTTCTTCGGTGGCCAGCGCGGTAGGATGGGCACGCTGGGCAACCTGGGATGCTCTCCCAGGGACCGCATGCTGCTCGTGTTGCGCCAGATGCCGGCGGACATCTGGATCGCGCAGGAATCGCTGGAAGCCTGGCTGAAGGCAGGCTGGCCGCTCATCTTTGGGGAGGATTCCAGCCATTTCGAGGATTTCTCCATCGCAGAGGCGTGGGACGAGCTGAGCCAGTCAATCCTGGGCCGCGGAGTCGCGACCTCGGGCGAGCCCGCCATCATGCTCCCAGAGGCGCACCGGGCCCTGCTGCCCAGACGTCTCGGCGTGGACGATCCTCTGGATTTCGCCTGGGACGACCGTTGCCATATCCAGCCAGATCGGTCCATTGTCGCTCCGCCCAACGCCCATCCCAGACTCATCGCGGACCTCTGGTCCGTCGCGTCGCTGGAGTCAAACCAGGGCGCGTCCGTTTTCAGGATCAGCGCGTCTTCCATCGGCGCGGCGTTGAACCGCGGCATGACGCCGGCGGAGATCGCCGAGATCCTCCGCGAACGGTCGCGGGGCCCGTTGCCGCCCACGGTGGAGCGGCTCGTCAGCGATCAAGCTTCGCGGTACGGCCAGATCAAAGTGGGTGGGGCGATGGCGTACGTGCAGACGGACGAGCCCGCCACGCTGGAAGAGCTCAGGCAAAATCGCAAACTCCAGGGACTGCAATGGCTGCCGCTTGGGCCCAATGTGGCGGCGATCCACGGCGCGGACGTTTCCACCGTACTCGGCCAGCTCAAGCGCGCCGGATACTTGCCGGTTGAAGTCGCGCGAAGTCCTGAGTCGCCCCTATCTGTCGCGCCCGCGCTCCTGGAAGCGAAGCGGAAGGCCCTGACGAGGATACTCAAGGCGGCGATTCGCAAGCTCAGTGCGGTTGAGGTCACGTGGGAGCAGAACGGGAAGGTGTTCATGGATGAGCTGCAGCCCGAGACCGTGCAGGGCGGTGTGCTCGTTGGGCTCAGCTCTGAGACTGGGCGAAATCGCAAGATCCCGCTCGAGGCGATCCAGGACGTCATGGAGCTCGATGAGGACTGGTAGTTCGCTCGTGAGGGTTCAGTCAGAGCGCGCTGCCCAGCAGGAGGGCGCCCGCGTGCGTGGCGATTGTCGGTGACCGTTCACCGTCAGGCTGACGGTCCGTTGATCGTCCAGGGCGATCGTTCGCTCCTGCTCGAGGTAGACAACCCGCGCTATCCGGTGTGTCGCGATCGATTGGCGGCGTTCGCGGAGCTGCGCAAGAGCCCTGAACACGTCCACTCGTACGCCCTCACGCCGCTCTCGCTGTGGAACGCGTGCTCGGCCGGCGTTTCGGCGGAGTGGGTGGTGGAGACGCTCGAGGAGTTCTCCAAGTACCCGATTCCCCGGAACGTGCTCACCGACATCCGCGATCTGATGTCCCGCTACGGGCGCATCCGCCTTGTCCCCCGCGGGGATGCGCTCGGCCTGGAGACGGATGACGAGGACCTGATGGCCGGACTGCGCGGTAACGCGCGGCTCAGCCCGATGCTGGGCCCCACCGAGTCACCGCGGCTCAGCCTGGTCCCGCGGTCGGAGCGTGGGCGCCTCAAGCAGGCGCTGCTGAAGGCGGGGCTTCCCGTGGAGGACCTGGCCGGCTACACACCGGGCGCGGCGTTGCCGGTCTCGCTGAGGGACTGCCTCGCGGATGGCAGCGCGTTTGGTCTGCGTAGCTACCAGCAGGCGGCGGTGGAGGCATTCTGGTCCGCCGGCGGGCCGCGCGGGGGGAGCGGCGTGCTGGTGCTGCCCTGCGGCGCTGGCAAGACAGTCATTGGCCTGGGCGTGATGGCACGGGCGTCCACCCAGACGTTGATCCTCTGCACGAGCGTGCTGGCGCTGAATCAGTGGCGGCGCGAGATCCTGGAGAAGTCCACGGTCCCGGTGGATCTGGTGGGCGAGTACAGCGGCGATCGGAAGGAGATTCGCCCCGTCACGCTGGCCACGTACCAGGTGATGACAGCTCGCGGAAGGGGTGGCTCGGACGAGATGCCCCACCTGGAGCTCTTCTCGCGCCACGACTGGGGTCTGATCATCTACGACGAGGTGCATTTGTTGCCCGCGCCGGTCTTCCGCGCGACCGCCGAGATCCAGTCGCGCCGTCGCCTCGGGCTCACGGCGACGCTGCTGCGGGAGGACGGCCGCGAGGATGACGTGTTCTCGCTCATCGGCCCCAAGAAGTACGAGGCGCCCTGGAAAGAGCTCGAGGGGCAGGGATGGATCGCGCCCGCGGTATGCACGGAGGTCCGTGTCCCGATGCCACGCGAGCTGCGGATGGCCTACGCCGCCGCCGAGTCCCGCCAACAGTACCGCCTGGCAGCCACGAATCCGGACAAGATCGCGGCGATCCACAGCCTTGTCAGTCGCCACGCCGACGACCGGATCCTGGTGATTGGGCAGTACCTGGATCAACTGGACGAGGTGGCCTCGGCGCTCGGCGCGCCGCTGGTCACCGGAAAGACGGGCAATCAGGCGCGCGAGCGGCAGTTTGACGCGTTCAGACGGGGTGAGATTGCCCGCATCGTCGTTTCCAAGATCGCGAACTTCGCGATTGACTTGCCGGAAGCAAACGTGGCGATAGAGGTGTCCGGCACGTTTGGCTCACGCCAGGAGGAGGCCCAGCGTCTCGGGCGAATTCTCCGCCCGAAGGCGAACGGCGGCCAGGCATACTTCTACGCGGTGGTCAGCCACGACACGGTAGACCAGGCGTTCGCGGACCGGCGGCAGCTCTTTCTGACCGAGCAGGGCTACCGATACGAGATCGAGGACTTCGCGCTTCCCGGCTGATCCGATCCGGCGCGGCGAGACGGCCTCACAGCCCCAGCGCGTGCTGCCCGATCGAAGATAGCGCGATGTCGTCCATGGGCGGGTTGCCCAGTCCGGCTCGCACGTCGCGGAAGTGGCGCTCCAGTGCCATCCCCCGGCTGGAACCGGCGGAGCCCACTACGCGCATCGCCAGATCGGTCACGTGGATGGCGTTGTTGGTTGCCAGGTACTTCGCGGCGGCGATCTGCCAGGCAATCTCCTCCCGTAGCTCCGGCCGCTCCACCCACGTCTCGGCGGTGCCGTAGGTGATCGCGCGCGACTGGAGGATCAGCATGTCGATCTGCGCCACTCGCTGCTGGATGGCGGGATACTCCGCCACGGATGTCCCGCTCTGACCGCTGGGGCGCCGTCCGCGGGCGTATTCCACGGCGAAGTCGCGGGCGGCCATGGCGATGCCGGTGTAGACCGCGGCGGTCACCAGGGTCCAGCCGCGAGGATCCCCCACCCCGGGCGACTCGTCAGTGGGCAGGAGCGCCTCGTCATCTACCACCACATCGGTCAACACCAGGTCGTGGCTTCCAGTGGCCCGCATTCCGAGGTTGTCCCAGGTGGCATCTATGCGGACGCCCGGATGATCCATGGGCACCAGGAAATTGGCTCTTCTGGGCCGTTCGCTGCCGTCCGACATGGCCGCGAGCACGGTGGCGTACCGCAGCACGGGAGCCAGGCTTGCCCACCGCTTGTGCCCGTTGAGCCGCCAGCCTTCGCGGCAGCGCACGGCGGTGGTGCTGGGCAGTCCGCCGCGGCTGGGGCTGCCCAGATCAGGCTCGCTGGCCGCCGAATTGATGAGGGCGCCGTCCTGCACGATCTCCCGGCAGAGGCGCGCGAAGAGCGGCGCCGGCCAGGAGCGCGTGGTGGCCAGGCGCGCCACGTGGCAGAGGTGCATGGTGGATGCCAGGCCAACGGAACCGTCCGCTTGCGAGAGCCGCTCCTGCGCCAGGCAGAGCTCTAGCGGATCCACGCCTCCGCCGCCAAACTCGCGCGGCACGGTCAAGGCCAGGTAGCCGGTCTCGCGGAGTTTGTCGAAAGCCTCGGTGGGAAAGGTGTTCTCCCGATCGTGCCGCGCCGCGTGCTGCTCCGCGATTTCGGCGGCCGCCTCTGCCATTGCCAGCACCTCGCGCTGGCGGGGGGTTTTCACGTACGGCTGAAGACCGGGGGAGGTGTTGCGCTTGGCCGGAGGCGTCCTCACGCGTGCGTCAGGCCTCGGCCCCGAGCGCGCGGAGCGTGGCCAGGACGCGCACCTGGTAGCTCAGGAAGGCGATGATCTGGGAGACAGTGACGATGTCACGAGGCGACAGCCCCGCTCGGGCGAGCGCCTGGACGTGCTCAGGCCCGGCCTGGCCGGGTGCCCGCGTCAGACGCTCAGTGTGGTCAAGGATTGCCTGGAGGCGCACGGGCAGCACCCCTGCGGGCACCGTCGGCTGACAGGCCGCATCGATGAGTGACTGGTCCGTGCCCAGGTCGGTGAGGCGACGGCGGTGCCAGTCAACCAGCGCCTGGTTGGGCGTCAACGCCGCGACCCTGAGACCGATGGCCTCGCGCTCAATCCGGCTGACCGTGCCCAGGTCGTCAGGTTCGAACAACGCGGCGAAGGAGGCCTGTGCAGCACGGGTCACTTCACTTTGCCCGCGCCGCAAGTCGGCTAGCGCGGAGTCCGCGGCGACTCCGGCCAGTGCGTCGATGACGTCTGGCGGCTCGAGATGGTCAGGGTGCTGGAGGTGGGCCATGTGCTCGATCCCGAACCGTGGGCGAGGATTACGTGAGGATAGCATCGTGCCGCGCCTCGCCGCCGGCCGTCGGGTGCCCGCGCCGAGTTCTTGACAGCCGAGCGATGCATGGTCTAATCTCTAGTCAGTCTATCGGAATTATCGAAATAGACTGCGGTGTGCCGGCGCCGCGCGCTTTGCGCGAAGAGACGGTGGTTGGGGAGCGTGTTGACATGAGCACCACGGAAGAACATCTCGGTCCAGCCACGCGGTCATCTGAGCGGCCGGCCCTTGCGCCGCGCTCCGCGCCAGATTGGGATCTGGTTCTCAAGCGGAACAACATCGAGCGTCTCAAGCGCGAGAAGGCGCCGCTGCGGATCATCGACGAGATTGCGGAGCTGGGCGAACGCAACTACCTGGACATCACGGAAGAGGACATGGTCCGCTTCCAGTGGTACGGGCTCTATCACGACAAGCCCAAGACCGGCTACATGATGTTGCGCTGCAAGATCCCGGGCGGGATCTTGAGCCCTGCTCAGTACCGCGCGCTTGGCCAGCTCGCTCAGAGATACGGCCGGGACTACACGGAGCTGTCCACGCGTCAGACGGTTCAGATCCACTGGATCCGGATCAAGGACCTGCCTGATGTGTTCGACACGCTTGCGAGTGTGGGCCTCACCTCCGTGGGCGGCTGCGGCGACACCGTACGCAACGTGACCGGTTGCCCGCTGGCGGGCATCGACTCAGCCGAGCTGTTTGATTGCCGACCGTACATGACGGAGATGGTCAACCATTTCATCGAGCACGACGAGTATCTGGACCTCCCGCGCAAGCACAAGATCACCATGTCGACGTGCGTACACCAGTGCAACGCGCCAGAGATCAACTGCATAGTTTTCATCGGGACTCGCCAGGCGGGCGCGAACGGTCAGATACGCAATGGGTTCAGCGTTCGCGTTGGCGGCGGTCTGTCATCCACGCCCCGCATCGCGCGCGATCTAGGCGTGTTCGTCCCGGCGGCGGAAGCGCTGTCGGTGGCGCGGGCGATTCTGGACGTCTGGCGGCTGGATCTGAAGTACCGCATGTCTCGCGCAAAGGCGAGACTTAAGTTCCTGGTGGATGACTACGGCGCTGACCGGGTCCGTTCCGAGATCGAGCAGCGGCTGGGGAGGCAGCTCGAGGACCTTGCCGAGGTGCCGGTGCCGGTTGGCCAGACGGAGCACCTGGGCATCCATCCTCAGAAGCAGGTTGGGCTCTCGTACATCGGCGTGCCGGTCTTCGTGGGCCAGGTCACGGGTGCGCAGACGCTGCAGATCGCGGATCTCGCGGAGTCATTCGGCGGTGACATCCGTCTGACCAGGCAGCAGAATTTCATCTTGACGGGTGTCCCCAACGAGCGGGTCCAGGAAGTGGTGACCAGGCTGGCGGAGATCGGATTTCCGCTTGACCTCAATCCGATTCGGGGTTCCAGCGTGGCGTGCACCGGGCAGCCGCTGTGCAATTTCGCGGTGGCGGACACCAAACCCAAGCTCCAGGAGATCACGCTCCGCCTGGAGGAGCGGTTTGGGCAGGAGCTGAAGGGACTCAAGCTGGGGGTGGATGGCTGCCCCCATTCGTGCGCGCACCACTGGGTCAGCGACATCGGGCTCCAGGGCACAACCGGGCGGGGTGAGCTGGGCGGCCCGAAGGTGGAGGCTTACGAGATCTATCTGCGGGGTGGCCTTGGCGCCAACCCTACGATTGGCCGGCCCGTGCTGCGGCGCGTTCCGGCAGCAGAGGCCGCGACGTACGTGGAGCGGCTTGTCGGAGGCTATCTGGCGGACCGTCAGGATGGGGAATCGTTCCAGGCGTTCGCCCAGCGCAAATCTGATGAGGAGCTGGTTGCGCTGGCAACCGGTGAATAGTAGGGGGCCGCAATGGTCGTGGAGTCCGAGAGGGTTGTCTTCGACGAGTGGGAGGCCGGCGAGCTCGGCGTTGAGTACGACGACCAGGAGCCGCAAGAGGTCATCCGCTGGGCGTTGGAGACGTTTGCGCCGGAGCGCATCGCCGTTTGCACGAGCTTCCAGATTGACGGCATGGCCATCCTGGACATGGCCTGGCGCGTCAATCCTGACGTGCGGGTGTTCACGGTTGATACCGGGCGTATGCCGCGCGAGACTCACCAGATCATTGAGGCAGTCCGCAAGCGGTACGGCATGAACGTTGAGATCTACCATCCCGATTCCGTAGAGATTCGCTCTCTGGTTTCCGAGCACGGCGAGGATCTGTTCCTGAAGTCCGTCGCGCTCCGCCTCACCTGCTGCGACGTGCGAAAGGTGAGGCCCCTCGTGAAAGTGCTGTACGACCTGGACGGGTGGATCACCGGGCTCCGCCGCGACCAGTGGGCTACCCGCTCCAATATCAAGAAGATCGAGCTGGACCACGATCATGGCGGCATCGTCAAGGTCAATCCGCTTGCGGATTGGACGGAAGAAGAGGTCTGGGACTACGTGAGAGACAACGAAGTCCCCTACCATTCGCTATATGACCAGGGCTACAAGAGCATCGGGTGTGCGCCCTGCACGCGACCGGTTGAGCCGGGGGCGGATGCCCGCTCCGGTCGGTGGTGGTGGGAGACCAACGCTCCCAAGGAGTGCGGCATGCACTGCGCGATCGAAACGGGCGGCTTCGAACACGAGTTGGAGGTGCTGGTCGGTGACCGCTCCCACTGATGTGACCGCCTTGCCGGTCTGCGCCAAAGCGGAGCTCGAGCTCACCGAGTTGCAGCGCGAGGTCCTGTTGCAGGAGGTTCCCGCGTTCGCCGCGACCCTGCGCGACCCATCGTCACGAGAGCGCTATCTGGGCCTGGCCGAGGCGGTTGCATCTGGTACCGTCCCGCCCCTGATGATCTTTTCGCTGGAAGCGATGCTGGAGCTCCTGCTCCAGACGCGGCGGGTCCGGCAGTATCACGGCATCGAGGCGGAGCAGGCGCTCACCGAGCTCTTCTATCGAACCGGTCGCGGAGCTGGCCTTCGCGAGGCGGCTCGGGAAGTCAACACCGCGCTGACCGCATTGCGTGGCCAGACGTTTGAGCGGGTCACGGTGACGTCTGGCCCCGGACGGCACACGATCCTCATTGAGACGGATCGCGCCCGCCTGTCACTCAAAATCGATGGTGCTGGAGCCGAGGTCGACAAGATAGAGGTAGGCGGGTAGAGCCGGAGGGCGATCATGCAGAGGTGGTTTTCTCGCGCGGTTCGTCGCCACAGCCACTCGGACAATGCGAATCTCGGGGGCGCGGCTGGCCACGCACAGGCCGTGCAGCGGCTGGCGGATCAGTTCTACCGCCGATCGGTGGCTCGAGGGGGCTGGGCGGCGGAGATCGGCGGCGTAGGCCCGCGGGCCTTCGAGGCCGAGGCGCGTCTGATCATTGCTCAGATCGCGCTGGGAAACGCCCAGGCCGGCCCACCGACGCCCTGAGGGGCGCCGTGGTCTGGGCCACCCGGCCGCGTGTCGTTTCGCGGCAGGCAGTTTGGGATCGTGAGTCGCACGACGCGAGCCACAAGCGCCGGCGCTGCATTACAGTCAGCGGGCGTGTGCGCTCGGTAGCTGGCGCCACCACGCGCGTTCCAGATTGACACGAGGGAGCAACTGACATGGCCGAAGCCCGCGCAGCGACCACCCAGACGACCGCGCCCGGCACCGCCGACCCACGACGGATCGTGACGCAGGAGCCTTTCAATTGCGAGAGTGCCCTGGAGCACATAGACGGGTGGATCACGCCGACGCCCCTCCACTTCGTGCGCAGCAGCCACGTCAATCCGTCGATCGACCACCGCGGATGGCGGCTCAGGATAGAAGGCGAGTCGGTGGAGCGTCCGGTGGAGCTTAGCCTTGACCAGATTCGCGCTATGCCCTCGCGCAGCCAGGTGGTGTGGCTGGAGTGCGCCGGTAACCATCGCAGCTTCTTTGAGGCCGTGCAGGGGAAGCCGGTTGACGCGGCACAGCTCCCGTGGAACATTGGAGCCGTGGGAAACGCCGAGTGGACTGGCGTCTCGCTGATCGACGTGCTGGAGCTCGCGGGTGTTCGGGCAGACGCGGTGGATGTGCTGATCGAGAGCCTGGATGAGGGAAAGAGAGGCCGCCCGATCCCGATTGACGTGGCCCGCCGGCCGTCTACGATCCTGGCCTACGCGATGAATGGCGCGCCGCTTTCAGCCGATCATGGAGCGCCGGTTCGCGCCATCGTGCCCGGCTGGATCGGGATGGCGAGCGTGAAGTGGGTTGGCCGCATCGAGATCAGCCCCAGGCCGATCAAGCTTGCCACGAACACCACGACGTACATCCTGGAAGGGCCGGATTATCCGGAACCCGTGGTGCTCACCGAGCAGCCACTCAAGAGCGTCGCCGCGCTGCCGATCGATGCGGTCCTGAAGGCCGGGCCCCAGACCATTCGCGGGTTTGCCTGGTCTCCGAAGGGTCGGATCGCGGCGGTTGAGTACAGCCTGGACGGGGGTAAGTCCTGGAGCACCGCGACGCTTCGTCCGCCAATCGAACCGCTGGCGTGGGTCCGTTGGGAGATCCGCTGGGATGCCGCGCCGGGGAGCTACAGGCTGGTGACTCGGGCTATCGACGAGGCCGGAAATCGCCAGCCGGACGCGGTGCCGTGGAACCGCCTTGGCTACCTGTACAACGCGGTCGTGGAGCATCCATTCACCGTTCGCCAGGACTAGTCTCGAGTCGTTGCTGGGAGGAGCATAGAGCGTGTCGCAAGGGTTCACCGTCTGGTTCACTGGTCTCTCCGGGGCCGGCAAGACAACACTATCCGAGAAGCTGGCCGCGTTGTTGCGAGACCGGGGACACCAGGTGGAGCTGCTCGACGGCGATGTCGTGCGCACGCATCTGTCCAAGGGGCTAGGGTTCAGCCGCGAGGACCGCGATACGAACATTCGCCGAATCGGGTTCGTCAGCAAGCTCCTATCCAGAAATGGTGTGGCGGTGGTTACGGCCGCCATCTCCCCCTACCGCTCGGTGCGTGATGAGGTCCGCGCGGAGATTGACCAGTTCATCGAGGTGTACGTGAAGTGCTCCCTCGATGAACTGGTGCGCCGCGACGTCAAGGGCCTCTACGCCAAGGCGCTGCGAGGGGAGATCAGCCAGTTCACGGGGGTGTCGGACCCCTACGAAGAGCCCCTGGCGCCCGAGGTGACGGTGGAGACGGACCGCGAAGCCGTTGACGAGTCGCTTTCCAAGATCATCCACGCGCTCCACGCGCGGGGACTGTTGCTCGGCGAGCCCGCGGTTACCGCGTAGATTCGTGCAGCGCTGGGGCGCGTATCCTAGTGTCGCGCGCTCCGGCGCTGTTCTAGCTCGTCCAGCACCGTGACAGGGATGTTCACGGAGCCTGGGTAGTTCACCACGTCGGTGTGGCCCGCCAGGGGGAATCCGTGGAAGTCGCTGCCACCGGTCGGCACCAGGCCGTGCTGCCGCGCGAGCTTCACGAGGTACTCTACTTCCTCAGGTCCGTGACTCTGGTAGTAGCACTCCACGCCATCGAGCCCGGCGCGCGCTAGCTCCGGAATCTGCCCGTCGACGCGCTTGCCCTCTAGCGGATGCGCTACCACGGCCAGGCCCCCTACGGAGTGGATCAACTCGATGGCCTCGACGGGTGAGAACTTGTCGCGCGGTACGTCTGCCGGCATACCGTTGCCCAGGTACTTCACAAACGCCTCGGGCATGCTGTCGACGTAGCCGTTCTCCAGGATCGCGGCTGCCACGTGGGGCCGCCCGATGGAGGCTTCGCCGGCGATCTCCGTCACCCGCTCGTACGTGACCTTCGTGAGACCAAGCTCGTTTAGGATGCGCACGATCTTCTTGGCACGCTCGACGCGCCCGTCGCGGAATCGCCCCATGACCTCCTGGAAGCGTGCGTCGTGGTAGTCCAGGAAGAGACCCAGCATGTGCAGGTCTCCGCTCTCGCTGTCCGTGCCCAGCTCGACTCCAGGGATCACCTCAACGCCGAGGCGTGCTCCGGTGGCGATGGCGGTGGGCACGCCGGCCGTGGTGTCATGATCCGTAAGTGCCATCCGCCGCACGCCGCGGCTGTGCGCCAGCTCCACCAGGGCTTGCGGTGTCAGGCGACCATCGGAAGCGTTGGTGTGGAGGTGCAGGTCGATCTTGCCGGTGGAGCTGGAGGTGTCAGTGGCCATCGCTGCCTATCCTTGGCCGGGTCGTGGCCCGGCCCATTCTGATGTGGTTGGCGGGTGTTGGGGGAGGACGGCGGCGTCCTAGCGCGCGAAGTCCACGGCACGGATCTCGCGCACCACGGTGACCTTGATCTGCCCGGGGTAGGTGAGCGTTTCCTCGATCTTCCGAACAACGTCGTGGGCGAGCCGCGCCGCGCCGTCGTCGTCGATCTCGTCGGGTCGCACGATGATGCGCACTTCGCGGCCAGCCTGGATGGCGAACGATTTCTCGACGCCATCGAACGAGTTGGCGACGCTCTCCAACGCCTCCAGCCGCTTGACGTAGTGCTCTACGCTCTCCCGCCGAGCGCCGGGCCGCGCACCCGAGATGGCGTCTGCTGCCTGAACCAGCACGGCCTCGATGGTCTGATATTCCGGATCGTGGTCGTGGTGGCCGGCAATGGCCTCGCACACCTCGGGGATCTCGCCGAAGCGCCGCGCGAAATCGCCGCCGATGATGTGGTGCGGCCCCTCGATGTCGCCGGTCATGACCTTGCCCATGTCATGCAAGAAAGCGGCGCGCCGCGTCTGCACGACGTCCGCGCCCAGCTCAGCGGCCATCATGGCGGCCAGGTGGGCGGCCTCTACTGAGTGTTGGAGCTGGTTCTGACCGTAGCTGGTGCGAAACTTCATCCGCCCCATCATCTTCACGATCTCCGGATGCAGTCCCTGGACGCCGGCTTCGTACGCGGCCGATTCGCCCTCCTGACGGATGAACGCTTCAATCTCCTGTTTTGCTTTTGCAACCACTTCTTCGATGCGAGCCGGATGGATTCGACCGTCCGTGACGAGTTTGGTGAGCGCGATGCGTGCGATCTCCCGCCGCATGGGATCGAATCCAGACAGCGTCACGGCGTCTGGCGTATCGTCAATGATCAGGTCTACGCCCGTGGCGGCTTCTAGCGCCCGGATGTTTCGCCCCTCGCGACCGATGATTCGCCCCTTCATCTCGTCCGTGGGGATCTGGACCACTGATACCGTGGACTCGGTGGCCTGGTCGCTGGAATAGCGCTGAATCGCCATGCCGATGATGGCCCGCGCGCGCCGTTCCGCTGATTCCTTGGCCTCTAGCTCGATCTCTCGCAGCCGACGCTGCGCCGCGTTGCGGACCTCAGCCTCGGTCTGACCCACGATGATCTCTCGAGCATCCGCGCGCGACAACTCGGCCACTCGTTCCAGTTCGACGAGTCGCTGAGCACGCAGCACTTCCACCTCTTGCTGCTGTGCGTCAAGCTCACGCTCCCGCTGCTGGAGCTCACGCTCCCGCTGCTCGGCGTTCGCTGTCTTGAGGTCGAGCGTCTCTTCCTTTTGCTGGAGGCGTCTCTCCTGGCGCTGGATCTCGGCTCTTCGTTCGCGACCCTCGGTCTCGGCCGCTGTACGGATGTTGATGGCTTCGTCTTTGGCTTGAAGAAGGATCTCCTTCTCTTTCGCGGCTGTCTCGGCTAGCAGCTTCTCCTTGGCGATCTCGGCCGCCTGGACTGGATCAATCCGGGATCGCTGACGTATGGCATACCCTGCCCCGAAACCCGCGGCCAGTGCGACGAGCCCGACGATGGTGATGAAGAGGATCGAATCCACGATCCTCACCCCCTTCCGCGGTCTCGCGAAGGCCCGGTAGCGTTGTCCTCTCCACCCGCGCGTGGCGGCGTATGAACGTTGCGGACCCGTTCGCGGCGGAGCATCGCCGTTGCCGACGCACTCCCGGCTCTTCGGTCGCAGCCGGGGTGTAGCGCTCCGCGCGCCCAATTTCCACGCTCATTCTAATGCAAATGGCGACGTGATGCGCGGATGCACCTGGACGCCGCTGCTGCCGATTGTTGGGCCGTGGGGAGGGTTGAGCGGCACTCCTCTGGCATACTTGCCGGTGGTAAGTACGTTCGGCGGCCGTGCACTTCGTCCAGGAACTGGGTCCGCCGACGCGTCCGCGTGTGAAGGAGCAGGTGATGTTGGGCTTCGTGGTTGGCGTTCTGTTGGGATTCGTGGCCAAGATGGCCTACGATTTCTTCCAGGAGGAGCGGATACCCACGGACTTCGGCATGGCTCAGGGCCGGGCTGAGGCCATGATGGATGAGACGCGCCAGATCGTTCGCGAGATCCGCGAGGAGCTGCGCTCCGCGGCCAGTGCTGCCTCGGCCGGACGGACGCGTCGATCTCGCGCGACCGAATCCTCGGGGGAGTGACGGGCTAGCGAGCCTGTACGCGCGAGGCCAGCACCTCGATGGCCTTGCTCATCACGGGATCCTGCTCCGCTTCGAGGTTCGCGTCGGTGACCTCGGCAAGCTCGTCGGGCTGAATGCCAACTTTGTCCAACGGGGTGCCGTTGGGTGTGGTGAGCCTCCCGATGGTGACTTGCACGGCTGAACCGTCAGGCAGCGGCTGTGGACGGGCGATGCCGACGTTTCCGGCGGTCTGCGTCCCGACGATAGCCGCGACGCGGTACTCGCGCAGGGCCGCCGCCAGGATCTCCGCGCCAGACGCCGTCTCCTTGTCAACCAGGACAACCAGCGGAACCCGGAGTGCCGGTCCGCGTGCCTCGAACCCAATGGGCGTCTTGTCGCCGGACCGGTCCTCCACCATCGCCACGGGCTGTTGACCTATGAAGATGGAGGCCACCCGGGCCATCGCCTCCACGCTGCCACCGCTATTGCCGCGCAGATCCATGATCCACACGCGCGCGCCGCGCTGGGTACCCTGGCTCAACACCTGTTGGACCTGCTCGGGCACGCCGTCTGCGAATCCTCTGATGCGCAGGTAGCCCACCTGGTTGTACGATCCGCCCTCCACGCGGGGTGGATCCACGCGCGCACGTACGAGCGGGTAGTCCTTCGGGGCCTGACCCGTGCGGTTGACAGTGAGCGTCACCGGTGAGCCCTGCTGGCCGCGCACCGACCGTACCACTTCGTTCACGGCCATCTCTGCTGTGGGCTTGCCGTCTACCGCGGTGATGTGGTCACCGGGCTTGATGCCGCTCTTCCGCGCGGGGCTGTTGTCGAACACTTCCACCACCACAGGCGGGAGGGCCTTGTCACGCTTGGCCATACGCACGCCAACGCCGCTGAACGTGGTCTCACTGAGGCGCTGGACCTCCTCCGGGTCCAGGAATACGGCGTGGCTGTCCTCCAGGACGGCCAACATCTTCCGGAGAACCGTCCAGTCCGGCCGCGTTTCGCTGGCCCATCGCTGGTGTTTCTGGACTACGGCGTCAAAGGCCCGTGAGAAGCCCACCCAGTCTCGCTCCGGGCTACCGGCGGGCAGCGGTGCGCCGTCCAGCGGCGCCGTGTCCACGGGCAGGGCGGAGGCGCTGGTGCTGGCCTCTCGCAGCGCGCCGTTCGCGGCCTCGATGAGCGCGGCGTGGTCCACGCTGTCAACGTAGTTCTCGACGATGAAGCGGTAGACCTGGCCGATCTCAGAGCCAGAGAGCGGTCCGGCGATTGGCGGCCGGGTACCCGTCTGGTTGGACGTCGCGGAAGGTTTGCCGGCGGGCGTGTCAACGCGACGACTGGCCATCTCGGGCCGTCCGGTCGCGGAGCCCGCGTCAGTGCACGCCTGGAGCATGGCTGCCAGAAGAACGACCGTCACCAGCCGTGCCGCCAACGCGCGCAAACGCCCCATGTTCTCCCGACGAAGGCGCACCCTTACTTCTCCCGTCGCCCATCGCGATTATAAGTCAGCGGTGACCGCGCGGTTCGACAGTTTTGCCCGGGGTGACCAGCGTGCCGCGCCCGGCCGGGGATGATCGGCTACTCTTGGGGACGTGGTGAGGATAGGCACTGCCGTTGACTCTGCCTCGGAGGTGTTTGCCGCCAACGCGGAACGCACCGCTGCCCTGATACGTGATCTGCGGGACAGGATGCTGATCGCACAGCGTGGCGGCGGAGCGGGCGCGGTTGCGCGGCATCGGCAGCGGGGCAAGCTCCTGGCGCGCGAGCGCCTGGCGCTGCTGGCTGATCCCGGCACACCGCTCCTGGAGCTCAGCCCGCTTGCGGCGCTCGACGTGTATGAGGACGAGACGCCGTCCGCCGGCATCGTCACGGGCATCGCCCGTGTGTCCGGGCGTGAGGTAGTGGTGGTGGCCAACGACGCCACGGTCAAAGGAGGTACGTACTATCCGCTGACCGTGAAGAAGCATCTGCGGGCGCAGGAGGTGGCAGAGCAGAACCACCTGCCATGTCTCTACCTCGTGGACTCCGGCGGGGCGTTTCTGCCGCTCCAGTCGGAAGTCTTCCCCGACCGCGATCACTTTGGGCGGATCTTCTACAACCAGGCGCGGATGTCGGCGAAGGGGATCGCGCAGATCGCCGTAGTCATGGGCTCGTGTACGGCCGGCGGTGCGTATGTCCCGGCTATGAGTGACGAGACCATCATCGTTCGGGGCACCGGAACCATCTTCATCGGCGGGCCGCCGCTGGTGAAGGCAGCGACCGGCGAGGATGTGAGCGCGGAGGACCTGGGCGGCGCGGACGTCCACACGCGACTCTCCGGAGTGGCGGACTACCTGGCTGAATCCGACGAGGAAGCGCTGGCCATTGCCCGGCGGCTCGTGGCGAATCTTGGACCCCGACGGAGTGCGCCGTGGTCGGCCATCGAGGCGCGCGAGCCGGCGTTTGATCCCGCGGAGTTGTACGGGCTGATCCCGGCCGATGCCCGGCATCAGTTCGACGCCCGCGAGGTCATCGCACGGGTGGTGGACGCGAGTGAGCTAGATGAGTTCAAGGCCCGCTACGGCACGACGATCGTGTGCGGCTTCGCGCGGATACTCGGGCACCCGGTCGGCATCATCGCGAACAACGGCATTCTCTTCTCTGAGAGCGCCCTGAAGGCTGCCCACTTCATTGAGCTGTGCTGCTCGCGCGGAGTCCCGCTGGTGTTCCTCCAGAACATCACTGGATTCATGGTGGGCCGCGAATATGAGAACCGTGGCCTGGCGCGGGACGGCGCCAAGATGGTGATGGCGGTGGCGAACGCGGACGTGCCCAAGTTCACGGTGGTGATCGGGGGCTCCTTCGGGGCGGGGAACTACGCCATGTGCGGACGCGCGTACAGCCCGCGGCAGCTCTGGCTGTGGCCAAACAGCCGCACCTCCGTGATGGGCGGCGAGCAGGCGGCGAACGTGCTTCTGACCGTCCGTCAGGCGCAGCTCGCGGCGGAGGGACGGACGATGACGCACGCCGAGGAAGAGACGTTCAAGGCTCCCACACTCGCCCGCTACGAGGAGGAAGGGAGCCCGTACTACAGCACCGCCAGACTGTGGGATGATGGCATCATCGATCCCGCCGAGACGCGACTGGTGCTGGGACTGGGACTGGCCGCAGCGGCGAATGCGCCCGCGACGGGGACTCGCTTCGGCGTGTTCCGGATGTAGCAGAGCACGTGGCAGACTGCCGCTCGGAAGCGTTTGCGTCGCTCGTTCGGCGGGCGCAGGCGTGCCGCTCGTGTGACCGCATGGATGGGCGCACCAGGGCCCTGGGTCCCGGCAACGGCCCGCTTGATGCGCGAATCCTGTTCGTCGCGGAGGCTCCCGGTCGCCTGGGTGCCGATCGGACCGGGGTCCCTCTCCAGGGCGACGCGACAGGGCGCAACTTCGAGGAGCTCCTCGCAGCCGCGGAGCTCAATCGCGACGCGGTATTCATCACGAACGCGGTGCTCTGCAATCCGCGCGATGCCGCCGGGCGCAACGTTCGCCCCGCGGCGCTCGAGCTTCAGAACTGTCGCGAGAAGCTGGTGGCCACGGTGCAGATCATCGATCCGCTCTGGGTGGTGGCCCTGGGCGCGGTCGCGCTCGCCACGCTTGGGAGAATCGGCGGCCATGGTCTAAGCCTGGCGACCCACGTTGCCACCGCTCATCCCTGGAGGGGGCGATGGCTCGTACCGATGTACCACCCCGGGCCGCGCAGCGTTGCGCGTCGCGGTCGAGGGGCGCACCTGGAAGACTATCGCCGCCTCGGCCGGTTGATCCGAGGCGGCGATGGCGCTACTTCATCCCGATAGCGAAGTAGAGGACGAACGCCGCGGCCACAACCCACAGGATTGGGCTGACGCGACGGGTGTTGAGGAGGCAGTAGAGGATCACGCCCGCGCCGATGCCGTTGGTGATGCTCCAGGTCAGCGGCATCATCATGAGCGTGAATACGGCGGGGAGGCCCTGCGAGAAGTCGTTCCAGGGGATGTCGCGCCCGACGGCGGCCAGCATCAGCAGGCCCACCACCATCAGCGCGCCGGCCGTGGCCTCCGGCGGGATGACCGCGAACACATTGCCCAGCCACATCGCGAGGAAGAATGGGACGCCAACCACCACCGCGGTGAGGCCCGTCCGGCCGCCTTCGGCCACGCCGGCGCCGCTCTCGATGTAGGTGGTAGCGCTAGAGGAGCCGAGCAGCCCGCCCACGGCGGCGCCGACTGAGTCCACCAGGTAGGCTCGATCCTCGTTCTCGCGTAGGTTGCCATTTGCGTCGGTGAGCCCAGCCTCCGTGCCTACGGCGGTGAACGTACCCGCGGTGTCGAAGAAGTCGCTCAGCATCAGCGAGAGGGTGGCCAGCAGCCCGGCCAGGATCAGCCCGCCGCCGCCCTTGCCCAGGAAGGACAGGCCGCCGAGGCCGATGCCCAGGTACTGGAGATCCGGAGGGCTGATGATGGGCGATGGCGCGGCGAGCTTGCCCGGGATCGTTGAGAGCGCCCCGCCGAAGGACGGCTGGAGCAGCAGACCGATGAAGGTCGTGATCAGAATGCCGCCCAGGATGGCGCCCTTCATCCGCGCTTGCATGAGGACCACGGTGATGACCAGCCCGGCGACCGCGTAGAGCACATGCGGCTTGCGGAAGTCGCCCAGGGCGCCGGCCGTGGGCGGCGCCACCGTGCCGCCCTGCGTCGGCCCAAGCGGCACCTCGAAGAAGCCCGCCTCGTACGCGCCGATTGCGAACAGGAACAGGCCGATGCCCGCGCCGATCGCCATCTTGAGGGAGACCGGCAGCGCGCGCAGCACCTGCTGGCGGAGGCCGGTCAGCACCAGGACGGTAATGATCATTCCCTCCAGCAGGATCACACCCATGGCCTCGGCGAAGCTGTACTTCATGCCCACCATGAGCTGGAAGGCGACGACCGCGTTGATCCCCATGCCGGGAGCCATGGCGAATGGCACATTGGCCGCCATGCCCATGGCCACGCACATGATGGCCGCTACCAGGCAGGTGCTGGTGACCACGGCGGGGAACGACACGTCAACGTTCGCGACCTTTGCGCCCGTGGTGATCACCACGGCGTTGACTACGATGATGTAGGCCATCACCATGAACGTGGTGAGCCCCGCCCGCACCTCGGTGCCCACATCGGTACCCCGAGTGGACAGGTGGAACCACCGTTCCAGGAACGAATCAGACCCCATGCGCGCTGCCGTCGCCATCTGCCACCCCTACGCCCTCAAGAGTCGTGCCGCCACCATCGCCGACGCCGGGCGGCGACAATGTAGCCCACCCGGTAGATTGGATTCGAGCGCGGCGCGCGGCTCAGGCCCCGAGCGGGGTCAAGGATCGAAAGGCCGAGGCTCGGCCGGCTGACCGGCCGAGCCTCGTATTCACGCCGCGCCGAACAGGGGGATGAACTCCTGGCTGGTCACGTGGACCAGGCCCAGGTTGGTGATCTTCACCTCTGGTATCACGGGGAGCGCGATGCCGGCGAGCGAGAGCATGGGTGAGCGCGTGCCGGCGATCACGCCCTGGCTGGCGGCGCTTGCGTTGTAGTGCTCGACGAGCGGCGAGACTTCCTCGACCGGGTGCGGCGTCATCAGGCCGGCTAGCGGCAGGGCGATCTTGGCGATGACTTTGCCGTTGTTCACCAGGCAGTGCCCGCCACCGGAGGCGGCGAGCTCGGTGGCCACCAGCAGCATGTCTTCCGCGTTGCGGCCGGCGATGACCAGGTTGTGTGAGTCATGCGCGACGGTGGTGCCGTGCGCGCCGGTGTGGATTCCCAGTCCCTTGAGCACTCCCACGAACGGCTTGTCACCCTGTCCGTGGCGGCCGGTCACCGAGATAAAGCAGTAGTCGGGCGGCAGCGAGGTCACGACGCCGCCGCTTACTGGCACCCGCAGGCTTCCCTTGACGGTCATACCGCGCTCGCCGAACTCAATGGTGGTGATGTCCACCTCACCGCTCTCGACGGGGGCCTTGATGCGGAAGTCGTCGGCGGTGAGGCTCGGCAGCTTCATGGTGTTCTGGAGCGGCGGCGCGACGTTGCTCTTGATCTCGATCAGGAGCTCGCCCTCCGCCACCAGGTGCCGGCCCTCCACGTACACGTCGGTGACGTGCATGGACTCCAACGAGTCCACCAGCACCAGGTCGGCCAGGAAGCCGGGAGCCACCGCGCCCAGGTCGAGCTTGCGGTACCGCTGCGCGCCGTTCAGGGTGGCGTAGCGGACGGCCAGCGGAGCGGGGATGCCGGCCTCGATCGCCAGGCGCACCACGCGGTTCATGTGGCCGCGCTTGAGCACGTCGTCCGGCTCAATGTCGTCCGTGCACATGGTGAAGCCCACGGCGTGCGGCACCTGTTCCCAGGCCTTGGCGGCCTCGCCCACGTAGTGGCCAAAGCTGGAGTCGCGGATGTGGATGATCATCCCGGCCCGCAGCTTCTCCAGGATCTCCTCCCAGAATCGGCTCTCGTGGTCGGAGTTGACGCCGGCCGCCAGGTACGCCTGCAGCCAGCGGCCGCTCACGCGGGGGGCGTGGCCCTCGTTCACCACGCCGCGGTCCAGGCCCACCTGGACGATGCCGGCCATCCGAGCGTGGTGGTTGATCACGCCCGGGTAGTCCATGATCTCGGCGATGCCCACCACGCCGTCCCAGCCCAGCATCTCGTCGATGTGGGGTGGGTGGAACTCCGCGCCGGACGTCTCCAGACCAGGCACCGGGGGAACGCAGGACGGGATGGTGGTCAGGATCCGGACTGGCAGGCCCTTGCTGGCCTCCACCATGTAGCGCACGCCGTCTACGCCCAGCACGTTCGCGATCTCGTGCGGGTCGATCGCGGCCGTGGTCGTGCCGTTCTTGAGTACGGCTCGCGCAAACATGTCCGGCGGCACCATCATGCTCTCGATGTGCACGTGGGAGTCCACGAAGCCGGCCATCGCGTAGCGGCCGGCGGCGTCCACCTCGCGGAAGCCCTGGAGCTGAAACTCTGGCTTCGCGTTCTCGTAGCGGGCTATTGCCGCGAAGTGGCTGCCTTTGATGCCGATGTCCGCCTGGTAGATCTCGGCCGTGTGGACGTTGACGAGGTTCGCGCCGCGAACCACCAGGTCCATCGGCTGGTCGCCGCGCGCGGCGGCGACTACGTGCTCTCGAGCTATCGACATCTGAGCCTCCTAGAGCGTGCTCTGGAACGATCGGAGCAGGCTGGTGCCGCTCAAGATCAAGTGGGCGATCATCGCGACGAGCCAGGCTACCGCGAAGATCGGGCCGCGCGGGTCTACGCGCGGCTCTCGGAAAAACGTGCGGTGGGGTGAGATGCCAAACGCGCGGACCTCCAGTGCCACCGTGCTGGCGGGCACGTGGCGCATTCCGTTGGCGATGAGCATCACCAGGAACGTCTTCCACTGGGCCGGCTTGCTGGGGAGCGACCGAAGCCAGTCGATCCACCGTTCGCCGCGCGCCAGGTAGACGCCGCGGACCGTCTGCGCCTCACGGATCGTCTCCGCTTCGTACTGGATGAGCGGGATGAACCGCAGTCCCGCGAAGATGATGTAGGCGTAGCGGTACGGGATCCGCAGGTGCTTGTGGAGCGAGTACACGAGGTCTCGGGGATCGGTTGTCTTGAAGACGACGGTGGACGCGGCGACGACCCCGACGATCCGCAGTGCTATTGCCAGGCCAAAGTTGATGCCCTCGCGGGTGATCGGACCGAACGGGCCCTGGGCCAGCACGGTCTCGCCGGGGTACAGCAGTGCCTGGATGAGTACGATGGGGATGGCCACGATGCTGAGCTTCGCCGTCGTCGCCAGGAGGGTGAGCGCCGAGAGGTGGCCCAGAACCGCGCCCACGGCAACCACGGTCAGGCCCAGGATCAGCACTGGGATCGGATCACGCATGGTCAGCAGCCAGAGAAGGACCACGAAGCTCCAACCGAGCTTGCTCAGCGGATCGAGCCGGTGCATGAAGGAGGTGCCCTCCTCGTACTCGATCAGCGGCATGCCGGGCTCGGTTCCCGCACTCGATCGGCGAGGTCTCGCGGCAGGGTTGGCAAGCCGCGGGCGTCTGGCCACAGGCGCTGCGCAATCGCCGCCGTCGGCGTTGGCTTCAGGTGGCATTGTTGGAGCAAGTCATGGCGTTCAAACAGACCGCCCACGCTCCCGTCAAACACCACCTGGCCGCCGTCCATCACCACCACGCGATCGGCGAACTCGGCGGCCTGTTCCATGTCGTGCGTGATCTGGATCACGGTCATGCCGCGGGCATGCACCTCTGCCCGCAAGATCTCCATCAGGGCAACGGTGTTGCGACGGTCCTGGCCCGTGGTGGGCTCGTCCAGGATGAGCACGTCAGGGCGCAGGATCAGCATGGTGGCCACGCTGAGGCGGCGCTTCTCGCCCATGCTCAGGCGGTACGGCGGCGCCTCGCGATGGTCCTCCAGGTGGAACAGGGCCAGCATCTCGCTGACCCGCGCCTCGATCTCCGCGGGATCGGCGTTTCTCGCGTGCAGTCCGTAGGCCAGCTCTTCCGCCACGCTGGTCGCCACGAACTGGTGATCCGGGTACTGGAACACGTAGCCCACTCGTCCGCTGGCCAGATGCGCCACGCCGTCCCCCACGTCGTGTCCAACCACGCTGATGGCGCCCTTTGATGGGCGGTACAGCCCCGCGATGTTCTTGGCCAGGGTGGTCTTGCCGGTCCCATTCTGCCCGAGCAGCGCCAGGAATTGGCCGCGGGGGACCTGGAGATCGATGCCACGGAGCACCGGGGCGCTGGGCGAGTACGCGAAGTGGACGTCCCGCACGCTCACCGCCGGCTCGTTGATCGGCGGGCTTCCCGACGATTGCTCACGCGCTTCTTTTTCACCAGGCCCAGAGGGAGGGAGTCGTTCACGGAGCATGGCGAGCGCGGCGTCGGCAGACGTTGGCAGCGCACCGTCGTTCAGTCCGGCGCTTACGGCGATCTCGCACACTTCGGGTACGAAGACGCCAAGCTCGTCTTTGAGTCGGAACAGGTGATCGGCCAGGATGGTCGCGGGCGGTCCGTCCAGCACCACCCGGCCACCGTCCAGGACGATGAGGCGGGTGGCGAATGGAAGCACGTCATCGATCTTGTGGGCCGCCATCACGATGAGCTCGACCGTGCCGTGCTGCCAGAGGTCTACGATGGCGCGCAGCGTCTCCTCGCTGCCGAGCGGGTCCAGGTTTGAGGTGGGGCTGTCCATCAGCAGGATGCGCGGCTGCATCGCCAGGCCGGCCGCGATGGCCACGCGCTGCTTCTGTCCGCCGGAGAGCGCGTACACGAAGCGCTGACGGAGCGCCTCGATACCCGCGATGCGGAGGGAATCGTGAAGGCGCCGCTCGATCTCGTCGCGCGGAAGGCCCAGGTTCTCCGGGCCGAAGAGGACCTCGCCCTCCACGTCCAGGTTGGTGAGCTGGCTCTCCGGATCCTGGAGCACCAGGCCGGCCCGCCCGGCCACGCCGGCCAGCCCGCGTTCGAGCACGGGCACGCCCTCCAGGCGCACCTGCCCCCCTACCGCGCCACCGGTCAATGCGGGCACCACGCCCAGCAGCGCCTGGATGAGCGTGCTCTTGCCGCTGCCGCTCGGGCCAACGAGCAGCACGAACTCGCCAGGCTCAAAAGCCAGCGATATCTCCTTGAGCGCCGCGGTCGCAAGGGGAGGCGAGGCGGGCAGCGCGGGCCCACCTGGCAAGCCGGGATACCAGTACGAGAGGCGTTCAGCCTCGAGGAGTCTGGGCGCGCTCATCGGCGCGCTCAGCCGTCGACGACCTGGTAGCCCTCACCCTGACCGATCACACCCATGCGCTCCAGCGTGCGCGCAATACCCAATGCGGCCGCGCCACAGATGATGCCGCCGAGGACGCGGTTGGCCAGGAATAGCGCAAACGCCCACTCGCCGTAGCCGGTGAAGTTGCGCATCAACGCGGCCAGCCCACGGGTGATCAGCGTGTACGGCGCGCCGGTGGACGTGCTGGCGATGCCGGCGATCAACGCGAACGACCAGCCCAGCTTTGGCGTCTGCCCGCCATTCAGCCAGTAGTAGATGGCCAGGACCACGTCTGGGCCCAGACCTTCCCAGAAGTTGAGGATGAACACCTCAACGCCGAACGGGTTGCCGATGGCAAGCTCGATGAAGCTACCCAGCACCATGCTCACCGTGGCCACGCCCGTCTTCGGGATGATCAGCAGGGGCAGCACGCCGAACAGGGAGAAGCCGGCACCGATGATCCACCCGGTGAACAGCGGGCCCAGCGATGACTCGAGCGCCAGGCGGACTCCACCCCAGTAGCCCTTGAACACGCCGCCCACGGCGATGATGAGCGCAATCGTCACGAGATCGCGGGTGGTCCACGATCGGAAGCCCAGACGGGTGAGGATGCTGGGTGGCTCGGCGGAGGTCAGAGCGGTTGCCATCGTGTGCTCCTTCCCGGCGAGGGCCGGGGTGACTCAGGACAAGTCCGAAACAGTCGCGTCCAAAACAAGGGAGACGTCACTGTCCAGGGTTAGCTTTCGCTGCCAGGCGTGCCGCTTGTTGGTACCTCCTGTGACCCGTTGCCGAGCGGGCCGTAGGACCGGCAGGGTACACCAAGTCACCCCGCCAGTCCAGCCACTTGTCTAGTCGGCCGGCTAGTAGCCCTTCTCCTTGTCGCACAGGTTCATCAGCGTCTCGCCGCGCTGGAACCGGCCGATGTTCTCGCGCAGGATCTCGATGCAGCGGCGCTGCATCTGGGTGGAGGCGCCGGCCACGTGGGGCGTCATGATCAGGTTGGGCGCGTTCCACAGGGGGCTCTCCTGCGGGTACGGCTCAATGGCGAAGACGTCCAATCCGGCGCCGGCCAGATGCTCGCTCTTGAGCGCGTCCAGGAGCGCGTTCTCGTCGATGATGCCGCCGCGGGACACGACGACCAGGAAGCTGCCCTTCTTCATCGCGTTGATCTGCTTCGCGCCGATCATCTGGTGCGTGCGGCGCGTGTACGGCGCGGCCACTACCACCACGTCTGACCAGGCCATCAGATCGTCCAGGTGGGAGATTGGCTCGGCCTTGATCCCGTGCGGCGCGCCTTCGATGGTCTCCACGTCAACGGCCCGCACGTCCATCTCGAAGGCCAGCGCGCGCTTGGCGGTCTGCTGGCCGATGTTGCCGTAGCCCACGATGCCCATCTTCCAGCCGGCGATCTCGAGGACGCTCTCCCAGATCTCGTCCCGCCGCCAACGGCGGACCGTCTTGTCCGCGGTGAACGGCACGATCAGCCGGGTGAGGCCCAGCAGGAGGGCAAAGGCGTGCTCCGCGATGGCGCGGGCGTGCGCGCCGCGGCCGTTCGTGAGGTCTATGTCGCTCTGGATGAATTCAGGGATGTTGCAGAGCATCTCCACGCCCGCGCTGGGCGTCTGTACCCAGCGCAGCTTCTTGGCAGATTTGATCTGCTCCTGGTTTGGCCAGCCGAAGACGGCGTCCGCGTCTACGATCTCGCGAGACAACTCCTGCGGAGAGTCGGCCCACACGATGTCGACGTCTTTCACGTCGTCCAGGAGCGAGAGGTAGGGTGCGCCCATCCGTGTTGCCATCACGAGCTTCATGATGTGCCGTCCTCCATCGAGTGTCGTAGGTGAGTGAGGCGTGGGGGCTCTCGTGGCCTCGATTGAACGCCGGCGCGCCCCGCCGCGTCAATGCTCGCCGGGGCACTATAGTCAGATCCGTCAACCGGTGCGGCGGCGACTGCACCACTACCACAGGAGGTCCGTAAGGGTGGCGGATGTGTTGCTTCAGGAAGGCGATGCCGCGCCGGGTTTCCGGTTGCTATCTACGAGCGGCGAGCCGATCGATCTGGGGGACTTTAAGGGTCGGCAGTCGGTGGTCCTGTACTTCTACCCGCGGGACGACACGCCCGGCTGCACCGTTGAGGCGTGCTCGTTCCGAGACAACATCGCCTCGGTTCAGGGACACGGGGCCGCCGTGCTGGGCGTAAGCCCGGACGACGTGGAGTCTCACCAGAAGTTCACGGAGAAGTTCAGCCTGAACTTCCCACTGCTGGCGGACGAGGGCGCCACCATCAGCCAGGCGTACGGAGTGTGGAAGCTGCGCGAGCGCGATGGGAAGCAGTTCATGGGCATCGAGCGCTCCACGTTTCTCATTGGGACGGATGGACGGATCAAGAAGATCTGGCGTCAGGTGAATCCGAATGAGCACGTGCCAGAGGTGATTGAGGCGCTCAAGGGCTAGGCGGAGCGTGGGCCGGCGGCCACGCCGCCGGCCCGCGGTCGCGGGTGCTCTCTGGGGAGGGACTCTGATGTTTGAGGGTTTCGTCACGGCTGACTTCCGGGCCAGCGGCGCCACCATCCACTATCGTCGCGGTGGCAGCGGCCCGCCGCTGCTGTTGCTGCACGGCAATCCCATGACGCACGTCTCCTGGCACAAGGTGGCCAACGAGTTGGCGGAGCGATTCACGGTGGTGGCGGCCGATCTGCGCGGCTACGGGGATAGCTCCTGCCCGGACGAGCCGGGCGAGAATTGGGAGAACCACTCGTTCCGGGCCATGGCGCAGGACCAGATCGAGCTGATGGAGCACCTGGGCTTTCGTCAGTTCTTCGCGGCCGGGCACGACCGGGGAGCGCGGACCATCCATAGGATGGGGCTGGATCAACCGGAGCGGGTCCCGCGCGTGGCGCTGCTGGACATCCTGCCAACGCACCACGTCTGGACCCACGTTTCGAAGCGCTGGGCCAGCAGCTCGTGGCACTGGATCTTCATGACGCAGCCGCCGCCGTTCCCCGAGCGCATGATGGGCTCCGTGCCCGCGGCCTGGTTCATGGAGCACAAGATTGGGAAGCCCGGGATTGGGCTGAAGCCGTTTCCACCGGAGGTGTTCGCGGAGTACGTCCGCTGCTTCAACGAGAAGACGATTCGCGGGAGCTGCGGAGACTATCGCGCGGCGGCGGGAATCGACTTCCAGATGGACTCGGCGGACTTCGATGCGGGACGGAAGCTTGGCCAACCCGCGCTCATCCTATGGGGTGCTAAAAGCCACACGGGGCGGGTGTACGGCGACGTGCTGGAGGTGTGGCGGCGCTATGCCGCGGACGTCCGCGGGCGGGCGCTGGACTGCGGCCACTACGTGCCGGAGGAGGCGCCTGAGGAGGTGCTGGCAGACTTGATCGAGTTCTTTGGAGAGGGCGCGCCCGGTTGAGGGTGAGCTGACGGACGTGACGGGTGTAGCGCGGGTAGATCTCAGGGGAGACCAGCCCGCCGGCGAGCTGCCGGAGGTGGCGCGCGTCGCCGCCGAGGAGGCGCTGGGGGGCGGCCAGACCCACTACGTTGACGTCGCCGGCGTAGGGCCGCTCCGCGCGGTCCTCGGTGATCAACTGGGCCGGCAGCCGTCAGGCGTGCTGGTGACGGCGGGGGTCCAGGAAGCGCGGTTCCTGGCCATCCAGATCCTTGGGGATACGCGTGGCCCGCTGGCCATTCCGGCCGTGGTGCATCCCGGCGTGCGCCGCGTATTGGGCGCGCGCGGGCTGCGCCAGATCTCGATGGGCTGCGCGGCGAATGACGGCTTTCTGCCCACGCTGTCCGCGATCCGCGAGGCGCTGAAGGATGGCGCTCGGCTTATTTACCTGGAGTCGCCCAGTCGGCTCGCCGGAGCCGCCTACACAGCGGTTCAGGTAGCGGCTATCGTCGAGATGCTCGAAGAGCACGGCGGAATGGCGATCTGGGATCAGGGGCTCCAACCGTGGTCCTACCCCGCTCGCTGTCCGTCCGTGCTGGACGTCGACCCTGGCCTCGGTCACGCCGTTGTACTAGGGGAGGCGTACTCAGGCGTTGGGCTAGACGGCTGGTTCGTGGGGTACCTGGCCTCGAATGAGGGGACGATCGCCACCATCGAGACCCACAAGCAGATCGTGTCCATCTGCACGAGTACGGCCGCCCAGTTCGCGGCGGTTGGCGCGGCCCAGGTATATCCCGCGGTGCAGCGTCACCAGGCTCAGGTGATGGCGGAGACGTACGAGAACGCGCTTGAGGCGGCGCGCGCCCGTCGGTTTCGCTTGATCGACGGCCACGTGTCCAGCCTCCTTGCCGTCTCGGTGGGTGACACGCAGGCGGTGTTGGCGCGGCTGGACGAGGAGGGCATCCAGGTGGTGGACGGCGCCGAGTACGGCGCCCCCGGGGTGATCAGACTCGCCACGGTGGATGAGCCAGCACTGCTCCGCGCCATCGCGGTGCTGGGGGCACCCGCGGCCGGCGGGGCGCGCTGATGCCGTCGTCTGAGGTGCTGGCGAGGCTAGCCGGGCTCCGCGGGATGGCGCTGACGTACGCGTTGATCGCCGAGGGGAAGCGCTTCGACAAGGTGATCGCGCTCAGCCGGGGCGATCCAGACTTCGCCACGCCGGCGCACATCGTGGAGGCCGCCCGCGGTGCGATGCGTGCGCCGTCCCTCGCCCCGCCACCGGTGGAAGGGCTGCCCGAGCTTCGGCGAGCCATCGCCGAGCGGGTCGCGCGCGTCAACGGGATCCACGTCGATCCGAACGATGGCGTGGTCGTCACGAACGGCGGCCAGGAGGCGCTGTTCCTGATGGTGGTGGCCGCGCTGGGCGAGGGCGATGGCATGCTGGTTCCCGATCCGAGCTACGCCACCTACTACGATGCGCTGCGGTTTGCCCGCGCCGAGCGCGTGCCGGTGCCCACCTTCGCGCGGGAGTCGTTCCGGATCGATCCAGAACGTGTGGACGCCCTGGTGGATCGGCATCCCAACGTTCGGGCCCTTCTCCTCATCTCACCCGGCAACCCAACGGGTGCCGTCTCGAGCCCGTCTGACGTCCGGGCGCTGGCGTCGATCGCCGCGGAGCGAGGCCTGACCATCCTCGCGGACGACATCTACGACCGCTTCGTGTACGACGGTGCGGCGCATCTGAGCCCGGCCTCACTGCCGGACGCCAGCGGGCGGACGCTGACGCTCAACGCTTGTTCCAAGACCTACGCCATGACTGGCTGGCGCATTGGCTGGATCGTCGGCCCGGAGCCGTTGATGGCCCGGATCCGCGAGATCAAGGCGGCGCTGTCGGGCGGCACGTCCGTGGTGTGCCAGCAGGCCGCGTTGGCCGCGCTGACCGGGCCGCAGGAGGCCGTGGATGAGATGCGCACGACGATGGCACGGCGTCGCTCGATCGTGACGGCCGCCTTTGCCCGCGTGGGGCTGCTCCAGAGCGAACCCATGGGCGGCCAGTTCATCTTCGCCGACGCGGGCAGCCTGGGCATCTCGTCGCTTGAGCTGGCATTGCGGGTGCTGGAAGAGGAGCAGGTGCTGATTGCCCCGGGGCTGAGCTTCGGCGAGGAGTGGGGCACCCACATCCGCGTAACGTTCTTACAGCCAGAGGACGTGCTGGCGGAGGCCATGGAGCGGCTGGAGCGGGTGGTCAGCCGCGTGCGGGCTGCCCAGGAGGCTCCGCGAAGCTGACGCACTTCCCTGGGGCTGCCCTATGCTCAGGAGCAATCTGGCCGGACCCAACTGGTGCGCGATCGCAGGCTGTGGGCCCCCCTTGAGCACACCATTGCCAGGGGTGCCCCGGAGCGGACGGCAGCGGCGCCACTTGTCGCGACCCTCGCCCGGCGGCACAATGGCGGCGGCCGTTGGGCGGCCGGGAGGGGTCCATGGCGATCGGATTGCAGGAGTTCCAGGCGCTTTTTGACCGGTGCAGCAACTGGGGTCGGTGGGGCGCTGATGACGAGCTTGGTACGCTGAACCTGATCACGCCCGCCGTCCGCGTACGGGCGGCCTCGCAGGTGCGTGAGGGCTTTACGGTGAGCTGCGCCCTGCCCATCAACACGGCGGCAGACGTGGACAACATCCGCCCGGGGGTCCACTTGATGATCCGGGCGGGAGACGTGGTGCAGCCGGATGCGCCTTCCGTCTCCGACTACCTGGCCATAGCGCCCCATGGGCTGGCGCACTCGCACCTGGACGCGCTCTGTCACTTCTCCTGGAAGGGTCAGCTCTACAATGGGCGGCCGGCGTCGGTCGTGACCTCGGTGGGGGCGACCGCGAACGCGATCACCATTGGCAAGGACGGTATCGTGTCCCGAGGCGTGCTGATGGACGTGCCGCGGCTGAAGGGATCGTCCTGGTTGGAGCCCGGCACGCCCATCACGGTGGCGGACATCGAGGCTGCTGAGCGTGCTCAGGGGGTGACGGTGGAGTCGGGCGATATCCTGCTGGTGTACACGGGGCGCTGGAAGCGGCGTCGCCAGGTTAGCGAATGGTCCAGCCGGGAGTCGCTGGCGGGGTTGCACCACGACGTGCCGCTGTGGCTGCGTGAGCGTGGCGTGTCACTGCTGGGGTTCGATGGCATCAGCGACGTGATCCCGCACGCCGTGGATGGCGTGGGCCTGCCGATCCACACGCTGACCCTGGCGGCCATGGGGATGCAGTTACTGGACAATCAGAACCTGGAGGAGCTCTCCGACGCCTGCGCCGAGCGCAGACGCTGGGAGTTCATGCTGGTGATTGCACCGTTGCGGATCGAGCGCGGCACCGCGTCCATGACCAATCCGATCGCCATCTTCTGATACTGGGGGGACCATGCCCGACAGCACCGCGGACGGACAGCGCGCCACCGCCACGTCCTGGGATCCAAACCTGTACCTGCGCTTCGCCGACCACCGCGCTCGCCCGGCGCTGGAGCTTCTGGCGCGCACGCCCGTGGAGGCACCGCGGGTCGTGTATGACCTTGGCTGCGGCACGGGCGAGATGGCGCGGTCCATGGCAGACCGCTGGCCAGACGCAACCGTGCACGGCCTGGATAGCTCGCCGGATATGCTGGCCAAGTCCGCGGCCACGCCCAGCCGGGTGCAGTGGGTGCAAGCGGACATTCGGGCGTGGCGGCCGTCCGAGCCCATTGATCTGCTGTACTCCAACGCCACCCTTCAGTGGGTGGCGGGGCACCGCGAGCTGTTCCCGCGGCTGTTCTCGTTCGTGGCCCCCGGCGGGTGCCTGGCGGTGCAGATGCCGCTGAGCTGGGATGCGCCCTCGCACCGGCTGATGCGCCAGACGCTGCAGGATGGCGGCCCGGGCGGATCGTCGCTGGGTACGCCCGAGCTGTACCAGGGCGTGGCCCGCAAGTGGGTGGACGATGCGACCGACTACTACGACCTGCTGGCCGGGTCGGCGGCCACCATGGACATCTGGCACACGGAGTATCTCCAGGTGCTCCAGGGTCAGGACGCCGTGCTGGAGTGGGTGAAGGGCACGGGGCTGCGACCGATTCTCGATGGGCTGGATGATGCTCAGCGGGCGGTCTACCTGGAGACGTACGCGCGGCGGCTGCGCGAGACGTACCCGCAACGGGCGGACGGCCACACCCTCTATCCGTTCCGGCGCCTGTTCATCGTGGCAACGCGGCCGGCCTGAGCCCGACTCAAGCGCCGCGCACGTCCACGGTGTGCCAGCCCTCGCCGCCATCTGGCTCGGCCAGCTTGAAGGCCTGGGATTGCAGCCGGCCGGCCCCGTCGTAGGCGCGGCTTACCAGGGAGACGGATTGGCCAGACGCCAAGGCGAAGGAGCCTTCCCAACGGACCCAGGCGTCGCGACCCACCGGCGGCTCGAGGAAGCGAGCCGCCTGCCAGGTGCCGCCGCCGTCCGCGCTGAACTCCACGGCTGAGACGCCGCGGTCGCCGGCGTAGGCGATGCCCGCGATGCGCTGGGTGCCCGCGGGGAGGGTCCAGTTCTGGACGGGCACGTCGATGCGTGACATCGTCTTCACGATCCCGTCCCGATTCCAGTTTCGCTGCCCGTACCAGTCCAGGAATGACCGTGACATCGGACGGACGCCCACCACCCACTTGGCGCTCTTGTAGCCGTAGCGGCCGGGCACCAGCATGCGGACTGGTCCGCCGTGGCCCGACGGGAGCGGCTCGCCGTTCATCTCGAATGCCAGGATCGTCTCCGGGTCGAGTGCCGCCTGGAGCGGGATGGCGCTGCTGAACTCGTCCGCGCCGATGATGGCCAGATTGGTGGCGCCACTCCGCACGCCGCCGGCAAGCTGGAGCACATCGGAGAGGACCGCTCCTCGCCAGAGCGCGTTGCCGATCAGGTCGCAGCCGAAGGGCGCCAGGCCGCACTGAGAGGTGAGGTTGCTGATGCACTCCAGGGTCTTGCCGATCTCGATGCTCGGAAGCTGGAGCAGTGTGGCGTAGTCAAGCTGGACCGGCCGCTCGACCTCGCCGTCGACCGCCATGCGCCACTGGTCGGGCGCGATCGCCGGGTCGCCGGCGGCGTTCTTGGTCACCCGGTAGAACGCCCCCGCCTGGACGACCAGCGGGGAGAGCTCACCGGGCTGGCGGGTAGAGGGGTGGAGCTCGCCGTCGTCGGCCCGCGTGGGCGCGACTAAGGCGCCGGTGGAGCCCAGGCCGCAGGCGGCCCCGGCAACGAGCAGGCTGGCGATGAATGATCGTCGATTGATTGGAGACAGAACTGGTTGGGACACGGCGCCGCTCCTGGCCCGGTGCTCGGGCGCAATGGCGAGCGTACGGCCGGGTCACCTCGGGTCCGGTTACGGTGCTTACGGTTTACGAACGGCGGAGACGCTTAATTCCCGTAAGCCGCGGGCTCATTCCCGTGGGCTACACTTGGCCAACTTCCCCGTCCGAGGTCGTGCACTTGGCGGTCCAGCTTCCCCTCGCGGGCTCCGGGACGCGGCAGCCAGCCCTGACGTCGCCTACTGAGGCCTACTTCGAGGTGAGCAACCGCTGCAACTCGAAGTGCGTGACCTGCCCGCTGACGTTCGATCCCCAGGAGCGGGCGCACAACCTGGGGTTCGACGAGCTCGTAGCGCTGGTGGACCAGATGCCGGACCTGAAGCGCGCGGTGATGCACGGGATCGGCGAGCCGCTGCTCAATCGGGACTTGCCGCGGATGGTCCGTCACCTCAAAGACCGCGGGATCTACGTGCTGTTCAACTCAAACGTGGCATTGCTCACAGTGGAGAAGGCGCGAGATCTGATTGACTCGGGTCTGGATGAGCTGCGGGTATCGCTGGACGGCAGCACGCCGGAGACGTACCGCAAGGTGCGGGGGATCGACGCGTTTGACCAGGTGCTGGATCGCGTGTCGCTGATGACGCGAGTGCAGCGGGAGCTGGGGGCGGAGAGGCCGCGGGTGTCCTTCTGGGTCACGGGGATGCGGGAGAACCTGCACGAGCTGCCGGGGGTGATCGAGATCGCCGCGCGGGTGGGTGTGCGCGAGGTGTACCTGCAACGACTGGTGTTTTCGGAGAGCTTCGTGGCGGTGAACGGCCTGGCCACGGAGGATCAATCGATCTACCGAGGCTACCGCGAGGAGGCCGAGCGGATCATCGCTGACGCTGAGCGGCTGGCTGCTGAGCTGGACGTCACGTTCCGCGGGTCAGGCGCGGTGAGCCCGCGTGAGAGCATCGTGGAGCGGGTGGACGAGCCGGAGCCGTGGCGTGGCTGCACGCGGCCGCTGCGGCTGGCCTACATCACGGCGAACGGGAGCGCTCTGCCCTGCTGCATCGCGCCGTTCACGGGCGTGCCTTACCAGGACATCGTGCTGGGCAACCATATCCGTGATGGGTTGGGTGCCACCTGGCACGGCGAGCGCTACGAGGCGTTCCGCGACCGCCTGTACAGCGCCGACCCGCCGGACTCGTGCCGCCAGTGCGGCATCGCGTGGAGTCTGTAGCCGCGCCAACGGCGCCCGCGCGCGCATCCGCGACTAGGTCCGCCGCCGGCTCGGCTGCACCGGTGCTGCTCGCGGCCATGGTGCTGGCATACGGGCTGGGGTTTGGCTGGCTCGCGGCGCAGCGTCACCAGACCTACCGCACAAACGCGGAGGACCTGGGCTTCACTGATCAGGCGATCTGGAACTTCCTGCGCGGCCAGTTCATGCGGTTCAGCATCTACGACGATGCCGAGTTTCAGACGGACATCGATCTGAAGGCGCTGCGGCGCCCGGACTCGTTCCTGGCGTTTCACGTGGAACCCATCCTCATCCTGTTCGTGCCGCTGTACGTGGTGCCGGGGTTGGACGTTCGGGCGTTGCTCTGGAGCCAGACGGTGCTGGTGGCGCTGGGTGCGCTGCCGGCGTATTCGCTGGGATCGCGGCGGCTGGGCGGTCGCGCGGCGGGCCTGGCGGCGGCAGCCAGCTACCTGCTTTCGCCGCTGGGTCAATGGGCGGTGCTGGCGGACTTCCACACGGTGGCGCTGGCAGCGCCGTTGCTGATGTGGGCCATAGACTCGCTGGATCGTGGGCGAGGTCTGGCGTTTCTGGCGGCGGCGTTTCTGGCGGCGATGACCAAGGAGGAGATCGGCCTGGTCGTGGCCGGGCTGGGGTTGTTGGCGGCCGTGCGGCCAGGGATGCGTCGCGTCGGGATGGTGGCGGTCGCGGGGGGCGTGGGCTGGTCGTTACTGTGCGTCGGGCTGATCATCCCCAGCTACGCAGGAGCGGAGATCTCACCGTTTGCGGCGCGGTACGCGCACCTGGGTGGTCGCCCGGCCGAGGCTGTGCTGACGCTCTTCCGCGATCCCGCCGTGTTCGTTCAGGCGCTGACCCGCCCGGAGGTGCTTGGCTATGCCGGGGTACTGCTGGCGGCCGGAGGCTGGCTGGGCCTGGCTGCGCCCCACTGGCTGGCGCCGGCGGGCGTGGTGCTGGCGCTGAACGTGCTGTCTAGCTCGCCGTGGATGGCCTCTGGACGGGCACACTACTCCGCCTCCGTGCTGCCGATTCTGGTCGCCGCGGCGGTGTTTGGCGTGGCCGCGGCGCGGCAACGGTTTTCGCGCCTCGCGACTTTGCTGCCGGCGATGCTTGCGCTGGGCGGTGGGCTGGCCTACGCGGCGGCGGGCGCGGGTCCGGGGAGCGATGGATTCAGGATACCGCCGTCGGAGGCGCGCCATGCCGCGCTGGATCGGGCGGTAAGTCTGATCCCCCCAGGGACGCGGGTGAGCGCCTCCTCCAGCGTTGAGCCGCACCTGAGCCGGCGGCCAAACGTCCGCCTGTTCCCGACCGTCGGGGACGCCGAGTACGTGGTGGTGGACGCGGTGGGCACGTCCTTCCCCACGAGCGTCAGCCACATTTACGGACGGACCCAGGACTTGCTGGAGAGCGGGGAGTGGCGCGTGCTGTTTGCGGAGCACGGGGCCCTGGTGCTGGCGAACGAGGCCGCGCCGCCGGGCGCCTTGCCTGACGCGTTCTTCGCGGCGTTCCGCCGGGATGCCCCGAACGCGGCGCCCGTCTCGCACCTGGGAGGAGCGCTGGACCTGCTGGTCGCGGAGCTTGTTCCATCTGGAGAGACTGGGCCGCGAGGGCCGCTGGCCACACTGCAGACGACCTGGCGGGCAAACCGCGAGATCCAGCAGGACCTCGTGGTTGTCCCCAGCGTCCAATTTTCGGATGGAACTGTCCAGCGCTTCGACGACCTGGCGGCGATGAGCTGGTACCCGCCGCGTCGCTGGCGGTTAGGAGAGACGGTGGCGGTGGACGTTCCAGGACTGCCCCTGCGCTGGGTGACGGGCTGGGAGATGGAGGTCGTGGCCGAGTAGCGGCATCTGGCGGGGTGCGACAATGGCGGGCGTGGCGCGCTGGCCGGGCTGGGCAACCTCACGACACTCGCGACAGCTCTGGCTGATGCTGGCGCCATACTTGATCTTGTTGGGAGCGTTTACGCTGCTGCCGGGGCTTCTGGCCGCGGGCATGGCATTCACGCGGTTCGATGGGATCAGCCCACCGGAGTGGGTGGGGCTGGCGAACGTGCGCGAGATGCTGGCGGACTGGGAAGTCTGGAATGGACTGAGGGCCAGCGCCGTGCTGCTGGCCATAGCGTTGCCCGTTCGTCTGGGGCTGTCGCTGCTCATGGCGCTGGCGTTCCACGGACGCGGCGGCCGGAACGCGGCCGTGCGGACGCTGTCGTACGTGCCAACGATCGTCCCGGAGGTGGCCTTCGTCCTGATGTGGCTCTGGGTGCTCAACCTGCCGTTTGGGCCGCTCGCCGCGCTGCTTCCGCTGTTTCCCGTCCCGCCGGGTGAGGCCGGGGATCTGCTGCGGTCGGCGCGCGGCGTGAGCTGGCTGGTTCACCCCTCGGCCGCCCAGGTGGCGCTGGCGATCATTGCCGTGTGGTCCATCGGCGAGGGTGTGATCGTGCTCAGCACGGCAGTCCAGAGCATTCCGCCCGCGCTGTTCGACGGGGCCAGGGTGGACGGGGCGTCGCGGTGGGCACGCGCCTGGCACATCACGCTCCCTCTGCTGGGTAGACCGCTGGCACTGGTAGCGGCGCGGGACGTCGTGCGCCTCATCCAGGGCAGCTTTCTGCTGGCGGTGCTGGCCACCCGGGGCGGTCCGTACTACGCCACGGCGTATCTGCCCTACTACATCTACCTCAACGCGGCGGACTTCCACCGTCTGGGTTATGCCGCGGCGTTGAGTGTGCTGCTCTTGCTTGTGACAGCGCTGCTCATCGTGCCGTTGGCGGACCTGAGCGAGCGATGGCGGCGGGCCGGTGACTGAGCGCGGGATGATGACGGTCGTTGAGCGGGCCCTGGGGGTGGGTCTTGGGCTGCTCTTTGTTGCTCCGCTGGTGTGGGCGGTGCTGGCGGCGTTGCGAGGGCCAAGTGAGCCGCTGCCGACCGGGTCGCACGACCTGCTGATGGAGCCTTCGCCGCGCTCGTTTGCGATGGCGTTGGGGTTGCTGGGAGCGGGCCGCCACGCCGTCAATTCCACCCTGGTGGCGTTGGGGACGGGCATCGGCCTGGCGCTGTTGTCCTGTTGGACGGGCTTCGCGGTGAGCCAGCTTGGGCGCGCGCCGCGGCGGGTGGTCATCTGGCTCACGTTGACGGCGCTGGTCACGCCGCCGTTTCTGCTGTGGGTCCCCCGACTCGTGCTGTTTCCGCTGCTGGGGCTGGCGGATTCGTTGGCGGTGTTGGTGTTGGTGGCCATCCTGGCTGAGCTGCCGACCGCGGTGCTGGTGTTCTACGCGGCGTTCCGTCGGGTGTCCGGCGAGCTGTTCGACGCGGCGCGGATCGACGGCTGTGGGGTTGCGGCGGCCTGGTGGCAGGTGGGGGTGCCGTTGGTCCAGCATGTCGCGGCGGCGGTCGCGGTGCTGGGCGGGCTGGCCGGCTGGAGCGACGGTGTGAGCCCGATCCTCTACTTGACCAGCGGTGAGCATCTCACGCTGCCTGTGTGGCTGCAGTCGCTGCACCAGCTTCCCGCCTCGCGCTGGAGCGTGCTGATGGCGGGCTGCGTGGTCGTGACGATTCCGAGCGTGGTCGCATTGCTGGTCGCCCAGCGCTGGCTGACGGTGGGCGTGGATCGGGCTCCGGCTGAATGAGTACGATGCTCGGAAGCACGGGGGGGGCCGGAGGCAGTCCGGGTGAAGGGGGTCTTCATGGCTAGCTGGATGGGCCGAGTGCTTCTGGCGACCTTGATGACGGTGGTCCTGGCCGCGTGCGCGCCGGCTCCGGCGGCGCCCGTTGGGACGTCCCGGCCGGCGGCTACGGCCGCAACGCTGGCCGAGCAGAGGAAAACGGCCGCGTCCGGGGAGGTGGCCTTCTGGGTCTTCGGCGACGTGGACGAGCAGGCCGTGTTTCAGGCGGTGATCGACGCGTTCCGGAAGACCAGGCCAGGGATCAGCGTGACGCTGACGGCGATACCGAACGTCCGCGACTTCAGCACTCGGCTGGGGACCGCGCTGGCCTCAGGCGCGCCGCCGGACGTGTTCCTGGTGAACTACCGCCGGTTTGGTCAGTATGCCGGTAAGGACGTGGTTGAGTCGCTGGAGCCGTGGATGGAGCGGGGCGGCGGGCCCCGACGCGAGGAGCTCTTCGAGGCGGCCGTGAACGCGTTCAGCGTGAACGGCGCGATCAACTGCCTGCCACAGAACCAGTCTAGCCTGGTGGTCTACTACAACCGCGACCTCTTCCAGCGATTCGGCGTGGCGCTGCCTCCAGATGACTGGCGGTGGGAGGATTTCCTGGAGACGGCCAGGCGGCTCACCGTGGACACGGACGGCGACGGGCGGCCGGACGTGTACGGCCTGGGCATGGAGCCCTCGATCGTCCGAGCGGCGCCGTTCGTCTGGCAGAACGGTGGCAGCGTGATAGCCGGCGAGGGAGCCGCCTCGACGATGGCGCTCGACTCACCGGCGGCCCAGGACGCGTTGCGGTTTTTCCTGGGCCTGAGCACCGTGCACCGGGTGGTGCCCACGGAGGCGGACGTGAAGGCGGAGGACCTGGACGCCCGATTTCTGCGTGGGAAGCTGGGGATGGTGCTGAACAGTCGGAGAATCGTGCCCGAGCTACGGGCGGGGGCGAAGTTCGCCTGGGACGTGGCGCCGCTGCCGCGCGGCCGCGAGCGGGCGACGGTACTGCATAGCGATGCGTACTGCATGAGCGCCGGATCGAAGAATAAGCCGGCGGCCTGGGAGCTGATCCAGTTCGCGATAGGCCGCGAGGGCCAGGAGATCGCGTCGCGGCTTGGCCGCACCGTGCCGTCGCTGAAGGCAGTAGCGGAGTCGTCGGCGTTTCTGGATCCGGGCCAGGCGCCGAGCCGGGCGCGGGTGTTCCTTGACGCCATGAGCTACATGCACGCGCTGCCGACGCTGAACGAGTGGCCGGCCGTGGAGCGGACGCTGGGGGAGGAGCTTGAGGCGATGTTCTACGGGACGGTGGACACGCGGGCAGGCCTGGCCGGGCTGAACGCGAAGGGGGCCTCGCAGCTCGGTCGACGGTAGCAGGCCGTGTGCTGACAAGCTGTTCCGGACTATGAATTGCGCGCGGAAGTCTGAGTGCGTGGCGTGGTGATGGACCATCTGGACTGTATGGACTAGATGGACGCGGGACGGGCCGCAGCGGGGGGCTATGCCAGAGCGATTCAACACGGGGGGAGCCCACCGTGCGGGGACAGGTTGGGTCCGGGGTGGGCTGTGACGCGGGTCACAGACGGCGTGCTCGCGGGAAGGTAGGCTGGCGCTATTCCGTTGCCTGACCTCGTGACGCCGGCCGACGCTGGCGCCGCGCTCCAGGCAGCGACACACTGGAGGCGACGGCCATGGGTTTCCGTCACATAGTCTACGCCGGTAATGGCAACGAGCTGGAGGTCAACCTCCCGCGCCGCGAAGGGGTGATCTATGGCGTGCGGCTTGAGGGGGCCATTCTGTGGTACCGGTACGAAGGGGACGGTGCGCCCGACCGTCTCGGCTCTACGGGCTGGGATCCCAAATCGGGCAACGCGATCGGCGCCGGCTGGATTTTCAAGCACGTGCTGGGATGCGGGAACGGTGTTGTGCTGGCCATCCAGGAAGATGGCGTCATGCGCTGGTACAAGTATCTGGGCAGCGGCTTTGCTAATCCGGATGGCAACACCGGCTGGAAGCGGCCCTCGGGCACCGCGATTGGAACCGGCTGGCACGGGTTTCGGAGCGTATTCGCCACACCTTACCAGCCACCGATGCAGCCGCTCCAACTGAACATCTACGCCGTGGACCAGGATGGCGCCCTTCGATGGTATCGCTACCAGGGGAGCGGCCAGGAGGACCCTACCGGTGGGACGGGCTGGCACCCGAACTCAGGCAATCGGATTGGCAATGGCTGGCAGAATTTTCGGCAGGTCTTTGGCAGTGGTGGCAGCATCTACGCGATCCACGAGAATGGCAACTTGCTTTGGTACCGGTACACGGGTGAGGGGGAGGAGGATCGGTCCGGCAGCACCGGCTGGCATCCGAACTCCGGGAATCCCATCGGGAACGGCTGGCAAGGCTTTCGGACGGTGGTGGCCGGAACCGAGACCAGGGGCGGGGTAGGCGACGTGCTGTACGCCGTGGACCTGGGCGGCGATCTGCTGTGGTATCGGTATGAGGGTCAGGGTGAGGCGAATGCTTCCGGCTCCACAGGATGGAGCGCCAACTCCGGCAACCGAATTGGTAGGGGTTGGTAGTCGCCGCGATGGCCCGCGCATCGGCACGTGCCGATGCGCGGGCGTTCAACGCTCAGCGGTCGTTGGTGCCGCGCCTGGCGGTCGCGGTTTGGCGGGCTGTGTAGGTGGCGCGAAGCTCGGTGCGGGAGAAGACTCGGGGTGGCGTCGGGAGCGCGGGAACGTGGACGACGGTGGGATCGCGCATGTCGGCAATGGGTGTGGCGTACCCGAGTTGCAGGAAGTAGCCGAGCGCGTATTCCACAGACGGGCGATCCACTATCTCGCGGTCCGTGAGGTAGAGCTCGTTTGTGACGCTGAACGCCCTGGACCGCGTGCGTCCAATCTGCTCGATCCTGACGGAGCGTTGAGCCAGGCTCGATCGCCCCAGGAGCTCGCCCTGTCGGCTCTCCGGTATGACCACGAGATGCACGAGGTACGGACTGGTGCTGGGTGCGTCGATCCTGGTGAAGGTCTCCAGGCTGTCGATCGTGGCTGTCCGCCCGCGGGCGACCGCGACGGCCATTGCCGGCTCGGTGGGGCAGCCCAAGGCGACGTTTGCCCACAGCCAGGGTAGCTGGCGCTGGCGCCACTGGGGGCGAGATCGTTGATCCGAGAGCACGCTGCCGACGAGCCAGGCCGCCGCGCCTGGATCGAACCGGGGGTCACCGAATTCCGCGATACAGACCTGGAGCCGTCCACGGGACGGATGCTCAAGTCCTGGTGCGTTCTCGATGCCCGGCCCGGGGCCGTACGTGACGAACACCCCGATAGCGGCAACCATGAGCACGAGGGTGGCACAGCCGTGTCGATCGAAGAATCTATGCATGGTCAGCAGTCTGGATGCCTCGGAGCCGATGAGCGTTGGGTTTGGCTGGCTCGCAGACCCAAGGTAGGGCCGTCGTGACGCGCAGGCAATGAAAAGGTGAGACTGGGCATTGGCGGCGGGCTGCCGCGGGCGTGGCTGTACCATCATCGCGGAGCGTGTGACACAATGACGGGTCGTTCGGAGGCGACCGGTCTCCGGCTGGTGGGAGGGCATCACCAGGACTTATGCCGGAGCGAGGCGTTCGGAGCGCCCTGGGGAGGACAACGCTGAGTTCGGCGCACTCTTGGCTCTCGCCGAGGTGCGGCGGCGTGAATCCCGGGCATACGATTTCTGGCTGGGATTCGAGAGTGATGTGTCGATCACGCGTTTGCGCTGTCTGAATGCAGATCGCGCCTGAAATCTTGATTATCCCGCTCCAACTGAAGTGACGTCCCCATACGGCCACATCTATCATCTCACCACGCTCGGCAGGTGATCCTGGGCGGGGGCGGCGCTCATTGACTGACTATCGGCTCTACTCGGTATCGGCGCGACGACGCGAGCCGCTCGTCGAGTACATGCTAGACAGTCTGCGCCTGGCGCGTTGCCGCATTCTCTATGTCTCGTCCGCGTCGGTTGCGCCTTTCCGCATTGTGTTTGAGACCGCGGAGGGGGAACGCATGGGGATCGTTGCTTATGCGTTCTTTGCCAACGCCAAGGCCACCAAGAACAGGCCGGATGACGAGCATCGGTTTCAAGTCAAATATGGCGCCAAGGAGATTCATGAACAGGAGATCTGGCAGGATCCGTATGGGCTCTACACCACGCTGTTCCTCGGTATAGACCCAGATCTGGGGGTGTTCGTGGGGGCGGATCCAGTCTTGCACAACCCGACTCGGTTCTTCATCTCAATAGAATTTAAGCGGCAGCACGTCGGTGCGATCCTTCAGAACGGTTGGCACGTCTGGGAGCGAGAGCGACGGTCGGCAGCCGATGAACCGGTTGAAGTGCTCGTTGGCGGAACCCACCATTCGTTTCTTGACTACGTGCGGTTCGAGCGGGATGCCGTCGGCGAGGACCAGGGTCACCGGCAACTCCTCGCCGAGCGCGTGCTTGTGGGTTCGCAGCGGTCGCGTCAAGTCCCCTCAGAGCAGACGATAGAGATCACCGGGGCCCGCCTGCATGACTTGGCTCAGGAGTTCGAGTTAGCCGAAAATGAAGTACTCGACCTCATCGCCGGCGCCCGTCGCCTGAAGATGGCTGTGCGGGGCTGGGTTGCGGAATTGCATCTCGTAAGGCAACTCCAGTCTGTCGCAGGCGTCAGCGACTGCGAAAGAATCGAGGCGGATGGAGGGCCGGACGTTCGGCTACGGTACTTGGGCAGCCGACTGCTGACCGTCGAATGTAAGAACGTCCTCCGCAATCGTGCCGCGGATGGCACGCCTCGGATGGATTTCCAGCGGACCCGCCGCGGAAGCGACCCGTGTTCGCGGTACTACGAGCCGCGCGAGTTTGATGTCGTGGCTGCCTGCTTGCACGCGGTCACCAGCCGCTGGGAGTTTCAGTACGCACTTCCAGGGCACCTAGACCCGCACCGGACATGTGAGGGCCGACTGTCAAACCGCGTACTCGTGGATGGGCGCTGGCAGTCGCCAGTGGAATACGTGCTGGCGTCGGCGCTGCGGTAGGATTTGGCTTCAATGCGAAGACCATGCGTGATCAGTCTCTTCAGCGGAGCCGGCGGACTGGACTACGGTCTAGAAGCGGCCGGCTTCGACATCGGCGCCGCGAACGATCAAGATCACGACTCCGTTGCGACACTTCAGCAGAATCGTCCGTGGCCGGTCATAGAGGGGAACATCTTTGATATCGAGTCCGGCGCGCTTCTGGCCGCGGCTCGGGCTCTCCCCGGTGACGTTGACCTGGTCGTGGGAGGGCCACCGTGCCAGCCGTTTTCAAAGGCCGGCTTCTGGGTCAGCGGGGATACGAGACGCCTCCAGGATCCGCGCGCAGACACGCTGTCGGCGTATCTGCGCGTAGTCGCGGACACGCGCCCACGCGCATTTCTTCTTGAAAACGTGGAGGGCCTTGCGTATTCAGGGAAGAGCGAAGGACTCGCCTTCCTTTATCGAGAGATTCGACGGATTAACAGGGAGCTTGGCACCGCGTACGCGCCCCAGTTCTCTGTCCTCAACGCATCCGACCTGGGAGTCCCTCAGGTCCGACGCCGCGCCTTTGTCATCGCGGCGCGAGACGGTAGCGAGTTTCGATTCCCGAAGTCCCTTTCGGAAGTTGTGCCGTCCGAGCGGCCCCGCACGGCTTGCGACGGAACCAGCTACTACAGGAATTCCTGGGATGCACTGGGCAGCGACTTGCTAGACGAGGCCGAGATCCTATCGGTCCGCGGGAAGTGGGCGGGGCTGCTTCCATCGATTCCAGAAGGGCAGAATTATCTCTGGCATACGAACAGGGGAGGGGGATTACCTCTGTTTGGTTGGCGCCGACACTACTGGGGATTCTTGCTCAAGTTGGCAAAGGACCGTCCATCCTGGACCATCCAGGCGCAGCCGGGGCCGGCCATAGGGCCCTTTCACTGGGCGAGCCGCCGACTAAGTCAGCGAGAGCTCTGTCGGTTGCAGACGTTTCCAGATGATGTCAGGGTGGCGGGCTCCGCGGTGTCGGTCCAGCGACAGGTAGGAAACGCGGTGCCGTCGCTCTTGGCGGAGGTACTCGGACGCGAGATACGTACTCAATTGCTTGGGCTTCCGGCGTTCAGCGAGGGCCTAACGCTTCTGCCGCCCGTCCGCAGCCCTATCCCGGAGCCTGCTGCCGCTGCTGAAGTGCCTTCGGAGTACCTCAGCCGGCTCGGGGAGCACGAGCCACACCCAGGCACGGGACGCGGTTCTCGGGCGCGGCACCGGTATGCCACGCCCGCTGCTGCTGCGATGCTTTTCTAGGGGGGCGCGGCCCGGTGACGCTCGTTCCTTCGTATTCGAGGTTCGCCCCGTCGTCGCCGGCTGCCTCGCGGGTCAAGCAGCGAAATCGGAGGGAAGGCGGGCGAGCCGAACAGGAGCTCGGCCGAGCACTGTGGCGGCTGGGAGTCCGTTATCGTAGGCACGTCGTCGACCTGCCGGGAAAACCCGACTTCGTAATTCCTCGGCTTCGGCTCTGCGTGTTCGTCGATGGAGACTTCTGGCACGGGCGCGACTGGGCATCGCTTCAGCGACGACTCTTGTCTCGAGCAAATGCCGAGTACTGGGTGGCGAAGATTGGGCGGAATGTCGAGCGAGATCGCCAGCAAGAAACGGCGCTGGTCGAGCTCGGCTGGCACGTAGTCCGGTTGTGGGAGACGGATGTGCTCGGGGATCCTGTAAGCGCTGCTCGCGACTTGCTAGCCTCGTTGGGCGTCGGTTCCACTTCTGTCGCGCGCGACGGGGCGCCCAAACCAGAGGAAGCGATGGGACGAACGGTTCTAGCCCCGTGAACAGCTCAGTCGGGGCGATCCACAAGAATGGATAGTGCCTGCGTTCGGGTGCGAGTTGAGCACGCTTCCCGCGTGTCTTCGTGCGCCGCCCGGCACGTGGAGGGAGGCAGGGAGGCGGCGAAGGACGTACTGAAGTGATCATTCGGGGTGCACACGGCAGGATGACGGGCCGCTCGGATGCGTCCGGTCTCCGGTTAGTGGGTCGGCGTTGTGTGAATGAGTGAGACCGTTACGCTGTGGCGGCCGACGGGGCCTGAGGAGATCGCGCTGGTGCGCGCGAGCGGCTGCACGCGGTGGCCGCCTCGGTTGCCGGAGCAGCCGATCTTCTATCCGGTGACCAACGAGCAGTACGCGGTGCAGATCGCGCGGGACTGGAACGTCCCTGCCAGCGGCTACGGCTGTGTCACCAGGTTTCGGGTCCGTGCGGAGTTCATGCAGCGTTATCCCGTTCACAAGGTGGGGGCGGCGGACCACACGGAGTGGTGGGTGCCGGCCGAGGACCTGGAGGAGCTGAACCAGAACATCGTAGGGCTCATCGAGGTGGTCCACGAGTTTCGGGCTTGAGGGGGCGCGGACCGGGGCTGTCGGAGCCGTGAGGCAATCGATCGCGCTGGTCTCGCTGGTGGTCCCGGACTACGACGAGGCCCTGGCCTTCTACGTCGGCGTGCTGGGCTTTGAGTTGATCGAGGACCGGTACGTGCCGGAGCAGGACAAGCGCTGGGTGGTTGTGGCTCCGCGTGGCTCGACTGGCTGTGCGCTTCTCTTGGCACGAGCGGCGACCCAGGAGCAGGCCAGCCGTATTGGCAATCAGACCGGCGGCCGGGTGTTCCTCTTTCTGCACACGGGCGACTTCAATCGTGACATGGCGGTCTATCGCGAGCGTGGCGTGGAGTTCGTTCGCCCGGCGCGGCGCGAGCCGTATGGGACGGTTGCGGTGTTTCGCGATCCGTGGGGGAACCTGTGGGACTTGCTGGAGCCGGCCGGCGATGGTAGCGACGCTGAGGGGCGGCACTAGGCTCTCGGCGAGGGTGTCGCTGCAGCGCACGCAGGCGGCGGATTGGGCTGGCCTACGGCCTTTGGCCGCGGGCCCGGCGGTTGGCTAGATCCCTCGCCGCGCTCGCCATGACCCCGGAGAGCGGCGAGATCACGCGTAACTGTTGGGCGGGGTGCGACGTGGGGCTCACTGTTGTGCACCTGGCGTGGGACGTGGCTGGGGCATGGTGGGGGTGCGACGCGCCAAGACGTTGGGCGCGATTCTGGGATCACTTCGGCGTTGGGGGTTTTGGCATGATGGCGAGGCTTGATTCGGCGATTCAACAGGACATCATCAAGGAGCTGCGCTGGGACACGCGAGTGAAGGAGACGGAGGTGGGCGTCTCGGTGGATGGCGGCGTGGTGACGCTGACGGGGACGGTGGACTCGTACGCCAAGAAGCTGGCGGCCCAGGACGCCGCGCACCGGGTGTACGGGGTGCTGGACGTGGCGAACGATATCCAGGTGAAGCTGCCAGCGGACGCGGGGCGGACGGATACGGAGATCGCGCGGGCGGTGCGAGAGGCGCTGGAGTGGAACGTGGTGGTCCCGGACCAGCGGATCACGTCCACGGTGAGCGCGGGCTGGGTGACGCTGGAGGGTGGCGTGGAGACCTGGCACCAGCGCGAGGATACGGAGCGCGCGGTGCGGTTCCTCCAGGGCGTGAAGGGCGTGACGAATCGGCTGGTGGTGCATGCGCCGGCGGTGGAGGCGGAGGAGATTCGCGGGGAGATCGAGGAGGCGCTGGAGCGGCGGGCGGAGCGTGAGGCGAAACGGATCCTGGTGAGCGTGGCGGACGGCACGGTGACGCTGACGGGCGTGGTTAGATCCACGGCGGAGCGGCGGGCCGTGGTGGGCGCGGCCCGCGCGACGTCCGGCGTTCGCGACGTGGTGGACCGCCTACGGGTCCAGCCCCAGGCGTGACGACGGCGGGCCCGCGCCCCCCGCGGGTTGACGGGCCCGTTGGCCGCCGCGCGCGCTCAGTCTGCCGGCCGGCAGATCAGTCGCCAAACGCGACCGCCCGGTGTCCAGCCGGTCTCCAAGACGCCGGAGACGCGCCGGTTGGGCAGCACGGCCCAGATCCGCTCGTTGCCGTGATCGAACTGCCGCTGGAGCAGCGTACCTGTCTGCTCAACGTCCCAGAGCGTGATAGTGGCGGTTGATCGGTCGACTCGGCCGAGAGCGCCTGACAGGGGTGCGCCCTCTTCGTCCAGCAGCATCAACGGCTCGACGACGGCAGGTGCCGTCCGCAGTCCTGGTAGTGCCATGCTGCTCACCCTCCTCGCCCGGCGGTCCAATACCGCCACGAAGCGAATCGCGGTCGGCCGCGCACCGTCGCGCGACCGACCGCGGGTCTACTCGTCTTCGTCCGATCCCTGTGCCCCACCCTCAATCGTGGGGCTGTCGCCGGGCTCCACCTCCACTACCGTCTCGCCGTCCGGCGCTTCCTGCTCTAAGAGCCACCCCATAGCTGGCCTCCATGCGTATCAGCGGTTGGTGCGTCGCCCGCGCTCCTGGTGCACAGGCCACGATTGAAGGCTACGGTGGGGTGGTTGCGGTGAGGGTGTAGCTGGGTTGTTCGTAGGTGACGGAACGTCCGGCAAGGTGGATCGCGATGGCACCGCGACGCGGCGGACCGGTCAGTCCAGGAGCTTCTCCACGGCCGCGAGAAGGCCGGCTAAACGGACCGGCTTGGCCAGATAGACATCCGCGCCGACATCCTGGGCGGATGTGTCGCCGTCTCGGTCGGCGGAGATCATGAGCACGGCGATTTCGTCGCGCAGGCCGCGGCGTTGGAGCTCGCGCACGAAGCCGGCGCCGTCGAGCCGCGGCATGCGGACATCTAGCACCACTGCCCGGGGCATGACGCGGTCGATCTGCTCGAGTCCGACCCGGCCGTCCGGCGCCTCGAGTACGTGATAGCCGGCGTGCTCCAGTCCGGCGACGATCGCGGACCTGATCGCCGCATCGTCATCCACCACCAGGACCGGTCCGGTGCCGCGAGCCATCAGCCTCGCTCCGGTTCGTCCGCGTCCGTACCGTTCATGTTCTGACGCCGCTTTACACACTGTTTCTCTGAGGGACATGTCTGGAGCAATGTCGCGCGAGACGAGCCCGCTCTGGCCGAATGGAACCACGCCCGGGGTTCACGGCGCGTGGCGGACGGTGAACGCAGCGTGCAACTTCGTCGGCGCCCCGATACGTCGACCGAGGGTGGCGCTGATTGGCTGCGCCGGCGGACACTGTGAGACCAAGGAGGTCGCCGATGATCGCTCCATACTTCGGGCTGGGGATGCGCCAGAGGACGCCGGTTTCCGCGAGGGCGCTGGCGGCGGACGTTGGTGAGCGCTTTGTCGCGATGCGCGAGACCAACGAGCGGCGGGTGGCAGAAGCATTCAAGGGGATCACGACGGACGGCACGCTGGTGCCAGACCTGTACCCGCTGCAGGCTACGGGGATCTCGACCGAGTCGATCCGGCGGGCGGCTCTGGAGTTTCTAGAGGCGCTGCGCCCGGCCCAACGGGAGCAAGCGTCGTTTCCGATGGCGTCCGATGCATGGCGGCGCTGGTGGAACATCCACCCGTTCCTGATGCGGCACGGGGTGATGCTGGAGGGCCTGTCCGAGCAACAGCGGGAGGCGGCCCTGCGGCTGCTGCAGGCCACGCTGAGCGCAGGCGGGTTCAACACGGCGCGGGACATCATGCGGCTGAACCACACCATTGGCGAGCTGACGGGTAGCTGGACGGAGTACGGGGAGTGGGTGTACTTCGTGAGCGTGTTTGGCCGACCGTCCGCGGATGAGCCGTGGGGTTGGCAGATCGATGGACACCACTTGATCGTGAACTGCGTGGTGGTGGGCGACCAGGTGACGATCACGCCGACGTTTCTCGGCTCTGAGCCGGTGACTGCCCATACGGGCATCTACCAGGGCGTGAGCGTGCTCCAGCAGGAGCAGAGCGACGGGCTGGAGCTGGTCAACTCACTGAGCGCCGAACAACGGAGCAAGGCGATCCTGTACGACTCGATCCTGTCTACGGTGCTGCCACCGGAGCGTGGCATCGGGGCGGACGGTCGGGTGCAGACGTCCGCGTTCCGAGACAACGCGGTGATTCCGTACGAGGGGGTGCGGGCGGCCGAGCTGACGGCCGGCCAGCGGGAGCAGCTTCTCCGGTTGGCCGCGCTGTACACGGGGCGCCTACGGGATGGTCACGCCGAGTTATGGCTGGAATCCGTGCGGCGGCACCTGGACGAAGCGCGGTTCCTGTGGATGGGCGGTACCGGGCCGGAGGACGTGTTCTACTACCGGATCCACAGCCCGGTCATCCTGATCGAGTTCGATCACCAGCCGGGGATCGCGTTTGACATCAACGAGCCAACGCGGAATCACATTCACAGCGTGGTCCGAGCGCCAAACGGGAACGACTACGGTATGGACTACTTGCGACAGCACCACGCTCGATTCGAGCATGTGAACGGGAGGCACGTGGCGCGGGCGTGATCGTCTTTGCGAACGGGCGCGTGTGCGCTGACACGCGCCCTCACCCCCCGCTCTCCCCCGCCCGCTGGGTAGGGAGCCCTGGCTCCGGGAGGTGGTGGAAGGGCAGGGTGAAGCGGATAGTGGTGCCCTTCCCCAGCTCTGACTCAGCGGTGATCTCGCCGCCGTGGGCTCGGACAATGGCACGAGTGACGTACAGTCCGAGGCCGAGGCCACGAACCGATTGCTCGTCGCTGGGGTTGCGATAGAAACGGTTGAAGATCTGCGGCAAGATGTCCGCCGGGATCCCGTGGCCGCGATCCACGACGGCCACATTTGCCAGGGACTCATCTCCTTCCACGACCACGTCGATGGCGGTTCCAGCTGGAGAGTACTTGATGGCGTTGGAGATCAGATTGTTGAGTACCTCCTCGATGCGCTCTCGGTCCCACCATCCGACGATCGGATTCTTGGGGCCCGAGACGCGGAGGTCGTGGTCCGTGGCGGTGACCCTCGCGAGCTCCACGCACGTGGTGACCGTGTCCATGAGATCCACTAGCCGCGGGCGGTAGCTGAGGCGGCCGCTCTCGATGCGGGCTACGTTCAGCAGGTCTCCGACCAGCCGCTCGAGCTGGCGGGCGGAGGCGGCGATGGCATGGACGCTCTCCGGACGGTAGGTCTTGCGCATCTCGAGGAGCTCGGCGTGGAGACCGATGCCGGTGACCGGGTTCATGAGCTCGTGGCTGACCAGGGCAAGGAAGTCTTGCTGGAGCTTCTCCACGGCTCGTCGCTCTGAGATATCCCTACCGGCGATGTGGGTGAGGGCGCCGTCCGCGATCTGGATGCTCTGGACGCACACGTCCACCGGGAACGTGGAGCCGTCCTTTCGTCTCCAGACGGCCTCGCGGCGGATGCTGCCGCGCTGGGCGAACTCCGCCTCCTGGCCAGCTCGAGCATCTCCGTGGGTCGTGGTGATCATCCACACGTCGTGCCCGATCAGCTCATCTGGCGAGTATCCGAGCGCGTCGCACGCGGCCTGGTTCACCTCGATAATGGCGTGGCCGGCGTCGGCCACCAGCATGGGATCGGCCGCGCGCTCGAAGAGGGCCCGGTACCAGGAGCGCGACTCCTCCGCCACGACGCGCGCCTCGTGCTCGCGATCGAAGACGCGCGCGCGGCGCTCCTCCGCGGCACGTCGGTCGGTTACGTCTCGCGCGATGGTCTCCGCCGCGACGGCGCGCCCGTGTTCGTCACGGATCAGGTGGCGGTGGCATTCGAGCCAGACTCGATGGCCGTCCGCGTGGCGGAATCGCACGGTGTAGGTTGAGTCGTCATGATCGGTGGTCGGGAGCAAGGCGCGATCTTGCCCCTCGATGATTTCGATGATCTTTCGTGGGTTGCTGATGAGCTCCTCTGGCTGGTAGCCAAGTATTCGGTGCACCGCGGAGCTTACGTACGTGAGACGCTCTTCCGGGAAGATTTGTCGGGCGGCGATGATGTCGGGAGAGTTCTCGGCCAGTCGTCGGAAGGCTGCCTCGCTGGCCTTCAGGGCGCGAAGGGCGTTGTCCCTGGCGACCTCGACATCGCGGATGGTGGTGAGGTCGCGGACCGTGGCGATGACCAGGTAGTCGCGATCGAGCGGCGCCTGGCTGAGCGCGATCTCGGCCGGGAACTCGCTGCCGTCGGCGCGACGTCCGACCAGCCGCAGTCCACTGGCGAGCGGGCGTGCCGTCGCATGCCCCGGGGCGTTCTTCCGAATCGCGGCGTGGGCGACCCTCGCCTGCTCTGGAACGAGCGTCTCGACGGGCAGGCCAAGGAGCGCGGCGTGCCGGTAGCCAAAGAGCGCCGCGGCGAGCCTGTTCACGGCCACGATGGTGCCTGCCGAGTCCACGATGACCACGGCTTCTGGGGAATGTTCGAGTAGGAGCCGGAAGCGCGACGCGGGTGGCTGGGTGCCGTCGTCAGGACGGCTATCGGCTGCCATGTTCCGGTCCTCGCCTGGCCTGCGCGGCTCCGCTGACATCGCTGGCGCGCCCCCCGACATGTCCACGCGGCAGGACTTGAATTCTGCCACAGGCATTGGTTCGCGTCGCCAACATGCCCTGGCGGGCCCGGTCCGGCCCCCGCGTCCCACGGCGTTCCCGGCTGCTTGGAGACGTTTGCCCCGTGTTTTGGGCGGCAGCGGGTCTTACGCTTGGGATGTTGGCCAGGTCGACGGGGGTGGGGGCGGGAGGAGCTGTCAGCGATGAAGATTCTGGTCATCGATGATGACCCCCAGATCCGCGACGCGGTGACCGTTGGCTTCCAATTCCAGTGGCAGGATGCGGAGGTCCTGACGGCGGCGGACGGTGAGGAGGGGCTGAACCTGTTCTTTGAGTCCGATCCGGACATCGTGGTGCTGGACGTACGGATGCCGCGGATGACGGGCCTGGAGGTGGTGAAGAAGATCCGCCAGGTGTCAGACGTGCCGATCATCATCATGACGGCGCTGGGCGACGAGACGGACCAGGTGCGGGGGCTGGAGCTAGGCGCGGACGACTACGTGGTGAAGCCATTTGGCCACCTGGCGCTGCTGGCGAGGGCCAAGGCGGTGTTGCGGCGGGCGGACATGGCTCCGCCAGCGCGGGCGATTCCTGACTTTGAGTTTGGTGGGCTGGCCATCAACTTCGGCAGCCGCCAGGTGACACTGGATGGGAAGCCGGTGCGACTGACGCCGGTGGAGTTCAAGCTGCTGTATCACCTGGTGCGAAACCTGGGGAAGGTCATGCCGCACGAGGCACTACTGCAGCGGATCTGGGGTGACGAGTTTGGCCGAACGACAGACCATTTGAAGGGAATCGTTCACCGGCTGCGAGCGAAGATCGAGCGGCCGGAGTCTGGCTACCACATCGAGACGGAGCGGGGAATAGGGTACGGCCTGGTGAAGACGGCGTGACCCTGGGGTCACGCTCATAGACCTTTGCTGTAACGCGGCGCGGATACGGTTGATGGTGACCGGTCTTGCTCAATGTATGTTCGGTGTCACGCCCTCGTCAGTGGCAGCGCGCGACGTGCGTCAGCCGATCGGTGCTTAGCGTCAAGCTCGCTCAAGGGCCAGTCTTGAAGGAGGTCTCTGGATGGTAGGCAGTTATCGACCGCTGATCTGGACGTTGATGGCGTTGCTGTTCATCGCCGTGGCGGCACCACTGGTGGCTGGACTGCTGTTAGGTGGGCCGGGCGCGATGGTTGGGATGTGGGGGCATCGGGGATTCCCGGGGCAGCCGGGGGCCGTGCCAGATCTGGAGCACTGGCGGTGGGGACTCGGGTTTGGACTGGGGGTGCTGGCGCGGCTGGCGTTCTGGGGGTTCATCGTCGCGGGCGTCGTGCTGTTCGTGCGGACGGTGATCGTGCCGATGCGCGGCGCGCGCGCTCGGGCGGACTCGGCGCTGGACGTGCTGAAGCGTCGGTACGCGGCAGGCGAGGTGGACCAGGTCACGTATGAGCGGATGCGGCAGGAGATCGAGCGATAGTACCGACAAGGAACAACGGGCAGTTGGAGGGGTGAACGCGTGCGAGTATTGCTGGCGGATGACCACGAGATCGTGCGGGTGGGGCTGCGGGCGCTGCTAGAGGAGGGTGCGGGCTACGAGGTAGTAGCGGATGTGGGCACGGCCGATCAGGCGGTGATGGAGGCACTGGCCCACAAGCCTGACCTGGTGGTGATGGACATCCAACTGCCCGGCCGCAGCGGCCTCGAAGCGACCGCGGCGATCACCAAGGCGCTGCCCGATACTCGGGTGGTCATCCTGACGGGCCAGCTTGATGAGGGTCTAGTGGATGCCGCCTCGGCGGCCGGTGCCGTTGGGTTTCTGACCAAGAAGGCGCGGCCGGCTGCGCTGCTGGATGGTCTGGCCGCGGCGACGAGCTCGGAGTCTGGTGAGGGCGTCGGCCGCTGGCGGACCGCGCGCGAACTCATGCGATCCAGCGTGCGCCAGGAGCGCGGCGGAGAGCTGAGCGGACTTTCGCCGCTTCAGCTATCGATCCTGGGTTGCCTGGCGGACGGCCTGACGAACCAGGAGATAGCGGATCGGCTGTGCCTGTCCCGCAAGACGGTGCGGAACTATGCGTCCGAGATCTTCGGCCGGATCGGCGTGCGCACGCGCGCGGCCGCCGCGGCGTACGCCATTGAGCACGGCCTGAAGAAGCAGTGGGCCGCGGGCTGAGCTGTTGGGTGCGGCGCGCCCCCGCCTTGCGGATGGAGTGGTGAGGTTGGCTTTCCAGATGTGACGCAGATCACAGACACGGCGGTCTCACTTGCGTAGAGTGGACCCACAGGATCCGTTTGTGGCCCTGGCGCGAGGATTGGGCGGACAATCGCGGTAGGCGGGGTTGGAGGTAGCGCCTCGTCAGTGGTCCGGTCGGTCGCGCGGACGAGTGTCCACCCGTGTGGACGATGTGGGGTGAGGGATCATGGCACGACCGACCTGCCGTCACGGCCGCCACAACGCGGCGTTTTGCATAGTCCCGCCGTACATTCACCATTCGATCGCCGAGCATGGCAACGCGGCGCAGCGCGCGGCCGCGCTGCAGACGCTGGCAGCCGATCAGACGTTTCGTGCTTTCCGCATGGCGCAGCCGCCGCGCCCGGCGCAGTCGGTGGGGCGGCGAGCCCGTCCGGGGCTGCTGGAGGTGAAGGTCCGCCGGACCATCTACGATGCGCACCACTCGCAATCACTGCCTGGGACGATCGTGCGCTCCGAGGGCGGTCCGGCGGTGGCTGATCCGGCCGCGAACGAGGCATACGACGGGCTGGGGGCGACGTTCGACTTCTACCAGGACGTGTTCGAGCGGAACTCGATCGACGATGAGGGGATGCCGCTGGACGCGGTGGTGCACTTTGGCCAGGGCTACGACAACGCCTTCTGGGATGGCCAGGAGATGGTGTTTGGCGATGGACACATCTTCAACCGCTTCACGGCGTCGCTGGACGTGATTGGTCACGAGCTGACGCACGGGGTGACGGAGGATGAGGCGCACCTGATCTACGCTTACCAGTCGGGCGCGCTGAACGAGTCCATGTCTGACGTGTTCGGCGTGATGATCGCCCAGTGGAAAGCGCAGCAGAACACGGCAGCGGCCACCTGGCTGATTGGTGCTGAGCTGTTCGCGGGGACCAAGTTGAAGGGGCAGGCCCTGCGCTCCATGAAAGCGCCGGGCACGGCGTTCAACGATCCCGTGCTGGGCAAGGACCCGCAGCCGGCGCACATGAAGGACTACGTGAAGACGTTCCAGGATGAGGGCGGGGTCCACATCAACTCTGGCATCCCAAACCACGCGTTCTACCTGGTGGCCACAAGACTCGGTGGGTACTCGTGGGACAAAGCCGGACGAATCTGGTACGAGACGCTGCGTGACTCACGGATCCGTCCGAACACCGGCTTCGCCAGCTTTGCCCGTCGCACCGTGGCCAACGCCCGAGCGCTCTACGGCGCCACGAGTACGGAGGCGAAGACGGTGATCAAGTCCTGGGGAGACGTTGGGATCACGGTGGTGTAGGCTGTGCGCGTAGCCTGGAGGTCTGGGGAGGTTCGGTGCGCATTGAGCTGAGCATGCCGAGCACGGGTCTCGCATATCTGCCGGGGCTGGCAGCGCCGCGGCTACTGGACAGCGCCAGGCTCTCCACCGCTGACGCGGTGGAGCTGGAGCGCCTGGTGGCCGCGGCGGACCTGCCGGGACTTGTGTCGCAGGTACGCGAGCGGTTGGCCCCCGATGCGCGCGTGTATCAACTGACCGTGCAGGTGGGGCGGCGAAGACATTCGATCCGGGTGGCGGACCCGGTTGAGCACCCAGCGCTGGCGGCGCTGATCGAGTTCATCCGGTCACGGCTCGATCCGGGTGGAACTGGCTGAGGATTTGGGAGCGCACTCCGGGGTGGCGGGATTCCGATCGGAGGTGGGAGCGTGCTTGCGCATGAGGACTACGAGCTAAGGTTGCTGGTGGATCCGAATCTCGTGTTGGATGGGGAGGGTGAGCCGTCGGGCGAGATTCGGGACATCCTGGGGCTGGGAGAGCGTCAGGAGATCGCCATGCAGTTCCTGGACACGGCGCGCCTGGATCTGGACGGGGCCGGCTGGCTCGTCAGGGTGCGGGCCTTCTCCGACGAGCCGAAGACGCAGTTCACGTTCAAGCGGCGCTACCCGGTGGATGATGATCTGGACGCGGTGCTGGCCCAGGCAGCACAGGACGGATTTGCGGACGACTCGGCGCAGTACGAGGCACAGATAGAGTGGGGGCTGGAACGGCGTGTGCTCTCCGTGTCACTCAAGCTGGAGAAAGACCTGGGCGAGGGCGACTCCTTGGCACTACCGGGGGAAGGTAAGTTTCGGGAGCTGTGTGTGGCGCTGGCGCCCGATCGGCTGAAGGCAGAAGTGGGAGAGGCGTGGCTCAGCGACGTGTTTGCATGCGCCCACCGGTACGGGCCGGCGCGCGGCGATCGATGGAAGGGCGAGAGCGCGGCTGGTGGGAAGCTTAGCGTTGAGGTGTGGAGCCTCCGCGGCGTACCGGGCGAGCCGCGGGAGATGCTGGTGGAGGTCTCCGCCAAGGAGAAGAAGCGCGGGGACGCGCGCGATCGGCAGGAGGCGCTGCGCGATCTGCTGGACAGCAACGGGTGGCTGCTCAATCGGGACGTGCTGAAGACCCGCCTGGTGTTGGAGCGGTACTGAGCCGGAGCTGGCGCGAGGGCACGCCACCGCCGGACCGGGTGATGTGTATCATTGTCGTCCGTGACATGTGTGTGGGCCAGACCCGGGTGGGGTAGTCGTCGGGCCGCATGTCCCCATCACTGAGCGTGTCTCAGATTCTAGGTCCTGAGCACCGTCCCACGAACGAGGTTCGGTGCCCGGTCCACGGGTTCATCGCGTACTCGAACGCTGAGAAGGCGGTCATCGACAGCCCCCCGTTTCAGCGACTTCGAAGCATCCGCCAACTGGCGTACACGCACTACGTCTACCCCGGCGCCATGCATTCCAGGTTCGAGCACTCGCTAGGGGTGATGGAACTCGCGACGCGAGCGTTCGACGCCGTGTCAAGCGTCGAGGGAACCCCGCTACTCGACGAACTAGGCGAAGTCGGGGGTCTTGAGACGGACACCGTCGCGAGGGCGCGGCAGTTGGTTCGACTGCTCGGTCTGCTTCACGACGTCGGGCATACGCCGTTCTCGCATGCGGGTGAGGTAATTGCCGGTGAGCAGAGGCACGAGCATGTGTCTGCATGGGCGGTTTCCCGTGATGGCCCGCTAGGCGACATGCTCGATGAGCGGTTCTTTCCTGGTGTTGCTGGGCTTCTTCAGACAATGCTCCTCGAAAAGGACGTGCCGCCACAGTTGTTATGCTTGAAACAGATCGTCTCTGGGCAGCTTGATGTTGACCGGATTGACTACTTGCTGCGTGATTCTCATCACTGCGGGGTAGAGTACGGTAAGTTTGACTATTTGAGACTGCTCGGGTCCTTGGTGGCGCACCGGAACGCGAACACGCAATCCCTGGCGATCGGCATTCGCCCTGGCGGAGTGCACGCATTCGAAGGATTGCTACTAGCTCGCTACTTCATGAACACGCAAGTGTACATGCATCGAACGAGGCGAGCGTACGACGTGCTTTTGCGGAATTGGTTGGACTTCGCGGTCCCTGGGGGTTATGCAGACGCAGCCGCAGTGTTGCAAGAAGACGACGTGACCATGCAGTCACGAATGATTTTGGACGCGCGTGGGTCTGATGCGGAACCGGGAAGCGTGTGGGCACGCCGCCTCATCGGTCGGGACCACCCGAAACTCTTGCTTGAGTTCGGCGATCATGCAGATCACCGTGATAAGCGCCGGATGAACGAGATTTCGGCTGTTCTTCAGCAGGAGTTCCCCTCTGTCGTGCTGGTGCCAGACCTGGATGCATCGGGGAAGGTCCACTCGCTGTGGGTTCCGGGCGAGCAGGACGCTGCCGACGACCTGTTCGTTATCGAGAGTTCAGCGCGCGCCTCGGTGCGCGCGATCAGTATTGCTGAGCGAAGCGCCGTCATCGAAAAGGTGCCGAAGCTGTTTTGGGTGATTCGCTTATTTGCGTATGCGCGGGACGACGCGCAGGCAGAGAACTTGCGCGCTCGGGCCGAGGAGCTTGCGCGCGGGTGAACCCCACGCGTGTTTGTAGGGAACAAATGTTCTATGATTGGCTTGATCTCTCGGAGGTTCCGGTATGGCGATAAGCCTTAGTTTGTCGACGGAGGACGTGTTGCTCGCCGTTCTCGTCCGTGAGTTCAGAGCGAATCAAGGGTCCAACTTCCTCGGACGGACGGCCGTTCAGAAGCTCATGTACTTCCTAAAGGCGCTCGGAGCCCCGATTTCGGATCATTTCAGTATCTACTACTACGGGCCATTTTCCGAGCAACTCTCAGGCCGTGTCGAGAGACTTCTGGCCGAGGGGGTGCTTGCCGACACGAGCCCAGACCGCGGCGCCTACTCCAACTACGCGATCGAGCCACGGGGCATAGAGCTACTGGAGCGTCACGCTGCGCAGGCAGCCCAGCACGAGGATCTGGTTCGGAAGGTCGTTCGTGTTCTTGGTCAGCTAACGCCGGATCGTCTGGAGTTGATCTCGACTACTCACTTCGCGGAGCAGAAATTGCGCGTTGAGAAGAAGGCGGCACCGTCTGCCGACGATGTCGTCGGTCAGGTGCGCCAATACAAGGGTGAGAGGTTCTCGGTCGATGACATCGGATCCGCTTACCGTGCTATGGTCAAAGCGGGCTTAGTGGCTACCGAGCTTCAGCGCCCGGGCGGGTGATTGCCCGGCGCGCCGCCGGCTGGGCCGCCGCGTCCGCCCGGGGCGGGCTTGCTGGGTGGCGAGCCGCCGGGGCCGCCGTGGATCTTGGGCACCAGCAGGTTGGGCAAGGTGGCGCTGTTGTCCGCGGCCTGGGTCTCGATGCCCCCTGGCTGGTGGGAGGCCGTGAAGGTGGTGTTTACGCCGCCCACGGCCGCCGTGCTGATGGTCCCGGTCTGGGTGACGGTGACCGTCCCACCTACCGGTACCGTGGCGAGCGCGCTCAGCAGCCCGGATCCGCTGGGTGTGTTGCAGGTGGCACCGCCGCTGGCGGTACAGGTCCAGGAGGCGCTCAGCAACGCGGCGTTCGTGGCGGTGATGACGGCGTTGTCCACGCGGTTGGGCCCGGTGTTGGTGACCGTGCCGGTGAACGTGGCGGCAACGCCCACCTGGACCGGCGTGGTGTTGGTGATGGCGGAGACCTTGAGGTCAGCCGGGTAGGCCACGAATCTGGTGGCGGTGCCGGTGCCGCTGTCTTCGTCTTTCAGGGTGAAGCGGACCTGGCGGGGGAGCCTGGACGGGTTGGCATTGACGTTCCGATAGGTGACGTTGCGGACGAGGGCCTGGGCGGCCGCCGGGGTGGCGCTGCTGTTGAACGTGACGACCAGCGGGCTGGTGCCGGTGCCGCCGCTCTGGGTGCCTATCAAGGTGTTACCAAAGCTGATGTTGGCGCCGGAGACGCCGATCTGTCCCGTGCCGCTGCCCTCGTCGCGGATCTCGAGGCGATCGTCGGCGGTTCCGTTGGCGGCGTAGTCCACGGTGAGGCTCCCGTTGGTGAGCACCGGGGAGTCGGCGTCGTTGGCAGAGGCAGAGCCGTCTATCAAGGTGGCTGCCTGGAGCGGGGAGTAGGAGATGGAGGTGTTTGCCAGCGTGAGCACGGGCTGGTCGTTGGCGGCGGTCGTGATCTGCCAGATGCCGCGGCCGTGGGTGGCCACCCGGAGGACGCGGGCCGGGTTGACGTTCCCCAGGCGCTGGAAGGCCATATCGAACACGGCCACGCGGGGCAGGCCGGTGCCGTACGGCACCCAGTTTGCGCCGGCGTCTGTGGAGCGGTAGACACCGATGTCCGTGCCGGCGTAGAGGATGTTGGAGTTGGCGGGGTCAATGGCGAACGCGTTCACCGGGACGTCTGGGATGCCGTTGCCGGAGGCGGTCCAGACCGGCGGCGATGCGCTCAGGTTGGTCGTTTTCCAGACGTGCTCGCCCGCGCCCAGCTCGTACCCGCCAAAGGTGAGGTAGGCGATATTCGCGTTGTTTTTGTCGATCACGGCGCGCGCCACGTAGCGTTGGGGGAGACCGGCGCTGACGTCGTCGAGCGCGGCAGAGCCGGTGGTGGTGCGGTAGACGGCGAAGCTGAGCGGGGTGCTTCGGCGGAGGCCCACGATGCGGACGCTGTCGTTCTGGGGGGCGATGCCGATGGCGGTGATGGCGTGGGAGGCCAGGATGGGTGCCTGGCTCGCGAGGTTCATCGTGGCGCCGCGGTCGGTGGAGCGCCAGAGGCGGTCGCTGCCGAAGTACAGCGTGTTGGGATTGCCGGGGCCGAGCGCCATGGGCGCGTAGAAGCGAATGGCGGTGGCAGGGCAGGTGATGCCGTTTGCCACCGCGCCGCTGAAGCCGCAGCCAAAGAGGGTCCAGCCGCTGGTCTCGCCATTGTCGAACGCATTGGCGGTGTTGGTGACTCGGGCGAAGCCCATGGCGTTCGTCACGTTGAAGTAGGTGTGGTACATGGTGACGTTGGTGGTGTCGGTGGCGTTCTGATCGATCAGGGCGAAGCCGCCATCGCCAAAGTCGGCGCGGCGCCACGTGCCATCGGGCTGGAGGAAGTTGGTGCCGTTGTCCTGGGTGCCCCCGATCAGGAAGCTGGGATCGGTGGGGTGGGTGGCCAGGCTCTGGAACTGGGTGGCGTTGAAGCCGCCGGAGTTCTTGGACGCCCAGGTGGCGCCGCCATCCGCCGAGCGCCAGATGCCGCCGTCGCTGCCGGTGTAGGCGATGCTGGGGTTGGACGGGGCGAACTCCACGGCGTGCGTATCCGCGTGCAGTCCGTTGTCCGCGTAGAAGTAGTTGGAGCCGCCGTCGGTGGACCGGAGCATGGCGGCGGCGCAGGCGGAGAGCGACTGGCCGCCCAGAAGCACGCGATTGGCGTTCCCGGGGTCCAGGGCGATGGCGATGTTGTAGTCGCACTGGCCGCCGCAGAAGCCCTCCGCGTTGGGCTGGGGGACGGACCAGGTCTGGCCGCCGTCCACGGACTTGCGGACGGTGCCGGCATCATCCGGGCAGAACACGTTGGTGTACTCGGACGTGGCAGCGTAGGCGGTGACCGTGGCTCCGATCTTGTTGATTGCCAGCGCTGAGCGCACGGTGGCGGTGGCGGTACCCAGCGAGAGCACCTGGGCGAAGGCGGGCGTGGCGGCCAGCGCGTTCGTCGTGCGGTAGATCCCGCCGTCGTTGGCGGTGTTGGTGCCCAGCAGGGAGATGAGCATCGTACCGGGATTACCGGGCTCGAACACCATATCGGCGACGGAGCGGTTGCCGCTGGTATCCGGCGCGACGCTGCCAGCGGCGGAGACGGTGACCTTCGTGAAGGCGACGGAGCCGGCGGCGGCCGTGGCGTTGGTGGATCGGTAGAGCCCGCGAAGCGCGAGCGGTGGGACGAGCGTGGACAAGGTGTCTCCGCCGAGGCCGCCGCGCCCCTGAGCGGTGCCCACGAAGACCGTGGCGGCGTCGGCCGGGTGGACCAGGATCTTGCTGATGGAGCGTCCGGTGAAGGCATCCGTGTTCGCGATGCCGGTGGTGACCAGCGGGTTGATGGGGCCAACCAGCGTGGGGGTGGACTCGGCGTTGTCCACGCGGTACAGCCCCACGCCGAAGAAGCTGTCGCTCGAGGCGTTGGGCTCGCCGGTCCCCACGTAGATGGTGGTGGGGCTGGAGGGAGCGATGGCGATGGCGCCGATGGCTAGCGACATGGCGCCATCGAAGATTGCCGTCCAGTTCGCGCCGCCATTGAGGGAGCGGAAGACCCCGCCCTGCGCAGTGCCCACGTACAGTTTGTTGGGGTCCGTTGGGTGGACGGCGATGGCCGTGACTCGCCCGGTCATCGGGATCGTGGCGGTGGTGGAGCCCTGGGTCTGGCCGTTTGGGATGGGCTCTGGGCCCATGGAGGTCCAGGGTCCGCCCACTTCGTGCGTGCGGGTGCCGCGCCGCCGCTCCTGCGCTGCCTGCTGCTGGAGAGCGCGGATGCGGAGGTCTGGCCGATCTTGGGGCAGGCCACGGAGGGTCAGGATGTGCTGCTGCCGCTCGTCCAGGTAGTTCTGAAAGGTGACGATGCCGCGGCCAAACGGCGGGATGTCCGCGCTGTCGGCATCCGCGCCGGGCACGCGGGCGCTGCCGCCTGGCGTTGGCGCCGCGGTGGAGAGGCCCACCAGGAGGCCGAGCAACACGAGGAAGGACACTGCCCGCCGCGCGATCCTAAGACTGAACATTCGACTCAACACAGGTACCCCGATCCCCCGATGCGTGTGACGTGTGTGTCGCGCGCTATGATGCATCGCGTGCTCGTCAATCGCAACCGCGAGCCCCAGAGCGCCCATCCGTGGCGTTCGGGCGATGCCGGACGGTGGGAGGTGGGGCGATGACCGCGGTGAGCTTTGGGCTGTTCGACTGGATCGATGCCAGCGGGGCGCCCCTGGCCACGCTCTACGAGGAGCGCCTGAGGCTGCTGGAGGCCGCTGAGGCGGCGGGGTTCTACGCCTACCACCTTGCGGAGCACCACGGGACGCCGCTGGGCATGGCCCCCAGCCCGGGCCTGTTCCTGGCGGCAGCCGCGCAGCGGACGCGGCGGATCAGGCTGGGGCCGCTGGTCCACATCCTGCCGCTGTACAACCCGCTGCGCCTGCTCGAGGAGATCTGCATGCTGGACCATCTCAGCGGCGGGCGCCTGGAGCTGGGGTTGGGGCGCGGGATCTCGCCGTACGAGCTTGGCTACTTCGGGGTGAACGACGAGCCAACCACGCGGTCGCTGTTTGAAGAGTCTCTGGCGGTGATCCTGCGCGGGCTCACCCAGGACCGGCTGAGCTTTGAGGGCGATCACTACCGGTTTCAGGACGTGCCAATGACGTTGAAGCCCCTGCAGCGGCCGTATCCGCCGCTGTGGTATCCGTCTCAGACGCCGGGATCCGTGCCGCGTCTGGCGCGCGATGGGTTCAACTACGTGCGGCTAGGGCCGGCGTCCATGGCGCGGGATCCATTTGCCGAGTACTGGCGCATCTGGGAGGAGCATCGGGGGGACGCCAACCGGCTGAACGGACACGTGGCGCGCCCGCGGGTGGGACTGGTGCGGCAGGTGGTGGTGGCGGAGACGGATGCGGAGGCGGCCGCCCTGACGGAGCGCGCCTACGGTGTGTGGAACCGCGCGATCCTGAAGGTGTGGCACGAGCACGACGATCACAGCCGCGACGCGCAGTTCAGCTACGAGAACGCCCTGAAGCACGAGACGGTCCTGTCTGGATCGCCAACGACGGTGCGGGCCCAGATGGCGAGGATGCTTGAGGAGAGCGGGTGCAACTACGTGCTGTGCGTGTTTGCGTGGGGGGACCTGAGCCACGAGGATGCGATGCGGTCGCTACGGCTGTTCGCGGGCGAGGTGATGCCGGCCTTCGCCGGAGGCGCGTGAAGGACTGCGGTGGGGGGCGGTCCGGACCGTACAATGCGCTGCGCCCGGGGCCCGGGCGAGAGGAATACGTGCTCGAAGGCGGAGAATGACGGCCCGCGTTGATTTCCTGGCGGTACGCCCACATCCAGATGACGAGAGTAGCGCGACCGGCGGCTTGCTGGCAAAGTACGCCGCCGCCGGTCTGCGAACCGGTGTGGTGACCTGCACCGGCGGTGAAGAGGGGGAGATCCACGATCCGGACCTGGTGTATGAGGAGGCGTTTCCCCGCCTGAGGCACATCCGCGAGCGTGAGCTGCGAGAGGCGTGCGAGGTGCTGGGCGTCTCGGAGATCCACCTGCTGGGGTACCGAGACTCCGGGATGATGGGCACAGACGCCAACAAGCACCCGGAGGCGTTCTGGAACGTGGACGTGGACGCCGCGGCGTTCCGCCTGGCCGCGTTGATGCGTCGGCTGCGGCCCAGGGTGGTGGTCACGGAGAACGAGCACGGCGGCTACGGCCACCCGGACCACATCATGTGCCACCGGATCACGGTGCGGGCGTGGGAGATGGTGGGAGATCTGGGCGCGCCGATCGATGGCGATCCGTGGCGGCCGGATCGGCTGTTCTCCCTGCAGTCCGTGGTGGAGGGCTGGGATACGATCCTGGACATGATGCGGGCCGAGGGGCTGGATACCACCGAGCTTGAGAAGATGATGGAGCGGCGGCGCCAGAACGTGCCGGCCACCAACTGGGACCACGTGCACGCGGCGGTGGACGTGGCGGACTACGCGCACGTCCAGCGCGAGGCGCTGCTGCGGCACAGGACGCAGATCCCGCCCAACAGCTTCTTCATGGGGTTGCCGCCCCACATCCGCAAGCGGGCGTTTGCCACGACCTACCTGCGGCGATTGCACCCCGGCCACCCGCCGGAGGAGCGGTTGACGGATCTGTTTGCCTAGCGGCGGGACGGATTAGAGCGGTCGGCGCTCGCCCGGGCTGACCACGGAGACGGTGCCGGGAAGACCCTCCCAGGCTTCGCGGGCGCGGTCCTGCCAGACCTGGTCCGGCCAGCCGAAGCCGGGGTTGCCGGGGCCATCCTCGTGGCCGCTGATGTGGATGAGCACGGTCTCGCGGGGGCGGAGCACCTCGGCGTAGGAGCGGATACGGAGAAAGCTGCCGTGGGAGGTGGTGCGGCCGTTCAGGTCCTCTGCCTCCCAGTTGTTGCAGTCCACGAACAGATAGTCCAGGTCCCGCAGCGCGGCCTGGGCCGGCGCCTGGACCGGGTCAGGCGAGACCAGCCACTGGTTCTGATTGTCCATGTCCCAGAGGAACGCCGCGCGGCGGCCGTTGGGCGCGGTGATGACGTAGCCGGCCGTGGCGTACCGTCCGTTCAGGTCGGCTGAAGCGTGCGAGATGGATACCGGCTGGATGGTGACGCTGCCGTGCAGTCCGGTGAATGCGGGGAGGAGACGGCCGGGTGGCTCGTTCTCGTCCTGGGAGATGACGCGTATGAAGTCCTGCGTGAGACGGTCGGGCAGGAGGGCCAGCGAGCCGTGGCGGACCCAGGTGGGGATTTTGTCAAAAGTGAGGCCGCGGCGCTCGCGGCTGCGCTTGAGGCTGGGGCAGACCTGAAGCAGGCCGATGGAGTGATCCGGGTGCCAGTGGGTGAGCAGGAGCAGGTCCACGCGTGGCTCACCCTGGAAGCCGTCCAGGTTCTCCACCAGGTTGTTGCCAACTCCGCCGCCGGCATCGATGAGCAGGTGCCACAGCAGCTCATCCTGGTCTGAGAGCAGGCAGATGGAGGCAGAGGCATTGGCACGGCGGTGCGACACGGCGCAGCGGTCGCAGCGACAACCGAATTCGCGCATGTAGGCGTGGTCGTTGCCGTTCACGATGATCGAGAGGGATGGCTCGCTCACGGTGTCGTTCCGTCCTTGACTGGAGGCTAGTTTTGCTGCGGGCCGTCCACCTGCAGGTAGCGGCGCAGGCCATCGGCGATGCCCCGCGCGGCGAGCTCGGGGGCGCCAAAGAGGATCTGCCGATCCGAGGCGCTGGTCATGTAACCGGTCTCGATGATGGCAGAGGGGACGCCGGGCGCCACGGCGTGGCAGTACCGGCGGCTGTTGAACGCGTAGTAGCTGGTCATCCGTCGCGAGACGTGGTCGTCGTCTCGGGCCAGGCCGGTGGCGTCCTGGTAAGTGGCGTAGAGGGCGCTGACCAGTCGGTCGTCCGCCTCGGGGGTGGCGGAGAAGACCGGGCGGCCCAGCTTGAAGCCGCTCAGCGCTCCGGAGGTGTCGCCGTCCGCGTGGATGGAGAGGAAGACGTGGGCGCGGTAGTTGACGGGCACCGTGGCGGGCAGGACTTCCGCGTCTATCTCGAAGCCGCGGAGGATCTCAGCCGTCCGCTGGGCGATGTCTAGATTCACGTCCCACTCGTCCCGGCCGGCGGCTGAGCTGCCAGCGCCCACGCCGCGAAGCTCGGCGGGGATCTCGTCCACGCGCCAGTGGCCGGCCTGGAGGCCCACCTTCTTGCGGCCGGCCGGATTCCAGACGGGGGCTGGGGGCAACGGCTCTCGGAAGGCGCGCCAGAACTCCTCGGAGCCTGGTGAGCCGCGGGCGGGCAGCGGGCCCGGCGAGGCCTTCTCGCAGGGCTGGTCCTGGGCAAGCGCGGTGGGACCCGGCCACGTCGCGACGCCGCTGAGCGCGAGCAGGGCGCTGAGGGCGATGAGGGCGATGAGGGCGCGGCGGATCACTCGGGGCTCTCCTTCGCACCGGCCGTGACCGCGCGGTGGATGCGCTCGGCGGTCATGGGCAGCTCGGTCAGGCGCACGCCGGTGGCGTCGCGGATGGCGTTGGCGATGGCGGCTGCCACGGGGATCAGGGGCGGCTCGCCCACGCCGCGGAGGCCGTACGGCCCGGAGCGGGAGGGGACCTCCACGATCTCCGTCTGGATGGAGGGGATCTTGTCCGTGCTGGGCAGGGTGTAGTCCAGGAAGCTGGCGGATTGGACCGTGCCGGCCTCGTCGTAGGCCATGGCCTCGTACAGGGCCCAGCCAATGCCCTGGGAGACGCCGCCGTGGATCTGGCCCTCGATGCCGGCCGGGTTGATGGCCTTGCCCACGTCCTGGATGGCCACGTACTCGACCACACTGGCGGCGTGTGTGTCTGGGTCCACCCGGACGCGGGCCAGGTGCGCGGCCGTGCCGGGCGCGCGCTCCAGCATGGCCTGGGAGCCACGGCCGAGGACCGGGAGGTAGCGGCTGCCGATGGCCACGCTGAGCTGGCCCACGCGGTCCAGGCCGATGGCGCGGTGCTCGGCGCCCTTCACGCGGACCTGGCCGTCCACGATCTCCAGGTCATCGGCGGCGGCCTCTAGCTGGTCAGCGGCAATCTGGAACACCTGCTGGCGGGCATCGCGCGCGGCCTCCATGACCCCACCGCCGACGGCAAAGGTGATCTTGCTGCCGCCGGCCATCGGTGAGAATGGGGCGGCATCGCTGTCCGCGTTGGTGACCTGGACGCGGTCTGGCGCGATGCCGAAGGCGTCAGCGGCGATGAGCGCCAGGCCGGTGTTGGTGCCGCTGATGTCCACGGAGCCGACGACGACGGTGAGGCTGCCGTCTGCCTCGAGCCGGCAGAACGCGCTGCCGCCCTGGAGGCCGTGGTAGAGCCCGCCGCAGGAGATGCCGATGCCCTCGTTGGCAACGGTCCGGCGATCTCGCCAGGCCGGGTGCTCGCGGAGCCGCTCCAGGCACTGACGCAGGCCAATGGGCGGCCAGGGCTTGCCGTCTGCCATGGGAGCATCCACCTCCGCCACGTTCTTGAGGCGAAGCTCAAAGGGGTCCATGCCCAGCGCGCGGGCGGCGTCGTCCACGGCGGACTCGGTGGCGTAGATGCCCTGCGGACCGCCGGGGCCGCGGTACGCGCCCTGGGGGGTGGTGTTGGTGACCACCTCGAAGGCGCGGACCCGCAGGTCGCGCCACTGGTAGAAGGCGCCCAGGTACTGGCAGGCGTTGGGCAGGGGCGTACCGGTGAAGGCGCCGCTGTTGAACACGATGGTCGCGTCCAGCGCCAGGAGGGTGCCGTCCCGCTTCGCGCCCAGGCGGAGGTCGATGACCGCTCCAGGCGCCGGTGTGGCGGCCAGGAACTCCTCCATACGGGTCATGACGATGCTGACCGGGCGTCGGTACTGCACGGCGAGGACCGCCGCGAGCGGCTCCAGCAACGTGCCCTTGGCGCCGAAACCGCCGCCGATGGCGGTGGGGACCAGGCGGACGCGCTGCTCCGGCCAGCCCAGAACGGCGGCCACCTCGCCGCGCGGGAAGAAGACGCCCTGGGTGGAGGTCCAGACGGTGAGCGTGCCCATGGGGTCGAGCGCGGCGGTGCAGGCGTGCGGCTCCAGATAGCCCTGGTGGACCGGGGCGGTGTGGTAGCGGCGCTCGATGACCACGTCCGCCTCGCGCAGGCCGGCCTCGACGTCACCCCGGGAATGCTCCAGGGAGCCGGTGACGTTGGGCGAGGATGAGGCGCGTGACGCAGGTCCAAGCGGGTCTATGCCGTGCTCGGCGGCCTCGGCGCTGACGCCGGGCGAGCCGCCGGGCCAGATCGGGGCGGCGCCCGGCTGCATCGCCGCGATGGGGTCGAGCGTCGCGGGAAGCGGGTGGTACTCCACGTCCACCAGCGCGGCGGCGTCCTCGGCGGCGACCTCGGACTCCGCGAGCACGGCCACCACGGGCTGCCCATAGTACCGCACGGTGCCATTCGCCAGCAGGTCACGGGCCCGGGACGTGGCCGGAGTCTTGACGGTGGGCGCCAGGTCTGGCCACGTGACCACCGCGACCACGCCGGGGACGGCCTGCGCGGCGGCGCAGTCCACGCTGACGATCCTGGCGTGGGCATGGGGGCTGAGGACCAGCCTGACGTGGAGGGATCCAGGGATGGAGACATCGGCGCCGAACCGGGCGGCGCCGGTCACCTTGTCCGCGCCGTCCACGCGGGGGACGCGCATGCCGAGGCAGGAGGTGGTCACGGGTGGGGCCTCTGGTGTGGCGTGCTCACTTCGCGATCACCCGGGCTGCTGGTCGCGCCAGGCGAGAATCTGCTCGACGGCGCGGGTGTTCCACGGCGTCTGGAGCGCGTAGATGAGGTGGGTGGCGCCGGCCTTGACCATCTGGTCTAGCTGGCCGGGATCAGCGGAGCTTATGGAGGCGGAGCGCTCGATGGCGCGCGGGTCGCGGCCTACCTTCGCACACCATTCGTCCAGGATCTTGTTCTTGCGGGACCAGGCGTCTGCCGATCCGAAGGCGTGCCACATGTCCGCGTGCTGGGCGGTGATGCGCAACGTGACCTTCTCGCCGCTGCCGCCGATGAGGATGGGAATGCTGCCGTGGACGGGCTTGGGCACGTCACGTGACCAGCGGTCCTTGATAGTCTGGATCCCGCTCTCCAGCGCCCGGAGGCGGCTGCCGGCGGTGCCAAAGTTGTAGCCGTACTCGGTGTAGTCCTTCTGGAACCAGCCAGCGCCCAGGCCCAGGATGAGCCGGCCATTGGTGGCGTGGTCCAGGGTCTTGGCCATCTGGGAGAGGTGCGCCGGGTTGCGGTAGCTCATGCACAGGACGAGGCAGCCCACGCGGGCCTGGCGGGTCTCGGCGCCCAGCATGGCCAGGGTGGTCCAGCCCTCGAAGTGGTCGCCGTTTGGGTTGCCGCTGAGGGGGAAGAAGTGATCCCAGTTCCAGAGGGTGTCCACACCCATGGCGTCCAGGTCCAGCCAGGCTTTGCGGAAGTCCGCGTAGGATGTGTGCTGGGGCTGAAGCTGGACGCCGATCTTGATACGGGCCATTCAGGCGATCTCCTCTGAGGCTGGCTTGGGGGTTGGCTTGGAGGACGACAGACTCAGCGTCAGTCGAGGGCGGCCAGGACCTCGGCGACGTGGCTCTTGGGTGTGACCTTGCGCCAGACGCGCTTGATCGCCCCGTCCTTGCCGATCAGGAAGGTGGAGCGCTCCATGCCCATGTACTTGCGGCCGTACATGCTCTTCTCCACCCAGACGCCGTACGACTGTGCCAGCGTATGGTCGGTGTCCGCCAGCAGGGGGAAGCCCAAGCTGAACTTGGTGGTGAACTTCTGATGTGCCTTCACGGAGTCTGGGCTGACACCGAGCACGGCAACCCCGCGGGCGGTCAGCGCGCTCAGGTTCTCGTTGAATGAGCAGGCCTCCACGGTGCAGCCGGGGGTGTCGTCCTTTGGATAGAAGTACAGGACCACGTCCTGCTTCCCGGCGAACTGGCTGAGCGAGATGGTCTCGCCGGAGGTGGAGGGCAGGGAGAAGTCTGGCGCGGGATCGCCCGGGGTGGGGCCGGCGGCGTCGGTCATGGCGGGGCTCCGTGGCCGGTGTTCTGGCTGGCGACAGGATTCTAGCCTGCCGAGTCGAGACGCTAAACCGGCGGTTGGATCCCCACGGGCTGATCAAACTGGTCAAAGGTGGCCGCGCGGTGCAGCGAGCGCGAGGCGAGCGTCTCGCGGTGGACCAGGTCCGTGGACTCGTCTACCCACCAGCAGACCCAGCCGCCCAGGGTGGGGGCGAAGAAGGTGATGGCGCGTAACTGGCCGTCCGCGGCTCCGAGGCGGATGGATGATGCCCCCGCGATGGCGGCGGTGAAGCTCGGTACGCGCACGACATCGCCACCGCGCGCGGTGCGCCAGACGTCCGCTGGCTTGCGGGTGAAACGGGCAGGCCCCACGATGGTCAGCTCATCGCGGCCGTCAACGGCGGCGTGGAGCCGATCGGGCGCCTCGAGCTGGGTGACCACGCGGAGGTAGCCGCCACGGGCATCCGAGAGAAGGTCGGCGCTGCGCAGGGCGCTGAGACGGTCCATCCGCGACGCCACGGCCGCCAGGCGTTCAGCGGCTCGGGGGTCCGAGGCTGGGGGCGTGGGGCTGGGATCTGGGACGAAGAGGTCCAGGGCCAGCGCCGAGCCTCCGACGTTGAGGGTGAGCTGCCACCAGCCGGGCGTGGGGAAGTCCGCCTGCCAGCCACCCGTTGGGGCGACCGCTGCCGCGAGCGGGGCGGCCGGCCGTGGCTGGAGCGAGGCGGCGCCGTCGATGGGCGCCAGTGAAGGCGGAGGGTCGGCGGTTGCTCTGGGGGCGCCAGACGGGTCGTGCGTGGCCATCTCGATCCGACTGACCCCCACCGCCAATCGATCGAAGCGAACGTCGAAGACCGCGTCGGCGTCACGGGTGATGCTGGCGTCGCGGATGAGGGTGAACGTGGGGCCGGCGCCCGCCGCGCGGGTGGGGGGTTGCAGCAGTGCGACGACGCCGGCGGCGATGACGACGGCCGCGGCGATGCCAAACTCAGCCCGCGCGAGGCCGGCCAGGCGCTGCCGGTGCACCAGGGCGGCCGCGACCACGAGCGCCGCGACCAGGGCGAGCTTGGCGCCCAGGCTCCAGCCGTAGGAGGTGTCCGGGAGCTCGGACAAGTCCAGCGAGAGCCCCCAGCCGTTGGCGAGCCCGGAGAGCAGGGTGGCGGCGGCGAGGGGCGCGGCGAGGCGGCCGAATCTGGCGATGGCGCGGGCACGGGGCGTTGGCGCCAGGCTGCCCAGGGCGGCGACCAGCGCGGCCAGACCGCCCAGCCAGGCGGCGGCCGTGGCCTGGTGGGCGGCGTCCAGGAGCACGGCCAGAAAGCCTCCCGCGGAGGCGTGGCCGGCCTGGGCGCGGGTGAGCGCGATCATGCCAGCGAAGCCAAGGGCCATGGTGGACTCCTCGCGCTGTCCTTTGGCCCCGGCCAGGTAGCCGATCATGGGCGCCAGGGCCAGACGAAGCAGGGCCAGCGCGCCGCTCTTGTCCAGGCTGCTGGTGGTGCCGCGGCCGGACAGCCAGCCGAGCGAGGCGGCGGTCTCGCCCAGGCTGGCGGCGGCCAGCAGCCAGAGGCCCACGGTGAGCAGTCGATCGACGCGGGCCGTGGCCGGAGCGGGGAGCGGATCGGCGCCCGGGCGCTCCTGCATCCAGGCGCGGAAGGCCAGGGAGCCGGTGACGAGCGCCGCGGCGAGCAGGGCGAGCCACTGGACGGCGAGCTCGGCGGGGGTGGGCGGTGGCGCGCCCTGGCCGGCGAGGGTGGAGGCAGACGCACCGGGAGCGGGCGGCGGGATGGCGCGCCAGCGGGTGGCGTAGCGGTCGCCGCAGTACTCGTCCAGCGAGATGAGCTCATCCAGCGCGGGGCCGTTGGCCGGGACGGGCTCCAGCCGGCGCTCGTGGCAGCGGGTGGTGTGGCGGACCTCGGTGGCGGAGGACAGCCAGGCTCCGCCGAGCAGCAGAACGGCCACGACGGAGGTGAGCATGGTCGGTGATTCTAGGGTCGGTGGCGGTGCCGAGCACGACCAGCGCGTGCGCTACACTCAGGCCTGATGTCCGTGCGACGATGGTTCAAGGGTGCCGCGGCGATCGGCGAAATGGTGGGCTGGCGCCGGCCGGAGCCGCGCTGGCCCGACTTCTGAGACCTGGCGCTGACCGGCGGTCCGCCGATCCGAGAGTGTGCGCCAGACGTGCCCGCGGCGAGCGGTGCGGCCGACCGAGCGGAGGCGGCGCAGATCCGCGCCTTGTCCGAGCGGGTGGCAGCGGGCATTCGGCGGGAGACGGACCGTGCGCGCGCGGAGGCGCCGGTGTGGCTGGCGGATCGAGGCTGGGCGCTCCCGGTGCGGATGCCTCCAGGGGTGGATCCACGGCGGGCGGCGGACGCGGTGCTGGCGGAGCACCTGCCCTGCCACGGCGTGGACGAGCGCGGCGCCGTGCTGCTGCCGCTGTGGGCCGGCTGCTCCTCGGAGGACCAGGATCACCTGGTGCTTGTGGTGGCAAAGGTCGTCCACCATCTGACGCCGTTCCCCGTTACCTGATTCGCCATTCGCCTGTGATGAACGGGCGGCGGCGCTCGCCGACGGTTGAGAGCGGGGGGTACAACTACGCGTTCGCGGTGGGCTGGGGAGCTTGACACCTGACTTGAGACTGCAACTGACCTACCTGACCGGGGATGGGATGCGCCCCACGGGGGCGCGCGGAGCGAGAGCCTGTGACTGACAGTTCCCGCCATGACTCCATGGCGGCGTTGAAGCATCCGTACGTACGCGCGCTGATCATCGGCCGGGTAGCCTCCGCCATCGGGATGCAGTTCGTCTCCGTGGCCGTTGGCTGGGAGCTGTACGAGCGCACCGGCGATGCCTGGGCGCTGGGCCTGGTGGGGCTGATCCAGGTGATCCCGGTGCTGGCGCTGATGCTGCCGGCCGGCAACGCGGCGGACGTCTATCCGCGCCGCCACATCGCCATGGCCGCGCAGGCGGTGCTGGCCATTGCCTCGCTGGGGCTGGCGGTGGTGTCCTGGATGCAGGCGCCGGTGGAGATCGTCTACGGGCTGCTGCTGATTACGGGCGTGGGGCGGGCGTTCTCCATGCCGGCCACCAGCACCATGCTGCCGCAGCTCATCGAGCCCAGGCAGTACGCGAACGCGAACGCCTGGACCATGACCTGCCAGCAGGTTGCCTCCGTGACGGCGCCGGCCCTGTGCGGCTACCTGATCTGGCTCTCGGGTGCCGCCACGACCTCCTACGCGGTGGCCGGCGTGGGGCAACTGGTGCACATTGCCATGCTGGCCACGCTGCCGGTGGTGGCGCCGCAGGCGCGGGCCGGCGCGCGGACGGTGATGGACCTGCTGGCGGGCGTGCTGTTCATCCGTCGGCAGCCCATTTTCCTCTCCGCGATCACGCTGGACCTGTTTGCCGTGCTGCTGGGCGGCGCCACGGCGCTGCTGCCCGTCTATGCCAAGGACATCCTGCAGGTTGGGCCAGACGGACTGGGTCTGCTGCGGGCTGCGCCCTCGCTGGGCGCCATGGTGACGGCCTACATCGCCACGCGGATCCCGCCGTGGGAGCGGCCGGGCCGGGTGCTGATGATGATGGTGGCGGCGTTTGGTGTGGCCACTGTGGGCTTTGGCCTCTCGCGTGACATGACCCTCTCGCTCGTCTGTCTGTTCTTCATCGGGGCGTCAGACTCGATCAGCATGGTGATCCGCCACACGCTGCAGCAGGTGATCACGCCGGACCACCTACGGGGCCGGGTGGCGGCGACGTCGTCCGTGTTCATCGGGCTGTCCAACGAGCTTGGCGCGTTTGAGAGCGGGGCGGTGGCGGCGCTGTTTGGCGCGGTGGTCTCGGTGGTGGGCGGGGGCATCGGGACGCTGGTGGTGGTGACGATCGTGGCGCTGCTGTGTCCCGCGCTGGCGAAGATCGGGCCATTGCACACGCTGCGGCCGGCGGCGGAGCCGGTCGAGGCTGAGGCGGTGACCGAGGGTGTGGTGAAGCCGGCGGCGGTCTAGGGTAGCTCGGGCGCCTACGCCGAGGCCTCTCCGCGGATCTGGCACGCACGGCCGCCGGGTACGCCAACGACGGCGTCCCGCGCGTATGCAAGGCATGCCCGCACGTCCTCGGCGGTGAGCCTTGGGAATGCCGCGAAGAGGTCCTGTAGGTCCAGATTGTCCGCGAGATGGGCGAGCACGCGCTCGACGGGAATCCTGGTGCCCCGCACCACGGGTTCGCCGACCATGACCGCCGGGTCGCGGACGATGCGGGCATCCCTGGGTGATGTGTTGGCTCTCATTCCGATGCCTCCAACAGGTCTGATGCCTCTGGCGGGTCTGGTGCCTCTTGCGGAAGCGTGCGTCGCCGGCGAGTCGTCCGAATCAATCGTACCGAATCGGCTCTGCGGTCCGGGTGACTTGCGTGCCGGGGGGCACTCAACGTAATGTCTCGCCGTGCCATCACGATGGGGCTCGTCTCGAGCCGACCGCAGGGGATTCCTGGCGCGCGCGACGCTGGCCGGCGCGGCCGCTGTCGCGTTGTCCGGGCCCCGCGGCGCGCAGGCCGCGACGGAGGCTGACGCGCCGGTCCGGGTCCGGTTCCAGGACGTGGTGTTTGAGGGTCGGGGCTTCCGCGGCGGAGAGGCGGCCGGGGTGCGGCTGCCGGGGCAGGGCGGCGGCGGGTCGCTGAGGCCCGAGCGGTCGGGGGCGAGCTACGTCTCGCCGCCGGTGCGGGCGCCGTTTCCGGCCACCCACCTGGGCGTACACTGGCGGCTAGATCTGGTGGGTCGGGGCTCGGCCGGGGGGCGGCCGGGGGTGGAGATCCGGACCAGTCGGGATTCTCAGGGCTGGTCGGGCTGGCGGCGGGTTCAGGTCGACGCGCACGGGAAAGACGAGCGGGAGCAGGGCACCGAGGCGGTCTTTGGGGCGCTGATCGGCGTCCGGGGCGCGGGCTGGCTGCAGTATCGGGTGACGTTTGGCGCCGACGCGGCCCGGTCGGCCGGGCTGGAGCGGATGACGCTGACGGTGCTCGACGCGGGTACGACGCCACGGCGGTCCGCTGGCGCGGGCTGGGTGGCGGCGCGCGGCCGGGCGGCGCTGCTGGATCGCGTGGTCACCCGCGAGCAGTGGGGCGCGGATGAGTCCATCCGCTTTAGCGGCGACGAAGACCTGTGGCCGCGGGCGTTCGTGGCGCCGAAGCTCATGGTCGTCCACCACACGGCCACGGAGAACGAGTACGCCGACCCAGCGGCCGAGGTGCGGGCGATCTACGCCTTCCACACCGTCACCCGCGGCTTCGGCGACATCGGCTACCACGCGCTGGTGGACAATCGCGGCCAGATCTACGAGGGGCGCCTTGGACGGACCGGGCCGGGCGGCGCGCGCGAGGTGCTGAGCCAGGATGTGGTGGGCGGCCACGCGCTCCGCTACAACTTTGGTTCGGCCGGGTTCGCGGTGCTGGGCAACTTCATGGATCGCCAGCCCTCCACGGCGGCGGTGGATTCGCTGGTGGACCTGCTGGCCTTCGAGGCTGAACGGTCGCTAATCGATCCCAGCTTTGCCCTGGACTTCCTGAGGGGGCTGGCCTCTGGCGAGCGTGGGGCGCTCTGGCACGATGGGCTGGAGGCGGTCTCGGGCCACCGCGACGTCACGCCCACGGAGTGCCCGGGCGACCGGCTTTACGCGCTGCTGCCGGAGCTTCGGGAACGGGTGCTGGCCAGGTTTGGCCGCCACGTGCCGGCTCCCCAGATGGTGGCGGCGCCCGCCGATCGCAACGCTCGCCCGGGGGCGCTGGGGTTTGGCTGGTCGCCGCCGGCGGGCGCCGCCCAGTTCAGCACCCGGCTGGAGGGCTGGCGCCATAGCGACCTGGCGGACCGGATCGTCCCGCTGGCCGGCTACGGTCCGGAGGAGACGGCGCGCTGGGAGCCCTGGTCTGATGCCACGACGGCCGAGGTGGAGGTCCCGGCCGAAGCGGCCGGCCTCTACACGCTCCACGTGCGGGCCCGCGATGCGCGCGGCGCGGAGCTGCCGTTTGCCGCGCGCACCAGCGTGTGGGTGGACCGCCACGACGTGCGGGATAACCTGGACGGCGGGCTGGACAGAGGAGGCGTGGCGCGGACGGGCGCGTGGACGCCCCGGCGGGACGTGCTGGGCTACAACGGCGCGGACTTCGAGCAGGCGGAGCCGGGCGGCGTGAAGTCCAGCTTCTCCTGGACGCTCACCGCGCCCGAGAGCGGCCGCTACCGGCTGCAGGCCTGCTGGACGGATGGCGAGGCCCGCGCGAGCAACGCGCGGTTCGCGGCGGCGGTGGCGGGCGAGCGGGTGCTGAGCGGCACCGTGGATCAACACGAGAACGGCGGGCGCTGGAACCTGCTTGGCGAGCTTTCGCTGGCCGCCGGCCAGACGGTCACCGTGACACTGGACAACGTCGCGGACGGTCCGGTGGTGGCGGACGCCGTGCGGATCGTCCGCGCCGGCTAGCCCCGTCGACTTGGCGCGTGGCGTGGCGCTCGGTCGCGCGGACGAAGTATCGTGAGGCTCGCTTAGACAGCACTAAATCTCCGAGGTGCGCACCATGGCCGCTCCGCCCCGTGTGATCCCCGTACCCTGCCCGTTCGGCCTGACCGGCGGCTTGATCTGGGTGTACTACATCGACGCGCCGGAGCCGGCGATCGTGGATACGGGCGTGGCGGCCTCGCCCGTGGCGGTGATCGAGCCGGGGCTGGCCAAGGCCGGCATCAAGCTGAGCGACGTGAAGTGGATCCTGGCCAGCCACGGCCACTGGGACCACATCGGCGGGGCGCAGACGGCCAAAGACCACGCCGCGCCGGACGTGAAGATCGCCATGCACTCGGCAGATCGCGAGCTATTGGCTAACCGCCGGGCGCACATCGCGGGGTACGCGGGGGCACGGTTCCGCTTCATCGACGCGCCGGAGTTGCTGGCGGCGCACGACGCGATGCTCATGGAGAACCTCTCCGCCGAGCTCGCCGCGGATCGCCCGCTCACCGATGGCGACCGCATCAACCTGGGCGGCGGGGTGACGGTGAGCGTGGTGCACACGCCGGGCCACTCGCCGGGCGCGGTGGCCTTTGTCCTGGACGGCACCGACTGGGCCTTCACGGGCGACAGCATCCAGGTGGGCGGCGCGGGCGGGTTCCCGCTGATCGAGCGTCCGGCCGACTACCGCAAGAGCGTGCGGCGGGTGCTGGAGGACGTGCGGCCGAAGCGGCTGTTCATGGGTCACCAGTTCTCCGACCACCGGTTCAGCAAAGCCAACAACGGCACGCTGTCCGCCCAGCTCGAGGGCGACGCGGTGGCGTCCGCGCTGCGCGCCAGCTTGGAGGTAGAGGCAGCGCTGGCAGACGCCGCGAAGCTCCTGGACCCGGCGGGCGACCGCCCGGGCAACGCCGCCATGTTCGCGGCCGCCGCCGAGTCGCTGGGCTTCGACCCGTCCGACCCCATCAACTGGCCGGGATCACTGTTCCACACGCTGTCGGGCTACATCCGCGGCCTGGGGTGATCGCGGGGCGAGCCTGCTGACGGAACGGCCAACTCTGGGACGTGCTGCTCGGGCCTGACGACGAGCGTGACCCGCTCGCCGAATCCGCACGGACCGGGTGCGTGGACGAGACCGTAGTCACCTGGGCCGCGGCGCGGCGGCCAGGCCACAGGTTTGATTGGCCTGCAGTGGAGCGTGCGTCAAGCGCGCGGTCCGACGACGCCCTCGCGCGCTACCAGCCGGCCGGTACATCGATGGGGAGAGTCGCGTCCAGCGAGGTGATCGTCTGCCCCAGGCCCAGGGCGGTCTTGGCCCCGGTGCCGCAGTACAGGGCGTAGCGAGCGAGCACGGCGACCTGGCGCGCCAGGTCTTCCGCGCCGGAGCGTAGCTCCCACGACTGGACGCCGGTGAACCCCCGGACCTCGAAGCGTCCGAGCTGTTCCCGGCGGAACCGCAGCGACTCGTCGCGCACAACGACGTGGCGCGATACGAACTCCGTCAGCGCGTAAGAGTCCATACGCAGCGTGCGAGGCGCGAACGCGTTCCAGCGGCGCAACCAGCTTCCCAACACCAGCACAGGTCCTGGCGCGGCGGTGAGCTCTCGCCGCTGGCGGAACAGTGTGGTCGTCAGCCAGTGCACGCTGATGACGCTAGCGGGTGCTGTTGAGTGCCAGAGCTCCGTGTAGGACGTCTCCCGAACGGGGAGGGCGGGGCTGCCTGATGGCGCGGCAGACAGAGCGATCTCCACGCCGTCCAGAGTGATGGCCTGGGATCGCTCGGCAGCGTCCCAGCAGCGGAGGGGAGCCAGGACACGATAGATGAGCGCCACGGTGTTCTCATCAAGCGCGGTGATCCGGGCCCAGTGATCGGCGTCTGGCTCAAGTAGGGTGTGGCCGTGCTGCCTGGTGGCGCCGGCGATCGGGCTGACGGTCCATGGGCGTTCGGTGCTCGCGGCCGCGCCGTCCGAATCATGGAGCCAGCGCGACGCTGCCGGGTCATCCTGCTGGATCGCGCCGAGGACGGCGGCGTGTAGCGCACGCGCGGTGCTGACGCGGAGAGTCAGCGGCGTGCACAGCCGCAGACCCATGACCAGGCTGGCAAGTGCGGACACTGGGGAACTGGCTCCGTCGTCCGCGGTGCTCGCCCACGGACCAACAAGTGGAAGCGATGGTAGCCGTTGAACGGGTCCGGTGCCGAGGACGCGCTTGCCCGGCGGTCAGCCCAGCCGCCGCATAGGGGGCCTTTCGAACGTCGGGTTCTTCGCATCCCGCGGAGCCGGCGAAGCCTGCCGAGGCAGCCAAGCAAAGGGGGCCTTTCGAACGTCGGGTTCTTCGCATGGGCGTCGGTGAAGCCCCGGAGCACGGATACGAGGGGTATACCGCCGAGAGGTTTCAATCCCGTTTCCAGGATGACTGTCTCTGAGACACGACGACGTAGCGCTCGCCAACTACGTGATCTGGAGTTTCAATCCCATTTCCAGGATGACTGTCTCTGAGACGACATTGTTCCCGGCATTGCGTACGGCCACGTGCCGGCGCGTTTCAATCCCGTTTCCAGGATGACTGTCTCTGAGACGACCGGGCCAGGTAGCCTGTCCGCACCCGGAGGATCAGTTTCAATCCCGTTTCCAGGATGACTGTCTCTGAGACCCAAAACGCACTTGCGCAGCGTGCGGCAATCGTAGCGTTTCAATCCCGTTTCCAGGATGACTGTCTCTGAGACGAACCGATCCTCGTCGCCTGCTCGCCGTATCGAAGGTTTCAATCCCGTTTCCAGGATGACTGTCTCTGAGACGTTCAATCCGCCATCTATACCTTAGTCGAACATGCACGTTTCAATCCCGTTTCCAGGATGACTGTCTCTGAGACTCATCATCGCACTCGTGCTGGCAGCCCTGATCATTGGGCTGGTGTTTCAATCCCGTTTCCAGGATGACTGTCTCTGAGACGCCAGATGAGGAGACTGGGTTTGTCATCCCAGGCTCGCCACGTTTCAATCCCGTTTCCAGGATGACTGTCTCTGAGACCGTCAGGGGCGACGAGATCATCGTCTTCCAGGGCGAGTCCATGTTTCAATCCCGTTTCCAGGATGACTGTCTCTGAGACTAGGTGATCGTCGAACGGGCGTCCTGGTCGCGAAGCGGGTTTCAATCCCGTTTCCAGGATGACTGTCTCTGAGACGTAACGGAATGAATCTCGCAGTGACATTCACCAAAACGTTTCAATCCCGTTTCCAGGATGACTGTCTCTGAGACCGTACCCTCAGCACACGCTGGAATACTCGGAGACGGCTGTGTTTCAATCCCGTTTCCAGGATGACTGTCTCTGAGACCGAGCAGCAAGCCGCGAGTGATGAACAGAGCGCGCGAGAGTTTCAATCCCGTTTCCAGGATGACTGTCTCTGAGACGGACGTCACCCGGGCGGACCGCTACCTGGTCTGCACGTTTCAATCCCGTTTCCAGGATGACTGTCTCTGAGACATGGAGGATTACTGGTGGCACCGGGGCAGAGAGTTAGGTTTCAATCCCGTTTCCAGGATGACTGTCTCTGAGACTCATCGAGATAGAAACCAACGGGAAGTTCGAACAAATCGGTTTCAATCCCGTTTCCAGGATGACTGTCTCTGAGACCCATCAGCGGTTTGCCAGGCGTAGTATACCGCCGGTTGTGGTTGTTCGTCGTGAGCGGACGCAACCGGTTGTGGTCGTCGCAGTGTTGCGGCCGCGTTGCGAGCATCGGGCGTCCGGACGCCTTCGCCACGGGGACCGATTCTGTCGCCCGGGAGCGTCGGCACGCTGCGTTCCTTCGAGAAACAGCCTCGCGCGAGCATCCCCCGCCTCTGTGCCGCGTGTGCCGATGCTCGCAGTGGCCGTTCACACCAGGAAGTCCTCGTCGCATTGTTCAGACAGGCTGGTGCCTGCTTCTGCCGTTCGGCGGGCGCAGGCCCCGCACAGACGGTAGTATCGGATGGTGTCGGCCGGCACCCGCACGTACTTGGCGGCGCCCCGGCGCATGCGTCGCTCCTGCTCTTCCGTGAGGTCGCACTCAAACACGCTCTTCTGGACCGGTGAGCCGTATCCCAACAAGAGCTCGTGGAGCCGAGCACGCCGTTTGTTGCTCGCGATGTCATACGCCACCACCACGTACATGCCTTGCCTCGTTTAGCGTGTGCGAAACGCCTGGTAGCTCGTTGAACGCCCACCGATGGTGGCCGCCAGTCGCCGCGCCTGTAGCTCGAAGATCCGCTGATACGTCGTTTGCCGCCCAGCCGTGCCAGGCGGCTGGACACCCGTGCGCAACCGCGCGTTGAACTGGCTCAGCACCTTTCGGTAGCCGGAGGGCTCCAGGATTATGGGCCGCTCAGGCGGGCCGGGGCGAAAGTCGTCCGGTGCCAGCACCCGCTTGTTGATCAGGAGAAGGGTCACGGAGTCGGCGATCAACGCGCGCATCTCCTCCAGCAGATCCAGGACCAGGGCAGGCCGGCCTGGCCTCTCTGCGTGGTAGAAACCGCAATAGGGATCCAGCCCGGCCAACACCACGGCGCTGTAGATGGCCTCCCCCAGCAGGGTGTAGGTGGCACCGAGCAACGCGTTGACCGGATCGGGCGGGGGACGGCGCCGGCGACTGGGAAACTCCCAGCCTGGTCGTAGCTTTCCCCGAAAGGCGCGGAAGTACGCCCGCGCACCCTGGGCCTCCACGGCGCGGACCAGCGGTTCTGTGCCGGCTTGCTCTAGCGATGCCTCCAGTTCGGCTAGGCGGGCCGCCGAGTCAGCCGCGACATCCACTCCGTCGCGCGCCCAGCGCAGGCAGAACGCCCGGCTGTTGTGGAGCTTGGCCGCCACGCAGGATCGCGCGAAGCTGAGCCGAAACGCCGGATCGCGCGAACGCTCATACTGGGCTCGCCGCAGCGCGGTATTGACCGATCGATCAGCGCTCAGGCGTCCGCGTAGCTCGCCGTGGCTGCTGAGGAGCACCAGGCCAATGCCCCGGTCCAGAAGCTGCCCCAGCGCCGGTGTGGTGACACCCACGTTGCCCACCAGCACCACGTTCTCCACCTTGATCGCCGGCACATCCAGCAGCACCTCGCCGGATTTGATCACCACAATGCGCTCGTACTCCCGGGTTACGGTGGCCCCTGGCTCGGTGACGTACAGGTTGGGCATCAGAGGTCGCCGTACCAATCTGGGATCTCTGGGCGCCAGTCTGCCGGGTGCGCCTCAAACGTCCACGTCCGACCTTCAATGTCCACCTGGCACGCGCGGCCCTCGAATTGGGCGCCCAGGAACTGGAAGCCTTCATCAAAGTCGGTAAGCCGGGTCTTGCGGCCGTTCAGCCGCAGCCGGAGTGCCGTGAGCTGCTTCTGCACCAGGCCGAGGGCATATTGCCGCTCGGCGGCGTCCGTGCAGAGGACCACGAAATCGTCCGCGTAGCGGACGGACTGGATGTTGCGCCGCTCCAGCGCTGCGTCCAGGGTGTGCAGGTACGCATTGCAAAGCAGGGGAGAGATCACGCCGCCAAGGCTGATGCCGCGCGGCCTGGGCGCGCCGCGCGCGGCGCCAATGGGCATCCATTGCTGGATGAGCTTCAACAGTGGCTCATCGCGCAAGCGCGGCCGCAGCAGGTCCAGCAGGATGGCGTGGTCAATGCTCTCGAAGCAGGACTGAATATCGGCATCGATGACGTAGCGATGCCCCGCGTCCCGCAGCTCGGCCACCCGGCGCACCGCGTCCACGACCGACCGTTTGCGTCGGTAGCCAAAGGAGCGGTCCAGAAACGACCGTTCGAAGCGCGGCTCCAGCAGATCCAGCGCGGCCCGCTGGAGCACGCGATCGCGAACCGCCAGGATGGTGAGCCGGCGCTGCTTGCCGCGGTTGCTGACCCATGCGCTTCTGGCCCGAGCGGGCTGGTAGGTGCCCCCGCGAGCATCAATTGCCAGGTTGAGCAGATTCAGCTCGAGTCGATGCTCGAAGCGGCGCAGCGAGACATCGTCGCCGCCGGCCGCGCCGTGGTTGGCGCGCACCTGGAGCCAGGCTCGGGCCAGCCGCTCTTGCTCGGTCATGCGGTGGATGAGCGAACGCTCGATGGTCGCCATACGCCCCCTCCGTTGTCGACACGCGGCTCAGACGCGCGCCACGGTGGTCTCCCGCGAGATGGTGAGCAGCTCCTCGTAGCCGCCCTGGTCGTTCCTGGCGAAGACGCGGACGGGGACCCAGTTGTCACACAGCGCGCCGAGAAAGGTCGCGATCACCACGGGCCCGCGATAGAACAAGAGGATGCCCGTGGTGCCCTGCTCCGCTAGCTCGCGTTTGTAGCGGTGCAGCTCGTTGAGCAGGTCCGGGACCTGCTCGCGCCTGAGTATCTGAGGATGCTCAATCTCGACCACCGGCACCGGCTGGCCTTGCGCCTGCAGATAGTGCTCAACCTCCCCTTTGATGCTGCCGCCGATGCCCACGGCCAGGGCCACGTCTCGGCGCTCCCCGCGCCAGGGGATGGTCTGCAGCCGCCGATCGAGCCGCCGCTTCAGCCGCCAGGTATTGAACGCGGCGTAGGTGGCGGCGAAGAAGGTGAAGATGCCCATGGCGTCCGCCACGTTTCCAAACCAGGGTGGCAGCTCCGGCACCTCAGCCTCCTCTTGTGGTGCGCCTCTCATTGAGATGCTTGATGATGCTTTGGACCCAGGGGCGCCCCTGCACGCGCCGCTCGTCCCACCGTCCGGCCTCCTTCAGCCGTGAGACGATCTGTCTAGCCGCGGCATCCTTGTCTTCGCCTGCAGGCAGATCACGCCATTCGCCGTTGGCCAAATCACCTATCCGTTCGAGCAGCCGATCGTCGATCGGCAACGAGGCTATCCGGTCGCGCAGCGAGGCGGGTGAGGACAGGGCGGGACCAATCCCGACGATTCTCGATGAGACCTGGCCGCTGGTACTGACATCCGGTGATGGTGAGTCTTCGCTAGGCATGGCCGCGACCGTGGAGCCCTGCTCGCTGAGTGGCGGCAGTTGGCCGTGCGGCGTCATTCGCCCGTACCCGCTGGACGTCTTCGCGCCCACGCCCCAATCCTCCAGCGCCCGTGCCAGCAGGTGAAGTGCGAACCGTCGCCAGGCCTCGTCGGCCCCGCGCAGCGCTACCAGGTACTGGCCCCGGGCGCTGAGGAAGCCGACCGGTGTGGGATCGTCAAAGTCCCACGGGGGCCGGCGGTCGCCGGAGCTGTCGATGGCTCGGTCACCGCGGTAGTAGCCGGGGTGGTGGACCGTGATTACGTCGCGGGCCAGGGGCTTGTCACCAGGCGCCGAGCCGGGAACGTACCAGGCGTCAAGCCAGGCCACGTAGCCGGCCGCGGCCTGCGTACCGAAGAGCACTTCCAGCGCATCCGCGGCAAGTCCATGTCGCGTCGCGCAGTGGCGGGCCAGTCCCTTGAGGGCGGAGCCTGGGATGACCGGCATGCCCCAGGAGCGGTGCAGTGTGACGGATGTCTCGCGCACGCTCTCCGCGCCAAGCCCCACGATGAGCCGGCCCTGCACGCTGAACTCGTGCACCAGGCCGTCCCGTGAAACCGCGTCGCGCCAGCGGTCGAACGCCGGCCGGTAGAGCGGGGATACGGGTATCCCCACTAACTGAGCATAGCCTGTGTTGAGCGACGCGTGCGCGTCGCCCACGTCCTTGGGAACCAGGTAGTCCAGGAGCTGACCCGGGTGGGCCCCCGCGGGCGGACCCACCTCCGACAGCGCGCGAAGGCGGGTGCGCACCGCGGCGGTCATGACTCGCCTCCAGAGCTGTTGTCCACATTCAACACGGAGACGGCGAATCGCTTGTAGTAGACGCTGGCCTCCAGGATGGTCCTGGTGAGGCGCTGGTAGTCCGCCGTGGTCGCATCACGGATGGTGTCCAGCAGCGTGGATCGTGGACTGCCCACCACGCCGGCGATGTGGGTCAGCAGCAGGTCCTGCCCGTTGCCCGTCTTAGCCTTGCTCTCCAGGAACGCCAGGGTCTGGCACAGGCCGTTGGTGCGGACGAGGATGGGTAGGGCGTGGCACTGTCGGCCGTAGTCCCGAGACTGACTTTCCGGTACGGACCCCAGTACGGACCGCACGTCCGCGAGTGCGCGCCGCAGGTGTTCTTGTTGCCGGGTCATGCCGTCACCGACCCTTCGCCCAGTCGCGCCCGGACCAGGCCCTGGCCCACGCTGGCGTTGCCGCCGATCTGGAGCAGACCCCCGAGCTTGCTCGACACGAGTCCAAGCATCTCCGTTGCAGCGACACCGTTGCGTGGCATCGCCAGCAGCGGCGAGTAGAAGACGCTCTCGGCCGGCACGGACTCCTCGTACCAGAATGCGCCGTCGGCCACCGTCTTAGTCTCGTCTTTGAGGCGGATCCGAGCCCGAATCTCAGTCGCGGTCTCGCAGAGAAAACTGAAGGTGTCGTTGTCCACGATCGCGAAGCGCTTCTGGAACAGGTCACGCCAGGCGTCTCCCTGGTCAAACAGGGCGGCGGCGATCGCCACACCCAGGGCGGCGCAAGCGTCCGAGGACGTGGCCGCCAGATCCAGCTCCTCGATCACCAGCTTGCCATCCGCGGCCACGGCGTTCTCGGGGGCCACCAACGCCGCCTCACCGCCCTCAGGCCGCGGGATCTGAAAGGGTTGGGTCAGGCCGGCGCTCTCGTGGTCGCGCCGCCAGCGCTCCAGCGCCAGGGGGCACGTGACCCACGCCAGCGTGCCGTGGTAGCTGCGGACTGGCAGGCACAAGAGGTGAGCGTCCGCGAACCAGAGCGATCCGGCGCCATCCGATGCGTTGACGGTGTCCGGGCCGAAGGCGGCCGTGAACAGTTTCCTGGCTTCGCCGTTTCCATCCGGTGGCGGGCTGCAGGCGTCCCGCAGAACGCCCTTCACGCTGGAGCCGGGCAGGTACGGCCAGCCAAACACCTTCTCGCGGGCGACGGGCAGATCGATCGCGTCCGTGGCCTGGCCGGTCCCGCTGTGGATAGGGCTGAGCGCGTGAAGATACAGCATCCGAGCGTCCATTTGATTCATCCCTCCTGTCCTGGTCTCACCAGACGCCCCAGGTCGCCAGGCCGTAGCCATCCCGGCCGTCTTGATCGTCATCACTCATCGGCCGCAGCCACAGTTGCTCCAGCGTGGCCGCGTCCAGCGTTCCTGCCTCGACCTGGAGGAAGTAGACGCTGCCAGCCGGCGCGGCGTAGCGGACGGCGCGCGGCGCGCCCCGACCATCATTTGCCGTCAAGTCCCAGCCACTGACCGGCACGCGCCGTCCGACCGCCGCGCCCACCAGCTTGAGCCGGAGGCCGGTCGCGCCCGGCGGCGCGCCGCTGAGCGAGGCGGGATCTAGCCAGCCCGGGCGCCAGCCGCCCCTGAAGATGCCCGGCGTGGCCAGCACCATCCTCAGCCGACTGCCGGCGCCCAGCGCGGCCGCGAGCTGTGCAGACGGCACTGGCCAGGCGGCGGCGCTGGGCTGGAGACGGGCCATGCGCCGCTCACCGCCCAGAGCGATGAAGGCGGGCCGCGGCTGCCAGTCCCCCGGGGAAGCGGCCCGGCAGAGCAGCGCCAGCGCGGGCTGCCGTTCCCCAGTCTTCCCGGGTGATCCTGGCCCGGGCGACACTGATTCGCCGAACGCTAGCCCAGTAGTGGCGAACAGCATGCCCTCGCGACTGGTCAGGGTGGTTGGGTCGATGCCGACGTGGACCCGTGTCTCACGTGGTGGGCCGGCCAGTCGCTCCTCGCTGGCGGGCAGGGGACCATCTCGATCACGCAGCCACGCGTCGAGCGCCGCGGCCGACCACCAGGGCCGCTGGGGCGACGGCTTCACGTCATCCGTCACGTCCACCGGCAGCAGTCCGGCCGGCAGATCGGTGCCGGACTCGGAGGATAGGTCAGCTCCCGGCCGGAGGTGGAGCACAGCTTCCTGGCCTTCGTGGTCGAGATGGATCACCGCGTCCAGCGGGGCGGGCAGGTACGCTTCCCAGCCGGCCGTCCCATCGCGGAGCGACGACAAGAGGGGGCCGTGGACGGCCAAAGCCCGAGCCTGCTCTGGTCCGCCGGCGCGCCAGTCCCAGTCCAGGCAGGTCCCCACGTGGGTACGGACGGCGCCGGCCACGGTCTGGGGGAGCGGCCAGGCCAGCGTGTCCGCGCGGGCGCCGGGGTCGTTGGAGAAGGGCCGCGCGTCGCGGAAGACCATGGGGTCGCGCGGCTGGATGAGCAGCGCGTGCTGCCGTTGATCGGTCATAACGCCACCCCCAGGGATGCTGTGGAGAACCTGGCAACCGGGGCCAGCCGGCGGGCCACGATGAGCCCGTCCGTGACGCTACGAAGCCGGCCCAGCGGATCGGTGGTCCCCGCGGCGCCAACTTGAGTCAGGAGCTCCGTGATGACCTGCTCCGACGCCCGTTTTCGCTTTGCCACGCGCCCGCACTCTGCCGCCAACACATCGGCGAACCCATTGATGTTCGACGCGCCAGCGTTGAGTTCTCGCGCCAGCAGGCGCAGCTCGTACGCCGCGCCGTCGGGTATCCGGTCTTCCACGTGCCAGCGCACCCACGTCTCCCACAGCGCGGTCACCGGGTCCTCCTCCCAACCGTGGACCACCGTGGTGGCGGTGGCGCCCCCGGTCCGGGTGTGGAGCGCGACGGCCAGCGCGTCTTTAGTCACCCCGCGGCCACCCACCGAGCGGCGATGCTCTTTGGCGGCCCGCTCCGCGTTGCGCGCCCACTGCACAAACTCGGTGAGGTTCTCCGCGTAGTGACCGATGGCGACGCCGACGCTCAGACTGACCGGGAGGTCGGCGGAAGAGAATGCCGCCAGGCTGCTGTTGAACTCTTTGCGGAGGGTGTCCGCGCATCGCAGCGCCGTATCCAGCGGGAGGAACGCCAGCACGTCGTCCCCGCCGGCGTAGACGGCAGCCCCGTGGTACTCCCTCACGATACGCTCAGCCGCCGCCGCGAATGCGGCCAATGCGGCGGACAGATCCCGGTGCCGCGCGGCCGACTCGATGGAGCCGATGAGGCGGCCCACACCGTCGCCGTCCGCGGCGAGCACCGCAAGGTAGGCGGGTGCCGTGGCCAGTTTCGTCTGCTTGAGCTGCTTCTGAAACTCGGCCGCGGCCGACCGCTCTCCGGCGGAAAGACTGGGGTCCAGGGCGGTCTCCTCGTAGAAGAGCTGACTATCGAACGGAAACGCCGTGTAGTGCGCCAGGCCGCCGCCTTGCGTGGCAGGGAATCGCTCAACGAGATCGGAGCCGTCGGCACTGAGCTCACTGGCGATCTGGCGCAGGCGCTCGAGCACGGGTGCGTGATCGTGATCCAGGGCCCGGACCAGCGGGTCTACGGCCACCCGGGCGAGCGAGACGAAGCGAGCAGATTCGGCATTGCGCTTGATCAGTGAGATCCCATCGAGCTGCTCGGCTCCCTTGAGCCGCAGCCATGAGCGGATGGCCTCGTCGCTAGACCCCAGGTCGCGGATCACGGAGTCGCGGCTGGGGTCTAGCGAGCTTTTGGGGCGGCCGGCCGGTCCATTGGGCTGCTCGAAGTTGCGGAGTGCCTTGCGACCAGCGAGCAGACGCTCGACGTTGGTCCGGCACTCGCGATACCTCGCCTCATCGTACGGAACCCAGGCGTGGGCCCATTCGAGGAAGGACTCGATCTGACGGTTCATCAGATCTACGTCGATCGCGTCGCGCACCCGACGCGCCTCCAGCATCTTGTCACGGTAACTACGCAGGTGGGACTGGGCGGCCTCGCGCGCACGCTGGGCCGAGTCGGCGGGGTCGTCGCAGATGGCCAGCAGCTTGTTGGCGATGGCACCCTTGGCCGTAACCTGGTCTGGCGCGGGGAAGATCAGTTCCGCGCCCCCTTTGGCGAGGGACTGCGCAGCGGCCCGCGCCACCTCGCTGAGCATATGCGAGCCGAACCAGAGGTCCCGCGTCTTGCGGGCGGCGGCGATGAAGTCCTGGACCGGGCCGATCGAGATCGCGAGCAGACTGGTCATCGCCCGCCTCCCTTGGGAGCCCACAGCTCCTGCAGGAAGTCGATGAACGCAAGCGGCGCCGACGCCGCTCCGCCCAGAACGTCAGCGCGGCTGGACGCTGGATCGGCCACAAGCGGTCCGGCCTTCCCGTAGTGCGTGAGGCAAGCGCCCGGAGCGCCGACTGCAAACGGCCCTGGCGCACGTAACAGAAGCGCGAGGGGAACGGCCGTGCCATTGCGAAGCACGAGCGGCTTGAGGATGAGCGGGGACGCCATCCGCCTCGCGCCCTCGCCGGCCGCGTCCAGCGTCGGATTTCCCTCCATCCGACCAAACACGATGGGCAGGCCCAGGTCGGCCTTTGGGAAGCCGGCCTGGCTCCGAGAGCCGCACCGAATCGCCCGTGCCTCGGGCCAGCGGGATTTCCCGGTCGAGCTCCTCCGGCCAGACGAGGGCGATTGCGGCGTGTCCCGAAGCTGGCGGAAGCGTTGAAGGGCATCAATAGCGGCCGCCCAGGCATCGATCGCGGATGGGGTCACCGGGCCCGGCACGAGCTTCTCGTACAACGAGGGAACGGCGAGCGTGCTTCTTGGCGCCATCCGCGTCTGAAGCCCATCGCGCAGCCATGCTACCCACGATGGATGCGGTGGCGCGCTGAACGCGGACGTTGCGTCGGCCTGTAAGGAGCCGCAGCCGCGCCGCGTCCGCGCGCCCACGCCCCCGAACTGAAGCCACGTCCAGACGGCTGCCTCAACCTCACCCTCGATGTCATCGGCGATACCGGCGGAGGCCGGCAGGATGGTCAGGTGGAATCGGCAACCGACGATGGCGTTTGCGGCCTTTTGCCCACCACCCGCGCCCCTACCGCGCTCTTCGCGGAAGGGGAACAGGGCGTACTCCGGCCAGGCGGGACCGGCCTGACGCGATGTTGGAATCGGTGTGACCTTGCCCGCCGAGAGTGTCTGGATGTGTACATCCACCGTAGAGGGCGCACCCTCTGCACCGGCCGTGCCGCCCCAGAGTTCCTGTTCCCGCGCGAATAGCGCCTCGACGGTGTCAAAGCGCCCCGCGCGGCAGGCACGCCACCAGAATCGGAGGTGCCCGCGCACGGACGAGCCCCGCACGGGGTGCTGCGGGTCGGCTTCACGCGGAACGGCGCCGCCGCCGAACATGGGCGTAACGACATCGATGTCAAGCTCGAACAGCGGCTGACGCCGATCTTTGAGAATGCAGAACGACGGCGGCTGCGCGGCGGGCTGCGGACGCGGCATAGGACCTCCCCAGGTGCACGTGTCAGATTGTTCGGATGGTCGTCACGGTTGTCAGGGGACGCTCAGCCCTCGGAGCCTTCGGCGGCGATCCAGGGGAACTGGAGGGCGCGGCATCGTTCGTCGAAGTCTTCAATCACCGAGAGAGCCAACTCGCGCGCGTCGTCCCGGAGCGCCGTGGCGTCGACACCGGACACGCTGTTGACTCCGTGAGCAAGGATGCTGTTATTGCGCCTGCTCAACAGCTCGTCCCTGCGCTGCTTCGTCCGATCCCAGTACCGCGTAGCCAGGTCATCATCGAGTACATGGAGCAGGCGGTATGCTTGCTGCAGGCCAATCGCCACTTTGGCCCTTTTGTCTCCATTCTCCGCGATGTCGAACCATCGCTCGACGTCCTCCGGCAGCGTCTCCGGCAACGCTTTGCGCTTCACGTCGCTCGTATCGATGCTCCGGGGAGCACGATTCAGCCTGTGCTGCGCGAGCATCTCCACAAATCGGTAAAGACGCGCGACTGCGTCATCGTGGCGCCCTTCGTGCATTCGACGTGTCGCATTGTTGAAGAGATCCGCGAGTAGGTCTTGGCTGAACCGCCCGTTCTTCCGGTCAGCAGCCATTTGGCTCAGGCGATTCCAGCGCGTTCTCGCCAGAACAAATGGCGCCAGGTTCGCCGACGCAACTTCAGTTTTGGGATGCGTCTCCACGAACGTTGCGTGGTCAAACTTGTCCCAGGCGCTATAGGCTTGGGCGAGCGCCCGGAGTTGGGCGAGTTCGGACTGTGCGTCTGCGTCCAGAAGACCGGCCTGGCTGTCCGGCAGCACGCCGAGGACGGAGTCGAACTGGAGTCGACTGAACAGACGGCGGGCTATCTCGAGTTCGTGGTGAGCGCGGACGATATCTGTGCCGATCGACTTGATTTCCTCACGTCCCGCGATGACCACGCCCTTGTCGCGTGGTCCCCCGATGTACTTCATGGTCGCGCACCCGAACGCAGTCGCCGCCAGGGCGAGCCCAGCACTCATGGGTTTGGTTCCGCTGGTGTAGTCCACATCGATCTGCGCGGGCTCAAAGCCACGGCCGCGCAGGTCGCGCAGCACTTCGAGCGATCGTTCGAAGACCGCGTTCGCTGAGTCGATGTCCTCCAGTATCGCGATCGCAGCTTCTTTCTCGTCGAGTCCAAGCTCCGCGACTATTCGGCGAGCGTACTGGTCGCTGACTACGCTCGCGAGCAGCACGACCCGTCGTGCCTGGGACTGTTCGATCGACTTCTTCAGTGGCGAGACGATGTCGCTGTCGACCCGGGTTCCGGTTCCAACCGTCACCACAAGCGCACGTCCTTCCATATGACCTCCCCAGAAGAGCCGTGGGCGATTCCTTGTCAGACTACTTGCTAGTGGGCGCGTTTGCAACAATCCGTCGAGCCGGCTGAGCGGTTGACGCGGCGCACACTGATGCGAGACGGCCGTCAGGTGGCAGGATGCGTCGAGTCCCGGCGCCGAAATTCTCCTGTCGAGTCGAACCACTGGTCCTTGCTGCTTCCCAAGCGGCGTTGGGGTCGGCTAGCCTTTGCTGATCGTCCAATCGCTGGCCAGTCCCGTGGCACGTCCGCGCGGCGCACGGACCGCCTGGCGTGACCCGCTCACCGTACCTGTGGCATAGCTGTTAGTGAAAGAATGCGCAGTCCGGCCGCGCTTCCAGCCCAGCGTTTGCCAGCACAGGCGGCGAGGTTGGGGTTTTTGTCACCAAAATCATTTTTGTCACCACCCGTGGCGCAGGTGCTTGCGGTGATAGTGCGCAATAATGCGATGCCCGGGGTTGCGGCCGAGTTTTGGCGCTTTTGTCACTTTTGTCACGGCACCGGCATTCAAAAATCACACACACGCGCCGGGCTCGGTCGGATCTGCTGCACCGCTGGCGCTCGTGGATGGCGGGTACGCTGTGCAACGGCCGAGGTGCGGTTGGGTAGGGCCAGAGTCATTGCGAGGGCGGCTGGCCGGAGGACGGCACCCACACAGGGGGCGGGGCTACCGCCAGGCCGTCTGGCGTGCGATGTGGAAGATCACCCGCGTGCGCGAGTGCAGGCTCTTCCTCCGTCAGGATGCGATTGAGGGGCTGGGGCTATCGCGATGGTGCCGGGCGTGTGATTGGGGACGGCGGGCGTGTGGGATGCTGCTGTGGGTGCTTCAGATGACGCCGTCCGCGGCGAGGTCGGCCAGGGTGGCGGCGTCCAGGCCCAGGAGGTCGGCGTAGACTTCGGCGTTGTGCTGGCCCACCTCTGGGGCGGGGCGTTGGATGCGGGCGGGGGTTTTGGAGAGCCGGGGGACGGGGGCGGAGGTCCTAAACGGTCCGATGATGGGGTCGTCTACGGTGGTCAGCGTGCCGCGGGCGGCGTAGTGCGGCTCCGCGAAGATGTCGGCGATGCTGTTGATAGGCGCGTTGGGCACCTCGGCGGCGTCCAGGATCTCGCGGAGCTTGGCAAGCGTGTGGCGACTGGTCCAGCCGCCCACGCGGGCGTCGCAGATGGTCCGGCGCTCGGCGCGCTGGGTCATGGTGGCGAACTCGGGGTCGGCGCCCCACTCGGGCTCGCCCATGGCCTCCGTGAGGCGGCGGAAGATGCGGTCGTTGGTGCAGGCGATGGCAATCCAGCCGTCGTCGCCCGTGGGGTAGTGGTTGTGCGGCGCGGCGTGGGCGTTTGACCCGTTGCGCTGGCGGACGAGACCCAGGGTGTCGTACTCGGCGGCCAGCACGTCCGTCAGGCGGAAGATGGACTCGAAGAGCGAGACGTCCACCACCTGGCCCTCGCCCGTGGCGTCGCGGTGGTGCTTGGCGGCCAGGGCGCCCAGGGCGCCAAAGAGGCCGGCGGCGTAGTCTGCCAGGGTGGCGGAGCCGGGGTTGACGGGCGGCCGGTCAGGGAAGCCGGCCAGGTAGGTGAGGCCGCCGAACGCCTGGGCGATACGGCCGAAGCCTGGCCGTGAGGCGTACGGCCCGGTCTGGCCGTAGGCGGAGATGCGCACCAGGATGACACCGGGGTTGACGGCCTTCATCTGCTCGTAGCCCAGGTTCCAGCGCTCCAAAGTCCCGGGGCGGAAGTTCTCCACCACGATGTCTGACTGCTTGATGAGGTCCAGGGCGATCTGCTGGCCGCGCAGCACTCGCAGATTGCAGCTCACGGAGCGGCGGCCTTTGGCCTCCACGGCCCAGAAGAGGGCCCTGCCCTTGACCTTGCGGCCCAGCTCGCGGAGCGAGTCACCCTCCCCCGGCTGCTCGATCTTGATGACGTCCGCGCCAAACTCGGCCAGGAGGCCGGCGCAGAAGGGCGCGGCGATGAAGGTGGCCATGTCCAGAACGCGGACACCGGCCAGGGCGCCCGGCGGGATGGAGAACTCGGACATCTGAGGCTGGCTCCGGTTGGTCTGTGTTTCCTGGCGTAGCCGGGGCTCAACGGTACCACGGCCGCCGTCGTGGTACCGTAGGCCGGCGACCCGCGGGAATCGAACCAGGGATTGGGAGGAGCGGTGGCCGGGCCCATCAGAAGCATGCTCTACGCGCCGGGCAACAAGCCCCGGCTGGTCAGCAAGGTGGCCACGTTTGGATCGGACGCGATCATCCTGGACCTGGAGGACGCGGTCCCCATCGCGGAGAAAGTGGCCACGCGCGACGCCGTGCGTGCTGCCCTGCCCACGCTCCAGCCGGGACCGCTGCGGTACGTGCGGGTGAACTCGCTGGACACGGGCTGGACGTTCGCGGACCTGGACGCGGTGGTGTGCGCGGACCTGGACGGGATCAAGCTGCCCAAGGTGGAGTCGCCGCGCGACCTGGAGCTTGTTGATCTGCACCTGCGTCGGCTGGAGCGAGACCGCGGCCTGCCGGAGGGGCGGATCGATCTGGCGCCGATCATCGAGACGGCGCGGGGGGTGCTGAACGCGCGGGAGATCGCGGCCAGCGGGACGCGGGTGCGCAAGCTGGGCTTTGGCGCGGGCGACTACTGCCGCGACGTGGGCACCCGCTTCTCCGGCAACCTCTGGGAGGCGGACGGGCTGGAGCTGATTTCCGCGCGCACCCAGGTGGTGCTGGCCTCCCGCGCGGCGGGGCTGGATCCGCCCATCGACACCGTCTGGCTGGACATCCGCGACAACGAGGGGCTGGAGCGGGACGCCACCGTGGCGCTGCGGCTGGGGTTCCAGGGCAAATCCGCGATCTACCCGGGCCAGATTGAGGTGATCCACCGGGTGTTCTCGCCGAGCGCGGCGGACATCGACTACGCGCGGCGGGTGGACGCGGCGTTCGCTGAGGCGGAGGCGGCGGGAAGCGCGTCCATCCAGGTGGACGGCCGGCTCGTGGACTACCCGATCGCGATCAAGGCACGGTGGCTGCTAGAGCGGGCGCGGGGGTTCGGGTTGTGTTGAGCGAGGCTGACCTGCGTTGCGTCAGAATGACGGGGTGACCGTTGTCGACATCCGAGAGGCGAAGACGCCGCTTTCGCGATTGATCGATCGCGCCCTGGGCGGCGAGGAGATCGTGATCGCTGTGTCTGGCAAGCCGGTCGTGAAGCTTCTGCCGATCGACGCGTCGGTTGGCCTGGGCCGGGTTGGGTTTTTGGCTGGGCAGATCCGGGTTCCTGACGATTTCGACCGGCTGGGCGAGCGCGAGATCGTTGAGGCGTTCGAAGCGGGCCTGTAGGAGGTCGCGAGCAAGCGCACACGGGGTGGCGCAGCCCGGCCGGCGGAGGACGGCACCGACAAGGGGTGCCGCTGCCAGCGGGACGGGGCGGGGCTATCACGCTGCACCGAGTGCGTCGCGGGAGTAGACCGCCACGGTTCCGCGATCGGCGCTGGTGCCGGATAGATCCTTCGCGAGCTCCGGATGACCGTCTGGCGTGGGGTGGTCTGGCATCGTGTCGCGCCGCGGGGTGGGAGCGCGGCTTTGGTCCGGGCTCAGGCGGGCAGTTGGTACACTTGGTCTAAGCAAGTCCGTCGGCGTCGCCGGCGCTGGGGGCATGGGAATGGCTACTGAGGATGTACAGGCGGCGGCCGAGCCGACGCTCCCTACCGAGCATGACGTGTTGAACGCGCTGCGGGCCGTCTATGATCCGGAGCTGGGCATCAGCATCGTGGACCTTGGCCTGGTGTACGGCGTGAACGTGGTGGAGCCGGACATCGTGGTGGTGGACATGACGCTGACGACGCCGGCCTGCCCGCTGGGTCCGATGATCAAGACGCAGGCACACGCCGTGCTGACCACCTCGTTCGAGGCGGTGCGGGACGTGGACATCAACCTGGTCTGGACGCCGCGCTGGGACCCGCGCACCATGGCCAGCGAGGAAGCCAAGGCCGAGCTGGGCATCTGGTAACTGAGGCGCCTCTGGCGCCGCCCCGCGTGTGGCGGCCGGCGGCGCCGCCCTGGTGGGCTGCCGCGCTGGTGGTGGCCGCGGTCGCGGTTGTCTGGCGGCTGGCCTTCTCCCTTCGAGCGCCGCCGTTTGTCACGAATGACAGCCTGAGCTACCTGCTGCCGGGGTTCGACCTGGCGCACGGGCTGGGCTTTGATCCGGCGCTCAAACGTCCGCCGGGCTATCCGCTGTTCATCGCCGGGGCGATGGCGCTGGGCGGCGAGGAGCTACGCTCCGTGATGCTGCTCCAGCATCTGCTGGGGGCCGCCACCGCGGTGATGGCGATGGCGCTGGGCTGGACGCTGTTTGGCCGCGTGGCTGGGGCGATCGCGGGGCTGGCGACGGCGCTGAGCGGGCCGCTGGTGGTGATGGAGCATTACGTGATGAGCGAGACGCTCTTCACGGTGTTCCTGGTGCTGGCGGTGCTGCTGTACGCGCGGCTGCTGGAAGGCGGGCGTGGATGGTTGGCCGTGTCCGTGGGGCTGGCGATCGGGCTGGCGGCGCTGACGCGGCCCATTGGGCAATCCGTGGCGGTGCTGCTGGCCCTGGGCCTGCTGGCGCCGCGGGGTCCGAGCCTGGGTCAGCGGGCGCGGCAGGCGGGCCTGCTGCTGGCGGGCTGTGCGCTGGTGGTGCTGCCGTGGATGGTCCGCAATCTGGCGGTGCACGGCACGTTTGCGCTGGCCACCGGGCTGGGGGAGGGGCTGGCGGTGCGGACGATCCGCTACGAGCAGCGCTTTGACGTGCCGGAGGCGCCTGAGGGCGATCGGCAGGCGGCGCGCGCGCGGAGGATCTACCGGGAGGAGGCGCGCGACGGCTCGGCGTTCGACCTGGCCCGGCGGTTCCGTGACGAGCTCAGTTTGAGCGAGGCGGCGGCCGATCGGGCGATGCGCGACGTGGCGCTGGCGGCCATCTGGACGCGACCGGATTATTACGTTGCCGGCAGTCTGGACATGGCGTGGCGCACGTTTGCGGGCCGCCCAGTTCGGCTGCGGCAGGACTGGCAGCCGTGGCGGAACATCAACTGGCCGCCGCGGGTGGCGCGGCTGCTGCCGCAGCCTTCGCCGGTGGAGGATCGGCAGTTCGGACAGGCGGAGTGGCTGGCCACGGCGTTCGATCCGGCCCGGTTTCCGTGGGCCATGCTGGCGCTTGCCGCGGCGGGAACCGTGGCCGGGTTGTGGCGAGGTCGGCTGCTCGTGGGTGTGCTGGCGGTGCTGGTGACGGTGCTGGTCCTGGTGGGCGGGTTCCTGATCGGCATTGAGTGGCGCTATCGGTACCCGCTGGATCCGCTGATCAACGTCCTGGCGGCGGGCGGAGCAGCCGCCATCGTCTCCAGGGTGCCCGCGCTGGCCACGCGGCTGCGCCCGCCACAGCCCAGCCGCGCGTGAGTACCAGGTCCGTGCGCTGGCGCGCTGGCTGGTTTGATCTGGGGGCCTGCGGATTGGCGCTGGCGGCATGCCTGGCGTTGCGGCTGGCGTTCTACGACTCCGGCCCGCCGCTGCTGAACCTGGACAGCGAGGGGTACTTCGCGCCGGCGCACGACATGCTGACCGGTCGGCTGCCGGAGCAGGGCCTGCGCCGCACACCTGGCTATCCGCTGTTCATTGCGCTGGTCTCGCTGGCGACGGGGGAGGACCTGCAGCGGCTGGTGACGGCGCAGCACGCGGTGCTGGGGCCGCTGACCGTGCTGCTGACGTACGCCCTGGGACGGCTGGTGGCGGGCCGGCTGGTCGCGGCTGGGGCGGCGTTGTTGGCGGCGGTGTCTGGGCCGCTGCTGCTGTACGAGCACTACGTGATGACGGAGTCGTTCTTCACGGTGCTGCTCCTGGCGTGCCTGATCGCGGCGATCGTGGCGATGCGTCGGGGGAGCGTGCGCTGGGCGTTTGCCTGTGGCCTGCTGGTGGGCTTCGCGGCGCTGACGCGGCCGAGCATGCAGCTCGTGCTGCCCCTGTTTGGGCTGGCGGTGGTACTGGGCGGCGGCGGTCTCCGGGCGCGGGTGACTCGGGTGGCGGTGCTGGCGGCCGGGTTTGCGCTGGTGGTGCTGCCGTGGATGGCGTTCAACCAGGCGCGGTACGGGGCGTTTGTGATCGCGGCCAACGGGCGGTTCTTGCTGGCTCGGACGATCAAGGAGGATCCGGGCAGCTTCAACTTTGAGGCGCCGGCGGGGGTGCAAGAGGACGCGGTGAAGGCGGCTGCCCGGCGGATCGCGCAGCAGGAGTCAGAGCGGAGACCTCCGGGCTCCACGGCACAGCGGATCCGCGAGGAGCTGGGGCTGGGGGAGGCGGAGGCTTCGCGCGTGATGTTCGATCTGGCCCTGGGGGCGATCGCGCAGCGGCCGGCGTACTTCGTGACCAGCAGCCTGGGCTTCCTGGGCGAGATCCTGGTGGGGCGGCCCATCCAGGTGCGCCGTGAGGGGCTCGAATGGAAAGAGGTGGACTGGGATCGGCGGGTGCGGGCGGTGCTCCAGCGGCCGGTCTACCGCGCTGATCTGGAGCGGGCCCAGACGCTGGTGAGCCTGTACGACCCGGCGCGGCTGGGTGCGCTGTTGCCTGGGCTGGCCGCGCTGGGGGTGCTAGCGGCGGTCCTGGGCCGGGCGCCGCGGGTTCAACTGCTGCCGGCCGCGGTGGCGCTGGCGCTGATGGGCTCCTCGGCGGCGCTGATCGGGCCGGAGGTGCGCTATCGCTACCCCTGCGATCCAATCATTGGCCTGCTGGCGATCCAGGCGGCCGCGCTGCTGATCGCGATTCCGGTGCGGGCACGGCGGCGACCTTGACGGGGCTCTGGCGCGCCGCATCTAATCAGGGCCGGTGAGGTGAGCGAGTATGGCAGAGGCACCTGAGTCTGAGGCGTACCGTCAGGGAGCAGCCAGGCGGGCGCGGATCGTGGGCGGCGGCGCGAAGGGGCGGCGGAGCCTGCTGAAGGCGGTCCACCCGGACCTGGAGCGGGACATCGTTGAGCACGCGTGGGGCGGGATTCTGGCCCGGCCCGGGCTGGACGAGCGCACACGAGAATTCATCACGCTGGGTATCCTGCTGGCGCTGGGCCGGGAGCGGGAGGCGGTGACGCACTTCCACGGCGCGCGCAACGTGGGCATCACCCGCGAGGAGCTAGGCGAGCTGCTGATGCACGTGAGCATCTACGCGGGGGTGCCGTGCGCGGTGACGGGCGCCCACATCCTGGCGGACGTGCTGCAGGCCCGCGGTGAGCTGGAGATTCCGGACGGCCCAGAGTAGGCCGGAGTAGCTAGGAGAGGCGAACGTACACATGAACCCATTCGATCTGAGCGGCAAGGTGGCCATCGTCACCGGCGGCAACGGCGGCATTGGTCTGGGGATGGCCCAGGGACTGGTCTCCGCTGGCGCGACGGTGGCGATTGCCGGGCGAAACGAGGCCAAGACCGAGGCGGCGGTGGCAGAGCTCAACGCGGTCCGAGCGGGCGCGGCCTCAGGCATCCAGTGCGACGTGACGGATGAGGCGCAGGTGGATCGCATGGTGTCCGAGGCCGTGGCGCGGCACGGGCGCCTGGACATCCTGGTGAACAACGCGGGCATTGGGATCAGGAAGCGGCCGGAGGAGTACACGCTGGAGGAGTTCGAGCGGGTCATCAACACGAACTTGAACGCGGTATTCCTGGGCTGCCGCGCGGCGTACCCGCACCTGAAGGCGGCGGGGGCGGGCAAGATCGTCACGATTGGGTCTATGACGAGCATCTTTGGCCACCCGTTCACCACGCCGTACGCGGCGAGCAAGGGTGGCGTGGTCCAGCTCACACGGAGCCTGGCGATTGCGTGGGCGGAAGACAACATCCAGGTGAACTCCATCCTGCCCGGCTGGATCGACACGGAGCTGACGGCGAATGCGCGCCGAGTGATCCCGACGCTGCACGACCGGGTCCTCTCGCGGACGCCGGCCGGGCGCTGGGGGGTGCCGGCGGACATCGCCGGTGCGTGTGTTTTCCTGTGCAGCGCCGCGAGCGATTTTGTGACCGGCGTTGCGCTGCCGGTGGACGGGGGCTACGCCATCCAGGCGCCGTAGCCGCGAGGCGCAGCTGCCCGGCGCGGGCGCGTTTATTCGTTCGCTCAACGTAACGGGTTGGAATCTTGCGCCTTGGACTGGCGTATAATGCGCAACCATGGGTCAACGGCGGCCCGCGGCGGGTGGTGTCCGGAAGCTCCGCTGACCGCTTGATCACCAGGGAAGGAGCCGCCTTTGAGGTCCACCGGCGGCGAGTTGGCGGATCAGGTCCGAGCGTGGATCGATACCGTGCGAGCGCGCCTGGGACTGGGCGGCGAGGCCGCCCAGGGGGATTCCGCGCGGCCGGCGGGTCGGCGTCCATTGGGGCATGCGCAGGCGGTGCCGCTGGGGGGTCGCGACGGGCTGGATGGGGCCACCGTGCGCCACTCCGCGTACGCGTCCGAGCGGGCGGATCGGGGGGCCTACACGCTGGTCTTCGCGGGCGTCCTGATAGCGCTGGTGGTGTTACTCTTCGTGGTGCTGAGCTGGCTCACCGGATACCCGGGTGGCTCCAACCAGGCTACGCCAACCCCGGCGCCGGTCGCTGAGCCGCAGCCCAAACCCCCGGTGCTGCTGCCGTCGCCGGTGGTTGCTCTCCCTTCCCCGTCACCCTCGCCAGCGCCCACCGTGACTCGGGTGCACGTGGTGGAGGCTGGAGACACGCTCAACAAGATCGCCACGCGATACGGGGTGACGGTTGAGGCGATCATGCAGGCGAACAACATTGCGGACCGGAACAGGATCATCCGGATTGGTGAGCGGTTCAACATTCCGGAGCCGCCGCCGGGGGCCCCTCCTGGACCGGGGGCGCCGGGCGTGCCGACGCCGGGCCCGCGGTAGGTCAGCCGCGCCGGGCTTCGCGCTCTGTCTCTGCCCAGATGGACGCCATGGACTTCCAGGCGGCGTTGATCAGGGTCTCGGCCTCGCTGGCGGGCATCTCCCAGTTTGGGTGGCTGTCCCGGGCGAGCTGCCAGCAGCGCTCCTGGACGCGGCTGCCGAGCTCGGCGGCGAGGGACGCCAGGAGGTAGGTGCCCTGCCGGAAGTCGACGTCTTCTGACCGCTCTACTAGCTCGAGCAAGAGCTGATCGGCCAGGCGCCGAGCCTCGCGCTCCAGGTCTTCACGGTCGCGCATCGGAGGCGATCCTCAAGAGCGCAGGGCGTCTACGATGCGCTGGACGCTCTTGGCGTTCAGGCCACTCTTTCCACTGGAGGCGCGATTCGCGCCGCCCGATGGCGCGCCGCCGGAGAGCGCCCCGCGGAGCTGCTTGAGGCGCGTGACGGTCTGGGACGCGCCCTCGATGCGGAGGCGGACGGCGGGGGAGGAAAAGACCACGATGCCGCGCACGTCCAGATAGTCCGCCTCGGTGAGCCCGGCGGATTCCAGCTTGCTCTTGATCTTGCGAACGCCGTCGGTGGCGTCCGCGGTGGGATTGCCGATGGGGTTGCCGCCGAATAGGGCGAGGAAGCGTCCCAGGCCCTGGCCTTTCGAATGCGACCAGCGGTCAGCCTGGCAGGTGACCTCGCCGTCCTGCGAGCGCGGCACGATGACCCGCACACCGGCCGGGCCCACCACCACGTAGTCGGGCAGCTTTGCGGCGGCAAACGCGACCAGGGTGTGGCGATTGTCCAAGCCTTTGAGGGTGCGGATGAGCAACGCGTCCGCGCGCGAGCGTGGGCCCCAGCGGCGCAAGAAGACCTGGCCTACCTGGTACAGGATGAGGCCGATGATGATGGCGACGTAGGAGGCGACGATCTGCTCGAAGTCAGACGGGCCCCAGTTCCAGGAGTAGAAGAGACCCACGGCGAAGACCGCGAGCGCGGCGATGTGGCAGGCGCTTGCGATCCTGATGCGGGTGCGTACGAGCTGCTCGTTGACTACGGCTTGCATGCTGGACGGCCCTTCCGCCGAGAGTGTTGCTGGGTGCAGCCGGGGCGGCTACGCCTGGCGGCTGCGCGGGCGTGAGACGGCGCGCTCGCGCCGCGGGCGGCTGGGCGCGGGTGACGGCTCAGCCTCGTCTTCCTCCACGGCGCCGTTTTGAGCGAGCGCCGCGGGGGGGCGCTCCGACTCCAGGCCATCTGGCGGGGCGCGCAGCTCATCTATCCCGGCGTGCACGGAGTCCAACGCCTGCTCGAGCCGGGAGGCGAGCCGCTGGAGTAGCTGCTCGGCGTAGGCCTCCGCGTCGGTGTGGATGCGGCTGGCCGTGCGCGCGGCGCGATCCTCGAGCTCGGCGGCGCGCTGGGTGGCGTCCTGGGTGATCTGGTGCTCTTCAACCATACGGCGGGCGCGCGACTCAGCCTGGCGGATGATCTTGGCGCGATCCTGATGGGCCTCGCGCAGGATGAGCTCGCGCTCTCCCAGGACCTGGCGCGCTTCGTGGAGCTCTTCTGGCACGCACACGCGAAGCTGCTCCACGATCTCCAGGCACTCCTGGGTATCAATCATGGTGCGCGAGGTGAGCGGCAGCTTGGAGCCGCCAGACAGCATCTCCTCGAGGCGATCGAGCAGATAAAGGAAATCGGCAGTCTCGCGGTCCGGGGAGGCCGCCACGTCGCCGGCCTAGCCCGCTCGACCGTGGAAATGGCTGGCGAGCGCGGCGGCGACGGGCGGCGGTACGAGCCCATCCAGCGACGCGCCGCCGGCGGCGACTTCCTTGACGATGGTGGAGCTGAGGTACGCGAACTTGAGCGACGTCATCATCAGCACCGTCTCCACGTTGGGCTCCAGGTGCCGGTTCATGGTGGTCATCTGGTACTCGTACTCGAAGTCCGTGACGGCTCGCAGGCCCCGAACTATGGCGATGGCACCGATGCGACGGGCGTAGTTGACGGTGAGGCCGGAGTAGCCCTCCACGCGCACGTTGGCGCAATCGTCGGTCTCCGTGAGGGCTTGCTTGAGCAGGCCCATGCGGTCCTCGGGCGAGAACAGGAGGGACTTGGCGGGTTTGTCGTAGACGGCGATGATGAGGGTGTCAAAAAGCCGGGCGGCCCGACGGGCGATGTCCAGGTGCCCGTTGTGCACCGGGTCGAACGTGCCGGGGTAGATGGCGATTTTCTGGGCTTGATCAGTTGTGCGAGGACTCAGGGTGGTCTCCGGTGCTGGCGGATTCGGGCGGCTCCAGGAAGTACAGGCTGATGGCGGCCGCGCCGTGCGTGTTGGTTCTGGCGTGTACCCAGCGAGGCGCGGCTGGCGAGGCCCCGATCTGAGCTGGAGGCTCCAGCGAGCTGGCGTGCTCCCAGACCGTCACGGCGCCTTCGGCGGCCACGTTCCGCTCCGCGATCTGCCCCAGGAGTACGGGCACGTCAGGCTCGTCATAAGGCGGATCGAGTAATAGTAGATCAAAGGGACGCGCCCATGTCGACGCGACGCGCCTGGAATCCAGGTTGTGGACCTGCGCGTGGGCGTCAAGACGGGTGCGTTTGAGGTTTGCCGCGATGGTTGATCGTGCCTCACGGTCGGACTCCACGAAGTCCGCGTGAGCCGCGCCGCGGCTGAGTGCCTCAATCGAGAGCGCGCCGCTGCCGGCGTAGAGCTCGAGCACGCGGGGCCAGCAGGCGGCGGCGGCGTACACGGTCTCGTCGTCAGCGTCAACGGTGGGCGAGTAGCCGCGGCGGTAGGCCTCTGCCTCCAGCATGGAGAAGATGGCACCCTTCACCTTGTCCGCGGTGGGCCGGGTGTGCTCTGAGCGAGGGGCGTCCAGCGGTCGACCGCGCGCCGCCCCGGCGATTACTCGCATGGTCTGAGGGCCGTGGTGAGGAGCGCGTTGGAGGAGTGTGTCATCGGTGTTGTGCCGTGTGGTCTCCAGGCGGTCGGATGGCGGAGCAGCGGTTGGTTGTGCTGCACCCGCACCGGACGGGAATAATGGGCGCTGGCCCACCGTGCCACGGTTGCTGGCTGGGCGGCCGCATGGTATCAGGCAGTAGCACCCTGGACAAGCATGTCGGCGCGGCCGGCGGCGAGTGCATCCGGGGTTTGCCGCGCGAGCTCGCGTCTCGGGAGTGCAGTTGGTCCAGCAGCCATACGGTGGCCGTCGGCCGCGACGAACCGTGCGTGACGTCTCGGCCGGTGGTGTGGCGTTTCGACTGGAAGGGGGGACGGTCGAGGTGGCGCTGGTAGGCCGAGTCGAGCCGGAGCGCTGGTCGCTGCCCAAGGGAACGCCCAATCAGGGCGAGTCTCTGGAGCACACGGCCGTCCGTGAGGTGACGGAGGAGACGGGCCTGGAGGTCCGGCTGATCCGTCCGCTGACGTCCATTGAATATTGGTTTGCCTGGCGCGGGGTGCGCCATCTGAAGACGGTGCACTTCTACCTGATGGCGGCGACGGGTGGGGATGTCTCGCTGCACGACGCGGAGTATGACGTGGTGAGCTGGTTCACACTGGACGAGGCGCGCCGGCGACTCTCTTACCCGAACGAGCTTGCGGTGCTGGAGATGGCCGCCGGCCAGATCGAGCGGTGCCCGGTGAACGGGGCGGCGGGCGAGTGACGGTCCTGGTGACGGGGCTGGGGTACATTGGCAGCGCCGTTGCGCGCGCGCTTCTGGAACGCGGCGAGCGGGTGGTGGCCGTGGAGAACATGTTCTCCACGCTGCCGCGGGTGGTGGCGCGGCTGGGCGCGCCGGACCGGTTCCGGCTGGTACGCGGATCGATCAACAGCCCGTTGACGCTGGACCAGGCCTTCGCGGGTGAAGACGTGCGCGCGGTGATCCACCTGGCGGCCCAGGCCAGCGCGCATCCGCGCGCGGCCACGGCATCCTACACGGAGCGGACGAACCTGGTAGGGCCTCGCCTCGTGTTTGAGCGCGCGGCGCAGGCCGGCGCCCTGACGTGGATCCACGGGAGCTCCTTCCGTGTGTACGGGGACGAGCTGGCCGGCGCGGTGGACGAGGACGCGCCGTACGGAAAACTGGTCGATCTGGCACATCTCAGCAAGGTGTACGCGGAGAAACTGATAGAGATGCTGGCGGGCCAGCATGGCGCGCGGGCGGTGAATGCGCGGCTGGGTGTGGTGTACGGGCTGGGGCCGGTGATGAAGCGTGATCCGCGTTTCCTGACGGTGCCGAACCTGTTTTGCATGCGCACGGCGGCGGCCCAGCCGCTGACCGTTCACCCGGGCGCCAACCGTCCAATTGGATTCGTGCATCTGGACGACGCGGTCCGAGCGCTGTTGAGCCTGCTGGACCAGACGGGGAACGCGACGTGCGCCGCCGCGAACGTGGTGACCGAGGTGCTGACCGTTGGGGAGGTGGCCGACCACGTTGGCGCGGCGGCCGCTGCGCGGGGGCTGGAGGTGCGCGTGGAGGGCGCGGCGCCCGCGCCGATGGAGCGCTGGCGGGTGATCTCCCGGCTGGACCCGGGGCTGACGGTGGCAAGCCGCGACATGGCCTCTGCGGTGGGCGAGGTGCTCGACTACTACCTGGAGTGTCTGGGCCACGACCCTGCCCGGTAGACGCATCGTCAATCGGGACATATAGCCCCGAATCACCCGTCGGGTGCACCCAACCACAGCCTGCGCACGGGGTCTACGCTGATCAGAGCGAGGCAGTGAGCCGAGAGGATGCGTGGGAGGGTTGGATTATGAGCAAGGTTCTGGTGCCGCTGGACGGGTCTGAGCACGCGAATCGGGCGATCGCGCACGCGGCGGGGCTGGCCGGGGAGGGGGGAGAGCTGGTGCTGTTCCACGTGCGGCCGGCCTACGGGTCGCCGGCGGACGTGCTGGCCCAGATTGACCGGACTGCCGATCGGCTGCGCGGCGAGGGCCTGAACGTGGAGGTAGTGCAGTACGACCTCTGGGTGGGTGATGTGGGCAGCGTGATCGCCGCGGCGGCCGGAGATAGGGCGGTGGACGCTGTGGTGATGGCGAGCCATGGACGCACCGGGCTGGCCCGGGCGGCGTTTGGCAGTGTGGCAGACGAGACGGTTCGCCGGGCGACGGTGCCGGTGGTGGTGGTTCCGCGCGGGGTTGGCGAGGCGGTGCCCGCGGGGCGCCCGGCGCGCATGATGGTGCCGCTGGATGGCTCGCCGCTGTCTGAGCACGCGGTGGAGCGCGCGATTGAGCTGGCAAAGCGGCTCAACGCCAGCGTGGTGGTGGTGCGCTGTGTGGATCTGCCAGATGCGGTGCCGGTGCCGGCCGCTCCGTATCTGGGTACGACGACGCTGGTGAGCGAGGCGGCGGAGCCGGTGGCGGCCACGGAGCACGCGCAGGGATACGTGGACAGAATGGCGGCGCGGTTCCGGGCGGAGGGCATACACGCGGATACGCTGGTGCTTCCACACGCGGACTCATCAGCGCTTGCCAGAGTCGCGAACGAGGAACGGGCTGACTTGATCGTGATGGCTACACACGGACGCTCCGGACTGACGAGGCTGGCTACGGGCAGCACGGCCGCGGCGGTGGTGCTGGCGGCAACGGTGCCGGTGATGCTGATCCGGCCGCAGCCGGTGGGCGCGGCGGTGGAGGCAACGCCAAGCTGAAGCTACGGACCCCGGGAGGGCGCTGGCGGCGGTCGCTAGTCGATCTCCCAGAGGCGGGCGGTGCCATCCTCGGAGGCGGTTGCCAGCAGGCGGCCGTCTCCGCTCCAGGCTACGCCGGTAACCCAGCGACGGTGGGCCTCCGCGGTTGCGAGGCACTGCCCTGATTGGACGCTCCACAGGCGGGCGGTTTGGTCCGCGGCGCCGCTGGCGAGCATCTGGCCGCCGGGTGCGAAGCTGATGCCGAGCACGGGCTCTGTGTGTCCCTCCAGTTTGAGGTGCAGCCTGAGGTCATCGCGGCGCCAGACACGGATGGACCGATCCCGGCTGGCTGAGGCGACGAGCGCTGAATCCGGGGACACGGCGACGGAGGTGACGGGGGAGGTGTGCGCGAGGATCGTGGCTACGGCGTGACCGTCCTCGGGGCGCCAGATTCTCAATGACCCGTCGCGGGAACCGGCGACGATGTGTGCGCCGTCTGGGGAGAACGCCACGGAGTTGATCCACCAGCCGACGCCTGAGATTGCCCTGAGCTGCTCCCCGTCTGAGACGCGCCAGAGCCTGATCGAGCCGTCCGCTGAGGCTGAGGCCAGGGTGGTGCCGTCTGGCGAGAAGGCGACGCTGGAGACCCAGTTGCGGTGGGCCCCGATGGTGCGGACGGTGGAGCCATCCGCGACGCGCCAGAGCTTCAGCCGCGAGTCCATGCCGCCTGAGGCGAGCAGCGTGCCGTCTGGCGAGAAGGCGACGCTGGTGACTTGATTGGCGTGGCCACTGAGGGTCCGCGCTGGCTGTTCGGGAGCATCCAGGCGCCAGATCCGGACAAGGCGATCACTGCTGGCCGTAGCCAGGTGCTCCGGCGAACCGCCGATTGTCACGCCCATGACGGAGGCGCGGGCGTGATCGAGGCTATGTGAGGGACGGAGCGAGACCTGGCCGGTCCTGGGAGTGACCCGCGTGGGCGCAGTGAGGCTGATGTGGGTCTCCGCGTCCGGGGTGGTTAGCGGTGGTGGCGCGGGATCGGGGCCGTCGGGGGGTGCAGGCGGCGTGGCTCCACGCAACGCAACCACGAAGGCCGCCGCGGTGGGGAATCTTCGCTCCGGCGCCTTGTCGAGCTGCCTGAGCAGGGCTGACTCCACGGACTCCGCGAGCGTGTCTCGCAGCGCGCGGGGCGGCGGTGGCGGGCGATTCGCCTGGGCAAAGAGGACCTGGGACGTAGCGGTGCCGGAGAACGGGACCTGACCGGTCAGCAGCTCGTATGCCACGATGCCCAGCGCGTACAGGTCTGCCTGGGGTGTGACCTCCCCCTCCACGACCACCTCCGGCGCGATGTACTCCGGAGTGCCCACGATCTGGCCGATGGCGGTAACGCCGAGCTCGCTGGCCGCGCGGGCGATGCCAAAGTCCACCAGAGTGACGTGGTCATCTGGGCCCACCAGGACGTTGGCTGGCTTCACATCGCGGTGGATGACGCCGTGGGCGTGGGCGAAGTCCAGCGCGGCGGCGAGCTGTTCGATGATTCGGACGACGCGCTCCAGCGGCAACGGACCGGATGCGCGTACGAGCTCGCGGAGCGAGACGCCCTCCACGAGGTCCATGACCAGGTAATGGAAGGTGTCTTGCTCGGCGATGTCGTAGATCAACACGACGTTGTCGTGGCGGAGCTCCGCGGCGAGCCTGGCCTCGCGCTGGAACCGCTGCACAAAGGTGGCATCCGCGGCGAGCTGGGGCGGCAGGATTTTCAGTGCGCGGGTCTGCTCGAGCGCGCGGTGCGTCGCTCGGTACACGGTGCCCATCCCGCCGGAGCCGATCCGCTCGGTGATTAGATAGGGACCGAGCGTTCGCCCGATCATCGCGTCCGCGCTGGCCATGTTCCGTCCCAACTGGTGGCCGGATGATACCGGCGCGGACTGATTGGCGGGGAAGGGTCGTAGACTTCTGGCGCCGAGGGTGGTTCGGAGTGTTCGGTGGAGGAGCATGTCCAGCGAGGACGCGTTGAGCTCAACCATGGAGCCCGTTGGAGCAGGGGGGCCGGCGACCTGGGGGGAGCTTCCGCGCTGCGGGCGTTGGCGAGTGCGGCCATTTGAGCTGGCCCGTCCCGTGCTGCTGGAGCCGGGCGGGCCGCTGACGCTGGCGCGATTTCTGGCGGAGCCGCGGGGCGAAGTGGTGGCGCAGTTCGCCGGGCTGGACTATGCGGACCTGCAGCGGCTGGTGCTGGCGCGGCTTGGTGGCGCACCGCCGTCCATGGAGCTTTCGCTCTTCGGCGAGCCGGGGTACTCGATGGCGGAGGTGCGGCGTCACGTCCTGGAGGGCACACCGCTTGGTGTGCGGATCATTGAGGCGGAGCGGAAGCTGGTTGGGCTGCTGCTCACGGAGGCGGTGCGGGCCGCGAGCGAGACCCCGGGGGCTGGCTGACGGGGGCCACCGGATGATCCGGTGACCCCCGCGGTGCTCACCAGCCGCTGGGCGGTGAGGGCGGTGTGCCGGTTGGGCTGGGCAGCCCCCCGGTGCCGCGGAGGGTGAGCTCCGTGGCCATGAGGGCGTGCATGGCGGCTCCCACCAGCTCGTCTGCCTTCCCGTACCGTCCGGCGCTGTACTCGCCATGCGCCACGCGGTACAGCGCGCGGGCCTCGGCCAGGGCGTCGCGGGCGTCGCTGGAAGAGGAGCCCTGGACGACCGGGCTGAGCAGGCTGATCCGCTCGTAGATCATGTTCAGCGCGCGGGTGGCATGCTCCTTGAGCATGTCGCTGTTTGCTTCCCCACCTGGGCGACCGGTGCCGGGAGGTCCGGGGCGTGGTCCGGGGCCGCCTGCGCCAGGGAACGGGGGTGGGCCGCCGGGGCCGCCATTGGGGCCGCCGGTGGGGCATCCCCCGTCGCCCTGGCCCTGGGAGCCTTCCTGTCCCTGGGCGCCGGGCTTGGGCAGCGCCGCGTTCTGACCGCCTGGTTGCTGGAAGCGTCCGGGACCGGGGGAGATGCCCTGGCCGGAAGCGCCATCGCCCTTATCAGGACCCTGGCCGTCCGGTTTGCGCTGAGCGCCTGGGCCGGGCGAGTTTGCGCCGCGCTGGGAGGCAGAGGGTAGATCGCCGTCGTACTGCGCGTCCATGAGCCGGTGGCTGGCCAGCGCTGCCTGCGTGCTCGCCCGGGCTAGCTCCAGGGCCCGGGTGATGTCGTCGCCAGACCCACTGGATTTGGCCGCGGCGAGCAGGTGCTCGGCGGTGGCGATGAGGCGCTCTACGAGGGGAGCGTCCACCGATGAGCGTGACGCGGCGAGATCGGTCTTTGCCTCAGCGATGAGCCGCTCGGCATCCTGGGTGATTCGCGGCAGGATAGTCTTGGGATCCGGAGGGGCTGGCGGCCTGGGTGGCGGGCAGTTTGTACCGCCGCCAGATCCGCCCGTGGGTGCCGGACTGGTCTGCGCGTAGCCGGCTGGTATGGCCACACCCAGGAACAGCACCGCGGCGAGCGCGAGCTGGATGGCGACTGGCCTAAACGCGAGTGCTCTGAGCTTCATGCAACCTCCCGATACAGCGCCGTTGGGGCGCCGACTTCAGTCTGGATGTCGCGTCTGGAGGGCGGGCCTGCGCAACCTGAAGGTTGGCTGAACGGCGCTGCCGAGAATGAGCGTCAGCCAGACAGGGGTAGCAGGAACGTGACGGTGGTGCCGACCCCGGGCGTGCTCTCCGCCATGATCTTGCCGCCGTGGGCGTCCACGATCTCGCGCGTGATGGCCAGGCCGAGCCCGGCGCCCCCGCGCTGGCGCGAGCGCGAGCGGTCTGCCCGGTAGAAGCGCTCAAAAATGCGGGGCAGATCTTCCGGCGCGATACCCGTCCCTTCATCGCGGACTATGACCCGGCACACGCCGGGGTCGCTGGTGAGCTCGATCAACACCACCGCGTCCGCCGGCGTATGGGCCACCGCGTTGTCCACGACGTTCCGGATGGCCCGGCCTAGATCGTCCGCGCTGCCGCGTACGACGGGATCACCCGTGACCGAGACCTGCACGTTCTGCCCGGTGGCGGTGAGACGGGCGTGCTCACCGATGGACTCGACAACGTCACGCATTTGCACGGTGGTGTGCGTGGCGCCTGTCTCGCCTGGGGGCCTGGAGAGCGTGAGGAGGTCGTTGACCAGGCGGGTGAGACGATCAACCTCTCTGGACATGGAGGCGAGCATGCGGCGGACCGTGGCCTCGTCACCACGGTCGGCGCCCATCTGGAGCATCTCAACCATGCCGCCGAGGGCGGTGAGCGGGGTTCGCAGCTCATGGGCGGCGTCGCCGACGAACTGCTTCTGCGTATTGAACGCGCGCTCTACCCGGTCGAGCATGGCATCGAAGGCATCCGCGACCTCGCCGATCTCGTCGCGACGCCCCAGATGGATGCGCTGGCTGAGATCCGTGCTGCCGATTCTCCTGATGGCCGCGAGCATGGCCTCGAGAGGACGCAGAGCGCGCCGGGCGGCGGTGACGCCGATGGCGCAGGCGACCAGCGTGGCGACCAGGGCTCCAGCGATGAGGATGGTGCGCAGTGTCCGTTGTACGGCGTCCACAAGCTCGAGCGAGGTGGAGAGCTGGACGACGCCGCCTGGGCGCAGCTCATTCCCTCGAAGCGGCAGCACGAGTACGAGCACTCGTCGCCACTCCTGTCCGAGGACCTGCATGGCCTCCTCCCCGGCGAGCGCCCTGGCGGCCAGATCGGGTGGCGCGAGCGGCCAGGGCGGCGCGCCGGGCGGGGCTTCGCTCTGGAAGAGCGGTGTGCCGTCGGCGGCGAAGATGGCGACGTGGGTGTCGCGGCCCGACAGATCGCGGACCAGAGCACGCGCCACGCGGATGGGCTCCGCGACAGGAGGGATGGGTGGGGGGGCCTCAAAGCGCGGCGGGAAGGGGGGCTCGCCGGGCGGTGGGGGGCCCTCGAAGCGCGGCGCCGGCGGGGCTTTCCCCGACGGCGGTGGGGGCGGTGGCGCTGGCGGGCGCGCACCAGTCTCGCGGGCGATGACGGCCAGTGCCTGATCTCGCAGGCGGTCGGTGGAGATGCGGACGAGGACGGTGTCTAGCTGGGAGAGGAGGGCTACGCCCAGCACTGCCAGGGTGAGCGCCAGCAACGTCGCATTGATGGCGGTGAGCCGCCAACGGATGGGCCACGTGCGCGGATCGGCACGTCCTGGACTGACGGCCGGCGAGGTCGCGGATGGCTGGGTGGGGTGACTGCTCACCCGCCCAGGGCGTAGCCCACGCCGCGTACGGTTCTGATGACTTTGCGGTCTTTGTCTCCCAGCTTGTCGCGGAGGGCGCTGATGTGGGCCTCGATGAGGTTGCCGTCACCCAGGTAGTCCGTGCCCCAGATGCGATCGAGGAGGACGGTGCGGCTGAGCACCTGGCGGGGGTGCAGGAGGAAGAGCTCCAGCAGTTCGAACTCTCGTGGTGTCAGCGCGGCGGGGCGCGCGTCTACGAGGACTTCGCGCGTGTCACGGTTGAGCTGGACGGAGCCATGGCGCAGCACCCGCTCCACGAGCGGGGTGCGGCGGCGGAGGACCGCCCGCACTCGCGCGAGCAGCTCCTTGAACTTGAAGGGCTTTGGCAGATAGTCATCCGCGCCGGCCTCGAGGCCGGCCACTCGTTCGTCGACGTCCGCGCGTGCCGTGAGCATGATGATGGGAACGTCGCACGATTTGCGAATCTGGCGGCAGACATCTATTCCATCCACGCCTGGGAGGTTGAGGTCAAGCACCACGAGGTCAGGTCTGCGGCGGGCGACGCGGTCCAAGGCGGCGGGTCCATCGGCCGCCAGCTCAACTTCAAACCCCTCGTAGCGCAATCCCAGCTCGACGAAGTCAAGAATCGGCTCTTCGTCGTCCACCACGAGAATCCGCAGCGGGTTCTCAACTGTGTCCGTCATCTGCATTGTCGGGTTACTCCGCGCCGTTCTTGCGCCGTTCTAAGCATGTCTCCGCAACCTGATGGCGGCCGGATCACTTCCTGAACGATTCCTGAACGGCGATCAGCCCGGCTTAGGATCCGGTCTGAGACGTGGCACCGGGTGACGCGAACCAGTGGATCACTAGAGCCAGATAGGCTGTGCCGAGCAGGTACGCTGCCGCGACGTCCGTTACCCAGTGCTCCCCGAGCCAGACGCGCGATGGGCCGATCAATGCCACGAGCGCCAGGGAGGCGCTGCCCACGGCGCGGGTGGGCCAGCGGGGCCGAGCGCGGACGAGGCAGAGGTAGGCCAGGAACCCAAAAAAGGCGGTGTAGAACAGGGTGTGGCCGCTTGGGAAGCCAAAGTCCAGACGGGGCTCGTGCACGAGGACAAGGTCTGGCGTGGGCCTGGGTCGCCCCACGATGGCCTTGACGATTTCCGTGAGAAACGTGGAGCAGGCCGCCAATACGGCAAATGAAGTGGCACGCCACGCCCGCAACAGCGCTAGCGTGGCCACGACTAGGGCAATGACGACGATGACAGTGGGCGAGTAGCCAGGAGCGCTGACGGCCACCATGAACGCGCGAAAAGCCGGGCTGTCCGCCTTCTGGAGCAGCGTGGTGACGCCCAGATCAAGGTCGTGGGTCCAACCGGCGAGGACGAGTGCCGCGATCACCGCGAAGCCGGCGAGGGCGCCGGCAGCCAGGGTCCACGGCGGCCGATGGGCGGGTGGGTCTGGATGCTGGGACATCGCGCGGTCTGGTGCCTCTCCGGAGAAGGGCCGTACCCGGGCCCACGCCGGCCTCTCTGCCGTTCACGTGGCAGGGGCCCCAAAACGCAGGGCGCTCCCGGAGCGACCGTGTCCCCCATATCATAGTGGGGGCACGCCGTAGCCCCGGGCAGGATTTTTGGCCGCCGGGCGTGGAGCTCGCGGATCAGAACCACGCCCAACACTGGGAGTTGATCCATTCGTGGGAGCGGGTGGTGCGCGTGGACGCGCCGGGGCAGTACCAACGAGACGTCAGGGACATGGCTGAAGATCGCGCATCCACTCTCGTCCGCTGGCTGGCCTCTGTGGGAACTACCCCCGTTGCCGCGCTGACCTCCGCGGTGATTGGGGCCACGATTGGCGTGGTCATCTTCATTGCGTGGGTGTTGGTGCTGAGATGATCGACCCGCGCTACCGGGCAGGCCCAGACCCGTTAGCCGCGGCCGGTCCGTTCCCTGCGAACGGGCCTGACGAGTCGGGGGACTGGCGGCTTGCCGTTGGCTCCGCGGCGGCCGCGGGGCCGCGACGCGCCGCGTTTGAGGAGGCGGTGTTCGCGGAGCCGGCCACGTCGCGCCGCGCGCGTACCGGCGGTTGGCTGGGCATCGTGGCGGACAGCGGCTCCGCGCGGCCGGCAGCTATGGCGGCAAGCAAACTGGCCATCATGGCCGCGGCAGACGCGTTTTACCTGGCGGGAGATGACGCCGCTGACGAGCGAGACGCCGGGGCCGCGATTGTTGACGCGGTGAAGATGGCGAACGGCGAGGTGTATCGGGCGGCTCGACGCTCGCCTGAGCGAGCCGGAATGGCAACCGCGCTGACGGCGATGGTGATCCGGGGGCCGGACCTGTTTGTTGCGCACGTGGGTGACGCGCGCGCGTGCCTGATTCGCGATGGACGGGTCTTCAGGGTGACGCGCGATGACAGCGACGTTTCCGCGCCGGTGCAGCCGGCCGTTGAGCGAGGCGCCGCGGGCACACGGCATCTGGGCACGTATCCACAGATCGTGGTGGACTTTGCCCAGGGACGACTCAAGGCCGGTGACTGCCTGATGGTGGGGTCAGACGCGCTGTTCCGGCTGCTACCGGATGCCGACGTGATTGCGTTGGCGAGCCAGGTGCCGCAGAGAGCGGCCGAGGCGCTGGTGGAGCAGGCTGTGGCGCGCGGCGCGCCGGACAGTGTGAAGGTGGTGGTGGCGTGCCTGGCGCCGCTGCACGAGTCGACCCCTGCCGCTGCGCCCGCCGCGGTTCCGGATCCGCCTGCACCGGAGCCACTGGCTGGGGCTGACCCCGCGCCTGCCGAGCGACCGGAGCCGACGATGCTTACTGTGCCACCGTATCCGCTGGTCATCATCGCGACAGTGGCTGCGATCGCCACGTTCTGGGTGCTGCGGCTGGTGCTGGGACCGCTCCTGGAGCCGGCCCGACCGGTGCCGCGGCCTAAGCCGGCCGTGACAGCCAGCCCGGCGGCCGTTGTGACGATCGCCACTCCCGTGGCGGCGGCGCCAGCAGCGGGGACGGTCATCGAGCCGGCGCCGTCGGCGAGCCCGACAGCGGCGCCGCTGCTGATTGTCCAGCGGCCCGGCGCCTCGGTGAGGGTGCGGGTTGAGCCGCGACTCAGCTCGACGGTGGCGGCTACGTTGGCTGCGGAGGGGCCGCGGAAGGAGATCCAGGCGCGGGGCCGCGTGCGCGGCGACACGCCCACGGACGCGGCGATACCGGCCAGCGAACGTAGCCCGGTGTGGTACGAGATTGCGTGGCCGGAAGGCTCTAGTACGCGGGCGTTCATCCACTGCTCTGGGGTGAGCCTCACGCTGGCTCCGGAGCGTACGTGCGAGGCACCGGCGAACCTAGCGCCGCCGCGCTGACGCGCCGGGCGTAGCTCAGGCGACTGGCAGACGGCTGCGCCAGGAGGTGGCCAGCTCCGGGCAGCACCCCAGGGCCGCGGCCTCCGCGGGCTGCTCCAGGCGGTAGCGCATGGCCTGGCTGGCGCGGGCAATAGTCCACTCAGGGTGTGGGCGATGGAGGAGCGTGACGGGCGTATCTGGCGCGACCTGAGCCTCCCGGAGCACTCGGACGTACCAGCCGGAGCGCGAGGTGGCCTGGACCAGTCCAATCATGCCGGGGTGGCGAAGCCGCCGCTCCAGCTTCCAGCACGGCTGACGCGGCTGGCTGACCTGGACGTGTGCGGCGCCGATCTGAAAGGTGTCTCCGATGCAGACGGTGAGCTCGTCCAGGCCGGCGACCGTGAAGTTCTCACCGAAGGCACCGTGCGGCAGATCGTCGCGGCTGAGCTCCGCGGTCCACCTGGGATAGTGATCCGCGGAGTAGACGAGGACCGCCTTGTCTGGGCCGCCGTGGTTGGTGAGGTCAGCCTGACCGTCGCCATCAAGGTTTGTGGTCCGCAGCCAGACTGCTCCAGCTACCGGCTCCTTGAAGATGCCGCTGGTCCAGACGCCGTCTGGACCAGCAGACACAGACGGATTCCCTCTGATGCGTGGAAGGCCGACCTGGATTGAGACCAGGCGGGCGAGCGGCTGGTCCGCGCGAGCGGTCACTGGCCTACCACTCGGTCTACGAACTCGACGGCGAGGCCCAGATAGTTGGCCGGGTCGATCAGGCGGTCGATGGTGGCGGCGTCCACGCGGGACGCGATGCGCTGATCCGCGAGCAGCTCCTGACGCAGGGTGGTGCCTTTCTGGATGGCGGCCATGGAGGCATCGTAGACCACGTCGTGGGCCTCCTGGCGGCCGAGCGTGGGGGCGAGCGCCATCATGACAGCTTCTGAACTGATGAGTCCGTGGGTAAGGTCCAGGTTCTGGCGCATGCGCTCTGGTTTGACGGTGAGTCCGCTGACGATTTCAACGGCTTTGGCAACGATGCCGTGGGTGAGGACGCACGCTTCAGGCAACGCCAGCCACTCCCCGTGCCAGGGGCCGGTGGCTCGCTCATTGTCGTGCAGCATGCCGTCCAGGAGGGCGGGGACGAGCTGGCGGACCTGGCGCGCGGCGCCGATGATGGCCTCGCTGGCGATGGGATTGCGCTTCTGGGGCATCGTGCTGGAGCCGCCGCGGCCGGGGACGAAACCCTCCTCCACCTCGCCGATCTCGGTCCGTTGGAGGAACGCGACTTCCTGCGCAAATTTGGCGAGCGTTCCCGTGATGAGGCCGAGCACACAGGCAAACTCAGCGATTCCGTCGCGGGCGGTGTGCCAGGAGATTTCAGGTTGGCCCAGATCAAGCAGCTCCGCCATGCGGGCCTGCGCGCCCAGACCCTTCGGCCCGACGGATGCTAGCGTGCCCGCGGCGCCGGCGAACTGGACCAGCTCGGCGCGCCGCCCCGCGTCCGCGAGTCGCGACTGGTGTCGCCTGAGCTCGGCGACGAAGACGGCGAGCTTGTAGCCGAAGGTGATGGGGAGGGCCTGTTGGCCGTGGGTGCGGCCGGCCATGACGGTGTGGCGGTGCTTGCGGGTGAGCCCGACCAGGCCATCGATCACGCGCGTCAGTCCGTCTGCGATGAGCAGGCGCGTGTCGCGGAGCTGGAGCGACGTGGCCGTGTCCATGATGTCCTGCGTAGTGGCGCCCCAGTGGACGTAGCGGCCCGCCTCTGCTCCTGCGGCTGCCGCTATCTGCCGCACCAGGGTGAGGATGGGGTAGCCGACAAGCTCAGCCCCGCGCTGGAGAGCCGGCCAGTCAATGATCTCCGGTTGGCAGGCGTGGCCGATGGCTTCGGCGGCGGCGGGGGGGATGAGCCCTACGTCTGCCTGGGCGCGAGCGAGCGCAGCCTCTGCCCGGAGCCAGTAGGCCAGGGTGGCAGCGTCCGACCAGACGGCGCGGATCTCCGGCGTGCCGAAGTTGTCGCGCAGCAAGAGCGAGTCGATGGGGTGGGCGGCGATGCGCGGTGGGCCGGATGTGTCAGCGTTCACGGGGCTCCCGGAGTCTCGGCGTATGAACCGGAAGCGTACACCGGAGTTGTGGCGGACGGATGCGGCTCAAAATGATGCGAGTTGGGCGGAGTAGACGTCACAACTTGACGAAATCGGAACCGGCGCGGGGGATCTACGTCACTCTCTAGTGCAAGGGAGACAGTGAAATGGTGCGCGGGGTCCCGCGTCCCATGGATACTGTACTCGTGTCCCGGTCTCGGTCGAGGCCGGTGTAGTAGTCTCTTTGAAGGAGGCGAGCTATGAAACACATCGGCATGGCCGTCCTCGTGACCGCCCTGGCCCTGACCAGCACCCAGTCGGCGTTGGCGAGCTCTCTGGACCGTTCGGAGGCTGCGGTTGTGGTTCAGCAGCGAACGAACCCACCGGAAGTGCCAGTGCCCACGCTGCCTGCACCCGTGTTCACGGTGCCGGCGCCGGTGCCGGGCGTGCCGGCGCTGCCCACGCTACCGACGCCGCGCGTCAGTGAGGTGGAGCGCATTGCCGTGCCCCCGGGCACGATAGATCCGGCGCCCGACTCGCGCGGGGGCGGCGACGTGCGTACCGCGAACCCTGGTGAGATCCAGCCGGCGCCTGAGTCGCGCGATCAGAACACCGTGGAGAGCACGTCCACGGACAACTCGGACGATACGAACTCTGGCGGCGAGCGGTTGTGCAACAACCCGCGCAAGGAGAAGAAGGTCAATCGTGGCGAGGGCTACTGCGAAGACGGCGTGTTTGTGCAGTACAAGCCCGAGCGCAGCGCGAACACGCGGGGGGATGACCCACCGTCCGTCGTGATCGACCTGTCCACGGCCGCGCTGGTCGCCGGAAATACGGCGGTCATCACCGTCAAGATGCACGACGCCGATGGCATCAAGCGGATCTGGTGGTGGGTTGCCAGTGAGGACCAGGGCCAGCTTAGCTCTTCGACCGAGGCCGGTTCGCAGTATGCGCAAAGCTGTGATGGCGCCAAGGACTGCAACCGCCAGTGGCAGTTCAAGGTGACTTCGGCGGGGCCGCTGACGTTTTACGCGCAGGGCGAGGACTCGGCCGGGCGCGAGAGCAACGTGGTTGCCGTGAGTGTGCGGGTCAGCCCGTAGGCTGACTCGGATCACCTAAGAAACCCCGCCCTAAATTAGGCACTTTCGTCGAGAGGGACCCGTTGTGACCTTGTGACAGCGGGTATCTCGGCGCGGCGGCCCGCTCCCCAGACGTGCGATCCTCGCAAGCGATGTTCGCACCCGTGCTATCGTCTGGAGAGCGGGTCGCCTTTTGGTTTTCGCTCAGAAGTCCAGGAACACGGTCTCGCCGGTACCGCTGAGGATGATATCCAGGCGATAGGTGACGCCGTTCGCGGAGTTCTCCCGCTTTGCTATGAGCGTGGCGCGGCGATGCTCGGGAACCAGGTCGAGGATGGGGTCGGTGGCGGTGGCAGGCTCGTCTGCGAAGTAGGCGCGGGTGCTGAGGTGATTCAGCAGGCCGCGGGCGTGAATGGTCAGGTTGATGTGGGGGGCCTGGCGCTGGGTGCCGGTGAACGCGACCGCGCCGGGCTTGATGGTCTCAAACCAGTAGATGCCGTCGTCATCGGTGGCAGCGCGACCGAACCCATGAAAGGCCGGGTCGAGCGGCGCGTCGCTCCGATCGGCCGAGTGGTCGTAACGGCCGGCGGCGTTGGCCTGCCAGATCTCGATCAAGGCATCTGGCACGATGGCGCCGTCGTTGTCGAACACGCGGCCCTCCAGCCGGATCCGCTCCCCGAGCGTAGCGTCTGAGACCAGAACGCGGTGGTCGTCACGGACGAGGGCGTGGAAGAACGGGCCGATGGTCTGGGACGGGGTGAGCGGCAGCGGCCTCATCTGGCGGGCTCCAGGGGGGTGGCGGAGGCGCCGCGGACGACGATGTCCCAGCGGTAGCCCAGAGCCCACTCTGGCTCCGTCACATCGTGGGCGTAGGCGGCCGTGAGTCGGGCCCGTGCCTCGGCGCTAGGGATGGACTGCATGATGGGGTCCAACTCCATCAACGGGTCGCCCGGGAAGTACATCTGGGTGATGAGCCGTGAGCCGGACCAGGGCCCAAAGATGGAAAAGTGGATGTGGGCGGGACGCCAGGCGTTCTCGTGGTTCTTCCAGGGGTACGCGCCTGGGCGAATGCTGGTGAACCGGTAGACGCCGTTGACGTCCGTGAGGCAGCGCCCCATCCCCAGGAAATGTGGATCCAGCGGCGCGTGGTGCTGATCGTTGCGGTGGGCGTAGCGGCCGGCGGCGTTGGTCTGCCAGACCTCCACGAGCGTGTTGGGGATGGGGCCACCCTGGTCGTCCAGGATGCGCCCGGTGACGATGATGCGCTCGCCAATGGCCTCGCCGCCGGTGCCGGCGTTCTTGGTGAGATCTGCATCGATGCGCTCGACGCTGCTGTAGTGGGGGCCCGGGCCGGTGAGCTCCGAAATGGTAAGGGGGATCTTGACGAGGGGCTGTCTGGGGGCACGCTGCACGGTGGAGCGGTACGCTTCGTACAGGAATGGCGGGAATACGTCGGGGTTTCCCCGGACGATGGCCTGCAGCGTCGCGGCGGGGGTGGTGGTGATGGCCATGGTCGCGCCCTCGATGGCATTCGCGGGCGCCCGGCGCCGCGCGGTGGCAGTATCTTAGCGCGCGGTTGACGGTTGCGCGGCGTGGCTGGCTGGAGAGCGGTGCGTGATGGCGCGACGCGCCGTATCCCAGATCCAGCCGGCGCCGAGACCCGCGAGGACGAGTCCCATCATGGTGGTGGGTATGAAGTAGTGCTGCTGGCGGTAGCCCAGACCCCAGGACACGCCGGCGGCGAAGCAGACGACCCATGCGAGGAGCATGGTCTCTGGGGCTCGGCCGTGGACGGGGCCGCGGAGGATGAGCCAGCCAAGGCCGAGCAGGGCGAGATAGGCCTCCACGGGCACCCCGACGTACGAGGCGCCCCAGGTTTCGTGGAACAGGCTGCGCTCCCAGACCTGCTGGGTGCGCTGCTGCCAGGTGGTCATGGCCTTGTACGGCTCCGTGGCCATCTGGCCGGCCATCTCCTCCTGGCGATTGGCAAACAGGGTCCAGGTGCGGCCAACGGGGTCCGGGTACAGGTACGGGTCACTGGCGATGAACGTGGCGGTGGCGACGGCCAGGATGATCGCGATGGTGCCAAGCGCGCGCCGGATGTCTTCAGAGAGGAGCCGCTGACCGCGTGGCGTGGAGAAGATCGCCCGGAGCACCACGAATCCGCCGCCGAGGGCCACGGCGCCGAAACCGAGGATGGCGGTCAGCTTGGAACCGAGCGCGAGGCCGAGCGAGACACCGGCGAGGCCCGCTGCCCACCCCAGTGCTGAGCGCCGACCGCCCCGCTGGAGCGACAGGATGGTTGCCAGGAGTCCGCAGACGGTGAAGAGCATCAATGCGGTGTCGCCCTTGGCCCGGATGAGATGCTCGCGGAGGTAGGGGCTGCCGATTGCCAGCAGCGCGGCTACGAGTCCGCCGGGCACCCCGGCGATCGTGGCGACGGCGGTATACAGCGCGAGAACCGCGAGCGCTGCCAGGAGCCGCTGGGGGCGGCGTGCCTCTGTGAGCAGGTCGTCCGACGGGCCGAGGCCGCGTTTGAGGTTGGCCTCACGGTTGGCGTTGTGGTCGTAGTAGGGCTCGAACGAGGGCAGGTCGTAGCCGCGGACCCAGAGCCAGGAGCCGATTGCGTAGCGGGCGACCATGGGCTGGGTCCTCGTCCAGTAGCTGTCTTCCCAACCCGTCGGCGAGACATCACGCTCGATGAAAAGGGTGTAGAAGTACTTGGACGTGCCTATCCACTCGGCCTCGTCGCCATCGAACTTAGCCTTGGAGCTGGAGAAGGCGATTGCCGCCGCCAGCGCGACCAGGAGGAAGGCGGCGAGGTTGACGAGACGGCGCCAGCGCGCCGTGGATGATACCCCCGAATGGCGGAACACTGCCGCTGGTGCTACCTGCCTGTTCTGTCCAGTTTTTCGACGTGAGCGCGCAATGATATCGGCGACCGGTGGCCCTCGCAAAACAATTGCACCGGCGCGTTGCGAACGTACGTGGGTGGCCTCGGTATCATGCTGTCCGCATGTTCGAGGTGGTGAACGAATGACCGAGCACTTTCGGGCCCTGGTGGTGGACAAGGACGGCGACGGTGTCGCGGTTCGGTGCGGGGAGATGCAGCGGTCCGACCTGATGCCCGGTGAGGTGACCATCCGGGTGAGCCACTCCTCGATCAACTTCAAGGATGGCCTGGCGGCCCGGGTGGATGGACGGGTCGCGCGGCGGTATCCGCTGGTGCTGGGGATCGATCTGGCGGGCGTGGTGGAATCGAGCGACGATCCGTCGTTCACGCCCGGACAGGCGGTGCTGGCACACGGCTACGACATCGGTGTTGCGCACCACGGCGGGCTCGCTGAGCTTGCGCGGCTGCCTGCGCGTTGGGTGGTGCCGATGCCGGCGGGCTTGACGGCGCGTCAAGCCATGATCGTGGGGACGGCGGGATTCACGGCGGCGCTGTCGGTGGAGCGGCTGGAGCACCTTGGCCTCAGACCGGGGACGGGTCCGGTCGTTGTGACCGGCGCCTCTGGCGGCGTGGGCAGCACGGCGGTGGCGATCCTGGCGGCTCGTGGCTACGAGGTGGTTGCCAGCACCGGTTCAACGCACGCCCACGAGATGCTACGGACGCTGGGCGCGGCGGAGATCGTGGATCGCTCTACGCTGAACCAGCCGAGCAAGCGTCCGCTGGAGAGCGCGCGTTGGGCCGGCGCGGTGGATCCGGTGGGCGGCGATACGCTGGCCTACCTGCTGCAGACCATGAAGCCGTTTGGGAGCGCGGCGGTGTCCGGGCTGACGGGCGGCCACACGCTGAACACCACCGTGATGCCGTTCATCCTCCGCGGTGTAAACGTGCTGGGCATTAACTCGGCGGATCTGGACATGGGGCATCGGGTACAGATCTGGAACCGAGTGGCCACGGATCTCCGGCCGGCGAAGCTGGAGGAGAGCATCGCGCGGGAGATCTCGCTGGACGAGGCGCCGGCGGCGCTAGAGCAGATCTACCGCGGCGAGCTGGTAGGGCGGACGGTGGTCCGGATCAGCTAAGCGGCGGCCAGATGCTGGCTACGTCGCACGCGAAGCCCGGCAAGAGCGGACACGTCAGCGAGTCACCGTCTCCGAGGGTGGCGACCAGCCGGAGCTCGGCGGCCTGGCGTCTGTGGACCTGGATGGAGCGCGTTCGCCAGTCCACGATCCAGTATTCGCGGACTCTCTCGCGCGTGCGCGCGGCTGGGACCGCCGCCGTCTCGGCGGCCCCGGGTAGCCGCCCTGGGTATAGCACGGATGATGGGCGGTATTGGGTGAGCGCTCGTGTGATCGGGGCCAGCGGGGACGCTGGCGCTCCCAGCCGACGGTCTTTGGCTGGCGGCTGGATATGGGTTGAGAATGCCTATGGCTCCAGGAGGACTTTCATCTCGGTGCGGCTGTCGCGGAGGAGCTCGAAGCCGCCGGATACCGCGTCCGCCAGGGGGACGATCCGCGTGACGAGCGATTCCGTGTTCACCGCGCCGCGGCGGATGAGGTCTATGGCGGTGCGGACGTCGCGCGACTCGTAGACGCGCGAGCCGATCAGCGTGAGCTCCCTGAAGATCACGGCTGGCAGGTCCACGGGCGGGGGAGCGCCGGCGATGCCGCCGATCAGGATGGTGCCGTGGACGCGGGCGGCGGCGGTGGCGGCCAGGACGGCGGCGGGGTGGCCGGTGGCCTCGAAGACCACGTCCGCGCCCTCGCCATCCGTCGCCTCCAGGATGGCGGGTTGGGCTGCATCAGGCGCGACGACTTCGAGCCCGGCCTCGCGGCAGCGCGCGGCGCGGTCTGCGCTGACCTCGGAGACGATGACCCGCGCCGCGCCGGCCGCGCGCGCGGCGAAGGCCAGCAAGTAACCGATTGGCCCGCCGCCGAGCACCAGGACCACGTCACCCATCTGCACGCCGGCCCGGCGCGTCATGTGCACGGCCACGGCGGTGGGCTCCGTGCACGCGGCGGCCCGCCAGTCAATCTCGTCGGGGAGCGGATGCAGCAGGTGTGTGGGGGCCAGCATGAGCTCCGCTGCGCCTCCATCCGCGTGGACGCCCATGACGCGGAGCGCGCGGCAGACGTGGCGGGCGCCCTCGCGGCAGGCGCGACAGGTGCCGCAGGAAAGCAGTGGCTCAACGGCCACACGGGTGCCGGGGGCCAGCCGTCCGCTGGCGTCCGCGACGACCTCACCGACGATCTCGTGGCCGAGGGTGTTGGGTACGCGCGCTGCCTTCATCTCGCCCGCCCAGACGTGGAGATCTGTGCCGCAGATGCCGACGTACTTTGGGCGGATCAGGGCATGCTCGTCCTGGAGATCTGGCGCTGGTACGGTGCTGACCGCCAGCGCGTGGGGTCGCTGGTAGAGGAGGGCTTGCATCACGTCGCTCCGGAAGTGTCTGTCTGCGTGTGGTCGTGTCCGCAGTAGGTGGCGTAGGGATAGTCCGCCCAGCCGCGTGGAACTTGCTGGTTGCCCTCGACCACGGTGCCGCCGCCGGCGTCCACGATGGGGTCCCCGTACCAGTTCCCGATCAGCCGGTTGGCGCGATCCGCCTGGCGGATGACTCGGAGGACGCCGGCGTAGTTCTGGCGTAGCTCGTTGTACGGCCCGTCGTGGCCGTGGACGCGGTCACCGCCGCCACCGATCTCCATGCGCGAGCCGCGAGCGTCGTTGCGGTAGTAGAGGTTCTCCACGTTGTACTCGCCGTGGGTCTCCGTGTTCGGTGTGCCATCGAGTCGGTTGTAGCGGAACACGTTTCCCCAGCAGGACCAGTTGCAGATGAGGGCGTGCCGACCGCGGATGCTGGTGCAGTACTCGACGAGGCAGTCGTCTGATAGGTAGATCTCTGGGAGGTAGCCGTTCCCGCCGCCGCCGACGTGCCGCGCACCATCGAAGAGGCACTCGCGGACGACGGTCTTACGGCTGCGGGCGATGGCCAGCGGGATGCTGGTGTTGTCGAGGAAGTGGACATCCCAGACCCAGCTAGCGGTGGTGCCGTCCAGTTGGAGAGCGCGGAAGGTGTTGGCGTCCTCTGAGTCATCGATTCGCGACCGATCCTGGATGGTGAGGTGCTCGATTCCGAACCCAACCATCGGCCGCCAGCGGTACAGGCGCGGCGCGGCGCCGAGAAAATCGTCGCGCAAGGCGGTGTCGAGCGTGATCTGGTCGCCATCCGCCGAGGCCACGCGAGCGTTCTGTTTCAGCAGATAGTGCTCGCGACGAGAGTTCCCGGCGGAATACACGATCTCTGGGCCGTAGTCGTCGCACAGCAAGTAGACGTGGTCACCGGGATTGAACTGGGCGGGATTGGCGACTGCCACGGTTCTGGTACCGCGGGCTGGTGTGCCGGCCACGTCGCTGTAGGGGGCGTTTGGATAGCGATTGTCCGCTTGCCGGCCGCTGAACAGGCTCGAGGAGTGCTGGGTGTACATCCCGTCGCCCAACGCACGGAGAAAGAGCAAGCGTTGCTGGGTGTATTCCGGCATCAAGATCGTCTGCCCGGGTCCATCGCCGCGGAGGACGATGGGCCGACGAAACACGATGGTCTCGTTGCCTAGCACGCGGTATTGGCCGGCGGGGATCCTGACCAGGGAGTTGGCGGGAACCTGGCCGGAGTTGACGGCCGCGGCAAGCTGGCGCAAGGCTATGCCGTCGTCGGCGGAGCCGTCACCGGCGGCGCCGAAGTCTTGGCGCAGGTCGAAGGCCGGCGGCGCGCCTGGTGGAGGCGAGCCGATCTGGAGGGTGAGCGCAGGGAAGCGATCCGCCGAGGGAGTGTCCGACGTCTGCGCCCAGCCGGGCCGCGCAAGCCCGGTCGCGATTGCGCCGGCGGCCAATCCGATCGCGTGGCGACGCGAGAGGAGCCAGGGGGTGGATTCAGGTGGCATGGTGCAGCAGTCCGGTGGGCATGTCTTGGGGATGCGGCCCGGTGACGATTCTACTCTCGCAATTAGTGGGGCCGGGCGGGGCGCCGGATCGTCTGGGCTACGATCATGCCGGCGAGCGCCGCCAATGAACCGAACAGCAGGGCCGGCGCGAGCGCGGCACCCGGCCAGAGCGTGGTGAGAGAATCTGTGGCCCAGCCGCCGACGGCCGGCCCGGCGGCCTGGCCGACGCCGAACATGAGGCCCGCCAGACCCAGGGCTGCCGTGGCGAGGCGCGGCCCAACCTCTTCCGCGCAGGCCTTGCTGACGGCGGATGGGAAGCCCCACATGGAGAGGCCGTACAGCACGGCAGACGCGGCGAACCAGGACATGCTGTCGCCAAGTGCGAGCGCGGCGAGCGCGGTGGCCTGGCCGGCGAACATGACGAGCAGCGCGGTAGCGGGGCCGATCCGATCTGCCAGAATACCGCCCACGAATCCACTGCTGATGCCGAACAGGCCGACGAGCGACCAAAGTTGGCCACTGGTCGTGGGAGCAACGCCGCGGGCGGTAAGCTGCGCGGCGAAGAAGGTGCCGTAGTTGATGTAGGAGACACCGTAGAGGCCGAAGGCGAGGCTGATGCGCCAGACGGCCGTATGGCGGTAGACGGATTGGATGCCGAGGCCCCGGGCCGAAGTCTCGACGGTCGGCGGGTCACGCAGCAACGCGGCGCACACAGCGGCTATCGCGAAGATCAGGCTGGCTAGTCCCCACCAGGCGGTACGCCAGCCCTGGGCACCGCCCAGTGACATCAGCAGCGGCGCGAGAAACCCGGTACACAGGATACCCACACCACCGCCGGCGACGACCAGGCCGGTCGCGCGACCGCGCCAGACGGATGGGAACCAGGACGGGCCGGCTGACAATAGCGGGATCACGGCGAGGGGGGCGGCGAGGCCGGCCAGGCATTGGCCGAGGAGCGCGGCGCCTAGCCCGTCGGCGGCGCCCGTCACAGCGAGCCCTGCCGCCGTTAGAACGAGGCCTGCGCTTACCAGCCACCGCCGGCCGAATCGCGCGGCGACGGCACCGGCCGGGGCGGCCGTCAGAAGATACGCGCCCAGTCCGGCTCCGGCGATCAGGCCCATATCCCCGTTGGTCAGAGCCAGGCCGTCCCGCATCGAGGGGAGGATCAGGGCGAAGCCGAATCTGCCGAAGCCCTGCGCGGCCATGAATCCCAGCGCGGCGGTGCCGAGCACGCGCCAGCGTTGGCGCACGTCTGGAACTGGCGCCGGGTGAGTCACCCGGCGGACGATACCCTAAAGCGTGGGGAGCTTGGGGAGTACGAGCTCGGGATTGATCGGGACGTTGTTGACTCGCACCTCGAAGTGCAGGTGCGGGCCGGTGGAGACGCCGGTCGACCCGACCTCGCCGATCTTCTGGCCCATCTGAACGCGGTCTCCCACGGCCACGGACATGGAGCTAAGGTGGCCGTAGACCGTGGTGATGCCGTCACCGTGGTCCAGTATGACGCGCATCCCGTATGCGGTGCCGCCGCGCTCGGCCAGCTTCACGGTCCCGCTGAGCATGGCTTTGATGGGGGTGCCGGTGGGGGATGAGAAGTCGATACCGCGATGCGACGGGTTGAACCGTGTGGTGATGGTAGAAAGCGGGGGATTGCGCTGGAGCGGCCACTGCATCACAGGTACGCGGACTGTCGTGACCGTGGTTGCCCCAGCCGTTGTGCTCGAGGGCCGCAGCGAGCTCGAGGAGGCCGACGTGAGCGGCGGGGGCGAGGATCCCGCGATGGGCTGGGGCTTGGTGGCGGGCGCGAAGGCCGGACCCAGACCCGGTGCCTGGCTAGGCGCCGCCGACGGTCCACCCGTTCCGGCACCGGGCAACGCCGCGCTCGTGACGCCCGGGATGAGCAGGCGCTGGTATGGGGCGAGCGCGGACTCCGTCGTAAGGTCGTTGGTGGAGGCGACCGCTGACGCCTGGACGCCGTAGGTCTTGGCGATGGAGCTGATGCTCTCGCCATCCGCCACGATGTGGAGCTTGCCCGAGACGGACGGGATGTTCAGATTCTGGCCCACCTTGATCAGGTTGGGATCCGTGAGCTTGTTGGCCCAGAGCACGGCGTCTGGAGTGATGCCGGCGCGGCGGGCAATGGAGACGAGGGTGTCCCCCTGCTTGACGGTGTACTGGCCGGCGGCGATGGCCGGACCTGGCGCAGGCTGGGGTGCCGGCGTGGCGAGAGGCGGGGCCTCCGCGGGCCCTGGTGGGGCCGCCACCGGGGCGCGGGGGGCGGGCACCTGGGGCGGAGGGACCGGGCCAGGGGTCTCGGTCTCTGGAGCGGTCTCTTCCGCTGACTGAGTGCCCTCCGCCTCGGACTGATCGTCGTCTCCATCTCCTCGCCCCACGGGCGTATCGGCGGGGGCCTCCTGGAGGACGGTAACGGCGACAGTGGCTGGTCCGGCGGCGCTGGCCGGCGCGACGCTGGCAAGTGCAATGGCGAGGGCTAGCAGAAGAGAAAGGGGGGTCAGTCGAGGTGGCGAGACGGGTGGCCGAGCACCCTGTTTCTTCCCAACAAGCATCAGCGCCCGCTCCCAACCGGGAGCGCGCGACCGTACGCAGACCCATCTGGCTGCCACGCGCATGCGTGGAACCGCTCGCCCGAGACGGCCGCGGTGGACCGTGTGCGGACGCGAGTTGTGTGCAACATGTTTGAAAGCTCCGCGAACCCTGGGGCTCGTTGATCCCGCGCTCGCGGGGCGGACAGATTCAAAGGGTAGGTGGTGTGGCCGCCCGTCGCGGCCGGTGTGGTGTTACAGAACAATCACAGTCTCCGTGACGACACTGGAAATGCTAGCCGAGCCACTGGACCTCGAACACGGAGCCCAGGGCCGTCTTGCGCACGTCGATCCGCACGGGGAATCGATCTTTCAGGTCGTCCAGGTGGGTTATTACCAGGATCTTCTCGAATTCATCGGCCACTCCCTGGATTGCTTCCACCAGGCGCTCGCGGCCTTCCTCGTCCTGGCTGCCGAAGCCTTCATCGATAACTAACGTTTGAAGCCGGGCGCCGGCTCGTCGAGCCAGCAGCCGCGAGAGCGCGATCCGGATGGCGAAATTGACCCGGAACGCCTCGCCCCCGGAGTACATCTCGTAGGGGCGATCTCCAAGCTCGTCGTGGATAACGATGTCAAGCGTCTCTATGGTACCGTCCGATCCTCGGCGGCTGCGCTGGGTCTGCATGGCGACGTGCATGCGGCCCTGCGTCATGATCCCAAGGAGACGGTTAGCCTCGTCCTGGATGTCGGGAATGGCCGTCTCAATCAGCATGGCCTGGATACCGTTCTTGCCGAAGGCCGTGGCAAGCTCGGTGTAGAGCGATCGTTCGCTGACGGTGGCCTTCATGACCACCCGCCGTTCGTCCGTCTGCCGCTCGAGCTGATCCAGGTAGGCAAGGCGCTGCCGGGCCTCGCCCAGGCGGCGGTTGGCCAGGCCGTGATTCTGGCGGTGCTCGGCCAGCGATTCGGCGAGACGCTGTGCGCGTCGGCGCACTTCGGGAAGCTCTGCGATCTGGGTACGCAGGAGATCCAACCGCGCCGAATCGGCCTGGAGCTTGGCCTGCCATTCCATGAGCGCGGTGCGGTCGCGCTCCACGGACTCCTGCCGGTGGGCCATGGCCTGGCGCGTGCGCTGAAGCTCACGCTCCTGTTCCTCGGCGTAGGCCAGCGATTGCATCTGGGCGCGGACTTCTCGATGCGTGCGTTCGTCGTAGTCCAGCGCTGTGATGCGGGCACGGATCCGATCTGTTTCTGCCTGCTCGGCTGCTATCAGCTCGCCGGTCTCCAGCACCCGCTGGCGGGCAGCAATCTGCGGATCGATGGTGGCCAGCTCTTCCTGGGCGGCGCGGGCGGCCGCCAACGACTGCTCGGCACCAGCCAGGGCGCGCTCAGCGCCGGCGCTCTGCTCGATCTCCACGGCGATTCGGCTGAGATCTGCCTGGAGCTGGCTGGTCTGGCCCTCTAGCTCGGTGGCGCGGCGGGCGTTGTCCTGGAACGTGGCTTTCTGGGCCAGACCTTCGGCTGTGTATTGCTGCACCAGCGCGGCGCGGCCGTCGTCGTCTAGCTCGCTTCGGCAGATGGGGCAGATGGCGTTGGATTCGAGCACGTCAATGCGGCCGCGGAGGGATTGCATCTCGCCACGCAGGCGCTCGTTGCTGCCGCGGAGCTCGGCCATCTGCTCACGGAGGCCGGAGACACGGCGTTCTAGCTGGGACTTGCGCTCCTGGAGCCGAGCGAGGTCCGCTAACGTAGCGCGGGCGCGCTCCACAGCGGCGGTGTGGGCGGATAGCTCGGTGGCTTGAGCGCGCGCTCGTGCTGCTCGCTCCTGGAGAGCCGCGAGCTCGGCCGTTGCGAGGCCGCGGCGTGATTCGATCGCTGCCTCTGCCGTTGCCAGCTCGGTCCGGGCGGTCGTGTACGTATCGCGTTTCAGGTTGAGCGCCTGGTCAGCCTCGCGGGCTGCGCGGAGGCGCGCGTAGTCTGCCTCCACCTGGTCTGCCCGATCGAGCGTGGTCTTCATGGATCCGAGGGCGGTGGCGGCGTCGCGGATGGAGCGTTCGAGTCGGTCGCAGGTGCTTCGAGTGCCCTGGACCTGATCCGCCAGACCACTCAGGTCACGCTCCACGGCCTCCAATGTGGCGATCTGGCTCTGGACGGGCACCAGCTCTGACTCAGTGTGCTGGATCAACACGTCGAGCTCGCGGATCTGCTGCTCGTGGGCGCGGTGCGCATCGCGGAACTCTTCGCGGCGGTCGAGCTCGGACTCGGCCTCGCGGATCTGCTGCTCAAGCTCGCGCTGGCGAGCCTCGCGGGCCTGCGCCTCGCGACGGGCGCGCTCCTGGAGTCGATCGTACTCGTCCAGCTCAAGGATGTCGGCCAGGACCTGCTTGCGCTCGGCGGGTGTGGCGCGCGTGAAGGAGTCGGCGCGGCCCTGGAGGATGAGCGACGAGCTGGTGAATGTGCTGTAGCTCATGCGGAGGAGATGCTCGATCTTGGCCTCGGTATCGCGGATGGTGTTGCCGCTGATCGATCGGAAGGAGTCTCCGTCCCTGACACTGAGGTCGAGCAGCGTGGCGCTGCTGCGAGCGACCGTGCGCTTGCGGATGACGCGGTAGGTGTTGTCCGCAAGCCTGAATTCGAAGTCCACCTCCATCTCCGTGGCACCGGTGTGGATGAGGTCGTCCGTGGTGCGGGCCCGGCTCTGGCCCCAGAGGACCCAGGTGATCGCATCGATCAGGGTGGACTTGCCGGCGCCGTTTTCGCCGGAGAGGACGGCCACGTGAATGCCCTCGAGCTCCAGCGGGTCGTGGATCTCGCCGTAGGACATGAAGTTGCGGAGCTGGAGGCGGACGGGGATCACGGCTCAAGCCTCGGCGGGGTCGCGGGTCATCAGCTCGTTGGCCTTTGCCAGGAGCGCGGCGCGGCGGTCCGCGGGGAGCTCACCCTTGCGCTCCAGAAAGGTCTCCAGGAGCTGGAGGGGCGTGCGGCCCTCCACGGTGTTCCCGAGCAGCGGGACGCGGGCGGTGTCCGTGTACTCGCGCTGGAAGGGCACCACGAACTCGGCCTCGGCCAGGGCGCGGCGGACCTCTCGCTCGTCCACAGTCTGGAGGCGTGAGCGCGGACCCACGAGCTGGAGACGGATGACGCTTTCGGGAACATCGGTTGCGCGCTTCTCGATGGCCTTGAGCACTTCGCCCGTAGGGTTGTCTGTCTCCGGCTCGGCCCGGATGGTGATGAACGGCCGAGCCTTGACAGGGACGAACTCCCAGTTGGCGGAGCCGCGCTGGACCTCAACGAGAACGAAGCCTTTATCCTCGCGCTCCTCGCTGAAGTCGACGCGGTTGATGCTGCCGGAATAGACGACGGGGGTGCTGCCGGTGTGGAGCGGCTGGTGTTTGTGGATGTGGCCGAGGGCTACGTAGTCGATGTTGGGCCGGTCCAGCATGGTGAGATTGAAGACAGGATCGCTACCGAGGGTCAGCATGCGCTCGGCGCCGACGCGCGCGCCGTGGACGTGGGCGTGGCCGACGAGCACGGCGGGTACCGAGGGGTCGAGCTGAGAGCAGAGGTCGGTAAGGCGGGCGTCCGCCATCTCTCCCATCTTGTGGAGCAGCTCCTCGATCGAGATGTTTCGGTAGTCCTCGCGTTTCAGGAACACCCCGCGGGTGAGCCACGGCAGCGCCACGATCTGGAGCGGACCGCCGCGGGTCTCCACGCGGTGGGTATCAAGCCGGCGGGTGACGGTGACGTTGGGCAGGTCCAGGACCGAGAAGATGTCCACGGAGGTCGCGCGGCCTTCGGCCAGCGGGATGTCGTGGTTACCGGCGACGATCACAACCTGGATCCCGGCGCGGGAGAGCTTGAGCACGCGGCGGGCGAATTCGCGCTGGTGGGTGGGCGAGGGGTCGCGGGACTTGTAGATGTCACCGGCCACGACCACGGCGTCCACGGGCTCGGCGATGGCGCGGTCTACCGCCTCGTCCAGGGTGTCCAGGAAGTCCTTGAGGCGGGTGGAGGAACCGGTGGCGGGGTCAATCCGGCCGTAGTTCTCCATCCCGATGTGGATGTCCGCAATGTGGAGGAGCTTGATCACGGGCGTCTCTCAGGCGTGGCGCGTGGCAGGCGGTGGATTATTCGCCGGTCTGGCCATCCACCTGCTCGCGCATGAGGTCGGCGTGGCCGTTGTGGCGAGCCGTCTCCTCGATCATGTGGATGAGGATCCGGCGCAGGCTGTGCTGGGCGCGGGCGGGGAAGCGGGCGTGCTCCCCCAGATCGTGCGCGGCCACGATCTCGCGCGAGATTGCGATCTCTTGACGGTACAGCGCCACGACGTCCGCCAGCGTCTCACCGGGCGCCAGCTTCCACTCCAGTGATTCGTCGCCGTCCAACCAGAGGATCCAGACATCGCGATTGTCGAACACCCGCTGGAACCACCAGCGTTCCACGTAGGCGCAGTGTTTGACCAGGCCAGCCAGCGTCATCCCGCTGGGCGGGAAGGCGCGGCTGGCCTGGTCGTCCGTGAGTCCGCTCACTTTCCAGATCAGCGTGTCTCGCTGGAAGTCCATGAAGCCGGCGAGCACGACTTTCTCGGGCCCACTGAAGGGCCGCCCCGTTCGTTGCTCGTCGGTCATCCAAATCAGGTCGTTCATAGAGGCACGCTCCGTGATGGCTCAGCTCTCATCGGGCGGGAACAGCTCGTCGTACTCGCGGCTCTTCTCGGCGACGAACACGGGATCGTCGCCCCAGGGGCCCAGGGTGGCGTAGAACGCCTCGTCGTAGGAGCGGGTCCGGATGGGCATGGGCATGGGGACGGCGTGGCCCATGATCATGGCCTCCTGGCGGGTGTCCAGGCGGGCCAGGATGGAGCGGAGCTGGCTGGCGCCGCTCACGCCGGCCAGGACGGCCTCGATGTCCTTGTCGTCGTTCAGGGCGCAGGTGATGCGGGTGCCGATCTGGGAGAGCACCTCATCATCGATGCCGGACGGCCGCTGGTCCACCACCAGGAGGGTGACGTTGTACTTTCGCAGCTCGCGGGCGATGGTCCCAAAGATGGTCTGCTCTGACACGCCGGGGTTGAGAAAGCGGTGGGCCTCCTCAATGGTGATCATGAGCTGGGTTGGGGCGGGCCGCTTGCCGCCGCTCTGCTTGTGCTCCTCCACACGTGTGGTCCAGCGTTGATAGATGCGGCGCGTGATCACATTGGCGGCCAGCATGTAGGCAATGAGGGTGCGGTGCTGGCCGAACTCGAGGACGACGTGGCGGCCGCGCTCGAGGTCCGCGATGAGCAGCTCCAGGCCGGAGTCCTTCATGGACACGTGGGTCTGGATGAACTTGAGGCGGGTGATGTGGGCGCGAAGCTTGTTGCGGAGCGCGCCGAGCGAGGCGGAGTTGGCGCCGATATCGTCCGCTAGCTCCTTCACGTTGGTGTCGTCGTCAGTCAGCTCAGCGATCCAGCGGTCCTTGAAGCGGTCCTCGCAGAGGCTGGCCGATTCGACGGCCGTGGGGTTGAGCCGGAGCTCGTTTTGGAGCAGGGCGATGTCCTCGATGTCGATCTCGTTCAGGCCGATCCGGATCTGGCCGTCCGGCTTCACGGGCCGATCACGGGCGGAGTCCCAGTCCAAGGTGTACGTGGCCACCTGGTTGCTGCTGAAGAGCTGGCGGAGCCCCTTGACCATGGAGCCGCTCTCGCTCTGGCTGGACCAGCCGTATTCGCTGTGCATGTCGAACACCAGGTTGGTGGCGACGTTGCTCTTGATCACGCCGCAGAGCAGGAGACGGGTGAGGAAGCTCTTGCCCGTACCGGACTTGCCGAAGACGCCGTTTGACCTCTCCACAAACCTCCTCAGGTCTAGCCGGACCGGCGCGTCCATGTCTTGCGGGGCTCCGATGAGGAAGCGGTCGGCGGCCTCCTCGCCGAAGACCCGGGTGAAGTCTGACTCGTCCGCGGAGAACACGGGCGAGAAATGCGATGGGACGGTCTTCACGGGCAGTGGGCCGGCCTCCTCGCCCTCGGCGCCGGCGTTCTCGCGGCTGAGCATGAGCATCGGTTGGGCCTCCAGCGTGCCGTAGGCGCTGGTGCCGAGGAGCACAGCGCGGAGGAAGCCCTCGTCCGGCGAGGGTGGGTCGGCGGCCACGTCGTCGGAGGTGGCGTCCAGCCGGACATCCTTGACCAGGCAGAAGAAGTCGTGCTTCTCGCCGGCCACGCGGAGGAAGTGACCCACGCGGATGTCCTCTACGGAAGCGGCCTCGTCCAACCGGATGCGCAGGCCCTCCACGAGGGAGCCACCGACGACGAGTCCCAGACGCTCTTCGTGATCTGGCATGGCCTAGTCCACCAGTGCCCGGGCGATCGCCGTCAATCGCTGATAGTCGCGTTTCATGAGCACGGCGAGGTCGCGGGCGGCACGGCGGGCAAAGTCCAGATCGCCGTCGCGAGCGGCGCACGCGGCGCGGATGCTGGCCGTGAGCAGCGAGTCCACGGGCGCGTCTTGCGCGGCCAGGAGGACCCGCAGGTACTCCAGCGATTCCGTGACGCGGACCGTCTCCGCGGCGTCGCAGGCGTACACGGACCAGTGCAGGCGCGGCGGGTGCGGGGGCGCGGCCACCCGGAGGGTGCCATTGACGTCGTGGGCCATGGAGAGGGCACGAAGCTCGGTGCGCAGCACCAGCTCGAGGTCTGGGTTTTCCTCGTAAATGGCCTGATCGCGCAGGCCGTCGCGACCGCGCACGATGGGCCGGCCGCCGGGATCCAGGCTGCCAGACTCCACGGCGTAGACCACGCCGTAGACGGTGCCGGGCCCATCGACGACCTTGACGAAGCTGCCGAACGGCGGCGATTCGCCGAAACGGAGGGTCTGGGCGGCGAACTCCGTGATGGAGGACTGGACGATCTCGCCGATGGGGTTGGTCATACGGCCTTGCGGTCCTTGCTGAGCTGCTTCTCGGAGGTTCTGCCGGGCACGCCCTCGCGGACCAGCGTCTCCTCCAGCATCCGCCTGAAAGCGGCTCGGTCCTGCCCGGTGACAACCGCCTGCTCGTGCGCTCGGGCGATGGTGACGGGGTAGCCCTGGCCGCGCCGGCACTGGTCTACGATCACCGAGTGGACCAGGTCAATGCGGGCGGAGTCGGCCGCGACCCAGGCGCTGAGCTCGACCCGGGCGATCTCGCTGCCGACGTTTACATAGAAGAAGCGCGGCACCTGATCGATTCCCTCGGGCTGGTAGTAGTCTAGCAGCGGCGAGGAGAGGGTCATGGAGAAGAGGGCAGACCGTTCGCCGGGTGCGAGGGCGCGGAACAGCTCGCGGTCTGGCAGCGCGTCCAGGCCGCAGACACCTTCGCCGCTGCCGAAGCAGGTGTCACAACGTTCGACGAGTCCTTTGCAGGTGGCCTCGCGGAGGAGCGCGGAGACCTCGGTGGCGCGGGGCCGGCTGACGTAGCTGGCCAGGGGCACGCCGGCCTGGCCGAGCCGGCCCATCTCCCGGACGTATGGTCGGAGCAAGTTCTCGCGGAAGATGTCCTCCGGGCGGTCCTCCGGCAGGATCATGAGGAGTGTGCCATCCGCCAGGACGACGGTGGGTCGGGGCTCTTCGCCGGGGTCGGCGGCGAGCGTTCCGGCGGCCTGGAGCTCGAGCTGTGAGCGTTTCGCACTGAGGTGGTGGTCGGTCACGGTGATGCGGCGATCGCCGTGCTGGATGTAGAGGTCCTCGCGGTCAAAATAGAGGGTGGGCTCGCTGCTCAGCGCGGCGGCTGGGCGGACGCCGTAGTCGATGACCACCTTGCCGATGTTGATGAGGTAGAAGTCTGCCACGCCATGGCGGTCTGGCTCGATCTGGGAGCCGTCCGTGGCGATGACGCGGAAGGCGGATGGGATGGGCGGGAGCGGATACGTGGCGTCCAGCCGCTCCAGGGGCGTGGCCAGGCGGCGGCCGCGGGCGGTTCGGGCGAGCTCCGCGAGGTGCTGCCAGTTGCCGGCCTGGTCGGACAGCGTCCGGCGGGCCAGCCATACGCGCTGCTCATACCAGCCGGCGCGGGTGCGGAGGGTGGCGCCCATGCGGCGCACCTGGGGTCCCACGCGCAGCAGATCCAGGGTCACGGCGCGCTCCGTGCTCTACAATCCGCTGGCCGAGCGGGCGGAGGGTGCGGGCGCCGAACAAATGTGCTGCACGTTTCACCAGTATACCCCGCCGGCCTCGCGAGATAGTCGGTGACTCTGGCGTCCAGCAACCTGAGGCTGCTCGCGATCGGGACGGATCCGGCGCTTTTGCGCCCACGGGATGACGCGTTCGGCGACGCACACCAGCGCCAGCTACGGTACGCCTCCATTTTGCGTGACTACCACATGGTGGTGCGATCGCTCAGCGGATCGTCGGCGCCGATCCATCACGGTGCGGGATTCACGGTGCACCCCAGCGGCTCGCGGTCGCGGGTGGCGTTCCCGCTTGACGCGTACCGAGTGGGGAGCAGATTGCAGCGCGCGACGCGGTTCGACCTGGTCTCCACCGAGGATCCCATGCTGTGCGGGCTGGCCGGCTACCTGCTGCGTCGGCGGTACGGTATCCCGCTGTCCGTCCAGATCGCCGGCGACATGATCGACAGCCCGCACTGGCTGCGAGAGCGCCGAGTCAACCCGCTACTGAACGCGCTGGCGAAGCGGCTGGTGCGCTCGGCGGACTCGGTGCGGGTGGTGAGCGAGCGCGAGCGGGCCAAGCTGATCCGGCTGGGGGTCACGCCGGAGCGAGTGTGGAACATCGGCTGGATCAGCGACTTCGAGCGGTTCGGCGGGATCGAGGCCAGCGATCTGCGCGAGCGTTTGCTGGGAGGCTGCCGCCACCTGCTGCTGTTCATGGGTAGGCTGGTGCTTCAGAAGGACTTGCCGACGCTGCTGCGTGCCATGGCGGCGATCCGCGTGGCGCGGGACGACGTGCGGCTGGTGGTGGCGGGCGACGGGCCAGAGCGTGCGTCGGCGGAGGCGCTGGCGGCGGGCCTGGGCATAGCCGACCGTGTGACGTTCGTGGGCACGGTGGTGTACCCGGACGTGCCGCGGTACTACGCGGCGTGCGACGTGGTGCTGGCCTCGACGGTGTACGAGGGGAACTCGCGGGTGCTGGCGGAGGCGGGCGCGGCCGGCAGACCGGTGATCACCAACGACGTGAGCGGCGCGGCGGACACGGTGACGGAGGACGAGACCGGCTTCATCCTGCCCGTCGGCGACGCGGAGGGGATGGCGAGGCGGGCGCTGGAGCTACTGGACGATCAGGGGCGCGCGATCGCGATGGGCGCGCGAGCGTCGGAGCATGTCCGGCAGTTGTACGGCGCGGAATCGCTGCTGCCCCGCTTCGCCGAGTTTTGGGCGATGACCGCGCAAACCCGATAATTCGGGCGGGCTGCGGTAGCTGCCCACGCGGTGAGCGCCGCCGTGCCGTTCTCTGGATCCGGGGGAGCGATGAGATTTCATGACCGGCTCCTGGGTAGCCTGGCGCTGGCCTGCGCGGCCCTGCTGTTGACGACCGTGAACGCGGATGCCGCGGCGTTCAACGTCACGAAGCTCACGGATTCCGCCGATGGCGCCTGCAATACGGACTGCTCGCTACGTGAGGCGGTTATCGCGGCGAACGCCGCGGGCGGGGCGAACACGATCCGGCTGACGCTGCCGGGCACGTACCAACTCACCATCCCGGGCGGGTTGGAAGACGCCTCCGCCACCGGTGATCTGGATGTGTTGAGCGACGTGACGCTGGTGAACGACTCGGGCGTGCCCGTGACGATCCGTCAGACGGTCGCGGATCGTGTGTTCGACGTGAGCCTGGGTGGGGCCCTGCGCGCCTCCAAGTTGAGCATCACCGGCGGCAAACTCACGGGCCAGGCGGGTGGGGGGATACGGAGCGATGGACTCGTTGTCCTGGTGGACGCGACTGTCGCGGACAACGTCGTGACCGTCTCGTGGGGTGGGGGCATCTACAACGCCGGTACGCTGAATCTGGATCGCGTGACGCTCTCGGGGAATACGGCTAACTTCGGAGGCGCCCTCAGCTCATCAAATGCGCTTACCGTGACGAACTCGACACTGAGCGGGAACGTGGCGATTGCCGCGGGAGGCGGGATGTATCTCAGCGGGCTCGCTACGGTGACCAACGCGACGATCGCTCGAAACTCCGCTACTTACGGAGGAGGCCTCTTCATCGAGAGCGGTACGGTGGTCATGCGGAATTCCATCGTCGCGCTGCCCGGCCCGTGGCAAGGCGGAGGGTGTTGGGGAGCGCCGCTTGACGCCTCGAGCACCAACAACGTTCAGGACGCCTATTTCGGTGCGCTCTTCAGCTATTGCGGTCCAGGGTTTTCAGTTGACAAGCCTGTCGTGCTTGGCGATCTGGCGGACAACGGAGGATTCACGTCAACACATCTGCCGTTCGGTGTTGGCTCGGGAGTGGACGAAGCCTCCGTCCCCCTGTGCCCGGCGGTGGATCAGCGGGGCGTCGCGCGGCCGTTTCACGGGGTGTGCGACGTCGGCGCGGTCGAGGCGAACTACACCGACGTGGTTGTGAGCCTCGCGGATGTGCCGTCTACGGTGGGACAGGGAGGTGTGGTTACCCATACCGTGACCGTGAAGAACGGCGGACCGCTCGATGCGACCGGTGTGATGCTGACGGTCAGCGCGACGGCGGCCTTGACGAGTCCGGTGCTTGCGTGCGAGAGGGGCCAGCGCGGATCGTGCAGTGTCTCAGGACCTGGTCTGGGTGCGTTGGTGAGCGTGCCAGCGGGCGGCACGGTGCGTCTTCGGTTGACTGGCACCGTGGCGACCAACAGCGTGGGGCAGCTCACGGTGACCGCTACGGTCAGTGCGGCCGCGGGGCTGTCGGACCCCGTGATAGGCAACAACGCGTCGTCGCGGACCGACTTGGTGTCTCTGTTGTCGCGCGGCGGGCCGAACCCTGGGCCAACGGGAACTGCCGCGCCACTGGAAAGGCCGGACGGCCCGACCGGGTCCGCGACGCCGGGGCGGCGGCCACCGGCTCGTTAGGACCGGAGCCGCGCCGCTCGATCTCGCTCTGGCGCTTCCGCTTGCATCCGCGCGTTTGACAGCCGGCAGCGCCGTCCGAATACTTGAGTGGGCGCACCGCTGTGAATTCCGCGACTCCACGCAGGTGTTGCGCGATTCCAACGCGACCCATCGATCGTCGGTGCCACGTGAAAGGTCCGGGCTTGGGGCCGAGCTCGGAGGAAGGATCAGGACATGGACGCACATCGCCGTGCGACGTCGTCATCCCGTCGAAGGCTGCTGGGACTCTTGAGCGCATCGGCGGCGGCGACGGCGCTCGCCGCGTGCGGCGGCCCGGCTGGGGCTCCCGCGCCGGCCGAGAAGTCGAGCGCGGCTCCGTCCGCCCCACCCCAGAACCCAGCCGCGCCGGCGCCGACCAGCGCCCCCGCGGCGGCGGCCGCACCCGCTGCGCCGGCCGCAGCCAAAGCTCCATCCACCATTACCTACTGGAGCTTCCTGGATACCAAGGTACGGATGCAGGGCCGCGAACAGCTGTTCCCGGAGTTCGAGTCCAAGGCGAATGCGCGGATCGAGGTGACCTTCGTCGACACGGCCCAGCAGGACGCCAAGGTCACAGCCGCGCTTGCCGCCAAGACGCTCCCAGACATGGTCGACTCGGCGTTTATGCATCTACCCATCGGCTGGCTCAAAGCTGGCGCGGTTCGCGATGTGACGGACCTCGTCAACAAGCTAGGCCGGGACGATTTCCCCCCGAACGTGTTGCGGATGTGGACCAACGAGGGCAAGCTTGGCGGCGTGCCTTTCATGGGGTACTCGCACATCCTGTGGAAGCGTAAGGACGTGCTTGCGGAGAAGGGGATGGAGGTCAAGAGCTGGGACGACATCCAGAAGGCAGCCGCCGCGTTCCACGGGACCAAGAGCCCGGATGGCAAGGACCGTTACGGGTTTCCGGCGTACTTCAATCAGCGCCACGCCGACCACATGTGGCAGAACACCGTGGGACCGCACGGCGGCTTCGTCTTCGACGAGCAGAACAAGGTCGCCATCACGAACAAGAACAACCTGGCCGCCATGGAGCGACTGGTTGCGCTTAAGCCGTACTTCGCACCCGGGTTCGTCAACGCTATCCAGGGTGACCTGTTCACGCTGTTCCAGGATGGCCAGTTACCGTTCATCTACGGCAGCCCCACGCCGATCAACGCCATCGTCAAGAGCAAACCGGAGCTTGTGGAGAAGCTGGACTGGCAGCTCATACCGCAGGCCGCGGGAGCGGATCCCAAGCGCGGGGCGTACCTGGGCTGCTACTCATTCATGCTGGGCGCCGGTACCAAGGAAGTGGAGAAGGCCCAGGAGTTCGTTCTGTGGTACTTCTCCCCGCCTGTGTACACCCGGATCTTTCCGGGCACTGATCTGGGCCATCAACCGGTGCGGCGATCCGTCGCGCAGAGCGAGGATTTCAAGAAAGCCATACCGCCCGTTGCCCACAAGATCGCAATGCTGGGGCTGGATGCGTTGTCCATTGGCACGGTGCCTGGCCAGGATTACGGTCCGAATCCGGTTGCGCGCGAGCTGGACGGCGTCAATTTTTGGTCAAACCTGCTCCAGAAGGTCGTGGAGACCAACGCGGAAGCCGCGCTGAAATGGGGCGAAGACCAGATCAAGAAGCTCTAGCGATCTGAACCGCGGTATAGGGTCGTGACGTGCGTCGCCTGAACGTTGCCCGGCCCGGCGTGGCCGCCGAGGCCGGGCCGGTTCGTCCTGCCGGGCTAGGGTCTGCCTGGCAAGCGCGATGGTTCGATCAGGCGAGGAACTCGCGGCGTTTCTTGTCGGTGGCGCTCCTGGTTCCGGGCTGCGCATTGCTGGCATTGGTCTTCGCGTATCCCATCGCGCGAGCGGTACTGCTGAGCTTCACCGACTACAACCTGTTGGAGCCTGAGCGCGGCGTGCGATTCGTGGGCCTGCTCAACTATGGCTGGCTGTGGGACTACGAGCTCTTCTGGACCAGCCTCCGCAACACGGCTGTGCTGACCGGGCTCACCGTGGTGTTGGAGCTGGTCATCGGCATGGCCGTTGCCCTGCTGCTGGTGGAGACGTTTCGCGGGATTGGGATCTTCCGTGGGGTCTTCATTTTGCCGTGGGCGATCCCGACCGTAGTGGTGGCGTTCCTGTTCCGCGCGTACCTCAGCCCGCGCTTCGGCCTCCTCAACGTGTCGCTGAGCACGGTCCAGCAGTCGCTAGGAATTAGCCAGAGCAACGTGGTCTTCGACTGGCTGGGCTCCACGAGCACAGCGCTGATCTTTGTGGCGCTCGTCGTAGTGTGGAAGGGCTTGCCCTTCGTGGTGCTCACGCTCCTCGCGGGCCTGCAGAGCATCCCCCGGGAGCTTGGGGAGGCCGCGCGGATCGATGGTGCCTCGGCATGGCAGGAGTTTGTCTACGTGACGCTGCCGAACCTTACCCTGGTGATCCAGTTGATCGTGGTGCTCAAGGTGATCTCGACCTTCAACGGGTTTGAGATGGTGTGGCTATTGACCGCGGGCGGGCCCCAGAACTCCACAAGGGTGCTCGCCGTGGAGGTGTTCAACCGCGCATTCGTCACCCACCAGATCGGACGGGCCGCCACGATCACGGTGATCATGCTCCTCTTTCTGGGAGCGATGATCTACTGGTTCATGACCCTGCGGCGACAGGAGTCCGCGGCGTGACGGTGGCAGCGCGGTGAGCGTCAGCATTGCCCGCCGGCGACCGCTGTCGACGCGCGGCCAGCGCGCTTTCGCGTTGCGCCTGGGAATCTTGACCGTGCTGGCTCTGGCGTATTTCTCGCCGCTGTATTGGATGGTGAAGTCCTCCTTTGAGCCAGAGCGCGCGATCCGTCAGGGTGTGCTCAGTTTTGGGCTGACCGAGCCCAGCCTGAGGAACTACGCCCTGGCGGTGGTGGATGGTCAGTTCCTCACCTGGTATCGAAATAGCTTTGTCGTCAGCGGTGCGACGATGGCGATCACGGTCCTGGTGAGCACCCTTGCCGCGTACAGCCTGGCGCGGCTCCGCACGCGCTTCGCTCGGATCGTTGGGCCGCTGTTTCTGCTGGCGTACGTGGTGCCCGGGGTGATGCTGATCGTGCCGCTCTTCGTGGTGATCGTGTTCTTCGGTCTGCAGGATACGTTTCCCGGGCTGATCGTCACGTACAGCTCTTTTGCGGTCCCGTTTGGGACGTGGCTGCTCCGAGCCTACTTCGCAAGCCTCCCCGCGGAGCTGGAGGACGCGGCCCTGGTGGACGGCTGCACCCCTTCTGGGGCGCTGTTTCGAGTTGTCATCCCACTGTCGGCGCCGGCGATCGTCACGGTGGCGCTCTTCGCGTTCGTCCTCGCCTGGAACGATGTCCTGTTTGCCATGGTTTTCACGAATAGCGATAGCGTGCGTCCCCTGGGCGCCGGCCTGCCTAACTATATGCAGGCGGTGAGCGCCAGCGACCCGACGCCGGGATCCATTGGACTAGGCCAGACCTTTGCGTTCTGCGTCCTCGTGGCGCTGCCAGTGGTGCTGGTGTTTCTCACGCTGCAGCGCTGGCTGGTGCAGGGGCTGGCAGCAGGCGGCATGAAGGGCTGAGGGACGTGTGGCGGTTTCCCGCCCTGGAGAAGGAGCGCGCGTGAAGATCACCGGCATCCGAACGTATTTGTTCAACATCGACACTCGCCAGCCGAATGCCCGAGACGGCGCTACCGGCGAGCTATTGTCTAGCGAATTCAAGACCTGGTTGTGGCTCAAGATCGAGACGGACACGGAGCTATGCGGCTGGGGAGAGGGTTCTGGCGAGTGGCTTTCGCCGCTAGTGGCGGCCACGCTCCGTGAGTGGGAGCCACTGCTGACCGGACGCGATCCCACCGACATCGGCGCGATCTGCGAGGACATCCAGAACCGTCTGCCGTGGAAGGGCGGGCCGGTGTTTGGGTCCGCGATCGCGGCGATAGACATTGCGCTGCACGATCTGACGGGCAAGGCGTGGGGCGTGCCGGTCTACAAACTGCTAGGCGGGCGCCGACGGGACCGGATCAAGGTGTACGACAACGGCGGCCTGTTCTTTGGTTCGGTTGATGAGGCGCGGCGGATCGCGGTCAACGCGGTGGCGCGCGGATTCCTGGGATTGAAGGGCAATCCGCTGGAGGAGCGAACGTGGCCCATGGACGGGGCCGCGCTGGCGCACTCGAGCGCGGTGGTCCACGCGGTTCGGGAGGAAGTGGGTCCTTCCGTGGAGATCATGCTGGACTGCCACGGGAGCCCGGTACCGGAGCTTGCCATGGCCTTCGCTGATAGCGTGGCGGATGCACGGCCGCTCTTCATTGAGGAGCCCTGCAAGGTCGGCTCGGTGGATGCCCTGGCCGAGATCAGCCGGCGAAGCCCCGTGCCGATCGCCACGGGGGAGAAGCTCTTCACGTTTGCCGAATTCAAGGCGCTGATCGATCGCCGGGCGTGCGCCTTCTTGCAGCCGGACGTGGGCCACGCTTATGGCATTGCGGAGTATGTCCGGGTGGCCCACGCGGCGGCTCAACAGCAGATGCTGATGGCGCCGCACAATGCCAGCGGTCCGGTCTACTTCTCCGCGCTGATGCACGCGGACGCCGCAGTGGAGAACCTGCTGATCCAGGAGGTGAGCAGATCCTGGTACGAGCGATTTGACGAGTGGGTAAGCCACGACTGGGTGCTGCGCGACGGATTCATCGAACTAAATGATCGCCCGGGCATTGGGCTGGACGTGCACGAAGATGCGCTCCAGCGGTTGAGCTACGATCGCCCCATGCTGTTCCGCCAGTATCGGCACGCGGATGGGAGCTGGAAGGGATGGTAGTGCCGAAGCGCCCCGCCGAGGAGGGCAGGGCGCTTCGGCGATAGTGAACGAGCCAACCGGCGTTAGCTGAAGCCTTGCTCCTTCTTCCACTCCTCAAACTTGCCGTACCAGTACGCGTTTGGGGGATAGCATTCTGAGACGGGCACGCCCTTCTGGACGAGCTGGCGGATGAAGGTCTCCTTACGCTCTGTCTCCAACCCGGTCGTGGCGATCTCCTCGGCGAGGGCGGGGGGAATGATCACAGCGCCATCGTCGTCCGCCAGGATGTAGTCGCCCGGGTTGACGGTGACGCCGAAGGCGCGGACGGGGCGGTTGTAGTCCAGCCCGATGAGGGTGTTGAAGGCGCCGCTGCCGTGCCAGCTTCGGCACCAGACGGGGATCTGGACCAGATCGCGGACCTGCGCGCTGTCACGGACGGAGCCGTCGATCAGGATGCCCACGGCGCCGCGGGCCTTCACTCGCGCGGCCAGGATGTCGCCGGTGGTGCCGCCGCTGACGTCTCCGCCGCAGTCGATGATCAGCATGTCACCGGACTGGAGCGACTCGATGGCGAGCCACATGGGCTCCTTCTGCTGGCGCTCCTCCTGAGAGATGGCCAGGTCTGGGCGGACCGGGCCGAACCGGACGGTGACGGCGCGACCGACCACGCGGACACCGGTCTGGAGGGTACGGGTGCCCTCCATGAAGCAGCGCGTGTAGCCCTTGAGCTGCATGAGGTGGGTGGCGGTGGCGGTGGTGACTTCCAGTAGCTTGGCGCGCAGGGCGCTGTCGCCAGTGGGGGCGGCGGTCATCTAAGTGCTCCATCGTGAATTCGGCTAGACGTTGGCTAGACGAGCTTAACCAAGCATGAGCGCCCACCACAACCGCGCAGTGGGACACTCGGGCGGGTGTGCTCACCGACGGTCCGCAAAGCCGCACGCGCGCGACGGGGCGCGCTCGAGTGTGCGGACGGGTGAGAGGAGCAGGTAGGCCAGCGTGAGCGTGAGCCCGCCGGCGCCGACGAACAGTGTCTCCCGCATGCCCAGGGAGTCGCCCAGGAACCCACCCATCAGGGCTCCGGCAAGCATGGCGCTCCAGCCGACGAACTGGTAGCAGGCGTTCATCCTGCCGAGCAATTCATCGGGCGTGGCCTGCTGCTTGATGGTGGTCTCGCTGATCTCGAACGCGGTCATGCCCGGGTCAACGGTGAGCTGTTGGGCCACCAGGAGGATGATGGTCAGCAGGCCGGGGCCACCGGCCAGGGGCAGCAGAAAGCTGCCCACAGCCCAGAGTGTGGCCGAGCCAATGAGGACGCGCGCGTACCCCCACCGCGCCACCGCGCGCTCCGCGTACGAGGCTCCGATCAGCGACCCGACCCCGCCGACGGCGTAGATGGCACCCTGGAGGGCCGGATTCACCTCAAGGTCGCGAGTGACGTAGATCAGCCAGGCGGCGCCCATCATCTCCGTGAACATGCCGATTGCGGCGGTGGCGACCAGGAGGGCGCGCAGTACCGGCGCGCGCAGCACAAAGCGCAGGCCGGTGATGGTCTCCGCGACGATGCCCGAGCGCTGTTCCGAGGGCGCCGGTGGTGGCTCTGGGCGATGGATCAACAGGAGGGAGATCGCGGAGACCAGGTAGGTGACGGCGTCCAGGAAGAACGCCACAGGTGCGCTTAGCACCTGGACGATGGCGCCGGCGAGGCCGAAACCGGCGACCTCGGCCACGGAGGCGGCGGCGGTCAGCTTGCCGTTTGCATCCAGAAGCTGGGCGCGTGGGATCACCATGGGGACGTACGACCGGTACGCCACGGTGAACCAGATGGTCAAGATGCCGGACAGGAATGAGACCAGCAACAGGTGCTCGATGCGCAGAGCGCCCAGCATCGCGGCGAGCGGGATCGTCAACAACAGGGCGGCGCGGCCCAGGTCCGTCCAGACCAGAATGGGACGCCGTCGGAGGCGATCTGCCCAGACGCCGGCGATGAGACCGAAGATGAAGCCGCCGCTCAGGCGTGCGGCGCGTAGCAGTCCCATGTCCATCGACGTGGCGTCGAGGAGGAGCACGGCGGTGAAGGGCAGGGCCAACTGGCTGACGAGCGTGCCGAACACGGTCACGGTCTGGCCCAGCCAGAGTTTGAGGAAATCAGAACTTCGCCAGAGAGATGGCGGCATGAAGAGACGCTCCATGGCGCGGTCGTGGGACGCGCGCACGAGTCAAGGCAGGTGGTGATGTCTTCTGGCCGTATGCGATGGTTGGCCAGAGACCTGGCTGGGCGACGCGCGCAAGCCAGCGCGCTCCGGTTGGAGCGGCGTGGCGTGTCCGCGCGACGGGGCGGGTGGCTACCGACTCAGACTAGAGCCGTGCGACCGCCTGACGCTGGCGGGCTGCCGGGATGATGTTCATGCGGCTGCCTCCGGTGCCCGGCGCCCGTGCAGGCGCGCTGTGAGCGGGGGGCATTGTATCCGCCAGGGTACGGTAGCCGCAGAGGCGGCTACCGCCAATCGATGCCCCCGAAGCCTCCGGGGCCGATCACGCGGGGTGGGAATTGCCCGTCCCGGTGCACGACGTATAGGCCGCCGCCGGAGAGCAGTGCCAACCACTGGCCGTCTGGTGACCAGGCCAGGGTTGGGTCGTCCTCCTCGAACGCCGTTCGGCGCCAGCTTGGGCCGCCGTCCAGCGGCACCATCCAGATATCGCCAGGCGGGCCATGGCGCATGACTCCCATGGCCAGTGCCCCCTCCGGCGGCTCTCCGTCGCGGGCTTCGCCGCGGGTATCGCTGCCAACGAAGGCGATGGTCTGGCCGTCCGGCGAGAAGCGCGGCGAGATGATCTGCACAAACTGGTCCGCGGGCACGACGACTCGCGGCGCGCCGCCCTCCACTGGCACGGCTACAAGCTCATTGAGGTCGCCGGTCTTTGGGGAGGTCCTGACGAACGCGAGCGTCCGCCAATCGGGGGAAAGAACGGGCCAGGCACCACCCGTGACCTCCCGGCGCGCGGCTCCATCCGTTGTGACGTACTCAACGCGGGACGTGGGAGGACCACCGTTCGGAGGCTGACTATCAAACAGGATGAGGTAGCCGTCCGGGGTCCAGCTCGGCGCCCCCAGGAGGGCCCCGTCGGAGCCGTGGGTGGCTACCACGGTACCTTGACCGCCGGCAGCCCCAACGATGAGGATGTCCGCGCCGCCGACGCGCTCGCCGGGCTCGCGGGCGAACCGGCTGAGCGCTACGCGCGAGCCGTCCGCCGTGAGCGCGACGTGGCCGCTCACCCCCGTTGGCGGGCTGACGGCTACGAACCGCTCCGCGCCGGTCTCCGGGTTGATGAAGACCCAGCCGCTGCTGCGCGGGGCGGCGATGGTGCCGGTCAGCGGTGGTGGAGCATTCTGCGCCCGCGCGGCCGGCAGGGTGCCCAAGAGCAGGCCACACGCGACCGACGCCGCCAGGAAGCCGGTGCTTACGCGGAGGGCGGCGTGTCTCATGATAGCAAGGCCCCGGGTGCTGGAAGGGCCGCGGGAGAAGCCCCGCGGCCCGGTGTTGCCAGCGCCTGCCGGCGTTGGCGGGATGCTTGCGGCTGTTACGCGCGCTGCCCGCGGCGAGCCAGGCGGGTCAAGCCGAGACCGGCCACGATGGCGGCGCCACCGAGCAGCCAGAGGATGGGGCTGGTACCGGTGGTGTCAGCGGCGGAGCCGGCCGCGGGGAGCACACCCGGGCTGGGGCTTGCGGCGGGCGCGGCCTGCTGGGCGGCAATGCGAGCCTGGACGGCCTTCATGGCCCGGTCGGCACGGGTCTGGATGTCAGTCAGGGCGGTCTTCTGGTCCGCGCCGGTCAGATTCATGGCTCGGTTGGCGCTTGCGACGATGGCATCCATCTCAGTGCCAACGGTGGCCATGACCGACTTGTCCTCAGCGCTGCTCACGGGGCGGGCGGCCGCTTCCTCGCCCGCGGCCTTGGCGGCCTGAGCCTGGCTGATGATCTCGCGTAGCTGCGTCTGGATCTCGGCTGGCGCGGTCAGCGCTACCGCGGACGTGGCGCGCTGGTTCAACGCCTGGAGCCGCTCGTTGGTGGTGGTGAAGTGCTGACGGGCGAAGGCCGCGTCCGGCGTCACGAGTGTGACCACTGCCGCGAGCGCCGTCAGCGCGATGGCGAATCGCTTGAACATATCCGTTCTCCTACCCCCTGATTGATACGTGCTTCAGGTTGACGTGGCTGAGTGTGGCGCAGACGCACGGTGTCTGATCGCCTGGACGCGGAAGAGTGCTTGGATCACCTCCCTGGTACCGGGTCAACCGCCGCTACGCAGCGGAAGCCAAGGTCCTTGCTGGTCTTGGTTGGCGGCTCAGTGAGCCGAATGGTGACTTCAGACTTGTCTGGCAGGCTCAGCCACGACGCCCCCCTGGTGACGCGTGGGCTGTTAGCGGCGCCGCCGGCGGATTCAGCGGCCGTGGCGGGACTGAGAGGGTACGGGACTTGCGTGCTGGCTGTCCACTCCCAGACGTTGCCAACGGAGTCCTGGAGTCCAAACGGGCCGGCGCCCTTTGCAAACGTGCCGACCCGCGCGGTGTCTGGCTCACGTCCGCTCTCATCGTTGGTCTCCACGTTTGCGAAGTCCGGATGGGGCTCATTTCCCCACGGCCAGCGACGGCCATCCGCGCCGCGGGCCGCCTTCTCCCACTCAGCTTCTGTCGGCAGACGCTTCTTTGCCCACTTGCAGTAGGCGTCTGCATCTGCCCAGGTGACGTTCACCACCGGGTGGCTCTCGCGCTGCAGATCATAGTGGGCAGCGTCGTACTGGGTCTGGTCAAAGAATTTCCGCCACTCGCCTTTGGGCGCGTAGCCTGACTGCGCGACAAACGCGGCGAAGCGGGCGTTTGTGACCTCAAACACGTCCGCGTAGAAGGCGGCCAGGTCCAGGGTGTGGGCGGGCATGGCCGAGGGATCGGTATCGCTGCCGATTCGGAACGGGCCGGCCGGGATCAGGACCATCTCCGCTCCGTCGGCGGCTACGACCCTGGGTGAGAGCACCGGCCTGGGGGGGCTGGTAGCGGGCGGGTTTGGCGGAGTGCTGGCCGGCGCCGTGGTGGGAGCGCTGGGCGGTGCCGTGGTGGGGGCCGCGGGCGGCGTGGAGGGCACGGCCGCTGGGATCACGGTGGGCGGAGCGGCCGCGGCGGTGGTGCTGATGGGCGTTGCGCGGCTGGGCGTGGGCTCCGTGGCTGGGGCGATCGCGGCGACTTGTCCGGGGGTGGGGGTAAGGCTAGGGGTGCCGCCGCCGATCATGCCGGTGGAAAAGGCGATACCACCACCCGCGATGAGCAGGACCGCGGCGATCGCGGCGGCGATGAGACCTGCTGGACGCGATGGTTGGCCAGGTGTCACGTGAAGCGCGGCCGGCTCCACCGGCTGGACGCGGGTTGCCTCGAGCCGTTCTCGCTGCACAGTAGCGGACCGTTCGCGAAGCGGGGGAAGGCTGGCGATGGTCACGCCGGCGATAGTGCTGGACTCCTCGTCCTGCTGGGGATTGGAGTGAGGTGAGAGGTTCGCGGCGGTGGGCTCGCTCACGAAGGGCACAGCCATGGTCTCGCTTCGGCGTGCGGCCTCGCGTTCGCGCTCTTCGCGCTCGGCCTGCTCGCGTGCCAGGCGCTCACGCTCCTCGCGTTCGGCTTTCTCGCGTGCCAGGCGCTCGCGCTCGTCGCGTTCGGCTTTCTCGCGTGCCAGGCGCTCACGCTCCTCGCGTTCGGCTTTCTCGCGCGCCAGGCGGTCGCGCTCTTCACGCTCGGCCTGCTCGCGTGCTAGCCGCTCGCGCTCTTTGTGCTCGGCCTGCTCGCGTGCTAGCCGCTCGCGCTCTTCACGCTCGGCCTGCTCGCGCGCCAGGCGCTCGCGCTCTTCGCGCTCGGCCTGCTCGCGCGCCAGGCGCTCGCGCTCTTCGCGCTCGGCCTGCTCGCGTGCCAGGCGTTCACGCTCTTCGCGCTCGGCCTGCTCGCGTGCCAGGCGCTCGCGCTCTTCACGCTCGGCCTGCTCGCGCGCCAGGCGCTCGCGCTCTTCACGCTCGGCCTGCTCGCGTGCCAGCCGCTCGCGCGCTTCACGCTCGGCCTGCTCGCGTGCCAGCCGCTCGCGCGCTTCACGCTCGGCCTGCTCGCGTGCCAGCCGCTCGCGCGCTTCACGCTCGGCTCGCTCGCGCTCGGCACGCTCTCTGGCCTCGCGCTCCTCCTCAGATCGCAGTCCGCGCTCCGCCCGATCGACGAGCTGGAGTGCTTCGGTGTCGCCGATCTCACGGAGCCGAGATCGTTCGATCTCGGCGAGCGCGCCGGCCCAGTCTGCGGCTTCCACGGCGGCGGCTACGCTCTGTTTCGCACGGGCGAGCTGGTGGCGTCGCTCAACTTCGCGGAGGATCTGACGCGCCTCCGTCTGCACCTGGGGATCGGCAAGCAACTGGTTGCCCAGTTCTTCGGCCCGGTCAAGATTGCCGCGGCGCAGTGCGCTGAGCGCACGTTCCACGGCGACCAGCGGCGCGAGCGCGCGGGTGAGGCCCGCGGCCATCTGGCCGGCCGTGTCGTAGCGGCGTTCCCGTTCCTTCTCCAGCGATCGCTGGACGACGCGCTCCACCGGTTCGGGAACGGGGCGGCCGTGGACGCTTGCTCCCATCGGCGGTGGAGGGGCGGTCATGTGCTGGTGAAGCACGGCCATAGGCGCGCCAGAGAAGGGTGCGCGGCCGGTAAGCATTCGGTAGAGCATCACGCCGAGCGAGTAGATATCGCTGCGGCCGTCGATGTCCGATCCGTTGATCTGCTCTGGTGACATGTACTCTGGGGTGCCGATGACGTTGCCCGTGAGCGCGGTGGCGGAGTCCAGCAGCTTGGCGATACCGAAGTCTGACAGGACGACTCGGCCGTCCTCGCTGAGTAATACGTTGCCAGGCTTCACGTCTCGATGGACGAGTTGGTTGGAGTGGGCGTAGTCCAGGGCGGCGGCGACGCCGGTGACGATTCTATCGACGTCAGAGAACGGCAGCGGCTGGGCCAGGCGGTCGTGCAGTGTGGTGCCCTCGATGAGCTCCAGTACAAGGAAGGCGGCGCCATCCTGCTCACCGTAGTCGTAGATCGTGACGATGTTCTGGTGTCCGCTCAGCCGCGCGGCGGCACGGGCCTCGCGCTGGAAACGCTCGAGACCCGTGGCGTCCTCCACCATGTCGCTGCGGAGGACCTTGATGGCGACGTGGCGGTCCAGCGAGCTCTGGTAGGCTTTGTAGACCGTGGCGAATCCACCGCGACCGATTACGGAGACGATGCGGTAGGCGCCGTTGTGACCGAAGCTCTCTGGGATTGGCATGGGACGTGCCGCTATCCGTGTTCCGCGCGCGCGGATGAGGGGGCTCTGCGTGCCGGCGTGGCGCGTGTCGGGTTGATCATCCTAGGGTCTAGACGGTGCCGAGGCAACCAACGATCCCGCGCTATCGTCTCAGGAGATCGATGGTCTCGGCGGGATCCACCCCGCGCATGAAGCCTACGAGATGGGGGAACCGCTCGGCGACGGCGCAGCGCATGGCCCACGCGATGCGGCGGTAGGAGAAGTGCCCGTTTACGGGCGTGCGCTCCTCCACGATGTAACCGAGCTCCGCCAGGTCCATCTTGAACAGGACGCGGGTGCGGGCGGCGAGTGGCAGGAGATAGGCGGCGTCAACGGCGCCGGATTGCTCGAGCTGCGCGGAGGCCGCGAGAGAGCGATTGACCGCGCCCGTGTACGCCGTGGCGGCGGGGCCGGTGGGCATCTCGTGAGCGAGGGCGTCCCCAAACGCCCAGACGAGCACGTCCTGGAAGGCGTCTGCTCCGTGCGCGGCCGTGGGCTCCTGGATGATCTGGACGCACCGACGGTGTCTGTGGAGATCGCGGAATGAGCCGAAGTCCATCAGCAGGTCCAGCTTGATGGCGTAACCAGCGCGGAGCTCACGCGGTAGCTCGTCGTGCTGGCCACGCGAGTCAGTGACCGCCGCTAATAGCTCCCGCTTGCGTGACTCGGAGAGGGTTCTGACGTGCTCCTGCACCTGGCGGTAGCTGTGGCCCAGCCGATCCCAGCGGTAGAGGACTGTGGCTACGGTCTCATCCAATGGGCTCTCGTCCGCGGCGAGCTCTACGGCGTGCCGGCGATCGGGCGCCGGCAGCCCCGCGAGCTCTGCCGCCGCCAATGCCGTGAGGGTCTGGCGCGACTGGATTTGAAACGGATTCTCGTTGGCGTACTTGACCAGGGTGGGGGCCAGGGCGGACGGGTCCGCGTGTTCGCCGTTCAGCGGCTGCTCCGCGGGTCGCTCGCATGCCGCCCGTAGCTCCAGACCGATCTGGCGGACCTCCTGATACGGCTCGGAGAGCAGACGAGAGACCTGGCGCTCAAGGACGCGGGCGCTGACGATCTGACCGAGGCTGGTGCGGGTGGCCAGCGGGAGGAGTGCGCGGGCAACGTCGAACGCGCGTGCGCGCAGCGTGCGGCGGAAGATCTCCTGCTCCATGTCCGCCGGGCGCGGCACCCGCTCCACGAGCGCATCCAGGAGCAGATCGGTGACCTGCTCGTAGGCGGCGAACATGGCCTCCGCGGTCTCGCGGAAGCTGGCCTCATTTGATCCTGGCAGACCGCCTGGCAGCACGTAGCCGGACTTCCGGAATTGCTGGTAGCGCGTTGAACGCTCCTGGCCGTCCCAGAGATTCTCGTCTACCACGCGCGTGGCCGCGAGGATCGAGATGTCCTCGATGGCCAGGGCCAGGTGGGCCAGGTCAGCAATGGAGCGGTGTCCGTACTGGAAGTAGAACGTGTTCAAGAAGTCGGACGCGCGCTGGCGCGACAATTCCCCGATGCTCTCCAGCATGGACCTGGCAGACCGGCTGTACCGCGCCATGGCATAGGCTTGAATCTCCGGCGGGACGCCGGCAACCGCGTAGATCCGCATCAGGCCCCCTGTGATCCGCGTTTGAGCTTAGCGCTCACGACGCGCGATCACCACCGAGATGTTGTCGCTGCCCCCGTTTTCGTTTGCCAGGTCCACCAGGCGCTGGGCCGCCGAATCCACGCTGGCGGACTCCCGCATGACCCGCGCGAGATCGTCATCTGGCACGTGCTCCGTGAGCCCATCAGAGCAAAGCACCACGGAATCACCCACGGCAAGATCAATCTCCCGGTAGGTCTCCACGTCTACGTTGTCGTCTGCGCCAAGGCAGCGGGTGAGGATGTGCCGATACGGGTGGCGCTCCGCGTCTGCCGCGGCGATGGTGCCCATCTCCACCTGCTCAGCCACCCAGGCGTGATCGCGGGTCACTTGTTCGGCGCCGGAGGCGGTGACCACGTAGCCCCGGCTGTCGCCCACGTTGGCGAACAGCGCGCGGGAGCCTTCCAGCAACACGCACACGACGGTGCTGCCCATCCCGTGTTTGGCCGCGTCCGTGGCCGCCTCAGCCCGGATGCGAGCGTTCGCGGCAACGATGGCATCGGTCAGGTCTCGCTTTGGGGATCCATTGGCGCCGTGGGCGAGTCGTTCTTTGATGGTGTCTACCGCACGCTCGCTGGCAACCTCACCGGCCAGGTGGCCGCCCATTCCATCCGCCACGACGCAGACGATGCGAGCGGGCAGTGCCTGGACCTGGAACACCGCCAGGGTGTCCTCATTGTGGTCCCGGCGCCTTCCGACATCGGTCCTGGATGCGATGACTATGCTGGGCGCTGGTGCTGCGTTCGGCATCGTGGCGCTACCTCTGGGGACCTCGAACCGGATTATCAGGGCCCGGCCGGGGAGTGTCAACGCGCGACGATCGCGCGCGACACGCCCTCTCCCGCGGCCGGTTACGCGTCCGTGAAGACCCGTGTTGCCGGGAGTCCGCGGGTGGCTAATAGTGAGACGACGATGGAGGCCACCAGGATCCCCGCGATGATCTCGAGCGACAGCCACGTGTCGACTTTGTAGGGCGTCTCACTCAGCAGCATCTTCGCGCCGGCGAAGACGAGCACGGCGCCCAGGCCGAACTTGAGGTACACGAAGCGGCCCATCATGTCTGCCAGAACGAAGTACAGGGAGCGCAAACCCAGGATGGCAAACGCGTTTGAGCTGAAGACGATGAACGGATCCGCGGTGACTGAGAAGATCGCGGGGATGGAGTCCACAGCGAAGAGGACGTCCGTGGTCTCCACGACGAGGAGCACGGCGAAGAGCGGGGTTGCCGCGAGCCGTCCAGCCTCGCGGACGAAGAAGGCCTGGCCACGGTACTCGTTCAGCAGCGGGACGAATCGGCGGATGAGACGGAGCACGGGGTTGCGCTCTGGGTGGGTGTGCTCTGCCTTGCCGAGGGCCATTTTGATGCCGGTGAAGACGAGCAGGGCGCCGAAGCCGTAGATGATCCAGTGGAAGTTCTTGAGCAGGGCGGCGCCGGCGAGGATGAAGATCACGCGGAAGACGATGGCGCCCACGACTCCCCAGAACAGGACACGGTGCTGGTAGCGGGCGGGGACGGCGAAGTAGGCGAAGACGACGGCGAACACGAAGATGTTGTCGACGGAGAGCGCGAGCTCGATGAGGTAGCCAGCGAGGTACTGGCCCACGGCGTCCGCGCCGAGTCCGACGCCATGGCGTTCGTAGAGCAGCCAGATGACTCCGCTGAACGCGAGTCCCAAAGCGGCCCAGCCGACGCTCCAGCCCAGTGCTTCGCGCACCGAGACGGCGTGCGCCTCCCGGTGGAACACGAAGAGATCGAGAAGGAGCAGGACGAGGACGAAACCGGCCACGCCGAGCCAGATGGGCCACTCGATGGGCGACAACATACAAAAACCTCCAACTGAGGACGCTCAGTCGAAGGTCTCTCTCAGCCGTTGCCGGCCGGCGCGCCCGGGCCGGAGCCGTGATGACGAGCGCGCCTGAGTGAGGTACTCCCCCTCGGTCCGTACACGTTAGCAGGGTGGGTAACGGTGCACAAGTATTTCTGCCGGGACCTCGTGCGTCGAGGAGCTAGGCGTGGGTGCCCTTGCGGCCGCTCAAGTAGATGGCACCGCCGACGAAGAGAATGGCGAGTCCCAGGTAGAGGAGATCGAGGGGCGACTCGAATTTCAGCTTGAGAGCCATCTGGAAGAACTTGACGACGAGGATGAGCACGACCACTTTGGCCAGACGGTCCTTGAGATCGTCCAGGCTGCGGATGAGGAGCAAGCGTGACGCCAGGTCAGACCCTTCGGCGGGCTCGAGGCGGTCGATGAAAAGCTCGTAGAGGCCGAGGGAAAAGATGAGCATGATGGCCGCCAGCAGGTAGCCATCGATAGCTTTGACGAGGCCGGTAATGATCTCTGCCCGGAGATCCAGGCGAGCGGACGTAGAGAGGCCGGGGTCGGTATAGCCGGCGACCATGCCCAGCAGCACGACCACGTCTACCGACGCGAGATAGAGCGCGGCGACCGCGGCGATGGCGCTGGCAGCCACCGCCACGATCATCAGCAGGCGGCTCTGCCAGAGGAGCCACTCGACGGTGCCGCGCCAGCCGCGGCGGCGGGCGGCGGGTCGTGCGGAGCTGGGTGCGTCTACCTCGGTCGATTTCACCGACCGCCTCTCCCAGGCCGGCTAGTGCCGGCATTCGCTAGCGGAATAAAGCGTACCTGATCCCACGTGCTGGATTGCGTCTGGGGCTAGGGCACTCCGATATACTCGGCTCTCGCCAGGACAGGCTGGGTGAGGAGCGGTCCAGATGCTGACGTTGCAGATCCAGGGGACGGAGGAGACGATCTCGCTCCAGCCGAGCCGACTGTTCATCGCCGGCTTCACGGGGCGGGATAGAGCATGGATCGATGCGCACATGGAGGAACTGCAGGCACACGGCATCCCGACGCCGACCCGGGTGCCGCTGATGTTCCCGCTGACACCTGAGCTGCTGACCACGTCTGACCGCTTCCACGTGCTGGGTGATCAGACGAGCGGCGAGGCTGAGTTTGTGATCATCCAGCACCACGGACGGATCTACCTGGCGGCCGGCAGCGATCACACGGATCGGTCCCTGGAGCGCACCAGCATCCCGTACTCCAAGCAGATCTGTCCCAAAGTGATCTCCCGTCAGATCTGGCCGCTGGACGCGGTGGGCGGACGGCTCCACCAGATCGAGCTGCGTGGGATCGCCGGGGCGCGGACTGGGTATCAGGTGGGGACGTTGGGAGAGATGCTGGCGCCGGAGGAGATTCAGGGGATCATGTTGGAGCGGTTTGGGGGCAGCCTGGAGGGGGCGGTGATCTTCAGCGGGACGCCGGCGATCTCGGACGAGGGGGGATTCGCGTTCGGCGAGCCGTTTACCGCGCAGCTCACGGACCTGGCAAGCGGCGCGGTGCTGCGCTGCTCGTATGAGGTGGTGGTGACGCCGCTGGTAGACCCACTGGCGGCGGACTGAGGCTACCGGCGGCTTGCACCGCCCGCACGGGTCAAGGTAGGGTCCATGCGTGCATGAGCACGAGTTGAGGAGGGACCGCCATGGGTGCGCCAGTCGTTCATTTTGAGATCGCCGCGGTGAACGCACCGAAGCTGCAGGCGTTCTACGCCGAGTTGTTCTCCTGGAAAGTTGACGCGAACAACCCTTTCAACTACGGGATGGTGGACACCGGTGGCGAGGGTGGGATCAACGGTGGGATCTTCGAGGCGCCGAAGGGCGAGGGATACCTGACGATCTACGTGCAGGTGACGGACATGGCGGCGCAGCTCAAACGCGTAGAGGACCTGGGTGGTCAATGCGTGGTGCCGCCGATGCAGATACCGACGGTTGGGACCACGGCGTTCATCAAGGATCCAGAGGGTAACGTGGTGGGGCTGCTCCAGCCCGAGTCAGCCTGAGGGCGGCGTCATCGGCAATGATTCGCCGATGACGAGGTACGCCGGGCCCAGGTCCTGGCGGCGGCTGGCCGTTGTGGCGGCGCTGCTGCCGGTCACAGTGGTGGTTTGCGACACGGTGATGGCGATCGCCGTGTCGCTGGCCGGTGGATTACCGTACGGGACGCTCGCGGCGTCGGCAGCGACGCTGCTGTTCTTGTTGTTTGCGTACGCGGTGTTTTCGAGAGTCGTGGACCGCGTGCAGTTTGCGCACGGCGGTCTCCGACCGGGGCGCCTGGCGACTCGCCATGCCACCGCGGGGTTGGCACTTGGCGCGGGGCTGATGGCCGCGGTGGTGGGCATTCAGGTGGCGGTTGGCTGGGCGAGTCTGGCGCTGGTGTGGCGATCAGGGGTGCCGATCATGCGCCCGGACGTGGTGGATCTGGAGTTCTGGCCGGCGTTCGCCGGTGCCCTGGTGTTCTTTGGCCGGGCTGCGCTGGCGGAGGAGCTGGCGTTTCGGGCGGTGCTCATGGGGGTGTGCCTGGACGCCGCGGCACGCTGGGATGTTGGCCCACGGATGCGCTGGCTGATCGCGGTGGTCGCAACGTCCATGTTGTTCGGACTGGTCCACTCCGCCAATCCGGAGGCGGGCGCCGGCAGCTTCCTGGGGATCACCCTGGCGGGGGTCTTGCTGGGAGTTGCCCGAATGGCGAGTGGAGGACTGTGGCTCCCGTGGGCAGTTCACGCGGCGTGGAACATCACGGAGGGCCCCATCTTTGGCTTCGCCGTGAGCGGATACGAGATCCGCCCGGCGATCTTCGCGGTGGCACAGACGGGGCCGGAGGCGTGGACAGGCGGGGTGTTCGGTCCGGAAGCGGGGCTGCTGGGAATGTTGGCGAACGTGGCGGGCTGCGCGATGGTCTGGGGCGCGTGTGTCGTTGTCAATCGGCGCCGCGCTGCCGCGGGGACGGACCGTTAGACGCCAGCTACCGTCCGTATCACCAGGAGATCGGACGGGACGACACGGTAAGTGGCGCGCCGCTGACTGTCCACACCTACTGAGATCGTGGCGATCGCGTGGGCCGCGCGTTTGGCGTCCCGCTGTGTGGTCACCGTGGCAGTTCCAGAATTCGGCGGTTTCGGCGGGGCGCGGAGACCACCAGGTTGTGAAGTTTACCGACCGTCCGCTGGGGCTAGACCGCTACGGGGACCACCTCCCAGAGGTCCACGTCTACCAGGCCGAGGTCTGTGAGCTTGAGCGATGGGATGACGGACAGCGCGAGGAAGGAGAGCGTCATGAAGGGGCGGTGGATGGCGCAGCCGAGGGATTCGGCGGCTTGCTCTACCTGCTCCAGGCGGTGGGCGACCTCCTCGAAGGTCAGATCAGACATGAGGCCGCCGATGGGCAGCGGCAGGGAGGCCAGCACCTTACCGTCTCGGACGACGATGAGTCCGCCCTGCTGGGCGGCGTTGGCCTCCACGGCCAGCCGCATGTCCGCGTCGTTCGTGCCGACCACACCGATGTTGTGTGCGTCGTGGGCCACTGACGAGGACAGGGCGCCTGATCTGAGGCCAAAACCCTGAACCAACCCCATGCCAACCCGGCCGGTGGCGTGGTGTCGCTCCACCACAGCAAATTTCAGGAGGTCGCGTTCCAGGTCGCCCACGATCTCACCACCGACGACGCGGGGCTCCTCGATGAGGTTGGCAGTGACGATCTGATGCGGGATGATCCCGATCACCCGGCAGCGACCGCTGGTGAACGGGATGCGGAAGGTGGAGTCGTCCAGCGGGGCAATGTGAACGGTGTCCAGGGCGGATGAGAGATCGAACGGGCGGGCAGCGAAGAGGGGCTTGCCGTCGCGGGCGACCAGTTTGCCGGCGTGGAAGACGAGACGCGGGGTGGGCGCCTGGAGATCGTCGCAGACCATGAGGTCGGCCGCGTAGCCAGGGGCAACAGCGCCGCGCCGCTTCAAGCCGAAGCGCTCAGCGGCGTTGAGCGAGGCCATGGCCACAGCCCAGACGGGGTCGAGTCCCTCAGCGATCGCCAGGCGCAGCGCGTGGTCCAGGTGGCCCTCGTCTCGCAGGTCGGTCGCGGCACGGTCGTCGGTGACGAACATGGCGCGACGGGCATGCAGGCGGCGCACCACCGGGAGTAGCTCCTTCAGGTTGTGCTCCGTGGAGCCTTCGCGGACCATGAGCCACATGCCCAGGCGGAGCTTCTCCTCGGCCTCTTCGGCCAGCGTGGTCTCGTGGTCGCTCTCGATACCCGCGGCCACGTAGGCGCAGAGGTCCTTCCCGGTGACGCGGGGGGCGTGGCCGTCTATCGGCACGTTGAGACGCTGGCCCAGCTCGATCTTGGCGAGCACGCTGCCGTCCGCGTTGAGAACGCCGGGGTAGTTCATCAACTCGGCCACGCCGACGACGCGCGGGTGTGCGAACAGTGGCTCCATGTCCGCCGCCTCCATGTGGAAGGCAGGGCTCTCCATGGGGGAGGCGGGGACGCACGACGGCACGTTGACGAAGACGTTGATGGGCAGCCCGTCCGTGGCGTCTAGCAGCAGCTTGATGCCGCGCGGGCCCAGGACGTTGCCGATCTCGTGGGGGTCCACGACGACGCTGGTGGTGCCGTGGGGCACGACGGCGCGGGCGAATTCCGACGGCGAGAGCATGGTGCTCTCGATGTGAAGGTGGCCGTCGATGAGGCCGGGCATCAGGTAGGAGCCCGCGAGATCGATCGTCTCGTCTGATTCGTAGCGGCCGAGGCCGACGATGACGCTGTCCTTGATGGCGACATCGCATTCCTGGACGTCGTTGGCGAAGACGTTGACGACGCGAGCGTTCTTGAGCACCAGGTCGGGCGCGAGCAGGCCCCGCGCGGCCATGATGCGGTCCCTCAACGTCATGCAAGCCCTCCGGTGGGTCGGCACCGGGCAAGCTGCCGACCTTTTGGAGAGGTTAACGACCGGCGGTGTCGCCGGACAACCATGGCCGCGGGGCGCGGGTGGTCAGGGTTTGGGGACGATGAGGGCGATGCTGGCAGTGAATCCGTGCAGGTAGTGACGGGGGCCGACTGGGCCGATCTCGCCGTTGCAGAAGAAGCCGGCCGCGCTGGGCAGGCCCAGGGTCTCCGCAATCGCGGTGGCGTCGTGGTCTGGGGAGTCGAAGAGGCCGGCGCCGCGGCCATTGCAGGAGCAGACGACGGCGGCGAGCGGCGGGCGCTGGATGAGCGTCTCGCGGGCCTGCTCCAGGAGATGGCGGAGCTCTTCATGGGCGGCACGCGCGTCGCGTAGCTGGAACTGGATAGTCTGGCCAACCTGTGGGTGCGCGCCCACCGCAAGGACGCCGCTGGACTGGTCCACGCCGACGAGGTTGCGGATGAGGAAGTCGCCGCGGCCGTACGCGTCGCGGTGTTCGTCCATTGCAAGGCCCACCAGCAGGTTCTGCTGGGCTCGTCGCTGGTCGTCGGGCGGAAGCGATCGCAGCGTCTCGAGCAGGACGTCAAGCGCCCGGCGCATGCCGATGCTCTTGACGCGGTTTTCCTCGGCGTCGGTGATGGTCCAGGACTCGCCGATGGGCTCGGCGCCCTGGGAGACGATGGTGTGGACGGTGTAGGCACCGCCGATGGCCAGCGCCACGGCGCCATCGGCATAGCTTTCGTCATCCAGAAACACGAAGGTCTGGCGGGTGTGGGGATTGCCGGAGGCGAGTCCGCCGATGATGGGGCAGCCCGGGTAGGCGGCGGACAGGCGCTCCACCAGCTCGCTGGCATCGGTACGGAAGGGGTCGACGAACAGGAGCCAGGCGTTGACATCCACGGGGGCGACGTCAAGGCCCACGTGCCAGTCGGCCGGCTCCTGCCACCGCTGGACATCGCGCTGGGTGATGCGGACGCCCCTGAGCTCAGCGCCGGGTAGGGAAAGGCCGAGCAGCGAGAGGGCTGGCGGGCCCTCGATCTCGCGGGATGGACCGATCACACCAGCACCGCTACAGCCGATGAGCACGGTGGCGCCGGTCTCGTTGCGGGCACGGCGGACCAGGGCTTCGAAGTCCTGGGCGTAGGCGGCGTTGGCGAACAGGAGCGCGAGGTCAATGGGGGCTGACGACGGAACGGTGGATCGAACGCCGTCCAGCACCTGCTCCAGGGCCTCTTCCCACAGCGGGCCCTCGGCGATAGACGCACCCGAGCGACCTGTCCCAACCACTACCCCTCCTCGATCCCCCCAGCACTCTCCACGGTGGATCGTACCGGCCGGGTGCCCGCCGGGCAAAGGCGCGCGAGGTGACTCAGGCGTTCTTCGCGGTGGCCGTCTCGCTGGCCGTGAGCTCAGCCAGGTGGGCGGCGTCACCGTTGCGGAGGAGCTCGCCATGGCGTGTGCCGGGGTCCCAGAGGACCTCGGTCAGGCTGGCGTTTGGCCCCACCCACCTGCGCCAGCGTGAGGCGGGCTCGTTGTGGATGATGGTGAGGAACACGGCAATGACGCCGCCGTGGGTGACGACGCAGGCGGTCTGGCCGGGGTGGGCGGCTGCGATGTGGTTCATCACGCGTAGCACCCGCGTGGAGAACTCCTGGCGGGTCTCGCCGTTGGGCCAGCCGAAGTCGTGTGCCTCGTCATCCTCGTCCGCGTGGAGCACGTGGGAGTACATCTCCCGGAGCTCCTCCATGGGGCGGCCTTCCAGATCGCCGAAATGCATCTCGCGCAGGTCGTCAAGCAGTTCGACAGCGTGGCCGGTGAGGGTGGCGATGGCTTCACCGGTCTTGCGGGCGCGCATAAGGGGGCTGGCGTAGACGGCGGCGGCGTGGCCGTGGGCGCGGTTGACGTGGTCTGCCAGGAGCTTTGTCTGCTGGACGCCTTTTGGGCTGAGATCGGTATCTGTCCAGCCGGAGAGGCGCTTTTGCATGTTGTGGACGGTCTCGGCGTGGCGGACGAGCAACAGGGTGGCTGGGCGGGTTGAAGGGGGCACGGTCGGATCGTAACAGGCGGGTGGCTGCTGGGGGTAGGGGTTGGGAGGGAGGGCTGGTGTGGAGCGGCGGCGTGGTGGCGAGTAGGAGAGAGTAGGGGGAGCTTGACGAGCCGAGCGCGCCGGCCGTATGCTCCTCATAATAGAACATACGTTCGATTTGAGGAAGAGGGTTTTGGGGAGGTTTTTGTGGACAAGTCAGCTCCAGCCGTGGCGGCTCTCGTTCTCGACGATCGGGGCGAGCAGTCCGCGTTTGACGATCTCACCTACGAGACGGGTCTACTTCGCGAGGCCATCAGGTGCCTGGCCCCCCGCCGTACAGACTCGCCCGACCTCAAGGTGTTTGGCGAGCTACGACACCAGGTTCATGCGCTGTGCACCGTCATTAAGACCCAGCACGCGCTGGCTGGCCGGTCGGCGGGAGCCGCCGATCTGGTGGAGAAGGCCATAGACGCGCTGGATCAGGCTCAGGCCAGGAGTGGCGAGCCTGACAGCGAGTCCGAGGTGGGGCCAGCGTCTGAGGAGGTTGTCCGGTGACTAGATTTTCAACCGCGGCCGCTGACCAGATCGCGGCCGGCGTCCATCTGGCGCAGGCGCTGGACCGCCTACGTCAGAGCCTGGGCCCTCCGCCGGAGCCCGCGGCCGTCGTGGCTTCCGCCCCGGCTGCGCCGCCTGCTTCTGGGCCCACGCTCTCGGATCTTTCGGATCTCACCCGTCGCCTGGACGACGCTGGCTGCGCCTTTGGGCGCGTCAGCGCCGCGCGGGTGGAGGGGCTGACGCGCGGGTATGAGCGGCTGGAGACCAAGCTGAACGCCGTCTTGCTGGCGGTGACGGGGACCTTTGTCAGCACGCTGGCCAGCCTGCTGCTGTACTACGCGCGGGGAGGTGGCCATTGAGTGCGGTGGTCTACGCTGATGCGCCGGCGGTGTCTCAGGCGGATCGACGGGAGGCCGGCGCTGTTGGGCCGGCGCGGGGCCCGGAGGACCTGGCGCTGTCGCTCCGGACCAGCGCGCTGGCCACGCGCTACCAACGCGGCGAGGCTCTGGTGCTGCCGGAGCTGGTTGAGTGCCTGCAGCCTCTCTGTCAGATCGCGGTCCGGCGGTATGCCAGGCGGCGCCAACTGCTCCCACCTTCGATCGATCTGGAGGATCTGGATCAGCAGGTCTGGGTGATCGTGGACGATCTAGCACACCGTTGGCGGTCCGAGTCTGGCGCGTTTGCCGCGTACGTGCGGGTGGCGATGCCGTTTGAGCTGGAGCGGTTTCTGGCCCATAGCTCGCCGGCGCGTCGGTCGCGCACCGTGAGGGTGGAATCGCTAGACCCGGAGGAGCTGCTGCGCCGGTTTGGCCAGCTACCTGGGCAGGATGGCCGCGAGTGGCCGGAGAGCCTGGCGCTGCGTGAGATGATGGAGCAGCTTCTCCCACTGGAACGCACGGTGCTGCTGCTCCATGGGATGGGCAAACAGGCGCTCCGGGAGGTTGCCCAACGGCTGGGTTTGACCGATAGGGTGGCGGCGCGTGTCTACGCGTCGGCGCTGCACAAGGCGCGCTTGATTCTGGACCTGGCCGCGGATGCGCCGGACGGCGCGCTGGTCATCGGGTGGGGTGGTGGGCAGCTTCGCGATCCGGCGGACGCGCTGGAGGCGCGGCGCGGATTGGAGCGGCTAGTGGCGGTGCTCCACGAGAGCGCCGATGTGGATGGTCGCCTACCCGGCCGCGCGGCGGTGTGCGCAGCTACGCGGTTCAGCGAGACGCGGGTGGCCGGCTTGATGCAGCATCTGGTTGACCGGGGCTGCATTGCCGGTCGCGTCGCTCGCCAGCCGGGCCGCCTGGTCCACCGGACCGCGGCCGAGACGCTGGCGCGCGCGCTGGGCGAGTCGCGCGGCTAGGGGCGCGCCGAGCCGCACGGAGAAGAGAAAAAAAACCTGGAGCCCGGGCGGGGCCGCGCGCCTACGCGCGCGGCCCCGCCTGAGCCTCCAGGACCCGCCACAGCTCATCGCGTACCACGGGCCCGGCTGGGCGCGTGCCATCAGCGTAGCGCACGAGTCGCTCGGCGGCGGTGAGCCGTCCGATGCAGGCAGCGGCGACGCCGGCCTGGCGAAGGCCGCTCAGCATGCGATCGGGGTCTCCGCAGGCGATCAGGAGCGCACCGCTGGAGATGAGGCGGAGCGGATCGGCGTCCAGCGCGTGGCAGATCTGGGCTGTCTCCGGTCGGACGGGGATGGCCTCAGCGGAGACCTCGAAACCCAGGCCGGCCGCCTCGCTGAGCTCCCAGAGCGCGCCAAGCACGCCGCCCTCGGTTGGATCGTGCATGGCGGTGGCGCCCAGCCCCACGGCGGCGGTGCCCTCGCGGACAACGCTCAGCTCATCGATGAATCGTCGCGCGCGGTCCAGGATCGCCTGACCCACGCGCGGTGCCAGGATGGGAGCCAGGTCCGCGGCGAGGATGGCCGTGCCCTCGATGGCGGCGGCCTTGGTGAGGACCAGGGCGTCACCGGCGCGGCCGCCGCCGGAGGCCACCAGCCGCTCGCGCGGGGCGCGGCCCAGCGCGGTGAGCGAGAGGATGGGGGCGTTGGCGCTGGCGGTAACCTCGGTGTGGCCGCCGAGGATCTCGATACCGAGCTCCAGGGCGGCACCGTGCATCTCGTCCATCAGGCGCACGGCCTCCGACTCATCGCTGGACTCAGGCAGCAGGATAGTGGCGAGCACGCCTACGGGAGTGGCGCCCATGGCGGCAATGTCGTTGCAGGAGACCTGGATGGCGTACCAGCCGGCGTTGGCGGCTGCGCCGGTGATGGGATCGCTGGACACGACGCACAGCTCATCGCCAAACGTGATGGCGGCGGCGTCCTCGCCGAGCCTGGCGTGGACCGCGACATCGTCACGGCGCACCCCCAGCCGGCCGTGGAGCAACCGGCGCAGGGTGTCTGGATCCAGCTTGCCGGTCTTCAGCACGGGGCGTCGGTTCGTTGGGGGCGGTGCGGACTGAGCTGGCTCAAAAGGCGGTTGGCGTGCGCTCGCGGGTGGTCAGGAGCTGCATGCCCTCCAGTCCGTCGCCGAAGAGGCCGCCGTTCTGGGTGCCCTCCTGGCCGAAGAGGGCGTCGAAGTCCTCGGGCGTGAGCGCTTTGTTGAGCCGCTTGCAGTAGGTCTGCCGCAGTTTCTTGACGTAATACTCAGGATCGTAGTCGTTGTCGAATCGCTCGGCCAGCTTCTTCCGCTTGCCCTCCGCCTGGTAGTAGCGGACACGATCGCCGGTCTTCCAGGTGGTCTGGCCGTCGCCCAGGAGTACTTCGTACTGCTCCTCGCGGCGCCCGCTCTTCTTATACGTGGCGGGCGTCTTGCTGAGGACGATGCTCACGCACACGTCGTCCACCGGGACTTCGCGCGCACGCAGCCGGCCAATGGTCTGACGGTACAGGTCGCGCAGCTCGCCGAACTCGCCGGCGAGCAGCAGGGGCGCGGCATCGCGGAGGAACTGCTCACCGTAGCGCTCGCTCTTGCTGGACCGGAACGATCCACCGACCAGGCGGGCACTACCGTCGTAGCTCAACAGGATGTAGTTCTTCTCCGCGTAGCTGTACATCTTGGCGTAGCGGCCGTCGTGCTCGATCTCGATGCCGCCGGGGAGGGCGTTGCCGATCTCGGCGATGAGCTGTCGCTCGTCCGCCTCGGTCCAGGTGGCGGGCACGCCGAAGAACACGCCGTCCGTGTCCGCCTCGATAAGCAGAACGCCGCGGCGCTCGAGCTCGAGTAGCATGGTTGTGAGGATCTCGCGGCCGCGGCGCGTGACCTCGGCGGCGGCGTTGAGGTCGGCGAAGAGGGCAAAGCTGGTGCCCAGGCTGCCATAGAAGGAGTTGATGAGCTGCTTCATGGCGTTGGAGGCGGCCTCGTGCTCCAGAAGGTCGCGGCTGCCGGGCGTGGCTTTGCGGGCGGCGGCCTTGTGATCCAGACGGAGGCGGGTGAGCTCCTTGAGTAGACCCAGGAAGGCGCCTAGCTCATCGGTTCGGGGGCCGATGCCGTAGGTCAGCATGATGCTGGGGTAGAGGGAGGCCACGTCTGCCTTGACAACGTGCTCTACGACGCCGCTGGTAAACAGGTCCGTGCGGGCGCCAGCGTAGGAGCCGCCTGAGGCGAGGCCGCTAGGCATGGACCAGCCCTGGCAGAGGTAGGCGCGGGCCAGCATGGGCTCGATGAGTCCCTGGCCGGTGCCCGCCGTGGCCACGCGCTCGTATGGCTTGGGTGCCATCTGGCTGAGGGCGAAGGATGTGGGCATGAGTACACGCGAGAGCTCCTGGACCTCCAGCACGTCGTCAGTGGCGTAGCGGCGCACCCGGTCTGGGTCTCTCTGAAACGTGGTCCAGATCTCGGCGCCGGGCACGTATTCGCGATCGCTCTTGGCGAAGCCAAAGTACTTCGCCGCCTCCTTGAGGCCCTGCTGGCGCATGTCTCGGACGATGGCGCCGTAGCGGCGGACGGCGTGGAGCGTGTCGATGACCTCGCGCCCCTCGACTACGTAGCGGGTGAACGTGTCGCTGCGCTCGCCGACCTTGATGGTATCTGGGTAGCTGGTGGGCGTGCTGCCGTCGCGGCCGATGGCCAGGAGGATGCCGAGGGTATGGCAACGGCGGACCAGGAAGGGAAGGTCGAAGTTGAAAATACTGTGGTTCTCGAGGACATCCGGATCGCGCTCGCGGACAAGCTCGACGAGGCGCTGGATCAGGTCGCGCTCGGCGTTCTCGGAGGGGTCACCCTCGTTGTCGAGTACCGCGGTGAAGCCCTGGTTATCCGAGACCGCGATCATGAACACGCGGTCTGTGGAGGCGTCGAGTCCGGTGGTCTCGAGGTCGAATTGGAGGCGATGCGTGTCGTCGAAGGCCATCCCCTTGAAGTAGGTCCGGCCGGTGATGGACAGGTACTGCTCCGCGGGGGTTCGGGCGTAGGTGAGGCCGTCGAGCGCGCTGAGGCTGGAGCGGTTGCTGAGCCTCCCCGGCGTCCGAGCGGTTGGGCGCTGGCCGACGCGATTCAGGACGTGGGCCTCTACGTCTGCCCACCGGTTGGTGAGCACGACCCATTTGAATGGCCCGGAGCCACCCAGCTCAATGATCCCGAGCCCGCCAGGAACGTCGCCGGAGGCGGTTGCGATGTCGTCGCGGGTGAGCGCGGCCGGGTTGAGCCCGTCCAGGAGCCCCTTATCCGCGAGGAAGAACCAGTTTGGGAACCGGGCAGTGTCTTGCTTGACCTGACTGCCGACCCGGCGCCAGACGCGCGCGATGCCGTCGCGACCGGCGCTGACGGAGACGATGCCGGGCGTGTCGTCGGAGCCGAAGAGCAGTACGGCGGGGTCAACCGCGGGCGGAGAGCTGATCACGTCATCACTATAGTGCCGGGGAACCATGATCGGCAGATTGTGTATGCGGACCACGGACGTTTGAGAGCAGGCGAGCGCATGAAAAAAGGGGCGCGCCGCGTGGCGCGCCCCCGGGGGGAAGTGAACGAGGGTAGATTAGCCTTCGAGGTACTCCGCCAGGCGGGATCGCAGGTCAGTGCGGCGCAGCTTGCGCAGCGCCTCTGCCTCAATCTGGCGGACCCTCTCGCGGCTGATGCCGAGCTCCTGGCCGATGTCGCCCAGGGCCTGGGCCTCACCACCGCCGAGCCCGAACCGCAGCCGTAGGACGGCTCGCTCGCGCTCGGTGAGGGCCTCGCCCAGAGCAACGTCCAGCCGGCGGGCGAGGTCCGACCGCTCGGCGGCTGCTTCCAGGTCCGTAGCCTCCGCGTCTGGCACCAGGTCACCCACGGAGGTCTCGCCATCCTCGCCCACGGGCGTCTCGAGCGAGATGGGCAGCTTGGCCGCGCGCAGTGTCTCCTCGACGCGTGCGATGGGCAGCTCCAGGTGCTCCGCCACCTCGCGCAGGGCCGGTTCGCGGCCGAGCTCGCTGGCCAGCTCGCGCTGGGCCTTGGCGATGCTAGACAGAAACTCACCCACGTGGACGGGCAGGCGGATGGTGCGGGCCTGCTCCGCGACAGCCCGGCTCACGGACTGGCGAATCCACCAGTACGCGTAGGTGCTGAAGCGGAAACCCTTCCGCCAGTCGTACTTGTCCACGGCGCGGTCCAGGCCCAGGTTGCCTTCCTGGACCAGGTCCAGGAACGGCAGGCCGCGGCCGATGTACTTGCGGGCCACGGACACCACGAGGCGGAGGTTGCACTCCACCAGGCGGCGGCGGGCCCACGCGCCGTTGGCCGCGACGGTCTCAAGCTCGGCGATGCGCTCGGGGGTGAGATCAACGGCGGCCTCGAGCTCCTCGCGCGCGGCGCGCCCATTCTCGTTGGCCTGAGCGTATTCAATTTCCTCGCGGGGGGTCAGCAGGGGATTGCGCGCGACCTCCCGCAGGTACAGCGCGGCAGCGCTGAGGTCTTCGGGAGTGCCCGCCAGAGCTTCCTCAGCCGCAAGGTCCTGCTCTCGGGTCTGTGCGATCTCGGCCTCGGTTGCCGCCGCGGCGAGCTGCAGGTCAAGATCGTAGTCTAGATTGATAGCCATGGATTCACCTCCCCCCGTCTCCCGGCGCCCCGGTGAGGCGGGCAAAAAGAAGGCCGCTGCGCGATCGTGCTGCTGCGGCCTTCGAATCGGGAGCGGACTGAATCAGTACTCTGATTCGCGTGCGATCTCCGCGACCTTCGGCCGCGCTTGCCGCTCTACCCTGAGCTTGAGCTTGCGCCTGGCAACCACCAGCTGGCCCTTTACGTAACCTAGTTCACTGCATCAAACGCCCGCCGGCTCTCACGGCGGGTTTCCTCATCTTAGCAACGCGAATTCGATAGGTCAAGTTCCAAAATGCCGATTACGGGCACCCCGGCCCCTACCAGGAGGCGTACGCCGCGCGGTGGGTGTCCGCGCTCACCGTCTCTAACGAGATACAACAGTGCCCGGTAGCGAAAATTCCGGTGCCCTGGAACCGGTCGCTACGCGATCGTTACCCGGATCGCGCGGGGGCTGGATCAGGCGCGGCCGGGGCCGCGGCGCGGCTGCCAAAACGGTGCCGGACGCCACTTCCCAACGTCAGGAGCGCCAGGACGCCAGCGACCGCGAATCCCAGGTTGACCAGAAAAATGGGCTGCATGGCGGCGCCCAGGGCCGCCTGGGCCGCGCTGGCGACGTCCACGGGCAGACTGCCGCGACGGTGGGGATCAAGAATGGCGCTGGCAAGAGCAGGGTCCGCGCCAATGGTGACTAGCTGGGCGCGTAGCGCGTGCTGGAGGGCAGCACCCATCACGGCGACGCCGATTGCCCCGCCGAGGCTGCGGAAGAGCTGGGTGGAGGAGGTAGCCGCGCCGCGCATGTTCCAGGGCACCGCCTCCTGGACGGCCATCACAAAAGCCGCGGTACTGGGGCCGAAACCGGCGCCCATCACGGTCATGGCCAGGTAGAGGAGAGAACGGGGACTGTCCGGGCCGAGCAGCGCCAGGCCGGCTGCGCCGAGGGCTATCAGGATCGTGGCACCCAGCGCGGTTCCAAAGAACCCCACTCTCAGCAGCAGTTTGGGTCCGAAGAACGCCGTGACCGACCAGGCGACGAGCATTGGTGTGATGACGGCGCCGGCTCCGGCGACGCCGTCACCCAGGACGCCCTGTACGTAGAGCGGGACGTAGGACGTGACCCCCCAGAGCACGGCCCCCGAGAGGACGTTGCCAATCAGGGCCACGGTGACGATGCGCATGCCGAACAGGGACGGCGGCACCACGGGGTCTTTCGCGCCGCGCTCGGCCACCGAGAACCCCACCAGGCAGCCGGCCGCGACGGTGGCCAATCCGATCATCGCCGGGGAGCCCCACGCAACGGATGCGCCGGACTGCGTGATCAGCAGGAGTAGCGCGGTGAGCCCAACCAGGAGCAGGCCAGAGCCGAGGTAGTCCAGGTAGACGGTGCGCTGTTCCACCCGTTCGCGGAAATAGCGACCGATCAGGAACAGCGCGGCGGTGCCAAACGGGACTCCGACCAGAAAGACCGCGCGCCAGGAGAACGCCAGGGTGAGCCACGCGCCGAAGGCGGGTCCGGCCAGACTGGAGACACCCCACAGCCCGCTGAACAGCCCCTGGATGCGGCCGCGCTCTTCAAGCGGATACAGATCCGCGATCATGGTGAAGATGGTAGGCATGAGCGCACCCGCGCCCAGGCCCTGGAGTGCCCGGTAGCCGATGAGCTGCTCCATGGAGGTGGCGGCACCACACAGCACCGAGCCGACCAGGAAGACAGCGACTCCGAGTGTGAAGACGCGACGCCGGCCGTAGACGTCCGCGAGCTTGCCGAACAGCGGCACGGTGACGGTGGAGGTCAACAAATAGGCTGTGAACACCCACGGGAACAGGTCGATGCGGTCGAGCTCGCCGACGATGGACGGCAGCGCCGTGGTGACGACAGTGACTTCCATGGCGATAACGGCCATGGAGACGAGCAGACCGGCTGTGACCAGCTTGCGGCCTGGGACGGCTGTGGGCGCGCGTTGTGGGTCAGCGACAGACACGGAAGGGCACCAACCGGCGATGTGGGGAGCGCGGTCCCCCCCGCGCGTCCGTCACAAAGGGTAACCGCTGGCCGGGGTGATCGGGGCATTTCTCGCGGAGGAAGTTGGGTTGCGGGCCTCTGGTGGGGCCGCTACACTCGCTCGCGTCGCCAAGAGGCGACACACACTCAGCGTGGAGGCATTTGATGCATTCCTCCTTCGTACCGCCGCGGCGCCGTGCGCTGTCGATGCTGTTGGCATCGACGGTGGCGACCGCTCTGTTCGTGGGCGGCCTGGTGCCGCCAGCCGCGCCAGCGCAGGCGCAGGGCGCCGGCGTGAATCTGGAGTGGTTTGGGTGGTCCGCCTTCCGTCTCACTTCCACCGAGGGCAAGGTGATCTTGCTGAACCCGTTCGTGAAGAACCCGGACAGCACAGTGAGCCTGGAGGACCTGACCAAGGTGGACCTGATCCTGGCCCCTGACGCGCACGGGGACGAGATCGGTAGCACCGAGGACATCGCCAAGTCCACGGGGGCCAAGGTGATTGTGCCGGGTGAGCTCGCGGGCTGGTTTATTGAGCGCGGCGTGCCCCAAGCGCAGTTTCCGGTGAGGTTCGCTAGCTCCGGAGATCGCTACCGGCTGGATGGGGTAACGGTCCGTGTCGTGGCAGCCAGCCATGGCTCTGGGCTTGGTGAGCCGACCGCCAAGAACCCCTACGGTGGCATTGCGAACGGCTTCATCGTGACGTTCGAAAACGGGTGGACGGTGTACTTCCAGGGGAGCACCGGCATGATGTCGGAGATGGCGCTCTGGGCAGAGATGTACAAGCCGGACGCGGTGATCTTCCACATGGGGGCCTCGCACGAGCCGATGGACATCGCCATGGGGATCAAGCTGCTGACGACGAATAACCCGAACCTGAAGACGCTGATCCCGCACCACAACCGGGTGCAGCCACCGGCCGGAGCGACCACGATCGCCGACGTGCAGGCGGCGCTCTCCACACTTGGGGTGAACATCCCGATCACCGAGACCGTGCGGAGCCAGGTGTACACGTTTAGCAAATAGGAGATACGGCACTGCGACGAGGGGGCGGGTCACCGAGGGGGACCCGCCCCCTTTTGTTGGGAAATCGGCTTGCGGGGCTAAAGGTCGCGGCTTTCGAACGTGTGGATAGCCCACGCGAGGCACGCCACGGCGTGGGCAACGGTCCAGGCCAGGAATGCCCAGGCGGGTGGCGCCGAGGCGACGAATGGAAGCTGAACCTGAAAGCTGGCGGCGGTGAGGAACGCGGCTGACTGGGCGAAGAACGACGCGGCGCGCCAGATTCCGTCGTGCGGAACGATGAGGCTGACGATGATGCCGAGATTCACCAGCGCCTCGTTGGCCATCAGGTTGCCGACGTACTCAATGATGCCGGAGAGCCAGGCGGCCCCGAAGGCGGTGAAGCAGACGATGCCGTTTGCTAGCGTGGACAGGCGGGCGCTGCCGAGCAGGCTCAGGCTGAGCATGCTGACGGCGCCCAGACAAATCGTTGACACGGCCGCCACGGCGTTGAGCGGCTCGTAGCCGGCGATGGTCCCCGCTATGGTGAGCAGCGCGCCGGCCATCAATGTCACGTAGGTGCAAAGCAGCAGCACGTATCCGAGCCAGCGTCCCAGCAGATACTGCCAGCGGCGGATGGGGTGCGCGAGGACGGCGTGCATGGCGCCCGACTCTATCTCGCCGGAGATGGCCCCAACGGTGAGAAACAACGCCAGAAGCCCTGACATGAGGTGGACGGCGAACAGGCCCAGGACGGAGAGCAGTGTGCTGGAGACGACGAGCCCGATCTGGTTTGCGGGTCGGAGCGCGGCTTGCTCTGTTGCTTTGCCATAGAGGCAGGCGAAGGCGATGCCGTATAGCAGCAAGAACAACAGGCTGACGAGGACGCCGGTGTGGATCAGGCGTCGCTTTAACGCTTCCTGGATGGTGTGTCGGAGGATGGTGAGGATGCTGCTCACGCGGGCGCCAGCGGTGGCTGATCTTCAGGATGGACGTGGTCCATGAAGGCCTCCTCCAGCGTTCCGCCGCCGGGCACGAGCGCGTAGAGCCGATAGCCTGCCCCGACCAACACGGCGGCAACCTCCGCGCTACGCTCCGCTGTAGTGAGCTCCAGGGTCACGCTTCGGGAGTCGGCGTCCACGACGTGGCCGAGCTCGCGCACGAGCGCTAGCGTGGTGGCATCCACGCGGTCCAATTCCGCGCGGACCGTGGCGCGGCCGATCAGGTCCTCCGGCCGCCCCTCCGCCACCACCAGGCCGCGGTGGATGATGGCCACGCGGTCACACACCAGCTCCACCTCACTGAGTAGATGGGAGTTCAGCACAACCGTGACGCCCTGTTCTTTCAGTCTCAAAATGAGCGCGCGGACGTCGCGGCGTCCGATTGGGTCCAGAGCCGAGGTTGGCTCATCCAGCAGGACGAGGTCTGGCCGGTGCAGCAGCGCGATGCCGATGCCGATGCGCTGGGTCATGCCCTTGGAGTAGCTAGAGACGCGGTCGTGGCGGCGGTCAGATAGCCCGACGAGCGCGAGCACTTCAGTGATCCGATGGTGGCGTTGGGGGCTTGGGAGGCCGGCGAGTCTTCCATGAAGATCCAGTAGCTCCTGCCCCGTGTACCAGTCGTGGAAGCGGAAGTTCTCCGGCAGGTACCCCAGGCGCCGCCTGGCGGCGGGATCCCCGGCGGGTCGGCCGAAGATCCTGGCCTCGCCGCCGCTGGCCCGAACGAGGCCGGTGAGGATCTTGACGGTGGTGGTCTTGCCGGCGCCATTGGGGCCGAGGAGGCCGAAGACCTCCCCGGCGCCGACGGTGAGGGTGACTCCCCTCAGTGCCTGGGCGCGGCCGTAGAGCTTGCTCAGCTCACGGAGCTGGATGGCGGGTAGGGGCTCGGGGCCGGCTGGACTGGGAGTGGTCACCGTAGCCCGTTGGCCACCCTCTGGAGCTCCGCGGACGAGTATGGCCCAACCACGCCGTAGGTGCGGCCGTCGCGCTGCCAGATGATGGCCGATCCGAGCCCGCTGCGCTCGGCGAATAGAAGGCCGGGGCCGCCGGCGACGGTGACCGGCTGCCAGCTCACTTTGTCCACGGGGACAGGGATGGGCAACGTGTTGCGCCAGTCCTGGATGGCCTGAAGCTGGCGGGTGACCTCCGGAGGGAGGCCGGGGACAGACAGGAGGTAGTCTCGCACGCGATCGAGCGACACCCCACCCACCGCCGAGGCGGTCAACTCACCGGTCTGGATGATAGCCAGGGGAGCCCGTCCTTGTTGTGGACGGTACTCCAGCATAATGACGCCGGGTACGCTGGTGCGCAGGCCGTTGCCGTGAAGGTCATCTGGCAGCGTGAGATCGGGTCGCCCGACGGAGCGGAAGTAGTCGCGGGCGCGGTCACGGTCAAATGTGAAGGTGAGCTCGCTGGGCTGTGTCACCTGGACAGCCGGGCTGGCCGGCAAGCCGGCCGGCAGGGTCGATGGTTCTGGTTGCTTCACGGTCACGCCCAGCCTGGCGGCGGCTTCGGCAACTGTGGCGACGCCACTGACGGAGCGCCCGGGCGGTGTGCCCTGCACAGAGCCCAGCCTTTCGAGCTGACCGACAGGGCGCCCCATGGAGCTCGGGTCAAAGGAGACCACGGCCAGGCGCTGGCCGCGGAATTGAGCCAGCGCCTGGCTGGCGGCGGCCTGGCCTTCTGGGGTGAGCAGACCGCCAAGCAGCGCGACGGCAGCGGCGGCCGCCACGGCCTGGCGCCATCCCAACGGCCACCGATGGTTGGCGGGCAGCGTGGCCGGCGGGACCAGGCGCGCCGGCGCCAGGCGTTGACGGAAGCGTTCCGCCTGGGGCGCGGCGCCCGCGGGCAGCGAGGCAAGGGCGCGCGCGGCGACGCCGGCCGTGACTTGAAGCTCGGCCACCAGGCTCTTACAGACGACGCACTGCGCGAGGTGCGCATCTGAACATTGCGAAGCGCCCACGGGCTCTCCGTCCAGCCAGGCTCGCCACTCCCCTACGTCTGGGCACGTGTTAGCTGTGTACATCTGTGCTCTCCAGTGCTTCTGCCTCGTATGCACGGCGAAAGGCGCCTTCAGCCCGGGCCAGCAGCACGCCGACCGAGCCCAAGGCAATCTCCAGGGTGGCCGCGATCTCCGCGTAGCTGAACCCTGAGTAGCGGAGGAGCAGGCAATCGCGCTGCCGTTGTGGGAGCGCGGCGAGGACGCGTTGGACCTCCGCACGTGTCTCGCGCTGGACGGCGGCATGGACCGGGTCCGCGCCTGTGGATTGGTGCCCGTCTGAGTACGCGGCTTCTTCACGGGCCGCGGCGCGGCGGCGGGCGCGGATAGCGTTGAACGCGAGATTGAGGCAGACTCGTCTCAGCCATGCGCCCGCCTGGGGTGTGGGGGCGTTGCGGAGCGTAGACTGGGCCAGTCGGCTGAAGCCCTCCTGGAGGATGTCCTCCGCTGCCTCGGACTCGCCCACGACCCGGTGAACCAGGCCGAACGTTGGTCTGAAGCAGGACTCGTAGAGGGTCTCGAACCCCGCTTCCGCGTCAGAAGTCTTGGCCCGGGTAGTATCGGCAATCATCCGCTGGCTTGCACCTTCGGTCTCCCGAGTGGGAAGCTGGTTGAACCGCGATTCGCGATCCCCGCACATAGAGAACACCGCCCGGGCAGCAATTCTTACACCCGCGGACGGAAACGGCCCGTCCTGATGGACGGGCCGATGGGGGATGCTGGCTGTGCCGCGAGCGTTATGGTCGCGGTCTGCTCCCGAGCTTCTCGCTCGTGACGACCTCGGTGCCGGCGGGCGGGACGGACTCGAACAGTGTATCTGGGATGGCTATCTGGAGCTCGAACAGCGTGACCTCATATGCTTCAGAGACGGCGCCGTCCCGTCCGTAGTGCAGGATTTTCAGCGGCATGCTGGTCTCCACGTCGATCCAGGTCTGGGATCTGACGCCGAGCGGGAGCTTCAGATCTGGCGGCACACACCCAGAGAGGTCACGTTCCACGACGTACGTGGCGCGACCGGCCACGAGCTCCTTGTTGGGGCGGCGGGTGGTCTTGCAGGCATCAAGACGGATCGTGACATCGGCCTGGTCGCTAGCCACGTGCAGCGCGCCCTCGCCTTCGCGTTCGACCTTCCGCACCCAGACGGCTTCGTACCGTGACTCAGGTGTCCCGACCGTGGAGCGCGTCTCCTCGTTGCGCGATGTGACGCCGATCGGTCCCGGGCTCGCGATGCCGGGAGGGACTGCTCGACTGGGGCTCATCGTCGCGTCCGCGTCTGGCCCGTCCCCTCGCCCGCGGGGGGCTGAGATCTGGCCGGTTCTGAGCGAGGCGATCGGCGCGGTGCTGATGAGGAAGAAGGTGGACTCGGTGGCGCCGACCGTTCGGTAGCGCGTGACTGCGCCACCATCCCAAAGCTCTCCTGACGTGACGACGCGCCCGGTGGAATCGACGGTCCGGGTCTCGGTGCGGAAGCGACGCGGTGCGGAGAACCATTGCTCCACGAGGGCGTCACGGACGCGGCCGCCGTCGCCGGGGTGGTGCATGGACGCCAGGATGTGAAAGCTCTGGGCCGACGCGAGCTGGGGGTTGTTGGCGACGGCAGTGGCGCGCTCCATGAGCTCTTCCGCGCTGACGCTGGGCTCACCCAGCAGGGAGATTGCGCCTCCGACGGCCACGGTCGCGGTGACTCCGGCCGCGAGACTGATGAGCGCTCGCCGACGTGACACGCGCGTTCGGCCTCTGGCCGGTCGGGGTGCAAACAGTCCGTCCTCCAGACTCGTAACGAAGGTGGCGCTTGGCCCGAGACGCACCGTCAGCATCGTCTGCACGGCGGCTTCGGCGGGGCCCAGGTCGCGCTGGTCCGCGGCGGGAACCGGCGAGTCGGGAGTTTGATTCATGATGCGTGCTCGGCTTTCCTGGTGAACTGGGCGCGTAGCCTGTTCAGGACTCGGTGAGTGATCTGGCCGACATTTGCCTCTTTCAATCCGGTGAGCTCTGCGATCTCGCGGTGCCTGAGGCCGCCGGCGAAACGCAGTGCCACGATCTCCCGCTCGCGGTCATTGAGGTCTGCGAGAGCAGAGCGGAGCTCTGCCCATAGCTCCGCTTCCTCGGCGGACTGCTCGGGTGAGGCTACCGCGTGGGCCGTGAGCGCGTCGCGGTCAAGCAGGCCAACCTCGTGTCGTTGCGCGTGTCTGCGCCAGTGGTCAGTGATGGCGTTTCTGGCTATGCTGAAAACCCAGCTACGGGTGCGCTCCGGCTTTCGGAGCCCGGCCAGACCGGCCAGGACTCGCTCAAACACTTCCGCGGTCAGGTCCTCGGCGTTCTGGCGGTGACCGACCCGGAGATGGATGAACGTAAAGACGGGGCCGACCAGGGCGCGGTAGAGCTCTACCGCGTTGAGCGTAGCCACCCGTTCACGTGCATCCCGCGCTACACCAGCCTCGAGTGGACCGGTCAGCGCGTAATCCATGGTGCCCTCGGCTGCATCTTCTCGCCTCCGTTCGATGGTCAGGGCGCGGCGACTGCCTCGCCACCTCGAGCCTGGGTGATCGATCGCGGCGCCGCCGTTGCTCGTTGGCGAGCGCTACTGAGGTAGACGGAGAGGATGGAGATTCTTGACGCGGGTCGGCCCTAGGGGCGGATTGACGGGTATTGCTCTCGCCAGCGGCGCTCGAACTCGGCGAGCGCGCTGAGCTGGCGATCGTTCGGGGCGACCTGCCAACGGCGGGAACGCATGAGGTGGAGCGCTTCAGACGATGACTGCCCCTGGGCGACGAGGATCGCGAGGCCCATGAGCGGACCGCGGCCGACGCCGTGCTTGCAGTGGGTGTAGACCTGACGCCCCTGGCGGAGCCGGTCGAGCGACCAGCTCACGCCCGTGAGCAGCTGTTCCTGCGATACAGCGTAGCGGTCTGGGGCGGGCAGATGCAGCAGGTCAATGCCGAGCTCGCTGAGCGCCCGCTCGTCATCGCGGGCTTCCGCGCGGAGATCGACAATCGCGGAGATACCAAGCTCGCGGAGGCGCGGATACGCTCGCACTGGGATGTCGCCCCCGACGAACAGATCCGGGGTGATGCGAGAGATGTTGAGGCGACGGTGGCCGGTGAGGCGAGTGGAGTACTCCAGAACGCGTGCGACGCCGCGCAGCCCGAGTTTGGCCACGGTATGCATTGGGCCGCCGTGGCGCGAGCCTTCGGCAGCCCATTGGTATGGGTCTAGACGGTCAAACGGGGGCATAGGGGACGCTAGCGAGTCCTCTGAACGTGAGCGGCGAGTACCAGATTCTCCCGGAATCGGCCGCGGCAGGGCATCCCTAACGGGAACCACGGTTCGTTCTGATACCGTCGCGCCCGGCGTGCACGCGCCGGGGCTGGGTTGGCGTGACAGAATAAACCGTGCTCGAAATTGCCATATTGTGAGCTTCCGGTGTCTGTGATATCATCGAACTCCACGCGCCGCGACGGCGTGTTCTGTCGCGCTTCTTCGACCGCGTATTCGCATCTTTACCAGGCAGCAGGGAGCTTCGTTACTCGATTGCATTCAGCATGTGGAGGCCTGGCGTTGGCCAGGCGTCTGGGGCTGGCCCTGGCGGCGGCCCTGATTTTGACTCAGGCTTTCATCGGACCTGATGGTGTTCCCCCCACCACTCCGAGTGTCGACGCTCAGAGCGACGATACGTCGGTCGCTGGCCGCAAGGATCTGCGTGCGCAGGTGAACGCCTCCGCCGCGGCGGCGACGGACCGAGTATTGGTGGCCTTCAAGTCGGACGTCCGGCCGGCCGATCAGGCGGCGGCGCATACCAAGGCCGGTGGCACCCGAGTGGGTCAGATGGGTCGCGTCTCGGTTGACGTGGCGCGGGTGCCGCAGGGCAGCGTTCAGAGTGCGCTGGCGAAATACCGCAATGACCCAAACGTGCTGTACGCGGAGCCGGACTTCATTGGGAACGGCGCGGACGACGCTGTGTTGACTCGGCAGGCGGTCGCGTCTGGCGTGTCGTCTTCGCTGACGCGGGCCTGGTCCAGCAACGATCCGCTGGGGTCATCCCAGTGGAATCTGGACAAGATCTCGGTGCCCTCCGCGTGGGCGAAGAGTAAGGGGTCTAGCTCCGTAAAGATCGCGATTCTCGATACGGGCATCGATCTGGACCATGAGGATCTCAAGGGGCGCGTGGTGGCGACGGCCAACTTCACGAGCACGGCGACAACTACGGGCTCCCCGTGCATGCAGAGCACGGTGTCCGCGAACGACGTTCACGGTCATGGCACGCACGTGGCGGGTATCGCCGCGGCCTCGTTCAATAACGGCCTTGGTATCAGCGGCGTGGCGGGGCAGAGCTCCCTCATGGTGGCGAAGGTCCTGGACGACAAGAACACCGGGTACTACTCCTGGTGGATCTGTGGGATCACCTGGGCAGTGGACAATGGCGCCAAGGTGATCAACCTGAGCCTGGGCGGCACCGCGTCCTCAGAGGCGCTGCGGGCGGCCGTTGACTACGCCTGGAGTAAGGGCGTGGTAGTGGTGGCGGCCGCGGGAAACCAGAGTAGCACCAGCCCGTTTTACCCCGCGTACTACACGAATGCCATTGCCGTTGGCTCTACGACGAGCACGGATGGCCTCGCCTCGACGACGAATCGGGGAACGTGGGTGGACGTGTCCGCTCCCGGCGTGGACATTCTCTCGACGCTTCCGAACCACACAAACGTGATGGGCAAGTTGAATTACGGAACGCAGACGGGCACAAGCATGGCCAGCCCGCACGTCGCGGGAATCGCCGCGCTCCTGTGGTCCTCCGGTGCGTCGAGCGCAAGTGTGGTTCGATCGACCATCCAGTCTAGCGCGGACCGGATCAGCGGGACCGGCACGTACTTCTACTACGGGCGAGTCAATGCGGCGAAGGCGCTTGGCGTTACTGCCCCCGTGGCCACACCCACGCCCACTTCCAAGCCCATCCCCACGGCAACGCCCAACACGACTTCCTCGGGCCGGGGCGGGAACGGCGCCGCTCTATCGCCATCCACCCGCCCGCGCCGCTAGTGCCACGGCGCGGCTGGGTGCTCCGCGGGGCGGCGGGCCTGGTATGTCTCCTGGCTGTCAACGCACTGGCGCCGAGCAGCGAGGTGGAGGCAACGAGGGGGGGTGGACCGTTTGTGGTGGCTCCGGCACCGTCCGTCGGCGAGCGGCCTGGGACGGTGCGCACGTCACGCGGGGGCCCTGCTTCCACTCCTCCGGCTATGCCGTTCCCCAGCGCCAGGCCGGCAACCGCGACTCCCTCCGCACCGGCGGCGCCGCCGCTGGCCCGCGAGATCACCGTCAACATCGCCAACTTCGTGTATCTACCGGATCCAGTAAGGATCCCTTTGGGCGGCCGTGTCCGCTGGGTCAACCTGGACCCGGAGCAGCATACAGCGACGGCGAACAGCCAGGCGTGGACCTCGCCGGTGTTGAATCAAGGACAGGTCTATGAGCGGGTCTTCGTGCAAGCGGGCACATACGGCTATTTCTGTGAGCCACACCCGCAGATGACGGCCGACATCGTGGTGGAGTAGCCCGGACGCAAGCGTTGTTCGCGCCAGCGATTGCGGGGCGTACAATTTGCCCTGATCCCCCCGAGATCCGGGACTAGGGCTGCACGAGGCGACGCGTGGGAGTTGGTCTCAGCGCTGGCGAGGAGCGGCTGCGCCTGGCGTACGCGCAGGCGCACCAATATGCTGAGGAGCTGCGTGCGCTGTACGTGGAGCGCCGGGCGACGCGCCTGGAGCTTGATCAGAAGATCGCCGAGCTCGAGGCTTCGCAGCAGCAGCTTCTAGCCTACGCCCACGATCTGGCGACGCTGAACCGGCAGCTCAACCTTACCTACATGCAGACGCTGACTGCCCTTGCTCGGACGGTGGACCGCCGTGACGGCATGACAGGCGACCACTGCGTCCGGGTGGCGGGGTATTCCCGGGCGGTGGGGGCAATGCTGCTGGGTGACGATGGGGACGTACTGCGGAAACTGGAATACGGCGCGCTGTTGCACGACATTGGGAAGATCGCTGTGCCTGACGCGATTTTGCGGAAGGCCGGCCCTCTGGATGAGGAGGAGTGGGCGATGATGCGGCAGCACCCGATCCTCGGTTGCGGCATTTTGGAGGGTGTGGGATTCCTCAAGGACTCGCTCCCCATCGTCCGCCACCATCATGAGCGATTCGATGGGCAGGGCTATCCGGACGGGCTGTGTGGAGATGAGATTCCGCTGGGGGCGCGCGTGTTCGCGGTTGCTGATGCGTTTGATGCGATGACCTCGGACCGCCACTACCGGGCCGCGCTGGGGCTTGACGAGACGCTGGCCGAACTACGGCGCCACAGTGGGACTCAGTTCGATCCTGGCGTTGTGGCGACGTTTGAATCCGAAGCTGAACGGTTGCTGGATCTGCCGTTTGACACGCTCTTGTGAGCGGTGAGTCTGTGCCGCGCGATGGCCGCGGCATCGCCGGGGCTGAGTCGCGGGTCATCTGCGTATTCTGCGGTTCTCGTAGCGGCACGCACCCGGCGTACGCGCGGGCCGCGGATGCGCTGGGTCATCTCATCGCGGACGCGGGCCATACGTTGGTGTATGGCGGCGGAAGCGTTGGCCTGATGGGGCGGGTTGCGGATGCAGCGCTGGCGCGCGGCGGCCGTGTGATCGGCGTGATCCCGGAGGTCATGGTTATCAAGGAGGTGGCTCACAGGGGTGGCGTGGAGCAGCACCTGGTGGGCAGCATGCACGAGCGTAAGCAGCGCATGGCTTCCCTTGCTGACGCGTTCATCGCGATGCCGGGCGGCTTCGGCACCTTCGAAGAACTCTTCGAGATGATCACATGGAACCAGCTTGGGATCCACGCGAAGCCCATTGGGCTGCTGAATGTTGAAGGCTTCTTTGACTCCGTGCTGGACCTGGTGCGCCATGCGACGCGTGAGGGGTTCATCCCGGAGGCGTCCGGCCGATTCCTGGTGGCGTCCGACTCTCCAGCGGATCTGCTGGACGCGGTCCTGCACCGGCCGATTCCGGCATCGCCAGCTGGTGGGTTGAGGCGCGACGAAGCCTGACGGTCGGCTAGGCGTAGTGCCCTCGGAGACGTCGCGCCTCTAGGATGCGATCCATCGCCACGGTGTACGCCGCGGTGCGCAGGTCCAGTCCCAGGTCAAAGCGTTTCGCGGCTGCGCATACGGCGGCGTACGCGGCCACCATCTGCTCCTCGAGCCGGCTGTTGACCTCCGCCTCTTTCCAGAAATACCCATACCGATCCTGGACCCACTCGTAGTACGACACTACCACGCCGCCAGCGTTGGCCATGATGTCTGGAACCACGGGGATGCCTCGTCCAGCCAGGATGGCGTCTGCCTCGTGGGTGGTGGGGCCGTTGGCACCTTCGACGATAGCGCGCGCGCGCACGGCGTCGGCATTGTCTGCCGTGAGCTGGCCCTCCATGGCGGCGGGGATGAGCACGTCGCAGGCCAGGCCCAGGAGGTCAGCGTTTGACACTGCGACCGAGCCAGTAAAGCCGGCGATGGTCCCGGTCTCGCGTCTGTAAAGAAGCAATCGCTCGATGTCCAGACCGCGCTCATCGAAGATGCCGCCGCGTATGTCCGAGACGGCGATGATCTTAGCGCCGGCTTGGGCCAGCAGGCGGGCGGCGTTTGAGCCGACATTCCCGAAGCCCTGCACAACGATGGTGGCACCCTCGAGCGGCCGTCCAAGTTGGCGCAGCGCTTCGCGCGTAACGATGAGCAGGCCGCGACCCGTGGCCGCTTCGCGCCCCAGTGAGCCGCCGAGTAGGAGCGGCTTGCCCGTGACCACGCCATACTCCACGTAGCCCTTCTTCATGCTGTAGGTGTCCATGAGCCAGGCCATAACCCGCGCGTCCGTGCCCACGTCAGGCGCCGGGATGTCGAGGGTGGGGCCAATGAGGTCGAAGATCTCCGCGGTGTAGCGGCGGGTGAGCCGCTCCAGCTCACCCTCTGACAGCGCGGCAGGGTCACAGGCGATTCCGCCCTTTGCGCCCCCAAAGGCTACGTCCACCAGCGCGCACTTCCAGGACATCCAGGCGGACAGGGCGGTGACCTCGTCCAGGTTCACGTCTGGGTGGTATCGAATTCCGCCCTTGCCCGGCCCGCGGGTGTTGTCCCACAGGACGCGGTAGCCGGTGAAGACTCGCACGGCGCCGCTGTCCATCATGACGGGCAGCGACACGATGACGCGTCGCTTGGGGTGCTTGAGTAACTCCACGGCCTCGGCATCTAGGCCGAGCACCGTGCCGGCGCGCTGGATCTGTACCCGTACCTCGTCCAGCGGGTTCTCCGTGATGTGGGGTCCCGGACGGCCCGTTGGGCCTCCCCAGGCAAGCCGTCGTCTCGGCATGAATGGCTCCGTCAGGGTGGGGTTGGCTGCGCTTCTCGCATGCAGATGTTAACGGGATGCGGGACGTGGTCGAGTTGTTCCCGTGACAGCGGGCGACTGACACGGCCGTCCAGTTGATTCAGGCGGTGAGCTGGTGCCTGCCCTCGGGCTCGGTAGCATGGGTTGCCGCGAGTGCGGCGTTGATCGCGCTGGCCAGGTCGTCGGTCTTGAAGGGCTTGCCGACGAAGCCAGCCATGCCGGCCGCGGTGCACTTTTCGCGGTCTTCCAGCATGACGGACGCGGTCATGGCAACGATTGGGACGTTGAGCCGCGGCCAACGACGGTGGATCTCTCTGGTGGCCTGGAATCCGTCCATGCCGGGAAGTTGACAGTCCATGAGAATCACGTCAAACCGCTCAGCGGCGAGCATGCGGAGGGCGGCCTCAGCGTCACCTACGACCGTGGCTGTGTGTCCGAGCCTCGTGAGCACACGCTCCGCGACGCGTTGGTTGATGGCGTTGTCCTCCACCAGCAGCACGCGGGCCGAGCGGGCACTTGGCGTGAGCGCGGTGACGTTTCCGCGCATGGCGGATGGCCGGTCAGGCGGGGATGGACGTTTGCCCGTGGACGGGCGGGCGTTGACAGGGCTGTCTGCTTCGTGATTGGTGGGGCAGGTGAACCAGAACGTGCTGCCGCTCCCCTCGCTGCTGATGACCCCGATCTCACCGCCCATCCGCTCCACGAGGCGCCGGGAGATGGCGAGGCCGAGCCCAGTCCCGCCGAACCGTCGGCTGTTTGAGCCATCCACCTGCCGGAAGGCATCGAACAGCCCGTGCTGGTCATTCGGGTTGATCCCGATTCCGGTGTCCGTCACGTCAAAGCGGACAAATGGGGGCGGTTCAGGCGTGATGCCGACCTCTGGAGAGACGGCAGCAGAGTCGCAGCCGCGCACTGAAACCGTGACGTGGCCACCGTCCGAGAACTTGATAGCGTTGCCGACGAGGTTGACGAGTATCTGGCGCAGGCGCCCGCGATCGCACCAGATGTGTGCCGGCGTGCTCGGCTGAAGGTCCATGATAAGTGCCAGGCGTTTGGCGCGCGCGCCCGGCTTCAGGATTGCCAGGGCGTCGCGGACGATGGTCTCTACGTCGCAGCGTTCGTTGGTCAGTTCGAGATGCCCCGCCTCGATTTTGGAGAAGTCCAGCACGTCGTTGATGATGTCCAGAAGCGCGTCCGCGCTCTGGCTGATGGTCTCAGCGAACTCGCGCTGCTCATGGGTCAGGGGCGTCGCGAGCAGGAGGTTTGACATGCCGATGACGCCGTTCATGGGCGTGCGGATTTCGTGGCTCATGGTGGCCAGAAATTCGCTCTTGGTTCGGTCGGCGGCGCGGGCTGCCTCGCGGGCCTCCGCGGCCGCGGCGAAGAGGGACGCGTTGCGGATGGCGATGCGCGCCTGGCTGATGAGGGTGTCCAGAAGCTGACGGTCTTCTTGGTCGGCGAAGTGGATTGGGGTGGACCAGTTGAGGGATAGCACGCCCAGCAGCACGTCCTGATCCAGGATGGGGATGCCCCAGTAGCTCGCCAGCCCATTTCGCTGGTTCCATGCCCGCCAGGCGGGGCTGATCACCTCGCTGGTGGCCACGTCTGGAATCCAGAGCTCCTGGCGGTGTTCCGCGACCCAGCCTGAGGCACCCTGACCGAAGTTGAGCCGCCGGAGCGGCGAGTAGCCGCCGAGGGTGGGGGCCGAGGTCCCGCGGATACGAAGCGACTCGCGACCAGGCTCAACCGTCCAGAGCGTGACCAGCGAGAAGCCCGTGAGCTCGGAAGCTGCCGCGGCGATGCGATGGAGGACATCGTCCAGATCCAGTGAGGAGGATACGTGCTGGTTGAGGGCCGCTAGCGTCCTCGTTCGGGTGAGTCGACGCTCCTGGGCGGCGTGCTGCTCCGCGTTTACGATGGCGACCGCGGCCTGATCCGCGAATGCGCCGAGGATCTGGAGATCGTCGTCGTCGAACTCGAGGGGGTTCAGCTTACGGCTCGCGGTGATCGCGCCTATGACACGTTCCCGATGGAGGATCGGCTGCCCCATCAGCGCAGTCATCTTCACGCCTTGGCGGATCGACTCGGGCTGAATCGCCGCGCCCTCCGCTGCGCCAAGGCGCACGCCCTTGCGAGTCTGAACAGCTCGGCCGGCGGCACCTTCTCCCACCTTTGCCGTGTGCCCGATGGCCATCGGCTTCATTCCGTGCCAGGATTCGGGTGTGAGAGTCTGCGTTGCGGGATCCCACAGGGTAATGATGCAGGTGTCGGCCTGCACCAGGGCTGCGGCGCGTTCCACGATGGAGTGGAGCAACTGCGAACGATCTAGCTCCGTGGTAAGCTCTCGGCCGACCTGCTGAGACGCTTCAATGCGGGCATTGCGGCGGGTCAGGCCAGACCGCATGCTCGCAAACGCCGCCGCGAGCCGCTGGACCTCGCTGGTAGTGCTGCCTGGGAGTGGTGCGGAGTCGTCTCCACGTGCTAGGCGCTCAGCCGCGTGGGTCAGCAGCCCAATTGAGCGTGCGAGGCGTCCCGCGAGGAGCACGCCGGCGAGGACAACACCCGCGATGATCGTGGCGAGCGCGACCAGCGCCAGGTCGCGCCAGTCGCGAAGCGACCTGAGTGCATCACTCGACGACGTGATGGTCAGCACGGCGAGATCCGTTTGCGGTACCCGGGCGAACCCCACGAACTGATCGGTGCTGGCCCTGTCTGTCACGGACCCGGATGGGTTGTCCGTGTTCCACGCAGAGGTGAGGGTGCGGAGCTCGAGACCCGGAGGCTCTAGCGGCTGCCCGTCCAGGCTGCTAGACCCAGCCAGGACCTGACCGACCCGGTTGACCAAGATTGCAGCGGTCCCGCCCGCGGATTCGGATTGGTACCGCCTCAATAGTTCGGCAAGCCGGATCTCCGTGCCAACGGAGGTTGGCCCGGTTTCGGGCCCGGCAGACGGGCGGATCGCCTGGGCAATGTGCGCGGCAAGGAGCTGCTGGGACACAAGCTGGTTTCGCGCCGCGATAGCTTCCTCGCGCGCGGCGACGTATGCCACAGACGCGATGAGTGGGGCGGTGGCGCAGATTGCCAGTGCCAGAGCCAGTTGGACGCGGAGCGACCGTCCGTCTATTCGGCTGACCCAGCGCTCGCAGACCGGATCCAGTAGCAGGGGAGAGCAGGTGCACACGATCCATGCGAGAGGTAGCCAGCCGTCGTGCTGCCACGCGATGACGAGGGCGATCGCGTAGGAGGGCGCGAACAGCAGACGCGCCACAATCATGCTGCCGCGGCGGCGCGCACGATCGCGCTCCGAATAGGTAAGCAGAAGTCCTATGGCGACGATGTACAGCGCGTAGAGCCCAAGATATTCTTCACCGTCTGGAAGTGCGCGTGGAACGGCGAACAGCCCGGAAGAGGCGAGCGTGATACCCGCGACCAGGCTGGTCGCGGCGATGTAGAACGAGAGGGACTGAGGCTCGGAACCAGCGGGTGATCGCTTCGGTTCCCAGAACGCGGCCAACAAGAGGCCTGCCCCCAGGCCGCCTTCTGCGACGATGTCAAACCAAGAGCCTGATCGCGCGAGCGTGAGACCGAGAAGGAGCAACGTCGAGCCGCTCAGGACATCCGACCAGCTTCTCAGCCGACCGCGGGCGCTGGTGGCCGCGGCCGTGAGGAGCAGCGTGCCGGTGGTGAGCAGGACCGCGCCCCACACCACGCTGTCCGCGCGGATGTCCTGGAACAGGGCATGCTGAAGCCGATGCGGGGTGATCAGCATCGTCATGCCCACGATGATGGAGAAGGTCCCGGCGGACCAGCGTTGCGCGGTAAATCGCATACTTTGTGTCTGGAGAGACGTGTGCGGAGCCGCGCACGGCGTGCGGCGATAGCGGCGTGCCAACTAGCGTTAACGGCGCGTGCGTGTCCCAGGGGTCGTTGAAGCGCAATGGGGCGCGGCGGTAGCAGTGGGAGTGTCGACGTGAGCGATTCGCGTGGGAGGGTGTCTGACTTGCTTGAGGTCGCGCGGGAGGCCGCGGTCAGCGCCTATGCCCCGTATTCGAGGTTCAGGGTCGGCGCGGCGGCGCTCGCGGATGGGTACGTCGTGCGCGGGGTGAACATCGAGAGTGCCTCATACGGGCTCACGGTGTGTGCGGAGCGTGTGGCGATATTCGGCGCGATCGCCTCGGGCTATCAATGCATCACGGCGCTGGCAGTCTCGTGCATCGACGCCGCACCGGATCTTGGCGAGTCTGGGCGGATGCCGTGCGGGGCGTGTAGACAGGTGATCGCGGAGCATCTGGCGCCCGACGCTCATGTGGAGGTTGACGGCGTGGGTCTGCTCACCGTGGAGGAGCTGCTGCCGCGGCCGTTCCGTTTGTAGTTCGGCTCGGCGCCCGCCTACGCGGAGCGTCTCGTTTCTGGTCCTTGCTGGGCGCTCTGGGCGTGTAGCACGGTGGAGATCTCCCGGAGCAGCTCGTCGGACTTGAATGGCTTTCCCACGAAGCCATCCATCCCCGCGGCGCTGCACTTGGCCCTGTCCTCCGCCATGACGGACGCAGTCATGGCGACGATAGGAACGCGCAGGGTAGGCCAACGGCGGCGAATGGTCCGGGTGGCTTCGAAGCCATCCATGCCCGGCATCTGACAATCCATGAGGATCAGATCAAAGCGCTCGCTTGCCACGGCCTCAATCGCGGCGGCGCCGTCTGAGACGACGGAGGCACGGAAGCTGAGCTTTTCCAGTACGCGCTGGGCCAGTCGCTGATTGATCAGGTTGTCTTCCACCAGGAGCACATGGAGCCCTGACGGTCTCGGCGGGAGCGCGCTGGGCGCGGCCGGTGGCGGAGTGGTGCGGGCACCCCGGGCCCATTGAGCCAGGCGGAAGTGCGCGGTGTTACTACGGTGATGAGCCCCGGCGGCCGGCACTGTGAACCAAAAGCTGCTGCCGCGGCCAACCTCGCTGCGCACACCGATCTGGCCACCAAGCACCTCAACGAGGCGGCGGGAGATTGCGAGACCGAGGCCGGTTCCACCAAATCTGCGACTGTTGGAGCCGTCCACCTGGCTGAACGGCTGGAACAGGCGCGCCTGATCAGCCTCGCTGATGCCGATGCCCGTGTCTCGAACTTCGAACACAACGAACGGTGGGACGGTCTGGTCGCGCGATTGCTCCCAACCCGCGTCGCCACCGACTGACGTCGCCGGACTGACGTGAATAGTCACGATCCCCACGTCCGTGAACTTGACCGCGTTGCCCGCGAGGTTCACGAGGATCTGGCGCAGCCGCCCCGCATCGGAGATGATGGTTGAAGGCATGTTGGGATCTATTTCTGAGGTGAGCGTGATAGATTTCCCGCGCACCGCGGGATCCAGGATGGCGAGCGCATCGTGGACTACCGTGGCGATGGTGCACGGTTCGTGCGCCAGACTGAGCTGACCGGACTCGATCTTTGAGAAGTCGAGGATGTCGTTGATGATGTCTAACAGCGCGTCCGCGCTCTGACTGATGGTCTCGGTGTACTCGCGTTGCTCTGCACTGAGCTCGGTGGTCTGCAGTAGGCTTGCCATACCAATGACGCCGTTCATGGGCGTGCGGATCTCATGGCTCATGGTGGCTAGAAACTCGCTCTTGGCCTGGTCGGCCGCGCGCGCCGCCTCGCGTGCCTCGGCGGCAGCGGCGAAAACGGAGGCGTTGCGGATGGCGACGCGCGCCTGACTCACGAAGGCATCGATCAGTTCTCGATCGTCGTCATTGATTTGGAATACATCGTTGCCGTTGATCGACAGCACGCCAAGCAGGTCGCCTTCGTCAACGATTGGGATGCCCCAGTAGCTCACGATCCCGTGTGCTGCCATCCAGTCTTGCGTGACGAACAGATCGCTCTTCCGAACGTCGGGCACTTCGAGCGCGCGGCGGTGCCTGGCTACCCAGCCGGTGCCGCCGAGCCCCACCTGCATGGTCTGCGTTGGGAAGTCCCCGCGGAGGTCCGGATCGGAGAACACCCGGAGGCGTAGGGTGACGCCGTCGGGCTCCAGGATCCAGAACGCCGCGAGCGTGGCGCTTACTAGTTCTGAGGCCGCCGCGGCGATCTCCGTGAGGACGACGTCCAGATCCAGCGACGAGGAGACGGCCTGATTCAATCTGGCGATGGTGCGGGTACGGTCTAGCCGCGACTTGAGCGTGGCGTAGAGATCGCCGTGGACGATGGCCACGGCGGCCTGGTCGGCGAACCCCGCCAGCATCTGCAGATCCGTGTCATCGAACGGCTGCGAGCCCGGCCCTCGGCTGGCGGAGATGGCACCAATCACACCACCCTGGTGAAGGATTGGCTGCGCCATGACAGCGTTCAAATCGGTAGAGATCCGCACGCGCTCCGGTTGGATGTTGCGCGACTCGTAGGAGGCAAAGCGTACGCCTCGCCGCTCGCGGATGGCCCGCCCGCTCGCACCCTCATCCAGGGTGACGCGGATCTCTCCTACCCAGTCTGGTGCACCGACCCACGCGGTTGGCACCAGGCACGTGGCGGCGGAATCCCACAGGCTGATGATGCAGCTCCGCGCGTTGATGGAGATGGAGGATTGCTCCGCGATTGAGCGCAGCAGCCGGGTACGATCGAGCTCTTCTGTCAGAATACGCCCTACGCGTTGTGAGGCAGCCAGGCGGGAGTTTCTCTGAGCGAGCTCGTTCCGCATTCTGGCAAACGCGCCGCTCAGTCGTGCCAGGTCGTGGAGCCGGGACTGCGGGAGCGGTGCGGAGTCATCGCCGCGTGCCATCCGTTCGGCCGCTTGTGTGAGCAGCCCCAGGGAGCGTGCTAGTCGCTCCGCCAGCAGCCCCCCGGCGACCCCCAGGGCGATGATCATCGCGGCCAGTCCTACGAGCGTCGCTTCGCGCATCCGGTGGGCGCCCTGGAGCGCGATCGCTTCAGGGATCCGCGTGATCACCACCCAGCCGGATCCGGGGACACGCGCGTATCCGACGATGCTCTTGCCGTCCAGATTCGTGATGGTGGCGCCGGACGGTCGCGGATCCTGGTAGACGCGGAGCAGTAGCGCTTGCAGATTTGTTGCGCTGTCGCGTCTGGCCTCGTCTGGCGGCTCAGTGCTCAGCAACACTCTCTGGTCAGGGTCTATCACGGAGATCTGGACATCCGTGGAGTCCACGCGCCGAACCAGGATTTGGAACTGGTTGGCGAGGGATCCGTCGTGGTTGCTCGGCTCGGTGAAGCTGTGGAGGTGAAGCTCCTGTGCAATGTCTGAGGCAATCGCGCGCTGCGTACTGAGGTGCGCGCGGGTTGAGGAGGATTCGTCGCGGCTGGTGATCACCACGGCGGAGGCAACAAGTGGCAGAGCGGAGGCGATCGAGAGGGCGAGCGCGATCTGCACCCGAAGGGAGCGGGCGCCGAGCCGGGTGAGGCTGATCTGCGCCCGGCGGCCGGCGACGAAGAGCGAACCGCAGCAGATGATCCACGCGACCACGAGCCAGTTGCTCGCGATGACGGCCTGGAAAAGCCCGAAGGCGTACGTGGGAGCGATGAGAAGACGCGCCCACCGCTGAAGGCGGCGGGGTCGAGGGTGGCACGTCTCGGTCCGGAACAGTAGCCCGCCAGCCAGGGCGCTTGCCGCGCCCAGCGCGATGGACAGACGCAGATCTCCCGGGAACGGCTCTCCCATCCAGCCCATCGCTCGCGCGAGAATCGTGACGCCGAGGACGACGGCTCCGAGGGCCAGGCTGAGCGTGAGAGGATCAGACCGATGACGCGCTTTGTGGCGTGATGGGCCGGATGGGACGCTCGCTCCCGCGACTGCTCCGAGCGCGGAGACGAGCAAGACGATGGGCGACGACCAGGCGCGGAGCGGCTCCAGCGCGATGGCCATCGCGGCCAAGGTGACCCCAGTGACGAGATGCGCGGCCTGACCGAGCCGGCCGGGCACGGCCGCCGTGGCGGCGATCAACAGCGCCACTCCGCTGATGAGGAGCGACCACCCCCAGAGCAGGTGCTGGTCGCGGATCCCGGCAAACGGGCGCGTATCGAACAGGTGGGGCGTGATGAGCAGCATGGCGCCCGTCACGATGGCGAAGCTGCCCGTGGCCCAGCGGTGTGCTGTGAATCTCATGGTTCCCAGACGTCTCGCCCCCGTCCGAACGTCGCGTTGCCGGCAATCTGGCGCGCGTCATCCTCTGTGGAAAACGCCAGAAGGCTGTGCCGGGGGCCGGCTGGGATCGGGCGGTTTGCAGCGTGATTCCAGGAGTGCGCTGCAGATATGTCTAGTTTGCGGCGGTCTTCGCGCGGAACAGCTCCACCAGGCGGCGGGTGACGGGACCGGGAACCCCGCTCCCCACGCTCATACCATCCAGCGTGATGATGGGCATGATGCCGGTGTTTGTGCCCGTCAGAAAGATCTCATCCGCTCGCCGGAACCGGTCAACGGAGAACGATTCCTCAAGCGCCTCGAGTCCGTTCCCGCGGGCAATCTCGAGGACGACCTCGCGGGTGATGCCGCCGAGAATGTAGTTGCTCTTGGGCGCAGTGATGACGGTCTGGCCAAAGACGGCGAAGGCGTTGCAGGAAGCGCAGTCCGTGACGTAACCGTCCCGCACGAAGATGGCCTCATACACGCCGGCGTCCACAGCGCGCTGGCGGGCAAGCACGTTGGCGGTGAGGCCGATCGTCTTCACATCGCAGCGACCCCAACGATCGTCCGGTACGGTGATCGCGGCTTCTCCGCGGTCCACGCGCTCTGGTGATGGATTGATGGGGGGGCGGACTGCCACGAGCACGGTGGGCTTGACGCCCTTGGGAAAGGCGTGGCCGCGTGGCGCTACGCCGCGGGTGATCTGAACGTAGATCTGGGCGTCCTGGAAGCCCTGGCGGGCGATCAGGTCGCGCGCGATGTCCGCTATCTGCTCCGGGCTGGTGTCTAGCTCGATCCGCATGGACTCGGCGCTCCGCCTGATGCGGCGGATGTGTCGATGGATCTCGAAGGGGCGGCCGTTGTAGACCCGGATGACGTCGTAGATACCGTCCGCCAGGGTGAATCCGCGATCGTCGATGTGGACGGTAGCCTGCTCGTAAGGCAGGATCTCGCCATTGAGGTACACGAGCTCAGACACTGACAACCCCTGGGCGTGTTTCCGCGGTCTGGGTGCGGTCGTTTGGGTGTGATGATAGCCGCCGCGATAGCCAGGAACGCCAAACGGCCGGGGTACCCCGGCCGTTTGGCGTGGCTAGACGACCCGCTTAGGCGTGGATCTCGAAGTCGCCTTCAGCGCAATCGTCGGTCTGGGTGACGCAGACCTGTACGTCCCACTCGCCAGCGTCCTCGCCCGCGAAGCTGTTGGCGGGAATGAAGTCAAACGCGAACTTGCCATCCGGGCCAACCACCACGACTTTGTTTAGCGCCGCCGTGGAGAAGACCGTGCCTCCGGGGGACTTGAAGTTGATGTCTAGCGCCAGTCCGGGTTGAAGGCCGGTACCAGAGACGGTAAACGTCTCACTCTGGTGGCCGGATGACGGCGCGATGGAAAGCCGCTCCTTGGCGTTGGCCATCCCGACGGTGCCGGACAGCGAAAGGGCGGCCACCAGGGCACCCATCATGAATCGACGCATCATTTACTCCCACTCTCTCCAATATGGACCCTGAGAAAGAACGTCAGATGCCGCCGATTGGTTACGGGTGCAGTGAAAATAGGCGATCCGCTTGTGCGGGCGGGTGGGTTGGCTGGCCGCCTCGTCTCAGGCGCGCTGGCCGGTGTGTTACGCTGCCGTGAGGCGGGGCTGGGAGGGTAATCTGCATGGCGAGAACGCTGGGCGTGAGCGTGGACGGGAGCCGGCCCAGCGGGCTGATCGCGTGGGCAGCATATCCCTGGATCGTGCTATTCGCGGCCACGCTCGTCCAGACAACGGCCTCTTTCGGGAACCAGGCCATCTCTCCGATCGCGCCGTTCCTGGTGGACGATCTCGGTGTCTCGCGCCAGCAGATCGGCTTGCTGGTCACCGCCAGCTACGCTGGGGCGTGTTTCATCTTGATCCTGGCGGGCAGCCTGAGTGACCGGTTCGGCGTGCGCTCGCTGTTCCTGGGCGGGCTGGTGCTGGCCGGGGTGCCGCTGGCGCTCGAGGCGGCGATGCCGAGCTTTGGCTTACTGGTTGTGCCGATGCTGGCGTTTGGCCTGGGAAACGGGTTCGCCTTGCCGCCGACCACGCGAGCGATCGTGGAGTGGTTCCCAACGCGGCGTCGCGGGCTGGCCATGGGGATCAAGCAGACGGGCGTGGCGCTGGCGGGGATGATCTGCGGCGTGCTGGTGCCGCCGCTGGCGACAGCGTTGGGATGGCGCGGCGCGTTCGTGGCGCTGGGCTCCATCACGGCGGCGGCTGGCGTGCTCTCCTGGCTGCTGTACCGCGAGCGGGCGCCGGAGGCGGAGATTTCAGCCCGGCCACCGCGACCCAGCGTGGGAACGGTGCTGCGCAATCGGGACCTGCTGCTGTTGTCAGCGGTGACGTTGTTGTACGCGGGGGTTCAGCTCTCGCTGGTGGGGTTCCTGGTCCTGTTCCTGCGCGAGCGCGTGGGCATGTCGCTGATTGAGGCGGGGGCCATGCTGTCGCTGGCGCAGGGTGGTGGGGTGGTTGGGCGGATCGGCTGGGGGATGGTGAGCGACTGGCTGTTCGGCGGTCGGCGCAAGGTGGTGATTGGCATCATCGGTGTGCTGGCGGCCGTTAGCGCGCTGGGATTGGCCGTGGTGGACGGTGAGACGCCGCGTCTGGCGCTCGTCGGGCTGCTGGCGGTTGCGGGTGTGTCCGCCATTGGCTGGAATGGGATCAACATGATCTTCGTGGCGGAGATCGTGGGCCGCGAGGCATCGGCCACGGCGGCCGGAGTGAATCTCACCGCGAGCTATCTGGGAATCATGATCTGCCCGCCGATCTTTGGCTGGCTGGTGGACACCACGGGCTCGTACACCACGGCGTTCGTGGGTGGGGCGCTGTGCTCCGTTGTGGCGTTGGCGCTGCTGTATCAGATCCGAGCCGAGCGGACGGCACGAGCCTAGCCGAAGGAGACTCGATCCAGTAACCCGGTCCGCTCCGCCCGGGACGCCGCCGCCACCCGCTGCGAGTCCAGCGTGAGGAGCTCGCCACGCCGGACGAGCTGGGACCCGTCAACGAGCACGTCTGACACATCCGCGGCGGACGTGGAGTGGACCAGCGCGGTGTAAACATCCGTCTGCGGCAGATCCCAGGGTGCGTTCACGATGGTAAGGTCGCCTCGCTTGGCGACCTCAATGCTGCCGATCTGGTCGGCCAGGCCAAGCGCCGCGGCGCCGCCGAGGGTGGCCATCTCAAACACCTCCAGCGCCGAGACCGCGCCCGGCCCGTCGCGGACTGTGGCAACGAGCGCGGCAAGCGACATCTGGGTCCAGATGTCCAGCCGATTGCTGCAGGCGGCGCCGTCGGAGCCGAGTGCAACACTGGCGCCCGCGCGGCGGAGCTCGGATACGGGAGCCAGCCCGGAAGCGAGCTTGAGGTTGGAGGCCGGGCAGTGGGCGATGTGAGTTCCGGTCTGGGCGATGCGGTGGATGCTGTCTGATGCCAGCCACACGCCGTGGGCCAGTGTGAGGCGGTCACCAAGCAGGCCGATCCGATCGAAATAGGAGATGTCGTCCGTGCCGAGCTGGGCGCGCACGGCGTCTAGCTCAGCTTGCTGCTCCGCGGCGTGGGTGTGGACGTGGGCGCCTTGCTGGGACCGGCCGGCGACGGCGTGGAGCAATGGCTGGCTACAAGAGAGAATGAAGCGCGGGGCGTACGCGTAGCGGAGACGTCCATTGGCCTTGCCGTGCCATTCCGCGTGCAGCCGGTCGCTCTCCGCCAGGGAGTCCGCGGCGGTCTGGCGGAGCACTTCGGGAACGTCATCACCGTCGTCCATCATGGCCTGGCCGCCCACATAGCGGATGCCTGACTCCACCGCCGCGATGAAGAGCTGATCGGTGTGGTGGACTGTGCCCATGTCCAGAACCGCGGTGGTCCCGCTGGTGAGCAGCTCGGCCATGCCCTGGAGCGCTGACGCGCGCAGGCTGCGCGGCGAATGGGCCGCTTCCAGGGGCCAGATGCGCTCGCGCAACCACTGGAGCAGCGCGCGGTCTTCGGCCAGCCCGCGGAACAGCGTCTGGCAGAGGTGCAGGTGGGCCTGGATAAGGCCGGGGATGACGATCTGCCCACTGGCGTCGATGGTGAGCTTGGCGTCTGAGGGCCCGCTGGCGTGGGGCGTGATCCGCGCGATGCGGCCGTCGTCTCCGATCACCACGTCTGCCTGGAGCACCTCGCGGCGAGGATTCATGGTGACCACCGTGCCGCCGCGGATGTGGGTGCTCACGCGGTGTCTTCCCGAGCGGATAGTCGCTCGCGGCAAAGTCGCCAGATCACGCCGGGGGTGATGGGCGTGCGATCTATCCGCACGCCCAGGGGGCGGAGCGCGTCCTCCACGGCGGCCGCGAGGAGCGGTGGCGGGGCGAGCGAGCCGCCCTCTCCCAAGCCTTTGACGCCCAGCGGATTGAGCGGGGAGCGGGTATAGCGGTGGGCCTGGCGTACATCTGGCACATCCGTGGCGCGGGGAATGGCGTAATCAAGGAAAGAGCTGGCGGGCTGGCCCTCCTGGTCGTAGATGATCTCTTCAAACAGCGCGCCGCCAAGGCCCTGGGCGAGGCCGCCCTGGATCTGAGCGTCCACGATGGTGGGATTGATCAGGGGGCCGGCGTCGTTGACTGAGACGTAGTCCAGGATCTCGATCCGGCCGGTGTCTGGCCACACCTCTACCACGGCCAGGCAGCAGCCGCTGGAGAAGGTGGGGAGCGGCGCCTGGAAGTAGTGCCGACCCTCCAGGCCGGGCTCCATGCCGTCTGGCAGCTTCTGCTGTGGCTCGGCGGCGCGAGCGAGCGCGCCCAGCGTGACGGACCTGTCAGGTGTGCCTTTGACCCGGGCCGTGCCGTCTGCCAGCTCGAGATCGGCCGGCGATGTCTCCAACAGCATGGCGGCGAGCTTCAGCGCCTTCTCGCGGACGATGCGTGACGCGACGGCTGTGGCGCTGCCGGCGGTCACGGCGTTCCGACTGGCGTAGGTGCCCACACCGAATGGGATCTGGTCCGTGTCTCCGTGGCGGACGGTGATCTGGGCCGGCTGGATGCCTAGCTCATCAGCCACGATCTGGGCGAGTGCCGTGTCCGTGCCCTGGCCGTGGGCGTGCGCCCCCGTGACCACGACGACCTGGCCAGAGGAGTCAACGCGGGCCTCTGCGCTCTCGTAGGGTCCCAGGCCTCCGAGGAGCACATACGGCACGACGCCGATGCCGAGATATCGCCCGTCCGCGCGTGCCTCGGCCTGGCGTTGCCGCCACTCGGCGTAGTGGCCGAGATCCAGCGCCTGGTCCAGCCCGGCCTCGTATTCGCCGCTGTCGTAGATGATGGGGACCTGGGCGCTGCCCAGGCCGGTATTCCAGGGGAACTCATCCGGGCGGATGAAGTTGCGACGCCGAAGCTCGGCCGGATCGATGGCCAGGGCCTCGGCGGCGCGATCTATGGCCCGCTCGAGGGCGAAGACCGCCTCTGGCCCGCCGGCGCCACGGTACGCGCCGGCCGGCGCCTTGTTGGTGATGGCGCAGCGGATGCGGGCACGGTAGTTGGTGACGCGGTAAGGCCCCAGCAGCGAACCCGAGGTGATGGAGGGGCAGAGGACGCTGAGGCCGCGGCTATAGGCGCCCAGGTCCGCCAGCACGTCGGCGCGGAGCGCGGTGACGACGCCGTCCGCGTCCAGCGCAAGCTCCACGTCGTGGATCTGCTCGCGGGAGTGGGCGGTGCCGGTGAAGTGCTCACGGCGGGTCTCCACCCACTTCACGGGGCGGCGCAGCGTGCGCGCAACCTGGGGCAGGACGATCTCCTCTGGGTAAATGTCCTGCTTGACGCCGAACCCGCCGCCGAGATCTGGGGCGATCACTCTGATCTGGTGTTCCGGGAGCTCGAGCGCGCTTGCCAGGGCGCCGCGGACGGTGTGGGGCCACTGGGTGCTGCTCCAAATGGTGAGGCGATCAGAGACGGGGTCCACCGCGGCCAGCACGCCACGGCACTCCATTGGCATGCCGGTGTACCGCTGGACGGAGAATCGGCCAGAGACAACGTGTGCAGCGTGGGCGAACGCGTCATCAACGTCACCCACCTCCACCACCCAGTCGCCGCTGACGTTGTCTGGCAATGAGGGGTGGATGCGCGGTGCTCCGTCCTCGATGGCGGACTGGCTGTCCGCCACGACGTCCAGCGGCTCGAACTCTGACTCGGCCAGGATGGCGCCGGCGGCGTCTTCCGCCGTGTAGCGATCCGGGGCCACGACCACGGCGAACGCCTCGCCTACGAAGCGGACGGCCTCGCGTGCCAGCGATGGCTGGTTGCAGCCGCGGTACGCGGGGTGCGGGACGACCGTGGGGATGGGGTGCTCCAGCAGGTCGGCAGCGGTGAAGACGGCGATGGCGCCGACGTCGAGCGCTGGCTGGGTGGCGACCTGGACGATCCGGGCGTGCGCATAAGGGCTGCGGACGAAGGCGGCGTGGAGAACGCCGTCTAGCTGGAGGTCCTCGATGAAGGCGCCCTCGCCGCGGAGCAGGCGCGGGTCTTCAAAACGACGAACGCGCTGACCAAAGAATCGCTCCGCTGCCAAGACCTGACCTCCAGCGCGTCGCCGCGGGCGACCGGATCAGGCTAGGGTAGCAGCGGGATCGCCGCGGCGGTGCGCCGCGATGTCTCAATGAGGTCTCAATCAATGGCCGAGGGGATTTCCGGGCCGAGGCGTTGGCGGAGCCAGATCTCAAATCGGTCCGTCGCTGATTCAACTGAATCTTGCCGCTCGGCGACCAACTCGATCTGACGCGCCAGCTCCAACGAATCGATCTCAGTGACTACACCGTTCAATAACAGGAAGGTGTCGAACGCCGCGAAGGCGGTGCGCTTGTTCCCATCGACGAATGCCTGTGACTGTGAGATGCCCACGGCGAGCACTACGGCCTGCCGGATCAAGTCTGCTCCTGTGTAGTACGACGCGGTGAGGGGCCGGCGCACGGCAGACTCCAGCAACCCTTCATCTCTCAGTGCAGCCGGCGGTTGGCCCATCCGCTCCATGATCGCTTCATGGAGCGCGATGACATCCGTAACCGTCAGGTAGCGGAGGGGCAACGACTCGGTCATGGACGACTAGCGCGCCAGTTGTCGGTACGTTGCCTCGTGACGCTGCCAACTTGACTCGAATGCCTGGCGAAGCTCCGGTGATAGGCGTGGGCGCACTTCGACTGGGCGAACCTCGACCGCGAGGAGCTGGCCCTCCTGAATGCCGAGCCGCTCGATCTCCTCGCGCGGCACAGTGACAACGAAACTGTTGCCGCTCTTGCGCAGCTTGCTGACGATCATGACATCCTCGCGCCCAAGACTCCGTACTTACCGTATTTACAGTGTATACGGAGAGTACGCCCAGGTCAATCTTCGGTTCAGTGCGCCGCCAGATACAGTGCTACGATCTGCTCCGCGGTCGGGACGCGGGGGTTGTTGGCTGGACTGCCGCTGATGAGCGCGTCCTGGGCCATCTTGGGGGCGATCTCCCGGAGCGCCTGGAGCTCTATGCCGTAGCCGCCCAGCGTGGGGATCCTGAGCGTCTCGCACAGATCCTCCACGATTCGCAGACCGCGCGTGGCCGTCTCCAGTGGGGTGTCGGATGGCTGGGCGCCCAGCGCCACGGCGACATCGGCGTAGCGCTCCGCCGCCGCCTCCACGCTGAAGCGCGTGATGGTGGGGAGGAGCATCGCGTTTGCGATGCCGTGGGGCACGCCGAAGACCGCGCCCAGGGGGCGCGACATGCCGTGGACCAGGCAGACGGAGGAGTTAGAGAAGGCCAGGCCCGCTTCCAGCGCCGCTACGGCGGAGGCTGTGCGAGCATCTACGTCCGTCGGACGGTCGAAGGCCACCGGGAGGGACCAGACCAGTTTTCGGATAGCGGAGAGCGCTAGCGTGTCCGCCAGCACGTTCGCTCGTTTGCTCACGTACGCTTCGATCGCATGGGTCAGGGCGTCCACGCCGGCCGAGGCGGTGACGCGAGGCGGCGCCTCCACCAGCAGCGACGGATCCACGATGGCGGCGCGGCAGACCATCTTGTCATCCGTGATCAGCATCTTCACGCGCGTCTCGGCGTCCGTGATGACGGTGAAGCGCGTGACCTCGCTGCCCGTGCCGGCGGTGGTGGGCACGCCGATGACGGGCACGCCTGCGCGGGCGAACTTATTGGTCCCCATGAAATCCGGTAGGCGGCCGCCGTTGGGGGCGAGCATAGCGATGGCCTTGGCGGTGTCCAGCACGGCGCCGCCGCCCAGGGCGACGATACCATCGCAGCGGCCGTCGTTCAGCGTGGCGACGCCCAGTTCCACCTCGCGAACGGTCGGCTCCCCAGGGATGGCGTCGAACCGGGCGGCGAACGGTGGCTGTTCGCCGAGAGCCGCGAGGGCCGCGGTGACGGAGCTGAGTTTGCCGACGACCGGGTCGGTGACCAGCAGGGGCCGCGCGCAGCCGACCTCTGCCAGTATCCCGCGCAGCGATTCGGCCAGGGCGCCCCAGCCAACGCGGATGAGGGGCGGGGTTCGGTAGCTGACGGGCGTGTGCAGCGCGCTCATGACGGCCTCCGGATCTGGCCCGAGTGTACCAGCGCCGGCCTGGCGTGAACTGCGCACCGTCCGCCGGCGATACTCAGGGTGCAACCCCGATACTCCAGAGGTGCCGATGACCACCGTACTGCTGCTCGACCCTCGTGCGATCCAGCCAGATTTAGAAAATGTTCGCTCCGGGGCGGACGACGACCTGGAGGGTTTGACGGACAGCATCCGCGAGCACGGCGTGCTCCAGCCGCTGGGGGTCACGGATGAGGGCGGCTACTTTCGCCTGGTGTTCGGCTCGCGGCGGCGAGCGGCGGCGATCGCGGCGGGACTGGCCGAGGTGCCATGCCTGTTGCTGGAGGTCTCGGGGGAGGATCGACTGGTCCGGCAGATCGTGGAGAATCTTCAGCGCCGCGACCTGGGAGACATGGACAAGGCGAATGGGTTCGCTCGCCTGCGCGAGGTGAAGAAGGAGCGGCGCCCGCTGGTGGGCAGCGAGCGGGAATTGGATGACTTGGTGAGCCGGTCGCTCGGCCTCTCCACCACCACCGTCAGGCGGTACCTGGGGCTGCGCGAGCTGGCGCCGGAGGTACGGGAGCTGATCGCGGAGGGCTCGCTCAACGTGACCCAGGCGCAGCACCTGGGGGCGATCAACAACCCGGATCGACAGTCGGAGCTGGCGAAGCTGGCGGCGGAGCGTGGTCTGTCCGCGGCAGCGCTGAGTCGGGCGACCAGGGTGGCGGTGAACCAACCGGGCCTGAGCCTGGTGGAGGCGGTGGAGATGGCGGAGCGCGGTGAGTCCGCGCCGCCGGCCTTCAGGCCGAAGCCTGAGGCCAGCTCACGCCTGCCCCGTGCGCCGCGCGTGGCGACCGAGGGGGATGACGACGAGGCGGGCGGCGGTCTCTGGGACCGGGAGACGGACTACGCGGACGATGACGAGTTCCGTGCGCCGGCAGGACCGACGACGGCGGACGGGAACCGGGTCTTCCGCGTGCGGTCCGTCTCGGCGTTTGCGGACGCGGTGGATCGGCTGGCTCGGTCGATCCAGGACGGTGATCTAGAGAAGGCGGCCCAGGAGGAGCCGGATGCGCCTATCCAGCTCCGGCTGATCGCACGCCAACTCGACTTCATCCAGAAGTCGCTCGCGCAGATTGCGCGCCGCAACGGCTGGGCGTAGGCTGAGGCTCTCGGCGTCGCGCGGTGGGTGGCCGGTGGCGTACGCTTGGCGGCGCTGTCGATCGACTGGGGTTATGAGTCGAAGTTGACGGGCACACTTGCCAGGCGAGGTTACGCATGCGGATCGTGGTGACCGGCGGATCGGGCCGGATCGGGACGGTGCTGGTTCAGGAGCTGCTTTCGCGCGATCATGAGGTCACCATCTTCGATCAGACGATGCCGCGCGAGCTCCCGGCCGGCGTCTCCTGCAAACTGGGTGACTGCGCGGATCAAGGCTCTGTGTACGACGTGCTGCGCGGCCACGACGCGGTGATCCACCTTGCGGCGATCCCAAACAACCGTTACCACCCGTACCCCGTTGTCTTCCGCACCAACGTGGTGGCGACGTACAACGTGGCCGAGGCCGCGGGGCGGCTGGGGCTGCGGAAGATTGTGGCCGCCAGCAGCATCAACGCCATGGGGTTGTCCATGGCGGAACGCCCAGAGCCGCCGCGCTACTTGCCCATGGACGAGGACCACCCGCGGTTGCCCCAGGACGCCTATAGCCTGACGAAGCTGGTGGACGAGGAGACACTGGCGGCGATCCACCGCCGAACGGGGATCCCGACTATCGCTATCAGGCCGCCCGCGCTGATCGGTCCCACCTATCAGGAGGGCGCCTCGATCGAGGCTCGGCTCGCTGACCCCGGGCTGATGCACCGGGTCTTCTGGGTGTACTGCGACATCCGCGATCTGGCTGTGGGCTTCCGCCTGGCGGTGGAGACGGAGACCGTCCAGCGTGACACGTTCTTCCTCACCGCGGACGACGCGCTGTGCCGCGAGCCGCTGTGCGACGTGCTGCCACGCTACTGGCCGACGTGCACGGAGATGGCGGCGGGGCTGACGGGGACTTCGCCGGCGGTGGTCTCAACTCGTGCGAAGCGCCTGCTCGGGTACCAGCCAGTCCATACCTGGCGCGAGTACGTGAGCTAGCGGCCGGGTGGCTGAGGCTCGTCACGGCCGTAGCTATTGGGGGCTTGGATCAGGCGGCGGATTCCTGTCGGCGTGACCCGGCTTGATGCCGTGGCTGCAAGATGGGCCCTGACTGACGTAGCTCGCCGAGCTCTGCGAGGGATAGAGGCTTCGCGAAGAGGTACCCCTGACCGCGCTCGCAGCCGAGTGCGCGGAGCCGCTGGAGCTGATCGGGGGTCTCGATCCCCTCACCGGTGACGCTGAGCTGCAGGCTTCGCGCGAGATGGACCACCCCCTGGATGATGGCGGCGTCCTGGGCATTGTGGGCGAGATCGGCGACGAAGCTGCGGTCGATTTTGATGGTGTCCACCGGAAACCGCTTGAGGTAGTTGAGGGACGAGTAGCCGGTCCCGAAGTCGTCGATTGCCAGCCGGACTCCCAGTGCCTTGAGGCGCTTCATGATGGCGACGGCTACGTCGACGTTACGCATCAGCACCGTTTCAGTCAGCTCGAGCTTCAAGTAACGCGGCTCCAGGCCGGTCTCCTTCAAGATGTGCGCGATGTCGTCCACAAGGCTCGGGTGCTGGAACTGACGCGCCGACAGGTTGACGCAGAGCGTGAGCGGATCGGTCTTGCCGGTGCGCATCGCGGTCACGGCGTCCGAACATGCTCGTCGGAGCACCCAGTGGCCGATGGGGATGATAAGACCGCTCTCTTCGGCGATTGGAACGAACTGGGTGGGACTGATCATGCCGCGCAGGTGGTGCTGCCAGCGAATCAGGGCTTCTACCTCTAGAATGTGGCCCGAATCAAGCGCGACGATGGGTTGATACACCAGGCGCAGCTCGTCGCGCTCAGTTGCGCGGCGCAAATCCGCCTCAAGCTCAAGGCGCTCCATGGCAGCGGCGCTCATGCTGGTATCGAAAAGCTCGAATCGACCGCGCCCGTTGCCCTTCGCCCGGTAGAGTGCTAAATCGGCATCTCGCATCAGCTCATCGGCGGTGGCGTCTCCGGGAACGTGCGGGACTACGCCGATACTGATGCTCGGGGACACCTCCACGTTACCGAGGGTGGCGGGTTTGCTCAACGCTGTCAGCACCCGCGTCGCCGCGTCCTCCGCCTCAGACGGGTCCTGGAGATCCTGGAGCAAGATGGCGAACTCATCGCCCCCCAGTCGTGCGACGATGTCTCCCGTCCGGACGCACTCGGAGAGGCGCGTGGCTACGATGCAGAGGAGACCGTCGCCAACCTGATGCCCAAGGCTGTCGTTGATGATCTTGAAATTGTCTAGATCAGCGAACAGCACCGTAACCGTGTGGTGCGTACGCGCGGAGCGCGCGAGAGCATTCTCCAGGTGGTTAAAGAACATAGCCCGATTTGGGAGGCCGGTGAGCGCGTCGTGGAATGCCTGGTGGCTGAGTTGTTGCTCGAATTCGATGCGCTCCGTGACGTCATGGAAGGTCAGCACGATTCCGGCGATGCTGGGGTCGTCGAGATGACCGCTGACTTCGACCTCAAATACCCGCCACTCGTCTTGAGGGTGCCGTATTCTGAGCTCGATGGAACGCCCAGCGCCGGGGGTTTTCGCAACTGACTCGAGCACCGATCCGAGCCTTGGCCGGTCTTCTGGATGGGTGAGACGGCGCAAGCAGTCCCCGTCCAGCGATCCTGGATCAACCGCCCAGCGCATCGAGGCGGCCGGACTGGTGTAAGAGATGATGCCGTCACGGTCGCAGATCAGGATGACATCCTGCGAGTTTCGGATCAGTGACGCGAATCGCTCTTCACTCCTGCGAAGCGTCTGGCGCTCCACTTCGAGCAGGTCAAGCGAGCGACGGGAACGTGCTCCGTGCCAGACCAGGGCGCTCATAACAAACGAGGCACCCACCAGACCAACGGCGGCGCTGACGGTGCTGATCAGTTCAGCGCGCTCCGCGGCGGCCTCATAAACATCCGAGCTCCGCGTGATGGAAGCTACCAGCGCGCGTTGAGCCTGATCCACCGGTGTATCACGCAACGCCCTCGCCTCGCCGGTACGGCCGGCAGAGGCGAGTCGCCGCGTCTCGCTCTCGAGATCCACGGTCCGGGCGATTGTCTCGGCGAGACGTGCTGGAATGTCACCCAGTGGGTCGAGTGCTCGAAGCTCGTCAACGAGGCGAAGCTGTTCGGCTCGCAGCGAGCCGGTGCGAGGCTCATCAGCTTCGTTTGTGTCCGGACCAGACTCCGCGAGCGTATGGTGCTTTAGCGCATCTAGCTCTCGATCGACGCCCTGGATCCGCGCGAGGACGGTGATTGCCCCGCGGTACTCTCGAGCGATCCGCTGGGAGGCGTTCACCGCGAGCGCGGTGCCGACCGCACCCGCGACGATGAGGAGGGGAACCAGGAGGAACGCCCGCGCGCGCCCAACCCGGACTGGACTTCGCAGCCGCGCGGTGGGCGCGGGGATGCCGCCGATGTTGAGTAGGTAGAGCGTTCCAAGTGACAGTGAGAGCGCGGTGGCGAACACCGCGCCAAGGATGGGGAGGACGCTAATGAAGCTGGCGATCAGGGGTGGTGTTGCCGGGACACTCGCAAGCACGGTGAGCGCTGCGCCAGGGGCGGGATCCACCCGCTCCCAGCGTAGCCTCCGTGCCTGCCCTTCTGTGACGATATCAACGAAGCCACTCGGGTAGATGTGGATACGACCGTCTGGGGGTTGGTGCACGGTATCCGTGAGCATGGCGGGTGCCTTCGGCAGATCCGAGACCGTCGGCGGATAAATCGCCGTGTTCACGTACACGTCGTCGTTCGGCCCGATGACGGTCAGCGTTGCGTCAGCAGGCATGAGTGCCGCGAGCCGGTCGTGATAGAAGGCAAGTGGAACTTCGAAGTGCAGTAGCCCGAGCATCTCGCCGTGCTCTATGACCGGCGTGGAAAACGAGATGACCCAGCGAGCGGTGTCGGTTGAGACGTACGGGGTCTGGTGGTGGATACCCCCAGCGGACTGGCGGACGGTGGCTGGAAAGAACGGACTGGTAGTCTCATCGATCGAGAGGTGGTCAGACTCGACGGCGATGCCCTTGGAGACCCGGCTGACTTCTGATCCGTCGAGTCGGATGAGACAGACTTCATCGATCATGCCCGGAAACGTCTCAGAGAGAGTTACCAGTCGGGAATCGACCAGGGTCTTTAGATCCTCTTGATGGGACGACGGTCGAAGCGACTGCGCGAAGGCCATGTCGCGCGCGGCCACTAACAGCACATAGCGAAAGCGAGAGAAATCGTCGCGAATGCGATCCGATGCGTCGCGGGCCAATTCCGAGAGGTGCCCGTCAACGTCCGCGGCCGCGCGGCTGTGCTGGTCCAGGGTGTTGAGTGACACTACCGCGGTCGCCGGCACTATCGACATCGTGGTCAAGAGCATCGCAACGAGGAGACGGTAGCCGATGAGGCGACTCACACCTTGCTCAACGGCTTCACTGGCCAGGATGGGGATATGGTCTGGCGAGGGTCTGTCCGGGGCTGTCGAAGACGTCGCCTGGGAAAGCGGCCGATTCGGTACGATACGAGCCCCTATGAACGTTGAGGGGTAGTCATGTCTGAGACCGTGCACCGTGGCGTAATTGGACGAACGTATCACACGTCAGTGCCATGGTGGCCGGAGCCCGTTTCGGCGTCGCCGGGCGCGCCGAACGTGGTGATCGTTCTGCTGGATGACGTGGGTTTTGCGCACTTTGGCTGCTACGGCTCAAGCATCAAGACCCCGTCCCTAGATCGGCTGGCGGCCGGTGGCCTGCGCTACACGAACTTCCACACCACCGCCATGTGCTCCCCCACACGGGCGAGCCTGCTCTCTGGGCGCAACCACCACGCGGCGGGGCTGGGGGTGGTGTGCGAGTACGCCACCGGGTTCCCCGGCTACCGGGGTCGGCTGGATAAGCGGGCGGGAACGCTGGCGGAGATGCTGCGGCCGCACGGCTACAACACGATGGCGGTGGGTAAGTGGCACCTGATGCCGCTCCGCGATGCCAGCGCGGCGGGACCGTTTGACTACTGGCCGCAGCAACGCGGCTTCGATCGCTGGTATGGCTTTGCAACGGGCTACACGGACCAGTGGAACCCGGAGCTTTACGATGGCAACCAGCCGGTGGACAAGCCGTCGCGGCCTGGCTATCACCTGACCGAGGACCTGACCGATCGCGCCATCTCGTACGTTCGCGATCAGAAGAGCGCCGCACCGGAGAAGCCGTTCTTCCTGTACGTGGCCTACGGCGCCTGCCACTGGCCTCATCAAGCGCCTGCCGAGTACATCAACCGATACCGCGGGCAGTTCGACGCGGGCTGGGACGCTACGCGTGAGGCCTGGCTGGTCCGCCAGAAGGAGCTGGGCATTGTCCCGGCGGACACGCCGCTGGCGCCGCGCGATCCAGACGTGCCCGCCTGGGATTCCCTGACTGCTGATGAGAAGCGGGTCTACGCACGCCAGATGGAGGTGTACGCGGGCTTCATGGAGCACACGGACGCCCAGATCGGAAGGCTGGCGGACTATCTCGAGGGCATCGCACAGCTCGAGAACACGGTGTTCATCGTGATGTCTGACAATGGTGCCAGCGACGAGGGCGGCCGCAACGGTAGCGTCAACGTGTACCGGCAGTACATGCAGGGGGATGGGGAGGAACTCCAGACTGGTCTGGCGAACCTTGAGCACCTTGGCAGCGAATACACGAACCCACATTACCCAACGGGATGGGCGCAGGTGGGGAACACGCCGCTCAAGTGGTACAAGAAGGACACGCACGGTGGCGGCGTGCGTGATCCGCTGATCGTGCACTGGCCGCGGGGCATCGCGGCGCGCGGGGAGCTACGGCACCAGTACCACCACGTGACGGACGTGGTGCCCACCGTTTTGGATCTGGTGGGGATCGATCCCCCCAGCCAGATCAACGGCGTGGCTCAGATGCCGATCCACGGCGACAGCCTGGCTTATTCGTTTGGCGACGCCACTGCACCGACGCCCAAAGAGACCCAGTACTTCGAGATGATCGGCGACCGTGCGCTCTGGCACCGTGGGTGGAAGGCGGTCGCGCGCCACACTCCGGGGACGGACTTCGACGATGACCGCTGGGAGCTGTACCACCTGGACGAGGACTACGGTGAGAGCCGCGACTTAGCCGCCGAGCAGCCGGACAAGCTGCGCGAGCTGATCGAGCGCTGGTGGGCCGAGGCAGGGAAGCACAACGTGCTGCCGCTGGACGATCGGAGCGGTGCGCCCCGCGTTTCCTGGGGTGGGCCGGTGAATTCCACGACACGGTACACGTACCACCAGGGGATGGCTCGGATTGACCGTGCGAATGCCGCGAACACGACCAACCGGTCCTACTCCATTGAGGCGGAGATCGAAGTGCCGACAGGCGGCGCGGATGGTGTGCTTTTGGCCTGCGGGAGCCGGTTCGGCGGGTACGTGCTGTATGTGAAGGACGAGCGGCCCACCTTTGAATACAACTACGGCGGGATGGCAGTGGACCAGCGGTACGTGATCCGGTCGGCGGAGCGGCTTGGCCCAGGGAGGCACTCGATCCGCTTTGACCTGGCCAAGACCGGCGAGCACCAGGGTGAGGGCACGCTCTCGGTGGATGGACGAGCGGTGGCCACCGGCACATTCCCGCGGACGTGGCGGATTCCGATGCCCCAGGGCGGTTTGCACTGTGGGCGGGACGATGGCTCGCCGGTGAGCGATGGGTACGAGTCACCGTTCCCGTTCACGGGGAGCATCACGCGCGTCACCGTGGACCTGGCCGACGATCAGCGGCGCGACTTTGACGCGGAGCACCGTGCCGTGATGGCGTCTGACTAGCGACGCGTAGTCAGTTACTCCTCGCCCTCAGGCTTGGGCTCCGCCGGCGGTGACGCTGGCGCGGGCTCAGGCTGAGGGGCTGGCTCCTCCGCCGGTTTCTCCACGGGCTTTGGGACGACCCGGTCGTACACCACGTCATTGAAGTAGGTGGCGATCTGGGTGGTGCTCACGCTCTCGCGGCCGAAGATGTAGGTGATCCAGACCACGTTCTGGTAGAGGTTCACGATGCGGTGGTGGAGGTTGATGCCGCTCGTCGCGTTGCAGTCGATGCACGCGCTCAGCGCGGCGCTGTCATCGCCCTCCTTGTACTTCCCTTCAAACTTGAAGGGACCCTTCTTGAAGTCGCTCGCCTCCGGGAAGTCCTTCTGGCGATTCTTCTCCTTCTCGAAGATCGAGCGGGCGGCCTTCTCGTCCTTGGATACCCAGACCTTGCTGTAGGTGATGATGGGCCCCACGCGGACATCCTCATTGTCGCGGTCTCGCTCCCATCGCCTCGAGAACCAGGGGCTGCCGTCGTCTGACCCCTCCTCGTCCTTTGACCACATGATGGCCTTGCCGGCGTCTTCGTGCCGGAGGACGAGGTTGCGTGGGTCACCGCTGATGATCTGCGCGGGGGCAGCGTGCGCGGATAGTGGCAGTAGGGGCAGGAAGGTCAGGGCGAAGACGGCCAGCAGTCGCCACATGCGAGCGGCGCGGCCGGTCTGGAGGGGCATGGATGACTCCCGATGGCTGAAGTCGACGTCTGATACGGTCCAAGTGTAGAACGAGCGAGCACCGTGGTCGGACGCAATTCTCCCAGACCCCGCCCGTACCCGGGTTGGGGGGTCAGTCTGCGTTGGCGTCGTACAATCCGCGCTCGTGGCCGTCCTTGATGCTGGACCGACTCTCGTAGAGAGCACGCACCCGGACAACCTGTTCAGGAACACGCAGTTTCTGCGTCTCTGGCTGGGGCAAACGGTTTCGAGCGTGGGCAGCGGGATCGTGAAGCTCGCGGCGCCGCTGTTGGTGCTGGCGCTGGATGAGAGCACCACGCTGGCGGGGCTCGTGGTTGGTGCCATGTGGTTCCCTATGGTGATCCTGGGACTGCCGGCTGGAGCGCTGATCGATAGGCTGGACCGTCGCCGGGTCATGGTCTGGTGCGAGATCGTCCGAGCCACCGCGGTGTTCTCGGTGCCGGTGGCTTGGGGGCTAGGGCTGCTGAACGCCTGGCACCTTCTAGCCGTCGCACTGGCGCTTGGGTCTGGCCAGTCCTTCTACAACGTGGCGCAGGTGGCGGCGTTGCCGCGCGTGGTGGCGCGGCGCCAGATCGCCGCGGCGCAGTCGCTCAACACGACGTCGGAGGGTGTGTCCCAGCTTGCGAGCCCGGGTCTGGGTGGGCTGATCGTGGGTGCGGCGAGCACGGCGGTGGTGGGTGGCGTCATCGCGTATGGCGTGAACGGTCTAACGTTCCTGGTCTCGATCTTCGCCCTGTCCGGCATCAGGACGCCGTTCCAGGCGACCCGGACGAAGGGCGAGCAGACGGCGCTGCTCCGGTCAATTGGCGAGGGACTTCGCTACGTCTGGAACGAGCGGGGCGTTCGGCTTCTGATGATGCTCAACTGTGTCCACCGTTTCTTCTTCGCGCCGGTCATGCTCACCGTGGTGGTGATCGCACGTCAGGTGTTTGAGCTGGATCCGGCCAGCATTGGACTGCTGTTCAGCGCGGCGGGCTCCGGTGGCCTGACGGCCGCGGCGGTGACGCCGTGGCTGCGGCGACGGATCCCCGTGGGCTGGCACATGATTGGCATCGTCACGGGCCATGGACTGGCGCTCCTGGTCGTTGCGCTGGCGAGCACGGTCTGGCTGACGGCGTTAGGCCTGTTTGTGGCCGGCCTGCTGGAGACGATGACTGGAATCACCCAGGTCTCATTCCGCCTGGCCCTGATCCCGGACGCGTTTCAGGGGCGGGTGAACAGCGTGTACCGACTGCTCTCGTTTGGCGCTATGTCTTCTGGGACGGTGGCCGCGGGGATCTGCATCGACCAGTTTGGAGCGACGGTGGTCATGCTGGCGATCGCGCTGTCCATCGTGGTGGTGGGTGCGGCTTCGGGCTTCACGGACATTCGGACGATTCGGGACTAGTCCATGCTGACGCGGCAGCTCACCCCCACGCCGCCGTTCGACTGGACGGCGTCGCTGCGATTCCTGGCCGGCTTCTCGCCGACCCGTGATGAGCACGTGGTGTCTGACGGCACGCTGACCAAGGCCGTGATGCTGGACGGAGATGTCGTTGGATTTCAGGTGCGTTCCCTGGGTTCGGTGGCCAGCCCCCTGCTGGAGGTCTCTTTGGACTCTGAGGATGGGCTGACGGAGGAGCTCGCCGATGCCGTCCTGGATGTGATCGGTTTCTTCCTCAGCGTCGACGATGACCTTCAGCCCTTCTATGCCCAGGCGGCAGATGATCGGGCGTTCGCACCGATCGCGCGAGCCCTGTACGGCTACCACCAGGTGAAGTTCTTGACGCCGTACGAGAACGCGTGCTGGGCGATCCTCAGCCAGCGGACGTCCATGGAGCAGGCTCACGAGACGAAGCTCCGGCTGGTGGCCGAGCTCGGCGGGAGCGTGGGGATGGGCGAGCAGTGGTTTGGGGCGTTCCCATCACCCCGGGCGATGTTGGCGAGATTCGAACGCGCGCGCGAGATCGTGAATCATGTCCAGAAGATCCGCTACCTGGAGGCTGCCACGCAGGCGTTCCTGACGGTTGACGAGGGATTCCTGCGTCACGGACCGATTGAGGAGGTAGAGTCGTGGCTGCGGGCGATTCCGGGGGTTGGCGCGTGGTCCGCAACCTTTGTCCTGGTGCGTGGGCTTGGACGGGTGGAACGGATCCCTGTGGGTGAATCGCGGTTGGCGGCGGCGGTGGCGCGTCGCTACGGGCGCGAGCACGCCACCCCCGCGGGCATCCAACGGATCGCCGATCGGTATGGGCCCTGGCAGGGGTACTGGGCCCACTACATGCGGGTGGCCGGTTAGCGCCCGCCGGCCGCGGCTGGCGCCTTGCGCACCTTGGGCATCACCTCTTTGGCGAAGCGCTCGAGCTGCTCCACGATGACGCGCTGGGGAGTTCCCACCGGCTGACCCACGTTTACGTACTCCAGCCCCGGGTAGCGTTCCTGCACCTCCTGGAGCTGCTCCGCGATCCGCTCCGGCGGACCCACCAACCACGAGCCGGCCTTGACAGCGTCCCGCAATGTGGGGAGACCCGCGCTCCGGGCGCGCTTGGGATCCGCGGCGGCCGCGATCTGATCTGGCGTCAGCCCCGCCACGAACCCGAGTGGCGAGAACATCTTGAGGTTCTCCTCGAAGAACGGCGTGGCCTCGCGAATCGCGGTCTCCTCTGAATCGGCGATGTAGAAGGAGAAGCCGATGCACAGATCGCCGCCGAGCTGGGTCTCCTTGCCGGCGCGGGCGCGGGCGTCCTGGAAAGCGCGTACGGTTCGCTCGGCGGCGCCGCCTGCCGCCGCACCGCCGCCGATGATGCCTTTGATGTTGTGCTTCGCCATGAAGTCCAGCCCCCGCGGCGTGGCGCTGACGACGGGCTGCCAGCATTCCACGGGGAGCGTGACTGGGCGAGGCACCAGGGTGATCTCCGAGAGCTCGTAGCCGCGGTAGGGGACCTTCGGGGGAATGGTGTAGTACTTGCCCTGGTGGGAGAAGGAGGCCTGGTGGAAGGCCTTCATCACAATGTCCACCTGCTCCTCGAAGAGCTCACGGTTGGCGTCGCCGTCCAGCATGGGAGCACCGAACGCCTCTACCTCGCGGGTGTGGTAGCCGCGGCCGACGCCGAAGACCGTGCGCCCCTTGGTGAGGTAGTCGGCGGTGGCGAAGTCCTCGGCCATGCGCAGTGGATGCCACATGGGCGCGATGTTGAAGCCGCAGCCGATCCTGATGTTCTTGGTGATGTGAGCAAGATGCACGGCCAGCATGAGCACGTTGGGAATGCACTCGTATCCCTCACGCTGGAAGTGGTGCTCCGCCATCCAGAAGATGTCGTAACCGTTGCGGTCCATGACCTGGGCGATGGCCTCGGTCTTGTCAAAGACGCCCAGCAGGCGCTCATTTGACAGCCAGCGGTCGTTGACAGGGGTCGCGTCATAGCCCAGGTCGTCGTAGTCCGCGTGACCGGCGAAGAGGCTTCCGAACTTCTTGATCATGGTCCCGCTCCCATTCTGGTGCGCGCGTGGGGGTGTGGGCGATTGTAGCGTGGTCACGAATATTGGCGACGACGGGTGTACGCTTGGGGCGCCGTTGCGCGTGCCGGAACGCGGGCAGACGGTGTGTGAGGTGAGTTGTGAAGTTTGGGGTGAGTCTCGGGAACGGCGGCCCGTTTGCCACGCCTGCCGGGATCGTCGCCATCGCGCGTCGGGCGGACGAGCTTGGCTTCGATTCGGTGTGGGCTTCCGACCACGTGGTGATACCCAGCCGGATCGATGATGAGAAGTATCCCTACGGGCCTCCAGGGACCTTCAACCCGGATGCTATGCAGAACTACTTTGAGCCCATCACCACGCTGACCTACGTGGCCGGCGCCACCTCACGAGTGAAGGTGGGGACCACGGTGCTGGTGCTGCCGCAGCGCCAGCCACTCGTGGTGGCCAAGCAGTGGGCCACGCTGGACGCGCTGTCCGGCGGCCGGACGATCTTGGGCATCGGCGCGGGCTGGATGCGCGAGGAGTTTGATGCGCTCGGCGTGGACACGTTCGATCGGCGGGGAAAGGCCACGGACGAGGCGATCCGGGTATATCGGGAGATCTGGGCGGACAAGGCGGATAAGTCCTTTGATGGGGAGGTGTACCGGTTCCCCGCGTTGCGGGCGCGACCTATCCCGGCCCAACCGGGAGGTCCACCGATCTGGGTTGGCGGACACGGGCGCCGCTCCATCCGACGCGCGGCTCAGTTCGGCGATGGGTGGCACCTGGTCCGGGGTAGCCTGGAGGAGGTGCGGCAGGGTACGGCGGTGCTGCATGAGTTGTGCGGCCAGTACGGCCGGGACCCGTCCAGCCTGGTGGTGTCCAACGTGCTCAGCGTGTATCCGCCCGGTGGAGGCCCCACTGAGCCGAAGGATTTCGATCTGACCGGCGGCGCGGCAGAGCAGGCCGAACGGATCCGCCGTTACGCGGACGCGGGGTGCGAGTACCTGGTGATTCGGTGCTATCCGGCGGAGACCTTGAGCGGGACGCTGGAGTCGCTCGAGCGCTTTGCTCGCGAGGTGCGACCGCTTTTGGATTAGCAGATGGGTGTGTAAATTCCACCACTCACTGGTGTAAATTCCACCAGTGAGTGGTGGAATTTACACCAGATCACTCGATATACTAGCGCCATGATTCGGCGCGGTGTCGTGGGCGATCTGATGGCGGCGCTGGGCGACACGCCGGTGGTGTTTATCCAGGGCCCACGCCAGGCGGGAAAGTCCACTCTGGCCCAGGCCGCGCTGGGTGAGAGGCCTGGCCAGTACCTGACACTGGATGACGTGGCGGTGCTACGGGCGGCGACGTCAGACCCGGATGGCTTCGTTGCCGGCCTCTCTGGGAGGGTTGTGCTGGATGAGGTCCAGCTTGCGCCGGGCCTCTTCCGGGCGATCAAGGCGAGCGTGGATCGCGATCGGCGCCCCGGCCGGTTCTTGCTGACCGGCTCGGCAAACGCGTTGCTCGTGCCAGAAGTTGCGCAGGCGTTGGCGGGACGGCTTGAACTGATCACGCTATGGCCCTTTTCCCAGGGCGAGATCGAGGAGCGACTCGAGCGCTTCGTGGACGCGTCTTTTGAGCGGGTGTTCGAGCCATCCGTCTCCAGGGAGGCGGTGACGTGGGCGGATCTCGTGGATCGGATCGCGCGCGGCGGGTTTCCGGAGGCGCAGGGGCGGCGCTCTGGCGAGCGCAGGCGGGCCTGGTTTAGATCCTACGAGTCCACGGTACTGGACCGCGATGTGCGTGAGATTGCCAACATTGAGGGGCGGCGAGAACTTCCCCGCCTGCTCCGCCTGACTGCTGCAAGGACCGCGGGGCTGCTGAACGCGGCGGACCTGGCACGGGACGCGGCGATGGCGCAGAGCACGTTGCGACGGTACTGGACGCTCTTTGAGATGACCTTCCTGGTGAACACGCTGCCCGCCTGGAGTACCAACCGAGGACATCGCATCGCCAAGGCCCCAAAGGTGCACGTGGTGGATTCCGGACTCTTGTGTCACCTCCTGGGTCTGGACGAACGCGCGCTGCGCGGGGATGCACTGTGGTCGGGCCAGGTGCTGGAGTCGTTCGTGGCGGGCGAACTGAGCCGCCAGATTGGCTGGTCGCAGAGTCGCCCAACGCTGCACCACTTCCGGACGCACACGCGGCAGGAGGTGGACCTGGTATTGGAGCACCCCGACGGTCGCGTGGTGGGAGTCGAGGTGAAGCGCTCCGCTTCTCCGAGCGCGGCGGACTTCCGCGGTCTCCGTCACCTGCGCGAGATCGCCGGCGCCCGGTTCTACCGAGGCGTCGTGCTCTACCTGGGTGCGAACGTGGTGCCGTTTGGGGAAAACCTGTACGCGGTGCCGATCTCCGCCCTGTGGCTGACGGCGTAGGGCCCGGTGCCGATTTGACACGCTTCCAGTTGAGTGTGTTTAGTAGCCGGCAGCGAGGCACAGCGGAGAGGGCGGAGTTCCGCCACGGCGTTACCGCCGAGTGTTCGAGCAGGCTTGCTCAGGCACTCTGGGTGGAGGCCGGTCGAGACTCCCAGGGGCCATCGCTAGAGTACGGGTCGCAACGATGCGCGATCCTGGGAGGCATTGCATGGGTTCGGCACAGACGGAACCGCGACGGTTCAGTCGTCGGGTGGCGCTCCGCGGCCTCAGCACCGCCGTGCTCGGAGTGGCAATTACGCCGATCGTAGCTGCCTGCGGCGGGACGCAGGCACCGGCCGCCGCGCCCAGCAAGCCGGCGGAGAGCAAGCCAGCGGAGGCCGCCAAGCCGGCCGCGCCAGTCGCTGAGAGCAAGCCAGCGGCCGCGCCGGTAGCGGCCGCGAAGCCGGCTGCCAGCGGTGCGCCGGTGGAGCTGCGGCTTCACGTGCGGACGGGCAATGAGGCCGACACGCTCAACGACCGGCTACCCGAGTTCGAGGGGAAGAACGCCGGCGTCAAGGTCAAGATCGAGAGCTTCCCAGCCGCCGAGTACCACACTAAGCTGCAGACGCTCATCGCGGGCGGCCAGATGGGCGACGTGTTCTGGACCATCATCCACCAGGGCTGGGGTCCGTACTTCATGTCCAATGGCGTGGGCCTGGTCATGGATGACGTGGTGAAGGCCGACAATTTTGACCTGAACCAGTACTACCCGGTTTCCGTGCAGGCCGCTAAGGTCTTCGAGGGGAAGCTGCTGGGCATCCCGTTCAAGCTGCAGCCGTTCGCGATCGGGCTGTACTACAACGCCAGCGCGTTCAATGAGGAGAAGGTGGCTCCACCAACGCTCGAGACGAGCCAGGCCGAGTTCGTGGAGATCGCCAAGAAGATGACCAAGGCAGACGCGAGCGGTCGCCCGACGCGCTTTGGGTTCCTGCCGATCCAGATTGGCACGGCCCAGGGCGGCTATGAGTCTCTCGTGGTGACCACGCGAAACTTCGGCGGGGACGTGACCGACAAGGATGGCAAGAAGGCGGTTGTGAACTCTCCCGAGGCTGTGGCAGGAGTGAAGTGGATCCACGATCTCGTCTTCTCCCACAAGGCCTCGCCGAACGTGCAGCAGCTTGGCGGTGACCCCGCGAACCCGCAAGACGCAATGTTCGTGGCGGGAACGGGGGCGATGTACCAGGCCGGCTCCTCGGCCAAGAGTCTTCCAACTCGGGTGAAGGACAAGTTCGAGGTGAAGGACACGATGATGCCGCTGGGCCCCACGAAGAGCCGGGGCTCGATGGCGGGCGTGGACGTCATCATGATCAATCGGGCGTCCAAGTCGCAGAAGGAGGCGTGGGAGCTCACGAAGATGCTTTGCGACAAGGAGACCGGTATCCGCCTGGGTGAAGGGCGCGGCGGCGCGTCTGGTACGTGTGGAGCCCGGCCGGACTCATTCAACGATCCGCGGCTGCTCGCAAATCCGCTGCATCAGGTGTGGATCAAGCAGGCTGAGGAGGCGGGCCCGCTCTACGTGCCCGCGAACTTCCGTGGCGGCGAGATGGACACGCTGATCAAGCAGAAGCTCAGCGGACTGTTCAACGGAGACGTGAAGTTCGAGCAGAAGTTCTTCGACGATCTGAACGCGCAGCTCCAGCAGATCCTGGACAAGCCAAAGCCTTAGCGGTCTCCAGGGGTTGGTTGAGTGAAGATCACGCGGGTCGAGACCCTCTTTTTCAAGTCGGGGTCAGCCGACGACTGGCTGTTTGTCAAGATCAGCACAGATGAAGGACTGGTGGGATACGGCGAGGCGAGCAACGCGGCTCGCATCGCCGCCACGGCCGTTGAGGAGTTGGGAAGCCGGCTGGTGGGACTCGACCCTGGACGGATCGAGGAGCATTGGCAGTCGCTGTATCGGGTCTACCACAACGTTCGCGGTGGTCCGATAGCGACCGCGGCGATCTCAGGGATTGAGATAGCGCTGTGGGACATCAAGGGCAAGGCTCTGGGTGTTCCTGTGTACGAGCTGCTGGGCGGCAGGTTCCGCGAGCGGCTGCGCGCTTACGGGAATGGCTGGTCGCAGGGTGTGAACTCACCCGAGACCGCGGCCGAGGCGGCGGCCAGGGCGGTGGAGCAGGGGTACCGTGCCCTGAAATGGGACCCGTTTGGACCGGTGAACCCGCACATCGAGCCGGAGCGACTCCGCGAGAGCATCGCGCAAATCCGGGCGGTACGAGCGGCCGTGGGGCCGGACGTGGAGCTGCTGATCGAAGCACATGGGAAGCTGAACGTGAACAACGCCATCCGGGCGGGACGGATGATGGAGGCGTACGATCCCTACTTCTTCGAGGAGCCGGTGGATCCGGAAAATGTCGACGCGATGGTCAAGGTAGCGGCCGAGATCAACGTGCCGGTTGCGACGGGCGAGCGGCTGTATACGAAGTTTGGGTTCCGTGAGCTGTTGGCCAAGCAGGCTGCGGACATCATCCAGCCCGACGTGTGTCACACTGGTGGAATCCTGGAGACCAAGAAGATTGCGGCGATGGCGGAGGCCTACTACGTGCCGATAGCCCCGCACAATCCTTTTGGACCGATCAACACGGCAGCGGCGATCCAGGTGGACGCGTGCACGCCAAATTTTCTGATCCAGGAGATGATCATCCGCCACCTCCCGACGTACCGCCAGTTACTGACGGAGCCGTTGGAGCCGCGCGACGGATACCTGGAGATTCCGACGCGGCCGGGAATAGGCTACGAGCTCAACGAGGAGTTCATCAGGCGCCAGCAACGCTGATGCCTGGCGCTAGCCCGCTCTCCGCCGGTGCCCGGTAGGAAGCTGGCCCGATGCGCCGAATGAGTGGGAGGCAGATCTGATGGCAACTGTCGCGCGGGTCGGGTCGTCGCCGAATCGATCGACGCTGGCTCGGCGCGAGGCGATCGAGGGCCTGCTCTACATCTCGCCCTTTCTGCTGGGCTTCCTGATCTTCACGGCGTATCCGATGATCGCGTCGCTGTACCTGAGCTTCACCAAGTTCAACATCATCACGCCGCCCGTCTGGATAGGTCTGGAGAACTACCGAGAGGCGTTCTTCTATGACGAACAGTTCTGGGAGTCGCTGCGGCGGACCGGCACGTTCGCGGTGCTGAACGTCACGCTCGGAGTGGCTGGCTCGCTGGGCGCGGCGCTATTGCTGAGCCAGAACTATTGGGGCACCACCACGTTTCGGACCTTCTTTTTCCTCCCCTCGATCACGCCGGTCATCGCCTCGGCGCTGCTCTGGGTATGGATCTTCCAACCCACCATAGGTTTGCTCAACTACCTGCTCGGGATGGTTGGGATCCAGGGGCCGGCGTGGCTGCAGTCTGGCGCCTGGGCGATCCCGTCGGTAGCGATCATTGCGCTGTGGGGCTCGATCGGCGGGAGCCGCATGATTATCTTCCTGGCGGCGCTCCAGAGCGTCCCGCAGGAGATGTACGAGGCGGCGGAGATCGACGGAGCCGGCACCTGGCGGAAGTTTTGGAACGTGACGCTGCCGCTGATCTCGCCGACGATGTTCTTCAACGTGGTGCTGACCATCATTGGCTCACTCTCGGTGTTCTCGCTGTCCTACATCGCCACCGGTGGGGGGCCCAACTACGCGACGTACTTCTACGTCTACCATCTGTTCAAGAACGCCTTTGAATTCTCGCGGATGGGCTACGCCGCGGCGATGGCGTGGGTGTTCTTCCTCATCGTGCTGGTGCTGACGGCAATTCAGTTCCGCGTCTCCAACCGGTGGGTCTTTTACGCCGGCTCGGATGCGACCGAGGGGAACGCGGATGCAAAGTAGCGCGCTGACGATGCCGAAGGCCGCCGTGGGGCAATACTCCCGGCGGTGGAGTCGGATCCGCAACGGAGCGTTCTTCTACGCCGGCGTTGCCCTTTTGTCCTTCTTCTTCATGGGGCCGTTCGTCTGGACGGTGATCTCGTCGCTGAAGGATGCCAGCGAGATCTCCACGTTCCCGCCCACGTTTTGGCCCAAGGAACCGCACTTCGAGAACTTCGTGTACGCGTGGAACAAAGTCCCGTTCCTGAACTTCTACATCAACTCGATTCTGGTGACAGGACTGGCGACGTTGGGGCAGACAGCCTCAGCGACTCTGGTGGCGTATGGCTTTGCCCGATTCCGGTTTCCGTTCAAGGGGCCGCTGTTCCTACTGGTGCTGTCCACGCTGATGGTGCCGTGGGAGGTCACGATTGTGCCCAGCTTCCTCCTGTTCAAGGTGTTGGGATGGCTTGACACGCTGACGCCGTTGGTCGTGCCGCACTGGTTTGGCGGGGGGCCTTTCTTCATCTTTCTGCTGCGGCAGTTCTTCATGACCATCCCGCGCGACTACGATGAGGCGGCCAAGATCGATGGCGCGAACTCGCTGCAGATCCTCTGGGAAGTGCTGGTGCCGCTCTGCCGGCCAGCGATCACGACGGTCGCGATTTTCGCGGCACTGTTTCACTGGAACGCGTTCATCGAGCCTTTGATCTTCCTCAACACGCCTGAGAAGTTCACGATCTCGCTGGGTCTGCGCTACTTCCAGACGGCGCCGCTAGAGGCAGGCGAGCCGAAGGAGCACCTGCTGATGGCGGGGACGATCATCATGATCGTGCCGTGCGTGGTGCTGTTCTTCGCAGCTCAGCGGTATTTCGTGCGAGGCATCGTGCTGAGCGGCCTCAAGGGCTGACGCCGCTGCCCCGCCGGCGCATGCCTGGTTGGGCCGGCCGAATGTCTGGCTGGTGTGACGAGGATCACAGCGCGATGCCCGACTCCGCGCTATTCTGCTGGCACTCCCCGGTGATCGCGACGCGCACCCACTGAGCGCCCGGCGAATCGCGCAGGCTCGCCGGACCGGTCTCGGTAGAGGCGTCGCGATAGCTGCACTTCGAGACGGCGGGTCCCCCGCGCCGACGCCGAAGCGCCGGGGCCGCGGCGAAGCGGCGGGGGCTTTCGGAGTGAGGGTGCAAAGATGCCGGCCGAACCGTTCTCGATCGATACGAATCTCAAGACCCGGGTTTCGCCACTGACCGCTTCGTTCATCGATGAATACGTGCGCACCAAGCGCAACGGTGAGCTGGCAGGGATTGGTGCGCTGGCGTTGGCGGCGGCCCAGAAGTATCAGATCAATGCTACGTACATCGTCGCCCACGCCGCGCTCGAGTCTGGCTGGGGTAGCTCGCGCATAGCGCGCGAGAAGCACAACTTGTACGGCTGGTCCGCGTTTGACTCGTCGCCCTATAGCAGTGCCACGGGCTTCCCCGACCGCGGGGCGTGCGTGGACTTCGTGATGGGGCGGATCGACGCGCTGTACCTGAGTCCGAATGGTGACTACTATGAAGGCTCGCCCTGCCTTGGCCGTGGCGGAAGTGGGAGTTACGGCATGAATGCCCACTACGCTTCAGATCCGAGCTGGGGCTCCAGCATTGCGAGCATTGCCCGCGCCATGGAACGCGCCTACGCGATGACGGCGCAACGCACCGAGGGACCTCTCGAGTCGGTAGACCGCCTGATCGCGCGCAGCAGGTCAGCTCTTGGCCACGGGTTCAAGTACCAGCTCGGCCAGGGCGGGATGCGGCCGCAGTCCGCGTTGCCCGGATCTCCGTCCAACGGCTGCGATTGCAGCGGCTTCGTGTGCTGGTGTCTGGGCATTTCCCGGCAGACCGACCACAATCTGTATCGGCAGTTCAACGGCGGCTGGATCAACACCGACGCGATCGTGAACGATGTGCGCACGACCACCGGGTTCTTCCGTCCACTGGAGACGTCACGGGTTGGTGCACTCATGGTGTATCCAAGCCGGCAACCGAGTCGGCCGTACGGACACGTGGGGATTGTCACCGAGGTGGCAGACGGCTCGGTGGCCCGTGTCATCCACTGCTCGAGCACCAACTATGCGCGTTTCGGCGACGCGATAGCCGAGACTGGTCCCGAGGTGTTCGTCTCGGGAGGCGCCATCCTGGCGTGGTTTGAAGGGCTCGGTTAACGTTGCGGAAGGCGGCCCGCGGAGCGATCGTAGCCGATAGGATCGAAATCCCGCGGGCCCCGCTCACCCCACTCACCCATCGACCTGACAGCCAGGGGGTCAACCGAGTAGTCTTCTCCCGAGTCGAGCCCAGGCGAGATCGTGGGCCAGGCGCTAAGGGAGTGATGGATGCGACCGAACAAGGTGCGGCAGTTCTGGAAGGAAGGTAAGCCGCTCGCGATGGGGTGGCTGGGCACCCCGGACACGTACATCGCGGAGACGATGGCGAACTCCGGGTTCGATGCGCTGGTGCTGGATATGCAGCACGGCATGGGCATTGGCCCCGATCGCGCGGTTATCGCGCTGCAGACGATGAGCACCACCGACGTGACGCCAATGGTGCGGGTGCCGTGGAATGATCCGATCTACATCCAGTACGTGCTCGATGCCGGCGCGTACGGCGTGATCGTGCCCATGGTGAATTCGCGGGCTGAGGCAGAGAAGGCCGCCGGCGCCTGCAAGTACGCCCCAATGGGGTATCGATCCAATGGTGCGAACCGGGCCCGGTTCTTTGCCGGCGCGGACTACTTCGCTCATGCGAATACGGAGATCCTCTGCTTCGTCATGATCGAGACCACGCAGGCCATCGCGAATCTCGATGAGATCGCAACGACACCGGGTGTGGATGGTTTCTACATTGGCCCATCCGATCTGGCGATCACGATGGGGTTGGAGCCGAAGCTGGATCACGATGCGCCGCAGCACATCGAGGCGGTCCAGAAGGTGGTGGACACGGCCAAGAAGTACGGACTCCAGGCCGGTATCCACACCACCGGTCCTGAGGAGGTCCTGCGCCGCTACAAGCAGGGCTTCAATCTGTGCCCCCTGGGCTCCGACGTTGGCTTTGCGGGCGCTGGGGCGCGCGGCGCGGTGGCCGCGCTCCGCAATGCGCCGGTAGCCGGGTCGGGGGGATCGCCCTACGCGTAGCCCCGCGGACATGACGGAGTCTGGTTGATCGGGTGGGGGCGACGCTTTGCGATCGCCCCGCTTTGCTGCCCGCGGCTGTGAAGTTGTCGCGAGGCCGAGTCTGAGGAGCGACCATGAAGGTCACACGTCTCGAGACCATTCTGCTGGACAATGAGCCGCCCTACCGCGGCGGGATCAAATGGCTGTTCATCAAGCTGCACACGGACGATGGGATCGTGGGGCTTGGCGAGCTTCGAACCGGCGGACTGCGGAACATGGCCACTGGCATCGCACATCTAAACGACCTGTGCGATCGATTCGTTATTGGCCAGAACCCCTTCAACGTGGAGCTGATCTGGCAGCGGATGTACGGGACGGTCCACGACTATCGCCATCCTGGGATGGACTCAACCCCGGTGCTATCGGCGATCGAGATCGCCCTGTGGGACATCATCGGCAAAGCCACCAATCAGCCGATTTACAACCTGCTGGGTGGGCAGTATCACGAGAAGCTGAAGGCTTATGCGTACATGCCCTCCGAGGGTCTGTGGGAGAATCCCGAGAAGGCGGCAGATGTGGCCCACCAGTTGCTGGCGGAGGGGAACCAGGCCTGCAAGATCGACCCATTCCGCCCACTCTTCCCGCTTCCTCGGGACATCCCGCTCAAGGAGCTGAAGCACGCCGCGAAGATCTTCAAGGCGGTTCGGGACGCTGTGGGTGATGAGCTGGAGATCGGCATTGGTACCCACGGTCAGTTCAGCACGTCCTGCGCGATTCGCTGCGCTAGGGTGTTTGAGGAATACATGCCCTCCTGGTTCGAGGAGCCGGTGCCGCCGGAGAACGTGGAGGAGATGGCGCGGGTCGCGCGGCAAACGAGTATTCCGATTGCCTCTGGCGAGCGGCTGGCGACGAAGTACGAATTCTCTCGGCTGATCGAGGCGCAGGCGGCGGGCATCATCCAGGTGGACGTTGGGCAGTGCGGCGGGATTCTGGAGGCCAAGAAGATCGCCGCGATCGCGGAGGCGCACTACGCGCTGATCGCACCACACATGTACGTGGGACCGATCGCCGCCGCCGCCGCGGTGCAGCTAGGGACGTGTTCTCCGAATTTCTACATCCAGGAGTTCAACAGCGGGGCGCTCCACAACGAGATCTTCACCAACCCGATCAAGTTCGAGAACGGGTTCATCGTGCCGCCGACGGGGCCAGGATTGGGTCTGGAGCTCAACGAGGAGGTCGTGCGTAGGCAGCTCGCCAAGTGAGCGGCTTCGCGGACGCGCCGCATTGTGGGGGGAGCGCTGAGTGTCTGAGCACAGGAGGGCGCCGCGCCGGTTCGACGTAGCCGGCCGCGTCCTCATTGCCGCGCATCCAGAGAACTGGCTGCAGTTAGTGGGTCTGCCCGCGGACGGACCTGCCATCGCGATCGACTCAAACGTGTCCACTGTTCTCGCAGAGGTGGACCAGGTCGTGCGGGTGGAGGGTGCCAAGCCGTGGATCGCCCACATCGAGACGCAGTCAGGACGCGACCTCACGCTCTCGTCGCGTTTGCTCCGCTACCACGCATTGCTGCTCCATGCGCACCAGCTTCCAGTGGCCACATCGGTGGTGCTGTTACGCCCTGAGGCGGACGGTGCAGAACTGACGGGCACCTACAGGACGGCGTTACCAGACGGTGGTCCCGGCCTGGTGTTTCCCTATCGGGTGGTCCGTGTATGGCAGCTGGATGTGGAGGTCGTGTTGGCCGGAGGTCTTGGGACGCTCCCGCTTGCGCCGATATCGCAAGTTGCCGAAGCGGAGGTGCCGCGGGTGGTGCAGCGCGTTGCGGCGCGCATCCGTGATGAAGCGAATGCTTCGACCGGACGCGATCTTTGGGCTGCGACCTACCTGTTGCTTGGGTTACGATTCGGGGCAGAACAGGCCCGCGCCCTTTTGGCCGGAGGCATGGCAATGCGCGAGTCAGCGACGTACCAGGCTATTCTTAAGGAGGGTCGGAGCGAGGGGCTCCGAACCGGTCGTCAAGTGGGCCGGCGGGAAGGCCGGCAGGAGGGACAACTGGAGGGCCGCGCCGATGAGGCTCGGCGGTGGCTGCTCAGGCTTGGGTCGCGTCGCTTTGGGCCTCCCGCTGGCTCGGTTAGCGCGGCGATTGAACGCATAACGAGTGTCGAACGCCTGGAGCAGCTCGGAGAGCGCCTACTGACGGCCGAAAGCTGGGATGACCTGTTGGCCGACTGACAGTCGGAGTCTCCCGGAGTCCATCGAGCGCCCCCGGGCTCACGCCGGGGGCGCTCGGCGTTGACCTACTTGGTGAACTCGTAGACCTGGCTGCGAACCTGGTTCGTGATGGGTATGGAGACGCCCATCCCGCTCAGGGCCGCGGTGACCTCGTCCAGCGTGGTGTCGTTTGCACCCTGGGTCACGCGGTGGTGGTGTGGCAGCAGCGTCTTGAGGTTTGGGTTCCCGGTGCTGATCAGTTTGATGGACATGGCCACGTCAGTCGGGTCGTGCGGGCCAGCCATGTGGAAGATCATCGCGTCCGGCTTGTACATGGAGCCCCAGAGCTCCATGTCCGAGGTGGCGGCCGAGCTGCCGCTGAAGTAGACGGTCCAGCCGTTCTCAAACGTCACGACGAACCCAGAGGAAACCCCACCATAGAACACGCTGGTGGAGGGTTTGCTGACGGAGTTGTCGTGGACGGACATCACGTTGCGCACGGTGATGCCCTCCCAGCGAAGGCGGTCGCCCTGGTTGCTGCCGACCCCCTGGGTTTCCGGCAGCCCGTTTTCTACCAGCCAGCGCACGACGCGGCCTGGGCCGAAGACCTTGGCGCCGGTTTTCTGGGCGATCGCGATGGAGTCGCCAATTTCGTCGCGGTGGGCGTCCGCGACCAGGATGAGGTCCGCCTGGGTCACGTCGTCGACGCCCAGCGCGGCATCCGCGTTGCCGGTGATGAACGGGTTGATCAGAATGACCTTGCCGTTCACGGAGGTCAGACGGAAGTGTGACCAGCCCAGCCATTCCAGCTTGACCGTGCCCGACTGTGCCTCCGCCGGAGCGGCCGGCCAGGGCGCAGCGACGCCGCCGAGTGCCAATACCGCGGCTGCCGCTGCGAGCAGACGCCTTCGCGAAAACGAGATCGAGTGCATCCCCACTCCTCCTCGAGTGTCTTTTCATCGCTGCCAGAGGCGATGACGCGGCAGTCTACTGCGCTCCACGCGCTGATGCAATCGGATGCATTGCGAAAAGCGGTTCGCAAGGCCTGCGCGCGATCCCCGTCAGCGCCTATGATCCCGACGTAACGTCTGGCGACAGACCGCACGGAGGTGACACGACGATGGCGATCGTCTCGCTCAACCCGGCCACCGAGCAGGTAGAGGCAACGTTCCAGGAATATTCCGCCTCGCAGATTGATGAGGCGCTGCAGCAGGCCTACGATGCGTCCCGGAAGTGGCGTGACAGCAGCTTTGCTGAGCGTGCGGCGGGCGTGAGGGCGATTGCTCGAGTCCTCCGAGAAGACAAGGCCAGATTTGCCGGGTTCATTACCGCGGAGATGGGAAAGCCCATCGTGGAGGCTGAGGCTGAGATCGAGAAGTGCGCGTGGAACTGCGAGTTCTACGCCGACAGCGCGCCTCGATTCCTGGAGCCCGAGTACGCGGACACGAACGCCACTGAGAGCTACGTCTCCTTTGAGCCGTTGGGCGTGGTACTGGCCATCATGCCGTGGAACTTCCCGTTCTGGCAGGTGCTCCGGTTCGCCGCGCCGGCCCTGATGGCTGGCAACGGCGCGGTGCTCAAGCACGCGTCCAACGTACCGCGCTGCGCGCTGGCTGTTGAAGAGGTCATGGTCCGGGCGGGACTGCCCAAGGGGCTGTTCCGCACCTTGCTGGTGCCCGGGTCATCCACGGAGCCGCTCATTGCCGATCCCCGGATCGCGGCTATCACGCTGACGGGATCGAGCGAAGTGGGGGAGCGCGTGGCTGGCACGGCTGGTCGCTACCTGAAGAAGCAGGTGTTGGAGCTGGGTGGATCTGACCCGTTCATCGTGTTGGCAGATGCGGATCTTGACGCGGCGGCCACCACGGCGGCGCGAGCGCGGAACCAGAACAGTGGCCAGAGCTGCATCGCGTCCAAGCGATTCATCGTTGAGGAGTCCGTGGCTGACGAGTTCAGTGCCAAGTTCGCCGCCGCGGTCAGGGCGCTCCAGGTGGGCGATCCCACGGACCGATCAACAAATGTGGGGCCGCTAGCGCGTGGCGATCTGCGCGAGACGCTAGCCCAGCAGGTGGCGGAGTCTATCGCCCAGGGTGCGCAGGCGGTCGTCGGCGGGAAGCCGGTGGATGGCAAGGGCTACTTCTACCAGCCCACGGTGCTCGACGGGGTTTCGCTGGACATGCCCGCCTTCCGACAGGAGACGTTCGGGCCCGTGGCGGCCGTCATCCGCGCGAAGGACCCTCGGGATGCCGTGACCCTGGCCAACGATACCGAGTACGGCCTTGGCGCGGCGATCTGGACGCGCGACATCCCGCTGGCCAAGGATCTGGCGGCGCACATCGAGGCTGGCGCCGTCTTCATCAATGGCCTGGTGGCGTCGGATCCACGGCTGCCCTTCGGCGGTGTGAAGCGAAGCGGTTACGGCCGTGAGCTCGGCGAGTTTGGCATCCGCGAGTTCACGAACATCCAGACCGTCTGGATCGGCCCGGCCCGTTAGGCCCGATCGGATTGGACCGGGGACTGGCGCGCCGCGGCGCGCCAGTCAGCCGTGCTAGTGCATTACCAGACCACCTGAGACGTTGATGGCCTCGCCAATTACGTAGTTGGACTTGGAGGAGGCCAGGAAGCCCACCACCTTGGCCACGTCCTCTGGCTGCTCCCACCGCCCCACGGGGATCTGGGCCAGGCGCTGCCGGTTCAGGTCGTCGATCGTCATTCCGAGCACGCCGGAGACACCCTTCTCCACCTCGCTCCACATGTCCGTCTGCACGAAGCCTGGGCAGACCGCGTTCACGTGGATTCCATCCTTCGCGAACGTGAGCGCCAGGCTGCGCGTGATGCTCTGTACGGCCGCCTTGCTGGCGGCGTAGACGAGGCTGGTAGTGCTACCCAATTTGCTCGCCATAGAGGCGAGGTTGATGATCTTGCCGTGCTTCGCCGCCACCATGTGGGGGAGAACGGCCTGGGCCGCGAAGAACAGCGCTTTGACGTTGGTGGTCATCACCGCGTCCCAGTGCTCTTCAGTGATCTCAATGGCGGGTTGTGCGCGGTAGATCCCGGCGTTGTTCACGAGGATATCTATCCGTCCGTACTCGTCCATGGTTCGCTTGACCATGTTGTCCAGGTCAGCTCGCACGTTGACGTTCGTGGGGATAGCGATGGCTCTGCGTCCGAGCCCCCACACTTCGTTGGCGGTGCGCTCGGCGGTCTGAGGGTCGATCTCCGGAATCGCCACGTCCGCGCCCATCGAGACAAGCTCGAGCACGATGGCGCGGCCGATGCCGCGGCCACCTCCGGTGACAATGGCTACGTGTCCGTCTAGCTCTCCCACAACTGTCCTCCGTCTAGCTGGTGCTGGTCCCAGGATCTGTCGTACGGGCCGGCAGTATCGAACAGGCGGTGTGGCGGCGTCTAGCCGGGCGCCGGACGGGTGTCTGCTATGCTGACTCGCGGCCGCCGCGGCGTCGCGTCGCGGCCGTGCTCAAGCCAGCCGTAGAGTCCAACGCAGGACGCGCCAGTGCTTCGCAGTCCCGCCGTACACATCCTAGTCAGTATCTACCTGCCATCTGTTTTGATGGGCTTTGCCCATGGGATGACGCTGCCCACGCTGCCTCAACTGGCGCTGTCGTTCGACGTGGCGCCGGAGTTGGCATCTCAGGTGGTCACAGCGCAGTTGGCCGGCCGGACCGTGGCGCTGTTTCCGGCGGGCTGGATCGTGGACCATCTGGGCCGGCGCACGGCACTCATCGTGGGGCCCATGGTAGCCATCGCCGGCGCACTGGGTTCGGTCAGCGTGCCCTGGTTCGGCGCGTTGCTAGCGTGCCAGGTGGCGATTGGCGTGGGGGATTCGCTGTGGAGCTTTGGGCGAGAGATTGCCGCTGTGGACCAGATCAGGCCGGAAGTTCGTGGCCGCGTGATCGGCGCGTTCTTTGGGATCTCATCCGCGGGGGCCGCGCTGGGTCCGGTCTTGGGTGGATTATTGACGGGCTGGTACGGCTACCAGTCTGTGTTCCTGACGTACGCGGCCCAGGTGGCGGTCGTGTGGGGATTGGCGTTCCTCGTACGGGAGAGTCGGCCGCGGCGTTCACGCGGTGTCGGCACGGCCGAGACTAGCGTCCGCGTGTCACCCTGGTCGTACGTTCCTGCCGAGTACCAGGGGACGTTCAAAGTGCTCCTCGCGGCGACGTTCTGCGCGATGCTGCGTAGCACCTCCGTTGCTAGCCTTCTGCCCATCTACGCGGTGACGTACCTTGGCTACTCGACGGCTGACGTGGGTTACCTGTTCGGCATCACGGGCTTCATCCAGCTACTGATGATCGCCCCGGCCGGGTACGTATCCGACACCATCGGACGAAAGGCGGCCACCGTTCCCGCGGCGGCGCTCGCGGCGGTTGCCTTCGTTGGCTTCTACCTGGCGAGAGACCTGGTGTCTCTGGCGATAGTATCCGGGATTCTGGGCCTGTCGGCGGGGTTCGCGATCGGGACGATGACGTCATTCACGTACGACATCATCGCTGAGGAGGGGCGGGGCGTATTGCAGGCCCTCAGGCGCTCGGTGGGTGAGATCGGCTCATTTACTGGCCCGATCGTCGGTGGATTGGTGGCGAGCGCGTACGATCCCGGGGTGGCGTTTCTGGCGTTCGCGCCACTGCATCTGGTCTCCGCGGCGCTTCTGCTGTTCGTGGCGCGTGAATCGCTGGCGCGGCGAGTGCGTCCCAGCCCCGCGTAGTCGGACTGTCGTTTCGCGACGGATCGATTGACGCGACCGCGTCGTCCAAGTTATTGAAACATCTCACGAACGCCGGGGCCGGCCAGGTGGAGGGAGTGAGGGATGACGGCAGCGGAATACCGTGATGTGATCGAGGAGCTAGCACGCGAAGCGCTTGGCCAGCTTTCGCCGGCCGAGCTGATGTTGTTTGACTCCACCGCGGACGCGTTTTTTCAGGATCCGGAGGGGGTGACGAGGTCAGAGCGGGCTGACGACGATATCCTGGGATCGGGCCTGGGGCTGGATGTGGCGCTGATTGGACCCGCCGTGCTGTACGTGGCTTCCGTGGCCGTGAACTTCGTGGGCCAGGAGCTGCTGAGCGCGGGCAAGGATGAGGCGAAGGCGGGACTCAAGGAGCTGGTCAAGGCGGTGTTCCAACGACTGAAGTCACGCACCGCTGGCACCGCCCCGACGCCTGGCGTTACGGGTGCGCTGAGCGCCGCGCAGGAGCGCCGACTGCGTGACCTGGTGGCTGAGACTGGGCAGGCGCTTAAGCTCAGCACCGATCAGATCTCCGTGCTCAGCAATGCTCTTGCCGGCGGCCTCGCAGCTCCGAGCGGGCCGGCCCCATCTGCTCAGCCAGCCTGAGGTCATGAGGGCGCCGCCGGCGCGCATCAATCCATTCGCGTTTCCGTCCGACACAGAGGCGCGATTCGTGTTGCTACTCGTGATATTGCTCGCGACCACGGCAACCATCTATGACTGGATCTCGTCCACCACGCCATCGATGCGTAACGCGGTGCGCGCGGCGGCTGACTGCGGGACCGGACCGGTGATGCCGATAGGTGGCGCACTCACGGACGCGTCGAGCGTGATGGCGCAGTCTTCCGCAGAATACTACCGGTGCATCGCGCCAATGCAGCGGCTGAGGCTGGTGTGGATCGGCGGCGGAGTGGCGTTGCTGGCCGGCGCGGCGGGACTGATCTTCAGCCTGGTCCCAGCGTACCTAAGGCGATCACGAGGACTGGGGGGGCTCGACCCCGTTGCGGCGGCCGGACTGATCGAGACGATGCGGGTGCTGGCGCTTGAGGTCGGCCTTGCCGGACCTCCGCGCGTCCTTGTGGCACCGCTCCGGCGTACGGCCGATGGCACGGCGTTTGGCGCACCGTGGCGACGGTACGTGGGTCTCAATGCCGGTCTTGTCTTGCTCCACGCGGTGCGGCCGGCCGCGTTTCGCGCGGTGGTACTGCACGAGCTGGGCCACATCCGCAACAGCGATGTGGATAAGACGTTTCTCACCATGGCCGGCCTGCTGTCCTTCGCGCTGGCAGGACTGCTGCCCTTTGGCGTGGTGCTGACGCGAGTGTCCATCTTGGAGGCGCTCGGCATTCTGCTCCGGGTAACGGTGCTGTCAGCTATCGCGGCGGCGCTGGGCGCGGCGATCCTCCGCCGCCGCGAACATTACGCGGACCTGCGGGCGGCAGTGGTCGGTGGGGACCTTACGGGTCTCTGCGATCTGCTGCGAGGCGCGCCCACCATGCGCGAGCGTTGGCTGGGTCGCTGGTTCGCCGTCCATCCGGGTCCTGAGCGACGAATCAACGTGCTGGCGGATCCATCACTGCTTTTCGTCATGCCGTTTGCCGAGCTTCTCGGGGTTGGGCTGGGAGCGGGGCTGACGCTCGGTAGCATTGGTGTTGCGTTCGAGGCGCTCCGTGGCGCGGGTTTCCGGTGGGTCGACCCTTCGATGCTGCTCGGGATGCTGCTGGCAGCGTTGCTGTGCGGAACGGTCGGGATCGGCGCGTGGCGCGCGGCGGTCTCCGGGTTGGCGGGCCATGAGCGTGTGTTCAGCCCCGCGCGAATGTCCGCGGCTTTGGCGATGGGACTGGTGCTCGGCCAGCTCCTCGCGCTGGACTCCATCTCGGACACGTGGGTGGGTGTGGGGCTCGCGACCTGGGTGGCGTACAAGCTCGGCTGGGCTGTCTGGCTTGGCCTCTCCTTCTGGTGGGCCTTGCTCTGGCTTCGCTCAGTTGCTGGGGCGTGGCTGCCGGTGGCACTTCGGTTCCCCGCTCCCGCCAGAGCGTTCGTTCCAGCTAAGGTCGCGGCCGTGGTCGCGCTGGGTGTTTGGCTTGCACCCCTCCTGCTGATCGAAAACGTCGCCCCAGTTGCGTTCAGCGCATTCAGCAACTCGGGGTATGCCACCGTGCTAGCGATGCTCTCGCCGGTCCTGTTTCCCCTAGCCGCGTTTGCGCTGACGCTGTACCTGCTGCAGACGCAGTGGCTGGCCGCCGTAGCGCTCGTTTTGCTCTGGGCATACCCGTTGGCCGGGGCCCTGCTCTCTGCTAGGGCTCCAGTGCCCGCCGGGGCTTCCTGGGTGTTCCTGGGCCGCCGTCCGCTGCCACCCTGGAGGCCACGGATGCCGAGCATGCGCCGCGCCATTGTCGTCGGCGTGGCGGTCGCGGTGGCGTACCTGGTGCTGCTCGTGGCGGGTTGGTTGGCGATCCGTCTGGTGGTGCCGGCGAGCGCCCGGGCGCAGGATTCGTACGCACTCGGCATCTACGCGGCTGGGTGCATCGGCTGCCTGCTGTTCCAGTCGGTCGCCGCCACGGCGGCGGCCGCTGGATCCCTATCCGCGCCCGCGCCGACGGGATTGCTCGCGGCATTCGTCGCTGGAGCTCTGGGTGTGTGCGGATTCCAGGTCACGGTGGTGGCCTTCGGCGGATCAACCAGCGCGGCGTTTGCCTGGAACGCGTTCGTGGCGTTCGTGCTGCTTGGCGGCGTGACATCGATCCCGGCCGCCGTGCTCGGCGCGGCGCTCGGCGCATGGCGACAACCGCGGTTTCAGCCGGCGCCGATCGTGGCCTGAACCCCCGCTCACGGACTGTGACCCAAGGAGAGCATCGCGCGGAGCGGGCCAGCGTCCGGGCCCTCTACCGTCTGGGAGTAGGTGCCCGGCACCTGGGCCACGGCATATCTGCCGCCACCCAGGGTGCCGTCTTCAACGCCCTCGAACGCTCTGGCCAGCTCGTCGCTGGCGAAGACCTCCACCGTCCGACCGGCGCCGTCTTCGTACACGCGGACCGCGCGGCCGTCTGGTGGATGAAATCGCTTCAGCGCATCACGGGCGGCGGCGTCCGACGCGTCCGCGGCCAGGGTGATCTCGATTCGCCGTACTCGTTCCACACCCGCGGAATCCTCGGCGAACGTGGCTGTCGCCACCGCCGAGCCGCCGATGGTGCTCAGCCACGTGGCCCGCGGGGTACCGAGCACCGCGCCCTCCAATTCCGCGGCCGGCGACCAGCGAAGCAGTAACAGCACGACTGCCAGATACACCGTCAGTGAGCCCATGCGTGCTCCCGAGTGCCTCGCACTTCCATCATTCCGGGGAACGAGTGAACGGGGGCGTCAGTCGCTATATGCTGCCAGCACGCAGAATTCGTTGCCCTCTGGATCCGCCAGTACCACCCAGGAGCGTTCACCCTGGCCAATGTCCACTCGGGTAGCTCCCAGCGAAATGAGGCGCTCCACTTCGTGCTGCTGACTGGTCCCTTCCGGCACCAGGTCGATGTGTAGACGGTTCTTAGCGGCCTTGCGCTCGCCGTTGGGAACGAACGTAATGGACGGGCGCGACGACGTGGGATCGGCGATCTCGCAGGCGGGTGCGGGATATCGACCGGTAGGCGCCCATCCCAGCGCCTGGACCCAGAATTCCGCGAGTCGCTCAGGCTCGCGGCTGTCCACAACCAGTTCGGCGAAACGCGCTGCCACGGATGCTATCCGCGAGGGGTAAACCACGCCGGCGGGGTGCCGTGGAAGGCGCCGTCCAGGGCGGTTCCGCACCGGCAGTCGCGCTTGTTGGGTAGCGACGCCACCGCCGACCGGATGGCGTGCTCCACACGAGTGTGAAAGCCGCTGCCATAGTAGAAGTCGGCCATGCTGCCGGAGCCGCTGTGGTAGACGCGATCCGCCAGGCCGGTGCAGAAGTTGATGATTGGCGCGATGGACGCGAAGCACATCTCCGCCTCCCGCGCCAGGATGATCTCTGGCACGAGCGGGGTCCCCACGATATCCACGCCCCACTGGCGGAACATGCGTATCTCGGCCGCGGATTCGAAGCGCGGTCCTTCTACGCAGATGAACACGCCACCGTTCTGCAACTGGTCGAAGCGTCCTTGGGAGCCCTGGAGGAGCGCTCGCCGGACGTGACCGCAGAAGGGGTCAGTCATATCTACCCGTACCCAGGTGTCGTCGGCGTCGAAGAAGGTCTTGGGCCGGTTGTGGGTGAAGTCCACGAAGTCGTCGGAGATCACGACGGCGCCGGGTGGGAGGGACGGATTGGCGGATCCAATGGCGTTTTGTGAGATCACCCGCTCCACTCCGAGCGTCCGAAGCGCCCACAGGTTCGCCCGATAGTTGATGCGGTGCGAGGGGAGCGCGAGCTGGCGACCGTAGCGCCAGATGCACGCCACGGTTTGCCCATCGATCTGCGCCAGATCGACCGAGGCGGTGCCCCAGGGTGTTGGGACCTGCCGGGTCTCGCATGACCCGAGAAGCTCTGGTGAGAAGAAGGAGCTGATGATGCCCAGACGGATATCTGGCGACGGCGACGTGTTGCTCACACGGCCAGTATAGTGCGCCCGGTGCGTACTGATCGGGTGCCTCGTGTACCATCCGCGTTGCGCTGATGGGATCACCTGCACCACCGGACCCGTTCATCGGGACCACACTCGGCCAGTATCGCGTGGAGTCCTGGGTGGGCGGCGGGGCGATGGGCTCCGTCTACCGAGGGGTTCACCTGACACTGGGTGTCGCCCGGGCCATCAAGCTGCTGCGTGCGGATTACGCTGATCATCCGGCGGTTCGGGAGCGTTTCCAACGCGAGGCCCGCGTCGCGGCTGGACTGCGCCACCCCAACATCGTTCAGACGTTCGACATCGACCAGGATCGGGGCGTCCAGTTCATCGTCATGGACCTGGTGCCCGGCCAGCCGCTCAGTGCCGTGTTGCGGGCGGAGGGTCCCGTCGGCGCGCGGCGGGCGCTGGACATCCTCTGGCAGCTTGGGTCTGCCCTCGACTTCGCGCACGCGCACGGCGTGGCCCACCGGGACGTCAAGCCCGGCAACGTCATCATCGGGCCGGACGACCAGGTGACACTGGTGGACTTCGGGATTGCCCGGGCGGCGGAGTCATCCACGCTGACCGGCCAGGGGACCACACTTGGAACGCCAACGTACATGGCGCCGGAGACGTTCACGGGTACCGCGCCCGCCGATGATCGGCGTGGGGCGGATCTGTACTCCTTTGGCGTCGTGGCGTATGAGTTGTTCGTGGGACAAGTGCCGTTTCCTGGGCGCGACACCGCTGCGCTCATCCGCGCCCACACGACCATGCCGCCGCCATCGCCGCGGCTGCTCCGGCCGGAGCTTTCGGCTGGTGTCGAGAGGTCCTTGCTTCGGCAGCTTTCAAAGGGGCCTGCCCAGCGTTTCGCCACCGCGGCCGATCTGGTCAAAGCCCTGGCGCGTGGAGTTGCGCCTTCCGAGGTGCCGGAGCGTGTGCGGATGGCACTGGGCGACGGCGATACTGTGGAGTCTGACGTCTGGCGCCAGCCGGTCTCGGCTATGCCGACGATGGGGGCGGAAGCGCCCACCACGGTGATGTCTAGGCAGGTGCTCCCGGCACCAGTGGCGCGGCCACGCCCCTCTCGCGCGAGGAGCGGGACGGCCGGCTGGTTGATCGGCGGAGCGGTGGCTGCAGGGTTATTGCTCTTTGCCGGGGGCGCGGTAGCCATGGGCCGCTGGTTGATCGCGGCGGATCAGCCGACCGCGGTGGCTGATCCGCCGCCCGCACCGTTTGCTACGGCGACCGCGATTCCGTCGGCGGGTCCACCGACAGTGCCCGCGACTCAGCCTGTCGCGGCGCCACCGCCCACCCTGGCTCCCACGGCGGTGCCTCCACCAACGACGGGTCCGACCGCGGCGCCAACTCTTAGGCCCGCGGTGGCACCAACGGTTGCACCGACCCGAGCGCCGGCCGCGTCACCGCAGTCTGTCGCGCCACGGATCATCCTGGACGAGCGGTTCGAAGACAACCGACGGGGCTGGCCTCAGAACCAGCGTGACACCGCGCGCGTCGGCCAGGGCGTCTACTACCTGACGGCCCGCGATCCCGGGCGCTTTGTCTCTATCGCCGCGCCTCTCGCGGAGTCGTTTCGCGACGTCACGGTGTTCGCCTCTTTCAGGAAGATTGGCGGGCCGCCGGGCGGAGGCTACGGGATCATCCTCAGGGATCAGGGGCCCCCGCCGCGCAACGGCGTGAATCAGACGGGCCGCTACTACGTGCTGGAGGTTGGCGAAGGCCAGCAGTGGGGCATCTGGCGGCGTGAGACGGACCATTTCGTGGATCTGGTGAAGTTCACGCCCTCAGATAAGATCCGTCCGCCGGGAGAGACGAACATCATCGAGGCGCGGGCCAGCGGCAACCGCCTCTCCATCCGCGCGAACGGGGCTGATCTGGGGTCGATCGAGGATGGCGCGCTCGCCGAGGGGCGGGTGGGAATCTACGTGGCGGGCGATGGCAATGAGGTGGTGGTGGATCGGTTCGCCGTGCGCGTGCCGTGACCGGCGACGCTAGTCGGCCGCGAACTTCGCGGCGTAGTCGGCCTGGCTTCGGCGGATGACCTCATGCGCTTCAGCGCGGCCATAGATGTGGGTAATCTCCACCGTCCGCTCGCTCACGCCCGGCGTGTCCTTGTAGGTCAGGAAGTAATGGCGAAGCCGCTCGATGGTGTTGATGGGGATGGACTGCAGATCGCCCCAGCCGCCGTAAACCGCGTCGTTCCGCATCACCGCGATGATCTTGTCGTCCGCCTCGTCACCGTCGATCATGCGGAAACCGCCGATGGGGATGGCCTCCAGCAGAATGTCGCCGTGGGTGATGGTGCGCTCGGTGAGTACGCAGATGTCCAGCGCGTCGCCATCACCCACGATGGCTGAGCGGCCAGTTCGCTGCATGCAGAGGTCGGCCACATCCTCGCCGCAGTAGGTGCGCGGGATGAAGCCGTAGAGGGACGGACAGACGTTCGAGAACTTCTGCGGTCGGTTGACGAACAGGTAGCCTGTTTCTTTGTCCATCTCGAACTTGACGGTGTCCGTGGGGACGATCTCAACGAATACCGTGACGATCTCTGGGGCATCCTCGCCGGTGCGGATACCGTGCCACGGATGGGCACGGAAGAGCGGCGCCGTTGCACGGGCTGACTTTGCGTTCATCTGAGCATCCTGCGGAAAGTGTAGGCTATGCGGGCACCGCGGGCATTCTTGACTTGGCGCGGCGCAGCCCGCATCATCCCGGTGCCGATCGGACCGGCGACACAACGACGTGCAGGGGGCCCGAACGTGAAGCGATTGCCAGTGGCGCGGCTTGATGCTGTGCAGCGTACGGGGCGCGTGGGGCGCTACGCCGACCAGCCGGGGACGGATGCGCTGGTCTTGAATGTGCGTGGCGGCGAGCTCGTGGCCGTGGTGCCCAGCGACGCACCCGCGCGCGGCGCAGAATCCACGGCGCGCGTGCTCCGACTCACACTCCGACTAGAGGACGAGCGGGTGTTGAACATTGAGCTTGATCCCTCGGATGGCGCCGTCACGGTGGAGGACCAATCCGCCAGTCTGCACCGGCACGGGATCGCTACGGACGCGGGACATGAGGGCCATCTGGGATGGCGCCAGCACGGCAGGACGGCCGGAGATGTGATGACCGCGGACGTAGTCACCGCGAGCGCGGACATGCTCGTAGAGGACGTCGCGAAGCTGCTGGCGTTCCACGGCATCACCGGGATGCCGGTGGAGGATTGGGACGGACGTGTCATCGGCGTGGTATCGGAAGCGGACGTCATAGGTAAGATCGGCGATACGGTGGCGGATGTGATGTCCACTGACGTGATCAGTGTCGCGCCGACGATCGGGCTGGACGAGGTGGCTAACGTGATGACGGATCGAAAGATCCACCGCGTCCTGGTCATGGATGGGGAGCAGCTCAGAGGCGTGGTGAGCCGGGCGGATATGGTGCGGGCACTGGCCGTCTAGCCGGTCGGTAAAGCGACACCCGCCGATCGGAGGAGCCGACCGGCCTTGCTGGCGGGAGCGGAGTTGACAGGCCCTGCGACGCTTGATATATTGGTGATTAGCTAATTAGCTAACTGATGAAATGCTAACGTACGAGGACCTCGATAGGACGTTTGCCGCGCTCGCTGATCCGACTCGGCGGGCAATCGTTGAGCGCTTGATGCGCGGTGATGCAACCGTGGCTGAGCTGTCCGCGCCGTTCTCCATCTCGCAGCCGTCGATCTCGAATCACCTGAGGGTGCTCGAGCACGCGGGGCTCATCTCCCGCGGGCGCGTTGGCCAGACGAGGCCGTGTCGTCTGGAGCCGGCGCCGCTTAGACACTTGGCGATGTGGATAGATACCTATCGCCAGGAGTGGGAGGGGCGTCTTGACCGACTCGGCCGATTCTTGCAGGAGTCGGCGAAGCCAAGTGAGCCATCCGCGGTCGATTCGTTCACGGGGCTGTCGACCGTCGGGGAAGCACCGGAGTACATAGATCCTCATGGGGCGCACGATGCCTGACCGTTCTGATGCGAGCAGCTTTGAAATCGTGAGAACGTACGATCGGCCGTTGGCCGAGGTGTGGGCCGCGTGGAGCACGCGTGAGCGGCTCGCGGCGTGGTGGGGGCCGATCGGTTGCACGGTTGAGATCCCTCGCTTCGAATTCCGCCCTGGCGGGCTGGTGCACTACGCCCTCCGGTTCAATGGCGCGCCCACCGTATGGGGACGGTTCAACTACCGCGAGATCGTGCTGTTGCAGCGCATCGTGTGCCTGGACTCGTTTGCAAACGAGTACGGCGGCATCGCTCGGGCTCCGTTTGACGATCGGTATCCACTGGAGATCGAGACCACGGTGGAGTTCCGAGATGAGAACAGCCTGACCGCCGTGGCGCTGCGCGCCGAACCGTTCGGCGCCCTCGTTGGCGAGCGCGGGTACTTCGACGATCTACGCTCGTCGTTGAACGAGGGTTATGGCGGCACGTTCGACAGGCTGGCGGGGCACCTGTCGGGAACGTAGACAGACGTTCGCAAAAGCAACCGCGGAAGCGACCTGGTACGCACATTCGATGGAGCTCACGATGCCGGATCAACCTGACTCAACCGCATTCGAAATCGTCCGAAAGTACGATTGGCCGTTGGCCGACGTTTGGGCTGCGTGGAGCACGCGGGAGCGCCTCGCGGCGTGGTGGGGGCCGGCCGGATGCACGGTTGAGATCCTCCGCTTCGAGTTCCGGCCTGGTGGGCTGGTGCACTACGCCATGCGATTCGACGGTGCGCCCGCTATGTGGGGTCGGTTCAACTACCGGGAGATCGTGCCCATGTCGCGGGTCGTGTGGCTGAACGCATTCGCGAACGAGCACGGCGGCATCGCCCGCGCGCCGTTTGACGATCGGTGTCCGCTGGAGATCGAAAACGCGGTGGACTTTCGCGAGCAGAACGGTGGGACCATCCTCACGCTGCGAGCTCGGCCGTTCGGCGCGCTTCCTGACGAGCGCAGGTACTTCGACGGTCTGCGGCCGTCGATGGCTGAAGGCTATGGCGGCACGTTTGACCGGCTAGCGGAACATCTGGCCGGTCGGTAATCCTCGGTCGGCCGCCGCCAAGATCGGCTCAGGTGGTGACGGTGCTCGGTGCTATGATCCGCGCCCAGCAGGCAGGAGGGATCGGATCATGCAGATCGGCATCGGCGTAGACCAGGGGCAGGGGCTGACGTTCCCGGAATACCGCGCCGTCATGCGGGAAGCGGTGCAGCTTGGCTACGAGAGCGCCTGGACCCCGTCTGGAATCAACCCCGATGCGTTCCAGATCTGCGGTTTCTGGTCCACGGTCACGTCCGACCTGGTGGACGGTGGCATCCGCACGGGGATCTCGGTGGTGCCCGTACCGTTGTGGACGCCGATCTCGCTCGCGGCTGTGGCTGGCACCATCGGTAGGATGAGTGGGGGGCGGTTCGTGTTGGGCGTGGGGAGCGGCTCCATCCAGGATCCACGCTCGCGGCAGGTGTATGGAAATCCAGCCTGGCCCGCCATCGGCCTCATGCGTGAGTACCTGACCGTGCTGCGCGGACTGCTGAGGGGCGAGAAGGTGTCGTTCTCCGGGCGCGCCATCAACTACGACGGTGCGCAGCTCAACTTCACGCCGCCTAGCGTTCCGGTGTACCTGGGGGCGCTCGGAGAGCAGATGGTCCGTCTGGGCGGGGAGCTTGCGGACGGCGTGGGGCTGAACTGGTGCAATCCGGAGAAGATCGCCTGGAGCCGCGAGCGGGTGGCAGAGGGCGCGGCGAAGGCCGGGCGCGACCCCAGCGAGGTGACGGTGCACGAGTACATCCGGATCTGTGTGGATGAGGACGAGGACGTGGCGCGCCGGTCGTACACGAAGGCGCTGATGGGCTACGCGCTGGCGCGGCCGGGCGTGCCCAAGCACCTGGGTTATCGCGGCCACTTTGCGCAGATGGGCTTTGACGCGGCGCTCACGAAGCTGGAGGAGCGGCGGGACGCGGGCGCTAGCGAGGCGGAGATCATCGAGGCGTTTCCGCGCGAGCTCCTGGGCCTGGTGGGATACCACGGCCGTCCGGATGGCGCGGCCGCGGCGTTCGCGCGCCTGTCGAAGGGGCTGGATGTGGCGGTGGTGCGGGTAGTCTCAGCGCGGCCTGGCGTGGCTGCGGTCCAGGCGGTCATGCGCGCCTGTGCGCCCGCGAAGGTCCGGGCTGCTGTGGCACAATAGGCCGTTCCCCGCACTGATTAGCAGACGTGTAGCGGCCCCGATGGCGGGCATCCGGGAGGCGTGATGGCAGTTCGAGAGGTCGTGGCTCCGGCGGTGCTGGCGCCTACGCTCCCCGGCTCGGCTACGGAGGCCGTGGCGCACGCGCCCGGGACGGCCACACTGGCCGACGCTCGCGGGCAGGCGGTCCTGGCCACCTTCACCTCGGCGCACTTCTCGCACCACGTCATCACGAGCCTGCTCAACCCGATGATGCCCTTCATCCGGGATGCGTTCGCCATCAACTACGCGCAGTCCGGCTTCCTGGTCTCGGCGTTCAGCATGAGTATGGGGATCTCCAACGCGCCCATTGGGATGCTGGCCGATCGGTTCGGGTCGCGGCCGGTGATCGCCGTGGGCCTCCTGCTGACGGGTGGTATCAGCATTGCGTTGGCGTTTGCGCAGGCCTACTGGCAGTTGTTCGCGCTGCTGATCACGCTGGGCGTGATCGCCGGGACCTACCACGCGCCTGCCGCGGCGATCATGGCGCGCATCTTCGATCCGAAGGTGCGCGGAGCCGCCATGGGTTTCCACATCACCGGCGGCCACTTCAGCTTCTTCATCACGCCCATCATCGCCGCCTGGCTGGTGGCGGGTTCAGGCGATTGGCGCACGCCGTACCAGTGGCTGGCGATTGCTCCGCTGCTGCTGGGCGTCGCGGTGTGGTACCTCTCGCCGCGGGACCCGGCCCACCAGGCAACGGGCGTTAGCCGACTGGCGGTCTTCCGCGAGGTGGGCACGGTGCTGCGCACGGTCGGCCCGCTGGTGACCGCGTCGATTCTGTTCCAGATGATGTGGGCCGCGATCTTCGCCTTCACCACCCTGTACTTCGTAGACGTGCGTGGGATGTCCGCCACCACGGCGGCGATGCTGTTTGGCATCCCCAACTTCGTCGGCATCGCCGGTGCTCCCCTGGGTGGGTTTATCTCCGATCGGATGGGGCGCCGGGCGGTCATCCTGTTCGCCGTGGGTCTGCTGGGCCCGGCCATGCTGCTGCTGACGCAGGTGCCGAATGAGCTGATCTGGGTGCCGCTGGGGCTGGCGGGCATCGCGACCTCGATGCGCATGGCGGTGACCGAGACGCTGGTGCTGGAGAGCGCGCCGAGCCATCGGCGGGCGACCATCGTGGGCAGCTATCACATGATCACGCAGGAGCTTGGTGGCCTGGCCGCGCCTCTGGTGGGCTTGCTCGCCGCCGCGGTGGGAATTGGTCTGGCGTTCAGCTCCATCACGACCGTGCTGGCCGCTGCATCCATCGCCGTGGTCCTGCTCCGCAACCGTCTCTAGGCGCCTCGCGATGCTCGCTCGGCTACTCTGCGCGCTGCTGCTCGTCGCCCTGGTGATGGATGCGTCGGCGCCGGCTGTGCGCTCGCAGATCGCGGTTTCGGGAGAAGCGGTTCCCGAGTTCACGCCATTCGACGAGGCCGTCACTAGCCTGCTGGAGCGCTGGTCCATCCCCGGGGCTGCGCTCGCCGTCTCGCGGAACGGACATCTCGTACTGGCGCGCGGCTACGGCCTGGCAGACGTGTCGGCGGGGCGCCAGGTGCAGCCCGACTCGCTGTTTCGCGTGGCCAGTGTGTCCAAGCCGATCACGGCCGTCGCGATCATGCAGCTTGTGGAGCAGGAGCGGCTGAGCCTGGACGCGCCGGCGTACATGCTGCTGGACCGGCTGATCCCGACAGATCCGTCAGCGAGGGATCCGCGACTTGCCGGCGCCACAGTGCGGACGCTGCTCCAGCACACCGGCGGCTGGGATCGTGGGCGGAGCTTCGATCCGCTGTTCATGCCGTGGTTCAAGACGGCGGCGGAGGAGTACGGGGACCGGTTCCCAACGTCATGCGAGACGGTGGCGCGGTTCATGCTGGCGCGCCCGCTGGACTTTGCACCGGGCGCCGGCTATGCGTACTCCAACTTTGGCTACTGCCTGCTGGGGCTCATCGTGGAGCGGATCAGCGGCCAGCCGTACCAGGCCTACGTGCGCGAGCACGTGCTGATGCCCGCGGGGATCTCGCGGATGGCGCTGGGACGGACGGCGCCCGACGAGCGTCTGTCGGATGAAGTTACCTACTACGACATCCCGGATGCGCGGCTCGCCAGCAACATTCTGGGCCGCGGACCGGCCCTGGTTGCGCGGCCCTACGGCGCGTTTGCGCTGGAGGCGATGGCCGCAAACGGCGGCTGGGTGGGCTCCGCCATGGATCTGGTCCGGTTCGCCGACGCACTGGACGGACGGGCCGGGATGCCGCTGCTGCTGAACGAGACGCTGGCGACGATGACCGAGCGGCCAGAGCGGATCTGGCAGAACACGTCGAGCTACTACGGAATGGGCTGGCTGGTGCGGCCGGTGCGAGGCGGCGCCACGCTGTGGCACACAGGAAGCTTGCCGGGTAGCTATGCGCTGCTCGTTCGCCAGCAGCAGGGCACCACCTGGGCGGTGGTGTTCAACTCGCGTCCGGCGGACACCGTTGGCTTCGGCGACGCCGTGGAGAAGGCGCTTGCCGAGGCGGCACGGTCGGTGGACGAGTGGCCCGAGCACGATCAGTACACGCGCTGGTATTCGACCCCCGGGCGGCGCTAGACTGAGGCCGCGATGAGGGCGGCCATCTTCTACGGCGGCAAGGACATCCGGGTGGAGGATGTCCCTGATCCCGCGCCCGGTGACGGGGAGGTGCTGGTACGGATCGGTGCCGCGGGCGTCTGCGGCTCTGACCTTCACCCGTACCGAGGCGCGCCGATGCCGCCCTCGGCCATTCCCTGGCCGCGCCGGAGCGGCCATGAGCTTGCCGGCACCGTGGTGGCACTCGGCGCTGGCGTCACCTCCGTGGGGGTGGGGCAGCGGGTTGCCGTGGAGCCGATGCATCTGGTGGGGTGCGGTGCGTGTTCGGCTTGTCGGCGTGGTGACTACCACGTCTGCCCCACGCGCGGGGTGCGGAACGGGGAACGGCGGTTCAGTGGGGGTTTCTCGGAGCTGGACACGGTGGTGGCGGAGAATGTGTACCCGCTGCCGGACCACGTGTCGGTTGACGAGGCTTCGCTGCTAGACGTCTACGGCTGCGGAGTTCACGCCATCCACCGAGTGCCCTTCCGCGCGTCTGATTACGTGGGCGTGGTTGGGACGGGGCCGATTGGCATGACGATGGGGCAGGTGGCGCGGGCGGCGGGCGCCCGCGCGGTGATCATGATTGGCCGCCGAGACGCACTGCTGCGAACCGCTCTTGACGTGGGCGCGGCGGACCTGGTGGTGAACAACACGGCGGGATCGAGCGTGGCCGAGGAGATCGCAGATCTCACCGGAGGGGCCGGCTGCGCGGTGGTCTACGAGAGCGTGGGTGGGCAGGCGGAGACGGTGGCGCAGTCCATCGAGGCGGCATCGTTCGGCGGTCGGGTGGGCATCATCGGCGCCTTCTGGGGAGATCTACCGATTCCGTCACGCGCGGCGATGGCGAAAGAAGTGGACCTCCGCTGGTGCAACAGCTATGCAAGCTGGGAGGGCGAGCGTGAGCTCCAGATCGCGCTCGATATGCTGGCCGCCGGTCGCCTGAACGCGCGCCCGCTGATCACCCATCGGTTCCCGCTGACGGAGATCGCGCAGGCGTTCGAGGCGGCGGATGACAAGCGCGCATCGGGCGCGCTCAAGGTGATCGTCCAGCCCTGAGATCAGCTACGGGGTCGACGCGCGGTGACGGGCAGATGGGCCTGGTCCTGCCAGACGATCCCGTGCGGGTGGCAGGTCTGATCCCAAAACTTCACGTCCTCGAAGCCCGCCGCGAGGAGCTCGGCCGTGAGCGAGTCTCGGCTGAAGACGCGCATCTCCAGCGTGAGCCCCAGTCCGTCGTGGAAGAGCGGGTTCTCAAATCGCTCCTCCACGCCATCCACCCGAGTATTGAGCAGTACCGGGCCGTCAGCAGTCTGCTCGATGTGGAACGAGTGCAGCGTAGGGTAGTGCTCGATGGTGGGCTGACTCGTGGTGACGTACGGGACGGTCAGCAGCAGCAGACCGCCGGGTTTCAGGATCTCCGCCGCGCCGGTGAAGGCGCGTGAGGCGGGGGGCGGCACGTGCTCGAACACCTCGCTGGAGATCAGGAAGTCGGCGGAGTGGCGCCTGGCCGGCTCCACGTCCAGGATGTCCAGTCGCGGCTCGCAGTGGTAGTAGGTGTTGGTGTAGCTGAAGCGGCGCGAAAGCGGCTCGGCGTAGCCACGCCAGTCGGTCAGGCCCAGGCCTACGAGGTCCGGTCTCCGTGGAAGCTGGCTCAGTCGCAGGTCCTGGCCGAACAGTGCCTGAGAGAGCACGTGAACGATCGCTCGCCAGCGCACGGTTGAGCCGCAGTGGCCGCAGGTGGGCTTCTCGCGCGTGAATTGCCCGAGCGGCGCGTGGGCGGGGTGATCGCAGATGTTGCAGTGGAACACCAGGTCGCCGGCCTCTGGCCTGCCTAACGCTCGACCGACGGCGCGGACCATGAGCTCTCGGCCCAGCTCCGCGCGGCTTGGCTTGCGCCCCAGGTCTTCCTCCAGTGCGCGGTTCGCCTGGACTACCACGGGCGTGCCGAAGATGGCCCGACCCATGCGCCACGGAAGACTTACCACGCCTCAACCACCCTGGGGCACGCTTGCTCGATTGGTCGGCCACACCACCCCGTGGCAACCTGGACTGCTGCCCAGATTATGGCCGGCGGCCGGTTGGGTGCACGACCATTGGGGCGTCACAGCCCCGTTTCAGGTTTCCGTCTGAGATCTAACCAACCGCTGGACGATCAGCAGCGCACCCAGAACGACCAGACTCTGGACGATGGCCATGGCGGCGGTGAGCTGGGTGCCGGTGGCCTCCCAGCTTTCGATGATGGACGGGCCGATGACCTTCGTGCGCGCTGAAATCAGCAGCACCGAGGCTCCTACCTCGCGGAGCGAGACGATGAACAGCAACACCCAGGCGGCGAGGATCCCCGGCCGCATCAAGGGCAGGGTGATCGTGCGCATCGTGGTGGCCCAGCTCGCGCCGCAGACGCGGGCGCACTCTTCAACGCTGCGCTCTAGCTGGAGCATCACGCCGGAGATAGAGCGGACGCCCAGCGGCAAGAAGATGGTGAGATACGCCAGGAGCAGCAGCCAGAGGGTGCCATAGATGCCGATGGGCATGACGATCCACGCCCAGAGCAGGCCCAGTGAGAACACCATGCGGGGCACCGCCTGCGGGAACATCACCACGTACTCCAGCATGCCCCGCCCGCTGGCGCGCGAACGGTAGATGAACCAGGCGATGATCCCCATGAACACGACGCCGATGGAGGCGGTGCCGAATGAGACGATCATGCTGTTCTGGAGCGCCGAGACGGTGGCGCCTTTTGAGAAGACCGTCTGGTAGTTGTCCGCGGTCCAGGACATATCTGAGATGACGGTGGTGTTGAACTTCAGGAATGAGGCCAGGATCAGCGCGATCATCGGCAGGATCGCCGAGAGGGTCACGTACAGGGCGCAGATGCCGAACAAGACCGGTCGCCAGCGCCGCATGTCCATCTTTCGCGGCCGAAACGCCTTGCCGGTGATCGTGGCGTAGTCGCGCCCCCGCAGCATCTTGCCGTATAGCCAGATCGCGAGCCCCGTGAACGCGAATAGCGAGATGCCCATGGCGGCCGCGGCGGGATAGTTGGGCTGGCTGCCGGTCAGCATCAGGTAGATGCCGGTGGTCACCACGTGGAACCGGACGGGTGCGCCGAGAATCGCGACTACGGCGAACGAGCCTACCATCTCGGCGAAGACGAAGGCGGCCGCGCCGAGGATGGCTGGTTTCAACAACGGCGCGGTAATCCTGAACGCGGTGCTGAACTTGCCGGCGCCCAGCACCTGCGAGCTCTCCTCCAGCGATGGGTCCATGGATTTCATGGCGGCGGAGATGATCATGAAGGCCACCGTGCCCTCGTAAAGCGCCATCACCCAGATGATCCCGCCGGGGGTGTTGACGTTTACCAGCGGCCAGTCCACGCCGGTGAGACTCTGCCAGAGCTTGTTCACGAACCCCGAGCGGGGGGATGCGAGCGCGCTCCAGGCGAGCGCCCCGACGAGCGGCGTGATGTAAAAGGGCATGATGATGAGCTGCTCGAAGACTCGTGCGCCGGGGACGTTGGTGCGGTTGATGATCCACGCCAGAATCAGCCCGAAGAGCACCGCTGCCGCCGTGCCCACTACCGCGATGTACAGCGTGTTACCCAACCATTCCAGGCGATCGAAGATCTTGGCGTAGTTGGCCACGCCGTAGTCCACGATTGGCCGTGCGTCCGGCCGCCCCACGTTGAGGGAGACCTGGAACAGGAACAGCATGGGGTAGGCGACAAGCATGAGGGCGATGAGGACGACGGCCACGAGCACGCCACGCTCGACGCGCGCGGTCCCGGCCCGGATGGGTAGCGTGGGGACCGCGGCCGGACGGGCTTCCGCCTCCGCGCCACCGACGATGGCGCTCATGCGAGCAATCTGGTCAGCGAACGAATCATGGGACAGTCACTCTCTGTCTAGACACCGGTGATCTTGTTCCACTTGTCGCGCCAGGCTGGCTGGTCCGCAACGTACTTCTCCCAGTCTTCAGGGAACCAGACGTTGAGCTCGGAGAACTTGGGGATCAGGTCCGGCGATGGGGCGTCTGGACGCGTGACGTAGTCCTGGGAGACTTTGGCGATGGCCTCCGAGCCCTCCGGGCCCAGGAGCCAATCGATGAACAGCCTGGCGGTGGCGGGGTGCGGCGCGTTCTTCACGATGCCGTGCATGAGCGACGTGAACGGGATGCCGTCCTTCGGGAACACGATCTCGACTGGGGCGCCGGCCTTCTTCTTCTGGACCCAGGTGGACTGCTGGGCCAGGCCGTTGAGCTTGAACTCACCACTGATGAGCGTCTCGTACTGCTGGGCCGTGCCGGCCAGGCCAACCGGCTGATTCTTGGCGAACTCGTCCCAGAAGCTCTCGCCGTACAGCTTGGCGATCATGGCGTACTGGCCATACTGGAGACCGGAGGCGGAGTCCTTCATGTTGATCTGCTTCTTCCACTTAGGATCGAGCAGGTCCTTCCAGCCCTTGGGCGCCTCGTCTGGCTTCACGAGGTTGGTATTCCAGGCGATGCCGGCGATGTTGATCCAGTTCCCCACCCAGAAGCCTTCCGGCTGGCTCTTCCACTTCTTGTCGAATGCTCCGCTCTCGGTGGATTTGTATTCGCCCCAGAAGCCCTTCTTCTGGAAGTCCAGCGACAGCGCGATCTCGGACAGCGTGAGCACGTCGCAGCTCTGGACGTTCTGGCTGACCTCTTCCACGACTTTGGGGTAGAGCTTGCCGGTCTGCAGGCGAAGGTACTCTTTCACGTCCACCCATGGGTGCTTGGCCTTGAAGGCCTCGAGGTGCTTGACCTTGTCCTCCTCCACCACGGGGCTGTACCAGACGAGCTTGCCCTCCTTCTTGGAGGCCTCGATCAGCGCCGGATCCGGCCCAGCCTGGGCCCTGGCGGGTGCTGATTGCGCGGCTGCCGGAGCGGTGGCGGCGGGCGCGGCCGCGGGAGCTGCGGGCGCACCCGCGGGCTTCGCGTCAGCCGGCTTCGCGGGCTCCGCCGGCTTGCCCGCTGGCGCGCTGGGCTGGCTGCCACAGGCCAGCGCAAGCGGCATGGCCGTCAGCGCCAGCCCACCGGCTGCCAGGCGGGTGAGAAACAGGCGACGTGTTGCGCGGGAACTACCGTGATCCACCATGACCTCAGCCTCCTCCCTGCATCGGGACCCACCGGATACGGGAACCACTGCCCACCGTTCTGGGCTGTTGGGCTACTCGACGAAGACGCAGACCTCCGGCGCTATGCGGACGAAGATGCTCTCACCCTCCTGAAGCAGGTCCACTGGTAGCTTTCGCACGCTGAGCTCGCCGCCGGGCCAGTCCAGGAAGTACTGCACGGAATCACCCAGAAATACCCGGCGCGCGACAATGGCAGGAAACGTGTTGGTCTGATCCTCAGGTGACCGCCGGGTGAGGTCAGGGTAGACGGTGCGCACCGAGATGGCGCTGGCGCCAGGCCCGACGGGTGACGGGACCGTCAGCGTGGCACGGCCCGTCTGGAAGCTGACGTGACCGTTTCCATTTCCGCCAACGATCTCGCCGGCCAGGATGTTCGAGGCGCCCACGAAGTCTGCCACGAACGCCGTGCGTGGCCGGTCGTAGATCTCCGTGGGGGTACCCATCTGCTCGATCTTGCCACCGTTCATCACGATGATCCGATCGGAGATGGCTAGCGCCTCCTCCTGGTCGTGGGTTACGTAAATGGATGTGACCTGCAGCGACTTCTGGAGCTCGCGAAGCTCTACGCGCATCTGCGCCCGCAGCTTGGCGTCCAGATTGGAGAGCGGCTCGTCCAGCAGCAACGCCTTGGGGTAGAAGGCGAAGCTCCGCGCCAGGGCGACGCGCTGCTGCTGGCCGCCGGAGAGGCGTGAGGCGGGCCGCTCAGCGAAGTCGCCTAGCTGGACCATCCCCAGCGACTCGCCCACCCGTTTCTCTCGGGCGTCGCGCGAGTACTTGCGCAGCTTCAGTCCGTAGGCCACGTTCTCTGCCACGGTCATGTGCGGCCAGATGGCGTAGGACTGGAACACCATGGAGAGGTCGCGCCCCTCCGGCGGCACGTTGGTGCGCTTTGAGGACGAGTAGACCGGTCGGCCGTCGATCCGGATCTCGCCGGAGATCGGGGTCTCCAATCCGGCGATAGCGCGGAGCGTGGTGGTCTTACCGCAGCCCGAGGGGCCCAGCAAGGTGAGGTGCTCGCCCTGCGCGATGGCGAAGCTCACGCCGTCCACGGCGGTAACGTCACCGTAACGCACCACGAGGTTGTCTACTTCGATGTAGCCCACGGGGAGAGCGTCACGTGCCAACACGGTCCCTCCACTACCCCGCGGCGAGCCTAACACCGCAGCGCACCGGCCGTCAAGCGGTTCTTGCGGAGGCGGACGGGTGGGGCATCCCGCGCGGGGCTTTACCGGCGACGGGAGCCGTCGATATACTGCTGACAATCAAAGAAACGAAAGCGTGTTTTCAACTGTTGAAAGATCATGATGCTTACGGGATCCGCGCGGTAGATCGCGCGGCGACCGTGCTCGGCGCCCTTGGTGCCGCAACTGGACCGCGCAACCTCACCGCCGTGGCTGAGGCGGCGCATCTCAGTGTACCTACCACGTTTCGACTTCTTCGCACACTCCAGCACCAGGGTCTGGTCATGCCCAGCCCGGATGGAAATGGCTACACGCTGGGGTTTCGGATCCTGGAGCTTGCTCACGCGCTGCAGCGACAGCTGGACATAGTGTCCATTGCCCGTCCGTACATGATGCAGGCCCGGGACGCGATGAACGAGACGGTTGGCCTGGTGGTACGGAGCGGTGACTTCTGGGTGCCGATAGCCTCCGTGGAGGCGACGCAGAGCGTTCGCCGGGTGATCAACCTGGGTGAGCAGGTGCCGCTGTACGCGGATAGCGCGGGCCGAACCTTGCTGTCCGGGATGACGGACGATGAGATTGAGGACTACGTCAGCCGAACGCCACTGCGGCCGTACAGCGCGTCAACGGTGGTCGACGCGAGCACGCTGCGGGCACGGATCGCGGAGGTCCGTCGGGCCGGCGTGACCTTCAGCATCAACGAGCGCGGCGCCGGCGGGGCGGGCGTAGCGGCGCCGGTGTGGTCCCATGATGGGCGGATGCTGGCGGTGATCACGGCGGCAGCGCCGGCGAGTCGGTTTGATCAGGCGCTGCGGAACCTCGCCGTGAAGGTCATCGCGGAGACGGCCGGAGCCGTGTCGCAGTCCCTGGGTTACCGAGGCCGGCCGCCGTCTGCACCGGCCGCGAACGGTCGGTCCGCGCAGATCGGCGTGCAGCGGCCCGCTCCCCGCGCTCTCACATCCGTATCTGGAGGTTGAACTACCTATGACGTCAACGCAGTCCGCCTCGCCCGATCGTGGTGTGGATCCGCGCGCGTTCCGGAACGCCTGCGGCCAGTTTGCGACGGGTGTGACCGTAATCACCGTGCGAGATGGCGACGGTGCCCGCGGCATGACTGCCAATTCCTTCACCTCTGTCTCTCTGGACCCCCCGCTGGTGCTGGTGTCGGTGGACCTTAAGAATCGGACGCACACGTTACTGGGGCCGGATTCGCGTTTCGTAGTGAATATCCTGGCGGACGATCACGTGGGGTGGTCGGACCGGTTTGCAGGCCGGCACGGCGACATCCAGCATCAGTTCGAGGACGTTCCGCACACGTTGACGGAGGATGGGTTGCCGATCATTGATGGCGTGCTCACGGCACTGGTATGCCGAGTGGATGCTATCCACCCCGCGGGCGACCATTCGCTGTTTGTTGGGCGGGTGGAGCAGTTTCACTCGCGGACGGACCGCGCCCCGTTGCTGTTCTACGGGGGGTCCTACCGGGCGCTCGCGCCGAAAGAGTGACCTGGCGTTGACCGCGCGGCGGTCAACGCGGACTACGACTGCTGGGAGGCCGTGTAGCTGGCACGGCTATGGGAGGGGATGTGGCTGTGGGAGCCATCTCGCTTGAGAGTCTCGATGAGGAAATCAAGGGGGCGGAGTATCGCCGCGCGGCAGACACGTTCTGCCGACTGATCACCGACCAGGGCGAGTCGCCTGACCGAGTGATCCACCGAGCGATTGGAGCGGCGGCGCCATTCCTGCAGGTGCCCTCGCACCTGATGAAGAAGCCGGATGGTGAGATCCGCGGCGTCAACTACGATCACACTATCCTGGGCTGGCGCGGCGCGATCCGGCTGATGCCGCACATGGGCGGGCCGAAGAGCGTGCTGCCGATTGTCCAGGCCATGTGGTACGTGCCGCAGGGACTGAACATCTGGGAGCAGATCCTGTGTGAGTTCCCCGGGCACTATGCGCGCGAGTCGGAGAAGTGCAATCTGCGTTACCCGGGTCCGGACGAGGAGGTAAACCGCTTTGACGGGCCGGCGTGGAATCCGCCCAGGATCCACTTTGAGGACTACGATCCGATCCAACAGGGATCTGCCGAGGAACGCCTGGAGCAGCTCAACTGGGCGATAGCGGAGGGTCACCGCGATGAGGCCTACTCGCTATTCCTGGGGCTGGCGGCGGACCCGGCCAATCGAGATCGGCTCAGCGAGCAGATCCTCTTCGCGGGGATCACGGACCTGCAAGACACCATTATCCATCGTGGCGGATACCAGAATATTGGCCACAAGGCATTGCGCGCTCGCGCCATGGTGGATCTCATTGACTACTTTGGCTGGGATCGCTCCAAGGAGCTGATCTACACGGTGGTCCCGGATCTTGGGTGCGCGCCGCGCCTGTATGGGCTCTGGATCGAGATCAACAATGTGGCCAAGGTGGAGATCTCCCGCCTGGGGCCGATTGCCAAACGGACCGATCGGCCGATGACAGAGCCGGAGCTCGATGAACTGGCCAACGCCATCCTGTGGGGCGGACCCTACGAGGTGAACGAGGCCGTGTCACGCCAGTTCCGCCGAGGGTCTGGCGTCCTGGATGTGGCGGACGGCGTGGCGGTGTCCTACCAGCGTTACCTGATGGACTACCTAGAGCACCCGAGTGCGTTCAGCAACCCGATGCACTCCTTTGACTACCTGAACGTAGTGAATAGCTGGATCCGCAAGTACGACAACCCGCACCAGGCCAAGGCCGTGTACATGGCGGCGCGCTTCATCAACGACGCGATCCGCTACAACCGGCTGTTTCCGCGAGATCCCAAGGTGGAGCTGGCGCCGCGGCGCGAGTACCGCCCCTACGCGGACGCCATCCCGGTCAATCGGCTCCTGCCGGTCATCCTGGAGGCCACGGTGGCCCAGGACTCGCCGCGAGCCTGTGCGCTGGTGGACTCCTACCTGGAGCGCACCGTGGAGCGGAGGGACCTGCTGCAGACCATTGTGTACGCCGCGTGCCACTGGCAGAACGATCCGCACGTGATGCGCAACTGCACGTCCTCGATAGAGGAGTTCACCAACAACCAGACCACCCGTCGCGATGACATCATCCGTGGGTTTGTGAAACACCAGTCCCGCTACATCAAGCGGGCCCCGACCCATGATGCTCTCCAGTTGTACAAGCAGTATTTCGACCGCTCCGCCACCAACGGCAACGGAGTGCACTGATGTCTGTGGGACCGTCCCTGCGTGAAACGTGGGTGACCCGCACCCACGCGGCATCGCTTCTGGTCCGACTCGAGGAGCAGATGCGGACCCAGGTCCAGAGCTCGAGCGTTGAAGAGCTGGTTGAGCTCATCGAGTCGTTTTCGCCGACTCGCGTGCCGGACACGGAGTGGACCCACTCGTTTGAGGCGCTGGTTGAACGGCTGTGGGTGTGGTGCGACGACGCCGCGATGGCGGGTCTGCACGAGGTGTTCGCGGCGCGGGGGCTGCCCTGGATGGCGGTGGCGAACGCATTTGCCGTGGAACGCGGGGCGGAGCTTCGGCGGCGGGTGCGCAAGGCAAACTGGGCCCGGCTGCACGCGTTTTCCGTAGCTTGACCCGGGGCCGCGCGGCCCCGGGTCTACCCTCCGCTGACGGGCATCACACGAGCGGTTTGTGCTCTGGCAGGTTGGGGTCAAACGGCCAGCGCTTCTCCGCGTCTGGCACGAGCTCGACGCCGAGGCCTGGCTTCTGGGGAATGGCCAGGTAGCCTTCACGGTCCACGGCGATGGGCTCCGTCACCAAATCGTCCAGCAGCGGGCTGTAGGTCTGGGTGAGCTCAAAGATGTAGAAGTTCGGCAGGGCGGCGGCTAGCTGGAGGCTGGCTGCCACCAGGAGTGCACTGCCCCAGTTGTGCGGGGCTAGCTGGAACTCCAGGCTGGAGGCATACGCGGCGATGCGGATCATCTCAGTGATGCCGCCAGCCATGGCAGCATCGGGCTGCCAGACATCCGCGGCGCGAGCGTTTGCCAGATTCCGGAAGTCGAAGCGGGTGTAGAGGTTTTCGCCGGTGGCTACCGGGACGCTGGTTGCGCGGCGCACCTCCGCCAGGCCTTCGAAGTTGTTGTAGATCACCGGCTCTTCGTACCACGTGATGTCGTAGTCTTCTACGGCGCGCGCCAGTTTGATGGCATCGGAGACGCCGGTGCTGCCGTGAGCGTCCAGCATGATCTGGACGTTTGGCCCCACGGCCTCGCGCGCTTCCTTCACCCGGGCGGCCGAGCCACGCACCATGTAAGGGTGGTCCTTTCCGCCCACGCGCATCTTGCAGGCGGTGAAGCCCTTGGCCACGTAGCCCTGGAACTGCTGGCCGATCTCGCCTAACCGGCCGTGGCCACCGCTGGCGTACGCCCGGATCCTGGAGCGTACCGCGCCGCCCATCAGTCGATAGCAGGGCACGCCCAGCGCCTTGCCGGCCGTGTCCCAGAGCGCTACGTCCACGCCGCTGATGGCGCACATCATCTCGCCGGTGGCGGTGGAGATGGGGATAGGCCGACCATGATAGAGCCCCAGGCCCAACCGGGATCCCGTGTACATCTTCTCCCAGAGGTAGCTGGTGCGGGTGGGATCCTCGCCGATGAGCAAGGGCTTGAGCTCATGCTCGATGATGGAGCGCATCACCATGGGGGTGCCCTTGGCCTCGCCGTAGCCGGTGATTCCCTCGTCCGTCTCGATGACGACGATCGCGGCGGAGCGGCTCATGACGGTTCCGAGGTCGCTGGTGTACTGCTTCTCCGGCGGGATCGGCACGCTCAACAAGACGGTGCGGACGTCGCGGATCTTCATGGGTCAGTGGCTCCCGGCGCGTGGCTGGGCCGACGATAGCATCGCTGTTGCCGGGCGGTCCAATCGGCGCTGAATCAGAAGCGCCCCCCGGCACAGCCGGGGGGCGCTCTGCACTTTGGACCGCTACTGGGCTAGCGGACGGTGAAGTCCGCCTCGTCTGTGGCGCTCTTGTCACCATCCTTCACCGTTACCTTGGCCGTGGCGGTGCCGCGGACCGAGTTGCTGTTTGGGATGTTGATGCTGAACGTACAGACCTTCTTGTTGTCCGACGTGGCGCTGTCGCTGACCTTGGTGCTGTCGTCAAACGTCACCTTGAGCGTGCAGTCCACATTCTTGGCGCTCGCCGTGGCTGTGATCTCGAAGTCTGACTCGCCCTTCTTGGCATTGGAGATATCGTCGATCGTGACCTTCAGGCTGCTAGACGATGAGCTATTGGACTTCTTCTTTTTCTTCTTCTTCTTGGATTTCTTCTTGGTTGCGGCCTGGACATCTGTTGATGGGGCCTGGATTCCCGCGGCGTCGGCCACCGACACGACGGCGGGCGGGAGCAGTCCCGCGAGCATCGCCAGTGCCCAGATCATGAGCCATCTGCGCATTCATACCTCCAGCAGATCAGCCGCCCTCCTCGCCCGAAAGCAGGTGACCCAAATTCAGTTGGTGAAACCTTAACGGAATGGGGGCGTGCCAGTTCTGAGAGTCTGCCCAGTTTGGCGTCACGAATGCGTCACTCTGGCACGGAGGACGCCCAAACGCGACGCCGCGGGCACTATTCGTTCTTTTTGCCGGAGTCGTCCTCCTTATTCCGGTTCTGATTGCTTAGCTGGTCCTCGTCGCCGTCGCCGGCCTCGATGGACTCGGCGACCAGCCGACCCTCTGCCCGCATCGCCTTGACGGTGACGCAGTCCACCACGGCGTCATCGATCTGCTCCTGTTTGAGCAGGGTGGTGTCCACGGTGACCGTCTCGGTGCGGTCGATCTTCAGGGTGAGTGTGGTTGGCGTGCGGTCGATGACGCAGCCGTTGAGCGTCACACGGTCGTCCGCGAAGGCGGTGGTGGCCAGCGATGCCACTAACAGTGCGCCCGCGGCGGCGCGGATGAGCGCGTGTCTGAGGCCCCAACGAACGGTGAACCTGGCGTTTCGCACAAAGCACCTCAATGGCCGTGAATCTGGCGGGTTTGCACCGCGCCGCGGCTGGGCGATAATCCCGCGGGCTTCTGAGAGGGAGACCCACTTGGAGGGGAGGAGTCCCATGCTCGTCTCGCGTCTCGCAACGTTCCAGGACGCTGCCGCGATCGCCCGAATCTATAACGAAGGAATCGCGGAGCGGGTTGCCACCTTTGAGACGGAGCCGAGGTCGGCGGAGCAGATCGAGGCGCAATTGAGAGAGAAGGGCGACCATTTCCCCACGGTGGTCGTGGAGCTCGACGGGGCCGTGGTGGCCTGGGCGGCGGCCAGCGGCTACCGGTCTCGGCCGTGCTACGCGGGCATCGCTGAGCATTCCGTGTACGTAGGCCGGGAGGCCCGCGGAAAGGGGGCGGGGCTGGTGGCGCTGGAGGCGCTCTTCGCTGAGGCCGAGTCGCGCGGGTTCTGGAAGCTGCTCTCGCGCATCTTCCCGGAGAACGTGGCCAGCCTGGCGCTGCACCGTAAGGCGGGCTTCCGCGAGGTGGGTGTGTACTACCGTCACGGGAAGCTGGATGGCGAGTGGCGGGATACCGTGATCGTGGAGCGGCTGATCGGCGAGGCCGCGGGGGACTAGCTGTCGAGCTCATTGATGGCCGCCGCCACAGCGGCGGCGGCTATCAGCGGCACGTTGTGGTCGGCCCCGGGGACAGTCTGGAGCGGCCAGCCGTGGTGAGCCGCGAGTCCGCGGGCTAGATCAAGCGGCGCGGTGCGGTCATGCTGACCGTGGAGCAGCCTGACCGGTCCGGTGAAGCGGGCGTGGACGGCTGAAGCGGCGCGCTCAACGTTGTTCTTCAGGATGACTGAGCTGAGGGTGCCGTAGTAGGAGCGCCACGTATGGAGGACGCCGTCGCGCGCGACCTCCGCTGGCATGTCGTGGGCGATGTGGGGCGCGGCCATCCGGGCAATCGGCCGGAGCCGGCACATGGTGCCGCAGATGAGTCGCCCAAGCCAGGGGCGCTCGGCGGTGGCGCTGGCCAGGAAACCGAGTCCGCCGATGTGGCGTTTTGCCTCTGCCTCGTCGCGAAACGCTGGCAGGTCGATGAGCAGCAGGCCGCTGAACGCATCCGGGAGCCGCGCTGCCCACTCGAGGGCCAGAATGGAGCCCGCGGAGTGGCCCACGAGCACGGGTCTGGTGTGGCGGAGGTCGGGCTCCGTCAGGAGCCCCTGGAGCGCGGCGAGGTGATCCGCCAGGGAGTAGCTGACATCTGGCCAGGGCGAGCGCCCGAAGCCCAGGAGGTCCGGAGCGAGTGCGGCTCGTTGCGCAGAGACGAGCTCAGCGACGGGAGCCCAGTAGCGCCCAGAGGCGCCCATGCCGTGGATGAGAAGGGTTGGCTGCGCCCGGCCTGGGGTGGGCGGTAGCCAGCGCTCGACGTGGAGGGTCCAACGCGGCGGGGCGCTCATCGCCCCGCAGGGTACCATGCCGTGGCGGCCCCGCCGCATTAGCCGCAATACGCATTAGCCGCAATAAGGGAGTCTGCGTGGTCGATTTAGCGGCGAAACCGTTCAACCTCGACGCGGCGGCGATCGCCTGGGTTCACCACACGATCGAGCGGATGACGATCGAGGAAAAGATCGGCCAGCTCTTTGTGAATCTGAACGTGGCGTTCACGCCCGAGTATCTGGACCGGGTGCTGGATCGCTGCCACGTTGGCGGGATCCGTTTCAGAGGTACCGACTCCGCCACGGCGCAGGCGCACATCAGGTATGCGCAGTCTCACTCCAAGGTCCCGCTCCTGGTGGCTTCCAATCCGGAGATGGGCGGGTTTGGCAGCGTGGATGATGGCACCCTGGTGTGCACGCACCTGCAGGCGGGCTCCCATCCCGATCCGTCGATCGCGTACGAGATGGGCCGGGTGGCGGGCATCGAGACGGCCGCGCTGGGCTGCAACTGGGCGTTTGCGCCGATCGTGGACATCCACCGCAACTGGCGGAACACGGTGGTGGCCACGCGGTCCTTCGGGAACACGCCGGAGGTGGTGATTGAGCGCGCGGCGGCGTACTTCAAGGGCATCAGCGGGTCAGGCACGGCGTGCGCCATCAAGCACTTCCCGGGCGATGGGGTGGACGAGCGCGACCAGCACGTGGTGACCTCCTGGAACACCCTGGACGTTGAAGAGTGGCGTGCCACGTACGGACGGGTGTTTCAGGAGATGATCGACCTGGGCGTGCAGTCGGTGATGGCGGGGCACATCGGCGCGCCAGAGCTGTCGCGGGCGCTGCGGCCCGGGATCCCGGACGCTGAGCTGCTGCCGGCGAGCCTGGCGCCGGAGCTGCTGCAGGATCTGCTCAGGGGCGAGCTTGGGTTCAACGGGCTGATCGTGACGGACGCTTCGCTGATGGTGGGCATGACATCCGCGATGCGCCGGCGAGATCAGGTTCCGGCGGCCATCGCGGCGGGCTGCGACATGTTTCTGTTTTTCCGCGACGCGGAGGATGACTTCCGGTACATGCTGGAGGGCTATCGCCACGGGGTGATCTCAGATGTTCGGCTCCAGGAGGCGCTGGAGCGGATCCTGGGTCTGAAGGCGTCGCTGGGGCTGCACCAGAAGGACCGAGAGGATCTGGTTCCGCCACCTGATGCGCTCGCGGTGGTCGGCAGCGCTGCGCACCGCGCCATCGCGGCGTCCATCGCCGATCGCACGGTGACGCTGGTGAAGGACACGGCCAGGAATCTGCCGCTGCGGCCGGAGACGCACCGACGGATCAGGCTGTACGGCATCACCGGCCAGTCCGACTTCACGGGGACGGCGGCGGGTGGCTACTTGCGGATCGCCCAGGACGAGCTGGAGCGCGCGGGGTTCGAGGTGTTCCCGTTCAAGGATGCCGCGCAACGCGCGGCCGAGGGGGAGACGGGGATCAACTTCCACGGGATGTTGACGGCGGAGGCGACCGGTGATTACGCGGAGCGGTATGACGCGGCGCTCGTGTTCGCCAACGTGAGCGGATTTGCCCAGGAAGCGGCCATCCGCATCCACTGGTCGCTGCCGATGGCGCCGGAGATTCCCTGGTACGCGGCGGAGATACCCACGGTGTTCGTCTCGCTGTGCCTGCCGAACCACCTGATCGACGTGCCCATGGTGAAGACGGTGATCCACGCGTACGCTCCCAGTCGCGAGGCGATCCACGCGACGGTGGAGAAGATCCAGGGCAAGTCCGCGTTTCAGGGCACGTTCAACGAGAACGTGTTCTGCGGCAGCTTCGACACCCGGCGGTGACGTCGAAAGCGCTGCGCCCGGACGCGACATGCGTCACCTCCGGACTCGCTACACTCGTTAGGATGAGTAGAGGCAAATTGGCGCGCTGAGGCCGCCTGTGGGCCACAATACGCATGGCAACCGTAGCTCAGTTGTAGAGCGTCGGGCTTTCCTCGCCGGAACCTTTGTCCATACCGGGCCGATCGGTGCGGGTTATCGTGGACCCGAAGGTCGTGGGTTCAACTCCCACCGGTTGCCCCAGCCCGGCCGAAGCACGTGGGTTATCGCTTCCACCGACCCCCCACGCGCACAACCTTGTCGGGCTTTTCTTTGCCCTGGGGGTTCCGCATGACCACGCCATACTTGCAGCACATTCGTACCGATCAGCGGGCAGACCAGACGCCGCAGTCTGAGCCAATTCCTGGCTCCGCCCAGGTGGCAAACAGCGCAGGAGGCTATGCCTGGGGTCTGGATGACTGGCAGCGGCTGGATCGGTTCCTCATCCTGGGCTCGGAGGGTGGCACCTACTACGCAACGGAGCGGCGCCTGACCGTGGAGAACGCGGCGGCGTTGCAGCGGGCGTTGGTGGCGGACGGGCCGCGGGTGGTTGCCCGGATCGTGGAGATCAGCGAGGCGGGCCGCGCGCCGAAGAACGAGCCGTCCGTACTGGCACTGGCCATCGCCGCCTCGCGCGGTGACGCGCCGACTCGGAGGGCGGCTTGCGCCGCGCTGCCTGCCGTGTGTCGGACCGGGACGCACTTGCTGCACTTCGTGGGCTACGTGAAGCACCTTCGCGGCTGGGGTCAGGGGATCAAGCGGGCGGTGGCCGCGTGGTATCAGCGGGACGCCCGCGAGGTGGCGCACCAGGTGCTGAAGTATCGGCAGCGTGATGCCTGGTCGCAGCGCGATGTGCTGCGGCTGGCGCACCCAACGCCGCCCAGCGGGTCCCACAACGCGATCTACCACTGGGTGACCAGGGGGTGGCCGGGTGTTGGCAGCGATCCGCACCCGGACGCGTCACTGGTGCAGATCTGGGCAGCGGAGAAGGCGGTCGCGGCCACCGACGCCGGCGAGGTCGCTCGTCTGGTACGAGAGTATCGGCTACCCCGTGAGGCCGTGCCTACCAACTGGCTGTCAGATCCAAAGGTCTGGGAGGCGCTGCTGGACGACATGCCCACGACGGCACTGATCCGGAACCTGGCCACGCTTACGCGGATAGGCCTGGTGGCGCACCGCAGCGAGGCCGCGCGGCTTGTGGAGCGGCGGCTTGCGAACACCGAGGCGTTGAGGCTGGCCCGGATCCACCCGGTGGCTCTGCTGGGCGCGCTCCAGGTGTACTCGCAGGGACGTGGCCAGCGGAGCAGCGCCACATGGACACCGGTGCAGTCGATCGTGCACGCGCTTGACGCGGCCTTCTACGCCGCGTTCGGCACGGTGGAGCCCACTGGCCGTCGCACCATGCTGGCGCTGGACGTGTCCGGGAGCATGGCAGGGGGACGGATCGCGGGTGTGCCGGGCCTCACTCCCCGAGTTGGCAGTGTGGCGATGGCGATGGTCACGGCGGACCGCGAGCCAAGCCGTGAGCTCGTGGCGTTCTCCCACGAGCTTGTACCGTTTGAGTTTGACGGGCGGGCCCGCCTGGACGATGCGCTCCGCCAGGTGGATGCGATTCCGATGGGTGGAACCGACTGCGCGGCGCCCATCATGTATGCGTTGGATAGCAGGCGCCAGATCGACACGTTTGTTGTGTACACCGACTCAGAGACCTGGTACGGGCCCATCCACCCGGCGCAGGCGCTGGCTCGCTACCGGGCGGAGATGGGCATCGCTGCTCGGCTGGTGGTCGTTGGCATGGTGGCCAACGAGTTCACACTTGCTGATCCGGAGGACTCGGGAATGCTGGACGTGGTGGGGTTTGACTCGGCGACCCCGGACCTGATCGGACAGTTCAGCCTCGGAGCGCTGTAGCGGCCGCCCGGGCGACAGGAAACAGCGAACCCCGCGCCAGGGCGCGGGGTTCACTGCTCTTCATGAGTTGCGGCTACACGTCCGCGAAGAAGCGCTCCATGGCCTCCACGTCTACGGTCTCGTCGTGTGGCATGCCCTGCTTGTCGTAGAGGGCGCGGCGCTTGCGGGCGTCGTCTATCAGGATGCCCTTGGCGATGACCAGCACGTCGTGGGCGACCTCGGCGGGGACGACTATGGCGCCGTCTCCGTCGCAGCCCACGATGTCGCCGGGGCGGACGAGCACGCCGCCGCAGGCCACGGGCTGGTTCACGTCCGCGAAGGTGACGCGACCGGGGATGATGGTGCGGCCGCGGGCGGCGCAGGCAACTGGGGTCTTCTGGAGGATGAGCTCATCCGTGTCACGGGCCTGGCCATCCGTGAGCACGCCCACGGCGCCCGCGGCGATCATGGCGAGGGCGTTATTTGAGCCCCAGATGCCGGTCTCGCGGCAGCCCCCGGTGGCCGTGACCACGACGCAGCCGGGCTTGACCGCCTCACCCACGGCCATGCGGCCGTGCTCCGCGAACCAGATCTGGTGGGAGCGGATGGCCTCCTCGGGCGAGAGGACCGGCATCCGGACGTTGGCGGGCAGTGCCCGCACGGTGACGGCTGGACCCCAGAAGCGCATGCCCTGCCAGAGAGGCCGGATGTGGTGGTCCATGAGGGTGAGGTCCGCGCGGCCCACGGCGTCCAGGGCATCGGTGACGTCGGTGGTGCGGAAGTACTTGAACTTCTTGGCGATGGCGTAGGTATCCAAGATGGGTCCTCTCTGGGTTGGGTGTACTTGCGGGGCCGCGCCACGCCGGGCGCGGCCCCGCCGGGGTCCGAAGGGTGGGGAGGCTACGCCTTCCAGGCCTTGTCCAGGAGCGCCTGGAGCTGCGGCTGGGCGCGCTTGGCGGCCTCGGCAATGGTGCCGCCGCCGCAGTTGAAGGTCTGGTCGTACTCGTTCTTCCAGATCTGGCGCATCTCGCCCATGTAGGGCGGGTAGATGATGTGCTTGGTGGCGACCTTTGACTGCCCGACCATGGGGTCGTACAGGACCTGCTTGAAGTTCGCCGGGATGTTGTCCTCTGGGAGCAGGTGCTGCTCGCTCTCCTTGACGGAGGCGCCCCAGCGCTTGAACTTGACCATGGGGGTCTGCTGCTGGGCGTCTACCAGGTGTTTGATGAAGGCCCAGGCCTCGTCCGGCTTCTGCGCCTTCACCGGGATGGTCCAGCCGCTGCAGCCGGCGGACGTGAACTGGCCCTTCTTGCCGCCCGGCGGCAGGACGACGTCGAAGTTGAAGGTCTTCTTCTCCTGCTTGTAGAAGAAGGTCTGGGAGTGGTGGGCGATGCCCATGGCCACAAGCTGGTTGCGCCAGGCGTCGCCCTGGCCCATGCTGTCGCCAGCCTGCGGGATGGAGCGGTCCTTGCAGCGCATGTCAATGACCTGCTGCACGAACTCCACGTGGTCTGGGCTGTCGAAGTAGGCCTGCTTCAGATCGTCGCTGAACCAGGGGCCGGCCTGGCCCCAGGCGACCATCTGCCAGATGTCGCTGCCGGGCAGGGGTGAGTCGGTGGCGTTGTTGCCCCAGGCCATGCCCCACACGGCGACGTTGCCGGGATCGAACTTGGGACTGGTGGCTGGGTTGCCGTTCTTGTCGATGGTGAGGGCCTTGGCAGTCTCACGGAACTCGGCGAACGTCCAGTCCATCTTGGGGTACTTGACCCCGGCCTTATCAAAGAGGTCCTTGTTGTAGTAGACGGCGTAGACGGCGCTGTCCTTGGGCACGGCCCACAGCTTCTGCTTGGTCTTGAAGTCTGACATCTGCTCGATGAGGAAGGGGAAGAAGGCGTCACGCGAGACGTTGTCCTTCTTCATGTATTCGAACATGTCGCGCACGGCACCCCGCAGGCCGTAGTCCTGGACCAGGCTGGCGTGGAGGTGGATCACGTCCGGGATGGCGCCGCCGGCCAGGATTGTGGGGAGCTTGGTCTGGTAGTCCACCCAGCCCTCGAAGCTCACGTCTATCTTGATGCCAGGGTTCTTGGACTCAAAGTCTTTGGCGAAGCCGGTATAGAAGTCTCGCTCTGGCCCGACCTCCGCGGGGGTGATCCAGGAGAGCGTGGTGGTGCCGGCTACTTTGGCTGGGGCGGACTGGGCTGCTGGAGGCGCAGCCGGTGCCGCTGGCGCGGCGGGCTTGGCGGGTTCCGCTGGTTTGGCGGGCTCGGCGGGCTTTGCCGGAGGCGCGGCCGAGGGCCCGCAGGCGGAGAGCAGGGCAAGGGCCGCGCCGGCCGTGCCGAGAGAGAGCAGCTTGCGTCGTCGCAGGCTGAGTCCTGTGGATGCAGAGCGCATCATTGCCTCCCGTTGCGCCTATCGGCGCAGCACGGGCGTATGGTAGCGCGCGATTGCGCCTGGATGCCCTAGACTAGAAGCGCCCGCGGCGCGGACCGCGGGTTTGACCGGCAGGCGGGACTCCTTGGCGCGCATCAAGAAACGGACGGACGGCGAACGGCGCCGCTTGTGCAGCGGGCGGAGCGGCGCGTGAGCGTGGCGTCTGAAGCGGTCTCGGCGGCGGTCGCGGCGCCGGCACCCTCGCGCTATCGGTACGTTGCCCTGGGGCTGGCAGCCGTGAACCACTTTGTGGTCCACGTGTTCTGGTACACGTTTCCGGTCTACTTCGTGGCGGTCATCAATGAGTTTGACTGGCCGCGGGGCCCGACGGCGGCGGCGTTCTCCAGCTTTGCGCTGGTGGCTGGACTGGGTGGGCCGATCTCCGGTGGGCTGACCGATCGGTACGGGCCGCGGGCGGTGATCTGCATTGGGACGCTGATTCTGACCGTTGCGGCCGCGGCCGCTGCCTACGTGAGCGAGCTCTGGCAGTTCTTCTTGTGTGTGGGCATTGTGGGCGGGGTGGGGATGTGCCTGGCGGGCTGGATCCCGAACGTGACGGCGGTGAGCCGCTGGTTCCCGGAGCGGGTGGGCACGGTGGCGGGCCTCGTCTCCTCGGCGATCGGTCTCTCCATCCTGTTCATGGTCCCCGTGGCGCAGTATCTCGTGGGCCACGTGGGGTGGCGGAACACGTATCTCCTGATGGCGGCCTGGCTGCTCATTGGCTTGCTGCCGTCCAACCTGCTGTTGCAGCGGCGGCCGCCGGTACCGGCGACACGGCCGCGCGCCGAGGCCGCCGGCGAAGGCCGGCCCGCGGCGGATGCGCTGGTGGTGAACGCCGCGTGGGCGGCCCGGGTGTGGACGGTGCGGAGCGCCATCCGGACGTGGCGGTTCTGGTTCATCGGCGCGACGTTTTTCTGCTCTGGGATATCCACCCAGCTTGTGTTTGCCCACGAGATCGCGTTCTTGATTGACAGCGGGATCAGCGGCGAGACGGCGGCGTTCGCGGCGGGGCTGGTGGGGCTGGCGAGCGTGATTGCCAAGATTGCCTACGGGCCGATCAGCGATCGGATTGGCCGCGAGCTGACGTTCTCGATTGCGATGGTGTTTGTGATCGCGGGAATCGCGGCGCTGGTGAGCGCGGGGGCGACTGCGAGCCCGGGGCTGATCTACCTGTTCCCGTGGTTGTTTGGCTTTGGCTACTCGGCCACGGCGACGCTGAACCCGGCGATGGTGGCGGACATCTTCCGCGGGCGGAGCTTTGGGGCGATCTTTGGGGCGGTGGCCGCGATCTCCAGCGTTGGCAGCGCGAGCGGACCGTGGATCGCGGGGACGATCTTTGACGTGACGGGGAGCTACGCGGCGGCGTTTGTCACGGGAGTGGCGAGCTGCGTGCTGGCGACGGTCTTCGCGTGGCTGGCATCGCCGCGGCGGGTGAGGCGCCCGCCGCGGCAGATTGGCAGGGGCCGACCGGACTGACGGCACCCCGCTCTATCATCATTGCGCCATAGTGACGCGAGTGCGCTGCCACCGGCTGGTGACACAACTCATTCTGGTGACACAACTAATTCTGGTGACACAACTCGCCGTGGTGACACAACGAATTCCGGCGACACAACTCCCCGAGTGGTGGATTCGGTGGGTGGGGTCCACCAATGTGTCTGTGTGAACTACCGATTTTGCGCGGCCGGGCGCACACCAGGGCAGGACTGGGCTAGCGACGCGGGGGTGGCGCGGCAGCCGGCTGGGCTGGGGCGCCGTGGCTATCGCTGGCGTTGCGCTTCGGAGGTTCGGGCGCGAGCTCGGGTACGTCGGTGTGCTTGACGGTGGGGAGCGGGTCCAGGTGGTCCAGCTTTGCCAGGCGGGTGCGGTCAGCGTCGCGGCGCTTTGCGACGATTCGGTAGCCGAAGTCGAGGGTGCTGACGCCGCTTTGAAGCTCCTGCACGTCGAAGCTGGTGGCGGTGCGGCTGGCAACGTAGAGGCCCTTGCAGTCGCCGTATGGCGTGAGGAATAGGTCGTAGTCGCTCGATCCTGCCAGCGCGGCGAATGACGGCTCCAGGTCCACGTGCGCGGCGCCGTTGGCGAGGCGCGCGCGTCCCACGTCTTCTATGAGTGGCTCGGTAGTGACGCTACTGTGGGCGGCGCGGGTGGAGCCATCTGGATGCTTGACGGCGGTGAGGAAGCCGCCCAGGAGCTTGAGGCCGCCGGCGATGTAGACGGAGCCTTGGAAGACTCCCGCGTAGTTTGGAGATTGGGAATAGAGACCCCAGTTAGTGTGCGAGACGGCGAACAATCCGACGCCGTTTGATGAGACCCCGAGCGTTCCTGGCCCGATAGTGGATTCGCCGCGGACGCCCTCAGCGGAGGTGGATTGGCCCAGGACGCCGATGCCCGTTCTGGTCACGCCGTTTCCGCCGAGACCGCCGCGGCCGACGATGCCGGCTCCACCAACTGACAGCGGCGCGGCACTGTTGTTCTGACCGCCGGTGGCGATGACGCCGGAGCCGGGCGCGGAGGTAGAGGTGCCGCCAGAGAAGGTGCCGCCGGTGCCACCCGTCCCAAACGAGAGGCCGTTCCCCCCTTGTCCGTGAACTCCCTCCCCGCCGGACCGACTGCCGCCAGTGCCGCCGGTGAGTCCCCCGCCGTGCCCAACTACGCCCCCGCTACCTGCACCGGTGGAGTTGTTGTCGCTTCCGTAGCCGTTCAGGGCGTCACCGTCCACATTCGCCGACTGGATCACCACGAACGCGCCGCCTGCGGTGTTCGTCGAGAGTACCGTTCCTGAGACGGGGGAGTTGCCGGAGGTAGGATTGATCTGGCCGATCCCGATGTCCTCCACCTGGTGCGCCGCGTGGCCGGGCTCGGGGGATCTCACAAGTCCCAGCACAGCGGCGAGCCCACCGGCAGCCAGCAGCCGCCGGCGGGCTACGTCGTTCAAGCCTCGTACCATCGGTCGTACCATGGCGCGCTCCCTGGGCGATCATCAGCCATATCGGCCGCGCTCCCATGGTAGCGTGCCGCCGTCCGTGCGCGAGAGCGCCCCTATCGCCCCGAGCGCACTGCTGCGAGGACACGTTCAGACTACGGTCGCGATGGCGGGGCGGCGTCTTGGCGCGTTCCATTCGCGGGCGCAGTGAGCCCATTGGAGCAGGGCGTCGCCTCGGGGATCTCGGTACGTGTGACCGCCGGCAGCGCCTCGAGGTGGTCGAGCTTTGCGAGGCGGGTGCGGTCGCCATCGCGTCGGGAGGCCACGACCCGGTAGCCGAAGTCGAGGCTGCTGGTGCCGCTGTGTAGCTCGCGCACGTCGAAGCCGGACGCGGTGCGAATGGTGACGTAGAGTCCCTTGCAGTCGCCGTACGGCAGAGGAAATACGTCATAGCCAGCAGACTGGATCAGGGCGGCGAAGGCGGGGTCGAGGTCGACGTGGGCAGCGCCGGCGGTGAGACGGGCGCGGCCGACATCTTCAAGTAGCGGCTCTGCGCTGGTGACACCGTGGGCGGCGCGGCTGGACCGGTCCGGATGCTTGACGGCGGTGAGGAAGCCACCGACCAGCGTGAGACCGCCGGCGATGTAGACGGAGCCCTGGAAGACACCGGCGAAGCCGGGTGCCTGGGCGTAGAGGCCCCAGTGGTTGGTGGACTGGGCGTACATGCCAGCGTAGTTGACGGAGACGCCGAGCGCACCGGGGCCGAAGGCGGACTCGCCGCGAACGCCCTCAGCAGAGGTAGACTGACCGAGCACACCCACGCCAGTGCGAGTCACGGCGTTCCCCCCAAGGCCACCAAGTCCCAGCACGCCCGCGGCTCCCATTGCCAGAGCACTGGCGGCATTTCCCCCGCCCTCTGCTCGCACACCCGCCCCCGGCGCGACCGACGAGGAGCCGCCGAATGCGCGGACACCGTCCCCGCCAGCCCCGATTGGACCGGCGATCCCGCCAATGGCGCTGATCCCGGCCCCGGCCGTGCGTCCGGCAGCAGGTGCTCCACCCAGGTTGCCGCCAGTTGCGTTGATCCCAGCCCCGCCGTCCCCAGTGCCGGTGTTTCTTCCACCCTCGGCGAACACACCTCGCCCCCCGGCAGTCGATCCTGTCTGCAATCCCCCGTATCCATTCACCGCGTCGCCCGCCGAGCCGTCCGCCTGGATCACGCTAAACGCATCGCCTCCGGTCCCCGTGTTGATCCGCGTGGTCGTCGTGATGACGCCGCCCGCGGTCGGGTTGGTGAGTCCAAGCCCGAGGTCCTCCGCCTGGTGTGCCGCTTCAACAACCCGCGCTTCTCGCCCCAGGCCGAGCACCGCGCCCAGCCCGCCGACGGCCAGCAGCTTGCGCCGCGCAGCGATCTTCCGAACGCCCACGCTCGACATGCGTCCCATTCCCCACTCCCGCTGTGCCTACCGCGGGTGCGGCAGGTGGCACGGTAGCAGAGAGCTGCTGGCATCCCAAAGTGTCAGCGCACGATCGCACATCCGCTGGCGCACGCCGGTGACGTGGGGGCGCGGCTAGCGACGCGGGGGTGGAGCGGCAGCCGGCTGGGCTGGGGCGCCGGGGCTATCGCTGGCGTTGCGTCTTGGCGGCTCGGGCACTAGGGCTGGCACGTCCGTGTGCTTGACGGTCGGGAGCGGATCGAGGTGATCGAGCTTCGCCAGGCGGGTGCGGTCCCCGTCGCGGCGTTTGGCGACGACACGGTAGGCGAAGTCCAGGGTGCTGGCGCCGCCTTGAAGCTCCTGCACGTCGAAGCTGGTGGCGGTGCGGCTGGCAACGTAGAGGCCCTTGCAGTCGCCGTATGGCGTGAGGAATAGGTCGTAGTCGCTCGATCCTGCCAGCGCGGCGAATGACGGCTCCAGGTCCACGTGCGCGGCGCCGTTGGCGAGGCGTGCGCGGCCGAAGTCCTCAATGATCGGCTCGGTCGTGGCGGCGCCGTGGGCGGCGCGGGTGGAGCCATCTGGATGCTTGACGGCGGTGAGGAAGCCGCCCAGGAGTTTGAGGCCGCCGGCGATGTAGACGGAGCCTTGGAAGACTCCCGCGTAGTTTGGAGATTGGGAATAGAGTCCCCAGTTAGTGTGCGAGACGGCGAACAATCCGACGCCGTTTGATGAGACCCCGAGCGTTCCTGGCCCGATAGTGGACTCGCCGCGGACGCCCTCAGCGGAGGTGGATTGGCCCAGGACGCCGATGCCCGTGCGGGTGTTTGCGCTTGTGTTCGCTCCGATGCCGCCGATTCCTTGCACACCCGGGCCGCCGGGTGCCAGGTCGCCGCTCAGGTTCTGTCCGCCTGCCGCGAGGATACCCGGCCCAGGCGCACTATGGGAACCTCCGCCGAAGGCCCCGACGCCTCGCCCTCCGGCCCCGCTCGTGCCGCCCGCCCCACCATTGCCCACGAGTCCCGCCCCAGCGGCGCGGATGGAGCTAAACGCGCCGCTCAGGCTACCGCCATTTCCTTGGGTCCCAGTCCCCCCGACTCCATACCCGGAGTTGCCCCCGCCTACGCCGAAGACGCCCCGTGGCGCAAGGAAGAGAACTGCCTCCGCGCCGGCGACTCCGGCCACCGCGTCACCGCCGGAATTCGGTGTCTGGACGACGCTAAACGCGGTGAATACGGTATCGGCCTTCAACTGGGTCTGCCCTGCGACGCTGCCCCCGCCGCTTGGATTGATGATCCCCAGCCCCAGATCCTCCGCCTGGTGCGTCGCCTCGGCCACCCGCGCCTCTCGCGCCAAACCGAGAACTGCCCCGAGTCCGCCAAATGCCAGTAGCTTGCGCCTGGCACCGGCCTTCATACGAAATCGCGCCATCATCTGTCTCCTCGCGAATACGCTATTAGACGATTCGATGGCGCATCATAGCTGGCCCGCATGAACGCGCCGCGCACCCTATCACGTTGAGAGGACCGGTTTCCGGCCAGCCCGATGACAGACGGGCCGGTCGTCGGTTCGTTTAGCGGCGGGAGGGTGGCGCAGCCGATGTTGGGGTCGCGGCGGCGGGGCTCTCGCTGGCGTTGCGTTTCGGTGGCTCGGGCGCGAGGGCTGGCATGTCGGTATGCTTGACATCGGCGAGGGGCTCGAGGTGGTCTAGCTTTGCGAGGTGCGTGCGGTCACCATCTCGGCGTTTCGCGACGACGCGGTAGCCGAAGTCGAGGGTGCTGGAGCCGCCTCGCGGTTCTCGCACGTCGAATCCCGTGGCCGTGCGCGTGCTGACGTACAGCCCGCCATGCTCACCGTACGGTGTGAGAAACACGTCATAGTCCGCCGTCGCCACCAGCGCCGCGAAGGTGGGCTCGAGGTCGACGTGAGCCGCGCCACCAACCAGGCGCGCGCGACCGAAGTCCTCGATCACCGCGTCCGTGCTGGTGACGCTATGCGCAGCTCGGCTGCTTCCGTCTGGGTGTTTGACGGCGGTGAGGAAGCCGCCCAGGAGCTTGAGGCCGCCCGGCGATGTAGACGGAGCCTTGGAAGACTCCCGCGTAGTTTGGAGATTGGGAATAGAGTCCCCAGTTAGTGTGCGAGACGGCGAACAATCCGACGCCGTTTGATGAGACCCCGAGCGTTCCTGGCCCGATAGTGGATTCGCCGCGAACGCCCTCTGCGGAGTTTGATTGGCCAAGGACGCCGACGCCGGTGCGTGTGTTTGCGCTTGTGACCGCTCCGATGCCGCCAATTCCCTGGACGCCCGGGCCACCGGGTGCGAGGGCGCCGCTCAGGTTCTGTCCGCCTGCCGCGAGGATACCCGGCCCAGGCGCACTATGGGAACCTCCGCCGAAGGCCCCGACGCCCCGCCCTCCAGCCCCGCTCGTGCCGCCGGCGCCGCCAGTGCCGACGAGCCCGGACCCACCGGTGCGGAACGCACCAAAGGCTCCGCTCAGGCTCCCGCCATTACCTTCAGTCCCCGTCCCGCCGGCTCCCGTTCCGGTGTGGTCTCCACCCTTGCCGAAGATTCCCCGTGCCGCGGTGGAGAAGAAGGATTCTGCGCCGGCGAACCCGCCTACCGCGCCGCCGCCGGAGCCTGTTGCCTGGATGACGCTAAACGCGGTGAATCCGGTATCGGCGTTCAACACCGTCCCCGAAGTGACGTTGCCTCCGCCGGTAGGATTGACGAGTCCGAGTCCGAGATCTTCGGCCTGATGCGCGGCCTCCGCGACGCGCGTCTCCCGCGCCAGCCCGAACAACGCGCCGAGCCCGCCGTACGCCAGCAGCTTGCGACGTGCGCTGGTCTTTATCCCAAATCGTGCCATCGTCGACCTCCTGGACAGTACGCGACCGAACGTGTCGAGGGTGCACTATAGTGGCGCAAAACGCGGCGCGCTGTGCGCTAGGTCACACATGTCGGCTGGCTCTCCGTCCGGTCGAACCGTGAAACAGCGGGCCACTAGCGGCGTGGCAGCAGGGCGACAGGCTGCGTGGAGCGCGTGCTACCGCCGGTGTCGGCCGTGCATCTGGGTGGCTAGAGGGTGGACCTGGGCACATCGGTGCGGTTGACGGGGGGTCCAGGTCCACGTGCGCTACGCCGCTCGTGAGGCGGGCGCGGCCGAGGTCTACGATGATGGGCTCGGTAGTGGTGGCGCGGTGGGCGGCGCGGGTGGAGCCGTTTGGGTGCTTGACGGTGGTGCGGAAGCCGCCGACGAGTTGGAGGCGTCCGGCGATATACACCACGCCGTGGAAGACAGCGGCGTAGCCGGGCGCCTGCGTCCACCGCTCGCGGTGATTTGTCCACATCGCTTGTCCCGTCGTCATGTGCTCCTGCGCCCCTTCGGCGGTGACCCAAGTCCGCGGGGTCTCGCGCGTGGTGCTCCTGCCGTGCCACGCGCGCCTCCGGTGTCGTCTCGGCTATGGCGCCCAGCCGGGCGCCGGGCAGCAGCCTGCGCCGCGCGCTCGTCTTCATCCGAGGTCGTGTCGGCATCGGCTTCCTGGCGCATGGTCAACGGGAGTTGCCGCGAGTGGAGCACAACCGCGCAGAATGCAGCGTGCTGTGCTCCGGGTGGGGCGGGGAGGCCGGCCGGAAGGCCGGCTGACCCATCAACTGGCGCGCCGGCTAGCGGCGCGGAGCTGGTGCGGCGGACGGCGAGGATGGCGTGCTGGGATGCTCGCTCACGTCGCGCTTTTGAGGTTCTGGCGGTGACGCCGGCATCTCGGTGTGCTTGACGTCGGGGAGTGGGTCGAGGTGGTCGAGCTTCGCGAGGCGGGTGTGTTCGGCGTCTCGGCGTCTGGCGACGACGCGGTAGCCGAAGTCCAGGTTGCTGGCGCCGCCCTTTTGTTCGCGCACGTCGAAGTCGGACGTGGTCTTGTTGGTGACGAACAGACCGTTCGAGTCACCCTCCGGGGATAGGAAGACGGTGTAGTCGACACTCTGGATGAGGGCGGCGAAGGCAGGATCCAGGCCAACGTGGGCTGTGCCGTTGGTGAGGCGGGCGCGGCCGACATCCTCCATGAGGGGTTCCGCGCTGGTCACGCCGTGGGCGGCGCGGGTGGAGCCATCTGGGTGTTTGACGGCCGTGAGGAAGCCTCCGAGGAGCTGGAGGCCACCGGCGATGTAGACGGCCCCTTGGAAGACCCCCGCGTATCCTGGCGACTGGGAATAGAGTCCCCAGCCATGGTGCGAGACGGCGTACACCCCGATCCCGTTGGATGAGACGCCCAGGGTGCCCGGGCCAGAGGCAGACTCGCCGCGCGTCCCCTCCGCGGTATCCGACTGGCCTAACACGCCCACGCCGGTCCGCAGTAGGGGATTGGGGAACAGAGGATTGTTCTGCCCGCCAATCCCTCGCACGCCCGGGCCGCCGCCTCCCCCAGGTCCCGATGAATTTTGGCCGCCAGAACCCGTGACCCCGTCGCCCGGAGGGCCAGAGGACGACCTGCCACCGCTTGCCTCGACACCGGACCCGCCGACGCCGAACGAATCGCCGTTACCGCCTAGGAATTGACCCCCTATGCCGCCGCGCCGGTTCGACCCGGATCCAGCCGTCAGATTCCCACCGTACGACAGCAGCCCCCGCCCACCACTGCCAGCACTCGTGTTGTGACTGCCATTGGATTGAGACGCGATCCCGCCAGCATTGTCCGTCTGCTGTACCCAGAAACCGATCCCACTGGCCACGTTAGTCTGGAGAACCGTGGTAGCGGTGGGTAGAGTCCCGGCGGTTGGATTAGTCAGCCCAATGCCAATGTCCGCCGCGTCGTGCGCCGCTCGGGCTGGCTCGGCCGTCCCCGCCAACCCGAGCAGCGCGCCCAGCCCGCCGTACGCAAGCATCTTTCGCCGTGCCGCCAGCCGCCTCACGCCGGAGTGCAATGTGTTGCTCATGTGAACCTCCGCCGACATGGTCCGGCCGGTGGGTGGCGCGGGGGGTCACCGGGGGTGACAGAGCGGTGACAACACGCGTGGTCGCGCCGCGGCGGACGTTTTGCTCGTGGCAGCGCGGCTCGCAACCTACCTTTGCGGTGGAGCGGCGGCAGGCGATGGGGCCGGCGCTGCTGGCTTCTGCCCGTCTCTAGATCGCGGATGCGGCTCGGTTACCTCGGTATGCTCGATAGCTGGCAGGGGGTAGAGCGTCTCAAGTTTGGCCAGGCGTCCTCGCTCGTCCTCGCGCCTGCGGGCGACTATCCGGTAGCTGAATTCCAGAGTGGACGTGCCGCCTCGCAGCTCGCGAACGTCGAATCCGGTGGCGGTGCGAACGGCAATGAACAGGCCGTTGCAGTCGCCCTCCGGGACGGGAAACACGCAGTATTCGCCGGACTGGATCAGCGCGGCAAACGTGGGATCGAGGCCGACGTGGGCGACGCCGTTGGTGAGGCGGGCGCGGCCGACGTCCTCGATGAGGGGCTCCGCACTGGTTACGCCGTGGGCGGCGCGGGTGGAGCCGTCTGGGTGTTTGACGGCGGTGAGGAAGCCGCCGAGGAGCTGGAGGCCACCGGCGATGTAGACGGCGCCTTGGAAGACCCCCGCGTATCCTGGCGACTGGGAATAGAGTCCCCAGCCATGGTGCGAGACGGCGTACACCCCGATCCCGTTGGATGAGACGCCCAGGGTGCCCGGGCCAGAGGCAGACTCGCCGCGAACGCCCTCGGCCGAGGTGGACTGGCCGAGGACGCCGATGCCCGTGCGGGTGACGTTGTTGCCTCCCAGCCCTCCGCGGCCCACCACGCCCTGCCCACCAACGGCCAGGGCAGAGGCGTCGTTCTGCCCGCCCTTGCCCTCCATGCCGGAGCCGGGAGTGGATGTCGAATCTCCGCCCAGGAAGTATCCGCCACGCCCACCCTTACCCCGGAGACTCCCGAAGCCGCCCAGTCCGTAGACGCCGACTCCAGCGTCCCGGATGGCGCCGGACCCGCCGGTGAGATTCCCGCCGAACCCGACGACGCCCCAACCGCCGGATTCGCCCACTGTATTGCTGCCACCGCTGCCGGTGAGCGCGGCGCCGAGAGTATTCTCCGACTGGTACACGCCGAACCCGCCGTTGACTGCGACATTGGTGTACAGGCGGGTCTCCGTGGTGGGCAAACTGCCAGCGGTTGGGTTGTTCGCTCCGATACCGATGTCCTCTGTCTGGTGTGCAGCATGGGCTGGTTCCGGTTGCCTGGTCAGCCCGAGCAGTGCGCCGAGTCCGCCGAAGGCCAGGATCTTCCGTCGTGCCGCCAGCCGCCGCACGCGGGCGTGCAGTTTGGTGCTCATGTGGACCTCCGCCGACATACTCCGTCCGATGCGTTGCGCTGAGGGTCACCGGGGGTGATGGCGCGGTTGCAGCGTCAGACGTGTCGCGGTGCCGGACTCCGCCGGGCTAACCGGCGGAGACCGCGCACTCGCCTGCGCTTGGATCTGGCCTACACTAGCTCCACATCTGGTGCCTAACGGGTCCGGGCCGCCGTTGGGCGACAGCGGCGAAATTCGATGAGCCGGTGTGAAACGATGGCAGACGAGCCAAGCGGCCAGGACACCCGAACCCCCCAGACCACCGATCTTCAGCGGCCTAAGAGCGCAGCACGGGAGCGCGTGGCCGGCGACACTTACTGGCTCGTCGGCGGCCATCAGGAAGAGGCGGAGTTTCTGGCCGGCCCCGATACCCGGCTGGCCGAGCTCATGCGCGCCTTCCGGATCTTTCGCGAGTACGTCCGTGGGTTCCGCGCTCTGCACTTCTTGGGGCCTTGCGTCACAGTGTTTGGCTCGGCGCGGTTCGGCGAATCCACGGGGTACTACCGGCTTGCGCAGCAGACCGGGGCGGAGCTGGCCCGCGCTGGATTCGCCGTGATGACCGGAGGCGGGCCGGGCTTGATGGAGGCGGCCAACCGTGGCGCCAAGGACTGGAACGGTCTGTCGGTTGGCTGCAACATCATGCTGCCGCGGGAGCAGCAACCCAACCCCTACCTCGACGTGATGGTGGAGTTCAAGTACTTCTTCGTCCGAAAGGTCATGCTGGTCAAGTACTCGCACGGCTTCATCGCGCTGCCCGGCGGGCTGGGGACCCTGGACGAGCTGTTCGAGCTGATGACGCTGCTGCAGACGGCCAAATTGCGCGACTTCCCGCTGGTGCTGATGGGTACCGAGTACTGGCAGGGTCTGCTGGAGCAGCTCCGCGTCATGCAACGGGCTGGCGCCATCGAGGTCCAGGATGTGCGGCGGATCCTGCTCACGGACGATCCGGAGGAAGCTGTAGAGCACGTGCGCGACGCGGCGACCCGCCGCTTTGGTATGCGCCTGGCATTCGCCCCGCGCGCCCGCTGGTTCTTCGGCGAGCGCCGCCCGGGCGCTTGAGACACTGAGAGGCCCCGCCAGATGGCGGGGCCTCTCAAAACTACCGGTGTATCCGCAAGGACTCCGTGTGCAATCCGCCCAGGATCGCTTCAGTCAGGCGCTCGGTCGGCGGGGGATGCTTTCAAAGCAGGGCGCCACTCATGGGTCACCCTGGGCCCCGGCTCCGGCCTACCCGCTCTGACGAACGGGCGCCGTCCTGTCAACCTGGAGCACTCCGTAGAGCAGGTGGCGCGCTGGCGTCTGTGTGGTCTTGCGCATCACCATCTCCGATCTCTTCTGCCTCGACTACCGTGAGCCCGCCGTGGCTCATCTGGCGATTTCAGGATATCGCCGGGCACTGGGCCCTAGACAGGATCGATGTCCCAGGCTCGCGGGGCATCCGGCCCGGCCAGACGGGGAGGCCGGCCTTCCGGCCGGCCTCCCCGTTACCTGGCGGGTCGGCTAGCGGCGCGGGGCGGGGGCGGTGGATGGCGAAGATGGCGTGCTGGGACGCTCGCTCGCGTCGCGCGTTACCGGTTCTGGCGGTGACGGCGGCATCTCGGTGTGCTTGACGTCTGGGAGCGGGTCCAGATGGTCCAGCCTTGCCAGCCGGGTGCGGTCGGCGTCGCGGCGCCTGGCGACAACGCGGTAGCCGAAGTCCAGGGTGCTGGTGCCGGCCTTTTGTTCGAGCACGTCAAAGCCGGAAGCGGTCTTGTGAGTGACGAACAGGCCATTCGAGTCACCCTCTGGGGATAGGAAGACGGTGTAGTCGGCGGACTGGATGAGCGCGGCGAAGGAGGGGTCCAGGTCGATGTGTGCGGCGCCGTTCGCGAGCCGGGCGCGGCCGACATCCTCGATGAGGGGTTCCGCGCTGGTCACGCCGTGGGCGGCGCGGGTGGAGCCGTCTGGGTGTTTGACGGCGGTGAGGAAGCCGCCCAGGAGCTTGAGGCCGCCGGCGATGTAGACGGAGCCTTGGAAGACTCCCGCGTAGTTTGGAGATTGGGAATAGAGTCCCCAGTTAGTGTGCGAGACGGCGAACAATCCGACGCCGTTTGATGAGACCCCGAGCGTTCCTGGCCCGGTCGTGGACTCGCCGCGGACGCCCTCAGCGGAGGTGGACTGGCCCAGCACGCCGATGCCCGTTCTGGTCACGTTGTTCCCGCCGAATCCGCCGAGTCCGGAGACGCCGGTTCCACCGACGGCCAGGGCTGAGGCGGTATTCTGACCGCCGGCGGCGACTACGCCCGGGCCGGCGGTTGACGCGGACGACCCGCCGCTGAAGCGGCCGCCGATGCCGCCGCTACCGCGGCTAAATCCGTAGCCACCCGCGCCATCGACGCCAACCCCGCCCGTCCGGCCGGTTCCCGACCCGCCGATAAGGAAACCGCCTTGCGCGTACATGCCACGACCGCCGTTGCCACTGGCGCTGTTGGAGCCGCCATAGCCGGTGATCGCGATCCCGACAGCGTTGTCCGCCTGCTGGACGTAAAACCCAGAGCCACTTGTGCTCGTAAAGAGTATTGTAGAGGTCGTCGGCGCGGCACCTGACGTAGGATTGGCGACTCCGATGCCGATGTCCTCGATCTGGTGGACGGCATGGGCGGTCTCCGGCTGCCGTGCCAGGGCCGCCACGGCGCCGAGGCCGCCGATCGCCAGAAGCTTGCGTCGCCGTCCACCGAGGAGCCTGGAGCCGATACCTGTTGCGCGTGTCATGCCGCGCCTCCTGAGGGGATGTCGGCCCGGGAGGCCGCGAACCGATCCTAGGGGGCTGCCGCGGATTACGCTGTGCGCTGGGTCACAGCTCGCGCGGCGATTCGGGGATCTGAGTATGGACGACGGCCGGAAGGACGTCCTCCCCCGTCTGACCGGCGTGGCGGCTAGCGGCGCGGGGCAGGGGCGGTGGACGGCGAAGATGGCGTGCTGGGATGCGTGTTGACGTCGCGCTTTGGAGGTTCTGGCGGTGACGGCGGCATCTCGGTGTGCTTGACGTCTGGGAGCGGGTCCAGGTGGTCCAGCTTTGCCAGCCGGGCGCGGTCGGCGTCGCGGCGTTTAGCGACGACGCGGTAGCCGAAGTCCAGGGTGCTGGCGCCGCCCTGCTGCTCTCGTACGTCGAAGCCGGAGGCGGTGCGGTTTGTCACGTACAGGCCACGGGAGTCCGCGTAGGCGACGGGGAACACATCGTAGTCGGCGGACTGGATGAGCGCGGCGAAGACGGGATCCAGGTCGACGTGTGCGGCGCCGTTCGCGAGCCGGGCGCGGCCGAAGTCTTCGATGATAGGCTCAGTAGTGGCCGCGCCGTGGGCGGCGCGGGTGGAGCCGTCTGGATGTTTGACGGCGGTGAGGAAGCCGCCGACGAGCTGGAGGCCTCCGGCGACATACACCACGCCGTGGAAGACCCCCGCGTAGCCTGGCGACTGGGAGTACAGTCCCCAGCTATTGTGCGAAACGGCGTACACGCCGATACCGCTTGATGAGACACCGAGCGTTCCCGGGCCGAGGTTTGACTCACCGCGGACACCCTCCGCAGAGGTGGACTGACCGAGCACACCGACGCCCGTTCTGGTCACATTGTTCCCGCCGAGGCCGCCCCGACCGATGACGCCCGTCCCGCCTACGGCCAGGGAGGCAGACGTGTTTCGCCCACCATCGGCCAGGGCCCCGGGGCCGGGGAGGGAAGTAGAGCTTCCGCCGAAGAACCCGCCGCCACGGCCGCCTGCGCCGAGTGAGAACCCTTCCCCGCCATGTCCGTGGATTCCAGGCCCGCCGGACCGGATCGGACCGGACCCGCCAGTGAGATTTCCACCGTAGCCGATGATGCCCAAGCCGCCGTCCCCGGTCGCAGCGTTGACGGCACCCTGGCCGGCGAGTGCGACACCAAGATTGCTCGACTGAACCACGGAGAACCCGATGCCGAGCGGGACGTTGGTGACGAGGCTCGTTTCAGTCGTTGGTGGGCTACCTGAGGTCGGATTGGTCTGCCCGATCCCGATGTCCTCTACTTGGTGCGTCGCGTTCGCGGCTTCTGGCTGCCTGGCCAGACCGAGCAGCGCTCCGAGTCCGCCGAAAGCAAGCATCTTCCGCCGTGCCGCCAGGCGCCTGCTGCCGGAGTGCACTCTGGTGATCATGCTACCCTCCGTCGATATGTTGCGCTCCGCGGGTTGCGCGGACGGTCGCCGCGGGTGAAGGCACGGTTGCAGCCCGGAAGCTGCCACTGAGGCCGACGGCCTGCCGAAGGCCGCCGCGCTACCGCCCGGGTGCCGGCGCTTGATTCGGGCCGGCTGCGTTGGTCGTGGCGGTCGGCTCCTGCGAGCGCTGTGGCGGCTCCGGCGTCTCCGCGTAGTCGGCGGGCTGGATGAGCGTGGCGCCGGCCGTGTCGAGATCCACGTGGGCGTCACCATTGGTGAGGAGCGCGCGGCCAGACTCTTCGGTGATGTGCTCGGTAGTGGCGGCGACGTGGGCGGGGCGGGTGCAGCGCAGCCGCCCAGAACGCGACGCGCGATGGGCCCGGTCAGATGGGGGAGGCGGGCCTTCCGGCCGGCCTCCCCGTTACCTGGCGGGTCGGCTAGCGGCGCGGGGCGGGGGCGGTGGATGGCGACGATGGCGTGCTGGGATGCTCGCTCACGTCGCGCTTGGGAGGCTCTGGCTGTGGCGCCGGCATCTCAGTGGGCTTGACGTCTGGGAGGGGGTCCAGGTGGTCCAGCTTTGCCAGGCGGGAGCGGTCGGCGTCGCGGCGCCTGGCGACAACGCGGTAGCCGAAGTCTAGGGTGCTTGTGCCGGCCTGCTGCTCGCGTACGTCGAAGCCGGAGGCGGTGCGATTTGTCACGTAGAGGCCCCGGGAATCAGCGTAGGCGACGGGGAACACATCGTAGTCGGCGGACTGGATGAGCGCGGCGAAGGAGGGATCCAGGTCGACGTGTGCGGCGCCGTTCGCGAGCCGGGCGCGGCCGACATCCTCGATGAGGGGTTCCGCGCTGGTCACGCCGTGGGCGGCGCGGGTGGAGCCGTCTGGATGTTTGACGGCGGTGAGGAATCCGCCGAGGAGCTTGAGGCCGCCGGCGATGTAGACGGAGCCTTGGAAGACTCCCGCGTAGTTTGGAGATTGGGAATAGAGTCCCCAGTTAGTGTGCGAGACGGCGAACAATCCGACGCCGTTTGATGAGACCCCGAGCGTTCCTGGCCCGGTCGTGGACTCGCCGCGGACGCCCTCAGCGGAGGTGGACTGGCCGAGGACGCCGATGCCCGTTCTGGTCACGTTGTTGCCGCCGAAGCCGCCGAGGCCGGTGACGCCGGTTCCACCGACGGCCAGGGCCGAGCCATGATTCTGTCCGCCGCTCGCGACTACGCCCGGGCCCGCGGTTGACTCGGACGACCCGCCGACGAAGCGGCCGCCGATGCCGCCGCTACCGAAGGTAAACCCCGTTCCGCCCTGGCCATGGACGCCAACCCCGCCCGTCCGGCCGGTTCCCGACCCGCCGTATAGGTCACCGCCTTGCGCGTACATGCCACGACCGCCGTTGCCACTGGCGGTGTTGGAGCCGCCATAGCCGGAGATCGCGGTCCCGACAGCGTTGTCCACCTGCTGGACGTAAAACCCAGAGCCACTTGTGCTCGTAGTGAGTATTGTAGAGGTCGTCGGCGCGGCACCTGACGTAGGATTGGTGATTCCGATGCCGATGTCCTCGAGCTGGTGGGCGGCGTGGGCGGTCTCCGGCTGCCGTGCCAGGGCCGCCACGGCGCCGAGGCCGCCGATCGTCAGGAGCTTCCGCCGCCGTCCACCGAGCAGTTTGGAGCCGATACCTGTTGCGCGTGTCATGCCGCGCCTCCTGAGGGGATGTCGGCCCCCGGGGCCGCGAACCGATTCTCAGGGACCGGAGCGGATCACGCTGTGCGCTGGGTCACACTTCGGCAGGGCGGAATGGTCACGTACAGGCTCCGGGCATTGGCGTACGGTGCCGGGGATGCATCGAAGTGACCGGTTTGAGCCAGTGCCGCGGAGGTGGGATCGAGATCAACGTGGGCGGCCCGTCGCGCATCGGCAACTGGGAGGGCCGCGCGCGGGTCGCCGCCGCGCTGAGTGCGACGCGGGGTGTGCCCGTTGACGGGGAGGCCGGCCTCCCCGTCAACAGGCGTAGCGGCTAGCGGCTAGCGGCGCGGGGCGGGGGCGGTGGATGGGGACGATGGCGTGCTGGGATGCTCGCTCACGTCGCGCTTGGGAGGTTCTGGCTGTGGCGCCGGCATCTCAGTGGGCTTGACGTCTGGGAGGGGGTCCAGGTGGTCCAGCTTTGCCAGCCGGGAGCGGTCTGCGTCGCGGCGCCTGGCGACGACGCGGTAGCCGAAGTCCAGGGTGCTTGTGCCGCCCTTCTGCTCGCGCACGTCAAAGCCGGAAGTGGTCTTGTTAGTGACGAACAGGCCATTCGAGTCACCCTCTGGGGATAGGAAGACGGTGTAGTCGGCGGACTGGATGAGCGCGGCGAAGGCGGGGTCCAGATCGACGTGGGCGACGCCATTGGTAAGGCGGGCGCGGCCGAAGTCTTCGATGATGGGCTCGGTGGTGGCAGCGCCGTGGGCGGCGCGGGTGGAGCCGTCTGGATGTTTGACGGCGGTGAGGAAGCCGCCGAGGAGCTTGAGGCCGCCGGCGATGTAGACGGAGCCCTGGAAGACTCCCGCGTAGTTTGGAGATTGGGAATAGAGTCCCCAGTTAGTGTGCGAGACGGCGAACAATCCGACGCCGTTTGATGAGACCCCGAGCGTTCCTGGCCCGGTCGTGGACTCGCCGCGGACGCCCTCAGCGGAGGTGGACTGGCCCAGCACGCCGATGCCCGTTCTGGTCACGCCGTTCCCGCCGAATCCGCCGAGTCCGGTGACGCCGGTTCCACCGACGGCCAGGGCCGAGGCGGTATTCCGACCGCCGGTCGCGACCATGCCCGGGCCGGCGGTTGATGTGGAGAGTCCGCCGAAGAACTGGCCGCCGATGCCGCCGCTACCCAGGTCATTTCCGAAGCCACCCAGGCCCGAGATGCCAGTCCCGCCCACACGGCCGGTTCCCGACCCGGAGAGTAGTGAACCGCCTTGCGCGTTCATGCCAGGACCGCCGTTGCCACTGGCGCCGTTGTGGCCGCCATAGCCGGAGATCGCGGTCCCGAGAGCGTTGCGCGCCTGGTCGACGTAAAACCCGGAGCCAAATGTGGCCGTAAGCAGTGACGTACCGCTCGTCGGCCGGTCACCTAACGTGGGATTGGTGACGCCGATGCCGATGTCCTCGACCTGGTGGGCGGCGTGGGCGGTCTCCGGCTGCCGTGCCAGGGCCGCCACGGCGCCGAGGCCGCCGATCGCCAGAAGCTTGCGTCGCCGCCCACCGAGCAGTTTGGAACCGATACCTGTTGCGCGTGTCATGCCGCGCCTCCTGAGGGGATGTCGGCCCCCGGGGCCGCGCACCGATCCTAGGGGGCTGCCGCGGATTACGCTGTGCGCTGGGTCACAGTTCGGCAGGGCGGAACTGCGCGGGCGCCGACCGCGGTGAACGGATGGGGGCGGGCGGTGGTGCGTGGCGGGCGGGCATGGGCTTGCGCCGCGGGGGCTACTCCGTCTCGAGCGCCGCGTGGAGTTGGTCTACCAGCGTCGGCAGCGCGTCAGTGACTGTGGTCCACAGGATGTCTGTGTCTATCTCGAATTAACCGTGTAACGGACTGTTGCGCATGCCCACGATGTCTTGCCACGGGATATCTGGCAGTGACGAGCGGGAGTCGTCCGAGCATCGGGCGGCCGCCTCGCCAACGATCTCGACCGCGCGGACCACGGCGAACAGCAGCATCTCATCCGAGTCGAGGTTCTCTCGACGGTGGCTCCGTGCGAATCGAATCCCGGCTTGCGCCGCGTCGAGCATGTGCCAAAGCCGAACCCGATCAGCGGGCGACATACTGGTCGCAGCCTTCCCGCAGAACCTCGTCCCGAAAGTAGCGCGAGAGCTCCGCGGGGGTGCGGAGGTCTATTCTGGCTCCCCCAGTCAGCACGGACAGCTCACCTTCCATCGCGGCGAGTCCGATCAGGCTCGGGGACTTCCCCGGCGCGAACTCAACCAGAAGATCGAAGTCACTATCCGGCCTGGCCGTACCTTTGACTCGCGAACCGAAGAGGGAAAGCCGTTTGATGTTGTGGCGCCGACAGAACGTGGCGAGGGCCGCGGCGTCCACCGGCAGGTCGAGGTTCACACGCGCATCGCCCGTACCGCGCGGACCCGCCTGCCGAGTACCCTTGCCCATCGAGTGTTCCTGCCTGACCGGCGCTGAAGCTACCGCCTACGAGGGGTTCCGGACCCACGGCGATGACCCGCACGCACCTCCCCGGAGCCGACGACAGGAATCGAACCCGCAACCTGCTGTTTACAAAACAGCTGCTCTGCCGATTGAGCTACGTCGGCGTGGGCCTGGTGGCCGCGTGGGAAGCATACATGCCGCGGAGCAGGGCTACCAAGGAGGCCGTGCCCCGCGGCGCCTGGCTATCTGGCGGCGGGGATGGCCTGGCCGGCTACTTTCATGCGGATGCGGTAGACGCCGGTGTTGGCGGTGATGAAAAGGGTCTGGTTGCCAGGGCCGCCCCAGGCTACGTTCGCGGGCGGCTCGGGGGTGCCGATGAAGCCCAGCAGCGCGCCGTCTGGCGCGAACACCCAGACGCCCTCCGCGGTGTTAGCGGTGACGTACAGATTGCCCGCCACGTCAAGCTTCATGCCGTCTGGCCGGCCCACAGTGCCGCCGTGGGTGACGTTTGCGAAGAGGCGGCCGTTGGCCAGGCTGCCGTCTGACTGGATGTCAAAGGCGCGCACGTGGGCGCGATCTGTGTCGTCCACCAGAAGCTGGCGGCCGTCGTTGGTGATGACCAGGCCGTTGGGGCGCTCGAAGTCTTCCACTAGCGAGGTGATGCTGCCGTTAGCGGCGGAGATCTTGAACACGCCGTTGAAGGGCACCTCGCTGGGCGCGAACGATCCGTCTGGCTGGCGCAGTCCGTACGGCGGGTCGGTGAAGTACAGGTCGCCGTTCTTCGCGCCCACCACGTCATTGGGGCTGCTCAGCCGCTTCCCCTGATAGTGGCTGACTACCGTCTCAACTCGGCCGTCGGCGTGGGTTCGGGAGACGCGACGGTTCGCGTGCTCGCAGGTGATGAGGCGGCCGTGGAGGTCGTAGGTGTTGCCATTGGCGTGGCCGCTGGGGTCGCGGTAGACCTGCTGGCCGCCGGCCTCCGTCCAGCGGTACATCTTGCCGCCGCGCACATCGCTGAAGATCAGGCTCTGGTCGCGGTGGCTCCAGACGGGGCCCTCCGTGAACTGGCAGCCGCTGGCGATCTGCTCGGCCGCGGTTGTGGGATCTACGAGGTGGCGGAGTCGGTCGTCTAGCACGACGGTCTGGCTCATGGGATGTCCCTCCTGGTGCGGTGCTGGTGGGATGTTGTGTGCGTGGGTGTTAGCTGGTGTGGTTGAACCGGTCGGCGCTGAAGCCGGCGAGCGGGAGCGGTGTGGCGCCCGTGGTGATGAGGTCGGCGATGGCCTTGCCCATGGCGGGAGCGAGCAGGATGCCCTTGGTGCCGCCGCCGGTGGCGGCGTAAGCGTTGGTGCTGCCGGGCAGCAGGCCCAGGATGGGCAGGTCGTCCGGCGTGGAGGGTCGGAGGCAGGCGGTCTGGCGGAAGACGGTGGCCTCCGCGATGCAGGGCATGAGCGCGGTGGCGGCGCTCCACAGCGTCTCGCGACCCCAGCGGCTGGGCTTTGTGTCAAACCCGGCCCGCTGTTGGGTGGAGGCCAGCCAGACTTCGCGCTGGCCGCGGGTGAAGAGGGAGATGCCGGTGGCCACCACGTCAAAGGGCGGTGCCTCGAAGGGCGTGGTGGTGCGCAGGATCTCGCCCTTGAGGGGGGCAACCTGGAGATCGTGGCCGAAGGTGGCGCCAAGCTGGCGAGCCCAGGGACCGTTGGCCACGACGACCGCGTCGCAGGCCAGCGGCTGGCCGTCTACGTCTACAGATGTGACGGCGTGGCCGGAGACGCTGAGCGCGCCGGCAGTGCCCTTCAAGCATGTAGTACCGGCGCGCTCGGCGGCCTCGCCCAGCAGGCGTGTGAAGTCGTAGCTCTCCACCACGGCGTTACCGTGGGTGAGGGCGGCGCCCAGGAAGCCGGGCCGGAGGCGCGGCTCGACTCGCTGCACACCGTCAGCATCTAGCAGCTCGGAGCGGAAGCTCTGAGCGGCGTTGAAGTCGGCGTTCAGCGCGCGCAGGTCGGCAAGCTCGGCCTCGGTCTCGGCCAGGAAGAGCATGGCCGTAGAGCGGCCGGGGCGGGAGACGGCCTGGCCACGCTCTATCTCCGGCCAGAGCTCGCGGTGCAGGCGGTACGAGGCCATGGCGAGGGCGCGGAGCGGGGCGGGCACGCCGCTGATGGGGTTGACGCCGCCGGCGGACCAGCCGGAGGCCTGGGAGCCGATGCGCTCGCGCTCCACCAGGGTGACCCGCGCGCCGGCTCGGGCCAGGTAGTAGGCAGCGGCGCAGCCGGCTGCGCCGCCGCCGATGACGACTACGTGCTTGCCACTAACCAACGGAACCTCCGGGTTTCAGCCTCGTCGCCCCCATCTCGTCCTGCTACTTCGTGGCCCAGGCCAGCAGCATCTCGCCGCCAAACTCGGCGCCGTTAGGCGTCTGGAATTCGGCCAGCGCGCGCTCGATCTCGCTCCAAATGGCGGTTTGCTCGGCCTGGGGCAGGGGTACCAGCCGATCGCGCACCATGGGGTTGGAGTCGCGGAAGGCGGCCACCGCCGCCGCCACGGAGGGGAAGTGGCGGTGGTACTGGATGAGGCGCGACCGGACGTCGTTGAACCCGGCGGATTCCAGGCTGCCGGTGAGGAGTCCCGGCTCCGAGAGCGCGAACATCTGCATGGTCTGGGCCGCGGTCTGACCAGGTGGGAGCCCCAGCCGCTCGTTGAGCACGCGTCGGGGGATGGAGACGTAGGGGTTCCGCTCCGGGAGCGAGTAGACAATGGCGCCAAGGTGACAGCCCGGCCGCAGCAGGCGGCGCATGCCGCGGAGCGCGGGGACCAGGTCTGGCAGCAGCATGAGGCCCAGGCGGCTGATGACGGCGTCGAAGCTGGCTTCGTCCAGATCCAGGTGCTGGCCGTCCATCTGGCGGATCTCCACGTTGGCCAGGCCTTCGTCTGCCACGGCCTGCCGGGCCACGGTCAGCATGGACTCCGAGATGTCGGTGGCCAGGACGGAGCCGGTGGGACCGACCCGCCGGGCGGCGGCGCGGCTCTGCTCGCCGGTGCCGGCCGCTACGTCCAGCACGCGGCTTCCGGCGCGCACGCCGGCGGCGTCCAGCATGGCCTCCGTGATGGGGCCCAGCCAGCGGGCGCGCTCTGCCTCGCCCTGCCGCCAGCGCTCGCCCGCGCCGGCGGCTGAGAAGACGTTCTGGGGAGTCTGTTCCGCCATGGCGATCAGTGCTTGGCGGCGGCGGAGCGACCCTCTGGCGGCGCGGCGCCGGCCCAACCGTGGCCGGAGATGTCGATCATGACGTTGTCTGGCCCGCGGTACTTTTCCTCGACGCCGCTGCCGGGGCCGGCCGGCTCCAGGTCAGACCGATACTGGGCGCCGGCCTGAGACAGCTTCCTGCGGGCCTCCTCCACGTCCTCTACCCAGAAGCCAATGTGGTGGATGCCAATGCGGTCCACGCCGTTGGCCTTGTCCGCCAGCGGGGTGTCTCCCTTGAACTTGAGGACGGCCAGGTTGAGGTCGCCATCCGTGAGCCAGACGCCCTCGGCATCCTTGGAGTCGATGGAGCCCTTCTCTTCCATGTCGAAGGCGGCTTTGTAGAACTCGGCGGTGGCGCGCACGTCCCTGGTGTGCAGCGCAACGTGACGGAGCTTCGGCATAGCGGTCCTCCCAACCCTGGCTGGCTGGCACTATGGCAGACCCCCTGTGCGGCTGTCTACTCAGGCCTGGCGGGGCCGAAGCCGTGCGCGCCCCAGAGGCGGACGAAGTGGGCGGGGGTGAGATCGCGGAGGTGCGCAGGTCTATTGGTCCAGGTTCACGCGGAGGGTCCGCTCTCGATCCGGCGGTAGGTGAGTGCAGTGAAGGCGCTCGAGCCTTCGCTGGCGGCACGATGGGGTTTGGGCGGCTCGGGGTGCTGCACGCGCACGACGCCAGGGACCCGTGCGAGTCGCGGTAGATCCGCAACGTGAACCTCGGCGGTCATGAGCGAAATGTCTCGTCGCTCGCCCTCTCCATCGGCTCTCGCGTGCGCGCGCATGGGGACTTCGGCGAGATCCCCCCTGCCGCCGATGTGAAGATGATCTCGACGACGATGTACTCGCCGCTGACGCGCAGGTCGGCCTGCGAGGCGAGGTCAGTTAGCTCGCCCCACCCGTGCGCCAGGACGGCCTCCTGGAGGAGCCGGGACAGCTCTCCGCCGCGCGGCGGAACGGCTGGCTGCCCGCGAGCCGCCTGCTGAGCTGAGGCCGCGAGGGCGGAGGAGCCCGCCGGCGACGGACCGGGAGATGAGCTTGCAGCGACGCGCGATGGAATGACGTGGCGCTGTTCGTCGGCCGGTGCGTCTCTGGCCGTGACGGACGCGGGCAGCGTGAGCATTGCCAGACGGAGCATTGTCGGTGCGGTGGAGCCTCGTAGCATTCGACGGTGCTCAGTGGGGCTTTGGTCCGTTTGCGACTTGGACCCAGGCGATGCGTGGGTCCCGTCCGAGCCTGCACAGCGATGGGGCCGGCATCCAGGCGCTGAAGACATCCCCAGCGGAGGACGCGCCATCCAGCCGACGCGGATCCCGCGCGGAGAATTCGCGCGTGAGCTCCGCATCCGTCATCACGCCAAACCCGATTGTGAGAAACTCGATGCGCACCGAGTCTCCATCCAGTCGCATCTCGGTGGACTTCGCGTGAGCGATGGGATCCGGGGCCAGCAACAGCTCTTCGATTGCCTGGCTCACTTCCCCACAGTGTTTCGACGTGAGCCCCTCGCGCGTGATGACTTCGGGCCATGGGGATGGCGACGGTGCTGGCTGAGCCACGGGGTGGTCGCTGCCTACGGGCGACGGCGAGCGGCGCGGCACGTGGGCGGCCGTAAGCGCGCGAACGCCGTTATCGGGCTGGGGCACGGCTGGGGTTGGAGGTGGTGGGACTGGCCTGAGGCCCAGGACCATCCCGACGAGGTGGAGCGTCTGGGCTTCCTGGGCTAGCTCGTCGATGGTCACGTAAAGGCCGAAGGTGGCTCCGGCACAGTTGGTGGATCGTAACTACTCACCTACCCACGTCCGGGCGGCGTCACAGACGTGACACGAACTTGACGGAAGTGCACCGCTCGGCGGACTGATTCGCTACCCTGCGGCATGGATGATCGTCCCGCACTGCTCGCGCTCCCCAAAGAGCAGCTCGTCGATATCATCCTCGCCCAGCGCGAAACCATCGCCAGGCTCGAGGCGCTTGTAGTCCAGCTCACGGTTCGGGTTGCCGAGCTCGAGGCCAAGATCGACGAGCTCACCAAACCGCCCGTCACGCCCGGTAACTCCAACCTGCCACCATTCTCTGAGGGCTCCACTGGAGCCCGCTCCCGCCCTTCAAGCCGAACCGGGCCGAGCGCCGAGCCCGCAAGCATGGACCCAAGCGTGGTCACCAGGGCCACTCGCGCCTGCGCCAACCGCCAGACCTGGTGGTCCAGTGCCATGTGGCGGCGTGTCGCGGTTGCGGTCACGCACTCGATGCCACGGGCCAGCGGCGGGTGCGTCGCAGCCAGGTGATCGACGTGGTGCCGGCCCGCGCGGTGGTCGTGGAGTCCTGGGCCTACCAGGCCCGCTGCACCGAGTGTGGCCTGGTCACGGTAGCGGAGCATCCCGCGGGTCTGGAGTCGACGCGGACGTTCGGTCCGGAGCTTGAAACGGCGATTGCCTATCTGCACGAGCGCCACCATGTCTCGTTCGAGCGGCTGGTCGAGCTGTGCAAGGATCTGTTCGGGGTGCAGCTCAGCGAGGGCGCGGTCGCCAAGGTGTTGCAACGGCTTGGCGAGCGAGGTGAGACCCGCTACGAGGAGATCAAGGAGTTGGTGCGGGCGAGTCCGGTGATCGGTTCCGACGAGACGGGAGCCCGGGTGGGCGGTCGGAACCGCTGGCACTGGACCTTTCAATCCAAAACGGCCAGCTACCACGTCATCGCGCGGACGCGGAGCGGATCGGTGATCGATGATTTCCTGGACGGTGCGGTCCCCGATGTCTACAGGCTCCACTGGAGCCTGGCTGCGCGGCAATCAGATGCGTACGCACCGCAGCTACGAGCACCGGCCAAGACCGGGCAGTTGTGTCTGGCGCATCAGTTGCGGGAACTGACCCGAGCCGCGGAGCTTGAGCCGGACGCGGCGTGGTGGGCGACCGAGCTGCGGCACGTGTTCGGGCGCGGCATGCGGCTGCACGCCGAGCGCGCGCAGATCAGCGCGGAGGGCTTCCAACGACGGAGGGTCCGCATCATCAACGCCGCGGAGCGGTTGATCAAAGGGCCACCGCTGGGCAAGGGCATGGCCCGGCGGCTGCAGCAACGCTACCAGCGGCAGTGGTCCGAGTTGTTCATCTTCCTGGAGCGCGAGGGAGTGGACCCTACGAACAACGCGTCAGGGCGCGACCTGCGCAACAGCGTGATCCACCGCAAAGTGACCGGAGGGTACCGGTCAGAATGGGGCAGCCAGACCTCGGCGATCTTGACCAGCGTGCTGCAGACCGCGCGCAAACAAGGCCAGAATCTCTACGCCGCGATCCGCATGCTCTCCGGTCCCTCCCCGATGGCCGCTGCATACGCCAGCTGAGTAGTTACTGTCTGCGAACTGATCGCGGTCAACTGCGCGAGCGAGCGACACAATGGCACCCGGGGCAATGTCGTGGATGATCTCAGCCACCTTGGTCCCGTGGTCACCGCCGACGGTGACGTCCCCGCCCTTGTTGCACTCAGTCGTCAGCTTATTGGACGGGCGTTCCCCATTCGGCGTGTAGTCGTCGGAGCCCACATCTATCACGCCAAGTTTGTAGCCTGCTCCGTTGTAAATCTGATTCCAGATATTCGCGCTAATAACACTCACGCCTTCGGAATGGAAGTCATGGGGCTTTGGGGGTTCAGGGTGCTGGACCCGCAATACACCGGGAACGACAGCGAGTCGCGATAGATCAGCTACGTGGACATCGGCTGAAAGCAATGAGATGTCGCCGCGCTCACCCTCGCCGTCAACGCGGCCTCGTACGCGCAGGGGTATTGAGCTAAGATGTCCCATTGCGGTAGTGCTCAGAATTATTTCGACGGTAACTTGTTCTCCAGTCACGCGTAGGCCTGCTCGGGAGGCATAATTGGTGAGTCCGCCCTTACCGTGCTCGATCACCGCTTCATAGAAGAGGTGAGCCAAACGTTCATCCCGTGCTGTTGGGACCTGCTCCCCGATGCCGGCCGGACGCGGCGCGGTAGGCGCGGGCGCGAGACTTCTCGGATCAACTGGGAACGGACGTGGCGCTGGACTGGGAGATGGACGTGCGGGTAGGCTCTGGCCCGACGTAACGGTCGGTGCGATCATGGTCGTGACCCCAAGGGCCAGCATGAGGGCCGCGGTTCGAACGACTTTCACCATCGCTGTCATCTTGCTTGGCCGACTCTTCTCAGTGTGCTCTGGGGGCACTTACGCCCTGCACATACACGATGCGTAAGTCTCGACCGAGCCTGCATATTGAGTGGACGGGTACCCAGCCGATGACAATATCGCCGAAGTAGGCGCCTTCCGCGCGGCGAGCTTTCCGCACACCGAAGTCTCGATCTAGTTCTCCGTCGGGAGGCACGCCCACCACCTTCGTAGCGAACTCGAGGCGGACAGCGCTTCCATCTACCGGGATTTCGGCGAAGTTTGCATATGCCAGAGGGTCTGGCGCTAACAGAAGGTCGATTAAATCGCTTCTCAGCGACCCACACTGCCCGGATTGAAGCCCCTCTCGCGTGAGGATCTCAGGGGACGGCGACGGGTTCGGGACCAAGCCACCGTTGCTGCCATCGCCTCGGGTCGCCGAGGGTCGGGGCGCCACGGCGTACATCACGACGATCAGCACCACAGACGCCCCCAACAACAGGACCGGTCTCACCCGCGACACGATGACTAACCCCCGTCCGGCATTACTGCGCCGTCGGCAGAGCCTTGATCGGCTCGATCACAGGGACAGACGGTACTGGCAGCGGCGCCGGCGCGGATGCGGGATCCGCGCGCTGGGCCGGCGGCGCCGTCAGTTTCGGGAGCCGCTCGGCCGTGTGATCGCGCCGTTTTGCCAGGATCCGGTACGAGAAGCCGCTCGATGAGCTCCCGCCCGCCTCGCGCACGGTGAACGCGGCAGGTCCTACGTTCGTCACGGTGAGTGCGCCGCTGCCGCCCTGCGCGGTCACGAACACCAGATACTCCTCGGCCGAGATCATCGATGCGAAGTCAGCGTCGAGCGGTACTGTGGCCGTCCCGCCCACCAGGTTTGCGCGGCCCGCGTCCTCGATCCACCCGTCGGCGGTCGCGAGAAAGTACACTTGTCGCTGCACGCCGTCTTTGCCAGTCAGTGCCTGCCGCAATTCCTGCACCTGCTGTCCCAGTTCCGTCGCCAACGCTGGCGCCGCTGCCCACAGTCCAACCATGGCCCCCACCGCCACGAGCAAACCCAACCCGAATCCTACCATCGACAAGAGCACGCCCGAGCCGGTCGTCTGCGACGCGGCGTGACGTACCGTTGCCTTGCTCGCCTGGTCGGCGCCGCCATGATACGGAGGCTCGGCAGGCGGCACCTCGGCAAACTCCGGCAGCGGCGGCAGTCCCGCTGGCGCGCTCGCCAGCTCCACACGCTTGAATCGCTCGCCGGACACGTCAGCCCGTCTCCCCACCACGCGGTAGGCAAACTCGTAGCTGCTGGTACCCCCGGCGGCTTCGCACACCTCGAACCCCCCGACATCCCTCGCCACCACGGCCAGACCGGTCGTCTGGCCGTAGGCGGTGAGAAACACGTCATAGCCGGATCCGATCACGCTGGCGAAGTCAGGATCGTGCCGTACGTACGCCCGGCTGTTCACGAGAGTCGACCGCCCCACGTCTTCCAGCAACGGCACCGGTGCCTCGGTGCAGTACACCGCCCCGCGCTCGCCCGGTCAGGCCTGTCTACTCAGGCCTGACCTGGCCGAAGCCGTGGTGTCCCCAGAGGCGGACGAAGCGGCCGGCATCCTGGCACCGGGCCATTAGAACATCACGTTCTCTCGAACCGGTGTTCTGCGTTTGGACTGCAGACGCAAGTGCGGTTGAGCTCTGAGCGATGTTCAGAACGCCGCGGCGCCCCCGCCAACGAACTTCGGCGTATCCTGACAGTCATCCCGAATCACCGTGGACAAGTTTGTCGCTCCGCTTGCCGAGTGGTGCACGTCAAACGTGAAGCTGCCGAGGCGAACATCGGGCGTGAACCGGGATGGGGCCGACTGCGCCGGAGGCCGACCCGGTAACGATACGAGCGCGTTAGGATTTGGGATGTGCGCGTCACTCGGGAACAGCAGTTGTCCAACGGCACCGCTCCCTGCACTTACGGTGACTCGCAGAACATTGGATGCCACGACCTGTGCCGACAAGCTGCCGAGAGGCGGCGTAGGTGCGCAGTTGGCGGGTGCTCCCACGACGAGCGTTGCCGACGCAGTGTTGTTCCCTACGACCGCGTCGGTTTGATCGGGATTCGACCGTAGGATTGCGGTGTGCACAAACGAACCCCGGGAAATGGACTGGATTGGAACGGTGATAGTGACAGGCGTCCCAACATTCACCGTCCCCACATCGCACGTCATATTACGGATGCTGTTCTGACCCAGGTTACAGCCAGCGAATTGGCTGCCGGAAAACACCAAACCCGCCCCGTCTGGTGCGGTGTCGTCGGCGAGCGTATATATGAACGTCGCGTGAGTTGCCTGATTGGGCCCGTTGTTGGTCACCGTGACTCCGATGTTTATCACATCTCCGACGATCGCGCCGCCGCCGCCCTGACTGAATGACAGAGCCAAGTCGGCACTTGGGGTTGGCGTGCGTGTCGCCGTGGGAATCGCTGTGGGAGTCCTGGTGAATGTGGCGGACGGAGATGGAGTGGCCGTCAAGGTTGGAAAGGTGTTCGCGAGCGGTGGCACGGTACCACCACCGCCACCCCCGACGGGCGTGACGCCGATGGCGGAAACGGTGGCTACGGAACTCTGATCTCCCGTCGTCGGGCCGAGTATTGGAGCATCGTTTGGAGGGCTGTGACAAGGATGCATAATGCTGAGGACCGCATTTGGAGGACACGTCGCGTTACCATCGGCGAGGCCGAGCGCGTGGCCCACCTCGTGATTGACGCTGCCTCTGCGCGCATCGACATCAGTTATGAATAATTCCGAGGTAAGAAAAATTTCGTAACTACTCAGCTGGCGTATGCAGCGGCCAGTGGCGAGGGACCGGAGAGCATGCGGATCGCGGCGTAGAGATTGTGGCCCTGTTTGCGCGCGGTCTGCAGGACGCTGGTGAGAATCGCGGAGGTCTGGCTGCCCCACTCCGACCGATACCCTCCGGTCACTTTGCGGTGGATCACGCTGTTGCGCAAGTCACGCTCGGAGGCATTGTTGGTCGGCTCTACCCCGTCACGCTCCAAGAACACAAAGAGGCTCGACCACAACCGCTGGTAGCGTTGCTGCAGTCGCCGGGCCATGCCCTTGCCCAGCGGTGGCTCCTTGATCACCGCTCCGCGGCGTTGACAATCCGGACCCTCCGTCGTTGGAAGCTCTCCGCACTGATCTCGCCACGCTCAGCGTGCAGCCGCATCCTGCGCCCGAACACGTGCCGCAACTCCTGCGCCCACCACGCCGCGTCCGGCTCAAGCTCCGCGGCTCGCGTCAGTTCCCGCAACTGATGTGCCAGGCACAACTGCCCGGCCTTGGCCGGCGTCGCAGCTGCGGCGCGTAGGCATCCGATTGCCATACGTCTGGTACCGCACCGTCCAGGAAATCATTAATGACCGATCCACTCCGCGTCCGCGCGATGACGTGGTAGCTGGCGGTTGGAGTTGGAAGTTCCAGTGCCACCAGGTGCGGCCAGCCATCCGGCACCCGTCTCATCCGAGCCGATCACCGACTCGCCCGCACTGCCTCTCTGATCTCCTGGTAGCGGGTCTCACCTCGCTCGCCGAGCCGCTGCAGCACGTTGGCCACCGCCCCTCGCTGAGCTGGATCCCGAACAGATCCCGGCATAGCTCCACCAGGCGCTCGAACGAGACGTGGTGGCGCTCGTGCAGATAGGCAATCGCGGTTTCGAGTCTCCGGACCGAACGTCCGCGTCGACTCCAGACCCGCGGGATGCTCCGCCACCGTGACCAGGCCGCACTCAGTGCAGCATGCCCGGTAGACCCAGGACTCCACGACCACCGCGCGGGCCGGAATCACGTCGATCACCTGGCTGCGACGCACCCGCCGCTGGCCCGTGGCATCGAGCGCGTGACCACAGCCACGGCACGTGGTAGCGTGGCAGCGGACCACAACGTTCTGGCGGTTGGCGCAGGCGCGAGTGGCCCTGGTGACCGCGCTTGGGTCCGTGCTTGCTGGCGCGCTCCGCGCGGTTGGGCTTGAAAGCAGCCGATGGTGGGAGGCTAGAGTTGTCGGGAGTGGTGGGCGGACGGGTGAGCCTCGTCGATCCTGGCCTCGAGTCCTCAGCGACGCGAGCGGAGAGCTGGACGACGAGTGCCTCGGTTCGGCGATGGTCTCGCGCTGGACGAGGATGATATCGACGAGCTGTTCTTTGGGGAGCGCGAGCAGTGCGGCCCGATCATCCATGCCGCCAGGGTAGCGAATCAGGTCGTCGAGCGGTGCACTTCCGTCAAGTTCGTGTCATGTCTGTGACGCCGCCCGGATGTGGGTAGGTGAGTAATTACAAAATTTCAGCCCACCGGTAATCAAGGGCGTTTGATGAATTCGCGCCGTGCACTGCGGGCCATTGCGCCGCAGTGGGGAATGTCATGCATGCTCGAATGCCCGCTCCACATGTGTCGTGCGTCTCATCATCCGAGATATGGAATGCAATGTATATCGAATCGATCGAATTATCCCCGTATAATTGTTTCATGGATTGGCATCCTAGCCAGCCGGAATTCGCTGCTGGAGCTGCGAATTGTATCTTTCCATCGGCAGTCTGCCAGCTCGGAGTTTTTGTGAGATCGCCTCCGATCCATCCGGTGAACACTGCGGCAGAATCAGGATAGTCATTAGCATAGACACAGAAGGTCTCATCGTGCAGAACATCCCCTCCGGAATGTACGCTCCAGATATGCTGAGTAGGTTGATTTGCATGGTTTGCCTTCGCAATATGGTGGACAGGCACACGCATTAGTACAATTGGTGTCAGCACTATTATTGCGGCGATTCTAGTCACGGCAAGTCTATTCTTGATGAAATTACCGCGAGCATAGAGTAGTGCTGTATTATTGACCCGAATGTCGAAGTAACGATGATGGTCTTACGGTGCACCGACAGATCTCAAGCTTGGTGCGGGCGAGGTTTCTCCTCGTATGCGCGTGGCTCGAAGCAGAACCTGTTCTAGACGAACCGGCGACAAGAATTCTTCCCTTGTGACGTATATACCGGTGCTGGTGCCGGTGCATGGTTCTGGTCGCGGCTTCGGGCACAGCAGCTCCTGTTGGAACTCTCGACCCGTGAGTCGTTCATTCGAGAAGAACTTGTCCACCATTGATTGTGAGACGATGAACACGTAGAATCTGAATGGGCTCACGCGTGGACGTGAGAATTCTGCAAGCGGCGCAGTAATCTGTCCGGATGGAAGGACTCTTGCGTTTGGATTAAGCAATGGCGACGAACTAGGGCATTCGAGGCCTATTAGAAGGCGTGATGTCGCGTATCGAGCCGCCCACTGTGTGTTCCGATGCACAATATCACTAAGTGTCTGGGCTACGTAAGTGGCGACGGTTGTGTCAATCGGGCGCCCTGTTACCGTGTCGGCAATGCACACTCCCAGCCGATCTCTACCTACCACGCCAAGGCGCCCGCCGGGTGAATCAACATCTGACTGTGGTGGTTCTCGACCTATAGAGATTCGCTGTCGAATCGCTTGAATATCGGCCACGTCAAAGTCTTCCTGCGTTATGGGGCGCTGTTCCGTGCTGCTGACGCCAAGGCGCGGTTTTGTGTCGCTGCCACTGGACGTTGAGCGAGTTGTCGGAATGAGCGGCTGGTTTGGGATGGATCTGGTTGAGAGCACAGGGGTGTTGCGTTCTGGCAGGATAGATTGTGATGCTGTGGTTGTAACTTCGAGCGAGATGAGCAGCAGAAGCAGGAATGCGAGCACGATGTTCCGGTGGATCATGTCCGGGGCCGGCGACGTTGTGCAACTTGATGCGATGGGGTCATAGAGCAACCGGCCGGAGTCACCGTGCCCCCCCTGGGTGCAGCGCATCAGGTATCGGCGGCGGTGGCTCCAGCTTCGGCAGGGGTACCAGGGTTGGAGCCGGAGGGATCACCGCTTCGGCGGGTGCGGCTTGTTTTGACCGGACGTCCGCGGGGACGGCGTCGGCGGCGCGTGGGAAACGGCTGCCGGCCGCTTCCTTGCGGCGTGCGACCACGCGGTAGCTGAAGCCGATGCTGGACTTGCCGCCCTGTTGCTCGCGCACGGCGAAACCAGTCGGGCCCAGGTTCGTGGCGTAGAGTCCGCCGCTGTCACCCAGCGGGGTCAGGAACACGTGGTAGACGTCCGTGACGACAGCCGCCGCGAAGTCTGGGTCCAGCGCGATCGTCGCCGAGCCGGCCACGAGGTCGCCACGGCCGAAGTCCTCCAGCCAGCTCTCGGGACTGGCGACGCCGAACAGTTGCCGCGGTGCTCCATCTCGATCCACGATCAGTTGGCGAACGTCAGCGACGCCGTTGCCTGGACTTGAGGGTACGGCATCTGATGGGAGCGCGCCGAGCAGCAGCGCCCCGGTCGCGAGGCCGAGGCCGATGATGCGCATGTTCCGAAGGCGACCGGCGCGCGCCTGAGGAGGCAGACGATGACGTTCATGGCGAACACTCCTGTTCATCCTACACCCCCCTGGCGCGCCGGGGACGCCGCCGCGTGGACGCGTGGCTGGACGGGAAGCTCCGGCAGCACCATAGGCTCAGTGGCAGGAATGACGGCCATGTCTACCGGTGGCGGTGGCTCAAGCGCGGGGACTTGGGGCATGAGCACGGCCTCCAGCCGGCCGGTCTCGACGTCCGCTCGCTCGGCGACCACGCGGTAGCTCACGTTCAGGCTTGACGTGCCGCCCTGCAGCTCGCGAACGGTGAAGCCGGTGGACTCCCTCTCCGCCACGTACAGGCCGCGGCAATCGCCGTTAGGCGTCAAGAACACGTGGTACTGGTCGGTTCTGACCAGTGCCGCGAAGTCAGGGTCGAGCGACACGTGGGCCACGCCGTCCACCAGACCGGCCTGACCGAAGTCCTCGAAGTAGCTGATGGGACTTTCCATACAGAAGACTTTGCGGTGGGTACCGTCCGGGTGTGGGACAACGGCTGACTTGGTGCCGGTGGCGCTGAAGTTGCCGGTGATGCTGACGGGCCCCGTCACCACGACGGGACCGGAGAACGCTCCGGCGTTGCCGCCGGACGAAGAGCCGTAGATGGCGCTGCCCGCGTTGGCCACGCCGTAGACGGCGGCCGTGTTGTTGCCGACAGACGCAAACAGCGCGTAGCCGGAACCGGAGTCAGCGCGCACCCCGACGCCGCTGCCGGACGCAGTGCCGTACACCCCGTTGCCAGTCGCGGAGCCTCCCGTCACACCGTTGCCGCTGGTCGTTTGACCATACACACCGTGACCGGCGGTGGCGCTGCCGTGCACGCCGATTCCAGCGTTTGAGGCGTTGTTCGAAACACCGTCGACGCCAAAACCCCCCACGCCATAGACACCAGCGGTGCTCGCGGACGATCCGACGACACCGTAGGAGCTGGTGGAGGTGCCGAACGCGCCCCAGCCGCTTGGCGAGATCCCCTGCAGGGCCGGGCCGGTGCCGGATCCCAGCGTCTGGCCGAGGATCGCTGCGACACCGCTGTTATAGTTTTCCACGCTGAGGCCGTAGATGTTCTGAACGGTGGCGGTCCAGCGGGCGAGGGTGGTGGTGGTGCCCACGGCGTCGTTGTAGGCGCCGGCGATCATGGTTCCACCGGTGGCTTCGGCGGTACCGGATCGGCCCGTTGCGCCTAAGGCGGCCGCGGCTACGCCGAGGATGCCGAGCACACCGCGGCGGCGAGTCCGCGCCAGCTTCGTCGCTGGCCCCAGTAGACGCTTCGGTCCAAGATCACCCAATCGTGCACCCCCACGGCCGGAGCGGTTACGTCACGCCGCCAGATTACCGCCCCCCCCCCCCCCGCGTGTCAAGGGACACGCTTGTCGTGGATTCAACCGGAAGGAGCGGGCGCGACTGGGCGACGGTGGGGGGGACCCCTCGGGCTCACCTACTCCCACGTGTGCGTGCCGAAGCCGTGCGCGCCCCAGAGGCGGACGAAGCGGGCGGGGGTGAGATCGCGGATGGGGGTGAGGCCGCTGGGGGTCTTCTGGAACAGCGTGACGACTTCGTTGCCGCCCTCGCCCACGGGCTGGATGAGACGGCCGCCGTCCGCTAGCTGCTCGATGAGGGGCGGGGGGACGGACGGGAAGGCGGCGGAGACGATGATGGCGTGGTACGGCGCGCCCTCGGGGTGGCCCAGGGTGCCGTCGCCGGCGTGGACCTCCACGTTGGCGTAGCCCAGCTCGCGCAGTCGATCGGCGGCCCGCTCGGCCAGGTCTGGAAACAACTCGATGGAGACGACGTGGGCGGCCAGGCTGGCTAGCAGGGCGGTCTGGTAGCCGGAGCCGGTGCCGATCTCCAGGACGCGCTCGTGCTGGGCGATCTGGAGGGCGTCGATCATCAGGGCGGACAGCGAGGGCTGGGTGCTGGTCTGGCCGTGGCCGATGGGCACGGGTCCGTCCACGTAGGCCAGCTCCGCGAGCTCCGGCGGCAGGAAGCGGTGGCGCGGCACCTGGGCAAGGGCGCGCAGCAGGCGTGGGTCCACGACGCCGACGCGCTGGGCTATGCGGGCCAGGTCCTCGGCGGTGCGCGATTCCATCTGGCGTCGAGCTCCCAGGGGCGGACCGGTCACATGATACGGGCGGGGCGATCCGGAGTGGACGCGGCGCGGACGGGCTGGCTATGCTCCGCCTTCGCCGTCTCGCCGATCGCGATCGTGGTTCACATGGGGAGCCTGCCCGTGCCTGCCAGCTACTACAAGCCCAACGTCGTCTTCTTCTTCACGGACCAGCAGCGCTGGGACTCCATGGGCCTCCATGGCAATCCGCTGGACCTGACGCCGAACTTCGATCGGATGGCGCGCCGCGGGATGCACCTGCCGAACGCGTTCACCAACCAGCCCGTGTGCGCGCCGACCCGCGCCATGCTGCAGACGGGGCTGTACCCGACGACGTCGGGCATCTACCGCAACCACATCCCCCTGCCCACCGACCGAAAGACGCTGGCACACTTCTTTAACAACGCGGGCTACAAGACGGGATACATTGGCAAGTGGCATCTGGCGGAGCGGGATCCGGTGCCGGCCGATCAGCGCGGTGGCTACCAGCACTGGCTGGCGGCGAACCTGCTGGAGTTCTGCTCAGACGCGTACAGCACCACGATGTACGACAACGACGAGCAGCCGGTGAGCCTGCCCGGCTACCGGGCAGACGCGCTGGGCGACGCGGCGATCCGCTTCATCAGCGACAACCGCGACGACAACTTCTTCCTCTTTCTCTCTTTCCTGGAGCCCCACCACCAGAACCACCGCGACGACTATCCCGCACCGGACGGGTACGCGGAGCGCTACGCCGGGAAGTGGACGCCGCCGGACCTGGCGACGCTGGGCGGATCTTCAGCCCAGCACCTGGGCGGCTACTGGGGCATGGTGAAGCGGCTGGACGAGGTACTGGGCCGGGTCCTGGACGCGCTCAAGAGCCTGGGGCTGGACGAGAACACGATTGTGGTGTTCACCTCCGACCACGGCTGCCACTTCAAGACACGCAACTCGGAGTACAAGCGCTCCTGCCACGACGCGTCCATCCGGGTGCCGCTGGCCATCCAGGGCCCCTGGTTCGACGGTATGGGCACGGTGCACGAGATGGTGAGCCTGATCGACGTGCCGCCGACGCTGCTGCACGCCTGCAGCATCGATGAGGGCAGCGACATGCAGGGCTACTCCCTGCTGCTCACGCGCAACGGCGAGCGGGGCATCTGGCCGGACGACGTGTTCGTGCAGATCAGTGAGTCGCAGGTGGGCCGCTGCATCCGCACCCACCGCTGGAAGTACAGCGTCTCGGCGCCGGGCGTGGACGCCTGGACGAGCTCTGGCAGCGACCGGTACGTGGAGGAGTTCCTGTATGACCTGCAGGCGGATCCGCACGAGCTGGTGAATCTGGCGGGCATGAGCGCGTACCGCGAGGTCGCGGACGATCTGCGCGACCGGCTGATCAAGCGGATGGTGCAGGCAGGCGAGGCGGCGCCGGTGATCGAACCGGCACCCGAGCGCCCGTCGGGCGAGCGCGGGCTGACGCCTGGCACGTGGATGGCGAATCGGGCGGACGACCGCTCGCCGCATTTGCCGGGCGGGGACGATCACTAGGAAACGCGCAATAGCGGGCGGTCAGCCCGGTTGAGCCCGTGAGGTGAGACGGAGGGCGGCGTAGAGGGCGATGCCGAAGATGAGGAAGCTGTCGCCGCGTAGGTCCAGGGTGGCCACGGCGGGCGCGCCGACGGCGGTGCCCAGCCACTTGAACCCGCCGTTCGCCACGTCGATGAGGACGCGGTCGATGGCGGCGATGGCCAGCCCGCCGAAGATTGCGCCGGCGGGGCCGTACCTGGCACCGAGGATCACGGCGGAGAGCGCCATCAGCGAGAGGGTGAGGTCGAACTGGCCGGGCTCGACGTAGCCGAACAGGCCGGCGAAGAGGCCGCCGGCGACGCCCGCGATAGCGGCGCCAAGGGCAAAAGCCAGGAGCTTGTGGGCCACGGTACTCACGCCGAGAGAGCTGGCGGCGGTCTCGTCATCGCGGGTGGCGCGCCAGGCTCGGCCGGTGCGTGAGGCGGTGAGGCGGTGCACCAGGAGCCACGCCAGCGCGCCCAGCGCCAGAGCGGCGACGAAGGCGTGGGCCTCCCGTGGCATAGGCCAGGGCGCGATGGGCGCAAACGGCACGCCATTGATCCCGCGCTGTCCGCTGGTGATATCAGGCGCCTGGACGATCAGGGCCGGCACAAGCTCGCCGAGCGCGAGCGTCACGATGGCCAGGTACTCGCCGCGGGCGCGGATGGCGGGCAAACCGAAGATCAGACCGGCCAGCGCGGCCACGAACCCGGCCGTGAGGAGTGCCCCCCAGGGGTCCCGCGCGAGATCAAACAGGAGAGGGGCGACTCGACTGCCGGAGCCGGTCAGCAGGGCAACGGTGTAGCCCCCGATGGCGAAGAACGCGGCGTAGCCGAGGTCCAGGAGGCCGGCCTGGACCACCACCAGGCTGAGGCCGAGCGCGAGTGTGACGAGGAGCACGGCCATGGTGGCGCTGGGAAGCCGGTGGAGGCCGAGCGAGAGGTCGACCGCGCCGTACGCGGCAGCGAGGACGAGGGCGAGCGCCGGCAGCCAGGGCAGGTTGGCAGACGGGGGGCTGAGCCAGGGCGACGCCGGCTGCTCGGCCTCGTCCTGTCCCAGGAGGCCGCGTGGGCGGAGGGCGAGCGTAGCCACCAGCAGTACGAGCACGAGGATTGGCGTCCACTGGGCGTGCAAGAAGAAATCGGAAAAGGCGCTGAAGAGGCCGAGTGCCAATCCGGCCAGGAGACCGCCGGAGGCGCTGCCGGCGCCGCCGAGGATGGCGGCGGTGATGGCGGTGAGGCCGGCGCGCAGTCCCTGCTGCGCCGCGGTACCACCGTAGTAAGTGGCGAAGATGGCGCCGCCGAGTCCGGCCAGCCCTCCGGCCACGGCGAACGTGATGGTCTGCGCGCGGCGAGGATCCACGCCGCAGAGCACGGCGGCCTGGGGATCCTCAGCAACGGCGCGGATGGCGCGACCGGTGGCGGTGCGGCCCAACATCCGGATCAGCCCGATGCTGACAACCAGCGCCACCAGGACCACGGCGGCGTCCTTGAGGGTGAAGCTGACCAGCGAGCCCCCGAGATCCAGGCGCGGCAGCAGGTCTGGCACCGCGAGCATGGTGAGATTGACGCCCTGGTGGCCGGTGCCCGGCACGTTGGTGAAGGCGTACCAGCGGACGGCGGCTCCGAGCAGGACGTAGGAGACGGCGACGGAGGCGATGAGCGGACTGAGGCGTGAGCCGCGGTTGGCAAAGGCGCGAAAGGCCAGGCGTTCCACCAGGAGTCCCAGCGCGGCGCCGACGGCGGCCCCGATGACGATCAGTGCCAGGAGCGCGGCGACACGCGTCCAGGCTGGGGACGCCGCGCTGAGTCCGGCCGCCTGTGCAAGCACGGCGACGACGACGGTGGTGAGCGCGAATACGTTGCCGTGGGCCAGGTTGATCTGGCGCGCTACGGCGTAGCTGAGGGTGAAGCCGGCCGCGTTGAGCGCGATGATGGCGCCGTTGGTCAGGCCGAAAACCGCGAGCTGGAGCGCCAGTGGCCAGAGACCATCCGAGAATCCGACCAGGTCAGCCACCCGACGATTCTACGACGGGAGTCTCCTGCCCAGGGGCCGCCGATGATTGGACGCGCTGGCCGTCTCTGAGCGACTATGCTCTCAAGAGTCGACACGGGCGAGGCCAGAGCACTGTCCGACCAAGAGCGCACCATCCCCCTGTTCCCGCTGAACACGGTGCTGTTCCCCGGGATGTCGCTGCCATTGCACATCTTTGAGGAGCGGTACCGCGAGATGATCCGCCGCTGCCTGTCTGGCGATGGCGAGTTTGGCGTGGCGCTGATCCGCGAGGGGCCGGAGGTGGGCGGACCGGCGGAGCCGTTTGAGGTGGGGACGATTGCGCGGATCACGGAGGTGGACCGTCTGCCGGACGGGCGCATGAACCTGATGACGTTGGGCGTCCGCCGGTTCCGCCTCCTCCAGGTGGTGGAGCAGCACCCGTATCTCGTGGGGCGAGTGGTGCCGCTGGGGCGGTCCGCCGAGACGGCTGAAGAGGGACTGGTGGAGCGGGTGCAGACAGCGTTCCGCGACTTCGTGCGGGCGGCGCGGTCTGACAAGGTGGATCCGGACGCGCTCTCGCTGGCGCCTGACACGGAGGACCTCTCGTATCAGGTGGCTGCCTCGCTGCCGGCGCCGCGGGACGCGCGGCAGCGGCTGCTGGAGCTTGACTCGCCGAACGAGCGATTGGCTGTCCTGCTGGGCATGCTACGGCGGGAGCGTGATACGGCGCGGCTGTTCTCGCGGGCTCCGTCTGGCAAGAACGCGGGGCCGTTCTCACTCAACTGAGCGCGCCACTCCTGCTGGTGCTGCGCCCAGGCGCGGTGGGTGACACGCTCGTGGCGTTCCCCGCGCTGGCCGCGCTACGGGATCGCTTCCCGGGGCACCGCCTCCTGTTGGCGGGCAATCCCGCGGCGGCGCCGCTGGCGGTCCAGGTGGGGGTGGTGGATGCGTGGCTGAGTTTCGATGACCCGCGGCTGGCGAGTGTGTTTGCGCAGTCCGAGGTCGCCGCGCCGGAGGTGCTTCAGGGTCTGGACCGGGCGGTGGCGTGGTGTGCTGATGCCGACGGTGTACTGGCGGCGAACCTGGCGCGGTGGGGTGCTTCAGACGCGGTGATCGCGCCATCCAGGCCGGTGGAGGGCGAGGGGGTGCACGTGGCCGATCATCTGGTGGCGACGTTGGGTCCGCTGAGCATCGCGCCGGTCGCTGTGCCCGTGCTGCGTTCGACGGAGGCGGACCTGATGGCAGCGGACCAGTTGCTGGAGCGAATAGGACTGGTGGGGAAGCGATTCGGGCTGGTGGCGCCGGGCAGCGGCTCAAGGCGGAAGAACTGGCCGCTTGATCGGTTTCTGGAGGTGGTCCGTTTGCTGGCGGAGCGTGAGGGCCTGCCGACCGTGTTGCTGGTGGGTCCGGCCGAGGAGGGGATGATGGCGGCGCTGGAAGGCGGGGTGGGCGCGGCGGCGGTGGTGAGTGGGCTGCCGCTGGGGGTTGTGGGGGCGCTGATGGCGCGCGCGGCCGTGTTCCTGGGTAACGACTCAGGCCCATCGCACCTGGCCGGCCTGGTGGGGGTGCCCAGCGTTACACTGTTCGGGCCCACGGACCCGGCCATGTGGGCGCCGCGCGGTCCGCGCGCGGCAGTCTTGCGCGGGAACCCCCTGGAAGCCATCTCCGTCGAAATTGTTGTGAACGGCGTACGCTCGCGGCTGAGGTCTTCCCAGACGGATTCAGGAAACGTGCGCATGGAGTGCTTATGAGATCGATTGCTCGCTTGCTCGTGGCGGCGCTGATGGTGGTGCCCGCGGTGGCCGCTCCGCTCCCGGCGCCGACCGCGCTGGCGCGCGGCGCGGATGTGTGCCCGGAGCCGAACGACAGCCTGCAGAGCTCGTGCTACCTGGGCGCGGCGTCGGACGCGATTGGCTTCATCTCCCGGCCGGATGACGTGGACGCGTACCGCATCGAGGTGCTGGACTTCAGGGTGGATGCCCACATCGAGCTTGCTGAGCGGCCGTTGCCGTACCGCGTTTCGGTGGCCAACTGGAATGGCGAGATCTTAGCCACCGGCAACGAGGGTGTGCTGGACGTGAAGCTGGGCCCGCCAGGCGCCTACTACATCCTGGTGGACTCGCTGAATGGGCAGTTCAGCGACGGCGCGGCCTACCGGCTGTCTCGGCAGCTACGGTACCCGGGCTCCAAGATACCGGACATCCTGTACTCCAACGAGTTCCGCAATGGGGCCGTGCCCGACCAGTCTGTGACGGAGGACGCGGATTACATCGACGACGGCGGCAAGTTCATCATCAAGGTGAAGTCGCCGGCGGCGCCGGGTCAGTCAAAGGGCTCGGTCTCCGTATGGGGCCCTGAGCTGACGGACTTCACGCTGACGGTGGACGCGCGGATGGAGGCGGCCGGCGAGGCGGGGTACCACGTGATCTTCCGCCAGACCGGCAACGACGCTTACGCGGTGATCATGCACTCCAGCGGCGCCCTGGCGCTGGGGAAGCTGGTGGGTGGGACCACGCAGATTCTGGGTATTGCGTTGCCGGAGACGCCTGACGCGGGTGTTCGGATCAACCGCATCACGGTGCGGTGCTTCAAGGACGACATCCGGGTGGTGTCAAACGGCAAGGAGGTGATCCGCGTGAAGGACGCCACGCTGAAGGCCGGGCGATTTGGCTTTGGCGCGATCACGAACGGCCCGCCGCCGACGATCATCTTCGATAACATCATCGCGACGACACCCGCGGAGGGTTAGTCCTCAGGCTCCGGGGCTCGCGGGCGGCTGACCTCCCGTCCCTCGCCGGAGGGGTGAAAGTAGCCGCCCGCGACGCCGTCTGGCAGGTATTGCTGCTGCACCCAGTGGCGGGGGAAGTCGTGGGGATAGCGGTAGTCGCGCCCGTAGCCCAGCCGCTCGGCGCCGCCGAAGCTGGCGTTGCGCAGGTGGAGCGGCACCTCGGTGTTGGCGCCGCGCTCAATAGCGTCTTTGGCGGCTGCCAGTGCCTTGAGCGCGGTGTTTGACTTCGGGGCGTTTGCCAGGTAGAGGGTGGCCTGGGCCAGGATGAGCTCCGCCTCGGGATAGCCGACCTGCTCCACGGCCTGGGCGGCGGCGTTGGCGACGACGAGGGCGACGGGGTCCGCATTGCCGATGTCCTCGCTGGCCAGGATGAGCATGCGGCGGGTGATGAAGCGGACATCTTCGCCGGCAATGACCATCTTGGCCAGCCAGAAGATTGCGGCGTCCGGGTCCGACCCGCGGACGGATTTGATGTAGGCGGAGATGGTCTGATAGTGGTCGTCCGCTTTGCGGTCATAGCGGATCTGGCGCTGTTGGATGGCGGCCCAGACGCGGGCGGCGGTGATGGCTGGGCCGCCGGCTGGGTCGGCGGCGGTGGCCATGGCAGCGGCCTCCAGGGCGTTGAGCGCGGTGCGGGCGTCGCCGCCGGCCGTGTCCACCAGGGCGTCCAGTGCCTCGTCATCTATCTCCAGACCTAGCTCGCCCAGGCCTCGCTCGCGGTCAGCCAGGGCGCGGATCAGGATCTGGCGCAGGCCGTCCGCTGTGAGCGGCTCCAGTCGGACAATCCGCAATCGGGATCGGAGCGGCGCGATGATGTCAAAGTACGGGTTCTCGCTGGTGACGCCGATGAGGGTGACCAGGCCCTCTTCCACGTGCGGCAGCAGCGCGGCTTGCTGGGCGCGGGACCAGCGGTGGATCTCGTCCACGATGAGGAGGGTGCGGCCCCCGCGGCGGCGAGCCTGGACGATGATCTGTTTGAGGTCTGAGACCCCCTCAGTGACGGCGCTGATGCTCTGGACGGCGGCGCCGGAGGAGCGACCGATGATCCCCGCCAGAGTGGTCTTGCCGCAGCCGGGTGGTCCCCAGAGGACCAGGGAGCCGGTGCGACCGGCCTGGATGGCGCGGAGTAGGGGTTTGTCTGGGCCCAGAACGGCGTCCTGGCCAATGACATCTGTCAGCTCCCGCGGCCGCATCCGCGCGGCGAGCGGCTGCGAGCGGTCCACGGTCTCGAAGAGGCCGGGCTGGTCTCCCGAGTCGAACATGGGGTTGATTGTACGGATGCGTGGCTACAGGGCACGTACCGGGCGGGGGGCGGAGCGTATACTGGCGGCGTGAGCGGAGAGCTGTGGAACCGGGCGGGGTGTGACGTCTGGGGGGCGGCGCTGGATGGGTATGCGTCTGGCGTGCGAGATCTGGGTGAGAAGCGGCTGCCGGAGCTTGATGCCTGGTATCGGGCGGAGTTGCCGGGGCTGCTGGCAGCGCGTGAGCCGGCCTACCTGACCCGCGACGAGCTGATCCAGGTGGTGGAGTGGAAGATGCGCCGCGGCGTGTATCGCGCGCGGAACCTACTGCTGGTGGAGTCCAACTCGGAGGACGAGGTGCGCGCGCTGAGCGGAGAGGCGTTTGGACTGGTGCCGCACCCGACGGCCCCGATCGCGCGGCTGGCGAAGCTGGCGGGCGTGGGGCCGGCCACGGCGTCCGCGGCCCTGGCGGCGTACCGTCCGGATCTGTACCCATTCTTCGATGACGTGGTGGCGGCGCTCATCCCGGACTTTGGGAAGGTGGACTTCACGCTGAAGTGCTATGCGCGGTACGCCGAACGATTGCACGAGCGGTCAGCCCTGCTGGCGGTGGGCTGTCCCGGGGCCGGGTGGACGCCGGACGCGGTTGCCCGGGCGCTGTGGTCCAGCTCTGACGCGAAGAAGTGACGGCGGGCAGGTAGGCAGGCTTAGGGCTTAGTCTTCCTGGTCTGCGTCTGGCTTGAGGCGGGCCAGCGCGGCGCGGAGCAGGCCGAGCACCAGCCAGCGGTCATCCACGGTGAGCGTCTGCAGCGATTCCAGCATCTCGCGGATCTCAGGGTCCACGTGGATCATGGGGTCGGCCACGCCCAGCAGCTCATCCGGATCCACGCTGATGGCGGTGCACAGGGAGGCAACGGTGCTGGCCCAGGGGTCCGTGGTCCGTCCGGACAGCAGCCGGTAGACGGTGCCAATGTGGCGGCGCGGGACGCGCTGCACCACGTCGCGAGTGCTGAGCCCTCGCCGCTCCATGGCCTTGCGGATTGACGCCGCCAGGCCTACCGGTTTCAGCCCATTCTTGCGCCGCGGAGCCGCGGCGGGCTTGCTTCTCGTGGTGGCGGCTGCGGTGGAGTTGGCGACGCTCATCCGTTCCTCCCTTATGGCCGCGATCCCAACGTGTGACGATCTGGCGCTTCCAGAGTCCCCCGTGGATTGCCCCGACTTTCTGGTTGGCGCGCTGACTCGGCGGCACGCCATGGGCATGCTCTAAGGGTGAGCTGTTTGCGAATGTGGGTGGGCTAGATGCGCGATGCGGCATCTCTGATTGACATCGCGCCGCACGGCCGGGAGCCCGCTCACCCGGGGAATCCGGCAGTTAGCTACGCGTCACGACGAAGCAACTTTAGCATGGCCGGAAGGCGCGGCCGGAACATTTTTCCGTCTGGCGCTCTAGCTCAGCGACTCGCGGACGGCCTTCACGGCCTCATGCGCCTGGCCGCCCGCGCGCAGCTCCGACGCGATTTTGTCGCATGCGTGCAGCACGCTGGTGTGGTCGCGGCCGCCGAGCAGCGCGCCGATCTGCGGGAAGGACAGACGGGTGTCTTCGCGCAGCAGGTACATGGCGACGTGGCGGGGGGCGACGATCTTCTGGTGGCGGGACTTGCCCCGTAGATCTACCAGATCCACGCCGTAGTGGCGGACGACCGCGCTCAGGATGGCGTCTGGCGTGATCTGGACGCGGGGTGAGACGGTGAGGTCCGCGAGCGCGTCCGCGGCGAGGTCTGCCGAGACGGTGCGGCCGTGGAGCATGGCGTAGGCGAGGACGCGGTTGAGCGAGCCTTCGAGCTCACGGATGTTGCTCTCCACCTTGTGGGCGATGATCTCGAGCACGTCCGCGGGCACGTCCGCGCGGCTGTTGATCTTGGATTGCAGGATGGCGATCCTGGTCTCGAAGTCCGGCGGCTGGACATCCGCGATGAGCCCCATCTCGAAGCGGGAGCGGAGGCGGTCTTCGAGTGTGGGGATGGCCTTGGGCGTACGGTCGCTGGTGAGGACGATCTGGCCACCGGACTCGTGGATGGCGTTGAACGTGTGGAAGAACTCCTCCTGCGTCCGCTCCTTGTCCGCGATGAACTGGATGTCATCGATCATGAGGACGCCGGCGCGGCGATAGCGGCCGCGGAACTCGTCCGTGCGGTGGTAGCGGATGGCCTCGATCAGGTCGTTGGTGAACTTTTCGGAAGAGACGTACACGACCTGGCTGCCGCTCTCGAGCACACGGTGGCCAATGGCGTGGAGGAGGTGGGTCTTCCCCAGTCCGACGCCGCCGTACAGGAAGAGCGGGTTGTAGGCCTGGCCGGGCGCGTCCGCAACGGCCTGCGACGCGGCGTGCGCCAGACGGTTTGCGGCGCCGACCACGAAGGTCTCGAAGGTGTTGCGGGGGTTGAGCCCGGTCACGCGCATGGGCGGCGGCTCAGGGGGGGCGGCGGGGCGAGCGGCCGGCTCGGGCGGAGTGGCTGGCGCGGCCGCGCGCTGATCCTCCTGGATGCCGAACATACCGTAACTGGCGGCGTCGCGCCCTGGACGGCGGCCAGCTACCAGGCGGACGCGGCAGGGTCTGCCGAGCACGTCGAAGAGGGCGCGGTGGATGGCCGGGCGGAAACGCTGCTCCAACGTCTCGCGGACGAGCGGGTTCTGGACGGCGACGATCAGCTCATCGCCTTCGAGCTCAGTGGCGGTGGTGGCGGCCAGGTAGGAATCGAAGTTCGCCTTGTTCATGACGAGGCGAAGCTCGCCCAGGGCCGCTTCCCAGATCTTGGTTGGCTCGCGCACCGCGTCTCCGACGATCAACACAGCAACGGCAGTCTAGCAAAGCGCTTTTTGCGCCTCCATTACCGCCGCCGCGCGATCCAACGGTAACGGGTGGATCTGGTGGATCTGATGGTGCCTGCTGGCAGCGCGCTGGCCAGGCAGGACATCTGGGAATGCCCTGGGGGACACTGGTTGCTGATACCGGCACCAGCGCTCGTGTAAGTTTGACTTGTGTAGGTCCGTTGTGAGTATTGAACTACACTCAAGAGGCGGCGTGCCGCTTTTCGGAGAGCCAATGGCGAAGGGATACAAGAACGAGGTGGAGCGCTGGCGGGCCCATCTGGCAGCCGAGCGCGACGCCATAGGTCTGTATCAAGGATTGGTGCGGGCGGAGAAGGTGCCTGCACGGGCGGCCATCTGGCAGCAGCTCGTGGAGACGGAGGAGCGCCACGCCGAGCGGTGGGCGGAGAAGCTCCGAGCAGCCGGCGAGCCGGTGAACGATACCTGGACCCCGAGCTGGAGATCGCGCGCACTGGGGATGCTCGCCAGGGTGGTGGGGACGTCCGCCGTGGCGCCGATCGTGACGGCGCTGGAGCGGGGCGACGCGGCGATGTACGCGGAGCACGCAGACGCGCAGGACCTGCTGGAGGACGAGCAGCGGCTGGAGCGGGTGGTGGCGGCGATGGGCCGCGGAGGCGCGCCGACGATCCGCGATGGGGAGCCGGAGTCCGCGGCGGAGGACATTGCCGGGCGCGAGCGCTGGCACCGGATCGGTGGCAACTCCAGCAATGCGCTACGGGCGGCGGTTTTTGGCGTAAACGACGGGCTGGTCTCAAACCTGAGCCTGGTGATGGGCGTGGCGGGAGCCGACCCCGGCAACAACTTCATCCTCCTGGCGGGTGTGGCGGGACTGATGGCGGGGGCGTTCTCGATGGCGGCGGGCGAGTACGTCTCCATCCGCTCGCAGGTGGAGATGTTCGAGCGGCAGATTGACCTGGAGCGGGACGAGCTGGAGGAGAACCCGGAGGAGGAGGCGCAGGAGCTCTCGCTGATCTACCAGGCCAAGGGCGTGCCGAAGGCGGACGCGGACCGACTGTCCGCCGCGATCATGAAGGATAAGGACGCGGCGTTGGACACACTGGCACGGGAGGAGCTGGGGCTGGACCCCACAGAGCTGGGCTCGCCGTGGAGCGCGGCGATCTCTTCGTTCGCGGCGTTCGCTATTGGCGCGATTGTGCCGGTGCTGCCCTACGCGTTGTTGACGGGCTCGCTTGCGTTTGGTGTGAGCGTGCTGCTGAGCGCGCTGGCCCTGTTCGGCGTGGGCGCGGCGGTCTCCCTAATCACGGGGCGAACGGTGCTGTACAGCGGTGCACGGATGGTGTTCATCGGCGCGCTGGCGGCAGCGGTGACCTATGGAGTGGGCCACCTCATTGGCGTCTCGGTGAATGGCTAGGGATTCTGGGCGGGGGCCGCTGGGCCAGCTGGCGTGCCGGGCGAGGGCTCTGCTGGGGCCGGCAGGGCGGCTTTCTCCTGCTCTAGCTGGCGGATCTGCTCCTCGAGCTCGGACAGGCGGCGTTCGCGGGCCTGGCTCTCACGCCGGGTGGCGCGGCGGGACCAGCGCAGCCGGACTTCTCGGCCGACGCCGAACGTGAGGGTGAGCAGCGCGCCTAGCGCGGCGCTGATGAGGATGAGGACGGAGACGGCCACCCCCTCCACGGACAGCCAGAGGAAGCTCACCGTGACGGGCGTGGAGTTCTGCACGGCGAAGATCGCAATGACGATGCCGAACAGGAGCGTGAGGATCCAGTAGATCTGCATGTGGAGGTAGGGGCGCGGCGGGGAGGAGGCCGCGGCCTCCTCCCCGAGCGCGGCTAGACGATCTTCTTGATCGCGGCGACGATGTCTTCGGCGTACGGCAGTGCGGCGCGCTCCAACGACTGGGCGTAGGGCAGCGGCACGTTCTTGCCGCAGACGCGCTGGGGAGGCGCATCCAGATAGTCAAACGCGGCGTCCACGACGCGCGCGATGATCTCCCCGCCGATGCCGCCTTGCTCGCAGGCCTGGTGGCTGACGACGAGGCGACCGGTCTTCTTAACTGAGGCGACGATGGTGTCTATGTCCAGCGGCGAGACGGTCCGTGGGTCGATGACCTCGACGCTGATGCCGTCCTTCTCTAGCTGCTCGGCCGCCGTGATCGCCTCCTGGACCTGGGTGTGGATGCCGACCACAGTGACGTCTGAGCCCTGGCGCTTCACATCCGCCACGCCGAAGGGGATGGTGTAGTCACCCTCTGGCACGTAACCCTTGCTGAAGTAGAGCACCTTGTGCTCCAGGAAGATGACGGGGTTGTCGTCGCGGATCGCGGTCTTGAGCAGGCCCTTGGCGTCTGCCGGCGTGGACGGGACGACGACCTTGAGGCCGGGGATGTGAGCGAACCAGGCCTCGAGCGACTGGCTATGCTGGGCGGCGTTGCCGCGGCCGGCGCCTTCCTGGGCCCGGATGACCAGGGGCATGTTGATCTTGCCGCCGAACATGTAACGCATTTTGGCGGCCTGGTTGACGATGGGCTCCATGGAGAGCCCGATGAAGTCCACGTACATGATCTCCGCCACCGGCCGAGTGCCGGTGGCCGCCGCGCCCACGGCGGCGGCGGCGATGATCTCCTCCGAGATGGGGGTATCACGGACACGCTCTGGGCCAAACTCGTCCACGAGCCCCTTGGTGACGCCGAAGACGCCACCGCCACCCCAGATCGCGACATCCTCACCCATGACGAACACGGTGGGGTCGCGCCGCATCTCCTCGCGCAACGCTTCGTTGAGCGCCTCGCTGTAGGTCATCACCCGAGTATCGGTTTCGGGTGCCGCTGCAACTGCCATGATGTTCTTCTCCGCGAGAGTCAGCTAGGCGTAGATGTCTTCCATGAGGATGGATGGATCCGGCTCTGCCGAGCCTTTGGCGAAGTCAGACGCATGGTCCACCGCCTGGGCGACCTCCGCCTTGATCTGATCCAGCTTCTCCTCGGTGGCGATGCCGTTGTCCACCATGTAGTTGCGGAATCGCTCGATGGGGTCGCGCTCGCGCCACGGGTCGACTTCTGACCGGTCGCGGTAGTTGAGGGGGTCGCCGACGTGGTGACCCAGGAATCGGTACGTGGTGGCCACGATGAAGCTGGGCCCATCGCCGCGGCGGGCTCTGGCAACGGCGTCCATCGTGGCGCGGTGGACGGCCAGGATGTCCATGCCATCTACGTTTACGCCAGGGATACCATAGGCCACGGCGCGCACGGACGGATCTGGCACGGAGGTGAACTTCTCCGCCCGCGAGGACATGGCGAACTGGTTGTTCTCACACACGAAGATGGCGGGGAGCTTCCAGATGGCGGAGAGGTTGAGTGCCTCGTGGAGGACGCCCTGGTTGAGCGCGCCATCGCCGAAGAAGCAGACGCTGACGCGGTCCGTGCCCAGGACCTTGGCCGAGAGGGCTGACCCCGTGGCGATGCCCATGCCGCCGCCGACGATGCCATTGGCGCCGAGGATGCCTTTGTCCACATCCGCGATGTGCATGCTGCCGCCCTTGCCATGGCAGTAGCCGGTCTCGCGGCCCAGGAGCTCAGCCATCATCTGGTTGACGTCGCCGCCCTTGGCAATGCAGTGGCCGTGGCCGCGGTGCGTGCTGGTGATGGTGTCATCTGGCCGCAGCGCGGCGCAGACGCCAACGCCCACTGCTTCCTGGCCCACGTAGGCGTGGGTGGTGCCGCGCATCACCCCTTCCCGATAGAGTTCGTACGCGCGGGTGTCGAAATCACGGATCTCCTGCATCAGTCGGTACATCTGCAGCATCTGTTCCGTGGTGAGGGCTGGGGCGGTCACGGCGATCGCCATACGGTCCTCCCAGTGGATTGCCCGCACAGGCCGAGCGCCGGCAGGCGTGGATGGTGGCTATCCTGGATCATGGTAGTGGAGCCTGTCGCGGGCTCGCTACTCGGCGGCCGTTGGGGCGCGGCAGGGGCTGGATGCGGCGGTGGCCGGCTTGCGCAGCGCGAGGTGAATGCTGGTGAACAGGCGTTCGCCCAGCCGCAAGACGATGTGGGGATAACGCGACCAGGAGAGGCGGTGGTAGTAGAGCGCGCCATGGCGGGATACGTCCGCGGCGGCCTCGTGGAACTCCTGCTGGGTAGCCAGGGTCTCCGACGAGATCGCGAGATCCCACGATGGGTCAGGATCCCAGTCCAGACCGTCGGTGAAGATGTCACTCAGCTCTGACTGGCTGAACATCAAGATTCCTGGCACGCCCGGCGGAGGGCCCGCCAACCGGAGCTCGGTGGATATCGAGAGTACGCCGCCGGGGGCGAGCACGCGGTACATCTCCGCCAGCGCCCTGCGGACGTCCGCAGGCGTGCCGAAGTGCTCGATCGAGCTGGAGGAGAAGATCGCGTGGAACGATTCATCCTCGTACTGGAGATCCAGGGCGTTCATGTGCTGCGCTACCAGGCGTCGCGCATTCCAGGGACCCGGCCAGAACCGCCCAGGGTTGGTTAGCATGGTGGCGCTGGCGGATTCCTGCCAGCCGCTGTGGCTGGCGTACAGGTCGGTGGCGAATACGCGCGCAACGTGATTCGTCAGCCAGAAGGCGGTGGGCTCGTTACCCGCGCCAACGCCGAGCACGGTGGCGTCAGACCGGAGCACGCCGCCGCGTCGCATTGTCAGCGCGGCGAGAGCGACCTCCCAGTGCTTGCGGTATTCGCAGCCATGGGGGAAGGAGTGACCGAACCGCTCGATCTCGTGGGCGAACACATCGCGAATGGCGGCGCGGATCTTGGGATCTCCGAAATCCCCGAGGTTGCACGCGCGGGTCAGTCCGGCCAGGGAGTCCAGAGCGCTGCCCCAGTGTGTTGCATGAGTGTGTCGTCTCAGACTGTACCGCGTCAGCGGTGGCACACCGCACCGGGACGGTCCTCAGCGGCGGGGCCGAAACCCGTGCCCCGTAGGAGCGTGGAGGCGGTGCGCGCGCAGCGCTACGCGGTCCGGGTGGGCGGATTGCCCAAGCGCGATGGGAAATGTTCGGGCGTCTCGCACGAATGGTCCCGAGGCGGGGCCGCGTTACTGTAAGAGGGCGGAGCGCGCTGGATCGCCTCCGTTCCAGCCTGGCGAGGACTGCCATGGGGTGATTCCCGGTGGCAGCTAGAAGGCCGCTACCGGGGGTGAGAGGGGTGGCGTGCCGACCGTTGCCGAGATCTGCGCAGAGGGTTTACCCGCCGGCTCGGTAGTTCGAGCTGGCGCGGCCCACCTGAGCCGCGACGTGACGTGGGCCACGACTGTGCGGCTCAAGGGGCCAGGTGTGGCGGTGCTGCGTGGGGGCGAGCTTGCGCTGGTCAGCCTGACGGGGCTGCCCTCGGCGACCAATGAGCGGGTGGACCGGGCCCTGGAACGTCTGGCGGAGGCCGGCGTGGCGGCGGTGGGGTTCGTAGGCCCGTGCGACGCGGCGGCGGAGGAGGCGGCGGCGCGGGCCGGGATGCCGCTGATCGAGCTGCCCGCGGGTCTCTCACTGCGTGACGTGGAGGCCGCGGTGAACCGCTTCCTCACGGAGCGACGGTATGACGCCCACAACGCCGCGCACCGGCTGCACGCGGACCTGACGCGCCTGGCGCTGGACGGTGCCAGCCTGGACGCAATCTTGGGGCGGCTGCGCGATCTAACCTCGCGGCCGTGCCTGATCGCGGATGCGCGGCTGCGGCCGCGGGCTGACGCGACGTGCGGGCTGGTGAACGGGCTGGCGCGGGCCTCTTCCGTGGTTTCCGATTGGTCGCGGGCGGTGGGGCGGATTCCCGCCGAGCCGCCGGTGCACACGATCGCGCTGGGTGAAAGCGGCGGCGCGCTGCTGGTCTCGCCTCTGGTGCACGGCGGTCGACTGGGTGGCGTGCTGGCGCTGTGGGCGACCGACGTGCCGCGTGAGGCAGATGTGCTGGCGGTCTCACGCGGCGCCAGCGCCTGCGCGATTGCGCTGGCGCGGGAGCGGGCGGCCATCGACGCGGCGGACCAGCTACGACTAGAGCTTCTGGCGGAGATCCGCGCGGGCGGCACGCCCGATGCCGCGATTGTGGAACGCGCTGCAAGGCTGGGTCACGCCTTGGACCGTCTGCACGTGCCGCTAGCCGTTGACGCTGCTGACGTGGGCGTGGTCACGTCAGCGCTGGCGCGGGTGGCGCCGGAGTCGCGTGCCCTGGTCAGCGGGGGCGACGACGCGGTGTTGCTGCTGGTCCCGTTGCCGGAGGGCGGAGGTGGGGGCTCGGTGGCTGATGTGCGCATGCGGAGCCTGGCGGAGGAGCTGAGCCGGGAGCTTGGGCGAGGTGCGGGGAGTCCCTGCGTGGGTGTCGGCCACGCCGGTGCGTCTCCGGCGGCGTTCCGTGTGGGGTTGGCGGAGGCTGAGCAGGCGCTTTCACTGGGGAGGCGGATGCCTGGTCGGGGCGGCGCCGTGCACATAGCCGACCTGGGGATCCACCGTCTGCTGGCTCCGCTGGTGGGCACCGACGCGCTGGAGGGGTTCCGCGTGGTGCAGCTCGGCGCCCTGGAGGCGTACGACGGGGAGAACAACACGGACCTGGTGGGCACGCTGCGGGCGTACTACGCGGCCCGGGGCAGCCCCACGCTGACCGCCAGGGCGCTGCACTTGCATCGAAACTCGCTGATGTACCGGCTCCAGCGCATCCGTGACGTGACGGGGACCGATCCGGACGAGCCGGAGACGCGGCTATCGTTGGAGGTTGCCCTGCGCGTCCGCGATCTGCTGGACCTGCGTCCCTGACACGAGGCTCCCAGGAGAAACTGGGCGCCGCGCCCAATTGGATGGTCTCCAGGCCCGGTCGCCGTGCCCGATGTGCTGGTGCGAACCGGGTCCTAGGATGTGAGACGAAAGGAGCCATCCGCGTGATCGATCATTCGGCACCCCCCGTGGGCTCCGCGGCCAGGCCCTCCGCGATTGACGTGGAGCTTTCGGACGGCGTGCGGCGATACGCCGCGACGTGCCCGCACATGGGCGCGCCGCTGGAGCAAGGACGAGTGGAGGGCGGCAACGTTGTCTGCCCGTGGCATCGCTACCGCTACGACGCGAAGACCGGCGCGGGCCAGGGACCGGCCCGACTGCTTGGGCTATGCCTCCGAGCCGCGCCTGAGGGCGCGGAGACCATTGCCACGCTGGCCGAGACGGCCGGCGAGCTGAGTCAGGCAAGCTAGGAGGAGACCCATGGCGACCGTCGCCGCGCGTACTGAACCAGACAGTCACGCGCCCAACGGACACCTGCCCACACTGCTCGCGAGCTTTCTGCACTTTGACTACAGCTTCATGCTGTGGGTGCTGCTGGGTGCGTTGGGCATTTACATAGCGGAGAGCGCCGGATTGAACGCGTCGGAAAAGGGCCTGATGGTGGCCATCCCGATCCTCAGCGGCTCACTGTTTCGCGTTCCGCTGGGCTTGCTGGGAGACCGGATCGGCGCCAAGAAGGTGGGCATGGGCCTGCTGGCGTTCCTGTTCCTCCCGCTCACCTACGGGTGGCAGGCCGGCGGAGATCTGCCTTCATTGATCGCGATTGGCCTGATGCTGGGTGTGGCGGGCGCCTCGTTTGCCGTGGCGCTGCCACTGGCCAGCCGGTGGTACCCGCCGGAGCGGCAGGGTCTGGCCATGGGCGTGGCCGCGGCTGGGAACAGTGGCACGGCGATCGCGAACCTGATTGCACCGGCTCTGGCAGATCGCGTTGGCTGGCACAACGTGCTGGGTCTGGCCATGATCCCGCTGGGGCTGGTGCTCGTGGCGTTCTGGCTGATGGCCCGCGAGAGCCCCGCCAGGACCATGGGGCAGCCGCTGAGCCGGTACCTGCAGTCGCTCAAGCACCGTGACATGTGGTGGTTCTGCTTGCTCTACAGCATCACCTTCGGCGGCTACGTGGGGCTGGGCAGCTTTCTGCCGCTGTTCCTCCGGGATCAATACGCGGTCACGCCCACGATGGCGGGCTCGCTCACGGCGCTGGCCGCGTTTGTTGGCAGCGGCATCAGGCCAATCGGCGGCTACGTGGCGGACAAGGTGGGCGGCTCACGTCTGTTGACGTTCCTGCTTGTGGGCATCGCCGCGGTGTACGGGTTCGCTTCGACGCTTCCGGTGCTCTCGATCATGGTGGGCGCGCTGGTACTGGGGATGGCCTGCCTGGGTCTGGGAAATGGGGCGGTCTTTCAGCTTGTGCCGCGGCGATTCCGCGCGGAGATTGGCGTGGCGACGGGCGTGGTGGGCGCCGTGGGGGGCCTGGGCGGATTCCTGCTGCCGCTGCTACTGGGGAACGTGAAGCAGGCTAGCGGCTCATTTGGGTCTGGGTTTGCGCTGCTGGCCGTGATCGCGGTGCTGGGCCTGTGCGTACTGCAGCTCCTGGTGCGCATGGGCGATGGCTGGCGGCACTCGTGGACTATTCAGCTTCTCCCGGCACCTGTGGAGGCGCTGCAGCCAGAGCCGGTACCGGTTCGTTCGTGAGCCCGCGACCGATTCGGCCGGGACGTCAGGTCCCGGCCGAGCTTCCGATGGTCCACAAGACCGTGTGCCCCTACTGCGGCGTGGGCTGCGGGCTTTCCGTGGAGGTGTCTGGCGGGCACGTGACGAGAGTGCGTGGTGACGAGTCGCACCCGGGCAGCCGCGGGATGGTGTGTCGGAAGGCGGTGTACCTGCCGCCTTCCCTCATTGCTCCCGATCGCGCGCTGCGTCCGCAGTTCCGACCTGACCGGTCGGCCCCGTTTCGGCCGACGTCGTGGGATGCGGCCATGCGCTGGGCGGCGGCGGGAATGCGTCGCATTGTGGACGAGCACGGGCCGGACGCCGCGGCCTTCTACATCTCCGGCCAGCTTCTGACCGAGGACTACTACGTGGTCAACAAGCTGGCCAAGGGGTTCATTGGCACCAACAACGTGGATTCCAACTCTCGCCTGTGCATGGCCAGCGCGGTGTCTGCCTACAAGATGGCGCTGGGGCAGGATGGCCCGCCGTGTACGTACGAGGACCTGGATCTTGCCGACTGCTTCCTGTTTATTGGCTCGAACGCGGCGGACTGCCACCCGGTGCTGTTCAAGCGAGCGCTGAAGCGCAAAGAGTCTGACCCGGCGGGTGTGACGCTCATCGCGGTGGACCCGCGACGGACGGCAACGGCGAAGGACTCTGACCTGTATCTGCAGGTCCGCCCCGGTGGGGATCTGGCCCTGCTGTACGGGATGTTGCACGTGCTGATCCGCGATGGCCTGACGGATGACGCGTTCGTCGCCGCTCACACGGTGGGCTGGGACGCGCTACGCGACGCGGCGCGGGATTGGACGCCGGCGGTAGCAGCGGCGCAGTGTGGGATACCGCCGGAGCAGATCGAGCGGGCGGCCAGTGCCTTCGGCCGAGCGAAGCGTTCCCTGTCGCTGTGGTCCATGGGGCTCAATCAGACCACGTCTGGCGTGGACAAGTCGCTCATGGTGATTGCGCTGCACCTTGCGACAGGGAAGATCGGGAAGCCGGGCTGCGGACCGTTCTCGCTGACCGGCCAGCCGAACGCGATGGGCGGCCGAGAGGTTGGTGGACTGGCGGCGCTCCTGCCCGGCCACCGAGCAGTTGACAACCCACAGCACCGGGCGGAAATGGCGCGGCACTGGCGGGTGCCGGCGGACCAGATGTGCCCGCGACCGGGGCTGACCGCCATTGAGACGTTTGAGGCCGCGGCCGAGGGCAGGGTCAAGGCGATCTGGGTTGCGGCCACGAATCCCGCGGTCTCGCTGCCGGACCTGAAACTGGTTCGCGAGGGCTTGCTGCGGGCGGAGCTCGTGGTGGTGCAGGACGCGTACTTTCCCACCGAGACCACGGACCTGGCGCATCTGGCGCTGCCGGCGGCGCAGTGGTCTGAGAAGGAGGGAACGGCCACCACGTCTGAGCGACGGATCGCGTATCTGCCGGCGGTGGGCGCCAGGCCGGGTGTGGCGCGGCCGGACTGGCAGATCTTTGCCGAGCTGGCGAATCGGATGGGGTACTCGGAGGGCTTCAACTACCGGACCGCCCAGGAGGTATTTGACGACTACCGGGCGTGCACCATCGGGACCGATATGGACATTGGCGGGCTTTCTTACGAGCGGTTGAGGAGCGAGGGGCCCACACAGTGGCCGTGCCCGGCGGGCTCGTCTGGCGGTACAGCGCGGCTGTACACGAACGGTCGATTCGCTACGGCCGATGGGCGCGCGAGGTTCTTTGCGCCCCAGATTCGCCCGACCGCGGACCGCGCGTCCTCGGCGGCCCCGTTCAGCCTCACGACCGGTCGGGAGCCGGACCAGTGGCACACGATGACGAGGACGGGGAAGATCCTCCAGCTTTTGCGCTCTTGTCCGGAGCCGTACCTGGCGCTGAATCCGACCGACGCTGCACGGTTGGGCGTGGTTGAGCGCGAGTGGCTCGAAATCGAGGCGCCCGGGCGCGGCGCCGTGCGGCTGCGCGCCCGAGTGACCGCGGACGTTCCGGAGGGCACGCTCTTCGCACCGTTCCACTGGGGCGCGCACTGGCACGATGGCGGACCGCTCAACGCGGTGACGACGCGCGCATGGGATCCGGTTTCCAAGCAACCGGAGTTGAAGCTGGCCGCCGTGGCCCTGCGGAAGTGCCCTGGGCCTGGCGGAAAGCGCTCGATAGCGCAGCGATCTGAGCACGTAGCGGCGCCCCCGCCGTCCACCCTGCCCGAGGACGCACCGGCGGCCGATGACACACCCACGATCATGCCGACAAGGAGTCCCGTCCATGCCTAAGACCATCGAGCAGATCAAGACCGAGGGCCTCGCGCTGGACCTGCGGGGGGTGACGGGAGGGGGATTTGGCGAGATCGAGGCGGATGATTTCTACCGCCTGAAGACGTTTGGGCTGTGCAGCCCCCGCAAGGATGAGCAGGACTTCATGGTGCGCATCCGCGTGCCGGGGGGTGCTGCCACGGCCGCGCAGGTAGACCGGGTGGCTGAACTGGCTGACCGCTACGCGCGTGGCTGGGTGCATCTTTCCACGCGGCAGAATTTTGAGCTGCACATGGTGCGCGCGGAGGATGGGCCGGCGGTCCTGGAGGAGCTGGAGCGATGCGGGCTGACCGCGCGCTCTGCCTGTGGCGACACGATCCGCAACATCGCGGCGTGTGAGTGCTCAGGCTTTTGCCAGACTCAGTGCGTGGACGTGCGGCCGTGGACGGCCCTGGTGGCGGCGCACGTACGGGCGGAGGCCGAGTACTTCGACCATCACCTACCGCGCAAGGTGAACGTGTACCTGGCGGACTGCGCGGACTGCGCGGAGGAGGCCCGGCTGAACGACGTGGGTCTGGTGGGTGCACTCGATGAGCGCGGCCGGCCCGGCTTCGCGTTGTGGGTCGGTGGCGGCCAGGGCGGACAGCACCCCATGCTGGCGGAGCAGCTTCGGACGTGGATGCCGCTGGAGGACACGATTCCAGCCATCCGGGCCGTGCTCAGGATCCTCATAGACCACGGCGAGCGGAAGATGCGCGCGCGGTCCAAGCTGAAGTTCATGCTGCGGGACCGGGGGATTGGCTGGCTGGATGAACAGTTCACGGCCAATCTGGTGCAAGAGCGCGCGGCGTGGGGCGGCCTGACGCCTAACGACGCGATCGTGGAGTGGCGACGGGCCGGGATTACGGCCGCGCTGGACGCCGCGGATACGACCAGTCGTCCATCTCCATCGGCGTTCGAGGGCGAGCATCTGCCCCATGGCGCGGCGGCGATGCCGCGGCGGCCTGGTTACTACCGGGTGGAGATCAGGGTGCCCATGGGGGAGGTCCGCGCGGGGCATCTGCGCGCGGCAACGGCGGCGAGCCGTGAGCTGAGCGATGCGCGGGTGTATCTAACGAAGCGGCAGAATCTGGAGCTGCGGTGGGTGCCTGGCGACTCAGTGGAAGCAGCGGTGGGCGTGCTGCAGAGTCACGGAATGCGCCTTGGCGACACGGGCCGCGTGGTAGACGTGGCACCGTGTGTGGGCGCGGAGTACTGCCCGATTGGGCTGACCAGCACGCAGACGGTGGCCGCGCAGCTCATTGAGCGGCTGGAAGAGGCGGTGCCGCCTTCCTCGGAGCAGCTACGGGTGAATCTGTCCGCCTGCCCGAACTCGTGCGCGCAGCACTGGATCAGCGAGATCGGGTTGAGCGGGCTACGCTTGAAGACGGGCGGCCAGGTTGGGCCGGGTTACGAGCTGATGCTGGGTGGGGCCACGGGCGTTGGGGCGCGGCTTGGCCAGGCGGTGGGCAGGGTCCGCGAGGAGCACGCCGCGGCCGCGGTGGAGGCGGCGATGATGGTCTTTGGCGAGGCGCGCCGGGAAGCCGAGACGATGGGCGACGTGGTTGACCGGCTGGGGCTGGATCAACTGGGCACGTTGATCGCGGAGAGGCTCCCGGCCGGGGTGCTGCTCCGCGCGGTGGAGGTGCCGGCGTGATGGGAGACGGGCGGTTTGACCTGAGCGGGTTCGTCATAGGCGTCACGGCTGCCCGATCGGCGGATGCCCAGGCAGAACAGATCCGAAGGCTGGGCGGCGAGCCGGTGATTGCGCCCACGCTGGCCACGGAGTCCGCGGACGCGGAGCAGCAGCGCACGGCAGTGGGCGAGTTCTTGGATGCACTGGCGGCGGGCGACGTGAGCATGGTGATCCTGCTCACGGGCGTGGGGACGCGTGCACTGGTGGCCGCGGCAACCGAGCTTGGGCGACGGAGCGACCTGGAGCAGGGGCTGCGGTCGGTCACCGTGCTGGCGCGGGGCTACAAGTGCGTGGCGGCGCTGCGGACGTTTGGCCGATATCCTGACCTGATCCCGGCGGAGGCGACGACGGGCGGGGTCATCGCCGAGCTGGAGGCGTGGACTCGGGCTGGGCGGAACCTGCGGGGGAAGCAGGTGTTCGTACAGGCGTACGGCGCGCCCGCGGCGGAGCTGTGCGCGGTGCTGACGGCGCACGGGGCAGAGACAGGCACGATTCCGCTCTACCGCTACCGACTGCCGGATGATGAGGCGCCGGTGCTGGCGTTGCTGGATCGGATCGCGGCGGGCGAGCTGGACGCGGTGACGTTCACGAGTCCGCCGGCGGCGTCGCACCTCTTCCTGATCGCGGAGGCGCACGAGCGGGCAGATCTGCTGCGGGTGGACTTGAAGCGGCCAGGCATCGCGGTGGCGGCCGTGGGGCCGAGCACCGCCGCCGCGTTGGAGGCGCAGGGCGTGACGCCGCACGCGGTGGCGGACCCGCCGCGCTTGTTCCCCATGCTGGAGCGGCTGGCGGAGCACCTGGCGGCGGTGGGGCCCAGGATGGCGTAGACGTCGCCCGCGGGCAGGACTAGCTTAGCCGTCTTCCCAGAGGGCACGGATCGGCACGGCGTAGAGTCGCTCGCCGAACGGCGCGGTCACCTCTCCATCGTAGAGCACGACGCCGGCGACAAACGCGGGTCCGGCCGCTCGGCTCAGGCTGCGCAGGCCGCGGAAGTCACTGGGTGTCACCGTGGCGGACACTTTCACGTCCACGCCGGCAACGCGGCCGGCGCTCTGCAGCACGACGTCCACTTCCAGCCCGTCGCGGTCGCGCAGGTGGTAGAAGTCGATGGGCTCCTCATGAGCGGTGGCGAGCCGCCGTAGCTCCTGGAAGACGAAGGTCTCTGCAAGCTGGCCGAGCAGCGGACGGTCTTCTGCCAGTCCGCGGACGGTTGTGCCGAGCAGGGCGGATGCGAGGCCGGTGTCGCCAATGTGCAGCTTGGGCGTGGTCACGAGCCGCTTCAGATGGTTTCTGTGCCAGGGTGGCAGGCGGTCCAGCAGGAAGAGGCGTTCCAGCAGAATTGCATAGTCCCTGATGGTCGGCCTGCTGAGCTGAAATGGTGCGACAAGCGTTGCGAGGTCGAAGAGTCGCGCAGTCTGGCCGGCGGCGGCGTGGAGCAGGTGGGGCAGTGCTTCGAGCGATCTGATCTGGGCCAGCTCCCGCACGTCCCTCTGGACGATGGCGTCAATGTACTCCCGATGCCAGGCCGCTCGTCGCCGAGCCGTGGCCCGTGCGAGCGCCGCGGGAAAACCTCCGTTGAGGACTCGGTCGAGCAGCTCCTCCCGAAGCTGGTCCGATCGTCGAATTTCGAACCCGGCGCCAAGGAGTCGGTTGAGGAATCGGGGGCTCACCTGCGCGATCTCAGCCTGGGCCAGGGGGTGGAGGCGTATCGTCTCCATTCGGCCGGCCAACGAGTCCGCGAGCCCAGGAACGAACATGACGTTTGCCGACCCGGTCAGGATGAAGCGACCGGGCTGACGATCGCGGTCCACCAGGAGTTTGATGACCCGAAACAGCTCAGGTACTCGCTGAACCTCGTCCAACACTGCGCGGGCAGGCAGCGCGGTGGCGAATCCGGTTGGATCAGCGCGGGCGGCGGCCAGGGTGACGGCATCGTCGAAGGTAACGTAGGCGTAGCCGGCCGCGTCGCCCGCAGTGCGCGCGAGGGTGGTCTTGCCGCATTGCCTGGGCCCGTGGATGAGGACCACGGGCGTGTCTGCCAGTGCCTCGATCAGCCGGTGGCGGGCAAATCTTGGGAACTGGGCGGCCGGGATCATAGCGGCTAAGTGTAGGTTAGAGGTTCGGCTAAATGAAAGGTTGGAGCCCGGCTAAATGAAAGGTTGGGGGCCGGCTAAATGAAAGGTTGGGGGCCGGCTAAATGAAAGGTTGGATGACGGCTGACTGAAAGCAGACGGCGAAAATGGGGTGGCTGTCCCAACGACACCCGGTGGGGGACGCCCCATCCGCGACGGATTGCCGCGGATGGGGTGCGAGGCGATTATCGGGCGGTGCCGCCCCATTCGGTGTGGAAGATGCCGGGCTTGTCCACTCGCTCGTACGTGTGTGCGCCGAAGTAGTCGCGCTGGGCCTGGGTGAGGTTCTGCGGCAGGTGGGCCTGGCGGAAGCTGTCGAAGTAGTCCAGCGCCGCGCTCATGGCCGGGCAGGGCACGCCCATCTGGCGGGCGACGCCGACGACCTCACGCAGGGCGCTCATGCGCTCGTTCACCAGGCCGGAGAACTCCGGTGCCAGCATCAGGTTGCTGAGGCCGGGGTTGGCGTGGAACGCCTCCTGGATGGAGCCCAGCAGGTTGGCGCGGATGATGCAGCCACCGGTCCAGATGCGGGCAATCTCCGCCAGGTTCAGTCCGTAGTCGTACTCACCGGAGGCCACGAGCAGCAGGGCCATGCCCTGGGCGTAGCTGCTGACCTTGGCCACGTAGAGCGCCTTCTCGAGCTGGGCGAGCAGGTGCGCCTTGTCCAGCGACGGGGTCGCGCCTTTCGGGCCGTGCAGCACGCTGGAGGCGGACACGCGGGCGTCCTTGAAGGAAGAGATGGTGCGGGCCCAGACGGCCGCGTCGATGGTGGGAATGGGCGTGCCGAGCTCCAGGGCGTTGATGCTGGTCCAGCGGCCGGTGCCCTTCTGGCCAGCCTTGTCCAGGATCAGGTCCACCAGCGGCTTGCCGGTGTCCTTGTCCACGTAGGACAGGGTGTCGCGGGTCACCTCGATCAGGTACGAGCTGAGGTCGCCGCCGTTCCAGCGGCCGAAGATCTCGCTCATCTCGCCCGCGCCCAGGCCCAGACCGTGGCGCATGATGTCGTACGTCTCCGCGATGAGCTGCATATCGCCGTACTCGATGGCGTTATGCACCATCTTCACGTAGTGGCCGGCACCGCGCGGGCCGATGTGGCTCACGCAGTTGCCGTATGAGCTCTTGGCGGAGATGGCCTCCAGGATCGGGGCAAGGTGTTTGTACGACTCAGGGGAGCCCCCGGGCATGATGCTGGGACCCTTGAGCGCGCCTTCCTCGCCGCCGCTGACGCCCATACCCACAAACCGGACCTTGGAGCCTTCGTGCGCGGCGGCCCGTCGCTCCGTGTCGCGGAAGAGGGAGTTGCCCGCGTCGATGACCATGTCGCCTTCATCCAGGTAGGGCGTGAGGGCGGCGATCTGCTCGTCCACGGCCGGGCCGGCCTGGACCATGATGATGATCCGCCGGGGCCGATCAATGGACTTGACGAAGTCCTGAATGGAATAGGTGGGGGTGACCTGCTTGCCGGCCGCCGGCCCGGCCATGTAGTCCTCTGTCCGCTTGGCGGTGCGGTTGAACACTGCGATGGGGAAACCACGGCTCTCAATGTTCAGGGCCAGGTTCTGGCCCATCACGGCCAGGCCGATCAGGCCGACTTGCGATCCCATCTAGACGCTCCTACGCGCGGGTGCCGGCCATGGAGCCGGCCTTCTTCTCGATGCTGGCCAGAAGCTGGTCGAATGACTGCTGGAACTTGACCACGCCCTCGTCCTCGAGCTGTTTGGTCATAGCGTCATAGTCAAAGCCCAGGTCGGCCAGGGTCTTGAGGGCGGCGTGGCAGCCGGCGTAGTCCTGATCCACCGTACGCGCGACGTTGCCGTGATCGCGGAACGCGTCCACGGTCTCACGCGGGAGTGTGTCCACGGTGTCCGGGCCGATCAGCGCATCCGCGTAGAGCAGGTCTGGGTACTTGGGGTTCTTCACGCTGGTGCTGGCCCAGAGGGGGCGCTGGACACGAGCGCCCTTTGCCTTGAGCGCGGCGAAGCGGGCGCTGCCGAAGATCTTGCCGAAGCTCTCGTAGGCGAGCTTGGCATTGGCGATGGCGATCTTGCCCACCAGGCTCTCGAGCTTTGCGCGCTCGGCGGAATCGGTGGCGACGGCTGCGCGCGCCTCGAGCTGGGGATCCAGCAGTACGTCCACGCGGCTCACGAAGAAGCTGGCCACGGAGGCGATGCGACCCAGCGGCTGGCCCAGGGTGGCGCGGCGCTCCAGGGCGCCGACGTAAGCCCAGGCCACGCGCTCGTAGTTGCGCAGCGCGAACAGCAGCGTCACGTTGACGTTGATCCCCTCGAAGAGCGCCTGCTCGATGGCGGGCGCGCCGGCCTCCGTGCCGGGGATCTTGATCATGAGGTTGGGTCGGTCCACCCACTTCCAGAGCCGGCGGGCCTCCTCGAGGGTGCCCTGGGTGTCGTGGGCGAGCGAGGGGGCGACCTCCAGGGAGACGAATCCATCCGCACCGTCTTCGCGGTCGTACAACTCGCGGAACTGGTCGCACGCCATCTGGATGTCTTCCACGGCCAGCGTCTCGTAGATGCTGAGCGGTGTGGCGCCGGTCTTGGCCAGTTTGGTGATGGCCTCGTCGTACTCGCCGCCCTTGGAGATGGCTGCGTCAAAAATGCTGGGATTCGCGGTCATGCCGCGCAGGCCGTCGTCGCGGATCAGGCCTGCTACCTCACCTGACGTGAGCGCCTGGCGGCGGATGAAGTCCAGCCACACGCTCTGGCCCTGCCCGTGCAGGGCGACCAACGGGTTACCACTCTGTCCCATCTGCGTCCCTCCGAATCTGTTTCGCGGCGGCGCGCGCGGCTCCAGATAGGAGAGGCCAGCACGCGACGGTACACCCTGGCATAATTCGCCGACGATGATAACGGCTCACGGGCGGTCTCCGTGAGCGTGGGAGACGAGATGGCCGAAGCGTCCGCCACCGGCGCACAGACACAGCAGTGGAAAGAGCTCGCCCAGCAGCTCCGGGTGGACAGCATCCGGGCCACCACGGAGGCCGGCTCGGGCCACCCCACGTCCTCGATGTCTGGCGCGGATCTGGCGGCGGTGCTGCTGGCATCGCATCTCCGCTACGACTTTGGCAAGCCTGAGCATCCCAACAATGACCATTTCATCCTCTCCAAGGGTCACGCCGCTCCGCTGCTGTACGCGATGTACCGCGCGGCTGGCGCGATCACCGAGCAGGAGATGATGTCGCTCCGCAAGCTGGGCAGCCGCATTGAGGGGCATCCCACGCCGGTGCTGCCCTGGGTGGACGTGGCCACGGGCTCGCTTGGCCAGGGCCTGCCCATTGGCGTCGGCGTGGCGCTGGCAGGGCGCTACCTGGACAAAGCGCCTTTCCGGGTGTGGGTGATGCTGGGCGACAGCGAGATGGCCGAGGGCTCGGTATGGGAGGCGCTGGCCAGGGCGTCAGACTCCAAACTGGGCAACCTCATCGGCATCATCGACGTGAACCGCCTGGGCCAGCGTGGGCCGACCTCGCTGGAGTGGGACACGGCGACGTACGCGGCGCGGGCCCGCGCCTTTGGCTGGAATGCCATCGAGATCGACGGGCACGACGTAGCCCAGATCGACGCGGCGTACAAGCAAGCCGTCGCGGCCGCGTCTGGCGACGTGCCCACGATGATCGTGGCGCGGACCGTGAAGGGCAGCGGCTTCAGTCAGGTGGCGGACAAGCCAGACTGGCACGGCAAAGCGCTGAGCAAGGACCAGGCGGTGGCCGCGCTGGAGGAGCTTGGCGGCATTCGTGACATCAAGGTGCAGGTGGCGGCGCCGCCGGCGGCGAGCGTGGCCGAGCCGGCCACCGTGCAGCCAGCCCCGTTGCCGAAGTACGAGCTGGGCGCGCGGATGGCGACGCGACAGGCGTATGGCGACGCACTGAAGGCCGTTGGCGCGGTGCGGCAGGACGTGGTGGCGGTGGATGCGGAGGTGGGCAACTCCACCTTCACCGAGACCTTTGGCAAAGCCTACCCGGAGCGCCACTTCCAGATGTACATCGCGGAGCAGCAGATGTTGGCCACCGCGATAGGCATGGGAGTCCGTAAGTACACGGCGTTCGCGGCCACGTTTGCCGCGTTCCTGGCCCGGGCGTACGACTTCATTCGGATGGCGGCGGTCTCGCGCGCGAACATCCGCCTCTGCGGCTCCCACGCGGGCGTGTCTATCGGTGAGGACGGTCCGTCCCAGATGGCGCTGGAGGACCTGGCGATGATGCGGGCCGTGGGGAGCAGTACCGTGCTGTACCCCAGCGATGCCAACCAGACGGCTCGGTTGGTGGAGGCCATGGCGGACCTGCCGGGCATCTCTTACATGCGCACGACGCGCGCCGCGACCGCGGTGATCTACGGGCCGGATGAGCAGTTTCCCATTGGTGGCAGCCGGGTGCTGAAGCGATCGGCCAACGACGCGGTGACGCTGGTGGGGGCCGGAATCACGCTGCACGAGGCACTGAAGGCTCAGGAAGAGCTCGCGAGCGCGGGAATCGCCGCCCGGGTGATCGATCTGTACTCCGTGAAGCCGATCGATGGCGCCACGCTGGCTGAGGCTGCCCGCCAGACCGGGGGCATCGTGGTGGCTGAGGACCACTGGCCGGAGGGCGGCCTTGGCGCGGCGGTTCTGGAGTCGCTGGCGGCGAGTGGCGCGAGCGGCGTGAAGGTCAGCCAGGTAGCCGTGAAGAAGATCCCGGGCTCTGGCTCACCGACGGAGCTTCTGGACGATTGCGGGATCAGCGCGAAGCACATCGTGGCGGCGGCGAAGGCGCTGGCGGGGTAGGCTCCAACCAAGACCAAGACCAAGACCAAGACCAAGACCACGACCACGACCACGACGGCCGGCGTCAAGCCCTCGGCGCGATGCTAGAGCGCTGCCGATGGTTCATTGGCGAAGGGGTCGGCGCGGCGATACTTGTCGATCCCAGCGAGCACGCGGCCTACTTGATCACTGGATCCAGCGCGGCCGACGCGACCGGTCCGCTGACGAGAGCCAGCGTCCTCGATCTCCGCAGGTACCTGCCTGGCTGCCGATTCACGGTGGACGAGGTGTTTGCGGTGCTACGTCTCCACTAGCCGCATCGCGGTGCCGGGGCGCGTCGCGTCGACGCCCTGTGCGCAATGGCCTTCGTGAAGACCTCCTGGGGATACCATCCCGGAGTGCTGGCCCCGCGTCTAGGAGAGACGAGTTGCGTTGACGACTCGGAGGAGACGGATTGGCAGTGCGAGCGACAGGACCGGCCGACGTCATCGCCGATGTACTCATGGCATCGAGGCGCCGGTGTTGTGTCTGCTTCGGACTTTCCGCGGACACCGCGCAAAAGCGAGGCCAGATCGCGCACATCGATCGAGATGCCCCGAGCCCCGCGCGCGACAATCTCGTCTTCCTGTGCCTTCACCACCACGACGTGTACGACTCGCAGACAAGTCAGTCCAAAGGCATCATGGTTGAGGTGGTCAAAGGCTATTGAGCTCAGCTAGACCGCTACGTTGCTAAGAACCTGCCCTCGTCAGACCTGGACATTGCCAGGGACCTCGTTGCTGCGCTCGACCGGCCCGCCTTTCGGACTCCGTTTCACCATGAGAGCTCGTTACCGCCATCTCGCGACGCCATCGCCGAGACGATAGCGGTGATCAACACGGGGATGAACCCGGCTGGGGTCCAAGTCCGACGTCCGCGGTCCAACCGTACGCGAAGTGCTCGAGAATATGGTTCAAAGGTAATTACTCACCTACCCACATCCGGGCGGCGTCACAGACATGACACGAACTTGACGGAAGTGCACCGCTCGACGACCTGATTCGCTACCCTGGCGGCATGGATGATCGGGCCGCACTGCTCGCGCTCCCCAAAGAACAGCTCGTCGATATCATCCTCGTCCAGCGCGAGACCATCGCCAGGCTCGAGGCACTCGTCGTCCAGCTCTCCGCTCGCGTCGCTGAGCTCGAGGCCAGGATCGACGAGCTCACCCGTCCGCCCACCACTCCCGACAACTCTAGCCTCCCACCATCGGCTGCTTTCAAGCCCAACCGCGCGGAGCGCCGAGCCCGCAAGCACGGACCCAAGCGCGGTCACCAGGGCCACTCGCGCCTGCGCCAACCGCCAGACGTTGTGGTCCGCTGCCACGCTACCACGTGCCGTGGCTGTGGTCACGCGCTCGATGCCACGGGCCAGCGGCGGGTGCGTCGCAGCCAGGTGATCGACGTGATTCCGGCCCGCGCGGTGGTCGTGGAGTCCTGGGTCTACCAGGCATGCTGCACTGAGTGCGGCCTGGTCACGGTGGCGGAGCATCCCGCGGGTCTGGAGTCGACGCGGACGTTCGGTCCGGAGCTCGAAACCGCGATTGCCTATCTGCACGAGCGCCACCACGTCTCGTTCGAGCGCCTGGTGGAGCTATGCCGGGATCTGTTCGGGATCCAGCTCAGCGAGGGGGCGGTGGCCAACGTGCTGCAGCGGCTCGGCGAGCGAGGTGAGACCCGCTACCAGGAGATCAGAGAGGCAGTGCGGGCGAGTCCGGTGATCGGCTCGGATGAGACGGGTGCCCGGGTGGCTGGCCGCACCTGGTGGCACTGGAACTTCCAAACTCCAACCGCCAGCTACCACGTCATCGCGCGGACGCGGAGTGGATCGGTCATTAATGATTTCCTGGACGGTGCGGTACCAGACGTATGGCAATCGGATGCCTACGCGCCGCAGCTGCGAGCACCGGCCAAGGCCGGGCAGTTGTGCCTGGCACATCAGTTGCGGGAACTGACGCGAGCCGCGGAGCTTGAGCCGGACGCGGCGTGGTGGGCGCAGGAGTTGCGGCACGTGTTCGGGCGCGGGATGCGGCTGCACGCTGAGCGTGGCGAGATCAGTGCGGAGAGCTTCCAACGACGGAGGGTCCGGATTGTCAACGCCGCGGAGCGGTTGATCAAAGGGCCACCGCTGGGCAAGGGCATGGCCCGGCGACTGCAGCAACGCTACCAGCGGTTGTGGTCCGAGCTCTTTGTGTTCTTGGAGCGTGACGGGGTAGAGCCGACCAACAATGCCTCCGAGCGTGACTTGCGCAACAGCGTGATCCACCGCAAAGTGACCGGAGGGTATCGGTCGGAGTGGGGCAGCCAGACCTCCGCGATTCTCACCAGCGTCCTGCAGACCGCGCGCAAACAGGGCCACAATCTCTACGCCGCGATCCGCATGCTCTCCGGTCCCTCGCCACTGGCCGCTGCATACGCCAGCTGAGTAGTTACGTTCAAAGCCTGGTGGCACTCAGAGCCGCGTACGACGACCTCGTCAAGAATCGCGAAATCCGTCCGTGTGGCTGCCGGACGCGTGACTGCGTGATGCACACGTTCAGCGACCGTGCGCGCCACGAGATGGACCGACGGCGACCTGATCTGCTGGCGGCCGCGCAGGCCATCGACCCCTCCTTGCGGGCGTACTTCTATGACCTTTGATGATAGTTTCCGCGGTGCGGTGTACTGTGCTCGTCGTGCCGCGTCCGACGCCTGCGCCGCGGTCCTTGCGCGAGTACTGCGCAGTCGCTGAAGCGGTGGATGACGATGGCATGTGACGGCGTGCCTGTGAAAATGAATTCGGCACAGTTCCGATCGGGGCCGGCTCCGACGGCGCGCCGGTACCTGAGCTCTTCGATGGCGAGGATCCCCGGCGTGGCGCTACGGAAAATCAGCCACCCGGTGGCGCCAGTAGCCGGGCTTCCGCTTTGCAGGTGCGATCGCGAGAATCACGATTTCGGTCTGGATCACTGCGTAGACAACTGAAAACGGAAACCGCTTCGGGAATACGCGTCGGGTGCCGAAACTGTGCGGCGAGCCGACTTCGGGGAACTCGGTGGCGAGCGCGATCGCGTCTTCGACTTCCTTCGCGAAGCGCTCTCCAAGAAGATTGCTGATCGAGGCGTAGTACCGGATCTGGTTGACGAGCTCACCGCGCGCGTCGCCGTGAAAGCGCGCCGTCCTCACGCCAGGAGGCGACGAATCTCGGCAAACACTTCCTCCGCGGGCGCGAGCTCCGCCGTACCGCTCTCGATCTCAGATAGGCGTCGCCTGATCTCCGCGTCCCACGCCGCTTGGACGTCTACTTCCGCGGGATCTTGGAGCGACGCGAGCAGTTCCTGCGCCAGACGAGCACGGTCCTCACTGGGCAGGTTCATCGCGATCTGAGTCACCTCTTTCGCTGTCAAGGCCATACCCGAAGCTTAGCGCTCTGTACGAGGATGGTCAATGAGCGGCGCCGCGGATCAGAAGGATTGGAGCGGGTAGACACCCCGCAACCCGTGTCAACGGTCAGCCGCGACGCCCAGCGGCGCCCGGTGTGCGAGGTCTGTTGGCTCGTGGCCCGTGGGCGAGCGCGGGTCTGCATCGCCGATCTAGGTGGGCTCGGCTGCAGGAAACGGCGCGAGCGCGGGCAGCGGGGCCAGATGGGCGCTGTCGCGGCGGCGGGCGACGATGCGACAGGTGAACTCAACGGAGGACGTGACGCCGTGTGGCTCACGCGCCTCGAAGTCGGCCACTGCCCGCCCGGTCACCTAGATGCCGTAGCAGTCGCCCTTCGGGACGGGTAGACGGAGTAGTTGGCGGGTTGGACGCGCATGGCGACGGTGCGTTCCAGGGCCACGAGCGCGGCGCTTCTGGCGAGCCGGCACGTTCGGTCTCGATGCTCGCGGGAATCCGCTGGACCGGTCGCTCGCCGGGATCTCGGCTGCCGGTTACGATTTCGACTGTGGTGAACGCTCCACCAGTCCGTTTCGCCCGTTCCGTAGACGGCTCGCGGCTCGCGTGGACCGCGCTCGGCAGCGGTCCGCCGCTGGTAATAGTGCCTGGCGGTCCGTGGGCAACCATACAAACCGAATGGAGCGTGCCCGCCTGGCGGCGCTGGTACGAACGGCTTGCTGAGCGGCTCACGGTGATCCGCTACGACGCTCGCGGGACCGGGCTCTCCGCGGGCGGGACGGCCGACTTCAGACTGCATACCCAGCGCGACGATATCTGCTCTGTGATGGAGGCGGTATCTACGGGGCCCATCGCGTTGTTCGCTCCGCGGTACGCGGGCCCGTGGGCGATCGCCGCAGCGGTGCACCGCCCCCAGCGCGTATCTCACCTCATCCTCTGGTGCTGCCCCGGTCCTGGTACGGCGGTGTTGGCGCAGCCGCGCTCGACCGCCATGCACGCACTCGCGCAGACCGACGCGCGCCTCTTCCTGCAGACGCTCACCCACGACAGGATCGGCTGGAGCCACGGCGAGGTGGCAAACGATCTCACCGCCGCGCTCGGCGAGACACTCGATCCCGCCGTGCTGGCGCGATTCCACCAGGACGCCGCAGCGACCCGATTCGACGCGCTCCTGCCCCAGGTCCGCGTGCCGACGCTGGTGCTGCAGCGCCGAGAGCTTGCGGAGCCAGACGTGGTCCAGGCCGCGGAGCTCGCTTCGGCGATCCCGGGCGCCACGCTGAAGGTGATCGAGGGCGAATCCGTTGCACCGTTCCTGGGGCAATCGGACGAGACGACCGCGGCGATACTCAGCTTGCTCGGGCAGCCGGATACCCCGCCCACCGCGGCCTGTACCGGTCCGGCGGAGCCGCTCAGCGCTCGCGAGATCGAAGTGCTTCGCCTACTGGCCGAGGGCACGTCCAACGTCGAGATCGCGGAGCGGCTCGTGATCAGCCCGAGCACGGTCAAGACGCACCTCAGCAATCTCTATGGCAAGCTGGGCGTGGGATCGCGGGCTCGGGCGGTGGCGCGCGGGCGATCCCTGGGCCTCGTCGACTGAGCCTGTAGCCGCCGCCCCCCCCAAAGATCACCCGTTCGGCGGATGCTGGATCACCCGTCCGGCCGAGTCTCGCTACCGTGCCACGAGCGTAGCCTGAATCTGTAGTCGGCCGCGCCGAGGCGGCCACAACACGGATAGGAGGCGACGAGATGGACTCCAGCGCACAGCCCCGAGGCCCGTTCTTCCCACGGCGTACGGATGCGCCGGCGTGGCGGGAGACGGCGTGGCCGGCGTGGCTCCTGGCGTTGACGGCCGCCATCGTGCTCTGGCGAAGGTCGCGGCGGTCTGCGATGCAGTCCAAGGGGGCGGGCCGTGGGTAGGGCGGCTGATGCCTGGCGCGCTCGGGTCCTGGCGAACGAAGAGCAGGCACTCCGCGCCAGGTCGGCGTTGGGCGGTCGGGTCTCGCTGGAGCCCTGTCATGGCACGCCGTTCGATGTGACCCCAGTGCCGGCGGGCGACCCACTCCTGGGGCGACTGGGGCGGTTGATCGGCGCTTCATCCACGGTGCTCGACGTTGGTGCCGGGGCTGGCCGCTATGCGCTCCCGCTGGCACAGCGTTGCGCAGGGGTCCTGGCGATCGATCCAAGCCTCGACGGTGTCCAGGCTATCCGGCGAGCGGCCGCGAGCCAGGGACTGGCCAACGTACGAGTGCTGCAGTCCACGTGGGAGTCGGCGAATGTGCCGGTCGCCGACGTGGTCCTGTGCGCGCACACGCTGTACGGCATTGCGGAGATCGAGCCGTTCATCCAGAAGCTGACGCAGACGGCCCGCGGTCACGTCGCGGCAGTGCTCTACACCGAGTCTCCCCTTGCGATCATCGATCCCTTCTGGATGGCGGTGCACGGAGAGCGACGCGCCGCCCTCCCCGCGGCGACCGATCTGCTGCCGGTGTTGTGGGAGCTTGGGCTGGCGCCGAAACTGGTCACACTGCCGGCGTTGCCTGTCGAGGTCGTCCCGTCGCGCGAGGCGGCGGTCGCGCTGCTCCGACAATTGCTGTGCCTGGATGGTGGCTCGGCGCTCGACGCCCGGCTCACAGGGTCGTTGGACTCTCTGTTGATCGAAACCGCGTTGGGCGTCACCGCGCGCGACGCACCCCGACGGATACCCGCGATGCTGAGCTGGTCGGGGGCCGCCTAGGATGGACGCGGGCGAACACCGGCGCTGCCGGATAATTTTCGGATCGCGTCGGCGTGGCGGGCCGGCCTCCAGTGGTCGACTGCGAGGCCGAGCGGTACCCGGTGCACAGAGCCCGTCGGTGCGTGCTCCGTAGACGAGCGTGGGTGCGCAGCTCGCTTGTGCCGCGGGCGATACCGCCGGTCGTGGGGTTGACCAGCCCGATGCCGACATGCTCCGTCCGCGGCGCCCCGTACATCGCGGCTGGCTGCTGCGTCGGTCCCGTCACCGCGGCCAGCCCTCCCATTCCCAACCAGCCTCCGCCGGCCAGCCGTAGTCACTCCTGGCGGCGTCATCACGCCCTCCCTGACGATCCGCGACGGATCGCGTCATGACTGCAGCGTAGCCGTGGACCGCGCGTGGCGCTGTACGCTGGATCACATCGGCGAGCATCTGTGAGCGCGGCACTCTAATCGCGCGGGACGGGCGCGAGGAGGGCACAGCGGGGTCGGTTGTCACCCTCCGCCTAACAGAATGGGGCAGGGTCCGGCCGCGGTCCACGTTTGCCATCCCGCGCGGATAGGCTGGACGTTTGGAACAGAGTCGGAGCGTGCGCGGGTTACCCCGCGCGGCTTGCCCGGGGGGCGACGCTGTAGCCACCTCGGGAGTTGAGCCGTCGCAGCGCACACGTTCTCTTCGCGCGCGCTCGCGCCGCGGTCAATCGCGCCGGAGCGTTCGCGCGTAGCTCGTTTTCAGATCGAGCGACGGGCCGCGGTTGATCGCGACCGAAATCCGCGGGCGGGGTTCACGGACAGGTTTGAGGGCGATGCGCGCCTCGCCTGGCTGGGTACCCGGCTGACGAGTGCCCCTGCCCGTGACTGGCCCGGGTGGCCAATGCGGCGGCGCGGCGGGGATTGAGGCGTAGACCCGTGCGGGTACGTGGTCTCGGAAGCGTTGCCTATGGGCTCGCCTGGATCGGTGCCTGGGTCGCGCTGGTCCTGGTATTCACCGCGCTCAGCCGGGTCGACGGCTCCCCTTCGGTTGCGTTCGCGGACACGGCGACCACCACCGTCACGACGATTGAGACCGAGACCGCTCCAATCACGGCGACCTCCACAACCACGGTGGCCGCCACGGTGACTTCCACCTTCACTGTGCCTGAGACGACGACGACCACCACGACGATCGAGGCGACCACGACAGCGACCTCCACTGAGCCGTTGACCGTCACGTCAACGACGACGGTCCCGGCGACGACCACGTCAACAACGACCGTCCCCACGACCACATCCACCTCTCGCACGACCACCACGACTACGTCGACATCTCGTTCGACCACGTCTACCACGTCGACGCACCGAACCACGACATCCACGACGTCGACATCGCGGACGACGACATCTACTACCTCGACGGTGCCGACGACGACGTCAACGACCTCGACATATCGGACGACCACGTCGACGACATCGACTTCTCAGACCACGACGTCAACGACCTCGACGTCTCGCACGACCACGTCCACGACGACGACGGTGCCGACGACGACGACCTCGACGTATCGGACGACCACGTCGACGACATCGACTTCTCAGACCACGACGTCAACGACCTCGACCTCAAGGACGACCACCACCTCGACGTCGCTCACGGCGACTACCTCGACGTCGCGCACGACGACGTCGACCACCAGCACGTCGACGGTCATTTCCGCCACGACCATTCCGCTTACGATGACCTCGACGACGACGGTGCCCGTGACGGAGACGACAACCGCGACGGAGCGGACGACGACGTCGACGACGGAGACGGTTCCGGCTACGACGACCTCGACGACGACGGTGCCCGTGACCGCGACGACAACCGCGACGGAGCGGACGACGACGTCGACGACGGAGACGATGCCCGCCACGACGACATCGACGACGACGGTGCCGGTGACGCTGCTCGCGACGTCGACTCAGCTCACGATCGAGCTCTCAACCGCCACGTCCACTGTCCCGCTCACAATAACTTCGAGCACGACGGTACCCGTGACCGTTTCCTCGATGACAACCGTGGTCGTGCCGACTACCGTCTATCAGACGTCTACGGTCCCCACCTCAGTGACGGCGACCAGCACGGGCACGGTGACCTCCGCCGCCACGGTCACCACCACGGGGACGGTGCACACGGCCGCCACCACAACCGTGACCGGTACGAGCACGGCGACCAGCTCAGCTCTGACGGAGACCACGGTGACGCGGGTCGGGACGGTGACGGTGACGAGGGACACCACGGTCACGGTGGCGCGGAGCACGCTCACGTGCCTACCGCGCACCCACGACACGAGCGGCTGTAAACCGCCGGCGATGGTACCGGACCGTCCCGTGCTGCCGGGCGGTGTACCACCCACCAGCCCGGTTCCACGGCGGGGCGGCTAGCGAAGCTATTCTCCCTTGGGCGGGGTGAGACCGTAGGTGGTGAGTCAGTCTATTAGCACTCGATCCGCCAGAGTGCTAAACTACTTTCCGATCACATTGGCCGCGGTTTTGCGCGGTCGAAAAATGGTGGGAGGGTACGTCATGGCAGGTGGGTTGCGGCCGCTGGGCGACCGCGTTGTCATCAAGCCGCTGGACCGCGAAGAGGTCACCAAGAGCGGACTGGTGTTGCCGGACACGGCCAAGGAGAAGCCGCAGCAGGGAGAGATCCTGGCGGTGGGTCCGGGCCGGGTGCTGGACAATGGCGAGCGGGTGAAGGTGGAGCTGAGCGCGGGCGACCGCGTGCTCTTTGCCAAGTACGCCGGCACGGAGTTCAAGCACGAGGACCAGGAGCTGCTCATCCTCAGCGAGAAGGATGTGCTGGCACAGCTCGTAAGCAACGGCAAGTAGGCCCGCCACCCCCGACGTGCGGGGCTCTGGCCGGGAAGAGTGGAGAGTGTAGATGCCTGCAAAGCAGCTCAACTACAGCGAGGATGCCCGCCGCGCGCTCAAGCGTGGGGTGGACGCGCTGGCTGACGCGGTGAAGATCACCCTGGGCCCCAAGGGCCGCAACGTGGTGCTGGACAAGAAGTTTGGCCCGCCCACCATCACCAACGACGGCGTGACCATTGCCAAGGAGATCGAGCTAGAGGATCCCTTTGAGAACATGGGCGCGCAGCTTCTGAAGGAAGCGGCCACCAAGACTAACGACATCGCCGGAGATGGCACCACCACCGCCACGGTGCTGGCCCAGGCCATCGTGAATGAGGGCTTCCGCAACGTCACCTCTGGCGCCAACCCGCTGCAGCTCAAGCGCGGCGTGGAGCGCGGTGTGGCCGCGATTGTGGACGAGCTCAAGAAGACCAGCAAGACCATCAGCGGCAAGAACGAGATTGCCCAGGTGGCGGCCATCTCCGCGGCGGACGAGGAGATTGGCAAGCTCATCGCGGACGTGATGGACAAGGTGGGCAAGGACGGCGTTATCACCGTCGAGGAGAGCAAGACCCTCAAGTTCGAGACGGACTATGTAGAGGGTATGCAGTTCGATCGAGGCTACATCTCGCCGTACTTCATCTCCGACCCGCAGCGGATGGAGGCCGTCCTGGACGAGCCGTTCATCCTGGTGACGGACAAGAAGATCACGGCCATCAATGACATCCTGCCGGTGCTGGAGAAGCTGGTCCAGATCAGCAAGAACCTGCTGATCATCTCTGAGGACGTTGAGGGCGAGGCGCTGGCCACGATGGTGGTCAACAAGCTGCGCGGCATGCTCAACATCCTGGCGGTGAAGGCCCCGGGCTTTGGCGATCGGCGCAAGGCCATGCTTGAGGACATCGCCACGGTGACGGGCGCGCAGCTCATCTCCGAGGAGATCGGCCGCAAGCTGGACAGCGTGACGGTGCAGGACCTGGGTCGCTGCCGGCGGGTGGTCTCCAACAAGGACGAGACCACCATTGTGGAAGGCCGAGGCTCCGAGGAGGCGATCAAGGCGCGGATTGCGCAGATCCGCACCCAGATCGGCGAGACCACGTCTGACTTCGACCGCGAGAAGCTGCAGGAGCGGCTGGCCAAGCTGGCAGGCGGCGTTGCCGTGATCCGTGTGGGCGCCGCCACCGAGGTGGAGCTCAAGGAGAAGAAGCACCGCGTGGAGGACGCGCTCCAGGCCACGCGGGCGGCCGTTGAAGAGGGCATCGTCCCCGGCGGCGGCACGGCCTTCATCCACGCGCTGCCGGCGCTGGACGCTCTGGTGAAGACGTACGCCGGGCCGAGCGACGAGCGCACGGGCGTGGCGCTGCTCCGGCGCGCGCTGGAAGAGCCGCTGCGGCGCATCGCCGCGAACGCCGGGCTGGAGGGCTCGGTGATTGTGGAAGAGGTCAAGAAGCGCGGTGTTGGCAACGGCTACGACGCCGGCAAGGGCGAGTACTGCAACATGATCGACCGCGGCATCATCGACCCGCTGAAGGTCACGCGGTCCGCTCTGGAGAACGCGGCGTCTATCGCCACGATGATCATGACCACGGAGACGCTGGTCACGGAGATTCCGGAGAAGACCCCGCCACCGGCCGCGCCGCCGATGCCGGAGTACTAGAAGCCAGAACCTCTGGCTGACCCAGCTGGGCCCTCCCGACACGGGAGGGCCCGGTGCGTTAAGGGGCTCTGCTATCGCCGGGGTGGTGGTGCGGCCTCGGGGGTAGCGCCGTTGGGGGTTGTGGAGCGCACTTTGGGGTCTCGCGGTGGCTCGGGGGTGTTCGTGTGGGTGACGGCCGGCAGTGGTTCGAGGTGGTCGAGCTTTGCCAGGCGGGACCGGTCGCCGTCGCGGCGTTTGGCGACCACGCGGTAGCCGAAGTCTAGGGTGGCTGTGCCACCTTTGAGCTCTCGGACGTCGAAGCCGCTGGCAGTGCGAACCGCCACGTAGAGGCCGTTGCAGTCGCCGTACGGCGTGAGGAACAGGTCGTAGTCGCTTGATCCAACCAGCGCGGCGAAGTTGGGCTCCAGGTCCACGTGGGCGGCGCCGCTCGTCAGTCGCGCGCGGCCTACGTCCTCGATGAGCGGATCCGCGCTCGTCATGCCGTGGGCGGCGCGGGTGGAGCCGTCCGGGTGTTTGACGGCGGCGAGGAAGCCGCCGAGGAGCTTGAGGCCGCCGGCGATGTAGACGGAGCCGTAGAAGACGCCCGCGTAGTTGGGTGACTGGGAGAAGAGCCCCCAGTTGTTGTGTGAGACGGCGTAGACACCGATACCGTTGCCCGAGACGCCGAGCGTGCCCGGACCGAAGCCGGACTCGCCGCGCACGCCCTCCGCGGAGGTGGACTGGCCCAGCACGCCGACACCTGTGCGGGTGACTCCAGTGCTGCCAAAGCCACCCTTGCCGATCAGGCCGGCACCGCCCACGGCCAGCGGACTCGCGGAGTTCTGCCCACCATTAGCCCTCGCCCCGGCTCCGGCGATGGTGCCGGAGCTTCCTCCCGTGAAGGCCCCCCCCGAGCCCGCGCTGCCCGAAGAATCGCCATTGCCCCCGAGGCCGATGACCCCGACGCCCCCGGATCGGATTGATAGAAACGCGCCGGAAAGTCCCCCGCCTTCCCCATATACGCCGTCGCCACCATTTCCTGCCGCCAAGTTGCTGCCGCCGTAGCCGCTCATAGCGTCTCCATCGGCGTTGGCCTGTTGCTGCACGGCGAACGCGTCGCCCGAGCCACTCACGTTCGTCGTGAGTCTCGTTGTGGTGGTCGGCGCCAGTCCCCCGCCCGTGGGGTTGGCGAGTCCCAGCCCCAGGTCCTCCGCCTGGTGCGCGGCGTGAGCCGTCTCTGGCTGCCTCGCCAGGCCCATCAGGGCGCCCAGTCCGCCGAACGCAAGCAGCTTTCGCCGCGCAGCTGTCCTCAATCCCATGCGTGCCAAGGCGTCCCTCCATACCGTCCGGCAACCAGCCGTCGCGTCCGGGCATGGTAGCATCGTTGACGCACGCGCGCCTCGCGCCTGGTCGCGCGGGTGGCGATCCAGGCGCGGGACACGGACTCAGCGGCCGGTGGACTACCGTCGTGGGGGTGGCGCGGAGGACGGTTGGCTGGGCGCGCTCGTTGACGGGGTACGGGACTTTGCCGCGGCCGTCGGGTCCGCGACTTCGGTGTGGGAGACGGCTGGCAGCGGGTCGAGTTGGTCGAGCTTGGCGAGGCGCGAGCGGTCCCCGTCGCGGCGCTTCGCGACGACGCGGTAGCCGAAGTCAAGGCTACTGGTGCCGCCCTGGAGCTCGCGCACGTCGAAGCCGCTGGCCGTGCGATTGGCACTGTAGAGACCCTTACAGTCCCCCTCAGGCACGAGAAAGACGGTGTAGTCAGCACTCTGGATCAGCGCGGCGAAGGTGGGTTCCAGGTCCACGTGCGCGGCGCCGTTGGCGAGCCGCGCGCGGCCGAAGTCCTCCATGACGGGCTCGGTACTGGTCACACCATGCGCTGCGCGGGTGGAGCCGTCCGGGTGCTTGACGGCGGTGAGGAAGCCGCCCAGGAGCTTGAGTCCGCCGGCGATGTAGACGGCGCCCTGGAAGACGCCGGCGAAGCCGGGGGACTGGGAGTAGAGGCCCCAGCTAGTGTGCGAGACGGCGAACACGCCGACGCCATTGGACGAGACTCCAAGCGTGCCGGGGCCGAAGGCGGACTCGCCGCGAACGCCCTCGGCGGAGGTGGACTGGCCCAGCACGCCGATACCGGTGCGGGTGACGCGGTTGTTGCCGAGTCCGCCGCGCCCGACAATGCCCGTCCCGCCCACCGCGAGAAGGCCGCCGGTATTGATCCCCCCTTCTGCATTTACGCCCACACCCGGATTCGTCGTTGAGATGCCTCCCGAGAAATTTCCACCGCGACCGCCTCCCCCGTATTCGAAGCCGCTACCGCCGGTGCCAACGACGGCATCCCCCCCGGACCTTTGTGAGCCGGGTACTCCAGTCGTGCTTCCGCCGTCGGCGTATAGGGCGTCGCCCCCCGAACCGGACAGGCTGTTCCTGGCTCCGTGGACGAACACCGCGACGCCGAGGGCGTTGTCAGCCTGCAGGACCTGAAATCCTTCACCGTTGGTGTTGGTGCTCAGCGTTGTGGTGGTCGTCGGCGGGCTTCCGAGAGTCGGGTTAGTAACGCCGATACCGATGTCTTCCACCTGGTGGCTGGCGTGAGCCAGCTCCGGCTGGCGGGCCAGGCCCATCAGGGCGCCTAGACCACCGAACGCCAGCAGCTTTCGCCGTGCTGCTGTCCTCAAACCCATCCGTTTCATGTCTAGCCTCCTGAAGGAGCGTCGCCCTGTGGCTCGCGAGGCCAGTGTAGGCACGATCCGCGGGCGGCGCTGTGCGCGGGGTCACACGGGTAGACCCAAGGGCCGGTGGCCTAGCACCGTGGGGGTGGCGCGGTGCACGGCTCAGGCGTGTGCTCCGCACCGCAGGCGGAGACGCCGCGGTCTCTAGCCGGGGCCGTTGCCTCGGGGATCTCGGTGTGGGAGACGGCTGATGGGGGATCGAAGTGGGCGAGCTTGGCCAGGCGCTAGCGATCCCAGTCGCGGCGCTTCGCGACGACGCGGTAGCTGAAGTCGAGGGTGCTGGTGGCGCCCTGTTGCTCTCGGACGTCGAGCCCGGTCGCCGTGCGGTTGGTGACGTAGCGGCCACTACGTGGGCGGCGCGGGCCGCCTCGGGCTACCGGGTGAGCCCGATCAGGGTGGCCACGCCGCCGCACACCGGCAGGTGCCGACGCGCGCGGGTAAAGGGCCCGCCCCCGCTCCTCGCGTGCTGACGAGTCTCCTGTGGATCGGCTGCCGCGTCGGCCGCGCTGGCACGCTAGCTCGCACCGAGAAGAGAATCCTGCCTACCGTCAGCGGGGGTGGAGGACGCCCGTGTGCATGGCGCGGCCGTCGCCGGGTGGCACCCGCCACCCGGTCTCTGTTTGAGTGAGGCAACACCGAATCGCTACGCGACTCCGACGGGCGTTGGCAGCGGGATGCCCACGGTGCCGGCCAGGTCGGTGATGCGGTTGACTACGTCAAAGTGGTACGGGATTCCGTTCTTGCGGCGGTCCTGCTCGGCGTAGTATTCGCGCTCGCCGTGGACCAGGACCTCCTTGACGCCCTCCACTGGCTCGGTGGCCTTGAGGAACCCCACGAGGCGATCCATGATGGCCTTGAAGTTGTCCACGGAGCCAAAGCCGTCGATAGACAGCGCGCCCTGAAAGTGGCACGTAGCGTTGGAGCCGCCAGGGCCGCGGAGCTCGCCGATGTGCCCGCCGCCGGAGAGGACGCCGGCCAGGATGTCGATCATGACGGACAGGCCGTAGCCTTTGTAGCCGCCGGTCTCCGGCTCGCCACCCAGGGGCAGGATGGCGCCGCCGTTCCAGAACTCGCTGGGGTCCACCGTGGGCTTGCCGTTGGCGTCCACGATCCAGCCGAGCGGCACGGGCATGTCCTTCATGCGCGCTAGCTCTAGCTTGCCGGCCGCCACCACGCTGGTGGCGATGTCCAGGATAAACGGTGGGTACTTGCCGGCGGGCGCGGCCACGCTCATGGGGTTGATGCCGATGCGCCGGCCCTTGCCGCCGGCCGCCACCACGCCCAGTCCGCCCACGGTCATGGAGAAGCCGATGATGCCGTGCGGGAGCGCCCGGGTGGAGTAGTGCGATGAGGCGCCGTAGTGATTGCTGTTGCGTACCGAGACGAAGCCGGCGCCGGTCTGCTTGGCTTTCTCAATGGCCAGGTCCATGGCAACCGTGGCGGCGACCGGGCCCAGTCCGCCGTTGCCGTCCACCACAGCGGTGGAGGCCGCCTGGTGCACCACCTCTGCCTTTGCCTTTGGATCGATCTTGCCGGACTGGAGCCCGCCGGCGTAGCTTGGGCCGGGGAAGCGGTTGAGCCCGTGGGAGTCGATGCCCATCAGGTCGGCGTGGATCAACGCCTCGGCGGCCATGGTGGCGTCCGCCGCCGGCGTGCCTAGCTTCTCAAAGACGCTGGTGGTCCACCGGGTGATCTGGCCCAGCTCGTATTTGGTGTAGTCCGCCATGTCGTTGGCCCTCCCAGACTGATCGTGCCCGGTCACGGGCCACGGCCGCACAGGATACCGCGACGGCCCCACCTCGCGCCTGACGCGCGCGGATCCACAGTGAGCGGCATAGCGTCTAGGGAGTATGGGCGGCCTGGGACAGGCAGAGATGACATTCACAGGGGCGTGGCGCTACTCTGCAAGGTGGAGGGGAGGGTCATCGTGGATTCGCGAAGCCCATTGTGGCTGCACCTGCCGGATGAAGATCACCTCACTGATGATGACGTGGCGCTGGTTCGCCAGCTTCGGCCGAGCGGGCTGCTGGCGCTGCGCTATCCGTGGCCCCAGGACAAGGGTGCCGCGGAGCGGGTAATCGCACTGGTCCGCGAGCTGGAGCATGAGTCGCTGATCGTGCGCTTCTTCGATCGGGACATCCCCGGCAAGCCGCCGGGCGAGTGGGCGGGGGCGTGCGCGGACCGGATGGGGCTGTACGACGCGCTTCGGGCAGACGGTGTGCGGCTGGAGGCGATCCTGGCGAACGAGGTGGATCTGGAGGATCCGGAGGGCGGGCACCGCGACTGGGAGCGTCACGCGGACTGGTTTGGCGAGCTCGCGCGGGCGTGGCGGGACGTGTCCGATGACGTGCTCCACCTGCCGGCGCCGAGCAGACAGAGGGTGGGAAACCAGGATCCCAACGACTTCAACACGGCGATGGCGTTCTGGGGTGCCATCAAGCGGGCGGGGGTGGATCGCCAGTACGATCGGGTGGACGTGCACGCGTACCGGCAGGATCTGCTGCGGGCCGGCGAGGAGTGCCGGTCAATTCTTGGCTCCGTGGCCAACCTGGACGTGACGGAGACCAACGGTGATGGGGTGATTGCTCGAGCGGCGGCGGCCGTGCGGGCGGGCACGTACGCCCGGGTGGTCTGGTTCATCGCGGACTGGCGCTGCTACCGACCGGATGGGTCGATAGACCGGGACGGCATGCGGGGCGAGGAGCGGGCGGAGCAAGGTGGCACGCCGATGTCCATCGCAAAGTGGCCCCACCTGCGGGCCGAATGGCTGAAGACGCTTGAGTCAGATGAACCACAGCCCGAGCCGTCCGACGTTGTCGCCGCGGACCGCTCAGCGACAGGGGAGGGTACCGTGCCGAGCACCGTGAAGACGTTTTTCACCACTTCGCAGATCGCGACCGCGGCTGGCGTGGCGCCCGCCGCGGTTGAGGCAACTTGGCCGGCCGTGCTGGATGCGCTGGCCGCGCGTGGCGTGGACGATCGCGCCACGCAGATCGCCGCCATCGCCACCACGCGGGTGGAGACGGGGACGCGATTCGCGCCAATAGACGAGTTTGGCGGGAGCGACTACTTCTTTAAGATGTACGACATCCAGGGTGATCGACCGGCGAAAGCCCGTGAGCTTGGGAACGTAAACCCGGGCGATGGGGTGCGGTACCACGGCCGCGGCGTGATCCAGCTCACCGGTCGCGGGAATTACCGTCGGTACGGCCAGGAGCTGGGCGTGGCGCTGGAGGACAACCCGTCGCTAGCGCTGGATTCCTCGGTCTCGGCGGGCGTGCTTGCCGCCTATTTCGTGTCCCGCGGTGTGCCGGAGGCGGCGCGCCGTGGTGACTGGGAGGGCGTTCGCCGCAAGGTGAACGGTGGCTTGAACGGCTGGGACGTGTTCATTGATGTGGTGCGCAAGCTGGACGCGCTGATGGTGCGCGAGGAGCCGGCGGACCTTCGGCTGGCGGCGGCCACTCGCGAGATCGCCACGCTCAAGGCCGGTGTCGCCACGCTAGAGGCGCGCGTTTCGACCCTGGAAGAGGATCGCTCACGGCTGATCAACGCCCTGGCCTACGCATTGGACGACGTGGTGTCCCAGGCGCTTGCGGCGCGCACGGACGCCGCGCGCAAGGCCGTGGCCAGTGAGGCCACGCGTCTGCGGGTTGAGCAGATAGGCGCGCGCCCCGAGGGCTAAGGCGCGGGGGCCCAGGCGCACCCGCTATAGTGCGGCCGGTCAGGCAGACTCAGGAGGCGGTCATGCAGATCGGTGTGGTGTTTCCACAGACGGAGATGGGTCCGGACAGCGGTGGGGTGCGTGCCTACGCGCAGGCGGTCCAGGATATGGGCTACGCGCACGTGGCGGCGGCGGACCACGTGCTGGGCGCTGACCCGGCGGGGCACCCGGGGTGGGACCGCCCGTACACGCACGAGAGCAACATCCACGAGCCGTTCGCGCTATTCGCCTTCATGGCCGGCGTGGCGCCCAGGCTGGGCCTGATGCCTGGCGTGATTATCCTGCCGCAGCGGCAGGCGACGCTGGTGGCCAAGCAGGCAGCGGCCGTCGACGTGCTCAGCGGTGGCCAGTTCCGGTTGGGTGTTGGCATTGGCTGGAATCCGGTGGAGTTTGAGGGACTGGGCATGGACTTCAAGAACCGGGCGAGGCGGTTCGAGGAGCAGATCGAGCTAATGCGGCAGCTCTGGAAGCAGCCGGTGGTTACGTTCAAGGGGGACTTCCACACGGTGACGGCGGCGGGCATCAATCCACTGCCGGTCCAGCGGCCCATCCCCATCTGGATCGGGGCCTCGGCGGAGCCGGCCGTGAAGCGCGCCACGCGGATCGCAGATGGCTTCCTCCCGTTGCGCACATTGGATGGCGGCGGCTGGCCGGCCACCATCGAGAAGGTCCACGGCTGGCTGCGGGAGGCAGGGCGGGATCCTAAGACCTTTGGCCTGGAGGGTCGGCTAGATGCGTCCGTAGTCGACCATGAGGCGTGGCGCAAGACGGTCGATGAGTGGGTTGGCTACGGCGCTTCCCACCTGCAGGTCTCGACCGCCGGTGGCGGACTTCGCGGGGCCGACCAACACATCGAGCGGCTCCGCGCGGTTCGTGAGGTCCTGGCGGACCGGCTCGCTGGTCGGCGTTGAGTGACTGCGCGAGGCCTCTCTCCCGGCGGGCCTGAGCGGAGCGCAACGCTGCACTTCATCCGGCATGGCGAGAGCGTAGCCAACGTTGAGCGGGTGTTTTCCAACACCGGATTCAAGCACCCGCTAACGGCCCGCGGCGTCGCGCAGGCGCGGGGCCTGGCCCGCCGGCTCGCCGGACTCACGGTGTCAGTCGTCTACACGAGCCCGCTGATGCGCGCGGTGCAGTCGGCGCAGATCTTCGCAACCAGATTGCAGGCGCCGGTGGTGCTGGTTGATGCGTTGCGTGAGGCGGATGTGGGTGCCTGGGAGGATCGGTCTGACCAGGTGGGCTGGGATGCGCACGCGAGTGTGCAGCGAGACTGGCTTGAGCTGGGGCTCACGGACAGCCGCATGCCCGGGGGCGAGAGTTTGGAGGACGTTTGCGCGCGATTTGTGCCCTACGTGGGGCGAGTGGCTCGGCAGTGGCGGGGCAGCGGCAAGCGCGTGCTGCTGGTTGGCCACGGTAGTGTGCTTCGCAGCATGCTGCCGCTGGTCTGCACGAACCTGAGCGCCCTCGGGGCCCGACTGCCTCCAATCCCGTATTGTGGCGAGATTGAGGTTGTGGCGGCGCGGGCTGGCCTGACGTGCACCCGTTGGTGCGGCATCGATCCTCGTGAACCGTTCCAGTCCCCGCGACGCGGTGAGGCGAGCAGGATGGCCGTCGGAAGCGGCGGTTCAGTCACACTTGATCATCGGGGATGAGTGGGAGCGCGTTGAACTGGTTTGCGGCCAGCGCCCAGTCCCCGACGTTGGGGGCACGGCGCTACGGACTCCAGGAACCGGGTAGCGGCATTCGCGGCGAAGGGCGCGCCGACCGGAATAGACGTTCGGGCAGCGCCCAGTCCTGCAGGACCCTCAGGACCCGAACAATCTGAAGGTTCGGTTCCACCCGTCAGTCCGCACCCCGCGGGAGCGCCAACGGAGCCTGACGGGCCGGCTTCGCCCGCGAGCGACGGCGGCGCGTTCGCGCGGGGAGGTTCCACTGGTCCTTGCGCCGCCGCGCCACCGCTCGATCCGGATGGTCCCGCGGCTCCCGTATCACCACGCGGGGCCTGCATGGTCTGGTGTTGGCCGACGAGTGATGGCTAGGTGAGCTAGTTGAGCTGACAGGTGTGAAGGGGCGACCCTGCGACCCTCCGTCGGTGCGTCGTGCCGGATCGAGGACCGCTAACTGCTCAGTTCTCGGTCCAGTCGAGCAGCCGCGCGATCCAGAGCACCCAGGAGCTCGTCTACCTGGGCGGCGGTGATGGTCATGGGGGGTGTAACCAGCACGTGGTCACCCACCTGACCATCCGCGCCACCCTGGCCTGGGTAGACGGCCGCGCCTTCCGCCGCGCAGGCGCGCGCGAAGCGCTGGGCGATGCCCGCCTCAATTGGGAATGGGGCTTTCGTGTGTTTGTCCGCGATGAGCTCCAGGCCCAGCATCAGGCCTTTACCGCGAGCGTCACCGAGCAGATGGTGCCTGGCTACCAGGTCTTTCAGTCCGTACAGGAGCTGCGCGCCGCGCTCGCCGGCCGCCCTGACCAGATCATGCCGTTCGATGTATCCGAGTACGGCCACGCCGGCCGCGGCGACGACGGGATTCTGGGCGAAGGTGTGGCCGGCGACGAATGAGGTGCCCGCGGCGTCCAGGGCATCGATAACCTCGTCTTTTGCGATGAGGACGGCCAGGGGAGCGTAGCCGCCGCTCACGCCCTTGGCGGCGGTGACGATGTCCGGCACCACGTCCCAGTGCTCGCTGGCGAACCAGCGGCCCGTACGCCCGAACCCGGTCATCACCTCATCCATGATCATCAGCACGTCGTGGCGGTTGCAGATCTCTCGGATGCGCTGGAAGTAGCCGTCTGGCGCGGGCACGGCGCCCATGGTGGCGCCGACTATGGGCTCCGCGATGAAGCAGGAGACGTTCTCTGGTCCGAGCCACTTGATCATCTGGTCTAGCTGATCCGCGCAGGTGAGCCGTCCGGCGGCACAGTCCTCGCAGCGGTAGGCGTAGGCCGGGCCGATCTTGGGCATGTCCATGAGCATGGGGGCGTACTTGCGGCGGCGTGCGGTGTGGCCGCCGAAGCCGGTGGCCCCCAGGGTCATGCCGTGAAAGCCCTGCCAGCGGGAGATGATGAGGTGCTTTTCTGGTTGATTGCGTGCCAGCCAGTAAGTTCGGGCCAGCTTCACGGCACCCTCGGTGACCTCTGAGCCGCCGTTGAAGACGCCAACGCGATTCAGGGACCCGGGACTCAGGCGGGAAATGGTGTCGCAGAGATCACGCACGGGGCGGCTCTGGAACTGAGTCCACGGTAGGAACGCCACGGCGTGCATCTGCTCGGAGATGGCGTCTACCACCTCGGGCACGGCATGTCCTACGGACGTGACGCACCCCACGCCGCCGGAAGCGTCGATGAACGCGCGGCCGTCCTCGTCGTACAGGTAGATGCCCTCCGCCCGGACGATGGTAGGCAGGTCGTCCCGGATGGCGGGGAAGAATGAGCTGGGCGAGCGCCGAGGAGGCGAGGAAGTCATGGTGACCTCGCGACGGAGATACATGTCGCGTGACACGGTGTGAACCGCGTGCCGTGCGGTTGATACGGTAGCACGGCAGCCTCCCAGGAGGGAATGCGCTCAAAGAGTTGTCAAACGGGCGTTACATAATCGCAGAATCGGAGTACGATAGCGCGAACGAATTCGTGGTGGAGGCGCAATGAGGGCACTGGGTGTGGCAGTGGCGCTCGCCACGGTGTTGATTTTCTTCCCGTAGTGTGCGTGGGGTAGCGGCTGGCTAGTCGCGCTCCCGTTCAACGAGATACATCGCCAGCGCGACGATGCCGCCGATGGCCGCCATCCACCATTCCACGTCGGCTAGCAGGGCGATGACCACCATGAACACCCACATGCCGATGAGGACCCAGGGGCTCATGTCCGCAGTGCCAGGGCCGGTGGGCTAGGCGCCGTTGGGCCGCAGGACCACCAGCGTATACGCGTCTGGGTCCAGGTATTCCGTGCAGACTTGCTGCACGTCATCCGCGGTGACGGCGCTTACCCGTCTGAGGTATTCGGCGAGCGGCGGCTCCACGCCCAACATCTCGCGGTCCGCCACGTACTGCGCGTAGGCGATGCTGGTCTGCAGGTGCAGCACGGCGCGACCCTCAATGTAGTTCTTGGCGTCCTCGAGCTCCTCATCGCTGATTTTCTGGTCTCGGATGCGGCGCATCTCCTGGCGGATGAGCTCCACCACGGCATCCACGTTGTTCGGGGACGTTCCTACGTACGTCCACCAGCAGCCGACATCGGTGAGGGTGCTGTATGAGGTACCCACGCCCGGAGCGAGACCACGCTCGTCGCGGATCTGCCGAACGAGTCGTCGCCCCACCTCGCCGAGGATCGAGCTGGCCACGTCAAGCGCGTAGGTGTGGGGGTGGTTAGCGCCCGGGGCAGGCTGCCCGAGGGCGATCTGGGCCTGCGGCCCCGTGGTGGTGTCTTCTACTAGCCGGGCTTTGTGGCGGGGGAACGGTGCGCGGTCGAAGATGGGGCGTGTCCCATTGGGCATCCGTGCAAACGCGGCCTGCACCTTTGAGACGACCTGGTCCTGGCTGTGGTCGCCAACCACCGCGGTGACCATGTTGCAGGCGCGGAAGTACTCGTCGCGGAAGCCCGCCAGGACGGCTCTGTCTGAGCGGTGCAGGTTCTCACGGCTGCCGATGGGCAGGTTCTCCGCCGGGTGATTCTCCCAGACGTTCTTGAAGAACAGCTCCACCACGTATCGGCGGGGGTCATTCTTGCCCCGGATGAGCTCTTCCAGGACCACCTGGCGCTCTTTGTCGATCTTCTCTGCCTCGAAGAGGGAGTTGACGAGCATGTCCGCCAGGGTGTCCAGCGCCAGGTCAAAGTCCCGCGTGCGGACCACGGCCTGAAAATTGATGTTCTCAAAGGAGGTGTAGGCGTTGAGCCAGCCGCCTTTGGCGCTGATAGGCTGGAAAATGCTCTCTGAGCTGGGCCGGCTGGGCGTGCCCTGGAAGAACATGTGCTCCATGAAGTGGGCGGCGCCAACGGTCTGCTCGTGCTCGTTTCGGGAGCCGCCGCGCACGCTGATGCTGATGGCAGTGACCTCGGAGCCTGGCCGTTCGCGGGTGAACACCGCCATGCCGGAGGGGAGGTCTGACCTGGCCGCGTCCTGCTCGTTGTTGGGCTGAGCCGGGTGTGCCTTGGATTCGGTCATTGCGGTTTCACCACCACGACGGTCGCGCGGTCAGGGTCCAGGTGCTGGCGGGAGACGCGCAGCACGTCCTCTGCCGTCACGCGGCGGATGCTCTCCAGATGCTCTGGCGCCAGGACCGGCGCGCCAAAGATCTCATCTCTGATCATCTGGCCGCTCTGAGCGCTTGGTGTCTCCAGGCTTACCACCAGACTGCCCTCCAGGTAGTCCTTGGCATCCGCCAATTCCCGATCTGTCAGTGGCTCGTGTCCCAGGCGGACGTGCTCTGCCTTGAGCAGGTCCAGGACGGTCTCGATGTTCGCCGGATCAGTTCCAGCGGCGGCCATCCAGAGCCCGGCGTCAGGATAGACGCTCTGCCCGGGCGCGGGATCGTAAGACAGGCCGCGGATGTCGCGGATCTCCTTGAAGAGGCGAAACGCGGAGCCGCCCAGCATGGAATTTGCCACGGTCAGCGGGAAGCGGTCCGCGTTGTCAAGTCCCGGCAACGGCCCACCGATCATGACGCGCGCCTGGGCGCTGCCGGCGATGTGGTCTATCCGCTGGGCGCGCGCGGCGGGCGGTGGGACATTGGACGGCGCCGCGGCGGTGCCGCGTGGCATGTTTCCGAAGCCGTCTTCGATCCGGCTGAAGGCCTCCGCGCTGCTGATGTTGCCGGCGACCGCGACCACCGTGTTGGCGCCCACGAGGTACTGGTCCCGGAACGCCAGGATGGTCTCCAGGGAGAGCTTTGGAGTGTTTTCCAGGTTTCCGGCGGTGGACCGTGCGAGCGGGTGGGTGCCGAATACCGCTGGCAGAAACAGATCGTTTGCCAGGGTGTTAGGGCTGGCGCGCCGGGCGTTGAGCTCTTCCAGGATCACGCGCGCTTCATTCTCTTTTCGGTCTGCGCGGAATTCTGAGTGCAGGATCACGTCAGTGATCACGTCCATCAGCACGTCTACGTCAGTGGAGCGGACCTGGCCGGAGACGATCAGAATCTCCGAGCCAAGCTGCGTCCCGTACGCGCCACCGCGCACGACGATGGGCCGCTGGACGAGATCCGGCCCGGGGCGTCGCTCCGTCCCCTGGAGGAGGAGCTTCTCCACAAACTTGGACACGCCGGCGGTAGCGTCCGTCTCGAACCGGGCGCCCGCGCGGATGCCGACAGCTACGGCGACAATGTCTGGATCTGGAATCTCGCGCGCGAGCGCGACGACACCATTTGCCATCACGCCGCGCGCGATGCGGTGATGGATGGGCGAGGCGTGAATCATTGAGTCACCGGTCTGTCAGTCTGTTAGCCGCTTGGGCGGCGAAGCGCGGCCTCGCACGCGGCCAGCGCGGTCCCGCCGGGCACCAATCGCTGTGGAGGTCATGGAAGCATAGGGTCGGGCGGCGGGGAGCGGCAATCTTGACGGGCGTCAACGGAGGCCCCAAAGGTCGTCCCACTGGGCGCGCAGATCGGCGGCCGTACCGGCGTCTGGCTGCCGGGTGACGTGGATTCTGACCCGCTGCACAAGGTCCTGTGGCTCCGGGTCCACGTCTTCCCGGCTGGGGATGCGGCCCCACTCCGCGAGGATTGCCTGGGCTGGTGCGCTGAGTACGTAGTTGGCAAACAGCCTGGCGGCGCTTGGATTTGGGGCAAGCTGGAGGAGTACGACGGCCGTTGGGCGGACGATGACAGGCTCAACGGTCCACCAGGCAGTCTTGGCTCCCGCGCGCTTGCTGCGCTCCACGGCGTCCAGCCTGTTAGCAATCGCAAGGCCGTCCTGGCCGGCGGAGATGAAATCGGCAACTAGCTGGGGCCCGCGTCTGAATCGAACGCCTTGAGCGGCGAGGGGTCTAAGCGCGTCCAGGGTGGGTTGACGGCCGTACACCTCGATCAAGCCCTGGAACCAGGGGAGTGCGTCTTGATCCAGCGAGAGCTTGCCAAGCCAACCCGGATCGGCGAGCTGCTGGTACGCGCGCGGCTGGGCGGCGGCCGGCACAAGCTCCGTGTTGAGCTGCATGACGTAATAGGTCATCGCCAGTGCGTACCAGGCGCCATCTGGATCGAAGAGATCGGCCTTGATGCCCCGAGACTCGGGCGGCGTCCATCGCTCCGCCATTCCTGCCTGTTTGAGGGCGGCCGCGTTGTCACCGATCATCACGTCTGGGATGGCGCCGTTTGCCCGCAGCCGGTCCACCAGATCCACGTCTGAGCCGCGTGTCCATTCGATGCGCACCTTTGGGTATCGCCGGGAGAAGTCTTTCTCAATCTCCTCGGCCTCCTTTGGTGAGAGGTCGGCATGGACTCGCACCTGCCCCTCGGACTGTGCTTGCTGGTGCCAGGTGGCCACGATGGACGCGGGCGCCGCGGTTGGCCGTGGACCCACGGCGGACGTTGGCGAGGCGGTGGGTGCGGGATTCGCGGTAAACCGATCCAGGCCACAACCCGTGAGCCAGAGAATGAGCGCGGTGAGTGGGGCGAGCAACGCGGCCTTTGGGCGTGGCTGTGTGGTGGTCACGATGCCCGATGATGGGTCACGACCGGTCGGGCCGGCAACCAGCCGCCGAAGCTGGCTAGTCCGTCCGTCCATAATGTCTGGAGTAGCCGCCCGATGAGCTCAGGGCGGCGCACTCTCCCAGGCAGGTTTCCATGTCCAGTCATGCTGTCCTCCTGATCGCCCACGGGAGTCGCGATGAGGCGGCTCGCGAGGAATACCTCCGCATTCGCCAGGCTCTGGCGGACAGGCTGGAGCAGAGCACGGTGGAGTTCGCCGTTCTGGAGTTTCCTGATAGTGGTGCGCTGCCGTCCATCGCCGAGGGTTGGCGGCGGTGTGTGGCGAGCGGCGCGACGGACGTGGTGGTACTGCCGTTCTTTCTGTTTCCGGCCGGTCACGTGCGGGAAGATGTGCCGGCGGAGCTGCGGGACGCGCTGCGCTCGACGCAAGGCGCCGCGCTGAGACTGTTGCCACCGCTCGGTCCGGCGGAGGAGCTGTTGGACGTGATCGTGACGCGCGCGTCCGAGGTGTTGGAGGGACGGGAAGGCGACGGAGTTGCCGTACTCCTGGTGGGCGCGGGGACGAGTGACCCGGATGCGAACGGTGATCTGTGCAAGGCTGCGCGGCTCCTCTGGGAGCGGCGCCTCTACAAGCTGGTGGAGGTTGCCTGGGTCAGCCTGACGGAGCCAACGGTTGGGCAGGGCCTGGCGCGGTGCCGGGCCCTGGGGGCGACCACCGTGGCTGTGGTGCCTTACTTCCTCAATACCGGCGTGTTGATGAAGCGGGTGGAGCGGCGGCTGGAAGAGGCGCTGGCCGCGGTTCCGGAGGTAACGGCCCGGATGGGTGGGCACATGGGAGTGCACCCGCGACTGATTGACCTGCTGGAGCGCAAGGTCCGCGAGGGACTTGAGCCAATAGCAGGTGGGGCACCGTCAGTGGCAGTTTGCGGACGGCCGTCGTGCATGTCGGTGGTGAGCGGCCAACTCAGCCTGAGTATGAAGTGAGCTTGAGGGGGCGGGCGTGTCCCCGCCCCTCAAGTTGGACTATGCGGCGGTCGCCAGGTCCGCCTTGCGCAGCAACAGGTGCGCGGAGTCCGGTCTGGCATCCACAAGGACCGTGTCACCCGCCACGTATTCCCCGGAAAGCGTTGCGCGCGCGAGGGGGCTCTCGAGCTCCCGTTGGATAAGACGGCGCATGGGACGTGCGCCAAACACGTCGTCGTGGCCGTGCTCGATGAGCCAGTCGGCGGCCGCCGGGGTGAGCTCAAGGCCGAGCTGGAGCTCCCATAGCCGCGTCCGTAGCTCCGCGAGCAACTTCTCCACCACGTCTCGGAGCTGCTCGCGCGACAGGCGGCGGAAGTACACGATCTCGTCAATCCGGTTCAGGAATTCCGGACGGAACGTGTCCTTGAGTGACTGCCGCATGCGATCCTCGGCCACACGCTGCTCCGCGAGTGGCGCGCCGGTGCCAAAGCCGAGCTGGTCGCGCCGCGTACTGTAGGCGTGAGCAGAGCCGACGTTTGAGGTCATGATGATGACGGTGTTGCTGAAGTCCACGGTTCGCCCGTGGCCGTCTGTCAGGCGTCCGTCATCCAGGACCTGGAGGAGGGCGCTCCAGACTTCCGGGTGGGCCTTCTCCACTTCGTCGAACAGGATGACCTGGAACGGGCGACGGCGCACCGCTTCTGTGAGCTGGCCGCCCTGTTCGAACCCGACGTAGCCGGGCGGGGAGCCGAACAGGCGAGCGACGTTGTGGGCCTCGCGGTACTCGCTCATGTCAACGCGGAGCAGGGCGTCCTCGTCATCGAACATCACCTCGGCGAGGGCCCGTGCAAGCTCGGTCTTACCGACGCCGGTGGGCCCGAGGAACAGGAATGAGCCCACTGGACGTCGGGCGTCGCTGAGTCCGGACCGAGCACGGCGGATGGCGTCTGAGACCGCGGACACAGCCTCATCCTGGCCAACCACACGCTGGTGCAAGAGCTGCTCGAGTCCGAGCAGCCGCGCAGCGTCATCCTGGGCCACGCTGGAGGGTGGCACGCCGGTCCAGTCCGCAATGACGGCGGCAATGTCCTGAGCGCCCACGATGGCCGGCGGACCCTCGGGGTTATCGGGGAGCGCGGCCTCGAGGCGCGCGATCTCTGCCTTCAGGCTGGCCGCTTCCGCGTAGTCGCGGGCGTGCCAGGCGGCATCCTCGCGCTCGCGGAGCTCTGCGATCCGGGGGGCAGGTCCCTGAGCCGCGGCGCGGGCTGCCCGTAGACGCACTTTGGCGGCGGCCTCATCCATGACGTCGATAGCCTTGTCAGGCAGCGAGCGATCGTGAAGATACCGATCCGAAAGTGACACAGCCGCGTCCAGCGCCTGGTCGGCGATGGTGAGGCCGTGGTGCTCCTCGTAGCGTGGACGGAGCCCTCGGAGGATCTCCAGCGCCTCCTCCGGGGTGGGCTCGTCCACGAAGATGGGCGCAAACCGACGCTCCAGCGCGGGGTCGCGCTCGATTCCCTCGCGGTAGTCATCGAGAGTGGTGGCACCGATGCAGCGGAGCTCGCCGCGCGCGAGCGCGGGCTTGAGGAGGTTTGCGGCGTCCAGAGAGCCGGACGCGGCGCCGGCGCCGACGAGCGTATGGATCTCGTCGATAAAGGGGATGACGGCCCCGTTGGCTGCTTTGATCTCGTCGATGACGGCCTTGAGCCGCTCTTCAAACTCGCCGCGGAACTTGGCACCTGCCACCAGTGCGCCCAGATCAATGGCCACCAGCCGGACTCCCTGCAGAGGCGGCGGTGCATCTGGGCCTGCCAGCGCCTGGGCCAGGCCCTCCACCACGGCAGTCTTGCCCACGCCGGGCTCACCGATGAGGACCGGGTTGTTCTTGGTCCGGCGAACCAGGACCTCCATGAGGCGGAGGACCTCTTCCTCGCGGCCGACGACTGGATCCAGACGATCGGCTTCCGCCAGTGCGGTCAGGTCAACACCGTATTTCTCGATGGCGCTGGGTGCGGTGCCGGCCTGGGAGGCGTGGGTTCGGACGGCGCTGAAGGCGGCGCGCAGACGCTCTGAATCCAGGCCGGCCCGCGTGAGAAGCTGGGTCAGCGGATCGCCTGGCTCGTCTAGCAACGCCAACAAGAGGTGATCTGTCCCGACGAGGTGATCGCCGGTGTTTTGCGCGTGGACCAGCGCGCGGTCGATGACGGCGTTTGCTCGCGGCGTGACGTAGAGCGCGCTGCCGGGGTTTATTGTGGCTGGTCGCGCCGAGAGCTGGGACCCGAGCTGCTCGATGATGGGCGCGGGCATGACCTGGAGGTGCGCGAGAGCCTGGGGAACCGGACCGCCGGGCTGCCCCAGCAGGACGGTGGCGAGGTGCTCCGAGTCGAGCGCTGGGTGGCGAAGGCGGGCGAGCAGTTCTTGCGTTCGGCCCAGCGCCTCGCGTGCTTCATCGGTGAGTCGGTCTGCTGGAATCATCGGCGTATCCCCCTGTTCCCAAGTTGCCCGACCGCCGGGCTGCGACCTGAGCAAACATTGATAACGTTACTGTAAGACTTCCTCCATCAGACCTAGCCCACTTAATGGCCAGATCCGCTGGAGAGTCTTCGGGATCTGTAACAGTGCGGGGAGGTACTGCATTCCCGTTCGTCGGATGCGACGGGGTGGCTGCGGGATGGTGGCGACCCTAGGGCCGGGCGCGCTTTCGCCGGGTCGTCACCTGGGGTTGTCAGGCTGCGTTTCCAGGATGGGAGGGTCCGTCTTGCAGAGGTCCGGCCTGGTGGATTCGCAGTGGGGTTGGTCCGCGTGCTGAGTGCTCCAGCCCGCGGCCGTGCCTGGTTGAGCACACCAGCGGTGCGCGACATGGGCATCGAGCGGCTGTGGCTGATTGGCGCGCTGGCCACGGCATACATTGTGACCGCGGGGTCAGCGACGCTGACCGGAGACACGTGGTGGGCGATGCGCATGGGGGCGGAGCTCTTGCAGCATGGTCTGGCCGCCAACACGACGGTCCTGGCGCACGCGCCCGCGCAAGGCGTGGTGGGAAACGGGCAGTGGCTGGCTCAGATTTTGCTTTATCTGACGTACGTGGGTGGCGGTGAGCTGGCGCTGCGGACGCTGACTGGGCTGAGCCTGGTGTTGGGCGTGGCGCTGACGTACCTGGCGGGGCGCCGAACTGGCGCCGGCGTGCGGATGGCATCGCTGGCCGCGTTGCTCACGGTGTTGCTTGCTTCAAGCAATGGGAGCGTTCGCTCGCAGAGCCTGTGCTTCGTGTTGTTCGGCGCGCTGCTCTACATCCTGGAGTCGCGACACGTACACTCCCGACTGGTCTGGGCGATCCTGCCGCTGGTGGTGCTGTGGGCGAACTTACACGGCTCGTTCCTCCTGGCGCCGGTGGTCGTTGGGCTGACCGCGGTGGGAGATGCCGTGCCGGCGATGCGGGGACGACGGCGCGAAGCACTGGGCCCCGTGCTTTGCCTAGGGAGTGTGGCGCTGCTGGCCGCCGTGGCCGCCATGCTGAATCCGTCGGGCATCCGCGTGTACGCGTACGTGCTTCAGGTGGTGGGTGACCCGGTGGTTCGCATGGTCACGGAGTGGCAGCCTACATCGTGGAGCGAGCCCACGGGCAAGGCCATGGCGGTGTCTGTGGGCTGCCTTGTTCTGGTGATGCTGGGGTCGCGGCGGTGGCCACGCTGGCCAGATGTCTTCGTGCTCGGCGCTCTGGGATTGCTGGCGCTGAGCGCCCAGCGCAATGTAGTGTGGTGGGGTTTCGCCCTGGCGCCGGTTTTGGCGCGACACGCCCAGCTCGCGATTGGCAGCCGAGTGCGACCGTCTTCCCGATTGGCGGACCGGCCGCGGCGGACGACTCAGAATGTGGCACTGGCCGCATGCCTGGTCCTGGTGGCGGCGTTCTCCCCGATCTGGCGGCCGGCGCTGGCGGATGGCATCACTGGCCAGGATTCTTCACTGGAGTTTTCGCCGCGGGCGGCCGTGGACGTCATCGCGGAGCTTCCTGCAGGCCGCAGGCTGTTTCACCATCAGCCCTGGGCCGGCTATCTCGCGTGGCGTCTCTGGCCGCGCCACCTGCCGTTTGTGGATGTCCGGATCGAGGCACATTCTCTGGCCGTGTGGACAGACTGGGACACGATCAACCGTGGCGCGCCGGGTTGGGAATCACTCTTGCGCGAGTATCAGGTGGACGCGCTGCTGCTGAGTCTTGACCGCCAGCCGGACCTGGTGCGGCAGGTGCGGCAGAGCGCGGAGTGGGAAGACCGCTTCATGGCCGACGGCGCTGTGCTGTACGTGCGTCGATAGCGCCAGCGCCGCGGGCGTTAGAACGCGTGGCCCCAGTCACCCGGCAGCACGTACTCGTCCTCGCTCGCGAACCGCTCGCCGAGCGCGAATCGATCGAGGCGGAAAGGGTCCAGGTCCGCGGTGGTAGCCGTGCCGCACGTGATGAGCTCCGCCAGACGCGCGCCGACGGCCGGCGCCTTCTTGAACCCGGTGCCACTGAAGCCGGCGGCGACGTAGAGCCCAGGTACAGCCTGAACGCGGTCAATGACGGCCCGGGTGTCAGGGCTCATGTCGTACATGCCCGCCTGCCCCCGGCTGATCGCCGCTCTGCCAATGGCGGGCAAACGCATCGCGAGCCGAGCGCGGGTGGCCTGGGCGAATCCTTCGTCCATCTCCTCGCGGTGCGCGTCCGGATCGCACGGGGCCACGTGGGCCTCGGCACTGATGCCGCCTAACGTCTCGGTGGCCCCTTCCGGCCGGGTGTAGGTGCCGATTACGAGATCGATGAGGACGAGCTGGCGCGTGAGCGCCGCCGGCCGTTGGTAGAACGCGACCTGCGCGCGGCGGGCATGGATGGGGAGCGCGATGCCGAGGGGCGCCAGGAGCGATCCGGACCAGGTGTTGGCGGCGCACACGACGATGTCTGCCGCGATGGACTCGTCGACCGTCCGGACGCCGCTGACACGGTCACCCGCGGTTTCGATGCTGAGGACGGGGGTCTCCTCTAGCACCGCGACACCGAGCCCTCGCGCGCGGTCTGCCAGTGCCAGCGTTGTGGCGAGCGGGTCGGCGTAGCCGGAGCCTGGCTCGTAAGCGGCCGCTGCGATGCCGGCGAGGTCAACCCCGGGCTGAAGCTGGGAGAGCTCTGCCGGGTCGACGGCCGTGGTATCCACCCCCCACGAGCGGAGCCGAGCAATCCGTCTGCGCAGGCGTTCCGCGTTGTTGGGCCCCACGATCATGGCGAAGCCAGTTTGGACGAATCCGCAGTCCCCGCCGATGCGTTCTTGCCAGTCCTGGAAATACGGCAGGCTTGCCAGGGCGAGCCGTGTCTCGGGCTCGTTGCTGTAGTGCATCCTGATCAAGCCGCCGGACTTGCGAGTGTTCCCGGCGCAGAGGCTGGAGCGCTCCAACAGCGCGACGCGCTTGACGCCGCGTTCGGCGAGGTGCATGGCGATGCTGCAGCCAATCACTCCCCCGCCGATGACCACCGCGTCAAACGAGCGCATCCCGACCAGCCTTCCTTCCCACGGCCTTCCTCTTCACAGGATATCCCACGCGGCGAAGGTCCACCTCGCCTCGACTAGCGAGTACCATGGGGCGTCAGGGACCGGGGTTGAGGCTGGTCCAGGGAGGCGAGGGTGGCGAAGAGCCTTGATTTCGACGCGAACGATCGGTGGGAGCGACTGCCAGGCGGCGTTTCGCACAAGGACCTGAGCGCCGTTGGCGTGGATTCGCGCGATCGGGTCTACGTGGCGTCGCGCTTCCCCGATCAAGTCCTGGTCTTCGAGCGGGACGGTACGTTTGTGACGGCCTGGGGCGGTGAGCACCTGCGGCGCACGCACGGGCTGACGGTGGGGCCGGATGATTCGATCTACGTGGTGGATAACGGGCTCCACGTGGTGCGGAAGTTCGCGCCGGACGGTACGTTGCTGATGACCATTGGCACGCCCGGCCAGGTGACGGACACTGGATACAATCGCCAGGGGCCGTTTGAGATCCACCACAACGAGACGGTCGTGCGTTCCGCCGGGCCGTTCAACGAGTGTACGAATCTAGCCATTGCGCCCAACGGTGATCTGTACGTCTCGGACGGCTACGGGAACGCGCGTGTGCACCAGTTCTCCGAGAACGGCGCACTCGTGCGCTCATGGGGCGAGCCTGGCACGGCGCCAGGCCAATTCCACCTTCCGCACGGGATCTGGGTGACCACGGACGGCCGGGTGGTGGTGGCGGATCGAGAGAATGACCGCCTGCAGTTGTTTGACCTCGCCGGCAACCTGCTGGACGTGTGGACGGACGTTCAGCGGCCTACGGCCGTCACGACCGACCGGGATGGTCGGATCTACGTGGCTGAGCTGTGGCGCCCTCAGGAGAAGGGCCAGGGCTCGTTCACCCACGGCTACGCGAGCGTCGATTTGCCTGGGCGGGTGAGTGTGTACGAGCCGGATGGGAAGCTCACAGCGCGCTGGGGCGCGTCGATCGAGCATCGCACAGATCGCGGCAATTTCATCGCGCCGCACGGAATCTGCGTAGATCGGCACGGAGATGTGTACGTGACGGAAGTGACGTACACGTTCGGGGTAAAGGCGGGGAGGATTCCCGAGGAGCGGGGCTGGCGACAGATCCAGAAGTTCGCACGGCGCGGCTAGGGATCAGACGCGAGGAGGCCCGCTCACCTGGAGCGGGCCTCCTCGCGCAGTCCGCGGGCCGCGTCTAGGCGGCGCGGCGGATTTCGACGCGATCTCCCTCGCTGGTGTTGTCCGCGCTGCCCACCGGAAGCTCGACCACGATGTGGGAATGGCGGACGATAGGTCCCAGGCGGTTCGGCCGGAGGTTGCGGACCACGCGCACCACCAGTCCGTCCCGGTCCAGGTGAAGCACGTCTATCGCGAATCGCATCCCCAGGCAATGGACGGAGCCGCATGGCTGGAGCACCAGGCCCTCCCCTGGATCGAGTCCAGCACGTCCGAGGAGGCCGCGGCCACGGGTGAACAGGTTGTTCGCCAGGTCCGCACGATCAGCGAGACGCTCACCGGTGCTGATGTTTGTGACCATGACTTTAGTGCTGGCCATGACTGTCACCCATGGTTATTTCGGTCCCTCCGTCACGAAGGCGAGCAGATCAGGCACGGCCGGGCCCAGGATGACTACGAAGATGGCCGGGAAGATCAAGAAGACCAGGGGGATGAGCATCTTGATGGTGGCTTTGTGCGCCTGTTCCTCGGCCTGCTGTCGGCGCTTAATGCGCATCTGGTTCGCTAGGGTGAGAAGCGCTTCGGTCAGGCTCATGCCAAGCTCATCTGCCTGGATGAGCTGGCTCACCATGGTCTGGATCTCCTCAACCTGGGTTCGATCCGCCAGACCCAGCAGAGCCTGCCGCCGGCTGGTACCCATCTTGAGCTCGCCCAGCACCACGGAGAACTCGCGCGAGAGCGGATCATCCCACTTCTCGACGACCTCGCTGAGCGCCCCGTCAAATGCCAGGCCTGCGCTGACGCCGATAGTCATCAGATCAAGCGCGTCTGGCAGGGCCCGTCGCATGAGGTATTGCCGCTGCCGGATTGCACGCACCAGGAACGTATTCGGGACGAGAAATCCCGCGTACCCGAGAGCGCCGGACACCAGGAGCGCGTTGAGCAGTCCTGCCTGGCCCGACATGATGACGTAGCCCACGATGAATGCGATCACGCCCACCACGAATTTGACGGTCATAAATTCGTTGTACTGGCGCCCCGAGGGGCGGCCGGCGAGCAGCAGGCTGCGGCGAAGTCGCTCTGATTGGTGAGGCGTAACCAGGCGGGCGGCTACGCGTGACAGTCCGCCGACCAAGGGCGCGAGGTTGAGTTTGGTGGCTGTCTTTGGCGTGGGCTTTCCGCGATTCGCGTTTGCCTGTTGCCGCGCCGGCGTGAGCCCGGCCACCCATACTCGGAGCCGCTCCTGCGTCTCCATGGCATTGAGCTTGAACCAGAGGGCCAGGACAATGCAGATCAGGCCGGCGCCGGCCAGCGCTCCGGCCGCCGCCACAGACAGTCCTTCGTCGAAGGTCCCGACGACCGGCAGCTCGACGGACTGGAGGGGTGCCGGTGCGATCGTGGTGACGGGCTCCTGGACTCTGACGCGGCCTAGCGTGGGCGTGGTGTACTCAAACCTGACCGACCGCTCCACCTGACGATTAGCCGCAATGATCACCTCGGCCTTGATGTCAGTCCCATTGGCGATGTTTCCGTGGCTCGATACCCAGGTGAGCTCGTATAGGTTTGGCGTGCCTGACTTGGCCGGGCGGATCACGTCAACCGAGCTCTGCGTGACACCGTTCTCGGTGACGATCACATGCCGAGAGCCTAGCTCTGGCGCGGACTGCCCGTCCTGGGGTGTGTACGTGATACGCGCGACGACGCGCGGGTACGCCTCAGTATTGATGTATTCAAAGGTGGCGTCAGCCGCGTAAGACACGGAAGAGCCGATCGTCAGAATGAGCGTCGTGGCGAGGGCCAGTGCTCTGGCCAGTGCCTTACACATCGATGTCCGCAATCTTCATCATGGAGTAGTACCCGGCCACGATTCCCAGGGCACCCATAACCAGCATGGCCCGGGTGACCCCTGGAAGGAACAGTTTGCTGATGTAGCCAGGGGAGATCATGAAGAGCACCGCGATAAGCCCAACGGGGAGCAAGCTCACGATGTACGCGGACATTCGCTGCTGTGCGGTGAGTACCTGAATCTCGCCTTTGATGCGGAGACGCTCGCGGATGGTGTGGGAGATGGAACGCAGGATCTGGCTGAGGTTTCCACCCACGCGGTACTGGATGCTGATGGCGGTGAGCAGCATGTCCAGGTCAAGGCTGTGGACTCGCTTGAGGAAGTTGTTGAACGCCTCAGGCATGGGAACACCCACGGCCATCTCGCGGACCACGGCAGCCATCTCTTCACCGATCGGCGCGGGCATCTCGCGGCTGATCATCTCCATCACCTGCGGGAGGCTTGACCCAGCCTGAAGGGCGGAGGCCATGGCGTCCACGCAGATCGGGAGCTGACCCTCGAAGCGTTTCAGGCGCCGTGACTCCTTGATTCCGAGGAACATGAAGGAGCCCCAGACGGCGGCGACGGCGGCTAGTGGCGCCGCGATCAGGATGATCAGCGCGTCCAGGTCTGGCAGGGTCTTGAGGTACACGTGGACCGCGAGGTACGCACCGCTGCCGCCGAGCGCCTGCAGCACGATAAACCGGCTTGCGGGCATGTCCAGGCCAGCCCGCACCAGCCTCTCCTGCAAGTTGCGCCCAAACGAGGCCTGCCGGAGACGGCGATTCATCCGCTCCACGATGGCGGGCTGGTTTTCTGCCTTGACGCGCGTGATCTGTACCGCGGCCGGCGCCGAATAGCGTCGCACGAACGAGCCCATCCGTGCGTCCATTCGCGCGTGCATCGTGAATCTGGTGACGGCAAACGTGATCGCCAGCACCGCGAGGCCCGCCATGACGGAGGCTAATTCCGTTGTGATCGTGATGTCTTCCACTGCGCCGTTCCCCGTTCTGAGTGTGCTATCGGCGGCCCGCGAGCTCTTCCGCGGCGGAGCGTGACCCCACGCTGAGCATGGGTGCGGCGCCAAAGAGGCCGTCCGGCAGCTTGACGCCGTGCTGCAGCAGCTTGTTCTCGAACTTTGGCCTGATGCCGGTGGGGGTCAGGCTTCCCTGGACTTTTCCACGCACCAGTCCGGTCTGGTTGAACCGGAAAATGTCCTGGAGGATGATCACGTCGCCCTCCATACCCTGGACCTCTGAGATGTTCACCACTTTGCGCGCCCCGTCAAAGAGCCGCTCCTGGTGGACGATCACATCCACGGCTGAGGCGATCTGCTCGCGGATTGCGCGGTGCGGCAAGTCCACACCTGCCATCAGCACCATGGTCTCCAGGCGGGCCAACGTGTCACGCGGGCCGTTTGAGTGGAGGGTGGTCATGCTGCCGTCATGGCCCGTGTTCATGGCCTGGAGCATGTCCAGCGCCTCAGGGCCGCGCACCTCACCGACGACCACGCGATCGGGGCGCATGCGGAGGGCGTTCATCACGAGGTTTCGGATGGGTACTTCGCCCACGCCCTCAATGTTCGCCGGACGCTTCTCCAGCGAGATCACATGTCGCTGGCGCAGGCGAAGCTCAGCCGCGTCTTCGATGGTGACGATGCGCTCGTTGCCTGGGATGAATGACGAGAGCACGTTGAGCAGCGTGGTCTTACCGGAGCCGGTGCCGCCGGAGACCAGGACGTTCAGGCAGCCCTTGACACAGGCGGCCATGAAGTCGGCACCCTCTGGGGTGACGGAGCCGAACTGGATGAGATTCTGGATGGTGAGCGGATCGCGCGAGAACTTTCTGATAGTGAGGACGGGGCCGACCAGCGAAAGTGGCGGGATGATGGCGTTTACGCGCGAGCCGTCGGGCAGGCGCGCGTCCACCATGGGGGAGGAGTCGTCGCAGCGGCGGCCCAGGGGCGCGACGATTCGGTCGATGATCCGCCGGATGTGGTCGTCGTTCTCGAACTTGATATCTGTCTCTTCGAGCAGACCCTTCCGCTCAACCCACACCTGCTCTGGGCCGTTGACCATGATCTCAGAGACGGTGTCATCTCGCAGGAGCGGCTCAATGGGGCCGAACGACAGAAGCTCTGCCATGACCGCCTCGAGCAGCCTTGTGCGCTCGACGCGGGGGATGGGCACGCCTTCCTCAGTAAGGATGTCATTGAACAGGTCTTCAATGACGCGCCTGCCAGGGACGCCGCCCAGGTCAGCATCAGGAGCGAGCTCGGTGATGATGCGTCGCTGGATCCGCCCCTTGAGCTGGCCAAAATCCGAGCGGCTCAACTGGGCGCTCGCGGCGGCAGGCGCCGCCGCGGCCCGGTCAGCGGGGCGCGCGGGCCCATTTCGGGATGGCTCTGCTTCGAGCCGTGCACCGGCGAGTCGTTCGAAGATTGGCTTGGGCATGCTCCGTCCTCAGCTATCGTCAGCTATTGTCAGCGTCTCAGTGGGCGGCGGCAGCCTTGGGGGCGGCCTCTGACAGTCGGGCGAACTTGGACCAAAGACCCTTGATGGAGTCCGCGCCGGGGGCGGTTTTGCCGCCGGCGTCGCGAAGCCCAAGCTGCGTGGCGACCATGCTGGCCAGGCCGCGGATCTCCCGAGATGCCCGAGCGCGCGGCCGCATCAGAACCACCGGCTCACCGGCGTTCAACGAGTGAATGATTGGCACGCCATCCGAGGCGATGCCATACGCCATCTTGTAGCGCAGGTTCTCCTCGATGTCGGCGATGGTGATGGCGCCGGGGCTGTTGAGACGGTTGATCACCAGACGGATCTTGTCACCGCCGAACCCCAGGTCATGACCCAGGCGAAGGAAGCGGGCCGTGTTCTTGAGAGATGCGATCTCCGGTGTGCACACCGCGAGGATCAGGTCCGCCAGGTCGAGCGAGGCGAGCACGTGCTCGTCTAGCCGCGCGGCCGTATCCACCACCACGATGTCAAAGTGCTGCCTGCAGGCGGCCAGTACACGGTTGGTCTCCTCGCCGCTGATCGCCTCGGCGCGCTCGAGCGCGGCCGGCGAGGGGAGTACGTCCACCCCGCTCACGTGGTGAACCATGGTGTCCTCCAGGAGGTCACCGTCCAGCTCACGGAGGTGGGCCACCACGTCCGCGATGCTATTGTCGCTGGCGATATTGAGCGCCACGCCCACGTCTCCGCCCATGAGGTTCGCGTCCACCAGGGCCACGCGCCGTCCGGTGATCTGGTGGGCGGCCACGGCCAGGTTCACGGCCAGCGTGGTCGTGCCGACACCGCCCTTGGGGCCGTGCACGACGACGATCCGTCCGCTCTGCAGCGGGGATCGAGCCGTACGGTCCTTCTTGCGGCGGTCTTCTTTCTCGTAGATGCGGGTCAGAACGTCCAGCAGCTCTTGCGGCTCGAACGGACGGTACAGGTAGGCGCGCGCCCCGGCCAGGATGCAGGCCTGGGCGGCATTTCTGTACTCGTCTCCCAGGACTACGATGATTGGCGTCTCGGGGGCCACGTGATCCACCTGCTCGACGACGGCGGCCGGGTCGCCGGCGACCTCGTCGATGATGATCAGGTCAGCCTCGGACCGCTGGACAGTCCTGGTGGCCTCGCCGTAGCCGGCCGCGCCTTCGGCGACCTTCAGGTTTGGCTGCTCCTCGAGGATGGTGGTGACCTCACCCACGGTGACGTCATCGTCCATCCGGAACCCTGGGTCCCGAAGAACTAGAACTTTGAGCTTCACGTTTGTGTTCATCACGGCTGGATCACCTCTCCCGTCTGGGCTACTGATTGCGGAACTCGGAATCGGAACCGTTCGGTGATCAGGTCAACCGTCACGGCGTCTGTGCGAACGATGCGCTCCTCATCACTGGAGCGAAGCGCGAAGTCGATGGTGCCGCCGGAGTCCTTGATGAACTTAAGGAGCACGGCGTCCTGGTGGTCTACGAGAAAGGCCACGGGCGCGCTCCCGGCTGGCCGCACGTTGTTGGCCGGCTGCTGCTCGTTTCGGGAGGTCTGCGCCTGCGCGGCGGCCTCGCCAATGGCGAACACTTCCACGTTCTGCAGCGTGGTCTGGGTGCTGATGTTGAGCGAGACTTTCTCGCCACCCTCGTCAGAGGACGTCTGCTTGCCGGGTGTCATCGGGAGTGAGAGCAGTACGTCCACGCGATCGCCGGGCTTGAAGGCGACCTGGCCCGCGACGATGTTGGGGATTGGGAACCAGACGGCCACCTTGCCCGGCGGCACGCGATCGGAGAGAATGGGCGTGCGCTTGGTTGTGGCAACCTGCCCCACCTGGATGATCTGGTCCTTGAAGACCGGGCCCAGCGCGAACTTGCCCACGATCTGTTCCGCGTTAGCGACGGAAGCCGGCGGCGCGAACTCGGTGGGGAACGGACGCACCACGAGCGCGTCGGGCGTGAACTGCGCGCCATCTGGCAGATCGCGGGTGGCCGTGACCACGTAGACCTGCGGGATCGCCGCCTTGCTCGTGTCGCTTGCCTGCTTCGCGATGCCCAAGACCAGCATGCTGGCCCCTCCGGCGAGGACTACGCCAAGGATGAGCAGGATGATTCCGCCGCGTTTCATCTTCCTGTGTTCCGCCTTCCTCTGATTGCTCCCATGTGATTGCCCCCAGGGCCGAGGTGCGCCAGACGGGCGTGGTCCGGCCTCCCAGACTCATAAACGTGGATGCAATAGTGATTAGGGATGGTGGTGAGCGACAGTGCCGGGAGATAGAGGGGAAGGCCGCACTGGCTGGGGCGGCGGCTGGTCCATGACAAACGAGAATGGCTCGCGTGGGATTCCCACGCGAGCCATTCAGGCGAACCGGGCTAGTGAGGGGCTAGGCGGCTATGGAGCCGCCTGCCCGGTGGGTTTGAGAGTCCCCTTGGCCATCGGCTGCTGGAGGAGGCTGGCGTCAAGACGCCGTACCGACGCGGTCAGAGACAGATGAGGAAACTGGGATGATTGCTCGTTCATCAGACCGCGATTCTCTGTTTCAGCAGCTTTCTGGTCGCCGGGTCCCAGCGACACCGTCGGATGAGCCTTTGCAGTCTCAGCGCGACCGCGCTAGGCCGGTCCCGCGACGACGGTCGTCAGACTCGACAGATGCTTTCTTGTGCTTCTTCTTGCCTTCCGGCCTACATCGCCACGTTGGCGCGGGAGAACACACTCGAAACGCTCGTGCCCAGGGTGCCCAGGATCACGATAGCCACCACGGAGACCAGGACGAGGATCAGAGCGTACTCAACCATGCCCTGGCCGTCCTCACGCTTGTCGCGCAGCCACTGCAGCCACTGCCATGCCAACTCGATCATAGGTATCCTCCGAAGTAGGGCTTCCGCTGCCACTTGGCGCGGCCCCCGAAAGCCGTTGGCCCGTACTATCCGCCCCGAAGCCGCCAACGGTGAGCTTCGGGGCGGCGGCATTGCCGCCGCTAGAATCCCGCGTTCGCCTGGGAAAAGACGCTCGACACGCTCGTCCCGAGGGTCAGCATGATTGCGACGGCCACAGTGGACAGCAGCACCAGGATCAGCGCGTATTCGACAAGGCCCTGAGCGGGTAGCCGCTCTGAACACTGGTCGATCAGCCACTGGCGAATCGCCTGAATCATTGTCCCCTCCTTTCGAGTGGTCGACGTCCGTCGTCGCTCCGCGTTCGGTTCCGCCTTGGTTCCTTCCGCGTTCACCAGATCCAACGGGAGGCCCCGGATGGAAGTGATGGTCGCGGCGCTGGGTTCGGTGATTGGGTCCAGGTGGACTAGTCCATGTGGGCGGCCGCCGTGCCGCTACCAGAAAAGGAACCGCGGCTTCAGTAGGGCTGCGCTGGGCGCACCTGGCGGCTTCGTACGCGACTATTGGAGACCACCCGGCTCTCCACGGCTCTGCGCGCGCTGTGGCCTGGTTGGCGCACTGGTGCGCTGGATTGCGGCGGGCGGGCGATCAGCGAGCCGCGCGGAGCTGATACACGCGGACGTCGCCGTCCTGGAACTTCAGGTCCCAGCGCGGCGTGCGCCCAATGGCCTCGGCTAGTCCGGGCTGGGAGCCGGCGTCCAGGGCAACCTGGACCACGCCGTACCGCTCCAGAACCTCCTCCCACGAAGCGTGGCCGCCGCTCACGCGCGCGTAGTCTCGCCAGACGTCCGGAGGATGTAGCTCAAACCTGTCGTCTACGAAGATCTTGCGGTCGGGACCGATGCGCCAGCCCAGATACGCCCCCCAATCCGTGTGGTGGAACAGGTTGCCATCTGGCTGGTTTTGCGCCAGGTACTCGCCTAGCGCGACAGGGGTGGATTGATCCAACACGGCGGTGCGCGACGCCGGAAGCGGGAGTTTTTCGCGCCACCAGGGAAGGAAGAGCATGAGCAGCGTGACGAGCAGCCCGATGCACATGACGTTCAGCGATGGTACGCCCACTGGCAGGCCGTACGCGCGCTCCTGGCCGCGGCCGGGGCTATCCCCTGGCATCAGCAGCGTTGGTCGTGAGGGGTGCGAGATGGCGCGGGCTACGTAGGGGGCCACGATGAGACCCCACCACGCTACGTTGCGGATCGCCTGCAGCGCCAAGAGCCCGAAGAACAGCATCAGCACGACTTCGCGGCAGCGCGGCTTGCGCCCGGCGCCCAGGAGCCCGATGACTACGAGGACCGAGGCGAAGAACGCGCCACCGTAGGTGGATCTGAGGATCGGCGGTCCCCACTCAACGCCAAGAACTCCCACGGCACTGCCCACACCGTTGAACACCACGACGTCCCACACGTAGGCCAGCAGCCGCCAGCCGTATGGGTTTACGAGCGCGGCCGGAAGCAGCAGGATGCCCAGGCGGATCGTCAGCTTCAGTCGCCCCAGGTCGCGGCCGTGCCAGCGCGACCATGCCGCATCAAACGCGCCAAGGCTAAGGCAGACGTATGCCAGGACAAATGAACCGTGGACGTTGACCCAGAAGATGAAGATCAGCGCCACACCGACTAGCCCGAGGACTGTGCGAGGCGGCCTGAACGAGGCCCGCAAGACGATCAGGAACGGCAGCACCGCTAGCATCTGCGGCCGCGCTGCCAACCCGGGAACGAACAACAGCGAGCCAATAGCAACGCCGGCGGCGGAGGCGCGAACACCGGCTCCCTCCTCGGCGCACATCCGCAGCATCAGGGCAGCCGCGGCGATTGAGATCACCATTCGGGCTGCCAGCGCCACGTTGGGACCATCGATGGTGTGGGCGACCGAGAAAAGGACCTGCGCCAGCCATTGGCCGTCGATCACCGGTTCTCGGATCGCGGTATAGAGAAGTGGGTCGCCGGTCGGCAGCACGCCGTGCTGGCGTATCCAGTCTCCCATCTTCACCGTCCACCAGTAGTCGATGGACTCTATGGGCATCAGGCCGGCGGCGAGGCCCGCGGCGAAGAGTGCCGCGGTCCACCAGACGTGGGCTAGCGAGACGTTTGATCCGAACGGCCGTCGGTTGTCTCGCGGCGGCGCTGCCTCGAGATCAGACGGGAAGGCGATGATGCGTGCCATGTCAGGAGGCCTTTTCAGCGCGTGTAGCAGGAACTCTTGGGGCGAACAGATGTCCGCATGTGCTGCACCGGTAGATAGGCGTCAGGAGGCCGGCGTAGCGAGGGTTGATCCCCAGCATGCCGAAGCAGCGCAGTGGCTGCACCTGCTCGCAACGCGGGCAGAGCATGGTCTGCGCTTTCGGGTCAACGAGGCCGTGCGTGTGTTCGTCCATCCGATTGCAGCCGCCCCGCGGGGGCTTCAGAAGGAAAACGACCGGCCTCTGCACGGCGGGATGCAAACCGTGCGCGTGGTGCTGAGAAGTCCAGTGGCACGCGCGTCAGTCCTCCGCGGCTGATGCTGTGGAGGCCGTGGCCCCGTTCAACCGCTCCCGAAGCTGCCGTGCGCTTGGGGGACGCGGACTCTTGCGGCCGGGAATCGCGGAGATGTCCACCGCAAGCTCCAGCAACGACAGAAGCTGGGGAAACTCCGCGAACTCCGCCGCGCAGTCCTCGGGGTCGTCGCCGTCCGCGATGCGGTCCAAACAAAGGGATAGGGTCTCTTCGAATACGTCGTCCATGTGCTCCACGCTCGAAGGTCATAACGGCGGCACGGCTGACAAAGAGCCGGATCTATGGACCGTAGTTTTTCACGACGTACGAGGGCACCGAGGTCGTCAGTCTTTGGTACTCGGCGGGCGGCGCGGTTGGGTGTAGCGATCTTCCGACGGCGGGCCCGCGGTGCCATTTGGGTATCGCGTTATTGCGAATAATGCCGCGTTGACGCGACGATCTGGGTGTGGTGTGACGCATTCGTAATGGCAAATCTCGGGCGGCTTGGTTATGATCGGACTCGAAGACGCGGGGAGAAGTGCGAGCGCCCGCGATGCGGAGGTGTACCTTGCGGTTTCTTAGGGTCCCAGTGATTGGGGCCATCCTGGCAGCGTTCGCGGTCGCCATGTTGGTTCCGGGCAGTACGCAGGCCCAGCAGAGCATCACCATCACGCTGTCGGCCCAGAACAACTCTGGCGTCAGTGGGACGGCTACGCTCTCGCCCGCCGCTAACGGGACGCTGGTAGTGGTCAATCTCCAGAATGCGCCTGGACCACATCCCATTCACATCCACGCCGGGACGTGCGCGAACTTGAACCCCGCCGTGGTGTTCCCCCTGACCACCGTGTCAAACGGTAAGTCTGAGACCACGGTGCCAGCGTCCCTCGCAACGATCCTGGGGGCGCCGCACGCGATCAACGTGCACAAGTCGCCGCAGGAGGCATCCGTCTACGTGTCATGCGGCAACATCGTAGCCAGCGCCGCTGCTCCGGCAGCGTCGCCGGCGGCTTCTCCAGCGGCCGCCCCGGCGGCGGCTCCCGCGCCGGCGGCCAAGCCCGCGGCGTCACCCGCGGCGGTTCCCGCGGCAGCGCCCGCACCGGCCCAGGCACCACGTCCGGCTGCTTCTCCGGCGCCAGCCGGCCTGCCGCGCACCGGTGAAGTGGATACGACTGGTCGACTACTGGCCGCGCTGGTTGGTGGTCTGGCGCTTGCGGGCGCCGGCGCCTTCATGATCTGGCGGCGCAAGACCGCGTAACGTTCGCCCGCGACTTGGTCGGGCCAGGAGTCTGGCCAAGACGCGAGTCGGGCCAAGAAATGAGACCCCCGCTGGCGAGAGTCAGCGGGGGTCTCGTTGTGATCTTGCCGTGGGCAGCGTCCTATCCGTGCGCGGCTGCCAGCGAGAGCAGGCGGCGCAACGCGTGGCGCGCACCGGATGGTCCGGGGCGCACGTGTACCGCGCGGAGCGCGAGGCTCTGCGGATCCAGGCGTTCTACCTCCAGCGGATCACCTCGCACGGTGAGCGCTTGTTCAATGGCGTCCAGGCCGGGAGCGTCACCGCTGGCCACCGAGACCCATGCGTGCCGACCGTTGCGACTCCACGACACCCGCCACGGTACACCGGGGTAGAGCGTTGCCATGGTGGACTTGACTCGATCCGCCGCGTGGTCAGGCTGGAGATCCCGAATGACCACCGAATATTGTCCATGCCTCGACCGCATGTGGCCCGCCGCCTCCCGGTGCACACGATCCGCATCGCCCGCGTCGAGAGCGCAGTGTACCATTCCTATCACAGAATAGTCCAGTCTCTGCGCCTAATGGATTCACATTTGCGACAAACCTGAAGTCGGCGCCGCGTGCTCGTGGATGGTTGTTCGCGGTGTGATTGATGGGCGCGGGACGTGACTCGTTGGGAGCCAAGATGGATCTTGCCGCCTATTTGGTTAGCCTGCACAGCATCTGGAGATGGGGTGTGCTGGCGGCTGCAGTGGTCTCGCTAGTGGCCGCGGCCGGGGGGTTTCTGGGAGGGCTCCCGGCGGGTCCGGCGGCATCGAAGGCTGGCCGCGTATACATCATTGCGATCGACGTGCAGTTTGCTTTGGGCATCGCGACCTGGCTGTACAAGGGCTGGTACTCATCGCCCGGATTCTTTCGGCTGGAACATCCTACGATCATGCTGCTTGCCCTGGTCATTGCCCACATTGGGGTTGCCCGGGCGCGCCGCCAGAGCAGCGGACGCGCCGCCTGCGCGTGGGTGGCCGTGGCGACCCTGGTGAGCCTGATCTTCGTGGTTGTGGGCATCCCCGGCGTGGTACGTCCGGGCTAGGCGCCATGCCCTGGCTTCCGGCTACCTGCCTCGTCCTCTCCGCGGCGCTCGCTGTGTCGTGTACGCGCCGATACTGGCGCCGGCGGCGTACGAGCGAGCTTGTCTGGGCGGGCACATTTGCCGCCTTTGGCCTGGCCGCCGGCTGCGAGACCGCGGGATCCGTGTTTGGATGGACTGAGACGTTGGCCCGGACGTATTACCTCACAGGTGCCACACTTTCGGTGGGCTACCTGGCGGTGGGTACGATCTATCTCCTGACGCCCGCGCCTATCGCGCGGGCGGCGTTGCTGGTTGTGCTGGTGCAGAGTACGGCGGGAGCACTGCTGGTCTGGCGGGCTCCCATCGACACTGCGCTGCTGGCGACTGAGGGGTGGGCTGCGCTCCAGCGCAGGGGTGACCTGGTGGCGCTGGCGATCACCGTGAATGCGCTGGGTACGCTGGTGGTGGTGGGGGGTGCGCTCGGATCAGCGTGGCTGCTTTGGAGAGGGCGTGCCGCCGCGCGCGCGGCGTCTGGCATCGCGCTGATCGGTGTTGGCACGATCGTGGTGGCGTTAGGCGGGAGCCTCACGCGACTGGGCCAGCGCGACCTTCTGTACGCCGCGATGGCGCCTGGGCTCCTGCTGATATTCGTGGGGTACCATCTGGCCGCCAGCCGTGGGACAGGGGGCCGCACAACGGTGGCGGCCGCGGTGGCCGGGTGATGCGTGGGGTGCTGCTACAATGCCCGCCGGTGGCCCCGGTGCACGCCTAGCGAGCGATCCGTCCAGGATTCCGAACGCCGCGAAGGGGCGGGAGGCTCAAGCTGAAGATCCTGATCGTGGCGTCTGACCTGGCGTACATGACGCTGCTGGCTCGTGCCCTGGAGCGGGTGGACCTGCGGGTCAACGCCGTTTCGGACGTGGACGAGGCGCTCTCGTGGGTCACGGCAACCGGGCATGATCTCCTGGTGCTGGATAGCTCGCTTGACTCTACGGCGATGTTCCAGCTCTACTCGTCCTGGCGCGACGGAGACGTCAACGTGCCGCGACCGGTCATCTTCTCGCGGTACGTCGCGGAGCGCACCGCGCGTGACGGCGCGGATCTGTATCTGCCGGCCGCCGTAGAGACTGAGCAAGTGGCTGTCTCGGCGCGGCACGTTCTGGATCACGGTGAGTGGCTGGATCCCATCCCGGCCGTTGCCTCGGCGGATGCCGGGGTTGATGCGTCTGGCGAGACGTTGGCGCAGGAATCGGGTGCTCCCGCGAAGGTCGCACAGAACCGCTCGCGCCGGCTCGAGATTGCGTTGCTCGTGGCAGGATTAGTCCTTCTGATCCTGGGGCTGATCTTCGTGCTGGTTCGGCGCGACATCCGGCTGACGTCCGCCGTGCCCCGTGTGGTCACGTGGACGGCGGAGGCGGCAAGCGACATCTACTTGTCCGTTGCCGGCAGCCCTGCGTCCCACGATACACTCCGGGACTGGAGCGCTTGAGCGTCCAGTTCCGGGCGGTGGCGCCTGCGGCGCGTTGCGCAAGGAGCGAAGTTCGTGGATCAGGAACCGTCTAGCAACGACTCGGCAGAGCTTCCCGCCCACGTGCCGGCTGGCGCGACCGACGTGCGCGCAACTCCGCTCTGGTCGGACGTGCGCGGCAAGCTGGATGGGGCAGTTGACTCCATCCTGGAGCAGATCTTCTCCACCACGCGCCAGCAGGCGCTCGCTGCTCTCGAGGAGGCGGAGAAGACCACCGCGCCCACGGTGGAGCGACTGGAGAGTCGCCGCGTGGCGTTGGAGCGAGAGATCGCGGAACGGACTAGAGAGCTCGCGCAGGTCACTGCCGAGCTTGACGGTGAGCGGATCAACTCCAACTACCGGTTCAGGATGGTTGAGCAGATCGAGCAGCTCCGACAAAAGATCCATGCTAGCCAGACACAGTCCCAAGAGGGTGAGGCTATCGCGGCACGGCTCGTAGCGGACCGCCAGGCCGCGGACTTGCTGGAGTCGGCGCAGCGACGCGCGGACGAGATCGTGGCGGATGCGGAGCGCCGCGCCGCCGAGATACAGCAGGTGGCCAACGACCGCCGCGAACAGATCATATCGGAGTCTCAGGAGCTGCAGCAGCGGTTGCGCGAGCTGGATGATCGGGTGAGCCGCCTCCTCAGCAGGCCCCGACCTGCCCCCGCGCTGCCAGACGCGGCGCCGCGGATTTCGTTTGCCGAGCAGTCGGACACGTCACCCACACCCGGCTCGGCGCGATCGCCCGAACCAGTCAGTGCGGAACCCCAGGGGTTCGTAGGCACCGCCGCGACGGCCTCGGTACCTTCCCCCGCACCGCCGTCCGTGGCAGTGGAGTCTGCCGCCGGATCGTCGGCGGGACTCCCCGTGGCTGATGCGCCGCGAGCCTCCACGGGAGAGCCAGCCCAGGCAGCCGCACCGGTCGCGGAGACCTCGGTGCCTAGCCCCCCGGTAGTGGTGAGCGCGCCCCCTGTCGCGGTGCTGTCGCGCGCCCCCCAGGAAGCCGCTGATGTCTTGGACCGTGACGACGCACCGGCTCCGTCCGTTGTATCCGCGGTGGTGTTCAACGGCGTGCCCGGGTTCCAGGCTGCGCTGGCGATCGAGCGTGCAGTGAAGAACGTGCCAGGGATCTCCGGAGTCACCGTTGTGGACTTCGATGATCGGAAGCTGACGTTCCAGGTGGCCCACACCCGGGCCAACGCGCTAGGCGAGGCCATATCGGATGCCGCGGGACTCAAGTTGCGTCAGATGGTGGACAGACCAGATCGCGTGGAGTTCGAGGTGCAGGACTAGGCGCTAGCCGCCCGACCGTCGGACGGCGCGCATGCAGAGCCAACACGAGAACGCCACGAGCGATCCATTGATCACCGTATTGAACAGCGTCGCGGTGACCAGGAACATCTCGATGGAGAGCTGACCGAGCAGGGTCAACCGGATTGCGGCCTTGACGAAGGCGGCCACGCCCCACACGATGGTGAGCACCGTGAATGGGGTGTCCAGGGCGGTGCCGTGTCGCGCGCCCCGCGGGAGCAGGCGCAGCTCGCGCACCACCGCGGAGACCATGGGCCGTCTCAGCAGCGCCGATGCCAGCAGCAGGGTTCCCCAGACGCAGTTCTCAACCGCTGGGATTAGCAGGTATAGCTCTACTGAGTCCAGCAGCAGTGCCGTGGCACCCTGCACGACGATGATGGCCATGGGGATGATGACGATGGGGTCGAGCCGCCGCAGCTTTCTGAGCTGCACGAGCAGCATGGCCGTGGACACGCTCACGCCGGCCGCGATGCCCGCGGTGGGCCCGTATGCGCGGAAGACTGCGTAGAAGACGGCGACGGGAAGCACCGCGCCGAGGCCGAACCGCGCGATGCCGTCGCGTAGCGCCGGCCACACGTCGGCGAATGTTGTTCCCGACGGACTCGATGCGTCAGGCGCGTTCGAGCTTGTGGATGGCAAGAGAGAGGTTCTTTGGTTTCTCCGGGCGTACGTCGAACTTCACGAGCACCAGCTCATCCGGTCCGGCGAAGCTGCTGACCAGGACGGTGCCGATGCCATAGTCGGCGTGGGTGACGCGGTCACCTCGCGCAAACGAGGGCACCGAACGCGTCACCGCGGCGCGGGCTGCCCCTGGTCTCGCCGCCGTCGTGCTCCGGCGGGCGGCGGATTCCAGAATCCCCACATCGGGGAGTGACGGACTTGGCTGCTCCGACCGCCGTGCGACCAGTGGCCTGCTGGGCGTCTCCCACCATCGGTCCTCGCTGGTCCAGGGAGTACGCGAAGCGCCAAAGCGCGCCGCGGCGGCCGGCCGCGATCCGTGGCCGCCACCGTCCGATCCGTATGAGACTTCGAAGAGCTGACTGGGGATCTCTGTAAGGAATCGTGAGACCTCGCCACGGCTCACGGCACCGAACGTGGTTCTGGCGTAAGCATGGGTGAGGTACAGGCGCTCCATGGCCCGGGTGACGCCTACGTAGAGCAGCCGCCGCTCTTCGGCCATCTGATCCGGGTCTTCCATCGAGCGCGCGTGGGGACAGATGCCCTCCTCGAGGCCCACGATGAACACGTTGCGATATTCCAGCCCCTTGGCCGCGTGCATGGTGATGAGGGTCACGGCATCAGACTGAGCACCTTCCAGGCTGTCCACGTCCTGGACTAGCGCGATCTCCTCGAGCAGCTCGCCTAGACCGCGTCCGGCCGAGAGCGCGTCGAAATCTGCCGCCTTGGTCCGCAGCTCCTGGACATTGCTCCAGCGCTCCTCCGCGTCGCGGGGCTCTGCCCGCAGATACTCCTCGTACCGCGTCTCAACGAGCACGGCATCAAGGAGATCGGTCACGCTCAGCCTCGGGGCACTCTCGCGGAGCGTCTCAATGAGCCGCACGAACTCGCCGAGCTGGCGACGCGCGCGGGTGGTCAGGCTGTCCGCCACGATCTGGGGGGTCTCGCCGAGCAGCGATGCTTCGGCGGAGGTGACGCGGCTGGCTGCCTGGAACAGTGAGGTGCCGAGCTCCCGCGCGATGCGGCCTAGCTCTGAGACGCTCCGCTCGCCAATTGCGCGGGCGGGCACGTTGACCACGCGGACAAAACTGACATCGTCGTCCGGGTTCTGGATCAACCTGAGGTAGGCGAGCACATCTTTGACCTCGCGCCGCTGGTAGAAGCGAACGCCGCCGACCAGCCGATACGGGAGTCCGTAGCGCACCATGGCGTCTTCAATCGCCCGGGACTGCGCATTGGTGCGATACGTCACGGCCATATCGCCGTACTTGGCACCGCCACGTCTGAGCGCTTCTATCTGACGGACAACATAGAGGGCCTCGTCCTGCTCGTTGTATGCCTCGTAGAGGGTGGGACGTGGGCCTGGCGGGTTCTCGGTCCAGAGGCGCTTGGGCTTGCGGTCCAGGTTCGCGTCAATTACAGCGTGGGCCACATCCAGAATGGCCTGCGATGATCGGTAGTTCTGCTCCAGCAGGATGGTCTTGTGGCCGGGGAAGTCTTCCTCGAAGCGCGCGATGTTCCGCGCGTCAGCTTTGCGCCATCCGTAGATGGACTGGTCCTCATCGCCAACGATGCAGACGTTGCGGTGCTTCGATGCCAGGAGACGCACGAGCTGGTACTGGGTAGTGTTGGTGTCCTGGAACTCGTCCACCAGGATGTGGGTGTAGCGATCCTGGTACTCATTGAGTACCGCTGGCTGCTGGCGGAACAGCCGCACGGCGTAGACCAGCAGGTCATCGAAGTCCAGCGCACCCGCCGCGCGGACGCGGCTCTGGTATGAACGATAGAGGCGTGCTACGGTCTGCTCCCACAGGCCGCGGGCGTTCGTCTCTAGCTCATCCGGGCCGATCAGATCGCTCTTCGCGGCGGAGATGGCGCTGAGGATTCCGCGGGCTGAGGTCTGCTTCTCGTCTAGCTCAAGCTCCGCCATGGCCTGTTTCACCACGGCGAGCTGATCAGCGTCATCGAATATGACGAAGTTCCGTGGGATGCCAATGCGTTCGCCATCCATGCGGAGCCAGCGGGCGCAGGTTGAGTGAAATGTGCCCACGCTGAGCGTCCGCATATTGCGGCCGGGGAGCAGCGTCTCCAGCCGGTCTCGCATCTCACGGGCTGCCTTGTTGGTGAACGTGACGGCCAGGATCCGGAACGGATGGGTGCCCACATCCTCGATGAGGTGGGCGATGCGGTAGACGATGACGCGGGTCTTTCCGGAGCCCGGCCCTGCCAGAACGAGTACGGGGCCTTCGGTAGCCTCCACTGCCGCGCGTTGCTGTGGGTTCAGATCATCCAGCGCGGGCAAGTGCGAACGTCACCTCGCCACGGAGTATAGCAACGGACTGTCAAGCTGGCGTGTCCGTTCCGCTGTGCTCTACCTGGCGGCGGCGGGGCCCGCCGCGATATCTTGAGCGCGACTATCTCGGCGAGGCAGTGTGTCCAGCAGTGCGCTCCGCTCGTGTGTATGCGGTTGTGTTCGGGGTCATCCTGGCGCTGATCTGCACGGAGATCACGCTCAGGGTCCTTGCCGTGCTGGGCAAGACGGGCCAGCTACTGCCGTACGAGTACTCCCGGGAGACGATTGAGCGTATCGCCGAGGGAGATACCTACATTGCCTTCGATCAGGAGCTGGGCTGGTCCATCCGGCCTGGCGTGCGAGTGGAGGCGGCTGACGTGGTGTACCAATCGAACGCCGCCGGGATTCGATCTGAGAGAGAATTCGAGCGGGCCGCGCCGCCGCGAACCACCAGAGTGGTGGCGGTGGGTGAGTCCTTCACGCACTGCGATGATTCCAATCTGGACGACTGCTGGACCTCACGCCTCGAGACGCTCTGGCCTCGATCCGAGATACTGAACCTGGGTGTCCCTGGCTACGGTACGGACCAGGCGTACCTGCGATACCGTCGAGACGCGCAGGCCTTTGACCACTGTGCAGTGGTGATGGGCTTCATGCCGGACAACGTGAATCGCCTGGTGAACCGGTTCAGACCCTTCTATCAGCCGAACACCGGGATCATGCTGCCCAAGCCCAGATTCGTTCTGGAGAACGACCAGCTCAAGCTGGTGCCGCACGGCGTTGATTCCGTGGAGACGCTGCTTGATCCGTCTCGCGCGGAGCAGCTTCTTGGGACGATGGACCACTGGTACTACCCGAACATGTTTGCGCCCCTGCCGTCTGACATCTCGTTCCTGATGCGGCTTCGCCGGTCTGTGGAGTACCGGCGATACACGGATCAGGTGGAGCACGCGGCCGCGGAGGAGCGGCGGCTGGCGTGGGCATACGAGACTCGTGAAGAGTCTTACCAGCTTGCGAAGTACATCCTGATCCAGTTCGACCGCGAGGTGCGGGCGGCTGGTAAGACCCCTGTCATCGTCTTTCTCGCGCGCAAGACGGATCTGGTGGCTGAGCGGCGCAGCGAAGACCGGATCTACCAGCCGCTGTTGGATGCGCTGCGCCGTGAGCATGTAGAGGTCATCGATACGGTGGAGAGCCTCGGCAAGGAGGCGCGCGCCGTTGGCGCGGACCGAGTGATGGACAAGCACTACAAGGGACCGGGAAACCGGGCCGTTGCCGAGCATCTGCAGAAGCGCCTGCCGGACCTGGTGCGGCCCACCTGCGGCGGCTGACGCGGTCCTCGGGCCCGGCGCAACCGCCACCTCACCCAACCGTTCACTCGTTGTACGCGCCGCGTGCGACGTGACGCGACGTGTCGAGAATGTGACGCGGCCGGCCACCTCGGTTCGTACAATCGGAGTACCGTGACGTCAAGACCCATCCCGGGCATCGCTGAGGGAGTCAAGTTGAACGTGAAACATACCGTCAGGCGGGCTGTGATGACCGCGCTGCTGCTCGGGACCCTGGCCTTTGGAGCATCAGTAGCGAGCGCAGACAACGACGACAATAATCGCAAGAAGAGCTCAGAGATTGAGCTGGAGCGCTCACAGCAAGAAGACCGCGAGACTCAGGGTCAGGTGATTGAGATCAACACGCTGCGGAACCCACCTGAGATGCGGATGGCCGTGATCGATGGCATCATGGTGGTCCGCATGCTGAAGACGGACGAGATCGCCCGCAACGCCGTTCGCCTGGGCGACTACGTGACCGTCACTGGGGAGAAGATCAGCGAAGTGGAGTTCGAGGCCCAGTCTATGCGGGTGGATGCGCACTTCGGCCAGAAGGACAAGAAGTAGCGGGAAGCGCGCCGCTGCTGGCTCGCCAGCATTGTCGATGGTATAGTTTGGCCGCTTGCCGAAGTGGCGGAACTGGTAGACGCGCTACGTTCAGGGCGTAGTGGGCGAACGCCCGTCGGGGTTCGAATCCCCGCTTCGGCACCAATCGCACCCATCCCTATCTGGTCGGCGGGCCCATCCTGAGGGCCCGGGGACCAACCAGGGACCAACGGCTGCGCCGTTACCCCTCAGCAGCCCCTAGGATGGACTGGATTCGCTCCGCTGTCCTCGTGCGCGTCGCGGCCGTCGTGTGTGCGTAGATCCCGTGGGTGATCGTCAGCGACGCGTGCCCCAGTAGGTCGCTAATATCAGCCAGCTCCGCACCGTCTGCACGTAGCAGCGTCGCCACCGCGTGTCGCAGGTCGTGCTGACGGTAGGCGGGCAGATCCAGGCCGCGTAGAAACACTCGCCAGGCGTCGCCAACATGCGTGTTCCGCAGCGGCCCGCCGTCCATCGACGGGAACACCAGGTCGAAGTCATGCCACTCCCGGGCGCGTAGTCGCCGTTTCGCGATCTCCGCGCGCTGTCGACGTAACGCAGCGACGACGAACGGCGCAAGCGCGAGCGCGCGGCGGCTGCGCCTCGTCTTCGTGGGAGCGAGTTCGGCCTGGCGCTCTCCAGGGCCGATCCTCCGGTACGTCAGCGTGTGCGAGATCTCCGCTTGTGCCGCGTCAAGATCCACATCGGACCAGCGCAGAGCGGCCGCCTCGCCGAACCGCACGCCGGTGCCCAACAAGAACAACCAGAACGGACCATGGCGATGCTCTTGGCAACCTTGGATAATCGCGTCGGCATGCTCCCGTGGCATGGTGGGCGCCTCGTAGTCCGACCGGCTCGGAGCTTCGACGAGCCTGGACGGGCTGTGCGCAATCAGCCCCTCCCGCTCCGCTTGCTTCAGAGCGGCGCCTAGCACGACGTGGACCCAGCGGACCGTTGAGGAGGAGGCACCCTGCTCCGCCATAGAGGCATAGAGGCCGCGGATCTGGGCTGGCGTTAGGACTGCCAGGCGTACATCCCCGAGGCGCGGAAGCACGTGGAGCTTGACGCGGGTCTCGTACGTCTCGGTCGTCCTGGGGCGGAGCCGCGGACGCACGCTGGTCTCGATCCAGTCCTCGAGGAATTGGCGCACCGTGATGCGGTCATTGACGCCGACGCGCCCCTCCGCAGCCTCCATCAGCAGCGCCCGCAGCGTCGCCTGAGCGCCTCGCTCGCTCTGCGGCTGCGCCAACCGCTTGCGGCGGAGCTTCCCACCGTTGAGCGAGATCTTCGCCCACCAGCGCCCGTCGCTGGCCCTGTAGACGCTTCCCTTGCCGTTGGCCCGTTTCACCAAGGTTCACCCCCAGATCGCCAGCGCCTCGCGCCTGGCGTCGATCCGCGCGCTGGCGATCGCCTGGTGCCTCGCGGCGCGGATCCACGCGTCCAGCGCCGCGAGCTGCTCGTCAACGCTCTGGCGCAGCTCCAGCGCCACGCGGAGCGCCACGAGCTCCGACGGCACGCCCATGGTAACCGCGGCCGAAGTGATCGTGGACTGGCCGTCGATGACCCGCGCGGCTATTCCGCGCGGAATACCGAGCAGCGCGCTGCCGAGCCAGGCCTGCCGCTCCGCCCGCGCCACCAGCCAGCCGTCCGAGCACAGGCCGAAGTCATGGCGTAGGAGCACGTGCGCGGCCTCATGGAGCAGCGTGGGCGTGTACAGTGGGGTGTCTCGGACGAGTCCTGACAAGGCGATCACCCCGCTGCACCGAGCCGCCCCGAGGACGTCGACGGCGCCGTCCTGCCAGACCAGGCCTACGCCCAGCTCGGACGGCAGGAGGCTCGCGGCCCAGACGCCGCGGTGCCAGCGGTGGGCGAAGGCGGAGACGCTGGCCAGACGCCTGTCATGGTGGCCATCCTGCCGAGCGCGCATCTCCGCCTCCCCTGCCTTAACCTATCCCACGACGGTCGATTTTGGGCACACCACGGCACTACCGCTGCGCCGCCCGGTATCCCGCCGCCTCAGCATCGGCGCCGGTTACGAAACACTCCTCCGCCTTGGTCCGCTCGTAGTCGCGCTGGCCGGGGGAGTGGTAGATGTGGCTGTCGCGGTTGCCTTTGATCGGCGCCTCGGGTGGGCACTGCCCGCTCGACGATGTCGGGCCACTGCTCGGCTTCGGCGCCACGGCGGGCGTCGCCTGCGGACACGCACCCCAGAGCCCACGCCCCGCGTCCCGCGCCTCCGCGACCGCGGCCGCGATCTGGTCGACGTAGCGGGTGTTGGGCGCGATGGTGAGCTGGACGGCGTGGCCCTCGCGCGCTAACGTCAAGCTAGAGTTCTCTCCGTCGATCCACACGTACGCCAGCAGCCGCCCGAAGCGGTCGCGCTCGCCCTTGTCCAGCTCGAGCTCGACGTCGCGATCGCCGAGCAGCTCCTTCGCGCGGGCGCTGGCCTCATCGGCCCAGCACATCTTAGGACGGTTCGGGTCGACGCTCTCAGGAGCGTCGATGCCGATCAACCGGACCTTCTCGTCGCGATCGCTAAGGCTGACTACGACCGTGTCGCCGTCGGTGACTGAGACGACGTGGGCCGGGGTGCGGTCTTGGGCGTAGGCGGTGGAGGTCAGCAGCGCCAGGGTGAGCAGGACGAACGAACACGACTTCATGGCACCGCCCTCAGGCAGACTGGCGGAAACGCCGTGAACAGCAACGTCGCGGCCAGGAAACCAAAACACAGCCCCATGACCAGGCGGGACGCCGGCTGTAGGCCCTTGAACTCGCGACCGCTCGTATGCGCGTACGGCGGCCACCTCGGGCCTGGCGGAACCGTGAACGGGGAGGGGGGCGGTGGCAGAGAGAAGCCGGGGCGGAGCGCGACGACCTTCCCGCGGCGGCGCCTTCTGGGCGTGTTCATGGCGAGCAGTACCTCTTGATGTCCAGATTCGCCTCGTCGAGCATCTGATTCGCTCGGTATGAGGAGGCGCCCTGCACCGCCCGCACAGTCTCCGCGCTGCGCCTCCGGGCCAACGCATCCTCGCACATGCGCACTTGGTAGGCCGTGCTCGGCGTCGGTGTCATGATAGGCGGCACCCGCGCCGCATCGCCCATCGCCGCCATCAGCCGCAAGAACAGGACTGCCCCCAGTACGCCCAAGGTCCACCAGAGCCATGCCCGTCCGCTGCGCGGTTTTGGCCCCGCCTTGATCTCGGTCGGCTCAACGCGGACGGGGACGACCTCCACCTCAATGAGAGGTGGTAGCTGCGGCGTAGGCGGCGGGAGCGCCGCCTGCTGCTCAGCCTGGCGTTGCTCCCTCATCCTGTCCGCTCGCGCCCTGGACGCCTCCCGCGCCCGGATCTGCTCCCGCGTCATGCGCGGGGCAGTTCGCCGCCTGCTCTGACCATCGTCCATCGTGCCCCCTCCTAGCAAATTGCCAGCCAATTCGCTACCGTATCGACACTCCACTGGGGGGAAGCCGCCATGACGAGCGGACTCCGGGCTATGGTGCTCTGCTGCATTGCTTCAGTATCCCTCGCGGCATCGGCGTGCGGGGAAAGCCAACAACCGCCGCAGCCCGTCCCGTCCGCTCCAGCACTCGTTACCGAAGCGCCCGCGGCATTGCCGACGCAGTCCCCGCCACGGGTGGATCTCCCCCCATCCCAGCCAGCCCCGACGATCATCCTCTACGTGGCCAATACAGATGGCATCGGAGTGTTTCTTCGCCGCACTCCTGATCCTACCGACCGCGTCAAAGCGTGGGGCGACGGCACCCCCATGACGCTCGTAGGCGCTGACGTGAACAACACATTCGGCGCATGGAGAAACGTCCGCGATCCGGATGGCAACGTCGGATACATTGCCTCCCAGTTCCTCGCCACGACCCGCACAGCCCGACCGTCCGCGACGATCATGCCCCCCGTGCCGCCAACGGCCCCTCCTGTTGTTGTGACCGCCACAACAGCCCCGGCCATCCAGCCCGCCACCCCGGAAGCCTCAATCGCCGAGGCCGCCAACCTGGTAACCAAGTCTCTTGTGGTGATACGCACCTCTGTCGGCTGGGGCAGCGGCTTCAAAGTCCCGGATGGTATCCTGACAAATGCGCATGTCGTGGAAGGCGTGACGTCTGCAGAGGTCGGCGCCACAGGGATCCGTAGCGGCATGGCGAAGGTGAATCGTATCGACCGCAGCAACGACCTCGCTCTACTGACCGATCCGATCGGCCTGTCCCCGGCACAGTTGATCGGAGCCCAGCAAGTACCGGTCGGCGAGACGCTGCTCATTCTGGGGTTTCCGCGCCCAGACGCTATCGGAATTGACCGCCCGACCCTAACCAAGGGTGTCCTGTCTCGTGTACGCGTGCAAGGAACCACCATCCTGGTCCACACCGACGCGGCCGTCAACGCGGGCAATTCGGGCGGGCCGATCTTTACTGTTAGCGGCCAGGTCGTGGCGCTCGTCCGATCAAGCGTCAGGGACGCAGAAGGTCTGAACGTTGGCATCGCCACCGAATCCATCCGAGCGTTCCTAGATGGCCGCCCCTCTGCGATCAATCCACCGGCTCGGCCGCCCACCCCGACCGTCAAGCCCGCAGCGATGGACTCCAACGCTGCCGACGTATGGGCAGAGACATACTTTGGCGCCATTTCCAGGGGGGACATCCACGGTGCTTGGGACTGCTGTGTCTCTGACGCATTCCGCCGCCGTGTTGGCTTGGAGCAGTTCGAAGGCTCTTTCACCGGCACATCCTCCTTTCGATTTGCTCGCCCTGTCCGCCAAGCCAGCACCGCCGTCGATCGTATCGAGGCCGACATTGACTACTCGTTCCAGCAGCGCAGCGGTACTCGCCTCTACTACACCCTGCACGTCCTGCTCATCCGCGAAGGTGGCCGCTGGGTAGCAGACCAGACGACAGCGAAGCCGCAATAACCCACTGATCTCCTCGCACGGACGGCAACACTGCTAGATTGCTGCTTGTCGAGCCCATGTGTCCCGTCCAGTGCCGCTAGCGGCGGCGCCGGCTGCCGCCAGCGCGGTTCAGCGTCTCGATAATGACCGTCAGCACCAGCCGCTTGGAACCAGGATCAATGTCTCGCCAGGACTTGGCCAGGTTGAGCAGGTTGATCCCCACGTCTGGGCCTCCGGCCAACTCTTCTAGGTAGGCCTCCACCTGGTCGTCCGTGAGTGTGGCGACATCGATAGGGGCGAAGCCAGCGGCTTGCGCTAGCCGACCAAAGTACTCGGCAGCAGCGGCGCGGTCAAGCTTGCCGGCCCCACTGGTCGCGAGGCCGTCCGCAAGGCGACGGAGTGTGTCCGCCCGCGGGGTCGTGGCGTCGGCCTCAATGAGCCCAACAGTCCTGGGACTAACACCACTCAGCTTGGCGAGCTCAACCTGACTAAGCCTGACTTCCTTGCGAAGCGCCGCTAGTTCTGCGGCCAAACGGTCCACCATCAGCAATCTTTTACCTGCCCCTCGGTAGTCTACCGCGCTTCTCCCGAAAACGCCCCCTTGACAATCGGTAATCTATTACCGATAATCTCGGTAACAACTGAGCGTTCGGCGATAGATTGCCGATCGAGGAGACTATGAGGCTCAGGAACCGGGTGCGCGACCGACGAGCAGAGCTTGGGCTGACGCAGGAGCAACTGGCCGAACGTGCCGAGGTGAGCGTTAGGGCGGTTGGCATGATCGAATCGGGGGCGGGCCATGCGCCCACCGGCGCGGTCATGCTGCGTCTCGCGTCTGCGCTCGGCGTCCCCATGAATGCCCTGTTCTGGTCGGAGGACGCCACCCCCGCCGAGGTCGCGTCGTGACGAACGTCGCCTGCAGAGAGTGCGCCGCCCGGCGCGAAGGCTGGGGCACGGAGGTAGCCGCGCGGGAGCACGAGTGCCGGCGGCGGCCAATCTACCTGTCTTACATCGTCGAGAAGGCCCGCCAGATGGGCGCGCAGGAGTCTATCTCGGTGCCCAAATCGTGGGAGAGCGAGCGCGAGCGCATCGTCTTCTACGCGGCGATGCAACTGTCCCAAGTCTTCGCGTTCGGCTTCGAGCTGGTCGAGGACTACGGAGACCCCGAATGACCGGCCCGCTCCGCCTCCACGTCTCCCCGCCGTCGCTGACCAGCGTCCTGGGCCAGCTCGCCGAGGCCATCCACGCCGAGGTCGCGGGCGAGGTCACGGCGCTACGGGCGGAGGTCGCCGACCTGCGGGCACGGATCGAGCTACGCCAGGACGGCCCTGAGCCGCTGCGCTACGGCATGGCCGAGGCCGCGGCGCTGCTGCGCATAGACCCGGCAACGCTGCGGCGCCGGTGCAAGGCGCAAAGCATCGACCTGATTCACGACGGCGCGCGGACGTTTCTCTCGCGCGCTGACGTAGGCCGGCTAGTGGGCATCACCACCACGGCGGGGGGCACCGGTTCCACTTCCGGGCTCCCATCCCGTGGCCTGCTAGCCGGCCGACGTGGGCGCACGACACGCACGAACTCGCCGACGTCTGTACGACCCAGCGCCCAGAAGGAGGGCCACTCCCATGGACTGAGCACCGCGCGTAACTCGGAGTCGCGCCCGAGCCCAGCGGCGGGGCCCGCCGTAGCCGCAGACGATTCAGTCGTCGTCCTGCGCAAAAAGCGAGACCCGCTCAGTTCGAGCTGAGCGGGTCTCTTTGACCCCACGAGGAGGTCCCACAACCATGAGTAGTCTACCACGGCCCGCAGCCGCGGTACAGCGGTATCCCGTCACAGGCCGCGTGGCCCGCCATTTGGTCGTCGTCCAGGGCCACGGTTTCGAGGCGGCGGCGGCGCTCACGACGCACCGATTCGCGGGTGAGGTCCGCGCGCTGCACGACTCGGCGGAGCGCGCGGCCCACGCGCAGCTCCACGGTCGGCTGATTGGCCTGCGCAACCTGGCTCGGGAGATCAACCAGCCGCGTCTGGCGGCGCTGGCCGAGTCCGCGCTGCGAGACCTCCGCCAGGTGGTCCAGGCTGACGATCTGGAGGACGGCGAGTCCGCCCGCCAGGACGGACTCGCGGCGGAGGCCCACGGGCACGCCCGCCAGGTCAACGCCGGCTGCGACGCGCTGCTGACGGGGCGGCTCGAGGATTCAGGGAGCGATTGAGATGGCCGTACGATGGGCCGCGCGGCCATTGCGCGGGGGCACTGGCGGCGCCAACGCCGGCCAGACGCTCCAGACCTACCGCTGTATCGCGTGCGGTGGGACGGTGCGCCAGTACCGGCCGCTGCCTCGTAACGGCTACTGCACCTGCCGCCCGTGTGAGCGCCTGGTGGGCGAGCACCTGAGCGCCTACCACGACGCGGTGGGACACGACCCGACCGCGCCGAACGCGAGTGCATCGCGGGATCGGCTGTTCAACCGCGTCTACTCGCAGCCCGACGCGTTCCGCGCGGCGTACATGTTCGCCGTGGCGCGGCGGGCGAGGATGGAGGCGAGCGCATGATCAGAGTAACGACCCAGGACGAACTAGAGGCCGCGCTGGTGAGCACGGACGGTGGCCGTACGGCCACCATTGTGGTGGCCGGCCAGGCCCGCGTGACCGCCTACGGCCAGGCCGTCGTGACCGCCTACGGCCAGGCCGTCGTGACCGCCTCCGACCAGGCCCGCGTGTACGCCTACGACCAGGCCGTCGTGACCGCCTACGGCCAGGCCGTCGTGTACGCCTCCGACCAGGCCCGCGTGTACGCCTCCGAGTATTGCGTCGTCTACGTCTACTCGGACTCGGTGGCGTGTGACGGGCCTGGCCACGTGATTCGCCCGCCGTCAATCTGGGAGGTCGAGACCTGGGCCGCCGTCCATGGCGTGCGCGTGAGTGGCGGGCGGCTGTACGCCTACAAGGCGTTGGACGGCGCACTCCAGACGGGGCATGCCTACGACTCCCCGACCACGTACGTGCCCGGCACGGACGTGGCTCCCGCCAAGTGGGATCCCAGCCCGACGTGCGGAGACGGACTGCACCTGTCTCCGCACCCGCATCTCGCTCGGCGATATCGGATGGACGCCGAGCGGTGGGTCCTCGTGTCCGCTGCCGTCTCAGACTGCGTCGTCGTGGAGCCGGGGCCGCACGCCGACAAGATCAAGGCCAAACTCGTCCACGTGGAGTACGAGGTGTCCGAGTTTGGGGAGCCCATGGAGTCCAGGGAGGCGAGCGCATGAGGGCGAGCCGGAATTTTCCCGCGCGCAGCGTCCGCGACATGATGCCGCCTGAGCAGCGGCTCCAGGCGGCGACCTACGCCGAGCACGAGACCGAGTGTCCGTACTGCGGCTACGACGGGCGGATCCCGCTGCCCGATTGCGACCAGGGCATGGCGTTGATGGAGCGGATGCGATGAACCGCCCGGTGACGGTGGCGGATTACGTCGCGGCCAATGGCCAGACTGCCCTCGCGGATCAGATGCGGACGGCCGTGGTGGTGGCCAGGCAGCCTGCGCTCTGCGACGACTACAGCGTCTCCGCGATCGCTGAGATCGAATCCGTATCGACGGAGTTGAGGGAGAAATACCTGCTGCCGGTGCTGCGGAATATGGTCGCCGCGCTGCGCACGATGGAGCACGAGGCCGCCAGCGCGGACGCGCTCCAACGCCAACTGGACGTGCACGCGCTGTCGCCCACGAGGCGGCACCACGTAACCACGCTGCGCGATACAGCCCGGAGGCAGGCAGAGTTGATCCGTCGCAGTTTTGAAATTCTCGGGCACGGAGGTGCGGTATGACCGAGATCCTGGAGCTACCCCAGGACCAGATCCCCGCTCGCCTGGCGGCGCTGCGCGACCAGTTGGCGGCGGCTCGGGCGATGGAGGCCCGGTGCCGCGCTGAGCTACAGAAGGCCGCTGAGGAAATTGACGCCAAACATGCGGCGACGATTACGGCGATGGGGCTGGCGGCAGCGGCAACGCTCGAAGCCGAGCAGGAGATCCGCCGTCTGGGCCTGGAGATCCCCAAGGAGCAGTTGCCTGAGGGGATCGGGGCCCGCAGCAAGGACCGATACGAGTACAGCGGGCCGCAAGCGCTGGTGTGGGCAGTGGATCACCGATTGTTCCCCCTGCTGCGCCTCGATACTCGGCGGTATGAGCAGTTGCTCAAAGGGGGGATGCTCTCCGGGGATATCGGCGGCCCGCCGGGCGAAGTGCTTCCCGGTCGTGAGATCACGATCGCGACGGACCTGTCGCGGTTCGTGCCACCTGCGGCTGACGAGGCGGTGGCGCATGCCTGACGACGAGCGCGACTTCCTGGAGCGGTACCTCGGGCCGCTCCTGCTGTGCGGCCTCCTGGCCGTGGTGGCCGTGTTCGGAATCGCGGGAGCGCTCACGGTCGGCCGATGGCTGCTGGGCAGGCCATGAGCCGCCTGTTCCCGCTGCTGATGATCGCCCTGGCGATCTGGACGCTGGTGTTCGCGGCGACGGTGGCACAGTCGCGCCAGGCCGAGTACGCCGCGCGGATGGCCCGATGGGGGAACGTGTGGCAGCGCTGAGGCCAGAAAGGGGGACAGAAGATCCGATCGTATCGTCCGTGTGCAGGGCCAGGTGCCGGCCGTTCTCGCGCAGTGACAGGAAGGAACGAGCATGTTCAAGCCAGCGAGCGATCAAGAGAGCGCCCCGATCATCGAACCAGGCTTCTACCTCTTGACCCTGGAGAAGCTGGAAGAGGCCGCGCCGTCCCAATTCTCCCAAGACGGCGCCCCACAAGTGAAGTGGTTCTTCACGGTCTCCCAGGACGGAGACCCGTCCGCCAAGGTGCTGATGCAGAACGGGGAACCGTATGAGCTGTACCAGTGGTCTAGCACCTCCATGAACAAGCGAAGCAAGGCCCGTCCATGGGCAGAGGCGCTGCTCGGGCGCCCTCTTGTGGTCGGCGAAGAACTCAAGATGGAAACGATCATGTTCGCGACGATGCGAGCATACGTCAAGCACGAGAAGTCGCAAGACGGCACGAAGACCTACTGCAAGATCAGTACCGACATTGCGCCCACCCATGTCGCCAAGATCACCAAGAACGGCGCCGCAAAGCCTCCTGCGACGCCCGCTAAGACCCCCTCGCCGGCTGCTGCCTCCCAGAGTTCAGCGGCGCCCAAGCCTGCGTTTGAACGCAGGTCGCTAGAGAAAGCCTGGAACAAGGTGGTTGCGCGCGCGGAGCTGGTGAACCACGGCAGCGCGGAAGACTGGGCGGCCGTCAATACCGATGAGCTGGATGACGCCAGCCTTATGGAAATGACGCAGGCTGCGACACACGAAGTCGAAGCCCTCATGAAGCAGCCAGCCGCCTAGCGGCTGGGATCCGACCCGCTGAAACGGCGGCAGCCGGCGTCGTGGCCGGCATCGGACCACTGATCACCACGAGTAGGAGCCCTCATTGGTGAGCACGGCGCCAAATAGCACAGATGAGCCCATGGTGGAGCACGCGCTGCACGCACTTGCTCGCGGGCTGCCAGTCTTCCCAATCTGCTCCCCGCTCAGCGAAGGGAGATGCCTGGAGCACGGCCAGTGCTCGAACGCCGGGAAACGCCCCCTTGTGCGATGGGAGGCGTACCAGTCCAGTCTCCCGTCAGAGCAGGAGATCCGAAGTTGGTGGGGTCGGTGGCCCCACGCAAACATCGGCATGGCCACAGGCGCGCTGAGCGGCGTGGTGGTGCTGGACGTAGACAGTCCAGAAGCCAAAAAGATGGCGCTCCAGGAGGGTGGCTGCGACGAGACCGTCGTGGTCTTCACTGGCAAGCCTGGCGGCACGCACTTCTGGTTTCGTCACCCAGGCGAGCAAGTCCGCAACTTCGCGGCCAGACGCCCAGGGCTCGACTTCCGCGGCGACGGCGGCTACGTCCTGATGCCGCCCTCTCGCCACGTGCGTGGCGCCAACTACCGCTGGCCAAAGGGCATGGCTGGATTCGAGCTTGCGGAGCTCCCAGGATGGGTCAGAGACCTGCTCCGCCCGAAGGGCGAAGCCGACGACAGCGAACGACATACGCCGCTGGATGTGGCGACCGTTCTGAACGGTGTTGGCGAAGGTCAGCGGGATGCGTCCCTGTGGTCGCTGGCGTGCAAGATGCGGGGCCAGGGGTTGCCGATTGAGTACGCGCGGGAGCTGGTGGCTCTCGCGGCCTCTCGGTGCGTTCCGCCGTTCGACCACGCTGATGCCATCGAGAAGGTCAATCGCGCCTATCGGGAGTACCAGCCCGATCCGCGCCTCGTCCTGGGCGGCGCTACAGCCGCGCCAGGAGGCACTAGCGTGGCCCAGGCGGCTCAACGGGAGCCGTACGAGTGGATGGACCTGCGTTCGCTTCTGGCGTACCAGGAGGGCCCGGTAGAGCATCTGATAGATGGGCTACTGGTCAAAGGTCGGGCACACCTGATGTTCAGCCTGCCAGGGGCTGGGAAATCTATGCTGGCGCTCTCGCTTGGACTGTCCGTTGCCAGCGGCAAGCCGTTCAGCGGGAGGGGCGTTCAGCAGGGCACGGTGCTCTACGTCAACGAAGACGCTTCCGTCCCGGAGGCCGCCGAGTACGCCACGCTGATGGCCGACACGTTGAGGATCTCCGAAGAAGACGAGACGCCGTTCTGGATCAACCGCTCGCGCGGACTTCGGATCAATGATGAGATCGGATCTGAGTTAATCAAGCTCATCGTCCTGGAGAAGGACCCCACCCTCGTCATCCTGGATAGCTCGGAGGCGTTGATACCCAGCGAGCACTACAACCGCAACGAATACGACCCCATGATTCAGTTGTGTAATTGGCTCATCGATCAGGGCATTACTGTCCTGATCCTTGACCACCAGAATAAGCGCATGAGTGCTGTGACAAAGAGCGAAGAGCGGCGAAACGTAGATCCTCTTGACTTAGTGATCGGTGGTAGGGCGAAAAGCGCGGCAGTGGCATTCATCATCTGGCTCACCGGGCGTCTGAGCAGCGGCACCATACGGCTCCAATGGGTGAAAGCAAGAGGCCCGGAAAAGCCCACGGTGACTCTGAAATTCGATGACGCCGATGGATTCAGGATTAGCGAAACGAAGCCGACGATACGACCAGGCGCCGAGCAAAAGATAGTCCAGTGGATCAACCACCACGGGCTCGGGCCGTTCACCAGCGACGATGTGATCGGCGGGACTGGCCTACAGATGAAGACCGCGCGGAATGCGCTGCGGAGACTGGCCGACATCGAGGTCATCGAGAAGGAGGACGCGGTCGGCGGGGGGCACGAGCGCGTCATCTGGTGGCGCGCCACAGGCGTAGCCCCAGCCATGTTCCGCCCCGCTATGTCGCAAGAAGGCGATTCCCAATGATTACATCCCTTGCGTTGTCGCGAACTAAGTTAGTCCCACCTCGCATTCAAACAGTCCCACGGAGAGCTGAGGGCGCCATTTCGTTTGGTTACGTCGCAAATGAACAGTCCCACGACCAGTATGGGGACCTCTCTCGCAAGTCCCACGGGGTGGTAGTTGTTTCAATGATGCGACAGGAGCCATTCCTGAGGCCCTCCGGCCCCTTCTACCAGATAAGGCGCGAAGGCCAGTTAGTCCCACGAAAACCTGCCGCCCCACCCCCACCCCTACGTAGTAGGGGTGGGGTGGGGGTGGGGCGATCGCGAATCGACCTGGTTTCGACCCGAGAACGGCCAAGCCCCAGAAGAGCCCTTGATTCGCGGGGGCGCACGACATGAACGATCAGGGGTTCATGCCAGAGCGACTCAGTCATTCGATGATCGAGACGTATCGTCGCTGTGGCCTGGAGTTCAAGCGGCGTTACGTAGATCGGGTCCGCCGCCATGGAAATCCAGCGATGTCGTTTGGACGGGCCTTTCACGCGGCTCTGGAGGCCGCGCACACGCCAGGGCAGAGCCCGGCTGCTGTCTGGCTTCGAGCTTTCCAAGCTGAGCTCCCCCGCCCTGAGCCAGGCGTTGAGCATGGGCTGATCCAGCTCCAGCGATATCGCGAGCGGGGCTATCTGCGCGGAGCGCCAGAGCGGGGGTTTCGCGTGATGCTACGCAACCCAGAATGGATTCCGATTCCGATTGTTGGCGTGATCGATTTGCTGGGGGATCGGGAGGTCGGGGAGTTCAAAACCAGCCGCGGTGCGTGGTCACAGCACAAGGCCGATCAAGAGCGCCAGGCGGTGCTCTACAGCTACGCCGCGGGGCATCTTCGTGGACAGCCTGGCGAACTCTATCCCGTGCGATATCTGGTGTTCTCCACCGCGCATAAGGGCCCACCGGATGAGTTTGTGACGGAGCCTGACAGCAAGCGATTGGAGGTGTTTGAGGTGCTCGCGGCGACGGCGTTGGACGGAATGAGAGCCGGGAAATTCGAGCCGTGCGAGAGCGCACTGTGTGAGGGCTGCGTAGAGGCTGGCGCGGCTGAGATCAGAGAACCGAGAACCCAATCTAGGCCGCAAGCGCGGCTGATTCTGGATGGGAAGGAGTAGCCATGAGTCAGCCCATTACCTGCCCCCGCTGCCATCAATCGCAGCCCGCGTCCGAGTTTCGGAGTACGCGCAGCAAGCCCCCGCCGTGGTACCGGGATTGCCGTGCTGGGAGCCGAGCGGGTGAAGCGCGGAGAGGAGCCCCGCGGCCATGCTGACGCCATCCATCGCCGTGGAGGACCGCCAGGAGACCTGCGGCGACGCCTGCATGCCCGGATGGATCCGTATGGCAGGCCGCTCGCCGCGCTGGGGTACCGTCCATGACTGGCAGCACCACGAGGCGGAGGGCGAGCGGCGAGCCTACACCGCTCCTCGGATCCAGGTCTCTGACGACGACCCCCTAGCGATAGCCGCCCGCACGGGCAGCCTCGACGGAGAGCGACTTACTCCCACCGAGCGCCGCCTGCTGGCAGCCCTCGTCGAGCGCATGGGGACCGTGGCGCCGTACTCCGCGCTCATGGCGGCCGCGTTCGGCGTGGCACCCAGGACGTTCCTGGAGTTCCCTGACCAGCACCGCCTGCGGATCGCGAGATCGAGGCTGGCGGCCAAGCTCGGGGTCCACCGTGCGAGGCTCAGGACGTGCACCGGGGACGGGCTACTGCTGAGCCATGCGCTGGAGGTCACGGGATGAGCGAGCACACCTGCTCCCGCTGCGGCCAGTCCAGGACACCTGAGCAGATGCGCTGGACGTCAGGGAAAATGACCTCGATCTGCGCCGAGTGCGCCCGCACGAAGTTCAGGGCGACCATGGCAGCGCGCGCCGGCCTGCCGAAAGGCCAGCCGAAGCCGACCAGGCTCACGGCCGTCCAGAAGGCCGTAGCGATCCTGGAGGACGACGTCGGGCGGATCGATCAGGCCATGCTGCAGCTCGACGCGCAGCGCAAGGAGCTGGGCTCGGAGATCGAGCAACTCCGCCGCGAGAAAGCTGCGCTGGCGATGAGCATCGCGACGCTGCGCGGGGAAACGCCCCCGCAGGCGCCAGTCCCACAGAGCAAGCTTGCGTTGCCTGTAGCGCCACCGAAGCCGCCCGCCGCCCGCTGCTCGCGCTGCCACGGCAACATCGTCTCCGATGAGGACGGCACGGGGCGCTGCATGATGTGTGCCCGCGCTGTCGGAGCGAAACCATGAGGAAAACGAACGAGATCGCGCTGCACTGCACCGCGTGCGGTGGCCAGCTCATTGAGCGCGAGAACCGCCAGAACGGCGGCCGTTTTCTTGGCTGCTCGAACTACCCGCAGTGTGCCCACACCGCGCCCATACCGGCGTTCGTCTACCAGGTCCGGGCGGCGCTGCGCCGCCGCCGGGGATGGAGGACATCCATGACCCTCACCGTTGACCCCCCAACCACCAGCACCCCGAGTATTCCGCGCGGAATACCGAGCCCGACGGCTACGGGCAGCTCCCCCTGTCGTTGATCGTGCCGTCGCCGCTCAACCCCCGTAAGCAGTTCGACGACGCGGCGCTTGAGGAGCTGGCGGACAGTCTCCGCCAACACGGCATGCTGGAGCCCATCGTGGTCAGGATCCGACCGCGCACAGAGGGCTCAGCCGCGGTCTACGAGATCGTGGCGGGCGAGCGCCGCTACCGGGCGGCTCGGCTTGCGGGGCTGACCACGGTGCCCGTGCGGGTCCTCCGCGACATCGACGACGCCGCGGCCCTCCGCCTGGCCCTCGTCGAGAATCTCCAGCGGCAGGACCTGGATCCGATCGAGGAGGCCCAGGCGTTCCGCCAGCTCGTGGACGTCTGCGGGCTCAAGCAGGCCGAGATCGGCAAGGCGGTCGGTCGCTCGCAGAGTGCGATCGCGAAGCGGCTCTCGCTGCTCAAATTGCCCGAGTCGGTGCTGTCTATGGTCCAGGAGGGCAAGCTGACGCCGTCGCACGCGGTGGCGCTGACCCGGTGGATCGCCTCGCCTGCCGTGGTCGAGGCGGTCGCGCAGATGGCCGTAGATCGCCGCTGGGACTCGAAGCAGCTGGAGCAGCTGGACCGGCTGCCATACGGGATCCCCGGCGTGCAACCTCTGGGGTACGGCTACTCCTCCAACTACGATTTTCCCGAGTGTGAGTCCTGTCCGCTCGGCGCGCGCGTCGGGTTCAACTGTTTGCGGCCCGAGCATTACGCCGAGATGGAGGCCGCGGCCACGGCCGCAAAGGAGGCCCGCCGGCAGGAGGTCATCGCCGGTTTGGCGACCTCGTCCGATGTCACGAACGAGGCGATCGCCCCGACGCTGCCGTCGTATCAGGAGCTGTGCCGGGTCCTCGGATACGACGCGGTCTTTCAGATCCGCGAGGCTGATCCTACCGAGTGCCAGGCGGGTACATGCCCGTGCGCTCGGCGGGCACTCGGCCAGAATGGCGAGACCGTGCCCGTCTGCGTCGATCGCAAACGCCGTAGCCGCCTCCAGTCTGCAGCGTCGCGTCATGAGGGCAAGGAGGCGCGTGCCGTGCTCGCCACGAAGCGCGAGCAGGTCGTTGCGGTGATCGATGGGCTGGCGGACCACAACGACGACGGGGCGATCGCGCTCGTGGCGTACTACGCGCTACTTCAGTTCTTCGCTGGCAAGGCGCGCGCGGAGGCTGTCGAGCGGTGGTTGCCTGGGCATGCCGATTCGATCGACCAGTACGGGCGGGTGTACGTCTCCGCGCTCGATTCGATCCCGCTCGCCGACCTGCTGCGTACGGCAGTGGGCGCTATCGTGTTCGAGGCGCTCCACCAGGCGGAGCAGTCTCGGCAGTCCTCGGCGCCGCTCGTGGACTGGCTGCTCGGGGTGCGCGAGGCGGAGGGCGGCGACGCATGAGCGTCGCCG
>JAXLXE010000002.1:0-977800 GCA_046328115.1 Chloroflexota bacterium | reverse complement strand
TCGATCAGTCCCGATGCGGTCGAGGAAGACGGGGCGGAGGATTGCCCGAGCGATCAAGTCGATGGACTACCGCTTGTGGGAGGCTCAGGCCGCGCTTGGCCTGAAAGGCCAGGGAAACCCGGCGGAGATCGCGGCAGCGTTGCCCAGGGTGTTCGGCCTTGAGATCCAGTTGCACCCACCGGACCTGCGCCACCGCGACGCCGACAATCTCGTAAAGGCCGCGCAGGACCTGGTGTGCCGGTGGCTCGGGGTGAATGACGCGCGGGTGGGGTGGTTATTTGTCGGGAAGGGGGCTCCCAAGCGTCCAGATGGAGTGGTGCAAATCACGCTGCTCCAGCTCCTGGGGGCTGATGGAGCGCCGCGCGATGCGGAGGTGTTGGCGTGAATGATCTGGACCTATCAACCTTGAACCCTGGGATCCGCCAGGTGGTCAAGATGCTCCGTGAGTGGGGCTACGAGACCGTTGACTCTGGCGATGGGGCCACCCGCGAGTTCGAGTGCGACCGTGATCATCCATACGTCGTGATCAAGCTCGCGCAGGACGCCAATCCGCTCGACGAGACGGACCGTCTGCTAGACAGCCTGCGGGATGTGGGCGTCTACGTGGACCAGATCGGGAACCCAGACGGCCATCCGTGGATTCAGCAGAGCTACGACCCGGTGACCGATATTGCCCTGATCGAGCTGGATTACCTGGATGATGCTGGGCTGCGGCGCGCGGTGGAGAATCGTGTTCCTTCGCCCGTACCGCCAGGCAAGCAGGTCACCTACGGGACGGCGACCGTCGTGTCGTCCGGCCAGCATCCGCCGTTGGTGATCGAGGACGAAGGAGACGAATCATGAGTGAGTCAGGTGGCGAGAGAGTGCGTGCTGGGTTTGTGCGGATCACCGGGAAATCTAACGACAGGGAGACTTGGATTGCGATTGCTCATATCACTGGAATGTCTCGCATCAGTGGCGAATCCTTCACGCGGATAAGCACGCTCGACTGTACCGACGCTAATACTTTCTGGTCAGCGGAGGAAACACCTGCCGAGATCCTGTCACTGATCGAGGATGCCCGCCGGGAGGCGAGTCGTGAGTGACTGGGAAGTCGCCTGGGAGCGCGACAAGTCTGAGGTCGGCCGTGCGATGCACGAGGGGTGGAAGCGTCAGCAGATCGCCAACGGGGTCGCTGACCACCCATTTTCCTCGCCCGGCCCATCCGATGCGCGGCATGAGGCGTTTTGCGCCCTGGTTCGCTGCGGCCGGTATCGCGGAGTTCATCACGACGACATGATCCCGTGGGAAGATCTGCCGCCTGACCAGCAAGCCTTCAATTACGAAAACGGTCGCGAGGGCTACCGCGTTGGGTTCGAGGCGGGGCAGGCTGCAGCACCAGTGCGGTGCCAGGCGTGTTACGCGCTACCGGAGACCGTCTGCGGCGAGCCTGGATGCGGGCGCCCGCTCTGCGCTGACCATGAGCGCCTGGCTGGGAATCTGGTCCTCTGCCCGATGCACTATGCCTCGTTTGGGCCAGAGCCGGCGGAGGGTGGCGAATCGTGAAATTCCTGGCTAAGGCTGGCGCGGTCTTCGGCGTCTTGCTGGCCGCACTGGCATTCCTGGTGCTCGTGGTGTTCGTGGTGGGGCTTGGTATCGAGTGGTCGGCTGCACTGCTGGGATACCCGCCGCCGAGCCACGGCGACAAGATGGCGGCGGCAGTCATGCTCGGTGTGGCCGTGGTGACCATCAGCGTGGTATGGGCCGGCTCGGAGTGGATGCCATGACCATCCGAGAAGCCATGGCCAACGCCGTCCGAGATCTGAGGCGGCAGGCCGTCGAAGCCATGCGCGCTGGGGATCCTGTAGCCGCTGAGCATTGGCGAGAGATGGCAGCGAACGCATATGACCTGCTAGGCAGTCATGATGCCGTCGCTGCACTGAAGCTCGATGTCAGGCTCACGCCTGGGCTAGTGAAGCACAGATTGCCGTACCTGCATACCGTATTTGGTCAGCTTGATGTGCGTCGGCACGGATGGGCAGTACAGGCACACCGCATCCTCCGCGAGGCCGGCATCGACGTTCCAGAGCCCGACTCGTCGTGGATGGCGACGCTCGCTGATCAGTGGGCGCGGGAGTGGGGGCTGTGACAGATGAGACTGGCAAGCCGAGCTACGACGAGCTGGTCAAGGCGCTGTCGAGAGCGGTGGATCAGGGGATACCGTGGGACAAGTGGGACAACGCGTATCGCTGCAATGGGCGCGCTCGCTCTGCGGGGGATCCGTGGGAGGTTCAGCATCACTCTTACTGCGGCATCAGAGATGCCGCGGCGATCCTGGATCGCCTTGAGGTGACTGATGTCTGGTGAGCGGCCGATCGTCTGCCGAAACATCCTGCCCGATCATGGGCGGATCACGTTCGGCTGGGAGTGGACGATCTTCCGTTCGCTTTGCGTAGGGCGGCGAGACGGAAAAAACCGACTCAGTTGGGAGATGGAGAGCCTTGATCACTGCATTCCGACTGATCTCATCGGCAGCCATGGCGGCCGCGTTCTGGTGGATTGTCCTGCTTTGGTTGGCGCAGATTGAAGGGGGGCCGTCCCAAGTTTTTGGTGGGTTCTTACTGGGGATTGTATCGGCGGCAGCCCTGACCGCGGTGCATCTCAGTCAAGCGGAGCGATGTGATGGCCACTCCTGATGCGCCCATCGTTCTCGGCACCGAAGCCGCCATCCGAGCGTACCTGCTCAAGCAGGTAGCGCCGCCATCCACTTCACCTCTCGTAGAACTACGCGACCGCATCGGTGAGTATCTCAGCCAATACAGCGGATCTGGCCCCTCGATCACTATGGGCGTCCTGGCACAGAACGCCATTCTTCAGTATGAGCTGGGCAAGGCGAACGAGGTTCAGGTCCGGGCCATGCTAGCACACTGCATTTCTTCGCTTATCGAGCTCACAAACGCGTCATTTGTTCGCATGACCATCGGAGGCGCTCCCGTTTCCCTGCGAGACGAAGCTGAGGCGAAGGAGTGGGCCATCTCCCAATTACTAAGAGCCCGTCCTGCACTGCGACCGAAGGGATGGAACAACCGCGAGCACTTCGAGCAACGAGGACCACGGCCAGACTTCATTTCTAGGCCATCATTTCGCTTCGGCAGCGGCTCCTCAGCAACCGATCGGGCTGTCGATAATGCCCTGCTCAACGCAATTCAGGAGGAGATCTACTCCAGGATAGCTGAGGGTGACCGTATCGGGTGGAGCGGTTCTCTCCCTTCCCCTTATCCGCCCGCCCGCCTCGCGATAGCGCAATTCACCGCACAGGGAGGCCCAAAAGATCTGATGCCACCTATGTGGCAGTCGCATTACCCGGATCCGTCTATTCCGACAACAGAGATCCTGGTGGCGCTGCTCGACTATTCTCCATGGCTGGATGTGTCCCCGCCACTCGTCGTTCGAGCAAAACTCAAATGGTCTCAACAGGACGCCTGGGAGAGTCTCCCAACGAAAACGATCATCTGAAACGTCGATCGAACACGGAGCAACCATGACCAGTAACCAGCACACGCTCTACCGTCCGCCAGACCAAGGGCTCCCTGAGCTTCGTGAGGCGATCAACCTGGCCGAAGAAGCGCTCAGGCGCCTCCGTAGGCTTGGCGTCTCGGCAGAGATCTCCATCCAGTCCATTCCATTGATCGAAGACAAGATCTCCGGGTCATTCGGAGCTCGCGATCCGATGGAGCCGTGCCACCACCCGAAGGGCTCGGTTCCGTGCACCTGTCGATAGGAGGGCGCTGAGTGCGCTATGCGCTCGTGAATCTGGACGACCAGACCGAGAAGCACGTGCTACAGGGGCGCGCGGCCGAGATCGCGTTGCACCTGGCCAGGAGCCGAGCGGTAGACGGCCACACGGCCGGTTCCATTGCCTTCCACTGGGGCCCCAACAGCAGCGGTGCGCCCGGCGCCCTGGTTGCGGAGCTCACCACCAAAACACGGGTCCAACGGGAGGACTGATGGAGACAGGCCAGCCATCCGCCGCGCAGCGCCTCCTACATCTGGTGCTGGGCCATGCTGCTCGATCGTCTCAGGGCCAGCCGTGCACCCTCTCCGTCGCGTCAGAATACTTCTCGGACCGGGGGCTGCACTGGTTCGTGTTCAGCCACTACCGCATGCAGCCCGGCGGCGAGGTGAGCGCTAACCTTTCGTCGCTCACTGTCTCACCAGAGCGCATCGAGCAGATGCTAACGGACATCGAAGCGTGGTCAGAACGCGTCTGTAAACGAACAGCAGGGTGCCAGACGGGGCAGCGGCCAGAACAGGATCTCCTGGCGTCCACCACGCCGTACACTGTGGTCGGCACTGTGGAGCGCAACTAGTGGCTGCCTGTCCCGCCTGCGGCAGTTGGAACTACGTGCAAGGATTGATCGGCCCGCGGCGCATCATTGACGAGCGCGGGCAGGAGTCCCAGTCCACCAACCCGCTGGCGTTTGGTCTCTGCGACACCTGCCCGCCCGTTGTGAGTGAGGCCGTCGTGGCGACGCATCCGCTGATCCGCCTCGCGGCCAGCACCCTTGCCCCAACGCCGTTCGCACGGCTGATGGCCTCTCTGATCGAGTAGCAGCCGGCTGTCTACGCGGCCGGCTGCTCTCCTAGCTGTTCCAGGCGAACCCGCTGCGCCTCTGCCAGCACGGCCTTTCGCTCCGCGGCGGTCTTCGATGCCGCGGCCCGCGGCACTAGATCGTCCAGCGCGTACGCCAGGGCGTTCACCAGGCGGTCTTTATCCGCTTGCAGGGCTTCAGATGCCAGTTCGCCATTCTCGACGCCCTGGAAGCCTCCTGGCGCCTCTGGCAGCCCTTCTGTGGGCCAGAGCGCTCGGACGTACACCCCACTGAACGGCCCGAGTGCATTGAACTGATCTTCCGTCAGCTCATCGTACACGCCGGCGTAACCAGGCGCGGGATTCGCCAGCCGCAAGATGCTTCGGTCTGCGTTCCATCCGCGAACGGCCACCCAGTGACCAGATTCTCCCCAGCCGTGCCCGCCCAGTGCGACCGGGCCTTGGCCAGCATGCTCGTGGAGCCATTCCCAGGCCAAATGCTCGAGCACCTCCACAGTCGCGGCCTCAGGTCGCGGCGCCATCCACTCGCGCAGCGTCCGTGCCAGTCCGTACCCACGGCCATCCTCCAGTCCATTGGCTGGAGAGACTAGCCCGCGTTCGGCCATCCAGTCCTGCAGTGAGCCGGCGAGCCCGTCGTCATCGGGACGGATCCCCATGGCCTTGAGGCACCATGCGGCCGTCCGAACCGAACAGGTCCAGGACTGGACCTGTCGCTCAGCGGCTTGCTCGGGGCGGTACTCGATCGATCCAGGAGTTTCGACAGGCGGCACACTGAGCAGCGCTGGCCAGTTCTTGCCTAGGATGGCGACGAGGTAGCCTTTGGTCTCCCCGGGCAGCGTCTTCGGATCGCCGTCCCAGCGTGCTGTAGCCGTTGGTCCCCAATTGTAGGCAGCGAGTGCCCGCGGCCAGTCGCCAAAGCGGTCCAGATGCGCCCGATCGAGCCTGGCGGCATAATCCAGTGCTTCGACGGGGTCGAACGGGTCCACCCCGGGATGCCATCTTGGGATGATCTGCGCGATCCCCTGGGCACCAGCGGAGGACACCGCCTCGGGGTTGAATCCGCTCTCCTGGCGGATCTGACGTTCGAAGATGTCAGGGTCTACTCCGTGTCGTGCCGCGGCCGCGCGCGCCATCGACGGATAGTCGGGGCGTGCCTCGGGCAACGGCGCAGGCGGCTCCTCCGAGATCGGCGCCTCTTCCCGCGGCGCTGGCAAGTCGTAGATGGGCGCCTCGCTCCATGCTCTCGGCGTTGGGGGGTGCCTGAACAGGTGGCGGCGCGTGTCGTTCCCTTCCACGGCCATGGCATTGGTCCAGCCGTTGTCCCATCGCCAGATGAAGTAGGTTGCTCCGAAGAACAGCGGATCGCTCACCGACAGATCAGCCAGGTACTGCAAGGTTTCTCGGTCATCGCCCACCTCGCGGACCACGCCGCTCTCATCGCGCCAGTAGCTGTGCCACTCGGAAATGGCGATGGGCTTGTGCGGGAACAGCGCCCGATAGATCTCATACTGCTGGCGGATCTGGTCAGTCGTCCCGTAGGCGTGGATGCTGATGACGTCGTACAGATCTGCCGCCTCGCGCCAAAGGTGCACGTACTGCGGCGCGCCATGATCCGGGGTGAACGGCGAGAAGTGCAGCCGTGCGCCCGGTAGTGCAGCGCGGAGCAACGGCGCTGCCTCGGCGTGCAGTCTCCCGATCATAACGTAGCGCTGGTCAAGGTTCTCGAAGTCGCCCCAACCTGATCCCGCCTCACCAGACAGCTCTAGCTCACACCACGGCTGGTAGTCAGTGATCGGCCCTTGCTGCTCCTCGGTGAGGTTGAGCGCCTCCGTCACACACGCCGCCGCATCCCATTGCAGTTCCGCTGGGCGCCTGCCAACAAGCGGCACGCCGCGCCAGATTACCGTTCGCCCCAGCCCCTGGGCGGCGTCCAACCGAGATCGCGCCTCGGGAGAGCACATGAGCAGCAGATCGCTCGCCAGCTCATAGAGGTCGCCGTCTGCGGACGGGCCGTTGGGCCAGCCCATGCCAGCCCAATGGTAGCCAATTTCATGTATCGCTCGTGAACCCATCGTCTTAGCCCTCCCTACCGCCCAAATGCGCCCGGTGCGTCTCTGATCCCGTGCATCCGTTCGTTCTCCCGCCTCAACTCCATGACCGTCTGGTTGAGCTGAACGATCGCCGTCGTGTTGTTTTGGACCACCTCCAGCATGCGGACGCTCTGTTCCCGGTAGGCCAGGAACATCAGGAGCGAGAGCGCTCCCGCCAGTCCAAACTGCTTGAGCGCCTGGCCTATCCATCCCTCGGAACCTGGCAGTGGAGAGGCCATCACTCCTCCCACCAGGTGCGCCGGATCGCGGGCAAACTCGCCTGCAATCCCTGGACCACTACGCCGACCACCCCCACCGCGACCATCAGCCCCTTGGATGGCGCATAGTCCACCGCGGCGCCAATCGTCGTCCATCCGTCGACGGCCAGGCCGATCGCCAAAACCACGTAGGCCAGAACCTGACCGACATCACGCCTCTGCATGAATCACCTCCTTCCGACCACGACTCACCGAATGACCCCCTTCGCCTTGAGCGCGGCATTGACGGACGGGTGGCTCGTCAAATCTGGCCGAATAGCCAGGATCACCTTTGCCATACCCTTCGCCACCGCATTGGGGTTCGCTGCCGAGAGGGCCTCGTTGAATGCGTCCACCAGGACACTGTCGTCTGGTGGAGCCGCGTAGACAGGCGGCACGAACGGATCGGGCACGCCGCCTTGCGCGACCCAGGCCAGGTATCCCTGGTAATCAGCATTTGCTGGATCGGTGGGGATTGACCAACCGTCGTCCCGCAAGACGTGCCCGTGCTCTGAGATCAGCCTGTATCGCGCCATCTACGTCCCCATGAACCGGCTATTGAGCTTGATCCACGCGTTGTTGTTGAACGCGTAGAGGTTTGACCCACGGCCGACCGTGAACGACGCCGCCCCGATGCCCCCATCCCAGGTGATCGAGGGCCAGCGAGACAGTACGGTCAACGTCAGCGTCGTACACTGAATACCGGCGAGACCACCCTCCTGAATTCCGAAATCGCCCGCCGCCGAGACTGAGCCTGAGGGGGTCGCGCGCATCGTCCGCCCCATCGTGATTACCCCGGTATTGTTCGTCGTCGCCCAGGCGACACCCGTCCCAAACCGGCCCGCGCCAGGCGAGACCACCAGCTTCTGGTAGTAGTACTGGCAGCGCTCCATCTCGCTCGCCTCGTCGATCTGCGACACCTCGCGAGCCGTGGAGCCATCAACCAGGTTGATGAATTCGATGTCGAAGTTGTCCCCGTTGGTCGTGGTCTTGTCGTCGCAGATGACCAATACAGCCAGGTTGTTGGCTGTCGTCGGCACGGTCAGATTTTCCAGCTTGTAGGTGGTCAGCGTGGTCGTCGGCACGATCGCCGTCGAGGCACCACCGACGTAGCTGTAGTTCGCCACCAGCGTCGGTTCGGTGCCTGCGGCGTTCCAGGTGCTGATTGGGTCGGAGGTCATTGCGTCTGCTGTGCCCGCCCACGCCAACAGCGCGATCCGCGCTTGCGTGATGCTCGCGCCGGCCGCTAGCCGAACGGCCAGGCTAACCGTCTTGCCGCGTCGGTTGTAGGTGTCGAGCGTGCTGATCGGTGTGACGATGCCAAACTTGTTGTTGTTCGTCGCGGTGACCGCCAGGCGGCATAGGTACCGGTTGTTGGCCTGCACCTGGCTCCAGTTGACCGCTCCAGCGGCCTCTACCAGCACCTTCATCTGGTCCTGCACGTACGAGGCATCGGCAGGCGCTGACGTGCTCGTGCCATCCTGGGCAATCAAGAATGAGCCGTTCGTGACGAGGTTGTCAGCCACCACCTCGGCGTTGATCTTGGCGTTGGTGACCACCCCCGCGGCGAGCGCTGCCGTAGTGACCGCGTTCGCCCCAACATCATGGACGTGGTCGTTCCGCGCGGCCACCGTGCCCACCCCATTGCCGATCGCCGTGGAGACCGATACCGGGGCCCCAAACGCCGTCGCCTGGAATCCGTGCACGTGGTCAGACCGCGCCGCAGTGGCCGCGGAGCCGTTAGCGTTCGCGGAACTGACTCCGACGACCGAGCCAAATGCGTTGGCCAGGTCGTGCACGTGGTCAGAGCGCGCGATCGTCGCAGCGGAGCCGGCGGAGATTGCTGCCCCGACACTGGCAGGCGTGGCGAAGCTCGGCATTCCATGGCGGTGATCTGCTCGAGCTACCACCAACGTTGCCCCTGCGCTTGCGGCATCTCCGATTGCCTGCGTGGTCGGCGAGCTCGCCGCCCACTTCGCGTCAATCAGATCGGCGTTGTTGCTGATGTCGAGCGTCACATTCACCGTGTCGCTCGGGTCCGGCTTGCGGAGGCTCAGGTTAGTGGTGGTCGTTGCCACGGGCTGCTCCTCCTAGCGTGTGTTGCCGTGCGTCTAGCGGAAAGCCGATCGCCTCAGCAGTTGCGCAGGCTGCCTCCCAACGGCTCTGGCGGGCGTCGCTGGCCTGGGTGGCAAGCGCGGTCGTGCGAGCAAGGTCGCGAATACCGCGCAGCAGCTCGCACAGGTGCAGCAGCTCGTACAGCGTCTGCTCCTCCAGTGTGCGCGTCGTCGCGTTCCCCTCTCGCTCCAGGTGCCTAAGCCAGTCGTCGGTCGTGCGCCTGTTCTCTCTCAGCATCGATCAGCTCTTCTGGATGTAGTTGGTCGCGTACCACGGCGGCAGGCTGGACCCGGAGTCGGAGGTCAGTCCCGTGGAGGAGGTCGCGGTGCTCGGGATCGTGACGGGATGGGTGTGGGTGATATCGGTCCGGTAGACCACTGTGGCCGTGCCGGTGATGAACGGCTGCTCTCCGCTCGCCTGGTCGGACGTGAACGTGCCGCTGAAGTTGTGGGTGTGACCGGCTACCGTGTGCGTGTGTGAGTCGGCTCCGCCCGTCGTCGTGACCACATACGTCCCGTTCGCGCCGATTAGCAGCCGTCCAGCCGAGTCCGTCCAGAGCGCCCAGCCGGACGGGGCAGCCGCGGCTGATGGCCAGATCGCAACCAGCCCCGTAGGGATGCCCAGGCTAGCGGACAGCGTGTGCACGTGGTCAGAGCGCGCGTAGGTCGTCGCTGTACCGTCGCTCAGCGCGGCGCCAACCGCAACTGGGCTGCCCCAGCCGCTGGCGGAATGGCGGTGATCTGCTCGAGCTACCACCAGCGTGGAGCCAGCCGCCGCGGAGTCCCCAGGCGCAATCGCCGTAGGCGGTGTGATCGCCCACTTCGCGTCAATCAGATCGGCGTTATCACTGATGTCCGTAATGACATTGACGGTGTCGGACGTCGCCGGCTTGCGTAACCCCAGGTTCGTCGTCGTGGTCGCCATTAGAGGTTGGCCACCTCAGCCCACGTAAATGCCGCCAGGTTTCCCCAGGTATACGCCGCCGCGCGAGACCAGGTGCCGCGCGTTCTGGTGACCTTCGTCTGCACCATTCTGCACGTCGAGATCCACTGCTGCCCCTCACCCTTGCGATCCCCCCGCGGCATGAGCTTGCGATGCCCAAACTGCAGGCCAGTTACCGTCACGTCCTCGCCGGCTGGCGTGGTGACAGTGATCGCTCCGTTGGTGGTCATCGCCTCCTCGATCGCGGTCCTGATGTCCTGCCAGCTCTGGCGAATCCCCGTGCCCTTGCGGTCCGTCAGGTTGTCCTCGGCCTTGACCGAAACCACGATCTCTTTGACCGGGTTCGTGCGCAAACTGGAGAACGTGACGAATTCGGTCAGCACTGGCGACGAGGCGGCGCTCGTGCAGGTCAATTCAACGGACAGATCAAAGCTCTGGCTGCTCGGGCTGCCGCTCGGCTGTAGCCGCTCACCAGGATCGCTGTTGACCGCGCCAAGCGAGGTCCAGGCCCCGTCTGTGGGCAGCTTGTAGCGTGGCGTGATGGCGCGGACGCCAGAGCTGAGATTTCGCCCCCCAGCGTAGATGGCCTTGAGCAGCTTGAACTCGGCGGGGAACCCGCCGGTGTACCGCGGGAAGTACACCACCTTCGTATCCGTCAGGCTGGTGTTGAATTCGTAGTTCGGGTCATCAGCGGCGTTGAACGTCCTGGACAGGTAGCACCAGTACACTGTCCCGTCCGTCATGAACGCGTACAGCCGTGGCTGCTTGACCCCGCCCTTCGTGATCAGGTTCGTGATGAACAGCGCGGACAGCACTTTTCCCGTCCATCGGTACAACGCTCCGTGCCAGGAGCCCTGAAAACGCCGTTCCGGGCCGTTGGAGGTCTCGACGACGCGCCATGAGCCGTACCGGCACAGATACGCGTTGCCATCAAACCCGTTCATCCCGCCCCAGAGGCACATCCCGGGCTGAGCCGCAATCGCCTTGATTGGACCGACCACTGGTGACCCGTGCGCCTGCAGCAATTCAGGGCCCATCTGATCCATCGACCCCGTGAGCGGGTCGTAGCGGTACAGATTCCCGCCGTACGGCAGCACCAGTGTGTCGTTCCAGGCGATGGCGCCCACTCCGTTGTCCGACGCCGCCATCGGGCGCATCTCCTGCGCCAGCTCCTGATCAACGATCGTCGCGTCGGTGCTCGCGGCGTACAGCCCGTTCTCTTTCGGGAGCAACAGTCTCAGCGCTACCGAGACCATCCACGTAATCGCCGAGGACGTATCCCCAATGACCGTGATGCCGCCCCAGGTCGCGGCGGTTCCGCCATTCGTGGACTTCCGAATCACCCACTGATTCGTCTCTTTGTTCCAGAGCCACAACTCGTCGCCGATCGTCTCGAAGCCGTAGCCCCCCTGGCTCGCGTGCTGCGTGAACGCCTCGGCTGTACTCATGACGTAGTAGTTCCCGCTCGTCCCGATCGGGATGAACAGGAACGCTGTCGCCTGCGTACCCTGGTACACAGCCATCTTGCCGATGGTGAATCCGACGCCGAAGTCTCGCACGACGGTCCAGCCCGCGCCCGTATCGTTCGAACGCTTGTACAGGTACCGCCCCGCCGCGGCGTAGACGATCCCGTTGAAGTCGATGGCCTGCGTCACCGCGGCGCTGAGCGTCTGCTGGCTGTTGACGTTCGGGCCGACTACTGGGTAGTCCCCGCTCGTGTCGCAGAACAGGCTGTAGTGCGTTCTGCTGCGGTCGTCCAGCGTTTGCTGGAACTGGCCCATGCCGCCGTTGAAACGCGTCAGCGCATACGGCGATTCGACCTCAGGCGGGAACACCGCGTAACTGCGGTCGACCTCCGTCGATACCGCGCTCTGATCAAAGTAGTTGATCTTGTTCTCTACCCAGGCTTCCGGCACATCTGCCAGCATGACCCCGTTGCCTGCGATCAGCGCATCGTACGGATAGGGCCTCTCGTGGCTCCGTCTGGTCGGCGGCATCAGCGCAGGCTCACCGATCGCGCATACGTCGGGCGGTACGCTCGGCTGAGCTCCTGGAAACGCTCGATGGCTTTTGCTACATCGCGCTGCGCCGCGGTGTGCTGGCTGGCAGCGATTTCCTCAGCGAAGAGTTGCGCGGCCTCGCTAATCGTTGCCCAGACAGCCCAGTCCAGCGGGCAGGTAGTCGTCGCGCTGTCCGTGCTCAGGTCGTCGTAGTGGCCAATCCCCTCAACGATCAGCGCCAGGTTATTCACCACATCCGGGGCGTAGGCGTGATCCAGCCACAGCGCCAGTGTGTCTGCCTCCTCTTGGACCTTCCAGACGTAGGGCGGCACTTTCTCGCGTCGCTTCCTTTGCGACGCGCCAGTCTCCACCCACAAATCCGTGACATCATCCTCGCGCTCGACCCAGGACGGCAGCGTGTACTGGAGCTGCTCAGCTACCGGCGTGATGCTGTACACACGATTTGCCACGCACTTGCGCAGGCCCCAGTTGATGGCAAAATTCCAGTCGTCCGGGGATAGCAGGTTGTGTAGCTCGTAGCCGTCGCCGTTCGCGATCGCGCTGGGATAGGATGGGGAAAGCGACAGCGTGCCAGAAGTAGGGGAGTACGATCCGACCCGCGAGATCCGTCCGACATTCGCCACGGTCCCGCTATAGGGCATGACCCAGCAGCCCTCGTACTGGTTCGGGCTCTCGTTTGAGTCAAGCAGGCGGTAGTTATCCACCAGGCTGCTGGTGGAGCCAGTGGTGGCCGTACTGACCACCACGCTTCTCCCCCACGCCTTCGCGGCCTCTTGACGGATCGTCGCGCGGCTGCTGGCCATCGGTGACTGCTAGTCGCTCGAATTGAACAGGTGAGCGGTGAGCGTGAACGTAAACGCTGAACCGCCGCCCGCAGTCACCGTCTTGACCCGCCACTGGTCTGACCACGGCCCGTGGTTCACCGTACCGGCGGCAAGCTGCCCGTCCTGCACCAGGTGCATCGAGCTGGTCGGCGACGCCGTAGCGCAGACCTCCGCTACATGCTGCTTGGTCCCGCCGCCGCCCACCGTCTGCGTGAACGAGACAAAGTCCGTCCAGACCTCAGTGCCCCGTGCTCCAACGTTCTTCTGAACGTACACGTTGAGCGTGTCCGTCCCCGCCCCTGGCGCTGCGGTAACGTCGAGCAACATGACCGCGCGCTCGAATCGCCCCATGTCGGTGTCGGCGGTGTATTTGTCGTTGGCCGTGCCCGCGGCCAACGCGGTTTTTGCGATGAGCTGGAGGGTGTGCGACTGTGCCATGCCAGCCGCCCTTAGCCCCGCTCGCGGTAGTACGTGATCGTGAACTTCGCCGCCCCAGCAGTCGGCGAGCCACCAGATCCAAACGTGACGACCACATCCTTGCCTGCCGCCGCAGTTGCAAGGATGCCGCCCATCGCTGCCATGCCGGTCGTCGCCGTGCCCTTGCCCGGATACAACCCGGGCGTGCCGGCGGTGATGTCCGCCGTCAGCATGTAGAGGTCAGTGGTCGTGCCATCGCCGGCTTTCAGCGTCGGCGTGGTCCCGTTGAACGCCGTCTGGATCTCGCACGACATCGCCACGATGCGCTCGTACTGCGCCTGCTTGTGAATGGTGACCGTGTTGCCGTTCGTGTACGCGGACGGAACGTAATTGACTTCCTTGACGATCAGGTCCTGCGCGGCCATAGCCTGCCTCCTCAGTCGAGTGAACTGGCCGCTAGCGGCCCTTCGGCTTGCTCTTCGCCTTCGGCTTCCGTCCCCGTGAAGAGGCGACCTTCTTGGATGGCGTCGGAGCGGCGGTCATCTCAGCCATCGGCCACTGCTCCTCCCCAGGGATCGGCGCCTCGTGCTCGTCCTCGCTGAGCCCTGGCGCAACAGTGGGAGCCGGAGCGGGAGCAACCACCCGCGGCGGCTGGATGCCAGCCTGCTGCATCAGGACGGCCACCATGTTCTGCATGGCCGCGTTCTGCTCGGTGAGCTGCTGGAGCACCGTGACCACCAGGGCGGTGTTCCCATCGTTGGCCGCTTTGATCGCCTCCGCGATCGACTGGCCCATCAGGCGCTGCGCCTTTTCGGGACGGTGCAGGATCTCGTGCGACTCCAGATCCTTCGTACTGTTGAACAGCCGCTCAGGGCACAGCTTGCACTCCACCACCGTCCACGTCTCGCCACGGAGCTGCGGGATGACCTCACGCAGCGCTTCATCCCAGGCGGCATCCCGGGCGGCCATCTGCTGCTCGATCTTGGCACGCAGGATCGGGTGCGGCCGCAGGTGCCACTGGTGCTCGTAGATCTGCGCCAGCGGAAACAGCGTGATGCCGCCGCGGTGGAGCAGCATCCGAAAATTGTCCTGCTCCGGCTTCCAGCCGAGCGGGCCGTTCGCGAGATTGAACACGCCCCACTCGTCACCCAGGTACGTGTAGCCGCGGCGAAAGAAATCGTTGGACTGCGTGAGGCCTATGGACGAGATGCAGATCTCTCCTGTACCCGGCTTCCGCCAGTAGCCCATCAGGCCGCCCTGCTTCTCGTCAGTGTTGTTCTGGTCCAGCGACGCGGGGCGTTTGCCGCCCATCTCTGCTATGGGCTGCCCGGCCAGTGCGTCAAACTGCGAGATGTCAATTGCCATCAGTACTCTGCTCCTTGCGCTGGGCGGCCGCTTCGTCGAAGCTGTCCTCCACCCCGCCGTCGCTCAGCATCAGCTTCGCGTCTTCGTTGGTCTGCCTGGACACCAGCACCCGGAAATCCGCGCAGCGGAATACGCCCTTGACGCGAAAATCCACCAGGTCGGACGGCAGCACCGTCCGTGCTAGCGGGGCATCCCTCGCTGGCCCTGCCGCGCGTGCGATTCGGTCGGCCAGCGCTCGATTGTTCGCCGCTGCCGCTACCAACACCGGATCCTCCGGAGGCGGTGGCGCCGGGCTGTAGTCCAGGTGCGGCAGCGGCCCCTCGGCGTAGTGCAGATACGTGGTGTTCCAATAGATCCGGTCTGGCCTCCGAACGAGCGGTTGCGCTGTCCCCTCCCAGCGGTCGGTTTCCCGCAGATCTGGCCACTGGGTGAGCTCCAGGATCAATGGCAAGGCGCACACGAACTCATAGCCCTGGGCGCCAAGGCGTTTCCTGGCAACCTCCCAGACACGGTGAATTGCCGCGTCTCGATGGTGGGGGTTCTCCCACTCTGACCGCTCACAGGAGCCGCGGATGCGGCGGATGACCTCGATCATCCGCCGATCCCGCTCGACGAACAGCGTCGTCATGCGATGCCCTACACCGTGCGGAGCAGGGTCGCGAACGCGTCGGAGGTGGACGCGGAGCCCGCCGTCTCCACTGGCCGTGCCAGCGTGACGACGCCGTAGATCTGGTGCGCGGCTACTGCCGTGGCGTCCGCCTCAATGATGAAGTCGGACTCCATCCGCACGCCGTCCTGAACGGCACACGCGAACGCGTTCCGGTGAAACATCGAACATGCATGCTGACCAGCGGACGGCACGTTGAGCAGTAGCGACAGATACGTTTTGGTGCCATAGATGACACCGACCGTGGCCTTCGTCACCGCGTCGCCATCGTTCCCGTAGTCGCGGTTGATGAACTTCTCAGTCTTCATCGCGGCGACGTACGCGGCGGAAGACAGTACGGTAGCGACCTCCTCGGCCAGCCCGGGCCCCTGGATCGCGCCAGAGTCCACCACCTTCTGCCAGGCAGACAGGTAATCGTTGTCGGTCAGCTCCACCCCGTACGTGCCTACGACGTTGGTGGACAGGCTAGGGAACAGCGCGCCGATCGCCACATCGAGCGCTCGACCCAGCGCATAGCCGAGCTTCTTGGTGTTGACTGAGAGGTAGTTCGGCAGCATCTGCTTCTCGGCGAACTTCTCCTCCTGGAACGCGGCATACTGGTGCGCGTTGATCACCAGATCCGTCTTGGAGTGCGTGACCGCCTCGAAGGAGAGATTCGAGCCAGCGGACTTGGTATTCGCGGTGTAGTTGGAGGTGTGCGGGATACGGACGGTGTTGCCCATCTCCTCAATGGCGCCCTCGTACGCCCGGTTGACCAGCTTCGCCAGGACCCGGGCGAACTCAGCCGCCTGCAGGGTCTCCTGACTCCAGATCACCGGGATCCACTGGGCGCCAGTGGTCGCCGTGATATTCGCCATGCGAGTGCCTCGTTAGAAACGGCGCCTCGAATTGACTGCAGGCTGGTCGTTGACCAGCTGCCCACTCTGGTACTGAGCCAGAATGGCCGCCCGATTCTTGGCGTACTCCTCCGGCGACATGGCTCCGATCTGCGAGGCGGTGAAGATCTGCCCGCCGGGCGAGACTCCACCGACCCCCAGGTTCGCGCCCAGGGGCTCCTCGTTCGTCATCTGCTCCAGCCGCTGGTCCTTCATCTCGGCCGCGACTCGCTCCTGGACGGCCTTTGATTGGGGCAGCTTGGTTCGCTCGTACGCGGTGCGCGCCTTGATGAAACTCTTGGTCCACTGACCGAAGGACTGGAACTTCCCAGAGTAGGGATTCAGCGCCTGGCGCTGGTCCTCGGTGAGTGAGGCCAGGAACTCCTGGCTGTCGTCGTCGTTCCAGACGTCGTCGATCTGCTGCTGGACCTGACGCGCCACGTGCTGCTCGTACTCGGCTCTGGCGGAAGCAGAAGCCTCGTCAGCCTCTGCGCGGCTCTCGCGCTCCTTAATGACGCGCGCCAGCTCATCCGGATCGGAATCCGCCAGCTCACGCAATTTGGCGCGATCGGCCGCTTGCTGCTGCTTCTGCTGCTGCGCGGCAGCCTCGCGAGTCGCTCGGTCGAGCGTCTCCTGAGTCTGCCGTTGAGCCAGTTTTTGCGCTGCTGAGCCGATCTTGCCCTGGAGCTTCGGGTGCCGCTTGATCAGCTCTTCCGGGTCAAGCTCAGTGACTTTGGCCCAGATGTCCTGATCGTCTGGTGTGGCAGCCGCCTGCTCAGTGACCGTGGCGGGGGAGTCGCCGCCTGGCGCGGCTGGCTCATCCGGTGGCGCCACGTACGGCATCTGCGACACGCTCGACAACACAAGAGTCGGCGTGCCCGCCGCGGGCGTCGCGGAGGATCCCTGCTGATCTGCCACTGGCGCGGGCGTCGCCACGGCCGCTTCGGCCATGCTCCCTCCAGAACACAAAAAAGGGGGCCTGCACAATCGCAGGCCCCCTTCCAGGAGTCGGTTAGCCCTAGTCTACCGCGCGAGTGGTACTACAGTCAATCGTGATGGTGTTCGTTTAATGGGTCCACTTTGGGTACGCGCGTCATCCCGGCCGTCGTGACTGTTTCGCCAACGGCGTCGCAGTGATGCTGAAACACACTGGACAGCTGTTCGCCCAAGTCGCTCCAGTCTCGCAACGACCACTCACCGTAGTAACGCCCACACTGGTCGCAGCCAAAGGTGAAGCGCAGCGCGTACCCCTGGCGATCCTCTCCGAGCCGATACGTGACGCCTTCGACCACGACGTGGTCGTCCCCGGGCGTCGGCATAGGGATGCCCATCAGTCCGAGAAACCCCCGGAATATCGCGTCGCGCACCACCCGCTCGCAACGCTGATCGAACGCCCGCGCCTCCAGCACGTCGCCCTGTTTCCGCTGCCACTCGGTGATGGCCCGCTCGTTGACGTTCAGCATGCCGTAGACCTCATACACTCCTCCTGGTCCCTGCTTTCGCGCGGCATCTCCCAGGCGCAGGCGCCGCGCATACGTTCTGACGCTGGCGGCCACCGCCTGCCGCCGATTCACTACGCCACCTCATCCTCGGTTACCAGCGCCGATACCCCGTCCGTACGGATCGTGCGCGGCGCGCTGGCGATGAAGCGCATGTAGTCCGCGTCCTCCCTGAGCTTTCTGGCCGCACGCTTGTAAGACTCGGTCTCTCTGGCCCGCTGAGCCCGCCGCAAACGATCAAAGCCGTACTCTTGGCCAAAACGACGGCTCCCACGTTCCAGTCCCAGCGTTGAGCGGTAGGCCTGGAGCGTCTGCTTGTCCTGCGCGATCTCCGCCGTCTCCTGTTCGTCGTACACGGAGCCGTAGCGCTGCGCTCGCTCGTTCTGGAGCTCGCGCTCCACGCCCATCGCGCGTACGTACCCGGCCACGGCCTTGCCGCGATCCTGTGCCACCGCTCTGATCAACCATTCATTCCCCTCGGCGTTGCGATCCGGCCTGAGATCCTGTGCAGCCCAGGCCGCCCCGCGCGTCTGTGCGCGCTCAAGCAGACGCCGCTTGGTCTCGTCGTCGGCCTCTCGGTAGTACGGCGCGGCCATGGTCGCCTCGATCAGCGCCACCCGATTCGCCTGCGCGGCATCTCTGTACCGCTTCGCCTCGTCCGGTGAGAGCTGCTCTCCGCGCAGTTTGTCGCCCACGTCCGACAGCTTCAGCCCCACCCGTCCTAGCTCGGTGATCGCCGCGGATGGTCGCTCCTGAGAGACGCGGAATGGGTTGATCGCGTCCGCTCCGGCGCGCGGATTCGGGATCGGCTGCCCGGTCAGATCGTTCGCCGTGGGCACCGTATCCCGTCCGCCCGTAAACGGGACAGAGCGATTCGCCATCTGCTGACGTGTGCCCTCGATCAGCCCCACATCGTTCGCGCTCTGCGGTCGCCGCTGGACCGGGTCCTGCGACTGGCCCAGCGCGTTGATTGCGGAGCCGAACGGCACCATCGTCTGCGGCAGTGACGTGATGAACTGGCCGCCGTATCGCTCGGGATCCGTGATGGACCGGTACAGATTTCCGAAGCCCTGGAGATACGTCTGCTCGGTAAACACTTCCGCGAACCGCTTGACCATGTCGCCCCACTGGTCCAGCGGTGTCGAGTCCGGTTTGGCGTAGCGGATGCTCTCGCCCCAGGCGGCCGCCATGGCCAGCGGGATGGCCGCCGGCCCCAGGTTGGCGTAGCTGACCCACTGATCCCCGATCTTGACACTGTACGGCTGCCATCCCTGGGCCTGCAGCTGCGCCTTCTCCCTAGCATTGGACGGCCCCGCCCCGCTCAGTTGGCCGCTCGCGGCCCAGTTGGCCGCGAGCGCCGTCGCTACGGTACCGAGCAGCCCATCGCGAACACGCTCGTTGAGCGGCGCGATATTCCCCGCGACACGCTTGCCCTCGCGTCCGGCCAGACGGTCCAGCGCGTCGAGCCCCAGATCCTTGGCCACGGCTGCTAGCCCCAACGGGGAGCGATCGATCCCGCGCCCGGTAATGTGGTACACGGTCGTAAGGAACGGCATGACGATGTTGCCAACCACCGGGTTGACCTGACGCAGTTGCTGAATCCTGTTCCCCAGAGAGCCCATGTCACCGTGGAACGTCGCGCGCTCCGCGAACTTCAGCGCCGACTCCATCATCTCTTTGGTCGGATCTGCCAGCAGCCGTGCCGTTCCTGCCGCGTCGCCCCCCTGCCGCGCGGCCAACTGCCCGAGCTTCATGTGGTAGTTGAGCTGGTGGAAGAACTCGTCGCCCGCCGCCATCCCGCGCATGGGCGCTTCCATGGTCAAGGCAACCCCCTTGGCCAGCGGGTTGTCCAGACGCGTTGACAGATCGCGCGGCAGATCTCCGCGACGCACCGCCGCTTCACTGATGCCATGGGTCAGCGTCTGCCATGCACCGTGCAAGCCGGCGTTGAGCCCCGTAGCGACGCCGCGGTACATCGGCGCCAGTTCATTGACGCGCCCTCTCCCGATCGCCTCCGCCGTCTCTCCCGCCAGGCGCCAAGGCACTTCAAAGGCGTTGGAGACCAGGTTGACCAGGTGGGTGGCTGGGCCGGAGAGCATGCTGTTGTACCGTAGCGTTAGGAACCAATCCTTGAAGCCGACAGGTGGGCTCTCGACGTTCGCCCAGAACTTCGCCAGATCAATGACATTGCCGCTCTGCTCGATCTGGTGAAACGTGTCCACCAGCTTGATCGCCTCATCGGAGCCGCCGGCCTTGCGGTAGATGCGCTGGATCGCCTCCTCGGGAGACTGTTCGATAAGCTGGGCATACTGGCGATACGCCCGCAGTGTGCGACCAGCCTCCGCCCGCGCGCCCTCGGCCACCTTGACCAGCGACTGGAGTTTCAGCCCCTCAGCGTACTGGCGAGCGATCAGCAGGTCCGGCGTGACGTTGTTCGCGCGCGCGTCCGCGACCTGCTCGGCGAGATCTCGAACCAGGGAGGCCTGTCCGGTGACGGCGTTGCGGATCGCCTGTGTCTCCTCAGCGTTGTACGCTCGGCCAGGCTTGCCGCGGGTAATGATCTGGTCTACTGATCGCAGATCCTGAGCGGCCATCTGCTGGACCATCTCGTCAGGGATGACCCCGCGCCGCTGGTCGCGTGCCCAGTCGATGTCCTCGGCCGCGTTCTGGATAAGCGGGCGGACTTCCTCCGGGAACTTGTCCAGTCGGATCCGCGAGATCTCCTGCTCGCGCGTCAGCGTGATGGGCTTGGCCGTGATCGTTTCCGTTGCTGCCGCGCGCGTGGCGCTCCCCCCACCGCTTGGCACTGCACCAGCGCGCGCTCCCGCGGCCGTGCCGCCAAACCGCCCGGAGAGACGGCCAAGGCCGACCATGCCCGCCCCACCGATCGCCGCGTTGCGCAGCGCGTTCTCAGGATTAATGTCCCGCCCCTCGGCCTGAGCCTGATACACCTCCGCCGTGCTGCCCATGACCGCGCCTCCAGCAGCGTTGGCGATGTCGGCAGAGCTGACAGGAACCCGAGCAACCGCGTCTCCTACGGCCGTCAGTCCTCGCGCCGCCAGCCCCTCATCGCCCAACAGCCCGCGGATGTGATTGGCGACCCCTCCCACGGCATCCTCGGCAACGGAGGATAGAGCCTCGATCGGACCGCGCGCCCCATCCGACATCGCCGCTTTCACCCCGGCGCCCAGCACATCATCCGCGTTTCTCGCCAGGAGCCCAGCCCCCGGGGCGGCGCGCCCGATGGGGCCGCCCAGCGCGTTCGGCCCAGCAATGGCCGCGACATCCCCAAGCCCGATACGCCCGAGCGGCGTATCGAGGCTCGCCTCTGGGACTGCGGCGTTCAAAGCGGCCGCTGGCGCTCTCAGCGGGTCCATCATGATCCGCTCCCCGCCCTTGAGCGCACGCTCTACCGGAGACTGCGACTCCTCAAACCGTCGGCGCTGATCTTCAGTCGGCGCCTTCGTCAGTCCCAGCGCTCTGGATACCATCGTCCCTGCGCCGCCACCTACGGACTCCGCGGTAGACGGCTCGTTCGCTTGTTGTCCCAGCTCTTCGGAGAACGCACTCGCCCCTCGGCCGATCCGCTCCCCAATAGCACGCAGGGGCTTCGTGATGTCTGCAGCACCAGTGAACCCATGGAAGGAGTCAGCGCCACCTTCGGCGGCTGACTCCTCGGGAGTGGACTCAGGTAGAGATGGCGGATCCTTGGGAGCAGGGGGAGAGGACGGCTCTTCCTTCTGGCCCATGCCCCAGAGGCTGGCAAAGATCCCGCCCGCCCGCGTCCATGGGTCAGCGCTGGCAGTCTGTTCCGCGGCGCGCTCATTCAGCACCCGCTGCGCATTCTGCTCGAAGACCTGGCCATCCGCCTCGCGCAGCATCCCCTGAGCGATCCGGGAAAAGTCCTCAGAGTCGCGCTTGCGCTTCTCCTCTGGATCCTCCCACTCCCAGAAGTTGTAGGGCACTACCCGGCCCTCCCTGCCGCTGCCAGAATGCGCGGCCGCACCTGGTTACGCATGATGTTCGCCACCTTCGCTACGTACTGCGGATCCTCGGCGTACCCTGCTGCCTTGATATCGGCCAGCAGTTGGTCAGATGACCCGGTCTGCTCATACCTCTGCAGCGCCGCCTTGTACCTAGGATTGTCCAGCAGGAATCGCGCGAACCCCTTGTAGGCCTCGTACGGCCCGCCAAACGCCTTCAGCCGCGCGCGATACGGCTTCCCCTCAGCGGTGTAGTCGGTGTACTCGGTCCCCGGCTCCCCAGCCTGCGCCTGGATGCCGTGATACGCGTTGCCGGGCGCCTCTTTCGGGTCCAGTCCGTTCGTCTCCAGGACCGAGAGCGCGACCATCAGGTCAGCCGGCACGCCCGTCTCTCGCTCGACCATCCGCGCGATTGGCACCGCCTGATCAATGCGCTCCTCTCGCGTTGGTGCGTCAATCGCCTCAGGCAGCCCTAGCGCCCGTTCAGCCGATTCGCGCTGGCGCACCATAGAGGCCCCGCCATCATCTGGCCCCATCGCAACCGCGCGTTTAACGTCACGCGGGTTCATGTAGATCGCTGACCTGGGCTTACCGGCAATGACGGCCATCTCGTCCAGCGTCATCCAGTCGGCGCCACCGCGCAGCCCGCTCCCAGATCCGCCCACCAGATAGTTGTTGCCCTGCTTGCCATACAAGACAAAGTAGTGCCCAGCAGGCAGCCGCTTGCTGCCCATCGTGTCCATGATCACCGGCGCGCCCTGCGCGATCGCGGCATCCACGTTCTTGAAATTGACCGTCTCCTCCAGCGTCGCGCGAATGCCCAGCTTCTCCAACAGCGCAACCTCGCTCGCGGGGCCGCGCATGCCGCTATCAGGCGTCCAGCCGACTTGTCTGGCCAGCGTAACGGCCTCGCGCCAGGTGGGATTGCGCCCCGTGGCTCGAGCAAACGCGATCGCCGCGCCCGGGCCGCAGGCTGCCATCGCCTCGTCGTACGTGAGCTCGCCGTTACGCCAGGACTGATCCTGGTTCGGGGCCAGGTCTGGCCGAAGACTACTCGCGGAGGAAGACATGAGCATGATGGTGCCCGCATCGCCTACCTGCGCCATGCGGATATTTCCCTCCGCCCTGGCCATCTGCGTCATCGCGCGCTGCGCTTCCTGCTCTGGGGTCAGTCGAAAACTACGGGCCATCTCCATCTCGCGCGTGCTGAACTTGTCGATGCCATGGACCGCCATCTCTTTGTCCAACTGGTCGCCGAACGGCACAGGCACGTTGTCTCGCCACGAGCGTTCCCAGGCGTCCACGTAGTCCGCTGGTACATCCCCGGGGCTGACCTGAGTCCCCTGCTCCTGGTTCTGCCGCGCCCACGCCAGTCCGGCGATCTCCTTGATCCACGGCGCTCCTGCATCGTCCCCATTCGCGATCTGCTGCGCGATCTCCGCGTTTTGGTCGATCCCCAGACGGTCGCTCATGGCCCGACTCATCGCACCGCTGGCTGCGCTGATCGTGTCCGCGATCCGCTTGTTGACATCCACCGTCTCGGGCGTCTGCCCAGGCGTCGCCAGCTTCAGACGCGCGTCTCTGGCGTACCCAGCCAGACGGCGCACGTAGTTCTGGTCTGCCACCGTTGTCGGCTTCCAGGTCGGATTCCCCAACCGCTGCCGCGCGTAGGACAACGCCTTGGCGGTATCCAGGTGGTCCATCCACTGCTCGCGCACGGTCTCCGCATCTACACCGCCGCCCGCGACCGCCGCCTGCAGGCTCCGCGCGATCGAGCGCAGCTCCGACTTGAGATCGTTCCCCAGGTCATCAGGCACCCGCCAGGGATCCTGTGCCCCGCTCTCCCCCGGCTGGAGCCCGGCCACGCGATCCCGCAGGCTGGGCGCGCGGTACGGCTGGTCCTGCCCCGCTGGCTGCTGCAACCCCTCGTCAGCCGTGCGTTGCGCGGACTGCGCGAAAATCGCGTTCCCGCCGAACAAGTCCATCGCTCGGCGCTCGCGGGAATCCGCGTCACCAGAGCCACCATCGCGGTTCTCCTCCCGGTCGCCGTAGACATCGAACGTATCGCGGCGACGCTCACGCTCCAGCTCCGCGCGGTGCTCATCCTGCCAGCGGCTCTCCGCATCGTCGCCGTACGCGGAGCGGAAGGCGTCCTGCGTCTCCTGGCTCTGCTGGCCGAACTCGTCGCCTGGGTCGCGACCGCCATCGTCCCAGGAGATGAGCGACTGGACAACGGGCGAGCTGCTACGATCCTCGTCGCCTTCATCACGGCTGTCCTCCCGATCGCGGCCATCGCCGTCATCGCCGCCGTCCGAAGCCTCCCAGGAGTACCCGCCCCCATCGCCGCCATCCTCTTCAGAGGAGCCCGACTCGCGGTCGTCCTCCTCGTCGAACGGGTTGGTGTCAAACAGCCCCTTCTTGGTCACTCTCGCTCACCATTAGTAGCTGAACCGAGCCCGCCGGCTCTGCGCGAAATTCGGAGCCGCACGTCGCATGCCGGCCAGGAAGTCGTCAGGCGTCTCGCCGCCAGCCTCCTCCAGCACCCCCATGGCGTACTGCTGCTCCGTGGGGAACAGCTTCTGCCACTGCTGCCAGGAGTAGTCTGTGCCCCGGAGCGGAATCGCGGGCTCCCCACCTCCGCCGCTCCCGCCAGATCCAGCCGCGCGATCCTCTGGCGTGACGTCCACTGGCTGATACGGACTATTGCTGGGCATACCTCCCCCGAACAACCGCATTGCCGCGCCAGCCTTCCCATCACTGCCGTATACGTCGTAGCTCGGCGTCGGTTCGCTGTAGTACCCCTGTCCGGTAAGCGTGCTCATCTGCGCGGGAACGGTGGTCACACCAGACGGCGTCCGCGGAGTGGGCGCCGGCCACGCCGAACCGCCGCCAGCGCCCACGCCGGCCGCCCGAGACACCGGCGTCGCAGCCACTGGCCCCACGGCTACCGTCCCACCGCGCCCTCCTGGTGCGGCACTGATCTGTGAGCTATCCGCCACGAAGGTCGCCGTAGTAGGCCGCCGTGGCACCCATGGCAGCGGTGGCGCCTCGCGCAGATTTCCGTTCGCGTCCATCGTCTGACCGCGTACCTGGCTCACGTTCGCCCACGTCTGCGCAGCAGTCGGCGCCGCTGCCAGCGCCTGCGCCGCGCCGGAATTCGGATCCAGTCCAGCGGCGGACATCGGCTGATCTCCCACCGCCCCTGTACCGGGCGGAAGCTCACCGTGTAGTCCGCCGCCCCAGCCGCCGCCCAGGCCGATCAAGCGGTTCGCCATCTCCGTGTTCGTCATGACGTGCGGACGGTAGCCCTCGTCGCTGAAAGACGCGATAGGCTGCCCTGTCGCGATCCGCGCTACCGACTCCGGCAGCATCCCGCGATTCGCCAGCCCGCGGATCCTCGCCACATATGCGGCGAAATCGGCGGGTCCGCGCGGCGCGTTCATGACGGTGCTGACGTCGCTCTGTCTCTGCTGCTCCCAGAACTTCTCGCGGTCGAGCGTCGGCGCCCCTTGGATGAAACCCGTCTGCTCTGCCGTCCGCCAGCGCTCCTCGAAATCCTGGCGCCGCTGGTTGAGCGCGATGTCGCTCATACCCTTTGCGCGGTCCAGCTCTAGCTGGCCAACAGCAAGCGCATACTGCTGGGCCAGTTGCTTTGCTTCCAGATCGAGTTTGCCCTGCTCGATCAGCTGCATGTACTTCTCGCGGTACGCGTTGTCCGCCGCCTTCTGCGCAACGTCGGCGGCCAACTGGCGGTTGAGGTAGTCCAGATCCAGGGTCATCGCTTGGTTTGCCACGGGATTCCTCGCTTTGTTGGCCATCGGCCTACCTCAGATTCGAGACGTATCGCTCTAGGTCCGCCTTCTCGTCGGGCGAGACCATGGACGGCTCCGGACGTGCCGTGAGCGACGCCAGTACCCCGCCACCGCCATCAGCAGACTCATTGCCAGCGCTCTCGCGCTCCATGAACGCGTCCAGGTTGCTCCGCATGTTCGGGTCGATCGAGGGCACCTTGACGTTGAACATCTTGTCCGGGTCCGGCAGCTTCCCGCTCTGACTGAAGTCCGCCCCCGCCTTCTTGGCTAGGCCGAACAGGTCCACCTTGACTGGATTGACCGCGTACTTGCTCGGGTCGTACGTCGCGCCGCTAGCCTGGACCAGTTTCTCCATCGGACCGCCCGGCTCGAAGCCGGGCGCAAACTCGCCAGCCTGCCGATTCGTCATGTACGGCACGAACGGCTGCATCGCGTTGGAGATGTTCTCCATGATTTGCGTCGGCAGCTTCGCGCGCTCGATGTACGCGCTGAACTTCTTGGTCGCCTGATCCAGGGACAACTGCCCGCTGTCAACCTGCGCCTTGATCAGCCCCAGTACCCATGAGTCCTTGCCGGCCATCGCCTGCAGGTCCTGCCCTCGGGCCGTAACGCTCCGGTTGGCCGCGCCCTGCTCAGCATCAAACGCCATCCGCTTATCAGAGATCCGCTCTTGCGCGGCGATCGACTTGTCGCTTTCGGACGCGCGCGCTAGGCGGTCCTTCTCATTCTCGATAGACTGCCAGTCGCGCTGCCCCTTGGCCTCAGCCGCCCGCTGCGCCGCGTCCCAGACCCGAATCTCACGCTCAAAGGTCTGTCGGAAGGCCTCAACGGCGAGGCGTCCGCCCTGCTGGACCTCTTCGAGTACGAGACGGGCTTCCTGCTCCAGCCTGATCCGCTCTGCGTCTGGCAGCTCACCGTCCAACTTCTTGGCCAGCGCTGCCGCGTGACGTGCTTGGGCTCGGGTCTGCTCCAAGTCCGCGTCTGCCTGCGCCTCCGCCCGGTCCTCTGACCGCTTCCTGGCCGCAACCGCGTCCGCGGCCGACTGTGCGGCGGCGACTGCTCGCTGCGTCCCAATCTCCACCCCCTGCGCCTGTTGCTGCTGGTCTTGCTCGCTCAGCACCCCCAGACCGGCTGGCACAGCGCCATATACGGGAGGGCGAACGCCAAAGAGCCGCCGCAGCCAGTCGGGCGCGGCGGTTGGCATCGGCTCCAGTCCCAGCCTACTCTCGTCCGCCATCGTCACCCTCCAATCCCGCGCGCGGCGACAGGAACGCCCCGTGCTCGCGCTCTAGCAGGTCGCGATACTGCTGCAGCAACTGGCCAGGTGCCAGCTTCGCCAGCAGCCGCTCCATCTTCGCGACGTACCGGTCCACCTCCGCGTCGTCGAACGGCCCGCCGTTCGACTGGCGCAGCATCGGCAGTTCTCCAGCGAGCAGCCGTCGCACGTACACGCGCACCTGTGACTCTTCGTCCATCGCCACCTGGAACGGCGGTTTCGTCCCCGTCATCCGCCTCACCAGGCGCTCGGACCGCTTCTGCAGCCGATCGGCCAGCAGATTCGCGCGCCGCTCCACCGTAGACAGCTTCTCGGCCATACCTACAGTTCCTGCGCTTGCATACTGGCCGGCGCCTGCGATGGCGGCATGCGATCAGCGCCAGCAGGACGCCCGCCTGGCCCACCAATCCCGCCAACGTCCTGGATCTGGCCAGCGCTCATGCCAGGGTTCGGAGGCGGCTCGTTTACCAGCGCCATGCCGACCCCGGGGCCAGCGGGCGGCACCGCGCCGCCGGTCGGCGCCATGCCCATCTCTGGTCCAGGCGGCGCGGGCTTCGGTGGCGGCGACTGTAATCCAGCCTTGCGCATCGCCTGCGTAATTGCCATGTCGTGCAGCGGGCCGCTGCTCTCAGCCTCGTCCACCCAGATATCGTCCAGCTCGCCGTCAGGATCCTCCACGCCCAGGTACTCCGAGATCCCTCGGCGTCGGCTCATCAGCTTCGCGCGGACCATCTGCGCCGCGAATGATCCGCGCGCAATGACCATCTGGTCGATCAGCGGCTTACTCTCGATCGAGCAGTGGTAGTAGCCCTGGATGTCGTCCGGGCCCAGGCGCAGCCAGATCTGACTCGTCGTGGACTCCGTCTCCGGGTTAGTGCCCCAGACCCAGACGTCGTCCTTGATCCGCTTCTCGATCAAGCGCCAGAGAAACTTGATCAACTCTGCCAGCGCCGCGTCCCGCTGTACGATCGCCGGCTTGAGCGACATCATGGACGCCTGGATCAACTGGTTGAGCGCGTACCCGGGCTGATCGCTCCCGCCGACCCCCCGGATGGCCGGCCCGAGCCCGCTCGATGCCTCGAAGATGCCCAACGCCTGGCCAATGACATCCGCGAACATGCGTACGTTTTCTGCTGGCGGAGAGACGAATTGGATCTTCTGGCCAGGCTCCAGCACCATCAACTTACCAGGCGTCCACTGGAGCCCGCGGTTACGCTGGTCGGCCACCGCGCCAGGTGGCGTCTCGATGACGGGTGTCGGGTAGCAGTACAGGTAGCCGCTGTTCGACATCATCGTCCAGAACGAGTCCAGCAGATCGGCCACCCACTTGAGTTTGTAGATGGGCGGTCGAGAAGAGATCTCCAGGTCTCGGCTCGGGCTCGGCTTGGCGACGAAGTCGAAATACGGCACGCGCCCCAGCCCATGACGGACGTACTTGATCGGGATGTCCTGGACGAACGCCGCGTGCTCCTCTCGGTCCCAGTATTCCCAGACCTCCACCGTCGAGCGGACATCGCGTACCGTGTCGTACCAGGCCGGCTGCGGCTCGCCGAGGCTGGACAGCAGCACCACTGAGCCACTCTGATTGACCGCGAGCCGATCCTGGTACTCCGCGAGGACCGAGCGGATCGGCCGCTCGGTGATCTCGATGCACGCCTGCAGCTCGCCGTCAGGACCGTAGATCGGGAACCAGGTAATCGGATCAACGTCAACGATCGAGAACGGCACCCCCGCGCCCCGCTTGACGTTCTCCTGGCGTCGCGTTAGTTCGCGTAGCTCCTCCTCGTCAATGTCCGCGGCTGAGCGCCCGAACAGCTTGCGCGCGGTCGGCACGTCCGTCCAGCGGTCGGGGCGGTACAGCACCTTCAGTACCCCGCGCCCGTCCGCCATCTGGTTGTCCGTCGCGTTGGATAGCGCCGCGCGGCCGATCAGCTGCTGCGCCTGGACTAGCGCCGCCTCGGACCAGCGCTCCCGCACGGCCGCATTCCTCGATGCCGTAACGGTCTCGTCATAGGGGTTGACATGGCAACGCCAGGGTGCATCGTCCACAATCGCCCGCTGCAGATCTAGCAGATCATTCAGGATCGGCAGCCGAACCTCTTGCGTAATCTGCCGGTAATCCTCCGGGCGATAGACCGTCCGCCCCTGGTAGCGGCGCTGCCGCATCTCCTTGATCATCGCGTTTCTCGCGGTGTATTGCGTCTGCACCTCCTGCTTGAGCTGCACGGCCTGCGTCCGCTTGATCGGCGTGAGCTTGCTCACGCCATTGTCCTTGCGCTCAGCCACGCCGTCCCCCGTTTGCCGTCTGAGCAGCCAGCCTCTCGCGCGCCGCCTCCACGATCGCTAGGGCGCTCTGGCCGATCGGCTGACCAGATAGGGTGACCGGCTGGATACCCCGCGCCGCCTCCTGCCGAGACGGACGCCCCGCTTGCGCCACCTCGGCCAGTCGGCGCTGCTGGTCCCAGTACGCCCGTCGAGACTCACGGATCAACGACGGCTTCTCCTCATCCCGCCCGCCGAACCGCGAGCGAGCGCGCACCGCGGCCATGTCCGCCCCCCGCGCATGGTCCAGGTGCGCGACCACGTAGCGCAGCGCGTCCAGGCGGTGCCAGGTCGATTTGTCCTCGATCTCCTCCGTGGGGTTGCCGTCGTCGTCTACCACGCGGCTGTAGGCGCCCAGATCCGCGATCAGATCCTCGACGTCCGCCAGCACGTACAGATCGCTCCGCGCGAACGCCGCGTTCACCCGACTGATCCCAAGCTCAACATCTGCGATGGGTGGTGCAAGCATCGGAATCCCCGCCGCGCGCCATTCCGCTCGCCAGTCCTCCTCAGAGCGTGCGCCGCCAACAGCGGTCGGCACCTGCGACTCCCCCCCCAGAAGCGCCAGTGCATGCGCGCGGACCTCCACCCCCCCCGCGTGGTACGCCCCATAGACGAACTTGCGTCCTGAGGACGGCTCCAGCGCCACCTTGACCGCCGCGGTATTCACTTCGCCGAAGTCCACGCCCAGGTAGCGCGGCCACTCCGTCGGGATCGCGAAGCGCGGCAGCACGTGAATTTGCGAGTCGAACTTCTCGTAAATCAGACCAGCCGGTCGGCTGAACCGCCCCAGGACGAACTGCTCGTACTTCCAGGCAGGCAGCTCACGCTTGAGCCGCTCGGCCTCCTCGCGCGGATAGCGCGGGTTCATCGTGGAGGGGAAGTTGATGACCTCCACATCGCAGTCATCAGGACGCCCGGCAGCCTGAGCGGCCGCCCACTTGTCCCAAAGGCGGACTTTGAGCCAGCCCAGGTCGTACGGCGTCGTCGTGATCAGGATCGGCCCCTGGGCCAGCGCGAGGCGCCGTTCGATCGCATCGAAGCTGGCCGCCTTGAACAACCGCTGGCCCGCCTCGTCCAGCCATGCCGCTTTCGCCGTCGCGGACTCCAGCGAGTCCGGATCAGCCGCGTAGCCGAACAAGATGCGGGGGGCATCCTCGTCAGGCCGCCGCTCGCGCCCCCAGAGACGCTGGAACCCGGCATCCGAGATGACGATCCGCCGCGACGGCGAGCCGACATACTCGCCGATGTCCAGCAGCGTGCAGAAGAGCCGCTTGACCTCAGGCAGCAGCTTCAATTCCAGCAGGGGAAACGTCGGCGTTGCGACGAGGTAATCCCCTGGGCCCCGCCGCTGCATCTGGCAGAGCAGCCAGAACGGGCCGAACGACGTCTTGCCGCCCTGAGAGCCCGCGCAGACCAGCGTCACCCGCTTCGTGGACTGCCAGGCGCGGATCTGGCCAGGGTGCAGATTCCACCGCAGCGTAGCGGTCCGTCCGTCCGGATTCGGCACCGCCTCGCACAACGGCGGCGGCTCTGGAGGCGCCTGCACTACGGCCGCGACGGCGCTAGCTCGGCTCACCGTCCCCACCGGTCTCTACGGCGCGCACCTGGATCGCAATCACCGGCAACGCCTCGCCGTTCGCGCCCGAATGCTGCACCTGCAGGCGCTCGCGGTAGGTCGCTGGGTCGCGAGACTGCAACAGCAGCTTGAGCAGTGAGTCCGAGTACCTGCGGCTATGACCGACCAACTCGCCGCCCTGGTAGACCGGCTCCTCCCATCCCTCAACCGCACGGCGGAATAGCTCAGACTCGGCGGCCTTCAGCTCGGCCAGACGTCTGGCCGACTTCGCCTCCACGGCCGCCTCCTCGGCTGCCGTGATCTCCTCCGAGAACCCGGGTATCGACTGCTTCCACTCATAGATGCGGTGACGGTCGAGCTCCAGGGAGCGACATGCCCCCAGGACAGACTCGCCCGCCGCGATCAGCTCGCAAAACTGACGCCGAATTGCGGCGCTCTGCCGGTTCGTCAACACTCGCTCCGGACTCGAAGGGAAATGAAAAGAGCCAGCCGTACGGCTGGCCCTTGGTGCGGGGTCGATCCGACCTCAGTCTACCACAGGAACACCCAAGCGGTATACTCGTTTGACGGGATCATGGATGACTGATGGGTCCACTTCGGAAAACGCTGGCCTACCATGCCCTCTGACTCAGCCCGAGCCGTCCGAGAGCAGCGCGCCGTCGAGAGCTTCCGACTGGCCAGCGAGGCGATCGGGCAGATCACGCCGGGCATGGCCGTGTTCGCGTTAACCCGGGGGCAATGGTCCATGGTTGACGCCCTGCTCGCCTGCATCCAGCGCTGTGCGCCCGCCAGTATCTCGGTCTGGACGTGGACCATTGCCTCTTACGAGGTGGACTCGCTCGCCAGGCTCCACCGAGATGCCGTGCAGGACGCCCGCCTGGTGATCGACGGTGGAGCACGGAACAAGAACGCGGCGATCATCCGAGGGTGGCAAGCACGGTACGGCACGGATTCAGTCAGGTACGTACGCAACCACGCCAAGCTCGCCCGTGTCGAGGGGAACGGCCTGAGACTACTACTCAGGGGCAGCATGAACCTCAACCATAACCCCAGGCTCGAGCAGTTCGACCTCAGCGAAGGTGGCCCCGCCTACGATCTCGTCCGTCGCGCCGAGGAGGCGCTGCCGTCGCTGCCGAACGACGCAACGGACGCTGATGTCTACGCAGCGACTGGAGTTTCGCGCGCCTGGACCCAGGGAGACCTAGCACCGTTTGCCGGGGTGAAGGTGTGGGCCAAGTAGACTGGGTAGCCGAGCTGGCGAAGGACAATCCAGGCCGGAAACACCTGGATCTCGTCGTGTTTGCTGGCGCGCTGCGAGCATACGCTGAGGCCAGCACACACGTCCGCAAGCACGGAGCCGTCGTAGCGCATCCCAGGACCGGCGAGCCCATGGAAAACCCGTACCTTAAGGTGCAGACGCAGCAGGGGCTACTGATGCGCAAGCTACGCGGGATCGAGTCAGCGCGGGTGCTCGCGCTGGCGCTCGGCAAACAAGCGCGATGAGCGCCTGGTCCTCATCCGCCCGCGCCGAATCGGCCGCCGAGTCCGCCAAACTCGACGCGGCGATCGCCGAGGCCAGGCGCTGGGCGACGGCCAAGGACAGTGGCGATGACGCCCGCCAGATCCACGCGGGCGCCTACCATGACGGCTGGCAACAGGGCGTCGGCGCGCTGCAGGAGTTCGTTCAGCGCGAGCATGACGCCGACCGCCGGCGCTGGGTCTCGCTCGGGATCCTGCTGGGCGGCGTAGCCGCTTGGATCGGCTGGATGCTGCGCGGTATCCTGTAGTCCTCGACACACCTGAGAACCACTCACTGTTGACGCCCCCCGGGATTGCTTCCGGGGGGCGTCTCTTTGCGTTGGTGGCGATTCCGCACGGAATAGCCCGATCGGTCCCATCACGTCGCCCCGACCCGCTCCTTCGCCGTCGCGCGCCGCACGAGCAGGCGCATGATCTCCAGCACCACGTCCTGGGTATCGTTATCCACGTCGAGCACGAGCCCTAGCCGCGGATTCATCGTTCCGAACTCCGCGACGTGCCAGTCGATGGGAAGCCGTCGCGGATCCCAGAAGACCAGCCGCAGCAGCTCCGTGTCCCGTTCGGCCACCAGGTGCTCGACGTACGACAGCGACGAGCCAAGCGCACGACGGACATCGGCCGATGCTTCGCGCAGGTCGCGCGGCGAGCGGATGCCCGCCCGGGCGAGCTTCTTGCGGGCGGCGTCGATGCGGAGGGGGTTGGCGTCTCGGGGCATGGCCTCTACGATTAACTAGGCCGCGAGTGCCCGCGGACTGCGCCCCAGGACCTCCGCGCGGTGCTTCGCCAGGGACCAACCGAGGGACCAACGCGTGCGCACCACCGTGCCCCGCTATGCGCCCATTCCGGGCCCGCTGAGAGTGGCGGCATACTGGCCGAGAGCGCATAGTGGGGCTGGGCGGGGCGCTCCGCTAGAATCCCCGCTTCGGCACCAGCTTGTTGAGCGACCCCGCTACGTGTGGCGGGGTCGCTCTGCGTCCCGGGAGTCGTAGGCCAACGGCTCGTCCGTCCGTCGCTCGCGGAGCCTGGAGCCGAGCAGCGCGCAGGCGACGAGCATGACGGTCGAGACCTCGAAGGACGCACTGAACCCGTAGCTCGACGCCACGAGGCCGCCGAGCAGTGGTCCGGCTCCCATGGAGATGGCCTGAGCTGAGGCCAGGATGCCAAAGGCGGTGCCCTGGCGTGAGCTCGGGGCATTGAGGCTGAGCAGCGCATTTGCGCTGGCGGCCAGCATGCCCTGACAGAATCCCACCAGCACAAGTGAACCCAGGACGACCACAACCGCGTGCGCTTGCGAGATCAGGGCGTTGCCCAGGGCGGCGCCGAGGGCGGCGCCCAGCACCATACGCTTGAGCCCAACGCTTGCCGCGTAGCGGCTTGACGCGAACGAAGCGGCCGCGCCCGCGATTCCCAGAATGGAGAAGGCGAATCCCGCGGTGGTCGCGGCATCGCCTCGCGGATCGAGGTCGTGGAGCAGCAGTGGCAAGATGGGACGAATGCAGGACGATGAGCCAGTCGAGAGGAACATGAGGACGAGCAGCGCGACGAACGCGGCCGAACGCAAAAGATCCCAGGCCCGTCCACGCGGCGCGTCGCGTCCGCTCCCTCCACTCCCAGTTCGCTCCTCCTTGATGAACAGGATCGCGGCAGTCCCGGCGATCGAGTTCACGACGGCCGTGCCGAATAGGGCCGTGCGAAAGCCCGCCACGCTGCCCACGATGCCACCGATGGTTGGCCCTAGCGTCTGCCCCATGAAGATGGCGGACTGGATGAAGCCCATCGCATAGGGCACTCGGTCTCGTGGTACGCTGCTGGCCACCAGTGCCCGTGAGGCGCCGACGACGCCAGAGAACCCGCCCTGGATCCCGCGGACAACCACGAATTGCCAGGGCACCGCGGTGGTGGCTGAGATGGCGTTGGCAAGCCCCATAGCAAACTGAGCTCGCACGAGCATCTGCTTCCGTCCGTGGCGGTCCGCGAGGGCTCCCCAGATGGGCGCCATGATGGCCATGGCGATGCCTGACCCCGCGGTAGCCAGTCCGGACCACACGGCGGCCTCGCGCGGGTCGGAGACGCCCAGATCCTGATGGATAAAGAGCGGCAGAAACGGCATGGCCAGATTTCCGCCCACCAGGCTCACGAACGTCGCGAACCAGATGACTCTGAGGTTTTTCCGCCACTGCTCCATCGAGTCAGGGGGTCGTGGGCGCGTGACGCGCCAGGAAGGCCAGCGCGCGCTCCCGGAGGTCGTCCGCCTCATCGCCCGCCGTGTATACCTCGACGGTCGCGCCCGTGCGACGGAGCGAATCAGCAAATCTGGTCGCGCGGGTCGTGGGGTCTAGCTCCGCCATTGCTCCGAAGGGGCACGTTGCGGATGGGCGGCCATCACGCGGGTCTAGCCCTATCCACGCGGCCGTGCGTGCCAGCGCCGCCACGTCAAAGCGTTGCCCATCTGGCGACGCAACGCCGTTGGGGCCGAATGGAAACTGGATGGCGGCCCTCGTCGCGTCCTGCTGGGGAACGGGAAGCGTGCAGGGCGCGGGGCCGACGGTGGCAGCGGCGGCCACGAGCCGCGGGTAGAAGAGTAGAAGCTGGCGCGCGGTGATGGCACCGCGCCCAAAGCCGATCACCAGGGCCTGTGGGTGCAGTTCCTCGCCCAGATGCTCGTCCAGACCTTCCACGAGCTGAGCGAGTCGGGGGAGATTGGCGGCCGCGTCGCCGGCCACGGCGTCTGGATCTTGCCAATCGCCGTACGGGACCGTGGGAGCCACAACAGCCCAGCCGAGGTCGCGCGCCGCGCTCAACAGCGGCGCGGCGGCGGATGGCCCGTTCTCACCCTCCGCGTGTAGCACTAGCAGCGTGACGATCGGCGCATGCCTGGCGGGCTGAGCGGGCATCGCCTGCAGCAGCGCTGCCTCGACGGACCCCTCCTCCATGGTGGTGGGACGGTATCCGTGGATGGGCCCAAACCAGAACGTGGCGGCGATGGACAATGCGGCCACCACGGCGCTTGCCCAGGCCAGCCGATGCGGCTGCGCGACGCGCGGGTTCGATGATGCAGGGAGCCAGGCCCACATCGCCCCGGACTCAAGCCAGCGCCACGCGCCAACACCCAGCCATGTGGCACCCACGGTGACCAGCTGGAGCACGGTGTTGCCCAGTGCCGATTGGTCGTACTGACGGGCCAGCGGCTGGAAGTTGAAGATCACCAGGATGATCAGCAGGTGAAGTCCGTACGCCTTGAGAGAGGCTGTCCCCAGCGGCGTCAGCAGCCAGCCCAGGCCCCTGCTGAGCGGGAGCCAGGCCATGGTAATCAGTGTGTACCCGAACCCCGCGACGATGGCGAAGGCGAGAAGGCGCCCGGGCGCAAGGGATGCCTTATCGAACAAGAATTGGTATGGCTCATCGCCCAGTATGGAGATGCCGGGCCACGTTTCTAGACGGCCTGTATCCTGCGCCCGCTGGATCGCGATGAGTACTCCCAGTCCGGCCGCGAACAGCGCCAACACCACTTCAGCGGGGAGTCCCGCGCGTTTAAGCGTGGCTCGGAACCGGTCACGGTGGTAGCCGATGGCCATGCCGGCGATGAACAGCACCTGCCACGCTGCGATGGGAAAGTAGTTGACGTTGGTGGCTGTCCAGGGGATCGCCGCCTGGGCGGGGAAGACCTGGTAAGCCAGCCAGAGCACCCACGAGCCGAGTAGCAGAGGGATCAGCCGGCCAGTTGCCAGCAGCAGAAAGACGATGGGAGAGGCGGAGATGAGGATGGTGTACATCCACAGTATGTCGGTACCGTGGTAGGTGTAGTGGAGGGTGAGCGTGCCAACGATGAGCTCCACGGGGTCCGTGAGGCCAAGCCCGTACGTGCGATCAACCCAGAGCTTGAGTGACGTGAACCGAAAGAGGCCGGCGAAGAGTAGTGTCAGCCCGACCGTAGAGAGGTAGAGCACGATGGCCCGGCGGAAGATGGCCTCCGCGCCGGCAAGCCAGCCGTCCCTTTGGATCCGCCGGCCGTAGACCATCCCGATGACCAGGCCGGCCAGCAAGACGAAGCCCTCAGCCGCGGATGTGACAAAGCGGTTTCCCCCGGTGATGGGGGTGAGCCACGAGCTACCGGCGGAGTGATCGCAGATCATCGCGAATACCGCGTAGCCGCGGAGAAGGTCCAGCCTGAGATCACGCCCGCCGGAGTCTATGTAGCGCCAACCGCGCACGCTGGCTAGGTTGAAGTGGTCGCGCCAGGCGCGTCGAGGAGCCCGTGCCATCGAGGAGAGCACCACGGGCCGAGTATACCGCCAGGTGTCACCCGCCCGTTCAGTCAACGCGGACGGGAAAGCGCGTCCGGGCGTGCTAGGGGCGTGGACCCAGGGCCGGCGCGCCCTCCGGCTTCCCGGGTGACTCTGAGCCGGCTGGGTTGGACACGAACAGGCCGTTGAAGAGGAATGCCGCCTCGCCCAGCTCCGGATACGTTGCGCACAGGATCCCTACATCGCCGAAGGGTGAGAGGGGGCCGCTTTCGCCGTGCAGGGCCTCGGTCTGGATAGTCTCGTACTCGTTGATCCAGACCTTAATCAGCGGATTTGAGCCCGGCTGTCGGTAGATGTCTATCTGGATGAAGTTCAGCTCGCTGGAGCGCGCCTCGTTCACCCAATCACCTACGCCGGTGGCGATCTTGGTGTAGACGTTGCCGTCCCGCTGCCAGTGTCCCAGCGCCCAGATGACCTGGTCGTAGTCCTGGACGATGGCGAAGTAGTAGTACCCGCGCTCGCTGGCGCCAAACAGCAGGGCCTGGTCACCAGAGACACCGGTCAGCATATGCAGCTTGATGGACATCGAGAGCGTGCCCGCGTTCTTGTTGACGGACTTCGGCAGGGGGATGATGCGACGGTGGATGCGTGGATCCGTCCCGTCAAACATCTCAGCGGTCACGCGGTACCCGCCCTCGCCCTGGCCAAACACGAAACCACCCTCCTGGCCCTGCGGGAGCCCGCTCACGAGGTCCGTGCCGTCCTGAGCGAAGACGATAGGGGGGCTATGGGGCGTGGCGAGTACGGTGATTGCAAGCGCCACTGAGAGAAGTAACCGCGACATGCAGTGCTCCCAGAGAGAGACCAGAGTGAGAGGCAAGAGGATACCCGACGGTACGACGGTCCCGCGCGTGCACGGTTGCGTGGTGATGTCAGTTCTGTGCGATTTCGTGAAGTGTGCTGGTAGGCGGCACAATGTGGGACTCATGGGGCATACGAACGCGGGCGAGTCTGGACGGACCGTCCCGGCGAGGCGGCCATCCCGCTTCGCTCTGCTGATTCTGGTCCTGGCTGGACTCCTGGTACCCCTGCTCGTTGCGGAGGCGGCGCTGCGGGTGGTGGCTGCGCGGCTCCCGGGTGATTTCCAGACCGTGAGCTTCCTCGAGGCGCATCCCGAGTTTGGGCGCCGTAACCGGCCGGGCTCGGGCTGGAAGAAGTCCGCGGAGTTTACATCCTGGATTGAGATCAACTCCAAAGGACTGCGCGGCCAGGAGATTGACTACGCCAAGCCGGAAGGTGAGACGCGCATTCTGGTGCTCGGTGATTCATTCACGTTCGCCGAGCAGGTGAACCAGGGTGAGACGTTCGCTCAGCGGCTCGAAGATCGTCTGAACGCGGAGCGGGGTGGCGCCCACCGCGTTCTCAACGCCGGCTCCAACGGATGGGCTACGGCGAACGAGCTGGTCTTCCTGGCCAAGGAGGGGGTGCGCTTCAGCCCGGACCTGGTGGTTGTGGCGTTCTACGTGGGCAATGACGTCTCGGACAACTACCGTCGCGTGGCGACGGCTCGGGACGCGGAGCAGGCAGACCTGGCGCTGCGCGGGGTCGACTCATTCGAGGGGCCACGGCGCGTGTTGCGTCGATCAATGCTGTATACGGTCTTCGAGTCCGGCGTGCTTGCGAAGCTGCCGTGGTGGACGGGGGACGCTGGGTCAGACGCATCGCTGCGGCGCGCGCCGCGCAACGCCGGGGAGGCGCGTGAGGCCTGGGACATCACCGCCGGACTCCTGGACCGTGCTCGCGACGTGGCGGAGAGCCGTGGAGCTCGCTTCATGGTGATGCTCATCCCGCCGGCGGACGTGGTGGCCACGGGGACGCGCCGGTCGGATCGAGATGACGAGGATGACCAGGTGGAGTCCGGGCTGGACCAGGAGTTGCCGGGCTTCGACGATCCGCACGGCACCATGGCTGAGATCGCCGCGCGCGAAGGACTGGCCGCGCTGGACTTGCTGCCTTCGCTTCGCCGACAGGCCGCGCGGTCTCGTCAGCGGCTGTACTATCGAGTGAACGCCCACTGGACGGCTCTGGGGCACCAGGTCGCTGCTCGGGAGTTGTACGACTTCATCCAGGAGCGGAATTTACTGCCCCCGCGCGACTAACGCGGGTCGGGACGTCTGCTGACCGCGACCGTGGCGGAGACTACCTTCACCGCGCCGATCGCGGCTACAGGTATCAGCAAGAGGCAGAGCGGCATGAAGTAGCGCGGGTAGCTCAGCCCGAGCCCCGCGGTAATCGCGATTGCGTAGCACGCAACCCACCACGCCAGCATCCACCCGGCGTGTCGCGCGTCGTCCGTAGTGGATGAGCCTGGCCGGAGGATGGCGTAGCCTCCCGCGAGTACCAGGACACCACCGATGGGCACAGCCAGCGGAGTGTCCGCCCACGGTCCAAACTGGAGGGCGCCCCGTACCGTCAGCCAGGGCCGGGTGAATGGGTCGGTCACGGCGAATTCGGGCCACTGCCGCTGTTGTTCCGCCATCTCAGTTGCCCGCTCCTCGAGCATACCCACGAAACCGCCGGCCGGATCCGGCCAGAGATACGGGTTAACACCGAGGAAGAAGGTAGCGCCGAACACCAGGACGACAGCCGCGGCCACCGCCGCGCCGGGAAGCGCCGCATGCGCTCGGGTGCGCAGCGGATCGGTGAGGAGAGCCGCGCCGGTTGCTGCTAGGCCCACCAGGCCGGTGAGCTTCACCGCGCTGGCCGCGCCGAGGCTGATCCCCAAGAGCGACGAGCGACCTATTGCGCCACGCTGGCATGACGGATGCGAAGCCAGCGCCAGCGACACGGCCATGAGGCAGAAGAGCGGCGCTTCGGCCCACGCATGGACCAGCGTGTAGCGAACGATGGGGCTGGAGAGGGCCAGTGCGCCGGCTGTTACAGCCGCCAGGGGGCCGGCCAGCGCGCCGGCTACAGACGCGATGGCGGCAATGCCAACTGCCGCCAGGACAACCATGGGCACGCGAGCCTCATGGAGAACGGCGTCTTCTGGCACGCGTCCGCGGCGGCGGTTGGCGTCTACGCTTCTGGCCGTGGAAACGTATGGCTGATTGAGCTGCTCCAGGTCGTAGCCGCGAAGGGTGAGCCACGAGCCGATGATGTAGCGTGTCAGCGGCGGCTGGGTGCGTGTCCAGTGATTGGCGGCCCACTCGGGCCGATTCAGCTCTCCGCGCAGCAAGTAGCCGAAGTACCTGCTGGTGGCGATGTAGTCTGATTCGTCACCTTCAAACGGTGCGCCCGCGGCCTCGGCGGTCAGAACCGCGAGAGAGACAATAAAGATCACCCAGGCGGCGTGCTTGCGCAGGACGGACCACCCGGGCGCTCGCACCCGCGTGGTGGTCTGGGGGTGAACGTGCATCACGCAAAGGGTACGCCGCCACCGAGGCTCGCGCGTAGCGGATGGGAGGGCCAGAACAAAACGAGAGGGCCTGGCCGCGATCCGCGGCCAGGCCCTCGGCGAGCTCTGCTGCTAGGCGAGAACTACTTGTTGTCCTCGACGGCGCAGGCGAACGTCCCCAGGTAGCCCTTCTCGTCGGCGAAGAAGCGGCGCCCCGCGGGCCCGTCCTTGATGTCCTCGGGGAGGAACTTGAACTCACCGGTGTAGACGTAGAAGGTGTACAGGCCCGGGCCAAGGCCGCCAGCGGAACCGATGTACTGGCCGCTCTTGTCAGAGGTGCTCTGGGAAGAACCGGAGCGCTGGGCGTTGCGGCGCTCGCCGCGGCGGCCGTTTGCGTTCGCGTTCATGCCGGAGCCGTAGCCGTGGTTCGACTGGCCAGCGTAGTTGAGACCACCACCCTGGTCGCTGGGCTCGGTGCTGGAGCGGAGGACGACCGGCAGGGAGCCGCTCGAGGTCTCCGCGACACCCGCGAAGACGGCGCGCTGCTCATTGAGATCGTCGTTGCGGGAGTCGCCGCCGTAGCGAACGATCGCACCGAGAGCGGTGGGCGCGGGCACACCATAGAAGGACACGTTCGCGTACAGCGCCGGGACAGTGTTGAGCATGCCCTGCGTTGGGTCTGCGAACAGACTATTGAGACCGTAGTCGCCAGCGCGGTAGCCGCAGCTGCCGAATGCGCCCATGGACTGCGCGTCCGCGGGTGCAACCATGACGGCCGCGGTCAGCAGTGCCGCCGCGCCGACCGAAAAGAGCTTTCGCACCTGTACCTCCGAAAAGCGTTGGGATGAACTCGCCGCGCGTAGTGTAGAAGATGTCACCTCTGAGTTTCCACCCGCGGCACCATGCTCTTACGTTTTCCCATTCACCTCCCGGTTCCCCACGTCCAGCCCGGTCGAGCGCGCCCGAGCGACCAGCACCGACGACACGTCGACCAGTGATGCTCGAGAAGGACTGAGGTTGCTGACGACTCGTAGTCGCCGCCGTATTTCCTGGCACCGCGAGACTACCGGTTTTGGTGCACAATGTCAAGAGGCCGTTAGGCCTGACGGCGGCGTACAGATGTACTTGACGACGCATATTCGCTGCGATATGCTTTCTCCAGGATACGCCACCCCAGGCGTGCCCGTGGACTGCCCGGGTGGCGGCCAGAGAACGACAACATCGGCGTGTGAGCGCCGTCGAAAGGAGCGGGGGAATGCGCGAGTTGTGGGAGTCGACTGACATCGAGGTCGAGGTTGAGCAGGGCGGGGACGATGCCGGCATGGACATCGGCAACGAATCGGGTGATCCTGAGTAACCCTTCTCAGCACTAGATCTACAAGCCGCGGGGCCCACGCGAGGGGCCCCGCTTTTTGATTTAGACGCGCGCCGCGGCGGGGTTGTTGATTACGCGCCGTTAGCTCGCATCTTCTGCCGAAGGGCGGGAACGTTGCGCCCCCGGGGCCATGCTCTGGCCGGCGCGGTCTGGTAGCGGGACAGACTAGACCGACGCGGCAACAAGCCGGTCCGTGATCTCCGCCGACAGGAGCGTCCCAGGGAGGCCTGCTCCCGGGTGGGTCCCGGCGCCAACCAGGAAAAGATTCTCCACGTCCTCCGAGCGATTGTGCGGGCGAAAGTAGGCCGATTGGAGCAACGTAGGCGCCAGTGAGAAGGCCGCGCCGAGGTGGGAGTGGAGCCGATCGCGGAAGTCCAGCGGGGTGAACATCCGCTCCACGCGGATGCTGGCTCCCAGTCCCTCCAGTCCAAACTCGTGCTCCAGAAACCGGATGATGCGGTCGCGGTAGGGCCGTGCCGCGGACTTCCAGTCAGTACCAGATGCCAGATTTGGTACCGGCGACAGGAGATACACGCTTTCGCAGCCTGGCGGCGCCATGCCGGGGTCCGTCTTGGTTGGCGCATGGACGTATAGCGAGAAGTCCTCCGCGAGGACGTGTCGATCGAAGATGTCAGCGAGAAGCTCGCGGTAGCGCGGGCCGAAGATGATGGTGTGGTGCAGGAGTTTCTCGTAAGTCCGGTCCAACCCGAGATACAAAAGGAAGAGGGACATGGAGTATGTCTGGCGGGCCAGGCGAGCATCGGTCCAGCGCCGGCGGTGGCGAGGCGCGACCAGTCGGGCGTAGGTGTTGGCCACGTCCGCGTTGCTCACCACCGCCGCGGCCGGCCAGCGACGGCCGTCGGCCGTCCTGACTCCGGTGGCTCGCCCGCCGCGCACTTCTATCTGGCTTGCCCGCGCGTCCACGACTAGCTCCCCTCCAAGCTCCGTGAGCCGTCGCGCCAGTGCGCGCACAAGCTGGTACATGCCCCCACGGACGAAATGCACGCCGCCAAGTCGCTCGAGATACGGGATGATGCTGTAGATCGCCGATGCGCGGAACGGATTGCCGCCCAGGAATAGCGGGTGGAAGCTGTACGCGGCGTGAAGTGCCGGGTCTGTCAGATGGTCCGCGACGACGGATGTGACGGGGCGATCGGCCCGCAGCCAAGCAAGCTCAGGAAGAACCCGGGCGAACGACCTCCGTGTGACGAACGGCTGGTGCGCGAGCTGCGCGAACGCCCGGTCGTGGATCCGAGCGCTGTGGTGCATGAAGGCCTGGTAGCCGCGGTAGCCGGCGGGGTCGAATCGCGCCATCTCGCGCTGAACCGCACCGGCGTCACCCGAGTAGTCGTAGTGGCGGCCATCCGCAAAGTACACGCGGTAGTAGGGATCCAGCGCCATCAGCTCTACGTAGTCGTCCGTCGTCGCGCCAGTGGCGGCGAAGATGTCGTGGATGAGCTCTGGCGCGGTCACGATGGACGGCCCGGTGTCGAAGGTGAACCCGTCCTCGATGATTTGCGAGGCGCGACCGCCAGGCGCGTGGCCAGCCTCCAGGATGGTCACAGCGTAGCCGCGCGCCTGGAGGCGAACGGCCACGGCTAGACCGCCGAACCCGCTGCCAATGACGACCACCCGTTGGCCCCCCCGAGGATCGGCCGGCGCTTGCGTGGTGCTCATGGCTGCGGGCTCATCTGGTCGGGGATGGCTCCGTTCGTGTCACTCTGCGCGGCCGTTCGCTGTTTTCCCGTTGCTCGGGCAGCGTTCGAGGCGCGTCCACGCCTGGATCTCATCAAGCTGGGCCCTGGTAGGGGTGGCCGGGAGGGTGCCATCATCCCAGCGGCTGTCTGGCGGCGGCCACACTAGCGGGTGTGCCTGCATGGTGGCCCGGAGACGGGCGGCAATGGCCCGCTTGGCGTCATCCGGCACGATCGCGCGGCCGGCGAACGGGTTGAACTGGGCCAGCGCAAGCTCGTCCAGGATGCCCTCGTATAGCCACGCCGACAGGCCCAACGGGTACCTGGCGGTCTCAGGAAGCTCTGCCAGGCCGGCGGCGCCAGCGCGGTAGTATCCGCGGGCGCGGCCGGCGTGACTTCTCAGCAAACGTGCCAGGGAAGGATTGGCGTAGCGCTGGTCCAGTCCCCGTGCCGCCTCGGGCTCCGCGGCGAGGTGGTCAGCCGGCAGATAGAGGCGGTCACGCCCGAGGTCTTCCGCGATGTCGCGCAGGATGTTCGTGATCTGCATGGCGATGCCCATGGCGGCGGCCGCGCCAAGCGCGCTCGAGGAGGTGGCGCCGAACACGTGACACATCGCCATGCCGACTGAGCCGGCTACCCGGAGACAGTAGCGGTCCAGATCATCCACCGTGCGGACGCGCTCGCCGGTGAGGTCCGACCGAAGACCCACGATGAGGGCGCGCAGGTAGCGCGTGGGGACCGCGAACTCGTTGATGGTCTGCATCAGGGCCGTCCGCAGCGGGTCCGAGCCGGCAGCACGGCCAGGATCCTCCAGCCACCCATCCCAGTCGGCCAGCGCGCTTGCCGCCCCTTCTGGATTCCGGCTCTCGTCCACCAGATCGTCCAGCGTCCGGAAGTACGCGTAGAGCGTGGCGGTGGCCTGGCGTTCCCGCGCGCCCAGGTACTGCGCGGCGAACGCAAAGGTCCGTGCGTGTCGCTCGATCACCGCGCTCACTGGCGCTTGCACGGGATCAGACATCGCTTCCGAGTCTGCCGGGATGCGTGGTCACGCGGATGGTCTCAGCGCGGCTGAAGCGGCCCGCCACGCGTTGATCCCGCTCAGGGTGACCCCAATTGTGCCCTGCCCGGGGAAGACGGTATCTCCGCAAGCGAACAGCCCGGGCAGCCCTGCGCGATGTGAGAAATCCTGCAGATTGCTGTGCTGGAGGGTCCGCGGAATGCCTCCCACGCGCCCGCCATGGCGCAGGGTCCACGTGCGGAAGGTGCGTGGCGTGGCGGCATCCGTCATCGCGACGTGGGCAGAGATCCCTGGCAGCGCGCGCTCGGCGGCGTGAAGCAGGCGGGCGGAGATGGCCGCCTTGCTTGCTCGGTACGCCTCCTCCGACTCTGAATGGAGCCACGGTTCGGCGGGTGTGTGCGTGGACACCGTGACCGTGATTAACGGCGTCTCAGGCGTCGGTTGAGGGGGATAAGCAGAGATGAAATAGCTGACTTGCGGACGTCCCGGCGGGCACTCCACGACCTGGTGAAAGGAGGGAAGCCCATCCATATGGCGATCTGGCCTGGCAGCGATGTAGAGCACTGCCGCGCCCCATTGGTTCTCTTCCACGGGTACGCGACGGGTCACGGCTGGCGGGGCGACGGGGCCCAGTAGCTGCGCCAGGTTGGCGGCCGGCACGTTTGCGATGACACTCCTGGCGCCAAAGCTGGTCCCCGTTGCCGTGGTGACGCGCCATGAACCGCGCGTGAAGCTGAGCCGGAGGACGCGCTCGCGGTAACGCAGAACGCCCCCGCTTCGCACGAAGCTGGCTGCCAGGTCGCGCGCGATGGTGGGAGGACCGCCATCCAGCGAGAAGCACCCAAACCTGTAGAGGTCGAGCGCGAGCGCGCCGTTGAGCGCCACGCATGAATCGGCTGTGGTCTGCATAGTGATCAAGAGCTGGTTGTCCACGAATGCCCGGTGCGCGGAGTGGTACGCGCCGGCACGGCTCAGCAGATCATTCACCGTCGCGAACAGGAGCGGCGCGGCCGTAATCGTCCCAGGCCTGGTCAGTCGGGCGAGGGGCAGGGCATCGCGCGCGGACTGCACGGGCAGGGTGGGCAGCTTGCTGGCGATCCAGTGAGCTGTGCGCGCGTGGTGCGAAACCGTGCTCCAGAAGCGGTCGCCGCTGCTCCCGAGCTCGGGAAAGGCGCGACGCCGTTCCTCATCCCAGCGTTCGCGGTCCGTGAACACTCGCACGGTGCGATCAGGCAGATGGCAGATCATGGCGAGATCCATGGCCCGCGCGCGGATTGGAATGCCAAGCCGCTCGTACACCCACCGGTGGAGCCCGCCCTGCTCGAAGCCGGTGACCATGGTCGCGCCCGCGGGGAAGCGCACGCCGCCGCGCACAAAGTCAGAGGCACAGCCACCGGGGCGCGAATGCTGTTCCACGAGTGCCACGGCGAGACCGTGGCGGGCCGCCAGCGCGGCCGCTGTGAGGCCGGCGATCCCGGCGCCGATGACGACGATGTCGTACATCCGGTCGGGATGGCGCGCCGCGGTCATTGGGCCGGCGCCGGTTGTGTGGGGTCCCGCGGGCAGAGGAGGCCCAGCACGAGACCCAGCGCGGCATGGCGCCACACCGACTGGCGGAAATAGACGCCGCGGTTCAGGGGCGCCAGCGTACCCCTCATCACGGCGGGATGCCAACGGTCTACCCCCCAGACGAGCGGCCAGAGCAGCGCGTTCTCCGCCTGCGCGGCCAGCATCCCGCGCAGCCAGAGAGGGCCCGGTAGGCGTGGAGCGACAACGCGATGGAACCCTAGGCCAAACGTGGCACCCGCCATCAGGTGTGCGGCCAGCCCGATGGGCCGATACACGCGTGGCCGCGGGCTGAGCCAGCCCGCCAGAAGCGCAAGATCGTCTGAACGAGGGTTGGCGATTCGGCGATCCACCTCCTGCGCTGCCAGGTACGCGAGCGCGCCCGCGATGCCCGCGAGCGCCGCCCGGATCATGTCGTAATCCAGTGGAGGTCGGGCGATTCCCATGCGCGGCTTGTCTCCGAAGTCGACGCGTTGGCGTTGATCCTAAGCCACGGGGGAGGGGCTGGCAAAACAATCCCGCGACGAGCCCGCCGCGCCGCGCGGCTACAATGCCCGCATGCAGCCAGGGGACGGCATGAGCGGAGAGACACCCGCGAAAGGGCTGTTTGATCTCACGGGCCTGGTGGCGTTGGTGACGGGCGCCGCGAGCGGCCTCGGGCGTGCGATAGCCCGGGGAGCCGCGGCACATGGCGCGCGTGTGGTGCTGGCCGATCTGGATCGGGCTGGCTGCGAAGAGACGGCTGGACTCATCGGCAGCGCCGCTCTGGCGGTGGTTGGCGTGGACGTGGTTGACTATGAGCAGTGCGAGCGCATGGCGGCGGACGCGGCACGCGAGAGCGGGCGCGTGGACATGAGCTTCAACGTGCCCGGGATCAACGTGCGCAAGCCCGCGCTGGAGATGACTCCGGCGGAGTTCCGCCGTGTGTTGGACGTAAACCTGGTGGGAGTATTCCACTGCGCGCGGGCGGTGGGCCGCCTGATGGTGGAGCAGCGCGGGGGGCGGATGGTCAACATTGCCAGCATCCACGGCCATGGGGGACTCGAGGGTCAGGCCGCGTACGCGTCAGCCAAACATGGGGTGGTGGGGCTCACCAAAGTGCTTGCGCTTGAGTGGGCGCCGTTCGGGGTGCGGGTCAACGCGCTTGCGCCGGGGTACGTCCACACCAGTCTGACGGCGCCGGTTCGAGCGGACGGGGCACGCTACGGGGAGCTCACCGGGCGCATCCCGATGCATCGGTTCGCCGAACCGGAGGAAATGGTGGGTCCGGCGCTCTTCCTTGTCTCTGATGCATCGAGCTACATGACGGGCGCATCACTGATCGTTGACGGTGGATGGACCGCCACCTGATTGGCGCGCTCGGTGCTCGACGGAGCCTACCCAGCGCGGTCTACACTGACCGCCGTCAGCCCTGGTTGTGTGAGATGGTCCGGGATCGCTGGCGGTCTCCTGTATAGGGGATCGGTCAAGCGCCGTCATCCGATGTGCCTACGGAGGAGAGCATGCCGCGCCAGCCCACGATTACTAGCATTGAGATCCACCAGTACAGCTGGGATGTCCAGGACATGGGGGTGGACTACAACGGGTTCAACAGCGTGTACCAGGCCGGCGGGAAGCTAAAGAACACTGGCCATCTGCTGCAGGTCCACACGAGCGAAGGTATCACCGGTGAGTACGTGGGTGGGACCAGCAGCTCCCACTCGCAGGTGGGTCGGGCGGCGCACTACTTGCTGGGCAAGAACGCGCTGCAACGTGAACTGATTTACAACGATCTGAAGCGAGCGTTCCGCAAGGATGACCGCATGGGTCTGGGGCCCATTGACATCGCGCTGTGGGACATTGCCGGCAAGCTGTACGGAGTGCCGGTATACGAGCTGCTTGGCGGATTTCGGAAAACGTTACCGGCGTATGCCAGTACCTACCATGGCGACGAGAACGGCGGTCTCAGCACCCCCGAGGCGTTTGCGGAGTTCGCGGTTCAGTGCAAAGAAATGGGCTACCCAGCCTACAAGATCCACGGCTGGGGAAATGGCCCCATTGAGCGGGAGGTAGCAACCGTCCTGGCAGCCCGTCGCGCGGTGGGCGACTCCATGGATCTCATGCTGGACCCGGCCTGTGAATACAACACCTGGGGTGAGACGGTCCGAGTAGGGCTGGCGTGTGACGAGGCGCGGTTCATGTGGCTGGAGGATCCGTACAAGGACGGCGGAATCAGCGCCTTTGGCCACCGCAAGCTCCGTCAGGTCATCAAGACGCCCATCCTCATCGGGGAGCACATTCGTGGGCACGAGCTCCACGTGGACAACATCGTGGCGGACGGCACGGACTTCGTTCGCGCTGATGCTGACTATGACTGCGGCATCACGGGGCTCATGAAGATCGCCCACTCGGCGGAGGGATTTGGGCTTGACGTGGAGATCCACGCGCCTGGGCCGGCCCACCGGCATGCGATGGCCGCGATCAGAAACACCAACTACTACGAGCTGGGGCTGGTCCATCCGAAGCTGAAGCGTACCAAGGCGCCGATCTACGCGTGCGGCTACTCTGATGAGCTGGATTCTGTAGACGCCCGGGGACACGTGGCGGTGCCTGAGGGTCCGGGGCTGGGCGTGACTATCGACATGGACTGGGTGGGGGCACACCGCACCGGTCACGTGGTCTATTCGTAGCGGTCCGTTGGGAGTTGTGATCCACCGCCGGCGTTGTGGCGTAGTTCGCTGGAGACCATGCTGGTGACTGTGCTCGGCGAGAGAACGGACGATGAGCTGATGGCCCTCGTGCTTGCCAGGGATCCTGACGCGCTCAGTACGCTGTACGACCGCCACCATGGCGTGGCGCTGGCGGTGGCGTACCGGACGCTGTCGGATAGAGAGTCGGCAGAGGATGTCGTCCAGGAAGCGTTCGTCTCACTCTGGCGCAATGCCACGTCGTTTCGGTCTGAACTTGGCACCGTTCGGGGGTGGTTGGTGACGATCGCGAGGAATCTGGCGATCAGTCGGCTTCGCCGCGTCGCCAATAGAGAGCCAGCGGCATCGCTGGATGACGTGCAGATCGTCGATCGGGCGCCGGAGGTGTGGCGTCAGGCTGCCCAGCTCGTGGAGCGGAGCCAGGTGATGGCCTCGCTCAACGCGCTCCCGCCAGAGCAGCGTGACATTATTGAGCTGGCGTATTACAGTGGAATGACACATCAGGAGATCTCTCAGCGGCTGGGACTGCCGTTGGGTACGGTTAAGGGTAGGCTCCGCCTCGGCATGGAGAAGCTGCGGCGCGAGCTCGTGGGGCAGGGATTCGGACCGGGTGACGCGGAATGAGTGTGCTCTCAGGCACCACATCAAGCGACCACACTGACGAGCTGGAAGGGCTGGCCAGCGGCTATGCGCTGGGCATACTGGACGCGTCAGAGCGGGCCCAGTTCGCCACGCATCTAGAAAGTTGCCAGCGCTGCGCGCTCCTGGTGGGCGACTACGGCGTGGTAGTGGGGCTGCTGCCAGAGGCGCTGGAGCCGGTCCGCGCATCCGGCGACCTGAAGCTCCGGATCCAGTCGCTCATCCGCGAGCCCGAGCCGATGACGGAGGCGATCGCGGCGCCGGTGGTTCAGATTGACCGTGCCCGTCGGTCGCGGCAGCGGTGGCTCTCTCCGTGGTCCGGTGCATTGGCGGCGACGCTGTTCCTGCTTTTGGGAGCCGGTGGATGGATCGCTGATCTGCGTGCGGAGCTGGCAGGTGCCCGGTCGGTGGTCTCCACCCGAAATGAGGTGCTCAACGCGCTCTCCGCGGGCGGCCGTCACTGGGAGGTCAAGGGAACTGAAGCGGCGCCTGATGCGCGTGGACTGCTGGTTGAGGCGCCGCGCAGCGGCCGTCCAATGTTTGTCTCCTCCAACCTGCCTGCGCTGCCCCCTGATCAGCAGTACCAGGTGTGGATGATCGCGGGTGCTGCACCCGTGGGCGTGGGGTTGCTGGACGGCGCGGGCCCGGATGGCGTGTTCATCAGGCTGGAACGCACCCTGGGGACCACTGAAGTAGTGGCCCTGACCATCGAGCCGCGCGGAGGTAGCCCGGGACCCACCGGGCCGATCGTGCTGGCGGCCAAGCTGTCCTGACTCACCAGAAGATCCCCGCGCTTAGCGCGGGGATCGTGGCATTTGTGGGCTCCGCCGAGGCGGTGAGCCGTGAACCGGGCCCGCAGACTCCTGCCGCCGCGACGTGTGATCCGGCCGCGAGACGCATGGCGTAGCTCCTCATGACAGACCCGCAGGGCCCGCGGATCGGTCATCGAGGAGCTTGAAATGGACACCAATCGGCAGACCCGCCGCCAGAGAGCGTTCTCTCGAGCGGCAAGCGTCGTCCTCAGCGGATTCACCGCCGCGGCGATGCTGGTGACCGCGGCCTCTCCGCAGTACGCATATGCGAACCTGGAGCGGCCGTCCACCAGCGTGACCGCGCACGCGGACCACCAGCACCACACGCCCATGGAAATGCGGGGCGTGGCTGCTGGTCCAACGGACTCACCGGCCGCGGACCTACGGGTGGCGATGAACCGGTTGATGGCGGAGCATGTGTACCTGGCCGCGCGCGCCACGGGTGCCGCGCTGGGTGGCCAGCAGGCGGCCTTTGAGGCGGCGGCGGGCGCCCTGGACGGCAATTCCGTTGACATCTCCAAGGCCATCGGCGCGGCCTACGGACCAGAGGCAGAGGCAGCCTTCCTCCCCTTGTGGCGGGCGCACATCGGCATGGTGGTGGACTACACGACCGGACTAGCCAAGGATGACCAGGCCAAGCAGCAGAAGGCTGTGGATGACCTGATCGGCTACACCGGCGACTTCGCGGCGTTCCTGAGCGGAGCGAACGAGAACCTGCCCAAGGACGCGGTCCAGTCGCTGGTCAAGGATCACGTCCTGACGCTCAAGACCGTCATCGACGCGCAGAAGGCGCGCGATCAGGCCAAGGTCTACAACAGCTTGCGCGAGGCCATGGGCCACATGAGCATGGTGGCGGACCCGCTTGCGGCAGCCACCGCTAAGAAGTTCCCCGGCATGTTTCCAGGTGACCCCATGACACCAGCCGTGAGCTACCGTGTGGCGGTGGATAACCTGCTCGCCGAACACGTGTACCTTGCGACCAGCGCGGCGCTGGGTGGGATCGGCGGTAACGAGGCGCAGTTCAAGGCGGCCGCGGCCGCTCTGGATGGCAACTCGGTTGACATCTCAAAGGGCATTGGGCTGGCGTACGGCCCCGACGCTGAAGCAGCGTTCCTGCCGCTCTGGCGGGCGCACATCGGTATGGTCGTGGACTACGTGGTGGGACTGGCCACGAACGACGGTGCGAAGTCTGACAAGGCCGTTGCCGATCTGGTGGGGTACACCAACGACTTCGCGGCGTTCCTGAGCGGAGCGAACGAGAACCTGCCCAAGGACGCGGTGCAGGAGCTGGTGAAGGGTCACATCCTCTCGCTCAAGGACGTCATTGACGCCCAGAAGGCGGGCAACCCCGGGGCTCAGTTCGCGGCGATTCGGATGGCTGGCGGGCACATGAGCATGATTGGTGACCCGCTCGCGGCGGCGACCGTTGCCAAGTTCCCCGGCAAGTTTGGTGTCCAGGCGGCTGCTCCGGCAGCCGCCCCCACCGCCTCCGGAGCCGCGACGACCGCCGACATCCGGCAATTTGCCTATCAGCCCAAGCAGCTCAGCGTGCCGGTTGGCGCTACGGTCACCTGGACCAACCAGGATGGCGCCATGCATAGCATCACGCACGATGACGCGGCTTTTGATTCCGGTTTGATTGGTCAGGGGAAGACCTTTTCCTACACGTTTAACGAGGCCGGGCAGTTTGGCTACCACTGCACGCGGCACCCATCCATGACCGCCACGGTGATGGTGGGCTAACGCGCTCAAGCTGCGCATCCACCAGATAGGACGAGGGCCCAGCTCATTGAGCTGGGCCCTCGCCGTTGCGAGCCACTCGGGGCGATCAGTCGCGGAGCGGATCGCGCCACAGCTCACCCAAGTGGATCGTCAGATCTGGAAATGGCTCCGCGGAGAACAGGGCGGTGCCGATGGCGTGTTTGAGCAACGTGTACTCGCCATCGCGAAGGCCATACGCGGCGACTGACCTGGTTGATGGATCGACGAACGAGAGATACGGTACGCCGTGGCGCGCGCAAGCCTCGCGCTTCCGTACCAGGTCGTGGAAGGCGTTGCTGGGTGACAGGACTTCCACCACCAGATCCGGCGCCCCGTCGATCCGGTTGTCCTGGACGATGTCGCGACGCGCTCGCGAGACGAACAAAATGTCCGGCTGAACCACGTTCGTCTCATCGAGGCGCACGTCAAATGGGGCGATCAGCACGACTCCGAGGCGGTGCTCGTCTACGAACCCTAGGAGCTCTGTAAACAGCACGCCGGCCGCCGACTGGTGGCGTCTGCTCGGTGATGGTGACACGAACAACTCCCCCCCCCCAAGGACTTCATAGCGGTTGCCATCGTCGGGCATCGCCACGTAGTCCTCGTACGTCACCGTGATCTTGTCAGGCACGATCGCCACGTCGTCCTCCGTCTGCCCGCAGGGCGGGTACACTCCAAGTATGAACTTCGGCCCCCGCACCGTTTCGCGCTAGGACGGATAGACCTCCACCCGCGCCAGGTCGCGCATGAACGTCAGGTACTCGTCCTTCGTCATCCTGGTCCTGGTGTTCGCCACCACGTCCTGACCGGCGCGGGCGTTGTCCGCGAGCAAGTCGATCAAGGTCATCGCCATGGCCTTCACCGGGTTCAGGTAGGCGAGATCGTCGTCTACGATCTGGAAGTCTGGTCCGTGGGCCGTACCCGCGAAACCGCCGGCGCTGGGATGTAGCACCGGGATCACGTGCGACAGGTCGCCCGCGTCGGTGGAGGCCTTGGTGGGCGGCGGTTCGGTGTACCCATCCTCGCCCACCAGCGAGATCGCATTGCGCTTGAAGAGTTGGCGCATGGAGTCGTTCTGAATCAGCGGCAGGTAGCCCGCCAGCGTATCGATCTCTACCGTGGCCCCAATGGCCATGGCGCCGGCTCGGCAGCACCGATCCACCTTCATCTCCGCGTCGCGGATGGCGTCCAGCGTGCTCCCGCGCACAAACGTCTCCACGCGGACATCCGCAGGGACGATGTTCACGCCCTCGCCGCCCTTGGTGATGATGGGGTGGATCCGGATGGTGTCCTCCTCCTGGAATGTCTCGCGCTGGAAGTGGATGGCGGAGAGCGCCAGCGTGGCCGCGTTGAGCGCGTTGATGGCGCGGTGTGGCGAGGTGCCGGCATGCGCGGCGCGCCCGCGGAAGTTGATCCGTTTGGCCAGCATGCCGTTGCTGGACTCGGCCACCGCGAGCTTGCGATTCTGGCTGTAGACGCTGGAGTGGACCATCATGGCCATGTCCACGTCGTCGAATTCACCCAGCTTGATGAGCTCTGGCTTGCCGCCCAGGAACTCGATGCGTCCGGCGTCCATCTGCTCCCGACGCCACTCGAGCTCCACGTACTCTTCGGCAGGCACGGCAATGAACGCCACCCGCCCGCTGAGCAGGCTCGCGGCACCAATGTCTTTGAGCACCATGGCGACGCCCAGCATGTGGGCGATTTGCGTGTTGTGGCCGCAGGCGTGCACGGCGCCCGTTGTGGGATCCGAATCAGGGTGGTCCCGTACGGGGAGCGCGTCCAGCTCGCCCAGGATGGCCAGCGTGGGCCCGCCGCTGTTGAAGGTGGTGACGGCCTTCACGCCGGTAATTCCCAGGGCCTCTCGCGGGGCCAGCCCCAGCTTTCGCAGCTCATCGGCCACCAGCGCGGCTGTGGCGTGCTCCTTGAAGCCTACTTCTGGGCGTTTCCAGATGGCGGTGCCCACACGCACGATGTCGGCCCGCCGCGCGTCGGCGGCAGCGCAGACCTGGCGTTTCAGCTCGTCGGTATCTGGCGCCATCACATCACCTCGGGAAGGGTCCTGCGGCTTACGAGTGTAGCGCGAGGGGATGAGCGCAAAGCGGCCGCCCCGTGAGGGGCGGCCACTGAACAGGAGGCTCGGAGCGGCTGCTTAGGGGAGGGTGCCGTTCTTCCGCGCGTTAGAGATCGCGTCGTACGCGGGGCGGGTGGAGCCGTCTGGCTTGGTGATGGCCCAGAACGTCTGCTCCTGCGTGGCGCTCCAGTTGGGGTCGGCGATGGTCCAGACAAACATCACGCCGATCCAGGGAGACCACTTGTCCTTGGCGTACTTGAAGGCTCGCACGATGTAGTCTGCCTGCTGCTCTGGGCTTACCGCGTGCCACGCGTACTCGGGGTTCACGTTGTCCGTGGTGTAGCCGAACTCCAGCAGCCAGACCTGCTTACCGCTGTCGCCGAACTCGTCCATGATCGCGCGAAGCTGCTCCACGCGGCGGAAGTAGAACGACGCATGCGGGCGAGACGGATCTGAGTTGATCTCCACCTCGGGCGGCAGGCCAAAGCTGTTGCCGTGCATGCCCACCACGTCGGAGTAGTCCTTCAGGCCGTTCTCGTAAAGCCACCGCAGGTAAACGTCATCCGGCTGAGCGGTGCCGTCGTTCGTGCCAGTGGGGGAGAGGCCGGCGCTGACCACGATCTTGGTGGGATCCGCCGCCTTGATCAGCTCATAGGACTGGCGCAGCATGGACATGTAGTCAACTGCCTGGCGGCGGTTGATGGTGGCGCCGCCCCACTCGCGATTGAGGTTGACCTCGTTCCAGATCTGGATAGCCTGGAGCCAGGGCCGCGGGCCGTTCGCGCGGTAGCGCCGGGCCATTACGGACACGAAGTCAGCGTAGTCGTAGAGGTCGGCCGGCGGGCCGTTCTCCACCTTGTCAGGTCGCGTCCAGTCCGGCTGGTGGTCGACGCGCGCCATCACCTTGATGCCGGCGGCGTTGGCCTTCTCGAGTGCCGCGTCCAGTGCGGTCCAGTCAATGTTGTTCTTGGCGCCGTTCTCAATGGAGCGCCACGGCACGGCGATTCGGGCCCAGCCCAGGCCCGCGTTCTTCATCAGCGTCAAGTCGCGGTCTGCCGTGTTGGGGTTCCCGATGGGGAACACGCTTGCACCGTACTCGGGGCTGTTGACTTTCGTCTGCGCGTACCCCGGACTGCTGGGGAACGCGGCGACGATCATCGCCAGCGCCGCGACGATGGGGAAGAGCTTTCTCAAACGGGGCCTCCTTGGAGGAATTTGGCCGAAGGTCGGGTGGACCGTCCGTGACTAGAACGCATGCGTGCCGGGGGTGGTTTCGTAAACCGCGGGTCCTGACGGGGCGTTTTCCAAGATCTCACGCCTGCTTCATCTCGCGCTTATGTTGGCGCGGCGTGTGGCACGGCAAGGGCCGCGCCGGTCGCCATTGACCGGGACGCGGCCCTAACTGGTCCGGATTATACGAGCGCATTACGTAACGCACAAGCAGCGATGCGATAGGAAGTGTCGCGTTGGCGACTTCGTGTGAAAGCCCGGCGAGCTGATCAGAGTAGCCGTCGCGCGTTTTCATTGGAACGGGAAGAAAACCTGGAAATTCTGGCCCGGGGCGACTACCCTGTCGATGCTCCGGTCACGGGGAGGTGACGAGAGCAGGGCCATGTTCGGACGAATCGTGAATAGGGCGTTCATCCTCGTCGCTGCCGTCGCCGCGATGGTGGACCTGTTTCCCTCGCTGGGGGACGCGAAGTTGAGGCTGCGCGAGGTGGCCGTCACGACGCGCGAACGCGGAGACTACGTGTTACCGCTCGCGGTGGAGCGTGCCGCCTGGGCCCACCCAGAGATCACCTATCGGATTGAGGTGGGCTCTGGAGTTCATCGTGAGGCACCCGGGCTGGTGATCAAGGCCATCGAATCCTGGAACGAGGCATTCCGAGAGTCTGACCTGCAGCCGCTGACTCGGATGCGCCTGGTGCCGCTCCGCGAGCAAGAACGGGACGAAGATGAGGATGTTGACATCCATATTGTGCTGTCTGCGCGCGAGTCGCGTTACGCGGATGGCATGACCCACCTGAAGGTGGACTCCAGCGGCGCCATCCAAAGCGTGCGGATTCTGATCCTGGGTCGCGACCTTGGTGCGCGGCTAGACCGCGACAAAGTCCACACCACGGCGGTCCACGAGCTTGGCCACGCGCTAGGATTGGAGCACGCTACCTGGTCTGGCGATCCCATGCACGTCCTGGGCGAGGAGGCCTGGGAGCCGTCTGAATGCAACCTGGCGGGGGTGGCTCTGGCACACGCGTGGATGCTGGACGGCGAGTTTCGCCGGCCCACCAGGCGGCGAGTCGTCTGCGAAATCCCGACCTGAGCGCGCCACGGGACCCGGGGGACGATCCGCAACACGACAGAATCGCTAAATAGATCTTCTGTCGCGTTGTCTCGAAACCGGCGGCGCTGACGCACGTTTTCTCGGGGTGAGGCGCGAATGCGCCAACTTGCCGGCCAGGCCGCTCCGAGGAGGCGCGGAACCCCCGTTGAGCCACCGCGCCAGACTCGTTGGATACGTGATGACCGCGGCGCTGATGGCGCTGCCGCTGACGGTGCCCCCGGCCTCCGCCGTGCCTGCGCCTTCGGCTGCGTCGGCCGTGGGGAGTGACCCGCGGTTCGGAGCGGTGGAGGCGTATCGGGCCACCGATGTCGCAACGGACGCGGGCGTCCGCTGGAGCCGTGTTGTCTTCTGGTGGAGTGCGCTCCAGGAGGGCGGTCCAGATGACTGGAACCCGTTCTATTTCTCCGATGAGGTCCTGGACCGTGAGCTAGCGGCGGGCCGTCGGGTCGTGGGTCTGCTCATCTCCACGCCGCCGTGGGCGAGCACCAACGGCTCCGTGAACGGGGTGCCGGCCGGGCTTGACCTGGCGCCGGACGATCCAGGCAACCTTTGGGCGGACTTCGCGCGAAAGATCGCAGAGCGGTACCGTGGCCGGATAGATGACTGGGTGATCTGGAACGAGCCGGACGTCTGGGACGCTGCCTCCGACACCCACACGTGGGACGGCTCCGTGGAGGACTTCTTCAAGCTCCAGCGTTCGGGCTACCTGGCGATCAAGCGTGCAAATCCATCGGCCACGGTTGCGTTACCAGGGTTGACCTACTGGTGGGACCACCAGTATGGCCGCACCCAGTACTTTCAGCGCTACCTGGACGCCGCATCGCGCGACCCGCTGGCGCCGGCCAACGGCTGGTATTTCGACGTGGCCTCTCTCCATCTGTACAACGAACCGGCTGGCGTCTTCCGGGTTGCTCGCCTGTTCCACTCGCTCATGCAGCAGCGCGGCTTTGACAAGCCCATCTGGGTGGCGGAGACCAACGTTGCGCCGTGGAACGATCCGGCCAACCCATTGCCGGCGGGGGACTTCCGCGCCACGCTGGACGAGCAGGCTTCCTACGTGATCCAGGCTGTTGCGGCTGGCCTGGCGGCCAACGTGGACCGGATCAGCGTGTACTCCATGACGGACGGGGACACCCCGGTGGGCACCGAGCAGATGGGCCTCGTCCGCGCGGATGGCTCGGCGCGTCCGGCGCTGGATGCGTACCGCGTGGCGCAGCGTTATCTGGCGGGTGCGTCAGACGGTCAGATGGGCAGTGAGGGGGACGTGGTCCAGGTGCGGCTGGCCCGTGGGGCGGATCTGGTGACCGTGGTGTGGAGCCTCGGAACGGGTGTCACGCCGGCTCGGATCACCGCGAGCGGGCCTCGCGCGGTTGTGGTGGACAAGTGGGGGAACGAGCGCGAGATCGCCGCGGTGGATGGCGCGTTTGCGCTGGACCTGGAGCCCGCCACGGCATCGACGGTGCCCCACGCGCCCATGACGCGGATGATCGGTGGCAACCCGCTCATCGTCGTGGAGACCGCCTCCGCGCCGTCGCGTCCGGCCCCCCCGCCATCCAATAAGATCGAGGAGCCGCCGCCCGTCATCCAGAACGCGCCGCCACCCGTCCCATCTAAGCCCAAGCCGGCGCCCGCCAGCTCATCGAAGTCGAGCGCCACTGCTACGCCCACCCCGAAGGGGAAGGCCGCGGCGACGGCCGTGCCCACCGCGACCCCGATCCCCACGGCCACGCCAAAACCGGCCCCCACCAGCACACCGAAACCGTCCACCAACGTGCCGCCAACGGCCACCCCGAAGACCGGCGGCACCGCGCCCACCAGCCGTCGCTAGCGGCCGGCCATCACCCTCCGCGCGGCTCGCCCGACTGCCTCAATGGCGCGATCGATCTGCTCATCCGTGTGCTGGATAGAGAAGCCGTGGTGGTACATGTTGTGGAAGTACACGCCTTCCTCGATCGCCGCCGCGAAGAACCTGGTCTGCAGGTCCTTGTCGTCCAGGCCGGACTGGCGATAACTGGTGGGCTCCTCGGCGAGCCCGAACACCAGACAGAAGCGGTTCCCCACGCCCTGGACCCACACGGGCAGTCCGGCGCTTGCGAACGCTTGACGCAACCCCGGGTACAAACGCTGGGCAATCGCGTCTAGTCTGGGCCAGAAACCATCCCGCTTGATCTCGTCGAGGAACGCGTTCGCGGCTGCCATGGCGATGGGGTGGGCATTGAACGTACCGCTGTGGACGGCGCCGCCAAGGGGTGCCACCGCGGACATCACGTCGCGGCGCCCCATGAACGCACTCAGGGCCGTGCCTCCGCCCAGGGATTTGCCCAGCGTGCACATGTCCGGCGTCACGCCCAGGTACTCCTGGGCGCACCCGGGCCCGGTGCGGAAGCCTGAGAGGATCTCATCGAATATCAGGATGATCCCCAGCTCGGCCGTGAGCCGGCGAAGAAGCTCCAGAAAGCCGGGCGCTGGAAGCACACCGCCGGAGTTGAAGTTGATGGGCTCTAGGATGACCGCCGCGATGTCGCTGCCGCGCGCGCGAAGCACGCGCTCCAAGATGGATGGCTCATTGAACGGCAGCACCAGCACGGACTCTGCCAGCGAGCCTGGCATGCCCTCGCTGGCGGGGATGCTGGCCATGGCATCCAGGGCGCCAAGCTGCTCGACGGGTGGCCAATAGGTGTAGCCCAGGTGGTCGTTGTAGCCGTGGAAGTGGCCCTCGAACTTGACGACCAGGGGGCGGCCCGTGAACACGCGCGCGGTGCGGACGGCGTGCCACGTTGTCTCGGTGCCTGATGTTGCGAAGCGGACGAATTCTGCGCACGGGATGATCTCGGTGAGCTTCTGGGCTACGGAGAGGACCTCTGGTACCTCCCACGAGCACAGGATGCCGCGCTCAACGATGTCGTTGATGGCGGTCTTGATAGCGGGATGGCCGTGGCCCATGAGCCCGGCGCCAAAGCCGGTGCACAGGTCCACATATTCCCGGCCGTCGATGTCGTACACCAGCCCACCCGCGCCCCGCTGGGCCACCATGGGTCGCCCCAGGCTCTTGTGGAGTCGGGCGGACGCGGAGACCCCGCCTGGCAATACGCGCTTCGCGGCTTCGAAGTACTCCTCGGCTCGGGTAGTCGTTCGGGTCAGAGGGGTGCTCACGTCATCTCTCCGCGTGGTGTGGACTGTGTTCAGAAAGGGTCAGTTGGTGTCCGTGCGCCGCCAGAACGGGTCCCGCGCGCGCTGCCGGCTCAGCAGGCTCTCATCGAACGGTGGCAGTGTGTGGCCCAGGGGCTGTGGCGGGGCCGTGGATGGCTGGACGCTGGCGATGACTCGAGGGTGCGTGTAGTAGCCGCGGTAGGTGTGCTGGACCAGTTCAGAGAACAGGCGTGGGTGCGCTGCTTCTACCACCCGCAGCGTTGCGTCCCGCTCAGCAACGTCCATCTGCACGAAGCGGCCGTCGCTGGTGATCTCGATCGAGGCCAGAGCATCTATGAGCGAGCGTCGCGTCTCTGAGGCGGTAGCGAGCGAGAGCTCGACCGTGCGGCCCACGCCCAGCGTCCCGGCGCCGGGAACGTCTCGCTTGGCCGGGATGAGCTGGTCCAGGACGGCAGCCAGCAGGGCGCGCTGTGGGTCTGAAAGGAACTCCTGGATCGGTGTTGGCGGCATCGCGACCCTCCGTTGGGCGGGTTTCAGGGTGGCTACTCTGCCCGTCAGCCCATAGTCTAGCCGGTGCCGCGGCGTTCAGCGATCCGTGGTCGGGCCGGCGCCTCGCGCCAGACGGTCGCGGGCAGCCGCTACGTCTGCCTCCGCGCCAGCAACGGCCGCGCGCTGCTCTCGACGTCGTCTCTCCAGCGCGGTGTCTGGTATCAGCAGCAGGAGCGGGCCGGCCGCCAGCAGCAGCACGCCGAGCGCCGCGAACACCTGCCGCAGGCCGATGGCTTTATCCGGGCTCAGTTCGAGCCAGAGCACGATGAGCGCCGTGCCAATAACGCCGCCGGTGGAGTTGAACAGGCCGCGGATCCCAGAGATTGCCGCCGTTCGCCGGGGCACCAGGTCGAGACCCGCGTTGTTGGATGAGGGGATGAGCAGCCCCATTCCCATGCCGGACAGGGCCATCATCAGGATCAGGAGGATCAACGGCGAGACTTCGACGGGCCCCAGGCTGAGCTCGGTGGGACCCAGTCCGAGCAGCAACAGGGTGCTGACCACGCAGGCGAGTCCGGCCAGCATGGGTGCGCGGTACCCGGTGCGCGACAACATGAAGCTCGTGGTGGTAGACACGACGATCATGACGAGCGACCGAGGCGTGAGCACCAGGCCAGCTTCGAGCGGCCGCATGCCGTACTGCACCGTGGCGTAGAACGGGATGAACGTGAAGAATCCCATGAAGCAGACGCCGGCCATGATGTTGAACACGTTCATCGCCAGGAACGGATGCTGTGCCACCAGGTCCAGATCCAGAATTGGGTCGCTCACTCGGCGCTCGTGGCGGATGAACACGGCCAGCAGCAGGGCACTGAAAACCAGTGTGGCCCAGAGTATCGGCGACTGCGCAAGCTCCGGATTCCGGCCCAACAGCGTGAGCGCCGACATCAGCGTGAGGATGGCGCCTCCAAGGAGCGCCGCGCCCACGAAGTCGATGGATCTCCCCACTGCGTGCCGTTCTGCCCGTGGTCCAAGCGCCTCCCGGGCGAGGGTGGCGATGACCAGCAAGCCTATGGGCACGTTTACCAGAAACACGGCCCGCCAGCCGAAGTTCTGGATGATCACGCCGCCGATGTTCGGCCCCAGGATGCCGCCGACCGGAAAGATGGTGGCGAACAGCCCAATCATGCGGCTGCGCGTGGCGGGGAAGCGCTGAGCAACGATCCCGGTGGCGGAAGGGAAGAAGCCTCCGCCGCCGGCGGCCTGCAGGATCCGGCAGGCGATCAAGACGTAGACGTTCGGGGCGAACCAGCAGAGCAGCGAGCCTAGCGTGAAGAGCATCACACAGATCAGAAAGACCCGCATCTGACCAAACTGCTCCGCCAGCTTCCCGGCCATCGGCATCATGATGGTCTGCGTCAACGAGTACGCCGTGACGGTCCAGCCAGCCCAGGTGAGACTGGTGTCCAGGTCCACGATCAGGGTGGGCAGCGCCACCGCCACGATCGTGTTGTCAATGGCGGACATCAGAATGCTGAGCGCCGCGAGCGAGAAGAACAGCCAGCGGCGCTCTTCAGCGTGGGCTGTGGCCGCGTTTGATGCCATCACGAGTTTGCGTCCAGAACAAAGCTGGGGGCCGCGGCTCCCGACGGCATCGGAGGGAGCCGCGGCCCGAGCAACTACCAGAAGATGGAGGCTAGACCGAGGCCAGCTCGCGCTCGGTCAGCTCCTTGAGCATCGCGGGCGCTGCTGGGTAGACCGGCTCCTCCTTGGTCACCATCTCCAGCACTACCACCTGGCCCTCGCGCGTGGCCTTGATGCCGCGCGCAATGGCGTTGGCCACGTCGTTCGGGTCCTCCACACGCTCGGCGTACGCGCCCAGGCCCTTGGCCACGGCCGCGTAGTTCCCGGACAGTCGGTTGGAGCCGTAGCGTTCGCTGGCCGTGGGCATGTGGTGGCCGTAGCCGCCCATGCGCGAGTTGTTCAGGATCACCGTCATGATCGGGATCCGCTCGCGCACCGCCGTCTCAACCTCCATGCCAGCCGTGCCAAACGCCAGGTCGCCCATGATGTTGATGCACAGCTTGTCCGGGTGGGCCAGCTTGGCGCCCATGGCGATGCCGTAGCCCGTTCCGAGCTGGGTGGACTTGCCCCAGCCGATGTAGCCGCGGGGCATGGGCGCCTCCCAGAAGCTCATGGTCTGGTCGCGCGGGTTGCCTGAGTCGTGCGTGATGATCGTGGCGCGGGCGTCCACCGTCTTCAGCATGTCCCAGATCACCCGGTAGGGATTGATCGGAGACTCGCTGGAGGTGAGCCGCGGCAGCCACTCGTCTAGGTACTCGTTCTTGGCGGCCTTGATCTCGGCCACCACCTCATCGCCGTTCCGCTTTGACCCACCCTGGCTCTTTACGGCGTCGATGATCTGGCGCAGCACCAGCCTGGCATCACCGATCACCGCGTGGTCCGTGATGTAGTCCTTGTCCACGTCGCGGGCATCCACGTTGATCTGGACGATCTTCTTGCCGCTGGGGATCGGGGTGGAGAAGCTGCCCTTGGCAAAGCTGGCGCCGATGCCGAAGACCAGGTCGCTCTTCACGAGGAAGTGACCGGCCGTCTTGGTGATGGTGTGGCCGCCGCTGCCTAGCGCCAACGGATGGTCATCTGGAAAGGCGCTCTTGCCGGCCATGGTCGTCATGACCGGTGCCTTCACCAGCTCCGCAAGCTCGCGCAGCTCGTCCCAGGCTTCCGCCCACAGCACGCCGTGCCCGGCGTGGATGAAGGGGCGCTTCGCCGCCAGGAGCAGCCGGGCGGCCTCCGCCACGTCCGCGGGGTCGCCGGCAGAGCGGTAACCGCGTCGCGGCGTGTATTCGAAGTTGTCATCGATCTGCGCGGCGGCGACGTCGCGGGGAAGCTCCAGCAGCACCGGGCCGGGTTTGCCATTTCTGAGCTGCGCAAAGGCGCGGCTGGCTAGCTCTGGAATGCGGTCGGCAAAGTTGATTCGGCCGGCCCACTTCATGATGTTGCGATAGACCGGGAGCGGGTCGAACTCCGGCGGCTCACCCCAGCGGTGCTGGTCTGGACCACCTGGGATGATCAGTAGCGGGATGCCGTCCGCGTAGGCCTGGGCCAGGCCACCAAAGGCGTTCTCGATGCCGGGGCCGGCCTGCACGGTGATGACCGTGGTCTTGCGGCCGTTCGACGCGCGGGCGTAGCCGTCCGCCATGTTGATGAGCGTCTTCTCGCTTCGCGCGATGATCGGTCGGATGCCGATCGCTGCCGCGGAGTCGATCAGGTTGTTATTGGGGTAGGAGAAGAGGTACTCAACGCCCTCTTGCTTGAGGATCTTCGCGACTGCGTCTACACCGCGCAAATGGACCTCCCTGGTCAGGACTGGACGTCGGTCCCGCGCCACGGCGCGCTTCCTTCGCCCCGCAGAAAAACTGGCCCACCCTCCTGGGTGAGCTGGTGGAGGTGAAGTGTCGCCCCTGGGAACGCGCACGTCAACTGGCCGCGGTACCCCGTGTGTCCGCGACGAATCGGGCGGCCAGCGCAGGTCTGGCCCGGCGCTCTCGGCCGGCTGTCGATATCGGCGACTGCTATTTGTATAGATGATGGATCGCCTGCTGCTTTACGAGGGGCACCTGGTGCAGCATCGGCCTGACGGGCCCCGCGCTCAGCAGACCGGTGCCACGTGGCGCGTCCCAGAGCCAGTGGTAGAGGAGGGCCGCTGGTCGACATTCGATTTGTACGCACGCCCGATTGACATGCACACCCGATTGGCACGCCGAGGAGAAGCCGGAGATGACTGAGTTGAAATACTACTTGCTGAGCATGATCCAGCCGGACGGCGACCCGCCGCCGCCAGAAGTCCTGGATCCAATCATGCGCGAGGTGGCAGCGATTAATCAGGAGCTTGTCGCGGCGGACGCGTGGGTGTTCGGCGGTGGATTGCACGCTGCCGCGACCAGCACAGTCGTGCGCGTCCGCGACGGCGAGGAACTGATGACGGATGGGCCTTTCGTCGAGGCCAAAGAACACGTCGGCGGGATCAGCATTATCCGCGCGCCAGATCTCGACGCCGCGCTCGAGTGGGCAATGAGGTTCGCGCGCGCCACGGGCTTGCCCATCGAGCTGCGGCCGTTTCAACGGGCAGCCCTCCACTCTCGCGGCAGCGATTGACCAGCGTCTCCACCTCTGCCGTTGAGCGAGTGTTCCGAGAGGAGCACGCTCGGGCCGTTTCGGTGATGGTGCGCGTCTTTGGCGACATCGACGTTGCTGAAGACGCGGTTCAGGATGCGTTCCTGGTTGCACTTCGACGTTGGCCCGCCGCTGGACTTCCGCCAAGTCCGGCGGGCTGGATCATCACGACGGCCCGGAACCTGGGGATCAACCGCCTCCGTCGAGACGCGGCCCGGGTGGGTCACCATCTCGAAGAAGCCTCGCGGGACGATCGCCTTGCATTTGACGGGACTGGCCTTATGCCTGACAGCGTGAGTGGTGTGGTCGCTGACGAGCGCCTCCGGTTGATCTTCACGTGCTGCCACCCCGCCCTCAGCCTGCAGGCGCGGGTGGGGCTCTCGCTTCGCCTTCTTGGCGGTCTGACCACCTCGGAGATTGCACGCGCGTTCCTGGTCAGTGAGTCAACCATGGCGCAGCGGCTGGTGCGCGCGAAGGCCAAGATTCGGCACGCGGGCATCCCGTATCGCGTGCCGCAAGCCGCGGAGCTGCCAGAGCGACTCGGCGCCGTGCTCGCGGTGATTTACCTGATCTTCAACGAGGGCTACGCCGCGAGCTCTGGTCGCGAGCTCATTCGGGTGGAACTTTGCAACGAGGCGATTCGCCTCGCGCGGATGGTCGCGCAATTGCTCCCCGCGGAGGCGGAAGCGTCTGGACTGCTGGCCCTGCTGTTATTGACCGCCGCGAGGGCCCCGGCACGCCTTACAGCAGGGGGGGAAATGGTGCTGCTGGCGCAACAGGACCGTTCGCGCTGGGACCCAGACCTCATCGCCGAAGGCCTCACCATCATCCGTCGCTGCTTTGATTCCGTCAGGCCTGGGCCGTACCAGCTTCAAGCGGCTATCAACGCCGTGCATTGCACCGCGCCGACGGTTGCAGAGACGGATTGGGGCCAGATTCTAAGCCTCTACAACCGGTTGTATGGGGTGGCACCCAGCCCTGTCGTGGCTCTGAACCGGGCGGTCGCGCTTGCCGAGGTTTCGGGCGCTCGGGCGGCGTTGGACGCCATTGAATCCCTGCCGCTGGACACGTATGCGCTCTATCACTCCGTTCGTGCCGACTTGTTGAAACGCCTCGGGAGACCGCGCGAGGCCACGATTGCCTACTCGGCTGCGCTGGCGCGAACCGCGAACACCGTTGAGCGGGCGTTTCTTGAGCGGCAACGCGCGGCGCTGCCTACCGACTGACCGCGATCTCGGCTCACGTGCGGGTGCCGACTATGTCGCGGTGCCGCCACGCCCTGAGCGGACGAGATGGTCGGCTGTCCTCAGAGCCAGGGCCTGCAGCGTGGTCGTGGGGTTGACCGCCGCGCTCGTCACGAAGACGCTGCCGTCCACAATGAACAGGTTGGGTACGTCGTGCGCCCGGCCCCAGCGATCCACCACGCCGGAGAATGGCGTATCCCCCATGCGGCAGGTTCCCAGCAGATGCCAGCCCGAGTTTCGGAGCGGATTGCGCATCAGGATGCGTGCGGCGCCGGCCGCCTCAAGCACCTCCCTGGCCCGCGCGGTGGCAAACTCCATCATTCGCAGGCTGTTGTCGCTGAGGCGGTAGCGCACGCGGGGCGCGGGGATGCCGTCGCTATCCGTGAGGTCAGGATCCAGCGTGACGTTATTCACTTCTTCCGGCAGGTCCTCGCCGATGATGCTCACGTTAGCCCCGCGGCCGAAGCGAGCGTCGAACTCTTCGTGGTGGCCCTGGCCCCAGGGGATCCGGTGTTGGGTAAACCCCCCAAGCGCGGTGTTGAGAGGCCCAGACTGTCGGCCGATCTGGATGGTGAAGCCCCGCACGAAGTCCCGGCCCGCGTCTGTCTCGTAGAACTCCTGGCTGAGCAGCGAGCAGCCGATGGGACCGCGGTAGGATTGGAAGTCCTCTTCGAAGTAGCCGGTCGCTGAGGCGAACGGGTGAAACATGAGGTTCTTCCCCACCAGGCCGTTGCGGTTGGCCAGCCCGTTTGGAAACGCCGCGGACCTGGAGTTGAGCAGCAGCCGTGGCGTCCCGACGCCGTTGGCGCCCAGGATCACCACGGGCGCCCGCTGGTGCTGCAGAGCCCCTGACTCGTCGTAATACAGGGCGCCCGTTGCTCGTCCCTGGGGGTCAACGGTGATCTCCCGCACGCGGCAGCGGGTGCGCAGGTCCACGCCCAAGGTCATTGCCAGCGGCCAGTACGTCACGTTAGCGCTGGACATGGCGCCGGTGGGGCAGCACAGATCACACGGGCCGCAGTTATTGCATGGCTGCCGATGCTCGCCGCCGTATGGCTCCGTGATGATCGCCGAGTCAGACGGCCACCAGTGCCAGCCCAGCTTGTCAAAGCCGGCGGCGATACGCTCGCCCATCGGGCCGAGCGGGATTGGCCGCGTCTGGCGCGGCGAGCGGATGGGGACGGACGGGTCGCCGCTCAGCCCGGCGACGCCGATCATCTGATCGTTCAGGTCGAAGAACGGCTCTAGCTCCTCGTAGCTGAGGGGCCAGTCGTCGCCAACGCCGTCCAGCGAGCGCACTTTGAAGTCGGACGGGTGGTAGCGGGGGAAGTGGGCGCTCCAGTGGATGGTGCTGCCACCCACGGCGTTGAACATCAGTGGGGAGAAGGCGGACTCCGTGTCGTTGACCGGGTAGTCCTCCCGTAGGCGCCGCACATTCGGATTAGCGGAGAAGTCGCCCAGCCGTCGCAGCTCCCAGTCCTGTTGCCAGGGAGGCGTGGATTTCAGATCGACCCAGCCTCCCTGCTCGAGACATACAACGCGCCAACCCTCTCTGGCCAAGAACCACGCTACGGCGGCGCCGGAAGCGCCGGCCCCGATGATCAGTGCATCCGGCTCGTCCCAGTGCGCCGCGCCACTCCGCTCAGCCACAACCGCCCTCCACGCCCCTGATCGGGCCGCCCTCCCCATTGTGCCCCAGCACCTGCGCAGCCGTCAGGCTCAGTCGTCATCCGCCTCAATCATCGTCAACTGAAGTGGCGTCGAAGTGCTGCTCGTCCACCTTCTCGCCCTCAGCGCTGACGTATTGGCCCGGCTTGATCCACCCCACCCCTTGCTTCGCGTCCTTCAAGAGCCGCACGTGCACCAGCCCGTCGCGCGTGCCAAGAAGCATCACCGGCGGATCTTCGCTCATCCGCGTCTCGATCACGTTGCCCTCGATGCGATAGTCGTCCAGGCTCGCGGTGTTGGTGCGCTCCTTCTGCTGCTTCTGCTCCTGGGTGAGCTTCCGAGTCTTCTCCTTCTCGTCACGCGGGTTCTGGTTCTCTTCTGGCTGCTGCCCGAATACCAACGCCGGCAGGAAACCCTGAACCCGGCCCGCGTCGTCCACCGCCAGCACGTCGTATCTGATCTCGCCCTGTTCCAGGGCGACCTTCAACGCCAGCGCGAGAGTGAGCGTCACACTGGGTCCAGTGGGACCACTGCCAACAGCGGAGGTCTGCGCCAGGTAGAGCCGTGCGGTGGAGGATTCCAGCACGGTCGCGGCGCCCGGGAGGCCACCGCCCACGACTGAGCCGTTGGCGTCCAGCAGGAGGAACGTGTTGGTCGCCTCATCCCAGCGGATCCAGGCCATCGTCCTGCCGTTGTTGACTAGCTTGAGATCCAAGGAACGGAGACTGTGCCAGTTGGCCGGCGCGGGGACGGACCATTGATAGGCAACGGCGAACGGCTGGCCCACGGTTGCGCCGCCCGGGCCGCTGACCGTGCCGATGCCAGCCAGCACGCCCTCTTCGAACGCGCCGATGTCGCAGCGGGTGACGCCGTCGCCGTTGCCGTCCTGCGGTCGCTGGGCGCCACGCGCGTCGACGGCCGCGCAGGTTGTTCCGAGACTGCGGAACGCGCCACGATCGAGGGCCGGGCTTCCTGCCTGGAGTTTGTTGGTGGGCACGAAGCCGCCGTTGAACGCGGCGCCGTCCACCTTGGGATCCAGGTTCGATCGATCGCCGAATGCGTTGAACGGGCAGGTGGCGCCGCCGTCGATGTTGAAACCCAGGCTGCTCAGGGTAGAGGCCGCGCAATTGGACTGGGTGTCCCCCGTGGACAAGAGCAAGTTGTTTGCCACGATGGAATTTCCGATGCTGAGCTGCGTCAGCGTGGAAGCACCGATACCGGCGACGCTCGATGTCGCCGTGTTGAACACCACGGTCGAATTGTTGATCCTGGTCGATCCATTGAGCCTGAGCCCGCCGACACCCTCGCCAGTGTTCGCCGTGACGGTGGTGTTCGTGATCGTCAGGTCGTTGGTTCCGGTGACGAAGAGGCCGCCAGTTCCCCCTGGATCCGGGGCGGCGTTGCCGATGATTGTCACACGATCGAGGATGTACGGGCCGCTGCCGAACAGGAAGAGCCCGCCCTCTGACGTCCCCTGATTGTTGAAGAAGATGACGTCGCGCAGCGTGGCGCTGTTGGGCGTGCTCAGGTTGGTCTGAGGGGGCGAACTTGACATACCGCCGGTGGACGGGACGCGGGTGCCGGCCGCTCGGCCGTTGCTGCTGATGGTGACTCGGTCCAGCGTGACCGACCCCTGATTCCGGATCCCCCCGCCCTGGGTGCCCTGGGCGTTCTGGGGGAACCCGCCGTTCTGGATCGTGAGGTCCTGGAGAAAGACCGTCTTGCCGGGCTGCACGTCAATCACCCGGTCTGCCCCGTTGCCATCGATAAACGTGTTTGACGCGTCGTCGCCAAGGATCCTGATCGAGCCGTTGAAGTCGAGGTCGCCACTGATCCCGGCATCGTCGTTCGCACCAGTAAGGGTCAACACGTACGTGCCCGCGGGGAGGCGGATGACGTACGGTCGACCAATGGGCGGGAGGGCGCTGGCCTCCTGGACCGCGGCGCGCAGCGTGCACACATTGCTCGCCGTCCGGCACTCGCCATTCCCGGTGATCGCGTCACGCTCGTCCGCGGTGCTGTTCACCACGAACGTGGCGCCAAACGCCTGGGCGCGGACATCCACGGCCGGCCCCAGCACGGCTACTGCAAGCGACAAGGCAGCCAGCCAGCGGTTCAACGTCATTCCCACCACCGTTCAGATCACTCCTAACGCCGCATTCTCCATACGTGGAGTCGTTGTTTCAACCCACATTTGTGAATCCGCGATGTCCATGGAGAATACGAACGGTACCGACCTGTCGGATTCATGCCGCCGCGCCGCACGATGGTCGTCGCGGCGCTCGCCGTTCGCGGTTCGCTGCCGGTAGGATTGCCGCGCCCGCGGACCATTCTCCCCGTCACGGAGCGTTCAGATGCAGTTTGGCCTCATGATGCGTAGCGGCGAGTATCTGTGCCCCGGTGCCGGCCGGATCGTGCCATGGACTGAGCTGCGCGACATCGCGCGGGTCGCCGAGGACGTGGGGTTTGACGGCCTGTTTGCGCCGGATCACCTGCTGTTTCGCGACTGGCCGGGTAAGGTGCCGGAAGGCGAGACACGAGGGCTCTGGGAGGTCTGGACCGTCTTGAGCGCCCTGGCCGAGGCGACGAAGCGCGTCACCATCGGTCCGTTTGTCATGGCGATGGGCTTCCGCAACCCGGCACTGCTGGCGAAGATGGCTGACACGCTGGATGAGGTCAGTGGCGGCCGCCTGATCCTGGGGCTGGGCTCCGGCCGCGCGGAGCCCGAGCACACAGCGTTCGGCTATCCGTTTGACCATATCTACAGCCGGTTCGACGAGGCGCTGCAGGTGATGGTGCCGTTGCTGCGGACGGGCCACGTGGATTTCGAGGGCCGCTACTACCAGATGCGAGACTGCGAGCTACGCCCGCGTGGCCCCCGCGGCGGCAACATCCCCATCTGGATCGGCGCGCGCGGTCCCAGGATGCTCCGCCTGGTGGCAAAGTACTCGGATGGGTACAACACCCTGACCCACGTGGACGCGTCCGAGGTGTCCGCGCCATTCGCTCAGCTCCGCGATGCGTGCCAGGACGTGGGTCGCGACTTCAGCTCGATGTACCTGACGGCCGGCGCCAATCTCATGTTGCCGGGGTCGGAGCACGACCCGGGCGGGCTACCGGAGTCCTACATCGGTGGGTCTGACGACGAGATCGTGGAGCGGCTCAAGGGCTTTGAGGCGGCAGGAGTCCAGCAGATGACCTTCTTCCTGTCTCCCTGGAGCGCGAAGGGCGTGGAGGGCTTTGGCCGCGTGATCGAGCGGATGGGGAGTTAGCGGGGCGCCAACGCTTCCATCAGCCGGCGCAGCGTGTCGAGCCGCCTACCGTCCTCTGGCGCCGTGTTGCCCTCCAGGAACAGCTCGGTCAGGCCGGCTGCCTGGTACCGTTTGACGTCATCCTGAATCTCGGCGACCGTGCCGAACAGCGGCCGTCGGTCGGGCCCCTGGGGCGATTCGAATACCCGGTACGCGCCGCGGCAGACGACCCGGAGCTTACGTGGGTCGCGTCCAGCGGCCTCCGCCTCGCGCCAGAGCCGCTGGATCAGCGGCGTCACCTCGTCCATGGGCACATTGCCGCCCGTGAAGCCGTCGCCAAACTGGATGGTCCGCCGAACCGCGGCGGCGCCGTAGCCGCCGATCAGGATGGGCGGGTGCGGCCGCTGGATCGGGCGCGGGTCTGAGACGGAGAGCGGCACGCTATAGAACTCGCCGTGGAAGGCGGCTGGTGACTCCGTCCAGATGGTCTTGAGGCAGCGGATGAACTCGTCGCCGCGGGCGCCACGCCGCTCGAAGGGCACGCCGGAGGCTTCGTACTCATCCTTGGACCAGCCTAGCCCTAGCCCCACGTCCAGCCGCCCAGTGGACAGCACGTCCAGCGTGGAAAGCTGTTTGGCGAGCAGGCTGGGTGTATAGAACGGCATCACCAGCACGCTGATCCCCAGGCGCACGCGCTCCGTCACCGCGGCCACGAACGCCAGCGACGCTATAGGGTCCATGACGTCGCGGAAGAAGTCCGGCAGTGGCTGGCCGGCCATGGGCGGGTAGTCGTTTTGGGGCTGCTCCGCCCGCAGCAGGCGGTGCAGCGTCCACAGCGAGTCGAACCCCGCCGCCTCCGCCTCGCGGGCGACCAGGAGGTTGTTCTCAGGCGTGGCCCAGGCACCGGCCTGGGGCAGGGAGACACCCAGCTTCACGAGCCGATGATAGCCGGGTGGAGGTTACGGCCCAGAGGACGGGGCGGTGTAGCGCGTTGGGACGAAGCCTTCGAAGCCGCAGGGGTCGCGGACTTCTTTCCAGCGCCAGCCGTCGTCCACCGTGTCGGGCCCGATAACCTCCATCAACGTGCCCTCCGGCCAGCCGATGAACGTGTCGCTGAAGCGGCGGGTGCGGCGCATGAACACGCCCTCGCCGCCGGTCCCGGCGATTCGGAGGTAGCTGATGACTCCGATCCCACGCCGAGCGGCTGCCGCGTTGTTCGCGCAGCGGGAAGGCGGTGGCGGCAGGTTCGTTGCGCTCGCCACTGGCGGCGCGACGGGCTCGGGGGGTGGCGCGGATGCGGCGGCGACTACTACCGGCTGCGCCGGTGCTCCGGCCACATCTACGAGGTCCAGGGTGCCCATGGCTTGAAACGCGCCTACCACCGGCTTGCCGGTTCCATCGGCACGGAACATGCCAAAGGCGTTCTCCGTGGGGTTGGTGCCGGCCGGAAAGTCGTTCAGCATCCATTTGATCGCGCCTGCGCCGCCGTTCTCGCGCACCGCCTTGACTATCTCGCCCTCCAGGTCGGCTGCGGTCTGCTCCTCCACCGCGGCGTTTGAGAAGCCAAACTCGCCGAGGACCAGCGGCTGGCCCGGCGACGTATCGCGGATGTGGACGAAAAGCTGCATCGTGGCGTTGATTGCGCCCACCGACGCGCCTGGATAGCGGTGGAACGTCCGGTAGTCCAACTTGCCGTTGGCGGGTAGGCTGGCCAGAACCGGGTCCACGTGGCCTACGGTGATGGTCCGTCCTGGGTCGGCGGCGCGCACCGCCTCGACCCGTGGTGCCAGCCAGGCTGCCAGGCTCTCATCCAGGATCTGCTTGAGGGCATCCCAGTCCTTGGAATCCGGCGAGCGGAGGTAGGCGACGACTGTCGAGTCGTTCGCTCGGGCCCAGGCCCGGGCCTCGTCCAGGAAGCGCAGGTAGGCGCCCAGCATGTTCACGTAGACAAACGCCTCGTCGTCGGTGAGTCGCTTCGGGACTTCGTTCTGGCCCTTGGTGGACTCGCGGTACTCCGCCAGCTCCTCGCGTGAGACGGCGGTCTTGAACGCCTTGAGGGCGTCCGCCCTCTGCACGGCGGGCTCGCGCCCTGATGGATATATCGACACGCCGAGGTCTGAGAAGCGCGGCTCGTTTTTCAGGTCTATCGCGGCGATCGTGGCTCTGCCCTTGTAGCGCGAGGCCACCGCGCTGTCAATGGCGACCAGTCGGCCGAGATCCCATTCCGTGTAGTCCGCCATGGTCACGATGAGTCGGATCTTGTTTTGATCTGCCAGATCCAGCACCTGGTCCAGCTTGGACCACTGCGCCGCGCGGATGTCATCCACCAGCGCTTGCTGCACGAAGATGCGAAGCACGTTCAGGTTTGCCTCGCGTGCGCGGGCGAAATCCGCGCCGATCAGCTTTGCATCAAAGTACGCGTCGTCCCACATTCGCCAGGCCCGGTCGGCGGGGCCCTGGTAGCTCGCGCCAAGCATGAATGGCGGGAATGGCGGCGCCTCGGAGGGGGCGCCCGCCGGCGCGGCCCACGCGGGGACCGACGGCCAGATCGCCTCGAAAAGCAGCGCGCCCACCAGGAGCGCGGTCATCAGTCGGTGCATGGTCAGGATACTAACGGTTAGGGGCGCCGGCGGTGCCGTGACGCGTCATAACGAAGCCGTGACAGTCCTGGCGGTGTGTGGTTCTGCGAACCGCGCGCAAAACGAGCAGTTCGCGCGGCCGTTGTCGCGATGGTGCTACCGCGCTCGCGAACGCACGTTACACTGGCGCACGGGTCGCGATTCACAAGTTTGCGCCGCGACCGTACGGCGTAGGGAGCCTGCGTATGAGAGTGAGATCTGCGTTATTGGGACTCGCGGTGGCAGTGGCCTTTGGGCTGGGCTCGGTCTCCGCACAGGGCGTGCCAAGTGGCGCGTTTGTGAAGGACACGGCCGGCCGGATCTGGCTGGTGCTCAACGGCCAACGGTCAGAGGTGCCCCTCTACGAGGCCACCGATGAGCAGATCTCGGCGTTCCCGATCACCGGGAAGTACGTGGTTCCCACGGGCGATGGTCAGGGGGTCACGTTGGGCGATCGGCCTTCCTGGCTGCCCGGGGCTTCCAGCTCGTCCGGACCGAGCTCGAGCGATGGCGGCGACGCCAGGCCCACGGTTGAGCTGATCGTCAGCGACGACCGGATCGACGCCTTCACCAACATCGACGTGACCGTGATCGGCCGCGACGACAAGGGCCTGGCGCGCGTCGAGCTCGAGGGCACCATCATCAAGGACAACGACGATAACGACAACAAGGTCACCGGCGATCCAGTCCTTGACGAGCGGTATCGCTTCTCGTGCGATGACAAGAAAGAATGCTCCAAGACCTGGACCATTGCGCCCACCAAGCCCGGCCGGTACACGCTCCGAGCTCGCGCGCGGGACAACAACGACCAGCGTAGCGACTGGGCCAAGGTGGAGCTGAGGGTGCGCGAAGGCGCGGCCCCCAAGCCCACCACGGGACCCACGCCCGCGCCCACATCGGGACCGGCGCCCGCGAGCCGGTAGTCGCTCAGGAGACGGGTTAGGCCTGGGGCCCCTCGCCAATCGGCGAGGGGCCCATCTTATTTCGTGTAGATCTCGGGCCTGGCGTCCCGCAGGAAGGGCATCGTGGCGCGTACGGTCACCAGGTCTGATGCATCGACTTGAGCGGAGATCACCGTGGGCGCGTCGCCGGCCTCCGCCAGCACCTCGCCGCGCGGCCCGCAGATCAGACTGCCACCAAAGAACTCCCGGTCCGCTTCCACACCCACCCGATTCACGAACACGCCGAAGACGCCGTTGAGGTAGCACATGGTCTGGGCGACCTCCCGAAACATGGATCGCCCGTCCGTGGTGATCGGCACGGCAACGATCTCTGCGCCCTGGTTCACGAGGGCGCGCCAGGCCTCCGGAAAGTTGCGGTCGTAGCAGATCAGGACGCCAAGCCGGCCGAACGGGGTGTCCCACACCGGGAATTCGTTGCCCTCGCGGAAATAGAACTTCTCCTGACCACTGTTCTCCTGCGCGATCAGAGCAACGTGCGTTTTTCGGTAAACGCCGGCGATCCGCCCGCTGCTGTCCAGCAGGACGGCGCTGTCGAACGCCACCCCAGCCATGGCTCGCTCGAAGGTGGGCACCACCATCCAGACACCGTGGCGCGCGGCGAATTCGCGAAACGCCGAGACGGTGGGACCATCCAGCGGCTCGGCCAGCGCGAGCAGTCGCGGGTCCCGTCGGTTGAATGGCGCGTATTGAACCGCAAATAGCTCGGGCAGTATCAGCAAGTCGGCGCCGTCGGCGACCGCGGTGCGACACTGGTCGACGGCCGTGGATATATTCGCGTTCGGTTCCGCGGCGGCCGAGTGATGCTGGATCGCCGCCGCTCTGACGGGCCGGCTCATCCTCGAAGCCCGCGACGATCGCACGCGCCGGCCAGCGCGTACAGGATGGTCCAGCAGGCTAGCCAGAGTGGCGGGCGCGCCCAGGCTGGCAGCGCCATGAACGCGATCAGCGACAGCGGCGGCTCAGCCCGGCCGATGGCGTAGGCCAGGCGGAGCATGTCCTCGCCGTTGAAGCCCAGCGGATCGGGGTACGACCAGCCGGGCGCCGCGCTTGTGTCCAAGACATCCCAATCCACTGCCAGGCACGTGGCGTCCGTGCCGTGGGTCGCGGCCTTCAGCGCCTCATCGATCAGCCCGTTCGTCCCGAGCCGGCGATGGTCCCGGGCGGTGAACAGCCGAACGCCCTTCTGTTGGAACCACTCCACCTGCGGCCGCAGGTTGCCCGGCCCGCGCATGCCGGCCTGGGCCCAGTGTTGCGCTCCGACGTTTGCCAGCTCTAGTGAGCGCGCAACCCAGGTGAAGGCGTTCATGGCGCCACCCATGTACTCCTCGCGGTTGTCGCCGTGCTCGTCCAGGTTAACCACGCCGATCTGCCCGTCCACGTGGGCAGACAGCGCGCTGATGGGCGCGAACGACGCGAGCGGCGCGTTGCCACCCACGACAATCGGCAACGCCCCCGCCTCCAGTACGTCTGCCGTGGCTCGGCGGACTCGCTCGATCGAGCCATCCATGTCGGTGGGGTCAATGGCCACGTCCCCATAGTCCACCACACCCAGGGCAGTCAGCGGGTCCAGATCCAGCTCAGGCAGGTAACCGCCACGGAATTTTGCCGATGCCACGCGGATGTGGCGGGGCACAAGGTCGGCGTCGTACGGGAACTCGGGGATCATGTAGGGCACGCCGATGAAGGCCGCGCCGGCCCCGCTGAGCGCGCTCCGATCGCGCGCGGCCGGCACTCCCAGAAATGTGGGCGTGTCCTGATCGAGCATCGTGACGACACGATCGATCGGCTGGGAGAACTCGAACGCGTCGGGGCCAGGAGGTGGACGGCGGCTCAAAGCAAGGTCCTTACTGGGGAGCGTTGACGGGGCAGCGGCCGGTCAATCCAGCTCCACGAGCTGATCGGGAAGCATAGTCCATCGCTCGGCGCCCGCCTTCGTGATCAAGTAGGTGTCCTCCACCTGGAACGCGCCGAGCCCGTGGACGTAGTAGGGGAACTCCACGGAGATCACCATGCCAGGCGCCAGCACGTGGGGATCCTCCTTCGAGATGATGGGCAGCTCCGGCGCGGCGTCCATCCCGATGCCGTGCCCTACGTTGCCCCGAACGTAGGACTCCAGGCCCGCCTGCCAGATCGCGCGTTGGCCGGCCCAAAAGATCTCAGAGGACGGTGTGCCTGGGCGCAGCAGGTCGCGTGCCGCGAGCTGTCCCGCCAGGAGCGCCTCGTGCACCGTCTTCTGGGAGTCGGTGGGCGCACCGTACACGGCTGTCCTTCCCATGTCGGAGCGGTAGCCAGCTACCTCTACCCCAGCGTCCAGGAACAGCAGGTCGCCCCGAACCAGCGGGTGGGGACCGTAGGCCTCGGCGCTCATCACGTTTGGACCTAGCCGCAGGGACAGCCGCATCATGCCCAGGTCCACCGCCTCGGCCGTGACCCTCGGCTCGTTGAGGATGGCTCGCTCGTAGGCGCGCACCAGCTCGCGGGCGGTCACGCCCCGACGACGGTGCGCGATGGCCCCGGCGATGCCGGCTTCCGTCAGCTCGGTGGCGGTCTTGAGCCGGGCGACCTCGCGGGGATTCTTCAGCATCCGCAGCTCCGCCAGGAGGCCGCCGCAATCCACCCAGGTGACGCCAGGGAGCAGATCGCGCAGCCAGCCAAACGTGTCTGCCGACATGAAGCCCAGCTCTATCCCAATACGCCGCCGCTCCGAGAGGCCCATCTCCCGGATGACGCCGGCCACTTCCTGGATCGTCGCCTGGCGGTCCACCTGGCCCAGCAGGTCGCGTGGCTTGTCCGTGCTGGCCGCATGCAGCGCGCCACACACATCGTCTGATGCCCGGGACGGATCCACCTCGCAGAATGCCACCCAGAATGCGTACTCGCGGACGTGCGGAAACGCTCCGGCCGTGGTCCGCCTGAAGTGGCCGGCGTCGACGTCCGCCACCACGGCACCGGCGCCCGCCGCCGGGTCGGCCGGCACCACGGCCGCTCCGAAGCCGGCGCGCCGGTACAGGTTGATGGCCCAGGCCCGGTGTCCCGTGGCGTAGTAGAAGTTCTCCGGGCTCTGCGCCACGATGGCGTCCAGTCCATCCTGAGCCATCAGGTTGGAGGCCCGTGCGCGATCCAGATCGTGGGCAGGTAACGACAGCTCAGCCATGGAGATCCTCGGCGTCCGTGACCAGAGCCCGGTACAGGTCCGGTCGACGGTCGCGGTACATGCTGTAGCGCGTCCTGGCCTGCCAGATCTGCGAGCGGTCCAGCGTCGTGCTGATGGATTCCTCGCGGTCACCGCTGGCGGTGACGAGCATCTCGCCGAACGGGTCGAACACGCACGACCGACCGCCAAATGGCTGGCGATCCTCCACCCCCACCTTGTTACACGCTGCCAGGAAGAGCAGGTTCTCGAAGGCGCGCACCGCCATCAGGTCATACCAGCGGTGAGCGGTGCCCCCCGCGAACGGGATCACCAGCAGCTCGGCGCCGTGGAGCGCCACCGACCGCGCGCTCTCCGGGAAGTACGTGTCGTAACAGATGATCATGCCCACCCTCCAGCCGTTCGGCAGGGTGAACACGGGGAACTTGCTGCCCGGCCGGAAGTACAGCTTCTCCACGCTCTCCATGGCCGCGGGGTGGGCCTTGCGGTACGTCGCCAGGATCTCCCCCTCCGGCCCCACGGCGATAGCGCTGTCGTACAGGTGGCCGGGCGAGGCGAGCTCGTAGATGGGCGCCACGATGGACGTCCGGTGCCTGACCGCGCGCTCCCGGATGGCCGTCATGGTGGGACCGTCCACCGGCTCGGCGTAGCGCACGTAGGACCAGTCGCGGTGTTGCGGGAAATACTCCGTGTTGAAAAGCTCAGGCAGCACGATCAGGTCTGGTGGGCCGTCTTCCGCGGTGCACAGTCGGTCGATCTCAGCGCACGCGCGGGCAACGTTGGCATCGCGTGCGTCTGTCTCCGCACGCATCTGGATGAGTGACAGTCTGAGCTCGTCCGCCAAGATAGGAGGGCCTCCGCTTGGTGCATTGATCGCTCGAAGGAGTGTACTCGCGGCGATACCGTGACAGACGTTTCGTGCTTCCAGGGACGCATCCTTGCGAGCGCTGGTATGCTTCTGCGAAGTCTCGGCAGTCAAACGCGGCGGGTGAAGCCGCCCACATCCGTTGAGGTAGCTAGATGCAATCGCGAACCCCACGTTGGCAGCTCTCACGCAGGCGGCTGGTGCAGCTCATCGGCGCCACGGCTTCCGCGACCTTGATCCAGGCCTGCTCTTCGGCTCCGGCTACGCCGACTGCCGCGCCGGCTAAGCCCGCTGAGGCGCCGAAACCGGCTGCCCCTGCCGCATCCCCCGCTGCATCGCCAGCGGCCTCACCAGCCGCCTCCCCGGCTGCCGCCGCGCCCGCCGCGGCTCAGCCCGCGGCCGCCGCCAAGCCCAGCGGCCCCGCCGTGACCCTCACCATCGCGATCGACTCCGATCCCCAGAGTCTTGACCCCAGTACGAACCTGGCCTATCCCGTGGGCTCGGAGATCATCGTGAACGTGTTCGACACGCTGGTGGCTTGGAAGGCGCCCAAGTTCGACCAGCTCGAGGGCCGCCTGGCGGAGAGCTGGGAGATCTCGCCAGACGGGAAGGTCTACACGTTCAAGCTGCGCTCCGGCGTGATGTTCCACGACAACACGCCGTGCGACGCCGCGGCCGTCAAGGCGGCTATGGAGCGGGTGAAGGCGGACAACACCTTCATGACCGCGTACTACGGCCCCATCGAGTCCATCGAGGCACCCGATCCGCGGACCGTGAAGATCAGCCTCAAAGCGCCGTCCGCCGTGTTCCTCTCGCAGCTCGCGGTGCCCCAGGCCGCCATCCACTCACCGACCAATGCTAAGGCTCTCAGCAAGGAGCAGATTGGCGCCAAGCCGGTGGGCACAGGACCGTTCAAGTTCGAGAGCTACACGCCCGACACCGAGGTGGTGCTGTCGGCGAATCCGTCCTATTTCCGCGGTGCCCCCACTGTCCAGCGGCTGGTATATCGCGTGATCAAGGACCAGGCCACGCGGCGACTCGAGCTGGAGAAGGGCACGGTGGACGTAGTGCAGCAGAACGGGAACCTGTTCTCGCTGCCCATCGCGGACATCGACGCGCTCAAGAAGAACAAGGACGTGAAGGTCCTGGAGTTTGAGAGCCAGATCATCCGCAATATCGACTTCGACAATGCGGATGGCACTGCCGGTGTCATGACGGACAAGCGCGTGCGCCAGGCGATTGCGCTGGCGATCGACTACGACGGACTGCTGGCCGGGGTGCTCGGCGGCACGGCCAGCCGCGTGTACGGCCCGCTGACCCAGTCGAGCTGGGCGGTGCTTCCGGAGGCGCAGTCGCTGGCGCCCAAGCGCGATGTCGCCAGGGCCAAGGCGCTCCTGGCGGAGGCTGGCCAGTCCAACCTCGCACTCAAGATGTACACCTTTCAGGGGTCGAGCTGGCGCGACATCGGCACCTTCCTCCAGGCCAACCTGGCCGAGGCCGGCATCAAGGCGGAAGTGGTCCAGCTAGAGTTTCCGGCGCTGCGCCAGCTTCACACCGCCGGCGAGCACGACATCGCCCTGGACGGCCGCCAGCCCTGGTACAACGACCCGGACGCGCACATCACCATTGGTTACCTATCCTCCCTGGGCAACACCGCGCTGACGCTTCGGATGCCCAAGAACGCCGAGCTCGACGGCCTTATCGAGAAGGCCCAGCAGACGACCAAGCTGGAGGACCGGAAGCAGCTCTACTACGACATCCAGAAGCGCCTCATGGACTTCCAGCCGGGCGTGTACCTCTTCAGCCCCAAGGTGATCGTCTACACGCGGGCCAACATCGACAACCTCGTGCCGAACACCGCGCCGCCGCTCACCGAGTACTGGCAGGTCAAGAAGTCCTGACCCTGCCCCGGCTGTCATGAGGAGGACCGTCCCTAGCGGTCCGCCGGCACGGAGGGTGGCGCTGCGTGGCGTCACCCTCCTCGCGCGACCGGCGAGGGCAGCGTGCTGACGTACGCCGTTCGGCGCATCGCCGCGGCCCTGCCGGTGCTGCTCCTGGTGGCGACCATCTCGTTCGTCATCGTCCGGCTGATACCGGGAGATCCCGCCACGCTGATGCTGGGACCCGGTGCTACCCGCGACCAGATAGCTGCGCTCCGCGAGCAGCTTGGGCTGGATCGTCCGCTCATCGTCCAGTACCTGGAGTACGTTTACGGCCTGGCTCGGGGAGACCTCGGAAATTCAGCCAAGACCCGCCGGCCGGTGACGGAAGAGATCGCGCAGCGGCTCCCCGCCACAGTCGAGCTCGCTGTGGCGGCCACGCTCGTCGCGGTGCCGCTTGGGGTGGCCTTTGGCACGCTCACGGCGCTCAGGCGCAACTCGGTCTGGGATCACCTCGGGCGCATCATCGCGCTGCTCGGCGTCTCCGTACCGGTGTTCTGGCTGGCGCTCGCCGCACAGCTTGTCCTGGCGCTCTGGTTGGACTTGCTGCCCGTTTCTGGTCGGATCTCGGCTGAGAGTGGCGCGGTGGGTGGCACTGGATTCGTGGTGGTCGGTGCCCTGTTGCATGGAGACCTGGGGCGCCTGGCGGACGCGGTGAGCCATCTCGTCGTTCCGTCCCTCGTTCTGGGGGCGTTTCTCACGGCCACGGTGTCCAGGATGGCGCGGGCCGCGCTGCTCGATGTCCTGGCGGATGACTACATCCGCACGGCCCGCGCCAAGGGCCTCTCGGCGGTGCGTGTCATCGGCGGGCATGCGCTGCGCAATGCCCTGCTGCCGGTGCTGACGATCACCGGACTCAAGTTCGCTGAGCTGCTGAGCGGCGCGGTGCTGACAGAGACGATCTTCGCCTGGCCAGGTCTAGGTCGCTACATGTACGAGGCGATCACTGGCCGCGACTACGCCGTGGTCCAGGGGACCACGGTCCTCTTCGCCACAGTCTACGTGCTGGTGCTGCTGGCCGTTGACCTGTCGTATGGACTGCTTGATCCGCGGGTGCGGCGGTAGTGCGACGGCGTGGGCGGTCGCCGCTCCTGTCCGGCCCGCCGCTAGTGGGCCTGGTGCTGACGACGCTGATCGCGGTCCTGGTCGTCGCGGCGCCGCTGTTGGCGCCTGCGGAGCCCATCCAGGTGAACATCCTGAAGAAGTTCCGCCCACCCGGCTCAGAGTTCCTCTTGGGCTCTGATTTCTTTGGACGCGACCTGCTCAGTCGATTCCTCTGGGGCGGGCAGACCACGCTGTTGGTGGGCCTGGGCGTCATCGCCGCTGCCTGCCTGGCCGGCATCCCGGTTGGCCTTCTGGCCGGCCACGCCCGCGGCTGGGTGGACTCGGTGGCCATGCGCCTGGCGGATGCCATGCTGGCGTTTCCCAGTCTGGTGCTGGCAATCGCCATCGCCAGCGCGTTGGGCCCCAGCCTCACGAACGCTATGCTGGCGGTGGCCATCGCTTACACCCCCCAGTTCGCGCGGATGGCCCGGGGCCAGGCGCTGGTGGTGGCCGCGCTACCGTTCGTGGAGGCGGCGCAGGCGGCTGGTGCATCTGGGGCCCGGATCCTGGCATGGCACGTGGCTCCCAACTGCATCGGTCCACTGGCGGTCCAGGCCAGTCTCAACCTGGGCTCCGCCATTCTTGCCACCGCCAGCCTGGGCTTCCTGGGGCTCGGCGCGCAGGCGCCCTACCCCGAGTGGGGCGCGGACGTGGCGGCGAGCACGGTGTACGTCCGCGAGACGCCGTGGCCGGCCCTCTGGCCGGGCCTGGGAATCGTCGTGAGCGCCCTGGCGGTGAACCTGCTGGCTGATGGACTGGTGGACTGGCTCAACCCCCGCTTGCGTGACCGATAAGGGGGTACTGCGGGTCGCCGTGGTATGCTGGGCTGCAGGCAGGCGGAGGTGCGTGGGGGACATGGGTCGGCTGGGTTGGCTCTTGCTGGCGATGGTGTTCGGCGCGCTGGGCGCTGCGTGCACCGTGGCCGCACCCACCGCGTCCACGCCGCACGCGCCGAACCGTATTGCCTACGTGGGCGGTGACGACCACATCTACGTGCTGGCGGTTGAGGGCGGAGACCCCCGGCGGGTGGACAACCTGCCCGGTGAGGCGGTTCGTGCCAACGAGATCCGACGCTCGCGGCAGCCCACCTGGTCTCCCGACGGCTCGCGCCTGGCGTTTATGCGCCTGCGATCTGGCGAGGGCAACGCACCCGGGAACGCGGCAATGTGGGTCGTCCAGCCCGACGGCTCGGGCCTGAGTCGGCTGTGGGAGACGCGGGACCAGTTCCCGATCTACATGTCATGGTCGCCAGATGGATCGCGGCTAGGGTTGCTGGTCCAGGAGCAGGGCGAGATCGTGCTGCTCCTGGTGGATGCCGCCGGAAACGGGCAGCCGCGCCAGATCGCCTCCGGCGACGGCGGCCCGCTGTATTTTTCCTGGTCTCCTGATGGCAGCGAGATCCTGGTTCATACGGGCGGTTCGCGCAGGGCCAACGCCCGGGCGGATCTTGCCTTCGTAGGCACGGACGTGCAGGCCACGCGCCGCACGTTTGGGGATCTGCCGGCCGACTTTCGGGCGCCCGCCTGGTCGCTGGATGGCAAGCAGGTAGCGGTGGTTGCCGAGGGTCCAGACAATAGCGCCCTGATCTCCGTTGGCGATGCGCAGGGCAGTACGCGAACCCGCCTGGCTTCTCTGAATGACGAGGTCTCGTTCCTGTTGTCCCCGGACGGGGGCCGGCTCGCGTTCTCGTCGCGCGTCAGCGCTGACCGGATCTTCTACCAGGGGCTGGAGGTCATCCAGCGCGACGGCTCAGACCGTGTTCAGGTCACGGACCAGCCCGTCATGGCGTTCTTCTGGTCGCCAGATGGCAAGAAGCTGGCCTACGCCGCGGCGGACCGCCAGGCCCAGGCGCTGGTCTGGTACGTGGCGGACGCGGCAGGGAAGGCGTCCAAGCGCGTCGGCGCGTTCGTCCCGTCGCAGGAGCAGCTACGCCTATACCTGTTCTTCGATCAGTTCGCCCAGTCCCACGCCACCTGGACGCCGGATAGTCGGCACCTGGTGTACGCCGGCAACCCGCCAGGAAGCGGGGAGGCACGCGGCTCGCGCGTGTACCTGGCGCCCGCGGACGGCAGCAGCGAGCCGCGGGTGGTGGCGGACGGCGCGCTCGCACTGCTGCCGGCGAAAGCCGGCGCCGGTAAGTAGGCTACCGACCAGAGCCCTCGGCCACCTCTGGTATCGTTGATCGGCCAGGTTAACGCAGTCTGGCGGGTCACGATCTCACGTCAAGACACAGGAAGCGTGCGTGTCTGGTCGCTCGGCGTTCATCTACTCACCTGAATACACCGGCTACAGGCTTTCAGAGACGCACCCTCTGGACCCCATCCGCCTCAAGCTGACGGCCTCGCTCATTGAGGATGCCGGCCTCCTGGTCGGGCCAGACGTGGTGGCGGTGGCTCCGCGCATGGGCACCGAGGAGGAGCTGCTCCTGGCGCACGACCTGGAGTACGTGGATCGGGTGCGCGAGGTCAGCGAGAGCGGCCGCACGGCACACCCGCTGATGGATTTTGGCCTGGGGCCCGGCGATACGCCCAGCTTCGCCGGCATGCACGAGGCCACATCGTTGGTGGTGGGCGGCAGCGTACTAGGCGCGGACCTGGTGCTCAACGGCGGTGCCACGCACGCGTTTAACCCCGGTGGTGGACTCCATCACGCGATGCGACGGCTGGCGTCCGGCTTCTGCATCTACAACGACGCATCCATCGCGGTGGCCTGGCTTCGCCGCCACGGTGCTCGCGTGCTCTACATTGACACGGATGCGCACCACGGCGATGGCGTTCAGGCCGCGTTCTACGACGATCCGGGCGTGCTCACCATCTCCATCCACGAGAGCGGCCGCTTCCTCTTTCCTGGTACCGGCGGCGTGGAGGAGCGAGGCGTGGGTGCGGGGTTTGGCTACGCCGTCAACGTGCCCGTCCAGCCGTACACCCACCACGCCTCGTTTGTGGAGTGCTACGACATCGTGGTACCCACGCTGGCCCGCCAGTTCAAGCCGGACGTGATCGTGGCGCAGAGCGGCTGCGATAGCTACGTGGAGGACCCGTTGACCCACCTCCACGCGTCCACGCGGACGTTCGAGCACTATGCGCGGCAGGCGCACGACCTGGCGCACGAGCTGTGCGAAGGCCGTCTCCTGGTCCTGGGCGGCGGCGGCTACGCGCTGTGGACCGGTGTGCCTCGGGCGTGGACCGCCGTCTGGGCCGCGGTGAGCCACCAGGCGCTGCCGTTTGACGTGCCCTCAGCCTGGCGGGCCCGCTGGCAGACGGAAGCCCGCGCCTCCCTGCCGTTGCTGATGCACGACGTCGACGACGAGCTGGTGGTGCTGCCTCGGCAGGAGGAGATCACGGCCGTCAATCGTCGCATCGCGCAGTCGGTCGCATCGCGCGGCCTGGGCTGACTGCCCCGGTCTGGGTACAGCGCGACGTAGTGGGTGCCCGTGCGCTGATGGAGCGAATGGCCGCAATCGCGGTGAGACGGACACACGCGCCCGCTCTCAAGTGAGTGACTTTGTCGCTCTACTGTGATATAGTGTCGCGGTAGCGGGTCAGAAGATTTTGATCCGCGGTGCTATCGGGGTCTGGGTCGGGGCGCGGGGTGCGCCTGGCAGGGACGACGTGAGTGTAGAGACCGTCGGGCGCGAGCCTACACTAGATGAGATGATCGACGCGGCCATGCTGGACGCGTTGCCTGACGCCGTCCTCCTGGTGGACAGCGTAGACGGCCGCATCGTCTCCGCGAATGCCGCTGCTGTCCGTATGCTTGGCTACGAGCGCGACCATCTGGAGCGCCTCTCCGTCATCGAGCTGATGGTGGCGGACGAGCATTTCCGAGTCCAGCCGGTCCAGCATCTGGCCCGCCAGTTCGGAGAGTGGCGCGGCCAATGGCGCTGTCGTCGAAATGGCGGGGCGGAGGTGCTGGCGGAGGCGATCGTCACTCGGGTCAACATTGCCTCGCACGCGCTCTTCCAGTGGGTGCTGCGCGATGTGTCTGCCGGCTGGCGCGCTCGCGAGGCGCTGAACATCATCCAGGCGGCCGTTCACTACCTGGATGACGCCGTGGCCATCGTGGCGCCGGCCGGCGATGGCGCGGCGTCACCATCCGTTGTGTACGTCAATCCGGCTTACACTCGCGTGACCGGCTACGCTTCTGATGACGTGGCTGGCCAGCCGCTGCCGGCGCTCGTGAGCCGCGAGAACGGCGGCACGGCGGATCGCCTGCTGGCCGCCATGCGGCGCGGCGAGACTGTGGTTGAGGAAGGCCAGGGCGTCCGCAAGGACGGCACCACGTACGCCGCGGAGTGGCGAGTCACACCCGTTGAGGACGTTGCGCGCACCATTGGGCACTTTGTTGTGGTGGAACGGGATCTAAGCGGTCAACGCCAGGCGGAGGATGCGCGGGTTGCGGCCCTTCTGGAGACCGCCCAGGTGGAGGCCGTGCGTGTCACCGCGCGCGACGTGGTTCACGTGGTCAACAACCGTCTCGCCCTGGCTACGGGCGCGCTGGAGATGCTGCGACGTCGGGCCTCCATCCCGCCCTCCACGGCGGAGCTCCTGGGTGAGGCTGAGACGGCTCTGGTCGCGGTCAGCGAGTACGCCGAGCGACTCCAGGCCGTCACCCGGTTTGCCCTCAAGGACACGCCGGTGGGACCGTCCCTGGATCTGGACGCGGCTACGGTCTAGCTGGGCCGGCGGACCGCACTACCTCGATCAGCTCGCCGCCGTAGCGCTCGACCTTCGCCGGACCGATCCCGTCCACCAGCGCCAGCTCGCGCGTGTCTCGCGGCTGGGCCCTGGCGATGGCTAGCAGCGTTGCGTCCGAGCTGACGATGAACGGTGCCACGCCATCCGCGGAAGCGCGCTGGCGGCGCCAGGCTCGCAATCGTTCGAATGCCGCGGCCGTCCCGGGATCGTCAGCACTGCTCGGTTGCTTGCGGGAGCGCTTGTCCGCCACGGAAACCGTGCGCGGTGGCGGCTCAGGCTGTTTCTCGCGCCCCTGGTCTGTGATGAGCAGGACCGGGTACTCGCCCTCATCGCGCGTCAGGAAACCCTCCGCGACCAGCTCCTCGATTGTCGTGCGGATCGCCTTGGCGGTGAGGTGTTCCAGCGCGCCGAAGAAACGCGCGCGCTCCGGCGGCAGCGGCGCCTCCACGGAGCCGCGCAGGATCAATCCCAGCTTCTCCCGACCGAGCGGGAACGGCAACGCTTGCACGCACGCCAACGTCACGTCGCGCGGGTGCATGGTGAGGATGGAGCGACTGGGCGCCTCCTGGTTGCCGGTCGATCCCGTAGCGGCGCCGCGGATCAGGTCGCAGTTGTCGCAGGCAGTGCAGCGTCGGGCGGAGTCTGTCCCAAAGTGGCGCGCGATGAGCGCATGGCGGCACGCCCGACTCTGGAGATACCTGACCAGCGTGTCTAGCCGTTGCTCCTGCACCTGGTCCCAGCTCTCGAGGATCTGGTCCACTCGCTTCGCCGCGTCCGGTGGAGCCGGGAGGAGCTCGATCAGCAGCTCGCGACCCGTCATCGTCACGCGCGCTTCCCCGCGCGCCTGCCGGTCCAACAGCGCATCCTCCACCACGGCGGGTGGCAGGCCCAGGGCTCTGGCTACGGCCGGGGTTGAGCCGCGCGCGGAGCGCCAGCGATCCGTGCTGGATGGATCCGTCAGCTCGGCGTCGATGTAGCCTGGCACGTCCAGGTGGCGGCGCAGGAGCCCTGCCCGCTCGAGCAGGCTCACCGCGGCACGCGCGACGGACTCTTCAGTGCCCGGAGCAAGGGCCGCCAGGCGATCCGTCTTCAGCGTCAGGAAGCCATCCGTCGCGGCGCTCCGCACGCTGCCGTACACCGCGCGGAGCGTCTCGATACCGATCCGGTCCCGCGTGATTCGCCGCCGCAGGGTCCCGCGATCGGATGCGGTAGCCAACATCACGCAGCGGGCCGGCTTCCCGTCTCGCCCGGCCCGTCCGGACTCCTGGACGTACGCTTCGATGGACTCGGGCGGACTAAAGTGCACCACGAAGCGCACATCCGCCTTGTCTATCCCCATGCCGAACGCGGTGGTGGCCACCATCACGCGGGTGCGGTTCTCCATGAACGCGGCCTGGGCCGCGTTGCGCTCAGATGTCTCCAGGCCGGCGTGGTAGTGGTCCGCCGCGATGCCACGCCGCTTGAGAAACGTTGCCAGCTCCTCCGCGTCCTGGCGGCTCCGGACGTACACGATCCCGCTCCCGCGGTCGCGCGGGCCGACCAGATTGGCGAGCTCGCGCAGCTTCTGCTCGCGGCTTTCGAGCGTCAGGACCTCGAGATGGAGGTTCTCGCGCAGCACACCCGCCATGATCCGTGTGAGCCTGCGACCGAATCGTGCGTCGAGCTCCTGTTGGATCTCCGTCGTGGCGGTGGCCGTCAGCGCCAGGAGCTGGGGTCGGCCAAGGAGCTCCAGCGCGCGTTGGACGAACAGGTAGTCAGGCCGGAAGTCATGCCCCCACAGCGAGATGCAGTGGGCCTCGTCCACCACCACCAGCGAGACGCCCGCCAGGCCCAGCGCGCGGAGGAACGATCGCTGCCGCAGCCGCTCCGGCGTGGCGTACACCAGCTTGACGCCGCCCCGGGCAAGGAGCTCCATCCGGCGGTCTCGCTCGGCCCGCTCCACCTGGCTGTTGAACACGGTGGTCTGGGCCAGAACACGCTCCGGCAGCCCGTCCAGCTGATCCTTCATCAGCGCCAGGAGCGGCGAGATGACCAGGGTGCAGCCGTCTCGTATCATGGCCGCGAGCTGGTAGCACAGCGACTTGCCCGCGCCAGTGGGCATGATCGAGAGGACGTCCTGGCCGGCGCAGATGGCGCTGACCACCGGCTCCTGGCCGGGGCGGTAGTCGCTGAATCCAAAGAGATCGTGCAGTGCCGCGCGGGCGAGCTGCGGCGTGCCGCGTGTCATGCGATCAGGGTAGCTCGCGCGAGCTTCCGCGAGCCAGCCGTACGGGGGCGACGCTGGCGACGGGAGCGGAGGTGTGAGACCCCGCTCCCCAGGACTCAGGTGGCCGCGGCGACCGCCACGCCAAAGTTCTGCTCGTACAGCCGCGCCACCTGCTGGAGGTCGTCCGCGGTGAGTTGAGGGGCGCTCCCGGCCGCGGCGAACTCCTCGAGCTGCTCCAGGTTGTAGATGTTGGGCTGGATGGAGGTGATGGATGGCTCCTCTAGAATCCACTGCAGCGCGGCCTGGGCCAGCGTGGTTCCGCGCTCGTGGTAGAGGAACCTGAGTGTTTCGATCTTCTGAAGTCCCTCGATCAGCCACTCTTTCGGCCGGTGGCTACGGTGATCGCTGGCTGGGAACGTGGTGTCCTTGGTGTACTTGCCCTCGAGCAGCCCGGAGGAGTGGGGTACGCGTACCAGAATCCCCACATTTTTCTCCCGCGCGATGGGAAAGAAGCGCCTCCCCGGATCCTGCTCCAGCAGGTTGAAGATAATCTGCATGGCGTCCATCTTGCGGGCCTGCAGGACCTGATCTCCGTGCTCGGTGCCGCCGATGGCCGGCCCGAGCGCCGCACCGTACGCTCTGATCTTGCCCGCCGTTTTCAGGTCCTCGAGCAACGCGAACACGTCGTCGCGCTGAATGGCGTCCATCCGCGGATTGTGGAGCTGGTACAGGTCTACGTAGTCCGTGCCGAGCCGCGACAGGCTCTGCTCCAGAGCGAATCTTATGAACTCTGGCGACCAGTTGTGCGGCCGCTCACGCTGGCCACGGTTCTCGTTGGGATTGGAGTAGAAGTCGTAGCCGAACTTGGTGCCGATGGTGATGCGCGAGCGGTCTTTGGGAAATGCTTTTGCCATCACCGTCTCGCCGCGTCCGTTACCGTACGTGTCCCCGGTGTCGAAGAAGGTCACGCCGAGATCGGCGGACCGCCGCAGCAGGTCGGCTGCCTGATCGTCCGAGTAGTCGCCCCACCAGCCGGCGGAGACGGTCCAGACGCCAAAGCCGATGACGCTAAGCTCTACGTCGGTGGTTCCAAGTCGTCGCGTTTGCATCCGTTGCTCCGTGTGAGGCGCGGGCTAGACGCCCAATGGTTGGCGTGCCAGCGCTTTGCGGACTTCCGTGATCCGCGCGGTGTACTCCGCGTCCGTCAGTGCCGGGATCATGCCCTCAGTTGAACAGTCTTCGGCAAGCTCCAGCCAGGACTTGCAGCCACCGTATGCTGGAAGCACGTCGAGCAGCCGCGGCGCGGCCAGCCGATACGCGCGGATCGCCATCACCAGGAGAGGCTGGCGGGGCTTCCACCGTAGGCGCTCCTCCGCGTAACCCAGGCTCCAGCAGTAGAACGGTAGCAGCGCCTCCACCTGCCAGGGCTCGCTGACCTCGAAGACATCCGTCACGTGGGCGTACGTCCCGATGTCCACTGTGCCAGGCGCGGGTGCAGCGGCCAGCACCCCTTCGAGGTCTGACCGGTACGCTGGCTGCAGGAGGTCGGCCCGCTGATGCTCGTAGGTTGGGAAGAACAGAAACTTGTCCGCCACGATCTTGAAGTGGCGGTTCTCCTCGCGGATACCGCCCTTGCGGACCAGCAGCGTTTGTCGTCCTTCGCGAAGCAGCTTCACTGCGACGGCCCACTCTTTGAGCGCGGTGGTAGCCATGTGCTGTGTCTCCCAGGCTGGTCAGTGTGGCGGTACGGCTGCAGCGCCCGCCGGGACGGGTGTCCCGCCGGGCCGGGTCAGCAGCCCTGAATCGTGCTACCTCAGCGTGACCATGAAGGCGGTCAGGTCCGTGGCCTCCTTCTCACTCAGGTTCAGGTTGGGCATCATGGTGCCCGGCTTCCGCTTGCCGGGATCCTGGATCCACGCCTTGATGTTCTCAGGTGTGTTGGGCGCGCCATCGGTCAGGGACGGGCGCTTCCCGGGGTCTCCCAGGCCGTTGAGATTGGGACCGATGGACCCGGTGGCGCCCGGCACGCCGGCGGCGGTGTGGCACGCGATGCAGCCCTTGGTGCTGAAGAGCTGCTTGCCCGCATTGGTGTCGCCGTCTACCTTCACGGCCGGGGCCGCGCCGTCTTTGGCGCCTGGCTTTGACCCGGCGCCTGCGCCGCCGCACGCCGCGCTGGTTGCAATGAGGCAGATCGTGAGGACGCTGATGACCAGCCGCTTCCTCATGCGCCCACCGCCGTGCGGGCGGGTGTGGCGACCAGGTCCAGCATCTCGCGGGGGGCCTTGGCCACGCATGTGAAGATGGGCGTGTCGCGCAGAGTGTATTTGCGTTGCACGGCCTCGCGTAGCTCCATCACTAGATCCAGGAAGTCGGCCGGGAAGTCCGTCTCAAACGCTACGACAAACTCCTGATCGTCCAGGCCGAACGAGTAGCCGGTATTAATCCGCACTGAGGGGTACTTGTGGCCGATCCGGATGTGCTCGTCCATCATGGTCTGTCGCTCGTCTCGGGCGAGCTGGTACCAGTCGTGAGTCTTCCAGAACGGGTACACGAAGAAGTATTTCTTGTCGGCCGGGCGGATCCGCAATCTGGCGCCCTCTTGACCCTCGTGCGTGTGCTTGTCGATGTACTGGGAGCGCTTGGTCATGGCCAGGTACGAGTGGGGGGTCTCCAGGTACGGACCCATCGCTGAGCCTGCGATCTCGCTGGCGATCTGCTGGATGTCGTCCAGGTCGTAGCTGACGGTCCAGAGCAGGAAGTCGCAGTCACCCCGCGTGCCTACTGTTGAGTACGTGCGGATCATGACCCGTTCGGCGTGGCGCTCGAGTAGCTCGACGATCTCGAGCTTGTGGGCGTCCCGCTCGGCGGCGGGCAGCGCACGCCACTCGGGGGCGACGCTGTAAAAGGTGTACTTCACGTACTGGCGACGGTCTGTGCTCATTCGCGGGGGAGTCCCTTCGATCCTTGGCGAGAAACCGCTGAGTGGTGCCTGGAGAGTGGTGCCTGGAGAGCGGTGGACGTGCGCGTTTCACGAATTTTACGGTTGTACGCGCGCCGGCCCGCACAGTCGACCGGAAGCGGGGCGTTCGTGGCGCCGCGCGCTTGCGCATGGCCCGCGACTACTCCACATCGTCTGGGCGAGGCTGCGCGCCGCTGGCTTTGACATCGTACCCCCGCGGCCACCACCATAGCCTCGCATGGCCTGTGGACGGAGTACGTGATGGCAAGTATGACGCTGACGCTGGGAGTAAGCATGTCCGAGGCGACCACGGTGCTGCAGAGTCGCGGTGGCGGCCCGCCCTCGCTCGGCCCCGCCGAGCTGATCGTACTGGCCGTCATGTGGCTGCCGGTGGCCGTCCTGAGCGTGGTCAGCATGGTCGCGGCCTGGCGAGTCTATGCCAAGGCCGGCCGCCCCGGCTGGGGCGTTTTGATCCCGATCTACAACTGTTTGCTGCTGTTGGAGATCGTCGGTCGGCCGGCCTGGTGGATCGTGCTGTTCTTCATCCCGTTCGCGAATCTCGTGGCCACGGTGATGGTGGCTATCGATCTCGCGGAATCGTTCGGACGAAGCGCGGCCTTCGGCGTTGTCCTACTCTGGCTGTTCAGCTTCGTAGGCTTGCTCATCTTGGGGTTTGGCAGCGCCAGCTACGTTGGTCCCGCCCGCCAGCGGTCGGCGTAGCTCAACTCGCTGCCGCCTGGTGCGCCCGTCGAGGAATTGCCGTCCGACGGGCGAACGGAGCGGCGTTGCGGCACGACCCGCATCTCCGGTCGACCGAAGTACGCTGGGTGCGTGACTCGCCCTGCTGGGCGCGAAGACTAGGCGGTGGCCGGGATCTGGACCTTGTCGCCCGGGTAGAGCACACGGTCGCGCTGCGCATACCCGTTCGCGCTCATGAGCGCCTCAATGGTCACGCCGTGGGAACTGGCGATCTTCTCCAGCGTGTCGCCGGACTGAACCGTGTACGCGAGCGCGGCGGCCGCGCTGGTCCGGGGAGCCTCCACGGAAGCTGCCGCCCGCGGCGCCTCGACGGCTGCGGGGGCTGGTTTGGCGGCGCTCTCCTTCTCCTTGTCATCACCTGTGGCATCTGCCGCGCCGCGGAACTCGCGGATGCTCTTCCCGAGCGCGGACCCGACCTCGGGTAGCTTACCCACCCCGAAAATCAGGATGATTATGACCAGGATGATGATCAGCTCCATGGCGCCTAACTGGGGAATCATGCACACCCTCCACAAGAGTGATGGCGGCGGGGAACATGACCCGCCGTCTTGAATTCAAATGACCGTCCGTAGTGGAAACCTGATTGTAAAGCATACCGATCCGAGCGGCCGCTGTATACGGTTCGAATCAACTTCGGCCTGGCGGAATGGACTCCGACAGCGCGGCCGGTACCCGTGGTGAGCGTGGCCACCGTTGAGTCGACGGCGCCCGGGGCCGCCGGTCCGGTCCGACGCGGCGCTTCCGGGGCTCTCGCGGCGTGCGCGCTCGCGGTGGTGGTGTTCCTGATCGCGGTGCTGCCCCGTCTTGCTAACATCAGCCTGTTCATCACTCCCGACGAAGACAACTGGATGCGCCGCACGGGAAACTTTGCCCGTGCGATCGAGCGCGGGGACCTGGTCAGAACCTTCCAGAGCGGCCATCCGGGTGTGGTGACCATGTGGGTGGCCTGGCTAGGGATCGGCCCGGAGGCGTCTCGCCTGGCGGGCATCACCGGGCCGGATCCTATGGTCACTCGGCTTGCAGGTTTTGTAGAGCTGCTGGCTCGCGCGCGTACGGCGTTTGCCGCCACGAATTCCGTGTTGATCGTGGGCATTGTTCTGCTGGTCCTGCGCCTGTGGGGCACCGTGCCAGCCTGGCTTGCGGGCGGCCTGCTGGCGTGGGACCCGTTCCTTGTTGCCCACGGCCAGGTGGTGCACCTGGACGCGCTGGCGAGCGGTCTGATGATGCTGGCAATGCTCAGCGGCGCCGTGTTCTGGCGCGAGCGGAGCTGGCGGTTTCTCGCGCTCTGTGGCGTCGCGACGGGCCTCGCCGTGGCCACCAAGGCGCCGTCCATGTTCCTGGCGGTGTTCGTCCCCATCATCGCGTTGAGCGGTCGGCTGGCGGAGCAGCCGCGGCCGTCGTGGCGCTGGACCCTTGGCACGGTGGCGGCGTGCGGCGCTGCCGCGCTGGCAACGCTCCTGGCAGTCTGGCCAGCCATGTGGGTGGCACCGGTGGACACCGTGTCGCGCTGGATCGAGTATACGCTGGTCACCGCTGAGGCGCCCCACGGACCCGGCAACTTCTTCCTGGGGACCGCCGTTGCCGATCCTGGCGCCTGGTTCTATCCCGTGGCAGTGGCCATGCGCCTCACGCCGATCGTGGTCGTTGGCCTGGCCTGCTTTGCCATCGCTCGCGCGCCGTCCAGGAGCCGCTGGCAGTCCATGATGCTGTTTGACTTCATGCTGGGTTTTCTGCTGTTCGTCACGCTCGCGGGGAAGAAACTGGATCGCTATGCGCTACCGATGTTTCCTTCGCTGGATATCCTGGCCGCGTTGGGCATCTGGTGCGTGGCCTCACGGCTGGGCCTGTTGTCACGCACGGCGAATGCGATCGGGATGGTGGTCATTGTCGCCGGGGTGCAGGCTGCCTCGTTGTGGTCGAGCTATCCATATCCGTTGGCGTACTACAACCCGTTGCTGGGAGGTATCAACGCCGCGCAACGGACGCTCCTGGTTGGATGGGGTGAGGGGCTCGACCAGGTGGCGAACTACTTGAACGCGCAGCCCAATGCCGAGAGCTCGCGCATCGCGGTTTACTATCCGCTTACCATCAATTTTCAAGGCATGGTTCGCGGAACGGTGCAGTCGTTTGGCGCGCCTCAGCCCGCGGACTACGTGGTGGACTACATCAACGCCGCGCAGCGGCGGCAGACGCCGCGCGAGGTCTCTGGCCTCACGGCGGACTTCACCGCCACGATCCATGGGGTGACCTTCGCCCGGGTGTACCGGCTGTCCACCCCGCGGGCGATCGACTAGCCGCCCTTCGGCCGCCAGCCGTTCACGCGGAAGATGACCGTCTCGTTGTCTCGGTAGACCTCAGTGAGCCCGGGATCGTTGGCCGCCTGCTTCAGAAACGCCTGGTGGTCGCGATCGGTGAACACGTACGGGGCGTCATACTGGTCGCGAATGATGGTGCCCGGCCTCTCCACCTGCCCGCGCGTGATGGAGCGCCACTGGAGGTAGGCCGCCGCGTCGTGCAGGTACCAGTAGGTGGGATCCAGGCCCACGAAGTACACGTTGTGGGTGTTCCAGTAGAAGAGCTCTGGAAAATCGTCCCAGTCTGTGGCGAAGATCCGAGAACCGGGCGGCGAGTTCTCGGCCAGCCAGGTCGCCGCGCTTCGGTAGCGCAGGTAGTTGCTGGTGTCTTCCACGTCATCCATCGCACGGCTCACCGTCAGGTAGAGCAGTGGCGCAACGGCCAGCGCGGCGCACACGGCGAGGTACGAGTCCGCGCCGGTGGGGATGACCGCGCGGATTCGTTGGGCGAACCGTGGCGGCAGCGCATGGGTCCACACCATGGCACAGAACAGGGTGGCGAATACCGGCTCCGCCTCGATCCAGCGGCGCGAGCGCAGGAATAGGAGTAGGAACGTGCCGGCCAGGATTCCCAGGGCAACCACGCGACCGTCCAGTGCGCGCAGCCTGGACCATCGTGGGTCCAGGAGGATCGGAACCAGGCCCAAGGGGACTAACGCCATGGCGAGCCAGTTGGCTGAGACGAGAAAGCAGCCCTCCCGCGCTGAGCCGAACATGCCCGTGAAGTTGAGCCAGGCACAGTTGTACGGGTACCACTCCGTACCGACCTGGATGACGACGTCTCCGCTGCCGATGCCGAGGAGCTGGGCGACCTTGGGCAGCATGTGCAGGTAGGAGAAGAGGACGTTGTTGGGGAAGTACGGGTTGAGCAGCGTGCCCAGCAGAATCCCCAGGGCCGGGTAGCCCACCATGCCCCAGATAATGCGTCGGCTGGACCACCATTCACCGATCAGCGCGGCGCCGCACACCCCCAGCAGCAGGGGGAAGCCATCGAACAGCCAGCTAAACCCAAAACCCACCGCGACGAGCCAGCGGGTCTGCCTTCTGAATGCGAAAAACAGGGCCAGCAGCAAGAACACCACGGTGAGGGATTGCCTTCGGGTCATGCTGATGCGGTAGAGGAACGGGAACGCCGAGGCCATCATGACCAGCAGCCACACCAATGCGAAGCGCACGCGGTGTTCGACCATGAGCTGGTACGCCATCAGCATGGTGAACGAACCGAAGATGACGGCTGCCAGTTTGGCGCCGATGCGCAGATCGAAGAACGTGAAGGGCACCAGCGCCAGATGGAACAGCAGATGGTGGTTGGTGAACTCGTCCGGGTTTAGGACGGTGGTGGGCAGCCACGGGAACGGCAGCGGCAGGAGCATGCGCCAGCCCTGGTCACGCAGGATGGACGCCATCTTGATGTGGTAGTAGCCGTCTATCCCAATGATGTTTGGAGACGCCCACTGGATGGTGCTAAGCGTCAGGGCCACGATGGCCGTGGCCAGAAGAAGGCCATCAGAGCCGATCTGGTCAATGACCGAGGCGGCGGGCCTGTGCCGGGCGTCTGCTGAGGCTTCAGTAGCGGACAGGGCTCAGGTCCATCGGCTGGAGGGGCGAAACCGGGCGCGTCAAGCGCGCCCGGCTCCTGCGACCTGCCGTCGGGGGCCGGCGGTCACTGGGAGTCAAGTGTCGCCGCACGGCGGGCACCTCGGCGACTACGACCCTCGCACCGTGATAATAGTCCATCGTGGCGGACTTCGCAAGCCCTTTTCATATCAACATCGTAACGCTAACTCGCCTCATTGCGTAACCTCATGGTTCAGCCTCTCCTGTTGGCGTCCGCCTCGCCGCGTCGTCGCGCGCTGCTCCGTTTGTTGACGGACGACTTCGCGGCACGCGCTTTCGACGTGGACGAGACGCCCGCGCCGGGCGAGGCTGCCGCGAGCCTCGCAGAGCGACTTGCTCGCGTGAAGGCGGAGGCCGCGCGCCGAGTCGCGGGCGATCGTCTCATCCTGGCGGCGGATACCGTTGTGGCCCATCGCGGGGCTCCGCTCGGTAAGCCCGTCGACCGCTCGGATGCGCTCAGAATGTTGCTGGAGCTCCGGGGCCGAACCCATCAGGTCATCACCGCGGTTGCGTTGATCGCGCCGGGCGGCTGCGTCTACCACGAGTCCGTGAGCTCGGACGTCACCATGCGAGACTACGACCGAGAAGAGATCGAGCGGTTCGTGGACTCCGGACGCGCGGCCGACAAAGCGGGCGCGTACGCGATCCAGGACGCGGAATTCCGCCCGGTCGCGGCCATGGCAGGCTGCTACCCTAACGTCGTGGGGCTGCCGCTGTGCGCCGTGGCGCGCGGACTTCTGGTATGCGGACTCGACTCCCCGTTAATTCGCTTCTTCGGACCTCCGGAGGCGTGTGGGTTGTGCGATCGCGCGCGGGCGCTGGAGTGGTAGGCGCACCGAGGACGGTTGACAGCCGGAACGGACGAACCTAGACTACCCCGCGCATCAAGCAGCGCGGCCTGTTGGGTCGGGCTGCCCTCGAGCCAGCCATGACAACGTACATCATCCAGCGCGTCGTTCAGATGATCCCCGTGATGATGCTGGCCAGCATCATCTCGTTTTCCATCATCTTCCTGTTGCCCGGCGATCCGGCTCTGCTCATCCTGGGCGATCAACTCGCTAGCAATCGCGAGGTGTACGAGGCCAAGCGGCGGGAGCTTGGGTTGGACCGCCCCGTTCCAGTCCAGTATCTGGATTGGCTGGGTAAGACGTTGCGCGGCGACCTGGGAATCTCCACCCGTGACAAGCAACCGGTCTTACAGGGCATCGGTGAGCGGCTTCCCGTGACGCTTCAGCTCACGGCCTTTGCGATGCTCCTGGCGCTCTCCATTGCGCTGCCGGCCGGCATGGTATCCGCGCTCAAGCCTAACTCGGCCTGGGACGTGTCGTGCAGCCTGGGCTCGTTTTTCGGTGTGGCGATTCCCAACTTCTGGTTTGGCATCCTGCTGATCTATACGCTGGCGGTGGTGCTGAAGTGGTTGCCGCCTTCCGGCTACACGCCGTTCTGGCAGGATCCGACCCAGAACCTCTCGCGCATGGTGATGCCCACCCTGACGCTGGGGCTGGCACTATCAGCGGTGTTGATGCGCCAGGTCCGCTCATCGTTGCTGGAGGTGCTGGGGCAGGACTACATGACTACCGCGCGTGCCAAGGGGCTGCGCCAGCGCGCCGTTATTCTGGGCCACGCGCTGAAGAACAGCCTGATCCCGGTGGTCACCGTGGTTGGACTTCAGGTGGGCGTACTTTTTGGCGGCGCCGTGATCACGGAGAGCATCTTCTCCGTACCCGGGATCGGCCGCTGGGCGGTGGACTCCATCCTCCAGCGGGATTTCCCGGTGGTGCAGTCGGTGAGCCTGGTGATGGCGATCGGCGTGCTGACGGCGAATCTGGTGGCGGACATCGCGTATGCCTATCTGGATCCGCGGATCCACTACCGATGAGGTGGAGTGAGCGTGGCTAGCCAGGAAACCTCCACGAACGTGACGGCTCAGGGCTCGTCGTCAGTTGAGCGGACGACGCATCGGCGGTCCTTTGACCTGCTGCGCAAGGTGCTGCGTGCCCGCCTGGCGCCGGCGGCACTGGGAGTGCTCCTGGCGCTGATCCTCTGCGCTGTGTTTGCCGAGGTGCTGGCACCGTACCATCCGATCACGGATCAGTCCTATAGCTCGGCCAACGAGGGCCCTTCGGCGGCCCACTGGTTTGGCACGGACTACCTGGGGCGAGATACGTTGAGTCGGCTGATCTTCGGTGCGCGCATTTCGCTGATGGTCGCCGCCCTGGCCGTCTCAATTGGCCTCGTCTGCGGGGTCACCATCGGCGTGATCGGCGGCTTCTACGGCGGCAAGGTCGACATGCTATTGATGCGCTGCACGGATGCCATCTGGACGTTTCCGGCGTTGATGCTGGCGCTGGCGATCACGTCCGCCCTGGGCCGCGGCGTGAATAACGCCATCATCGCCATTGGCATCGTGAACATCCCGTACTTCGCGCGTCTGGCCCGGGCGTCCACGCTGACCGCGCGGGAAATGGATTTCGTCACAGCCGCCAGAGCGTTGGGCGCACCCGCCGCGCGGACCATCTTCTGGCACATCCTGCCCAACATCGCCGCCCCGATCATCGTCCAGGGCAGCCTGGCATTTGGCGTGGCTATCACCACGGAGGCCTCGCTCAGCTTCCTGGGCGTGGGCGTGCAGGCGCCCACACCAAGTTGGGGCATCGAGCTTCGCAGCGGATACCAGTACATGGAGCTCAACCCGTCCACGGCCATCTTCCCCGGGCTCGCCATCTTCCTGACCGTGCTGTCGTTCAACTTCCTGGGCGACGGCCTGCGCTCAGCCCTGGACCCGCGCCTGTCGCGGCGGGGCGAGGGCTAGGCTCGGTCCCGGCGGCATCTCGGCGCATCAGCGCGCCGTAGCTTTTGACGCCACTCTCGGCGGCTGCTAGGATGGCGCCGTTACGCGATACGTGCTTCAGGTGTCCTGGGTGCGTAGCTCGGCCGCATTCGACCGTCTATTCGCCGGTTCGCCTCATCTTGGAGGTCTTGGATGAAGGACGTGCTCCGATCGATCGACTCGCCGATTTCTAGCGCGCGCCGGGTCAGCCGGCGAAAGGCCGTGGGCATGCTCGGCCTGGGTGGTGTTGCGCTGGGGCTGCTGGCGTGCTCCCCCACGCCTCCTCGAGCCGAGCCCAAGCCCGCCGCCCCGCCAGCCGCCGCGCCGCCGCAACCAACGGCCGCCCCACCGGCGGCCAAGCCGACGGAACCTCCGTCCGCCGCCGCTAAGCCCACAGAGGCCGCGAAGCCGGCCGCGCAGGCGCCGGCCACGGTGAAGAAGGGCGGCAAGCTCGTGATCGGGGCAGACGTGAATCCGGTTGGCCTCGATCCCGCGTTGACCACCGCCTTCTCATCCGTCGCGATCTACGAGCACATGTACTCAAGCCTGCTCACACTCGAGTACAAGACCAACAAGGTCAAGCCGGATCTGGCCGAGTCGTTCCGCAACGTGGACGGCAACACGGTGGAGTTCAAGCTGCGCCAGGGCGTCAAGTTCCACGGCGGTCGCGAGGTGACCGCGGAGGACGTGAAGTACACCGTCGATCGTCTGATGGACGATAAGAACTCGGTGCCACTGCGCTCGTACCTGGGGCCCGGTGCGAAGGCCGAGGTCGTGGACAAGTACACCGTCCGCATCAAGAACGACAGCGTGTACGCCCCCCTCCCCAGCATCGTGGCCGACCGCCGGCCGTGCGCGATCGTGGATCGAGAGGTCGTCGAGAAGAACGGTGATCTCAAGAACTGGGATGGCGGCAGCGGCCCGTTCAAGCTGGTGGAGTACACGCCGGACGTGCGCGTGGTGCTGGAGAAGAACGGGAACTATTGGGAGAAAGACTTCCCAATCCTGGACCAGATCGAATTCAGGATGATCCCGGACGAGCAGGCGCGAATCGCCGCCATCCGCGCGGGCGACGTGGACATGACGGTCCTAAAGGACCCCAAGTCCGCCCGGCTGCTCAAGGATGACAAGAACGTCAATCTCAACGACGTTCCCAGCTTCTGGCGGTCCGCTTCGCCTTTCAACCTGGCCCGCAAGCCGCTGGATGACGTGAGGGTGCGGCAGGCCATCAGCTACGCCATTGATCGACAGGAGATCATCAACACGGTGCTCCTGGGAGATGGCGTGCCCACGGGGCCGATCCCGCCGGGCGAGAGCGAGTGGTCCGTGCCGGTCAACGGGGAGAACTTCCCGACCTACCAGTACAACCCCGACAAGGCGCGGCAACTGCTCAAGGAGGCGGGTGCCGAGGGCCTGAAGATCGGCATCCAGGCTGCGCCGGCCTACGCGCCGGACATTCCCACCGCCCAGGTTCTGCAAGCGCAGCTCAAGAAGGTGGGCATAGATCTCCAGGTGCAGCAGATGGAGTGGGCAGCGGTCCTCCAGGCCCAGCGCGACAAGAACTTCGACCTGAACCTCACGTTCAACACGAACCGTCCAGATCCAGACACGTACTTGAGCGTGGCGCACAGCAAGTTCAGCCAGAACTGGGGCGCCTACGCGAATCCCAAGATGGACGAGCTCATCGAGAAGGGGCGCACCACGACAGATCTGGCGCAGCGAAAACAGGTCTACTCGGACATTCAGAAGCTCTTCGCCACCGAGCTTCCCTATCTGTACCTGTACGTGATCAAGAACTATGAGCCCGCACGGCTCCACGTGAAGGGTTACACACCCATGGCGAGCGGATACCGGCTGGCGCTGAAGGAGACCTGGATCGAGAAGTAGGACGGCCTAGTTCTTGACCAGGTACATCGTACGGCGGGCACTCCAGGTAGTGCCCGTCGTACTGGGTCTGACCATCGCGGTGTTCTTGATGTTGCGCCTGATCCCGGGCGACGTGGTAGACGTGATTCTGGGCACGGAGGGTGCTGCCAGTCCGGAACGCATGGCGCAGCTCCGCAAGATGTTCGGGCTGGACCGCCCGTTCTATCTGCAGTACTTGGACTGGGTCAGCGGCGTGGTTCAGGGCGACTTCGGCCGGTCCATCCGCACCAGCCGTCCCATCCTCCCAGACGTACTGGCGCGCTTGCCGGTGACCGCCCAGCTCACGGTGATGGCCATGGCTGTCTCACTTGCCCTGGCCCTGCCGCTGGGCGTGCTCTCAGCGGTGCGGCGCTACACCGCCACGGACGCCGTGGTGCGGGTGATCGGGCTGCTGGGGTTGTCCATCCCCAATTTTTGGCTTGCCACCATGATGATCCTGCTGGTCTCGCAGTACTGGCGGGGCTGGCTGCCCACGTCTGGTTTCGTCCCGCCCAGCCAGGATCCGCTCGGCAGCTTCCGATCGTTGCTCCTGCCCTCGCTGGCGCTGGGCGCTGCCAACACGGCGATCCTGATGCGGATGACCCGGTCCAGCCTGCTCGAGGTGTTGCGCCAGGAGTACGTCACCACCGCGCGGGCCAAGGGCCTGGTGGAGCGGGTCGTGATCTGGCGGCATGCCCTCCAAAATGCATTGATCCCCGTGGTGACGGTGGCAGGTGTGCAGGTGGGCTACTTGCTGGGTGGGGCCATCATCATCGAGCAGATCTTCGCCCTCCCAGGTCTAGGCACGCTCGTGCTCAATGGCATCTCGCAGCGGGACTACCCGGTAGTGCAGGCGGCCGTGCTGTTCATCACCAGCAGCTTTGTGCTGGTGAATCTGGTAGTGGATGTCTTGTACGCGTATCTCGATCCGAAGATCCACTATGGATAGCCGTGGATGGGTCCGGTTCAAGGGAGTCCCGGCGTGTCCGCCACGGTGACCAGTGGCGGCGCGGTGCAGTCTGCGACGGGCCGATCTGCCCGCGGCCGTTCCGACCTGGCCCGGCGGTTGCTGGGCAACCGGCTGACCCTGGCGGGCGCCTGCATCCTGCTCGTTGTGGCGTTCGCGGCGGCGTTCGCGCCTTACCTCTCGCCTGAGGACCCGCTGGAGATGAACCCCACGCGCCTGCTCGAGCCGCCCGGCGTGGCGCACTGGCTGGGCACGGATGAGTTCGGACGCGATATCTTGAGCCGCGTGATCTGGGGCGCCCGCATCTCCCTCTACGTCGGAGCCATCTCCGTGACCATCGCGCTGCTGGCCGGCGTCAGCCTGGGCGTCCTGGGCGGTTTCGCCGGGGGCGTGCTCGACGACTCGATCAACCGCGTGCTGGACGTGGTGTTCGCGTTCCCCACCATCCTGCTCGCGCTGGGCATCGTGGGCATGCTAGGGCCAAGCCTGACCAATACCATGATCGCCATCGGGATCGTCTACACCCCGGTGTACGCGCGGCTTGCGCGGGCCGTCACGCTGTCCGTGAAGACCCGGGACTTCGTGGACGCCGCGCGTGTCTGTGGGGCGTCCGGGCCGCGGCTCGTGTCTCACCACATTCTGCCCAACATCGCCGCGCCGCTGATCGTCCAGACCAGCCTCAGCCTGTCACTGGCCATCCTGGCAGAGGCCTCGCTGAGCTTCCTGGGCCTGGGCACCCAGCCGCCCGATCCCTCCTGGGGCACCATGGTGAACACTGGCCAGAAGCTTGTCGAGCTATCACCCTGGCCGGTCGTTTTTCCCGGTCTCGCAATCATCCTGGCCGTCCTGGCCTTCAACCTCCTCGGCGATGGTCTGCGCGATGCGCTTGACCCGCGCCTCCGGGTGTAACGCATGCGTTTTCGAGTTGGCATTGACATCGGCGGCACCTTCAGCGACCTCGTGGTGGTCGCACAGGATGGCCGCGTTCTGACCCTCAAAGTCTCGTCCGCGGCCGATCAGGTGGTCTCTGCGCTGGTAGGCGGGCTGGCCACGCTGCTCGCGGGAGGCGGGTTCCGCGCGGGTGACGCGGACGCTGTAGTGCACGGCACGACGGCGGCGACCAATGCGATTTTGGAGTACAAAGGCGCCCGGACCGGGCTGGTCACCACGCGCGGTTTCCGAGACGTCCTCGAGATCCGCCGCCTCCGCGTGGGTCGACTCTACGACCTGGGCTGGACCAAGCCCCAGCCTCTGGTGCTCAGGCGGCACCGGTTCGAGGTGGACGAGCGTCTCGACGTGAATGGTGGCGTCGTCAGGTCGCTGGACGAGGCCAGCGTTCGGGACGCCGTCGACGCGCTCGTCGACAGTGGCGTGGATGCGGTGGCGGTCTCGCTCATCCACGCCTACGCCAACCCCACCCACGAGCGGCGCGTGGCCGAGCTGATCCGCGAGCGGCTGCCCCACACGCACCTGTCCATCTCCAGCGAGGTGCTGCCGGAGATGGGTGAATACGAGCGCACCTCCACAACGGCCATCAACGCCTACATTGGCCCGGTGGTTGACCGCTACCTGGGTGCCCTGGAGCGAGGTCTCCAGGAGTCCGGCGTCACGTCGCCGCTCCTGGTGATGCAGTCCAATGGCGGTGTCATGCGGGCCACCACGGCGCGCCAGCGGCCGGTCCACATCGTTGAGTCAGGTCCGGCCGGTGGTGTGGTGGCGGCGCTGCGGCTGGCCACCCAGATCGGCGAGCCCAACGTGATCACGGTGGACATGGGAGGCACCACAGCCAAGGCCTCCATCCTGGAGGATGGCCGCGCGTTCCAGATGGCTGAATACGAGGTGGGCGCCGGCATCAGCGCGGGTAGCCGCATGTTCAAGGGTGGCGGGCACCTGCTCCGTGTGCCCGCGCTGGACATCGCTGAGGTCGGCGCTGGCGGTGGGAGCATCGTCCGGGTGGACTCCGGCGGTGGGTTGCGCGTGGGCCCCGATAGCGCGGGAGCCAACCCCGGACCCGTCTGCTATGGCCTGGGGAATCTCCAGCCCACGCTGACGGACGCGAACCTGTGTCTGGGGTACCTCAACCAGACACATTTGCTGGGCGGGACGCTCGCGATCGACGGGGAGGCCGCGCGCCGCGAGTTGACCGATCGCGTCGCGCGACCGCTGGGCCTGGATCTCCAGCGGGCGGCCTACGGCGTGCACCAGGTGGCCGTGTCCAATATGGTGCGAGTTGCGCGTGCGGTCTCAACGGAGCGCGGTCGCGACCCTCGCCGGTGCGTGCTGATGGCGTTCGGCGGCAATGGGCCCGTCCACGCTGTGGAGGTAGCCCGCCAGCTTGGGATTGGCCGCGTCATCGTGCCACCGTGGCCGGGCCTGTTCAGCGCGTTTGGCCTCCTGTTCGCGGAGCCTCGCCATGAGCTGGTGCAAGCGCTGCGGCGTGCGCTTGGCACGCGCGGCGCGGATGAGATCGTCCGCGGCCTCGATGCGCTGGAGTCGACCGCGGTGGCTACGCTGCGCGATGAGGGGTACGCGGCGGAGAGCGTCGTGGTCCAGCGGGTGCTCGACCTGCGCTACCGCGGCCAGGCCACCGAGCTCCGGATCGCCGCGGGCGAGCGGATAGCTGTTGAGGACCTGGAACGGATCGCCGCGGACTTCGAGGCGGAACACCTGCGGGTGTATGGCCATCACGACTCGCGCGACCGCATTGAGCTGGTGAACCTGCGCCTCATCGCGCGGGCGGCAATCGAGATGCCGTCTGTTCGTCACGAACTGGCATCGGCCGGCCGATCGGCGGACCGATCTGCCTACTTCGGGCCCGCCATCGGTGCGCTCCCGACCCCCGTGGTCGGACGCGGCGACATCGGTCTGGGGGCATCAGCGGGTCCCCTTATCGTCGAGGAATACGACGCCACCACCGTGGTCCCACCGGGCTGGACAGTACGCCGGGATGACCATGCCAATCTGATTCTGGAGCAGCCGTGAGCACCGATCCGATCACCCTGGAGCTTGTGAAGAACTCCATCGAGTCCGTGGTGGACGAGATGGCGCTGACCATCATGCGCACGGCCTACTCGCAGAACCTCAAGAGCTCGAACGATCTCTCTGGCGCGCTCTGCTCGCTGAGCGGCGAGCTCTACGCCCAGAGTTTCACGCTGCCCATGCAGATCGGCTCGATTCCGGATGCCATGGACGCCGTGCTCGCCAAGTTTGGCGGCAACCTGCGCGAGGGCGACGTCATCATCCTGAACGATCCCTACGAGGGTGGGACCCATCTGCCGGACATCTTCCTGATCAAGCCGCTGTTCCTAGGCGGTGCCCACGTGGCGTACACGGCCACCATTGCCCACCACACGGACATCGGTGGTCGGGTGGCGGGGGGCAACGCCTCTGACTCCACGGAGATCTACCAGGAAGGGCTGCGGATCCCGCCATTGAAGCTCTACGACGTGGGTCGGCCGAACGAGGCCGTGTTCGACATCATCGAGCGCAATGTGCGGGTGCCCGACAACCTCATGGGCGATCTGCGGGCCCAGCTTGCAGCCATCCACGTGGGAGAGCGTGGAGTGAACGAGCTGGTCTCGCGGTGGGGGCAGACCGAGCTGTTCACGGCCCTCGACGAGCTGATGGCTTACACCGAGCGGCTGGCTCGGGCGGAGATCAGCCGCTGGCCGGACGGTGACTACACGTTCACCGACTACATCGACGACGACGGGCTTGATCCAGACCCCATCCCGATCCAGGCCACGGTCACCGTTCGTGGCGACTCGTTGCACGTGGACTACTCGGGCACGGCGCCGCAAGTGCGTGGCGCCATCAATGCCACGGGCTCGTTTGCCCGCTCCGCCGTGTACGCGTGCGTCCGCGGGCTGATGGACGCGGGTATCCCGAACAACGGCGGCTACTTCCGCCCGATCACGGTGCACGTGCCCGAGGGCACGGTGATCAATCCACATCTCCCCGCGCCCGTCGCCGCGCGGGGTCTGACCGGGTTCCGCATGGCCAATGCCTTGTACGGAGCGTTGGCGAAGCTGGCGCCGGATCGCGTTCCCGCCTGCGAGTCCGGCGGCGACACCGGAATCACCATCGGCGGTTACTACGCCGACCGTCGGCCGTTCGTGTTCCTGGAGTTCCTCCACGGCTCGTGGGGCGGCCGGCCGGACCAGGATGGCATCGACGGCTGCTCGAGCGCGGTAGCGAACTTCTCCAACAACCCCATTGAGCAGATCGAGGCAGAACAGCCGCTACGCATCGAGCAGTATGCCTACGTCACGGATAGCGGCGGCGCGGGCGAACACCGCGGGGGCCTGGCAATGGTGCGGGAGTACCGGTTCCTGGAACGCGAGGGCGCCCTCCAGCTCCGGACGGATCGGCTGCTCTATCAGCCGTGGGGCCTCGCCGGCGGCAAACCGGGCATGCCCTCCCGCAATATCCTGATCCAGGGCGGCGAGGAGCGGCCCACCACCTCAAAGGGCTACTACACCCTGGGTGACGGTGACCTGCTCCGTCACTATCTGGCGGGCGCGGGCGGCCACGGCGATCCGATGCAGCGCGAGCCGCGCCTGGTGGCGGAAGACGTGCGGGACGGCAAGGTCTCTGTACAGGCGGCGCATGACGAGTACGGCGTAGTGCTCGATGCGTCTGGCCAGGTGAGCCAGGAGGAGACGGCTGCCCTCCGCGCCGCTCGACAGCCCTAAGGGACTGCCTGGGGCAGCCGCGTCGCGCTATCATCGCCTGGAGCACTCACCGTTGAGGAGGCGATGTATGGGGCAGTCGAATGGGGTGGCCTCTGGCCCACCAGCGCTGGCGGGGATCAAAGTCATCGACCTGACGCAGTTCGAGGCCGGCACGTCGTGTACGGAGACGCTCGCCTGGCTTGGCGCAGACGTGATCAAGGTGGAGGAGCCTACTCAGGGGGATCAAGGTCGTCGCGCGTCTACGGACAAGGCGGGCGTGGATTCGCACTATTTCATGCTGCTCAACGCCAACAAGCGGAGCGTGACGCTCAACTTGAAGGACGAGCGCGGCAAAGAGATGCTGCGCGACCTGATCCGCCAGGGCGACGTGTTCATCGAGAACTTCGGGCCTGGCGTCATCGAACGGCTGGGCTTTGGCTACGACGTGGTGAGCGAGCTCAACCCGCGCATGGTTTACGCCCAGATCAAGGGCTTCGCGCCGAGCGGACCGTACGGGAAGTTCCTCTCCTTTGACATGATCGCCCAGGCGGCGGGCGGATCGCTGGCCACCACCGGCGAGGCCGGCGGCAGGCCGCTGAAGCCCGGACCCACCATTGGCGATACTGGTACCGGCCTGCACACGGCCATCGGCATCCTGGCCGCTCTGAACCAGCGCCACACCACGGGCCGCGGCCAGCGCATCGAGGTTGCCATGCAGGAGGCGGTGATCAACTTTGGCCGTATCGCTTACGCCTCGCTGGCGTTGTGGGGCTCGCACCCGCCGCGGCGAGGTAACCAGAGCGCGTTGGGAACAACCTCACCCAGCGAGGTGTACCCGTGCAAAGGCGGTGGCGAGAACGACTTTTGCTACATCTACACGACGCGCGCCGGCAACCATCAGTGGGAGCGGCTGCTCAGCGTGATCGGCCGCGAAGATCTATTGACCGACTCGCGCTTCGCAACGCCGCGGGATCGCTTCCTCAACAAGGAGACGATCGACGAGATCATCTCCGGCTGGACCACGCAGCATGACAAGCGAACGGTCATGGAGACGCTGGGTGCGGCGGGTGTGCCCGCCGGCGCGGTGCTGGATACCGCGGAGCTCCGCGACGATCCACACCTCCGCGAGCGGGGCATGTTCGTGACGGTGAATCACGCGGTTCGTGGTGACTTCACCATGCCCGGCTGGCCGGTAAAGATGTCTGACTCGTTCGTGCCCGTGACGGCGTCACCGCTGCTTGGCGAGCACAACGAGGAGGTGTATGGGGAGATGCTCGGTTTCGGTCCGGAGAAGGTCCAAAAGCTGAAGGCCGAGCAGGTCATCTAGGCGACGCAGCCGTGATTTGGGGGGCGCCGCGGCGCTGACGCCGCGGCAAGGAGAAGAGATGGGAACGGTAAACGGATCGCAGATCCTGGCTCGCGCGCTGCGCGCTCAGGGCGTTGACACGATGTTCTACTTGATGGGCGGGCCGATGCTGGACGCCGAGTCCGCCTGCATCGAGGAGGGCATCCGCTCCATCGACGTCCGCCACGAGCAGGCCGCTGCCATGATGGCCCACGCCTGGGGACGGGTGACGAATCGGGTTGGCGTGTGCATGGCCGCCTCCGGACCGGCCACGACTAACCTGGTCACGGGCGTGGGCAACGCCTGGGCGGACGCCGCGCCGCTCCTCGCCATTGGCGGCGCGGCGCCGCTGGTCACCACCGGCCGCGGGATCTTCCAGGAGTGCGATCAGCTCAGCGTCTTCAAACCCATCACCAAGTGGGCGGATCGCTGCCTCGACCCACGCCGTGTCCCAGAGATGGTGGACACCGCCCTCCGCCAGGCCAGCACTGGTCGCCCCGGTCCCGTATACCTGGACATGCCGGGCGACGTGCTCTACAAGGATGTGGACGAGGATTCCGTGATCTACCCGGACTCGCACGCCCGCATGACCCGCCCTCGACCGCGAGCTGATCAGCAGTCCATCGACGAAGCGCTGGCGCTGCTGGCCACCGTGGAGCGGCCGATCATCGTGAGCGGCACGGGGATCCTCTGGTCTGAGGCATCTGCCGAATTCCAGCGGTTCGTGGAGCGGTCCGGCATCCCGTTCTTCACCACTCCCCAGGGCCGCGGCGTGGCGCCGGATGACCACGCCCTGTCGTTCCTGGCCGCGCGCTCCACGGCATTCCGCGAGGCGGACTGCCTGGTGGTCATCGGCACCCGCATGAACTACATGAGTGGCCACTTCACGCCACCGCGGTTCCGCCGCGACGCCAAGCTTGTCCAGATTGATATCGATCCAGGCGAGATCGGCCTGACCCGACCGTGCGACGTGGGCGTGATCGGCGATGCCAAGGCCGTGCTGGAGCAGTTACTGGCTGAGGGTGGGAAGCTCAGCTCGGGCCGCTACAGCGCGTGGGTGGACCACTTGCGACAGGTTCACCAGGATAAGTCGGCCGAGGCCGAGAAGCAGATGAGCAGCGACGCCAAACCGATCCACCCGCTGCGCCTCTGCAAGGAGGTCCGCGATTTCTTGAACCGCGACGCGTACCTCGTAGTGGACGGCCAGGAGATCCTGAACTACGGCCGCCAGTCCATCCCCACGTTCGAGCCTGGCCATCGGCTGAACTCCGGTGTCTGGGGCACGATGGGCGTAGGGCTGCCGTTTGGCCTCGGCGTCAAGGTAGCGCACCCGGACAAGCAGGTGCTGGTCCTCCACGGCGACGGCTCGTTCGGCCTGAATGGCATGGAGCTAGATACCGCCGTCCGCCACAACATCCCGGTGGTGTGCGTGGTAAGCCTGAACGGCGGCTGGACGGGCGATCCAGAGGGCAACAAGCCTGGCCGCAACCTGGGCTACACCCGCTACGACAAGATGGCCGAGGCGCTGGGCTGCCATGGCGAGTACGTGGAGGAGCCCTCCCAGATCCGCCCAGCCCTGGAGCGGGCCTTCGCCAGCGGCCGCCCGGCGCTGGTCAACGTGAGGACGGACCACCGGGCCCGAGCGACCACGGCGAAGTTCTCGGTGTACTCGACTTAGCGAGAGGAAAGGACCAAAAGGACTGCAAGGACCTAAAGGACGAGAGTCTGCCCCTTTGGTCCTTGCAGTCCTTTTGGTCTTTTGACCAGCAATGCCCACCGGTTTCATCCCGCCGCACGGCGGCTACAAGCAGCTTCTGAGCTACCAGAAGGCAGACATCGTCTACCAGGCAACGGTCTACTTCTGTCGGAAGTTCATCGATCCGCGCAGCCGCACCCACGACCAGATGGTCCAGGCCGCCCGCTCCGGCAAGCAGAACATTATTGAAGGCAGCGTGGCCTCAGGTACCTCGAAAGAGACGGAGATCAAGCTCACGAACGTCGCGCGAGCCAGCCTCGAGGAGTTGCTGGAAGACTACCGCGACTACCTCAAAACCCGCGTGCTAGCCGAGTGGGACAGCCACCACCCGTACGCCCAGCGCCTCCGACAACTAAATCGCGTCCCCGATTCCAGCTAGGAGACCTTTCAATGCGGGATTGAGAGTCCGGATCCCACGATCTCCGCAAACGTCATCATCGGACTGATCCGCGTCACGAGCTATCTCCTCGACCGACAGATCCGCCAGCTCGAGCGTGCCTTTGTCCGAGAAGGTGGCCTCCGCGAACGCATGACCCGCGCCCGCATCCACGAGCGTTCCCGTCGTCCTTGACGTCCCTGCAGTCCCTTAGTTCCGTCCCGCCCTACCCCCGCTTCGCGCGCTCCCGTGCCTCCACGGGCGCCGGATCGAACTGCTCGGGCGCCGGCGTGTAAGGGATCTTGACGCCGGCGGCCAGTACGGCCTCCTTGCCGCCGTGCTCGCGGACTCGACGCTGCTGGTCGGCAACGGCTCGGGCGTTGGTGGCCGCTGGGTCGCAGATCCTTCGTAGCTCAGACTCCAGCCGCGCACGCGTGCCGGCGTGGCCCGGATCCGTGCCCAGGTCGCGCGTCTCGCTCGGGTCGGTCTGTAGGTCGAAAAGCTGCGGCGGCATGCCGGGGTAGTGGACTAGCTTGTATCGCGCGTCACGGACCATGAAGGCCGCGGTGGGTGACAGGATGGCGTGGTATTCGCTGAAGGTAACGCGGTCTGCATCCTCCTGCTGCGCGATCTGGAACAGCGACGTGCCGGGCAGCGTACTGTCCTGGGGAGCCAGGTTGGCGCCCACCGCGTCGACAATCGACGGGAAGCAGTCCGTGAGGTTGACTGGTGTGGCCGAGCTCTTGCCCACCGGCACGTCCGGCCCGGTAAGGATCATGGGAATGCCTACGGCGCCTTCGAACATGGAGCTCTTCCACCACATCCCGTGCTCGCCGATCTGCTCGCCGTGGTCGGTGGTGTAGATGATCCGCGTGTTCTCGGCAAAGCCGGCCTCCGCCAGCGCTGCCAGCACCTGACCCACCTGGTCGTCCAGGAAGCTGACCATTCCGTAGTAGGCCACCAGGGCGTTACGGATGGCCGCCTCGTCGATCGGCTGGTCCAGCGCCTGCTTCTCTCGCTGGAATCGGTGCCACGGGTGCGCCGACCAGCGATCGGGCGTCCAGTCCACGGGCATAGGCATCGCATCGGCCCGATACAGGTTGAAGTACTGGTCTGGGACCACCAGGGGAAAGTGCGGGTGGATGAACGAGCAGAAGAGGGCCCACGGCCGTTCTTGATCCTGAGCGTCGGTCTGCAACCATTTGACGGTCTGGGCCGTGATGGCTCGATCGTATCGCGTGTACTCGGACTCGCCCGCTCGAGCCTCCAGGACCTGGGTGCGGCTCTGAGGCCGAACCGGCATCTCCTCGCGCAGGCAGCCGTAGATGTCGCCTACCCCCTCCAACACGTGCATCGGCAGCCGCTGATCCGGAAATCCGCTGGGGTCATCCACCCTGCGGTAGTGCAGCTTTCCAATGGTGGTGACCTTGTGTCCCTGCTCGGTCAGGCGATGGCCCCAGCTCTGCGCCTCCGTGCCCACGTACGGGGTGCCGTTGTCCCATGAGTCAATGGTGTGTGCGTAGCGGCCGGTGGCCAGGCTGGCACGAGAGGGCACGCAGATGGGCGTGGGGCAGTACGCGGCGGTGAATCGGGTCCCGCGCGCGGCGAGCGCGTCGAGGTTCGGCGTCTTGACCACGGGATCGCCGGAGCAGCCCATGACTCGGCGGCTGTGCTGATCGGAATTGATGAAGAGCAGATTGGTGGGTCTCAACGGCGAGTCCTCTCTCATTAGCACCGACAACTTGCCACCGGGAATGCCCCTGGCAGCGGCGGATGGTAGCGTGGTGTATCCTGCCCAGCCAAATCAAGCTCGCGCATGGACGGAGCCCTATGCCTGCATCCGACGCGCTCAAGGCCAGGATCAACGCCGCCATCGATGGCCGTGGCGAGTACGTGGTGGGTATTGCCAAACAGATTCTCAGAACGCCCGAGTACGGGTATCGCGAGACGTACGCGGCCGGACTGGTGGCCGATGCGTTCCGCGAAGCGGGCATTGCCTACCGGGATGGGATCGCCATCACCGGCGTGAAGGCGGTGCTGGACACCGGCCGCCCCGGCCCCACTGTTGGCGTCATCGGTGAGCTGGACTCTATCGGCGCCCGTGGCCACGAGTTTGCCAATCCGGAGACCGGTGCCGCGCACGCCTGCGGCCACCATTGTCAGATCGGCTCCATGCTTGGGGCCGGACTCGGCTTGCTGGACTCGGGCGCGCTCGATCAGATGAGCGGCCGCGTCGTGCTGATCGCCGTACCGGCCGAGGAGTACGTGGAGATCGAGTACCGCCTGAGCCTCCGCCGCGAGGGCAAGATCGAGTTCCTGGTGGGGAAAAACGAGATGATCCGCCTGGGCGAGCTTGACGACGTGGACATGGCGATGATGACCCACGCCAGCAGCCAGCCGGAGGATCGCCAGCTCGCGGTGGGGATGACCTCAAACGGCATGGTGGCCAAGTTCATCCGCTATACCGGCAAGGCCTCCCACGCCGGCGGCGCGCCGCACCTGGGCATCAACGCGCTCGGCGCCGCCCACGTGGCGCTCGCCGCCATCCACGCCCAGCGTGAGACGTTCCGCGATGACGACCACGTGCGCGTGCATCCCATCATCACCAAGGGCGGCGACCTGGTGAGCGTGATCCCCGCGGACGTGCGCATGGAGACGTTCGTCCGCGCCTCCACACCGGAGGCCATCGAGGCCGCCTGCGTGAAGGTGGACCGAGCGTTGCGCGCCGGAGCCATGGCCATGGGCGCACGGCTCGACGTGACCACGATCCCGGGCTACCTGCCGCTTCGGCACGACGCCCGCATGAGCGCGCTCTACCGCGCCAATGCCACCACGCTCGTAGGTGCGGAGAACGTGGGCACCCCCAGCCACCGCACCGGCGGCACGGATATGGGGGACCTCAGCCAGATCATGCCCGTGATCCATCCGGTTGCAGGCGGCGCCACCGGACCGAGCCACAGCGACGACTTTAACATCGTGGACTACGACCTGGCGGTCGTCAAAGCCGCGAAGGGCATGGCCTTGACCGTGGCCGACCTGCTGGCAAACGACGCCAGTGAAGCCCGCGCCGTGCTCCAGGAGCACAAGCCGCCCATGACCAAAGCACAGTACCTGGCCTTCGTCCGCCGCCTGGCGGCCGATGAGACGTATCAGGGAGACAAGTAGTGACCGTCAACGCGCATCCGAAACCGATCGCTGCCGATGTCATCGAGGCGTACAAGCAGATCCTGCCGGCCACGCTGGGCCACTACGTGGATGACGGGTTTGCCGATACCCGCATCCGTCCTGTCTTCAAGCGGATCCGCGCCGTGGGCACCGCCGTCACGTTGAAGCTGCCGGAGCGCGATCTCACCATGACACGCCCGGCGCTGGCCATGCTCCAGCCTGGCGACGTGCTGATCATTGACCAGGGCGGCGAGTCTTTGTGGGCCTGCTGGGGAGAGATGACCTCGCTGGCGGCGCAGCTTTCCGGGTGCGTCGGCGTGATCATCGACGGCGCCGTGTGCGATGTGGTGGAGATCGAGGACCAGGCCATGCCCACCTGGTCGCGTCACATCTCCGCGGCCGTTGGCCGGCGTGGCAGCGGCGAGGGCGGCGGCGTGAACATTCCCGTCCAGTGCGGCGGCGTCTCCGTGCACCCAGGCGACCTGGTTGTCGCCGACGACAACGGCATCTTGATCATCCCGCCTCGCCACGTCGGCGACTACATCGAGCGAGGCCTCGCCGCCGAAGCCCGCGGCCCCCTGGTCAAGCGCTGGCTAGAATCCGGCGGCTCACTGGCCGAGATCACCGGCAAGAGCGTCGCCGAGTTGGAGGAGATGCTGGCCGCACGGGGGTGACGCTGCCCCCCACCGGGCGCCGCGGCTAATCTCGGTACGCGCGTCCACGTGGCAGCACGCGTAGCACATAGACCACTCGCGCCGCGTCATCCACCGAGAAGCGGACCCGCCAGTCGCCGACTCGCAGTCGCCACTCGTCATCACCGCCGCTCGGTTTCCGAGTCGCGGACGCGGCCGGCTTTCACGTCGGCGCGTGCCTCCGCTACCTGACGACGTTCGTCCTCCGTCTCTGGCTCGTCGTCCGTTTCAGCCTCAGCTAGGGCGAGCAGAAAGTCGTCCACCAGCGGTTCGAGGGCGCGGCGGGCGCCCTCAATTGCCGTCTCTGGTATCGCGTCAATGAATCGGTGAAGCTCAGCTCTGCTGGTCACGGCTTCGTCCCAGCCCAAATCCTACCACGCTATCGACGCGAGCCTACACCTTCACCCAGCCGCCCTTCGTCACCGCTTCCAGGTACTTCGACACCGCCACGTAGTCGTCCAGGTTGGGGCAGGTGTTCTCGCCGCGGGCCAGCGCGTCGAAGAACGATTTGATCTCCACCGTCTTCATCTCGGTGTAGCCGATGTTGTGGCCGGTTGATGGGGTGAAGTTGCCCTGGATGTTGTGGTGCGGGCCCGTCTGGATGCGGGTGATGCCGGCCTCGCGGCGGTCCTCGCCGTAGACAAACAGCTCAAGCTCGTTCATTCGGCGGAAGTCCCACCGCAGGAAGCCTTCCGAGCCGGTGATCTCCACCTCAAAGCGCGCCAGGCTGCCCACCGCCGTGCGGCTGCCCTCGATCACCCCGGTGGCGCCATTGGCAAACGTCACCAATGCTGCGAACGTGTCGTCGTTATCCACCTCGCGCAGGCCGCCGCCCGGCTGCGACGGGTCGGGCCGCTCGCGCACGTCGATCGCCGTCCGTCCGCAGATCTCGGTGAGGTCGCCCACCAGGTGGCGGGCCATGTCGAACGCGTGCGAGCCGATATCCGCCAGCGCTCCCCAGCCGGCGTGCTCGGCGCTCATCCTCCAGCGCCACTGCCGATCCTCGAAAAGATGGTCCTGGTCGCCGAAAAACAAAACCCGAACGATCCGGATGTCGCCCAGCCGCTTCGCGTCAAGTAGCTCCTTGGCGTAGAGCAGCGCGGGACACCACCTGTAGTTGAGGCCTACCGCCGTCTTCACGCCGGCCTTGCGCACCGCCGCCAGGATGTCCGCCGGCTCGTCCGTGCCGCGGCCCACCGGCTTCTCGCAGTAGATGTGCTTGCCCACCTCAGCCGCCGCTATCGCGATCCGCTTGTGCATAAACGGCGGCGCGCAGATGTCCACCACCTCGATCTCTGGATCGTCCAGCACGTCCTGCCAGCGGGTGGTCCAGCGTGGGATGCTGTAGCGGAAGGCAGCCGCGCTGGCGTCTTGCTCCGTGACGTCCGCTACCACCTTGAGCACCGGGAACCCGGCCGAGTCCGGGAAGATCTGGCGAACCAGGTTGTGGCCGCGGGCGTGGATACCGCCCATGAATCCCGTGCCGATCAGCGCAACGCCGTAATCCCGTGCCATGCCGAGCCCTCTAGCAGTCGTTCAGTCGACTCGTGACGCAGGGTCGCGAGCGCGTGCAGAGTCTACTCTGAGTTCGTCGCCGCGTGGCGCCGCATAGCAGAAGAGGCCGCGCGTGGCGCACGGCCTCTCAGGTTGCCCGGTCCGTCCCTAGTACAGCGTGGTCTTGACCCGCTCGTCAAGCGCGGCCTGCACGGATGCTTCGTCGCCGTCCAGGCCGGCGTGGTCGATTAGCATCCTGGCGAACGAGGCGATCGGCCGCTCGCCGGCCTCGCGCGTGGCGTCCCACAGGCTGGAGCGGATGAATGCTTTGGGGCAGTGCAGGAACACCTGCTCCACGTCCACCACCAGAGCCAGCAGCGGCGTCTTGCCCTGCGCGCTCAGCCGCTGCAGCAGCGCCTCGTCCCGAACGATGCGCGCGCGACCGTTGATCCGCAGCGTCTCCTGGACGTTGGGGATCATGAACAGCAGCCCCACGTGGGGGTTCTCCAGCACGTTGATGTGCCCATCGATCCGGTTGTTGCCCGGGCGGTCTGGAATGGCGATGGTTCGATCATCCAGCGCAAGCACGAAGCCCGGCGCGTCTCCCTTCGGCGAGACGTCGCACTGGCCGCGCGCGTTGGATGTGCCCATCAGCAGGAACGGCGCGTTCTTCAGGAAGGCCAGGCAGTGCTCGTCCAGGTGGTCCAGTTCTTTCTTCACGGCCCGCTCGCTCGGCTCGCCCAGGAGCTCGCGAAGCTCGGCCACCGATGTCACCGTCTGGCGGAACGCCGTCGCCACTACCATGCTGCCTCCTCCGGCCGCGCCGCGGCCCGTAGCCCCATTATCGCCGTCCGGAGCTGCCGCTAGACCGAAAGCCCGCCATCGATCATGAACGTGGCGCCCGTCACGGCTGCCGATTCGTTCGAGGCCAGGTAGAGGATGCTGTAGGCGATCTCGCGCGGCGTGATCGGCCGGCCGATCAACCCCACGTGAGCCGGGTCGCTCTCCTCCAGCAGGATCGTACGGGCCGTGTCCTCGTCCACGCCGTCGCGCGCCGCGATCCGCCGCACGTGGAAGTCCGTCGCCGTCAGACCGGGGCAGACGGCGTTTACGCGCACCTTCTGCGCCGCGTGGTCGCACGCCATCGACCGCGTCAGCGACAACAGCGCCGCTTTGGTCGCGTCGTAGAGTGCCATGCCCTTGCGTCCGGCCACGGCGTTGACGGAAGACACATTGATGATGCTCCCGCCGCCCGTCTTGGCCATCTCCGGAATCACGTATTTGCAGCAGTAGGCTGCTGAGAGCAGGTTCGCTCCGAGGATCCGCTGCCAGCGCTCGGGCGTGACCTCCGTCACCGGGCCGTAGTCGCGCACGGCTGCCACGTTCGCCAGTACGTCGATCCGCCGGAACTTGTCCAGCGCCTTGCGGACAATCCGCTCCGCCTCCTCCTCGCTGGTCAGGTCTCCGCTGAGCGGCAACAGCCGGTTGCCGCTCGACTCGAGCCGCTCGAACGTCTTCGCCACCGCCATCTCGTCCACGTCCACGATGGCGACCCACGCGCCCTCCTCCAGGAACAACTCGGCCGTTGCCGATCCGATGCCACCCGCGCCGCCCGTGACCAGGGCCACCTTGCCGTCCAGCCGAACTCCCATTGCTCGCCTGCTCCTATCTCAGACCACGTTCGACGAGGTGATCTCGCGGGCGGTGGCCAGGTCTCGGCAGGCCGCGTCCGCCGTGGTCTCCAGCGCCGCGATCGCTCGCGCTGCGCTCACGGTTGCCGCGTCGGGATCCGTCTCGGTCTGCGCTCGCGCCAGCCGACACCAGGCCCGGCCCGCGGACGGACGGTGCTCCAACCGATCCAGCAGCAGTCGCTGCGCGGCGAGACCGTTGCCCGTATGAAGGTACGACTCCAGGAGCGTGTCGTGGAACACCTCCCGCTGGGCGTGGCTCCCGCCGACTTCCGCGATGCGCCCCCGAATCGGCTCCAGCAGATCCACTGTGCGCTGGTAATCGCCGCGGCGGAACGCCAGCAGTCCGTCCCGCAGCGGCAGCACAACGTCGCGCATCACCGGCGCGCTGGCGGCGCGCGCAAGCATCCGATCGCGTTGCACGCTCAGGCCGGCGTCATCGTTCGCCGCGGCGAGTGCCATAGCCAGCATCAACTCGTGGTACACCAGGTTTGGCCGTTGGATCCGCTCACGAGCGATCTCCGCGATCTCGCCCCACCGTCCAGCAGTGTCCTGGCCCGTCAGGTCCAGCCGCCAGAGCAGGCCAATCGCGTCGTCAAGCTCCGCCCGATACGTGGAGCGTGTGCCGCGAATCGCGTGGCGATAGAGGTCCCACACCCGCTTTTCGCGGCCCGCGGCGAGCTCGAACAGCGCCAGGTGCCAGAAGAGGTGGGTGCGGAAGTAGCCAAGCTGCGGGCAGTGCGCCACCGCGGTGGGCAGAAAAGCGGCGCCGTTGGAAGCGTCGCCACACTCGTAGTAGGCATGCGCCACCGCGTGCACCGCCCAGGCGTCGCTGGGGTTTAGATCCAGCGCCGCGTGCCCGTATCGGAGCGACTCGTCGATGCTGCCCGTCTCGTGCAGGCTGAACGCGTGCAGCCCCTGGATGAACCCGTCGCTGGGCAGCACACTCAGCGCAGGCTGCGTCGTCCCTAGCAGGTCCGCGGATCGGCCCTGCCAGAAGTAGATGAAGAACAGGCGCTGCAGGATCACAATGTCGCGGGGATACTCCGCCAGGTGCTCGCGCATCGCCCGCTCGGCCGCCACGGCGTCGCCGGACATCCACAGCGCCAGCGCGTTCACGTGGCTCACTTCGTACGGCGTGCCCTGGGAGGTGGTCCTTGCAGCTCGCTCCATGGCTGCTTTGGCCTCCACCCCCTCCTCGGCCATGAAGTGGCAGGCCGCTCGAGCGGCGTGTGCCACGGCCAGACTCGGATCAAGCTCCGCGGCGCGCTCGAACTGCGCCGCCGCCTCGCGATCCCATGACAGCAGGCCGTGAACCCCCGTGTCGTACGCGGTACCGGCCTCGCTGGACGCGGTCGAGATCGGCAGTCCGTAGGCGCTCCGCCACATTCGTCAGACCCTCCAGCGCGGCGCGATTGGCGCCAGAAGCTTAGCGCACGGGTGGGCACTTGGTGGTTGGGAAGATCAGCGACTATGCTTCACGCCTAATCTGGGAAGATCGCTAGGACACTATGACGCGAGCATTGATCACCGGCATCACGGGGCAGGACGGACGGCACCTGGCGGAGCATCTGCTGGGGCTGGGGTACGAGGTCTATGGACTCATGCGCGGCCAGCACAATCCCAAGGCCGCCATCGTGCAGCGGGAGGTTCCCGCGGTCACACTCGTAGAGGGTGACCTTACCGATCAGGTCTCGCTGATCAGCGTGCTCAATCGGTGTAAGCCAGACGAGGTCTACAACCTGGCAGCCATGAGCTTCGTCGCGCTCTCCTGGAGCCAACCTGAGCTCACCGGCAACGTCACAGGGCTCGGCGCGCTGCGCATGCTCGAGGCCATTCGGACCGTCCAGGGCGCCCGCATCAGCGGCCACGGCAGCCCCGGCATCAAATTCTATCAAGCCTCCAGCAGCGAGATGTACGGCCTCGTCCAGGAGGTCCCCCAGAGCGAGCGCACCCGCTTCTACCCCCGCAGCCCCTACGGTGTGGCCAAGGCGTTCGCCCACTACACCACCGTCAACTACCGCGAGAGCTACGGCATGTTCGCTTGCTCCGGCATCCTCTTCAACCACGAGGGGCCTCGGCGCGGACCCGAGTTCGTGACCCGCAAGATCTCCCGCGCCGTGGCACGGATCAAGATGGGGCTAGACACCAAGCTCACGCTCGGCAACATCGAGTCCAAGCGCGACTGGGGCTACGCCGGAGACTACGTCCGCGCGATGCACCTGATGCTCCAGCACCACGAAGCAGATGACTACGTGGTGGGCACCGGGCATACCCACAGTGTCCGCGACTTCGCGGAGGCCGCCTTTGCCCACGTGGGTCTGAACTGGCGTGACTACGTGGAGGTCAGCACGGACCTGTTCCGACCGGCGGAGGTGGATTTCCTCCTGGCGGACCCCACCAAGGCGCGCACGGTCCTCGGCTGGGTGCCCGAGGTCAGCTTCGAGCAGCTCGTCCAGATGATGGTGGACTCAGACCTGGAGAACGAGCGGACCAACGCCTGACCCTAGCGTTATCTCACCCGTCTTGTTTCGCGAAGGGCACCAGAATGGATGGGACTCTAGAGAGTAGGCCACCCGACAACCAGCTCCCGTCTCGCCGTGCAGCGTCTCCGCGCGAGGGTTGGGACGAGGCGTTTCGAGCCATGCACGACCGTGGCCACGACACATTGCTCGATTCGGACTCCGGGCCCGCCACGGATTTCGACCGTCTCGAGTGGGCGTGGTGACTGCGAGCTTTGAGGTGCGACGGACACCCCGAATGTGCTTGGGGGGCCTGAGCCCCTCTCAGACTCGCGGATAGCCCGGGCGGTCGATTCGAAGCTCCGCTCCCCGCGCAGTCCAGCCGCCGTCCACCACCAGCGTGTGTCCGGTGACCCAGCTCGCCTCGTCTGAGGCCAGGAAGAGCGCGGCCTCGCCGATGTCTGCAGGCCTTCCCAGCCGGCCCATCGGCGTCAGCGCCACCAACGCGTTGGGGTCTGTGCCGCCCCGCTGTTGATTGACTCTGAACAGCTCCGTGTCCGTGTAGCCTGGTGCCAGCGCGTTCACGCGCACCGTCGGTGCCCACTCAATCGCGAGGCTCTCCGTGAGGCCTACCACCGCGAACTTTGATGATACGTACGCCGCCCGGTTCGGCACCGCCCGCTTACCGTACATCGAGGCCAGGTTGATGATGCTGCCGGAGCCCTGCTTCATCATCGCCCGCGCCGCCGCCTGGCACACGAAGAACGTGCCCGTCAGGTTCACGTCGATCACGCGACGCCACGTCTCCTCCGTCTCCTCCAGCGACGTGCTGGGCGAACTGATGCCCGCGCTGTTCACCACCACGTCCAGCCGGCCCCACGTGTCCAGCGCCTTCTGGACCAGCCGTTCCGCGTCGGCCGCGCTTGTGACGTCGATCGTGACCGATGCCGCCCGCTCCTCGTCGAGCTCGGTCACGGCCACGGCGAGCTGCGCACCGTCTCGATCGCCCAGCACGACCCTTGCGCCCTCGCGGACGAACGCCCGCGCGCAGCCCAGGCCGATCCCCCGCGCACCCCCGGTGATGATCGCTACACGGTTCTCCAGACGCACGCCAGACTCCTCTTGGCACGAGTTGCCCAAGCATATCGTGGCCGCGCCTCGGGTGCGAGTACGCACCCATTCGGTCTAGCGGTCGTGGCTGGTGTGTACACTTTTTGCGAGATTTCGATGGTCATGTCAGCCAGGAAGCGCGTCATCGTGGGCATGAGTGGCGGGGTGGATAGCTCCGTCACCGCCGGCCTGCTCGTGGAGCAGGGGTATGACGTCATTGGCGTTACGCTCAATCTCTGGCCGGAGCTGGCGGACGTGCCCGAGCAGATGCGCGAGGATGCCTGCTGCGCGCTGGGCGCGGTGGAGGACGCGCGACGGGTGGCCAACCGTCTGGGCATCCCTTACTACGTGGTCAATTTTCGCGAGACGTTCGAGGAGCAGGTGGTGCGCGACTTCGTCCGCGAGTATCAGCGTGGCCGAACGCCCAACCCGTGCATCCGGTGCAACCAGTTCATCAAGTTCGACGCGTTGCTGGCGAAGGCGGACTTACTGGGGGCGGACTACGTGGCAACTGGGCACTATGCCCGCGTCTACCGGGATGAGGCCTCCGGCCGCTGGGTGCTGCGCAAGTCCGCGGATGTCTCCAAGGACCAATCCTACGTGCTCTACGTCATGACCCAGGATCGGCTGGCCCGCGCGCTGTTCCCGTTGGGCGAGCTGAGCAAGGACGACACGCGGCGGCTTGCCGCGGAGTGGAAGCTGCCGGTCGCCAACAAACCAGAGAGCCAGGACATCTGCTTCGTGCCGTACAAGCGCTATTCTGAGTTCATGGAGCGTCACGCGCCGGGCTCTCTGCGCGAGGGGCCCATCGTCAACGCGGCTGGCGAGCGGCTGGGTACCCACCAGGGTGTGGCCTTTCACACCATCGGCCAGCGCCGCGGGCTAGGACTGGCCTTCAAAGAGCCGATGTACGTGACCGGCCTGGACGGGGCCACGAACACGGTGACTGTCGGCACGCTGGCCGAGCTTGCCCGGCGCGATTGTCCGCTGGAGGAGGTGAACTGGGTGGGCATTGGACAGCCAGATGGGCCAGTTCGCACCCATGCGCGCATCCGCTACCGCGCCGAGCCGGCTCCCTGCACGGTCGTCTCGGATGTCGATGGGAGTGCGGTGGTTACCTTCGACGAGCCGCAGCGCGCCGTCACGCCGGGCCAGTCCGTGGTCTTCTACCGCGGCGAGGACGTGCTGGGCGGCGGGACCATCGCCGCGTGAGTCAGCGTATCCGAGGTCGATATGCAGGTTGAGCTCCAGATGTTCGGCTCCGCTCCGCGCCAGGACGATCGCAGCGAGGATGAGAAGCTGGAGGCGCTCCGCCAGGTCGTCCGTGAGCTCCAGAGCGTGGTCGTGGCGTTCTCCGCCGGCGCTGACAGCACGCTGGTGGCCAAGGTCGCCGCGGACGAGCTTGGCCAGCGCGCGCTGGCCGTCACCTCCGCCTCTGCCAGCCTGGCCGAGCGCGAGCTCCGCGAGGCGCTGGAGTACGCGGAGCGGCTGGGCATACCCCACCGCGTCATCCACACCAATGAGCTGGACAACCCGGACTATCTGGCCAACCCCTCCAACCGCTGCTACCACTGCAAGACGGAGCTGTACGACCATCTGGTGGAGCTGGCCCAGCGCGAGGGCTACCTCCACGTGGCAAACGGCCTGAACCTGGACGACCTGGGTGACTATCGCCCGGGTTTGCAGGCCGCGAACGAGCACGGCGTCCGTGCACCGCTCCAGGAGGCGGGCCTAACCAAGGCAGACGTGCGGTCGCTCTCCTTCCGACTTGGCATCCCCACCTGGGACAAGCCGGCCATGGCTTGCCTGTCGTCGCGGGTGCCATACGGCGAGGCGATCACCGTGGAGAAGCTGGCGCAGATCGACCGTGCGGAGCAAGCCGTCCGCGACCTGGGCTACCGCCAGCTCCGAGTCCGCCACCATGGCCAGGTGGCTAGAATCGAGCTCCCCACGGAGGAGGTTGCCGACTTCGTGGCCCGGCACGCGCGGGAGGCCTCCGAGAAGCTCAAGGCGCTCGGCTTTCTCTACGTAACGGTGGATCTCCAGGGCTTCCGCAGCGGATCCATGAACGAGGCAATCAAACGATGAACGTGTTCCGAATCGTCGAAGAGCCGATAGACGCGACCGCGCTGGGCAACATGGTGCTCACGGACTACGACGGCGCCGTCTGCACCTTTCTAGGCGTGGCGCGGAAGTACTCGCGCGGCCGCGAGGTTGTCCACCTGGAGTACGAGGCGTACCCGGAGATGGCGGAGAAGAAGCTGGCCGAGATCGGCGACGAGCTCCAGGTGAAGTTCGGCGTGGAGCGCGTGGCCATTCTCCACCGCACGGGCGTCCTAAACATTGGCGAGGCCTCGGTGGGCATCGCGATAGCCACGCCCCACCGCAAAGAGGCGTTCGCGGCGTGCCAGTACGCCATCGACCGGCTCAAGGAGACCGTGCCAATCTGGAAGAAGGAAGTCTGGTCAGACGGCCAACAGTGGATTGGCTGGGAGGGTCAGGCGCCCGCGACCTGACCTGATCACTACCGGTGCGGCGGAGGATTCGCAATCCCACCGCCGTTCACCGTGCCGCCTCGCGTCGTTGCGCTCACGTTGATCGGTGGCGGCGTGGCGCCCATCAGCAGACGGCCCCAGCCGAAGAACGTGTCCTTGCCCGCGGCGCCGAGATCCAACGCCCGAGTCTCCAGGAAGCTCTGCAATTGGGCAGGCGTGAATGAGGGGTTTGCGCTCTTCGCCAGCACGGCCGCTCCGGCCACCCCCGGTTGTGAGAAAGAGGTGCCCACCGCGCCCGTGCCGCAACCGGACGACGTGTGCTCCACGGTTGAGACGCTGGAGTATCCCGCGATGTCTGGCTTCACGCGCCCGTCCACCGTCGGTCCCTGCGAGCTGTAGGACTCGTACGCGTTGTTCTGCCAACAGACCGCGCCCACCGCGAACGAGTGCGGTGAAGACGCGACATCGTTCAGGCTGCTTGATGCCGTGCTCTGGTTCAGTCCGAACCCCACCACGAATACGTCGAAGCGCGGGTTGATGCTCGCGGAAAACCGGTTCACGATCACGCCGAAGAACTGCGATGTGCCGGTGTTCGTGTAGCATGCCACCTCGACAGGACTCTGCGATCCCGTCTGGGTGTTCAGCGAGGTCGCGACGACCGACGTGTCTGCGAACCGCCAGATGTAGAGATCGAAGTCCTGGTTGGTGGTCGGCCACGCATCCCAACGGAGCTCCGCGCAGAATCGGACGCCGGCGGGCACGTTGAACGCGTTGATCTCAACACCGGGCGCGAACTCCAGGAACTGGTCGTTGTCCGCATCTGCCATCTGGCCATGCCAGTGATCGCCACTGGCGTAGTTTCCGGCGGACTGGATCCAGAGGATCCCGTTGTCCCGCGCGTCCTTCGCGATCCCTTCAGGCGTCGTGGGGCCGCCCGTTCCGTCACCGCGGCTCGTCCGGCGGGTGCCCAGCGATGAGCTGATGATGTGGATTCCCTGTTGTTTCGCGTAGTCCTTCGCCTGGCCCATCTGGACCTCGGTACCGATGCACAGCAGGTAGAGTTGGACGCCCGGCGCCATGTCCGCAATGATCTGTGCGACCTGCGTGCCGTGCTCCCCACCGGCGGCGTTCACGTTCCCGTTGCAGAAGTCTTTGACTACCAGGTTCTGGGGAAGCTCGCCGCTGGCCTGACGAGCGGCGTAGCCTGCAAAGGCAAGGTCGATCACGCCGACCTTGACACCGCTTCCGATGTACCCCAAGCCATGCCAGGCTGGTGCCGTCGAACTTGCCACACCCTGGCTCGTCACCGCCTCGATCGTTGGGATGTGCGGAAGCCGAACGTACGCTATGCGATTGTCCGCCGCGAGCGCGGCCAGCGTGGACGCGTCCACGGCCGCCTGTACGAGATCGTGGTACGTGGCCTCCACGTGTCCGCCCACCGCGAGCACGGCCTGCTCGGCGCCTGCCATCTGCCCAGTCGCGGCCTCCACGACCACCCGGACCCTGCCGTCCGCCGTGGCGCTCCGATGCTCAGCGGCCGTGCGCAACGCCGCCCGCGATCCTTCGCCTGCCGCGGTCGCGGCGATCGTCGCCACTGCCGAGTCCATCCGCGAGTTGCGGTCGGCCGCGCGCAACACGCCCGGTGGGAACCGCAACCCGTCGGTCCCGCCGCTCAGGTCTAGGCTCGTCGGCGGGGCGTCGCCGGTCCCGTCCCGCCCGCGCGGCGGGCTCTGCCCCTGCGCTGGCCCCGCGCTGCTCGTTGCAATGACCGCCGCGGTCAGCAACGCGATACCTAGCCGCCCAGTACGCGATCCAATCGCCATCATCCTGCACCCCCCAGGGAGCGAGACTACCGTGCGTTAAGGTAGCCTCCCACCCTGGGGGATTCAAGGGTGATTCCCTGCCAATATCGCAAGGATGCGGGCGCCTCGAGCGTACGCTGTGGCGGGACTCGGTCTACCTGATCAACCCGTCCGCGAAGTCCCAGATGAAGCGCTCGGTGACGGCAGAGCCGCCCTGGGGACGGAGGACCGCCAGGCGGTGGACGCCCAGGTCCTCGTAGCGCTTCGCCGTGTCGCGGTCCAGCGGGCCGGCTGGCGGGGTGATCGTGATCTCGAGGTCTCCCAGGCTGGCTGGACGATCGACTTCCTGGGCTGTCTCGCGCAACCCTTCCAGGCAGCGGGCGGTGGCCTCCACGTCCAGGCCAAAGCCGTACCAGCCCTCTGCCTTCGTCAGCGCTCGGCGATAGGCCGGTTTGGTGTGGCCGCCTACGGTAATCGGCGGCCGCGGTAGTTGCGCCGGCGGTGGGACGGCGATCATGCGGTCCCAGGAGACCCACTTGCCCTTGAACGAGCAGTACTCGCCAGACCAGATGGTCTCCATGGCCGCCAGGTACTCATCGCTCTGCGCACCGCGCTCCACGTACGAGCCGCCCACCGCCTCGATCTCTGGCTGGAGCCAGCCCACGCCGATGCCGAAGATGAGCCGACCGTTTGAGAGCAGATCGAGGCTGGCGATCTGTCGCGACAAGATCAGGGGCTGCCGGTGGGGCAGCACGATCACACCTGTCCCCAGCTTCACCCGCTGCGTGTGCGCTGCCACCCACGTCAGCGCGACGATCGGGTCCAGCCGCGGCTCGTCTGGCGCCATTGGGGTCTTCTGGATGTCTGGGTGCGGCATCACCACGTGCTCGCCAACCCAGATCGACTCGTACCCCGCCTCTTCCGTCTGGCGCGCCAGTCGCGCCAGCGCCGTCAGATCGTCACCGCGGTGGAATCCGAACAGCCCGTACTTCATGCGTCCCTCCTGGTCTGCTCTCTCGCTCGGCTCGCGCGCAGCGCCTGCCGAGCGTGCCCGTGATCCGGGCGAACTAGATCCGGTCGAAGTGGATGATCTCCGCGGACGGCTTGCGCACCTGAGCGCGCTTCGGGCGGGATGCATGCGCTGCCATGTCACGGTAGCCCAGCGAGATCACGGTACGCGCCAGCGCGCTCTCCGGCGCGCCCAGCAGTCGCCGTATCTCGTCGCGGCCTCCGCCCACCAGGAAGCCAATACAGGAGCCGATGCCGTGCGCCGCCGCCGCCAGCATGATGCGCTCGCTCAGCCGCCCGTCGTCGTACGCTTCTAGCTCGGGCCGCTCGTTGTCCAGCACGATCACCACGGCCGCCGCGGCGTTCCCCGCGTGAGCGCAGTGGCCCTCCGCCGCCGCGATGCGCCGCAGGGTCTCACGATCCCGCACGATGACCACGTGCCACGGCTGTCGGTTGCTGGCGCTACCCGTCCAGCGCGACACGTCCGCGATGTCGTCGATCACGGCCTGTGGGATTGGCTGATCCGTGAAGTCACGCGTTGCGCGCAGTCCCCGAAGCAGCGCAATCGCATCTCTGGCGTCGCTCAACGCGGCACCCCCACCAGTCAGTATGGCTGGGGAGTTTACGCCACGGCCCGGCCGGTTCGGTGGATATGGGGGGCTGTTCTTGGACGCTTGTAGCGCGCCTGTTACAGGCCTTCCAGGTACCTCAGCAACTGCTTCATGCGCCGGTCCAGCCCGGTGGAGGCGGCAATCTCACCGAACAGCGCGCCAAGCTCCTGCCCCAGACTGGGCTGTGCCGACGCGTTGGCGGTTGCCGTCGCGCGCCCTTGTGCGTAGGCATGGGCCCAACCGGGCGGCGGCGCCTTGGGGCGTGTCGTGGGGGCGGTGGATGTGGGCGCTGGCCGCTGGTATGCGGCGCGGCGGATGGGGTCACCCAGCACCTGGTAGGCCTCCACCACCGTGCGGAACCGCTGCGCCGCCTCCGGATCGCCTGGGTTCCGGTCTGGGTGGTGCTCCATGGCCGCCCGACGGAAGGCGCTGCGCACCTGCTCCGGCGTGGCGGACGGTTCAACGTCCAGGATTCGGTAGTAATCTCGCTCAGACACAGCCACTGGTTACGCTATCCATGCCATCAGGGGTTGCCGGGCGACTCCAAAGAGAAGCATCAAGTGTAACATCGTCTGGCGGTGCTCGCCGCTGCTTTGGTCTGGTGAAACCGGCTCTGGTATCCTCCGAGCCGTACCATGATTAACGCGCGGGGCTGAAAAGTAGCGCCTCGCCATCCGAACGGAGCCCTCCCTGCCGCCCTCGATCAGTGCGTTTTTCCCCGCCTACAACGACGCCGGTACGATCGCGAGCATGGTGGTTGCGGCAGATGCCACGCTGCGGAATCTGACTGACGATTACGAAGTCATCGTGGTCAATGACGGCAGTCCGGACCACACTGGCGAGATCCTGGCCGACCTCCAAACCCGTTACCCCAACTTGCGCGTGGTCACCCACGTCAAGAATCGCGGCTACGGTGGCGCCCTGCGCAGCGGATTCGCCAACGCCACGAAGGACCTCGTCTGCTATACGGACGGCGATGCCCAGTACGACCCGCGCGAGTTTCGTTTGCTCGTGGAGAGCATGCGCGACGAGATTGACATGGTCCAGGGCTACAAAATTCAGCGTTCCGATCCGCTCGAACGGGTCGTCATCGGCAAGGTCTACCACTGGACAGTCAAGACCATGTTCCGCCTCCACGTTCGCGACGTAGACTGTGACTTCAGGCTGATCCGCCGGCGCGTGTTCGATACCGTTCAGTTGACTCAGGACAGCGGCGTGATCTGCGTGGAGATGATGACCAAGATCGAGCAGGCTGGCTTCCGCATCCACGAGGTGCCGGTGCACCATTACCACCGGGCGTACGGGAAGTCGCAGTTTTTCAATTTTCGCCGAGTCGGCAAGGTGGGCGTTGACCTGCTCAAGTTGTGGGTACCGCTCGTCGGGTTGCGCGCGTTCCGTTCGCGCAGGCTCTCCGCGGGGATGGTGTAGCGGTGCCGTACCGGGCCGATCGCCACTACGAGGGCAAGCGGGTCATGGTCACCGGGGGGCTGGGGTTCATTGGCTCCAACCTGGCCGCACGGCTGGTGGACCTGGGCGCGAACGTCCTCATCGTGGACTCACGCGTGCCGGAGACCGGTGCCAACCCCTTCAACATCGTGGAGATCCAGGATCGCCTGTCCACGCGGGACGTGGACGTGCGCGACGCACTGGCCATGGAGCGACTGGTCCAGGGTCAGGATCTGATCTTCAACCTGGCCGGGCAGCTTTCGCACATAGACAGCATGCGCGACCCGTTCACGGACCTTGATATCAACTGCCGGGCCCAGCTTTCGCTGCTGGAGGCATGCCGGCACCACAATCCGCGCGTCAAGATCGTCTTTGCCAGCACGCGGCAGTTCTACGGCCGGCCAGACTATCTGCCCGTGGATGAGAAGCATTTGCTCCACCCCACGGACGTGAACGGCATCAACAAGATGGCGGGTGAGTGGTACCACATCCTCTACAACAACGTGTACGGCCTAAGGGCGTGCTCGCTACGGCTGTCGAATACCTACGGGCCTCGGATGCTGGTCCGCAACAATCGCCAGACGTTCCTGGGCTGGATGATCCGCCAGGTCCTGGACAGCGAGGAGATCCAGATCTTCGGCGATGGCACCCAGCTACGCGACATGATGTACGTGGATGACGTGGTGGAGGCCTTCCTGTTGGCCGGGGCCTCGGACGTGGCGAATGGGCAGGTATTCAACCTTGGCGGCCCGGAGCCGCTCAGCCTGCGCAGCATCGTGGAGACGCTGATCGAGGCGGCCGGCGACGGCTCTTACAGGCTGGTGCCGTTCCCCGAGGACAAGAAGGCCATCGATATCGGCAGCTTCTACTCCGACTTCACCAAGATCCAGCGCGCTCTGGGCTGGCAGCCGCGGGTGGCGCTGCAGGATGGTCTGGAGCGCACCATCGCGTTCTACCGCGCCAACCGCGAGCAGTATTGGAACGCGCCCGCCACGGCGCCCGTTGGGAGCCCTGCATGACCACCACGGTGCCCATGTTCGACGCGCGCCAACGCTACGATCGCCTCAAGCCTGACGTAGACGCGGCGATCGCGCGAGTGCTGGCCAGCGGCAGGTTCATCCACGGACCGGAGCACGCCGCGTTCGAGCAGGAGTTCGCCGCGTATTGCGAGTCCCAGCATGCTGTGGGTGTCGCCAACGGCACGGATGCGTTGCGGATCGCGCTGGTCGCGTGTGGCGTGCGGCCTGGAGATGAGGTCATCACGGTGGCGAACGCTGGCGTGCCGCCAATCGCCGCCATCGTAGAAGCCGGCGCCACTCCGCGCTTCGCCGACGTGGACCCCGCCACCAGAAACCTGGATCCGGCGGCTCTGGCGGCTGCCATCACCAGCCGTACGCGCGCCGTCGTCGCCGTCCATCTGTACGGGCATCCGGTTGACGTGGATGCCATTCTCGCCGTCACCCGGCCGCGCGGCATCAAGTTGATCGAGGACTGTGCCCAGGCTCACGGCGCCCGCTACAAAGGGCGCCGCGTAGGCGGCTTGGGCGACGCCGCCGGTTTCAGCTTTTATCCCACCAAGAATCTGGGAGCCTACGGCGACGGCGGCTGCGTCGTGACGAACGACGCCGATATCGCCGACCGTGCACGGATGCTGCGCGGCTATGGCTGGCGCACCCGGTACGTCAGTGAAAGTCACGGCTTCAACTCACGGCTGGACGAGCTGCAGGCCGCAATCCTGCGCGTGCTGCTGCGGCACCTGGATGAGGGCAACGAGGAGCGGCGGGCCATCGCGCGAGCCTACACCGCGACGATCGACGGTGTCGTCGCGCCGCCTACCGCCCCGTGGGCCGAGCCTGTGTATCACCTGTACGTGGTGGAGAGCCCCGGTCGCGATCGGATCAAGGCGGCTTTGGCGGACCAGGGCATCAGCACGGATCTCCACTATCCTCTGGCCACCCACCTGCAGCAGGCATACCAGTCGTACGGCGATGGCCCGGGCTCGCTGCCCAACACCGAGCGGCTGTGTGGGACCGTGCTGTCGCTGCCGGTCTTCCCAGAGCTCACGCTGGCGGATGCTGCCCGCGTGGCCGGCGCGGTATCGGAAGCGGCCAGGTCGGTTGCGGTCGCCGCCCGGTGATGCCCCGCGCCAGTAGGGCGCGGCGGCGGGGGGCGCTGGCGTTGGGAATGCTCGACCCGGGGGCGCAGGCCTAGCTGTGGAGCGCGAGCAGTATGAGCTCATGTTCCGCCAGGAGGAGCGCCACTGGTGGTATGCGGGGATGCGGCGCATCACCGCGGCACTGCTGGACTCCACCACGATCCAGAACCTCGCTCGCGAGCACGCGCGCGAGGCTGGCGTAGCAGACATCCTTGACGCTGGCTGCGGCTCCGGCGGGACCAGCCGCTTCCTGGAGCGCTGGGGTCGCGTCACCGGCGTGGATCTGATGGCCGATGCACTGACCTTCGCGCGCGAGCGCGGGATGTCCCGGCTAATCCGCGGGTCGGTCACGGACCTGCCCTTTGCGGACGCCAGCTTTGACATCGTGACGAGCTTTGACGTGCTGTATCACCTGGGCGTCTCCAGCGATGCCCGCGCGTTTTCTGAGCTTCTCCGCGTGGTTCGGCCGGGCGGCCTGCTGCTCATCCGCCTTCCCGCCTACAACTGGCTCCGCGGCGCCCATGACGTGGCCGTGCATACGCGGCACCGTTACACTCGCGGCGAGCTCACGCTCAAGCTGCAGGACGCCGGGTTCCGCGTGGAGCACACCACCTACGCCAACTCGCTGCTCTTCCCGCTAGCGCCGGTGAAGCGCCTATTGGAGCGGCGTGGCACCAGCGCGGCCGTCCAGGACCTGTGGCAGCCGCCGGGACCTATCAATCGCTTGCTGACCGACCTCGTGGGGGCAGAGGCGCGCATCGCCGCCGGACCCGGTCTGGCCTGGGGCCTTTCCATCTTTGGTCTCGCCCGTCGGGTCCAGGGTTGGGACGCGCGGGCAGACACGGGTATCGCTCTGTAGGCGATGTCACGAGCCGGCCTGCTCCTCCCGGTCCCAGCCTATGCGCTCTGCTCCCTGATCCTGTTCCGCGAGGGCCTCGCGGGCGCGTCCTTCTACGAGCGCGATACCTTCCTGTTCTACGAGCCGCTGACCCGCTGGTTCGCCGAGCAGCTTAGGGGCGGGAGCCTGCCATTGTGGATGCCACTGATGTTCGGCGGCTACCCGCTGTTTGCCGATGGGGAGATCGGCATGCTCTACCCGCTCAACCTGCTCGTGCTCCCGCTGGCCTCGCCGACCTATGCCACCATCGTCCTCCGCTGGGTCCATCTCGTGTTGGCGGCCTCCTTCATGTGGGCCTTCCTACGCGTGCTGGGGATCGGCGGCTTCGGGCCGTTTGTGGGCGGGCTGACGTTTGGCTACGGCAGTTTCCTGGTGGCCCAGCTTCACCACGAAAACGTGGTGCGTAGCGCCATCTGGCTGCCGCTGGTGCTTTTGTGCCTGGAGCGGGCCTTTCAGGTCACCGGCTGGTCCCGCCAGCGCTGGCTGGCCCTGGGGGGTCTGGCGCTGGCCATGGCCGCGTTGGGGCTGCACATCCAGGCGGTGGCCATGACGCTGCTGGCGCTGGCCCTGTTCACGACGGTTCGCCTCGCTCTTGGCCCAGTGCCTGGGCCACCGGCTGAGCGGTTGCTTCTCCTGGTCTGGGCGCCCGGCCTGGTCGCCGCCATCGGCGCGGCTGCCTCAGCGGTGCAGTGGTTGCCGCTGCTCGAGCTCGGTCGAATGTCCTACCGGGGACCCGGCCTGGGCTACGACCTCGCAAGTACCTGGCCGCTCCGCTGGCAGAACCTGGCCACCGTGGCGTTTCCCTACATCTTCCGGATGGAGGACGGGCGCTACGCCATGCTCTGGCAGCAGTGGGAGTCATTCCTCTACGTGGGGATGGCGCCATTGGGACTGGCCGGCCTCGGCTTACTGTTCACCCGCAGGCGCACGGCGGTCTACTTTGGACTGCTGGCCATCCTAGCGCTGTTCGTGGGCCTGGCGGATCAGTCGCCCCTGAACCTGCACGAGGCGCTCTGGAAGCTGCCCGGCTTCTCCTCTTTGCGGGCGCCCGGGCGCTACGCGTATCTGGTAGTGTTCGGGCTGGCTGGCCTCGCGGCGCTTGGTGCGGAGTGGGCGCTGCACCGCGCCAAGACGCTCGGTGCCATCGCCGGCGGTGGCCTCCTGATGGTGGGCGCGGTTGCGCTGTGGTGGCTTGTGTTCGGCTTCCGTTCGCGGCTGGTGGCGGACCCGGTGCGCTGGAAACAGCTTATTGACGAGCGCTACATCGCCGTGCCGCACGAGCACGGCTGGCTCAATGGGCCCATGTTCTACGACTTCTTGACCCGAGCGGTCGATCCCTGGCGTGCCGAGGTGCTCTGGAGCGTGGGGTTACTTGCGATCGCGGGCGTGACTCTGATCGCTCGCCCACTGTGGCCCGGTCGTGCGATGACCAGCGGCCTGTTGCTCTTGCTGCTGACGGCCGTGGATCTGCTCTCGTTCGGCCGACAGTTCCATCCGATAGGCTCGATTGACGCGCTGGTGGCCCCGTCCTCCGTCACGACCACCGTGGCCGCGACGGCGCGCGGTGCGAGGGTCCTGCCCGATGCTTCCCTGACCCAGACGGGCGGCGTGCTCGAGCCGAATCGGCTGCTCTACGGCGGGGCCTCAACCGTCTCCGGATACAGCTCGCTGGAGACCCAGCGCCACTTCGAGCTGTGGTCGAACGTCGCTCGCGACAAGAACGCCACGCTCAACCTCTGGGGCATCCAGTACCTGGTCATGGCCGATCCGCCGACCGACGTGGTGGTGTTGGACGGCGTGGCATACCGACCGTACAGCGCGCTCTTCAATGGCACGCTGGGGAATCTCAACGGCCGGGTGGCGTTCCGCGCTCCGGGCGAGACGTTCAGCCAGGTCCGCGTGCTGGCCACCCTCATCGACGGCGCAGAGATCGGCGATGGGGCTGTGGCGTTGCGGATCGCCCTGGTGGACCCATCGGGCGGCCGCCAGGTGGTTGATGTCGCCGTGGGCACGGACGTGGCTGAGAACGCGTACGATCGTCCGGACGTGCGGCCGTACGTTAGGCACGCGCGGCCGCCGGTGGTCGCCACGGTGCCGGACTTCGATCCGGCCGGCCTGCCGGCGCGTGCCAACGTGTACGAGGCCGTTCTGCCCCTCGGAAGCTCTCCGGTTGCCCGTGTGGAGCTCGAGCAGGTCGCGCCGAAGGGGCAGACCCGCGTGTTTGGCCTGGGGTTGGTGAGGGCGGATGGGACGGTCCATTCGCTGTTCACGCGTGATCGCGAGGATCTGGAGCCGGTGACGCGCGTCGATGGGTTGCTGGTTGCGAGGAACCACGGCGCGTTCCCCCGCGCCTACGTGGTACCCCAGGCCATCGAGCGGCGGGCGCGGAACGAGCTCTCCGCGCTGGCCACCCTCACCGCCCGCCCGTTCGACGCGAGTGGCCAGGCCATCATCGAGGAAGGCCCGCCCGTGGACGGTGCGCCCCCCGCCCCCGGCCGCGTCGCTGGCGCCACGCGCACCGCGCCAGAGCGAGCAGCCACCGTGGACGACCTGGGGACGGACCGCGTACGCATCCACGTGCCAGACGGCCCAGGCGGGCTGCTGGTACTACTGGATGCGTACCATCGCGGCTGGCGAGCCACGCTGGACGGCGCCCCCGCGCACACGTACATTGCCAACTTCCTGTTCCGCGGCGTCCGCGTGGGCCCCGGGTCCCATACGGTGGAGTGGACCTTCGACCCGCTCTCCCTACGGCTGGGCACCGCCCTTACGGCCGCGGCAGCCGCCTTGGTTCTCTTCACGCTTCTGCCTCGCCGCCGTGCGCCGGCGGTTGTCTCGCCACACGCCCCGTCGGTTTGACCAACGCACCTGGGACCGCCGTAGTCTCGACGGCCCCGCGGATGTCCACTGGATGCTTCGGTCACCGCGACCGGGCACGTCCGGCGACAGCGCGGACCTTACGCGGTGACGCCTGCCACACCGCCGCGGCCGAGACTGCACAGCAGGCGAGCGCGACGACGAAGCTGGGTGTGTAGCTGCCCCAGCGGTCGTACAGCGCACCCGTGACCCAGGGACCCACGGCCGCGCCGGACACCGAGGACAGGATGAGCATGCCGAAGATGCTGCCGTAGCGGCGGCCGGCGAAGATCTCCGCCGGTATCGCGCCGAACACCGAGCTCATGCTGTAGCCGAGCGTGCCCTGGACCGCCACCATCGCGTACAGCAGTGGCCGGCTTGGTGCCGCCGCCAGTAAGAGCAGTAGCACGTAGCAGAGCGCGAACCCCAGGCTGCCAATGGCCCACACGTGCTCGCGGCCGATTCGGTCGGACAGGTGCCCCAGACCGATCTGGCCGGGGATGCCCATCAGGCTCACCAGGCCAAGCGCCCACGCCGCTTCCGCGCTGCTGAAGCCCACTTCCACCAGGTACTTCGTCTGGTGCACCTGCACCGCGTACCAGGCGTACAGGCCGCAGAAGTAGCCCGCGGCGATCCACCAGAACCGCGCCGTGCGCACCGCCCGCGCCAGTGTCCACTCCACCGCCACCCAGGCCGCGTCCATCACATTCGATGCGGCGGTGCCACCGTCCAAGGTATCGGTTGAGGCGTCACCGTCCGGCGCCAGCCCAAGCTCGGACGGCCTCCCGCACAGCAGCAGGTTCAGCGGGCCCAGCACCGCTACCACCAGGATGGCCAGGCTCCAGCAGGCCGTTCGCCAGCCTCCCGTCTCGATGAGCCCCTGCAGCCACGGCAAGAGCAACACCGACCCCGCGCCCACGCCCGAGAACGCCACGCCCATCGCCAATCCGCGCTGGCGCACGAACCAGTGGGGAAGGAAGAGCGACTGTCCGGTGTAGCCCAGGCAGACACCGCCGCCACCCACCATCATTCCCAGCGTCACGTACAGGTGCCAGGGCTCGCTCGCGAGCGGCGCCAGGGCCAGGCCCAACGTCGCCAGCAGCACGCCAAGCTCGATGACCACGCGCGGGCCGCGCCGATCCATGAGCTGGCCGAGCAAGGGGCTGAGGATCGCCGACGCCACGAATCCGAAGGAGAACGCCCCGGCCGTGACGCCGCGTTCCCAGCCGAACTCGTCAAGGATCGGCAGGAAGATGAGCGAGAACGCTGTGCGCGCGTTGACCCCCAGCGCCATCGTGACGAACGCCACCGCCACGACCACCCAGCCGTAGAACACAGGCAGCCGCGCCGCGATCGCCGCCCTGGAAATACCCATCACCGCCTCGCCCCCGTCGCCCCTCGGCCGAAGGAGTATCCGCGATCACGATGGACACGCACGAAGCAGACGACGCGTGCAGGCACATCGCAGCTACATCCCGACACGGGATTGCGCGGATGCGCAGGTCGGAGCTAACCTGAGTGGCTGGACGGACGCGTGGTGACTTGTGATCCTGAGGTCATCGGCGGGACACCGGTATTCGATGGGACCCGTGTGCGGGTGCAGACTTTGCTGGACTACCTCGAGGGCGGCGAGACGATCGACGATTTTCTCGAAGGACTTCCGTGGGTCTCGCGTGAGCGGGTCGTCGCGTTCCTGGCTGCGTAAGAACCGCCGCTGAATCTCGCTCACGCCTGGCCCCGGACTCTGGCGGCACAGCCGAGTTGTCTACACTCGTCCGCGAGATCAGCTAGAAGGACCGCCCATGTCGAAGATCGCCAGCGTTCGTTGCTTCGAGGTCACCGGCCCCATCCAGCCCAACCCGCCCGAGGAGCGGCAGGTGGGCATGCTGGACATCTATCCGGAGATGGCCGCCAGGCCACCGGCCCGCAACACGGCCACCAGCCTCTCTGAGACGTTCGTCGAGGTGGCCACCGACGATGGCGCCACCGGGCTGTTCGGCCCCATCTTCCACGAGACCGCCCCCATCATCAAGCACAAGCTGGCGGCCCACGTCGTCGGCCAGGACCCGCTGGCCTACGAGCGGATCTGGGACGTGATGTATCGATCAGATCGTCACTCCCGGAAGGGCTACGAGATGATGGCCATCAGCGCGGTGGACAACGCTCTCTGGGACCTCCGCGGCAAGATGGCCGGCGTTCCCGTGTACCGCCTGCTCGGTGGGCCCACCCGTGACCGCATCGATTGCTACGCTTCCATGCTGGGCCACTCCCTGGAGCCGGACCTCGTTACGCAGCGCGCCAAGGAGATGGTGGCGCGCGGCTTCAAGGCAGAGAAGTGGTTCTTCCGGTACGGGCCGGCCTCCGGACTCGAAGGGCTCGAGAAGAACGTGGAGCTGGTGCGCCTGGTTCGCGAGGCGGTGGGGCCCCACATCGAGATCATGTTCGACTGCTGGATGGGCTGGGATCTGACCTACGCTATCCGTATGCTCGAGCGCATCGAGCAGTACCACCCGCGATGGGTGGAGGAGATGGTCCCGGCCGACCGTATCAATGACTTCGCGCTGATCCGCCGCACCTCTCGCGTGCCCGTGGCCACCGGCGAGCACGAGTACACCCGCTGGGGTTTCCTCCAGCTCCTGCAGGCTGACGCGATCGACGTGATCCAGGCCGACCCCGACTGGTGCGGTGGCATCACGGAGCTGGTCAAGATCTGCACGCTCACGTCCACCTACGGCCGCCCGGTCGTGCCTCACGGGCACTCCGTCTACGCAGCGGCCAATGTGATCGCGTCGCAGCCGCCCGGCACCTGCCCCATGGCAGAGTTCCTGCTGCGCTCGCAGCCGCGCGCCCAGCACTTCATCAAGAACAAGATCAACCCAGAGAACGGCTCCATCCCGCTGCCGCCCTGGCCGGGACTAGGGATCGATCTGGACCAGTCGGTGATCGAGAAGACCACCGACTTGTAGCCGACGCCAGGGCGTCGGCACGCGCCGACGCCCTAGGCTGCCCGCGTGTAGTCGAAGAACCGGTAGCCCACTCCGCGCTCGGTGAGGATGTACTTCGGGCTGGCCGGGTCGCGCTCGATCTTCTGGCGTAGATAGTTGACGTAAAGCCGCAAGTAGTGGCTGGCGTCGCGGTACTCGGAGCCCCACACCCGCGACAGCAGCGTCTCCTGGGACAGCACCACGCCCGGGTTGTTGACCAGGTGGTAAAGCAGCCGGAACTCGGTAGGGCGGAGCTGTACGGGGCTGCCGTCCACCGTCACCTCTCGGCGTTCGAAGTCCACACTCAGCCGATCATCCACCTGGATCGCCGATCGCGCGGCAACGGGCGGCATCTCGGCCCGCCGCAGGACGGCGCGGATCCGGGCCACCAGCACCATCTGGCTGAAGGGCTTGGCCACGTAGTCGTCCGCGCCTAGCTCCAGGCCGCGGGCAACGTCGCGCTCGTCCGCTTTCACGGTCAGCATGATCACCGGAACCGTCGAGAATGTCCGAAGCTCGCGGAGCGTGTCGTAGCCGTCTAGCTCCGGCATCATCACGTCCAGCACCACCAGATCCGGCAGCACCGTGCGGACCTTCTCCAGCGCCTCCACCCCGTTGTTGGCCAGGGAGATCTCGAAGCCTTCGATCTCCAGGTTCAGCCGAACCGCGTCCAGAATACGCGGCTCGTCGTCCACCAGCAGGATCTTCTTGCGTCGTTGGGCTGGGAGCATTGACGGGGGGCGCCGGCGGTGCGCGGCGCCGCTGTGATGATACCGCCCGGGGAAGGGTGGGCTTCGGTCAGCTCACCAGTTGAAGTGCGCCCACCGCGGGCGCGGGCGTTGCCGAAGGCTCCAGCGCGGCAAGCGCCCTACGGAACAGGTCGTCCGCGGTCAGGGCGTCCTCTGGGAACACGGCCACGCCGGCGCTGACCTCCAGCCCTAGCTGGGCGGCGGCGATCCGTCGGACCTTCTCCACTACGGTGTCTGCGCCCTCCTCGTCCGTCTCCGGCAGTAGCAACGAGAACTGGCGGGTCCCGCGACGGCCGACGCGGTCCACGTCGCGCACCACGTGCTGGAGCAGGTCGGCGAGTGCCATCAGCACGCTCTCGGCCTGCATCTCGCCGCGCTCGGCCACCAGTCCATCCCAGTCGGCCGGGCCAAACACCGCCACAGCCACGTGGTGCTGGTACCGGCGGGCCCGCGCCAGCTCATCCTGGACAAAGCTGCGCATTGGCCCCTCGCGCACCAGGCCCAGGTGCTCGCGTAGCGTGAGCTGATCGATCAGGGCCTCCGTATCCTCGCGCTCCCGCTCGATGCGCGTGAGGCTGCGCGACAGAAAGCTGGTGGCCAGGCCGGTCAGGATTAGCGTGGCAACGGAGAGGCCCAATGCTCCGCGATCCACCGCGGATGCCGCGCCGAAGGAGACCAGCACGCCGTGGGTTGTCCCGGCGATGAGGCCAGTGATGAGACCCGCCCCCGGGAACGGCCGTGCCAGCCCGGCCATGACCACCAGGCCCAGCAGGGCAAAGCCCAGCACGCGGACCTCGAGGGCCGGGACGCCGCTCAGCGTCGCACCGGCCGCTACCAGCCAGACTCCGAAGAGGGCGGACGGGAGTCGGTTGGACCAGATTCGAGCGTCGGTCATGATGGGCTACCTCCCGGGTGTCAGTCCCGGCGCGATGCCGCCGGTCGCTTGCATGCTGATCGCCAGTCGCCGGGCTCGTCGTGCGCGGACGTTCGTGAGCGCCATCACCACCAGCAGCACCACCACGCCCAGCGCCGCGGCGCCGGCTGCCAGCATGGGGATCTGGCCGCCTAGCGCCCCCTTGCCAGCCCGCGTGATCTCTGCCTGCTTCTTCGCTTCCTCGCTGCCCAGGCTAAACGTGGTCGTGCGCGGCGCATCCGCTGGGTCGCCGGCTGACGGTGCCTGCGCTACCAGCACGTTGCCGGCCAGCTTGCCGCGCCGCACCGCCGCGATGGTCCACGGCATGGCCGAGGTGTCGGTCGCAGAGAACACGGAGACGGCGCGCTCCGGGTTGAACGGCGAGCGGATCACCTGGATCACGCCCACCACACCGCGGTCTCGTGCGCTCATGAGCTGATCCGGCCCGTCGAACACCTCGCGGCCCTGGTCCTTGAACCGAACGAACAGAGATGGATCCAGCCGCGACAGCAGCGGGTTGGGCCCCGGCGGGCTGTACACGATGAGGTGGTTCGCCGCGCGCTGAGCCTCGCTGAGCTCGGACTGGCGGATGATCTGGAGCCGGGCCGGCTCTGCGCGTACGAAGCGGCCGATCTCCGCCGCGATCTCGGTCGCGTAGGTCGCCTGGCCCAGATCGTCCGGCACCACGATCAGTGCGTTGTCGGTCCTTCCGCCCATCAGGAACGGGTACGGCCAGGTGTTGAGCCCGAACGGGCCCTTCAGGTTGGTCGGTGGCAACGTCAGGCTCGAGTCAGAGTCGATGGTCATCCACGCCTGCTCGTCCCCGGTCTGGCTGCACCAGTCCTGGGCCGCGCGGGTGTAAAGCGAGGCCTGGAGCGTGAGCTGATTCACGCCCGGACGCAGTGCGCCGAATGGCAGCTCTATTCGGGCAGTCTGGCGGCCACCGTCGGAGTCACGGAAGGAGACGCCTGAGATCGGCGTCTCATTCAGCGTCACCGTAATGGACGAGCGGTTGCGATCCATAATCGGCGAGGCGCTGTACACCAGATCCAGATAGCCGTGGGTCCCCCCTGGCAGCGGCGACGCGTCGAACCACAGTGTGGTGCTGGCACCGCCCTGGGTGACGCCCCGGAACGCCTCATCGCCCTTGCCCCAGGCCCGGAACGGCTCGGTGACGAACCCGTTCTCCTGAACGATCGCTTCGCGCTCGTCAACCACGGAGGCCGTCAGGGCGCGGACGTCCTGGACGGTTGCGTAGGAGCCCAGCAACAGCCTGGGGGCGATAGTGCTTGACAGGACGGAGGCGCTCTTCTGGACCGCAGCCGGCGTCCAGCCGGTGGCCGTGGCGATGTATTTGCCAGGCGCCCAGGGTGAGCGGCTGAGGCCAACGACGCCGTCGTCGGCGGCGATGAGGCGACCCTCCATGTCAGTGAGCCCGTCGCTCGCGGCGCGGGCGCCGATCTGGCCGCCCTCCAGCATGTGTCGCACGATGGTGTTGCGCTCCGGCGAGCCGATGGCTACCAGGTGGCCGGCGGAAGCCGCCGCGGAGCGCTCGCTGTCGGTCACGAGCCTCACGTCTATGCGATTCTGAACGGCCGCGCGCCCGATCTGCGCGGCCACGCTGGCCGCCGCCTCGAGCTCCTGGGCCGTCGCCGCGTCCGGCACGACGATCGAGATGGGCGTGGGGGCGGCGCCCGTCTGCCGAAGGAGCAGCCCCGGGTACTTGGACAGCTCAGGTCCGGGGGCGTTCGGGCGCAGTCCCGCGCCCAGGGCGTAGCGAATGCTCGTGTCCTGCCCGATGGTGGTGTGCAGCGCGGGGTGGTCGTTGTCCGGGCAGAGGTCGTCAGGGACGTGCTGCCCGATCAAGATGGTCACGCGGTTGGTGTCTGGCTCGATCAGCGCGCCTGGCACCGGGATGTCGCGGCTCACGCGCTGCAGGTTGGCTGGGCCATACGCTTCGTCGTAGATGGGTCGGTCGTTCCAGCGGACGGAGATGGCGCTCTTCTGGGGCACCAGCAGATCCGATCGATCGAAGGTCAGGTGCAGCATGGTGCCGTTGGCCAGGATCTCGCGGTCGCCCGGGCCAGGGAAGAAGAGCTCGACGCGCGGCCGGATGCCGCGCGCCACGATCTCGCCCATCCCCAGGGCGCGTAGTGAGAGGTCTTCGCTGGGCGTAGCGGGCTGTGCGGCCTGGTGTGCGCCGGCCGCCAATGCCGCGCCAGCCGCCGAGATGATCGAGGTTACCGCCACCAGGATCGCGACCAGGGTCCGCGAGACCCGCGCGAAGGTGGATGTGGGTGGTCTGTTCAAATCCGCTCCGTCGTCTACCCCGGGACCGTCGTGGGCCCCGAGCTTCCCTGAGCGTCCGACGGAGGCCACCAGCATAGCTAGGCGGCCGCGCCGATCCGCACTAGATAAACGAGATTCGGCGCGGCGTAGAGACGGTGTCAGCTAGATCGTCGCAAAAAAACCCTCACCCGTTCCCCCTCCCAGCGGGAGAAGGTGAGGGGTGAGGGCGTTTTTCCTGCAGACGGAGCGGACCTGCCCGGGAGGCGTTCTACCCTTGCGGTACTCCCGCGTTCTCGGCCAGCGTCACCAGGAGGCGCGCGTCACCTTCCGGCTGCACTTCACCTGGGAAGTCAGGCATGGAGCCCAGCAGCTTCGGCAGGTCGCCCTCGCCACTGTGCTCCACCCGAAGCTGGAGAGTGCCCTTGTCGAACTGGCGGAGCCGCACGTTGCGCACCGGCGGCAGCGCCCGCACGGAATCCACGAACTGACGCAGGGCGGAGAAGCTGGCGAATGGTTGGGCAACCACCTCCACGACGGCTCCGCCAGCCAATGCCTGGCCCGCGTCACCCTTCACGGCGGGCAGCGATGTTGGTGGGGCCGGGCGGCTGACCGTGCCGGGGCCGGACGTTGAGTCTGCCGGAGTCGCCGTGGCGAGTCTGTCCGTCACCGGTGTGGACGGCTCGGTGGGGCGACGGAACGCCGTCACAGCCTCCGCGCTGGCAGCCTGTCCGACAACCCGAGCAAGCCGCTCACGCGGCACCTCCGGGTACGCCGGGGCGGGCTCCACGATGTGGCTCGGCGGAGCCATCAGGGTGGGCGCATCGTCGTCGTCCTCGTCCGCTACCGTGTCATCTTCTTCGGCCAACCCGGTCGTCTCTGACTCGTCGTCTTCCGCCTCCGCGATGGCCTCTGAAGCGTCGTCGTCTGCGTCGGTCTCGGCTTCGGCCTTGGCGTCGCGAGCCGCCTCGATCTTCTCTTCGATCTCGGCCGGCTCCTCAGCAGGCGCGGTGGTGGGCACGGTCGCTCGGGGCACGAACAGCGTGGGGTGAGCCTCCACCTTCGGTTCTTCGGCGGCCTTCGCCACGGCCGTGGACCGGCCCTCGTCGTCGGCGTCGTCATCGGCGGCCTCCGGCGCTGCCGCGGCGGACGGGCGCGGGGCCTCGTCTTCGGCACGGCGCCAGGGCCGTCGCTGCGCCCAGGATGGCGTCGGCGCGACCGGCTCTGCCTCGGGCACGACGGTGGCGGTCGTCGCGGCGGTCGCGACGGGCGTGACAGGCTCGCTCGCCGCGGGCACGACTGAGGCCACTAGAGCCGGCGCTTCATCATCCGGGTGAAGGTCGACTCGCGCTGGAGCGGCTGGCCGCTCATCGGAAGGCTCCGCGACGGTCACCACGACGGGAGGTGGGGCGGGGACGGCCGCTGGTGGCGGGGGTGGGGGGGCAACTGGCGGCGGCGGGGGCGCCACGGGCTCGGCAATGGCAAGTCTGGGTGGTTCCGCGATCGACCGTCGGGGCGGTGCCACCTGCGGCGATTCGGCCGGCGCGGCCGGTGTTGGCTCCGGGATCTGCAGGGTGGCCGCGGCCGCAATGCGCGGCGTTGGCTCCGTGCCCAGCCGGCGGGCGTCCTCGATCACGGACTGGATCGCGCTGTTGAGGTGGTTGCAGATGCCCTGCCAGCGGGCGGAGTCGTTCTGCGCCACCACCAGCGCGTCGCGCAACCGGGCATTCTCGATCTGCAGCTCGGTCTGCTGCGACTCGAGGCTCTTGAGGTTGGTCTCTAGATTCCGTACGCGTTCGATTACGAAATCGATCAGGTCACTCATCGGCCTCTCCGTGGTCGGTTCTTCGACTGATTGATGGGGCGCCGGCGGAGCCCGCGGCAGTTGCGCAAGGAGCAACCTCTCTCAGAGTCCCCCTCGGCAACCATTCGATTGAGCCTCGCATGTCCTCCCCTCGATGAACGAGATTGAGGCCCGCCTTGGGGACACGCGGACTGCCCCTTCGGCGGAATTGTGAGACGTCAGCGATGCATTTTCGCACAACCCCGCTATCGAGGGAGGCGAATATGAAACGTACTCCCCTGACGCTGGTCGCTCGATTCCACCCAGATCTGGCCGCCGTGCGCCTCCACGATCACTTTGCAGATGTAGAGGCCCAGCCCGGCACCCTGCGTGGCACGGCTCAAGCGGGTGTCAACCCGGTGGAATCGCTCGAAGACGTGCTCGTGCTCCTCCGGCGGGATGCCGATGCCCTGGTCCGAGACGGTGACTACCACGCTGCCCGGCTCCACCCGACCACCGATCTCGATAACGCCGCCCTCCGGCGAGTACTTGAGCGCGTTGTCCACCAGATTCGCTAGCGCCTGGCGGAGCTTCTCGCGATCGCCGCGGATCACCGGGAACTCGGCAGGAAAGCTGGTCTGGATGTGGTGGCTTTGCGAACGTGCCGCGTTGCGCTCAGCCACGTCCTGGGCAAGCTCAACCAGGTCCACCGGGCCCACCGTCATGGCCACGCGCCCGGCCTGGATCCGGGACAGGTCAAGAAGGCTGGCGATCAATCGGTGGAGCCGGTCGCACTCTTCCTCGATGGTGTGCGCCACTCGGATCACCGTCTGCGCGTTCCACGCAGCGTCCGGGCGCGACAGGGTCCCCGCGTACGCCTTGATGATGGCCACCGGCGTCTGTAGCTCGTGGCTCACGATGGAGACAAACGACGACTGCAGTGCTTCCAGACGGTTCTTTTCGGCGATTGTCGCGGCCGCCAGGCTTGCCTGGGCGATCGCGGCCGCCGCCTGCCGCGCGAACAGGTCCAGAAGCTCCAGGTCGCGCGCCTCGAACCCCGGCGCTGACCGATCGCGGAACACGTAGATCACGCCCACCAGGCTACCGTCCTGATTGCTCAGCGGCAGCGCCAGGATCTGCTCCACGGCGCCGCGCGGCCCGCGTCGCTCGGCCCCGTGTAGCCAGACCGCCTGCACGGCGTGGCCCACCTCCCCGAGGTGCTCCAGGATGGCACTATCGAGGCGCGGGTGGATCGTGGCCAGCGCCGCCTGGTCAAGCTGGTAGCTGGCCTCCACCCTGAGCTGCTGTGCTTCGGCGTTCCACAGCGAGACCGCCCCGCCGCTGCCCCGCAGCATCTGCACGGCGCTGAGCACGATCAATCGCAGGATCGGCCGTGGGTCGTGGAGCGATTGCGCGTCAGCAGCCGCTGGGGTGGTACCGCGGGCTTCCATGGTGCTTCTGCCTAACGCCGCACCAGCAGCGAACGCCCGGTCATCGCTGCCGGCGCCGTCAGGCCCAGCACGTCCAGGGTCGTAAGCGCCACGTCGCACAGCCGACCACCCGACGCCAGCGAGCCCACGCCGTCTATCCCGGCCACCACCAGCGGGACCGGGTTCGTGGTGTGCGCCGTCTTAGGCTGACCGCTGGCGTCGATCATCTCCTCCGCGTTGCCGTGGTCGGCCGTGACGATCGCCACGCCGCCCGCCCCCAGCGTGGCGTCCACCACCCGGCCGATCGCGGCGTCCACCACTTCCACCGCCTCGATGGTCGCCGGCAGCACGCCAGTGTGGCCCACCATGTCCGGGTTCGCAAAGTTCAGAGCGATCAGATCGAATCCCTGCCCAAGGCCGGAGATGGCTCGCTCGGCGATGGCATCAGCGGCCATGGACGGCTGCAGATCATAGGTAGCGACGCGCGGCGAAGGAATGAGCGCCCGCTCCTCCCCCTCAAACGCTGCCTCTCTTCCCCCATTGAGAAAGTAGGTCACGTGCGCGTACTTTTCCGTCTCCGCGACGTGAAGCTGGCGCAGCCCCGCGTCCGCGACCACTCGCGCCAGAGGCTGCTCCACCAGGATCGGCGGAAACGCGATCGCGGTCACGTTGAGCGCGGCGTCGTACTCCGAGAACGCTACGAAGTGCAATCCCTCCGGTCGAGAATCGCGCTCGAATCCCGCGAAATCCGGATCGACGAGCGCAGCCGTGATCTGGCGTGCGCGGTCGGCGCGGAAGTTGTAGAAGATGACCGCGTCCGCGGATCGGATCCGTCCGTCCACGCCCTCGATGACGGTCGGTTTCACGAACTCGTCGCCTGCGCCGGCCGCGTAGGACGCGGCCACCGCCTCTGAGGCGGTGACGGCCCGGGCCGCCTCGCCGCGTGACAGGGCAGCGTACGCCAGCGCTACCCGATCCCACCGCGAGTCGCGATCCATGGCGTAGTAGCGGCCGGTCACAGTCGCGATCTGGGCACCCCCGTTGGTTGCCAGGTATTGCTCCAGCGCCTTGACGTCGGTCAGTGCCTGTCTGGGCGGCACATCGCGGCCATCCAGGAAGAGGTGGACCAGCACGTCGGCAACACCATGCTGCCGCGCGAGGTCCAGGATGGCCCGACAGTGCGCGGCGTGGCTGTGCACGCCGCCATCGCTGTAGAGACCCATCACGTGCAGGCGGTGGCCGGCGCGGGCGTGCTTGATGGCACCCAGGATGGCCGGGTTCTGGGCAAACGTCCCGCTGGCGATCGCGTCGTCGATCCGCGGCAGGTCCTGAAGCACGGTGTAACCGGCGCCGATGTTGAGGTGCCCCACTTCCGAGTTGCCGATCTGCCCAGGCGGAAGGCCAACCCACTCGCCGGACGCCTCGACCGTGGCGTACGGGTACGTGGCGGCCAGGCGGTCCATCACCGGTGTGCGGGCCAGCGCGATACCGTTGCCGGGCCCGGGCGGAGCGATGCCCCAGCCGTCGATCACGATCAGGGTCACCGGCCGCGCGCCGCGGTCTGCCATGCCGCCACCTCCGCCCCGAGATTGTATCGACGACCGCTCGGACTGGAGGGCGGCTAGAATCCGGCATCGTGGCCGCTAAACCCCAGCTTATCTACGTGCTCCACGGTTCGGACGCGTTTACTCGGGACGAGCAGGTCCGCGGGCTCAAGCGGCGTGCCCTGGAAGAGACCACCGGCGAGTACAACCTGACCGAGCTCACCGGCCCGGACGTCACGCTGGCCGATGTCCGCGCGGCCGCGGACGCGCTCCCCTTCATGGCGGACCGCCGCGTGGTGATCGTCCACGGGCTGCTGACTCGACTGGCCAGCACGGACCGCCCACGCGGCCGTCGTGGCCGCCGCGCCGCGAGCTCTGAGGCCACGCCCGATTCGGCCGGCGAGCTGGAGGCCGCCCTGGCCTACCTGGAGCACGTGCCACCGACCACGGCCCTGGTGCTGGTGGAGGACACGATTGATGCCGAGGCGGCGGAGGCGCGCATCCACGCTGGGCGCGCTCACGTCCGAGGATATGACCGGCCCCGCGCGCAGGATCTTGGCCGTTGGGTGGAAAAACGGGTCCGACAGCGCGACGGCAAGATCGAGGCCGCCGCCGCCCGGCAGCTAGGCATGCTCGGTGTGGACGCGCTGGCGCTGATCGACCAGGAGATCTCCAAGCTACTCTCCTACGCGGACGGTCAGCAGATCACCGTGGCGGACGTGGAGCTGCTCTCCTCCACGCCTGAAGTCACCATCTTCGCACTGCTGGATGCCATCGCGGAGGGGCGCCGCGGACCCGCGTTCACCCATCTCAGGTCACTGATCCAGCGCGGCGAGCGGCCGGAGGCGGTGCTGCCTCGGATCGCGGCCACGTTCCGTCAGCTCGTGCAGACCCGCGAGCTTTTGGACCAGGGGGTGCCCGGGTCGTCCATCCGGCTGGCGCTTGGGGTCCACCCGTTCGTGGCGGAGAAGCTGTCGCGCCAGGCTGAGCGGTACCGTGTGGAGCAGCTCGAGGCCGCGCTGCGGTTGCTGCTGGACGTGGATCTGTCCATCAAGACCGGCCGCGCCGAGCCTGACCTGGGCCTGGAGATGCTGATCCTGGAGCTGCCCCGCCCGTGAGCGCCCGCGTGCATATCGAACGGGTGTTCGGGTAGACTGATGCGCATGCCCGAGCAGCCCGTCGAGTCCCACGTTGTGACCCATCTGCGCCGGGACCCAATCATGGCCGCGATCATCGATCGCTGCGGCCCGCCCACGGTCGCGGGGCCCTTCGATCCAGCCGACTACTTCGGCCGGCTGGCCCGTGCCATCATCTTCCAGCAGTTGTCGGGCAAGGCGGCCACCGCCATTCTGAACAAGGTACTGGCGGTGCTGCCTGGCGGTGAGCTGACGCCGGCCGGTCTGGTCGCGGCGGAGTTTGAGCAGCTCCGCGCCTGTGGCCTCTCGCGCCAGAAGGCCACCTACGTGACGGATCTGGCCGCGCGGGTTCATTCGGGCGAACTGGAGCTCCATGGTCTGCCGCGCCTGGAAGAGGCGGACGTCATCGCCCAGCTCACCCAGGTGAAGGGCATTGGCCGCTGGACGGCCCACATGTTCCTCATGTTCACGCTGGGTCGGCCAGACATCCTGGCCGTGGACGACCTGGGTATCCGCACGGCCATCAAGCGCGCCTACGAGCTGGAGGAGATGCCTACGCCGGGCCAGATGGAGGAGATCGCGGAGCCGTGGCGGCCATATCGCACCCACGCGTGCTCCTGCCTCTGGAACAGCATCGACATGCCTGTCTAGGAGAGTCTCTAGCTGGCGGGTTGACTCAGCCCAGCGGCGGTGCCGCCCGGAACGCCAGTGCCTGCTCGCACCACGCCGCCGCTCCGATCAGCCGAGCCTCCTCGAACCGCCCGGCTATGAGCTGCGTTGCAAACGGTAGTCCGTCGGCGTTCAGACCGCTGGGCAGGCTGATCGCGGGCGTGCCCATGAGCGAGGCCAGCGCCTGGAACGACATGTCACCCGTGGTGTCCGGGTCCGGCGCCACGTTGGACGCCGTGGGCAGGAGCAGCGCATCGTACTGGGCGAACAGATCGTCCATCGCCGCCACCAACTGACGTCGGACGCGCTGCGAGTGCAGGTAGATCGGCGCGGGAACGAGCTGCCCCACCATCGCCTCAGACCTGATCCGGGGGCTGTAGTGGTCTCGCTGTTCGGCGATGCCGAACAGGTGGACCGCCGCTGCCTCGCTCTGCATGGTCAGTCGGTGGACCGCGAAGAACACGTCGAACGGTCGTGGAAGTGTGGTCTCCTCAACCAGCGCGCCGGCCGAGATGAGCTTCGTCGCTGCGGACTGGATGTGGGCCCGCACGTCCGGCTGGCTCCGCTCCATCACGTCCGTCAGCAGCCCTAATCGCGGCTTGCGCGGTCGGGCAGCGGCCGCCGCCAGTGCCGGCACGGGGGCTGCGCGCGACGCCGGATCGCCCGGGTCGTAGCCAGCCATGACCTCCAGCATCAGCGCGGCATCAGCCACGCTCCGGGCCATTGGGCCCGGATGGTCCAGCGTCCAGGCCAGCGGCAGAACGTCTCGCCTGCTGACCAGTCCGTAGGACGGCTTGATGCCCACCACGCCGCAGTAGCCGGCCGGGCGCAGGATGGACCCGCCCGTCTGGCTGCCCACGGCCGCGGGCACCATCCTCGCTGCCACCGCCGCGGCAGACCCGCTGCTGCTGCCGCCCGGTGTGCGGGAAGCGTTCCACGGATTTCGGGTTGGCGGCGGATCGGCGGTGGCGAACTGGGTGGTAACCGTCTTGCCCACCAGCACCGCTCCTGCCGCCGCCAGCCGGTCCACGCAGCTCGCGTTCCGACCGGCCACCCAGTCTGCCAGCGGACCGAAGCCGGCCGTGGTGGGCATCGTCTGGGTGAGGTAGATGTCCTTCAGCCCGTAGGGCACGCCCAGCAAGGGTGGCAGGTTGCCGCCCAGCGCCCGCCGCGCATCCGCCGCCGCCGCGCGCGCCAGCGCGCCCTGCTCGTCCAGCGTCACCCAGGCCTTGAGGCTCGGCTCTAGTTGGCCGATGCGATCCAGAAGTGCCCGCGTCAACTCCACGGATGAGATCTGGCCGCCGCGCAGCGCGGCCGCGGCGTCGATCACCCCAAGCTCGTGCAACGCCGTCATCGCACACCTCCGAACGGCTCCGGATCGCTGGTGGACAGTCGCTCGCGGGAGAGCGTGGCGATGGCCCAGGCGGTGGTCTCGATGCTGGCCCGCAGGCCCTCAACCGAATCCGGTCCCCAGGTGGACGCGGCCTCGGCGAGCAGCGTCTGGCGGATCTCATCCTCGGAGAGCTTGGGATCGAATCGCATGCGGACCTCCAGCGAGCAGTTGGGTGGCGTGGGTAGGGCTTAGAAGCCTCGCTATCGTCGCGAATGCCAGGCCTCAAGGGCAAATGCAACCTGCTAAAACTGCAACACCCTCTCCGTTCGACTCCCTCGCCCTTTGGGAGAGGGTTGGGGTGAGGGGTTCTTCCCCGCTGGGCTCTTCGCGGAACCGCGAGCGGGGTTGGACCGAGCGTGTCCGCGCTCCCCGGACTTCTCACCACACGCGCGCCCACTGGACATCTCATGAAGATCCGCGCCATCACCCTCGGCCTGGACGCCCGCTGGCCTGACCCGGCGAGCGACGTCGCCGATGCCGCGTACTTTGCCCGCGCCGCGGCCGATCGATTCGAGGCGGCCGGCTACGAGGTCCAGACCGTGCGGCTCGCCTACTCGCCGCTGGCCGAGCGCATCCCTGATGGCGACCCTGGACTGCTCCGCCAGGCCGCGCGCGAGATCGACGCGGCCGCGTCGGACGCCGGCGTGCCGTTCGTCTCGATCGGGCCAGTCCGCTGGAGCCACCTGGGCGCGGCCGCTGCGCCACTCGCGGCCGCCGTGCCCGACGTCATCGCCGCGACGAGCAACATCTCCGCGTCCATCGAGACGGCCGCCGGCGGACGCCTCATCGGCCCCGCGGCAGAGGCGGCCGGCGCGGCCATCGCCGCTCTGGCGGCTCGGACCGCGGATGGCTTTGGGAATTTCCGGTTCGGCGCGATCGCCCAGTGCCCCGGTGGGATCCCATTCTTCCCGGCCGCCTATCACGGCGGCGGCCAGCAGAGCTTCGCCCTGGGTTTGCAGGCGGCGGATCTCGCCCGCCTGGCCTACGCCACCCCGGGCTCGCTGGATGATGTCGCGGCCTCGCTGCTCGATCGGCTCGCGCCGCCACTGAATGAGATCGACAGCATTGCTGAGTCGCTCGCCACCGAGCACGGCATCGCCTACGGCGGCGCCGACCTGACGCCCGCCCCGTTCCCGACGGACGACGAGAGCTCGGCCGGCATCCTGGAGGACATCGGCGTAGACGCGGTGGGCGCGGCCGGCTCGCTCAGCGCCGCGGCCATCATGACGCGACTGCTCAAGGACTTGCCGTTCAAGAAGGTGGGGTTCTCCGGGCTGATGCTGCCGGTGCTGGAGGATTCTGTGCTGGCGGCTCGCTCCAGGCAGGGCCTGCTCACCTGGCCGGAGCTCTTGCTCTGGTCGGCTGTGTGCGGGACCGGCCTGGACACGGTGCCGCTGCCCGGTGACACCAGCGCCGCTGAGCTAGCCGGCATCGCCCTGGACGTGGCCACCCTGGCTGTCGCCATGAACAAGCCCCTGACCTGCCGGCTGCTGCCCGTCCCGGGCAAGCGGGCGGGCGAGATCACGGAGTACGACTTCCCCTACTTCTCCAACGCACGTATCCTGGATGTGAGCGGCCACGGCGCTGGCAGACTGTTCGATCGACTGCGGGGACCCGCCTGATGCGGTCATCGCTCGTCGCGGCCGGCCTGATCCTGCTGGTGCTGGGCATCTTCTTCGCCCGCGAGCGGCTGAAGCTGGCGTTTAAGGTCGGCGCGGTCCTGTATGGCCTGCTGTTCATCGGCCGGATCTTCCTGTTCGCACGTGCGGACGCGGACAACCTGAGCGACCTGCTGCTGGTCTTCTCCATCTTCGGCGCGCTCTGGCTGGTGGCCTGGGGTGTCATCACGGCTATTCGGCGGTACCAGGCCCGGTGACAGATTTGAAATAGCTTTCGCGCGCATCCGCGATAGCATTGATGCGCGTACTAGTCGTGAGGCCGGGAGCCAGAAATCCCCAGGCCGTGCGAGGGAGCTAAGCGTGGCATCGATGGGTGGGGTTGTTTCCGGGGGTTCCGGCGATCCGGGACGTGCGCGGTGGTGCCGGGATGAGTGAGCCAGGGGTGCCCGAGTATGACCTGGTGGTCATAGGCGCGGGCTCGGGTGGATTGACCGCCGCCACGTTCGCCGCCAAGCTCGGCATCAAGGTGGCGCTGGCAGAGCGCTACAGGCCTGGCGGCGACTGTCTGTACACCGGCTGCGTGCCCAGCAAGGCGCTCATCAAGACGGCTAAGGTGGCCCACGAGATGCGCCACGCCGCTAACGTTGGCCTGGCGGACGCGGCGCCGCTGGTGGACATGGCCCGAGTGAGCGGCCACGTTCAGGACGTGATCGACCGCGTGTACCAGTTTGAGAGCCCGGAGGTGCTGCGCGAGCACGGCGTGGACCTCCTCACTGGCGATGCCCGCTTCCTGGATCCGCATACGTTACAGATTGGCGAGCGCCGCGTTCGCGGACGCCGTTTCATCATCAGCACCGGCTCCCGCGCGGCCGTGCCGCCGGTGCCGGGCCTTGCTGAGGCCGGCTTCCTCACCTACGACGACGTGTTCCATCTGCAGACCCTACCCGAGCGCCTCCTCGTGGTGGGCGCCGGGCCCATCGGCATGGAGATGGCGCAGGCGTTTGGCCGTCTGGGCTCGCAAGTGACCATGTTCCAGCGCTCGCGCCGGCTGCTCACCATGGCGGATGCTGACTGCTCCGAGGCGATCGCCCAGGTGCTGCGCAGCGAGGGCGTCCAGTTCCACCTGGGCGCGGAGATCGGGCGGGTCGAGCGGGACGGCGACACCGTGGCCGTGGTGTCCGGCGCAGATCGCGTGGAGGGCGACGCCATCCTGGTGGCGGCCGGACGCAAGCCAAACGTGGAAAACCTGGGGCTGGAGCAAGCGGGCGTGGCGTACGGACCGCGCGGCCTCCCGGTGGACGGTTATTTGCGCACCAACCAGAGCCACATCTTCGGCTGCGGTGACGTACTGGGCGGCCCGCAGTTCACCCACTACGCCGCCATGCAGGGCTTCGTGGCCGTACGCAATGCCCTGCTGCCGGCCAAGACCAGCGGCATGATCCCTCACGTTCCCTGGACCATCTTCACCGATCCGGAGCTCGCCCGAGTCGGCTACACGGAAGAGGAGGCCCGCGAGCGCTACGGCGACGGCGCCATGGTCACCCGCTGGCCCATCGAGCGTATCGACCGCGCCCAGACGGACGAAGACCGCGTGGGTTTCATCAAGGTGGTCCACCGCGCCAACGGCGAGATCCTGGGCGCCCACATCGTGGCCGCCCGCGCCGGCGAGATGATCCATGAGTTCGTCCTGGCCATGGAGCACAAACTCAAACTCGGCGACCTCGCCATGGCCATGCACGTCTACCCCACGTACTCCATAGCCATCCAGCAAGCCGCCTCATCCTGGCGCGTCAAGTCACTCTTGCAAGGAGTGACCGGCCGTCTGATCAACGCGGCGACCAGGTGGACACGCTAGTCCGGGCACGTGTCTCCAGCCACGATTCTCGCGGTTGCCGACCCGCCTGTGCGTGCTACGATGGGATTGCCGTCCGAACGGCCGGCGTCAGGGGGGACCGGTGAACGCGACGGACCAGGCGAGGCTGGTGAGCCTCAAGCGACTCTACGGTCTGCTCGATGACCTGGCTACTCGCACGGGCGGGCCACGCCGCTTGGTCGACTGCACGGGGCGTCATGGGTGGCCGCGGCGCGGAGTCTATTTCTTCTTCGAGGAGGGGGAATATCTCGGCGAGAGCGGCGACGGACCCCGGGTTGTGCGAGTCGGAACTCACGCCCTCACCGCCCGCTCGCGAACAACGCTCTGGAATCGACTATCTCAACATCGGGGCCAGGCCCGATCCGGTGGTGGGAACCATCGCGGCTCGATTTTTCGGTTGCTAGTGGGTGGCGCGCTGGTAGAACGTGAACGACTGATTTTCCCAACCTGGGGGCAAGGCAGCACAGCATCGAGTGCGATTCGGGCGGGCGAACGAGAGCTTGAGTGCCGCGTCAGCCAGATTGTCGGCCGGATGCCGTTCCTCTGGCTTGCGGTCGACGACGAGGCCGGCGCGGGCAGCCTTCGCGGTGTCGTAGAGCGGAACGCCATCGCGCTGCTGAGCAACGCCGGGAAGCGGCCGCTGGACGCTCCCAGCCCCGATTGGCTCGGCCAGCACTGCCCTCGTGATCGCGTACGTCGCTCCGGGCTGTGGAACCAGAACCACGTGGGCGAGCGTCACGATCCCGACTTCTTGGGCACTTTCGAACGATTAGTCGCGCACATGGAACGGCCCAGATGAGGATCGTTATCCAGTGCGCTGCGAAGAAGCGTCCGGGAGCCGGCACGCTGCGTACTTCTGCGGGACGGCCAGTCCACTTCGTCGCCGATCCATCCGCGGCGCCATCGGATTCACAGGTGGTTTTTGCGCACCCGGACGATCAGTCCGACGATGGTCGCACGTGGCGCCAGCAATTAGTCGACTACAACACCAGCCCTGGATCGAATCCTTTGCGCCTGCTGCCGGCCTACCGTTTGTACACGCCGCACGCGTACGGCGCACTTGTGGCCGCATACGGATCGGACAGCGTGTTCGTTCTGTCGGCTGGCTGGGGGCTGATCCGAGCTGATTTCCTCACCCCTTACTACGACATCACGTTCTCGCCCCAGTCCGAGCGGTTCACCCAGCGCACCCGCCGGCAGAGGTTCGTGGACCTCAATCAGCTCCCGGCAACCAGTTGCGAACCCACGGTGTTCTTCGGCGGAACGTTCTACCGACCCCTGTTCGCCAGTCTCACCGCTGCCTGCGTCGGACCGCGTGTCGTTGTATTCAACTCTCAAGCGGCTGAGGACCTACCGGGCCTCAGATACGTCCGCTACGAGACCTCGACGAGGACGAATTGGCACTACGAAGCAGTTGCGCGATTCGTCTCCCGAGAGGGACCGCTGTGGGCGGATGTAGCCGACGCGATCGGCGACAGGTCCTTCGCCTAAGGACGCGAGGGAGTTCTACGGCTGCCGCAACACTGCCGGCGGGATCGACGATAGGTGCTTCGCTTCGCTCCAGGAAGCAGGGGAATGCTGGGGCTGGCGCGATTGCTCACGGACGCGAGGGGACAGACGGTGCAATCGTGATCGCTGAGGGACTGGCGGAGGTGGGAGCTTGCGCGACGCGGGTGGGCGTTGGCCGGACTGAGCTTTCTGTGTCACGGCGCAGCGCGGATCTGGCATCACATCCGCCCGGCGTCTTCGCCGCACGGAGGTACCACACATGCCACGGGCTATCAGGCGCGTCGTCACGGGGCATACGCCAGACGGGCACTCCACGATCGTCATGGACGGACCTGCACCGCAGGTGAAGCATCGCGCGCATCCTGACGCAGGCAGCACCGTCATCTGGGTCACCGACCGTGCACCGGCTTCGAACGCGAGCGATCAGGACGCGGCCCCGGCCGGTGTCGTCAATCCCGTGCCGCCGCCCAGCCCCGGTGGCACGCTGCTCAGGATCGTCGACTACGTGCCCGCCAGCGAAGCGGTGGACGCGGCCTCGGACATGATCGGGGTCAACCACGCGCCAGACCGCACTTCCAGACACGCTGGTTTCCACCAGACGCACACGGTTGACTACGCCATCGTCCTGGAGGGGGAGATCTGGGCGGTGCTGGAAGACACCGAGACGCTGCTCAAGGCCGGCGACGTGCTGATCCAGCGCGCTACCTACCACGCCTGGGAGAATCGGTCCGACCGGCTCTGCCGCATGGCGTTCGTGCTCATCGACGCGGAGCCGCTGCCGAGTCCCATCTGACGCCTCGGCCCCGACTTTCCATCCCAGCGTCCCCGCGGAGTGAACGAAAGCGGCGAGGGTCGTTTCGACGCCTCGCCACTTCAAGAATACCCCGTGCCGTGGGGCTTGCGGCAAGAGCCGCGCCGCGAGGCAGAATCGCCGGCCATGGGGAGCGCTGCTGGGCGCGTGCGCGCCAGCGTCGTGCAGCGGGAGGTGCGGCGATGATCGAGCACGCGGTGGTGATCGCCGGCGGTGGCCCGACCGGGCTGATGCTGGCAGGTGAGCTGGCATTGGCGGGGGTAGATGTCGCCATCGTCGAGCCGCGAGCCAGCCAGACGGTGGATGGCTCGCGAGCTGGGGGGCTGCTGTCGCGCACCATCGAGGTGCTGGATCAGCGCGGCATCGCCCAGCGGTTTCTCGCGGCGGGACAGACTCACCACATCCAGGGGTTCGCCGGGATGTTCCTGGACATCACCGATTTCCCCACCCGCCACAACTATCTGCTGGCGCTCCCCCAGAGCAGGTTCGAGCCCATCCTGGCCGACTGGGTCCAGGAGCTTGGCGTGCCGTTCCTGCGCGGCTGCGCTGTGGAGGACTTCACCCAGGACGACAGCGGGGTCACGGTAGCCCTGTCAGACGGACGGTCGGCATGGGCGGAGCTCCTCGTGGGCTGCGACGGCGGCCGCAGCCTGGTCCGCAAGGTGGCGGACATCGAGCTCGCCGGTCTGGACCCGTCCACAAGCTGGCTGATCGCCGAGGTGCAGATGCGGGGGGAACCGCGGCTTGGCATGCTCCGCGACGGTGGCGGGATCGGACCCGTGGATGGCGGCGGGTTTCGGCTGGTGCTCAGAGAGGCGGTCGTCGGACGAGACCGCGACCCCACCCTTCGGGACGTGAGCGAAGCGCTCGTGCACGCGTACGGGACGGATTTCGGGATGCACAGTCCCACGCGGATCTCGCGCTTCACCGACGCGTCGCGCCAGGCCGTGGCCTACCGAAAGGGCCGGGTGCTCCTAGCAGGGGACGCCGCCCACGTGCACCCCCCGCACGGCGGCCAGGGCCTCAACACCGGCGTGCAGGATGCCGTGAATCTGGGCTGGAAGCTGGCCCAGGTAGCCAGGGGCATCTCACCGTCGAACCTCCTTGATACGTACCACGCCGAAAGGCACCCGGTTGGCGCCCGCGTGCTGCACAACACGATGGCGCAGGTCGCCCTCCAGAGTCCGGGTGACCGTCACCAGGCACTCCGGGACATCATGGCCGACCTGATGGATATGGACGAGCCCCGCCGCCGCATCGCCGGTATGCTCTCCGGCCTCGACATCCACTACGACCTTGGTGCGGGGCACCCTCTTCTTGGGCGCCGCATGCCAGATCTGGACCTGGCCACCACCGCCGGCCCACGGCGCGTCTACAGCCTGCTTCACGACGCCCGGCCCGTACTGCTCAACTTTGGCGAGCCCGGCCGGTTCGATATCGGTCTCTGGACCGACCGCGTTCAATCGATCGATGCCGCTTGCGCTGGACCGTGGGAGCTCCCCGTGCTGGGAGTCGTCAGCGCTCCCGCGTCAGTGCTGGTTCGACCAGACGGCCACGTGGCGTGGGTGGGCGACGAAACCTCGGCCGGCCCCGAAGCCGCGTTGACCGCGTGGTTCGGCCCGCCGGCCGTTTCCCGCTAGCAGCTCCGCCGGAGCCGTGGGTGACGGCGCCCACGGCCGCCCAACCCACGTTCGGTACAATCAACCCATCAATCGCTGATGTAGGCACGCTATGCATGAAGTCGCTGTCTTCGTTGACCTAGAGAACATCCGCTATTCGATGCTCAATCGATGGCACCAGGAGCCAGACCCGTTGGTCTGGCGGGACAAGGCTCGCAAATACGGGCTGATCGGCATCGCCCGGGCGTACGCCGACTTCGATCAGCATCCTCCGCAGCTCCGCCAGCGCCTCAGCGTGGCCGGCTTCGAGGCGGAGCACTACGCCGTCAAGCGTTACCGTGACCGCGACGGCTCAGAGCGCATCCGCAGCATCGCCGACCTTCACATGGTCATCGACATCGTCGACACCGCCCTGGGCCGCCCGAACATCGATACCTTCCTGTTCTTCACCGGTGATGGCGACTTCATCCGCGTAGTCGCCATGCTCACCAATCGACTCGGCAAACGGGTGGTCATTTGCGGCGTGCCAGAGACGACCAGCCGCGATCTGGTGGTGGCGGCCGGTGAGGAGGACCCGCTGGACGTCACGGAGGTCGTCAGCTCCCCAGAGGTGGACGACGCCCTGATCTCGAGGATCGATGAGTACGAGGACTCGCTCTACGGCGGCTTCCTGCCCACCCAGGGCAACCTGATCTCCTGGCTCAAGCAGCGCCTCGAGGTGGGCATCCTACCCACGGAGCAGATCGACGGGAAGATCCTGGAGTTCATCCGCCAGGGGATCCTGTACAAGCAGCTCGAGACGAGCTCCCGTGGCAAGACGCTCACCACCACGCGCCTGCGAAGGGACCACCCCACCGTGGCGCGCCTGCTGGGCGCCCCGCGCGACTTTGAGCCCGACGGCCGCGGGACCCCGGGCCCAACAGACGGGGAGGATGTTGAGTCCTATCCGGTCGGCTCGCTGGGCCCGCGAGGATTCGGGGAGAGCGCCTGGCCGCCGGACCTCCGGCGCGACTGATCGCTGATCTAGCCACGAGCTAGCGTCTGTGAATCTCTGGGTAGGCGCCGTCGCCCTGGGCCTGGCGATGGCCGGCGTGGTTCTGGGGCTGTACGTGAGCTTTCGCGTCCTGGGCTTCCCAGACCTGACCATGGATGGTAGCTTCCCGTTGGGCGCCGCCGTTTCGGCCGTCCTCCTGGTGTGGGGCTGGGAACCCTGGATGACCCTGCCCTTCGCCGCGCTGGCGGGTGCCCTGGCCGGCGCCTGCACCGCCTTCCTCAACGGTCGCCTCAGAATCAACGGTCTGCTGGCGGGCATCCTGGTGTCCCTGGGGCTGTACACCGTCAACCTGCGCATCATGGGCGACAAATCAAACGTGCCCCTGCTGTCCGTGGACACGGTGCTTACCGGCTTGCGACCCTACCTGGCGGAGCCCAACCTGCGCGGCGTGGTTGTCTTCGGGCTGGTGATGATGGCATTTGGCTTCGCACTCAAGTGGCTCATGCACACCCACCTGGGGTTGGCGCTCCGCGCCACTGGCGACAATGAGCGCATGGTGCGAGCCCAGGGAATAGACGCGGACCGGATGCGTCTGCTGGGCCTCAGCCTGGCCAATGCGCTGGTCGGTGTCTCCGGCGCACTGGTGGCCCAGTACCAGGGCTTCGCGGACATCACCATGGGCCTGGGCATGATCGTCTCTGCCCTGGCCTCGCTCATCATCGGTGAGACGCTCATCCGCCCGCTTGGCGTTGGGCTGGCCATCCTCGCGGCCGTCGTGGGATCGGTGGTCTACCGCGTGGTGATCGCGGCAGCCCTGTTCATCGGTCTGGGGCCTACGGACATGCGGCTCGTCACCTCCATCATCGTCGCCGCGGCCCTGGCGATACCGCAGCTTCGGTCGGCCCTCGCGCCGCGCGGGTTCACGCTGGGCGGGGCCCGCTGATGATCCGGCTCCGCGACCTCCGCGTAACCTTCAACAGCGGAACGGTGAACCAGGTCAGCGCCCTGCGCGGCATCAACCTGACGCTGGAGGCCGGCGAGTTCGCGACGATTGTGGGGTCCAATGGCGCCGGGAAGAGTACCCTGTTGAACGCCATCGCCGGCGTCTTCACGGCCGATTCGGGCTCCATCACCATCGGCGATCGTGACGTGACAGCGGAGCCAGAGCACCGGCGGGCCTCGCTCGTGGGCCGGGTCTTCCAGAATCCGCTGGACGGCACCGCCGCCAGCATGACGCTGGAGGAGAATCTGGCGTTGGCGGCCCGGCGCGGCCAGTCGCGGGGGATCGGGACGGCAGTGAGCACGGCGTCGCGGGAGCGGTTCCGGGACCTGCTGGCCATGCTCGGGATGGGCCTGGAGGGCCGGCTCAGCGCGCGGGTCGGACTGCTTTCCGGCGGCCAGCGCCAGGCTGTCACGCTACTCATGGCCGTGATCGCTCAGCCCCGCGTGCTGCTGCTGGACGAGCACACCGCGGCGCTTGACCCCGGCGCGGCGGCCCAGATCGAGTCGCTCACGTCCCAGCTCGTGGCCGCGCAGGGGCTCACCACCCTCATGGTGACCCACAATATGCAGCAGGCTCTGCGCATGGGATCGCGCACGCTCATGCTGGACCAGGGAGAGGTGGTGCTGGACATCTCCGGCCAGGAGCGCGCAGGTCTGGGCGTGGAGGACCTGGTGCAGCGGTTCGCCACCGCGCGTCAACAGGCCATCGTCGACGACAAACTGCTACTGGCGCACTAGACAGCTTTCCATCCACATTGTCATCGCAGGGAGACACGCACATGATCGCGAGACGAAGGTTCATCGTCAGCCTGGGCTGGGGCGCCGTGGGCCTGTTGGCCGCTTGCAGCCCGGCCGCGGCGCCCTCCGCGCCTGCGGCGAAGACAGAGGCCAAGCCCACCGAGGCCGCCAAGCCGTCAGCCGCCGCGCCGGTTGCCCCCGCGGCGTCGCCCGCGGCCAGCCCCGCCGCGAGTCCGGCGGCCAGCCCCGCGGCCAAGCCCGCTGCCGCGGCCCCCGTCGCGCCGGCCCCGGCCGGCAAGTCCTTCTCCATCGGCATCGTCCAGTTCGTCACCCACCCCGCGCTGGACGACACCCGCAAGGGCGTGCTCCGCGGGCTGGCCGAGAACGGCTATGAGGAGGGCAAGAACCTCAAGGTGGACGTCCAGAACAGCCAGGGTGACATCGCCACGGCCAACCAGATCGCCCAGAAGTTCAAGGACTCCACCAACGATCTAATCGTGCCCATCGCCACGCCGCCCTACCAGGCCATGCTCAACGTCTCCAAGGCAGATGGCAAGCCCACCATCGTGTTCGCCGCCATCGCGGAGCCGTACGTCGCGGCGAAGGACGTGGTCAAGTCGCCCACGGATAAGCCCGCCCACGTCACCGGTGTCCAGGCGCTGGCGCCGGTGGAGGATGCGCTCAAGCTGGCCCAGAAGCTCGTCCCCACGGCCAAGAAGTTCGGCATCATCTGGACGCCTGCCGAGGCAAACAGCGAGGTGGTCACCAAGATCGCCCGCGAGGCGGCGCCCAAACTTGGCATCGAGCTCATCGAGCAGACGGTAACCAAGGCGGACGAGGTGATCCAGGCGGCTCAGTCCCTGCTGGCCAAGAACATCGATCTCTTCTTCATTTCCACCGACAGCACGGTGGTCTCCGCCTTCGAGGGTGTGGTCAAGGTGGCCAGCGAGAGCCGCAAGCCCCTCATCGCGAACGATCCGGCGTCCGCCGGCCGCGGCGCCGCCGCGGCCCTGGGCATAGACTACGAGCAGAACGGCTACGAGACGGGCATCATGGCTGCCAAGGTGCTGTCTGGTAAGTTCACCGCCAAGGACCTGCCCATCGAACGGTCCACGAAGGGGTTCCTGGCCATCAACACGAAGGCAGCCGAGGCCCAGGGCGTGAAGTTCCCGGAGGACGTCATGAAGGAAGTCCGCCAGACCTTCACGGACATCGTCCCGGCGAAGAAGTAGCCTGCTCGGACGCGCGGACCGCGGCGCGGCGCGCGGCGGGGCGGGTCCCCGTCGCGGCCGCACGCGTGTCCTGACGCGGCTGGGCCTCGGCCTCGTCGCGCTGCTGGTGGGGATGGCTTGCGTCTCCACCAGATCTCTGCTGGACGCGGTTGAGCTGTCGTCTCGGGCGGTGACGCCATCCGCCTCAGACTATGCAGAGCTACGCTACACACTGGACCGCCCGGCCCAGGTCAGCATCACCCTGGTTCGGCCAGGAGGTCCCGAAGTCCGGCTGCGGTCGGACGAGCTACGCCCCACCCACGGGGAGTACGCCTTCGCCTTCGACGGCACCGTGCCCTTTCCCGAACGCCCCGGCGAGACGCGTGCGCTGCCGGACGGCGAGTACGTCTTGCGCGTGGATGCCCGCGGCCTGGATGGCTCGGTCGCTCAGCGCGCGGTCCCCTTCACCATCCGCGGATCGGACACCTCGCCGCCGTCGCTCGAGAACGTCAGCGTCTCGCCGGACGCCCTCACCCCGAACTTCGATGGAGTGGATGACGTCGCGGCCATCTCCTACCGCTTGACCAAAAAGGCCCGGGTGTTCGCCTATGCGGCCGCCGCGGATGGCACCCGCGTCTACGTGGGTCGGCAGGAGCTTCTGGAGCCGGGCGAATACCGCGAGCTCTGGGACGGCACGTTCAAGGAGCGCCCGCTGCCGGATGGCGACTACGTCTTCGGCCTGCGCGCCACTGACCTGGCTGGCAACACGGTGGTTGGCTCGACGCGTCTTACGCTCCTGGGAAGCGGCAGGCCGGACGCCCGCATCATCAAGATCGCGTTCAGCCCCAGCCGCCTCATGCTGGGTGACGATCTGCGAGTGGAGGCCACCGTCCGCAACGTGGGCACGGTGCCGCTGCGGACAGGCGGCCCTGAGTCGGGCTTCCGCTACTCCAGCTTCGACAGCTTCGGGTCGGTCGCTCAGCAGCGCTACATCGATCGGGTGGGTGTGTGGCGGCTGGGTGTTGACTGGGCCGGCTCGCCCACGTCCACGGGCTCCAAGTACCCGTATCGCTGGGGCTTCGGCCGCGACCTGCGGCCCGGTGAGGAGGCGACCGTCGTGGGGCTGATCAAGGTGGACCACGGACCGAATCTGAACCGAGGCATCGGTCCGCCCACCAACCGCTTCTTCTTCTACGCTGGCCTGGTGCACGAGGGCATCGCCTTCCAGGACGACAAGGTCGGCGGCACCTGGGTGGAGCTTGGGTTCTAGGGTGACCACCGGGCGCCGCCCCAGCGTCTCGGCCGTCATCATCGCCCGTGATGAGGAGCGCTTCATCGGCGAGTGCATCAACAGCGCCGGCTGGGCGGACGAGACGCTATTAGTCCTGGATGACGCCACCACCGACACCACTGGCGAGGTGGCCGAACGGCTCGGCGCCCGCGTGGTGCGTGCGCCCTGGCGCGGTTTCCCCGGCCAGCGCAACCTCGGGCTGTGGGAGGCGCACGGCGACTGGGTGCTCTTCGTGGATGCGGACGAGCGCGTCACGCCGGAGCTGGCGGTGGAGGTGCGGCGCACCGTTTTCGCGGATGCTCCAGAGGTGGGCTACTGGATCCCCCGCCGCAACCTGATCTGTGGCCAGTGGGTGCGCTACGCGGGCTGGTATCCGGATCGCCAGCTCCGCCTGCTCAAGCGGTCCGCCGCTCGGTACGATGAGTCCGTGGACGTGCACGAGGTGGCGACGCTGGACGGCCCCGCGGGCACGCTCGCCGAGCATCTGGTCCACATCAACTACGAGAACTTGGCCGAGTTCCGCGCCAAGCAGCGCCAGTACGCTCTACTGGAGGCCCGCGCCCGCTATGCCCGCGGGGAAAGGGCCCGCCCGCGCAGCCTGGTCATCCAGCCCCTCAAGGAGTTTCGGCGGCGCTACGTGACCCTGGAGGGACGGCGCCAGGGCATGCTGGGCCTCCGCCTGTCGCTAGAGATGGCGCTCGCTGCGTACTGGACCGCCCGCGATATGCGCCGCCTCCAGGTTGGCGGCGTTACCGCCCGAACCTGAAGATGCCCGTGATCGAGCTGAAGTAGAGCGAGCCGTCCGGCGCGTTCGCCACGTCGATGCGGCAGTCGTCTTTGGCCACCACCTCCATCACGTCCACCCGGTCCAGATCCGCACCACCAAGCTTGATCCGCGTCAGATCGCCCGTGTTGAAGGCGCAGAAGAAGAAGTCGTTCTTGTACTCCGCCATCGCTGAGCCGGTGTAGAACGCGGCGCCGGTGGGGCCCAGCCTCGCCACGCCAGAGTCGTAGAGCGGGTCCACGAAGCGGGGGTCGCGGGCCATCCCGTCCACCTCGCCGTTGCCGTAGTTCCCGCCGGCCACCACGCGGTTGACCTCGTCGTCGCCCACCTCGCCGTTCTCGGTCACGTACATCACGCCCGTGGCGGGGTGAAAGGCCAGCCCCCAGGGGTTCCGGAAGCCCAGGGCGAAGATCTCCGGACGGTAGTCTGAGGCCCTGGCAAACGGGTTGTCCGATGGCGTGGATCCGTCCGCGTTGAGCCGAAGGATCTTGCCGTACAGCCGGCCTGGCTTCTGGGCGGCGCTGCTGTCGTTCTGGTCGCCGATCGTCACGTACAGCTTCTTGTCCGGACCAAAGGCGATCCTCCCGCCATTGTGGCAACACTTACCGGAGGGCAGATCATCCTTGATCTTGGTCATGTCGGTGCCGCGTCCATTGCGCTCCGTGAAGCGGATGATCCGATTGTCCCGTGCCACGCCTTTGTCTCCGTCTACCTTGGTGTAGAAGGCGTACACGTAGCGATTCGTTGTGAAGTCAGGGTCAATCGTGAGTCCCAGGATGCCCTGCTCCTTGAAATTCGCGATGTCCGTGATCCGAGCCCACGGCTCCGGGTCGAGCTGACCCTTCGCATCCATGACCCGAAGCTCCCCCTTCTGGACCTCCGCGAACAGCAGCCGTCCGTCCGGCAGGAACGTCAGATTTGCGGGCAGGAACAGGCCCTCCGCAACCTTCGTGATTCGGATGCTTGGCGAGACGGTCGCCAGCGGAGTCGGGAGCAGCGCCGAGCGCGTCTCCGGGGTGGGTAGCGGCCGCTCTGCCACCTCGCGCGGCGTGGCCGTAGGGCGCGAGGCCCCCGCGGGAGTCACTGGGCGCTGCTGGCCGCACGCAACGAGCAACGCCGCGGCCAGCGCAACCAGGCCGGCCACGCGAGTCCAGTGGCCAGACCGGGATTTCCCGTTCGCCGAAATCAGTTCAGGCACACTCCGGAGTATAGGAGCGGCCCGTCGCGGGTCCAAACGTGCCCGCCGCCTCAGTTGTCAGTTCGCCGTGCCGCCTCGACCAGCGTCCGCAGCAGCGGCATGGCGTTTCGAACGGCTCGCCCCCGATGGCTCAGAGCGCCCTTCTCGTCAGTGCTCATCTCTGCCATGGTCTTTCCCAGCGAGGGCACCAGGAAGATCGGGTCAAACCCAAAGCCGCCGGTGCCTCGCGGCTCCGCAGCCACCACTCCCTCACAGCGCGACCAACGCCGGTACAGCCGCCCGAAGCGATCGATGATTGCGATGGACGAGACGTAGGCGCATCGCCGAGCAGCACCCGCCACACCCCCCAGCTTCTCCAGAATCAGCCGGTTCTTGATGCCGTAGTCTTCCGTGTCACCCCAGCGGGCGGAGACCACTCCGGGCTCCCCGCCCAGCGCGTCCACCTGGAAGCCGGAGTCCTCCGACAGCGTCAGCAGGCCGCTCGCCGCGTGGTAGGCCCGTGCCTTGATGGCGGCGTTCTCGCCGAAGGAGCGAGTCCCTTCGGCAACATCCAGGTCGATGCCAAGGTCCGCCGGCACGACCAGCGTGACCGGTAGATCAGCCAGCAATTGCTTCAATTCTCGAATCTTGCCACCGCTGGTGGTGGCGATGAAAAGCCGTGGTGTGGGCGTGCTCAACGTAGCTCCGGATCGCGTGGGTATACTGCCTGTGCCGACGTGAGTGTGCCACCAACGCCCGATCCGCTGGGGCCGTTCCTGGACCGGACCGTGCTGCCGCCCTGCTGGACGGTGCGCTTCCAGCCCGTGTCCCCCTCAACAAACGACTGGGCGCGCAGCGCCGCACAGCAAGGTGCGCCCGATCGCACCGTCTTCGTGGCGGATTTCCAGACCGCCGGCCGCGGTCGCCAGGGCCGCGTCTGGTCCGCACCGCCGGGCACCTCACTCCTGTTCAGCGTCTTGCTGACCCGCGGAGCGCCCGCCCCCCACCTCTTCACCATGCTTGGCTCCGTCTCCACCTGTCAGGCCATCGAGTCCATGCTGGGCCTGGAGCCGCGGATCAAGTGGCCAAACGATGTCATGGTGGGTACCAAGAAGGTCTGCGGGATCCTCGCCGAGGCCACCGAGGGCGGGGCTGGTCGCTTCGTCATCGTGGGGATCGGGATCAACGTCAACGCGGGGGCTGAGGCGTTTGCTGAGCTGCCCAATGGCTCCAGCCTGGTCCTGGAGTCTGGTATGCGCGTCCACCGGGGCGAGCTCCTCGTGACCATCCTTGATCGGATGGATCAGTGGCTCTCACTGCCCCCCGAGGACCTGCACTCCGCGCTGTGGCAGGCCTGGGATCAGCGCATCTGGCGGCGCGCGCAGCAGGTGCGTGTGCGCGAAGGGGACGTGGAGTTGGAGGCCACCGTTATCGGCGGCTCGCCAGACGGCACGCTTGCCCTGCGCGACGCGGAGGGTCGGCTGGTGCGCATCGTGGCTGGCGAGATCCTGCTGTGACGGCCGGCCTGCGACTCGGTGCAGCCGTTGAGGTCGAGCGGTCTAGGAGCTCGACAAGCTCCCTCACCGCCACCTGGGCGGTTTGCGCCCTGGTGGCCGTGGCCACGATCCTGGTCCTGACCGTAAACCTCGATCGTCCCACGGACATCTCGGACGAGGGGATCCGCGGGCTTCAGCTCCGGATGACTGCCGCGGGATTTCGTCCCGTGAGCGAGGTCTACTCATCTCAGGGGCCCCTGTCAATCGTGTTGTTCTATCCGGCCTATCGCCTGCTAGGTCAGGATCTGCATGCCGCGCGGCTGGGGGTGGTCTTGTGGGCGCTGCTGGCACTGGGCTCGCTGGGGTGGGTCTCCTTCCGCACGGCGGGGCGCGTCGCCGCGGTCGCATCCGTCGTGGCGCTCGTGTTGAGCCCGGTGTTCTTCGAGAACGCCCGACTCGCGTTCGTCGAGGTGCCCTCCATCGCGCCAACTCTCGTCGCGCTGGCGCTCGTGTTCGAGCACCGAGTGCGTGCACGGTCCTGGCATCTGCCGGCCTCTGCCGCGCTGCTGGCCGTGGGTGTGCTGGCCAAGCCGGCCGCGATCGTGGCCGGCGCGCCGATCGCGCTGGCGATCATCGCGGACCGGGCGAGATTCCGGGCGCTCGCGGTCTACGCGGGAACGGCGCTGCTGGTCATCGCGGTCGTCGTGCTGCTGACCGGGACGGCCGCGCTGTGGGACCAGATCGTGGGCTACCGGCTCGGTGCGCGCGCGGCCCGCGGCTGGGACCTGGGTGCGAACCTGGCGCTGATTCGATCAGAGCTCGCAAGGGATGGGTACGCCCTGATCGCGATCGCGGCAGCGGGCGCCTGCCTGGCCGCGCGGCGCCACGCCGCTGTGGCCCTCGGCTGGGGTGTGTGGTTCGGCACTGGGGCCGTACTCCTGTTGGGGCACGCGCCCCTCTGGCCCAAACACGTTACGTACCTGCTGCCGCCCCTCGCGCTTCTCGCCGGCGAGGCCGCCGCTGGCCTGACCAGAGGCGCCGTGTCGTGGCGCGGCTTGCATCGTTCTTGGCTTGGCGTCGGCGCGGCGGCCGGGGTGTGCACAATCACGACTGGATACATCCTCGTGGAGGCCGTGTACGGCGTGCCGGATGAGCTGCGGACCGCGACCAGATTTGGGGCGGCGGACGTGGAGCGATTCGCGGCCGACCGCCGGTTGATCGCGGCGGCCACGGCCCCGACGGACTACGTGGTGATCGATGACGCGTACCTGGCCTACGAGACCGGCCGCCCAACACCGCCGTCGCTGGTGGATCTCTCCTGGAACCGCGTGCTCGCCGGTGCGCTCACCGCGGAGTCGGCGATGAGAGAGAGCCGGCGGTTCAACGCCGTCGCGATGCTGGTGCAGGACGACCACCTGGGTCGGCTGCCGGAGATCGTTGCCTGGCTTGATCGGGAGTACGTGTTGGTACGCTCGACCATCCAGAGGCGGCCGAACCGCTTCAGACGGCTCTACCTCAGCCCCTCGGTCAATCTCTCCGCCGTGCGCACCGCCGCCGTGGATGAGCTGACGCCGATCGTGCTGGGTGATGCCGGCGGGGTCGCCCTGCGAGGCTACGCCGTAGAGCGCCGCGACATCCGCGCTGGCAACCGCGTCGTCTTGACCCTTGACTGGCAGGCTCTCGTGGCTCAACCACCGGAGCGGACGTTTCGCCTGCGCCTGATCGGTAGTAATGGCCGGCCGGCGCAGGAGTCAGACTGGCCCATCGGCGACGCCGAGCAGCACCCCGGCACGTGGGCCGCGGGTCGATGGCAGATCCAGACGATCCGCGTGCTCCTGGATACCGACGTTCGACCCGGCTCGTATCGTCTCACGGTGGCACCAGGGTCAGACTCGGCAGCGATCGCGAGGGAGCTCGAGTTGGGCACCATCGAGATCCGGCCGTGAGGCCAGCGTCGGCCCGGGAGGCGCAGCGCTTGAGCCGCGGCGGCGCCATCCTGCTCATCTCGTACCTGATTCCGCTGGCGGTTGTTCCCACCGCCGTCAGGCTGCCGTTGCTGTTGAGCGTTCCGCGCTTCACGGACGAGACCGACGAGGTGATGCGAGGCTACGCGATCTACCGCGGCGAGCTGTGGCCAGTGACGAATGTGGATGCTTACGTTGGGCCGCTCTGGAACTATCTGCTGGCAGGCGCATTCATGCTGCTCGGACCCAGTTCGCGGGTGCCGCGCGGCCTGGTGTTCCTGGCGGGCGTCGCGACGGTGGCGGTGACCTACCTCCTGGCACGTGAGCTGGCGCGGCGAGCAGGGATCAGCGGCGTCCGGATCACCCTGGTCTCCGGTTTGGCGACGATGCTCATGGCCACGTCCGCCGTTCACTCCGTTGTGAGCTCGCACGTGGCCTGGTCGCATTCGCTCACGCCGCTGCTCGTCACGCTGGGCCTCTGGTTGCTCCTGAGATCCGGCCTTGACGAAGTGGCTCCGTCCGATTCCCACACCAGCGGCCCATCAGGCCGTGACGTCGTGGGCGCCGGACTGTTGTTGGGGCTTGGCGTTCACACCCACCCTACCGTCCTGGCGCTGGTGCCCGGGATCGCCGTGTGGGCCGTGCTGCGGGGTCGTGGCTGCCTTCGTCGTGGCTCCACCTGGCTGGGCGTCGCCGCGTTTCTCGCCGCGAACGCGCCGGCGATCGCCTTCAACCTGGCCACCGGCTTTCAGTCGTTTGCGGAGGCGCAGACCGTGGGTACGGCCTACGCCGGCGGACGCGCCACGGATATGCCGCGCTACGTCCAGAATCTGGGTCTGCTGCTGACCTCCGTGCCGTTGCTGCTGGGCGGCGGGATAGGCGACCGTCGGGGCGACTTTGTGGGGTTCGATCCCATACTCACCGCGCTCTACGGGCTGCCGTTTCTCTGGGGCACCGTGCTCTGCTGGCGTGATGGCGCGCGGCTGCCGGCGTTTGCTTTTGGTGCGCTCGCCCTGGTGCTGCCCGCTTTCAATGGCAAGTACGAGCCGCTGCTCAACGGCCGCTACCTCATGCCTCTGGTCCCGCTGGCCACGGTCTGCCTCGCCATGGGCGCCGTGGATGCCGTCACCCGGGCACGCGCCGTCCGGGGTCTGCGCGTGCTGGCCAGCGGCCTGCCTTATCTCCTCATGCTGCTGCCCACGGTCTCTCTGGCGTTCTACTATCGGGCGGTACGGCTGAATGGCCCCAGTAACGACGAGTGGTACGCGGCTCGCGATCTGGTAGTGGCGGCGCGGCCCCGCTCGCCGATCCTCGTGGACGCGTCCATCTCTGGCACGCGGGTATCGTCCGGCCGCGACGGCTACGGCGTGCTCGATTTCCTGCTGGTGCTGGACGGCGGTCTGCGGGTGGAGCGCGTGCTGCCTGCAGATCTGGACCGCGCACTGAGCGCGTCCACTGAACCCCGCCTGGCGGCACTGTCCAGCCAGGCCGCGAACCGTTTGAGCAATAGCTACCGCCTCCGTCCGGTCCCGGGCGAGGAGCAGGAACGTCCGAAGCGGCGAGCTGGCTTTGGGCTGTGGTGGGTGGAGCGCTGAGCTTGACCACCTAGCGTAAGCTGTTACTTACGTTAGTAATGGATTACACTTGGGCCCATGGAAGCCGCGCTGCGTGCCATAGCCGAGCCTCGCCGTCGTCAGATCCTCCGCCTCGTCGTCGACGACGAGCGCTCCGCCGGTGACATCGCCTCCCACTTCGAGGTCTCCAGGCCCGCCATCTCCCAACACCTCACGGTGCTCAAGTCGGCCGGCCTGCTCACGGAGCGGCGCGTGGGCAACCGTCGCCTCTACCGGGCGCGACCAGAGGGGCTGGCCAGCCTCCGCGAGCTCCTGGAGGAGTTCTGGACTGACAGTCTGGATGCCCTCAAGCAGCAGATCGAGCACGACCAACGTGATGGAGGTGACCGTGCCCCAGTCGCCTGAGGCCCCGCCTGACGAGCGAATAGTCAGGGAGATCAAGATCGACGCTCCCCCGGACGTCGTGTACCAGTACTTCGTTGACCCTGCCAAGCTGGCCCGCTGGAAGGGATCACTCGCCACGCTTGATCCTCGACCCGGCGGGATCTACCGCGTGGTGATTAACCAGCGGAATATCGCGCGTGGCACGTACCTGGAGCTGGTCCCCAACCGCAGGGTGGTGTTCTCCTGGGGCTGGGACAGCGGGGGCCATCCTGTCCCGCCGGGTAGCAGCACCGTAGAGCTCACGCTCACTCCGGACGGTGACGGCACGCTCCTGCGACTCGTACACAGCGGCTTGCCGGCAGACGCCGTGCCTGGCCACGCCGAGGGATGGGATCATTACCTCCCGCGGCTGGCGCTCGCGGCAGGTGGCGGCGATCCTGGTAGGGACCCATGGGCAGGGGACGCTTCAGCCTAGCCTGCTTGTGTACGCGGACGCGTCGCGGCGTGGCAGTACTGGGCAGTAACCGCAAAGGGAGGGTGTAAACGAGCTTTGGGGGGGCGGGCCATGACCGGCCCGCCCGCAGGGTGTTGGACGAGCGTGATCTGGGGAGCCGCGCAGCGGCGATCCGGGCGAATAAGAAGCGACTAAGAGAGGAGACGAGGATGGGACAGAGGGCAGAGGCGTTGGCAGCGAAGATCGAGTCCGCCGTCAATGACCTGGCGGCTGCTATCGAGGCCGGAGACGATGCCAAGTGGGCAAGCGTCTGCGCTGGCGAGCAATGGTCGGTGGGAGTCACCACCCACCACGTGGCGTTTGGTCACCTGGAAGGTGGCGCGGGCTTCGTCCGCGCGCTGGCCGCTGGCCAGGGTGTCCCGCCGGTGACGATGGAGATGATCGATCAGGGTAACGCGGCCGCCGCTGAGGCAAACGCCAATTGCGGCCGAGAGGAGACCCTTGCCTCATTGCGCACGAACGCGGCGGCCACGGTGGACTTTGTCCGCGGCCTCAGCGACGCGCAACTAGACACCACCGCGCCGATGGCGTTCGCTGGCGGGGCTGAGCTGAGCACGGAGCAGGTCATCAATGCCGTGCTTATCAGCAGCCTCGCGGAGCATGTGACCAGCGTCCGGTCTGCCTGAAGATCCGCCCGCGCGCAACCAACCTCAACACGAGCCGCCCGTCGCAGGGCGGCTCGTTCCATTTCCGCCTGACGAACGTGCTCGCTCCCGAGGTCAGTCGAAAGCCATCCCCCCGTTCTGCGCGGTGCCGTTTCGATTTTGGAGCGATCAACCGAGATCAACCACCGGCGCGCCCCCGCGGCGGGCGGAAGAGGATGGCCAAGCACGTGTCAGAGCTACTCAGTCGCTGGTTTCTTCGAGACTCCCAACAGGCCGATGAGTCGGTCGCCCAGCGGGCGGTCCTGCATCCGGCGTCGCTCGTCGGCAGGCTGGGTGGCTGCTTGCTGATTCTCCTGGGGCTGGCCACCGTTGTCAGCGCCGCGCTCCGCGACGCTCCGGGCGAAGTTGATCTCGTCGGCGTGGGCGGCGGGCTCGCCATCATCGCCGGGCTCGTCACACTGATCCTGCCGTGGCATCGCTGGCGACGTTCCGCCAGTCTGTGGTTGGTGCCCGGTGCCTTTGTGCTGATCGCGCTGAGTCACTACGTGTACGGCGCGGAGCGCTACCTGTTCGGTGTGTTCTACGTACTCGTGTTCACCTGGATTGGCCTGGGCCACCCCCGCGGCACGTCCCTGCTCATGCTCCCGCTCTTCCTGGTGGCCATGATCCTGCCTTTGATCTCACTGGGATCCTACTCACCACTCGTCATCTCATCCACGGTGATCACGGCGCTGGTGTGCGTCACAATCGCGGAGACCCTGGCCTGGCTCTCCGCCAAGCTCCAGCGGGCCCAGGAGCGGATGCACCGTGCTGACGTCGACGCGCGGTTCCACTCGCTGGTCCACAACTCCACGGACATCGTCACAGTCATCGGGCCGGACGCCATGATCCTGTACGTCAGCCCGTCCATCGAGCGCGTCCTGGGCTACCAGCCGGACCAGCTCGTGGGCAGCTCTCTGCTGCGGTTGATCTCCCCAGACGACATCGCGCGGGCTGGTGACTTCTTTGAAGCCGCCGTGAACAGCAGTGGCCCCGTTGCTCTCACCGAATGGAAGTGGCGGCACCGCGACGGCCGCTGGATGAATGTGGAGACGGTGGGAAACAACCTGCTGTCCGACCCAAACGTGGAGGGCATTGTCCTCAACACCCGCGACGTGACGGAACGAAAGGTCCTGGAGGAAGAGCTCAAGCACCAGGCGTTCCACGACCCGCTCACCGGCCTGGCCAATCGCGTCCTGTTCCGCGAGCGCGTGGAGCACGCCCTGAAGCGGATCGAGCGAAGCGAGGGCCACGTGGCCGTGCTGTTCCTGGACGTGGACGATTTCAAGACCATCAACGACAGCGTGGGTCACCACGCCGGCGATCGGCTCTTGCTATCCGTCGCCGAGCGACTCCGCGGCTGCCTGCGGACGGCAGACACCGCCGCGCGCCTGGGCGGCGACGAGTTCGCCGTCCTGCTTGAGGACGCGCCAGACGCGGCGGGTGCCGTGCTTGCCGCTGAGCGGATCCTGGAGGCGGTCCAGCGACCCATCATGGTGGGCGGCAAAGAGGTGCCGATCCGCGCCAGCGTGGGCATTGCGCTGAACGATCGAGAGCACCACACCGCGGACGAGATCCTGCGCGACGCCGACGTGGCCATGTACGCTGCGAAGGCAGACGGGAAGGGTCGTTACGCTATCTTCGAGGAGCGTATGCATGCGGCCGCGCTGAAGAGGCTGGAAGTGCAGTCCGATCTGCGGCTGGGCATCGAGACCGGCCAGCTCCAGCTCCACTACCAGCCCATCGTCCAGATCGCCACGGGACGCGTCTCGGGCTTCGAGGCGCTGGTCCGCTGGGATCACCCCAGCGATGGCCAGCTCGAGCCCACCGAGTTCGTGCCCCTGGCCGAGGAGTCTGGGCTCATCGTGCCGCTGGGGTACTGGGTCCTCACCGAGGCCTGCCGACAGGCTCAGCAGTGGCGCGCTTCGCGACCGGAGGAGCCGCCGGTCCACATCAGCGTCAATCTCTCGGCACGACAGCTTCGACTACCCACCCTGGTGGCGGACATCCTCCAGACGCTTCTGGACACGGGGCTCGATCCGAGCTTGCTGACGCTGGAGGTCACCGAGACCGTGCTCATGCAGGACGTGGAGGGCACGATCCGCAAACTCGAGGCACTGCGCGAACTGGGCGTTCGTCTGGCAATTGACGACTTTGGCACTGGCTATTCATCGCTGTCGTACCTGCAGCGGCTTCCCATCGACATTCTGAAGATCGACAAGTCGTTCCTTCAGGATGTGGGCCGTGGCGCGGAGTCGTCCACCCTGGCATCAGCGATCGTGAAGCTGGGCCGAACGCTCGGCATGGAGACGGTCGCGGAGGGCATCGAGCGGCCAGAGCACCTGGCTGGTCTCCGTGAGCTCGGCTGCCAGTATGGCCAGGGCTTCCTGTTCGCCCGGCCGCTCGCCGCCGATGCGGCTACAGCCTGGCTCGCCGGCGCCCGAACCAATCAGTCCATGCGGAACAGCGAACGCCGCATGGCCGCGGTGGCCGACCCGGCCGCTTGACAACGATCTGTCGCACAAACGCGATATTGGGATTGGGGCGTTCCCCGATCCAAATATCGCGTTTTGCTTGACGGACGCTTTCCGGCGCGGTACACTGCGCCCGCCGACGCGCGGCGTCGCGAATCGGCGTATAGTACGGGTCTGCACCTCAGACGCGCCGCGGCTGGCCGCCGCCGTGTCCCTTTCCTACGCGGAGGTAGGTTGTGATCGATCGGATTCGTCTTGGCCGGCGCTCGCTGCTCAGCATGCTTGGCGGCGCTATCGGCGCGTCCGCGCTCGCCGCGTGCTCCCAGCCCGCGCCCGCGAGCAAGCCGGCTGAGTCCAAGCCGGCGGCGCCCAGCGCCACCAGCGCTCCCGCCGCGCCAGCGGCGCAGCCTGCCGCCACCAAGCCCGCGGGTGATGCCGCGAAGCCGGCGGACAAGTTCCAGGGCATCGGCGGCGCCCAGCCCACCGCCGTGCCGACCGCCGCCGCGGCGGCTGGCCCGCTGAAGAACCCACAGACCCTCAAGGCCCCCAAGGCCAAGGCCTCGTCGCCTACCACGCTTACCTTCTGGCAGTACGTGGGCTTCCACGTGGACACGCAGAAGGCGATCGCCGACGAGTTCAAGAAGGTTGATCCCAACGTCACGCTCGAAATCACGGCCTATCCGGGCCTGAACGAGCAGCGCGCCGCGGTCAAGGCCGCGCTCGCCGCTGGCAGCGCAACGCCGGACATCATCGCGCTCGAACCTGGCGCCGACTCTGTTGAGTACTACGTGAACCAGGGCATCTTTGACTTCGAGAAGGTGTTCGCCGAGGACCCGGAGTACAAGGCGAGTTTCTGGCCCAACGCGCTCCAGCTTCAGACCATCAACGGCAAGGTCGTCTCCGTCCCGGCCGTGACCAACACGGTTGTCGTCTACTACAACAAGAAGCTGTTCGCTGATAACGGCGTGAAGGTCCCAGAGACGCTCCAGCAGCTCGAGGAGGCCGCAAAGGTCTTCCAGGGCAAGGGCATCGCACCCCTGATGATGGCCGCCGGCGAGGATCGCAACCATCCCATCTTTCCGCTGTACACCATGGCCGGTGGCATGAAGATCGATGGGCTCCTCCGCGAGGCGGACCTGGGGCAGCGCTCCTGGACGGACCCGCAGCTCATGGAGGCCGCGGCTCTGGCTGAGAGGGTCGTCAAGGCCGAGTACATGATCAAGAACGCCGTGGGCATCAAGCAGACCGACGGCTTCCCGATCTTCGCCAACGGCCAGGCCGCCATGTTCTGGGGTGGCCAGTGGATGCGCACGTCGATCCGCGCGGCGCTCAAGGAAAAGCCAGATTTCGATCTGGGGATCTTCCCCTTCCCGGCCGTGATACCCAATGGGCCGAAGCCGGTTCTGAGCTCACTGGGGATCACGCTCTCCGTGAACACGAAGAGCAAGAACGTCGACCTGTCGTTCGAGATGATCAAGGCGCTCACGGGGCTCTGGGGAAAGATCGAGTACAGCCGCGGCCTCGGCATCTCGCCAAACGGGCCGATCTCCCCAGAGGCCATTGCCTACCAGATGGAGAAGCTCCAAGACCCGATCTATCCGGAGTTCCTCAAGCTCCAGCCCACCGGCACCACCCGCATCCTGTTCACGCCCGCCGTCCAGGAGGCGCTCTACCAGGGCTGGCAGGGCGTCTTCGCTGGCCGCAAGGACGCCAAGACCGTCATGGAGGAGACAGAGGCCGCCTCCAAGAAGGCCGGGGAGCGGAAGTTCAAGGTTGGCTAACGCCTACTCACTCGATCGGGCGGTGCCGGTGCGCACCGCCCGGATCGATTGGCATCGACACTATACGGGGTGGATCTTCGTCGGACCGGCGGCGCTGGTCCTCGTTGCGTTCATCGTCTACCCCATCATCTACTCCCTCTCGCTCAGCCTGTTTGAGTGGAATGGGTTCACTCGCGAGTGGGGCGACTTTGTGGGCCTCGCCAACTACCATGAGCTCCTGACGGATAAGGAGTTCTGGCGAACGGCGGTCCACTCCATCTCCTTCGTTCTGGTCAGGACGCCGCTTGAGGTCGGCATTGCCTTTGGTCTGGCGTTGCTCCTGAACAAGAACTTGCCTGGGCGCGGGCTGCTGCGCACGCTGTTCTTCGTGCCCGTGGTCATGTCCCTCATCGTGGTCACGCTGCTGTTCCAGCGGATCCTGGAGGCCAACAACGGGCTGCTCAACCTCTCGCTACGGAGTTTGGGGCTGGGCGCTTGGGCACCGGGCTGGCTGGCGGATCCTAGCTTTGCGCTGTTCACCGTCATCCTGGTCTCAGTCTGGAAGAACGTGGGTTTCAGCCTGGTGATCCTGCTGGCAGGTCTGCAAGGCATGCCAAGCGAGGTGATCGAGGCCGCGAAGGTCGATGGCGCCACCAACCGTCAGGTCACCTGGAAGATCATCACCCCCCTGATGCGGCCTATCCTCGCCATTGCCGCCATGCTGTCCATCATCGGCGGACTGAAGGTGTTCGACCTGGTCTTCATCATGACGGGTGGGGGTCCTGACCTGGCCACCGAGATCTTCGCCACCATGCTGTACCGCAAGGCCTTTGAGCTTCACGAGATGGGCGTAGCCTCCGCGTTGGCGGTGATCATGGTCATCGTGATCATGGGCACATCCTGGCTGCAGACATTCCTACTGCGGGAGCGCTAGCGCGTGTCGTCCCACGCCCCAGCGTCTACGCATTTCGGAGGTGTCGGCAGCGAGTCCGCCAGTAGCCGCGCCTGGACGTGGCTGATTCTGGGGTTGGCGCTTGTCATCTCCATCGGCCCCATGATCTACCTGGTGAGCCTGTCGATGATGGATCCATCCCAGGTCCTCACCGGCCGCGTAGTCGCGTGGCCCGTGCGCCTGGCCAACTACCCAGAGGCCTGGGTGGTCACCAAGATCGGATTGCTCTACTGGAACAGCATCTACATCTCCGGCGTGTCCATGCTGATCACCGTCATCATCTCAGCGCTGGCCGGTTACGGTCTGGGGCGGATGGACTTCGCGGGGAGGCGGGTGGTCCTTGCGCTGATACTGGTCGGGCTTACCATCCCCGTGCAGATCGCGTTGATACCGCTTTTCGCCAACTTGAAAGTGCTGAATCTGCTCAACACGCCATTTGCGCTGATCGGTCCATACACCGGGTTTGGCCTGGCGTTTGGCACGTACATCATGAAGGGCTTTTTCGAGGAATTGCCGCGTGAGTTGGAAGAGGCCGCTCGGATCGACGGCGCCAGCGAGATGCGCACCTTCTGGATGGTGATGCTGCCGCTGACCCGCCCGGCCATCGCCACCATCGCGATCTTCCTGTTCCTTCAGAACTGGAATGAGTTCCTGTTTGCCCTCACGTTCATCACGGACGCGTCTATGCGCACGCTTCCCACGGGGATCTACGCGCTCATCTCCAGCGAGTTCTATGGGAACCTGCCCCTGCTGTTCGCCGCCCTGGTGCTGCTGACCCTACCGGTGCTGGTCCTCTACTTCATCTTCCAGCAGCAGTTCATCGAGGGTCTCACCGCGGGCGCAATCAAGCAGTAGGTCAGCCGCGCCGTTTCTGGCGATTTTCTTAACCTACGCTCGTCCCCGCCGACCATTACCTTGAGATCTGATTGGCCACGCCCGTGGAGGGCTGAGGCATGGAGGCTCAAGTGCGAAGGATGCGCTGGACCGGCTACGCGATGGTCGCCCTGGTCCTGGCAATGGTGGGATGCGGCCCGGCTGCCCCAATTCGTGAGTCGGCGGGAGCGCCGACGCGTGTAGCGGATGACAACGCCTCGATCGTCGTGGCGCAGGCGGCTGATGCCGATTCCCTGCATCCCATCTTGATTTCGTCCACCCAGAGCTCAAACATCACCCGGCAGATCCTCCAGGGTCTGTACGAGACAGATCCCGTCACGGGCACATTCACGCCGCTCCTCGCGGAGTCCTACTCGAACCCTGATCCCAAGACCTGGGAGTTCAAGCTCCGTCAGGGTGTGAAATTCCACGACGGCACGCCTCTCACCATAGATGACGTGGTCTACAGCTACACGCTGGCCATCACAGACCCCAAGAGCCGGATGTCCACCACCAAGGCGAACGTGGAGTCCGCCGTCGCGGTGGATAGCTCCACCGTGCGGATCAAGACGAAGAGCGTCTATCCCGCGTTCCTGGACAACCTGGCCAGCGCCGTGCGCATCATCCCAGCGGGGTACGCCGCCCAGGTTGGCGTGGACGGCTTCAACAAGGCGCCTATCGGGACCGGCCCGTACCGCTTCGTTGAATGGAAGAAGGACGATCATCTCACGCTCCAGCGGTTTGATGAGTACTGGGGCCCCCGACCTTCCGTCCGCGAGATCGTCTGGCGGCCAATCCCTGACGCCGCCACTCGCATCGCCAGCCTTGAGACCGGCCAGGTTGACGTGATCGTCAATGTCCCACCCACCGAGGCCGAGCGCCTCGGCAGCCGCGATGACCTTCGTGTCTCCAAGGTCTCCTCTATGCGGACCATCTACGTGGGGATGAATACGGGCACGGGCAAGGCCACGGACGTGAACGAACCACTCAAGAACGAGAAGGTGCGGCAGGCCGTGCAGCGCGCCATCGACTATCAGGCGATCATCCGCGACGTCCTCCGTGGTGATGGCATGCCCGTAGCCAGCACGCTCGTACCCCAGAACTTTGGGTTTGATCCCAGCCTCGAGCCCGCACCGTACGATCCAGTTGCCGCGCGGCGGTTGCTCGCGGAGGCCGGTTACCCGGATGGAGTCACTCTGGACTTCGACGTGCCCAGCGGGCGGTATCTCATGGACCGCGAGGTCGGCGAGGCCGTAGCCGTCCAACTGGCTCGCGCTGGTATCAAGACCAACCTGATGGTCCAGGAGTGGGGCGCCTTTTACGAGAAGTACCTGGGCGGCAAGATCAAGGGGCTCTGGCTGATGGGGGTTGGCAAGGACACCACGCCAGATGCGCACTTCTTCACCTACTATCACTCCAAGGGACGTGCGCTGTACTTCCGCGACGCAGAGGTGGATGGCCTCATCGACACCGCGCTGGGGACGCTGGATGATGGCGCGCGGCTAGAGGCATTCCGTCAGCTTCAGAAAGTGCTGCTGAACAAGGCCCATTGGGCCTACCTGTACCAGCAGACAGACATCTACGGCGTGCGTGATCGCGTGAACCTCCAGACCACCTCCAACGAGTGGCTCTACGTGGAGCGAGCGACGGTCTACGCGCCAACCGTTGCCCTGAACTAGCGGAGTCGGGTCGAAAGCGTGGGGACGTTCATCGCCCGTCGGTGCCTGCAGAGCGTGGTCGTGCTTGTTGGGGTCTCCGTCATCTCATTTGCGCTGGTGCATCTGAGCGGAGATCCCATCAACTTGCTGCTGCCGTTCGATGCCACGCCGCAGCAGATCGCGGACGCCCGGCGGTACTGGGGGCTGGATGAGCCGCTGCTCGTGCAGTACGGAAGGTTCTTCGATCGAGTGGTTCGTGGAGACCTCGGCGTCTCGATGAAGCACAACCAGCCCGTGACGCTGCTGATCGCCGATCGGCTGCCCGCCACCGCGGAGCTCGCCGTGGCGGCCATGACGTTGGCGCTCGTCGTGGCGATCCCCGTAGGTGTCCTCTCAGCCACCCGCCCGTACTCCTTGGCGGACCGGTTCGCCACCGTCGCCGCTCTGCTCGGGAAGTCGGCGCCCTCCTTCTGGATCGCGTTGCTGCTGGTCATGGTGTTCGCGGTTAACCTGGGCTGGTTCCCCGCCACTGGCCGCGGTTCATTGAGCCAGCTCGTACTGCCTTCCGTCACCCTTGCGCTCGGCGCCATGGCAACGCTGACACGGCTCACCCGCACATCGCTGCTTGATGAGCTCCGCATGGACTACCTGCGTACTGCGCGTGCCAAGGGCCTCAGTGAGTGGGCAACGCTGGTGAACCACGGACTCCGCAACGCGTGGATTCCGGTGATCACGGTGGCTGGCCTCCAGTTCGCCTCGCTGCTAGGCGGCGCGTTCGTGACGGAGAGCATCTTTGCCTGGCCAGGGCTGGGCCAACTGGTGGTCCGCGCCATCTATGATCGAGATCTGCCCCTGATCCAGGGCGCAACTATGTTCTTTGCAGGGTTGTTCGTGGTGATGAACCTGGCGGTAGACACGCTGTACGCCGTCGTCGATCCCCGGGTGCGGCGCGCGTGAGCGTCTCCGCGGCCCAGCTTGGCACACCGCGTCTGACATACGTCAGCAGCGTTGGGCCCGAACGGGCTGACGCCACCGAGCCCTCCGCCCGCCGTCGCTGGCTGTTGGACGACCGGACCGTCGGAATCTCCGCGCTCGTGCTGGGCGGGTTCACGCTGGCGGCGTTGCTCGCACCGATCGTGGCCCCTTACGATCCAACCGTGGGCGACACCGCCCAGGGACTGCGGCCCGGCTTCTGGGCCGGCGATCTTTCACACCCACTGGGGACCGACCTCCAGGGGCGCGACTTGCTCAGCCGAGTCCTACACGGCGGACGGGCCTCGCTGACCATATCCTTGGCCGCCGTCCTGCTGTCGCTCCTCATCGGCGTTCCAGCAGGCTTGATCGCCGGCTACTACCGTGGCGCCGCGGACGACGCGCTGATGCGCTTGGCGGAGATCCAGCTAGCGTTCCCGCCCATCATGCTGGCTCTCGCGCTCGTGGCGCTTGTGGGCCCTGGCGCCCAAAACGTGGTGCTGATCCTGGGCATCGCGGGCTGGGTGGTTTACGCGCGCGTCATTCGTGGCCGTGTGCTCTCCCTCAGGTCGCGAGATTTTGTAGAGGCGGCCCGTGCCATCGGCGCGCCGGATCGCGTGATCCTGACCCGCCACGTGTTGCGCAACTCGCTCAGCCCCATCCTGGTGCTCGCCACGCTGGAGCTTGCCGGCGTGCTCATCGCGGAATCAACGCTCAGCTTTCTCGGCGTTGGCGTGCAGCCGCCCACGCCAACCTGGGGCGGCATGCTGGCGGACGGCAAGCTCTACCTCCGCAACGCCTGGTGGATCGCCACGGTGCCCGGCGTGGCCATCACGTTGGTAGTGGTCTGCATCAACCTGCTGGGCGACCGCGCCCGGGACCTGCTGGACCCTATGTTCGTGGGTCGCGGCGCTCCGCCGCGGAGCTGGCAGCGGGAGCTGCGGTCGCAATCTCGGACTGTTGGCGCCAGGCGAGCACAAATTGTGCGGCTGCGGCGAACATCACGACCGCGCTGATCGCGTAGCACGCCCGCAGCCCGATCAGGTCGAGCAGCGCGAACGCCAGCGGGGGCCCTAGCGCGGCGCCCAGATCCGACCAGTCCGCGTACGAGCTCATCACCTCTGACCGACGGTCCGGCGGCGCCAGATCGCCGGCCGCGGAAGCACCAGTGGCGCCGAGCGCGGTGGCAATGGCGAACTCCGCCGCTACCCCCACGATCACCAACACCAGCGATTGCGCGCCAGCCAGCATCAGCATCGCCGCGCTGGAGGCGATCAGTGCGCCAAGCATGGCTCGGTACCGCCCAATCCTGTCCGAGAGCGCGCCGAAGGCCGGGGCCAGCGCAAGGTCACTGAGGGACCTCGCGGCCACCAGCGCACCGGCGATCGGCACGACGTCATCTGTCAGGCCGGCCACCTCTGAGAGCGCGAGCGCCACCGTGGGCGTCAACATGCCCTGAGACGTGAAGCCGCTCGCCAGAATTGAGAATTTGACTGCCACCAGCCGGCGCCCACCAAACCAGCGCGCGTGCCACGCACCAGGCTCACGGCGCTTCGACGTGTCGGTCAACGCGCCATACGCCTTGGACGGAATGGACAGCGCCAGAGGCAGCGCCAGGCCGGTCAGCACGGCCAACACCACAAACGTGGTGTGGAATCCGCTCCACTCTACCAGCAGGCCACCGCCCACCAGTGCCACCACCGGGCCGGCCCTCGAGAGCGACTGATACGTCCCCACCAGCCGCCCCCGCGTGCTGGGCGTGGACGCGTGGAGCACCACGTGGTAGGCCCCCAGCCGCACCGTGGAGAAGCACGTTCCCCAGGCCATGCGCGCCACGAACAGCGGCCAGAACCATGGCAGCAGCCCGTACGCGGCAGTGGAGATCATGCTGCCGATCGTCGCCGCGATCACCGGTCCGCGCGCGCCGATCCGCTCAAACGTCCAGGCCGCGAAGCCGTTGGTGAACAGCCGCACGATCCGGTTGGTCCCCAGCAGGATTCCCACGCTCCAGAGCGGCAAACCGAGCGCCGCCGCGTTGTTAGGCAGCGCCACGTACAGCAGTGCGTCCCCCAGCAGGGCCAGGGACATCACGATGCCGACCTTGAGAATGGGCACGGGCAATGCGCCAGGCGTGGCGGCCTGGTCTCCGGTGGTCACGGGCCGCGATCGTAACCGAGCGCGCTGGAGCCGGGCCACGTGTCCCGGGCATACTCCCACGCCATGAAGCACCCCGCGATCGGGGCCGTCATCTTCGACATGGATGGCGTCCTCGTTGACTCGGAGCCGCTCTATCTCCGTGCCACCAATCAGGTCCTGGCACGCGAGGGGTTCACGCTGACGGCCGAGGACAACGCGCGCTACATTGGCTGGCGCTTTGCGGACCAGGTTGTGGACATGATCGGTCGGGGCCTGCTCAGTCGCGAGGCTGAGTACTACCGCCGGGAGAGCCTCCTGGCCGCCGAGTCCCTCTTCGATCAGCCCATCGACCCGCCGCCTGGCGCCATCGCCCTGCTCGATGCTGTCGAGGGCGCTGGCATCATCCGGGCGGTGGGGTCGTCAAGCTCCCGCCATTGGGTGGAGCGCATGCTCACGCATCTGGGCATCCGCGAGCGGTTCCACAGCGTGGTCTGTGGCGATATGGTGGCCCGCGGGAAGCCGGCGCCGGACATCTTCCAGCGCTGTTCTGAGCTGCTGAGGGTGCCGTCCGCGAGCTGTCTCGTGATCGAGGATTCCCCGCACGGCGCCGAAGCCGCGCGGCGCGCTGGTATGCAGGTAATCGGCTTGCGCACCACGTCCACGGTTGGACTGGACCTGGGCGAATGCCTGGCCGTGGTGGAAGACCTGGCGGAGTGCCTGGATCTCCTGGGTCTGAGCGGCTAGTCCGTCCGGCGCGCTAGCGTCGCGACGGCGTCGCGGATGGTCGCCGTGACCTGCTCCACACTCCCACTGAGCCCTCCGTGGCCCCATCGCAGGGGAAGTCCGTAGCGCACCGTCACGCGCGCCGGGAGCCGGCGCGGTAGGCCGATCTGCAACAGCGTCATCCAATTGGATCTCCGTTCATAGGGCTGGATGCGTTGGACCAGCCGACGCGCCCAGAGCGACTGCGTGGCGCCAAACACGCCGGATACCACGGTTGGGATCACGCTGAGCTCCACGCCGCGCCGCGCGGCTAGACAGGCAATCGCGCCGGCGCCGGCTGGCCATGGCGCCAAGAGGTCGCCGCCGGGTGGCGCGGCCGCCGGGTCTGGCTCGATGCGTCCCGCCCCGAACAGCAGCAGGCTGGCGCCCTCTGCGAGCAGGTCAAGGGCGCGGCGAACGGCGAACGTGCGCCCCGGGCCCTCATCTGGCACCAGCACCAGGCGGCTCGCCACGTTGGGCATCTCCCGCAGCATCGGCTGCGGCCGAGCCAGCGTCCAGAGCCGATCCGGAGCGGGATGCGTGGCGAAGATCGCCAGCGTGTCGAACAGCCCCGGATGGTTGGTGACAAACAGCCGTGCGTCACCGGTCTCCGTGCCGGGTGACCCGGTCGCCGTCGCCTGGCCGCCGTACCGCGACATCAGCTCGCTTGAGGCGTCGCGCAAACCGGTCGTCGCGATGGCACGGTCGAACGCGCCCAGGTTCGCCGCAAACGGGTCGCTCCTGAGTCGGATCAATGGTGCGACGACCCGCCCCAGGAGAGTGCATTGCCCCAGTCCGGTGAGCGCCACGGCGTCCGCGAGACAGATCTGCGAGAGTGTGGACCGATCGAGTGGCGCCGAGCGCGCGATCATCGGTCCGCTTGCTGAGAGAGCATCGCCGTACTGTGCCACACGGTGCGCCGCGCACCCACGCCTCGGGCACACGCGCTCTCGCGTGCCGCGTTGACACCTGCCCCGCGCTCACCTATGCTGCCCTCGTGCAGTGCCACCGGCCGCGAGTGCGGGTGGCCAGGAACATGTCCACCAGAACGCGCGACGGATAAGAGTTCGTCCGCCGCGGATGAGGAGACCAGTTGTGGATCAGGTGACAGCGATCTCCGTCGGGGCGAGCCGACGCGCCTTCATCCTCCGTGCGGGGCGGTTGATCGTGGCAATGCCTTTGCTCGCCGCCTGCCAGCCGTCCGCGCCGGCGCCGGCGCCGGCGACCAACGCGCCGAAGCCCACGGTCGCGCCGGCTGCCCCAGCCGCCGCGCCCGCGGCGCCGCCGCAGCCCACCGCCGCCCCGGCCGCGGCGCCAACTCCCGCCCCGGCCGCCGCCGCGCCGGCCGCCAAGGGTGGAGGCTCGCTGACGTTCTGGATGTACAAGACCCGGCTGGACCCATTGGACAAGTGGCGGACGGACCGCATCCAGGCCTGGAGCAAGCAGTCGGGCGTCGCCGTTGAGGTGGTCGAGATAGGCACCAGCGACTATGGTAAGAAGGTGCCGGCCGCCATAGAGTCCAAGACCCTGCCGGATGTCATGGAGGCTGGCGACGAGTGGCACTTCCTGCTCCAGTCGCGCAACCTGATCGCCGATCTCGGCGAGGTCTACCAGAAGATCGACAAGGAGCAGAAGTTCGCGCCCGGCGCCAAGGCGGTGGCCACGTTCCCGGATGGCAAGGTCTACCAGATCCCCATCGGCACCTCCGGCAGCCTCATGATCTCGCGGGATGACGTGCTCAAGGAGGCCGGCCTCACCCCGCCGCCCAAGACCTGGGCGGACTTCTTCGACTATGCCGCCAAGGCACAGCGCCCACCCCGCGTCTACGGCATCGGCGAGGCTATCAGCAACACGTCGGACGCGAACCATTGGGTGCTGGTGATGCAGTCGTATGGGGTCCGGCTCGCGGACGACAAGGGGAAGAAGGCCACGTTTGGCAACTACCGCGCGGAGGCCATGGAGGTCGTCAACCTCATCGTAGACGCCTACGAGAACAAGAAGGCTTTTCCGCCCGGTGTACTCACCTGGGATCAGACCGGCGACAACGACGCGTTCCAGTCCGGCCGTACCATCTTCGCCTTCAATCCCCTCAGCATCCCCACGTGGCTACGCGACAACAAGCCAGACATGCTGGAGAAAACCGGCACCTACGTGATGCCCAGTGGCCCCAAGCACTTCATCCAGCCCGTGGGTGCCGTGGGCATGAACGTGCTGCGCGAGAGCAAGGCGCTTGACAAGGCGCAGGACCTGATCTACTTCCTGTACGAGCGCGAGTACTATCGCGAGTTCTTCAACCGCGCCCAGTACGGTCCCACCACGGAGGCTCACTACGACTTCCCGGCCTTCAAGCAACACTGGCTCAGCGTTCGCGTGGACCTGGCCAAGACCGGCAAGCCAAACGCCTGGCCGGATGTGAACAACGAGGCCTACGCGGAGTCCAATACCGCCTTCGTCGTGCCGCGGATGCTCCAGCGCATCATCAGCGACAAGGTAAAGCCAGACCAGGCGTTTGACGAGGCGGCGGAGGCGTACCAGAAGATCTACGCCAAGTACGACAAGTAATGGCCTCCACCGTCAGCACGCCGGCCGCGCCGCGCGGCTCCACCCTGCGGCGCGGCTTCACGTCAGTGGGAGCCCTCCAGCGGCAGGAGATGTGGCTGGGCTGGACACTGCTCGCGCCCGTGCTGCTCGTCATGGCTGTGCTCGTCATCTGGCCGTTTGCCACGGCGGTGTGGATCTCGTTTACGGACAAGGCGATTGGCCGCGAGGGCAACTGGGTGGGTCTGGCCAACTTCGCGGAGGTGATCACCTCTCCGCGTTTCCTCCGCTCGCTGCGCAACTCGCTGGTGTTTACGGTCGTCGCCATCGCGTGCAAGATGGTGCTGGGCATGGCCATGGCGCTGGTGCTCAACCAGAGCTTCCGCGGCCGCAACGTGCTGCGAGCATTCTTCTTGATCCCGTGGGTCTTGCCCGCGTTCGTCGGCTACATGACCTGGCGCTGGCTGTACGATCCGCTCCAGGGCCTGCTCAACTACGCCATCATGGATCTTGGCCTTTCGCGATTTCCGCTCGAGTTCCTGAGCAGCCCCGCCACCGCCATGCCGTCCGTGATCGTCGCCCACGTCTGGCGGAGCTTCCCGTTCTTTGGGCTGGCCTTCCTCGCCGGTCTTCAGAACATCCCCACCGAGCAGTACGAGGCTGCGGCCGTTGACGGTGCCAACGCCTGGCACCGATTCCTCTACGTGACCATTCCCGGGCTGCGCCACGTGATCCTGGTGGTCATCATGCTTGCCACCATCTGGACGTTCAACGCCTTCGAGCCGGTCTACCTGCTCACTGGTGGCGGCCCGGCCGACGCCACCATGGTCTACACCTTGCTCGCCTATGAGATGGGCATCGTCAACATGCGTCTGGGTGAAGCGTCCGCCGTGCCCGTGCTCATCCTGCCCATTCTGGGCATGTTCATCGTGGCCCTCAGCGGCCTCATGAGCCGGGACGAGTGATGGCCAGGGGCGCCGCGCTTCCGTCCGCGCTGGTCATCGTTGTCATGGGTCTGTTCGTGGCGCTCCCGCTCTACAACATGGTCATCACCGCCTTCAAGACGGACAAGGAGATCTACGACGATTTCAGCTACTACCCACGCCAGCCGTCCATCGTGCAATTTCAGCGGGTGATCGTTGGTGAGCGCTTCCTGACCAACATCCGCAACAGCTTCATCGTGGCCAGCACCTCTACGGTGGTGTCCATCCTTATGAGCGCACTGGCAGCGTTCGCGGTTGTTCGGCTGCGTTTTCGCGGTCGCGTCTGGGTGGCCAGGATGATCCTGTTCAAGTACCTGCTGCCCACCTCGCTCATCTATATCCCACTGTTCATCGTGATCAACTCCCTGAGTCTGGCGAACACGCTCCAGTCGCTCATCTTCACCTACCTGTCTTTCTCCATCCCGTTCGCCACCTGGCTCCTGATGGGCTACTTCCGTGGTATCCCCCCAGATCTTGAAGAGCAGGCGATGATCGATGGGTGCTCCAGGATTGGCGCCATGCTCCGGGTGCTTCTGCCCATCGCCGCGCCCGGAGTGATCGCCGCGGCCATCTTCACGTTCACTGGTGCCTGGAATGAGTTCCTGCTGGCCCTGGTATTCATCAACAAGCCAGACCTCCAGACCGTCCCGGTCAAGCTCTCCGGCATGATCGTGGGCGATCAATACGTCTGGGGCATGATCATGGCCGGTGCCCTGCTCTCATCCCTCCCGGTAGTGATCCTCTACTTCCTGGCCCAGCGCTTCGTCGTCTCGGGCCTGGCGGCCGGGGCTGTCAAGGGCTGACGGTTTGCTCGCCACCCACGGCCTCGACCTGCTCAAAGACGGCCAGCCCACCAAGCTCTGGGGCGTGCGCCTCGCGAACGCACTGGAGGACGATGAACACGCCGGGCGCGTCATCGACGCGCTCGACGATTACGCCGACCACGGCGTCAACGCCGTCACCTGGTTCCTGCAGGGTGGCAGTAGTGGCGCGGCCAATGCCGTGCGCGAGGACGGCTCGCTCGATCCCGCCTATGCGAACCGCATGCACCGACTGCTGGACGCCGCGGTGGATCGCGAGATGATCACCGTAGTCGGCATCTTCTACCAGGGCCGCCGCCTGCTACCCCGCACGGCCCGGGCTGTTGAACGCGCCGTTGAGTCAGTCGCAAAATGGCTCCTGCCGTACCGAGATGTCATCGTAAACGTGGCTAACGAGTATCACGCCAGCGCGTACGATCGAGTCCACCAGGTGTACCCGTTCGGCGATCCCGCCGCGATCAATCATCTCATCGATGTCGTCCGTCATGCCGATCCTGAACGCCTGGTGGGTGCCAACGCCAAACAACTGGAGTTGGTGTTGCCGGTGGCGCGGCATGCCAACGTGGCGCTGCATGACGACCCCGGCCTGAGTGAGCAGCTCCTGCTCGAGCATGGCGTTGGCAAGCCCGTGATCGACGTAGAGTGCGGTGGCTTCGCCTTTGACATGGGCCGCCCCGGCGTGTTCACCGCGGGTGAGAAGCTGTTCCACCTGGCCCAGATCCGCTCCGCGGCGTCCCTGAGAGGCAAATCCGTTTTCTTCCACGCCCACTGGTTTCAGGAGCCACCGCGTCGGTTCGATCTCGGCGGCTACGGCGACGAGCAGGATCGCGGCGTCCACTGGTACTTCGACATGCTCGCGGAGTTGCTGAACCTGGATCCGTGCAAGCAAGTCCTCGTCCGTCCGCCGCGGACGAGTTGACGCGACGCGCGGCACTTTTGGGTCGCGCGCTCCGTTAGGCCTAGTGAGTCAGGGGGGCGGGGAATTCCTCTGATGTTTGCGGGCAAGGCATGTCATTTCGGATCAACCCAGGTGAGCTGAGCGGTCCTGAGTGGGACCCTACGAGCGCCGCGCGGCGCACAGCAGCGGCGCGATCGGCGGTACCGCACACGGATGGCGAGGCCTATGAGTCATCCGTCAGGTCGCCCGTGACGTGGCTGGCGGAGGGCCGTCAGATCCCGCATGAGGGCGTGGCCTTTGATGTAGTCCGCTACCTGGGCGAGCAGTTAGCGCGCGATCCGGAGATCGCCGGCTCCGTTCAAGGGACACCCTCTGCTGAGCGGGTCGTCGCGCTGCTCGACTAGCCTACCAGGTAGCGCCGCATCGGTGCCGCCAGCGGCACCACGGCGAACGTCAGCAGCGCCATCAGCCCAAACGTCACCGCCAGGTCATAACGATCTGCCACCACGCCGTACGCCACCGGCGCCGCGGCGGCTGCCACGTCGATGACGGTGTAGTACAGCCCGTAGCCGCGCCCACGCTTGCCCGACGGCACAAGCTGCGCGACCGCGGCGTACAACACGGACGAGGTGCCGTTCAGACCAAAGCCAAAGACCACCGCCACGGCCAACAGACCCGCGGTGGGCCCCCACACCAGGCCGCACAACGCCAGCGCCGTGGTCAGCTCCGTTACCAGCACAACGGAGAATGGACCAAACCTGTCTCCCAGCGGTCCGCACAGGAACTTGCCCGCGGCGCCGCCGGCGAACACGATGCTGAACAGGAAGCCAATCTCGGCCGTGCCCATGCCGCGGCCCTCCAGCGCAAACGGCAAGAACGTGAGCGCTGCCGTCCGCGTTGTCCCGTCCAGCATCCCAACCACGCAGAGCATCCAGAATGCGCTGGGAATCCGCCCGTCTTGATCCGCATGCGCCGATCCGTCTGAACGCCGCTCCGCCGGCAACGGCGGCGGGCGAACCCACGGCCGCAGCACGGCCACGCCAATGGAGAACAAGATCCCAAAGATCCCCAGGGCCACCAGCGTTCCTCGCCAACCCACCGTCAGTGCGAACAGGCCCACCAGCGCCGGAGCGGACATCTTGCCCAGATCACCGGCGAAATTTAGGGTGCCTATGGCGGTGCCGCGCCGGCTCCCCTCCCAGGCCCGCGCCACCATCGTGGAGGCGAGCGGATGCTGAACGTTTCCACCGAGCCCGGCGACCACGGTGAGGGTCAGCAGGAGTCCGAAGGAGCCTGCCGCCGCCATCGCCACCAGCCCGGCTGCAACCCAGCCATTCCCCCAGGCCAGCAGCGCATACTCGCCCCACCGCTCCGCCAGCAGGCCAGCCGGTAGCTGCAACACGCCGGAGCTGGCGCTGAACGCCGTCTTGAGCAGCCCGACGCTGGCGTAGGAGAGATCAAACTCCGCGGCGATGAACGGCAGCAACGGATAGATGATCGCGAAGAACGCGTCATTGCAGATGTGTAGTGCCGCGGCCATGACCAGGACTCGCGGCGGGGAGGTCAGCGCGCCCTCGTCGCGGTGAGCCGTCACCGTCATGGGGCCTGAGTGTACCGAAAACCACCGGGCCACGAACGCTCCGGCGGTCGCCTCAGGGGCCGCAGTCTGCGCCGATCCGCTCCAGGATCAGGTATGGCGTAAACGACGTGACCTGCCGATAGCATCGCCAGATGTAGTCGCTGATCGGCGCGTTCGTGGGGTACGTCTTCCAGTACTCCGCGCCGTTGTGGTCCCAGAGCACGTAGCGGGGCTTGCGGCGCTCCAGATCGCGCACCACCTCGGCCATATCCTCGTGCGTAAGCGCGCCGGGGATGAAGTGGTCGAACCTGGTGGGATTCGGCCGGTCCGCCAGGAAATTGAAGAGTGGGGCCACCGGGTAGACGAAGAAGTACTCGCTACGGTCTGAACGGCGCTGGACGTATTCCACGGCCTCGCGAACGCTGTCCGCGCTGTTGCGGGGCATGATCACGGGAGCCCGCGGCAGCCCAACGGCCACATACGGCGGCTGCACGGCGGAGCGCGGGTCTGGCCAAAGCACCGTCACCACTCGCCAGTGCAGGTGGGGCAAGGTCGCCGCCACCGGGAAGATCAGCAACGCCACAAACACGCCGGTCCTGATCGCGACTCCCCGCCCGCCCACCAGGAGCCGCTCAACTCGCGACATCGCGTAAGCGCCAACCACAAACAGCGGTACGCCGGCGAACATCGCGTGCAGCAGGTCCACCCGCGGATACATCGCCAGCGCGGCCAGGCTGCCCATCAGGAGATAGCTCACCAGAAACGGGGGGACGGCGCCGCGCCAGAGCGAGATGCCGCCAAAGACGCATGCTGCCATCGCGGAGATCGCGGGCAGATAGAGGTAGGACGTGCCAAAGGTCAAGTCAAGGAATGTGAGCCAGGGGTACAGCTCCGGGTCCTCCACGATGGGATCGCGGACCGAGTATCGGACTGGCGTGACCAGCAAGACGCCGCTGATCAAGACCGCCCAGGCGAGGACCGTGGTCGCCCGCGGACCGCCGCGGCGACCGGCACACCCGACTGCCCACACAACCACGCACAACCACGTCGCCGTGAGTCCGGCCAGCGTGGCACCCGGAGGCAGCGGCTCCAACGGCAGGATCAGCCCATTCTGATTGACGGCCCCCACGAACAGACCAAAGGGAGTTGCCGACAGCCCCAGTGCCGTTGCGAGCGGGCCCAGCCAGGCCAGCGTCGTCAGAAAGAACGCGGCTGCTGCGACCACGCCGTCGCCCAGAACAGATCCCAGTCCATCGCTCAGGACGGCACCGCGCCCAGTCCGGGGCCGAGCCAGCGCGGCAAGCGCCACCGTCACCGCTAGTGGGATCACGAACACCGCGAAGACCAGTGCATTGATCGCCGGCCAGATCAACACCAGCGCGGCAACCGGCAGTAGCAGGCTGTAGCCCAGCGCGGCCGCGCGCACTGCCCAACCGCCGGGCGCGGAACGGGGTCCCAGTAGGACGTAGGCGCCCACGCCCAGTGCCGCGAATGCGCCCACATTCTGCTTGAACGCGAATGTCAGCCCCGCGGCCGCCCCTGCCGCAACAATCCACACTCGCCGACCGGATGATTCGTGGTGGGCCAGCATCTCCATGGTTAGCAGCGTGAACAGCATGCCGAACCAGGCCGGGTGAGGCTCCGGAAACACCGGCGACGGCTCCACCAGGGCCACCAGTAGGAACGGTACCCAGGCGTACGGCCAGGGCACGAGGCGGCGACACAGACGGTACGTCAACGCGGCGGTCGCCACCCGGACCACGGCCAGAAGGATGCGGACCGGCATCACCGTCACGCCAAACAGCCACATCGTCGCCGAGTACAGGTAGAAGACGCCGGGCGTGTAGTAGGTATCGAAGTCGCGGTAGGGCAGGTCGCCGTTCAGCACGCGGCTGGACAGGTAGACGAAGTACCCCTCATCGGATAGGTCAAGCCAGTACTTCGTAGACCAGACGTAGAGCCCCAGCAAGCCAAGACACGCGGCAGCTACCGCCAGGGTCTCGCGGGAGATGGCCACGAGTCCTGGCCATACGGCAGAGGGCGCGCTGAGATCCAGCGCGTCGCGCTGCCAGGGTCGCGTAGCTACAGTGGCGCGCGGTTCTTCCATCACATGGGAAGCGGGCCTACCCGCGGCGGGCGGAGGACCCGAACATAACATGAGGGGACGCGGATGCGTCCCCTCTGACCTCGCGGAGTATACGGATGGCCGTGAGGCCACCACAAGGCGCCGCGGCGCGACTACACCGCTGCTACGCCGTGTATTTCCGCGCCCAGCCGCCGCTCCAGGTCGTCGTCTTCTCCGGCACCACGCGTATCAGGAATCTCGGATAGTCCAGTGTCTTCTGCATGTAGGCATTGCCGCTGGCGCTCCCCATGTAACGCAGTGCCATCCGTTCCGCGATTGGCAGCCACGAGCCACGCACCGTTGGCCCCTCGACAATCTCCGCCCGCCCCTGAACGTTCACGCGGCGATGCGTGCCATCTGGGTCGTCGATGCACAGCGAGACTCGCGGATCGCGGCGGATGTGCTCTACGAACGCGGCCCGCTCCCGCGCAACGATCAGGTAGCCCGCACCATCGTACTCATACCACAGGGGATTGATGTAGGGCGCGCCGTCAGCGTCCAGCGTAGCCAGCCGGCACAGCCATGGGCCGTTGAGAAACTCTCGCGTCTCATCGGATTCAAGCGGCGCACCGGGCGCCAGGCCGCCACGCGGGGGCGGCGAATCGGTAGCGGACACGTCAGACCCTCCGTCTCAGCTTACCGCCTCCACCGGATACTCCTCTTCCGCGAGGACCTCCTTCATCCGATCTACCGTGGCCACGCGGTCGTCAAAGTCCACCTTCACGCTGCGCCCGCCGATGTCCACGGCCACGCTCCGCACACCCGCCATGGGCGTGAGCGCTTCGGTGATGGTCTTCTCGCAGTGGCCGCAGCTAATCGTCGGGATGCTCAGAGTCGCGGACGCCATGGGGTTCTCCTTCTGCTGCTCCATACCGGAGCGTGACTGCAACGTGACCGTCTAGTCGGCGGGGCCCGGCCCGCCAGCGCGGCGCCGGTGCGCGTTCAGGGGATTACCGGTGCTCACCTCCCTGGGGGTGTTCGGCGGCGGGAGGCTCGACGTGCCGGCCGTCCACTGGCGGCGCCAGCCACAGCGCGGCCGCGCCCACACCCAGACTCACCAGACCAATGCCCGCCAGGTATCCGTAGGCGGCCATCCTCTGGCCCAGCGGTGGGTGCTGGATTTCCAGAACACTACTTGGCCGCTGGAAGCCGCGAAGCCGCAGCGCATTCGTCACCACCGCTACGCTGCTCATCGCCATGGCCGCGGCGGCCAGCATCGGGCTGAGCAGGAGCCCGGCCAGCGGGTACAGCAGTCCCATCGCGATGGGGATCAGCAGCACGTTGTAGGCAAACGCCCAGAACAACCCCGCCTTGATCGTGCCCACCGTGCGCCGCGAGAGCGCGATCGCCGCCACGAGATTGCGAAGATCCGTGCCGATCAACGTCACGTCGGAGGCGGCGATCGCCACGTCCGTGCCCGTACCGATCGCCACCCCAAGATCCGCCGTAGCCAGTGCCGGGGCATCGTTGATACCGTCCCCGACCATCGCCACCAGTTGGCCGCCCTGCCGGAGCGCCGCTACCTGATCCGCCTTCTGATCCGGCAGCACCCCGGCACGCACGTTGCTAATGCCCAGGTCGCTCGCCACGGCATTCGCGGTGGTCGGCGAATCACCGGTCAACATCCACACGGTCAGGCCCAGTGCCTGGAGCTGCGCCACCGCCTCGCGAGACTCGGGCCGAACCGCGTCGGCCACGGCTATGACGCCAAGCGGGCTTCCGTCGCGCGTCACGTACACGCGGGTAGCAGTTGCCGGCAGCGAATCGGCCATCAAGGACGCGTCGGGTCCTGCCAGATCGGCGTTGCCCACGGTCACCGTTCTGCCGTCAACAACCGCCGTTGCCCCCCGTCCCGGTATGGCGGTGAATTCGGTGGCCGCGCTTGCGGATACGTCACGTTCCCGGGCCAGCGCCACGATTGCCGAGGCGATCGGGTGTTCCGAGCCCGCCTCCACCGCCGCGGCCGCGGCCAGCAGGTCGTGCTCGGCGAGACCCGGCGCCGGCGCAAGCCCGATCACCGCTGGGTGTCCGACCGTCAGCGTGCCAGTCTTGTCCAGCACCACCGTGTTGATCCGCTTGGCCAGCTCAAGTGCCTGGCCGTCGCGGATCAGGATGCCCAGTTCCGCCGCCTTGCCGGTCCCGGCGATCAGCGCTGCCGGCGTGGCTAGCCCCAGCGCGCATGGGCAGGCAATGATCAGCACCGCGATGGCCGTCTGGATGGCCAGCGGGAGGCGCGGCTCCGTGCCAAACAGGAGCCAACCCGCGAACGTTAGTGCCGCCAGCACGAGCACTACCGGCACGAATACTCCGGCCACACTGTCCGCCAGCCGCTGAAGCGGTACCTTGGAGCCCTGCGCCTCCTCCACCAGTCGCACGATCTGCGCCAGCGTCGTGTCCGCCCCCACCCGCGTCGCGCGCACCAGCAGCCCGCCGTGCTGGTTGATCGTCGCTCCGATCAGGCCGTCGCCGGCTGCCTTCGCCACGGGCACGCTCTCGCCTGTGAGCATGCTCTCGTCCACGTAGCTGGTGCCCTCCACCACCTCCGCGTCCACCGGTATCTTCTCGCCAGGCCGCACCCGTAGCAGGTCACCCGGCCTGACCTGCTCGATTGGCACGTCAACTTCCCGGCCGTCCTCCACCCGTCGAGCCGTTTGAGCGCTCAAGCCCATCAGCGCCTGCAATGCGTCCGCCGTTCGTCGTCGCGCGCGCGCCTCCAGCCAGCGGCCCAGGCTGATCAGCGCCACGATGATCACGCTCGTCTCAAAGTAGTGCTGCGCCGGTAGCCGCCACTCGGCCGCCAACCGCGGCCAGAGCGTTACGAACGCGCTGTACCCGTACGCCACGCTGGTACCCACCGCCACCAGCGTGTTCATATTCGTGGCGCCGTGCCGCGCCGCCAGCCACGCGGCCGCGTAGAACGCGCCCCCAACCCAGACCTGCACCACCGTCGCCGCGATCAGGAGGATCGGGCCGATGACGTCCATCGGCAGACCGATCGGCGCGTACATCAGGGCCATCATGGCCAGACCAATCGCGAGGCCAGCCAGGGACTTGTTGCGAGCCGCGATCAGCGCCCGCTCCCGTCCGTCCGGTGTGCGCTCCGCGGAGCCCACGGCCGGGAGTGACGTTGCGTCCGCCGCAGTCACGTCGCCCACGCGGTAGCCGGCTTTTTCCACCGCGGCGGCCAGCGCCTCGCGCGGCACGCCCGGAGCCAGCACCGTGGCTTGCTCTGTGGCCAGGTTCACGGCCACGGTCTGCACGCCGTCCACCCGTCCGATCGCCTTCTCCACGCGGCGCACGCAGCTCGCGCAGGTCATGCCCTCGATCGGCAGAACCACCGTGTCGCCGTCGGGGCTCACGGGAGCCGCCGTCACCATCGGCGGTGGCTCCACCACCTCGGCCACGCCGTAGCCGGCCTTCTCGACGGCCGCCGCGATGGAGGACAGCGTGGCGGGCGCCGACCACGACACGCGCGCCTTTTCCGTAGCCAGATTCACGCTCGACTCGGTTACCCCCTCCACCTTCCCCATCGCTCGCTCCACCCGCCGCACGCACGATGCGCAGGTCATCCCGTGGACGCTGAAGGTGGCGGTGTAGGTCCCGTTGCTGAGGGGCGGAGCGGTAGCCGCTGCTGTGGCGCTCATGGCGTCTGGTTCCTACGCCTTCTGGGTCAGCTCAAACAGGTCGCGGAGCTCCGCCACCATCTGCTCAGCCCGCTCCTCGCGGAAGCCTTCCCGCACGCAGCCATCCAGATGGCCCGCCAGCAGGACGCTTTCCAGCTTGTCTATCGCGCGCTTCACCGCGTAGGTCTGCTTCAAGATGTCCACGCAGTATCGGTCCTCCGCCACCATACCGCGGATGCCTTTCACGTGACCCTCGATGTAGGCCAGCCGGTTCAGTACGTCGCGCTTGTCCGCTCGCACGCCTCATCTCGCACCCCCCCTGGGGGGGTACTCAATACTAGCTCCGGCGACAGCTTGAAGCCAACAACTGGCGTCGACGTCACCGGCCGCTGAACGATAAGGCGATCGCGGCCACGCCGACGATCACGCGGTACACCACGAATGACAGCAGCGAGCTTCTCGCCAGCATCCGCAGCAGGAAACCAATCGCCGCCGCCCCCACGACCGCCGCCACGATCGCGCCGAGCACGAAGCTAGCGGCCTCGCTCGCTGCCAGCGGCTCCTTCACCAGAATCCGCAGCTTGTAGAGCGCGGCACCGAAGATGATCGGCGCAGAGAGCAAGAAGGAGAATCGCGCCGCGCCAGCCCGGTCCAGCCCCAGCAACAGGCCGGCGGTGATCGTCACGCCGGAGCGTGAGACCCCTGGCAGCAGTGCCAGCACCTGCGCGCAGCCCACCACCACTGTATCCCGCCAACGCACGGTGCGCGGCGACCGTCCCGGCTCCACCGCCCGGTCGGCAAACCAGAGCGCCACGCCAAAGACGATCAGCAGGATTCCCACCAGCCAGGGCTGCCGGACGTTTTCCTCGATCACCTTCTCAAAGAGCAGGCCCGCTACTGCCGCCGGCGCGGATCCGCCCACCAGCATCCACGCCAGGTGCCATTCCGGTGTGCTCCACGCCGCGCGGTTCCGCAGCCCCGCCAGCACTGCCATGCCCAGACGCGCCCACTCGCGCCAGAAGTACGCTAGCAAGGACATCGCCGTGCCCAGGTGTAGCGCCAGGTCAAACGTGAGGGAGTGCTCGCGCCACCCCAGCAGCCAGGGCACCAGAATCAAGTGCCCGGAGCTCGAGATCGGGAGGAACTCCGTCAGTCCCTGGACCACGCCAAGGATGGCCGCTTGCAAGAGAGTGAGGTCCATGGGCGGGCGGATTGTAGCCCACGAGGGCCCGAGCGCTTCCGCCCTCGCCTACTCCGCGGCCGCTTCGGCCGAAAGCTCCACCTCGGCAGCACGCCGCAAGATCCCTAGAGCCGCCCGATTGGCAGCGTCGGGCCGGCTCAGCGCGGCCGCACGCTGCGCAATCAGGCGCCGGCGCGGCTCGGCCCACCTGAGCTCCCGTGCGAGCGTGGCCAGGTGGGACGGGGACGTGGCGAGCTCGGCCGCCCCCCGCGACACCGTGTAGCGCACGTTGCCCTCCTCCTGGCCGGGCAGTGGATCGATCAAAATCGCTGGCAGTGCACGCGCGAAGGCCTCCGCGAGCGTGGAGCCGCCGGGTTTGGTGATCAACAGGTCAGCGGCGGCCATCCAGTCCCACGTGTCTTCCACAAAGTTCAGAACACGCACCGGATCCGACGCGCGCAGTCCCTCCACACGCCGCTTCAGCCCGGCGTTCCGTCCGCAGAGGACGGCGATCTCCGCGTCCAGCCGTGTCTCCAGCAGACTCTCGATGTGGGCCACGGCCCGTGCCGAGCCCTCCGTCCCCGCCATCGTCAGGATCAGAAACCCTCGCGGCTTCAATCCCAGCCGTTGACGTGCTTCCGCGCGGCTGGTCGCAAGCGTGAACGGCAGCCGCACCGGATACCCCACCACGTCAATGGCCCACTCCGTCACTCCCACCACCCGGCACGTTCGCGCCGCGGCCTCGGTGGGTACGCAGAAGTGGTCCACACCGGCCGATACCCAGCCAAGATGCACGTCTGCCCAGTCCGTGATCACCACCTCCAGGCGTGTCGGCAGCCCGGCTCTCGCGATTGCCCGTGCCAGAAAACCATTGACGCCGGGAAGCACGGAGACCACCACGTGGGGGCGTCGCCGCTCGATCAAAGCTTGCGCGGCGGGTCCACCCACGGGATCTGCAAGCAGCTCCAGCCGCTTCGGTCCAGGCGGACGGTTGGTCCGCTCAAAGACGGCCCGCCAGAGTCGCGGGAATCGGCGCGTCATCAGGGCGTAGGCGCTGGGGAACTTGCTGGCCGGAAACCGCGCCAGATTGACGTACAGATCATCCACCCATACGTCCACGGGCGTCGGTGACGGGCCGCGGAACGCGTCTGCCAGCGCCTGGGCCACGCTCAGGTGCCCGCCACCTACCCTGGAGGTGATGATCTGCACCCGCACCCGGGCATTATAGGGACGGGTGACGCGCGGACCCCCGCACCCGCACGCCGTCGCATGCGCACGGGTGGGGGATCCGCTGTCAGAACCGAATGGCGACCTCCGCTGGGTCAGCGCATTGGCGGGCCAAACCGGCCGGGACCAAAACCATGCGGCGGGGCGAACCCCTCCGTGCCGCCGTCAAGGACCACGCGCGCGGCATTCTCGCCAGCGGCCGTGACCACGACCACCATCTCGCCCGTCTTCAGGCTGGGCTGCCCCGACTCACCCGGACGCCCGCGGATGACGGTCTTGTCCGTGAGCGCGTACGTCTTGGACGTTCCGTCATTGGCCGCGATGCTCAGGCTCGTGGCTGAGGCCGCGGTGACCTTGCCCGGCGTCACCTGGATCGTCATGGGCTTGTCCGCGTTGTCCTTCAGGGATAGTTGGAGTCCCTGGAAGTGGGCGAACCGCTGGGCGGGATCCAGCGTCCTCAATCCTGCCATCTCCGGAAATGCCGTCAGGAACGGCCACGGCCCGGCGGGCGACTCCGCCGCGGCGTAGCGGACCCCAAACAGGCCCACCACGGCGATCCCCGCCACCAACGCGATAGACGTGGCCAATACGGCCAGAGGAAATCGTAGGCGCTTCATGAGCTTCTCCCGATTGGTTGATTCGGCCCAACCCCTTGGCGACGCTGGCCAGCCGAGCCTCGGAGTGGGCACAGTTGAACGATAGGTAGCCCCTGTCAAGCCGCCATGACGCATCCGTCACGAATCGGTGAACCTGTCAGGCCCCTGGACCGCCTCCCGCGCGTTCACCGATTCGAGACAAGCTCGCCGTACCATCTTTAGCAGCCAGTAGAGCAGCCAGTAGAGCAGCCAGTAGAGCAGCCAGTAGAGCAGCCAGTAGAGCAGCCAGTAGAGCAGCCAGCAAGTAGCCGCCCACCGGCCGGCGTCCTCGTGGGGGCGCCAGCGGACTGGAGTCCACCGTGGCCACAATCGTCATTGCTGAGGACCAGCGCGACCTGAATAACCTGATCAAGCGCCACCTCGAGGAGGAGGGGCACCGCGCCGTCCAGGTGTTTGACGGTCTGGCCGCGGTTGACGCGGTTGCCTCCGAGAAACCGGACGCCATCATTCTGGACTGGATGATGCCCCGCCTGGACGGCCTGGAGGTCTGCCGCCGAGTCCGCAAGGAGAGCATCGTTCCCATCCTCATGCTCACGGCCCGCTCAGAGGAGGTGGACCGCGTGCTCGGCCTGGAGGTTGGCGCCGACGATTACCTCACGAAGCCGTTCAGCATCCGCGAGTTGATGGCGCGTGTCCGTGCGCTCCTCCGTCGCGTGGAGCTGCTGCGATCCGATCGACCGCGTGACACTGAGACCACGGCGCTCGAGGCCGGCCCGCTGAAGATAGACGTGGGCCAGCACGTGGTGACCGTCAATCAGCAGGAGATCGAGCTGACGCCTAAGGAGTTCGACCTGCTCGTGTTGCTGGTCCAGAACCGTGGACGCGCCTTCAGCCGGGACTATCTCGTGGAGAAGGTGTGGGGGTACGACTACGGTGGGTTTGACCGCACGGTGGACACGCACGTTCTCCGACTGCGCAAGAAGCTAGGCTCCATTGGCGAGGCCATTGAGACAGTCTGGGGCATCGGCTATCGATTCTCAGCCAAACTCGCTGCTGCCACCGCGGCCAACTAGCCGCGCGAACATCACGAACGCACGCGACGCCGTGGGACGGATCTGCCATTGGCCTCGGTGGGGAGCGCGTACGGCGCGGCTCCGCTGGCAGCTCACCATCTCGCACCTCATCGCCATCGCCAGCACGCTGGTTCTGATGGTTGCCGCCATCGTCATCATTGGCAGCAGCATCTCCGCTTACCAGACCGAGCCCTCCCGTGAGCCCATGTCGGACGCGCGCACCATCGCCAACGCCATCAGCGGGATGGTCACGCGCGGAGACGCCGGCCAGGACATCAGCGCCGCACTGAAACTGATCAGCCGCGGTGGCCTGAGGGTCCAGGCCGGACCCGGCCTCCTGGCGGCGGAGACCCCACGGCGCATCGAGGCCGTGGCTCCCGGGCTCCGGCGAATCGCCTACATCGTGCTCCTGGATCGAGACGGGCGAGTTGTCGCCAGCTCCGACTCCAGTGGTCCGGACTTCGACACCCCGGAGCGGCCAATGTGGATGTCCATCCACCAGGCGGCCATGTCCGGCAGCCGTGAGGTGGGCAACCTGGTAATCACCGTCTCAGATGGCGATCGGCGAGACGGCCGGCCCATGGCGCTAGGCGGCTGGGTCGTTCTAGATCAGGACGATTCTCCTGTCGGCTCCGTGATCGTGGGCAAGACGGCCGTCATCGTGCTGGACCGATTCGCCTGGTTCGTCCGTGGGTTCGCCTTCTTTACCGCTGCCAGCGTGACCGTGCTCGTCGGTGCCTTCGCTTTCGCGCTCGCGACCTCAGTGTTCCTGGCGTACTCACTGTCCAGGCGCCTGGTCGCTCGCCTAGAGCGGCTCGGCAGCGCGGCGGAGGGATTGTCTGAGGGTGATCTCTCGCGGCGTGTGGATGAAGGGCCTCCCGACGAAGTGGGCCACCTTTCTCGTCGATTCAACCACATGGCGGAGCGCATCGCGATGACCGTGGGGGAGTTGGAGAGCGCGCGGACTCAGGCCGAGGCCGCGCTACGCTCGCGGCGCGAGCTTGTCGCGAACGTATCGCACGAGCTACGTACGCCGCTGGCCTCCATCCGCGGCCACGTGGAGTCCCTCCTGATGCGGGGTCCGGGCGCTGCCGGCGACGATGAGGTGGAGCGCGAGTATCTTGGCGTCATCAGCCGCGAGACCACGCATCTCAGTTCGCTGATCGATGATCTCTTCGTGCTCTCCACGGCGGAGGCGCGCGTATTGCCCCTCGTCAAGGTGCCCACGGACGTGCAGGAAGTCATCGCGGAGGTATCCCAGAGCGTTGGCCCGGCCGCGCGCGACCAGGCGCGTCTCACCGTGGTCACGGATGTGCCAGCCGATGTTGGCAGCGTGGTCGCCGATCGGGAGCGGCTGGTCCAGGTGCTTGGCAACCTGGTGCGAAACGCAATTCGTCACACCCCGGCCGGCGGCCTGATCTCGCTGGGCGCGCATCGCGAGATCGCCAATGGCGATTCCCGGGTGTGGGTCACCGTCGCGGATACGGGAGAGGGCATCGCGCCAGAGCACTTGCCCTTTGTCTTTGACCGCTTCTATCGTGGTGACAGCGCTCGAGATCGTGAGAGCGGCGGCGCCGGGCTGGGGCTTGCCATCGTGCGCGAGCTAGTGGAGGCCATGGACGGTGAGGTCCGCGTGGAGAGCGAAGCCGGCGAGGGCAGCCGCTTCTCGTTTAGCTTGCCAGCGGCCCGGACCAACGGCTCGGACCGGTCTGCCGAGTAGCGCCTTCCCGTATCATCAGGCGCGGCCCGGACCCGATACCCGCGGGCCCCGGAGGCCTGCCGGTGGACGTCAACGCGATCGCCACGGAGCTGCTGTCGGCGCTGGATGACAACCGCCTGGTTGAGACGATCACGTCGCGCGACCCAGGTTTCGATGAGGCGACAGCGTACCGCGTCAATGCCGAGCTCGTCCGTCGCCGCCGCGCCCGCGGCGAATCACCCATTGGCCGCAAGATCGGCTTCACGAATCGGACAATCTGGGACGAGTACGGCGTCTATTCGCCCATCTGGGCCCCCGTCTACCACTCCACGGTCACATTTCTCGCGGAGCCCCGTGCTGAGCTCGCGATTGGTCACCTCTCGCAACCGCGGATCGAGCCTGAGATCGTCCTGCATTTCAAGTACGCGCCGCCGTCTGGCCAGGATGAGGCCGCGATCCTGGCGAGCATTGACTGGATCGCGCACGGCTTCGAGATCGTCCAGAGCCACATGCTGGACTGGAAGTTCAAGCTTGCGGACACCGTGGCGGACTTCGCACTGCACGGCGCGCTGGTGGTGGGCCCTCCCCGTCCGGTGACCGCGTTGCCAGACCTGGTAGCTGGCCTCAGGGGCTTCAGCATCGCGCTGTCACGGGACGGTCAGGTCGTGGCGCGCGGCGGTGGCTCGTTGGTGTTGGACTCACCCCTGCTGGCGCTGGCCCACCTCATCACGGTGCTCCAGGGCCTGCCCGCGTTCCAGCCGGTCCAGGCGGGCGAGATCATCACCACGGGCACGCTCACGGCTGCCATGCCCATCCAGGCGGGAGAGATGTGGAGCACCGAGCTCCAGGGACTGCGGCTGCCTGGGATGAACCTGCGGTTCCGGTAGGCCGGGCTCAGCCGGCCATTTCTTGGCAGGCGCGCCCCGAAGTGCTATCCCTCACGAGCATATGCACTCAGAGGCCACTTGAGGAGAGCACGCCGTGACGGCCAGCAGCGACCGCGCGCCCACCGGATACCTTCGATTTCCGACGATCTGCCGAAGCTCGCTCGTCTTTGTCAGCGAGGATGATCTCTGGATGGTGCCGGACATCGGCGGACGCGCCTGGCGTCTGACGGCCGGGGTGGCCGAGGCAAGCCATCCCTGCCTCTCTCCAGACGGTGCGCAGGTGGCGTTTGTCGGTCGCGAGGATGGGGCTCCTGACGTGTACGTCATGCCCGTGGACGGTGGCCCGGTGCGCCGACTGACCTACGACGCGCAGGCCTGCACGGTGTCCGGCTGGAGCGCCGACTCCTCTGCCGTGCTGTTCGCGAGCGCGGTGGGCCGTCCTTTTGCGCGCGACTGGTGGATCAACCGAGTCAGCGCAACCGGCGGGCTTGCCACTCGGCTCCCCCTGGGTCCTGCACGCAACGTCTCCTACGGCCCATCCGGTGGCGTGGTGCTGGGGCGGAACACGGCGGACCCGGCCCGCTGGAAGCGCTACCGCGGCGGCACCGCCGGCGAGATCTGGGTGGACGCGCGCGGTGATGGTCAGTTCGCGCGCATCCTGGATCTGGGTGGCAATCTTGCCAGCCCGTGCTGGGTGGGTGAGCGGATCTTCTTCCTCTCGGACCACGAGGGCGTGGGCAACGTCTACTCCTGCCTGCCGGATGGCGGAGACGTCCAGCGCCACACCGACCACGACGCGTACTACGCGCGCAACCTGAGCACGGACGGCGCGCGGCTTGTCTATCACGCGGCCGCGGACGTGTACCTGCTCGATCCCGCGGAGCATCATCCCACGAGGTTGGACATCCAGCTCGGAAGCTCCCGAACGCAGCGCGGCCGCCGATTTGTGTCACCCGGGCGGTTCCTGCAGGGCGCCGCGCTGGGACCTGACGGTTCTGACCTGGCGGTTGTCTGCCGCGGCAAGGCGTTCGCCTTCTCAAACTGGGAAGGAGCGGTGCGCCAGCTTGGCGTTCCGGACGGCGTCCGCTATCGCCGCCTGGCCTGGCTGGAGGACCGGACCAGACTGATCGCCGCGGTGGCGGATGAGGGGCCGCGCGAGGTGTTGGGCATTCTCAATGCTCGCACGGAGGCCGGGGCCGAGGCGGTCCGCCGACTAGACCACGTGGACACCGGCCGGATCGTGACGCTTAGCGTTGCCCCAAAGGGCAACCGCGTCGCCGTGACCGACCATCGCAACGCGCTGTGGATCATTGACGTGGGTGCTTCCGAGCTGCCCGCGGTCCGTGTGGACGCCAGCCCGTTCCACCAGATCTCAGACCTGGCGTGGTCCGCGGATGGCGCCTGGCTGGCCTACAGCTTTGCCAATACGGCGCAGACCACCGCCATCAAGCTCTGCGAGGCTGCCTCCGGCGCCGTCCACCAGGTCACCCAGCCGATACTGCGTGACTTCCGCCCCGCATTTGATCCAGACGGCCGCTACCTGTATTTCCTCAGCCAGCGAGACTTCAACCCTGTCTACGACGAACTGCAGTTTGACCTTGGCTTTCCTAAGGCCACGCGTGCCTTCCTGCTGACACTGCGCAAGGACGTTGAGTCCCCGTTCGTGCCGAGACCGAGACCGCTGGTGGAGACTCCCAGCGGCGACAGCAAGGCTGACAAGAAGCCCGACCAGGACGGCGATCCGGACAAGGCTGCGGAGTCGCTTCAGATCGACCTGGACGGCATCCAGCGGCGGCTCATCCCCTTCCCCGGCTCGGAGGGGCGCCTGGGCAGGATCCGTGGACTGAAGGGCTCGCCCGGCAAGGTGCTCCTCTCCACATTCCCCGTCCTTGGTAGCCGCGAGGCGCCCTGGTACAAGCTGGTGCCCCCCGCCCACGGGACCATTGAGGTGTTCGACTTCGCTAGCCAGAAGCAAGAGCGGCTGATCGAGGGGATCACTGACTTCGAACTGGGTCCGGATGGCGGCACCCTCCTCTATCAGGCCGGTGACCGCCTGCGCGTGCTGAAGGCCGGCGAGAAGCCTCCCGCGGAGGCCGGCGACAGCCCCGGGCGCGCCTCCGGCTGGATTGATCTGGACCGCCTCAAAGTCTCCGTTCAGCCCGCCGCGGAGTGGCGCCAGATGTTCCGCGAGGCCTGGCGCCTCCAGCGCGAGCACTTCTGGACGGAGGACATGTCCGGGATTGACTGGGACGCCATGTACCAGCGGTACCTGCCCCTGGTGGACCGTGTAGGATCGCGCTCCGAGTTGTCCGATCTACTGTGGGAGCTTCAGGGCGAGCTCGGCACGTCGCACGCCTACGAGATCGGGGGTGAGTACCGAGAAGGCCCGCGGTATCCTCAGGGATTCCTGGGAGCGGATTGGCGCCTGGATGACACGGGTCAGATGGTGGTGGACCGCATCGTAGACGGAGACACCTGGGACCCCGCCGCCACCTCGCCACTCAACCGCCCCGGAGTGGGTATCGAAGTGGGGGACGTCCTCCTGGCAATCAACGGCCAGCCTGTAGGTTCCCACCCGGGCACGCTCCTGGTCCACGCTGCCGATCAGGAGGTGGAGCTCACCGTGAAGCGAGGCGGCGGGGAGCCCCGCACGGTGACGGTCCGCGCGCTTGGGGGGGAGCAGGCTGCCCTGTACCGCGAGTGGGTTGACGGCCGTCGCCGCGCCGTGCGTGAGGCGACGGGTGGCAGAGTGGGTTACGTGCACATCCCGGACATGGGCCCCGATGGCTACGCTGAGTTCCACCGCGCGTTTCTCACGGAATACGACCGGGACGGCCTCATTGTGGACGCGCGCTACAACGGCGGCGGCCACGTCTCCGGCCTGCTCATGCAGAAGCTGGCCCGCAAGCGCCTGGGGTACGACTTCCCCCGCTGGGGCGCGCCTGAGCCCTACCCGGCGGAGTCCCCGCGCGGTCCGATCGTGGCCATTACCAACGAGCACGCCGGATCAGACGGCGATATCTTCAGCCACACATTCAAGCTCATGAAGCTCGGCCCCCTGGTGGGCAAACGGACCTGGGGTGGCGTCATCGGCATCTGGCCCCGCCACTCGCTTGCTGACGGCACCATCACCACACAGCCGGAGTTCAGCTTCTTCTTCGATGACGTAGGCTGGCAGGTCGAGAATTACGGGACGGACCCGGACATCCAGGTGGAGAACACGCCCGCCGACTACGCTCGCGGAGCGGACCCTCAGCTAGAACGCGCCATCGGTGAGGTGCTCCATCTGCTGAAGGAACGGCCACCACACTCGCCGGAGCCCACCCGCCGACCACGCCTGGCACCCGGCCCCATAGCTGGCCGGAACACGCCCGGAGCGTGACCGATTGGCAGCCCGGGCGGCGGGCCACGGTATTCCTGCCGCCGTTTCTCTGCCGTTTCTCTGCCGTTTCTCCGCCGAATGGTGGAAGTTCGCCCGTTTTGGAATAGCCAGGACACTCGTACCGTTCCCCAAAGTGCAGCGACTTACGTTACCTGTTCAGATTCTCGACGGAGCCGACAATACAAATAAGCGCACGGATGCGCTGAGCACCCAGGCTCGGTCGAGGCTCGAATACTCGGGCCTTAGGTTACAGAGAGCGGCAAAGGAGGTCGCAGTGAAAGCGCTGGGACGTTACGACGGAACGTTGCAGATGTTCGTGGTGGACGCGCCGGAGATCGATATGACGCGGATCGCCTTCCTACGGTGGCTCGGTGAGAACGGACGGCTCGAGCACGAGACGTTCGGCCCCCCTTCTGGTGATCTCACCAGGGAGCAGCCGACCGAGCTCGTAGTGAGCGAATCGCTCCCGGTGGCCGCCTGACCCTTCCCTCAGACAGCCCCTACAAAACAGCTTCGTTCTCATCATCGGCGTTGCCCGCGAGACCGAACTCCGGTCTCACCTTGCTAGGGCGCGCCGATGATGCGTTTCAGACCCTGCGCCCACCGCTGGCGCGCTGTAACGGGGCGTTCCCAGCGCCACGTCGCTACGTCGCGCAGCCGCCATGAGGCGTCCGGCACCGGTAGCGCGGAGATGCCGCGCAGCTCACGATTGGCCGTGAACCGGTACACGGGATGGTACAGCGGGATCACCGGCTGCTCCTCCAGCCACCGCGCCTGGAAGTGGATGTAGGCGTCAAGACGCTCACCCGGATCTGTCGTCTGGCGCCCGCGCTCCAGCAGTCTGTCAATATCCGCGTCCTGGAGGCCGGAGATGTTCGCACCCTGCCCCCGCGCCTGACTGGAGTGCCACTGCGGATATGGATCCGGATCGGCTCCCGGCTGTCGCTGGCCGATCAGGGCCGCCTCAAACTGCCCCGTGGCCAGGTAGTTCTCTTCCAGCTCATCCGCCGGTAGCGGGCGGATCCTCACCGCGAAGCCAATCGCGCCAAGCTGGCGAGCCAGCTCGCCAGCCACTGCCAGCCGTTCGTCGCTGTCGTCCGTGAGCAGGGTGAACGCCAGGCGACCCTCGCGGGTCTCCCGAACGCCGTCCGCCGCCAGGCGCCACCCATCCTCTTCCAGCAGCGTGACGGCGGCGGCCGGGTCGTGCGACATCACGTTGTCGGAACGCCAGAATGCCCAGGACTGGCGCGGGATTGGCCCCTCGGCGGGCTCGGCGTGTCCACCCAGCGCCCGCAGAACCACGGTCTCGCGATCAATGCCAAGGTTCGCGGCTTTCCGCGCACTAGCCTTGGCAAACGGGCCGGCCCGCGTGTTGAGCGCGAGCAGCGCCAGCTTCGCGCGCTCGGGAATCTCGTATGCAGCTTGCGTGGTGGCGGTCGCGAGCTGTTCAGACAGCGAGTACGTCACGTTGCTCACGCCGTCCACCTGTCCGGCTCTCGCCAGAGATAGCGCAGCGGCGCTCGTGGCCACGAACCGGACCTCAACGGTCTTGATGGACGCCGCGGATTCTGACGGAGCCTCCAGGACCAGCGCTGCCGGGTCAAAAGCACGCACCCGGTACGCTCCCGTGCCGATCGGCCGCTGGTTGAAGGGGTGGTTGAGGAGGTTCTCCGTCGTGATCTCGGCGAGTGCGTGGCGCGGAAGCACGAAGAACGTGAGATGGTCCGGGAACGAAGCGAGCGGCTGGCTGAGCCGTGCCACCACGCGCAACGGGTCGTGCGTTTCCAGTTCCACGTCCTGCCAGAATGAGCCCTCCTCCCCCCCGTCGTCCTCCATGCGCCTGAGCAGCGCCACAGTGAACATGACGTCGTCCGCGCTCACCGGCGCGCCGTCGTGCCACGTGACGCCCTGTTGCATCTGGATGGTGTACTCCAACCCGTCCTCGCTCACCTGCCAGGTCGCCAGGTCCGGCCAGACGGTGCCGGAGACATCGGCCCGAGCGAGCGAGCGGTAGATCAGGGGAAGCAGCTCGGCGCCGCGCTGGCCCGGCCTGACGAGCAGGGGGTTAAGTGGAGGCGGGTCGCCAACGTACGCCTCTACATAACGTGACGAATCGCGTGGCGGAGGTGCCGCGAGCAGCCACCACAGCAGCGCACCCGAGCCCACAAGCAACGCTGCAACCGTGCCTGCGAGCGGTCCCAGCCACGATCCCGGCCTGCCGCCGCCAAGCCGTATGGCCTGAGCGCGATTGCGCCGTCGCCAGGGCACGACGGCCTAGCTGAAGATGACGCTGAGGACGGAGATCAGGACGAAGAGGACCGCCAGCACGATGGTCGCGTTGAACAGCGTCCGCTCCACGCCGCGCCGGGTCCGGTAGATAGAGGTGTCAGATGAGAACGTGGCGGAGAAACCAGATCCGCGCGTCTGGAGCAGCACCACCCCAATCAGCACTACCGAGATCAGGATCTGGACAATGTTGAGATACGTAGTCACGCGGCGGAGTATACGGCACCGTTGACCGACCACGGGTAGAGATCCGGACTCGCGCCGGCCGTCGCCTCCCCGGCCAACAACTCAGATAGCGACCGGTACGCGCTCCGACGATCTCGCGGCGCGTCCCCGCTCGTCGTACAGCCGCAGGATCGCGGCCGCGAGCTTCTCGGGGCTGTGGCGCAGGGGGTTGTGGGGGTTGACGACATCCTCCAGCACAAGCTCCGGGCCGTCTGGCGGCAGATCGGCGGCGGTGCCGGTGACACTCTGGACGTGCCACTCAGGCTTGATGTCGCCGGAGTTGCTCAGGTCGCTATTTGCCAGCACGACGTGGAACGGATTGTCTCCGATGTGGGCCAACAAGGCCCGCACGTGATCGCCAAGGCCAAACCCATCCGTCTCGCCCGGCTGCGTTGCCACGTTGCACACGTACACCTTATACGCGGACGAGCTCATCACTGCCTTGCGGATCCCGTCCACCAGAAGGTTTGGAAGGATGCTGGTGTACAGGCTGCCCGGACCTACCACGATCAGGTCTGCCTCATGGATCGCCCGTACAGCTTCCGGGTACGCCGCGGGTCGCGCCGGTTCAAGATACACGTGGTCAATGGGGTTGGTTGCGTGGCCCACGGCCGACTCGCCCCGCACCGTGGAGCCATCCATAAGCTGGCCGCAGAGAGTCACGTCCTGAAGTGTTGGCGGGAAGATCTGGCCCCGCACCGCCAGCACGCGGCTCGCCTCCAGCACGCCCTCCTCAAAGCTGCCCGTGATCTCGCTCATCGCCACGATGAATAGATTCCCGAAGCTGTGTCCCTCCAGGTCCGTCCCTTCGCCGAATCGGTACTGCAGGAGCTGAGCCATCAGCGGCTCGGCATCCGCCAGCGCCACGATACAGTTCCGGAAGTCGCCAGGTGGCAGTACGCCCATGTCTCGCCGCAGGCGGCCAGAGCTTCCGCCGTCGTCAGCGACCGTCACGATCGCCGTGATGTTGGTGGAATGGTGCTTCAGTCCGCGCAGCATTGTGGACAGCCCCGTGCCACCGCCGATCGCGACGATCCTGGGACCGCGCTCGCGATTGCGCAAGCTGACCAGTGCGTCCACGTAGGCTGCCGCGTTCTGGCTCCGTGCGATGGGCGCCATCAACGTTCGGTTGAGCCGCACCAGTGCGAACGCCGTCACTAGCAGCCCGGTCGCCACGAAGATCAGGGCGCGGAGCCACCGCGGTAGGAACTGCAGCGTCAACGTGGTGGCCACCTCGGGGAATGGCCAGGACCGGTAAATCTCGACGAAGGCGTACGCCATGCCCAGGGCTACGATCGTGAGCCCCAGCAGCGTCAGCCCCAGCCAGCGCTTGATGCTGAGGCCGGGCGTCATCAGGCGGAGTAGTTGCAAGCGTTCAGCTCTCCCACACGCGGTCGAACACGCGGTTGGCCACACCGTTGGTCAGACTGACGGCCAGCGAGCCGACGAGTGCCCCAACGAAACCAGAAACCGAGATGCCCGGTAGGGCCCAGGTGCCAATCCAGAACACCAGAGCGTTGACGACGAACACAAATAGACCCAGGGTGATCACCGTGAACGGGCACGTGATCAGCAGGAGCACCGGACGGACCAGTGCGTTGAGCAGCCCCAGTACCAGCGCGAACACCAGCGCCGCGCCGAATCCGTTCACCTGGATAAGCCCCGGGGCGAGCCCCTGTAGCGCCAGCACCGTGGCCGCGGTGACGATGAGGTGGAGAAGAAATCGTGCCAATGCGCCCCCGTCCGAGTCGCGCGTCCACCCCGTGTGCGCCCAGAGTGTATTGTCCGGCCTCGGCTTCTGTCAAAACGACGCCAGGCGTCTCCCTGGCTCCAGCTTTGGCGCGGTTTCGATTGACACCGTGCGCACGGCGGTGCCATGGTTAGCCATCGGATTCGCCCGGGCAGGTGGCAGGCGTTGGTGGGCGCCGGCGGGAGTCAACAATGGGCAAGGCCTCTACTGTCGGTGAGCTGAAGGCGCAGGGCTACCGCGCTCGCTCCGTCAAGGAAGAGCTCCGAGAGAACCTGATCCGCAAGATCCAGGAGGGGAGCGAGCTGTTCCCCGGCATCGTGGGCTATGAGAGCAGCGTGATCCCGCTGGTCGAGAACGCGATCCTGTCCGGTCAGGACATCATCCTGCTCGGCGAGCGCGGCCAGGCCAAGACCCGCCTCGCACGCTCGCTCGTGAACCTGCTGGATCCGGAGATCCCCGTCGTGGCCGGCTCGGAAGTGAACGATGATCCGTTGGAGCCCATCTCGGCCTTCGCCCGGGAGCTGCTGGACAAGCACGGCGATGACACGCCTATTGAGTGGGTGCCGCGCGACGTCAGATACGGTGAGAAGCTTGCCACGCCAGACATCACCATCGCCGACCTTATCGGCGAGGTAGACCCTATCAAGGTGGCTGAGGGCCGCTACCTCTCTGACGAGCTGACCATTCACTATGGGCTGCTTCCCCGTACCAATCGCGGCATCTTCGTGCTCAACGAGCTGCCGGACCTCGCCGAGCGGATCCAGGTGGGCCTGCTCAACATCATGGAGGAGCGGGATATCCAGATCCGCGGGTACAAGGTGCGTCTGCCGCTGGACCTCTTCGTCGTCGCCAGCGCCAATCCCGAGGATTACACCAACCGCGGACGGATCATCACCCCGCTCAAGGACCGCTTCGGCTCCCAGATTCGCACACACTACCCCACCAGCCTCTCCCACGAGATCGACATCATGGAGCAGGAGCAATCCCGCTTCCCCTCTGACGAGTTTGAGATCACGTATCCGGACTTCATGAAGGAGATCGTGGCGGAGCTGACCCACGTTGCGCGACGCAGTAATGACATCTCGCAGCGCTCGGGAGTCAGCGTGCGCGTCTCTATCTGCAACTACGAAAACGTCCGCTCGAACGCCCTGCGCCGTGCCATCCGCCTGCGGGAGAAGCAGGTGGCACCCCGCGTGAGCGACCTGGTAGCGGTTTCCGCCTCCACCGGCGGGAAGATCGAGCTGGAAGGCGTTGGCGAGGTCAACGAGGAAAAGGTGCTGGACCGTCTGATCGCCAAAGCCGTGTCCAACGTGTTCGGACGCCACTTCCAGCTCAGCGACCTGGAGCAGCTCACGCACAGCTTCGAAAACGGGCTGCGCATCGAGGTCTCAGACAATATGCCGGTCCTGGAATACGTCCGCCAGGCTTCCGAAGTGGCCGGTATGCCGCAGGCCATTGCCAAGCTAGGCGCGCAGGGGAACCCCGCGGCAATGGCCTCTGCCATGGAGCTCGTCCTGGAAGGCCTGTACGTCAACCGAAAGCTCAACAAGGAGCGTTCCGCCGGACCGGGGCGCTTCCGCTATCGGGGCTAGGGCGCGGGACACGACTCCCGCGAGGAGGTCGCCCATGATTACGAGCTACTCACGCTGGGACGGTTCGCAGCAACCACCCGCGCTCGACGCCGACGAGGTGCTCGAGGCGATGTCCGATGACCTGCTAGAGGACGGCGACGTCTGGCGCGCGCTCCAGCGCATGTTCCGCCGCGGTGCTGAGACCCCGGATGGCGAGAAGATGCCTGGCTTGCGCGACATGCTGGAACAGCTCAGGCGCCAACGAGAGCAGCAGCTCGATCGCTACAACCTGTCCACCGTTCTGGACGATATCAAGAAGCGCCTTGAGGAGATCCAGCGCACCGAGCGGGTGGGCATTGACCGCCGAGTGCAGGACGGGCGCGAGAAGCTAGAGTCCGGCGAGGCGCCTGAGCAGGCCGCGTTCCAGAAAGCTCTGGAGCGAATGGCAGATCAGAAGCGGGACCAGCTTTCCAAGCTGCCAAAGGACCCGGCCGGCCAGATCAAGGCACTTGGCGACTACGACTTTATGAGCCCGGATGCACGCCAGCAGTACCAGGACCTGCTGGATATGCTGAAGCAGCAGATGATGGAGCAGACGTTTAAGGGCATGCAGCAGGCCATCCAGGGCATGTCCCCGGAGGGGATGCAGACGGCCAAGTCCATGCTCCAGGACCTCAACGAGATGCTACGCCGAGAAGCCGAGGGCTCGGACCCGGGCTTCGAGCAGTTCATGCAGCAATGGGGCGAGTTCTTCCCCGGCGCTAATAGCATGGAGCAGCTCATTGAGCAGCTCAGGCAGAGCATCTCGCAGATGCAGTCGCTCATGGACAGCATGAGCCCGGATCAGCGTCGCCAGCTTCGCGACATGATGGAAGCGGCCATGCAGGATCCGGACCTCCAGAACGAATTGGCCGAGCTGGCCATGAACCTCGACCAGCTCCAGCCGCTCCGAGACTCCAGACGACGGTATCCCTTCCATGGCGATGAGCCGCTCTCACTGCAGGAAGCGATGAAGCTCATGGAGCAGCTTCAGGGGATGGACCGCCTCGAACAGCAGATCCGCCGAGCTGAGGATCATGCGGATCTCGATGAGATTGATGCCAACGCCCTGCGAGAGCTTATGGGCGACCCCGCCGCCGACAACCTGGACCAGCTCAAGCAGCTTCGCAAGCTGCTCGAGGACGCCGGGTATCTAGAGAAGCAGGGAGACACGTACGAGCTCACGCCGCGCGCCCTTCGGAAGATCGGTCAGAAGGCGCTTACGGACATCTTTGCGCAGCTCAAGCGGGACCGTTTCGGTCGCCACGAGACGGAGCTCCGCGGCGCCGGCGGCGAGCGCACGGATGACTCCAAGCGCTACGAGTTCGGTGATCCGTTCCTGCTGGACCTCCGCAAGACCGTGATGAACGCGGTGGAGCGGGGGGGCGCGGGAAGTCCCCTCACGCTGAGCCCGGACGATTTCGAGGTGTACCGCACCGAGCTATCCACCCAGGCCTCTACCGTGCTGATGATCGACATGAGCCGCTCCATGATGCTGCGTGGCTGCTTCCGCGCCGCCAAGAAAGTGGCGCTGGCGCTCAACTCGCTCATCAAGGGCCAGTTCCCCCGCGATTCCTTGCACATCATTGCGTTTTCCTACGTCGCGAAAGAGATCAAGCCCGAGTCGCTCCCCGGCCTGACGTGGAATGAGTGGGTCTACGGCACCAACCTCCAACATGCCTTCATGCTGGCGCGCCAGCTACTCGCCCGCCAGCGCGGCGGTAACAAGCAGATCATCGTGATCACGGACGGGGAGCCCACGGCCCACTTCGAGAATGGCCGCGTTGAGTTCAACTATCCACCCACCTGGCGGACGTTCCAGGAGACGTTCCGCGAGGTCCAGCGCTGCACCCGCGAGGGGGCAACCATCAACACGTTCATGCTGGAGCGAAGCACAGCGCTGCAGAGCTTCGTGGAGCAGGTCACCAAGATCAACCGCGGCCGTGCCTTCTACGCGGAGCCGGAGCACCTGGGCGAGTACATCCTGGTTGACTACGTGAATCAGAAGCGGCGGTCGCGCCGAGCAGCTTCTTAGCCGCGGCCGGTTGGCCGCGGCGCCGCCGGCCTGTCCCCTGATGCACGCACTTCCGCGTTGTCATCTCTAGTTGCTCACCCCGCCGGTGGTGGCGGTGGATGCGTGCGCGAGGTGTCAGGGTTGGTGGTGGAGTCGTTCGCCAGGGTGGGTCAGGCGGTGATCCTGTGCCTGAACGGAGCAGATGGAGGCGAAATCGCCCTCGCCGCAAAGGTGGTCACCGGAGACAGTTCTACGCTGCAGTGCACCGTCTCTGACGCGGCTCCCACGGACGCCGCGCTGACCGTCGGTCGCCACGTGCGGGTGCAGGTGCCGGACGCGCACGGTCTCTGGCTGGCGAACGCCCGCGTCGGCGGAGCTCGGAACGGAAACTCGGTGACCCTGGAGCTCCTGGATGAACCGGCCCGCTTCGACAGGCGTGATTTTCGTCGTGCCTCCGTTGGAATGAAGCCGCTCCGCGCCGTGCTCCTCCCGCGTGATGACAGCGTGCCATCCATGGTGTTCTCGGTCAAGCTCTCGGACTTGAGCGCCGGCGGAGTCCAGTTTGACTCACTGTTGCCGCTGGGCTACGGCGACCTCGTGCGGCTCCAGCTTGAGCTGGACGCGGACACACGGATCACTCCCGTCGTGAAAGTCATCGACACGGCAGAACACACGGGCGACGACGGCGCGACCACGTACAGTAGCCGCGGGTTCTTTGCCTCGATCCACAGCCGCGAGCGACAGCATCTCGCCCGCTGGGCCGTCAGGGCTAGTGGGGCGTTTGGGGACGTCTCTACCGCGAAGACTTAGCGTCGCGCCGTTGGCGGCGCCGTCACGTCCCTGGGGCCTGGCACGTTGTTGCGCGTTACCACGTCACCGCGACTGTAACCCTCGGTGGATGGCGGGGGTGGTGGGGGCGGCACAGGCGTTGCCCGACGTTGTGGCGCGGACGGGATGGACGCCCCGCTAGGGTTGTTGCTTGCGGGTGCCGGAGATGGGCGTGGCTGCGCTGGGCCCACCACCGGGAGCGGTGCGTCCACGTCCGCGGCGCCCGCGAATAGCTCGTCAAGCCGCACGCCCCCGCTCCCCGTCACCAAAATCTCAAAGCGCAACGCCGTAGCGTCGGGATTAATGATCGCCGAACCGCGTATCAGCTCAAACGTGGAACCGGGCGCCGCCTCGGCTTCGGCCGCGTCGGCAATGCTGGTGCCACCGGCATCTAGCTGCGTGAGCCTCACCCTCACCGTGGTGCTACCACCTTCTGATGCAACCCTCCCGCCAAACTCCGCGCGCCCCGACCGCAGGGCCGTGCCGGGCGCCGTGACCTGGAATACCGCGTGCCCCGGCAGGCAACCCCCGGCCGGGCAGGTGACCACCATCGCGCAGCCGTTGTCGGTGGAGTGAGCGGGATCCCGTGGAGCCGTCACGTTCACTGGCGGCGCGCCGGGCGGTCCCGTTGTGCTCCATCCATCCGCGTCGCACCGCCAGAGATCCCCGTTGCGCAGCACGTTCGTCTTGGGCACCAGCTTGAACAGGTGGATACCGTTGACGGATGCCGTTGGACTCACGCGCGTGCGGTGCAGGTACGTCTCCGACGTCGTTGGATCCTCAAATAGCCGCGAGTAGCCAACGCTGCAAGGCTGCGTCGCCGCCACCCGGACGGGGGCGCGGACCAGCGGACCACGGATGCGGGATTCATTCTCGTTGCCAGGATCCGGACCGCCACCCGCTTCGAGCACCTTGCTGGAGTAGAAGATTGGGTTGCCCAGCGGATACTGCTGCAGTGAGCGTCCTGTATCGCGCAGGCTCCAGGATCGGATGATGCCCACGTCCGTGTTCTGGTTGGGCGTGCACCAGAGGTTCCTGTCAAACGCGTCCGCTAGCGTGTAGTACGCACCGTTCTGGAACAGCGTGCCAGTGGTCCCGATCCCAGTGGTCCGGCCGGCATACCACTGCTCGCGCCAGGTCTGGGGATCTGCCGGCCCCAAGAACGGGCCTAGCGGCACGCCGTGGCTCGGGTCAGCAGCCACCCACGTCACGAAATCCATCGTCTTCGCGATACCCCGAAAGCCATTGATGCCGTCGTAACCGTGGAATGAGACCGCAAACCAGCCGTCACGTTTCTCGATGATGTCAAACGTACCCGCGCTCTTCACCCGCGTCGATCCTTGAGGCAGGCACCGTCCACCATTCGGTGGACAGATCAATCGCCACAGGTCCGTGCCAACCCCTGCCGCATCTGAGATCACCGGATTTGCGTGTGTCTCGTGGAACAGCCCCAGGGGGTCTCTCCCATCACGGACCACGTGACAGCCGTCGCTTCGCGCGACGTTCGCGTTCGCCACGCACTGGAACACGTAGTGCCACTGGTCCGTGTCCCCGTCGTAGAAGGCGTCTCCGTCCGTCGCTTCGCACGTCCATGCCGTTCCCGGGGTGGGCGGAATGGCCCGCACCGGATCACTCCACGTCTCTCCGCGATCAGTTGATTTGCGCACCGTCACGCCCAGTCGCCAGCGTGGATAGGAGCCGCACGGCAGATCTGGATCCGTACTCACGTACTCGCGACCGAACAGGTACCAGTTCTCGTCGAGCACGGCGATGTGGGCGCCGTCCGGAAACGGTAGCGGCGCGCCGGCCGGATTCTCCAGCTTGCGGACGTACTGCCACTCCGCCCGTCCGTTCCAATAGTCGTCTAGCGTCGCCGCGGCGGTGGCAGCCGCGGCGGGCGTTGTGCGGTCGCCCGCCAGCAACCAGCCTGCAACCAGGATCGCCACCAGCCAACCCACGGCGGCGGTCATGCCCGCGGGCACGAGTCCTGCGCCCGCCGCGACGAGCCTCGCTAGCGCAGAGACAGGATGCCGTGGCCAATGGCCCAATCTGCCCCCCTCAGCCCGGACGGCGGCGCAGTGCCAGGCCGTCTCGCGGAGTGTTGACTGTTGAAAGCCCGCCACCCCGCGTTTCGTGGGCGCAACGGAGCGGCCCCAACTATACCTGTTTCAGGCGGTTCGTGCGGCGAACGCCAAGAGACTGCTAGCTGGACGCCCGTCCCCGCCGCAGCGCTCGCCCGGCCAGGACGCCCGTGTGCTCCCCGTTCTCCACGACGATCCGGCCGTTCACGATCACGTACTCGATGCCTATGGGGAACTGCTTGGGCTGCTGCCTCGTCGCCGGCGCGCGCACTTCCGCCGCGTTGAATACAACCACATCTGCCTTGAACCCATCGCGCAGCAGCCCTCGATCCGGGATACCCAGCCGTTGGGCCGGGAACGACGTCATCTTGCGGATCGCCTCGGGGAGTGACATGTAGCCGTTCTCGCGCACGTACTCCGCAAGAATGATCGGGAAGCACCCGTACGTGCGCGGGCTGGGGAAGTCGCCCAGCAGCACCGCGTCGCTACCCACCATCGAGCACGGATGCGCCACGAACTTCGGCAGCGTCATCCAGCTTCCACCGGCCGTGACGAACGAGATCCGCAGATCTTCTTCCAGCAGCAGGTCGCACATCGCGTCCACTGGATGCTGTTGCCGCATTGCCGCCACCTCGGCGATCGAGCAACCCTCGTACTGGTGGTTCTCCGGCCGCTTGAAATAGGTGAGCCACTGGTCCTGCCAGTTCAGTCCCCGCGGTTGGACGTCCTGCCGCAGACGGGCCCTACCCTCAGCCGACCGCAGAATCGCTTTCAGACGCTCCGGTCCACCCTCGTGCGCCCAGTCCGGAAACAGGATCAGGAGGCGGGTCCCGCTGAAGATGTACGGGTAGCTGTCGAACGTCACGTCAAGCCCTGCTGTTCGAGCATCCTCCACCAGCGCCAGCATCCGGTCGGCGCCGCCGGCCTGCTGATTGGCCCGCAAATAGAAGTGTGTGATGTGCGCTGGAAGCTCGCCCCGCCGACCGATCTCAATGCACTCCCGGAACGGGTCCAGGTAACCGTCCCCTAGCCTGTTGCGCACGTGGCTGTGGTAGATCCCGCCCAGCCGCCCTGCCACCGAAGCCAGCTCCACCAGCTCCGCGGTGTCCGCGTAATTCCCAGGCGGGTAGTCCAGCCCTGTCGAGAGCCCGTATGCGCCCTCCTCCATCCCCTCCCGCAGGAGCGACCGCATATCCGCAATCTCCGTCTCGGTCGCTGGACGGTTCTCCCACCCCACCGTGGCGATACGCAGCGGCGAGTTTCCCAGGATGTAGCACACGTTGACCGCCACCCTACGGTCAAACATCGCCAGGTATTCGGCGACGGTGGACCACGTCCCGGGCAGCTCCGGATCGCCGTCCAGTCCGGAGTTCAGTCGGATGAAAGCGGTCAGATCCTCCGGGGTCCGGAACGGAGCATAGGAGTTGCCGTCGATCCCGATCAGCTCCGTCGTCACCCCCTGGCGCACTTTAGGCTCGTGCCTCGGCTCGGCCAGCATCACCAGTCCGGAGTGCGCGTGGACATCGATGAACCCGGGCGAGATGACCTGTCCGGTGGCGTCGATCCGCCGCGCCGCCTGTACGTGGCTCACATCGCCCCGCAGCACTGTCAGCGTATCCCCGCTGATGCCAACCGACCCCCGGAATCCAACGTTCCCCGTTCCATCGATCACGAGGCCGTTCTCAATCAGCAGATCAAACAACCGTCACTCCGATCTGCCCCGCTGGTGTGCAACCACGACGTGAGCGTTACACCTCAGGATACTCGCAACCAGGTCGTCGGCCCATGCGACCCGCTTAGTTCAGCGCCGGTGTGAGCCGGTTGGGCGGGACGATCGAGCGAATGCCGTCAGGTGGCCGCCAGCGCATCTCGATGTATCCCGGGCCGCGGATGTACGCGTAGTGCAGCTCGATCGCATGCGAACCCGCCTCCAGCCAGATCTCGCCTTGCACCGATCGGGGTTCCGGCGCGGTCCTCCCCTCCGCCACCAGTCGGTCGCCGATACGCAAGCCAACCGCGCCGTCGCTGTAGATGTTGAAACGGTAGGTCCCTTGACGGTCAGCCGCCAGCCATCCTGCCCACCGAGCGCGAAATGGCCTGCCGTCAGACAGCCGCGACGCCTCGCGGAATGCCACCGTCGGGTCTACCACTGACGACGTTGGCGGCTCTTCTCCTACCCGGAGTACTCGCGCTAGGCCATAGCCGTCCGGTCGCGGCGCCAACCCGCCGTCGACGACGAACTGGATGAGTATGGGGTCACCATGCGGGCTGTGCAGCACAGTACGCCGCGCCCGCGGCAACAGATGCTCGATCAGCGGCTCCCATTCCTCCAGCCGTGGCAACAAGGCCACCGTCGCGCGGTCCGCGTGTGCCACGTGCCGCGGGATGTCCAGCGACGGATTCGGTGCGTCGGCCACGGGCAGCCCACGCGCGAAGAACCGGATTCGCTCGTCGCTGGCAGACAGGTCCGGGGCCGCGACGAGCAACGCTGGACCGCCCTGCGCCGTGGCTCCGGACCACCGTGCCCAGTACGTCGCCGGCTGCCAGGGAAGGAGCGCCGCCTGCCGACGGAAGACCTCGTAGATCCCATCCGCTGTGACCCACGTCACCACCGCGATCGCCGCGGTGTGTCGCGGGATCGGGCACAGACGCCAACCTGCGGTCGACAGGGCGGCCACCTTGCGGCCAACCCAGCTCCGTAGCCCCCGGGCTGTCGCCACGGTCTTCACCAGTCCGAGCGCCGCGATCACACACGCAGCCGGGACCGCCGGAAGAAGCCTGTGGAACTGAGGTGAGCCCGCGCTCAGGGCGCCCGCCAGGATAGTTGCGGCCATCCAGCTTAGCGCGGGCGCGTGGCGTGCGGACACAGGGCGGGCCAGCATGACCGCCAGGCCAATCAGCAGCAGCACCGCCAGCACCGAATCTAGCAACGGGACCTGGGCGAAGCCGTAGAACGGACCGCGGTCCGGCACGGTCAGGAACGCCATGAAGTTGATCTTGAACTGGCCCACCATCACCCAGATTGGATCGCTGGTCTGGTGTATCTCCGTGGCCTGCTCCCAGCGCCGAAACACTGACCGGTACTGGAGTCGATCCCAGAGCTGGCTGGGCTCGTTGCGCACGTACGCGAGTTGTGGGAGGAGCGCGATCAGCAGGCCGATGCCTGTGGTCACACCCGCCTTCGCAAGCGTCGATGTTTTGCGCGGATGCTGGATCCACAGAGCCGCGTATGTTGCGCCCAGCGCCAGTAGGAACGAGCGCGCGCCGAAGTTCGCATACTGCCCCAACCCAAGCGCCATGCCCGCGCCAAGGTGGAGATGCGGCCGCCCCCACGCAAAACCGTACCACGCCAGCCCCAGTGCCAGACAGCCAAACAACGGAATCTCAATGATGTTCAGTGCCATGCGGCTGAAGTGAATGTGGCTGGCGCTGCCAGCAAGCAGCGCCGCGGCGACCACCGCCACGTTCGCGCCAAGCAACGGGCGTGCGAACCACCACAGCGCCGGGACTGTGGCGGTGCCCGCGACCGCCGCCAACACCCGCAGGCTCCCGATGTCTGCGCCGAGTACGGCCATCATCAGCGCCTCCGCGTACATGAAGGGCGCCGGATCGCCAATGAACCCAAATCCAAATGGGTGAGGCCCGGTCCCGTCCAGGATATCTCGCGCCACGAGCCCCATGGCTGCCTCGTCCACGTGGACGCCGCTAGGAAAGGCGGCCGGGCTCACCAGCCGCACGATCAGCGCGCCGAGGGTGATTCCCGCCACCAGGATGCGCTCGCCATCCGGAAGCCGTTCGCGGTGCGGAATTGCCCGCGGCCACAGTGACGCGGTCAGGGCAATTGTTGAGGCCGTCCACAGAGCTAAGCCAGCCCAACGTGCCTGCCACTCCGTGCGCTCCAGCACCAGCAGCGCCAGACCCAGGGCAGTCAGCCCCGCCAGCACCCAGCCTGGGCGGATCGCGAGCTTGAAGTCCCTCGGAAAAGCCTGAGTCTCCGTGGACTGATCCGCCAGCTCGTTAGCGCGGCTGTCGGTCTGCGAGCCCGCCGATGGCGCCACGCCCTCATCGCCCGTCCAGGCGCAGCTCTTGGGCGTCCATGCCCGCCTGAATCTGGGCAACCGCACTGTTGATCCTTGGCAACCCTTCCGTGGTCTCGGCGCGCCGAGATCGCCGGGGGCGGCAGGATCATAACCGAATCTTTACGACAACCAGGCACTTTGTCGCGGATTTGCTCGTTATACTCGGTTGGCGATGCACCAACGGGTTGAGTCGGCTCGGGGCGGAGTGCTCCGGCGCGGCATGCCCGTGACGGCCACCACGCTGTGGCCGGCGGTCCCGTTCCGGGACGGCCCAACTACAGCGGCTCAGGGTTGCTGAGCCGTCCTGGAGGATTGCGCGTGCCCGAACTGACTGGACGCATTCGATTTGCCCATCTCTATCGTCGGGCCGGATTCGGTGCGACGCCGGCCCAGATCGATGCGGCCATAGCGCTGCATGCGGACGAAAACACCGCGTTCAACCTGGCGGTTGACCAGCTAGTGAACTACGCGGCCACGGACACGTTTGTGGACCGGCTTGATCCCATCGCCGCCAATAGTCTCACCACCTTGATTCAGTGGTGGATGGAGCGACTCACTCGCACCAGTCGGCCCCTCCTGGAGCGCATGGTCTTGTTCTGGCACGACCACTTTGCCACCGCGTTCGGCAAAGACGGCATCACCATCTCGTCCATGAAGAACCAGAATGAGCTCTTTCGGACCATGGCGATGGGCTCCTTCGAGCTGCTGAACCGTGCCATCTCGCAGGATCCGGCCATGATTTTCTGGCTGGACCTGAACACCAATCGAAAGAGCAACCCCAACGAGAACTACGCCCGCGAGCTCCAGGAGCTGTTCATGCTGGGCGTTGGCCCGGCGGACGGTTCGAACCCCAACTACACCGAGAACGACATCAAGGAAGTCACTAAGGTCTTCACGGGCTATACCGTCTCCAACAACGCCTTCACGCTCAACCAGAGCAACCACAGCACCGTGGTGAAGACCGTCCGCGGCGTCACGATCGGGCCGGTCGGTTCTGGCGCCACGCTGATCGAGCCCGCTGGAACGCCCGGTGACGCCGTAATCGGTCTCCTGCTGACGGCGCAGAAAAACGGCCGCAGCATCTGCGCACGCTACATCGCCGCCAAAATCTTCAGCTACTTCGCCTATCCCGTCAGTCCGGACAACGCCGCTGACGATGCGGTCGTCAACCAATTCGCAGACATCTTCTCCGGTGCCGGCTACGCCGTCGGCCCGCTCGTCTCGGCCATCCTCAAGTCAAACGAATTCTCATCCAACCTCGCTTACCGCGCGCTCGTTCGCTCGCCCGTTGAGCTTGCCGTCGCGGCCTTCCGTCAGCTCAACACGGAACGTGTGCCGGCCAGCGGGAGCAACAACGTGCTGTCCAACCTCCAGGCGGCGGGCCAGCAGCTCTTCGTGCCGCCGGACGTTTCGGGCTGGCCCTACGGCCGCCTGTGGGTGAACGACACCACCATGCTCCAGCGGTGCAATGGCAACGCCAAGATCATCAACAGCACCGGCAACGCCGCCGCCACCGAGGCTGGCGGTGCCCAGACCGTGCCCCAGCTTCTCGCCTCGCTCGTCCCTGCCTCGCCAACGGGCGCACAGCGGGTGGATGCCGTCCTGAGCTTGTTGCTTGACGGACCGTCCAGCGTGCCGTCCACCACGCGCGACGCCCTCATCACGTACGCAAACGGCATCAGCACCACCAACCAGACTACCGCCGATCAGCAGGTCCGCGGTCTCTTCAACATGATCATGGCGCTGCCCGCCTATCAACTAGCCTGACGCTAGTTCAAGGAGCTTCACGTGGCACACCTCATCACCAGACGCAGGTTCCTCGAGACTGGCGCAACCCTGATTTCCACTGGTTGGGCAGTGCCGTCCTTCATCGCGGCCACCGCGTCCCTGCTCGATCCAGAGAACCCGCTCCGGCCGAAGCCCGTTGAGGCGTCCACCCCCAACGGCCGCATCCTCGTCCTGCTCCAGCTCGGCGGTGGCAACGACGGCATCAACACCGTCATACCGTACGGCGACGCGCGGTACTACGACGCCACCGTTCGCCCGGATCTGGCCATTCCTGCCAACCAGGTGCTCCAGCTCAGCAGCTACGTTGGGCTTCACCCCAACCTCTCGCGGCTCAAGACCCGCTGGGATCGCGGCCAGGTCGGCGTTGTCCAGGGTGTGGGATATCCAAACGCCACGCGCTCGCACTTCCGCGGGACGGACATCTGGGAGTCCGCCGTCCCCACCCGGTTCGAGGCAAGCGGCTGGGTTGGGCGCTACATCGAGCAGCGGATCGCATCCTGTAGCTGCAGCCTGGACAATCTGGAAGCGATCACCGCCGGCAGCTCAACCTCCGCCGGCACGTTCTGGACGGAGATGGCGCTGGTGCCCGCCGTGGCCAGCATCTCCAGCTTCCGCTACACCAGCGTCAACACCAGTACCAGCCCTACGAACACCCAGCGAACGTCTGAGATCGCTACGCTTCGCACCGCGCTGGCCCAGACGGACGGCCACGCCGAGGCGGAGTTCCTCCGCAAGTCCATTCGCACCGCGCTGGACGATTCTGACATCGTCGCCGCGGCCGCCACCAAATACACCCCCATCGGCAACTACGGTACCAGCGGCCTGGGCAATAGCCTCAAGATGATCGCGCAGCTCATTGGCTCGAACAGCACCAACACCGCGGTCTACTACTGCTCGCTCGGTGGGTTCGACACCCATACCGGCCAGCTCACTTCACACGGCAACCTCATGAACACGCTCGACCAGACCGTAGATGCGTTCTTCGCGGACATTGAGAACATCGGCAAGGCGAACCAGGTCACGCTGATGACCTTCAGCGAGTTCGGCCGCCGCCTCGCGCAGAACGGCACCGGCACGGCCGCCGGGACCGACCACGGCCTGGCCGCCCCCATGTTCGTGATCGGCGGAAACGTCGCCGGCGGGCTGTACAGCACCTATCCCAGCCTCCAGGCCAGCGCCCTCAGCGGCGGCGACATCCAGCGAACGGTGGACTTCCGCCAGGTCTACGCCACCATCCTGGAGGACTGGCTGGGCGTTCCATCCAGCGGCATCCTGGAGAGCGCGTACACGAAGCTTCCGTTCTTCCGTCCGCCACCGAACCCTAGCGCCCCGTCACGCACCGGCGCCGCCGTGGGCGGCACGCCCGACCAGATGCCGGGCCGCATCGCGGTGCCCGGCCCAACACCCACCGGGCCCGTCAACCAGAAGCCGCCTAGCAGGCACTAGGCCGGCAGGTCTGGGGGGAGGCACAGCCTCCCCCTTTCTTACAGGTCTGAGCTGCTACTGGCTGCGCCCCCGCGCCGCAATCGGCCACACCGCCACCACGTAGCCTCCCCGCGTGACGTAATACACGTCATACAGGTTGATCGTGGTGTCACAGTGGCTGGGGATCAGCTCCAGCGTATCCCCGCGCGTGGGCAACGCGCCTGAGCGAAACGTGACGCGCCCGTGCTCGTCGCCGGCCGGTGCGTACGTCGCGTCCACACCCCGCGGGGCCGGGTTTCCGCCGTCCGTGGTCAGGCACTTGTAGCCCGCGTCCACGATCACGTCCTGCCCGCGACAGCTCAGCGCGGTGGCCCTCACGGACAGCGCGGACTCAAACCCCAGCCCCTCCACGGCGATGTAGCTGGAGTCCATCACCACGTACGAGCCTGGCTGGATCTCCGTTACGCGGTCCCACTCCGCCGCGAACACTCCGGTGCCCGTTCCCGCCGTGCTCACCACGTCCGTGCTCAGCCCGTGCTCCGCCAGGAGCTCGGCCGTGTCGGAGAGCAGCTTCATGGAGCGCTGATTTGCCGCCCGCCGCTCGTCGCGGTCGTTGATGTGCTGGAGGTGACCCTCGTAGCCCTGCAAGCCGCAGAGCCGCAGCCCGGCCAGGCGCTCCACCCGTTGAGCTAGCGCTAGGGCCGGCTCTCCTGGCTCAGTCCCAGTGCGGTTCTGGCCAACGTTCACGTCCACCAGGCAGTCAAGCGTCAGGCCCGCCTGCGTAGCAGCATCCGCCAGCCGCTCGGCCGCGGCGGCATCGTCCACCACCACCGTCACGTGGGACTGCTGGGCAACGCCCAACAGCCGCCTGATCTTGTGGTCGCCCACCACCTCCGTGGTGAGCAGGATCTCCGGAACGCCGCCCGCCGCCATCACCTCAGCCTCGCCCAGCTTAGCGCAGCAGACGCCGATGGCGCCCCGCTCCATCTGCGCCAGGGCCAGTTGCGGCACCTTGTGGGTCTTGGTGTGGGGGCGGACCCGCACCCGCGAGTCCTTGAACAGGCTGGCCATCCGGTCCAGATTGCGCTCTGCCGCGTCCAGGTCCAGCACCAGACACGGCGTGTCCAGTGTGGAGACGTGCGCGCCAACCGCGCGCGGATCCGGTGGCCAGCCCATATTGCTCCCGTTCCCTGACGAGCCTTACGGCTCGTCGCTGTACTGGCGAATTCTCCGATGGGGGAAGTGCTTGTACGCCCGCGCCCGCAGCGCGTCCTCGTCCAGATCCATCCCCAGCCCCGGCGTCGTCGGCAGCTTGATGTACCCGTTCTCCGCAAGCAGCGCCGGTCGGGCCACCTCTTTGCCGATCTCCTCGAAGTTCACGAAGTATTCGGTGATGATGAAGTTCGGCATCGTCGCGGAGACCTGCACGGTCGCCGCCAGGCCGATGGTGGTGCTGTTGTAGTTGTGGGGCGACATCGCCACGAACGAAGGTTCGGCCATGGCACCGATTTCCTTGAGCTCCAGGATGCCGCCCACGTTGCAGACGTCCGGGTTCAGGATGTCCGCCGCTCGCTGCTCGAAGACCTCGCGGAAGTCAGACTTCGTGTACAGCTCCTCGCCTGTGACGATCGGGATGGTCGTCGCGCGCCGCACCTCAGCGATGGCCTGCAGGTTCTGCGCAGAGCAAGGCTCCTCGAACCAGTAGGGCCGGTACTGCTCGATCGCCTTGGCCACGCGGATCGCGTTTGTCGGCGCCAGCCTTCGGTGCACCTCGATCAGCAAGTCGATGTCCGGCCCCACCGCCTCGCGCACCACGCGCACGTTCTCGATCGCGGCGTCTTCCTGCGCACGGTCGATGTGTACCCGCCAGGGATTTGGGAACGGGTCCCACTTCATCGCGGTGAACCCCCGCGCGACTAGCTCCTTGGCCTTCGCGGCCAGCGCGTGCGGGTCCTTCTCCCCGTCTCCCCACCCGTTGGCGTACACGCGGATCTTGTCGCGGCAGGGTCCGCCCAGCAGGTTGTAGACCGGCGCACCCAGCTTCTTGCCGCAGATGTCCCACAGAGCGTGCTCGATGCCGCTGATCGCGCAGTACACCTCCATGGAGCCACGCTTGCCGGCGAAGTCCAGGTACATCACATTCGTGAAGTGCTTGATGGCGAAGGGATCGCGCCCCTTCAGGTGCTCCGCCATCTCGTGGATCATCACCTCGATGGAGCGGTCGCGGTCTGCCTGGGTGTAGGCCTCACCCCAGCCGTGGATGCCCTCGTCCGTCTCTACTTTGACGAAGAGCCAGTTCTTGCCGCGGCCCGGGTGGACCAGAAAGGTCTTGACGTCGGTAACTTTCACGCTGTTCGCCTCCCGTGCGCCGTAGCGTAGCAGGGTCGGGCGATGCGCGTCTCGGGCTCACGGTCAGCGTCCGCGCCAGGCGGTCTCCAGGCTGTCCGCCAGGTCCTTGGCGTCCTTTAGCTGCAGTCCGGTGTGCTGCCGAATGAGCTTGATCGCGTCTATGTTCTTCTTGTCGCGGATCAATTGGCTGATTTGAGCGGACGTATCGGGCGGAAGCTCGGTGGTCGCACCGTTGTGGGTGATCTTGAGGGAGGAGTGTTGTCCCGGTGACGTGGACGCTGACTCTGACCACGCCGGAGGCGTCGAAGCTGCCACCTGGATGAGGGGGCCGCCACGGCCGAACCGAAACAGGAGTACGGCCAACGCTCCGACAAGCGCGCCTCCGATCACGGGGTGGATACCCATGGCGCTAAACCAGCGCGAGACGTCGTTCAGGTCCATGCTCGACTCCCAGCCTGATCCATTGACGATACCGACCGGGTAAACGCTGCGGGCGATCCTCGCGGGACGAGACCTCGCAGCAGGAGCGTTTCCAGATGACTGCGCGCGGCGCACTGCCCGCGCCGGTGGGCTACTGCTTGACCGCTCCGAACGTTAGGCCGGTGACGATGTGGCGCTGCATGATGAGCGCCATCACCAGGACCGGCAGCGTGATCATGGTGGCGGCCGCGGCCAGCGGCCCCCAGTTGAACTGTTCGAAGCTCATCAAATTGAACACCGCCACGGGAAGGGTCCGCGTAGCCGGCCCGGCCAGGATCACTGAGAACGCGAAGTTGTTCCAGGAGAAGATCACGCTCAGGATGGCAGTAGCCACCAGGCCAGGCTTCACCAGCGGGATCGATATGCGCCACAGCACCCCGTAGATCGAGCAGCCATCGATCAGGGCCGCGTCCTCGAGATCGCGCGGAACATCCTCGAAGAAGCCAATCATGACCCACACGACGATCGGCAGGCCCACCACGAGGTGGCTGATGATGAGCGCCAGGTGGGTGTCGATAAGCCCGAAATAGCGGAACGTGATGAACCATGGCACCAGGAAGCTGAGTCCGGGTGTGATGCGGGCGAGAAGGATCCCCAGTGCCAGGCCACTCTGTCGCCAGCGGGCGATGCTGAAGGCCGCGGGAACGCCCAGGATCATGCCAACGACGGTGCAGCCCGCCGCGACGATGCTGCTGTTGACCACGTACTTGAGAAACGGGTTGCTGGGGTTGTTGAACACGTAGCGGTACCCGTCCAGGGTGGGGTTCGTGGGCACGAGGATGGGGGCCGTCGCTTCTACGTTCGTCCGGAATGAGATGGAGATCATCCAGTAGAAGACGAACATCATGGGGATCATGAAGAAGAGCACCAGCAGGAAGAAGCCGACCTCCTCCACGGAACGCCGCAGCTTGATCGGGCTCAGGTCCACGTAGCCCTCCTGATGCGGGCTACCACCATGGCGATTCCCAGGATCATGGTGAAAAACACCACCACCATGGCCGAGGCCTGCCCCATGCGGAAGTACGAGAACGCGGTGTTGAACAGGTACAGATTGATGGTGTCAGAGGCCGTGCCCGGCCCGCCCTGCGTCATCACGAAGATGACGTCGAACGATTTCAGCGAATCGATCAATCGGAACAAGACCGCGGTGATGATCGATGGCCGGATGAGCGGAAGGGTGATGTACCAGAGCATCTGCGTCCTGCTGGCCCCGTCGATCATGGCCGACTCGTACGGATCGTGCGGTAGCGCCGCCAGGCCAGCCAGACAGATCAGCATGATCAACGGGGTCCACTGCCAAGTGTCCACAATCACCAGTGCCGGGATCGCGGTGCTGGAGGCGTAGGTCCAGGTCCACGGCGGCATGCCGATCTGTTTCAGCAGGAAATTCAAGATGCCGAGCTGCGGGTGGTACATCATGACGAAAATCAGCGAGATGGCCACCGGCGTGGCAACCATGGGCAGGATGGCGAGCGCTCTCAGCACGCCCCGCCCCCAGAACTGGCGGTTGAACAGCAGGGCCATGGTGACGCCGAGCAAGGTCTGCACCGTCACGCCAAATATGGTGTAGTAGAACGTGACCCAGATGGAGTTGAGGAAGCGCGGATCAGCCGTGAAGAGCTTGACGTAATTGTCAACGCCAATGAAGACGGGCGGGTCGGCGCTCGAGATCGTCCAATCCTGGAACGACATATACAGCGTGTACACGAGCGGGAACGCCAGCATGCCGACCACACCGAGCACGGCCGGCAGGGGCATGACAAGATGGGCGTTTCGCTCTAGCCAGGTTGAGTCCGAGCGCCCCAACGGCGGTGACGTTGGGGCGCTCGGACGAGCGATCGAGCCGGTGGTGTCGACCATGATCAGCGGCAAGTCCTGAGGAGCGAGTTACTTCTCCTTGTCCAGGATCGCCTGGAACGTGGTCTGCATGTTCTTGACCACCTGCTTGATGTCGCCACCCTCTATCGCGTTCTGGATGAGCGCGCCCACTTCGTCGCGGTACTGCGTGACAGAGGCGATCTCGGGCAGGCCCGGTTGGCCCAGCTTGATGCCGTCGATGTGTGACTGGACCCAGTCCTTGGGCATCGCCTGAGCCTGCTTCACTTTGGGATCGTCCCAGGTGGCCAGGCGGGCCACCCCGAGGCCGGCAAGCTGGGCCTTGATCCCAAACGTCTTGCCGGTCGCCCACTGCGCGAGGAGGAAGGCCGGACCGCTCTTCTTAGTCTTGGAGCTCACGGCCATCGCGCTGGTGTAGGTGGGTGGGATCTGCGCGGCCGGCCCCTTCGGGACCAGCATGTAGCCCACCTTCCCCTTCACCTTTGACTTGCTCTCGTCCTCGTACTGGGTGAAGAAGTTGATGCCGTCTTCCATGAAGCCGACCTGCCCTTGCATGAACGCGGCAGTCGACTCATACCAGTTGAAATTAACCACTCCAGGCGGTGCGTACTCGCGGTTCATGCGCGTGTACCACTCCGTTGCCTGCTCCGTGGCCGGCGTGTCGAACAGGGCCTTGCCGCTCTCAAAGTACTTGCCACCGAAGTTGAAGAACTGGCAGGGCCACTGGGTCATGTTGGCGTTCTTGAGGCCTCGCGCTACCCAGCCATACATCCCAGCCGATGGATTGTGGAGGGCCTTGATCGCCGCCTCAAGTTCCGTGTGGTCCTGGGGGAGCTTGATCCCCTTCTGCGCCAGCAGGTCCTTGCGGTAAGCCATGATGCTCACGTCGCAGATGATGGGGAGGCCCACGATCTTGCCGTCCGCGAGGGTGGCGGCCTTCTGGGACGCACCTACGAAGTCGCTCCAGTCCAGCTCTGGGCTGACGAGCTTCTTGTCCGCCATGAGGTCGTTGAGAGGGAGAAACCAACCGCTCTTCGAAAACTGGAGCTTTTCAACGTGCAGGCTGGCCGCGAAGACATCGAGGTTGCCGCCGCCGCCAGCGAACTCCACCACTAGCTTCTGGCGGCCCTGGATCTCTGGGAGGTCTTCGAAATTTACAGTGATGCCCGTCAGCTCGGTGAACTCCGGAAGGTTCGCCTGGAGTGTGGATGACCAGGGACTCTTGTTCATGAGCATGTTGATGCTCTGTCCCTTGAACTGCTTCCAGTCGAACTGGGCGTCGGCCTTTGTGGCAGGCTCGACCTTGGCCGGGGCGGCCTGAGTGGCCGCGGGCTGGCCGGCCGGCGCGGCGGGCTTGGCCGCCTCTGCCGGCTTTGCGGCTTCGGCAGGCTTACTCTCTGCCGGCTTGCTCTCCGCCGGCTTTGCCGGCGCCGCGGCCTGGCCACACGCCGAGAGAAGCGACACTCCAGCAGATGCGAATGCGAGCGCCAACACACGTCGGCGAGAGACCACGCTGCTCATTACGATTCGTTCCTCCTCGCTGAGTACGAGACCGATGTGACGACCGACGGTGACGTCGATGCGGCATTGTATGCCGGTCACCCCAGTTGGCGACGTAGCCCTAGTTCTGGAGCGCGGTCGTGCGTCGGCGATGCCAGGCCGCTGCAGCGGAAACGGCCCGCAGGCAGCCCTCCACGGAGATGAAGTGCGGCACACCCGCCTGTCGCAGGATCTCCCGCCCGCCGTCAGACAGGCTCCCGCCCAGCCAGACAGACAGCAACGGCTTGCCCAGGGACGGTGTGTTCTCAATCAAGGCCTCGGCCCGCGCGCTCAGCCGCGCCGCGCCGCCGATCATCGTGTTCACCTTCAGCACCACGTCCACGCCGGGATCTCGCGCCAGGGTCCGAAGCGCCGCCATCACCGTGTCCTCCGGCAGGCCGGCCGTCACGTCCAGCGGGTTAGCGATCGTCGCGTAGCTGGGCAGGATCGCCCGCAGCGTCTCCTGCACACGCCCGTCCAGCGTCGGGAGACGGAGCCCCAGCCCCTCCGCCACGTCAGAGATCAGAATGCCCGCGCCGCCGGACGTGGTCACCGCTGCCAGGTGGTCGCCCATGGGCTCACGACTCATGCTCAGCAGCGCCGCGTGGTCGCACAGCTCATCCACGTCTGCCGCCTCGATGATCCCGAACTGCTGGAACGCCGCCTGCTGCACGCGCCGCTCGCCGGTCAGGATGCCGCTGTGAGCCAGCGCGGCCTCGCGTGATTGCGCCGCCCGCGCCAGCTTATACGCCACCAGCGGCTTCCCCCTGCGCTGGTAGGCGCGCGCAAGCTCCAGGAACCTGCCCGCATTTCGGATGCCCTCGATCAGCAACACCACCACCGAGATCCGCGGCTCGTCCAGCAGCATCTCCAGGTACTCCGTGGTGTCCACGAACCGCTCCTCGCCGGACCAGAACGTGTACCCCACGCCGACGCCCCGGTCCACGAGCCGGTTCAGCACGGCGCCACCCAGACCACCGCTCTGCGCAATCAGCGCGACTGGCCCGGCGGGGATCCGGTCCAGATCCAGCGCGGAGTTCCACGTCGCCGCTACCCCGTCGTGCGCGTTGAAGAAGCCCATGCTGTTCGGTCCAATCACACGCAGACCGTCGGGGGGTGTCACGTCAGCCGCGACGCCCGAGCTCAGCAACGTGGCCAGCGCTATGCCCCGCGCCGCGCAGTCGGCCAGCGCGGCCGGGACCCGCGCCGCGGCCACGCTGATCATGGCGTGATCCACCGGATCCGGCACGCTGGCCAGATCGGGGTAGCAGCGCCAGCCAGCGATGCTGTCTCGATTGGGGTTCACCGGGTAGATCTGGCCCGTGTAGCCCGTCCGCGCCAGATAGCCAAATGGGCGGTGGCCCAGCGAGGCGGGATCGCTGGACGCCCCGACGATCGCGATACCCCGGGGGCGGAACGCTTCGAGCGTCAGGCTCACCCGCGGGCCGCGGCGCTCGCCAGCACGTCCGTGCTCATCCAGCCCACCGCGGTAAACCCCGTCACCGCGCCGCGTAGCGGGTCACCCAGTCGGTTGCCGTCTGGCGTCACCACGATCAGGCCGGTCAGCGCGCCGCCAGCGGCCGGACGGGCGTCCGTCGTGGCCAGGACAATAGCGCCCTCCGGAGTCACCAGCGCCACGTCCGTCGCACCAGGGTCCGGACCCAGGATCACGCGCTCTTCGCTCCGCCCGCTCGGCGCGACTACGATCGCCCGGCCGTCCCCTACCGTTCGAGTCGTCGCGATCCATGCCCCATCTGGCGCCGTGCCCAGTGGGACCCCCATCGCCACGCCGGCCAGCAGTTTTGCGGGCGTGTCCCCGCGTCCAATCGCGAAGATCCCAGAACCCGCGCCGTTAGCAGCTTCGCCACAGCAGCGGTACGCCACCAGAGCCCGGCCGTCAGCCGTAAACGGACCGAGCTCCACCGTCCCGCGGCTGGCCAGGTCTGCTGGCAGGATCTCGGCAACCGCCAGCCGCCGCGCTCCGGAGTCATCCACAGCCAGAAGCTGCTTCGTCGGGCCGGCGCCCACGCTGACCAGCGCCCAGCTTCCGTCCGGCGCGTAGCGCGGAGTCCCCAGCGGCGCCGGCAGCCCCTGTCCATCGTCCAGGAGCTCCTCATCACCGCTGGTCAGGTCCACGCGGAGCAGCTTACCCGCCCCTGGTTCGCTGCCCTCCCGGCGAACAATCAGTGCCTCCGGACGCTTCGGGTGGATGGCCAGGCCCGCGATCCTGCCGGCCGCCGCGAGATCCGGCGTGATCACGAATGGCGCTTCGTCGGACGGCAGCGCCCACAGGTTTCCGTCGTCGCCGACCACCACGAGTGCGCCCCGCGGCTCCGCGGCAGCAGTCTGGACCAGAGGCGACGACGCGGCCGTGACCACAACTGAGACAACGGCTGGCCCAACAAAGAGGAGAAGCACGGCAACTGCCGCGTGCGTCAAGTGCTTGAGCTGTCTCACGTGGTCGAGTCCAATCATGTTCAGGTTTCGGGACTCAAGTGCCCCGAGGCTCGCTGGCGGCTGCGCGCGCCGATGACATCGTCGAGCCCGGCTCGCGCGCCCGGGCTGGAGTCGCCTGTCGCTTCAAACTCAACGAACGGCCGGGCGATCGGGCGCGCGTCCCGCCCCGTCCTACGCTCCGCCTTTGCTCCCGCTATGCCGTTGAGTTGACAACTGCCGGCACAGCCCTCATAGTGTGCCTACTCTCACCGGGTGAAAAGCAGGGGAGCGCCGCCCACAGGCGGGTCAGACGCGAGAAACGTGATGTCAAACGATCAGCAAGAACAGGCACCGCCCGCGGGGGGCGCGGTCAGCCGTGCCAGGCTGGAACCGCTCCAGCCTCGTGCCCTGAGCCAGCGGATAGTGGATTCCCTCAAACGCGTGATCATGAGTGGGGAGATGAAACCCGGTGATCGCGTACTGGAGACGGATCTAGCCGACCGGCTCGGAGTGAGCCGCGGCCCCGTCCGGGAAGCCTTCCGGCAACTCGAGCAGGAGGGTCTGCTCGTCAGCTATCCGCACCGCGGTACGTTCGTCACCTCTATACCAGAAGATGAGATTGAGGAGGTGTACGCCCTCCGGGGCCACCTGGAGGCGTACGCCGCGCGCCGCGTGGCCTCAGATCGAGCGGATGACGCCACGCGGGCGCTCCAGCCCCTCCTCGACGCGATGCGCGTTGCCAGCCAGGCGGGGGATATCGCCATGCTCGCCGAGAAGGATCTGGAGTTCCACGACACCCTGCTCCAGCTCTCCGGCCTCCGGGCTCTGCACCGCATCTGGCGGAGCATGGACGGATTGGTCCGCGCTCGCGTCTACACGGCCCTGGGGACGCCCACGCCGGAGGCGATCGTCAACGCCGCGCGGTCACACCAGGAAATCCTGGATGCTATTGTCGCCGGCGATGCCGACCGTGCTGGGAGGGCCGCGGCCAAGCATGTGGAGTCGGCGCAGAGTGTGCTCAGGCGGGCTGCCTCCGCGTCGCGCGGCGACCCCGGAGGAGAGGGATCTGAGGCGCACGCCAACGGATTGCATTGACCCGCGCCCTGGGGTTTGATACAAAGTCGTCACATACGGCCTGGTCGTTCGTTAACCGATCAGACCCCGCAAGGTGCCGCGTTGCAGCATGCCCGCGGCTACGGGGTGAGTTAGAGACCGGCAGGCAGTAGGACCCGCATGGCAAACGTGTTGAATCCTGGAGCGCCCCAACCATGAGGTTGACGAGGCTGCTCGGCAGACTGATCCGTGTAGGCGCGGTTCTGGCGGTGATCGTCGCCGTTGCAACGCCCATGGCGGAGCCTGCCGCCCAGGCAAATCCGCAGGCCGGGGCCGCTGTGGCGGTACCTCCCGTGCGGCAGTCCACCGCGGACGCAAGGTTCTTCCCACAGACCGGGTTCTATGTGGACCGTGGCCCCATGTTCGAGTTCTTCGCTGCCAGAGGCGGGGCGCGTGTGTTCGGCCCGCCGGTATCCAACAGGTTCCGCCTGAGCGGGAATGATGTCCAGGTCTTTAGCAACCACGTCATGCGGATGCGGCCAGACGGCAACCCGGAGACCATCGAGCTACTCGGGACCGAAGGCCTACCCACGCTCAAGATCGATGGTCACGTGCTCCCGCCGGTGGAGCCGGCTCTGACTGCATCCATGCCGCGGCCCGGACCGCCCGACTATTACACTGCCGCGCAGGCATTCGTGGCCGCCAACGCGCCTGATCAGTGGGATGGCCTGCCGGTGGGTTTCCTCACGGCATTTCTCACCACCGTCTCCGCGCAGGACGCGTTCCCGGGCGCCGTGGGCGATGTCTCGCTGCTCCCGCGCATGGCCGTGGACGTGTGGGGTATGCCCGTCAGCAAGCCCACCCGTGACCTCCTGGACTCGAATCTCATTTACCTGCGCTTCGAGCGCGGCGTCATGCAGTACGACCGCCGCACCAATCGTGTGACGGCCGTGCCGCTGGGTCAGTATTTCAAGGCCATCCTCACGGGTGAGAACCTACCGCCGGATCTTGCCGGCGACGCCCAACGGTCACGGTTCTTCCGCCAGGTGGATCGTTCCCAGCCAGGTGGCGTTGCCCGCCCGGCGGACATCCCGGATTCGTGGCTGGTGGATGCGTTCCAGCCCAGCCAGCCGGCCACCGTGGCCGCCGCACCCACGGTGACGCAGTCCGCGGCTGCCGCCAGCAACGCCCAGCCCGTTGTCGCCGCGCAGGCACCGCTCTCGCAGCAGGCAGCCGCGCCGGCGACCTCTGGCCAGGCGTCTACCAGCACGCAGAGCGGGCAGCCGGTGGTCGGCTCCTCCGGCCTCCTCGTCGTCCCATCGGCCGCCCAGGCGCCTGATGCCGCCGTGCCCACGTCCACTCCCGCGGCGAGCGCCGTCGTTGTGGTCGCGGCCGGTGGGCCGCTCGGCAGCGCCTCGTTCCCACAGGCCGCGTTCACCACGCCTACGCCAGAGACCGTGGTCGTCACCGTGCCCGCGGCCGCCACGGCGCCGCCTGCTCCCACCACGCCACCTCCTCCGCCACCTGCTCCTCCGACCATCGTCGTTGCCCAGGTGGTCCCGCCGGCTGCCTCGCCCGCTCCCGTCACCACCACGCTCTCCGGCTCGCAGATCGGCGGCGCCACCGCCCCTGCGCCGGTCGTCAACTCCGCCGCGTCCGACCCCTGCTGGGGCGATGAGTTGATCACGTACGTCCCGGAGAATCCGCGCGTGGGCCAGGAGCTCTTGATCGCGGTCACGTCCGCTAAGCCCCACCCGTATGGGCGCCTTGTCGGCACGGAGAAGACCACCTTTGTCCGCGAGCGCCCCGGCCAGCTCGGCCTGGTGTGGGAGTGGTCCGTGACCATGACCTTCCCAGGCAACCAGGACTACACGTTTTACGTGGACTCCACCATCCCCTGTAAGCGCACCACGTTCAAGGTAGACGGGGCCCTGGGCACCCCAACCGCGATTCCAGCACCCCCCGCGCCGCCAGTGGCCGCGATCCCGCCAGCCCCCGTTTCCGCGATTGCCACGTCGACGCTTGTGCCCACTGCCACGCCCACGAAGACCCCGAAGACCACGCGCGGGAATAGCAATAGCAACAACAGCAACAAGAACGGAAGCAAGAATAAGAACAAGAACAGCAACCACAACAACAAGAACAGCAACCACAACAATGGGAATAACAACGACAACATTGTATACGTGGCCTCCATCATCGTGCAGCCAACCGTCACTACCATCAACCAGAACACCGTGCAGATTACCTGGCAGACAGACCGTCTATCGGACAGTGAAGTTGAATACGCTACAAATGCGGATGATATCGGCACAAATAGTGACCAACAGAAGCTCGAGAAGGCGGATGTCACTTTCCACACGGTGACGATCACTAATTTGATCCCCGGTGTGACATACTTCTATCGTGTGTCTAGTGCGGAGAAGGATAACCGCGATCGAATCGGATACACGGGAACGCTAACGTTTGTCACCATTGCTCCTACCCCAACCGCGACTCAGACGCTCGTGCCGTCGGGACCGCCGACCATCACACCGACACCTTGTCCGCCGTCGGGATGCAAGCGGTGAATGATTTTCCTAGCCGGAACTTTGATCACGCTGCGCGCTGATAGGGTGCTGAAGCGTACCTGACCCCATGTGCACCACGAGCATTCGGTCCATGTGACGATGCGCAACCGAGTTACGGAGTTGTTTCTGGCCCTGGTCAGGGTGGCGTCACCTACGTTTCGTGAGCGCGAGTTCGCTGACATGGTGGGAACCGCGCTGCAAGAGCACAAACTTGCGGTTAGGAACGATCACACCGGCCCCGACGGCATCGGCAACCTCATCGGCCGCCTCCCGGGTGGCCCAGGCATCCCCATCGCATTGAGCGCCCACCTCGACACCGTGCAGCCCGGAGAGGGTATCGAGCCCGTCATCCGCGACGGCGTGATCTGGAGTGCTGGGGACACCATCCTCGGGGCCGATGACAAGGCCGGCATCGCCGCCATCATCGAGGCACTCACTGTCCTGAAGGAGACCGGCGCTCCCCACCCGCCCATCGAGGTCATCATGACCTGGGGCGAGGAGCGCGCCCACCTCGGGGCCCAACTGGTCGACGTATCCAAACTCCAGTCCAAGGTCTGCTTCGTTCCAGACGCGGAAGGCGACGTGGGCACCATCATCTCCGCCGCGCCTAGCTACGAGAGTATCAAGGCCACCTTTCGCGGCGTAGCCGCCCACGCCGGCATGGAGCCGGAGAAGGGCCGCAGCGCCATCGTCGCCGCCGCCCGCGCCGTCGCGGCCATGCCGCTCGGCCGCCTGGACGCGGAGACCACCTGCAACGTTGGCCTCATCCGTGGTGGCAGCGCCCGCAACGCCGTCTCCGCCCACGCCGAGTTTGAGGCAGAGGCGCGCTCGCTGGACGATGCCCGGCTGGACCGCCTGGTCTCAGACCTGCGCGAGGGCTGGGAGTCGGCGGCCGCGCAGTCTGGCTGCACCGTGGACTTCGAGACGAAGCGCGAGTACCGCGCCTATCGCCTGTCAGACGACGATCTTGGCGTGCGCCTCGCCCGCGAGGGCGCGCGGCGCGCCGGCGTGCCCTTCAACACCATCCAGACCGGCGGCGGCAGCGATGCCAACACGTTCTGGGAGCTTGGCCTGCCCTCCGTCTGCCTCAGCGCCGGCATGCGCCAGCCACACACCCGCGACGAGCACATCGCCGTGGCAGACCTCGAGGCGCTGGCGAACTACCTGCTCGGCATTATCGCGGCCGCCGCCGAGGCGTAGTCCTCAGGCAACGCGAAGGGGGCAGGCATTACGCCCGCCCCCTTTGAGTGCGCGAAATTCTGACGAAGCGGCCTACTTCGTCGTCCCCGCGTCCACCTCGAACAGCAGGAACTGATTGATCTGGGGCGGGTCAAACGCGCTGAAGTTGTCGTCGCTGATCACGATGAGCGACTGCTTCCCGTTTGGCAGCCGCGGGCCCAGCGTCATCCCCTCCAGGTTGTCCGCTGACACTCCCACCTTTGCCATGTTGACTAGCAGTGTCTTCTGGACCGCTCGCCCGGTGTACGGGCTGGGCAGCGCGTCCTGTGCCGCCACGTTCGGTGCCTCGCCGATCGTCACACCGTAGATATTCACGTCGTTGCCCACACCCGTCGCAAAACTCCGCTCCATCGCGAGGAAGTCGAATTGCGGGAGCAGGTGCTTCACGTACAACATGCCAGACACACCGTTGTCCGCGAACTGGCCGACCGGGTTCGTCGCGGAGAAGATCTTCTCCGTGCGGTAGACCCACTCGTTGCCCGGGTGCCACGCCGTGCCGTGCTGCTCGTACTTCACCACGCGAATGTTCGTGCCGGCCTCTAGCGAGGCGATCGGACCGTCCTGCGCCAGCGCCTCCTCGTTGGCCGTGTAGAACGCGTTGCCCTCCGGGTTCAGGGCCAGGCCCTCAAAGCCCAGGTTGTTCCGCGTACCCTTCACCGTCTGCGGCCGTCCGTCCGGGCCCGGCTGGTTCACCGTCTTGAACTTGTCCGGCACCGGCAGCTCACCCAGCAGCGAGCCGTCCAGCCCAAACCGTCGGATCCACGGCTGCGGCTTCAGGTCGCGCTCAGAGGTGATCAGCAGCGTGTCATCGGGCAGCAGCGCAATGTCTTCCAGGTCCAGGTCGTTCTTCTCGTACGGCTGGATGCCCGGCGTGTTGGCGTCGCTGTCCAGCGTGGTGACGCCGATGAACTCCACATTGCTGATGCCCGTCATGGAGAGCGTGATCCGGGCCGTGTAGAACCGGGCCGGCTGGTTCTCGCCGCGGTCGTCGGACACCAGGTAGTAGACGCCGCGCTTCGCGTCGTAGGTGATGCCGGACAGCCCGCCCAGGGTCGTGTCCTGGTACATCCGCTTGCTCTCGAACGAGTACTCGCCGAGCAGGCGCAGCGGGCTGGACTGGGCGCTCGCCGACCAGGGGATACCAACGACTACGCTCGCGGCCACCGCGAATGACACGAATAACGCCCGGAACCGACTCACGCGGGCCCTCCTCATCACGGCGGGACGCGCCGTGCTGAAATCTGCACCGCGAGTGTGCCCGGTCTCATCGCTTCCGTCAAGAGCGCGGGTCGCCACGATCGCCGTCCGGGCTATGATCGCCCCACGCTCCCGTGGAGGCTCACCGTGCGGTACCGCTGGCCCGATGGAAATGACTGCGCCGTAGTCCTCTCGTTCGACGTGGACGCCGAGTCCGGCCTGGTTTTCCGTGAGCCAGAGGCCGCCGCTACCCGCCTTGACGAGATGGAGGAGCGCCGCTTCGGCGTGCGCACGGGTGTCCCCAGGATTCTCCGTCTCCTGGAGCGCTACGGCCTCCCGGCCACCTTCTACGTGCCGGGCTACACCGCCGTGCACCACAACGCCGTTATCAAGACCATCCAGGACGCCGGCCACGAGCTAGGCTGCCACGGCAACGTCCACGAGGCCCTCCACATGGTCTCACCAGAGGATGAGCGGCGCATCATGCGCGAACAGCTAGAGATCTTCCAGTCCTACCTGGGCGTTCGTCCCACCGGCTACCGATCCCCGTCCTGGAGCGTCATGCTCCAGACGCCAGCACTCCTCAAAGAACACGGCTTCACCTACGACAGCAGCCTGATGGGCGACGACATCCCGTACTTCGTGGACACGCCACACGGTCGCCTGGCCGAGATCCCCATCCAGTGGTTGCTCGACGACGCGCCCTTCTATCGCCACGTCTACGGCTCCACCAATGCCATCGCGGAGCCAGACCGCGTCATCCGGCTGTGGACCCAGGAGTTCCGTGCCATGCGCCGCGAGAACGGCTGCTTTGTCCTCACCATGCACCCGTGGATCTCAGGCCGCGCCGGTCGGATGGAAGGGCTGGAGCAGCTCATCAGGGCCATGCGGCAGGAGCCAGGAGTCTGGTTCGCCACGGCCCACCAGGTCGCCGAGTGGGCCATCCAGACCAATCAGAACACCGATGTGAAGGTGCCCATCCCGCCCCTCCTCACCTCGCCGTAGGTGCGTGGGACCCCGCGGCTGGTATGGTTCGTGGCTCAAACCGCAGACGGAGCCAGCATGCCCACCCAGCCGTCCAAAGAGCTCGTCACGGTGCCCAATCCGCACCCCGGCCGCGACTATGAGGTGGATCTCACCTGTCCGGAGTTCACCTGCGTCTGCCCCATGACCGGGCAGCCAGACTTTGCCACCTACCGCATCGTCTACGCCCCGGGCCCCCGTATTGTGGAGCTCAAGTCGCTCAAGCTCTACCTCTGGTCGTATCGCAACGAGGGCCACTTCCACGAGGACGTGACCAATCGAATCCTGGACGACCTGGTGGAGGCGCTCGCCCCGCGGAGAATGAGCGTCGTGGGCGAATACCTGCCGCGCGGGGGCATCACCACCGTCGTCCGCGCCAGCTACACCGCTCCGTGACCGGCCGCGCTCGCTGATGCTGTACCTCGCCGGCTACATCGCCACCATCTTCGGCGCCAACTGGGCAATCCAGTCGTTCGGCGTCGTGCCGGTCGGCGCGGGGCTGGTGGCACCCGCCGGCGTGTACTTCGCCGGTCTCGCGTTCACCCTGCGGGATCTCACCCAGGAGGCGCTCGGCAGGTGGTGGGCCGTTGGCGCCATCGTCGTGGGCGCGGCCCTGTCCGCGTTCGTCTCCCCCCAATTTGCGCTAGCCAGCGGTGTGGCCTTCCTGGTCTCGGAGATGGCCGACTTCGCCGTCTACACCCCGTTGCGCGAGCGCGCCTGGCTCTCTGCCGTGGTTGCCTCTAACGTCGTGGGCCTCGTGGCAGACAGCGTCTTGTTCCTCTCCCTGGCGTTCGGCTCGCTAGACTTCCTGGCCGGCCAGGTGGTGGGCAAGGCCTGGATGACCGTCCTGGCCGTTGCCGCGCTCTGGGTTGTTCGGCGGCGTCGTCAGTTCCAGACCGGTTGATCCGCCGCGGTCCTCATCGGTCATACTCTCCGCTTAGTTCGCACCAGTCATCGTTCACTGGCAGTCCATAACAAATCGCTCCAACACGCAGGGGCACAGCAGGGAGCCCGCCGGTGCCTGATCAGGCCATTGACGAGCAGAGCTATCGTCTGCCCAAGACCGTAGTCCCCGACCGATACGACATCACGCTCACCCCAGACCTCGCCGCCGGGACCTATGAAGGCGAGCAGCGCGTGGGCGTCCGAAACACCGAGCCGGTTTCAGAGATCGTGCTCAACGCGGTTGGCCTCACCTTCCACGAGGCCTGGGTGGATGACGTCATGGGCTCCCGCCTGGACGGCACCGTGGTCCTGGAGCCGGAGAATGAGCGGGCCCGCGTGAAGCTCGCCGGCGCGGCCGGTCGCGGAAGCTGGACCCTTCATCTCAAGTTCAGCGGCATCCTGAATGACAAGCTAGAGGGCTTCTACCGCAGCACCTTCAAGGACGCCCAGGGCCAGGAGCGCGTTATCGCCACCACCCAGTTCGAGGCTACGGACGCCCGCAAGGCGTTCCCCTGCTGGGACGAGCCAGACATCAAGGCCACGTTCGGCGTCACTCTGGTGGTGGACAAGGGCATCACCGCCATCTCCAACTCCGGCGTCCAGTCGGAGGAAGAGCGGCCAGACGGCAAGGTCGCCATCAAGTTCCGCGACACCATCAAGATGTCCACCTACCTGGTGGCCTTCATCGTGGGGCCGCTGGAGATCACTGACCCGGTGGACGTGGATGGCACGCCGCTTCGCGTGGTCCACGTGCCCGGCAAGAAACACCTCACGGACTACGCGCTGGAGGTGGGCGCGTTCTCGCTGCGCTTCTTCGCGGAGTACTACGGCATCAAGTACCCGGGCGATAAGCTGGACCTCATCGCGCTGCCGGACTTCGCCTCCGGCGCCATGGAGAACCTGGGCGCCGTCACCTTCCGCGAGACCCTGCTGCTGATCGACCGCGCCACCGCCGCCCGCGGCGACCTCGAGCGCGTGGCAGACGTTATCGCCCACGAGATCGCCCACATGTGGTTCGGCGATCTGGTCACCATGAAGTGGTGGAACGGCCTCTGGCTGAACGAGGCCTTCGCCACCTTCATGGAGATGCTGGCGGTAGACGCCTACAAGCCAGATTGGAGCCGCTGGACCAGCTTTGGCATCAGCCGCGGCGCCGCCATGGCCACCGACGCGCTGCGCAGCACCCGCCCGATCGAGTTCACGGTCCGCAAGCCCGAGGAGGCGGAGGGGATGTTCGACATCCTCACCTACGAGAAGGGCGCCGGTGTGCTCCGCATGCTGGAGCAGTACCTGGGCGCGGACGAGTTCAAGCGCGGCATCGCCGCCTACCTCAAGAAGCACGAGTACGCCAACGCAGAGACAACGGATCTCTGGGACGCCATCGAGCAGGAGACCGGCGAGCCGGTTCGCAAGATCATGGATTCCTGGATCTTCCAGGGCGGCTTCCCCCTCGTCTCCGTGGAGACCCGCAATGACGGCCGCCAGCTAGCCATCACCCAGCAGCGCTTCCGCTACATCCAGGAAGGCCAGCCCAGCGGCTGGTCATCCCAGTGGAAGGAGGAGACGCCGGCGGAGGACGGCCCGCCCCTGTGGCAGGTGCCCGTCATGCTTCGGCTCTCCGCCAGCGGCCGTCGTGCTACCCGCAAGCTGCTGGTCAGCGAAGGCGAGTTTACGGTGGATCTGCCGCCGGACGTAGACTGGATCGTCGCAAACCGCGAGGGCTCCGGCTTCTTCCGCGTTCGCTACACGCCAGAGCTGCTGAAGCGTCTCACTGCTGACGTGCAGCACGTGTTGGGCCCCGTTGAGCGGTTCAACCTGGTCTCGGACACGTGGGCCTCCACCCTGGCCGGCCTCACCAGCGTCAGCGATTTCCTGGACATGGCCCGCCTCTTTGGGTCAGAGACGGACCGCAACGTCTGGCTGGCCATCACCGGCGGCCTTGGTTTCCTGGAGACCATGCTGGAGCCTGCTGACCGACCGCGCCTCCACGCGTTTGCGCGCGACCTGATCGCGCCGGCCGTCGAGCGGCTGGGCTGGGAGCGACGGGGCGACGAGAGCGAGCTCACCAGCCAGCTCCGCGGCACCCTGGTGGGAGCCCTCGGCAGCCTCGGCGACGATGAGGACACCAAGACCCGCGCTCGCGAGCTCCACGCTAAGCTCGTCGAGGATCGAGCCTCCGTGGATCGCGATCTGGTCCCCGCCGTCATCAGCGTGTTAGCGCACAGCGGCAGCGTGGACGACTACGACGTCTTCTGGGAGCGATACAAGGAGGCCTCCACGCCGCAGGAGGAGCAGCGCTACCTCTTTGCGCTGGCCAGTTTCCAGAACCGTGACCTGGTCCAGCGCACGCTGGACGCCTGCATGACAGACGCCGTCCGCACCCAGAACGCGCCATTCCTCATCGGCTCGCTCATGTCTAACCTCACCGGCGGCGACCTGGCCTGGGAGATGGTGAAGACCCGCTGGGACGAGATGATCTCCCGATTCCCAGACAATACCCACGTCCGGATGCTCGGCGGCATCACGGCGCTGTCGCGCCGCGATCAGGTCCCCGAGATCCGCGAGTTCTTCCAATCGCACACCGTCAAGCAGGGCGCCCGCACGCTGGAGCAGCATCTGGAGCGCCAGTCCATCAACCTGGCCTTCCGTGAGCGTGAGAGCGCCACACTGGCGTCCAGGTTCTAGCGCCGCGTGCAAGACGCCTAGGCCGAGGAGAGCGTGAAATGAGCGACCACGCCGCGAAACGTGCCGCGCTAGAGGCGCGCTACCTGAAGCCGCGCGCCGCGCGTCCACCCTCCTCGGCCCGCGGCGTCCACCACGTGGCCATGATCTGCCAGGATGTGGACGAGACCATCCAGTTCTACCAGGACGTGCTGGGCTTCCCGCTGGTGGAAGTGATGGAGAATCGAGACTACCCCGGCTCCACCCACTTCTTCCTGGACATCGGCCACGACAACCTGCTGGCGTTCTTCGACTTCCCGGGTCTCGGACTGGGGCCCGCGGTGGAGACCATCGGCAGCCTCCAACACCTCGCGATCTCGATCGCCCGCGACCAGTTCGACGCCGCCAAAGCACGCCTGGACGCCCGCGGCATCAGCTACCTTGGTCCGGACCGCGGCGCGGAGACATCCGTCTACCTCAAAGACCCCAACGGCATCCAGATCGAGCTGATCGCGGAACCCCTGCTAGTCCAGGACGGCCAGCACCTCGGCGCCAGCTAGCCCCGCCCACGCACCGATCTCTTCGACGCCGCGCGCTCCCGTGCCCGGGTGGTGACGGCGGCCCGCGCCTCGCCCGTAGGGATCACGCCAACCCGATTTCACGCGCCCACCACCCATCGAGCCCATCTAGTCCATACCGTCCATAGAGTCCATATCGTCCATCGACCAGCCCATCAACCTCCCCCAATCCCCAGCCGTTCACAGCTCTGTCACCAATCAAACATCAATTCGCGCATGTTCCTGCCGAAGATGAATCTGGAGGTAGGATCAATGCGATCAACACTTCGGTTCTTCGGACGGTTCGTAGCAGGGTTCGCGCTCGTCGCGGCGTTCGTGGCGGCTCCGGCCCAGCCGGCCGCGGCGGCTCCCGACCAGTGGGAGACGTTCCACGGCTGCGTGGTGACGGTGGGTGATGACTACGTGGTCATCCGCGTGAAGTCAGCCGGCCGTGGCCCGTCCGGCTTGCACCGCTTCGGCTTCACCGGCGCGACCTCGGTCGAGACCGGGCTGGAGGGCGATGCCTGCGTCGCGGTCGTGGCCTGGGAGGAGGGCGGCGAGTGGTACGCCGCCTCGATCAGCGCCGAGAGCGATGGCGACGGCAACGTCACGGTAACCCGCCGAAACCGCGGCGGTTGATCCCAGCGCCCCCTCCAACCGGAGGGGGAAGAAGCTCCCTCTCCCGCGCAAGCGGGAGAGGGGGGCGAGGGTGCGGCCGACCGCGCGGCAGCTACTACGGCCGCGCCCTGGCCCATCCGCACCCTGGCCCTCGAGCCATCCCGAGCCCGCGACGGATCCGGCCGCCGGTCCGGCCGCGGGACGAGCCGCGACAGATCGCCGCCCCGTCCACCCGTCTCCGAGTCCGGCGGCCTCGTAGCGTGTGTCAGGCGCCCGGGCCCCCTCTGGCCTTCCGTCCCAGATACCGAGTCGTCCCCCGCCCACTCTCGGTGTCCAGCACCAGCGTCTCGAAGCCGCTGAACGCCGCCAGCAGGTCAGCGTTGTTCAGCAGGTGCTCCGGCGCCACGGCCCCGTGCCGAGAGCCGCCCTCCACGAACGTCTCGAACGCAAACAGGCCACCCGGTACCAGCGAGTCGCGGATAGACGGAAACAACCGCCGATCCAGGAAGAACGCGTTGAGCACCAGGTCGTACGCGCCAGTCGGAATCTCCGCCTCGTCCAGGTCCACCAGGCGCGGCATGACCCCCGTCTCGCCGCGGCGGGCTAGCTCCGCACCCAGCAGCGCCAGGCCCTCGTCGGACACGTCCCACGCGTCCACGTGGTAGCCCAGCTCAGCCAGGTACAGCCCGTTGCGGCCGATCCCGCACGCCAGGTCCAGAGCTCGGGCACCCGCGTGGGCGGGCCGGATCAGGCCACCGATCTCCGCGAGCCAGGAGATCGGCTTGAACTCCTGCTCGCCCCACCGTCCACGGTACCGCTCGTTCCAGCGCTCCCGATCCGCCTGGCTCACCCGGCGGTCAGCGTGCGTCGGGGCGGGCCGCGCGGCTGTACGACGGCGAGCCGCGGGTCAGCCGCACGATCTCCGCAGTCTCATGGCGAGCCAGCCGCTGCCTGGCATCCGCGAGCGCGACCTCGAAGTGCTCTGCCCGGACCATGAGTTTCCCGGCAGGCCGCGCTGCTCCGTCGCGCTCCGCCTCGATCGCGTCGCGGATCGCCTGCATCGCCGCGCGCTGGCAGAGCGACGACAGGTCCGCGCCAGACAGACCATCGCTCTCGGCCGCCAGCAGCCGTAGGTCCACATCGTCTCCCAGGGGCATCTCGCGGGCAAAGGTGTCCAGGATCTCGCGCCGATCGTGCTCGCCGGGCATCGGCAGCTCCAGCACCGTCCCAAACCGCCGCGGTGACAGCAGCGCCGGATCGATCAGGTCCAGACGGTTTGTCGCCGCCAGCACGATCACCTCGCTGTGCTCCTCCAGGCTGTCCAGCTCGCTGATGAGCTGGCTCACGATGCGGTCTACCGCGCCCGCCACCTGGTCGCCGCCACGCGCCGGCGCGATCGCGTCAAGCTCGTCCAGGAACAGGACGCACGGCGCCGCCTGACGGGCCCGGCTGAACACCTGGCGGATCGCCTTTTCCGACTCGCCCAGCCACTTGGAGAGCAGGCTGGCCGCGTCCGCGGTGATCAAGCTCAGGCCCACGGACGTCGCCGCCGCCCGCGCCAGCAGGCTCTTGCCCGTCCCGCTCGCGCCAGATAACAGGATCCCACGCGGCGGCTTGATGCCTGCCTCCTGGAACAGGTGCGGGTACTTGCGCGGATACTCGATGGCCTCTTCTAGCGTGCGGCGCACATCGTGCAGGCCGCCCACCTGGGTCCACGGCACGTTTGGCTTCTCTATCAGCAGCTCACGCGTCGCCGTGGGCTCGATCCCCTTCAGCGCCGTCAGGAAGTGCCGCTCGCGGATCATCGCGTCGTTCGCCAGCGTCGTCGGATCGGCCGTGTCCAGGTCCGCGCTGTCCAGCACGTCCCGCAGCGCCAGCATGCCGGCCTCTTTGCACAGCACCTCCAGGTCCGCGCCCACGAAGCCGTGCGTGATCTCCGCCAGGCGGTCCAGGTCCACGTCCTCCGCCAGTGGCAGGCCGCGGCTGTGGATGGAGAGGATCTGCAGTCGACCGGTCTTGCTGGGCGCGTTCACCGCGATCTCGCGGTCGAATCGACCAGGGCGGCGGAGCGCGGGGTCTACGAGCTGCGGCATGTTGGTGGCGCCGATAACCGTCACCTGCCCCCGTGACACCAGGCCGTCCATCAGTGTCAGAAGCTGCGCCACCACGCGCTTCTCCACCTCGCCCACCACGTCCGCCCGCTTGGGGGCAATCGCGTCGATCTCGTCCAGGAAGATGATGGACGGCGCGTCGCGCTGGGCCTGCTCGAACACTTCGCGCAGCCGAGCCTCGCTCTCGCCCACGTACTTCTGCATGATCTCCGGACCGTTGACGTGGATGAACGCCGCCTCCACCTCGGTGGCCACCGCCCGCGCGATCAGCGTCTTGCCGGTGCCGGGCGGCCCGTAGAGCAACACGCCCTTGGGCGGCTCGATCCGCAGCATGCCAAACAAGTCCGGGAACTTCATGGGCAGCTCGATCTGTTCGCGCACGCGGGTCAGCTCGCGCTCCAGACCGCCAATGTCCTCGTAGCGCACGGACTGGCGGTTGCCCTTCGCCTTGGGCGTGCCCGGCGCCTGAGTGCGCACCACCGTTTCCAGGTGCACCACCACGGGACCAGACGGCTCAGATTCCACCATCTGGATCAGGGTCTGGCCGCGCGCCAGCGCCGTCACCACCACGCGGTCGCCGGGCGTCAGTACCTGCCCGCTCAGGAACGCACGGATGATCGGGATCTCGTCTGGCTGGATCGCCGTGCCGTCTGCCGCGCGGATCTCAATGGACTGGGCGTCCACTGCCCCGCCTGACCGCACACGTACGCGGTCATCCAGGCCCGCCTGCACGTTGTCGCGCAGCGTGCCGTCCATGCGGATGACGTGCCGCTCCGGCAGTCCGGGCGGCGAGAGCTCAACGCGGAGCGTCGTGCGCCGTTTGCCGTTCACGTGGACCAGCGAGCCAGGCGTCAGGTTTAGCGCGTCCAGGGCATCCTGGTCTATCCGCGCGATGCCCCGGTGGATGTCAAACGGGAGTGCCTCGGTAACGCGGAGGAAGATCTCTCGTTCGTTCGGATCGTCCGTGGATTCGGACAACTCCGCGCCCGCGTCGAGTGGCTCTGTGGGGGGCAAACCGTCTCGGTCGTCAGTCATCGATCCGCGCCAGCTCCGGCAGTTCTTGAAGAGAGAGTGTACACGGGACCAGCCGGCTTGACCGTCCGAGTCGGGTGCGTCAGGCGGATGCCGCGGTCTGGGACCCCGCTGATTCGGCCAGCCGCGAGCGGACCAGCGGGACCACCTCATTCGCGTACAGGCGGATGCACTGCATCAGACGCTCGTGCGGGAGGGTTCCCAGGCTGTACTTCAATGAGAACCGCGACAGCCCCAGATGCGTCGCGACGCGTACGATTTTCGAGGCCACGGTCTCCGGCGAGCCCACGAACAGCGCGCCATTGGGCCCGGCCGTCCGCTCGTACTGGTCCCGCGTGATCGGGCTCCAGCCCCGCTCGCGGCCGATTCGGCCCATCATCGCCTGGTAATGCGTCCACGCCTCGTCCAGCGCCTGCTCGTCCGTCTCAGCCACGAACCCCGGCGAGTGCACGCCCACCGGCAAGGTAGACCGACCGAAGTGCTCCAACGCCCGGTGGTACAGGTCTACCAGCGGGCGGAACTGGGCCGGCGATCCGCCGATGATCGCCAGTGTCAGCGGCAGCCCGTGCCGCGCCGCCCGCACCACCGAGTCCGGGCTCCCACCCACCGCCACCCACGCCTTGAGCGGGCCATGTTCCGTAGGCGGGTACACCCGCTGGTCCGTCAGCGCCGAGCGCGTCTGGCCAGACCACGTCACCGGCTGGCCCTTGAGCAGCTCCACGAACAGCTCCAGCTTCTCTTCGAAGAGCAGCTCGTACTGGTCCATCGGGTAGCCGAACAGCGGGAAGGACTCCGTAAACGAGCCACGACCCACGATTGCCTCCGCTCGCCCGCCAGACACGGCGTCCAGGGTCGAAAACCGCTCGAACACCCGCACCGGGTCGTCCGAGCTCAGCACGGTAACGGCCGACCCCAGCCGGATCCGCTTCGTCCGCCCGGCGATCGCGGCCAGCACGACTTCTGGCGCGGAGACCGCGAAGTCATCACGGTGGTGCTCACCAACACCAAAGAAGTCCAGCCCCAGCTCATCCGCCAGCACGGCCTCCTCAACCACATCGCGAATCACCCGCGCCTGGTGCAGAAGCGCGCCATCCGCGCCAACCGTCACATCGCCAAACGTATCAAGCCCAAACTCCAACGGAGCCACCACCGTACGGTCACCTCTCGCGGCCACCGCCCAGAACCAAACCGGTAAGGACAGCTCGCCGCCTAACTAAGCGCTACAACATGTCATCGAAGCAACTATTCCTCGCCGACCGCCCGCGATCCACCGAAACGCACCCACCCGTCCTGTCATCTCGACGAAGGAGAGATCTAGCCAGCCAGACAGTTGATGCTGATCGACCACGTTGCTCAAGACGGCGCGACTGCGGCGCGCCAGCTCAGCCCTACAAACCCGATCCGTAACACGCCAAACCAGGCACCGTTGAGCCGTCCACCATCAGTTGGGCCATGAGCAGCATCAGGCGCGAGCGGACCACCCTGCCCGCATCACGGCGCCAGGCGATGTCCGTCTTGCGAGCGCGGTGTGAGCGAATCGCTGAGCTCGCGCAGTCCAATCTGGCCTCGATCAACAATCTCCACGGCACGCCGCTACCGTACGAATCGGTCGAGGAGCTCGCGCGGGAAGCGATTGTGGGCATCATGGCCGCGGCTGACTTCGCAACGAACATCGGTTTGATCGACGGCCTCGACTACGCGGCGCTGGTGAGATTTGCCTACGGTCGTGAGGCGAGTCCCTACTGGAGCGGCCGAACGACCGGCGTCAGGGCCGACAGCCAACGCCTTGAGACTCAACTCGCCGTGGGACCGGACGCTCGGATCGTGTCGCGAACCGCCGTCGCTGAGCGGATCTCCCAGATCTACGAAGACATCCCGCATCTGGCAGCCTTTCCGCTATCAAGCGTGAATCGCGGGCGCGAAGCGGGTGACCGCCATCCATCGATTGCCCACTACGTCCGCGCCTTGCGCGCCCGTGCCGAAACCTCGACCAGGTTCGCCGTCGACATGGGGCTGCTGGGTGCCGCCGATCACGAGCGGATCGTTCGATATCTGTGCGCCAGGCACCCGCGGCTGGTGGCGGACCGGTGGTTCAGTGGGGACTCCCGGACGCGGTGATCCCCGTCGACGGGGAGGGGCATCGACGCAGGAGACCCGCAACCGAAGGGATCAGCCTACCGGCTCACCCAGGCGGACCAGTCTTCCGCGATTCGCACCACGTCGTCGCTGTTCAGGTCCGGCCGCTGTGCCGCGTACTCTGCCGCTGCCTTCAGGCACGCCAGCCGCACGCGCACGACGTCTTTGGATGGTGCCGTCCGACCGATCGTTGGGATCGGTTCGGCGGCAGGCGCCTCAGTGACGTCTTCCGCGTTCACGACCCGCAGAGTCGGCCGGCCAGGCCGCTCGCAGTTGCGCTTCGCAATGGCCAGCGCCAGCTCCTGGCGCCACGCGTGGGCGTTGGCCGCGCGCTTCGCGCGGGTGGCGTTTGCGACTGAACCGTAGACGGAGAGCCCGTTGCGGGCCGCGGGGGCTACTTTGATGATCGGCTTGCTTTCCATGACACGGTGATCATCGGCGGATTCGTCTATTTGTTTAGGGCCAGCCTCCGTGTGGCCGCGAATCCGGGATGCCGCCGACCCCCCTCGTGTGTAGTACCATCGCGCCATCCGGTCCAACGCCGAACCATCGTTCAAGCACCTCGGCCATCGACGAAGGAGACGAGACCATGATGCGCAAGAACCGCCTGCGCGAGCTCCTCAATGAGGGCAAGCCCTCGCTCGGGACCCACGTCAACATCAACGAGCCCACCATCGTCGAGCTCGCCGGTTACTCCGGGATGTTCGACTACGTGGAGTTCGTCGGCGAGTACGCCCCGTACGACCTCCACACCCTGGAGAACCTCGCCCGCGCCAGCGAGAAGTTCGACAACTTCTCCACCATGATCAAGCTAGACCAGGCGCCCCGGCTCTACCTGGGCGTCCGCTCAATCGGCGCCGGCATCCAGAACCTGCTCTTCGCCGACGTCCGCACCGTCGAGGACGCCTGGGAGTGTGTGAAGTCCACGCGCGCCGAGGCGCCCGGCCACCACGGTCTCCACGGTGTGGGCATGCGCCGCGATGTCAGCTTCGTCATCGATGGCGGCTCGCCCCAGTGGATCGAGTATCTGGACGATGTCGTCATCGCGCTCATGATCGAGAAGAAGGAGGCCGTCGAGAATCTGGAGGCCATCCTCTCCGTCCCCACCATCGATATGGTCCAGTTCGGCGGCTCGGACTACTCCATGAGCCTGGGCCTCGCCGGCCAGCGTGCCCACCCCGCCGTGATGGAGGCGGAGAAGTACACCATCGAGACGGCTCTCAAGATGGGCAAGCACCCCAGAATCGAGCTCATGGATCCCAGCCAGGCCGGTAAGTACCTGGACATGGGTGTCAAGCACTTCTGCATGGGCTGGGATGTGCGCGTGCTGTACGACTATTTCAAGGGCACCGGCAGCGCCATGCGGGAGCTGCTGGAAGGCCGCGCTGCCGCGCCGGCCGCGAAGGGCGCCGGCTCGGCCGACCCATACGCCGCGCGGTAAGCTATCGTCCTGAGGGGCACCGTCGCCATCCTGGCGGCGGTGCCTTCGCGTTCAGCGATTCTCGGAGGACAGATGCGGATCCTGGTCATGGGCGCGGGCGGCATCGGCGGCTACTACGGCGCGCGGTTAGCTCTGTCGGGCAACGAGGTGGTGTTTGTCGCGCGCGGCGCCCACCTGGAGCGCATCCAGTCGCGCGGGTTGGAGGTCCGCGAGCGGGATCAGCCAGACCGCGTTGCCCAGGTCCAGGCCGTCCGCTACCCGGGCGATGCCGGTGCCACGTTTGACCTCATCCTCATGACCGTCAAGGCCTACGACCTGGAGGAGGCGGCCCGCGCCGTCGCGCCGGTGGTCGGGCCGGAGACGTGCGTGGTCCCACTCCAGAACGGCGTGGACTCGGTCGACGTGCTCAACGGCATCCTTGACCCCACACGGGTGCTCGCTGGCACCACCGCCCTCAGCTCGAAGGTCGCCGAACCCGGCGTCATCGAACGCCTCAGCAGAACTTCCGCCGCCGCCGTGGGCGAGCCCTCCGGCCCCCGGACGCCGCGCATCGAGCGCGTCGTCGCCGCCTTCACCGAGGCCGGACTGCCAGACGTCATCGCGACGGATGACGCCGCCCGCGCCATCTGGGAGAAGTTCATGTTCCTGGCGCCCATCGCCACCGTGAACAGTGCCACGGGGCTCCCCACGGGTCATATCCTCTCTCTGCCTGAGGGTCGCGATCTGGTCCTCGGTATGCAGGACGAGATCCGCGCCGTGGGACTGGCCTCCGGTGTCAACTTGCCGGAGGAGTCGGCCGAGAAAGTCCGCGGCATGTTCCTGGGGCTCCCGGAGTGGCACACCGTCTCCATGCAGCGCGATTTCGAAGCTGGCAAACGCGTGGAGTTAGAGACGTTGACCGGAACCGTCGTCCGTCGCGGACGCGCCGTCGGCGTGGCTACGCCCCGCTTCGACTCGTTTTACCCGGTCCTCCTGGCCAGAGCGCTCCAGTACGGCGGCATCACTCGCGATTCTTCGGCCGCGCCCGCCTGAGATCCGTCGCACGGTCCCCAGGCGCGACCAATAGACTGGCGCGCGCGGCCGACGAGTTTGCTAGAATGGTCGTTGGCGTCGTCGTACGCCGTGGGCTCGTGGTGTAGTGGCCTAACATGCGGCCCTGTCAAGGCCGAGACCGGGGGTTCGAATCCCCTCGAGCCCGCCAGGCTCCCCTCAGCAATGAGGGGAGCCTTTTCCATGCCCGGTTCGCGTGGGCTAGACCACCGCGGATGTGCCGCCGTCGGCGTTGATCGCCACGCCCGTCAGGTACGCCCCGCCCCGCGAGCAGAGGAACGTGATCAGGTCGCCCACCTCGTACGCCTCCCCCACGCGGCCCAGCGGCACGGCTCGATTCTTCGCCACCTCGTCATAAAACGCGTCCAGCGATCGCTTGCCGCCCTCCGCCTCCCAGCGCCGTTCGTGCTGACCGCTCTTGATCACCCCAATCAGCACGCCGTTCACCCTAATGTTGTCCGGCGCAAGCTCCTTGGAGAGCGCCTTCATCAGCGCCATCCCCGCCGCGCGGCTCACGGACGTGGGGACGGATGCCGCCGCGGGCGCCTTTGCGCCGATGTTCAGCACGTTCACCACGCTCCCGCCGCCCGCCTTCCGGAGGTGGGGCAGCGCCAGCCGAGTCGCCCGGATCGCCCCAAACAGCTTCAGCTCCAGGTCATCCTGCCAGCCCTCGTCCGTCACGCTCTCGAAAGGCAGCGCCCGCGAGGTGCCCGCGTTGTTCACCAGGATGTCCAGCCGGCCGAACCGCTCCACCGCGCCGTCGATGACCCGCTTGACGTCGTCCGCGCGACTCACGTCCGCCGACACCGCCAGCATCTGCGCACCGGTCTCCTCCGCGATCTCTGCCGCCGCCCGCTCCAGCACGTCCTTGCGGCGCGCACAGACCACCACGTTCACGCCCTCGCGGCCCAGCGAGACCGCCGTGGCCCGGCCGATGCCCTCGCTCCCGCCAGTGATCACGGCCACCTTGCCGGCCAGACCCATATCCATAGCGCCCCTCCTCCAGTGCGGCCGCGGCCAAACCGTGCCGCCATCGCGCGGAGTGTAGCGCAGCCCAAACCGACCCTGAGACGCTATCTGCTGAGCACCGCGCTCGGTCGCCGCCGTCAAACTAGCCCGTCCGCAAGCCGACCGTCGGCCTGACGAAAGAACGAAAGAACGAAAGAAGCATCCCGGTCGCCAGCCAGGCTCTGCCAAGCGCTGACCGGTGCCTGTGAGTCGGCTCGCGTCAGCCGATTCCTCTCTACGCCGTGCGCTTAGCCGGCGGACCCTGCCGCTTTCGGTCCCTTCCCACTCGCGACTCCAGCCGGTACACGTGCACCAGGATCTCCGCCACCACCAGGTACAGGTCAGGCGGGATCATCTCACCCAGATCGAGTTGAGACAGCAAGGTGACCAGAGGCGCGTCCTGGGTAATCGGGACGCCCGCCTCCTTGGCGCGGCGGATGATCTCATCCGCCACCATTCCACGGCCTGACGCCGTGACGCGGGGAGCGCGCTCCTCGCCCGCCCGGTAGGTGAGCGCAACCGCCTTTCGCTCGGCCCCGCTCACAGCCGTGCATCCAATCGGTGGACAGAGCGTCGCCGCGGAGTGTCTGCCGTCGGCGATGCTTCAGGAACAGACTCGGTCGCGTCGATCGTCGGCTGGGCGTACCCCAGTGAGCGGAAGCGCTCAGCCAGATCCCCGGCCCCCGCCGTCAACAGCTCCGCCACGAACGGCGATCCCGCCGCGAAGTGGCAGGCCAGGTGCTGCCCGTCCACCCGCACGTTCACCGCCAGCTCACCCAGCGCGGGCAGCGAGAACTTCAGCCGCACCACGTCCGGCCGGCCCCGCACGGAGCCGCTCGTCTCCGCCTCGCGCTCGCGCACGCTCAGCTCGATAAGCCCGGGCTGGTGCTCCGGCGTAGCGCCCGGCAGGGTGAACACGAAGAATCGCTCATCCGCGGTTCCCTGCGGGGCGGCGTTGAGCATCTGCTGGCCTTTGAGCGCACTACCCAGCCGTTCGAGAGCCGCAAGCGCCGCTTGCGGCTCTTTCCCGTCCGAGCTGAGTTGGTGGGCTACGACGCGTGCGTCCTGCATCAAGGATTGGCCATTCTCACCCCGTGACACCTTCGCCTCTGGCGGTATCGCGGCGCTGTGCAGAGACCGCTGGAGCCAGCCCGCGAACTCGCCCGGACTGTCGCTGTCCGGTACGGACCACGCGTTGAGCAGTTGGTGCGACAGCGCGGTGGGCACGTCCGCGGCGCCGTTCTCCGCGTTCGACTCCAGTGCGCTCAAGACGCTCAGCCAGGCATCGTCCACGTTCAACGCGCCGCTGGTCACCCCACGGGCCAGCTCCATCGTCTCGGGCGTGACGGGCAGGCCCACCTGGTGCAGCAGCACCACGGGACGCGCGTCGGTGGGCAGACCTCCGTTGAGCGAGAGCTGTTGCCGCAGCGTGGCCACCGTGGAGGATGAGATGGGCGCCCCGTTCTCCATCAGCGCCTCTGCGAGCGACGCATTGACGGCATCCGCGGGGATGCCGGCCTCCGCCAGCATCGCCCGAAGCTCAGTGGGCACGGCCCCGCTTCGCGTTCCCGAGGCTACCGCTCCTCCGTTACTGCTCGCTGATGCCGGCGCGCCATTCCCCAGCGACTGCGTGTACGCGGGCATCGCGGCTCGTAGCAGCATCATCACTCGTGGGTCCATCCTCGGACGCGTGAGCGCGCCGCCCAGCAGCGCAGGCTGCTCGTCGGCCACTGGTGCATCCGCGACGGGGGCATCGTCCCGCGGCTCCGACTCGACTGCCGCGTTGTCCGTCGCCCGCGCGGTCAAGGTTAAGGGCTGGGTCAACGTGGGCAAGGGCAGGGGTAGCCCCGCGGCGCTCGTCTGTGGAGCCGTCGTGGGGACCTGGGATTGACTGAGAGTCCGGCCTTGCGGTGTGAGTCGTGGCGAGGGTGCCGCTACTGTCTGGTCCAGGGCAAACCTGGCCGGCAGGCTAATCGGTGGCGCGTCGTTGCCAAACGGACGGAGTCCCGGTCCAGATCCCCCTCGCTGAGGTACTGTTCCGCCTGCTTGCCCGCTCGCTGGGCGTTGCGGAGCCTCCCCCATGTCCACGGCCCCATCCGCGGGTGCGCTGCTCATGGGATTGCTCTGGGCCATCAGCGGCGCCGCCGGCCTCTGGAACGCCGCCTGATTTGGAGGTGTGGCCAGTCGCGACGGCAAAGTCATCTGGCCGATCTGCGCCTCAGAGTCGCCGTTCGGCGGCGTGATGTGCGGCTGGCCCGGATCCGGCGCTCTCCCCGTGGCGGATCCTACCTGACCACCCCGCTCTCCCGTGCCTTGCGTGCCCACGGACGCCTGGCTGGCCCCACCAAAGCGGGCCAGTAGTGGATGCGTGTCGAGATCGGACGCCGGCCCGCTCGGCCCCGCCTGTGGTCCGCTCGCGGGTGGCCCGCTCGGACGCGCGGGGCTACCGTTGCCCATGGGGACGCGGCCGGCGCCGCTCTGCGCTGCCTGGGCGTGCGTGCGCGCCGAATCGTCCACCATCCGCAGAAGCGCCTTGCCATTCGGTGACTGCTCGAATCGGAACTTCAGCGTCTCGCCGGGGGTCACGGGCGTCTCTGCCGTCGCGTTGATGGTCTGGTCACCCATGCGCAGTTTCACGGCCTTGCCGTCCACGCTGATGACCGTCGCTCGAACGATGCTGCCGGGCGCGGGCAGCCCGAGTCCCGGCTCCGCCGAGCTCGCGATTCTGGCTGCCAGTATGGGCGCGATCGAATCCACCCTACGCTCCGGGGTCCACCCCTCGGACCCCCACTAGAAGAACTATCGACGGGGACGGGTCGGGGATGAGCCCGGATGCGCCGGCCGTCCGGATTCGGTTACGCTCCCGGGGCGAATCTGGGAGCTGGGACTATGAGCGCAACGGAAGCCGTCGCTGCGACAGCGCCGACGGTGGTGACTGCCGGGATCGATCTGGGCCAGCCGGTGATCGATACAGACATCCACTGCCGCCTGCCCTCCTACCAGGCCCTCTTTCCCTATCTGACCGCCCACTGGCGCGAGTACCTCACCATCTCCGCCTTCAAAGGACCCATCGACACCGCCTATCCGTCTGGCGCGCCCACGTCCGCCCTGGCCGGCACCAGGCCCGAGGGCGGCGGCCCGCCGGCCTCCAGCCTGGAGCTGGTGCGGCGCCACGTCCTGGACCCTTGGAATGTGGAATACGGCATCCTCAACCCCACCTACGAGGTGGACACGCTTCACAATCCAGACCTCGCCGCCGCCATGGCCGCCGCCGTGAACGACTGGCTCATCGCGGAGTGGCTGGCGCCCGAGCCGAGGCTGCGCGGGTCGATCGTCGTGCCCACGAAGGTGCCCGAGATGGCGGCCGCTGAGATCGACCGCGTGGGCGGCCATCCCGCCGTGGTCCAGGTGATCCTGCCGGTCTCCTCTGAGGCGCCGTACGGCCAGCGCCGCTACTGGCCCATCTTCGCAGCGGCTGAGCGACAAGGCCTGGTGGTCAGTCTCCAGTTCGGCGGCGCGCCCGGGAATCCTCCCACCCCCACCGGCTGGCCGTCGCTCTACGTTGAAGAGTACGTGGACATGGCCCAGATCTTTCAGTCGCAATTGCTCAGCCTGATCGCGGAGGGTGTGCTGGACAAGTTCCCGGGCCTCAACCTGGCCATGATCGAGAGCGGGTGGACCTGGCTGCCTTCGTTCTTCTGGCGGTTTGACAAGAACTGGCGCGGCCTCCGGCGCGAGGTGCCGTGGAACACCCAGTACCCGTCTGAGTACATCCGCCAGCGCGTCCGCTTCTCGCTGCAGCCGCTGGACGCTCCCGAGCGACCGGAGCACATGCTCCAGATCATGCGCCAGATCGGCTCGGACGACGTGCTCATGTTCTCCACGGACTACCCGCACTGGCAGTTTGATTCGCCGGATGAGGCGGTTCCGGTCGGACTTTCGGCTGAGACCCGCCGCAAGATCCTGTCTGAGAACGCCCGGAAGCTCTACGGGCTGGGCACCCGTTAGTGTTGGAGACGCAGGAGGCTACGTCATGGTCGTGACAGCGGAGCGCGTGGCCCAGGTGCCGCCAAAGAGCGGCATGCCGGTCATCGATGGTGACATTCATCCCACTCTGGCCAGCAAGCGGGCGCTTGACCCGTACTTCCTGGACGAACGCTGGCTCAAGCACCACCAGACCTACGGCTCCCGAAGCTGGAACGGCTCGTACTTCCCACGCGCCTACCCTGGCGCGGCCAGAGTGGACTCCTGGCCCCCCACCGGCGGCCCGGCGGGGTCAGACCTGGACTTCATGCGCGAGCAGCTCCTGGATCGCTGGAACATCGAGCACGGCGTGCTCCAGCCGCTGCTGGGCGCTGGCGGTGAGCGCAACGTGGAGTACGGCCACGCCCTGGCCCAGGCCATCAACGAGTGGCAGATTCACGAGTGGATGGAAAAGGAGCCCCGTCTCCGCAGCGGCATCGTAGTGCCGTACGAGGACGCCCGCCTCAGCGTCAAAGAGCTAGAGCGCCGCGGCTCTTACCCCGGCTTCGTGCAGATCATGATGGTCATCCGCACCAGCGAGCCGCTGGGCCGCCACAAGTATTGGCCCATGTACGAGGCCGCGGAGGCCATGGGGCTGCCGCTGGGCATCCACGTGGCCGGCCAGGGCGGCCACCCCGTCACCGGCGCCGGCTGGCCGTCTTACTACCTGGAGGATCACGCCGGCATGTCCATGGCGTTCCAGGCCCAGGTTGCCAGCCTCATCCTGGAGGGCGTTTTCGAGCAGTTCCCCAGGCTCAAGGTCATTCTGGTGGAGGGCGGCTTCGGCTGGGTGCCGCCGCTAGCCTGGCGCATGGACGCCGCCTGGAAGAAGCTCCGTTCCGAGGTGCCCACGCTCAAGCGCAAACCCAGCGAGTACTTCGAAGAGCACTTCTGGCTCACCACCCAGCCCATGGAGGAGCCGCCCATCGCCAACGAGTTCGTGGAGATGCTTGAGCAGGCCCCCTGGCTGCAGGACAAGCTCATGTTCGCGTCAGATTATCCCCACTGGGACTTCGACGCGCCGGACGAGGCCCTGCCCAACGCGAAGATGCCGGACGGCTTCGTGGAGAAGCTGATGTACAAGAACGCCCGCAAGCTGTACGGCCTGGGCCCGGCCGAGTAAGCGATCGAGCAGGCCGCTAGCCGGAGTAGAGATAGACGTGGCGCGCTACGTGGTGGGCCTGGTGGAGGACATCCCGCCCGGCACCAAGAAGATCCTGGAGATCGCCGGCAGGTCGATCGGCGTCTACAACGTGGGCGGCGAGTTCTTCGCCCTGCTCAACCGCTGCCCCCACCAGGCCGGCCCCCTCTGCGCCGGCCACGCCCAGGGCCAGCTTAAACCCGCCGGCGTGGGTGTCTACGACTACAGCCGCCCCGGCGAGATGGTCCGCTGCCCCTGGCACGCCTGGGAGTTCGACCTCCGCACCGGCCAGTCCTGGTTCGACCCAGACCGCTTCCGCGTCCGCAGCTACGACGTCGTTGTAGCCCCCGGCAGCGAGCTAGAAACCCCGCCCCCCGCCAACCCCGGCACTACCCCCGCCGAGTTAGCCGCCACCACCCCGCCAGACGCCCCTCGCGACGACTCCGGCCTGGTCAAGGGCCCCTACGTAGCCGAGACGTTCCCGGTCAGCGTAGAGCGTCAGTACGTGCTGGTGGAGATCTAGCACCGCGCCACCCGCTCCCTCGCCCTTTGGGAGAGGGAGCGGGTGAGGGCATTGCCGCGCGAGCCCCAGCCCTGCTCCCTACGAGCGAGCCGCATTCGCCATGACCGTTCGTCAGACGGCCCGCACGCCAGACCCTATTGCGCTAGCCCCAGCCCTCCTCCGCATCCTGAGGCACGAAGGATCTCTCGGTGGCCGAGCCAGACATCCTTCTCCACCCAGCGCATGTCTCCCGCTCCCCGCGTACGCGATGTCTCTGCGTTCGCGAACCTGGGTGACCTCACGTACCGCAAACAACAACAGAAAACGAGCGCCCCGGCCCAACACCCCATTCCCTATCGGCCGCGCATCGGCTAATCTGTAGCCGCGCGGTGCAAGCTTGCACCCTGGGGGAGATCTGGCCGCGGCAGAACCGCCCGCCGAGCTTCGGAAGGCCGTCCAGGAAGGTCAGGTCGTCGTGGTCGCCGGCATCGGGGTCTCGCTCGCGTCGTGCAAGGCCCCTGGCGTCGCAAGTCGGAGCGGCATGCGTGAGCATCGAATTGTGCGGTGCGTGCGTAAACACTTGTGGCCGGCAACTGCGGGATGGCGACCGCGCGTTCGAGTCGACGACCTTCATCTCGTCCCCCAGGCCGGCCACGTCACCTTCGTGCAGGACGTCTGCGCGAGCGTGGAGTCCGAGCTCGCTGGACCGAGCTGCGCGCTCTCCAGTCGGGTGATCGGTCTGCCATCGGTCGCCTGAGGGTCCACCCCTCAGGACTTCGTAGGCGGACCGTTCCCTGCACGTGGATCTGATTTGACGATCTTCGATCAACCGACGATGGGCGAATCGTCGGGGCCGCGGAGTGGGTGGCACGCTCTCGCGCGTGTTCGGCGACACCATTCTCCACCGGTCCGTGACCAACAGCGGCTGCGCCACGTCACTGTTCCCCGCTCGAACCAGCAACAACGGCACCGCCATCGCACGCCGATGGCGGATCACGCTCCGCGGGCCCGCTTGGTTGAGCTCTGAGGGGGTGGCTGCGGAGCCCGACGGCAGCCCCTAGCCCAGCAGGTCGTCCCAGCCGGACGCGTCGAACATGCGGTCGGCGAGTCGATCCAGCGTCGTCAGATCCTCGATCGCGGCTAGCCTGGAGGCTATCGCGGCCGTTGGCGGGCCGAATCGATGCGTTCCAAATCGGAGCAGCGCAATTCGTACCCCCTCGGCTCGCCCGCGGGATAGCCCTTCAGACCTACCTTCTTCCAGGATGGCCTGATACGTTACGGAATCGCGCATTTCCAGCACCCCCTTCAGGAGCTCAAGCGACTCACTCGCATTGTACCGCAGCCCCATCAGCAGATAGGTCGCGGTCCACAGCGTTCGACGCTGATCTATCGTAGCCTCCGATTCGAGACGTCGCCCCATGGCCTGCACCACGTCCGTCACTGGCGCGGACCCCAGATCGGCCAGCGGAGCCAGTGGCAAAGTCGCCAGATCGCCTTGGAGAAGCGCAGTCGCGGGCTGCTGCCAGATGCGCACCACGTCGTAGCGCAGCGTCATCCGATGGGCCCCATCAACGTCGCGGTGTTCAAGCACGCCGTCCAGCTCCGGCCCGTCCGCGGTCGGCCGCGCCAGGACGATGATGCTCCGCGTCGGCAGGCGGTGTCGGTGGCTCAGCAGCGCGTAGTACAGCGCCACGCGATCCAGCAGGCGCGGATCGCGGCTGGTCTGGACCTCCAGATGCGCCAGCCACGGCCGCGGTCGCTCCACGCGGAGCACCTTGTCCACCATCGCGATCGAGGTGGAGATGTCCGAGTCCACGATGGACACATCGCGCTCTACGCGTAGGCCGGCCAGGCGGAGCCAGGCAGACGGGTCAGCTTCGATGAGCTGGCGGGTAGTCGTGTCGAAGGGCTTGTCGATCATAGCTGCGGCTGTGACCCGGCAATAGTAGCCGCCGATACGTCCCCCCCGGGGCGGTGCGCGTGCGAACCCCGGCGTGGGCCGCGCTCAACTACAATCCCCAGCACCCGTCACTGCCGATCGGGGAGGTGGTCGCCAGCGGCACGGGTCAGACACTGAGTCGGGGAGCGACCATGGGCGGGTTGCTGGGCCGTTGCCTTGGGTGGCCGTTTGGGTTTGCCATAGTGGCGACTGTCGCCGCGCTGTTCATCGCGCCAGGCGCGGCCTGGGCGGCCACGCGCACCGTCACCAAGTCCGCGGACACCAACGACGGGATCTGCGACGCCGATTGCTCCCTACGCGAGGCGATCGGCGTGGCCGGCGCCGGTGACGTGATCGTCTTTGCCTCCGGCCTGGGCGGCACGTTCACCCTGACCCTGGGCGAGATCGCCATCGATCAGTCCATCACGGTCCAGGGTCCCGGTGAGGCAGCGCTGGCGGTCAGTGGGAACGACGTCAGCCGCATCTTCAACGTGGGCGCGGTCAATCCCAACGCGGTCGTCACCATCAGCGGCCTCACCCTTCAAAACGGCCGCAACGCGTCAGCCGGCCAGGCCACCGGCGGCGCGATCCTCAACAACGCCTCGCTCACGCTGTCCCGCGTGGCCATCAAGAACAGCAGCGCCATCGGCGCCGCCACGTTTGCCGCACGGGGCGGCGCGCTGGGCCACGTCTCCACCGCAGGGAATCTCACCATCACCACGTCATCTTTCTCCACGAACTCCGCGCTGGGCGGCTCCAGCACCTCGGCCGGTTCCGCCGGAGGCAACGGGACGGGCGGTGCCATCTTCATCGCCACCACGGCCACCGGCGTCATCGACGTCAGCCGCTCCACCTTCTCCAACAACACCGCCTCGAGCGGTGGCAACACCACGGCCGGCTCCGCGGGCGACGCCGCCGGCGGCGCCATCGCCGCGCGACAAACCATCGCCATCAGCAACTCCACCTTCAGCGCCAACCACGCCACCGCCGGCTCCAATAGCGGCGGGCTCAAAGGCGGCGCCACCGGTGGAGCCGTCAGCCTGGACCTCTCCGGTGCGGAGACGGCCACGCTGCTCAACCTGACCCTCGCCGGAAATGACGTGGACGGCGCGGCGGGGGTCACGAACGGCGGCGCGCTCTTCTTCGGCGGGGGAACCAGCACTCTGACAAACAGCCTGCTAGACAACAATCGCGCAAACGGCGGCATCAACATGTGCAATACCGCCGTGACCGGCACCAACAACGTCCAGAACGGCGCCGCGTTCTGCACCAACCCCGGCACCACCAACGGCAACGGGAACCTGGCCGCGCTGGGTCCCTACGGTGGCCCCACCGAGACGCTGAAGCTGAATGCCGGCAGCGCCGCCATCAACGCGGGCACCAACACCGGCTGCCCGGAAGTGGACCAGCGCGGCGCCCCCCGCGCCCGTACCGTCTCCGATCCGTGTGACGCCGGCGCCTTTGAGATCGTCACCGCGGCCGTGGTGACCAAGACAGCCGATACGAAAGACGACACCTGCTCCGTGGCCGACTGTTCGCTGCGCGAGGCGCTCCAGGCGCTGGACTCCGGCGGCACCGTCACCTTCGCCAGCGGCGTCGCCGGCACCATCACCCTGCAGTTCGGCGAGCTAGGTGTCACGCGCTCCGTGACGGTCACGGGGCCCGGCAGCGGTGCGCTCGACATCAGCGGGAACAACGCCGGCCGCGTGTTTGCGTTCACCAATACGTCAGGCGTCTATTCCCTCGCCGGCCTGACGCTTCGCAACGGTCGCCACGCTCCCGCCACGGGGACGGCCCAGGGCGGGGCGGTGTTCAATGGCGGACATCTCACCCTGACGGATGTCGTCGTCAAGGACAGCGTCGCGCAGGCCGCGGGGTCCACCGGGGCACAAGGCGGTGGACTGGCCCACTCCTCGTTGGACCCGCTGACCATCGTGGATTCGCGTTTCAGTGGAAACTCGGCTCTGGCGGGAGCCGGAGTCGGAGGCAACTCGGGTGGGTCGGCGCTCGGAGGTGGCCTCTATGTCTCGACGGCCGGCACTCAGCAGACCACGCTCACCCGGGTCACGTTCTCGGCGAACGTCGCCACGGGTGGAGATCAGGGCACCGGCATCGGTGTGGGCAGCGCAACCGGCGGCGGAGCATATCTGGGGCAGCCCCTCGTCGCCACCAACGTCACCAGCAGCGGCAACAGCGCCACCGGTGGCCTCTCCAGCATAAGCACGCGGGCCGGCGCTTCGGGCGCCGGCATTGCCGTGGTCTACAGTGGAGCAGACGCCGGCTCCATCACCAATGCCACCATTGCCAAGAACACGCTCGTTGGCACCACCGCGGTAGGCGGTACCACCGGCGGCGGACTCAGCTTCGCCGCCATCGCTGGCGGCCTGCTCTCCGTGACCAACACCATCACCAGCGGCAACGTGGCCAACGGTGTGGCCAACAACTGCAATGGGCCGATCACCGGCTCCAACAACATCGAGTTCGGGACTGCTGCCGTAGGCTGCGCCGGTGCTGGCTTCACGTTGACCGATCCGCTGCTCGGCCCTCTGGCGCACTACGGGAACGCCGCGCTCGTGCACCCCCTCCTGATCGGCAGCCCCGCGATCAACGCTGGGACCAACACAGGCTGTCCCACCACCGATCAACGCGGCTTCACCCGCATCACGGGCATCCCGGGCACCTGCGACATTGGCGCCTACGAGGCACAAAACACGTTCGCGGCGCCGCGCGGTGCGCCCGTCCCACCGTCCGCCGCACCTGTCGCCGCTCCACCCAACCGCCGCTGACTCGGCGCCCCGCCGGCGTATGATGCCGCTCAGCAACGCGCGGAGTGGTGTGATGGCATCGAAGGTGGATCCCATCGTCAAGTGGCAGTCGCCCTGTGTCATGCCAAACGGCCTACAGGCCACTGAAGAGGGCCTCTGGCTCATCGACCAGATCGACCCCAACAAGTTCTTCCTCCTGGACTACGAGAAGGGTGACATCCTGCGTGAGTATCAGACCCGCGCCATGCACTCCAGCGGCATCACGCTGGACGACGACCGCAACGTCTGGATCGCTTCCACGCGTACCTACGAGATGATCTGCTTCGATCGCGAGACCGGTCGCGAGATCAAGGCGTTCCCCACCCCGCCGTACGACAAGAGCGGCGGCGCCCATGGCACGGAGTGGCGCGATGGGCGGCTGTGGTTCAACGTGCCCATCACCGGCAAGATCTTCGTGATGAATCCGACCAACGGCAAGATCGAGCACGAGATCCCCTGCCACGGCAACCGTGCCCACGGTATCGCCTGGGATCCGTACGACGGCAATCTCTGGTGCGTGGACACCAACAAGCGGGTGATCTTCAAGCTGAATCCGAACGACGGCGACATCGTAGATGCGGTGGGCTGCTCCGCCCAGGAGCCGCACGGCATGACCATCTGGCAGGGCCAGTTCTGGCTGTGTGACGCGACTTCACCCACCGCCCGCGATGTCTACGTGTTCGACGTCCCGAAGTCGTAAACCCGCGTGGTTCGCCGCGCGTCACCACCCTTGCGGGATGTGGCGCGGCGGGTTCAGAAGGAGCGCTGCACGGCGGCGCATCTCCGATCCAGGGTCCCGTCCCCGTTGTCCGTTGGTCGGTGACGAGATTCATTGATACATGTCGTCCTGAGGACCGCAGCCCCTGGGATGGCAGAGTAGCGCATGCGCGCTCCCGCTCCAGGATTTGAGGAGTGGAGTGCGCCATGCCAACTGTTCAGACTCCGGTCAAGCTGGTCGATCAGTACTCGATCAACCACACCAACCTGGCGCTCCGCCGGCGGTTCGCCCGGTTCGAGGAGCGAGATGTGAAGGTGCTCGCCGGGCTGGTTGGCTGGGCGCGCCGCCGCTGGGTGCCTCGCCCTTGTCGTAAGGAGCGCTGCCCAAGCGGATTCGGGAATTTCCCCGATCCCAAGAACCCCGTCCCCACCTGACAGCAATGTCCGTTATTCATGCGTCGGTGACCAGAGTTGCCGAGGCAGGTCGTCCTGAGGACCGCAGCTCCTGGGATGGCGGTGATGTGCAACCACATTCCCGCTATGCGGTGGAAGGAGCAGAGGGTTCCGAGATGCGAAACGATCAGAAGCCGGTCAAGCTGGTCGAGCTGTATTCGATCAATGACACCAACCTGGCGCTGAGGCGCCAGTTCGCCCGGTTCGAGAAGCGAGATGTGAAGGTGCTCGCCGGGCTGGTTGGCTGGGCGCGCCGCATTGCGAAGCCGCTGGCCAAGGAGTTCTACGACCATCAGTTCGCGTTCGCCCCGACCCGCGAGTTCTTTGACGCCTTCGCGAAGCAGAAGGGCATGTCCATCAATGACCTGCGTGGCCACCTGGAGGCGGCGCAGGCCGGCTACTTTGCGCAGATCTTTGAGGAGGCCGCGGCCGGCGGCACGTTTGGTCCGGATTACTTCGAGAAGCGGCTCAAGGTCGGCAAGCTGCACAACGTCATCGACCTGCCACTCAAGTGGTACCTGGGCTCCTACGCCATGTATCAGGACCTGGTGCGCAAGTACCTCCAGCGGAGCTACTTCCACCGTCCGCTGCTGCGGGCCCAGGCTGAGCGGGCCATCTTTGCCGTCTTCATCTATGACATGCAGGCCGTCTGCGATGCATTCTTCTACGACTACCTGGAGAACATTGGTCTGGACCTGGGGGCGGTGAAGGTACAGCGGGCGGAGCACGACCTGTCTGAGTACTACGCGGATCTCAAGAACGTCGTTCGCGGCGCGCTGGCGGAGACCGTCCGAGCCAGCGCCACGCTGTCGGCTGCCAGCCAGGAGCTCCGCGGTGCTGTGGAGCAGTCCACCCAGTCGGTGGCGCAGGTGTCTACGGCGGTGCAGCAGTCGGCTGCTGGCGCGCAGGACCAGGCGCGGTCCGTGACCGAGGTGGGCGCCAACATCAGCCAGATGACCGAGGGCGTTGAGCGCGTGGCCGCCAGCGCACAGTCCGTGTCCAGCCTGGGCGAGCAGACCCGCCAGAGTGCCGAGGAAGGCGCCTCGTCGGTGCGGGACGCGGTGGAGAGCATGGCCGGCATCCAGGAGGTCGTTTCCACGGCCGCTCGGTCAGTCGAGGAGCTGGGTCGGTTGGGCTCCACCATCGGCAACGTCGTCGAGACCATCGATGACATCGCCGAGCAGACCAACCTGCTGGCTCTGAACGCTGCCATCGAGGCGGCCCGCGCCGGCGAGCACGGCAAGGGATTCGCGGTTGTTGCCGACGAGGTGCGGAAGCTGGCCGAGCGCTCGCAGAATGAGACCCGCCAGATTGGCGAGCTGATGCGCAGCGTCCAGACCAGTGTGCGCGACACGGTCTCGGCCATGCGTGAAGGTGCGCAGCGGGTTGAGTCTGGTGTGGACAAGACATCTCGGGCTGGCAACGCGCTGGACAAGATCCTGTCTGCCACGCAGGAGACGGCCCGCCAGGTTTCGGAGATCGCCGCGGCGGTCGAGGAGATCGCGGCGCAGAGCCGGGGGATCAGCGAGGCCACCAGCGGTATCGCCGCCATTGCCGAGCAGGCTGGGGCGATGGCGCAGGAGATCTCCGCGTCGGCAGACGAGATGGCTGGGCAGATGGGGACCATCGATGCACAGACCCAGCAGTTGACAGAGATCGCGGGCACGCTGGACACCGTGGTTGGGCAGTTCAACATCCAGCTCGAAGAGGCAGTTGAGGCGGCGGGCCGGCCCGCCCGGGGTGGGGGCGCACACCTCCGCGCCGTCAGCTAGCCGGTTCACTCCCCGGAACCCTCAAGCGGTGGGAGCCAGGCCGTACGGCCCGGCTCCCATTCTCTTTATTGCCCACTTGGTGGTGTCTCACGCCGGCCTATACTTGCCCCGCCGTCAGTGCCAAATGCAGGGCGAGGTGAGCTGTGACCGACACCACGATCTCCAACGAGTTGATCGCGAAGTACCAGGGTTTGACGACCGCCGCGGTCTCCAGCGTCATGTCTGAGCTCGGCTACGCCAACGTCTGCATGCCCGGCATCCGTGCCTTCACGCCCGGGCTCAAGATGGTCGGCCGCGCCGTTACTGTGCGCTTCGTCCCCATACGCGAGGACCAGAAGAAGCGCCTGGCAGATCTCAGAGCCCAGGGTGTGCCGCTGCCCAGCCACGTGCCCTTCCACCGCGGCAAGGCCGGCCAGGTGATCGTCGCGGACGCTCAGGGTGATCTGAGCGCCGGCATCATCGGTGACATGCTGATCGGCCAGTTTCATCGCGACGGCGGCACCGGCGTGGTGGTGGACGGCGCCGTGAGGGACTACCCCATTCTCAAAGACATGGGCTGCCCGCTCTTCCTGAAGGGCACCAACCCATATGCCAGCAACCGGAACAAGTACGCCGCGGACGTCAACGTCCCCATCCAGTGCGGTGGCATCCTGGTGCTGCCCGGCGACCTCATATTCGGCGACGACGACGGCGTGCTGGCGTACCCATTTGAGCTCGCGGAGCAGGTGGCGGAGAAGGCCGCGGAGAACGAGGCGGTGGAGGCGTACGCCCACGACCGGATCCTCGCGGGCGCGCCGATCGCGGAGTACTACCCGCCCGGGCCAAAGGTGCGCGAAGAGTACTTTAGGGAACGCGGCCGGGGTTGACGAGCCGGCGGAAGCTCACCACATCCAGACGGCGAGCCCAGATGCGGCACGCCGAAGTCCGCGATCTCGTCCAGCGGGATCGTCCGCACCGCTCCGTTGGGACCCCGGCCACTACTCCGCGGGCTCCATGCGGCTATCCAGCCGCCCCGTCAGGTTCAGGTAAGCGTGCGTCCAGTAAGACCAGTGAAACGTCCCCACCGCGCCGTTTACTACCAACATGACCAGTAAGAAGATCACGCTCGCCACGGCGATGTAGGCGATCAATCCGGCGGAGAACTGCTGGCCGCCCAGGAAGTAGATAGCCACGCCCACTCCGGCCAGGGGGATCATGCACAACGCGACAACCAGGAGCAGCCCGAAGCCGATGGCGATGCTCATCCCCACGTCGATCAGCCACACAAGGACCGTGGTGCCCAGGCGATCCCAGAGCGTACGCACGCCGTGCTTGAGCGCCGCGACTGCGCCGATCTCCTCGTTCGCCAGCGCCCGATCCGCGTAGAGAAAGGCCACCCGCAGCGCGATGAAAAACGGAATCAGGCACAGCAGCAGGATCACGCCGGCAACGACTAGCGGGATCATCTCCAGCCCCGGCGACTTGCCGGTGCTGAGATACGACACGACGATGGCCGCGACGATTCCGCCCAGGACCAGCGCAATCCCGCCGCCAATCGCAAACGAGAGCAGGCCCAGCCTGAAGTAGCGGAATCCCAGTCTCTGACCATTCCGCCACGCCATCCCCAACGTACAGGGGTGCCCCAGCGCTAGCTGCGATGTCGCCCAGGAAGCCGCCCCACGGCAGATGATGGCAAGGATCACGAGCACGAGGACCAGGGCCAGCAGCACCAGAACCCCCAGCATGATCCAGACCATGTGGTCCTGGACCCACTGCCAGGCGGACGCGGCCACCCGTCCTAGCTCGCCGGTGCCGCCGTCGAACGGACTACCAGTACCACCGCGGCCACCACTGCTCCCGGGGCCCCCACCACTCCCGCCGCCTGAGGCGCCAGAGCCTCCCGCCAGCAGCGTCAGCAGCCACAGATACCGGTAACGCAATGTCATACGGAATGACTTGGAGATCAGAGCGCCATAGTTCACGTTGCTGCCTCCTGGGTGGCGGCCGGTTAGAGCCCCAGCGCCGTGCGGGCCAGCGCCCACACGCTATCGCGATCGCCGCGAGCGTCGATCACCAGCCAGCCGCCTTCCTTGGCGAGCGCCAGATACACGTCACGCGCTCGTTCCAGCAGGTCGGACCGGGCCTCGTAGGAGTCGCGCTGTCCGGGCTTGCGGGCCAACGATTCCGCGGGCGTGATATCCAGCAGTATCGTGACATCGGCGGTTGGCAGACCCCGTTCCACCTCTCGCATCCACGCTGCGTCGAGCCCCTGGGCCGCGCCGTACGCCATCCCAGAAGCAATGTACCGGTCCACGATCACCGTGGCACCGCGCTCCAACGCCGCGCGGATGTCGTCGGCCCGCTCCCAGCGGTTTGCCGCGTACAAGAGCTGTCGCGCCTGCGCGGGATACTCGCGCTGACCACGCAGGAAGGCCGTGATCTCCGCGCCCAGTGGCGTGCTGTAGTCAGGGAACCCCGTGAGCTCTACATCCAGTCCGGCTGCACGTAAGGCGGCAGCCAGACGCTCGCACACCGTCTGTTTCCCGGCCTGGTCAATACCCTCGATGGCGATGAGTTTCGCGCGGAGATGGTCCACGACAGCCTCAACCTCGGATTCGCGCAAGCGCGGCTGATGTCGCGCCGTTGGTACACTGCTCGCGTGTCCTCTGGTGTAGCAAACGGGGCGATCGGTGGCAGGTAACGCGGCGCGGACTCCCGGATACGACGGGTTTGTACTCGATCTCGACGGCACCGTGTATCTGAGCGATCGGCTCATACCGGGAGCGGATCGGGTTATCGCCGCGCTCCGTGGCGCGGGCAAGCGAATCGTGTTCGTGTCCAACAAACCCATCGATACTCGGGAGGCGTATGCGCGGAAGCTCACCAGGCTGGGCGTTCCCACTGAAAGTGAAGACGTCATCAACTCGTCATTGGTTCTCGCCCGCTACCTTGGCAGGCTCACGCCCGGCGCGGCCGCGGTCGTCATCGGCGAGAAGCCACTCATCGATGAGTTGGCCGCTGCTGGTATCCACGTCACGGAGGATCCATCGGTGGCGCGCTGGGTGGTTATCTCATTTGACCGCGCTTTTGATTACCGTAAGCTACGCCTCGCCTTTGAGGCCTCCAGGGCGGGCGCGGATCTCATCGCGACCAATCCTGATCGCACGTGCCCGTTCGACGGCTATGAGCTGCCGGACTGCGCTGCCATGATTGGGGCGGTAGAGGGCTGCACGGGGCGCCGCGTGGAGACTATCGTTGGCAAGCCTTCGCCGCTCATCATGGATGTGGCGCTTGCTCGGTTGGGGCTGGCGCCAGAGCGGTGCCTGATGGTGGGCGATCGTCCGGAGACCGATGTGCGCATGGGTCTGGTGGCGGGCATGGACGCGGCGCTGGTGCTCACGGGAGTGACGCGGCCGGGCGCCGTTCCCGTGGACCCTGCTCCCACCCACGTGCTTGACTCCGTAGTGGATCTGGCGCGGTTCCTGTGAAGCTGGCCACGCGCGCCGAGCTTCAGGGGAGGACGCACGACGTGCTGATCGTGGGCGCTGGCATCGTGGGGTGCGGTATCGCCCGGGATCTCGCGCTCCGTGGCCTGAGCGTGGCGCTCGTTGATGCCGACGACATCGGCTCCGGAACCACGTCGCGCTCCACACGCCTCATTCACGGTGGCCTCCGGTATCTCGAGATGCTGGACTTTGGCCTGGTGCGGGAGGACATGCGCGAGCGCGAAGTGCTCCTCAGAATCGCTCCGCACCTGGTCAAGCCGCTGCCCTTCCTCGTCCCCATGTACCGCTGGCCCGCGTGGAAGCGGGACCGGCTGCGGCTCGGCATGATCCTCTATGACCTGCTTTCGTACGACAAGAGCCTCCCCTGGCACCGCTTCCTCAGCCGCGCCGAAACCCTCGCGGCAGAGCCAGCGCTCAATCCAGAGGGTCTCCAAGGCGCCGCCCGCTACTACGACTGCCAGGTGGAGTTCCCGGAGCGGCTCGCCCTGGCCAACGCCCTGGATGCGGCGAGGCACGGCGGCCTGATTCGTACGTACACACGCGCTGAGGGCTTCGTGGTTGAGGATGGCGCGGTCAAGGGCGTGCGCGCCACAACCGTGGGCGAGACCGCGCCGTACGAGATTCGAGCCCGGCTGACCGTCAACGCCAGTGGACCGTGGCTGGACGGCACATTGACCGGCGTCCCAGACGTTCGCGGCCCGCTGCTCCGTCGTACTAAGGGCGTGCACCTCGTCATGGCGCCTACCACCCGAAACGCCATCCTGCTCTTGGCGGCGCGCGACGGCCGAGTGTTCTTCCTGGTGCCGTGGAACGGATACAGCCTCGTGGGTACCACCGATACTGACTTCGTGGATGACCCGTCCCGCGCGCGCGCCGAATCAGATGACGTGCGCTATCTCGTGCGGGAGGCTGCCGCGGCCTTCCCATCTCTGGCACGGGCGCAGATCCACCTTGGCATGGCGGGTGTGCGCGCGCTCGTCCGCAAGGAGGGTGTGCGCGAAGGCCAGGTCTCGCGCAAGCACGCCGTCAGGGAGCATGCTCGCCAGGGTGGCCCACCTGGGCTGCTTTCGGTACTGGGCGGCAAGATCACCGCGTACCGAGACATTGCCGAAGAAGTAGGAACGCTCGTCGCGGCCAGGCTGGGCGTTCGGGCCCGGTGTATCACCTCGTCCGCCCCGCTGCCGGGAGGAGAAAGCCCCCCGGAATCCGTGGAACGGGGCTTGAGCGCGCGCGGTGCGCAGGCCGGCGTCAGCATTGAAGCCATCCGCTATCTGGTGGGGCTCCACGGGACCCACGCGTCTGACGTCCTGGATCTTGTCGACCGCGACCCGGCACTGGCGGCCCCGATCGGGAGCGGATCGCCTGCGATCGCCGCGCAGGTTATCCATGCCGTGCGTGAAGAAGGCGCGATCTCGCTGGCGGATGTGCTGCTCCGCCGGGTGCCTTTGGGCCTCGGATCCGGTGGCGCGGTCCCGCTTGCGGCGCGCGTAGCGGAGTTGATGAGCGAGACCCTGGGGTGGACTGCTACAGATCGGGGGAACGCGGAAGCGCGCTATGCGGCCGAGATCCAGGAGCGGTACCAGGCGCCCACCTGACCTCAGAGTGGTGGCCCCGCACGCTCATCTAGACCAGTTGCCATCCGCCGTCCCCTGACTCGCGCGTCCCTCGTTCTCACGCATGGCACTCTATTTCTGGACCGCGTAGTGGCCAAGCGTCTAGCCTCGAATAGCGAGCGCCCCGGTGCCTCGTTGCTACCTGCCGCGGATTCTGCGGCCAGAAGGCGATCGAGGAGGCGCACGCGCGTCTTCGCGGCGCTTGGCGAACTGATCGTTCGCGTTACCACGGCCCGAACGGAGCGGGAGATCTTCGCGGCCGTATCCTCGTCGCTGGTCAAGATGTTCCAGGCCACCCGGTCCAGCATTGCACTCGCCGTGCCAGACGGCCTGGAGGTGCGAGCGCTGACGGGTGAGGCTGGCCTGGCTCCCAATGGCACCATCTGGCCGCTGAACGGGTCGTTGATTGGTCGGTGTTTTCGGACACAGCGTGCCGTCAGATGGCAGCCTAACCCCCGGAGTCGCATGGCCGACTCGCGACTCTTGGCGGCCCAGCGACTGACCTGGGCAATGAATGCGCCCATCACGGCCGGCGGCAACGTCATTGGAACCGTGAATGTTGGTGGGGTCGGCGCCGTCGTCGCGGCTGACAATGTCGAGTTGTTGACGCAGGTAGGCGCGCTCATCGGGGCGAACGTAGATCGGCTGCGCTCGTTGGCCGGTACGGACAAGGCGCTCGCGCAATTGAAGGCCTACACGGAGAAGCTCGAAGCACTCAACGAGATCGGCCTCCAGCTTTCCACCACCATGACGGAGGCCGAGGCGTTTGCCACCATCGTCGCGGGGTTCTCCCGCGTCACGGACGCTCGACATGTGACCTACGCCCTGCGCGAGCCAGACGGGGCAGCCGCGCGTCTGTTCCGAGCGGACGCATCCGGGCAGCCAACTGTGCAGTCAGAGCTGATGGTAGAGCTAGACGGCACAGCCCTCGGACGCGTCCTGACCACCGGTGCGACCTTCGTTGCCCGAAATCTCCAAGGACAGGGGCATCACCACCGCGTGGAGAGCCTGACCGCCTGCGGTTCCACCATCGTGCTCCCCATTCAGGCCTCCGGCGAAACCGTGGGCGCGTTGAGCGTCTGCGCCGAGGACGATTCGCTCACCGAGCAGCACGAGCGTGCCCTGCTGACCGGCTTCGGCCGGCTGATGAGCGCCACCATCGAGCGCGCCAGACTCGCGGAGCGCCTGGCGCATCAAGCGCGGCATGATCCGCTCACCGGCCTTGTCAACCGCCGCGAGCTTGATCAGCGACTTGAAGCCGTGATCGGGCGCGCACGCGTGTCCAACGCCCGCGGCTGCCTGCTGATGCTCGATCTGGATCACTTCAAAATCATCAACGACACGTGCGGGCACCACGCTGGCGACGCGCTTCTCAAGCAAGTGGTGGGCGTCCTGCGCAGCCGAATTTCTATCCGCGACACGCTCGCACGGTTCGGCGGCGACGAGTTCGCCGTGCTGCTTCCGGACTGTGAGCTTGCGGATGGCATCAAGGTGGGAGAACGCCTGCGGGCGGCCATTGAGGACCTCTCCTTCTTCTGGGAGGGCAAGACCTTCGGCGTATCGCTGAGCATGGGGTTGCTGGAGCTGGGGCCGGATGTGGTCGGCGCGGCGGAGGCCGTGGCGGATGCGGATGCAGCGCTCTACGCCGCCAAGGACGAGGGAAGGAACCGCGTGGCACTCGCCACACCCACCAACCCGCGCGTCTCAGAGCGGCGCGGTGAGGCTGCGTGGGTGGCGAGAATCCGGACGGCGCTGGCTCAAAACACACTCGCCCTGCTTGGCCAGCCAATAGCCCCCGCCTCAGGATTCGACGGCCGTCTCCGATTCGAGGTGCTCCTCCGCATGAAAGATGGCGACGGCGCACTCGTACTGCCCGGCGAGTTCATCACGGCGGCTGAGCGTTTCAATCTCATCCATCTGCTCGACGAATGGGTGGTCCGGACTACGCTCGACCGGTTGGCCCGTCTGCCGGCCGCCGCGCGGAAGCGCCTACAGCTATGCACCATTAACCTCTCGGCGGTGTCGTTGGAGGTTGAGGGTTTCCTGGGGCGGCTGCTCGAGCTGCTAGGCCGTGTGCCCTGGCTCGCGCCCAAGATCTGCTTCGAGATCACCGAGACCGCTGCCCTGGCCCAGCCCGGGCTCGCCCGCTCGTTCATTGACGCGGTCTCCGCGCTTGGCTGCCAGTTTGCGCTGGACGATTTCGGCAGCGGCTTCACCTCCTTCGCGCACATCAAGCACTTGCCCGTGTCTATCTTGAAAATAGACGGGACGCTCGTGCGCGATATCGTGATCGATCCAGTGGACCGAAGCATCGCTGACTCCATCCACCAGCTTGCGCAGACCCTGGGAATGCAGACCGTGGCCGAGCACGTGGAAAATGAAGCCACCCTGCGGGAGCTCCAGGCTATCGGCGTGGACATGGTCCAGGGCTACGGGATCGGGCGCCCCAGACCCCTTGAGGAGCTGCTCCGCGAGCCGGTAGAGCGGACGTCCAACGGGCATCTGGTGCGGGTGAGAGCCCTCCGCCCCGCGGTGTAACCGCTCGCGTTGGTCCGCCAGACGTCAGGGAGCGCTGGCCTCGTCCAGGAGCTCGGCAATGTGCGCCACGCGCGTGTTCTGCCCCCGAGCCTTCAGTCCCGCCTGCAGTTGCATCAGGCACCCGGGGTTCGCGGTGACTATGACGTCGGCGCCCGTGGACGCGGCGTTTGCGAGTTTTCGGTCGCAGAGTGCCTCCGACTCCGTCGGATTCGTTACGTTGTAGATGCCCGCGCTGCCACAACAGAGCGTGCTCTCCGTCATCTCTCGCAGCTCCAGCTCAGGAACGGTCTTCAAAATCGCCCGAGGCTGCCGTGTGATGCGCTGCGCGTGCGCCAGGTGGCACGGTTCCTGGTACGTCGCCGCAATCGCCAGACCCCGACGGAACGGGATCGGCCGTTCGGCGAGAAGCTCGGTCAGGTCTTTGACCCTGCGGGAAAATGCGCTGGCGCGCTCGGCCCAGCCAGCATCGCCACGGAAGTGATGCCCATAGTCCTTGAGCATCGCACCGCAGCCCGCCGCGTTGTTCACAATCGGCTGATCCCCGCCTGCTTCGAACGCCTGGATGTTTCGCTGCGCCAACGGGAGCGCGCCCGAGACGTCGCCCCCATGTGCGTTCAGGGCACCACAGCAGCCCTGCCCCGCCGTGAGCTCCACACGGTAGCCGGCGCGTCGCAGGACGCGGATCGTCGCGCGGTCGATGTCCGCCAGGGCCGTGGACATCACGCAACCGGCGAAGAACGACACGGTGGGCGCGTCTGGTTGTGGGGGATCTGCCTCCAGCAGCTCGCCCTGGGGAACCAGGAAGTCGTGTGAGACCGGCGGCAGTAGCGATTCAGGCTTTGCCAGGCCCAGCACGTGCAGCACGCCCAACGTCCGCGCCAACAACTGGAGGCCGCTCCGCTGATACAGCCAGATCAGCCAGATGAGCCTGCGGAACGAGCCCATGTCGGAGAAGACCCGTCGGAACACCACGTGGCGAATCGCGCGCTGCCAGGGCGTTCGGCGGACTGCTGGCTCAATGGCGGACCGCAGCGCCACCTGCAGCGGGTCCATGTGCACGCCGGCCGGGCAGACCGCCGTGCACGCGTCGCACACCAGGCAGTTTTGCTCGTGCTGGAGCAGCTCTGGCGTCACCTCCAGGCGACCCTCCAGCAGCCCCCGCATCATCGCGATCCGTCCTCGGGGGCCTTCCGATTCGTGCCCGCTCAGGATGTACGTGGGGCAAGACGTCAGGCACTGCCCGCAACGGACGCACGAGAGCATGTTCTCGTGCTCCGTCGAGAGCAGGGCAAGCTCGGCTGGCGGCACGGCTACGCCGGAACGGGAACGGCGGCGCGCGCGTGACTGCTCATGAACGTGCGCTGGGCCGCCGCCACGCCGGCTCCTGGCTCCACCGGCACGCCGCAGTCGTTGAGCACCATCTCCACGCCGCCCAGCGTGCCGAGGACTTCTAGCTCGTTGAGCGCCCCCAGATGGCCAATGCGGAACAGCCGTCCGCGCACCTTGGACAACCCCACCCCCAGGGCAAGGTCATAGCGCGCTTGAGATCTCTTGATGATCTCGCCAGAGTCGATCCCCTCCGGCGTGGCCACTGCTGTCAGGCTGTGTGAGAACTCGGCCGGGTTCGCGGCAAAGTTCTCCAGCCCCCACGCGCTGACCGCCGCCCGCACACCGTCGGCCAGTCCGCGGTGCCGGGCAAACACGTTGTCCAACCCCTCTGCCAGCATGATGTCGAGCGCCGCGCGCAGGCCAAAGAGCAGGAGCGTCGCGGGCGTGTACGGGAAGAACCCACCCTCGTTATCTCGTAGAATCGGTCGCCAGTCAAAGAAGTTCCGCGGGCTGCCCCCACGCTCGCCGGCTGCTATTGCCCGATCGTTCACGCACAAGAAGGCCATGCCAGGCGGGAGCATCAGCCCCTTCTGGCTGCCCGTCAGCGCCACGTCAACGCGCCACTCGTCAAATCGGAAATCAATGCTCCCCAGCGAGCTCACCGTGTCCACGATCAGCAGCGCGTCGTGTCCCGCGGCGTCCATCGCCTGCCTGACCGCCTGGACGTTGCTGGTGACGCCTGTCGACGTCTCGTTGTGGACCACCAGGACCGCCTTGTAGGCGCCGGTGGTGTCTGCCCTCAGCTTCTGTTCCACCAGGTCCGCCGGCACGCCCTGACGCCAATCCAGCGGCACCTCGTCCACCACGAAGCCCAGATTTCGGGCCGTGTTGGCGAACAGACTGCTGAAGTGCCCGATCTCGAATGACAGGATGCGGTCACCCGGCGAAAGCGTGTTTACCAGAGCCGCCTCCCAGGCACCGGTGCCGGAAGCTGGGTACAGCACCACGCGTCCCCGTTCCGTCTTGAACACCTTCGCTACATCCGGTAGTAGTCCGCGCACCAGTGCTCCGAACTCAGGCCCGCGGTGGTCAATCACGGGTCGGTCCATCGCGCGGAGAACCTGCTCCGGGACGTTCGTGGGGCCTGGGATCTGGAGGAATGCGCGGCCGCTCATCGTGTCGCCTCTCGTTCTAAGCTCGCTATCAGTAGCGGATCTGGACTGCTGGTCGGGGCTAGTGAGACGTGCAGGGTGTTGTGCGGGCTCGACTATAGCGCGCTCGCGCGCCGCCGTCCCATCCGTAGGCAGCCAGCCGGCGCGAGCTTCTCACCAACATTAGAGAATCATGAGACCACACCTGGGAACCAGCTTGAGCTCGCCAGGCCCGCTCTAGAATGCAGGTATCCCCTGATGCACAGGGGACCGGTGTTCAAAGGGAGCTTGAGATGCAGAGTTGGGAGCAGGGGCAGTTAGCGTACGCGCGCTCGGTTTCTGCTGAGCGGCGCGGCGCGCTGGTGGGCCAGGTGTTCGGCCTGCTGGGTTTCGCGATGGTCTTCACCGCGGGCGGCGCGTTCGTCGGCACGCTGCTCGGACCGGGCGCCATGATCCTCTCCATCATCGGTGGTCTCGGCACGCTGCTGGCGCTGACGTTCCTCCGCGCCAGGATGAGCAGCGGAGCGGCGCTGGGGCTCTTCTACGCCTTCAGCGTGTTCCAGGGCATGGCGCTGGGCCTGCTCATTGACATGTACCTCCAGCGCGGCATGGGTAGAGTGGTGGTGAACGCGGCCGGCACAACCGCCGTCCTCACATTGGCGCTGAGCGCGTACGCCTGGACCACCAAGCGTGACCTAAGTGGCATGGGCTCGTACCTGATGGCCGGACTGATCGGCGTGCTCGTCGCCGGCCTGGTGGGTATGGTGCTCAGCCTGTTCGGCATCCCGCTCGGGATCTTCGCCTTCCTGCTCTCGGCCGCAACGGCGATTCTCTTCTCGGGCTACATCATGTACGACATGCAGCGGCTGAAGTACGCCAATGCAGAGTCGGACGATGCCATCATGCTGGCCATCGGGATCTACCTCAGCATCTACAACCTGTTCGTGGCCATCCTCCAGATGTTCGGGTTCCTTGGCGGTGGCGACGAGGACTGACCTCAATCAGTCGCGAAATGCGCGCCCCCGCGGCATGGCCGCGGGGGCGTTTTCGTGCAAGTGACATCGCGTATACTCGGCGCCGTGGCTGAGCTAAGGGTATTTGGCGTCGGCGGGATCGGGGAGATCCGTCCCGGGGATGATGTCGCCGCGCTCCTCCTGGAGGCACTTGACGGTCGAGGCGCCGCGCTCGAGGACGGAGATGTCGTGGTGGTCACGTCAAAGGCCGTCTCCAAGGCGGAGGGCCGCCTCGTTCGGCTGGACTCCGTCACCCCATCGCAAGACGCGCTGGAGCTGACCGGTGTCAGCGGCCGAGACCCGCGGCTCGTGGAGATCGCCCTGCGCGAGACGGCCCGCGCCGTGCGGAAGACGCGCGGGGTCCTTATCTCCGAGACGCGACACGGCTTCGTTTGCGCGAACGCCGGCGTGGATGCCTCCAATCTGGAGTCCGCGGAGGTCGCGGCCTTGCTGCCCGTGGACCCGGACGCCTCAGCCCGGCGGATCCGAGACGCCATCCAGCAGCGGACCGGCCGAACCGTGGCCGTGATCCTGTCCGACACGTTCGGGCGGGCCTGGCGCAACGGTCAGACAAACGTGGCCATCGGCGTGGCGGGAATCAGCGCGCTCAGGGACTATCGCGGCCAGGTGGATTCCGCCGGGTTGACGCTCGTGGTCACGGAGATTGCCGTGGTGGACGAGTTGGCCGGTGCCGCGGAGCTGGTCATGGGGAAGCTGGATCGCGTGCCCGTGGCCGTGGTGCGCGGATACGAGTTCGAGCCGACCCTGGGCGCGATCCGCGACCTCATCCGCCCGGCTGAGCTCGACTTCTTCCGATAGCGCTGCGGCTGCCCGCCGCCTGGTCCGTGGCGCGTCCGTGACTCTGCCGCGGCCAGGGCCGCTGATATACTCCGGATTGAGTGCACCTGGAGGCCGGCGTGAAAGTCATTCTCAAGAAAGACGTCAAAGGAACGGGTAAAGCCGGCGAGGTCAAGGACGTAGCAGATGGCTACGCGCGCAACTTCTTGATCCCCCGCCAGTTAGCCGTTCCTGCCACCACCAGCGCGCTCAAGGGCGTTGAGGCCCGCAACGCCGCGGATGCGAAGCGCGCCGCGAATGAAGAGGCGGCGGCTCGGGAGCTCGCTGAGCGGGTGTCCGCGACCACCGTGGCGATCGTTGCCAAGGTCGGCGATCAGGGGCGGCTGTACGGCTCCATCACCAGCGCGGATCTCGCCGAATCACTGGGTAAGCAGCTCAGCCACGAGTTCGACAAGCGAGCCATCAACCTGCCTGATCCGATCCGCCAGACCGGCTCACACAAGGTTCCCATCCGGCTCCATCGTGCCGTGACCACCACCATCAACGTTGAGGTGCGCGCTGAGGAGTAGGCTCCTCAGTCCCGCCCGGCCCGTGACCCAGAGCTGTCTGCCGCCGGTCGCCACGGCGGCCGTGAGAATACCGGTGCCCCTGGACGTGACGCATGGCCGTTGAGCGCTTGTATCCCGACCCAAATCCGGAGCACCTGCCGCCGCGCAACATCGAGGCGGAGCAGGCCGTGCTGGGCAGCGTGTTCATGGACCGCGACGTTGTGGGCCTGGTGTCCTCCATCGTCGACCCAGACGACTTCTTCGACTCCCGAAACGCCACCGCGTTTCGCGCCATGCTCGAGCTGTACGAGCGCCACGAGCCCGTGGACTACGTCACCTTGATGACGGAGCTCGATCGGCGAGGCTGGGTGGACGATGCCGGCGGTATGGTCTACCTCTCCGGGCTGCTCACCGTCGTTCCGACGCCCGTCCACGCGGAGACCTATGCGCAGCTCGTCGCGGACACCGCCTTCATGCGGAGGATCATCTCCGCCGCCGGGCGCATCGCCGCGCTCGGGTTCCAGCGGCAGTTCACACCAGACGAAGTCCTGGAGAAGTGCGAGCAGCTTCTCTTCGATGCGGCCAAGAAGCGGGGTGTCTCCGGCTTCGAATCGCTCAGTGAGATCCTCCGCGAGTACCTTGATCAGCTTGCCGTGCTCCGAGAAGGCGAACAGATTCGGTACGGCGTGCCCACCGGCTTCGCGGATCTTGACAAGCTGACCGCCGGCGGTCTTCAGCGGTCGGACCTGGTCATCCTCGCCGCCCGCCCTAGCATGGGCAAGACCAGTCTGGCGCTGGCGGTGGCGGCAAACGCCGCGCTCAAGTTCAAGGCCACCGTGGCCGTCTTCAGCCTGGAGATGTCCAAGAGCCAGCTCGCTGCCCGCCTCCTGGCCATGGAGTCCGGAGTGGACACCACCCGCCTGCGCACCGCCCGGCTCGGAGACGTGGAGAGCAGAAAACTCGGCGGCGCCATTGGTCTGTTGGCGGAGGCCGCCATCTACATCGACGACACTCCAGGGATCCCTGTCACCACCCTGCGTGCTAAGGCCAAGCGGCTGGCGCTGGACGTTCCGCTGGACCTGGTGATCGTGGACCACCTCCAGCTCATGACCAGCGGTCGCGGCGGCGAGAATCGCGTGCAGGAGATGTCAGAGATCTCGCGCCAGCTCAAGGGACTCGCCCGCGAGTTGAACGTGCCCGTGCTCGCGCTGTCCCAGCTCTCGCGCGCGGTTGAGTCGCGGTCGCCCAAGATCCCCATCCTCTCAGACCTGCGAGAGTCTGGCTCCATCGAACAGGACGCGGACGTTGTCGTCTTCATCTATCGCGATGACTACTACAACAAGGAGAGCGAGAAGCCGGGCATCGCGGATCTGCACATCGCCAAACACCGCAACGGACCCACTGGCCAGATTTCGCTGCTCTTCAATTCCCGGACCACCAAATTCCTGGATCTCGAGGTGTACCAGGAGTGATGGCGCGATCGCTGGAGGGATTTGCTGATCGCCTTGAGCTTGTGCCGGTCCCGGCGGCGTTCCTCGGTGCGTTGCTGCGCGACGTTCACTCGCTCGCTGAGCTCAAGCTCACGCTGATCGCCTGGCGGCACATCCACGCGCACCGCGGCTCACCCAAGCTCGTGCGCAGCTCGGAGCTCCTGGCGGATCGGGCGTTGCTGGAAGCGATCACAACGAACCCTGACCATGATCCCGCGCGGGCAGTCAGTGACGCGCTTACAGCCGCGGTTGCGCGCGGCACCTTCGTGACCGTGGACGTTCGCGTGGGCGAGGGCGCTGACACGTGCGTGCTCCTGAACACTGCCGCCAATCGCCGGATCGTGCAGGAGGCGGCTCGTGGCGTGCGGGCGCTCGGGCCATTCGAGCCGGTCGCGGAACGCCCGGAGGCCCGTCAAGCTGGCGGGCGCGGCGAAGTGTTTGAGCTGTACGAGCAGAATATCGGGCTGCTCACGCCCCTGGTGGCAGAGGAGATTCGGGAGGCGCAGGAGCTGTACCCGGCGGACTGGATCGCGGATGCGCTGCGTGAGGCGGCGGCCAATAACAAGCGGAGCTGGCGCTACGTCCAGCGGATTCTAGAGAACTGGTCAGCCAGGGGAAGGGGGTCGAATGGAGCGCATCGGCGACACGCTGGGACAGCTTCGCCTCCTCGGAGCTATCTCGAGGGTAGCTTCGGTCGAATCAAGCCCCGCTGAGGCGGACGAGCCCGGCCCTTCCTGCCCGAAGTGCCACGATGCAGGCTACCTTCGGCGCAACGTGGCGCCCTCTCATCCCGATTTCGGCCAGCTAGTGCCGTGCTCGTGCCGCGCGCAGGATTTCGAGGGGATCCGCCGCTCCCGCCTGGAGCGGCTCAGCAACCTGGGTCCGCTGCTGCGTCACAGCTTCGAGACGCTGGACCTCACCGGGCGTTCGACAGACCCGCGCAACCAGGCCATGTTTCGTGCCGCCGCCGACCAGGCGCGCGCGTTCGCGGCCGCGCCTGACGGCTGGCTCCTGCTCATTGGGCCGCCCGGTCACGGGAAGACCCATCTTGCCGCCGCCATCGCGAAACACCGCATAGACGCGAGTGAGCCGGCCGTGTTCTCAGTGGTGCCGGATCTGCTGGATCATCTGCGGGCCTCTTTTGGTCCGGCGAGCGAGCTGAGCTATGACGACCTGTTCGACGCTATCCGCGACGCGCCGCTTCTGATCCTGGATGACCTGGGCTCCCATAGCAGCACCCCCTGGGCGCAAGAGAAGCTGTTCCAGATCATCAACCACCGTTACAACGCCCGCCTGCCCACCGTGTTCACCACGAATGTCCGGATCGAGGATCTCGACGAGCGGATTCGCACCCGCCTGCTCGATCCCTCCCTGACGTTCACGTGTCAGGTGGCGCCGTGGGAGGCTGACGCGCTGTCCCGTCTGGGTGGCACCACGCTGGCGCAGCTCAGCGAGCTCACCTTTGCCTCGTTCGACGATCGCGGTATGGCGGCGACGCCCGACCAGATGGACCGATTCCGACACGTGATCCATCGCGCGAAGTCGTTCTCCCGCGATCCGCAAGGCTGGCTCATCCTGCTCGGCGCACCGGGGACGGGCAAGACCCACCTGGCCGCGGCCATCGCCAACGCGCATCTCCAGGACGGCCATAGCGCGGAGTTCGTGGTTGTGCCCGACCTGCTGGACCACCTGCGGGCCGCCTACGCGCCTGACAGCAAGCTTCGCTATGACGAGGTCTTTGACGCGGTGCGCACGGCGCCGTTTCTTGTGCTGGACGATCTGGGTGCCCACAGCAGCACCGCCTGGGCTGAGGAAAAGCTGTTCCAGATCCTCAACTATCGCTACAATGCGCGCCTACCTACCGTGATCACGTCTAACCTGTACCTGGATGAGCAGGAGCCGCGCATCCGCTCGCGGATGTTGGATCCTCGCCTGTGCGACATTCAGGCGCTGGAGGTGCCGCCGTATCGACTCGGCCCACTGGAGCCCCGGGAGCCGGGGCCGGCGCGCTCCGGTCGGGTACGGGCGCGGCCTTCTCGCTGACCGTCCGCTGGCGCCTGGCTGGTAACAGGGCCAGTCCGGAAGTCTGAATTCTGCAAGCCTGATTGCTGCAAGCCTGAATAGGGAGGGGCTGATCGCAACGTGCTGACAATGCCGTCACCGTTCGAAGCGGAGCTGATGCTCCGGATCCTCGTGGGGTTTCTGCTCGGCGGAGTTCTGGGGTGGGAGCGTGAGCGGATCGGCCGACCGGCTGGCCTGCGTACCCACATGCTCGTCTCCGCCGGCGCAACGGTCTACACCATAGTCTCCTTCTACGGCTTTGGAGACATGGGCACGGTGCGTGATCCCGGCCGTGTGGCGGCTCAGATCGTCACCGGAATCGGTTTCCTCGGCGCGGGCACCATCTGGCGCACCCAGTCAGCGGTGCGGGGACTGACCACCGCCGCCAGCATCTGGCTGGCCGCCGCCATCGGCATGCTCGCCGGTACCGGCCTGTACCTGTTGGCGGCGTTCACCGCGCTGCTCGGCTATACCTGCCTCACCTGGATGCGGTCGCCCTCGCGCCGTCGGTCGCTCGGTGAGCCCTCTATCGTGGGCCGAGATGAGGGGGTCGACGACTCGTGACCGGTAGAATTTCGGTCGAGCCATGAGCGCGCGACCGCCGATTCGGATCGGGTTGATCGGCTGCGGCGCGGCCGGCGCCGCCCTCGGCCGTGCCATTAGCCGCGGCGAGGCCGGTCGCTGCCTGCTCGCCGCGGTCCTCGTCCGAACCCCTTCTCGCCTGGATCCTGCCCTTGTATCTGAGCTCGGCTGCCAGGTCTACTCAGATCCGGAGGCGTTCTTCGGCAGTGGATTGGACCTCGTGGTGGAGGCCGCCGGGCACGATGCCCTTCGCGCGTATGCCCAGCGTGCGCTTGGCAGCGGCGCCGACCTGCTCGTCATCAGCGTGGGGGCCTTCGCAGACGCGGACCTGGAACAGCGCGTACGGTCAGCCGCCGCGCAATCGGGCAAGCGGGTACTGCTGGCCACCGGCGCCATCGCCGGCCTGGATGCTATCGCGGCCGGCGCTGTCGGCGGGCTTGACGCGGTGACCCACTCAATCCGGAAGCCCCCGCGCGGACTGCTGGCGCCGGACGAAGCCGCGGCCGTTGAAGCCTCCGGGATCCCGCGGGAGCTCTACAAGGGTCCCGCGCGCGAAGCGGCGAAGAGATTCCCTGAGAACGTGAACGTGGCCGCCGCCATCAGCCTGGCAGGCCTGGGTCTTGACCGGACCATGGTCAGGGTCGTCGCGGATCCCACGGTGGTCCGTAACACGCACGAGATCGAGGCGCGAGGCCACTTTGGCGAGCTACGGATCGTGCTGCAGAACATCCCCACGGAGAACCCAAAAACTGGGCGGCTCACGGCCATGAGCCTGGTGAAGGCCGTTCGAAACCTCACTGAGACCTGGGTGGTCGGGGCCTGACCTGAAGAATCCGTTAACGGTAGCCCTGCAACGGAACGCACCAGCGATCCCAACGTCTTAGACGATGCGCGGGACGCCGTGGCCTGAGGGTTGCGCGACGCGCGGAGGTGCGCGGTGAAGCGCTGGATGGTCTTGGTATCTCTGGTCGCGGTAGGCCTGGCCGCGTCAGCCCCGGTTGTCCCCGCTGCGCACGCCGCCCCTCGCGAGGTTCAGGTGTACTTCTCGAAGCGTCCCGAGAGTGACGCGGATTTCGGCGCGGTGCGGCCCGTCTCGCGCTGGGTCGAAGGTCCAGCCGTGGCCACCGCGGCCATCGCAGCGCTCATCGACGGTCCAACCGCTGAAGAGCAGGCCAGCGGCTATTACAGCGAGCTCGGGTCCATGCTGCGCGGCGAGTCCGCGTGCGGCGAGCGTGACTTCCGCATTGTGATCCAGGATGGACTGGCCACGCTCACCTTCTGCCGCGATCTGGCCTCAGCCGGCGTCGGCCAGGATGCGCGGGTGCAATCGCAGCTCCGGGCTACGCTGGAGCAGTTCGACACCGTTCACCAGGTACGGCTGCTGGATGCGCGAGGACACTGCCTGTTCGACCAGTCCGGACTGGATCGATGCCTGGCGGGTGGGTAACCCGGGCTGACTGGGATCTCTATCAGCGGCCCAGGTCGCGCTCCGCCCGCGGTGCCCGTGTCGTCAGCTCCTGGAGAATCATGACCAGAAGCAGCCAGGTCACCAGCGTGAGGCCCGTGAGAACCAGCGTGCCGCCGGCCGCGAAGTAGGACCAGTGGTACGTAATGTGCTGCGTCCTCAGCCATTCGATCGCCGCCGGGACCATCAAGCACGCGCCCGCGCCCAGGAGCAGCACGCCCAGTGCGCCCAGCTTGGATCTCCAGTGCGGCGGCAGGCCGGACGGGAGTTTCCGTCGCGCCGGCACCAGGCCCAGGATCGCGCTGCAGGTGATTCCAAAAGAGACGATGTTCACCCCTGCCACCGAGAGGATCAGCACCGCGAACAGGCGGTAGATCATGTCTTCCTGCAGTGACCGGTTCTGCAGGTAGTACAAAGTCGGGCCCAGCCCAAGCACGCCCGCGAGCACCAGCAGCACGCCGCCGATCAGCCCAAAGATGCGCCGCGGGTCGTACAGCAGCGCCGTCCACAGGATGGACCGGAGGAACCGCACGCCGTCTTTGATCGGGCTCAGCTTGGATCGGCCGATCCGCTCCTTGTAGGGAATCGGCGTCTCCACCATCTTCAGGTCTTCGTAGACGGCGCGCGTGCTCATCGCCGGGGTGAAGTCCAGTCCATCTGGCAGCGGATAGAGCGATTGCAGCGCCTCGCGCTTGAACACGCGCATGCCGCTGGCACTATCCGAGATCTTCCGCGAGCCCACTATGCTGAGCAGCGCAGCGAAGATCGTGTTGCCTACCCGTCGAACCATCGGCATCTCGCTGTCCGCGCTGAGCATGCGGGAGCCAATCACCAGGTCCGCGCTCTGTTCCGCCTGAACTCGACACAACGAGGGGAACCACTCCGGCGGGTACGTGCCGTCCGCATCGAGAAACGCCAGAAGCTGACCCCGGGCGGCGCCAAAGCCAGTTTTCAGGGCCGCGCCGTAGCCGCGGTTGACCTCGTGGCTGATCAGGACCACGTCCTGGTACTGGCGCACACGCGCGGCCGTCCCGTCCTTGGAGCCATCGTCCACCACGATGACCTCCAGCCCATCCACGCCCACGGCGGCGAGTGGCGAGCGCTGGGCCAGGACCCGCTCGAGGATCTCGTCGATCCCGTCTTCCTCGTTGAGCGCGGGGATGACGACAGAGAGGGTCAGGCGGGCGGACTGCTCGGCGGAGTCCATCCGGGTATCTGGGGTGTCAGTAACGGCCATCGGCGCGACTATACCCAAGCGGGCAAGTCACTACAAAGGCGGGTGAGCCGGCCGGCGCTAGTTCGCCTGCTGGGGCTGCCCAATCAGGACCTTTGCCTCATCGCCCACGCCGGCGGTCTGGCAGTCCTGGAACGTGGAGTACAGCGCCTTATTGAGCAATCGAATGCGCCAGTCGTCCTGGTTCATTACGTTCGTGCATTCGCGGCGCTGCTTCTGCAGGTAAGACAGCCGCATCAGAAAGAAAAACTGGATCGGTGAGTACGACTTCAGTCCCTCGCCCGACGCGCCCGCCGCGAGCTCCAAGATGGACTCCTTGCTCTGATCACTCCGAGCCATTACACCACCTTAGACCAGTCGAGTAGTCCCGCCCGCGCGAGGACCCCAGCCTTGGCATATTGTACCAGCCCCCGGAGGGTGATGCTAAGATCGCCGGGCCGCGGACGGTGATCCCACTTCCGGTGACAACGCGGTAGAACACGTTCCCGGGATGGCCTCTACGGTGGCGTTATGACAATAGTCGCGGACGCACATCGCCCGCGCGTCGCAGAGATGCTGGCGGCGGGAATGACTCGGCCCGTTGTGCTCGATCTCACGGTGGTCTCCGGTTACACGCGCCGTCGGCGAGACGTTCGCACCGTCTCCTGCCGCGAGACCCGGGAGCTCATCGAGGACATTGGGAGCCTCTCGCCCATGATTGCCACCCGTGTGCGAGAAGCGCCAGCGGCGTCCGATGCCGCGCGTGAGGCGCCGGCACTCGCCGTGCGTCTCGGCACGGATCCCGCCGATGGGCTAGGCCGGGTCCGCTACCTTGGCCAGCCGTCCGGCTACGAATTCTCATCGCTGCTGGCGACCGTAGTGGATGTATCCAGGGGAGACTCGTCGCTCCAGGAACGCACACGCTGTGGGTTGGCGACCCTGACGCGGGACGTGCACATCCAGGTTTTCGTCACTCCGCCTTGACCACACTGCCCCCGGGTGGCCAGGTTGGTCCACCAGTTCGCCATTGAGAGCCCCCGCGTCTGCGCGGACGTGATCGAGGCAAACGAGCTTGTCGAACAGAGTCAGCGCTACCGGGTGCGCAATGTTCCCCACGTCATTGTGGGCAACCGGCTACAGTTCGTAGGATCAGTTTCGGAAGAGCGACTGCTGCAAGCGGTGCTCAGGGTGGTAGCTGATGAAACCCAGCAGGACAAATCCGAGGACACTCATGCGCTCGCGCCGTGAGCTCATCGTGGCGGCCGGAGCCGCTGCGCTGGTCGCGGCCTGCGCGAGCCCGCCGGCGCCCCAGCCAACCGCGAAGCCCGCGGCGGCAAATCAACCCGCGCCGGCGCCAAAGGAAGGAAGCAAGCCAGTGGCACAGAAGCAGTGGTCGTCCCCGCCCGCGATGGCATTGGACGCGAACAAGAAGTACAGCGCCACCATCGCCACCACGCTGGGCGAGATGACGGCCGAGCTCTACGGCAAAGAGGCCCCCAACACGGCCAACAACTTCGTCTTCCTGGCCCGGGAGGGCTTCTACGACAACGTGCCCTTCCACCGAATCATCAAGGAGTTCATGGTCCAGACCGGCGACCCCACCGGCACCGGTATGGGCGGCCCCGGCTACCGCTTCGCGGATGAGCTGAACACCCCGTTTCGCTACGAGAAGGGCACGCTTGCCATGGCCAACGCCGGGCCCAATACCCAGGGCAGCCAGTTCTTCATCGTCCACGGCGCCAATGGCATGAGCCTGCCCAAGAACTACACCATCTTCGGCAAGGTCACCGGTGGGTTGGACACGCTGGACAAGATCGCGTCCGTCCCCGTCCAGGCGAGCCCGTCTGGCGAGCGCTCCAAGCCGGTCGATGTGCCGCGCATCACCTCGGTGAAGATCACCGAAGCCTAGCCAGCGCAGGCCGCCGCGGCTAGCTGGTCGCGGCGGCCTCCTGCTTTCCTCGCGGGCTGGACTCCCACGTGTCCAGCGCCTCGAGCAACGCCGTCCACGGCAGCAACGCGCACTTCACGCGCACGGGGAATCGCTTCACCCCCTGCAGCGCCTCCAGATCTGAGTTCGCCGAGAGGTCCACGCTCGCGGCGTCCCCCGTCATCAGCGTCTTGAACTCACCCGCCAGACGGCGTGCCTCCTCCAGGGTGCCACCCTTTACGCTCTCCGTCATCATGGAAGAGGTGGCCTGGCTGATGGAGCAGCCGCGCCCCGCTGTGCCGATGTCGGCGATCTTCCCGTCGCGGATGGCGGCGGACAGCAGCACCTCATCACCGCAGAGCGGGTTGTGCCCGCGCACCGCCACGTCGGGATCCTCCAGCGCCCCCCGGTTCCGCGGGTGCTGGTAGTGGTCCAGAATGATGTCCTTGTAGAGATCGTCGAGCGACATGGTCATCCCGAGCGCGGCTGGCCGTCAGGTCGATCCCGCGCGATACTAGGCGATAGCACAAGGATACCCCGCAAACGTCTCGCGCCACCCCAGTTGTCAGTCCCGCGCCGCCGACGATGCAAGTCGACACGGATCCCGCGGCCGCCGACCTGGACCGCGCGGAGCGGCGCCAGGCTACGCTCGCGGCGTTCACACCCACTCCGCGCGAAGCGACGGCGAGCTAAGATCAGTGGCTTGCGCGTGTGATCGAAAGCACAGCAGCAGTCAGCACCCCGCCGATCTGCCGCGCGGGAAGGGGAGACGGGATGGCAAAGCTCGTATTTGGAATGAACCAGTCTCTGGACGGTTACGTTGACCACACGGAGTTTTCGCCGAGCCAGGCGCTATTCCGACACTTCATCGAGGAGGCCCGGGCGCAGACGGGGAGCATCTACGGTCGCACCGTGTACGAGCTCATGCGGTACTGGGAAGTCGAGCAGCCTGACTGGGGAGCGGACGAGAACGAGTTCGCGGCGGCCTGGCGGCGCCAGTCGAAGTGGGTTGTCTCGCGCACGCTGAAGTCGGTCGGCCCCAGCGCGACGCTCGTTGAGGGTGATCTCGATGGCGCGATCCGCAAGCTGAAGTCGGATCACGACGGAGAGATCGAGGTTGCCGGTCCGACCCTCGCGCACTGCCTCACCGAGCTCGGGCTAATCGATGAGTATCGGATCTACCTGCACCCCGTGGTGCTTGGCCGCGGCACCCCGTACTTCGCCGGACCACGGCCGCCGCTCCGCCTCGTGTCACACGATCGGATTGACGAGTCGGTGCTCAGGCTGACGTACGTTCCCGTCTGATCAAGCGGCTGGACGGTTGGCAGTTGCGGCACGGCCGCCAGGAGGATCGCGTCGCCGCTCTTTGTCTTGACAGAGGGTGTGCCCGGGTCCTCAAGCGAAGCGGGCCTGGGCGATTCTGATAGCCGCCGCCAGTTTGTCCACTTCCTCCGGCGTGCTGTACACGTAGAAGCTGGCCCGCGCCGTGCCCGGGATGCCAAGCTGGTCCATCAGCGGCTGGCAGCAGTGGCGACCTACCCGGATTGCCACGCCTTCGAAGTCCACGATCTGGCCCAGGTCGTGCGGGTGCACACCGTCCACGTTGAATGAGACCACGCCGCCGCGCTGACGGGTATCCGCCGGCCCGTACAGCGTCACGCCCGGAACTCCGCCCAGCGTCTCCAGCGCGTACTCCGTGATCTCAATCTCGTGTTGCCGGACGTTCGCCATACCCAGCTCGCTGAGGTAGTCGACCGCCGCGCCGAACGCGATCACGTCCGCGATGTTCGGTGTGCCGGCCTCGAACTTCCAGGGAAGCTCGTTGAACGTGGTGTGATCCAGGTAGACCTGATCAATCATCTCGCCGCCGCCCAGGAACGGCCGCATGCGCTCCAGCGTCGCTCGCCGCGACCACAGCACGCCGACACCCGTGGGCCCCAGCATCTTGTGGGAGGAGAACGCCAGAAAGTCGCAGCCCAGATCCGCCACGTTGACCGGCAGGTGGGGAACGCTCTGGGCCCCGTCCACCAGCAGCCTGGCGCCCTGCGCTCGGCAGAGTCCAGCGATCTCGCGGATCGGGTTGATCGTCCCGAAGACGTTGGACATCTGGGTCAGCGAGACCAGCCGGGTGCGCGGGGTGATCGCCGCGCGGAGCTTCTCGAAGTCCAGCGTCCCGTCGTCCTCGAAGGTGACCGGCTTGAGCGTGGCGCCGCGCTCCTCGGTGATCCACTGCCACGGGACTATGTTGGAGTGGTGCTCCATGGAGGAGATCACCACCTCGTCCCCGGGCTGCAGATTCTCGCGGGCCCACGTGTTAGCAACCAGGTTGATCGACTCCGTGGTGTTGCGCGTGAAGATGATCTCCGCGGGCTCCGCCGCGCCGATGAACGCCGCGGTGCGCGCGCGAACGCCCTCGTAAGCCTCCGTGGCCTCCTCCGCCAGCGCGTGGACGCCGCGGTGGATGTTGGCGTTGTAGCCCTCGTAGTAGTCCACCAGCGCCTGGATGACCCGTCGCGGCTTCTGCGACGTAGCGGCGTTGTCCAGGTACACCAGCGGCTTGCCGTGTACGAGCCGCGAGAGGATGGGGAAATCGCGCCGAATCCGCTCCGAGTCCAGCGAGCTGGCCCCCCGTGTCTTACTCATCCTAGCTGGACCTCCACGGTGCCATCCTGAACTCGGGTCTTGTGGGTCGCCACTGGACGGAACGCCGGGAGGCAGAGCGCCCGGCCCGTCCGCACGTCGAAGCGCGCGCCGTGCCGCGGACACTCGATCTCGTCGCCGTCTAGCTCAGCCTGGTTGAACGACGCTCCATCGTGGGTGCACACGTCATCGATACAGTAGATCTCGCCCTCCACGTTGCAGAGGGCAACTCGGCGGCCGTCGATCTCGCACACGGCCACCGCGCCCGCGGGAACGGAAGCAATGGGCGCGGCTGGTTTCCAGTCATTCATCGTCTGTCTCGGTTGGGTCTTGCCAGACCCGGTCCTTCCGGGTAATCGTCAGTCGGCAAGAATATCCGAAGGCCTGTCCGTCGCGGAGACCGTACGCCCCAGCTTCCGCTGGATGGTCCGCCAGACGTCAAGGCGCAGCGACTCCACCGGGATCTTCTGCAGGACCGGCTCGAAGAACGCTTCCACCACCAGCCGCTGCGCTTCGTCCGCGGGGACGCCCCGGCTCTGGATGTAGAAGATCATCTCCTTATCGAGCGGTCCCACCGTGGCCCCGTGGGCGCAGCGCACCACGTCGCTGTTTAGGATCTCCAGCCGCGGATCGGACTCCGCGTGCGAGCTGTCGCTGAGCAGCAGGTTGCGGTTCTCCAGGTTGGAGCTTGTGCGCAGCGTCGTCTTGTTGACCCGGATCATGCCCGTGAAGTTGGAGCTGGACTCTCCCGCCAGCGCCGCCTTGATGTCCAGGTCGCTCTGGCTATCGTTGCCCACGTGGTTCTGGGTGGTTTGGTGATCGAAGTGCTGCTTGCCATCGCCAAACACCAGCCCCAGGATGTCCGTCTCAGAGCCCTGGCCGTCCAGCCCGGCCTCCAGCTCGGCGCGGTGCAGCCGCCCGCCCACGCCCACCAGCAGCCAGTCCACCCGCGAGTCGCGGCCCTGGTGCGATCGCAGGTGGTTGAAGAACCAGGTGCCGGTCGAGGCGGACTGGAGGTTCGCGTAGCGCACGCGTGAGGCCTGTCCGGTAACAATGTCCACGGCGCCGATCACCACCGGCTCCAGCGACGCGTCGGCCGAGTCGTGCTGATCCACGTAAGTCAGCTCCGCGCCTTCGCCGGCCACGATCACGTTGCGAAACAGCACCGGGGCGCCGCTCGCGGCCCTGACGTGGCCCAGCAGCGGTCGTCCCACGGTCACGCCGCGCGGCGCGTACACAAAGATCCCCGCGGTCCACAGGGCGGCGTTGAGCAGCTCAATCCTGCTCGCGTTCGGACCCGGCTCGGTCAGCCCCAGGCGCAGCAGCTCCGGGTGCGATCGGACCGCCTCGTCCATGGGCAAGAGCAGCACGCCCTTCGACTCCAGGTCTGCCGCCAGCGAGCGGAGAGCCGCGTACTCGTCCGTGAGGCGGAGCTCACCCGCCGTCTCGATCCCAGACGAATCGCCCGCCGTCGCCGTTGCCCGCAGCGCGGCCCCGGCGATCGGTGGCTCGCTCCGTCGCAGCACGCTATCCAGATCCAGCCCCGTGAGGTCGGTGCGCCGCCAGCCCTCGGTGCTTCTGGTGGGAGCGGGGGTCTCCAGCGCGCGGGATAGGGCGCTGAGGCGCTGAGCGGTGAGCCACTCCGGCTCACCACGGGAACGCGAGAGCGTGGAAATTGCCTGTGCGGACATCGGCGGCGACTCGATCTGAGCCTGGGTCACTTTCTGAGCTCCTCGGGACGGCACGACGGGTCCGGCCGCCGCGGCGGCCGGACGCCCGTGTCCGTGGAAAACGTGGCGTGAGTCGGATTAGCCGACCGCGCCCTCCATCTGGAGGGCCAGCAGGCGGTTGAGCTCCACGGCGTACTCCATGGGCAGCTCCTTGGTGAACGCGTCAAAGAAGCCGTTCACGATCATGGTCTTGGCCTCAGCCTCCCCAAGGCCGCGGCTTTGAAGGTAGAAGAGCTGATCCTCGCTGATCTTGCTGACGGAGGCCTCGTGTTCGATCGAGACCTGGTCCTCATCTATCTCGATGGACGGATACGTGTCAGAGCGCGAGATCTCGTCCAGCAGCAGCGCGTCGCAGCGGACGAATGACTTCACGTTCTCGGCGCCCTTGTGGACTTTCAGAAGACCGCGGTAGCTGGTTCGTCCGCCGCCCTTGCTGATGGACTTGGAAGTGATGGTTGACGTGGTATTCGGCGCCACGTGCACGATCTTGGCGCCGGCGTCCTGGTGCTGGCCCTCGCTGGCGAATGCCACCGAGATGACCTCGCCCTTCGCGCGCTCGCCAAGCAGGTAGATACCCGGGTACTTCATGGTGATCTTGGAGCCCAGGTTCCCGTCCACCCACTCCACCACCGCGTCCTCGTAAGCCACCGCGCGCTTGGTCACCAGGTTGTAGACGTTGGATGACCAGTTCTGGATGGTGGTGTAACGGATCCGCGCGCCGCGCTTCGCGATCAGCTCGACCACGGCGGAGTGCAGCGAGTCCGTACTGTACACCGGTGCCGTGCAGCCCTCGATGTAGTGGACAGAGGAGCCCTCGTCCGCGATGATCAGCGTCCGCTCGAACTGCCCCATGTTCTCGGTGTTGATGCGGAAGTAGGCCTGAAGCGGGATCTCCACCTGCACGCCCTTTGGCACGTAGATGAAGCTGCCGCCGCTCCACACGGCGCTGTTGAGCGCGGAGAACTTGTTGTCCGCGGACGGAATCACCGTGGCAAAGTGCTCCTTCACAATGTCCTCGTGCTCGCGGAGCCCCGAGTCCATGTCCAGGAATATCACGCCCTGCTTTTCCAGGTCCTCGCGGATGTTGTGGTAGACCACCTCAGACTCGTATTGAGCAGAGACGCCGGCCAGGAACTTCCGCTCCGCCTCCGGGATACCCAGCTTGTCAAACGTGTCCTTGATGTACGCCGGCACGTCATCCCAGGACTTCTCCGTCTTCTCGGATGGTCGGACGTAGTAGTGGATGTTGTCGAAGTCGATCTCCGAGAGGTCGGCGCCCCAGGTGGGCATCTTCTTGGAGCGGAAGATCTCCAGCGCCCGGAGGCGGAACTTGAGCATCCACTCGGGCTCGTTCTTCATCCGCGAGATCTCGCGAACGATCTCCTCCGTCAGCCCCTTGCCGGACTTGAAGGTGTAGTCCTCCTCGTCGTGGAAACCGTACTGGTATTCGCTCGCTGCTCGGAGGTCGTCTGGCATCACAACCATGATGGTGGTCCTTCTGGCGGCCGTCAGGCGGCCGTCTTGCCCTCAACTTCACGGATGATCGGGTCGTAACCCTCGGACTCGAGCTGCTCCACGAGCTCGCTGCCGCCGGACTTGACCACGCGGCCGGCCACCAGCACGTGCACGAACTGGGGGCGGATGTAGTTCAGCAGCCGCTGGTAGTGGGTGATCACCAGCACGCCCATCTCAGACGAGTGGATCGCGTTCACGCCCTCCGCTACCGTCCGCAGCGCATCGATGTCCAGGCCGGAGTCCGTCTCGTCCATCACGGCGATCTTCGGTTGCAGTAAGGCCATCTGCAGCACCTCGGCCCGCTTCTTCTCACCGCCGGACAGACCGTCATTCACGTACCTCGCCGCAAACGCCGGGTCCATCTTGAGGAGCTGCATTTTCGCCATGAGCTGCTTGCGAAACTCACCCGCCGTCAGGCTGGGCCCGTGCACCGCCCGCGTCGCCGCGCGCAGGAAGTTGCCCAGGCTCACGCCCGGGATGGCCACCGGGTACTGGAACGCCAGGAACAGGCCCAGCCGCGCGCGCTCGTCGGGCGTCATGCCAAGGATGTCTTGCCCCTGGAAGAGCACCTGGCCCTGGGTCACCTCGTACTTCGGGTGGCCCATGATGGTGTTGGCCAGCGTGCTCTTGCCGGAGCCGTTCGGACCCATCAGTGCGTGGATCTCCCCCTGGTCCACGGTGAGGTTCACGCCCCGCAGGATCGGATTGCCATCCACTGAGACGTGCAGGTTATCAATGACAAACGTAGGCTTGGCCTGACTCATGGTGATGCGCGGAGTCCTTCCTTGCCGGCCGCGTTCAGGCCGGAGATTGAGCTAACGGGGACGAAGCGATCTAGCGTGCGGGCCGCGGGCGAATACGCCGGATCGTGGTGGGCCAGGTCTTCCAGGCTCGTGGAGTCGAGCACCCCGGCGATGCTGTCCCGCACGCGGGCCCACACGCCTCGCGAGAGGCAGCCCTCCTCGCGATCGCACGAACCCGGCGCGTACCCTTCGGCGTTGCACTCCACCGGTGCAATCTCGCCCTCAAGGACGCGGTACACCTCTCCCACCGAGATCCTGGATGGCTCGCGGGTGAGTCGGTATCCTCCGCGCAGCCCGCGGACGCCCTCTACCAGGTTGGCCCGGCGGAGCTCGCCGATGAGCTGCTCCAGATACGGTAGCGGCAGCGCCTCCGCCCGCGCGATCTCCGCCAGCGACACGAGGCCACGGCCATACGCGTCCGCGAGGGACGTCATGGCCCGTAGTCCGTAATGGGCGCGCGTGGAGACCTTCACGGAGCGACTCCCGTACCGGCCGGCGAAGCCACGGCCGATATTCCTACTAAATCAGTCGGAATAATACCAGGGCGTCGTCGATGACGCGCAACTATCGCGCCGGTCTTTCGGCCGCTGTCAGTGGGAGTGCCGCGCCAGGTCCGTGATCAGGCGGGCCAGCTTGCTGGGCTCGAACGGCTTTGGCACGTACCGGTCTGCGCCGGCGTGTAGCCCAGCGTCAATGTCCCGCGGGGAAGACTTCGCGGACAACAGCACAATCGGGATATCCGCCGTGCGCGGATCTCCCCGTAGCTGGCGGCAGGCGGTCAACCCATCGACCCGCGGCATGAGCACGTCCAGCACCACAACGTCCGCGGACTCGCGCACCGCCGCATCCACAATGGTCTCCGCTCCGGACAGCGGCACAATCCGCCGCCCGGGGCCTTCGAGCGATCGCTCGATCAAGACCAGCATGATCGGCTCGTCGTCCACAACGAGGATCGTCGTGTCTTCCATCACTGGCGCGGGTCACCATGGTACCACGTCCAGTTCGTCCGCAGGAGTCACCCGCGGCGTTCCAGCCGCTCCGAATGTGAATGTCCGGCTATTTGGGCCGGCTGCGACGCTTTGACGGGGTGGTGCCACGCCGCTTCGGGGTCGGTGGGCGCGTGTCGTCCTCGCGCACGCCCAGATCAAACCGAGCGCTCGTCCGCACGCGGTCGGTTGGCCGCTCCTGGCCAAGGTCGGGTGAGCTGGGTCCGCGGTTCCCGTGGCGTGGCTCAGTGACGCTCATGGCGGGGGTGCTCCTGCTGGGGTGCTCCGGATTCTATGAACGCGAACCCCGCCCCTCGCTCTGCTCGCCGCCACAACCGCGTCACCGCGCGCTACAAACGCGTCTCAGCAAACGCCGTCCCACGTACCCGCGACTCGCCAAACTAGGCCCCGTTGCCCGGACAGAGTTACACTCGACGGAGGAGCGCGGACGACGATTGATCGCGGCGAACCTCGCCGTAGCTGAGACCGGAGACCGAGTCCAGTGAGCGAGCAAGGAGGGCCTGCACATGGTCACCAGGGGTAAGCCATCGCACATGGAGGAGATCGGCGAGCTGTGCGACGATCTCATGGAGCATATCGAGGAAGGTGACCGCGATGAGTCCGTCGCCACCGCGGAGCGGATCCTCGCGCAGGTGAAGGAGTATTTCCAGCCGTCCGGCGATCGCTAAGCTTCCGGCTACCGCCTCAGGGCGCTCAGGTGAGGATCGCCGCCCCCCGATATCCCATTAAGAAACCTTTACATTCTGGTCCGACTGGCGTACGATCTGGGGGATGGCCGTTGGTTTCCGCTCACGGGGGGTTCTGGCGCGTCGCGCCGCCGCCCTTGCACTCATCGTCGCGCTCCTGGCGACTTTCGCGCCGCTGACCGGTTCGAGCGGCTTTGCCGATGCCGGAGCTGGTCGCGGTGAGTGGATCAAGGCCACACCGATCTCGGACTATCAGCTCCTGCTTCCCACCAACGCTTACGATGGGCGCCCGGTTCAGCTTCTGGTGGCGCTCCACGGCATGGGTGGTAACGGCGCGGACCTCGCCCGTTCCCTTGGCCCAGACGCCAACCAGCGCGGCTGGGCCGTCCTCGCGCCCACCATGTCCTACGGCGACTATCGCGACCCGGAGCAGGTCCGTCGTGATGGAGCGTTGCTGACCCGGCTCAAGGCGCTCATCGACGTGCTTCCATCCCGCACCGGCGTGACCTTCGCTCCGCGCGTACTACTCTTCGGGTTCTCCCGGGGCAGTCAGGAAGTCAATCGCTTCGCCATGATGTACCCTGAGCTCACCGCGGCCGTGGCCGGCGTGGGCGCCGGTGCCTACACGTTGCCGCTCACGCAGATTGTCGGCGAATCGGCATCTGCCGACCGGGGCATCAGCTCCGAGTACCCCTTTGGCGTCGCGAACATCGAGGCTATCTGTGGTCGTACGTTCTCCGCGGTGGCGGCCCAGAAGGTCCCGTTCTGGATCGGCGTCGGCGCGCAGGATAACCGTCCGCAGGACGTGCCCCGTCAGTGGGACGCGCTGCTCGGGAGCACCCGCCTGGAGCGCGCCCGGCGCTACACCGAGGCGCTGAGCCGGTTCGGTGCACCGGCGGAGCTGCATATCTACGCCTCTGCCGCCCACGAGTTTACGGACGCCATGCGCTCGGACATCTTTCAGTTCCTGGATGGTCGCCGGGCGCCCGCGGTCGCCAGTACGTAGCGCCAGACCCCTGATCGGCGACAACCTGATCGGGGACAATAGTCGCCGCGGGCACCCGCCCGTGAGTTGATGCAGAGCACCGCCCGGACCATCCTGCCGCGGATTCCGCTGCCACCCTTGGTGGCCCTGGTCGCGTTGGCGGCCGGCCTGCTGCGCCTCGGCTTCGCCGATCTCTCGCCCTTTGGCCACGACGAGGCGCTCGAGGCGATCCGCGCGCGCCCTATCTGGTGGGGCGAATTCCCGGTTGAGTCCGAGATCACGTCCTGGTTCATCCCAGACCCGCCGGGGATGCTGTACTTCTTCGCGCTCGCGGAGGCTTTCCCGCGGCCTGCTGTCGCCCGCGTGCTGCTCGTGGGCCTGCTCAACGTTCTGGCCGTGGCCCTCACATTTCGCCTCACCCAGCGGTATTTCGGACTTTTCGCGGCACTGGTGGCCGGCCTCGCCTACGCCGTAAACCCGTGGGCCGTCATCTTCGGCCAACAGCCGTGGGTCATCACTCAGCCTGCGCTCACGGCAGGCATGCTGTTGGCGGCCTGCGCCGTCGTCATGCAGCGCGCGCAGCGCTGGATCGTCCTGTTCTTCGTGCTCGGCGCGCTCCAGACCCAGACCCACCTGTTGATGGTCCTCTTCGCACCCGCCGCTGTGCTGACGCTCGCGCTGTTCCCACGGCGGTGGCTACGCCCGGCTGTCGTGCCAGCCGCTGTCGCGGCGGTCCTGGTGGTATTGCCATACGCCGGCCACCTCTGGAGCACCCGTGACGATCTCATCACCGCGCTGGGCCGCGGCGAGCGCGGGTTGACCCTCGCCCTTGACGGTACGGCCGCCAGACTCCTCACCTGGCTGCTCAGCGGACAGCAGCTTCAGATCAAGCTGGGGATCACCGCGCCCGCGGTGGAATGGCTCTCTGACGCGAGCGTCCTGCTCTGGGCTCCCCTGGCGGCCGCCTTGATGGTGGGCCTGTCGTGCTCGATCGGTGCCTGTCTCCGCCGTTTGCCCGCATGGGAGGCGCACCTGCTCCTCCTCCTTTGGGGCCTCTGTCCCCTGCTGCTCATGACGTTTCAGTCCTCGGCGGTGTACATCCACTACGTCCTGGTCATGCTGCCCGTTCCGTTCGTCTGGATGGGTATCGGGGCCGCGGCCGTGTTGGCCTGGGCACGGCGGGCGAGGCCAGGCGCTGTCTGGCCTTCCCGCGCGGTGTGTGCGGCGCTCGCCATGCCAATGGTCGCGCATGCGGCCCTGGTATGCGCTTACTACTGGTCGCTCGATCAGTGGCTGCGTGCCCCCCGCACCGGCGTGTCGCCGCTGGCGTGGCAGGCCGCCCTAAATCAAGCAGACGTACGTGCACGGGCGCTCGGCATCGGGGAGATCCACGGGCTGCCACTGCGCTATTGGCAGACCGTGGCCGATCGGACGAAGCCGGTCGCCGGCAGTGGCGATGATGTGGTGGTCTACACCGGTATCCAGGACGAAGGGAATCTTCATCTTGACAAGCGCCGCAAGGCCATCTCCTACCTGCTGGGACCGGAGCTTGTGGCCCGCTTCCCTCTCGAAGGCACGCTCATCGTGGCGGGGGGAAGCGAATTCCTGGTGATGACCGTGCCAGAACAGGATGTGCCGCGCCCGGCCGTGAAGGACGCCACCCGTGTGGTGGAGGTCCCTCTGCCCGGCACCAGCGGTGCCACCCGAGTGTGGCAGACCAGGGCGCAGACGGCGCGGGAGGCCGTGCAGCCGCGCTGGCGATCCACCGCGCGCTTTCAGGCCGGCGTCCGTCTGCTAGGTATGGATGCGCCCCCGCGGGCGCAACCCGGCCAGTCTCTGGCGCTCACCACGCACTGGTACGTGGAGCGCCGCATCGACCCACAGGCGCCCATTGTGGTGCCCTTCGTCGGGTTGATCGACTCGGACGGTGCGCCTCTGGCGGAAGTGAGGCGCGGTGGTCTGCCCAGCGACTCCTGGCTGCTGGGAGACATCATGTCCCAACAAGCCACCCTGAACGTGCCGCCTGACCTTGCGCGTGGCGAATATCGGCTCGTCGTAGGCCTCACCACGCCGGACGGCTTCCGAGATCAGCTCGTGGAGGGGCCGCCGGCCGACGTGGGCTCCACCGCTACCATCGTGTCCGCGCTCCGCGTGGATTGACCCTGGATCGCGCGGGTTGGACCGCTATACTGCACCGTCATGGTCAGTGCCGGCCCTTCCTCAGCGATAGCCCAGGCCTGCCGGCCAGTGGTAGACGCCGTGGCGGCGGTGGTCGTGGGGAACCCCCGGGTCATTGAGCGCACCATGGTGGCGGCACTGGTCGGGGGCCACATCCTCATCGAGGACGTGCCGGGCATCGGCAAGACCACGTTGGCCAAGGCGTTCGCACGCGCGGTGGGCGGCACGTTCAGCCGCATCCAGTGCACGCCAGACCTGCTACCCAGCGACGTCACCGGGGTGCACGTGCTGGATCAGCGACAGGGTACGTTCTCGTTCCAGCAGGGCCCAGTGTTCGCAAACGTGCTGCTGGTGGATGAGCTCAACCGCGCCACCCCCAGAACCCAGGCCGCATTGCTGGAGGCCATGGAGGAGCGCCAGGTCACCATCGAAGGGACCACGCGTGAGCTGCCACGCCCGTTCCTGGTGCTCGCCACGCAGAATCCGGTGGAGCTCGAGGGTACGTTCCCGCTACCAGAGGCTCAGCTCGATCGGTTCCTAATGCGGCTCCGGCTGGGCTATCCCTCGGCCGAAGAAGAGGAATCCATCGTCCTGCGATTCGAAGCCTCGAACCCTCTGGACTCGCTCAACACGGTGCTCTCGCCGGCGCGACTGGTGCAGCTACAGGACCAGGTCGCCTTGGTGCGCGTCGAAGCGTCCGTGCGGCGGTACGCGCTGGCTCTGGTCCGCGCCACGCGGGAGCACGCCTCCGTGCGTCTCGGCGCCAGCCCCCGGGCATCGCTGGCGCTGCACCAGGCGGCGCGCGCTCTGGCGGCGCTGCGGGGGCGGGACTACCTGCTGCCGGACGACGTGAAGGAGCTCGCATCGCCCGTGCTGGCCCACCGCCTCATGCTCAACAGCCAGGCACGCCTGCGCGGCAAGTCCGAGCTATCCGTGCTGGATGAGATCGTAGAGACAACCCCGGTCCCGGTGGACTAGTCCCCCAGCGGGGGTGACCCATGCTCACGTTGCACGGCGAGCGCGCGGGAGACACCCTGTGGGTAGTCGGCAACAAGGCCACGCTGGCCGCGCTCGCCGTGCTGGCGCTGGGCGTGTGGACCGGCGCCCACACCCTGGCATTCGCCGCTGGCCTCCTGGTGGCCATGTCGTTGATCTGTCGGGCCTGGTCGCGCCTGGCGCTCGCGGCCGTTCGGATCAAGGTGGAGTTCCGCGACGATCGGGCGTTCCCCGGCGACGTCGTGAATCTGGTGATGACGGTGGAGAATGCCTGGCCCATTCCGCTGGGCTGGCTGGAGGGTGAGATTCTCATCCCGCCCAGACTCCACCCGGTGGAGGCCATTACGCGCCGCGCGCTCGAGACCGATCACCGTGTCATCGCGGTGCTCACCTCACTCCTGCCGTTTCAGGCCGCCTCGTGGACCTGGCAGCTCAGGTGCCGGTACCGCGGGCGCTATGACGTACCGCTGATCTGGTTGACGGTCGCGGACCCGCTGCGTCTGTTCCCGCGCCGGCGCAGCATTCCCCTGCAATGTGCGCTCCTGGTGTACCCGGAGATCGTGCCCCTGGAGACACTCGGCCTGCGGTCGCGCCTCCCCGGCGGCGATCTGCTCATGCCCACCGTCCGCGTCGATGATCCCATCCGCACCATCGGCGTGCGTGACTACCGCCCGGGGGATCCGCAGCGCCGGATCCACTGGAAGGCCAGTGCCCGTCGCCCCACGCTCCAGGTCAAGGTGATGGAGCGCACCGCCCAGCTCCAGCTAGCGCTCTATCTGGGCGTGGACGACTTTGACCACTCCTGGGTGATCTACCGCGACGCGTTGTTTGAGCGCGTCGTGAGCGCGGTGGCCTCGCTGGCCAACGCGGCGGTAGAGCGGGGCGGGCGCGTCTCGCTAGGCATCAGTGGTGAGGAGCCCACCTATCTCCCCAGCGGTGGCGGCACCGACCATCTCCGAGACATCCTGGAGCTTCTCGCCGTGGTCCAGCCTCGCCGGGGCAGGCCGCTGGCCAGCGTGCTTGAGGGCTCCGCCTGGCGCGTGCCTGGTGGGGCATCGCTGGCCGTGGCCGTGGCGCGCGTGGATGACGAGCTCCGCGCCGAGCTCTCCAACGCCCGTCGGCGGGGCTTGCCGGTCGCCGTACTGCACGCCTCCGTCGATCCTCTGGAGATCGAGGAAGGCATCGAGGTCTTCGAGATCGGCCGGTCGAACGACATCTCGGCAGTGCTCGCGGAGCCAATCCAGCCGTGGTGAGCTGGCTGTTCCTGGCCATGGAGCTGAGCTGGCTCTGCGTGCTGCTGAGCGTCCTCTGGCTCATGACCGGTGCTCCGCCGCCCGTTTCGCCGTTCGTCGTGGTGCTCGCGCCCCTGGGGATCGTGACGGTCAGGATGTCGCCCGCGGAGTGGCGGTTCCACCGCTGGTACGACCTGTTCCGCTGGGGTGTGGCGGTGGGCCTGTCCGCCGGCGCCGTGGATCTAGCCGTGCTCCAGCTGCACTTGCCGCTGTTCGGCTCCACCTGGTGGATGGGCCTGTGCATGGGAGTGGCGCTGTTCTGGCGTGGCTGGTTCATCGGCGAAGATGAGCCAGACGCCGCGGCCGTGGAGCGCGCGTTTGAGACCGGTTGCGTGCTGCTGGTGATCGGCCTCGGGCTCTACCACCTCGGGTCACCGGACGCCGGGGTCATCCCAGCGGTCTGCTTCTTCGCGATTGGGCTGCTTGGCCTTGGCGTGGCCCGGCGTATCGAGCGGCACGAGCGTGGCGGCCCGATCGGCGCGTCCTGGCTGGGTCAGGTGGGTATCCTGGTCGCGTTGCTCCTGATCGGCGCGGTCGTCGTCACGTCCCTGGTCACGCCAGACCTGCTGACGCTCATGGCCAGCCAGGTGCAGTGGCTCATCGCCTCCATCGGCAGCGCCATCGCCGGCCTGTTTAGCCTCATCCCCGGAGCTACCTGGCTAACCGGGGGCACCAGCCTGGACGCGCCGCCCTCGGCCGCCCCGCCTCCTCCCGCGCCCCGACCCACCGGAGTCTTCGAGCTACCACCCTGGGTGTTCTGGCTCGGCGCTCGCCTCGCGGACCTGCTGATTGTGACGATCCTGGCGTTTGCCGCGGTCCGCCTGATCAAGATGGGCGCGCGGGCGCTGCGCCGCGTCCGGCTGGAGGATGACAAGCGCGATCCGTCGCCGTCCATCCGCGAGTCCGTGACCTGGCGAGGCTGGCTGTGGGACTTTCTGAGGCGGCTGTTTGGATGGCGCAAGAGCGCCGGGCAGAGCGGTGCGCGGACCGCCGCGGTCGACGGCTCCCGGCCCAGTACCCGCGAACAATTGGGGATCCTGGAGCTCTACGGGAAGTTCCTGTTGGCCGCCCGCCGGGCCGGACTCCCTCGGCGAGTGAACGAGACTCCGGCCGAGTTGGGGGACCGCGTGGGAACGGAGCGACCGCGCGCCAACGAAGCGGTGGAGACGCTCACCTCCCTGTTCGAGTCCGTGCGGTACGCCCAGCGTGCCGTTGGGCGGGGAGAGGTCTCCACCATGCGCCGCGCCGTGGAGCGCGCCACGGAGACCCTGCAGCAGGACAGCTAGAGCCGTCCCTGTTTTTCAGCGCGGCGGCTGCACCAGCAGAGCCGTCCACGGCCCGCACAGGATCGCCGTGCCCACCGCGGCCACGACCGCCCCGCGCTGCCGACGAATCCTCAACACTCGCCGCGCAACCACGTAGCCGGCCACGCCCACCGTCGCCATGCCCAGCGGCAGCCACCGCGGATCGGCCTGCAACATTGCGGAGAAGCCGAAGGCCACGGGCACCGAGACGGTCGTGAGCCAGGCGCCCGCCAACGCCGTCCGCGCCAGCGAGAACGCCCGGATCAGCCGCACGGTGAGCTGCAGGCTGGCCAGGGCGGTGACGTTCCAGGCAAATGCCAGACCCAGACCGGTCGGCGAGAGGAGCGGTGACTCGGGCCACATGGCGTGGCTCAGCTCAGCAGGGCGTAGACCTTGTCCAGCAACGCCACCGGGCTGAAGGGCTTCACAAAGTAGTCGTCCGCCTGCGCGTCCACCGCTCGGCTGCGATCCTGCTCTGCGCCGCTGGCCGTGAGCATCACGATCTTGATGGCTGACGTGGCGGGATCTCGCTTCAGCAGGCGGCAGACCTCCAGCCCATCGAGGCCGGGCATATTGATGTCCAGCAAGATGAGCTCAGGGTGCTCCGCTCGCGCGGCGCTGATCGCTGCCTCACCATCGGACGCGGTGATCACGTCAAAGTCATCCGTGCCCAACGTCGTCCCCACCAGGCGCAGAAGCCCCTCGTCGTCATCGGCCAACAGGATCTTGTGTCGCGTCATACCAAACTGCCGCCGCTCATTATCGACTACTCCCCCGTCTCAATGTGCACTCGGTCTTTGCCCTGCCGTTTTGCGGCGTACAGGGCGGCATCGGCCAGACGCAGCATGCCCTCCGCGTCTAGCTGATCACACGCCGCGGAGACACCGCCCACGCTTATCGTAGTCCGGATAGCCTCTCCTCCGGGAGCCCGGGGGGATGACATGCCGCGCACTGCGCGCCGCAGCTTCTCACCCACCGCCTGCACGCCCTCATTGCCCAGGCCCGGCAGCGCAATGATGAACTCCTCGCCGCCGTACCGCGCTATCACGTCAGTCCTGCGGAGGCTTCGGCGGAGCACCGAGGCAATCCCACGGAGCACGAGATCGCCCACCGGGTGCCCGTGCGTATCGTTCACCCGTTTGAAGTCGTCCGCGTCAACCACCAGCAGCCCCAGCGGGTACTCCAGGCGACGGGCTCGCGCGATCTCCATATCCAGCATCCCTCGGAAGTGGCGGTAGTTGTGCAGCTCCGTCAGGGGATCGGTCGTCGCCAGGTGCTGGGTCTGCTGGTACAACGTCGCGTTCTGGAGCGCCGCCGCCGCCTCAGCAGCCACGAGCTCGATGAGCTGGATCTCGTCTTCGGCGAACTCCGGCTGGGTGCGTCGCGTGAGATAGAGCACGCCGACAACCTGCCCACTGGCCAGCAGGGGAATCAGCAGCAGCCCTTCTGGATGAAGCTCCCGATCGGGCTGCGCGTTCGTGAGCATCCGGCCCACGGGGCCGTCGTCCAGCATCAGCCGCGCGGGCGGGAGCTGCCTCGGCGCGCCCCGCGCCGGGTGGCGTCGGGCGGTCTCGCCCTCTAGTCGGTAGATACAGGCCGCGTCTACGGCCACCAGCCCTCTGAGGCCGATGAGCGCCCGCGTCATGACTTCTCCTGGCTCCAGCACCGCGCCGATCATCGTGCTAAGCTCGTGCAGCGCGCTCATGTTGGAAAGCTGACGTCGCAGCTCGGAGAACGTCCGCTGCAGGTCCTCAGCGTACAGCTCGAGCTGGGCCTGGGCCGCCTCCAGCGTACGAACGTGGCTCTGGGCGGCGCTGAGCTGATCTCGTAGGCGGGACAGCTCCAGCTCGTGCTCGCAGCCCTGGGACGGTAGCCGTCGGCGCGGACCGGCAAAGCGGGCGCCCGTGCCGCTCATGCCCGCGCTCCCCCCAGCTCAGTCCGCATGGGCTGTAGTATCGAGCATTTGCGGATTCGCGTGACAGTGTCGGCTGATTCTGCGCGGCCGCTACGTCAACCCGGGGCTTGCTGATGCCCGACGCGGCGTGATTGCAGTGCGCAGGCCGCCCATCGCGATGCCAACGATGGGGATGAGCAATGGAAGCACGTACAGGATGTAGGTGGTGTCTGCCATGTACGGATGCCAGAAGTGCTTGTAGTACATCACCAACATCGCCGAGGCGCTGAAGCCCACGATCGTCTTGGTCAACAGCGATTGCCAGCCGACCACCGCACCCAGTGCGAGGGACCAGGTGAAGTACCAGGGCAGCACCCAGGTGTTCACGACCAGGAGAAACACCAGCATCACCCGGGCGCCGGCGGCGGCCGCCCGCGTTGCCGTGCTGGCGAACGCCAGCTCGATCACGCAGAGCGCTGCCAGGGCCGCCTTAGCAATGAGCTTGGTCTGTTCGCGGGTCTGCTCCAGCGCGAGCACGGGGTCCGGCTGGTCTGGCCCTAGCACGTAGTTGGCCGCCACGTAGCGAGCCAGGATGTCCGGCAGGTAGTTGTTGTACATGGGCCCCTGGGTCCAGTTGACGATCGGGCCCACTGTCTCCACTCCTTCCCACCACGGGTAGTACAGGCCAACCGCCAGCGCCACCACGAGCAGAGCTGCAGCGGTGCCCCGCGAAAGGAAGGAGAGCAGGCCCCTGCCGCTTCGCGCGTAGCCCATCACGTAGAACGGCAGGAGCAGGACCGTGGACATCTTCACCAGCACGGAGAGCGCCACCGGAAGCACGCCCGGCAGCGGCGCACCCGCCGCGAAGAGCGCGAATCCTGCCAGCGCCAGCGCCACCATCACCGCGTCGTTGTGGCCATTGCCCCCGAACTCAAACAGCACCAGCGGGTTCCACGCCCACACGTACACCGATGCCAGCGCCGCGCCTGGGCGGAGACGCTGGACCGCGTACGCGAGGGCGGCGATCCCCAGAAGGTGGCTGACGTTGACGATGAGTTTGTACGCGAGTACCTGGTCCACCGTGGACCAGGCGGTGGTTGCCTCCGAGACCGCTGCCGACACGTCCACCCAGGCCGGACCGTAGATGGACGGCGCGAAGTGCCAGAGGGGGTGGATCCACCCCACCACCCGCTCGTGCGCAAAGTAGGCCGGCGGATAGATGAAGGGATTTGCTCGGTTGGCCCCCGCGATCTGCCCGTACGCCACGTACGAGAACAGATCCGTGGTGAACAGGCCCGGCATCAGGAACAGCGTGGCCTGGAACCCGAGGAGGCATCCCATCAGCACTCCTGGGCCCACGTGCCTCGGGAGTCCCCGTGAGACGAGGGCGAAACCCGCCAGGTACAGCACGAACGCGGCACCAAAGAGGCCCATCAGCAGGTCCACGGCGGGCCCCAGTTCTTGCGATGCCGCCGGCCACAGCAGGTCAAAGATCGCCCGCAGCTCCTGGTGGCGTGCCCACACCCACGGGTACTGCGTCACGTACTCGGTCGTGAAATCCAGACCCTGCGTGAGCAGGTAGGAGAGGGGCCAAAGCGCCACGTAGACGAGCTCGGTCGCGCCAGCCACCGCCATCAGCGCGACGAGCCGAGCCCACGCGGCCACGCCGTCTCCGCGCCCGGCCGCGGCGCTCACGTTGATCCGTTCAACTGATGGGGGTGCTACGGATTGCGCGGGGGTGATGGCCACCCTACGTTGTAGCGCTCCGGCCCGCGCTCAGCCGATCTTGCGCGCGAATGTGACGAAGATGTCGCCCAGGTCCACGGGCACCAGTCTGTCCGCCTGGCCGGCCATCCGCACAGCTCGGTCCAGCGCCTGATACGCGGGCTTGCAGTACGGCTCCATCCGCGAGACAAGGTAGGAGAGGCGAACGACGCGCTTGTGCGGCGTCATCTCAACCACCCGGAACCCGGCCTTTGCCAGCATGTTGTGGAGCGTGCGGCGCGAGAAGTACACCAGATGCATCTGCATGTACCACGGCCAGCGCGCGCGGGCGATCCGCGGGAACAGCGCGTCCACGTTCATCGTGCAGACGGCCAGGAGTCCGTCGGGACGCAGCAGTCGGTGCGTCCGCTTGAGCTCCGCCAGCGGGTCTACGAAGTGCTCGATCACGTCCCACATGGTGACCACATCGAACGACTCAGACGGGAAGCTCACGCTGTCAAGCGTGCCATGGCGCACGTCCAGGCCCGCCTGGCGGGCCCGCTCCACGGACCAGCGGCTCGGCTCCACGCCAGTGGTCTGCCAGCCCCGCTCGCGTGCCACCTCGAGGAACAGTCCCAGGTGGCAACCCACGTCAAGCAGCCTTCCGGGCCGCTCGTGCCGCTCCACGCCGGCCAGGTCTCGGGCAAACGTGTCCAGCCGCCCCGCGCGCTCCTCTTCGTAGCGCTGGTCCACCACCTGGTCGTAGGCGTCGATGATCTCTTCGTGCGAGGGAATCGGGTTCTGGTACACCAGCCCGCAGCGCTTACACTTCACAATCGGGCCGCACAGGCCAAACGCGGTGCTGGTGCAGGCATAGATGTCGCCGGGATTCCCGTGGCCGTTGCGGCGCTCGGCCATCGGATACAGCGTGGTGTACTCCGCGCTATGGCAGAGGTTGCAGGTGACCTCCTGCATCGTTTGGGGAGCGGCGATCTCGAGCTCAGCGGACATGGCGGCTCATCGGGTGTATTGTTCTCCGTAGGCGCAGAAACGTTGACGTTCGGGACGGGACCGCGGTGCGCCTGCTCCCCAGTGAGCTCCGCGCTTGCGCGAGTCGCAGGGACCGGTTGGCGCGAATAATTCCGCGCAAACCGACCGCGAGGCTGCCCTCATTCGTCACTCGCCAGTCGGCGGGCAACTCACAACTGCACCCAGCGGCAGCGTAAAGGTAACGATCGCGTCACAAGTTCGTCAAGGAACTCTCCGTGGCAAGGCGCCTCGGTGTACCGTCTCGCCGCGAATGGGACCCTGGTATACTCGGGAGCCGGATGTGTGCAGGCTAGAGGATCGAGTGCCGTGAGCGCCGTCGGCAGCCGGGCTGGCTTCCTCTGGCAGTGGGTCCGGAACCCACGCGCGATGGGCTCCGTGACGCCCAGTTCGCGCTTTCTGGTGCGCGCCATCCTGAACCAGATCGACTTTGCGTCCGCCCACCGCGTGTGCGAGCTTGGGCCCGGCAACGGTGTCTTCACGGGGCCCATTCTGGATCACCTGGCGCCCGGCAGCGGTCTGCTGGCGCTGGACACGAACGCGGGCTGGGTGCACTACCTGGACCAACGCTTCGGCGACGCGCGGCTCTACGCGCGGCACGCGTCCGCCGAGCACCTGCTGCGGGAGTGTCAAGAGGTGGGCTGGGACGGCGCGGATGTGGTGGTGTCCGGCATCCCCTACAGCCTGCTGCCCCGCGAGGTCACGCGCTCGATCCTCGTGGCTGTCCGCGAATCGCTGGCTCCGGGCGGCCTGTTCGTGGGGTATCAGTACTCGCGCTACCTCCGCCCCCTGCTGATCGACGTGTTCGGGAACGTACGGTACGGGTTTGAGCCCCGGAACTTCCCGCCCGCGTTCGTCTACACCGCGCGCAAAACCACCACGTGAGTAGCGGCTCCCTGGCGCTCGCGAATAGCGCGGTCGTCTCTGGCAGGCGTCTACTGGCCTGGGCGCCGTGGCTGCTGGCGGGGATCTACCTCCTGTCCGGGGCCAGCGGGCTGGTCTACCAGGTGCTGTGGCAGCGCATGCTGGCCCTGGTCTTCGGCGTCAGTACGTACGCCACGGCCACCGTCCTGGCGGCCTTCATGGGCGGTCTCGCCTTGGGCGGGTTCGTCGCCGGTCGGCTGGCTGATCGGTCACGCAACCCCCTGCGTGACTATGGCCGCGTAGAGGTGTTGATCGGAGTATCCGGCTTCGTCACGCCGTGGCTGTTCGGCTGGCTCCAGGACGTGTATCGCCTGGCACACGCGAGCGTTGGACCAGACCTGGCGCCGATCGTTCGGTTCATCCTGGCCGTGGCCGTCCTGCTCGTCCCTACGGCGTTGATGGGCGCGAGTTTCCCGTTCATCACGCGCGCCGCGGCCACGCGGTACCGGGGTGTTGAGGGGCAAGGGACCAGCGTCGCGGTCTTGTACGCCGTGAACACGTTCGGTGCGCTCGCTGGGGCCACCGTGGCCGGCTTCTACCTGATCGGCGCCATCGGGATCGCGGCGTCGATCGGCGTGGCTGCGTTGCTGAACGTGGCCGCCGGCGTCGTAGCCCTGGCTTTCAGCCGATCGTTTGCCGCCGAGACCAGGGCGACCGTCGATGGACTCCGTGAGCCCGTGCGCGACGCTCCCGGCCTCACTGTGCCCCGCCAGGTGACGGCGCTGATGCCCGCGGTCCTCGCCGTCTCCGGCTTCTGCTCGCTGGCCTATGAGGTGGTCTGGACCAGGCTCCTGGTGCTCTTCTTGGAGACCACTACCGCCGCGTTCACGGTCATGTTGGCGGCGTTCCTCGCGGGCATCGCCGCGGGCAGTGCACTCGTCGCGCCCTTGATCAGGACGGGCCGACTTGGCCCGCTAGCGTTCGGCGGGCTGCAGGCGCTGGTTGCCGTCCTCTCCGTGGCCGGCCTCATCCTGCTAGGCCAGCTTGATCGAGCCACCGCCATCGTCACCGGCGGCGGCGAGCCTGGAGTCGCCGCCATGGCGGCGCTCGCCTTTTGCGCCATGTTCCCGCCCGCGCTCGTGCTCGGGATCACGTTCCCGCTCGGTGTGGCGCTGTACTCCGGAGGTTCGGAGAACGTCGGCAGTCGGCTCGGATCGGTGTATGCCGCGAACGTCTGCGGCGCCATCTTCGGCGCGTTGGTGGCCGGCTTCGCGCTTATTCCACGCATCGGCACCCTCTGGACGCTTCTGGCCGTGGCGGGTGTGAACCTGGCTGCGGCGCTAGTGATGATCGCCGTGACGGGGGGTGCCCTCAGTCGCCGCGTTGGCGCGGCCGCCGCCCTCACGGCCGCGTTCGCCGCGCTGGTGCTCACCGCCCTTCCGACCTATCGTGACCTGTTCCAGGGAAGATTCCCGGGCGAGCGCATCGTGTGGACGGCGGACGGGCTGGAGACCACGGTGACCGTGACCCGCGAGCGCGACCGCAATCTGGCTATGTACCTGAACCGGCACCACCAGGCAAACACGGCGGACTGGATGGTCTTCTTCCACCGCATGCTGGGCCACCTCCCCATGCTCCTCCACCCTGCGCCGCGCGACGTGCTGGTGGTGGGCCTGGGCGGCGGCGCTACCGCGGGTGCCACCACCCGCTACGAGGGTGCGCGCGTCACGGTTGTGGAGCTTTCCGGCGGTGTGATCGAGGGCGCCGGCTGGTTCCGCGATGTGAACTACGCCGTCACCGAGCAGCCAAACGTCCAGACCATCGTGGACGACGGACGGAACTTCCTCCTGGTGACCGATCGGAAGTTCGACGTCATCACCGCGGACGCCATCTGGCCTACCCACGCGGGCGCGACGAACCTCTACTCCACTGAGTATTACGCGCTGGCCCGCGCGGCTCTCAAACCCGGCGGAGTGATGGTGCAATGGGTCAACCGCGACCTGCCTGAGCCGGAGCTCAAGATGCTCATGCGCACGTTCGTACGGGCGTTTCCCCACGTGAGCCTCTGGTTCGACGGCAGCCTGCTGGCCGGGTCCGATCGGCCAATTGATCCCGCCCTGCCCTGGCTGGAGCGCAAGCTCTCCTTCCCCCTCACTCAGGCCTCCCTGGCGCAGGTCAACCTGCGCAATGCCGACGACGTACGGAAGCTGTACGTGATGGACCGTGCGAGTCTGGAGGCCTATCTGGGCGAGGGGCCGGTCATCAGCGACGACCGGCCACACCTGGAGTACACGTCAGTGGCCACGGCCAACAGCGGTCCCGGCCGTCGGCCCATCCAGCGGTAGCCGCCCGGGCGCTCCGCTCAGTCCGGTACCATGCTCCGACTCGGCGTGGAGTGTTGACGTTGCCTGAACCCGGCGCACGGTCGGAGCAGCCCGGCGCATCGCGATTCGCGCTCTTCGATGCAGCCTCGGATCCTCGCTACCGTGTGCTCTGGACCGCCGGCCTCTGTGTCAACACGGCCCGCTGGATGAGCTTCGTGGTGCTGGGCTGGCTTGTGTTTGACATGACCGGCTCGCCGGAGTGGGTGGCCGTCGCCGCGTTCTGTCGGAATGCGCCCATGATGCTGGTTGGGCCCATCGCTGGCATCGTGGCGGATCGCGTTCCGCGCGGCAAGCTGCTGATCGTGACTCAGTGTCTGTACCTGGCGGCCGCCAGCACCCTGGCGTTCAGCTTCTGGGTCGGTGGCGCCCAACTGCCCATCCTGATCGGCCTCGAGGGCCTGCTGGGCATCGCCTGGGCGTTCGACTTCCCCGCCCGCCGTACGGTGCTGTACACGGTGGTGGGGAGGCAGCGGCTGTCAAACGCATTCTCGCTAGAGACCATGTCCATGCAGGGCACCAAGATCGTAGGTCCGGTCATCGCCGGGACCCTGCTGGGGCTGGGTGGCGCGCTGGGGTGCTACGGGCTGATGGCGGTGTTCTACGCCTGCTCGCTGGGGTTGATGGTCCTGCTGGCGTCCAGAACGGCGCTGCCGCCGACCGGCAGCTCCGAATCCATCCTGGCGAGTCTGGCGTCCGGAATCCGCGAGTCGCGCCTGCACCCCACCATCATGGGCGTGCTCGTCGTCACCGCGTTCGCAAACTTGCTGGCGTTTCCCTACCAGCAGCTTCTGCCGGTCCTGGCGCGCGAGGTACTGCACGTTGGTCCGGAGCTCCTGGGGCTGCTCGTGGCCGCGGACGGTGCCGGCGCCTTGATACTCGCGTTGGCGGTTGGCTCCCGTCGTGGCTTCAACCGCCAGCGGGAGCTCTTCGCCGGCGGCGCCATTTGCGTGGCGGTGCTGATTATTGGGATGGCCACCTCCCCCTGGTACGGACTCACCCTGGCGATCCAGTTCGTGGTTGGTATGGCGGAGTGCGGGTTCGGCAGCATGCAGAGCGTGCTGGTGCTGCTGTGCGCGCCGGACCGCGCCCGCGGCCGCGTACTTGGCATTCTCTCGTTCTGCATCGGTATGCAGCCTCTCGGGACGCTGGGGCTGGGCGCCCTGGCTGGGGCGCTGGGTCCGCAGATCGCCATCACCGTTTTCGGGGCGTTGGGCGCAATCACCATCGTGCCGGCCAGCCTGCGCTACCTGTTCCGGCCGGACACCGGCTCCGCCACGCGGCCCATGGCCGCCTCGGCCAGCGGCGGGCACTGAGTGGCCACCGTCGCCCCGTCCCGAGCGCGCGGTCCCATCGTGGCTTCTATAGACGTGGGCACCACGTCTGTCCGCGTACTCCTGTTCGATGCCCGCGGACGCCAGGTTCGCGGGGTAGTGGCGCAGCGAGCCACCAGCCTCACCACGACCATCGACGGGGGCGCGGAGATGGCGCCGGACGACCTCATGGAGCGCACCAGCGCCGTGCTGGACGAGGCGCTGGCCCAGGCTGAGGCCGCGGGGCTGTCCATCGCCGGCGTGGCCATGTCCACGTTCTGGCATAGCGCCCTGGGTGTGGACGACCGCTGGCGACCCACAACACCGCTCTACCTCTGGGCGGACTCGCGTAGCCGTGAAGCCATGCCCACGCTGCGCGAGCGCCTGGACCCCGTGGAGACCCACGCGCGCACCGGCTGCGTGCTGCACTGGAGCTACCTTCCCGCCAAGCTGCTCTGGCTGAGCCGAGTCTCCCCCGCCGCCTTCCAGGCCACGGCCCGGTGGGTCTCGTTTGGCGAGTACCTGTATGGTCACCTCTTTGGCCAGGCCGGCTGCAGCATCTCTATGGCCTCCGGTACCGGCCTGCTGGATCAAAACAAGCGGACCTGGGACCAGGGGGTGATCGATGCGCTGCCCATCAGCGAGGAACACCTGGGGCCCCTGATCGACCTGAACGAGCCGTCGAGCGGCCTCCGCGAGCCGTTCTGCTGGCGCTGGCCCGGGCTGGCCAGCGTGCCGTGGTACCCGGCGGTGGGTGATGGCGCCTGCAGCAACGTCGGTAGTGGCTGTGTGACGCGGGACCGCGTCGCGCTCATGGTGGGCACCTCCGGCGCCATGCGGGTCGCCTGGGCGGCCGACTCGGTCACTATTCCTGAGGGCTCCTGGTGCTACCGAATCGACGGCCGGCGGTTCGTTATCGGCGGCGCGCTCACCAACGGCGGCAACCTGTTCGCCTGGCTGCGCGACTCGCTGCGCCTCGGCACCGTGGCCGAATGCGAGCGCGCCCTTGCCGCGATGGAGCCGGATGGCCATGGCCTGACCGTGCTCCCGTTCCTGGCCGGGGAGCGAGCCCCTGGCTACGCGCCAAATGCCCGCGCCGCCATCCTCGGCATGACGCTCGCCACTCGCCCTATCGATATCCTCCGCGCCGGCCTTGAGGCCGTCGCTCTGCGGTTCGCGCTCCTTCACGAGATCATCAGCCGCGAGGTGCCCGACGCCCGCCAGGTAGTAGCCACCGGCGGTGCGCTGACCCGCTCGCCCGCCTGGGTGCAGATGATGGCGGACGCGCTGGGCACGCCCATCGCGGTCTCCAGCGAGGCCGAGGGCTCCAGCCGCGGCGCCGCGCTGCTCGCGCTGGAGCAGCTAGGCGTAGTGCCCGACGTCGCGACGCTCCCCACCCGCACCGGCCGGGTCTACCAGCCGGACCCGCGGCGTCACGCGGTCTACCGGACTGCCCAGCAGCGGCATCGAGACTACTACCGCCGGCTCGTGCTGGAGTCCGGCCAGCCGCCTACTTGATCCCCGCTAAGCTGCAGTGCGGAACACCAATCCACCGCTAACCGGGCCGTCGTCCCGAGGCACGAGGGACCTATTCCTCCGTCCGGCGGACTGACGGCCCCGGGCTCATCTCCAGTGGGTTCGGCCCGGCGAGTTGTTGGTCGTGTCATGGCGAGGATGAGGCGCCGAGGCTCGTCGCCCTCGTCCGGAATCCAGAAAGCCCCGGTCTTGCCGTGGCCATTCCAAGTGGACATTCCTGAACGCGCCCGTATGATCGCCACCGGAAATGGAACCGAGGTCGTGCGCCGAGCCTCGCTGGCCCGCTAGCCGTAGCTTAGGCCAGCAGTTCGTCCCAGGTCGAAACGTCCAGAATCCGTCCCACCAGGTCCTCGAGAACCGTCAGATCGTCGATCGAGATGATCGCCGCGCCCACATGCGTGCTGGGGGCGCCGAATCGCCGCGCTCCCACCCGCAGGAGTAGCCGCTGCGCCTCATCGATCCGACCTCGGGACTCGCCCTGGCGCACGCCCTCGGATAGGCCTTTCGCTAGTCCTTCGGACAGACCCTGAGACAGGCCTTGAGACAGACCCTGAGACAGGCCTTGAGACAGACCCTGTGACAGGCCTTGAGACAGGCCTTCGCTTCGGCCTTCTTCGAGAATCGCCTGGTATGTCGCCGAGTCGCGCATTTCGCGAACCCCCTTCAGCAGCTCAACCGACTCCGTTGCATTGTACCGCAGGCCTAGGAGCAGGTACGTCGCTGTCCACAGTGTTACGCGATCGTCCGGCGCGGCGTCCCGCTCCAGCCGTCCCGCCATCGACCGGATCACGCCATCTGGACCCAGGTCCCCTAGATCCGCCAGCGGCGCCAGCGGCAGGGTGGCCAGGCGACCGGTCAACAGGCTCTGCACCGGGTGCTGCCAGATCCGCAGCACGTCGTACCTCAGCGTCAGGCGAGGCCCGCCGTCGCTGTCGTGTACGTCCGCATGTTTGAGGTGGCCGTCTAGCTCAGGACCATCCGCGGCGGGTCGCGCCAGGACGATGAGGCTACGGGTGGGCAGTTGGTGGCGGTGGTTTAGCAGGCCGTAGTAGAGCACCAGGCGGTCCAGGAGCCGTCGATCGCGGCCGGTCTGGACCTCGATGTGCGCCAGCCAGGGACGCGGCGCGTTCACGCGGACCACTTTGTCCACCATCGCGATCGCGGTGGATACGTCGGAGTCCACGATCGTGACGTCGTCGCCTACCTGGAGTCCCGAAAGTCGCAGCCAGGCCGCCGGATCTGACTCGATCAGTTGCCGCGTGGCCGTGTCGAACGGCTTGTCGATCACGGCACCGTCCAGTGGTTACGAGAGCGTGACTGCTTCACGAGCTGCGGACTCGTCCCCACCGTGCTAGCCTCGCAACCGCGGGTCCAGCGCGTCCCGGAGGCCGTCGCCCAGGATGTTGAAGGCCAGGATCGTCGTCCAGATCACCAGCGCTGGCCAGAATACCAGCCAGGCCGAGATCTGCATGAATCCACGGCCCGCGCCGATCATGCCGCCCCAGGATGGCGTTGGCGGCGGAGCGCCCAGGCCCAGGAACGCCAGGCCGGACTCCAGGAGGATCGCGAAGCCCAGACTGACGCTGGCCTGTACGATGATGGGCGCCAGGATGTTCGGCAGGATGCCGCGCATCAGAATGCGCGGCGCCCCCGCGCCGACCACGCGGGCGGCGGTGATGAACTCGCGCTGGCGGACGCTTAGCGTGGAGCCGTGTACGATGCGCGCCGAGCGCGGCATGAACAGGATGCCGGTCACCAGGATCAGGTTGGTCAGGCTGGAGCCCAGGAACGCCACCACCGCGATCGCCAGCAGGATCGGCGGGATGCTGAGTAGCACGTCCACCGCCCGCATCGTCACCATCTCCCAGGTGCCGCCGAAGTACCCGCCCACCATCCCGAACAGGATGCCGAACACGTCAGCGATGATCACCGCGCAGATCGCCACCACCAGCGACACCCGACCGCCGTACAGCAGCCGGCTCAGGATGTCTCGGCCAAACTCGTCTGTCCCCAGCACCGTGTCCACGCCCGGCGGCTGGAGCTTCTGGCCCGGATTCATCTCCACCGGATCCATCGGCGCGAGGACCGGTGCCAGCAGTGAGAGCACCGAAACCAGCACGATGAACGCCAGTGGTCCGGCGATCCGCGGCCGCAGCACGACCGCCAGGACGCGGTTGGGGCGCGCTCGGGCGACGGGCGCCGTCGCGTCCAGCGCCGCGGCGGCGCTACTCATAGCGGATCCTGGGATCCAGAACCCCGTAGGACAGATCCGTCAGCAGATTTAGCAGCACGAACAGCGTAGACACCACTAGCACCACCGCCTGAACCACGGGGTAGTCGCGCTGGGCGATGCCCTGGAGCAGGAACGTGCTGAGCCCAGGCCAGTTGAAGATGTACTCCACGATCACGCTCCCCCCCAGCAGCACGCCCATCTGGATTCCCACCAGCCCAACCACCGGTATCAGCGCATTGGGCAGCGCGTGCCGCACCAGCACCACACGCTCGCGGTGGCCCGCGGCGCGCGCCGTGCGGAGGTAGTCCTCGCCCAGCACTTCCAGCATCGACGAGCGCGACATCCGCGCGATCACGCCGGCCATGCCGATGCCCAGCGTCACCGCCGGCAGGAGCAGTCGATTCAAATGCGCTACCGGGTCCTGCGAGAATTCCACGAAGCCGGTCGCGGGAAACCAACGCAGCCAGAGCCCGAACACCAGGACCATCAGGGTCCCCAGCACGAACACCGGTGAAGAAAGCCCCAGCAAGGCCACCACGGACACGACGTAATCACCGATCCTGTTGCGGTTCACCGCCGCGAACACGCCAAACGGGATGCCGATCAGCGACCCAATCACCACCGCCGCCACGGTGAGCTCCAGCGTGCGGGGCAGCCGCGTGGCCAGGTCCGGTCCAATCGGTCGCTTGCTGATGATGCTCTTGGAGAGATCGCCCTGGGCCAGCCGGCCCAGCCAGGATAGGTACTGCACCAGGACCGGCTTGTCCAGCCCCAGCTCCTCACGGAGAAGCTGGCCCCGCTCCTGGCCAGCCTGCTCCTCACCCAGCAGCATGGCCACGGGGTCGCCCGGGATCACCCGGACGACCACCGCGATCAATGTAGCCACGGCGAAGACCAGGACGAACGCCTGGATCACCCGCCGCAGGACGTAGCGAGTCACCCCCCTGACCTCAGTGGCTCACGAGGCGGGCCTCGCCGTGAGCCTAGCCGTCAATGGTCACCTCCTCCAGCGAGAGGCTGGAGATGGCAAACAGGCCGGCCGGGAAGTGCTGGTAGCCCTTCACCTTCTTGTTGGTAGCCTCTGACTGCTCGCGCCATGCCAGGTAGGTGAACGGCGACGCATCCATGATCCGGCGCTCGATCTGCGCGTACATCGCCTTTCGCTTGGCCTGGTCGGCCGTGGCGCGGGCTTCCTCGAACATCGTGTCGAGCTGCGGGTCGCTGAAGCCGCTGGACTTGTTGTGCGACGTGTCCTTGTAGAAGAACACGCTCATGAAGTCCGGATCCAGGATGTCTGCCCCCAGACCGTGGATGCGGAACTGGAAGTCCTGCTTGTTGTACTTGTCCACCGTGGTGGGCCAGTCGTACAGCTCCAGGTCCACCTGAACACCGATTTTCTTCAGATCGTTCTGCACGATCTCGGCGCTACCCTGATGCATGCCGTATTGTGAGGTGGAGAGCAGCTTCACCTTCAGCCCATCGCCGTAGCCCGCCTCCTTGAGCAGTGCCTTGGCCTTCTCGGGATCGTAGGGGAACGTGTTCTCCAGGCTGGCATCGTACGCCCAGGAGCTCTTGGGGATCAGCCCGCCCGTCATGATCGAGCCGCGGCCGTAGAACACGGCGTCCACGATGCTCTTCTTGTTGACGGCGTAGCCAAACGCCCGCCGCACCCGTGGATCGTCGAACGGCTTCTGGCGGACGTTGTAGATGATCGTCATGAAAGCCGATTCGTCGCCCGGGTGCACGTCGATCTTCGGGTCGCCCTGGAGCGGCGCGGTGTCCTTCCACGGCAGGTAGTCAATGATGTCCACGTCGCCGGCCTTGAGGGCCGTCACTCGGGTGTTCTCGTCCGGGTAGGGGACAAACGTGATCTTGTCCAGCTTCGGCAGGCCGGAGCGGAAGTAGTCCGCGTTCTTCTCCAGGATCAGCTTCACGCCGGGCTCGCGGGAGGCCAGTTTGAACGGCCCGGTGCCCACCATCTTCACGTTCGGGTCGCCGCTGGACTCCAGGAACTTCTTGGAGAGAATCGCCGCCTCCGGGCGGGCCAGGTTGGCCATAAGCGGCGCATTCGGCTTGTTCAGGACCAGCCGCACCGTGTTGGCGTCGTCCGCCACCACCTCTTTGATGTCAACCATGTTGGCTCGGCGGCGGGCGCCGGTCTTCGGCTCCAGGATCCGCGCGTAGGAGGCCTTCACGTCCTCCGCGGTGAGCTCCGTGCCGTCGTGGAACTTGGCGCCCTTGCGGAGCTTGAAGACGTATGTCTTGTCGTCCGGTGTCGTCCACGACTCGGCCAGGTCCGGGATGATCTCGCCTTTCGCGTTGTAGCGGACCAGGGTGTTGTAGACGAGTTGCTTTACGGTCATCGCGGCCGCGCCCGTATCAACGTGCGGATCGAGGTTCGGCGGGTCCGCGGAGAGGCCGTAGGTGAGGTTGCCGCCGGCCTTGCCCGCGGCGGGTGCGGCCTGCTGGGCCGGTTTCGCCTCGGCGGCAGGCTTCGCGGCAGGCGCCGCGGTTGGAGCGGCCGCGGCGGGCGCCGCCGGCTTGGCGTCGGCCGGCTTGGACTCGGACGGTTTGGACGGCGCGGCCTGCTGTTGGCCGCACGCGGTCAAAACTCCGACGATGCTGGCGCCCAGCGCGCCACCGAGAAACATACGACGCGAATGCCTGAACGTGCTCATGATCGTCTCCCTCCAGGAAAGACAAGAAAGCGAGCGACGCGGATCAAGTGCCGTAGTCTAGGCGCACGAGGGCGGGAAATCAATGGTGTCACGGCCCGTACTCTGCCCGTCTCGCGACCAGTGCGCGGGACAGCACGTTATCTATGCTGGCACCATTCAGCCAATCCGCGGCCGCGTCTGGCCGCCACGGGGGCACCCCCAGCCTTGAGACTGCGAGCTCTGCTTCTCGCCGCGCTGATCTGCGCGGTCACCCTTCTCCCCTCCACGCTACATCCGGCCACCGTCAGCGCCCAGCTCTTCGGTGGTAACGTCTCCGCCGCCACCGTGCAGGGCGAGCTCCGCGGGCTGTGGGTAGACGCCTATCACGACGGTTTCAAGACCCGCGCTCAGGCGGATCGCCTCCTGGCGGATGCGCGGCGGGCGAACATCAATGCTCTGTTCGTGCAGATCCGGCGGCGGGGCGACGCGTTCTACACACGCTCCCTCGAGCCGCGCGCTGACGACAGCTCGCTGGCGGCGGACTTCGATCCATTGGACTACCTGATCCAGCAGGCCCACGGCGGCACGCCTCGCATGGAGATCCACGCCTGGATCGTGGCGCTGCCCATCTGGGGAGACCGCGATCGTTCCCCCAGATCCAGCGTCCACGCCTTCACCCAGCACGGACCCAACGCGCCGGGCCGCGAGAACTGGATTAGCCTGCGCGACGACGGCCAGGCCTGGGGTGACTCTTACTATCTCGATCCCGGCCACCCTGATGCCGCGCGCTACACCGCGGACATCGTGCGCTCCATCGTCCGGGAGTACGACGTGGACGGTATCCACCTGGACCGCATCCGCTACTTTGAGGGTGAGTCCGATCGAAGGTGGGGCTACAACCCCACCAGCATCGAGCGATTCAACGCGCGCTTCGGGCGCTCCGGGCGGCCGGAGCCCAACGACGCGCAGTGGTCGCAGTGGCGCCGCGACCAGGTGACCGCCCTCGTGCGGCGGATCTACCTCGAAGCTTACGCTGAGCGCTCCAGCGTCCGCGTCAGCGCCGCCGTAATCCCCTGGGGCGCGGGCCCGCGCTCGCGGGCCGACTGGGAGCGCACCGCCGCCTACGCCAACGTCTTTCAGGACTGGCGGGGCTGGTTGGAGCAGGGCATCCTGGATCTGGCGGTGCCCATGAACTACTTCCGCGAGTCGTCCGGCCAGGGCGCCTGGTTGGACAACTGGCTGGAGTTCCAGCGCGAAAACGCTTACGATCGCCAGGTCGCATCGGGCCTCGGCGCCTACATGAACGGCGCGGCCGACAGCGTGGCCCAGATTCGCCGTTCGCTGAGCGCGGGTACGCGCGGAGGCAGGGCCGCGGGCGTGGTCCTGTATTCGTACGCGGCCCCTCGTCGCGACGCGGTCGGCGGCGAACCAGACGTCTGGACATCTCTGTCTACACCGAATTCCATCAATGGGGGCAAGCCCCCGTTTGGCTCGTGGCTGCCAGTCCCGACCATGGCGTGGAAGGTCGGCGCCAACGCGGGGGGATTCCTGCTGCGCACTCCCGGGCTGGACGGTGCCCGCGTCGAGGTCGCCGGTCCGGTGCTCGTCTCGGGTGAGACGGACGGCGGCGGCTTCTTTGGCGTGCCTTCGCTCCCCTCGGGACGCTACGCTATCAGCCTGCAACACGCGGCGGGCGCCGGACGGCTCGGCGAGGTCGAGGTGGTCGGGGGGACCGTCGCGCAGATGGAGCTCGTCCCGTGAGCCAGACCGAGCAGGCCACCCCCAAAATGACCATCACCCTGTTCCCACGCGGCGAGCTCGCCGTCCACTTCGGTCGCACCAGGACCGGCGTGCCGATTGAGCTTGCGCCTGGCACCACCATTGCGCAGATGCTCCGCGATCTTGGTGTGCCGGAAGGCGAGGTCTGGATGATCGCGCGCAACGGCAGCCTGGCCAAGGTGGGCGAGACGCTGGAGCCCGGCGACAGCGTGGAGATGTTCGCGCCGGTTGCCGGCGGCTGAGCTGCGCCTCGGCTGGAAAACGTGAAAGGCGCCCGGCGGTTCACCGCCGGGCGCCTCTGGGTTTGAAGCGTCGCGTGGCCTAGGCCAGCGCGCCGGCGTACTCGGTCAGGCCCAGCTCCTCCAGCGTCTCGCGGGTGGGCACGCCGTGCTCGTCCCAGCCCATGGCCTTGTAGTAGCCCACGCGTGCCGCGTCCACCTCTGACTCCACGAGCGGCTTGCCGGTGGACGAGTTGTGGTTGCGGAACTCCTGGTAGAACCGCTTGGGCAGCGCGTCGTCCTTGTCCGTGAATCCCTCACGGATGTTGAACAGGCGCGCCATGGTGGCGGCTCGCCTGCCGGTGCCCAGCAGCTCCCAGATGTCCGTGTCCCAGCCGGTCATGCCGCTGACCACGGCGTTGACCTGCGATGGGCTGTACGGCAGGAAGTGGCAGAGGCCCACGGAGTCCAGGAAGTGTCGCCACGTGGAGTGGTGCACGAACAGGTCCAGCTTGTTCTCGTCGAAGCCGTGGACGGAGATCGGCTGGAAGTTCTTGAACTCGCGGATGCGGGCGAAGCCCGGGTTGTCCGCGGTGTAGGCGGTGTCGTGCATGTTGTGCATGTGGCAGGCGCCCGTCGGGGAGACGGTGTAGCCCATGCCCAGCGCGTGCTTGATGCGCGGCTCGTGCATGGGAAGTTCCTGGCCCTTGACGTGCAGAGCGTACTCGTCGGTCCCGCGGCCGATCTGGTCGCTGGCCCGCTTGACGCCCTCGGCTAGCAGGTTGCCCAGCTTGCCGCGGCGGAAGGCGATGGCGTGGATCGCGTTGAGCAGATCCTCGGAGTGGCCAAAGCGGCACTGCTCGCCGCCCAGGTCGGCCGCGCTCAGCAGGCCCTTCTCCGTGCACTCCATGGCCCAGGAGATGGCCATGCCGCAGGAGATGGTGTCCAGGCCGTAGATGGCGGTGAGCTCGTTGGCCTTGGCCAGAACCTTCAGATCGTCGATGCCGCAGTTGGAGCCCAGCGCGCCCAGGCTCTCGTACTCCGGGCCGCCGTACTTCGGGTCTACCTTTAGATCCTCGGGCTCGGTCACCTCGACCACGCGCTTGCAGCGAACGGCGCAGGCGTAGCAGGTGTCGCGCTTCACCAGGATGGTGTCGCGCATGGTCTCGCCGGTGATCTTCTCGTTGCCCTCGAACGAGCCTTCCTGGAAGTTGAAAGTGGGCAGGCCGCCCGCCAGCGACAGGCCGCGCAGGCCGCCGGCCGTTCCGACATCGTGGAAGTTCCAGGTGAGGTTCAGGTTCTGGGTCATCCACTTGCCCAGCTCCTGGCCGGGCTTGGCATCTGCCACGGGGAGCGCGCCCTTGGCCTTGGTGATGATGCCCTTGAAGTTCTTGGAGCCCATCACGGCGCCAACGCCGGTCCGCCCGGCGAAGTGCGTGATGTCGTTCACCACGCACGCGTAGCGAACCAGGTTCTCGCCGGCCTGGCCGATCAGGACGGTCCGGGCACCCTTGTCGCCAACTTCCTCGCGCATCTTGTCCTGCGCGTCGCCGATGCCCAGGCCCCAGACGTTCTTGGCGTCGCGGATCTCCACGGCGCCCTCATGGATCCACAGGTAGGACGGCTTCGCGGCCTTGCCGCGGACGACTACGGCATCGTACCCGGCTCGCTTGCACTCGGCGCCCCAGAAGCCGCCGGCCTCGGCGTTGCCGAAGCCGCCGGTCAGCGGGCTCTTGGCGCCCACGCCGTTGCGGCCCTGGCCGGAGAAGGAGGCGCCGGTGACCACCCCTGGCGCGAACACCACCACGTTCTCCGGCGACAGCGCGTCGGCGCCGCGCGGGACCAGCGTGAGCAGGTAGTGGGCAACCAGCCCCCGGCCACCCATGATCTTGCGGTAGAAGTCCTCGCTGGGCTCCTCTACCCAATGCTTGTTCGCGGTGAGATCCACGTGGAGGATCTTTCCGGTGAAGCCGTTGGCCATCCAAGCCTCCTCTGTCAAGCGCGTGGAGTTAAGCGCGTGGAGTCAATTGCGTGCTCTCAGTGTACCCGGAAGGGCCCGGCGGCCGACGGGCGGGGCCGTGGCTCAAGGCGTCTGCGGCGCGGCCAGGGTCTCCCGCAGCCAGTCGGTCATCGCGCCCACCACGCTCTCCTCGCGGCCCAGGAAGCCGTGCGCGGTCAGCGCCTCACAGGGGTCGGCCTGGCGCGGCGGATCGCCGCCCTCCACCTCGAAGAGGTTCTTGCGGGGCGTGGCGGTGGCGCGGTCGTAGATGTCCCGCGCAACCTGGAACGGCGTGATCCGGCAGGTGTCGTTCACGTGGTGGACCACCAGCAGCGGCGGCGCAAGCTGATCCAGCGGGAGGTTCAGCACAGGCGCGATGGACGAGGTCAGCAGGACGGCGCGCAGGTCTGGCATGTTGATGCCGATGTGGGCGGCGGAGAGCGTGCCGCGGCTGGTCCCGATCACCACGTGGGGCATCTCACCGATCCCGCGCAGATGGTCGCGCACGGCGGCCACGTCAACCAGGTGCTCCGGCCCGGTCCTGAACGCGTCGTCCGTGCCGCCCGCCCGATCTGACGGCACGTCCATAACGGCGGTCAGGAAACCCCGCCCAGCCAGGGCCCGATTGACCCGTAGCAGGAAGTTGCCAGACGACCGGATGGCGCCATCCTGCTCGCGGAAGTGGTTCGCACCCTGGCCACCGGGGAGCATGATGAGGGCAGCGACCGGCGGCTCGTCAGGGGTGGTGATGAGGACCTTGAGGGTGACGCCCGGGCGGGTCTCCAGGGTCACGATGCGCTGCTCCACGGCCAGCGCCGGCGCGGCCGTCACCAGCCACAGGAGCGCGGACCCCAGCAGCGCCGCGGCTACACGCGGATGCGCGGGTCCAACGCGTCGCGCACGGCGTCGCCCACGAAGTTGAGCCCCAGGATGGTTACGAACAGGGCCACCCCCGGCCCGAAGACCGTCCACGGCGCCTGCTGCAGGTAGCCACGGCCTGCGTTGATCATGTTGCCCCATGATGCCTCCGGCGGCGGTACGCCCAGTCCCAGGAATGAGAGCGACGCCTCTGCCAGTATCGCAAACGCGACGCTCAACGAGGCCTGCACCACGATCGGCGTGATCGCGTTTGGCAGCACGTGGGCGCCCACGATCCGCGGCGCGGACGCGCCCAGGAGCCGGGCGGCCGCCACGTACTCCCGCTCCTTGATGGTGAGCACCTGCCCGCGCATCAGCCGGGCGAACGTGGGCGCGTATACCACCCCCAGCGCGATGAGCACGCCGGCCAGGCCAGTACCCAGCACGCCGCCCAGCGCCAGCGCCAGCACCAGGGGTGGGAACGCCAGCACGGCATCGATCAGCCGCATGATGACGCCATCGACGCGGCCAGCCAGGTAGCCCGCGGCCAGCCCCAGAAGCGACCCCACGACCACGGCGATGGCCACCGACACGAAGCCGGCCACCAGCGAGATGCGCGTGCCGAAGATGACCCGCGACCAGATGTCGCGCCCCAGGTTGTCCGTGCCCAGCAGGTGCTCGGCCCCCGGGGGCTTGAGCGTGGCGCCCAGGTCCTGCTTGAGCGGATCGAACGGCGCGATGGTGCCCGCCAGGACCGCCAGCGTGAGGGCCACCAGCAGCACGATCCCGCCCGCCCAGCCGCCCCGCGCGGTGGCGGCCCGCTTGAGCAGGGCCCAGCGCCTGGGCGAAAAAGAACGGGCTGGACTCATCACCGCGGAGTTCATCCGTAGCGGATCCGCGGATCGACGAGGCCGTACAGCAGGTCCACCACCAGATTGCTGGCGATGAAGCCAAACGAGATCAGCAGGATGACGCCCTGCACCATTGGGTAGTCGCGGGCGAACACGGCGTCCACCACCAGCCGTCCCACGCCCGGCAGCGCGAAGACGAACTCGGTGATGACCGCGCCGCCGATCAGGGTGCCGAACTGGAGGCCCAACAGCGTGATGACCGGGATCAAGGCATTCTTGAAGGCGTGTCTGCGGACGACCAGCCGCTCCGCCAGACCCTTGGCGCGGGCCGTGCGCACGTAGTCCTCGCCCAGCGCCTCGATCAGGCTGGAGCGCAGCGTCCGCGTGAGCACCGCCGCCAGGGCCAGCCCCAGCGTGATCGCCGGCAACGTCAGCGAGCGGATGCCGGCCACAAGCTCTTCGCCCGGATCGACGTAGCCGGAGATGGGCAGCCAGCGCAGGGTGACGCCGAAGAAGAAGATCAGCAGCAGGCCCAGCAGGAAGTTGGGCATGCACAGGCCGGTGAGCGCGAACAGGGTGCCCGCGCCATCGATGGGCGAGTTGCGGTGGGTGGCGGAGACGATGCCCAGCGGCAGCGCGGCGGCGATAGCGATGGCCATGGCGTAGGCGGCAAGCTGCAGGCTGGGACGGACTCGCCGCGCCACGTTCTCCAGCACCGGCTCCCGATTGCGGATCGAACGGCCGAAGTCGCCCTGCAGCACGCGGCTGATCCAGGTGGCGTACTGGATGGGGATGGGCTGGTCCAGCCCAAGCTCGGCGCGCAGCCGCGCCTTGGCATCGGCGTCCTGAGACTCCCCCATCATGGCGTCCACCGGATCGCCGGGTGTCATGTGGAGCAGGGAGAAGACGCCCGCGGTGACGAGCAACAGCACCGGGATCGTCGCTGCCAGGCGACGGAGGATCAGTGGAAGCATGCGTTCAGCGGCCGGGAGGGGCGGTCGCCACGCGACCACCCCTCCACGCGGACAGCCGCTACGCGTCCAGCCAGACGTCCTTGAAGCGCATCATGCCGTCCGGCACGGGCTCGTACCCCTTTACCTTGGGGCTGAACGCCTTGGGCTCAATTGGGTGCAGGATGAAGAGCATGGGCAGTTCGTCCTGGAGGATCCTGGTGACCTCGCTGTAGAGCTTCTTGCGCTCCGCCTGGTCAGATACCTCGCGGGTCTTGTCCAGCAGCTCGTCTAGCTTAGGGTTGGAGATGCCAGACCAGTTCAGCGAGACGCCGGGGGTGGTGCGGAAGAACTGGTAGACGTTGCCATCTGGATCCGGCCGGCCGCTCCACTGGTAGCTGATCATGTCGAAGTTCTTGCCGTTGCCGTCCGAGAGCAGCGTGGCGGCATCCACCAGCTTGATGTTCATGGTGATGCCGGCCTCGGCAAGCTGGGCCTTGATTGCCTCCGCCTCCTGGACGTTGATGGGGATGTTATTGATGGTCATGCTGAAGGTGAACCCGTTGGGTGCGCCGCCCTCCGCCAGAAGCTGCTTGGCCTTGGCGATGTCGCGCTTGATGGGCTTGATGGAGTCGTCGTAGGCCCAACTGGAGGGCGGGATGGGCCCGTTTGAGGCCACGCCCACGTTCAGCCAGACGCCCTTGACGATGGCGTCAACGTCCGTGGCGTAGGCCACCGCCTGGCGCAGCGCCTTCTTGTCGAACGGCGGCTTCGTGTGGTTGATCTGGTAGTTGAACGTGGCCAGCGAGGGCACGTCCATCTCCACCAGGCGGGTGTCTGCCTTGACCGGGGCCACGTCACGCGGGGTGACGTAGTCCATCACGTCGATCTCGCCGGCCTGCAGGCTCTGCAGCTTCACCGTGTCGTCAGGGATCGTCCGGTAGCGGATGCCATCCAGGTACGGACCGCCCTGCTTGTTCCAATAGGCGTCGTTCCGCTTCAGGACGATGCGGTCATCCTTGACCCACTCCACAAACTGGAAGGGGCCGGTGCCCGCGCCGGTGGCGTTGCGCTCCAGGTCCTTGCCGAGCTTCTGGATGGTGGCGGGGGAGATCATCATGCCCGCCCGATCCGTCAGCGTGGCCAGCAGGGAGGCGTCTGGTTTCTTGAGGTTCAACTTGAGCGTGTACGGATCCACCACCTGGGCGGACTCGATATTGGCGATCTCGCCGCGGCGCACAGACTTGGTGTCAGGATTCGCCATGCGGTCGAAGTTGAACTTGGCGGCCTCGGCGTTGAAGTCTGTCCCGTCGTGGAACTTGACGCCCTGGCGCAGCTTGAACACCAGGGTCTTGGGATCCTCCAGCTTCCAGGACTCGGCCAGGCCGGGCGTGAGGCCCAGCTTGACGTCCAGGACCACCAGCGGCTCGTAGACGTTGTGGTAGATCTGGCGGTCGATCTTGCTGCCGGACAGGTGCGGATCCATGGTGGCGGCCTCGATGTACAGGCCCACGCGGAGGGTCCCGCCCTTCTTAGGCGCGCCCGCGGGCTTGCCCTCGGCCGGCTTGGCCGCCGCGGCGGGCTTGGCAGCCTCAGCGGGCTTGGCAGCTTCGGCCGGCTTTGCAGCCTCCGCCGGTTTCTGGGCGGGCGCTTCGCTCTTGGGCGGCGCGGCCGGCGCTTGCTGGCCGCAGGCGGCGAGCAGCGCGGTGGCGGCTACCGTGGGGAGTACGGCGGACAGGAGAGTCCTGCGGCTGAGCCTGGGGCTCGAATCAGACCGAGAGACCATGGCGATCGCTCCTCCAGCCTGGTGTATCGCGGCGTCAGGGAGCCCACGGGGAGCCCCGTTCGGCACTGCCTGAGCGTAGCACACGGCCTGCGCCATTCCCCATGACACAGCCGCACAATCATGCCCTGGAGGGCTTTGGGCAGCCTGACCCGCGACCTCCAGGCGCAATCCTGGAGCGGGCGCCGCCCGGGGATGGTATAAACAGGGCGCCGACAGAGCAGAGATCAGTCTATGTCTCCCGTGGTGGAGTTGAGCGCCGCGGGCCCACACGTAAGGAGGAGCGCGTGCCCCTAACCAAGGAGGCGAAGGGCGACGTCATCAAGACGTATCAGACCCATGCGTCAGATTCAGGATCTCCTGAGGTCCAGGTCGCCATCCTGACCAAGCGCATCCAGGAGCTTGCGCAGCACCTGAGCGCTAACAAGCATGACAACCATTCACGGCGCGGCCTGCTGAAGATGGTCGGACGCCGACGGCGGCTGCTTTCGTACCTCAGCCGCACCCACAACGACCGCTACCAGAAGCTCATCGCGTCACTGGGGCTCCGACGCTGACGCACAGTAGCGCCATTTAGTCGGATCTGAGCCGCCCGGGTTCGCCCGGGCGATGTTTAGTTAACTACTAAGCACTACGTTAAGCACCAGGCCAACCATCCCGCCCACCTCTCACACCGACGGATCGGCACGATCCGATCGAGTGTGATCGAGAAGCAGTCTGTCGGCACAGACAAAGCTAGCCGCGAGAAGGCGGCGCAAGTGACGGCGCGGGGCCGAAGTAGGCGCCCCGCCCCGAGTTAGAGGAGAACCATGGCAGTCACCCGCTACGACGTTGAGATCGGCGGACGCACGATGACGCTGGAGACCGGCCGCCTGGCCGGCCTGGCCGGCGGATCGGTGCTCGTGACCTACGGCGAGACCGTTGTCCTCGCGGCGGTCACCAGCTCCAGCGAGCCCCGCGAGGGCATCGACTTCTTCCCCCTGCAGGTAGAGTTCGAAGAGAAGATGTACGCCGCCGGCAAGATCCCGGGCGGCTTTATCAAGCGCGAAGGCCGCCCCACCGAGCAGGCCATCCTGACGGCGCGGCTCACCGACCGCCCCCTGCGGCCGCTGTTCCCCAAGGACTACCGCAACGACGTCCAGGTTATCGTGACGGTCCTGTCCGCCGATCAGGTGAACGATCCTTCGCTCTGCTCCATCGTGGGCGCCTCGGCCGCGCTGATGATCTCTGACATCCCGTTCTACGGCCCCGTCGGCGCCGTGCGCCTCGGCTACATCGATGGCGAGATCGTCGTGAACCCGCCCATGGCGGACATGTCGCGCTCCGACCTGGACCTGATGCTGGCCGCCACCGCGGACGCCGTGCTGATGGTCGAGGCCGGCGCCAACGAGCTCCCGGAGGAGACGGTTCTCGAAGCGATCGAAGTGGGCCATGCCGCCATGGCGCCCGTCATCGCCCTGCAGAACCGTATGCGCGCCGAAGTAGGCAAGGTCAAGCGTGAGATCCCGTCCACGCCCCTGCCAGAGGGCCTCTACGAGGAGGTCGCCGGCTGGCTGGGCACCCGGATGGAAGACACCCTATACGACCCTGACAAGGCCACCCGCGAGGACAGCACCCGCGAGCTCCGCAAGGAGACGTTCGAGTACTTCGCAGACAAGCATGATCCCAAGCTCGTGGGCAAGGTGTTTGCCCAGATCGAGAAGGAGACCGTCAGGCGCAACATCCTGGACCGCGGCCGCCGGCCAGACGGACGGGACCTCACGGCCATCCGGCCCGTCTCGTGCGAGGTGGGCGTGCTGCCCAGGCCGCATGGCTCCGCCCTTTTCACCCGCGGCCAGACCCAGGTGCTGTCCGTCCTCACCCTCGGCACGGAGGCAGACGAGCAGCGCGTGGACAGCATCGGCCTGGACGAGCCCAAGCGCTACATTCACCACTACAACTTCCCACCGTTCTCCGTGGGCGAGGCTCGCCCGATGCGCGGCCCCGGCCGACGAGACATCGGCCACGGCGCGCTGGCTGAGCGCGGCCTCATTGCCGTCCTGCCGTCACGCGAGCAGTTCCCATACGCCATCCGCATCGTCTCAGAGGTGCTGTCCTCCAACGGCTCCAGCTCCATGGCCAGCACCTGCGGCAGCACCCTGGCGCTCATGCACGCTGGCGTGCCCATCAAGGCACCCGTAGCCGGCGTGGCCATGGGCCTGATCACCTCCGGCACGGAGGACGGCCGCTACGCCGTCCTCACGGACATCCAGGGCGTCGAGGATGCCCTCGGCGACATGGACTTCAAGGTGGCCGGCACCGAGAAGGGCATCACCGCCCTTCAGATGGACATCAAGGTCCGCGGCATCACCTCTGAGATCATGCGTACCGCCATGTCTCAGGCCCGCGAAGGCCGCATGTTCATCATGGGCAAGATGCTGGAGACCATCTCCACCCCGCGCACGGAGCTGTCTCCCTTCGCCCCGCGCGTCACCACCATCAAGATCAACCCGGATCGCATCCGCGACGTTATTGGCCCCGGTGGCAAGGTCATCCGCAAGATCGTGGACGAGACCAAGTGCACCATCGACATCAACGACGATGGCACCGTCCAGATCGGCTCCACCAGCGAGGAGCACGCCAAGAAGGCCATCGACTGGATCGAGCGTCTGACCAAGGACGTGGAGCCGGGCGCCATCTACACTGGCAAGGTCACCCGCATCATGGCCTTCGGCGCGTTCGTGGAGATCGCGCCCGGCAAGGAGGGCCTGGTCCACATCTCCGAGTTGGCTGACTACCGCGTCCCGCGAGTGGAGGACGTGGTCAACATCGGCGATGAGGTCAAGGTGGTGGTCACGGAGATCGACCGCCAGGGCCGCATCAACCTCTCCCGCCGCGCCCTGCTGGAGCCGTCTGAGCGCACCGAGGGTGAAGGCGACGAGGGCCCGGGCGAGGAAGGTGCTGACGGCGAGGAGCGGCCGCGTCGCGAGCGCGCCTTCGGCGATCGACCGCCCCGCCGTGAGGGAGGCTTCGGCGACCGACCGCCCCGCCGCGAGGGTGGCTTCGGTGACCGACCACCCCGCCGCGAGGGTGGCTACGGCGATCGCGACCGTGGCGATCGGCCGCCCCGTCGTGAAGGCGGCTACGGCGACCGTGATCGGGGCGAGCGCACGGATGGACCACCGCGCCGCGAGGGCGGCTATGGTGACCGAGACCGCGGCGATCGGCCGCCCCGCCGTGAAGGCGGCTACGGCGATCGACCCCCGCGCCGCGAAGGTGGCACGGAGGACCGTGGTGAGGGCGCGCCGCCTCGGCGCGAGGGTGGCTACGGCGATCGCGACCGCGGAGACCGGCCGCCCCGTCGTGAAGGCGGCTACGCCGACCGCGGCGAGCGGCCGCCGCGGCGTGAAGGTGGCTTTGCCGATCGTGACCGCGGCGAGCGACCGCCGCGGCGCGAAGGCGGCCCCGAAGACCGCGGCGAGCGCGCTCCCCGCGACCCGTTCGGACCGCGCTGGTAGATCCCGCGCGTGCTGCAACGCGGACGGCCCAGACCAGATGGTCTGGGCCGTCTGCCTTTCCGCCGGCGACTGAAATCGTGGCGCCGCCGCACGGGTAGATTGCTAGAATCCGCCGGGGTTCAAGCCAGATGACCCGCCCGCGTCAGCGCGTCTCGCGCCGCGGCTTCCTCTTGGCCGGAGTAGCCGGAGCACGTGGAGCCGCGTTGCTGGGGATTGCCTCAGGATTGCTGGCAGCCTGCCAGACCCCACCACCCGCGCCCACGCCCCGACCGCGCTCGGTGGCCGCCCCCCGCCCCCCGGCCGCCAGAGCCACTAGCGAGCCGTCCGCCCCAGCATCGGAGCCCGGCCAGGCCTTCGCGCGCTTGTTGGTGGAGGCGGAGGACTTCTTGCCAGAGGGGCCAGGCTGGTCGCCGATCGCGGTGGGTGGTGGCAACTACATGGTGGACGCCATCGGCGCCAGCCACGTTAGCGGCGGGCGCCTGTTGCACGCTCAGTCGAGCGCCGCGGGCGCCCGCGCTGCCGCCACCATCGAGGTACCGCGTGCCGATCGCTACAAGCTGTGGCTCCGCTACGAGTATCCCTCACCGCTTTACGACGCTCGCGTCCAGTTGAGCGTGCGGCAGGACGGACGACCGCCGCTGGACTTCACCTACGGAGAGCGGTCGGCCACCAGGTCCTGGTTCTTTGGCCTGCCGGACGCTCCCTGGCACGATCTGCCTAACGGCTCGGAGGGGCTGGCCGCGGAGGCCCGCCTGGCCGACCTGGCCGCTGGCCCGGCCACGCTGACGCTGCAGGTGCCGCTGGGCACCGAGCCGGCCGCCAATCGCAACATTGACTTCCTGTTTCTCACCACGGATCTGGAGGACACGTTTCGCGGTCGTGGCGCGCGGCCGTACCCGCTGCTGGACGAGATCGGCACGGCCGCCTCCGGGCGCGTGTACCTGCGGATCACCAACCCCTCGGACAGCGGCGAGAGCTTCCACATCGACGGGCGCTACAGCGTCAATCGCGTGCCGTGGACCTTTGCGCCGTTCACCATAGACCGCGACGGCTACGTCCGGGGAAGCGGCCGCCCACGTCGACTGGAGCCGGGCGACGTGACCCCGTGGGTGGATATCTCGTGTCGGGATACCACCCACGCGGCCCACCTGCAGCTTCTCCAGATCAACAACAGCCAGAACCGCCGCGCCACGCTGCAGATCGAGATCGCGGCCGCCCCACGGGACGACGCGGTGCTGCGTCGCATGAGCTACCGCGAGGAGTCCAGCAATCGCCTGCTGCTCAACCTCCCGCCCTATCCGGCCCGACTTCCGCGGGAGATCCAGACCGCCGAGGAGACGCTGGAGGCCATTCTGGCCGCCCTCGCCGCGCGGCCCGCGCCGGTCGGAAAGCCACCGGAGCGCACGCTGGTGTATGCCGGCATCGGCGACGATGCGGAGAAGAACCTCACCTCCCCCACGCGCCTCTACCAGCTTTACCGACGGCTCTTCATGATGCTCGGCCCAAACGCGTTCAACCGCCTGGGCGTCGGCTCACTCGCTGGCCAGATCCAGGCCATGGTGGAGGAAGGCCGCACCGTGCCGCGTTCGGCCACCATCGGCGACTACCGCTGGATGCCCACCGATGACAACGTGGCCAAGGCCCGCCGCGAGGTGGACGCGGCGAAGGCCCAGCCGTACCTGCGCGGCTTCAGCTTCGGCGACGAAGTGAGCCTCCAAAACTGGGCGCCAAAGGAGGACCGCGATGCCAGCCTGCGGGCCGATCTCCAGCAACGCCGCGTAGACCCGCTGGATCTGCTGCCGCCTAACGCCGATCGGGCCGGTGATCCCTGGGCCCAGGTCCGCTTCCTGGACGGCCCCCGCGAGGCACGATCGTCACCCCGCCTCTTCGTGGAGAGCCAGCGCTGGCTCGGCCGCGCCGCCCTGGAGGCCATGGCCGGCGGCACCACCCGCCTCCGCGCGGCCTTCGGGGACGACATCCTCTACGGCGCCAACTTCTCGCCCCACCCGTACTTCTGGCCTAACGCCGGGCTGTTCGTGCACCCCTTCAGGCGGGGCGTTGCCAACCGCGCCACCCACGACGACTACTGGTGGCAGGTGGGCGAGCTAGGCCCGCACATGACCGGCTATCTCCTGGACGTGTTCAGATGCGGGCTCCGGGGCCGCCCCGGCGCGATCCAGCCCTACGTCATGCCGCACGCCCCCGGCAACACGGACAACGACTTCCGCCGGGGTGTCTACACCGCGCTGGCCCACGGCGCAAAGGCGCTGGACTTCTTCCAGGTCAGCCCAGAGCACGCAAACACCGAGAACTACGTCCACCACGCGAATCACGACCGCTACCGGACCGTGCGCGACGCTACGTTCGAGATCGGCGCGGTGGATGACCTGATTGCTGACGGAACCCTCCGCGGCTCCCCCGTGGGCCTCATCCTCAGCGAGAGCACCGATCTCTGGGAGCGCACGCTCACTGGGGCGGCGGCCGGCGTCAGCGAGCCCAGAGAGCTGCCCGCCATCGCCTATAACGCGGAGCGCAAGCTTCTCTGGTCCGCCCTGCGCCACGCCCAGATCCCCGTGGAGATCGTGGCGGAGGAGGATCTCGCCACCGATCGTCTGGCGGACTTCCGCGTGCTCTACCTGGTTGGCAGCCACCTCAGCGCCGCCGCGGCCGCCGGTTTGGAGCGCTGGGTGAGGGCCGGCGGCACCCTCTGGTCATCGGCCGGAGGAGGCCTGCTGGATGAGAACGACCGCCCACTGGCCACGCTCCTGCCGGTCTTCGGCCTGGAGTCGGCCGAGCTGACCAGGAAGGACACCTTCATTCGCCCGCGGATTGAGCTACCGCGCCTCCATCCGCTGGACACGGTGGATACGGCAGGACTCCGATTCCCGGCTGTTGGCTATCTCCAGCGGCTCACGCCCCTCCCATCCGCGCGCGTCCTCGGCCGTTTCGGCAATGGCGGCGCGGCGATCGTGGAGAACGGTTACGGCGCCGGCACCGCCACCATCGCCGGCGCGCTCGTCGGCGCCGCCTACGTCCGCACGGGGTTCCCCACGCCCCTGCCACCGCCAGATCGCGGCCCGTTCACCCACACCCCGCTGGCGGGGTTTGACGCGGCGCTCCGAGCGCTGATCACGCGCCCCGCCGAAGCGCTCCCAAAGGCCTGGGCAGAGACCTCGTCACCGCTCGTTGAGATCGGGACCATTGACTCGCCCCACGGCACCCTGCTGCCCATCGCGAACTTGAGCGACGCGCCAGCCCGCCTCGAGATCCGCGTGTGGAGCCCCGGACCCATGACCCGCGCCCGCTCGCTCCTCCGCGGCCCGCTCAGCACGGTCACGGAGCAGGGCGCGCTCCGCTTCTCGTTGGATGTTGACGTAACGGACTTCGTGATCCTGGAGCGCTAGGCCGCGCCGCCGACGATCGCCTCTGCCTCGATCTCCACCAGGCGGCCCGCCACGAGCTTCGCCTCCACCAGCGTGTTCGCCGGCCGGATCTCGGCGAACACCTCGCCGTGGGCCCGGGCGGCGGCCTCCCAGTTGGCAATGTCGCTCACGAACACCCGCGTGCGCACGACATCCCCAAACGTGGCGCCTGCCTCCTGAAGCGCGCGGCCAATCTTTTCCAGGGCGGCCTTCGCCTGGGTGTAGGTGTCGTCACCAATCGCGTTGCCCTGCTCGTCGCTGGCCGTCGTGCCGGCCACGTGCACGTGATTTCCCACCCGCACCGCGCGCGAGTAGCCCGCGATCGCCTCCCAGGGCGTCCCTGATGAGATGTTCTGGCGCATGTCCGTGCCTCCTCGAGTCTTCCGTCCCGGTCTCAGTTGCCCCCATCCAGGTCAATCGCTACAACCGCGCCCAGCGTCGGGTCGGCCACCAGCACTCTACCCGTCGTCGCCACGGCGATGCCCACGGGCGTCTTCATGATCCGACCCTGCCGAGTCGCCTCGATCACACCCGCCTGCTGGCCATCCATTCCATAGCGGCCCACCCGTCCCGTGCGCGGGTCCGTCACGTACACGCCCCCGTCCGGGCCAATCGCCACGTGCGGGCCACGCACCGTGTCAGACCCGGAGATCGCCCAGTGCGTCTGGTAGCGCCCCTGCCGATCCAGCCTCAGCACCGCGTTGCGCTCCGCGCTCACCACCAGAAGGTCGCCGTTTGGCGCCACGGCCACGTCCGTCGGTTGACGGATCGTCTCCGGCCCCCCCGTCTCCGGGCCAATGATGGCGCCCGTGGACCCGTCTGGGAGCAGCTCAATGATCTGGTGGCCGCCCGTGTTGGCGATGAAGATGCTACCGCTGGGGCCAATCCCCAGGCCGCGCGGCTTGTACGTGCCCAGGTTGGGTCCACCAATCCGCCTCCTGCTGCCGTCCGGCGCAAACCGCGTCACCCAGCCATTCTCCGCGTCCAGCACCCAGGCGGCGCCATCCCCGTCCAGCTCCACGTCCACCGGCTCCACCAGGTCAACGTCCGTCCATCGGGCCACCGGGTCGCCGTCTGCTGAGATGCGGGTCAGCTCCCGCTTCTTGCTGTCAACCACAAAGGCAGATCCGTCGGCCGCCGCCGCCACGCCGCGCGCCTCCGAGAAGCCGGAGGCCAGCCACTTCACCTCCGGCTCGCCCAGTGCCGCCAGCGCCGGCAGGCTGGCCCGCGCCGGCTGCGTCGGTCGGTCGATCGGACCGCGCGGCGGGGTTAGCATTCTGGCCGGCAGGCTCTGTCGTTCCTGCCCAGGCGGCGTCCACTGCACGTCCAGCCGCGAGAACCCCTGCACGTCCCAGAAGCGGATGCGGATCGGGTGATCGCCGGACTCCAGCGTCACCGTGGCCTCCGCGCTCCGCCCGGCTGACTCGCGGATCAGCTCGCGGTCGTCCAGCCATATCGCCGCGCGCCCAACCGCGTCCGTGTAGAACCGGTACACCCCCGCCCGTTCCACCTGCAGTACGCCCGTCCACTCCACCGTGTACGGCCGCGGGAAAGGCAGCAGGTGAAGCGCCCGCTGGACGTAGCGCTCGATCTGTGAGAGCTGCACCGGCGCGCCGGCGTCCGTACCTCGGCGGTACTGGGCCAGCAGGCCACGCGCCGCGTCGCTGCCCTTGAAGAGGGCACTCGCCGGCACCGGCGTCAGACCGCCCGCGCCCGGCGCCTTCCAGCGCACGCCAATCCGCGTGGGGGCTTGCACGTTTGCCAGCATCCGCAGCGCCACGTTGCCGCGCGGCAGCAGCGCCTCAGCCGTCTCGCCCGCGTTCACCGTCACCATGCCGCCAAGGTCCAGCGTGGCCCCCGCCGGCCCATCCAGCGCAATCTCGTAGCGCCCGAACTCCGGCACCGCCACCGCGCCCGACACGTCCAGGCTGAACGGACCCTCCGGCAGTGAATCCCACGCCAGGTCCAACGAGGGCGCCGTCTCGCGATGCGCCCGCGTTGTGCTGGCCGGCGTAGTGGCCACCGTCACACCGCGGGCCCGATCTATCGACGCCTTCGGGATCTCCAGGAAGCGGACCACGGACGGGCCCCCGAACGGCGGCTCAATGCTCTGGACGTTGGTGTCTGAGTAGAGCCAGTCAATGTCCTCGATGGGCGCCGTTAGCTCGCCGCGGAGCAGCAGCACCACCGGCTTGTCATCGCGCAGCGGCACGTTGGTGACCAGGTTCAGGCTCTTGCCGCGATCAAGCGCGGGGGCCAGGAACTTGATGGTTGGGTGCTCGGTCCAGGGCTCGTCCAGGTACACGTTGTGCGTGGCCACGTGCTCCGCGGCGATCCCCGCCGCGATCGACTCCGCCGTCGAGTACGCCGCCCAGGCCGCGAAGTCGTTCGCCTTCGCTACGAAGTAGGCGTAGTAGTTCAGCCCCACGATGGTCAGCAGCAGCCCGCCGATCACCTCCGGTCCCCAGCCCAGTCTGCCGCGAGCCGCCGTTCGGCACGCGCCGTAATACAGCGCCAGACAAACGCCAGCCAGCACGATCGCCGGCGTGCTAGCCTCGATCGCCCGAAGACCCTGCGGCGCTTCAAAGGCCAGTGTCAGCGCGCCGGCCGCCAGGCCAACCAGTAGCCAGGCACACGTGGCCAGGTTGGCCGCCCGCCACAGGCGTGCCACGGCCGCCGCCAGCCCCAGCACGAACAGCGCGGCCGTGACCTGGTCCAGCATCGGGGCGCCCGGCAGGTTGTGGCGGCCGTTGCGGTCACCCGCCACGTTGAACATCAGCACGTGCTGCCGCACGCTGTCGATGAGCGGTTGCCAGGAGTTGGCCTGGCGCACCTCGTTCATGATCCATACGGTCTGCGCCCGGGCGAAGTACTCGCCAGGGTTGACAGCAGCGAACAGCACCAGCGGCGAGGCTGTCACCAGGGCGCCGATGGCGAACAGCGCCAGCGTGGTCCTCTGGCCCCGGAGGAAGTCCCGCCGGTCGCGCAGCAGCGCGGCGCCCACCAGCACCGCCAGCACCACCGCGATCAAGCGCGCCGGGTTGTAGCCCTGCAGCGCCAGCCCCCACACCAGGCCGGCCGCCAGCCCGGCCCCGGGGCTGTGCCGCAGCACCGCCCGCGCAAACAGCGCCACCGCCATGGCGTCCAGGCTCAGCGTCCAGGCGTAGCTCCACCCATTGCGGCTGAAGTTCACGTTCCAGAGCAGGCAGGCCGCGATGATCGAGGCTGGGATCGCCGCGCGCGGCCCGTAAAGTTGCCGAGCAACGGCGTACACGCCCACCGGGAACAGCACCCCGCCGATCGTCGCCGCCAGCCGGAGCGCCTCTGATGTCGGCCCCAGCAGCCAGACACACGCCGCCGAGACGTAGAACCACAGATAAGGCGAATTGATAAGCTCGGCCTTGTAGATCGGCCGATACGTCGGTTCCGCCAGGATCCGCTTCACCTCCAGGCCACCCACCGCCTCGTCCCACCACAGGCCTGGCGGCAGCTCGTCGATCCGATACACGCGGAACGCCGCCGCCAGAGCGGTCGCCAGCACGACGAGCACGACCTCTGGCCACGGCCAGACGCTAGGCCGCGGCCGCCCCACAAGCCGCCAGCCCGCGTACCCGGTCGCCACCACGCTGCCCAGCCATACCAGCCAGGCCGTGTTCGGCAGCGTCCCGCGCCAGAAAACCGTCAGCGCCACCAGGTTGAACAAGACCGGCGTCAGCAGCGCGTTCGCCATCGCCCGCGGCCCGATGCACGGCGCCGCCGCCTGATCCGTCCGGGCCACCCGGTCCACCCAGTCACCCCAGCTTGCCCAGGTGAACACCACGGCCCCCAGCGCGAGCAGCACCCCGCCCAGCCGCGCGTCGCCCTTATTCGCCAGCAAGTGCTGGCCCGCCAGCGCCGCCGCCAGCCCCAGCGTGGCGCCGTACGGCCGGAATCGATCCAGCCGCGATGACACCCAGTGGAACCGACGCATCCTGCCTAGGCGCTCGCCAACGCGTCAAACAGGCGCTGCAGCCGCGGCATCCAGTCCTGACCGCGGCCGCGCGGCATCCTGATCTGGTTGGAGCCCAGCTTCAGCAGCACACCCACCTCGCTAGACAGCGTACCCGCCCGCGGCGGCGGCGAGCCGTGGAACCGCACCACCAGCTCAGACTCGGCGCTCGAGACGTGGCTGATTCCCAGGGCCTGCGCCTGCAGCCGCAGGCTGATCAGGAACATCAGGTTCTGCGTCTCCGGCGGCATCCCGCCAAAGCGGTCTTCCAGTTCGCCGATGATCGCCCCCAGCGCCTCGCCCGTGGTCACCCCCGCCAGGCGCTGGTACAGGTTCAGCCGGGTCGCCTCGTCCGCCACGTACGTGGCAGGGATCATGGCCTCCAGCGGCAGGTCAAACGACGGCCGCGACTCCGGCGCCGTAGCGTCCTGGACCGGAATGGGCAAGCCAGACTCTGCCGCCTTCAATAGCTCGATCGCCTCGCCAAGCAGGCGGGTGTACAGGTCAAACCCCACCGCCGCGATCTGGCCAGACTGCTCCGCCCCCAGCAGGTTGCCCGCGCCGCGGATCTCCAGGTCCTTCATGGCAATCCGGAAGCCTGCCCCCAGCTCCGTGGCCTCAAAGATCGTCCGCAGCCGCTGCTCCGCGTGCTCCGTGAGCTGCGTATCTCGGGCGTACATGAAATACGCGTACGCCCGCGCCGCGCTCCGGCCCACCCGCCCGCGTAGTTGGTAGAGCTGCGCCAGGCCAAATCGGTGCGCGTTGTTCACGATGATCGTGTTCACGTTGCTGATGTCCAGGCCAGACTCGATGATCGTCGTGCAGATCAGCACGTCCGCCAGCCCGTTGGCGAAGTCCACCATCACCTGCTCTAGCTGCTCCTCGTCCATCTGGCCGTGGCCAATGCTGAAGCGCGCCTCCGGCACCAGCCGCCGCAGTTGCGCCGCCAGCACCTCGATGGAGCGAACCCGGTTGTGCACGAAGTACACCTGCCCGCCACGGTCCAGCTCCCGCAGGATCGCCTCCCGCACGATGCCCTCGTCGTACTCCAGCACGTAGCTGCGGATGGGCAGCCGCTCCTCCGGCGGCGTCTGGATCACGCTCATGTCGCGCACGCCCGCCAGCGACATGTGGAGCGTCCGCGGGATCGGCGTGGCCGTGAGCGTCAGCACGTCCACCTCCGTCCGGAGCTGCTTCAGCCGCTCCTTGTGCGCCACCCCAAAGCGCTGCTCCTCGTCAATGATCACCAGTCCCAGGTTCTTGAACTTCACGTCCGTGGACAGCATCCGGTGCGTCCCGATGCACACGTCCACGCTGCCCTCGTTGATGTTCTTGATCACCACCCGCTGCTCCGGCGGCGTTCGGAACCGCGAGAGCATCTCCACCCGCACGGGGAACGCCCCGAACCGCTCCGTAAACGTCGTCGCGTGCTGCTGCGCCAGCACCGTCGTCGGCACCAGCACCGCCACCTGGCGTCCGTCCATCACCGCCTTGAAGGCCGCCCGCAGCGCCACCTCCGTTTTGCCGTAGCCCACGTCGCCCACCAGCAGGCGGTCCATCGGCTCCTGCCGCTGCATGTCGCGCTTCACCTCCTGGATCGCCTCCAGTTGGTCTGGCGTCTCCTCAAAGGGGAAGCTGTCCTCCAGCTCCGCCTGCCAGGTGGTATCCACGGGGAAGGCGTGGCCCTGGACCGTCTTGCGCGCCGCGTACAGGTCAATCAGGTCCCGCGCGATGTCGCGCACCGCTCGCCGCACCCGCGCCTTGGCCCGGCTCCACTCGCTGGTGCCCAGCCGGGTCAGGCTGGGCCGCTCCTCGCCGCCGCCCACGTACCGCGTGACCCGATCGGACTGCTCGATCGGCACGTACAGGTGGTCGCCGTTCTCGTATTCCAGCAGCAGGAACTCGCGCCGCGCCGTGCCCGCCTCCTGGTCCCGCGCGCTGGGACGGATGAGCCCGCGGTACCTCGCGATGCCGTGGTCCACGTGCACCACCAGCTCGCCCGGCTCCAGATCGCTCAGGAACGCGTCCCGCGCCGCCCCGCGGGAGCGTCGGGCTGGCCGCCGCACCTTGCGCCAACCAAACAGCTCCGCGTCCGTCAGCACCGTCAGCCCCAGCCGCTCGCAGGTCCACCCCGCCGGCAGCGACCCGTGCACCAGCACCAGGCCGCCGGGCACCAGCGCGTCCGTCGGGATCGCCGCCAGCGGCGCGGCGTCCACCCCGCGCTCCCCGAACAGCTCCTGGAGGCGCGCCGTCTGGAGCGAGACGATGGCCGTGATCTCCGCCGGCCGTGTCCCCTCCGCGAACCTGCCGATCAGCGACCGCAGCCGCCCGGCGAACGTTGGGGCGTGCGAGAACGCCAGCGTCTCGTGCCCCGGGTCGTGCGCCAGGTCTATCACCGGCCGGCTGCCCGCCCGCACGCTAGAGAGCACGTTCTGCCAGGGCAGGTACGGCCGCGAAGCCCCCTGCTCCAGCTCCCCCTTCTCCGTGAGCTGAAGCCGCAGCTCCTCCGCCTGCCGCTCGATCTCGCGCGTGGTCACGTCAATCTGGGATGGCTCGTCCAGCACCACGATCGCGTCGTCCGGCAGGTGCTCAAAGAACGTGGCGTGCGCCGCCGCCGCGCCGCCTGCCGCCTCCGCTCCCTCCGGGAGCTCGGCCCGCTCCCGGGCCGGTGCCAGGTCTATGCTGCTCACCCGCTGCCCAGACCGCTGCGTCTCCGGATCGAAGTCCCGCAGCGACTCTATCTCATCCCCAAAGAACTCAATCCGATACGGCCGCTCGCCCGGCGGGTACACGTCCACGATGCCGCCACGCCGACTGAACTGCCCCGGCTCGTCCACCAGCGCGCCCACTTCGTAGCCGGCCGTCACCAGCCAGTTGGCCAGCGCCGCCGGGCCAATCTTCTCGCCCACCGACAGCCGGCGCAGGCTCGCCCGGAACCGTTCCGGCGGGTCAAACGGGTCCATCGCAGCCCGCGCGCTCAGGATCACCAGGCAGGGATCTCCCGCCTCCGCCAGCCGCGAGAGCACCTTGATCCGCTCCGCCGTGGCCGTGGCGTCTGGCGCCAGCGACTCGTACGGGATGCTGTCTGGCGTGGGGAACAGCACCGCGCCCTCGTAGCCGCCCGTCCACGCCACCAGCTCCTCCCAGAGCTGACGCGCCGTGCCCGGCCGCGCCGTCACCAGGGCCACCGTGCGGCCCAGCGAGCGCTGGAGCCCCGCCAGCACGTAGCCCTTGGCCGCGTCCGCCACTGAAAGGCGGCGCCGTGGCTGCGCGCCCGCCAGCACCTCCCGTAGCTCGGCGCACGCGGTCAAAGGCCCCAGCAGCGCCGAGAGATCGATGTCCAGCGTGTGCGGCGCGGCGGGCGCCTCAGCCGCGGGCGGCGGAGCCACGCTCAAGGATCGGTCCCCGCCGGCGCTCGTTCGGCCGGCGCCACCTGGAGCTTGTCCTGGGGTTTGGGCTCAGTCTTGGGCAAGGCATTTGCCGGAGGTTTGGCCTGCGTGTTGAACTGGTTCATCGCCGTCGCCACGTCCCGCCGCAGGATCAGCTCAATCGCGTCGCACGCCCGCTCGATCGCCTCCGCCGTGGCGGCCTCCTCCTCCTCCGTCGCCTTGCTCAGCACGTGGTCGGCCAGGTCCGTCTTGCCGCTGGCCGCGCCCACCCCAATCCGCAGCCGCGGCACCTCCGTCGTCCGTAGCTCGTGCACCACGGACTTCATCCCGTTGTGCGTCCCCGGGCTGCCCCGCTCCCGCAGACGGATCGTCCCCACCGGTAGGTCCACGTCGTCGTACACAATCAGGACCGCCGCCGGCGGCACCCCCCAGCTCATGGAGATCCGCTTCACCGCCTGGCCAGACAGGTTCATGAACGTCTGCGGCTTCACCAGCGCTACGAGCTGCCCCGCCACCTGGCCGCGCGCCACCTCGCTGTTTGCCCGCCGCAGGTTGAACTTCAGGCTGTTGCGCGCCGCCAGTCGATCGATGCAGCGGAAGCCCACGTTGTGGCGGGTGGCGGCGTACGCGGACCCCGGATTGCCCAGGCCCACGATCAGCATGGTTGGTCCCACCTCTTGCCTCCGCCAGGCCGGCCGCCACCCGGCCAGCCACCGCATCGCGCGCATCATCAGAACGACTCCCGCGCAGGACAACACAAAATCGGGGCTCGGCACGATCCGGCCCCAGTTCGGGCGGCGCGCCAGCGCGCCGCGTCATCGAATTATGACGGCTTGGGCCAGACCAGGTGCTGCCAACCAGGCGCGCAAAGAGCGCGAAGCCGTCACAATCGTCTGCGATAATCTCGTTATCGAGACGTAGTCGGCCCGCTGGCCGACCCCGGGCGTGAACAAGCGGGTGTGAACGAGCGCGTGATGGTGGTTGCATGCTGAGCCGGTTCTTCAGTCGCGGCGAGAATCGCAAGGAAAAGCTGGAAGAGGGCGTCCAGAAGACGCGATCCGGCTTCTTCGGCCGCATCAAGATCCTCCTCACGGCCGAGCGACCCATCGACGACGACCTCTGGGACGAGCTCGAGGAGCTCCTCCTCCAGGCCGACGTGGGCGTGGACGTAACCGAGTCCGTCCTGGAGCGCCTTCGCGCCGAACACCGCTCTGGCGAGATCCAGAGCTCCCGCAACCTCTTTGACGCCCTGCGTGACGCCCTGGCAACCTCGCTGGAGGAGATCGCCCCCACGCCAGACCTGGTCAAGCCCGGCCGCCTCTCCGCCATCCTCATCGTCGGCGTCAACGGCGTGGGCAAGACCACCAGCATCGCCAAGCTGGCCAGCTTCTGGCAGCGCGAGGGACTCAACGTCATGCTGGCCGCCGGCGACACCTTCCGCGCCGCCGCCATCGATCAGCTCAAGATCTGGGGCGAGCGCGCCCACATCCCCGTGGTCGCCCACCAGCCCGGCGCCGACGCCAGCGCGGTGGTGTTCGACGCCGTCTCCGCCGCAAAATCCCGCGGCGCGGACGTCGTCATCATCGACACGGCCGGCCGGCTCCACACCAAGTTCAACCTGATGGAAGAGCTCAAGAAGATCCGCCGCGTGATAGACAAGGTGGGCGTGGACAGCGTGGCCACCCTCCTCGTAGTAGACGCCACCACGGGGCAGAACGCCGTCTCCCAGGCAAAGGAGTTCGCCAAGACCGCCGGCCTGGACGGCATCATCGTCTCCAAGCTGGACGGCACGGCCAAGGGCGGCGTCGTCTTCGCCGTGACCCGGGCCGTCACCGCGCCCATCGTGTTCGTGGGGACGGGCGAGAAACTGGACGATATGAGCGACTTCGACCCAGACGATTTCGTGGAGGCGCTGGTGGGAGACGGACGTGTTTGAGAGCCTTTCCGATCGCCTCCAGGCGGTCTTCCAGCAGCTCACCAACCGCGGCAAGGTCACCGAAGACGACCTGAAGGTCGCCCTCCGCGAGGTCCGCATCGCCCTGCTGGAGGCGGACGTCTCGCTCAAAGTCGTCCGCCAGTTTGTGGCCACCGTCCAGGAGAAGGCCCTGGGCGCGGAGGTCATGCAGGGCCTGCACGGCGCCCAGCAAGTCATCAAAGTCGTCCACGACGAGCTGGTGGAGATGCTGGGCGGCGGCACCTCCCGCCTGAACACCGGCGCCAACACCCCCCACGTCCTCATGCTTGTCGGCCTGCAGGGCTCTGGTAAGACCACCACTGCCGCCAAGCTCGGCCTGCACCTGCGCAAGCAGGGCCAGCGCCCCATGCTCGTCGCGGCCGACCCCTACCGCCCCGCCGCCGTCACCCAGCTCCAGACCCTGGGCAAGCAGCTAGACATCCAGGTCTACCACCAGGAAGGCCGGAAGCCGCCGGAGCTGGCTCAGGACGCCATCAAGCACGCCGAGCGGGCCGGGCTGAACTACGTCATCATCGACACCGCCGGCCGACTCGTCATCGACGAGGCCATGATGCGCGAGGTCGCCGAGATCCGCCGTCGGGTCAACCCGCCGGAGGTCCTGCTGGTCGTGGACGCCATGACCGGCCAGGACGCCGTGCGCGTGGCCGAGCAGTTCAACGAGCAGGTCGGCATCACCGGCGTGGTCCTCACCAAGATGGACGGCGACGCCCGCGGCGGCGCCGCCCTCTCCCTGCGCGCCGTCACCGGCGTGCCCATCAAGTTCGTGGGCACCTCAGAGAAGCCAGACGGCCTGGAGCCGTTCCACCCCGATCGGGTGGCCTCCCGCATCCTGGGCATGGGCGACGTGCTGACGCTCATCGAAAAAGCCCAGACCATGACGGACGAGGAGGAAGCGAAGCGACTCCAGAAGAAGATGATGTCCGGCAAGTTTGACCTGGAGGACTTCCTGAGCCAGCTCCAGAAAGTCCGCCAGATGGGTCCGCTTGACTCCCTGCTGGGCATGCTGCCCGGCATGTCCCAGGCCCTCAAGGGCCAGGACCTGAGCGGCGCCAACAAGGACCTCACCAAAGTAGAGGCCATGATCCAGTCCATGACGCCGTACGAGCGGCGCAACCCCGAGGTCATCGGCGGCAGCCGCAAGAAGCGCATCGCCCGCGGCAGTGGCACCACCCCGGCGGATATCAACCGGCTGCTCAACCAGCACCGGGAGATGCAGAAGATGATGAAGATGTTCTCCGGCGGCAAGCTCCCCCGCGGCCTCCGCCTCCCCTTCGGCATGCGCTAACCCCCCGCCCGCCCACCCCTCTCAATCCCACCCGCCCACCCGCCTGAATCGCCCGTGACTGGTAGGGGCGATGCGTGCATCGCCTTCGGCCCCCACGCCAGACCTTCGCTCGCACTCCGTCTGAACCTCCCTGGGTGGGTGCGATGCGCCCAACACCCCGACAGCCTGCCACACCCCATGCTATCCTCCCCTGCCGGCCCCGACCCCGCCCAGGAGGCCACCAGGTTGACAACCCAGATCGCCCCCGGCCTCATCGGCGAGGCCACCATCGTCGTCGGTGAGCAAGACCTCGCCAGCGCCCACGGGTCCGGCCAGGTCCACGTCTTCGCCACGCCCGCCATGATCGCCCTCATGGAGCGCGCCTCGCTCAGCGCCGTCGACCACCTCCTGCCCGAGGGCAACGTCACCGTCGGCGCCCGCATCGACGCCACCCACGTATCGCCGACGCCGCCAGGGATGAAAGTCACCGCCCGCGCCGAGCTCAAGACCGTGGAAGGCCGCAAGCTCACCTTCCACGTAGAAGCCCACGACGAAGTAGACAAGATCGGCGAAGCCACCCACGAGCGCGTCATCGTAGACGTCAACCGCCTCATCACCCGCGCCCAATCCAAAGCCGCGCGCTAACGCCAAGATCCGCCCGCCCGTCGAGCCCACCCACCCGCCCACCGCCGCCGACTCGCGAGGTGTCGTTGCGGAAGCCCCAGTCCTCCTCCGCGTCCTGAGGCACGAAGGACCTCCCGGTGCGCAAGCAGGTCGCCATGGCGATAGCCCCGGCCTCTCCTCGCCGCCGGCCGCAACCCTACGCTGACCCAGCCCTCCCCGCCCGTCGTCCTCGTGAACACGGGGACCCAGCGCCGGCACCAGCGCAGCCATCACGTAGCGCGGGTGGCTTGTCCCCCGCTTCTCCGCAACCCGGTCCACCACGCTGACCCGGCCCACCCCGCCCGTCGTCCTCGTCGCCACCGGGACCCATCGCCGGCACCAGCGCGGCCATCACGTAGCGCGGGCGGCTTGCTCCCCGCTTCTCCGCAACCCGGCACACCACGCTGACTCAGCCCACCCCGCCCGTCATCCTCGTGAACACGCAGACCAAGCGCCGGCACCAGCGCAGCCATCACGTAGCGCGGGCGGCTTGTCCCCCGCTTCCCCGCCAGACAGCCGTCATCCGCCGCCCTGGCGAGAACCACCCCATCCGCGCGGCCACCCGCGCGTACAGCGCCGCGAGCCGATCCCTGTGCTCGCTCTCCCCGATCACCTGGACGAGGGTCCCCAATGCCCCAGCGGAGAGAACAGCTTGCGCAGGCGGATCTCCTCGAACCGCGCCGCCAACTCATCCTCGCGCTCCTCGACGAACGCCAGCGCCTGCATGAGCATCCGCACCACCGTCTCGTACTCCCGCCCCTGCCCGTACATCAGGGGCCGCGCCAGCGCGCCCGAGAGCTGCCGATGCTGCCAGTCACGGATCTGTTGAGGGTCGCGTATAGTCAAGTCCGGTCCCTCGCTTCCGATGAGCGCGGCATGAAACAATTGGACCGTCGGAGTGGCGCCTGGAAGGGGTTTCTTCAGGTTGACCTTGCCCCCGACGAAGATTTCGCCGCCGGCGGCTTACTGGCAGCACTGAAAGATGCAGGAGCGCGCCCATGAGCATTGACGAACGAGCGCAACTGCAGGCGGAGCGAGGAGCGCTCCAGGGCATCCTGGCGAACATTCCCGAAGAGGACGTGCTGGACCGTGGCAGCTTCCTCGGCCGCCTGGGGGATGTCGAGCGACGGCTCGCCGGCGTAGCGGCCGACAGCCGCGCGCCGGCCCGCGCCCGGCTCACGTTCCGCGGGCGCCCCGTCGTCGACGGGCACGGCATCTTCGCCGACTTCGGCATGAGCGCCACCAAGGCATTTGCGGATGCCGTGTCGATGATGGCGGCGGCTACCACGGCGCCGCTCGCGCCGACTGGTCCAATTCCCAACCACGATCGGAACCAGTTGCTCGTCACGAGCACGGCGGTCGGTTCTTTCGGCTTCGAGCTAGAGGAGTACCGCGGCGATCAGCTTGCGCTGGAGGAAGAGACACCCGTCTCCATCGCACTTGGCCAGGCGCAGGAGCTGCTCCAGGGCGTGCGCGGAACGGACGAGGAGCTGGCAGATGCGGCCACCGTCACCGATCCAAGGGCAGTGGCCGCGGTCAGGTCCTTCCTCGAGACACTGGTGAGTAGCGAGGCGGTGTGCGCACTCGAGTTCCGGGAAAGAAGTGTGAGCTTTGCTGACGTCGGCGAGGTTCGGCGAAGCGTCGCGCGGCTAGGCCACGACAACCTCCGTGAGGAAGAGCAGCGACTTGAAGGCGCGTTCCAGGGCGTCCTGCCGAGACGACGGCAATTCGAGTTCAAGCTAGCAGCCAGCGACGACGTGATCACCGGTGACGTGATCACTGGAACATTGGGCCCCAGCATCGCCGACCCAGACTCCCTAAACGCGCACCTGCACGAGCTTGCGCGGATCCGCGTGACGGCACTGCGCGTCGGCAGTGGACGCCCACGCTACGTGCTGAGCGCCCCGCCCGAGTGGCTGGGATCGGAGCGTCTACCCCGACCCGAGTCGGTCTGACCGCCGTCGCCCGCACATCGACCCGGGCGGTGAATTGGACGACGTGTGCCTCGAGCCTGGCGATGGCCTCGCGCTGGGCAAGGATGACATCGACGAGCTGATCTTCACAGAGCCCGAGCACCGCGGCACGATCATGGTTGCCGCCGGGGCGTCGAGTCAGGCGGCCACCTCATGCACCTGTGTCACGTTCGTAGCGGTTGTTTGAAGGCCGTCAACGTCGGCCGGCCATGCAGGGGAGAGCGATTGCGACGGAGTTGAATGCGGTGCTGCGCGCGTGGGGAGCCTACTTTCGGGTGGGCAACGCCAGCCGGCAGTTTGCGCAGATCGACGGCTACGTGCGCGAGCGACTGGGGTTGTTTCTGAGCAAGAAGACGGGACGGGCCGGGCGCCGGTGGGGGGTCCACACGGTGGAGTTCTTCCGAGCGCTCGGGGTGTACCAACTGAGTGGGACCGTGAGATGGACGACGGCAACGCCGGGAGCGGCGCGGTGAACGGCCTCGGAAAGCCGTGTGCGGGAGAATCGCATGCACGGTTTGATGAGGGGGGGTTGGAAGCGGGGAGTAGCCGCTTGGGGACAGTAGCGCCTGGAACGGCCGCACGCCGAAGCGGACCACTACCGCGCCAGCCTCCGCCTCTACACGAACGATGTGCGCCTCGATCGCGGCGATGGTCTCGCGCTGGGCGACTACGATATCGATGAACTACCGTTTGAGGAGCGCGAGCAGCCCGGCGCCGTCATCCGTCCTGCCCAGGTGGCAAATCGGGCCGTCGAGCGGCGCAGTTCCGTCAATTTTGTGGCGTGTCTCTGACGCCGACGCCCCCAGCCATACATGGATGGGCGGATTATGCCCCAACAACTCTGTCCGACACGTGGCGAACGGCAGAGTACCACGACTCAGGATCCGGTATTTGGAAAGCGTCAACCACTGGCGGCTCGGGTGTCCGTGTTGCCAACTGCACGCTATTTGCCCTCAAGTTGACCGATAAGATTTCGCGCGCCTTGAAACCAGTAGTAAACTGGTGCATCCTCACCTTCAATTGCTGACGATTCAAGGGACTTCCGAAGTAGTCGCAGGGCCTCGCTCTTGCGTTCCGAGGGAATTGCGCCATCCGAGCTGCGCTCCATGGCAGTTGCCTCTCCAAGGTGATAGTGCAATTCTAACAGCTTCTCTTCTCGCTTTCGAGGCGAGATACTGCGATCTCCGTTGATACATTCGATGGCGCTATGGAAGCTCCTTAGAGCCTCCTCCAATTGTCCAGACCTCATTTCTATGACGCCGCGTGTATGTTCCAAGAGATACTCGTACTTAGTCACGTCGCTTCCGAGCTCTTTCTGGGCACGATCTAAATAGGCTCTCGCCTTATCCAAATTGTAGCCCTTTGCGACGAATTGTGGATAGCTCTCCGCAATCGAGTAGGCGAAGGCGTTGAATTCGAACGGAGCTGGACGCGAAGTGCCCGATGCGTATTTGGTGGCCCTTTCGTGATGATCAAGGGCTGCCTCGTATTGACCTAGGCGCCGAAGTGCGACTGCCATGAAATGATGCGCCTTTCCAGATAGCGGATCTAGTTCGCACGCCCGGACGAGCATCTCGCGGGCTTCAAGAGGCTTATTCTGCCGATACATGCTCCGGCCACGATACATATATCCTATAGCAAAGTCTCGATATATTTCGGTAACATCTCGATAATAATTGTCAGCAGTAGAATACTCCTCTTCGTCATAGTAGTACCGGGCAACCATAAGGGCAAGCCAAATGTCGTAGGGGCTGCTTTCTAGCGCGGCGACGTGGTAGTCTATGTCAATCGGTTCCACCCGATCTACGTTCTCTGGATCTTCAATATCTCCGTAGGCGATCAACTCGTACAAAGCGTAGGACCCGTATATCCCCTTCAGCGGAGCATTGATGCGGTCGGAGAGAATGATTTGTGGGGGCGCAATATCTCGGATTCTCTTGCTCATGAGAATCCTTGATAGACTTCCTTCTCTGGAGTAGCCTTCAATTCTTTTCGTCAGATTGATTGCATAGCCCTCAGCATTAAATGTTCTGGGAGACCCCGCGATGCTGGGGTGTCGTCGCAGAATGACATTGCCGGCGTGAATGCCTATCCCGACATCATAGAACAGCTTGCCTCTTCGCCGCTTGTTGAACGAACTTAAGAAGCAGCGTCGTTTTAGTTCAATAGCGATGGATGTCGCTGCCCGCAGGTCTCGTATCTGATCACGAGTATAGAGAAGTAATACAAGCTCATCGCCGCGAACAGAGAACTCGCAAAAGGCGCGATCTTCTTCAGTAAATTGGTAACGATCTAAATTCGAGTTGACGACGGTCAATGCTAGATCTTGAAACTCTGAAATGAACGCGTCATAGTCTTCCTCGGAAGCATGTTCTGATATCGTGGAAGCACCAATTATGTCGGCAAACAAGATGATCGCTTCTGTTACGTGTGAGAACGCGGCTTCGCCTTGGAGTCGTCGGTGGAGATGGGTCTGATTGAGCGTCCGGTACTGTGAATAATCACCGACGTCAAACCAGGCTTCGTCGAATGTGTATCCAAAGAGCGGGTGGCCTTGGTTGAGGAGATACTCGATAAACTGACCGGCGGCGTGTGCATTCGGATACAGGTTTACATATCTTCCTAGACGATTTAGGGCGTCTGAACTGAGAACATAGCACAGTGTGCTGGCGAGAGTGCTGGTTGGCTCCGTCGGTTTTTCGCTGAATGCTGTGATTTGCCGGGTAGGGTTGAGACTTGCCACGCCAACTCTTCCGGTGATGTTAGAAACTTCTTTGAGGTCGGTGAGGGCGATCAGGCTGAGCGGCGGCTGATTGCCGGCGGCGAGTTGTGCTTGTTGCAGTTCGCGATATCGGCTAAGAAAGGCATCTATGGAGAATTCGAAGTAGTTGTCCCCAGCGATGACGAGCAGGGGTTCTTTGGAGTTGCGTCGGCCGTGAACGTAGTCGAGGTCGCCGACGGCGCCTTTTTGTCTGGTCGGCGAGTTCGTTCCGTCGCTCCAGAGAACGAGCGTAGCGTTCAGTGATGGCAGGCGGGCGACAAAATCGTCCTTCCAGGCTTGAAATTGTTCGAGGTAACGGTCGTTGGTGATTATGTATATGGTTTCTATGCTGGCTGAGTCCGCAAGCTTGGCGACCAGTAGCTCAATGACGGGACGGCCGGCTATGGGAAGGAGTGGTTTGGGCGTAGTGCGGACGTGTGGTTGAGGTCTAGTTACGTAGCCGGCTGCCAGGATTACGGCGTCCAACGGGAGGTCCTGGAGGGTGGTAGGTTGAAGGGGTTATGTGTTGGCCGGAGAGTGGGTGCTAGGTGGGCGAAGGGGGAGCCCGGAGTAGGTTGCGACGCGGGTTCGGGTGTTCGTACGACACATGGGGCCGACGAGGGGTTTCTACTGGCAGAAGCGTGTCGCATTGGCAGGTTTCCGTGGGGTTGCTGTTTGCTGGTGGGCGGCCTGGACCTCCGCCCGCGTTTGATTGTTGGGTTTGTGGGTGGAAGTCTAGCGGCTAGGTCGCTTCTTCGCAAGTTTCGTTCGGTTCCGGGGTGTGTCATCGAGCGCCCGTGTCCAGGCCGCTCATGTGCATGCGCTGTAGGCACGCGATTTGCACCCGAGGTGGGCCAGTCATGGGCGCGGGGAGTAGTTCGTGCATGAGCGAGTTATCGACGCGACGGTTCCGCACCCGGCCGAGGCCACTCGCGGTGTGGTGGCCGGGCTTGTCCTCCGCGGTCTTGTGCCGTGGAGGGTTTCTGTGGAGCGACTCATGATCTGATCCGTCACCTGCGCAGCGGCGCCAGCCAGCGGATCATTGCTCTCGACGCCGGCCTCGTTCGCCTGACCGTCAACCGGCATGTCGGTCAGGCGCCGCGGCCCGCGCCGTTGGGCACCACTGACTCAGGTAGCAGGCTGCGCAGTCGGTCGTCCGTGATCGGCACCAGGTCCCGCCAACCTCCCAGGCCGGGAGGTCGAACACCCCTGGATACGCCGGGTTGAGCTCGCGGGCTCGGTAGATGAGCTCCTCGTTCGACGCGTCGTGTTCGATCAACCCCAGCCGGGTGAACACGCGGCGCACGTGCACGTCCGCCGAGATGTCGATGGAGAAGCGGTCGCTCAAGGGGGTCTTGAAGGCGCGCGCCAGGATGTTGGCGGCCATGGTGGCGATCTTCGGCCCCGCTCCCCTGAACCGGAGGAACCGTCGGACGATCGTGGCGCTGCTCGGCAGGGTCTGCGAACATCGACAGGACCGGCACGCGCCAGGATCACGTTGCGAAGTAGTGTTGGCTAACTTTGCTGTGCCATTTCAAGAACACTTCCTTGAGTGATGCCATCTTGCCCGCTGAAGCGTCTGGCGGCGGCATACTGTGGATAAATAGGTCCGTCACCCCAGGATCGAACACACCGCCTCTTACGCTTGGCTCTCGGAATATCAGCAAAGGAAGTCGCAACCCGAATAGGATGCCAGCTTCCAACTGGTTCCATGGGCTCGGGAACGCGGCGGGATCGTCTGAATCGAACACCCTTTCTTCTGGCGTTCCGCGCTTCCACGTGCCTTGACTGGCAAGGCACTGTTCAAATCCGAGGATGACGCCGCCCGAACAGTGCCGTGCGATGGCCCAGACTTCGCGAAGCGGGTACTCGCTTGGGTAATCGGACCGCCCAAGCGCACGCGGCTCCAGTTGCAGGTCCTGCAAGATTCCGATCACGACCTTTCGCGAAGCTTCCTGCGCAGGACTGAGCAGTGTTGGGCAGGAGACAAACACCGGTATCCGCATATCCCGTATCTCCTTCGGTCCGCACAGGCGAGCTACCGTCTTCCATCAGTTGCGGCTCCGCGGATTTCTTATCGCATTGTGGGCGGCACGCGATGCTCGTTCGTTGGCCGGTCATGACCGCATAGCGTCGGCCGCGCACTCGATCCCGACTTCGGTCGCCCATCGCCGCTGGTGGGCATTGTACTCGTGAGTCATGCCGCTCTGGCTCAGACTAGCTCTGTCTACCTGATCCGGTCTCCCGCGAGTAGCTGCGCCGCGCTGTGCAGGCGCCCCCCGCCACCGGCCGACGCGTGGTTACGAGCCACACCCATGTCACGGTGCAGAAGAGGAGTCCGCCGCTCAGGTCCACCTGGAAGGCAGCGGGCGCGCTCAGCTACGGGCTCATGAAGGCGCCAGGCTCTGCCTATCGGTGCCACCTGGCTAGGACGGCGTCCGCCAGTGCGGACACGCCCACCGGTTCCGCTGCGTGCTTGGACGCGCCTCGCAGTAGGAGCCACTGGACGCACGCGGTGGTGCCGGGCGCCGCGCTGAGCAATAGCGGTGACATCTGCGGGGCGAACTAGTTTCTCGCGCATGCCGCCCCGGTGGCCCGTCACCTCTCCAGCGCCGTCGGACAGGCCTGGCGGGCGTAGCAGGGCGCGCAGTCTGGCGCCGCTTGTCGGCACGAGGATCGGCCGACCTCCCCATATGGGGAGGTCGAATACGCCCGGATACGCCGGGTTGAGCTCGCGGGCGCGGTAGATGAGCTCTTCGTCCGAAGCGTCCCGCCCGATCAGCCTGAGGCGGGTGAACACGCGGCGCACGTGCACGTCCGCCGAGATGTCGATGGAGTAGCGGTCGCTCACGGGGATCTTGAAGTCGCGCACCAGGATGTTGGCGGCCATGGTGGCGATCTTCGGCCCCGCGCCCCTGAACTGGAGGAACCGTCGGACGATTGTTGCGCTGCTGGGCTTGGGCAGTCCGCGGTGTTCGGCCACGTCCGGCTCGCCGGCTAGATCCTTCACAAGTTCAGGATGACCTGCTGGGTGGGGATGGTCTCGCTGGTGGAGGGGGCAAGGGGGGGCCGGGCGGCGCGATCCTCGGGGCTATCGCGACGGCTGCTGGCTTGCGTACCGTGAGGTCCTTCGTGCCTCAGGACGCAAGTGGATTCTGGGGCTATCGCAAACGGCCCCCCCCCCGTGTTCACGAGGTCGACGGGGGCGTGCGGCGGAGTTTCAGGACGTTGTCGAGGCGGGTTCCGGGTTGGCCGTCGGGGCCCTTCTGAGTGCGCTCGAACTCTTCGCTGCGGAGGACTTCCCACTGGCCGGGCGGCAGGTGCAGCGATTCCAGCACCTCCTGGGCCGTCGGCAGCTTCAGATCGTGAGGATGGTCGTGCTGCTGAGTGGGGTGCTGGCCCTGCTCGTGAGCAGGAGCACGCTCGAGAGCGTGTCCGTGCTGGTGCGTTGTCGTATCGCCCTGGTTGTGGGGCTGCTCTCGGTGTTGTTCCCCGGGCTTCTCGGCCTGCTTCTCCCAGGAGGCAGGCCCGGCGTGGCCCACGATCAGCAGCGTCCCGCCCGGGGCCACGGCCGCGGCGGCCTGGCGGAGGATCTGCTCGCGCGGTAGCTCGATGTACGAATGCAGGTAGTGCGAGGTCACCAGGTCGTAGCTGCCCGCGGGGAAGGAGGCCCCAAGCTCGTGCTGCTGCCAGTCGATCCGATCGGCCAGCCCCAGCGACTCCGCCCGCCGCGCCGCGCGGCCAAGCGCCACGCTGGACACGTCCGCCGCCGTCACCCGCCAGCCCAGTTGCGCCAGCCAGATGGCGTCGCCGCCCTCGCCGCAGCCCACGTCCAGCGCCGTGCCGGGCTCCGCGTCGGCCATCTCCTCCACCAGCATCACGTTGGGGTCGCCGCTGAACAACTGCTCCTGGCGGCCGTACACCCCGTCCCAGAACTCCTCGTCCTTCACGCTCGGGTCGATCGCCGCCGTCTCTGTCTTCTCGCTCATCTCCATCCTCTCCACCACCGGTAGCGTGTAGGTCTTTTGGGTCCTTGCAGTCCCTTTGGTCCTTTTGACCCCCGCCCACCATTCTTCCTGCAATCCGGCGCAATTGACAATTTCTTTGCTGAACCGGCAAACTCCCAGCATGGCAGCGCGCGACCTGGAATCTGTCCTCGGCGGCGTCGGGCCGCGCCTCCGCACGGTGCGTCACGAGCGCGGCACCACCCTGGCCCAGTTGAGCGATGCCACCGGCATCTCCCTCAGCACGCTCTCCCGACTCGAGTCCGGCCAGCGCAAGCCCACCCTGGAGCTTCTGCTGCCCATCGCTCACGCCCACCGCGTGCCGCTGGATGAGCTAGTCGGCGCCGATGAGTCGGACGATCCCCGCGTCCGCGCTCGACCGTTCGTCCGGCACGGGATGACCTTTGTGCCGCTGACCCGCGGACTGGAGGGGCTGTACGCCTACAAGGTGATCATCCCCGGCAACCCAGACGGCGCCCTGCCCGACGAACGCCGCACCCACCCCGGCTACGATTGGCTCTACGTCCTGGCCGGCCGACTCCGACTGCTCCTGGGCGAGCACGACCTGGTCCTGGGCCCGGGCGAGGCGGCCGAGTTCGACACCCGCATGCCCCACGCCTTCGCCAGCGCCGGCCCAGACCCCGTCGAGATCCTCTCGCTGTTCGGCCCGCAAGGCGAGCGCATGCACGTGCGCGCCAGGCCGTCCGACCGCCGCTGAGGCTACAGCCGAGTGCTGTCCCGTCACTGGCCAGGCCGTCCCGAGCCAGACCGTCATGGTGACCCGGACCATCCCCACGCGTCGCGTCATTCCGCCGAAGTGAAGAGCTTGTCCTCGCGTATGCGGGGGATCTCCATCGCAACGGCGTACGGCCCCGATATCCGGTCGTTCGCGCGCGCCATCTCGCGCGTCCCGAGCCCGCGCTCGTCGAAGTCAAGGCTACCGCCAGTGCGTCCGGCGCGGGATGTGGGGGGTCCTTCGCTTCGCTCAAGGACGCAAACGGAGTCTGGGGCCACCGCAACAGCGCCACACTCCATCGAGTCCATCGAGTCCATCGAGTCCATCGAGTCCATCGAGTCCATCGAGTCCATCGAGTCCATCGAGTCCATCGAGTCCATCGAGTCCATCGAGTCCATCGAGTCCATCCCCCCGAACCCCCCTGGCGCGCCCCACTCACCCCCACTGCGGCATAGCTATTAGTGAGCACGCCACTCGCTGGCCGCCCCGCGCCCCACCGCCGCCGGGGACTTTTGTCACCAAAAACACTTCCGTCGCCACCGTGGGCGCAGTCTATCGCAATAGTAGAGGGCAAAAATGCGACCCGCCCCTCCCTCGCATTCGTCCTCTGGCTCCCAGTCGTCCCATCGGTCCCATCCGAACCCCGCCCCCGACTTTTGGCGTTTTGGCACTTTTGTCACGCCACCGGAACACACAAATACACACGCGTCTGAGCTACCGCCGGCGGCCTACGCGTCCTCCAGACCGTAGTCCCTCACCGCCGACTCCCGCGAGATCCGCTCCTCCCGCAGGTCCCGCCTCACCAGCTCGCGGTCGCGCTCCCGCGGGTCGCCGTAGCCGCCCCCGCCGGACGTGCTGATGGCCGGGCTCTCGCCGGGGCCTAGCGCCACCCTGGGTAGCTCGCCGTCGCCGCCGGGCAGGCTCTCCACCGTCCCATCGGCCCGGTACACGTCGCCCCGCTGCAGTCCACCCGGCCGCCCGCCGAACAGGCCCCACGGCGGCACCGTGGTCCTGGTGATGTTGGCCTCCACCACGGCCTCGCCGCCCAGCGTCTCGATCTGCCGCACGAACCCCATGCCGCCCCGCCACTTGCCGGGCCCGCCGCTGTCCTGGATCAGCTCGTACTGCTTGACCAGCAGCGGGTAGGTGCTCTCCAGCGCCTCGATGGGCAGGTTGGAGGTGTTGGTGATGTGGACGTGCACGCCGTCCAGGCCGTCCTTCGTCGCCCTGGCGCCGAAACCGCCGCCCAGCGTCTCCATGTAGCCGAACAGTCGACCGCTCCGCGGATCAATACCGTGGTAGCGGACGCTACTGCAGCCGCCGTTGTGGGCGGCCGTGACCTCCGCCGGCAGTGCCTCCGCCAGCGCCCCGTGGACCAGGTCCACCACCCGCTGGCAGGTCTGGGTGCGGGCTTCCACGGCGGCTGGGAGCGTGCAGTTGAAGATGGTGCCCGCCTTCGCGATGACGTGGATGGGCCGGTAGAAGCCCTCGTTCGGCGCCAGGTCCGGGTCCACCAGCGTCTTGAGCGCGTAGTAGGAGGTCGCCAGCATGCCGTTGAGCTGGAGATTCAGCGGGTGCGGTCCCTGGGGCGGGTTGTCGCTGAAGTCCAGCGTGATCTCGCTGCCCGCCTTCTCGATGGTCACCGACACCCGCGCCGGCGACTCCAGGAAGCCGGAGTCCAGCACGTCGCTGAACCGATAGGTCCCGTCCGGGATCCGCTCGATCCCGGCCCGGGTGCGCCGCTCCGTGGAGTCCAGGATGGCGTCGACGATGCCTGGCATCCGGTCGGCCCCGTACCTGCCGAACAGCTCGGTCAGCCGGCGGATCCCCAGCAGGTTGGCCGCGAACTGGGCGCGGAAGTCGCCCGCCCGCTGCTCCGGGAACTGCATGTTCGTGAGGATCAGGTCCAGCACGTCGCCCCGCGTCTCGCCCCCCTGCATCACCCGCGTGGGCGGGATCCGCAGCCCCTCTTGGAAGATGTGCCGATGGTTCCCCCGATCCACGAAGTCGTGGTGATGCCCCAGGTTGGTGACGAACCCGCGCAGCACGCCGTCCACGAACAGCGGCGCCGTGACCACGATGTCCGGCAGGTGGGTGCCGCCGGCCGTGTACGGGTCGTTCCCCATGAACATGTCGCCCTGGGCCAGCGTCTCCACGGGGTACCTGGCCAGCACTGATTGCACCACGCCCAGCAGCGACCCCAGGTGGATCGGGATGTGAGCCGCCTGGGCGATGGTCCTGCCGCGCTCGTCGAAGATGGCCGTGGACGAGTCGCGTCGCTCCTTGATGTTGTCGGAGTAGGCCGCCCGCACCAGCGCCTCGCCCATCTCCTCGGCGATGGACAGGAAAGCGTTGCCGACGACCTCTACGGTTATGGGATCAGGGGCGATCGGGTCTGGACTCAAGCCGCTCACGCCGACAGCCTCAGCACGTACACCACCAACGCCGCCGCCGCCACCAGCGTCGCCGCCGCCCCGCACAGCAGCGGTGGCCAGATCGTCCGCGTCCGCGGCTGCACCAGCGAGAACACGATGGTCCCCACCACCCCGCCGGCCACCAGCGCCGTGACCACCAGCTCCATCATGCCTGGCCCCCGGCGCGCTCGGCGATCAGCAGGTTGCGATAGCCGTCCACCCTGGCCGTCTGCTCAGGCAGCAGCACCGTCGTCGCGTCAAGCTGCTCCACGATCGCCGGCCCGTCGATCCGATTCCCCGCTCTTAGTCCCTCCCGACTGTACACGGGCACGCAAGCGGCGCCGCCCTCGAATTGCACCTGCCGATGCCCGATCGTCGCCCCCGCCTCTGGCTCCTCCGATCCCAGCGGCTCCGCCGCCAGCGGCGCCTTCGGCATCAGCCCCACCGCCTCCACCCGGAACGTCACCAGCTCCGTGGGCTCCCCCCGCACGGCGTAGCCGTAGGCCCGCTCGTGCTCGGCGTAGAAGCCCTCTACCACTGCCACCACTGTCTCCGCCGTGATCGGCCCCGGCGGCATGGCCACGCTCAGCTCGTGGTTCTGCCCGCGGTAGCGCATGGCCACCCAGCGGCTCAGTAGTCGGTCCGCCCGGCCGAAGCCCTCGGCGTCGAGCCAGCGCTCGCCCGCCCGTTCCAGCCCCTCGACGGTCGCCGCGATGGCCTCCAGATCCGGCTGGTCCGCCCGCTGCAGCGCCGTCTGGACGAAGTCGGCTCGCGCGTCGGTCACCAGCAGCCCGTAGGCGCACAGCAGGCCCGGCCGCTCGGGCACCAGCACCTCCCGCACCCCAAGCTCCCGCGCGATCCAGGCGGCGTGCAGCGGCCCCGCCCCGCCGAACGCCATCAGGGTGTAGTCGCGCGGATCCCGACCCCGCTGCACGGAGATCACGTGGATGGCGCGGACCATATTCGCCACCGCCACCGCGACAATCCCTCGGGCGGTCTCCACCGTTCCCAGCCCGATCTTGCGCCCGATCCGCGCCACCGCCTCCTCGGCCGCCGCGCGGTCGATGGTCAGCGCGCCGCCCAGGATGGCGCCGCTATTGAGCGTGCCCAGCACCACGTGGGCGTCCGTGACGGTGGCCTCCGTCCCGCCCTGACCGTAGCAAGCCGGCCCGGGGTCGGCTCCCGCGCTGGCGGGACCCACCTTCAGCAGCCCGCCGGGATCCACCCAGGCGATGCTCCCACCGCCCGCGCCGATCGTGTGCACGTCGATCATCGGCGTCTTGACAGGGTACCCGCCCACCTCGCGCTGGCTGGCCACGCTGAGTCGACCGTCCGCGATCAGGCTGAAGTCGGCGGAGGTCCCACCCATGTCAAAGGTGACGACGTTTGGCCGCCCCACGTGCTGGCCGATGTAGCCCGCGGCGATCACGCCGCTGCTCGGACCGGACAGCGCGGTCTTGAAGGGGAACCTGGCTGCCGTTGCCAGCGAGACGATCCCGCCATTTGACTGGGTCATGTAGGGCGAGCACGCGGGGCCAGCCTGGGCGAGCCGATCCTCCAGCGACCGCAGGTACCGCCCCACGCCCGGGCCCAGGAACGCGTTCACAACGGTGGTGTTGAGCCGCTCGAACTCGCGGAACTCCGGCAGCACCTCGTGTGAGACGGACAGGAACACCCCCGGCAGCAGCTCCGCCGCCAGATCACGCGCCGCCCGCTCGTGGGCAGGCTCTCGATATGAGTGCAGGAAGCAGATCGCCAGCGACTCGATGCCGCCCCGTCCCAGCCGCGCCAGCGCCGCCCGCAGCGCCGCCAGGTCCAGCGGCTGGAGCACCGTACCGTCGTGCTGGAGCCGCTCGGGCACGCCCAGCCGGAGGTCGCGGGAAGCCAGCGGCGGCGGCTTGTCCACCTGCAGGTCGTACAGGTGGGGGCGGGTCTGGCGGCCAATCTCCAGCAGGTCGCGGAAGCCCTCCGTGGTGATCAGGCCTACCCGCGCGCCCTGCCGCTGGAGCAGCGCGTTGGTGGCCACCGTGCTACCGTGGGCGAAGTACTCAACGTGGTCCAGCCCTTGCCCGGTCAGCGCGGCGATCTCGGTGAGCCCGCGGACGATCGCCTCGGCCGGGTCGGACGGCGTGGACGGGATCTTGTGCACCAGCGCGCGGCCGCTGTCCGACTCCACGGCCACCACGTCCGTGAACGTCCCACCCACGTCTATGCCCACTCGAAGGCCGCCCATGCCGCTCCTGCCTGGCGCTCGATGCTGCCTTAGGGTACCCGACGGGCCGTCCGGATACGTTTCACTGAACGGCCACCACCCGTGGACCCGTCACCGCCGATCGGGGGATGCTGTGAGCAGTCTTGTGGAGGGGTTCGCCCGCGAGCTGGACGATATCCGGCTGCGCTGCGTGAACGAGCCGGAGCGGGAGCTGGTGCACCTTCTAGTCCTGCTGGCGGAGCGGCACGCGCTGTGCGCCACCGCCCTGGGCCAGGACGTCATCGAGGCCCGCCTGGCCAGGACGTCGCTCGATCCGGAGACCCAGGGCCTGGTGCGCTACGCCACGGCCTGGGCGCGGGTGGAGGAGGCCCTCCACGCGGAGCATATGCAGTCGGCGCTGGAGGCGCTGGGCACCCGTGCCTCTGCGGCCCGCGGCACGCACCTGCGGGTCGTCGGCGCCGCCAGCGCCTGGGCTGCGCGGCTGCGGAGCCAGGTGACCTGGCGTGCCCGGCCGTTGGCCTGGGCCATGGCCAGCGCCGTCGATCTGGCGGATCGAGTCAGCGGTCGCAGCCCGGCGGACGTCCGCGAGGCGCTGCGCCACGGGCACCTCCGATCGTTCTTCCAGCTCTGCATGCAGGTGGAGCGCACGGGCGCCCTCTGCTACCGCCGTATGCTGGACCTGCTGCCAGACGTCCCATCCGCGCCCGCCTGGCTGGTGGACGCCGCCACGCGGGCCCACGCGGAGGAGGAGCGCCACCGTCGGCTCTACGAGCTGCTCGCGGCGACGTTCGACGACGCGGATGGTCTGGCGGCCGGCGAGTCCGCGAAGTCGCTCGGCGAGAAGCTCCGCCTGATCGGCGAGGCGTACTTGCCCCGCGCGCGTCGGCGCACGCTGGAGGGGCGGCACGTCCTCGGCACCGGCGGCCAGGTGGCCGTGGCGGACGGACCGGGCCCGGCCCAGAAGCTGGATGCGCTGCGCCGCGCGGCCCAGCGCGCCGTCCTGGAGCGGGTGGTGGTGGATCGCGCGGGGGCTCTGGGTAAGTCGGTGTCTGATCTGAGCGTCGTCATCAAGGTCTCGTACATGTTTGGCTACCACGAGGCCGACCGCTCGGTGGTGACGGATCCAGAGCTTGTGGATGGCCTGGCCGTGATGCTGCAGGAGCTGGGCTGCGGCCAGATCGGCGTGGCCGAGGCCCGCAACGGCTACGACCGGCACTACCAGCATCGGTCGATCCGCGACGTGGGCCGCTACTTCGGCTACACATCCGATCGCTACGCGCTGGTGGACCTCTCAGCCGATCAGGTGCCCCACGGGTTCGCGCGCGGGACGACGCCGCGCACCATCAGCCGCGCCTGGCAGGAGGCGGATCTGCGGATCGTCTTCGGCAAGATGCGCAGCCACCCCACGGACCTGGTCCACCTGACGCTGGGCTCCTGCGAGGGGATCGCCGGCCGCTGCGACGATCAGCTTCTGGCCGAGCGGGCCACGCGCCGCGGGGCCGACCTGACCACGGTCCTGGAGGATTACCCGCCCCACTTCGCGGTCCTGGATGCCTATGGCACCGCGGCAGACGGCGTGGTGGGCGTGCTTGGCTGCCCGCGCCCCCTCATGCCGCTGCGGGTGTACGCCGGCGCGGACGCCCTGGCAGTGGACGTGGTGGCGGCGCGTCACATGGGCCTGGCCGACCCCCGCCACGCGCCGCTGATCCGAGCGGCGATCGATTGGTTCGGCGATCCCTCTGCCCGCACCGCCGTGAGTGGCGCCAATGCGCCGATCGGCGGCTGGCGCGGGCCGTACCACTCGGACTGGTCAGCGCTGGTGACCCTGCTGGCCCAGCCCGCCTTCGAGCAGGGCGGCCTGCTGGTCCCGGAGTTCGACGAGGAGGCGTTCGAGCCAAAGGCCACCGAACGCTGGTGGCAGCGCCCAACGAGGCGGGCACTGCAGACGCTGACCGGCCTCCGCCAGCCGAGAATCCGGGGCGCCGCGTAGGCCAGTCCTTCCAACCAGCATCCTGAAGCAGGCGGTCATCCCAGCGCGTTCATCCCGACACCGGAGAGCCCACCCTAGCCAAAGCGTGGGGATCTAGTCACCCGCCAGGCCGTGAGCCGAAGCCCGTCTGCTGGGATCGCCAGCGTCCCGCTGGCCCCGGTCGAGCGCCACGTCGCGGCTTGCGCTAGCCCGTGCACGTCTCTTGCGTCCTTGAGCGAAGCGAAGGTCCTCGCGCGTCCCCACGCAGGCGCCATCGAACGCACGGTCACCCGCCCTCGTGCCACCGCTCCGCCGGTTGCCACATCATTCGGGCGTCGATTTGTGGAGTTTGCACGATGACCGCGGCCCCGCTGTTCTCTACCCTTGCCACGCCGCGTACCCGCGGGCGTTGGTCCGTGGGCGTGCGAGTCATCGGGAGCGCGTGCCGCCCGCCACGTGATCGACAGTCTTTCCCCGCGGCCCACCGCTGCTAGGCGACTCCCCGTGAGCGACTACCAGCCGGGCCCGTTCTACGACGAGATGTTCGAGGCGTCCGGTCAGCCGCGGCCGCAGTACGCCCGGCTGGCGGAGGCGCTGAGTGCGCTCACGAGCGACGACGTTGAGCGCAAGCAGGCGGCTGCCGAGCTCTCGTTCCGCGCGCGCGGCATCACGTTCTCGCTGAACCAGGGAGAGGACGGCGTAGAGAAGATCATGCCGTTTGACCTGGTGCCGCGGGTCATCACGGCCTCAGAGTGGCAGCGCATCGAGCGCGGCCTGGAGCAGCGGGTCCGGGCGCTAAACCTCTTTCTGGCAGACATTTACCACGAGCAGCGCATCCTGAATCAGGGCGTGATCCCCTGGGAGATCGTCCTGGGCTCGGCCGCGTACCAGCGCGAGATGCGGGGCATGGTGCCGCCCCTGGGCGTCTACACCCACGTGGTCGGCAGCGATCTGGTGCGGGGCGCGGATGGCGAGCTTCGGGTGCTGGAGGACAACCTGCGCACCCCCTCCGGCGTCTCCTACGTGGTGGAGAATCGACGGGTGCTGAAGCGCACCTGGCCCCAGGTGTTCAACGGCTACGACGTGCGCCCGGTGGAGGGCTATCCTCAGGATCTGTTGGACACCCTGCGCGCGGCCGCGCCGCCCTCTGCCGACGATCCCGTGGTGGTGGTGCTCACGCCGGGCACATTCAACTCCGCGTACTTCGAGCACGCCTTCCTGGCCAAGTCTATGGGCGCGGAGCTCGTGATGGGCTCCGACCTCTTCGTTGACGACGGCGCGGTCTGGATGCGGACCACCCAGGGGCCGCGGCGGGTGGACGTGATCTACCGCCGCGTGGACGACGCGTTCCTGGACCCGCTGGCGTTCCGGTCTGACACCATCCTGGGCGTGGCCGGCCTGGTGGCCAGCTACCGCCTGGGCCGCGTGACCCTGGCGAACGCGCTGGGCACGGGTGTGGCGGATGACAAGGCGGTGTACGCGTACGTGCCCCAGATCATCCGCTACTACCTGGGCGAGGACCAGATCCTGCCAAACGTGGACACCTACGTGGCGGCGGAGCCCAAAGACTTTGACTACATCCTGGACCACATCGAGCAGCTTGTCGTAAAGGCGGTGAATGAGAGCGGTGGCTACGGTATGCTCATTGGCCCGCACGCCACCAGGGCGGAGCACGAGGACTTTCGCGCTCGAGTGCGGGCGAATCCGCGCAATTACATCGCCCAGCCCACGCTCCAGCTTTCGCGGCACCCTTGCTGGGTGGAGGATCATCTGGAGGGCCGCCACGTGGACCTGCGGCCATTCGTGCTGTTTGGCGATGAGGTGCGCGTGACGCCCGGCGGGCTGACCAGGGTCGCGCTGAAGCGTGGCTCGCTGGTGGTGAACTCGTCACAGGGCGGCGGCGCCAAGGACACCTGGGTGCTGATGGACGGGGTCAGGGCGTAGGATGGCGATGCTGTGTCGGGTGGCGGAAGACATCTTCTGGATGGCCCGCTACGTCGAACGAGCCATCTGGGTGTGCCGGCTGATCGACGTCACGGCGCAGGTGGAGCTTGACGCCGGCGAGGCGGACACCCACGCGCAGCTCTGGACCCACCTGCTAGGTCCAGACTCCGGCGTTGATGCCCGTGAACTCTCCCCCCGCGCGGTGCGCCACCGCCTGTCGTTCGATCGATCGAACCCCGGCTCTCTCGTGGAGTGCATCAGGCGTGGCCGCGAGGCGGCGCGGGGCGTGCGTGAGAGCATCTCCAGCGAGATGTGGGAGCAGCTCAACTCGCTGTACCTCTCACTGACCCGCCCCGACCTGGCCGCCTCCGTAGAGGACAATCCCTCCGCCTTCTATCGGCAGGTGCGCGAGCGGGCGCAGTTCTTCGAGGGCCTGGCCGATCTCACGATGGCGCGCGATGAGGCCTGGCACTTCAACCGGGTGGGGAAGAAGTTGGAGCGCGCGGACAACGTGGCCCGGGTGATCAGGATGCACTCGTACCTGCTGCGGCCGTCCCCTGACGCTGCGCCGATGGACGAGACGGTGCGCTGGCTGGCGGTGCTCCGCTCCTGCGGCTGCGCCGAGGCCTATGCCCACCACTACGCGCTGCGCGTGGAGCCTGCACGGGCCCTGGAGTTCCTCCTGCTGAATCCGTTGTTCCCTCAGTCCATGCGGTTCTCGCTGAACGCGGCGTGGGAGTCGCTGTCCGCGATCGCCGGCATCGGCCCGTCTGGCGCGCCCGTCTCCAACCAGGCCGTGCGAACGCTGGCAATGGCGCGCGCCGTGGTGGAGACGACGGAGGTGGACCAGATCCTCTCGCGGGGCCTGGAGGAGTACCTCTCCGACATCCAGAGCCGGATCGCGACGGCCGCCGACGACATCACGGCGACCTACCTGCGCTACGAGCCGCAGTCTGGCCGAGTGGTGGCCGCGACCCGCGCGGCGATGATCATGGCGCAGCAGCAATGAGGATCCGCATCCACCACTCCACGCGGCTGGAGTACGACGGCGACGTGGTGGAGGGGGTGATGGACGTTCGGCTGGGGCCGTTCTCCGATCCAGACCAGCGCTGGGACCGATACGACCTGTCAGTCCGCCCGAGCGGCCGCTTGCGGCGCTACCGGGATGGGTTTGACAACGTGGCCCACCTGATCACGATCCCTCGCTCCCACCGCTACGTGGAGGTCATCGCCGCGGGCGAGGTGATCACGCTGGTGGCCGACCCGTTCGAGCCGATCGTGGAGGTGCCCCGACCGCTCACGCCCTCCGAGCGGGCCGACTACCAGACGAATTCGCGCCTGGTTCCCCTCAGCGACAGCGTGCGCCGCGCGGCGGAGCGGTTCCGCGGCGTCGCCGAGACGAGCGCCTTTGACGCAACGCTGGAGATGTCCCGCTACATCCGCGAGAACTTCGAGTATCGCTCAGACGTCACCCACGTGCACTCGACCGTGGACGAGGTGCTGCGGGTGGAGGCGGGAGTCTGCCAGGACTTTGCCCACGTGCTGCTGGGGATGGCGCGCTGCCTGCGGATCCCGGCCCGATACGTGAGCGGCTACATCGCAACAGACGGCCGCAGCCCGCGCGAGGGCGCCCACCGTGCGGCGCCACCCCGCGGCGCGGGTGCCTCCCACGCCTGGGTGGAGGCCTACTCCGCCAGCCATGGCTGGCGGGGCTTTGATCCCACGAACAACCTGCTGGCAAGCGAGTTCCACGTGAAGATGGCGATGGGCCGTGACTACGCGGACGTGCCTCCGAGCCGCGGTACCTACCGCGGTGAGGCGGAGGAGACGCTGGCCGTGGAAGTCGTCGCGATGGCGGTGGACTGAGGCAGGCCCGGCCAGGGTGAGCGGCGTGTCATCGACCCTACAGGCCCAGCATGTCCGCGATGGTTACGAACTCCAGCCCGCGGCCGCGGAGCCCGTTGATGATGGCGCCCAGCGCCAGGGCGTCCTCCGACTGCGCGCCCACGTGGAACAGGTAGATCACGCCAGGCCCCGCCCGGCTGAGGCAGCGGTCTACGATGCCGGGCGCCTTGACGTTGTTCCAACCGAACGAGTCCACGGTCCACATAATGGTGTAGTCGTACCCGGCGTCTGAGACGTCCTTGAGCACCCCGTCGTTCAGGTCGCCGTACGGCGGCCGGAAGTACGGGCCGATCTTGAAGCCGGTCAGGCCCTTGATGAGCTCATCCGTGCGCTCGAGCTCGATGCGGCGCTCCACGGTGTTCAGGGCACGACCGGCCGAAAAACCGGTGAAGGAGCGGTGGCTCCAGGTGTGGTTCATGAGCTGGTGGCCGTCAGCGACCATGCGCTGGACCAGGTCTGGGTTCTGCTCCGTCCACTGGCCGGTCATGCCGAAGGTGGCCGGGATGTTGTTCTGCTTGAGGATGTCCAGGATCAGCTCGGCGTAGCCCCGGTCGGCACCCGCGTCGAAGGTGAGGGCAACCGTCTTGCACTCCTGGGGCCCGCGGTCGACGGTAACGGAGCGGCCGGGCGTGGGGCCGACGGCCGGCGTAGCGGGGCGGCAGGCGGCGACGCGGCCGGGCGCGGTGGCCCCGGCTGGCGGTGCGCCGCCGGGCGCGAAGAGGGTGGGGCCGGACTCGGCCGGATCCTCGTCGTCATCCGCGGCGGCGACGGGCACGATCAGCGCGGTCGCGGCGACGAGGCAGCCGGCGAGGAACAGTCGGAAATAAGGGAACGCGTGCAAGCGAAGGCTCCAGTGGCGCTGGTGGCGTATTGCCGCCCGCGAATCGTGCGGGCAGTTGAGCGCGCGCGTCAAGGTGGACATCGCGGGCCCGAGACGACCGGTAGTTACGGGCTGAGGCCACCGACGGCCGGTTTCGCACTCGTTCGAGCGCCCCCGTGGCACGCCGTGGAGTCGAAAAACTCAACTTGTGGCGGGATCCGCCGACAATGGAGTTGAGGGCGGTTCAACCGTGGGCCTCCGCAGCGCGTCCTGATCTCGCTGACCGTCACTTACAAAATCGACCCGCCTCGTTGGCGGGCGTGATCGGGGGATCACGGTGAAACGTATCGATGGCGTTCGTTCCTGGGTGCCGCGACTGACCGGGCTTGCCCTGGCCGCGGTGTTGACGCTCAGCGGCGGACCGGCCCAGATATCGTTGGCAGCCTCTCCAGACGTTTCGGACGAGCAGGTCGTGGTGGCGTATCAACCATCTGATTTGCCCGTCTGGGAAGACTCTGGATCAGATCTGGAGAAGCGGAAGGAAGAGACCTCCCGCTCACAGCCGTCCATCGAGGGCACCGACGTTGCCGAGGACTCTGGGTCCGACGTGTGGTGGCCCGGCAGCGAGACTTCCACGGGTGTGACGCCTGATGACGTTGTGGTCGCGGAGGACTCTGGCTCCGACCGTGTGATCCCCGGCGGGGGCAATACAGGCCCGAAGCCCTTCCCAGGGCCGAAGCCGGCGGCGTAGGTGACGCGGGATCGGCCGGACAGTCGGCCCGATCCCGCTACCCCCGCATAGCGCGCGCCGCCGCGTCCAGCACAAGCTGGGCGACGGCGCGCGCTGCGCCGACGTGCGCGCGGACGTCCATCGTCTCCGCGCGACCGTCTATCCGTTCGTCGATGGCGGCGATGAGCTGTTCCACGGTCTCCGTGCGCACCACGCGGTGAGTCGCTGGATAGACGAGCTCGCGCCTCCAGTGAGCGCCGGGCAGGTGTGCGATGGCCGGCCGCCCCAGCACGCTTGCTTCGGTCAGCAGCGATGACGAGATGCCGACGACGAGATCGGCCGCGAGGGCGCTGACCACGCGATCGGCGTGTGGATCGTCCACCACGGCGATGCCCTCCGCCAGCGGCATGCAGCGCCAGGGTTCCTCGATCGGGTGCCGGCGAATTCTGATCCGCACTGACCCGCCGCGGTGGGTCCGGACCATGCCCAACGCCTGGATGACGTGGGCCAGCGTCTCACGCTCGTCTATCAAAAAGAGCGACCGCTCCTCGCCTGTGAGCTCGACCGGCTGCGAGACGAACAACACGTCGAGCTGGGACGAGGCTGGGCGCCGTGGCGTGGCAGACGGGACCAGCGCCTCTATCGCCGGGTTGCCGGTCACCGCCAGGCGTTCCCTGGGGGCGCCGCCCTGCCCGAGCGCCTCGGCCGTCTCCGGATCTGGACAGGCGAGTCGGTCGGGTAGCTCCAGGAAGGCCGGACGAAAGCGATGCGCGGCGAACAGCGACGCGTCAAGCACCCCGACGCTCGGAATCGTCCCGCGCATCTCTCTGACGAGCCAGCGCTCGATCACAGGTCGGGTGGACGTACCGACCAGGAGGGCAGCCGCGCCGCTCGCCGTGATCTGGCGGGCCGCCTCGTACGGAGAGTCGAGCGATACCGGGTGGGACTCGTACCCTTCGGCCGTGGCGTGCTGGTGCGCCGGCCCGCCGTGGAAGTGGATGACGGTGTGGCCGCGGGGGGTGAGCACGTCAACCGCCGGCCTGACAGCCCGCCAGCCGCCAACGTCCGTGCACACCGCGGCGACGGTGGTCACGGCTGCCGGTTTGGACGCGGAGGAGCCCCGACGACGGATGACGCCGGGGCTCCTTGATCCACGAGCGCGGCGGACGGGGAGTTAGCCGGCAGCCGCGCTCTCCACGCCCTGGAGCTTGAGCTCGTCGGCGCGGTGGCAGGCCACCCAGTGTCCGGGGGCACTCTGCTGGAAGGGCGGTGCGTCCGTCTTGCACTTGTCGATGGCGTAGCCGCAGCGGGGGTGGAAGTAGCAGCCGCTCGGTGGCGCGGCCGGGTTGGCCACCTCACCCTGGAGCGGGATGCGGACGGATCGCTTGCGCGGATCCGGCTTTGGCACGGCGGAGAGCAGCGCCTCAGTGTACGGGTGGCGAGGCGTGTAGAAGAGCGCATCGCGGTCCACGAGCTCCACGATCTTGCCCACGTACATGACGGCAACCCGGTCGCTGAAGTGCTTGACCACGCTCAGATCGTGCGCGACGAACAGGTACGTGAGGTTGAGCTCCGTCTGCAGGTCCAACATGAGGTTGAGGATCTGCGCCTGGACGGAGACGTCCAGGGCGGACACGGGCTCGTCCGCGACCACGAGGCTGGGGTTGAGCGCCAGAGCGCGAGCGATGCCGATGCGCTGCCGCTGGCCGCCGCTAAACGCGTGCGGGAAGCGGCGCATGAACTCGGGGCGGAGGCCCACGAGTTTCATGAGCTCCTCAACGCGTGCAACGCGCTCGTCTCGGTTGGAGACGCCGTTGACCAGCATCGGCTCCCCCACGATGTCCAGGATGGTCATGCGCGGGTTGAGCGAGGAGAATGGGTCCTGAAAGATCATCTGCATCTGACGACGGAGCGGGCGCAATCGAGAGCGTGGCAGCTTGGCCACGTCCACCACGGACCCATCCTCGGTCTTGAACATCACCTCGCCGCTGGTGGGCTCGATGGCCCGCAGCACGCAGCGGGAGGTGGTGGTCTTGCCGCAGCCACTCTCGCCGACGAGCGCCAGCGTCTCGCCCTTGCGGACAAAGAAACTCACGTCATCGACGGCGCGCACGTGGCCGACGGTCTTGCGCAGAAGCCCGCGCCTGATAGGGAAGAACTTCTTGAGGCCCTTCACGTCCAGCAGGATCTCATCCGAGAGACGCGCGGGGGCGGTGCCGTTAGCTTCGCTCATATGGGTGTATCACTCGCGTCCTGGAGCTTTCTCATCGGCCGTGGCCGTAGAGGAAGCAGCTCACCTGCTGAGAGTCTCCGATGGTGATGAGCTCCGGCTCGCGAACGTTGCAGGAGCCGGGCATGAAGTCGGGGCAGCGTGGGTGGAACGGGCAGCCGGCTGGCCGGTTGTAGGGGTGCGGGATGGAGCCCGTGATCGTGGGCAGCTTGACGCGGGGCTCCGAGTCCACGCTGGGCATGGACTTGAGGAGCGCCTGGGTGTACGGGTGTTTAGGGTTGTGGAAGATGTCATCCACGGAGCCCTCTTCCACCACGCGGCCCAGATACATGACCACCACCTCGTCCGCCATCTCGGCGATGACGCCCAGGTCATGGGTGATCAGCATGATGGCCATCCCCTGGCTCTGCTGAAGCTCACGGAGCAGGTCAAGGATCTGAGCCTGGGTGGTGACGTCAAGCGCCGTGGTTGGCTCGTCCGCGATCAGGAGGCGCGGATTGGCGGAGAGCGCCATGGCGATCATGGCGCGCTGCCTGAGGCCGCCGCTCAACTGGTAGGAGTATTCATCCACGCGCTGGTCGGCACGCGGGATGCCCACCAGTTTGAGCAGCTCCACCGCGCGATCGCGCGCATCCTTCTTGTTCAGCGGGAGATGGAGTCTGATGGCCTCAATGATCTGGTTGCCGATGGTGTGGACGGGGCTGAAGGAGGTCATGGGCTCCTGGAAGACCAGCGAGATCTCGCCACCACGGATGGAGCGCATCTCACGCCCGTCTGCCTGGAGTTTGACCAGGTCTAGCTCACCCTGTTGCCCGTTGCCGCTGTCGCGATTCAGCAGGATCTGCCCGCCGATGACGCGGCCCGGCCGCTCGACGATTCGCAGGATCGAGCGGGCTGTGACGCTCTTGCCACAGCCGCTCTCGCCCACGATGCCGATGGTCTTGCCGGCGGGCACGTCAAAGCTGGCGCCGTCGACGGCCTTGACCAGGCCCTCGTCCTGGAAGAAATACGTCTGGAGGTTGCGAATGGAGAGTAGTGGTGCTGCCATCGTCAGTTGTACGGGTCGGCCGCGTCGCGGAGACCGTCGCCCAGGAAGTTGAATGCGAGGATGATGATGATGACCGGCACGGCCGGCATCAACAGCCAGGAGGAGATGGCCACGGTCTGGACGTTCTGGGCCTGTTGCAGCAACACGCCCCAGCTAATCGCCGGCGGTCTCAGACCCAGGCCGAGGAAGCTGAGCGAGGTCTCGCTGATGATCATGGCCGGCAGGGCCAGGGTCGTGGCAGCAATGATGTGGCTCAGGAACAGCGGCACCATGTGGATGAAGATGATCCTGGCCTGACTGCAGCCGCAGAGCTCGGCGGCCATCACGAAGTCTTCCTCGCGCAGGGAGAGGAACTTGCCGCGCACGACGCGGGCAAGCTCAGTCCACCCGATGAGCGAGATGATGATGGTGATGGTGAAATAGACCTGGAGCACCGACCAGTCGGGCGGCATGGCCGCCGCCAGTCCCATCCACAGCGGAATGGTGGGGATGGAGCGCAGAATCTCGATCACGCGCTGGATAACCGTATCCAACGGTCCGCCGTAGAACCCCGAGACGCCGCCGAGGGCGACGCCGAGGAACAGGCTGAGGGCGACGCTGACCAGACCGATCGTCAGCGAGATGCGCGTGCCGTAGATCAGACGCGACCACTGGTCACGGCCCTGCTGGTCCGTGCCCAGGAGGAACAGCGACTCCTCCGCGGTTGCCCCGTCCACACCAAACAGATGCCGGTTTGCGGGAATGAATCCAAAGATCTTGTAGTCAAAGCCCTGGGCGAAGAACGTGATGGGGAGCTTGGTGTCTGGATCGGGAGCGTAGACCCGCTTGAAGGTGAGGGGGTCGCGGCGGCCCTTGAGGGCGAAGACGTGGGGACGGAACTGCCCCTCGTCGAACCACTGGATGCCCTGTGGGGCGATGAGGCCGCGCTGGGCGTCCGAGACCTCAGGATCAGCGTAGGCCAGGAAGTCCGCGAAGACGACCACCGCGTAGAACAGGATGACGACGAGGGCGCCGGCCATGGCGAGCTTGTGCTTGCGGAACCGCCACCACATGAGCTGCCACTGGCTGGCGACGGAGACACGCTCCTCCGCGGCGCTCGTGGAAACGATAGGCTCCATCGGAGCGGGCGGTGCCGCCACCACCCCGGCGAGCCGAGCTGCGTCCGCCATTAGTTCCCCTCCAAGCGGATACGTGGGTCTACCCACATCAGGATGAGGTCAGACAGGAGCGTACCGATGACCGTCATAAGCCCGAGCAGAAGGACGATCGTGCCAGCCAGGAACATGTCCTGGGCAATGAGCGCCTTCAGTAGCAAGGGGCCAACGGTGGGTAAGCTCAGTACCAGGGAGACGATGATGCTGCCCGAAACGACGTAAGGCAGCGTGTAGCCGATGGTGCTGGCGAACGGGTTCAGTGCCACGCGTACGGGGTACTTCAGGATGGCCCGCGTCTCGGACAGGCCCTTGGCACGCGCGGTGACCACGTACGGCTTGCGGATCTCGTCCAGCAGGTTGGCGCGCATGATGCGAATGGCCTGCGCGGTACCGGCCAGTCCCAGGATGAGCGCCGGGATGGGCATGTGGTTCAGCAGGTCAATGACCTTGCCAATACTCCAGGGTGCGTCCAGGTACTCGGAGGAGAACAGACCGCCGATGTTGGCGTTGAAGAGCGTGAAGCCGAAGTACAGGATCAGCAGTGCCAGGAGGAAGTTGGGAACGGCCAGGCCGATGAAGCCGATGAGGGTGAACAGGTAGTCACCCGCGGAGTACTGCCGCATGGCGGAGAACACGCCGATCGGTAGGGCGATGCCCCAGGTGAGCGCGAGGGCGAAGACAGACACCACCATGGTGAGCCAGATGCGGTCGCCAATGACGTCCGTGACCGGCCGTCCCCACTCCATGGCCATGCCGAAGTTGCCGCGCATCGCCAGGCCCACCCACTTGAGATACTGGATGTAGATGGGCTGGTCCAGACCGTACTGGATGCGGAGGTTCTCCGCCTCTTGCTGCGATACGACGCTGCCGGTCGATGAGAGCTGGGCGATGTACGCGTCGACGTAATCGCCCGGTGGTAGCTGGATGATCACGAAGGAAAGGACCGAGATGGCCCAGACCGTGAACAGTGCTAGCAGGAATCGTCGGATCAGGTAAGCAACCATTGCGCTCTCCCACTCCCTCCTCTGGAAGGCCCCGCGCGGCCTGTAGGCGGCGCCGCGCGGGGCAGTCTACCCGATTTACCTAATGACTGAAAGCTCCCCGGGGTTGGGAAAGCCCGCTACGATTTGAAGAACAGCGTCGTTGGGTGTGAGGTGCACGGCGTGCGCCCATGCTGGCCGTTGAACTGACGAGCGGGCACATTGCCCACATTGTTCTTCACGAGACGGACACCCATGACGGCGGGCGACAGACCCACTGTGCCGATGGTCCAGGTCTCCTCCGCCAGGATTTTCCAGATCTCCTGAGCCGTCTTGACACGAGCCTGTTCGTCCTGCGCGGATGCAGATCGGAAGAGCTCCAGCATCTTCTGCATCTGCGCGTCTTCTGGCTTCATACCCTGGCTACCGCTACTTGCGTACCACTTGCCGATCTCCGGTCCCAGGAACGAGTCTGGCTGGACCGGGAGCGCGTGTACGGGGAAGGCGTAGAGCAGCTCGCTACCGTCGTTGACCCACATCACGAGCTGTAGCTCGTTGGCATCGCGGCGGCGCGTCACGAGGCTGCGCTCCTGCTCCAGTACATTGAGCTGGATCCCAATCTTCTTCCACTGCTGGGCGATCATCTCAGCGACCTTGGGCCACGGGACGAAGGCGCCACCCACGGTGGTGAGCTCCAACTGGAGACGGCCCTTGCCGTCCGTCCGCAGGCGGAAGCCCTCTGAGTCCTTCTTGTCCAACCCGGCCTTGTCCAGCAGCTCATTGGCCTGCTTGACGTCCAGCGTGGCCCACTTCTTCCGCCACTCAGGGCCCGGGTTGTAGGGCGAGTCCTCAGTGGGAACTACTGACCCGGGCGTGCCCACGCCCAGCCAGAACGTCTCATTGAGCTGGTCGCGGTCCACGCCTAGCGCCAGCGCGTGGCGGAAGTCGCGGTTTCGGAGCCATTTCACCAGCTCAGGGTCACCCTGCCAGCTCTGGTTGAAGTGGATGGCGGCGTCCGTGCCGTTGGAAGCCGGGTCAAGGTAGACCTTGTAGTTGCCTTTCTGCTGGTTCTCCAGGATCACCGGCAGCTTGCCCAGGTCAATGTGGCGCTCCTGCCAGTCGTACTCGCCGGCGATGGCGCGGAGGTTGGCCACTTCGAGGTTCTCGGCCAGGGTCATCTGCACCTTGTCCCAGTACGGGAGCTGATTCCCCTCCGGGTCGACCGCGTAGTAATAGGGATTCCGTTCCAGCGTCCAGGAAGGCGTGTTGATGGGGCTCACGGTCTTCCAGGGACCCAGGATCGGCAGATCCACGTTGAGCCGCCAGTTGATCTTGAACTTGAACAGGCTCACCCAGTTGTCGAACTTGCCATCCTGGACGGCCTTGTCGATCTCCGCCTGGGGGGTGTACTTGGGGTGGAACTTCTTCAGGTAATGGGCCGGCGCGACCACGCCACGGAACACGTCGCCCTGATTCTGGGAAGAGCCGAGGAAGGTGCTGCCGCCCAGGATGTCCATGAACAGCGGATACGGATCCGGGAACTTGAAGCGGAACGTGGTCTCGTCCACTTTCTCCATCGTTCCGACCTTGCCATTGATCGTGAACTCAGCGGTGGGCGCGGCAACCAGATCTTTGTTCTGGTAGATGTCCTGGTACCAGAACATCACATCGTCGGTGGTGAACGGGGCGCCGTCTGACCACTTGTGGCCCTTGCGTAGGAAGAAGGTGAACGTGCGCCCGCCGTCGCTGATCTCCCAGGCGCGGGCCAGCGAGGGCTTCTTCTCCACGCCAGCGTAGTCCCAGAAGATGAGCTTGTCCGTGGAGATGATGCGGTTGCCGTTCTCGCCGTCAGCCGGTCCGGTGAAGGCGCGCCGCCAGGTGCCGCCATACTTGCCGATCTCGCGTAGTGGCTTGACGACCATGGGCTCCATGGGGATGCGCTGCTCGACGGGGGGAAGCTTCGAGCCCTTGACGAGCTCCGCGAGCATTGGCGCCTCGCCGAGCTTGGCGGGACGCTTGGCCTCCGCGAGGATCTCTGGCCCCTCCAGCTTGCCGACGAGGTTGGAGCCGATCTTGCTCTCGGGCTTGGCGTCTGGCTTGGCGGCGGCCGCGGGCTTGGCTTCGGCAGGCTTGTCAGCCGGCTTGGCGGCTTCCGCGGGCTTGGCCGCTTCGGCTGGTTTCGCGGCCTCCGCTGGTTTCGCGGGAGCCTCCGCTGGCTTCGCCGCGGGCGGTGCGCTTGGGGAGCAGGCAGCGAGCAGGCTGATGCCTACAAGGCCCCCGGTTCCGACGAGCAGGAACTGGCGGCGGGTAACTGGTGACGCGTTCACGGCGACCCCTTCGTCCAACTTCCTCGCCGCGCAAAACTGCGCGCGGCGAGTTGCGATATTGTGGGCAGCCCGGTGGCTGCGACCGGTCGAAGACGAATGCGCCGGTCAACCTCCTGTGTATACCCGAGCGCGGCCGGCAAGTCAATCGTCCGGTGGTTTTTCCGTCTATTTCTGTGGGGTGGGCGCGCGGTCGGCTGAGGAGGCCTGCGCGGTGCCCAGCATGATGCCCAGCACGGTCCAGAGCAGCGCCACCATGTGCATGAACGCCGGATTCACAAAGTAGTGATCGAACGCCCCCGCGACGAGGATCGCGGCGAGCATCGCCAGCGTGGTCATAGCCAGCGGAGCGAGGCCAGGCTCGTGGCGCCAGCGAGCGACGACGCACCAGCAGGCCCAGGCTACCACGGCCAGGAATGACGTAAGACCAATCAGGCCGGCGTGCTCGGCGACGGTGAGGTAGATGCTGGAGACGCCGACGAAGGTCCCAAGCTCCGGACTGCCGAAAAAGCCGACGCCGAAGACCGGGTAGCGGGCGATCAGGCTCAATGCCTGTCGGTATTCATCCAGTCGGAGGGCGGCGGCGCGATCCTGCAGTGTGAAGCCAGACACCAACCTGGCCACGATGTCACGCCCTATTCCGGTGGCCATGAGCGCCAGCACCGCGGGCGGGGCCGCGAGCCACAGGCGGCGGCAGGACACCGATGCCGTGAGAGCGGCGGCGGCTGCGAGGCCCAGCCAGGACGAGCGCGAATGGCTGAGGTACATGGCGGAGGCGGTCAGCGCGATCGTGAGTCCCAGCACTAGTCGGGGCAGTACCGGCCGCGCGGAAGCCACCTGGGCCAGCGCGGCGGTGGCACCCAGCATCAGCATGCCGCCGAAGACGTTGGGATCGATAGACGTGCCGGTAGCGCGGAGTGTCTCCGAGTACGTGTTGTTTGGCGCGGGGAGATAGCGGAGGACGTCGCGGCCGGTGGGGTACCCGATTGGCGAGAGCACGGAGAGCACGTCGATGGTGGTGTACGGGGGTAGCGACCAGATCGCAATGCCGAGCGCGGCGGAGCACGCGGATGCGCAGATAAGCGTTCGGATGATGGCCACGGTGAAAGACAGGTTGAGCGCGATGCGCGCCGTGGCGACGCTCGACAGGACGACCAGCGCGTATGTGGTTACCTCCCGAATCGCGCGCCCACTGGGACTGGCGACGGCGGTGCCCAGGCTGGCCGCGACGATGACCACCCCGGCGAACAACACCACGAGTTTCACGCCCAGGCCGGCGATTGTCTTCTCACCCTGAACGCCGGCGTGCCAGGCCCACGACGCGATGATCGCGAAGAGCGCCAGGTCCACGAGGGTTGGCCGCAGCCCCACGTCGAGCGGGATGACGCCGAACGGGAGCAGCGTGGTGATAAGGATGAGCGCGTGGATGGCGAAGGGCGGTCGCGCCAGCACCAGCCAGACCGCGACGATCCCCAGACTCCAGGCCAGCGCGGCCCAGATGGACGCGGCGACGGCCAGCCCCGCGAGGATGCCCACCCCCAGGGCCAGACCGCCCGCGGCCAGGGACGCTGGCTCGGTCGCGGCGCGCCAGCGCTCCGGCATGGTCCGGGAGGTGGGATGGATCGTGGCGCTCATGCCAGGACCTGTGCGTAGACGTTGGCCGTGCGGGCGGCGATGGTGTCCCAATCGAACTCGCGGGCCAGCTCAAGAGCACCCTGGCTGAGTGCCGCGCGGGTGGACGGTTCGCCGATCAGACGTTCCAGTGCGGTGCCCAGCGCCACTGAGTCGCCCGCGGGAACCAGCAGCGCATTGCGCGCATGTACGAGCGTGCTCGATGCGTCCGCGGGTTGGGTGGTAACGATGGGCAGGCCGTGCGCGAGGGCCGCCATCAGCGAGCCGCGCCGGAGTGACGCGCCATCTTCAAAGGGCAATGCCATCACGTCACACGCGCCCAGGAGCACAGAGAGTGCGGGCGCCTCGACGAAACCAGAGCGGTACGTCAGGTCGGACAGTCCGAGCGCGGCCAGGGCGGCGCTCAGACGATCGGACGTTGCGCGATCCGTGGGATCGGATGCGCCCGCGCTGCCACCGAGGAGCGCGAGCCTGATGGGTAGGCCCCGGTCGACCAGTTGGCGCACCGCGGCCAGGAGCGTCTCCAGGCCCTTGCTGCTATTCAGGAAGCCAAAGTAGCCGATCACCGTGTCGCCCGCGTGTGCGCCGATTTTGGCGCGCGCGGCGTCAAGCGTCCCGCGTTCCGCCCGGACCGGATCGATGTTGCTGCCGATTGGGATGACGTGCCCTTCCACGCGGGCCAGGTCTCGGTCGCCCTGCTCAGTGAAGATGGCGGCATCGCTCGATCTGGCGAGCAGGCGGTTCGCGGCCAGGCGGAGCGGGCCGGCCTTTGGAAACAGGTATGGGATCCGAAAGTCGTGGAACGTGGTGACCACCCTGCAGCGCGGTCGGAGGGCACGGGCGATCGTGGGCACCAGATGGATGGTGCCGCCCAGGTCAAACGCGCCGGCCTGATACTGGATGTGGAGGATCGGTTGGGATCCGAGGCAGCGCAGCGCACGGACCACGTGTGGGAGACAGGCGGGGTCCCAGCCGCCGATCTGCGCGCGCACCGGCACGCGCACGGCATGGCGAACGTGCATCCAGGCAGCGGGCATGCCGGCATGGATGTCTGTCAGGACCCCCACGGGTATTCCGCGGGCGGCGAGCGCGCTGGCGAGGCGCGCGGTGTAGTCGCCTACGCCCCCGTGGTCGGGCGGGAACTCGCCGGTCAGCATGCAGACGCCTGTTGGGACGGTACAGGCCTCAGGAGGCTGCCGCGGTGAGAGCGTGGTAGTGGACCTGACCTGTGGTTGGGCGCCTAGCGCTCGGCGCGGCGGAGAACGTGCGCCCGCAGTCTGGAGCGCAGTTGGCTGGCGCTGAACGGTTTTGCCAGGTAGTCGGTGGCGCCGGCCTCAAACGCGCGGCGGACGGTCTCGTCCTCAGTGTGGCCGGTTAGGATGATGATGGGCAGGGAAGGGTTCGCGGCGCGCACCTGGCGGCAGACGTCGATGCCATCCATGATCGGCATGTCCACGTCGAGCAGCAATACGTCAGGGGGGAGGGGGGCCACGGCGTCCACTGCTTGCTTGCCGTCAGATACGGTAGTGACGGAAAAGTCAGCGGTGAGGATCCGCTCGATCAGTGCGAGCAGGTCAAGATCCTCGTCCGCCACGATCACTCGGGCCTTCCGTCCGGTGGAGTTGTCTACTCGCGTCGCTTGCGCTGCCATCGCCCCACGTTGAAGCCCGCTCCGGCTAAGAGGAGTCTAGCAGCTTTGGGGGTGGAAAGGGGACGCTGGCGACGGGAGTCGCCAGCGTCCAAAGGCGCTACTGGACGGTGATGCTGCCCACCATGCCGCGCTCCCGGTGGTTGCCGATGCTGCAGAAGAACTCATAGGTCCCGGGTGCGCTCAGTGTGACGCTCCAGGCCCCCGCTGCGCCGGACTCGATGATTTCGGATGCTAGCTCCTCGCCGTTTACGACGATCACGATATCGTGGCGGCGGCTGTCCGGATTGTTGATGTTGAAGTTCACCGCGCCCGCCGGCACGGTCACGGTGGCAGGCTCGAACGCGTAGTTTCCGAATTTCATCTCGATCGCGGCGCCTTCCTGCGCGTAGGAGGCGGTGTGACCGAAGGACAGCGCGACAAACGCGGCGACCGCGAGGGCCGTGGCAGCGACGAAACCGAGCTTTACCCGCTTGAACGATGTGATGAGCACGAAGAGAGCTCCCGTGATGGTTCGGTGGCGGCGCTGCCCCCGTACTTAACCGTACGAATGAGCGGGGACTTTGGTTCTGTTTATTCGGGCAGGTCCCCTCGCGCTAGGAGTCGCCGCGACCAAAAAATGCCAGGGCACGGCCGACCAGTCCGGGACGTTGATCCGGGGCGCAGTGCGCGACGGTGGGTGCGTCCAACACGCGGGCGCGCGCGACGCTACCGACCAGGTCTACAAGCGTGACCAGGAGGAGGATCGTGAGCGCGAGCGTGAGCACCTCGTCGTAGCGAAAGAGCTTCATGCTGATGCTGAGCTGAGTGCCAATCCCACCAGCGCCGACGAAACCCAGCACGGTGGCCGCACGCATATTGCACTCCCATCGGAACAGCGTGTACGAGAAGAGGACCGGGAGCGCCAGCGGGACGCGAGCGAACATTGTGACGGCCAGCTCACTGGCACCGGTCGCCCGTGCCGACTCCACGACGCGCTGATCGACGGACTCCAGGAGCTCGGCGTAGAGCTTCCCAAGAATGCCGGCGCTGTGGACGCCCAGCGCCAGCACCCCCGGGAACGCCCCGAGGCCAACGGCCACCACGAATATGAGCGCCCACACGAGCTCCGGAATCGCGCGGGCGAAGTTGAGTATCAGCCGCGCTCCGCCCCAGATTGCCCAGCGAACCGCAGAACGGAGGGGGCCGATCGCGGCGTACGAGACCTCCTCCCCACGCACGCGGAGCGCGCCCAGCGCGAGCGGCAGCGCGAGCACGAACGCCAGCGACGTTCCGGCAATGGAGATGAAGACGGTCTCAAGGACGAGTGAGCCGATGGAGCGCAGGAACTGAGCGTCGAGCGCGGGAGGGAAGAGCCCCCCGACGAAGCGGGCGACGTTTCTCGCGTTCTGCGGGGTAAACGGCTCCGTTAGTGAGAAGTGCGTCTGTTGGAAGGATGTGGCGATGACTCCGCCGAACAGGAGGGCCAGCAGCACGTTTGTGGGATTGAAGGCCGGGCCTCGGTAATTGTCAAAGATGGGGCGAGAGGGGAGCGGGCTCGATGCCGCCATGATGTCTCTCCCTGGTGGAGGGTCGGCTTGAATCACCTTCGGGTGAAGAGCGCGGCTGCGTATTGGTCTCCGCGTAGAGCAGGGCCGGATCGATCTTGGATGGTGGCGCGTCCACGTCGACTCTGCCGCCGCGAAGCACCACGATCCTGGTGCAGTAGCGCAGGGCCAGCTCAGGCTGGTGCAGGCTGACCATCACGGTGGCACCCCGCGCGTCGCGATGGGCTACCAACGCGTGGAGGACATCCTCCGCCGTGCGGGCATCCACGGATGCCACTGGCTCATCTGCTAGTACGAGCTCCGGGTTTCCGATCAACGCCCGCGCCACTGCTATGCGCTGCTGCTGGCCACCGGACAAGTTGTCGGCGCGATCGAAGAGCCGCTCGCCGAGTCCGAGTTGCTCTAAGGCCTTGAAGGCGGACTGTCGCTCCGCCCGGGACAGGTGGAGCAGACGCCGAAATGTCCTCCAGATGGGGGCGTGGCCGAGTGTGCCGAGCAACACATTCTGGGCAGCGGAGAGCTCCGGAACCAGATTGTGCTGTTGGGCGACCCAGCCGATACGCGCGCGCAGCCGCCGAAGCTGGGCGGGTCGTACCTGACGGACATTCGCGCCGAGGACGTTGAGCTCTCCGCCAGTGGGACGGATCGTGCCCACGATGGATCTGAAAAGCGTCGTCTTGCCGCTGCCGCTCCGGCCGAGCAGGCCCACGATCTCGCCGTGCCCCACCGTCAGGTTGAGGCCGGCAAGACCGAGCGTGCCGTTTGGGTAGCGCTTTTCAAGGTCGCGCGCCTGGAGGACGGGATCAGCGGATGAGGCCAACCCGGCGTGCCTCCTGGCGGATCTCGTCGTAGTCCGCATAGCCGACGCGGGCGTACGACTGGGCGCGCATCAGCTTCAGAAGCTCGTCGTCCTTGATAGACTCGAAGGCGAGGGTGATGCGTTCGACGAGCTCGGGGTCCAGCGCGGATCGCACGCACCAGGGATAGCCCTGGACAAGGCTCTGCTCGATGACCCTGATCTGCGAGGCATCCGCGGTGCCCGCGTCGAACAGGCGCTGCATGATCCGCTTCTCAACGCCGCCCGCGTCAACTGATCCGTTCTGCACGGCCAGGACGGTAGCGTCGTGCCCGCCCGTGTAGATGAACTTCTGAGGATTCTGAAAGTCGCCAATGCCGGCTCGGTCCAGCATGATGCGCGGGTACAGCGAGCCGGATGTCGAGTTGATGTCGCCGAAGGCGAATTTTCGTTCTTTGACGTCTGCCGCTGTTTGGATGGGGCTATCCACCCGCGTGATCAGGGCGCTGTAGTACCTGGTGGTACCGGTCTCGCGGTCAATCTCCGTGACGATGGGATAGAGCTGCGCACGGAGCTCGGCCTGGGCATACGTGACGCCACCGAAGTAGGCCATGTCCAGCTTGTCCGCGGCGAGCGCCTCGACGACTCCGGCGTAGTCCGTGGCGACGAAGAGCTCGGTCGACTGGCCCAGAGTGTCCGCCAGGTACTCGCCGAACGGCCTGTACTGCGCGCGGATACGATCTGGTGCCTGGTTGGGAATCAGGCCAATGCGGAGCGTGCTGGGCCGCTCCTCGGCGGCAGCGCCCCTGGCCAGCGGTGACAGGGCGGCGCAGGCCGCGAGCGCGGCCCCGGCACGGAGCAGGGAACGACGAGACACGGACACGGGAGACCTCCGAGCAACAAACGCGGATACGGTTTGCTCGAGCAGCGCCGTGGCCGGGATACGACTCGCCTGGCTACGGCAGCGGCTGAGCGGACAGGAGCCATGGCGACGGCGCAAGACCTGCGCCGGGCCTTTTGGGCTCAGGAGGTGCTCAGGTGAAACGGATGTGCTGGTTCACCGCGTACCCTCCTGTTCTGCCCCCCTGTATCCAGCCGCTGGTCCGCTTGGCGGAGATCGCGCAGGCTGATCTGGGCATGGCCATGGTACGGGAACAGGGCGTGCCGGTGCAGTGGCTGGCGCATAAGATGTGCTGAGTGGCGTGTTGAGTCGCGTGTTGAGTGGTGTGTTGAGTGGTGTGTTGAGTGGCGTGACAGGCCGGTATTTGCGGAGTGAGTACTAGTGGTGACGGGGACCGTGACCGTGCTGGACGAGGATCAGCGTGCGGCCGTTGAGCAGCTACGTGGCGGGCTGCTGGTTTCGGCGCCAGTTGGAAGCGGCAAGACCACGGTGCTCACGGAACGCCTGGTTCACGCGGTGAACGCGGGCTGGCCGCCGGATCGCCTCCTCTGTCTGACGTTCACGAACCGAGCGGCCAGGTCTATCCAGGCGCGTCTGCGGCAGCGTCACGGCACGCTGGCCGATCGGGTCGTCCTGAAGACGTTCCACACGCTGTGCGCGGACATCGTTCGTCGGGAAGCTCGTCGGATTGGCGTGCCGATTGATTACACGATTTGCGACGAGACTGACAGCCTGGCGCTGTTCCGCCGAATGCTGCGTGAGGACGAGGCGGGCAGCGAATCGCGCGACCTGTACCATGCGCTCCAGAAGGCGAAGTCGGGGCTTCCGCGCGAAGATCTGACCTGGCCGCTGGACTACGAGCGCTGTTGGGCCGGACTGCGGGATGGCCGTTGGCAGCGCGCGGCCCGCCGCTATCAGGAGGCGCTTGCGAGCTATCAGAGCCTGGATTTCGATGACCTGGTCTTGATGGTCAGGGCGATGCTGGCGCGCGATCAGGACGCGCGGGTCCGGTGGGGGCGGCAGTTTGATCTGGTCCAGGTCGACGAGGTCCAGGATACCCAGCTCTCCGAGTTCGAGGTGGTTGAGGCCCTGGCCGCGGGTGCCGGCAATCTCGCGCTGTTCGGTGACCGCAACCAGACGATCTATGAGTGGCGTGGTGCGAGTCCGGACGCGCTGCTCGGCAGATTTCGCGCCCTGTATCCAGAGGTCCGTGAGATCGTCTTGCGGCGCAACTACCGGTCCACTCGACGGATCGCGGAGGTCGTTGCCACGTTTGGCCAGACGATCCAGGCCGCGCCGGCGGAGCCTGCCGAAGAAGCCGGGGATCCCGGCGAAGCGCCGGAGCTGTTTGTGGCCCAGGATGTGATGGATGAAGGGGACTGGATTGCACGTCGCGTGGCGAGACTCCTGGAGGAAGAACCGGGGCTGACCGGCGGCCAGATCGCGGTGCTGGGGCGGACAAACTGGTACTGCCGGGAGATCGCCAGCGCGTTCGATCACCGCGGCGTCTCCCACCTGACCGTGGAGCACGATGAATTCTTCCGCCGACGTGAGATCAAGGACGCGGTGGCGCACTTGCGGCTGATCGTGAATCCGGCGGACGCCGCCGCGGCACTCCGCCTCTGGGAGCGAGGCTCGCGACCGACACGCGGCAGCCGCAGATCCGTCTCCGCCCTCAATCAGGCGGGCCGCGCCGTCGGCCTGAGGATGATCGACTACCTCAAAACTGACACGTACGAGTATGGCGAGCCGATGGGCCGGCTTACCGAGGCGTTCCGCGGGGGGAGCGTTGTGGTGCTGGACGTTGAGTCCACGGGTTTGAGCACGTTGACGGATGACGTGATCGAGGTGGCCGCCACGCGGCTCGAGCGGGGGCGCGAGACAGCTCAGTTCCAGGCATTGGTGAGGAATACGATTCCCGTTGGTGACTCGGGGCGGGTCCACGGGCTGACGGACGAGACCCTGGCGGAGCATGGGCGGGACGCTGCTGAGGTGTTTACGGAGCTTCAGCGCTTCGTGGGGGCGTCCTTGCTGGTCGGACACAACGTGGGTTTTGACCTCCAGCTCCTGGTGAGCCACGCGCGCCGGGTGGGCGTGGTCCTGAATCTGGCCACCGGGGCGGACACGCTGGAGTTGGCGAGGAGGTTCGTGGTGGCCAGCGACTACACGTTGCGGGGCATCGTGGAGTCCCTGGGGCTCGCGGCCATGCCTACCCACCGCGCGACCGATGATGTGGCTGCCACGACGGCGTTGCTCGGCACGCTCGTGGAGCTAGCGGAGGCGCAGTCGGCGGCGCGGCGCGCACTCGTTGACGAAGTGGGGGGCGAGTATCGCCGGCTCGCAACGAACCTGGGCCGGTGGCGAGCACTCGCTGGAGAGGTGCGGCCGGCGGAGCTACTGGACACGATTCTCACCGAGTGGGAGGTTCCTGAGGAGGACGTGCGTGACGCGGGGCGCCAGGCGAATCTACGCGAGCTGGTCGCGCTGTTCGCGGAGCGCGACCGAGCTGAGCTCGACCCCGTGACGGCGCTTCGCGAGCTGGTGGCGTTCGCGGCGCTGGCCCGCGGATTGGACCACGTTGAATCGGGCGATGGCCGGGTCCCCATCATCACGATCCACCAGAGCAAGGGGCTGGAGTTTGACGTGGTCTTCGTGGCGGGCTGCTCAGAGGGGATCCTGCCGCCGCGCCGGAGCGACGAGCCTGGGCGATTGTCGGAGGAGGGGCGGCTGTTCTACGTGGCGCTCACCCGCGCGCGGCGACGGCTGTTTCTGACTCGTGCGGCCTACGGCTCTTTCGGGCGGAAGCAGGTGGAGTCGAGGTTTCTGGCGCCCATCGGCAAGCTGGTCCGACCGGCCGTTTGAGCCGTTGGGCCGCCGGTCAACGCTAGAATTCCAGAGTCGACCGTTGGTGTGGGGCGCGTGGGAGTGAGTGGGTGGTGGTGAGCGCGGCGCGCTGGTCGGGGCCCTTCGGTGGGCTCGTCTCACGCGTGGTGTCGCTCCCTGTGTTCACGAAGGTGCTCGTGGCCAATTGCGCCATCGTGTTCCTGGGAGCGGTGGTTGGCACCATGGTGACCGCGAACACGGTGCGGGCGGCGCCTGACGGACGGCCGTTTGAGCTAGTGTTTCTCTTCGCGACGATCGGCGCGGTGCTCAGCGTGGCCGTGAATTTCGTGGTGCTGAAGGCCGCGTTGAGGCCGCTGACCGGCCTGACCACGACAGTGGAGGAGGTGCGCCGCGGGAACCTGCAGGCGCGGGCGGTCCGCGATCCCTTCACCGATCCCCAGATCGAGAACCTGCGCGAGACGCTGAATGCGATGCTCGACCGGCTCGACGAGGATGGCAGCCGGCTGCGCGCGCTCTCCAATCAGATCATCACGGCCCAGGAGGAGGAGCGCCTGCGCATCGCGCGGGAGCTACATGACGAGACTGCGCAGGCGCTGGCGGCACTGCTAGTCCGGCAACGGCTGATCGAGCGCGCCACCGACCCGGAGGCGCTGCGGACAGGCATGGCCGATCTGCGGACGTTAACAGCGGAGGCGTTGGAGGGCGTGCGTCGGATGGCACTGGAGCTTCGCCCGACGATGCTTGACGACCTGGGCCTAGTGGCGGCGCTGGATGCTGCCGCGCGCCAGTTCGCCGTCCGTACGGGGCTTGACGTCCGCTTTCGGGTCAGCGGCAACCCAGAGCGGCTGCTCCCCGAGGTTGAGCTAGTGACGTACCGGATCGTCCAGGAGGCGCTGTCGAACGTGGTGCGCCACGCCGCGGCCTCGCGAGCGGATGTGTCGCTCGTTGCCGCGCCCACCAGCCTGACGGTTACGGTGGCGGATGATGGTCGTGGATTTGACCCGCGCGCGGTGCTGGACTCGCGCCAGCGAAGCCTGGGCCTGTTTGGCATGAGAGAGCGAGCATCGCTGGTCGGAGGGAAACTGATGATTGAATCGTCGCCCGGGTCGGGCACGCGCGTCACGCTTGAAGTGCCGGTCGGACAGGCCGAGGCATGACGCAACAGACGCCGATCCGCGTGCTGCTGGCGGACGACCACCCCATTCTGCGTAGCGGCCTGCGTCTGCTGCTGGGCGCCGAGCAAGACATGGAGGTGGTGGGTGAGGCCAATACCGGCCTGGAGGCGGTGGACCAGACCCAGCAGCTCAGCCCGGACGTGGTGGTTATGGACATCGCGATGCCGGAGATGGGCGGGCTTGAGGCCACCCGGAAGATCAGCCAGCTCGGCCTGGGCACCAAGGTCTTGATTCTGACCGTCCACGCGGAGGGGCAGTATCTCCTGCCCGTGATCCAGGCGGGCGGGTCTGGCTACGTGCGGAAGAGTCAGGCAGATACGGACCTGCTGGAGGCCGTGCGGTCCGTGCACCGCGGTGACGTATTCCTGGACCCGTCCGCGACCAAGGTGCTGCTGGAGGATTATCTTGGCCGCGTCCAGGATGGCCGCGAGGCGGATAGCTACCAGCTTCTGTCGGAGCGCGAGCGCGAAGTGCTGAAGCTCACGGCTGAGGGATACACGGCGCAGGAGATCGCCGATCAGCTCGTCCTGAGCCCTAAGACGGTGGACACGTACAGGCAGCGGCTGATGGACAAGCTCAATCTGCATCGGCGGGTGGATCTGGTGCGGTACGCGCTGCGGCGAGGTTTGCTGACGGGCGGCGACTAACCCCGAGATGTGGGGATTTTTCCCACATTTTCGTCAGGGATTCTCGTCGACAGAATCGGGCCTGGGCCCGACAGACGGTCGGCTCCTAGCGTCGTAAGATTCATCCAACGCGAATGCCTGACGGTCTCCCCCCTCGGAGCCGACAGGATACGCGAGGCGAGCGCAGGCACTCGTACCAGCTTCCTCACACGTGACCTGCGCGCGCTAATAGCGCCGATCGTGCCAGCGATCGGTCGCACGAGGAGCCAGTCCCTCCCCACCCCCCTGGCTCCTTTCTCTCCTCGTCGGCCGCCCGGTCCCCCTCGGGCGGCCGACACTTTACTTGCCCCAGACGTCCGGAGCACCTGGTCCCGCGGCGTGGGGTGGCACGGGGCCTGATAGTATTGGCGCGCGGCGCACGGGAGCCTTCAACTCGTGCGAACGACTTGCATACGAGGGTGCTATGAAGCTCTGCTACGCGCTACGCAAGGGCGTGTTCTATCCTCACGACAGTTACGCGTTTGGCGAGCTGCCGCCGAAGGAGCTGCGCCCGCGCTACCTGGCTCTGGTCAAGGCCATGGGCTTCGATGGCGTTGAGATCCCTGTGCGTGGAGCGTACGTGCCAGATGAGGCGGCCGGTCGTGAGCTCGGCAACGAGCTTGCCGGCGCTGGCGTCCCTGCCTACTGCATCAGGGCGGGCGGCCCCATCGCGCATCCCACGGTCGGCGCTGCCGCGAGGCAACGCCTGGAGAACAGCATCCGCCTGGCGGCCGCGATCGGCGCCGCCGTGGTGAACACCACCTTCGTGACGCCGCCCACCCATCCTGGTGGACCGGGCTCCGGTCGTCAGGGCGAGCAGGTCTCACAGGGAGGGAGCCGGACCGCCAGCGAGTTTGATTTCGAGCGGACCGCGGAGCACTTGCGAGCGGCCGGGAAACTGGCATCGGACCTGGGTGTCCAGATTTCGATTGAGGTCCACCAGGGATCAATCGCCGACAACTCCACCAGCGCGATCCACCTTCTGGATCTGGTAGGCCTGCCAAACGTTGGCGCGAATCCGGACCTGGGCAACATCTACTGGCACTACGAGCAACCTGAGGAGACGTGCGAGTCAGCCATCGTGAATCTGGCTCCGCGGTCGAATTACTGGCACTGCAAGAACCTGAAGCGGATCCATATTCCTGAGCTGAATCGCGCCTTCTACCAGCGCGTGCCGCTGCCAGATGGAGACATCGACTATCGGTTCGCCATCTCCGCGATGGTGGCCGCGAACTACCAGGGCTACCTGGCGGTAGAGGGCGGCAACCAGGGAGATCAGCTCACGGCAGACGCGAAAAGCGCATCGTACGTTCGCGATATCCTGGGTAGCCTGGACTGACCGGCCCGCGGCTTAGCGGAGGGGCGCGGCCCGCGACATAAGAGGTGTTACCGTGTCGCTGACTCAATGGGGCAGGGACGCGGTAGCGTGCCCTCGAAGCAAACTTGCGTCCGTATCGGCCGGTTCTGTGGTATATTGAGAATCGCTGGTACGTTTCGCCGGGCCGCTTTAGGGCGCGGCCGTGGGGCACACCCTTTCCCCTGACCCTTTCCCGATTCGCGCTGACGAAACCACCAAGCTCCTTTCGAGGTGTCAGCGTGAGTTACGCCGACAAGGCCCTAACCTGCCGCGATTGCCGGCAGGCGTTCGTATTCTCTGCAGGAGAGCAGGAATTCTTTGCCAGCAAGGGATTCACGAACGAGCCGAGCCGCTGCCCTGAGTGCCGATCGACCCGCAGGTCGGAGCGCTCTGGCGGCTCGTACACATCCGGCGGGTACTCCACCGGCGGATACAGCTCCGGCGGGTACAGCAGCGGTGGCGGTCGCCGCGATCGCGAGATGTACTCCGTGGTGTGCTCCTCCTGTGGCAACAACGCCCAGGTGCCCTTCCAGCCCCGCGGTGACAAGCCCGTGTATTGCTCCGACTGCTTTGCGAAGCAGCGCGGGACCAGCACGGGTGGATACGGCGGTGGACGGGGGTATCGCTAAGCGACCAAAACGGGTATCATCTGCCAGGCTCTGCCAGAGATACCCGGGGCTCGCGTGAACGCGCGGGGCGCCCTTGGGCGCCTCGCGGCATTTTCAGAGGCACGCTGATCACGCGGGCCGGACGTCGGGTGAGTAGGGAAAGAACCAGATGCATGTAACCGCTCGCGAGGGCGAGACCTTTGAGGAGCTCTTCCGCCGTTTCAAGCGGGGAGTAGAGGCTGCGGGGATCCTGCGGGACTTTCGGCGGCAGCAGCGCTTCAAGCCGGCCCACGAGGAGCGGCGAGATAAGATCCGGGCTGCCCAGCGCAAGCGGCGTCGAGCCAAGGCGCGGCAGTAGCCCGCTCCGCGGCGAGTCCGCGAGCACGAGAAGCGAGGGGCCCGGGTTTCCGGGCCCTTTGCATTTCTGGCGTCGGTCAGGAGATTGTGAGCTCGCGTACCACGTCGTCGTTCAGTTCGATGCCCAGTCCCGGCGCGTCCGGGACTCGGATGTCGCCGTTGCCATCGATCTTGAACGGGTTGGCGATCAAGTCCGTTCGGAGCCGGTTGACGTTCTGGTCTAGCTCGAACAGCGTCCCGTTGGGTATGGATGCCGCCAGGTGCAGGCTGGCCGCCACGTTCACCGCTGAGGTGAAGACGTGGGGCGCAAACGGCAGGTGGTGCGCGTACGCGTAGGCCGCGATCCGACGAGCTTCGGTGATGCCGCCAGACCAGGACAGGTCCACCTGGACCACGTCCACGGCCCGGGCGTCGATCAGCGCTCGGTACTCACCCATGCCGGAGGCCGTCTCGTAGCCGGCGATGGGGACGGTCGTAGACGCTGCCAGGGCGGCGCTGCCCACAACGTCCTCTGGCGTGATTGGCTCCTCCAGCCAGAAGAGGTTGTACGGCTCCATGCGCTTCGCCATGGTGGTGGCGGTGGCGGCTGACCAGGCGCAGTTCACATCTGCCATCAGCTTCATGTTGGGGCCTATGGCCTCGCGCGAGGCGCGGATACGCTCCAGATCTTCTTCAGGCGTTGTGACGCACAAGTCGTTGCCGGCGGAGACTTCCATGGGGCTGAGCGCGTAGTCGCCGCGGTTGCGGCCTATCTTGATCTTCACGCCGCCGTAGCCTTCTTCGCGATAGCGCCGACATTCCTCAGCGAGATCCTGGGTGGACTTGCCCTCGAAGAAGAACCCGCCGCTGGCGTAGGCGGGCACGCGGTCGCGGTACGCGCCGAGGATTCGGTAGAGCGGCTGCTTCAGAGCCTTGCCGATGAGATCCCACAGCGCCATGTCGATACCCGCGATCGCGTGCATCAGCAGACCGCGGCGGCCATGCTGACGCGTGCGGACGGCCATGAGACGCCAGAGCCGCTCGACCTCGAACGGATCCTGGCCTACCACGAGCGGCGCCAGCTCACGGTCTACGACGGTCTTGGTGCTGATTGAGGGGCCGCCCGCGACCCCTGACTCGCCGATACCGGTCAGGCCTGAGTCCGTCTCCACGATCACCAGAAGCGCTGCGCGCGCGGCGTTCACACCCCCACCGCTCATGGGCGGCCGTTCAGCGTACCGGTACTCCACGGCGACCGTTCGGACTTCCGTGATGCGCATGTTTCCCTCCGCGTCCAGGTGGCCGACGCGGCCGTTGTTATACTCCGGGCCGGCGTCGCTTCGGCGGAGGACGGATGCTCCTGGCGATCGACATCGGCAATACCAACGTGAAGGTCGGCGTCTTCCAGGGTGAAGATCTGCTGGCTACCTGGCGGTTGGCCACGGACGCGCGGAAGACCGCGGACGAGTATGGCGTGCTGCTGTGGGCGCTGTTCGATCAGCGCGGTCTGCGGCATCAGGCCGTCAACGGCGTGTGCATGTCTTCCACGGTGCCCGCGCTGACCACGATCTTCCGCGACATCGGGCGTCGCTACTTCGGGCGCGAGCCAATCGTGACCGGGCCGGACGTGAACACGGGAATTGTGATCGCCACGGACAACCCGCGCGAGGTGGGGCCGGATCGGATCGTCAACGCGCTGGCCGTGTCTCGGAGGTATCGCTTGCCGGCCGTTTCAATCGATATCGGAACGGCCACCAACTTCGATGTCGTGTCCGAGCACGGTGAGCTGTTGGGCTGCGTGATCGCGCCGGGACCGGCGACGGCCATGGAAGGGCTGGTGGCGCGGGCGGCGCGCCTGTTCACGGTTGAGCTAGAGGCTCCCCCCTTCGTCATCGGAAAGAACACGGTACATTCGGTGCGCGCTGGTGTGGTGTATGGCTACGTTGGGCTGGTAGAGGGACTGGTGGCGCGGATCGCGCGAGAGCTCGGCGCGGAGCCCTTTGTGGTGGCCACGGGCGGGTTGGCCGGGGTGGTGGTCCAGCACACGGACATCGTCCACGTGGCCGAGCCGGCGCTGACGCTGCACGGGCTGCGCTACCTGTACGAGCTGAACGCGCCCGTCGGAGGCGCGGCCGGCGCGGCCTCCGCGCGGGCGTGAGCATCGAGGTCCTCCGAGGCGCCAACGTGGTGCTCGGCGTCACCGGGAGCATCGCGGCGTTCAAAGCGGTCAGCATTGCCAGCCAGCTCACCCAGGTGGGGGCGGTGGTGGACGTGATCATGACGGCCGCGGCCATGGAGCTCGTGCGGCCGTTGAGCTTTCAGGCCATGACGCACCGACCGGTCCATTCGGAGATGTTCAGCTTGCTAGCGGAGACCGAGATCGGACACGTGACGCTTGGGCAGCGGGCGGATCTGGTGCTGATCGCGCCGGCCACGGCGAACACGCTGGCGCGCCTGGCGCACGGCATTTCCGACGATCTGCTGGGAACAACCGTACTGGCCACGCGAGCGCCGATCGCCGTGGCGCCGGCGATGGACGCGAACATGTACGAGAGTCCCGCCGTGCAGGCCAACGTGGGTATTCTGCGCGAGCGCGGCTACACCATCATCGGGCCGGCCCAGGGCAGGATGGCGTCTGGACTGGTAGGCCTTGGGCGTATGGTGGAGCCGGACGAGATCGTGGAACGTCTGCGGATCCTGCGCGCGCGCAATGGCGATCTGGCGGGACTCAGGGTGGTCGTTACGGCGGGTGGCACGCGAGAGGCGATCGACCCGGTGCGGTACGTCTCCAATCACTCGTCGGGGAAGATGGGGTACGCACTGGCCGTGGCGGCGCGAGACAGGGGCGCTCAGGTGACGTTGATCACCACTCCCACTGCCCTCCCGATCCCGGTGGGGGTCGAGGCGCGCCGAGTTGTGAGCGCGGCGGACGTGCTGGGTGCCGTGGAAGCCGCGATCGAAGAGGCGGACGTACTGGTGATGGCGGCGGCCGTGGCGGACTTTCGCCCGTCCAGCGTGGCCGATCAGAAGATCAAGAAGACGGGCGCGGCTCTCAGCATCGAGCTCGAGCCGACCATTGACGTGTTGGCGAAAACGATGCAGAGGGGGAACCCGGACCTCGTCCGGGTGGGGTTCGCGGCGGAGAGCCAGGACTTGATCGCGAACGCGGGCGACAAGCTTGCGCGCAAGCAGCTCCACATGATCGTGGCCAATAACATCGCCGAAGAGGGCAGCGGGTTTGGGACGGACACCAATCGCGTGACAATCCTGCACCGTGACGGGGGGCGCCGCGATTTGCCGCTCATGTCTAAGCGCGAGGTGGCGGAGGAGATTCTGACCGAGGCCAAGCGGTTTCTGCCCCGACGGTAGCGATCCACGCGGTGGCCGGCTAGGATTAGCCAGCGGCCGAAACTCGCCGAGTACGTGTGCGCCGCGCGGAGCCGAGCCCCATGGCCGAAGATCGCCTGAATCTCCCGTTCGTCGGGATCCCGACGTTCCTGCGCGCGCCCATCGAGAATGATCTCAGCAAGCTCGACGCTGACATCGCCGTGCTGGGCGTGCCGAGCGATGAGGGTAGCCCCTGGAAACCGGGGGCGCGGTTTGCGCCGCGTTCCATGCGCGAGATGTCCGTGCGCTACGCCGGCTACGGCGCCCAGACCAGGAATGCCGGATTTTGGGACATCGACGAGCGAAAGCGGTACCTGGCCCACGAGATGGGTAATCGGCGCATCGTGGACTGCGGTGACGTGGACATCCTGTACACGAACCCCCGAGGTACTTTCGACAACATCACGGCCGCGGTACGCACCATCCTGGATCGTGGCGCGCTGCCGCTGGTTCTCGGCGGCGACCATGCCATCACGTACCCGGTGGTTCGAGCCTACAAAGAGGACCTGTACGTCGTGCACTTCGACGCGCACCTCGACTTCAGGCCGTTCGTCCACGGGATTGAGTGGGCAAACGGCATGCCGATGCGGCTGGTCTCGCAGCTCTCCAACGTAAAGCAGATCATCCAGGTGGGCATCAGGAGCCTGCGGACAAGCGAGTCCGACGTGGCAGACGCCGAGGCACATGGAAACGACGTGATCACCGTGGAGGAATACCGCCAGCGCGGCATCGAGGGTGTGCTGGAGAAGCTGCCGAGCGGCGGCAAGACCTACGTGAGCATCGACATCGATGCGCTGGACCTTCCACTGGTGCCCGGCTGCTCCTCCTCGGAGGTGAACGGCCTGACCTACGATGAGCTTCGGAAGACGCTGTTCGCCATTGCGAAGCGGACCGAGGTGGTGGGCTTCGACGTGGTGGAGATCAATCCGATGCTGGACGTACCGTCCGGCAACACGTCACTGATCGGCGCTCAGATCGCGCTGGAGTTCCTCGGCCGGGTCGTCGAGAACCCGGAGTACCTTCGGCGACGCGGGCGGGCCTGAGCTGCCGGGGCGGCAGGCCGGGCACGTTCCGCGGCCGGCCTGGCGGAGCGGGCGGGCCGATGCGGCTGGACTGCGCGCTCAGGCGGCTGCGCTGGGGTGTCCAGCGGCTCCGTCCACTCCTGCACGGGTAGCTTGCGGCCGATATCTCGCTCCAGTCGATTCCACTTGGCGCTGTCGCTCGGCGCCACCAGTGTGATCGATTCGCCATAGCGGCCCATCCGACCGGTTCGTCCGTTGCGATGTGTGAAGATCTCGGCAGTCTCAGGCAGCTCATAGTTGATGACCTGCGAGACCTCGGAGACGTCGATGCCGCGCGCGGCCACGTTCGTGGCCAGCAGGATGGGCAGGCGGCCGGAGCGGAATTCTGCCATCGCCCGGTCGCGTGCGTTCTGGCTGAGGTTGCCCTGCAGCACGGTCGCGGGGAAGCCCTTCTGCTGGAGCCTGGTGCCGAGCTTCTTCACACCGTGTTTTGTGCGGGCAAAGACCATGACCAGGCCATCCGGACGCCGATCGAGCAGCTTCTCGAGGACCGCCTGGCGCTGCCCCTCGGGCACCCGGAGGACGGTCTGGTCGATCGTGGCGATCTTCGCGGCCGGCTCCGGATCCACGCGGATGTGGACAGGATCCACCAGATGCTTCGCGGCGATCTCCGTGAGCCAGCCGGCCACGGTGGCTGAGAACATGGCGGTCTGGCGCTCGCGCGGGGTGAACGCGAGGATGCGTTCTACGTCCGGCGCGAAGCCCCGGTCCAGCATCTCGTCGGCCTCGTCCAGGACCAGGTAGCGCACTCCGTCCAGCGACAGGCTCCGCTGGCGTAAGAGGTCCAGCGTGCGACCCGGGGTGCCCACCACGATCTGCGCGCCATCGCGGATCGCAGCGGCCTGTGCGCCGTAGGGTCGGCCACCGTACAGCCGCGCTACGCGCGGGCCGGAGCGGCCAACGATCCCGGCGATGACGTCAGACACCTGGTTGGCAAGCTCGCGCGTGGGAACCAGCACCAGTGCCTGGACGCCGCGCACGTTCGGGCGGAGTGACTCGAGCATGGGCAGGACGAACGCCAGGGTTTTGCCAGACCCGGTCCGAGCCTGGCCCACGACGTCGCGACCTTCAAGCAGCGGCGGTAGGGCAGATGCCTGGATAGGCGTGGGACTCGTGATACCCTGACGGGCGAGCGCTGCACACGTGGCAGCGCGAAGGTGAAAATCGGAGAAAGCCTGGGTCATAGATACGCCTTCCTCGGCCGCGTCGCGGTCCGATACGACCGGGAACTAAAGCCCACCATGCGCTCGCCGGTGGGTCGGCCAACTCGGGGAAGGCGGACTGACGATACGTAGTGTGATAGTGAAAACGGTCGTGCCCGCCGTGCGGGACTGCCCGGAGTGTAGCAGACCGCGAACCGCTGCCATCGAAATGGCCGTGTCCCTACCCCCGCGCGAATGGCACCACCCACCACCAGATGACCGCCAGGTACAGCGCAAAGCCGGCGATCACCAGGAGGTGAAAGACTTCGTGGAAGCCGAACACGGTGGGAAACGGGTCAGGCCAGCGCCTCGCGTAGATGATGGCACCGATTGAGTAGACGAGCCCGCCGCCGACGATCAGCGCGATCGGCTCTGGCGGGAGTCGCTCAAAGAGCATGAAGGTCGGGATTACGCCCGTCCACCCCATGCCGACGTACAGCGTCGACCGGAGCCAGCGCGGCGTGGACGCGTCCCGCAGGCTGACTGAGATGCCGAGGACCGCGAGTACCCAGATGGCGGTCAGGATTGTCGACCGCATGGGGCCGTACAGCACGTTGAAGCAGATGGGCGTGAACGTGCCGGCGATGAGCAGGAAGATGTTTGCGTGGTCGAGCGCGCGGAGCCGCCGGCGGTGGTGCCAGTCCGCCGGACTCAGGTGGTATGTCGCGCTGATTCCGAAGAGCAGTGTGGAGCAGATGCCGAATACCAACATGGATGCGAGCCGCGGAAGGTCGTCCGATGTGGCGCGCGCCAGGGCAATCGTCACACCGATGGCAACCACGGTGGCTACCGCGTGAGACCAGCCGCGGAGCAGAGGCTTTTGTGGAACCGCGCGCTCTCCCCCGGATGGGGACGTCACGCGACCAGCAGCGAACGGCGGTCGGGGTGCGCCCACACGACGGAGCCGGCCGTGAGCAGCACGGTCACGTAGAGCGAGCCCTGGCTGAGCCAGACGAACTCATCGAAGCGGACCGTCGCCACCAGCATCGCCAGACAGCCGAGGAGGTAGATTTGGGTGGCCTGGCGGCCGCGTTCCGGGGCCACGGCGGCGAGCGTGGGTACCACCACGAGGATGACGAACCACAACGCGATCATGAATTTCATCATGTGACCGACGGGGCCGGGCAGTCCCCAGGTCCAGTTGCCGGGGGCAAAGAACCCTACGATCAGAAGTAGGAGCCAGATGGCGGCGCCGGCCAGGAGAGCCGCCCTGAGTCCCGTCGTGCCGCCCCTTGACACGTTGCTGGTCAGGTCGTTCTGGCGAATTAGAGTGCTCGGCGCGGGTCGAGCGCGTCGCGCAGTCCGTCGCCCAGGAAGTTGATGGAGAGCACGGCCAGGAAGATCATGAGGCCGGGGAACAGCGCCAGCGTGGGGGCCAGGGTGAGGAAGTTCTGCGCGTCGAACAGCAGGCGGCCCCAGGTGGGCACGTCTGGCGGGAAGCCGAGTCCCAGGAAGGACAGGGTGGACTCCGCGATCATGGACGCGCCCACCGAGAGCGTACCGGCGACGATGATGGGGCTCATGGTGTTCGGCAGGATGTGACCGATGATGCGCACGGGACCGGCGCCCAGGCAGCGGGCGGCTTCTACGTACTCCCGCTCGCGCTGGGTGATGAACCCTGCGCGGACCAGGCGGGCGGTGGGCATCCAGTTCAGCCCGCCAATGACCCCCACGATCATCATGAAGACGCCAAGCTCGGCACCAACGAGGTTGATCAGGGCGCCTCGGTACAAGTAGATCACCACGAGCAGCAGTGGGAGCTGGGGTACAGAGAGGAACACCTCGATAGAGCGGCTGAGCACCGTGTCAACCCAACCACCGAAAAATCCAGCGACCGCGCCGACGACGACCCCGATGGTGATTGCGACGATCATCGCGGAAACGCCCACCGCGATTGAGATGCGGCCGCCCCACAGAAGTCGGGCGAGCAGGTCGCGGCCGAGGTCGTCCGCGCCGAGTGGGTGGGCCGCGGAGAACTGGTGGGACGCCGTGAAGTCGATTTCATGGATGCTCTTGGTCCACAGGAGGGGGCCAATGAGGGTGAGCGCGATGAGCGACAGGTAGATGTAACCGCCAGTGACAGCGAGGCGGTGTCGGCGAAATCGCCGCCAGGAGTCCTTGAGCAGCGAGCGATCGAGCTTGCGTCGCGGTTCGGCCAGCGCCGCGGGCGCTGGCGCGGCTGGTGCCGTTGTGACAGTGGTGCTCACTCCCGTCGCCTCACGCTAGCGATACCTCACCCGGGGGTCCAGCATGCCGTAGGCGATGTCGGCGATGAGCGTGAATACCACGACGAGGAGGGCGAACACCATGATGATTGCCATGATCACGGGCGTGTCGTTGGCTTGGATCGACGCGATGAGCAGCGAGCCGATTCCCGGAACCCGAAAGATCTGCTCCGTCACGACGGCGCCGGTGAACACGGTGGGAAGCTGGAGGGCGATCAGTGTGACCACGGGTACCAGTGCGTTTCGCAGCACGTGCAAGGTGATGATGCCGCGCTCCGAGAGACCCTTGGCGCGGGCCGTACGCGCATAGTCCTGCGTGAGGTTGTCCAGCATGGACGCCCGGACATAGCGGTTAAGCGTGGCCGCCTGGAAGAGCGCGAGCACCGTGATCGGCATCGCGGCCTGCTTTATCCACAACACCGGATCGCGCACTTGCTGGTCGTAAACCATAGGCAGCAGCCCGAGTTTCACGCTGAAGATGATGATGAGCAGCACGCCGGTGAAGAACGTGGGTAGTGAAAAACCTGCGAAGCTGAGCGCGGTGGCGATATGGTCGAACCACGAATATTGCTTTGCCGCGGTGATAACGCCTAGTGGAATGGCGATGGCAACCGCGATCAAGTAGGCGATGCCGATAACCCACAGCGTGGTGGGGACGCGCTGGCTGATCAGCGTGCGCGCAGGTGAGCGCGTGGCGAACGAGAATCCCCAGTCGCCCTGAACGTACGCTGAGAGCCACTTGACATACCGGATGTGGATAGGCTCGTCTAGTCCGAACTGGCGACGGATGTTCTCGCGGACCTCGGGGGTCAGCTCTGGGCTGGCCGCGAACTGCGAGAGTGGGTCACCCGGCGCCAGCGCCAGAATGGTGAACACCACCAGGCTGATGACTAGTACCGTAGGGACGGCGATGACTAGTCGTCGGACGGTGTAAGTGGTCATGCTCTCGCTCGAGTTGCAGACCCGGCGGCTGGATACGCGATCAGGTTCTCGCGCCGCCGGGTCGGCATCCTCGCACTAGGACTTGGTCCAATCCGCGATGTTCCACGTCTCGTTGTCGAACGGTGTCAAGGCCGGGCCTTTGAGTGACTTGCTCTTCCCCGAGGCAAACTTGCGGTTGACGAATGCCACCGTGATGTATTCGTTGATCACGACGTCGTTCATCTGGGCCCATAGCGCCCGGTTCTTTTCCGGATCGACTTCTTTGAGCGCGGCATCGTAGAGCTTGTTGTACTCGTCGTTCTTCCACTTCAGGAAGTTCTGGGGCGCCCAGTTGTTGGACTTCTGCGCGAAGTCGCGAGACGGATCGGCTGCATACCATCGCTTCATGTACAGCGCCGGGTACGGTGAGTCGAACGTGGAGGTGAACATCTGCACGTCGCAGTAGAAGTGGGCGTAGGTGTCCGGGTTGCTTGGCGAGCTCGAGAAGTAGACGCTGGCGTCTACCGACTTAATGTCGGTCTCGATACCGATCTTGGCCCAGCCGTCCTTGACCAGAGCCTGCTCTTTCTGGCGGAGCGGGGTGGTCGAGGTCTGGTAGACCACCTTCATCCGCACGCCCTCGGGGGTCACGCGGATGCCATCCCCGCCCTTTTTGTAGCCGGCGTCGTCCAGCAGCTTGTTTGCCTTCTCAAGGTTGAACTCGTACTTGGTGTTTTTCGAGCTCAAATTGTTGGGCGTGGTCAGGACGTTCGACGCCGCTTCGCCGGTAAGACCACCGCCGTAGAGCTGCTTGGCCATGGTGTCGCGGTCCACGGCCAGCGCCATCGCTTCGCGGACCCGCTTGTCCGTGAGGAACGGATGCTTGCTGCTGGGGTGCGACTTCTCGCCGTCGATCTCCTTGTTGGGGTCCGCCATGTTGAAGTAGAGCTGCTCCACACCCGAGCCCGGGGCCGAGACGAGGTCACCCTTGCCGCCGGCCATGATCTCGTTCAGCACTGGCGCCTCCACCTGGAGATTCCAGGCGTAGTCGTATTCGCCGGTCTGGAAGACCGCACGGGCCGCCGATGCGGGTTCGCCCCCGCCCTTGATCTCCACGCGGTCGAAAGCTGGCTTGTTCGCATCACGGTAGTTCGGGTTCGCCTTGTAGACGACGAGATCACCAGGTTTGAAGTCCTCCACCATGTAGGGGCCGGTGCCAAAGGACTTCAGGTTGAAGGGCGCGTTGCGCGAGTTTGCACCCGTGAAATCCTTCATGGCGTGCTTCGGGAGGATCATGCCCTGGGAGCCGACGAACGGCCCGTACCAGCCGGCTGTTGGATCCTTGAACGTGAGCTTCACAGTGAGGGGATCCACGGCCTCCACCTTTTCGAGGCCGGCGTAGGTGCCCAGCGTTGGCGCGGAGGAGTCCTTGTTCGTCACGAACTCAAAGGTGAAGACAATGTCGTCCGCCGTGAACGGCTGGCCGTCCGCCCACTTGACGTCCTTCTTCAGCTTGTAGGTCACGACCTTGCCGTCAGCGCTGAGGCCGCCGTTCTCCTTAGAGGGAACCTCGGTTGCCAGGATCGGGCTCAGCTTGCCCTCGCCGTCCAGCGTCAGCAACGGCTCCATACAGAGGCGTGAGGCGATGTAGTCCTTGGTGCCCTGGGCCTGGTGCGGGTTGACGATGGTTGGGGCCTGCCAGAGGAGCATCTTGAGCGTGCCCTGGCTGCCGCGGGTGCCGCCGGCGGGTGCCGCGGCAGCGGGCTTGGCCTCGGCTGGCTTCGCGGCCTCCGCGGGCTTCGCCGCCTCGGCCGGCTTCGGAGCCTCCGCGGGCTTGGACTCTGCCGGCTTGGGGGCGTCCGCGGGCTTGGCCGGAGCGGCCGGAGCTTGCTGGCCGCAGGCGGCGAGCAGGGGGAGGGCGCCCACGAGGGCGCCCATGCGGATGACGGCGCGGCGGGTCAGCCGCCTGGGCGCGGGTTCGACGGCACTCGAAGCAGTAGGAGTCTGCATGAGGGTCTCCCGGGAAGATGTTGCCAGAGGCTAGCACCTTCTCAGGCGTGTGACAAGGATTCGTTTCCCGCGACCAGTCAAACCCCCGTCATCAGCGTTTCTTGAGGTCGGCGAGCAGGCTCTCCCAGGAGTCGGCATCGAACAGACGGTCGATCATGCGCTCGAGCTCCGCTAAGTCCGAGACTTGATCCATCAGTTCCTGCTGCCGCGCGTCTGGCTTTCCCCACCGGTGCGTTCCGAGCCTGTTCAGCATGAGCTTGGCACCCCGGGTGCGTTGCTCAGGCAATCCCCGGCCCGTTCCCACGCCGGTCCTGGCAGCGGTGCTGAGTAGCTGGTGGCGTGGATGTCCAACCACCGCTCGCCGTCGTCCGGATGTCATGTCTCCGGTCGATCACCCGCTCCCCGGGGACGATTATCTGTTGGTACTTCATGCCGCTGTCGATAGTACCTGTAAGAGGAGTCGGTGGGTAACCACCGGGTACGGACGCCATGCGGATCGAATCAAGCAGCCTGAACTTCGCCAGCCGCCACGACCTGGTGCAGCGAACCGAGAAGCGCGAGACATTGCGCGCGTGGGTGGGGGATCGCCGGCCCGACTTCGAGCGTTCCGAGCGAGCAGGCGGAGCCGAACGCGGTGCGGATGATGTCCGCGAGGCCCGACGTGCGCTCCTGCGCGAGGCGGCCGAGCCTCCCAGGCGCGTCCATCATCATCCGCCGGTGTCCGCCGCGGACCAGGTGACGGCCAAGGCGAAGACCGACGCCGAAGAGGCGAACCAGGAGATCGACGGCGACTCCAAACTCCAGGTTCTGATTGCGCTGATCGAACGCACAACCGGCCATCGAATCAGGCGGGTGAAGCTGGAAGCGGCGACAGCGGACGCTCCGAAGCTCGAAGGCGTGGACAGCGCCGCGGCCGCGAACACGCCGGCGCCGCCCCCACGGCAGGGCTGGGGCGTGGAGTACGACTCAGTCACCCGGGTAGCCGAGCACGAGCAGACGACGTTCGCCGCCGAGGGCGTCGTGAAGACCGCGGACGGGAAGGAGATCAAGCTCAACCTTGATCTCCAGATGACCCGCGACTACGTGAGCGAGGAGCGCGTCTCGATCAGGGCAGGCGACGCCGTGCGCAAGGATCCGCTGGTCATCAACTATGGCGGCTCTGCCGCGGAGCTTCTCGCCGGCAAGACCGAGTTCGACGTTGACGCGGACGGCAAGGCGGACCAGATCGCCACGCTGCAGCCGGGCAGCGCCTACCTCGCCCTGGATCTCAACGGCGACGGCGCGATCAATGATGGGTCCGAGTTGTTCGGCACCAAGTCGGGCGATGGGTTTGCCGATCTGGCGCGCTACGACGACGATCACAACGGCTGGATCGACGAGGGTGACGCGGTGTTCTCGCGGCTGAAGCTGTGGAACCAGGCGGCGGGCGGCACCAGCAGCCTGCAGTCCATCCAGGCGCAGCAGATTGGCGCGATCTACCTTGGCCGGCAGGCCACGCCGTTTGAGCTCAAGGATGCAAACAACCAGTCGCTCGGCGCCGTTCGATCGACGGGCATCTTCCTGCGCGAGAACGGCTCCGTAGGCTCGGTCCAGCAGATCGACCTGACGGTCTAACCCCTACGGCTGCCCGATGGCCTCGCTGAACGCGGCCGCCATCTCGCGGCCGCTCGCGTAGCGTTGCGCCGGGTCTTTGGCCAGGGCGCGGAGTACTACGCGCTCGGCGGCCATGGTGATCGTTGGGGTAATGCCGCGCGGCGACGGCGGCGCGGTGTGCACCTGGGCATACAGCACGCCAAGCTGGTTGTCCGCTCGGAACGGCAGCCGGCCAGTAAGCATCTGGAAGAGCACCACGCCCAGGGCGTAGAGATCGGCGCGGAAGTCGGCCGCCTCGCCCTGGATCTGCTCGGGCGCCATGTACTCTGGCGTGCCCACGAACTGGCCGGTGCCAGTCAGGTCTGCTTCGCCGATGAGCTTGGCAATGCCGAAGTCGGTGAGCCGCACCTCATCGTCAGCGGTGAGCATGATGTTCGCGGGCTTGATATCCCGGTGGAACACGGGTTGAGACTGGTGGTGAGCGTGGTCGAGCGCTGACGCGACCTGTGACAGGATGTGCGCCGCGCGGTGGGGCTCAATGACGCCATGTCGCTGAATGAGCTTCTGGAGGTCCGTGCCTTCCACCCATTCCATGACGATCTGGAGCTCCTGACCGGTGTAGACCACGTCGTAGATCGTCACGATGTTGCGGTGGCCGCTGAGTCGAGCGGCCGTGACCGCCTCCCGACGGAAGCGCTCCACGAAGTCTGGCCGCGCAGCCAGATCTGGGTGCATCACTTTGAGCGCCACCCAGCGCGGCAGCACGCTGTCCCACGCCCTATACACGGTGCCCATCCCGCCACGGCCGACGAGTGTCCGATTCTGGAAGCGATCTACTACAGGCGTCTCGCCGCCAGGGTGCGGCGTGGACGGGGCGCTCTGGGGCAGCGTGGGTGACGCGTCGCGTCGCGACGTTGCCGGAGGCGGCGTCCCCGGGATGGGCGGACGAGGCGTCCGCGGCGCCGTCTGTTGGTCGGTTTCGGGCGGTCTAAACCGGGGCTGGGCGGGCGTGGGCATGGCGAACTGCTGTGGTACGGGTGGGGTCCCGCCTGATGGAGACGGGGGTGCTGGGGTGCTCTGGCGGCGCAGGAGGAACACCACGCCGATCACGCCGACGACCACGCCAACGCCGATCACGCTGATTCCAGCGATCAGGAATAACATGGAGACCGCGCCCATACTAACGAGCTCTCCCGCGGTCGGCGTGGGGTCTGGCGTTGGCGTGCGCACCACCGGGGTAGACGGGGCTGCTGCCTGCGCAGGCGCGGCGGTGGGCGGGACCGTGGCAACGGCTGTCGCCCCTGACGTGGGCGGTGCGGGCTTCGGCGGGACGGTTGGTGGGTCGACTTTCGCGGCGACCGTGGGGGGTACCGCGGTGGGCGTGGCCGGGGCGGGTGTGGCCGTGGCGTTGCCGGCCGCCAGGCGGGCGGTGTCGAACGCGTACGTGGTCATGCCCTGTTGGTCGGCCGGGCCGTCGCGCGGATCGGTGGTGAAGGCACCGGACCTCGCCCGTAGGGTAGCGCGGGCGTTGATCAGTCCGGCCCCGGACGGAGTCACCCGCAGCCGGAGGAAGTGGCGAGTGTTCGTAGGCCACGGCGTGGCGTAGAGCTCGGCGGTGCGCCACTGGATGCCGCGATTCTGGGAGTCGCGGAAGTTGAACATCAGATCGCCGGGCTGGAAGAGCTTGGCGTACGACTCGCCGCTGGGCAGTGTGCTGGAGGCCAGGATCTGGACGTTGGAGTTGCCGGGGAACGAGATGGTGATGCTACCGCCGGTGGCCGGAGCGCCGTTGTTCACGCCCCGAAATTCGATGTCGAACGGCTGGCCCGGCTGGATCTCGCCCAGTCGCACAAAGGTGAGCTCGGGGACGGGCTGGTCGTTCTGGGCGTGGACCCGGTCGTGAACGGCGTAAAGGAGGTAAGCCGCGGCCAGGGCGGCTGCAGCCACGATCGTTCGGCGGCGCGTCACTGACAGCCAACCTCGGCCCCGGACGAGCTACCCAGGAGCCCAAAGCGGAGCTTCGTTCGCAGGACATTGCGGACGGCTTCGTCCACACGCGCACGATCGAGCTCTCCGCTCGCGAGCGCGGCCACCAGAGCGTCGCGCGACTCTCGTTGGCGCGGAAGGTCGCCGGCGATGATGAGCAGATCCACGCCCGCGCGAACGGCGCGCACGGCGGCCTCGCCCGGGCGGAAATTGTCCGTTATCGCCTTCATGCCGGCCAGATCGTCGCTCAACACTACTCCCCGGAACCCCATCTTATCGCGTAGCAGTCCGCGCATGATCGGCGCAGAAAGCGTGCCCGGGGCGCGCGATGGATCTACGGCAGGGAAGACGATGTGCGCGGACATGATGCCGGCGATATTGGTGGGGGCGCCGATGGCCCGCGCGAACGGCACGAGCTCAACTCTGCTCAGCTCTTCGATCGATTGGGGCAGCACCGGTAGCTGAAGGTGGGAGTCCACGCCGGTGTTGCCGTGACCTGGGAAGTGCTTCCCAACCGCGGCAATTCCACCAGACTGAAGCCCACGGGCGTAGGCCGCGCCCAGCGTCGCGACAAGCTCCGGGTCGGCGCCGTACGATCGCGGGCCGATGACCGGGTTGTTCGGGTTGTTGTTCACGTCCAGCACTGGCGCCAGATTCATGGAGAATCCGAGCGGCTTGAGCTGCTGCGCGTGACGCTGGCCGCGTTCGCACGCGTCGCGGGCGGTGGCCCCGCGGCTCGCGAACTGCGCGTTGGAGCCCAGGTTGTTCAGGTCGGCGAGACGCTGGACGTTACCGCCTTCGTGGTCGATCGCGACGAGCGGAGGGATGAGCCCGCGGTCCCGGCTGATCCGCGCGATCGCCTCATTGATCGAGCGCGCCTGCGTGCTTGAGCGCGTGTTGTCCAGGTACATGATGCCCCCGGGCTTCAGCTCAGCCAGCGTCTGACCGACAGCATCGACGGAGCTTCCCGGCCAGCCAAGCAGCAGAAGCTGACCAACGCGGTCGGCGTCTGTCGCGAGGGTGGCGAAGGTGCGCTCAACCTGGGGATCCTCGCCCTGGGCCTGGGCCTGAGACGAACGCGGCGGCGGCGCGGTGGATGGGGCGGCCGTGGGTCGCTCCGCGGGGGCCGGTGGCGGGGTCGGGAGGCTCGTTGGCGGCTGACGGGTGGTGGCAACCAGCGCTGTGGGCGCGGGCGCGGAGGTCGCCGGCGCTGGAGCCAAGCTGGTGCGCGCCGTCGCCGCTGTTGCCGACTGAACAGGCTGTGCCTCTGACGTCACAGGGCTAGTGTCGCGCTTCGCAAGCCACACGATGACGCCGCCGAGCGCGAGAAGCGCCGCGGCGAGCACGAGAAACGCAACGGCCAGGACGGGCGTTCGGGGGGACGGTGAATTGGCAGGCCGGCGCGAATGCATTGTGAGATTATCCCCGGCGGACTCCCTGTACGGCCCGACTGGGTGGCCGCGCTGGTACACTTGAGCCGTGGCTGGCGGTGGCGCGGGGGCCGTGGCTCATCGAGCCCTGCTCTTTGGATGGCGATATCTTCCTTTCTGGTTCCGCTGGCTTGCCGTTCGGCTGCTGTATCCGCGTTTCCTGCTGGGCGCGGTGGTGATCGTCCGGAACGCTGAGGGGCACGTGCTCCTGGTTCGCCAGACCTACCACCGGGACGCGCAGTGGGGTGCGCCGGGCGGGTGGGTCGGCCGCGGTGAGCTGCCGCGGGCCGCGGCCGAGCGTGAGGCGTTTGAAGAAGTGGGGTTGCGCGTGAGAGCCGGACGGGTGCTGGCCGTGAGTCACGGCTCCTACGGCGAGGTCACCATGGCGTTCGAGGCCCAGTCACTCGACGATGCCGTGCCGCGGCTGAGCGACGAGATAGATCAGGTCGCGTTCTTCGCGCCTGATGCCCTCCCGTCAATCCCCTCCGGCCACCGCGGACTGGTCGTGCAGGCGTTGCACCATGACGATTCGCCGGACCGAACGCCGCGATGAGCGCCGAAGTGCGTGAGGAACGTGGCGCCGCGTGGGTGGCAGCGCAGATGCCGCTGGAGCTCCTGGTGGCAGTGTGCGGGTGGCTGGGTCCCCGGCTTCCCAAGCGTGGGCGAGCGCGCCGCCGCCGAGTCGGGCTGGCAGTGATGCTGAGCGGACTGGCTGGGCTGGCCTGGAGCGGCGCGACATTGGGACGAAACCTCACCCCGTTTCCGCGGCCCCGGCAAGACGGTGAGCTCGTGGTGACAGGGCCGTTCGGGCTGACGCGACACCCTATCTACACGTTCAACGTGGTGGCGGCGATTGGCTACGGTCTGTTCCGCGACCGACTGCTGGTGCTCCTGGCGACCGTTCCTCTGGCCGTGGTGCTCTGGTACAAAGCGGGCGCTGAAGAGCGCTGGCTGTCGCGGCAGTTTCCCCAGTACGCGACCTATCGCACGCGCGTCCGTCGGCTGTTGCCAGGAGTCTGCTGACGTGGCCGCGAGTCTGGCCGCCGCGATGCGCGAGCGCGCCGCCGTCACACCGTGGACGCTCTCTGGGCGCGCCACCGCTGGCGTGCTCGCGGCTATGGCGCTCGCCGCGCTGGTCGTCCAGGGCGGACTCTTCTTCAACAAGTCGTGGCTCTGGACGGGCGACACCATCTACCACCGGGCCGTCATGGCGGAGATCCAGGCCGGCGAGCTGTTGCCGGGCGGTCCGTACCCCGGGCTGCCGGCCTTTTACTCACCGCTCTTCCACTACATGGCGGCGGCCATCGGGTCGCTGGCGGGGATCGAGCTCACCGAGGCCATACGCGTGATCTCGATAGCGTTTGCGCCGCTCACACCGCTCGCGGCCTACTGGCTCGCGCGGACCGTGGGATTCGAGCGTCCCGTGGCGGCAGCGGGGGCGTTCTTCTCCACGTTTGGCGGGGGCTTGAAGACCACCCCAGATCGCGTGTGGGTGGATGCCCTGTTCACCGGCCAGCACAATTTTTTCCCCGTCTTTCCCCGTGATATCGCCTTCCTTCTCCTGCCGCTGGGCGTGGGCTGCGTGTACCGCTACGTCGTGCAGTCGTGGAGTCCTGGCGCGGCGCTGGCGGGGCTGGCGTTTGGCTTGATGATCCTGGCGCACACGCAGACCGCGGTGTTCGCCGCGCCGCTCCTGGCGATCTACCTGGCGTGCGTGCTGGTATTCCGTCGGGACCGGTGGAGTCGGATCGTTCGGGCGGCTGTGGTCACCGCGGCGGTAGCGTTGGGCATCTCGGCGTTCTGGTGGGCATGGGAGCTCTGGGCGATCGTGAAGAGCGGCTCGTTCGCGGTCAACATGCCGGCCTACCGCGTGCCGGTGAAGCTGGCACTCTCAGAGTTTCCGTCGGAGTTCGGCGTGTTCCTCCTGCTTGGGCCGCTGGGGATTGCGATGACCGCGGCGCGGCTGCGCCAGCGAGATCTTGGCGCGCTCCTGCTGCTGGTCTGGTGGCTTGCACCCGTGCTGCTGGCGATCTTCCGCCCCACGGGGTTTCCTGGTGGTGACACGTTCTTCCCGCGGAGGTTGTGGCAGTTCTCGTCGCAGCCCATGGTACTGATGGCAGGGCTGGCCCTGGTGGTGGGTGTCATGCAGCCGCTGCGCCTGCGCGGGGCACTGGCCGGGCTAGCGCTGCTGGCGATCGGGGCAGTGGCCGCTATCCCGAACTCTATCGGCACGTGGCAGCGGATCGATGAGTTCTGGAACGACACCGCGTTTGGCGATCGAGAGTGGGACCTCACGGCGAACTTCGCCATGGGACCGTGGCTGGCCGAGGACGCGCGCGCGCACGGTCCGCGGACCGTGCTGGTGCCCACGCCGGAGGCTACGCTGGTCTGGTACTTCGCCGGCCAGAAGGTGGTCTACCTGCACCCCACCGCCGCGATCAAGCTGGCGTTCGACGTGGCCAGGATGACCGGTTTTGGCGAGGATGAGCGCCACCGCGATCTGATCGCAGCATACGGCGGGAACCCTGCCGAGCTGGGGCGGATCGCCGCGAAGTACGGAGCGGCTCACGTGGCCCTCAAGAGGTCTGGCGATCGGTTCGCGGGCGTTGACCTGCCGGCCCGAGGGCTCGTCCCGTCCGGGGAGACATCGGGCACCGGCAAGCTGACGGACGTGAATCACTACCAGTTCCTGGCGATGAACCAGGGCGATGCCACGAGTCTGAGCGTGTGGAGCCCCGCGGATCGCGTGTCGACCCTGGTGGTCCGGGCGAAGCGGCGGGGCCGGCAGGTAGCGGAACCAGCGCAGGTCATCGTGAACGGGACGGCCATCCGAGTGGCGGACACGGAGCTCCCGCGCGATGCCTGGGCGGACATCCGCCGAGACGTTCCGTTGCGAGCGGGCTGGAACGACGTGCGGATCGAGAGCGCGAGCCAGTTGGAGGTCATCCGGCTCACGGCGTATACGCTGACCCGCGAGGATCTGCCGACCGGTTGGCGCCAGGAGTATGCGGATGGCTGGTACGCCATCTACGCGCCGAGTTGACCATGTTGATCGGGTGCCGCTGACGTGAGCGCGGTGGGCGTCACAGGGACTCATGGCGGCTGGCTGGCGCCGCCAGCTCGTGTGCTCGGACTCGTCCGCGGTGTGGCGGCGAGACCCTGGCTGCTGGACCTCGTGGTGTTCGCTGCGATCGGCCTGTACATCGCGGCGATGCTGCCCACGCTCACGCGCTTCCCAGCGGTGATCAACGATGAGGGCCGTGAGGCCAACATGTTCTGGGTGGCCTCGCGAGCAGATCCCGCGGCGGAGCGGATGAACGCGCACCGGGGGTTTCCTACCTGGGGTACAGGTGGCCTCCAGGGGCTGACAGCCGGCGTGATCTTCCGGGTCGCCGGCGTTGGCGTGTTCCAGGCGCGGCTCACCTCCTTAGTGTGGGGGCTGGCGTTGCTGGCGCTGACGTATCTGCTGGCGCGTCAATACTGGGGTCGCGCCGCCGCGGCAGTGGCCGTAGTCGTGCTGGCCGTGTCAGATCCGTTTCTGGTGTCCACCCACACGCTGCGGCCGGACATCCAGGTGGCAACGCTGGTGGTGGGATCGCTACTGTTGGTTGAGCGGGCGGTGGCCACGGGGCGGGCCTGGCCGGCGGTCGCGGCGGGTGTGCTGATGGTGCTTTCGGCGGACACGCATCTGAACTCGCTGGGTTTCATCCCGTTCGTAGGCGGGGTGTTTCTGGTTCGCCAGGGCTGGACGTTCTGGCGGAAGAGGCTCCCCTGGCTGTTCGCGGCCGGCCTGGGGCTGGGCGCGCTGTACTACCTGGCGGTGCGCGTGGCGCCAGATCCGGTCGGCTACGTCACGGCCATGGGCTACTGGGTGGGAGTGGACAAGGCGCCGCCATCGTTGCGATCGGCGGGCAATCCGCTGGGGCCGCTCTCCGCCGAGCTGGAGCGCTACTGGGACTACTTTGGCGAGGACCCATTGGAGCTGGCGCTGGTGGTGGCGGCGATCGGTGCCGGACTCATCTGGGCCGTTCGGGGTTCACAGTCGGCCCGCGTGCTGCTGCTGGGCCTGGCGTTGGTGGCGGTCTTTTTCGTGGTCGCCGTGAGCATGAAGTCCAAGTACTACATGGTGCTGACCTATCCGGTGTACGCCATCCTGATCGGCCATCTGCTAGAACGCGTGGCGTTCTGGATCTCCGCAATGGGACCCGTCGTGTGGCGGACTGCCGTGGCGGGAGGCGTTCTGGCTGCGCTGGCCGCCCTGGTGGTGCTGATTCCGATGCGGGCCAGTGATCGGGCCTGGGACAACTACATTCGGGCGCACCGCTACCGTTCGGGCCAGGAGTACACGGCCCTTACCGACCAGCTCCACCGGCTGGCCGGTCCCGGTGCTCGGATTCTGGCCCCCCCGGCCTACTGGATCGGGCTGAAGGATCATTCGTATATCGACATCTACGTGTACGAGCGGCTCTATCGCCAGATGCGGATGTCGCCGGCCCAGTTCCTGGAGGAGACGCGGCCGGACTTCGTGATCACGGACGCCAAGATCGCCCAGGAGAAGCCTGTTGAGAAGATCCTCTACAACGAGCTTGACGCTCGGGCCACGCGAGAGCTGATCGTGCGCCACAAGAACTATGGCGACGTGGCCATCTACCGGCTTCGCTGGTGATGGGCCCTGGTGAGCGTTTGGCCTCGTTGCTGATCACCATCGATACGGAGCCCGACCTTCCGAAACGGCGGCAGGCTTCGCTGGGTACGCTGTCCAACATTCCGGCGCTGCTGGAGCTGCAGCGCCGCATGCCAGACGTGAAGCTGACGCTGCTGGTGACTCATAGCGTGGTGACGGACGCGGATTCGCTGCGGGTGCTCGAGCAGCTCAAGCGCGACTATGACTGCGAGATCGGCGCACACCTGCACCCGGAGGAGACGCCGCCGTTCTACCGGGGCTTTCCGGACGACACGTCGCTGATGCGGTTGCCGTTCGAGGCGAGGGCGGAGAAGCTGCGGACGCTGACCGGCGCGATTCGGGCCCACTTCCCGGCGCCGGTCTCCTACCGGGCGGGCCGTTGGAAGCTGAGTCCGGAGGATCTGGATCTCCTGGTGGACGAGGGGTTCACCGTGGACTCTACCGTCACGCCGTTCGTCTCGTGGCGAGTGGAGCACGGGCCGGATTTCGCGGCCGCGCCGATGGCGCCGCACCGCGTGGCCGACGATCGGTTGCTCGAGACGCCGGTGACCATAGGGCTCAATCGGCTGGACCGTTTCGCCGGAAGCAGCCTGCTGCGGTGGTACCTGCAGGTGTGCTCGCTGGAGCTGCTGGGGCTGCCGGCGCCCGTCAAACGGGCCTGGGACGCGCTGCGGCCCGTCCGCCCGGTCTGGTTCAGGCCCACCTACAGCTCTGCCGACGAGATGGTCTGGTTGGCCGAGCGGCTGGTGACGCGAAGCTCCGACGCCACGTTGAACATGATGTTTCACTCCAACGAGCTTGCGCCGGGTGGCAGGCCGTTCATCAAGACCGCGGAGGACGCCGAGCGGATCATGTCACGGGTCGTGGACACTTGCCGGCGCCTGCTGGACAGCGGCATGGTGCGCTCCACAACGCTGGCGGAGCACGCCGCGCAGACGAACGCGCGCCTGGGCGGGGCGCCGTGACGACCGTTCTTGGCATCTCGGCGCTGGACAAGAACGTCACGGCGGCGCTGGTCGCGGATGGCCGTATCTTGAAGGTGGTGATGGAGGAGCGGCTCACGCGCGTCAAGCAGCAGGCCGGCTTCCCGTATCGCTCCATCGCCACGCTGTTTCGGGAGACCGGACTGGAACCGCGGGACGTCGACGCCGTGACCTACCCGTTCTTCCCCTGGGCCGAGGAGGGGCGCGAGAAGCTGGGCGGGTTCCTGGCCGACCTTCGGCTGGCGGGACGGCAGATCGGCGATCCGGTGGGCTGGCTGCGCCACGAGGCCTACTACGCGGGTTGGGTGGCCGCGACCACGCTGAGCCATCGGAAGTGGAACGCGGCGCTGCGGCGGGGTCTGCGTCAGGTGGGCCTGGGCAGTGTGTCGGTGGAGCACGTGCCGCACCACGCGGCGCACGCGGCATCCGCCTACTTCTGCTCCGCGTTCGACCGTGCCCTGGTGGCCACGTTCGACTGGTACGGAAGCGGCCTCGGCGGGAGCATCTGGCTGGCGGAGGGCGGCCGAATGCGGATGCTCAAGCGCATCCCGTACCCGCACTCGCTGGGGTTGTTCTACGCCCAGGTCACGCGCGCGCTGGGGTTCAAGTGGAGCCGCCATGAAGGCAAAGTGGTGGGACTGGCGGCCTTTGGCGATGCGAGCAAGCTGCTGCCCACCGTGATGGCCAGGTTCGACGAGACGGAAGGCGACTTCCGCTACGTGCGCGCCATGGACTTTGGCGCCGCGCCAAAGCTGGCGGCCCGCTTCTCGCGCGAAGACGTGGCCGCCGCCCACCAGACCGCTCTGGAGCGTGTGGTGGTGAATCTGCTGCGACCGTACGTGCGCGAGCACGGAACGGAGAACGTGGTGCTGGCCGGCGGCGTGGCGGCGAACGTCAAGCTCAACCAGCGGGTACACGAGATCGAGGGCGTGCAGGGCATCTTCATCCATCCCGCCATGGGCGACGATGGGACGTCAGTGGGCGGCGCGCTCTACTGGCTGAGCAAGCGCGGCGAGGGGTTGCGCCCTGAGCCGCTCAAGGACGTGTATCTGGGGAACGACCTGGCGCCCAGCGAGATCGAGCGGGCGGTCACTGTATCCGGTCTGCCCTATGAGCGCACACCGAACATCGGCCAGCGCGTGGCGGCGCTGGCCGCGGATGGCAAGGTGGTGGCGCGGGTCACGGGCGCCTGCGAGTACGGTCCGCGGGCTTTGGGCCACCGCAGCATCCTCTGTAGCGCGGTGGATCCGTCCGTGAACGACTGGCTGAACGTTCGCTTGAAGCGAAGCGAGTTCATGCCGTTCGCCCCGATCACGCGCTATGAGGATCGCGACGCGTGCTACCTGGATGTGGCCGGCGCGGAGCACGCGGCGCGGTTTATGACCATCACGTTCGACTGCACGGCGGAGATGCGGGCGGAGTCGCCGGCTGCCGTCCACGTGGACGGCACGGCCCGACCGCAACTGGTGGAGCGCGAGGTCTCGCCGGGACTGCACGAGATCCTGACGGAGTACCAGCGCCTGACCGGACGCAGGAGCCTCATCAACACCAGCTTCAACATGCACGAGGAGCCGATCGTCGGAACCGCCGAGGACGCCGTGCGCACGTTCCGCCAGGGGGGGCTGGACTACCTGGCGATCGGCGACTTCCTGGTCTCCGCGCCCTGAGCCGGTACCGCGCCCTCCGCGCCTAGCGTCTGGGAGTCGGTGCCGGTACGCCAGACGGTGCTGAAACGCCAGGCGGAGCGGAGGTGTTCACACCGCCACGCCGGTTCGGTGTGGCGCTCGGAGTGCCAGTCGCGGTGCCCGGTCGGCTGGGCGGGCCGTCATTGTCCAGGTTGATCACGGTGACGTCCGGGACGTCGAGGCCGTTGTAGACCGGATCGGCGCTCGAGGCTTGAGAGGTCACGATGACGTATGGCACCGCCTTGTCCCAGACGCCGTCGTGCACGCCGCTGACGGTCACCGTCTTCGGCAGCAGGGCGTCGGCCGGGGTGAAAGTCAACGTGGATGGTGAGACGGTGCCCTCGGCTGGGTTAGACGACGCAAGCTGGACGGTCACGTTGGCCGTTGGGACGCTGGAGAGACGCACGGTGAAGGTCGCCGTGCCGCCGGCCTCCGTGGTCTGGAGACCGCTGGTGGGTGATACGAGCACCTCGCCTGCCTTAGCGGTCACGCACTTCGAGAATTCGGAACTGCTGCCATCCGGATGAGTGGCGGTGGCGGTGACCACGTGGCCGAGGGGGACGGGCGGGAGGCCGCTGACGGTGAAGGAGGCATCGCCGTTGGCGTCGGTGTTGACCAGAACCGCACCGAGGTAGGTCTGCCCAGGACCGTGTCCGGAGGCTAGACAACCGGGCGAAGAAAATAGCTCGACGCGGAACCCGTTGGTGTTCGGATTCGTATTGAGCGACCCGGTCACCACGGTTTGCGTAGGCGTTGCGCCTGCGGCTGCGAGGACTGGGTAGTTCTGGCCGCCGTTGATGCCACCGTCGTTGTCCATCGGGTCGTTGGGGTTCGGGCACGGCACGCCGTGCGAGCACTGAGAAAGGATGTCGATCCCGGACTTGGTGTTCGTCCCGATTGAGTTTCCGGCGACCGTGTGGCGCGACCCTCCGTCGATGTAGACGGCGGTACGGAAGTTCTGGATCAGGTTGCCGTCGCCAGCTACCCAGCCGCCGATCATCGCGTTCCGTGGCGCGTCGGCAAGTAATTCCTGCGTCAGTGGCCAGTGATAGATGAACACTCCGAAGTTGTCGGATGCTGATGTGCCCCTTATGGGCGTAACCCCGTCGGCTCCCACGCCTATGTAGTTACCCGAGACTCGGGTATCGACTGCCAGATCGATAGCGCCGTCGTACGGCTCGATGCGAAGCTCCACGCCCGCGAAGTCCCCCGTGATGACGTTTCGCTCTCCGGCTGCCGAACCGCCGATTCTGGTGTGCGCCGCACGGCGGACGAGGACACCAACGTACGTCGGCGTCTGGTTCATCCCAGAGGGATCGGTGCCAATGAAGTTGCCGATAACCTGGGTGGATGCGGAACCGTCGATGACGATGCCGAGGCCCGACTGAGAGTCCCCGGCGGCGATGACGTTACGGTCTGCCGCGCTGGTACCGCCGATGACGTTGTTCGTTCCCGTGCCCCAGCCGGGATCAGACGTATCACCGATGAACACGCCGAACCGTGTGCGCTCGGCGGGCGTCGTGGTTGTTGGAACGGTGCCGTTCGGAAGCAACCCGAGGTAGTTCCCGGCGATTCGATTGTTGCTCGAGTTCCCAACCGAGACGAGCTTGCGGAATCGGTAGATTGATAGGCCACGTATGTCGGAGTTGCCGCTCAGTTTGATTGCCTCGAATCCGGAGACAAATGCGGAGCTCGTACCGTCAAGCGCCACGATTGGCGCGCCGCTGAACCCTGGTTGTGTTGTCGCGTCGATCGTTGTCGAATCCGCGACGGTGGGGAGGGGCGTCAACGGCAGAATCGTGTGCGGACCGACTCCCGAGATGTTGAAGGTAATCGAATCGGCGCCCGGATTCGCGTTCGCGTCCAGGATCGCCTGGCGGAGCGAGCCGGGGCCGCTGTCGGCGGTGGTGGTGACCTCATAGGTGGCGGCCTGGGCAGTTGCCGGGATCAGGGCGATGATGAGGGCGGCGAGCGCGGCGACGATCGAACGACGCATGGTCAGCGCCTCGGGCTGGGGGCTGGTGGCGGCGGGCGGGCGGACGTGGTGGTGGACTGGCGCGGGGTGGGCGCCTGCGGCGTGCCGGTTGGCGTTGCGCCGGGACGGTTCGGTGGCGCGCCCTCGTTGTCCAGATTCACCAGCGTGACGTCGGCGGGATCAGTGCCGCTGTACGTCGGATCCGTGCTCGCCGCCGGCGACGTGACGACGGTGTAGGTAATGTTGCCGTCGAAGAACGTGTCATCCACCCCCGTCACGGTCACAGTTCGCGGAGCGAGCGCGTTCGCCGGGGTGAATGTGAGCGTGGATGGGGTGACGGTGCCTTCGGCGGGGTTTGACGTGCTGAACTGGACGGTCACGTTGGAGGTGGGGACACTTGAGAGGCGGACGGTAAGGGTGGCCTGGCCACCCGCCTCCGTCGTTTGGAGGCCGCTCGTCGGCGTCACCAGTACGGCGCCGGCCCCGACCGTCGAACAGCGCGAGAATTCGGACGTGCTGCCGTCTGGGTGCGTGGCGGTAGCCGTGATGACGTGGCCCAGCGGGACGGCGGGCAAACCGCTGACGGTGAACGACGCGTCACCGCTCGCGTTCGTGGAGACGGTCGTCGCGCCGAGGAAGGTCTGGCCAGGACCGTAGCCGGACGTGAGGCAGGCTGGGGATGAGAACAGTTCCACGCGGAAACCGCTGGTGTTGGGGTTGGAGCTCAGTGTGCCGATGACGACGGTCTGCCCGGCATTGGTGGCGGCGGAGGAGATATCCGGATAGTTCTGACCGTTGTTCGCGCCGGTGTCTGTGTCGAGTGGGTCGTTTGGTGTGGGTCCCCAGTCGCAGTAGTACGCGACACAGGCGGTTACCAGGTCTATGCTCCCGTCGGCGATGGCCCGGAACGAGTTGCCCGTGATCGTGTGTCCCTTGCCACCAAGGATCGCGATGCCAGTGCCCCAACCGGCTATGGTGTTCCCGCTTCCCGGCGTCACTCCGCCGATCTTGACGTCGCCGTCAGCGTCGGCCGAGACCGTTCCGAGGCTCGCATAGATGGCCGCGCCGGTGGTGCCGTTCGATGGACGGAGAATCGTCGACCCGTCCGCCCCCACGCCGATGAAGTTCCCCAGGATTCTCGTATCGGTGGGCGTCGGTCCTGCTGAGTGGTCGCTGTAGTCGACCTCAACGGCCACCCACTCGGCTCCCGCGATAACGTTTCTCTCACCGGGGCTTGGGCCGCCAACCGTAGTTTTCGAGGAATTTCGGATCAGGATCCCCAGTTCAAGCGCCCGTACCTGCAGGCCGGTCGGGTCCACTCCGATGTAGTTCCCCACGATAAGCGTGGAGGTTGACTGATACACATGGATGCCCGTCCCGTGACGCCCTTTGCCCCCGATCACATTGCGATCAGACGCGGAACTGCCGCCGATGACGTTGTTCGATGACTGGTACATGTACACCGACGTCTCAAGTCGACTGTCCGCGGCGGCGGGTGCAGAACCGTCGGGCTTCATCCCGAGATAGTTGCCGGCCACGATGTTGGAGTCTCCCAAGGTAACATCCGAGAAGAAGCCGTAGACGGACAAGCCGCGAAGTGAACTTGAGCCCACCAAGTGGATGCCGTTGGGTGAAACAGAAGGGGACAGACCGGACCCCTCGAGTGCCACCAGTGGTGCGCCCGCGTAGCCGGGTTGCGTGCGGCCATCGATGTCGGTAGGTCCAGTGACCGCCGGGAGCCCTGTCAACGGCAGAATCGTGTGCGGCCCCGCTCCCGGGATGTTGAACGTGATCGAGTCCTCCCCGGGATTCGCGTTGGCGTCCAGGATCGCCTGGCGGAGCGAGCCCGGGCCGCTGTCGGCAGCGGTGGTGACCTCGTAGGTCGCGGCGTCGGCCGATGTCGTCGTCAGCACGGCCAGCGTCAGCGCCACCAACGGGGCCGCGGCGCTCAGCCACCTGCGCCCGTATCGTCGATCGAGCACGCGCGGTCCCCTCCAGTCCATCGGCTCTCTCCTGGATAACGCGCCCTCGCGGGCCGCCGGGATGGGCTGAGCAGGCGTACAATCGGCGCATCCACTCGGGAGGAGAAGTCCCCGTGGCCTTGCCCGTCATCTCCCTCACTCCCCAGCGCTTCGCGCAGGGCATGACATTCACGGAATACCTGTCGTTCATTGCCTCGCCCGCCAATCTCGGCCGCGACGGCTACCAGGGCCGACCGCGGGTGGACAACTCGGCCTTCTTCAGGGAGCGCTACGAGCGGACGCGGTTGACTGAGCCGCAGGAGGCGGCCATCAAGTGGATCTGCGCGCAGCCCGGTGGCCCCGCGAAGATCGTGATGTTGTCGGAGGAGTGGTCGTCCGACTGTCGACGGGACGTGCCCGTGGTGCAGCGGCTGGCTGAGGCCGGAGGGATGGAGCTACGGATCTTCACGCGGGACACCCAGCAGATCAGCGGCGGGCCCACGCCCGAGCCGTCCAACCCCAACGCGGACCTGATCGCAGCGTTCCTGCGTCGACGGGACGGCGAGACGTTCCAGTCCATCCCCGTCGTGGCCTTCTTCGATCGGGACTTCCGTCTGCTGTACCACTACACGGAGTTCGCGGCCTGCTACCGCAAGGATCGGCTGCGCGGGCACCAGGGCACGCCGCGGCCGGGCGAGAGCGCGGAGCAGGCGGCCACCCGCGCCTTCGCCGAGTTCCAGTCCATGCTGGCCTCCCCCATGTTCGACGTGTGGGCCACGGCCGGCGTCGCTGAAATGATCTCCATGCTGTACGAGCGAGTGGTGGTGGGCTCGCTGGAATAGCGGCCGCGGATCTCGAGATGATTGGAAGGCTGGTGGACACCGTCCGCCAGTGGCTGAGGGGGTCGAAAGGAATCCATATGGCTGAGTGGGGTGGGACCTCTTTGCTGGTGGACCCGGAGCAGTTTCCGGATCCTGAGCTGGACGTGGCGGAGGACGAGAAACTGGATGCCCAGCGGGCCGTGCTGGCCGGGGGCTGCTTCTGGTGTGTTGAGGGCGTGTACGTCGCAGTTGATGGGATACTCGCGGTCACGTCCGGCTACAGTGGGGGCTCAGCGGACACCGCGGACTACCAGACCGTGTGCAGCGGGCGAACCGGGCACGCGGAGGTGGTGGAGGTCCAGTTCGATCCATCGAAGATCAGCTACGGCCAGGTGCTCAGGCTGTTCTTCTCGATCGCGCATGACCCCACGCAGATGAACCGGCAGGGTATGGACGTGGGCACCCAGTACCGCTCCGCCATCTTCTATCTGGACGAGCGTCAGAAGCGCGTTGCTGAGGCGTACGTGGCGCAGCTCAACGGGGCGGGCGTGTTCAATCGCCCCATCGTCACGCAGATCGTCCCGCTGGAGGCGTTCTACCGGGCGGAGGAGTACCACCAGAACTATGCCGCCCGGAACCCCGGCCAGCCGTACATCCAGGCGGTGGCGCTTCCAAAGATCAAGAAGCTGCGGGAGCATTTCCCGAACAAGCTGCGCAAGTCCTGAGTCAAGCCATGAGTGAAAAGCTGCACGTGCGCGCAACCGTCAGCACGGTCACCGGCACCGGCGTCGCTGGTCGTGGCGCGGGCCAGATCAACAACCCATTCGGCGTGATCCTGGGGCCAGACGGCGACCTGTGGTTCTGCGATCTGGACAATCGCCAGGTCCGACGGCAGGATCGCGGCTCGGGCGCCATCTCCACCGTGGCGGGCACTGGCGATCTCGGGCACACCGGGGATGGCGGGCCGGCGCTGGCGGCCACGCTGAACACGCCGCACGAGATCTGCTTCAACGAGGCCGGCGACCTGTTCATCGTGGAGCGTGATAACCACGCGGTCCGCCGCGTGGACGCCCGCACCGGCACCATCAGCACCTACGCCGGCACCGGCGAGGCGGGCTTCAGCGGAGATGGCGGCCCCGCCGATCGGGCGCGGCTCAGGCAGCCGCACAGCATCGCCATCGACGGGCGGGGCGACCTCTTGATCTGCGACATCGGCAACCACCGCGTGCGCCGCGTCGATCGCGTGACGGGCCTCATCAGCACCTTCGCTGGCAACGGCGAGCCCGGGCCCACACCTGACGAGGCGCCGGTGGCGGGCACGCCTCTGAACGGCCCCAGGACCATCGTCTTCGGACCGGACGGCACCATGTACCTGGCGCTGCGTGAGGGCAACGCGATCTACGCGATCGATCCGTCAGGATCGCGGCTCAGGCGCATCGCCGGGACCGGTGCCAAGGGCCATACGGGCGATGGCGGGCCAGCGCTGAATGCCACGCTGGCCGGCCCCAAGGGGCTCGCCTACGGACCGGAGGGCTGCCTGTACATCGCGGATACGGAGAACCACGTGATCCGCTCCGTGGATCTGGCCAGCGGCGTCATCACCACCGTGCTCGGCACCGGCCAGCGCGGAGACGGCCCAGAGTCATCACCGCTGGTCTGCGCCCTGGCGCGTCCCCACGGCCTGTTCGCGCCAGCGCCAGGCGAGCTTCTGGTGGCAGACAGCGAGAACCACCGGATCCGGCTGTTGCGGCGCGGTTAGCGCGCGGCTGGGGACGCGGGCCGTGGCGCTACGCCACGGCCTCCGCTGCCTCTTCGCGGGCCGCCTGGACCTCGCGGAACGTCGTCCAGCCGCCCAGGTGGATCTTCACCTCGCCGTCGATGAACTCGGCGATCTTCGTGGCCACCCGGTCCAGCAGGTAGCGGTCGTGAGACGAGAAGATCACCGCGCCCGGGTAGTCCGCCAGGGCCGCTTCTAGCTCGTCCTTGGACGGCACGTCCAGGTGGTTGGTGGGCTCGTCCAGCAGCAGAAGCTGGCGCGGCTGCAGGATCAGCTTGGCAAGGCTCAGGCGGCTCTTCTCGCCGCCGGACAGGGTGCCGATGACCTTGTGCACGTCGTCCTGGCGGAACAGGAATCGCGCCAGGAGGCCACGCGCGGATTCCTCGGCCCAGCCGGCCGGGGCGGCCGCCATGACTTCCTGGAGGACCGTGCGGCTCTCGTCCAGGGTCTGAGACTGATCCTGGGCGTAGTACCCCACGGTCACATTCTGGCCCAGCGTGATGCTGCCCTTGTCCGGCTTCTCGATGCCGGCGATCAGCCGCAGCAAGGTGGACTTGCCCACGCCGTTCGGCCCGATCAGCGCAATGCGATCGCCGCGGTTGACGTCCAGGCTGACGCGCGTGAGCACGTCGTTGCCGTCGTACGACTTGACCACCTGTTCCACATCTAGTACGCGCTCGGGTCCCGGCCGGCCCGCGGCGAAGCGGGGCCTGATCCGCTCGTCCGCCTCGCGCGGTGGGGGAATGCGCTCCAACTTGGCTAGAGCCCGCTCGCGGCTCTTGACCACCGCGGCACGGGCCGCGTTGGCACGGAACGTGTTGATGAACGTCTGCTGCCGCTTGATCCACTTCTGCTGGCGCTCGTAGGCGTTGCGCGCGTCCTTCAGACGGCGCTCCTTCTCCGCCAGGTAGTAGGAGTAGTTGCCGCGGAAATCCACGGACTTGCCGTCCTCGATCTCCACGGTGCGGGTCACGACCTTGTCCACGAAGTAGCGGTCGTGCGAGACCACCACAATCATGCCGGGGTACTCGGCCAGGTATCCCTCCAGCCATTCTGTGGAGCGGAGGTCCAGGTGGTTGGTGGGCTCGTCCATCAGGAGCAGGCCCGGCTTGCGCACCAGGATCTTGGCCAGCGCAATGCGCATCTGCCAGCCGCCGGAGAAGGCCGCGCAGGGCTTGTCACGGTCGTCGGACGCGAATCCCAGTCCGTCCAGCACCTTGGCGATCTCCGCCTCCACGCGGTAGCCGCCAAGCTGGTCGAAGCGGTCTAGCAGGTCGCCCTGCTTCTGGACGAGCTCGTCCAGTTTGTCCATGTCCTCGTAGGCGGTGGCCATCTCGGCCTCAACCGCCGCCAGCTCCTCCTGGGTGGCGCGGAGCTCCGGGAACGCCTCCAGCATCTCGTCCCACAGGCTGCGGTCGCCGGAGACGCCCGCGTCCTGGGGTAGGTAGGAGATCTCCGTGTTGGGGGCGGTCTTGATGAGGCCGCTGTCCGCCGGGATCTGCTCGGCGATGATCTTCATCAGCGTGGACTTGCCGGCGCCATTGACGCCCACCAGCGCCAGCTTGTCCTTCGCGCCAATCTCAAAGGTCACGCCGTCCAGCGCCTGGTGGCCGCCAAAGGCCTTTCTAATCTCGTGCACGCGCAGCATCGGAACCCTCCGTCACGTCCTCGCCCGCCCCTCTGGCGGATCCGCCGAGCGATTCATCGGTGCTCGGCCGCGCGCGCATCTGCTCCGAGCGCGCCCCTGCTCTCGCCAGCGTCGCGGACGACGACCCATCCTCCGCGTCCAGGCCCGGGCAACACAGTACGGCGGGCGGCTGGCTCTAGCTAACTATATCAAACGCGACACGGCGGCCTCGCGGGGATTGGCAGCCGCGGGGAGGATCCGACTGTCCACGTGGAACACGCGCATGGCACGGGCGTATCATCGGCCCCGGTTCATGGCCCTGGTTCACGGCCCGGGCCAAGAACACTCAGGAGGGAGCCAGATGGCGTTCAAGGTGGCGGGGACGAACCCGCGCGGTGACTACAACTTCGAGTACGAGAAGGAAGCCCTGGAGCCGATCGGTGCGGAGGTCGTCACCATCCGATCGTCGGATCCGACCGAATACGCCGGGCTCATCGCGGACATGGACGCGGTCATCATCGGCACCGGCATGCGCTACACCTCTGAGCTGATGTCAAAGCTCACCCGCTGTAAGGTGATCATGAGCGGCGCCGTGGGCTTCGACCGCATCGACGTGGACGCGGCCACCGCCGCGGGCATTCTGGTGATCAACGTGCCAGACGTCTGGGTGGAGGAGGTGGCGGACCACGCCATGATGCTCCTGCTGGCAGTGGCGCGGAAGCTGGTCTACTCCAACCGAATCGCCAACACGGCGCAGTGGCCCAGGGTGTACGAGGGATTCGCACCCATCCCCCGTCTGCAGGAGAGCACACTGGGCCTGGTGGCCTTTGGCACCATCGCGCGGAACGTGGCGCGGCGTGCGAAGGCATTCGGAATCAGGGTGATCGCGACGGATCCGGTGGTGCCGGACTCGGTGTTCGCGGAGGCGGGCGTAGAGCGCAAGTCCATGGACGAGGTGTTCCGCGAGTCAGACTTCGTCTCCGCGCACGTGCCGCACAGCAAGGCCACGCACCACCTGATCGGGGCGTCCCACTTCGCCCAGATGAAGCCGAACTCCATCTTCCTGAACACGGGCCGTGGCGCCGTGGTGGACGAGCCAGCGCTCATCGCGGCACTAAAGGCCGGCCGGCCGTCCGCGGCCGGGCTGGACGTGCTGGAGCAGGAGCCGCCCCAGGCGGACAACCCGCTGCTGAGCATGCCCAACGTGCTGGTGACGCCGCACACGGCGTACTACTCGGACGCGGCGTTCATCGCCAGCCGGCGGCGCGTTGGCGAGGAGATCGCCGCCGTGTTGACGGGCACGAAGCCGCGCAACCCGGTCAACCCGGCGGTGCTCGCGAGACTGGGTCTGGCCTGACGTCGTGGGACGATGACGTTGGGCGGGTCAGGCCCGCCCAACGTCAGGCGTCAATCCCGAACAGGCGGGGCAGGCCGGCCACGCTGGCCAGCAGGTGCGTGTGGTGCGTCGCCCCCAGGGTGGCCATGCCGTGGGCGCCGCTCGTGACTCCGATTACCCAGCCGGCGCGGGCGTTCATACCGGCCTGGAGGTCCAGCGGCGTATCGCCGACCACCGCCACCCGGCTCACGTCCTGCACGGACAGGTCGATCATCGCGCGGTAGATTAGATACGGCGCGGGTCGCCCCAGCGGCGTGTCTGTGCTGGAGAGGATGACGTCGAACAGTTCGTCGAAGCCCAGGCGCCGGGCGAGCAGGTCCACGATGTCGCGCTCGAACCCGCTGGAGAGCGCCAGCTTGATCCCGCTGGCCTTGAGCGCCGCGAAGGCGTCCACGGCCCCGTCGACCGGCTGGACGTCGCCCGTCTCGTACTCCTCGCGCAGCGCACCCTCGAAGCGCGCCAACGCCAGGTCCGCGGCCTCCAGATGATCCGCCCGACCGGTCCTGGCGGACAGTTCGCGGAACACCGCGCGCTTGCTGGCGCCGCGCCGGGCCGCGAGATCATCCTCCGTGAACGGGATCGCGTAGTCGTTCAGGGCCACGCGGTACGCGTTCAGCACCGTGCCCTCTTCCTTCATGGCGGTGCCGGCGAAGTCGCTGACCAGTAGTTCTGGGCGCACTGGGATCTCCTGTTCCTCTCTCAGGGGCCGGGGCTTACGGGAAGTTGGTCCCGCCGTCCACGTTGATGGTCTGGCCGGTGATGAAGCTGGCGGCGTCCGAGAGCAGGAAGGCGATGGTCCCCACCAGGTCTGTGGGTCGTTGCATTCGCTTGATCGCGCGCAGGGCAATGGCGTCCTCGCGCATCTTCAGCGTCTCCGGCGTCGGGTTCACCTCGCTCAGGGTGTTGCCCGGGGTGACAGCGTTCACGCGGATGTTGTCGTCGCCAAGCTCGCGGGCCAACGTGCGGGTGATGCCCACTACCGCGGCCTTGGAGGCAACGTAGTGGGCACGCATGCCGCGGCCGTTCCAGATGGAGGCGGACGAGATGTTCACGATGCTGCCGCCGCCCGCCTTGCGCATGGAGGGCACCACGGCGCGGCAGCACTGCCAGACCCCCTTGGTATTCACGTTGAACACCAGGTCCCATTCGTCCTCGTCGATCTCCTCGAAACCCACCCGCGAGATGGGGATGGTGGCGAACACGGCGGCGTTGTTCACGATGCCGTCCACTTCGCCGAATCGGCTGACGGCCTGGCCCACCATGGCGGCCGCGCTGGTGCGGTCGGCCACGTCCACCCGCACGGGCAGCGCGCGGCCGCCCGCTGATTCGATCTCGCCGGCCACGTGCTCGGCGGCGCTGAGGTCGATGTCTGCCACCACGACGGAGGCGCCCTCCGCCGCGCAGTGCCGGCTGTAGGCTCGACCGATCCCGTGGCCGCCACCGGTGACGATGACGTGCTTGTTCTCGAGGATGCTCAATAGACGCTCCAGCTTGCCGAGAGGTCAGTCACGCAGGAAGTTGCGGACCACCCGGCAGAACTCGCCCCGTTGCTCCAGCATGGGGAGATGGCCCGCGTTCTCGATCAGGGCGGTCTTGGCGCCGGGAATTCTGGATCGAAACGCCTCCGCGTAGGCCAGCGGCACCACGCCGTCGCGTACGCCCCACACCAGCAGGGTGGGCATAGTGAGCCGGTGGAGCCGCTTGCTCAGGCCACGGTCCGGCAACGGCCAGAGGAAACGCCCGGCCGTGGCCAGGTTCTGATGCGCCTGGAGTCGGGCCTGCTCCTGGCCAATCTCATCCGTCGGCGGTGCCAGGAGCACGCGGGCGGCTGAGGAGGCGGGATCGGCCCAGGTGGCGGCGGCCAGATCGTCGCCACGGACGGCGAAGAAGTCCAGCGTGGGCGTCTCGTCTAGCCAGAGGCCCAGCGGGGACACCAGGCAGAGCTTGCCGATCCTTGTGGAGGCGACGGCAGCCACCTCCGCGGCCAGCATGCCGCCCAGATCCAGCCCCACCAGATGTGGCCGCTGCAGCGCCAATGCGTCCAGCAGGTCCAGTGTCGCCACGGTCAGATCGAGCATCTCGCGTAGGTGCTCGGCGCCCGTGGATCGCCCGAACCCGGGCAGGTGTGGCGCGATGACGTGGTGGTCGCGAGCCAGGTCGTCCAGGAACGGGTGCCACTCGCCGATCGGCCCTTCGGCGCCGTGGAGATACACCAGGTGTGGACCACGCCCCGCCTCAAGGTACTGGATCTCGAAGTCGCCGTTCCGCAGCGAGACGCTACGCTCGATCGGGCTGGTCATGTGGCCGCTCCCGCCGAGGACTTCACCGCGCCGTTCGTCCGGCGGGCAAGGTTGATCGGCGCGGGCTGCGACCGTCGCTCGGCTGGGAGGCCCTTGGGGTACCAGTGGTCCTCCCACTCCGGCCACATGTCGTGCACGTGGGGCATCACCTCACGTGCAAAGAGGTCCGTATTGTGATTCGCCAGCTCCTTGGGCATGCTGCCAAACTGGGCCAGGACCATCAGGTGGCCCACCCGCAGGCTGCTGATGACGTCCTTGAGCTGCTCGCGGACCGTGGCTGGGCTGCCCGCCACCAGGTAGCCCTGCTCAATCAGGTCCTTCCAGGTCAATGAGACCCGCGCCTGGGTGGCCTTCTTGCCGTGCTGGCTCACCAGGCCGCGGCGGAGCGTGTTCAGCGTGCGGTAGCCCGGCGGATCGGCGAAGCCCTCCCAGATGTGGAGGCAGCGATCGTAGAAGTACTTGGCGTGCTTGTAGTACAGCCGCTCCGCCTCCTCGTCCGTGTCGGCCACCGCCACGAGCTGGAGGAAGCCGGCCCGGTAGGGGTTTGGCTCGATCTGCAGCCGGTCAATGGTCTCCCAGTAGCCGTCCAGCAGCGACTTGCCGCGCTTGTAGCCGCTGTAGCTCAGGTAGCAATACACGTGGTTGCGCTTCGCCACCCACTCCCAGGTCTCCACGCTGCCCCCGCCAGGCACCCAGATGGGCGGATGCGGCTGCTGGAGCGGCCTGGGCCAGAGATTGACGTAACGAAGCTGCGTGAACTTGCCGTTGAACGCGAACGGCTCCGGGCGCGTCCACGACTGCATGATCAGGTCGTAGCCCTCGTCGTACTTCTCGCGGAGGGTGGCCGGTACCTCTCCGTAGCCAAAACAGGTGTCCATGGGCGTTCCCACCGGGAATCCGGCCACCAGGCGCCCGCCGCTGATGCAGTCCAGCATGGCGAACTCCTCGGCGATGCGGACGGGCGGGTTGTACAGCGCGATGCTGTTGCCCAGGACGACCAGCGCGGCGTTGGAGGTGCGCCGCGCGAGGGCGGCGGCCATCAGGTTGGGGGAGGGCATCAGGCCGTAGGCGTTCTGGTGGTGCTCGTTCACGCAGATGCCGTCGAAGCCAGCCTGGTCGGCAAACTCGAGCTCGTCCAGGAAGTCGTTGTACATCCGGTGGCCCTCCACCGGATCCCAGAGCTCGCTGGGCACATCCACCCAGACGCTGCGGTAGCGCTCGACGAAGTCATCCGGCATGTTCTGCCAGGGAGCCAGATGGAACCAGTGGAGCTTCATCGCGCCTCCTTCGTTCGTTCCCTGCTAGCGCGGGCCGGGCCGCGGTGCGTGGCTATGCTACATGGTAGCGGCTCAGGTCCGGGCCGTCAGTCTGGAAACACGACGACGCCGCGCGCCACCTCACCACGGCCCAGACGATCGTAGCCTTCGTTGATCTCGTCCAGGGTGTAGCGGCGCGAGATCATGCCGCCCACGTTGAGCTTGCCCTGTTCGGTGAGCTTGACGAAGCGCTCGAAGTCGTTGCGCGGGTTCGAGGAGCCGTACCAGGAGCCGAGCAGCCTGGTCTCCTTCTGGACGAACAGGAGCGGATCGAAGGTGGATGCCTGACCCTGGGGCGCCATGCCTACGATGCAGGCGGTGCCGCCAGACCGAGTCATACCGATGATCTGCTCAACGGTCTTGAAGTTGCCGATCACCTCGAAGGCGTAGTCCACGCCGCCACCGGTGATCTCTCTCACCTGCTCCACCGGATCGCCCTTGGCCGGGCTCACGGCGTGGGTAGCGCCGAACTGGAGGGCGTAGTCCAGCTTGTTGTCCAACAGGTCCACCGCGATGATCGTGCTGGCGCCCGCGAGCCGCAACCCCTGGATCACGTTGAGGCCCACCCCACCGCAGCCGATCACGGCCGCGCTGGCGCCCGGCGGCACCTTGGCCGTGTTGACCACGGCACCCACGCCAGTGGTGACCGCGCACCCGATCAAGCAAAGCTCCTCGATGGGGAGCTTCGTCTCGACCTTGATCACCTGCTCCGCCGTCATCACCGCGTACTCGGCAAAGCTGCCCATCCGCGCCATGATCTTCAGGTCTTCGCTGCCACGGTGGACTCGGGAGGTACCGTCCAGCATGGTGAAGCGGTAGGCCGGGTCGTAGCCCTCGCAGAGGACCGAGCGGCCCTGGGTGCACATCCGGCAGTGGCCGCAGTGGGGTCGGAACGAGAGGCCAACCGTGTCGCCCTCTTTCAGACCCTTCACGCCCGCGCCCACGGACTCCACGTGGCCGGCCGCCTCGTGCCCCAGGATCATGGGCACGCCGTAGCGCCACTCGCCCTTCATGACGTGGTAGTCGCTGTGGCACACGCCGGTCGCGCCGATCTTTACGCGGACCTCGCCCGCCTTCGGCGGATCGATCTCCACCTCCTCGATGCTGAGCGGCTGCTGGTAGTCATTGAGGATGGCGGCCTTCATCTTCATGGGGACGGCGCTCCGTTTGATCGTTCGCAACCCCGCTGGGGCGGGGTACGCACCGGCGGAGTATAGCCACGCCCGTCGCGCGGACCCAGGCGTCCCGATCCGCGGCACACCCCCGCTCCGTCGCGCAAGGGGGGGCGAGCTGGGGTGAGGCGGCTCGCCTACGCCTTCGACCCCTTCGCGCCCTTCCCGAACTGCTCGATCAGCTTGCTGTCTATGGACCAGGTGGTCTGTTGGCGCTCGCGGTGGCGCTCTCGCGCGAGGTCGATCAGCGTCTCGATGAGGCGCGGGAACGGCAGGCCGCTGGGCTCCCAGAGGTAGAAGGACAGCGAGCCGGGGATGGTGTTGATCTCGTTCACGCAGACCCGGCCGCTGGCGGGGTCGACCAGGCAGTCCACCCGGGCCACGCCGGCGCCGTCGGTGGCGACGAACGCGGCGATGGCGGTCTCCTGAACGCGGGCCGTAAGCTCGGGGGTGAGCGGCGCGGGGATTCGTCGATCGAGCGAGGCCATGCCCTCGCCGGAGCCTGATCCGCCGCCAGACCCGGCACCGGCCTTCCCGCTGCCTTTTCCTCCTCCTCCACCGCGCAGGTACTTGTCCTCGTAGCTCAGGATCTCCGTCCAGCGGACCGGCTCCTCGCAGACGGACGCCCGGGGCGGGTCTGTTCCCAGCACGGAGCAGTTGATCTCCGTCCCGCCCTCGAAGCTCTCCTCCACCAGCAACCGTCGGTCGAACGCCGCCGCCACATCGATGGCATTGGCCAGCGAGTCGCGGTCGCCCGCTTTGGTGATGCCGATGCTGGAGCCCAGGTTCGCCGGCTTCACGAACAGCGGGAACCGCAGCTTCCCAATCAGCCGATCCAGAATGCCCTCACGTTCCGCCTGCCACTGGGCGCGGGTGAACCACTCATACTCCACGGTGGCCAGGCCGGCCGCGCGGAACGCCGCCTTCATGATGATCTTGTCCATGCCCACCGCGGAGCCCACCACACCCGCGCCTACGTACGGCACGTCCGCCAGCTCCAACAGACCCTGGAGCGTCCCGTCCTCGCCGAACGTGCCGTGGACGATCGGAAAGACCACGTCCAGCTTGACAGAGCGGGTCCGGTGCATGCCGAGCGGGCCGGTTTCGTCGATCCAGAGGGCGCCGTCCGCTGGCTCTGGCCGCAGATACGCCCGGCGGCAGCGCTTCGCCAGACTGGCCGGGTCCTTGTAGGCGTCCACGCGGCGCAGTTCATCGCCGGTGAGCCAGTGCCCTTCCTTGGTGACGTACAGTGGCACTGCCTCGAAGCGCAGCGGGTCCATGGCGTCCATGGCCTGGAGGGCGGTGATGATGGAGACCTCGTGCTCCACGCTGCGGCTGCCGAAGACCACGCCCACGCGCAGTCTGGTGTTGCGAACGGTCAAACGCTGGTCCCTGCCGGGGTTCTTAGCCTGGGCGTTCGTATCGAGCGCCGGGATTGGGTTATACCCGTGACGTGGCCACGTGACGTAACGTGGGTGAGCCTACGACGGGGCCAGGAAGTGCCCCACGACGCGAGCGAATCGAGGCAGATCGTCCGCGTATGCGAAGTGGCCGGCACTGGGGAAGACCACCAGTCCGGCGTCTGGAATGAGCGACTCCATCAGTCGGCCGTCCGCCAGCGGTGTGTCGTGGTCGAGCTCACCCCAGATGAGCAGGGTGGGTGCGGTGATCCGCGGCAGCAGCTCGCGGACATCCTCCGCGACGCTGCGCACGAGGACGGCGCGAAGTGGGCCGGCGTTCTTGAAGTCGGTAGAACCGAACAAGCCCGCCAGGGCGGCTCGCGCGCGCGCTTCGTGTCCAATGAGTCGGGCGGGTGCGGTGAGAGCCAGGCGGAAGGACTTGTAAAGCCAGACCCGCGCCCAGTAGCCCAGTCCGTGGACGGGCCGGATGCCCGCGCTGTCCACCAGGACGAGCCGCTCCACCAGATCCGGCCGTCGGGCGGCGATCTGGATGGCGACCTTGCCGCCGTACGAGTGGCCGATGAAGCTGGCCTGGCTGATGTCCAGCCGTTCGAGCACCGCTATCACCACGGCCGCGTACTCCGGCGACCCGTAGCTGTCCGGCGGCAGTTCGCTGGCGCCGAAGCCCGGCAGATCGATGGCCAGCGTGCAGTGAGTGGCCGCCAGGCACTGCTCGATGGACGAGACCGCCTGTATTGAGGCGCCCCAGCCGTGCAGGATGACCACCCACGGTGCCCCGGCCTTGCCGGCGACGCGGTGGTTGATCCGGATCCCGTCGATCAGCAGCCGCGGATCTTCCGCGGGGGCGGGCTGGGGCGCGGGGTTCGGGGCGTGGCCGTTCGTCGATGCGAGCGTGCCGTCGTCAAGCCCGCCGTCGTCAAGCCTGCCGTCGTCATACGTGTCCGGCAGGTCGTTCTCAAAAAGGACCGCGTCGCCCGCACCCACGAGGCTGCCAAGCTTCCCGGTGGCCTCGCCGAGGTTACGGACCACGTGGATACGGTCGCTTGGGAAGCGCTCCGCCAGCAGGCCCTCACGGATGGGCACGGCGCGCGCAGGCCCCACCAGAATCACGTCATCGCAGACCGCGGCGGCGCGCTGTCCCAGGCGCTTGTTCTCCTGGTACTCCAGCTCGGCCAGCTCGATCATGCCGGGGGTGACCAGCACGCGTCGTCGCGCGTCGATCTCACCGAGGACGTTGAGCGCCTCGGCGGCGCCCGCCGGGTTGGAGTTGAACGCGTCGTCGATGACCAGCACGCCGCCCTGGCCCTCGATGGGCTGGAGACGGTGCTCCACGGGCTCGATACGCGCGGCGGCGTCCGCCGCCGCTTCCAGGCTGAGCCCCAACTCCAGCGATACGGCGATGGCCTGCAGGATGTTGGTGACGTTGTGGCGGCCGAGCACGGGAGCGGAGATGGTGGCGCGCCGGCCATCCGCGGCGGTCACGGTGAAGCCCAGTCCCTGGCGGGTCATCCTGACGTCGGATGCACTGAGGTGCGCGGTCTGAGCCGTTTCGGCGTGCTGGCTTACGCGCACCACCTTCAGGCCGCGCATCTCGCCGTGCTCAGCCAGGTCGCGGATGGCCGGATCGTCCTGATTCACGATCAGCACGCCGTCGTCCGGCAGCGCGTCCACCAGTTCGCGTTTGGAGCGGATGACGCGCTCCATGGTCTTGAAACGCTCCAGGTGCTCTGGCCCGATGGCCGTGAGGACGCCGATGCTGGGGGAGACCACGCGGCAGAGCTGGCTGATGTCGCCTGGCTGGTAATCGCCAAGCTCACACACGAAGACCTGGTGGCGGGGTTCTAGCTGCTCGCGGATGACCCGGCTCAGGCCCATGGGGGTGTTGTGGCTCCCCGGCGGTCGCAGCACGGTGTGCCGGGTGCTCAGGAGGCTGCCGATGAACTCCTTGGTGCTGGTCTTCCCGTATGAGCCGGCCACCGCCACGACCGTGGGGCCAAGCTGCCGGATCCGCCGGCGCGCGTCGTAGAGGTAGTAGCGGCGCAGTGCCTCCTCGATGGGCCAGTTGAGGAGGTTGGCCAGCGCCACGGCGAACGGCGCGGCGAGTGACGTGGCAGGAATGAGGGTGAGCGCGAGTTGCCAGCTCCGTCTCTTGTGCCCGACCGCCAGGGCGGGCGCGGCAGCGGCCGCGATCTGGAGCAGCGTGGCGGTGGCCAGGAGGCGGCGAGCCCTCGCGGTGAGGACCAGGGGTTTCTTGGCGGGCTCCGGTCGGGCGCGCAGCCAGGCCAGGGCGCCCAGCAGAGAGGCGAGGGCAAGCGACGCGGCGCGCGCACGAGACGGCCGCCCGGGAACGCCCGCCGCCGCGAGCGCGCTCGCCGCCACCACCAGGCCCAGCCACTCCGTGCGGGCCACACGCTCGCGGCGCGCGGTGATCCACGCCATGAATCTTGGGGTGTAGTAGCCGTCGAGCTGGAGGGCGTGGAGGCCGTACAGGGCCCGTCGGGCGGCGAAGGCGCCCCAGGCCGGGGCGACCAGCCCGGCGGCAAGGGCTCTAAGCATCAGCATATTGGACAGAATCGTACCGGGCGGCGCTGCCGCGTTGCTGCTGCAGCGTGGTTAGCGAACGTGCCCGGCAGAATGCGGACGGCGCGTTCGCCTCGCCGCCACCCGCGCCGCCGCGCCCAGCGCGATGCGCGCCCACTCCAACAGCTCATCGGGTTCGTCCAGAAGCCGCTCGGGGACGCACCAGAATGCGAGATCGATCGTCTTGCCCCCCTTACGGTAGTTGAGGGGAGGCGTGGACTCTGCCTCCCTGAACGCCGCGCGGTTTTGGTCATCCACTCGCAGGTACAGCGTATTCTCCGTGACCATCCCCAGCATCAGGCCATCGCAAAACACGCCGGTCTTTCCGAACATGCGTCGGGTGGTGATGTGGCCCAGCGGTGAAAGCTGCTCGCGGAGCAGCTGCGCAAAGCTCGCGGTTGCAACCATCGACGCCTAGTTCCCCGCCGCGCGTACAGCGCTAAGAGTCTGCCTACGGAAAGAGTCGGGCAAGCTGATCCAGGCTGATGCGGGCGCCCGCGTCGTTGTCTTCCGGTCTTAGCCCGGGCGGGAGATCGCGGAAGTCCAGCGACACGCGAGTGCCCGACCCAAGCAGGTCGAACGAGATGGTCATAGTCATCTCTCCCGCGAACGACGGATCCGGGGAATCGAACGTGACCGCCTGGACAATGCGTCGGGCGGGCTGGAGGTCCACAAACCGCACGTGCACCACATCCTCGTGCTCGGATGTTTTGCCGCACTGACTGGCGTCCCCACCAGGGTAGTAGAGCGACATCTGGTAGCCCCCGCCGATCCGCGCGTCAAATGCGTGGATCTTGCCGGTCATGTCGCCGGGCGGGAGCCAGGAGATGAGGAGCTCGGGGTCCACCCACGCGGCGTAGACCTGGGCAGGCGCGGCGTTGATCACGCGGGCGGCCGAGCTGCGCCGTGACGACTCACTCATGCGCTGTGCTCCGGAGGAGGCGACAGACGGACGCGGGCCAATATTGGCGGAGGGGGAGGGATTCGAACCCCCGGGGCTTGCGCCCAGCCGTTTTCAAGACGGCCACCATAAACCACTCGGACACCCCTCCGGGTCCGGTTCGATTCTACCGATGGACTTGGCTCCCGGGCAATCGCCGGCTGTCACATGGGAAGTCACGCATTGGGTCCTGTGCACGTTACACCGGATAGGCCTGTGAATTGGCTGTCGCATTGAGGGGGAATGCACGATGATCCGTTTGCTCGGACTAGTCGCATTGGTGCTGGGCATCCCGGCGTTCGGGGTCGTCGCGGCCTCCGTCGTTGAGCGACGGGCCGCAATGACCGCGATCGCCACTGCCGAGGCCGCCGCGCTACAGAAGCGAGACATATTCCAGATCTACGATGACGCCGCGTGCGCGACAGGCTTTCAGGCCGGCTTCATCTGTGACCCGTCCGGACTTGCCACGGTACTCCGTCTCGGGGCGGCCCTCAGCGTTGTCCTGGGGATGGTGATGATTCTGACCATTGCCTCCATGGGCTTGCTGGGCAGGCTGCACCGCCTCGTCTTGCTCGCGTCGTACGCGCCACTGCTCCATCTCGTTCGCGCCGCGGCTGTCGTGCTGCTCTTGATGCACGCCGCACTGATCGTGATGTCGACCCTCGCGCTCCAGATCGGCGTCTCGGGAGCGGGCCACTCAATACTGGTTGTGGGCATCACCGCGGCGACGATCTGGGGCGCCGCATACGCCATTCGCGCCGCGCTCTGGCAACCGAAGCGGCCGGATAACCGCCGCTGCGCGCTTGGGCTCGTCCCAGAGGACCACCCGCGCCTCTGGCAACTCGTGAATGAGGTAGCAGAGGTCGTCGGCGTCCGACCCCCGAAGTTCATCCTGGCTGGCATGAGCGAAGGATTCTGGGTGACCGAGTCGCGCGTGAAATGCCTCAACGGCACGTCGCGCGGTCGCGTCCTTCACCTGTCGCTACCATGGTGCAGACTGCTCACCGTAAGTGAGCTCAAGGCGGTCATCGGCCATGAGCTCGGACATTTCAAAGGCAGCGACCGGTGGTTCAGCAGGCTGTTTTTCCCCGTGTACAGTCGCTCAGCTGAGACGTACGCCGCGATGTCCCAGGCCTCCGAGGTCGGTACGCTCGAGGGCATCTCGCTTATGCCTTCAGTTGGGCTCTGGGGGTTCTTTATCGACTGTTTCCGGAAGGCTACAGCGGACCTGGCTCAGCGTCGCGAGCTCGCTGCTGATGAGCTCGGGGCGGCTGCGGCGACGCCCGCGGCCTGTGCCTCCGCCCTCGCCAGGCTGCATCTCTTCGGTGGGATCTGGAAGCAGTGCGAAGCCGTGGCTGGAAACGCGGCAATGGCGCGCCAGAACTCGATTCCGAACTACTGCGACGAGTACGTTCGACGTGTTGGCGAGGCGAACCTGGCCCAGGCGATCGATAAGGCCGCTACCAGCGTCGTCGCGCATCCCACGGACTCCCATCCTCCGCTGTCAATCCGGCTAGAGGCGCTCGGTAGCTCGCTCTCTGAAGTCGCCGCCAGTGACCCCCGTCACCTCGATGGTGAACCGTCGACCGCTCTGTTCGGCGAGCTTTCGTCGCTAGAAACGGAGCTGTCCGAGGCGTTACGCGTCCACGTCAGGCCGGACTGGCGAAAGTAGAAGCCACGCTATTCCAGCAAATCCGGCCGCCGCAGTCGGGTCCGCTCCTGAGACCGCTCACGGCGCCAGGCCTCGATGGCCGCATGGTTGCCGGAGAGCAAGATCTCCGGCACCGTCCAGCCCCGAAACTCGGGCGGCCGGGTGTAGTGCGGGTACTCCAGCAGGCCGTGGCTGTGTGATTCGTCCTGGGCTGACGTGGCGTGGCCCAGCACGCCAGGGAGCAGCCTGGCCACCGCGTCCATCAGCACCAGGGCCGGCAGCTCGCCGCCCGTGAGCACGTAGTCTCCAATCGAGATCTCGTCGTCCACCAGGTGCTCGCGCACCCGCTCGTCCACGCCCTCGTAGTGGCCGCAGATGAGGACCAGGTGGGGGCAGGCGGCAAGCTCCGCGGCGATGGACTGGCGAAACACCCGGCCCTGGGGTGTCATCAGGATGACGCGTGATTCGGGTCTGCGGACGGACTCCACCGCGCCAAAAATCGGCTCTGGCTTCATGACCATTCCTGGTCCACCGCCGTATGGGTAGTCGTCAACCGTGCGGTGGCGGTCCTGGCTGAACTCGCGAATGTCCGTCACGCCAACGCTGAAGAGCTCCCGCTCGATAGCGCGACGGATCATGCTGTGACCCAGCGCCTGCCTGATCATGTCTGGAAACAGCGTGAGAACGTCAAAACGGGTCACGGAAGCTCGTTGTCCGACAGGCCAAACAGGTGGCCTATCTCGTGGAGCACCGTTGCGCGGATCTCCGCTCGCGCCTCCGCTGGAGATGACGCCACGGCCAGGATGGCTCGCCGATAGATCGTGATGCGGTCGGGCATGGCCAGGTGGTAGGCTCCGCCCCGCTCACCCAGTGGGGTCCCCTGGTAGAGGCCGAGGAGGGTGCCGCCGGTGCCGTGATGGTCCGGATCGTCACTGACGACGATGGCGACGTTTTGCAGCCGGGACCGGAATTCCTCGGGCAGCTCAGCCACCGCCGCGACGACCTCCTGCTCGAACGCGCGCCGGTCCGGACGGTAGCGCCGCCTGAGCTCGCGGTACGGTCGGAGGCGTTCCGCTCGATCGCTCACCGCGGGGGCGGCAGCGCTGAGACCACCAGGCTCAGGACCACCAGGATGCCAATGACCAGGTAGAAAATCTGGAGTTTCGTCATGCTGTCTGGGTGGTGGCGGGAGCCATCGGCTCGGATTCTGCTGGCTCCACGCGAGTAATCTTGAGCTTCCGGACCCGTCGCCCCTGGGTTTCGAGCACCGTCATGCGGCAGCCGTCCACGCGGATGTCATCCCCCACTTCCGGCATTTTGCCTAGCTCGTGGTAGACCAGTCCACCCACCGTGTCGAACTCCTCCACGTCCAGATGCACATCCAGAAGCTCGTTGACGTCACGGATGGGCGCCCGGCCGTCCACTTCGGCCTCCGTTTCACTGATCGGGATGAGCAGCAGCGTCTCATTCACGTCGTGCTCGTCACGGATCTCACCGACGATCTCCTCTAGCAGGTCCTCGATGGTCAAGAGTCCGGCGGTCCCGCCGTACTCGTCCACCACAATGGCCATGTGCACCCGGCTCTGCTGTAGCTCCTCCAGGAGACCGTCCACCTTCTTAGTCTCGGGGACAAACTTAGGTGGGCGGGCCAGGTCGCGCACCGGATCGTCCGATGACCCTCCGCGCAGGTGCTTCAGGATGTCCTTGGCGTAGACGATGCCCACCACGTTGTCGATGCTCTCTTTGAAGATGGGCACGCGCGAGAAACCGCTCTCAACGATGGCGTCGATCACCTGCCCAACGGAGGCGGACTCCGGTGCCGCCACCACGTCCAGCCGCGGGATCATCACTTCGCGGGCCAGTCGGTCGCCCAGCTCCACAATGCCGGTGATCATCTCGCGCTCACCTTCCTCGAGTGCCGTGGTGTCTTCCACAGACTCCACCAGGCGGCGGATCTCCTCCTCCGCGGCAGCCTCGCTGCCCTGCGGTCTGTTGGCGGTGAGACGACTCACCATGGCGCGCTCTGCCCAGCGGGCGGGGGCTACCAGCGGGCTCAGCAGGATTCCTAGGGCGTGGAGCGGGCGCAGCAGTACGGTGGCCGTGCCCTCCGGCCGGGCGATGGCGCAGGCGCGGCCAACCACTTGCGCGGCGAGCAGCGCCACCACGGCGATCAGCGGGCTCAGCCAGGAGCCAATGACGGGATCTACCGCCGTGCCGAGGAGCCAGGCGCAGACCACTCCCGCCGTCACGCCCAGGGCGGACAGCGTGAGCGAGATGGAGACGACGGCGCTCGGGTCTTCCAGCACCCGGTCGATCCCGCCGGACGAAGGCAGTCCCTCCTCCAGGAGCTTCCGGAAACGTCCCCGATTTACGTGCCCCAGCGCCGCCTGCGCCGCGGCCGACACGCCGGTGGCAATGATCGACGCGGCAATCAAGAGAGCGAGGAACGGAATGGGTAAGCTGGGTTCGATCATCCGTGATCCGACCCCTCGGCCGGCGCAGTCTCAGCACGGACAGGCTCCGCCACTCGTGCCGGCACGCCCCGCACGCTCGTGCCGGGCGCCACGTCCCGCGTCACCACGGAGCCGGCGCCGGTGTAGGCCCGCTCGCCAATGGTGATCGGCGCGATGAGCATGGTGTCACTGCCGATGAAGGCCCCCTCGCCCACAACGGTGCGGTGCTTGTGCTCGCCGTCGTAGTTGCAGGTAATCGTGCCCGCGCCGATGTTCACGTCCGTCGCCACGTCCGCGTCTCCGATGTAGCCAAAGTGGTGCATCTTGGTGCGGGCGCCCAGCGTGCTGCCCTTCACCTCCGCGTAGTTGCCAAGCTCCACGTCGTCGCCCACGTTCGCGCCCGGTCTCAGGTGCGCGAATGGCCCCACGGTCACGCGGTCGCCTATCTCACTGGACTCGAGCACCGAGGCGATAACCTGGCAGTCCCGCCCGATCCGCGTGTCCGTGATGATGCTGTTTGGCCCGATGACGCTGCCGTTTCCGACGTGCGTGGCTCCCCGCAGGTGGGTGTTTGGCTCGATCACCGCGTTTGACTCAACGGTCACGGTGGTGTCTATGTAGACGGTGGACGGATCCACCATGCGGACCCCGGCGGCCATGAGGCGCGCCCTCGCTCGGTCCCACAGCACACGGTTGGCGGCGGCGAGCTCCGCCTGGGTGTTCACGCCGCCGAATTCGTCCGCGTTCGCAACTGGAACGGCAGTTGCGGTGAGCCCCTCCTGATGGGCAATCCTGACAAGGTCAGTGATGTACTGCTCGCCGCTGGCATGGGTGGGGAGACCATCCAGTCGATCCCACATCCAGTCTGCACGGAACGCCATGCCGCCCACGTACACCTCGCGGATGGCTACCTCCTCAGCCGTGGCATCAGCCCGCTCGACGATGGCGCACACGGCGCCACTCCCATCGCGGACCACGCGCCCGTACGCCGCGGGGTCGTCGAGCTCTATTGAGAGAAACGAAAGCGGGTGATGGGTAGCGCCCGCCACCAGCCTCTTGAATGTGTCCTCCCCCACCAGCACGCTATCCCCGTACATCATCACCACGATGTCCACGCGTGATCGCAGGGCGGCCCGGGCCTGGGCCAGCGCGTGCGCGGTGCCAAGCTGTGGGACCTGCAGCGCGGTCTCCACGTCAGGACCCGCCGCGGCGGCCACTCGGTCTGCCTCATGGCCCACGACGACCACCGTGGCGACGGGGCTGAGTACCCGTGTGGACAGCACGGCCTGGCGCACCAGCGGCAATCCCGCCACGGGGTGCAGCAGCTTGGGGAGGTCAGACCGCATTCTGGTGCCCTGGCCGGCTGCCAGGATCACCACGCCAATGCGGTCGTTGGGACTAGGGGGTTCTGAGTTTTCGCTCGATCTCATGTGATGCGAGCCGTGGTCCCATTGGCGGGCTGGCGAGCCAGGATTCGAACCTGGGATAGAGGTTCCAAAGACCCCTGTGATACCGCTTCACCACTCGCCAAGGGGCAACAGATCGCCGCTTGAACTGTAGCCATCGCGTCTGGCCAGTGGCAAGAAGTGGCGCCTGGCCCACCAGGAAGCGTCTGCTGAAAACTGCCAGCCCTGCTGACTCAGTCCAGCTCAGGAATCTCCACGGGCTCACCGCGCGGAGTGCACACGCCACAGTGCAAGGCATCTTCCACGACAACGGCCTTCACCGTCTGTCGAGAACGCGATGTGTACAGGCTCACGATGAACGGCCGGGGCTTGCCGTGTTCGCGGCACGCGCCGCGGCCACAGAAGCGACAGGCGCCCAGGGCCGTTTTCTCGCAGGTCCAGCAGTCCACCTTGAGCGGGTGCCTCCGTGGCTCGGGAGAGCGCGACCGCTGGCTATTGCTGCGAGCGGCTCAGAGTCTGAGGTCGTGAGGATACCCGCCCTCGGCGTCGGCCGGGAAGCGTGGTCCGATTTCCGATGGCACCGGCCCGTGCCCGCGCGGCCCCGTGGATCACCGCGCTCGCGGCCTCGCTTCCCAGCAGATCGCGGAATGACTCGGCGCTGAAGGAGTACGTTTCCACCGCGGACATCGCTCGCACCGTGGCGTTGCGGGGCTGTCTGGACAGCAAAGCCATCTCGCCGAAAAACTCGCCGCGACCCAGTTCGGCAAGCTGCTCCGTGGCGGTGAGGTCGGCACCGCGCAGCACCTCCACACGGCCATCCGCGATCACGTAGAAGCGGTCGCCAGGGTCGCCCTGGCGCACGATCGTGTCGCCCGCCGAGTGCCGCGTGATCAGCATATCCCTGGCAAGCCGATCAAGCTCCGCTGGCCCCGTGCCCTGGAAGATCGGCAGCGCTGCCAGGTGATGCCGCTCAACAACGGAGCGGCGGATCGCGTTGGCCAGCTCAACGCGAGCACCAAGCCAGCGGTGGAAGTGGCCGGCGTCCAGCGTGAGCAGGCTCACATCAGACTCCGCCACCACGCTCGCCGTGCGCGGCACGTGCGCCACCAGCGCGGCTTCGCCAAAGTAGTCTCCCGGACCCAATCGGGCCAGCCCCACGGCCTCCCCCTCGGCCGTCACCTTGCCCACGCGCACGTATCCGTCGGTGAGCAGGTAGAACCGATCGCCGCTCTCACCCTGCCGGACGATGATGGTGCCCGCGGACTTGCGCATTGGCTCGAGGTGCCGGGCGATGGCCGCGAGCTCTACGCGGCTCACCTCGGCCAGGAACGGCAGTCCGGACAGCGCCTCCACGTACGCGGCGGGCACCTCGCCTCGGCCACGGCTCACGCGATGGACCACCAGCATCACCACCGCGCGCAGCGCTCGGAACAGCATGCCGGCCACGCTGGCCGCCGCGGGGCCCAGGAACATGCCAGCCATGCCAACGGCCATGAGCTCGGAGCCGATCTGCGGACTGTTCCACAGATCCGTCAGCGTGTCGTAGTAGCGCAGGTCGCGCGCCTCGAAGACGAGCACCGGGACCAGGACGAGCACCAGGCCGGACAGCAGGCCGAACGCGGTGAACACGCGCTCTTCGTAGCTGAAGCGCTGGCCCGAGCTGAGCCGCTGCCAGAGCTGGCCGCTCACGAAACTCGCCGCGTTCGCTCGTAGCGCCGGCATCTCCAGGTAGTCCACAAAGATGAAGTACCCGTCCAGCTCCAGGACCGGGAGCAGGTTGAAAAACGCGTTAGCCAGCCAGATCGTGGCTCCCTTGAAGAGGAACGAAGCCATCTCAGACCCGTCCACCACGTACGCGCCAATGGCGAGTAGGCAGCCCAGGATGAGCGTGGCGCACGGGCCAGACCAGGAGACCAGGATGCGCTGGCGCCGGCTGGCCATCCACGCATCCGTAGTGTCCAGGAACACGATGGGCACGAAGTAGTAGCTCATGATGCCGCCACGGTTAACCCGTCTGCCGATGTGCTTGAGGGTGAGGCCCTGGACCACGTCGTGGATGTTGACGCCGGCGGCATCCAGGACGAAGAGGGTGATCAGTCCCAGCAGGTAGGAGCCGTTGGTCTTGAACAGCGCGTGGTCGGCCAGGATGAACTGGCGCCACCATAGTCCCAGGCCAACGAGTACGATCGCGATCCACAGGATCTGCGTTGCACGCGCGTAGAGAAGCCACCCACCCCCGCGATAGATCGCGCCGGCCAGCGCGTCTATCCGATTTGAGGTGATCACCTCGCAGACCATCAGCCTCTTTGCCAGATCGATGACGCGGCGCAGCGGTCGTGCGTGCTGCATTGCGTGCTCGGTGCGTTCGTAGGCGTCCAGCGGCGGCTCGCCCAGGAACCCGCCATGCCGCAGGTCGCGAACCAGGCGGCGCAGGCGGTCCGCGGCAAAGTCGCCTCGTTCCAGGAAGTGCGCGAGCGCCAGGGCCTGGACGGTGGTGCGCCCGTCCATGCGATTCCAGAGTGCCAGGTCGTCGTCGTCCAGCCTGATGTAGCGGCCGAACGGGGATCGCAGCACGTGGTACACGTGGCCGTCACGCATGGTGTGCGTGGCGATCTCCACATCTGCTGAGGGTATTGGTACGTACTGCGAGAAATCCGTGTGGGCGCTGAGCGCGGCCCAGATGTCGGGGGTATTGCCGCCGGACGCGGGTAGCCGGAGACGACTCCAGAGCCCGCTGAGCGGTTGTGACGCACGAGCCCCCGTCGCGGGTTCCATGTTCGGCGGTGTGGGTCGACTAGACCAGTCGGTGGGCTTTGTGGGGACGGTTCTGGAGCGTGGCGGTGGCAGGGGCGCCCCCCAGCCCGGCGGCAATCGCCGCCCGCTCCTCCTCAGAGATGTCGTACCCCGTCAGCGCGGCTCCGATATCAGCCCTTAGTGCCTCAGCGAATGCTGGTTCGCTAAGCGCGCGGCGGAGGATCTCGGCGACGACGGTGGCGGACAACTGCGGCTCCAGGCCTCAAATCACAAGCTACGCCGTCCGACAGCGGTTCCCGCGCACGGTGTACGATCGCGACGTCGCTCGTTTCGAGTATATCGCGCCAGCATGCCGCGGGGTCGGCGAGTGGCTCGGGCGGAACCGTGAAGCTGAGATGGGCCGAGTGGAGGAGTCGATGAGACGAGCCGTGGGATTGCTGAGCCTCCTGGTGGCTGCGCTGGTCTGGCCAGTTGCGCCGGCTAATGCGGGGCACCTGACCGGTAAGTCGTTCATCCTCGTCGGCGGCGCCGGGCGGGCGCATGGTGACATCCCGTGGCAGGTGTTGAAGGAGCAGCTCAAGCTGCGCGGTGTGCAGGATTCCAGCATCTTGGAGTTCCAATACGCCGGTGGCGATTTCACACCAGACGGCTCGTGGCACCCGTACTCCGGTGGTGCGTGCGAGGGGTATTCCAGGGCGTCAATGCTGGCGCTTCGCGCCCTGGTGGGTGGCCTGGCGTCCGCCCGACCGGACCACGAGGTGATGCTCGTGGGCTGGGACACTGGCGGCTTCGTTGTCGTACAGGCGTTGCTGCTCGCGGCGTCGGGCGCGGATCCGGCCGGCGGCTGGGACAACGTGTCGGGTGCAGCCGCGATCAGCGCCCCAGTGGCCGGACTAAGCGGTCGGCGGGCGGCCTTTTACCACGCCGCTGCCGCCGCCCAGGGGTGCGCGGATACCAGCATGATCCAGTGGATCGAGGACGTGGCTAAGGAGCCAGATCGGTACGCGGCGATGGAGGCGAAGGCGGCCCTGGTCCAGCAGGCCGGCTACAAGATTGGGACGTTTGGCAACACCGTGGATTGCGCCTTCAAGTACATCTCCGCGGACGTCTGTCCCAAGATCCGCGGCGCCGCGCCAGGCGGCCCGGCAACGGCTGAGTTGCTGCTGCGGGCGCTGGATGACGAGCGGCCCACGCAGTTCATCAAGAACGCGCTCTGGCGTGAATTCAACATCACGATGGACGTGGATGGCGAGCTGGCGGACAACCATCGCGCCACGCTGTTGTCCACGCAGCCCATGGCGGAGTTGGCGGACCTGGTGGTTTCGCAGAGCCGTTAGGGCTCAGGCTGGCGGATCCACCCAGCGGCCGTGGGAGCGGATGAGCTCCACCAGGCGGTCGTCTGCCTGTTCCTGCGGCACATTGCGTTCCACGCACTCCTTACCGACGTAGAGATTTACCTTGCCCGGGGCGCCGCCAACGTACCCAAAGTCCGCGTCCGCCATCTCGCCGGGTCCGTTCACGATGCAGCCCATGATGGCGATCTTCACACCCACGAGATGGCCGGTGCGCTGCTTGATGCGGTCGGTTGTGGGCTGCAGGTCAAACAAGGTGCGGCCGCACGAGGGGCAGGCCACGAACTCGGTCTTGGAGATCCGGGCGCCGGCCGCCTGGAGCACGTTGAACGCGAGCCGCACGCTCTGAGCATCCTCTGGCGCTGGGATCTCCACGCTGTCACCAATCCCGTCGCAGAGCAATGATCCCAGACACACCGATGCCCGCAGGAGACGGTCGTAGGGATTCTCCTGCGCCGGGGCGATCAGGTGGAGTGGATACGGCAGATCCACGTCATCGAGCACCGCGGCCAGCTTCCGGTACACCCGCACGGCAGTGGATACATCCATGGCGCGGACACCAAAGGCGAGCCTGGAGAGGCCCGCGGCCGTGCACTGGATTGCCCAGGTGTTCAGTCGGTTCACCGCTGCGTCGCCGTCTGGCGAGGCGGCGGTGATCAAGAGCAAACCACGTTGGTGCTCGCGGGCCGTGGCGATGATGCCGGCTGGCACGATCGGCCCGTTGGCCTCCCAGCGCAGTGCGTCGGCGATGGCGGCGGCGGGCTCCCAAACGGAGCGGTCCTCGGCGACGGCGGCCACGAGGCTGGCCCCGGGCGCACGGTCCGTCAGCGCTTGCCTCACCGCCACCAGTGTTTCCAGATCAGCGGAGCTGCCAACGGTCACTTCGATGAGATCCGGCGACGGCGCACCAGGCTGGCCGCCTGACGCGAGCTCGGCTGCGCGTGTGGCGAGGTCCCACCGGCCAGTGCGGGGGGCTCGGAGGACGCGGATCGTGTCCTGACCGCCGATGGCGTTTGGCCCCACGGGGCATGGGGTGGTCAAACGTCGCGAGAAGCTGTACGGATCTCGCCGTTCGGGGCGGGAGCTGACGCCCAGGTGCTCATCGGCGCGATCCTGGTACGGCGCCGCCAGACGGATCGCCACGGGAATCTCCGCCTCCGGCTCCTCCGTCAATGAGACTCTGATCGTGTCGCCCAGCCCGTCGTCAAGCAGCGCCCCGATGCCCACCGCGCTCTTGATCCGCCCATCTTCGTCGTTGCCCGCTTCGGTGACCCCCAGGTGAAGCGGGAAGTCCATGCCTTCCAGGTCCATCCGCGCCACCAGCAGCCGGTACGCCTGGATCATGACCTTGGGGTTGGACGCCTTCATGGAGAGGATGACATCGAGGTAGGCGTTTGTCCGGCAGATCCGCAGGAACTCCAGGGCGGACTCCACCATCCCCAGCGGCGTGTCACCGAAACGATTCATGATGCGGTCGCTCAGCGAGCCGTGGTTGGTCCCCACTCGCATGGCGATGCCGTTTGCCTTGCACTTGAGCACCAGGGGCGTGAAGCGCGCCTCGATCCGCTCCAGCTCGTCCTCGTACTCGCGGTCAGAGTATTCGCGGATGGCGAACGTCCTGCTGTCGGCGAAGTTCCCCGGGTTGATCCGCACCTTCTCCACGTGGTCGGCGGCCTCCATGGCGGCGGCCGGGCTGAAGTGGATGTCCGCCACGAGCGGGTTGGTCATGCCTGCCGCGCGGAGTTGCCGTCGGATGTCCTTCAATGCGCGGGCGTCCTGCACCGTCGGGGCCGTGACGCGGACGATCTCGCAGCCCACGTTCGCCAGCCGTCGCGCCTGGGCCACCGTGGCGGCCACGTCCTGCGTGCGCGTGGTGGTCATGGACTGGATGCGGATAGGGTTGGCACCACCCACTCCCACGGTGCCCACCATCACCTCGCGCGTGGGCCGGCGGTGAAAGGCAAATGAGTCGCGGCAGTAGCGCAAGTCTTCCGCGAGCCGCAGCGGCTCAAGGTGGGCTGTCACGGTCTGGCTCCCGGGGCAACGGGGCTACGGCGGCGGCGCCACGTCGGCGCCGCGCGGCCCTGACTAAACTGGCCCGCCCTGGCATTGCCGAGGCGTCGGCGATGGGATTGTAGCCTTGCTCGCTCCGAGCGGGGCCATTTAGACTTCTGTCATCAAGACGACTGAATCGTCCAAATGAACCGAGATACAGGAGGGCCCGATGGCCTACACGCACAAGAACAGCAAGGGTCAGACCTACGTCCTTCACGCGAAAGACGTGACGCTGCGTAACGGTCGACAGCAGCGGATCTTCTACTTCTCTCGCGAGGAGAAGCAGGGTGAGGCGCTTGCGTCTGTGCCTGCCGGCTACAAGGTTGGCGAGAACCAGCGGACTGGACTTCCCTTCCTCAGCAAGGCCTGATTCTCGGCGGCCACCGCGGCCGCGATGCACGCTTCGCAGTCAGCCCCTCTCAGCGCGGAGAGGGGTTTTCTCGTTCCGGCCTAGACCCCGCGCTCCAGTGCGCGCGTCCCAGAGGCAACGGGCGAGGCCGCATCCACAGTTGCGGATTGAGGCCGCCGCGGATCCCGAATCCCGTAGACAACGGCACCCGCCAGCAGACCGGCAACCGCGTTCATGGCAAGGCTGATCTCGTAGCTGTGCGTCAGATCGTAGATGTAGCCCGCCACGAAGGCGCCCACCGCCGATCCGATGGGCATAACGGTGAACATCGTGCCGAAAATGGTGCCGAGATTGCGGAGACCGCAACGGTCGGCCGTGATCGCCGATGAGAGCGGTGTGGTGGACGTCCAGGAGATCCCCAGCAAGAAGCTGGCGAGATAGAGCGTCCAGGGATTCTCCGGACGGGTCTCCAGCATCACCACAAAGGCCGCGCCGCGCAGCAGGTAGACCGTGGCGAGCACGTTGCGCTTGTTGAAGCGATCCCCCAGGTAACCCGCGGTCAGCCCGCCTAGGATGCTGAACGCGCCAACCATTCCCAGCGCATTCGCGGCGGCCATATCCTCAAAGCCCATGTCCATAGCGAATGGCACGAAGTGGGTATTGGCGAACGACATGGTGAACCCGCAGACGAAGAACCCAAACCCAAGCTGCCAGAACTGTGGGCTCTTCACCGCGTCCGCCAGCGTAAGCTCGGATGCTCCCGCCGCGGCGCGGCGGGGAGCGGAGGGGTCGTCCGCGCCATAGGCCTTCAGGCCACGGTCGGAGGGGCGGTTGTACAGCAGCAACGCGCCTACGGGAAGCACAACGAGCAGCATGAAGCCGGCGATGATGCGGAACGCATCGTGCCAGCCGGCGGACTTGACGGCCAGCATGGCCAGCGGGACGGTGATCAGTTCACCCAGCGAGGTGCCCACCGAGCCTACGGACATCGCAAGGGATCGCCGCTTCACAAACCAGTGTCCGACGAGCGTGGTCACCGTGACCGGTGAGGCACACGCGTACCCCACCGCCAGCAGCACGCCGTAGGCAAGGTAGAACTGCCAGAGCTCGCGGGTGAAGCTGGTGAGGATCAGGGCGCTGGCGGCGGTCGCCACGCCCAACATCGCCACGGCTTTGGCGCCAATGCGGTCGGCCAGAATCCCCGCCGCTGGCCGAAGCATGCCGGCCATCAGCAGGTTCATAGACGCGGCACCCGCGAGCGCCGCGCGATCCCAGCCAAACTCGGCGGTCATGGGCTGCACGAATACGCCGAAGGAAAAGCGCGAGCCAGACGACGCAAACGTCATCAGAACAATCGCCGTGAGCATGATCCAGCCGTAGTGGATGGGCGGCATCGACACTCCTCTCGCGGCGGCCAGTGCTGGGGCGCGGCCGCGCCCGGCGGCTGCGTGATCGTACCTGATTCACGGGCGTCCGGACATGCCGGAACAGACGTCTCAACCGTGCCGAACCTGTGCCTCCGGCTTGACGTAGGGCATGGTATACTCGCGGCGCTCTAGCGGGTGGCTACGTGCCCCGGCAAATGAGGGGGCAACGCGGCCCAGCGACCGCAAAACGGAAAATAGGACCGTCTTGCGGCTCCGCGGCGTTATGGATGTAGAGCCCGTGCGGGGTGACGCCGGCTCGAGGTGAGGGTACCGCTCCAGGTGGTGGCCCCAATCCATGATCCACCGGAGGAGCTAGCTGTTGGCGAACCGTAATTCGGCGTGGCCGTTTGTGGCCGCGGAGGAGACTTCATTGGCATACGACGTTGCATGTCGTCCCACGGCGCTGCCGGTGCGCGCTCCCATTCCCAGTGGCTGGAAGCTCTGGTCGCACGGAGAGGAGCAGAGCGTATTCAAGGCGATTCTTGGCGTGGAGAGTCCGCCCGCGGTCGTGCTGATCGAGCGCTGCTGCGAAGGGCGCGAGGCCTGTGCAACTTGTGACGAGGACGAAGAGCAGGCCAGCTAGCCCCTCGGTCGGTGAGCGTTGACGGCTCTTCGATCGTCCTCGCACCGCTTCTCACCACGCCGTCGGAGGGTGCTGAGTGGTGCCGCGGCGATCATCGCCGGGCTGGCGCTGTCGCGGACCGGCCACGCCGCGGAGGAGCCGGCAGATCGCGGGATCCTCGTGGCACGCGGTCGCACGCTGGCGGTGGTCCATCCCGCGGGCGACGAGCGGCAGCTAGCGACGCTCGAGGTTGGCGCGTTTGCCTCGGACGTAGCTTGGTCTCCTGACGGCTCACGGATCGCGTTCAGTCAGTACACGGCGAGGCGGGGGGAGGGTCCCGGTGGGGCGGACATTCTCGTGCTCCCTGCGAGCGGCGCGGCTGAGCCCCTGTTCGCTGCGCGGCGTGAGCGTCCGGGCACGCTGCTTGGAAGCCCGGTCTGGCTGCCTGACGGCTCAGGGCTCCTCTTTGAGACCGTGGGCGGCACACCTCTGGCCGGCCCCATCGCTCGAGTTGAGCAGGTTGGGGTAGATGGGAGTGGCCGCCGCATGATCCTGGCGGACGCGCGGCAACCCGCGTTGTCACGCGACGGCTCGCGCCTGGCCTTTGTCAGACCGCTGCCAGACGGCGATGCGTTGATGGTCGGCTCGCCGGGCGGCGGTGATGCACGGATGCTTGTCCCGCCAGACAAGCTGCTGGCGCTGGCGTATCCGCGATTCGCCCCGGATGGATCTCAAATCGCGTTCGTGGGCGTTGGCAGCCTTGAGGGCGCGCGGGTGTCTCCTGAACAGCGAGAGGCCTGGGTGGCCGCCCATGGGCTTCCCTGGAGCCTGTTTGTAGTCGACGCCACGGGTGGCGATGCGCGGATGGTGGGCCAGCTCGCGGAGGATGACGCCGCCGTAGCGTGGTCGCCGGATGGAAGCTCAATCGCTTTCAGCGGCGCGGCTGGACTCAAGCTCGTCTTGGTTACTGATGGGTCGATCACGCAGGTGAATGCGTCCACCGCGTACGGTGGCATTGACTGGCGTTGATACGCCTGTTTACGCGGGGCGACAGCTTCGCGACTGGCGAGCACTGGCTTCTGCGTTCGGCGTGACAGCTCCGCTGGCATCGTCCACGGCCCAGGAAGCGCCGCCAAACGCAAGTGCCACGGTCCAGGTCCCTCGGTCAAAGGTCGTCCGCGACAGGTCAACCTCGCGGTGGAGCACGAAGCAGCGCCCTAGCGAGTCCTTCACGAGACGTCGCACGTCCTCCTGATTAAGACGCGCGCCAGGAACTGGCGTGGCGGAGCGGTTCGGCAGCGGGATTGGTAGCTCAGTGGGAATGACGATGGGGAGCGCCGTTGGAATCGGGATGGGCAGGCCTGTCGGGATGGGGATGGGCACCGGCAACGCGGGCAGCCCGACGGACTGGGGCGTTGGGGTGGCTGTTGGGGGTGGGGGCGGCGGCGGATCTGGCAGCGCAGGCATGGCCAGTGCGATCAGAGGGACGGCGATGAAGATGGGCGCGGCCCAACGCCAACCCCCGCGCTCGGCGAGACGGCCAGCGAAGAAGGCCAGCAGGGCGATGGGAGGCAGCAGCACGATCGCCACGATAGCCCCCAGCCTGGGCACGGACATCGGTTCGCCCCGGGCAAACGCCGCCGCCGTGGGGCTGGCCTGCCACGCGGCGTAGAGCACCCACGCCACTCCGCCTGCTCCCAGTAGCGCGATCTCCCAGGGGCGGATGCTCGCGGCGGGCTGTGCGGAAGCCGTGGGCGCATCACGCGTTAGAGGGATCCCGTCGTAGAGTGGGGCGCCGCAACCCAGGCAGTGGCGTTGATCTGGCCTGGCCACCGCGGCGCCGCAGCGGCCGCAGAAATGGGGCGTCATCGGCGGCCGCGCCCTGCCGTGTGCGACGCGCTCATTCGCCGACGTACAAGGGCTTGCGCTTCTCCACGAAGGCGTTGATGCCCTCGCGCGCGTCCTGAGTGCCAAACAGGAAGTAGAACAGCTTGCGCTCGTAGTCCGTGCCGTCGGTCAGGCCAGTCTCCAGCGCCTTCAGGACGGCCTCCTTGGCCAGCCGCAGGGAGACGGGGGCCTTCTGCGCGAGGAGTTTGCCGAGCGAAACGGCCTCCTCGATCAGTCGCTCCGGTGGCACCACTCGGTTCACCAGCCCGTGGCGCTCGGCCTCGGCCGCGTCGATCATGGCTCCCGTCAGCACCATCTCCATCGTCCGGTACTTGCCAATGGTGCGGGTGAGGCGCTGGGTGCCGCCGGCGCCCGGCATGAGGCCCACGTTGATCTCCGGCTGGCCGAATCGTGCCGTGTCCGAGGCCACGATCATGTCGCAGAGCATGGCAAGCTCGCAGCCACCGCCGAGCGCGTAGCCGCTGACGGCCGCGATGACCGGCTTGGTGATGGACCGAAGTCGATCCCACGCCGCCACGCGGCCGCGCGTCAGCATCTGCACGGCGGACTGGGTGGCAAACTCCTTCAGATCAGCGCCGGCGGCGAAGACAGCGGTCCCGCCAGTCAGGACGATGGCGCGGATGTCCGGGTCGCGGTCGAACGCGTCCAGCGCCTGAACCAGCTCCGCCATGAGCGGGCTGCTCAGGGCATTGAGCTGCTTGGGGCGGTCGAGCGTGACGATGCCGACGGGGCCGTCCGTCTCGACTCGGATGTACTCGTGCGGCACGATGGCCTCCGATTGGCAGTGGGCGTCTTCGGATGGTAGGGCGGCCGAGGTTGGACGGGCAACGGCGCGTCCCGAGTCGGACCCTACGGTGTTGCGTCGCACTGTCGCGTCTATGGTGGTCACGGCTCGATCGTTCGCGATATTCTGGAAGCCGGCCAGGTCAGGGTGACGGCGCGAGGCTGGGCAGCGATGTGAGGGAGGAAGCATGGCACCAATCTCCAAGAACGGTATCGCGGCCTTGGATCAAGCGCTGCGCGACCGTCTGATCCAGCGCATCGAGAACGTGGTGGTCTTTCCTCGGCCGAACACGGTGCGGACGTGGTTCAACACCACGCAGCCTACGTTGCCGGCTGTCTCGGTGCTTGGCGAGCGGGAGGACGCTCGCTATCCCCGGCCAGTGCGCGATTTCAAGGTCGAGCTGTTCAGCCCGCCCAAGACGGAGCATGCGTTTGAGCTGGGTGGAGGCGACAATCGCCTGCCGCAGGGCCAGCGGCTTTTTCTGAACATCGTCGCCCCCGCCACGGAGCATGTGACGCTCAACCCCAAGCCAGCGGTACATGAGGTCGCCTTCTCCACGCTTCGGCGGAGCGCCACCGTGCGGCTCGAGTACTTGCACGTCATCTTGAGTGGGGATGGAACCAGCCCCGGTGACCTGCACTTTGCGGCGGGGTTGTATGACGGCGAGCGGGGTAGCTCGGTCGCCTCGGCGTTCACCAGCAAGGGATCTGCCTTCTCGGGTGAGTACATCACGCTGCACCACAGCTTCCAGGTGGAAAGCGCGCCGGACTCACTCACGCTGTACGCAAGGCTGCTCGACGACGATACGTCCGACTTTCCTGCCGGCGGATTCACACTGCCTGGGCTAGGCGCCCCGGTTTCCCTGACCAGTGGAGGCGACTCAAGCGGGACGTACGATGAGGGCGACTGGGTGCAAAGCTGGGCCACGGTGAACGTCGCTCTGCCGACCGATGCCATCGAGGGTTGGTCCCAGCGCCGCGTTCTGCAGGCGCTAGTGGGCGATGTGCGCTTCGAGGTGGGCTTCCTGGTCGAGGCCCGCGTCTGGAACCCGTACGAGGATGCTATTCCCAGGCCGTCACGATCCAAACGGCTCAAGCGCGGGCGGAGCGTGACCGATGGGATGGGCACCATCGGCGGGGTGTTCTCCTCGGGAGGGCACGGCCACTTCCTGGCTGTGGGAGCGGAAGGGGCGCTGCTCGCGCGACACTCGCCGCCGCCTGCCTCGGGAGAGCGATCCAGCGGCTGGCGCCCCATCGGCGCGGCGTGGAGCGGGCGTGTGGCGTTGGCGTCGGACTCTGGCGGTCAGGTCTACGCGCTGGCGATCGACGACCGCGGGGCGGTGCGCCACCGAAGCTGGTCGGAATCCCGGCCGCCTGAGCCAGACTCAGAGTGGGCCAGCCTGGGTGGGCAGATGGTAGGAGCGCCGCTCGCACTGAGCACCTCGTCCGGCCTGATCGTCGTGGCCAAGGGTGTGGACGGGAACGTCTACGCCGCGCGGCTCGGGCAGGCGGGTGGGCGCGCCGTCTGGTCCAACCTGGGAAGGTGCCCGGGCGCGACGCTAGAGCTGACGGGCTCCGAGTCGTCCGGCGTCCACCTGTTCTCCCGCACGGACAGCGGCAAAATCTTTCACAAGCGGTATACGGGCCGGTCCTGGTCTCCGTCCCAGGCGCGTTGGCTCCACCTGGGCGAGATCGGGGACGGCGTGCTGCTCACCTCCGCCGGGGGCGATGGCGGCCTGGCGTTGGTGACGATCGACGCGGAGGGCTCAACGCGGTGGAAGGACTGGCGCGACGGCCGCTGGGCGCCCGGCCAGATGGAGTGGGAGAGTGGGGGATCTATCCACGAGCTCTTGGATGCCATCGACGCGGCGGAGCGTTCATAGCCGCCCCATCGTCGTGGGGTGTCGGCCTCCGCTCGATGGTGAGCCGAAGACCGTCGGCTGGGACCGCCAGCGTCCCCGCTGGCCTCCGCAAGCACGGTCACCCAAATGTGGCCCGACACTACGGCCAGTCGACGGCGAGCGGTCCGGCGCCGTCGAGAGTATGGGCGTCCCGGCCCGCCTCTCAGTGCATTACCAGTCCACCGGACACGTTCACATCCTCGCCGGTGATGTAGCCGGAGCGGTCGGACGCAAGGTACCCCACGAGCTTCGCCACGTCCTCCGGATGCTCCCAGCGGCCCAGTGGGATGGCCTTGAGCCGCTGTTCGTTCAGCGCCTCCGGCGTGGTGTCCAGCACCCGGGAGATGCCCACTTCAACCTGGCGCCACATATCCGTGGAGTGGATATAGCCCGGGCACACGCAGTTTGCCCGGACTCCGTATGGTGCCCCCGAGAGCGCGAGGCTGCGGGTGATGCTGATCACCGCGGCCTTGGAGGCGGCATAGGCGGCTGAGTAGGTGCTGCCCAGTTTGCCAGCCATGGAGGCCAGGCTGACGATGCTGCCACGGCGCGCGGCGAACATGTGCGGCAGCACCGCCTGGCTGGCGAAGAACACCGCCTTGGCGTTCACGTCCATCACGAAGTCCCAGCTCTCCTCGGTCACCTCGAGAACGGACCCAAACCAGTTGACGCCCGCGTTGTTCACCAGCACGTCGATGCGCCCGTACTCGGACATCGCGCGGCTTGCCATGGCGTCCAGATCGGTCCGCGAGGTCACGTCCACGTGGACCGGTGTGGCCATCCGTCCCAGCGCGTGGATCTCCTCGGCGACACGCTCAGCGTTCTCATCGATCACGTCCGCCACGACGATGTTCGATCCGAGCGATGCAAGCTCGAGCGCGATGGACCGGCCTATCCCACGCCCGGCGCCGGTGACAATGGACACCCGATCAGCAAGCTCCACGACGGGCTCCCTCCTTCGACTACGATCGCCAGATGGGTCGCGCGGCCACTACCGAGTGGTGGCCGCGCGCTGGTCGGCGTATTTCTGGTGCGCGGCCTCGATGGCGCGGATGCCAGCGGCCTTGATGACCTCGGCCTTGGCCACCGCGTCGTCGTAGGAGGCGCCCAGGCTGGTCAGCGAATCCTGGAAGTGCGGCATGACGTAGCGAGCGAACAGCTCGTAGCTCTTGAGCGTCTTCTCTCGATTGGCCCACTCGTGCGCCATGATCATCAGTCCGCCATAGCCGCCGCTGACTTCGTCCAACTGCCGCAGGCGCGCCACGACGTCATCCGGATCCCCCACAAGCCAGCTACCCGTGTCCGCCATCTTATCCACGATCTTTTCGTATGGTCCGTCCACTGGCATGTGGCGGCCCAGGACCCCGCCCTGGTACTCCTTCATGAAGCGGGCGCTGCCCTGGCGGACGTCTTCAATGGCCTCCGCTCGGCTCTCAGCAACGTGAACCGGGACCACCAGCCGCCAGCCTTCACGTCGCATGGTCGTGCCGTGCTCCGCGGCAGTCTCCTCGGCGATGCGCCACTGGGCCTTCAGATCCACAGCGCCGCGGACGCCCTGATACGCGCTAAAGGAGAGCACGTCAAAGCCGTACTTGCCGGCCAGGACCATCCCGGTGGGCGACTGAGCGGATGCGACCACGATGGGGAAGTGGGGTCGCGTGTACGGCTTCAGATGAAGCCGGCCTTCCACGATGGAGAACCAATCGCTGCGATGCGTGATGGGCCCGTCGTCGCGCAGCAACCGGACGATCACGTCGAGCGACTCCTCCATCCGTGGTCGTTGCTGGGTGGTTTCCATCCCAAGCATGACCGCGTCCGTGTACAGCGCACCCGGGCCAACGCCCAGCATCACACGCCCGCGAGACATGTGATCGAGCATGACCATCCGGTTCGCCACCATCAGCGGGTGGTGGTAGGGAAGGCTCACGACGCCCGTGCCAAGCTTGATGTGGCGCGTGCGCTGGACGGCGCCCGCGATGAAGAGCTCCGGTGAGGCGATCGTCTCCCACCCTGCGCTGTGGTGCTCGCCAATCCAGGCCTCGTCATAGCCAAGCTGATCCAGCCACTCGATCAGCTCGAGGTCACGGTCAATGGCAAGGGTCGGATTCTCCGGATGCCGATGGAAAGGGGCGAGGAAGATGCCGAACGTGAGGCGCGTGGGGAAGGCCATGGCGTGCTCCTGGGGTATGGGAACCGCGTCCATCGTACGACAGGTGCGCGCCGCGATGCGCTGACGCGGCAGACAGCCAACACCAGATGCGGTATACTGGCGATGCGCTCGAGTTCTGACCGCGGGAACTTCATGCGGTTAGCAATCGGTTCCCGGCAAGTTCTACTCTAGTGGGCCAAGTGACCACGTCGGCGATCCCGGCGAGGCGGAGGCTCGAAACGAGCGCGATGGCCGAACCTTCAGGGTTCGGCCCTTTCTTTTGCCGAAAGCGACTGGCGCTACAGCCGCTGGACCACCGTGGCGATGCCCTGGCCCACGCCAATGCACATGGTCGCCAGGCCGTGCTCCACGTCCCGCCGTCGCATCTCGTAGAGCAGGGTCGTCATGATCCGTGCGCCGGAGCACCCCAGCGGATGACCCAGGGCAATGGCGCCACCGTTGACATTGACCTTGTCCTCGTCCAGTCCTAGGCCGCGCACGCAGGCGATGCTCTGCGCGGCGAACGCTTCGTTGAGCTCCACCAGGTCGATGTCTGATACGGTCAGCCTCGCTCGTTCCAGCGCGCGCCGGCTGGCCGGGATGGGGCCCACTCCCATACAGGCGGGCTCTACGCCCGCAACGGCGGTGGAGACGATTCGCGCCAGCGGCTTGTAGCCGAGGGACTCGGCCTTCTCCCGATCCATCATCAGCAGCGCACTCGCGCCGTCGTTGACGCCGGACGAATTGCCGGCGGTGACCGTGCCGCCGTCCCGGAAGGCGGGCCTGAGGGCAGCGAGTTTGTCCAGAGTCGTATCCGGCCGTGGGTGCTCGTCCTCCGAGACGACGATAGGATCACCGCGTCGTCGGGGCACCGATACGCTCACGATCTCGTCCTCGAAGCGGCCTCCCGCCATGGCCGCTGCGGCACGCTGCTGGCTCTGAAGCGCAAAGCGGTCCTGCGCTTCGCGGCTGATGCCCTGGCGCTCCGCCACGTTCTCCGCCGTCTCGCCCATGGAGTACGGGTGGTGGAGCGCGGCGAGGCGCGGGTTCACGAACCGCCAGCCGATGGTGGTGTCCGCCATGGCGATGTCGCCGCGAGGGAACTCGGCGGAAGGCTTGGGCATCACAAACGGGGCGCGAGTCATGCTCTCCACGCCGCCAGCGATGAACGTGTCACCGGAGCCAGTCTGGATGGCCTGGGCGATGCTGTTGATGGCCTGCAGGCCGGAGCCGCACAGTCGGTTCACCGTCTGGCCGCCAACCTCCACCGGCAGGCCGGCCACCAGCAGCGCCATCCGCGCGACGTTCCGATTGTCCTCGCCGGCCTGGTTGACGCATCCCAGGACCACATCCTCGATGGTAGCGGGGTCTAGCTCGGTGCGGCGGACGATCTCCGAGATGACCAGCGCGGCCAGATCGTCCGGTCGGACGTCCTTGAGCGCGCCGCCATAGCGGCCGATCGGGGTTCGGCAGGCGTCTACGATGACTGCTTCGCGCATGGCGCGATCATAGCATTCCGTCTGGAAGCTGTCTGGTCGCCGGCTAGACCACGTTGTCGTTGTGCAGGCTGGCGATCTCGCCGCCCGCGTAGCCGAGCTGTCCAAGGACTTCATCGGTGTGTTCACCCAGGCTGGGCGCCGCGAATCGGACCTCAGCGGGTGTCTCCGAGAGACGCCACGGGAAGCCGGTGACGCTAATCTCGCCGGCCTTGCTGTGCTGCACGGTCTGGCGCAGGTCCAGGTGTTTGGTCTGCTCGTCCGCGAACACGCGATCAAGCGTGTAGACGGGGCCACAGGGAACGTCCACCGCCTCGAGCGACCGTACCACCTGGTCGATGGTCATGGCGCCCAGCCGTTCCTCGATGCGCGCGCACAGCGGTTCGCGGTTGGCGACGCGGTCGGAGTTCCGGGTGAATCGCTCGTCCTGGAGGAGGTCCGCCAGGCCCATGGCCTCGCAGAAGCGTCGCCACATGGCTTCCGTCCCGCAGGCTATGTTGACGTAGCCGTCGCTGGCCTGGAACGTCTCGTACGGCGCGATGCTGGGGTGTCGATTGCCCGCCAGCCCTGGCGCCGTGCCGGTGGCGAAGTAGCGGGCGGCCTGGAAGGTGAGGAGAGCCACCTGGCCACCGAGCATAGACGTGTCGATGAGTTGTCCGCGGCCAGACTGCGCGCGCGTGAACAGGGCGCAGGCGGCCGCGTAGGCGGCGAACATGCCGGAGCCAATGTCCGCGATGGGTACGCCGAACTTTGTGGGCTGCCCCCCAACCTGGCCGGTCAGGCTCATGACGCCGCCCATCCCCTGGAGCACCTGATCGTAGGCCGGCTGGCCGGCCCGGGGGCCGGTCTGGCCAAAACCGGAGATGGCGCAGTAGATCAGCCCGGGGTTGGTCTTGCGCAGCGCATCGTAGCCCAGACCCAGCCGATCCATGGTGCCGGGCCGGAAGTTCTCCACCAGGATGTCCGTCCGGTCGGCTAGCTGGCGGAGGATCCTCTTGCCCCGCTCGTCCTTGAGGTCCAGCGTCACGCTGCGCTTGTTGCGGTTGATGCTCATGAAGTAGGTGCTCTCGCCCTCGATGAACGGCGGCCCCCAGCCACGCGACTCATCGCCAGATCCGGGCATCTCCACCTTGATGACATCAGCCCCCATGTCACCGAGCATCAGGGTGCAGTAGGGCCCGGCCAGGGCGCGAGAGAGATCGAGCACTTTGATGCCGGTGAGCGGACCGGGCATGGGAACCTCCAGTGGCGCGGAGACGTGAAACTGGCTTTCTGAATCGCCTTGTGTGGCGCGCGAGTGGGCGTTGCCGTGGGTGCGCGCTGGACGGCAGAGGATACGAAGTTGTGACGACGCGGGCAATTGCCGGGGGGTGGGGCGGGTGGTAGCATCACCTGATGCGACGTAAGGAGGCGCCTTGCCGGAGACGCTGGACGTCATAGCGCAAGAGGTCCGGGCGTGCAGGCGCTGTCGGTTGTGCGAGACCGCGCGCAACGGTGTGCCCGGCGAGGGTAGCCCCACCGCGGAGATCATGTTCGTCGGTGAGGGGCCAGGTCAGAACGAAGACGCCCAGGGGCGGCCATTTGTGGGTGCCGCCGGCCAGCTCCTCACCGATCTGCTACGGCGCGCCGGTCTGGAGCGCTCTGACGTGTTCATCACGAACATCGTCAAACATCGCCCCCCGGGAAACCGTGATCCGTTTCCAGATGAGAAGGAGGCGTGTGACGAGTTCCTAGAGCGTCAGATCGCCGCGCTCGCGCCGAAGCTCATCGTCACGCTTGGCCGCCACTCAATGGAGAAGTTCTTCGGACCCAACGCAAGGATCAGCCAGATCCACGGTACCAGCCGGCCGTGGCGAGGGCTCTCGGCCTACGCGTGTTTTCACCCAGCCGCGGCATTGCACCAGCCCAAGTACCGCCAGGGGCTGGAAGAGGACTTTGATGGCTTGATGGCCGCGCTCGCGCGCGCCCGGCAGACGCATGCCGCCTCGCTGCCCGTTGAGACCGCGGTGGGTGTCGATACCGCGAAGAGCGACGAGGAGGAGGAGCCAGAACAGCTCACGCTGTTCTAGCGCCCATGGCTGGAAAAACCGCCCGCGCCGCGCGAGCGGCCACGACCAGGAGTCGCGGCGGCGCCTCCTTGACCTTGCCCCGACTTCACGTGAGTCCGCGTGTGGCCGCGGACGTCTGCGCCGCTTCTGCCGGCATGCTTGGCACCATGTGCGCACTGGCCATCGTGTTTCCCGGCGGCTCGGTCACCGGACCCCTGCTCACCCTGATGACTCGTCTGTTCGGCTGGACCGCTCCGCTGATACCCGCCTGGCTGATCGGCGTGGCCGCGCTGCGGCTGCTGAGCAGAGTCCGGCCTGACTGGCGCGCGCCCACCACCCGCGTGGCGGGCGCGGTGCTTTTGTCGGTAGCACTTCCGGGACTGGTGCACATCCTGCCGATCGGCGAGCTGGACCCGGCGAGACGGGCCTACGAGCTCCACTCCGGCGGGGGCATCGTTGGCTACCTCCTGTCTGAGGGGCTGGCTGACGCTCTGGGGCCAATGGCCGCCGTGGTCGTGTTGCTGGTGGCGTCCGCCATCGGGGGGCTGCTCCTGGCCGACTTGACCGTGTTCCAGGGTCTTGCATTCATCGCGGTGACGGCACTGATCGCGGGCCGTGGCCTGATGCTGCTTGGTCGAGCCATCTGGGCGCGGCTCACGCGGCCGAGGCTCAAGGTAAACAACGGGCAGCCAGCGGCTCAGGTGGCGCCGCTGACGGAGAAGATCGCGCGGGTGGTCCGCCCACCGCGCCCGAAGCCGGAGCGGGAATCGGTGGAGACCCGCGCCGATGACGCGGCGCCGCGGCGGCCGGTGGCTGGTGGGGGGTGGAGCCTCCCGTCTCCGGAGCTGTTCGTGGCAGCGACGCCGGTTGAGCTGAGCCAGTCGGATGTGCGCGCGCAGGCCAGGGTGATCGAAGAGACGCTGGCCAGTTTCAATGTGCAGGCGCGGGTCGTCGAGGTGAACACCGGACCCACGGTGACCCAGTTTGGCATCGAGCCAGCGCCCGGCATGGCGGTGAGCCGGATCATGGCCCGGAACAATGACCTTGCGCTGCGCCTGGGCGCCGTGGCACTCCGCATGGAGGCGCCAGCGCCCGGCCGTCGATTCGTGGGTATCGAGGTGCCCAACCGCGCCGGCGCGATGGTCTCGCTCCGCGAGCTTCTGGAGTCGGACGAATGGTCCCGGGGCAAGTCCCGGCTGAAGCTGGCGCTTGGCCGCGACGTCTCTGGCCGCGTGGTGGTCGGCGATCTGGCGAAGATGCCTCACCTGCTCATCGCGGGCGCCACTGGCAGCGGCAAGTCCGTGTGTATCAATACCATCGTTGCCTCGCTGCTGTTCCAGTCCTCCCCCGATGAGCTCCAGCTCGTGATGATTGACCCAAAGATGGTGGAGCTGGTCGGCTTCAATGGCATCCCGCACCTCCGCATGCCCGTGGTGACGGACATGGATCGGGTGGTGGGGTCGCTGAAGTGGGTGGTGCGCGAGATGGAGCGGCGCTTCGCGCTCTTCGCGGCCAGGTCGGCCCGCAACATTGAGGCCTTCAACAAGCAGCTCGCCGCGGATCCCACCCAGAAGCCCATGCCCTACATGGTGGTGGTCATTGATGAGCTGGCGGACATGATGATGACCGCCGGCGACGAGGTGGAGCGCATCCTGTGCCGCCTGGCCCAGCTTGCCCGCGCCACCGGCATCCACCTGGTGGTGGCGACTCAGCGGCCCTCCGTTGACGTCATCACCGGACTGATCAAGGCCAACTTCCCCACCCGTATCTCCTTTGCCGTGAGCTCGCAGATCGACTCTCGGACGATCTTGGACACGGCCGGAGCGGAGAAGCTGCTGGGTCGGGGCGACATGCTATTTCTGCCCCAGGACTCCAGCAAGCCGGTACGGCTACAGGGTGCGTTCGTCTCGGATGACGAGATGCAGGAGCTGGTGGAGTTCTGGAAAGGCCTGGGCGCGCCGCGCTTCACGGAGGAAGACGCGCGCGAGATCGAGGCGCTCGGCAAGGTTGAGGACGAAGACGGAGACGAGCTGTTCGAGCGAGCCGTCGAGGTGGCCAACCAGTATCGGCGGGTGTCCGCGTCCCTGCTCCAGCGGCGCCTCGGCATTGGGTACCCGCGTGCCGCGCGGCTCGTGGATCAGATGGAGGAGCGCGGGATCGTCGGCCCCTCCGAGGACGGCAAGTCGCGCGAAGTGATCGAGCAGCAGCCGCTGCTCGTCGACTGAGCCACTCTAATCGCCGGCCCCCGCCGATGATCAGGTCCAGCTTGCCCGGGCGTGGCGCTTCGGTCTGGGCGTGGGTAGTGCCGTTGCCCTGGGCCATCGCCTACGTCGCACTCGTGGGCTACCTCCTGATCTACCTTGATCACGTCCGAACCCTGGCAGCGTATCCGTTTGATTTTGACCAGGGCGAGGGCTACGACCTGAACAGCGGCTGGTTGATCGCGCAGGGACGGCCGATCTACACGGACAACGCCAGCTATCCCTACTACTCCTCCAACTACCCGCCCGTCTTCTCGTACCTGCTGGCCGCGATCGTCTCCTCCACGGGCCCTCAGCTCGCCGCTGGACGGCTCCTCTCGGCGGCCTCAGCCATCCTGGCGGCAATCGTCATCGGCGCGTGCGCGTTTCGCGTGAGCGGCCGGGGAGCACTGGGGGGGCTCGCCGGGCTGTTCTTCGTGGCGTCCAGCTACGTCTACCACGTGACTCCGCTGTCGCGGGTCAACGCGACCGCGCTGCTCATCGCGTTGCTGGGGCTGGCCGCGGCTCGATGCGGCGGTCTGGTGGGCGCACTGTTGGCCGCGGTGCTCTTCGTGGCGGCGCTGTTCACCAAGCAGACGATGGCGGACGCGGTGGCGGCCGGTCTCCTGGCGCTGTTTCTCGCGCGGCGATACCTGGGAGTGCTCGCGACGAGCCTCGTGCTGGTGCTTGGCGGGACATGCTGGGCCGTCCTGGACGGTACGCACGGCGGATCGTTCTTCACCAACGCGTTCGTGGGAAACGTCAACCCATTCAGCGTCTTCCAGGCCGTCGCCTACTACCGGAATTTCCTGGAGACCCACGGAATACTGGTCGGCCTTGCTGCGTTTGCCGTGTATCGCTCGGCACGCGCGCGGTCCGTCGGCGCGTTCGAGCTGTACTGGGCGGCATCGATGGGGTTGGCGCTGACCGTGGGCAAGTGGGGCGCCGGCGAGTCCTACTTTCTCGCGCCGATCGCGGCCACCTGCATCCTGGCGACACGGCCGCTGGCGTGGGCGTTGGACGCCGGGCGCGCGCGGCCGCTCACGAAGGGCATTGTGGGTGGACTCCTCATGCTACAGGTCGTCCTGCTTGCACACGGGCCGCTGTACGCGTACGCACCAATCCTGGCAGACCGCGGGGCGCAGGCCTCCGTGCTCGGGCGTGCTCCTGGTGCAGGGGACGTAGCGGAGGGTATGCGGCTGGTGGCGCGCATTCAGAAGGAGTCAGGCCCAGTGCTGGCCGAGGACCCGGGCTACGCCCTGGCGGCTGGCCGCGACGTGGTTGGCAACGCTACGCACCTCCGAAACCTGCATCAGGCAGGTGCGTGGGATTCTTCCGCGCTCATTGGCGACCTTGAACGACGCCGGTTCGCGTTTGTCATACTGGATGCGGAGTTGTACCCGGAGCCGGTTTTGGCCGCGATTGGCCGCTACTACTACCTGTACGATGAATTCACGATCAACGATACGCGCCAGAAGCTCTTCGCTCCTGGCGCGCAGTAGCATGTACCATTCGTCGGCCGGCGCCCGTGGAGGGTCAGTCTGAAGGTCTCAGTTGTCATCCCCTGCTTCAACGAGCGGACGACCGTAGTTGAGCTCTTGGACCAGGTGCGAGCCGTCGATCTCGGGGAGATCCAGAAGCAGATCATCGTGGTCGATGACATGTCGACGGATGGAACGCGCGACATCCTGGCCGAGCAGGCGCAGCGTGGAGACCTGGACGTGCACCTGCTGCCGGCGAACATGGGCAAGGGCGCGGCCGTCCGCGAGGGGCTCCGTCACGTCGCCGGCGACATCGTCATCATTCAGGACGCGGACCTAGAGTACGACCCGGCGGATTACCCCATCCTGCTGCGGCCCATCCTCGCCGGCCGCGCCAAAGTGGTCTATGGCTCGCGCTTCCTGGGCGAGCACAAGGCGATGTACTACTGGCACCAGCTAGGCAACAAGTTCCTGACGTTCATCACGAACATCCTGTTTGACACAACCCTTACTGACATGGAGACGTGCTACAAGGTCTTCACCGCGGACGTGGCTCACAATCTGAAGCTGAACTCGAACCGCTGGGGGTTTGATCCCGAGATCACCGCGCGTATCCTGAAGATGAAGCACCGTATCTATGAGGTGCCGATCTCCTACAACGGCCGTGAGCACTGGGAAGGTAAGAAGATCGTGGCCTGGCGCGACGGTCCGCGGGTGCTCCTGACGCTGCTGAGGTACCGGTTCTTGTCGTGACCGCCGGCCGAGCGCGCTGGCTGCCGTTCGGTGCGATCCTCGCTCTTGTCCTGTTGTTCAATCCGGGGCTCGCGTTCCGGGGGCTGATCGACGTTGACCTGGACGCGTTCGCGTACTTCTATCCGCTCCGGACCTACTTCGCACGGGCGGTATGGGACGGCCGTCTCCCGCTGTGGAACCCGGATCTCTTCATGGGATCGCCGTTCCTGGCGAATCCGCAGACGGCCGTCTTCTACCCGGGGACGTGGCTATTCGCGCTGCTCCCAGTGCCATACGCGTACAGCGTCAACCTGCTGGCGCACTACGTGCTGGCCGGCGGTTCACTGTTTATCCTGGCGCACGGTCGGCTAGGGCTGCCGCTGGGGGCGGCGCTCGTGGGCGGCGCCGCATTCGCGGTCAGCGGCATCCTCACCGGCCATCACGGCCACCTTAATCAGATCAGCGCCATCGCCTGGATGCCGCTGACCTGCGCCGTGGCGGACGCCTGGCTCGTGGATGGGAGGCGGCGCCGATTTCTGGGTCTCTCCGCTTGCGTCGCGCTCCAGATCCTGGCGGGCCACCCCCAGGCCGTGTACATCACGGTGTTTGCCGTGGCGGCCGTTGCGCTCTGGCGGCTGACGGGGGAGGCCGTGACGACGGTGCGGCTCTGGCGAACAGGCGCGATCGGCCTGGCGCTGCTCCTGGCGGCGGGGCTGACCGCGGTCCAGCTTCTCCCCACCGCCGAGCTGTCCGCGCAGTCGGTGCGCGCGGACGGCCTGCCGTTTGCTGAAGCCACGTCCGTCTTCGTGCCATGGGAGCTGCTGCTGCCCGTGCTGCTGCCCGGCTACTGGTCCAACCTGGCGTCCAGCGAGCAATATGGCCACATCGGGGCCGGCCTGTTCGGAATAGCGGTGTTGGGCCTGGCATGCGGACGTTCCCGACCCGCCGCGCTCGGTGCTGCGTTGGTGGCTGTCGGTTTGCTGCTCAGCACGGGGCCGCAGACCGGCCTGTATCGCTGGCTATTCGACTGGGCACCGGGCTTTTCATCGTTCCGCGTTCCGGCGCGGTGGTTGCTGGTGTATACGCTCGGCGCGTCGATCCTGATTGCCACGGGCGTGGCCTGGATGTGGGAGCCTGGCCGGCTGAGTCGGCCGACCGTGGGCCGCGCGGCGCTAGCACGCGCGACACTGGTGCTGGGGACGATCGGACCCGGCCTTGCGTGGGTTGCGCAATACGGCCAGCCCCAGTCACGGCGGTTGTTGGCGATCTGGGCGGTTATCGGGATTAGCATCGTCGGCCTGGGCGTGGCCGCACGAGTCATGCGCCACCACGGCCGCTGGCTGGCGGGTGTGCTGATTGTCCTCGCGTTCATGGAGCTGTGGGTGGTGGGCGGCCGGCTGGCTCACCGCGCGGTGGTCCCGGCGTGGGCGTACGCTCCGGATCGCGAGGCCCTGGCGCTCGTAGCGGATGCGCTTCGCAACGATCCCTACGGACGGGTGCTCAGCGTTGCGACGCCCGACTACGAGGTGAAGGAGACGCAGGCGTTCCGCGAGTCGCTCGATGGGTTCAGCGGGCCTGCCGTGGAGCAGGCGATCGTGGCGGTCAAGCGGAACGAGGCGCTGGTCCCGAATCTGACACTGGTGTACGGATTCAGGTCCGCGGACGGGTACGATGGTGGACTGCTGCCGACCCGAGACTTCGTGCGCTTCTCGCGCGCGATGCTGGGCGACCGTGCGCGCCCTGACGGCGTGCTCCTGAGCCGCCTGGACCGCTTTCCAGACGATCGCTGGCTGGACCTCATGGGGGTCCGCGTTGGCCTGGCCGGGCGAGTAAAGGACGAGACCCGCGGTGCGCTGTACTTCGATCGGGCGGTATCTCGTCGGCTGGAGCCCGGCGACGTCATCGAGTTTGGCGGGCTGCCGCTGGGAGAGCTCACCCGCCTGGCGCTCGTCTCGTCCCACCTCGCGCCCCCGAGTGACGGCGCCGTCGTGGCCACGGTCGAGCCAGTGACCCGCGGCGTGGCTCTGGCCCGGTTGGAGCTTCGCGACGGCCACGAGACAGGGAGCACCGTCGGTCCTGCGCGGCCCGGGGGGCCAGAGGTGATACGGGAGTGGGGGCAGGGCGGCGACGCTGATCCGCGCGACTGGCTTGCGGAACTGCCTTTGCCCCGCGGACAGATCGAGCGGCTACGGTTCAAGAACGTCGGCGCGGCGCCGTTTGAGATCCGGGCGATCAACCTCGTGGATGACGTTCGCCAGATGGCGTTCTCGGTGGTGCCGCACGACGGCGTGTCGCGCGCGGAGCTGTTTGACATGAAGGTGTACACCCGCGGTGAGCCGCTACCGCGCGCGTACTTCGTGGGCCAGGCCGCGCTGGCAACGGCGGATCAGGCCGCGGATCAGGTACGCGCCACGGGATTCAATCCCCGCGATCTGGTCGTGTTGACGTCACCTGACGGGCTGCCTCGTGGGGGCGGCGGTCGTGGCCAGGTGGCCTTCTTGACGGATCAAGCGGAGCGAGTTGTGCTTCAGGTGCGGGCACAGACGGACGGCTACGTGGTGGTGTCTGATGGCTGGTATCCTGGCTGGCGCGCCGCGATTGACGGCGCGGAGGCGCCAATCCTCAAGGCTAACGTGATGTTCCGTGCCGTGTGGGTACCCGCGGGAGAGCACGTGATCGAGCTACGGTTTGTGCCATGGTCGCTCTGGTTCGGTGCGGCGATCAGCGTGCTGTCGCTCGTCGCGTGCGGCGGCGTGGCTCTGGCACGACCATGGCGGCGGGCGTAGACGGATGACTGATGCGAGCTCCGATCTGCGCGGCCACCTCGTCGCGCTGGTGTTCGCCGCGGACGAGCCACTAGAGATCGGTGACGCTGCCCGCGTCCTTGGTGTGCGGCCGCGTGACGTGGAGGCGGCGGCCAGGGAGCTTGCAGAGTCTCCGCCGACCGGACTGATGCTTCAACGGCACGCCGACGCCCTGCAGCTTGTGACTGCGCCAGGCTCCGCGGAGTACATCCGCCGTCTTCGCGGCCTGGACACGCCCTCCAGGCTCTCGAAGGGCGCACTAGAAGTGTTGGCGATCGTCGCGTACCGCCAGCCCGTCACAAGGGCGGACATCGAGGCGATACGAGGCGTGAACAGCGATCGCGCGCTGACCACGCTCCTGACCCGGGGTCTGGTTGAGGAGGTTGGGCGCAAAGAGGCGGTTGGGCGTCCGCTCCTGTTCGGGACCACGCTATCGTTCCTGGAGACAATGGGCCTCGGGTCATTGGATTCGCTCCCGCGTGTTGCCCCAGTCGGAGCGGGCGAGGCCAATGGCGACGAATGACCCAACCGTGGCACCTCCGTTGTGGCGAGGCTCTGACGGCGGGTGCTACACTGGTAGCCCGATCCGCGGTACCACCGCGGCTCTTTTCACGTTGTAGACGTTCGGTGCTCGGGGCGTCGATCGCGGCTAGGACTTAGTAGATGTATGCGGTAGTTGAGACTGGCGGAAAGCAATATCGAGTCTCCGCGGGCGATGTGATCGACGTGGAGCTACTCTCCCACGACCCCGGGGCCACCGTTGAGCTTGGCCAGGTGCTGATGGTTGCTCCTGACGGTGCGCCGCCAACGTTTGGGCGGCCCGTCGTGGCTGGCGCCAAAGTGATGGCCGAAGTGGTGGACCAGATCAAGGGTGACAAGGTCATCGTCTTCAAGTACAAGCCCAAGGTCCGCTACCGGCGGAAGACTGGGCATCGGCAAAACTACACTCGGCTCCGCGTGACCGAGATCGTGGCGGAGGCTTAGGCAAGATGGCTCATAAGAAGGGTCTTGGCAGTACCCGTAACGGTCGCGACAGCGCGGGACAGCGACTCGGCGTCAAGCGGGGGGATGGCTCCTCCGTGCTGGCCGGGACCATCCTGGTCCGTCAGCGCGGCACGCCGGTGAAGCCAGGCAGGAACGTGGGCGTGGGGCGTGACCACACGCTGTTCGCATTGATTGACGGAACCGTTCGGTTCGAGCACGCCACGCGTGAGCGCAAGCGCGTGAGCGTGTACGCCTGAAGCGGCGAGGAGCCAGGATGAAGGCTGGGATTCACCCCAAATACAGCGCCGCCGTGGTGCAGTGCTCGTGCGGCAACACCATGGAGACCCGTTCCACGAAAGACCGCCTGCGAGTTGACGTCTGCTCGCGCTGCCACCCCTTTTTCACGGGCGAGCAGCGCCTCGTGGACACCGCTGGCCAGATCGAGCGCTTCCAGCGACGGGCCCAGAAAGCGACGCGCTGACCTGGACTGACCGATCGCTCCCATGAAATCCGTTGGGCGGCAGCCACTGGTTGCCGCTCTTTTCATATCCGCCGAGATGACTGGGGTCAATCGTGGCTGACGCACACGGCAGCAAAGTCTCGCCAACCACCTACGGCGGTCAGGCCGTGCTGGAGGGCGTCATGATGCGCGGCCGCCAGTACGTGGCTGTCGCGGTGCGTGCGCCCAGCCAGCGCATCGTACTTCGGACGGATGCCCTCCCCAGACGGATCTACAGCGGCTGGGTCAGCAAAACGCCGTTTGTGCGCGGGCTTAGCGTCCTCTGGGACTCGCTGGGCCTGGGCATGAAGGCGCTCATGTTCTCCGCGGAGATCATGGAGGAAGGCGAGGAGGCCGAGAGTAGCGCCCAGCTTAGCCGGCCGTTGCAGTGGGGCACCGTGGCGCTGGCCTTGCTCCTGGGGGTCGGCGTCTTCTTCCTGCTGCCGCTGGGTGTGGGTGCGGGTGTGGAGTACCTGACCGCGAGCGGCGTCCTCGCCCACGTCGTGGAAGGATTCGTCAGGCTGGGCCTGCTGGTTGGCTACGTCTGGGTCATCGGCTTCGTGCCGGATATCCGTCGGGTGTTCGCCTATCACGGCGCAGAGCACATGACGATCCACGCGTTCGAGGCTGGCGATCCGCTGGATACGCGGCACATCGCCAAGCATCCGCCGGAGCACCCGCGGTGTGGCACCGCGTTCCTCCTCCTGGTCGTGGCCATCTCCATCGTGATCTTCTCGCTGGTCGGCACCCCGGACTGGTGGATCCGCATCGCCTCGCGAATCGTGGGGATTCCCATCATCGCCGGCATCGCCTACGAGGTGCTGAAGCTGGGTGGCCGCTACGCGGAGCATCCCGCGATGCGCCTGATCGTGGGTCCGGGGCTGTTGCTTCAGAAGCTGACCACGCGGCAGCCGGAGCCGGCGATGATCGAGGTGGCGGTGGCCGCCTTCCAGGAGCTGAGGCGCGTGGAGGGGGAGTCCACGGGCGGGTCAGCGACGCCGCTTAGCTAGCTCCGCCCAGACGTCGGCCGGGCTCAGTCCCGCGTCCGCCAGCAGCACATGGCTGTGGAACCACAGGTCCGCCATCTCCCGGACCAGCTCCTCGCGATCCGGTTTCATGGCCGCCACCACGACTTCCGTGGCTTCTTCGCCCACTTTCTGAGCCATCCGTGGCGTGCCGGCCGCGGCCAGACGAGCGATGTACGAGCCTTCTGGCCGCTCGGCGAGTCGCCGCGTGATGGTGGCAAATAACTCGCTGGCTGCCTCTCCCCAGGATTCGTCGCGGTCGTCGCCCCGAACCACGTGTCCGTCGAAGCAGCTCTCCGCACCGGTGTGGCAGGTTGGGCCGGCCGGATCCGCTCTCACCAGAATGGCGTCCCCATCACAGTCCACGGCCAGCGAGCGCAAGGCCAGGATGTTGCCCGACGTCTCGCCCTTCATCCACAGTCGGTTGCGGCTGCGGCTGAAGAACCAGACCACTCCGTCCGCGAGCGTCTTCTGATACGCCTCGCGATTCATGTAGCCCAACATGAGCACCCGCCCAGAGGCAAAGTGCTGGACGATGGCCGGCAGCAGCTCCGCTCGGTCGAACGAAGGCTCGGTGTGGGGAGTGGCGGGCTCTTCTGACATGTGCCCAGGCTAGTCCGCGAACACCGGGCGCATTGGGATGCCCAGTTCCGACAGATCTCTCTTAACGTCGGCGATGCGGAGCGTGCCAAAGTGGAAGATGCTGGCCGCCAGCGCCGCGTCCGCCTTGCCCTCCGTGAGCACGTCTGCCATGTGCTGCGCTGAGCCCGCGCCGCCGCTTGCAATCACAGGAATGGAGACCGCCTCCGAGATCTGCCGGGTCAGCCTCAGCTCGTAGCCGTCCTTTGTCCCGTCCGCGTCGATGCTGTTGACCACGAGCTCCCCCGCGCCCAGGTCCATCCCGCGCCTCGCCCATTCGATGGCGTCGATCCCGGTGGTGCGACGGCCGCCGTGCGTAACGATCTCGTAGTACGTCCCGTTCCACTTCACGTCCATGGACAAGACGATGCACTGGCTGCCAAACCAGTCTGATGCCTCCCTGATGACCTCCGGTCGCTGCACCGCGGCGGAGTTGAAGGAGACCTTGTCCGCCCCGGCCCGGAGCATGGCGTGCACGTCATCTGGGGTGCGCACCCCGCCGCCGACGGTCAGGGGGATGAACACCGCGTCCGCCGTGCGGCGGACCACGTCCAGCATGATGTCTCGGGCCTCCGCGGTCGCGGTGATGTCGTAGAACACCAGTTCATCCGCGCCCTCGCGGTTGTAGATGGAGGCGAGCTCAACCGGGTCTCCAGCGTCGCGCAGCGAGGTAAACGTGACGCCCTTGACCACGCGTCCCGCGTTCACGTCCAGGCAGGGGATGATGCGGCGCGTCAGCATGCGGCGGACGTGCCGGCGAGCCCAACCGCGGCGCAGAGGTCAACGGCCCCGTCGTAGAGCGCCTTTCCGATGATCACGCCTCCCACGCCCGTGGGCAACAGTTCGCGGACGTGCGAAATCTCGCCCACTCCCCCCGAGGCGATCACGTTCACGCTGGGCACGGCCGTTGCCATGGCGCGCATGGCAGCCACGTTTGGCCCGGCCAGCATGCCGTCTCGCGAAATGTCCGTGTAGATAATGGTGCGCACTCCTATGGCCTCGAGTTGCTGGGCGAACTCGGTGGCATCCGCCTCAGAGACGGTCAGCCAGCCGCGGGTGGCTACCCGCCCATCGCGCGCATCGATGCCCACCGCCACCGCGTCCTCGTGCTGGCGCACCATCGCCTCCAGGAATCGGCGATCCTCCAACGCGGCCGTCCCCAGGATCACCCGGTTGACTCCGATCTCAAACGCGCCGGCCACATCTTCCTGGGTCCGCAGCCCCCCGCCGAGCTCAACCGACATGTCCACCGCGCGGACGATTCGTGCAACCGTGTCTAGCTGCGTGGGGCGTCCGTCCTTGGCGCCGTCCAGATCAACGACGTGGAGCCAGCGGGCGCCGGCGGCCTGCCAGGCGCGCGCGATTTCCGGCGGATCGCCCTGGTAGCTGGTCGCCTGCTCAAAGTCGCCCTGTCTGAGGCGCACGCACTTCCCGCCCCGAAGGTCGATGGCGGGGATGACTTCAAACAATGGCTGCCGCGGCCTGCACAACAGCAGTGGCCGCCCGGTCTCGCGCCAGACGGACGAAGTTCGCGTACATCCGGAGACCCAGATCCGCGCTCTTCTCAGGATGGAACTGGGCGGCGAAGATGCTGCCACTGGCAACGATCGACGCAAAGCTCACGCCGTAGTCCGTCACGCCCACGACCGCGTCTGGATTGGCCGGCGCCACGTAGTACGAGTGCACAAAGTAGAAGTACGAGTTGTCCGGGATGCCTTCCAGGAGCGGGTGCGATCGAACCAGTCGGACCGAGTTCCACCCCATGTGGGGCACCTTCTGGCCGCCGGGCAACCGGTGGCAGCGCCCCGGAATCAGGCCGAGGCAGGGCTGATTGCCCTCATCGCTGGACTCAAAGATGATCTGCTCGCCCAGGCAGACGCCCAGGAAGGGCCGTCCGCTCGCCACGTAGTCACGCAGCGGCTGCTCCATGCCCAGGCGCTCGATGTTTCGCATCACGTCCACGGCGGAGCCCTGGCCGGGCACAACCAGTGCGTCCGCCGCGGCGATCTCAGCCGGGCTGCTGGTGAGGAGCGGAGACCCGCCAGCTACCTCCAGCGCCCGCGCAACGCTGCGCACGTTGCCGGCGCCGTGGTCCAGGATGGCGATCATCGTGCTACTCCCTCAGGGGCACGAATTGTAACCGTGGTGTGAACGGCCTGACGAGCCACGCTCGCAGCAAGGTTCCGGGGCCACTCTCAGCGCGCCTTCGGACGCGATACAAGCCTGCGCGGAGCCTGGGCATCCCTTTGCGGGTTCGCGTGTACGTTTTCCCACTTGCGAACCAGGTAGGGAGCGGGTGCACCGTGCAGGTACTTGAGCGACAGGCTGGCGGCCATCTGGCGCTGACGGGAGCATTGCCGGCGGCCGCCGTGACCTCGCGCGTGCCGCCGACGCGTGCAGTGCGTGCAGTGGATATTGCCGTTTGTCGCGCGCTGGGACTGTTACTGGCTGCGCTGGCCACGGCTGGATCGCTGATCACCGTCGCCACCGCGCTGTCCTGGATCCCCAGCCAGATGGAGGTCCTGCATCCCGAGGGCGCTCAGCTTTACGTGATGTCGCGCGTGCGAGATGGGCTTTCGCCGTACGTCGATCCGCGCGAATATCCGTACAACCTGGCGGCGTATACGCCACTTTACTACGCGCTGGTGGGGCTCCCCGCCCGCTGGTTCGCGCTTGGACCAGACGGCATGCTGGCGTTGGCTCGGGCGCTGACTGTGATTGGTGGGGTAGCGTGCGCGGTGCTGACGGCGTCGCTGGGTAGGCGGTTGGGCCTATCGTCGCGCGCGGCCTGCCTGGCCGCGGCGCTGTTCGGCTCGTCCTTCGTGCTCCACCCCTGGCTATACACCGCGCGGCCGGACACCATCGGGTTGGCCCTCACGCTGGGCGGTCTTCTGGTCGGGATCCGTCAGCGGTCGGTTGCGGGAGCGGCGCTGGCCGGTGTCCTCCTGGCGGGTGCGGTATGCACCAAGCAGTCGTTCGTCACGGCGCCGGCGCTTCTGGCGCTCCACCTGGTGTTCAACCGCGCCTGGGAGCGCTCGCTGTGGCTCGGCCTGGCTGCTGGACTCGTGCTCACCGTGGTGCTGACGGCTGCCACGGCGCAAGCCGGCGTCGATGTCCTGTCGAACGTGGTGGCGACACACACGATCCCTATGAGTGCAACGTTATTCCAGGATCACGCGATCCCGGTGGTCGCTCTGCTGCTCCCTTTGGGGATACTGAGCGCGCTCGGATGGCGCCGTGGCCTGGCCTGGCGTGACGAGGAATACCTCATCCAGTGCTACGCGGTCGCGAGCGTCGCGATCGGACTGCTTGGCCTGGCCAAGCCGGGATCGCACTTCAACTACTTGCTAGAGGCATCAGCACTGCTGGCCGTGTTCGCGGCGCGGGCGTGCGACTCCTTGATCGGTGGGCGGCTGGCAAATGTCGGGCAGGCGCTGCCGGCGCGGGTTGCGAGCCGCGGGCCACTCGTCGCCGCTTGCTGCCTGTTCGCTGCCGTCGGGGGCGCGTTCGCGTTCCAGACGGCGTGGTCTCTTGCCGGCCCTCAACACGCTGACGAGACGCTGGTAGCCAAGATTCGCGCGACATCGGGGGACGTCCTCACACAGGCAGATTCGCTTGCGGTCTTTCGCGCAGGGAAGGTGCCGCTCGCAGCCGACCCACTGATACTCTCTGTGCTGGGATACGAGGCGCGGTGGGGATCGGGCGAGCTTGTCAACCGTCTGGCTACGGGTCAGATTGGCCTGGTTGTGCTGGAGGCGCCGGCTGATCAGGAGCTCGTTTCGGATGAGTATCCGTGGTGGCCGCTGGGCGTCCGTGAGACGATCGCCGAGCGGTACGTGCTGATGGAGCGCATTGGGCGTTACTGGTTGTACGCGCAAGCGGATCGGCCCGGGGCCTGATGATCCGAAACGTCGTGTCGATGCGGACGATCCAATGCGCCTGATGGAGCCGAGCGTCCAGACAACTCCGGATCGGCCGGTAAGCGCCCGGGTGGTGGTGCGACCTACCCGGACGCCCGGCGCGGCCGCGCCGGCCGTGGGACGACGAGGCTGGATCGCTCGCCGCGAGTGGGTGTTCGCGGCCGCGATCGCGCTCTTCGCCGTCGCGCTCGTTGAGATCCCGTATGCCATCGCCTACGCGCAGGCCGCGAATGGCGCGGTGTTCGTGGGAATGCTCTGGGTACCGACGGACATGGCCCAGTACATCGGCGCCATGCGCGAGGGTGCCGCAAGCACATCCTGGCTCATCCACGACCATCTGTCCTCAGAGCCGCATCCGCCGGTGCTCATGTACACGTACTACGTGGCGCTCGGGAAGCTGGCTGGGCTGGTCGCAGCGGATCAGCGGCTGACCTACCACGCGGCTGAGATCGCGTCTCGGGCCGGTCTTGTGGTGGTGGGCTACGTCCTGGCCAGCGAGCTTCTGGAGCGGCCCAGCGAGCGCCGCCTTGCACTGATCTTGATGGTCTTCGCCTCGGGCCTGACCGCGCTGTTGATCACCGTCTCGATCCTGGTCGGAGCGGAGCTCAATCTGCGAACGGTGGATTTCCATCGTCCGGAGATCAGCACGTTCGTGTTGTTGTTCACCGCGCCCCACTTCCAGTTTGGGATGACGCTGATTCTGCTGATCGCGTTTGTGTACGCCCGATCGTGGCGTCGCTCCTCAGTCTGGAATCCGGCGCTGGGGGCCGTGGCGTCGATGCTCCTCGGTCTGACGAACTCGTTTAGTCTGGTGCCAGTGATCGCGAGCGTCGGTGGGCACGCAGCCCTGATGGTGCTGCTCCGTCGGCGGCTTTGGAGCGGTGGTGTTGCCACGGCCGCGGCCGTGATCGGGTCGGCGCTCCCGTTCGTTGCCTACAGCGCGCTGGTGTTCCGCGCCGATCCATTCTGGTCAGACACATACTGGCGGCAGAACTTCCAGCTCAGCGCCGCCCCGCTAGATCTGGCGATCGGATATGGCGCCGTGCTGCTGTTGGCGCTGGTCGGGGTGCGGCGGTATGCGCGGTCGCTGGACGCCGGGCGCGCGGTAGTGCTGGTGTGGGCCGCTACTGGCCTGGCGCTCATGTACGCTCCGTTGACGATCCAGTCCAGGTTTGGAATCGGCGTCCAGCCCATGCTGGCCATCCTGGCGGCAGTAGGCTTTGGAGTGGCCCGACAGACGCTGGTGGGCGGATTGCTGGGCCGCCTGTTGATTGGCCGCGTATTGCTCACCGTCATCGGCGTGCAGGCATTGTTCGGATCGAGTCTGCTGCTCCTGCTCGCCGCCGTGCAGCAGATGTCGGCACCGCCGAGTCCATACGCGGACTCCTCGGTGTACCGAAGCGCGGCACTCAACGAAGTGGGGCGGTGGCTGGCGCCGAGGATCGGCGAGTCAGAGGTGATCGTTGCGGAGACACTCACCGCCAACCACCTCGCGGGGATGACTCGTGGACGCGTCTATGCTGGCCACACGGTTGCCACGCTCGACTACGACGTGAAGGATCAGGAAGTGAACGCCTTCTACTCCAGCTTGATCGGTACGCGCGAGGGCCGGCAGTGGCTGCTTGATCGTCGGATTCGCTACCTCGTCGTGGGCCCCCGGGAGCGGGCCCTCCGCGAGGGCCCGATACCGCTCGACGGGCTGCCCGAGCCTGCGTTCTCAAATGACGACTACTTGACCATCGACCTATCCGGCGGTGCGGAATGAGCGCGCGTCCGTTGGTTTGGCGCCAAGGGTCATGGACAGCCCATTTCCCTGGAACAACGTGGCTGGTCTGGAATCACCGCGGTCTGTTGATCCTCATACTCGTGACGGGTGTCGTGGGGCTGTCAACGCTCTCCGCACCCGCGCCGTTCGTGGACGAGGCCTGGTACGCCGCGCGTGCGCTTGGGTTCATCGAGACGGGACGGGCGTTCGGCACTCTCGATCGCGGTGTCGTCGAGGACTTCGAGGGATACTGGACTTGGTACCCTGTTCCCGTCACGGCGATACAGGCGGTCCCAGTGTGGCTCTTTGGCCCCACGATCTTCAGTATCCGTTTGCCATCGATGATAAGTGGCCTTGCGCTGATCGTTGCGATGTACGCGGTCGGCTGCCAGGTGGCGGGACGTGGGGCCGGGCTACTCGCGGCAGCACTCGTCGCGTGGTCACGACCGTTTCTCTACTCCTCTCACCTCGGTCGGCAGGACATCGTTGTGGCGGCCCTTGGGATGGGCGCGTTGGCGCTCATGTTGGCGCGGCCACGCAAGGGCGAAGGGTGGTGCAATGTGGCGGCCGGGCTGCTCGTAGCGGTCGCCATGGAGACACATCTCAATGCCGCGGTCTACGGGGTGCTTGCGCTGGCCGTGGTGCTGCATCGATTCGGGCTGAAGTCTCCGTTGAGATCTCAGCCGTGGTGTTTCGCGGCGGGTCTCGCGCTCGGAACGGCCGGGTATGTGGCGGCGCACGTGCTGCCCTATCCCGCGGCATTCGTGGCGATCAACATGCTGCTCTATAGCACTTCGCACTCGCCTCCGATTGCGCGATGGGATGCGGAGGTCTGGATCGAGAGCTTCCTCTCGACTATGCAGACGTATCTTTACGGCAGCGACTTCAGACTATTGATCGCGGCTCCATCTCTTGCAGCCGCGGCGATCGGTCGCGCCCGAGGCCTTCGACTCGCGGTGTTGCTCTTTGTCGCAATGCTAGTAGCGCAGATAGCGCTGATCCGCAACCACTTGCAGTACTATGTCATCCTGCAGTCGCCGCTTACGGATCTCCTGGTCGCGGTGGCAGTTTCTGGGCTTTTCCGCGCGCGCTTCGCGGACTCACTGTGGCCGCGTCGCCTGCTTTTTGGTGCAACGTGTCTGCTGGTTTGGTCGGTCTTCAGCGTTGTGAGACCAGTGTTCGTCGATGCGCGCCCCGACTACGAGGCAGCCTTGTCTCGGGTGTCAGGCAACATCGCACCCGAGGCGACCATCATGGGCGCACAAGCGTTCTGGTTCGCGCTGCAGGATCATACGTTCCTTGGTTGGCAGCAGTTGGCCTTGCATCGGCACCAGCACCATGGGGCTTCTCTGGATTCCGCGATGGAGCGCTTCCGCCCGGACTATTTGCTCATCGATAGGCAGATGCGCGACTTCGTAGGTGAGCTCGGGGGTGGACAGAATTCGTACACCGAGTATCTGCTTCTGCCAGCAGGCGAGTTGCGGGCGTTCCTTGCCTCGCGCGGCGAGCTGGTCGACGAATTCGAGAGCGCGAGTCTGGGTCTGGTGAGCGTCTATCGGATTCGTTGGCAGTGATGCGTTCATGGCTGTCCTGAGTCCTTCTCTGTCAGACCAAGGCGATCCGAGACGGACGCGATCGTATCGACCGTGGTCAGCGTTCGTGTTCCTGTGCGCTTTCGCGCTAGCGGCGATGCACGTTGCCACGCTGGCGTCGGTGCCGGCGCCGTTCGTCGACGAGCTCTGGTACCTATCGCGAGCGATCGGCTGGCTTCGGGACGGCAGGGTCATGGGAGCCGTGGACGCAGGTGTCATTCAGGAATTTGATGGGTACTGGACGTACTTTCCGGTTGCGAGCACGCTCTATCAGGCCGCATTTGTATATGTCTTTGGTGAGACGGTGCTCGCCATGCGCCTATCTTCGTTCCTCGCGGGTGCGTGGTTGCTCGCCGCGGTTTACTGGATCGGATGTTGGGTGTGGGAGCGGCCGTCGGGCGTGCTATCCGCGTTTCTCGTGTCCGCGGCCAGCTACTTCGTGTACTCCTCCCATCTCGGTCGGCAAGACATGCTGGTCGCTGCGCTCGGCTACACGGCGCTTGCGCTGTTCTTGTGGGACGGTGGTCATCGGTGGGCGCTCAAGTCGCTGCTCGCGGGCCTGCTGCTTGGCATCGCTGTGGAAATCCACCCGAACGGCAGCATCTTCGGTGCAGGATTGCTCGCGTGCTCTTGCGTGCGCTTCGGGCGAGGGGTGCTTCGCGCAGGACAGAACTGGGCCGTACTGGCGGGCGTCTCCTTGGGCCTCGCGGGATACCTCTGGTTGCATGTGCTCCCGTATCCCGACACCTTCCTGGGCATCAACCGGGTGTTCTTCGGGGCCACGCACACCCCGCCATTGATCTCCGGCTCTGCGGAGGCCTGGATCACGTCCGCCGAGGCTGCCTGGACGATGTACTCGATCGGCTTGACTACGCGCCTGCCGTTGGTGTCCGCCGGCGGCTTGCTCGTGATGTTTGCTGGTGGGTCGAGGGGTCGCATGCTTGGGGCATGGTTGTTGGGCCTTGTACTGGGCGCTGTCGGGCTCATGCGCAATCACCACCCTTATTACATCGTTTTGCTTGATCCCACGGCGGACATCCTGTGCGGCTACTTGGTGGCTCGCCTCTGGTTCGATCGAAATTGGAGAGGTCGGTGGGTTGCCAGGGCGCGTCTGGGTGCATCCGTGCTGTGCATAGCGCCAGTGGTCTGGATGCTCCCAAGCTTCTCGACCAGCGCACTGACCGATTTTGAGCTCGTGCAGCACCGACTGCAGACTGCGTTGCCGCCCGAATCGTCGGTGATGGCCTCCCCCGTATACTGGCTCGCGGTTCGAGATCACCTCTTTTGGAACTGGGGTCAGTTGGCGTACTGGCGTGCCTATCGGCCTGGAGATTCCCTCCGCGATGCTGTGGCAGCATACAAGCCGGACTATTTCGTGGTAGACAGTGAGATGGAGCAGTTCCTGGGCGACGAGTCCGATCTGGAAGGGCTCAGCCACTTCCAGCGCTTCTACTTCATGAGCCGGAGCCAGATGGACGATCTCTTGCGCGCGCGTGGCACGCTCATTTCCGAGTCAGAGACTTCTACGTATGGGTCTATGCGCATCTATAAGCTTCGCTGGGACTGATTCTTCCGGCTCGTGGCCGCTCCCCGTACGTGCCCGAAACGAGATCGGGCGGGACCGATGCGTGAAAGCGCACGCTCGCAATATGAACGGAGGCCGCTGCGCGGCTCTACCCTGGCGAATTCGCTTCGTCGCGGAGCAATTCCGCTTCCAACTCAAGGAGATCGCGCCTTCGGTCCTTGATCTTCTTTGCCGGCGATCCGAAGTACACGGACCATTCCTCGGTCGACTTCGTCACCATTGACAGCGCCCCCACGGACGTGCCTTCTGCCAGCCGTACGCCCGGAAACACGAGCGAGCCGGTCCCCACAATGCAGTGCCGCCCAATGTGAACCGCGCGTTTGGTCTCCCTCTTGAACTTCGCTGGCACAGTGGGGTTCGTCAGGGTGCGTCCGGAGTAGTCATCACTCTGCGAGAACACGTGACATCCGTACGCGAGTCCTGCGAAGTCCTCCAACGTAACGCCCTCCGACCCCCCGGCGACGTTGCAGAAGACGGCGATGTGGACATTACGCCCGATGGAGACTCGACCAGAGACCACACAGAAGTCGTCAATCCGGGAGTTTGAACCGATCTCGATCTGGTCCGCGTTGTAGATGGCGGCCTTGTCACTGATGCGGACGTTTGTGCCGAGTCCTTTGAACCCCATTGCTTCGAGCTGGCTCTGACTCATGAATGCCATCGGTCGCTCCTTCTCCCGGCCGGGTCGCTTCGTGCGACCCGACGGTCGCAACTTGTGAGTCCGTGCCCTGTTGGGCGCTCATTGACTTGGGGGTCGTTGCATCGTTGCCGGACTTCTGCCGGGGGCCCGTGTCATTCTCAGACCATATCCGTCGACGAGCGGCGTGGTCTAATCACACGGTCGCCGCACGAGTCGCCGGCACGTCAGCTTGCCCCCACCGCGTGCACCCGCTTCGGCACGAAGCCGCGGATGCGGTCGATCACGGAGAGCTGCCCCTCCGCGCCCAGCGAGTTGTAGAAGGGCAGGCGGACCAGTCGGTCGGACACGTCCTCCGTCACCGGGCAGTCGCCGCGCTTGCCGCCGAACTGGCGGCCTATCTCGGACAGGTGTAGCGGCAGGTAGTGGAACACGCTCAGGATGCCGTGATCGCGCATGTACTCAATGAAGGCCGTCCTCACTTCCAACGACGGCATCAGCAGGTAGAACATGTGGTACGGCTGGTCGCAGTACGGCGGAACGGTGGGTAGCTGCACCCCCTGGTCGTCCGCCCAGTCGCGTAGCGTCTCCCAGTAGGCGTGCCATACGTCATGGCGCTTCTGCTGGATGTTCTGCCGCGCCTCTAGCTGCGCGTAAAGAAACGCCGCCAGCAGGTCAGACGGCAGGTAGCTGGAGCCCACGTCCACCCAGGTGTACTTGTCCACCTGGCCGCGGAAGAAGCGGGCGCGGTTGGTGCCCTTCTCGCGGATGATCTCCGCCCGCTCGGCGTACCGCGCGTCGTTGATCAGGAGGGCGCCGCCCTCGCCGCACGTGAAGTTCTTGGTCTCGTGGAAGCTCTGCGTGGCCATCGCGCCAAAGGTCCCCAGGTACTTGCCCCGGTAGCGGGCGAACAGGCCGTGGGCGTTGTCCTCGACCACGGGGATACCGTGGCGGTTCGCAATGTCCATGATGTCGTCCATCTCGCAGCCCACACCGGCGTAGTGCACGGGCACGATCGCTCGCGTCCGCGGGGTGATCAGCGCCTCCAGCTTGCTCTCGTCCAGGTTGAGCGTGTCCGGGCGGATGTCCGCGAACACCGGCTTCGCGCCTCTCAGCACGTACGCGTTCGCCGTGGAGACAAAGGTGAAGTCCGGGACGATCACCTCGTCGCCAGGCTGGATGTCCAGCAGGATCGCGCTCATCTCCAGCGCGTGCGTGCAGGACGTCGTCAGCAGCGCCCGCGGGACGCCAAAGATGTTCTCGAAAAACGTGTGGACCTTCCGCGTGTAGGGCCCGTCGCCGGAGACATGGCCGTGGCCTACAGCCTTGAGCATGTACTCCTGCTCGTTGCCCTCCAGGCAGGCCTTGTTGAACGGAATGGTGATCTGCGCGGCGGCGGACGCCGCGTTCGGCGCGACCGCGGGCACCGCTCGCGGCCACATTGGCTTTACCATGCTGCACCCCGACTTTTTCTCATGCGCCTGTCCATGCAGTCGCTCATGCGGCGCCAGCCCTGCGGATGGCGGTCTGCTCGGTGGTAGCTGCCGTCCGGAGCCGATCGAGCGACTCCGGAGCAACGGCCTGGTCAATGGTCTGGTCCACGGTCTGGCGGATCACCGCGTACGGGCGACCCATGTTGCGGAAGTACATTCGCGCCAGGTACTCGCCGATGATCCCCAGCGCAAAGAGCTGGGCGCCGGAGAAGATCGCGATCATCGAGGCCAGGAAGGGGAAGCCAGGCACACCCTGGCTCACCGTAAAGTACCGGACCACGACGTACGCCAGGATCGCTAGCCCGAACGTCGTGAAGGCGAAGCCCACCACGCTGGCAAGCTGCAGGGGCAGCATGCTGAACCCAGTCGTCATGTTCAGCGCGTGGGTGATCAGGCGGCGGACCGTGTAGTTCGAGACTCCCACCGCGCGCGCGTCCTGGCGGACCGGGATCGCGGCGAACTTCGTGGTCGCCCACGTCAGCAGTACGTCGATGGAGACGTCCGGGCTGCTGTACTGTCGGAAGCCCTCGCGGACCTGGGTGCGGAACGCGCGGTAGGCGCTCACGTTCCGCGCCGTCTCCGCGCCCATCGCGCTCTGGAGCGCCAGCTTGGTGGCCTGTGAGGCCAGATCGCGCCAGAGTCCGTGGCTCTCGCGGGCGGGCGTGCCGTAGACCACGTCGTAGCCCTCGCGGAGCTTCTCGATGAGCTTGCCCATCTCCTCCGGCGGGTTCTGGAGATCGTCGTCCAGCGTCACCGTGGTATCGAACCGCGCCTGCTGAATGCCCACCAGCAGCGCGTTGTGCTGGCCGTAGTTGCGCATCAGGTTGATGCCGCGCAGGCAGCCGTAACGCTCGGACAGGCTGGTGATGACGGACCAGCTATCGTCGCGGCTGCCGTCGTTGACCAGGATGATCTCGAACGAGGGGGACAGGGCGGCGAGGCAGCGCTCCAGGCGCGCCATCAGCGGCTCGAGGGTGCCGGAGCTGTTATAGACGGGGATAACCGCGGAGATGCCCTCGGTGAGCTGCATGGGTCGCCGTGCACCCTATGGCGCACTCCTCCTCGCAGGAGATAACGACCCCAGATGAGGCGTAGGGATGGCCGCCAAGGGCGCGACGTAACCTGTCGCGCGACCGCGCGCGCGAAGGCCGCCTAACTGGCCGCGGCGCCGGCCTCCCGTCCCACCGACCACGAGAGATACGCCCGCATGAACTCGTCCACCTCGCCGTCCAGCACCGCGTTGGCGTCGCTGGTCTCCACGGCGGTCCGCTCGTCCTTCACCAGCTTGTACGGGTGCAGGATGTAGTGGCGGATCTGGGTGCCCCAGCTCGCCTCCACGTGCGCGCCGCGGATGGCCGCCTGCTCTGCCTCGCGCTTCTCCAGCTCCATCTCCAGTAGCTTGGAGCGCAGCATCATCATGGCCGTCTCGCGGTTCTGGAGCTGCGACCGCTCCGTCTGGCAGGCCACCACGATCCCCGTGGGCGTATGCGTCAGCCGCACGGCCGTGCTCACCTTGTTCACGTTTTGCCCGCCGGGTCCGCCAGAGCGGAACATGTCCAGCTTCACGTCCTCGGGTCGGATCTCGATCTCGATGTCACCCTCCACCTCGGGCATCACCTCCACCTTGGCAAACGAGGTGTGCCGGCGGTGGGCGGAGTCGAATGGCGATGTCCTGACCAGCCGGTGGGTCCCGCGCTCGCTCTTCAGGTAGCCGTAGGCGTGCAGACCCTTGATGGACGCGGCCGCGCTCTTGATGCCCGCCTCTTCACCCTCGCTCCGGTCCAGCAGCTCCGTCTTGAAGCCGCGCCGCTCGGCCCAGCGCAGGTACATCCGCAGCAGCATATCCGCCCAGTCCTGGGCCTCCGTGCCGCCCGTCCCGGCGTGGACCGCCAGGATGGCGTTGTTACGGTCATACTCGCCAGACAGCACCAGCTCGAACTCCAGCTCCTCCAGCCGCTTCGCCAGCCGCGCCGTCTCGGTGGCCGCCTCGGTGGCGCTGTCCTCGTCGTCAGCCTCGGCGGCCAGATCCAGCAGGACCTGGGCATCCTCCACACGGCTGGACAGCTCAAGCCACGGTGTGATGGCGTCGCGAACGCCCGCCAGCTCCTTCATGACACGCTGCGCCTGCTCCGTGTCATCCCAGAATCCGGGCGAAGAGGACTGCTTCTCTAGCTCCGCGATGCGCCGCTGTTTACCAGGCGCGTCAAAGACGCTCCAGGATGCCGGCGATCCGGGCCTGGAGGGTTGCTAGCTCATTCCTGGTTTCTTGCACGGTGGCGGATCCTTTGGGTAGCGTCTTCGTGGGGTGCCGTCTGGGGTGTTCTACCACGTCCCAGGCCGGTGCCGCGTGCAGATCGGCAGGGGCCTGACCGGTCAACGCTTCGAGGTGACGGTGCACATGGGCGCTGTGAAGGTCGCGATCATTGGGGTGGGGAATTGCGCTTCCGCGCTGGTGCAGGGCGTGCACTACTACCGCAACGTGGGGGACGCGGAGGCAATTCCCGGGCTGATGCACGCCAACCTGGGCGGCTACCGCATCCGCGATATCGAGTTCACCGCCGCCTTTGACATCGATGCCAACAAGGTGGGCAAAGACCTCTCGGAGGCCATCTTCCAGCCGCCGAACAACACCATCGTCTTCTGCCGGGACATCCCCAAGCTCAACGTGCCCGTCTCCCGCGGCATGACCCACGACGGCCTGGGGCACTACCTCCAGCAGAAGATCACCAAGGCGCCCGGTCAGACCTCAGACATCGTGCGGATCCTTCGCGAGACCCAGACGGACGTGGTGGTGAACTACCTGCCGGTGGGCAGCGAGACCGCTACCAAGTGGTACGTGGAGCAGATCCTGGCCGCCGGCTGCGCGTTCGTGAACTGCATCCCCGTCTTCATTGGTCGGGAGGCGTACTGGCAGAATCGCTTCAAGGACCACAACCTGCCCATCATCGGCGACGACATCAAGTCCCAGGTGGGCGCCACCATCACCCACCGCGTGCTCACCCGCCTGTTCCAGGACCGCGGCGTGAAGCTGGAGCGCACCAGCCAGCTCAACGTGGGCGGCAACATGGACTTCTTCAACATGCTAGAGCGGGCGCGCCTGGAGTCCAAGAAGATCTCAAAGACCAACGCCGTCACCTCCCAGCTCGACTACGACGTGGGCGCGGACAACGTGTACATCGGCCCCAGCGACTTCGTGCCGTGGCTGGAAGACCGCAAATGGGCCTACATCCGCATGGAGGGCCGCTCCTTCGGCGACGTGCCGCTCAACATCGAGCTCAAGCTGGAGGTGTGGGACAGCCCCAACTCCGCCGGCGTCGTCATAGACGCGGTTCGCTGCGCCAAGCTGGCGCTGGATCGGGACATCTCCGGTACGCTGGAGGGGCCGTCCGCGTACTTCATGAAGTCGCCGCCCATCCAGCACTCGGATGACGTGGCGCGCGAGCTGGTGGAGTCGTTCATCCGTGACGAGGGTCGACCGCAGTCCGTCGTCGGGGGCGCCACCGAGGCGGATGGCGACTCGGAAGGCTAGCATCGCCGGTCTCGTCGGCAGGAGGTAGCCGTGGACGGGCGCGCGATCGTCGCGTGCCACGTGCTGGGCACGGCCGTGCTCCGCGGCCTGCCGCTGCCGCTGGCCCTGGCCTGCGCCGATCGCCTGGGCCCCGTGCTGGCGCGCGCGTGGCCAGGCCATCGGCAGCGGGCGGCGGAGAACCTGCGCGTCGTGCTGGGTCCCGGCGCGACCAAGGCGGACGTGGAGCGGGCGCTCGGCCGGGTCTTCGCCAACTACGCGCGCTACCTGGTCGGGGTCGCCTGGCTGTCCGGCGCGGACGCCCGCCAGCGGCAGGCGGCCATCGACGTGTCTGGCCTGGAGCACCTGGACGCCGGGCTGCGGGCGGGCCGTGGCGTGGTCATGGTCACGGCCCACTTCGGCAACTTTGATCTGGGCGTGGCCGCGCTGGCCGGCCGGGGCTATCCCATCAGCGCCGTGGTGGAGACGCTCCAGCCACCGGCCTGGGACCGTAGAGTCCAGGCGATCAGGCAACGCATGGGGCTGCGAGCGCTGCGGATGGAGACAGATGCCCGCGCGATGTACCAGACACCCCGTGACAACGAGGTGTTGGCGCTGGTCGTGGACCGCCCGCTGGCGAGCGGCGGTGTGGAGGTTGACTTCTTCGGACGCACGGCACGGGTGCCCGGCGGCGCCGGCCGGATCGTGGCGGCGACCGGGGCAAAGCTCCTGCTGGCACGGGTGAACCGCGTGGGCAACCGTTACCGCGGAGTACTCTCCCCCATCAAGCTGCCCCAAGGGACGGATGGGCAGGGCGTCACGGATCGGGTTTTCCACGCCCTGGAAGCCATGATCCGCCAGCGCCCGGAAGAGTGGTACATGCTTCGCCGGATGTGGCCTGGACCGAGCGGCGGCGAGTGAGCGGGGTGGACTGGGACTGGCTGGGCGCGAGCGCCGTGGGGCGGGCTGCGCACGCGCTGAGCCAGTCTGACGCGCGGCGGCTCTCGCGTTTTGCCGGCGATCTGGCCTGGCTACGTGCCCGCGAAGGACGCGCCGCGGTGGGGCGAAACCTGGCCCAGGTGATGGGACGCCGCGACGCCGCCTGGGCCAGTGCCGTGCGCGGCACCTTCCAGTTCGGCGCCTGGGCCTACCTGGACCTGCTGGCGCTGGCCGCCACGCGGTGTGAAGACGTGGAGCGGCGATTCGTGGTGCGGGGCTGGGAGCATCTGGAGGGCGTGCTGGCCGAGGGGCGCGGCGCCATCGTGGCCCAGATCCACTTCAGCGCGGCCATCGTGGGCGCCCAGTTGTTCCCTTGCCGCGGCGTTCCCTTCACCGCGCCGGTGGAGCGCGTGGGGTCTGCCCGGTCGCTGGCCGTCACCGCGCGGCTGCGATCTGGCCTGGGGATCCGGGCGCTTCCCATCGAGAGCGGAACGCCGGCCCAGCTTCTGGCCTGCCTCGGGCGCAACGAGGTCGTGGGTTTGATGGTGGACCGCGACGTGACCGGCGGCGGGCGGCCGGTTCAGTTCTTCGGTCGGCCGGCCCGGCTGCCCGTGGGCGCGGCCGTCCTCGCCATGCGGTCCGGTGCGCCCATCCTCCCCGGCGTGGTGATCCGCCGCCCAGACGGCCTACTTGACGGGATCATGGGTGAGCCGATCCGGCTACACTGTGCAGGAGCGGCCCCGCGTGGCGCCGTGGCTCTGACGCAAAGGGTAATCGCCCGAGCGGAGCCGCACATCGCGCGGCATCCGCGGCAGTGGAGCGTGTTTCAGGACGTGTGGGCCCCGGCGGGCCTGGGAACAACGGGAGAGAGCGTGGGTGCGTGTGCGCTCCCGTGCGCCGGGACAAGGACGCACCTGGGGGTGTGAGCGGATGAAAGTCGCGCTGGTCTCTCCCTATGACTACGCCCACCCGGGCGGTGTCACCGAGCACGTGCGCAACCTGGCCGCGCGGCTGCGCGAGCGCGGCAACGAAGTCCATGTGATCGCGCCGCTGTCCAGCGCGTCGCGGCTGGACGTGGAGAGCCCGTGGGTGCACCGCGTTGGCGGCGTGGTGCCCGTTCCGGCAAACGGCTCGGTGGCCCGGATCACGCTGCCCATGGCCGGCTACCTGCGCGTGAAGCGGCTGCTGGCGGCCCACGCTTTTGACGTGATCCATCTCCACGAGCCGCTGATGCCGGCGCTCCCGCTCACGGTATTGCGGCACTCGCGGGCCGTGAACGTGGGAACCTTCCACGCGTACAACGCCAGCGGGCTCGGCTACTTCTACGCGCGGCCCATGCTGCGGCCGTTCGCGCGGAAGCTGCACGGACGGATCGCCGTGTCCGGCGTGGCGCGCTCCTTCGTGGGGCGCTGGTTTCCCGGCGACTACCAGGTGATCCCCAACGGGATCGATTTCGAGCGCTTCGCCGCGCCGCGCTGCCCGCTGCCAGACCTGGCCGATGGCAAGCTCAACGTGCTGTTCGTGGGGCGGCCGGAGAAGCGCAAGGGCCTGGCCGTGCTGCTGGACGCGTGGGAGCGGGTGCGCCGAGGCTTTCCCAACGCTCGCCTGGTCGTGGTGGGCGGCAGCGGCCGTCCCGTGGACCAGTACCGCCGCCACGTAGAAGCGCGCGGCTGGCCAGAGGTAGTCTTCACCGGCTACGTCTCCGCGCGGGATCTACCCCGCTACTACCAGACGGCGGACGTCTTCTGCGCGCCGTCCACCGGGCAGGAGAGCTTCGGCATCGTGCTGCTGGAGGCCATGGCGTCCGGCCGACCGGTCGTCGCCTCCCGCATCCCAGGTTACAGCGAGGTCGTGCACCACGGCCGCGAAGGGCTGCTGGTGCCCCCGCGGGATCCGGAGTCGCTGGCGGGGGCCATCGAGTCGCTGTTGGCCGATCGTGACCTGAGAATTGAGCTAGGCCGGGGCGGTCAGACCACCGCGCGCCGTTATGATTGGGAGAGCGTGGCGAGCGAGGTGGAGCGGACGTACGCGCTGGCGGCATCGACCGCGGCAGCCCGTGTGCCAGTGGACGCCCAGGCGGCCGCGCCCAGGACGCTTTCGCGCTGGCGCCGAATCGGCGGAGTCGCCCGACGGTTGGCCCGATAGGACAGCATGATCTCTGACATGAGCGCCGTGAAGGCCGGGTTCCGGGAAGCCGTGCAGCCGCTGGCGGTGGCCTGCGTGCGCCTGGGCATCCAGGCTAACTGGCTGACCTACGCCGGCTTCCTGCTGAACGTGGTGGCCGCGGTCATCGTCGCCCAGGGCTGGATGCTGGTGGGCGGCGTGCTGTTCCTCATCGTCAACGCGCTGGACTTCCTGGACGGCGCCGTGGCCCGGGCGGCCGGCACGGCCGGGCGCTACGGCGCCTTCCTGGACTCCGTGCTGGACCGCTACTCGGAGGGTGTGGTCTTCGTGGGGCTGCTGGTCTGGTTTGCCGGGCAGGACGACTCGGTGGGGCTGCTGGCCACCGGCTGCGCGCTCATCGGCTCCTTCATGGTCAGCTACTGTCGCGCGCGGGCGGAGGGCCTGGGTATCAACTGTGAGGTCGGCTGGCTACAGCGGCCGGAGCGCATCGTGGTGCTGGGCATCGGCATGATCCTGGCCGGCCTCCCGCTGCTGCCAATGCCAATGGCCGTGCTCGTGGCGGTACTGGTGGCGCTGGCCGTCCTGACCAACTACACCGCCTGGCAGCGGATGCGCCACGTGGCCCGGACGTTCGACGAGACCTCCCGCCGCGGATAGCTTCGCATCGATTGCGGGCCGCCACGCCCGCCGCTGTCCCGCCCATCACAACGCAACAGTGCAATGGTAGGGCGCGAGGCGTGCCTCGCCCTCTCCCCACCAGCGCCCCCTCCGCCGCCCGTGCATCACCCCAGCCACCAGGCCCCATGAATCACCCCCGCCAACGCCGCGCCGATTGCGGGGCGCCGCGCCCGCCGCTTACACTGAGAAGACACGCGCCCGTAGCTCAGTGGATAGAGCGCTGGCCTCCGGAGCCAGATGCGGGGGTTCGAGTCCCTCCGGGCGTACCAGGGCGGGGGCCGTTGCCAATGGCGCGGCTGACCCGCGATCCTCTCCGCGCGATGATCGAGCCACGCGGCGAACCTCACCCAGCAAGCCGTGCTGTCCTCGCGCAGGCCGTCGTGGCGTGCGCGCTCCTGCTCCTGACGGCCGGCGCGGCCTGGCTGCGGCTGGAGGGGCTGAGCGGCTGGGACGGCACGCTCTCCGTGGACGAGGCGCGCCTGGCCCTGGCCGCGCGCGGGATCCTGCAGACTGGCCTGCCGCGGATGGAGACCGGCTGGCTCTACACCCGCGGCCTGCTGGCGGCCTACCCCGTGGCCGCCTCGCTGGCACTGGCCGGCGCCAGCGACCTGGCCGCCCGGCTGCCCAGCGTGCTGGCCGGCATCGCGCTGGTGCCGGTCGTCTTTGCCCTGGGCGCTCGGACGGGCGGGACGGTGGGCGCCCTGTTCGCCGCCGCGTTCGTCGCCGCCTACGCCCCGCTGGTGGTCTGGTCGCGGATCGCCTGGCTCTACTCGGTCTACGTGCTCGTGTACGCCCTGGCGCTGCTGTTCATGCTGCGCGCGCTCGACAGTGGGCAACGGCGGGACGCCGCGGCGGCCGGCGCATGCGTGGCGCTCACCATGTTTGCCCACGAGCTTGGGGTGTTCCTGTTCGTGCCGCTCGCCGTGATGTGCGCCGGGCTGGCGTGGCGTCGCGCGGGGTTGGCCACTGTCGTGCTGCCGCTGGCCGTGGCCGGCGTCGGTGCGCTGGTGCTGGCCGTACTGGTCCTCACCCTGCGGTCACCCACCCTGGCCGGCAGCGCTGGTGAGGTGGCGGAGTACTTCAGCCCCCACCTGGAGGGCGTGCCGTTCCGGTTCTACGGCAGGATGCTCGTTGACGGACGCGGCCTGCTGCTGGCGCTGGCGGTGGCAGGCACGCTGCTGGCGGCCCGACAGGCCCCGCTGGAGCACCTGCTACTCTGGTCCGCACTGATCCTGCCCTGGGTCCACGCCGTGGCCATCGTCCCCGAGCGGCCCCAGGAACGCTACGGCCTGACGCCCGTGCTCGTGCTGGTGGTGCTGGCCGCGGCCGGTCCCAGGTGGATCGCCCAGACGGTGGGTGGACGGATCGGGTGGGGCGCGCGGGGTGTGCTGCTGCTGGCGGCAGGTCTGGCCGTGGGCACGCTGGCCCTCCACGTGGACGTGGCGCGCGCCCGCGATCGAGCCGCGCTCTCACCCCGCGACGGCGCCTGGCTGCGCGAGGCACGGGCGGCCGGTGTGACCGCGGCAGACCTCGTGATGACGGACGTGCCCACCGTCGTGGGCTGGTACGTCGGCGGCGTGGACTACTGGGTGAGCAGCCGCGAGTACCAGAAGTACACCCTGGCCGAAGACGGCGGCCGCCGCGACGTGCACACCGGCGCCGCGCTGGTCAGGAGCCCCGGCGAGCTCCAGCGACTCGTGTTCCAGCAGCACCGCGGCGAACGCCTGTGGGTGCTGGCATCAGGGCGAAGCTTCCAGTGGGGCGAGCTAGTAGACGATGACCTGCGCGCACTCCTGGAGCGAACGGCCATCAAGCGAACCGGCGGCGCAGACGGCAGCCGCCTGCTGCAGGTGGAAGTGCCCTAGCGGCAGGCGTGGGCCTGAGCGGTCTGGACGAGATCGACGGTCTGGACGAGATGGACGGTCTGGACGAGAGGGATTCGTGGGACGATATGGAGCGTCACGGGACGCCGCACCGCCGCCAGAGCTCGCGCGGCGTGACCGCGGGGTGCGGCCAGAAGGCCCCGTCCTTGCGCGCGCGTCCGTCCATGCCACCCAGAAAGACGCCATAATGCAATGGTAGATAGGATGGAATGACCGACTCGCGTCCCGCGGACCGAGTAGCTAGGCTACCCTGGGTTTGCGGACCACGCGTCACACGAGAGGAGTCGGTCATGGAACAGCATAGTCGCTTCGTCGGTCTCGATGTGCACAAGGACACCATTGCCGTCGCGATTGCCCCTGCGGGCGATGGCCCACCTCGCTCCTGGGGGACCATCGCTAACGACGAGCGCGCGGTCACGCGCTTGATTCGGTCCCTCGGCCCGGTCGACCAGTTGTCCTGCTGCTACGAGGCCGGCCCCACCGGCTACACCCTGCAGCGCCATCTGGCCAAACTGGGCGTCCGCTGCATGGTTGTTGCGCCATCGTTGATCCCCACCAAACCCGGCGATCGTGTCAAGACCGACCGCCGTGATGCCGAGAAGCTCGCCAGCTTGCTCCGGTCCGGACAGCTCACGGGCGTCTGGGTACCAGACGCCACCGACGAAGCCTTGCGAGGCCTGGTGCGACTGCGCGAGTCCATCCAGCGCCAGCGGGTGCGGATCTGTCAACGGATCGGCAAATTGTTGCTCCGCCATGGCTGCCAGCCACCCGACGGTGTGCGGTCGTGGAGCGCCCGCTACCGCGCCGGGCTGGCCGCGCTCCGCTTCGAGCATTCCCTGCTCCAAGAAGTACTCAACGAGCTGCTCGAGCAACTCGCCGATGCCGAAGCACGACTGGCTCGACTCGACAATCGGCTCGCTGAGCTCGCCCAACACCATCCTCACGCCCCAATCATCCAGGCACTCTGCTGCCTGCACGGCATCGGCACCCTGACCGCCATCACCCTGGTCGCGGAGCTTGGCGACCCGCCGCGTTTTCCGACGCCGCGGCACTTGATGGGGTACGTGGGCTTAGGACCGCGGGAACACTCAAGTGGCAAGCGGGTCCTGCGGGGAGGGGTGACCAAAGCCGGCAATCACCATGTGCGGTGGGTGATCGTGGAGAGCGCGTGGCACCAGCGACGCCCGCCCGGGACACGCGCGCGGGCGCACCGGAGCCGGCGGCGACAACCCACCGAGGTCGCGGCCATCGCGGAGCGAGCGGATGCGCGGCTGAGCAGACGGTTCGGGCGCCTGCTCGCGCGCGGGAAACCCTCACAACTGGTCGCGATGGCCGTCGCGCGCGAGTTGCTGGGCTTCGTGTGGGCCATCGGCCAGCAGGTTCCGAGTCGTGGCGTCACGGAGGCCCCGACGGTGCCTCAGCAGCAGGTGGCGTAGCCACGACCCCGCGGCCGGCTACGAGCCAGCGGCACCGGACCAAAAGACCAACAGATGCTGAAACGACGAGCGCGGCGGACTGTGCACGGCACGATGGGGAGAACCCTCGGTCGCCCCTATGCGTTTCGAACACGCGCCTGTAGATTGAGCCAGCTCCCATCGACTCCCTCTTGTGCGGTGGCCCGGTCTGACCGAGCCCAGACCCGCGAATATCAGGGTGAGCGATCATCGAGATGGCCTGCGGCTCCGCCGCGCTCGTCGTTTCAGCGTCTGGCTTGCCGGCTCCGACGAGCACGGCGGAAAGGGAGTGGACCCTTCGAAACCTAAACCCACACGTGTCGAATCGGCGCGATCGTCACCGTACTTGACAAGGTCATTCCATATCAGGGCGCGAGGCGTGCCTCGCCCTCTCCCCACCAGCGCACCTCTCGGTGGCCGGGCCATTATCCCAACCGCGCCACCCGCTGGCCCCACGACAATAGCGCCCACCCAAACCGCCGTCCGATGGGACCTATGGGTCCCATAGGTCCTATCGGTCGCATTCGTCCCATCCCTCCCATCCGCCCGCCGAACCCCGTCACCTGGGACCGCCAGCGTCCCGCTGGCCCCACCACAACAGCGCCCACCCAAACCCCACCAGCCGTCGAATAGGATCCATCGGTCCCATCGGTCCCATCGGTCCCATCGGTCCCATCGGTCCCATCGGTCCCATCGGTCCCATCGGTCCCATCCCCCGGACTCCCGCACATGACTGACCCTCTCGCCACACTCCAGTTCCTCATCACCGCGCTGGTGACCCTCGTGGCCTCGAACGCCCGAGCCAGCCTGCTGGGCCGACCCCACTTGCCCCGCCGCATAGGAGAAGACTCCGACCTCGTCCTCAGCACCCGTGGCGCGCGACGCCCGCCCTCGCCGGCCACCGCAGCCAGTTGGAATGAGCGGGTACGTTGAACCAGCCGCTCTCGAGAACGCCCGTCTACTCGGCGTTGCCACGGACCAGTTCTCCCGTTGACGAGCACCACCGGCTGGCCGCGTCGCTCCTCGATGTCTGTTTGCCTCTTGACATCCTACGGACAGGCGTGACATCATCCAGAGAGAACGCATGTTCTGATCGTCGTAGGCGATTAGCGATCATCCGTTGGGGTGGGGGTCGTCGTGCTATCCGCAGCATTCGCCCATTCTCGGAACTCGGCAGGCGTGCGCCACGCGTTGGAGGACCATCTCCGCGCTACCGCCGAGCTAACGGCACAGTTCGCTGACGCCTTTGGGGCTCGAGACGCAGGCTACTACCTCGGACTTTGGCACGACGCCGGTAAGTTCGACCCTGCTTGGCAGCGGTATCTGCTTGACTCTGAGAGCGGGCGAGCCGCCCACGCACCAGATCACAAGGCGGCCGGCACGAAGCTCGCTGAGATCCACGCTCCGTTTCTGGCGCTACCGATCCAGGGGCATCACGGCGGACTCCGGTCCCTCGCAGATCTGAAGGCCTGGTTGCCCGCCGCCGGCGACAAGCCCGGTTCGATTGCAGCTCTCGCGGCGGCGCGGCAAGCACTGCCCGACCTGGAGCCTACTTCCCCGGTGTCGCCTCCCTCACTCATTGGAAATGACCCGCTCTCGATCGAGATGTTCGTCCGCATGCTGTTCTCAGCGCTCGTTGACGCCGACTCGCGAGACACCGAGTCTCACAAGGCAGCGGACCAAGCGCGGCTGAGGGACGGCAGCGCCACGATCGATCAACTCTGCGAGCGATTCGAGCGCTTCCACGCGACCATTCCGCCCACGGGCTCGCGGGCCGTCCAGAAGGTCCGCAGCGACTTGTATCAGGCCTGTCGAGCCGCCGCCGGCTTGCCTCCGGGACTATTTCGGCTCTCTGCGCCAACAGGTAGCGGGAAGACGCTCTCCGGTCTTGCATTTGCCCTGCATCACGCACGTCACCAGGACCTGCGCCGGATCGTCGTGGCGGTCCCGTTTATCACCATCACAGAGCAGACCGCCGCGGCCTATCGGCGCGCGCTTGCCGATCCGGCCGATGTCGTTCCGCCAGTCCTCGAACACCACAGTGGCGCAAAGACCACCGAGACGGCCGAGGACGGTTCCTATCTTCGGTCTGAGGAGTGGTCCCAGCTCGCCGCGGAAAACTGGGATGCTCCCGTGATTGTCACAACGACGGTGCAGCTCTTCGAGAGTCTGTTCGCCAATCGGCGCGGTCCCTGTACCAAGATCCATCGCCTCGCCCGCTCGGTCATTGTCCTCGACGAGGCGCAGACGCTCCCGATCAGGCTGCTTGAGCCGATTCTCAGCGCTCTCCGGCAACTCTGCGAGACCTACGGCTCAACGGTCGTGATCTGCACGGCCACTCAGCCGGCGTTCCGGACCATACCGGCTTTCGCGGATTTGCCGGCCGTCGATGTTGTTTCGGATCCCGGACCCATGTTCAACGCGCTCCGGCGGGTTGAGTGCGAGTGGCGAACAGAGACCACCACGTCCTGGCCTGAGGTTGCGCGGTGGATGTCCGCGGACTCGCACGTCCTTGCCATCGTCAATACGAAGCGTGACGCAATGGCGCTACTTGACGAATTGGATCCCGACCCCGCCGTGCTGCATCTGTCGACGCTGTTGTGCGGTGCGCATCGGCGCGAGGTTCTGGTAGAGGTGTCTCGTCGACTCAGCCGCGGGGAGCCGTGTCGGCTCGTCTCTACCCAGGTGGTTGAAGCCGGAGTAGACCTCGACTTTCCGCTAGTGCTGCGTGCGCTTGGCCCGTTCGACTCGATCATTCAGGCGGCCGGGCGCTGCAACCGCCAAGGGCTAGCGGAGCGGGGCCGCCTGATCGTGTTTGAGCCGGAGGGAGGCGGCAGTCCGCCAGGGCGGTACAGGACGGCGGTCGGTTTAACCCGTAGCCTAATGCACGAGGCCGCCCTCGACAGCCGCCAGCTAGACATCGATGACCCGTCAGCCGCTGACCGCTATTTCCGGCTGCTGCTCCAGGATGTGACTGATTGGGGGGCGCAGGTCCAAGCGGCCAGGAGGGAGCTCGACTACCCGCGCGTCGCCGAGCTGTTTCGGATGATCGATGATGATTCGTGTCTGGTTGTTGTGCAGTACGACGGCGGCGAGCTGACCATCGACGAGCGCTCGGTGATGCTCGATGCTCTGCGGCGCGGAGTCGGCTCCGCCCGTGCGTTGCGGCGGCAGCTCCAGCCATTCACCGTGGCACTTCGCCGAAACGAGTACGACAGACTGCTCGGCCAGGGCTACATCCGGTCCGTAATCGAGGGCTTCGGCGAATGGCTCGGTCAGTATGACAGTGTCCGCGGGATCGTTCTCCGTGACCCCGAGATCTTGCTCGTATGACTCGTTGACAACCGCGAAAGAAGGGTGTAAGCTCAGACTGGCGCCGGCGTTTATTGAAGCTTCTGAGAAAAGCACGCAATACGCGAGGGCGAGGATTGAAACATTGAGGCTTCGGAGAAGGGAGATCAGCGAGAGCGCAGCTCCCGCCAGTGCGATTGGAGGCCAATGTGACCGTCGGTCACCCGCCGCTCGAGGTGAAGTTCTGGGCCGACTACGCGTGCTTCACCCGACCCGAGATGAAGGTCGAGCGTGTCAGCTATCCCGTGCCCACGCCTTCGGCCATCGAAGGCGCGCTGTGCTCCATCCTCTGGAAGCCCGAGATGACCTGGCAAGTGGTGGAGGTCTGGGTACTCAACCCCATCAAGTACGCCTCAATCCTGCGCAACGAGGTGAACTCACTGGCGCTTGAGTCGTCCGCCCGCGCTTGGGAGCGCGAGGGGGGCGGATTCGTCGCCAGCCGTGATCGCGCGCAGCGGCACACGCTCGCGCTGCGGGACGTGGCCTACCTCGTCAAGGCACATGCCGTCCCGAAGAGCGGCGCGGATGCTGACTTCGCCAAGTACCGAGACCAATTTCGGCGGCGCGTCGAGCGTGGTAGATGCTTCGCTACGCCGTATCTCGGTTGTCGCGAATTCTCAGCCTCATTCGGGCCGGTCGCTGGTGATGAGCAGCCGATCGATCGCACCGAAGAGCTCGGTCCTATGCTGCTCCGAATCAACTACGCATCCGGTACGTCAGGTAGAGGTGCGCCCGAATTCTTCGAGGCTCGGCTGGACGACGGTATTCTCCGAGTACCACTGCCGGCGTTGGGAGACGATTCCCATGCTGTTGCGTAGGCTGGTTCAGTACAGCGAGCGATTGAGCCTCCCGCCCGCGCTCTACGCTGAGACCCCCATTCGGTACCGGATCAGGCTGGATTCAGCGGGCCGCCTGCTGAGCCCCCGCCCCATCGATACCGCGGATGGGCGTGATCGTTCAAAGCAACGTGGCGAGCGGATGGCAGCTCCGCAGGTAACGCGATCGTCTGGGATCAAGCCGCTACTGCTCGCTGACAACGGCGAGTACACGCTGGGCATCGCGCGAGAGAAGTCAAAGCCGGAGCGCGTCCATGAGTGCCACACCGCCTACAAGGCGCTTGTGCGTCGATGCGCAGTCGCGACGCGCGACCCACAGGTCCGTGCGGTCGCCGATTGGCTCGAATCTGACGGGGCTGCGCACCTCGACCTGCCGGATGATTTCGACGCGGGTGGCCTAGTGACATTTGCTGTTGACGACGGCTATCTCGTTGAACTTCCGTCGGTACAGGCGTTCTGGCTCAGCGAGAACGAGCCATCGGCGGGGATCATGCAGTGCGTGGTCTGCGGTGAGGTGAAGCCTGTGTTGGCGCGGCTCCAGGGAAAGCTTAAGGGGTTGCCCCCGCCTGCTCAGACGTCTGGCACCTCCATCATCTCGGCGAATGCGCCAGCATTCGAGTCGTACGGTCAGCCCGCCTCCCTGGTCGCTCCAACGTGTGCTTCCTGTGGAGAGCGTTTCACCAAAGCCGCCAACGCGCTGATTCTCCAGGAGCAGAGCCATCTCCGGATCGGGGATGCCGTGTACGTGTTCTGGACTCGCGACGCGGTGCCGTTCTCCCCGTTCACTGTGCTCAGCAACCCCTCGCCCGCGGATGTGCATCAGCTCATGTCATCGGTGCGCGGGCGTGGCGGTTCCACGGCCGCCGCGGGGTTCGACGACACGCCGTTTTACGCGGTCGCGCTCTCCGGGAGCGGCGGTCGGGCCGTGGTGCGAGACTGGATAGACACGACCGTCGGAAATGTCCGTCAGAACCTGGTCCGCTGGTTCCATCTCCAGGAAATCGCTAGCAGAGACGGCGACGATCGGCCTTCGTTCGGCGTGTTCGCACTCGCGGCCTCGACCGTTCGCGACGCGTCGAAGGAGCTGAAGCCGCCGGTGGTACGCGCGCTGCTCCGCGTTGCGTTGGCCGGTGCACAGCCCGACTTCGACCTGCTCCAGCGAGCAGTCGCCAGATGCAAGGCGGACGGACAGGTGACCCGTCCACGCGCTGCCATCATCAAGCTCGTCCTAGGCGGGCTCCACACATGGGAGGAAGGCCAAATGGTTGAGCTCGACGAACAAAACCTGAGCCCCGCGTACCGCTGCGGCCGGCTACTCGCGGTGATCGAGGAAATCCAGCGGGCCGCTCTTGGGGATGTCAACACCACCGTCGTCGATCGCTTCTACGGTAGCGCTGCCTCGTCGCCGGGAGCTGTATTCCAACGGCTCCTCGCCGGGGCCCGCCCTCACCTGGCAAAGCTCCGACGCGATCGTCCGCCCACCTACTACGCGCTACAAGCACGCCTCGAGGACGTGCTCGCGGGCATTCCTTCCACCGGTTTCCCGCGAACGCTCACGCTGCCGGACCAGGGACTCTTCGCCCTGGGTTTCTATCACCAGCGCGCATTTGACCGCTCTCAGGCTCGCGCAAACAGCGAACGTCGCCGTTCGACTCAGTCTGCCGAATCATCGGCTCATGAATCGGAGGACCAGGAATGACTGCCGCAACCGCTACCCCCGCCCACCTGGACCCAGCCCGTCGACACGATTTCGTACTGCTGTTCGATGTCACCGATGGCAATCCAAACGGAGATCCCGACGCCGGTAATTTGCCGCGCGTTGATCCCGAAACCATGCAGGGACTGGTTACCGATGTCTGCATCAAGCGCAAGGTTCGCGACTTCGTCGACCTTACGCGCGGCCAGGATGCACGGTACAAGATCTACGTGCAGAGCGACGAGGCGCTGAACTCACGCCACCAGCGAGCGTACACGGCACTCGAGATAAAGTCGACCGGCACCAAGCAGAATCGGGGTGACGTCGAGCGCGCGCAGGCGTGGATGTGTGCAAACTTCTTTGATGTCAGATCCTTCGGCGCCGTCATGTCCACAGGCGTTAATTGCGGGCAAGTCAGAGGGCCCATCCAGTTGACGTTCGCCCGCTCCGTTGACCAGATCGTCCCGTTGGATATCACGCTCACGCGTATCGCTATCACCAAAGCCGAGGACCTTCAGGTGGTCGAGTCGGAGGATGGGCTGGCCGCGACGGGGAAGCGAACGGAGATGGGCCGGAAGGCTATCGTGCCGTACGGCCTGTACCGCGCCCACGGGTTCTTCAATGCCCACTTTGCCGCTCAGACCGGTGTCGATAGCGAGGATCTAGCGCTGCTCTGGCAGGCGTTGATGTACGCCTGGGACCACGATCGGTCCGCTTCGCGTGGGTTGATGGCCTGTCGTGGCCTCTATGTCTTTTCGCACGAGAGCTCTTTGGGGAACGCGCCAGCCCACAAGCTCTTTGCACAGATAACCGCAAAGCTACGACCGTCCGTGGATGTGCCAAGATCGTTCGGCGACTACGCCATCACCGTGGACGAGGCCTCGCTGCCCAGCGGCGTCACGCTCACCAGGCTCGTGGAGTGACGCTGGTGGACCCTGACGACTTCGACGTGCCCATCTCCACAATCGAGCACTTTAGCTACTGCCCCCGTCAGTGCGCGCTCATCCACGTCGAACAGACCTATGAGGAGAATCTGTACACGATTCGCGGCTCGCTGGCCCACGAGCGCGCAGACAGCGGGCTGTCGGACGTGGCGCGAGGCGTGCGGACCCTGCGGAGCGTTCCGCTGTGGTCCGCACGCCTCGGCCTTCGCGGCAAGGCCGATCTTGTTGAGCTTCGTGCCGAGGGGCCGTATCCGGTCGAGTACAAAGTCGGCATCCGCCACGGCCCCCATGCGGACCTGCAGCTCTGCGCTCAGGCCCTCTGTCTGGAAGAGATGCTCGGCTGCGCGGTGCACGAGGGGGCCGTCTTCTACCGTGCCATGCGCAAACGGCTGCCGGTCTCCATCTCGCCCGAGTTGCGCCAACGCACGGAGCGCTTGATCGTCGAGATCCGGGCCATGCTCACGCGGCAGCTCTTACCGCCTGCTCCAAATGATCGGCGCTGCCGCAACTGTTCGCTGATCGACGCATGCCTGCCTTCGGTGGTTGCGGAGACGAACCGAGTGCGCGGCCTCCAGGGCGCCTTGTTCGTACCGTACGATCCGCCCACAGACGGATCTTCCATGACCGGCTGATGCACGAGCTGCTAAACGTCCTCTACGTTCAGGCACAGGGCACCACCCTCCGGCTCGAACACGACGCGGTTCGAATCGAGCAGGAGGGTGAGCTCAAGCTTCGCCTTCCTCTGGCGCGGCTGAGCGGTATCGTGGCGATCGGCCAGGTCACGATCAGCTCTCGGCTGCTCGCACGCTGTGGCGAGGATGGACGTGGCGTCGTGTGGCTCGATTATCGTGGCCGATTTCTCGCCCGCGTCGAGGGTCGGGTCAGGGGCAATGTCTTGCTCAGACGCGCTCAACACCTGGCTCTGAGTGATCCCGACCGGGCCACTCTGATTGCCAGGCAGATCACCGCCGCCAAGATCCAGAACAGCCGTGGCGTGTTGCTGCGCGCGGCGCGTGATGCTGGCAATGCGGCGGATCGAACGGCCCTGCAGGAGGCGGCAGCCAGGTTGGCCGCCGCGCTCGACAGGCTACGGTCTGCACCGTCGATTGCGCAGATCCGAGGGGAGGAGGGCGAAGCTGCGCGGTCTTACTTTGGCGCGTTTACGCACATGGTGCGCGGCGATCGTGTGTCATTCAGCATGGATGGTCGCAGCCGACGACCGCCACGCGATCGCTTGAACGCGGTGCTGTCATTTCTCTACTCGGTGCTTCGTGCGGAGTGCGAGACCGCCTGCGAAGCCGTCGGGCTCGATCCGCAGGTCGGTTACCTGCACGCGCTGAGGCCTGGCCGGCCTGCACTGGCACTCGACTTGCTCGAGGAGTTCCGCGCACCGGTCGCGGATCGGTTAGCGCTCACGCTCATCAATCGGCAACAGGTTGCCGCCGCCGATTTCGACGAGCATCCAGGCGGTGCCATCATGCTCAATGAGAGCGGTCGCAAGACCGTGATTACCGCGTATCAGCAGCGCAAGCAGGATGAGATACCCCACCGCGTCCTGGACAGAAAGATTCCGCTCGGACTGGTTCCGTTCATCCAGGCGCGTCTGCTCGCGCGCCACCTTCGCGGAGACCTTGTTGACTATCCTCCATTCGTGTCACGTTAGCGTAGTGTTCCGCTGGTCGCCCAACACACGACACCCGGTTGCGGCGACATAACATGGAGTTGATCGTGTCGTACGACGTGTCGACCGAGACGGTCGATGGGCGGAGTCGCCTGCGCAGAGTGGCCAAAGTGTGTGAAGGGTATGGTCAGCGCGTCCAGAAGTCTGTCTTTGAGTGCACCGTCAACGAGGCACAACTCGAGCTCCTTCGTCACAAATTGCTTCTCATCATCAACGAGCACGAGGACAGCCTGCGGATCTACCGTCTCCGCGAGCCGCGCGATAAGAACCGAGAACGTTGGGGCGTGCGGGCACCGCTTGACCAGCATGAGCCGCTCGTCTTCTAGCTCCGCGCGAACCATTCGTGCTCTGCTGAGTGCCGAGGGATTCGCGTCGTCTTTTGTCAAGCTGCGCCGCGTGCGCACCCTTATGTGTGCCGGCGAAAGGTCGTCATGAGCCAGCTTTGCCCGCGTGCGAGGCGAACGAGGTCCGTTCTGGGCTCGATCGTGCAGCCAACGAGGTCCGCCGAGCGGGTAGTGAGCAGTGGCACCCGATCATCAGATCAGGTGAGGATTGAAACACGAACCTGAGCATGTCATGGTCGGATATCCCTGTGGCACCCGATCATCAGATCAGGTGAGGATTGAAACAGGTGGACGTCGACGCCGTGAACGAAAAGGGGAGTGGCACCCGATCATCAGATCAGGTGAGGATTGAAACACCTCCGGACACACCGTGACACCCGGATGCCCCGTGGCACCCGATCATCAGATCAGGTGAGGATTGAAACATCTGTTGATTCGCCCGCAGCTCGTAGACGGCCGTGGCACCCGATCATCAGATCAGGTGAGGATTGAAACGGAGGCCCGGGCGGCGGCGGTCCTGGCCGCGATGTGGCACCCGATCATCAGATCAGGTGAGGATTGAAACGACTTCTTAGCCACGGGTCACCCCCAGATCGCCAGTGGCACCCGATCATCAGATCAGGTGAGGATTGAAACGGTCTACGACTGGGGCAGATGCCAGGGGCTCCGCGTGGCACCCGATCATCAGATCAGGTGAGGATTGAAACTGGACTCGCGCTCTGCGCGAGCGCAACCGCATGGTGGCACCCGATCATCAGATCAGGTGAGGATTGAAACTGATTGTGGTTGCTGCGGCCTGCCTCGTGGCGGGTGGCACCCGATCATCAGATCGGGTGAGGATTGAAACACCGTGACTGCCGTCCACCACTCGATCCACCACCGTTGTCGATTCCGCGTGAAAAGTGACCCAGGTTTCTTCGGGAAAATTGACCCACCTCCTGGGTGGTCAGCAGCGGGTGGCGCGGGGGTCAGTGGGTAGCTGAGCGGTCGGCACCTCCGGTCAGGCGATCGGTCAGACGATCCTTGAGCCGGTAGCTCGGCCCGTTGATCGCGAAGATCTCGCTGTGGTGCAGCAGCCGGTCCAGAATCGCCGACGCGATCACGTCATCGCCAAACAGCTTACCCCAGCCGTCGAACCCGATGTTGCTGGTCACCAACAGCGACCCACGGGTGTAGCGTGCCGCCACCAGTTGGAAGAACAGGTTTGCCCGCCGACCATCCATCGGCAGGTACCCCAGCTCGTCCACGATCAGCAGATCCAGCCGCCGAAGCTGCTCCAACAGCTTGCCCAGCGTCTGGGTCGCCTCCGCCGCCACCAGTTGATCCAGCACTTCGGCCGCGCTCACGAACAGCACGCTCCGCCGCGCCGTACACGCCTTCAGGCCCAGCGCGATCGCCAGGTGCGTCTTGCCCACTCCGGGTCCACCCACCAGCACCCCCCAGGTCATGACAGGCTCGCTTGATCCAGAAACGCCAAATTCCCCAACTCCCGCACCCGACTCGCCGAGAGCCCGGGCTGGAAGCTGAAGTCGAACCCCTCCAGCGTCCGCTGCATCGGAAACCGCGCCCGGCTGATCCGCGCCTGCACCGACCGATCCAGCTTCTCGGACAGCTCCAACTCCACCAGCCGCGCCAGGTACGTCACATAGGTCGTCTCCCCCTCCGCCGCCCGCTCGGCCTCACGCTCGCAGTGCTCCGCCATGCTGTGCAGCCCCAGGCTCATCAACTGGCCCTTCAGCGTCCCGCTCTCCGCCTCCCGTGGCACCGCCACGAATGGCACCCGCCGCGGGCTCACTGCGCCGCCTCCAGCGTCCGCTGGTACCGCCCGAGATCCGTCTCCACCCGCACCCCGGCGTGGCTGCCGAGCCGCCCATCGGTCCCGCCCCCCACCGCCGGCAGGCTGGCCTTCGGCTGCTGGCTGGCCTGCAGGATCCCACGGATGAACGGCCCTGAGTACGTGTTGTAGTGCGTCGCCTGCTCGAAAGCGTGCACCATGGCCGCCGCGTCGTAGAGCGCTGCCAGCTCCAGGATCGTGCGCAGGTGCGCGGCCGCGTTCTGCTTGTACTGGGCGGTCAGCCGATCCAGCAGACCGGCCTGCTCCGGAAACGCTCTGGTGAACTCCTGGCTCAGCAGCGCCAGCGTCCGCGCGCCGCGACGCTGCAGCGCCGCGTAGTGCTCTGGCTGGGTCAGGACCTGGCCTGGCCGCTCGGCCAGTGGATGCTCGGCGATCGTCTGGCGTCCGTGGTCGAGCACGATCAGCCGAGTCCCTTGGAGCACCAGCAGCCAGACGTGCTTGCCGGCGTACGACGACGGCACCGAGTAGCGGCTGCCGCGGAAGCTGATCATGCAATCCCAAGAGGCCTTACGGGTCAGTGCCTGGGAGCCGACGAAGCGCTGGGCTGGCAGCGGGGTGAGTAGGGCAGCTTCCTCGGCGAATCGATCGATTGGCCGCTGGCCGGTGGTGCTGTGCACGCGGACGTCGAGATCATCGCGCTCGAAGGTGGCCAGGTCGGCGAGCAGGTCGGCGAAGGAGGCGAAGCGACGCCCTTTGATGAAGTGCTGCTCCAGGTAGAAGAACGGCCGCTCGACTTTTCCTTTGGTACGCGCTCGGTACGGTTGGCAGGCCCGCGGGGTGACGCGGTAGTGACCGCACAGCTCCAGGAACTGGGCGTTCCAGTGGAAGCGGGCAGGACTCGCGCTACTCACGAGCGCGCGGGCGTTATCCACCAGCAGCTCCTTGGGAGCGCCGCCGAAGTGGCGCAGGCAGTGCTCGATGGCATCGAAGATGGCCGGCTGGGTTTCATTGAGGTTGGCGGTGTAGTGCTTGCGACGGGAGTAGCCCAGGGTCATGCCAAAGACGATGACCCTGGTGAGCTGGCCGCCGATCTCGACGGTGTAGGGAGACCAGTCGAACTGAGCCTGGTGACCCGGCGCGGTCTCGAAGCGGACGGTGGCCTTGGCGCTGGGGTCGGTGGCTGGCCTGCTGGCACGCAGCGCCTGGAGTCGAGCGTAGAGCGCGCTGGCCGAGCCGGAGTAGCCACGGGCCCGGAGCTCACGCAGGATACGCGAGCCGATCAAGCCGTCGGTGAAGTACCAGGTCTGAATCTGCTCGTCGAACGACGCGAGCTTGGCATTGGGGCGGGTCGGCCGCTGGTAGCGTGGGGTGTGGGTCTGAGCAAGCGCCGAGCGCACGGTGTTCCGAGCGATACCCAGCTTGCGGGCAATGGCGCGGATGCTCATGCCGCGGGCGTGCAGGCCCCGGATCGCGGTCCAATCTTCCATGGTCAACAACCTCCAGTCCTCCTCACGGGAGCGTCCCGTGAGGGTGTGGCTGCTGACCCAGCGGTGGGTCAATTTTCAGAGCGAAAGTGGGTCAGTTTTCAGAAAGAATCAACACCATACGAGTCCCGCTGGAGGAACCGGCCCAGGTTCGGGTCGTACATGCGGGCGCGGAGATTGATCAGGCCGAGGTCGGGGTCCGTCTGCTCGCCGGTGTAGGTGAGCGAGCGGCTGGCGATGGTTTGGGGAACCGTCGTCAGCCGCGAGTTGGTTGAGCGGGGCTGTGCCCGCGCTGGTGGTCTGCGCCGCTATCGGCGCGCCGAACTCGTCGAACGCGATGGTGCGCAGTACCATGGCCGGCTGGTTTGGCCCAGGCAACCCTTCCGTGATCGCGCGGATGTTGCCCTGGCCGTCCGCGTGCATCACGTACGGCTGCGGACGGGCGATGCCCACCTGGTAGGCCAGCCCGTTTGGCCCCCACACGTAACGGTCGTTGCCGTCGTCCAGCAGCATCGGCAACCCGCCCGAGACGAAGTGGCGGAACTCCACCGCCACGTGGTTCTCCACCTGCATCCGGGTGCGCTTCCCGTCTCCATCATGGGTGAGGGTGGTCGGCACGTGCGGCGACCAGCCCTTTCCGGAGGCCACCTGGACGAGCCGGTTGGCCTGGTCGTAGGCGGCGGAGGTGGACGCGGTGCCGACGGGCGGGGGTGAGACGCCGGCGATTGGACAAGCGGGCGGCAAGCGCCCGCGCTACGGCCGTTCAGATTCCGAGTGCTGGTGAAGAGACGCGACGCGGAGGTGGGCCGGCTGGAGCGGTTGCCCTCATTGCCGGTGGTGCCGCAGGCGAACGTGGCTCGCCGCCGACGCCGGTGCCCGCCGCGACGCCGGGGCCGGTTGTCCCCACGCCGGTGGCCAGCCGGAGCCCGGCGAGCACCGTGGCGCCGGCGCCTACGCGCTGACGAGGAGCGGGAGTCGGCCGGACGAGGCGCGAGACCGGGCGTTTGCGAGGTGCCGGCGATCGGGCAAGCGGGCGGCGAGCAGCCGCGCTAGGGGCGTGCCGGGTGGCAGCGAGGCGCCGGCGATCGGGCAAGCGGGCGGCGAGCAGCCGCGCTAGGGATTTGCCGGGTGGCAGCGAGGTGACGGATATCGGGCAAGCGGGCGGCAAGCGCCCCGCGCTACGGACGTGGCGGGTGAGAGCGAGGTGCCGGCTCTTGGGTAGGCGGGCGTCTGGCTGACGAAAACGTTCATTTGAATTGGTCTGGCGAACGGACCAGGCTCCCCGTATGCGCGAGGACGGACTCCTCCCACGCCGGGGCGGCAGGCCGGGTGGCGAGGGTCTGGCTCGGGGGCACGATGGATGGGCAAGGGCTGGGGCTACCGCGATGAATGCTGGATGGTGGGCATGCTTTGCCAAGGCACAGGCGCCACGTGGCTTCGTGGCTATCGCGATTTGGGTCGGGATTTTGAGCGCGCTCGCCGTTGTGTCGGCGCGCTCCGACGCTCCCGTCGTATCGGCGGAAGCGTCGGAGTGTGCGCTCAACGCGGTGCTGGGTCTGCGGCGGTTGCCCCAGGGGTTGCTCTCGGTTTTGCTCTAAAGGGGAGCGTGCTCTAGACGGACCGGGCGAAGGGGACGTTGGGGTCTGGTAGCGGGGTGTTAAAGGCGAGGTGGACGGTGGGCTCGCTGCCGCCGTTCCAGTTGCGGTGCGGGACGCCCTTGGGGAAGACGATGAGCGAGCCGGGGCCGCAGTCGTACTGCTTGCCTTCGATCTCGATGCTCATGACGCCGCTGAGGACATAGAAGATCTGGTCCACGTCGTGGACGTGCATGCCCGCGGGTGAGCCGCCGCCGGCGGGGGTCTTGATGGCGTTGATGGTGCAGGTCTTGGCGCCGTTCTCGTGGCCGAGCAGGACCTGGGTGTAGCGCTCGCCGGGCGCGGTCTTGTCAAGCGCGGCGAAGTCAACCTTGCGGACGTAGTCCATGGGCGGTTCCTCCAAACGGCGATAGGATAGCGGCTGGGCGAGGGCCGGGGGCGAGCGGCGTGCACGGGGCGGCTGGGCGGCGGTATGATGCTGGCGGTTGGCCACTGGTGATCAGCGGTCGGCAACAAGCTGGGACAATTGAAGAGACCCGGTGGGGATCAGGGGAAGCCGGTGCGAGGCCGGCGCTGTCCCGCAACTGTATGGGGCCAGGGGCTCCGAGCCAGGATGCCTGACTCTGCCGAGCGCCGACCTCCCGCGAGCGACGGGACCCTGGCCACGCTGACGCGTTGAGCCCTCGTCGCTGTTGAGACGGGGGTTTGTGCTTTCCGGTCGATGGCCTGGCGCGGAGGCGCCGGGAGGTGAGGAGGCGAACTATGGCGCGGGTGATGGCTCCGGCCCTGCGGGCTCAGCGGTGGAGTGTTGTTCTGGCGGCCGTGGCGCTGTTCGGTCTGTACTTGCTGGCGCTGGACCAGGGGTTGCTGCTGAGCGTGGTGCACGGCGCTGCGGCGTTTGATCAGAACCTGATCCACGAGGCGATCCACGACGCCAGGCACGCGGCCGGGTTCCCCTGCCACTGAGCCCGACGTGTTGACCGGATACTCGCTGGGGACGATTTTCAAGGCGGCGCTGATCGCCGCGCTGGCGGCCTCGCTCTCGGCCGCGCTGTTCCACGCCGTGGCGACTGAGCCGGTGATGGATCGAGCGATCGCCATTGAGGAGGAGCACGCGGCCGCGGCTGGCGAGCACGAAGAGCCGATGGTGAGCCGACGCGCCCAGAAGGTGGGCCTGTTCGCCGGGTTTGTGCTGTATGGCCTGGTCTGGGCGTTGCTGACGACCGTGGTGTACCGGGCGGGTCAGGGGTGGCTGCCGGGCGCGGGGTCACGCTGGCAGCGAGTGCTGCTGGTCACGGCGGGCTACTGGTCTCTGGCACTGTTCCCGTTTCTGAAGTATCCGGCGAACCCGCCGGGTGTGGGGGACCCGGACACGATTGGCTATCGGCAGGGGCTGTACCTGCTGGCGCTGGTGCTGGCGACGGCGGGTACGGCATTGAGCCTGGCACTGGCGAGGCGACTGAGCGGGTCTGGGATCCGTGCATGGGGTGTACCCGCGGGGTGCCTGGCGGTGTACAGCGCGGTGGTGTTCCTGGCGCTTCCGGGCAATCCGGACGAGGTCGGGATGCCGATGGACCTGGTATCGCTGTTTCGCGGACTCTCACTGGCCGGCTTGACGCTGTTCTGGGGCATCTTCGCGGCGCTGTTTGCTCTGCTGCTGCGGCCAGGCCGGATGGTGGCGGCGGAGCGGCTAGCTCAAGTGAGGCTGGGCTAGCGCGTCGGCGACACGTGGAAGACTGCAGGAAGCGTTAGCGCTAGCCGGGGGCGCCGCAGGTCTGGAGTCTGGCGGCTAGCCTGGCCAGTGATTCGTCCAGGGCGCTGAGTGCCTGGCGGGGCTCGAGACCGGCGAGCGACTGATCCTGATCCGCGAGTTTCTTCAGGGTGGCGGCGTAGGCTCGCAAGGAAGGCAGCGCGGCCGGGTCACGAGAGAGTGCGTCGCGCAATCGGTCGCAGGGTGCGCCGGCCATGACGTCTGCCATTCTCGTCGCTTGCTCCACCTCGTTGATGAAGGCGTCTTCAACCGCGTCTGACTCTTCGCCGATGAGCGCGGGGGCGTTCTGAGCGGGCGTTGGCATTGGTGTGGGGAGGATAAGGGGCGCGCGGGTGGGCGGCGCGGGCGGAGCAGTGCACGCGGTGAGGAGCAGCAGCGGGGCGATGAGCGCGGCGGCGAGCCGGTGGCCGATGATGGTCTCAGGTGAGCGGGGCAAGCTCGCCGCGCAGGAGGGAGGCGCGATACTGCTCACGCGTGCGGTCTGACAAGGAGGGGGCACGACCGCCGCGACGTACTTTGAGGATCTCCGCGCCGATGCTGAGCGCGATCTCACCGGGCGTCTCCGTCTCCACATCGATGCCGATTGGGGCGTGCAGCCGCAGGAGGGTGTCAAGCGGGACGCCTTCGTCGTGCAGCAGCTTCATGACGGCGAAGACGCGGCGCCGGCTACCGATCATGCCGATGTAGGCGGCGGGGCGGTGGATGATCTTGCGCAGCGAGCGCACGTCGTGGGCGTGGCCGCGGGTGACGAGGACGACGTAGGTCCGGGGGCCGATGGGGAGCGAGTCCAGGGCGGTCTCGAAGTCGTCAACAATGATGCGGTCGGCGGTGGGGAAGCGCCGCGCGTTGGCAAACAGTGGCCGGTCGTCGATGACGGTGACGCGGAGGTCGAGCAGGCGTCCAACGTCCGCCACGGGCTGGGCCACGTGACCGGCCCCGACGATGATCAGCTCCGGCCGCGGGAGGATGACGTCGTGGTAGACGAGCACGGGGGACGGCGTAGCGCCGGCGTCGGCAGCCGAGACGCTCTGGCGGAGGCCTGGGCGACCCTGGGCGGCCATGGCCGTTGCGTCGGCGGCGATGATGGCGGCGAGCGCGGGGTCGTCGAGATCGCCCGCCAGGATGCGGCCGTCCACGGTGAGCACTCTGGAGCCCGTCCTGGAGGTGGAGTCCACGACGGTGCTGAGCACCGCGTCCAGGTGCTGGGACTGTGCCTCCAGCAGGGACCGCACGGTGCACGTGGTCTGGGGAGAATCTGGCTCCCAGGAGTCCAGGTAGATCTCCATGATCCCGCCGCAGACGCCGTCCGTGTGCAGGGCGATCTCCTCGGTGAGATCCACGATCACACGGCGAGGCCGGCCGTCGTCGAGCACGTCCCTGGCGGCGCGGAGCACGTCTGCTTCACCGCAGCCACCACCGACGGTGCCGTCCACGGACCCGCCGGGGCGGATGAGCATCCTGGTGCCAACCGCGCGCGGGGAGCTGCCGCGGGTCTGGACGATGGTGGCAACGCAGGCGCGCTCTCCCGCGCTGATGGCGGCGAGCAGCGAGTTGAAGAACCCCGGCACGGCTGTCGGCTCTGACACTGGTGACTCACTGGTGCGCGCGGCGCCGTGGCCGGTTGCGCACCCTCCCACTACCTGGAGTATGGCGTCGAGTATGGGATGGTAGGGAGCGCGCGGTCAATCCCGCGCCCGCCGCGGCGGGCGGGATCGCTGAGGGGGGTGCGGTGCGCGGATATGATTGGCCGCCGTGACGAAGGATGAGATCCGGGGGCTGCAATCGGATGGGAAAGGCCGCGGGGCGCTGCTGCTGGCGGCGGGTTCGTCCAGCCGGATGGGCTCGCCGAAGGCGCTGTTGCCGTGGGTGGGCGGGACGCTGATTGAGTACGCCGTCCGCCAGCTCGCGGCGGCCGGATGTTCGGAGATCGTGGTGGTGCTGGGCGTGGAGGCGGATCGCGTTGGACGCGCGGTCCCCGACGTGCCGGGCGTGCGTGTGACCCAGGTTGTGAATCAGGATCTGGAGGCGGGTCGAAGCGGTTCGGTACGGCTGGGTGCTGGGGTGATCAGCGGGGCGGCCGGCGTGGTGGTGATCCAGTCCATCGACCAGCCCTGTCCGGCGGCGGTCGTTGAGCAACTGTGCAGGGCGGTTGAGCTTGGGCCATGCCTGGTGGCGATTCCGGTGCATGGCGGGCGACGGGGGCACCCACTGGTGGTGAGCGGCGCGCTACTGTCCGATCTGCGGGCGGTGCGTGAAGAGACTCTGGGTCTGCGGGGAGTGGTGCGGGCGCATATGGATAAGGTCTCGACGGTGGCGGTGGACGATGACGCGGTGCTGTTGAACCTGAACGACCTGGAGACGTACGAGCGGGCGCGCCAGCGGCCGTAGGAGACGATGGGCGCTGGCCTGACTGGCGCGCTGGGGAGCGGAGCGTGACGCAATGGACGCACCTATCGTTGCGGTGGTGCGTTGAGCGGACTGGGGTGGGTGGATCCCCGGGAATTGGTCCGCGACTTCTGGGGGCGCTGTGTGGCGGACGTGGGGTGGACACGGTGCCGGCACTGTCATACAATCGGCCCGTGCGGGGGAGCGTGCGCTCCCCATTTTTGCGTAGTTGGCCCTAGCGTAGCGGGCGGTGTAGCCCCACCAGGCTTGCCGCTCGCGAGATGGGAGGGGAGTCATGGCGGACGACCATCGCCAGTCCGGTTCCGAGCCCTCGTCGACGGGTTCGGATGAGTCAGCGGCGCCGGAGCAGCTGAAGCCTATGGTGACGCGCCGGGATTTCCTGGTGGGAACCGGCGCCGGGGCAGTGGCCGTTGGCGTGGTAGCGGGGGGCTACGTGGCCGCCCAGGGAACGCGGTCCGCTCCGGTGGCGGTGCCGTCCGCCCCGGGGGCGCCGGCGGCGGCAGTCCAGCCAGCCCCGGCCGCGGCGCCCGCGCAGAAGCCGGCGGAAGCAAAGCCGGCCGAGGCAAAGCCGGCGGCGTCCGCCGCGACGACGTTGCCCCTCACACACCGTCGCGTGACGTTGAACATCGATGGCAAGCCGCATGACGTGACGGTGGACGTTCGCGAGAGTCTCTGGGAGACGATGGTGAACGAGCTCGGGATGGCCGGGACGAACCTGGGCTGTGACCGGGCGCAGTGCGGTGCATGCGCAGTGCTGGTGGACGGCAAGGCCGTGAACGGCTGTGGGGTGATGACCGCGCGTCTGGGGCGCGGCCAGAAGATCACGACGGTGAACGGCATCGCCAGTGGCCCGGGCATCGAAGGCCTTCACCCGATCCAGAAGGCGTTCTGGTGGGAGGGCGGCTATCAGTGCGGCATCTGCACGCGCGGCTTCATCGTGAGTACGTACGCGCTGCTGCAGACGAACAAGAGCCCCACGGATGAGCAGATCGCTGAGGCACTTGCGGGCAACGTGTGTCGCTGCGGCGAGTACATCAAGATCTTCTCGTCTGTGAAGGCGGCAGCGGCTGAGATGCGGGGCGAAAAGGTGAACTGGACGGCGCCGTTCAAGGCGGTGACGGCACCTAAGCCCGCGGCGGCCGCGGCTCCTGTGCCGGGTGGGCAGACCAAGCAGTTTGAGTTCGTGACGCCGCTGCCCACGATTGAGTTCTTCGATACGCTCGCTGAGAAGCTGAAGGAGCGCCAGGGCATCGCTGAAGTCGCCGGGACCGAACGTACGGTCAACGTGACGTGGCTCCCACCGCTCACTGAAGCGCAGGTGCGCACTTTCCTCGCCGAAATCGGCAATCCGGTCAAGCCGTAGGTCGGTGGGTTCGAGGAAGGAGAAGCTAAGATGCCTTTGAAGATCGATGTCTACAAAGTAGCTACGGACCCGGCGTACGCGGCGTCGCTGACACCGTCGGAATGGAACACGCTGCGCCAGGATCCGGAGTTCCTCACGATGGCCGCCGAGCAATCCGAGATGCTCGCGGACGTGCTAGGGAAGTACGGCCACCTGCTGGGCTTCTACCAGACAGGCACGACAACGCGTCAGCAGCAGGTGCAGCCGCAACCGCAGCAGTTCCAGGTCATTGGCAAGAAGATCCCACGGGTCCACGGCCTAGGCATTGTGACGGGGCAGGCGCAGTACACCGAGCACCTGAGCATGCCCGGGATGCTGCACCTGAAGACGCTGCGTAGCCCCCACCCGCACGCGAAGGTCCGGTCCGTGGATACCAAGAAGGCCGAGGCGCTGGCTGGGGTGGTCGCGGTGCTCCACCGCGGGAATCTGCCCGCGGAGTATGCCGATGTGAAGATCGGCGCCGGACCACCGGACCGATTTCTCTTCAATGAGGAGGTCTTCGAGGTAGGCTCGCCTATCGCGGTGGTTGCCGCGGCGACCGAGCACATCGCCGATCAGGCCGTGCGTCTGATCGAGGTGCAGTACGAAGTGTTGCCGGCCGTGCTCGACATGATGGAGGGCACGAAGGCCCCGAAGCAGTGGAACAACAATCTTGACGGGACGATCATCAACGTGACGCCGCCGCTGGTTCGCGGCGATCCTGATGGCGCCCGTTCCGAGGTGACGCTGGAGGCGGTGCTCACCAAGCCGACGGAACAACACCTGGCCCTGGAGCCAACCACCACCGTCTGCTACTGGGATACGGACAAGCTGGTGATGACGTACACGTGCCAGTACGCGCATGGCACGCGCGCGGCGATGTCCCAGCTCTTGAAGATCCCGCAGAACAAGATACGGGTCATCCAGCCGGGCTACATGGGCTCAGGCTACGGGTATCGCAGCGGCGTGGACCTGGCGGAGGTGCACGCGGCGATCCTGGCGAAGATGACGGGGCGGCCGGTCAAGCTGATGTACACGCGGGCCGAGGACTTCGTGACCCGAACACACCGGCCGACTTTCCGCAATGAAATGAAGCTGGGGGTGAACCGAGACGGTTCGCTGCAGTGGGGCAAGTTCAAGGTCTTTGCGAACGTGGGCGCGCAGCGCGCGGGAGCCGCGAACGGTGCGTGGTTCCACATGCAGATGACCTACAACATCCCGAACCTGAAGTTGGAGGCGGTGGACGTGTTCACCAACTCCTACAAGTCAGGGCCGTATCGCTGCGTGAGCCATCCAAACGGCACGTTCGCTCTGGAGATGATGATGGAGCGGGCGGCGGCGGCCGTGGGGATGGATCCGGTGGAGCTCCGGCTCAAGAACCTGAATGATCAGGGGAATCCTGAGACGAAGCGGCCGTTCAGCAACTTTGGCCTGCGCGACTGCATTACCCAGGCGGCGGACAAGATTGGCTGGAAGCAGAAGTGGCACGCGCCGCGGGCTAAAGAGGTGCGCCCGGGGGTGTTCCACGGCATTGGCCTGGCGGCGCACGCGTGCAGCCACGGTGGAGGTGGGAACCCCATCTCCGGCCAGCTCGCTGTGAACGTCGACGGCAGCGTTCAGGCGTTCTCCGCGAGCAACGAGATCGGCGATGGCCAACGGACGCTGGTCTCGATGGTGGCGGCCGAGTCACTGGGCGTCCCGCTGGAGCGGGTGACGATCACCACCCACGTTGACACCGATTTCACCACTGACACCGGGGTGACCGCGGGCAGCATCCAGACCAACACCGGCTCGTACGCGATGTACCAGGCGGCGCAGGATGCCCGGCGGCAGGTGCTGGAGTGGGGGGCGCGGAAGCTTACTGACGACGCCAAGAAGAAGAATGAGAATCGCGAGTTCAAGGCGGACGAGCTTGAACTTCGGAACGGCATCCTGAACCTCAAGAGTGACCCAAATGTGAAGTTGGCGCTCGTTGAGGTCATGCAGTTCCGGGGCGCGCCGATCGTCGGTCAGTACGTGGGCGTGCAGGACCAGCGGTGGGAGCGCACCGCCTGGGCAGCTCACGCGGCCGAGGTTGAGGTGGACACGATCACGGGCGCGATCTCCGTGGTCAACTACGTGGCGGCCCATGATGTGGGCAGGGCGCTCAACCCCTTTGCCCTTGAGCAGCAGATCGAGGGTGGGGTGGTGATGGCGCTGGGGGCGGTCTTGCACGAGGAGATGCTGATCGACGCCGCTACTGGCCTGCCGCTGAATCCCAACATGCTGGAGTACAAGGCGCTCTCCATCAAGGACGCGCCCCGAAAGACGGACGTTATCTTCGTGGAGCGCACCAAGGACTACGGTACTTACGGTGCCCACGGCATCGGTGAGCCGCCGATGGGCCCCCCTGCACCGGCGGTTGCGGCCGCCATCTTCAACGCCGCCGGGGTGTGGATGGATAGCACGCCGATCACCCGCGAGAAGCTCCTCGCGGCGCTCAAGCAGGTGAGGTAACAACGCTATGAAGGGCTTCGAGCTACACGAGCCCACCACGGTCGCGGAGGCCGTAGGTGCGCTGGGCAAGTTTGGTGCCAAGGCGCGCCCCGTGGGGGGTGGGAGCGACCTGGTGAACGGTGTCATGAAGGACTGGGTGGAAGGAAAGGGGATGCCCCTGCCGGACGCCCTGATCGACCTGACGGCCATCCCGAATCTGAACGCGATCAAGGCGGACGCCAATGGTGTGACGATTGGTGCCACGGCCACGCTGACCGACCTGATCGAGAATAAGGACGTGTCCGGGAAGTTCCCGTTGCTCTCGCAGGCGGCGTTGAGCGTGGCGTCCCCATTGATCCGCAACTACGCGACCGTGGGCGGGAATATCAACCAGCGACCGCGCTGCTGGTTCCTCCGCGGGGAGAACTTCAACTGCTACAAGAAGGGCGGCGACTTCTGCTTCGCGGTCACCGGCGACAATCGCTATCACGCGATCATCGGCGGTGAGCTGTGCTATATCGTGCACCCGTCCGACCTGGCCACCGCGATGCTGGCGCTCAATGCGACGGCGAAGATCGCCGGGTCTGGCGGTGAGCGGACGGTGCCGTTTGACAACTACTTCATTGGGCCGCGCGAGGACGTGCTCCGTGAGAACGTGCTGAAACCGGACGAGATCATGCTGGAGATCTCCGTGCCCAATCCGGCCGCGGGCACGAAGATGGCGTGGACGAAGCTGAAGGACCGTGAGGTCTACGACTTCGCGGTGGTGTCGGTGGCCGTGGCGTTCCAGTTGGAGGGCAACTCCTGGAAGGATGGGCGCATCGTACTGGGCGGCGTCTCGCCGGTGCCGTACCGTGCCAGGTCCGTGGAGGACGCGCTGAAGGGCAAAGACGTCAAGGCCACGATCAAACAGGCGGCGTCAACGCTGCGCACGGTGGCGCGACCGTTGAGCGTCAACGCCTACAAGCTAGACGTGGTCCAAGGACTGCTGGAGCGGACGATTCTGAACGCGCTGGCTTGAGCCTGAAGGTTTCCGCTTGACCGCCGCCCCGCGCCCACGCGGGGCGGCGGTTTCATGCTCAGTCAGCCGGTGGCTGGAGACGGCGAGCCGGTGGATCCGGCGAGCTCCTGCGATAGGAGCTTTGGCTTGGGCTGCATGAGCACGGCGGTGATGGTGCGGAGCACCCACCCGTGGATGATGCTGTTGCTGGCGATGTAGCCGCCGTCTGAGTGGAGCCAGCTCACACCGTTTGCGTCGGTGAGGGTGCCGCCGGCGCGCTGGAGGATGAGGCTGGCGGCGGCGACATCCCAGATCCGTAAGTCAAGGTGCCAGTAGGCGTGCAGGCGGCCGGCGGCGACGTAGCACAGCCCGAGCGCGGGCGAGCCCATGGCGGTGCACTCCACGACTTGCTCTGTGTACAGGCTGTAGGCGCGCATGGCCAGGATCCGACGGTCTCCATCGTACGGGAGGTCCGTGGCGATGACGGCCTTGCCGAACGCTTCCAGACCCTCCGAGATCTGCTGAACAAATATGAACTGGCCGTTGAGCGTGGCGGGACCGTCCGTGGTGGCGGCGAACAACTCGTCTCGACACGGATCGAACACGACGGCGGCGCGGATGGCGCCGCGGGATCGCCAGGCGATGGAGATGGCGAAGTGGGGGATGCCCTGGGCGAAGTTGAGGCTGCCGCAGATGGGGTCTACGATCCAGAGGTGCTCCGAGTCTACGCGGACGGGCTCATCCTCTGGTCCTTCCTCGGCGAGAATGGCGTGGTCTGGGCACGCGTCTGAGATGACCTGGAGGACTTCGCGCTGGACTTCGAGGATGGACTCCGTGACGACGTCTCGGTTGCCCTTCCATCGCTGGTAGCCGGGATCGTTTAGCCGGCGCATCGCCGCGGCTCCACCGGCTCGGGCGGCGCGTTCGGCTATCGCTAGTGCGTCGCTGTCATTCATGGAGGTCACCTGTGCTGGTAGTATAGGCTGGGCCCCGAGGGGCATTGGAGAGGGGTGTAGGCGGTGCAGCGCGGGCGTCCGGAGCATGAGGAATTTTCGGCCGTGGTGGCTGATCCGGCGACGGACACGGCGGAGCTCGATGCGGCCGAAGGGCCCCGGGTAATCCGGAGGGCGGCGTGCGTGTACAGCGCGGGAGCCCTGCCGGGCGACTGGCTGCAGACGTGGCGGCGGCTGGATAGGCTGGTGGGGCGTAGCGGCCTGGACGTGAAGGTGACGCTGGAGCCGCTGGATGCGTTGCCCGCCGAAGTAGACCTCCTTGTGGCGCCGCCTGAGCTGGAAGGGGCGGCGCGGACGGCGGCGGGCGCGGAGGTCGAGGTGTTGGTCACATCGCCGTCTGGCGCGGCGTTCGCGTTTGACGAGCTCATGCGGGAGCTTCTGGAGGGTCAGCGGATCGTGGCGCCGCGCGCCGCGTCTGGGACGACGCCTCACATTGTCACCTACCGGGGATCGCAGCGGATTGACTGAGCACGACGGCTCGCCCCCGGTGGACGAGCTTCCGCCGATGCACGCGGCGTCGCGCCTGGGGCGTGTGATGCGCCAGATCCGCAGTTTCAAGTCGCTGCATGCCGCTGACATTGGCGCGGTTGTCTCCGACCTGCCGCCGGCGGCCAGGGACGCGGGTGAACGGCTCAAGACGTTGCTTAGTCTACAGGCGTCCGAGATAGATCTGATCGTGGACGAGCTGGACGACATCCGCGCGGAGCTGGCGGGCGCGGTGACGACGGCTGGCGCTGAGCTGAGGGAGGCGGGGGTGCTGAGCGATCCAGCGAAGAGCTCCCCAAAGCGCGCCCAGTGGCTCGCGGAGCAGGCTCCACAGGCCCCGCCAACGTCGCGCAGGCTGGGTCGGCGGGAGCTGCTGGGCGGCGCGTAGCGGCTCAGTCAGCGGGGCGGCTGACGGCGGAGCGAAGCGCGCCGAGGACGAGCAGCGCACTGAACAGGCCCAGCGCTCCGCCGGCGCTCCACAAGAGCATCTGCTGGCTGAGTCCTTTGGCCGCGGCTTTGGGGTCCAGGCCGCTCGTGAACAGCGTGTAGGCCACGAGGGCGTTGAGCGCGGCCCAGACGAGCGCGATGAGGATGACGAGGTGTCTCACGGTGCCGCCTCAGTTGGCGCGGTGCTGACGGGGTCTGATCCGCTTGCCCATGCGGGATGGGTCCGGTCCAGGTAGGAGCGCGAGACGCGGCCGGTGAACATGGCCTTGAGGGCGGGCCAGCGAGATGGCTCCAGTGCGTGTCTGATGTGGTCCAGCAGCTTGACCCCAATCATCACCATGGCTGCTACGTGGAGCGTGCTTGACCACCAGAGCACGTCGCCGGGGATGGGGTAGATGTAGCGCATGGCCTTCAGCAGGCCGGTGATGGTGACCAGGCCGAGCAGGGCTGACCAGATGGGGAACGAGAGCATTGACTGGTAGTAGGTGAACTGGCCGGTGGGCGGTGGCTGGCGCCGCATGTCGAGGCCGACGAGAGCGGCCAGCGTGGCACCGAACGGGCGGGGAAGCTCGTGGGCGAGGCCGCGGAGGTAGCGTATGCGCTGTCCGGCCGGTACGAGCAGCGGGCGATCGGGGCGTAGCCACCAGTAGGTCAGCATGGCGGAGCTTGCGAAGAGGATGAGCATCGCGCCGAAGTAGTGCAGTCGGTACACGGTTGCCATGAGGACCGGGGAGGAGACATCCAGTACGCCCTTGAGGTACTGCCAGGCGCCGGTGGCGAGATCGAGCACGACGCCGATGGCCGTGATCCAGTGGAGCGCGATGGTGCCGGGCGCGAGGCGGGCCGGTGTCTCTGGCGATGGGGCGCGGGCGGCATGTAGCGCGCGAGCGACGCCGACCGAGACCCCGAGGGCGAGCACGAACGGGATCAGGCGGGCAAGCATCATATTGGCGGCGAGGGTGGGGCCCCATGGCTGGGCGCCGGAGTTTGATTGCACGGCCGCGGCGGCGGCCCCGATGAGCGAGCCGATGATTCCGAGCGACAGGATCACTCTGGGGCTCACGGGGAAGCCTCACTGTTGAGCGTGGACACGGGGCTAGGCCTTGCCTTTCGCGGGGCTGTCTCCGAAGGTCTGGTCGGCACGGAGGCGGTCCCAGGTGGGCACGTCAGACTTTGGCGCCTCCAGGCAGAGGTGATCGCTCTTCAATACCCCTTGCTTGATCCTGACGTTGATTGGACAGCGCTCCACGCACGCTGGACCCTCTGGTCGCCAATGGCAGAGGTCGCACTTGGTGAAGGCGTCGATGGCGGGGTCGTACGTGATGCGGGTCTGCTGGCCCAGCCTAATCTGGTTGGTCGCGGCGGCCTCGGTGAGGTCGCTCACGGGGAAGGGACAGGCCTCTGAGCACCGTCCGCATGAGACGCACGATTTTTCCTGGATGATTCGGGCGCCGGTGCGCGGCTCCACCTGAAAAGCGTCCACGGGGCAGACGTAGAGGCACTCCGCGGTGGGGCACTGCAGGCAGACCTCCTGGTGGAAGGTGCCGCGATCCGGGTAGGCGCGCTGGACTTCAGCGTTGACCTTGACGGCGGGGTCGTTGAAGATCCGGATGCGGGGCACGGCGGACAGTCCCTGCTCGCGATGGACGCGGGAACAGATGACTTCGCAGGTCAGGCAGCCGATGCACAGGGTGGGATCCGGGAAGATGACGGCTTCCGCGTTCGTCGCGGCTTTGGTCCGCGGTGTCGTTCCGACGGCGAGACCCAGCCCCCCGATGGCATCCAGGGCGATGAAGGCGCCGACCGCGGCGGCCCCTTTGACGAAACCTCGCCGGGACGGATCATCCATGTGAGTCAGCGTTGACCTCCGTCTGCTCCAGCGCGGCGGCGCCTGCGTAGCCAGCGCGCGCCCTCTATTCCCAGCCAACCCGCCAGGATGACGCCCCCGATGATGAGGAAGGGGCTCTGGGCCGCGCCGGCCGACGCCGGGACGGGCGATTCTACAGCGTCTTCGCGCGGCCGCGCCTGCTGCACCGTTGCGACGGTCGGTGGGGTGACGAGCGCGGCCGCCGGCTGGAGAGCCGGTGATGGCTGCCACTCCTGTGTACGCGCGGCCAGGGCCGACTTTCCGCCATCGTCTAGCGGTACGACGAAGACATCGAAGTTTCCGGCCCGCGGTGAGGAGAATAGGAGCCTTGAGCGGTCGGAGCTGAGCTGGAAGGGTCCCTGGGCCTGGATATCGGCGAGCAGCGGCTCGCGCTCTGAGGAGGGCTTGTCTCTGGCGATCCAGAGATCCGTCCAGGCACGTCCTGGGGTGACGTGTTCCGTGACGTAGGTGATTCGCCCGTCCGCGAGATATGCGGGGAAGTGGCTCTTCCCATCATCCGCCGCGGGAGAAACCTGGATGGCGTCCTGGCCGTCTGCTGCACGGATGGTGGTGACGGCGGACTGATTGGCGGTGGACAGCGCGAGCCTCTGGCCGTCTGGCGACCAGGATGGAGCGTGGCAGGCGAAGGTGCACTCTCGCCGTTGCTCGGTGGCGAAACCGCGGGTGAGGGATCTGGAATTGGAGCCGTCCACGTCCACCGTCCAGACGTCCAGCACGCCGGCCTGGTACGCGTAGAAGCTGAGTCGCTTGCCGTCTGGGCTCCAACTGGGGAAGCTGGCGAGTTTGTTGAGCGCGGTAACGGGCCGCGAGCTGCCGGTTGCAAGATCGATGGTGACGATTTCGCGCGTGAGGTCGGTTCCGGCGTCCGCGGCGATCTCCCGCCCGTCTGGCCGCCAGGCTGGGTGTCGGTACTCCTGGTCCCCTGACGTGAGCCGCCGAATACCGGAGCCGTCCGCGTTCATGACGTAGATGTGGTATCGCCCGTCGCGATTGCTCTGGAAGGCGATCTGGGAATCATCCGGACTCCAGACGGCGCGCACGTCCGCGCCTGCGCTGTTGGTGAGCTGGATGATCGGCGAGGCGGTGTGGGCCACGTGGGCGGTGATGAGGGAGACCAGTAGGGCGAGCACCGTTGCACGGGCCAGTGGGAGGAGCGTCATCGCTGGCGGCACATCTTGGCACGGGTGTGGATCATCGTGCTCTGACGCATGGTAGTGGTCAGATAAGCGGCCGTCAATCTGCCGACGCCCGGTGCTGGCTCACATCCGCCTGAGCGCCGGCAGGCGGATGGCGGCGTACAGCACGACGGCGCCCGCGAGCAGGCCGGCGGTGGCGCCGACGATGGGCGCGCCGAACAGGTCCGCGAGAATGCCCTGCGGTAGGGAGCCGAGGGGCATGAGGCCCCACGTCATCATGTAGAGGCTCATGACGCGACCGCGAAGCTCGTCCGGTGTGGCCAACTGGACGAGCGTGTTGTTGGTGGCGAGATACACGGCCTGAGAAAGACCCATGAGCCCCATCAAGGCGATGGACGCGGGCATCCAGACGCTGATTGAGAAGGCGGTGAGCGAGAGGCCGAAAGCCGCGAGGGAGAGGAACAGGAACCAGCCCTGCCGGCGGGTGGACACAAATACCATGACGGCGGCGCCGGCGATGGCGCCGATGCCGTTTGCAGTCATGAGTGCACCGAGGCCTTCCGGTCCAACGTGCAGGATGTCCCGGGCGAAGATGGGGATGAGCTGGGAGTACGGCATGATGAAGAAGGCGGGCACAGCCTGGAGCGACATGAGGGGGCGTACGGCAGGATCGCGAAGCACATAGCGCATGCCCTCAAGCAGGTCCTGCGCGGGTGAGCGCGAGCGCGAGGTGGCGCGAGCCCGCTGTGGGCCCAGGCCGAAGGAGCAGAGCAGCGCCAGCAGGAAGCCGATGGCCTGGACGGTGAAGGACATGGCGGTGCCGCCGAGTGAGATGGAGAGGCCGGCGAGGGCCGGGCCGACGACCCGGCCGGCGTTCTGCCCGGTGGACATGAGGGCGATGGCGGAACCCATCTGACCTCTCGGGACGACCGACGGGACGAGCGCCTGACGGGCGGGGATGATGAGCACGAAGAGGCTCCCGCCGACGAACGCGGTGGCCACGACGTGCCACGGCTGGATGATCCCGGATGCGATGAGTCCGGCGAGCACGAAGGCAACGAGCGCGGTGAGTCCCTGTCCCCAGGCGAGGACGGTGCTGCGATCGAACCGGTCTACCAGCACTCCGGCGAGCGGCGCCAGGAAGAGCATGGGGATACCGCGGGCGAAGGACGCGATGCCGAGCCAGGTGGGAGAGTCGGTCAGATCGTAGACCAGCCAGCCTTGCGCCACCTGCTGCATAAAATTGCCGGTCATCGTCAGCGCGGTGCCGACGAAGAGGTAGCGGTAGGCGCTGGACTGGAGCGGGGCGAACGCCCCCGTTGGCTCGGCCCGAGCCTCCGGGGGGCGCACGCTGTCCTCTACTGCTCCGCCAGCTTGCACAGGAGCTCTACCGTCTCTACTGGCGCGGTGTAGTGCAAGTTATGGCCGGTGTTCAGCTCAAAATATTTCCAGCGCGGGTCATTGCGGACGCGCTCTGCCCGGGCGGCCTGGGCGCTGCCCGGCTGCTTGTCCAGCGTGCAGTAGACATACGCGCGAGGGAGCGTGGTCTCACCCCGCTGCAGGATGAGGGGCTGGGTCATGGTCTTGAGCGGATGTGGCGTTCGGCGGGGGCGAGCCCACTCCGTGATCTCCGCGGGCTGGTCGGGGGGCACGGCGCCCGGCGGAACCCGCCAACCGTCTCCTTCGCGGTTTGCAACGTCAACCACCTGCTGACGGCGACCAGGCCAACCGTCCACGCTGGCTTCGCCGCCCCGGGGCACGGCGGCATCCAGGTAGATGAGCTGGCGGAGCCTATCTGGACAGCGGTCTGCCACACCGGTGATGACGTTGCCGGCGTAGGAGTGGCCTACCAGGATGACGTCTGAGAGATCCTCGTAGAAGAGGACGTTCACGACATCCTGGATGTGGGTGTCCAGGTCGACGTCCCGCGAGGCGAGGTGGGAGCGCTCGCCGAGCCCGGTGAGGGTGACCGGGAACACGTCGTGTCCGCGCTTGCGCAGGCTTGGGACAACGGACCGGTTCCAGGCCCAGGCGCCACCCCAGGCGCCATGGACGATCACGAATGTTGCCACGTATCTCCTCCTCTGGCGGCTGTAGCTTGCACCCGGGTGGGCGCGACGGGCGGCGCGGCCACGGCCGTGCGCTAGATGTTTCGGGCGATGGGTGCGAAGACATCCATGGCGCGTTTGACCAACTCTGGGCGGAGGCCTGGGCCGAGCACGGCAGCCACGTTTTGCTCCAGGTGGTGGGTGTTGGCGGTGCCGGTCAGGACGGTGCTCACGGCCGGGTGGGCGGCGGCGAACTTGTAGGCGGCATCCGCCACGGCGTCACACCCATTGCCAAGGAGCCAGTCCAGCGGGGCGTCACTGGGGACCGCGTCCGCTGCCAGGATACCCTCAGCCTTCCAGGAGTCGATGAGGGTGGTGAGCTCTTCCGGACGGGCGATGACCTTGCGGATGGCGCACATGATGGCCACGCCAACGTTCTGCTCTTTCATCGCGGGAAGGGCCTTGATGGCGGCGGCCGGGCCGACGACGTTGTAGCCGATCATGGCGGCGTCAAAGAGCGGATTCTGGGCCATGAGCTGAACCATCTCGTGGTGATAGTCTGAGCCGTACTGCTCGCTCATGCCGAGGAACTTGACTTTGCCGTCTGCGCGCGCCTTCTCTAGCGTGGCTGAGTACAGCTCTACGCTACGGGGGTAGGCGGCGGGCGAGACGCCGTGGAGGTAGAAGATGTCCACGAAGTCCGTCTGGAGCTTCTGCAGGCTGCGGTCAATGGACGCGGCTACATCCTCAGCGGAGGCGTAGACGCCGTTGCGCTCGGGCCAGAACTTGGTGGACAGGATGTAGGAGTCTCTGGCCACGCCGGCGAGGGCCTGGCCGAGCATGGCCTCGCTGTCCTTGTAGCCGGCAGCGGTGTCGATGTAGTTGATGCCCAGGTCCAGCGCCCGCCGGACATGCCGTGTTGCGTCTTCAATTGAATGACCGTAGGCCTGCCCGAGCATGCTGGCACCGCCGGTGCCCAGTCCGATCGCCGAGACGCGCAGCCCGGTGCGACCGAAGATTCGGTACTCCACGAATGGTCCCTCCTGAGGTGTTCGATCGTACCACACGTGGTCCGGGGTCCTTGATAGGGGCGTGGCATGGGCGGGCGAGCGCACTCCGCTCGACGGGGGAGCCACAAGTTCCATACACTGACGTTGCTAGGGCCGCGCGACGATGCGCGGGAAGGGACCAACGTCTCCACCGGAGGGGTAGGAATGTCTCGATTGCCGATGCTGCCTCGGCGGCAGTTCTTGCGCGTGAGTCTTGCCGTTGCAGGGACGAGCCTGCTTGCCGCGTGTGCTCCTGCAAGCGCACCGGCGCCCGCGAAGCCCGCGGATGCACCGAAGCCGGCCGACGCCGCGAAGCCAGCGGAAGCAGCGAAGCCAGCGGAAGCCGCGAAGCCGGCCGATGCCGCCAAGCCCGCCGCCCCGGCGGCGGCCGCCAAGCCAGACGCGAAGCCGGACGCGCCGATTGGCTCCCAGCTCATTGGGAAGCTGGAGGGCCCCGAGATCCTCACGGATCCGGCCGCCATCCCGAAGTCGTTCAAGGAAGCGCCGCAGCTCGCGGAGCTGGTCAAGGCGGGCAAGCTGCCGCCGGTTGAGCAGCGGGTGGGCTCCGAGCCAATCGTGGTCAAGCCGGTCCACGAGATCGGCAAGTACGGTGGCACCTGGCGGCGCGGGTTCACCGGGCCGGCGGACTACTGGAACGGCTTCCGCTCCGCGAGCGGTCCGGACCACATCCTGTTCTGGGACTACACGGGCGACAAGATCGTCCCGAACATCGCCAAGAGCTTCCAGCTTCTGGACGGGGGCAAGGTCACGGAGATCAAGCTCCGCAAGGGTCACAAGTGGTCCGACGGCAACCCGTTCACGGCTGACGACTTTGTCTTCTGGTACGAGGACCTGCTGCTGAACAAGGACCTCAACCCGACCATCCATCCCACGTTCACGATCAACGGCAAGCCCGGGAAGCTCGAGAAGGTGGATGAGACCACGGTGCGGTTTGTGTTCCCCGAGCCGTACTACTTTTTCCCGAATATCCTGGCAGGCTCCACGAACATCTCCGCCCACTCATTCATGAGCGACATCAACGGGGTGGGCATGCCGGCGCCGGCGCACTACCTGAAGCAGTTCCTGCCGAAGTACACGGGCCAGCAGAAGATCGACGAGATGATCAAGGCCGGCGGCTTCGACGGCTGGATCTCGTTCTTCAAGGCCAAGAACGCCTGGCACCAGAATCCGGAGCTGCCGGTGCTGACCCCGTGGAAGACGGTTCAGCCGAATAACACACCGGTGTGGATGTTTGAGCGCAACCCGTACAGCGTCTGGGTTGACAACCAGGGCAATCAGCTCCCGTACATTGACAAGATCCAGCTTACCCTGGCGGAGAACCTGGAAGTGCTGAACCTGCGGGCGATCGCGGGCGAGTACGACATGCAGGAGCGCCACCTGGACATTGGCAAACTGCCGGTGTTCATTGAGAACCAGCAGAAGGGCAACTACAAGCTGGTTCTGGACACGGCGGACTTTGGCGCGGACATGGGCATCAAGGTCAACCTCAGCTACGAGGCGGATCCGGAGATCGGCAAGCTGCTGCGCAACGTTGACTTCCGTCGCGGCCTCAGCATGGGTATCGACCGCGACCAGATCAACGAGGCGTTCTGGCTTGGCACCGGGACGCCTGGCTCCTTCGTGCCGCGAGAGAGCAACAAGTACAGCCCGGGGCCGGAGTACCGCAAGAAGTGGGCCACGTTCGATCTGAAGCAGGCCAACGAGCTTCTGGATAAGGTGGGCATCACCAAGAAGGACGGCGAGGGCTACCGCCTGCGGAGCGACAACGGGCAGCGTGTGCGAATCGAGGTCCAGACGTTTGGCGGACAGTTCGTGCAGTTCACGCGCATCAGTGAGATGATCCGCGACCAGTGGAAGAAGATTGGCATTGACCTGGTGGTCAACGAGGTCGAGCGGTCGCTGGGTCAGAAGCGGAACATCAACAACGAGAACATGCTCTACGCCTGGCAGAACGACGGCAGCGAGCACCTGTTTACATTCCCCACCCACGTGTTCCCGTATGACGGGACCGGCGGCAACGGATCGTTGTACGCGGACTGGTTCCAGTCCAACGGGCAGAAGGGCAAGGAGCCGGCGCCTGAGGTGGCCGACCTCAAGAAGATCTACGACAACTTCCGGAAGGCGTTTGGCGTACCGGAGGAGGAGCAGATCAAGCTGGGCAAGGAGATCTGGGCGATTGCCGCGGATCAGGTCTACACGATTGGCGTGATTGGACTTGGGCCGGCAGTGGGTGGCGTCCGAATCTTCAAGAACAACCTGGGCAACATCCCGGCCCGGAACTACAGCAGCCCAGATGGGAAGACGCCCGCGATCTCACGGACGATGACGTTCTTCTACAAGTCGTAGCGCGCAACGCGCGATACACGAGCGGCCCCCTCATGTTGAGGGGGCCGCTTTTCATTGGGGGAGGCTGTGGCGGACGGAGGTGGGGTCAGCCCAGCGTGTCCATCCAATCAGCGAGGATTTTCGCGAGCTCCGGCTGCTTGTCCGTGTAGATGTGGTCCGCCCCCTCGATCATGGTCTTCTGCACGCGCGGGGCGGAGGTGGCGTTTCGCTCTATGACGTCCAGGTCTGGCGCGGATCCAACCCAGGCTTCGTTGGTCCCATAGATGGCGAGGATGGGGCAGCGGATCTGCGCCACCGGCGGGTCGGGCGTGTCGTGGCCGTACACGTCGATGTTGGAGCGGACGCGGTTGAGGTAGGTCTGGGCGCTGTGGGTGCCGGCGCCGGCGGGCGACGTGCCCCAAGGGAGCAGGTCGTTGCCGCGTCCTTCCGCCACCATCATCTCCGCCTGGGCGAGCAGCGCGGGGTCTGAATGCCCGGCGCGGAGCGGAGGCGAGGCCGCGACGAGGCCGGCGACGCGGGCGTCCTGGTGCTTCGCCTGGAAGTAGACGACTTTCAGCCCGCCAAGGCTGTGGCCAAGCAAGACGACGCGCTTGAAGCCCAGGCGTTCAGCACAGTCGATCCAGGCGAGCACGTCTCGTGGGGATTCGTCGAACCGCTCCCAGCCACCGCCGGCGAGCACAGCCTTTCCACCAGTGTCGCGGATCATGGTGCCGAAGTCGTGCCCGCGGTTGTTGCCGGTGATCATGGCGTAGCCGCGTTCCGCGAGCACGCGGCCGGTGAGAACCGACGACGGGGCGTAGAACTTGCCGGTGAGGCCATGGATCCAGATGAGGGCGGTGGTCCGGGCCTGGCTGGCGGGGCGGATGACGGCTCCCTCCAGTACCAGCCGATCTGAGGTCTCCACGTAGACGAGCTCTTCTGTGTAGCGGGCGATTTGCTCCCCCTCCGGGATGGATTGTTGGGCGTAGGGTAGCACGGGCTGCGGGGATGGGCGTGCGGTGACGCCGCGGGTTGACACGCTCTTGCCCGGCCCTGCAGTCTTCGCGCCGATGCGCGGGTGGTGGTTTACGGGCCGGTGGTTGATGGAGCTGGGGCCGCTGGCCGTGGTAGGCGTGATGTTGTGGGCAAAGCTGACCTACCAGAGTGTCATGGCGCCGAGCGAGTGGTGGTCTAACGAGGGCTCGATAGGCGCCTGGATGAGGCCAACGGTGGGCTTTGCAAGCGCGCTGTATGAGAATCCACGCGCGTCCACCGGAACGGCTGCCTCGGTGCTGGCGCTGGTGGCGCCGTGCGCGCTGCTCCCGCGCGGCTGGCGATTTGCCTGCGCGCTGGTGGTTTCGGCCCTGCTGACGGCGCTGGGACTGGTGGATCTGTTGCACGTCCGTTTCTACGGAGACGTGCTGTCCGCCCAGAGCTTCACCACGCCGAGGATGCTGCGCGACGTGATGCCGAGCCTGCCGCAGATACTCAGGGGGACGGACCCGGCGTATGCCGCGGATCTGCTGGTGGGCGCGGCGATGCTGCCACTCTACCTCCGGTGGGTGCGACGCCGGGTGGAGATCCCCGGCTCTGGGCGGCTGGGAGTGGCTGGGGCTGGCGTGGCGGTGGGTGTGGCAACGACGCTTGTGGGTGCCGCGGTGTGGCCCGCCGGCGCGGTGGATAACAGGACGAGCGTGACCCTTCAGCGGGTTGATCTGGCGTCAACGATGGGCCTGCTGCCATACCACCTGGCGGATCTGGCGGAACAGGTCAGGGGGCGGCCGGACCCGACCGCGGAAGACCTGGTGGCGGTGGAGGACGTGGTGCGCGCGGTCCAACTGCCGAGGGAGCGACCGCCCCAACTGGCCGGAGTCGCCGCGGGTGCCAACGTGATCCTGGTGAGCGCCGAATCGCTCCAGGCGTTCCCCATAGGGCTGGTGCTGGATGGCCAGCGGGTCACGCCGCGGCTAAGCGCGCTGCTCCAGGAGTCTCTGTATTTTCCGAACTACCACGAGCAGACTCACCTGGGCACGACGTCTGATGCGCAGTTCTCGGTGTTGCAGGGGCTGCACCCGCTACCAGTGGGATTCGTGGCGATGCAGCACGCGCGGAGCGACCTGCGCGCCTTGCCGGGCTTGTTGCGGCGGCGCGGGTACGCGACGTTCGCGGCGGTGGCCGCCTCGAGCGATTTCTGGAACGCGGACGTGCTGCATCCGACGTATGGGTTCGAGCGAACGTACTTTGAGGACGATTTGCCGCGGGGCGAGATGATTGGTCCGTGGCTGGCGGATCACGTGTTTCTGGAGCACATGGCGGGTGTGCTGGCTACCCGGCCTGAGCCGTTCATGGGCTATCTGCTCACGTCGACGAACCACCATCCGTACGAGCTTCCGGCGGCGTATCGCGCGTTGCGACTGGGGGCGCTGGAGGGTACGCTGCTGGGCCGGTACCTGAGCAGCGTGCACTATTTTGATGGCGCGTTCGGCGAGTTCGTTGAGCGTCTGCGCGCGTCTGGCACGCTGGACCGTTCGCTGCTGGTGGTGTACGGAGATCACCAGGGTTTTCTGGGCGATCCGCCAGAGCTTGCCACGTTGCTGGGACTGCCGTCCTGGGACGAATACTGGCGGTTTCACGTGCGGAAGCGCGTGCCGCTGATCATCCGCCTGCCGGGCGCTGCGGGCGCGGGCCGGATTGAAACGGTGGGCGGGCACGTGGACGTGTCTCCTACGATCCTGAGCCTGCTGGGAGAGTCAGCCGAAGGCGGGCTGGCGCTGGGACGCGATTTGACCACGGATGGCGGACGGATGGTGGTGTTTCGAGACGGCAGCTTCACGGACGGACGGATCGCGCATCTGGCGCGGGTTGGCGGTGCCCCGCGCTGTTACGAGGTTGGCACGGGCGGAGCCGTGACCTGTAATGAGCGCCTGCGCGAGGAGGCGCGAGACCGTTTGTGGGCGTCTGACGTGATGCTGCGATCGGACCTGATTGGCGTCATGGCCGATCGGATGGCATCGCGGCAGTCGCGTGGGGGGCGGAGCCCGTGACGCTGAGAGACAGTCGGCGCAAGCATTGTCAACCGGATTGCGTTAGCGTACGATAGTGCGCACGCCCCCCCACGAGGCTGTGGCGGGGCGCGTGTCGTTGCTGATCGCCGAGCCGTGTGCTCGGCCCGCCGGAGGCTGGCGACCGGCGGAGTTGGGGAGCAGTTTTGCCGCGTTATCTGGCCCGGCGGCTGTTGCTATCGGCGCTGGTTCTGCTGGGGGCGGTGACCCTGGTGTTCGTTGTCACGCGGACGTTCGCGGATCCGGCTCGATTGATGGTGCCGATCGACGCGACTGAGGAAGATTACCAGCGCGTCCGTAAGGTTTTGCACCTGGATGACTCGATCCTGGTGCAGTACGCGCGGTTCCTCCGCAACGTGGCTGGCGGGGAGTTTGGCGAGTCCTACTGGCAGCGGGCGCCTGCGCTGAACCTGGTCAACGATCGCATCCCGGCGACGCTTCAGCTCGCGATCACGGCGATTCTGGTGTCCGCGGCGGTGGCGATCCCGCTGGGGGTGCTGGCGGCGGCGAAGCCGGGATCGTGGCTGGATAGAGGTATTGTCAGTGGGACGCTGCTGGGTGTCTCGGTGGCGGAGTTCTGGCTGGGCCTGATCCTCATCGTTGGGGCGGCGGCGTGGCTGCAGATTCTGCCCACGTCTGGGTACGGGACGGCGTCACACCTGGTGCTCCCGGCGCTGACGCTGGCGGTGAGGCCGATTGGGCGGATCACGCAGATTGTCCGGTCTTCGATGCTGGATGAGCTTGCACGGCCGCACATCACGGTGGCGCGCGCGAAGGGGCTGCGCGAGGCGGCGGTGTTCTACGGCCACGGGCTGAAGAACGCGTCCATCCCCATCGTGACGCTGGGGGGGCTGGAGTGTGCTGAGCTGATGGCTGGATACACCATTGTGGTGGAGACGGTGTTTGCCTGGCCGGGCATCGGGCAACTTGGCATCCAGGCGCTGCAGAGTCACGATCTGCCGGTGATCGAGGCGGTGGTGGTGTTCAGCGCGACCGTGGTGATCGGGGCGAACGTGATTGTGGATCTGCTGTACGGCTACCTTGATCCCCGGCTGAGCAGAGGTTGAGCGATGGCTGTAGCTAGCGCCCAGCCGGCGGCGGTGCCGCGCGCGTTTGCGCCGCCCAGGCGGGCTCCGCTTTACGGGCGGGCGCTGCGTGAGATTCGGCGTGACCCTATCGCGGTGGCGGGATTGGCGGTGCTGGCGGTTGTGATCTTCGCGGCGGTATTTGGCCCGTGGCTGACGCCGGCGGATCCGACCGATCAGGAGCTTGCGGCGCGGCTGCGGCCGCCGGCGTGGCTGGAGCGCGGGACGGCCGAGCATCTTCTGGGCACGGACCAGCTTGGCCGCGATATCTTGAGCCGCGTGATCGTGGGCGCGCGTGTCTCCGTGGTGGTGGGGCTAGCTGTGATCCTGGTGGCGGGGATCATCGGCACGGCGCTGGGGGTGACGGCGGGTTACTTCGGCGGGAAGCTGGACTCCGTGCTGATTGCGATCATCGACGTGGTGCTGGCGTTCCCTTCGCTGTTGCTGGCGTTGACCGTGGTGGCGGTGCTCGGGCCAAACCTGGTGACGCTGGTGTTGGCGCTGACGTTTCGGGCGTGGGTGGTGTACGCGCGGGTGGCGCGCGGCCAGTCTATGTCACTCCGACAGTACCAGTTTGTGGAGGCGGCGCGGACGATCGGTGCGACGGTGCCGCGCGTGTTGCTGGTGCACGTGTTTCCGAATCTGATTCCTTCGCTGATGACGATCGCGGTGCTGGAGCTGGCGCGCGTGGTACTGGCGGAGTCTTCCCTGAGCTTCTTGGGGCTCGGGGTGCAGCCGCCGGGGATTAGCTGGGGATTGATGCTGGCGGAGGGCCGGAACTACATGCTGACGGCGAACTGGCTGGTGACGCTGCCGGGCGTGCTGATCGCGGCGACGGTGCTATCCGTGAATGTGCTGGCCTCGCACGCGCGGCGGGTGGTGGATCCGTTCCAGCGTGGACGGGGGGCCTCAGAGGAGTGATGGCCCCGCTGGACCATCTGGGGTATCTCGAGGGAGGTGGGGGACTGAACGCACGGCAGCGTTCGATGTGACGTCGTCGATTCCAAGGGCTCGCCGGTCCCGCGGCGTGCCCGGAACTGTGTTGCTGACTGGCTCGACGGGCAGATTGAGCCCGGGCGAGCGTGAACGAGGTCCGAGGGAGGGCTCATGTTCAATGATGCAACCGCCGCTCGCGGCGTGACGCGCCGCGAGGCTCTGAGACTGGGAGTGATGGGCGCGATCGCCGCTGGCCTAGGCGCGGCGTGTCAGTCTGCACCCGCCGCGCCGCCGGCCGCGCAGAAGCCCACGTCTGCACCGGCGCCGGCCGTCTCTGCCAAGTCTGACTCGCCGGCGGCTCTGGCGACGGCCGCACCGGCCCCTACGGCCGCGCCCGCCGTTGCAAAGCCGGCAACGGCGACCGGCAAGGTGGTCCTGATGACCGGCGGCGACCCGCCGAACCTGGATGCTCAGACGGACAGCAACAATGCTACGCGCATCGTGGTGTTTGACAACGTCATCGAGAGCCTGGTGACTTACGACAACGACCTGAAGCTGACGCCGGGCCTGGCAACGTCCTGGGAGCGGATGGGGGAGACGAAGACGCGGTTCAAACTGCGCCAGGGTGTGAAGTTCCACAACGGTGAGGTGTTCAACGCAGGCGCGGTGGTCTTTGCCGTCAAGCGCATGAACGACCCGGCGAACAACGCCTCTGTGCTGAGCTTCCTGGACACGATCGATAAGGCCGAGGCGGTTGATGACTACACGGTGGATGTGATCACGAAGGGGCCTGACCCCATCCTGCCGCGGCGCATCACGTTCCTGGGGTTTCTGGCGCCGAAGGCCACGGAGGCGGATCCGAAATCCGCGGCTGACAAGCCGATTGGCACGGGGCCGTACCAGGTGACGGAGTGGACGAAGGGCCAGCGCATCCTGCTGACGGCGTTTGACGGCTACTGGGGTGACGCCAAGCCGACGATCAAGGAGGTGGAGTACCGCCCGCGGAAGGAGTCCAGCGTCCGCATGACGGCGCTGAAGGCGGGCGAGGCGCACCTGATTGAGAACATCTCGCCCGAGGACGCGGCAACGCTACCCAAGGAGCAGGTGCTGACGAAGTACTCGCTGGAGTGCATGTTCCTGCGGCCGAACGCGAAGGCCGGGGTGACGGCTGACAAGCGGGTGCGCCTGGCGATGAGCTACGCGATCGACCGCCCGTCTATCGTCAAGCAAATCATGGGCGGCTTCGCGAACGAGCCAAACGGGCAGCTCTACGTGCCCAGCACGTTTGGGTACGACACGACCATGAAGGACCATCCGTACGACCTGGAAAAGGCCAAGGCGCTGATCAAGGAGGCCGGGGCGGAGGGCAAGCCGCTGACGATCATTGGCAACAGCGCGAACCGCTGGCTCAAGGACCGCGAGGTCCAGGAGGCGCTGGGCAACATGATTGGCAAGGCTGGTTTGAAGGTGGACTTCAAGCTGATCGAGCAGGCGGAGTGGCTGAAGGCGGGACGCGAGGTCCAGAACCCGCCGATGGACGTGTGGTTCAGCTCAGCAGGGAATGACCTGGTGGATCCGGACCGAATTCTCTTTGCCTACGTGAAGACGGGCGGCCGGCTCTCGCTGTTCAGCAATCCTGAGACGGACAAGCTGCTTGATGCATCGCGTGCCGAGCTGGACAACGGCAAGCGTGAGGGGATTTTGAAGCAGGTGGCGAAGATCGTCCAGGACGAGGCGGCGATGCTGCCGGTGGCGCAGCAGAACTGGATCTATGGTATCAGCCCCAAGCTGAAGTTCACGGTGCTGGCGAACGGACAGTTGCCGGCGAACCGGATGACGCTGCAGGCGTGATGCGATGTGCCCGCGGCTGCGCGACGTGCGGCCGCGGGCGCTACCTACCGGGGAAGCGCGGCGGATCTGCGCTCAGCGAAGCGCTTAATCTCACCGCGGCCCCCGGCAGAGAGTTGCCTTCCCCCGACGACCAGCGGGAGGGGGGTGGGTTGATCGGTGCGCGAGCCGGCCACCCGCAGGATGCGACGAAGGCGGAGCGCGAGCTGCGCCTCGAAGCGTGACTCAGGGTCGTCCAGTCTCACGCTGCCGATCTGAGCGATCCGCTGGAGCCGATACATCACGGTATTTCGGTGGAGGTGGAGGCGGCTGGAGGTATCGCTTGGACTGCAGCCGCTATCCAGATATGCCTCGAGCGTGGCCAGCAGATCCGCGTTGTGTTCGGCATCGTAGTCTTCGAGGGCGCCCAGCATGGCACGGGTGAAGCGGCGGGCTTCCTCTCCGTGGTCCAGGCGGTAGAGCAGGCGGTAGGCGCCGAGCTCGTCGTGCTGGGTGTGGCGGCCGGGACCGAGCAGTCTTGTGCCCAGGTCTAGCGCGTCTAACGCGTCGCGGCAGGTGTCCTGGACGCGGTGGACCCCGCCGGAGCCCGTGGCGGACCCGATGGAGAGCGTTGGCGGATCGGTTCCTGCCGAGAGCTCGGCGGCGATGCGCGCGACAGTGTCACGGGGGCGTGCCCCGGCCTCAGAGGTCTCGCTGGGTACGAGCGCGATGACCAGATCATGTGACGTGTAGACGCGCGATCTGGGTGCCGCGGCGTCCACGGCGCGGCAGACGCGGTCCAGAGCCGTCCGCAGCGTTGTCTCACTGATCGGAGCGACCTTGATGACCAACGCGAGGTGGGGCCGATGGAGCTCAAACCCGAGGCGGTTGGCGCGGCGCTCGAACGCCGGCAGATCCACGATCTCCTCGCCGAGGAGCTCGGCGATGATGTCGCTCTGCAGGCGGTCTTCGGCGTCCGTGATGGCGCGCTCGTGGGTGACGGCGAGGGCGCAGGCGGCGGCAGCGCGGCTAGCGACGATGCGGTGGATGTCCGTTAGCGTGGAACGTGCGCCGACGATGGAGATCAAGCCGCTGAGTCGCTGGGCGTGGACGATGGGTGCCACGTAGCGTGCGTGCGAGATGCCGGGGAGGTCATGCAGCTCACACGGGGGCTCCGCGGGCGAGTAGCGCTGGCTTGCTGCCCACTGGGCCACGGTGTCGTGCGCTTGCTCGATCTCGGCGGCGAGGTCGGGCGGCGCGACTCCCTGGGGGCTGAAGACGCGCGGCGGCTCGAACTCCGTTTCCAGTACGACGGTCTTGGCGACCAGGCCGGCGAGGCGCCGCGCGATCTCAGCGGCGCCGTGGCCGTGCAGGAGCAGCTCGTGGAGTTGGGCGGTGATTCGAGCGGCGCGGTCGTGCACTCCGGCGCGATCTTCCAAGAGGACGCGGACTGCATCTGTCTCGATGTCCGCTAGCTCGACGTCTTCTGGAAGCTGCAGCGTGGCGAGCTGGTGACCCTGGGCAGCGGTGAGGGCGGGCGGATCCATGCTGCCCTGGATGCCGAGGGCGACCACGCCGGCTTCCGCGAGGCGGTCGATGGCGCGAGCAAGGCTGATCCGCTCGTCGATGCGACGGAGGCCGCTGAGGCTCAGGAGGGCGAGGTCGCCGCGGCGGAGGGCGGCGAAGCCGGGGCGGCGGCCGCGCAGGCGGCTCACGCCGTGGACTCGCGCGCCGAGTGAATCATGACCCGCGACGAGCCACGTTTCTGGCGGCAGGGCGCGTTTCCAGATGTCTTCGACGGTCGTCATGGGTCCGTTGGGTGGGGCTCCTGTTCGCCAGTGCGGCGTGCCCGGGGGCGCCGTGTGGTGGGGAGGGAAGGCCGCGCGACGCGTGCGGCGGCGCGGCGTCCGTGAACGACGATACCCGCGGCGCGAAGTCAGCGCGTAGGAGACGTTCGCACAATGCTCGCCGGCGCTGGTTGTACGATCCGTACAGCCGCTAGATGGTCGGGGCCGGTGATGGCGGCGGGCATGCCGCCGTGCGCAGCGGAGGGCTCTACCCGTCTGGAGCGGTATGCCTGGGGCGGGGTTGGTGCCGGCGCACAAAACGCGTCCCGCATGTTTGTATGGGACGACGGTGACCGCGGCTCAGCGGGCTCACTACATTGAGGCATGGGTGACATGCCATGACCTCTCTGCCAAGGATCGCGGTGTTCTCGGGGTCGACCGCGACGATCCAAAACTCCGAGCCGCTCGTCACGTCTAACAAAGCCCGTGTAGCGCGCGGACTGCCGCCGCTGCGGGACCCAGATGGGCGGATGCTGCGATTTGACGCGCTGCGACCGCAGCGCCTGGCGGCTCCCGTGACGGTGTACGTGGAGCAGTTCTCCGCGCATCCGCTGGAGGCGGACGCGGCCGAGCTCTACGCGCCGCCGGATGGATATGTAGACGCCGGCGGCCAGTTCAACGAGGAGCGTACTTCGACGGAGGACCGCCCGGTCTACCGGGCGGTGCTGGAGCCCTCGGATGGGCTGTACTGGCTTCCCTACATGGCGTTCCAGCGGGACGGCACGCCGTGGGATTCGGAATGTGCGATTCCGCTGGCTCCCGAGGAGCAGGCCCGCCAGACGTTTTACCCGAGCGCGGCGCGGATCTTTGAGGAGATCGACAGACTGGGTCTGGATGCCGCGGGCCTGGCGAGCATGCTCTCTAGCAAGGCTGAGTACGACTTTGTGCGAGCGGCGCCGTCCGGTGGCTACAAGCGGGGGTTGCCGGCTGCTGAGCGCGTGGACCTTGGCTCTGGCGACATCACGCCGGAGCGAATGAACGAGGATTTCTGGGCCTACCGGCCGACCCATCTGCGGGGAGAGCCTCCGATGGGGGCGCTGGCCCGGCTGACCAACGTGGTGCAGCGGACGATGGCGGCCGGCGCCTACGAGGGGGCGATCTGGCTGGAGGGCAGCCCGTCCGTGGATGAGACGACCTACTGGTTGAACTTGCTCATCGATACGGCGGTGCCGATCTGCGGCAACTCTTCCCAGCGGCCGCACGGGGCACTCTCAAACGATGGCGATCGGAACATTGTGGATTCGGTGGACTACATCACGTCTGGGATCTGGCGGGATGCGAACGGTCTGGATTCGGTGGGCGCCGTGCTGATCGTCGATGAGATGATCTTCTCTGCCCGCGATGTCCAGAAGGCGGACGCGCGGCCGGGCGGGTACGTGACGACGGGTGGGCATGGTGGGATTTGTGGCTCCATCGGGCAGCCGGGCCCGCCGGTGCTGACCTATCGGCCCGTGCGGCGCCACACGCACGGCTCCGCGGTTCGACTGTCAGTGCTGCCGGCGGCTGTGACCGGCGTGGTGCGGGCTGGCGACGGGATTGGCACGATCGCGGTTCTGGTGAAGGACGCGGCGGGTGATCTGCTGCCGACCGCGATCCCCGCGGTGACGTTTGTCAAGAGCGGCCGGTACCAGCCGGGCGCCGGACTGGCTTCGGCGGAGTCGGAGGTGGACATCCTGGCGCGGATCGAGGCGAATCTGCGCCAGGCGCCGCTGGCCGGATTCGTGGCTGAGGGCTCGGCGCCGTTTGGCTCACTGACGGGGCCGATTGAGACGGCGCTGCTCAAGGCGGTGTGCAGCGGGATGCCGGTGGTCAAGGTGGGGCGCGGCAACGCGGAGGGCATGGTGCCTCGGAATCCGCCGTACCTGTACGTGTCCGGGACGAACTTGACGGCGAACAAGGCGCGGCTGTTGCTGATGGCGGCGCTGCTCAAGCTTGGAGCTCTCCCCCGGCACGCGACCCGGACCACCCGACCCGCGACGAGCTTGCGGCTATCAAGGCGGGACTGGACGCCTACCAGGAGGTGTTCGACAGCCATTAGACCTCGCCCCCGAGCGATGGGAACCGCGGCTGCCAGGATGGCGCTGAAAGCACGGTGACGTGAGTTTGATGACTGCTGGGACCCAGGTCTCCGGGTTCCGTACTGGAGTACGAGATGAGAGCTCGCCCACGATTGCATGCGTTACGGGTCACACTGCTGGCGTCGTTCTTGATGGCCGCGGCATGTAGCCCCCAACAGGCGGCGCCACCCGAGAAATCTAGCCCGGCCGGTCCCACGCCACCGGCCGGGGCGGCTGCGCCGAAGGCGGGTGCTTCCACGATTGCGATGCGCAACGAGCTTGCTGGCGACGCGGCGATTGCCAGGGACCGGGGTGGATCGGGCGGCACGCTGACCATTGCAATGTCTGCCGGCAACGTGCCGTATCCGAACACGCCGCCGAATGAGGGGTTCGAGGGGCGCCGATTCGTGGGGTACCAGATTTACGACGGGATCGCAAACTTCAATCTGGATCAGCCGGACACGGTGCCTGCGCCAGGTCCGGGGCTGGCGGAGAGCTGGAAGGTTGGCGATGACAAGCTGACGTGGACCTTCAAGCTGCGTAAGGGCGTGAAGTTCCACGACGGGACGGAGCTGACCGTGGACTCGGTGATCTTCAACCTGGACAGGATGCTCAAGAAGGAGGGGTTTGAGTTCTACGATCCGGACGTCTCGCTGCTGAACCGCAGCAACCTGCTGGCGGTGGATTCCTACGCCGCGGTGGATTCCGAGACGTTCCAGATCAAGACGAAATACCCGTACTCGATCCTGCCTTGGGAGATGGCGTTCATCACGGTTGCCAGCCCAACGGCCGTCAAGAAGGTGGGGAACAAGGAGTACATCAAGACGCCCGTTGGCACGGGGCCGTTCAAGGTCACGAAGTACGTGGACGGCCAGGTGCTGGAGCTGGAGCCGAACGCGGAGTACTGGGGGGGCAAGCCGAAGCTGGACAAGCTGATCTTGCGCCCGATGCCGGACCCGGCGACGCGGCTGGCGGCGCTACAGTCTGGCGAGGTGCAGTGGGCGGAGGTGCCGCCGCCGGACTCCGTGGAGCAGCTCCGGGCAAGTGGCTTCAACGTGCTCCTGAAGCAGTATCCACACACCATTCTGCTGTTCCTGAACCCGGTTGACCCGCCGTTTGACAACCCGAAGGTGCGGCAGGCCCTGCAGTACGCCGTGGACCGGGACAAGATGTGCGCGGGGCTGCTGAACGGCCTGTGCGTGCCGGCGCATCAGTACTGGTACGAGGGACACCCGTGGTTCAACACGGGCGTGGGGAAGCGCTACACCTACGACCTGGCGAAGGCGAAGCAACTGCTGGCTGAGGCGGGCTTCCCGAACGGGCTGTCTATCAACATGGCGTATCCCACCGGCGGCTCGGGAAATATGTGGCCGGGCCCGATGATGGAGCTGCTCCAGGCGAACTTCAAGGCGGTGGGCGTGGACATGAAGATCACGCCGCTGGAGTGGAACAACATCCTGACGCTGTACCGCGCGAGCATGGTCTCGCCCGATACGCGGAAGTTCAACGGGATGTTTTTCTCAGTGGGGTCGCTGGCCCCGACATCAGTGATGAACTTCCTGAAGTCACGCATCCCGCCGTCTGGCTGCTGCAACGCGTCAGCCTGGACGGTTGATGAGTTCGAGAAGCTGGCAAACGCGGGGGTTGAGGAGTTCGACCAGGCGAAGCAGGACGCGCTATTTCGCCAGGCGATGGGCGTGCAGGCTGAGGAAGGCGCGACGATCTTCGTGGTACATGACTTGAACCTGCGGGTGCTCTCTCCCAAGGTGCGCGGGTTCATCCAGCCGCAGTCCTGGTTTGCAGACCTGAAGAACGTCTGGGTGAGCAAGTAGCCATGCTGATGGTGATTCTGCGCAGGGTGGCGATGATGCCGCCGTCGCTGCTCGGGGTGTCCATCGTGATCTTCTTGCTGCTGAATGTGCTGCCGGGGGACCCGTTGGCGGGTCTCCTGGCACCGGACGCGACGCAGAAGGACCGGGAGGAGCTGGCGCAGCGGATGGGGCTGTCAGATCCGCTGCCGGTGCAGTACGTGACGTGGATGGGTAACGTGCTGCAGGGGGACCTTGGCTGGTCCTTCTCGCGGAGGCGCCCGATCGCTGAGCTGGTCTGGACGGCGTTTGGGAACACGGTCATCCTGGCCGCGGCTGCGGCGACGATCGGTATCGCGGCGGGTGTAGGACTTGGGCTGGCGGCGGCGTTGCGCCCGGGCGGCCCGCTGGACCGTGCGGTCTCTGGGTTCGCAATGGTGGGCTTGAGTGTTCCGAATTACTGGCTGGCGATCCTGCTGATCATCGCGTTCTCGGCGACGCTGCAGTGGCTGCCGGCGGCTGGAATGTACGGCCCGGAGGGTGGGTTGCTGGACTTGCTTGCCCACCTCTTGATGCCGTCGCTGGCGACGGCGGCGGTCTCCACGGGCCTGATCGCGCGGATGACGCGGTCGAGCATTCTGGAGACGTTTGGGGAAGACTTTGTGATGCTGCTGCGGGCGAAGGGACTGAGCGACCTGCAGATCCTGCGCCACGTCCTGGTGAACGCGGCTCCGCCGATCATGACGGTGGCGGGCCTCCAGGTGGGCTTCCTGCTGGGCGGCTCCGTGCTAGTGGAGACGATCTTCTCCTGGCCGGGTCTGGGCCAACTGATCTTCCAGTCCATCTCGACGCGCGACCTGAGGCTAATCCAGGCATCCGTGCTGGTTATCGCGGTGACGTTCGTCACGGCGAACCTGTTGATCGACGTGCTCCAGGCGCTGGTGAATCCGCGTCTTCGACGCGCGCTGTAGGGAGGTCTGCATGACTGTTTCCGCACTACCGGTTGAGCTGGCCACCTGGCGTGAAGAGAGTGAAGCGGTGGTGCCGCGCAGCTACTATCAGGAGGTCACGCGCCGCCTTGTAGCAGACCGCGTTGCCCTGGTGGCGCTGGGTGCTGTGGTGCTTATCGCGCTGGCGTCCGCGGCGGCGCCGTTGGTCTCGCCCTACGATCCGATCGTGGGGGACGTTGGTGCCCGCTTGCGGCCGATCGGGACGGCGGGGCATCCGCTGGGCACGGACGAGCAGGGGCGGGACCTGCTGACTCGGTTGCTGCACGGCGGGCGGCTGTCGCTGCTGGCTGGAGTGGTCCCGATTGTGGTGGCGACCTTCATGGGTACGCTGATTGGGGCGGTGGCAGCGTACGTGGGCAAGACGGGCGGGGCGATCCTGATGCGGATCATGGACATGTCTTACGCGTTCCCGGCGCTACTGCTGGCGATCGCTATCGCGGCCTCGCTGGGAGCCGGCATCACTAGCTCGATCGTCGCGCTGAGCATCGTGTTCATCCCGCCGGTGTCACGCGTGGCGGAGTCCGCGACGCGGCAGGTGAACGTGCAGGAGTACATCGAGGCGGCGCGGATCAGCGGCGCGCACCCACTGCGGGTGATCGTGGATCAGGTACTTCCCAACATCTTCAGCCCGATCTTCGTGTACGCGTCGAGCCTGGTGGGACTGAGCATTCTGATTGCGTCTGGCCTGAGTTTCATTGGGCTGGGATCGGCGCCACCGACGCCGGAATGGGGTGCGATGTTGAACAGCCTGCGGCCTTCCGTCTACACCCAGCCGGCCGTGGTCGCGTTGCCGGGGTTCTTCATCTTTGCCACGTCCGTGGCGTTCAACGTGCTGAGCACCTCGATGCGCGACGCGCTCGATGTGCGGCGGGCTTGACGTGATGCGGGGTATGGCTGCAACTGCAGGCGATCTGACATCCGGGGCCACGGGGACACCGTTGCTATCGGTGGTTGATCTTGAGAAGTCATTCCCGGTGCGGCTGGGGTTTCGGCGCAGGGCGGCGGTGTCCGCGGTGGACCGGGTGTCCTTTGAGCTACGGCGCGGCGAGACGCTGGGGATCGTGGGGGAGTCCGGGTGTGGAAAGTCCACCACGGCCCGACTCATCCTAGGTCTCATCCGGATCGACGCAGGGCGGGTGGTTTTTGACGGGAGGGAACTGTTCGGCGCGGGCGGTCTTGACAGAAAGCAGCGGAGCCGGGACATCCAGATGGTGTTCCAGGACCCGTACTCTTCGGTCAATCCACGGATGTCGATTGGCGACACGGTTGGCTTTCCGCTGAAGGCGCACGGTGTCCCGTCTGACGTGGTTCGCGAGCGCACGGCGGAGCTGCTACGGATGGTGGGGCTCCACGCGAACCACGCTTCGTACTTTCCGCATCAGATGAGCGGCGGGCAGCTCCAGCGCGTGAATATTGCACGGGCGCTGGCGCTGGAACCCAAGCTGATCGTGTGCGACGAGCCGGTGTCGGCCCTGGACAAGTCCATCCAGGCGCAGGTGTTGAACCTGCTGAAGGACCTGCAGTCCGAGCTGCACCTGACCTACGTGTTCATCAGCCACGACCTGAACGTGGTGGAGTACATGAGCGATCGCGTCCTGGTGATGTACCTCGGTCAGGTGGTGGAGAGCTGCGAGTCCAGCGAGCTATACGGGCACCCGCTGCACCCGTACACGCAGCTCTTGTTGGCCTCGATGCCGTCCACCGATCCGCACGAGCGGACCGAATATGACCCCACGGGGGGTGAGCTACCGAGCCCGCTCAATCCGCCGAGCGGGTGCAGGTTCAGGACTCGATGTCCGTCCGTTTTGGAGATCTGCTGCGTGGAGCGCCCAGTTGAGCGATTTCCCAGGGCAGGGCACGCTGTCGCCTGCCACCTCTACGCCGACGAATCTGCCGAGCCTGTTCGGTTAAGCGAGGTACCGGTATGAGTGAGCTTCCCACCACGATCGCCGCCGCTGGACGCGCCCTGCGCGACGGGAGCGTGACGTCCGCGGCCCTTACGGAGGAGCTGCTGCGGCGCATCCACGCTACGCAGGACACGATTGGCGCATTCATCACCGTCACTGACGAGGCGGCGATAAGCGCGGCTCGCAAGGCGGACGCGGAGCTTGCCGCGGGGCTGGACCGTGGTCCGCTGCACGGGATTCCCATGGGCATCAAGGACATCATTGCAACTGAGGATGCGCCGACCACGGCCAATAGCCGGGTGATGGATCCGTCGTGGGGCAAGCGCGGAGACGCGACCGTGGTGAAGCGCCTCCGCGCGGCGGGTATTGTTTCACTAGGTAAGCTGGGGCTGAACGAATACGCCATTGGCTGGCCCGATCCGGACACCGGGTTCCGGATCCCCCGCAACCCGTGGGACCTTCGGCGTACGCCGGGTGGATCAAGCTCCGGAACGGGCGCCGCGCTGGCTGGTGGGCTGATCCTCGGAGGATTGGGAACGGATACGGGCGGCTCGATCCGAGGGCCGGCAGCCTTTTGCGGTGTGAGCGGCATCAAGCAGACGTTTGGGCTGGTGAGCAAGGAAGGTTGCGTTCCCCTGGGCTACAGCCTGGACCACATTGGCCCGATGGCGCGCACCGTCGAAGATTGCGCGCTCATGCTGCAGGTGATGGCGGGATACGACCCGCTGGACGCCTGCTCCGTGGACGTGCCCGTGCCGAATATGACCGCCGGCCTGGGCGGAGCGCTGGCGGGCGTAACCATTGGCGTGCCGCGCCAGTACTTCTTCGAGATCTCAGAGCTAGATACTGAGGTAAAGGCCAGTGTCCTGGCCGCTGTGGACACACTGGCGGGATTGGGCGCGACCGTGGTGGACGTGGACATCCCACACGCGGCGGAGGCCCGCCTGGCACAGCGGGTGACCATGACCACTGAGGCGTACACGTACCACGAGCCAGACTTGCAGACGCGGCCGGAGCTCTACGGGAAGTACACCCGCCGGACCATTCAGCTTGGGGCGTACTACACGGGCGCGGACTACGTGCAGGCCCAGCGAGTGCGCTCGCTGGTGAAGGCCGAGTGCGCGGCGCTGTTCACCGGCACGGCGGGCACGCCGCGGGTTGACGCGGTCGTTACGCCAACGATGCTGACGGTGGCGCCGATCATGGAGGGCTACGATCCGGATTCGATGTTCGTGAGCCCCGGGTTCACGCCGATCTGGAACCTGACGGGACTGCCGTCGCTGAGCATTCCATCTGGTTTTTCTACGGCGGGCATGCCCATAGGCATGCAGATCGTGGGGCCGGCGTACGGGGAGCCGATGGTATTCAAGGTTGGTGACGCGTATCAGCGGGTCACGGATTGGCACGTGCGGCAGGCGCCGGCGTTTGGCGGTGGAGTGACGGCATGAGCGATTTGGACAGGGGATGGCCGGGCGAGGTTGACGGGATCACAGCGCGGACGGGCGTGAAGCTGACCGCGGAGGACCGGGAGCGGGTGCTGCGACTGTATCCCCGGCTTCGAGACTACGCGGCGGCGCTGCGGATACCGGAGGCTCGGTACGCGGAGCCCGCGATCATCTATCCGGCGGCGCTCCCGGAGGTGCCCGGTGGCGGTTGAGGCGCCAACGCCGGATCCTGGGGTTTCGACGGGTGCCGATGGACTGCTGGGGGTGCGCGGACTCACGGTGACGCTGAAAGCGCACGGAGGCACACTGCGAGCCGTCAATGACGTCAGCTTCTCGCTTGGGGCCGGACGGATCGTGGCGATCCTGGGTGAATCAGGGTCTGGCAAGAGCATGTTGCTCAAGACGATCCTGGGGATTCAGCCGACAAACGCGACGGTCGCGGGCTCCGTGGAGATGCGGGGCGTGGACCTGGTGACCATGCCTCCGAAGGCCCGCCAGCGGATACGTGGCGACTGGCTCTCCATGATTTTCCAGAACCCGATGACGGCGCTGGATCCGGTCTACACGGTTGAGGACCAGATCGTAGAGACCATCCGACGGCACACAAAGGCGACGCGAGCGGAGGCCCGCGCTCGGGCGCTGCAGCTCCTGGAGCTGGTGCAGATCAGCTCTCCGGAGCAGCGCCTGAAAGCGTATCCGTTTGAGTGTAGTGGCGGTATGCGGCAGCGCATCGTGATTGCCATGGCGCTGGCCTGCAATCCCAGCCTCCTGCTGGCGGATGAGCCGACGACAGCGCTGGACGTGACGGTACAGGCGCGGGTGCTGGCACTGATCCGTGATCTGAGGGATCGCACCGGCATGGGGGTGGTCCTGGTGACTCACGACATCTCGGTGGCGGCAGAGATTGCCGATGAGGTGATCGTGATGTACGCGGGGCGGATCGTTGAGCGCGGGCCGATCCGTGAGCTGATGCGCGAGCCGCGGCATCCTTATACGCGCGGACTTCTGGCGGCGAACGTGCGGCCAGGCCAGCAGGAGCGGCCGGTGGCCATTCCGGGATCGCCGCCGAACCTGGCGATGCTGCCAGACCGGTGCGCGTTTGCGCCGCGGTGTGCGTACGCGCTGGAACGTTGCTGGACGACGGTACCGCTACTCACGGAGCTGGGCAACGACCGCGCGATCCGCTGCGATGTGGTGCTGGGTCGGGCGTGAGAGCGGCCGCGAACTGACGATGAGAGACTAGGGCGAGAGATAGGCGCGAGAAACAAGAAGGAGCGATGTGATGACTGCCTCGACGGTGCTGAGTCTTCCCGAGCGTGTGGACCCGCGATCTACGGCATTGATCGTGGTGGACGTACAGAATGACTTCTGTCACTCTGAAAGCCCGTTGGTGGCGGCGGGCAACGATGTGAGCGCGGCGCAGGAGATGGTGCCGACGCTGGTCGGACTGGTGGATGATGCACGGCGGGCGGGGACCACGGTGATCTGGGTGAAGATGATTCACACGGAGCACACAGTCTCGCGGGCGGCGACGGACCATCGAATGCGGACTCGGCCCGGATCGGTGCAGATCTGTCAGGAGGGTAGCTGGGGGGCGGGGCTGTATCAGGTGGAACCCGCGGCGGGAGAGCCCGTCGTGACGAAGCACCGGTACAGCGCCTTTGTGGACACTGACCTTGAGCTGATCCTGCGGTCTCGCGGGATCACGTCCGTGGTCCTGACTGGTGTGGCGACGAATGTGTGCGTGGAGTCTACGGCGCGAGACGCCTACATGCGGGACTACCACGTGGTCTTCGTGGATGATTGCTCCGCGGCCTACAGCGCGGAGAAGCACGCGGCAACGCTGCGAAACATGAACGACCACTTTGGCGTGGTGGTGAACGCCGCGGACCTGGCGGAGGCGTGGGCGGCGGTCCCGGCCCTAGCACGGTAGCTGGCTCAGGCGGGGACTCCGTCCGAACGCGTTGGTCTGACGGGTGGCTGGCTAGGCGACTGCTTTGACTACCGTGTTGGCCGGGTGAGGCAGCAGCTCCAGGCCGAGCTGTCGGGCGAACTGCTCGACGAGCAGTGCCGAGATGATCTGGTGTTCTCTGGGGCGCCCTAGGAAGTAGCCCTGCCCGTAGTGGCAGCCGAGCTGGCGGAGCCGGTCCGCCTGCTCGGCTAGCTCGATGCCCTCCGCCACGATTTCGAGCTTGAGGCTGGCGCCGAGCGCCATGATCGCGTCGACGAGCGACGCGTCTCGGTCACTGGTGAGCATCCCGTTCACAAAGGCACGGTCGATCTTGATGATGTCTACGCACATCTGCTGGAGGTAGCTGAGCGAGGAGAACCCGGTACCGAAGTCGTCGAGCGCGACGTGGACGCCCAGCGTCTTCAGCTCGTGGAGCCGATCAATTGCGCTGCGCGGATCCCGCATCATGAAGCTCTCGGTGACCTCGAGGACGATGGACGATGGATCGACCTGGCTGTCGCGAATCGCGCTGGCGACCTCCTCGAAGCACCCGGAGTGTTCGAGTTGGCGGATCGAGAGGTTGATGGAGACGCGTAGCGGGTGGTCTCCTGGGACGTCGAGGTGCCAGGCTTTGGCGTCGAGGCAAGCTCGGCGCAGCACCTGAAACCCGATGGGCACAATCAATCCGGTCTCTTCAGCCCGCGGGATGAACGCGGCGGGCGCGAGCAGCCCGCGGGTGGGGTGCTGCCAGCGAACGAGTGCCTCGACGCCTGTGATCTGGCCGGACTCCAGCGCGATGATGGGCTGGTAGTGGACTACGAACTCCTCCCGCTCGATGGCGCCTCGCAGGTCGGCCTCGAGCTCGAGCTGCTCGACGACTCGTGCGTGCATGGTGGGCTCGTAGATCTCGTACCGGCCCCGGCCGTTTGTCTTGCCGGAGTACATGGCGAGGTCGGCGTCTCGCATGATCTCGGCGGCGGCGTTGAGACCGGACTCACTGAGCGCGATGCCGATGCTGCAGCCCGTGGTGACCTCGCGGTCGTGGATCAGGATGGGCTCGCGGCATGCGTGTATGCAGCGCTCGGCGATCGCCACGCAGCGATCGCCGGACACGCCGTCGTCCAGCAAGATGGCGAACTCGTCTCCGCCGAAGCGGGCAAGGGTATCGGACTCGCGTACGATTCGACGCAGGCGCTGTCCGAGGACCGTCAGGACAGTGTCGCCGGCTGCGTGCCCGAGACTGTCGTTGATGGTCTTGAAGTGGTCGAGGTCCAGGAACATGACCGCGACGGCCGAGCCGTTGCGCGCGGCTCGGGCCAGCGCATGATCGAGTCGGTTCTCGAACAGGGCCCGGTTTGCGAGGCCGGTCAGCGCGTCGTGGAAAGCCTGGTGGCGGAGCTGTTCCGCCAGATTGAATCGTTCCGTGTCGTCCCGGCTGGTGAGGACAATCCCGTTGACGTCGGGATCGTCGACGAGGCTCGCCACGACGGTGAACACCTGGCGCCAGCGCCCGTCGCTGTGCCGGAGGCGCCATTCGATGCCGCTGGCGACGTCCGCGCTGCGCAGGCGTTCCTGCAGGAATTCGCGTGCGCGATCCCGGTCATCGGCGTGGACAAGGTCGATGAACCTGAGGCCCGTGAGCTGGTGCGGCGTGTAGCCGAAGATCCTGGCCACTGAGTCCGACTGAAAGGTGATGTAGCCGGCCGCATCGATGACTGTGATGACGTCCGAGGCATGCTGGACCAGGGACCGGAATCTGGCCTCCGTTCGGCGTGCGACGTGCTCGGTCAAGAGGCGCGAGTTCTCCCGAACCGCCGCGATCTGACGTGCGAGCACGAGGCCGGTCATCAGCACGGCGCCCACGATCAGCCCACGGAGGCCATTGGAGACGTCTCCGAACGATGCCCAGACGAGCAGCGAGTACCCGACGAGCACCGCTACGTAGGGGAGCGAATTGACGGCGGGAAGGCGGTCGGGAACCTGGGAGGATGGTCGGTCTCGTCTCGCGGCTCGGCGTACGGCTAGAAACGCGGCAACCGATAGGAGCAGGTACGAGATCTGATAGGGTGCTTCGGCCAGGAGGGTGATCGGCTCGCCGGCTACGTACTGGCCGGTGAGGTTCAGGTTGCCGTACGCCACGTCAGCGATCAGGAAGGCAACGATCGATCCACCGAGGAGGCCGAACATCGTTCGGCTCAGTGAGACGCTGGCGCGGAGTGCCACGCTTGCTACGCCCAGAATCAGCACGAGATCCGCGACCGGGTAGGCCACCGCCACGAACGCGGCGAGATCGCTGGTCTCCTGTGAGTCAGCGATGGGGAAGATCAGGAAGTACCAGAACAGGAGGCCGCCGCCAACCAGGGTGGTCAGGGCGTCCAGCCAGAACTTCAGCCGCTCGCTGGCGCTCTCGGGACGGTGCGGGAAGGCGAGGAGGCCGGCGAGGATGAACGGGTAGTACAGGAGGTATGCGGCATCGGCGATGGACGGAAATGGCGTATCACCGGAGGTGATGCCAACGAGGAGATAGAGTGAGTCGCCACAGAAGTTCGCGACGGCGCCGCACGCGAGCAGGGCCCAGGCGCGCGAGGATCCCTCCCGAGCCGTCTGGCGCGCGGCAAAGGCGGCCGCCAGCGCGGTCAACCCCGTGAGCGCCATGCTCATCAGCTTATCTAGCTGTTTCTGGTCCTCGCCGCCGAGTGCCAGAATGATGAGGGCGATCCGGCCGATTGAGAGCAGCGCGTGCCCGAAGATGATGATGCGCAACGTGTGTCCCCGCGAGCGCTAGTCTTGTGCTCGGTAGGCGGCGCCACGCGACGACCCGACTGAGCGCGCACGACTTGCCGCGGTCACGTGCTCACCGGGGATAACGGGACAGACTGGCGATTCGGGATGACCAGCGACCGTCCTTCGCAGAGTCGCGCGCGGTATCCGTGGGAGCGCCGTCGCACCGAGCGCCGGGACCTTGCAGGCGGGCGCGCCGTCTGGAACCTGGCTGTCATGCCAGGTTCGCGACCGCTGAGGCGGATGGCTACCGCGGCGGACCGACTCGGCGAGGCCGCTGGGTATACTGGCGGCCGTGTTCGATTCCTGGCTTGCGTGCGACTTCGAGCCTGGCGCGGGGTTGGCGGCGGGGGCGGCCGCGGCTGACTGCGATACCGCTGGCTGGGTGACGGTGCCGTGCCCGGGGGATCTTCACCAGGCACTCGTGGCGGCCGGGCGGATTCCAGACCCGTTCTACGGCCAGAATGAGCTGGCATGCGCCTGGATTGAGGACCGCGAGTGGTGGTTCCGCTGCCAGATCGACGCCCCGGTTGATGCGCCAGGCGGAGACGAGCGTTTGCTGCTGGTCTTCCACGGGCTGGATACCTTTGCCACGGTGTGGCTGGATGACGAGCGCCTGGGCAGCCACGGGAACATGTTCCGGCCGTCTGAGCTCGATGTGACGAATCGATTGCGTCCTGGGGCGGTGCACACGGTGGCTGTGTGCTTCGATCGTCCGCTGGATCACGCACCGAAGGAGGACTGGAGCCAGTGGGGGCGCAATCCGGAGCGCTCGCCCATGCGCAAAGCGCAGTTTGGCTTTGGCTGGGATTGGGGGCCGCGCCTGCCTACCGTGGGTTTCTGGCGCCCGGTTAAGCTGCGACGCGTCCGCGTGGCACGGATCCTCGGCACGCAGCTCCGGACGATGGAGCTGAGCCGCGACCGGTCGCAGGCGCTGGTGGCGGTGCGGGTGGACGTTGAGCGGCTGGCGACGGGTGGTGCGCTGGAGTCGCGCATCGAGCTTCGGTCCCCGGAGGGGGACGTGGTGGCAAGCGCTGCCGCGGGCTCGGACGAAGGAGCGACGGCGTACCTGACGGTGGACCGGCCGCGGCTGTGGTGGACGCACGATCTGGGGGCGCCGGACCGCTACGAGCTGACAGTGGTGCTGACGGCGGGCGGCGTTGAGGTGGACAGGTCCGTCACGTTAGTTGGTATCAGAACGCTGGAGCTTGACCAGCGTCCGGATCCTGATGAACGCGGGACGCGCTTCTTCCGCTTCGTGCTCAATGGTGTACCGCTGTTTTGCAAGGGGGCGAACTGGATACCGTGCGACTCGTTCGTGGGAGCGATTCCGCCCGAGCGGTACGCGTCGCTGATCGGGGCGGCGCGGGACGCCAACATGAACATGCTGCGGATCTGGGGCGGCGGCATCTACGAGCACGACGGGTTCTACGACGCGTGTGATGCCCTGGGAATCCTGGTGTGGCAGGATTTCATGTTTGCGTGCGCGACGTACCCGGAGGACCCGGCCTTTGCGTACGAGGTGGAGGCGGAGGCGCGGTACCAGGTGCGCCGGCTGCGGGGACGGCCGAGCCTCGCGCTGTGGTGCGGGAACAACGAGAACCAGTGGATCCACGACATGCGCAACTGGGACGCGACTTCGCTCCCGGCCTACGGTGCGCTGTACTACGACGAGGTGCTGCCACGGGTGGTGGCGGAGGTGGACGGGCAGACACCCTACTGGCCGGGCACACCATACGGCGGCGACGACCACAACAGCATGGCGGAGGGCGATCGTCACAACTGGGACGTGTGGCACGGGCAGTATCCGAGGCGGTTTGGTGAGGAGCCGCGGCGGGATCCAACGCCGGAGAGCGTGAGCTATCTGCGCTACGCGGAGGACATGGCTCGCTTCAACAGCGAGTTTGGTATGCACGCGGCGCCCGTGCTGGAGACGCTGCGGCGGGTGATCCCCCAGGATGAGCTGTACCACCACAGCCCGGCGATGGACTGGCACAACAAGGACGATCCCAAGAACAAGGGCGACATGCTGATGCAGTCCGTGACGGGACTGCCGAGGGATCTTCGCGAATACATAGACTTCAGCCAGCTTGCCCAGGCGGAGGGGCTGAAGTTTGGGATTGAGCATTACCGAAGGCGGGCGCCGCACTGCGCGGGCGCGCTGGTGTGGCAGCTCAACGACTGCTGGCCGGTCCTGAGCTGGAGCGTGATCGACTACTACGGATTCCCCAAGGCGGCGTACTACTACCTGCGGCGGGTGTTCACGCCGGTGCTGGCATCGTTCAAGATGGTGGACGGCGGGATCGAGCTGTGGATCACAAACGACACTGTGGCGGCCGTTCGCGATCAGGTGACGGCGCGGTGTGGCCGGTTCGGCGGCGGCGTTGTCTGGGAGGAGTCGCTCAGCGTGGAGGTGGCGGCCCTGACGAGCCGATCGGTCGCACGGTGGGATGCCTCGCGGCGGGGGGCTCGCTCGCTCTGCTACCTGGCGGTCGAGTCGGGGGCCGGGGCGTTTCCCAAGAACCGCCACCTGATGGCGGCTATCAAGGACCTGGAGCGAGTGTCCGTGCGGCCGGGCGTGAACGTGACGAGGGTGGGTGCCGGCGAGCTACGCGTGGTGCTGACTGCTCCGTGCGACGGCTACGCGCTCTTCGTCCACCTGATCTCGCCGAGCGAGACGACGCGATTCAGCGACAACTACCTGGATCTGGAGCCTGGCGAACGACGGGTGATCACGGTGACCGATCCGGCGCGGCCGTTGGATCCTGACGCGTTGCAGGTGCGCTGGCTTTAGTGCTGGGGGCGAGGCGCTGCCCCGCCCCCTAGGCACGTTAGCCCTTGACAGCGCCGCCGGTGAGGCCGTGGGCTAGCTGCTTCTGGACGGCGAGCCCGAACACGAGCACAGGCACCATGATGATGGCGCTGGAGGCGTAGAGGCGGCCCCAGAGGACGGCCTTGTCCGTGATGAAGCCGCCGATGTAGGGCGTTACCGTTCTGGCTTCGCCCGACGTAAGCACGAGCGAGAAGAGGAACTCGTTCCACGCCAGCAGCACGGTGAAGATTGCGGTGGCGGCCAGTCCAGGAGCGGCCAGGGGGAGGGCAACCTTGATCATGGCCTGCAGACGGGACGCGCCATCGATGAGGGCTGCCTCTTCTAGCTCAACCGGGATGTCCAGCAAGAACCCGCGCATCATCCAGATCACGAATGGCAGATTGATGGAGAGGTAGGCCAGGATCAGGCCGAGGTGTGTGTCCAGGAGGTCCAGGTTTCGCCACAGGATGTAGATGGGGATGATCAACACGATCGGCGGGACGAGACGGGTCATCATGATCCCGACAAGAAGCCCCGTGCGCGCCCGGTGGAAGAACCTGGTGAGTGCGTACGCGGCCGCGGACCCGAGCGAGAGGGAGAGCGCCGTGGTTCCCAGTGCGACGATCACAGTGTTGAGCAGGAACTTGGGGAACGGGCTGTCGCCGGTGCCCTCCTGAGCCTCCGTCACCGTCTCGAGCTCTGTGGGGATGGTGAGCCCCAGCACCACCTCGTAGTTGTGAAGTGTGGGCGTGAAGATCCACTCCGGTGGCATGGCAAAGACCTTGTTGGGCTCCTTGACCGAGGAGACCAGCAGCCACACCACCGGAAACAGCGTGAAGATGATCCAACCCGTGAGGATGACGTACGCGGCGATATCTCCGACATTCACCTTCTTGCGCCGCCGGGAGATCGCGATCGGCGTTGACAGCGCGCGCGAGGCCGTGGTTACCGCTGCCAATCGAGTGTCCTCCTCATCAGCAGACTGCAGACTCCTTCGTTACTCATGGGTTCCCTTGATGCCCACGACCTTGATGATGACACCGGACCACGCCAGCGACACCGCGAAGAGGACGTAGGACACGGCTGAGGCGTAGCCCACCTGGAATCCCTGGAACATACGGTTGAAGATGTGAAACGAGATGGTCTCCGTCAGACGCCCGGGCCCGCCGCCGGTGACTGCAAACACGATGTCGTACACCCGGATGAGCTCGTACGACCTAAACAGCAGCACCACCAGAATGAGGGGACGGAGCAGCGGGATTGTGAGGTACCAGAGCTTCTGCCAGGCGTTGGCGCCATCGATCGAGGCGGCTTCGAACGGCTCGTCAGGGAGTGTGGCGAGCCCCGCGGACAGCACCAGCACGGTAAATGACGTGGTGTGCCACACATCCACCAGGATTAGCGAGGCCATGGCCAGGCGAGGATCATTCACCCAGTTGAACGCGGGCAGGCCAACCAGCGTCAGGAAGTAGTTGATGATGCCCCAGTCGAGGTTGAGCATCAGACGCCAGTTGAGGCCCAACACCACCGGCGTGAGCATCAACGGGATGATGATGATCGTCCGCATCAGGCCGCGAAACAACACCACGCGGTGCAGCAACAGTGCGAGCCCGAAGCCGATCACGAATTGAAGTGCGAGAGAGATGCCCGCGAACGTGAACGACGCGCCGAATGCCTCCCACACCCGAGGGTCCTGGGCGATCAGGGTGTAGTTGTCCAGCCCAACGAACCGCGGTGGCCGGGTGATGTTGTAAACGTTGAGGGAGATCCAAAAGCTGTAGGCGAGCGGATACAGGAACACCAGCGCTAGCGTGATAAGCGCCGGCCAGATGAGTAGGTGTGGCAGCCAGCGGTCTGGGAGCGACCAGGTCTGCCCACGGCTAATCGCGCGCGCCGGGTCCAGCGCGTGGGATGCATCCATTGGAGGCCTCGACGTTCGCGAGAGCTCGGGGGGCGCAACGCTTGCGCCCCCCGGCAGCTACTAGAGCTTGACGCCCTGCTCCTTGAGATACTGGATGGCCTCCGCCTTGGCCTTGGCCAGCCCGTCCTTGGCAGTCTCCTGCTTGGTCCAGATGGCGCTGTTGTGCGCCGCAAGAATGGTGTTGTAGACGTAGTTGTACTGCTCGAGCGGCGGGTACGCGTGTTGGAGCTTGAGCACCTCGTTGAGGGCCGCGAACTGCGGATTCTTCTCCAGGATGGTCTTGTCCGTCAGTAGCGAGCCGCGGCCTGAGGAGCCGCCGCCCTTGGACACGTAGTCCCGCGCGATGTCCTGGCTGGTGAACCAGGCAACGTACGCAAACGCCTCCTTCTGATTCTTGCTGAAGGTGGAGACGCCGATGCCGTGGGGGGAGGGGTGGAAGCGATTGACCTTGCTGCCGAGGGCCTTGTCATACGGCAGCATGGAGAAGCCGAGCTTGCCGGCGGTCTCTGGGGACTTCGAAGCATCCAGGAAGGTGGGTGCGGCGGCGTTCCACTGGAAGGCAGTGGCGGCCTTGCCCTGCTGGAAGCCGGTGAGCACGTCCGGGTACTCGTAGCCCACGGCACCCTCGGAGATGAACTTCTTCCCGTACATGAGGTCCAGGAAGAACTCCGCGGATTCAACCATCTTGGGGTCATCGTAGGTGGGCGTGATCTTGTCGAACAGGTTGCCGCCGAGGCCCCAGCCCTTCTGGACGATGTGGATATTGGCGTGGCCGGGCTTCTTGGAACCGAGCAGCAATGGGAACACGTCCGACTTGCCATCCTTCTGCAGCCCGTCCTGGAGGGTCTTGAGGTGCTTGACGTAGTCAGACCACTCGTAGCCCTCGAGCGGCGGCTCCGGCACACCGTATTTCTGCAGCAGATCCTTGCGGTAGTTGAACAACAGGCCGCTGGCCTCCTGGACCATCAGCATCTGCTTGCCCTCGTACGAGAAGATGTCCCGCAGGGCCTTCGGGAAATCGTCGTTGTTGTAGGCCTCGGCGTCGAAGAGGTCTTTGTCCTTCATGAAGTCGTCGAGCGGTACAAAGAACCCAGCCGGGCCGCTGCCCAGGAAACGGTTGGCGTTGTCGTGGAGCACGTCCCACGCGCTGGTTTTTGCCTGCATTCCGGCCAGCCACTTGGCGTCGTAGACGTCGCCGCGGCCACCTTCTTCCACCTGGACCTTTACCTTGCCCTTGGTGTACTCGGTGAACTGCGGTGCCAGGCGGGTATGGGCGTCTGCCTCTGGACCGGAGAAGATGATGATCTTGATGGTGACATCCTTCAGGCCACCCGCCGCGGCGATGGGGCTGACCGGCTTGCCGGACGGCTTTGCATCACCGGCGGGCTTGGGGGCGTCTGCCGGCTTTGCCGCTGGCGCTGCAGCCGCCGGAGCGCTGGTGGCCGCGGCTGGTGCCGCGGGAGCGGCGGGTTTGTTCTCCGCCGGCTTGGACTCGGCGGGCTTTGCTGGAGCGGGCGCTGACTGCTGCCCGCTACAGGCGGAGAGCAGGGCTACGCCGCTCACGGCGGCCGTCAGCGCGAGGAACCGCCGACGGGTTGCGACTACATTGCCACGTGTCGTTGATGCCATCATTGCACCTCCGAGGGACACCGGGTTGGCACGAATGCTAGCTCGCGATCCGCGGCGAGGCAACGCCGGCCGTCAGCGCGAGCACAAAATTTCGACGTGGGAGCTCGCCAGGGTTACTCGCGACGCGCTCGCTGGCTGCCAGGACGGGCAGCCGCTCGATTCCTCCTCCCCACCACTCGATGCTCGTGATGCCCGGTCCCCTCCCGGGCTGGCTGTCGAACGCGGTTACTCTAGCTTTGGCCGCCACGCCTGTCAAGCAACGAGGAATGACTGGGAGTGCATCGCTGATGATTCGCGAACGTAGCCGTCGCGGAGACCTGGTCCGTCACAATCGGGTGTGGTGATTCTCGCGCCAGCGTGCTAGAGGACTGGCGAAAGTTGAAAGGAGTGGGGAGACATGGATGGCTCAACGCTGCGCGCGCTGCAGGCGCCGTTGAAGGAACAGTACAAGGAACGACCGGAGGCGGCGCTGCTCACGCTGCACGCGGCGGGCAAGCTGGGTGAAGGCGTGACCTGCTCTGTGGAGACGGGGCAGGCACTGGTTGCGGCAGGGCTCCATCCAGCAACGGGCGGCGACGGGCTGAGTGCCTGTTCGGGCGACATGCTGCTGCAGGCGCTGGTGGCGTGCGCTGGCGTGACGTTGAACGCGGTGGCGCTGGCGATTGGCGTGGAGCTGCGCGATGCGACGGTGCACGCGGAGGGCGATCTGGACTTCCGCGGAACGTTGGGCGTGGACCGCGCGGCGCCGGTGGGCTTTGAGGCGATCCGTCTGCGGTTCGACCTGGACACGGACGCGACGGAGGAGCAGCGTGCGACGCTGATCCGGCTGACCGAGCGCTACTGCGTGGTGTATCAGACGCTCCGCCAGCCGCCGGCGATCGAGGTATCGAGCGGAGCGGGTTTGGCTGGGAGTTAGCCGTTAGGTCGGGATCGCATCCGTATGCGCGAACCTGGCTAAGAACTTCGCGACTCGCGGATCCTGCCACTGACCATGTTCCCAACCCGCCGTCAAAACCGCCTCTCCCGCGGCAATCCTGTCTAGCTCCACAATGATCCATGCCAGGCGACTGTCGCTCATCTCCGGTATCGCCGCCTCACGGATGCTTGGGTTGGTAACTAGCTTGGCGACGATTGGCTCGACGCGATGGTTGTAGTAGTGGGCAAAGCTGGGGTAGGGGCCGTGTGGGTCGGACGTGCGGTGCATCACATGGATGCACTGGAGTAGGTCGAATTGACACAGGCGGTCAATTGCAGTGTCGCGGTCAACTCCGAACGGTCGCAGGAACCAGGGTTCCCTGTCGAACTCTTCCGCGGCTAGCGTTACCAGGCCCTTCCATTCGAATCGATGCGAGTTCGCTGCCATGGTGAGCGCGTGACGCGCCCAGAGCAGGTCCGCCCAGTTGCGGTCCCACTCAATGGGATGCTCGATGAGCGCGCTTGCGTCTGCAAACCTCTTTCGTTCGATTGCTACGGCTCCCAGCACGTAGGCATGCCTCATGATCTCAACCCACACCCAGACTTGGTCCAGGCCGTAGCGACCGGTCCCGCCGAACCGCGCACGCTCGGCCCACTCGTAGATCCGATACAGTGCGTCGCCCGCCTCGGTGACGGTGTCGGAGTCATCTGACTCGATAGCACTCGTGACGATGGCATCGAGCACTGGTCTGAGGCGGTTGTCCTGGCCTCGCGCGATCTCGTCGTGTGACGCGCCTTCAAGCCCCTGGACGAGGCGGAAGAACTCCTCGGGTGCGCGCGAAACGAAAGCCTTGATACTGATCATGTGTCGTGCGTCTCTCGTAGCTGGGCAAGCCGCTCGGCGAGCTGCTCCGGTGGAAGTAGATAGTCAGACGCGCTCAAGGGTGGCGCTCCCGGGCGGGGCGGGACTTGTATGCCTCCGAGCTCGAGCACTCGTTCGAGGAGCGTGGCAATGCGGTCCATCCTCTGTACCAATGGTGCCACACCGAGAAGGTCTTCGGTCCACTTCTCGCGCTCGGCGTTGCGGATTGCCGATCTGATTCGACGCCAGTCACCGGCGTTCGCTAAAGTGCACGCCGCGTTCCTTCGGACCCATACGTCCCCCGGGCGGAACTGTGCGCGCTGACCGGTTGCTCCGTCGTGCAGGTTGCCTTGAATCCTGAATGTCAATGGAAGGGTGCGGGTCGGAGGCACGAACACCATGACGACCGGCCTGTGCTCGTGGCTGGCCAACCGGTGAATGCGCAATCCGGCATCGACTGGTTCGTCCACGTACTTTGCTAGCTTCTCACGAATCGCCGTGGGATCGAACCCAACAAGATGATCCTCCGGGCAACCGACGATTTGCAGTGTGGGCTGCGAGCGGCGGTCATGGGCGACACCCAGAACAAGGTATCCACCGTGAGTGTTTGCCATGCTCACAACTGTCCTCGCGAACTCGAGCTCATCCTGGCGGTTGCGAAGATCGTACGTTCGCTTGAACTCTAGTTCGTCGTACTCAGTCCCCAGGGCGAGCAAGTGTCGGAGCCGTTCCTCGCTGAGGTCGGCGTCGAGCGGTACCGGTGGGCGAGTCAGGATAGGAACGTTGTCCGAAATCGTCTCAGACTCGTTCGGAGCACCGGGATCGGTTGGCTCGGTCTCGTCCACTGCGGCGGGGTTGGGAGGACTGTGAGACAGCGATGACGGTGCGCTCCCGCCCGGGAGGGCGCACCGTCATCACCGTGAATAGCTACGCGAACTCGAGCTTGAGCTTCTCGTAGTCTTCCAGGCGGGCGGTGATGGGCTGGTCGATGAGCGGTCCCTTCTTTAGGACGGAGACCTGCTCTTCGTAGGTTGGGCGCTCTGTGCTCTGGTAGAGGATGCCGATGGGGATGCGGTCTCCCCACTCACTGGCCTTGGAGGCGGCGAACTCGCGGCTGTCCGGCTGGTAGCCGGGCTCCTCGTCCAGCTTGTAGGTCCGCTGACGGTACCAGTCGTACGTGTTGATCTTGTTGTAGGTGACGCACGGCTGGAGGCAGTCCACCAGGGAGTAACCGGGGTGCTTGATGGCCTCCTGGAGGACCGTATTCATGTGCTTGGGGTCCGCGGCGGACGCGCGCGCGATGAAGGTGGCACCGGCCGCTAGCGCGAGCGTGATGGGGTTGATGGCGAACTCAATGGAGCCCTCAGGCGAGAAGGAGCTGATGTAGCCGCGCTCGCTGGTGGGTGAGTACTGGCCCTTGGTCAGTCCGTAAACCTGGTTGTTCTCCACGATGTGGGTGATATCCGCATTGCGGCGCATGGCGTGGATGAAGTGGCCCTGGCCGATGCCGTACCCGTCGCCATCGCCGGTGACGGCGATGACCTTGAGGTCGTGGTTGGCGAGCTTCACACCCTGGGCCACGGGGAGGGCCCGGCCGTGGAGGCTGTTGTAGCCATTCACGTGCATGTAGTGCGGTAGCTTGGAGCCGCAGCCGATGCCGGAGACGACGAGGGCTTCGTGCGGGTGCAGATCTAGTCCGGCCAGGGCCTGCTTGAGGGCGGTGAGGATGGCAAAGTCGCCGCAGGCCGGGCACCAGGTAGCGCGGTCCCCGCCGTTGAAGAGCTTGAGATCAGACATGTGCCAGCTCCTGGGTGACCGCGCGGACGATCTCGTCCGGGGAGATCGGGCGCCCGTCGTACTTATTGATCTTTCGGTCCGCCTTGCGGCCGGTCATGGTGCGGATGACCTGGGCGAGCTGGCCGGTGAAGTTCTGCTCCACGACGATCATCTGGGTGATCTTCGCGAGCTCCGCCTCCAGGCGGGCCTCATCCAGCGGGAAGATGTCTGAGAAGTGGAGCAAGTTGGTGGTTGAACCGCTGGCGTTGAGGCGATCCACTGCCTCCTTCAGCGCACCGAAGGTGGAACCCCAGCCAACGAGGGTGCGCGGCGCGGCGGACGGTCCGTACCAGGACGGCATGCGCATGTCTTTGGTGGCGAGATCCTGTTTCCGCATGCGCTTCTGCATCTGCTGGTTGCGATCGTCCGCGTCCTCGGTGTTGTGGCCAACAGCGGTGTGCTCGTCGCCGGTAGTGATGTACACGGCGTTCTCGTGTCCTGGGAAGGCGCGTGGGGAGATGCCGCTCTCGGTCACGGCGTGGCGGACGTAAGGGGTCGTCAAGTTGTCCAGAGCGGACTCGCTGAGGATCTCGCCGCGATCGATGGAGACCTTGCTGAAGTCGATAGCGTCCATGTCAATGGTGCGGAGCGCGGTGGACTGGTACAGGTCATTAAGGATGATCACGGGGGTCTGGTAGCGCTCGGCGAGGTTGAAGGCGCGGTGCCCGGCCTCGAAGCACTCTTCAATGGTGCTGGGGGCGATGATGATGCGCGGGAACTCGCCGTGAGAGGCGTACATCATGAACTGGAGATCTGACTGCTCGGTGCGAGTGGGCAGGCCGGTGGACGGCCCGGCACGCTGGACCTCCGCGATCACCAGCGGCGTCTCGCTCATTGCCGCAAGTCCCAGCGCCTCCACCATGAGGCAGAAGCCGCCGCCTGAGCTGGCGGTCATGGCGCGCGCGCCCGCGTGAGCGGCGCCGATGGCCATGAGGATGGCGGAGATCTCGTCTTCCGTCTGCTTCTGGACCACGCCGAAGCGGGCGGCGTGGGAGGCCAGCCACTCGGTGATGGTGCTGGCGGGGGTCATGGGGTAGGTAGAGATGAAGCGGCAGCCGCCGGCCAGCGCACCCATGGCGATGGCCTGGTTGCCGTTCATGAGCATGCGCCTGGGGGCGCCGGGGATGGCCTCAAGCTTCCAGGGGAAGTCCGCGCCGTACTGTTCCTGGGCGTCGCGGTAGGCGACCTCGGCGACGCGGAGGTTGTTCTTGACGGTGTCGCCGCCCTTGCGCTTGAAGTTGGACTCGATGACGTTGCCGATCCACTCGAAAGGGAAGTCGGTCAGGCCGGCCATGGCGCCGATGGCGGCCGTATTCATCATGATCTTGTGGCCGCCCTCTTGCTCGGCAATCTTGGTGAGCGGCATGGAGAAGTCGCGTACGCCGCGATCCTTCATCTCATCCGCGGCCACCTTGACGGTGGAGTCGTGGAGGACTCCACCGCCCTCCACGAGGTCGCCCCAGTGGATGTCCACCGTCTCCTTGTTGAAGGCGAGGAGCAAGTGCAGGGTGTCGTCGAAGGTGTAGAGGGGACTTTCGCCGACGCGCACCTGATAGAAGTTGTGTCCCCCGCGGATGCGGGACATGTAGTCCTGCAGACCGAAGATGTGGAGCCCCGCGCGCATGGCTGCGCGGGCGAAGCCTCCTCCACCGGACTCAACTCCTTGTCCGGCTTCACCACCGAACCGTACCTGGAAGTTATTGACCGTCGCGGGCATGTGCCCTCCTCTCAGCGGTGAGGATCAGACTGCGCCACCTGCGCAGCGTCGCTCAACGGAAAGAGCGCCCGCCGAACGTTGCAGCGGGCGCCTCGATTGGGTCAGGCTCAGAGACTGTTGTGGGGCAAGTCTCCTGGCTGGCGCTGATGCTAGCTGATATTCAGCGCGCCAGTCAGCGAATGGTATCGCTGGCGGAGGCGGGTGTCCAAACCGACGGGCGCTGATGGTGCTATGCTGCGCGGCGTCGCGGGGCCAGCGCGGCCGCTGGTGCGTGACGATGGGAGGCGATGGCCATGGAGTTTGGCATCTTCCACGAGTTTGCACGCCGCGCAGGCCAGGCTGATGCCGAGGCTTTCGCGGAGAGCATGGCCATCGTGGATGCCTCGGAGGCGTGGGGGCTGCACGTGGTCTGGCTGGCGGAGCTGCACTTCTCCGGTCGATCGGTGTTGTCTTCTCCGGTGGCTGTCGCGGCCGCGATAGCGGGCCGCACCGAACGGATACTGATTGGTCCGGCCGTACAGGTACTTCCCCTGGGCAACCCGTTACGCCTGGCCGAGGAGTGGGCCACGATAGATCAGCTCAGCCGCGGGCGGGTGATTTTTGGCGTGGGGCGGAGCGGATTTGCGCGTACGTACGAGGCGTATGGGGTGCCGTACGCGGAGAGTCGCGATCGGTTCGCGGAGGCGCTGGAGGTGATCAAGCGGGCGTGGACTCAGGAGACTTTCTCGTTCGAGGGGGCGTTCTACCGGTATCAGGACGTGGGTGTGACGCCTCGCCCGTACCGACAGCCGCATCCGCCGATCAGGGTGGCAGCGGTGACTCCGGACACGTTTCCGATGCTGGGTCGCCAGGGGTACCCGGTGTACGGGGCGGTACGGCAGGGGACGCTGTCTGAGCTGGCGCCCGACCTCACGGCGTATCGTGCCGCCTATGACGCGGCGGGACACGCGGGGCACGGCCGGGTCTACCTGAGAATTCCTATCTACGTGGCTGATACGACTGGCGCCGCGCTGGCGGAGCCGCGTGACAGCATCATGCAGTTCTACCGGGAGATGGCGCGGCAGTTGACGGAATCAGCAGGCCAGGCGGGGTCGCGGGCAACCGACCTGCGGGCCGAGCGCGGGGCGGCGTTGGCGAATCTGACGTTTGAGCAGGCGTGCACGGAGAAGGTGGTGGTGGGGACGCCGGAGATGGTGATCAGTCGGCTGCGCGAGCTCCAGGCTGAGCTGGGCCTGGATGGCGTGCTGGCGGAGCTGAATTGTGGTGGCCAGATCCCGCACCGCCAGGTGATGCGGTCGCTCGAGCTGCTCTGCAAAGAGGTGATGCCCGCGTTTGCTTAGCCGCGCGGGTGCACGAACCGGAGGAGGTTGGATTGTGCCTGAGGTGATCGTTGAGCTGGCAGAAGGCCGGACGCTGGATCAGAAGCGGGAGATCGTGAAGGGGATCACCGACACGATCGAGCGGGTGTGCGGCGTGGACCGGGAGGCGGTGGTGGTGATCATCCACGAGACTCCACGGCAGCACAAGGCGCGCGGAGGGAAGCTGTTTATCGACCGCTGACGCGCGCCTACTCTGACTCGCTACCCAGACCGCGAAGGAACCGCTCAATCTCCGGTGAGAGGGTGGTCTGTGCTTCCGCGTTGTCGTATTGCTGGTCGTAATAGGTCTCTAGCCGGGCCACGAGCGCCTTCATCTCCGGCTGGCGCTCTGAGGCGGCCTCTATCTCCTGGTACTGGCGCTGGCCGCGGCGGGTGGGGGCGAGATTGCTGGGCACGTCGTAGTACGCGCTGAGCACTTCGATCATGCGCGCGGTGCCGGCGTAGTCCTCTTCTAGCTGGGCGTAGTGCGGGAGATGGGCCATGAAGCTCATGTTCTCGATGCCCATCTCAGTGGCGGTCTCTGCCAGCGTGTTCAGGATGGTGGTGGGCCCTTCATACTGGCTCTGGCGCTGCTGGATGGCGGGGGTCATGCCTGGGCGCGGCTCGATAGTCCCGGGGTTGCCGGTGATGACAATGGGCCGGGTGTGGGGCACCGAGTCGTACATGGCGCCAATGCGGCAGTACACCTTGACGCCGAAGAACCGGAACAGCTCGACGATTGACTCTATGTAGTCCTCCGCCATGGCGTGCGGCTCTAGCACGTGGAGGAAGATGAGTCCGGGGCCGGAGCCGGGCTGGGCGTAGTTCACATTGGTGTTCGGGTAGGTGAACTCGCGTTTGCCGTCGACGAGCTTGACGGTGGGGCGGTAGCGGGTGAAGTCGAAGAAGGTGCCCGGGCGCGCGAGCTTTGCCAGGGGCTCCGCCTGGAAGTGGCGCTCGAGGCGCTGGAGCGTCATGGTGCCAACATTGCCGACGTCCACCCAGGGCCGGATCATCACGATGGCGTGCGGATCACGAAGCGTGGGCACGGGCTCTGTGACTTCGAACGCGCCGATCTTCATGTGGCAGACCTGCCGCTGAGCGGTTTCTGGGTGGCTCCCGCTGTCATGAACGCAGTGTAGCGGTTCATGCGCTCCCCAGGCGTTGATCGTACCGCACGGAGTCCGCCCGAGGCTCGCAGTTTTGACGAAATAGCCGTGCTACGATAGCCGCCAGACCGTGGCTTCGCTGACGTGGCCGCGGGAGTTGTCCCGAGGAGTTGGGTATGGACTGGCTGAACGGCCGGGTGATCTTCATCACCGGCGGTGCGAGTGGACTGGGCCGCGAGATCGCCCTGCAGTCTGCTCGGCTGGGCGCCAGAGTGGCGATCATGGACATGCACGACGGTCGGCTGGAGGAGACCCGGGCGGACGTGGCCGAGTTTGCCGGCGACTGTCTGGCGATCAAGGCTGACGTCACGGACGAGGTTGACGTGGCGGGCGCGATCAACCAGATCATGCAGAAGTGGGGACAGCTCGACACGGTGGTGAACAGCGCCGGCGTGTACTGGAAGGCGCCGATCGTTGAGACGCCCATCGCGGAGCTTGACCGAGTGTACGCCGTGAACGTGCGCGGGTTGTACCTGGTGTGCCGCGAAGCGGCGAAGGTGATGCTGCCGCGAAAAAGCGGGCACTTGATCAATATTGCCTCGATCGCCGGCGAACGCGGGATCCTCCACGAGTCGGTGTACTCGTCCAGCAAGTGGGCGGTGCGTGGGATCGGCCAGTGCCTGGCAGTGGAGCTGGGCCCTGAGGGGATTCGAGTGTCCACGGTGTATCCGGGCGGCATGGATACCAACTTCTGGGAGAACGACCCGCGGAAGCTGAGCGGCGAGTGGAATACGTCGCGGATGCTGCAGGGTCAGGACGTGGCCACGGCCGTGGTGAACATCGCGAACCTGCCGGAGCGGGTGTCCGTGAAGGACATCTACGTGTACCGCCCCGGTTCCTGAGACCCGGTGCGCGGCGCTCGTGCGAGCGCCGCGCACGGATGTCTGAAGCGTCCGCGTGTGGTGCGCGGCCGTGTCCATGCTCGTCTCCTCTGGGAGATGCTGGGCGAGGGCGTTCGCGCACTGGGCCGCGCCGTTTCAGCGAAGCACGCGGCTCCGACGGCGTGTGTTATTTGTGTATGCCGGTGGCGTGACAAAACCGCCAAAAGTGCAATAAGACCCCGCGCGGGCGTTGGCCACACACCGCGCTGAGCCGGTCTGGCGCCTCGTCGACAGGCGCGTCCGGTTTCGAGTCGCGCGGCAGGATGCGCCCGGGCACGGGTGAGCGGCTGGCGCCGAACGGGTGCTATCGACGTGATATTCGCGTTCTCGCACACTACCCGCGCAAATACCTCCGGCACGGGTGTTGACGCACGCGTTTTTGGTGACAAAAGTCGCAGTCGCGAGGAGGGTGGCCCGGCGACCGGAGGGGGAGTCTGCGCCGTCCGGCGTGCTAAGCCTGGCCGCCCGGTTGCCGCGGGTCTGTCCCTCCACTAGAGTCCTATGCCGTGACGACCGTCGGTGCGCCCCACCAGAGGAGGACGTGCGGGCCTGGGGGGCGCGGAATCGGCGCGCGGCGAAGTCACGCATCTGGCGATTCAGGAAGCGGCGGACGAGCCACCCGCGCTACGTGACGGGCCAGGTTGGTCCGTTCCGCGGTCTGCTCTTCACTTCGCCGTTGGCAAGGCGAGCGGGCGCTCCTGGGGGAGTCTGAGCTTTACGGCACGACGCGAATCTCGCCGAACTGGCGGAAGTGACGGTCGAAGGCGAATGCTTCGGTCACGCCCAGGCGCCGCATGACGACCAGGCTTGAGCAGTCCGTGAAGCTTCACTCTTTGTCGTGAATCTGCCGAGACACGCGCCACGTATCGACCACGTCCTCGAGACTTAGTACGTGAAGCGCGGTGAGCGATTCGTCCAGCAGGCTGGCGCCAAAGCTCAGTGCGAGGGCGCCAAAGCCTCGCGACCGCAGCAACGCCAGCGTTTCGTCGATCACGTAGTCCGTCGTGATCAGCCTGGTCCGGTTTGCATGCAGCCACCGAGTGGCCGCGGGGTGATTGCGATCGGCGGTGACAGCGAACGCGTACCACGCGCCGGTGTCGACAAAGATCACTTCGGGCGGTCGCGTGGGTAGAGAACCTCGTCGTGGTCCTCGCCGGAGAATGGCGTGGTGAGTCCCTCAGCCTGCAGCGGCGCGAACTCGGCGAGCAGCCGATCGATGAGCTCCGTGCTCGGACCGCTTCCCTCCGGGATGTCGGACGCGAGCGTGACGGTCACGCGCTCGCCGTCAACCAGCGGGAGCGGGCTCTCTGGTCGGAGAACGCCGTCTTTGTAGATCGCGGAGACGGTGATGGCCACCCGTGACCCCCTGCTTGAGTGTAGCAGCGGGTGTATCTCAACAGCGCTTTAGATCATGCCGGTCGCGGTGTCTGCCGGTTCGTCTGCGCCGCCAGCCGATTCTGACCCACTGCGCGACGGGGTCACCAGTACGGATCAGCGGGACGTGCTGGCTTCGGAGGCCCCCGATTGCCGATTTTGCTCCCACACCACCCACGATTCGTCGTCGAACGCGCCGACTAGAATTGCCAGCATACTCTCACCGACGGCCGCCACGAGGCCGTGTGCGTCCGTGTCATTGGCGCGTGCGAGGAGCTCCTCTGGAGGGTACGCGGTCAGGAAGGCATTTCTGGGATAGCCGCCGGACGAGTGGGCCACGAACCGCCGCCAGGCGTCGCGGGTGCCGAGTGCGCCCACGCTGGCCACGTGAATACGAGTGCTGTCCGCGTGCATCAGCACGCACAGTCCATCACAGCGGGGAGGATCGGTGCTGGGGAGCAGCTCGTCCTCCGCCAGAAGGGACGCCGCGCGGGTACGTCGCGCCAGGTCAAGCACCATGGAATGCTCCGCGTTTTCAAACGCGTGACGCCTCTCGGATTCCTCTGCAGAGTCGGGCCCCGCGCGCGAGAATTGTCCGCCATGCTCAAAGTCCACCACGCTACGCACGTCGATGTCGCGCGGCAGCAGCGCGGAGAGCGCGCCCAGAGGAAGGTCCACACGCTCGGCGACGCGCTTTGACACGGTTCGCCGCGATTGGAGGCTGCGCAGCAGCCAATCCAGGGCGGGGCCGTTGATCGCTTCCAGTCCAGACGACTCGGGCATCGGTCAGTAGGTCTTCCGCCGAATTCTGCCGTCGGCGTAGATGCGCCAGCCACGATCAATTCCGGGCGGATTGTAGGCGTAGTGCGGTCCTACAGGTGGGCCATGATCCAAGTCTGGGTGGAGTTTCTCACCGGGTTTCTTGTTCACCCAGCCTCCTTGGCTCGATCCTGGCGGCCCCTTTCCGCGCCACTCCCAATCGGGGCCTGGCGCTTCAGCCGGGTTTTCGAGGTTCGGCCAATCGGACGGTGCTGGGTGTGTTCCAGAAGGCTGTCCGGGTCCGTCGCCTCTCTTGGGGTCTTCCTTGGGTTCTTCCCGCGGCTGCTCATCACCCTTCTTCGCGGTGATCGCGCCGCCTGGCACCGGCGGCTGGCCGGATGGGTCGGCCTTGCACCAGCCGAGCTTCGCGACGATGTCGATGCAGCCGGAGCCGACGCCTGGCGCGGGATCTGGGACGCGGAAGCGCCCGGTAGCTTCGGTTGCGTCGGGAAGATCTCGACCAGGGAGCGCGCGCTGGGGCCGCGGGGCGCCCGCCGACCCAGACTTGTCGTCCGCCTCCGCTAGTGGGTCAGCAGGATCGTGAGGGCTGTTGGCGTCAGCATGTCGTTTCGGTGCAGGCGAGGAGCGCCAGCGGGCGCCGTGGCGGCGACGCTACGTGGAGTCACTGGCGTCCTCGCGTTGTACCGCCGCAACGCAGTCCATCCAATCCTCCCACGTGGCGGGGTCATTGGTGCCGGCTTCCGCATCGTAGAGCATCGAGTGCAACATGAGAAGGATATCGCGAGAGTGGCCGCGAGCCTGGTACTGGTCAACGAATTTGTACATGGCCCGGTAGGCCTGGTCTATCGTCAGTAGCTCATTCAAGGTATGAGTTTCCCTCGTGCTGGATCCCACGTGCGCGGCCGCTCGTTGATACCTCCGTTCGTGATCTTCCCGTCGCGAACCTCGGCCCAGACTTGCCGCCCATCGGGGAGTACTTTTGTGTACACGTCAATCCCGGCCTTGTCATTGTGTCCCACGTAGTCGGACAGAATGTTCGCAACGTCGCGAAGGATCTCTCGGCTACCTCGCGTGCCGGCACACGCGCAACTGGGCGCGAGGCATGCCCCGATGAGCACCGACTTGGGACGACTGAGCTCCGGCTCTATCTCGACACGTCGCGTGGAGTCGGGGGGACGTTCATGGATACCCCCGTCGTTCCGCGCCTCGCGTCCCGTGTGGTGCTATCGCTTCACGGGCCGGCTTCGCCGATGGGCGGAGTCTGAGCTCCGGCCTCGCCTGACTCAACGCGGATGAGGATACGGGCAAGATGTGACGGGTCGTCGGCGAAGATGTCCAGGCTGAGTCGGGGTTGCGGTACAGCAACTTCCAGGTATGCGTCACCCTCCGCACTCATCACGCGAAGCACCGATCCTGTCGTATTGAAGTCTCCGACGAATATCTTCTGCAATTCCTCTACGGCTGCATGTTCATCGGCCACCTGAACGAGCGTTTCGCCGTCCACTTCGCACAAAGTCCCCAGGATGATGCAAGTAGGTGTTGAGGCCACCATGGTCCCCCACGGTAGCGGTGGCACATCGATCGTGCCGGTCCCCTCGAGCACAATGATCGAGTAAGGCGGACGGATCACGGCTTCAGCGATCATGCTTGGTTCCTGGATCCTCCGAGCCGCACGTATGGCAGCCTGAGTCGGCTACAAGCTGGTTACGTCTTGGGTTCGACACACTCGATGTACAGCCCGGCGTTTGAGGCGGGTGAGAAGTGGTAGTTGCCGGAGCCGTTCGGCAGAAGCCAGAACGTTGCGGGCCGACCTGGAATGTCAGCCATAGACTGAAACAGCCGGGCCAGGAACGTGAGCGCTTCGGGCGGGCCGGTGAAGACAGCGAGTGGCACGTCTCCCTCCTCGTTGCCGGCCGGAACAACCCGTAGCTCCAACTGAACCGACGGCCTTTCGCCGGCTTCAGCACAAAGCTGGTCAGGAGTCCTCATAGGTCTGCCTTCTGCGTTGGCGACATGGTGTGCCAACCTGGCCTTACCGGTCGATCCTTTCAGTCAGTGCCCGCGTCCGGAGGCTCGGACAGCGACTTCTCGACGCACTTCATCCAATCCCTCCAGGTGGCCGGATCGCTCGTGCTGTCGCGACCGTCGTACATCATGTCGTCGAGCATAAGCAAGATCTCGCGGGATCCCCCACGCTCCTGGTACTGACGCACGAAGTAGTACATCGCGCGGTAGGCCTGTGGGATCGTCAGTACGGTGCTCATCTCACCAACCATGCTCTGTCGGGATCCCAGGTTCGCGGCGTCTCGTTGATGCCGGCGTTCGTGATTTTGCCGTCGCGAACTCGAACCCACACTTGTCTGCCGTCCGGTAGGATCTTTGCGTACCAGTCTACTCCAGACTTGTTGTGACCCAGATAGTTTGCAGGGTCTCCAGCGACTTCCCGTATGAGTTCGCGATTCTCCGGCGTGTCTTCCGTGAAATGGCCCTCCTCGTCCCGAAATATGTGTGGCGCGCTCGCTTCGCTAATCTCGGGGTCGTCGTCTGTCTCATCCTTGGGCGCTTCCCGAGGTTCCTCGTCGCCGGTCGTCGCGGTGATCGCGCCGCCTGGGACCGGCGGCTGGCCGGGGACGTCGATCGGGCACGAGATTGATTCGGCTGGGCTGTCGCCGCACGGCGAGCCGATGCCCGGTAGCGGATCGGGTGCCCGGAACCCGCCCTGGTTGTCGGGCAGCGGCGGCACGATGTCGATGATGGGGCCGGTGGTGCCCGGCGGGACGATGTCCGGTAGGCGCTGTCTGTCCTTCGGCGACCGCATCCGGCCGCTGGGGTCGGTGTTGTTGACGGGGTTGTTCTCGGCGTAGGTGTAGTTGTTGAGCGAGAGCGGGCGGCGGGGGCGGCCGGGGTAGCGGTCCCGCTGCAGGAACCGCCCGATGCTGGGGTCGTACGTCCGCGACCGCAGCCAGATCAGCCCGGATTCCTGGTCCCGCTGCTCGCCGGCGAAGCCGTACGGCTGGTTGTGGGTGCCATCCACCTGGCCCACGTTGCCGTACTCGTCCGTCGACTGATCCTCGACGATCACGACGGACGCGTCAGTAATCGCTCGTACGGAGCCCAGCCCATCGGTGTGGAACACCTCGATGGTCTCGGACGCGCCGCTGCCCTGGACGGCATAGGCGAGGCCGACGCCCCAGACGTACCGTCGCGTGCCATCGTCCAGCAGGACGGGGAGGCCGCGGTTCACGTCGTACGTGTAATTGGTGACGGTCTGGTTGGGCGCGGTGCCGACGGTCTTGGAGATGCGGTTGCCGGCTCCGTCGTAGGTGTACGTTGATGGCGGACCGGACCCCACGGTGACCGTCTTGAGTCGGTTGGCCTGGTCGTAGGTGTACGTGGTGCCATCGGCCGGATTGGCGCCTGGCTGGCGGTTGGTGATGTTGCCCAGGTCGTTGACGGTGAAGGTGGTGGTGACGCCACCCTGCACGGCGGCGGTGAGGATGCGGTCTGCTCGGTCGTACGTGTAGTTGGTGACAGTGGCGCCGCGCGTGAGCTTGCTCCGGTTGCCGGCCGAGTCGTAGTCGTACAGCACCTGGGTGCCGTTGACCTTCCGAAGCTGGGAGATGCGGTCGTAGGCATACGTGGTGGTGACGGGAGATCCCGGCGGGGGTGCCGCGACCCGATCGGGCGAAGCCAGGGGGCTGCCGCTCACCGTCACGTCGCGGCCGCTGGGTGAGGCGCCGGGCGTGCCTGGCTGCGCGACGATGCGGTTGTCGGTGGGGGCCGGGTTGGGCGTGCCGGGTGCGTCCGGTATGGTGGAATAGGTGCCGGCGGGCAGCACGAAGTCCACCGCCTGGGTGCGGTTGCCCACGGCATCCAGCGTGTAACTGTGGCTGGAGATCAGGTTGGCGGCGGTGGCCGGGCGGGGGGCACCCGGGCGGCGGGTTTCCATGCTGCCGAGGGCGGGCGGAGCGCCGGCGGCTGGGCGTCGGTGTGGTGTCGGACTTCAAGGGCAAAGGGGCGTCCGCGGGGAGGCTCACGAGGGCTGCCGCTACGGGTGATCCTGGCTGGGGCTATCGCAACGGTGGCCGGGCTGATTGCTGGAAGGTGCTTCGCTTCGCTCAAGCACGCGAGCGAGGGCCGGGGGCTATCGCGATACCGGGTGGGTGGCTGCGCGCGCACGGCACGCACGAGGGGTGCCCCTACGGGTGATCCTGGCTGGGGCTATCGCAACGGCGACCGGGCTCGTTGCCGGAAGGTGCTTCGCTTCGCTCAAGCACGCGAGCGAGGGCCGGGGGCTATCGCGATACCGGGCGGGTGGCTGCGCGCGCACGGCACCCACGAGGGGTGCCCCTACGGGTGACTTCGGCTGGGGCTATCGCGAGGGCGGCGGGGGGCGAGCGCTATGAAGCGGCAGAGGGCGTTGAGCTGGCGCGTGTGGGCGCCGGACACGCTGGTTCTGGAGGGGGCGCGCTAGTACCGGGCGAGGCGCTCGATGAGGAGCTCGATGAACTCCTGGCGCTTGACGCCCAGGGCGACGTCCGCGTTTGGCGCACGGCCGGAGCTGCCGACGGTGTCGCAGACGGTGCGGCCCTCGGTGTAGCGGCCTTCCGTCTCGACGACGACGTTCATGTGCTGGGTCTCAATGAGATCTGGGCGGATGATGGACGCGAGGGCGAGGGCGTCGTGGATGGGGGCGCCGTCCCAGCGCATGCGCCGTTCGGAGCCGGCGCGGTACCAGTCCAGCAGCGAGGCGATCATGACGGCGGGGGGGCTGCCGAGGTCGCGGATGCGCTGGATGTCAGCGGCTGTGATGCGCGCCTGATGGGTGGCGTCCAGCCCGACCATGGTGATGGGGAGCCCTGACTCGAAGAGGACAGCGGCGGCCTCCGGGTCCACGTAGATGTTGAACTCGGCCGAGGGTGTGACGTTGCCGCGGCCGGCGGCGCCACCCATCATGACGATGCGACTGACGTTGGCCTTGATATCTGGTGCGAGCCGGAAGGCCATGGCGATGTTGGTCATGGGGCCGATGGGCACCAGGGTGATGGGCTCTTTGGACTCGCGGACGGTGCGGATGATCAGGTCCACACCGTGCTCGGGCACCAGATCGATGGTGGGCGACGGGAAGTCATAGCCGTCCAGGCCGGTCTCGCCGTGGGCCTGGGGAGCGGTTCTGAGCGCGCGGGTGAGGGGGCGGTCCATGCCCGCGGCGACCGGAATGCCGGTGATGTTGCCGATGCTCATGACGCGCCGGGCGTTCAGCGCGCACTTCTCCAGCGTCTGGTTACCCGCCACGCAGGTGACGGCGCGGATGTCTATCTCCGGCGACTTCGCGGCGAGGAGGAGGGCAATGGCGTCGTCGTGGCCGGGATCGGTGTCGAAGATGATGGGTGTGGGCATGGTGATGGACCTCTGAATCTTCTGGTGGCACTGGGGGGTCGTTGGCGGGCGATTAGCTCAGCAGGCTGCGCTGCTCGGCCGGGAGGTCTCTTGTGCGCTGGACCCTCTGGCGGCGCCAGAGTACCACAGTGGCTCCGACCGCGAGCGGCACGAGGGTTGGCAGGGCGTGCTGCCAGGCGGCGATGGGCGCGACGGTGACAAGCTCGCGTGCGGCTGATGGCAGGTCTGCGCCGGAGCTTGTCTTGAGCCGCAGCGGGCTGCTGCCCGGCGTGGATGGCGTGACCACCTGGAAGGCTGTGATGTCCGGACGCTTGTTGGGCTGTTTCTGCCGCGCTTCCGCGAGCGGGATGACGCGGTAGCCGAGGGCGGCTCCAGGGGTCTGCTCCACGGCGAATTCGCGCACGGGCTCGGGCGGCGACGAACCGGCGCTGAGCGTAACGTCCGCGAGCGGGCTGGTGTGCACCCAGCGCCAACGGTTGGGCGACGGGGCGAGATCCTGGGGGTTCTGGAGGCGTGCATGGGCCAGCGCGTTAAGCTCGCTGGCGGCGTGCGGTTGGAGATACAGGACCGCGCCGGGAATCGCGTAGATGATCTCGGATGGCTCGTCCGACGTTTCTGGAACGGTCCACCGATCCTGGGGCAGCACGTCGTAACCAACGCCGTCGCGGCGGGGTGCGAAGGAGATGAGCCGTTTGAGGCTGTCCGCGACCGGGGCGCCTGAGGCGTCGCGCAGGCGGATCTGGTATTCGCCGGCGGGGAGGTGCACGGCGAATCCCTGATTGGGCTCGGTGGAGAACAGCGTGAACGGAGCTGGCTCCACCGGTGGCTCGGGTAGCGCCGTGTTGGCGGCTCTGGCGGCGCTGAGCTTCTCGGTGAATGCTGTCTGATCTTCGTTGTATCGGTGGAGCGCGGCGAGGTAGGCGGCGCGCCGGTTGGTGAACTCCTGCCATCGGACCGCTGCCTCCGACCCCAGCGTGACCCGGCCGGGCTCGTTGCCGGCCTCGCGATCGAACTGGACGACGTAGTCCGTGAGCGCAGCAGTGCTGACGATCCGACCCGCTTGCGCGATCTCCAGCGTCCCGGGCACCAGCTCCGCGACTCCCGCGAAGTTGGCCCGGTAGTCATTGGTGATGGGCCAGAAGTAGACCTCCGTGACCTTGGGGTCCAGGACGGTGTCGTGGTCCGCGAGGACGTAGATGGTGTCAATGGATGGCGGGACGAAGCCGGTGACGTATTCCGTGCCGTTGAAGAGGTTGAGCCCGTAGACGAATCGTCGCTCTACCTGGATCTCCTGGGCGTGCGCGGCGAGCGTGGAGGCGAGCGTGGCGAGCGTCAGGAGCAGCGATAAGAGCAGCGGCCTCATCGCCTGGCTCCACGCCGTGCCAGCAGGCGAATCGCCAGGGCGGTGAGCAGCGCGCACTCCAAGATGGCCAGGATGAACGCCGCGACGATGGCGCCGAAGTCTGTCCGCACAATGGCGTCTACACCATCCTGCAGCACGCTGAAGGGCGATACGTAGGCGATGAGAGCGTCCAGACGGACGATCACCTCGCGCGCCCAGAGCAGGGGGCTGAAGTTGTTTGACACCTGGATTCCGCCAAGCAATTCGCTGCCAGCTCTGAGGGCCAGCAGGATCACGGCGAGGCCCGCGAGCGCGGCCACGGCCGGACGCACGGCACGGAAGGCGCTGGAGATGCAGATGCCCAACGCCGCTACGGCGCCGGCAACCGCGAAGCTGAGGACCAACTGGAGCGGGAAGGTTGGGCCGAGGCGGAGGCTGGTCATGCTGGCGTGGGCGGCGTACAGGATGGCGAGCGCGGCGAGCATGGGTATCGCAACCAGCATCTGTCCGACGAGACGAGACGTGACGTATGACGCGGCGTCCACGGGACCGTAGAAGAGCACCTCCAGCGTGCCGGTCTCACGATCGCGGGCGATGGACGTGGCGGACGACAGCGCAAGGTAGAGCATGGTCAGGGTGGAGGCCACGAAGAAGGGTAGGGTGAACGGGTTGGCGAGGACGAGGACGCCGCTCCGTTGGATGGCGTCGCTGTAGCTCATCGCGGGCGGGACTGCCGCGAGCGCACCGAGCGCGACGACCACGTAGGGCGTGATCCCGGTGAGCGTGGCGGTGGCGTCGTGACGGGCGAGCAAACCGATGGTCCGCCGTCGTTGGGCGGCGGGGGCGGCGAGCGGGCTTCTGGGTGGGATGACGCTGGCTGGAGTGGCGAGGGACTCTGGGGTTGTGGCGGGTCGCGGCGGGGTGTCGGTCGCCTCAGACGTGAGCTGAACGAAGACATCCTCGAGGCCTGGCCGATCGTGGGAGATGGAGGTGATGATGCCGCCGCCCGCGGTGATGATGGCGGATAGCTCGCGGCGCCGATCGTCCGCGGAGTCGACCTGGATGGTCAGGCGCGATCGGGTGCCGTTTGCGTCCGCGAGCGCGACCGAGCGGACGAACGGAAGCTCGCTGATCTGGGCCCTGACGGCGGGGCTGAGCTGCTCCGCCTCGATCCGGACGGTCGAGGCGGTGTCAATTCTGGAGGTGAGCGTGGCCAGGTCGCCCTCCGCGATGAGTCGCCCATGGGCGAGGATGCCGACCCGGTGGGCGGTTCGCTCCACCTCGCTGAGGACGTGGGAGGAGACGATGATGGTGGTGCCGGCGCGGTTCTCCTCGGCAAGGACTTCGCGGACCTGACGGATCCCGTGGGGATCGAGACCGGAGACAGGCTCATCCAGCACGAGCAGCTCTGGGCGGTGGAGCAGCGCGCGGGCGAGCCCGAGCTTCTGCTGCATGCCGCGCGAGAAGTCGCGCGCGCGGACGCGGTGGAACGCATACAGGTCGAACCGCTCCAACAGCTCCTGGGCGCGCATGGCCGGACGCTCCACGCCAAACAGGCGGGCGAACAGCATGAGGTACTCCCATGCGCTCAGGTCGTCGTAGAGGTATTGCTGCTCGCCGACGACACCCATTCGCGGTCGGTGGCGGAACGGGTCCGCCGGGCCGGGTTCGCCGAAGAGCTCGATGGTGCCCGCCGTGGGGGGCGTGAGGCCGAGCAGCATGGAGATGGTGGTGCTCTTGCCGGCACCGTTTGGGCCGAGAAACCCGTAGACCTCGCCCTGGCGGACGGCGAGATCGACGGAGCGGACGGCCTGATTGTCGCCGAAATGCCTGGCTAGCCCACGAGTCTGGACGACGTACGGCGGCCCGGCCGTCACGAGCGGGTGATCACATCCATCCAGCGGTCGATGAAGCGCGCGCTGTCAACTTCCAGCACGACGTTGGCGTTGGCCTCGGGGCCGGAGGCCCAGGGTCGGAAATCGCCGACGGTCATGCCGCGGGTGTGGGTCCCGTTGAGCTCCACGTCCACGCGGACTCTGGGTGAGTGGGTGGCAAGGGATGGATCGGCCGCGATACCCAGGGCCAGTGCGTCATGCATGGAACACTCGCGGCGTCCGCGCCTGGCGGCGTAGCGCTCCAGGTAGAACTGGCTGATGCGGTGAAGATGATTGCCGGCGACCGTGTTGGCGTCCCGCATCTCGGTGAGCCTGCCCTCGCTGAGCATGGTCTTGAGCGTGACGTCCAGCCCAACGGCCGTGACGGGCCAGCCGGCCTCAAAGACGATCTGGGCGGCCTCTGGGTCGTGCCAGATGTTGGCCTCCGCCCATTTGGCGGCGTTGCCCGGAGCCAGGAAGTTGCCGCCCATGAGGACCACGGACTTATAGAGCTTCGCGATCGATGGATCCTGGAGGAGGGCGGTGGCGATGTTGGTGAGTGGACCGACTGGCACGAGGACGAGCTCGCCGGGTCGCTCGTGCGCCAGGCGGATCAATAGATCGGCGGCGGACTCGTTGACGGGCTTCGTCCTGGGCGCCGGCAGATTCACATTTCCCTGGCCGTCCGCGCCGTGGACGCCATCACCGAGTTTCCACTGGGGGCCGACGAGCGGCTTGCCGGCGCCCATGGCCACGGGGATGTCCGTGCGGTCCACGAGCTCGAGCAAGCGGATGGTGTTAAGGGTGGCGGTCTCAACCCAGATGTTGCCCCAGACGCAGGTGAGGCCGACGATGTCGATGTGGGGAGCCAGGAGCCCGTAGAAGATGGCCATGGCGTCGTCTACGCCGGTGTCGCAGTCGATGACGACGCTGGTGATGTTGTTGTCAGGCATGTGCGCCTATTTCATCCCCGAGAGTACCGCGCCGCGGAAGTAGAAGCGCTGGCCGAAGAGGAACACGATGAGGACTGGGAGTACGGCCGAGACGAGGCCGGCGAAGGTGCGGCCCCAGTAGACCTGCCGATCGCTGGTCTGGCTAGCGATCATGACCTGGATGACCTGCAGGTCGAGGCTGCTGGTGGCGATGAGCGGCCAGTAGAAGAGGTTCCAGATGAACTGGAACTCGATGAGCGCGGCCGTGGCGATGGCGGGCAGGGAGTTGGGCAGGATGATCTTCCAGAGGATGTGCCAGTAATTGGCGCCGTCTACCAGGGCGGCCTCATCTAGATCTTTGGGGATGGAGCCCAGGAACTGACTGAGCATGAAGACGATGAAGGGGCTGGCGTAGAACGGGACGATCATGGCCCAGTAGGTGTTGCGCAGGCCCATCTCGCTGATCACGAGGTAGAGGGGGACCACGGTGACCTCGAAGGGGAGGAGGAACGTGGCCAGCACGTAGGCCGTGAGGTACTTCTTGCCGGGGAACGGGAGACGGGCAAAGAAGTACGCGGCCATGGTGTTGAACAGCATGGAGGAGAGCACTACCGCCACCGCGATGATGCCCGAGTTCATCAGGCCGCGGTGGAAGCGTAACCCGCCCTTGGCACCCTCTTCGGAGATCCCATAGATGTCCAGAAAGCTCTGTAGCGACCACTCCACCGGCACGATGGTGTGCCAGGTGAAGGGGAACATGTAGCCGTGGATCTCGCGCTCCGCACGCACGGAGCCGAAGAACATCCACAGGAACGGGATCAGGAAGATGATGATGATGGCGGCGTAGGCGATGAGCCGGAGGATCGGCTCAACCAGCGTCCCGGCCCGAAACCCACGACGCGCGGCGGCCGCCGGGACGGCACCAGCTTTCACGCCGATGGTTGCCATCAGTACTCCGCCTGGCCGCTGAGGGCTTTGAACTGAACGTAGCTGATCGCGATGAGGACGATCAGAACCAGGAACGAGAGGGCGCTGGCGTAGCCCATGTCGTTGTAGGAAAAGCCGTTTTGGTAGATGTAGTAGACGATGGCGTTGGTGGCGAAGAACGGGCCGCCCTGGGTCATGACGAAGATCGGCACAAACACCTGCATGGCGGCGATGGACTGCGTGACCACCACGAAGAGCGTGACCGGTTTCAGGAGCGGGAGGGTGATCTGCAGGAAGCGCTGGACACCGCTGGCGCCATCGATGGCGGCTGCGTCATAGAACATCTCCGGGATGCCCTTGAGGCCGGCCACAAAGATGATCATGCTGAATCCGACCTCTTTCCAAACCATCATCACGACGATGGCGGGGAGCGCGAGCGTGGGATTGCTCAGCAGCCCGGGGTGGCGGAGTCCAAACGCGCCGAGAATGCTCTGAATGAGGCCGAGATCTTTGTTGTACATCATGCCCCAGAGCACCGCGGCCACCACGAGCGACGTGACCACCGGGATGAAGATGATGGTGCGCATGATGCCCATGCCCCGCACGGACCGCGAGACGAAGAGGGCCAGCAGCAGCGCCATGACGACCTGGAGCGGCACCTTCATCAGCGCGTACTGGAATGACACCCAGAGCGACGTCCAGAAGAGGTCGTCCGCCATGGCCCGCTCGTAGTTCTTCAGGCCCACGAAGCTGCCGAACCCGCCGAGCAGGCTGTAGTCGTAGAGGCTGGCCTGGCCCGCCATGAAGATGGGGATGTAGCGGAACACGGCGAAGTTGACCAGCGCCGGCAGCACGAACAGGAACGCGATGGCGTACTGCCGCTGCTTGAGGCTGAGAAATCTGGTCCGCGTGACAGGTTGGGTGAGGGTAACGGCGCTCATCCGGGACCTTTGTGGTACGAGTGGGTACGTGACGGGCGACGCGGGCAGGCACGCGCCTGCCCGCGTCAGCGTGGGATCACGGAAGTGGCTTGGTCTGCCAGTCCTTGTACTTGGCGGTCAGGCCGTCCGCGCGCTTCGCGAGCGCGGTGGCGAGCGCCTGAACGTCCAGGTTCTGGCCTGAGACCAGGTTGCCGACGAACTCGATCATGAGGCCGTTGTACTCAGTGAAGCCGACGGTCTGGATGCGCGGCTGGCCCGCGGCCTTGAACTGGTCTGCGAGTAGCTTGCGGGGGTTCTGCTGGTAGTCCGGCAGGGTGTTGAGCACTTCCTGGTTGGCCGGAAGCTGGCCGAAGCGCTCATAGAAGATCTTGGAGCCTACGGGGCCTGAGATGAACTTGATGAACTCGGCGGCTTCCTTCTTGTTGGCGCTATTGGCACCCAGGGCGTAGTGCCAGCTATCTGTGTGGCAGACCTGGGCGCCGTCCTTGAAGTATGGGATGCCGGTGACGCCGTACTGGAACGTGGCGTTGAGCCGCTTGTACGTGCCAATGGCGTTGTCTGGGGAGATGAAGAAGGCGGCCCGCTGGTTCACCCAGGCGTCTGGGATGCCCTCTACGGCGCTGACTTTGTGCTTCTGGTACAGCTCGTGGAAGAAGGTGTGGCCCTTCACCGCGTCCGCGTGATCGAAGTAGCCGGTGATGGTGAGGCCGTCGTCGGCGATGCCCTTGTACGCGGGGCTGTCCTTCTTGCCGGCGGCCCGGCGCATCAAGCCAGCCTCGTAGTCCTGGCCGGGCAGGTTGCCCTGACCCCAGCGGATGCCGTAGGTCTGGGGCGGGTTATTAGTCTTCATCCAGGCATCTAGCGCCTGGTCCATGGTCCAGGTCTGCGCAAGCTCGCTGGGGGGCTTGATGCCGGCCTTGTCCGCCATGTCCTTGTTGAACCACATGACGGAGCAGGACTCCATCTGCGGTGGGGCGAAGAATTTTCCCCGGTACGAGGATGTCTTGAGGGACGTTGGGGCCCAGCTCTTCTCGATGGTGGCCTTGTCGAAATATTCGTCCATCGACGAGATGATGCCGTTGTAGGCGAAGTTCCAGACGTTTGGCCCGTCCGCCAGGATGATGTCCGTGGGCGCCTTGGCGGCGGCGTTGGCCTGGATCTTGGGGAAGAGCTGCGGGAAGGGCAGCAGCTCAAACTCCACGTCCACCTCGGGGCGGAGCTTCTGGTACTCCTTGAGTACCGCGGTCAGGGCGAACTGCTGATCATCGCTCTGGACGCCGATAAAGCTCAGCTTCACCGGGGCGCCGCCGCCTGGCTTCGCGGCCTCGGCCGGCTTCGCGGCTGGCGCGGTAGTCGCGGCCGGCGGAGCGGCGGGAGCGGCCGGCTTCGCGTCTGCTGGCTTGGCGGCCTCCGCGGGTTTGGCCGCCTCAGCCGGCTTTGCGGGCGCCTGGGTGGGGGCGGGAGCGGCCGCGGGTGAGCAGGCGACGACGGCCAACGCCGCGCACAGAATCCCGCTGCAGATCCGCGCTACTCGGAAGGAACGCATCCGTGACCTCCACATCACCTGTGCGGCGACATCGCCGCGGTGCGAGATGATACATAAGTGAACCCCGACCGTCGAGTCAGGTGTTCGGCATCGGAAACGCGAGGTCTAGATCAGGTCGACAGGAACCACCGACAGTGCCTGAATCTGGCCACCCGTGACGCGGACCGCGGGGGCTTCGGCCAGCGAATCGATCTGCTCGATGGAAGTGAAGCTGGCGGTCATTGGGGTTGACGTGGCTCCACTGGACCAGGAGATGCTCTGATCGTGCTCCAGTCCGCTGATCTGCACGACGGGGGCTTCCAGCGTGACGGTGCCGAACACGCGATACGTGCCGGGGCTCCCGATGCGGAGCGGGGCGATCGAGACAGGCGACGGTGCCGCAACGGGGTCGATCACCGGCGACAAGGCCTGAGCGTGCGCATCCTGGGGCGCGGTGAGTGCGACCAGAGCGGGCGCGGCGGCCGCGAGGCCCGTTACCTTGAGGAAGTCGCGTCGGTCCATGATTGAGTCACCACCATATCGGCAGGATGTCCGAGTCTAGCACGTGAGCGACTGGTTGCCCAGCCCCGCGAGACTTAATCCACGCGCACGGGCAGTTCGTACGAATTGGTTGACAATGACCGCCGCGTGCACTGAAATAGAGCGCGACGGAGCGCCTCGCCACTTGCGGCGGTGCGTGCGAGCAGTGGAGAGGGAGAGCCATGTGGAACAACTTCAGGACCGATGATCCCGCGACAATGTCCGCGGGGGTGGTCTCTATCCCCGGCGGTCAGAACGACAGCATTGGGGCGTATCTCGCGAAGCCGGACGGCGCGAGCTCGCTGCCGGGTGTGGTGCTGATCCACCACGCGCCGGGCTGGGATGAGTTTTACCGTGAGTTCACCCGGCGGTTCGCGGCCCACGGTTTCGTTGCCATCTGCCCGAACCTGTACCACCGCGCGGGGCACGGCACGCCGGACGACGTGGCGGCCAAGGTACGCGCTGAGGGCGGCGTGTCCGATGAGGCGCAGGTGGCGGACCTGGCGGCGGCGGCTAAGTGGCTGCGCGAGCAGTCAGGCGTGAGCAACGGCAAGGTTGGCATCATCGGCTCGTGCTCTGGGGGACGACTCGCGGTCCTGACCGCGTCCAAGACGACTGGTTGGGACGCGGTAGTGGACCTCTGGGGCGGCGGCGTGGTGCAGCCGGCCGAGCAGTTGAACCCGAAGCAGCCGGTGGCGCCGGTTGACCTGACGAAGGATTTGAGCGGTCCACTACTTGGCCTGTTCGGGAATGACGACCAGAGGCCCAGCCCGGCGGACGTGAACGTGCACGAAGACGCGCTGAAGCAGTTCGGCAAGAGCTATGTGTTCCATCGTTACGATGGCGCGGGACACGGCTTCTTCTACTATGACCGGCCACTGTTCCGTCAGCAGCAGGCGCTGGATGGCTGGAACAAGGTGGAGGAGTTCTTTAACCAGTACCTGCGGTCAGCGTAGCGCGGGTTCCCAGCACGTTCCCAGCAAAAGAGGACAATGCCATGTGCACGATGATCGGAGACACCACTCCCGTACGCGGCAGCGCCAAGGGTGTGGCCGGGTGGTTCACGCTGACGCAGGCGAACGTGGGCTATGACCACGCGGCGCACGGGCAGTTTGAGCATGCGCTGCTGCTTGACTTTGTCAACTACGACATTGGGCCGTCTGCGCGCGTCGCCGTTGAGCTGGACATTGAGTCCGGACGGGCGCTGATCCAGCAGATCCAGGCCGCGATCGACGCGGCGGAGGCGGCTGGCGTAGCCGAGTAGAGAACGGGCGGAGCGGTCACGTAGACCGCTCCGCGCCTTCTTGTAGGCCGCGTTTCTAGGGCGGCGTGCCTCAGACTGAGTGGCTCTCCAGCCACTCCCGCGTGACGTCGATGCCGAAGCCCGGTGCGTCCGTGGCTATTGCCTGGTCGAGGGCCGGAATGCCGGCCAGGTTGGCGCGCACGACCAGCGATACAACGCCGTGCTGTGAGCGTCCGCAGCCAATGCGGGCGGCGTTCCCGTACCTGGTGCCGTCGGTGGCGGCCGTTATGGCGCGGCGTGAGCCGTGCGGCCGGCCCTGTTACTGGAGCCAGGCGTTCGCGAGCGGCCTGCTCTTCCGAAGCGTAATGCGGGCAAGGGGTGCAACGGCGAACGGCTGAGTGCGTGGCTGCGTTGTGAGTGCACTCAATCATGGCGCGGCGCCCTCCAACGGCGTCACCGTGGCACCACAGGTTGTCGCAATAGTGCCAAGTAACGCACTACTCGCCAACTACTTCCCTGACGAGTAGATTGTCGAAACGCGCCTCGGTCGTTGCACCCTGGGGGCCGATCACCCCGAGTGTGAAGCCCCCTTCGGGGTAGGTGTCGTCCTGCGCGCGGAGGATCTCCTGGTCGTTTGTATACGCCACGAAAGTATTGCCACGGACTTTGAACCCTAGCCGATTCACTTCCGATCCCCGTCGGATGGCGGGATGGTCGTTCACCTCGGCCAGCCGCTGGGAACTCCAACTCGATCCATTCCAGGTGTTCAGGCCGATCGCGGCCCGTCCCTGGACTGGTGCGACGACGAGCCGGACGTACCCGCCCGGTGCGCCCCCGATTGTCGACTTGAATCGCACACCGAGATAGAGAGCTTCGTTGGCGCCGCCCCCGGGAAGCCGCCCGTCGACCTCGACCACGAAGTCTCGGGCCACCTCATCGCGGTAGCCGAATCGCACGCCGACACCGTGAGGCTCCGCCACGACACGATACTCACCGTTGTCGTAGCCGGAGCGGCCTCCGGAGTGCGTGCTCACGTCCCAACCGCTGCTCGGGTCGGCGAAGTCGTCGGTGAGAAGTATGGTGCCTGCCGGGATCGGCACTGCCTCTTGCTGGCCGACGACCGGGATGGGTGGGGGGATAACTACCAGCAGGAGTGTAAGCAGCCCGGCGAGCAGGGAACCTCGGCGTCTTTGCCACATCGTCCGCATCCATCATTGATTCTGAATCTGGGCTACTGTCGCGCCATTGGGTAACGTGCCGGTGGCGCGGTCGATCCCGAATCGCGGTGACGCTTCCCGGGACCCCGCGGCCCATTGACGAAGTGCCATACATCCCCGCATTTGATGCGCAGGTGACCGCTGAGACCGCTGCCCAGAACCTCGGATGCTCCCGAGCCTGAGCTACCGCGGGAAGATGCTCCCCCGTTCGTGGACGTTGGATCCTGGCCACATTCGGCTCGCCGCCACCAAAAAGTTCCCCGGACCTTGCGCCGGGTTCTCTCCCCACAAGGCGGCCCCGCGTGACTCGAGTGTACCGTCCTCGTTCTTCCAGACCTTCTCAATCGTCGGAGCCCCGCTCGCCTGCCTGAACTGGTTCCAGGCAGACTCGAGAGCGATGTCCGGCAATGGTTGGAAGTATTTCGCAAGTGTGTTCGTGATTTCGTCGGGCGAAATCAATTCCCGGGCGTTGTCGATGTTCGCCATTCGGACGATCACTTGTGCTGCCTGTTTCGTGCCATCCAGGCCTACGCTGTGAAAAATGACGGCCGAATGTCCACCGCTCGTCGTGTAAAATAATCCGTACCTGATCCTGTCATTGATGATGCGGGTCTCCGGCGTCACCTCCTGCCCTGTCTGAGGAAGTTGGTGTTCCAGCGCGACCTCCCTGGCAAAGGCTCGCATGAACTGCTCGATGTCTTCGGGGACGTCCGCCGTCGCCGCGGCAGGCTTGGCTTCCTGGGCCGCTGTCTTAGGAGTATCGCCAGCAAGCACGCTAGCCAGGGTGATAGATCCACCGGCCAACCACAGAAACGCGCGGCGCCGAGACACGAACCGAGCATCCCGCCGTCGCGACAGGCGCACGTCTAGGGCCGACACTCCATTTTGGCGCGGTCGTACCGATCCCACGCGAGCATGACAGTAGTCAGACGATTCGAGAATCCGCGTTTCCATGTCGCACCCCTTGGCGGGAGCATTATCAACTTAGCTGGTCACATAGCGTTCGCGACGGTTGCGCGCATCCCGGAAGTGCGCGCATGCCGCAACGCAGAGGGCTGGCCTTGCGTCCGCGCGGCCCGCAGCATGCTGGTTGGGGATCGCGGATGCGTGGCTCAGGCCGTGGCCGGCGGTACCGCAATCGCCCGGTCCTGCTAACGCCTCTCGGCGGTCCGTTGACAAGCCGATCCACTGCCTTGATGATCTGGATCATTCGCCGACGGTAGCCATCGACGCTGACCTGACCACGCAGTGCGGGCAACCGCGGGGGCACCATCCTGTCAACTGGCCCACTAGGGGCTCTCCGCCAGCTGAGATACTCGAAGGTCGCGAAAGAGCGCGGCAACCCCGTCAGTGTCGTCGACGTTGCCGGTTCGAAATGTCGAGAGTCGCACTTGTCCTTCGGGTGGGCTTTCTGCTTTGGCACTCAGCAGCGGTTTGTCATCGATCAGGAGGAAGATCTCCGGGCCTTTCGCGACTATCGCCACCGTGAACCAGTCGTCGCGAGAGATTCTCCCGATCAGATCGGTCCTCCTCGCCGCGACCTTGGTTCCTTCTGGGCCTGTCTGCACGATCTCGGCCCAGCCTGAGACAGGATGGACCGCCGCAATGATTCCTCTGCCATCGCTGTGTCGAATCCACAGGCCGACTGCGGCGCGTTCGGAGCCCTCAACGAGGCGCACTTGCACCCGTGCCTCGCCGTCCGAGATGACGGTATCGGGGTAGTTGAGGATGATCTGCGTATTCGAGGTGTCATCGGCACAGCGTCCGGTGGTACGGATTCGGAGGCCGTCCGCCGTGGCCAGGAAACTGCAACGTCCGTTCGGCGAGAATTGCTCAGGAGCAGGCTGTGGACTACTGAGCGACCGCTCTTTGGTGACCGGTCCCACTGGGGGCGGTGTTCCCGCCGCGAGCACCGGTCCTGCGGGACCGCTGGACACGGCTGGCTGCGCGGGCGGCGCGTAAACCGGGAGGCGAGACTCCTCGCTGCCCAGGAGACCGGAGATTCGCAGGTTGCGAACGAGGATGGAGACTTCGGCATCGTCGTTCGCGTCGCCCATTCGGTACAGGGTGATCCCCGCCGCTCCCCTGTCCAGAGAGTCGTCAGCGACGGCAACGACTACTTCATCGTTGAGCAGGAGCCACAGATTGTTCCCCTGTGTGCGTAAGGCGACCGAGTTCCAGGTGTCCGTCTGGTACAGATTGGCTACGTCGGTTCGACGGTTGAGCACTGTGCGTTGCCCATTCGTGAACTTGTTGACCTGCACCTGGCCAAGGCCCGGGCGCACGTAGGCGGCGTATTCGTTCCCGCCGTCGTTCACTCGTGTGCCCAGTAGCAGCTCGGCGCGATCGGGAGCGGCGATCACCTTGAATTCGAGGCGTATGTCACCGTCTGTCATCGTCAGTCCCGGTACGCGGCGGCCGATAGCGGCGTTGGTCGCGGACTCGGTGCATCTCCCCGTCACCCGATATTGCAGTCCATCCTCGACGAACCGGGTGGAGTTGCGGCCGGTGGCGCAGTTCGTGGGCTGAAGGGCTCCAGCCTGCATAAGCGAGTCGGCGAAGACGACATCACCGACCCCCGGAGGCTGAGGAGTCTGACCGTGCGTCGCCGTGTTGGTGACGGCAAACAAAATGGACGCACTGATCAGAGTCCTGGCGATGCGCCTACTCACTTTTGGGCTCCTCCCCCTCGTGATCTAGCAGAGTGCATTGGACGGGCCGCTCCCGCGACTGCTGGCGCTGTGTGCTGCGCACCCCCTCGGCCCAGACACTCTCGACAACAGAGGACGGTTCGGATCACTGGCCGGCCTTCGCGCGGAGAAACTCGACCGCGGTTTGCAACTGGCTGTCCCGCCCGTCGATGGCGGCGTTCCTGTCGAACGGTGCGGGTAGATCCGGCTCGAGGCCAACGCCGTTTATCTCGTGCCCGAGTCCGGAACGGACTTGGAGCGTGGTCACGACGAGCCGCGTACCGTCGTCTAGCGGGAACACGTTGCCGCCCGTCACGGCGCCGGCAGTCTTCGCGCCTACGATCGACGCGCCTGCGTTCTCGCGGAGCGCCATGGCCAGCAGCTCGCTCTGACTCCGAGTGTCGGCGTCCACGAGGACGAGGATGGGGACCTGTAGGCTCCACGTACCGCCGGACGCTGAGACCGTCGTTGTGTTTCCCTGCCGATTGGTCCGTTGATAGAGAGGCCCAGTGGCGATGAACCTGCTGGCGATCCGCTCGAACGTGGCGTATGCGCCACCACGGGCGTTGCGGACGTCAATCACCAGGCCGCGGATGCCCGCCTGCTCCAACAGAGAGATCGCACTCTCAAATTGGGGGATCGCGTCCGTAGCCGGCCACTGCCGCAGTCTGAGATAGCCGATACCATCGCCGAGAACACGTGCCTCCACCCAGTCGAAGCCTGCATCTGTGCGCGTGGCGAGCGCCTGTGCGGCAGCGTCCGTTCCACCGCGACGGAGCGTCAATTCCACGGGGGTGCCGACCGGGCCGCGTATGCGCTCCGTCCCGCCCGATTGCGTGGTGACCGGGGTGCCGTCGACTGCGACGATCTGATCGCCGGGCCGAATACCCGCCGATTCGGCCGGGCCGCCAGCTGAGACCTCTATCACGACCAGATCGGTGGTCACCCGGACACCGATCACGCCAGAGGCCGTGTCTCGCACCAGATACGTGTCGTTGGACTTCAGCGATTCTGCCATGCCGGCGACGATCGCTCGATCGAGCGCGGCAGGATCGACCGATGTCGGACCCGCCGTCAACGCGGAGTAGCTCGCGGTGAACGCGTCCCAGTCGGAAGCGCGGTCGCCGCTGAACTGAGGCGCTGGCGCGCCTGCTGCCCGTCCCGTCGTCCGATTGACATGGTCGACTCCACCGCGCCAGCCGCCCGCAAGAATGACCGCGGAGCTGGGTGGCGTGACAAACCGATCCATCAGCAGGTCGAACGCCTGCTTGACCGCCGGCGATGGAGTTGGCTGTGCGTACACGCCGCTTGGGGCCACGCCGACGCTCATCGCCATCAGTATTGCGAGGAGTCGCAACCAGAGAGCGACTCTTTTTGAGGACTCCAGTCGTGCTCCGTGCGCGATCGAAGGAGCCGGGTGCTCGGCTAGGGCGCGAATGCGCGGCATCTCGTTCGACGTTCCGCCCAGCGGGCCGGCCGGCGCGGTCGCACTCGCTCGTCCTGCCGGTGGACATCGAGATTGCCCCGACGGTTTCCCGTCTGGATCGCTCGGGTGCTTGCGGAGTGCGTCACGTCGACCGCTCGGATACCTGCATGGGTGTGGCGGCATCGGATGGGTGGACAAGGCGCTCCTCCATTCAGTGCACAAGTCGGTTCGCGATGCGACGCTAATCCCGGGATCGTCTAGCGGTGCGCCGGTTGACTCATGGGCGTCCCGCCGGTCGCAGCGCCACCACGTTGAATTGCCTTCGGCCCAATCACCTGTGGTCCCCCCAGCGTCGCCCCGTCCGGCCACACATAGATCGGAGATACGTTGCCGGCCTGGTCCCGGAACCGCACGTACAATCGCTCAACCGCTCGCCCAGGCGTCGTTCCGCTGCCGGCCACGTACGAGATCGTTGGCGAGAATGGCTGCCACGCCGACCCAGTCATCGCGGCATTCGTGGCTACCTGCATCTGCATCTGGAAGGCCGGCGTTACGTCGTCAAATACTGTTGCCGAGATCGTGAAGCGCGTCTGATGCCGGGTCTCGCCAGGGGCGCTCGCCGCGCTCTGCTGTGTCACCGTCACCGAGCCGGTCGGCGCGACCTTGTCCACGACGATGTTGTCCTGCACCGTCGCGCCGATCGCTCCGTTCACATCCTTGAACCGCGCGTACACCGTCATGGCGACCGCGTGGCCCGGATACGCCTGGGTCACCCACGCTTTCGTCGTGGTGAACGGCTCCCACATCGCGCCCGCGAACCCACCGTCATTGCTCAGCATCATCTGCGCTGTCATCGCCGGCGCACCCAGCCTGAGATTCACAGCCTCGCTTGGCGTCGCTACGTCGCCGTTGTTGATCGACACCGCCGGTTGGACTCCAAGCGCCGTGTCCAGCACGATTGACGACTGCGTCGCCGCCGAGACATTGCCCGCCGCGTCGCGAACGCGGGCGTACACCTGGCGCGGCCCGTCGCCCCCGCCCAATGTGAACTGACTACTCGCTCCGAACGCCTGCCACGCTCCCCAACTCGTCCCATCGTCGGAGAATGACACCGAGACCACGCCGGACAGATTGTCAGTGGCCGTGATCGCCACGGAGACAGTTGGCGAACACGTCGCGAGCGCTCCGCCATTGACCACGAACGAGGTAATGACCGGCGCCACACGGTCGGCGGTGCCCACTGGTGCCTCGTACGCACCAATATCGCAGCGCGCGATTCCGTCGACATCCCCATCGATTGGCCGCGCCACTCCGCGCTGGTCGACCGTGCCGCACCCCGACGGATCGCCCGCGTCGATGGCGGCTGACGCGGGGCCCAGCGCGAAGGTCCGAGTCGGGCCTCCATTGTCTGCTAGCGGCTGGAGATCGGCCGACAGACCGGAACGATCGCCCGTTGCCGCAAAACCGCAACCGCCGAACTCATCCAGATTGTGCCCCAGCGAAACAATACCGGCCCCAACGCAGGGACTAAACGGTCCGGAAGGCGGGCCATGAAATGCTGTTGCGGGCGCGAGAACCGACCCTCGAATCTGAACCGTCCCGCCGGCGCCGGTCACGGGTGTCCCGGCGACAGTGCTCTCCAGTATCCGAAGCTGTCCCCCGGAAGCGACAACTCCTGGTTTCGCCCCTTGGTCCAACACTACACGCACCGTACTCCGCCGCAGCTCGGTAGTGCCCCCGGTGATTTCGATCGATTTCGCGGCTGACGGCAGAACCAGCGAGTTCGTCATCAGAATGGAGTCAAGCGTCGCGGAACCACCGCTCTGTATGCCGTCACCAGTTCCTTCCCCAAACTCGACGCGCGTGAGATTCATGATCCCCGTCGACGCATTGATGACCGCGAAGTGAGGTTGGGGCGTCAGCGCTCCCACTCCTCGGACGGTTGAGTCGGTCAAACTAAACATCCCCGCGTTGTCCACCTGGGTGAATCCAAACAGGTCGGGAAGGCTATAGGTGAAACCGACATGCTCCACGTCGAGAGTGCCCCCGCTCTGGATGGCCACGGTTGGCGGCAACGATGACGACAGCGGGGTCTCGGATAACCCCCGTTCCACAATCGTTGTGGTCGCCGAGACTCCTCGAATCGAGACACTGCCGGTTACCAGCAATCCGGGGTAAAGACTCACCGAATACGTTGCCGCGCCAAGTTGGATGATGTGGGATCCGGCCAGCGAATTGGCTTCCATCACGGCTGCCCGGAGTGTGCACACGCCGTTCCCACTCGCCGTCTCGCAGACTCCGTCGCCCGGGTTCGCGTCCGTCCCGTCCGCCGTCGCGTTCACTGTGAACGTGGCTGCCGAGACCTGCCCGACCCCGAATGTCAACAGGGCCGCCACAGCAAGCAATGGCCCCATCAATGTCGTCCGAATGCGAGCGCTCACGGGCGGCCTTTCTCGACCGATCCAAGACAGAACGTGATGCCGGTCCGAGGCCATTGTCGAGATCCGGCCGGGCCCTGTCAACCCCGCGAGCACCTGACGCGTGGTCTCTCATGTGTGCCGCGTTGGGAACTGTCTGGCAAATTCGCGAAACCTCAGTTGGCTGGGGCGGTTGTCACGCCAGACTATCCATTAGTGTGCGGATCTGGGAGAGGGCACGATTCAGAATCTCGTCGTCAGAGGGCCGCCGCTGCTCGCGGCTCGGGCCCGGTTCGCGCGCGATGCGTGTTCCACACTCTGGGTAGTGAGCCAGAGCCTGTGTCGCGTGTCAATCACGCAGCCGCGTTCCGCAGTTTCAGGAAGTCGCCGTTGGCGGCCAACACCCGCCGTCGCCGATTCGCGGCCCACGGGCAGTCCGAGCATGGCTTTCTGCTGGACTTCGTCAACTACGACATTGGGCCTTCCGGCCGCGTCGCGGTTGAACTGGACATCGCGTCAGGCAAGGCGCTGATCCAACAGATCCAGGCCGCGATTGACGCGGCGGAGGCGGCCGGCGTAGCCGAGTAGCTGTGCGAGCGGAGCGGACGTCTCGACCGCTCCGCTCGCGCTTCTAGACCGAGCGGCTCTCCAGCCACTCCCGCGTGACCTCGATGCCGAAGCCCGGTGCGTCCGTGGGGCGGACGCGGCCGTTCTTGATGGCGACGGTGCCCGGCAGCGAGATGAGCTCTTCCAGCGGGACTCCTGGCGGGGCGACACCCTCTGACCGTTCCCCCATGGGTATTGCCGGCATGGCCATTGCCAGGTGCTGGCCGTACGGGTAGTTCATCCCGGCGTGGCCGATCACGGTGAGTCCGTGCGCCTCCGCGATGTGGCAGATTCGAATGGAGGCGGTCATCCCGCCGACCCAAGAGATGTCTGGCTGGAGGATGTCCACCAGGCCCTGGCTGGCGGCGAGCGCGAACGGATGGATGGTGTACCAATGCTCGCCGCTGGCCAGGGTGACCCCGGGCAGCCGCTGTCGAACCTTCATGTAGCTCTCGGTGTCCTCGGGCAGCAGATAGTCCTCCAGCCACTTCACACGGAACGGTCGCAGGACGTCCATGAGACGGACGATGTATTCGACGTTGAGCGACATCCAGGCGTCCACCATGAGCTCGACGTCAGGTCCGACCAGCTCTCGTGCGCGTCCGACCAGCTCCTCGCTCTTGCGGATCCCCTCTACGCCGTCTAGCGGCCCCCAGGGTAGGAAGACCTTCACCGCCCGGAATCCGAGCTCCAGGAACCAGCCGAGGCTGTTCTCGACGCCGTACGAGAGGTCGGTGGCGCTCGCGTAGCAGGGAATGCTGTCCTTCTGTGGTCCGCCCAGCAGCTCATAGACGGGTCGGTTCAGGAGCTTGCCCTTCAGATCCCAGAGGGCGTTATCCACGGCACTGATGGCGTAGCTGGCGAGGCCGGCGCTGCCGTACTGGGCAGAGGCGCGCCGCATGGCGTCCCAGGCCTTCTCCGTGGCCATGCAATCTTGTCCCGCGAGCATGGGCGCGAACTGGCCGTTGATGATCTGCTCCACTGGACCGCCGTGGGTGGTGATACCCAGGCCGAAGGTGCCGTCTTCGGCGGTGACGACACAGGCGGTGCGGTGCCAGGGGTTGGACCAGGTTGAGCGGGGGATGTCTGGGTAGCGGGCCATGGGGGAGCCGAAGTGGACGTTGTCCTGCTTTGGCACCCGGGGTGCCGTTTTCAGGGTGGGCGTGATGTCGATCGCCGCGGCGCGGATCTCCCTGATCTTCACGTGCTCTGAGCCTCCCAGATAGGTGCCGCGATCATAACGTGAAGCAACGCGTTAGCTGGGCACGGTCGAGTGCCGCGGGGGCAGCCCGTCCGGAGTAGCTCTCTCGCCGGGTCGGAGATGTCCGTCAAATCACGTGGCGATTGTCCCAGTCACGGATCGGGCCATGTCCGGTATGCTGGCGCGTACGCGTGCCAGCGGTGGTCTCGCGTGGAGCGTTGGCATCACGGACTGCGTTCCAAACGCGTGGGTCCGAAGGAGGACTGCGGTGATGTCCGGACGGCTTTTCTCACGTATTGCGGCGTACGGAATGCCGCTCGGCGCTCTCGTGGCCCTGGTGCCGTCGTACGCGTCGGCGCACGAGAAGTGGTTCTACGACTCCGCGCCACATCCGGCGGACTTCCTGGCCAGTGTCGGGTTTCCCGGTTTCATCGGCGTTGCCTGCGCCGGCGTCCTCGCCGCGGTGGTGGCCTGGATGTCGAGGACGCGCGGCGGTAGGGATTTCATCCCCGGGCCGGAGGCTCTCGGAGCCACGCCCGAGCGCCGAGCCGGCTTCTACAGCGTCGTGCCGCTGATCCTCGGATTCCACGTGGGCGTGCCGCTGATCGTCTTCGGGATCCGCGGCGAGCTGTTCTCGCCCAACAACCACCTCGCTGGCGTGCCGATGTACTGGGTTGGCGTGACCGAGATTGGCATCGGCGTCTGCTTGCTCTACGGCGTCTTGGCACGCGTCGCGGGCACCATGCTCGCGGCGCTGTGGGTGATCGGCATCCTCGTGCAGGGTCTCGAGACGATGTTGGAGAACCTGTATTACCTCGGCTTCGCCTTCTTCTTCGCCTTCAATGGGCGCGGCCCGTACTCGATCGACCGCATCTTGATGCCGCGATTGGAGCCGCCTGACCATCTGGCGGTCAAAGCGATGAGCGGGTTGCGGATATGCACCGGGCTCGCGCTGGTGGTCGTGTCGTTCACGGAGAAACTCGCAAATCACAACCTGAGCGTCGCCTTCCTTGAGGAATTCCGTCTCAACTTCTCGCCCTGGGTGGGATTGCCGGTGTCGGACGAGGTGTTCATCGTCGGCGCCGGTGCCACCGAGCTGCTGATTGGGCTCTGCGTGGTGTTTGGTTTCTTCCCGCGGGTGATCATCTTCACGACCTGGCTGTTCATCAACCTTACGCTCACGATCTTCAACTGGATTGAGCTACTGGGACATTTCCCGATCTACGGTGTAATGGCGGTCTTCCTGGTCTGGTCGTCCAGCCCCGAGGACGCGCGCCTGTGGCTGCGCGGCGTGTTCGGGCGTGACGATGCGCGGGAGGCGGCTCCGGCCGCGGTCCTGGCCGCCGAGCGGTCGCCGATCCTGATCCCGAACTAGTCGCGCGTTCTCGCGCCGGCCCCAGGTCGCGGGGGATACTTCGGCGGTGCGCTCGGGCGCTCGTCTGGAGGTGGGGTTATGAGGATCGGGCGGGTGACGTTGATCACTCTGGGCGTTTCCGACCTGGCACGGTCAACAGCGTTCTACCGCGAGATCTTTGCGGTGGCGCCGAAAACGGATGATCCGGGTGTTACGTTCGTGGAGCTGCCTGGAGTATGGGTGGCGCTGTGGCCGTTTGAGCACCTGGCAAGGGACATCTCCCCAGAGCTGCCGCCCGCTCGGCCACCGTTCACGGGCGTGACGCTGGCCTACAACGGGCGATCACGGGAGGAGGTACTGGCGGTGCTGGCGCGGGCAGAGGCGGCTGGCGCGAAGATCGTGAAACCGGCGGGCGACACGTTCTGGGGCGGATTCGCGGGGTACTTTGCCGACCTGGATGGGCACTACTGGGAGGTTGCCTGGGGACCGATGTTCGAGTTCGCCGAGGACGGCTCGATGCGATTCACGCGGTGACGGCGGCGGATCCGATTCGCTTCCAGTAGAAGTTGGTGCCGGTGAGCCCGCCGTGGGGCTTGAGGGCGAAGTCTGGGATGGTGCCCGCGTAGGTGAAGCCTAGCTTCTCGTAGAGGCCGGATGCGCCTTCGTCCGTCGCGGTGTCCAGGACCAGGAGGGTGCGCCCTAGCTCGACGGCGCGCGTTTCGGCGGCCCGCATAAGCGCGCTGGCGATGCCCCGCCCGCGGTGGCTCACGCGGGTCATCATTTTGGCGATCTCGGCGCGGTGGGGCTGGTTCGGCGGAAGATCGAGCAGGAGGGTGACCGTCCCCACCAGGAGGTTGCCATCCCAGGCGCCGAAGATGACGCGGGTGCCTCGATCGGCGGCGGCGAGTGAATCGCTCCAGAATGCCTGGGCGGCGGGGCGCGCGAGCGGGTGCATGAAGCTGACTGAGCCCCCGTGCGCCACTACCTCGATCAGGATGTCGGCGAGCATGTCGCGGACATCCTGGTGGGACCGAAGCGTTGTGATGTGGGCGTCAGACACCGGCGGTTGGCGCCTACCAGCTATCCCAGCGGACCATGGTGGACAGCGGCGCGCGTGGGCCGGGTTTGAAATCCGTCCCAATCGTGTAGGCGACGGGGATCAAGCCGGCCTGTGTGAAGTCCTCGTACGGGATGCCCAGGACGCTGGCGGCGTCGCGCTCGTACTGGAGGTGGACGGTGGTGAGGCAGGTTCCGAGGCCCCGCGAGCGCGCGGCGAGCATGAAGCTCCAGGTACCGGGCAAGATGGATCCCCACTTGCCCGCCTGGCGAGCCGGCGGTAGTTTGTCAACGCGTCCGCTGACACATGGTATGAGAAGCACGGGGACCGCGTGCATGTGGTCGTAGAGGTAGTCGGACGAGGTGACGACCTTCTCGTAGGAGGCTCTCAGCTCGGGATCGTCGTACGGCCTGTTGCGCGGCGAGTTGGGATCGTTGCGTAGAACGTCGGCGCCGCGACGGTAAATATCAGCAAGCTGCGATCGCTTGCGGGCATCGGTGACCACGACGAATTGCCAGTCCTGGCGATTGGAGCCGGTGGGTGCCTGCTGGGCGAGCGCAAGGCACTCTTCCAGTACCTCACGCTCGACCGGGCGGGTGAGATCCAGGCGCTTCCGAACGGAGCGCGTCGTTGAGAGAAGCTGGTCCGGCGTGAGGTTGAGCAGGCTCATAGGGCTCCATCCCCGAGATTGTTTTAGCCGAATAGGATGCACACAGGGCCGCCAACCTCGGCGACGTTGCCCGTGGGCGTGAGGTTGCCGGTGTCAGCGTTGACGCTGAACTGGACGATGGTGTGGCTGTTCTGGTTGGCCGCGTAGAGAAATCGAGCCTCTGGGTCGAACGCGAAATTTCGCGGCGTGTGCCCCTGCGTGGCAACGTGGCCGGCGGGAGTGAGCCGTCCGCTTGACTCGTCGATAGCGAAGATGGCGATGGAGTCGTGGCCACGGTTCGACACGTAGACGAAGCGACCGTTTGGATGCACCAGGATCTGGGCCGTGGATTGCCGCTCGGGCCTGTTCTGCGTCGGCACGGTGGGGAGGTGATGTAGCTCTTCAAACCTGCCACTGGCGCCGTCGTACCGGAAGGCGGTGATGGTCAAATCGGCCTCGCCGTTGACGTAGGCGTAGCGTCCACTCGGATGAAACGCCAGGTGCCGGGGCGCCGCGCCGGTGTGGACGGCGGTGAATGGCGGATCCGCCGGCGAGAGCGTACCCGCTTCGGGGTCTAGCTGGTAGATCATGATCCGGTCGATCCCCTTGTCTACCGCCAGGACGCGGCGGGCGCCGGGATCGAACGTGACGAAGTGGGCGTGCGGGCCCTTCTGGGTGGGGCCAGGTCCCGAGCCGTGGTGTTGAACAAGTTGGCGCGGCGGTTCCAAATGCCCGTCTGATGTGATGGGGAGGACGGCGATGTTTCCGTCCTCGTGGTTGGCCACCAGGAGCGTCTTGCCGCTGGGGTCGGTGGTGAGGTGACACGGATCGCCACCGAGGGTTGGCTGACGACTGATGAAGGCGAGGGTGCCGGTCTGCCAGTCTATCCTCCACGAGGAGACGGAGCCGCCGTTTTGCCCCTGGAACTCTTTGGTTTCGCCGACCGCGAACAGGAATTCGCGGGACGGACTGAAGGCGAGAAAGGAGGGGTCTACGTCTACGGTGGCCTGGAGCGCGCCGAGCCTGCCGGACCTTGGGTCTCGGCGGAACACATGGATGCCGGTGGAGCGGCCTAGCCGGGTGTAGGTGCCCACGAACACGAGATTGGTGGATGCGTTGGCGGCCATCAGCGGGAGCCTGTTCCGCGGTAGCTTTCCTGGGTCTTCACCGCGCCATCCCACTCGCTCAGCGGTGAGGCGAACCAGGCCCAGTTGGGCGCCACTCGCGCGCGGCCAGGCAGGTCGATGCGACCGGTGCACCAGCGAAGGGCGCTCCAGCCGTCGGTGTCGGCGGGACCCCAGGGGAAGAGACGATCTGCCACGGCACGACAGATCTCCGCAGGTGGCTCCATTGCGACACCAAACGTCTTGCTAATGTCGTCGGTGTGGATGAGCATCTCGATGCAGCCCATGGCCATGTACCCGGTGCGCTCCGGCCGTCCGAATCCGTGATAGGCACGGGTGGTGGCCGCCGCGCGGGAGGTGACGTCCGCCAGGACGTAGGCTCGGCTCCTGAGCATGGCGAGTAGGGACGGGATGTCGCAGCCGGTGTACGGGACGAGGCCGTACGGGAGGCGTTCCTGGATGCGGCCGGCCAGATACAGGCTGTAGCGATCTACGGCGTTGTTGACGTGTTCGAGCACGGTTCGGCAGGACCAGTCCAGCCCCGTGGCCGTCGTGGACCAGTCTCGCTCAGTGTGCGCTCGAAGCTGTTCAGTGCAGAAGTCGCCGATGTCGCGGAGGTCTCCTGGCGTCATGTCTGAGGCGCTCCTTTCGCGGGATGCCTAGATGTCCGTGGTTGGTGGGAGGAGCATGCCGCCATCCACCAGGATGCAGGTGCCCGTGACGTAGCGCGCGTCATCCGAGGCGAGGTACAAGGCGGCGCCGGCGATGTCGGAGGGGAATCCGCGACCAAGCAGCACCTGCTGGTCGATGGTCTCGGCGTTGCGGTCACCACGGTCGCCCCGCTCGCCGGGGAAGAGGCGGGTGTCTATGAAACCCGGCGCGATGGCGTTTGCCGTGATCTTGTGCTCGGCGAGCTCGCGGGCCTGGCTCATCGTGAGCCGGCGGATTGAGGATTTCATGGGGCCGTAGATGGAATCCCAGGTCCAGGCCATGTGTTGGTGGACGGACGTGATGTTGATGATGCGGCCCCCCGAGCCCTGTGCGATCATCTGGCGGGCGGCCATCTGCCCGTTGACAAACGCGGCTTTGAAGCTAGGGTACAAGCCTTCGTAGAGCTGCTCTTCGGTGATGTCGAGGTACGCGCGGGAGCGTCCGGGGAACCGCCGGCCGGAGTTGGCATTGTTGACGTAGACGTCAAGCCGTCCGTACTTGGCGACGGCGGCCTCGAACACCTCGGTCATCCGGGTGGTGTCGCCGGTGTCGCCGTAGAAGAGCTCGGCCTCAGAGCCGGCCTCCTGAACCAGTCGGACCACGTCCTGGGCGTTGGCGTGGTCCGGTTCGTTGTCCAGGTTGGTGTAGTAGACGAGTGCGAGTCTGGCGCCTTCTCGGGCAAAGGCGAGTGCGATGCCGCGGCCGATGCCGTGAGAGCCGCCGGTGATCAGGGCCACGCGGTCTTTGAGTCTCATTGTCTGCTCCGTCTGGTGTCCTGCTAGTGCGCGACCGAGCCGTCTTCGCGGAAGTGCCCGCTGACCGGGCGGGGGCGCCGCGGAAATTTGGCCAGCTTGTCCTCGCGTAGCTCAACGCCGATGCCCGGGCGATCTGGGACGACGATGTAACCGCCCTCGCGCTTTGGGGGGTTCTCAAGGATTTCATTGAACTCGTCCGCGGGCAGCCAGCTTTCCATGAGGACGAAGTTGGGCACGCTGGCCGCGAACTGAGTGTAGCTAGAGATGTTGATGGGGCTGCCCATGAGGTGGGGGAATATTCCGACCAGGGCGGACTCCGCTAGCCCCGCGATCTTCTTTGCCTGGGTAAAGCCGCCGACGAGAGAGATGTCCGGTCTGACCAGGCTCACGGCGCCGGTATCGATGATCTCCTTGAACTGGTAGAGGTTGTAGGAGCGCTCGCCGGCGGCCAGCGGGATGTTCATGTGCGCCGCGACGTATCGGAGCGAATCGGTACTCTCCGGCATGAGCGGGTCTTCCAGGTACAGGATGCGGTAGGGCGCGAGCTCATTGCCCAGCACGACTACTTCGTTGCGGGCAAGGCTCCGGTGGACTTCGATCCCCAGGTCGATCTCGTATCCGATGGCCTCGCGGATCGCCTTTACGATGCCGACTGCCTCCGCGACGACCTGGCTGGCCGGCTTCTGCTCGAAGCCGGGGAAGTAGGGGATGGTGCGGAGCGAGACGTAGCCCTGGTCAACGTAGTCCCTGGCCTGCTTGGCTCGCTCGTCGTACGTTCTGCCCTGGACGTTGCCGAAGACCTTCACACGGTCGCGCACCTTGCCGCCGAGGAGCTGGTGGACGGGTTTGTCCAGTGACTTGCCCAGGATGTCCCACAGCGCCACGTCGATGGCGCTCATGGCGGCGCTGAGCACGGAGCCCATGAAATGGGTGTTTCTGGACACCACCTGATAGTGGTGCTCGATCCGGCCGGCGTCCTTCCCGACGTAGTATTCGCTGAGCTCCTCGATCGCCTGGCGCACCATGTCCTGGTGGGCCCAAAGGCCAGATTCGCCGGTGCCCACAATGCCGGCGTCGGTGTAGACGCGAACGAGGAGGCACGTGTCGACGTGAAATGTCTTGATGCTGGTGATCTTCACGGTGTCGTCTCCAAGGGATTCATCGCTCCCAATTCGCTAGTCGTAGTGGCCGGATCACATGGTATGTTCCCCGCGACGCGGCGTCGAGAGGCGAGCGCGGATGGAGCGAGGAAGGATGGCTGAGCCAAAGACGCAGGTGAATGATGCGTCCGTGGACGCGTTTCTGGATGGGGCGTGCGCCGGTCAGTCGCGCGAGGACTGCCGCGTGATCGCGGAGATGATGTCCGACGCTACGGGCGAGCCACCACGGATGTGGGGGACCAACATCGTTGGATTCGGTACGTACACGTACCGCTACGCGAGCGGGCGGACAGGTGACTGGCCGCTGGCCGGGTTCTCGCCGCGGAAACAGGCGTTGAGCCTCTACATCATGTCGGGCTTCGATGAGTACGAGGGGTTGCTGGCTCGACTGGGCAAGTTCACGACCGGCAAGGCGTGTCTCTACGTGAAGCGGCTGGCGGACGTGGACGTCGAGGTGCTGCGGGACCTGGTCAACGCTTCCGTGGCGCACATGCGAGCGAGCCACCCCGGGTGACCTGATCGATGGACCTCAGCGCCGTACGAGCGTGGTGCCTGGCGCAGCCGGAGACGGTGGAGAGTCCGCACTTTGCGCTCACGTCGTTCCGTGTGAACGGGAAGATCGTGGCGACCGCGCCGCCGTGTGGAGGCGAAGTGCGCATTTTTGTTGGTGAGCTGGAGGCGCGCGCCGTGAGCGACAGCTTCCCGAATGCGTGTGAGGTGCTCTGGTGGGGCCGTCGGGTAGTCGGTGTCCGCGTGTGGCTGGCCCACGCGGACGAGGGACTGGTATTCGAGCTGCTGGAATCGTCCTGGGGCCGCCGTGCGCCGAAGCGGCTACTGGTCGGCCGAGCGTGAACCAGGTGATTGTCCATCGCCCGGGTAACCGGTGACGAGATCGTCCCAGGAACGGGCATCGAGCATGCGGTCTGCCAGGCTCTCGAGGTGCCCCAACTCGGAGATCGACTCGATGTACTGACGCGAGGCATGCGGGGGAGGCCCCCAGCGGCGGGTGCCCATGCGCAGGACCAGATCGCGCGCCTCGATTCGCCGTCCTTCGGTGACGCCTTCTGATCGCCCCTCCTGGCGGCCCTCCCGTCGGCCTTCCTGGTGGCCTTCCTGGCGGCCCTCGTCTAGCCAGAGTCGAACCAGCGACGACTCGCGTGCGATCTTGTCCAACATACCCACGCCCTCCAGTACACGCACGATCAGGTCGGCGTCGAAGCGCGACCCCATTAGGATAACAGTCTCGTTCCACAGCGCTGTCGCACGATCGATGGGCTCTTGCTCGAACCGGCGCGCCATGGTCCTGAGCAGATCCGTGAGCTGTGACGGCTCGATGTTTGCGAGCGGGGCAAGGGGCAGGGTGGCGATTTCACCATGCAGGAGTGGCTCCACCGGCCGCTGCCAGGCGCGGACGATTAGCGACTGAAACGTGAGATATCGACCGGTGATGGGGTTCGACCGCTCGAACGCACCGGTCATCTGCGGTCCGTCAGCGCGTGGTGCCAGGAGCAGCGCCACGCTCACCACGTCGACCTGGGCGTCGCGCTCGCGGTTGAACAGGCCCGCCGCGTACTGGAACATGCGCGCCGGCAGCGTGGGGTCGTACGTCGACTGGAGCTCGATCTGCACGAGCAGCGGGGGATCGGACTGCACGCGGACCACCTTGTCCGCGAGGATTCGCACCGTTGACAGATCTGAGTCTTGCACTGAGACCGGATGCGCGACCGGGATGCCCAGGTAGCGTAGCCACGCGGCGGGGTCTTCGTCGAACAGGCGCTTGGTCGTGGCGTCGAACGGGGAAGCCATGGCCCGAGTATGCCAGGGCGGCCCGGATGACGCGGATGCTCCGCTGGGCCTACTATGACGCACATGGTCGCGGCGCAGTGATTGACCGCGGAATTGCACACGGAGGCGTAGTCATGTCCGGAATGCCTCGGATCTCCCGCCTGAGCCGACGAGCCCTGATCGGCAGCGGGTTGCTAGCTGGCGCGGCGGCGCTGCTTTCGGCATGTCAGCCGTCGTCGCCTGCTTCGAAGCCGGCCGCGAGCGCGCCCAGCCAGGCGCCGGCGGCCAAGCCCGTGGAAGCTGCGAAGCCCGCGGAGGCCGCTAAGCCGTCTGAGGCCGCCAAGCCGGCGGCCGCGGCGAAGCGCGGGGGCACGCTGAACTACGCGGAAGCGGCGGACTTCACGCACTTCAGCCCATGGTCTGTCACCCCGCCGAATCAGGGTATCTACAACCAGGTGTTCAACCGACTGATCCGGAAGGACGGGGCTGGCAAAGAAGAAGGGGATCTGGCTGAGTCCTGGGAGATGGCCAAGGACGGACTGTCCTTCAAGGCCAAGATCAAGCAGGGCGTCAAGTGGCACGACGGCCGGGAGCTGGTGGCCGAAGACTACGTGAAGATGTTTGGCTACACGAAGGACGAGGCGCTCCTGAAGGACGCCGCGGTCAAGAAGCACCAGGGGCTGGTGGCGCCCGTGAAGGAGGTGAAGGCGGCGGACAAGTACACCGTGGAGTTCTCGTTCGGGACGCCGGTGCCGTTCATCACCGACATTCTGGACTACTGGTACGCCGTCAGGATCGACGATCCGGCCGATCCCGCGTTCACCAAGAAGCCGCCCATCGGGACGGGCGCGTTCAAGCTGGCGGAGTGGCAACCTGGCCAGTTTGCACGACTGCCCAAGAACCCGGACTACTTCGTGAAGGACCAACCGGTCATCGATGAGATGATGTTCAAGCGGCTGGAGAAGGCGGAGACGTTGATTCCCAACCTCCAGTCCGGAGGCGTAGATGGAATCCAGGTCACCAGCGCCGCGGATGTTGCGGCGCTGAAGGCGAACCCTCAGGTCACGCTCGAGGTGAACGAGAACACCGGCAGCATCTTCGACATCATGGTCAATGTGTCAAAGCCGCCGCTGGATAAGAAGGAGGTGCGCCAGGCGCTGGCGTACTCGCTGAATCGAGCGGAGATGGCCAAGACCGCCTTCTTCGGGGTGTCCCGTCCCATCTCTTCGCCTTTCTACAACCCCAACTCGATGGCGTACCGAGAGGACCTGGTCAACGCGTACGCGTTTGACCTGGACAAGGCGGCGAAAATGCTGGAGTCCGCCGGCGCGAAGGGGCTGGAGCTGTCCACCGTGGTGACGCCGCGGTGGCCGCAGATGAAGCTGTTCGTGCTGCTGTGGCAGGCAGACCTTGCCAAGATCGGTGTGAAACTGAACGTCACCGAAGTGGAGATCGCGAAGTACTACGACGTGGGTGGCGATGGGAAGATGCAGGGCATGGACTTCATCCCGTGGCTCAACGCGCGCACCACGCGCGATCCGGCGATCCTGTTCAACACGCAGGCCAACTTCCGTGGGAATGAGCGGAACATCTTTGGCTACCGCAACGCGGAGCTGGAGAAGCTGATCGCGGACGGCGCGGTGGAGCCGGATCCGGCCAAGCGCAAGACGATCTACCAGAAGGCCAACGAGATCATGGTGTTCGACGCAAATCTGATCTACCTGGCCACGGATCCGCGCATCTGGGCTTTCAACAAGTCCGTCACCGGCGTCACCTACGACCTCAGCGGCAACATGGCCTTGGCCGGGGCCTCCATCCAGAAATAGGCGGCCGGGGGCGGCAGGCGCCGCCTGGCGCCCCCGGTATCCGCGGCCAGGAGCTACATTGCAGCGCTATCTCGCACGGCGGCTGCTGCTGCTGATTCCCACGCTGTTTCTGGCGTCCGTTCTCGTCTTCGCGATCATCGCGCTGGCGCCGGGCGATCCCGCCCGGATGATGCTGGGTAGTCAGGCTACGCCAGAGGAGATCGCGGTGGAGCGGGAGCGGCTGGGGCTCAACCGTTCACTGCCCGTCCGTTACGGGATATGGCTGACGGACGTGGTCTCGCTCAACCTGGGCGTCTCGCAGGCAAGTCGGCGGCCGGTGGCATCGCTGATCGCTGACGCGGTGCCGAACACGCTGCGGTTGGCGCTGATCTCGCTCGGCGTGGCGATCCTGGTGGGGTTCCCGCTGGGGATCTTTGCCGCGCTGAACTCGGGGAGGAGGGCGGACACGGCGATCACCACCCTGAATTCGCTGGGACTGGCAACGCCCGCGTTCTGGCTGGCGCTGCTCCTGATCATGGTGTTTAGCGTTCAGCTCCAGTGGCTGCCGGCGTCTGGGATCGGCGAGCCTTCGTGGCCGTTGTACGAGCGGCTCCATTTCCTGATCCTGCCGATCATCACGATCGCGGTGTCCAACTCGTCCGTGTTCTCGCGGTACGTTCGGTCGGCCATGATCGATGTGCTCAGCACAGACTACGTTCGGACCGCGAGGGCCAAGGGCCTGGCGGAGTGGGCCGTTGTGGCGCGTCATGCGCTGCGGAACGCGCTGATCCCGGTGGTCACGATCGTGGGCATCCAGTTTGGTCGGCTGCTGGGTGGCGCGGTTGTCACGGAGTCGGTATTCGCCTACCCGGGTATTGGCCGCCTGGTGATCAACTCGATCGCGAATCGCGACTACCCGGTTGTCCAGGCCACACTCATGCTGGTGGTGGTCATCTTCCTGGTGACGAACATAGTCGTAGACCTGTCGTACGCGTACCTGGACCCACGTGTGAAGATGGAGCGAGGGCGCGGTTGAGCCTGGGCAGCGAGGCTGTGGCGGTTGGGACGAGCGACGCGACCGGGTCCGTCGGCGCGTCGGTCGTGGTGCGCACGGTCCGATCGCTGTTGCGGACGCGCAAGGGAATGCTGGGGAGCGCGTTCATCGTCTGTCTCCTGCTGGTGGCGCTGATTGGCCCGCGGTTCGTACCGTACGATCCCAACGAGGTGCACGTGGCGGACCAGCTTGCGCCGCCTTCCGCCGCCTACGCGCTGGGGGCGGATGAGCTGGGGCGGGACATCCTGAGCCGAATCGTCACGGCCTCGTGGTCCGCCGTGCAGGCCGGCGTGCTGGCGGTAGCGATCGCGGGGTTGGTGGGGAGCCTGACCGGGCTGGCGGCGGGGTACTTCGGTGGGTGGCTGGACGGGCTGATCGGGCGGCTCTGGGACACGCTCCTGGCGTTTCCGGCGATTTTTCTGGCCATTGGCATCGTGACCGTGCTTGGCCCCGGTCAGGTCAGTGGGGTGCTGGCGATCGCCATCATCAACATGCCCGTGGCGTCCAGGCTCGTGCGAGCCATCACCGTTGGCGCGCGGAACGCTGACTACGTGGAGGCGGCGCGTGCGCTGGGATGTTCGGACTGGCGGGTGATGACACGCCACATCATGCCCAACTGCGTGGCCCCGCTCATCGTCCAGATGGCCATCGCGGCGCCCGAGGCTATCCTGGTTGAGGCTACGCTGGGATTCCTGGGACTAGGCGCCCCGTTGCCAGCGCCGACCTGGGGTAACATGCTGGGGACGGCGCAGACCTACATCACCAGGTCCTGGACGTACCCGTTTTTTCCTGGTCTGGCCATCACGCTGACGGTGATCGGACTCAGCTACTTCGCGGATGCGTTGCAGGACGCTATCGACCCGCGGCGTTCGCGGGCTGCTGCTGCCACCGGTTGACGGCGATGCCGGGGAGGGAAGACGCATCATGGCTTCCGTTGACGTCAGGACCGAGATCGTGATCGATCGTCCGTTGGAGCTTGTCGCGGCGTTCGCCGGCGACCCCTCGAACGTGACGCGGTGGTATCAGAACATCAAGTCAGTTGAGTGGAAGTCGCCGCCGCCGGTGCGCCTGGGCTCCCAGATTGCGTTCGTCGCTCGGTTCCTGGGGCGGAGGCTCGCGTACACGTACGAGGTCGTCGAGCATACGCCGGGTGTCCGACTGGTGATGCGCACGGCCGATGGCCCGTTCCCGATGGAGACCACCTACGAGTGGACGGCCGAAGGTAGCGGCGCCACCAGGATGTCGCTCCGTAATCGGGGTGAGCCATCCGGATTCTCGCGCCTGGTCGCGCCGTTGATGTCCATGGCGGTGCGGCGCGCGAATCAGAAGGACCTGCGGATGTTGAAGATCGTGCTGGAATCCGGGGCGATCGCGTGAACCGTGGTAGGATGACGCGCTGGGGTGCGCGATGAGTGTCACGACTGCTGGAGCTGGATCCCGGACGCATGAAGATGGGCAGCCGCATTGGAGCCCATCGGTGCGAACGACGGCCTACGTCGGCGTTATGCGTGACTTCCTCAACTGGCTTGGCGGCCAGGCGCGAACGTACGACGAGACCATGGACGCATGGCGGAGCTCGTGTCCTCGACAGAGCGTCTGGGAGGACGCCCTCGACGACGGATTGATCGAGCTTCGTGTACTGGCCGGGTCGCGACGGGCGATTGTCACGCTCACGGATCGAGGCCGCGCGGCGCTTGGGACGTAGCTCATGGCGCTGAGCACTGGGATGAACACTGGGAGGAATCAGCGTGGGTAAGCGGATTGCGTTCATGGGTGCCGGCGCCGTAGGCGGGTACGTGGGTGGACACCTGACGAGGTCCGGGCACGACGTCACACTCATCGATCCCTGGCCGGAGCACATCGAAGCAATCAAGCGAGATGGACTGAAACTGGAGGGGACCCAGGGTGAATACCTGGTCCATCCGAAGGCGCTCCACCTGCACGAGGTGCAGAGCCTGTTCAAGAGGCCGGTGGACATCGCGTTCGTGTGCACCAAGTCGTACGACACCGTGTGGGCGACACAGATGATCAGCCAGTATCTGGCGCCGGGCGCCTTCATCGTGTCGCTGCAGAACAGCATCAACGAGGAGCGCATCGCGAGCGTGGTCGGTTGGGGGCGCGTGGTGGGCTGCATCGCCAGCAGCATCAGCGTGAATGCGTACAAGCCGGGCCACGTGACGCGCACGGTGCAACCGGGTGGCCCCGGCTACACGGTGTTCCGGGTCGGTGAGGTTCATGGGCGAATCACGCCGCGAGTGGAGCAGATCGCGGAGATGCTGACGGTGATCGACAGCTCCAAGGCCACGACGAATCTGTGGGGGGAGCGCTGGACCAAGCTCGTCCAGAACGCGAGTGGCAACGGCGTTTCGGCGATCACCGGACTGGGCGGCAAGGATGCCACGCTGAACGCGGAGACCAGGCGGCTCTCGATCCAGCTCGGTGGCGAGGCGGTGGCGGTTGGAAGAGCGCTCGGCTTCACGCTGGAGAAGATCCGTGGTCAGGAGCCGGAGATCCTGGAAGCGGCGGCCCGAGGCGACCGCGAGGCGTTTCAGCAGGTAGAGGCCGCGATGCTCAAGGGTGTGGACCGGATGACGGAGGAGGGGCGCCCGTCGACGGGCCAGGACATCGTGAAGGGACGGCGGACCGAGATCGACTTCATCAACGGATTGGTGGCGGACAAGGGCGACGAAGCTGGAGTGTCGGCGCCGACCCACCGGGCGATGGTCCAGGCGGTCAAGGAGGTTGAGCGCCAGGAGCGCGAGCCCTCACCTGCGCTTGTGGATCGGGTGTGGGAGCTGGCGGGCGGTGCGCGGATCCCGCAGGTGGCGCGCTAGCCGGCTCGGGCTATGTGTCGAGATACTGGCGCAGCCGTGCTGAGAAGTCCGGTGCGTCACGGATCTCGCGCACCAGGTCGGAGATGTAGTAGCGCCGCTTGAGCTCGTCGAGGGGCACGTCGTTCCGCACGTAGCCCAGACGGTGCAGCTCGGCCAGCGAAACCCCGGGGACCACCCACGCCAGGCTCGGCGGGATGGTCCCCGGGCGCAGTCTGTTGGAGACCTTCGCCAGCTCGCTGGTGCAGTTGCTGGTGAGGGTGTTGTAGAACCGCGGCTTTTCGGTGAGCGCCGCCGTCGATCGAGCCAGCTCGAGCAGCAGACTCCGGCTCCAATCGACCGGAATGGTCAACGGCACCATGTAGAGTTGCGCGTTCGGGTCGACGCCGCGCCGGATGGTCAGGTCTTCCTCGGTGGCCCATACGTACATCAGCTCGTACTGATTGAGCAGACCCCAGAGCACGTTGTACGTCTCGTCGCGTTCTCGACGGGCCTCCACCGAGACGCCGAGCGGCGGCTGATCGGCGAAGTCGAAGACGAAGTAGGTGTGGGCAACGCCCGCGGCCTCTCCCGTCAGACGGTCTCGGAACGGCTCATACATAAACCACGACCGGACAATGCTTTCCAGCCGGATCGTACGGTCCTGCCGGTGCTCGACTAACACCGCGGCCTCTGACCAACGGTAGTCGCGGATGCTCTGGACGGTGACATCCGCTCCGCTTATCTCGAATGTGGCAGCCGTTTCGAAGCCCGGCGCCCAATCGCGCTGGTTCGTCGGCTGCTCAATGACCAGGGTGTACGCGAGCCAGGCGGCGACGATGACGAGGAGGGTGGAGGCGGCGGCGCGCGCGGTACGCCATCGAACGCGCGACAGCCGCGGCCCGTCGTGCGGGGACGGGGCGCCACCTCCGGTCGGAGACTCGATGGTACTGAGCGACACGCCCATTCCGTCTGGCAGGAATCCAGTCCAGAAGAGCGTAGCGCCGGGCGGATCCGAATGGCGAGCCGGCTCCAATCCTCGTATGCTTGGGTGGCTGTCGGCGCACTACCCACACCAGGAAGTAAACCAGAGTTACTCTAATTATGGAATCATTCCAGATTAGTGCGTACAATCCTGACATGGCGTCTACACGGGCGGAGCTGGCAGACCGCCTCCGCAAGGCCAATCTCAGGGTTACCGCGCAGCGCATCGCGATCCTCGCGGCGATCGATGGTCGGCATGACCACCCAACGGTGGACGAGATCATCGGCGCCGCCCGCGAGCGGCTTGGGTCCGTTTCGGTCCAGGCTGTCTACGAGGTGCTCAGGGCGCTGACCGAGGCCAATTTGCTTCGTCGCATCGAGCCGGCCCACAGTCCTGCTCGGTATGAGACACGGGTGAGCGACAACCATCACCACATCGTCTGTCGGGAGTGCGACTCAACGACCGACGTGGACTGCGTGACTGGTCTTGCGCCCTGTCTCGATCCGAGCTCGACGAACGGCTTTGCGATCGACGAGGCTGAGGTGACCTTTTGGGGGATCTGTCCAGCTTGCCAGGCGCGACGCCAGGAAAGGGCGGAACACGCGCATGAGCGAGCAGACATCAGGTAGCAACGGCAAGCACCAAGGACAAAACGGGACGGAGCAACGTCCGCCAACCCTGACGACGAGGCAGGGTCACCCGGTCTCGGACAACCAGAACAACCGGACGGTCGGCGAGCGCGGGCCCACACTGCTCGAGAACTACCATTTCCTGGAGAAGATCTCGCACTTCGACCGGGAGCGAATCCCGGAGCGGGTGGTCCACGCGCGTGGTGCCGGAGCGCACGGTTTCTTCGAGGCGTATGGGAGCGTGGGGGACGAGCCCATCGCTCGATACACGCGCGCCAGGCTGTTCCAGGAGCGTGGGAAGCGGACGCCAGTCTTTGTGCGGTTTTCCACCGTTGTGCACGGCGGACACTCGCCGGAGACGTTACGTGATCCGCGCGGCTTCGCGGTGAAGATGTACACGGAGGATGGGAACTGGGACCTGGTGGGGAACAACCTCCAGGTGTTCTTCATCCGCGACGCCATGAAGTTCCCGGATGTCGTGCATGCGTTCAAGCCGGATCCGGTGACGAATCGGCAGGATGCCAACCGGATCTTCGACTTCGTGAGCCTGACCCCGTCCGCCATGCACATGATCACCTGGCTGTTCAGCCCGTGGGGGATCCCCCAGGACTACCGCCACATGCGGGGCTCGGGTGTGCACGCATACAAGTGGGTGAATGCCGCGGGCGAGGCGGTGCTGGTGAAGTACCACTGGATTCCGAAGCAGCCGGAGGTCAATCTCACCCAGGAGCAGGCGGAGCGGATCCAGGCGAAGAACTTCAATCACGCCACGCAAGATCTGTACGACGCGATCGCGCGCGGCGAGAATCCGGAGTGGGAGCTCCAGGTCCAGATCTTGGAAGACGGCGAGCATCCGGAGCTGGATTTCGATCCGCTGGATCCCACGAAGGTCTGGCCGCCGGAGCTGGTACCCCTCCGTCCGGTGGGGCGGATGGTGCTGGATCGCAATCCGGAGAACTACTTCGCGGAGGTGGAGCAGGCTGCCTTCGGGACGGGCGTGCTGGTGGACGGCATGGACTTCTCGGATGACAAGCTGCTGCAGGGGCGGACCTTCTCGTACTCAGACACCCAGCGATACCGAGTAGGGCCGAACTATCTACAGCTTCCGATCAACGCCCCCCGCGCCAGGGTGAGCACGAACCAGCGTGACGGACAGATGGCGTACCACGTGGATGGCGTGGGCCATGGTGCGAACCCGCACGTGAACTACGAGCCATCGAGCCGAGGCGGTTCGGTGGAGGCGCCCGCGGCAGGGTCAGCTCACGAGCCGGAGGTGTCTGGACGGATGATGCGGAAGACCATCAGCCGCGAGAACAACTACGGCCAGGCCGGTGATCGATACCGAGCGTTTCAGCAGTGGGAGCGCGACGATCTGATCAAGAACCTTGTAGACGCGCTATCCACCTGCAACCCCGATATCCAGGAGCGGATGATGCGCCACTTCAGCCAGTGTGACGAGGAGTACGGCCGTCGCGTGGCCGAGGGCCTGGGAATCCGCGAGCCCGCGGCAGCGTCCGCATAACCATAGACGCGGGGGGGGGGCGATCGGCACCCTCCCCCGCGCCTACAATAGCGTCGATCATGCAGATGCTCCGCACGCCGTTGGCCATCCTGGGTGGGCTCGCCGTCTCGTTCGTGATCATTGGCCTGGTGGAGTCCGTGAGCAGCGCCATGTACCCACTCCCGGAAGGTGTGGCTCCCACGGACGTTGACGCGTTGCGGAGCTTCATACGGACGCTCCCGGTGGGCGCGTTCGTGATGGTGCTGGCGGCCTGGGCTCTCGGGGCGCTTGGGGGGGCGTGGGTGGCGGGTAGACTGGCGGGGCGCGCGCAGATCGCGCACGGACTGGCTGTCGCGGCGTTCGGCCTGGGTGCTGCTATCGCCAACATGGTGATGCTGCCCCATCCCGCGGCGATGTGGGTGGGCGCGTTCGTCGAGTTTCCCCTGTGCGGCTACCTCGGTGGTCGCTGGGCCGGAGCCACCGCCCGCGCCTGAGCCCTGGCCGTCGCTGGCAGAAGATTGTCCGCGTGTGGCATCGTCGGGCGCTGGCGTGACCGTGGGTCACGTCGGCGACGTACAGAGGGAGGGGACCGACGTGTCTGAGATACTGGATCAGGTACTGGCGGCGAACGGGCGCTACGCGGCCGACTTTGGGGACAAGGGGAAGCTACCGCTGCCGCCGGGGCGGCATTTCACAATCCTGACGTGTATGGACGCGCGGCTGGATCCCGCGAAGTACGCGGGCCTGGCCGAGGGTGACGCGCACGTGATCAGGAATGCCGGCGGGCGGGCTAGCGACGATGCCATCCGGTCGCTCGTCATCTCCTACAAGCTGTTGGGTACCCGCGAGTGGTTCGTCGTCCACCACACGAACTGTGGGATGGAGCTGTTCACCAACGATGTCATGCGTGGGCTGCTGGCGAGCAGCCTTAAGACCGCCTCGGTCGACGCATCTGGCTGGCACGATTCTGGTGATGGGCCGGGCTCCACTGAGGGTAACTACATCAACTGGATGACGATCGAGGACAACGCGAGGAGCGTTGCCGAGGACGTGTCCAGGATCAGGAACCACCCGCTGGTGCCCGGGAGCATCCCGATCTACGGGTACATCTACGACGTAGCGACAGGGAAGCTGGTGGAGGTGCCGGCGGCGACCGCCGCGGGGAAGCCGCGCTGAGCGAGATGGGCAGAGGCGTCGCGACGCCCCTGCCCGATGCTCCTACGCCGCGCTGAATCTCTTGAGCGCGGCGTGGTCGAGCTCGATGCCCAGCCCTGGACGGTTGGGAACCACGATCATGCCGTTCTCGATGGACGGCGTCTCCTTGACGAACTGGTAGAGTCGCGGCATGTACTCCACCGTGAGGCCGTTGGGGATGGCGGCGATGAGGTGGACGTGGACCTCTGGGATGAGGTGGCTGACCACCGGCAGATTGAACGCCTCGGCCATGCCGGCGATCTTCATCCACTGGGTGATGCCCCCGGCCCGGACCAGATCGATCATCACGATGTCCAGGGAGCGGTGCTCCAGCAGATGGCGGAACGGGGTGATGCCGTAATGGTACTCCCCCGTGGCAATGGGGGTGTGCAGGCTGTCGGCGATGCGCGCAAGGCCGGGGTAGTCGTCGCGGGTGGTGGGATCCTCCAGCCAGTAGAGTCCATACTGCTCGGCGCGCTTGCCGATCTCCACCGCCTGATGCACGCTCCAGAGCTGATTGATGTCGCACATCAGGTCGACGTCTGGCCCGATGGCCTCACGCATGGCGCGGATGCGGTTCACCGACGTGGTGTAGTCCGGCTCGCTGCCGCACTGCATCTTCATCTGACGGAATCCCATCTCCATCAGCTTGGGTCCGGCCTTCTCGAGGTAGCTGATCGGGAAGGGGCGGGTCAGCGCGCCGCTGGCGTAGGTGGGCACGCGGTCGCGCAGCCCGCCGAGTAGCTCACAGAGCGGCTTGCCGGCGGCTTTGCCCTTCAGGTCCCAGCAGGCCATGTCGATCGCGGAGAGCGCCAGGGTGAAGATCCCGCTGGGGCCGGCGCTGCTTGCCGCTCGGCGGAGCTTGGCGGCCACCGCCTCGGTCTGGCTGGGGTCGTCGCCGATCAAGAGGCGGGCGAGGCTGTCCACCGCCACCCCTAGGGACGCGTTGAGGGCGGCGCCGAAAAACGTGACGCCGACGCCCACGAGGCCTTGATCCGTCCCGAGCTCCAGAACGACGTAGTCGTGGCGTTCGGGCGGCGTGGGCAGGCCAAAAGTGAGTGGATTCTCGGCGGGCGTGTTGATGACGTGTGTCGTGACGTGCGTGATCTTCATTGCGCTCCTCCCCAGGTGCGTGGCCCGGTACTGTAGTTGAACGGTCGGATCAGTCGTCAGTCAGCCTTCTGGGCGCGGAGTGGAACGAACGGCGGGATCTTCCCGCTGTTCGTGGTCCACGGGCGGGCTCGCTCGATTTGGATCGCCGCGGTCGCCTCGAGAAGGCGAGCCATGTGGGCGGTGTCCTCTGAGACTGTCGAGAGCGAGTCGATCAATCGTCGTCGCGCGGCCGCCGCGTCGACCGCTCCGGCCGCGGGGGCGATGCGAAGCGTTAAGCGGACGGCGCCCGTTGGGTCTTCGGTCTCTACGAGCTGGTAATCACCGAAGCGACCGCCTAGTGTGGCCGGCAGATCTTCCTCGATGAGGCGGGCCAGATCCGTGCCCACGAGCGTGATGCCCTCCCCGGTGAGTTTCTCGAAGCTCCGGACGTTCACGATGCGTTGAGTCAATCCCGCGCCGTCCATCTCGCAGCCGCAGAGGCCGCCGAGTGGGTCCGCCATGTCCCCCGTGAACGCGTTGACCAGGATTTTCGCAAGCGTGGGGCGGAGAGAGGTGACCATCAGCGCGCCGGGCGGAGCCGCGGCGTGGGTGTGCTGGCTGGCGATTCGGAGGAGTGCGCATTGCTCGTTACGGACGTGCATCGCGTCGACATCCAGCCGTCGCCCGCAGGCCATGGCAATGGGCCCGGTCTCCACCGTGCTGTAGACGGGCGTCGTGCGGGCACCCGACGAACGGATGATGTTCTCGCGGGTGCGGGTCAGCGGCTCGCCCCAGGGAATCCAGAGCGCGCCTTGGAGGGAGATGCCCCGTTCGGCAGCGTACGCCGCGGCCCGAGTCGCGGAGCTGCTCGTGGCGTCAACCATCACGCTGCCATGGCGTCGCAGTGCGCTGGCGAGTCGGTGCACGGTGCGCTCGGGATGGGTGAGCGGGAGGTCTCGTGGGAAGGCGATCTGCACGCCGCTGGCCCGTGCCACTGCCCAGAACCAGACCTGAAGCAGGCGTACGGGTAGCGGCACGGCGAGCGGGTTGTACCAGGCTACTATCGGCATACCGGTGCGGATGTTCTCGATCACCGAGTGGGGCAGCGTGGACCATTTGAAGTACGCCGGGCGCTCGAGATCGAAGGTTCTGATGACGACCGCGAGCGCGTCACCGATCTCCGCGAACATGGCAAGCGCGCGGCCTACGAAGAGCTGCCGCCCGGTGGAGCCGCTGGTGGGCACCTCGAAGTGTGGCGCGATCAGTGGGTTGTCGAATTCGTGCGCGTACGCACGAAATCGCAGGCTGCCGCGCACGATGTCAACACGGCCTTTCAATTCCGCCTGCGTTGCGTAGATGCCGGCGGCCAGCAGTCGTTCAAGCGCGCTCTCCAGACCGTCACGTTGCACCAGCATGCGGAGGTCTCCCGCCGTGCACCCGGCCGCCCGAAAGAGGCGCGCGTATGGCGTGGACGGTCGGCTGAAGACGGTCCGCTCGACCAGGTGGAGGAACGTCGCGTCCCTCGCCTCAACTCGGTGCCTCACGAGGACACGCGCGGCGTCGTAGTCGATCGGCGCGCGCGCGAATGCCGGCAGGTCGCGTGTGAGGCGAAGCGTGGCGGTGGCCTGCCGGCGGATGAGATCGAGGTCTAGCATCACGTAGAGACGACATGCGTCCCCGGTCGCGTGGCGACACAGGGAGCTCTTGCCTATCTAGCGGACGATCGCGATGCCCGTCGCGGCGGCCTGGTGGCGGAGGAAGTCGAGCCCGCGTGGGGCGAGGAAGGCCGGCATGTGCTCCACCAGCACCGTGGCGGGCTGCTCTGGCGAGCCGAGGCGCTCAGCACAGCGCAGGTAGGCCGGCCAGTCCAGCACGCCGTCGCCGCAGACGGTCTCCTCCAGGTGGAGCGCGAGCCGCGGCTCGATCAGCACGTCTTTTGCGTGGGCGGTCCAGTGGTAGCGGCTGCCGAGCACGTCGAGCATGTGGGCCATGCGGTCGCCGGAGGCGTAGATATCGTCCACGCCGGTGAGCAGGTTAACGGGGTCGAAGTTGACGCGCAGGTGCGGGGAAGCGACGGTGTCCACGATCTCGCGGATGTGCTCTGGCGTGTCGAGCGTGGTTATGAGGTGACACTCCAGCGCTAGTATCACGCCGTGGTCGCCGGCGCGCGGCGCGGCGTCGCGGAGGAAGGCGATCATTCGGTCGCGTGCGCGGGCGCTGTGGTTGCCCGGATGGGGACCGTAGTGGTGGGTGGGGTGGTAGCTGCCGCAGCCCGTCAGGACCATGGGGCTGCCCAGCTTGCCCGCCACGCGGAACCCGTCCGTCAGACGGGCGAGGTCGGCCGCGCGCCGCGCCTCATCCTCGCCGATGAGCACGGGGTTGTAGCCTGTGGCCTGGACGATGGTGAGGCCCCACCCCTCCAGTCTGGCGCAGATCTCGGCGGCGTGGGGCTCGACGTCGGCCGGCGTTGGCCCCAGGTGGGTGCCGAGGACGGTCACCCCCAGGTCCGTCGCCCACTTGCAGAAGCCGTCGGTGAGCAGGGCCGGCTCGCGGGGAACGGCCGGCGTGGCGATGCCCAGGCGGATTGGCATTAGAAGTCCCGGACGGTTGGCGTGGTGACCACGATCTTGCCGTTGAGCGCCAGGCCCGGCCGGGTAGCAATGCGGAGGGCGACCGCCGCGACCTCGTCGGGCGTCTCGTACCTTCCCAGGATGCTCTCCGACGTGCGTCGACGGCCCATTTCCCCCGGCGGGAGGCCTTCGAGGGCACCCCACTTCACGTCGATGACCTTCCACATTCCCTCAAAGATGCTGCTGGGGTACAGCGCGGTGGCGCAGATGCCCTGGTCACCGTAGCCGGCGGCGGTGGACTTGGTGAGGTGGGTCATGGCGGCCTTGCTGGCCCCATAGGCGGGCAGCATGGGACGGCCTCGATCGGCCGCGCCGGAGCTGGTGTTCACGATGAGGCCGCGACGCTGGGCCACGGGATGCTCGGATTGGGTGAGCATCTGACGGAGGGCGGCCTGGGTGCCGAAGAGGGCGCCATGGACGTTGACCTCAAATACGCGCCGCCACTCCTCCGCGCTCACGTCCAGGAGCGAGCCCACCTGGATGAGGCCGGCGTTGTTCCACATCTGGTCGAGCCGCCCGTACTCGGCTACGACGCGCTGCACCAGATTGGCGATCGCGGAGGGGGCCGTCACGTCTAGCGCCGAGCCCCGTGCGTTGCCGCCGATTTCCGCGGCGACGCGCTGGGCGCCTGCGCCGTCGACGTCGGTCACGTAGACGATGGCGCCCGCGGCGGCGAGCGCTGTGCAGAGGCCGGCGCCGATTCCGCCCGCGCCGCCGGTTACGATGGCCGTCTGGTCTTGCAGTGGTAAATCGGTCATGTCGCCTTCCGCGCTAGAGAGAGTGGGCAGAGTGCAGTCACGCGTTGACGTATTCCGCGAGATGCTGGCCGGTGAGCGTGGAGCGAGCGGCCACGAGGTCGGCCGGCGTGCCCTGAAAGACTATCCGACCGCCCTCATGTCCGGCGCCCGGGCCAAGGTCGATGATCCAGTCGGCGTGGGCCATGACCGCCTGGTGGTGTTCGATGACGATGACCGACTTCCCGGAGTCGACCAGCCGGTCGAGCAGCTCGAGCAGGTGCCCCACATCGGCCAGGTGGAGACCGGCGGTTGGTTCGTCCAGAACGTAGATGCCGCCCTTCTCCGCCATGTGCGTGGCCAGTTTGAGCCGCTGCCGTTCACCGCCAGAGAGCGTGGTGAGCGGCTGACCCAGGCTGATGTATCCCAGGCCCACATCAACGAGTCGTTGGAGGATGGCGTGGGCGGCCGGCGTGCGGGCGTCGCCCGCGTGAAAGAAGCTCATGGCCTCCCCGGCCGACATGCCAAGTACCTGGCTGATGTCTTGGCCTCCGAGGCGATACTGCAAAACGGACGCCTGGTAGCGCTTTCCTTCGCAGTCCTCACAGGTGCTGGCGGCGTCGGCCATTATCGCCAGATCCGTGTAGATCACGCCGGCGCCGTTGCAAGTCGGGCAGGCACCCTCGGAGTTGGCACTGAAGAGCGCGGGCTTCACGCCGTTGGCTCTGGCAAACGCGGTTCGGATGGGATCCAGGAGCCCTGTGTACGTGGCCGGGCTGCTCCTTCGCGAGCCTCGGATCGCGCCCTGATCCACCGTGACCACATCAGGGCGGCGGGAGAGAGATCCGTGGATGAGAGAGCTCTTACCGGAGCCGGCCACCCCGGTGACAACGCACAGTACGCCCAGTGGAATGTCCACGTCCACGTTGCGCAGGTTGTGGCTGGACGCGTCCCTGACTGCCAGGCTGTCCGTGGGCGTGCGCACCGTAGGCTTCAGCAACGCGCGGTCGTCCAGGTGGCGCCCCGTGAGTGTTCCGCTGGAGCGGAGACCCTCGACGGTGCCCTGAAAGCAGACGGTGCCGCCGTCCGCGCCGGCGCCCGGGCCCAGGTCTATGACGTGGTCGGCTATGGCGATGGCTTCTGGCTTATGCTCCACCATTAGCACCGTATTGCCTTTGTCGCGAAGCCGGAGCAGCAGCGCGTTCATCCGCTGGATATCGTGCGGGTGCATGCCGATGGTGGGCTCGTCGAACACGTAGGTCACGTCGGTGAGGGCTGAGCCCATGTGGCGGATCATCTTGACCCGCTGGGACTCGCCTCCGGAGAGCGTCCCGCTGGGCCGGTCCAGCGACAGATAGCCCAGGCCGATCTGGACAAACGAGTCCATCGTGTGCGTGAGCATGGCGAGCAGTGGCGCAACGGACGGCTCGTCCAGGGCGCGGATCCACTCGGCGAGGTCGCTGATCTGCATGGCGCAGGCCTCGGCGATGTTGATCCCGCGGATGCGCGAGGAGCGAGCGGTCTCGCTCAGCCTCGTCCCGCCGCAGTCGGGGCAGTTTGTGAATGTGGCCGCCCGCTCAACGAAGGTGCGGATGTGTGGCTGGAGTCCGTCTGGATCCTTGGACAGGATTGACTTCTGGATCTTGGGTATCAGACCCTCGTAGGTGAGATTGACGCCCTTGATCTTGACCTTGATGGGGTCGCGGTACAGGAAGTCGTGGCGTTCCTGGTGCGTGTAGTCGCGGATCGGTTTGTGGGGGTCGAGGAAGCCGGACTCGATGAAAATTCCCACGGTCCACCAGCTATCCGGCTTATAGCCAGGGATGGTGATGGCGCCCTCTGTCAGCGACTTCGATTCATCGAAGAGCTGGGACAGGTCGATGTCCGAGACGGTGCCCCGCCCTTCGCAGCGAGCACACATGCCGCCTGTCCTTGTGTAGCTCTTGCTGATCGTCTTACTGGACCCGCGCTCCACGGTGAGCTCGCCGCTGGCCCGGATGGAGGGGACGTTGAAGGAGAAGGCATTGGAGGAGCCGACGTGCGGCTGGCCCAGGCGACTGAACAGCACCCGGAGCATCGCGTTGGCGTCGGTAGCGGTGCCTACGGTCGAGCGTGGGTTGGCACCCATCCGCTCCTGGTCAACGATGATCGCGGTGGTCAGCCCGTCAAGCACGTCCACCTCCGGCCGCGCCAGATTGGGCATGAAGCCCTGGACAAACGTGCTGTAGGTCTCATTGATCAGCCGCTGCGACTCGGCCGCGATGGTGCTGAAGACCAGCGAGCTCTTGCCGGAGCCGGAGACGCCGGTAAAGGCTGTCAGTCGCCGTTTTGGGATCTGGACGCTGATGTCCTTGAGGTTGTTCACGCGGGCGCCCTGCACACGGATCAGGTCGTGGCTGTCGGCGGCGTGCGGGGACTGAGCGATCGCGTTAGGTGGTGGGACCGTGGCCATCGCGACTCCGTGGTGCGGGCAGTCTGGATGCAGCTACCGCATTGGGCTGGGCCCGGTAGTCTAGCCACTTGCGTGGCCCGTGCGGCCAGGTGTGTCTATGGACTTCCGGCAGACACCCCACCGTCTACCATGTACACGCCCCCGGTGCAAAAGCTGGCCTCGTCGCTGGCCAGGAACAGCATGAGCCGGGCGACCTCCGCGGGGTCGCCGTAGCGCTTGAGCGGGATGCGCCCGGCGGAGGTGGCTTTCAGGTCAGCCACGGTGAGTGCGCCCTGGCTGCCGTCGGCTCGCATCTGCTCCAGCGAGCGCATCATGCGGGTCTCGATGGGCGCGGGGTTCACGGTGTTCACGCGGATGTTGTGCGGCGCGCACTCCATCGCGGCGGAGCGCATGAGGCCGATGACGGCGTGCTTGCTGGTGTTGTACGGGATGACTCCGGCCGTGCCGCGGATTCCAGCGGTGGAGGACGTGATGACGATGCTGCCACCGCCGCGTGCCCGCATCGCCGGGAGCACGTACTTGATGCCCAGCCAGACGCCGCGTACGTTCACGGCCATCACCCGGTCGAACATCTCAATCGGGTACTCCGTGATGGGGCTGACCAGGCCTTCGATGCCGGCGTTCGCGAGCAGGATGTCCACGCCGCCGTAGCGTTCGACCGCGGTCTGCACGTAGCGCTCCACCTGGTCGGGCTGAGTGGTATCGGCCGCCACGTACGAGGCGCTCTGGCTGCCGATCTCCGATACCGCGGCCTGGAGCGGGCCTTCTGCGAGGTCGACCAGCAGGACGTTTGCACCCTCGCTCGCGAAGAGCGCTCCGGCCGCCTTACCGATTCCACCGGCGCCACCCGTGATGATGGCGACTTTACCGTTGAGCCGGGTCATTGGTCCCTCCAGCGGATCTCGCCAGCGCGTACCCGGGCGGGCGGTGGCCGGTCGTCGGGGCGTCAGCAAATCCCACGAGCGTCCCGTCCGTGCCACAGCCAGTCAGGCCCTCGACACGCGTGGCGGACTGTGATGCGACGTCGATCACGAAGTAGCCGCAGCGGCTCTGCGCTTCGACGGACGCCGCGACGATGAACGTGCCTTCTTCGCTCCAGTCTACCGCCCAGGCCTCCTGGCCGGAGTCCTGCCAGAGAGGGCGGGTGGTCAGATCACTGGTGTTGAGGAGCCAGATGCCGCCGCTCTTCGCTGCGCCTGACGGATTGTCCCGCGCCAGGGCGAGACCGAAGGCAGCGGCTGAGCCGTCAGGGGCATACGTAAACGGATGGCGGCTGGGCGCATCTTTGGCGAAGCGGACTTCGCGACGGGTGCCGTCCGGCAGGCTGTACACATTGAGCTCAGGGAAGTCACCGCCGCCGCAGAAGGCAAAGGAGATGAGCGCCTGACGGCCGTCTGGCGCGGTGGCGACCCAGCCGCAGCCCGCCACGGGGATGCGCGCCGATTCCGTCCCCGCGGCCACGTTGAGTGTGACCAACGTGCTGACGCCGGGGTCGCAGCCGCGCAGGGCGCCCAGGAGCTCGCCGGTGTCGTCCTGATACCAGAGGGCCTCGAGGCCCGGGGCGTCGGCGGTGCCGGCGTCGGTGGCGGTGCCGGCCTCGAAGTCCAGGCGCCCGAACCGGGTTTTCGAGTCTACTGGGCCGCATCCCGCGCGGGTGGTGAAGATGCCGCGGTGCTGAGCAGTGAGCAGTCCACTCGCGACGCGCGCACCGATGGGCACCGTGGTGGTCAGGCCGCTGAGCAGGTCCACGTGCACGGCGGCGGTGCCCATGGCGACGAGCAGCTCGGTGTCGCGCAGGTCGAGTGGACGCGCGGCTCCGGAGAGCGTGGCGGCGAGCCTTCTCGATCCACCATCGGCGGAGATCAGCCAGACATCTGTCGTTCCCTGGCGGGACGTGTCCAGGTAGACCAGGGACGGAGGCTCCGCGGCACGGAGGTTTTTGGGGAGGCTCGCGGCGACCACAAACGCGACGACGAACGGGAGCATGCTGCGGACAAGGGCGGCCATGGCAGGCACTCCACGGGGCGGTGCGCTGAGTGTACGCCACGCGGCCGCCCGCTAGATGAGCGCGGCGGTACAATCTCCGGACTGCCGCGTAGCGGTATTTTGGGGAGCCCAAGAGATGGTCAGTGCAAGCGATCGCCCGGGGGGCCGGTATGGGTAGTGCGCTCAGACTCGCCAGGCCGATGACGCGGCCGTCGCTGTGGCGCCGCGCGTTTGAGACGGTGAAGACTGACGTGGACGCGGTTGCCGCGCGCGATCCCGCGGCGCGCAGTCGGGTTGAAGTGGCGGTGCTGTACTCGGGGCTGCACGCCGTGTGGGCGTACCGACTGGCAAACTTCCTGTGGCGGCACGATGCGCGGTTCCTGGGCCGTGCCGTGTCCCAGCTTGCGCGCGGGATCACCGGCATCGAGATTCACCCCGGCGCCACCATCGGCCCGGGTCTCTTTATCGACCATGGGATGGGCGTGGTGATCGGCGAGACGGCAGAGGTGGGCTCCGACGTCACGCTGTACCATGGCGTGCTGCTGGGAGGCGTGAGTACCGAGCGAGGGAAGCGTCATCCCACCGTGGGAGACCGCGTGGTCGTGGGTGCGGGCGCGAAGATTCTCGGCGCTATTGATGTCGGCTCGGACAGCCGGATCGGCGCGAACGCGGTGGTGGTCAAGCCGGTGCCCCCCAACTCGGTGGTGGTGGGCGTGCCTGGCCAGGTGGTGGTTCGGAGCAAGCGAGTCACCCCCGCGAAGCCGGACCTGGAGCACGGTCAGCTTCCGGACACCATCGGGACAACAATCCGTGCGCTGCTGGAGCGGGTGGAGACGCTGGAACGACGGGTGGGCGAATCCAACGGCAAGGTTGGACATCGATCGCCGGTGGTTGGCTCGGCCTACTGGCGGGGCGAGGACTTCTCGATCTAGCGGTGGTCTAGCCTTCGCCCGCCGCTGCGCGATAGGCGCGCCAGCCGCCGAACTCGGAGATATCGCGATAGCGCCCCTCGGCTAGCTCTCGGGGGTAGAGGATGCCGTCGAACACCCGGCCATCGGCGAGCGTGATGGGTCCCTTGTACAGGTTGGGCGGCTCGCCGGCCTCCACGCGGGCCCAGACGTCATCGGGCAGACGGTACAGCTCGCCCCACACGGCAACGCCGCCCTCGTCCACCTCGAACATGCCGGGGTGCACATCGTCGATCGAGTAGAGGCGGTACCGGGGCGCGGTCTGGAACTCGCCGAGGAACTCGGCGCCCTCGAGGTTCTTGTTGAGTTTGAGTCCGCGCATGAGGGTGCCGTTGACGAAGAGCGTGACCGGCATTGGCGCACCTGTTGGGGGATTCGCTGGGACGATACACGGATTGACCCGTCGCACGCTGGAGCGAATGAGCGGATGGGAGCCTTCCAGCCATCCGGCGACCCTTGGCGACAGGCGCGAGGCCACTCATGCGTCCTTGAGCGAAGCGAAGGACCTCTCACGTTGCTAGCCGGGCGTGATCGTGACCTGACCTGCGGTGGTCGCCGGGCCTCGCCCCGGTAGCCCACGCCCGGCCCCGGAGCTGTCGGGTGGCGCGCTAGATACTTCGCGGCGTCAGCGCGACGATCTGGATTGGGGCGGTCTGGCTTGGGGCGGGTATTTTGGACGTAAAGGACGTAAGGGACGGCGGGTGTCTGGCGGTTTGGCGGCACAGGCGGCGGTCCCGCGGAGGGTGGCTCAGCGCCTGGTGATGGAGATCTCCGTCGCCTCGAAGCGCTGCTCGTGGATCTTCTCGCCGTCCGCTTCCAGGTAGTCGCCCACCCGGATCGTCGGGCACTGGCTGCCGCAGCGCAGCACCACCGTCACCAGGCCGTCGCGGTTGCCGATCACCGCGTACGGCGGCGCCGCTTCGGGGTGTACCTCCACCACGTCGCCTTCGACCGACACGTCGTCGCGGTTGCCCGCGTTGGTGTGGCGCCGCTGGAGCTTCTGCTCCTCCGTCTCCCGCTTCGGATCATCCTTGTGGTCGTCGCCCGCTGGGTTGTCGGTCACTAGCACGGGCGGTGGTGCCGACGCGCCGGAGGCGGTAGGGGTGGCGGCGGTGGCGGTGGGGCGGGGGTTGAGTCGCGGATCGTGCCCTGGCCGCCGCGCGGGCCAGCGTCGCGTTGGTCGGACTGCTCAGGTTCAGCGTGAACGTCTCGTCCAGCTCCACCAGCGCGTCCGCCAGGATCGGCACCGTCACCGTCTGGCTCGTCACCCCAGGCGTGAAGGTGATGGTCTGGGTGACCGCGGTGTAGTCCTGCCCGGCCGTGGCGCCGTTCGGGGCTGGCCCGTTGGCCGTCTGCGCCGTCACCGTCACGGTCTGGCCGCTGGCCGGCAGCAGCGTCACCGTGAACACCGCTCCGCTCACCGATCCCTGCGCCTCCGTCACCGTCACGTCGTCGATCGACAGCGCCGGCGCCCCGTCGTCGTCCACGATCGTCCCGTTCCCCTGGGGATCCCCCAGCACCGCGTTGACCGCCCCGACAGCGTGACCGTGAACGTCTCGTTCGGCTCATCGATCGTGTCGCCGAGGATCGCCACCACGAAGGGCTTGCTGGTCTCGCCGGGGTTGAACGTGACCGTCTGGCTGACGGCCGTGTAGTCGCTCCCCGCCGTCGCGGTGCCATTGGCCGTCTGGACCTGCACCGTCACCGTCAGCGCGCTCGGCTGGCTCAGGCTCACCGTGAACGTGGCAGCCGTGCTGCCAGCGCTCCTCCACCACCGAGACGTCGTTCACCGACAGCGCCGGCACGTCGTCGTTCTGGATCGTGCCCACCGCCTGGGCCGTGGCGATCGTCGCGTTGGTCGGGCTGGAGAGGTTCACCACGAACGTCTCGTCCGCCTCACCCAGCACGTCGCCGAGGATCGGCACCGCCACCGTCTGGCTGGTCACCCCGGGGTTGAACGTCAGCGTCGTCGGTCCGACCGCCGTGTAGTCCTGGCCGGCTACCGCTCCGTTCGCTCCCGCCCCGTTGGCCGTCTGGGCCACCACCGTCACCGTCTGGCCGCTGGCCGGCAGCAGCGTCACCGTGAACACCAGGTTGCTCGCGCCGGCGTTCCCCTCGGCCCCGCCCGATCCACGATCGACAGCACCGGCAGCCCGTCATCGTCCAGGATCGTGCCGATCCCCTGGGCATCCCCGATCACCGCGTTCACGGGCGCGGAGAGGTTGACCGTGTACGTCTCGTTCGGCTCGTCCGCGGTGTCGCCCAGCACCGGGACCACCACCGGCTTGCTCGTCTCGCCGGCGTTGAACGTCACCGTCACGTTGACCGCCGTGTAGTCGCTGCCGGCCACCGCACCCGTCGCACCCGCGCCGTTGGCGGTCTGGGCCTGCACCGTCACCGTCCGGCTGTTGGGCGTGCTCAGGCTCACCGTGAACGTGGCGTTGGTGCTGCCGGGCGTTGCCCTCGGCCACCGACACGTCGTCCACCGCGATCGACGACGTGTCGTCGTCGGTGATCGTGCCGGTGCGGCCCCCACCGCGATACTGGCGTTGGTGGCCGCGCTCAGGTTCAGGCTGAACGTCTCGTCCACCTCGTCCACCACGTCGCCCAGCACCGGCACGCTGACGGTCTGCACGGTCTGGCCGGGGTGAACGTCACCGTCTGGGCCACGGCGGTGTAGTCGCTGCCGGCCACCGCGCCGCTCACCCCGATCCCGTTGGCGGTCTGGGCCTGCACCGTGACGGTGCGGCCGCTGGCGGCGCTGAGCGTGATCTGGAACACCCCGTTGGTACTGCCGGCGTTGCCCTCCGGCACCGTGACGTTGCCGACCGACAGCGCGGGGGTGGGATCGTCGTCGGTGATGGTGAGCGTGGCGGTGCTCTGGGCGCCGATGGCCGCGCCGCCAACGGGCTGCCCAGCGTCAGCAGCACGGTCTCGTCATCCTCGTCCAGGGGGTCCTGGAGGATCGGGACGGCGACGTTCTTGCTGGTCTCGCCCGGACTGAAGCTGACGAGCAGGGGGGTGGCGGTGTAGTCGCTGCCGGGGGTGGCGGTAGAGCTACCGCCGCCGAGGGAGACGGTGGCGCGCGACGGTAAGGTCAGAGCCACGGCGGGTGATGGTGATGGTGGCGGAGGCCACCTCGCCGATGGTGTAGGTGGGATTGCTGAACTGGAGGGTGCCGGGGCTGGCCTCGAAGGCGCCGACGTCGCAGGTGGCGGTGGTATCGCCGTTGCCGTCGATGGGGCGGGTGGTGCCGCGCTGGTCGGTGCTGATGGTCGTACCGCCGCTGGTGCCGTTGCTGGTGCAGGAGCCCTGGACGGCGTCGATGGCGGTGCTGCCGGAGAGGAGGGCGTGGGTCTGGGTGGGGCCGCCGTTGTTGGCGAGCGGGCCGAGATTGAGGGTGGCGACGTTGTTGGCGTCGCCGGTCTGGGTGAAGGCCGTGCAAGTCCCGTCGCTGCTGAGGTTGCTGCCGAGGAGGTGATGGTGCCGGCGCAGTTGCCGCCGCTGGGACTACTGGCGACGATGGTGGCGCGCAGGTTGACGGTGCCGAGAACGCCGAATACGCCGCCGCCGCCGCCGGGGCCGAGTTGCCGCTGAGGGTGCTGTGCGTCACTGTTGCCGAGCCAGACTGGACGAAGATGCCGCCGCCAGTGGTGGCCGAGTTGCCGCTGAGGGTGCTGTTGGTGACGGAGGCCGTGCCGCTGCCGATGACGAGGATGCCGCCTCCGCTGATGGCGGCCGAGTTGCCGCTGAGGGTGCTGTTGGTGACGGTGGCCGTGCCGCCGTTGACGAAGATGCCGCCGCCACCGCCGCTGATGCCGGTGCCGGAGACCGAGTTGCCGCTGAGGGTGCTGTTGGTGACGGTGGCCGTGCCGCCTTGAGTGACGGAGATGCCGCCACCGCCACCGATGGTGGGGGAGGCCGAGTTGCCGCTAATGGTGCTGTTGGTAACGGTCAGCGTGGTGCCGGCACGGCGACGGCGATGCCGCCGCCGGTGACGGCCGAGCCGTTGCGGAGCGTCAGCCCAGGTGCCAGACGGAGACGGTGCCGGTGGTCACGTTGAACACGCCGGTGGCCGAGGCGGTGCCTTTCTGGCCGTCCACGATGGTGTTGGCCACGCCGTTGCCCACGATGTCGAGATTGGATGAGATGGTGAGTTGTCCGCTGCTCAAGAAGATGGCCGAGCCGTCCGTCCCCCCCGCGAAGGTGATCTGGTCCGTCGCGGTACCGTCCGGTCGCCGGCCGGGCAGCCGCCGAACGCGGCGTTGGTGTTCGCCGCCACGAGCGCCTCGCGGAGCGAGCAGGCGGACAGATTGGTGTTGTTCTCGTCTGCTGAGGTGGTGACCTGGATCGTGGCGGCCTGCGCGCCGTCGGCGGGCGCGAGGAGCACGAGCAGGAGGCCGGCCAGGAGGGCGCCGAGCAGGTACGACGAGCGCGCGGCCGGACTGGGCATCAACACTCCAATGGGGCGGTGCTGCGCTCCGCCGCGCCTGGTGCCCCCGGGTGGGCGGAGCGGTCGAAGGATAGGCAGCGGGTGGGGAACTGTCAAGCTGGGTGCCAATGGGGACGCGGTGCTCGGGCGACGAGGAAGCCGCCGACGGCGGTCGGGTGGCGGGCTAGATGCTTCGCAATCTCAGCATGACGGTCTGGTTTGGGGCGGCCTGGTGGAGGCGGTGGGCACCCACGAGGGGTGCCCCCCAGGGGGTATTGGCGTGGTATGGCGCGTGAAGATGCCCTCACGCCCTGCCGCGCGTGGGCCGCGACGCTTCGGCGAAGCACGAGCGGGGCGGGGGTGAGGGCAACTGCGCTGTTATCCGTCCGCCGTGTCCTCCAGTGGTTGGGTGTCCGGGCCGCCGTTGAGTGCCAGGTAGCCGAGGACGATGGCCATCATGCCGTAACCGATGGCGATGTCCACGTTCTTCATGAAGCCCACCTCGGCGCCGTGGATGAGGCCAAGCAGGGTCAGCACGCCCGCGGCAATGGCGTAGATGGCGGCCATTCTGAACTTGCGGTCGATGACGAAGGCGGCGATGGCGCCCAACATGAGGCCGGCCAGCACGGCGCCGCCTGCGAAACGCTCCATGCCGTGGTAGACGATGGCGCTGGGGCCGCTCAGTTTGGTCAGAAGGTCGGCGGACATCTGCGCGCCGGCGGTGTTGAGCGCCACGTCCACCTGGGTCTTGCCCCAGTCGGCGATGTTCGGGAGCAGGGCCAGGACGATGGCCGGGGCGTGGCGGGACGGCGAGGCCTGGAACGCCTGGGCGCCGATCACGAGGCCGATGTAGAGCAGGATGGGCAAGATGGCGACCAGCGGGATGACGGCCAGGAGCAGGGCGACCAGGCCGAGGAAGCAGACCACGGCCACGCTGACGCCGGTGGCGAGCGAGTAGCCGATCCGTCCGCCCACCGACTTCCAGCCGGGGTGGCCGATGTAGACCGCGGGCGGGAATGGGCTGCCGAGCACGGAGCCGACGACCGCGCCCAGGCCGTCCGCGATGAGGACCTTGCGCAGGCTGTAGCTGTCGCCGGCGGCCTCCGCGCTCTCGACGTTGTTCATGGCCTCGGTGAAGTTGTAGATACCCAGGGGGATGGCGGTCACCAGCAGCCCCGCGATGCCGGCGAAGCCGGTGAAGACGTCGCCGGACGGCAGGGGCGGGTGAACGCCAAACTGGGTCAGGGCGCCGGCCACGGCGGGCGCCTGCATGGCGCCGCTGGCCCAACCGATGGCCGTGCCCACGATCACCGCGGCCAGGCCGGCCGGGATGTTGCCGGGCAGTTTCACGCCGGCGGTCCAGCCGATGAGGACGAGCGCCAGGGGTACCATGGCGATGACGGGCGCGTCCCAGCTCTGGAAGGCCGGGCGGAGCGAGATAAACGCGATCGAGATGCCGGCCAGGGTGCCGAGCATGGCGGCGCGGGGCGTGTGCTTGCGGATGACGGGGCCGACGAAGGCGCCGATGAGGATGATGATGCCGATGATGAAGCACCACGCCAGCCCGGCCTGCCAGGCCTGGACGGCGTTCTGGGTCTGCAGGTAGATGGGAAGCATCACCGCGAAGACCACGATGAACATGTGCGGCACGCTGGGGCCGTAGGGTAGCGCCGTGACATCCGAGCGGCGCTCGGCGGCGGCTAGCTGGCGGGCGAGGTAGGCGTAGTACAGGTTGCCGAGCGGCAGCGCGATGCCGAGCGCGGGCAGGATGCGGCCGAAGACGATGTCAGGAGGGAGGCGGACGACGCCCAGGACGAGGCCGCTGAGCACCAGGACATTGAGGATGACGTTGGTGAAGAGGCCAAAGAAGGCGTTCCAGTCGCCGCCCTCCCACCAGGCGGGCTTGAACTCCTCGGCGGAGACGGATGTGGCCATGTGTGAGCTCCTTGTGCTGATCGCGGGCGTTAGCGAGCGGTGGCGGCGGCGCGCTGGGGCAGGACCTTCAGGAACGCCTCAGAGGGGGCGACCCAGCCGAAGATGCCGCCCTGGGCCTTGATCATCTCCAGGGCCACGCGCTGGAACTCCGGGAAGTACGAGGCGACGCAGTCCGAGAGCACCAGGCAGTCGAACCCGCGGTCGTTGGCCTCGCGGACGGTGGTGTGCACGCAGACCTCCGTGGTCACGCCGCAGACCACCAGTTTCTCGATGCCGCCATTGCGCAGGATCGCTTCCAGGTCGGTGGCGTAGAAGGAGCCCTTGCCCGGCTTGTCCACCACGGGCTCGCCCGCGATCGGCGCTAGCTCGTCCACCAGGTCGTGGCCGTATTCGCCACGCACCAGGATGCGGCCCATGGGGCCGGGGTCACCGATACCGTTGTCCAACTTGCCGCGGGCGAGTTTGGCCGGCGGGCAGTCCGTCAGGTCCGGTCGGTGGCCTTCGCGGGTGTGGATCACCATAACGCCGGCGGCGCGGGCGGCCTTGAGCACCTCGAGGGCCGGCGGCACGGCCGCGCGGAGCAGGGAGACATCGTTGCCCAGGGCCTCCCCAAAGCCACCTGGATCCACGAAGTCGCGCTGGAAGTCGATCATCAGCAGCGCGGTGGTCGCGGGGTCGAACTCGAACTCGTACGGCTCGGCCGTCACACTGGGCATGGTTCCCTCCAAACAGCACAGGCGGCCAGCGTCGCTGGTGGCGGCCGTCGATCAGTCTTTCACGATATGGGTGCCCGCGTTGCCAGTCAGGCTGGCCTCCAGATACTCCTGGGAGGTGACGATTGCCTCCTTCCCGCCGCGGTCGATGAACTCGAGCGCGGCGCGGATCTTGGGTCCCATGCTTCCTTCAGGGAACTCGCCCTGATCGAGGTGCGAGCGCGCTTCAGCGGGTGTCAGGCGGTCGAGCCAGCGCTGGTCTGGTTGCCCGAATCGGATGGCTACGCGGGGAACGGACGTGCAGAGCAGCAGCGTGGGGATGCCCAGGGAGGAGGCGAGCATGGCGGACGCGAAGTCCTTATCCACGACCGCCTCGACGCCCTGATAGTGGCCGGGTGAGCGCTCTACGACCGGTATGCCGCCACCGCCGCCGGCGATGACCGCGAAGCCCGCGGCCAGCAGGGCGCGGACCGCCTCCGTCTCGACGATGCGGAGCGGATGGGGCGAAGGCACGACTCGACGGAGGCCACGGCCGGTCTCCGCGACCATGACCCAGCCGTCCTCGCTGATGTGGCGGGCGGCCTCGTCCGGTGTGTAGGCGCGGCCGATGGGTTTGGTGGGGTGGGCGAAGGCGGGGTCTTCAGCGGAGACGATGGTCTGGGTGAGCAGGCAGGCGACGCGATCTGGCATGCCGCGGCGGGCCATCGCGTTGGTGAGCGAACGGCCCAGGATGAAGCCGATGCCGCCCTCCGAGTCGGCAACGGCCATGTCCAGCGTGAGCTGGGGGGTGAATTCGTGGTGACGCGCTAGCTCGGAGCGGAGCAGGATGAAGCCGACCTGGGGGCCGTTGCCGTGGGTGAGCAGCACGCGCCGGCCGGTGGCGACGAGCGTGGCGACGTGCTCGGCGGTGGCCGCGGCGTTCTCCGCTTGCTCGGCGATGGTGCCCTGCTGACCGTCACGAATCAGGGCGTTCCCCCCCACCGCCACCAGCACCGCGTTTTCAAGGCCCGGGTTCTCGGGCATCAGGAATCGCCTCCGGGCACGTGGAGTCCCAGGCTGTTGCCGATGGCGACGAGCGCCTGGGCGAAGCAGGCCATGGGAGCACGGGCGATGCCCGCGCCGATCTGGCCGATGCCGGCCTCACGGTGGGCGATCCCCGTATTGATGACGGGCGCGACCCCGGTATCGAGGACGCGGCGGAGGTCGATGCCCGTTGGCGTGCCCGTGAAGTCCAGGGATGGGATCTGGTAGTTCGGGTTGCTGCCCAGCGTGATGCGGCCCATCTGGCGGGTGTGCTCGGCGGCATCGGCCGGGGTGCCGCCGACGAAGCGTACGATCGCGGGTGCGCCGGCCATGGCGAAACCGCCGATGCCGAAGGTCTCGGTGATGGCGCTGTCGCCGAGGTCGGGGTTGGCGTCAGCCGGGCCGTAGCCGGGGAAGTAGAGGCCATCTGGCACGGTGCTGGGCGCGGTGAACCAGCGATCGCCGGTCCCGCTGACGCGGATGCCGAAGTCCACGCCGTTCCTGGCCATGGCGGTGACCAGGGTGGAGCCGGGGATCCCATGGGCGGCGTCCAGTGCCGACTTGCACGCGGCCATGGAGAGGTTGAGGTAGAAGTGGTTGTTGCCGCCGAGGCAGTCCAGGATCGCCGCGGCGGTGTCAGGCGGGGTCGAGCGCACGACCGCTGGGGCGAGCAGCCGAGTCAGCAGGGACGTCGCGGCGACGTTGCGGTTGTGGCACTCGTCGCCCATCTGGAGCGCCTGCGCGGTGATGGCGCCGAGGTCTATCGGCCCGGATCGCGCGATGGTCGACGCGAGCGCGGGGCCCAGGACATCGCGCTGCCAGCGGAGCCTTTCCAGCACCTCCGGACCGAAGGCGCCGAAGCGGAGGACGGCTCCCAGCCCCTCGTTGAGGTTCGAGTACGCCCGGTTCCGCTGTGCGGAATTCTCGACGACGACCACGGGCATGGAGGGCGAGATCACGCCGGCCATGGGCCCCACCGCGCCGTGGTGGTGGCAGGGCTCGAGTGCGATGGTGCCGCTGGCGAGCAGGGAGGACGCGTCGGCGGGATCGGTGGCCCAGCCCTCGAAGAGCGCGGCACCGATGAGCGCGCCACGCATGGGGCCGCACATGCGGTCCCACTCGATGGGCGGGCCGGCGTGGAGGAGTCGACGCTCGGAGAGGGCGGGGATGGCCTGCGCCGCTGGGGCGATCTCGATCAGGGTGGGCTTCGCCGCCAGCAGTCGTTCCAGGGCCCGGGCGTTCGCCTCCTTCACGAGCTTGCCGTGCTGGTCGGATGGATCGTCTTCCAGGCGGGCGAGGAGCAGGCCTAGCTCACGGTCGCCCTCGGCGGGTGGACGCCAGTCTAGCTGGGTAACCTGGGCGCCGGCCGTGCGCGGGGCCAGGGCGAACTCGGCGACGCCTACGTTGATGGCGTGGACACCACCCGGCAGTAGATGCGTCATGGCGTGCCTTCGCCGCTTGCGAGAACCCCGGCGAGCCTTGCGGCGCGGGCATTGCTGGGGGCCAGCAGCACGCCAGCGTTGGCCAGTGTCGCTTCCTGGCGGGAGAGGAGCTGGGGGTCGGCCTCGGTGCCGCACACGGAGGCCACGAAGCGGAGGGATCGCGCGTTGGCGGCCGAGCGTTCTTGCGCGGTGGCGATGGCGCCTACGAGGGCGCCGGCGGGGTCTGGGTGGCTGCCGTGGCCGAGCACCACATCCAGGAGGATCACGCCGACGTCTGGGTCGGCGGCGGCGCGCGCGATCAGGTCGGAGCGCAGGCGCGGATCGATCATGGGGTGCGGTCGGCCGACGGTGTACTCGTCGGCGCCCAGATCGATGAGCTCACGTGGAACGGATGGGACGTGGCGGGCGAGCAGGACCTCCGCCTCGGAACAAAGCGTGCCGCCGCTGAAGAGGCCAAGGATGCGGCCCTTCACCGGGGCGGGTCGCGTGGCGGACGCATGGCCGAGCGCGGGCGGCTCGCGGCCCGTGGCCAGGGCGACCGCGCCGACGGCGGCCTCTTCGAGGGAGGCAGCAGAGACGATGGAGTCGTCCGTGAGCGGAGGGGCGCCCAGGAGCATCTCGACGGTGGGCTGGCCGGTCGCGCGGGCGGCCGCCCGCACGATTGAGGTGACCCGCCGCGAGGGCGGTTTGGAGACCAGCACCACGACGGCGGTGTCTGGGTCACGGCCGAGGCGCTCGATGGCGGAGAGCATCATCAGGCCGCCGACCTCGTCGCTGAGATCGTGTCCACCGACCCCGATGATCTGCGATACGCCGCTGCCCAGCCGATCGATGAGGCAGCTCACCTCCTGGAGGCCGGTGCCGGACGCGCCAACGAGGCCGATTGGTCCGGGTCGGACGACGTTGGCGAAGCCCAGCGGGATGCGGTCCAGGATGGCAGTGCCGCAGTCCGGGCCCATGACCAGGAGGTCGCGGGCGCGGGCAAGCTGTTTGAGCTCGATCTCCTCGATGGCGGGAACGTTGTCACTAAAGAGGAAGACGTGAAGGCCGCGCTTGAGGGCCTTCATGGCCTCAGCAGCGGCGTACGGACCGGGGGTGGAGATGATGGCGAGGTTTGCCGCGGGGCTCTCGCGGACGGCGTCGGCGATGGTGGTGGGCGGGGCGGTGGCGGCCGTGCCGTGGGCGCGGGCGGTGGTTGCGCCCCCGGACAACAGGGCTTCGGCGCTGGTGATGGCGGCGGCGGCGGCGCCATCGTCGTCGGCGCGGATGGCAGTTATGAGGTCGTTTGGACGGGCCTCGCCGAGGGACGCATCGAGCAGGCCGGACTTCTGGAGCAGCTCGAGATTGGCCGGTGTGGCCATGAGGAGCGCGGCGGTGGTGACGCCAGGGGCTTGCTCGAGCTGGGCGGCAATGCGCATGAGCTCGACGGAATCTCGGTAAGTGTTCGGCTTGACGAGCCAGCGCGAGACGGTCACGCGGGGGCGTCCTGGGGGCGATCAGGTCGCGGCATGGGCCATTATCGCCGGGCGGCGGTCGGAAATCGAGGATCTGTCACGAAGCATCTGGCGCCAGGCGGTGACGCCGACCGCTGGTACACTGAAGGCGTGATCCCGCTTGACACGAGTCCGGAGGCGCACGAGATCCAGGTGGAGATCCACCGCCGCCTTGGGCCGGTTCGTAGGCTGGAGATCTGCCGCGAGCTGAGCGCGCGAGCCAGGGCCCTCCATGAGGCAGGCTACCGGGCGCGGCACCCGGAGCAGACGGACTGCGAGGTGCTGCGGGGTTTGGTGCGTGAGCGGTACGGGATAGAGCTACCGGACTGGGTCGGAGCGACCTTCCGTGGTAACCGGATGCCGCGAGGATCGGACGGGCGACGAGACTAACGGATTGGGTTATGCTCGGTTTGCGGTGAGGGGTGTCTCACCTGGAGGGCAGCGATGGCACGTCCGGCGACCGTGGATTTTCACGCGCACGCGCAGAGCCCGAAGGCGGCGGAGCTCATCGCCGCCGCGCCGAACAACCCCGGGGGCGACGGAAACCCCCACAACGAGATGCTGGCGCGGACGCGCTACCACGAGGCGTTCACCGACCTGAGCGTGCGCCTGCAGACGATGGACCGCGAGCGGGTGGACATGCAGGCCATCAGTCCCGCGCCGAACTACGCCTACTGGGCGGATGAGGAGCGGTCTGACGCCATCGTCGCGGCTTCGAATGAGCACGTGGCGGAGATCTGTGCCACGAATCGTGACCGATTCGTGGGCCTGTGTCATGTGTCGCTCCAGTACCCGACCCTGGCTGCGCGGCAACTGGAGAGCGCCGTGGGGTCGCTGGGCATGCGTGGCGTGGAGATCGGGACGCGCGCGGAGGAGATGGATCTGGATGACCGCTCGCTGGATCCGTTCTGGGCGACGGCGGAGCGACTGCGCGCGCCGATCTTCATCCACCCGGCCGGGACGACCCTGGGCAGGCGTGTGGCGAAGTACTACCTGGGCAACGTGATCGGCAATCCGCTGGACACGACCATCGCGCTGACGAACCTCATCTTTGGCGGCGTGCTGGAGCGCTTCCCGAACCTGCTGGTGGTGGCGGCTCACGGGGGCGGGTACCTGCCGTCTTACTTCAGCCGGACGGTTCACGGCCACGAGGTGCGACCGGAGATGGCGACCATTCCGCGGCCGCCCATTGAGTATCTGCGCCGGCTGTACATTGACAACCTGGTGTTCGACTCGCCGGCCGTGGCGCACCTGGTACGGGTGATGGGGGCCGATCACGTGGTGCTGGGGACGGACTATCCGTTTGACATGGGGCAGGAGAACCCGGTGGATCTGGTGGAGGAGATCGCGGGGCTGAGCGAGGCTGAGCGGGCGCTGATCAAGAGCGGGAACGCGCTGCGGCTGCTGGGCCTGAGCGGATAGGGGCGATCGGCCGCGGCCATGGCAGAGTAGTGGAGTACGTCGTTGCGTGGAGGACGCGGCCTGGAGCCGGGTTTGAGATCCGCGCTTGAGATGACCTGCACGGTCCCGATGGGTGCGATGGTGGGAGGTGACGCGAACGTTGCGTGCGATCTGGGGCGCACCCATGTCTAGGCGCGCGGTTGACATCGCGTTAGGATGCCGCGTAGCGCCCATGAGGCGCCTTCGCTCGGCACTGGCCAGGACACAGCATTCGACCTCTCGGAGAAGACTGGGGGCGAGTGAGCCTGGCAGCCGCCAGGCGCGGGCTGACGCGCTAGGGGCGATGGGCTAGCCGGACGACGACCGTGGCCCGGGAAACGGCTCGAAATGGTCGTGCTGTCGCGTTTTCGCCACGATGTTCTGTCCAGAGCTAATTCTATGCAATGCAAGGCTAGCTCTCATTGTCGGGACTGCGTATACTGGGCGGAACGGCCCTATGGGAGGACGCATCGTGGCGATACCGTGGCCTGCTTTCGTCATCGCGCTGGCTGTGGTCCTGATCAGTCCGACGGCCGCGTTCGCCGCGACGTACACCGTGAACGACCTGGGCGATGCCACGGATGCGCTGGTCGGGGATGGCGTGTGCGAGACCGTTACCGGGAACGGGCTGTGCACGCTTCGGGCGGCGATCGCTGAGGCCAACTTCAACGTCGACGCCGATACGGTTGTGGTGCCCGCGGGCACCATCACGCTTGGGGCTGCCCTTTCGCTGAGCAGCGCGATCACCGTGGAGGGCGACTCGGCCGCCACGACGATCATCGATGGAAACTCGGCGATACGTCCGTTCTCGGTGGCGTCGTCGACCACCGTCACGTTGAAGAAACTCACGGTACAGCACGGGCTGGCGAGTGGATCGGGCGGCGCAATCTCCACGGCGGGCACGCTGACGCTGGATGCCGTGTTCATTAGCAGCAATGAGGCCTCCGGTAGTGGAGGGGGGATCAACAGCAGCGGCACGCTGACGATCCAGAACGGAAGCAAGATCACGGGGAACAAGGCGAGCAACGGCAGCGGCGGCGGGCTCATGATCAATACCGGCCTGCCGACCGTGCTCACAGACACGGAGATCTCGAGCAATCAGGCGATCAAGGGGACATCGAGCGGGGCGTACGGCGGCGCCATCAGCGGTTCGAGCAACGGGCGGATCACGCTGACTCGCGTGACGATGACAGGGAACCAGGCCGCCTACAGTGGCGGGGGGATGAACGTCAACGGCCCGCTCACGATCAGCAATACCACGATTAGTGGCAATACCGCCCTGGATGGCAGTGGTGGCGGCATCAATCTGGGTACAACGCTGACGAGCACCATTGTGGATTCGACGATCTCCGGGAACTTCGCGAAGCTGGGCGTGAATGGCTTTGCGAACGGCGCAGGGCTCAACACTTTCTCTACGGGGCGCGTCACGCTGACGCGTGTCACCGTGAGCAACAATCAGGCTGACAAGACGGGCGGCGGCGTCTTCAGCTCGGCGCCGCTGACGGTATCCAACAGCTCGCTCACGGGGAACAAGGCGCTCAACGGCGCTGGTGGGGGCGTCGGGCTGAATTCTGATCAGTCGACCTCATTCACGGACACGGTCATCTCCAACAATTCGACGACGCTGGGGTCGTTCAACCAGGCGGCCGGGGCGGGACTGAATGCGTCTTCGACCGGCGAAATCACGCTGACGCGCGTTACGGTGGATGGCAATCAGGCCGGCAGCAATGGCGGCGGCATCTCGAGTCAGTCGCCACTGACGATCGTCGACAGCACTATCACCAACAACAAGGCCTTGAACGGAAGCGGCGGAGGGGCATCCATTCTCGCGGCCGATCCGAGTGCGATCACCAACACCGTCATCGCGAACAACACCACAACGCTGGGGGCCGCGGGATTCGCCAGCGGCGCAGGTCTCAACATCACGGGTGCTGGCGCGGTGACACTTACCGACGTGACGGTGCAGGGCAACGAATCGGCGACGAACTCGGCCGGGATCATCGTGAGCAACAGCTCGGGCCCGCACGCTGCGCTGACGATGATCCGTGGCAGCATCGTGGGCAACAAGGCTCTCGGTGGCAATAACGGAGGGATCTCCGTGTCCGGCGTGACGAGCCTGACAGATGTCTCCATCGTCGGCAACACCTCCAGCGCGGTTGGTGGCGGCGTGAACGTGACGAGATCCGGCAATGCCACGCTGAATCGCGTTACCATCAGCGGGAATTCGGGTGCGACGGGCGGTGGCGGACTTGTGGTCCGCGGTGACGCGACCTCGGCCGCGACGGCATCGCTGACGAACGTGACCATCAGCGGAAACAGCGGCGGGACTGGAGATGGCGGCGGAGCTCGCGTGCAGAACGATGCTGCCGCGGTTGCGCCCTCCCTCTCGTTGACCCACGTCACGATTGCCGGCAATGGAGCGAGTCGCGGCGGAGGCATCTACAACGGCAACGGGACCGTGAGTATCCGTTCATCGATCGTGGCCGACAGCACGGCGGGCGGTGACTGTTTTGGAGCACTCGGGTCGCTCGGCTTCAACGTCATTGAGTCGACGGGCGGCTGTGTGATTGGCGGAACGACGACTGGTGACATCTCCGGGGTAGATCCCGCCCTTGGCCCCCTGCAGAACAACGGCGGCAGTACGAAGACGCACAGTCTGGGTGTTGGAAGCGTGGCGCTTGATCTTGAAGCGTCCGGCTGTCCCGCTCCGTCCGAGGACCAGCGAGGGGTGGTGCGTGCCCAGGGTGCAGCGTGTGACGCTGGCGCGTTCGAGTCTCGGCGGATGAGCCCTGGCTCCGCCGTCTTCTCCATCAACGGTGGGGCGGTGGCGACCACTTCTGTCAACGTGTTTGGGCGCTCTCCTGACGAGACCGCGCTGCCGGGTGTCGTCGAGATGAGCTTCTCGCAGGACGGGAGCGCGTGGACGGCGTGGGAGCCGTTTGCGCTCTCGCGCAGCTGGACGCTACCGAACGGCACTGGACTGGGCACCATGCACGCCCGTTATCGGAATGGGGCAGGCACCGTTATCCACACGGCCAGCGACTCGATTACGGTGGACCCCACGAAGGGGAGCGACTACTCGGTGTCGATAGCGAACGGCGATGTGTATTCGCGGACGACCGGCGTTCAGCTCTTCCTGGCTGCCAGGCCGAAGACGACACAGATGATGATCAGCAACGACGGGGGCTTCGGCGGCGCCGTCTGGGAGCCGTTCAACACGGAGAAGGCCTGGACCATCATCAACTACGGGACGTATCTCATCTCGCCGACGGTGTACGTGAGGTATCGTGACGAGAATGGCGCGGTGGTGCCGGGCAACGTTACGGACACGATCATCCTGGACGTGAACGCACCCACCGGCAGCGTCTCACGAGCCGCCGCGGCCAGCAGCGTGGGCGCGGTTTCCGCGAGTGTGGCGACGCCCACGTTGACGCTCTCGGCGACGGATGACGCGGGTGGCAGTGGTGTGACCCACATGCGGATCTGCGACAACGCGGGCTTTTCGGGTTGCTCCTGGCAACCGTACAGCACTGGAGCTAACTGGGGGTTCGCGTCTGGCCGAGATGTTTTCGTCCAGTTCCGCGATGCTGCCGGGAACGTATCGCCGACCTATAGCTGGCCCGTAGCCTCGCTCGGACAGCCGGCGCCTGAGCCTCCGGACGGGAGGGGAGGGACGTCCACGGGAGGGAAACCCGGCGTGCCCCACCGGCGCCCGTAGCCGCGGTCGGCTTGTCGTGACTCGGCGCGATCAGGGAGTCGCTGAGTTAGGACGATGGGGGGTCCTGACGGGTGCGCTGGCGGGGAGTAGGCGACGCCAGAGTGGCGCCCTAACGCTGCATGCGGCCGGGCAGGGGGGCATGGCCGACACCTTTGAGGTGCTCCCGCACCCAGGGGGCGAGTCGACCTCGCACTGGGATGCCGCGTAGGATGTGCCGCGACGGGAGGCGTCACTGTGAAGATCACCGGCATCGAGACCTTCCTGGTGGGGACGTTCCACCGTAACGCGCGTCGACACTGGTTGCTGCTGAAGCTGCTCACGGACGAGGGCCTGTACGGCCTGGGCGAGGCCTCGCTCCATGGGCATGATGATCCGATCATCGGCCTGCTCTGCGAGTGGGTGGAGCAGTACCTGGTGGGCAAGGACCCGATGGCCCACGAGCTGCACTGGACGAGGCTGTACCAGGACGCCAAGGCGCGGGGTGGCGCGATTGATGCCACCGCGCTGTCCGGCATCGACATTGCCCTGTGGGACCTGAAGGGCAAGGTGCTGGGACGGCCGGTGTACGAGCTGCTGGGCGGCCCGCTGCGCGACACGATCCGGGTGTACGCGAACGGCTGGTACACGAATCCGGGCTCGCCGGAGCAGAACGCGGAGGAGGCGCGGCAGGTGGTGGCGCGCGGCTTCGACGCCATGAAGTTCGACCCGTTTGGGCAGACCAACTTCTACACGATCTCGCCCGCCGAGGCTGATCTGGCCGAGGCCCGCGTGGCAGCGGTGCGCGAGGCGGTGGGTCCGCACGCGGACATCCTGGTGGAGGTCCACGCCAAGTTCAACGTGGCCACGGCGGTGCACCTGGGACAGCGGTTGGAGCGCTACCGACCGTTCTGGTTCGAGGAGCCGGTCTCACAAGAGAGCGTCTCGGAGATGGCCCAGGTGAGGCGGCACGTGCGGATTCCGATCGCGACGGGCGAACGGCTGTTCACCAAGTTTCCCTTCTACGAACTGGTGAAGGCCGAGGCCGTGGACATCCTGCAGCCGGACATCTGCAACGCGGGCGGGATCACGGAGCTCAAGAAGATCGCGGCCGTGGCGGAGTGCCAGCACGTACTGGTGGCGCCGCACAACACGAACAGCCCCGTTGGCACGGTTGCCAGCTTTCACGTGGCCGCCTCCACGCAGAACTTCCTGATCCAGGAATACCACGCTGAGTACTACGAACCGTGGTTCTTCGACCTCTGTCCAGACCAGCCGCGCCGGACGGGCAACCACGTGCCACTGCCGAGCGGTCCGGGGCTGGGTATTACGCTGGATGAGACCGTGGCGCGGGCCCACCCGTACGTGCCTAGCAAGCGGTGGACTGAGCGCGGGATCTGACGGCCGCGCCGATGTCGCGGACTACGGATTCTGGTGGCGAGGCGGGCCGGTCGTGACGAGAAGCACGATGATGCTGGCGTAGGCCAGCGCGGCTGGGGCGAGGGGCGGCGAGGGGCCAACGCCCTTCGTGGCGGCGAGCCACCACTGGGTCATGGGGTTCAGGCTGTCCCACGCGTCGGCGTAGCGCTGATCGAGCGGCGCGGCGTCGAAGTTGGAGTAAACGTGTTCCCAGATGCCGAAGATCGCCGCGGCGAGCACGAGCCAGCAGACGAGGCGCGCGGTCCGCGTGGACCGTGGCGAGGCACTGCGCGATCCGAGCACGATGGCGACGGCGAGCCCGGCCAGCGCCAGCCAGGCGATCCCCTGGCTGGGCTGCGACCAATGGCGGGACATCGCAAGCTCGGCGGCGATGCCGAGCAGCGATGCGCCCGCCAGCCAAAACAGGCCGCGCCGCAGTGGCTGGGCTGAATCGGCTGGCACGCGGGCGGCGCTACAGGGCGAGCGTGGCGACGATCTGGTCGACGACGCCGGGGCCGGGGTTGTATTTGGCGAGCTCCTTGCGGAGTTTGGCGAAGCCGGGGTCGTCCGTGGGATAGGGGCGGTACTCCTCCACCTCGCGTGCCCAGCGGGCGGCGTTTGAGATGCCGGCGGTCTCGAAAGCCTTCTGGAGATCGGCCCGGCTGGCCGTGTTGGCGTTGACCTTGCCGGCGGTTGATGGGGCTGCTGCTGAACCAGTGGCCGCGGCGGGCTTTGCGGTGGCGGCGGGCGGGCTGGAGCAGGCGGAGGCGACCAGCATGCTAGCCGCGGCGGCGCACAGGAACATCGTGCGAAGGCGAATGGTCAGGCTCATGGCGTGGTACTCCACAGGCAGCCCGATCGAGACTGGCGGGCTCCCTTGCCAACTCCGGCCGCGGCGGTGTCTGCCTACGGTCTGCCTATAGAGGAGTGTGATCGCTTGATCGGGAACAGGGCCACGATTTCGTTGGGAGCAACGCATCTCGTCAGTCGACGGAGGCCAGCACGGCGGCGATGAGCCCGTCCACCGACGCTGGATCGACCCAGCGCGCGACTACCATCAGATCGTGCTCGGGGTCGATCCAGATGACGTTGGTTCCCGCGCCGACGGCCGCGTAGCTGCTGGGTGGGGCACTCGGATACTGGGCGCGGTTGGTGTTGAGCCACCAGAGGCAGCCGTAGACTGGATTGGTGCTGCTGGGCGTGGTGGCGATGTGGATCCAGCGTTCGGAGAGGAGCTGGCGGCTGCCCCAGTGGCCGCGACGGAGATAGAGCAGGCCAAACCTGGCGTGGTCAAGCGTGCTGGCCCAGAGGCCGCCGCCCCAGTGACCGCCGCCGCTGACGGACTGGACGCGCTGGCCGCCGATCTGTACGTAGGAGTTCTCGTAGCCGTGCCAGACCCAGGTGCTGGAGGCGCCGATGGGGTCCATGATGGACCGCTTGAGGACGGACGGCAGTGGCTCCTGGAAGCGGCGGAGTAGGGCGAGGGCGAGGCGATTGACGCGGACATCGTTGTATTCAAAGTACGTGCCGGGCTCTTTGAGCTCGCGCGGGGTGCCCTTTTGCGCGTCTGCCCAGGTGGTGCCGCCCACGCCCCGGTTGGCGTCTACCGAGTCTGGCTTGTCCCAGAGGGTGCCGTGCCATTCGCTGTTCTGCTGGAGTAGGTGCCGCCAGGTGATGCGGTCGTTGTGGGGCGGGTCGAACCCGCCGTCGTCGACGGTGGCGCGCACGGGCTCGTCGAGGTCTCGGATGAGGCCGTTGTCCAACGCGAGGCCGGCGATGGTGGCGAGGTAGCTTTTGGCAACGCTGAAGGTCATGTCGACGCGCTCGACGTCACCCCACTCCGCGGCGACGTAGCCGTGCCTGACTACGAGACCGGCGACGCCACCGCGTTCTTGGACTGGGCCAATGACGGCGCCGTGTTCGCGCTCGCCCCGATTGTTGGCGCGGAGCACGCGGGCGATGTCGGTGTGCCAGGGCGTCTCGTGCTGGCGATGGTACTCGGCCGCATGGGTGAGCGCGTCCGGACGGAGTCCCAGCTCGGTGGGAGGTCGTCGCTCCCAGGAGGGGGCGGCTGCTGGCACATACGCGGTCTGGACCATGAATCGACTCTCCCGGCGGCGTGGCTGCCAGGCCATGATAGCGCGCTCAGGCGCTGGACACGGGTGTTGACGGGGTTTGATGTGAGAACTGTGGGAACCGCCGGAGCCTCTCACAGCGGCAGCGTGAGAAGGGGTCAGCGTGGTCGAGCCAGCGAGCGTTCGCAAGAGATACAGCGCCGACGAATATTTGGCGCTAGAGCGCGCGAGCCCGTTGAAGCACGAGCTCATCGATGGTGAGATCGTGGCGATGACTGGGGCGAGCCGCGCCCACAATTTCATCGTCGGCGACCTCTTCGTCTCGTTACGGACGGCGCTGCGCGGCGGCCCGTGCGAGGTCTTCATGAGCGATATGCGGGTCAAGGTACTCGAGACAGGGCTCTACGTCTATCCCGACATCGCGGTGGCGTGCGGAGAGATCCAGATGGAGAACTCCCACGCAGACACGCTGCTCAACCCACGGATCATCATCGAGGTCCTGTTGCCGTCCACTGAGGCGTACGACCGCGGCGCGAAGTTCCTACACTACCGAAAGATCGGTTCCTTGCAGGCGTACGTGATTGTCTCTCAGACGGCGCCGCTGATAGAGCTGTTCACGCGGCAGGGTGAGATGTGGTCTCTGTTCACGCTTCAGGGACTTGACGCGCGGCTTCCGCTCGCGGCGATAGGTGTGGACGTGGCGCTGCGGGACATCTATGAGCGGGTTGAGTTTGCCGAGGCTGAGAGGCTAGCTCCCTGACTTGATCGTGGCGGCTCGGGGCCGTCACGTGGGTCAGCCGGTGCTCTGGACGCCTGCGGCAATGCCGTTGACCGTCTGCAGGAGGGCGCTGAGCAGGTCGCGGCCGGCTGGTTCGGCGCGTTGCTCTGGATTGAGGGCTCGCCATTGACTGAGGAGGTTGATCTGGATGCAGTGCAGCGGATCGACGTAAGGGTTTCGCAGCGCGATCGAGCCACGCAGAAGGGGCGCGCGCTCCAGGATCTGTTGCTGCTGGGTGATGCGCAGGACCGCCTCCACGGCGCGGGCGTACTCTGCCTCGATCCGCGGGAGGACGGCCTCGCGGACGGGGGCGCTACGGACGAGCGTGGCGTAGAGTCGGGTGACCTCCATGGATGCGGTGCCCAGGCTGATCTGGGCGTTGTCCAGCAGCGATTGGAAGAACGGCCAGCGCTGGTACATCTGGCGCAGGCGTTCGAGGCTGGACGGGTCCCGCGTGGCGTGGGCCAGGGCCGAGCCGAGTCCGTACCAACCGGGCAGGTTGCAGCGGACCTGGGTCCACGCGAAGACCCAGGGGATGGCGCGCAGGTCCTCGATGCTTCCCTGGTTGGCCCTGCTGACGGGGCGCGATGCCAGGTTGAGCTGGGCGAGCAGGTCGATGGGCGTGGCCTGCTGGAAGAAGTCCAGGAACGAGTCTGTCCCGTACACTAGATCGCGGTAGGCAGTTCGTGCGTGCTCAGCGAGCGCGTCCACTAGCCCGCTCCAACTGGGATCCGGGGGTGCATGTCCGGCCTGGACGCGCGGGTCTAGCTGGGCGCGGATGACGGCGCTGAGGACCTGCTCCAGGTGGCGTCGCGCGATCTGCGGGTCGGCGTAGCGGGCGTAGACCACCTCGCCCTGCTCGGTGACCTTGATCCGCCCGCCGTACGCGCCCAGCGGCTGGGCCAGGATGGCGCGGTGCATTGGTCCCCCGCCGCGGCCGATGGCGCCCCCGCGGCCGTGAAACAGGAGCAGCCGGACGTTTCGCGCATCCGCCGTGGCCACCAGTGCGCGCTGGGCCCGGTACAGCTCCCAGATGGACGAGACGTATCCGCCGTCTTTGTTGCTGTCTGAATAGCCCAGCATGATGTGCTGGTCGTCGTCCCAACCGCGCAGGTTTCGCTGGTAGGCGGGTGAGTCGAGCGCATCGCTCAGGATCATCGACGCGCGGCGGAGCTCGGCGATGGTCTCGAAGAGCGGGACCACTCTGATGCCCAGTCCGGCCGGCTCGCGCCCGGGCGGGTAGAGCCCGGCCTGCTGGGCGAGCACCAGCACGGCGAGCAGGTCGCTGGCGTCGCGGGTCATGCTGACGATGTAGGTGCAGCACGCCTGGCGACCGAGCTGGATCTGGACATCGCGCACCGCGGCGAGGGTATCCAGGACATCGCGCGTCTGGTCTGAGAGTCCCGCGGGACTGACGGCGAGCGGGTGGTCCCGGGCGAGTACTTGCTCCAGGACGCCGATTCTGGCGGGCTCGTCCAGACTCGCGAAGTCGCTGGCGATGTCCGCGGCGCGCAGGAGCTCGGTGACCGCGCTTTCGTGGCGGGCGCTGTGCTGCCGGATCTCGAGCTCGGCGAAGTGGAGCCCGAACGCGCTGACGCGCACGATGGTGTCGCGGAGCGCGCCGGTGGCCAGTCCTTTGGCGGCGTTCTCCTGCAGGCTGCTTTGCATGAGCGTGAGGTCGTGGAGCAGGTGCGCGGCACTGGCGTAGGCGCCGGGAATCTGACGCGCCTCGAGCACGCCGGCGCGGGTTCTGGTCAGGCGCTCGTATATGGCGATGCACTTGGCTCGGTACGGCTCGAAGTGGGCGTGGCGCTCGATGTCTGACGCGGTGTCTGGCAGCGCGCGAGCGTCTTCAGCCAGGGAGTCATCGAGCTCTCGAGAGATCGCGGCGCGGGTGCGAGAGACGCTGAGGTGCTGGCCCAGCGCTCGCACGTCCTCCAAATATAGGTCCAGCACGAGGCGACGGTGTTCCCGGATGGTGGCGCGGGTTATCTCCGCGGTCACGTTTGGGTTGCCGTCGCGATCGCCGCCGACCCAGGAGCCGAAGCGGACCGGCACCGGCGGCGCTTCCAGCTTGTCTCCGTACCGGGCGCTGCACGCGGTGGACAGGCTGGCGTGCAGCCGCGGGACGACCTGGTACAGGCTCTGGCCTACCTGCGCCAGCGTGCTCCGCACTTCATCCAGCACCCCCGGCCGGCTCAACCGCACTTCATCCGTCTGCCATAGGAGGGTGATGTTCTCCAGCATCTGGCGGTCCAGATGCCCGAGCTCCGCTGGTGACAGGCGTGGATCGTCTCTGGCCCCCACCAGATCGCCCAGACGCGTCAGGTGCCAGAGGACGGTGCGCCGGCGGGCCTCCGTGGGGTGCGCCGTGAACACCGGCATCACCGAGATCTCGCGCAGACGTTGCTGAACGGGGGCCGGGCCCAGGTCTGCCGGGATGGAGGCCATGGCCTGGGCGATGGACTCCCGCTGGTTCGGTGTGGGCTCGGTACGCTGGCGGGCTCGCAGGGCGCGGATACGGTGGAAGCGCTCGGCCGTGTTGATGACGTGGAAGTAAGTGGCGAATGCGCGGGCGGTGAGAGAGGGGCGGCTGGAGGTTCGTACGATCTCGGCGAGCTCGTGAAGCGCGGGTGTGCCGTGCTCGCGCCCCGCGATGGCGGTATGCCTCAGGCGCTCGACCTCATCGAGCAGAGCCTGGCCGCCCTGGTCGAGCAGGACACTGCCCAGGAGCTCGCCGAGGTGGCGGACGTCCGCGCGGAGCTCGCGCGCTGGCTCGACGGACTGGCGCCTGGAGGCACCGTCCGAGTCAGCCATCTGGGGCGACCGCGAGCCTCGACATCACACCCACAGGCGTTGGGAGGCGAGGCGGGCGCCGGCGACGAGCGATTCAAACTTGGCCCACATGACGGTGGGATGCTGGCGCTCGTAGAGCGCTCCCTGGGCAAAGCCGCAGTCCGCGCCGGCGATGACGCGCTCACGACCGACGATGCTGGCGTAGTTGGCGATGCGCTCTGCGATCGTCTCCGGATGTTCGACGACGGCGGTGGTGTGGGCGATCACGCCGGGGATGAGGATCTTGCCTTCCGGCAGCTTGACGTCTTCCCAGATCCGCCACTCCCAGGAATGGCGCGGGGTGGCGGCTTCAATCGAGTACGCTCCTGCCTTGACGCTGAGCACGAGATCGATCACGTCACGGAGGGCCAGATCTCCCAGGTGGGGTCCTTGCCAGCTTCCCCAGCAGAGGTGGTAGCGCACGCGATCTGGCGGAATCCCCTCTAGCGCGCCGTTGAGGGCTTCGATGAAGCGCCCCTGGAGTCGCCGGTACTCGTCCAGCGTGGGCGGTGGGATCATCATGTCCCAGGTCTCGCCCAGGCCGGGGTCATCTATCTGGAGGATGAAGCCGGCGTCCACGATGGCGCGGTACTCGGTCTTCAACGCCTCCGCGATGGCGAAGACGTACTCGTCCTCTGTGGCGTAGTGCTGGTTCTGGCCGCGGCCTACCATGGCGGGCGCGATGGCGGGAACGAACGCTTCCTCCACATTGGCGCCCTGCAGGGCGTGGCGAAACGTCTGAAGCTCGCGCTGGAGAATGGCCTGGCCGGTGTAGCGGATGGGGCCGGTGCACACGGCGGGGGGCGCGGACGGGGGCATGGCAATGGGGAGATAGCGGGCGTAGTACTCGCGGAACGCCTGCCACTCGCGGCGGGTGGTGATGCGGCGGTCCCAGGTGCCGGCGGGGTTGGAGTCTGGTACCTCCGCGGCGCCGCTCCGTAGCTGTGTGAACCCGCTCAGGCGCTCATCGGTGTAGGACAGAAAGGTGACCTTGCCGATCTCGCCGTCCGACACGACATCTAGCCCCACCTGGCCTTGTCGACGCACCGCGTCGTGTACGCCGGCGCGGACGCGCTCGGCGAGAAGCGACTCGTCGATAGCGTGCCCGTCACGCCTGGCGCGGAGCAGCTCGCGCACGCCCTCTGGCCGAGGCATGCTCCCGACGTGGGTGGTGAGAATCCGGTCCGTGCTGGACTTCATGGCGCACTCCCTCCCCTGCCCCTCCTCGTGGGGCGTGAGCGCGATTCTAGTGCAATGGCGGCCCGGGCGCTGCCGAATCAGCGGCCGGACTTGAACTGACTGGTCAGCTCGCGAGTAAGGTCCAGGTAGCGGTCGCCGTAGGTGCGGGAGGGCTCGATCTGGTGGCCTTCCACCCATTCGTTGAAGCTGGTGATCATGATCCAGTCCGGTCGGGAGGCGATGGCGCCAGTGAAGGTGGCGCGGTAGTACTCGCCATCCGCCCGGTCCACCGCGAAGCCGCGGGCTCGACCCGGCGCGCGGGTATCGTCGTAGCCAGGCATGGCTGTGGCGATCCAGGTTTTCATGGGGCTGCTGCCGAACGAGCGGACGCGCTGGGCGTAGCTCTGAAGCTGGGCACCTGGGTTGGGCGACCAGGCGATGGAGTAGGGGAAGAGGCCGTCGAACACCTCGAGCATGCCGGTCTGCTCGCCCTCCGCGATCCAGATCGCGCGACGTGTTGGGTCCACCTCATCCAGGATGGAGGCCCATGCGGCGATGGCGGCCGGGCCCGGACGGTTGATCCGCGTGCCGACATCGCCGAAGACGGAGGCAGGTCGCCAGACGAACAAGACTGGCCTGCCGTCTACCTTCAGGTAGGCGGGGTGGCTGGCGTGGCGGGCGAGGAAGTGGCGGAGTGCGGTGACAAGGGATGCGCGGTCAGGGAAGAAGTCACCGTTGTCGGTCTCAAGAAGGAGTGCCGCTCGGAAGCCGCGTCGCTGCGAGACCTCAAGGAGGGTGGCGAAGTTGGACTCCGTGGGGTTGCCCTGGCCGGGGCCGAACCAGGCAGAGACAAGGGCGTCTATGCCGGCCTTTCTGGCCCATTCGACGTGCTGCTCGATGGTGGCGCGCTCGTAGGAGTCGTAGGGCGTGGTGGGAAGGTCCGCGGTGATGCCGCTCTCCCAGGTGCCCTGGTCAAACCAAGGGTAGTAGAGCGCGAGGACGAGTGGGGAGCCCTGCGCGCTCGCCGGGGAGTGTGTGAGGAGGAGGGTGATCGATAGCAGCGCAATGAGAATGCGAGTAGGCAAGAAGGCGACCTCTGTCCCCGAGTTGGCTGTCGCGATGATACGCCAAGTTGGGCTGGTTGAGCGTGATAACGAGACAGAAGGCCGCGGAGTGCCGGCTCAGGGGGCGCGCTCGCGCGCGGGTGTGCTAGCCTGCCGGCCTGGCTGGCCGTGGACAGCGGCCGGATGTGCTGAAGGAGGGTGAGATGGCGACTGGGGTGACGCCGGCGCGCCGGACGCTGGTGGCGAACGGACTGGATCTGAGCTACCTGGAATGGGGCGGCGCGGGCGCGACCCCGCTGGTGTGCGTGCACGGGTACACGGGCAGCGCGGACGCGTTCAGCGCGCTGGCGAGGAGTCTGGGAGAGGGGTTCCACATCGTGGCGCCGGACGTGCGGGGCCACGGGGAGAGCGGGTGGTCAGCGGATGAGGCGTATGAGTATGCCGACCAGGCGAACGATCTACTTTGCCTGGTCGACGCGCTCGGATTCGAGCGGTTCGCGCTGATCGGGACGTCCATGGGTGGGATCATCAGCATGGCGTTTGCCCTGGAGCAGGCGAATCGACTGACGCACCTGGTGCTCAACGACATTGGCCCGGACGTGGAGGGCGGCAGCGGACGGATCACGCAGATGGTGGGCAGCCGGCCAGACTCGTTCAAGTCGTTGGACGATGCGATGGAATACCGCCGATCGGTCTCGCCGATCGTGGCGGGGCGGACGATCGCGGATCAGCGGGAGCTAGCGCTGGGCGTGCTGCGCGAGGGGCCTGACGGGGTGTGGCGGTGGAAGATGGACCCGGCGTACATCCGACGACGGGTGGAGCGCGGGGCTCCGAAGCGGCCGGACGCGTGGCCGGTGCTGGCGCGTCTGGCGTGCCCGACGATGGTGGTCTGGGGTGCAACGAGCGACGTGCTCTCGGAGGCGCAGGCCCGTCGGATGGTGGAGGCGCTGCCACGGGGCGTGTTGGTGGAGGTGCCGGGGGTGGGGCATGCTCCGACGTTGATTGAGCCGGTGGTGCTGGACGCGCTGAAGCGGTTCTTACCGTCGTAGCGCCGGCGGCGATTGACAGTTACCCGTGGCGGGCGTAGGATCGGGCTGGACAGCGTCTGTTGCCCGCGGCGATAGGCTGCGTGCGGCGGCGACGTGGGACCAGGGTGGAGGTGGGACTGGGAAGCGCGTGAATTGGCCGTGCCTTCTGGCGCGGTGATCTGGACTGGCCGCAAGGGGTTGTGTGGGTGATGCCCAAGGGAGGGTATCGGGATGAGTGCCAGAGACGCATTGTCGCGTCGCCAGTTCCTGAGTGTGTGTGTTGCTGGGGTGGGGATGGGTCTGGCCGCGGCGTGCGGCCAACAAGCGACCACGCCGGCGCCGCCTAAGCCGACTGCCGCGCCGGCGGCCGCCCCCGTCCCGCCGCAACCGGCGGCGACCGCTGTACCAGCGGCACCGGCACCCGCGGCGGCGCCGGCCGCGGCGAAGCCGGCCGGTGCCGCTCCTCAGCCAAAGCTGGGCGCGCAGCTTGTGGGTCAACTCGAGGGCCCCGCGGTCGTCGTTGACGCGGCGCAGATTCCGAAAAGCTTCAAGGAGGCACCGCAGCTTGCAGACCTGGTGAAGCAGGGCAAGCTGCCGCCGGTGCAGGAGCGGATTGGCCAGGATCCCCTGGTGATCAAGCCGCTCCGCGAGATCGGGAAGTACGGCGGCACGCTGCGGCGGGGTTTCACTGGGCCGGGCGATAAGTACAACGGGTACCGGCTCTGTGGCGTTGACAATCTGCTGTACTGGGACCACACGTGCACCAAGCTGGTACCCAACATCGCCCGCGCGTTCGAGCTTCAGGACGGTGGTCGGACGCTGATCGTTCAGCTCAGGCGCGGGATGCGTTGGAGCGATGGGCAGCCATTCACCGCGGATGACTTCACCTTCTGGTTCGAGGATCTGTACCAGAACAAGGACCTGGTGCCCACGCCTTCCGTGCAGATGACGATCAACGGGAAGCCGGTGAAGATCGAGAAGGTGGACGCGAGCACGGTGGCGTACCGTTCGCCTGATCCGTACCCGGTGCTGCCGGTGGTGCTAGCCGGGCTGAACCGGATGGGAGGCCAGGCGGAGAACGGTCTGTTTGGCATGGGCGGGTACGCGCCAGCGCACTACCTGAAGCAGTTCTTGCCCAAATACACACCCGTCGCGAAGCTGGACGAGATGGTGAAGACGGCCGGCTTTGACAACTGGGTGAACCTGTTCAAGTTCAAGAATGACTGGGCCCTCAACGTGGAGCTGCCGGTAGTCACATCGTGGAAGACGGTGAGTCCGGCCAACTCCCCCACGTGGGTGCTGGAGCGAAATCCGTTCAGCGTGTGGGTGGATACCGAAGGCAACCAGCTTCCGTACATTGACAAGGTCCAGATGCAGGTGGCGGAGAACCTGGAGATCCTGAACTTGCGCGCGATCGCCGGCGAAGCGGACTTCCAGGAGCGGCACACGGACCTGGGCAAGCTGCCGGTGTTTGTGGAGAACCAGGAGAAGGGCGGCTACAAGGTGCACCTGGATCCGGCCGCGTTTGGGTCGGACGCGCCGCTGCGGGTCAACATGAGCTACGAAGCGGACCCGGAGGTGTCGAAGTGGCTGAACAACCGCGACTTCCGGATCGCGATGTCACTGGGCATCGACCGCGATCAGCTCAACGAGGCGCTGTGGCTGGGGATGGGTACGCCCGGCTCCTTCATCGTCTCGGAATCGTCCCCGTACAACCCGGGGCCGGACTTCCGCACGCTGAACTGCACGCTGGACGTGAAGAAGGCCAACCAGATTCTGGACTCAATTGGCCTGGACAAGAAGGACGCGGAGGGGTATCGGCTGCGGACGGACGGTCAGGGTCGGCTGCGGCTGGAGCTGATGACGCAGAGCGGGGTGTTCTTCCCGCTGACCAAGGTTGCCGAGATGATCCGTGACCAGTGGAAGGTGATTGGGCTCCAGGCTGACGTGAAGGAGGCGGAACGGAGCTTCGCGGAGAAGCGGATCGCGGCGAACGAACACCAGATCGCCATCCGCGCTTCTGACGGGACGGAGGATATCTACGCGCAGGATCCGGGCAATGCGTTCCCCTCCCGCGGGGACTCCTACAACGGGCCCCTATATGGGACGTGGTTTGCATCCAACGGTGCCCAGGGCAAGGAGCCTCCGCCGCGGATGAAGGAGATGATGGAGATCTACAAGAAAGCGTATGGCGTCTCCGATGAGGAGCGCGTGCGGATGACGAAGGAGATCTGGAAGATCCTGGCCGAAGAGCTGTGGACGATCGGAACGGTAGGCCAGTCGCCCGCGACGACGGGCGTGAGGATCGTGAAGAACAACCTGGGCAACGTGGCGAGCCGCAACATCAACAGCGCCTCGCACAAGTCGCCGGGAGCCGCGCGGCCGCAGCAGTACTACTTCAAGTAGAAGGTTCAAGAGCGAGGTGGGAACGATCAGTGCTCCCACCTCGCACTCTTGTCACGCGGTTGCCGCGGCCGTCGCGGCGCGCCGGATGGCGGCCAGGCTGCCGCCTCGGAGCAGTTTGCTGGGGAGGGGATGTCCCACGATGTCCTCCGCCAGCGCGGCGCACTGGATGAGCTTTTCCAGATCTACGCCGGTGGCGATGCCCATCTCCTCGCACATGAAGACGAGGTCTTCCGTGACGATGTTTCCGGCGGAGCCCTTGTGGCTGGCGAAGGGGCAGCCGCCGAGGCCAGCCACGGATGAGTCGAACAGCCTGACGCCGAGCTCGAGGGCGGCGTAGGCGTTGGCCATGGCGGTGCCGCGGGTGTCGTGGAGGTGCAGTGAGATCGCCACGGTGGGCCAGCGGTCCTGAACGGCGGTGATGGCGCGCTTGACCTGAACCGGGTTGGCCCAGCCCATGGTGTCTGAGAGGCGGACCTCCTCGATGGTCTCGCCGAGGGAGGCCGCGATGTCGATGGCGGCGCCGACGATGCGGAGCACTTCCGCCAGTGGCACGTCGCCCTGGAAGTTGCAGCCGAAGGCGGCCTGCACGCCGACTGCCCTGGTGGGGATGACGTGCTGCTTGTACAGGGCGATCCGGCTGGGTATGGCCTCTAGCAGCTCGTCCACGGTCTTGTTGGTGTTCTTCTTGGCAAACAGGCCGCTGGCGACGGTAGTGAGCTGGCCGGAGAACGTGTAGCCGTCATGGGCGAGCGCGCGCTCCAGACCGCGGTCGTTGAGGAACAGCGCGTTGTACTCCACCCCCGGGGCCCGCTTGAACTTGAGCGAGATCTCGTCCGCGTCCGCCATCTGTGGCACCCACTTTGGACTGACGAAGCTGGTGACCTGGATCTGGCGCAGGCCGGTCTGGGACAGCGCGTCGACGAGCTCGATCTTGCGGGCCGTGGGGATGGGGCCTTTTTCGAACTGGAAGCCCTCGCGTGGTCCGACTTCGTGGATGACGACAGAATCGGGGAGCGCGGTCATGGCTGGCCTCCGTGGGCGTGTCGCGGTGTCAGGCGTCCGGCCCAGTGTCGAACAGAGTGGGGCGGTTCTGCGCGGAGACACCGCGCTCGAAGAGCGAGCGGATCTGGTCGGCCGAGTATCCGAGCTCGCTGAGGATGGCGGCGCTGTGCTGGCCGAGCGAGGGCGGGTCTCGGCGGGCGGGCCCAACGAGGTCTGCCCCGGCAACGGGGAGGTTCGGCACTTCGATGGGATGTCCATCTGCCGGGTTGACGCTGACGAGACGATCGCCCGATTGGAGGTGGGAGTCTGACAGGAGATCGAGCGGGTCGTTCAGGGGGGCGAACGGAACCCTGATCCGATCGAGCGTGGCCATGAGCTCGGCGGCGGTCATCTCGCGGGTGATCGCCTCGATGCGGGGGATGACGCGCGGCCGGTTGGCGGCCCGTCTGGCATTGGTGTTGAGTGTTTCATCCGCCAGGAGATCGGCGAGGCCGAGCTCCGTGCAGAAGCGCTTCCAGTGGGCGTTGCTGGTGATGGCGATGAAGACCTGGCGGCTGTCGGCGGTGGGAAAGAGCTGGTATACGCCCCAACCCATACGCGAGCCCATGCCGCGGGCGGGCATGGGGACTGGCGCGCGGCCCTGGATGCTGGCCTGGGCGACGTGCTGCGAGAGCAGGAACACGGTGGTCTCGAACAGCCCGGCCTGGACGTGCTGGCCGCGGCCGGTCTGGGATCGACGGTGAAGGGCGGCGAGCGTGGCGACGACGCCGTAGGTGGCGGCTCCGATGTCGACGATGGAGGCACCGGCCCGCAGCGGCTGGCCGGCCGGCCCGGTCATGTAGGCCATGCCGCCCATCATCTGGGCCAGCTCATCTAGCGAGGGTCGGTCGCCATACGGTCCGGGCAGGAAGCCCTTAATGGAGCAATAGATGACGCGGGGGTTGATTGTGGCTCCCCACGCATAGTCAATTCCGAGCCGATCGAGCACACCCGGGGCGTAGTTGTCCAAGACCACGTCAGTGCTGGCGACGAGCCGCGAAAAGGCTTCTTTGCCGTCCGCGGACTTGAGATCGAGGGCCAGGCTCCGCTTGTTCCGGTTGTATGCGTAGAAGATGGAGCCGCTGTTTGGCATGCTCCTGGCCTGGTCGCCGGCGCCAGGCTCCTCCACCTTGATGACGTCTGCCCCGAGGTCGGCGAAAAGCAGTCCGCCGGACGGGCCGGCGACGATGTGGCCGAGCTCGATGACGCGAAGATCGCTGAGGGGAAGCGGATGCTCAGTCATGGGGCGGTGGGCACAGGGTACTCCTGGCCGCGCCGTCCCCACCAGTGACTAACCGCGCTGGTACACCTGCACGCGATGCTTGCAACAGTCTGCGATAAGCACATGGTTGTCGTCCGTGACGGCGATGCCGATGGGGCCTTCAAACACGCGCTCCTGCTGGGCCACGTCGTCTGCGAAGCGGGTCCGGAGCTCGCTCATCTCGGGATCTGCCGCGACGAAGGGAGCGGCCCACCTGGTCATGGTGGCATCGCCGGAGAGCGTGGCGTGGACTTGTCCGTCTGGACCAAAGACCTTGACCTGGTCTCGGCCGTAGTCGGACACCCAGACGTAGCCGCCGCCATCCACCGCGAGGCCGGCCGGCCGATCCAGCGATTTCTCGCCCTTGCCGGGGCCGCCGAACGTGGCGAGATGCCGCCCGTCCCGTGTGAGCTTTTGGACGCGGGAGTTGCGCCAGTCCGCGACGTACAGGTTGTCGGCGGCGTCCACGGCAATGCCCCAGGGCATGTTGAACTGGCCGGAACCGGTGCCGGGCCCGCCGAATCGGGACTTCCACCGACCTTCGCGCGACCAGCGCTGGACGCGGTTGTTGAGCGAATCCACCACGAGTACGTCGCCGGTGCTGTCCACGGCGAGGCCGGACGGGTGATTGAGCTGGCCCGGGGCGCTGCCTGGACCGCCCCACTTGTGCACGAACTGGCCGTCGCGGTCGAACTCCTGCACGTCATTGCGCTGCTCATCCGCCACGTAGACGTGGCCGGTGCCGCGATCGATGGCAATGGCGGTGGGCCAGATCAACTGGCCGTCTCCCCCGCCGAAGGTGGTGAACTGGTCGAGGTACTGCTCATCCAGCGTGCAGATGGTGACGCGGAGGATCCCCATCTCGGCGTGAGCGATGTTTGATCGGCTCAGCACGTACACCCGTCCGTCTGGCGCGGCGGCGACGCCTACGGGGTTGTTGAATCCCTCGCCGCTCTGGGTGAGCTGGCCGATGGTGTGGGAGTAGCGGACGGCCCCAAGGGCGGGTCTGACAGCGACAGTCACGGCTCCTCCCTGCTAGACCAGCGCGAACTGCTCGAAGCTACCGCCTACGATGGGCTGGGCGTCCACCTGGAACCATTTCTCCAGCACCGAGCTGTAGAGGCAGCGGAAGTCGTTGTTGTACTGGAGGTTGCCGATGTCCAGATGAGTCTCCTTGAGGGAGGGGTACTCCCCGTACATGCCGCCCTTCACGGGCTCACCGATCAGGAAGGCGGCTCCGCCTGCGCCGTGATCCGTGCCGGCGCCGTTGTCCTTCACGCGGCGGCCGAACTCTGACCAGAGCAGCATGATGACGTCTTCATCGGCGTTGTTGGCCTTGAGGTCGGCGAAGAAGGCGGCGACGGCCTCTGAGACCTCGCGCAGCAGCTTGCCGTGGACGTACAGCTCGTTTGCGTGGGTATCGAAGCTGTCGTGTTGGGTGTAGAAGACGCGGGTGCCGAGCGCGGCGAGCTTGACCTGGGCGACGGCGCGGAGGCTATCCGCGATCTTGCTCTTTGGGTACTCCACGCTGGGCTGGTACTGTCCGACGATGGAGCTAAGGATCTCCGCGCCCTTCTGGGCGTCAAGCCCGGTCTGGCCCATGTAGCTCATGACCTCGCCCTTCTGCCAGGCGGGGACCGGCGCGACTTTGGGCTTGCCCTGATCATCCCAGCCGTCGTCGTACATACAGGAGAAGACGTCCAGCACCGACTCACGCTGGCCGACGCCGGCGAGGCTGGTGAGGAGCCCGTAGGAGTCGAGCTCTGCCACGGATGCCACGGGGACGCCGGCGAGCGAGAGGGCGCGGGGGAGGCCGCGGCCAAAGCTGATGGCGGTGAGGACGTTATCCGCCTTTGGATCCAGCTCGCGCACAACCTTGCCGAGCCACCCGTCCGTGGCCATCTTTTCCGGCTCGGCGGTGTACCAGATGTCCATGGAGCGGAAGTGCGAGTAGCTGGGATTCTGATAGCCGATGCCGTTGACAATGGCCATCTTACCGGCGTCCCAGAACGGCTTGATGGCCTCCAGGCTGGGGTGGAAGCCGTACTGCCCGTCGATGGGGAGGACCGCGTCTGGCTCAATGCGGACGCGCGTGCGGTTGTCGTAGTACAGCGGATTGCTGAACGGGACGACCGTGTTGAGGATGTCGTTTCCGCCGGTAAGCTGGAGGACTACCAGTGTTGGTGGCTTGGTGCTTGGCATGGCCCCACTCCCTGGTTGGCTAGTGACTCGGATGGGTTAGACCCACTGGAACTCGCGGGTGGCGACGACCATCTGGAGCATCTCGGTGACGCGTTGTTCCGCGGCGGCGCCGCCATTTGCCAGGTCCAGGGGGCCGGCCTTCTCCGCGTGTGCGGTGAGGGCGGCGCGTGTGCGGGCGGTGGGGCGGATGGGCCCCAAGAGGTCGAAGGCGGCGTCTACGAGCTGCGACGGCGACAGCACGCCGCGCTGGCGCAGGCGCTCGATGATGCGGCGGATGCCGGGCCTGGAGGCATCACCTACCTGGGCGGAGGCGAAGTTGACGCGCTCCACGAGGATGCCGGTATCGATCCACTCTTTGCCGGTGTGCCATCCCTCCACGCTGGGTGGATTCATGAGGTCCTGACCCATGTAGCGGAACTCGAGCGCGACGTCCTTGATGCCCCAGGCGGGGAAACGGAAGTCGCCGGTGAGACGCATGAGGCCGGCGACATGCTCGGCCGGGCTCTTGACCTTGGCGTAGAGCGCGTCCTCCGACTTGAAGAAGTCGGAGAGGAGTAGCGCCCGCATGACGGCGCGGATGTCGTGTCCCGACTGCTGGTAGACGCGGGCGAGCTCGTCGATAGCGTCCTCGTCTGGCTGGTCTGAGACGAAGAAGAGGTAGAGTCGGCGCGCGATGAACCTGGCCGTGGCGGGCTGGCGGACGACGATGTCGATGATGTCGGTGCCGTCGAAGGGGCCGCGCTCGCCGAGGAACTGCTTCTCACCAAAATCGTGCTGATCTGCTTTGAAGTCGAATTCCCAGACGTGGCGACCAAATGGGCCAACGTTGAGCAGGTTCTTGATGCTCCAGCCGGTGAAGGCGCGGGCGCACTCCTTGACGTCGTCCTCGGTGTAGTTGCCGATACCCATGGAGAAGAGCTCGAGTAGCTCGCGGCCGTAGTTCTCGTTGTGGACGTCGTTGGTGTTCTCCTGGTTGTCCAGCCAGAAGATCATGGCGGGGTCGCGCGAGAGCTCGACGAGGATGGTGCGGAAGTTACCGAGGCAGTGCTGCCGGAGCATGTCAATCTGGATCTGGAGCTGTTGGGGGTGATTGGACTTGTTGAAGGCGGTGGCGAAGAGGGAGTGCCAGAAGAGGGCCATCTTCTCCTGGAGGGGGCGGTGGGTGTTGATCATGCGATAGAGCCAGAAGGCCTGATTGACATCTATCTCGCGCGCTTCCTTCATGTCAGGCCAGAAGCGATAGACGAGATCGAGCTCCACGTCTGGCTTGCGGTCCGGGTGGAGCAGGCCTTCCACGGCGGCCTCGTAACCGAGATCGAGCGCTGCTTCGATTTCCTCGCGCGTGGCGCCGAAGCCGGCGCGACGAAACAGGTGCGCCATGAGCTCGACCCCGGCGAGGAGCCTGGAGGTGCTGCTAACGACCATAGACCGGTCCTCCCTTGGACTGGTACGGCGCTGGACCGGCGCGGCAGCGGTGGTGCACCGGCGTCCGCGCTGCCAGAAGCGGTCAACGATGCACGGTATACGATACACGGACCTGTGGGTGGCTTCAAATTTGGACAGGTCGGACCGGATTGGGGCTGGCGGGTGGCTGGAGCCGTCGCGCGGCGCGCGACTCGGCGTACCATGGGGACGCACCGACTGTACGGGAGGCCTCTTTGACGATGCCGTCTGACCTCAAGCTACGGGCGCCGTCCACTTCAGGGCTGGCCTCGCTGGAGCAGTGGGCCTACACGCAGATCAAGGAAGCGATCATTTCGCTGGCCCTGCCGCCGGGCGCGCCGCTGGTGGAGGCTCACCTGGCGGAGCAGCTTGGGCTGAGCAAGACTCCGCTGCGCGCGGCGCTGCTGCGTCTGGAGCGCGAAGGCTTTGTCATTGGGATCCCCTACAAGGGCTCTTCGGTGGCTCCCATCTCGCTGGAGGTCCTTGCGCAGCTCCGGCAGCTACGCATCGCTACCGAGGGGCACGCGATCTACTCGGCCGCATTGAGCTTTGGGAGTGGGGACATCGCGGCGGTGGAGGCGCTGCTCGCGGCGCAGGAACAGGCGGAGGCCGTGGGGGATCTGGCGGAAGCGGCACGACTGGAAGACGGGTTTGATGATCTGTTCCTCGAGCGGCTCGGCAATCCCCGGTTCGTGGAGATCGCGGCTGAGCTGCGGGATCATCGCCGGCGGCTGCGCTTTGCGATGGAGGGTCTGAACCCTGGGCTGAGCTCATTTCGCGCGTCGCACCGGGCGATTCTGGACGCCGTTCGGCGTCGCGATGCGTGTGGTGCCTACCAGACCTTCATCGACATCATGACCGCGTATGGGACGTTCGTAGAGCGGATGGCCCGGGAGGGCAAGATGCGGCACGTGGGCGTCGAGCCGGAGGTTGGCTGAGCGCGTCCGGCGGAGCGGCTCGGACGCCGTAGGCCGGGGGCGTGGCCCGGGGGGATGGATGCGATGATCCAGACAGCGATTGAGCGGCGACTGGCGGCGATCTTGGTGACGGACATGGTGGGCTCCGTCAGGTTGACCGAGACGTTTGAAGAGGGGACGTATCTCTGGCACACCCGCGTGCGCCGCGAGGTTGTGGAGCCGTTTGTCACCCGGAATGGCGGACGAGTGGTTAAGAGCACGGGGGATGGGTTTCTTTCAGTGTTCGGGGGGGCCACGGCCGCGACCGAATGCGCGCTGGAGATGCAACGCGCGATCGTGGATCTGACGGCCGAGCAGCCGGTGGAGGAGCGGCTGGTGTACCGGATGGCGGTGAATCTCGCCGACATCATCGTGGGCGAGGATGACGTGTACGGGGACGGCGTCAACGTTGCCGCGCGGCTGCAGGCGTACGCGGAGCCTGGCGGCGTCGTGGTCTCCGGAGCTGTTGCGGAGCAGCTCTCGAGCGATCTTGGGGTGGCGTTGATCGACCTGGGGGATCTCCACATGCGGAGCCTCTCGCGGGCGGTGCGGGTGTACTCGCTGCGTCCGCAGGCGCCACCCTCGAAGCTGGTCGGCGACGTGCTGTCTGGTGGTGAGCCACGCCCTTCGCTGGCCGTCCTACCGTTTCGCATGCACGCGACCGATCCGGCAGAGGGCTACTTTGCCGATGGGGTGGTGGACGACATCATCCACGGGCTGGCGGCATTAAAGGAGCTGTTCGTGGTGTCACGCGCCTCTGGGCTCGGCTACGGCGGGACGCAGCTTGACGTGCGGGCGGTTGGCAGGGATCTTGGCGTCAGATACGTGCTGTACGGAAGCATCCGGCGGTCGGCAGGGCGACTGACCATCACCACCGAGCTGAGCGACGCGGAGACCGGCACGGTCATTCGGGCGGATCAGTACAGTGGCGGGATGTCCGAGCTGTTCGAGCTGCAGGGCCAGATCGCCATCAGCGTGGTGCGGACGATCGCGCCACACGTGCACGAGCGGGAGCTGGTGCGTGCGTTGCGCAAGCAGCCGCAGAATCTGACGGCGTATGAGCTGGTGCTGCAAGCGCTGGATTTGTTGTACCGGCTGGACTATGAATCGTTTTCGCGGGCGCGGGGGCTTCTGCAGCAGGCGGTTGCACACGACCCGACGTACGCACCGGCGCATGCGTACACGGCGATGTGGTACGTGCTGCGGGTAGGCGAGATGGGCTCCACGGACGTTGCCGAGGATGCGGAGCAGGCGGCGATGCACGCAGCGACCGCGCTGGAGCTGGAGCCGAACGACTCGCTCTGTCTGGCGATCGCCGGCCACGTCCAGTCGTACCTTCTCAAGGACTATGCGCGCGCGGTAGAGCTGCTGGATCGTGCCACGGCGGCCGGGCCGAGCTCGGCAATGGCGTGGTCAATGAGCAGTGTGACGCGGGGGTTTATCGTTGATGGCCCGACGGCCGTCAAGCACGCCGAGCAAGGGGTGCGGTTGTCGCCCCTCGACGCGCGGCTGTTCTGGCACGAGGGAATTCTGGGACAGGCGCATTACGTGAGCGGGGACTACCCGCAAGCGCTGGAGTGGGCACGGAGCGCCTATGGGCGCAACGAATACGTGCGTTTCACGCTCCGGCTCCTGGTGGCCACGTGTGAGGCACTCGGCCAGCATGCGGAGGCCGTCGAGTACGGCCGCCAACTGCTCAGGGTGCACCCGTCGTTCACGCTCGGGGCGTACGCGGCGCGGAGCCCGTTTCGTTCGCCCGTCCACGAGCGGTGGATCGAGCATCTCAGGCAGGGTGGTCTTCCGTGCTGAGCTGGCGTGGCTGATCTCACAGTGTGACGTCCGTCACAGCGGAGTCGCGCTCCCATGTGTACTATGGCCTGAGCCAGGAGCCGGAGCATCCGCGGTTGGCGCGGATGAGGGCGTCTGCCCCGTGAGCCTCGGAGCCCGGTAGCACGCGCGTTCTGCGCAACCGAGGAGGATGGTCCGTGACAGCGAATACCGCGAACACCGCCAACACAGCGAACACGGCGAACGTTGGCAACGCCGGCATGGCCGGCACCTGGGACGCCGCGTGGCTCCTTCCGGACCGGGTGGACCTGCCGTTTGTGGAGGAGCAAGGCGAATCGAAACCCATCAAGGACGAGATACGCGAAGGGCTGGGCCTCAATGCCTACCCTGAGCGCGGTTGGGCGGCCAAGTGGTACAGCTGGCGCGTGCTCCACGAGTTCCTAGGGACTTCCTGGCAGACGGACGCCGACGCGCGTGTGGATCAGGTCTGGCAGAGCCAGGTGGTCAACCCGCCTTCCGGAGGCGGGCTCAACGCTGAGCTACGGGGACTGGCCCGAGCCGCTCGAGATGAGCGGCCTGAGGCGTTGGCGGAGATCCTGTCACAGGATGGTGAGTTCCTGAGCGACTTCATGGGTGTGCTGTCCATCACGCCGGCCTCCCACCCAGCTACGTACCGGATCATGCACATTGTCGTCACACTCGGCACGTACGCGGTCATCGTCATGAAGGAGAAGTTCCAGCGACCGCGTCCGTCCCATCTGTTGCCGGCATTGCGGCCGCCAGTTCCGATGCCGGGGCATGCGTCGTTCCCCAGTGGACACGCGACGCAGGCCAACCTGATGGCCCTGCTCCTGGGACACGTGCTGGACCGGGCGTCCGCGGCGCCCGGGGGACTCTCTGACGGTGACAGGCAGGTGCTCAAGAGCTCCCTGGACGTGCTGGCACGGCGCGTCGCCCGGAACCGCGAGATCGCGGGGCTGCACTATCCCAGTGACTCCAAAGCGGGGCAGGAGCTTGCGCGCTCCATCTGCGAGTCGCTCAAGAGCTCGATGCCGGCTGCTGGTCTGTTTGCACGGGCGGTCTCAGCCGCGAAGGATGAGTGGACATGATCCCCGAGTTAGAGCAGCAGCCAGAAGATGAGCTCAATTCGATCCGCGAGCGCATCAGTCCCCTGACGGTGGATGACATCTTCAATCCGCACGACGCAAGCCCGGCGGAGCTGACCCGGAACAACCTGCCGCTGGGCCCCAGCGCCGGCCTGCCGCCTGAGCTCGAAGGGTTCTGGAATTCCATGTTCACCGGAGCCGGGCTGTTCCGTCACGGGCGCAACCAGGAGGACTTTGAGCTGGTCCAGACCGGCCCGAACAACAGTCAGGCGACGGGCCGGCTCCAGTTTGGGTCGCGCCGCGAGTGGAGTCTCAACTGGTCAGGTGCGTATGTGAAACCCCGCGGTGGGCTGATGATCACGGACGTGCTGGGCGCATGGACCGTGCCGGACGTGAGGTCGCCGGTCGGTGAAGATCCCGCGGCCAACTTTAGGAGCTCCATGTGGATCGGCCTGGATGGACAGCGCCAGTACGCCAACTCGACATTGCCCCAACTTGGTACGGCGCACCATGTGAACCAGCCGGGCGCGCCGGGGCAGACAGTGACGAGCTGGATTCAGTGGTGGCCCCACCTGCCGCTGAAGATCAAGGACTTCGCCGTGGCGCCCGGAGACCGAATGCTGGCGTGGCTGACCGTGCTTGACGAGACCCGGGTGCGCATGCTGCTCAAGAATGACACGGAGAACGCGCTGGCGGGGTGGGTGATGACCGCTCCAACCGTGAAGGACGCGGCGTACTTTCCGGCTCCCATCCAGGCCAGGGTGTCGGGCGCGACGGCGGAGTGGGTGCTGGAGCGCCCTTCAGTGGGCGACCCGCCGGTGTTCTCTCAACTGGCGAACTTCAGTGGGACCACCTTTGGCGCAGTTGCCGGCGTGGAGCGGACGCCCGCCGTGTTCACTGAGTGCTGGTACGGCATGGCCACGGAGCCCGGAGCGCCCATCGTGGTGCGGGACACCCGATGCGCGCGGAGCATTGGCATGTACCAGCTCACGGGCAATCCGCGCAGGAAGGTGCGCCTTTCCGCCGGATCGTGTGTTGACCGCTCGCCCGCTACTGGCTCTCTACCCGAATGCCATGAGGTGCACTCGAAGTTCGTCCGGGACGATTGAGGGGAGACGGCAGATCGGCTCACGGGCGGGAGCTTACCCCGCCGAGCGCACCATTCCCGCGGCCACAGTATGGTTTGTCGCGGCGTCCGCAAGGATGAAGGCGCCGCTGGCCCGGATCCGCTGGTAGGGGTCCAGGGCCAGCGGCTGCTGGGTCTCCACGAGCACGCGGGCAATGGCATTTGGGCCCAGAGTGGTGTCCTGGTCGGCCGGCTGCCACTCCACAGTCTGTAGGTCCAGCACCTCTTCGATGGCGCGGATGCGGGCCTGGACCCAGGTGGTGCCCTGGCGGAGCCAGAGCTTGCGTTGCGGGGCGAGGCTGGCGGAGTCCAGCCAGGACAGATCCGCGTGAAAGGTGCGAGAGATGGTGGGCCTGCGGTCAGGATCGTTCTCGACGAACCAGGCGCCGCGCGAGATGTCCAGCTCTCGGTCCAGGCGGACCACCACTGATTCGCCCGCGTGCGCGGCGTCTAGCTGAGCATCGAACGTGCTGACTGATGCGACGACTGCCGACTGCTCCGTGGGAAGCACGGTGATGGTCTGGCCGCGGGAGATGGTGCCACTGCCGATGCGGCCGGCATAGCCACGGGCGCCCGCGGCATCGGCCTCAAACCCACGGAGGATGAGCTGTACGGCGAAGCGCATGGGCTTTCCGGCGCGCTGATTGTCCTCGATCTCACTCGGAACGGACTCTAGCCAGTCCAGGAGCGTGGGGCCGTCGTACCATGGGGTGTTGAGGCTGTGCTCCACCACGTTGTCGCCCCGTAGCGCCGAGACCGGGATGGCCGCGACGTCTACCAGGCCGAGGCGGCCGGCCATGGCGCGGTAGGCGGTGAGGATCTCGTTGAATTTCTCCTGGGAGAAGTTCAATTGGTCAAGCTTATTCACGGCTACCGCGATGTGGCGGATGCCCAGCATGTTTGCCAGCGCGGAGTGGCGCCGAGTCTGAGGGAGCAGATCGCCGCCCTCCACGCGCGTGGCGTCGATCAGGATGACGGCCGCGTCAGCGGTGCTAGCGCCGGTGACCATGTTGCGCGTGTACTGCTCGTGGCCGGGGGTGTCGGCGATGATGAACTTCCGGCGCGCCGTAGCGAAGTAGCGGTAGGCGACATCGATGGTGATGCCCTGCTCGCGCTCCGCCTCGAGACCGTCCGTCAGCAGTGACAGGTCCAGCTCTGGTCGACCTGCGGAGCGCCGTTCGGCGGCCCGTTCCAAGGCGGAGAGCTGGTCTGAGAGGATGCTCTTGGTGTCGTACAGCAGGCGGCCGATGAGCGTGCTCTTGCCGTCGTCCACGCTGCCGGCCGTGATGAAGCGCAAGACGCCGCGGTCCTCGATGTGGCCCGGTATCAAGGCTGGTCCTTGACGGAGGTGCTACCGATCAAGAGAGGCTGCTGCCGATCAGAAGTAGCCCTCGCGCTTGCGTCGTTCCATAGAAGCCTCGGAGGTCTGGTCGTCCATCCGGGTGGCGCCGCGCTCGGTGATCTCCTCCACGGCGGTCTCGCGAATGATGGCCTCCACGGTGGCTGAATCGCTGGCCACCGGGCAGGTGCAGCTGATGTCGCCCACGGTGCGGAACCGGACGGAGAGGTTCTCGATGGTCTCGTCTGGCCTGGGCGGGGTGATGGGCGTGACCGGCACCAGGAGCCCGCGGCGGCGAACGACATCGCGCCGATGCGCGAAGTACAGTGAGGGCAGGGGCAAGCTCTCGCGCTGGATGTACTGCCAGACATCTAGCTCCGTCCAGTTTGAAATGGGGAAGACCCGCAGGTGCTCACCCTTGTGGACGCGCGCGTTGTACAGATCCCAGAGCTCTGGTCGCTGGTTCTTGGGATCCCACTGGCCAAAGCTGTCGCGGAAGGAGAAGACGCGCTCCTTGGCGCGGGCTTTCTCTTCGTCCCGGCGAGCACCGCCGATCAGCGCGTCCAGCTCGAGCTCCTCGACGGCCTCGAGCAGGGTGACAGATTGGGCGGCATTGCGGGAGTCGAGCTCATCGCGCAGCTTGACGGTGCCGCGCGCGATGGAGTCCTCGACGGATCGGACGAGCAGGCGCTCGCCGAGCGCCGCGGCGCGAGCGTCGCGGAACTCGAGTACCTCCGGGAAGTTGTGCCCCGTATCGATGTGGAGCAGCGGGAAGGGGAACGGTCCGGGGCGGAACGCCTTCTCCGCCAGACGGAGCAGGACGCAGCTATCTTTGCCGCCGGAAAAGAGCAGGGCCGGGCGGGCGGCGTGGGCCGCGACTTCGCGGAGGATGTAGATGGCCTCGGCCTCGAGCCAGGCCAGGTGGTCGATGCCGGTTCTCGGCGCCGCGGCGACGGTCAATTCCGCCACCGCGCCGTTGTACCGCGTAGTTCCTGCACCACGAAGCCCAAGACTGTTCTCCCCCGGCCGCCACGTGGTGTTCGCCCCATCGAGGTCGCGTCCTGGTCGCGCCGATCAGGCCGCGTGGTTGACCGTGTGGCATATTGTAAGCTGGTGTGCTGGCCGCGGCGAGAATGCACGGCGCGCTGCCGTGCGGCCCAGTCCGCGTGCGCCCTTCCGTCGGCGCGGAGGTCCTGCGTTGGCGTTCGGCTCGGCGAGCGATCGGTACAGCCCGGCAGAATACCTGGCCATCGAGCGCGCTGCCCGCCAAAGAAGCGAGTATGTCAACGGCGAGACCGTCGCTATGGCAGGTGCCAGCCGTGCGCACAACCTGATTGTGTTGAACGTAGCCGCCGAGCCGCGGGCTCAGCTCCGGAACCATCCGTGTGAGGTCTACGCGTCCGACATGCGCCTCACGGTGGTTGGCACCCGCCTCTACACGTACCCGGACGTGCTGGTCGTCTGCGCCGAGGCTCTCTTTGAAGACGCCGAAGCAGACACGCTGCTCAATCCCACGGTGGTGTTTGAGGTACTGTCGGATTTGACGGAGGTCTACGATCGGGGGGAGAAGTGCGCGCACTGCCGTAGGCTCGATTCGATGCAGTCGTACGTGCTTGTCTCCCAGCGTAGACCCCGTGTGGAGCATTTCGAGCGGTCGGGACGGCGCTGGGTGCTCACAGAGTACGACGCTCTCGACCAGACGTTGATGTTGCCGGCCGTTGGGTGTGAGCTCGCCATGGCGGAGATTTACCGTCAGGTGCCGCTCTCGGACTAGCCCATCGGTTGGCAGCGTTTGTGCCGACCCGGTACGCTGTCACCCAACTTCCGGCCGCGTGCGCGGCCGGTCCGGAGCTGCCATGCCCAGATTCGTAAACATTGAGGATCTCCGCCGCGCGGCCAAGTGGAACATGCCCAAGCCCATGTTTGACTTCGTCGATGGTGGGGCGAACGACGAGTGGTCCGTGCGGAACAACCGGGCGGGTTTCGAGCAGATCCTGTTCGACCCGCGGGTGCTGGTGGACGTCTCGGTCCGAGATCAGTCCACGACGGTGTTCGGTGAGAAGCTGCGCACGCCGATCATCATTGCGCCGACCGGGATGACCAGTATTGCGTGGCCAAACGCGGAGCTTCTGGCCGCGCGCGCCGCGATGCGGGCTGGCGCCGGGCTGGCGCTTAGCACGTACGCCAGCAGCTCAATTGAGGACATCGCGGCGACCGGGCCCGGGCCGTTCTGGTTTCAACTCTACGTGAGCAAGGACCGCGAGGTCACCAATGAGCTGGTGGACCGCGCGCAGGCGGCCGGATTCAAGGCGCTAGCGATCACGGTGGACACTCAGGTGCCCAGCATGCGCGAGCGCGACGTGCGCAATGGCTACGCGGCGCCGCCTCGGCTCGGGCCCAAGACGGTGATGGACGCGGCCTGGCGGGTGGGCTGGCTGAGCCGCTTCATCAAGGGGCCGCGGCCTTCGTTCCGGAATCTGAAGGGTGACGTTGCCACGCTGCCGCGGCACTTCATTGAGATGGGCGGACAGCTCAATCGGCAGATCGACTCGTCCCTCAACTGGAAGGACCTGGAGCACTTCCGCAAGAAGTGGAAGGGGCCGCTCCTCTTGAAGGGCGTCACGTCCACCCGCGACATCGAGCAGGCGCTGGCCTACGGCGTGAACGGGTTCATCGTCTCCAATCACGGCGGCCGGCAGCTCGATTTCGCACCGTCTTCCATCGAGACGCTGGCCGAGGTGGTGGACGTGTGCGGCAGCCGCGCCGAGGTGTACCTGGACAGCGGCATCAGGCGGGGCAGCGACATCGTGAAGGCGGTGGCGCTGGGTGCCAAGGCCGTGTTGATCGGCCGACCGTACGTGTACGGCCTTGGAGCGGCGGGCGAGCATGGAGTGGACGAGGTGTTCCGCATCCTGGGCGACGAGGTAGATCGGTGCCTGGCGCTGATCGGTGTGCCGAAGCTCTCCGAGGTGACCCGCGAGAACCTGCGCACGTACCCTACGGCGCCCGCGCGCGTGCAGCAGGCGGTGCCGATCCCGGCGCGCTAAGCCAACCGGCGGCGCGGCATCGGGGGCCGCGCCGCCAGAAGTCCAGTCTTGTTAGATGACGCCATGCTGGAGGTCACGATGAAGGTGCTCACCGAAGAGCAGCGGCAGCAGTTCCAGCGAGACGGCTGCCTGGTCGTCGAGAACGTGCTCGACAGGTCAACGGTGATCGAGCCGGTGCTTGCCGAGTACAACGGCGTGCTTGATGAGATCGCCGAGCGGATGCGCGCGGAAGGCTCCATCTCCTCGACGTATCCGGAGCTGCCGTTCACGGAACGGCTGGTGAAGATCTGCTGCGAGAGCGGCCAGAATTTCCCGAAGTACTTTGACATCAGCCTGCCGCTCTCAGGGATCAAACGAGACTCGCCGATCCACCTGGGGCCGGCCGTGTTTGGCCTGATGACGGCGCCGCGGCTGCTGGACGCGGTGGAGGACCTGATTGGGCCGGAGATCTTCTCCAACCCCGTCCAGCACCTGCGGACGAAGCTCCCGCCGCGGGCGATCGCGAAGGGCTTCGAGTCTCACGGCCAGGTGGCGTCCGTGGGCTGGCACCAGGATAACGGCGTGGTGTTGGAGGAGGCGGACGAGGGGACGATTCTGACGGTCTGGCTGCCGCTGAACGATGCCAGTGTGGAGAACGGCTGCCTGCAGGTGATTCCCGGGAGCCACCGCTCCGAGATCATCGATCACTGTCCGACCAGCAATGGGATGCGGATCCCGGACGCGTTGCTGCCGCCGCGGCCGCCGGTGCCGCTCCCGATGCAGGCGGGCAGCGCGCTCTTCATGGACCAGCGAACGGTGCATGCTTCGCTGGACAACGTGACTCGGGACGAGGTGCGGATGAGCTTTGACCTGCGCTACCAGCCGATAGGCCAGCCTACGGGGCGGCCGGCCTTCCCCGGCTTCGTGGCGCGGAGCGCGGCCAGCCCGTCGTCTGAGCTACACGACGCCACTGGCTGGGCGCGGCTGTGGTTGGACGCTCGCGAGCGACTGGCGGCGGCGGAGGAGGCGCGGTTCACCCGCTGGAACGGGGACTCGCCGGTCTGCGCGTGATATAGGAGGCCGTTCTGGGGCCGCGTCAGCCGGCCCCACCGGCCACTTCTTCCAATAGCCGCGCGTAGGCCGGGAGGATGCGGCCCCAGTCGTAGTGCTCCTCGACTGCCGCTCGGCCGGCTCGAGCGAGCCGTTGCTGAAGGTCACGGTCCCGCAAGATCTGGACAACGCGCTGCGCGAAGCGAGCGGGATCATCTTCCACCAGAACGCCGTCATGCTCGCCAAGCTCCAGTCCCTCTGATCCAACGGACGTGGTGACGACCGGGAGGCCCAGCGCGAGCGACGTGAGGATCTTCAGCCGGGTCCCGCCTCCCACTCGGAGCGGCACTGCCGAGAGCGCGCAGCGAGACGCATACGGAGCGAGGTCGTCAACGTCTGATGCGACCTCCGCGCCGCGAAGCCACCGCTGAACGAGCAGATGGTCCGGCACGCCGCTGCCCACCAGGAGCAGGCGCGCCTCTGGCACCTCGCGCTCGACGAGCGGCCAGATGACCTCGCAGAGCTCAGCCGCGGCGTCCAGGTTCGGCTGGTAGTTGAATGAGGCGGTGAACAGCACGCCCCGGGCCTCGGCGCGTCCCACGGGACGATGCGTTCGCGTGTCCACGCCATTTGGCACCACCACGACCCTACCGGAGGGGCAGCGCCGTTCCATCTCCTCGCGGTCACGCTCGCTCACGACTACTCGCACCGGAAACCGCGGCCACCGCGAATCCTCGTAGGCAGTCATCCGAGCGATCTCCGACGCGTCAAGCTGCTCGAAGGAGCGCCCGAACACGGGCCAGCGGCTCCGGTCCCATTCGCGGGAGAGGGCGTTCGTCTCCGTCGCGGCGAACCGACGGAGGATCTGCGACTCGATGTTGTGCTCCTCGAGCACGGCCGGTGCATCGATCAGCCGCGCCAGGTCCGCCATCCAGACGTGCTCCACGATGACGACGTCGAATCGGGCGGTGGCGTTAAGCGCGCGCAATGCCGACTCCATCGCGGGGCTCCCAAACACGCGGATCGCCCAGGGCAGGCTTGGGTCTTCGAGGCGCGGCTGCCAGTCCCAGGGGACCGCCTCCACGCGCGTGCAGTGGCGAGCGAGGTCGCGGGCGGCCGCCACGTCGGTTTCTGTCAGGGCGAGCGCTGCCACCGTCACCTGGTGGCGGCGCTGGAGGAACTTGATGAGCTCCAGCATGCGGATCCGCCCGCCGGCGTGCGGTGGGTAGGGGAGGTACGGGGCGATCATCAGAACCCGCATGACACCGACAGCGTGGGGCCTTTCGGCCGGGAGTGGTTGAACACCGCGCCCGGCCGAAGGTAGAGTGCCTGCCATTCCCGCGCGCGGAGCCAGCTCGAGTGTTCCTGATCCTTGGCTCGCCACGTTCCGGCACTACCTTGCTGGCCCGCATCCTGGATGCGCACCCGCACGTGGTCATCCCCGTGGAGACGGACTTCATCGTGCCGGTGGCGTTTATTTGCCACCGCGTTCGAGACGAGCAGGTCGGCAGGTCCCTCGCGACCTCGCTGATCGTCTCCTCCACGATGTTCAAGAACAGCCTCAAGTGGTTCATCCGCGAGCCGGAGGTGGAGGCGGTGGTCGCCGGCGCCGAGTACTCCACCTACGGCATCGTGTCGGCGATCTACGAGAAGATCCGCTACAACGACTGGGCCAGGTTCGTTGGGGACAAATCGCCGAACGACCTCACGGATCTGCCCATCCTGTTCCAGACTGGCTTCTTTGACCGCGACGTCAAAGTAATTCACCTGGTCCGTGACGTGCGCGACGTGGTGCTCTCGCTGCTGCCGCTGGGCTGGGCAGAGCACGACGCGGAGGGCACGTTTGCTCGCTCCTGGAGCAATGCGAACCTGTACGCGTTCGATCGCCTCCACACTCGGCCGGATCAGTATCTGTTGTTGCGGTACGAGCAACTGGCGTGCGATCCCACGATGACGATGGAGTCGGTGTGCGCGTTTCTCGGGGTGGATTTTCGTGCGGAGATGCTGGAACCATCGAGACGACGATTCTGGTGGGATCGGGAGCCACATCAACATCTCGCCGGTGAGGCCATCACAACGGATCGGGTTGGTCTCTGGCGCGCGGGAATGGACGCCGTGCTTCGGGCCCGTTGCGAACGGCAGGCGGCGGAGGCGCTGGCGCATTTCGGCTATCCGCTCGGCCTGGAGCGGGGCTGAGCGCCACGCACGGCTCGAGTCAAGATCCCGTCGAAATCGCGCAGGGTGTGCGACCAGTCAAACCGTTGCTCCACGGCGGCCCGGCCAGCGCGGGCCAGCCGCTCGTGCGTGTCCCGGTTCAGCATGAGGTTGGCGGCCGCTTCGGCGATGTCCGCGGGCGAGTCTCGCACGATCACGCCGTCCGCCTCGCTCAGATCAAGGCCTTCCGCGCCAACCGTGGTGGACACTACCGGCAGTCCCAGTGCCAACGCGGTGAGGATCTTGATCCTGCTGCCGCCCCCGACGCGGATTGGCACGATCATGACCGCGCAGTCTCCGGCGATGGACTCAAGGCGGGGGACATCGACAGCGACACGAATCCCACTGAGCCAGCGCTCCAGCAGCAGGCGTGGCGGCACGGTGCGACCCGCGATGGTGAGCTGGGCGTCGGGGATCCGTCCGCGGAGCAGCGGCAGGATCCCCGTGCAGAGCTCGGCCGCGGCGTCCAGGTTTGGCTGGTAGTCGAACGCGCCGAGGAACAGGGCGCGTGGCCCCCAGGTACCCACGGGACGCAGCTCCGCGGTGTTCACGCCGTTTGGCACCACGGATACCGGGGTGCCCCGCGCTCGTGCCGAGATCAACTCCCGGTCGCGCTCGGTCACCGCCACGATCGAGCTCACCCGGGGCCACCACTCGTCCTCGAGGGCGCGCAACCGCGCAGCTTCCACGGCGGCTTCTTGGAATGCCGGGTCAGGCGTGCCCCAACCGCCAGCGTGGGCACCGTTTGCCGCTCGCGCGTAGCGTGCCATCACGTCTGACTCCGCGTTGTGCTCGTGCAGCACGATGGGCGCGTCGATAGCAGGCGCGTAAACCGCCATCCAGATACGCTCCACGAGCGCCACATCGAAGCCAGAGCCGGCCGTGAGCTGGCGGAGGTGACGGGTCATCTCCGGCCGCTCCAGTGCCTGGACGGCGAAGGGTTTCTGGCTGCTGGTATCGGATGGCCCAGGCATCCAGGGCACGGCGACGACTCGGACACCGAGCTCGCGAAGGGCTGTGAATGCCTCTGGCGCGAACGACTCCCCGACGAACGCGCAGTACGTCACCTGGTGACGAGCGGCCAGGTACCTGAGCGTCTCCCATTTTCGGACCAGGGCGCCGGAGTGTGCTGGCAGCGGAACCGTGCCTGCCAGCATCAAGACCCGCACGCGTGACTCCCCCCGCTGGTGGAGATGTGGCGGCGATAATGACGCGGCTTGTCGCCCTGATCAGACTGGCGGCGACGTGGTGGGAGGTGCAGCGGATGACGCTGATGCTGAGCTGCATATCCACGCGTGCCTCGCTCCTTCGGGCGCGCTGGCAACGTGAGCTTGATCAGGCGCCGATGTCGGTGGAGCACTCGCCGGATCTGGGGGGTCAGATCTGCCTGCTGGATGAACTGACGGGGGCAATCGTGCGCTCCGTCGCGGTAGCCATGCCGGCCGGTCTCGTGTCTCTGGGAACCGAAGTTGCCGCGTGTTCGCCATACGCGATTCATCGCGTGGCCCAGGATCTCTCGTGGATCGAGTGGGACGCTATCTCCCTCCCATCTTTCAATGAGCTTCACTCCGTGTCTCGGACCAATGACGGACTCCTGGTGGCAAGCACGGGCGTTGATGCGCTGGTGGAAGTCACCGCCGATGGGGGGTTGCTGTGGTCGTGGTGGGCGACTGCGCATGGACTGGATGCCACACCCCTCGGTCAGCGCCGATCGCTTGACACTCGGTGCGACTTCCGAGGTCGCGAGTTCGGCACGCTGCAGCAGACCACGCACGTGAACTCGGCTGTGGAACTGCCGGATGGGCGAATACTCGCCTCTCTGTTCCACCAGGGGATGATCGTGGCCATCGACCGACACACGGGCGCGTGGCGTCCGGTGCTCGATGGCCTCAGCCACCCGCACGCGCTGCAGCGGCTCGCGGACGGCCGGCTGGTGCTCGCGGACAGCCAGCGTGGGATCGCGCTGCTTGCGCGCTGGGAGGCCGACGCTCTGCGAGTGATTCGGCAGATTCGGTTTAAGACATCGTGGCTGCAGCATTGCTCCTACGACTCTGAGCGCGACCGCTGGGTGTTGGTGGATGGCGGGGAGTCTCGCCTGGTGCTGCTCGGAGGCGAGGCGGGCACCAGGTTTATTGGCGAGATCGCGCTGGATCCCGAATGGCGCGTTTACGAGGCGCTTGCTCTGGCCGATTGACGTGACGCTGCCGCGGCCGTCGCCCGCTAGTCTAGCCCCGGGATGACTACCGGATCTTCGCGCGGCTTGCAGGTGCCGCAGTGGAGTGCGTCCTCCACGACAACGGCCTTCACTGCTCCCTGGCGATTGCTGTAGAGGGAGACGATATACGGGAAAGTCTTAGCGTGCGCGCGGCACGTGCCGCGACCGCAAAACCGGCAGCCGCCCACGGCGGTCTTCTCACACGTCCAGCAGTCCACGTGGCTCCTCACGGGGATCCCAGCCGAACATGAGTGAGCGCGCCGGCTCAGATCCGCGGTTGATAGTCGGCATTGAACCGGGCGGCATCACTCATCGCCGCCACAAACTCACGATCAACCGGTGGCGGGGGGAGCCTGGCTGGGATGAACAGGGTGGTGCCGGGCGGCTCCGCTGACTCCTCTGTGAGATCGCCCAGGCGTAGCCGACGGTTGCTGGCCTTCTCGTGCCACCACGTTGCTGAACCCACGTAAACCACTTCGTGGTCTACCCCGTACGTCGGCAGGAGCAGATCACGGAGCGGCTTCAGCGCCCGGGGCCGAATGTCGTGGTGGATGGTGGCATACGCGGTGCCGAAGGCGTTGATCCCCAGTACCAGGCACGGCACGTCTGATCGGGGCACGATGCGGTGCATCACCAGCCACGATGCCTCGAACACCTGCAGCCCGGTGGTCCCGATGTCGTGCTCCAGATCTACCAGCGCGGTGTCAAGCGAGGACACGGCCGGCAGCATCTCCACTCGCAGCCCGCGCTGGCGCGCCAGCGCGGCGACGCCGCCGCTGACCATGTCCAGGAGGATAGGATTTCCGTCCGTGACGAAGCCGATGGGTCCGTCTCGCTGCGCGGCGTTTACGACGATCTCGATCATCTCGTCGTAGATCTCGCGCCGAGCTCGGCCGGTCTGATATCCGTCCCGAATGTACTCGACCCGCGGCGCAAGCTCGCTCAGAAACCAGCCGACCTGATTCAACGGCCAGGTGGTGAAGATGGCACGGCAGCGCCTCAGCGCGCGCTCAGCCTCGCGGGTCAGGTGGTCCGGTACCCGAATACCCATCCCCACGATTGAGATGTCGGGAGCGACCTCGCTCCCGGCGCGGCCGAGCAGATCGGCAAGAGAGCCGTCTCCCGCGCACGCGTCCTTCGACTGCCGTGCCATGCTCATCGGTATGCGCGACTGGGTCAGCGTGTGCCGAGGACGATGGTCCACGGGGTGCCGGCAACTCGCCGCCGCGAGATGCGCTCGTCCAGCCCCAGCGACTGCAGCTTGGCAGGGTCACGCGACCGGAGCGCGTCCGCCTCGTCCGGGGTCAGATCGAAACCGGCCATGGCCGCGTCTGGGTCGTTCCGCAGCAGCAGCGCGAATGATTCATCGGAGATCGTGCGGTTGATCAGGTCCTCGAAACCCTTGCTTGCCATGAATATCTCTCCCACCCCGATCGGCATCGGGTCGTCTTGAGCCAACTCGGCCCGAATGGTACTGGTCGCGCGACGGAGATTGCGCGAACTGTCGGACGCGTATTGGGCGTGCCCGGATTTCCGGGCAGCGGCGCGCTCCGTGGAGGGCCGCGCTGTGGCGTCACGAGACTGCTTCCATGGGCGCGACTGGTCCGGGATGGAGGCTACCCCGCCGCTCCGTAGCCAGGTTGCGCAGGGACGTCTGGCTTGCCGGCGAAACGTCGAGCAGCTGCGCGAAGCCTTCTTGATCCAACGTGTAGCACACGCCCTCCGTGGCGGCCCGCACGGTCGCGTTCCGTGGTTCCGACGTCAGCAGCGCGATCTCTCCGAAAAGATCACCCACACCAAGCCTCGCGATGATCGCTGGCTGTGACGCGGTATCCGCCGCGGACGGCTCCGCCAGCACCTCAAAGCTGCCTTGGGAGATCACGTACATGGCATCGCCCGGCTCGCCCTGGCGGAACACCGTCTCACCCGCGACGAATCGCTTGACTCCCATATGGCTTGACAGCGCATGGCGCTGGGATGGTGTCAGGCCGTGGAAGAGTGGCAGTCGCTCCACCGTTGCCTGATCCAGCATCCGTCGTTCAACCTCGGCTCGCGAGCCAAGGTCACCCGCGAGCCACCTCGAGAAATGGCCCCCATCAAGGTAGTACAGCTCCAGTGGCGTCCGGGCTCGCACTGTGGCATCGCGCCGGGCGTGGTTCAAGTAGGCAAGCTCGCCGAAGAACTCGCCAGGTCCAAGCACGGCGAGGGTGCGAAGTCTGCCGTCTGGCTCGCGTCGCTCCACCTCTGCCTGACCGTGGCGGATCACATAGAACCCGTCCGGCGGGTCACCCTGGCGAACCACCGTGGCGCCCGCGCCCGCTTTGCGGAGCACGGTGTGCTGGGCCAACGCCGCCCGCTCGTGGGGGGCCAGGTGTGACAGGTACGGCATGGATGCCAGGAGTGGATCGGCGCGGTGTAAGAGCGACCGCTCCCTCAGAGCAGACGCGATGCGACCGAAGAGCCACCCCAGGCCACCGCGGGCCATGGCGATGACGCCCAGGGCGAACGGGCCACCCAGGATGAACAGGAACAACAGGAGCAGTGGCTTTCCCCACCAGGCCGGCTGGTTCCAGAGCTCCACCATGGCGTTGCCCGCTCTGGTCTGGAGCCCCCAGAAGGTCAGTCCGAGCATCGCGGCGCTGAACGCCATGGCCAACACGCCGAACCAGCCGAGGATGCGCTCCTCGCGTCGCCACCCCTCTCTCTGGCGGAGCTTGCGCCAGAGATCACGTTTCACGAACTCGAACGATCGAGCGCGAAGCATGGGCATCTCGAGCCAATCCACTAGGACGAAGTAGCCGTCCAGCTCGAGCAGCGGGATCGCGTTGAACAGGCCGTCGATGAACCAGAGCGTGGCGGCCTTGAGGGCCAGATCGCCCACGATCGATCCCTCAGGCGTGGTATATGCCACGATGCCCATCACACCCGCGAGGACCAGCGTGACAAACGGACCGGCGATCGAGACCTGGATGCGCGGCCAACGGTCCGCCAGCCACATGTCCGTGGTGTTGACGAACGCGCACGGGGCGCCGTAGTAGAGGCTTACGCCCACGGACGAGACCTCACGCCCGTGGTGTTTCACGCTCAAGCCGTGGCCCATCTCGTGGAGCGTGGTCATGAGCCCGTCAAGCAAGAAGAATGAGACGAGCCCGAGCACGTACGATCCACCGACTGTCAAGAGCGCGTGCCGCCCCGCGCTCAGTGATCCTGCCCACGCGCCGAAGCCGGCCACCATTATCAGCAGCATCGCCGCCACGGCCGGCCGTGTGAAGAAAAGCCAGCCTCCCCAACGGTAGAGTGCGCCGAGGATCGCGTCACCCTGGCGGTAGGTTCCGAGGTCGGTCGCGATTAACCTCCCGAGCAGGCGCGGAATCCAGGAGGAAGGGCTGCGGCTGATCCTGCGCGCGTCAAGCGTGCTGAATATGCGACGGGGTGGGTCCTCGAGCATGCCCCGCGTGCGGAGATCCTCCACGAGACCCCTCAGCAGGCCGGTGACGATCCGACGCCGCTTGAGCGCGAAGTCCACCGCGATCGAGCGGATGGGCCGCTCCCCGTCCATCATCTGCCACAGGTAGAAGGCGTCTTCCGGTAGCGACAGGTACGTCTTGAACTCACGGTGCTTCAGGACGTGGTATGTCTCGCCATCCGAACGGGTGAAGGCTCGCTCCTCGATCTGCTCGGGTGGGGCGGGCACGGGCACGTAGTTGCCAAAGGCGATCTGGTCGGCCAGCGTCTGCCAAAGGGACGGTGCTGGCTCGGCTCGCGGCGCGGTGGTGGCCACCCTACGTTTGCCGCCGGGGGGACTGCACGTATTCGTGGGCGAGACGCGCGGTCAATCGCGATGAGCCGTGCCCGCCAGTTCCGCGATGAATGGCCGATCTCCCGCTCGACGTGAGCGGATGGGAGTGTAGGCGGGGCAGCTCTGCCGATTCCAGCCACAGGCTGGGCCCCCACGCCAGGAGGCCAGTTGATGGATCCGACAATCCGCCCACGTCCGTACTAGTACCATCCAGGTCTCGATTTGGAGGGTATACGGCCGGTGGCGCCGCCGCGGATTCATCGCTCACGGATCGATCGGGTGGGCACGTGCGGGTCCTGATCGTTGGTGGCGGCCCCGGTGGGCTGCATCTCGGTGCGCTGCTCAAGAAGGCCGATCCGCGCTGCCACGTGACGATCGTGGAACGTCGGGCCGCTGGGCAGACGTTTGGGTTTGGGGTCTTGTGCGCTGAGGACACGCTGGCGAACCTCGCCGCGTCCGATCCGGTCACGCACGACCAGATCGAGCGAGAGGTCGTGCGCACCACGGAGATCGAGGTGCGCTATCTGGACACCCGAGCCGTGGTTGGCGAATGCAGCTTCGCGGGTATCTCCAGGCCGCGCCTGCTCCAGATCCTCCGCCGCCGCTGCGAATCGCTCGGTTGTGAGCTCATGTACGGTCAGCGACTGGATGGCGACTCGAGCTTCGAGCGCTATGAGCTGGTGGTCGCGGCTGACGGGGCGCGGAGCGGGGTACGGTCGCGTCTCAGTGCCCAGTTTGGCACCGAGATCCGCTACCACTCCTGGAAATATCTCTGGCTTGGCGTTGACTATGCACTGGAACGGTTCACGTTTAGCTTTCGGGATGGTGGGGCGGGGGTCTTTCACATCCACGGCTATCGTCACCAGGCGGGCGCGTCCACGGTGGTCGTTGAGTGTGACCAGGAGGCCTGGCGACGGGCGGGACTGGATAGGGCTGATGAGGCCGCGAGCGTCGCGTACTGCTCGACCCTCTTTGGTGACGACCTGGGCGGTCGCGCCCTTACGGGAAATCGCTCGCGTTGGGATAGCTTCGCGCTGGTGAGCAATGAGCGCTGGTACCACAGCCGGGTCGTGCTGCTGGGCGACGCGGCGCACACGGCCCACTTCAGTACGGGCACGGGAACGAAGGCAGCCCTGGAGGATGCGATCTCGCTGGCCGCTCAGGTCTCGGCATGGGGGCCTACCGAGCGGGCTTTCGAGGCGTACCAGGCCGAGCGGGTGCCTCTGGTGCGCCAGTACCAGGAGGCCGGCGATGCCTCACGGGAGTGGTTTGAGGACGTGCGGCGCGGGCTCCGGTTCCTCGGGATCGCCGGTAAGGGGGCGCGTGGCGGAGATGCCCGGTGAAGCTGCTGTTCACATCCACGCCATTGCTGGGTCACTTCCACCCTCTGGTGCCCCTAGCCCAGGCCGCGGCGGCTTCGGGTCATGAGGTGGCATTCGCCACCGGTTCAGCGCTGGCGGCGTCGCTCCAGCGACTTGGGTTCCGCCACTTCCCGGCCGGCCCCAACTCCGACGAGACCGGACCGCTCGCCGCGCCCCCCGCGCGGCTTTCGCTGTCGGAGCGGCGCGCCTGGCTGGACGGAGCCGTGCACGTGGATGGGCGGCTTCCCAGGATGCTTCCAGACGTGATGAAGCTGTGCGCGGTCTGGCAGCCTGACCTGGTTGTGCGGGAGCATCTGGAATTCGGCGGGTACCTCGCGGCGGAGCGGCTCGGCCTTCCCCACGCGGCCGTCCGCCTATGGGCTGCGGGACACCCCGACGATCGCGTACGCGCGTTGGCGGCGGCGCTGGACCCCTGGCGCGAACGCCTGGGGCTGGCGCCAGATCCAACGATGGCGCGGCTGTATCCGTCGCTTCTCGTAGCCGGGTTTCCCGCGAGCCTCGACGGCAATGATCACGTCTGGCCACCGACCACCCGCCGCGTGCGACCCCTGCTGTTCGACGAGTCTGGCGACGAACGCCTGCCGATGGAGGCGGAACGCTGGCGTAGGCCGGTGGTGCACGCCTCTCTGGGTACGCTGCTGGATGAGCCAGATCTGATGGAGACTATCGCTGACGCATTTCGCGCCGAGCGCTGGCCTGCTGAGCCTCCGACGCTGGTGCTCACTACTGGCTGGGGCGCGCGCTCCAGGGAGCGTTTTCGAGACCGGGCGGGCGGTGCGCTGGTCGTGGAGCCGTACATTCCCTACTCGCGGCTACTACCGCTCTGTGACGCGGTGATTACCCACGGCGGTTCCGGGCCCATCTGCGCCGCCCTCGCCCTAGGGATTCCTCAGGTGATCATCCCGCGGTTCGGCGATCATCCAGAGAACGCCCAACGTTGCGCGGAGCTCGGCACGGCGCTGGTTCTGCAGCCGGGTGACGTCACGGCGGCGGCGCTGCGAGACGCGGTTCGGCAGGTACTGGGCGATCCACGCTACAGGCTCGCCGCTCGTTCCGTTCAGGATGAGATGCGACACCTACCAGGCCACCTGGAGGCGGTGAGGTGGCTGGAGAATCTGTGCGAAGGCCGGGCCTAGCGAGCGGGTCGGTACGCGTCTGCGAAGTGGGACGGATCAGCAGTCAGCTTGCCGAACGTTTCGTCATCCGCCGGCGGACGCAGCGGCGGGATGTACAGAGACGTGCCCCGGAGGATCTCCAGACCGACCTCGCACACGTCCGCTAGCGGAGCGCGGTGAATCTGCGGGTCCTCGAACCAGGCACCGCTGGATCTGACCAGAACTAGCGGGTGCGCTGGTGGGTAGAAGCGCTCGAGATAGTGCCGTAGCGGTTCGAGCGCGCGCGGGGTGGGTGCATGCCCCAGCGTGGCGAAGTTCGTTCCGAACGCGGACGGCTGCATCAGGAGAAGGGGGACGTCAACCCGCGGCTCGATTCGATGCCGCACGAACCAGGACGCTTCGTAGATCTGCAGACCACTATGGCCGATGTCGTGCTCCAGGTCGAGCAGCACGGTGTCCAGGGAGGAGACCCCGGCGATGGTCCGGACGTGCAGCCCGCGGGCTCGTCCCTGGTCGCGTATCTGGCTGCAAATGTAATCGAAGATCGCCGGATTTCCCCCTGCCAGATAGCCCACCGGTCGCTCACGATCGGTGGCATCCAACACGGTCTCCACGACCTCCTGGTAGATGTCTGGCCGCCAGCGCCCAGGCCGGTACAGGTGAGACACGGACTCAACCCGGCCAGTCCACCCGTCGAGCGTGTCCAGCCCGTCCCCCAGCAACGTGTAGACGACCCGACAGCGTCGGAGCGCCGCGGCCGCTTCCTGGGTGAGCTGCTCGGGACAGGCCATCCCTGTACCCACGACGAATATGTCGGCGCTGGCGCGACGCTCGGCTGCGCCCAGGATATCGAGGAAGAGATTGGCTCCGCTCACGGACAGGAGGCGATTCTAGCAGCGCGAAGCGGACTGGTCGAGCCGTCGTCCGCTCGAGGTGCGACTCCAAGGGGCGGATGTCCTTGCGCTGACGCCGCCACGGGCGGGGCTCGCGGCGCCATACCGGGGATGGCGCGGTGCCGGTCTGAGCGTGGGTCCCAGCGCCCGCGAGCCGCCGACCGCGGCCCGGATTCTCGGAGCGTCAGGTGTGCGCTCGCGGCCAAACGGCGATTGCGACACAATGTGCGGGCTAAGGAGTAGTCCATGAGTTCGACGCCCGCTGGTGAGTTTCAAGGAGTGATTGGCCGCACTCGGGAGGAGTCCAGCCCGTGGTGGCCGGAGCGGCAGGGTGCCGCCGAGGGGGCGCCGAACATCGTCGTCATCTACATGGACGACATGGGCTACTCGGATCCTGGCTGCTTTGGCTCCGAGATTGATACGCCAAATATTGATGCGCTTGCGGCCCGCGGGCTGCGGTTCAATCAGTACACCACGCATCCGATCTGTTCGCCAGCCAGGGCAGCGTTGCTGACTGGCCGAAACGCTCACGCGGTCAGCACGGGATGGCTCTCCAACAACGATCCAGGATACCCGGGCTACCGCGGCGAGATCCCGCTGGACTGTCCCACGATCGCGGAGACGCTGCGCGCGGCGGGCTATGAGACGATCATGACCGGCAAGTGGCACAACACGCCCACGCTGGACGCGGTGCCATCCGGGCCGAAGCACAACTGGCCGGCCCAGCGCGGGTTCAACACGTTCTACGGCTTCATGGACGGAGAGACCCACTTCTTCTTTCCGGCGGACATCAGACTCAACAACCAGCGCTTGCCGATGGATGAGTATCCGCCCGGCTACTACTCCACCGACGACTGGATGGATCGAGGTATTCAGTACGTCAAGGAGCTTCGGGCGTCGTCAGCGACTAAGCCCTTTTTCCTGTACGTGGCGAACAACGCTGTGCACGCCCCGCTCCAGGCGAAGCCAGATGATCTGGCCCGGTATCGAGGTCGCTACGACGCCGGCTGGAACGCCATCCGTGAGGCGCGGTTCCAGCGCCAGAAGGCGCTGGGCCTGATCCCTCAAGATGCTCGATTGGCCCCCTCTGACCCGCAGGTTCCGGCGTGGGATGAGATCGACCCGGCAGATCGAGCGTTGCTGGCGCGGCACATGGAAACGTACGCAGCGATGCTGGACTGCGCGGACCAGAACGTGGGCAAGCTGGTCAGGTTCCTCGAGCAGATCGGTGAGCTGGACAACACGATCATCGTGTTCACCTCTGACAATGGCGCCACCGATGCGGGTGGGCCGATTGGCATGGTGAACAACAACCGCCGCTACAGCGGGCTGGCGCCGAAATCTGCCAGCGAGGAGCGCGAGCGGATCGGCGATCTCGGTGGTCCGCGCAGCGTCTCGCTGTACCCAACTGGGTGGGGGCAGGTGTGCAATACACCATTCCCAACCTACAAGACCTATACGGGCGGGGGCGGTCGGCGTGTCTCGTTCGTTATTTCCTGGCCACGCATGCTCAAGGATCATGGCGCGGTGCGATCGCAGCTTGCCCACGTCACGGACGTGATGCCAACGCTGCTGGATCTGGCGGGCGTGCCGCCGCTGGAGGCGGTGAACGGGCGGCCGGCGCAGTCAATGGACGGACGGAGCTTTGCGTCCGTTCTGAAAGGCGGCGATGCTCCAGCGACTCGGACGGAGCAGTACTACGAGTGCTGGGCGAACCGCGCGTACTATCGCGATGGCTGGCTGGCCCGCTCCATCCAGAAGCGTGGCGAGGCCGTGGACCTGGACAACTGGACGCTCCACAATCTCAGGGAGGACTTCTCGGAGAGCGTTGATCTGGCGGCCGCTCGTCCGGAGAAGCTGGCGGAGCTGGTGGAGGCGTTTGACGCCGCGGCCTGGGCGAACCAGGTGTACCCGCTGGACAACCGAAGTCGACCGCAGAAGTTCTTTGACACGCCGAACCACGCGCGGCGGCTGGCCGACGAGGCGCACACGTACCTGCCCGGCATGCAGACGGTGCAGCGCGCCAATATCCTGCCGAAGATCAGCAATCGCTCGTTCCGGATCTCGGCACGTTTTTCGTACTCGAGGGGCGATCAAGGTGTCGTCTGGGCAATTGGAGATCCCGTTGGCGGCATGGTGGCGTGGATCGAGGCGGGGAAGCTGAGCTTCCACTACAACGGGTTTGGCGACCGGGTTACGCTGCCGGCGGTGGAGGTGGGACCCGGAGATCGGGAGCTCACGCTGGAGTACGAGGCGCTAGGAAACCGCGAGGGGCGTGGACGCTTGATCCTGGACGGAGCGGAGGTGGTGGGGTGGACCCAACTCTCGCCAACGCTGAGCTTCGGCGTCTTCGAGGGGCTGGACATCGGGCTGGATCGTCGAGGCCCGGTGAATCCTGAGCTGTCCGACCGCCACGGGGCGTTTCGCTACAGCGGCGCGATCGAGCACGTGAGGGTGGAGCCTGGGGAGCGGGCGCCCTCCTGACGCCTGGGCGCCTGAACGGGGCGTCACGCCCGCGATTGCGTGACGCGCGTCACGCCCCTGTCCTCGCCGCCGTAAGGCACCCTCATTGAGATAGTCTCGCCTGTGGAGCGGAGGTACCAGCCCGTGTCGGATGAACAAAGTGCAGGCTCGTTGATGGACGGCGTGATGACGCTGGCCGCTGCCGTGGATGTTCAGGCTGGCTCGGTGGTCAGCCGGACGATCGTGAACAAACCGACGGGGACGGTGACGCTGTTTGCGTTCGACCAGGGTGAGGGGTTGAGCGAGCACTCGGCAGCGTTTGACGCGCTGGTGCAGGTGGTCGAGGGGGAGGCGAGGATCTCGATCGCGGGCGAGCCGCACCTGGTGGGGGCGGGGCAGCTCCTACGACTGCCAGCCAACGTGCCGCACGCGCTGCACGCAGTGACGCCTTTCAAGATGATGCTGGTGATGATCAAGGAGTAAGGCGGGTGTGCTACCATGGCGTACGTGTTCTGAAGGCGGAGCGTACGCGATGGCGACCATGACGGCGACGGAATTGCGGTCTCGGCTCTATGAGACGCTGCATCGCATTCACGCTACGGGCGAGACGATCGAAGTCGAATTGAAGGGCGAGCGGTTCCTGATCAGCCGGGCCGAACCCGTGGATCGGTTGGCCTTGCTGGAGCCACATCCGGGAGCGGTGGCGGGTTCAGATGAGGACCTGGACTCGTTCTCGCCCTGGGATGAACCAGAATGGCGGCAGCGTTGGTCGGGCCAGTAAATGGGGCGACCGGAGGTCCATATCGATACGCATGTCGCGGTCTGGTTGTATTCCAACCCAGGTCGGGACTGGCCCGTGCGAGCTCGAGATAGCTTGAACCGCGGCCTGATCCGGTATTCACCGATGGTGAGATTCGAGCTGGGGCTCCTTCACCAGATCGGCCGCCTCACGGTGGCGCCATCGGAGATGTTGGGCCAGCTTTCGCTCCGACTCGGCATGAGGGAGCTGACGCAGCCGCTTTCTGCTCTGATCGACGTGGCTGACATGATCACTTGGACAAGAGATCCATTTGATCGGCTCATCGTCGCAGGTGCCCAACTGGCCGACGCGACACTGGTTACGAAGGACCACGCCATTCGGACGCACTTTCGCGGGGCAGTCTGGGACTGACCCACGACGAATCCCGACTCATCGCATGACTCGTGTCGCGGCAGCTCGGGCCGCGCGGTTCGCTATGGACGAGTCCTCGGCCGAGACCATTGCACGGCGAGACTGGAAAGGGCGCTGGACGGCGTCTTCGAGCGGCAGATTCGCGAGATCGCCGCGCGGGACCCCGTGTGCGTCGCGTGGCGCATGTGGTGGTGGCCCGCTGGCGTGTGTTATCGCTCGGCGGTACAGTTGCGCCTGCGTCGGGGTGGTGACGCGCGAGGTTGCCCCTCGCGGATCGACGTTGATCTGGGAGCAGCGGATGGATCTGTGGTCACACTGCGAGAGCCCGTATCCGTTTGTCCCGAACGAGGTGCTGGAACGGGCTGATTCCGTGCGGGCCAGCCTGCCCAATCGCTACTGCGATCCGGGCGTTGCCGCTCGGCTCTTCGACGAATCGCTCGAGGAGCACCAGGCTTGCGACGAGATGGGCATCAACATCGTGATCACGGAGCACCACGCGGGGATCAACAACCTGTGCGGCGCCAGCCCCTTGATTGCCGCCGCGGTCGCCCGACTCACGCGACGGGTGCGGATCCTGAGCCTGGGAACGCTGATCACGGTCCGCCCGGATCCAGTCCGAGTCGCGGAGGAGTTTGCGACGCTGGACGTGCTCTCAAAGGGTCGCCTGGAAATCGGCTTCGTCAAGTCAGGCGGCAGTGAGATGGCCTCCGGCGATGCCAACCCGATGTACATCCGCGAGCGTGAATGGGAGGCCATCGATCTCATCGAGAAGGCGCTCACGCACCATGACGGGCCGTTCAGCTGGGAGGGCAGGTTCTTCACCCACCCGCACGTGAACATCTGGCCGCGACCCTGGCAGCAGCCCAGACCGGACTTCTGGGCGGCCACCAGTGACCTGGCGACGTGCGCGGAGCTGGGACGGCGGGGGATGGTGAACACGCTGCTCTTCGGGGGCTACGAGAAGACACGCGCGGCGTTCGACGCATACAAGGAGGCGCGGGCGGTCGGTGGTCTGCCAGCCGCGGCCGAGGATCGATTCTCGTACCTGGCGTTCTGCTACGTTGGGGATACCGATGAAGAGGCGTTGCGCGTGGGGCAGAAGATCGCGTGGTTCATCACGACCAGCATGAAGCAGGCGCCGCAATATGCGCGATTCCTGCCCGGGCAGGTGTCACCCGAGCACGCGCCCCGAGTGTGGCGGGGCGGCGATGGGCGGGTCCCCAGAGACGTGCGCGCGGAGAGCCTGGTTGCCCAGGGTCAGATGTTCGCCGGCAATCCTGACACCGTCGTGGAGCAGATCAAGCGGTTTCGCGCGCGGGTTGGGGGCCTGGGCAGGCTCATCATGATGACCCGACAGGGGCTGGTGACCCACGAGGAGGCGATGAAGAGCTACCGGCTGGCTGCCGCCGAGGTGCTTCCCCACATCCGAGAACTGGAACCGTTGGAGCCGCTCGCGCCGGCCTCGGTCGCGTGAGCGGCGAGACTCGCTGATGGCGGGACCTGGGTCGCCGCTGACGGCCGAGCGCCATCCGCTGGGCGAGGTGGAGCTCGAGGTGCTGCGGGGAGGAACCGGCCAGCCCGTGTTGCTGCTCCACGGGCCCACCGTGTACGAGCCCACCGCGCCTTTCCTGGAGCTGCTGAGCGGCCGCGTTGAGCTTTTCGCGCCATCGCACCCGGGCTTCGGCGGCAGCAGCCGTCCCGAGGGTTTCGAGACGATGTACGACCTCGTGCGCCTGTACGAGCAGCTCCTGGAGTCGCTGGGGCCGGGCCCGGTCACGCTAATTGGCTGCTCGTTCGGTGGCTGGCTGGCGGCTGAGCTGGCGCTGACGTCGGCGCATCGGCTGGATCGCCTGATCCTGTTGGACCCCCTTGGCATCAAGATTGGGCCGCCGGACCAACGCGACATCACGCACGTGTTCAATACGGCGCCTGCGGCACTGGCGCGGCTGGCCTGGCACGACCCGGTGCATCAGGTGCCCGAAGCACTGGGTCTGGGCTGGCAGGTGTGTCTGGAGCAGATGAGCGATCAGCAGATTGTCCGGGCGGCCCGCGGCTGGGATGCGCTCTGCCTGTATGCCTGGCGGCCGCACCTGTACAACCCGCAGCTAAGGCGCTGGCTGCACCGCGTTCAGGTGCCCACGCTCATGTTGTGGGGCGAGAGTGATGGGGTGGCGTCGGTGGACTATGGCCGAGCGTACAGCGCGTTGATTCCGAACGCTCGCTTCGAGATCATCCCCGAGGCGGGGCACCATCCGGAGCTGGAACGGCCGCGGGAGGTCGCGCGGCGCGTGCTCGAGTTCATGGGCAGGGTGGACGAGGGATGATGTTCATCGTTCGAGTCGCTGGCGCAGGGCCGGACGATGCCGGAGTGCGGCTCCTGCTCTCGCGAGAGACGCCGGTGCTGGTGCGTGAGCGCGGCGCCGAGCGCGATCACTTCTGCGTGGCGGAGCGGGAGGCGATCGAACGGCTTCGCGCCGGTGGCTGGAACGTGGTGGCGGTACGCGATGGCTGGTACGAGGACGGCCGGGGCGGTGGCATGGCGGTCTGGGGTCAGGGTGAGTTCTGGGAGGTGCGGGACACGCCGTTCACCGTCCGTGAGTCGTGCCAGGGCGTCGGTAGTCCCGGCGACGGTCGCGGCACAGGAGCGGTGGTGGACGTACGCCGAGGCATCTTCGGGGTGTAGCGGGAATCACGCGGGACCGACACCGCGCGGCCGACGCGGCGAGGACTCCTCCGAAACGCTGGTTGCGTCGAGGACACCGCCTACGCGGCGCGCGCTTGCCCCCGTCGGAGCGTGGCCTACGGGTTGGCTGTACGCGAGCGCGGCCAGAGACGAGCACCGGCCCTGGTTGGGAGCGTTCGTGTACGCATCTCAGGGAGCGACAGCGTACTGACGAATCACGACCAGCCTAATCGCGATGAGCGTCAGAAGCGACGAGGTCCCGCGCAGTTGTCAGATTGAGTTGCGCGTCACGCGCGCGAGATCCTCTCGCAGGTTTTTGCCGCGGTTGAAACCCCGTTGCGCGATCAAGTCAAGGGCCGCCTCGGCCTCGCCGACCTCGGTGGAATTCGCTGACGCGAGGAGTTGGCGAATATCGATGAGGTCTTGTGGACGGGTGGCATCGTCTCGGGCGAGCACCTTGAGCGCGATCAGATGTGAACGTCGCGCCACGGGCGCGTGAACGCCAGGTAGTACCTCGATTCGGTCGGCACCGCTCGCCACCTCTGCCTCGATGCCCGACGACGCGAACATGAGGTCCAGTACGGCGTCGTCACACGGTGCTTCAGCGCGTGCGAGTCGGACCGCGGCCAGACGCTCCCGTGCCTCCTGTTCAATCAGGGCAACAACGCGGTACGTGGGTGTCAGACTCGCGATAATGGCCTCCGCATCGCGATCGGAGTCCACGGCGACGGCGAGGTCAATGTCTCGGGTGAATCGTGGCTCAGTGCGAACGGACACTGCCAGGCCACCGATCAACGCCCAGGCGACACGTCGCGCGTCGAAGTGGCGATCTAGCTGTCGGAGCGTGGCGGCGTGATCGATCACCGCTGGCGGCGGGGCCAGGTGCCGGGGACGCCCGCGGCGTCACCGTGCTCGGCGCCGGGGCGGTGGTGCATCCAGGCGCGGAGGCGCTCGTCTATCTGCGCTTCTGATTCTTCCGGATGCTGGCGGCGCAGGTTCTGCCGCATCAATGCCACGCCGACGCGGTGCAGCTCAATGGTCTGCTGAAACTTGCGCTGTATGGCCGCGTGATCGCTGGTAGCCATGATCCGATTGTACCAGCGGCCCCGAGCGGTCTGGCCCGGACGCGGTGGCCAGGGCTTGCTGCATCTGGCCGTCACAATTGTGATTCTGGTTGCGTTGGCATGAATGAGAGGGGTTGCGACTCCTCGGGCGCAGTTGCACCTTGAGCACCAGGGCGGTGCGAGTCACACGGGGGTGTGAGGCATGATGGGCGCGATCGGGACGTTGCGGGAGCCGGCGTTTGGGCTGGACCGGTGGGTATCGCCGGGGGGTCGCGCGCTGCTGTTCGCGGTGATGGGCGGGGTTGGGCTCTACTTCGTGTTGCTGTACGCGGGACTGGTGCCACTGCGCGCCGGTGCCGCGGGCTGCGCCGCGGGCTTGTGCCGGCCGGCCCACTGGCAGATCCTCAGCGTGGGCGTGGCGTTGCTGGCGGCGGGATTTGCCGTGGTGCTGCCGCGTGGTTGGACGGCAGCGGGGCGGCTCTGCTCGCTGGGTCTGGTGCTGGGTGTCTGCTCCGGGGTGCTAGGGACGCTCTACACGCCCTGAACCGGCGCCGCACTGCGCGGTGCCGGGTGGCTGAAGACCGTGCTGAGCTCGTTTCCGCCGATGGTTGGCGAGTCGCGAAAGAGATGGCACGCTACGGCGCGATCTGAGTCCACCTGAAACAGCGCCGGGTGTTGCTCGATGCACGTGGGGACGGCGGCCGGGCAGCGCCCTGCAAACGCGCAGCTCTGGGGGGCGACGCGGGCGGCGAGATCGGTTGGCGGCTGCTCCCCCAGCCACGGGTGACGTGGGTCTGCGCGAGGCACCGAGCCGACGAGTAGCTGGGTGTAGGGGTGGCGGGGATCGCCGACTACCTTCTCAACGTTGCCGGCTTCTGAGACGGTTCCGCGGTAGAGGACCACGATGTTCTCGCTGACCTGGTAGGCCGTGGTCAGGTCGTGCGTGATATAGATCAGCGAGATGCCGTACTCCTGGTTGAGCTTGACCAGGCTGGCCAGGATGGTGGCTCTGAGCGAGGCGTCCACCATGGAGACTGGCTCGTCCGCGATGATGATCCGCGGGCGGACGATGAGTGCCCGCGCCACCATGACGCGCTGGCGCTGGCCGCCGCTGAGCTGGTGGGGATAGCGGCCGAGCGTCTCCTCTGGGCGGAGACCGACGGCCTGGAGCGTCTCGGCGATGAGCTCCCGCTCCTTCTCGCGTGAGGAGGCGAGGCCGAACTTGCGCACGGGTGTCTGGAGGACCTGGTCTACTTTGTAGAAGGGGTTGTAGACCTCGTAGGGGTCCTGGAAGATGACCTGGACCTGCCGGAGGTACTCCTTCCAGCCGCGGCGGTCCAATTTGCGCACGTCGACGCCGTCGTAGAGCACCTCCCCGCTGGTGGGCTCCACCAGCCCCAGCAGCAGCCGGGCCAGGGTGGTCTTGCCGCTGCCGCTTTCGCCGACGATGCTGGTGATGGAGGGCGGGCTGTCTGCGATGGTGAGCGAGAAGTCAGCTAGCGCCACGGTGCTGGCGCGGTCAAACATGCCGCCGCCGAAGACTTTGGTCACGTGCCGGGCTTCGAGGAGTGGCGGGCGCTCAGGCATGGGGTCGATCCAGAGTGGCATTGGTTGTGGATGGAGCGACCGCCGCCGCACCGTTGGTGGCCGCCACGTCAGACGGCGGATCCGCGTACAGATGGCAGGACACCCAGCGGTTGGGGCGGACCTGCTGCAATCGCGGCGCCACGGAGGCGCAGACGGGGATGGCGCTGGGGCAGCGGGCGCGAAACGCGCAGCCGGCTGGCTTGTTGAGGAGCGAGGGCGGGAGCCCGGGGATGCCCTGGAACACACCTTTGCGCTCCAGCGATGGCAGGCTGGCGGTCAGCAGGCGTGTATACGGGTGCAGGGGCTCATCGAAGATAGCCAGCACATCGCTGAGCTCGGCGAGCTCGCCGGCGTACATGACCCCCAGGCGGTGGACGAACTGGGCCATGAGCCCCATGTCATGCCCGATGAGGATCACGGCGGCTTCAATTTCTTCCTGGACCTCGCGGAGGGTCTCCATGATCTGGCGTTGGACCACGACGTCGAGAGCGCTGGTGGGCTCGTCCGCGATGATGACCTTTGGTTGCAGGCTGATGGTGATGGCGATGACGACGCGCTGCTTCATGCCGCCGCTGAGCTGATGCGGGAACATACCGGCGACGGTGGGTGGCAGGCCGACGCGACGCATGAGCTCGGGGACGAGCGTGCCCAGATCAGCCCGCCGGTCGCGCCCGATGGCGGTTGCTCCCGGGTGCGCGGCGATGGCGTCTGCGATCTGGTCCCGGACGCGTTTGACCGGATTGAGCGAGTTCATGGCGCCCTGGGCAACCAGAGCGATGTCTGCCAGCCGGGCGCGACGCATCTGCTCGTCCGTCAGTGAGAGCAGGTCCACGCCGTCCAGCACGATGCGGCCACCTTCGATCCGACCGGGCGGGCGGATCATACGCATGAGCGAGAGCGCGATGGTGGACTTGCCCGATCCTGATTCTCCCACCAGGCCCAGGCGCTCGCCGGGCGGCATCTGAAAGCTCACGCCGTCCACCGCGCGGACGGGGCCTCTGAGGGTGTGGTAGTGGACCCTCAAGTCATCGACGGTGAGGACGGGCGCCGGGGTGGTGGGCGCCGGGTCGACGTAACGGAGGGGCTTCATACGACGCGCCGTCTTCGCGGATTGGCGATCTCGTCCATGCCAGAGGAGATGAGGAAGAGGCCGATGAACATCAGGACCACCGCGATGATCGGCGGAAGCCACCACCACCACATGTCGCGAAGGAGCGCGTTGTACCGGATGGCCCAGTAGATGGTCATGCCGATGGTGGGGTCGTTCTGCGGCCCCAGGCCGAGCACCTCGAGGCCGATGGAGGCCAGGATGGTGGCGGAGACGGCGGTGACGAAGCTGGCGGCCAGGTAGGGGAGCAGGTTGGGCAGAAGCTGAAAGATGATGATCTCTGGCGTTGATGTGCCGGACCTGCGTGCCACCTGGATGTAGCCCCGCTCCCGCAAGGTGAGCACCTGGGAGCGGATGGTGCGGGTGGGGCGCGCCCAGGCGAGCGAGGCAACGACGAGTGCCAGGACCTCCACGCTGATGAACGTCTTGATGGACGCCGCGATGGTGATGAGGATAAGGAGGCCGGGGACGGTGAGGATGATGTCCACGATCATCGAGATGATCGTGTCGGTCAGTCCTCCCAGGTAGCCGGCGCTAAGACCCAGAATGGTGCCGATGCTCAGGCCGACCGCGCCCGCGAGGAAACCGATTTTCAAGGTGAGCGGCAGGCCAGCCACCATCACGGCGAGTAGATTGCGCCCCTGGTCGTCCGTGCCGAGGGGATAGCGAGCGGAGGGTGGCTGGCCCGGAACGGCGCGCATGGGCTGGGCGAGCCGGGTATCCACGAAGAGCGGGCCGACCATGCCGATCAGGATCATGCCGACGATGATGACGAGCCCGATGATGAGCTCAGGATTGCGGCGCACGTAGTCGCGCACGGCGTCCCAGCGGCCTGGCATTGACACAGTGGTGGTGGGGCTGGTTTCGATGGCGGCGGCGCTGTCGATCACGCTAGGCCCCCCGATACGAGATGCGCGGGTCGACCAGCGGGTAGGTGAGGTCGAGCGCGATGGTGGCGATGGCGATGGCGAGCACCGTCATGAAGACGACCCCGTAGATGACGAAGTAGTCCAGCGCGGAGATGGCCTGGAAGAGCAGCGAACCGACACCGGGGTAACCAAAGACGATCTCTACGACGACGGCGCCGGATACCAGCGTGCCGAGCGATAGCGCGAGGGACGTGAGCTGCGGCAGGATGGCGTTGCGCAGGGCGTAGTGGAGGAAGATGCCGCGCTCCGGGATGCCCTTGGCCTCCGCGTACACAACGTAATCTTCGCCCTCGGTGGTGACCATCATGCCACGCATGCCGATGGCCCAGAAGCCCATGGCGGAGAGCACGATGGAGAAGGCGGGCAGGATGGAGTGGTACAGAGCGTCCTGGATGAAGCCCCAGCTCAGGTTGGGCAGGGTGCCGATGGCGTAGCCGCCGGAGATGGGGAACATGGGGACGACGATGCCTAGCAGGTACACGAGGATGAGACCAAGGAGGTAGTAGGGGATGGCGGAGAGCGCCATCATGGGGAGGACCAGGTGCCGCAGGAACCGTGGCGAGCGGGGCCAGGCCATGAGCGCGCCGAGGAGGGTGCCGAGGGCAAATGAGATGAGCGTGGAGACCATCAGGAGTCCGATGGTCCACGGCAGCGCGGCCATGATGAGGTTGAGTACGCGGGAGGGGTAGCTGGCGATGGAATAGCCGAAGTCAAGCTGGACCGCGGCTTGCAGATAGAGGAGGTACTGGATCGGCAGCGGTTTGTCCAGGCCGAACTGCTCGTTGTAGGCGCGCACCATCTCCTCGATGCCGGCCTGCTGGAAACCGCCCGTTGCCAGGGCGCTGAGGAGTCGCTCGCGCACGGGGTTTCCAGGGGCCAGGCGCGGGAGGATGAAGTTCAACGTGGCCGCGCCCCAGAGGACGACGGCGAACTGGATGATCCTTCGGACGAGGTAGTCAACACGCATGCTGTTCTAGTTCGTGAATGCACCCCGGCGAGGCCGGCCCGCCGGCGGGCCGGCCTCGCCGGGACTTGCGCTAGGCGGGCTGGAGTGTGTTCAGGACGAGACCGGCCGATCCGCGGTGCCAGAGCGAGGGGGCGCAGTACGGCGTCTTGGAGTCTGGCCAGCCCTTCCAGTCCGTGGTGCTCACCGGGAGGATGAGGTACCACTGGATTGTGGGCACGTCGGGCAGGTTCTTGAGCCAGATCTCCAGCGCCTGGCGGTAGGTGTCCATGAATCCTGGGGCCGTCCAATGCATGGCGCCCATCTTGTCCACGAGGGCGGAGAACTCCTGATTGGTCCAGCGATACGGCCGCTCTGCCACCTCACCAATGGGCCTGACCCAGCGCGCGTTGTAGTGGTCCAGGGTCTGGTATGGATCGGTGATGCTGCCGGTGTGGCCCTGGATGAAGGCGTCCAGGTCGCCCGTCTGCATGAGCGTGGCAGCGTTGCTGGGCGACTTGAACGATGCGTCGAAACCCGCGTCTCGCATCTGCGTGACGATGAGCGGCGCGAAGTTCTGGAAGAACCCTGGTGGCAGGATCATGACCATGGAGATGCGCTGGCCGTCTTTGACCCAGAGCTTCTCGGAGTCTCGCTTGTAACCCTTGGAGAGCATGATCTGCTCTGACTTGGCAGGGTCGTAGGTTCCGACTGGGTACTTCTGCAGCAAGTCTTTGACGCTGTCGAAGAACGGCATCATGGGCTGGTAGGTCGGGAAGGGGAGCAGGGTAGCCTCGGTATCTCCCTTGAAGCCAATGTCCACGATGGCCTTGCGGTCAAGGGCGTAGTTGACGGCCCAGCGCACCTCTGGGTCGTCGAACGGCGCCTTCATGCAGTTGAAGCTGAGGCAGTTGGTGTACCAGTCAAGCCAGCCCCATGGCTTTGACTTGTCTGAGTTGCGCACGAGGATGTTCTTATTGCGCTGGAGGATGACCTCCGCGTCTGCCGGCTGCTGGATGTTATGGGTGGCCGCGACCTGGTCGATGGAGAGAAGCTGCGTGAGCTTGGGGTCTTCGTAGTGGGGGAGGACGATGACGCGCTTGACGGCCGGCAACGCGTGGAAACCGGTCTTGGCGCCCCACCAGTCGTCGCGGCGCTCGAAGATCTTCTGACCCGGATCTGAGCTGACCAGTTTCCAGGGGCCGGTGACCACGGGGGGTCCACTCTTGAGATCGAAGTTGGTGAAGGTGAGCGGGTCTTTGCCCTTGAACACGTGCTCCGGCACGATGGGGAACCCGGCGTCCTGGTGCCACTGGATGTACTGGAACATGAACCGCGGGGCGGGCATGTTGAACACGAGCTTTGCCGTCTGCGGGTCTGGCGTCTGGACCTCTTTGATCCAGAGCTTCATGTCGGAGGAGAAGACCAGCTTGGGGGCATTGTCCTTGAGCATGGTGAAAGTGAAGGCAACGTCCTTGCTGGTGAAGGGTGTGCCATCGCTCCAGGTGACGCCCTGGCGGAGCTTGAGGGTGAGCTCCGTGAAGTCCTTGTTGTATTCGTAGCTGGTGGCGAGATAGGGGATCTCGCCGTCCTTGCCCTGCATCCCGGGCGGGGCGGTGACCTGGGGGGTGTACCAGGGGTTGTAGAAGTAGAGCGGCTCGAAGGCGAAGTGCCAGCCGGTGCGCTTGGCGCCGGTGAGGAAGGGATTGAATATCTCTGGATCCGCAAACTGATTCAGGTCATCTGAGACGCTCATGATGAGCGTCTCCTTGCGGTCCACGTTCCCGGAAGCGGCCTGGCCGCCTGCGGCGGCAGCGGGTGGTTGGGCCGCGGCTGGCTGGGCGGCTGGCGCCGGGGCGGCGGGCTTTGCCTCAGCCGGCTTGGCCTCCGCGGCCGGTTTGGCGTCCGCCGGCTTCCCGGCCGGGGTGGGCTGGGATGGGGGCAGCGGGACCGATTGTGGCTGGCAGGCGGTGCTCAGCGCGATCGCGCTGGCGGTGGAGCCGATGGCGAGCAGGAAACGTCGCCGGGCAAGTCGCTTCACGTGGATCCTCCTCGATTCCAGACGTGGTTCGCCAAGTTGATCCGTCACCGCTCGTGGTCGCGGGCGAAGCTACCGCGAGCAGGTTGCCGGACTGACGGCGTTAGCTTATGACGTGGCGGGATTTGCTACAAGCGCGGGCGTGAGGGGCAGCTTGACGGGCCGCCCAGTGCGGATGGATTCGTAGGCTGCTTCCACGACCTCCAGTGATTTTCGGGCATCCTCGCCGTGTGTTAGCGGCTGGGTGCCGGTGTTCAGGCACTGGATGAGGTGGTCGATGGCGCCGGACATGCCCTCCGCGGGTGGGCGGGGAGCGCCGACGGGTGGACGGGTGTGGAGCACGAGACGGCCGGGGCCGGCATCGCTGGGAAGACGGTCGGAGACCAGGGAGATGGTGTCATCCAGGTCCATCTGGAGCGAGCCGCGCCGTCCGTAGAGCTGGAGCGGCATCAGGTCCCAGCCGCTGCCCATGCGCGGGTCTTTGAGGACGTAGGACGTGGTCATCTCGCCAATGCAGCCGTTCTGGAACCGGAGCAGGACGATGCCGGAGTCCTCCGTCTTGCGGGCGGGGTCAATCATGTCCGTGCGTGAGCTGATGGCGTGGACTTCCGACACCTCGCCGACGAGCCAGCGTAGCAGGTCCAGCGCGTGGATGCCGATGCCGCTGATGACGCCGTCGTGCTTCCAGTAGCCGGCGAGTCGGGCGGGCTCCATGTGGTGCCAGGCGTAGGTGATGTCTTGCGGGTACGCGGACTTGACCAGGATGGGATCACCCACGTAGCCGGCGTCCAGGAGCTCCTTTATCTTGCGGTGGCGGTTCTGGTAGCGCTTGGTCTGGTCAACCATCAGCAAGACGCTGGCCTTGCGGCAGGCCTCGATCATCTCGTCTGCTTCAGCTAGCGTGTTGGCAATGGGCTTCTCTACGAAGACGTGTTTGCCGGCCCGCGCGGCCTTGATGGCTATGGGGGCGTGGAGATGGTGCGGCAGGCAGAGGTCCACTACCTGGATCTCACGGTCCGCGAGCGCGGCATCGATATCGCTGTACCAGCGGTCAGCGCCCCACTTGGCGGCGGCGGCCTGGGCCAGCTCCGCGCGGACGTCTACCGTGGCGACGAGGCGGGCGCCGGGATGGGCCGCATAGCCGGTGAAGTGGCCGTTTGAGACACCGCCGCATCCTACTACGGCGACACCGATCCGCTCTGGCATCGTCTGTACCCTCCTACGATACGTCCGTCGTGCTTTGACCCTCGCGGGGCAGAACTGGGTGCTGCCCCGCGCCAGTCGATGGTGAGGTTCATGGCTGGTGGCCTGCCTGGCAGGGTTGTCCAACCGCGGCGCGTACAGTAGCACGGATAGCGGATGTTGCGCGGAGCTCCGCGGGTGGTGGCGGAGCTACTCGATCGGCGGCAGCGGGTCTGCTTGGTAGAGTTATTGGGTGCCCACTCTGCCAGACGGCGCGAGCCGCCCCCGGACCAGGACCATCTCCGTCACGGCGCGGGGCGAAACGTTCCGGCTCGCGCAGCACCGCGGCATCCTTCTGGTGTGCGCTCGGCAGCACGGGAGCTGCTGCTGTGGCTGGGAGGAGAAGGCTCGGATGCCGTTTGCCACGGAGTTGTGGAGCACCGAGTGGGAGCGGCGCCGGTTGGGAAGTCGCGTTCACCTCACCTTCACGGGCTGTCTGGGCCCGTGTGCCGTGGGCAACAGCGCGGTCTTGCAGCTTGGCGGACGCACGTACTGGCTCAAGGACCTGAACGAGTCCACACTGGTGTCCGAGGTGTTTGACTACATCGAGGCGCTGCTGGGCCCACGGCCGCCGACGGCACCGCCGGCCTCGCTGGCCGGGCACATCTACGACCGTTTCGCCACGACTGGCGCTGGCAGACCCGATTGAGGTGACGCGGTGAGACGGGTGGTGCGACGGTGGTACGTGATCGCGGGCCTGGCGATCCTGGTGATCGTGATGCTCGTCTGGGGTGGCCGTTCGCTGTGGCGTCTGGGCCACCTGGTGATGGGACCGCCCCCGCCGCCGCGCCAGACGGACGTGAGCACGATTGCTCCGTGGATGACGGTGCCGCTGGTGGGACGGGCGTTTGGTGTGCCGCCGCAGGAGCTGTTTGGAGCGCTGGGCATCGATGGGCCCAGCCACCGCACGACATCGATAGAGGCGATCGCCACTGAGCTGGGGCGGGATCAGGCGGAGGTTCTGGCCGTTGTGCGGCAGACGGTGGAGGCATGGCAGGCGACCCACCGCGGACCGCCGCCGGAGGGTCCTCCCCCGGACCGCCCGCCACGGTGAACGAGCTCGCGGCGTGGCTGCTGGCGTACCTGCCCGTCTACACGTACCCGGTGGTCGGCGCCACGGTCCTGATAGGCGCGATCGGCGTGCCGCTGCCGAGCACGGTGGTGGTGCTGGCCGCGGCGGGATTCTCCGCGGATGGGGATCCCAGTCCCACGGTGCTGGCGGGCGTGGTGTACGGTGCCGCGGTGGTGGGGGACTTGCTGAGCTACGCCGGCGCGAGGCGGGGGGGCTCTGCGCTGCTGGAGTCGATCGGGCCGCGACTCGGTGTGAACCCGTGGCGGGTGGCAGCGGTTGAGGGGCGGCTAGAGCGTTGGGGCGGCTTGTTTATCCTGGCCACTCGATTCTTGCTGACGGGACTGGCGCTGCCAGCGAACCTGGCGGCCGGGGTGGGGGGTTACCCGGCCTGGCGATTCGCGCTGTTCGCGGCTCTGGGCGAGGGCGTGTGGGCGGCTGAGCTTGTGGCGCTGGGCTGGTGGTACGGCGCGAACTGGATTGCCCTGGTGGAATACATTAATAACGCGCTCACGGCGCTTACGACGCTGACGGTGGCCGGCATCGGGGTATGGCTGCTGGTCCGGTTGCTGCGCGCGAGACCCGGGCGGGCGTAGAAAACGGGGCCTCCGTAGGGGAGGCCCCGTCCGCGTGGTCGGGCCGAGAGGATTTGAACCTCCGACCACCTGAACCCCATTCAGGTGCGCTACCAGGCTGCGCTACGGCCCGAATGTGTGTCGCGCTGGTCTGTCGAGTGTACCTGCTGGTCTTCTGGTGGTTCAAGCAGTCGGGGCGATCAACCCTTGACCGCGCCGGCGGTGAGCCCGGAGATGATGCGACGCTGGAAGAGGAGCACGAGCACGACCAACGGCAGCGTGATGACGATCGCCGCGGCTGTGATCTGCCCCCACGGGTACTGCGAGGCGATGTCCGCGCCCTCGAACTGGGCGATGGCCACCGTCGCCGTCAGTCTGTTGGGCAAGCTCATGAACGTGCGCGCGAACAGGAACTCGTTCCAGGCCTGGATGAAGAGGAGGATCGCCGCGGTGAACACTCCAGGCGCCGCGAGGGGGACCATGATCTTGTAGAACGCCTGCATCCGCGTGCAGCCGTCTACGCGCGCGGACTCCTCCAGCTCACCCGGTAGCTCGCTGAAGAACGCCGTGAGCGTCCAGATGCAGATGGGGAGCGTGAAGGTGACGTTTGGCAGGATGAGAGCGAGGTAGTTGTTTGTCAGGCCCCAGGCGTTGAACTGCCGAAACAACGGTCCGATGATGGCGATCCCCGGAAACATCGCGATCGCAAGCACCAACGCCAGAAGCAGGTTCTTGCCGGGGAAGTTGAGCCGCGCGACGGCGTAGGCACAGAACGAGCCGATGACCAGGGAGATCGCGGTGGCCGAGGAGGCCACGATGAAGCTGTTCAGCAAGGCCCAGCGGAAGCGATCGATGGCGAAGATCTCCCAGTAGTTGATGAGCTCAGGTGGCGTAGGCAGGTAGCGGATGGGCACGTCGAAGATGGTCGTTGGGCCTTTGAGAGAGGTCACCAGCGTCCAGATGAATGGTGCGAGGCAGAAGACGACGAACGCGATGACGAACGCATAGAAGCCAAGGGTGCCGATCCATTCTCGCGGCTGCCCACGGCGCGGGGCCGTAATAGACGACGGTACGCCCGCGGAGCCGGCTCTCACGGAGACGGTCACCGCTGGGCTCCCTGGGTTGGGGCCCCGAGCACCTTGATGTAGAGGAAACTGATGAGCAGGACGATGAGGAAGATCATCACCGCCAGAGTTGAGCCGTAGCCGAAGTTCAGACTCGTGAAGAACGTGTTGTAGGTGTAGAGCACCAGCGTCTCGGTGGACTTGCCGGGCCCGCCATTGGTGAGGACGCGGGGCAAGTCGAACATGCGGACCGCGTCGATCGTGCGGAAGAGCAGCGCAACCAGGATGGTGGGCTTCATGATGGGCAGCGTGACGCGCCAGAACGTCTGCCACCTGTTGGCTCCGTCCAGTGCCGCCGCCTCGTACAGGTCGTTCGAGATCAGTTGGAGGCCGGCCAGTAGCAACAGCGCCATGAAGGGTGTGGTCTTCCAGATCTCGGCGCCGATCATGGCCCAGATGGTCACCTCTGGCCTGACCAGGAAGATGATTGGCGCATCGATGACGCCCAACCGTATCAACAGGTCGTTGGCGACGCCGTAGCGCCCGTCATAGATCCAGGCCCACATTTTGGCAGACACGACGGTGGTCAAGGCCCACGGCACCAGCACGGAGGCCCGCACGATGCCCCGTCCGACAAATGCGCGATTGATGAGCAGGGCGATGATCATCCCTAGAACCAGCTCCGCGGCCACGGACACCACCGCGATCAGCCCGGTGACCCAGAGCGCGTTGGTGAAGTTCTCGTCGTTCAGGGCAGCCAGGTAGTTGTCCAGACCGACGAATGGCCGAGCCGCGTTCTCGAACCGCAGGCTGATCCGGTACAGGCTGTCCAGAACGGTGCCCGCCAGCGGGACGATCGCGATCAGGAGGATCGTCAGGATCGCTGGCGTGGATAGCAGCAGGCCGAGGCGCGCGTCCGCGCGCGCCTGTGCACCGCGTCGCCCCCACAAGCCGGCGACTGCCGAGCGTTCTGTCAGACGCGCCGTTGTTGCCATTAGCGCTTCTCCATGACGACCGGAGACTCGAAGAGCGAGCGCCGGGCGCCAGACCGGGCCAAGCGGGAAGGCGTCGGGGACGGACGTGCCAACCCACGCTTCATCTCTCCGACCCGGAACTCAACGCCCCGCGCTCACCTCGCGTTGCTCCTATCCCTTCTTCTGGATGTCGCGCATCTTGTCGGCCATCTGCTTGATGGCCTGCTCTGGCTTGATCTGCTGCGCCATGGCCTGGCCAAAGGCGGGCTGGATGGCCTCGGTTGACATCTGCGGGTAGAACGGGGTAACGGGCCGCGGCTTGAGATTCTCGAACGACGCCTGGGCAGACTTGGCGAACGGGTACTTCTTCTGGATTTCGGCGTCATCGAAGACGGCCGGCCTGGCGGCAAGGAATCCGCCATCAAGCTGACGCATGCGCTGGTGGTCAAAGCCAGTGAGGATCTTGATGGCTTCCAGCGCTTCCTTCTGCTTCTTGGAGAATTTGGAGACGCCCAGGTTCCAGTCACCAAGGCAGCCAGCGCCCGGCTTTGCGCCGTCCTTTGAAGGTAGCGGCGCGACCGCCCACTGCTCCGGCTTGAGCCCGGAGTCTGGTTTGTACAAGTCGCCGGTGAACGAGAACCAGAGCCGGATCATTGCGACCTTGCCGCTTCGGAACAGGTTCATGACGTCGGCACCGAGCTTGAACTGGAGGGCGGCCTCCGGGAGGATCTTGTCCTTGTAGACGAAGTCGAGGATCTTCTGCATTCCTTCGACGCCGGCTGTCCCCTTATCCAGGACGACATTCAGCTTGTCATCTACGAGGTCTCCGCCGTAGCCCCAGAGGTACTCCATCCAGTTGATGATCCCACCCTCGTTCTGGGCCAACTGCATGGCAAAGCCGGCGATCTCGGGAGTTTGCAGAGCCTTGGCGGCGGTGAGCAGCTCGTCGTACGTCTTGGGCGCTTTGAGCCCCTTGGCGTCGAAGAGGTCCTTCCGATAGAAGAGCCCGGGGCCGTTGTTGTACCAGGGCACTCCCCAGAGTTTGCCCTCGTAGGTAGCGCCGTGGAGCGTCCCCTGGAAGAACTTTGCCTGCTCGTCCTTAGGCAGCAGCTCATCGACGGGGATCGTCCACCCGGCGGCGGCGAACTCAGGTACGAACGGCACGTCCATAGAGAGGATGTCGACGCTGGAGTCCTTCGCGCCCGCGACCGTCACGAACTTGTCGTGCAGGTCGGTCGTTGTTGCGCCCTGCTCCTGGTAGTCGATCTGGATACTCTTGTTTGCCTTGTTGAAGGCCTCGACCTGCTTGGGCGTGTAGCCGGTGGTGTCGCGGCCGGCGAACCAGACCACCGTTGTCGCGGTGCTGGAGGTCTGGGCGGCTGGTGCGGCCGTGGCAGCGGGCGGAGCGGCGGGCGCGGCCGGCTTGGACTCGGCCGGCTTGGACTCTGCTGGTTTCGAGGGCGCGGTTGCCGCGCCACCACTCGCGGGCGGTTGCGCGGTGCCGCCGCAGGCCGCCAGTAGCGACGTTGCTGGAACCGCCAGACCCAGCCCTACTCCGGTGCGCAGAACGCTGCGTCGGCTCAACCGACGGTTCAATCCATCGGACATCAGGCGCCTCCTCACAGACAGCCGTGTTGCGACGCACGAGCCTGCGGGCGCGGGTGCGTGGCGGCGTGATCGTTGACCAGTGCACACGTCTTCTGGTCCCACCGCGCACGATAGCCACGCGGCCGAGCGATGTCAATGTCTCCCGCGGGGGAGAAGCGACCTGATTTCACCGCCAGCGGACAGCGACATGCACAAGTCGCCAGCCGCGAGAGCGGCCCCGGCGGCCTGCCTCGGTCTCGAACGAGGACTCCCGTCGCTTCGGCGCCTTCACCCAAGTCTTCCGCACCAGGGGTGGTATCCACGACGGTGGAAAGTGCTACGGCGCGAGTTCACGACGGCCGCGCCCGATTGCAGCGGCGAAGGGGGGGCGTCATATGACTCTGGTGAGGACAACCTCCATGGCGGGCACCCAGTTGCCGTGTGCGCCGAGACGGACGTGGTGCGCCGTCTGCACCTTGCCCCCCTCGGTGAATTCGGCCGTGCAACTGGTGCCTCGGCCTCTCCAGGCCATCGAATCTCCGTCGATCGTAAGCTTGTGGATGGACATGTTCCCGAGACTGTCATAGAGGTGCGAAGCATACTTGCCGGTCTCCCGGTCGTAGCCGATCATCTCGACCGCGCCGCCGCCCATGCTGCCGATCCGTCCGTAGGCGGTATGCAGCACCCAGGTTCGACCGGTCAGCCACTCGTAGACGTCGCTCGTGATGATGTCGAGCGGCGGCTCGCTGCGGCTGGGTATTGTTCTGCCGACGTTGATCCACTTGCCGATGAGGACCGCCAGCCGGTCGTAAGCGGGGTCGCGCTCGGGCCGTTCCATGTTCGTTTGCCTACCTTCACGCTCGGCGCCGCGCGATGAAGCCGACGCCACACATCCTGGCGCGTCTCCAGCCGCCGCCGATCAGGATGTCCTGATCCTCCGCGACCACGGCGCGGGCCCGGGCAAGGGCGGATTCGATCCCGTCTGTCACGAAGTAGAAGGTGGTTCCTCCGTCCATGGCGAGCGGCTTGCGAGCGTAATGGGTCAGGACGAAGACGGGCGTGTGGTACGGCAGATTGGGCCCCCACCAGCCGTTCCAGGGCTCCGCCGGCCACTTTCCGCGCACCGGGCCGAACATGTTGCGACCCACGATCGTCGCGCCGATGTTCGATAGCGCTTCACGGATCACGTCGTTGCTGGGGCCATCTTCTCCGCCCTCGCCGAATCCGAATGCCTCACGGATAAAGCGCTGCTTGAACATCCAGGCGTGCAGCCCTTCCATGCCGTCGCCAAACGGCATCTCCAGGCGCCGGTTGGGGGCCGCCAGGTGCCCATCCAGTGTGGTGTTGCAGTGGAAGCCAACCTTGGTCAACCATTCTCTCCTTCGCCGGCCCAGTAATCCGCGCTTTCAGTTTCAACTACGTAGACGCCGGATTTGCGCGATATTCATCGGTCAGCGGCGGTGTCTCGAGTCGGTTTCTCCGTGAGCGCCGCGGGCGGTCCCCCACAACATCGCGGGCAGGAGAGTCAGATGTCCACGGTCGTGCCCCAGGACGAGACAGCCCTGCTCCAGGCTGCGCGGCGCAACGACGAAGCGGCCTTTCGGGCGATCGTGGAGAGCCATACTCGCCACATTCACCTGCTCTGCTACCGCATGCTGGGCTCTTTCCTGGACGCCGAGGACGCCACGCAGGAGACGCTGCTCAGGGCGTGGCGCGGGATCGGCAGCTTCGACGGTCGGGCCAGCGTGCGCACCTGGCTCTGCCGCGTTGCCACGAACGCCTGCCTCGACGCGCTGCGCTCGCGACGTCGGCGGGTGCTGCCCTCGGACGTTGCGTCGCCGATCACTTCCGCCTGGACCGAGCCGGCTGAGTGGGGCACTCCGGCCATGGACCTCCCGTGGCTGGAGCCGTATCCCGATCACCTGCTGCCCCCGGCCGATCCAGAAACCGCGGCTGAGTCGCGGGAGGCGATCAGCCTGGCCTACATCCGCGCGCTCCAGTTATTGCCAGCGCGGCAGCGAGCCGTGCTGATTTTGCGCGACGCGCTAGACTGGTCGGCTCAGGAGGCCGCGGCGACGCTCGGTAGCACGGTGGCCGCCGTCAACAGCGCACTCCAGCGGGCGCGGGCTACCATCGCCGCGGCTCGGGGCTCTCTGCTCGAAGCAACCGTTCCCCAGCAGAACGCCGATGTGGCGTCGCGGTTCGTTCGAGCCTGGGAGGACGGTGACGTGGCGCTGCTTCTCTCGCTGCTCACCGATGACGCGGTGGTGATGATGCCGCCCATGCTGGCGTGGTTTCAGGGCCTGGAGACGTTGCGCGTGGCGCTCGCGCACTCCTGGGAGATGGACCCCCGGCCAGGCGTGTTCCGCGTTCGGGTGCTCCCGATGAATGGCCAGCTCGGCTTCGCTTACTGGTACCGCCCCCGCGGCGATGGCAACTACACCGCGCTTGACCTCGTGGTGCTCACGCTGGACGCCACCGGCGAGCGAGTTAAGGAGATGGTCAGCTTCGTCAACCCGGAGCTGTTCCCTGCAGTGGGCCTCCCCCGCGAGCTGCCGCCAGCGTTCTAGCGTTGTCCATCCCCCGCCGACGAGTTGGTTTGCTAAGCTCGTCGCGCCTGATCCCAGGCGGCGCCGATATACTGGAGCGGCCATTGCGGCTACCAGCGTCGATGCGGAGGCTGATCATGCCCGACACCGATCCCAATCAAGTTCGACTGACCGGCGAGAATTCGTTCATCCGGCTGCACGCGGCCGAGGGCAGCCCGGAGCTGACCCGCGCCAGCCACTGGCGCATCCTCTACAGCCCCGGTGGGGCTGGGCACGTGCTTTTCCTGCAGAGCGACCTTACGGACGGCGAGGTGCGGATCTACTCAGACAACATCGCGATGACCCGGTGGCTGCAGGGCGAGATTGAGTCGCTGCTGCACAAGCCGTTTGCGAATCAGGACTTGCCGGTGATTGACGCGGTCTTCTCCAGAACGGGAGATGCCCGCACGTTCTGGACGGAGAGCGTTGGCTCGGCTGACGAGTCCATCGCGCTGACGTGGTACGACTTTGGCGAGCCGTTCATGCTCACAGTCGCGGCGGGCAGCGTGCCCGGGCGGCCGCACGGCGTCTATAGCTGTTTCATCCCGGCTGGCCGGGCCCAGGTGACCGTGAACGAACGAGTGGCGGCCGGCCGGCCGCTGCCGATGATGCGCGGCGACAAGCCCAGCAGCAGCGCCTGCCTGGCCTGGTCTGAGACCTGGGTGCGGCCGTAGGGGTACCGTCCCAAGGACATCAAGCGTGTAAGGCCGCTGGGGCGCCGCCGTCTTCGGTGGCGCCCCAGCGGCAACCGCTGCCGTGGCGAACGGCGCCTAAGCGTGTAGGCGGCCGTCGCTCGTTCGCGCGTCCCACCAGGTGCCCCAGGTGGAGCCGAAATCCCAGCGTCCTTTGCCCGGGCGGGTGTAGCACCAGAAGTTCAGGGCGGAGGCGAAGCACCAGAAGGCGATCGCCCCCCAGAAGAAGGCTACTGACGAGCCTGTCTGGGCGATGGAAGTGCCGATCAGGCCGGAGAAGATGAACGGCCCGTAAGCCGCGATCGCCCCGGAGAATCCAAGCACGCCCGCGCCCTGCCGGGGGGAGTGCGCGAAGATGATTGGGTACTGCCGGAAGGTGGACGCGTTGCCAATGCCGCTGAAGAGAAATAGGAGCACCATCAATACGACGAAGGCTGGGAACTGCCCCAGCGAGGCCGGTGTGAGGTAACCACCGAAGATCAGGATCAGACTGCACCCGATCAGCCCGACGCCGGCGATCTGGGTAAAGATGCTGCCGCCCCAGCGGTCTGATGGGAAGCCCATGACGATCCGGATGACGGACCCCACCAGGGGGCCGAGAAAAGCGTAGGTGAGCGGGTCGGGTGCGTTTGGGAAGTCCCCGTAGAGCGCCTTGATCATGAGCGGAAACGCCGCGGAGAGACCTGAGAACGAGCCGAAGGTCATGACGTAGGTGATGGTGCAGAAGTAGGTGTGCCGGTCTTTGAAGATGTCGAGCTGCTGGGATAGCGTGGCGCGAACCGGGACGCTCCGCAGGAAGATCCAGGCGAGGATTCCAAGGACGATCAGGAACGGGACAAACCAGAACGCGGCGTTCTGGAGCCAGATGCTCTCCGCCGCGCGACCTGGTCTACTGAAGACCTGGGGGCCGCCGAGGAGGCTCCCGAGGATGGGGAAACCAATGATCCAGGGCGCCACGAGCTGGGTAAGGCTCACCCCGAAATTGCCCACGCCAGCTTGAACGCCCAGCGCCGTGCCCTGCAGACGCCGCGGGAAAAACAGGCTGGTACTGGGCATGTACGACGAGAAATCGCCGCCGCCCAGGCCCAGCGCCAGTGACAGTGCGATGAAGACCCAGAGGGGCGTGTCTGGATTCATCACTGCCACTCCCAGGCCGAGCGAGGGGAGTATCTTCAACAGCGTGGTCAGAGTCACCACGTGGCGGGTGCCGAAGATGGGGATGAGAAAGGTGTTGATCAGCCGTAGCGTGCCGCCGGCCAGGCCGGGCATGGCACCGAGCCAGAAGAGCTGAAGCGTGGTGAACTGAAAGCCGATCTGCGGTAAGCGGACGACGATGGCGCTCATCACGAACCAGGTTGCGAACGAGAGGATGAGGCTGGCCGTGGTGATCGTGATGGTCTGGTAGGCTATCCTCCGGCCGGTCTGCTGCCAGAAGTCCTGGTCTTCTGGCTGCCAGGTTTCGAGCCAGGTTGCTGACGCGCTCATGATGCCGCTGCCAGGGTGGTCTGGGCCCGGCCGGCGTAGAGCCGACCCTCCGTTTCCGCCCGCTGTTCTCTCCTGGCAACCACCAGTTGCCAGATGTAGCAGCTCAGGCAGACGAGCAGGAGCACCATCCAGGTGGTCTCTGGCCACCCGGTTGCCCCCAGCGTATACGCCCACACCGGCGGAAAGATAAACCCGCCGAATGCGCCGAACTGGCCGACGAGGCCGCCAACCGCGCCAACGTCCCGGGGGTAGTAGTCGTACACATAGCGGTAGACGGAGGCTTTGCCCATCCCCATCCCACAGCCGAGGATGAAGACGATTGCCCCGAATACGTACGGCGACCGCACGAAGCCCGGGTAAGAGATCAGCGCGCAGGACGCGATCATCACGAGCAGAAACACATCGGTAGACCGCCGCGCGCCCCAGCGATCCGAGAAGATGCCACCCAGGGGGCGCAGGAGGCTGGCCGGGAAGATATAGGTGGCGGTCAACAACGCTGCCGTGGTGAGATCGACGTTGAAGGTATCGACGTAGTACTTGGGAAGCCAGAGGGAAAGCGCGACGTATGCGCCGAACACGGCGTTGTAGTAATAGGAGAATCGCCAGGCGTTCATGGTCTTCAGCGGCCAGTGCATCGAGCTGAAGCTCCTGGCCGCGGCCGGTTTCCGGTCGGGCGCGGGCGACCCGGCCCAGAGGACGACCGCCATGACCAGCAGCATGACGGCGTACGCGAGTGGGATGAGTCTCCAGCCGCCGGGGATGACGCCAGCGATGTAGCCTGCAGGGATCAAGGCCAACACAGGCGGGGCGATGAACTTCGTGACGGAGGCTCCGACGTTGCCGGCGCCGAACACGCCCAGGGCGTAGCCCTGGCTCTCCTTCCGGGACCATGCGGAGATCCAGGCGATGCCGACGACGAAGGTGTTGCCAGAAAGGCCCGTCCAGACCGCGAGCAGCAGAAGCTGCCCGTAGGTCTGGGCGTAGCTCGCCATGACCGCGCCTGGCACCACGACCAGCAGCAGCGCGGTGAAGAGCACGCGCCCACCGAGCTTGTCAGTGAGGAGGCCGATCGGCCCCCGCGGCAGGGCGCCGCCGAGCGCGCTCGCCGCGAGCAGCCAGGCAAGCTGGGTGTCATTGAGGCCGAACTCGCGGCGTATGGGCAGCCCCAGCACCCCGTACATCATCCATACGGCGAATGCCAGCGTGAACGCGGCGAAGGCGAGGTAAAGGACCCTGTTTTCAGGGCGGAAGAAGTTAGAGAACGGCACGGATGTCACCTCCCGCTTGTGCCGCACGCTCAGCGCTTCAGCCCGGCGTAGCTCCGCATTGAGATGTAAGGTCTGGTGGTGTAAGAGAACGGGTAGCTGAACATGTGCACGAGCTTGGTGAACGGCACGTAGGCCAGAAACACGAAGTTCACGATCATGTGCAGCTTGACCAGGAGGGGGGCACCCGCGATCGCCGCGCTATCAGGCTGGAGCGTGAATAGCCCCGCCAGCCAGGGGCCGACCGCGAACGAGGTTCCGAAGGCGATGTTGATGACGGACTGGTAGAGCCCCAGCCCGGACGACGCGATGAGGAACAGCAGGACGATGTGGTCCTCCCCAGTGCTCATGGCACGTAGCTGGGGAGACATCAGGCGCCGTACCAATGCCCAGGAGGCGCCATACAGCAGCGGGATCCCGCCGATCGTTCCACTCCATCGAAAGAAGTCCACCCACTGCGACAACCCGTAAGCGCCGCCGATGAACCCGATGATGTGTCCAACGATGATGACGATGAGACCCCAGTGGATACAGAGCACGGCGGGCCCAATGGAGGCGCGCCCGAAGAAGCCCGTTGAACGGGTAGTCCAGAGCATGTCTCCGCGCGCACTCCAGGCCAGTTTGCCCCGATAGGCGGTCTTGGCACCGGTGAACGCGCGATAGGCGGGTCCGCCGATGAATAGGAGGATCGCGATATAGGGCAGCGCGACGAAAAGGAACTGGTCAAGCATGGCTCGCCACCCTCGCATGGGCTTCAAGGTCCACGCGCATCACGCGCTCCAGGAGATCCAGGAGGTCCGCGTAGGGCGTCTTGATCTCTGTAAGTCGTGTGCGCATGGCAGGCAGGTAAGGGAGCATGTACTCCCGAAGCAGCTTCTCCCTGATTGGATCGTCGGAGCCGGCCGTCAGCGCGAGGAACTCCACCATCAGCGGCAGGTAGTCCGGCAGTTCGCGGCCGTTTGGGGACATCCCCAGGTGACCGTAGACTCCCTTCAGCTCAGTCATGTAGCCGTTTCGATCGGAGAGCGCCCCCTGGGCGCAGGTCTGGGGCTCCTCGAACGAATGGCTTCCCAGATACAGCGGACAACGTGGATTGAGCTCAAACAGCTCTACGTAATCCACCTCAGATATGGCGGAGTCGAGGAATCGATTCAGCAGCGCTGTCTCCTCGCCATCCTCGGTTTCCCAGCGGGAGAGCGACGCCCTCAGCGCGCCCTCGACCTCCTCGCGATCGACGTCTTGAGGGCTGCACCAGGCGTTCGCCAGCGCGGCATAGACATCCTGAAGCAGCTCGCGATTGCCGCTCATGAGCCGTCTCCCTGGTAGCCGGGCGATTCGACGCGAGCCTTCCCCCGTCGGACGGCGGACCATGGTCCCATGGCGTTGAATCCGGCGAAGCCGCGCTCGGTATACGGGTTGATCTCGGCGCCCTCACGCTTGGTGGTTGGCACCACGAACCGCTCGTTGAGGAACGAGAGCGACAGAGCCCTGGCGATGCCCCTGGCATCCTCCTCCGTCAGCCCTACCTGGTCGAGCACCTTGACGTTTGGCTTCTTGTCCACGCGGAGGCTACGCTGGTAGTGCCTGACGGCGAGCTGGCGGCGCATCGAGTGCTTTACCACCTCCTCGTTGCCCGCCCCAAAGAGGCTGGCCAGGTACTTCATGGGCACGCGGAACTTGTCCAGCTCGTCCAGCCCTATCAAGGTCTCTTCCGTCTGAGCCATGTCGAAGACGTCCGTGTCGCTGGGAGACGATTGGCCCACGCTGGTGAGCACCGGGCTCAGCGGCGGGATGTAGAAGAGCATCGGAAGGGTGCGGAACTCAGCATGGAGCGGAAGCGCAAGCTCCCACTTCTTCACGAGCCGGTACACCGGTGAGCGCTGGGCCCCGTCGATCCAGTCGTCGCCCAGACCGTTCGCCTTCGCGTTGGCGATCACCGCGGGGTCGAACGGATCGAGGATGAGGCTCCGCTGGGAGCGGACCAGGTCGTGGTCCGGCACCAGGGCGCTCTCCTGGACGCGGTCCATGTCATAGAAGAGCGGACCGAACGAGCGGATCTTGCCGACGCACGAGTGGAAGCAGGCCGGCGGCATCCCAGCCTCCACCCGTGGGTAGCAGAGAATGCACTTTTCCATCTTCCCCGAAGACCAGTTGTAGTAGGGCTTCTTGTAGGGGCAGGAGGAGATGCAGTATCGCCAGTTGCGGCAGCGGGTCTGATCGATCAGGACGATGCCGTCCTCTTCGCGCTTGTATGCAGCTCCGGAGGGGCACGCACCCACGCATGCCGGGTTGATGCAGTGGTTGCAGATGCGGGGCAAATAGAAATAGAAGACGTCTTTGAACTTCAGGTAGGCCTCGTGTTCTTGCTTGCTAATGCCCTTGAAGTTCAGATCGAACTGGCCGGTGACGTTGGCGCCTCCGGCGTTGTCTTCCCAGTTGACGCCCCAGGTGATCGGGATGTCCTCCTCGCCGGAGACCATGGATTTCGGCCTGGCCACGGGCTGCTGCGTGAGCTGTTCGGGCTTTTGCAGGTCCTCGAAGGTGAAGCTGTAGACGTCGTTGCCGTAGTAGTCGGCCATCTGTGGCGTGTGCGGGTTAAAGAAGAGGTTGGCGAGCTGATAGAACTTGCTGCCGTAGCGCAGCGTGAGCTCGTTTCCCTTTTCGATCCATCCGCCCTTCCACAGGTCCTGGTCTTCCCAGCGCATGGGGTAGCCGATACCGGGTTTGGTCTCGACGTTGTTCCACCACATGTACTCGGCGCCTTCGCGATTGGTCCAGATGTTCTTGCAGGCGACCGTGCACGTGTTGCAGCCGATGCACTTCTCCAGGTTGAAGCTCATGCTGTATGAGGCTTTGACTCGCAAGGCTCCGTCCTCCCTACGCCCGCGGTAGCAGGCTGAGGTCCTGTTCCCGATAGATCGCGCCCTTCTTCGAGTCGAGCGGCATCTTGCGGATAAGCACCCCGTGGTCGCGCTCAGAGGGGCTCGTCCCCCAGTAGTTGATGTAGTAGCTGAACTGCGCGTAGCCGCCGATCATGGTGTGAGGGTTCATCAGAATGCGGGTGGTGGCGTTGTTGTTGCCCCCGCGCAGGTCTGAGAGGCCGCGCTTCTTGGCGAGCGGCGAGAAGGGCACGTTGACGTGGCGTTCGACCTGGTGGTAGGTGATGGCCATGTCTCGTGGAACCTGGTGGCTGACTACTGCACGCACGACCTCGATGCCGTTTTCGCAGTACATCTCCACCCAGTCGTTGTCCTTGACGTCGATCTCCTCCGCGTCGTCCGGGTTCAGCCACACGGTCGGGCCGCCGCGGGACAACTGCAGCATCGGCCAGTGGTCTCGGAAGGAGCTGTGGATCTGCCACTTGCCATGCGGTGTGATGAACCGGAACACCTTTGACTTGGCTTCGGCCTTGTCTGGAACGATGTCGCCGATGGCCACCATGTCCAGCGGTGGCTTGTTGGTGGGGAGCGCCTCACCGAGCTCTCGGAGGCCCTGGTGGTCGTAGTAGAGCTCCTGGCGTCCGGAGAGCGTGTGCCAGGGCTTGAGCCGCTCGACGTTCATGGTCCAGGGACCGAACGTCCGCTCTTTGCCGGTGGCCGGATCGAACAGCATGGCGCTCCACTGGGGCGTGGTGTGGATCCGCCGTGGTTGCGAGATGATGTCCCGGTAGTGCACCCGCCGTTGCTTGACGGGCTCGACCATGTCCGCCAGCGGCAGCCCCACTTTCTTCTCCATCTCCTTGAAGAACATTTCGGACAGACGTCCGTTCAACTCGGGAGAGATCTGGCAGATGAGCTCACAAGCTTGCTCCGGCTTCTCGAAGTAGACCTTGCCGTCTTTGACGGTGAGCGCCTGGTTGTTCTTGAGCTCCTCCTCCACGATGGGCGTGAGGTCCGTGTACTGGCCCTTCGAGCCGTAGTGGTGCACGTCCGGGCCCAGCGAGACGAGCTTGTCGTAGACCTTGGTGTAGTCGCGCTCCACGATGGCGATGTCCGGGAACGTCTTGCCGGGAACGGCTTCGACATCTCCCCGGCGCCAGTCCTTGACCTCCCCCAGGGGCTGGGCGAGCTGGTCTGGACTGTCCATCCAGAGGGCTTTGAAGACAACGTCCTTGATGGGCTCTGGGAAGTGATCCTTCGCCAGCTCGGAGAACTTCTGGGCGATGAGCTGGAACGCCACCCAGTCGTGCTTGGTCTCCCACGGAGGGTCCGTGGCCGGAGTGAGCGGGTGGACGAACGTGTGCATGTCGCCGAACGTCACGTCGTACTTCTCGTACCAGAAGGCCGCGGGCAGCACCACGTCCGAGTAGAGCGCCGTTGAGTCCATTCTGATGTTGAGATTCACCATGAGGTCGAGCTTGCCCTCGGGCGACGGCTCGCGCCAGTTGATCTCGTTCACCAGCCCCTTGGCCGGCTCGTTCTCCCAGAGGGAGTTGTGGTGGGTTCCCAGGAAGTGCTTGAGCGCCAGCTCGTGGCCGCGCATGCTGGTGCCGATCAGATTGCCGCGGTAGACCGTGAGCACCTTGAGCTGGTTTTCGGGCGCGTCAACGTCATTGAGGGCGAAGTTCAGCTTGCCCTCCTTGAACTGGTCAGCGATCCACTGCTTCACCTCTGCGTCGGTCTTGCAGCCGGCCTGAACAGCCTCCTGATACAGCTTGAGGGGGTTCTTCTTGTCCACCTGCGGGAAGAAGGGGAGCCAGCCCAGGCGGACGGCGAGCGAGTTCATATCCGCGGCGTGGTTGTAGTTGGGCAGCTTGGTGGCGCCGGTGGCCCACTGGCTGTCCAGCGGCATGCCGTCGTACCGCCACTGTCCGGTGTGGAAATACCAGAGCGAGGTGGAGTTCATGAGCCGCGGCGGCCTCTGCCAGTCCAGGGCGCCGCTGAGGTTCACGAACGCGGCGTTCAGCCGGGTGTGCTGCGTGCCGACGTAGTGATTGAAGTTGCCGCCGTTCACCCCGTTGCAGCCGCAGAGGGCCAGCATCACCGCCTCGTTGCGGTAGTACATGGAAGCGCCGTGGTACCAGTGCTGCAGCCCGGGGCCGGTGATGAAGAGGGACTTGCCGCGGGTCTTCTCCGCGTTTTCGGCGAACTCTCGGCCGACCTGGATCGCGAGGTTCCGGCTCACGCCGGTCTGTGACTCCTGCCAGGCCGGGGTGTACGGCTTTGGATCGTCGTAGTCGACCGGGTAATCACCGCCCAGGCCGCGGCCCACGCCCGCCTGCGCCATCAGCAAGTCGAACGCGGTGGTCACGAGTATCTCGCGGCCGTCCTTGCCGACCAGCTTGAAGGCTGGAACCTCTCTCAGAATCTCCGTGGCCGACTGGGTCTTGTTTGGCGTGCGGCCCATGTAGATGCTGAAGGTGTTGGTGAAATCGCTGAAGGAGACCATGGCCCGCTGGTCTTCCTTGTCGAGCAGCGTTAGCAGCGGGTCGAACTCTTGGCCGGTCACAGCGTTCTTGAGCTGCAGATTCCAGTTGCCGGTGGGCTCCTTCTCCCAGCGGAAGCCGATCGACCCGGTCGGGACGTGCAGCTTGCGCTCGCCGTCGACCATGATGAGCTTCCAGTCGGCGTTTTCCTCGGCGGCGTAGTCCGTGAGGTCCGACGCCCTGAGGAATCGGCCCATCTGGTACTTGTCGCCGTCTGGCTCGAGGACCAGCAGGAACGGCAGGTTCGTGTACCGCTTGACGTAGTCCGTGAAGTAGGGCGTCTCTTTGTCCGCGTAGAACTCTTTGAGGATGACGTGGATGCACGCCATGAAGTAGGCGCCATCGCTGCCCGGAACGAGGGGCACCCAGAGATCCGCGTACTTGGCCACGTCCGAGTAATTGGGAGAGACCACCACGATCTTGCTGCCGCGGTACTTCGCCTCTGGGAGGAAGTGGCAGTCGGCGGTGCGGGTCATGTTCAGGTTGGATCCCGCCACCACCCAGTAGGTGCCGTGGTACCAGTCGGAGCTCTCGCAGTTCTCCGTCTGATCGCCGAACATGGACGAAGACACGTGGGGTAGGTCGTGGTACCACTCGTAGTAGCTGCAGTAGATCCCCCCCATCAGGTTGTTGTAGCGGTGCCCCGAGATGAAGCTCAGTAAGCTCATCGCCGGAATCGGAGAGAAGTTGGCGATGTGGTCCGGGCCGAACTTCTTGATGGTGTAGATCTGCGCCCCCGCGATGAGCTCGGCTGCCTGGTCCCAGGTGACCCGCTTCCAGCCGGCCTTGCCGCGAGCGGACTTGAAGGCGCGGGCGCGCTCGTCGTTTTCGATGATGTTGGCCCAGGCCTCCACGGCGTCCCGGCCCTGCTTGCGCTCCTGTTCGTAGTAGTCCCAGAGCACCCGCCTGATGTACGGGTACTTCGGTCGGAGCGGGCTATAGGGGTACCAGGAGGCTGTGGCGCCCCGCTGGCAGCCGCGGGGTTCGACGTTCGGCACGTCAGGGTCAATCTGCGGATAGTCGGTCTTCTGGAGCTCCCAACAGATCAAACCGTCCTTGACGAAGACCTCCCAGCTACAGGCCATCGAGCAGTTCACGCCGTGGCTTGACCGGACGCTGTAGTCGTACGACCACCTGTTCCGGTAGAAGTCCTCCCAGGACCGGGAGTCCTTGCTAATACTGAACCACTTACTCTTCACGACCTCACCTCGACCTGCTTCGAGCCTGCCTTGAGCCCCACAAACGTCAGTGCCACAAGGGCGAGCAGGGCCGTCGCCAGCGTGGGGAGATAGAGCGGGGGTGCCTCCGCGGACGCGGTGGATCCCGCTCCGAGCGAGGCGATCACGGAGGCCACCTGCTGTTCAGAGAGTCCGAGGTCTGGCATGGGAAGGCCGTGCTTTTCGCGGTTCGCTACCGAGACTGGGTCGTTCTGCGCGTGGTGGACGGAGGGTGTCTGAATGTGGACCTTGAGCCAGGCGGCTTCACGCCGCCCCGTGACGCCCTGAAGATCCGGGCCGACCCGCGCTCCTCCACCGATGCTGTGGCAGGCGGAGCAGGTCTGCTGGAATATCTGCTGCCCTTCCTGGGCAGACTGGTTAGTCGGCGCGGCGGCTATGGGCGGCGCGCCCATCGTCAGTAGCAGACCCGCCGCGATGGCGACCCCCACGACGGTTGACCGGAACTGTTGTGGATTCCGGGTAGGCACCCTCCGGCGCTGCATGTTGTCCTCCCGCGGCTGGACTGCTTCAAGCTCCGTGGCATGGCGTGTCCGCCCTCGCGACTCTCGGCCGGCGCGTGATGGGGCGGCGGGTTCGGTAATTGGCGCGGGCAGACCTGACACGCGTTCAACGAACGTCATCAACTCAGCCACGCCGCGGACGTACTCTGCTTCGCCGGATTGGACGTGCTGGACGCGGAAGCGCCACTGGGGCGTCGCCGCCCTGGCACGTCTTTCAACCCAGAGTCGAATCACGAAAGACACGTCCGAACTTGTTTCGCTCGGTCGCACCGCCACATCCCATCAGTCAGGAACTCAAGCGGCCAGACAGTCAGGTTGATTCTGGCGAGCCCGAATTACAGGCGGGTTACACGGAATCGCGAGATAGTTCGCGGTCTAGCGGGGTGCCGGAACGGACGACGAACCGGCGTGGGCGCTGATCTGATGCCGAAGCGCCTCTGTCTCGGGCGCGGGAGATACGTCGAGCTCGCGCTTCAGGACGGCCCGGCAATCTCGATACTGACGGAGGGCTTCATCACGGCGCCCTGCATGCCAGAGCGTTTGCATGAGCGAGCGGTGGACGTCTTCGAGGGTTGGTTCGGCGGTGAGGGCGCGGCGATAGCAATCGATGGCCGCGTCCAGGTCGCGTGCGTCGCGGTATAGCTGGGCCATCCTGCGCAGCAGACTGATGAGCGTCTCCCGCAGGCACTCCCGCTCCATCGCACACCAGTCGCTGTAGCGTTCGTCTTCGAGGAGGTCTCCGGAGTAGAGCGCACAGGCCCGGCCGTAGGCTGAGAGGGCCTCGGTGCGCTGCCCGTGGGCATCGAGCACCTTTCCCTGATTTGCGACTTTGGTGAAGTCCCGCGTATCCAGGCGGTGCGGTGACTCGGTGCTGAACGCGTAGTATGGCCCGCTGGTTCGGATGAAGGAGGATGGGCTTCCGCGCGGCAGGGAAGGCTCCAGTCCATGCCGCAAGCTGTGGACGACGACCTTGAGCAACGCGGCACTTGACCGCGGATCTGCCTGGGGCCAGAGCAGCTCCATCAGCTCCTCGCGATGGATCTGTCTGCCGTATGCCATGAGCAGGATCTTCAGGAGCGTCAACGCGGGTCTACGGGTGAACTGCTCCGCCGGCACCGTTCGCCCGTCACGGACGACCGTAAACTGGCCGAAGCAGCGTAGGTCCAGGAACGGTACGTCGCCCTGGCCGGCAGTCTCGGGGTTGGCGGAGCAGGGAGCGGAGTCTGGGGTCACGTGAGGCCCCCGTTCCGCGACCTCCGTGCTCGGCAGTGCGTGCCGTAGCTCGTCGCGCCGTAGCAACAGGGCGTTGTGGAGTACCACCGCGGCGCTCCCAATTGCCGCGTGCAGGTCGTTCAGGCGTGCCGCGGGAAGCGAGTCGCGGGCGCGACTTCCGATCACCACGGCTCCGAGGACTTCGCCCGCGGTGGAGAGCGGAACGTATACCGCGGTTGCGAGCTCGTGGCGCAGTGCTTCACACAGCGGATGCACTACGCTGGAACTGCTCGACAACGCGGGGCAGGTCTCACCGAGCAAACCTGGACAGGCCGTGATCGCGGGCGACCGCGCTAGCACCCTGCGCACTCGGCGCGGGAGGTTGATCTCGCTCAACGGCTGGAATTCACCCGAACCCGGCGTATCGGGCCGCAGGAGCACGAGTCCGCAGTCCAGTCCGCCGATCTCGATCAGCCGCCGCAGGGTTTGCTCCGTCGTAAGCCGCAGATTTTCGCTGGTGCTTGCGTGTGGGAAGAACGGCTCCTGAGCGACGCTCGCGGCTGCGAGCAGTCGCTCCCGCTCAAGTGCAAGGCCGAGGTTTCGCGCGAATGTCGTGAGGTAGGGAAGATATTGTGTCAGTGCCGCCGACTTGCGACGTGAAGCCAGGTTCAGGCTGCCGATGACCCCTGAGCTCCCCCAGACTGGGGCGCACAGGTAGGTCCGGAAGCCGCTCCGTTTGACGGCGCTGCGGAGGTAGCGATCATCGTGCTGGAGATCGACGCTCAGGAGGGGTTGGCCCGTCTGCGCGACGATGCCGGGGAATCCCTGACCCGGCTCAAACGAGAGGATCTGTTTGAAGGCGCGCGGCGACTTGCCGCGATGGGCTGCCAGGACGAGTGCCTCCCCGCGCGGCGCCGCGAGAAACAGCTCGACGGCATCTGCCCCGGTCACTATGCGGAGGCGTTCAAGGCTGCCGGCGAGGTCGACTTCGCCCGGCGACCGAGGGTCGGAGGAGGTGGCGATGATGCCAGAGGCAGATGGCCGGAGCATCACCAGCGCCCGCGCATCGACCTCTCCGTTGACCGGCGCCACGTTTGCGCCGGCCTGAAGCACTTGCCCGTCGCGGTGCCGCGCCAGGAGCTCCACCGCTGGTGACGGCTTCCCCTTCAGAATGGCGTCCGTAAGGAGACAATCCGTGAGACAGAGTGGGCGGCCGGAGAGATCTGTACAGCGCAAGACATCGCTGCACGGTCGGCCGAGCACCTCGTCGCGGCTGTATCCGAGCAAACGCTCGGCAGCCGGATTCCACCCGGACACGCTGCCAGCGTGATCCAGCAGGAAGGTGGCATCACCGATGCGTACGAGAAGATCAGACGCTCTCACGCCGGAGCACCCGCCTCTGACTGGGGAAAGCGTAGGGTGACCTTAAGAGGTGGGTACTTGTCGAATGTCCCGAATTTGGGGGGTTGTCTTGTTGAAGATCTCGTGCCGCGGCGCCGCTGCTTGACCTCGCTTGGGGTCGTTCTGGCTTCGGGAGCCGCGCTTGCGTTGCGTGAGGCCTGGTCCCGCTACAGTCCTCGCGTCTGCACTTCACGCTTTCAGTGATACGCATTTCCATTGGCGCTGCGCGGTGGCCCTGGACGGTGGATCACTGCCGGATGGGTGGGAAGTGCCCGCCGGGGGACCGAGGAACTGGAGACCGTCGTGGATCTTGGCGAAGGTAGCGGGAGCGCGAGCCACGTGGAGCCCTCCCCGACGGCGAGTACCATGGTCTCGATCAACGTTGGCTTACCCACGAAAGCGGTCGGACCGTGCAGGCGACCCGCATCGTTGAAGTGACGGCCGAGAGGGCAAAGGTGTCAACCCGACCAAACATCATCTACATCCTGGCAGATGACATGGGCTATGGCGACGTGTCCTGCCTCAATCCGGAGTCGCGCATCCGGACGCCGAACATCGATCGCCTGGCGGCGGAGGGCGTGGCATATCGCGATGCTCACGCAAGCTCCGCGGTGTGTACGCCTTCCCGCTACAGCATCTTGACGGGGCGGTATTGCTGGCGCTCGTCGCTGAAGGAGGGTGTGGGAGACGGCTATAGCGGCCCGCTGATCGAGCGCGGGCGGGTGACGGTGGCCTCGCTGCTGCGCGACAGCGGCTATCGAACGGGCGCTGTGGGGAAGTGGCACCTGGGTTGGACGTGGCCTCGAATGAGCGAGCGCCCTGACGAGGTGGACTTTGGCCGGCCGATCCTGGATGGGCCCTGCTCCGTGGGCTTTGAGTACTACTTTGGGATCAGCGCATCGCTGGACATGCCGCCGTACGTGTACGTGGAGAACGAACGCGTGACGGCGGCGCCGGACCGGATCGTGCCAGGGGGTACGGGTAAGCTGCTCCAGCGTGAGGGGCCGACGGGCGCGGACTTCGTCCATGCGGACGTGCTGCCGACCCTCGGCAGCAAGGCGCTGGAGTTCATCGAGCGATGGACAGAGGATCAGCGCCCGTTCTTCCTGTACCTGCCGCTGACGGCGCCACACACGCCCATCTTGCCATCGCCCGAGTTCCAGGGCAGATCCGGCACGAACGAGTACGGCGATTTCTGCCTGCAGATCGACCACCTGGTGGGGCAGATTCTGGATGCGCTGGATAGGCTGGGAGTGGCGGACGACACGATCGTGATGTTTGCCTCCGACAACGGCAGCTCACCGAACGCAGGCTTCGCGGAGCTGGCGGAGCTTGGACACCATCCCAGCTACGTGTATCGCGGGCACAAGTTCGACATCTGGGAAGGTGGGCACCGCATCCCGCTGCTGGCGCGCTGGCCGGCGGTCATCGGGGCGGGCGGGGTCTTGGATCAGACGGTGTGCCTGTCCGATTTGCTGGCTACGTGCGCGGAGATCGTGGGTGTGGACTTGCCGCCAGACGCGGGCGAAGATAGCGTGAGTCATCTGGGGATGTGGACGGGTGGCACGCTGGATCCATCGATGCGTGAGGCGACGATCCACCACTCATTCGACGGCTCGTTCGCGATCCGGCGCGGCCGCTGGAAGCTGGAGATGTGTCCGTGGTCCGGAGGGCGCGAGGGGCCGCGCTGGTCGGATGAGGATCGCGGCGGGCTGCCGGCGATCCAGCTCTACGATTTGGACGCGGATATTGGTGAACGGCGCAATCTTCAGGCGGAGCGGCCGGAAGTGGTGGCAGAACTGACGGCACTGTTGACGCGGTACGTGGTGGAGGGGCGGAGCACCGCGGGCCCAGCGCGGGCTGTGGGCGCCGTGCCCAGCGCGGATTGGCCGCACCTGTGGTGGATGCTCCGGGAGCGGTAGCGGCGCGTCTGTCTGCGAAATCCTGGGAGCCCCTCCCCGAACTCGTCGAAGCGGGGCTCCCAGGTGGGTCGAGCGAGATGCGCGCTAGCTGACGGGCTGCAGGCGCAGGAACATGTGGAGCGCGTTGCGGTGCCAGAAGCCCTCGTGCACGTATGGGTCCTGGGCGCTGGGCCAGCCGGTCCAGTACGTGGTGTTCATGGGCACGGAGATGATGGTCTGGACGAGCTGGATGTCTGGCAGCTCTTTGAGCCAGATCTCCAGCGACTTGAGCCAGAGGTCCTTGAGCTTTGGATCATCCTCCGCGATCTGGCCCATTTGATCTACGATGTCGCTGAATTCCTTGTTCTGCCAGCGGTAATGGTTCTGGTTGTTGTTGTCCTGGCCGGTGGGCTTGAAGTGCCGCATGTGGTAGAGCCGGTCCCACGTGCTGAACGGCTCCTTCATGCTGCCGCCGTGGCCGAAGATGAAGGCCTTGGCCTCACCCGTACGGATGCGGGCCGAGTAGTCGGCCGGTAGCTGGAAGCTGGCATCGAAGCCGGCTTGCCGGAGCTGCTCGGTGACAATGGGCGCTTGCGGCGTGGTGGACGGGTGCTGCGGGAAGGTGATGATGGGGATGGCGACGCGCTGGCCGTCCGCGCCGACCCACATGCCCTGACCGTCTTTCTTGTACCCCTTGCGAGTCATGATCTCTTCGGTCTTCTTGGGATCGTAGAGGTTGGTGGGGTACTTCTCGAGGAGCGGCCCGGCGGCATCCAGGTACGGCTTGAGGCCGGCAAACGGCGGGAACGGCAGGAGTGAAGTGGCGTTGTACTCCTGGAACGCGAACTTGACGATCTGATCGCGGTTCAGCGCGTAGCTGATGGCCCAACGGATCTCCGGATCATCAAACGGCTTGTTCAGGGTGTTGAACCCCAGTCCAATGGGCCACCAGTCTAGGAAGCCGTACGGTGGCTTGTCGCTGTGGGTGATGATCTTCTTGTTCTGCTGTTGGACGGCCTTGAGGTTTCCGGGGGTGAAGGAGAACGCCATGTCGATCTCGTTGGCGATCATCTTCTGGGCCATGGTGATCTCGTTCATGCCCGGAAGGAAGATGAGGCGCTCCACCTTGGGCAGCTCGGCAAAGCCGATCTTCTTTGCCCACCAGTCGTCGCGGCGGTCCCACAGCTTCTGCTCTACGTTGGTGGCCACGAGCTTGTAGGGGCCGGTGGTGAGCGGCCAGCCCTTGGCGGGGTCGTAGTTCTTGAAGGTCTTGGGATCCTGGCCCTTCCAGACGTGCTCGGGAGCGATGGGCAGAGCGATGTCCGCGCGGAAGGTGAGCATGTCGAAGACGAAGCGCGGGTTACGGAAGGTCAGGACGAACTTGACGGTCTGGTCGTCTGTGGCTTCCACGCTCTTGACCTGGCGTTTCACGTCCGCGCCGTTCAGCAGGGCGGGGTCGCTGGCGAGCATGGTGAAGGTGAAGGCGACGTCTTTGGCGGTAAACGGTGTGCCATCGCTCCAGGCCGCGCCCTTGCGGATCTTCACCGTGACTTCCGTGAAGTCGCTCCCAAACTGGAAACTCTCAGCCAGCCAGGGGGTGAACTTGTCCGTGAGGGGCGCGTAGTAGAAGAGGCCTTCTGTACCGGCCTGGGTAAAGCCGCTGCGCGAGAGGCCTGGCAGGTACTGGTTGAAATTGTCGATGTCCGTGAAGGCGCCGGGGTGCTCGCCGCCGAGGCCAGCGGAGACCATGGTGCGGCCGCGCGGGACTTGCGCCACCTGGCCGGCCGCGGCAGGAGCAGCCGCTGGCTTGGCGGCCTCGGCGGGCTTGGCGGCGTCGGCGGGCTTAGCAGCCTCAGCCGGCTTCGCGGCTTCAGCGGGCTTGGCGGCCTCGGCCGGCTTCGGCGCGTCCGCGGGCTTGGCCGGGGCAGCGGGCGGCGGGGCCGGAGCCTGGCTGCAGGCGGCCAGGAGGGCGGTGGTGAAGCCCACCGCGCTGGTAGCGATAAATCTTCGGCGGCTCCGAAGGCCGGGCCGATCAGACGCTGCGTGGTCCATGACTCTACGCTCCCTTGCGAGTTGAGATTGGTCCCTGACCAGTGTGCTCGTTTACAGATAGCGCGAGCGTCAGACCGCCCGACGCACGCGCGGGTTCGCTATCTCGTCCAGCCCCGCTGCTACCAGGAACAGACCGGTGAACAGCAGGACGATGACTACCAGCGGGCCGCCCCACCACCACCACATGCCGCGCAGCAGTGCCCCGTAGTAAATGGACCAGAAGATGGTCATGCCGAGCGTGGGCTCGTTCTGGGGACCGAGACCCAGGGCCTCCAGACCGAGTGATGCCAGGACGGCCGCGCCGACAGCGCTGACGAAGCTGGCCGCGAGGTAGGGCAGGAGATTGGGCAGGAGCTCACGGAAGATGATCTGCAGATCACTGGTGCCGGAGAGGCGGGCGATCTCGACGTACGACCGCTCGCGCATGGTGAGCACCTGGGCGCGGATGGTGCGGGTAGGCGTCATCCAGGCCAGAGAGGCCACGATGAGGGCCATGATCTCCACGCTGAGCAAGGTCTTGATGACGGAGGCGATGACTACCAGCACGGCCAGGGCGGGGATGGGCAGGAGCGTGTCTGCCAGGCTGCGGATGATGTTGTCCGGCACACCTCCGAAGTAGCCGGCCAGGAAGCCCAGGACAGCGCCGACCGTGAGTCCGACAGCGCCGGCCAGAAGTCCCACCTCAAATGCGCGGGGGGTGGCGACGATCAGAACGGCCAGGAGATCTCGCCCGGCGCTGTCCGTTCCCAGGGGGAACTGAGCGGATGGCTCCTGATCTGGGAGCGCGGAGAGGGGGCGGGCCTTGTTGGTGTCCACCACGACGGAGCCCACTAGCCAGAACAAGACGAGCCCCAGCAGGATGGACGCGCCGCCGACAAGTCGGACGTTCCTGCGGAGGTAGCCCAGGATATCAGCGGCTGTCCGGGGCTCCGCGGCCAGTGATCGCGGTGGCACGTCCACGGCCGTTGCCGTGGTGCTGCTGCTACCTACGGTGTGGGGGGATGAAACGCTCACACCTGCTCCTAGGCTCGGCTCTGGCGGATGCGCGGATCCAGCACGTGGTAGGTGAGATCCAGCGCCAGCGTGGCGAGTCCCACGCCCACGATGACGAAGAAGACGATGCCGTTGATGGTGAAGTAGTCGAAGCCGGAGATGGCCTTGTAGAGCAGCGTGCCGACTCCCGGGTACTGGAAGATGATCTCCACGAGCAGCGCGCCGGAGACGATGTGGCCGAGCACAAGGGCGAGCGACGTGATCTGCGGCAAGATGGCCGTGCGCATGCCGTAGTTCAGGAAGACTCGCCAGCCACGCAGGCCCTTGGCCTCCGCCAGGATCATGTAGTCCTCACCCTGGGTGGTGACCATCATGCCGCGCATCCCCAGAGCCCAGAAGCCGATCGCGGCGAGGACTATGGACAGGGCGGGGAGCGTGGAATGGTAGAAGACGCTCACGATGTAGCCTGGGGTGAGTGAGGGGAGCGTGCCGACTGGAGCGCCGCCGCTGATGGGGAACAGCGGAAGCTTGAACGCGAGCAGGTAGACCAGGAGGATGCCCAGGAGGTAGTAGGGGATGGCGGAGAAGGCGAAGAGCGGCGGGAGGAGGTAGCTCAGCCAGCGCGGCGCGCGTGGCCAGGCGGTGAGGCCGCCCAGCAGTGACCCGAGCGTGAACGCGATCAGCGTGGATGTGAGCAGGAGCCCCACGGTCCACGGCAGCGCTTGGCCGATGAGATCGAGCACCCGCGAGGGGTACATGGCCAGGGAGTAGTTGAAGTCCAGCCGGGTGACCTCCCCCAGGAAGGCGAAGTACTGAACGTACAGCGGCTTGTCCAGGCCGAACTTTGCCTCGTACGCCTTGGCCATCTCCTCGATAGCGCTGGACATGACGCTGCCGCTGACGGCCATGACGGAGAGCCGCTCGCGGATGGGGTCTCGGCCCGGGGCGAGGCGGGGGAGGAAGAAGATGAAGCTGGTGGCCATCCAGACCACGAAGACGAAGAGCGCCACGCGGCGGAGCAGATAGCCCGCTGTCACGTGCCGCTCCCACTCGGCGTCGGCGCGCCGACATCAGACATCCGAGCCGACCTCCCTCAGCCGAATGTGGTCGCCCCGGCTGCCGGCTCGTCCGGGCAGCGGTCACGGACCATTGGGGGCATTCTATGGGGGGTGGCGGTCCGCGTCAAGCCAGGTCGGAGGCGAGATGGGGCTGGCGGGAGGATGCCCACCAGCCCCGGCCGTACTTAGATGGGGAGCGCCGTTGCCAGGTACTCTGGGCGCAGGTCATGGCCGAGGCCCGGGCGATCGGAGACGTGGAAGTACCCGTCGTGGATGTCCAGCGGCGGGTAGAGCGCTTCCTGGTAGCGCGGAAGCTCGGAGTAGGCGATCTCCAGGCGGAAGAAGTTTGGCGTGCTCATCATGACCTGGGCGCCCGCGGCCATGGTGATGGGGCCGGTGGCGTCGTGGGGGCTGATGGGCACGAAGTAGGCCTCCGCCATGGTGGCGATCTTCTTCATTTCGCTGATGCCGCCGGTGCGGACGATGTCCGGCATGATGTAGTCCGTGAGCTGCTGATCCAGCACGGGGCGGAATTGCCAGCGGGTGTAGAGGCGCTCGCCCACACACACGGGCACGTCGCAGCGATCGCGGAACTGGCGCAGCGCGTCCCAGTTCTCGGGCGGGACGGGCTCCTCGAACCAGCCGATGCGGTATGGGGCCAGGCGATTGGCCAGGCGGACCGCGGTGGGCAGGTCGAACCGTCCGTGCGCGTCGATGAAGATCTCGATGCCCGGACCCACGGTCTCGCGGATCGCGGCGACGATGTCCATGGCGACCAGGTCATCCGGCGGCGGATAGCCGGCCGCGTAACGGGACAGATACGCATCTCCCAGGCGGAAGGGGTCCAGCTTGAGGGCGGTGTGGCCGACTTCTACCGTAGCCTTGGCGGCGCGGGCGAAGTCATCCGGGGTCTCGCAGCCGCTGAACCAGCCGTTGCTGTAGAGGACCAGCTTCTCGTGGAACTTCCCGCCGAGGAGCCGATAGATAGGCAGGCCCAACGCTTTGCCCTGGATATCCCAGAGGGCGATGTCCACGCCGCTGATGAGCGCGGAGACGAAGCCGTGGGAGCCTAGCGAGTTGAAGCCGGCGTAGAGCTTGTGCCAGATGTACTCGATGCGGCTGGGGTCTTCGCCAATAAGTAGTGGCCCGAGACGGGCGGCCGCGGCGGCGACGATGGCGCTGTTGGGGCCGCTGGAGGCCTGCCCGATGCCGTGGATGCCCTCGTCGGTGTCAATACGAAGGAACACCCAGGGGTAGCGGGTACCGGGCAGGTGGTAGGCCGTGACGTTCGTGATCTTCAAGCTCTCGCCTCGCATGGGTTGGCGTTAGGCCGGACACCGTCGTCGAGCCGGCGGGGATTATCACTCATGGGGGAGGCCCACGATGTTGGAGATAGACGGCGGCTGAGATGCGAGAGGGGCGCGACAGCATCGCGCCCCTGCGGGAGAATCACCTGAAGTGCCGGGAGTCAGTCCTCGGCGCCGCCCCGCGCCGGCGGTGGATTGGTGAGAAGCCGTGCCCGTGGAACGCCCACGGGAACTGGCATGCCGTGGGCCGGCGCAGCGGAGCCGCGGCGGAGCCGATTGATGAGTCGCCCAACCTGGATCTTGCCGTCGTCCAGCAGGGTGTACACGGCTGGCACCAGCAGCAAGGTCAGGAGTGTGGAGCTGAGCACACCGCCCATCAGCACGACGGCCAGCGGCGCGCGCGACTCTCCGCCTTCCTCGAGCTTCAGGGCCAGCGGGAGCATTGCGAACACGACGGTGCACGTGGTCATGATGATGGGACGGAGTCTTGTGTAGCCCGCCTCCAGCAACGCCTCCGTGCGCTCCATGCCACGCTTTCGGAGCGTGTCCGTGAAGTCGATGAGGAGGATAGCGTTTTTGCCCACCAGACCCATGAGCATGATCATGCCGATCATGGAGAAGATGTTGAAGGTGTTGCCGGTCACGAAGAGGCCAAGGAAGGCGCCGACCAGGGCCACGGGTAGGCTGAACATGATGGCGAACGGCGTGAGCCAGGACTCGTACAACGCCACCATGAGCATGTAGACCAGGAGCACCGAGAGGGTGAGCGCCTGGAGAAGCGTCTGGAATGCCTGCTCTTGCTGCTGCACCTGCCCCGCATAGATGAGCTGGTAGCCTTCTGGCAGCGCGATCTGGTTGGTCTGGGCACGAGCATCGCGCACGACGTCACCCAGCGTGCGTCCCCCCTCGGCGTTGGGGTTCACCGCGGCGGAGATCTCGACCACGCGTTGGCGGTCCGTTCGCTGGATGCGAGCGGGGCCGGCATCGTTCACGAGCCGGGCGATCTGATCCAGGCGGACGATGGTGCCGTCGTTCGCGCGGAACGGCACGCCGGCTAGCTGGCCGGCGGAGACACGGGCGTTGTCAGCTCCGATCAGGCGGACATCCACCTGGGTTCCGCTCTCGGGGCGCATCTGGGTAACAACGATGCCGCTGACCATCATTCGCATGGACTGAGCAACGGTGTCCGCGTTGATGCGGGAGTCCATAAGCCGTTCGCGATCAAGCACGGCCCGGATCTCAGGGTCGCGTGCCTGGGCGTTGTTCTGGACGCCGATGGCGCCGGGCGTCTTCTTGACGATGTCCTCGACCTGGCTGGCTAGCGCCTCCAGCTTGGTCATCTCATCGCCCAGGAGGCGGATGTTGATACCGGCGCCGCCGCCGCCCGCCAGCGGGTTGTTCGGCGGGAGGGCACGGATCTGGGCGCCCGGGACGCGTGGGAGGATGCGGTTGGCCTCCGCGACGATCTCGAAGACGGAGCGCTGACGATTGTGCTTGTCCTTGAGCTGAACGTTGATGTTGGCGGAGCGGGAGGCCGTTGAGCCGCCGCCGAAGCCGCCGCCCGTGCCGACGGTGGCGAAGACACCTTCCACCTCTGGAATCTGCTTCAGTCGCTGCTCGATCTGGCGCACCACCTGGTCGGTGCCCGCCAGCGCGGTACCGGCTGGCATGGTCACGTTGATGCTGAAGAGACCGTCATCCTCGGACGGGGCGTACTCCGAGCCGATGATGTTGAAGCGCAGCATAGAGTACGTACCGGCGAGCGTGGCGAAACCGACCAGGACGACGCCCCAGCGAACGCGGAGGCCCACGGCCAGAACTCGTCGGTAGCCGGCGGCAATGCGGTCGTAGCCACGATCCCACAGACGTCCGAATCGGGCGAATATGTCGCTTGGCTCAGTACCGTCGTGGTGCTTGAGCCAGCGCGAGGCGAGCATGGGCGTGAGTGTGAAAGACACGAAGAGCGAACACAGCGTGGCGGCGGCGATGGTGATACCGAACTCTTTGAACAGGCGTCCGATGTTGCCGCTCATGAAGCTCACGGGGAGGAATACGATCACGTCCACCAGGGTGATGGCGATAGCCGCCATGCCGATCTCGCTGCGGCCGCGAAGCGAGGCGTCGCGCGGCAACTCACCGCTCTCAAGGTGACGGGTGATGTTCTCCAGCACGACGATGGAGTCGTCCACCAGGATGCCGATGGTGAGCGCCAGGGCCATCAGCGAGATGATGTTGAGGCTGAATCCCATGAAGTAGACGACCAGGAAGGTCGAGATGAGCGACGTGGGGATGGCGAGGAGCACGATAACAGTGTTTCGCCAGGTGTGGAGGAATAGGAACAGCACGATGGCGGTGAGCATGACGCCGATGTACAGGTCATTCATGACCGCGCTCAGCGAACGTCGGGTGAAACGCGAAGTGTCGCTGGTTACCGTCATCGTGATGTCTGGCGGCAGTGTGCGCTTGATCTGGTCTAGCGCGGTCGTGATGCTGTCCGCGACCTGCACGCCGTTGGCGTCCGCCTGCTTGGTGATGGTGAAGCCCACGGCATCCTGGCCGTTGTAGCGTTGGATACGCGTCTGCTCCGCGAAGGTATCCTGAATGGTGGCCACGTCGCGTAGGCGGATGGTGGGCTGGGCAGTTGCCGCGACGCCGCCGCCGGCGGCCGCAGTGAGGTTGGTATTTCGGATGTCCTCCACATCTCGAAAGGTGCTGGTTGTGCGCACCGTGGAGGAGCTCGTGCCTTCCGTGAGTCGCCCGCTGGGGCTGCTCTGGTTTTCGCGCTGCAGCGCCGTCTGGACTTGCTGGAGCGTGACCCCGTAGGCGCGGAGTCTATCCGGATCCACCTTCACCTGGACTTCGCGCACGAGGCCACCGCTGATGGTGACGTCAGCGACGCCCGCCACCGATTGGAGACGCGGGGCGATGCTGTCCGTGGCGATGGTGTAGATCTCGCCGAGTGGACGCTTGCCGGACATGGCGACGTTCATGACCGGAATGGCCTGAATATCTGCCTTGGTGACGGACCAGGCTCCGATGTCGGCGGGCAGGCGATTGCGGATCGAGGCGAGCCGCCGCTCGACGTCTAGCGCGGCCTGGTTGGTATCTGTGCCCTCAACAAACCGTATGTTGACACTCAGGAAGCCCTCTGAAGAGGTGGACGTGATGGAGTCAATTCCCGCGAGGCCGGCGATAGCGTTCTCCACGGGCTTGGCCATGAGTTCTTCGATATCGCTGGGCGCGGCACCCGCGTACGGGAGCGAGACGAAGACAGCGGGGAAGGAGATATTGGGGAAGCGGTCTACCTTCAGCTTGGTGTAGGAGACGGCGCCCATCAGCACGATTGCCAGAATGAGCATCAGGATGGCAAGTGGTCGTGTGACGGCGAGCCTGGTCAACCCCATGCGATACGCTTCTCCGATCCCTCGTCTGGGCGCCCTTCAAGACATTCTGCCCGAGTCCGACGCCGGCGGCAACCGTTGTCGAGATTACCGACGAATCGTGTCGGAATTGTGAACGGAAGATAAGAGCTGTTGGTAGTGCGCTCTGGTGTGATGCTGGGTTTGACGGCTGTCTTGCTAGCCGGCCTGGGGCTGGTCTCGCTGGTCGGGCCGCTCGTTGAGGGAACGCGACGCGGGCCCGAGCAGGTCACACGAGCTTACCTGGAGGATCTGCAGAGGTCTGATCTGGAGTCCGCGCTGAGCAGGGTGGAGCCGTCACAGCGGGATTCGCTGCGCGGCTGGGTCCAGATCCAGAATGGCAATTCCTACGACGTGAGGATCGCCGTGACGGGGCGCCCGTCGATCGCGGCGCGCGCGGAATCCGGTGAGTGGGCAGATCGGCTGGCGTGGGTGGATGTGGAGGCCCTGGTGCGGCCGCGGGTAGGCGCGCCGTGGCGGAGCACATCGCGGGCAGAGGTCGTCAGGGCGAACGGTCAGTGGCTGCTGACGCGTCCACCGTTCACCTGATCTGCCTGGCGCCCGCGGCCTATTGGCCGCGTCTGACTAGTCGCGCTCGGCGCGACCGCGAAATACCAATCGGATCCCGGTGCCCTCGAAGCCAAAGCTGGCGCGAATCTGGTTCTCCAGGAAGCGCTCGTACGAGAAGTGGACCAGCCTGGGATCGTTGACGAAGAACACGAAGGTGGGTGGACGGACGCTGGCCTGAGTGGCGTAGTAGATCTTGAGCTGACGGCCTTTCTCGGTGCGCGGGTGCTTTGCCAGCGCGTCGCGGACCAGCTCCATCAGGCGGGGTGTGGGGATGCGCTTGTCGCGCTCTGTCTGGATGGCGCGCGCCATCTCCAAAATCCGAGTGACGCGCTGCCCGGTGAGGGCCGAGATGAATACGAGTGGCGCCCAGTCCACGAATATCAGATCGCGTCGAACGCGGCGGCTGTACTCCTGCGTGGTGTGGTTGTCCTTCTCGATCAGGTCCCACTTATTGACGGCTACCAGGAGGCCCTTCTTCGCCTCCTGGACGTAGCCCGCGACGTGGGTGTCCTGGGCCGTGGGGCCCTCCACGGCATCGATCACCAGGACCGCCACCTCGGCCCGCTCGATGGCGCGGACGGCGCGGAGCACGCTGAACTTCTCCACCCCCTGCTCTACACGGCCCCGTCGGCGGATGCCTGCCGTGTCGATCAGCAGGATGCGCTGGCCGTGGTACTTGAGCTCGCTGTCCACGGCGTCGCGCGTGGTGCCGGGGATGGGGCTCACAATCGACCGCTCACGGTGGAGTAGCGCGTTGACCAGCGAGGATTTGCCGACGTTCGGGCGCCCGACGACGGCGATCGAGACGTCTGTCTCCTCCTCATCTGTCGGTGTGGATTCCGGGAGCTGGCCCACGATCTCGTCGAGCAGATCACCGGTGCCGGTGCCGTGGAGCGCGGAGAGGGCAACGGGCTCGCCCATGCCGAGCTCGTAGAACTCCACGGCCAGCCGCTCCTGTCGGAGACCGTCCGCTTTGTTGGCCCCGAGGACGATGGGCTTCTGGGATCGGCGGAGCAGGTCTGCCACTTCGGAGTCTGCCGAGACTGGGCCGCTGGCGGCGTCCACCAGGAAGAGGACGATGTCTGCTTCGTCCATGGCCTCCTGGGCCTGGACGCGGATGTCGGCGAGGAGTCCCTCGCCGGTTTCCAGGCCGATGCCTCCGGTGTCGATCACCGTCAGCTCACGACCCCGCCACTCGCAGGTGCCGTAGAGACGGTCGCGGGTGGTGCCGGGCACGTCGTGCATGACGGCGCGCCGTTCGCCGATGAGGCGGTTGAACAGGGTGGATTTGCCAACGTTGGGCCGGCCAACGATGGCCACTACGGGACGAGCCATGGGGTCTCTTTCCAGGCGCCGGCGCGCCGCGGTGGCGGCTGGCCGGGCTAACGCTCGGTGGGGGTTGCTTGGGGCAGGATCAACTCGCCGGTTGCGCCCGTGGAAGGGGATGCCACGGGCGTGGGCGCCTCACGGAGGATGACTGTCACGGAGGGCGGCTCAATCTTGTCCAACGTGAATGGTGCAGGGAGGCTCACCCTTGGCGCCAGATCATTGCGTCCAGCCCGCACACCGGCCAGGTCAACGAAGACTCGGAAATCGCGGGAGCTGAGTGTCTGCAGCGTGGGCGCGGGACCACTGATGGTGACGTCAACCGGTGGGATCTCGCTGGCGAGCGAGAGGCCGGGTGGGAGACCTGAGGCGGTGGGAATGAGACGTAGGGTCTGGCTGACCACGACGGGGGCCACGCGGAGGGTGACCGTGACCGGCTGGGATTGGAGCAGAGAGAGGCCCTGCGGCGGTGTGACCTGGACGCGGCGGACGGCGATGGAAGAGAGTCCTCCCACGTCGATGGGCTCCGTTTCTACGTACTCGACGGCCCGCAGGGTAGTGGGGGACCCCACGACGGTGGCGGTTGATGGCTCCACCTCCACGGGCTGGAGCGCGTAGCCGGGTGCCAGCCTGCCCCGGGTGACGGGTCGTACTCCCACTTCTTTGTACGCGACCTGCTGGGCGACTGGGACATCCACGTTCACGGTGGACGGTGCGACTCGGACGGACCGCACGAGCTCGCCGCGCGCATCCACCGCGCGCGGGGCGTACGTCCCGTTGAGGCTCACGGTGACGGCGTCTAATCGCAGATCCACCAGCACCGCGTCGACGCGCCCGACCGCGCTTGACGCACCGCTGATGGTGACGTTCTCTGGCGAGACGCGTGGGGCGGAGTAGGCGTAGCCGAAGGGGACGTTGCCCACGATATTGAGTTTGACCGTGGTGACGCGGTCGGTGACTTCCTCCAGGGCCACGTTCACCCGCGGCGGAATGGGCTCCACCATGCGGACCTGTTGCGAGAGGCTCTCAACGCTGGTGTTGAGCTCATTCACACCCGCGGTGGCATTGGACGCGTCCGCGGTGGCGCGGAAGCTGGCCGGGCTCAGGCCGGGCCATGCTTCGCTTGGGAGGCGCACGCGGACCTGGGTCAGGGGGTTCTCGCTTACCACCACGAGGCCAGGAGGGAGGTTGACGACTTCGATGGGCACGGAGAACGCGGGGACGTCGGTGCGATCCGGGTTCTGCTCATTCTGGACGACAATCCAGACGGCGAACGCCAGGGCGAGGGCGAGCAGGGCTCGCCCGCCGTCGATCCTTGGCAGGCCCAACGTCAGCTTGCCCGAGCGATAGAGCGGCCCCTGATCCAGGCGGGGAGCTGGTCAGCGGTCTGGGGCTTGTACAGGGTGCCCAGGCTGGCACGGAGCTTGCTCTCATCGAGGCTGGGTGACAGGCGTCCACCATTGCCCACGGAGATCCGCCCGGTCTCCTCGGAGACGACGATGGTCAGCGCATCCGTGCGCTCCGTGATCCCTAGCGCGGCGCGGTGGCGCGTGCCGAAGTGCACGGCAGTTCCGTGGATGTCTGACAGAGGGAGCACCGTGCCGGCGGCGATGAGGCGATCACCGCGGATGATGACGGCGCCATCGTGGAGCGGCGAGTTGGGGAAGAAGATGTTCAGCAGCAGCTCCACGGACAGGGTGCCATCGATGAGGACTCCCGTGTCAGCGAATTCGCCGAGCGGAGTCTCCCGCTCGAGGACGATGAGCGCACCCCAACGGCGCTCCGAGAGGCGGCGGGAGGCCACGGCAATCACGTCAATGATGTGGGCCGGACTGCTGAGGTTTGACGGGTGTGGGAGCCAGCCGCCCGCGCGACCGATCTGCTCAAGGGCGCGCCGCAGCTCCGGCTGGAAGAGGATGGGGACGGCGACGATGAGGGCGGGGATGCTGTTCCGAAGCAGCCAGCTCAGCACGGTGAGATTCAGGACATTGCTCAGCACGGTGCCCACCAGGAGCAGGGTGACGATGCCGCGTACGAGCATCATGGCCGTGGTGCCCTGAATGAGGGTGAGCAGCCAGTAGAGGATGATGGCCACGACGAAGATGTCGATGGCGCTGCGCCACTCGAGCTGGGCAACGGCGGCGGTGACTGCCCGGAGTAATGACTCCATCTACGGCGTCCCCTCCCAAGATCGCGACCGTACAGCTCGCGACAAACCGGCGCGCACAGGGATATACGCGCTCACGCGGCCGCTGGATGACGCCGTAAGCGGCCACACGCCAAGGCCCAGCGCGTTTCGGTCCGGGCGCCCGGCTGCTGTCGTCATCGAATCCCGATCGAGACCCTCCCCCACCTGAACGGCACGATCGAGCGAGGACTCTTGGCGGAGCGCGGCGCCCTTAGGACAGTTCGAGCATGGGGGCGTCGGAGGAGGTCTCTCCAGTATAGCATGCCGCGTCGAAGCGACGGACGAACGCGCGCGCTCAGCGCGCCGGCGTGCCAGCGGGGCGGACGGTTGGCGCAGGCGGCGCGGCGGTGGCCCGTGGTGGCGTGGGATTGCTGAACAGTGGCGGAGAGGTAGGCTTGGCCGCCGGCGCGGTGGTGGCGGCAGGCCGCGTGGGGCCGGTGACCGGCTGGCCGGCTGGAGTGGCGACCGACGTGATGACCGCGGGCCGGGTGGGGGCTACGATGGAGCCCGGCCGGGTTGGGGCGGGCGTGCCCGCCACGGGTGTGGGTACCAGCGTGGTGGCCGGACGGAAGAGGGGCTGGGTTGGCTCAGCCGTTGCCACGAGGCGTGGTCGCTCCGGGACCGCGGGGCCTACTGGGCCGGTCTGGGGGGCAAATCCGCGTGAGGTCTGGGGTAGCGGTGTCACGGGTGGTGGCGGGACGGGCGTTGCCTGGGCCACGATGACGCGCGGGAGTACGCCTGGCAATGGCGCAGCGGTGGGTGGCGGGGGTGGGGGAGTGGGCGCGACGGCCACGGTTGGCTCGTAGACGACCTGCGGTGTTGGCTCTATCGTGATGATCTGCGCGACCTGGTTCTCGCGGCGAGAGATCAGGATCATGGTAGTGGCGCCAACGACGTAGCTGGCAGTGGCGGCCACGATCAGAAAGCCCAGCGCCAGAACCCCCAGGCGGCCGCGGTCACTGAGGAGCGTGAAGGCACGATCCCACCGGGCGAGCCAGCGGGGCATCCGTGGGAGCGGTACGTCAAATTCGCGCCTGGGCGGGGCTTCGAGCCAGTTTCCTGGTGAGACGGTCAAGCGGGGCTTCCCAGTCTGAGGGTTGACCGCGCGGCGTCGTGATTCACGGGGCCACCTGGATGCGGCCCGGTCCCGCGACGAACTGCCCGATCGTGGCGCACACCAGGGCGCCGCGCCGCCCGAGCTCGCGGCAGAGCTCTTCGGCGCGTTCTGGAGCTACGGCGATGAGGAGGCCGCCGGATGTCTGGGCATCAGCCAGGAGGAGGCGCGTCTCCTCTGGGATGATTGGATCCCAGTCCACGCTTGCACTGACGGCTTCCAGGTTTCGGCGGGTGCCGCCGGGGATCATGCCGGCGCGGAGCAGCTCCGGGGCTGAGCTCAGGACCGGAACGCTGCTGGCGCTGATGCTGGCCGTGACGCCGCTGGCGCGGGTCATCTCCGCCAGGTGGCCGAGGAGCCCGAATCCAGTCACGTCCGTTGCCGCATGGCAGCCGACCTCAATCATGGCTTCGGCGGCGGCGCGGTTGAGGGTTGTCATGACGGTGAGCGCCTCGGCGATGGCGGCGTCTGAGGCCTGCCCGGCCTTGATGGCGGTGGTGGCCAGGCCGATACCAATGGGTTTGGTGAGGATAAGTACGTCGCCCTCGTGGGCGCCGGCGTTTGTGATGAGGCTGGACGGATTGACGGTGCCCAGTACCACCATGCCGTACTTGAGCTCCAGGTCGTCGATGCTGTGTCCGCCCAGGATGGGGATGCCCGCCTCCGCGGTCTTGCTGGCACCTCCCGCGAGCACCTGCTCCAGGACCGTGAGCGGCAGCTCGCCTCGCGGGAAGTTGACCACGTTGAGCGCGAAGATGGGCTTGCCGCCCATGGCGTAGACATCGCTCAATGCGTTGGCGGCAGCGACCGCGCCGAACCGCTCCGGGTCATCCACGACGGGCGTGATGAAGTCCACCGTGGCGACGAGCGCCAAATCCGGGGCGAGCTGATACACCGCCGCGTCGTCTGACGTTGAGGCGCCGACGAGTGCGCGTGGATCGATGACCGGGGGCAGGTGGCGCAGAACCTGCGCCAGCTCAGCGGAGCTGAGCTTGCAAGCTCACCCGGCGCCGTGGCTGAACTGGGTCAGACGCCTGACAGGGGCATCGGACACGATGATCTGGCCTCTCGCGGTGTCGCGGCGGTTACCGCGCGGGGAGGATTATGGCAGCCTGGAACGCCGTGCTCCGCGGATTGTGGAGGGAGGTGAGCTGACCGGACGGAACTGTGATCGCGCGGCAGCCGTCAGTTCCGTAGCAGACTCGTGAAATCGTGAAGCAAGCGCGATGGCATCTTCTCGATCTTGAGTGGCGTCAACGACGCCAGTATCATGATCGCGCGAAGGCCGTCGCCGTGGAGGCGCATGGTGAGCGGCTCGTCTCTCCAGGAGCTCGGGGGGTTCAGGACTGGTGACGGAGTGATTGGGCGACAGCTCGGGCAGTACGTGATCGTGGACCAGCTTGGTCGCGGCGGCATGGCCACGGTCTACAAGGCCCAGCAGCTTGGCCTGGACCGTCCGGTGGCCCTGAAGATCCTGCATCCCGGACTGGCCGAGGATGACGTCATCATCCGACGATTCGAGCAGGAAGCGCGGATCGCCGCGAATCTCTACCACCCGCACATCCTCACGATCTACGACGTGGGTCGGGTGGACGGCACGTTCTACATTGCCATGCGCTTTGTGGATGGCGAGACGCTGGGACAGCTCCTGCGGCGCGAAAACCCTATTGACCCCATGCGCGCGCTGCGTATGGTGGAGCAGATCGCGGACGCGCTGGACTTCGCGCACAGCAAGGGCGTGCTGCACAGGGACGTGAAGCCGGCGAACATCCTCGTGGAATCTGGCGATGCGCTGACGCTCAACGACTTTGGCATTGCCCGAGCGTCTGAGGGTGCCCAGCTCACGTCCACCCGCATGGTGATCGGAACGCCGGAGTATATGTCTCCCGAGCAGGCGCGCGGTGATCAGGTAGATCACCGGACGGACCTGTACGCGCTGGGCGTGCTGCTGTACGAGACGCTGGGTGGGCGGCCGCCGTTTAGCGCGGCGAACACGCCCGCCCTCCTGTACATGCACGTGCATCAGCAGCCGCCGCCCATTCGAGACATGCGTCCGGACTTGCCGGCGGCGATCGAGGCGGTTCTTGAGAAGGCGCTGGCGAAATCGCCGGAGGACAGGTTCCAGTCCGGGCGCGAGCTCGTTTCCGCCGCGCGGGAGGCACTGGCGGCGCCGGCGCAGTCCGGCGGTACCGTGGCGACGCTGATCGATCGCCCGACGCAGCAGGTCCCACACGATTCGGCTGCGGCCCCGCCGCGGGCGGGCACCGATCCAGGACCTCGATCGACCGGGGCGGTTGCCGCGGAGCGGGTCGCGGGGGTGCAGACCGACACGGCGTCCGCTCGCCAGGCGACGGTCCCGCGACGGACGGCGCCGCCCACCCCGGTTCCGCTGATGGGCGCCACTCGGCCCGCGGCCACGGCGGTACAGCCGCGGCAGGGGACGACCCCGGTGGCTTTGATCGCCGTGCTGGGGGCAGCCGCGCTGCTGGTCTTAGGCGGGCTGGCGGTGGCACTGTTCAGCTACGGACTCCTGGGGAGTACCTCTGTGCTGGTCACGCCGACAGCCGTGCGGCCAACCCCACAGGTGGCAGCCGCGACGAGCGTGCCGACTCCGGCGCCGGCTACTCCGGAGCCGGCGAAGCCTACGGTGGCACCGCCGCCCGCGGCGCCCGCCGCGCCCGCGCCGATTACTGCTCCCACGGCACCGCCAGCCACGCCCACGCCGGGCGCTGCCGACCGTCTCCAGGCCGCCAGGAGCCAGATGACGGCGGGCGATCTGGAGGGGGCCATTGCGGCGATGACGGCCATCAAACAGACGGACCCGCAGACGCCGGGATTGAACGACGCGCTTGTGGATGCGCGGATGCGGCTGGCGGAGGCGCTCTTCAAGCGGTCTGACTTCGACGGCGCGGAGGCCCAGGTCGTTGAGGCGGACAAGCTGATGCCGGGCAACGCGGAGATTGGCCGCGCGATGAGTGAGGTCCGCTCCGGGCGGCTGTATGCCCAGATGGAGGCCGCGTGGGGGAAAGATGACGAGGCGGCGATCGCGGCGCTCGAGCAGATCATGACCATCAACCCGGGCTTCAGGGAGACGCGGCAGAAGCTGTATGCGCTGCTGGTGGCGCGGGGTGATCGGCAGCAGGCGGCGGGCGACCGAGAGGGTGCGTACAAGTCTTACATGCGGGCGCTCGAGGTCAATCCGGTTGGCTCGGAAGCCGCGCAGCGACTCAACGCGTACACGCCCACTCCGGTCCCGGCTGCGCCGGCGCCACCGCCACCCAGTCAACAGCAGCAACCGCCGCGGCAGCAAGCACCCAGCCAGCAGCAGCAACAGCCAGGTCCTGCGCCCGCTCCCGCGCCGGCGGCTACTCGCCCGCCTCCGCGCCCCGGCCCACCGCTGTGATGCGGGCCGCCCGTGGCGGCTGGCTGAGCATGGTGGCCGCGGTGTTGAGCGTGATGTTGGTGGCCGGCGTGGTTGCGCCGGCCTCCGCCCAGCAGGACCCGTGCCCGGAGCCCAATGACGACCTGCAGGCCGCCTGCTATCTCGGGCCTGGTGCCGAAGGCGTGGGATACCTCGCCAGGCCGGATGATGTGGACGCGTACCGGTTTGAGGTGCTGGACTTCAATGTGGATGCCCAGGTTGAGTTGCTGTTCGCGCCGTTTGCCTACCGGATCACGCTGGCGGATTGGAACGGGCGCGTTGTGGGACGCGCAGAGAGGGGAGCGCTTCTGGCGCGGTTGCAGGTGCCCGGCAGCTACTTCATTCTGGTGGACTCGCCGGACGGGTCGGCGAGCGCGGACCTGCCGTACCGTCTAGTCAGGCGGCTGACGTATCCGGGACGGACGATCCCGCAGATCCTCTACACCGGGGAGTTTCGCCCGGGTGAGAACACGATCAACGCGGCTTCGTCGGAACTTGCGGACCATGAGGTCCTTGGGGGGCGCTACACCATTGCGATGAAGGCCGGGGGTGATGCCGCGGCGCCGGCGAACGCGTGGGCGGCGTGGGGTCAAGAGTTGACGGATTTCACGTTGTCGGTGGACACGAGGGCGTCCCGCGGCGATCACGCCGGTTACCAGGTGTTCTTCCGTCAGACGGATGAGGGGAATGCCTACGTGCTGACGGTGGATCTGGCGGAGGCCCGGGCGCGGCTGACCCGTGTTGCGCGTGGCGAGTACGCCAGCACGCCGTGGCGTCCGGTGGACGTGGGCAGTCCTGGCGACGTGGTGCGCACGGTGATCCGTTGCGCGGGTCCAGACATACGGGTGAACGTCAACGGGGCGACGGTGATAGAGAGCCGCGACGAGACGCACGCGCGTGGTCGCTTTGCGCTAGGGGCGATCACGTGGTCCGTCCCCGCGACCGTCCAGTTCGACAACGTGATGGTCACCACGCCGTCCGAGGGCTAGGCGGCGGCGACCATCCCGGGGTCCGCTGAACTGAGAGCCTGGATGGCGGTCGATCGATCTGGATACAGGGGGAAGACGCGGTCCAGGCACGTGATCTCGATGGCACGAAGCGCGTCCGACGAGGCGCTGTGGAGGACAAGGCTGCCGCCCATCTGGTTCGCGTGGCGGGCCAGGCGCAGGAGCTGAACGAGTCCGTCGCTATCAAGACAGGTCACCTGGCTGAGGTCAACCGCGTACCGCGCAACGCCCTGGTCTACCAGCAGGGCGCACGCGGCCTGAAGCTCGCCCGCTGCCGCACTGTCTATCTGTTGGCCAGGGCTGACGTGGGCCACCACGCCATCAAATGCCACATCTAGCGCCGTTGCTGCCATGTCTCCGGACTCCGGTCTGTTAGTCGTGCGTGACACGCCACCCCGTGTGGTGTGGTAGGGAAACGTGGGCGGGCGGGGTCACGGGGACGTAGGCGGCGGGTGGATTGGGATGGGAGCACTGGGACGACAGGACCGCAGGGACTGCAAGGACGCAAAGCCCGGTGGGCGCGTCTTCGCTTCCTTGACACCTCCTGAAACGCGGTGCTATAGGTTACTGAACCGACTATTAGCAGTCTCGCGGAGCGACTGCTAAACAGGTGGATGGGCTGCGATGAGCCCGCGAGGTCAGAGAGCGTGACGGACCTCTCGCCGCGGCGACGGCGAATTCTGAAATACGTGGTCGAGGAGTACGTGCGCACCGCGATGCCGGTGTCTTCCGACGTCATCGTGCGTCGGTACGACTCTTCGGTGAGCACGGCGACTGTTCGCAACGAGCTAGCACAGCTCGAGGATCTGGGTCTGACCGCGCAGGCGCACACCTCGGCGGGTAGGACGCCCACCGACGCCGGGTATCGGTTTTTCGTGGAGCATCTGATGCTCAGCGAGGATCCCTCGCTGGGTGAGCAGCGGACGATCCAGCACCAGTTCCACCAGGTGGAGCCGGACATCGCTGATTGGGCGCAGCTTGCGTCCTCTGTGCTGGCTAACGCGGTGTGCGCCGCGGCCGTGGTGACTCCTCCTAGCTCGCCGCGCGCGCGCGTTCTGCGGATCGCTCTGCTGAACATCCAGGAGCGGGTGGTGTTGGTCACCGTGGTACTGGCCTCTGGGAGTGTTCGCCAGCAGGTGCTGCACACGACCGTGGCGGTTGACCGCCCGGCGGCTGACAGTTCCGGCAACAGGCTCTCGGACGACCTGGAGGGCCTGGGTACGGCTGAGGTCGCGGCGCGATTGGACGGGTACCAGGCGCTGGATCGAGAGGCGGCGGAGGCCGTGCTGCGGATGCTGGAGCAGGCCGATCGACAGTCTTTCGAGGATGTGTACCATGAGGGGCTGGCGCACATGCTGAGCGAGCCGGAATTCGCCTCCAGCCAGAAGGCGGTTCCCGTGGTGCAGGCTCTCGAACGGGGGCACCTGCTGGGGCCGCTGCTAAGCCAGGCACTGGCGTCTGACGGCGTGCAGGTGATCATTGGCGCGGAGCAGCCGGTGGAGGAGCTCCGAGAGACCAGCGCGGTGTTGACTCGCTACGGCTCTGATGGTGAGGCGATGGGTGTGCTGGGCATTTTTGGCCCTACCCGGATGCCGTATTGGCGGGCCGTGCCGATGGTCCGGTTCATCGCGCGGGTGATGGACCTGTTGGTATCGGACGTTCGGAACAGCGCGGGCACGCACCGCGCATGATGAGACGCGCCCGGACGTGGTGTTTCCCGGTGGTTGGAAGTGGCGATGAGCGAGACAGGTGATGGGGCGCAGGAAAGCGCGCTCAACGAGCAGCTAGCGGCGGCGCAGGAGAAGGCCGATCGGTTCTACGCCAACTGGCAGCGTTCAGCGGCGGATTTCCAGAACTGGAAGCGCCGCGCCGACCAGGAGCGGATCGAGGCTGGCAAACAGGCGGAGGCCGCACTGATGGGCGATCTGCTGCGGTTGGTGGATGATTTCGAGCGAGCGTTCACGGCGATCCCGCTGGAGCTTCAGCGGCTGACCTGGATTGAGGGCGTATGGATCATCCACCAGAAGCTACTCGGCATGCTGCAGGCACGGGGACTGAGCCCTATTGAGGCACTGGACACGGACTTCGACCCGTTTGTCCACGAGGCGGTGCTGCGCGAGGACGACCTGGATCCGGCTGAGCAGGCCGTGGTGGTGGCTGAGCTGCAGCGCGGCTACCGATTTGGCGAACGGGTGCTCCGCCCGACCCTGGTGAAGGTTGGCCGTCGTTCTCCCGTGGCGGGGGAGAACACGGGGTCTGACCCGTCGGCGACGGACGAGGTGGGTGATTCCGCGGGCACCGCGGAAACCTGATGACCGTCCGCGGGATGTTGGCATAATTCGCCGGCCCAGGGGAAAGAGGAGCTCAGGCTGATTCATGGCCGCTACCAAGCGTGACTACTACGAGGTGCTGGGGGTAGGTCGAAGCGCGACCGAGGACGAGATTCGGCGCGCCTACCGCAAGCTGGCGTTCCAGTACCACCCGGATCGCAACAAGGATGACGGTGCCTCCGAGAGCTTCAAGGAGGCCACTGAGGCGTACGAAGTGCTGGCGGACGGCGAGAAGCGGTCCATGTACGACCGCTTTGGCCATGCGGCCGGCGACCGTGGGTTCAGCAATGGCGGCTTCGGCGCGGGCTTCAACATCGAGGACATCTTCGAGAGCTTCTTTGGCGCGGCCACCGGTGGCTCGCGTCGCTCGCGCGTTCAGCGCGGTAGCGACCTGCGCACGGACCTGTCGCTGAGCCTTGAAGAGGCGGTGTTTGGCTGCGAGAAGGAGATCACGTTCCCCAAGAACGAATCCTGCGGGCACTGCACGGGCAGCGGGATCGAGCCTGGCAGCCAGCCGGTGCCGTGCCCCCGTTGCGCGGGGACGGGCGAGATCCGCCGGGCGCACCAGTCCATCTTTGGCCAGATGGTCAACGTGAGCATGTGCGACCGCTGCCGCGGTGAGGGCACGCTGATCCAGGACCCCTGCAAGGACTGCCGCGGCCAGGGCACGGTGAAGGTCAACAAGACGCTGCGGGTCAACATACCGGCCGGCATCGATGACTCGTCGCAGATCCGTCTGGCGAACGAGGGTGAGCCGGGCGTGCGGGGCGGTCCGCCCGGGCACCTGTTCCTGGTCATCCACGTGGAGCCGCACCGGTTCTTCCGCCGGCAGGGCAACGACCTGATCATGGAGCTGCCGATCAACGTGGCCCAGGCCGCGCTGGGGGCGGAGTTAGAGGTGCCGTCTCTGGATGGCGACGTGAAGATCAAGGTGGCGGCTGGCACCCAGAGCGGCCGCACGGTGCGGGTGCGGGGGCGAGGTGTGCCGCACCTGCGCGATGGTGGACGGGGCGACCTCCAGGTTCGGCTGCGGGTGGAGATACCGACGGATCTCAGCGCTGCTCAGCGTGAGCTCTTCCGCAGGCTGGCGGACACGTTCGAGGGCGATGTGTCACCGCAGGAGAACAAGGGGTTCTTCGAGAAGGTCAAGGACGCCTTCATCGGCTGACCTGCCGGTGGAGCGTGTGAGCCTGGGAGCGCGACGTGGCTGAGCCATGGCTCGAGCTGAGCACCGTGTGCGAGCCGGAGGCGGCGGACGCGGTGGCCGAGGTGTTCGGTCGATTTGGCCGAGGTGTGGCGATCGATCAGCCCGTTCTGAACGCGCCGGATGGCGACGGCGGCTGGGTAGATCCCACCCGCAACGTGGTGGTGAAGACGTACCTCCCGCTTGACGAGGAGTGTGAGGAGCGCCGGCAGACGTTGGCGGAGGCGGTGTGGCACCTGGGACGGCTGCGTCACGTGGAGCCGCTGCAGACGGTCAGGGTGGATGAGGAAGACTGGGCCAACGCGTGGAAGCGGTTCTTCTTCCCGCACCGCGTTGGCGAGCGGATCGTCATCGTTCCATCCTGGCGAAGGCGAAAGCCGAGGCCGAACGACCTGGTCATCAGGCTCGATCCCGGCATGGCATTCGGTACGGGACTGCATCCCACCACGCGGATGTGCCTGGCGGAGTTAGAACGACTGGTGAGCCCTGGCGACACGGTGCTGGACTTTGGCTGCGGTTCGGCCATTCTCTCGATCGCGGCGGCGCGTTTGGGCGCAACGCGGGTCCGCGGGTACGAGATTGACTCGGTGGCGGCGCGGGTGGCAGTGGAGAACGTCCGACGGAACCACGTGATCCGGACCGTCGCGGTGACCCATGGGTCAATTGCACCGGACGACCGGTTTGCGGGTCAGTACGACGTGATTGCCGCGAACATCTCTGCGTTCGTGCTGACGCGCGAGCGAGGGCTACTGTTTCAACTGGCGCGCCCCGGCGCCACTGCGGTGCTGTCTGGTGTCCTGGAGCGAGACGAACCCACGGTGCGCGCGTCGTTCGTGGAGGCTGGATGGGAGCACCTGGCCACCCGAATCGAGGCTGACTGGACCGCCATCGTGATCCGCCGGCCCGCGGTGGGCTAGACGGCCCGCGGTTGCAACGGTCCCGGCGCGAGCGGGCTGGGCAGTCGGCGGCGCGTCACCGGTTCGCGGTGGAGGACGTGTCCGGTGATCTGGTGGAGCTGGGCGCGGACGTGGCGCATCAGCTATCGCGAGTGCTGCGACTGTCGCGCGGAGATCGGGTGCGGGCGTTCGACGATCGCGGCGTTGAGGTGGAGCTCGAGCTGACCACACTACGGGCGGGTCAGGCGGCGGGGCGGGTGCTTCGGCGCTGGGAGCCGCGGTCTGAGCCATCGCTCGCGGTCACCCTACTCCAGGGGATTCCGCGGCGCGATCGCCTGGAGATGGCGATCCAGAAGGCGACGGAAGTGGGCGTGTCCTCGATCTTGCCGGTAGTGTGCGCTCGCTCTGTCGCGGTGGTGGAGGACGGCGGCCGGGGCAGCAGGATGGCGCGCTGGCGCAGGATCGCGGTGGAGGCGACGGAACAGTCGGGTCGGACCCGGGCGCCGGAGGTGGCCGCGCCGTGTACGCTGGGGGAGGCGCTGGCGCGCGACTCCGAGGTTCCGCTGGTGCTGGCCTGGGAGGCGGAGCTGGCCTTGCCGGTGCGGGAAGGGCTGCGCCTGGCGCTGGCGCGCGAGGCCGGCGCGATCCGCCTGATGGTGGGGCCGGAGGGTGGCTTCGAGGAGCGCGAGGTGGGTCTGGCGCGAGAGCGCGGGGCAGTGGTGGTCTCGATGGGGCCGAGAATCCTGAGGACGGAGACGGCGGGACCGACACTGGCGGCGCTGGCGCTGTACGAGGCCGGCGAGATGGGGCCTCGACGAGCGGAGTGATGGCGTCGCCGGTGGCATTTCTGTCCGACTTTGGATTGCGCGACAGCTACGTTGGCGTGGTGAAGGGGGTGATCGCGGGGATCTGTCCGGAGGCGGCGGTGATCGATGTCACACACGGTATCGCACCGGGCGACGTCCGCGCCGGGGCGTTCGAGCTGATGCGCTCCGCGCGCTACTTCCCGAAGGGTACGGTGTTCCTGGCGGTGGTTGATCCGGGTGTCGGGACGGAGCGCGAGGGCGTGGCTGTAGCGGCGGGTGGCTACCGGTTCGTGGGACCGGACAACGGGCTCCTGAGCTGGTCGGTGCGGGAGGTGGCGGGTGGGGAGGCGATTCGAGCGATTAGGCTGCGGCACCCGGCGTACTGGCTGGATGGGGTGAGTACGACGTTCCACGGACGCGACGTGTTTGGCCCGGTGGCTGCCCGACTGGCCTGTGGGTTGGAGATCGGCCGCCTAGGCGGCGAGATGACGTCCATTATGGAGTTGCCGTTTCCGTCGGTTCAGCGCGATGCCGGCGAGCTGCGCGGCGAGATTCTCTACGTGGACGGCTACGGAAACCTGATCACCAACGTCCGACATGACGAGGTGCCGTTATCGCCGGTTGTCATGGTCGGTGGTGCGACCATCCAGGGGCTCTCAAGGACCTACCAGGACGGTGAGGGGCTGGTGGCGTTGATCGGCAGCCACGGGTTCCTGGAGATCGCGGTGCCGAACGGAAGCGCGGCGGCTGTGCTTGGGGTGGGCGTGGGGGAGACCGTTGAGTGTCGGACAGCCCGGTAGCCGAGTCTCGTCAGAACACGTCGTCGCGTTCGCCGCTTTCGATCTGGGCGACGCGGAGATCTAGCTCCGATGGACTCACGAGGTGCTTGTTGGCCAGGAGGCGCTCCAGGGCGGTGAGCCAGCGCTCGTAGTACTCAACATCCGCGCCAGCTCGGTCGGACGCGGCCGTCTCTTCGATGAGGAGGTCGCGGAACTCGTTCCAGGCGAATCGGCCGTCCTCGTGCATGGCGATGGCGATTCCGAAGACGCGGGCCTCCCAGGTCTCGTCGAAGACTAGCTCGCCGTTCTTGCGCGGCAGGGCGGCGCCGCCTTCCATGTCTGCGATGGCGCGGTCGGGCTTGAGATCAGGAGCGGCCATCGTCAGGCTGGCACGAGTGGAGCGGTGGCGCGGGCCACGCCGATCATGGAGTCGCGGGTGACGAGGGCGGCGAGCTGTTCCTCGGAAAACCCCTCGGTGCCCTCGGGCCGCTCCGGCAGGACCATGTAGCGCAGCTCAGAGCTGCTATCCCACACCCGGAGCTCGATGGACTCGTCCAGGTCCAGGCCGAATTCGCGGAGCAACGCGCGGGGTTCGCTGACGGCGCGGGAGCGGTAGGCGAAGGACTTGTACCAGGTGGGTGGGAGGCCGAGGAGGGAGCCCGGGTAACAGGAGCAGAGGGTGCAGACCACCAGGTTGTGAACGTCTGGCGTGTTTTCGACGACGGCCAGGAGCCCGCCGCTGAAGCCCATGGTCTCCACGGCGGCGGTGGCGTCGTTGAGCAACTGCCGCTTGAACGCGGGATCCACCCACGCCCTGGCGACGACCTTTGCGCCATTTTGTGGGCCGATGTCGTTCTCGTACATGGAGACGACCCGGTCCACCATGTCTGGCGCGGAGAGGCCCTTCTCCACCAGGAGTGACTCCAGGGCGCGGGCTCGGATGGAGAGGCGGGATTCGTGCTCGCTGTGGTCGCCGTGGTGGTTTCCGCTCATGTGCTGCCTTCTCCGGTGGGGGATTTACCAGGCAGGGTAGCGCTGAAGGTAGCGCTCCCACAGGTCGATGTAGACGGTGCCGTTGGGGTCGGCGTCGGCGCCCCAGAGCTCGGACGCGGCGAAACAGACGCTGTACAGCGGGTGCGATTGCTCGCCCTGACCGAGCGCGTGGGAGTCTGGGAAGACGTAGACGCCCTGGAATCCGTGGATGACGCCGCGGCGGCCGCGGGCGTAGCGGGGCAGGCGGGTGTGGCCGCGCGGGTTGTCGTTCAGCGTGACCACACGGTCGCCCTTGGAGAACTGCGGTTCGATCTGGGCTGGCGGTTCGGTGGGAATGCCCGGGACCGGGCGGGGCGCCGGGTTGAACCTCACGTTTGTAGGCTGCGCGTACACGCGATCTGGTTGTCCCTGGAGCTCAGCCGTGCGGCGGTCAAGCTCTTCGCGGGTGACGACGCCCTTCTCGAGGAGGCGGCGTTCCATGGACTTGAGCCAGCGCTCGTAGTAGCTGGAGGCCAGGTAGTCGGCCGGGTCCATCCGCTCGATGGCGTGTCTGAACTCGTCGATGTTGATGACGCCGCCGGTCCTGGTGGCGCGCTGGATGGCGACGACGTGTTTCTCCCACTCCGCGTGGAAGACGGGCTCATTCTCTTCGCGGATGACTGGGCCGAAGCCGTGCATGCCGCCCAGGTCGTGGACGCCGGTCATGGTGACTCCGTTAGTGGTCAGCGTCGAGGGCCGGTGGCCGGCCCGGACTCCGTGTTACACGGGCGCTGGACTCGCCGTTGCCGCCTGGCCGTACCTTGGGGGCACGATCTGGATCACCATTGGCGATTGCCGACACTCTCACATTTCGAAGCGCGATCGAGACCTCCGCGTCGTCGTCCGCCCGACCGAGTCGAGCTAGTCCGATGATCGGGTTGCCCTCTGTGAGCCGATCGTCCTGTGCGCTTAGCACCGGCTGCCCGTTGATGAGCATCCAGAGCGAGGCGTGATCAACGCGTGCCGCGATTGCGTTCCAGTCGCCCGGCCTGAGTAGACGGGCGATGTCAGTCCTGCTGCCCAATGGCGTCGCCGGGATTCCCGGGCCGTCCACGCGGACGATGGTGGCGTGTCCGACCGAGGGCACTACCGTGAAGACGTACGCGCCGGCGGGAGACGTGGACGCCCTGAGGAGCGCGCTTATGAGTGCTCGGTCGGCCCCCGCGATTTGCTTGAATTCGAAGCTTAGCTCGCCGTCAGGCGCGTTGATCCCACTCAACCCCACCGAGACGTCCACCCCAGAGGCGGTGTCCTGGCATCTGCCGTTTGCCCACAGGTGGACCTCCCCGTCCTTCCACTCGCGCGCGCCCCTTCCCGTGGGGCACCGGCTCGGCGGTAGCTCGTTCGGGTCAGTAAAGCCACGAGCCCACACCACGTCGCCCAGTCCCGGCGGTGTACCCGGCGGGGGAACGAAGGCGCCTGTTGTCGGTAGAGGCGTTGGCGCGGCCGCCGGCGGTGCGTAGGTGGGGGCGCGGGCCGGATCACCACCCGCGACCGTTGATACACGGACATTTCTGAATACCGCGCCGGTCATGACGTCGTCGTCCAGGGAGCCTGATCTAGCCACCCCCAGCGAAAGCTGCCCGGATGTGGCGGAGTCATCCTGCACGGTCAGGACTTCTGTCCCATTCAAGCTGAGGACGAGGTTGATCCCGTTGAGGCGCAGGCCAACGCTTGTCCAGACGTCGGTCGAGACCAGATCTCGAAGGTCGGTGCGCTCCGCGACCGCCCTGAGCGTGTTGTCGGACACTTTCAACAGTGCTACGCGGGTTCGGGAGATGGCGACGACGTGCCCGGCCGGCGGGTTGGCTCCGCTGCGCGCAAACGCTCGGACGACGAGTCGATCCAGATCGCCCACGGCCTTGAACTCAAATGAGACATCGCCGTCGGTCAGCACCAGTCCCTGGACCGGGAGGCCGACCGCCGCCGTCGGCGCGCCCTCGGAGCACCTACCGGTCACTTGCAGACGGAGTCCCTCTCCCACGAAGTCGCCGCGATTGCGACCGGTAGGGCACGATCCCGCCACCATGGTCCCGGCCGCCCGCAGGCTGTCCTCAAGCACGACCACCGGCCCGTCCTGACCGCGGACCACGTCCGCCCCCGCTGCCGCCAGCCAGATGGCCAGAACAAGCTGGCAGGCTGCCCACCTCGTGCGTGCCACGCGGCCTCCTCGCGAGTGCTTCGCCGAGCTTCAGTGTAGTGCGAACGACGGGGCTGTGACGACCCCTCCGTTCAGGCGGCTCGGAGGGCGGTTATCGCCTGGGCAGCCTTGCCGCGGATGGCACCGTCGATGAATCGCTGGTAGCTGTCGCGGTCCATCGCGGCCATGGTGGCCTCGCCGAAGGAGATGTTGCCCACGCGGAGGCCCGCGGCCTCCAGGATGGTCCGGGCGGCCGCCATGCGGAGGCGGAACTCATCTGGCGTGTCCTCGCCGGTGTGGGCTACGAAGACCAGGCTCTCCGCGCCGGCGTACTTGATGTGCCCCCCATCGGTGAGGACCGTGGCGAGTGATGCGAAAACCGGGTCATTCAGACTGGACGTGCCACCCGGGAGCGGCATGGTGGCGGTTAGCATGTCCCCGCTGGACTTGAGCTCCCAGGCCAGCACCGCGCTCTGCTCCCAGCGCTGGCCCAGGGTGGCGCCGAGCGCCAGAATGTTCTCCCGTGGTCCGGTCACCACCAGGTCCAGATCGTTCTCCGACTGTACCTGCCCGTCCTCTGTCCAGAATCCACGACCCACGGAGACGCTGTCGATCCGGATGCCCAGGGCGCGGGCGGTGTCGAACAGCTCTGGCAGTGCGCTCGTCAGCGCCTGGCGGTCGGAGCCTCGGGGCAGACTCTGGATGGCTTCGCCCGCGGAGATACCGAGGCGCATCTGGATGGTTGGTGGTGTCTGGCCCACGGTGAGACCGGCGGCGGTCGCGGCCATCGGGAACAAGGCCAGGCTGAGGCTGAACAGGATCGCGAGAACGCGCGTCAACATGCGGCAGCTCCTTCGGGTGACCAGGCTGTCGCCGGCTTGCGCTGCTCGCGAGCCCCTGGCCCGGGTGTCCCCCGCGCCCGATCGGGGATCGCGCGCACGACAAGAATATGCCGCAAGGCCACGCTCCGGATCACACGCCCGATGCCCATCGCTCTGCGGCGGATGTGAATTGCCCCGCCGCGGCTACTGGTAGCGCTTCTCGATCTCTGCGAAGAACGCCGCCGCCAGTCGTACGAAATCGGCCTCTTTCAGTCGCACATCATCGCCCGGCTCGAGGCCGAGCACCGACTTCGCCGCGGGCAGCTTGATGGAGCCGCCCGCGGAGTTTGGCCAACCGGGTAGCTTCTCTAGCTGCAGCTTGCCGCCGTTAAGGAGCAGCGAGTTGCAGAGCGCGCGGACTTCGTTAAGTGGGTTTCCGTCTTTCCCTTCGACGCCGGCCAACCTGTGCACGAACATGTGATCCAGCAGCAAGACCTGGGCGTTGAAGAAGCGAGATTCAAACTCGTTTGCGGGAGCGCCCGCGATCAGGCTTCGGTACGCGGCCACGTCTGCCTCGACGCGTGCGCGGCACGAATCGATGTATTCCTTGGGGTAGGTCTTCATTCCTAGCACGGTCTTGTTGACTCCGCTCTGCTGGACTTCGGACGGGGGCTCGCGGCACCAGGGGTTGTCGATCGGCGCGGCCCCACATTGATGACGCTGCGGCGGGAGAAAGTGTGACCGGACGAAGCGCGCTTGCGCCAGCGGGGGTGGGTGGGCCGGGCTGATGACGGTCGGCCGCCTGCACTCGCCACGGAGCCCAGGCGGCCGGCAAAACTCGCCGGAACTCTAGCGTCCGCGACCGCGCCAGGGCCGCCGGCCCGGGGACCGCTGCGGCTCGTCACCCTCGTCGTCTGCGTCGTGCTGGCCGTGCCGCACGAGCTTCAGTGCCCCATCCTGCACGAGGCCCACGCCGCGCGCATAGTACTTATTGCCGCGCTCATTGGGGTTGAGCCCGCTGGTGTCCTCGGTCTTGACCACCCGATCGAAGCGACCGGCCGGAGTCTGCACCACCTCGCTGATGCTGATGATCTCGGCGCGATCCAGCGCCACGCCGGGCGCCACTTCCTGGTAGTAACGGGCACCCAGCAGTGGACGGCCGGGCATGATGATCCCGGCGCGCGCACCGTTTACCCCGTGGAGCCACGCGCCGTCGTGGCTGACGACGGTGCCGTTCTCGATGATGTCCACGTCTTCGCCGAAGTAGATCACGTCATTCGTTGGCTCGCAGACGGCGAAGTAGTTCCGTGAGACCTCCACCAATGCACCGTCTTCGGTGTGCCGCTCCTCCAGTATCCGCGTTGTGGCCGGTCCGAACCGACGCGTTTCCTGCAAGACGCGGATTGTCAATCCAAGTCGCTTGCCGTTCTCCGTTGCCGCGTATACGGCCACGAAGCCCGGGGTCAGGACGAAGTAGGGGTTGCTGGCGTCGGCCTCGAATTCGCAGTCTTCGAGACGGAACTGATCGGTGAACTGGCGGTCGCTCTGCGCGTGAGCTGGGGGGCCGGCGTCGACGCCAACAGCTACTACCGCCAGCGCCGCGGCGAGGATGAACGCGCCGAGTCGTGCCGCTGCACGGTACCCACTGCCATTGATCAAGTCAGTCTGGTTCAACACAGCTTGCCTCCGCTTCCCCGGCGTGACGAGAGCGTGGATCCTTGCGCTCGCGTGCTGGGAAGCTGGCGCCAGTCTATGGGGGCAACATGACTGAGGCAAGAACCGCAGGTGAACCGAACCTGAACGGCCGAACGTCCCCCGCTGCGGAGGGCGGGGACTACTACCCGCGCTCGAACCCGCGCCGAGAAGGCGATGCCGCTGGGCGGCCGCCATCGTCTGCTAGCATCCCGACCGTGGTCAACGCCCCGCCCGCCGCTGGCACCGCCCGGCTCGTCTCGCTTGGTTGCAAGGTCAACCAGGCGGAGCTGCGCTCGTGGCAGATGGCGCTCTCTGCCGCGGGGGTGCGGCTGGTGGACGGCGCTGAACCGGCCGAACTGGTGATCGTGAACACCTGCAGCGTCACGGTGGACGCGGACAAGACGTCGCGGCGGACGATCCGTGCCGCGGCAAAGTCCAGCCCCAATGCATTTGTTGTGGTGGCAGGCTGTTACGTGACGGTGGCACCGGAGGCCGTCACGAGCATTCCGGGCGTAGATCTGGTTGTGCCCGGCGAGGATAAGGACACGGTGCTCCAGCGGCTGGCGGACCACGGCGTGATTGCGGGTCCGCCGGAAGACCGCTGGACCCATCCATCCGAGCGCGCCAACTGGGTTACGCTGGGGCTGTCGTCGGTGCGTAGAGCGCGGGCGTTCGTGAAGGTGCAGGACGGCTGCAACGCGTTTTGCACGTATTGCATCGTTCCGCGGGCCCGGGGCGTTCAGCGGAGTCGCGCTGTGGACGACGTGGTCAACGAGATCAACGTGCTCTACCGCCTTGGTTACCGCGAGGCGGTCCTGACGGGTGTTCAGATCGGCGACTACGGGCGAGACTGGGATCCCACGACACGCCGGGTTGATCGGAGCCGTGGCGGCGCACTTACCGAACTGGTTGAGGCGGTGCTTTCTCGCACGCCGGTGCCGCGCGTCCGCATCTCGTCTATCCAACCGCAGGATTGGCCGGATGGCCTCCTGGAGCTGTGGCGTGACCCGCGCATGTGCAGGCACCTGCATCTGCCGCTCCAGAGCGGTTCTGACTCGGTGTTGCGGCGCATGGGACGGCGTTACCGCAGCGCGGATTTCAGAGCGTTGGTGCACCGCGTCCGCTCACTGATCCCCGAGGTGGCGCTCACGGCTGACTTGATGGTGGGCTTTCCGGGTGAGACGCCGGCGGAGCACGCGGCGAGCCTTGCATTCGTGCGCGAGATGGCGTTTGCGGAGCAGCACGTGTTTCGGTATTCGCCGCGGCCGGACACGGCCGCCGCTCGCCTCGCTGATGATGTTGACCCGGCCGTGAAACGCGAGCGGGCGGCAGAGGCGCGCGCCGTGGAGGCGGAGCTGCGGGCCGCCTACCGTTCGCGGTTCCTGGGCCGCGAGATGCCGGTGCTCTGGGAGGAGCCGGTGGGCGAAGGACGCTGGGCCGGGCTGACTGACAACTACCTGGGCGTGGTGGCCATCGGGGATGATCTAGAGGCGAAGTTCACGCGGACCCGGCTGGCAGCGGATGACGGTCAGCGGTTCCGTGGTGAGGTGTGTCCATGAGCTGCATCTTCTGCCGGATCGCGTCTGGCGAGATCCCGTCTGACCTGCTGTACTCTGACGAGCACGTGGTGGCGTTCCGCGACATCGAGCCCAAGGCGCCGGTGCACGTGCTGATCATCCCGCGCGAGCACGTGGCATCTACCGAGGAGCTGGAGGAGGCGCACGAGCCGATCGTGGGACGGCTGTTCTCGGCGGCGCGGGTGATCGCCAGGAGCGAGAACGTCGCGGTGAGCGGCTATCGGCTGACCGTCAACACGGGACGGGATGCCAGCCAGTCAGTGCCCCACCTCCACGTCCACCTGATGGGTGGGCGCGGATTCTCCTGGCCGCCGGGTTGAGGACTCGGGCGCTCCTGGTGGTCCCGGAGCGCCCGAGGCACCGAGCGACGCCTCAGCGCGGCTTGAACTTCGGCAGTGTCAGCTCGTCGGTGACATCGTCGTAGGCCACTTCCACGGCCATGCCCACTTTGACGGCATCCGGGTTGGCGGCCACGCCGACCAGGTTGGTCAGCATCTTCGCGCCCTCCTCTAGCTCGATGAGGGCGACGACGTACGGACCGTCCTTGGTGAATGCCTGGACGGGATGGCGGTGCGGGATCGTGAAGGCGTGCACCACGCCGCGTCCGCTGACCGGGGTCCAGACCAACTCCTCGTCTGGATCGTAGGGACTGATGGCGCGGGGGTAGAACACGAACTTGCCGGACTTGCTGCCCTTCTGGAGCATCATCCTGTGGGCCTTGACGCTGTCCCAGAAGGGCTTCGTCACTGGATCCGGAGTGGGCAGGGGCTTGTCGTACGCCATGGCTAGGGCCTCCCCAGGATGAGCGTGCCGGTGGCGGAGAGGACGCCGCCGGTGCCGTGAACCAGTCCGAGTCTGGCGTCCTTCACCTGGCGGATGCCCTGGTCCGCGTAGTCGTGGCGGAGCTGGCGTACGCCCTCGATAATCACGAAGATGCCGTACATGCCGGGGTGGGTGTAAGACAGCCCACCGCCCGCCGTGTTCAGCGGGAAGTCGCCGCCTGGCGCGGTGCGCTGGCCGCTAACGAATGCGCCGCCCTCGCCCTTCTTGCAGAAGCCCAGGTCCTCAAGGGTGAGGAGCACCGTGTAGGTGAACGAGTCGTAGATCTGCACGACGTCCAGGTCTGAGTGCTTGACGCCGGCCATGCCAAAGGCGGCCGGGCCAGAGATCCTCGCCGGGCCATTGGTGAGGCTGGGCATCTGGCTGATCATGCTGTGATCGTGCCCTTCGCCCATGCCCAGGAGCAGGATGGGGGTCTTGCGACAGCTCCTGGCGCGCTCGGCGCTGGTGACGACCACGGCGCCGCCGGCGTCGGTGACCAGGCAGCAGTCCAGCAGGTTGAACGGCCAGGAGATCTTGCGCGAGCTGAGCACGTCATCGACCGTGATGGGGTCCCTAAAGTAGGCCTTGGGATTGAGGCTGGCCCACTTGCGGGTGGCCACGGCGATCTCCGCTAGCTGCTCCTTGGTGGTGCCGTAGCGGGCCATGTGCTGGCTGCAGGCCAGCGCGTAGGAGCCGACAGGTCGGGGAATGCCGTACGGCTCCTCGAACTGCCCGGACAGCGACTGTGGGGCGCTGGGACGTGGTGGCATGCCGACGCGGGAGCGGCCGCTCTCGCCGTGGGTGATGAGGACCACTTCGCAACGGCCCTCGGCAATGGCCGTGGCGGCGTGCGCCACGTGGATCAGGAAGCTGCAGCCGCCCACGTTGGTGCCGTCCGTGTACTTCGGCTCAATGCCCAGGTACTCGGCGATCTCGGTTGGCGGCATGTTGGCGGAGGCGATGCCGTCCACGTCCTTCAGCGTCAGGCCGGCGTCGCGCAGCGCGTTGCGCGCGGCCTCTGCATGGAGGACGATGGCGGGTTTGTCAGGGACCAGGCCAATCTGGTCGGACTCGTCTACGCCAACGATGGCGATGGAGCCGGGACGGTAGCTCACGACACCTCCCAGGGTGACTTCCAGAATCTTCTTCCGGGCGCGATCTCTGTCCACTCGTCGGCGGACCGTGCTTCTAGCTCTTTGCCGAAACCCAGGGCCGGTGGGTCTTTCAGGTTGGCACCCAACGTGGTGGGGAACACCCTGGCCAGCTCGTCTGGATCCCAGCGGCTGTTGGAGACCAGTCGACGCACGGGGTGTGGCTGCTCCAGCAGCGTGTAGCCGTACTCGAAGGAGTGGAACACCTGGCCGTTGACGTACCCGGCCTCTTCGCTGGCCAGGAAGACCACCAGCGGAGCCACATTGTCCGGGTCACGCTCGGTGTTCTTCGCGTCCTCGCTGGGCCAGCGGCCGTGCTGCTCGAAGTAGGCCTTGCCGCGTGGGGTGGAGTCAATCATGCGGGTTGCGCCGCTGGGCATGATGGCGTTTGCCGTGACGCCGTAGCGCGCCATGGCGGTGGCGGTGGACCAGGTGAGGCCCATGATGCCGGCCTTGGCGGCGGCGTAGTTGGGCTGGCCGGGCGATCCCAGCGCGGAGACGGACGACATGCTGACGACGCGGCCGTATTTCTGCTCGCGGAACTTGATGGAGGCGGCCCGCGTGCAGTTGAACATGCCCTTGAGGTGGACGGCGATGACCGCATCCCACTCTGCCTCGGTCATGTTGAACAGCATTCGATCGCGCAGGATGCCGGCCACGTTCACGACGATGTCGATTCTTCCGAACTCGCGGATGGTCTGCTCGACCATGTCGGTGGCCTGCTCGTAGTCAGAGACGGAGCCGTAGTTGGTGACCGCCGCGCCGCCTTTGCTGAGGATCTCGTCCACCACCTCGTCCGCGGGGCCTCGTTCTTTGCCCTCGCCGTCCAGCGTGGCGCCGAGATCGTTCACCACGACTTTCGCCCCGGCCTGGGCCAGGGCGATGGCGATGCCGCGTCCGATGCCGCGTCCGGCGCCGGTCACGAGAGCCGCTCTGCCATCTAGTAGTCCCATGATCACCTCGAGTCCTCTAGGTTGCGCGCTCTGGCGGGAGCGTCTACAGGTACAGTCTGCCGATGGTCTCCGCGACCATCGCCGGCCGCTCCTCGCCTTCTATCTCGATGGTCTGCTGATTGACCGTCTGGATGATGCTGGGGCTGACCTCTTCCACGCTGATGAGTTTGGTGCGCAGACGAATGCGCTTACCGACCTTGACCGGGCTGACGAATCGGACCCGGTTCGATCCGTAGTTGACGACCATCCTGGTGGGAATCTCCACCTTGACGCCCTCACGCTGCGAGCCCAGGAGCGGGAGCAGCGAGAGGGTGAGGTAGCCGTGGGCGATGGTGGTGCCGAACGGCGTGTTCGCGGCGCGGGCAGGGTCCACGTGGATGTACTGATGATCCCCAGTGGCATCCGCGAAGGCGTTTATCCGCTCCTGGGTGATCTCCAGCCAGGAGCTCACGCCGGTCTCCTGTCCCTCGAGCGCCTTGAGCTGGGCGACCGACGTGACGGTGGTGTTCTCGCTCATGCTCCTCTCCTACGCCAGAGCTAGCTGCTCGCGCGGCGAAAGGACCTGCTCCAAGACTAGCTCGCAGTGGGTCTCGGAGTCGCCGTACAGCGCTTCGAGACGTTTTGCGCGCTTGAAGTACAGGTGCAGGTCGTACTCCCAGGTAAAGCCGATGCCACCGTGGACCTGGATGGCGGAGCCGCAGACTTTGCGGGCGGCGTCGTTTACCCAGGACTTGGCCACGGAGGCGGCCATTGAGGCGTCAGGCGCGTCAGCATCCTGGGCCCAGGCCGCGTAGTACACGGCGCCGTGGGAGCCTTCGACCTCCAGGAGCATCTCAGCACAGGCGTGTTTGATGGCCTGGAAGGCGCCGATGGGCTGGCCGAACTGTTCGCGGACCTTGACGTACTCCACGGACATGTCCATGCACTTCCGGGCGGCGCCAAGCATCTCAGCGGAGGCGGCAACGGCCGCGCGCTCCAGGACCTGGGACACGATCTTCCAACCGTCATCCACGGTGCCCACGATGGCGTCGCGGCCGACCCGCACGTCGGCCAGCGTGACGGTGGCGTCCCGGCTGGTCTGATCCATGCCCGTGACCGCCTCCACGCCCAGGCCGAGTGCGCCCCTTTCTACGGCGAAGAGGGTGATGCCGTCCTGCGGATCGCCCGACTCCCGCGTGCGCGCGGCGACCAGGATCAGATTGGCCAGATGCGCAAATGGCACGAAGTGCTTGGTACCGCTTAGCACGTAGTCACCGCCCTGGAGCCTGGCCCGAGTGGTGATGCCGGCGGCGCCGGCGTTTGGGTCAACGTCGCTGACCGCGAGGGTCGCCAGCAGGGTGCCGCCGGCGATCGCGGGCAGGTAGGCGTCCATCTGGGCGCGGTTGCCGCCGGCCTGGATGGCGGAGGCGGCAAGCACAACGGTGGCGAAGTACGGACTGGGCAGCGCCGCCCGCCCCATCTCCTCGAGGACGAGGGCCAGCTCCACCATGCCGAGCCCCTGGCCGCCGCGCTGCTCGTCTATGGTGACGCCCAGCAGGCCGGTCTCAGCAAGCTGCTTCCAGACGGCGGGGTTGTAGCCAGCTGGGTCATCTAGCAGTGCGCGGACGGCGGTGGCCGGGCTCTCGCGCGTCATGATTTCGCGGGTGACATCCCGCAGCATGGTCTGCTCTGGGCTGAAGTCAAAGTCCATCGCGTCAGGCCCCCCGTCCGGCGGCAACGCGGTCTGCCCGGATCTCCCGTGGCAGCTTGAGCACACGCTCGCCGATGATGTTCTTCTGGATCTCGGAGGAGCCGGAGTAGATGGTGCCGGCTCGCGACCACAGGTAGTTGTAGGCCCAGCTACTGTCCAGACCCATCTCCGATTCAGCGTTCAGGGAGAGACCATCGTCCAGGCCCTGGGTGAGCTGGCCGTACGGGCCCAGGATCTCCTGGATCCACTCCTGGTGACGCTTGTCCATCTCGCTGTAGTAGAGCTTGTCCACGGAGGACTCCGGCCCGGGCCGCTCGCCCTTCTCCAGCTTGGAGAGGAGACGGAGGCCAGCGTAGCGGAGGACCTCGGTCTCGGCGAGCATACGGCCGATCTTCTGGCGCACCAGCGGGTCGTCAAGGGCGGTTCCGCCGCGGCGCGGGATCTCGCGGCAGATCTCGACGAGGCGGTTCAGGTTGGCGCGTGAGCGGGCCACGCGGGAGAGCAGATTGCCGCCACGCTCGTACCCCAGCGTGGTCTGTGCGAGCTCCCAACCCTGGCCCTCTTCGCCGATGCGGTTCTCCACGGGGATCTTCACGTTCACCAGGAACTCCTCGCAAAACTCGGAGCTACCGGTGATCTGCTTGAGCGGCCGGACGTCGACACCCGGCGCGTGCATGTCGATGATGAAGTAGGAGATGCCCTTGTGCTTGGGTACGCTGGTGTCCGTGCGGGCCAGCAGGATGCCGTAGTCCGCCATGTACGCCTGGCTGGACCAGACCTTCTGGCCGTTGACCACGTAGTGGTCGCCCTGGCGGACTGCCGTTGTCTTGAGGCTGGCAAGATCTGAGCCGGAGCCTGGCTCGGAGTAGAGCTGGCACCAGAGCTCCTCGGCCGTGAGGATCTTCTTGACGAAGCGCTCTTTCTGGTAGTCGCTGCCGTGGGCGATCAGGGTGGGGCCAATGAAGCCGATTCCGAGGCTGTTGATGCCCGGGGGTACGCTCGCGCGCGCCATCTCCTCCGAGACGATGGCCTGTTCCATGGGTCGGGCACCCTGGCCGCCGTACTCCCTAGGCCAGCCCATCCCGATGAAGCCGGCGTCATACAGCTTGCGGTGCCAGGCACGCTTCTGATCGAGGGTCTCGAGCGGGCCTGGCGGGTTGGACTCAAACCAGGACCGCACGCGTAGGCGGTAAGCGTGATCTTCTGGGCTCTCCCTTAGGTCCACGTTGACTCCTCCGGGCCGGGGTGTGCGATCGTGCGTGGTAGACGGGAGCATGGTACCCCACGCGCGGCTGGCGGGGAGACGCGGCCAGCCCGTCAGCGGCGGCCGCGCAGGCGGGGGTCCAGCTCGTCGCGAAGCGCGTCACCGAGCATGTTGAAGCCGAAGACGACCAGGCTGATGGCCAGGCCAGGCCAGATGGACAGCCAGGGAGACTGGAGCATGAACGCGCGGCCGGTCCCGCTGAGCATGGCGCCCCAGGCCGGGTAAGGCGGAGGTACGCCGTAGCCCAGGAAGCTCAGGGTGGATTCGGCCAGGATCGCCGTTCCTAGCTGGACGGTGGCCAGCACGATGACGGGCGGGAGCACATTGGGCAGGATGTGTCGCGCCATGATGCGTGGCTGGGACGCCCCCACACACGCCGCCGACTCGATGTACGGCAGATGCCTGATCGCGAGTACGGCGGCACGGACCACGCGCGAGGTGCCGGGCGCCAGCAGGAGGCCGAGCACCGCTGTCACGCTCCAGAGGCCTGGGCCGACGATGGAGATCAGGCTCACGAGCAAGACGAGGGCGGGGAAGGCGATCCAGATGTCCACCAGCCGCTGGACGAGGAGGTCGGTCCAGCCCCCGAGGTAACCGGAGACTACGCCGACCAGCACGGCGACGAGCGTGCTGATGGCGACAGCGCCGAATCCCACCGTCACGGAGATCCTGGCGCCGTAGACCATGCGGCTGAGCATGTCGCGCCCATTGGCATCGGTCCCGAACGGGTGGGTCACGGTGGGGCCCAGCAAGCGCTCGGCGGCGTTGCCCTCGTCGTAGGTGTACGGCGCCAGGAACGGGGCGCCGAGCGCGACGGCGATCAGCACCAGGACGACGGCCGCGCCAAACGCTCCCAGCGGCTGCCGTTGGGAGAAAGTCCGCCAGCGGGGCCTTGGTGTTCGGACGCTGACGGTCTCCCGCTCCGCAATCGGGGCACTGACGGCGGCGCTCATCAGCGATACCGAATGCGTGGATCGAGCCAGCCGTAGAGCAGATCGATCGCCAGGTTCGCCAGGATGACCACCGACGCGAAGAGCAGGTTCAGGGCCTGGATGACGGGGTAGTCGCGGTACTGGACGGCCTCCAGGAGGTAGCGACCCATGCCTGGCAGGACGAACACGCTCTCCAGGACCACGGTGCCGCTGACCAGAATGGAGACCTGGAGGCCCAGGAGGGTGAGCACGGGGATCAGTGCGTTCTTGAGGGCGTGGCGGACGACTACGCCGCGCTCCGACAGGCCCTTTGCCATGGCCGTACGGATGAAGTCGTTCCGCAGGACTTCCAGCATCTGGGCGCGGGTGAGACGCATGAGCGCGCCCGAGAGGCCGAGTCCCAGGATGACGGCGGGCACGGCGACGTGGGCGAGGTTTTTCAGCGGATCGTCCAACAGCCGGGTGTAGCGGAGCGGTGGCGTCCAGCCCCACCAGATCGAAGGGAAGGTGATGACGAGGGTGGCGAGCCAGAAGCCGGGGATGGCGAGCATGGCGACCGCGAGCCCGCGACAGAGGTAGTCCGCCAGGGTGTCCTGCCGGACGGCTGATAGCACACCGATGGGGATGGCGATGGCGAGGCCGACGAGCAGTGCCAGTCCGCCGAGCTCGAGCGTCACGGGTACGCGTGCGGCAAGCTCCTCCGCGATCTCGTTCTGGCTTCGGAGCGACCGGCCCAGGTCCGCGCGAAGCACGCCGAGCATCCACTCGCCGTATTGCACAGCGGCCGGCCGGTCCAGCCCGAGCCTGGCGCGAAGCTCCACTGCGTCTCGGCCGTAGCCGTAGTCCTGAAGCAGCATGGCCACGGCGTCGCCGGGCAGGAGCCGGATAAGCGTGAACACGAGGACGCTGATACCCAGCAGCGTGGGTATCAGGAGGACAAGGCGACGTGCGACGTACGCCGACATTGACTAGGCCCTCACCGGGTGATGTCTACCGGTCCAGCCAGAGCTTTGGCACGACCTCTGCGCCGAGGCCGTAGTCCGACCGCGGGAAGCAGTCACGGACCGCGGGGCTGAGGCCCGCGGTCCGCATGCTGGCCGCGTTTGGCGGGTAATACATCTGCTCCGCGAGGTAGCGCTGAATCTCGAAGATCTGCTTCTTGCGGTCAGCCCGATCCAGCGTGGCGGCCTGCCTTTCGATCATCTCCGAGAGCCTGGGGTCATTCACGCCGGCGTGATTCCTGGTGCCCTTGGGGTGGTACATGTTGAACAGGAAGTCGTGCGGCTCCGTGAACGGCGTCTCGAGGCCGGCCACGAGGACGTTGCCACCTTCAAACTGTCCACGGAAGGTGGTGGCGATGTACGCCGCGTATTCCTGCATCTTGATCTGGGCGTCGATCCCACCTTTCTTGAGTTGCTGCTGGATCAGCTCCACTTGCTGGACGAAGATCTGGCTGTAGCCCGGCGTGCTGATCATCTCGACTTTGAGTCCGTCTGGGAAGCCGGCGGCGGCCAGGAGCTTACGGGACTCCGCGGGATCAAACTTGAAGAACCTGGCGTTTGGCCCCATCTCCGCGCCGCGCGGATCCAGCCACCATTCGGACAGCGCCCACGGGATCGCGTTGTTCCAGTTCCCGCGGCCGTTGTAGACCACCTTGATCATCTCGTCTCGGTCGAGCGACATGGAGACGGCCTGCCGGACGCGCGGGTCGTTGAATGGCGGCTTGTCCAGCTTCCAGTAGATGAAGGGGATGTAGTTGTATTCCCACTCCACGTACTGGATCTCCGGGTTGCTTTTCTTGAGCGCGTCCAGCTCCTGCTGGGGCACCATCAGGTAGTCCAGCTCCTTGCCGCGAAGGCCCGCCATCTGGGTGGCCGTGTCGGGGATGATGAGCGCCACGAACTCGTCCACGCGCGGCTCGCCCTTGCGGTAGTAGGCGGGGTTGCGTTTGCCGCTCAGCGAGACACCGCGATCGAGCTTGTCGAACACGAACGGCCCGCTCCCGATGACGCGTTTCTGAGCGTCGCCATCCTGCTCCACGACCTCACGCGGCATGATCCAGAAGATGGGCCCGCCGATGGACGCCTCGAATGGCGCAAACGGGGCTTTGAGCTTGAAGACGACGGTCTTGTCGTTGGGCGCGGTGACGTCCGCGACCTGCTCGAGCGTGCTCTTCTGGGGGGAGACCTTCATGAAGCGCTCGAACGACCAGGTCACGTCCTGAGCGGTCACCGGACGGCCGTTGAGCGGTGGTTTGTTGTGCCAGCCGGCGTCCGTCCGCAGATTGAAGGTGTAGGTGAGTCCGTCGTCGCTGACCTTCCAGGTCTCTGCCAGGTCGCCCTCCATGACGTAGGCCTGGGCCGCGACGCCGGGCGCCTTCTTCGACATGAGGAGGCGGCTGTAGAAGAACGCGGCCAGCTCCTGGGTGCGGAAGCTGACGTTCAGGTATGGGTCGAGAGCGGGCGGGTCTTCGGTCCAGAGATGTAGCCTGACCGTGCCGCCGGCCTTTGGCGCGGTGGCGGGCTTCGCGGGTTCCGTGGGCCTGGCTGGGTCAGGCGGCTTCGCAGCCGCCGCGGCGGCCTGGCTGGCGGTTTGCTCGGCCGGCTTTGGCGCCACCGGCGACGGCGTGCAGGCGGCAAGGAGGGAAGCGGCGAGGGATGTCCCTCCCGCGCGCGCTAGCAGCCAGCGTCGGCTGACGGTCCGCGTGACTCGACGGTGAATCATCGGCACCACCCCCTGGGGGATATGAAGTTGCTACGCCGCTCCTGGCAGCTCCGGATTACACCAGCTTGGCGCGGATGATGGCGCTGGCCTGGTCCATGACCACCACGGTGATGCCGATCAGCCAGAGGGCGGCACCAGCCTGGCTCCACTGGAGCAGGTTGATGTACTGGATGAGGATGAAGCCGATGCCGCCGCCGCCGACCAGGCCGATGACGGTGGACAGGCGCACGTTGATGTCCCAGCGGTACATGGTGAACGAGAGGAATGCCGGGACGACCTGTGGCAACACGGCGTAGAGGATCACCTGGAGTCGGTTGGCGCCCGTGGCCGTGATGGCCTCGATGGGCCCGTGGTCGATGCTCTCAATGGCCTCCGAGTACAGCTTGCCCATGGCGCCGATGGAGTGGATGACGATGGCCATCACCCCGGAGAACGGCCCCAGCCCCACGACGACGGCCATGATGACCGCGAGGATGAGCGTCTCGATGGATCGCAGGACGTTAAAGATCATCCGCACGACGTAATAGACGGTCCAGCCGGCGGTGGTGCCCTGCATCAGGTTCCGAGCGCCGAGGAAGCTGAGTGGAATGCTGACGAGCATGGCGAACGTGGTGCCCATGAGCGCCAGGAAGATGGTCTCGATCATCTTCTGGACGGAGATCTGGAACACCTCGCTGAAGTGCCAGGAGCCCAGGCCCCAGCTCACCTCGGCGCGGACGGCGTAATTACCCGCCGCTACGGAGGCCGGCATGGCGAAGGTGAGCGAGAACGCGCCCGAGCCGTCCAGCTTCTCGCTCCGGCGGATGGGCCGCGTGTCGCCGGTGGCGTCTACCAGCAGCAAGGTGAGATCTGCCCCGGCGCGCGCGCCGGCGACAGCGACGGTCACTTCATCCCCGGGTCGGATGCTGCCCGGAGTGACGGTGAGGGTTCCGCCACCGGTGATGTTGGAGACGACGGGCGCGCCGCCGGCCGCGCCGATCTTGAGCGGACTATCGGCTCTGACCAGCTCCGTCGCCTGTTCGAAAACGTCTGGTTTCAGCAGTCCGCTGAAGATGCGCTCCGCCTTCGGCAGGCCGAGCACAAGGGCGGGGAAGTTGATCTCCGTGATCTTCCAGCCGTACGCGTACGCCGCGGCGGCGACGATGAGGACGACGATGGTCCGCCAGGAGCTGATGGCCGCGATTGGCCCCACCTTGCGGAACTGGATCGGACTGGGCTGCTGCAGGACTTCGGCTTGGGCCATCAGGCGATCTCCACTTCAACGGCGTCCTCGCCGTAGATCTCGCGAAAGCGCTTCTCGTCGATCTCCAGGGGTTTTCCATCGAAGACGATTGTGCCGGCCTTCAGTGCGATGACGCGGGTGGCGTAGCGTCGGGCCAGGCTGAGGAAGTGCAGGTTGCAGAGCACGGTGATCCCGTCTTGCTGGTTGATCTCCTCGAGGTACTTCATGACAGAGTGCGACGTGGCCGGGTCCAGGCTGGCCACCGGCTCGTCCGCCAGCATGATTTTGGGCTCCTGCATCAGTGCGCGGGCAATGGCCACGCGCTGCTGCTGGCCGCCTGAGAGCGTGTCCGCGCGCTGGTTGGCCTTCTCCGGGATGCCCACCCGCTCCAGGTTGGTCATGGCCTGCTGGTAGTCGCGATCCGGGAACTGGCCCACGGCGCTCTGCCACGTGCTGGCGGAGCCGAGCCGACCGCTGAGGACGTTGGTGATGACGGAGGACCGCTTGACCAGGTTGAACTGCTGGAAGATCATGCCGATCTTCTTGCGAGCTTCCCGGAGGCCGGACGGTGAGAGCGCCGTGATCTCCACATTGTCCAGGAAGATCTTGCCTGAGGTGGGCTCAACGAGGCGGTTGACGCAGCGCAGCAGCGTGGACTTACCCGAGCCGCTGAGCCCGATGATGACCAGGAACTCGCCGTCTGGCACTTCCAGGCTGAGGTCGTCGATGGCGCGCACGCCGTTGGGAAAGACCTTGGTGAGGTGCTCGATGCGTAGCATCAGATGGGCCCCGTCCTAGAGCTGAGCTCGCGATGGATGGATCTGGCGGATCGCGTGGATGGTAGCGCGGGCGCGGCTCACGTGTCAGGGGGGCGCGCCCGCGCCCCCCTGGCTGGTTCCAGTCCCGGCGGCTACGCCTTGGGCTTCGGCGCGAGCTCCTGCTCCAGGTTCAGGTTGAGCGCCTTCGCGGCCTTGCGGACGGGCTCGTAGTCGCTGTCCTTGGCGACGTCCAGGCCGTCGATCCGATAAAGGTCCTTCAGAACCTGCTTGCCGGCATCCGTGGCGGCAACGGCGATGAGGCCTTCCTGAATTTTCTTGACCACATCCTCAGGCAGACCCTTGCGCACGCTGACCGTGTCGTTCGGGATCGGCTCGGTCACGGCGATCGGCTTGACCTTGTCCATCACGTCTGGAATGGTGCTGGTCACCAGGGTGCGGGCGTCGGTCACCTTGCCCACCACGCTATCGCCGAACGTCGCGCCGGCGTCGACTTGCTTGTTGTAGACGGCAATGACGACCTTGTCGTGGCCACCTGCGAAGATGGTCTCGGAGAAGAACGTCTTGTGATCGATGCCTTTGGCGGCGAGCATGGCGTTGGGAAAGGTGAACCCTGACGCGGAGGCCGGTTCCACGAAGGCGAACTTCTTGCCCTTGAGCTGCTCGACGTCCTTGATGCCGCTGTCCGCGTGGACGATGATCTGCCCGGTGTAGGTTTTGCTCCCGCTCCGCACGCTGGCGAGGATCACTTCGGTGCCGAACTTGTCCTTGCCCAGGATGTACGCGAACGGCGCGAGCCAGCCGATGTCCACGTTGCCGGCGCCCATGGCCTCGATGACGGCCGCGTACGACGTGGGCACGGAGACCTTGACCTTGAAACCGGTCGCATCCTCGAGGAGCTTGCCCAGGGGCTCGCCGCTGGCGAGCACCTTCTGGGAGTCGCTGGACGGTACGAAGGCCATGTTGAGCGGCTTCTCGGCGGAGCCGATCGATCCCGCGGCGGGGGCCTGGGCAGCGGGCTTTGCGGCCGGGCTGGCGGCCGGGCTGGCTGCCGGGCTCGCAGCCGGGCTGGCCGCGGGGCTCGCGGCGGGCGCGACCGGCGCGGCGGCCGCGGGCGCGGGCGCGCTCGTGGGCTTGGGCGCTTCCGCTGGCTTGCCGGCTGGTGCTGCTGGGGTGGACGAGCACGCCGCGGCGACAGACGCTACCAGCGTTGAGGCGGTTGCGAGTGCCATGGTGGTAAGCCACTTCCGTCGGGTAGTTCGAGCGGTCACGTGATCTCCCTCGATTGTCAGGCTGAACCTGTGCTGAGCCTCTGAGAGTGTCCGGGCGGTGGTGGGCACGCAAGCCGACAACGCTGGCGAACGGCGAATCCGTTGGCCCTCGCCGCTATCATACTATCGGTCGGATCGCTCCACAATCCCGCCGATGACGTGGTCCCCACCAGGGGTCATGATGTGCGGGGAGCGCGGCCGCGGATAGTGCATGGTGACACCGTTTCACGATAGGCTGCGCTCGGTCTGGCGCACGGCCGGATCGCTTCTTTGCGTGGGCCTAGACGTGGATCCCCGGCTTGTGCCGCCCGGCGTGACGGAGAGGCCGGACTGGATCAGCCAGTTCGTCCTGGACATCGTGGAGGCGACGCGCGACCTGGTGTGCGCGTACAAGCCGAACATCGCGTTCTACGAGGCGCTCGGGCTTGACGGGTACCAGGGGCTCCGGAAGATCCTGGATGGCCTGCCGCGCGATGTTGTGGTGATCGGAGACGTGAAGCGCGGCGACATTGGCAATACCGCGAGCGCGTATGCCACCGCGATGTTTGACGGCTGGGGCTTCGACGCGATCACGGTGAGCCCTTTGATGGGCCGAGATTCGCTGGACCCGTTCCTGGCCAGGCCAGACCGCGGCGCGTTCGTCCTCTGCAAGACATCGAATCCGGGCTCGGCGGACTTTCTCGATCGGAACGTGGATGGCGAGCCGCTCTACGAGCTGATCGCGCGTCGGTGCGTGGAGTGGGACGAGCGTTCAAACGTGGGACTGGTGGTGGGTGCCACGTTTCCACCCCAGCTCGAGCGCGTGCGCGCGCTGGCGCCAAACCTCCCGATCCTGGTTCCGGGCGTAGGCTCCCAGCAGGGCGATCTGGCCGCCGCGGTCCGCGCGGGTGTGGACGCCGCCGGCGAGGGGATCCTGGTGAGCGCCAGCCGCTCTGTGATGTTCGCCAGCCGTGGGTCGGACTGGCGAGACGCGGCGAGGCGATCCGCCATGGCGCTACGGGACGAGATTGACGCGGCACGCGCGCGGTCGGCGGTCTAGCCGTGGCCCGTCCGCTTCAACTGCGAATTGGGGATGTGCTGCGCCTCAAACGTGTGCACCCGTGCGGCGGGTTCGATTTCGAGGTGATCAGGCTGGGTGCGGACATCGGCCTGCGGTGCCGCAAGTGTGCGCGCCGGATCCTCCTGGCGCGGAGCTTGCTCGAGCGCAGAATGGAGGCGTTTGTCTACCGTGCGCCAGAGCCTGAGCTCCCACGTGAGCTCGAGTCCGCGCCAAGTCCTTGACGCGGTGACCTTTGGGTCCGCCGAGCGCGGCTGAGGCTGCAGACAGCCTCTGGCGCAACCGCCCGTTCCTGAGGCTCTGGCTGGCCCAGGCGCTGAGCCAGACGGCAGGCAACGCGGTCAACTTTGGCCTGATCGTCATGGTGGAGCGTTCTAGCCAATCCAGCCTGGCGATGGCGCTGGCCGTGCTGACGGTGGCGCTGCCGTCGGTTGTGCTGGGGGTGCCCGCCGGCGCGTTGATCGATCGCGGCGACGCGCGGCGGATCGTGTTCGCTGCCAATGCGCTCCGGGCCGTGTGCGTGATCGGGTATCCGCTGTTCGAGGACCGCCTGGTGATGCTCCTGCTGACGAACCTGGCGTTCTCCGTGCTGACCCAATTCTTTGCTCCCGCGGAGGCGGCGTTGATCCCCGCGCTGGTGCGGAGGGGGCGCCTGGTTGGGGCGAACTCGCTGTTCCAGGCGACGTTCGTGGGTTCCCAGGCGGCGGGGCTGGCGGTGCTGGGCCCCGCGATGGCGACGATTGCGGGGCTGGACGCGCTGTTTGCGCTGGTTGCCGCGCTGTTCGGAGCCGCGGCGGCCCTCACGTGGCGACTCCCGTCCGTGAGCGCCGTTCGGACCGCGGAGCGGCTTACGTGGGCGTTGCTGGTGGCGGACGCACGGAGACTCGCGGAGTATCTGCGATCCGATCGCATTGTGGCCGTGGCATTGCCGATGTGGCTGGCGATCAGCGTGTTGCTGTTAGTGGTCGCTGCCGTGGCGCCGCGCTACGTGGTGGCGGTCCTTGCGCTGCCGGTGGAGGCCAGTGTGGCCTTGTTGGCGCCCGCAGCGCTGGGTGGCGTGCTGGCATCGGGGGTTCTGGCGCGCATGGGAGACGGTATCGCGCCCGGCGGGTTCGCCTGGCGCGGAATGGTGGGGGTGGGGCTGTGCTTGTTCGCGTTGGGCGCCATCCCCCGGTTTGGGGGATCCTCCGGCGAGAGCGTGCTGGTGCTTGTGCTGGTGCTTGCGCTGGCGGGTGGCGTGTTGGCGACGCTGGTGGTGGTGCCAAGCCAGGCGGCGGTGCAGGGGCAGGTGCCGGCAGATCTGCGCGGGAGGGTGTTTGCCACCCAGTTTGCCCTGGCCAACGCGGCCAGCGTGCTGCCGCTGTTGGGGGTGGGGGCGGCGGGCGATCTTCTGGGTCCGGACGTCGCGCTGCTCCTGCTCGGCGCGGTCGTGATGACGCTCGGGTTCGCCGCGGCACGGTCCGCGTTTGCGCGTGGTAGCGCCGCGTTGGCCGCCGGTGCTGGCCCCCACTCATGAGGACACCGCATCTGGTTGCTGCCCGCAAACGGCCCGCCTTATACTGGACTGCGGTGCGCCCTCGTGGCGGAATAGGTATACGCACCAGGTTGAGGGCCTGGACCCGTAAGGGTGTGCTGGTTCGAGTCCAGTCGAGGGCACCAGAATCGCTCAGAGGTTGTTCCGGCAAATAGTGGCCGCTCACCGGGCCGAAATGGGTCCGCTGATCGGGCGAGTAGCTCAGTTGGCTAGAGCACCTCGCTTACACCGAGGGGGTCGCGGGTTCGAGCCCTGCCTCGCCCACGCCAAGGTAGCTCAGTAGGTAGAGCACGCGGCTGAAAACCGCGGTGTCGCCAGTTCGATTCTGGCCCTTGGCACCACCGGCGCGCGTAGCGCGCCGGCTGCCGCCATAGGTGTACTGGCGGGCATCTCATGTTCGGAGGGCGCGCCTTGCGGGTGCTGCTCACCTGCATCAGCCTGCACAGCCGGTCCGGCGCGGAGTTGTGGGTGCTGGATGCCGCGCGGGCGCTTCGCCGGCGCGGGCACGAGCCCGCGGCGTACAGTCGGGTGGTGGGCCCCCTTGCCGAAGAGTTTCGCGCCGAGGGCCTGCTGGTGGTGGACGATCTGGATGCGCTCCCGTGGGTGCCGGACGTGATCCACGGGCAACACGTGAACGAGACGATGACGGCGGTGCTGCGGTTTCCGGCTTCCCCCGCCGTGGCGTTCTGCCACGACGCGCGCGCGTGGCACGACGCGATGCCCGACATACCAGGGATCGCTCGTTACGTTGCCGTAGACGTGCCCACCCGGAGCCGACTCATCGATGAGCGCGGCATTGATCCCACGCGCGTCCGGGTCGTTCAGAACTTCGTTGATCTGGATCGCTTTCAGCCGCGATCGGCGCTGCCGGAGCGACCGCTCCGGGCGCTGCTGCTCAGTAACCAGGTCAAAGCGGATGTCCACGTGCCCGCTGTGCGGGTCGCCTGCGAGCGGCAGGGCATCGAGCTCGACATCGCCGGTCTGGGAGTGGGTGCGCCGGAGGGAGCGCCGGAACGGCGATTGCCGTTGTACGACGTGGTGTTCGCCAAGGCTCGCGCGGCGATGGAGGCCATGGCGGTTGGGGCGGCGGTGATCCTCTGCGATGCGGAGGGGGTTGGTCCCCTGGTGACGATGGCGAATTTTTGTGACCTACGCCCCCTCAACTTCGGCTTTCGGACGCTCCAGGAGCCGCTGTCCGCGGAGGCGGTGGAGCGACGACTCCGTTGCTACGACCGCGCGGAGGCGGAGCATGTGTCGATGCGAGCGAGGGCAGAGCTTGGTCTCGAGGACGCGATAGACCGCCTGGTCGACATCTACCACGAGGCCCGAGAGATAACGCGGGCTCGGCCCCGTGACGCGGCGGAGGATTCACGCGCCGCCTCGCGCTATCTGGCCGACCTGAGCGCTCCGCTACGGAACCAGGCATTCACGACCTGGGAACGGGACAAGGCGCGCGATGACGCGCGGCGCCTCGCGGCGGTGGAGGCTCAGCTGCGCACGCAACTGGCCGACGCGCAAGCCGACCTGGATTCGGAGCGTGAATTGCGCGCTCAGGCGGCGAGTCGTGCGAGTGAGATGGCAGAGCAGGTGCGTTCCGCGGCGTTGCTCGCTCTTGCTGATGCGCGCGCCCAGCGCGATCAGGCGGCCGCGAGGGCCGCGCGCGACCGCGCGGCCCTTGATGGACTGGAGCGGTCGGCAACGTGGCGTGCCCGGGCCCGGGTGCTCAGGTTGCCGGGTGTGCGCCGGGTGTGGGGCATCCTGGACGCGCTCCGCGCACCGAAGTTGTAGCCGCGTGCCGACACCGATGCGGATGGCGGTGATAGGCGCCGGGCGCATGGGCACTCTGCACGCTCGACGGCTTGCGCGGATGCCGGATGTGGATCTGGTGGGTGTGGCGGACGTCAACGAGGCGCGCGCACGAGCACTGGCCGGTGAGCTTGGCTGTCGATCGTTCGGCTCGCATGCCAGCCTGATCGTCACCGGGCGCCCCGAGGGGGTGGTGGTCGCGCTTCCACCGTCGGAGCAGGTCACCGTGGGGTGTGACGTTCTCGAATCGGGAATCGCGGCACTCATCGAGAAGCCGGTCGCTCCCGACCTGGAGGCCGCGGAGCGGCTCACGTCCGTTTGTGCCAGTTCGGGCAGCCTGCTGGTGGGCGGCTACGTGGAACGCTTCAACCCGGTGTTCGGCACGCTCTCGCTCTGGCTACGGGAGGGGCTGGTGGGGGATCCCATCGTGGCAACGACGAGGCGATTTGGCACCAACGATCGGCCGGCGCATTCGAGCGACGTGCTCATGGACCTCGCCGTGCACGACGTGGACCTGATGCACGCGCTGTTTGGGCAGACGGTGTTCGCGTCCGCGGCGCGTCCGACACGCGTGCTGTCAGACGGAGTCTGGGCGGCGGCGGACATCGCGCTGAAGCTGCCCGAGGCGACCGTCGTCTGTTCAGCGGGGTGGAGCGCACGAGCGCCGGAGCGCACGATTGCCAGTCGCGGACCGCGCGGGGTGCTTCGCGCGGACCTATTGACTGGCCTGCTACGATTCCGCGGACGGGATGGCTCGGAGCGCTCAAAGCGTGTGAGTACTGGTGATTCGCTCACAGCCCAGCTCGAGCATTTCGTCCGACTTGCGATGGGACCGATAGCGGCCCGTCCGCCGGCGTGCGAGGCCGTGAGGGCGCTGCGGACGGTGTGCCTGGCACGAGGGGCGGCGCTTGACCCAGGGAGGGGCCAGAGGAATCGCGAGGCTTAGTTCGCAGCGCGGCGGGGCTGTTCCACGGGCGATTTCGCTGGCGCGACCGATGATTGGCCGCGATGAGCACATCGCTGTTCAGCGCGTGCTAGCCTCCGGCCGCCTGAGCCAGGGCCAGATGGTCCACGAGCTGGAACGCGCGTTCGCTGAGCTCACAGGCGCGCGTTTCGCCATCGCGACGAGCAATGGCACCGCGTCGCTGCACGCCGCGCTGGTTGCCCATGGCGTGAAGGACGGCGACGAGGTCATCACCACACCGTTCACGTTTTTCGCCACCGTCGGTGCGATCATGGCGGTGGGAGCGCGGCCGCGATTCGTGGATGTCGACGAGACGTTCAACTTGGACCCGTCACTAGTGGAGGACGCGATAGGCCCGCATACGCGGGCGGTTTTGCCGGTCCACCTGTTCGGCCTGCCGGTTGACATGGAACGGCTCACAGAGATCGCGGATCGGCATGGGCTGGTCGTGATTCAGGATGCTGCCCAGGCGCACGGCGCCACGTTGGGCGGCCGGGCGCTGGGTTCGTTTGGCACGGCCTGCTACTCGTTCTATGCGACGAAAAACATGACCACGGGCGAGGGTGGGTGTATCACGACGAACGATCCGGCGGTGGAACGGGCGGCCCGTCTGTTCATCAACCACGGGATGAACCAACCTTACGCCCATGAGCGGATGGGGCTGAATTTTCGGATGTGTGAGATGGCGGCAAGCATCGGAGTCGTTCAGCTTCGGAAGCTGCAGCGATTCAACGCGGCTCGGGCCGCGAATGCCGCTTACTACCAGGGGGCGCTGGTGGGCGTGAAGGGGCTGACGCTCCCGCGAAGCGCGGACGGTCGGGAGCACGTCTGGCACCAGTTCACGATCCGGGTGTCCCGCGAGCGCGACGCAATGCGCAAGCGGCTCGCCGCCGAGGGTATCCAGACGGGCGTGTACTACGCCACGCCGCTCCATCGGCAGCGGGCAGTCACCGAGGTCTTTGGGCTGGCACCCGCGTTGCCGGTGGCGGAGCGATTGGCGCGAGAGGTGCTCTCGATCCCCGTCCATCCGGATTTGAAGCGTTCGCAGTTGGTCCGAGTCGTGAAGGCGGTGACACGTTGTGCGGTCGAGGCATGAGCGGACACCAGATCATGCCGACGGAGGTCGATCACTGGTTGCCGATGCCCGTGATCACCGGCGTGGCGCGCTCCGGGACGACGCTTCTTCGTCTGATGCTGGATGCCCACCCGGAGGTTGCGATCCCGGCGGAGACGCATTTCTTCGAGACCCTGGTGCCCCGCCTGGATCGCGGCGAGCGTCCGGGTAGAGATGAGCTGTTCCACACCCTCACCGACTGGGTCACCTGGCCCGACCTTGATGTCCCAGCGGACGAGTACCGCGCGGCGCTGGATGCCCTGGAGGTCTACAGCGTGGGTGCCGGTTTGCGCACGTTCTACCAGCTGTACGCGCGGCGCCGCGGCAAGCGGCGAGGGGGGGACAAGTCTCCGATGAACGGACGGTACCTGGTGCGTATCCAGGAGCTGCTTCCCGAGGCGCGGTTCATCCACATCATCCGTGATGGACGGGACGTCATGGTTTCGCTCCGACCGATGTGGTACTCGCCCGGTCACGAGCCGTCGACCATTGCAAGGTACTGGCGGGACGAAATCTTGAGAACGCGGGCCGCTGCCGCTCATCTGCGAGACTACCTGGAAATCAGGTACGAGGACCTGTTGACCGACGCGCGTGGGCTTCTGGCCGGGCTGTGCGATTTCCTTGATATGCCGATGGCGGCGACGATGCTGGCATATCATGAGCGGGCGCGTGAGCGTCTTGCAGAGGTGCAAACGCGCTACGACGCGGCGGGAAGGGTGCTGGCGACGCAAGAGGACCGACTACACAGCCACCGTCTAACGAGCACACCGCCCGACGCCAGCCGGATCGGTCGCTGGCGGTCAGAGCTTACCAGCGAAGAGGTAGGTGAGTTTGGGCGCGAGGCGGGCGCTCTGCTCGAAGAGCTGGGCTACGACGCTGTTTGACAGCGTGCGGAGGGCGGCGGTCTGGACCCGGTCCGCGCGGGCGTGGATTCCGTGGTTGGCGCCGGCTGCACCGCCGCGGGGGCTCGATCCGGCGTCCGCCGAGGTACAGCGCGCTTTCGCCGAGATCTACCGTGTGCGTGGCTGGGGTGACGGCGAGTCGGTTTCCGGGCCAGGATCGGGGGTGGAGCGCACGGCAGCTTTCAGACCTACGCTGGCTTCCACGCTTCGTGCCCTGAATGCACGCTCGCTGCTCGACGCGGGGTGCGGTGACCTCAACTGGATGCCCCTGCTCGACGCTGGCTTGAGGCGCTACGTTGGTGTGGACGTCGTGCCCGAGCTGATCGAGGCGCTGCGGGCCCGCGCGGCCGGGCCAGGGCGAGAGTTTCTAGTGGCGGATATTTCGCGGGACCCCCTGCCCAGAGCGGATGCGATTCTGTGCCGCGACTGCTTGGTCCACCTGACGCTTGGCGATGGCGTTCTGGCCATTGAGAATTTCAAAGCGAGCGGCGCCCGCTACCTCGTCGCGACGACGTTCGTGGATCGCACGACGAATGATGAGATCCCGACAGGCCACTGGCGGACGCTAAATCTCTGCGCGCCGCCGTTTTCGCTGCCGCCTCCGATCGCGCTCATCGACGAGCACTGCACGCACACGGGAGGGATCTGGCGGGACGAGCGCCTGGGCGTGTGGGACTTGCGCGCGCTGTGAGAGCACGGGGCGGCTGCGCTTGCCGGCCCACTACGCGCGAAGCGCCGCGCCGTCATCTCGCGGATCGGTGATCCCGCGCGGTTGTTCGGTAGGGCGTCCTGGCTCGATCATCTGAAACGATGAGGCGGCTCCCCACGGCTCGATCATTCGCACCGGGTGACCGAGTGCCCGGAGCGCTTCCACGAGACGAGCGGGCACTCGGTCTTCGACCTGTAGCTCTAGGGAGAGGTGCTGGTGGGTGGGGTCGGCTCCTGGGAATGAATGCCACTTGGGTGTTTGGACGGCAGCCAGGGGTGCGGCGCCGCCATCCAGGACTTGACACAAAACCTGGACGCTCCACTGCAGGCCCAGATCGCCACCTGGCGTCCCACCGATGAGGCGCGGCCGTTCCCGGTCAAGCACCATGAAAGCATGGAGGGTGTGCGGGGGGCGGGCCCCGGCGATGGGCGAATCCCGCCGTGGGTTGAATCCTCGCGTACCGCGGTTGTTGAAGACGAAGCCGAGATCACCGGCGACGATACCACTGCCCCATACACCGGCGAGGCTGTGCACGAGGACGGCGGCATTTCCCGCCGCGTCTACTACGCTGAGTACCGTGGTGTCACCGTCCGCCGTGAGGTGCCGGGCGGGCGCCGCTTGATGAGGGCGGATCTGCTCCTGGTGGGCGCGGATTTGCCGCGTGCTCAGCAGATCCTCCACCGGGACGTCAACCACGCGGGGGTCTGCGAGGTGCCTCACGCGATCGGCCAGGGCCAGTTTGTGAGCCTCAACTGTCAGGTGAATCGCATCCGCGGTGATGGTGGCGAGCCTGGCTGGCGGATAGCCTTCCAGGATTTTGAGCGTCTGCAGCAGGGTGACGCCTTGAGACGGCGGTGGTGTTTGGAGGATCATCGCGCCTCTGTATGACGCGCGCAGAGGCTCAACGAGGCGAGCCTGGAACCTGGCGAAGTCCGCCGTCGTGACGGCGCTGCCATGGTCTTGCAGCGTCGTCACCATGCTCGACGTGAGGTCGCCCCGGTAAAAGCGATCCCCACCGCCGGTCGCGATGGCTAGCAGGGTTTTCGCCAGAGCCTCGTTCACACGCGGTTTCGCGGCGACGCCCGGCTGCGCGAGTTGCTGGCCCCGGGGCCCGAGCAGGCGCGCCCCCAGAGCCAGTCGCCGGCTCTGGCCGGGCGTATCGACGATGCCGCCGGCAGCGAGATCGATGGCCGGCTGAAAGAGGTCTGGCAGCGGGAGGGTGGCGAACCGCTCGTGCAGCAAGAGTAGTCCGTCCAGTGCGCCAGGAATGGTCACTCCCACCCCGCCCTGGAGGTGGAGGCTGCCGCGGGCAGATGGGCCTACCACCTGGAAGGGCAACCGCGATGGAGCGGGTCCGGCCGCGTCGATGCATGTGAAGCGCCCGGATTCCGAGTGGTAGAGGAGTGCGAAGAGGTCGCCACCGAGCCCACATGCCCAGGGCAGCGCCACACCCTCGGCAAGAGCAGTCGCGATGGCGACGTCAAACGCATTGGCGCCGCGGGCGAGTAACGTCTGACCGAGCGTCGCGGCCGTGAGGCTGCTGCTGGCCAAGACGCCTCGGTCTGATTCCTGGATCACGCCCGGCGGCTGATTTTGCAATGGTCCCTACGCGGCGGGGATGGTAGTGGGTGGAGGCGTGGGGCGGGTAAGTGGGCAATATGACCGGATTGGGCTGGCGGATGCCTGGCAGTGTGCACCAATCTCTTGACAGCCGGGGGTTTTAGAGTTAGCGTGCGCTGAACTCCTGGTTTTCAGCCAGTGACAGTTTTGGACTGAGGTGCTGACCATGGCAGACGCTGAGATCGAGGCTGGTGCCGCGCGATTGAGGATGGGCCGCAGGATCTTCCTTCGAAACGCCGGCGCCCTGGCCGGTGGGGGGCTGATCGTGGCGCTGGCGAGCGCCTGTCAGCAGTCGGCGGCACCCGCGAAGCCGTCCGAGCCGGCGAAGCCCGCCGAGGCCGCCAAGCCTGCCGCTCCCGCGGCCGCGACCGCACCGGCTGGCAAGCCCGCCGAGGCCGCCAAGCCCGCTCAGTCGGCTCCTGCCGCACCCGCGGGCGATAGCCAGGTGGTGGTGATGCAGGGCGTGGATGCGAATACGCTGGACCCCTCGTTCCGCAACTCCACGCCAGAATTCAACATCAATGCGCACATCTTTGACATGCACACGTGGCGCGATTCTAAGTCGCTCAAGATCGTGCCCGAGTTCATCCAGGAATGGAAGCTGGTAGACAACAACACCTGGGAGTTCAAGATCCCGGCGGGCGCCAAGTTCCACGACGGGAGCCCGGCGGACGCTGAGGCGGTGAAGTTCAGCCTGGTCCGGCAGGCGAAGGCGAAGATCGGCGAAAAGCCCACCGTGCCGATCTGGGGCCGGACGGCGAACTTCGACGACGTGGAGATCATCAACGCGACGACGGTTCGACTCAAGACCAAGGCACCGGCGCCGATCGTGCCGGACTTGTTGGCCTCCATCGAGGTCCTGCCACCTGGGTACTACAAGGATGAGAGCGCGGATAATCTGGCGAAGGTAGCCACCAAGCCGATGGGCTCTGGTCGATACAAGCTGGTGGAGTGGGTCAAGGACGATCGACTGGTCCTGGAGGCGTACGACGGGTACTGGGGGCCGAAGGCTGAGATCAAGCGGGTGATTTTCAAGCCGGTGCCGGAGCTGTCCACGCGCGTCCTGGCGCTCCAGAACGGCCAGGCGGACGTCATCGTGAACGTGGCGCCGGACCAGGTGCCGGTGGTGGAGCGGAGCGAGAAGGGGCGGATTTCCAAAGTGGCCGGCGGCCGCAACATCTTCGTGGGCATGCGGGTAGACAACCCGCTGCTCGCGGACAAGCGAGTCCGGCAGGCGTTCAACTACGCGTTGAACTTCGACGGGATCAACCGCGCTTTCCTGAATGGCGCGGGAACCCGGACCAAGACCATCATCAACCCGCCGAACGAGCCGGCGGACGCAAAGCCCTACGCGTACGACGTAGAGAAGGCGAAGTCGCTGCTAGCGGAGGTCGGCTGGAAGCCGGGTCCGGACGGCATCCTGGTGAAGGACGGTCAGAAGTTCGCCCTGGAGATGATGTCGCCGAACGGGCGGTACATCAAGGACAAGGAGATCGCCCAGGCGGTCCAGCAGGACCTTCAGCGCATCGGCGTGCAGGTGGATCTGAAGGTCCTGGACTGGTCGCTGTATGCGGGCGACATCCTGGCCAAGCGGAATCCCGCGCCGCTGTACCTGCTGGGCCTGGGTGCGCCGTTCACCGGCCAGGAGGAGCTGAACTACATCCATAAGGACTACTCGCTCAACTCCACTTACTGGCAGAACGACGAGTGGCACAAGATGTATGAGGACCTCAAGGTCACGGTGGATCCGGCGAAGCGCACCGAGATGATGGCGAAGCTCTGGGGCATCGCCGCGGAAGATCCCCCTTGGATCTACGTGTACCACCAGGTGGACTTCTACGGCGTGAGCAAGCGGTTCACCTGGGAGGCGGCCGCCAGCGAGCGGATCCGTGTGACGGAGGGCAAGCTCACCGGCTGATTCCAGGAGGGCGGCGATGGGGCCCCATCGCCGCCTGACCGGATCCGGGGGTGAGTGCCGCCAATGACAACTTTCATCATCCGCCGGCTGCTGCAATCGGTGTTCGTGGTGGTCGGGGTCACCTTTCTGGTCTATATGATCCTGTTCCAGACGGGTGATCCCACTTTTCTGAGCGTCAGCACCGACGCCTCACGCGAGGAGGTTGAGCGGGTACGCCGCGAGCTGGGCTTTGACCGCCCGTGGTACGTGCAGTACTTCGAGTTCATGGGCAAGGCAGTGCGCGGCGACTTCGGAACGTCGCTTCGGCAGGGGCTGCCGGTGACGCAGATCGTGCTGGAGCGGCTGCCGGCCACCATGGAGCTCGCCGCGGCGGCGATACTCATCTCGCTGCTGGTGGCGTTCCCCGTGGGCATCATCTCGGCGACGCGGCGCAACAGCATCTGGGACCAGCTCAGCACCGTGGGCGCCATGCTAGGTCAATCCGCGCCGGTGTTCTTCCTGGGGATCATGCTGCTGTACATCTTTGGCGGGATCCTCAACTGGTTTCCGATCGGCGGCCGCGGACGGGACAGCGTTGGCGATGAGATCTACCACCTGGTGCTGCCAGCGCTCACGCTTGGCGCGTTTTCGATGTCGCGCAACGCGCGGCTGGTCCGCTCCAGCCTGCTGGAGACATTGGGGCTGGAGTACGTGACGGTGGCCTGGGCCAAGGGTCTTAGCGAGCGGGCGGTGGTACTGGGCCACGCCCTGCGAAACGCGCTGATCCCGGTGGTCACGGTGGTGGGGCTGGAGTTCGGCGCGCTGCTGGGTGGCGCCGTGATCACGGAGACGGTGTTCGCCTGGCCCGGTGTTGGCAGCCTGGTGGTGCGGGCGATCGGCCAGAAGGACTTCCCGGTGGTCGTGGGCTGCGTCACGATGCTGGCGATCGTGTTCGTAACGATCAACCTGCTGATCGACATCCTGTACGGCTACCTGGACCCGCGGGTGCGCCGGGCGTGAGCGCCGCGATCACGAGCCCGACCGTGGACGCCGGTTCCGAGGCACCGGTGGTCCGGCGCCGTTCCTCCCGGTTGCTGCGCAGCATCCGCTCCCGTCGCATCGTCATGGTGGCGCTGGCGATCATCGCGCTGGTAGTCACCTGGGCCATCGCGGCGCCGCTGCTGGCGCCGCATCCGCCGCGGCAGGGGAACGTGGTGGACAGCAAGCTGCCTCCGTCGTGGCTGCCGCAGGGAGAGCGGAAGTTCCTACTGGGGACGGACGAGCTTGGGCGCGACGTGCTGAGCCGCGTGATCTACGGTGCGCAGATCTCGTTGATGGTCGGCGCCAGCGCGGTCGCGCTGGCCGGCGCGATGGGCGTGAGCATGGGCCTGCTGGCGGGGTACTACGGCGGACGGCTTGACGACACGATCATGCGGCTGGCCGACATCCAGCTTGCGTTGCCCCAGATCCTGCTGGCCATCGCGATCCTGGCGGTGCTCGGTCCGGGCATCCAGAACGTGATTCTGACGCTGGCGATCACCAACTGGGTGACCTACGCACGGGTGGTGCGCGGGCAGGTACTGTCGCTGCGGGAGCGCGAGTTCGTCCAGGCAGCGCGGTGCATCGGCGTAGGTGATCGCTCGATCATGTTCAAGCACATCCTGCCGAACACGCTGGCGTCCATCATCGTGATCGCGTCGTTCGCGGTGGCGAGTACGATGCTAGCGGAGGCGGCGCTCTCGTTCCTGGGCCTCAGCGTGGGGCCGGACGTTCCGACGTGGGGCGGCATGGTGGCGAGCGGCCGTGACCAGATCATCACGGGCCAGTGGTGGATCTACACGTTCCCGGGACTGGCGATCATGTTGACGGTTCTGGGCATCAACACCGTGGGCGACTGGCTGCGCGATTACCTGGATCCCCGCTTGCGCATCTAGCTGGCGCTCTGCGCGCTAACCACGGGCGGCGCTACACTCCCGGGGCTAACGACAACGCATGACGGAGGTCGCCGCCGTGGCCCTGCTCCTCACCCGTGCCCAGGTTGCTGAATTGCTCGACGTGAAGTCCGTCATCGACGTGGTTGAGCGTGGCTTTGCCGATCACGCCTCTGAGAAGGTGCAGATGCCGCAGCGTACGGCGGTGCGGATGACCGACCCGCCGGGCACGCTGCTGCTGATGCCGGCGGCGATGATGGAGACCCGGGTACTGGGGACCAAGCTGGTATCCGTGTACGGCCAGAACCCCTCGCGTGGGCTGCCTACGATCGGCGCGCTGTACGTGCTGTCCGATTTTGACACCGGGTTCCCGCTTGCGGTGATGGACGCCGGCTACATGACGGGGCTTCGCACGGCGGCCGCCTCGGCGGTGGCGACGAAGTACATGGCCCGAAAGGACGCCCGCACACTTGGTGTGTTTGGGACGGGCGTGCAGGGGCTCTTTCACGTGCTGGCGATCCCGGCGGTGCGAGACATCCAGCGCATCGTGGTGACCGGGCGGGACCGCGCCAAGACGGAGAAGTTCGCGGCGGACATGCAGCAGCGGCTGGGCATCGCCGTGGAGGCCACGGACTCCGTAGCTGCCGCCGCCGGCTGCGACATCGTGGTGGCGGGAACCACCGCCACGACCCCGCTCTTCCCGGCGAGCATGCTGGCGGCGGGCGCCCACATCAACGGCGTGGGGTCACATGCGCCGGGAGTGCGAGAGCTTGGCTCGGACATCGTCGGCCGCTGTGGCACGATCGTGGTGGACACGCACGACGCCGCGCGGGCGGAGGCCGGTGATCTGCAGATGGCGATTGAGGAGGGTGTGATTACCTGGGACTCTGTCGCCGGGACGGTGGGCGACGTGGTGTTGGGTCGGGTTCCGGGGCGTAGGAGCGAGGGCGAGATCACGCTGTTCAAGTCGCAGGGCGTGGCGTTCCAGGACGCGGTGACGGCCGCGCTGGCATACGAGCGGGCGAAGGCCGCGGGGGTGGGGACCGAGTTCGCGTTTTCCTGAGGCAAGAGCCTCTCCGCTCGTTGTCGAACCTATAATGGCAACGGAGGGCAGCATGGCGACCGAGCTCGTCCGGCACCGATTCACCATCGAGCAGTTCCATCTCCTCGGGACGGCTGGCGTGATCGACCCGGCCTGTCGCGTTGAGCTGATCGAGGGGGAAGTTGTCGACATGCCGCCCATCGGATCCGGCCACGGCGGCGCCGTGGACAGCGTCGCTGAGATGTTCTTCGACCGATTCCGCGAGCGGGCTATCGTCCGAGTTCAGAATCCCGTCTTGCTCCCGCCCAACAGCGAGCTGATACCGGACGTCGCACTGCTTCGCCGCCGAGAAGACCATTACCGTTTTGCGCATCCGACGCCGGAGGATGTGTTGCTCGTGGTCGAAGTAAGCGATTCGACCATTCGTACGGATCGGGGTGTCAAGGCGCCGCTCTATGCTCGCCGCGGTGTCGTCGAGACCTGGGTGATCGATCTGGATGGCCGAGCCGTCCACGTGTACCGACAGCCGTCCGACGATGGTTACAAGGTGATCCAGACGCTGCGACCAGGTGACCTGATCTCCCCCGCCGCGTTTCCTGACACGGAGATACCAGTGGCCGCGTTTTTCGGGTGACTCCCGCGGATCACCAGCGCCGGATCGGCCACGTCTGTTGACGCTTGGGGTCGTACACGTTGCACCTTCGAATTGCACGGCCGAAACTGGCGACGCTTGTTGCGGATTGACAGTCCTTGGCGGCGGGAGCATACTCAGCTCTGGCGCGGGTAATCGTCCGCGCGTGGGGCTGTGGTTATGGCCCCGGCCTGGGGAGGTCATCGCATGAACGCTCATCCATTGTCGCGTCGTGCTCTGCTAGGACGTGGCGGCCTGTTGCTGGCCGGCCTGGCGGTGTTCCCGGCGTGCAGCTCACCGGCCGCGCCGGCGCCGAGCAAGCCAGCGGAGTCCGCGGCCGCGCCGGCTGCCAAGCCTGCGGAAGCCGCCAAGCCGGCAGAGGCGCCGAAGCCCGCGGAGGCGGCCAAGCCGGCGGAGGCTCCGAAGGCGGCCGCTCCGGCTGCGCCCGCGGCTGGTGGGAAGGCCACCATCACCCTGTGGAACAACCAGGATCAGTGGCAGAAGTCCACCAAGTACTGGACCGAGCAGACGGAGCAGAAGTTCCCGGGCAACGCCGCGGTGCTCAACGTGGTCCAGGTGCCCTACGCCGACTTTGAGGCCAAGTACCTGGCCGCATTCTCCGCTGGCAGTGGCGCCCCGGATATGTTCATCGGCCAGGTGGCCAACTACGCCGGCGCACTGGACGTGGTTGAGCCGCTGCCGGCTGAGTTGAACGCCAAGTTCGACAAGGAGATCCTCAAGGGCATCAGCCAGTTCCATAAGTCCAAGGGCACGTTCCACGGTCTGTCCGTGAGCGCGGACCTTGGGATGATGCTGATCGTCAACACGGAGCACATGTCCGAGGCGGGACTGGATCCATCCAAGCCGCCGGCGACCATGGATGAGCTTCGTCAGGCCGCCATCAAGATGACCAAGAAGAACGACAAGGGCGAGGTGACACGTCCGGGCCACACGATCCGCGCGACGTCGGCGCCCGTGGGTGTGGCGGATAAGTGGCTGCCGTACCTGCACGCGTTCGGTGGCCGAATGTACGCGGAGGATGGCACCAAGGCCACGGGCACGCTGAATGGCCCTGACGCGCTTCGGGCGCTGGACTTCGTGACAAAGCTGGTCCAGGACGACAAGGCGGCAAACCCGGGACTCGGCACACCCGAGGACCAGTTCGCCGGGGGGGTGGCGTCCATGATCTTCCGAGAGTCCTGGTACGTGGGTGCCATGAAGGAGCGTGGGCCGAACGTGAAGTTCGACGTGGCGCCGCTGCCGAAGGAGAAGGCCTCGGCCGGGATCAGCCTGCTCTTCAACTGGTCGCTGATGGTCTACAAGAAGTCGCCGGTGAAGGACGCGGCCATGAAGTGGCTGGACTTCATTTCGACCAAGGAGCATGATCTGGCGCTGGCGAAGCTGGAGGGGTACCTGCCGGTCTTTACGGAGAACTACAAGGACGCGTACATCTCCGAGCGCCGAGATGCCAAGGTGATCAATCAGATCCTGACGGCTCCCCCTGGACCCTACTACGACCATCCGCGCATCAATCAGATTGCGGACCGGGTGGGCCGTGCCGTGGAGGAGGCCACGCTGGGCAAGCGATCGCCAAAGGAGGCGCTGGAGGCGGCCGCGGGCGACATCGATCGCATCATGGCGCGGCGCTAGACGCATGGCCTCGAGCGCCCTCGAGCTGGTCACCGGGCGCACACTAAGGCAGCGCCAGGAGCGGGTGGGCTACCTGTTCCTGGCGCCCGCCCTGCTGTACGTCGCCCTGATGTTTGGCGCCCCGGCCGTCTACGCACTGTACCTGTCCGTGGTGGACTGGGGCCTGGATGGGCCGCGCGCCTTTGTGTGGTTCGACAACTACTACTACGTGGCCACCGACGATCGCTTCTGGAGTACGGTGGTGAACACGGCGTACTTCACGCTTCTCGAAGTGCCGGGGACCATTGTCTGCGCCCTGGGGGTTGCCCTGATGCTGACCAGCACCGTGGGCCTGCGCGGCCGCGAGCTGTTCCGGATGGTGTACTTCCTGCCGGTGGTCACGTCGCTCGTGGCGGTAGCCTATATGTGGTTGTACCTGTACAACCCGACGATTGGGCCGTTTAACAGCTTGCTCGAAAGCCTGGGGCTGTCGAAGCAGCCGTTCCTGACCAGCCCGGAGCAGGTGGTGCCGTCGCTCGCTGTCATGGATGTCTGGGCCCGACTCGGCTTCAACATGGTGATCTTTGTCGCCGGGCTAGAGGGGATCCCGCGGGACTACTACGACGCGGCCACGATCGACGGAGCGGGCGAGAACGCCCAGTTCTGGCGGATCACGCTGCCGCTGCTGAATCCCCAGATCGTCCTCATCGCGGTGCTGGAGGCGATCCACGCACTCCGGATTTTTGCCCTGCCCTACGTGGCCACGGCCGGTGGTCCGGCCGACGCCAGCCGGACCGTGGTGATGCAGGTGTACGACCAGGCATTCCGCTGGAACAACATGGGCGAGGCGGCGGTCACGTCGATCTACCTGTTCGGGGTGATCCTCGTGATCTCGGTTGTTCAGCGGAAGATCCTGACCCGCGCGGTGGACTACTGATGGGGGCGCCAGATGGCCGCGACTGAGCTGAGCCCAGCGGTCGTCGCTCGTCCGCTCGCCCAGGCACGGGCGCGGGGTGGGTCGTTGGCGTTGGTACGCCGCGTGATGCTCTACGCGGTGGTGACGCTCTTTGGCCTGTTCATGGCGCAGCCGTTCGTCTGGATGGTGCTCACGTCGCTCAAAGAGCTCCACGAGGTGACGCGCTTTCCGGTGACCTGGCTGCCGGACAATCCGCTGAACTTCAACAACTACGTTCGCATCTTCACGGAGCGGCCGTTTTCGTCGTACATCGTGAACTCGTTCGTGGTGTCCATCGGCGCCACCCTGTCCACGCTGGTGTTCTCAACACTTGGCGGGTACGCGTTTGCCAAGCTGCCGCTACGCGGCAAAGAAGTGCTGTTCACGCTGGTGCTCGCCACCATCATGCTGCCGTTCGAGGTCGCGGCCATCCCGCTGTACCTGATCTTCAACAAGCTGGGGTTGGTCAATACCTATCTCGGATTGATGGCGCCGGAGATGGTGAGCATCCTGGGGATCTTCTTGATCCGCCAGTTCTGCGAGACGATCCCGTCTGACTACCTGGACGCGGCGCGGATCGACGGCGCCGGCGAGCTAAGGATCCTCTGGACCGTGATCCTGCCAAACCTGACGGCGGCGCTCGTGACCCTGGCGCTGATCCGGTTCATCACGACCTGGAATGGCTTCCTCTGGCCGCTGCTGGTGGTGCGTGACGAGACGATGCGGACGCTGCCGCTGGCGCTGTCCTTCTTCTCGGGCTTCTACGGGACCCAGTACCACCTGCTGGCGGCGGCGGCGTGCGTGTCTGTGGCGCCGCTGCTGGTGCTCTTCGTGGTGTTGCAGCGCCAGGTGGTGCAGGGTATCGCCCTGACCGGCCTGAAGGGATAGATCGGGCGGCGGGCCGGAAGCCCGCCGCCCCTAGTCACGACTCGGTCTTACGCGGGGTGGTGGCGGCCGGGGATCTCATCCACCTGGCCGGCGGCGGACGCCATGATACGGTCCAGCTCGGCGCGAGCATCGGCCGGGAGCTTCGCCTCCAGTGCCATCACGTTCTCCTCGATCTCGCTGGGTTTGCGGCAGCCGCTGAGCGCCACGGATACGGCCGGATGCCCCAGCACCCACGAGAGGGCGAGCCGTGGGGTGGTCGTGTTCAGGTCGCCGGCCAGCGCCGCGACCCGGTCCACCACATCCAGGTTGGACTCCAGATTTGGCCCGAAGAGTCGCTGGCCGAAGATGAGGCCGGCCTTGCGCCAGTCGCCATCTTCGAAGCTCATCCCTCGCGAGAAGGCGCCGGAGAGGAGCCCGTGCGCCATGGGGCCATACGCCATGATGCCGATGCCCAGCTCCTGGGCGGTGGGGAACATGGCGCGCTCCCAGCGCCGGTCGAACAGGTTGTAGCCCACCTGATTCGCGATCAGCGGCGCGACGGCCTTGCCGCGCCGGAGCTCGTGGGAGGCGTAGTTGGAGACGCCCACGTAACGGGTCTTGCCCTCCGCCCGCAGATCTTCGATGGCGCGCATGGCCTCTTCTATTGGTGTGTCGGCGTCTGGCCAGTGGATCAGTAGAAGATCCAGGTAGTCCGTGCCCAGGCGCTTGAGGCTCTCCTCGTTGATCCGCTTGACGGTGGAGTAGCGGGAATCGAACTTCTGGGTGGCGGTGATTGGGTCGCGGCTGATGGCGGTTTTGCTGACCAGGAAGATGTCCTTACGACGTGGGCCCAGAGCGCGCGCGAGGAGTGCCTCGGAGCCGCCACCGCCGTAGGTGGGCGCCGTGTCGAACAGGGTGACGCCCAGGTCCATGGCGCGGTGGATGGCGGCGACGGCCTCCTGGTCATCCGTGCTGCCGTAACCGGGGTTCCCCATCTCCCAGCAGCCGAATCCTATCGCGGAAACTTCAGGGCCGTCAGCGCCGAGTCGACGGTATTCCATGCCGAATCGCCTCCAAGCTCAATCGTGCCCGGGGTCGGGCGCGCGTTAGCTTACCGCGTTTCGGAGGCGGCGTCTTGTGGCTCTGTGGCGGGACGCCGAATGGGGGCCGCGTACTCGCGGACTGACTGGAGGGTGATGCCGTAAATGAAGCCGCCCGCACCGGTGACCGTCCACCAGCCACTCATGCCGATGAGCGGACCGATCACCAGGTCGAACACCCAGCCGGCGAGGCCCAGCACCACCGCGACGAGGAGCCCGGCAGCCAGCACGCGCGGGAAGCTCAGCGCGTCGTTCGGCTGGCCCAGGTTGAGTATGAGGGACTTCATGTGGCTCTTGCTCCGCTCCGTGCCAACGGTTGTAGCGGAGTGGGGAGCCGCCGGGCCAGCCCCGGCGCGCGCTCCTGCTACCATCCCGGCGCCGGAGGGGGCGGCGATGGCCGGTGTGCCTGGGAGGATCGCGCGATGACGATGACGATCACTGTCAACGGGCAGCAACGTGAGGTGGATGCCGCGCCCACGACAATGCTGCTCTATGTGCTGCGGAACGATCTGCAGCTCAACGGGCCCAAGTTTGGCTGCGGGCTTGAACAGTGCGGGGCCTGCACGGTGCTGCTGAATGGTCAGCCGGCGCGCTCGTGCTCGACGACGCTGGCTGAGGTGGGCGACCAGGCCGTGACCACGCTAGAGGGCCTTGGCACCGGTGGTGCGCCACATGCGCTGCAGCAGGCGTTCCTGGCGGAACAGGCCGGGCAATGCGGGTACTGCATACCGGGCATGATCGTCTCCGCGGCGGCGCTGCTCCAGAAGAGCCCCGTCCCGACGGATGATCAGATCAAGCAGGCGCTGGATGGCAATCTCTGCCGCTGTGGGAGCCATTTTCGCATCATGCGCGCGGTAAAGCGCGCCTCGGGGGTGAGCGCATGAGGCGGCCAGCCGCGAATCCTTCCCGAAGGACGTTCCTGAAGACCACGGGCGGGCTGGTGGTGGGTTTCAGCCTGTTGGGAGAAGCTCCCGCCGCGACCGCTGCCACCGGGCAGCAAGGTGCGTTGGGCCTTGCTGACGCGACTCGGCAGGCGGCGCCGGCGCCCATGCCGCTGGACTCCTGGATTCGGGTCAACGCCGACGGAACCGTGACCGTCTTCAGTGGCAAGGTGGAGCTGGGCACCGGCGTGCGGACGGCCCTGGCGCAGATCGCCGCGGAGGAGCTAGACGTGTCGTTTGAGCGCGTGACGATGCTCCAGGGAGATACCGCCGCCACGCCCGACGAGGGCTATACCGCCGGTAGCAAGACGATCCAGAACGGCGGTCCCAACGTACGCCGAGCGGCGGCCGAGGCACGCGCGGCCCTGGTAGAGCTCGCCGCGGTGAAGCTCGGTGTCGCCGCTGATGCGCTCAGCGTGAGTGCGGGTGTGATCTCAGGGCCGGGCGGGTCCGCGGCGAGCTATGCGGACCTGGTGGGCGGAGCCGCGTTCAATCGGACGGTGTCGGCGCAGGTGAAGGTGAAAGCGCCGTCCGACTATCGGGTGGTGGGTCAATCTATCGCTCGGGCGGACCTACCCGGCAAGATCCTGGGAGGTCAGAGCTACGTCTCAGACCTACGGTTACCGGGAATGCTGCACGGACGGATGATCCGTCCCGGCGGCGTTGGTGCGACGCTGGCTTCGATCGACGAGAGCTCGATCGCCGACGTGCCGGGCGTGGTGCAGGTGGTTCGGAGTGGGAGCTTCGTCGGCGTGGTGGCCGAGCGCGAGGAGCAGGCGATCCAGGCGGCCACGAAACTGAAGGTCCAGTGGACGCTCGCCAACGGCCTCCCACGGCAGGCCGAGCTGCACGCCTGGATGCGTCAGCAGCCGACCGACGACAAGGTGGTCACCAGCACCGGCAACGTGGACCAGGCGCTTGAGGCGGCACCAGGATACCTCCAGGCCACGTACACCCATCCGTACGCCCTTCACGGGTCGATTGGCCCTTCCTGCGCGGTGGCCGACGTTCAGGGTGATCGCGCGACGGTGTACTCGAGCACGCAGGGGGTGTTCCCGCTACGAGGAGCACTGGCGCAGCTTCTGGGACTCGCCCCAGAGAACGTCCGCGTGATCCACGTTGAGGGATCCGGCTGCTATGGGCACAACGGGTTCGATGACGTGGCTGGTGACGCGGCGCTGCTCTCGCGGGCGGTTGGCCGCCCCGTCCGCGTGATCTGGTCTCGCGAGGACGAGCACGCATGGGAGCCAAAGGGGCCGGCCATGGTGATGGAGATCCGGGGTGCCACGGATGACCAGGCTCGCGTGAGCGCGTGGGACTACCACGTATGGACACCCACGCACAGCACCCGACCGGGGCAACAGGCGGGCAATCTGCTGGCCGGCCAACACATGGATCCGCCGGCGCCTACCGCCCGCAACGGCAACGGTGGCGGCGACCGAAACGCGCCAACCAACTATGTCTTCGAGAACAGCCGGGTGACGGCGCACTGGCTGAATGTCTCGCCGCTGCGGCCATCCGCCCTGCGGAGCCTGGGCGCCGTGGCGAACTCGTTCGCGAACGAGTCGTTCATCGACGAGCTTGCGTACGCGACGGCCCAAGATCCAGTGGACTTCCGCCTTCGACACCTGTCGGATCCGCGGGCGCTGGCCGTGGTAAAGGCGGCGGCCGAGCGTTTCGGCTGGACGGCGCGGACCGCGCCGTCACGCGGTGGGACTGGCGTGGGCTTTGCGTTTGCCCGCTACGAGAACGTGAACGCGTACGCGGCGGGGGCCGTGGAGGTCTCGGTCAACGCCAGTGGACGAGTTCGGGTGAACCGCGTGGTCATCGCGCACGAGTGCGGGCTGATCATCAATCCGGACGGGCTGCGAAACCAGATCGAGGGCAATGTGATCCAGGGGATCAGTCGGGCGCTGTTCGAGGAGGTGACGTTCGATCAGTCGCGCGTGCGGAGCACGGACTGGCGGTCATACCCGATCCTGAAGTTCAGCGACGTGCCCACGCTGGACGTGGTGCTGCTGGACCGTCCGGATCAGCCCGCGGTCGGGGCTGGCGAGCCCACGGTGCTGGTTCTGCCGCCGGCGATAGCCAACGCGGTGTTCGATGCTACGGGCGCAAGGGTGCGGGATATGCCATTCCGCACCGAGCGCGTGCGGGGGGCGATGGCTCAGGCGTAGCGGGCGGGGTCACAGGGAGCCCGACGCGGCTCCCTGTGACTCAGAACCGGCCGGTGAGCTGGCAGTACTCGCGAAACAGCGCGAGCCACTCGACATCGCTCAGTTTCGCGCGGTCCGCTGCCTCGATCTCCCGAATACGGCGCTCGCGCGCCTTCGCCTCGCGGCCGCCGCGAGGCGATGCGTGCTCCAGGCGGCCCCCGCGGACGCGTAGGTCCTCCATGCGCACCGCAGCGACCTCCTGGCTGTCCACGAGGAGCGTGCGCTCACCCGGAGCGTCGGGGCCGTATCGTTGATCCAGGCGGTGCTCGATGCTGGTGACGCGCCCGCGCGCATCGTAGGTCAGGCGGAGCCGCGGCATCGGTGCGTCCCTCCGTGCGGGGTCAGCCAAGGTCTCGGAAGACCGCCACATTCACGACCCCGTCCGCGGGGGCGTTCGCCGTGGTGACCAGGCCAACCTCCACGCTGGAGGCCGTCATGGCGTTCACCCGGGCGAGCAGCGTGGGCGCGGCAGCGGACGGCGTGGACGCGTGGCCAAACACGAGGACCGGCCCATCTGGACTGACGGGTTGGGCCCAGGTGATGGTGTACCTGCCCAGCGCGACCTTCGTAACACCGGCTACGTTCAGGGCGTTGCGGACCACGCTGGCGTTGCCGTCGAAGCTGCAGAAACCCGCCACCAGCGCGTTCAGCACGGTGGGGTGGAGTTTGCCGGGCGTGATCGCGGCGTCCCTGACGTGGTCTGTGGTGACAGCGCGCTGCGCGTTGAGGGTGGGGCTGGATCGTAGCTCGGAGTCGGTGATGGCTCCAGCCTTGACGTGCTTGCTGTTGACGGCATCATCCGCGAGAGCCACCGCGTCCACGCTGCCAGGCGCGAGCGCTGCGCCCGCGGATGGGCGGCCATCTGGTGCTTTGACACCCACGACCGACCCATCCGGCTTGCGCTCGACGATCGCCAGGACGATGTGGTTGGTTTCGCGCCTGGCGGAGTGGATCTCAACGACCGGCACCTCGAGGAGCCGCGTGTTTCCCTCGATCTCTGGGTCCTGGCTTGGCGTTGTCTCGATGACCTCGCGATGGATGCTGATCAGAAGATCGTCCCCGTCCTCGCCGCTCTTCGCGGGATTCAGACGGAGCCCGTCGCGGTCGATCGCTATCCGCTGTTCGGTGGCCTTCTCGCCGTCGCCGAAGCGGGCGAGCGCCGTGCCGCCGTCCTGCAGCACCACCTCAAACCCGTCAGAAGTGAGCGCCGCGCCCTCGGAGACGGTCAGGTGGCCGTCTGCCAGGCTCACGACGAGACCCTGTACGACGCCGGTTCGGTGCAGCACGCGGTTGTGCTGACGCAGGCGCCCTACGTGGAAGTCCTGGGCGGTCTGGAAATCCTCGGCTCGGAGGAACTGGTGGTCGAAGTAGTTCACTCCGACGACTGAATCATCCCGTGCCATGTCTCTCTCTCTCTCTCGTGCATGGAATTTGGTCCTCTCTAGCCGTGCGCGGGGATCGCGAGCGCCCGATCCCAGATCAGGCTGGTCCTGCCTACGCGGACGCCGACGTCGCGACTTGGATCCGTCCCCAGGCGCATCGGTGTCTGGAGAAGCCGCAGGTGCGCGCGGACGTGGGCGGGCGCCTCGTCACGGAGGACCTGGCGCGCCAGGTTGACCGTCCGCGACACGCCGGCGGCTGATCGAGCGGCGAGACTGCCGGGATCGAGATGCAGATCCACCCAGAATCTGCCGCGCGACGGGCGGAGCGCCGTGTCCACACCCAGCGTGGCACTGGAGCCCACGCGCAGTCCGGCGCTGGGGTCCACGACTGTGACGCGGGCGTCGCCAGCCAGGCTCGCGGCGAGTCGGCTCTGTATGCGGACGCGGGTGCCGCGGCGATCGAGGTAGCGCGACGACTCCCTCAGCATGGCGCGGTTCCAGCGCGTCCCGCGATCGGCGCGCGGCTGGACGCCCAACCACCCGCCGAGCCAGGCCAGCAGTGAGGCGCTGTCGCTTGTGTCAGCGCCACGGTGCACCGGGCTGCCGACCGCGTGGTCATGGCGCAGTGGTTGTGCCAGCACGACGACCTGGCGTTGCCCGCTGGAGGCGATGGCGCGGGACGGTAGAGTGGCGACCGTGACGTGCTCGGCGCGATCTGGACTCGTGGGCTCAACGCTCAACTCCGCGCCCGGGCGCAGCCCCTCGGTGACGTCCAGCTCGATGGCCCGCTCGCCCGAAAGCGCGGCCGCTCGAAGTGCGTACGGTGCGCCGTCGCGGAGCGCCCGGTCGAACGCTGGTGACGGGAATGGGGTGTGTGCCAGGGTGAACAGGTCCGGCAGGTGGTCAAGCTGCGCCTGGATCCGGGCCGCGGTCTCGCCGAATGCCGCGATGAAGCGCTGGGTGAAATCGTCCTGTCCCAGGATGTCCGGGAGATACTCGTGCAGCGGCGGACGAGGCTCGATCATCTGGCGCCTACCGCGAGATCCGAATGCGGACGTTCTGGCGCGTCACGGAGACGAGAGCGTCGGTTGGGATGACAACGCCGTGGTCCAGGGTCTGACCCGCGCTGCCCGGGCGAGCGGAGACGGCCAGCGCCTCGACGTAGTCCACGGCGGGAAGCCCCTCCAGAAGCTGGAGCAGCTCGGATCTGTAGACGGCGTGGCCGAACGGCCAGCCGCCGCCATGCTCGCCGCCGTCAAGCGGATGGAGGAAGCGGATGAGCGCGTCAGAGATGGCGTTGGCGCCGTTTCCATCGGTGCGAAGGGCGACCGACCCGTCGATATCGAGGCCTACGTAGCGTGGCCCGCGCACTGCTACAGGCTCGCCGATGAGCCGCCGCTCGTCCAGGGCCCGGAAAACGGTCTGGATGGCCTGCGCCGCGGGTTTGGGCGTGGGGGTGGACCGATCGGCAGGGACGATGACCACGGTCACGCCCAGGTCGGTGGCGACGCAAGCGGCGCGGGCGATGTGGGGTGAGAGTGCGGCGCCCGCGGCCAGGGCGATGGCTTCGTGGTCCCCGGTGGTCACGGCGCGTGTGGGGCTTTCGAGCGATGCTACGAGTCTGCTGAGTCCCGCGCGGACGGACGAGTCGTCTGGCCGAGTTGATCCCCCCAGTAACGTGACCACTTGCTCGAGCACGGGATCCGAGAGCTGGTTTGCCTGGAACATCTGCGACTCGGCCAGGAAGGCGAACAGCTCGAGCAGCGTGATCCCCGGGTCGGACGTGTTGAAGTTCGTCCATTCCGGCGTGAGCGTCGGAATGAGACCTGTGGCCTCGCGCACCAGGTCCTCGAAACGGCGATCGTCCAGGTTCGGGATCGGCAGAGGCACGTTAGGCTTGCTCCTGACCGGCCATCACGGCGTCACGATCTCTATGACGTGCTCGCCGGACGCGGCGAGGTGAAGGGGTGGGACGAACATGCGCCCGCCGAGCAGGGGCACAGCGGGGTCGTTTGGATCAACCGCGACACGGGCGCGAGCCTCGGTGCCGCTCGCGTCGCTGGAACGGAGCACCATCGATTCGCCGGGCTCCGGTAGGCAGATGGGAAAGCGTGTGGCGATCCTCTCGGCGTCCAGCGGGGCGATCAGGAGGGAACGGCCAGCGTACGACCTGGACCGGATGGGACTCGAAGCGGATAGCGCGGCGGGCAGACGGAGGGGCTCGACGGTGAGCACGGCTCCTTCAATCGTCCGGATGATGGCCTCGATACCCAGATCGGGAGGTCCGATGACGATCCGCTCCCGTTCGCGGAACCAGCGCACCATGGCCAGCAGCCGGCCGTCGCTTGCAGCGCGGAGGTCCTCCCCGAGGGTGCCGACCGTACTGCCACTAGCGGAGGTGAGCGTGGAGCCCGCGACGAATGATGCGGCCATGGCTGGAGGGATCGGGGAGTCAGGCAGCGGTTCGAGCAGGATCGGCTGGACTCCGGCGCTCGGGCGGAAGCTGGCGCTGATCACATGAGCGACTCCTGGAGCGGACTCGATGCACGCAATTAGCTCGGAAAGGTGGACATCGCGGCCCGGCGGCCAACCGGTGCGGTCTGGCCCGCCTTCGATTGGCGACAGAAAGCCGCGAATGGCGTGGATGACGGCCTCCTTCGTCTGGCCGGCGCGATCGCCCTGAGCGGCGGCGACCGTCGCGGCGATCGAGACCGGGACGTATCCGGGGCCCACCACGGTCAGGCCGCTCGCGACGAGTGCGGGGTGGGCGCGGGCATGGACGTGCTCTTCGATCCGCCGGATCAGCGCGGGCCCCGGCGAGGGCCGATCGGCGTTGGTCCTCGGGAGCACCATCAGCGCTGGCGGTGACGTCCTGGGGACCACGCAGACCGCGCACGCCAGGCTCGTGCCGGTGGCCTCCAGCGCCAGAGCCTCAACGTCGGCCGCGGTGACCGCTCGGTCGCGCAGTCGAGGACGCCTGGGCCCACGGGCCGCGGTCTGCCATGGGGAGTCGCCCTGAGCGCCGCCCTCAGCGGGGATTGGATTGCGGACTCTCCCGATGGAGGGCGAAACCGTGCGGAGCTCGCTGATGGCGCCGACGTCCACATTCCCCGCCGACCCGCCGCCCGTGCGGTAACTCGCCCGGATGCTGTCGCGGCCCTCGGGTGGGATCATGCCGCGCACCCCGTCCCCGAACACGAGGGAGCCGGTGGACCGGTCGAGCAGGAAATGTCGATCGGATCGGCTCGATGCTTCCAGCGTTGCGACGTGGCGCCACGCCACCCAGCCCGCGGGGCTTGCAGCGCCCTGGCCAGGCTCCCGTATCTCGACCACGGGCGTGTTGCAGATGGGGCCACGGCTCAGCACGAACGACTGGTCGGCGCGGCCGTTGCTCGATCCCACGACCTCAGGTCCGACGGATTCGGCGTGTTCGGCTTCGATGGCGTTGAGTACGGCGTGGGACAGCGCCGCGCTGGTGTGTGCGCCCGCGGCGCGTGAGATTCGCAGCCAGCAGCGAGGTTCGCGGTCGAATAGCGCCGCGGCGTTCCACGCGGCGGGTGCGATGAAGCGGATCGGGCCAGATTGCGCGAGGCCGTCGCTGCCGTCCGCGACTGCCAGCGGGCGCCAGTCCTTGCCGTCGAAGTACTCGAACGACGCTGTGTGCCCGGCGGGTTGAGGAGCTGTCAAGTTGAAGGTGGGGCTCGCGTCGACGGTGTCCGGTAGGGCGACTATCTGGATTGTGAGCCGCTCGTTGGGCGGACGTTCATCCAGGCCGAGGTACGCTGTTGGGCTCTTCTCGCGCTGGGAGGGGAAGAGCGGGAGAGGGTCCGGGGGCTCCTGATCAGACGTCTGCGCGATCGTCCGGTCGAAGCCGCAGACCGCCATGGCGATTGGGCGCTGGTGCGTGGCCGTGTACTTCACGCGCACGGCCTCAACCACGGGCACTCGGGCCACGGGTGCAGCGGGACGCCGGCGCAGGTCCCTGGTCAGATCGAGCGTTGCCGCCGAAGTGATCGGTCGCGGACGACGGTAGTGGCCGCGCACAACGCGCGCACGAATCCAGGCTCCGGTGATCCCGATGAGGTCGGTGGTGGCGAGGTCAGACGGCCTCGAGAACGCCACGCTACCCGACCTGCGAAATGCTTGTGTCGTATCGCGAAACCCAAAGGGGTCATTGCCCAAATGCTCCGCGGTGGTGCTGGAACGGCCGAGCGTTCGCCAACCGGCGGGGCTGAGGTACTCCCAGCGCAGCTCAACCCCGGGCGGCGACTCGAATTCCAGGTCCAGGGTGACGTCCACGCCCCTGATGGTGTTGCCCGGCAGCGTGACCGAGAACGCGGCTCCCGGCGCGGCGTCGTCTGAGAAGGGCTCGAACAGGTCCGCTACGGCGAGCGGGCGGTGCCCGGCCACGATGCTGCCGGCCTGGTTGAGGAACATCAAGTCCTCGTCCGCGCTAAACGCTCGTCGTGCGACCACGGTGTGGCGCCCAGGGGTGTTGGTGGGGCTCTCAGTGAGATCGGCGTTCACGGTCAGCGAGCGGATGACCGGCGGATTCACGTATCGCCCCTCGGTCACCACGGCGCGGACGAGGAGCTCGGCCGGATTTCCGATGCCGCCCGGCACCGTAGCCGCGTCATTGGGTAGGCGAAAGGTGATCCCGCCGTCTGCGCCGAGGTGGTCCGTGGCGTCAACGACGGAGCCCAGGTCGGCCCACCCGGAGCCTCGCCAGTACTGCCACTTGATCCGCGCGTCGTTCCGCCTGAGGTCCAGCTCGATGGTGATTGCACCGTCGCGGGTGTCGCCGTCGTTCGCGAACCCCTCGACGCTCCCAATGGTCACGGTGTCCCCAACATCAGCGGACGCGTCGAACGGGGCGAAGTCTCGGCTGTAGTCCACCGGCACCTCGTTCACAAGCACCTGGTCAGGTGGGATGCCGTCCGGCCGTTGCTGGGTGCGCTGAGCGGACAGGCCGGTCAGGTGGATATCGTGGGCCGCAACCGATGGTGGCACCAGGCTGGCGCGGATCCAGCGTCCCGGCCGCGGTGAGCCCCCTTCATGCGCGGGGATGGAGAGGACCGGAATGGGTGGGAGCGCCTCGAAGCGCAGGATGGTCGGGCTGGCACCGGTTCCGGGGATGATCTGGGGACCCGGAATGTCGGTCGCGGGATCGCCAGGCAGCGACCAGTGAACGTGCTGGAGCGCTGAAGCGAGCTCGGCCTCGGAGGTACCTGGCGCGAGCGTGAGGAGTAGCTCCAGGTCGGCCGGATGCGCCTGCGCGCCCAGGCCGGACAGGTCGACGTACAGCGCTCGTTCCATCGGACGCGCGGCCCTGAATGGCTCGATGACGCCCGGATCTTCGGCGCGCACGACCGGCCCGTAGTCGCTGACCCGATGGGTGTCTGGGTCGATGGTGACCCATTCCACCAGACGCGAGCGAACTACGTTCAGGTCATGCATCGTCTCGAAGACCTGGGCTGGCGCGGTGGTGGACGCCACGGTGGAGACCTGGCGACGCGCGGGTACGAGCGCGGATGGCGGGCCGTCGGGCCGCAGCTCGAATGCCACCAGCGTCTGGGCGACGCCGGCCGGGGTGGGCTCTTCGCCCAGGGCATCCATCGTTGCGATCAACGTGCGCTCGGGTGCGCGGTTGAGACGCTCGGTCACCAGCGCTGAGAAGCGGGCGAACACCGCGCTCAGCACCACACCGAGATCCGCGGGCTCGCGCGAGCTCCACTCCGGCGCGGTCCTCTCGGCCGCTCGGAGCACATCCGATTGGATGGTCTCGGCGGTGGACCGGTCAATCGGCGGGAGCGGCGGCATCACGTGGCGCGGCTCCGCTCGAGCAAGTACGGGTACACCTGATTGAAAACGGTGTTGGTGGTCCGAACGCGGTAGCTGACGGCGATGAGGAGGACGTGGTCGCGGCCTGGGTCGGGGCGCGCGTCCACCTCCAGGACTTCTATTCGCGGCTCCCACTCGATCAGCGCCTCACGCACGTCGAACGCCGCGCGCGCGAGCGTGGTACTGTCCAGCGTGTCGAACACACGGTGTTGCAGTCCGCAGCCGAAGTCCGGACGCATCACACGCTCGCCTCGCGCCGTACCGATGATGGCTCGGATGGACTGCTGGATTGAGTCATCGCGCGCGGCGGTCTGGATGCGACCGGTCACGCGATCCACTCCCAGCGGGAGCGCCCAGCCGGCCCCTCTGATGTCCCCGGACCGAGCTTCCCCGTCCACGTTCACGGTCCGATCAGCACAGTGCTGGCGGCTACGACCGAGCCGGCCGGCAGGTCCACGGGATCGTTGCAGGTGGTGGCGAGGTCGCCGTGGCGCGCGGCCGGCTTGCCGTTGATCAAGACGGTCGCGCTACCCACGATGATGGTGGCCTGATTGCTGGGCGGCGTCACGAAGGTGCCGCCGATCGGCACGTGTGGTGGCGTGTTCGTCGCGGTGCTCCGCAGGGTGGCGGCAGGCTTGCCGGCAATGAGGACATCCGGACTCAGCCCACCGTTCAGCACCCCGATGAACGGATGTGGCACCGGCGCCGGCGGTGAGGCGGTGGGCGGCTGGATCAGGTGCATGTCCGTCGCGACGATCCGGTCACCCTGGCTGGCGGCTGGCTGTCCCACGCGCGGCTCCTCTCAGTTGATCTTCACGAGCGGGCTGCCCTTGACATTCACGGTCAGGCCCTTCAGGTCCAGCGCGGCGTCCGCGACGATCTCGGACGTGGTGCTGGAGTGCAGCTTGATCTCCCGCGCATCCAGGCTGATGGTGCCCTGGGGTGCGCTCAGCTCGATATCCCCATCGGACGCGACGACGACCGTGCGGTTCGCCACGTCGATGGTGACCCGGTAGGCGCCATCGGCATCCGCCACGTCCACGCGCTCGGCGCCTGGGGTGTCGTCGAACGTCACACGCATGCCGGACCGTGAGACGATTGCGCGGAGGTTGTTCTTCCCGTCCCCGTTGTCCAGGGGTGGCGGACTGGAGGTGTTCCAGAGCGTACCCACGACGAACGGGCGGCTTGGGTCGCCGTGCTCGAACGCGAGCAGCACCTCATCGTCCACCTCCGGCAGGGTGAACATGCCCCGACCGCGGCCGGCCATCGGTACGGCGATGCGTGCCCAGCCGGAGACCGCGCCGTCACCCAGCCACGGTACGTCAACGCGCACGCGGCCGAGCCCCTGCGGGTCGCGGTTGTCGCGGACGACGCCCACCACCACTCCGCTCAGGCGTCCGCTGGCGTCACCGATCGTGCGCTGCGCGGGATCGAGCCAGCCGGTCACGAGAAGCTCCGCCGTAGCTGGAGGCTGGTCGTGTAGCCGGACCCGGCGCCGAACGTGTGCACGGCACGATCGATCAGGTACGGTCCGCCGAACCGCGTCCCCACGCCGTCGATCTCCACCGTCTCGCCCGCCCGAAGTGTAGGGTCGCCAACGGCCACGGCCTCAGCCGTGACGTAGCAGGATGCCAGGTCCTCGAGTGTGGCCCGGGCCAGGAGGTCAGCCTCCTGCTGGCTGGCCACCGGGAGATCGCTGATCTGGAGCTCGCGCTCCCCGAACGCGGCGCTCACGACGGACGGACCGCCCGCGCGGTCACGGGGGATGCCTCGGAGATCATTCTCGGCCGCCCGCGCCACGATGGTGCGGCGCTCCAGCGGATCCGCCGACCGCACCGTGACGGCGGAGACTTGGTCTGCCGTGCTGAGTCGCGCCTCGAAGGTCATCAGGCCGCGGAGGAAGCTGAGCGTTGCCGACGCGCCGCGAGCCTCGCTGGCGGGTCGAAACGACAGGGTCTTGCCATCGATGGTGAGCTCGTAGCCGATTGAGCGTGCTCGAGTCTGCAGGAAGTCCAGATCCGTCTGGTTGGCCTGGAGGAGGTGGGCGTGGCTTTCTGGGCTTGGGACCACATCCGTGGTGAGCCCGAGATCCCTGGCGATCTGCACGACCACGTCGCTGTCGCGGACGTTCTCGAACACCCGGGTGCGGCGGCCGCGGCGCAGCCTGTGCAGGCGATCCTGGCCGCGGATGATGAAGAGCGCGCGGGCTCGTTCCGGGAAGGTGATCTCGAGTCCGGTGACCTCCCCGTCGATGAGCGTGGCGACGTCGTCCAGATAGCCCATCTCGATCAGTACGCGTGCGCCTGGATCGAATGCTGGGTCGTCCGCCAGGGAGACCTCGTGTCGATCGAGACTCCAGTTGTTTAGCTCGATCTCGAACGCGCTGGCTGCGCCGATCTGTTGGTCCACGGTCACTCGCGTGACCTCACCACGGACGGCCGGCGGGACATCACGTCCGTTGAGGTTGATGCCGAACGTGGGGACGGAGGCGGCGACAGACTGCTGAGCCATGGTGCGTTCAATCCACCGACGGGATGAGCAGGACGGTGCCCGGCTCGATCCGTAACGGGTTGGTGATGCCGTTGGCCTCCGCGATGGGGCGCCAGCGGGCGGGGTCGCGGTACTCGGCGGCGGCGATGCTCCACAACGAATCGCCCTGGCGAAACACGCGCGTGCGGCTCTGGATGGGCGACGAGCGCCGTCGCGCCTTGCGCTTGAGCTGTTTCTCTGGACTCTCCACTTCGCGGAACTGGACGTCAATGGAAGCGCGCACAGGCGTGCCATCCTCCAGGAAGAGCGTGAACTTCTGGGACAGACTCTCCACCACGCCGACGAAGGGCAGGCCGGCAAAGCGATCTACGGCCGGGCCCCAGGTGACGGTGCACACGGGCGGACGATCGAGCCCGCTGACCACCTCTGCAAGCTGAGCCACCTGACGGGTGAGCTGCCGCACGTCCGTGGGTGGGCTGGCTCCGTAGGTGTCAAACGTCAGGCTCAACGAGAGCGTGCGGGAGCCCCCGGCGTCGAACTGGAGCTGCGGCAGGTCCAACCCGCGGCTGCGGGTCTGGGTCCAGTGGACCTTCTTTTCGATGGAGTACTGGCTGGGGTTGAAGAAGACGCGGCTGGATCCGCTGGCCTGGATCTCGATGGGCGGATCGCCGTCTGTGGTGATGTGGACGCGGCTCAGCGCCATCGCTGCACCCCGCGGCGCTCGCGATCAAGCCGGTTGCGTCGGTCCAGCACGCTGACGACGGCGCTCACGAGTCCGTCGAGATCGGGACCGGCCGCCGGCTCGGAGGGGATGGGGGTCGCGGCGTTCTCCGTTGGCGCGGCCAGGGCGGACTGCTGCATCGACGGTGTTGCCGTCTGCGTGTGGCCTGCCCAGGCGAAGCGCGGCGGGGCCCAGTGCGGTACCGCGATCTGGGTGAGCTCGACGCGGTCGGCCGCGGTGGGGGATATCGGAGAAGCGGCCGCGGCGCCCGGCGGTGGGGGCACGAAGCCCGTGGCTAGCACGGAGCGCTCCACGCCGACGGCCTCGCGCTCCAGCGCCGCGACCGAGTGCGCCGCGATGGTGCCGGGTACGGTGTGGCGCGAACGCATCTGCTGCTGGACGTGCGTCAGCTCGTGGGCCAGGAGGCTCAGGCCGCGACGAGAGGTTGGCTGGAAGCGATTGGCGGCAAAGAAGATGTGCGCTCCAACGGTGAATGCCTGGGTGCCGAGCCGCTGGCTGAGGCGGCTGGCGGCCGCGCCGCGGTGGATCCGGGCGCTCTCAACTCCCCGGAGCCCCGCGGCGCGGAACGCCGCGCGGAGCGCGGTGCTCAGCGGCTCACCGCGGGAGACGTGGGTCTCTGTACCCCGGGCCGGTGCGGGGATGTCGGGTTGCGCACGTGCGACAGGCGCCGAAGACCGCGCTGGCGGTCGCTGCCCGGGCCCCGCTTCACGTGCTCGCTCCGACGGCCTGGGGCCGCGAAGCGCTGGCGCCGAAGCAGCCCAGCGACCGCGGTGTGTAGCGAGACCAGTGGGCACTAGCGGTCTTGCTGCCGACACAGTCGTGTCGATGGGAAGCCGCGACGGTCGCGACTCGTATGGCACTGGGGCCTGGTCCTGAGCAGTCGGCGTGCCAGATGCGCCGCGGGCCAGGTTCAGACTCAACGGTTGCCAGCCGACCCGTCCGCCCGAGCGGAGGAGCAAGGGTCGGAACGTGCCGATGCGGCGGCTGGCCAGGAACGCGGCCGTGCGGCGCGCAGCCGTGCCAGGTGCGGCACGCAGCCCGAGCCTGCCCGTCATCGTTGAACGAAGCTGGAGCGGGCGGACGGTGCGCAGCCTAGCGCGTCTTGATCTGAGCGTCGATTCCATTGTGGGCCAGCTCAACAGACTCAAATGCCAGGGCCCCCGACTCAGCCCTCAACTCCGGCCCCGTCCACTTGACGGGGTATGCCTCTTTGAATGTCCAGCGCCAGCGCTCAGTCCCCGCCAGGTCCAGGAGCACGACGTGGACGTTCTTGCGCTTGATCACGCCAGACGCGACCTCGCGGTGCCAGCTCCAGAGGGTGGTGGACACTGTCAGGCCGCGCTTCAGCGAAAGGTTCACGTGCTTGGTGCCCTTTGGCAGCCGGTGGACGTAGTCGTTGAGCCCACCCTCCTGGACCTCTTCCACGTCCGTCTCCGCCTGGACGCCGGAGCAGTCGTTGAAGCCTGCCTCCACCAGTCCGTCGATCTCCACGCGGTATCGAAATGCGCCAAACGGGTCTGCCACGTCAGCGATCCGTCTGGGCGCTCAGGCGCTCGTTGATGGCGGACACCTCCGCTACCCAGCGCCTTCGCTCGGCGTGATCCAGCTCCAGCAGGGTGGCCAGGTCCCAGTGGAGGTGAAACGCGATGAAGGCGAGCTCCTGATAGAGCTGCTGCACTGGATAGCGGATCACGCTTCCCCCGAGGTCTGGATCTCCACCGCGAACTGATGCTCGCACCGAGGGCAGGTGGCGGCGACGGTGGTGGAACCGTCGCCGTTGACGCGGTTGTAGAGGTCTTGCAAGTAGGCCAGATCGGAGGCGAACAGCCCCTCGATGACTCGGGGATTGATGTCCGTGAGGCCGCCGAGCTGTGTGATGACCCGGGACAGGACGATGACCACCAGATACGCGGAGTTGCCCTGGACGCGCGGGTCCCGCAGGGGCAGGATCTCGTCCGCGGCCGTGGCCAGCCGCATCGTGCCCTCGCGGTGGAGGGTGCCTTCCGCGTCCACGTAGCCGCGTGGCAGCGTGAATGGGAATTCGGTCTGAAGCACGGCAGGCATCAGGAGCGGGTGACCTCTTCGCAGGTGATGGTGAGCGTGTCGATCGCCACGTCGTTGCCGCGGGCGTTGTAGTCGCTGGGGTCAAGCCGGCTTGGCCAGGCATTGCGGCACTGCCAGCGGACGCGCTCGTCGCCGTTCTCGTCGAACGCCACGATGTAGACCGTGCGGCGGTCCAATCGACCGTCCACGATCTCCTTGCGCCACTCGAAGAGCCGCGTGTCGCCGGTGACGCCATATTTCAGCGTGACGTCGCCGAACTTGTTGAGCCCGGGCAGCTTACGGACGTGGGCCGGGTCTTTCCCCTCACGATACTCGATGACGTCCGTGCTGGAGTCGAACCCGCTGGCCTCGGTGAAGCCAGCGTCCAGGATGCCGTCTATCTCGACGCGGAACCGAAAGTTGCGGATGGGATCTACGGACATGGCGCTCCCCTACTCGCTGACGCCGGCGCCGCCGGGCATCTGGGTGATGCGGAAGATGACGAACTCAGCCGGCTTGACCGGCGCGATGCCGATCATCACAGTCACGCGGCCGTTGTCGATGTCGTCCTGGGTCATGGTCTCCCCGAGACCCACCTTCACGAAGAACGCCTCTTCGGGCCGGGTACCCTGGAGCATGCCGGCCCGCCACTGGGTGGTGAGGAAGGCTGAGACGCTGCCGCGCAGCCGCTCCCAGAGGGAGACATCGTTTGGCTCAAAGACGGCGAACTGGGTGCCCTCGTCGATCGACTCTTCGAGGAAGTTGAACAGCCGGCGGACGTTGACGTAACGCCACTCACTGTCCGTGCTCATGGTGCGGGCCCCCCACACCAGGATGCCCCTTCCGGGGAAAGCGCGGATCACGTTGACGCCGCGTGGGTTGAGCAGGTCCTGCTGGGCGGCGCCCACCGACAGCTCTAGATCCACCGCGCCGCGGACCACCTCGTTCGCTGGCGCCTTGTGGACGCCCCGCTCCACATCGCTGCGCACGTAGATCCCCAGCACGTGGCCGGTGGGCGGCACCAGGCGGGGCAGGCCGGAGGTGGGATCCAGGACCTTTATCCAGGGGTAGTACACCGCGGCGTACTTGCTGTCACGCGGGGGACGTAGCTGCGCGACGTTCACGGAGCCCGGCGGCGCGGCGGTGACGGCGAAGCGATCGCGCAGCTTCTCGCAGTGGTCGATGAGCTCATCCGTGAGTCCCGCGACGGCGTGCTCATCTGGGATGCCGACCAGGGTGATCTCGTCGATATCCTCGAACGCTGCCAGGGCGGTGCGGGCGCCAAAGATGGGCGAGCCGGGGTCCGTGATCTGCGATCCACGGTAGTCGGACAGAGCAGGGGCAGCGCCCCCGGCGCCATTGGCGAGATGCTTGTCCAGCGTGTCGCCTGGGCGGCCGGCTCCGTTGAGCGTGGCCAGCGCGGCGCGGCCCTGCGTGGGGGGCCGGCCCGGCGCCTCACGCACCAGTGTGACCAGCCGTGAGATGCCGTTCACTCGCCGCGCGTAGAAGTCCGGCGAGGCCGGGTCGGACGAGAGGTTGTCGTACACCTCCACCACATCCGCAGGTCTGGACTTTGGATTGGTCCGGTTTCGCGGGTCGCCTGGGTCGACGATTGGGCCGGCCTGGCCGTCCTCTGCCGAGGGCGGGAGGGTGCGCCAGTAGTACACGGTCAGCTTGAACGGATCCGGGCGGACGGTTTCCTGGAAGAGGCTGCCGTCCTCCACGGTGACGAAGACGTTGTTCCCCCAGGAGCCGGGGCCGACGGTCTCAGCACGGACCGTCCCCAGGTCAAGACTGGCCGACGTGGCGCCCGCGCCAACAACCCGCGCTACGAAGCAGCGTCGACCACCGTTGCGGAAGAATCCGTCTATCGCGTGACCAAGGAACGACTGGTCGATGGGGCCGCCGAAGACCTGGCCGTACTCGGTGGTGCTGGTGATGAGCTGCGGTGTGATCGGTCCACGCTCCGTCTGGCCGACCAGGCCGGCCGTGCTGGTGCCCACTCCTTCGATCGGGCGCGATCTCAGATCGATTTCCTCTACGTAGACACCGGGCGAGAGATACTCAGGCACTGATCCCCACTCCCTCTCTTGACTGGCGCGTTTGCTGGCGCGTTGACTGGCTTTGGCTGCACAAGGACCGAGCGAGACGGTTTCGCGGGTGCGGTGTCACGGTCAGCTCCCCTACGGTGCCAGCGCGAGCAGGAGCTCACCGGCGTTGGCCGTGGGCACCGAGATGGTCTGAGTCAGCGGTGCGCGGCCTGGCGCGATGACGCGCAACGTATAGCGCCCGGCGGGCAGATTTTCAAATCTGAACCTGCCAAGCGTGTCGGTCTTAGCGGTGACCGACAGCTCGCTGAGCGTGACGAGGGCATGGCTGAGGGGCATCCCGCCGGCCGCGCCGTCCGTGACGAGGCCGCCGACGGTGTTGCGGGAGTGCGTGGCGAGGGTGGTGAGCGATGGCCGCGTGGTCAGGGCGCGCGCAATGATGGCGTCGGCCGGGCTGCCGACGAGCAGGAGGTCGCCTGAGTGGACAGGTGCGTCCAGCGCCGTCTCCAGGATAGATGCGCCGCACCCAGCCGCGGACGTGAGGCGGCCCTGAGTGGGATCAGCGGATGCTGAGCGGATAGGTGTGCCGTCCACGTGGTTGCCGCGGATGGGCCGCATGAGCGCGAACGCGTTTGGGCCGGCAGGGGCGGCCAGTTCAATGAGCTCTTCGTTGGCGCCGATGCCGAGAATGGCGAGTCCCGGAGTCAGCGCGGCGGCCGAGCTAACTGGCAGTCGATCCACGCGGAGTCCCAGCGGGGAGAGCAGGTCGGCACCGGTGTTGCCTTGTTCTACGAGTCGACGGTACACGTTGACGCCGGCCGGATGGGCTGATCGAAGTGGCCGCTCGGTGTTGATGCGCGGGGATGATGCGGATGTATCGACCGAGACCACGCGGACCATCTCGGTGAATTCAGCGTCCTGGAGGAGCAGAACATCTCCAGATGCGATGCCTCCCGCATCGTCGACGGCCAGGATGGATGCGCCGGCCTCGACCGACGATGTCGTCGCCGCGATGATGGGGTCAGGATCGGAGGAGGGTGCGGCAACGGCGCGTACAGCAACGGAGCCGGTGGCCGGATCGTGCGCGAGGGTCACCGGGTGACTCAGCGTGATCTCGAAGACGTGCTCAGCGATGGCGCGGACGGCGCTCAGCCGAACGAGCTCAGCCTGTGCCCCGTCTAGCAGCAGCCAGTCGCCGGGGCGCGGTGCCTGACGGAGGCCGACTCTGCCAACGGTCGCGGATCCGAAACAGTCGGCGGAGAGCGCGGTCGCGGCTGCCTGCGCCACGTGCAATAGCGCAACAGGAGAACCGGTGGGCCGATCGGCCACGAGCGGCGGATCGATCTGGACAACCAGGGCGGACGGTTCGATGCTTCCCAGCGTGATCGTCCGGGAGGCAACGCGTGGCGGCTCGGAGTGGGCGGCGATTCGGGCGGGCGGGACGGCGACAGTGGCCACCAGATGGAGGGCCGGGCGCGGTGGCTGGCGGAGGGCGGACCAGAAGTCAACCGACTGTGGGCGGTCGCCGGGCTGGGCCACGAACAGGGGCGGCGGAATCGGCTGATCGGCCAGCGCGCCGACCAGGAAATGGGCCGGCAGGACGGGATGTGCCTGGAGCGTGGACAGGATCGCGCCCAGCAGGGCGTGCTCGGCCAGCACGTCCGGCGGATCGGCGGGACTCCAGGTGGTGATGGCGTAACAGACGTCGAAGTGGGCGTCCTGCTGGTCGACGCGCCGTGCGAAGCCCCCGATGCGGCCGTTGGGGGGCGTGGCGCCGCGAAGCTCGTGATTCTCGTGGATCTCGTACAGGAACAGGTTGACGGTCAGCGCGGCGCGTGAGAGCCGCCCAACGAACGCGTCTGACGGCGCGTCGAAGGTGACGGCGGCGTCACGCAGCGGGACGCGGTCGCGGAGGAGCCGTTCGATGCAGCGGTCGAGGTCGTGGATCACGGCACTCTCCGCTCGGACCTATCTGACGTCCGCCCGGCGGCGCGGCTGGCTGTGGCGGCAGAACGTACGCTCTTGGTGAGACATGTCGGGCATGCGGGGCGCGCGCTGCACGGTGGTATGCCAAGGGGCCTGGTGGGTACCATCCGGTCTCCGTCCCTCTCGGCGCCTAGGGCTCCGGCCACAGATGCTCCGGCAGTCCAGCGATATCGGCGAGAATCGTCCGTAGCGAAGCGATGAGCTCACCCGTCGGCGACAGTTTGGCGTATGCTGGGGTGTGTTGTAACGTATCGATGAATCGCTGTAGCTCTCCACCAGATCCTGTAGTGTGTGTATCTCTATCCCCAGGTTTGGCGACGTAAGGCTGAAGGCGGTATTGGATACTGAGAATGTGTGAGCATTGGCCATCAATCATTGAGAGATATGCGGTTAAGCCGAAGACTCTGAAGCGCCTAATGCCTTGGCGTAGAGTTCGGCATTGCGGCTATCTAGTTCGGAATCCGTTTGTATGAGTTCATAGCGCCCTGCCTCTGCGGTATTGTGGAGAAAACTTCCGCCAAACCAAGAATCAGTATTCGTTGATCCAGCAATGAATGCGATGCGGGTCCCGCGGATAAAGGTTCAACGAATTGCGCAAACGTCGTGTCAATAAGTCTCGGTTTCATTTTGTTCTAATGTGGCGACAAGAAGCCGTGCTTGCTGAACACGCCCGCTGCGCCATTGAACCTATGGGTGCCTGGAACTGATGAGGGATTCTCGCCGTCAGGCCGTCTGCCGGACAGATCGGCAGCCAGTATTGCCGCGGGATCATCGCGCCCAGTGCACCGCATTTTCTTTGAGCGTCTGCGAGAATACGTCAGTCGGTCAGGAGCTCGTTCTGCCCGGGCTGGGTCATGTCATTGACGCCTGTAGGTAGGCACGCACGTCAGCAACCGCGCGCTGAATCACCATCTCGGCCGTCCTCATCCGATTTCCGCGCCTCGCCGCAGTCGAAAGCCGATGGGCCGGCATCAACCACTTGCTGTCAAGCTGCGGGATCGAGATACTGTTGGGGTGGAAGTTGCGCTGTGGCGTCTCTTCAATCTCTGTCAGGATCGCCGTTCAGGATCTTCCTGCGAGATCCGGGTCGGGTGGGTATGCGGCTGGCGAGCACCGCTCCATGGGACTCAGCAGTGGTCGATGGGCGGCAAGGATGAAATTCCTCGGCTGCAAATGGATCGAACGTCGCGAATTCGCGACTCCGGCGGCTTTCGTCCCGGGGAAGATAATCTCGATCGCGGTCGTCGAGCTTCTCTCGGTCCAACCCATTCGGCATCCACCTTGCGGATTTGCTCGATGAAAATGTCGGTCACGCTCTTCGTCATCGCCCAGGTACTCTCGTCAGTGAGGGCACTGCGCAAATCCCGCCAGTCGCCGTGGACGAAGGTCGCTCCAGCTCTGCCGTGGCCGATGATGTCCGCGAGACGCTGTCGACGAAACGCGACGTTCGGTTCGTAGGCATTGAGGTGCTCTGACGATCCGAGTTTTCGGAACGAGTCAGCCACTCAACGATTCCCTCTTCGAGGAACTCGACCCAAGCTCGAAGATCGAACCATGTTCTCCTTTCCCGTGCCAATGGAGCAGTCTCGTGAACGACGGTAGCTTCTGAAACGGCTCGACTCGGGGCCGAGGTGAGACCGTACCGATGGTTTTCAGTGTCCTTCGGCGCGGCGTCGAAGTTCACGCGCGAATATCCCCAGCTGAGGGCGTGATGCACCCCGAGCGGTCGCAAACTCCTGGGGAGTGTTCCCCCACCGTATTTCGGAAATATGAGCGCAAGACGTGGAGAAACTGATCCGCCAGGGGAATCTCCTCAACGGTGTCATGAACGTAGATTCACTGGCGAGTTGAGCCGACAATTGGCTTCCGCGCACGGCCGATAGAAGCGCGTCGAACCGTTTGGCCGCCTCGTCGGAGAGCCCTGACATATTGGCCCTGAGTCCGAACCCGCGCGGTAAGGGTATCTCCGGTTCGATAGCTCCAGCTTGCCGTTTCCGCATTCGATGGGCCGCGAGCGTGCTCGCAACCCAGGCGGACCTCTCCCTTCCAGCCGCAGCCGCTCGATGGCCTCGCTCGTGGCTTCTGGGGCTTGCACTCACGCAGGGTACGTGCCGCCGGGCGCCAGCGTTCGCAAAGGCGCTGATGGCGGCACGCGATGTCAAAGCCCTGCTCCCACGATGTCCAGCGCCAGCCAGAACAGCGATGGGTCCGATTGGGAGATGGCGCGGGCCTTGTCGAAGTCCGTTCCGTGGCAGCCGTCTGGAGGCTGTAGTCCAGGATGTGGTCGTAATCGCCATGTAGGTGCTGATGCTCGCCGCGCCAACGGCGGCGCCTGCGCCGAGGAGACTCGCCTCCGCCGGTTGGCACCGCGGCCACGAGCGCGATGCGCTCCAAGGCCGTGTTGAAGAGCCCCAGAAGCATCTCTGTCGCGGTCATCCATCCAGGCGACGAATCGCGCGATGTGTCCGCTCGATCGACCAGCCTGTCCAGATGCAGCGACTCAGGGTCGATCGATCATCCGCTGTCTTTGGTCGCGGCGGCGACGACGGGTTGGCGAAGCGCGTGAAGGGACTGGTCGGCCAGGGCGTTGCACCGTCATCGATGTTGTGGAGACGCTCGCTCGATGATGGCCGCGACGATTGGCGAGCCGATCCGCGATCATTGGCCCAACTAACGTCGGCGGAGGAAGCGTCCCCGGACTGAGCGCGATTTAGGTTGGGTCTGGCGATGTCAGATAGGAACGCTGCGAGAAGCGGATACGCGCCGCCGACGCGCGCGCAGGACATCGAGGTACTCGCTGGGCCTCATCGATTTCTTGATCCCAGCTTCGCGTTGTAGGCGGGCAACTGACCGGTCACTCGATCTCAAGCGGTTCGTCGGATTCGCCCGTCGGCGTGGATTTCGGAACGTACAGCGCGTAGCTGTACGTATTTCGTTGCTGCGGTGGAGTCGGACTACGTTCCTGGCTCGCGCCATCTGGAAGTCGCCGCGGCGGCCGCTCTGACCAGACCGACGGCCTCATCCGCCTGGTTGGTCACGCAACGCATCGGACACCGCGATTTGACTTGCTACCACTTTTCGTCCACAGTCTGCCGATTGGGCTCCCGCCCTGTATCGAACCAGCATCTCGACGTGTACTGTGCCAGCTGAGACCGTATCGCGTTCCGCCTCGGCTTGCACGCGCGCCTCGCTAGCAGCAAGTAGTTCGTACGCGGTCGATCTGGCGTTCTGTTCGAACCCTTCGAGAAACAGCCGATTCTCTTCTTCGATCTCAGGGGTACACGCGCGCAAGCGCTGGCTCGATCTCACGTTCCATGAGCTCGGGGATGCCGGCTAGCGACGCCAATTCAGCGCGCGACGGTGCCGCGTAGCCCTCATCGTCTGATCGCGACACCAGGTCCAGGACTGCCCGTCGCTGGTAGAGGTATTCGTACTCGGAGCGGAAGCGCCAGTAGAAGTCCCTGGCACCGTTGAATCCCTCAACGCGGACGCGATCCTGGAGCACCCACCGCAGCCGGGGCTCGTACGGCGATAGCTCGTACCCCTCGAACGTCACGGTGGGTCCGATCGCCGGAGGGGGCGCGTTCACGTCGATCTGCTCGTCGGAGATGGACTGGTCGGTGCCGCGGGCGCTCTGCTCCGATTCAATCTGGTCCAGGTTGGCCTGCAGCGCGGCGCGTTCGGTCGAGCCGGCCGGGAGCGCCGCGATCTGGGCGCGGAGCGCTTCCGCCTGATCGGCCAGCTCCTGGTCGGCGAGACCGGACGTCGCCCCGGGCGCCAATGACGTGACCTCGGCGTTGGGGAGCGGCTGGCGCTGGAGCAGGACCCGGTCTCCGGTGGTGGCGTGCCCCAGTTCGTGACCGAGCAGCCGCTGGCCGGCCGTCGTGCCGGGGGCGAATTGGCCGCGGCCGAACATGATGTGGGATCCCACGGTGAAGGCGCGGGCGTTGAGCGCGGCGGCCATTCGCGCGGCGGACGGTTCGGTGTGGATCCGCACGCCACCGCGCCCGCGCAGCGGCACGCCAGGGCCGAGACTGCTGAACGGCGCGGGACCGGTGGTGGGCAGCGATGCTGGTCCGGGCGTTGGCGCGTCGGCGCGCCGCTCGTGTGGGTCGCCTGGGTGGCTTGCGCCGAGCAGCCGGGTGACCGCGGCGTTGCCGGCCCGCCGCTGGAGCGCGTGGCTGGGCCGAATGCTGGGGATACCTGAAGGCGCGGCGGGGGCGCTGCCTACGACGGTTTGACGCGCCTCTGAAGCGGGTGCTGGGGCGAACGTGCGGATGCGCTCGGCCATCAGCGCCCGCCCCCATCCCAGCCGTGGCCGATCTTCAGGAGCTCCCGCCTGGCGGCTCGCTGGACGTGGCTCATGCGGATGCTGCCCCCATCGTCGGCGGCCAGGAAGGCGGCGGCCAGCGCGACGTTGCGGATGTTGCCGCCGCTGAAGCGGTACGTGCGCGCCATGAGCGGGAGGTCCACGTCCTCGTGGAGCGGCGCCTGGGCAGGAAACACGCGCTGCCAGATAAGCAGCCGGTGCTGCTCATCCGGGAACGGGAACTCGATGGTGTACTGCATGCGGCGGGCGAAGGCCTCGTCCAGGTTGGCACGCAGATTGGTGGCTAGCAGGGCCATGCCCTCGTACTGCTCGATCTTCTGGAGCAGGTAGCCCACCTCGATGTTGGCGTAGCGGTCGTGAGCGTCCCGCACGTCGGAGCGCTTCCCGAACAAGGCGTCCGCCTCATCGAAGAACAGGATGCCGCTGGCATCCTCCGCCTCGCGAAAGATGCGATCCAGGTTCTTCTCCGTCTCGCCGATGTACTTGCTGACGACCTGGGACAGGTCAATGCGGTAGAGATCCAGGCCCAGATCCGCCGCGATCACCTCCGCCGCCAGCGTCTTACCGGTGCCGGACGGTCCCGCGAACAGTGCGTTGAAGCCCTTACCATTGCTCAGCGCGGCGTCGAACCCCCAGTCTGCCAGCACGACGTGACGGCGTTTGTAGGCGGAGGCGAGGTCGCGGAGCTGGGCGCGCTGGTCTGGTGGCACGACGAGGCTGTCCCAGGTTGCACGCGGTGCCACGCGCTGGGCCACCTCTCCCAGCCTGGCGCTGCTGGCTTGGCGCGCGGCCACGAAGAGTGCCTTACGCACCGCGCCGGTAGTTGGCGTAGTCCCGGCGGTCGCGTCTTGCCAGACGAGGTCGCGCTGGGTCCCGCTGACTGCCGCCTGGATAGCCCGGGGCCCAAGACGGAACCGGCTGGCCAGATCAGGCGCCGCGGGCAGCCCGGCCGGCAGTGTCCGCGCGAGCGCCTCCGTCCAGTACTGTCGACGCTGGCCAAAGCTGGGCGCGGGGAGGGGCACGGATATGGCGTTCAACGATCCGAACTGGATGGCGGGGGGCCAGTGAGACAGGATGATGGGCAGCGGGTGTCGATCCAGCGCGATGCCGATCTCGCCCGCGAAATCCGCGTGCCGGTCCGGGTTCAATCTGGGTGATGGGCTCAAGTGGAGCAGCGCGTCGCGCAGCCTTGCCTCGGTGACGGCGGTCCAGAGGATCGTGCTCAGCGTGCTTTCCGTGACCGCGGGCAGCTCAAGCTCAATGACCAAGCGGTCAAGCTGCGCGGCCAGGTTGGCGACGACATCGTGTTGACCGGCGTCCGTCGGGCCGTCCAGACGTAGCCGTAGCGGTTGCCACGTGGCGGCCAGCCGGCAGATCGCCGCGGAGGCGGGCATTGGTGTGATTGCTGTCGATGGGCCGCGCATCGTGGCGATGCCTTCAAGGCGCGGATCGAGCGCGGTGTTGCCCGTCAGGTGGCGTAGCACCAGGGAGTCGGGGACGAGGTAGTGTGCCAGCTCCGGTGGCGCTGTGTGCTGGGGGTCGGCTACTAGTTTGAGCAGCCTGGATGCGCGCAGGACTGCCGCCTCGTCACCTACGCCCGCGTTATGGCCGAACAGCGCGGCCGCCAGCGCAACCGTGGGACGGCGTCTGGTCACGTCATCCTGGAGGTAGCCGAAGATCTGCTCGTAGCGAGTGTCGAGATCCGGCCCTAGCGCGAACGCCAACGTGTGAATCTCGGCGCGTGTGAGCTGGAATCGCGATGCGAGATCGACCAAGCGTGGTCCGGCCTGGAGGGGGCGCACACCGCGTGGCGCCAGGTGCCTCCGCCCACTAACCAGGGCGGCGGCGTGCCCGGGGGTGACCACGAGACCCCGTAGCTGGTCGTCAACGACGCCGTCTGATCCGGGGAGCGCGGCGACCGCGGCGGCCAGGACGTTGTCGAGCCAGGCAATGATGGCCTTGGCATCGTCACAGCCATCGGTGGCTGAACCGAAGGCGCGCGGCACTTCGGTCAGCGCCACTCCACCCTCACGCCCTGCTCCCTCGGAATAGCGTGCGGCAGTCTAGTAGTGCCGTTGCCGCCCCGTCAATGCGAGCATCTAGCCTCATGCGTTGAATACGGGTGAGGCGGGCGAAACGGATTGCTACAACTGGCGCGGGGCGCCGCAAGGGCGGGCGCGGCCCGACGATTTTGACGTGCAGGTGACGCTATGGATCTCATCCGATGCAGCCTCGAGAGACACGGCGCCGCGATCCTCGGAATCCTGAATGACGCGATCGTGAACTCGACCGCCTTGTACGACTATGTGCCTCGCCCGCCCGAGAGCATGGTGGCCTGGTTCGCGGCGAAGGAGGCCGGCGGCTACCCAGTGTTGGGCGCGGTGGATGAGGCGGGCGCGCTGATGGGATTCGCCAGCTACGGACCGTTCCGGGCCTGGCCCGCCTACAAATACACGGCGGAGCATTCCGTGTACGTGCATCGCGAGCATCGTAGGCAGGGGGTGGCCGAGGTTCTGATGCGGAGCTTGATCGAGCTAGCGGGCGAGCAGCAGTACCACTGCCTGGTGGGCGGCATTGACGTCTCGAACGCGGCCAGCATCGCGCTGCACGAGAAGCTGGGCTTCGTCTACGCGGGGACCGTGCGGCACGCTGGTTTCAAGTTTGGCCGCTGGCTGGATCTGGGTTTCTGGCAGCTCTTGTTAGATACACCCCGAGATCCGCGGGATGGCTGACACGTCTCGCCGCGCGACGCTGGTACTATTTCGCTAGGCGGAGGGACAGGCGGAGGCGGCGTATGGTGACCATCGCTCCAACCCGATTCACCGCGGCGGATCTGGAGAAGCTCCCGGATGTGCCCGGCTGGCGCTACGAGATCATCGATGGGGAGCTCCACGTGGCAAAGGCCGTTGGTTGGGAGCATCAGTACGCCGCGGATGAGATTCTGCTGGCGCTGAAGCTGTGGGTTCGCGAGCGTGGCACCGGGCTGGTCATGTCGGCACCTGGCGTAGTCTTTGCCGACGACGACAACGTGATCCCCGACGTCATCTGGCTCTCGGGCGACCAGGTGCCTCACGCGGCGGACGCGGCCGGACACATCATCGTCGCCCCGGCTCTCGCGGTTGAGGTGTTGTCGCCGGGTGCCGCGAACGAGCGCCGCGACCGCGAGCTGAAGCTGGACCTGTATTCGCGGCGCGGCGTGCGCGAGTACTGGATCGTGGACTGGCAGCGGCGCGAGGTCTCGCTCCACCGTCGCGAGGGTTCACGCCTCTCCCGGACGGACACGCTGATGGGTGAGGCGACGATCACGTCGCCGATGCTGCCCGGGTTCTCCTGCCCTCTGTCCTCGCTGTGGCTGCCGGTCGCCTCCTAATTCACGCGAGCGGCTCGTTCTAACACTCCTCTTACATTTCTCATACGACGGTCTTACGGTACTTTTCCCATAGTTCCCTACGTAGCCGAGTGGTGGGGACTGCTGTGTCGCCGCTGCCGGCTGCACACCGGGGAAGAGGGCGGAGGTGCCCGTGGCTGATCAAGAAGAGATTGTGGCTGCCGAGCAGCCAACCGCCGAAGAGGCGGATCCGGCCGCCCAGTTGGCGGAGGCCCAGGGGCGGGCCGACACCTACCTGGACCTGGCCCAGCGCACGCAGGCCGATTTTCAGAACTACAAACGACGGGTAGAGCAGGATCGCGAGCGGTTGATCAAGGATGCCAACGCGGACCTGATTCGGAGCATCCTCCCGGTGCTGGATGACATGGAACGCGCGGTTGCGGCGGCCCCGCGGGAAATCGCGGACCAGAGCTGGGAGTCTGGGATTGTCCTGGTGGGCCAGAAGCTGCGCGACGTGCTGGAGCACCAGGGGCTGGCCAGGGTGGGCGAAGAGGGCGAGCGATTCGATCCCCACGTCCACGAGGCCGTGGCCTACCAGGAGCACCCCGTTTACACCGAGGGGCAGATTGCCCTGGTCTACCGGGCGGGCTACCGCCTGCACGACCGCGTTATCAGGCCCGCGCAGGTAGTTGTGGCCAAATCAGTTTCAGACGCTGACAGCGAGGCAGGCGCCGGCCACGAGGGGGCTGCCTCTCGCCTGAGCTAGCGGGCCGCCTGGCACCGTCCGGGTGACTCAGAAGGGAAGCAACATCATGCCAAAGGTACTGGGGATAGACCTGGGGACCACGAACTCAGTGATGGCTGTCATCGAGGCGGGTGAGCCCACGGTCCTCGAGAACACCGAGGGTAACCGACTCACGCCATCTGTGGTGGCGGTCAACCCCAAGACGAAGGAACAGATCGTGGGTCAGGTGGCGCGCCGGCAGGCGATCACCAATCCCCGCAATACCGTCTTCAGCGTGAAGCGGTTCATGGGCCGCAAGTTCACCGACCCGCAGGTAAGCGAGGCGCTCAAGCACGTCCCATACGAGGTGAAGGCGGCCTCCAATGGCGACGTTCGCGTGATCATGGATGGCAAGGAGTACGCCCCCCCAGAGGTCAGCGCGATGATCCTGCGTAAGCTGAAGCAGGATGCCGAGGCCAAGCTGGGCGAGACCATCACCCAGGCGGTGATCACCGTTCCCGCGTACTTCAACGACAGCCAGCGCCAGGCGACCAAGGACGCGGGCGCGATCGCCGGGCTCGAAGTCCTGCGGATCATCAATGAGCCCACGGCGGCCTCCCTGGCCTACGGGCTGGACAAGAAGGGCGCGGATCAAACGATTGCCGTGTACGACCTGGGCGGCGGGACCTTCGACATCTCGATCCTGCGAGTTGGCGAGGGCGTCTTCGAGGTGGTCTCGACGAACGGCGACACCTACCTGGGCGGCGACGACTTTGACCTGCGTATCATCGAGTGGGCAGTGGACGAGTTCCGTAAGGACCAGGGCATTGACCTGCGGCAGGATCCGATGGCGCTCCAGCGCCTGAAGGAGGCCGCGGAGAAGGCCAAGATCGAGCTCTCCACCACCTTCCAGACAGATCTCAACCTGCCGTTCATCACGGCGGATGCCTCCGGCCCCAAGCACCTCTCGCTCACGCTCTCACGAGCCAAGCTGGAGCAGCTCACGGCCGACCTGGTTGAGCGCTCCGTGGCGCCGTGCCGGCAGGCGCTCAAGGATGCCGGCTTACAGCCCGGCCAGATCGATGAGGTGGTGCTGGTAGGCGGGCAGACCCGCATGCCGGCGGTCATCGAGAAGGTGAAAGAGGTCTTTGGCAAGGAGCCGCACAAGGGTGTGAACCCGGACGAGGTGGTGGCCGCTGGCGCCGCGATTCAGGCGGGCGTGCTCGGCGGTGAGGTCAAGGACATCCTGCTGCTGGATGTGACGCCGCTGACGCTGGGGATCGAGACCCTCGGAGGCGTGATGACCGCGCTGATCCAGCGCAACACGACCATTCCCACCAGCAAGTCCGAGACGTTTACCACGGCCGCGGATGGCCAGACCTCCGTGGAGGTTCACGTTCTCCAGGGCGAGCGGCCCATGGCGGCGGAGAACAAGTCGCTGGCGCGCTTCATTCTGGACGGTATCCTCCCAGCGCCGCGCGGGTTGCCGCAGATCGAGGTCACATTTGACATCGACGCGAACGGTATTCTCAACGTGTCGGCGAAGGACAAGGCCACAGGCAAGGAGCAGAAGATCGTCATCCAGGCCAGCTCTGGGCTCGCCAAGGATGAGATTGATCGGATGGTGCGGGAGGCCGAGGTGAACGCCGAGGCTGACCGACAGCGGCGCGATGAGATTGAAGATCGTAACCGCGCCGATTCACTGGCTTACCAGGCGGAGAAGATCGTCCGCGAGAGCGGCGACAAACTGCCCGCCGAATTGAAGACGGAGGTGGAGGAGAAGACCAAGACGTTGCGCGACGCCCTGGCGGCGAACGAGATTGGGCCGATCCGCGATAGCATGCAGGCGCTGCAGGATGTGCTCCAGCGCGCCGGGCAGGCCGTGTACGCGGCGGGTCAGGGCGAGAGCCCAGACGGCGCCGCGCCAGACGATGGATCGGCGGGGGCGGGGGCTCGACCCGGCACGGTTGAGGGCGAGTTCAGAGAGGTCTAGGCGCGCGGCGCCGGGGCGGGCATCGTGAGCAGCACGCGGTCCGCCCCGGGCACGCGCCACACTACATCACAGGAGGTCACGTATGGCGTGGCAGCTCAAGCCGATGGGCGATCGCGTGGTCGTGAAGCCCAAGACGCGCGAGGAGACCACCAGAAGCGGTCTGGTGCTCCCGGATACGTCCACTGAGAAACCTCAGCAGGGCGAAGTGCTTTCAGTGGGTCCCGGCCGGCTCCTGGACAATGGCAAGCGGGTGGAGCTGGACCTGAAGCAGGGCGACACCATCCTCTTCGCCAAGTACAGCGGCACTGAGTTCAAGCTGGATGACGACGAGCTCTTGATCCTGAGCGAACGCGACATTCTGGCGGTGATCGAGAACGGCAAGTAGCCGTCCAGGTACCATGCACTGGATCTGGGCGAGATCGAACCTCGCCTGGGAGACCAGGTAGGCTGACACTGCAAGGACCACACTCACAGGAGGAATCGAAGGCATGCCATCGAAAGAGCTCGTTTTCGACGAGGCCGCGCGACGCCAGCTCAAGCTGGGCATCGACGCGCTTGCCAACGCGGTCAAGGTGACCATGGGCCCGCGGGGCCGCAACGTTGCCATTGACAAGAAGTGGGGCCCTCCTACGGTTACGCACGACGGCGTGACCGTGGCGAAGGAGATTGAGCTGGAGAACCACTTCCAGAACATGGGCGCCCAGATGCTGAAGCAGGCGGCCACGAAGACCAATGACGTGGCCGGCGACGGGACCACCACGGCGACTATCCTGGCCCAGGCCATGGTCCACGAGGGGCTGCGCAACGTCAGCGCGGGTGCGAATCCCATGCTCATTAAGCGCGGCATCGAGCAGGCTACTGATGCCGCCGTCGCCGAGATCAAGCGGCTGGCCACCCCGGTCAAAGGCCGCGAAGATCTAGAGCGCATCGCCACCATCTCCGCCAACGACAACGAGATCGGCAAGATGTTTGCCGAGGCGATGGAGAAGGTGGGCAAGGACGGCGTGATCACCGTTGAGGAGAGCAAGACCCTCAAGCTCGAGATCGAGTTCACCGAGGGTATGCAGTTCGACCGCGGATACATCTCGCCCTACTTCATCACCAATCCAGAGCGGATGGTGTCTGAGGTGGATGAGCCGTACATTCTGATCACGGACAAGAAGATCAGCGCGATCAATGACATCCTTCCCCTGCTCGAGACCATCGTCCAGACTGGGCGGAAGAACCTGGTGCTCATCGCTGAGGACGTCGAGGGCGAGGCCCTGGGCACCCTGGTGGTCAACAAGCTGCGTGGCATTCTGAACGTGCTGGCGGTCAAGGCGCCGGGCTTCGGCGACCGCCGCAAGGACATGCTGCGGGACATCGCCATCCTCACCGGCGGCACGGTGATCTCGGAAGAGGTCGGCAAGAAGCTGGACAACACCACCATTGCCGAGCTGGGACAGGCTCGCCGGGTCTCCTCCAACAAGGATGAGACGACCATCGTTGAGGGGCACGGCTCCGATGCTGAGATCAAGGGCCGCATCGCCCAGATCAAGGCCCAGATCGATGAGACCACGTCCGACTACGACCGTGAGAAGCTGCAGGAGCGGCTGGCCAAGCTGTCCGGTGGCGTCGCGGTGGTCAAGGTCGGCGCGGCCACTGAGGTGGAGCTGAAGGAGAAGAAGGCTCGCGTTGAGGACGCGCTCCAGGCCACTAAGGCAGCCGTGGAGGAGGGTGTCGTTCCGGGTGGCGGCGTGTCGCTGCTGGCCGCGGCGCGGGCGCTTGACTCGGTGAAGCTCAGCGGTGACCAGGCGATCGGTGTGGACATTCTGCGCCGCGCGCTGGAGGAGCCTACCCGCCAGCTCGTCAACAACGCTGGCCTCGAGGGCTCCGTGGTTGTTCAGGAGCTGCGCGAGCGGCACAAGAGCGACCCCAACGTTGGCTTCGACGTCATGTCGGAGCAGTACTGCAATCTCATCTCCACCGGCATCATCGACCCGGCCAAGGTGACGCGGTCGGCGCTCGAGAATGCCTCGTCCGTCGCCGGCATCATGCTGACGACCGACGCTCTGGTGACTGAGAAGCCGGAGAAGACCCCGCCGGCACCGGCTGGCGCGGGCGGCATGCCCGACTACGACTGAGCGAGGCCGGGCGGTCCGCCGCCCCGCTGATCAAGCAGCCCCCGGGCGCGAGCCCGGGGGCTTTCTCTTGCCCAGCCCGGTGAATCCGCCGTGAAGGCGAGAGGCCGGTCGTAGAATTTGTGGGTGCGCTTCATCCGGTGGGTGCTCGGGTTCACCGCGCTCTTCCTGTCCGTGGGGGTCGGTGTCATCGCGGGGATCTACGCGTATTACGTAAATGACCTGCCGGACTACACACAGCTCGAATCGCGGCGGGTGTTCCAGACGGCCAGCATTCTGGACCGCAATGGGACACTGCTAGGCGAGTTCAACGATCCGCAGGGCGGGCGCCGCACGCTGGTCCCACTGAGCGACGTTCCGGTGGCGTTACGAAACGCCACGATCGCGGCGGAGGATGCTCAGTTCTACTCTCACCCGGGCTTCGATCCGCGGGCGGTGGTGCGCGCGCTCTGGCAGAACCTGTGGGGTCAGCGGTTCCTGTCTGGGGCCAGCACGATCACCCAGCAGCTTGTGAAGAACACGCTGTTGACCCCGGAGCAGAGCGCTGACCGCAAGATCAAGGAGGCGTTGCTGGCCATCGAGATCACGCGGCGTTTCTCCAAGGACCGCATCCTCGAGCTGTACTTGAACGAGGTGTACTACGGGAATCTGGCGTACGGCGTTGAGGCGGCAGCCCAGACGTACTTTGGCAGGCCCGTGCGCGAGCTCGATCTGGCCCAGATCACGTTCATCGCGGGATTGCCCCAGTCGCCTTCCGGCTACGACCCGTACGTCAATCCCGCCGAGGCCCGCGAGCGCCAGGACTACGTTTTGGCACAGATGGAGAGACACGGGATGATTGACCACCAGGAGGCGGAGCGGGCCCGTTCGACGCCGATCGTGCTCCGCCCACCACGGCTGGGCGATCAGTCAGTAGCACCGCACTTCGTGTTCTTCGTGCGTGACTTGCTGGAGCGTAGCTACCGTTCCGACGTGCTGTTCCGCGAGGGCCTGCAGGTCCGGACCACGCTTGACCTCAACGTTCAGCGGATGGCAGAGCAGGCCGCCCGCGAGCATATCCAGGAGGTGAGGGCGCGCAACGCGAACAACGCCGCGCTGGTGGCGATCAAACCGAGTACCGGTGAGATCCTGGCTATGGTGGGCAGCGTTGACTACGAGGATCGCCAGATCGCGGGCCAGGTGAACGTGGCGCTGGCGAACCGTCAGCCCGGCTCAACGCTCAAGCCGTTCACGTATCTCACGGCCTTTCAGCAGGGCTGGTCGCCGGCCACGATGTTGATGGACGTTCCAACGACGTTCGGTGGCAACTACACTCCTCTGAACTACGACGCGAAGTTCCGGGGGCCCGTGAGCGTGCGCAGAGCGCTGGCATCCTCCCTCAACGTGCCGGCGGTCAAGACGCTGGAGACGGTGGGTATTGCGCCCGTCCTGGCGAACGTGCGGAGAATGGGGATCAACGGACTGGCAGATCCCAGTCGGTACGGGCTCTCGTTGACGCTGGGCGGTGGTGAGGTGACGTTGCTAGACCTCACGTACGCGTACGTCCCGTTCGCGGCCGGCGGTATGCAAGCGGGGCGCGCCCTCGCCGAAGCCGAGCGAACCCCCGGCTCAAGGGAGCTCGATCCGGTTGCGATTCTTGAGATCAAGAACAGCGCTGGTCGCGTGCTGTACCAGCAACAACAGCAACGGCCGCGCCAGGTGGTGGATCCTCGCCACGCGTATGTCATCACCAGCATCCTATCTGATGACGAGGCGCGCGCCGAGACGTTTGGCCGGAACAGCGCGCTCCAGCTCAGCCGCCCGGCCGCCGCCAAGACCGGCTCGACCGACCGATTCGTGGATTCGTGGGTGGTGGGGTACACGCCGGACCTTGTCGCTGGGGTCTGGGTGGGGAACAGCGATGGCTCCCCGATGAAGGACGTGCTGGGCGCCACGGGTGCCGGTCGGATCTGGCACACATTCATGGAGCGAGCGCTGGCAAACGTGCAGCCGCGGCAGTTCGAGCGGCCCGCCGGCGTAGTGGACAAGGAGGTATGCGTGCCGTCCGGGCTGCTGCCCTCCCCGGAATGCCCGAAACGCGCGACCGACGTGTTCTTAGCTGAAAACGTGCCCACGAAGATGGACGACCTGTACCGACGGGTGGATGTGTGTCGGGCGAATGGGAAACTGGCGTTTGACCTGGTGCCGGCCAATGCCAGGGAATCACGCATCTTCCTCGCCTTGCCGGCCCCAAATGGCCAGTGGGCGGCGCAGCTTGGCTTCGCGCCGCCTCCCACGCAGCGGTGCGATGACGTGTATCGCGGCGTTCGCGTGGCGGAGATCACGAGCCCGGTGGAGTCCGCCGCGGTGACCGGCACCGTGCAGGTAGCTGGATCGGCGATGATGGATGACTTCCACCATCTAGACCTGGAGGTAGGCGTGGGCGCCAATCCCGAATCCTGGTTGAAGCTGACGAATGCGCGCACGCAGGGCGTGGACAAGGCGCTGTTGGGCGTATGGAACACGGCGGCAGCGGCATCTGGCCCGTACACGCTGCGCCTCACCGTGTATGACGGGGTTGGAAATACAATCCAAAAGCTCACCCGGGTCACCGTTGCACCGGCGGCGACGCCGGTACCTTCTCCGAGGCCCATCGTGAACCCGACGCCGCGGGGCCTCGTTGTTCCACCCACGCAAACGCCGTCCGCACCGCCGCTCATCGGCCCCGCGGCAACGGCCGTTCGGGAGCGATGATGGGGGACGCACGCTGGCTGGCGCGCCGATATCCCACCGCGGTGGAGGGCTGGCGGTACGTGGTTCCGTTGGCCGCCGCCGCCTGGCCGCTCTGGCGGTGGCGGCCGGCCGCGGGGGCGGGGGCGTTGCTGGCGGCGGGCGCGGTCGCCGCGTTCTTCCGCGACCCTCAGCGCCCCCTGGAGGCGGACCCGGAGCTGCTGTACTCGGCGGCGGATGGCAAGGTGCTGGCCGTGGACCAGGTGGAGGCGCCCTGGTATCTGGGCCGGCCGTCCCTGCGCATCAGCACGTTTCTCTCCGTGTTCGACGTGCACGTGAATCGGTCGCCCGTGTCCGGACGGATCGCGGAGATCCGAGATATCGACGGCGGGTTCGCGCCGGCGATGAATTTCATCAAGTCGCATGGCAATCGTCGGCGGGAGATCGCCATAGAGACGGCGCGAGGCCCGATCGTCGTGGTGCAGGTGGCTGGCTTGATCGCGCGGCGCATCGTGGGGTGGACGGGGCAGGGAGACGATCTGGCGGCGGGCGATCGCCTGGGGATGATCACGTTTGGCTCGCGGACGGATGTGATCGTGCCGTCTGGGCGGGCGGAGCCGCTGGTCTCAGCTGGCAAGCGAATCGTGGGAGCGCGGACACCGGTGGCCAGATGGTTGTAAGATGTCAAGCACTCCGCGGGCGGCGGCCGCCGATAAGTGCCGGGATGGGCGCGGGTGGCCAGGCGCGGCGGTAAGGAGTAGCCCATGGATCGCCGCGAGCTCAAGAGGCGAGTTGCCCGCCGGGGCGGCCTGCTGGCGCACATGGTCACGTTCACCAATCTCGCCTGCGGTTTCGCGGCGATTTTGCTGATCATGGAGCAGCACTACGCGCTGGCCGTGAGCCTGGTGTTCCTGTCCGGGGTGCTGGATTTCTTCGATGGTGCCCTGGCGCGCCTCTCTGGCCACGGGAGCTCGTTTGGCAAGGAGCTCGACTCGCTGGCGGACCTGGTTTCCTTTGGAATCGTTCCGGCGCTGTTCTCGTATTCGTCGCAGAGCGGGCCGCCGCAGGCGGTTATTGGCATCGTCAGCGCCTCATTTGCGCTGGCTGGCGCCTGGCGGCTGGCGCTGTTCAACACCATGGAGGCGGGGCGCGACTTTCGTGGGATGCCCATCACCGTGGCCGGCATGCTCATGGGTGCACTGGCCTACATGTCGCGGGAGGCCGGGGTCTGGCCCTGGCCCGTTCTGGCCGGACTCACGCTGGGCCTGGCGCTCTTGATGGTGTGTCCCGTTCGGTTTATCAAGCTCTCCCGCGTGGTGACCGGTTTGCTTCGGCGCCGGCCAGACGCTATCTGGTGGGCGCTGCTGCCGTTCGCCGTGCTGAGCGTGGTGACGATTCTCGGGCCATTTCCGTGGGTGGTGGTCTCGCTCGGGATCGTTTATATCATCAGTAGCCTGATCACGGATCGGCGCGCCGCGCGGCCGGCGCCGCGCGCCGGCGAGATCCGCGGGTAGCAGGTGACCTGGGCGCGGTGGGCGCCTCGCACTAACTTGGCACCCCTCTGACCGCGTGAGCGACCTCGGACGATTCGTTCGCGTTGCTCTCGTGATGGCCTGCATCTGCGCGCTGGGCACGGTGGGCTACGTGCTGGTGGAGGGCTGGCCGTGGTTTGACGCGTTCTATATGACGATCATCACGCTGGCCGGCGTGGGCTACGGTGAGGTGCGGCCGCTGACGCAGGCCGGCCGGACGTTCACGATCGTGCTGATCACGTTTGGTGTGGGTGGCGCGGCGTACTGCGTGACCACGATCATGCAGTTCATCGTTGCCGGCCAGATCGGTCGGGCGTGGGAGCAGCGGCGGATGCAGCGAACCGTGGAGCAGCTCAACAATCACTTCCTGCTTTGCGGCTTCGGGCGCGTTGGCCGCCAGGTGGCACTTGACTTCGCCCAGGCCGGGACACCGTTTGTGATCATCGACGTCAACCCCTCGTCCTTGGATCTCGCGCTGGAGTCGGGCTACCTGTGCGTGAGGGGCGACGCGACCAGCGATGACACGCTACGCCGCGCGGGAATCGAACGGGCTCGTGGGCTGGTGACGTGTGTGGCGAATGATGCCGACAACATCTTCGTCACGCTCTCGGCGCGAGCGCTTCGGGCGGATCTGCTGATTGTGGCGCGGGGCAACAACGACGACGCGGCCCCCAAGTTGATGCGGGCCGGGGCCAACAGGGTGGTCTCACCCTACGGCATCGGTGGGCGGCAGATGGCGATGCTGGCGGTGCGTCCATCTACCGTGGAGTTTGTGGACACGGTGCTCCACGGGGCGGGAATGGACCTACTCGTTGAGGACGTGACGGTGTCCTGGCAGTCGCCACTTGTGGGGCGGCACGTGGGCGAGGTCTACGCGGAGGTCGCGCCCGGCGTCGTGGTGATGGCCGTGCGTCGCGACGGACAGCTTATTGCACAGCCGACGCCGGATACCGCGATCAAGCATGGAGACCTGCTGGTGGTGATGGGCACCGCCGAGCAGTTGAGGGTGCTGGAGAGCGCGCTCTAATCGTCTTCCAGGCCGAGCGCGTCGGCCAGGAGCCAGATCGCGCCGGCCGCGAACGCGATCATGTTGTTGTGGCGGTCGAAGTCGCCGGTTCTTACGAGACGTGTGCGCTCCTCTGGACCCACCAGGCCGATCCAGGCATGACCGGGAGGATCGCCGTACCGGTTGCCGGACGGTCCAGTTGCGCCGGTCTCACCTAGTCCCCAGGTGGTGCCTAGGCGATCCTTGACGGCGCGCGCCAGCTTCAGTGCGTGGCCGTCGGTGGCGGGACGGGGCTTCGTCCGCGCGTCCTCGTCCAGGTGGAGCAGCTCCCCCTTGGCATTCCCGGTGTAGACCACGGCACCCCCCTGGAAGTAGGCGGAGGCGCCGGAGACTGCCAGCAGCGAGGCACTGATCAGCCCGCCCGCGGAGGATTCGGCAACGGCGATGGTCTCCCCCCGCTCGCGCAGGCGCTCGCCCACGCGTTCCGCCATCCGTGCCAGCGCCGCGAAACCCGAGAGGTCTGGCGAGTCGATCATGGCTCCTCCTCGTGCCGCGCCGTAATCTGTACCTGTCCGTGCTGAGGCCAGCACGGGTCGGCAGCGTAGCACACGGCGGTCCGACAGCGCCCGCCGGCATTTCACGGGTCGCTGCTACGATGTGATGTCCACTGGTCGCACCTTCAACAGAGCAGCGCTAAGCACAGCGCAGCGCCAGGAACAGAGCAGCGCCAAGAGAGGAAGCTTGATTCACATGGTCGTCACGGTCAGTCCTTCCGCTACCGCACGCCAGCGGGTATCGCTACCGCCATCCGCATCCCTCTTCGAGCCGTACAAGACCCGCGGGATCACGCTGCGCAACCGCATCGCCGTGGCGCCAATGTGCCAGTACTCCGCCGAGGATGGCGTGCCGACGGACTGGCACCTGGTGCACCTTGGGACCCGCGCGGTGGGCGGCGCAGCCGTGGTGATGGCGGAGGCCACCGCCATTGAGCCTCGTGGCCGTATCAGCGCTCATGACTGTGGTATCTGGGCTGACACGCACATCCAGCCCTGGTCCCGCATCGCGCGGTTCATTCTGGAGCAGGGCGCGGTGCCGGCGATCCAGCTTGCTCACGCCGGACGGAAGGCCAGTGTGAAGCGGACGTGGGAAGGCGGTGGACCGCTGGCACCGGAGGACGGTGGCTGGCAGCCGCTGGCGCCGAGCGCCATCCCGTTTGACGCCGGCTGGCACGTGCCGGAGGCCCTGAGCCTGGACGGGATCGAGCGCGTAGTCCAGGGGTTCCGCCAGGCCACCACTCGGGCTGTTGAAGCGGGGTTCCAGATCATCGAGATCCACGCGGCCCACGGATACCTGCTCCACGAGTTCCTCTCACCGCTCTCGAACCGCCGCGTGGACGACTACGGCGGCTCACTCGAGAACCGCGTTCGATTGCTGCTTCGCGTGACGGAAGTCGTTCGCGATGCGCTGCCGGACGATCTGCCCTTGTGGGTTCGGATCTCTGCGACGGACTGGGTGGGCGGAGGCTGGACGGTGGATGAGTCGGTCGCGCTCAGCGCGGAGCTGGCGCGCCGTGGTGTGGACCTGGTGGACGTCTCATCCGGCGGGAGCGCCGCGAGCGCCAAAATCCCGCTGGCGTCCGGCTACCAGGTCCCGTTCGCTGAGCGAGTGCGTCAGGAGGCCGGTGTGCCTACTGGCGCCGTGGGGCTGATCACCAAGGCCGAGCTTGCGGATGAGATCCTCAGGAATGGGCGGGCAGACGTGGTACTTCTGGCACGCGAACTACTGCGCAATCCATACTGGCCTTTGTACGCTGCGCACGAGCTGAAGGTCGACGTGGACTACTGGCCGCTGCAGTACCAGCGTGCGCGACCGTGAGCCGCGGTGACGCGGCAACCGATATCAGGAGGGTGTGATCCATGGCAGCGAACGGCCGAGCAGCGGTTGACTTTTACCTCGACACCGCGTGTCCGTGGTCGTGGCGCACCTCACAGTGGATGCGTGAGGTGGCCAAGGTCCGGCCGGTGGACGTGAACTGGAAGTTCCTGAGCCTGGAAGAAGTAAACAAGCCGATGAATACGGTGCGTGAGGGGCACATCGCGAGCCGCAGGACGTTCCGGACCATGGTGCTGGCGCGCCGGAAGTTTGGTAACGAGGCAGTGAACAAGCTGTACGAGGCGTTCGGTACGGCGCGGCACGAGAACGGGAAGGACCTGGGGGACGAGGCCGTGGTGCGGGACTGCATCAAGGCGGCCGGGTTCGATCCGAGTCTGCTCGATGAAGCGATGGCGGATCCGAGTACCGAGTCCGAGTACGTGAACGAGCACAAGGGCATCATCGAGCAGGGCGGTTTTGGGGTGGCCTCGCTGGTCATCGACGGCAGTGAGCCCGTGTTTGGCCCGGTGATCATCCCTGTGCCGCAGGGCGAAGAGGCAGGCCAGCTCTGGGACCACGTGGCGGCCATGAGCACCAAGGGCTACTTCTTCGAGTTGAAGCGCACGCGGAAGTAGGCCCAGCGACCGACAGAGGCGGCGCGCCACCGCTCGTGGTGCGCCGCCTCTTGCCGTCCCGACTGCTGGAACATCCGCGCTGGGGTGCGACGGATGCGTTCTGGCGTAGCCCGTGAGGGCCTATGACTCGTCGACGGTTCGCGTTGCGCCCAGCCCGGGGCCGAGAGGTGGGTGGACTTCGCCGCGCGAGGCGCGCAGCCCGTCGAACGGGTCGGACGATAAGAGCAGGTTGCCGTCCAGGTCTAGCAGGTCGCACAGCGGCGCGATCTGGCCGGCGGCGCTGATGCCCAGGCTGCTCTCAACCATGCAGCCCAGCATCACCTGAAGACCGTTCGCACGCGCGGCGTGGATGTGCTGCAGCGCGGCGAGCAAGCCGCCGGCCTTCTGGATCTTGACGACGACACCATCGCAGGCGTCCGCCACGCGTGGCACGTCGCGGGCGCCATGGCAGCTCTCGTCGGCGAACACCGGGAGATGGGTGGATGCCGCCACGGCGGCCAGGCCGTCGATGTCGGGCGGCGCTACCGGCTGCTCCACCATCTCGATGTTGAATGCTTCGAGCTGTTCGATGGAGCGTATGGCGGCCTTGGCGGTCCAGGCGCCGTTGGCATCTACCTGGATGCGGGCGTCTGGTCGAGCCTCCCGTACCGCGCGGAGGTTCTCCACGTCGTTGGGCGTCCCCACCTTGATCTTGAGCAGCGGGTACTCGGCGGCCTCGTGCGCCTTCTGGGCCATACGCGGGGGGGTGTCAATGCCGATGGTGTAGCTGCTGGTGACGCAGCGTGGCCCGATTCCCCACAAGTTCCGGACGGGTATGCCCAGGCGCTTGCCCAGCAGATCCCAGAGTGCCTGCTCCACGCCAGCGCGGGCGGCGGGATTCTCAGCGCACGCGTGCTCCATGGCGGCTGCCGCGCCGTGGATGTCGGCGGGTTCGCGGTCTGCCACCACTGCCAACAGGCGCGGGAGCCAGGCGAGAACGCTGGCCTGGCTCTCGCCATAGTACGCCTTTGGCGCACATTCGCCGTATCCGATCAGCCCGTCTTGCTCGATCTCCACCAGCACGTTCTCCGCCACGGCGGTGACGCGGCTGGAGATGCCAAATGGATCGGCGAGGGGCAGATTGAGCGGGCGGAAGCGAATGTCTAGCGGACGCACGCGAGCAGCGCGTCCAGGAGCTTCTCCGGGCCAAACCGGATCACGTCAGTGGTCGGCAACCCGTGTTCGTCTTCGATCCGCTTGATCACGTCGCGTGCCGCCTGCTCGTCCAGATCATAGGTGTTCAGCGCGATGCCGGCTACTTTACTGGGCGCGATCCAGCTGGCGGCGTCCTCATATAAGGCGCGGACTTTCGCCAACGGAGGGATAGGGAACGTGAGCCGACGGATGTGCTCGCGCGTGGGCTGGTGGCAGAGGATCATCAGGTCCGGCGCCGTGCCGTGGAGCAGTCCCATGGTCACGCCGGAGTAGCCCGGGTGCACCAGAGAGCCCTGGCCCTCCACGAACACCCAATCGTTGGCGTTGCTGGCCTCGATAACAAGCTGCTCCATGGCGCCGTTGGTAAAGTCAGCGATGACACGGTCTATGGCGATGCCGTTGTGGGCGATCATGATGCCGGTCTGGCCCGTGGCCAGGAACATGGACTTAAGCCCGCGCTGACGCGCCAGCAGGTCTAGCTCTAGCGCCGTGGACATCTTGCCCACGTTGCAGTCGCTCCCCACGGTGAGGACCACGTGGCTGCCCGCGCGGTGTGGAAGTGCCTGCCCCACCGGGAGATCCTCTGGCACGCGCCGCAGATCGATCAGCTTGACGTTCTTGCGCTTGGCAGCCGTGACGAAGTCTGGATCCTCGTCGAGGAAATGGTGCAGGCCGTTGTAAATGTCCATACCGCGCTCGATGGCGGCCAGGATCTCGCCCTTCATTTCCGGCGGCATCACGCCGCCCCGCGAGGCGATGCCCACCAGGAGTCGGCCGGTGGAATCCGGAAGCTCGGACACGCCAGCCACAATGGGCACGTCTGGTCTGACGTTGTAGACATCACCGGCGGTTTGACCGGCGCGCTCGGGATCCACCAGACCCACGATCCGATCTCGCCCGTAGCGCAGCACGCCAACGGCGGTCTTGGCGTTGAATGGATCTTCGCTGTTTACCAGGATGGCCAGACCGTCTCGTTCCACGTGCAGCTCCCTTCGACGCTGGCGGACATTCTACGCCAGCGCCGAGGGCGCTGCTATCCGTGGTTCCGGTCGGACCGTGGGGACGTCTAGGCCGCGGCCTGGGTAATCTCGCCCTCGTCTGTGAACGAGATGATCCGGGTGGCCAGGTCCCGCGCCACGATGGCCGCGACATCACCGGACTTCAGCGCCGGCGCGGCGGGCTTGGTGGAGACATCGACGAACGACGGTAGGTGCGGCACGAGGAGGTCAGGCGCGCGGCCGAGCCATGCGGAAACACGCTCGTCCTTCAGGCCCTTGGACCACGGTCGGTTGAGGATCAGCCGGATCTTGCTCGCCGGTACCTGAAGGCGGTCGAGCGTATCGAGCAGCGGACCGGTTGCGTTGAGCGCGAGCGACCGCGGCGCGGTGACGACGCAGACCAGGTCTGCCGCCTGAATTGCCGCGCGATTGAGCGGGTTGAGGCCCGCGGCGGTGTCGATGAAAATGTAGTCGCTGGTGCGGCGGATCCTCTCCAGCGTGTGGTTGAGGGTGCTGGGAGTGATCCCATCCGCAATGTCCGCGCGCTGACCGGCAACGATGACTCGCAATCCGCTAGGATGCGGGGAGGCCACCTGGGCAAACGCACTGTCGCCGATCGCTTCCACGGGGAACTCGGCCAGCTCCGCCAGCGTGGTTTCCGGATTGATGCCCAACAGGGCTGAGGCCGTGGGGGCGTAGACGTCTGCGTCGATGAGTGTCACGCGGGCCTGCTCGGTGCTGGCGAGTGCGCTGGCCGCCTGAGCCGCCAGGGTTGACGAGCCCACGCCGCCCTTGGCGTGGATGATCGCGATCACCTGGCAACGCTTGGGAGGCGCCGCCACGTGCTGGACGATCACGGTTGGTGTTGCGCTTGGGTGCGCGCGCCGCAGCAGGGATTCAACCTTGGCCGCCAGCACCGCCATCTCGATGGGCTTCGGGACGTACTCGTCCGCGCCCTCGGCGTAGCCTGCGAGGATCTCGGCCGTCTGGGCCTTTGCGGAGAGCATGATGATGGGCAGGTCAGCGAACCGAGCGTCTGCCCGCAGTCGCCGCGTGAGCTCCACGCCGTCCACGTTGGGCATGTTCACGTCGGTGATGATGAGGTTTGGCGCCTCCTGCTGTTCGAGGAGTCGCAACGCCTGTGCGCCGTCCTCGGCCGTTGTGACCTGGTAGCCACGCCGTCCAAGGAAGCTGGTGAGCAGTCGGCGAATCTGCTCCTCATCGTCAACAAAGAGAATCCGTTCTGAGGCCATGCAGGTGTCTCCCTTTACTTACCGCTCGTTGCCCGCTATCAAGCGGCCCGCACCGGGGCCGGCACGCCGGCCAGAGGAACCGTGAAGTGGAACGTGGAGCCCTCGCCCAGGCGACTCTCGGCCCACGCCTTGCCGCCGTGGAGCTGGGCGATCTGTCGGACGATTGGCAGCCCCAGGCCGGTGCCGCCGATGTAGCGGCTGGGCCCGGATTCCACCCGTGAGTAGGGCTCGAAGATGGTCTCCAGCGCGTCTGAGGGAATCCCGATACCGTGGTCCGTCACGGTGACGTGCGCCACGTCCGTGCCCAGCCGCGTGGCGACCTCGATCGCGGTGCCGTCCGGCGAGTACTTCACGGCGTTGTTGAGCAGGTTGGTGATCACCTGCGTCAGCTTGTCGCGATCGCCGGTCAGGGCGGGGATCTTTGAGCTCACACGCACCGCGATGGTGTGCTTGGGTGAGTTGTGCTGGATGTGGGTGGCTACCTCGGTGACGATGCCATTCAGGTCCAGCCGCTCCAGGTTGAGCGTCATCCGGCCCGACTCCATGCGGCTCAGGTCCAGCATCTCCGTCACGAGTCGGTTGAGGCGACGGGCGTCCTTATTGATGTCGGAGGCGTACTCCCGCATCTCGTCAGCGGTCAGGTCATCGTCGCGCATCATCTCGCTGAAGCCCTGGATGCCCGTGAGGGGCGTGCGGAACTCGTGGGAGACGATGGCTACGAAGTTGCTCTTTTCCTTGTTGAGCCTCTCCAGCTCGCCTACGGCCTTCTGCTGGCGCTCGAAGGCCTCGGCCGTCAAAAGGGCGGCGGATGCCTGATCACCGAAGAGCTCCAGCAGGCGCGCATCATCCTCGGTGAAGTGGGTGGTCTCATCGTACGAGGAGACCACCAGCACACCCAACGGAGTGCCGCTGGGGATGAGTGGGACGCCCAGGCCCGCGCGCAGACCACGGTCCACGTCGTTGCGACGCGCCATGGCGGAGGTCTGGTAGTCGTTGACGATGACGGGTCGGCCCTCTGAGAACGTCTGGCCTGCGAGGCCCTCGCCCGGCTGGACGGAGGTGGTGACGTCCGCGTCTGGCGCCTGCCAGCTCTGGACGCGGCGCAGCACGCCGGCCTGGGCGTCCCAGCGGTAGAAGGCGCCGCTGCCCGCGCCGAGCAGCGTGACAGCGCTCCGCAGGATCGCGTCTACCACCGCGTGCGAGTCGGTAAGACTGGCCACCTCGGTAGAGGCACGGTGCAGCTCGAGCAACCGATCGGAATCACGCTGGCGAGCCTCCAGCATGCGGGCCGTCTCCAGGGAGATCCGAAGCTCGCGTGACACGGCTTCTACCAGGCGGATGTCCTCCTCGGACCACACGCGCACCTCGTCCACCTGGTGGAACGTAATGGTGCCCACGAGCTGGTCTGCCAGGCCGATGGGTGTGGAGAGCACGGAGACGGTGCCTCCGCGGGTGAGATCCTCGCGGCGTCCCAGGCTGGGGTCCTCCAGGCGGGGATCGCTGTGAACGTCTGACACGGCGACGGTCTTGCCGGCCCGGATGGCCAGCGAGTCCACCGGGAACTTTGCCTTCGGCGAGATGCCGAGCGGCGCGACGTCTGGAGCCACCCACTCATAGCCCACCCGGAGGCCGTCCTCGGAGACACCGAAGCGGACGAACGCGGCGGAGGCGCTGATGGCCGTGCCGATCTCCTCTACGGCCCGGTTGAGCACGTCGTGGTGGTTGTTGTCGCTGGCACGGGTCCACTGGGCAATGCGGTTGATCAGCGTGGCGCGGTCCGCGCGCGACTCCGCCTCCGAGACGGAAACGGCATTGTGGAGGGCGCCTGCCAGGTAGTGGCTGAGGATGCCGAGAAGCTGAAGCGGCTCCATGTCCGCCGAGTGCGGCTGGTCGTCGCGCATCAAGAGCGCGCCCACCAGGCGATCACGGGAGACGAGCGGCAGCAGGCCGAAGTAGCGGGCGCGCTTGAGTGCCGGTACTCGCGCGGCAAGCGACGTCCAGGCGTCGCCGGGAATGGCGGCGCCGGCCACATTGACGTCCAGGAGCACTTGCGGCTTGCGGCGAGCGAGCCGCTGCCGGGTGGGCTCGGGGAGCGCGTCAAAGGGGATGGTGGCGTGGCTGAGCTGTTCCGCCAGGACTCCGTCCGCGGAGATGGCTCGCAGACTGCCGGCGGATTCGTCGTGCAGCATGACGGCGGCGGTCACGCCGTCATCGATCACTGGACGGATCTTTCGGAGGAACTCGGCGGCGATCTGAGCCGGCGGGAGCGGGCCGCTCAACGTGCTGCCGATCTCCGAGATGAACGCGAGCTCCTCGCCGCGCTGGTGCTCGGCGGAGAGCGTGCTGTCCAGTCGAGACTGGAGGCGGTGGGCGATCATGCCCGCGCCAACGCACAGGCCCACCCACGCCGCGAAACTCGCGCCGTGAAGCGAGACGGAGCTCGCCACGAGCGTCGCCGGATCGATCGCGTCGGTCTGGTGGGTGGCCCATGCCGCCTCCCAGGCCTTCATGATCTCTACGACGAGGAACGTGAGCACAGCGTAGCCCAGCGAGGTCACCAGATAAAACTGGCGCGTCCGCGGTGCTCGCAGCTCTGGCTTATCTAGATCCTGGTTTGCCCGCGGCTGTAACGTCAGCGGTTGGGCGCGGTATTGCCGCTCAAGTCGGACCGCCATGTCGCGTCTGCTCCCTCAGTTGACAGTGGTCTCCCGAAGTGGCAAACGATGTTGACGCGACACTGGGGACGGACTTGATGAGATTACGCGCGGATCCGCGGGTTACGTCTCCGTATTGAGGTATTTGAGCCGGAATGCGAGCGCAACTGAGGCCACCACCAACAACAGCGTCAAGGCCAGGATCCCGTCCAGCCCCCAGGCGTCCGCCACCGGCCCGCCCAGCCAGCCCCCGAGAAGTTGGCCCAGCCCGAGCGCAACCGAGTACAGACCCATAAACAGGCCGCGATCCGCGCGGAGCGACGCGGAGAGGTCCGCCAGGTAGGTGACGGCCGCGGGGGCGAATCCGCTCTCCACCATCACGCAGAGCACAAAGAGGGCCAACGACCCCCAGAGCAGCACCCCCGCACCGCCTGAGTGGTTGACGGCGACGAGCGCGCTGGTGGCCCCGAGCATCCCCAGCGATGCCACGCGCATCACCGCGATGGGTCCGAAGAACTTGAACAGGTAGCTCCACACGGCCAGGCCGCAGCCAAACGCGAGCGCGTAGCCAAACAAAACCGCGGCGATGGTGCGGCTGGAGAAGGCGCCCACCAGGAACTGCCCGGCTAGCTCGCGGCCGCCGGTCATCTGGAAGATCGCGTGGGTGAGCCAGAGCCCCACGACGGCATTGATCGCCAGCCAGGCGGGGACGAATCCGAGCAGCGGTCGATAGGTGAGCACGGTCTGGAGGCTGGCTGCAAGTGAGCGGGGGCGGTGTTCGACCGGCAGGGTCGCCTCCGCAACGAGCGGCCGGTTGGCGGTCGCGCGCATGAACAGCGCGATGCTTGCTAGATACAGTCCCCCGGCCGCGGCGAACCCCCAGCGTCCCAGCCCGTCCCAGAGCAGCGAGCCCAGCACCGATCCCAAGGTGAGACCCAGGGCAGTGCCGGCCTCGAAGTAGCTCATGATTCGGCCGCGCAGCGCGGCGTCGTGGTCGGTGTGTGCGGAAAGCAGGCTCAGCAGGGCGGGGGTTGTGGCGGCGCCGGCGACCCCCTCGATCAGCCGGGCGCAGAAGATGATCTGGAATACTGTGGTCAGTCCGGTGAGCTGGACGGCGAGTAGACCCACCGCCGGCCCGCCCAGCAAGAAGACCCGCCTTCCCAGACGATCGCTTTGCGCGCCCAGGACCGGGGCGCAGACCATCTCCACCAGAGAATATGCTCCGGCCAGCAGGCCCAATGACGTCGCGGAGACGGGGTACAGCTCACGATTGATGAAACCCAGGAAAAGCGTGAGCATGAGACCGGCCGCGGCGCCGCCCAGGCGTAGACAGAAGTTGGCGATGAGCGCCAGTGTTAGCGACACTGGGCGGCGGCTGACCAGGGCAGCGTGGCGGTGATTGCTGCCGTGAGGCTTTCCATGCCGGGTGCGGCAGGACGGTTGTCGCGCGACAGACTGCTGTTGGGGGCGGTGCTGCTGCTGGCTCTGGCGGTTCGGCTACCGCTCTGGTGGCGGGCGCGTGGCTTCGAGCAGGGCGATCCGATCGAGTACGTCAACATCGCTTACAAGATCGCATTTGGTATCGGCATCGAGTGGTGGGATTTGCGCCCGATTCTGCTTCCGCTGCTCTTCGTGCCCGTGTTGTACCTGGTGCAGGCTGTCACCGCCGTCTGGCCTGAGCCCACGGGTGAGGCGATGGTGAGCGCGCTACGCATGGTCTCCGTGGGGTTTGGCGTTGGCACGGTAGGGCTCGCCTTCTCGCTGGGCCGTCGGTTGGCGGATACGAGGGTGGGCGTGATCGCCGCGTTGCTTGTGGCACTGAACCCCGTGTCAAACCAGCTCTCCGTCAGTACGTACGCGGAGCTACCGTCCACCTTATTCGTGATGCTTGCGGTTTTGTTCCTGCTGCGCGGTGGCTCACCCGCCGTCTGGGCCGGTGTGGCACTGGGCGTTGGGTGCATGATCCGGTATCAAGCCATCGTCTACGTGCTGCCCCTGGGGCTGTGGGTGCTGTGGCGGATGTACGCGGGGAGAGCCTTGGGCCTGGCCGTGCGCTTTGGCACGGGATTCCTGCTTGCGGCACTGGTGCAGGCCGTCATTGAGCTTGTCACGTACGGACGGCCGTTCCACAGCTTGCTACAGTCGTTTGAATACAACGTTGCCAGCGGGCTCGCACCGATTGAGTTTGGGGCCGAGCCCTGGTACTGGTTTTTGCTGACGGTGGGGACGTGGTTGGGTTACCTGCCGTGCGCGCTGGTGGTGTTGGGGCTCGTATCAAGCGGCCGGCGTGCAAACCGGGCGTCCTGGATGTTGGTGGCGCTGACGGCGGGAACCATGCTGGCCTTCCTGTCCGCGTTGCCGCACAAGGAGGCGCGCTTCACGGCCCAGATCATGCCCCTGCTGGCGTTGTTCGCCGGCCTCGGCGGTGCAGTGCTGGCAGATTGGGTGGGGCGGCCGGTGCTGGGCGCCATCGCGGTGGCAGGCGTCTCCGTGGTCCAACCAGCCCTCGCGACAACCAGCCTGGACGTGCGGGCGAACACGTCCTACGTAGACGGGACGCTACGCGCGGCCGAGCTCCGTCCGGGCGGGACCCTGGGTACCATTCCGTGGCTGGTGGCTCGGCCTTACGCCGGGACTCGGCTAACGCTGGAGCGGATGGATCGAAAGGTCTGGGAGGATCCGTCGCGCGTGGCCAGAACCATCGAGCAGAGCGACTTCTTGCTGTTCCCAGAGTATTGGCTCTACGACGATCGCGCAGTGCGTCGACTCGTTGACGCCGGCTACCGTACCATCGAGGCTTATCCGGACGGCGTGGTGTTGCTCCAGAGCCGGCGCCTGGACGAGCCGGCGCGCAGGCGCGGTCGCTAGCGGCTCTGTCGCGAAATCACCGTGGTCCCAACGTGACACTGGAGGCAGGGCAGGCTCTGTGGAGGCATCCTCAGCACACGGCTCATCGGCACCGTCGCTCTCCCACTGAGGTCCCTGTGGCGTGACGCGATGATTGACGATCCAGTACTGATCGATGAGTGGCATCCGGTCGCTCGCTGTGGCGATCTGGAGACCGCACGACCGCTACCCGTGAGGCTGCTGGGCGAGGACATCGTGGTCTGGCGCGCGGGTGAGGCTGTGCTCGCATGGCAAGACCTGTGCATCCATCGTGGGACGCGTCTGTCACTCGGCAAGGTCGTCGGCGACACGCTGGAGTGCCCGTACCATGGGTGGACATACGGGGCAGATGGCCGATGCGTCGCGATCCCTGCCCATCCCGGCCAGGCCCCGCCCGCCAAAGCCGCCGTGCGGCCATACCGCGCCACGGTGCGGTATGGCCTGATCTGGGTCTCGCTTGGCAACCCTTCGCGCGATGTCCCGGTGTTCCCTGAGTGGGCCGATCCGTCCTATCGTTCCATGTTGTGTGGCCCGTACCGAGTGAACGCTAGCGGCCCACGGATCATCGAGAATTTCCTGGACGTTGGACACTTTCCATTCGTTCACGAGAACATCCTCGGAACCCGCGAGCGCCCCGAGATCGATGACTACGAGGCCGAGATCGGGCCGGAGGGCGTGGAGGCACGGGGCGTGCGGGTCTTTCAGCCGGACCCGTATGGGACGGGTGTCGGGGCGTTCGTGTCCTACGCCTACCGGGCGCCGCGCCCGCTGGCTGCCTACCTGGAAAAGGAATCGGACGGCCCCCGGTTTTCCCTGATGTTGCTAGTCACGCCACACGAGGTGGCTGACAGCACCGCCTGGATGATCATGGCGATGAACTACGGTCATGAGATTCCAGAAGCGGAGCTGATCTCCTGGCAGGACACTATCTTCCTTCAGGATCAGCCCATTCTGGAGTCGCAGCGACCGGAGCGATTGCCTCTGGACCTGCAGGCAGAGCTCCACTTGCGAAGCGATCGCACGGCTCTTGCGTACCGAACGTGGCTGCGCCAACTTGGCCTGAGCTTCGGGACGGCCTGATTCGTTTCGCGATGCGTTCGGCGTGCGCGCCGGGCCGCCATGGCGCGCGGCGGGTCGAGTGCAGGCAGTTCCGTTTTCGCGACTGATGGTTGTATTGGCGAGCGACGTTACGGCGAGAGACGGTAGAATTGCTCGATGCCCCGCACGCTCGGCCGCTGGGCGGCCACATGCCAAGCCATCATCTGCGCGGCGGGAGCGGTTCTGGCCGGATGCCAGGGCCCAGCGCCCCGCGAGGCGGTTTCGCCGACTCCGGTCGTTCAAGCTGCCTTGAACACCGCGGTACCCGTGCCACCCACAGCGGTGCCCACGGCAACGTTGATTCCCCCGCCGCCAACCGCCACGAGCGCGCCGCCCACTGTGACGCCCGCTCCGCCGACAGCCACGCCCGCTCCGCCGACACCCACCGCTGAGCCCACCGCCACGCCCATCCCGGTTCCGCGTGCGCAGGTTGCGCTGCCGATAGTGATGTACCACTACACGGGGCCGCTGCCGACAAATCCGGATGCGCTACGCCGCGATCTCACCGTGTCACCGCAATTGCTCGAGGATGAGCTCGCCCAGATGCGTGACGCCGGCGTTCAGACGGTTGACCTGGACGCGGTGGTGGCGTACCTGCGCGGTACCCTCACGCTGCCGGACCGCGCGGCGGTGCTCACGTTTGACGACGGCTATGTGGATAACTACGAGCAGGCCTTCCCTTTGCTTCGGCGCTACGGGATGGTGGGGACGTTCTACATCGTCCTGGACTTCGTGGGTCGCCCCGGCTACATGAGCTGGGATCAGCTACGGGAGATGGCGGCAGGTGGGATGTCCATCCAGGCCCACAGCGCCAGCCACGCAGACTTGAGCCTGGCGAGCGGCGCGGCGCTGGAGAGACAGCTCGTGGAGCCGAAGCGGCGGATCGAGGAGGAGGTTGGGCGGCCGGTGCTGCACCTGGCGTATCCGTCTGGGCGTTACAACCAGCGCGCCATGGCCGCCGCCGCGGCGGCCGGTTACAGCACGGCTGTGACCACCAACCACGGCACGGTGCTGAGCGCTAGCCGGCTGCTGGACCTACCGCGCGTACGTGCGCGCGGGGCGGACACGGCCGCCCAGCTCGTGGCGCGGATGACGCCGATTGGATGGCGGACGGTGGCTGGTCGCTGAAAGGCGGTCAGCCTCCCGCGACGGCCGGGATGATCGAGACTTCGTCGCCAGCCTTGAGCGCGGTATCCAGGCCGGACAGGAAGCGGATGTCCTCCCCGTTCACGAACAGGTTCACGAACCGGCGTAGCGCGCCCTGATCGTCCCGGAGACGCTGGCGAATCGGTGGATACTGCTGCTCGAGTGAATCGAGGGCCTGGGCCAGGTTGCTGCCCTCCACGGTGATCTCTGACTCACCATTGGTGATGGGGCGCAGGGGGGCGGGGATTCGTACCTTCACACTCATTTGGACAGCTCCTTAGGAGGATTGCCTGGCGTGAGGCCAGGGATGGTGGCCGGGAGGTAGGCTGGTTGGATCAGGCTTCGGGCTCGTCGTCCACGCGGACGCCTTGCTCCTTTGCCCAGGCGAGCGCTCGGTCTAGCTCTGGTTGGTCTCCGCTGATCTCCAGGATCATCCAGCCGCGGTCGTGCGCCACGTTGGCGCGCCGGACGTTCGTGACTACGCGGAACTCCTTACCCATGTTGTAGACGACGGGCTGGGTAACGAGGTCCGGGGGAAATGTGAACTTCACGCGGATTTTTGCCATGTGAGCACCTCTGCCAGATGGCCGATCTGGACTATTTTCCCGTGTGCATCTGAGCTCTCAACTTGGAGCACCGACGGCGTCGCGGTGCAGATTGAGTGCCTCCTCCACCGACTTCATGGTGGCCTTCACGTGGATGGGCTCGTCGAGATGGCCCACCAGCGCCTCCTGGGTCTTGAGGCCATTCCCGGTCACGTAGGCCACGACGAGCTCATCCGGATCGATCCGCCCCTGCTCGACGAGTTTCTTGAGGACACCTACGGTCACGCCGCCGGCGGTCTCCGCGAAGATGCCCTCGGTGCGGGCGAGCAGTTTCATTGCCTCCACGATCTCTTCGTCGTTCACGGAGCAGGCCACGCCGCCGGACTCTTCCATGATCTTGAGTGAGTAGTAGCCATCCGCCGGATTGCCGATAGCCAGAGACTTGGCAATGGTGTCTGGGCGGACCGGCTCCACCTCAAACGTACCGGCGTCAAACGAGTGGACCACCGGTGCGCAGCCGTCTGCTTGAGCGCCGGTCATGCGGGGAGGCGTGCCCTCTACCAGCCTTAGCTTGACTAGTTCGCCGAATCCCTTCCAGATTTTGGTGAACAGCGATCCGCTGGCAATGGGGATCACCACATGGTCTGGCATGCGCCAGCCAAGCTGCTCCGACACCTCGTAGGCGAGCGTCTTGCTGCCTTCAGAGTAGTACGGCCGCATATTGATGTTTGCGAATGCCCAGCGGTACTTGTCCGCGATCTCGCTGCAGACGCGATTGACGTCGTCGTAGTTGCCGTCCACTGCCACCAGGGTGGGACTGTAGGCGAGCGCCGCACTAATCTTGCTGGGCTCCAGGTCTGATGGGACGAAGATGCAGGCTTTGATGCCGGCCTTGGCCGCGTGCGCGGCGACGGAGCCGGCAAGATTGCCGGTGGAGGCGCAGGCGAACACCTCGTAGCCGAACTCGAGGGCCTTGCTCGATGCGATGGAGACGGGGCGATCCTTGAACGAGAACGTGGGGTTGACCGTGTCGTTCTTGACGTAAAGATTCTTGAGGCCGATGGCGCGTCCCAGGTTTTCGGCCCGAACCAGTGGGGTGAATCCGGTCTGTGTGTCCACGTACCGGTCGCCTTCGATTGGGAGGAGCGGCTTGTACCGCCAGAGTGATTTGGGGCCGTTGGCGATGGACTCTCGGCTGATGGCATTGCCGATCACGTCGTAGTCGTAGGCAACTTCGAGTGGGCCGAAGCACATCTCGCACACGTGGACCGGATTTGCCGGGTAGAGCTCGCCGCATTCGCGGCAACGTAGTCCGAGAACTGTCTTCACTCGCGGGCACCATCCTTACTCACGCGTGCATGCCTCTGCCGGTCATGCTCAACAGGGTTACGCTAGTGAGGTGGGGGGGTGCTCCGCCGGACATGAAATGAGCCCGTCTCTGAAAGAGGGGCTCCGGTGGGCGTACTGCTCGGCTCCCCTTATCTTCCAGATTGCTCTGGCGGAATTGGCACCTTCCCTCTCGCTTCGCGGAACGTCCGCGTCTCGGCCCGGCGAGTCTCGCCGGAGTCCTTCGCAAGAGGGGGGTTGCCGGGCTTCACAGGGCCGTCTCCCTCCACCTCTCTTGATAAGGGCCAGTATTCACTTGTAGGGGTCTCTGCGCGTCACTCGTGTTATACGCGAGTGAGAGTGTAGCGGTCGGCCGCGATTCGCGACAACCGCTATCCGGGACATTCGAGACGGCTAGACGCGCACGTCCACGCGCTGGCCCAGGTGTGGTTGCAGGGTTGAGAGCAGCTCCTGGACGGCGCTGGCCTGGGTGTCCAGGGTCTCGCGCATGACCGAGATGGCCAGCGCGTCCATCACGGCCGGTCGCGGGTCCGCCAGTCTGCTGAAGGCGTCCACGGCTGCGCTGGGCTCGATCTGCACTGTGGGGCTCCTGGTAATTCCGGCGGGGTGGCTGTTGGAAAAAGGCGTGGGCGCCGCCCCCGCGACGCCCTCGTCTCTACAAGCCTTCAACGGGTCCAGGTTGATGGACGAGATGGGTTTTTCGGCGACTTTTCGGTGGATTATGGTCAGGAGCGGGCTTCCGTTAGATAGCTGTTGATGGCGGTTCGGAAGAACTGTCCGAACTGCACGCAAACCATCTGGTAACCCTGCTGGATGAGCGACCGGGCGGCCGCGCCGGTCCCCGCCGGGGTCATGACCAGCTTCCCGGCGGCCAGCGTCTGATCGCGCGCCTTGTCAACAAGCTTCTGCACGTCAGGATGCGGAGGCCAGTGGCCGAAGTACTCCAACCCCATGCTCAGCGCCAGGTCGCCAGGGCCTAGGAAACAGCCATCAAAGCCGTCCACCTTGAGCATCGCGGGGACGTGCTCCATGGCGCGGAACTCCTCCACCAGTCCCAGGCACATCGTCTCCCGGTTCGCGATCTCGACGTGCTTGATGGCGCCAGGGCCGTAGCCGTAGTTGCCGGCACGGCTGGCCGTGGCGGCACCGCGGATGCCGCGGGGCGGGTACTTCACGGCCTGAACCAGGGCCTCGGCGTCTGCCGCGGTGTTGCAGTGGGCCAGGATGATGCCCTGAACGCCCTGATCCAGGAAGGCCAGGATGCGGCCGGGGTTGGCGTCTGGCACCCGCGCCAGCGCGGGAACGCCCACGGCGTCGGCCGCGCGCACGAGGTCGCGGCAGAGCTCAACGCCGACTCCGCCGTGCTCGCCATCGATCATCACGAAGTCGAAGCCGGCGGCGCCCAGGAACTCGACGAGATCGGGCGAGCCGGGCATCTCTTGTAGCAGCGGGCCGATGACGGCCTTGCCATCAGCGATCTTCTGGCGGAGGGGGTTGATGCGGGTCATGGTGGCTCCCGTCGGTGTGCGAATGGCGGAGGATACCGCGTTTGTCGGCGACGGTGGCGATGGCACGAGCGGATCGCCGGGTACACTCAATGGCGAGCACGCCGACGCGTGTCGGCCGGCCGTGTTGACTGATCGGGTCTGAGGGCGGGAGTATGGCGAGCAACGCGCGATACCGTGTGGCGGTCATCGGACGTGGACTGATCGGGTCGGCCGCCGCGCGGCATCTGTCGTTGACCACGGGCGGGATTGTCTCGATCGGTCCGGACGAGCCTGCCGATCGCCAAGCCACTCGGGATGTGTTTGGCAGTCACTACGACGAGGGGCGCATCTTCCGGACGCTGGACCCAGATCCAATCTGGGCGAGACTAGCGCAGCGCTCGATCGGCCGCTACGCTGAGATCGAGGCCCAGAGCGGCGTCTCATTCCATCGCGAGGTGGGGATGCTGGCCGTGGCGCTCGGGGGTGCTGAGAGCCACGTCGATGGCTACGCGCGGACCGGTGATGCCCTGGGCGTGCGATTCGATCGGCTCAACGATGCCGACCTCGCCCGCCGGTTTCCGTTCCTGTCGTTTGGCGCCGGCGCGACCGGAGCGTTTGAGCCGAGCCGCGCCGGACACATCAGCCCGCGCCGCCTGGTGGCCGCGCAGTCCGTGGCCGCCGAGCGCCACGGGGCCACGCTGATCCGCGAGGCTGCGCACCGTGTCTGCGTTCAGGACGGGGGCGTGGAGATCACGACTGCGAGCGGTCAGACCGTGCAGGCCGAACGAGCGCTTGTTGCCACGGGCGGATTCGCCAACGTCCACGAGGTACTTCCACGGCCGCTCGACGTTGAGGTGAAGGGTCGCACGGTTGTGCTCGCGGAGATCTCCGATAGTCTGCTTGGTCGGCTGGCGGAGATGCCCAGCCTGATAGTGCGGGGCAATCGTGCGTTGGGCGATCCGTACATCCTGCCGCCGATCCGGTACCCCGACGGCCGGCACTATATCAAGCTGGGGACCGGTGAGCTGGGACCGCGGCTACAGACCCTTGACGAGTTGGGGGACTGGTTCCGTAGCACCGGTGGGACCGCGGATCGGTCCCTGCTTACGGAGGCGGTCATCACGATCGTCCCGGATACGCGGGGCGCCCCGATCCACACGGACACGTGCGTGGTCACAGCCACCGCCAGCGGGCATCCCTACGTGGACGAGGTCGTCATCGGTCGCCTGTACGTGGCGGTCGGCGGCAATGGCAAAGCCGCGAAGTCGTCGGACGAGATTGGACGCCTGGCCGGCGCACTTGCGTTGACGGGCACCTGGAGCGACGACTTGCCGCGTGACGTATTCAAGGTGCGCTATCTGGAGCCCGCCCCCGTGGGCTCCAGATAACGCGCCGCTACTGGGTGAGCTGATGGCTGATCTGCCGCTGGTTGACTACCACATCCACACCGCGCGCTGCGGCCACGCCAGCGGCGAGATGCAGGCGTACGTGGATCAGGCGATTCGGGTGGGGCTGCCGGAGATGGGCTTCTCAGACCACATCTTCATGTACTGGCTGGATCCCGAGCGGCGCGATCCCGAGCTTGCGATGCGGGAGGACGAGTTCACCCAGTACGTGGAGGACGTGGACGCACTGCGGAGGCGACACAGCGAGATCGAGATCCGCCTGTCCGTGGAGGCGGACTTCATCCCCGGTGCCGAAGAAACCCTGAAGCGGATCCTGGACGCGCATCCCTTTGACTACGTGCTGGGCAGCGTGCACTTCATTGGCGACTGGGGCATGGATGACTCGCGGCAGATCAAGGGGTACGACAGTTGGGACATCGACGAGCTGTATGAGACGTACTTCGATCTGATCTGCCGAGGCGCGGAATCGGGATTCTTCGACACCATCGCCCATCTGGACGTGGTGAAGAAGTTTGGCCACCGTTCGCGGACGGATCCGCGGGATCTGTACGCGCGCGTGGCTCGCCGCCTGGCCGCGACGGAGGTCGCCGTGGAGGTGAACACGGCCGGCCTGCGCAAGCCGGTGGGCGAGCTATATCCCCACCTGGACCTGCTCAAGGCTTGCCGAGAGGCGGGGGTGCCGGCGACGCTGGGATCCGATGCGCACAAGCCGGAGGAGGTGGGCAAGGGCTACGGCGAGGCGGTGGCATACCTGAAAGCGGCCGGCTACGAGCGCGTCGTCGCGTATGAACAGCGGCGACGCGACTGGCGGCCGCTGCCGTGAGCGAGTCGTCCGGTGCGCGGTTTCCAAGCGGCTACGCGGTAGCCGAGGCGAGCGAGCTCCTGGAGGTGTTCACACCAGATGGCAAGCCCATGGGCGTGGCGAAGTCGCGACGGGCCGTCCACGAGGATGGCGACTGGCACCTCAGTTTCTTCTGCTGGGTGGTGAGGCGCGGCGAGCGCGGGATCGAGGCGCTGTTGCAGCATCGCTCGCACGACAAGTCCACGTTCCCCGGCCGCTTTGACGCATCCTGCGCCGGCCACGTCCGCTTCGGCGAGACGCTAGCTCAGGCCTCCCGTGAGCTTGAGGAGGAGCTCGGCCTGCGTGTGGCCATGGAGGATCTGACACCGCTGCCGATGCACCGCCAGGAGCACCTGCACGCCAGCGGCCTGATCGACCGCGAGCACCAGGCTGTACATCTGCTGGCGGTGGCTGGTGATCTGATGGGGTTTCGCCCAGATCCAGTTGAGGTGTTGGGCCTCGCGTGGGTGGGTTTTGATGACCTGATCGCGGTAGCGGAGGGATCGCTGGCAACGGCCACCTCACGATACTGGCCGAGCGACTGTCACGACTCGGACGCCCGGAATCGGCCGATAGCCGCGGGCGATCTCGTGCCGTATCCACCGCTGTACTACCAGGTGCTTCGCTCAGCGGCACAGATGCTGTTCGGCCGGCCGTCCTGATCGCCTTACCTTCTCGTGGGGCCGGGGCTGGGAATGAGAGGTTCGGGAGACCCCATGGTACGGTGCGTAGGGACCGTTGGGGCGGTTCCCACGGAGTCGCTGCGCGAACGAGGGACGAGGAGCTGGCTGATCGATGCCTCGTTGTCGGCCCCGTCGGTGTCGACAAGGTAGCTGGGCGTCCGCGCCGTGGCGTGGATGTCTATGCTGCCGGTCGCGTCGATCGCAACGGTCCCCACGATGGTGTACCGGACAGTTGAACCGTATGGAACGGTCGCCGAGTCGGCTATCGAGCCCGCGCCACCTGGGGTGCCGCACCTGGCTCGCTCGCCTGCCAGACAAGACCAGGTGGCGCTCGCGAGGCCCGGTGGGAGCTCCACCGTGATCGGTGCATTCATCACGCCGGACGGTCCCTGGTTGGTGATGGTGACAACGTAGTAGCTCTGCTCGCCGGCCACCGCCGTGCGTTTGCCGGGTACAAGCGTGACTCCGAGATTCGTGGTTGTGGTCTGGAACGCACCGATGTCGCAGCCTTCGGCCACGGGACGTGGAACGCCACGCTGATCGGTCGGGACTTCGCGCGTGCATCTGGCGGCTCCCACGGCCGCGCTGCCCGGCAGCAGTGCGTGGGTGGGCGCGAATCCGCCATTGTCGACGAGAGGCGCGAGCTTTGGGTCAGCGTTTGTGGTGGAGCCTTCGGGGTACGAGCAGAGGCCCACCGACTTGGGGAAGTCAATAACGCTCGTGTTGTCACTGGAGTAATTGCAGTTGCTGGGAGTGTCGCCGGCGTAGTTGTGTGCCACGATGGTGTTGACCATCTCGGGGGTCCCGCCGTTCCGGGCATTCGCCTGGTAGCCGGCCGCGCCGCTGAAGTCGCCTCCAAACAGGACCCCATGCGCGGGTGTCCTGTTGAATACGATCGTCGAATGCACCACCCGGCTGTGCGCGAGCATTGATACGCCGCCACCGTTCCACCCGCCACGGGTCGGATCGAGTGTGCTGTTGCCACTGATCGTCGTATTCGTGAAGGAAGCAGCCCTACTCGAGGACACGGCTCCTCCGTGATCGTTGGCACGATTCCCCACGAATGTTGTTCGGCTGATTCGGATGGGAAACGACCCGACGAAGTTGGCCTCCCAGCCGGACACGGATATTGCGCCGCCGTCTGCCCCGGCGGTCGGGACAGCGGATGGATGTCGCTCCGCCGAATTGTTCCGAAAGATGGCGTCTTCGACGGAGAGGTCCCCCTTCCAGAGCGCTAGTCCGCCTCCATCAGCATAGATCGCTGTTGCCTCAGCAACGGCGTGGTTGTCCTCAACTATGACTCGCCTCAATTCGAGGTCTCCGTATGCGAGGATGCCACCGCCCGGCCGACCGAGATCGCCTGGCATGGTGGCAGTCGCGCGACCGCGGGTGATCGTGATGTCCTCGATACTGAACTTCGATCTCATCGTGTGGAAGTACGCATCGAACATTTTGAACACGCGAGAGGCGTGTCCGCCGCTGATCGCCAGCAGGTGTGCCCCCGGTCCCTTGATGGCGAGCGACTTAGTCACGAGCAGTTCGCCAGAGGTCAGTTCGATAGTCGCGGGCGTTGGGACGGAGAAGTCGATGGTGTCGCCGGCGTTCGCCACGGCTATCGCCTGACGCAGCGTGCAGTCCGCTCCTGGACACGTACCGCCGCTATCTGCCAGGCTGCGCACGGTGATCGTCGCGGCCGCGCGGACTGGTTGTGCACCGGGTGCCACGAGTGCCACGAGCAACGCGGCGGCTAGCGCCAGCGGATTGCAGACCCGTGGAAGGTGACGCATGGGCGGACCCCCCTCCTGTCCTGAAAACGTCAATCCAGCGCGTGGGGTGACGTGCCGGTTGCACCCGCCTCGCGGGCCGACTTTTGCGCTGGGCGTCCGTCAGTAGTGCGATAATCGACCGCGTCTGTGATCTCCGGCGCGAGGGTGCTATCGCGCCACTACACACGGTCGGCGAGGCGCTGGGTGCTCGCCGCAGCGGAGGACCACCCCATGCAGCTCGCCGATAGGATGGGCCGACTCGGAACCGAGAGCGCCTTCGATGTGCTCGCCAAGGCGCGCGCCCTGGAGGCCCAGGGGCGCGATATCGTGCACCTGCAGATCGGCGAGCCGGACTTCGATACTCCCAAGCACGTGGTGGAGGCGGGCCGCCAGGCGTTGTCCGATGGCATGACCCACTACGGACCGGCCCTTGGACTACCCGAGCTACGGGATGCGATCGCTCAGTACGTAGGCCACACCCGCGGCATCAACGTGAGGCGGGAAGAGGTGTGCGTGAGCCCCGGCGGCAAGCCGATCATGTTCTGGACCATCCTGGCGCTGTGCCAGGCCGGCGACGAGGTGATCTGCCCGGACCCCAGCTACCCGATCTACGAGTCCATGGCGAACTTCGTGGGCGCCAAGGTGGTGCCGCTGCCCATCCTCGAGGACCGCGATTTCCGCTTCGACCCCGAGGACCTGCGCAAGCTGCTCACGCCCCGCACGAAGCTCGTGGTGCTCAACTCGCCGGCCAATCCCACCGGCGGCTTCCTGGAAAAGACGGACTTTGAGCAGATCGCGGACATCCTGCGGGACCACGACTGCATGATCCTCTCGGACGAGATCTACTCGCGCATTTTGTACGGCGGCGAGCACTACAGCATCGCCTCTGAGCCGGGCATGCGTGAGCGCACGATCATTCTGGACGGGTTCTCTAAGACCTACGCCATGACGGGCTGGCGACTGGGCTACGGGGTGTTCCCCCAAGAGCTCATCCCACACATTGACCGTCTGGCGGTGAACTCCGTCTCCTGCACGGCGGCCTTCACCCAGAAGGCCGGCGTAGCCGCGCTGACGGGGCCGCAGGATGATGTGGAGGCGATGGTCAAAGAGTTCCGCGAGCGCCGCGATTTGATCGTAGACGGACTCAACGCGATACCCGGCATCACCTGCAAGCGGCCTTTGGGGGCGTTCTACGTGTTCCCGAACGTCAAGGGGACCGGGCTCACCAGCCACCAGTTTGCGGACAGGCTGCTGCAGGAGTTCGGCGTGGCGAGCCTGGCTGGCTCCGCGTTTGGCGCGTACGGTGAGGGCTACATCCGCTTCTCGTACGCAAACTCAAAGCAGAATATCCAGAAGGCGCTGGACCGGATTGGGGAGATGGTCCGCTCGCTCTAGTGGCGACGCACCCGCGGTTACGTTCAGCGAACATGCGTTCGCTATAATCGGGGTGTGAACGTAGCGCAGGTTGTCGATCACCTGCTGAAGTCCGATAAGCACGGGCGGTGCGTGACGGCGTTTCGCCACGTACCGCCCCGCCCGGCGCGGTTCGCGGATTTCCCCGCTGATCTTGATCCGCGACTGCGGGCGGCGTATGCCCGGCGTGGGATCGAGCGGCTCTATACCCATCAGGCCGAGGCCATAGGCCACGTCCTGGCGGGTCGCAATGTGGTGGTGGTGACGCCCACCGCCTCTGGGAAGACGCTCTGCTACAACGTGCCGGTGGTGAACGCGATCCTGCGGGATCCGAACGCGCGGGCGCTGTACCTGTTCCCCACCAAGGCGCTGGCTCAGGACCAGCAAGCGGAGCTCCACGGCCTGGTGGAGGCCTGCGGCGCGGACATCAAGACCTTCACGTACGACGGCGACACGCCGGCGACGGCACGCCGGGCGATCCGCCAGGCCGGCCACATCGTGGTGACTAATCCGGACATGCTCCACACGGGGATCCTGCCGCACCACGATAAGTGGGTGCGGCTGTTCGAGAACCTGAAGTACGTGGTGGTGGACGAGCTCCACCACTACCGTGGCGTCTTCGGCAGCCACGTCAGCAACGTGTTGCGCCGCCTCCGGCGGATCTGTGCCTTCTACGGGTCCAATCCGCAGTTCATCTGTTGCTCGGCGACGATTGCCAATGCGTCAGATCTGGGCCGCCGCCTGACCGAGTATGGCTCGCTGGTGGACGATCTGGAGGCGCCCAGCGGGGAACTGGCTGAGCGCGCGGGCACCCTGGTGGACGCGCCCATGGAGCTGGTGGACGACAACGGCGCTCCCAGCGGTGAGAAGTTCCTGCTGTTCTACAACCCACCGGTGGTGAACAGGCAGCTCGGCATCCGCCGGAGCTCCACGCTGATCGCCCGTGAGCTCGCCACCTCGCTGGTGGCGAACAACCTGCAGACCATCGTATTCGCGCGGACCCGGCTGATCGTGGAGGTGCTGCTGCACTACTTGCACGAGTCCGCGAAGAGGCGGCACATCCCGGCCGAGTCGATCCGTGGCTATCGCGGCGGCTACTTGCCAACTGAGCGGCGGGCCATCGAGCGCGGTCTCCGCGACGGATCCATCCGCGGCGTGGTGGCCACGAACGCGCTGGAATTGGGGATCGACATCGGGGGGTTGGAGGCAGCCGTGCTGGTGGGGTACCCGGGCACCATTGCGAGCGCGTTGCAGCAGATGGGCCGGGTTGGGCGTCGGGATAGTCCCGCTGTTGCCATCATGGTGGGCACGAGCGCGCCGCTCGATCAGTTCATGATGAGCCATCCGGACTATTTCTTCTCTCGCTCGCCTGAGAGTGGATTGGTGAATCCGGAGAACTTGGTGATCCGCGCCAATCACATCCGCTGCGCCACTTTTGAGCTGCCCTTTGAGGTTGGCGAGCGCTTTGGCGGCGCCGCCACGTCCGATCTGCTGCGCTACTTCGAGGACGAGGGACAGCTCCAATTCAACGACGTCAGCCGCAAGTGGTACTGGTCTAGCGAGCGTTTCCCCGCCGAGGCGATCAGCCTGCGCACGGCCTCGATCGACAACTTCGTGATCATCGACACCACGGACACGGGCTCGCCCCGCGTGATCGGTGAGATGGACCGCTACGCTGCGCCCGTTTACCTGCACGAAGAGGCCATCTACATCCACGGTGGCCAGCAGCACCAGGTGGAGAAGCTGGACTGGGAGGAGAAGAAGGCGTACGTTCGGCGGGTGGATGTGGACTACTACACGGATGCGGAGCTGGCGGTGACGCTCCAGGTCACGGACGTGTTCGAGCAGACGCCGGCTCAGGATGGGCAGCCCTGTGCTCACGGCGAGGTGAGCCTGACCTACCAGCCCACCATCTTCAAGAAGATCAAGTTTGACACGCATGAGAACATCGGTTGGGGCAAGATCCAGCTTCCGGAGGAGGAGCTGCAGACCACCGCCTTCTGGATGACCATTCCAGAGGATCGGACGGCTGGCCTGAGCCGTGAGGACGTGGCTGGCGGGTTGACCGGGCTGGCGCAGCTCTTGCGCGCGGTGGCGCCGCTCTACCTGATGTGCGACGCGCGTGACGTGGGCGTGGAGTCCCAGATTCGGTCCAAGTTCACGGACGTGCCAACGATCTATCTGTACGAGCGGACGCCGGCGGGCGTGGGCTTCGCGGAGAAGCTTTACGGCATGCGGGGTGAGCTGTTGCGGGCCGCCGTGGAGCTTGCGCGGGCCTGTCCCTGCGAGTCCGGCTGCCCTAGCTGCGTGGGCCCGGCCTCCATCGTGGGGGAGCGGGGACGCGACGCTGCGATACAGCTCGCCGGTCTCGGCTAGTCCACGCGTTATGCGCCGCGTAGCCGCGACGTTTGACGGATTCCCGCGCGCTAGAACTTGACATCCGACCCCTGGCCGGGTCATGCTGCGCCCGACGTGCCGCGTGGGGATCGCGACGATGAGCGTCGCGGCGACCGTTTGCCCCAGCGCCGGGGAGCAACGCAATCAGCGCTTATCTGGTCCGTCGCCTGCTGCACTCCGTGGGGGTGCTGGCCGGCGTCCTGGCGATTGTCTTCCTGCTTGGCCATGGCATTGGCGACCCGGCCAAGGTCATGCTGCCGCCGGAGGCCACGCAGGAACAGTACATGGCGTTCCGCCGTGAGCACGGACTGGACGATCCGCTCTACGTGCAGTTCTGGCGTGCCGGGTCTGGCTGGCTGCGCGGTGACTTTGGCGTGTCCCTGTGGCAGCGGGTGCCGGCGATGCCAGTCGCGCTGGAGAGAATCCCTGCCACGCTCTATCTCACCGCGGTCACGGTGTTGCTCGCGCTGCCCCTGGCGGTGGTGATCGGCACCGTCTCCGCCATTCGGCCGCGCTCGCTGCTGGATCGCGTACTCACCGTGATCTCTCTGGGCGGGGTGTCCGCTGCCGAGTTCTGGGTGGGGCTGATGCTCATTCTCCTGGTCGCGGTGCAGCTCGAGCTGTTGCCGACGTCTGGGTACGGGGGGCTGGAGTACGCCATCCTGCCGGCTCTGACACTGGGCTTCAGGCCCATCGGTAGGGTTGCGCAGGTCGCGCGTAGCTCGATGCTGGATGAGATCAGCAAACCGTACGTGACCACGGCGCGGGCCAAGGGGCTGGCTGAGCGTACCGCCATCTTCGGACACGCGCTCCGCAACGCCGCCTTGCCCATCATCACCCTGTGCGGCGACGAGACGGCCTCGCTCTTGAACGGTGCGGTGGTGATAGAAACGGTCTTTGGCTGGCCGGGCATCGGCTCGTTGCTGATCCAGGCGATAAGCCGCCGGGACCTCCCGCTGGTGGAGGCCGTGGTGTTCGTGATCGCGCTGATGATCATCTCGCTTAATCTGATCGTGGACATCGTCTACACCCGGATCAATCCGCGGGTCAGATTCGGTGGGGCAACGTAGGCATGGCGTCCGTCACCACTCAGGCCGGCGCTTCACCCGCCGGTAGCGCGGCCGCCGCCGCGCCCAGCGATGCTCCGCGACAGCTCACGGCGGCGGACGTAGCACGCTCACTGTGGGCCGACAAAGCAGCGATGGTGGCGCTGTGCTTCGTCGTGCTGGTGATCGTGGCGGCGGTAGCGGCACCCCTGGTCTCTCCGCACGATCCGTACCTGCAAGCTATCAGAATGCGGAACAAGCCGCCGGGTACGCCTTCGCTCATCGAGGGGGCGACGCGCCATCTTCTGGGCACGGATGCGCTTGGGCGCGACACGCTGAGCAGGCTGATCTACGGCGCGCGCATCTCGCTCGCCGTGGGATTCGCCACCGTGTTGTTCTCCGGGACCCTTGGCGTGACTCTGGGCGTGCTGGCGGGCTACTACCGAGGACGCGTGGAGGACGCCGTCATGCGGGTGGTCGACCTCCAGATGAGCCTGCCCTCGCTGCTGTTGGCGCTCTTCGTCCTGTTCATTCTGGGGCCGGGCTTCCAGAACTTGATCCTGGTGATGATTGTGACCCGCTGGATGGTCTACGCGCGGATCACCAGGAGCCTCATGCTGTCGCTGCGGGAACAGGCGTACGTGGAAGCGGCGCGGGCGCTGGGCTGCGCCGATCAGCGGATCATCTGGAGGCACATGATCCCGAACCTGATGTCGCCAGTGCTCGTGCTGGCAACACTCGAAGTGGCGACCATGATGCTCTCGCTGGCGGCGCTGGATTTCCTGGGTATGGGCATCCAGCCGCCAGAGTCGTCCTGGGGACTGATGCTGGCGCAGGGGCGGGAGTACATCACCTCCGCCTGGTGGCAGGTGACGTTTCCTGGCCTCTCGATCTTGCTGACCGCGCTCTCGCTCAACCTTGTGGCCGCCTGGGTGCGGGCGATTACCGATCCGGTCAACTCGTGGCGCTGGATTCGGCGCCGCACAGGCGCCGCCGTGAGCGCGGCGTCCTAGCGCGACGAAGGGAGGAAGCCAGCGGCGTCAGACACGTTGACAGCCAGGGACAGCGCCCGCGGCGATGCGAGCCGCGGGCGGTTTCGGTGCAGTGCGCTGCCGATTCGTTGAGGAGGGATCAGTGCAGAACCTACCAGTTCCCGGTGTAGGCGGAGCCGCGCGCCGGCGCGTGGCGATAGGCCCGCTCGTGCTCGCGTTTGTGCTGGTGCTCGCCATGGCATGCGCGCCGTCGCAGCCGGCGAGTCCCGCCGCCACGGCGGCACCGTCCAAGCCGGCTGAGCCGGCGAAGCCGGCCGAGGCAGCCAAGCCAACCGTGGCGGCCGCGAAGCCGGCGGAGCCAGCGAAGCCAGCCGAGGCCGCGAAGCCCGCTGAGGCTGCCAAGCCGGCGGCCGCGAAGCCCAAGGTGGAACCCAAGGGTCAGATCGTCCTGGCGATGCCAGAGGAGTCGCCCACGCTGGAGATCCATCAGGCTTACGCATCCTATGGATATCCGGTGCTGCGGAACGTGGGTGAGGCGCTGCTCAACCGTGATCCCAAGACCAATGAGCTTGTGCCGGAGCTGGCGACCAAGTGGGAGCGCTCCAACCCCACCACGTGGCGGTTCACGCTGCGCAAGGGCGTGACGTTCCACGATGGGTCACCATTTACGGCGGAGGCGGCCGCGTTCAGCCTGGCGCACTCCTGGAGCAAGGACAACAACTTCCGCCTGCGCCAGTTTGTGGGCCCGGAGATGACGTTCAAGGCCGTGGATGAATCCACGCTGGACGTGATGACCGAGTCGCCTGACCCCATCCTGCCGGCCCGCCTGTACTTCGCCGCTATCTCCTCGATGAAGCAGCATAAGGAGTCACCGGGGGACTTCGTCTCCAAGCCCATCGGTACGGGGCCGTACAAGTTCGTGGAGTGGGTGAAGGGCCAACACATCAAGCTGACGGTGAATCCGGATTGGTGGGGTCACGGTGCGTCTGACGCGGGCGGGGTGGCGAGCATCAAGGATGTGACCTTCTTGCTGCGGCCAGAGCGCGAGGTGCGCACGGCGATGGTGAAGCGTGGCGAGGCGGACATCGCACGCTGGGTCACGGTGGAGCAGTGCAAGGAGGCGCCCACGTGCACGTTTGGCCCGAGCATCGAGACCGTGTTTCTGCGCTTTGACGTGACGAACGTGGCGATGAAGGACAAGCGGGTGCGCGAGGCACTGGCATTGTCCGTGGACAAGCAGGCGGTGATCGAGGACATCATGGGGGGCGGTACCGTGGCCCATCAGCTTGTGGGACCCAGCGCCGTTGGCCACAACGCCAGCCTCAAGCCGTACCCCTACGACCCCAACCGGGCGAAGCAGCTTCTGGCTGAGGCCAAAGCGGCCGGCGTGCCGATCGACGCGCAGCTCACCAACTATGCCCGCCGTGCCTACGTGGTCCGCCTGGAGGAGGCCACCGAGGCGATCACCGATATGTTCAAGCAGGTGGGCTTCCCGAATGTGCAGACGCGCATCCTGGAGACGGCGGCCCACGCGGAGATCTGGGGTCAGCCAAAACCGATCGCGCCGGAGCGTGGCATGATCGGCACGCACGTCCACGGAAACGAGATCATGGATTTCTCCGCCACCATCAGCACGTATTACAGCTGCAAGGGGCGGCTCTCAACCTTCTGCGACGAGAAGATAGACGAGATGAACAACGCGGCTCTGCCGCTCACGGGAGCGGAGCGGGCGAAGGCCTACGAGGAGCTAGCGAAGTACCTGCACGAGCAGGTCTACACGGTGCCGATTGGCCACCCGAACTTCTACTTTGGGGTAAGCAAGCGGGTGGACTGGAAGATCCGCCTTGACGGATTCATCCTCCTGAAGGAGATGACCCTCAAGGACTGAGTGTGTCTCGCAAGGTGCATGGGTGGGGCAGGAGGCCCCACCCATGCACCGAGGCTCTCGGGGCTACGCGGCCAGGCGGTTGATACCGTTGAAGGCCGCGTTCTTGTAACACTCAGCCAGCGTGGGGTAGTTGAAGACGGTGTCTACGAAGTAGTCCACCGTGCCCCCGAAGCTCATGACCGCCTGGCCAATGTGGATGAGCTCGCTGGCGCCGTTGCCAATGATGTGGATGCCCAGAAGCTCGCGCGTATCCAGATGGAAGATCAGCTTCAGCAGCCCACTGTTGTCGCCAATGATCTGGCCGCGGGCGATCTCCTTGTACTGCGCCTTCCCGACCTCATACGGAATGCCCTGGTTCGTGAGCTCCTCCTCGGTCCGGCCAACCATGGAGATCTCAGGGATGGTGTAGATGCCGTACGGGAAGAGTGAGGGTACGCTGGTGGTGTCCTGGCCAAAGGCGTGACACGCCGCCAGGCGACCTTGCTCCATAGAGATGGAGGCCAGGCTAGGGAAGCCCACCACGTCGCCTACCGCGTAGATGTGTGGCACGTCGGTCTGGAAGCACTCGTTCACGCGGAGGCGTCCACGCTCGTCCGCGGCAAGGCCGGCCCCCGGCAGATTGAGCTTGTCGGTGGCACCAGTCCGCCCGATGCTGTAGAGCGCCGTATCGGTGACGATCTGCTTGCCGCTCGCAAGGTTCAACCGCACCCGCTCGCCGCGCTGGTCGCCGACGGCCTCGATGGTCTTAACCGTCTCGTTCAGGCGAAGCGTCACCTTGTTCTCGCGCATGTGGTAAACGAGCGCGTCCACGATCTCAGCGTCTACGAAGGGCAGCAGGCGGGAACGGGCGTCCACGAGCGTTACGCGCACTCCCAGGGTGGCGAAGAGGCAGGCGTATTCACAGCCGATAACCCCGGCGCCGACCACAGTCATGGAGCGCGGGAGCTCCTGGAGATCCAGGACGTCGTCGCTGATCAGTACGCGCTGTCCGTCGAACGGAATGTGTTGGTCTCTCGTGGCGGTTGTTCCCGTAGCGACGACCACGTTTGCGGTGGTGACCTCACGGCGGGTGTTGCCATCCGTGTAGGTGAGCCGCAACGTGTGGGGATCCACAAACTCCGCCGAGGCCGGAATGACCTCCACTCGGTTGCGCTGCATCTGGTGCTGGAACACGTCCACCTCGTGCCGGATCACGTGGTCAGTCCGAAACACCAAATCAGACATGGTGATGTTCTGCTTCACTGTGTAGGAGTTGCCGTAGAGGGAGCGGTGACGGAAGCCTGACAGATGGAGAGCCGCCTCGCGCAAGGTCTTGCTGGGGATTGTGCCGGTGTGGATGCAGGTGCCACCCACCACGAGTTTGCGCTCTACCACGCCCACGCGTTTGTTGAGCTTTGAAGCCTGGATCGCCGCGCGCTGCCCCGCGGGGCCGGACCCGATCACCAGTAAGTCGTATTCGTACTCTGCCATCTGTTCCTCCCCGCGCGCTCGCATGCCTGCCAGGACACCAAGGCGCGGTGGCGCTGTCCACCGTGGGGCGCCACGGTGCGTCCCTCCGCTCGTGAGAAGAACGTGGCCGGGAACTGGATCGGGATGGGACCGGGCGAGTAGCTCACCAGAATGCCAGGAGCCCGCCGACACGCAGCCGGCGGGCTCCCCGTACGTTACGCCGGGGTGGCGTTTACCACATGGTGAGCGAGGCCCGCGGGATGCGACCCGTGTTCTGCTCCTCGAACGCCCGATTGATGTCCTGCAGCGGGTACTGGTAGGACATCAAGTTGGTGTAGGGGTACTTGTCCATGGTCCGGGAGACGAAGTCGATGGACTGTTTGAGGTGACGCGGCTCGTACTGGAGCATGCCCACGACGGTCAGGTGGCTCCGCACGAGTTTGTTGGGCTCAAAGGTGCAGGTTAGCCCGGTGTTGATGTTGCCGATTTCCAGATAGCGGCCGCCGTTCTGGAGGAACTCGATGCCCTCGCTGAACACGGCGGGCATGCCCACAAAGTCCGCGGCCACATCTGCGCCGTTGTTGCCCGTGAGCTCCCACACACGCTTGATGCGCTGCTCCGGGTCCGGAAACTCGCGCATGTCTATGATGTCCGTAGCGCCAAACTGGTCCGCGAGCTCGAGCCGCTCCGGGACACCGTCGATGACGATGACCTTATCCGCGCCGCGCTCGCGGGCAACGGCGGTGGCGAAGCAGCCGAGGCCGCCCGCGCCCTGGATCACGGCGGTGTCGCCGAAGCCCAGCTTTGCCTCCTCCAGGCCGTAGATTACCTGCGACATGGCGCAGTTGAGGGTGGCCGCCACGGCGTCCGGGATGTTCTCCGCCATCTTGTAGACGAAGTGGTTGGGCCAGAGGTAGTAGTACTGGCCAAAGCCGCCGATGAAGTGGGGCGCCTGATCGGCGCTCTGGAGGCGGCCGGGGCTCTTGGTTTTACAGTAGGTGCTTCTACCCTTGGTGCAGTAGATGCAGCGGCGGCAAGGGAATGTGTAGCCGAACCCGATGCGGTCACCGATGTTGAGCGGACGGCCATCGCTATCCGCCGTGACGCCTTCCCCCATCGCGTCTACCACGCCGCTCATCTCGTGCCCGGGGATGGTGGGCCAGATGGTGGTGGCCATGGCGGGATCACGGTCGCCTCGGTACGTGTGGATGTCGGATCCGCAGACGTTCGCAAGCGAGATCTTGACGCGGATCGCGCCGGGCCCTGGGTCCAGAACGGGGTATTCCCGAATCTCGAACGGCTTGTGAAGCCCGGGCAGCACCGCCGCCAGACCTGTCTTGGGCATGAGATCCTCCCAATGTACGTGAGTGCCGGCGAAGGCGACCGCCAGACAGTGGTATTCAAGCCGGTCAGAGGGGGCGCTGTAAAGGGGCGCCGTGCTGCTTCTAGGACCGTGTCGGACCGGCGCGCCTGATGAGTTGGATGATGCCCACATCGCGCTCGGGTGGCAGGTGTGCGTACGCTTCGCTCAACCGGCGTAGCGCGGACTCAATCTCGTCCGTCGTACAGTTGCCCAGGCGGAGCCACACCACGTAGGGCGGGAATCCCCGCAACTGCGCGAGGTCCGCGAAGTCCGCGTCCTTCGTGACTACCGCGAGGTCGTGATCACGCGCATAGGTCCACACAGCTTCATCCTGGCCACGAGTCAGTCCTACATCGTGGACGTGCGTGGAGCCTGGGAAGCAGTCCGCCAGTCTACGTACGAGGCGCCTCGACAGGTTCTCGTCGAAGAGCAGCGTCAGGCGGGCGCGAGCAATAGTGTCCGCTCCCGATCTGCCGCGAACGACAGGCATGCGCGGATGTCGGCCTCCGTCAGATCGGGGAAATCGGCCAGGATCTCCTCAGTGCTCATCCCTGCGGCAAGGTAGGACAGCACGTCGTAGACGGATATGCGCATGCCTCGGATGCAGGGCTGCCCGCCCCGCTTCCCGGGCTCGATGGTGATGATGGACGCGTACGAGTTATCCACGTTGGCTCCATCGCACGGCGGGTGCGCCGTCTGGCAGGATTGTAGCGACAGGCGCGCTCCCTCCAGTGTTGACTTGATGTGTCTTGTGCGCACGAGTCTCCTGGCGCCGGATTCGGCCGATGTTCCGGATCGCCGCGGCGCGCTCGCGGGGGAGTGGAGCGCCGCCGGCGATCGGTAGTGGCACGGACGATGGGTGCGGAGCCGCGGCGGGGGCGGCAACACGCTGCGCCGGCCGCCAGGCGAAGAGCCGGCTCACCGCGGTCCCAAGGCTGTCGAAGTACGTATAGGCCACGGGCACGTATAGGAGACACAGGACCGTTGAAGTAGCCATGCCACCCACCAGGACCGCCCCAAGGGGCGCGCGCTGTTCGCCGCCGTCGCCCAGCTTGAGCGCCACTGGTAGCATGCTGAGAATCAACACCGCTGAGGTCATCAGGATGGGGCGGAGCCGTGACGGGCCCGCCTGCAAGAGCGCGGTCTCGCGCTTCAGGCCCGCCTCGCGCCGCAGGTGGTTCGCGCGATCCACCAGGAGGATGGCGTTCTTTCCCACCAGTCCAAACAGGGCGACCATGCCAATCATTGACGGGACGCTGAGGGTGAGCCCGAAGCCCCACAGCCCCATGAACGCGCCGACAGTGGCCAGCGGCAGGGCTGTGAGAATCAGTACGGGCTGGAGCCAGCTTTCGTACAGCACCACCAGGAGCACGTACATCATGAGCACGGACAGGCCCAGGCCTATGGTGAGGCTGCGGAATGAGCTCGCTTGTTCTTCACCCTGGCCGGCGAATGACCAGCGCATTCCCGCGGGCAGGTCAAGACCGTCCAAGACGCGTGTGGCGGCCTGGGTGGCGGTGCCCAGCGGGACATCGTGGGGCTCAGCGCCCAGTGTGACAACGCGCTGACGGTTGACGCGGGTGATCTTGGTGGGCTTGTCCTCCAGGACCGGCGTGGCCACCTGCGTGGCATTGAGCATCCACCCGCCTCGGCGGATGATTGGCAGTTCCATCACCTTCGCCTGGTCGTAGCGCAACGAGTCTGGCAGACGCACGCGGACGTCGCGCTCCTTGCCGCTGGACTCGGCCCAACGACCCGCCACGGTACCCTGGTAGGCAGTGCGGATTGAGGCGCCGACGACCTGGGTGTTGAGACCGAGGTCCATGAGCTTCTGAGGATCAGGGCGCAAGGTCAGCTCAGGCGCGGCAGACATACTGTTGGCGACGTCCACCAGCTCAGGGATCGCTCCGAGCCGTAGGTGCGCAGTTGTCGCGGCGGCAGTGAGCTGATCCAGATTGTCGCCGAAGATGCGGATCTGCACCGGCTGCCCAGCACCGCCGGCGCGGTCGCCGCCCCGGCGGGCTTTCATGCCCGGAACCATCTCCTCGCCCGCCCTCGCCGCCAGGTTGGCGAGCTCGGCGCTGGTGCGGTGTCGCGAATGGGTGGCGCCCAGGTCCAGCGAGACGGTGATGAACCGCGGATCGCGGTCACCCTCTGCTCGGCCCACGTCCACGTACGCCGTGATGATCTCCGGGAACCGTTCCTGGTCCAGCAGCGCGATCTCCCACCGTCGGGCTGCCCGGTCCGCGGCTTCCAGCGCGGTGCCGGGAGGGAGCTCGCCCACTACCGCGGTGGTCTCGCGATTGATGTCTGGCACGAATTCGCTGCCGAGCTGGCGTGCCACGAAGAAGTTTGAGCTGAAGATGAGCAGCGACATCAGCATCACGAGCGGCCGATGGTGTAGCGACCAGGACAGCACCCGCGCGTAGAGCCGCTCGAAGGCGATGTAGGCGGGCTCCCAGCACGCGGCGAGGCGAGCCAGTGGGCCGCGAGCGTGGGCTGAGCCCGCGCTGAGCCAGCGTGACGCGATGAGGGGAGTGAGGGTGAAGCTCACGAGGAGCGAAGCGAGCGTGGCGGCTACCATGACGATGGAGAAGTTCCGCAGAAATGCGCCCGTGACGCCGCTGATGAACAGGATGGGCCCCCAGACCGCGACGTCTACCAGCGTGATGGCGATGGCGGCCAGGCCGATCTCGCTACGGCCATCGATGGCCGCCGTCTGTGGATCCTTCTTGCGCTCCAGGTGGCTGAATATGTTCTCCAGCACCACAATGCTGTCGTCCACCAGCACCCCGATGGATGTGGTGAGGCCGATCAGCGTCATCCCGTTCAGCGAGTAGCCGCAGGCTTTCATTGCGATCAGCGCCACCAGGAGCGACGCCGGAATCGAGATCAGGACGATGACGGTGCTGCGGACGCTGTGCAAGAAGAAGAACAGGACGACGCCGGTGATCAAGGCCGCCAGGATGAGCTCGTCCTGCACGCCCTTCACGGTGGTGCGGACGGATGTGCTCTGGTCGATGACAGTCTCCAGGTGGTAACCGGCGGGCAGCCCATCGTCGATCTCCGCCAACACGGGATGGAGCGAGTCCACGGTCTGGGCGATGTTGGCGGAGGATTGTTTGTAGACCAGCAGCCCCGCCGCGGGTCGCCCGTTGACACGCAGGATCTCCTCTGGCTCCTTGCCGCCGAGATAGATCCGCGCGACGTTTCGAAGCTCGGTGGCCGTGCCGTCCGGCGACGTGACCGGGATGGCGCCCAGCGCAGTCGGATCTGCGCCGCGCGAGTCGACACGGATGGCCGTGCGTCGCGTGGCATCGCCGCTGCCGCTCTTCACCTGGCCGGCGGTGCTGCTCAGAAACTGGGCGCGGACCGCGTTCGTCACGTCGCCCACCGTCAGCCCGTAGGCCCGGAGTCGATCCGGGTCAACCTCAACCTGCAGCTCCGGTACCTGGCCGCCAGCAACGACGACGCGGCCTACGCCGCTGGACGCCTCCACGCGAGGGCGTACGATGTCGTCCGCAACGCGGTACAAGCCGGTCTGCTCAGCCGCCGGCCCACCAGTGACCGCCAGGTAGATGATGGGCTGGTCGTTGAAGTCCAGCTTTGAGTAGCTTGGCTCGTCTACGTCCGACGGCAGGTCCTTGCGGACAGACGTGACCTTCTGCTGGACGTCGGACGCGGCGACGTCTACGTTTACGCCCTCACGGAACTCCACGACGACCGTCGCGAAACCTGTCTGCGAAGTGGAGGTCATGGTCTTGATATTGCCCAGGCCGGCCACGGCATCTTCGATGCGGCGCGTGACCTGCTCCTCCACCGTCTGAGCGCTCGCGCCGGGATATGACGCCTGGACCGTGACGATGGGCAGCTTCAGCTCCGGATTGAGCTCCAGGCCCAGGCTGGTGTAGCTGAGGACGCCGAACACGAGGACGACGGCGGAGATCGCGAGCGCGATGATGGGACGTGTGACCGACAGTTGCGTGAGCTTCATGCGCTAGCTCCGGGCCGACGGATCGGGCGGGCGGAGGACGCTGCTCAGGGCCTCCGCGCCGTCGTGTTTGAGAAAGTAGGCGTCAGCGCCCGCCCGAATGGCCGCGTTGCCGTCTGGAAAGAGGGTGCCCATGGCGAGAAGCCGAAGTCCCGGAGCGAGTCTTCTGAGCATGCGGATGGCAGGGCACTCATCTGACGAGCCCTCGACGTCGACTAGCGCGACATCCGCTTGCTCGGCGGCGGCGGACATTCCTGGGGCCGAAACGGCCGCGGCCGTCGACGCGACGCTGCACCCTGGCAGTGACGCAACCAGGCGGGCCATGGCCGAGCGTACGGCCTGGTGAGCATCGATGATGAGGACCCGTGTGGTGCGCTCGCCCACGTGACGTGACTCCACTGATGGTGAGATCAGTGTCCGCGACCCGGGCAGCGCGGCACCCTGGATCTTCGCCGGGTTTGGCGGTCCAGACTCTCACTGGACCGTGGTCTAGGTATGATCCTGGACCAGGTCTAGGCTGCGGGTCACTCAGGGGACCGCGACTAAGGTCCCGCGGCGAACTCCCCCACGACAGGGCGTTCGATGGCCGCGTAGTCTGGGCCGCGCATGGTAACCGAGCGATCTCGTCGACCGATGTTGAACGCGATCATCTCGCGCTCCACGATGGCGCGATCGGCGTAGGTTTTCAGCCCAAGTAGCGATCCAAACGGTGGAACCGCGCCGACGGGGATTCCGAACCGCTCCGTCATGGCGGACGCGTCCATCATCCGCACGTTCCTGGCGCCGGTGGCGTTCTTCAGGGCTCGACTGTTAAGCCGCCGATCCGCTGGCACGACGATGAGGGCCAACGAATCGTCCAGATGGCAGATCAGCGCCTTTGCGCCGGCCTCGAATGGCGTGCCGCGAAGCCGCGCAACCTCCTCGCTTGTCGTGGCGGGCGGGTGGTCCAGCACGCGGTGTGGAACGCCGTGACTCACCAGTAGTGCCTGAATGGCGTCGGTGAGTCTGGGGCGGCGGGCATCAGGTGATGTCTGCTGGGTCATGCTGGCAGGCGGTCTTCCGCGGGGACGAGCCCCAGTGCCCGTGCCCTGGTGACGGCCTCCGCGCGGCCGGTGACGTCGAGTTTGGCGTAGAGCTGGCCAAGGTGATACTTCACAGTTTTCTCGGTGACGGACAGCCGGTCAGCGATCTCGCGGTTCCGGGCGCCCGTAGCCAATACGGCAAGGACTTCCATCTCGCGCTCGGTGAGGTGCTCCGTGAGCTGCCCGCGCTGCACAAGCTCCCCGAATCGGTCGATGAGTCGCGACGCCATGGCGGGCTCTACCAGCGAACCGCCCTCGTGCACCGTCCGGATCGCCGTGGCGAGATCTTCCACCGAAGCGTCCTTCAACAGGTACCCGCGGGCCCCAGCCCGCAAGGCCTCAAAGAGATCCTGTTCGCGCGCGAACGTCGTGAGGATGAGGACGTTGATGTCCGGGTGTCGGTCTCGGAGCTCGCGCGTGGCCTCCGAGCCGCCCATGTTGGGCATTCGTAAGTCCATCAGTACGACATCCGGCCGCAGGGCCTGCGCCAGATCCAACGCTTCCCGTCCATCGGCCGCCTCGCCCACCACGACCACGTCAGCTACGCCGTCGAGGAGCTGCCGGATGCCCTGCCTGGCCAACGGGTGATCGTCCACCACCAGGACTCTTATCGGGCTGGGCTCCGCGGCGTCCGTGACCGAGGCAGCGGCCTCGCGAGGCCCCGCCGGTACGCACGCCCGCACCCGTGTGCCCCAGCCGGGTGCGCTCTCGATCTCCAGCGTACCACCGACCGCTCGGAGGCGCTCTCGCATGCTGGTGAGGCCGAAGCCGCCCTCCGGCGACGGCTGCGTGCCGGCGACATCGAAGCCGTCGCCGTCATCCGCCACCAGCAGAACCACCTCCTCGCTATCTGTGCGAGGCTCGAGCTGTACCCGGACGCGCGGCGCCTGGGCGTGTTTTTCCACATTGTGCAGCGCTTCCTGGGTGACTCGAAGCAGGGCGGCAGCGCGCTCCTCCGCCAGGTTGGAGATGCCCTCCGCTAGTACGAACGCGGTCTGGATGCCGGTGCGACGTCCGAAACTGGAGAGCTCCTGCTCCAGGGCTTTCGGCAGCGTGCGGCCCTCCAGCGACGAGGGCGCCAATCCCCAGACGGCTCGGCGCGCTTCGTCCAGGGATCTCCGCGCCAGTGTCCGAGTCTCTGCAACCAGGATGCGCGCGTCGGTGTCTGGCGGCAGCAGGCGCTCCGCGGACTCCAGCTGGAGGGCGATGGCAGTGAGTCCCTGAGCCAGGGTGTCGTGCACTTCGCGAGCGAGCCGATTGCGCTCCTCGACCTGGCCGAGCTCTCGCGCCCGAGAGTAGAGCTGCCCGTGCTCAATGGCCACCGCCGCGGACTGACCGATGCCGTGCGCCAATCTGAGCTGCCACTCGCTGAACGACCGCCCGCGTTCCCACAAGGGAAGCGCGGCTAGTCCCAGCAAACGGTCGCGCACGACCAACGGCACCTCCATGGCCGCCACCAGCGGAACTGCCCGCAGGAAGTCCTCCGTGAACCACGGGTGGGAAGCTGGGTCATCGATCACGTTGGGCCGTCCCCCGTGCCACACATGGCCGGGGCCCAGCACTCCGATGGGGAACTCGTTTTGCTGGAAGGCCTCCTCCAGAGCAGCCTGGTCCACGCTGGCGGGCAGTGATCGGCTATGGGCGATTCGTGGGACCAACACATTTCGCTGCTCGTCGCGCAGGTAGATGGCACAGCTCGGAAGATCGAGCGTCTCCGTGAGCGTCCGAGCAACCAGACGCAGCACTTCGTCAAGATCGAGCGACGCGCTCACGGTGTGCGCGATCTCCATAAGCGTCGCGAGCTGTCGGCGCGCTCCGAGCTCGGAGCGATAGAGGCCGATGATTTCGGCGACCGGAGCGACGCGATCGGCGATGCGGCGGGCGACGGCGACCTGGCCGATGCTGAACGCGTGAGATGTGGCGCTCCAGATCTCCAACACTCCGCGTGGCTGCGTGCGCAACCAGAGTGGCAAGACGAGGCACGAGCGTAGTCCCAGACGACGTACGAGGCCGCGCTCTCGCGGTGAGAGCAGATCGATCAGCCCATCGTCCTGGAGGTCCCGCACCAGGGCCACGCGGCCCGACTCGATGATGCCGCCGATGAGCGAGCCCTCCAGGGCGTAGGGATGACTGGGCCGCTCGCGCTCCGGCAGGCTGGCTGTCTCCTGGAGCGACACGAGGCCCCCGCGTGACTCGTCAACCAGCGCGCAGTCAACGTAGTCGTGCGGGATGGACTCCCCGACAAGCGCGGTCAGCCTTGCGAGCGAGTCCGATGGATCGAACTGGCTCTCCAGAATCTCGCCCACGGCCACGACGAATGGGTCCAGCGGTCCGTCTTCAGGGAGGAGGACGTTTTCAAGGAGTTCGCCGGCGTGCATCTTGGGACATTCTAGGCCGCTGGGCGGCGCGCGGGGGAGAATAGCGGGCTTGGTGCGTCAGGGCTTGAGCGCGGCTCGCGTGATGCGGCCCGCGGCCTGCTGATCGAACACGTGTTGTGCCTGCTCCAGCGGGAAGACCTGAGACACCACGCGGTCGAAAGGGTATGACGCGCGTGTCCGCGACATCATGTCCAGCGCGGCCTTCAAATGGCGCGGCTCGTAGTAGCCGATGCCCAGCATCTGGACGTTTCTCTGGTTGAGGGTGGTGGGTACGAGGGTGAGGGACATGTCTGGGGCGATCGTGCCGATCTCTACGTAGCGACCACCGTTTCCCACCATTTGGAGCCCTTCCTCAATCACGCCGGGGAAGCCGGCCACGTCTACGACCACGTCTGCTCCCCAACCATCGGTGAGCGCGCGAACTCGCTCGACTCGCTGATCGGGAGCGCTCAGCTCACGAAGGTCGAGGAGGACGTCCGCCCCGAATCCGGAAGCCAGGTCAAGTCGCTCCGCTACGCCGTCTATCGCGATGACGCGAGCGGCCCCGCGCTCACGGGCGATGGCCGCGGCGTACAGCCCAAGCCCGCCGGCCCCCTGGATCACCACCGTGTCCCCGAGGCCCACACTGGCAACGTCCAGGCCACACATCACCGTGGAGAAGGCGCAGTTGATGCCCGCCACCATCTCATCCGAGAGTGCATCCGGCACCTTGAACATGACGTGGCCCGGGAAGAGGTAAGTGTAGTCACCAAACGTGCCCTTGTAGAAGGGCCACTCGTCGCACGATGTCGCCAGGTGGCGAGACTGATGTGGACAGAAGCGCGTGTTTCCGGAGAGGCAGCCGCGGCAGGAGCCGCACGAGAACGAGTATCTGAACACCACCCTGTCGCCGATGGCTAGCGGCGCCCCCGCCGCGTCGGTCGTCACGCCAGCGCCCAGCGCGGCGATGGTGCCGCAACCCTCGTGTCCGAGGTTTCTGGGAAGCGCTCGTCCGATCTTCTTCAGGTCCAGCTCACCACGCCACACGTGCAAGTCTGAACCGCATACGTTTCCCAGGCTGATCTTGACGACAGCGGCCCCCGATTCTGGTTGCGGCATGGGCCGCTCCACGAAGCGCAGGGGCTGGCCGAGGCCGTCGTAGGCGAGGAGTCTGCCATGTTGCGTCATGCGTGGTGTCCTGACTGGAGCCCGACTACGGGGGTTGGCCCCATGGTAGGTGGATGCTCGGGGCGCTGTCGAGTCAGCCGGGCCAGGGTGGGTCCCGCCGGTGTCGAGGGGCTGTTTTCCGGGACGTTGTCCGGCGATAATGCGGGGTCAACTGGACGGCGGACGATAACGATGGCTCTAGCGATTGGGGTGCGGCACGCGGTGGCCGCGGTGTTGGTGGTGGCGCTGGGTATCGGCATAGCGGCACCGAACGCCGTTCACGCGGAGGACGTTTGGGTGCAGACCACGGCACCCACCGAGCTCTGGGCGGGTACGGCGCCGGACTCCGCGAGCTTCGGGCCGGTCAGATCGCGGAGCTACTTCCGCCTCCACGGCGAGCGCCTGGGAGATCGGATCTACGTATACAACCCCCGCACCCAGAACTTCGCTTACATCAACGCGGATGTGATCCAGCCGAGTGCCGCGCCGCCGGCGGATTATCTAGCAGGTCCACGAGTGCTGCAGCCGTTGGGTCTGCCAGGGCGCATCGTGGGTACGACAAGTGCGTACCGTGAGCCGCTGATTGACGATCGCCTGTTCGTGGCGGAGATGGAGCACAACGCGTCGGTGGAGGCGCGTGACCGGGTAGAGGCCGACGATGGAAGCGAGTGGGTCAGGCTGGCGGACGGGACGTTTGTGCCGGCGGAGGGGGTGCGGGTACCGCCGGCCGTCGTGCAGGCGCGTACCGGCCGATGGATTGACGTGAGTCTGGAGGCGCCCACGATCGTGACGGCCTACGAGGACGGCAAGCCCGTCTACACAACGCTGGCGATCCACGGGATAGATGGGTGGGAGACACCCACCGGGACGTACGTTCTGGAGCGCCGGGTGGCCAACGAGACGATGCGTGGCCCGACCTGGTACGTCACGGGCGTGCTCTTCACGCAGTACTTCACCGGCTCTGGACACTCCATTCACTACAACTACTGGTCCAGCAACTGGGGCTATGCGGGCAGCCACGGCTGCCTGGGGATGACTTACGCGGACTCGCTGTGGTTCTGGGAATGGGCCACGATTGGCACGCCCATCGTAATCCGCGACTAACGGGCCGTGCGTCCAGCCACGGTTCGCTGATTACGGCGCGCTATTGAGGCTTTGGCGGTGCCGTGGGCTGGGGCGCCGGTGCGCTGGTAGGTATGGCTGGTGGTTGGAACAGCGGCTTGGGGGTTGGCTTGCTGGCGGGCTGTGATGGCGGCGCCGTGGGGACAGGGGCCGCTGGCTTCGCCGCCGGGGTTGGTGGCGCCAGTGCCGGCGCGGCCGTGGCTGCCGGCCTGGTCGGTGCTGGTGGAGGCGGCGGCGCGGCGGGGGCAGGAGCGGTGGTGGGGGGCGCCGGTGGCGCAGTGGGCGCGGCCGGAATGGCCGGGGCTGCGCTAGTGGCCGAGCGTGGCGGGGCTGCGGAGGGTACGGTGGCCTCCGTTCTGGGTGCAACGGCGCCCGCCGGCACGCGAGCGGCGGTCGTATAGCTCGCAACGAGCTGCGGTGGAAGCTTGGGCGTGGGACTCGTGTTGAACGTAGGATCGTTGGTCACGTCGTACACGTTGCGGGTGGCCCATGCCATCGCGCCGTAGAGCGTGTCCAGGTCTTCGGCGACACCCTCCGACAGCAGCGCGATGACGAACGTGGAGCGCGGCCCGTAGACGATCCCCACGTCGTGCGCGAGCGCGTTCCAGTTGCCGGTCTTGTTGGCCACAGTCGCCTCGGGCGGCAGGAGCACCGGTATCCTGTTGCGTACCTGCTGCCGTGCCATGACGTGGACCATTTCAGCACTCGTCTTCTGGTCAACGAGCGCGCCGGTGGCGACCATTTCGAGGAACTTCGCCATGTCAGCTGCGCTGGTGGCGATGTCTTCGCCGATGATGTGCGTGTCGTGGAGGTCCAGCGCCTTCGCGTCGTCGTTGATCCGGCTGGTGCCGACCCGCTTAGTCAGCATGAAGGCACTTGAGTTGTCACTCAGGGTCACCATGCGCTCCAGCGCCGTGCCTAGGGTGATCCGCGTGCCGATTGGCCAGATCAATGAGCCGAGATCCATGGCGGCGTCGTCCGGGCCGATCGTCAGCTCCTCGCCAAAAGCCAAGGTTCCCTCCTCGCGCTGCTTGAAGACCTCGTACATCACTGGGAGCTTGTAAAGGCTGGCCGCCTGGAACGGGAAGTGTTCGTTGAGCACGACGGTGTGGCCGCTGCCCAGGTCCTTCACGACAATGCCGAAGCGACCCTTCATTTGACGGAATGGACCGAACACCGCCTCCCGCAGACGTTGGAGCTCCAGCGCGCGTGGGTCTGGCTTGAGCGCAGGAGGCGCGTTAGCGCCCACCGCGACTTCCGCCGGAGCATCCGGCACGGCGTCCGTGCGTGGGGCCGTGGCAGCGGCCGGTGGGGACGGTGCTGGCGGTGCGAGCGCGCGTACCAGCGTGAACGCCACCGTCCCGAAGCACAGGGAGGCAATGACAAGCGGCCCGATGAAGCGGCGCAGCGGTTTTGGAGGGGGTGCAATCCGCCGCGCCTGCTCGTGCGGCCGACCTCTAACTTGAGCCGCGTAGATCGCCAAGCCCTCCGCAACAACGATCGCCGGCGACCAGTGGTGAGCCCTCTCCCGGCGTAACGAGTATAGGTGCTGCCGCCGTGCGGCAGCCAAGGCTACCCAGGGAGTGGAACGCCCTCCGACGGCACCACGTGACGGCGTAGCGTGATCATTCAACGAAATGAGCCAGAGGACGCATGGTTGCGATTATCGTTTGGGGGCTGCGGGCTCGGCGGCACGGTTATGGCGTGGTACCCTTGGCGCGCGATCGCGTGGTCTGCTTGGGTGAACCGCGGCGCCCGAGCCTGGTGTAGCTTTCGAGGCCGCATGGAACCTGTGGATCTGGCAAATCAGATCTTGGAGCAGCACGAGCGGGGACGCGCGCGCGCTGACCAACCCTGGCGCTGGGCGGATGACCCTGACGGCTCGGCGCTCGCCGCCCTGGCGGCTCAGGTGAAGTTCTGGCGGGTGGATGGCTCCGCCTTTGAAGCCCGACTCGAGCGTCTGATTCGGCTACCCACCGGCTCCTCCAAACCAGCCGCGCAACGGATGCTGCAAATGTGGCGTTCCGCGACTGGCGCCACCGCCACCCAGGAGCTCCCGCTGCTCCTGATTGTGGAGGACGACCCGGCAATCTCCGCGCTCATATCCCACTCGGTTCGAGGCAGCTTCCGAGTTGTGCACGCCGAGACGGGGGCAGAGGGGTTGGCGGCGGCGGTTCGCGAGTCACCTGACGTCATCACACTGGATCTCATGCTGCCAGACGGGCACGCGGCGCGGATTCTGGCCGCTCTCAAACGAGAACCACGCACCGCTGACATCCCAGTAGTGGTCTTGTCGGCCTACACCGGTGGGCTGCGCTCGCTTGACAGGTCACAGGCAGCCGCGGTGCTCACCAAGCCGTTCGGCCCAGTTGAGCTCCTGGACGTGCTGCGAACGGTAGTTGCCGGCGCGTAGCTGAACCGTGTCCTGGTGGGTGCCGAACGGCACTCCGGTGGCTGTACTTCTGTATGGAGCACTGGCGCAGGAGGGGATTGGCATGACGAGTAGGGATGTTCGGTCGCTCACGGCGTTTGGCTTGCTACTCTCAGATCTCGGGCGATTTTCAGCGTTTTCGGCGCCAGTCGCGCTGCACGACTATCAGCTTGAGATCGGCAGGGCGATTCTGGACTCGGTGTTGGACGATCGGGGGCTGAGTTTCACCGTACTGATGCCGCGGCAGGCAGGCAAGAACGAGCTTTCGGCTCAACTGGAAGCGTTCGTCATGGTGAGATTCATGCGCCGTGGTGGCAATCTGGTGAAGTGCGCGCCCACGCTGTCACCACAGCTCTTGAATTCTCGCGCGCGGCTTGAACGCGTACTGGCGGGGCCGTTGACGCGTAGCCTGTGGCGGCGACGATCCGTCCGTGAGGTTTCACTGGGGCGTGCCTCGCTGACGCTGCTGTCAGCGGAACCGCGGTCAAATGTCGTTGGAGCCACGGCTTCTCGCCTGCTGGAGTGCGATGAGGCGCAGGATGTGGACCCGGACAAATGGGAGCGCGACTTCCGCCCCATGGGCGCGACGACTAACGTGACGGCAGTCCTGTACGGTACGCCGTGGACAGACGATACGCTGCTGTCGAGACAGATCCAGGAAGGTCTGGATCTCGAGGCGCGAGACGGCGTGCGCCGCCACTTTGAGGTGGACTGGACGCGCGTCGCAGACCGTAACCCGGCATACGGCCGACACGTACAGAAGCAGATTGAGCGTCTCGGCGTGCACCATCCGATCATCCGGACGCAGTATTTGCTGAAGACGGTATCAGGAACGGGCCGATTCCTGGATTCGAGACAGGTTGCGTTGATGCTGGGCGACCATCCCCCGGAAGCGGCGCCCAGCCGCGATCTCACGCGACGAGGCTGCTACGTCGCCGGAATCGATGTGGCCGGTGAAGATGAGGAGGATCCCAACACGGGCCTGCGCGATGTGAGGTCCGGGCGCGATTCCACCGTGTTGACCGTGGCATTCGCGGAGGAGGCGCGATGCGAGGGAGGCGTCGTTGAGCCGAGGTTCCGTGTGGTACGGCAGTACCTATGGCGTGGAACTCCGCACCGCGAGGTCTACCCGCTGATTCTCGGCCTCATCCGCGGCACGTGGAGGTGCCGTCGGACGGTGGTCGACGCCACTGGAGTGGGCGGGGGCCTGGCCGCATTTCTTGGCGCCGCGCTGCCTCGCGGCTCCGTAACGCCGTACGTTTACACCGCGGCCAGCAAGAGCAAACTCGCGTTCGATTTTCTGGCAACGGTCAACTCGGGACGATTCCGCATCTACGCGGAATCATCCGATGCCGTGGCGAACGAATCTCGACGGGAGCTTCTCTCACAGGTGGAGCGCGCGCAGTACTCGATGCGGGCTGGGAACGTGATGGCGTTTTTCGTTCCGAGCCACCGCGGACACGACGATCTGCTCAACGCTTCCGTATTGGTCGTGCAGGCGAGCGCGCTTTCGGCCGTCAGGGCCGCCCGCCGCCGGGAGTAAACGAGATGGTGATCTCGGTCCACTGGTGATCAGGCCTGACCGGCCTCCGCCACGACCTGGTCCCACGAATCCGCGTCCAGCAGACGGTTCAGCATGCGCTCGAGGTTGTCAACGTCTGACTGGCGCTCAATGACGTCGCGGATGGAGGGTGGCGGCGGGCCGAGCCGGCGCGATCCAAATCGGAGCAGGATGGTCCTGGCCTCGCCGGCCCGGCCCTCTTCACGACCCTCCTCGCGACCCTCCTCACGACCCTGGTCGAACCAATGCTGTACAAATGACGATTCCCGCGCGATTTTGTCAAGCATGCCAATCTCCTCCAGTGCCCGCCGCACCTCGTCCCAGCCGTATCGCGCACCCATCAGGATACCAGTCTGGCTCCACACTTCCGTTATCCGGTGTTCTGTCTCACCCCGTAGGCGGTGCGACATCGCGGTGAACAGGCTGGGGATATCCGCGTGCTGCGCCCGTGCGAGCGGCGCGAGAGGGAGCGTTGCGAGGTCGCCATCAAGCAGTGGCTGCACAGGCAACTCCCACATTCGAACGACGGTCGAGCGGAATGTCAAATATGACCCCGTCACTGTGTTGGATCGCTCGTACAGGCCGCTCATCAGCGGCCCGTCTGCGCGCGGTACGAGTAACAGGGCAATGCTCATCACTTCCGCGTCGTGCGCGGTATCGCGCTGCAGTAGTCCGGCGGCATAGTGGAACATCCGCGCTGGCAGACCTGGATCGTACGACGCCTGGATCTCCAGTTGGACCAGTAGCGGCGGATTCGACCCAACGCGGATTACCTTGTCCGCCATGAGCCTACTCGTGGATAGGTCTGAGTCCGCGACGCTGACTGGGCCGGTTAGCGGTACGCGGAGTAGCTTGAGCCACGCCTCTGGGCTCGCATCGACCAGCCTTTTCGTCGTGGAGTCGTAGGGAACGCTCATGCTGCGGGAACGTCCTCTGGGGAGAACCGGGGGCCGCGCCGCGCGGCCCCCCATGGCGTCTAGCTAAAGCGGGCGCCCCAGAGCTCCACGATGGAGTCCGGCTTCGCGGTCCACTCCAGATTCTTCCGTGCCGCGTACGTGTCCGGTAGCTGGTAAAGGAAGATGTGGGTAGCTTGTTCGAACTGTAGCTTCGCCAGAGCGGCGTACTGCTCTGCGCGGGCTTTCGGATCGATCGACTTGCGGGCCTCGAAGATCGTCTTGTCGATGTCCAGGTTCTTTACATAACTGTTGAACTGGTCGGTGGCGAGGTTTGAGAATGAGTAGCCGTCCACTTCCGGATAGTCACCGCGCCAGCCGCCGTACCAGATGCCGTCTCGGCCCTTGTTGGCTGACCACTGGGCCCACACGCCGTTCTCAACCACCTTGAGCTGGGCCTGTATGCCCACGGCCTTCAGGTAGCCGACGATGGCCTCCGAGGCGTCTTTGTCGTTTAGCGTGTTGCCCTGGCGGGTGGTCAGCGTCAGGGGAAAGCCGCCCGCGAATCCCGCCTCTGCCAACAGCGCCTTGGCCTTGTTAGGATCGTACGGGTACGGCTGGGTCGACGCGTCGTATCCGAACACTTCGGGCACGGCCAGGCTGTTGATCGGCTTCCCCAGTCCGCCCATGACGTTCTTGATAATGGCTTCCTTGTCCACTGCATAGTTCAGAGCCTGACGGACCTTTGGATTGGTCAGGGGGCCGTCGCGCAACGTGTCGATACCGCAGTTGATTGCCCAGAGGCTTGGCTGGACGATGGTCTTGGTGTCGCCAGACTCCAGCCCCTTCATCTCCTGGGGAGGTGGGTTGATGATCAGGTCCACGCCGCCGGTACGTAGCTCCGCGACGCGAGTGGCGTTCTCGGGGATCGGGCGGATGGTGATTCGCTTGACCTTGGCCTTGTCACCCCAGTAGTCGGGGTTGGCCTCCATGATGATGTGCTGATCCTTCACCCATTCCACGAATTTGTACGGGCCGGTGCCGACGGGCTTCGTCGCCACCTCCTTATCACCCTTCTCCTGGACGTACTTCGGCGGGACCGGCATGGCTCCGAAGCCCACCAGCGTGTAGGGCAGCAGCGCGAAGGGGTCCTTCGTGGTAATCACGAGGGTGGCTGGATCGGGCGCGTCCACTTTGGTGATCGCGGCGATCTTCGGGCGCGTGGGCGACTTCTGGTCCGGATTGAGCGTGCGATCCAGACTGAACTTCACAGCGCCGGCGTCCAATGGTTCACCGTTGTGAAATTTCACCCCCTGGCGCAGCTTGAACGTCCACGTTGTGGGGTTCGTGGCCTCCCATGAAGTGGCGAGCTGCGGCTGGAGCTTGCCCTGCGCATCCAGATACACGAGTGAGTCGAACATGTGGACGAGCACGCTGTTGTTCTGGATGAGGGTGTGCATCGGAGGATCGAGCGAGGTTGCGTCCTGGGTCTGGGCGAAGGTGAGCGTATCCTTGCTCGAGGCGCCGGCGGCCGGCGCTTTGGCCGCGGGGGCCGCGGTTGGGGCGGCGGTGGGAGCGGGCTGCGGCTGCGCGGGGGGTTGCGTGGCCGCTGGCTTGGGCGGTTCTGCCGGCTTCGGAGCGGCGGTGGGCGCAGCGGGCGTTGCCGCTGGGGCGCAGGCTGACAGAAGTCCGACCGCGCTCAATCCGCCAAGCGCAAGGAAGCGACGACGCGTGTACGTCATAAGATTCTCCATCCGGGATTCTGTTGTGCTACGCCGACATCATAGTCAAACGTGTCCCTCAGCGCTGCCCGAGAATCAGCGCTTCCTGTTGGGCAAAGTGCCGGCGCGCGCGATCCGCGAGCTGACCCTGGTCAGCTCGCACCAGTTGACCATCGCGCACCACGACGTCCCCGTTTACCAGTACCCATCGCACCTGTTCGGGGCGGGTGGCCCAGACCAGATCTGAGCGGACACGCTCCAACGTCAGCCCGCGTGGATGGGACAGGGCGACGAGCTGCAGATCCGCCCGCTTCCCAGATTCCAGAGTCCCGATTTCGTCCGCCATCCCAACGAGTTTCGCGGCCTCGCGTGTGGCCATGGCGAGTGCGTCGCGAGCGGTTAGCTGGCGCGCGCTCAGACTGGTGGCGCGTTGCACCAGAAGGCTGAACTTCATCTCCTCGTAGGCGTTGAGGGTGTTATTGCTGACCGTGCTGTCCGTGCCCAGGCCAACGGGAATCCCGGCGGCACGCATGGTGCTGATTGGCGCCACGCCGCTGGCGAGTTTGGCATTGCTGATTGGACAGTGCGCGACGGCCGCGCCTGAACGAGACAGCACTTCAATGTCAAGCTCATCGAGCCACACGCAGTGATTGAGGATGCTGCGGGAGTCAAGGATTCCCAGTGACGCCGCGTGCTGGAGCGGGGTGCGGCCGTGACGCTCCCGAATCAGCCGCCATTCATCACGACACTCTGCTAGATGGACGTTGAACGCCAACCCGAGATCGTCGGCGGCGCGCTTGGCCTCGACGAGGCGCTCTGGCGTGCACGAGTACGGCGAGTGCGCTCCGATGAAGTAGCGGGTCAGGCCGTCGCTGTCCTCCGGCAGCTCTGCCAGTGCGTGTCGGGTGTCCGATACCAGTTCAGGCCAATTCCCGGTTCCGGGACGGAGCTCCTCGGAGTTCGCCATGCCACCAGACATGCAGCGCTGACCCAGCTCCCGTGCCACGGCGGCGTACAGCAGTGGGTGTCTTCGTCCGCACTCAACCGCGTACGTGATCCCGCCAAGGAGCATCTCAGTGCACCCCAGGTACGCGGAGTGGAGGGCGTCATCAGGATGAGGCGGGCGCACTCGGCCGGCGTCCAACAGCCAGGGAAACAGCTCCAGGTCGTCAGAGTCTGCCCGGGAGGCGGTGAGCGTGGCGTGGGTGTGGCAGTTTATGAAGCCAGGTAGCGCTACGAGCCCCCGGCCGTCGATGGCCAGGTCCACGTCTTGCCCGTCAAGCTCGCCCATCGTCGCGATGCGCTCGATACGTGAATCCCTGATCAGGATTGATCCGTTGGGGAGGCAGGTCTCCGCCGCGTCGGACGAGTAGATGAAGGCACCGCGGATCAGAATTCTCATGGGGTTCTCGTTACTCCAGTGCCCGTGTCCTGGTGGGGTCCCAGTTGTCGCGCAGCCAGTCGCCTAAGAGATTGATCGCCATGACAGTTGCCGCGATGGCCGCTCCTGGGAAGGTGGTGATCCACCAGGCGGTGGTGATGTACTCGCGACCGTCCGCCACCATGCCGCCCCACGACGGCGTGGGCGGCTGCACGCCCAGGCCAAGGTAACTCAGGCTGGCTTCGCTCAAGATGGCGCGCGCGATCTCGAACGTTCCGATAACGACGATCGAGGTGGAGGCATTTGGGAGCAAGTGGCGTGTCACCAGTCGGAAGTCTGAGGCGCCGAGTGCGCGCGCGGCCGTGACGTAGTCACGCCCGCGCAGGGTGAGCACTTCACCCCGCACGACACGCGCGTACATGATCCAGCTTGTGACTCCCAACACCAAGATGACTTTCCCGAGTCCGCCTCCGAGCACCGCCATCACGGCAATGGCCAGGATCAGGAAAGGAATGCTGAGCTGCAGGTCCGCGAGCCGCGTGATGAGGGCGTCAACGCTGCGCCCGTAGTAGCCGGCCAGCAGGCCGAGCGCGGTCCCAATGGAGCCACCGATGGCGACGGCGCAGATTCCGACGGCAAGCGAAGCCCGCGCTCCGAACATCATGCGGCTGAGCACGTCTCGGCCGAGCGAATCCGTGCCCAGCAGATGGTAGCCTGCGTCGCTGAGGGCACCCGGCGCTAGCACGCGCCGTGCAACAAACGGCGTCTCAGCATCATGCGGCGATAGGATGGCGGCAAGCGCGCCGCAGACGATCACAACTGCCGCGATCAGTACGGGAACTAGTGGGGGCGCACCGCGGCGGGTGCGCCGCGCTGGTGCCGCCGGCGCGTTAGTCATAGCGCACTCGCGGGTCAACCAGCGTGTAGGCCACATCCACCACGAGATTGATGGACAGCACGACAAGTGCGATGAAGACTACGAACGCCTGAACCAGCGGCACATCTCGATTGGAGATGGCCTGATACACCAGGCGGCCAAGGCCGGGATAGGCAAACACCTGCTCTACGATAACGGCGCCACCGAGCAGATACCCGGCGCTGAGTCCGATGACTGTGACGACGGGTATTGCCGCGTTCTTGAGCGCGTGGCGCACCACCACGGCGCGCTCGTTCAGCCCCTTCGCACGGGCGGTGCGGATGTAGTCGCTGGACATGGCGTCCAGCATGTTGCTCCGCAAGAGTCGGGCGACGAGGGCCATGGTGTAGAAGCTCAACGTCAGCCCGGGTAGCACCAGGTGCAGTACCGTCCCGCCACCGGACACCGGGAGCAAGCGGAGCTGAACCGCGAAGACGATGATGAGCATGAGCCCCACCCAGAAGCTGGGGAGGCATTGCCCGGCCAGCGAGAGCAGCATGGACGCGCGGTCGAGCCAGCTTCCCCGCCGAACGCCGGCCAACACACCGGCGGGAACGCCAATGATGATGGCCAGCCCCATGGCGACCGCGGCGAGCTGAGCTGTGGCGGGCAGCCGTTCGATCACCAGGCCCATCGCAGGTTGCTGGAATCGAAGGGAGTTTCCGAAGTCGCCGCGCACGGCCCGAACCAGGAAATCGAGGTATTGAGCCGCCAGGGGACGGTCGAATCCCATGGCTCGGCTGAACTCCGCGCGCGCCTCCGGTGTTGCATCGAGCGGCAGCAGGAGGGTTGCTGGATCTCCAGTGAGATGCACAAGCAGGAAGGCGATCAGCGAGACACCGAAGACCACGAAGAGCGCGTGTGCCAGCCGCTCAAGAACGATTTTCCTCATGCCGATCTGGGCCGCTTGACTAGCAGGAAGGTCAACGGTCGGCGAAGTCCATGATGCGCGGGCCGCGTGGACTGCAGTACTCGGCGCACCGGCAAGAACGTTCGACGGGCATGGTCTTAAGGGAAGAGAGGAGCACTCGGGCCATTCCAGGCATCATGGAATCAGTCTCGCGCCAGACCGCGTCGTGCTCCCAATCTTCGATGAGGCCCTCGCCGTAATTGCTGACCAGATAAATCCCGGCGTAGCAGGCACCCATGGCCCGCGCCAGGTAAATCGCCGGGACTACGCTGTACCCCACGATGTCTCCGCCCAATCGCTGGTAGATGGAGATCTCTGTGGGGCTCTCGAAGCGTGTGCCGTGACTCACCGCATACACGCCGCGGCGGAATACACGCGGAAAGCCCTCTGCCCGGCAGCCCTCGTACAGCACGCGCCGTAGCTCGGTACAGAATGGATCTCTCATGCGCACCAGCTTCCCCTCGAGAGGCGCCAGGCTGGCCTCCTTGTGGAAGTCGACGTAGTCGTGGCAGACGACCACGTCACCCGGATCTAGCAACGGATTCAGACTACCCATGTTGTCGTCTACGACGATGCGTTGTACCCCTGCCTGCTCGAGCGCCCAGAAGCCGGCCTCGACGTATCGCGTGCGCGAGGCGCCGTCGAAGACGCCCAGGTAGCGCAAGAACAGTACGTCTTCCGCACCACCGCCGGCAGCGGCTGAGCGTCTGACGCGGAGATGCTTGAACGGGGCGGTGGGACCGTACGGCGTTTGATATACGAGACGCGTGGCAACGACGGTAACGTCCGGGTCACGGAGGTCTTCTGGGAACCGCATCCCGCGCGTGACAGCGCCGCCGATGACCGCCAATCTCGCTCGGGGTGGCATCCCGCTCTGATTCATCTGGGCCTCACTGGCTTGGTGGCCGGCCAATATATCAGGCGTGACGAGGCCGCGGACGGCGCGGTTCAGGTGATTGCTGCTCTCCATTGGTGGCGAGCCCCACGCATCGCTGCCCAGGCCGCAATAGTGAGTACGGCGGCCAGGGAGAGCAGGCTGATCGCGGCGCCGATTCGAAGGGGCCACGGCTGGTACATGAACGTAATGGTGTGCTGACCCTCTGGGACCGCCACCGCCCGCGCGATCTCGTTGGCCCGCAGCAGCGGCGACTCCACGCCATCCACGTACACTCGCCAGCCGGCGTCGTATCGATCCGCGAGGATGACGTAGCCGGGGCTCGTCAGACCGGCCGCTATGTCCACACGGCTGGGCTCCGCTTGCTCGACGCGAGCGGAGCCCACCTCCCCACCAACAGCAGCGTCTCGCGCCTCGGCGGGTCCCAGGGGCTCCAGGAACGCTTCTCGATCCGGCCGCCACCCTCGGGTACTCATCTGGCTCAGTGTTGACACACCTTCGGTCGGACGTATCGCACCCCCGACCACTGAGACTCTCGGGGCTGCCTGGCGGTTCTCCAGAATTGAGAGGTTCTGGTCCTCGAACACCCGCGTGTACTTCTCCCGATCGGCCACGTGCAGGGAGCGGACCACGCCGTCCGGCTGTCTGAGCCCGAGCCCATGAATGTCCAGTCGTCCTCGGTCAAGCTCCGTTCGAATCACGAGCCGGCGCACCTGGACTGGTCGTTCCAGTGGCAGTGCGGCGCCGTAGAGGCGCGCGGGTGTGCCCGTGCCTGTGGGCGCAAATCGCGGCCCAGCCCAGACGACTCGCGCGCCACTGTATCCGGCGCTTGGCAGTCCGGGCTCGGCTGCCAGGTACTCGTCTACGTGCTGCCCCGCGATCAGCGAAACCGTGGTCGGGGCAGAGCTGCCATCATTCAACTCGATCGTCGCGGCCACCTCCCCTGGTCGAGGCTCGCCCATCCCCTCCACGGCGGCCACGACGATGATGGCCTGGGTGATGGTGGGCGCCAATGCGAATGTCTCCGAGCCTCCAGGCGTCTGCCTCACACCGCTCAGCAAACGGTCTGATGGGTGGTAGGTAACACCCGCCCAGACCCTCTCTCCGACGGGTCGACGGGCGGAGACGATGTACTTCACGTTGAACAGATCCAGCAGGAAGTTGTCCTGATTGACGACGCTCCACCAGAAGGCCGAAAACCGGGGTGGCTCGAGGGAGCTGTACCCATTGATGGTGGCCACACCAGCCGCTGCGAGCTGATTGGCTCCGAGTCTCGGATTCAAGTCAGGCTCCACGAAGAACCGGTCGCCCTGGGCCAGCATTTTGAGACGCTCCACGTTGGCGGTGGCTGGATTGATCTCGGACGGGGCGGCTGCCGGATAGAAGTGGCTGGCGAAGAGGTACATATCGCACAGCACCGCGGTGCCCACGACTATCTTCGGAACCGCGCTGTGGCGCGGCAACCGGAGCCACAGGCGCACCAGCAGCGCGGTCCCGCCGAGGAGTGCGATACCCAGGAGGGTCCGCCAGTTGTCAGGCCGCGTGAACTCCTGCACCCCGTAGTACACGTGCCATGGCCCCAGCGCACCGTTTTCCTTGCTGGTGCTCAGATAGAAGCCTTCGAACACGGCGATGGCACCGGATGGGTCGATACGCATCCAGGCTCGCAGTGCCTGCAGCAGGACTGGCAACGCGGCCGCCACCGCGATGACGATGTTCAGCGTAAACCGCAGCCCGCGCGGCCAGAATCCGCGGCGGTGCCATGCTTCCAGGTGGCTCACTCCAACACCGGCGAGGATGGCGACGGCCAGGCCAAAGGTGAGGGCGAAACGGCCGGGCGCTCGGAGCACCGAGAAGCCCGGTAGCTGGTGTACGAGGGCGTAGAGCTTGATCGGAAAGTAGTCGCCGAGCGCGAGTACCAGTGACAGTAGCGCTACGAACAGGCAGGCCACGACGACTCGGCCACGCGCGGCGAAACCCACCAGGATCGCCAGTGTGAGCGGAACTACTCCGACGTAGAGTGTGGATTCGTGTGGCGCCCACAGGGCCCAGGACCGATCCTGGTCAAAGTGGAGCATGTACGGAAACAGCAATGTGAGAATCTGCAGGGGGGATAGCGCGTACGAGGTCGCGTACTCGTAGGTCACGAGGCCGGGTCGCAGCGAGCCCGTGCCGAGCACGTAGAGCGGGACGAGTTGAATGGCAGCCAGTCCGCCGCCGAGGCCCAGAACAACCACTCCCAAAGCTGCACGTGACACGAGCCAGGACCGTGATGCGGCGATGCTTGGGATCTTGCGCTTGCCGGCCCGCACGGATGGCTGGGGGACGAGTGGCCCGACGATGACGAGAGCCGTAGCCAGCGCGGCGCTGAGCAACACTGGCTGGATGTGGACGCCGAGGCACTGGAGAGCGAATGTCAGAGCGCCCGCCAGGCTCAGCAGCCAGCGCCGTGCGTTCCGCGCGCGGAGCGATAGTTCGACAAACGACAAAAGCAAAGGCATGAGGGCCGCGCTTCGGATGATGTTGTCGTGCTGCATGTGGGAAGTGAAGAAGCCGCCGAGTGCGAAGGAGGCTCCCGCCACAACTGCGCCGAAGCGGGTCGTTCCTAGCACGCGTGCCAGCGTATATGCAGATAGCGCCGCGAGGAGATAGGTCGAGGCTCGCAGCCAGGCATAGGCCGTCTCGAACGGGAGGGACCAATAGAGCGCAATGGCGAGCGGGTAGGCGGGGCCCACTTCACCATCGGCGAAAAGCGGGTATCCACCGAAGATGAGCGGAATCCACAGCGGTGCCGTCCCGGAGGCCCACTGTGCCGCTGCCCAGCGACTGAGCGGATAGTAGAAGGTCACGGTGTCCCTGCCGTACATCAGTGACTCGCCGAACAGCTCCCAGAAGAAGACGGCAAGTACGGTAGCCGCGAGCGCGCAAAGCGACAGGGCCGTCAGTCCCGCGTGGCTCAGTGCCTGAGGGAGCTGCCGTGTTCGTGAGCCGGGTACGGACTCAGACCGCGGGGTCTGTGTTGACGGAGTGGCCAAACCAGCTTATGCCTCGGGGCTCTGGAATGATGCGTGACGCGATGTCCGAAGTGACGCGCGTGAGGATACTAGCCAAGTTTGCTAACCTTCGCCCCCGTGTGGCAGTCGAAGCGCGTGGTCGTGGTGTTTCCCGCTTACAACGAGGCGGCAAACATCGCACTGGCGGTCAGCGAGTTTCGTGCGATCGAGGCCGTTGACGAGGTGCTGGTGGTAGACAACAACTCGCGAGACGAGACCGCGTCGCTGGCTTCACGGGCGGGAGCGCGCGTGGTTCAGGAGGCACGGCAAGGGTACGGTGCCGCGTTGCAGCGAGGCCTCCGCGAGGCAGACGGTGACATCGTGATTCTGGCGGAGCCGGACGGGACGTTTGTGCCCAAGGACGTGCTGAAACTTCTGGCCTACTCTGACGAGTTCGATATGGTCATGGGCACGCGGACCACGCGCGACCTTATCTGGGCGCAGGCAAACATGGGGTGGTTCCTCCGCGTGGGCAACGTCGCGGTGGCCAAGCTCCTACAGGTCTTGTTTGGCGGACCGTCGCTCTCGGACTGCGGGTGCACGCTGCGCCTGCTGCACCGGTCCACGGTGGAGGCGATCCTGCCGGACCTTACCGTCACCAGCTCACACTTCTTACCGCAGATGGTCATCGCGGCCCTCCGCCGCCGTCTGCGCGTGATAGAAGTGCCGGTGAACTATCGCGGACGAGTTGGCGAGTCGAAAATCACGGGTTCCGTCAAGACGGCCGTAACGGTGGGCTTGCGGATGATCGGCCTGATCGTTCGCTCCCGCGTCCGCGCCTGACACGCGCTGTAGGAGCGGGAGCTAGCTGTCGTAGCGGACTTCGCCGCAGTTCCGTCCGGCGGGTGCGGGGCCCTTCTCCGTGGGCGGCTCGGATGGCGCGGGCCCCACGGCATCCGAATCTATCCAATGGTAGTTTCGCGTGGCCAGGTTCAGCACGTACAGCCGGCCATGATTCTCTGGACGCACAACCAGGAACGAACAGAACTGGTGGGACGTGGCGCCGAAACTCACGGCGGCCTTGTCTTCGCCTGAGCCGCTCCACATCTCGGTGATGCGGTGGTTCTTCACCCAGAATGGCTTGAAGGCAGACGGATCTGCCGCCGTTGGGGAGGACGTTACGGCAGATGACCTTGGAATGGGTAGCTGACTGAGGAGCGCCCGTGCCGTTCCCGTCACGCTCTGCACTAAGGGGAGGCCGTCCGCCTGTGCGGATAGCGAACCGCTGGGATCGAGGTAGCTCGAGCCGATGAATAGCCACACGATGAGCGCACCGGCTGCAAAGGCGACCCGGCGGGCGCGATTTCGCGGCGCCGCGAAACTGAGCTGACTGCGCAACGCCACTACGTTTGCGTAGTATTCGGGCGCGGGCCGAGGCTCACTACGGCGCGTCGGCGGCGTCCAGGTCCCGGCCGCGGGCTCCGTTGGCGCGGACGGTGACTCAACGAGAACCGGAGCTGCCGACGGTGGGGCGGCGTCTTCCACCACGGCCGCGGCCTGCCGAGTGGCAGGGATGCCCATCCGCCGCCTCTGGGGTCTAGTGAATCGTGGCCGCCAGGGACAGAGGGAGAGGAACGCCTCCACGCCTAGAATCACCGCGCCGGTGAGCGCGATTACGCGGTCCAGGCTGGAGCCCCGAGCGTCAAGATAGAACAGCGCGCAGAGCGCCAGACTGCAGGCCGCCGCGAACAGGCCTACTTTCTTGCCGGATGCGTGGCCCGAGGGCGTTGCTTCCTCAGCGCCGCTCCTCGGTGGCATCCGGGTCGCGTTGATGCCGGCCGCCAGTTGCACCGCCAGCTCCCCTGCTCAATTCTCGTCGGCTCACCGTAGCGGTGAGCCGTGCTCTTATCCGTAAACGAGGCAGGGCGCAGAAACGTGTCGGCAGCGCGTCATTAACGCGCTAGCCTCGCCGCTGGGGGCGTTCCGAGCCACTGGGCGCGTTGGGCGCGGCTAGTTTGAAGGCGCGGCGGGCTGTGCGGCTGGCATGGGCTGTACGGCCGCCGCCGGCTGCGGGGCACCGTCTGCGCGTGGGCGGCTGCTGGCTTTGCCGCGCGCCAGCACGGCGAACATGGCGCGGCCCTCCATTAGTGGGCCTTGCTCTACTACGGCGATGTCCGTCAGCGATTTGGCTATTCGATCGATCTGTGCCCGTGCGATCTCGGGATGAGCAGCTTCTCGTCCTCGAAATCGCACCAGCAACCGCACCTTGTGGCCCTCTTCCAGGAAGCGCCGCGCGGCCCGCGACCTCACGTCCAGATCGTGGTCATCAGTGCGAGGACGGAGCCTGAGCTCCTTGAGCTCAGATGTGTGCTGGTGCTTCTTGGCTTCCCGCTCCTTCTTGGTCTGCTCGTACTTGAACCGTCCATAGTCGAGCAGCTTGCACACCGGCGGCATGGCGTTGGCAGCCACCTCCACCAGGTCGAGGTCTCGAGAGCGAGCCATCTCCAACGCCTGAAGCGTGGGAACCACCCCTAGCTGAGAACCGTCCTCGTCGATGAGGCGCACCTCAGGTACGCGGATTGCGCGATTGATGCGGGGGCCCGCCGGGGGCCGGGGGGGTGCGTTCCGTGAAGACGTTATCTTGGTGCTCCTGGTGCTGACTGGCCGGAGCGGCGATGCCGCTGAACCTGGCTGGTTACGTATTCTACGCGAACCCCGCCAGTGACCGGTGTAACAATTGTCTCAAGAACGCGCGAAGGGATCGTATGGGGCCGGGGCGGCGCGTCCCCCCCGGCCCCGCCGACTACTTGACCTCGACTGTCGCGCCGGCCTCGCGGAGCTTCGCCGCCGCGGCATCGGCCTCGTCCTTTGGCACGGACTCCTTGACGGACTTCGGGGCGGCCTCCACCAGATCCTTGGCCTCCTTCAGCCCCAGGCTCGTCAGCTCGCGGACGGCCTTGATCACGTTGATCTTGTTGGCTCCAAAGTCAGTGAGCACGACGTTGAACTCCGTCTGCTCTTCCACCGGTGCCGCGGCCGCCGCCGCGGCACCACCACCGCCCGCTGCCGCGGCGGGCGCCATGGCCACGGCAGCGGTGACGCCCCACTTCTCCTCAAGGCTCTTCTTCAGCTCAACCAGGTCGAGCACGGTCATCTTCTCAAGTGTTGCGATGAGCTCTTCGTTGGCCACGGATGCGCCTCCTTCAGTTGATGCTCCGGACTCCTCTAGTTGGAGCCGACGGGCTTCGATGATGCCAATGAGATCCTGGATGGGGGCTGAGATGACCCCCAGGAACGCGGTCAAGGGTGAGACAACCGATCCCAGCACCTGGGCGAGCGCCACATCCCGCGTGGGCATCTCAGCCAGGTTTGCCACTTCCTCCGCGCTGAGACGACGGTCGCCCAATAGGCCGGCCTTCACCGTCAGCAGGGTCGTGCGAGAGGTGCGGATGTAGTCCGCGATGGCCTTTGCCAACGCCGTGGGCTCTTCCAGGCCAAAGGCGATCGCGGTTGGCCCTTCGAGATCCGGTGAGATCGCGCTCTTGCCAACGCGCTCCGCCGCGAACCGGGCGAGCGTGTTTTTGGCCACGTGGTACTCAGCCCCGACCTCTCGGAGCTTGCCGCGGAACGCGGCCATCTCCGAGACGGTCAGACCGCGGTAGTCGGTGAGTACCACAAGCTGGCTCTGCTCCAGCTTACCTCTGAGCGTCTCAATGACCTGTTCTTTCTGCTCTCGTACTTCGGTGACAGATGCCACCGTCTCACCTCCACACGTTGATTCACACTGGCGGCGGGCTTAACCTGAAGCGCCCCGACCGTAGCCGGGGCGCAATACATTCCACTGATTAGCGGATTATTGCTTGCCTCGGCGGGGGCTGATTAAGCGCTTAGGGCGCGCCCGCTGTCATGAGCAACTATTCGATTGACGGCTATGTCGGATGGGGAGTGTAACGGATGCCCTGGTGTTAGCTGCCAGCCAGGGCCAGCGCCGGCTGAAGCTCCAGCTTGAGGCCGGGACCCATGGTCGTAGCCACGGTGATGGAGCGGATGTACTGCCCTTTCGCCGCTGACGGCTTCGCTCGTACCACCGCGTCTAGCGCGGCGGAGAGGTTCTGCATGAGCTGCTCACCGGTGAACGATACGCGACCAATGGGCATGTGGATGACGGCTGTCTTGTCCACGCGGAAGTCTATCCGGCCACCCTTCACCTCGCGAATGACTCGGCCGACGTCAGGCGTTACGGTGCCGGTGCGGGGGTTCGGCATGAGGCCACGCGGCCCGAGCACGCGGCCCAGCCGTCCTACCAGCCCCATCATGTCAGGCGTCGCCACAGCCACGTCAAATTCCAGCCACCCGCCCTGGACTCGCTGCACCAGATCGTCGGCTCCCACGACGTCAGCTCCGGCCTCTTCCGCCTCGCGGGCTTTGTCGCCCTGCGCGAACGCCACGACGCGGCGGGTCTTACCGGTGCCCGCCGGAAGCGCGGCAGAACCCCGAACCACCTGGTCGGCGTGACGGGGGTCCACCCCCGTTCGCACGTGAAGCTCAACGGTCTCGTCGAACTTCGCCACGCGCGCCTGCTTCAGCAGATCCAGTGCCTCCTGTGGCTCATAGAGCCTGGCGCGGTCTAGCTGCTTGAGCGCGTCTTCGTACTTCTTTCCTGCCATGTGTACCTCCCGTGGTGCTAACGCCTCTGTCCGAGGCTCCCACCGGCCGCCGGCGTCGCCGCCAGCGGAGTGGTTGGGTTGAGTCTGCGCGGAGCGTCTGAGAAGGGCTGCCTCTTAGTCACCCACCGTGACGCCCATGCTGCGGGCCGTTCCCTCGATGATCTTCTCCGCGGCTTCGATGGTGGTGGCGTTCAGATCCTTAAGCTTGATCTTGGCGATCTCGTTCACCTTGGACCTTGGGATGGTCCCGGCCGTCTCACGGCCTGCGGTACCAGAACCCTTGTCAACATTGAGCGCCTTCTTGATCAGCTCTGATGCTGGCGGGGTCTTGAGAACAAACGTGAACGAGCGATCTTCGAAGACCGTGATCTCCACGGGCACCACGGTGCCCGCCTGGGCGGCCGTGCGCTCGTTGTACTCCTTCACGAAGCCCATGATGTTCACGCCGTGCTGACCCAGCGCGGGACCGACGGGCGGCGCCGGCGTGGCCTTGCCGGCGTCAATCTGGAGTTTGATGATGGCGCGTACCTTCTTGGCCATGTTCCCTCTTGCTGTTCTGGCCTCGCCGCGAGGCCGTGCGCGGAGCGGCGAGCGTTGCTGAGTCTAGGTGATGCGGGAGACCTGGAGGAAGTCAAGCTCAACGGGTGTCTCGCGCCCGAAGAACGAGACGAGGACCCGGACCTTGCCGCGCTCCGCGTTGATGGAGTCCACCACACCGATAAAGTCGGTGAACGGGCCATCCACCACTTTGACGCGTTCGCCCAGTGTGAAGCTCACCTTCACCTTTGGCGCTTCCATCTTCATCTGCTTCAGGATGCGCTTCACATCGGAGTCGTCGAGGGGGCTTGGCTTGGTGCCGCTCCCGACGAATCCGGTCACGCCCGGGGTATTACGGACGACGTACCATGAGTCGTCCGACATCTGCATCTCCACCAGCACGTAGCCGGGGAAGACCTTCTTCTGCACAGTACGCCGCTGGCCGTCTTTGATCTCGATCTCTTCTTCGGTGGGGATCACCACCTGGTAGATCTTGTCCTGGACACCCATGGAGTCCACCCGGTGCTCCAGATTGGTCTTGACCTTGTTCTCATAGCCGGAGTACGTGTGGATCACGTACCACTGCGCGCCTTCGCGGTCGGCGAGCGACTGCTCGTCCCCGTCTTCCGCCTCCTCGAGTGCCACGACGTCTTCAGGGACGACGTCTTCTACGGCGGTTCTCGCGCTACGTGGCATCAGATGACCCCTCCGAGGACCTAATAGCCGGCAACACCGGCGCTCTGCAGCAGCAGCCGGAACAGTTCCTGGAACAGGTAGTCCACGCCTCCCAGGAATGCGCCGAGCGCGGCGGACATGGCAATGACCACAACGGTCATGTTGATCGCTTCTTTACGCGTTGGCCAGATGACCTTGCGGATCTCCGCACGTAGCTCGCGAACGAACTCCAGCAGGCCTTGACCGCCCTGGCCAAGGCCAAGACGGCGCCCGGCCGCGGCGATGGGAGCCCGAGCCGGACGCTGGCGACTTGCCGGGCGGGCGGTCAGCTTGGTGCTGGGTGCTCGTGTTGAAGGCATGCTGCTGGCGCCGATCCTTGAGGGTTAATGCCTGGCGCAACGCGCGCGGCACACGCGTCATCGGCGGATGCCCCCGCCGTAATTCACCACGGCCTGAACTAGCGTCGTTGTGGTGGAGTGCTGTGACACCCTGGGGCGCTTCGCAACTCAGTCCCAATGATACGCCGGCCAGGCGAATGCTCACAAGGACTCCGCGGAGCCGCCCCGTCTGTTCCGATGGGCGGCATCGTGGTTTGACCTATTCCGCGGCGGGCGCCTCGCCGCCTTCGCCTGGGTCTGGCTCTTCACCGGTGGGCTGCGCCGAGGGATCAGCCGGCGGGCGGGCGCGACCCACGACGTAGCTGACGAACAGCCGGTTGTAGAACTTCACGTTTCCCTCAGGATCCTCCAGGCCGTACGTGTACACGATGCCCACGGTTCTATCGACCCTGAATACTGCCCGGTGATGCGTGTAGATGTCCTTGTTCGCGTTGCAGTCGCCATTGCAGAAGGTGATGCCGGCCGCCTCATCCCCAACATCGAACGCGTCAGCACCCACGTCGTACTCAGCCGTTCCGCCCTTGCGCGCCGTGGCTTCCGGTAGTCGTGGATTGCGCTTTACTTCTGCTTCGTAGATCTGCCGCGCGGTTTCCACGTCGCGACAGATGATGGCCTTGGAGTAGATCGTGACGGGGCCAGAGTGGAAGTTCCCAAACGTCTGGGGGCGCTGATACCGGACGGCGTAGGAGATCTGTCGCGCGTCGCCATCGCTTTCCTTCTCCTCCAGCTTCGCGTTCTTCCCCACCTCGTCCAGTTTGAGCACCAGCTTCCTGGGGTCTCCCTTGATGGGTGCGGGCGTAGCCGTTGCCTGCGCGGAGGCGGCGTCGGCAGTGGTGCTTGTGGTCCCTCTGGCGGTGGTGACGGTGGTCGCCTTCGTCGCGGTGGCCGTGGCCGGCGCCGGTTCGCGCGGAATCGCCGTGGCCGTGGCCACGGCCGTGGCCGTTGGCGCTGGAGCCGAGGCAACCGCTCCGTCGCTGCTCCCGGAAACAAATGCGTTTGCGAGCGCCGACTCAGGCAAATCCGCGGGCCTCGTGGGGCCCGTCCCGGTGACGGGGTCGTACTGGCCGAATAGCGGACTGTCCGCCGCGGCTGCCGCGAGATCACCGGGGAGGTCGCGGCGAGTCAGGACCGATCTTAGCAGCGCGCCAAGCTTGAGCGGCTCAGCGCAACGGCACGCGCTGTCGTATCGCAGCACTCCGCGCTCGAGGCGTAGGTAGATGATGTCCGTCTGGAGCGGATCGCGGGTGGGGCGTGAGGCAGGGAGCCCCCAGATCTCTGTGGCGGCCTGGATACGCTCCTCACGGCTGCCCGTGTGGGGTTCCATCAGGGTCTGGAAGAACCTCACGGGCTGGCCGTCGTAGAAGTCGCCAGCGGTGTTCTGCACGAAGTCGGCCATCGCCGTGCGCAGATCTGCTCCGGCCGTGGGCGGCGATGTCCAGAATATGTCCGGGTTCACGGGCGGCAAGTTGGCGCCACCCAGTGTGGGGTAAGGCAGGAAGTCACGATCCAGGATCGGAACCGTACGAACGACGCCGCCGACGATCTGGAGTGCTTGGCGCTCAAAGATCTGGGTGGGGCTGCCGCGAAGCAGGAATGTCCGCGAGACAGGCGGGCCTATGGCGGCCTCACCGCCATGCTTACTGTAGAAGTCCCAGATCAGCTCATTGTCAACACGAAAGCCTGTCTGGGGGAACGCCCGTGGGTCAGCTTGCCCAGCCGCCGGATGGATGAGCGCTATACCTAGCAGCAGTGCCGCGGCGAGGGCCGCCCCTCGTGTCAAGCGGTGTGTGGCCCCGTGATGTGTGGTCTTCATGTGCTCGTTTCGTTTGGATGACCCACGTGATCATGCCGCGCAGCCTACATTTGAGCAAGTGAAGATTTCATGAAGGTCACGGACAGAAAGTCTTTGTTCCGACTGCTACGGTCACTCCTCGCGTCCAAGCTCATCTGCCGCCTCTATACTCAACCAGCGGGGCAGCCCCGTGCAGGAGGTGTGGTCGCATGCCGTTTTGCAGCGAGTGCGGGAGCGAACATGGGGCAGATGCCCGCTACTGCTCTCAGTGCGGGAAGCCGCTTCGGCCTGATGTGACGCCCAGGGCGGTTGCCGTGCCGGTCGCTGAACCGGTCGCGGAAGCGCTCCTATGGGAGGGTCAGCCACACGGTGTGCTGAATCCCATTGAAGCGCACGCTGTTCACTATGAGTTGACCTCTGAGCGGCTCCGCACCGTCAAGGGCCTTCTGAGTCGCACCGTGGACGAGGTGGAGTTGACGCGCGTGCGCGACGTGACGGTAGAGCAGAGCCTCGCCCAGCGTGCGCTGGGGATCGGCAACGTGTCCGTGGTGACCACCGATGCCACGTCACCACGCGTGTTGCTGCACGACGTCGCCGAGCCTGAGCAGGTCAAGGAGTTGATCCGGCAGGCGGTCCGTGAGCAGCGTCAGCGCTTGCGCGTGCGCCAACATGAGGATCTGTAACGGGCGGATGGATGACATCGCTCTCCGTTCACCGCGGGCTCACCGCCGGTCAGAAGCAGGCGGAGCCTCTGGTACAATCGGCGCGTCGCGCCGTTGGCGCGCGCGGAGGGCGCAGTGGCACTGATATCGGTGTCCCGGGAGGAAGGTAGCTGGGGCGGCGACGTCGCGCGCGGACTGGCTACCCGGCTGGGTTACCGCCTGCTCGACATGAAAGCGCTCATCGAGGAGTCGGCTCGATTCGGCGGTATCAACCCGGCAGCGCCTGAGCTGCTCGAGCGCCGCCCAGGTCTTCTGGAGCGGCTGGACCAGGACCGTCGCCGCTACAACGTCCTGCTGCGTGCCGTGGTCTACGATGTGGCGCTGGCGGACAACGTGGTGTTCCTGGGTCGGGGGACCGGCATGCTACTGGGAGATGTCTCGCACGCGCTCCGCCTCCTGGTCACGTGTCCAGTGCCATTGCGAATCGCTCGAATCATGGAGCGGGGTGCGGGCGGCAAGCCCGGCCCAATGACGCGGGAGCAGGCAGAAGACATCGTCCGCCGGTCGGATCGCGATCGGAGCGCGTACGTCCGGTACATGTTCCAGAAGGACTGGCTGGATTCTACGCATCATTCCCTGGTCGCCAGCACGGCCTCGTTGGAGGTGCCTGCGCTTCTTGACCTGGTTGAACACATGGTGCGCTCCGGGGCGTACGACCAGACCGCCGAGTCCCGCTCTACGCTGGGTGACCTTGCGTCCAAGGCCAAGGCAGATGCCGCTCGCCTCGGCGGCGCACGGCGCTGACGCCCGTCGCCGCGCGAACGTGCCAACATCGGGCGGTTCACAGAGCGCGAGTTGCGGGTACGCTTCGCCTGGCGCGAACGTGCGCTGGTGACAGCGATGAACGGTGATGGCAAGGCGCGACGGCGCCTTCTGAAGGCCGCGGCGGCGACGCTTGGCCTGATCGGCGGCGTGACCGCCTCTCGGGTGCGCGCGGCCGACGACGGTGTCGTCCCCATCTTTCGGCCGCCCGTCCGCCCGTCGGGGGCGATCGTCCCGCCCAGGTTGGTCGCGGCAGAGATCCCGCCTTTTGTTCGGCCGCGCGAGGCGTGGAATGCAGCGCCCCAGGCGCAGCCCTACGTGGCGCACACGCCCGCCCGTGTCTCCGTGCACCACACCGGAAGCGCATATTCCGGGCGCCCAGGCCCGGAGCAGTACCTGCGCAACATCCAGACCTTTCACGTAGGGCCGGAACGGGAGTGGGAGGATATTGCCTACCATTTCCTCGTAGACCTAGACGGCGTTGTCTGGGCTGGCCGACCAGCTACGGTGAGGGGGAACCCGTCGCGCTTTTACGACGCAATGGGGTACGTGCTGATCTGTCTGCTTGGCGACTACGGAACGCAGCAACCCACAGAGGCGCAGTTGTCGTCCGTGTGTCAGACTGCCGCGTGGGTGTTCAAGCAGTACAGCTTGCCTGACCTGCCCGTGACCGGACACCGTGATCATGTCTCCACAGCGTGCCCAGGGGACAATGTCTACCGGTACATCCAGGACGGCTCAATCACCCGCCGTACTCGGTCGCTGCTTGGCTGACGGCGCCACCTACGGCTCAACACGCTCCACGCGCACCGGGGTGCCGGAGCGAAATCCGTCAAAGTCCCGCGGATCACCATCCAGCCTGCCAAACACCGTGACCGGGCTGTAAGGTCGGATCTCCGCGCCGCGGCTGGCGGGCGTAGGGCCCCAGAAGATGCAGAGGGCGTTCCCGGGCTCCCAGTAGGCCAGATCTCCCGCGTCCACCACGGGCTGGCCTGCTTCCGTGCCGGCTGAAACCGGGATGCCAAAGTAGATCTCGTCGCCCCAGCGGCTTCCCGATTCTTCCAATGGCAAGGCGTCCCAGATCAGCGACGCGGTCCGTGTGTCATTCAGCGTGGCCTGCTGGGTAGTCTCGCCGGCCGTGATCCTGATCTTTCGCATGCCCGTTCCCAGGTCTCATGTATGGTGGCGCCGCGTCTGGCTGGCGTGACCCGTCGCGCGCGGTCAGCCGCGGGTCTCATCGCGTGCCGTACGCTGCCGCGAGCCTCGTGGCCACCTGCTGCATCATTGCCTGGGTCATACCGTACACGATGGTGTCCCGGCCGTAGCGTTCGCCCGGTAGGCAGTTCATGCCCGGCCTTGAGCCGCACGGGAATGCCAGCATGGCGTACGAGCCGTCGCCCAGATCCATGAGCCGCTCGATCGCGCGGAATCGCTGTGTCGCGATGGCTAGCCACGCGGCGTCGCCATCTGCCTCGTACAGATCGATGAGGCTCTCGATCATCCAGGCGGCGTACGGGGTGTACACCTCGCGTCCGTCAGCCTCCAGTGTGTATGCGGCCGTGTCCGCGTGGAGCAATCGTAATTCGATCCGTGACGCAAGCGCGCGCGCGAGATCCAGGCGGTCCTGCCGGAACTCGCGGCGGTTGAGCGCCAGCACCGTCTGGATCACTATGGCCTGATCGTAGCCAAAGTACCGTTGTGCAACTCTGGGGTTGGCCGGGTCGCCTCCAACGCTGTACGCGTATAGCTGGTGATGGGGGCTCCAGAGTCTGCCTTGCAGCCATGCGAGCGCAGACTCTGCCCAGTCTCGGAACCGCGGCTCGCCGGTCTCCACGAACAGCTCTGCCGCCGCGAGCGCGAACAGTGCTGTTGCCTGGCCTGGCTTTCCCTCACGCTCGCGGTCACGCTGGTTGTTCCACCAGACGCCACCGCCGTACGTGTCGTCCCACAGGTGTCCCGGCGCGAGATAGGCCGTCGCGCGCGTGGCATTGTCAATCGCTCGCTGCCGCCCGGCGGCGGTTGGCGCGGACTGAGCGATCGCTAGGAACGCCCGCGCGATTACGGCGTTGTCATCCGCGTATATGTCCACTACCGTTGGATTGGTCCCGTCCAAATCGGCTCTCGGCGCGAATCCCTCGAGTGCGCTGTCCCAAAGCGGCTCCATCCAGGCGCCCGCTTTCAGCACGTTGCACTGCAGGTCAGGGCGGTTCAGTCGCGCCAGTGCAGCATCGGCGCGAACCTGCAGTGCCACGTACCAGTGGTCGCTGATGGACGTGTTGACGAGATCGCGCCGGTAGGTGACTCTGGATGCGGAGGAGCAACTGGGTGCCCCGTCCAGAAATGCGAGCTTCTGCCAGGTCGCTGCCTGAATCCGTGTCGCCAGCTCGCGGTACGCCTGGGAACGGGGTGATGCGCTGTCCGTGTGCAATCGTGGGGGGAGGGCGGCAGCGAGTACCATCAGGAGTCCAATTGTGGGCGCCAGGATCCTCCCGGCGCCGCCGCGCGTCAACACGGTACGGATCCGTAGTCGTCGGCTGCGAAGGCCGGGTGTTCGGGTTCTGGAGGATGGTGTGGGCACTTCACTGGTTCCCGCACTCGTGCCCTTTCTCCGGATAGACGGCCGCCTGGCCATGCGGTAGAATTGTAAGGACGTCTTAACAATCGCCTGAGGTTGACGTGCCCGGGCGGGGTTGATAAGCTGTTCAGCCCCTGACCTGGCGTGTCTGGCCGAGGGTCTCTGGTTGTGGGGCAGGAGGGATTGGGATGCTCGGGAAACTGATGGGGGGTGGCGATTTCCTGCCGTCAGCATTGCGCTGGCTGCGGCGCCGCTCACCAGAGGACAGCCCGCTTGAGCTGTCCATCAGTCCCGCTCCAGTCACTGAGACATCCCCCGCGCCAACTGTAGCGTCAATCGAGCGAATGCCGCGTCCCGTTGAGCCGCTGCCCACGGCGGCTGACGTGGATGAGCTGCGTGCGATGCTCGAGGAAGACGTGAACGATGCGAAGGTCCGCTGGCAGCTAGGGCTGGCGCTGGTCGCGGCCAGAAAACTCAATCTGGCGCTGGCGCACCTGGAAGTCGCGGCCGCGCAGGACGCCTCTCTGGATGATGGTGAGCTTGCTGACGTGCGCGAGCTTCAGAAGGCGGAGCGGCTGGTGCGCCGGTATCCGCGGGATTCCGAGCTGCGGCTGACGCTGGGTCGGCTGTATCTCGCGCTCGATCAGGGCGATGCCGCGTTGGCTGAGCTGGAGGAGGCCGCTCGGCTCAATCCAGACCTGGCGCCCGCGCATACCCTGTTGGGATTTGAATACGCCTATCGGGGCAGGATCTCGCGTGCCAAAGAGCACTGGGGCCGGGCGCGCGATCTGGACCCAGCGGACGAGATGAGTCGTCAGGGTCTCGCCGCCATCGACGATGGCAAGGATCCACTGCGCGCCATCTGGCAGCAGGCCGGGGCCAGCACCTAACCGACCCCTTCCGGTGCCGGTGCGACGGTGGCGAGACATTCGTTGTGCCACCATTGGTGTTGCTGCCTATAATCGCCGCGAGCCGTCCACGCTGGACGGCTCGTGACGTATGGTCGGCGTACGAGGTTGAGTGAACTGATCGGTTGCACGGCTCCGCGATGCTCGTGACCCCGAAGAGGGTGCCGGCGAGCCGGTGAGTCCCGTCTCCTCAGGAGGCCAGCAGGGAGCTCAGCGCCGGTCCGCGGTGCGGCTTTTGCTGACGCTGTGCGCGCTGGCCGGGCTGAGCGCGGTGTTCCTCTTCATCCCGATTCCGTGGGACAAAGTCGGCGCCTGGGGCTACCTCGGTGTCGCCGTGGTCGTGTTCGTCGCGACGGCAAGCTTCATCCTGCCCATCCCGTACCTCCTGATCGTGTGGCGGGCGCACGTTGATGGTGGATTGGATCCGTGGCTCCTAGCTGGAACGTCGGGCGTCGCGGCGGCCCTGGGTGAGCTGACTGGCTACCTGGTTGGCGTGAGCGGTCGGGATCTCATCGCCCGCGGGAAGTGGTTTGACAAAGCCGAATACTGGATGCGCACGTACGGTTTCTGGTGCGTCGCGTTCTTCGCGTTCATTCCGAACCCGCTGTTTGATGCCATTGGGTTTGCAGCGGGGGTCATGCGGTACTCGGCCTTCAGGTTTGCGCTCGCGTGCTTCCTGGGCAAGGCGCTGAAGTTCTACGTGGCGGCGACATTCACTGACCTGGTGGAGATAGGCTGCCACGTCTACGAGCCGGCCTGCGGCGCCGTGAAGTGGGTGTTGGGGGCGATCGTTCCCAGCGGAGAGTAGCCGCGTCCGGTGGCGTCACCGTCCGTTTGAGAAGTCGGTAGATGTGGCGGACGGTGGTCGGCTGGCGATTTGGCGCTGCGTTCGGCGCCCGGTCCGGAGCTAGGATGCCGCGAGGAGATGCTGTGCGGGTGAATCTGGTGGTCGCGGCGATCGCGCTGGCTTCGAGCGCATTTTGCCCCATGATCGTGGTCACCGCTCAAGCGTCCGAGCCTGCCCACGGCGTGATTGTTGACACCACCAACCCGCGGAGCATGCAGTTGGCCCGAGAGGCGGGCTTCACCCATGCCAAAATGATGCTGCAGTGGCCACGAGTGGAGCCCAAACGCGGCAGATACACCTGGGCGGACACTCGAGAGAACGATCTGGACAACCTCCTCAAGGCGGCGAACGCGGAGGAGATGAGTCTAGTCCTGCGCGTGGACGGAGTTCCTGACTGGGCTGGTGGTTCTCCCGCGGGAGCAAACCTGGACGCGGTTGCCAGCTTTTACGAGGCGATTGCTACGTACGCGCGGGGAAGGGTGGCCGGATACGAGATTCTCAACGAGCCTAATCTTCCGTTCGAGTGGGGCGGTCCGCCGTCTGCCTCGGCGTACACGGCGTACGTCAAGGCTGCCTATCGTGGGGTGAAGCGGGGCGACCCGGATGCGTTGGTCCTGGCCGGCGGTCTCTCACCCGCCGCGGAGGTGGATGACCTCGAGTTTCTGCGCGGGATGTACGCGGCTGGCCTCCGCGGGAATATGGATGCGCTCGCGGCTCACAACTACGGTGGGAACTTTGAGCCAGAGGCAGACCCAGCAGCCTGTCAGATCTGTTTCCGTCGCAACGAGCGTTATCGTCAAATCATGGTGGACGCCGGCGACGCAAAGACGCCCATCTGGAGCACCGAGTTTGGCTGGTTGCTGGACGGCGGGAAGCACATGGGCCAGTACGACTGGATGCGGGTGTCGGCGGAGCGCCAGGCTGAGTACATCGTGCGCGCGTACCGGTACGGGCGAGCAAACTGGCCGTGGCTTGGTGGGTTGCTGCTTTCGAATCTGGATGCCAGCACGTCGCCTTATCACACCGGGCCGCAAGACGGGATGCCGTGGTTTGCCATCCTGAACAAGGATCACTCGCCACGGGCAGCATACAAAGCGTTCAAGCGGATGCGGGAAGAAGACACCGAGAGGGCCGCGGCGAGCGCCGCGCGCTCCGCTGCCGCTCCACCATCCGCCCCGAGCGCCACGCCTCCCGCGGCAACCGTGCCAGAGATCCCCCCGCTCGTAGCCGACACCAGCGCCGTGGTGTCCACGGCCGCCGCGGATTCGTCCCCCGGTGCCCCGCCGGCCGCTGACCCGCCATCGACGTCTACGCTGAAAGTGGCGCGGACTGATGGTGCCGGCCTGGTTCTGCGCGCCGAACCTTCCCCCACGGGTCGGCGCATCAAGCTGCTCCCAGAGGGAGTCCTCGTGGAGACGATCGGACCGGACCAGGAGGTCGGCGGACGCGTGTGGAAGAACGTGCGTGATCGCGCCGGCGCAGCCGGTTGGGTCGCGGCGCAGTACCTGGCTCCCTAGGTCTGTCATACCCTGGCGTCACCGAACCGCCGGCGACGGCCGCGGCGGAACATCCGCGGGTGTCCGCGCCGCGCGAAGCTGCCCCACATCGGCGCCTCATGCCCGCCTGGCCGGAATCGTTGCTGCCAATTGTTAAGAGTCTTTACATTTGGGACTGCGTGCGCTACGCTTCTGCCGGTTCGGTTGCCGCATGCGCGCAGGCGCTCCGAGGCGCCGGGCCACAGCGCGACTGGTCTGAGTTGGTGTGAATCTGGAGGTGTGAGCGCGAGTGGCTGGGATGCCATGGTATCGCGCCCACACCCAGTCACGGGCGCGGGACGCGGCAGCACACGTCATCATTGCGCTCGCGCTGACCGGCCTGTTTGGGCGCGCGGTGGTGGCGGGGACCTATGGCCATGAACGCGATACGACAGCGTTCTATTTTCCGCTCACGTTCTGGGTTGCCACCGAACTGTCCGCGGGGCGGTTTCCGCTCTGGTGCCCCCTGGTGTTCGGCGGATACCCGATCGTCGCCGATGGCGAGATTGGGCTCTTCTATCCGCTGACGCTCCTCTCACTTCTTGCGAGTCCGCCAGACTCGGCCTTTCTCGCCGTGCGATCCATGCACTATTTCATCGCGGCGGGAGGCGCGTTCTGGTTCGCTCGCGGATTGGACGTGGGGCGCCTGGGCGCCGTTCTTGCGGCCACGTCGTTCAGCCTTGGCGCGTTCATGGTCGGGCATCTCGATCACCCGAATATCCTCCGCAGCGCCGCGTGGCTGCCATTCATCCTTGGAGCGGCGGATCGCGCGATCACCCGGCGCCGAGCGCTGCCTTGGCTAGCGGTGGGTGGAGCCGCGCTGGCCCTATCTGGGCTTGGCTTGCACCCCCAGATCCTGCTGGTCGTGCTGGTGGGGCTAGGGACCTACACTATGGCGCGGGCCGTGGCGTTCACTCTCGGTGGTGGAGGCGCCGGCGCGTTCTGGAGCCACGGGATTCTGCTGCCGGTCCTCACGCTGGCCGCGATCTGCTGCATGGGTCTGCTCGGCGCCGCGGTTCAGCTCATTCCTACGTACGAGCTCGGGTATCACTCATCTCGGGCGGGGGCGCTTCCGTACGATGCCGCTTCTCGCGGATCGCTCACACCGCCAGATCTGATCACGCTGCTGTTGCCGCACTTCTTCCGCGCGGAACCACGGGCGGCGTGGGCGGCTCACCCTTACTGGGAGACATCCACCTTTGTGGGTGTGGTGGCACTGCTGCTGGTGCCGCTGGGTTGCTGGGCTGGCCCGCGACGGGCCACCGTTCCGCTCCTTGCAGTGGGGTTGCTCTCGGTCTCTCTCTCGCTCGCGCAGCACGCCCCCGTTGATCTCTATCAGCCGCTAAGCCAGTTGCCGGGATTTTCTTCAATGCGGGTGCCGGCTCGCTACGGACTGCTCACAGAGCTTGTGTTGGCCACGCTCGCTGGTGTGGGCCTTGATGCGTTTCGCGGCGTCCGCCCCAGACGCACCGCACAGGCATTGCCTGTCGTCGTGGGGGTTGCGCTGTCCGTTTTGGCGGGGCTCGCCACGGCGGCTGTCCTGGTTCGCCAGTTCCCCGGCGAGACGCGACAACTCATGGAGACCTGGTTGTCCAGCTTTCCCCGCCATGACCCCGGGATCACCGTCGAGACGGCGCAGCGTGGCCTCTTGCTGGCCCTGAGTCTCGACCATCCGGGCATGCTCCTGTCACTGCTGAGCGCCGGCACGGTCGTTGCGGCCGGCGTCTTCTGGCTGAGGCGGCGAACGCTGAATTTGCCTATCCGGGGGGCTCTTCTGACGCTCTCGCTGGCCGAGCTGCTGTTCGTGGCGCATGCCTTCCACCCAACGGCGTCGATCGAGACGCTGACGAGCAGCACCGGCCCGATGCGCTTCCTCACGGCGCGGGGCGGCGATTGGCGGGCCTTCACGATTGGCCGCGCGGACGCCATGGTCACCAATCGGCCGCTCCAGTTTGGGATCTCTCAGACATATGGCTATAGCTCGCTGCCCACGCGTCGAATGGAGCGATACTGGACGCGCGTCAATGAGGTGGACGACGAGCTTCTTGACCTATGGCAGGGCCGCTACGTCATTGAGTCGAAGAGCCGCACTGCCCGTGTTTCCGCGCGCGACGTGCTCTTTGAGCCCAACAGTCCGCTGTTGCTGGGCGCCGCGGGCAGCCCGCTGGGCGCGGAGAGCTTCAGAGTGGGCCGGACTGACGCGGATGCACTGCGTGTGCTCTCGTACGTGGAGGACGTGGCCGGAGTGCCCGCCGGGGAGCGCGTTCTTGAGTTCGCCGTGGCAGGGGGCTCGCAACCGCCGGAGGTGGTGCACGCCACGCTGGGGAGAGACACCGCGGAGGGGCGCGTGGACGTGCCAGGTCTCGGGTCGACGACCGGCGCCCGCGCGGCGTACGTTTGGGAAGCACGAGATGCGTTCGGCGGGGTGCATCCGCGCACCGTGTACGCGGCAGATATCCCGCTGGTCCGTGAGCGCGTGGTGGAACGGGTAGATGCCAGGGTGACCATTGGCAGCGGCATGGTGCGTCTCGTCGGACTTGCCCTGGGCAATGGGGCGGCCGGGCGCACCAGTTCGATCCTGCGACACCACCGGGCCAAGTACCAGCTAGTGTTTGAGGATGCCCAGGTGGCGATCTACGAGAACCGCGAAGTCCTCCCTAGAGCCTTCGTGACTTCGGACGCCGTCATCGTTGAGCCCGACGACTGGTCGCTCGTCCGCATGCTTGATCGGGGCTTCGACTTGCGACGCCAGCTACTGTTGGAGCCGCCCGCGGAAGAGTGGATATGGGAGGCCTTCGGATCGGATCCGGAGGAGTGGGACGCGTTGGTCCACGCCAGGCGCGACCAGTTCGCCGAGCCCGCGAACCACAGGCAGCCGGCTGCCGGTCATGCGCACATCGAGCACTATTCGAATGAGGTCGTCGAACTCAGGACGGTTGCCAGCGAGCCCGGATTTGTGATCCTGACAGACACGTACTACCCCGGTTGGCGGGCGTACGTGGACGGCGTGGAGACGCCGGTCTGGCGGGCGAACTACCTGTTCCGAGGTGTTGCCATTCCGAAGGGCGAGCATACCGTGGAGCTACGTTTTGAGCCGGCCTCTATCCGGGTTGGTCTGGTCCTGAGCGCCATCGGCTGGGTTGGTATCGGCGCCATCGCGTGGCCCCGCGGATTGGCGCGTGGCTCATCGCTCGCGCGTGACCTGCTCAGACGGCCAACCGGCGAGCCGGGCCCGTTGCCAGCGTGGCTACGCTGGTGAGCTCGCACACGAGCAGCCGTCGTTCACGTGAGTGCCAGACAGGGCTGGATCCGCGTTGGTCCGCCTCACTCTATGGTACCCTCCGCGGGTCTATCCGTCGGTCGGCCGTGAGGCCCGCGGAGGAGGTTGGAAAGTGGTGACCATGGGCCGCGCGGTCGTGCTGGAAGAGGCGGGAGCACCGCTGGTGATCCGCGAGTTCCCCGTGCCGGATCCAGAGCCTGGGGCAGCGCTCATCCGCATCACGCTGGCGAATGTGTGCGGTTCGGACCTACACGTCTGGCGGGGTGAGCTGGATCCGCGAAAGCGAAATTGGGCCCTCCCGCGACACGTTGGGCACGAGATGACCGGCTTCATCGAGAAGCTGGGTGATGGGCTGAAGACTGATTCCGATGGTAAGCCGGTGAAGGTGGGAGATCGGGTCGTCTTTCAGTACTTCTTCCCCTGCCGGCGCTGCAAGAACTGCCTGAATGACCGCTCGCGTGCCTGCCCTCAGCGATACGCACACACGGCCGTGGGCTGTGACCAGTGGCCACATTTCAATGGCGGCTTCGGAGACTATTTCTACCTCCGACCGAACCACACCATGTTTCGAATTGACGACCCCACGATCTCCGAGGAGATGCTGGCGGGCGTCAACTGCGCGTTCTCGCAGGTTGTCGGCGGGCTCGACATTGGCGGCTTGACGATGGGCGAGACGGTGGTCATCCAGGGCGCCGGTGGCCTGGGGATGTACGCCATCGCGGTGGCGCGGGAGCGGGGCGCCGGTCGCGTCATCGTTGTGGACGGGGTGGCTGAGCGGCTGGACCTGGCGGAGGGATTTGGCGCCACAGACATCATCGACATGCGCGAATCGAAGACCCCGGACGATCGGGCCGCGCGGGTCAAGGAGCTGACCGGCGGCTGGGGTGCTGACGTTGTGGTGGACGTGGCCGGGTTCCCGTCGGTGGTTGAAGAGGGCATGAAGATGATGGCTCAGGGCGCGCGTTACGTGGAGATCGGCAACATCTCGCCGGGTCTCACCTATGCCGCGGACCCATCGTTCTGGGTGACCAATAACGCGTCCATCTTCGGCATCCACGTGTACGAGCCGCGCCATCTCCGAGAGGCGGTTAACCTCCTCACCACCAAACGAGCACAGTACCCGTTCCACAAGATCATCTCGCACAAGTTCCCGCTGGACCAGGTGAACGAGGTGATGGCGGAGCAGGACAAGGGGCACATCACCCGCGCCAGCCTGGTGCCGTAGTTGAGACGGGGTGGCGGGATCGCCCCCCACCCCGGCCCACGCGGCGCCGTCTTACAATGTGCGGCATGGCAGCCACTGAACCCACCACCACCATTCTGGTGGTGGAGGACGATGAGCGGTTGGTAGCGACGATACGTCGCGTGCTCGCGTACGAGGGCTACCGCGTGAGAGTGGCCTCCAACGGTACGGCGGCGCTCCAAATGGCGCGCGACGAGCCGCCAGACCTGGTAGTGCTAGACGTGCTGTTGCCGGGGATCAACGGCCTGGAGGTGGCACGTCGGTTGCACGCTGGCGGCGGCGTACCGGTGCTGATGATCTCGGCGCTTGGCGCGGTGCCTGACCGAGTAGCCGGTCTGGAGGCCGGCGCTGACGACTACCTGGTGAAGCCGTTCGCTGTTGAGGAGCTGCTGGCGCGCGTGCGCGCGCGCCTACGGCGGCGGGAGTCTGAGCAGGGTGATGCGCCGAGCGCCGTCTACCGGTTTGCGGACCTGACGCTGGACACCGGGTCCCGTGAGGTCCGCCGGGGCGAAGGCCCGATCCGCCTGACCACCAAGGAGTTCGACCTGCTGGCGCTGTTCATGCGCCATCCCAACCGTGTGCTGCCGCATAGTTACATCCTGGAGCAGGTATGGGGTTACGATTTTGAGGGTGAATCGAATCTCGTACCGGTCTACGTTGGGCAGCTTCGGCAGAAGCTGGAGGCGGGGGGCGGCGCCCGCCTGCTCCACACCGTACGCCAGGCTGGGTACGTGCTGCGCGAATGACTCGTAGGGTCAGACTCGTCCGGATCGTGCGTCACATGTGGCTTGCAATGTCGTCGATCCGCTGGCGATTGGCGCTGCTGTACACGTTTGTCTTTGCCACCAGCGCACTCATCTCCGACGCGCTCATCTACGCCGCCCTGGAGACGTTTCTCCTGCGCGAAGTTGATGAGAATCTCGCCTCTCAGGCGCAGGAGATCAATGGCACCACATCTGTCCAGGTTGTAGGAACCACGGGCCCGGGCCTGGGTCCGGTGGCTTTTCAGGTGAACCCGCCGAACGTTGATGTGTTTGCCTCGCCCGGGCTCTTTGTACAGCTTGTGAACTCCGACGCGGACATCCTGGTGCGGTCCTCGAACCTGGGAGATACGAGCTTGCCGGTGGACCGTCGCGCGGTGGCCCGCGTCATGTCGCGTCGGGTTGAGCTTCGTACGGAGATCGTGGGCGGATCGCGGGTACGCGTGTTGTATGCGCCGATCGATCCTGCCCCGCGCATCGGCGACCGTGCGCTCGGCGTGGTCCAGGTTGGGCGCGCGCTCAGCGAAATCGAAGGTGTGCTGGGGTGGCTGAAGATCGTCGTCGTGGTGGTGGGCGCAATCACACTGGCGGTGGCAGTGGCGGCCGGCTGGTGGTTGTCTACCGTGGCGTTGAGGCCTATCGACAGATTGACGCGGGGGGCGCGGGAGATCGGCGAGCGGCGGGACTTTGCCAGGCGCGTCGCGGAGCTCCCCCCACGGGATGAGGTGGGCCGTCTGGCGGCGACATTCAACGAGATGCTCGATCGCCTGCAGGAGGCGTACCAGGATTCCGAGCAGGCACTGGAATCGCAGCGCAGGTTCGTCGCGGACGCTTCACACGAGCTTCGGACCCCGCTGGCCACCATTCGGATGAACCTGGATCTGCTGCAGCGTGCTGGCGAGGCCCTATCTCGTAGCGACCGCGAGGAGGCCATGGCGGACGCCCTGGCTGAGATAGAGCGGCTGAGCCGGCTCGTTGGCAACCTGTTGACGTTGGCGCGCGCGGACTCTGGCCTGCGTATTGATCGGCTGAAGCCGGTGGCGCTGGATCGCGTGGTTGAGGAGGTGTTCCGTCAGGCGCGCCTGCTGGCGCTGGCCAAGCAGCACCGCGTGCAACTGGATCTTGACGGGCCAATAGGCGTCATGGGTGACGCGGACTACCTCAAGGAGATGCTGCTGATCCTGGTTGACAACGCGGTTCGATACACACCCGCCGAGGGCGCGATCACGCTTGGGGCCCGTCTGGAAGGTGGCCACGCACGCGCCTGGGTGTCAGACAGTGGCGAGGGCATTGATCCGCGTGACCTGCCCCACGTCTTCGACCGCTTTTACCGGGCGGACCCCAGCAGGACGCGCTCCGCGGCCGGGGACCGCGACGGGACGGGGCTGGGACTTGCGATTGCCCGGTGGATCGTTGAAGAACATGGCGGCACGATCGTCGTGCAGAGCTCTCCGCATCAGGGCACGACGTTTGTGGTCTCGCTGCCGTCCAGCCTGCTAGACGCCAGGCAGCCCGCTCCAGCGCGTGATGGAGTCGCGGCTGGGGCCGTGGCCCTCCATACCGGCTGACCGGCAGCGCTACTAGCTGCCGCGGGGATCCGGCACGTTTACGGTCACGGCGGTGGAGCAGCCGCGCGACACCACCATCTCGAAATCGTCGGTCTGGCTCAGGTTCTCTTCTGAGTGAACCTCGTTTGGCGGGACAAAAAGGAAGTCCCCCGGGCCCACGTCCACGACGTGCTCCAGCGTTGGGCCGAAGCGAAATCGAGCACGACCTCGCACAACGTAAATGGCGCTCTCGCAGTCGCCGTGGTGGTGCACGCCGGAGGCGACGCCGGGCGGTGTGGTGACCACGCCCGACCAGATGGTCTGGGAGCCGGTGGTGTCCGGTGCCACGCCGGACTCACGAACCATCCCGCTGGTCTGCGTAGATGAGCGGGACCGCTCACTGGGCCTGATGACTCTGATGCCGCTCATGGGGCTCGCTTCCTCATTGCTGGCGCAAGGTTGGCTGGGACTATAGCAGCCAGTATGGGCCGTTGCTCGGGGGCTGTTGGCCGGGCGTGGACTGCCGATTATCTGGGTATCTCGGGCCGTGGCGAGCAGGGAAGCGGAGATCACGGGGCCGAGGAATCCTTATCTGTTCTTTATGTTGGGCTCACCTGACGCTTAGGTGCACCTGAGAAACTCTGGTCAGTCCAGAGGAATCTCGACTCGGCACCGATTCGTCCGAGCCTCCAAGGAGGGAACCCATGTTGACGGATGTAAGTGCGCTGACCGCTTGGGAGGTCCGAGGAGACCTGACCTGCATTTTGTGCACGAGAGCCATTGCGACGGCCCAGGGCCCGAAAGATCGGGTGCTGGAGGCCGGCTCCATCAAGCTACGAAACCCCGCCCACGTGGACGCGGTCCGCAAGATGCGCTGCCCGTACTGCTCAGGACGGCTCTGGCTGCAGGATACGGAGGATGTCTGGGTGGACCGCCGACCGCTTTCCGCCGAGGACCTTCGCCCAAGGCGGGGACGGCCGCCAAAGATCGCCCGGGCTTCGTAACGCCCGCGTGTCCGTACCGGGCAAACAGGAAGGGGCGGCGATCACTCTGATCGCCGCCCCTTCCTATTTGCGCGTGCCTTGTAGGCGCGATCACGTCACGCTTCGCCCGTTGCCTCATCACTGGCACGTTGCCTGGCCTCGCGCGCTTCGGCGCGCAATCGCGTGCGCTCCGCCTCGCGCTCGATCGAACGCCGCTGCATGCGACCAAGAGAAGAATCCATGGTCCCGCGTCCGCCGCCCCACACGCTCACGGCCGCGGCGGCGACCGTGGCCAGCCAGGCACCGAGATATGCGTCAGCCTGCAACGCCACAACCTGCGCCGCGGTGACCAGCGCGGAGATTGGCGCCAGAAATCGCGTGAGCAGGCCGCCGAAGACGAAGACACCCAGGAAGAACTCCAGCGCCGCCAGCCGTAGTGTGAGCTCCAGTGCGGAGTATCCGCCTACGAGAGGCCACGCTTGCCACACAGCGTGCCGTACGAGCGCGTCGCGAACGCTCACCTGATCCAGCAAGTGGGCTATGCCCAGGTACATCAGGAGCGCACCGGCGACCAGCCGCACGTAGAACATCGCCCGCTCCCGTGGGCTGATCGGCGGAACTGGCGGCGAGGAGTGGTCAGCGGACTCCGCTGCGGATCCCGTGGACACCCCTATTCCGTGGCGGAGCTGGCGCGTGCCATGCCTACCTGGCGCCTGAGGTAGTCAACCGCGGCCTCGCGCTGCGTGTCTCGGCCCGCACGCAATGCGGCCGCGTCCAGCTCCACCACCTCATCAGGCTCCAGCCCGGAATTGTCCAGCGTCTTGCCCTGGCTAGATTTGATCAGGGAGTGGGCGATCTGCATGGCGGAGCCGTCGCTCAGTGGGTGGTAGACAGAGGCGGCAACGCTGCCCGCGGTCTTCGTGCCCAGGACGCGAGCCACGCCGTTTTCCTGCATCGCGGCGGCGAAGATCTCGCTCATCGATCCGCTTCCGCCGTCCGTAAGCACGACGATGGGTACGTTCTTGCCCCAGTGGTCGCCAAAGGCCTGCACCGTTCGTTGCCCGCCTCGACGGTCGATCCGCTGATAGAGCGGTCCTGACTTGATGAAGCGGCTGAGCATCTGTTCGCCTGTGTCCACGGATCCACCCGAGTTGCCGCGAAGATCGATGACCAGGGCGGAGACGTCCTGGGCCTGGAAGGTCTCAATGGCCTTATTGAACGCACCAATTGCCTGAGGAGACGGGAACTGACGCACCGTCATGAACCCGATGCCGTCGTCTGAGACCCGCGCCACCAGCCAGTCCAACTTGATCTCCTCGCGGGTGAACGCGAGGGAGGCCAGCTCGCCGCTGCGCCGCACGGTGAGCGTCACGCTGGTGCCGATCTCCCCGCGCACGCGCGCGCTCGCTTCCGTGGGGGTCTGGCCTTCCACTGAGGCACCGTCTACCTGTAAGAGCTGATCGCCGGGCCGGAGGCCCTGCCTGGCGGCGGGACTGCCGTCGAACACCTCGATTACCACCAGCTCGCGGTTGAACCTTGCGCCGATACCGCCGTACCGGACGTTGTTGCTGATGGCTGACTGGGCCTCTTTGAATTGCTCCTTGGAGATGAACCGCGTGTGGTTCTCGTGAGCGGACGCCGCCATCCCGGCGAGGATCACGCGGTCCAGGATGGCGCGGTCCAGCTTCCCGTCCGCGAGCTGCACCAGCTCGGCGTAGCTTTCCGCGAATGTCTTCCAGTCTGCGTCCTTTTGATTCGAGAACCGTGGGCGGTCACCCGTCGGCGCCCCCGCTCCCGCCTGCGACAGCGCCGTTACCCCGGCATCCCAGGCCGCATCCAGAATGTCTCCCGACTTCAGCGGTAGCACGAAGAAGTCCAGCAGCTTCTGGTACCCCTCGCTCAGCACCGGCGCTGTCGACGCGGAGTCGGCAAGGACGCGCTCGAGGCCGGAGGTCAGGCCGGCTGGAGGACTGGCTAGCGCATTGCCCGCGTGGGTCGCGCCCACCGCCGCCACCAGCGCGCATGCCAAGAAAACTCGCGTCAACACGTTCACAGTCATAAACCCCCGTCCTATCGAGGATAGCACAGTGCCGGTCGCTGATTAAGACTTGCGCTCTCCTGGAGCAGCCGCGATAGAAAACACACGTGGATGGCCTACACTTCCAAATTGCGGCGCGGCGCGTGCGCGCCGAGGGGGCATGTCCCGTAGGAACGTGTTTCCCCGTCCGGCGCGGTCTCACGCGGTGCTCGGGAGGTTACCGTGTTTGGGCATCTGTATGAGCTCGTTGTGGAGCGCGCGCGACGGTATCCTGACGCGATCGCGCTGGGCTCGCAGCAGGGTCTCGCCTGGCGTACGCTGAATAGCCGGGAGCTGCTCGCGGCCACTGATGCGCTGGCCAGGGAACTGGCCGATCGCGGAGTCCTCGAGGGGGACCGCGTGGTGTTGTGGATGCCGAGCGATTGGCGCACGCCCGTGTACCACTTTGCGCTTTGGAAGCTGGGTGCCATTGTCGTGCCCTTCGATCGCGAAATGAATCCGGAGGCGGCGGCGCGGATCATCGACCTCGTTGAGCCGCGGCTCATCGTGGCGGGAGTCTCGGAACGCCCAGCTTGGGCGCGGACAGATCTGGTGGTCGAATGGTGGGAGCCGGCTACGACAGGTTCCGAGGTGGCGGCGAGCCCCTGGTCCCGACCGTCGCAGGACCTGGCGGCGATCGTGTTCACCTCTGGCACCACGGGCAATCCCAAGGGCTGCATGATCACCCATGGGAATCTCTGCTCTCAGGTCAATGTCCTGTCGGACAACATCCCCGTTGACCCAAGCTGCAGGCTGGCCAGTATTCTGCCGCTGTCTCACCTATTCGAGCTGACAGGCGGGCTGCTGTACCCACTTTCGCGCGGAGCAGCGATCCACTACGTTCCCAGTCGCCGCGGACCAGACATTCTGCGGGTATTCAACGAGCAGCGGATCACCCACATGATCGCGGTGCCGCAGCTCTTCACGCTGATGGGGCAGACGCTAGAGACCCAGCTACGCGCCAAGCTGTCGCCTCGGGTCTTTGAGGGGATGATGGCGTTGGCGGACCGCCTGCCCTTGCGGGCCCGGCGCGCGCTGTTTTTCGCGGTCCACAGAAAGCTTGGCGGACACCTGGTCATGGTGGCCTCCGGCGGGGCCGCGCTGCCGCCGGAGACCCAGCGTCTCTGGGAGCGGCTGGGCGTCCGAGTGGTTCAGGGCTACGGCGCGAGCGAGTGCTCTCCGGTGGTGGCATGCGGCGCGCCCGACGGCTCCACGCCGCTGGGGAGCGTGGGCAGGCCCATCCGTGACGTACAGGTGCGGCTGAGTGCGGACGGCGAGCTTCAGGTCTACGGTCCAAACGTGATGCGCGGATACTGGAAGGACCCGGAGCGGACGGCGGAGGCGCTGCACGACGGTTGGTATTCCACGGGCGACCTTGCCACCATTGACCCTCAAGGCAACATCAGGCTGGCCGGGCGTGCCAAGGAGCTCATTGTCCTGCCCTCCGGTATGAACGTGTGGCCCGGAGATGTGGAGGACGTGCTACGGCACCATCCGCACGTGTCAGACGCGGCCGTGATTCTGGTGCCGGGCGCCGGCGGCGGCGCCACGCTCCACGCGTACCTGCTCCCCACCGCCCCCGCCTCGCGAGATCTGGACGTACGCACGATTGTGGCGGAGAGCAACGGTCGGCTGGCGCTGCACCAGCGGGTGGCCACCGCGTCCTGGTGGCCAGATCCGGATTTTCCGCGCACCAACACCCTCAAAGTACGGCGGCACCTCTTGCCGGCGCCGGAGGCCGTGCACGCGGCGGCGGTGGTGGACGCCACGCTAGCCGCGGACGATCCGATTGGACAGGCGATAGCCGCTGTGGCGCGCTCGGGCGCTCCCGGCCCCCAGCAGACGCTAGCGGAGCTTGGGTTGGACAGCCTGATGCTGGTAGAGCTAGCGCTCGCCCTGGAGGAGAAAACGGGACGTGCCGTGAGCGACGCTGACTTGCGTCCAGACATGACGGTGGCGGAGGTTCGGGAAGTCATGTCTCAGGCTCCGCCGCTGGGCTCGGATGAGGCGGTTGCCGGCCCTGATGGGGGTGGTGTGCCCGTGGAGCAGCCGCTCTGGCCGTATACGTGGGGACGTGTATTTCGCTGGATTGGCTTTCCCTTTGACGTGTTGTTCAGGCTGGCGGCGCGGCGGATCTCAGTCATCGGCGCCGAGCATCTGGCAAATCTGCCTCAGCGTGTCATCCTGGCCGGTACCCACCACAGCTTCGCTGACCACCCGCTGGTCCGCTATGGCCTGGCGCATTCGCCGGCCCACGGCCTGGACTCTCGTCTCGTTGTGGCGGCATGGGCGGGCGGTGTTGCCCGGGCAGGCGTGCTCGCCAACTACGCCCGGATCGCGTGGGGGATTTACGCGCTGCACCAGGATCGGCAGCGAGATGCCAGCCTGCGGGGGTTGGCGCGATTGGCGGAACGGGGAAGTGCCATCATGATCTTTCCGCAGGGTCAGCACGTGGAGCCCGAGCTCGAGGCAGCAAATGACCCCGCGGCCAGGTTCAAGCCGGGAGTCTCGGTGCTGGCCCAGGCGCTAGACGCCGCGGTAGTCCCGTTCGGCACGGCCGGGACGGAGGACTTGATCCCCCCAACCGTGGACCACCACAAGGGCATCGTGATCGGGGGTGTTCCGCTCGCGATCACCCGCGCGCCGCTAGCAATAGCGTTTGGCGAGCCCATGCGGATGGAGCAAAGCGAGTCCGCGGGCGCGTTTGCGGCTAGACTGCAGGAGGCCTGCTTTGCTCTAGCGCGACAAGCGGAGGCAGCCCTCCGGAACGGGCATGAGCGTACCTGAGGCGGTGATGGCGGTCGAACCTATAATCTGCTCCAGCAACCTGCTCCGGTCGGCCAGTCTGCCCGTGAGCTATTAGACACGTACACGCGCACCCCGGAGGGGATTGTGCTCACGATCGAGCGGACCCACGCGGCGAACATCTCTGCCGATGAACTCGCTGTCCTCGAGTCAATCCAGCGTCGCGTGCTGTGGCTGGCCACCAACATGGTCCACCACGCCAACAACGTGCGCCCGAATCTCGACAATTCCAAGATCGGCGGTCATCAAGCATCCTCAGCGTCCATCGTCTCAATCCTGACCGCGCTGTACTTCAGCGAGCTCGGCGCCGACGATCGAATCGCCGTGAAGCCTCACGGCTCGCCCACGTTCCACGCCATCCAGTATCTGCTGGGAAACCTTGATCGGAGCTATCTGCCCAACTTGCGGGTCTACAAGCAGCTCCAGTCGTACCCCAGCAAGACCAAGGACCCGGATCGCGACCAGATTGACTTTGCGACCGGCTCGGTGGGCCTTGGCGCGGTGGCGCCGGTGTTTGCATCGCTGGCGGCCCGGTACTCTGAGCTCCATTTTGGCGAGGTCACGTCGCGGCGGTTTGTCGCCGTCGTGGGCGACGCGGAGCTGGACGAGGGCAACGTCTGGGAGGCGGTGACCGAGGAGTACCTCCACGACCTGGGCAACGTGCTCTGGATCGTGGACGTCAATCGGCAGAGCCTGGATCGTGTGATTCCCGGTATGCGCGCCGCCCAGTTCAAGGCGCTGCTGGCGGATAGCAAGTGGCACGTGATCGATTGCAAGTACGGACGGCGCCTTCAGGCCAGGTTTGCGATGCCAGACGGTGACGCGCTCGAGCGCCGCATCGACGAGATGAGCAACGAGGAGTACCAGGCGCTCATCAGGTTGCCCGGAGATGAGTGCCGTGGCCGCCTGGTTCTGTCTAGTCGCGAGCCCGAGCGCGTTCGCCGTTCCGTGGCGGACGTCTCGGACGAGGATCTGCCCGGGCTGCTCGCGGACCTCGGTGGCCATGACATCGCGGTGCTGCTGGACGCGTTCAACCGTGCCAAGAACATGCCTGACGCGCCAACCGTCATCTTTGCCTACACCATCAAGGGTTGGGGGCTACCCATCGCCGGTCACCCGCTCAACCATTCCCAGCTTCTGACGGGTGAGCAGATCGAGGCGCTCCGCGAGGAGCTGGGTGTGCCGGGCGAGGATGAGTGGCCATCGTTCGCGCCGGATTCTCCTGAGGGGCGAGCCTGCCGTAGCGCGGCGGAGCGGCTGGCCGGGGGCCAGACGGCGCCAGCGCCGGTCCCAGCGTCGGCAGTGCCGGCCACTCTCGGTCTGCGGCACCTGCCAAACACATCCTCGCAAGACGTGCTTGGCCGCATGCTCACCGAGCTCGAACGGCTTCCGGAGATCGGCAAGCGCATGGTCACCGTGGCGCCAGACGTGGCCGTCTCCACCAGCCTGGGTGGCTGGATCAATCGCACCGGCGTCTTCAGCACGACGGAGGCGCAGGATCACGAGGAGGAGGGCCCGCGCCTTCTGCGCTGGATGCCCGCGCCCAGCGGCCAGCACCTGGAGCTGGGGATCTCCGAGATGAACATGTTTCTGCTGCTCGGACAGCTCGGATTGTCATACGAGCTGTGCGGCCAGCACTTGTTCCCCATCGGTACCGTGTACGACCCCTTCGTGTGCCGCGGCCTGGATGCCCTCATCTACAACCTGTACAACCGCTCCAAGGCCATCGTGATTGGCACACCCTCGGGCATCACCCTCAGCCCAGAGGGGGGTGCCCACCAGTCCACCGTTACGCCCTCGCTAGGGATTGAGCTTCCCCACCTCCTGTTCTACGAGCCCTGCTTCGCGGCGGAGGTGGAGTGGACACTGCTGGAGGGGCTCCGCCAGTGCGCGGATCGCGAGAACGGACTCACAACCTACCTGAGGTTGTCCACCAAACTGGTGGACCAGTCCCTTCTGGACCCAGCGATGCGACGATTGGGCGACGAGACCCTGCGTTTGCAGGTGCTCAAGGGCGGGTACCGGCTGATTGACGCGTCACGCGACGCGCCGGATGTGACCGGCGACCACGTGGTCCAGATCGCCGCGGCGGGGGTGATGATCCCAGAGGCGGTTGAGGCGGCGCGGATGCTGCACCGTGAGGGCGTGGCCGCGAATGTGCTCAACCTCACCAGCCCGGGCCAGATCTACCGCGGGATGGCGGAGTCGCGGCGGGCGTACCTCCAGCGCGGCACAACAGGCCGCAGCGCAGGGCATCTGGACGAGTTGATACCTGAGGGAGAGAGACGGGCGCCGATCGTGACGGTGCACGACAGCGCGTCGCACGCCCTGGCGTTTCTTGGCAGCGCGTACGGTGCGCCCACGGTGCCGCTGGGCGTCGATGAGTTCGGCCAGTCCGGCTCACGTCCGGACCTCTATCGTCACTACGTCATGGATAGTGAAGCCATCGTGAACGCCGCGCTCCTGGCGCTGGAGCTTTAGCCGAAGTCCAGGTCTGGTCACCGTGACCGCGCGTGGCTATACTGCGTCTAGCCGCCGCGCTGTTGGGGGGCATCATTGGCCGTGAGTCGATCGAGCCCGAGGCGAATACGTACTTCCAGAGTCTCTACCACCCGGAATGCGGCGGTAACGGCCTCGTCACCGATGACGAGCAACGCGTCCATGGAGGAGACCCCATGACCCAGCTTCGATTCAGCCAACGGCTCACGCGCCGAACGTTCCTTCGGAATTCGGCAGTTGGGCTGGGCGCCATCTCCCTGGCGCCGGCCCTCTCGTCGTGCGGCTTCATCCCCGGACTCGGCGGCGAGAAGCTGACGGTCTGGACAGATGCCACCTTCGCCCCACCCTCGGATGATTTCCAGACCGAGGAGATCCAGAAGTGGGCCAAGAACAAGGGCATAGAGGTGGAGATCACCCGGGAGACGGGTGACAACGTGCAGCAGAAGCTGCAGGCCGCGATTGAGTCCAAGCAACTGCCAGATGTCTCGCAGGTGGCGGATGCCCGCTTCACCCTCTTCTACCCGGCCAAAATCTTTGTGGACGTCACGGATCTCTATCAGGAGTTTGGCAAGGCCTGGGGGGGCTTCTACTCGCCGGGCGAACGGATTGTCACCCGCGACGGGAAGCAGTGGGCGCTACCCTACTCCATCGATACCAGCCTCATGCTCTACCGCAAGGACCTGTTCGATGCTGGTGGGGTGAAGGAGTTTCCCAAGACGTGGGAGGAGATGTTCGAGGTCACTGCCAAGCTGCAGAAGCCACCGAACCTCTACGGCGTTGGCTTCCAGTTCAACAAGGCTGGGACCGACTCCGAAAACACCTTCACCTGCATGATGCTGAGCTACGGCGCATCGCTCGTGAAGGAAGACAGCAAGACCAACAATTCGAAGACGCCGGAGATGCTGCAGTTCCTGACAGCGTTGAAGAAGAGCTGGGATCTTGGCGTGTATCCACCAGGCGTCACCGGGTGGGACAACGCCGGCAACAACACCGCGCTCCAGGACGAGAAGGTGCTGGTCATCCACAACCCAGCCAGCCCTCTGGTGTGGTTCCGCAGCAATAAACCGGACATGCTGCCCAAGATCGGTGTGGCTGGTGCGCCGGCGGGCCCCAAGGGCGCATTCAACCAGGCGTACGTGCGTGATGGCTGGGCCGTCCTCAACACCGGCAATCAGAAGAAGATCGACCTGTCCAAGGACCTCATGCGCCACCTGTACAGCAAGGATGTGTACAAGAAGTGGATCGAGCTCGCGTTCCCGGCGCCGGCTGTGAAGGGCATGGAGGATCTTGAGATCTGGAAGAACCCACAGCGCAAGGGCTTCCTGGACGCTGCGAAGACCGGGATCCTCCAGGGGCACCCGGGTCAGCCCACGCCGGCGTATTCCGAGATCGTCACGCGCACCGTGCTGATCAACGCCGCCACCCGCATGGTGGTGGACAAGTGGTCGCCGGAACAGGCTCACGAAGAAGTTGTGAAGGTCGTGGACGACGTCCTCGGCAAATATAAGTAGTCGGCTCAAATGACGGGCGGGGCCGCGACCCCGCCCGCGTCATCCCGCTCAGCGCGGATCGGAGTGGCTCATGAGCGTTCAGACGTCGGCGGTCCAGGCGGCCCAAAGGGCACGACGGCTCCGCTATCGCGACCTCACCTCACGCCAGCAGGAGTGGGTGCTGGGCTACGCAATGATCGTGCCCGCCTTCTTCTTCATCGTTGGGCTGATCGCCTATCCGGCGGCATGGGCGATATATCTGGCGTTCACTGACAAGGTGATTGGTCAGGCCGAGAAGTGGGTGGGGCTGGCCAACTTCGCCTGGATCGTTGGCTGGCCGGACTTTGGCCAGATGGTCTGGAACACGGTGGTTCTGGCCGTGGTGGGCGTGGGCGTAAAGGCATTTGTGGGCATGACGATGGCGTTGGCGCTCAACGAGCAGTTCGTCGGCCGAAACATTGTCCGTGCATTGCTGTTCATGCCCTGGACGGTCCCTGCCTTCGTGGCTGGACTGATCTGGCGCTGGCTCTACGATGACCAGAACGGCCTGTTCAACTGGGCGCTGCTGAGCCTGGGGGTCATTGATTCACCGGTGTCCTGGCTGGGTGACGTGAGGTGGGCAATGCCCGCCGTCCTCAGCGTCGTGGTCTGGAAGGGATTCCCCTTCTTTGGCATCGCGTTCCTGGCTGGAATGCAAGCCATTCCGTCCGACCAGTACGAGGCGGCTGAGGTGGACGGCGCCAGCGCGTGGCAGCGGTTCCTCTACATCACGATTCCGGGCTTGCGGCACGTGATGCTGGTCACCACCATGCTCTCCCTGATCTGGACTGCCAACACGTTTGACATCGTGTTCATCATGACCCGTGGCGGGCCCTCGAATGCCACGGAGGTGTTCACCATGCTGATTTACGATCAGGGGATTCGTAACGGCAGAATCGGCGAGGCGGCCGCTGCCGCGCTGATGGCCATGCCCATCTTCGCCGGGTTGATCATCGTCCTGACGCGCTACCTGCAGGAGAAGGACGAGGCCCCAGCATGATTGCTGGCGTGCGCATCCGACCCAAGTCCGTGGCGGTGTATGCCACCATCATCTTCTACCTGATTGTCGTTCTGATCCCGCTGTACTGGATGCTGCGGTCGTCCATCTCCGAGAACGCGGAGATGTACGGCGTGGAGGTCACGTTCTTTCCGACCAAGCTGACGTTCGCCCAGTTCGATCAGGCCATCAACAAGTGGCGGTTTGGTCTGTTCCTCGGCAACTCCATCGCGGTGGGCCTGATCACCACCATCCTCACCACGATCATGGCGACCCTGGCGGCCTACAGCCTCGTGCGGTTGCGCTATCCGGGCCGAGCGGCGCTCGCCCGGTCGGTGCTGTTCGTCTACCTGATTCCCGGCGGGCTACTGTTCATCCCGCTCTTCATGCTGATGCAGCGGCTGGGCTTGCTGAACAACCTCTGGTCGCTGGTGATCAGCTACCAGACGTTCTCCATTCCCTTTTGCACGTGGATGCTCATTGGGTACTTCAAGGGCATCCCGCCTGAGATGGAGGAGGCGGCGATGATTGATGGGGCCGGACGCATCCAGGCGCTCTTCAGGGTGGTGGTGCCCATGGCTGCGCCGGGATTGGTTGCGGCGGCCGTCTTCACCTTCACGTTGGCGTGGAACGAGTTCCTGTACGCGCTCGTTTTTATTACCTCTGACAGCTTCCGCACGTTGCCCGTGGGGCTGGCTGGACTGATCCGCGGCGACATCTACCTCTGGGGGCCCATGATGGCGGGCTCGGTCCTGGCCGCTATCCCCGTGATGGCCCTCTACTCGCTGGCGAACCGGTTCCTGGTGCAGGGTCTTGCCGCGGGAGCGGTCAAGGGATAGCTAGCGCGGAAGGCGGGCCCGGGGAGAGCAGATTGCCCGGGCCCGCGGACTCGATGCCGCGGCGACTGCCTTTGCGGCATCATCACGTGACGTGTCCAGGGCACCCGCGCGCCGTTCCTCCGTTCTGAGCCGGGCCCGTCGGCCCCGTCTGCCGTCCGCGGTGGTGCTGGTGGGCTGTCTATTCCTGATTCAGGGGCCCTTGCTGCTGGCTGCTGGCTCGATCACCATCTCCGATACCCGCCTGACCTCTCTGTTTGCTGAGCCTCTGGAGTTGGCGCGGGTCATGGGCGCGCTGGGGGTTACGGGCTTCATGGGCGCCGTGGTCGCGTCGCTCGCACCGGTGTCAGTGTTTGTGGGCGTGGGAATCCTGCTCCGTCGGCCGTGGTCCTGGCTTGTGGGGATGACCATGCTGGGCATCAGTCTGGCGGCGGGGCTCGTACTCTATGCGCTGGGTGAGCCTGACTTCCTGGCACTGGCTCTGGGCGTGTTCTGCGTGCTCACGCTAAACCAGGACGAGGTCCGCGAGTCGTTCCGCCGCCAGATGCGATGAAAGATGACGCCCGCGCATCCGCGGCGATCGGCGCAGATCTCGCCCTCCTGCGCCGGTACGAGCCCATCATCCGCTATACGGCCGGTGAGGAGTTCTTCCCGTTGGCGGTGGATCGCTATCTGGAGGCGTGCAGTCTGTGGCTGCACCACCGAGATGGGCGTGACGAGGTGCTGGTGGAGGAGGGCGCCCTCACGCTCGATACTCTCGGGCTGCCGCGTCCCACCACGTTTGGCTCCGTTCTGCACCTGCGGTTCGTTGATCCGCTGAACCTCGCTGAATTGACGGCGTTCTTTGTGCGCGAGGGTTTGAAGCGGCTGCGCGACCATGAGAATCGGTTCCGGGCTGATCTTGGCCGGCTGGCACGAGTGGGATACGGCTCCCGCTTGCTGGACGCGGTGTTCTCGTTGACTCTATTGCTGCGTGGGCGGGTTCCGGGTGACGCGGCGGCAGCGGCCGCGATCACCTATCGCGAGCTACTCAGCGAGGACCCGCGGTTTGTGTACTACGGCCGCGTCGTGCGCGAGAGCGACTGGGTGGTGCTGCAGTACTGGTTCTTCTACGCCTTCAACAACTGGCGGTCTGGTTTCTACGGCGGGAACGACCATGAGGGCGACTGGGAGACCATGTGCGTGTATCTGTATCGCGATCACGCGGGTGCTCTGACCCCCGCGTGGGTGGCGTACGCGACGCACGACTTCCAGGGGGACGACATCCGCCGCGCGTGGTCCGATCGCGAGCAGGTGGAGTTGGTGGGCGACCATCCGGTGATCTACGCGGGCGCCGGTTCGCACGCCTCCTACTTCCAGCGCGGAGAGTACATCACGGAGGTTGGAATCCCCTTTCTTGACCGTCCGCTCGGCGTACTCGGTAGGTTCGAGGCGATCGTCGGGCGGTTGCTCCGTCGCTCCGTCGGTCGTAACGGACGTGCCGGTGGCAGTGTGTTCAAGGTGCCGTTCATCGACTATGCCCGAGGCGATGGTGCTGCGATCGGGCCGGGCACGGATCTGCAGTGGAGCCCGGCGGTGTTGGATCCCGTTCCCCCGTGGGTCTCGCAGTACCGGGGGCTTTGGGGGCTGCATGCGCGCGATCCGATCTCCAACGAGAACGCGCCGGCGGGGCCCATGTACAACCGGGACGGCAGCGTGCGTCAGGCCTGGTACGATCCGCTTGGCTGGGTAGGGCTGGACCGGGTGCCGAACCCGAACGCCGAGACCCAGGTGCTCGATCGCCGGCTGGAGCAGCTTCGTGAGCGGCGCGATGAGCTACGGTCGGAAATCGGCAGTCGGGCTCGTGAGCTCCAGGAGCTGGGTGTGGAGCAGGCGGCCCTGGTTGGCAATCCACACCTGGAGCTACGCCACCGTCGGCTGCTGGAGCAGATTCGCGGCCTGCGCGGAGATCTTGCCGAGCGACGGCGCGAGGATACCCAGACGGTCCTGCTGCTAGAGGCGCTGGAGCAGCGGAAACAGCGATTGCTGCGCGGCGAGCGGGACGACCCGCGGGGTCACGTAGCTCGGCTGGCTCGGCCCTCGACAGATTCCGATTTGCGCCTGAACTGGTGGGTGGAGCTCTGGGCCGCGGCAAGCATTGGCCTCCTGCTCATCGGGTTCGTCGTCTTGCTGGTGTACGCGCGGCAATTCCTGTTCGTGGGCCTCCTTGGCATGATCGGCTCGTTCGTGTTCGTCGAGTCGGTCTTTCGTCGCCAGGTGGACCGCCTGATTTCCAGCGTCACTGTGGCTCTGGCACTGATCAGCTGCCTGGTGCTCGTGTACGAATTCTTCTGGCAGCTCGTGATCTTCTCCGTGCTGGCCGCTGGCCTCTACATCATCTGGGAGAATCTGGGAGAACTACGCGGCTAGGGAGCCGATAGCCCGCGCCTGTTGATGCTGTAAGGGATGCTGTGAGGGATGCTGTGACCGATGTCGTAGATGTATCTACGGAATCGACGAAGCGGGGAGCCCCCCACCGTCACGGGTGCGCCGCGCGAGGGAGCCAATGAAGATCACCATCACGGGCGGTTCGGGCCGGATTGCCCGTTGGACCTGCGAGCGTTTGCTCCGCGATGGACATGAGGTGCTGTTGTTCGACCGGGAGTCCCCGCCGGCCGTGGCGCACGCTGGCCAGTTGCGGGGCGTTCGGACGCTGCGCGGTGACGTCATGGATTCCTCGGCCTGTCTCGAAGCCTGTCGCGGGGCAGACGCCGTGCTTCACCTGGCGGGGATTCTGGTGCCGCAAGCGGACACGTTCGCCGTCAACACGCTGGGAACGTGGAACGTCCTGGAGGCGGCGCGGCAGGTGGGCGTGCGGCGCGTGGTCCTGGCAAGCTCCATCAACGTCACGGGGATAGGTTGGCACGTGTCCCGCGTTCCGTTTGAGAGGGTGCGGTACCTTCCGCTCGATGAGGATCACCCGCTGAGTCCGGAAGACAGCTATAGCCTCTCCAAGCTGTGCAACGAGGAGACAGCTGCCGCGTTAGGCCGCGCACACGGTATCCAGACGGCCGCGCTGAGGTTTGCGGCGGTACGTGACCCCGCTCAGCTAGAGGCGTTCGCGCGAGACCGGCCCGCGGCCACGTTTGAACGCAATGAGCGCGGCTACCAGGGGATCTGGAGCTATCTTGACGTTCGGGACGCAGCGCAGGCCTGTGCGCGCGCATTGACGGCGGAGAGCATCCCCACCGTGGGCGCCTACTTCATTGCCGCGCCGGACACGCTTGCATGCGAGCCCACAATGAGCTTGCTTCAGCGATTCATCCCCGAGTGGGTGCCCCTGGTTCGGTCGCTATCGGGTCGCGCGGGCCTGTTTAGCACCGTGCGGGCAGAGCAGGCGTTTGGCTTCCGTGCTGAGCACGGCTGGGCAAAGACCGCGGACTGACCGCCTGAGTCCGTGACTTCCGCCCAGAATTGGGCAGATGGGTGGCTTGCAATTCTCGGCGAGTGTGCTATGCTGTGCGCATTGGAAGGAGGTGATGCCCTATGAGTAGTAGTCAAGGGGGCGTCCTAGGAGGCTCTGCTTCCTAAGCCCAGGCCCCCGGGGCAAGTCTTCTAGGACGCCCCCACCCGTGTGATACGGGCACACGACCCGCCGAAAGGCGGGTCGTCTGTGTTAATCGCCCGTTTTTGCCACCGACTCGGGCCGTTCGTTATGGTCAGCCCTCAGTCAAACGAGCGGGAGTAGGCAAGCGGAATGGGGAACGTGCTGAGCCCAGACGCACGGAGCGTGCTGGTGGTGGTTGCGCATCCAGATGATGCGGAGTTCATGGCTTCCGGGACGATCGCCTTGTGGTCCCGTCAGGGCAAGGAGATTAACTACGTACTCTGTACTCGAGGCGACAAGGGCACGTCCGACCCGTCGGTGACGCCCGATGCGCTCGCGACTGTGCGAGAGCGCGAGCAGCGCGAAGCATGCAGCCGTCTGGGCGTGCGGGATCTGGAGTTCCTGGGGTACGAGGATGGTGTGCTGGAGAGCACGCTGGATCTTCGCCGCGACATCGTGCGTCAAATCCGAAGGTTCCGGCCGGACATCGTGCTCTGCCAGGACCCCATGACCCGCTGGACGGCTCAGGGATATCTCAACCACCCGGATCACCGAGCGGCCGGCGATGCTACGCTGGACGCTGTGTTTCCCTCGGCACGCGATCGGCACGTGTTCCCGGAGCTGCTCGAGGAGGGGTTGGAGCCGCACAAAGCGCTGGAGGTGTACCTCATGGGTACGACCAACGCGGACGTGTGGGTGGACATCTCCCCCACGCTGAACGACAAGCTTCACGCGCTTCGCGCGCACGAGAGCCAGGTGGGCTCCGCGGTACGCCCAGTGGACTGGGACCTGGAGAAGGTCATCCGCGAACGGGCTGAGCGCCTGGGTGAGGGTCAGGGGATCAAGTATGCGGAGAGCTTCAAGTACTTTCAGCTACGCTGAGCCACCGAGGCCCCGTTGAGAGCATCGGCTTTGGTACATCCGCACAAACGCCGGACCCGCCGTTCGGTAACGTTGACTGACGCCGTCACAGATGCGGGTGGCTATGATGAGCCGCGACTCATCAGATCGGGAGAGATCAGGACATGATGCTCACACCGCGCGAGGTCGAGAAACTCCACATCTACGTGGTGGCAGATCTCGCGCGGCGCCGCCGAGCCCGCGGGCTCAAGCTCAACTACAGCGAGGCGATCGCACTCATTACCGAAGCGATCCTTGAGGGCGCGCGCGATGGACGGTCCGTGTCTGAGCTCATGTCTGTTGGCCGGCAGGTCCTCACCCGCGATGACGTGATGCCTGAGGTCCCGGACATGGTCAAGACCGTCCAGGTGGAGGCGACGTTTGCTGACGGAACCAAGCTGGTCTCGTGCCATGACCCCATTGTGTGAGCCGCCGCGACGAGCGATTGGCCGTGGCTGAGCCGGGCGGCTACATCACGCCCGCTGGAGAGCTGGAGCTCAGCCCCGGACGGCGCCGCGCCGCGGTCCAGGTGGCGAACATGGGTGACCGACCGGTCCAGGTTGGCTCACACTTTCACTTCTTTGAGTCAAACCGCATGTTGCGGTTCGATCGACGCGCCGCGTACGGCATGCGCCTGGACATCCCCGCCGGCACCGCGGTCCGGTTCGAGCCGGGCGACGAGCGGGAGGTCACGCTGGTAGAGATCGGCGGCACGCGCACCGTCATCGGCTTCGCCGGACTCGTGAACGGGCCGCTCGACGACATCGAAGCGCATCTGGCTGAGGCTAGTCGCCGCGGCTTCCTGGGGGCTTGACCTATGGCGAGGATCTCGCGGGAGCGGTACGCCAGGCTGTACGGCCCCACCGTCGGCGATCGATTCCGTCTGGCTGACACCCAGCTCATCGCCGAGGTTGAGCGTGACTACGCGGTGCCGGGTGAGGAGGCGGTGTTCGGCGGCGGCAAGTCCATCCGGGATGGCATGGCTCAATCCCAACGCACCAGCGCCGAGGGCACGCCGGACCTGGTGATCACCAACGTGGTCGTGATGGATCCCGTCCTGGGCATCGTCAAGGGCGACCTTGGGGTGAAGGACGGCCGTATCGTCGCGATCGGCAAGGCCGGGAATCCGGACGTTCAGGATGGCGTCCATCCCTCGCTCGTCATCGGACCGGGCACTGAGGTCATCGCCGGTGAACACCTGATCGCTACACCCGGAGGGATCGACAGCCACATCCACATGATCTGTCCGCAGCAGGTGTACGAGGCGCTGTCCAACGGAATCACCACGCTGATCGGCGGCGGTACCGGGCCGGCGGATGGCACGAATGCCACCACCTGCACGCCCGGCCCCTGGAACATCGGCCGGATGCTCCAGGCCGTGGATAACCTGCCGATGAATGTGGGGATCCTCGGGAAGGGCAATGCGAGTCGGCCGGATGCGCTGGTAGAGCAGGTGCTGGCGGGAGCGTGCGGCCTGAAGGATCACGAAGACTGGGGCACCACGCTAGCCGCGATTGACTGCTCGCTACGGGTTGGCGATGAGTACGACGTCCAGATTGCGATCCACACGGACACGCTCAACGAGACGGGCTTCGTGGAAGACACGATAGCCGCCATCGCCGGCCGGACCATTCACACCTACCATACCGAGGGGGCTGGTGGCGGCCACGCGCCGGACATCATCAAGATTGCCGGTGAGGCCAACGCGCTGCCCTCGTCCACGAATCCCACGCGCCCGTACACGGTCAACACGGTGGACGAGCACTTTGACATGCTGATGGTCTGCCATCACCTGAATCCGGCGGTGCCGGAAGACGTGGCCTTCGCCGAGAGCCGAATCCGCGCGGAGACCATCGCTGCGGAGGATGTGCTGCACGATCTGGGCGTGCTCTCCATGTACTCATCTGACTCCCAGGCAATGGGCCGCATCGGTGAGAGCTACACCAAGCTGTTCCAAACGGCTGACAAGATGAAGCGCATGGGGGAGCCGCTGCCGGAGACCGTCGCGGCGAATGACAATTTCCGGATCCTCCGGTATCTGGCAAAGCTGACTATCAACCCCGCCCTTGCGCACGGGATCGCCCACGAGGTGGGCTCACTGGAGCCGGGCAAGCTGGCTGACATTGTCCTCTGGCCGATTGGATTCTTCGGTGCCAAGCCCAAGATGGTGATCAAAGGTGGCATGATCGCCTGGGCCGTGATGGGGGATCCCAACGCGTCCATCCCGACCACTGAGCCGGTGCTCTACCGTCCTATGTGGGGCGCCTTTGGGTCAGCGCCCGCGGCGACCTCCGTGACGTTCGTGTCCTCCGCTGCCGCGGAGAACGGCGTGCGTGAGCGCCTGGCCCTGGCCAAGCGGGTGGTTGGCGTGCGGGGTTGCCGATCCGTCAGCAAGCGCGACATGGTCCGCAACAACGCCCTTCCCAAAATAGAGGTGGACCCGGAGACCTACGTCGTCCGCGTGGATGGTAAGGTGGCCACGGTTGGGCCGGCGGATCGCCTTTCCCACACGCAGTTGTTCTTTTTGATGTAGGAGAGACGGATGCGCGTGCGCCATATCACGTCGGCCGCGAACGTCCGCGCTGACGGCTCGCTCGTTGATCCCCTCGCCGTCCGTCACGGCGCCATCGTCGCGGGGCGCATCGCGTCCCTCGGGGGCCAGGTCGATCCAACCACGCATCTCAACGCCGACTTTGACGAGCATAGTCTGGACGACTGCGTCGTGGCGGAGTCGCTCGAGATCGGCGCCGCTGTTGTTGTGGAGAACGACGATTTCGTCCGCGCCTGGGCCGCGGACCAGGCCTACACGCCGTTGGGCGCCGTTGACATGGACAGTCGGCTGCGTGATTGGCGTGCCGCGTTGGCCGCCTCGCGCGTGCGCGACTGATCGGCTTGCGTACCGCGGACCTGCTTGCCACGCTGCAGCTAGCGGATAGCGCCTTCCCCACCGGCGGCTTCGTCCAGTCCCACGGGTTGGAGGCAGTGGTTGAGACCGGGGCGATCTCGGGGCGGGCGGCGATCGCCGAATGGATCGGCGACCTGCTGCTGTGGCAGATGGGACCGAGCGAGGGCTCGGCGCTGGCCGGCGCGTGGCAACTGTGGCCGGACCTGGGCCCAGTGGCAGATATTGACCGTTACCTCACCGCGGCGCGGCTCGCTCGTGAACCGCGAGAGCAGAGCCTTCGTCTCGGCCGCCGCCTCGCCGCCACGCTGGCCGAAGTAGCCGGGGGCTCAGATCCCGACGGGCTTGCGCTCCTCCGCCACGCGGTACAGAAGGGCACTATCCCGGGGAACTATGCCGTGGTGCTTGGGGCGGGCTGCGCGGCGCTCGGCGTGCCCCTCGATCATGCACTCGCCGTGTTCTTTCACCAGGTGGTGGCGGAGGTGCTGGGCGCCGCGGTGCGACTCACGGTGCTGGATCCGATCGACGCCCAGGTTGTGCGGCGGGCCATCTCGCCGCGCATCGAGGAAGCGATGACCGTGGCAATGGACACCCCCTGGAAGGAGATGTACGCGTGCGCATATCACACGGAGATCATGTCCATGAAGCACGAGACGATGACGAGCCGGTTGTTCGCCACGTAGGCTCGGGGCCTCTCCGCGTGGGGATCGGCGGACCAGTGGGCACGGGCAAGACTGCGCTCATCGAGGGGCTCGTGCCCAAGTTGCTCGACCGCGGGATCGAGACGCTGGTAATCACTAACGATATCGTCACTCGGGAGGATGCGGAGCACGTCCGTCGGACCCTGGATGGCATTCTGGCGCCGGAGCGGATCGTCGGCGTGGAGACCGGCGCGTGCCCGCACACGGCTGTCCGCGATGATCCGACCATGAACCTGGCGGCGGTGGACGAGCTGGTGTCCGCGTTTCCCACGGCTCAGGTCATCTTCATCGAGAGCGGCGGAGACAACCTCACGCTCACGTTCAGCCGACGCCTGGTGGACTTCGAGGTGTACGTGATCGATGTGGCGGGCGGGGACAAGATCCCGCGAAAGCGCGGGCTGGGGCTCACGCGCGCCGATCTCCTGGTCATCAACAAGCAGGATCTGGCTCCCTATGTGGGCGCCAGCCTGGACGTTATGGATCGTGACTCCCGCGCCGTGCGCCACGAGCGGCCGCACGTGTTCACCAACTGTAAGACCGGCGAGGGGCTGGACGTGGTGCTGAGTCATTTCTTGCCGTTGGTACGCGTCTGATCGTCATCGCGGCGGAGCAACCTTCCACGGACCGCGGCGGTCCCCAGCCGGCACCGAGTTTGTCAGGAATGCATGGCTGGGCGCGGGCGCGCCTGGGCGTACGCACCGGTCGTACCAGAGTCATCCACGCTGACCAGCGCCTGCCCCTTCACCTGGGTCGCGCGCTGTATTCACAGCCGGATTGGCCGTTGCTGGCTCACCTCACGGTGACCACGCCAACCGGCGGTTTCGTGCAGGGCGATCGAGTGTTGATTGAGCTTGAGGTGGCAACGGGCGCCGCGGCCCACGTCACGTCCCAGTCAGCCGCGCGAGCGTACCGATGTGTGGACGAGCGGGAGATCGAGCAGCAGGTGCGGCTCGTGGCCGGGCCCGAAAGCCTGCTGGAGTGGTGGCCGGACACGCTGATCCCCTACGCCGGCACCCGGTTGGCACAGTCGGTGCACGTGACGGCACCCCCTTCCGCGACGGTGCTGATCGCCGATACGTGGCTGGCTGGGCGCGTGGCGCGGGGAGAGGTACACCAGTACGACCAGTTGCGCTTTGAGACATCTCTGACGAGGCCCGACGGTACGCTGGAGTTCATCGATCGAGCGCGTTTTCGCGGTTCGCCGTCGGGGGTGGACTCGGCCGGAATCCTCAGTTCGGCACGGGCGTGCGGCAGCTTCTTCTTCCTCGGCGAGCGTTGCCTGGGTGGTTTGCAGCAGGCGATTTTGAGCGTTCTCGATGAATGGCAGGGGACTGCGGGAGTGTCTGTCCTGCCGTCGTCCTGTGGTCTCGTGGTGCGCGCGCTCTGTTCATCGAGCGATGAGCTGCGAGGACTCCAGTGGGGGTTGCTGTGGTCGACCAGACAGGTCCTGTTTGGTCGGGGTGCCGAGGGCGCGGCCCGGTTGTGCTGAACCGCGGAAGCCGCCCGGAGCGGCCGATCGGCGCAATCGTACGAACTGGCTTGCTGAGTTTCGTGCACATCCCACGATGACAAAGGCGCGTCTGTGCAAAATGCCCAGACGCCGTAGTTGGATTTGGTGATTCTTCCACGAGGCTTCCTCCCAGGGGCTTCGGTATCGTGAGCCACATCCAGGAAGCGAGCATTTTCAGCAGCCTTCGCTGGCGGAGGGCTGACGGCGACGACGCGCGGAAGTGCGAGCTCAAGCATCTGGGGAGGCCCCGTGCTCAGTTCAGTTCGATCTCGTCGTCGCGCGCTGGTGGAGATCACCAGCCTCATGGGTCTGGCCCTGGTCGGCTGCTCGCCGGCCGCGGCACCGGCGAAGCCGGCCGACTCCAAGCCTGCCGAGACAAAGCCTGCCGAGTCGAAGCCGGCGCAGGCAGCCAAGCCTGCTGAGGCTGCGAAGCCCGCTGAGGCGGCGAAGCCCGCTGAGGCGGCGAAGCCGGCAGCGCCTGCCGCGCCGACCGGAGACACCATCAAGGTGGGCGTGCTGCACTCGCTCAGCGGCACTATGGCAATCAGCGAGACGTCCGTGCGCGATGCAACGCTGCTGGCGATCGATGAGGTCAACGCGGCCGGCGGCGTCATGGGCAAGAAGCTCCAGCCCATCGTAGAGGACGGCGCGTCTGACTGGCCGACCTTCGCTGAGAAGTCGCGCAAGCTGATCACCAGCGACAAGGTCGCCGTGGTGTTCGGCTGCTGGACCTCTGCTAGCCGCAAGGCGGTCCTGCCGGTATTCGAGCAGCAGAAGGGTCTGCTGTTCTACCCCGTCCAGTACGAAGGTCTGGAGATGTCTCCGAACATCTTCTACACGGGTGCCACCACGAACCAGCAGATCGTCCCCGCGGTGGACTACCTGATTCAGAACAACATGAAGAAGATGTACCTGCTGGGCTCCGACTACGTCTTCCCACGCACCGCGAACGACATCATCAAGGCCCAGCTCAAGGCCAAGGGCGGCGAGCTCGCGGGCGAGGAGTACACGCCGCTGGGTCACACCGACTACTCCACGGTGGTGTCCAAGATCAAAGCGGCTGGACCCGCTGTTGTGTTCAATACGCTGAATGGCGACAGCAACGTGGCCTTCTTCAAGCAGCTCAAAGATGCCGGGATCACGGCGGACAAGATGCAGACGCTGTCCGTCAGCGTGGCAGAGGAAGAGGTCCGCGGCATCGGCGCGGACAACATGCTGGGTCACCTCACCGCCTGGAACTACTTCCAGACTACCGACACCCCCGCCAACAAGAAGTTTGTGGATGCGTACCAGGCCAAGTTCGGAAAGAACCGCGTCACGGACGATCCTATCGAGGCCGGCTACTTTGGCGTGTACCTGTGGTCCAAAGCCGCGGAGAAGGCCAAGTCGGTCGAGGTGGACGCGGTCCGCGACGCCGCTAAGAACCTGGAGTTCGCGGCTCCGGGCGGCCCGGTCAAGGTCCACGAGAAGAACCAGCACGTCTGGAAGACCGTCCGCATCGGCAAAGTGCGCGCGGATGGCCAGTTCGACGAGGTGTGGAATTCCGGCAAACCGGTCGAGCCAGATCCGTACCTGGACACCTACGACTGGGCCAAGGACCTGAAGAAGGGCCGCTAGGAGACGCGCTGGTGGCGGGCATCCAATGCCCGCCACCAGCGTCGCTCAACTGGGAACTGACGTATGTTGGAAGTCTATGCGCTCCAGGTCTTCAATGGCCTGAGCGTTTCTTCGATCCTGCTGCTGGTGGCGCTGGGCCTTGCTTTCACGTTTGGCCTGATGGGTGTCATCAACATGGCACACGGCGAGTTCATCATGATCGGCGCGTACGTGCCGTACGTGCTTCAGCAGGCCATCGGTGGGCCGGCGGCAGACCCCTATGGGCTCACCTTTCTGGCTGCCCTACCTGTGGCGTTCGTAGTCGCGGCGGCGCTCGGCGCGGTGCTGGAGCGCTCGCTCGTGAAGTACCTGTATGGCCGGCCGCTCGATACGCTGTTGGCCACGTGGGGCGTGGGGCTCATGCTCCAGCAGCTTGCGCGCAGCATTTTCGGGGCGCCCAACGTGCAGGTGGTCAGCCCGCCCTGGTTGAACGGCGGGCTGAACCTGCTGGGAGTGGTGCTCCCGTTCAAGCGCCTCTTCATCATCGCGCTCGTAATGCTCGCCGTGGCGGCGATCTATCTGTACCTCAATCGTTCGACGGCGGGTAGACGGATGCGCGCCGTAATGCAGAACCGCGATATCGCGTCGTGCCTGGGCGTTGTGACTGACCGGGTGGACTTGAGCACTTTTGGGATGGGCGCCGGGCTGGCGGGAGTGGCCGGCTGTGCCCTCTCGCTGCTAGGGCCGATTGGTCCAGCGCTCGGAACCTACTACATCGTGGACGCCTTCATGGTGGTTGTCCTGGGTGGAGTGGGGCAGCTTCCAGGCTCCATCGCGGCAGCGCTGTTGATCGGCATGATCAACACCACCTTTGAGTTTGTTAGCACCGCCACCGTTGGGAAGGCGCTGGCATTCTTGCTGGTCATCCTGTTTCTCCGGTGGAAGCCCGCCGGGCTGATCGCTCTTCGCGTGCGGTGAGGGGGAGTTGCCGTTGAAAGTGTTGCTGGAGCAGCGGTTGTCGACGCGGCGAAGGAGGCGTGCGTGATCTATCGTCGCTATCCCTGGCTCGGCTCCGGGGCCGGCGAGGCCGCGGTCGTCATCGTGATTTGCCTGTTGCTGATGGGCGTGGCGCCCATGGCGTTGTCCGACTTTCGGCTCAATCTCCTGGCCAAGTTCCTGACGTTTGCCATCGTCGCGGTGTCTATAGATCTGATCTGGGGCTACGCGGGCATGCTGAGTCTGGGCCACGGCGTGTTCTTTGCGCTTGGCGCTTATGCGCTGGCGATGCACATGAAGCTGGAGTCGGCGCTGGACGGCCTGCCGGACTTCATGGGTTGGAGCGGGCTGCGCGAGCTGCCCTGGTTCTGGGTGCCCTTCGGCAATGCCGCGTTCAGCCTGGTCATGGTGGTGCTGATGCCGGCGCTTGTCGCGTTCGGCGTGGGCATCCTGGTGTTCCGTGGGCGGATCCAGGGGGTCTACTTCTCGATCATCACGCAGGCGTTGGCGCTCATCTTCTCGCTAGTGTTCGTTGGGCAGCAGCCGTACACGGGCGGCACAAACGGTATGACCAACTTCAGCACGCTGTTTGGCTTTCCTTTGCAGGACCCTGGCATGCGCTACACCCTGTTCGCCCTGACCGTGACGTTCCTCGGAATCGCCTATGGGGTGTTGCGCTGGTTCACCTGCTCCCGCGCCGGCCGAGTGCTGCTGGCGGTGCGTGATCAGGAGGATCGGCTGCGGTTCTTTGGGTACGATCCGGCTGTGATCAAGCTCGGGGCATTCGTGACATCGGCCGTGCTTTCGGGGATCGCGGGGGCTCTGTTCGTGGCGCAGGTGGGCATCATCTCACCCGCCAACATGGGTATCGTGCCGTCGATCGAGATGGTGGTGTGGGTCGCCGTCGGCGGTCGCGGCACGCTCATCGGTCCGGTGCTCGGCGCGTTACTGGTCAACTCGGCCAAGAGCGGGCTGAGCGAGTCGTTTCCAGACATCTGGCAGTATTTCTTTGGGGCATTGTTCGTGATCGCCGTGATCCTGGTGCCCGGCGGTCTCGTCGGCATGCTCAGGTCTGCCGCTGCCAGGCTCGCCGGTCGGACGCCGGCTCCGGAGCCTGCCCATCGGATGGTGGGACCCGCGAGCTCTGTTGAGGTTCCGACGTGACCGACGATGGACTGGTACTCCGAGACATCGTTGTGCGGTTCGACGGACTCACCGTGCTGGATCACCTGTCCCTAGCGTTGGCGCCGGGCGAGATTCGGTTCGTCATCGGGCCGAACGGCGCCGGCAAGACGACACTCCTGGACGTGATCACCGGGCGAACGCGGCCCGCGCAGGGTGAGGCCAGGTTTCGCGGGCAGGACCTCACCCGCATGCAGGAGCATCAGATCGCCCGCCTTGGGATCTCGCGGAAGTTCCAGACGCCCACGATTTTCCCCAGCATCACCGTGTGGGAGAATCTGGAAGTCGCCATCGCGGCCCGATCGGGATTGGTTGGCTCCGTCACGCGTCTGCCCCAGTCGGAGCGGGAGCGCCTCCAGGCAACCCTGGATCTGGTGGGACTTTCGTCTCAAGCCGGTGCGGTCGCGGGTACGCTGTCTCACGGTCAGAAGCAGTGGCTGGAGATTGCCATGCTGCAGGTGGTAGAGCCAGACGTGCTCCTGCTGGACGAGCCCGTGGCTGGCATGACCCGCGTGGAGCGAGACCAGACCGTGGACCTGCTGAACCGGCTCCAGGAGACGTATCCCAGTCGGACTGTCCTGATCGTGGAGCATGACATGGCGTTCGTGCGCCAGCTAGCTCGCACGGTCACCGTGCTGCACCTGGGATCCCTGCTGAGCGAGGGCACGATGGACGCGGTGCAGAATGATCCCCGCGTGATCGAGGCGTACCTGGGCCATGGTAAGAGCCATGGCAGGCGGAGGGTGGCGTGACGAGCGACGCCGGATCAACATCGATACTCTCCGTCACTGGATTGACGGCGGGGTACGGGCAGAGCCAGATCCTCACCGATGTGACGTTTGGCCTGGCCGCGGGCGATGCCGTGTGCCTCCTGGGACGCAACGGTGTTGGCAAGACCACGCTCGTGAAGTCGGTCGTGGGGCTCATCAAGCCGCGTGAGGGCCAGATCGCGATCGATGGCACGGACGTCACGGGGTCGCCCCCCCACCGTCGCGCCAGGATGGGGCTTGGCTACGTGCCGCAGGGACGCGGGATCTTTGGCCACCTGTCCGTGTTCGAGAACCTGCTGATGGGTTTTGAGTCACGCACGTCGAGGGCGGCGGATCGGGCGGAGACCATCGAGGAGCTGTACGGCCTCTTCCCCGTCCTGGCCGAGATGCGGCACCGGATCGCGGGAACGCTCAGCGGCGGCCAGCTTCAGCAGCTCGCCATAGCGCGCTCGCTCGCCGGACGCCCCCGAATCCTGATCCTGGACGAGCCCACGGAGGGGATCCAGCCGTCCATCGTGGACCACATCGAATCCGTGCTGGTCCGCCTACGCGAACAGGGGCTGACCATTCTGCTCGTGGAGCAGTTCCTGGACTTCGCCGTTGGCGTCTGCGATCGATTCCACATGCTCGAGCGTGGCGTGATCGTCGCGTCCGGGGCCACTGAGGACCTGACGGACGCCATGGTGGACGAGTTCCTGGCGGTGTAGTCCAGCCGGGCGCCCATACTTCCCGCCATACTGCTGGCCGATGCCGGGAGGGGCTGGGATGGCGACGCTGCGGGTCTGCTTCGTCGGCGACTCGTTCGTGAATGGGACGGGCGATGACGCGTGTCTGGGCTGGAGCGGGCGCGTGTGCGCCGCCGCGCGGGAAGATGGTCACGACCTCACGTACTACAACCTTGGCATCCGACGGGAGACCACGGCGGACATCCTCGCGCGTTGGTCCGCTGAGGTCCGGCCACGGCTGCCTACGCCGGCTGAGGGGCGGCTTGTCTTCTCCTTTGGCGCCAACGACCTGACCATCGAGCATGGACAGCCGCGCATTGCGCCCGACCGATCGGTGGATCACGCTCGGGCGATCCTGTCGGAGGCTTCCCGGCGCTGTCCCACGCTGCTGGTTGGTTTGACCCCCAGTCCCGACGACGAGCGGAATCAGCGCGCTCGGGTGCTGGACGAGCGCTATGCAGCCCTCTGCGCGGACCTGGGGATACCGATGCTGCGGGTGTACGACGCGTTGTTGAGCTCTCGCCCGTGGCTCGAGGAGCCGACGCGAGGCGATGGAATCCACCCCAATGCTGGCGGCTACGCGGACCTCGCCCGGCTCATCATTGGCTGGGATGCCTGGCAGGCCTGGCTGCGCGGCTAGGGTGCTACACTGGGCCATGCAGTACGAAGGAATTGACCACGTATTTCTGCCCGTGCGCTCCGTGGAGGAGGCGGCCGCCCCATTCGAGCGTCTAGGTTTGAAACTGTCGCCGGCCCGCACGTTCACCTGCGGGCTGGTGAATCGTGTCGTGTTCGTTGGACATGGCGAGAACCTGTTCGCCATTGAGCTGTTCGGTATCCACGATGCGGCGGCGGCGCGCCGGAGCATCCTGGGTAGGCATATCTTGGACGCGTTGGAGCACGGATCGGGGTTGTGCCTCGTGGGGCTTCGCGTGCCAAACCTGGTGGATGCCATGCGCAAGCTATCCGGTAAGGGCGTGGGAAGCGTGGCGGAGCCGTACGCGGATACGGACGGCATCGCGATTTGCGATCTGGCGCTGCTCGACCTGCCGGACGTGGCGGCCTGCACGGTCATGCTGGTGCAGAATCGCTTCAGTCAGCGAGAGCGCACCTCCATGCGGACCAATCTCGGCCACCTCAATCACACCCTTCCCATCAAGCGCGTGGATCACCTGGCGGCCGTGACCCACCAGCTAGAAGACACCACGCGCTACTGGGACACCGTGATGGGCGTGCCCAGGGTGGGCGTAGTCAGCAATGAGCGCATTGTGCTGCACCAGCTCAAGATCGGCGACGTGATGCTTGAGCTCATCGCGCCCGCCTCGGCTGACAGCCCGGCCGCGTCGCGGCCTCAGGGCCTGGGCAGCAGCGTGTCGTGCGAGGTGGATGACATCCAGGCGTGCGCCCGGATGGCCCGCGCTGCAGGATTCTCCCCATCTGAGCCTGCCATCGGCACCCTGCCGGGCACGTACTCATCCACTATCCCGGGCTCCGAGCTATTTGGTCTGAACTTCCAGTTCCTTCAGTACATCAAGTGATGGCGGAGGCCGAGGGCGCGGCGGCACGGCCGCTGTCATTCGATGCCCGACTGTGGCAAGGCCAGGCCGACCGAGAGCAGCGCGAGACCGCGGCCGCTGTGATGATGGCCGCGTTGGAAGCGGTGGAGCCGGGTGAGGCGGTGCGACGCGCCCTACGACGGGACGGGCACAGGCTCAGCCTCGACGGTCGCGAGTACGACCTGCGCTCCTGCCGGCGAGTCATCGTCGTGGGGGCGGGTAAGGCCAGCGCGCCCATGGCGGCAGCCGTGGAAGACGTTCTGGGCTCCGTGGTTAGCGGCGGTCTCGTGGTAGTTAAGTACGGCCACACCGCGCGAACCACCCGGGTTACCCTGCGCGAGGCCGGACACCCCATCCCGGACGAGGCCGGGGCCGCCGGCACGGCGGAGATCGCGCAGATGCTGGGCACCACCGCGGAGGATGATCTCGTCATCGTCGTGATCTCCGGGGGAGGATCAGCGCTGCTCAGCCTGCCTGCAGAGGGCATCTCGTTGGCTGACATCCAGCGCACGACGGATTTGCTCCTTCGCGAGGGCGCGACGATCAACGAGCTCAACACGGTCCGCAAGCACCTGGACTCGGTCAAGGGCGGAGGACTCGCCAGGCTAGCACAACCAGCACGGCTCATCGCGCTGGTACTCTCCGACGTCGTTGGCAATCCGCTGGACGTGATCGCATCCGGACCCACGGTGCCGGACGCGAGCACGTTTGAGGACGCATGCACTATCGTCGATCGACTTGGCGTCTGGGATCGATTGCCCACCAGTGTTGCGCGCCGCTTAAGGGCGGGCCGCGGCGGCTCATTGCCGGATACTCCCAAGGATGGGGATCCGATGTTCGAGCGCACCCAGACCGTCGTCGTCGGGAGCAACACCATCGCGGCGGAGGCCGCCATCGCTGAAGCGCGTCGCCGCGGCTTGAACGCGCTGCTCCTCTCCACGTACGTTGAGGGAGAGGCGCGCGAGGTGGCAAAGGTCGTGGCCGCGCTGGCCCGCGAGGAGCGCGCGGAGGCGCGACCACTCCCCCTGCCGTGCTGCCTTGTGCTTGGCGGCGAGACCACCGTTCACGTGCGTGGGCAGGGCGTGGGCGGACGCAATCAGGAGCTGGCGCTGGCCGCGGCCGAGAAGATCTCCGGGCTGCCTGACGTCATCATCGCGGCACTGGCGACCGACGGAAACGACGGCCCGTGCGACGCGGCGGGTGCCCTGGTTGACGGGCAGACCATCGCCCGCGCACGCGCGCTGGACATCGATCCGGACCACCACCTGGCGGACAACGACGCCTACAACTTCTTCGGCCCGCTCGGCGATCTCCTGCTCACCGGGCCGACGAACACGAACGTCAACGACCTACTGTTCGTCTTCGTCTGGTAACTCGGACCCGGCCACGGCGTGACAAACTGCCGGATCCCGAGGCTCCGCCTAGTTCGCGCCGCCCGACGTAAGCGGCGCCTGACCCGCGGCGCGATTAGCGCTGGCCCCCAGGTAGACCACGATCCAGATGGCCAGGGCACCTACCAGGAACGACAGTAGTTGGGCCTGGCTCAACCCCCAGAGGAATGGCGTATCCAGCCGGAAGAACTGCACGAAGAAGCGGCCCAGCGAATACAGCGCGATCATGAGCCAGAAGGCCATGCCGTGCCGTGGAAGCGCTTTCCTGGCCATGAGCATCATGCAGATGGCCATCACCAGGACATCCCAGATCAGCTCGTAGCCTACGGCCAGGTGGACCGGTACGTTCAGATCACCCAGCGTGTTCGGGTGGGTGTAGGTCACCGACCAGGGGACGGACGCGTCAGCGCCATGGTGCTCACCGTTTACGATGTCGCCCAGGCGGCCGATGGCCATGCCCAACACCAGGCCCATGCCGCACGTATCCAACAGCGTGGGGATGGAGAGCTTCTTCCACCAGCCGTAGAGCACCCCCGCCAGGGGCCCGCCAATAATGGTCCCCCAGATGGCGAGACCCCCCTCATTGATGCGGAGGATGGCTAAGGGATCCTGGAGGTAGTAGTCCCACTGATCGATCACGTGGAGCAGCCGTGCGCCGACGATCCCGCCGATCACGGCCCACAGCGCGATCGACATAATGTCATCCTCGGTGTATCCGTACTCGTAGCTGAGCCGCGTAGCGAGCTGGATCCCGCAGAGCACTCCAACCGCGGTAAAGAACCCGTGCCATGTCACCACTAGTACCCCGAGGCGAAGCAACACCGGTTCTAGGTTGATCTCGATCATCGTGGCTCAGCTTACCCCGACCAGGAGTCACGGGGGCAATCTCACACCGTGGCCGCAACGGGGCCGCCCGTTGGCCGATTGTACCATGGCGCCGGACTGTGCCCGCGGCGCAAAACATGCTAAAAACCACCCCGCATCGTCCCGAAACTCGCCCAAAAGTGAGCAAAACGTGCAGTTAAATCGGTTCCGCAGGGTATGTGGCTTGTTCTGGGTGCGCCTCGCGCTGTCGTTGCCGCTGACGCTTGCCTTTGGTGGTCCCACCCCTTCGTCGGCACAGGTTCAAGTTGCCATACCGGAGAACAACCCGTTTGGCATCAACGTGGGGCGGCTCAGCCAGGAGCGATTCGTCGCTGCTTCGGGCGGGCTGGCCAACAGCGCAGGCGGCGATTGGGGCTACATCACGATCACCTGGACAGACGCGGATCGCGATGCTCCCAACGCTGAGACCATCCGCAGCCAGTTCCTGGATCGCTGCTACGAATTCCATCTGCATCCCATCATCAGGGTTGCCACGCACCACGACGATTCCATCGAGCGTTGGAAGCGCCCGGAGCCGGATGATCCGGCTCGCTGGAAGGCGTTCCTGGAGGCCGGCAACTGGCCCACGGAGTACGTGTACGTGATCGTGGGCAATGAGCCCAACCTCGGTTTTGAGTGGGGCGGTGAGGTGGATGCCGCCGACTACGCTCGGTACCTGGATAAATTCATCAAGACCTTCGAAGGATCGCCGCGTTTTCGGATTGTGAACGCCCCGCTGGATGCGTCGAATCACACAGAGCTGCCGAAGATGCAGGACGCCTACGAGTTCATCGGCGGCATGAAGGCGGCCGTGCCGAACATCTTCGATCGACTGGCGGCGTGGGCATCAAACCCGTATCGCGTCCCGTCGGGGGGCGACGGGCTGCGGTTCACGCACCTGGCGTACCAGCCGGAGCTAGAGGCTATCGGGCGCGATATGGCCGTGATCATCACGGAGTCTGGCCTGATGGAGACGGGCGACCAGTTCGCCACGGCGGATTTCTTCGAGCGCGCTTATCGCGACTGGCTGCAGGACCCGCGCATCGTCGCTGCCACGCCGTTGTTCTGGGATCCGCACAAGAACGACTTCTGGATGTTCGCGCCGTACTCAGACGGCACCATCCAGCGCGGCAGCCCTACCTACGACCGGATCTTTGGGTTCCCGAAACCTGCCGGCTCTCCGAACTACCTGCACCCCATGAGCCGGCCCGGCGGCTCTGCGGCGGCGCCACGGCCCGCCGGCGCCTCAATGAGAACCGGTGGCGCCGCCCCGGTGGTTTTCGCTCCGGTGAACACCCAGCGGACCGCGCCGCCAACGCGGAGCTGATTCAGACCGCCTCGTCGCGCTCGATGACGATGTCGTCGCCCGCTCGCGTCGACAGCCGCACGCCGCCGACTTTCGCGGACAGCTGACCGTCGCCCTTCCATTCGATCTTGAACCAGCCCGGCCAGACCGAATCGCCGTCCAACATGACGGCGCGTACCTCCCCCCCAGCGTCGAGGGTCACAACGAGACGGTGGTGTTCGGAGCGCGCCGGAGGCGCAAACGCACTATCTGAGCGCATGGTCGGCCAGTCTGACATGCTCGGAGTATAGCGGTGGCGCGGTCCGTGCCCGGCGCGTTCTGCGTCAAAACTAAATCTTCCTTTCGTCGGTTCGCTGCGTCACAACCGATGCTTCTCGACCGACTCTGACCGCATGGCCATACAGCTTGGTCTGGAGCTCCTCCATCGCCAGCTTCACCTGCACCGGATGCAGTCCTTCGTCATGCTCGGTCAACGTCGCCTTCACGTGCTCGTCCACGTGCTGGTCCGCCAGTACCCGCTGGTACGGTGTCTGCGCCGCGTCGTACTGCCGTCTCACCTTCGCTCCGTCACGGTCTTTGGTCACCAGCTTCCGGACCGGCTGCAAGTAGTTCACATGGTCCCGCGCCACCGCGTACAACGCCTCCAGCGTCGGCAGCGCACCGGCCTCGAATCGTGCGTACCCGACCAGGCGCCGCACCACGCTCCAGTTCTTCTGCTCGATGTAGCAGTTGTCGTTCTTCCGATACGGGCGACTCCGCGTCAGCGTGATTCGCTCCTGCTCGCAGTATCGCCGCATGTTGTGGTTGATGAACTCCCCACCGTTGTCGCAGTCGATCCCACGCAACGGGAATGGCAGCCGCTCCCGCAACCGCTCGAACGCCGCGAACACGGCCAGCTCGCTCTTGTTCCGCACCGCCTCAAGGCTGATCCAGCCGGTCGCCACATCCACCCCGCTCAGCGTGAACGCGAACTCCCCGGCCCCGCTCGCTCCACTGTGCGCCACCAGATCCACCTCCAGAAACCCCGGCTTCGCCTCATCCCAGTCCGCGAATGTCCGAATCGCCACCTGGCTCCGCAGCAGGCTGCCCGGCTTCGTCGTCGCCCGACCCCGCACCGGCCAGACCGCCCGCGTCGCGCGCAGCAGCCGATCGATCGTCGACGCGCTCATCCCCGCCACGCGCGCCTGCACGGCCGGCGTCAACTCCTCGGGGAGCGCTCCCAGTCGCGCCAGCTTGGCCACCAGGGTGCCCAGAAACGGCGCCAACCGCTTGCTGCACACGCCATCGGTCAACTCCCAGCACAGCTCCAGCAGCAACCGGTCCTCGGGACCATAGAGCGGTGGGCGCCCGCCGCGCCGCGCGCCCGTGGGGCGCGGGGCATGGGCCACCCGACCGAGCAGTGACCGGGCATACACCCGGTGGTACCCGGTCGCCGCGCAAAACTCATCCAGGATCCGTCCACGATCCCGTTTGGCGGCCCGTTGATAGCGTGGCCGTAACGCCGCCACCAGCTCGCGCACACTCGCTCGCCCCACCGTTCCAGCCTCCCGTTCGAGAAGCTTTGTTCTGAGGCATCGTCTCTGCCTTCGAGAAGTTTTCTTATGAGGCAATTCGGGCCGTTGACACGGCGGACGCCTCGGTAGTACCACCGTGGACGCTGATGTCCAGGACCATCGCCGACGCCTCCACGGTCTCGTTGGCGGGCCAACGGTCTCCCGTAGGGGGCGGATGGATCTCGCCTCGGCTTGACGGTCCATTCCTCCTCGTGGTCCTGGTCGTGGCGCTCCTCGCACGCCTGCCCATGTTATCGCTGGTGCCGCGGTTCACGGACGAGACGCTCGAGGTGTTGCACAGCCTGCGGATCGTCCGGGAAGGCCTCCTGCCGCTTACGAACTACGATTCGTACTACGGGTCGCTCTACAACTACCTCGTCGCGCTCGCTTTCGTAGTCTCCGGCGAGCATCCGCTCGCCCCGCGATTCCTAATCATGTGGGCCGGTTGCCTCACGGTGGCGGTTACGTACTTCCTCGGTCGCGACCTGTGTGTGGCGGTTCTGCCGGTGACGTCAGCCATTGCGGCGCGCGTTGTTGGAGCGGTGGCAGCGGCCCTGCTGGCCATGAACGCCGTGCACATCGTCGTCAGCAGCCACGTTGCCTGGTCGAACTGCCTGACACCGCTTCTTACCACCGTGGGCCTGTGGTTGATATTGCGCGGCCATCTGCCGCTGGCCGGACTTACGTTTGGCCTGGCTCTACAGACCCATCCGCTCGTGATCGCCATCCTGCCGGGGGCAGGCGTATACGCGCTGTCCCAGGTCGTGCGCGGGCGCGCGTGGTGGCCCGCCGCGCTCGGTGCGGGACTGTTCCTGGTTGGCTACGCAAACGTCATCGCGCATAACCTCGGGACCGGTGGTGATTCACTCGCGACCGCTTCGCGGATCCGTGCCGAGTACGGGGCCGATCAGTCGGCAACGTCTGGTTACGCGCCGACCCTGTCCGCCATGCTGGTACTCCTGGTGAGGGCCTTGTCTGGCGCTGCCGATCAGCGGGCGAGCACGCTCTGGTACCTGGCGGACCCGTGGGGCATTGCCGTGGCACTTCTGGCTATCGCGGGTGTGGCCCTCTCGGTGCGACGACGAGAGTGGCTCATCGCGGCGGCGGTGCTCATCTTCCTGGCGGTCATGCCGGCGGCCAATCCCAAGTTCCGAACGCTGTTGACCGCGCGCTACCTGATGCCGGTGGTCCCGGCCCTGCTGGCGGTGGCGGTGTGTGGCGGCTTCTGGTTCTGGCACTGGCTTCGACCTCGCTTAGGCGTGACGCCAGTTTCCCGTGCGTGGATGGCCGTCGTGCTGCTCGCAGGCGGCATGGAGACTGGTTCGCTGGTTCGGTACTACCAGCGGACCATTGAGCGGACCGACACCAACGAGCGGATCCTGGGCCTGGCGGATCTGGCCGCGCGCACCATTCAGGCCGGTGAGATCGTGCTGATCGATGATTCCATCGGTGCTGAGCTACCGGATACTGGTGTCACAGAGCTCCGGGGCGTCGAATATCTGCTGACAGTTGCCCGGCTTCCGTATCGGGCTATCCGAGTGACCGCAGGCCGACTGCAGGATGAGCTGCGAACGGCCCCGAGCGCGCTGGCCGTCCTCAACGCTCGTGACGCGGCACAGGTGGCGGATCGACTCACCGTGGTCGCTCTAGATCTGCGCCCGCCCGCGGAGACCGGCCGCATGTCGGACTTCCGGCTCTATCGGATCAGTCGCGCCCGTGGCTAACGTCGCCTTCGCGGCTGTGCTGCTGGCCGTGGGAAATCTCGCCAGTAGAGCCTTGGGGCTGGTGCGGGAGCAGGTCATCGCGGCGCTGTTTGGCGCATCCACCGGCACGGACGCGTTTGTCGTTGCATCGTCAGTTCCGCAGGTCGTGTACGACTTGCTCATCGGCGGAGCGGTCAGCGCCGCGCTGGTGCCCACCTTCGTACGGACGCTCGATCGCGAAGCGGCGTTACGGGGGTTGGTGCGCTCGCTGCTGACGCTCGCGCTGCTTGCCCTGGTGGTTGTCGGAGCGGTGCTGGCGCTGGCCAGCCCGCTGCTGGTGGATGCGCTCGCGCCCGGATTTGGCGAGGAGCAGAGGCAGATGGCTATCACCATGGTCAGGCTGATGCTCCTGGCGGTGGTACTCCAGGGGCTGGCAGGGGTGGTCTCCGCGGTGTTGTTCGCCCGAAGGAGGTTTGGCCTCGCCGCCTTTTCCGCTGCCGTCTACAACCTTGGCATCATCGTCGGCGCGCTCGCCCTCCACGAGCGACTAGGCATCTTCGCGCTGGTCGCCGGAGTGCTTGCGGGCGCGGCTGGACAGCTAGCCATCCAGGTGCCCCGCGCAGGTATTGGCCCTTGGCCGTTCACGGCCCACTGGTGGCATCCTGAGCTGCCGGCGCTGGTCTGGCTCTACCTGCCGGTTGCTGCCGGAATCGTCGTGTCCATCATCGGCGTGGTGATCGATCGGAACCTGGCGTCGAGACTCCCGGAGGGTTCGCTCTCCGTGATGAATTACGCGACGCGTGTGATCCAGTTCCCCATTGGGCTCGTTGCCACGGCGTTGTCCATGGCCGTATTGCCTGAGCTCAGCCAGCAGGCCCACGGTAGAGAGCAGTCGACCAGCGTCGACGGCGACCACGACGGGTTTCGTGACACGCTGACGCAGGGGGTACGGATCGCCCTGCTACTCATGCTGCCCGCGGCGCTGATATCGGCGGCGCTCCGCGAGCCGTTGCTGCGCGTTCTGTACGAGCGCGGACAGTTCGTGTCCGGAGACACGTCGCGCACCGCTCTCGCCTTTCTGGCGTACGCCCCGCAACTCCCGTTCGTCGCCATAGACCAGTTGCTCATCGCCGCGTACTATGCACGTCGCGACACGCGCACTCCCGTGCTCGTCGGAGTCGTGTGCGTGGGGCTGTACGTCGTGGTGGCGCTGTCCGTGGTACAGCCGCTCGGGGTGCCGGGGCTCGCACTCGCGAACACCGTGCAGAACAGCGCGCACGGCGTCATCCTCTGGATCCTCCTCCAGCGTTCCGGCTGGGGGGTCCGGTCGGAGGAGCTACGATGGTTTGTACCAAGAGTGTCGCTCGCCGCCGCCGTTTCCGCCGCGGTCGCGGCACTGGTGTCGAACGCCGATGTGTTGCCCCAGGTGGAGGTAGTGCTGCTCGGCGCGGCATTCTTAGCTGGTGCCTTGTGCTATGTGGGGGCACTTGAGGGGCTGGGAATCCGTGACGTGCGAGTCCTGGCGCTGGGCGTCCTCCGCCGAGCAGGTGCGGCGACGACGGTTTGAGGATGGCCAGGCGTCCCCGCGTCAGCGGCGTCGTGCCCGCGATACTATTGGCGGGCCGGCCGCCTTGCCGGCACACGCTGGAGGTCGGATGAGTCGCAAGGATCTGCCGCTGGTGGGCATCACCATGGGAGACGCCGCGGGCGTGGGGCCGGAGGTGATTGCGAAGGCACTCGCAGATCCGCAGGTGCGATCCGCGGGACGCATGGTGGTGCTTGGCGACGCCAGCGTGATGGCGGACGCTGCGCGGATCGTTCAGAGTCCTGTGCCCGTGCGTGCCGTAAGCTCGCTCACCAACGCGGACCTCGGCGATGATGCGATCTGGGTGCTGGATCTTGCGAACCGGCCGTTCTCATCGTTGACACGAGGGGTTGTGGATCCGGCCAACGGTAAGGCCGCATTCGAGTATGTAGACCTGGCAGTCAAATTGGCGCTCAGTGACCAGATTGACGCCATCGCCACGGCGCCGTTGAACAAGGAGGCCCTCAACCAGGCCGGCTTCCCGTACCCAGGACACACGGAGGCGCTCGCGCGGCTCTGCGGCGTCAGCGACGACGACATCACCATGCTCCTGGCCTCACCCCGTCTTCGGGTGTCACACGTGTCCACCCACTGCTCGATGCTGGAGGCCGTGGCGGCCGTGACGACCGATCGCGTCATCCGAGTGGCGCGGCTCACGGCACAGGCCGTGGCGCCGCTGGTCACCAGACCTCCTCGGGTGGCGCTGGCGGGCATCAATCCCCACGCCGGAGAGCACGGGCTCTTTGGTCAAGAGGACGAGCGGGAGATCCGGCCGGCGGCCGAGCAGTTGCGGGCGGAGGGAGTGGACGCACATGGCCCGGTTCCGCCAGACAGCGTGTTTCTCCGTGCAGTGGGCGGCGAGTTTGATGCCGTGGTCGCTATGTACCATGACCAGGGACACATCCCCTCCAAACTGACCGGTTTCCACGACACGGTCAACATAACCCTGGGGCTGCCCATCATCCGCACGTCGGTGGATCATGGTACGGCGTTTGACATCGCCGGGACGGGTAAGGCGCGCGCCGACAACATGGTGGTGGCGGTGGATCTGGCGGCTGGTATGGGGCGCGGACGTCGCCAGGCGCGCCACGGGTGATGCGCGGCGCGCACGAGTCGCGTCTGCCGAGTATCATTCCGTCCCGCAAGTCCTACGCTATTCGCTGTCAGAGCTTCAAGCCCCCCACGGAGCCCCTCACCGATGGTTACAGCACGCCCCGCGCCCCGGCATCCGGCCCGTTCCCGTGCTCTCGCGCTGCTGAGCGCGGTATCCGCGCTGATAAGCGCGGCCTGCACAACGCCCACGTTTCCCGTCTCCACGCCGCTGGCCGTTGCCTCGCTCCGTGGTTGCCCCTTGCCCGCGGCCGCGCTCGCCGCGTCACCCGCCGCGCAGGCATCGCCCGCCCCGGCCGCCAGCCCGAATCCGGTGACCACGGGCACTGACGTCGTGGCGGCTCCGGCGGGAGCATCGGTCAAGTTCACGGCCCCGGTAGCCAAGGCATTGGTTGACGGCGGGCCGCTGTACGTGAAGCTCGCCTTGTCAAACGTCACGACGGTAGGCGCCGCGGCGGCTCGCCGCGTTGAAGACCTCCACCTCCACGTGCTCCTGGACCAGGAACACAAGCCCTTCACCGAGGAGTTCAAGACCGTCCCCGTGGGGCATCCCAAGATCATCCACACGCCGGGGAGTGAGGTTTGCTTTGCGTCTGTCCCCGCCGGCAAGCACACGCTGGCCGTGATCCTGACGGGCGCCAACCACGTCTCTGTGAAGCCGCCCGTCTTCGAGGTCATCGAATTCGAGGTGACAGGTCCTGAGTCCAAGGGTGGCGGCGGCGGTCACTAGGCTAGCGCGGCGATAACCTCCGCGGCAGTCCGCTCGCCGCTGGCTAACGCACCGTTCATCGTGCCCTGCCACGGGTCCGTGTGCTCACCGGCAAAGTGCACCAGGCCGGCCGGGCGCGAGAGCTCCGGACCGAATCGGGTGACCTCCGTGGGAGAGAAATAAGAGCGACTTCCGCCGGCCCACGGGTCGTTGGTCCAGGTGACCGATTGCCCGGACTCAAACAGACCAATGGACCCTGGGAAGAGCCGGTCCACCGTTTGGGCGCAGCGGAACACGCGATCTCGGGGTTCGAGGTCTACCAGGTCTCGTGCTCCGTCTCCGCCCACGCTCAGGCTCAGGATTCCGCGCGTACCCGGCTGGCCGCTCGTGGCCTCCCAGGTGCCGCCTGTTGCCAGGTCTGTCACGGAATCCCCGCTGAGCTGCTGGTCAATCCAGAACCGCCGGCGATACTGCAGCATCACCTTGACGGAGGGCGCGTAGCGAAGCCCCCACAGCGCTTCTGAGCGGACGGGGTCTAGCGGCGGAAACATGCCCACGGCGCGGAGCGCCGTCAGCGGAACTGCCAGGATGACCCTCCGCGCCGTGATTCGGGTGGGCAGTCCGTCGCGGAGCAGCGTGACGTCTACTCGCTCCGATTGCTGGGAGATCTCCGTGACCACGCACTTCTGGTGGACGCGCGGTCCCAGGTCCGTTGCGAGCGCGCCGACGAATCGGTCCAGACCGTCTCTGATGCGGAGGATTTCACCCTCCCCGTCGTCGGCAGCCAGTTGGGCGGCGTCACGTGCGAGTTGGAGCAGCGATAGCTCAGCGGGTGGGACGCCGTATTGGGCCAACAGGCGGGCCTCGATGAGCTTGCTTCCCAGCGCGGAAGGGCGCAGCGATGTCAGCCACTCGGCGGCGGATTGCGCGTCCAGCGGCGGTGCGTCCACGTCTTCCCATGGACGCGTGGGGTCGCCGGTGCTCTTCGCCAGATGGGCCGTTGCGTCCACCAGCGTGTCCAGGTCCTGCTGCAGCGCGGCGGAGAACGCCGCCACGTCCGTGGCGCGGCGCAGTTGATTGTCCAGGAGGTACTGCGTCGCGCCGCCGGTACGTCCCAGGGCGCCAAATCCAAATCCCTTCAACCAACGAAGCAGGACTCGGTGGTTTGAGCTGAACGTCTCGCCCCCGGCCTCGGCGAACTGCCCGTCCGCGAAGCCATCGCGGACGGTGTGGACGCGGCCCCCCGCTCGGTCCCTGGCCTCCAGCACCTGAACATCGAACCCACGCCGCCTCAACAGTACCGCTGCCGCCAGGCCGGCCAACCCCGCGCCCACTACGACCACGTCGGCGGCTCGCGGCGGTGCTGCGTAGACCGGCGTGACCCGGTGAAAGCCAACCGCCGGCGCGGCGCCAACCGCACCCAGTAGCCCGATCAGGCGTCTCCGGGTGAGGCGCAGGCTCAATGATCGGTCAGTCCCCACGTTCTGGCTCCTTCCACAGGCTGAGCTGAAATGGTTCGTCCGAGCTTACGAGCCGTGACGCCCGGAGACCGATCAGCCGAACGGGGCGGTGACGCTCCCAGTGGCGCCGCATCAGCCCAGCCGCGGCCGAGGCCAGGTCTTGAGCGTGCTCCGATGGTGACTCCAGTCGTGTCTGGCGGGTCACCGTCTGGAAGTCCTCGTATCGCAGTTTGATGGCAACCTCGCACGCCCGATACCCGTCCGATGTCAGGCGGTGAGCCACCTCGTCTGCCTGAGCCCGGAGCTCCTGCCAGAGCGCCCGGGCGTCCCCAGTGTCTCGCTGGAACGTGTGCTCAGCAGAGTACGATTTCGGCTGACGCTCTGGCTCCAGCGCCGAGTCGTCAATCCCAAGAGCGCTCTGCTGCAGATAGTGTCCGTGTGAGGGCCCAAGGAGCGCGACCAGCTCAGGCAGGGGGCGGGCGGCAATGTCGCCGATGGTGCGGACGCCAATTTGCTCCAGCCGCTCGGCTGATCGTGGACCAATGCCAATCAACGCGCGGGCCGGTAGTGGTGCCAGGAACTCGGCCTCCTGGCCCGGGCCCACCACCTTCACGCCGCCTGGCTTGGCCAGCTCAGTTGCCATCTTGGACACGAGCTTGGAAGACGCCACGCCGACTGAGACGGAGAGACCCGTCTGTGCCAGCACACGCTCGCGGAGGGCACGCGTGGCGCTCTCTGAGAATCCCACGGCCGTCCAGTCCAGCCACGCTTCATCGATGGACAGCTGCTGGACCACGGGGCTTGCCGCGCGCAGCACCGCCATCAGCCGATCGGAATACTCGCGGTAGAGCTCATGCCGCGGCGCCACGAAGAGCGCGTCCGGCACCAGCCTGAGTGCCTGCGCCGCGCTCATCCCGCTGTTCACGCCGTGTTTCCGGGCGGCATCGTTGGCCGTGGTCACGATTGAGCGTGGCGAGCTTCGCGGATCGTGGCCGATGATCACGGGACGGTCCTCGCTGGCGATCTCAGGGCGATCGAGCGCCTCGACCGCGTAGTAGAAGCGGTCGGCGTCGCAGTGCGCCACGCAACGTGCTGGCACGTCTGACTGGCCGGGTGCTGCCACCACAGTCACCCGATAGTTCTACTGTCGAGTTGGGGTCCGGTACCATCGCCGCGTGACACAAACACGAATCGAACCGGCGCCGTCGCACGCCGCGCAAGTCCCGGAGGGGTCTCCGAGCGTTCTGTTGACCGTGCTGGCAGCGGCGACGTTCGTAATCAACGTCAACGCCACGTCGCTTGCGCCATTCCTGCTACAGATCGCGGATGAGCTCGCCGTGGGGATGCTAGCGGCGGGAATCCTCATTGCCGTGAGCAGTGTTGTCTGGGGTACGGCGTCCGCCTTCTCGGGGGCGTTGTCCGATCGCTTCGGACGGAAGCCGCTGCTCATTGGTGGTCTCGCCCTCCTGATCGTGTCCCCACTGGGACTTGCGAGTGCACAGTCCTACCCCGCGGCGGTGTTCTGGCGGGTCTTGAGCGGCGTGGGCGGCGGCACGTTCATGGGCTCAGTATTTGCCACCGTGGCGGACCGCTTCCCGTCTGAGCGGCGAGGGCAGGCGCTGGGCTGGATCGTCACTGGGATGTCGCTCTCTATGGTGGCCGGCGTCCCGGGTGTGACATTTCTTGGCTCACTGCTTGGTTGGCGGGGCGCCATTGCATCGCAGGCAGTGGCCATCGCCGCCGCGCTCGTGTTGGTGATCATGGTTGTGCCAGGAGGAGTCCTGGACGGCCGGTCTCGCCGTTCATCTTCCGTGCCGCTCAGACAGGTCCTGCGGCCGCGCGTCGTGGCGCTCTTGCTGGCAAATACCATGGAGCGTCTCTGCTACGCGGGGGTCGTGGTCTACCTGGCGACGTTCCTCATCGCCACCTACGGCCTGGATTACGCCACGCTGGCGCTGATCCTGGCGCTGGTGGCGATCGGAAATCTGGCGGGGAATATGGTTGGTGGCTTCCTGGCGGACCACTTGCCGGACCGCCTCCTCACCGCTGCCGGGGCCCTGGTCGCGACCGGGCTGTTGGCGTGGCCATTGTTGGGACTTGAGCCTGGCATCTGGATCTCAGCCGGTATTGGCGTTTGCTACACGTTTGTGAACGCAATAGCCAGACCGGCGCTGCTGGCCACATTGAGCGACGTCTCCGCTGAGGCTCGGGGCGCGGTGATGGGGATGACCTCAACGTTTGCCAGCTTTGGATGGCTTGCTGCCTCCGCGGTCGGCGGGCTGCTGATCGCGTCCGTGGGTTTCGGCGCGCTCGGCGCACTCGCGTCACTGGTGGCGTTTGCCGGCGCCTCCCTGGCCGTGACGTGCCGGGTCGTTCGCTTGGACCCGTAGCCGGCCGCGGGTACAATCAGCGGACTCTGACTGGGAGAAGCATGTGAACAAGCGAAAGAAGGTGGCGCTGCGGAAGCACCGTGTGAAGCGCCGCAAGATGGAAGAGCGAAAGCAAATCTCAGGCCTGGCGAAGCGGAAGTAGACCAGCCGCTGCCGATGGCCTCCGAGCCTGCCCGCCGAGGGAGGACTGTACTGGCAGTGGTGGACGATCTGTTCGCGCGATCGCGGATAGATGCCGCCTCCGCCCAGCTTGGAAGCGCGGTGGGATACGTTCGCTCGGCCGCGGAGCTGGAGCAGGCCCTGCCGGACGCGGGCCCGGTGACACTCCTGGTGGGGATGGCGGCCACGCGGCAGCCCTGGGATGATCTGATCAGACTCGTCAGGGAGCGCCGTCCGGACGCATTCGTCCTTGCTTTCGGTCCACATATGCAGACGGGGTTGAGGGCGCGTGCCGTCGAGGCGGGGGCGGACCGCGTGCTGGCCAACTCCGCGTTCGTTCGAGCCATCCCGGCGCTGCTCGCCCGCCCGGACGCGCCTGTGGACGAGTCGGACTCCTAGCGTCGGATTCTCAGATCGGTAGACTGAACCCGCCGTCTACCACCAGCACGTGGCCGCGGACCATCTCCGCGTCAGGGCCACAGAGAAACGCCACGGCCCGGGCAATGTCCTCCGGAGTCACCATTCTGCCGGCCGGCGTTCTGGTGCGAGCGTCCTCTAGCATGCGGTCTCGTCGCGGAAAGTGCTCCAGCGCGTCCGTGTCAACCAGGCCGCCAGAGACAGCGTTGACTCTGATACCCCGCGGCGCCAGCTCAACAGCGAGATAGCGCGTGAGCGTCTCCAAGGCTGCTTTGGACACGCCCACCGCGACGTAGTCGGGGATGACGCGAGTGGCCCCCAGGCTCGAGATAGAGACGATGCTCCCGCCCTGGGACATCAGCGGCAACGCCTGCTGAGCGCAGAGCCACGCCCCGCGGGTGTTGATGTTCATCGTCCAGTCCCAGTGGTGGGCATCGAGATTCTCGGCGGAGCGAATGACGCCCGACGCGGCGTTGTTGACGAGAATGTCGAGTCGGCCGTGGCCCTCTCTAATCTGGTCGAACATGCGCTGGACCCGTTCCGGATCGCCGACGTGTCCGCGAATCGGTTGGGCCACGCGCCCGATCGCCGAGATCTCCGCGCAGGTAGCCTCGGCTGCCTCCGCGTTTCGTAAGTAGTTGATCAGGAGGTCAGCGCCACGCCGCGCTAGCTCCAGAGCCACGGCACGCCCGATCCCCCTCCCGCCACCCGTGACCAGCGCTAACTTTCCCGAAAGGTCCATGGGTTCCTCGTGCGGCTCCGTTATGCCAGGGAGCTCGGTCCGAGTATAGCGGCCATCGAAACGCAGCCACGGGTCGCAGACGGCGTTGGGCCGGTAGAATGCACCATGCGCGCGTCATTCGGGGTGAGGCGGGTTCTGCTCTCGCTGTGGGTAACTGCCGCCGTCACCCTGGTGCCTGGCGTGAGCAGGGCCGACGAGGGGCGACCACTCCGGGAGGTTCTGGCGGATGCCTTGACCTCAAGCGGGGCGGTTGTGGCAGAGCGCTGCCCCACGGGTCGCGGCGGATCAGAGGTTAGCCCGGACGGCCTGGTTCTGCGCGTCAGCGGCCGCTGTCTTCCCACCTCCACGGCGAGCACCGTGAACGCGCCGGTGCGCGGCGTGGGTCTGGCGGATGGGGAGATCCACCTGCAGGTCCGCTCGCTTGAATCGACTGTCGCACCGATCGCGGGGGTTTTCGCGCGAATCGATCCCTCTGGTCGCCACGCTGTGTGGGCGTTGCTGGGCGAAACGCGGGTCGTGTTGGGCAAGACCGTGGATGGCGTCGCTACGAGCGTGGTAGAGCGCACCGGGACGGGACCGGTGCTCAATTCTGGAGCCTGGACCGCCGTCTCGCTGGTCCTCCGTGGTGATCAAGTGGCGCTGCTCCTGAATGGGGTGGAGACGGCGTCGTTCGGTGGGGCTCCGGAGAATACCGGTGCGGTTCAGCTCAGCGTACTGCGTCCGGGGGGCGACGATGCTCCCGGTGAGGCAGCGGCGGTATTCCACAACCTGCGCATCCTCGAAGCCACCGGCGCCGGCAATGCCGCCCCCACGCCCCAGTCAACGGCGACCGTGCTTCGAGATCCCGCGGCAACTCCCGTCCCCGCACCGACAGTAGGCCAGCTCGTGCTTGAAGATGATCTGAGTCGGGATGGCCGTATTTCACCGTCGCGCTGCCCCACCGGGCGGGGCGCGCGCGAGTTCGAGGGTGGCGCGCTCCAGTTCAGGCTCAGCGGGCGTTGCCAGGCGACGGACTCGGCCGTTGAGAGCTCGACTAGCCTGGGGGGCGTGGCGCTCGCGGATGGCGAGGTTGCCGTAGAGTTCAAAGTCCTCGAGGGCGAGCGTCGCGCCGGAGTCACGCTGATCACGCGGATCGATGAGGCGGGATCGCGGGCGCACGTAGTTCTGGTGGCGCCCGATCGAGGCGTGGTGGCTGTGGTCCGCTCATCCCGCGATGGCCCTGCGCAGACCCTTGCTCAGCGATCTGACCTGCACGCGTCGTTCAGGGCAGGCGAATGGAACCAGCTCACCAGCCGGAGTCGCGGCGAGCGCGTGTGGGTGTTGCTTAACGGCCGCGAGGTGTTGCTGGCCGTGGACGAGGTGCTTGCGGGGGCGGGCGGGATTGGACTGGGCCTTGCCCGGCTTGGCGGCGTGGAGGGCGATGACGAGGTGGTCGCTGCGTTCCGGAACTTCCGGGTGAGCGCGCTCGCGGGCGGTGATCAGGCGCGGGCGCCGGTCGTTGAGCCGTGGTCACAACAGCCCACCCCGGGCCGACCCTAGGTCAGTCTGGACAACGGTCTGTTGAACGGGCTTGTTGCAGCACCTACAATCGGCCCGCATGCCAGCCCGTAAGGACTCGGAACGAACGCCAAGGCCGGTCCCGTGAGCAAGCTGTCTGGACTTGTTCCCTGGCTAGTGCCAGCCCTCTCGCTGGCCATCGTTACCGGCCTGCTGCTGGGCGTGAGTGCCGTGCTGGGGGATCCCACACAGCATTTTGAGATCGGCGCGCTCGGCAGTGTGCAGTTCGTCCTCAATACGAACGCCGCCGCGCTGACCAGCGCCATGAGCGTGTTGATAGCGCTGGTACTGCTGACCGTTCAGCTCACCGCCCAGAGGTACTCCTTCAACATCATCGGCATCTTCATCCACAACCCGGTGAACGCGGCACTCATCGCTGTCTTCATCGTCACGATCACGTTCAACCTCTGGCTCGGGCTGGTGCTCCAGGAAGACTACCTTCCCACTCACGGGATCTTGATGGCGGTCGCCATGACCACCGTGTGTTTCGCCCTACTGCCGCCCTACATCAAGTACCTGTTCGACATTCTCCGCCCAGAGCACGTGCTGAACCACCTCCGGCGCGAGTTGTCGCGGGCCACCAATCTGGACCGGGGATCGGGAAGAGTGGCCGCACGTCGGGCCAGCGTGGCCACCAGGATCAACCAGATCGGCGACATCGCGCGAACGGCTGTGGGCCTGACCGACAGCGCTGTGGCCCGTCACAGCGTCTGGGTGCTCTTCTGGGCTATGGAGGAGTACCTGGACCGCAAGCCGCGACTGCCCGCCGCCTGGTTCGAGATCGAAGAACACCATTTCCGCGGACGGCACGAGCTGATCCGGCGTGAGATCGAGGAGACGCTGACCTGGACTGAGCGCCGCATGTTGGACGAGGTTCAGGAGGTGTACTTCGCGACGCTGAACAAGATGCACGACGTGAACAATACCGTTGCGCTGGTTGTTCGCCAGCTTGGCGAGAAGGCCGTGGAGACCAGCGACCTGGGGCTGCTACGAACAGTGATGAAGTTCTTCAACACGTTCTTGCGCGCCGCGATCAACCAGGGCGACACGCGCTCCGGGTACCACGCCTTGTATCAGTACCGACTACTGGCCGATACCGCGATGGATTGGGACCCGCGCGTTACCCTGGAGATCGCGGACCGGATCAGCTACTACGGCGACGCGGCCGGTAGCGGCCCGCTGCTCTGGATGGCCGCGGCCGCCGCGTACGACCTGCGGATTCTGGCGGAGAACGCTTACGATCGTGGCAAGTCCGCGGAAGTTACAGCGGCCATCGTTAACCGCCTGATCGAGACGGTAAGTCGGGCCGAGGCCAAGCGGTCGCCAGCCTTGATTCAGCTCTACAAGACCACGGCGTCGCTGGGCAGCTTCTTCCTGGCTCGGGGTGAGCGCGCGCTTGCGGGACGGATTCGTGAGGTGCTCGCCGCGCAGTCGGACGCCACGCTGTCTCAGATCGGCCGGGAGCTCGGCTCGATCGACGATCCAATATTCTGGGAGCTCACCGACAGAGTCGTGAATTTCGACTACGTAGAAGACGATGTGCGGAGGACGCTGCCAACATTTCTGGAGGATCCGCTTGGGTGGCCCCTTCCGGATACGCTTCGCAAAGCGCTGGCTCCGGAAGAGACCACGTCGCTTGCGGAGCCGGACGTCGTCTGACCGTCAGTTCTTCAGCGTGCAAGGCTAACGGCCGCAATCGCCGGGGAGGCCCACATGCGTGAGACCCAGATTGGCAAGACGCGACTGGTGCTTGAGGGCGGCAGCGTGGTCAACCAGGACGTGGACGTCATTGTCAACGCTGCCAACGAAGGTCTGTGGCCGGGGGGCGGCGTGAGCGGCGCTATCCACGAGGCCGCCGGCCCGAGCGTTGCGGAAGAATGCGCGCGTATCGGACACGTGCCAACGGGCCGAGCGGCTATCACCGGAGGTGGCCGCCTGGCGGCGCGCTTTGTCATCCACGCCGTGGGTCCGGTGTGGCGGGGCGGAACCGACGGCGAGCCAGAACTGCTCGCCAGCGCCTACCGGTGCAGCCTGGAGCTTGCGGATGCCCACGCGCTCCGATCCATCGCGTTTCCATCGATCGGTACGGGGATCTTCGGTTACCCCAGGGACCGGGCTGCGCCGCTAGCGCTGGAGACGGTTGTGCGGTACTTGCGGGGCGCCACGGGCCTGAAAGTCGTCAAGTTTGTGTTCTACGGCCCGCATGAGATCGAGCCGTTCGAGCGCGCGCTCGAGGAGATCGTGGGCCGCCGCGGGTAGCGCATCCAACTATGGTGCATTACGGTGCGCGCTGGTCTCGGTACCGACCGCCATACGAGGCGCGCCCAACGCATTCCTCGAAGATGAACTGACATACGGCCGTGCCCGGCCGTAATGCCAACGGGATCGGGCCTGCGTTGTTGATCTCCAGTGCCTGGCGGTTGTTGATGCCTGGCTGCATGAAGCTCGCGGTGATGTGCACCATGAGTCCCAGGCGGGCGAATCGGCTGCGGCCCTGGAGCCAACCGCACAGGTTGTCGGGCAGCTTGATACGTTCTCGCGTGATCCCATGCACCGTTTCGCCCGGCATCAACACAAAGTAGTCATCGTTCGCCACCTCAACGACTTCCGTGACATCCTCATACGTCGCTGCCTCGGTGACGTGAAAGACCTCGCGCACTCTGCGGAACACACGGAACTGATTTGCCAGATGCAGGTCAACTGAGGCCGGCCCTACCGCCGCTTCGGTGAATGGGTCGATCTCGACGTCCCCGGACCGCACGCGTCGCAGAATCTCGTCGCGCGTCAGAATCGCCAACTCGTGGCCTCCGCCGTTGAAATTCCGCACAGCTTAGGACTTCCGGATTCCCTGCTGCACGGACTGATCCGGCAGACGGGGTACACTCGTTCAGTCCCATGATGCCTAGCGAACCCCAGGAGAGCTCCGGTCGCCCGGATCAGACCCGCCGCGGAGCGCCGCCGCGGCCGCGTGTGAGGCGCCCTATCTCCGTTCGTTCGCCGCTCGAGGGCCGGCAGCTCTGGCGGATCGGCGACTGGGGCGGCGCGAGCGAGCAGATCGGACGGAGGTGGGAGGAGCTTGGCTCCGTACACCTTGACTCGCTCGTCGGGAGCGAGCGTCCGGTCACCGGCGACGCCGCCTATACGGTCGAATGGATCGTGGTGCTGCACAGGATCCCTGAGCTCGCCGCCACGGTGCAGTCGGCCGGCGTCTCCCACGCTGACGCGCTGCTAGTGGGGAGGCACGCGGCCGCCGTGGTGCTGGAGCCTGTGGACTTCAAGTGGACGCTGGAGACCGCAAACCCCAAGCAGGTTGGCGCGCAGGGCCTGGAAGTGCTGCTGGAGCAAGTTGCAGATCTCGCAGCGATGGTGGCCCCGGGTGAGCGTGGATGGCACCTGCTGGATGGCTTCTTTCTGGCGCCAGACCACGCCGCCAACCGGGCGCACCTGGCGCCCGATGGCCCACTGGACCCGAGTTGGACCATGCTCCGCCAGGTTGATCCACGCGCGTTCTTTGAACCCCTCCCAAACTGGGATGTGGCCGAGTGTCTGGCGAAGAGCGACGGGATGCGGCTGGACTCGGTGGAGGCGTGCGAACGGTACTATCGGCTAGGTGCCGGGGCCATCGGCGCGGTCCGCAAGATCCGCGCGGGCGTGTTCCTGGAGCCTGAGGGCCGGGACGAAGGCCCCGCGTCCATCGAGCGGCTACGTCGCGACAGGCGGCTGACGTCGGTGAACGACCTTATCGCTTACCTTGATCGCGGCCTGACGGCGCGGGGCGACCTGGCGGCGCGGCTCAAGCGGCTGGAACGCGATGGCTATGGCTTCAAGCAGTTTCGCGAGGAGCTCAGGCGAAGGGGGATTGCCGCGAGCGGACCGGAGCTGGATAGGCGTCTCAAGCGAGCGTACGGCGCGGCAATGGCAGAGCTTGCCGTTCAGATCCGAGAGGCGGGCGCGCGGCTCGTCCGCGAAGGCAGAACGGACGCGGACGCCATCGCCGAGCTTGACGCGCAGTCGGCTCGCTGGACAGCGTCAGCGCGCTCCCTCGTCGGACGTCACCTCGACAGAATCACCGGCAACGTCCAGGGAACTTGAAATCTCGCCCCCGGAGAGATGCGGGCAGGCTCCTCGGCCGCGTTAGGTCTGATACGCACGGTCGGCGGTCCGCCCGCGGTGGGGGATGGACGGGTAGCGCGGGGTTTGTTGTTCTCTCAGCGGCCGACTGTGACGCGTCGGGCCTGTTCAAAGGTCGCGCCTTCCGTGTCAGTCAGTCGCGCCAGGAGCACATAGTCACCCGGCTCGACGTTCGCGAGAGACACGCGAAGTGGGGACGTCGAACCCCGCGCAATCAGCCGATGATCCAGCCAGAGCTCGGCCTGGGCCCATGGGAGCTCAGAGGAGACTGTTGCTTCAGATCCGTCTCGGAGTGATTCTCCGCTCAGCGCCACCTGCCAGTTTGCGAACGCTGGCGAGGCCAGCGACGGGTAGCGGAAGTACTCGGCTGCCAGCGTGCGCACAGGTCGGCCGCTGTGTCGTTGGGCCAGATCGAGCACGCCCAGCGGCGTCGCCTCGTGTCCGCGATACGTTGCGACGAGCGACCTTAGGAGCTCACGAAACGCGACAGGACCCAGGTCGCGCCGCAGCGCGTGCAGAAACGTTGCTCCTCCCCGGTAGACCACCGCGAAATACGCGGGATCGGAGGGGAAGTCGAAGACCGAGCCATCCACCGGGGGTCCGGACCACCCCGCGCCAGAAGAGACCGCTCGGTCCAGCACCGGACCTGCCGCGGCTGACCCACGCTCCGCGTAGTACAGGTACTGGGCGTATGACGCGAACGCCTCGTCCACCCAGGGCGCACCGATCTGGTCATTGCCGACCAGGCCAAAGAACCACTGGTGAGCGATTTCGTGGACGAGCAGCACGCCCAGTGTCGATCCTTCGAGATTCGCCTGGATCGGCAGGTGCTGGGAGATCATCACGAGTCCCGGATACTCCATTCCGCCGTAGCTGGCTGGCAAGTCCACGTCCACCACGGCCAACCAGTCCTGGCCCGTAGGGCCCGCGTACCCGGCGAGCCAGTCAAACACGGCGGCGGACTCATCTGCCAGGCGTTGCGCCCGGGGCGCAGACCGGGCGAATGCGCGGATCTCCGTACCGCTAGCCTGGGTCGCAGCCTCCTGAAGATCCTGCCCGGCGACGATCGCGAAGTCCCGCGCGGCACTCGCGGTGAAGCGGGCCCGGTCCGGATCGCCGGTCGGGCGCCCAGACGTGACGATGGTAGTCGGCGCGCTTGTTCGCACCGTGACGTCCCAGGAGGCGTTTTCGCTGTAGAACGCGTCTCCTACCTCCGTGTACGGCCGACGGTCCCAGTCCCCCTCGTGGATCGCGAGCAGCGCCACGAAGCTGCCGAGGACCACGGAGCCCGGTTGCGCTCCGAAGCGGTCGGCACGGCGCGGCACGCGTAGCTCGTACTCTAGCGTCGCGGTCCTCCGGCCTTCCGCTGGCATCGGCACTGGTAACGGAACCTCGATGATGGCGCCGTCGACGACCGGCGTGACGTTGACGCCGTCCACCGACGCGCGTTTCAGATCCAGCGCTCCGATTGCGGCTGGCATGGAGCGAAACACCAATGTCCCCAGCGAGACGCCAGTTCGGTTCGGTAGCTCCACGGTCTGCGCAACGGTGGCGACGGCGCGGCCAACGTCTATCGCCACCTCCAGCCGATACGTTGGCTGGGTAGCGGCTGGCTCCGGCGCCGCCGCCACCGACGGTCGCACCGGCGCCAGGACGAGCATGGCAATCACCAGGCGGGATAACCACGCGTGGCGGATAAGGGCCGTGGCTTGATTCATTCCGCCCGTGGTCATACCATGTACAGGACGGTCGGCTCGACGGGCCATTCTCGCGCCCGGCGGACGTGGCCGCGCGACCCGAGTCTGCTAGGGGAGCCATTGGCTGAGAGCCCGTTCGCGGGCGACCCTCGGAACCTGAACAGGTTAGCACCTGCGAAGGGAAGCGGTGACCGGTATCCAAGTCTCGGCGATCCCGCTCTTTCCACGCTCGCTCCGTCGCAGCGGTAGTAAGGCCTGCCCGTCGCCAGGAGTGGGACAATGGAAGATGTTCTAGAGATCGCCGGCAAGCGGTTCAACTCCCGCCTCATCCTCGGATCGGGGAAGTTCCGCACGTCGGAAGAGATGCTGGCGGCGTACGAGGCCAGCGGGACCGAGATGATCACCGTGGCGATCCGTCGGCTGGACCTGGACAACCCGTCCAAGAAGACTCTGCTGGATGAGATCGACTGGACCCGCTACCAGGTCCTACCGAACACCGCCGGCTGCTACACCGTGGACGAGGCGCTCCGGACGGCGCGGTTGGGCCGTGAGCTCACCGGCAGCAACTGGGTGAAGCTGGAGGTCATCGGCGATCAGAAGTACCTGTGGCCGGATCCCATCGGGACGCTGGAGGCAGCGCGCAAGCTCGTGGCGGATGGGTTCATCGTGCTGCCGTACACCACGGATGACCCCATCCTCGCGCGTGAGCTGGAGGCGGCGGGCTGTGCCACCGTGATGCCGCTGGCCGCGCCCATCGGCTCCGGGCAGGGGATCCCATTCTTCGGCCGGATCCGGGCCATCGTGGAGCAGGCCAGTGTCCCGGTGATCGTCGATGCCGGCCTCGGCGCGCCGTCAGACGCGGCAATCGCCATGGAGCTTGGCGCGGACGCGTGTCTGGTGAACACCGCGATCGCTGGCGCGAGCGACCCGGCGCTCATGGGCTCGGCGTTTGCAGATGGCGTCCGCGCAGGGCGCAAGGGGTTCCTGGCGGGCAGGATTCCGCGAAAGGCGTACGCATCGGCGTCCAGCCCTATGGAGGGTGTGGTCCGGTGACAGACGCTCGGGCCACGCTACCGCTTCCAGTGATCATGTTGGTCACGGATCGCAAAATCTGCGGTGAGCGTAGCCTGGACGATGTAGTTGCAGCGGCGGTCGATGGTGGCGTGAACGTGGTCCAGGTCCGCGAGAAGGACCTGTCTGGTGGCCAGCTCTTTGCGCTGGTCACCCGGCTGGCGGGCATCGTACGCCGCCGAGCCTTGCTGCTCGTCAACGAGCGGGTGGATGTGGCCATCGCGGCCGGGGCGGATGGCGTGCAGCTTGGCGAGGACGCCCTCCCGCCCCAGGTGGTCCGGGCGATGGCCCCAGGGCTGTTGATCAGCCGCTCCGTGCATGACACCACCGGCGCCGCCGAGGCCGCCGCCCGTGGTGCAGACATGCTGGTTGTGGGCTCGATGTTTGCCACGGGCTCCCACCCGGGCGCCTTGCCGGGGGGACCCACGCTGCTCCGAAAAATCGCGGCCAGCGTGTCGGTGCCCCTCGTGGGCATCGGCGGCATCCGCGCCGCCAATGCATCCCAGGTGATCGGCGCTGGGGCGGCCGGCGTGGCAGTACTCTCCAAAATCCAGGCCGATCCTGATCCCCGAGCATCAGCGAATCGCCTGGCATCCGCGGTCCGCGAGGCCTGGCCTACAGCTCCCCTCCACCGGAGGCGTTCCTGAACATGGATCTCACCGTCAATGGCAAAGCTCGGCGCGTGGATGGGCCGATCAGCCTCACCGCGTTCATCGAGTCACTCGGGATCAATCCGAAGATCGTCGCGGTCGAGCGCAACGGTGAGATTGTGAAGCGCGCCACATTTGAGAGCGTGCTTTTGCAGGCCGGAGATCGACTCGAGATCGTGCGCATGGTGGGCGGCGGCTGAGCGATCCGACGCGGTGACCTGCACGTTCGGGTAGGTGCCGGCCTGCCCAGACGCCCGATGCTCCCCACCATCGGCCGCTCCTATCGTTGTTTGGGAGGGCGCGCAGAGCGTCACTCCACTGTGGGCGGTAGGCCCATCGGAGCATGCCATGAGCGAACAACTCAAAGGCGCGGCCGGAGGCTTCGCGGGTGCAATTGCGGGTTTCTCACCGTCGTTGGTCCGGGTTGCGGCGCGGCGCAGGCACCCGGCGAGCGGGATCGTCTGGCTCGCCGAGGGCGTGATCGTGACGGCCGACCACGTGATCGAGCAGGAAGATGAGATCCGCGTGGGCCTGGACGACGGGCGTGAGGTGCCGGCCGTCCTTGTCGGGCGCGATCCCGCCACCGACGTGGCGGCACTGCGAATCGACGTACAACTTAGCCCCGCCATTCGAGCCCCTGAACCGCGTTTGGGAGACCTGCTGGTGGTCGCCGCGCGGCCCGGCTCCGCGGTGGAGGTCAGCCTCGGCATCGTGAGCGCCACCGGCTCGGCATCGACGCGGCGCGGCGCGAGACTGGATGGGTACCTGCGGCTGGATGCCACGCTCTACCCCGGGTTTTCGGGTGGCGGCGCGGTAGACAGTGAGGGTCGCGTCCTGGGGATGGCCACGTCACTGCTGGGTCGGGGTGACGCCGTGGCGCTCAGCACCGCGACAGTGGATCGCGTGGTCAGCTCGCTCGTGCGACACGGGCGCGTCCGGGGTGCGTTCTTGGGGGTGGCAACGCAGCGCGTGGCGATCCGCGGCCAGGCTGGCTTCCCGTCCGGGCACGCCCTTCTCGTCGTCGGGCTAGAGGGGGACGGGCCGGCCGAGCAGGCCGGACTGCTCGTGGGTGACTTGATCACCCGCGTTGGCGATGCGGCAGTCGACTCGGCCGAGGCCTTGAGACTCGCGCTGCCCCCCGAGTTGATCGGGGCAGAGGTGAGCGTGCACGTGGTTCGTGGCGGCGTGCCGGCGGCGCTAACGGTCACTATTGGTGAGCGGCCTTAGGCGCTCACCAATGATTCGGGTATCGGTTGACGTGTCCTCGCCCGTCATCGCCGCTGGCCTGCGAGCGATCGTGTCGGACGACCCTGGACTGCACCTCCTCGATGGTGATGGCGAGCCTGATGATGAGCAACACCAGGTGGACGTGGTCCTCGTGACGCGGTTGCCGCGGAGCGGGGACCGCGTCACGCTCGCGCCGCGCGCCTACGTAGTTCTGGCGGAGTACCGGGTGGACTGGCCCGCTCGCGACGAATTACCCGCCCGCGGCGTCGCCTTTGTGGCCGGCGGTGCCGACTCTGACTCCATCAGGGCCGCGATTCGTGCCGCGCACGCCGGCTTTATCGCATTCAGCCCCAGCGTCCTGGACCATGAGCAGGCCCAGCGCGGCGCGCTCACTGAGCGGGAGCGGCAGGTACTCTCGCAGGTGGCGCGTGGCCTCCCCAATAAGCACATCGCGCGAAGGCTCGGCATCACCGAGCACACGGTCAAGTTCCACATGGCGTCGATCCTGGCGAAGCTGGATGCGCGGAGCCGTGCCGAAGCGGTCCACACGGCCATGAGGGAAGGCATCATCAGCGTCTAGCCGCACCTAAACGGCGCGGCCGACGAATGCCAGATTGTCGCGCAATCGCGAACGAAGGATTCCTTGTGGGCATAGGGGCGCGGTGATATACTTCCATCACGAGTCGGGCCAGGAGAAGTGGGGCAGTCCCACTTCTTTTCGTGTACGGCCCAGATCGCACCGGGGCTTCGAGAGGCAACGTTTGTAATCCGCTCGAATCGCTGCTTGAAGGAGGCGTGACTAGGTCATGAAGACGGAGTTTCTCACGGCGATCACGCAGCTCAGCAGCGAAAAGGGTGTGCCCCGCGACGTGGTGGTGAAAGCCATCGAGGCGGCCCTGGTCTCTGCGTACAAGCGAGACTTCGAGTCGCCCGCCCAGGACTACTTCGTCGAGTTTGACGAGGATGGTGGGCAGCCGCGCATCTTCCACCGCCAGCTCGTGGTCTCCGAGATCGAGGAGGAGCGCGCGGACGGTAGGCCGGCCGCGGACCAGGTCTTGCTCAACGAGGCGCGCGCGGTGAACCCGCGCATAGCACTTGGCGAGGATCTCGTCACCGAGGTGACGCCGCCGGACTTCGGGAAGCGGATCCAGGCCCAGACGGCCAAGCAGGTGATTCTGCAGAAGCTGCGCGAGGCCGAGCGGCGGATGGTGTTTGACGAGTTCGCCGAGCGTGAGGGCGAGATCCTCCACGGCGTCATCCAGCGGATCGAGGCAGGCACGGCGATCGTTGAGCTTGGCAAGGCTGAGGCCATCATGCCTCGGTCCGAGCAGGTGTCCAGCGAGCGCTACTACCCGGGTCAGCGCATCAAGGTCTACGTGGCGGAAGTCCAGGACACCCACCGTGGCCCACACATCGTGGTCTCACGGGCGCATCGCCTCATGTTGCGGCGGCTGTTCGAACAAGAGGTGCCGGAGATCTACGATGGCCGCGTGGAGATCAAGGCCATTGCGCGCGAGGCAGGTGCGCGCTCCAAGGTGGCCGTGCAGGCGCGCCAGGAGGGTATCGACGCCGTTGGTTCGTGCGTGGGCATGCGAGGCATGCGCATCCAGAACATCGTGAATGAGCTCGGTGGCGAGAAGATCGACGTGGTGGAGTGGGCGGATGATCCTGCGCGCTACGTGGCCAACGCGCTGAGTCCGGCTCAGGTGATGCGAGTCAGCATAGACGAGGACACCAAGACCGCCACGGTGGTTGTGCCTGAGCGGCAGCTCTCGTTGGCCATTGGCAAGGAGGGTCAGAACGCCCGCCTGGCTGCCAAGCTGACCGGCTGGCGCATTGACATCAAGAGTGACGCGGCCATCGCGGCCGCCCAGGCGGCGGCGCAGAAGCCCGCGCAGGATGTTGAGGATTCCACTGGCGCGGAAGCCACGGGCGCCTCGGCGGCAGACGCCTGAGCGTCTTGCATGCGCGTTCGCCACGTCCCAGAGCGTACCTGCATCGCGTGTCGGTCTGCTCGCCCCAAGCGGGAGCTTTTGCGCGTCGTCCGCGGGACCGGCGGCGCCGTTTCGGTGGATCGCACGGGGAAGCAGGCGGGGCGCGGAGCGTATCTTTGTGCTGCCGGCACCTGCTGGGCCACGGCGATCAAGCGGCGGCTTCTTGATCGAGCATTGAAGTGCGACGTGCCAGCAACCGATCGAGTCGCGCTGGCGGCATTTGCCGAGTCGCTAGAGACAGCGACCGGCCCGTCCACAGCATCCACATTTGAGGCAGACCGCGAGCCGGTCGAAGTAGGAGAGGGGAGCTAGATGAGTCCACGCCCATTCAGGAGAGGCGGCAACCGCCCGCGACCACGGCCGAATCGGCCAGGACAGGCGCGTGGCGGCAACGGCCGTCGCGGCCCATTTAGCCCGGACAATGACGACTCCGCGGGCGGTAACGGCGCCGCCGTAGCCACCGCTCCAGGCCAGCTCGAGCTCCCCCCCATGATGACCGTGGAAGAGCTGGCGGGACTCCTCTCCGTGCGTCCGGCCATGGTCATTCAAGCCCTGATCAAGAACGGCATCTTTGCCACCATGAACCAGGTGGTGGACTTTGATACCGCGGCCGTGGTTGCCGCCGATCTCGGATTTGAGGTGAGCGAGTCCACTGCTGCCGGGCCGGATGGCGCGCGCGAGGGGCAGGCGGAAGAGGCCGTGGAGGAGATCTCTGAAGAAGAGGCCGCCCATATGGTCACGCGTCCACCCGTCGTCACAGTGATGGGCCACGTGGACCATGGCAAGACGAGTCTCCTGGACCGTATCCGGCAGACTCGGGTGGCTGTTGGCGAGGCGGGCGGCATTACCCAGCACATCGGCGCCTATCAGGTGGACGTGGACGTGGAGGGAGCGCCCCACACGATCACGTTCCTGGACACGCCCGGCCATGAGGCCTTCACCGCAATGCGGGCGCGTGGTGCGCAGGTCACGGACATCGCGGTCCTGGTGGTCGCCGCGGATGATGGCGTCATGCCCCAGACCGTTGAAGCCATCGAGCACGCCCACGCGGCCAAGGTGCCGATCGTCGTGGCGCTGAACAAGATGGACCGCCCGGAGATCAATCCTGACAAGGTGAAGCAGCAGCTTACCGAACACAACGTGGTGATCGAGGAGTACGGCGGTGACGTGGCGTGCGTGCCAGTCTCCGCGCGCACGGGTCAGGGAGTCGATGACCTTCTAGCGAACCTGGCAGTGCTGGCGGAAGTCGCCGAGCTCAAGGCCAATCCAGACCGTGCTGCCAGCGGCATCATTGTGGAAGCGCGGCTGGACAAGACACGCGGCCCGGTGGCCACCGTATTGGTGCAGCGGGGCACGCTCAGAGTGGGCGATGTGGTCGTAGTGGGTGGTGTGAGCGGCAAGCTCAAGGCGCTGCTCGACGACTCCGGCAAGCGAATCAAGTCAGCCGGCCCCTCCATGCCGGCCGAGATCCTGGGCCTGGGTGGAGTGCCTAAGGCTGGCGACCGTCTCCAGGTGGTGGCAGACGAGAAGACGGCGCGGCAGATGGTGGCGCTCGCGGCGCGCGCATCCGAGCGCGCATCTGGTCGACCGTCCGGTGAGATGTCGCTCGAGGACATCTTCAGCCGCATGCAGAGCGGTGAGGTGCGTGACCTCAATCTGGTGGTCAAGGCGGACGTTCAGGGCTCGATCGAGCCCCTCGTGACCTCGCTCGAGGGCCTGGAGGCAGAGGGGCACCGCGTGAAGGTCCTGCGCTCCGGGACCGGAAACGTGACGGATTCGGACGTCATGCTGGCGTCCGCGTCCAAGGCTATCATCATCGGGTTCAACGTGCGCGCCGAGCCAAGCGCCAGGGCCGCGGCCGACACGCAGGGCGTGGACGTGCGCTTCTACAACGTGATCTACAACGTGGTGGATGATGTGCAGGCCGCGCTCAACGGACTCCTGGGTCCCCGGTTCCAGGAGGTCATCCACGGCCATGCCGAGATCCGCCAGGTGTTCCCGGTGCGCCGAGGCGGCGCCGCGGCGGGCTGCTACGTTACGGATGGCCAGATCACGCGCAACAGCAGCGTCCGCGTGAAGCGCGGCGACGCCTCGCTCTGGGATGGCAAGATCGGCACTCTCCGCCGAATCAAGGAAGACGTGCGCGAGGTAGCGTCCGGCTACGAGTGCGGCATCGTCCTCGATGGCTTTAGCGACTTCCGCGAGGGCGACGTGATCGAGGCGTACGGCGAGGAGCAGGTCTGAGCTGTGGCGCTGCCGCCGCCCCAACCGGGGCGGCGGCCTTCGCGCTGGGGTGTTCCATGCCGAGCCGACGACAGCATCGCCTGAATCAGCTCTTGCGCGAGGAGCTGGCCAAGCTCCTGCGTCATGAGACTGACGACCCGGAGCTTGCCTCCGTGATCAGCATTGTCGAGGTGGACGTTGGGCCGGACCTCCAGAAGGCTCGGGCATACGTGAGCGTGCTGGGCGACGATGCCGAGGCACAGGCAAAGCTCGCCAGGCTACGCCGCGCGGCGCCGTTCTTCCGCCGTACGCTTGCCGAGCGTCTCAACCTTCGGCACACACCTCAGATCGAGTTCCTGCTCGACACGTCCATCGCCCGGGGTGCTCGCGTGATGCACCTGCTCAACACCATCGCAAAGGGTGAGCCTGAGCTGTAGCGGCGACACGCTGATGGATGGATTCATCAACGTCAACAAGCCCGCCGGCTTCACCTCGCACGACGTCGTGGCGGTGGTGCGCCGGGCGCTTGGCATTCGTCGGATTGGTCACGCGGGGACGCTGGATCCGGCCGCTGAGGGCGTGCTCCCACTTGCCGTGGGTCGTGCCACCCGGCTCGTGGACTATCTCGCAGGGGCGGACAAGCAGTATCGGGCGGTCGTCCTGTTTGGCGCTCAGACGGAGACGGATGACGCCGAGGGAGCGGTCGTTGCGCAAGCCCCCGTTCCCCCGCTCGGCGCGATCGATCTCGAACGCCATCTGGACAAGTTTCGGGGAGAAATCCTGCAGCGCCCGCCCGCCTACTCGGCCATCCGAGTGGAGGGCAAGCGGGCCTACAAGCTGGCGCGCAGGGGTACCATCGTGGATGTGCCCGCCAGACGCGTGACCATTCACGCGGCCCGGATCATCGAGTGGTCGTCTCCCCGTCTGACTCTTGACGTTCACTGTTCCAAGGGGACCTACATCCGCTCCATCGCGCGGGACCTGGGGCTAGCGGTTGGGTGCGGCGCTCACCTGGAGCATCTCCTGCGGACGCGCGTCGGGACCTTTGAGCTGTCCAACGCGCATCGATTGGACGATGTAGTGGAAGCTGGCCGCACCGGTCGTGCGGTGGACTTGCTGCGGCCGCCGGACTCAGTGCTCTCTGGACTCCCATCTATTGTGACGACGGAGAATCGGGCAGACGACATGCGGCACGGGCGTGCGTGGCCTATTGACGATCTGAAAGCGCCGCTGGAAGCGGTAGATAGCGTCCGGGTGTACGATACGGCGGGGCGATTTTTGGGGCTGGTCTCGCCGGTCGTGGAGAGGGCCGTGTGGCAGCCGCGCCTAGCGTTTGTGGACGGTGATCCGTAACCGATGACGGCTGAACACGGCGCGGTGGTGACCATCGGCGCGTTCGATGGTGTGCACCGCGGACATCAGCACCTGGTGGGTCAGGTGGTGGACCGGGCGCGCGCGCTGAGATTAAGAAGTGTCGGAGTCACGTTCCACCCCCATCCGGATACCGTGATGCGGCCGGAGCGGCGGCTCACCTACCTCACGGATCCGGATGAGAAGGTCTCGCTCCTCAAAGCGATTGGCCTGGACCACGTGCTCGTGCTGGAGTTCACGCCAGAGCTCTCGCGGCTGACCCCGGAGGAGTTCCTGGATCTAGTGGAACGGAGTCACCCCGTGTCTGAGCTCTGGGTTGGGAGCGACTTCGCGGTGGGACGTGACCGTTCCGGCACCATCGCCGCGCTCGCTGAACTGGGCGCCATCCGGGGATATGGGCTCCACGTGGTGCCGCCTCGCCGCGACAGCGACGACGTCATCTCCAGCACGGCGATCCGCGGCCTCCTGGCAACCGGCGCCGTGGCGCAGGCGAGCCAGTTGCTGGGCCGACCGTATCGCCTCACCGGCACCATCGAGCATGGTGCCGCTCGCGGGCGCACGATCGGGTTTCCCACGGCGAACGTCCGCGTGCCCAGTTTGCGACAACTGCCGGGAGACGGCGTGTACGCCACGGTAACGTGGCGTGCGGGCGCACCGATCCCGTCAGTCGCGAATCTCGGTCCCAGACCTACGTTCGCTGAGCACGAACGGCTTCTGGAGGTGCACCTGCTGGACTTTCACGCCGACGTCTACGGAGAGACCGTGTCAGTTGAGTTCATCGGGCGGGTTCGAGGCGTCCAGCGATTCTCGTCTGTCGACGAGCTCAGAGTCCAGATTCAGGCTGATACAGAAGCGGCGCGCCGGCTTCTGGCAGCCAGCGCGCCGCGTCAAAGGGGAGTCGCGGAGAGCCTCTAGGCCCGGCTCTCGGCGTGCTCCTTCTTGCGCTCGTCGATCACCTTCTGTGCCGTGTGTGCCGGCACCTCTTCGTAGTGGGAGAAGTGCATGCTGTACGCGCCGCGGCCCTGGGTCATTGAGCGAAGCTCGGTGGCGTACCGCAGCATCTCCGCCTGAGGGACCTGGGCGCCGATGGTGGTGAAGCCGCCCGCTGGATTCATCCCCTGGACGCGTGCCCGTCGGCTGTTGAGGTCCCCCATCACGTCGCCGGTGAACTCGTCCGGCACCGTGATCTCCACCTGCATCACCGGCTCCAACAAGACGGGACGGGCGTCCATCATGCCCTGCTTGAAACCAATGGAGCCGGCCATCTTGAAGGCGGCCTCGGACGAATCCACGGGGTGGTACTTCCCATCAAACAGCGAGACTCGCACGTCCACGACCGGGTAGCCGGCTAGCGGGCCCACGTCCATCGCCTCGCGCACGCCCTTCTCGATTGCGGGAATGAACTGCTTGGGCACCACGCCGCCCACGATCTTGTCCACGAACTCAAACTGCGCGCCGCGATCCAGGGGCTCAATCTCCAGATGGCACACGCCATACTGCCCATGGCCGCCAGACTGGCGAACGTGGCGGCCCAGCGCCTTGGCGGTTCCGTTGACCGTCTCGCGGTAGGCGACTCGCGGAAGCCCCACCTCCACGCTCACGCCGTACTTGCGCTGCAGCCGTTCCGCGCTGATCGCCACGTGCGATTCGCCCAACCCAGACATGATGGTCTCGCCGGTGGACTCCTCGCGGAAGATCTTGAGGGTGGGATCCTCCTCCATGATGCGCTGCAACGCCGTGCTCAGCTTGTCCACGTCCGCGCGGGTCTTTGGGTGGATCGAGGCGGAGTAAGAGGTCTCGGGGAACTTGGGGCGCACCAGGAAGAGGGCGCCGTCTTTCTGCGTGAGCGTGTCTCCGGTCGATGTGTCAGCCAGCTTCGGGATCACGCCGATGTCGCCCGCGGAGATGCGGGGTGTGGTCTCCTGGGTCTTGCCGCGCATGAAGAAGAGCTGGCCCACGCGCTCGTCCTTTCCTTTCGCGGAGTTCCACACGTGCCCGTCCGCGTTGAGCGCTCCCGAGTAGACGCGTACGTAGGACAGGCGGCCGATGTACGGATCGGAGATGGTCTTGAAAGCAAGTGCCGCGAGCTTCCCATCCGCCCCAGTGGTGCCTTCGGATAGCGGAACCGTCCGGCTGCTTGCCGGCGGAAGCGTGCCTACGATCAGGTCTAGCAGCGGCGTGATTCCGACCTGGTGCGTCGCGGAGCCGCAGCACACGGGTATCAGGCTGCCGCCGCGTACGCCATCGGCCAGGACGTGGCGCACGGCGTCCGTGTCCACTTCCTCCCCTTCCAGGTACAGATTGAGGAGATCGTCGTCCAGCTCACAGACGGACTCGACCAGCATTTCGCGCAGCCGATCAACCGCCGCGGCGGCATCCGCGGGCACGTCATCAGATGGCGCGGCACCGGCTCCGGCGTACGCCTTACGGCTGAGCAGGTCCACCACGCCTGAAAAGCTGTGCTCCCGGCCGATCGGTGCCGTCACAGGCACCAGGTGCTTACCGTATCGTTCGCGGAGCTGCTCCAGCGTCCGCTCGTAGTCTGAGTTCTCGCGGTCCAGGCGATTCACGTAGACGATCCGTGGCAACCCGCGGGCCTCACACTCACGCCATGCGGACTCGGTGCCCACCTGTACGCCGGAGGTGCCATCGATCACCACGATCGCCGCGTCCGCCACGTGGACGCCCTCGATGAGCTCGCCAAAGAAGTCGGCATAGCCAGGGGTGTCCAGCAGGTTGACCTTGTTCCCGTCCCATTCCAGCGGCGCCAGCGACAGGCTCACCGACATGCGGCGCTTCTGTTCGTCCGGGTCGAAGTCGCTGGTCGTGTTCCCCTCCTCCACGCTGCCGAGCCGCGTGATGGCGCCGGAGGTGAACAGCATGGCCTCTACCAGGGAGGTCTTGCCGGCTCCACCATGGGAGACGAGGGCGACGTTGAACACGTGGTCAGCGTCATACGACTTCATACCGGACTCCTTCGTCGAGCATTCCCCGAGGTCCTGCGGTGTTCGCGCGGCGGGAGCACATCCTCCTCGCCAGTCACCAAGGTCCTAGTTGCGTACCACGATATTATACGCGTCGCATTTTTGGGGGCCCGGGTTTGCGCCGACCGCGAACAGACCGTGCCAGGAGCCAGCGCCAGTGATTCCCATCAGCGATGAGCCAGGTCCGCGCAGGCGGCCCCCGGTGGTCACGTTTAGCCTGATCGCCATCAACGTCGTGGTGTTTATCTACGAGCTTTCGCTGGGCGCCGGTGTGGAGACGCTGTTCAATTCCGCCGGCGTCGTGCCCCTGGAATTCGCGCTCAATCGAGATGTCCCGCCGCCCGCCCCCGGGGGCCTGTACTTGACCACGTTGCTCACCTCGATGTTCCTCCATGGAGGGCTGCTGCACGTAGGCTCCAACATGCTGTACCTGTGGATCTTCGGGGACAACGTGGAGGATCGGCTGGGCCACGGGCAGTATCTGGCCTTCTACATGGTCTGCGGGCTCCTGGCCAGCCTGGCGCACATCGCGTTCAACTGGGGTGCCCGCACACCCAGTGTAGGCGCCAGCGGCGCTATCGCGGGCGTGCTGGCTGCGTACCTGGTCTTGTTTCCCCAAGCCGTTGTCCGCACGTTGTTGTTCTTGGGACCGTTCGTCGTCGTCCGTCGCGTCCCCGCGCTACTCATGATTGGCTTCTGGTTCGTGACTCAAGTGTTCTCCGGGATCGCGGCCCTGGGCGCTACCGAGCAGACGGCGGGGGGCGGCGTCGCCTTCTGGGCGCACGTCGGGGGGTTCGTCGCCGGCCTGGCGCTGGTGTTTCTCATGCGCCCCGCGCAGCGTTAGTCGGGGACCCGCGTCTCGTCCTGCTCCGGCGCGCGGATGGCGTCCGGCAGCGCCAGGGTCAACCAGAAGATGTAGGCAAGCTCGGCGACGAAGTAACTATTGTCCAGGAGGCCGTGGACGATGAAGTCCACCATGCTCGCGACGACGGCCGCTCGGAGATAGTCGCGGTTGCCCCTGTCCGACGACACGTCCTGTTTGGCGGCCTGGCGGAAGAACGCGAGGATCAGCCAGCCGAAGGCCACGGGGCCGAGGAGGCCCAGCGAGAGCCATGCATCGAGCACCACGTTGTGCGGGTGCGAGAGATTGGGCTCAAACGCGGTGCCGGGAGCGAAGTAGGCCGGATACCGGTAGAGGAAGTTGTCAAGACCAATCCCGAGAATCGGGTGGTCCCTGAGCATCTCCACGCCCACGGTCCAGAGCTGGACGCGCGCCAGACTGGTGCCCGTCGTTGGGTCCATCCGGGTTCGGACCCACGGTGAGAGACTGGCGGCTACGGCGGCCAGTGCAAGCGCGGCGATCGCTGCCACCGTGGTGCGCCGGGTCGCGACTTGACCGATGAAGGCGACTGTCGAGACCGCGACGGAAAGCCAGCCGCCCACAGATCGTGATGCCAACAGGGCGGCACACTGGATGGCCGCGCCCGCCGCTGAGGCGGCGCCCCGCGAAGTGGTGCCGCCCACCAGCGCCAGGGCCAGGGCCATCGGCAGGGCGCGGCCAATCACGAGGCTGAGGTTGTTGGGTGACTGGAATGGGCCGCGGGCCCGCGGATCGATCTGCCCGGCGATTGTGGTGCCGGCACTAGCGTACGCGATCAACGCCCAGGCGCACGCGATCGTCACGCCGGCCACCAGGGCCGTAGCGGCAAGTTGTCCCCGCTGGGGTGTTGTTAGCGTGAGCCGCGCGAAGTAGTAGAACGCAACCGGTTCTACGACCACCGTCCGCAGCATGCGCAGGCTCAGCCGTGGATACTCCGTGGCGAGCAATGAGAGGGCGGCCGCTGCCAGCAGCAGTAGTATCGGCGCCACGTGGGGTCCGCGCGCGCGCTCGACGCCAGCGCGGAAGGTCGCACCCCAATCCGAGCGGCCGTGCCTGGCCAGCGCGCCCGTCGCCGCCGCCACAAAGGCCAGCTCTGTCAGTGGAATACCCACGGCGGCGTGGCGAGCCGCCCAGTCGCTGAACGGCAGCGTCGCCACGATTACCAGCAGCCCGCCCAGTGGGCTGGCGAATGCGCCGGCGGCGATGAGAACGGGGCCCAGCGCCGCCGCGGGCCAGGGTGCCAGCGCCCAGATGGTCCCGCCAAACAGGCCAGGTGCTATCGAGGCCCAGACTGCCTCGCTCCCAGCGCGGCTAGCGCCCGGGCGCACGTTTGCCCCGATGGGCCGGCGTCACTCCTGGGCGATCGGCAGTGTGAATCCGAACGTAGATCCTTCGCCCACGGCGCTCCGTACCCAGATCCGACCGCCGTGCTCGTGCACGAGCCGCCGGCAGATCGAGAGCCCCAGCCCTGAGCCCACGTGGGTGCCAGTCACGGAGGACGCTCGGAAACGCCGATCGAAAACTCTGGACAGTTCGTCCGCGGGGATGCCCATTCCGTCGTCGCTGATCACACACTGGACGTGTCGGCGGAGTGCCCGCGCGCGGATGGACACGTTCCCACCCTCGCGTCCGTACTTGATGGCGTTGTCGATCAGATTGTCCAGAATGCGCCCTAGATCCGCGGGGTCGACCGCCACGGGGGGTAACGAGGCGGGGACCTGCATCGCAAGTCGGACGCCACGAGACTCCGCGGCGCTCTGCAGTCGCGGGAGCACACCCGCCAGGCTGTCTCCCACGCTCGCCGAGTTTCGGTCACCGGTCACCGGGGAAAGATGCGTGTCGATGACTCGGTCAATCGTTGTGCGGAGACGCCCGCCGGCCATGACCGCGCAGTCGAGGAGGTGGCGCTGCGATGGGGTGAGCACGCTATCCGGCTCGTGGAGGACCAGCTCCAGCAAGCCCTGCAGGGCGCTCAAGGGACTGCGCAGATCGTGCGCGAGATCCTCAATCGCCTGCTGGTCCAGCACCGTGCCGGGTGCGGAGCCCGCGCGACGAGGTCGGGATTCGCGGTGGACTAGGAGCGGAACCGCCATCGAGGGCACCTCGGTTCGCTGGCTCGGCTACGGCGGCCGGCGTTCGCGCTTCGGATCATAGACACGCGCCCAACAGTCCCTGGGCCTTTCAGCGCTACAAAGTCGTTACGTTTGGTTGTGGTTCACAGCTCCAGCGCCACCGCGCGCACGGGCGATCCGTCACCGCCGTCCACTTTCAGCGGGAGAGCCACGAAGAACGCTCGGGATCTCGGGGATGCCGCGTCGATAGCCGCCAGGTTGGCCAGGTACTCGATCACCACGATTCCGCGGGGGAAGAAGACATCGTGCGTGGTCTGCGCCTCGCGGCCGAGCGCGCCGGGGTTTTCCGGGTGGCTCTTCATGGACGCGTCCGCCGGGAAGTCGTAGCCAACGGCCTTGACACCGTGATCGGCTAGCCATAACGCGGCCTCGCGTGACACGTATGGCGCCTCTGTCCAGAACTGTCGCGAGCTGATGTCGCGACGGCGGTCCCAGTCCGTGCGTAGCAGCGCGATGTCGTCCGCCTGGAGGTGAGCCGCGCAGCGTTCCAGATCCTCCACCCGTATGGCCTGATCAGCCCCAACGTGGGTGAGGTCGATGACGGCCGCGGGGCCCACCCAGCGGTCCAGCGGCATGTCCGCGACGGCCGCGCCATCCCGCAAGAAGTGGGAGGCACCATCCACGTGGGTGAAGCCGTGGAGCGTCATGTTCAGCCGGCTGGAAAGGAACACCGCCCCCTGGGCCGGGTTGGACGTGATCTCACGCTCCGGCTTCCAGCGCCAGTGCGGAAACACGATGCGGTGTGAGAGATCAATGAGACGCATGTGGAACCCCTGGACCAGAAAGGCCGTCGTAGAATGTGATCTTAGAGTGTGAACGGATCGTGCGCGTGGACCGCGCGGGAGGCGTTAGTCAAGTCCGATGGATCTGCTCGAGGCAGTGTTCTTGTTCTGCTTCGTGTTCGGGCTCGCGCTGACCATCTTCAACGTTGCCGCCGGCGCGCTCCACGTTGGCCATGCTCACGCAGGCCATGGTGAGGGTCACCTGGGTCACGGCGGCGGCCACGGGCATCTGGGCCACGGCGCCGCGGCCCACGGCGCACATGGGAGTGCCGCGCACGCCGCCGAAGCGGGCCACGCCCACGGCGCTGCGGATGAGCGGGTGAGCTCGTCGCCGTCGCCCTTCAACCTCAACACCGCCACCGCGTTCCTCGCGTTTTTCGGCGGCGTCGGCTACGTCGTGCGCACGGCACTCGGGTGGAGCGCTGGACTGTCGCTGCTGGTCGGCGCGGTGGCCGGCATCGTCGCCGGGGCGGGCATCTTCTTCTTCCTGGTGCGGATCCTGCTGGCCGGGCAGCGTCAGCTCAACTCCGATGACTTCCGCATCGAGGGCACCGTTGGTCACGTGACCCGCGCGATCCGAGAGGGGGGTATCGGGGAGATCCTGTTTGTCAGGGACGGCGCCCGCCGCAGTGAAGGCGCGCGGTCGGTGGACGACTCCCCGATCGAGATCGGGGCTGAGGTCGTCGTCGTTCGGTACGAGCGTGGCATTGCCTACGTGGAGCCGTGGCAGCAGTTCGTAGACTCGGAGCCAGAGCAGTGAACCGTGACCGTCGAGCCTACGGGCGGCGTGGAGCGAGAGGAGTCTGAGCATGAGCAGCATCGTGTCCGTAGCGGTCATCGCCGTCGGGCTGGCGTTCGTCTTCTTCGGGATCATCGCCATCATGGCCCGGCTGTACCGGAAGGTCGGCCCGAACCACGCGTTGATCGTCTACGGCCTGGGTGGCACCCGAGTGGTCAAGGGCGGCGGCGTGGTCATCTGGCCCATGGTCCAGACGTGGGACGAGCTCTCGCTAGAGCTCATGTCGTTCGACGTGGCGCCGCAGCAGGACCTGTACACCCGCCAGGGTGTGGCTGTGACCGTTGAGGCGGTCGCCCAGATCAAGGTCAAGTCGGACACGGAGAGCATCCTCACCGCCAGTGAGCAGTTCCTGAGCAAGGCGCCGCCGGAGCGCGAGGGGCTGATCCGCCTGGTCATGGAAGGCCACCTGCGCGGCATCGTGGGCCAGCTCACAGTGGAGCAGATCGTCAAGGAGCCAGAAATGGTCGCGGAGCGCATGCGCGCCAACGTCGCCGACGACATGACCAAGATGGGACTGGAAGTGGTGTCCTTCACCATCAAGGAAGTGAAGGACAAGAACGAGTACATCGCCAACATGGGCCGTCCTGACGTGGCGCGCGTCAAGCGCGACGCCGACATCGCGGCCGCGGAGGCCACCCGCGACACCCAGATCAAGCAGGCCGAGGCCATGCGGGAGGCGGCTATCGCCAAGGCAGACGCTGATCGCCAGCGCGTGATCGCCGAGCTCGCCTCGCAGGAGCGGCAGGCGGAAGCGGAGCGCGACCTGGCCCTGAAGCGGGCCGAGTTCGACCGCTCCACGAAGACCGCTCAGGCGCAGGCCGACAAGGCATACGACATCCAGGCCAACATCATGCAGCAGCAAGTCGTGGCCGAGCAGGTCCGCATTGAGCGCACCCAGCGCGAGGAGCAGATCAAGGTCCAGGAGGCTGAGATTCTGCGGCGCCAGCGCGAGCTGGAGGCCACTGTGCTGAAGCAGGCCGAGGCTGAGAGGCAGCGAATTGAGACACTTGCGGAGGCCGAGCGCCAGCGGCGGACGCTGGAGGCGCAGGGCTCCGCGGAGGCCACGCGCGTCCAAGGTACGGCTCAGGCTGAGGTCATTCGCGTGCAAGGCCAGGCGGAGGCGGACATCCTGCGCGCCAAGGGAGAGGCGGAGGCCGCCGCCATGACCGTCCGAGCCAGCGCGTTCCACCAGTACAACCAGGCCGCCATGCTGGACAAGATGCTGGGTGGTCTACCTGACATCGCGCGGGCGTTCGCGGAGCCGCTGGCCAAGGTGGACAAGATCACCATCGTCTCCACTGGCGGGGATGGTGGGTCCGTCGGCGCCAGCAGCCTCACGGCGGATATGACCAAGATGGTCGCCCAGACTCCGGCGCTGTTCGAGGCGCTGACGGGGCTCAGGGTCTCAGACCTGCTGGGCCGGCTGCCCGGCATCGGCGAAGCGCCGCGCACGCCGGCGGGGAGCGTCAACCCAAACGGCGCGTAACGGAAATCACCCGACTTCTCGGCCAGGTGTGATACCACTGAGCCGTAGACACGTCATCCCTACTGATACAGGCGATCCACACAGTCGCTAGCGCACAGTCTCAAGACGGAGGAACACCATGGGGCTTCTCGATCGCGTCGGCACGCTCGTCAAGGCGAACCTCAATGACCTGCTGGACCGGGCGGAGGATCCGGAGAAGGTCATCAAGCAGGTCCTCATTGACATGAACAACCAGCTCATTCAGGTGAAGACCCAGGTCGCGGCGGCGATCGCGGACGAGAAGCGGCTCTACGCCAAGTACCAGGAGGCCCAGCAGCAGTCCGACGAGTGGCAGCGCAAGGCTGAGCTCGCCATCGACAAGGGCGACGACGAGCTGGCCCGCCAGGCGCTCCAGCGCAAGAACAACTTCTCCAGCACCGCCCAGGGCATGCAGGAGCAGTGGCAGGCCCAGAGTGCGCAGGTGCAGGCGCTCAAGGACGGCCTACGAAACCTTGAGTCCAAGATCGACGAGGCCACCACCAAGCGTGACCTCCTGATCGCCAGGGCGCGGCGTGCCAAGGCTGAGGAGACCATGCACAAGACGCTGGGGACCATCTCCAGCTCCGGCGCCCTGTCAGAGTTCGATCGGCTGGAGCAGCGGGTGGAGGAGCGCGAGGCTCGCGCCGCCGCCTACACGGAGCTCAGCCGCGACACGCTGGACGACAAGTTCGAGGCGCTGGAGTCGGAGAGCGAGGTGGACCGCCAGCTTCGAGAGCTCAAGGCCAAGCGCCAGCAGGCGTCCCTGCCGCCCGGCGGCGCCTGAGCCTCACCCAACCCCGCAGTCGCGCGGAGGGGCGGCGGAACACGGTTCCGCCGCCCCTCCGCCTGTTCAGGCGCGCCGGCGGACTACAGCCGCGCGTGTTCTGGCAGCGGCCCGCCCAGGAGTGGCTCTGCGTAGGCTTTGAACGCGGCGTTGGGGTACTCGGTGGGGTGTGCCACCATGGCGTCGTCCAGGAGCCGCTGCTGGTTGGCCACCACCTCAAGCCGCGTCGTTGACATCGTGGTGGCGTACGGGGCGTCGCTGGTGCGTTTCAGCGTCACCATCACGTCTGTGTCGCCGCGTAGGAGCCGTATCACCGCCTCCTGGCCCAGTGTGCGGGCCTCCGCGGCGTCCACTGGCGAGCGGTGGGCGGTGGACATCCGCTGGATGGTGCCCGGGCGCTCCCAGCGGGCACGCACGCCAAGCTCGCCGCGGATCGCCCGGGCAAGGTACATCGCCGGGCTGTCGTAGTAGGCGTGGCCAAAGGCGTCCACGTGGACCGGCTCGCCATCTGACCCCAGCACCTTGCCGTCTGTGCCCGGCTGGTTCTCTGAGAGTACCAGCACCGCGTGGCCGTGGCGGCTCACCACCGAATCCACCTGCTCCAGGATGACATCCGCGCCGAAGGGCCGCTCCGGTACGTAGACCAGGTGCGGCCCCTCGCTCTCGTCACGCCTCCCCAGCGAGGCGGCCGCCGCCAGCCAGCCGGCGTGGCGACCGGACACCTCCACGATCTTCACGGGATCGGTCCGTCGCATGGCCTCCGTGTCGCGCGAGACGTCCATCAGCATGCTGGCCAGAAAGCGCGCGGCGCTGCCATAGCCCGGGCAGTGGTCAGTGTCCGGCAGGTCGTTATCCACCGTCTTCGGCACCGCCACGTTCACCAAGTCCAGGCCGGCCGCGCGGGCGGCGCGGCCAATGCGCTGGCAGGAGTCGGCCGAGTCGTTGCCGCCGATGTAGACAAAGTAGCCCACGCCCTGCCGTCGCAGGATCTCGGCGACGCCGCCAAGCTCCTCGTCCTTCAGCTTGTAGCGGCACGACCCCAGCGCGCTGGACGGCGTATTCGCCAGACCCTCCAGCAGCCCGTTCGATGCCGCGGTCAGGTCCACGAAGTCCTGTGCCAGGAGGCCCTCTACGCCGTGCCGCAGACCAAGGACCCGCCCAACCCGGCCGGACTGAGCGGCGGCCTCAACCACGCCCACCAGGCTAGAGTTGATCACGGCCGTAGGCCCGCCGGATTGACCCACGATGAGCGCTGGCTTCTGCACTGTCACGAGCGCGAAGTATATGCGGCAGAGTCCGGGCCTTCTGGGGTCACCCGGGCGTTCTGGTATGACCGACGTTTTGGTATAAACAAAGAGCCAGTCCCTGATAGCTCAACGGTAGAGCGGCCGGCTGTTAACCGGTAGGTTCCAGGTTCGAATCCTGGTCAGGGAGCCCCGCCGCCGATCCCCATCGGCGGCGTTTTTTTCTACCGTGCTGGGAGGCACGTTGCGATATGGCACTGAGCGGGATCGAAGTCGGGTTCCTTCTCGATCGCCAATGGCACCTCATGCGGGGCGATCTGCGGGGCGACATGGATGCCAGTAAGCAGCCAGCTCTCATCGCATTGGCGCAGGTTTTGCATGAGTCCGGAGCGGCGTATGCGTTGATCGGGGGAGTGGCGCTTCAGGCTCATCAATCGGAGCCGCGTACAACCGTCGACATCGATCTCGCCGTCACCCCGTTGGACTCTCTCCCGCGCGACGCGCTCGAGGCCAGCGGCTTTGTGTTCAGCGGATCCTTCGCCCCCTCGGAGAACTGGGTCGGACCAGGCGGGGTACCTGTTCAGTTCACGGGCGATCCCGCGCTGATCGGCGCAATCGGTCGCGCGATCACCATGCAGATCGGCGGCGTGCCCGTACGCGTCATCAGCAGGTCCGACTTGTTGCACGAGAAGCTGCGCGCGGGCGCGGATCCCGCCCGCCGTCGATCGAAGCGACTCCAGGACCTGGCAGACGCGGAGGGCCTGCTGGAGGCCACGCCCGAGCTTCGCGCGGAGTTGTCGGACGAAGAACGGCATCAGCTTGACGCGCTTCCTGGCTGATCGGGCAGGCACCAGGGCGATGTCAAGTCGCCGGGCGGCGTGACTCCAGCAGCCGGCGGAGGCCTTCCTGGCCCTGGGCCATGCACCAGCGGTGGTTCCAGGCGAAGATCGGCTTCAGCGCGAAGGAGAGCCACTTGAGGACCGGCTTCTCCGCCTTGATGCGCCAGTCGTAGCGGACGTCCACCCAGGGCCCTACCTGGGCAAACGTCCACATGCCCGTGCCGTTGAAGTCGCCCCAGGCCTCCAGCGAGAAGCCGTGCGGCGCCCGAGATTCGGTGATCCGAAAGCTGAATCTGACCGTGTAGGGGAGGCGGCCGTGGGCCACGATGCGCACCACCTGGCCCACGCCGCGGGCGTCGCCCGGCTCCACGATCTCCACTGACTCGTAGACGCTGCCCCACCAGGTGACCAGTCCGGGTGCGTCGCCGATGATGTCCGAGACCTCCTGGACCGCGCCGCGTACGCGCCAACGGTCCACGAAGACGTACTCGTTGCTCGTGGAGACGGGCGCGTCGCTCACTTGACCGTCACGCTCTTGGCCAGGTTGCGCGGTTTGTCTGGATCGTGGCCGCGTAGCAGCGCCAGGTAATAGCCCAGCAACTGCGCCGGCACCGCCTGGACCAGGCCCGTGGCCTCGCCCACGTCTGCCACCGGGATGTGCAGGTCAAAGGCCGGGTCGTTGGTGGGGCCGATGCCGATGATCCGGCCGCCGCGGGCCTTCACCTCCATGGCGCCGGACAGGATGTCGTCGCGAGTCTCGTCGTTCGGCGCCAGTACCACGCAGGGAGTGCCCGGCTCGATCAGCGCAATCACACCGTGCTTCAGCTCGCCGCCGGCAAAGCCCTCCGCGTGGAGGTAGCTGACCTCCTTGATCTTCAGGGCGGCTTCCAGCGCCATGGGGTAGCTGGGGCCGCGACCGATCACGTACAGGTGCTCCTGGCGGTAGATCGACTCCGCTATCTGGCGGGTCATGTCGCGCCGCCAGTCCGCCAGCAGGGCCTCGATCTCGTCTGCCGCGCGCTCGATGGCCGTTCCGGCCTCTGGCAGGTCGCCGGCCAACGCGTGTGCTACCTGCAGCATTACCGCCACCTTGGCCGTGAAGCTCTTGGTGGCCAGCACGCACCGCTCCGGGCCCGCCCCCAGCAGGATGGCCTTGTCCGCCATGCGGTACAGCGTGGAGCCCTCCACGTTCACGAGAGCTGCCAGGGTGGCGCCGCGGCGTTTGGCCTCCCGCACCGAGTCGATCACGTCGATCGTCTCGCCGCTCTGCGAGAAGGCGATCACCAATGATCCCGGGCCCAGGAACTGTTCCGCGTAGCGGAACTCGGAGCCGTTGGCGTAGCTGGCGCGCTTCCTGGCCACTCTGGCCAGCAGGTACTGCCCGGCGATCGCCGCGTGGGCGGCCGTGCCGCAGCCCACCAGATGCACGTCATCGGCCGCCTCGATCATGCGGGCGAGCTCACGTGAGGGCTCGGCCAGGTCGCGAGCGATCTTGCGCAGAACGGCCGGCTGCTCGTGGATCTCCTTGGTCATGAAGTCCGGATAGCCGTGGAGCTCGGCGGCCTCCGCCTCCCAGGCCACCTCGGTGATCTCCGGGGCGATCCGCTCGCCACTGGCCACGTCGTACACCTCGATGCCCTCTGGCGTGAGCAGTGCGGCCTGCTGCTCGTCCAGGAAGGTCATGCGGCGGGTATGCTCCAGGAGGGCGGAGTAGTCGGACGCCAGCATGGAGCCGCTGTCCGACCAGCCCAGCGTGAGCGGTGAGCCGCTCTTGGCGGCGGCCAGGTTGCCGCTGGCCACATCCAGCACGGCGATGGCGTTCAGCCCATCCAGCCGGCGAAAGGCGCTCATCGTGGCGTCCACCAGCCCGCGCGGGGAGTCCGGTCCACCGGCAAGCTCCTCCTCGATCAGGTGGGCTACCGCCTCGGTATCCGTCTCCGAATGAAAGGTGTGGCCGCGGGCCTGCAGGTCATGCCGAAGCTCGCGGTAGTTGTTTACGATCCCGTTGTGGATCAGCGCCAGCCGGCCGGTGCAGTCCAGGTGGGGGTGAGCGTTGACGTCGGTCACGCCGCCGTGGGTGGCCCAGCGGGTGTGGCCCAGGCCGGTGCTGCTGTGGGGCAGGGTGGTCTTGGCGTCGCCGATCTTGCCGACGCGCTTTTCGATCTGGATGCCGCCGTCTTGTTTGACGGCGATGCCCCACGAGTCGTAGCCGCGGTATTCCAGTTTCTTGAGGCCCTTGAGGACCAGGTCTGGCGCGTCGTTACGCGCGCCTACGTAGCCGAAGATGCCGCACATACAGGTGTCTCCCAGCGCGAGCGCATGGTGGAGGGCAGCGCGCAGACGATGCGGCAGTGAACCGCCCCCGCGTGACCCGAGGATGACAGGTCGTGAGTTGGGGGCGAAGCGGTACGGCGAGCAGCATTGCTCGCGGCACGTTGCGCGGCCTTTGTCGAGCCGTCACCGGCTCGGTTTGCTCCACGCATCACGACTGTGCTGGCCGGGGGACAATCCGCCGAAGGGTTCGATGAGTCCCCGCCTCGTCACCCGAGCAGTGCTCGGGCCTGGCGCTTGCTTTGGCTAGGATTCCAGCTTCGCCCTGCTTGCTTCTGTCTAGTCGGTAGGCCGCCTCCTCAAGAGATCCCGCCACCATGCTAACAAGCCCGCGTGTCTCGTACCAAGGGCCGATGGCCGGGTCGGCGGCCGCTCGGGCGGCCCGTGACGTGTGCGCTATGCTTGCGGTCTGACCTTCACTACCGCCGCGTTCACCGCGGCCGAGGAGCTCGAGATGCGATTGGTCACCTACCAGCTAGCTGGCGCGACCCGCCTGGGCGCGTTGATCGGCGAGGGCGTGCTGGACCTGGGCCAGGCGGCCGGCGTGCCGTCCGACATGCTCTCGTTCATCGATGCCGGGCCCGCCGCGTGGGACGCCGCGCGATCCGCGGTTGCCAAGGCAGACAAGTCCGCGCTGATCGCCAGGAGCGCCGTGCGGTTGCTTGCGCCGATCCCGCGCCCGCGCAAGAACGTGTTCTGCCTGGGCCTGAACTACGCCGACCACGTGGCGGAGGGCGCCCGGGCGGCGGGCCGGGAAGTGCGGCTGCCCCAGAACCCCGTCTTCTTCAGCAAGGCCGTCACGGCGGTGATCGGTCCGGAGGATCCCATCCCCTACGACGGCCGACTCTCCACCGAGTGGGACTGGGAGTGCGAGCTAGCGCTGATCGTGGGCAAGACCGGCCGCGACATCAAGAAGGCCGATGCCACGGATCACATCTTTGGCTACACCTGCCTGAACGACGTGTCCGTGCGCGACGTGCAGCGCAAGCATGGCAACCAGTTCTTCCGCGGCAAGAGCATTGACGGTACCTGCCCGATCGGCCCCTGGATCATCACGGCGGACGAGGTGCCCAACCCCGGCAACCTGCGCATCCAGACGCGGGTAAACGGCGTCACCAAGCAGGATTCCAATACGAAGTACCTGATCTTCGACATCCCCACCTGCATCGAGGCGTTGTCCTTTGGACTGACGCTCGAGGCGGGCGACATCGTCGCCACCGGCACGCCGGACGGCGTGGGCTTTGCCCGCACGCCCCCGGAGTTTTTGGTGCCCGGCGACGTCGTCGAGGTGGACATCGAGGGCGTTGGCCTGCTCACGAACCGACTGGTCGATCGCTGGGCCTGACGTGAGGTCTGATGGCCTCGGGGCGACGGGGCTCGGCTCGTGATCGAGCCGAGCCCCCGGCTCCGGCCCAGCGTGGACGTGGCGCGGGTCCAGGCGCAGGGCCGCGATCTGCTGTGCCTGTTCGATCGGCTGGATCCGGAGCTTGGTCAGGTGCTGATCTCGCCAGAGGCGCTGGACCTGGTGGCGCTGCTGGACGGCTCGCGGAGTGTGTCTGCCGTCCGCGCGGCGTACATGCTGCGCACGGGTGAGAGCGTCACGCTGGAGCAGGTGCGGGAGCTTGTCCAGGGCCTGGACGAGGCACTGCTGCTGGAGGGCCCCCGGTTCGAGGCGCACGAGGAGCGGCAGCGGGCCGAGTACCGGAGCCAGCCGGTGCGCGCCGCCGTTCACGCCGGCGGGGCGTATCCGGGCGAGGAAGCGAGCCTGCGGGCGTTCCTGGCAGAGCGCTACACCATGCCGGGAGGGCCCGGTCGGGCGCCTGGTGGGGTGAGCCGCGGCCCGGCGCGCGGGCTGATCGCGCCACACATCGATCTGCACCGCGGCGGGCACTCGTACGCCTGGGGTTATGGCGCGCTAGCCGAGCGCGAGCCGGCGGCGGTGTACCTGCTGTTCGGCACGTCACACCGACCGATGACGCTGCCATTCGCCATCACGGCTAAGGCGTACGACACGCCGCTGGGAGCGCTACCGGCGGATCACGACCTGGTGGAGGCGATCGCGCGGCGAGCACCGGTGGACCTGTTCACGGACGAGCGGATGCACGAGCGCGAGCACGCCCTGGAGTTCCAGGCGGTGTACCTGAAGGCCATCGGGCACGCCGGCGAGGGCGCCGCGACGGTGGTGCCCATCCTTTGCGCGCCGCCGATGGACGCCGGATCAGATGGGCTGCCCACGGGCTCCGCCCTCTGGACTGAGACGATTCAGGCGATCCGGGCGGCGCTGGACGAGTCCGGCAAGCGCTGGTGCGTGGTCGCAGGGGCGGACTTCGCCCACGTGGGGCCGCAGTTCGGCGACCCCGGCCTGGTGGATGCCGCCTTCGCGGCCCACGTCCGGGCCGGCGACCTGGCAATGCTGGAGCACGTGGCACGCGGCGATCTGGAGGGGTTCTTCCGCCAGGTGGTGGACGAGCCGCCGGGGCCGGGCATGGCGGGCGACAGCGGCGCCGTGGGCGGCGCCAGGCGGATCTGCGGCCTGTCGCCGATGCTGGCCACCCTGGCCGTGCTTGCCGATGGAGGGACCGAGTCGCGGGGCGAGGTGCTGCACTACGACCAGTGGATCGCGGAGGACGGCTCGGGCTCGGTCACGTTCGGGTGCGTAGAGTTCGCGTGAGCGAGCGGCCGCGCGGGGAAGCAAGCGATGGCGAGCGGCAGCGGCTGGAGCGACAGACGGACCGCAACCTGCGCGGGCTGGAGCACGAGCAGGCCGGCGAGATCGACGCCGCCATCGCGTTGTACGAGGCGAACGTGGCCGATGGATTCGAGGGCGACTGGCCATACGGCCGCCTGGTGGCGGCGTACGAGAAGCTAGGCCGGCTGGACCAGGCGGAGCGCGTGCTGCTGCGGGCGATCGACGTCTTCACATCCAGCGAACGCCGCACGGCCCAGGACAGGAAGTCCACGCTGAGGGCATTCAAAGGCCGCCTCCGGCTGGTCCAACGCGCCGCGAAGCAAGCGGCGAAGCCACCCCCCGCCCGCAGGCGCATTGCCCCCGGATAGGCCCAACATCTCCATGCCCAGGTGTAGCGATGCGCCCGCCTCCGATCGAACGGCGAGGCCCTGTGTCGGGGTGCACCCGCCTCGGCCCGCCCGTCGCGGACGGAATCGAGCCACTCGCTCCCCACCCCGTCGCCCTCGCGCACGCGGGGGCCCAGCCGGGCCACGCGCGCGGCACTCCCTAACGCCGACGCCGTCATCCCGCACGTGTGAGGAGCCCGCCCTCGCGCACGCGAGGAATCTCCTGCGCACGGGCGCTGCCGGCCAGAGCGCTGTGCCGCCCCAGGGTGCCGAGTATGGGTACCGTCGCCGGTCGTTGGCCTGACCGTTGTGTTAGGCTGACCCGAAACCGGCAGCTATGGCCAAAGAGTATCTCGTCACCCTGACCCCAGAAGAGCGCGCGGCGTTGCGCGCCAAACTCGATGCCGGCGGCCTCAGCCCCCGGACCGTGACTCGCATCCGCGCGCTGCTCCTCTCAGACCAGGCGCCCGGCGGTCCCGCCCGGTCAGACAGCCAGATCGTGAGGGCGGTGGGGCTCCACCTCGTGTCCGTGGAGAGTCTCCGCAAGCGGTTCGTCCGTCACGGGCTGGACGCCACGGTCCGCGGACTGCCGTCTACCCGCACAGACTTGCCCAATCTGGACGACCGTCGAATAACCCAGATGCTCGCGCTGGCCTCCGGCCCGCCACCGGACGGCGAGCCCCGCTGGACGTTGGGCCTGCTGGCGCGCGAGATGGTCGCCCGCGGCTATGTGGAGTCCATCTCGGGCGAACGGATCCGACAAATATTGCAGGATGTCGGCCTCACGTTTGAGCTGAAGGGCCGCCGCAAGCGCAAGCTGGAAGACGCTGGAGTGGCCAGAATGATCCACCTGGCCTCTGGGCCGCCGCCGGACGGGGAGCGTCGCTGGACTTTGCCACTGCTGGCGAGCGCGATGGTCTCGGAGGGGTACGTTCAGTCTATCTCGACGGAATGGCTTCGCCAGTTGCTGGCGGAGGTTGGCTTCGTCCTCAATCCGAATCCGTCCAGTAGTGAGCCAGATGGCGTGGCCGCGACGTCGAGCAGGCGCGTCGAGTCGGCGACTTCATGATCATCCGTTCGCGTTTGCGATCCGCGGGACCGTTTCGGCGGTGGCGGCGCACGGCAATCATGCCCTTCCCAGAGAACGGCCCAGAGAACGGTGAATACACGTTCTCGTGAATGGCGTACGGCTCTTCTTCGACGTCGAAGGCGCCAGCCTGGTGCCTGACGGTCCCACCATGCGGCGGAAGCCAACGCTTCTGCTCCTCCATGGCGGCCCTGGACTGGACCACACTATCTACAAGCCTGGATTCTTCTCGCTAGCAGACCTCGCGCAGGTGATCTTCCTCGATCACCGGGGCAACGGGCGGAGCGAGGCCGGCCCGCGGACATCCTGGAACCTGGCCCAGTGGGCCGATGACGTGCGGGTGTTCTGCGAGATCCTGGGCATTGAGCGTCCGATCGTCCTGGGCGCGTCGTTTGGCGGCCTGGTCGCGATGGCATATGCCACCCGGTATCCGGAGCATCCTGCCAAGCTCATCCCGGTCAGCACCGAGGCAGCGGGCGGGACCTATCTGGAGCGGCGGGTGGAGATGTTCGAACGTTTCGGCGGGCCGGAGGTCGGCGCCCTCGCGCGGCGTCGGCTGCTCGATAGGCAGGCGGATGGCGCCACATTGGAGGCGTGGCTGCGCCTTGCGTTCCCCCTCTACACCCGGACTCCGCGCGATCCGGCAGTCCTTCGGCGCGCCGTGCGCCAGCCGGACGTGACCCGCCGGTTCACACGGGAAGGCGGGGAGGCGCATTCGTTCGACCTGTTCCCGGACCTTCAACGCATCCAGTGCCCCACGCTCCTCCTCGGCGGTGAAGATGATCCGATGACGCCCATCGAGTGCCAGGCAGCCATCGCGGCGGCCCTGCCCGCCCCGTTCGTGCGCTTCGAGCGGTTCCCCGGGTGTGGCCACGGTGTTGTGCCAGACGCCCAGGAGCGTGCGATGGCCGTAATCCGAGAGTTCATCGTGGGCGAAGACTGACCGTACTGCGGTCCAGGCTGCAGATCTACCCAGGCCACTCGTCGCGCCGTGATTCCTTGGCCAAGAGACGCCCGACAACCTGCCACCCTGTGTCGCGTTCAGTCGACGTTACAGCGCTCGTGCTCCAATCGACAGGATGAGCAATGACGTGTCTGACTCTGCCTCGAAGCGGAGCGTCCGCGCGTGTTCTCGGCGCAGGAGATCCGCGATATGAGCGGTGCCGGCGTTTCCCACCTCGAGCCAGATGACCTTAGGAGGCGGACCGTCTACAAAGCTGCGTTCCCGGAAATCGGTGTCCTTCGAGACGATCGCGAGCTCATGCTCGCGCGCGTACACCCACAACTCTCGGTCCGTCGCGCCCCGGAGCCCCGCGTCGCTCACATGCTGGCTGCCCGGATATTCAGCCACGAGCAACCGCACCAGCCGCGGGCTCAGGTTCTCGTCAAAGAGCAGTCTCAACCCGTGGCTGTCGAGAACCGGCGCTCTCTCGATGCGGCGAACGCGAGTGATGCGCGGATGTCATCGCGGGTGAGGTCCGGAAAGTCGGCCAGAATCTCGTCTTCACTCATCCCGCCGGCGAGGTACTCCAGAACGTCGTACACGGTGATCCGTGTCCCCTTGATATGGGGCTTGCCGCTACGAATCGCGGGATCGACGACGATGTGCTGGCGCCACTCCATGGCAACAAGTCTACCAGCCTGCTGAAGTCGCTCCGCCTGATAAGCGCGTGACCGGTCCGGAATCACCACTCACGCCTAGCGCGACGGCACGGCATCCCCGGGGACAGCCCCGCTATGTTAGGAAAAGTACCACGGGACCGCCATGGCCAAAGAGAATCTCGTCACCCTCACCCCCGAAGAGCGCGCGTCGCTGCGCACCAAAGTCGATGCCGGCGGCCTCCCCGCCCGCACCGTCACGCGCATCCACGCGCTGCTCCGCTCGGAGCAGGCGCCCGGCGGTCCCGCCAGGTCAGACAGCCAGATCGTGAAGGCGCTGGGCCACCGCCTCAGGTCCGTCGAGAGTCTCCGCAAGCGATTCGTCCGTCACGGTTCGGGAGTAACGGTCCGCGGACTACCGCCCGTCCACCGCCAGCCGAGACACCCCAGCGTCCTGCCGAGACATCCGGGCATGCGGCCACGCACGCTGGACGACCGACGGATGGCGCTGATGCTGGATCTGGCCTCCGGCCCGCCTCCCGAGAATGTCTTGCCACTCTACGAGAGCGGCGTACGACGGCTGATGGCGGACGCGGACGGCTCCGAGTACCGCGCGTTCCCATCTCTGACTGAGGCGCGAGACAGCGCAGAAGCGGTGGTCGTGTTCGAAGGCGACTACGGCGGTCAGATCTACGTGGTCGCTCCCGTAGCGTACGTGCACTGCGACGAGGTGGCGTTGAGCAGGCTGCTCGCGGACATCGATGCTCTGAAGTGGAACGACTCTGACGGAGCACGGGTGTTCTTCGAGCGTCGTGCCGTGGGCGAAGGCGGTGCTGGGGGCATGGGCGGCGGCGTCGTGGTTCCTGGAGTCTGGGTGCACTCGGAGCTGCGACCGCTCCGCGGGGCAATCGTCGCGCGGCTGGCCGGTGAGGCTGGCACCATTCGCCAATGATTCCGAGCGGGCCAGGCGAGTGTGCCGTCACCACGTGGCGTGCGCGGCGCCTGATGAAGGCTGAGCGTCGGCAGTGATGCAGCACCCGTCGGATCGCGCGAATCTCGGGAAGCCTGACCTGGAAGTCGCCGGCTCCCAGCTCTGGGTGCACGGGCGCCAGTTTCCAGACGCCCACGACTATGACGATGGCAACTGGCTCCGCGTTACGGCCCACTGCGGCGCGTTGGGCGCCAATGTGTGGGCAGACGGTCCGATCGCCATGGTGCCCGACATCGCGGGCTTCGGCGACGCGTGTGCGGCGATGCACCGTGGTGACGCCAGGTCAGCGGTCCTCGACCCTCTTGAGCCGGAGCTTGCGGCCTCGCTCGAGGTGTCAGATCGGCATGGCCACATCCGCCCGCTGGTGGAGATCACGCCGGACCATATGGCGCAGGCGCACCGGTTCGAGTTCACCATCGACCAGAGCTATCTTCCGGGTATCGTCCGTCAGTGTGCCCAGATCGCGACCGCATACCCGGTTCGCGGACTGGGAAGTACGTAGCGCTTGTAGTGCGCCACTTCTGCTGACCGGCTGTGCCGGCCGCCCGATGCTCGTTCGGAGTGAGCGTGAGGAGGATGGATCGACCGGCGCGGACACCGCGGACGTTGCGATTACTCGTGTCGCAGGCCGAGACGGACTGGAGTGCGCAAGCCAACGCCATCCGGCAGGCACTCAGCCATCGCAACGCGTACAACTCGGTTAGAGGTGGGACCGATGTCGGATAGCACCGTTTTCGAGGCCGTTGGCGGCCAGGCTGGTGTTCTGCGGCTGGCGCATGCGTGGCACCAGCGCGTGATGGCTGACGAGGTGGTGGCCCACGCCTTCAGCCACGGCTTCCATCCAGACCACACCGAGCGGCTGGCGGCGTACTGGGCCGAAGCCTGGGGCGGGCCGCCGGCATACAGCCAGCAGTACGGCGGCGAGTCCGCGGTGGTCCGCATGCACAGCGGCAACGGCGTGCACGAGGAGATGGATCGTCGGGCCATCCAGTGCTTCGACCACGCCGTGAACGATGTCGGCCTGGCAGATCCGCAGCTCCGCCGGGTCCTGCACGACTACTTCGCCTGGGCCACGACGGTCTCGATGGCCGCGTATCCGCATGGAGCGGAGGCCGTGCCGGGGGAGCTGGCGGTGCCGCGGTGGTCGTGGAGTGGGTTGCAGCGGTAGTTGAATATGGCGCGCCTAGCTGGCCACACGGAACGTGGCGCGGGTTGGTCAGCTCGGGCGGTTCGGGCGTTCGAAGGAGAGGGGGTGGGTTCTGGGCGCGGTACTCCGCGTGGCAGACCGGGGATGGCTTAGCATTCGAGCTCGACGGCGACGCTGGCCCGATCTGGCGAGCCAGGAGAGCGACGTGTGAGAGCGGTTGTCTATGAGAGATTCGGGCCGCCCGAGGTGCTCCAGGTCAGGGAGGTGCCGCGGCCTACGCCCGGGGATCGTGAGGTCCTGGTCAGGATCCGCGCCACCACCGTCACGTCGGCGGACTGCCGGGCACGCGCGCGAGACGTTCCCGCTGGCTACGGGCCCGTCGCGTATCTGGTCTTTGGGTTCTTCAGACCCAGGCAACCCATCCTGGGGGCTGAGTTTGCGGGGGAGGTGGCCGCGGTCGGCAAGGAGGTCCGCGAGTTCTCCGTTGGAGATCCCGTCTTCGGGTTCACCGACGCTGCGATGGGCTGCTACGCGGAGTACCGGTGCATCCCCGCGGACGGGAAACTGGCGCGAAAGCCCGGCAACCTGAGCTACGCGGAGGCCGCCGCGCTGACGTTTGGCGGCACAACGGCGCTGCACTATCTGCGCAAGGCCCGCGTACAACGCGGCGAGAGGGTTCTGGTCAACGGCGCGTCGGGCGCGGTGGGCAACGCGTGCGTGCAGCTTGCCCGGCACTTCGGAGCCGAGGTGACCGGGGTCTGCAGCACCGCGAACGTGGAGATGGTCAAAGCGTCGGGCGCGGCGCACGTGGTGGATTACAGCCAGGCCGACTTTACGCAGAACGGACGGACCTACGATGTGATCGTCGACACCGTTGGCACGGCTCCCTTCTCGCGCTGCAGTGCGTCGCTGGGTGAGCGTGGCCGCCTGGTGCTAATTTTGGCGTCGCTGCCGGACATGCTCCGAGCGCCCTGGATCTCGATGACTGGCAAGAAGAAGGTCATCGTGGGTGTGGCGCTGGGGCGCCCGGCGGACGTGCGCTTCCTGGGCACGCTCGCGGAGGCCGGGGGATTCAAGCCGGTGATCGATCGGCGCTATCCGTTGTCGCAGATCGTGGAGGCGCACCGATACGTTGATACGGGACGCAAGAAGGGGAACGTTGTCGTCACACTGGATGATGGCCATGCCTGAACCGGTGGCACGAGTGCACGAGCTGTCGACTCCCTCACTTACGCGGCAGGCCGCCGCGCTGACCGTATGTCTGGCGATTCCATACGCGGCCGCCGCGATTGGTGGCTACGCCACCAGCCGCTCGCTCGGCGACTGGTACGGAGCGATCGAGAAGCCTGACTGGACACCCTCGGGCCAGACCATCGGCGCGGTCTGGACGGTCCTCTATGGCCTGATGGGGCTCTCGGCCTGGCTGAGCTGGCGAGCCGCCGCGCTGCGCGACGGAGCTGACGGGCGGGCCGTTCAGGCGCGAGGATGGTTTCTGTGCCAGCTCGGCTTGAACGTGGCATGGTCGTTTGCCTTCTTCGGGCTCCGTTCACCGCTTGCGGGGCTCGTGGTCATCGTGCCGCTCTGGCTGAGCGTGGCGGCCTGGATTCGCGCCGCCGGCCGCCTCAGCCTTGTCGCGGGCTGGCTCCAGGCTCCCTACCTGGGCTGGGTGGGCTTCGCCGCGTTCTTGAACGGGACGATCTGGTGGCTGAATCGTGAGCCGTGAGTGATGGCGGGCGGCCGATCAGGCTCCGTTTTTCAACGAGGTTGGTGACTTCGGTGACGGAAATATGAGTAGGGTGTGATGATCACGACAGACAATCTCCGTCTGCTTTCGTACGAGTGGGCGCACGTCGAGGCTTTGCTACGCGGCAAGGATGAGCTGTCGGCGTTGCTGCAGGTCACGATACCGGCAGGCTGGCCCCAATTCCCGGAGGCGTTCTCGCTCCCCACCGAGGAGCCGCGCCCGGCTTACCCGAGCCCCAGGGAGTGGCCGGGGTTCTTCTTTTTGCATCCGCGCGAGCGTGCATTGGTGGGTTCAGGCGGGTTCAAGGGGCCGCCCGATGCCGACGGCGCGGTCGAGATCGGCTACGAGATCGCGCCGGAATACTGGAACCGCGGCATAGCCACGGAGGCGGCACGCGGCATGATCGACTACGCTTTCTCGCAGGCGCCGGTGGGGCTAGTCATGGCCCACACGCTGGCAGAGCCCAACGCGTCCAATCGGGTATTGCAGAAGGTCGGCATGCGTTTCGTGGCCGCGGTGGAAGACCCCGACGAGGGCACGATCTGGCGCTGGCAGATCGGCCGCGCGGAGTACGAGCGCGCCCGCGCACGCGGATGATCGGCCAGCGATCCAACGAATGGGGCCGCCCTTGAGCGTCATCGATCAGGAAGCTGCCAGACGCTTCGCCGATGAGTGGGTAGAGGCGTGGAACAGCCACGACCTGGACCGGATCCTGGAGCACTACACCGAAGACTTCGAGTTCTCGTCGCCGCGCATCGTCGAGCTGATGGGCGACGCGTCGGGCCGGCTCGTGGGGAAGCGCGCCATCAGGCCGTACTGGGCCAGGGCGTTGGAGCGCACGCCGGGTCTCCACTTTGAGCTGCTGACGGTGCTCGCCGGCATCGACAGCGTGGTCGTGTACTACAAGGGCTCCCGTGGGAAGCTGGCCGCGGAGCAGTTCGAGTTTGACGAACGGGGTTTGGTCCGCCGGTCGGCGGCGCACTACGCGGGCTGATGCAGCTTGGGATTGGCACCAGCGGCTGGGACCACGGCCGTCTCCGCGGCATCCGCGGGCTACTGAGCAGATAGTCTCGACGACGCTCGGGTACAGGCTGGGCGGTGCCGGAGACCGGCGCTGGCGGGAGGACGACGCTCACGGCGGGCGTTCGGAGCGGACCAGGTAGCTGGCTAGATGCTTCCTTCGCCAGCACGACAGTCCGATTGGGGACAGGCCGGCTAGAGGCGGTCTGACTGGAGGCGGCCTGTCCGGCGGTACACTTGGGGGGTGGTGGTGTGTACATGTTTGTGGCGGTGAACCGGCTGCAGATGCCGGCGGAGTATGGGGCTCACCTGGAGCAGCGGTTCGCGGCGACGGGTGGGATGGATGGCGTGCCGGGGTTCGTCTCGTTTGAGCTGCTCAAGAGTCTCGAGGGAACGGAGTACCTGGTCGTGACGCGGTGGGACGGTCGGGCGTCGTTCGACCGTTGGCGCGAAAGCGACGCGTTCATGAAGGCCCACAGCCAGACGAATCCCAACAGCCCCGTGCGGTCGGCGCTGGGCGAGTACGACGTGGTCCTTGCCAGACCCTGATCCGTGGCCTGACACGGTGGCCGATCGGACGCCGGATCCGCTGATCGCAGGTGGGGCGGGGCCGTGGCCGCTGGTCACCGTTGAGGAGATGCGCGCGCTGGAGCGCGCCGCGGTGGCGGCCGGATCGCCCGAATCAGCGCTTCAGGAGCGCGCGGGGCTGGCCGTTGCGCGGTGCATTCGGGGCCTCGTGCGCGGTCGTCGGACGGCCTTGCGCGTCGTGGCCCTGGTGGGGATCGGCAACAACGGGCGCGATGCGGTGGTGGCCGCCCGCTACCTGCGCGAGTGGGGCCACCAGGTCCAGGTCTGGCTGGGCAGCCGCCACGGGCTCACGGGTGATGAGCTAGCCGACCTGGCGACCCGGGACATCAGCCTGCGCGAGTACGCGACGGCGGAGGGGCTGGTGGGGCTGGAAGATGCGTTGACAGGTGCCGACGTGGCCATCGATGGGCTGCTCGGAGTTGGCGCCAGAGGGGCGGCGCGGCCTGAGCTTGCCGCCGTGATCGAGCGGGTGAACGGCGTTCGGGCGCGGGGTGGGCGGCCGCTCGTGGTTGCCGTGGACGTGCCGTCTGGAATCGACGCGGACACCGGCGAGCTGCCCGGCGCGGCGATCTGCGCTGATCTCAGCGTCACGTTTGGCGGCGTCAAGATAGGCGCGCTGCGGTTCCCGGCGGCTGAGCTGGTGGGGCGGCAGGAGCTCGCTGACATCGGCATTCCGCGGGAGGCGGTGGCGGCGGTGCCGTTTCAGGTGCTGGAACCGGAGCTCGTTCGGGCAGCGGTGCCGGCGCGCCCGCTCAACGCCCACAAGTATCGACTGGGTCGCGCGCTGGTGGTGGCTGGCTCGGACACGTACCTAGGGGCTGCCACGTTGTGCTCTGCAGCGGCCGCCCGATCCGGTTGCGGGCTGGTGGGCGTGGCCAGCACGGCGGCGGTGAAGTCTGCCGTGGCGGCCTACCTGCCGGAGGCTACGTATCCCTGCACGGTGGATCTGGAACATCGGCCGGACGAAGCGCTTGCCGCGTTGGCGCCGCTCCTGCCGGATCAGGGGGCGCTGCTCGTCGGGCCTGGCATCGGCCGCTCTGAAGGCGCCGCGCGGGTGCTGCGGATACTGCTGGAGCACAACGCCTCGCTCCCGCGACCGGTGCCCTGCGTGGTCGACGCGGACGCGCTGAGCCTGCTGGCGCAGTGGGATCGCTGGTGGGAGCGCATTGCGCCGGGTACGGTGCTCACGCCACACGCGGGCGAGATGGCCCGCCTGTCCGGGCTGGGCGTGGCAGAGATCGAGGCCGACCCGTGGGCGGTGGGGCGCGCGCTGGCGGAGCGGTGGGGCCACGTGGTGGTGTTGAAGGGAGCGCATACGGTGGTTGCGGCGCCCGGTCAGCCTACGTGCGTCTACCCCCACCCAAACGCGTCCCTGGCAACCGCAGGCACGGGGGATGTTCTGGCGGGCATCTGCGCGGGACTCATCGCCCAGGGCGCCGCGCCGGCGGATGCGGCACGGCTCGCCGTGGTGGTCCACGCGGAGGCGGGGCGTCGCGCGGGACGGTCGATGCGTTCGCTGCTGGCGTCCGATCTGCTGGCCCGGATCCCCTGGGCGCTGCACCGCCTCGCCGGGGCTGGGCGCGCGCCGTTGACATTCCGCGGTAGAGGGTCTATACACCCGTGACCGGCTCGGGCGCGCCGCGCGACCCGGCCAGCGACATGGGGCCGCTGCCAGCGTGAAGATCAAGTTCTGGGGCACGCGTGGATCGATCCCGGCGCCCGGCCGTTCCACCGTGAGATACGGCGGGAACACGGCGTGCACGGAGATCCGGACGGACGGCGGCGACCTGCTGATCCTGGACGCGGGTACGGGCATCCGCGAGCTTGGCATCAGCCTGATGGAGTCGCAGCCGGTCACAGCCCACATCTTCATCGGCCATACCCACTGGGACCACATCTCCGGCTTTCCGTTCTTCCCGCCGGCCTTCGCGCCCGGCAATACGCTCACCGTGTACGCGGCGCGCAACATCGACAAGCGGATTGAGGAGATCCTGGCCGGCCAGATGGATTACACGTATTTCCCGGTCCACCTGGAGGACCTGCCCTGCGATATCGAGTACCACGAGCTACGCGAGGAGCGGATCAAGGTGGGCTCGGCGCGAGTGGACACGCATTATCTGAACCACACGTCGGTGTGTATGGGTTACCGGGTGGAGGCGGACGGGACGAGCGTGGCGTACGTGAGCGACCACGAGCCATTTGGGCTGGCGCTGCTGGGCTCCAATCCCGATCCGTCGAGGCTGGGCCGCGGCCTGGCGGATGGCGTGCTGCACGAGGGGGACCGGCGGCTGATCGAGTGGCTCCAGGGGGTGGACGTGCTGATCCAGGATTGCCAGTACACGCCGGGCGAGTACCCCAAGAAGATCGGGTGGGGGCACGGCAGCACGGACTACGTGGTGGACGTGGCGCTCGCGGCGGGCGCGCGCAAGCTGATCCTCTTCCACCACGACCCCACGCACTCGGACGACTTCATCGACCAGATGATCGAGTGGGCGCGCGAGCGGGTGCGCGATCGCCGCGCGAAGCTGGAAGTGCTGGGCGCTCGTGAGGGCGAGACGGTCTCCCCGTAAAACTCCGTCACCCGCGGCGCGTTGAATCCGTTGAGGATAAGTAACTCAATGGAAGCCAGACCGCGACTCCTGATTGCCGACGACGATCCGAACATGCTGTGCGTGCTCCGCACCGCGCTTGAGCGGGACTTCGACGTGCAGACGGCGCCCAACGGCCGTGAGGCGGTCAGGATGGCGGCGACCGGCCGGCCAGACGTGGTGCTGATGGATGCGCGCATGCCGGGTGGAGATGGGTTCGAGGCGTGCCGAACGCTGCGGACCAGCCCGTCCGTGGGTGGCGTGCCCATCATCATGATGACGGCGCTGCGCGACTCGCGGTTCGTGAAGCGAGCATTTGAGTCTGGCGCGTCCGATCTGATGCTGAAGCCGTTCAGCATCGCCCAGGTCCGCACTCGCGCCCGGACCTGGCTTATGCGATCATCCCACGCGACGTAACGTGGTCCCGGGTTCCGAACTGACTGGAACCCACGCGCCGTAATCGGCGTCCTGGACCCAACGCCGCGGCGCCCCGTCTTTTCCGGGGCCCGCGAGCGTACACACGCGTGGGAGGTGACGATGCGGCGGCGTTGTCTTGCATTTGCCGTGGCGCTGGCGGTGCTCGCTGGCGCTCTTTGGGCCGGACCGGCGGCCGCGTGCGGCGGCTTCTTCTGCACCACGGTGCCGATAGACCAGGCCGGCGAGCGGGTGATCTTCACCATGGACCCCGGCTCCATCACGACGTACGTGCAGATCTCGTACACCGGCCGGGCTGAGGACTTTGCCTGGGTGCTGCCGCTGCCGGCCGTGCCGAAGGTGGAGACGGCCCAGATGCAGATGTTCCGCGATCTGGACCGGCTCACCCAGCCGGTGTACATCCCCCCAAGGCCACCGGCCTGCCTGAGGCTGCCGCAGCCAGTCGCCGCCGCACCCGCGGGCGCGCGCGCCGCGTCGTCTGAGGGTGTGAACGTCCTGGCCAGCGGCGAGGTGGGCCCGTTCGGCTACCACGTAGTCTCCTCCTCCGATCCCCAGGATCTCGTGCTCTGGCTCCGGGAGAACGGCTACCAGATCACCCGTGAGATGGAGCCGCTGGTCAAGGTCTACACGGACGAGGGGCTGATCTTCCTGGCCATGAAGCTCAAGCAGGGCCAGAACGCCACGGACATCGTCCCCGTGAAGCTCACGTACGAGTCCAGCCTGCCCATGATCCCGCTGCGCCTCACGGCCGTGGCAGCCACGCCGGACATGCCGGTTTTCGTGTGGATCTTCGCGAACAATCAGGTTGCCCCGGTCAACTTCGTGCCCATCAAGATCGCCGATTCAGAGGTGGGGTTCACCCCGTTTGGCCGCAATGACTACCAGCGGGTGGTCTCTCGCGCTGCCGACCAGGCTGGCGGCCGCGCCTTCGTGACGGAGTTCGCCGGCGCCACCACCGCCGTGCGGCCACCCACGGATGAGACCGTGAAACTGCTGTTCCAGCAGTACCCCTATCTCACGCGGCTGTACACACGGATTTCCCCGGAGGAGATGACGGTGGATCCGCTGTTCGATGTGGACAGCAGCCTGCCGGACGTCTCCAACATCCACGACCTGTCCAATCGACCTTCGCCGTGGCGGTGCGATGACGATCCGTTCACGTTCCGCACGGTGGCGGACAGCGGGCCGCCGCCCAGCTACATGGAGGCGCAGCGTTACCTGCAGGGCACGTTCTTCGGGGGTGGGCCCAAGGCCGGGCTGCTGCTCGCGCTGGTGGCCGTCTCGCTGGGCATGGTCCGGTTTGGGCCGCGCATCCGGTTGCCGCGGCACAGGCTGTCGCTGGCGTGGCTTGCGCCGGCTCGTATCGCGGCGCTGCGCCTCGCTCCGCTGACGGTGGCGCTGCTGTTCGCTGAGACGGTGGCGCTTCAGGGCTTTCACGAGATGGAGCATGTAGTCCAGGTGCTGCAGCGGACGGTGTTCGGCGTGGCCAGCGGGGCTGGCATGCTGGGCAGCGTGTTCGACATCGAGCCCGTACACATGATCTACAACGCGGCCTTCCTGGCCCTGCTGGTGCCCGTGTACGTGGCCGCCCGGAACGACCCCCGCGTCATCCCCGCTCGGACGCGGCTGGTCCAGCGATTGCTGCTCATCTCCGTGCTGCTCCAGGCGTATCACGGCCTGGAGCACGTGGTGAAGATGTGGCAGTACGTGCAGTGGGGGATGAACGGGACGCCCGGCATCCTGGGCTATTGGACGTCAGTCGTCTGGCTGCACTTCGCCATCAACACCATCGTGTTCGTTCCCATTGTCTGGGCGTTCGTCGCCGGCGGCTTCGCCGGGCCGGTCGGACGGCTATGTGCCAGTGCGCTGCCCAGGCATGTGTCGCCCCGGTTGGCCAGCATTGCCGTAGGCCTCCTGGGGGCCATCGGCGCGGCGTACCGTTATCTCTGATCGGGTGTGACTGCCACGGCCCCGGTCCAGCTCGCGCGGGCTTGACTGGGGCCGGGCGGTCCGGCACCCTTCCGTCCGTGGAGGACGCCGTCCATGCGCTACGCCGCCAACCTGTCCCTGATGTTCGCCGAGTACGACCAGCTAGACCGCTTCAAGAAGGCGGCGGAGGCTGGCTTCACCCACGTGGAGATGCTGTTCCCCTTCCTCTTCGACCTGGACAGAGTGGAGCGTGAACTGAAGGACAACGGGCTCACCATGATCCTGTTCGACTCTGACGTGGGCAACTTCGCCGGCGGCGACCGCGGCTACCTGTGCGATCCGTCACAGAAGGAGCGCCTGTACCAGACGGTGAAGGACGCCATCGCGCTGGCGCCACGGCTGGGAACCACGCTCATCAACGTGCTGGCGGGCAAGCTGCCGGCGGGAGTCAGCCGCGAGCAGGGCAGGGCCACGGCCATCGAGAACCTCCGCCGCGTGGCTCCGCTGGCCGAGGCCGCGGGGATCACCCTGGTCTCTGAGGGTCTGAACACCGTGGCGAACCCGGGCTACTTCCTGGACCATTCGGCGCTGGGCTTCGAGATTGTGGACGCCGTGAACAGCCCCAACGTGAAGTTCCAGTACGACGTGTTCCACATGCAGATCATGGAGGGCAACTTGATCGACACGATCATGAAGAACGTGGACAAGATCGCCCACATCCAGATCGCGGACAACCCCGGCCGCCACGAGCCAGGCACCGGCGAGATCAACTACACGAACGTGCTCAAGGCCATCGACGAGTCCGGCTACGGCGGCTTCGTAGCCCTGGAATACGTCCCCGCGGCAGGTACAGAGGACGGTCTAGACACCTGGCTGCCCCGCGCAGCCCGATCCAATCGCTGAGCCCCCTCTCCCGCGCACGGGCCGCGACGCTTCGGCGAAGCACGCGCGCGGCGGGGGTGAGGGCGCCATGCCACGCCAATACCCCGTCGGGGCACCCCTCGTGGGTGCCCATCGCCTCCACCAGACCGCCCGAAACCAGTCCGTCATGCTGGGCCTGCGAAGCATCTAGTGCGCCACCCGATCGCCGGCGGCTTCCTCGTCGCCCGAGCACCGCGTCCCCATTGGCACCCAGCTTGACAGTTCCCCACCCGCTGCCTATCCTTCGACCGCTCCGCCCACCCGGGGCACCAGGCGCGGCGGAGCGCAGCACCGCCCCATTGGAGTGTTGATGCCCAGTCCGGCCGCGCGCTCGTCGTACCTGCTCGGCGCCCTCCTGACCGGCCTCCTGCTCGTGCTCCTCGCGCCCGCCGACGGCGCGCAGGCCGCCACGATCCAGGTCACCACCTCAGCAGACGAGAACAACACCAATCTGTCCGCCTGCTCGCTCCGCGAGGCGCTCGTGGCGGCGAACACCAACGCCGCCTTCGGCGGCTGCCCGGGGCGACCCGGACGGTACCGCGACGGATCAGATCACCTTCGCGGCGGGCACGGACGGCTCGGCCATCTTCTTGAGCAGCGGACAACTCACCATCTCATCCAATCTCGACATCGTCGGCAACGGCGCGGCCAACACCATCGTGGACGGCCAGAAGGGCACGGCCTCGAACACACGCGTGTTCAACGTGACCGCCGGCACCGCCTCCATCTCCGGGCTGACGATCCGCAACGGGGAAACGTCCCTCGAGGCCGGCATCGCCGTCGCCGTGCGGCACCACGCTGACCGTCACCAACAGCACCATCAGCGGCAACTCGGCCTCCCTTTGGCGCCGGCAGCGGCGGTGGTGGCATCTTCGTCTCCGGCGGCACGGTCACCGTCACCAGCAGCACCCTCAGCGGCAACTCGGCCGGCGGTGGCGGCAACAGCGGCGGTGGTGGCATCTTCGTCTCCGCGCGGCACGGTCACCGTCACCAACAGCACCCTCAGCGGCAACCCCGCCTTCGCCGGCGGCGGCATCTTCGTCGCCGGCGGCACGGCCACCGTCACCAACAGCACCCTCAGCGGCAACTCGGGCAACGGCGACGGCGGCGGCGGCATCCTCGTCAACGGCGGCACGGCCACCGTCACCAATAGCGCCCTTAGCGGCAACTCGGCCCCCAGCGCCAGCGGCGGCGGCATCTTCGTCACCGGCGGCACGGTCACCGTCACCAACAGCACCCTCAGCGGCAACTCGGCCGGCACTGGCGGCGGCATCCGTGTAGCCTTTGGCTCGGCAACAGTGACGCACAGCACCCTCCGCGGCAACTCGGCCACCACCGCCGTCGGCGGCGGCGTAGGCCTATCGGGCGGCACCCTCAGCCTGCGCGCCACCATCATCGCCGCGGGTTCTTCGGGCGGCAACTGCAGCGGCACCATCACCTCCCTCGGCAGCAACCTCAGCAGCGACAACAGTTGCGCCGCGGCCTTCACCCAGGCCGGCGACGCCAACAACGTCGCCACCCTCAATCTCGGCCCGCTCGCCAACAACGGCGGCCCCACCCAGACCCACGCCCTCCTCTCCGGCAGCACCGCCATCGACGCCGTCCAGGGCTCCTGCACCAGCAACGGCACCAGCGGCGGTACGACCATCACCACCGACCAGCGCGGCACCACCCGCCCCATCGACGGCAACGGCGATACCACCGCCACCTGCGACGTCGGCGCCTTCGAGGCCAGCCCCGGCACCCTCCAGTTCAGCAATCCCACCTTCACCATCGGCGAGGCCGGCCCCTCCGCCACCATCACCATCTCCCGCACCGGCGGCTCCGACCTCACCGTCGGCGCCACCGTCTCCCTCGGCGGCGGTAGCTCTACCGCCACCCCCGGCAATGACTACACCGCCACCCCCCTGCTCGTCAGCTTCAGTCCGGGCGAGACCAGCAAGAACGTCTCCGTCCCGATCCTCCAGGACCCCCTGGACGAGGACGACGAGACCGTGCTGCTGACCCTGGGCAGCCCGACCGGCGGCGCGGCCATCGGCGCCCAGAGCACCGCCACGCTCACCATCACCGACGACGATCCCACCCCCACCCTGTCGGTCGGCAACGTCACGGTGCCGGAGGGCAACGCCGGCAGCACCAACGGGGTGTTCCAGATCACCCTCAGCGCCGCCAGCGGCCGCACCGTCACGGTGCAGGCCCAGACCGCCAACGGGATCGGGGTGAGCGGCGCGGTGGCCGGCAGCGACTACACCGCCGTGGCCCAGACCGTGACGTTCACCCCCGGCCAGACCGTGCAGACCGTCAGCGTGCCGGTGCTGGGCGACGTGGTGGACGAGGTGGACGAGACGTTCAGCCTGAACCTGAGCGCGCCCACCAACGCCAGTATCGCGGTGGGGACCGGCACCGGCACGATCACCGACGACGACACGTCGTCGATCGCGGTTGACGACGTGTCGGTGGCCGAGGGCAACGCCGGCAGCACCAACGCCACGTTCACGGTGAGCCTGAGTACGCCCAACAGCCGGACGGTGACGGTGCAGGCGCAGACCGCCAACGGCGCGGGTGCGACGGGTGCGGTGGCCGGCAGCGACTACACGGCGGTCAACGTGACGGTGACGTTCAACGCCGGCGAGACGAGCAAGCCGGTGGTGGTGCCGGTACTGGGCGACACCGCGGACGAGCCGAACGAGACGTTCGCGGTGAACCTCGCATCGCCTGTGAACGCGGTGATCGGGGATGCCCAGGGGATCGGCACGATCCTGGACGACGACGGACCGCCGGTGTTGTCGATCGTGGATCGGGCGGGGCCGGAGGGGAACGCCGGCGCGAGCAACCTGGTGTTCACGGTGACGCTGCTGCCGGCCAGCGGCCAGACGGTGACGGTGGTGGCCCAGACGGCCAACGGGACGGGAGCGAACGGAGCAGTAGCCGGCCAGGACTACACGGCGGTCGGACCGACGACGCTGACGTTCAACCCGGGGGTGACCAGCCAGACGGTGGCGGTGTCGATCCTCGGCGACGTGCTGGGCGAGGCGGACGAGACGTTCGTGGTGAGCCTCTCCAGCCCGACCAACGCGACGATCGCCACGGCCCAGGCGGTGGGGACGATCCAGAACGACGACGTGCCGGCGCTGTCGGTGAACGACGTCTCGGTGGTGGAGGGGAGCGCTGGCAGTACGGCTGCCACGTTCACGGTGAGCCTGAGCCAGCCGAGCGCGCTGACGGTGACGGTGCAGGTCCAGACGGCCAATGGCACCGCGACGGCGGGGAGCGACTACACGGCCGCCGGCCAGACGGTCACGTTCACCCCCGGCGAGACCAGCAAGCCCTTCGTGGTAGCGATCCTCGGCGACACGATCGATGAGCCGAACGAGACGT
>JAXLXE010000001.1:0-3188621 GCA_046328115.1 Chloroflexota bacterium | reverse complement strand
GGTGCGGGTGCTGGCGTCCGAATCTGAATGGGTGTGCTGGGCGACCCGCTGGGCGATAGAGCGGCGCCACGGTAGGCCCATACTTCACCTGACTCGGTGATCCCAAACACGACCACGGGATCGAACGGCGCGATGGTGAGGTGGGTCCAGGACTGGTCACCTTTTGGGCGTATGCACGCCCATCAAGGACCATGTCAAGGTGGACGTTGTCAACCCGCCCCACCGGGGCACACCCATGGGCTCTACCGTGGAGAGAAGACTCAGTGGAGTCTGCCCCTCGGTGATAAGGAGCACCTGGCTCACTCCGGTGGTTCGCGGTAGAACCACAACTCGCCGGACGTTTTGCCCTGTTCGTCGTCGGTGATCAGGAAGAGCGCGCGGGGATCGTGCTTGCTGGGCACGAGCATGTTCGTGCGCACTTCGCCTGGCAGCTTCGCGGCGACGTCCCAGGTGACACCCATATCGCGGCTGCGCCAGAGGGACCGGTCGCGGGTGGCCACCCAGAAACGGGAGCGATCTATGCTGAGGGCCATCGCGGTGAAGGGACTTGGGAATACAGCCCAGTCTGTACTGGTTTGCCCGAGATCGCTGGTGACGACGATTCGTCCGCCGCCCGCGGACGCGTAGATCGTGAGTGCCGATCGATCCCCCGTCAACAGGAAGATGCCAGGAGGGATCTCGCGCGGGTTCCAGATGTACTGGAAGGTCTCTCCGCCGTCGGTTGACAGAGAGAGTCGGTCAGAGGACCTGCCGCCCAGTCGGGTGAACTCCCTGGCTACGATGGTCCCGTCAGGTGCGAAGGCGATGGCGTTGTAGTCGACGTTTGGGACAGGAGTCCTGGTCCACGTGACGCCATAGTCACGGCTTTTCGCGAGCCACGCGGTCTCGGGAGTGACGTACAGATGATCAGTGGGTGAGAAGGCGACCGTCCTCGCGCCAAAATCGCCAATATCGTCTTCCATATAGCCGATGCCTTTGGAGGTAATGAAGGACCACGTGGTGCCACAATCATCCGATCTGAAGAGACCCTGCGTGTTTCCAAGCATGAGCAGGCCGGGCCGTGCCGAGCTCTCAGCAATTCCCGAAATGACGTTTCGTGATCCTGGAGCGAGCATGTTCCGAAGGCCGAAGCGCTCACGCGTAGTGCCTGAAGCGTCAACTCGCGACCAGCCGACGGCGGAATCACAGGGCGTAGATGAACTACGATCAGCAGAAGCTGAGCCAATGAAAAATCCGACAGTCGCAACGAGAGCGACGGCCAAATCGCGTAGGCGGCGCGCCGCGACGTAGCTAAGCGAGTGCTGCCTGTAACTTTGAGTATAGTGAGTCATTCTGTGTCAGTGGTTGCCATCGATTTTGTCCAGCTTCGACTGCCACGCCTGTGTTGCGAGTCCCCCAGTCGGCACCACGGTCAGGTACGTGCGGATGCAGGTAGTAGAACATGTGCGATGCGTAAGGACGAAGCCGTGTGTATGCTAGGCTGATCATGTTTGGGTCCACCGTCTCGATGTCTTGTTTGGTAGCTCCCCATTCTCCTACGAGTAACTCGTTCGGATCACCGTGCGTTGACCTAGTTGCGTTAATATCTTTGAATAGATTCAGCAGGAATGTTGGGTCAGGCCGATGATGGATGTGGACATTGATACCGCGCCATGGCCAAGAGCGCTGCCAGTTAATCGAACCATCGACGCCACTTGCGATCTGTGATGCGACGGCGTCATACACTTTCTGCAAGTATTCTATCTGCCCGTCTTGAGGCTGACTTTCTTCAACGTTGGTGAACAGAACACCTCCCCAGTATATGTTGGGACGAAATCGCGCATCAACGTCGACAGCCATTTTTTTCCAACATCGGCGCAACAGGGCGGCAAAACAATCGGAAGATAGATATTTGGTTGGATCAGCATCGTTTGGTTCGTTCCAAATTATGAAATTTTGGACGCCGGCGTTCCAAAGACGTGTCCGTTCTGATAGATATGCGGCTGCGTCTGAGAAGTGCTCGATATAATCATTGGAGAGATCGGCCGGGCGACGAGGCGCATTAATCTCTTCGCCTCGGTAGTACGTTTCGCTGTTTAGTACAGCGAAGACGGTCAGGCCACGGTCGCGATAGTAGTCGAATGCAGAATAGTATCCATCTAGATCTGTGGGGCTAAGACTAAATGGCATCCGTTGCCCCGGGTTATTTGTATCTTGTCTTGCAACGATTGTACAGCGCACCATGGTGATTTTTGAGCTTAGGCCTCTGATGTCGTTGACCCAATTGTCGCCGGGTATGGGGAGCTGTCCATTGTTTGGGTCGTAGCTGTGTGTCTGTATGCCGACGAGTGCCGGATAGCCCTCTGCCTGGTTGAGCCAGGTTCTGAGGTTGTTGATGTGCGCGGCCCTGATACGGGTCTGGGCGCTGGGTGGATTGGTGCTCGGGCCGCCTGGTCCATCGCCGGTCCACGGGCCGATGCTGACGGGCATACCCTTAGCAGTCCAGATCTCCTGGATGGCGGTGCGCATCTGGATGAAGGACTGGGCGGTGAATGGGCTGGTCTGTCCGGTGCTGGGTGGCGACCAGGAGACTGGAGGGAGCGTCGGTGTGAGATTCTGTCGAATGATGTCAATGCGCGAGCGAAGCGTAATGATGTCGTCGGGTCGTGCTTGCGATCCACTGATGAGTGCAACGGGCCAGTCTGTGGGCATCTGACGCTCCTTTCACTCGGGCGACGCTTGTAGCGTGCCAGGCCGCCTGATCCGCTATGGACACCACCGAGAGGGTCGCGGTGCTCAGCCGTAGTAGAAGCCGTTTTGTCCGCGATTTTGCGGTAGGTGCCGTCCGCTTTTTTCACGTAGATCTCCCGAGCGCTGATCCGACCGTTGTTCCCTCCCGAGCCGGAGGCGAGAATCTCGCCCTCAACGTTCAACGCGGCGGTTGGTGCGTTGGTCCTGATGCCTACGAACTGGGTGCCCTTCTCGATGACGAACGGCGACGGGTCCGTGACTGGGGCATCCAGACCACGGATGCGGAAGTTGGTGGTGCCCAAGGCGTTGCGGTCGGTAGCGATCTCCCACGTGCGCGCTTCACCAGCGCCGTTCGTCGAGAGTCGAACGTGTGCGCCGCTCCCGGCTGTGGCCGGATCGCCGATATGCAGGTGGGCCAAGGGCGAGGGGTTTGCGATGCCGACATTCCCGGTCGTGGTGAGAGGGTTTGCGTCAAACCGAATGCCGGCAGTGGTCAGGCCGCCCGTCGCATAGGAGACGAACGTGAGCGGACCGCCGGCGTTTTTTTCGATATCCGCGATGACTGTGCCACCGCGGGCGAGGCGGAGTGCTTTCTGACCACTGACGAACTCAAGCTGGAGTGGGCAGCCGGCGGCGTCTACGACGTGGAGTCTGGCAGCTGGTGTCGCGGCCCCGATGCTCACGGTGCTCCCCAGATAGACTGTGCCGCTGCCCTGGTTGTTCCCCTGTAGCCAAAGCGATCCGGTTCCAAAGACGTTGCCGGTGGTTACCCCGCCTTGAACCGTCAGGTCGCCGGCCACGAAGACCGGCCCACCGGCGAAGTGGAACCCGGCCGCGGTGCCGGACGCGGCCGCCGACTCGAACACGAGCGGCGTGGAGGCGTTCTTCCAGATGGACCCAATCAACACACCCCCCCGCAGGAATTGGATGCCGTGCTGTCCGCTGGCGAAGACCAACTTCAGCGCGGCGCCGTCCGCGGCTCCGGCGACGACTGTCGCGGCATCGGTTGCCAAGCGCCCCGAGATGTTCACATTGTTTGGCCCCTGGAGCCACAGCAAGCCCTCGGGTCTGGCTCCGGCCACGGTTCCCGTCGCGACCCAGCCACCGCTACCGCCGGCGGCCGTCGTCACGGCGAGCGCCTGGGCCGTCCCGTTGATGTCCAACGAGATCCCCGCGGCGGGCGCGGCCTTGCCCACCGCTACGGCGGCTCCAAAGGTCACGTTCCCTAGCGCGGCCGGAAAGTTCGTACAGCCGCAATCGATCACCGGCATCGTCCGCTCCTCCGTTGCTCTGGGCTCGTCACAGGCGAGCCGCGGGCTGTGCCCTGTGGCTTAGCCGTCCGTCTGGACGGTCACGACAAAACGTTCGCCTTCGATTTCGCTGACGTCCACCGCGTGCGGCACGTATCCGCGCAGCACGTCCAGCAGATGCCGCTTGGTAATGACCAGCCCGCTGACCACCAACGGAGCCGGCCGTGGCGTGGCAGCATCGTCTGATGCGTCCGGATTACTCGCGCTGGCGTCGACAGCCAGTACCCCGTTGGCCTCGGTGACCGCGTCGGGCGGTTGGTTTTTCGGGATCATCCACACCTCCGCGCGCCAGCTTGGTCTGGAATTCCTCGCATCCGAGCTTACCACCCCCGTATCATGTTCGCAACGAATACTCGGGGAGGAGGCCAGGAGGCCAGGAGGCCAGGAGCGCAATGTTGCGAACGCCCGTCGTGGCCACGACCGACTCCCCGCCTCAAGCTCTGCCCCGGTTTCTGCCCCGAGACCGCTACAGGCTACCGCCCGAGGGAGGAGCTTATGCCGGCCACTCGACCCACCCATGCCGCGCGCCCAGAGCGCGCCTTGCCCGACGGTCCGAGCGATGCTGACTTCACCCGTCTGGGTCGCTCGCGACTGACGCCGGCCCGCAAGGGCGCCATCACGCGCCGCGAGCGGGAGCGCACCGCGCTCGATTCGCCGCGGACGAACCTGGGACGGTTTGCCGAATCGCTGGGGGCGTTGGGATTGAGCTCGGTGGCGGACGCGCTGTCTGGCCACGTAGCAGACGAGTCGGTCACGCTGGTGGGCCGGCCCACGTTTTTCATCCCCCGTGACGATCAGCTCTGGCTGTGGTTGGACGGGGTGGTGGGCTCCGTTGAGATCTGGGTGAACGACGCCCGTCTGGGACCGTTCACGGATGCGGATGAGCCTGCCTGGCAGATCGTGGACGGTGTGCGCGAGGGGGAGAATGCGCTGGTGATCGTGGCGCGGCCGACCGCTGGACGTGAGCTGGAGCTACGGTTGCTGGCCCGCCAGGGGTCGACGGAGCAGGAGATCGAGGCTGCGCGGCTGGAGGTGGTGGAGGAGTCCGCACGCATGACCGCGTATGTGGCCCGCTTCTGGGGGACGTAGGCGGGCTGGTTCTGGCCGCGATTGGTTGTGGAGGCCAGCGGGGACGCAGGCGGTCCCAGGTGACGGTGTTTGGCTGGCTGCCAGTTGGCGGCGTGGCTGATACGCGGGCTGTCAAGGGGTGCGCTGGTGGGGGAGGGCGAGGCACGCACCGCGCCCTACCTTTGCATTATTGCGTCTCGACGGCTTCGATTGACGCTCGGACGGCTGGCGCTGGCGTCGGGTCGGTTCCCAGGGCTCGGTATTGTGGAGGTCAGCGGGGACGCTGGCGGTCCCAGGTGACGGTGTTTGGCTGGCTGCCAGTTGGCGGCGTGGCTGATACGCGGGCTGTCAAGGGGTGCGCTGGTGGGGGGAGGGCGAGGCACGCCTCGCGCCATACCTTTGCATTATTGCGTCGTTGGCGGCGTGGGTGATGCGCGTGTTGTCGATTGGCGCGCTGGTGGGGGGAGGGCGAGGCACGCCTCGCACCCTACCTTTGCATTATTGCGTCTGGGGCGGCGAGAGGGGCGGAGCCAGCGGGGACGCAGGCGGTCCCAGCGGACGGTGTTCGGCTGGGGCTCGCTTCGATTCGTGCGATCGATGGTGGCCGCGATACCATGCCTGGGGCGGTGGGCATAGCGAGCCGCCTTGGGAGCAGCAGGTATGAGAGTGGTCGTCGTTGGCTCGGGCGCGCTGGGTAGCAGCACCGCGTACCACCTGCGCCGCAAGGGCGCGGAGGTGGTCCTGGTTGACCAGTTCGCGCTGGCCTCCCAGACTTCCCCCCGGGCGGCTGGCCTCACCACGAAGGCCGCCTCCACTGACGTGATGACCCGCCTGATGGATGAGGCGGTGGATGCGCTGGCCTCGTTCAAGGATGAGCTTGGGCGGGACGTGGACTACCATCAGTCTGGCAGCATGAAGGCGGCCTACTCGGAGGCCGGCGAGCAGCGCGTACGCGCGGACGCTGCCCGCGCCAACTCGCTGGGCATCACGGTGCACACGATCACGCCGGCGGAGGCTCACGCGCTGGCGCCCCACTACCACCCCGGGGAGCCGCGCGTGGTCATCCACACGCCCAGCGATGGCTGGGTGGACCCCGCGACCATCGCCATTGGCTTTGCCGAGCGCGCGGGCGAGCTTGGCGCGGAGCTCCGGCCGTTCACGCGGGTCACCGGCCTCCTGAAGGAGGGTGACGCCGTGGTGGGTGTTCGGACGGAGTCCGGCACGGTCCAGGCGGATGCCGTGGTGGACGCTGCCGGCGGGTGGGCGCGCGGTGTCGCCGCGGCCGCCGGCTTTCCCATGGCGCTGGTGCCGGTCCGCCACCAGCTCCTGATCACGGAGCCCATCCCCGGCGTAGAGCCCCTCCAGCCGATCGTCCGCCTGTTGGAGGCCAGCGTCTACGTGCGCTACGCCCACGGCGGGCTGATGCTAGGCGGCTACGAGGACGCGCCCATGCTGTTCGACCCGATTGATCGCGGGCCAGAGTTCGCTATGGACCAGCTTCCGCTGGACCTGGGGGTGCTTCGTGGGCTGGCGCGTGAAGTTGCCGCTCACTTCCCGGTGCTGATGGACGCGCCGGTTGCCATCCACCGCGGGGGGACGCCCAGCATGACGCCGGACGGGCTGCCCGTTGTGGGGGCGGTGCCGGGCGCGGAGCGCTTCTTCGTGATCTCCGGCTGCTGCGTGGGCGGGCTGAGCGTCTCGCCGGCGGCCGGCCGGGCGCTGGCAGACCTCGTCCTCCAGGGGCGGAGCGAGCCAGACCTGGGGCGGCTCAGCCCGGCACGGTTCGGCCCCGAGTACGCCGATCGCGGCCGACTCGAGAGCGAGAGCATTTACCGATACGCCCGCAAGTACACCAAGTGACGCCCGGCCTGTGCCGTGCTGGACCCCGGCGGCCCAGCGCGCTACACTGTGGACGGCCATGAAGAACGCCGACCCTGCTAGTAGTCGCCCGCATCACGGCGCTGCTCCCCGCTTGGAGATAACCCCGGCCTGACGTAGCCTGCCATATCGTGGCAGACGCGCGGACGCCCCGGAGCCCTCCCTGCTGGGAGGGCGTTTTGATGTGGTCATCCGGAGGCGCCCGATGGATTCCATCACGCTAGACGTGCGCGCTGAGCTACGCGCCGCGCTGTCGAATGGACACGCGCCGGATATGGCCGTGCTCCGCTCCGCGCCTCCGGAGGAGCTCGCCCAGGCCCTCGCCGAGCTGACCCCGCTGGAGATCGGCCGCCTCGTGACGCGGCTCGGGGATGAGGCCCTGGCCGAGCTCATCGCCGAGATCGACGCGTTCGATGCGGCCCGCCTGCTCGGCAAGCTGGGCCGCGCCCAGGCCGCGGACGTGCTCGAGGAGATGGATCCTGACGACGCGGCGGATGTCGTCGGCGAGTTTGCCGATGAGGAGGCGGAGGCCATCCTCGATGAGATGGGCTCCCAGGAGGCGGACGACGTCCGCGATCTCCTGAGCTACCCGCCGGAGTCTGCCGCCGGCCTGATGACCCCCCACTACGTGGGTGTGCGCCCAGACATCACCGCCGCCGAGGCGCTGGACGAGCTGGGCCGCGTGGCGGAGGAGGTGGAGACCGTTTACTACGTCTACGTGGTGGACCCGGCCTCCCGCGAGCTTCTGGGCGTGCTCTCCCTCCGCAACCTCGTGCTCTCCCCTCGCTGGCGCCGCATCCGCGATCTCATGATCACGGACGTCGCCCGCATTCAGGCCTCGGCGGATCAGGAGGAGGCTGCCCGGCTGCTGGATCAGCGCAGCCTCATCGCGCTGCCCGTGGTGGACGATCGCAATCGGATGCTCGGCATCATCACCGCGGACGACGCCGCGGACGTCTTGCTGGAGGAGGCCGGCGAAGACATCGAGCGACTCGGTGGATCCCAGCCGCTGGAGGAGCCGTACCTTCGCGCCAGCGTGCTCCACCTCTTCCGCAAGCGCGTGATCTGGCTCCTGGTCCTCTTCGTCGCCGAGGCGTACACTGGCTCGGTCCTCCGTCACTTCGAGGAGACGCTGGCGGAGATGGTCGCCCTTGCGTTCTTCATCCCGCTGCTCATCGGCACGGGCGGAAACGTGGGCTCGCAGACGGTCACCACCCTGGTCCGCGCCATGGGTGTGGGCGAGGTCCGCTTCCGCGACATCTTCCGCGTGCTGCGCCGCGAGGTCGCCGTGGGCCTGCTGCTCGGCACCGTGATGGCCGTTGCCACCTACGCGCGGGCCTGGCTGCTGGGTGTGGGGGCGGAGGTTGGGCCCGCCGTAGCCGTGGCCGCCCTCTTCATCGTGAGCTGGGCCGCCACCGTCGGCGCCGTGTTGCCGCTGGTCCTGCGTCGCCTCCGGGTGGACCCCGCCGTGGTCTCCGCGCCCTTCATCAGCACTCTGGTGGACGGCACCGGCCTTTTCCTCTATTTCACCATCGCGCAGTTCATGCTGGGCCTGGACTAGCGTCCGCGGGATTGGGCGCGGCCGAGGCCGCAGAGACCGGGCTCCAGACCGTATCCTCTGCATCTATTGCGTGTTGACTCGCGTATCGACGCGCGCGTCGACGCGCCTGTTGACGGAGGAGCCGCCCGTGCCCAGCAGACTCAAGTTCGTCGTTCCCGGTGACAACCCACAGCAGATCCAGGGTTCGCCGCGTCTCGCCGCCCTGGAGCCCTACGGCGATGTGACCGTCTACACCGACCGACCGACCACGGACGAAGAGAAGGTCCGCCGCGCGGCCGGCGCCACCGCCATCCTCAACTCCCGCGGCGCCGTGCGCTGGCCGGGCGACCTGCTGCGCCAGCTTCCCGACCTCAAGATGATCACGGTCTTCGGCATCGGCACGGACTCCATCGATCTCGTGACCGCCCGCGAGCTTGGCATCACGGTCTCCAACATCCCCGGCAAGACGGCGCCGGTCGTCGCCGAGCATGCCTTTGGCCTGATGATGGCGGCCGCCAAGCGCGTGGTGTTCCAGAGCGACGAGATGCGCGCCGGCCGCTGGGGCACCCGCATCGACAACATTTATCTCAACGGCAAGACCCTGGGCGTCATCGGCGCAGGCCCCATTGGCCGGCGGATGGCGCAGCTTGGCAACGCCATCGGCATGAACGTTCTGGCCTGGACCTTCCACCCCTCCGCGGAGCGCGCGGCGGCGATGGGGGTCACCTTCGTCGAGCTAGACGATCTCCTCCGCCGCTCTGACGTGGTGAGCCTGCACCTGGGCCTGACCGATCAGACTCGCGGCATCATCGGCGGTCGCGAGTTCGGGCTCATGAAGCGCGGCGCCATCCTGGTGAACACCGGCCGGGGGCCGCTCGTCGAGGAGGCCGCGCTGATCGAGGCGCTTGACTCCGACCATCTGGCGGGCGCCGCGCTCGACGTGTTCGCCCAGGAGCCGCTGCCGCCGGACAGCCCCATCCTCTCCCGTCGCCAGATCGTGCTCACCCCGCACAATGCCGACTCGACGCCAGAGGGCCTGGACTTCCTCAATGAAGGGGCCGTGGAGAACGTGCTGGCCTATCTGCAGGGGAAGCCGCAGAACGTCGTCAACTAGGCCGCGACACTGGCGCCTCAGCGTCTCAGCCGGAGCACATCCACGCCGAACGACGTGCCCGGGCGGGTGAATCTGCCCAGTGGCTCCAGTTCCGGCACGCGCGACCGAAGGTCGGCCGCGCGTGCTCCCGGCGCACCGTCTCGCCCGTCATCCACCACGAAGTAGGCGGTACCACGGAGCCCGCTCAGGGCACGGTTGATGCTGCCTGACGCGTCCACCACGGTCACCCCAACCGGCGGCGCGTGCATCCCGGCTGCCACCTGGTGGCGATTGTCGATCGCGAAGATGATTGAGTCGCCGGGCACCGCCGTGCGACGGGCCAGTTGACCAGCCTCCGCGTACCCGTAGCCTGACGGCCAGGCGGACCGATATTGCCAGTCGTCCAGCCACGGCATTGGAGCCGTGGAGTGCCCCCAGATCAGCCAGCCCGTGTGCGCTGCCCAGACTGCCCCCACGGCGAGCGTGGCGGATAGTCCGAGGCGCGCGTGCCCGCGCCAGAGGGCCACAAGCGCCACGGCTGCCAACGCGCACAACCAGGCCACAACCGGTAGGTAGTAGCGTGATGGCGAAAACCGAGCGGCCGTAAGCCAGGGCAGCGTCCACAGCAGCACGCCTGCCGCGCAGACGAGGAAGGCCGGCCGATCTCGGCGCCACAGCACCACCAGTCCCGCCAACGGGAGCAGCCACAGTCCGAACGGCAGGTACGTGCCCACCCAGTCTATGAAGTGCACGTACGCCTCGCCCGTGTACGCTAGCGGCGCGCTCACCCGCCCCCGGTTCTGCCGCATCACGCCCTCGCCGATGGGTGTCAGCCATAGCGCCCCCATGCTTAGGACTGGGCCCGCGGCCGCCAGCGCGGCCACGCCGAGGCGCCGCGGAGTCCTCTCGCGGCCGCCTCCAAATGCGACCAGTGGCAGCGCCGCTCCCAGCAGCGCCGGGATCTTGAATTGCACCGCCAGGCCGCCGAGCATCGCCGCGGCGACCGCGCGCCACCACGATCCGCGCTCTACGGCGTTCCAGCCCACGAGCGCCGCGGCCAGGCAGAACGCTGCCATCACGCCGTCCTGGATCACCAGCCGCTCGTGGAGCACGGCCAGCGGCGCCAGCGCGTATAGTCCCGCGGCCAGCATACCCGCGTGCGGGCCGCCGACACGCCCCCCGAGCGCGCCGCAGAGGAGCGTCGAGACCACGCCGGCCGCCGCGCTGAGCGCCCGCCCGGTCCAGATCGCCAGCTCAGGGCTGGGCGTGATGGCGGCATGCACCAGGAACGGCAGCGGTGGCTTGAACGGCTGCGCTGACGATGTCAGCAGCAGCGCCTCCGGCCAGAACGCCCTCTGCATGGCGAGTGCCGCGGACGCGTGGATACCCTCGTCCACGAACGGCGGCCACAGCTCCAGCCACAGGAATCGCGCGAGCGCGGCCACAACCGCGATGCCCGGCATCAGCCATCTGGTGCCGGGTCCCCACGCGGCCGCCCTGCTGCTCAAGAGGCGCCGGCGCCGATCAGATGCGCAGCAGCACCTGTGCCACGAACCACGTTGCCATCTTCTGATCGATCACGTTGTCGCGACCAAACAGGTACATCACGCTCACCACGCGACCCTTGCGCGCGACGATTCGGTGGTGCAGGTTGAGCCGCTGGTCGGAGCATTTTTCGCAGGCACTCATGGCGGAGATCTCGTCGCCCAGCTTGTCGATCTTGAACGGGAACGACCCCTCGCGCTTGTCTCCGGCCTCCGGAAAGTCATCCCGCGCGGCCTCTTCCGCGAAGATGGCGTGTGCGCTTTCCACGTCGTTGGCTATCCAGATGGTGTTGTCGGCCACCGTGGGCCCCGTGTTCACGGCGAGCGTCTCGCGCTTGCGCTCCCAGCGCCGGCGGATCCAGGACCCACGGGGGTCCTTCCCCGCATCAGACAGGACGGGCTTCCCATCTACGCCGACCTCATCCTGCGTCAGGATAATGTCACGCGGGTTGGGCCCCTCGGGAACCGCGGGAGCCGGCCGAGCCGATGGTTCGCTGGTGGCGACGGCCACCGGGGCTGACTCTGTCGATGGTCGAAACGCATTTGCCAGATCGGAGTCTGGCAGCAGCGCCGGATCCCTGGGTCCGACGTGCGCGGTCCGGTCGTACTGACTGGCCAGCCGGCTGCCCGGCGCCGGCACTTCGCCCGTCAGAACTGCCTTCAGTCGTGCGCCCACGGGCACCGTCTCCGTGCAGCGGCACGCGGCCGTGAACCGCAGCAGCCCGTGTTGGAACCGCAGATAGACCCGTTCTGGCGTGGCGCCATCGCGCAGGGGCGCGGACGTGGGGAGCCCCCACACCTCAACGTTGAAGAGCGGCAGGAGCGCCGTGTTGGCGCCTCCCGTTGGGAAGGCATCCGCCTCCGTGACGGTATTCGCGAAGGCGTCGCGGAATCGCACGGGTAATCCGTCCAGCTCGTTCGGCACGGCGCGATCGACGAGGTCCTTCAACGCGGATCCGTAGTCGGGACTTGCCGCGTTGGGCGCTAGCCGGACCAGCGCTGGATCCACCGGTGGCAGCGGCTCGCCTAGCAGGTCGCTGGTGTCTAACCAGCCGGCGTCCAGGGCGTTGAGCACGGTGGCGCGGTCACCCAGGCGCTGTACGACGAACCGCTCGAACAACTGCGTGGGGACGCCTCCGAGCGTGGCTGTGCGGGAGATCGCGTTGCCAAAGGTCCGCGTGCCGCCGCGTCTCTGGAAGAAGTCCCAGATCACGTCGTCGTCCACGCGGAACCCGGTGGCCTCGAACAGGCGAGGATCGGGCTGCGCGTGGGTTGGGGCGATCAGACCCGCCGCCAGGATCAGGATGGCTAACCCAAGGGCGCGGGTGGCGAGGCGAGCCACGAGAGCGCGCCCAGGTCGGCGCGCCCTCGTGGCTGGAAGCAGGCCGGCTATGGCTTCGGCTGCTGGATCAGCTCGATGCGGACGTCATCCGGGCACTGCATGAAGCAGATGCTCGGGCCGTTCGGGTTGTGGATTGGGCCCTCCAACAGCTTGGCGCCCAGCCCTTCCAGCCGCTTGATGTCCGCAACGATGTCCTCAGTGTCGAAGCCAAAGTGCTCCAGACCCCAGTGCGCCTGTGCGTTGCCGGGCCCCATCGTCTCGTTCGCCCGCGCGCCGGAGATATTGACCGCCATGCCGCCGTCCTCGCTCTTGCAGCGGATGAAGCGGTCGCCGGATGGGCGGACGATGTCTGAATCGATCTTCAGGTTGAATGCCTTCGCGTACCAGTTGGCGGTCTTCTCTGGATCCGGAGCCTTGAGGTGGATGTGGTTGATGCGAAACGCCATCGGCGCAACCTCCCGTGTACGTACGCGGGCCCGGCGCGCGTGGCGGCGGCCCCGCCGGAACCGTAGGCGATGCGGCGTTGGGCGTCAAGGGTGTGGGGAGCCCGATAATCTCCGCTCCCGCGCGTGGCCCGTGACTGGGCGTTCGCCTGGGCCGTCGCTGGACCGTTAGAGGAGGGAAGACATCGCTATGGCCAGACCGCTCGAGATCGGATTGCTGCTGCGGCAGGGAGAGCAACGGGGGGCGGACCTGGGCCGCGTGGTCGGCTGGTCCGAGCTGCGCGATTGCGCGCAGGCAGCCGAGGGTGTCGGATTCGACACCATCTGGGTGGCTGACCATACCCTGATGCGGAACGCGGGCTCCGTGGTGCTCCCGGAGGACGTCACGGTTGGCGTGTTCGAGGCCTTCACGCTGCTGGGCTCGCTCGCGGAGGCCACTCGCTCGGTCACGCTTGGCCCCTTCGTGGCGTGCACGAGCTTTCGCAACCCGGCCCTGTTGGCCAAGATCGCCGATACGCTGGACGAGGTGAGCGGTGGGCGACTCCTGCTTGGCCTGGGCGCTGGCTGGCACCAGCCGGAGTACGACGCATTTGGCTACCCGTTTGACCATCTGGCTAGCCGATTTGACGAAGCGCTGCAGGTGATCGTGCCGCTGCTGCGCACGGGGCACGTGGACTTCAACGGCGAGTACTACCAGGCGGCGAACTGCGAGCTACGCCCGCGCGGCCCGCGAGGCGGCGATATCCCCATCTGGATCGGCGCGGCACGCCCACGCATGCTCCGCCTGGTGGCGCGCTATGCCAACGCTTACAACTCCGTGTGGCACGCCAGCCCCAACGATCTGCAGGCGCCGTATGCGGCGCTGGACGCGGCGTGCGAAGACGTGGGACGGAACCCCCAGGAGATCCGCCGGACGGCGGGCACGTTTGCCGTGGCGCCAGGGTTCGATGCCCCGGGAGCCCCGCCGACGGCGCAGCGTGGCAGTGTGGAGGAGCTAGCGGGCAAGCTGGCCGCCTTCGCGGGCGCCGGTGCGACGCACCTCACGCTGATTCTTGACCCCTGGACCGTTGACGCAGTCAAGGCCATGGAGCCGGTGATCCGATCCGTTCGGGCGCGGCTGGCTTCCTAGGAATCCGGGCCCAACCGCAGCCGCCAAAGGCGCTCGCCAGCCGCGTACAGGTAGCGCCCGTCGGCGCTGAGCACAAGATGGCGGATGTCGCCCGGCTCCTCGCCGCCCAGCGGAGACCAGGTGGCGCCGCCATCGGCGCTCGTAATCACGCCTGCGCCGAGCGGACGGGAGACCCCGGCGTACAGCCGATCAGGCACCGTCTGGTCGGCCACCACGGGATGGACCCCAAACCTGGGCCACTCGTGAACCACGGCCCAGGCAGCGCCGTCGTCCTCCGACCGCCAGAGCAGGTATCCCGTCCGCTGCCCACCACACACACCTGAGCTGAAGGATGTGGTGAGCCAGAGGGTCTCGCCGGCGCGTGCCAGGGAGCGTGGCGATCCACACGCCAGGTGGATACCCTCGGTCCAGCTTTCACCCTGGTCCCGGGTCTCTCGCAGTCGCCAACGTGTTGGGAAGCTCACGCCTCCGGCGTCGGCCTGGACCATCAGCCGGTTGGCGTCGCGCGGATCGGACATGAGCGGCCCCACTGAGATGAAGGTGCCGGTTGCCGTCTCGTCTGGCAGCACCTTCCAGGTGCGGCCTCGGTCGCGACTGCGGAAGAGCCATGACTTCTGGCCTCCTGGGGCCATGGCTTCTGAAGAGATCGCGGCCGCGTAGACCACGCTGGGGTCCGCGGGGCTCACCACCACGTGCCGCGCTCCGTACCCGATGTTGAGGATCAGGTCAAACGTCCGCCCAGCGTCTTCGCTGACGTAGATGCCTCCAGATCCGGTGAGGTAGAGCCGACGATGGTCTACCGGATCCACCGCCTGCAATTGCAGGCTGATGGGGATGCGCAGGTCGGTCCAGGATAGTCCCTCGTCGTCGCTACGAAATGTCCCAACGCGGTCGAGGAGCGCATACAGCGGGCCGCCCGGCGGCGCGAAGATCCCATTGATGCGGGTCTCGCTTGTCACGCGGTGGGCCAGTGGCAGCGGCTCCCACTGCGGCGGCGCCGGCAGCCCAGCCGGCGCGGCTGTGGCGGTGGATCCGCCGGCCAGTACGAGGGCGAGGGTGACGATCACTCGTCCGATAGCCCGCCGGCCGCGGCTGAGCCGGCTCACTCGTCAGCGACCTCGAGCCAGGACCCGGACGCGCTGCCCGAGGACTGGGTGAGCACGATGATGGTCCGCTTGCCGTCCGGGCGTGGGAGGAAGAGCATGGTCCCGGTCTCGAATCGCTGCACGGCGCCCGTCGCCACGACTTCGGAACCATTGCCGATTGGGTCCTTTGCTCTGGACTTCTGCGCCCAGGCGTTCCAACGGTCGGGTGAGCCGTCGCTGAGGCTCGCCCAGGCGTCTCCGCCGTCATCCAGCCAGATTGCCCGGGCGGTGGCGACGCGCCGCTCGTGGATCGCCACGGGCGTCTCGGGCCCGAGGGCGCAGCCCAGGCGGGCGCCCATCGCGATCGAGGAGGAGTAGACGCGATCAAATCCGCCGGCGGTGGTGCCCGCGCATGCTAGATGACCGGCGGTCTCGGCAAAGTCGCCCCCGGCGGCCCAGACGCCACCCGCGGGGGCTCCCAGCAGCAACGCGGGCCCAGCGGATCCGCTGTCGACCAGCCGTGGCGCGAGCAGGGAGACTCCGCCGTCCCGTATGGGTGAGCCAATGCCGGTCCAGCTCTGGCCGCCGTCCCGAGAGTACAGCCAACCGGGCCCCTTCATCACGAGTCCGTAGGCGGACGCTCCCGTGCCGACCATCTTGATCTCGTTGCATCCTTCGTAAGACCCGGGCCGTACTGTCTCGGTCCACGTGTCGCCGCCGTCTACCGTGCGCATGAGCCGGCAGTTGCTGGAGGCGGGGGAGAAGCCGCTGCCGCTGAACGCTGCCACGGCGATCCCGTCTGAGGCGAATGCGCTGGACATGGCTACGGTGGCGCGCTGATAGGCCGCGGAGACGAACTGCCAGGTGGCGCCGCGATCGCGGCTCCTGAACAGCCCCGTCTTGGGGAAGGGCAGCGAGCCGGGTCCGACGTTTGTCATGTTCTGGGGCCCCCAGGCGCCCGCGAAGATTGTCCCATCCGTGCCGAACGTCGGCGAGATCGAGAGTGTCCGAACCTGGCGGAACGGCGCGCCGTCGTTCTCCATTCCCTGGCCGCTCGGAGTCCAGCTTGTTCCGCCGTCCGTGGAGATCGCGACGCCCACGCTCGACTCGTTGTACGGCTGTGCTTCGCCGGAGGCCAGGCCCGATCTGAACGGCCCGCTCACGAACGCCGCGAAGATGGTCTGGTCTTGCGCGAAGTTTGGGGAGAACGCCAGATCTGAAGCGCGCTGACCGGGGAACGGGTTCACCTGCTCCCAGCGCTGACCACCGTCACGGGTCTCCATGAGCTGATCCTGGAGCACGACGTAGGCTCGACCGTCTGTTGCGAAGCTGGGCGAGAGGACGAGCTTATGCTCCGAGCCCAGCTCGAGCACCGTAGCCCAGGTAGCGCCGTCGTCCGTCGAACGCTGGAGGGTCTGCTTGTTGCTGGGTCCGCCTAGCGCCAGCAGGATGCGCGAGCCCTGATAGTCACGCAGCTCGAGCTCCGAGAATGTGGCGGCTGGCACGGAGTCCCAGGTCTGTCCACCGTCGTACGAGCGAAGCAGCTCGTTGAACGCGGACGCCATGATGGCCCGTTGGGCTGGCCAGCGCGGGTCAACGGCCACGGCGCGGATACCGCGGGAGCCCAGCGGCCCGAGCAACGACCACCCTTCCATCCGCTCCTGGGCGGATGCGGCGCGGGCGGGACCACCAACGGTGAGCACGATGGCCAGCACCGTGCTGAGAAGCGCTACTCGCATACGAGTCTCCACGGGCCTTCTGGCCCCGTCCTTCGCGATGTACCGGTCACGTGTCCATGATCCGCCGTGAGAGGGGGATTGACTGCCTCGCGCCTGTCAGACCAGGTGTCGCGCTGCCGACATTTTTGTCGATGGCGGCGGATGGCTAGAGCTTGCGGGCGATCCGCCCCCCGAACCGCAGCCACTCCACGTTTCCGTTCCCGTCTCGTAGGATCTCGCCGGGGTTGCCAGTAAACGGAACGTCCAGCGCGAGCAGCCGGTCGCGCGAGGTGAAGGCCACGCGCACGGGATCGAGGGCCGGGCGCGGCGGCGAGTCGGCGAACGGGAAGCCGCCGGTTGGCGTCACCCGCAGCATGAGCTCCGAACCATCCTGGAACAGCTCTAGCTCGTTGAGCCGCGCCCGGTATCGGCCGAGGCACGCTGCCAGATCCGTGGCGTCCACCCTGACGGTCGGCACGGGCTCCGGCGCGATTCCCAGAATCAGCTCCAGCGCGGCCAACGAGACCTCCCGGTTTAGCGCCGCGCCGAGGCTGGAGCTCGCCAGCACGGCCACCGCGAAGCTCCGCTCCGGCACGTGGAGCAGCAACGCCATCTGCCCGTTGGTCGCGCCCGAATGTCCGAACGTGCGGGCTCCGCCGACCGCGTCCAGCATCCAGGACACGCCGACGCTGGTCGATGGGTCGAGCGGCCGCTGCATTAGCTCGATCGTCTCGGCCTTTAGCAGTCTCTCGCCAGACTCACTGTGCCCGTCGCCGAGGTGAAAGCGCGCGTAGCGCAACAGATCCGGGACGCTCGAGACGATGCCGCCGACGGGGTTGGCCGCTCGGGAGAGCCCCCACGGCCTGGCAACGGCGTGCGCGCCAGCATGCGCCTGGTGACCTACCGCGAACCGCTCGGTGATTACGGGCTCCGCGCCAAAGTACGAGCGGGCCATGCCGAGGGGACCCAGGACCAGATCGTGCGCGGCGCGCTCGTACGTGAGCCCGGTTGCCCGCTCGATGAGCCGCCCGGCGATGTAGAACGCGGCGTTGTTGTACGAGTGGGTTGCGCCGAGCGGCGTGATCTGGGGAAGGCTCTCGAGCTGGGGAAGCACCGAGGCCAGAGCGTCATCGCCGTCGCTGGTCCGCGGGAAGAAGTCACCCACCCAGCCGCCGGTGTGGTTGAGCAGATGGCGCACCTCCACGGCGCGCGCCACGCTCTCATCGGCCAGGCGGAGCTCAGGCAGGTAGCTTCTGGCGGGCGCGTTCAAGTCCAGATCGCCGCGCTCCACCAGGCGCATAATCGCCGTGGCGGTCACCGTCTTGCTGATGGAGCCGATCTGGAACAGGGTCTCCGTGGTCACGTCCAGCGGATGCTCCAAGCTGGTGACGCCGAGGGCGCCCACGCGCTGGTCGGTACCGTGGAGCACGCCGAACGTCACGCCCGGGACCCCGAGGCGCTGCTGCGCGGCTCGCACGCGGTTGGTTAGCTGGGCAAACGCGGCATCGAGCCGCGGGGTGGAGGACCCGGGCATATCAGCCTCCGAACTAGCTGTGCGCGCGGCGTCGTCGATTCAGCAGGAGCGCTGGGACCAGCCCCGCGATGAGGAAGAAGGCGGCCAGGTAAAAGCAGTCGCCGAACGCTCGGACCGTGGCCGCCTGACTGACCTGGCGGGAGAGCGTACTCAGGGCCAGGAGGTCGGCGGTATCCCGCGCCACACCGAGCAGCATCAAGTTGTTCGCGGTGGTGCTGAGGAGCTGGATCACTGACGCTGACCCGGCCGTGGCCGTCTGGGCCAGGATTGCCTGATGGTAGGTCTGGCGGTCCAGGAGCACGCTGGCGAAGAAGGCCGTGCCAAACGCGCCCGCGAGCTGGCGCAGGACGTTGCCCAGCGCTGTTGCGCGGGGCAGCCTGGCGGGGGAGATGTTGTCCATAGCGAAGGTGATCACGGGCATCATGGACGCGCCCATGGCCAGGCCGCGCAGCACCAGGACGAGCCGGAGCGTGGTGTCTGATGTGTTGGGATCGATCCCGGCCAGCAACCAGTAGGAGAGCGCGGTGGCGATCAATCCGGGTATCACCAGCGGCCGCGGCCCAAACCGATCCAGCAACCTACCGGCGAACGGCATCATGAGGCCGGATGCCACCGCTTCCGGTGCCAGCAGCAGGCCCGTGTCAAGCGGACCCAGGCCACGCACGTTCTGCAGGAACAGGGGGAGCAGCAGCGAGGACGCGAACATCCCCACCATGAAGACGCAGCTCACGGCGGTGGCAAATGGGTAGGTTCGATCGCCGAGTACGCGGAGATCGATGAGCGGCTGCGGGTGCCAGAGCTCGTAGGCCACCGCGGCCACGATGCTCACCAGCGCCACGACTCCCAGGCTGACCGTGATGGTGGCGGTCCAGCCTTCGCGAGGCGCCTCCGAAAGTGCCAGCAGCGCGCACGCGAAGCCCACGCCGATCAGGGTGAAACCCACGCCGTCGAACCGGGAGCCCTCACGCGGCGCGCTGGGGCGCAGCACGGCGGCGCCAACAAGCACGCTGAGGATGCCGATGGGCACGCCGAGCCCAAAGATCAAGCGCCAGTTCAGGAACTCCACCAGGTACCCGCCGATGATGGGTCCAACCATGGGCGCGACCAGCACCGGCAGGCCGAACACGCCCATCACCGAGCCGCGCTGGCGCGGTGGGACGGCCTGGAACATGATGGTCAGCCCCAGGGTCATGATCATGCCGCCGGCAAGACCCTGTAGCACTCTGAACGCGATCAGCCCCTCGATGCTGGGGGCCAGGCCACACAGCGCGGTGAACACGGTGAACAGGGAAAGCGTGGAGAGGTAGGCGCGGCGCGCTCCAAAGGTATCGGTCGCGTACCCACAGGCGGGAATGACCACGGCCATCGCCACCATGTATGCCGTCACCACGAGCTGGCCCTGGTCTACCGATGCCTCGAATACGGCGATGATGCGGGGCAGCGCGACGTTGAGGACCGTCTGGTTCAGGATGACGCTGAACGAGCCAAGGACTACCACGATGAGCGCCTGCCAGTGGTAGGCCAGCCCGTGCAGGCGCGCCGTGCGGGCCGCCCGCGGGCGCGAGACTGTTGCTACTGCCGCCATGGCCGCCACGGTGGCGGGACGTCAGGCTCCTGGACCTGGACGCGGACCGTGGCCGAGGTACCCAGCGGCAGCACCACGCCCCGCGCATCGATAGCGATCTTCACGGGGACAAGCTGGGTGACCTTGATGAAGTTGCCCGAGGTGTTCTGGCTGGGCAGCAGCGAGAAGGTGGCCGCGCTGGCCGGCGTGATGGAGACGACTCGCCCATCAAACGACTGCCCCAGGGCGTCAAGGTGGATCTCCACTGGCTGGCCTGGGCGGAGCCTGGCCACCTTGGTCTCCTCAATATTTGCCCGCACCCAGATCCGCGCCAGGTCCACAAGCGTGTACATGGGCTGCCCGGCTGAGACGGTGCCGCCCACCTGTCCCTGACGGGCCACGATCAGTCCCGTGAATGGCGCGCGCACCGAGACGAACGTGGCCTGAGCCGTGGTCTCTTCGATACGGAGCGCGCCGCTGGTGCCGGTGGTCACTTGCTGGGGCATCGTGACCACGGCGATCTCCTGATCGCGCTGAACGCGGTCGCCTACGTCGACGTTGGTGGCCACGATTCTGCCGGGCTGAAGAGAGCCTACCTGCACGAGGTCGCCCGTGACCTGGGCGTTGTCTGTGGTCACGAAAAAGGTGGCTTCGTACCAGTAGATGTACCCGCCCCAGATCGCTGCCACCAGCACCAGGACGATCGCGGAGCCAATCAGCAGCCAGCGTCCCCAGCGTCGCGGGGCCGCGGGTAGCTCGTCGATTACCAGCTCAACTGGGACCGCGCTGGGGGCCGGACGCGCGGCGGCAGCCGTGCTCGGAGGCGCCGAGCCGCCTTGCTGGATAGGTGCCTGCACTTCCGTGGTGGACAATGACCGCCCCCGCAACCGGGCCGTTAGGCTGTACGCGCGAGGCGTACTGCCCGGTGGAATGATCAGCCTAGCACAGGACGACGATGCGGCGGCGATTCAATGCGCCGCGGTCCAATGCACAGCGGGAGTGTACCCGTGCGCGATGGCGCGGACGGTAGAACGCGGGGTCAAGACTGACACGGTGGCGTTGCTGGGAGCGGGTAGTGGGTCCGAGTAGCCTCCGGGCGACCAGAGCCAGAGCTGCCCAGACCACAAGAGACGCACGCCCGCGTGGTCGAGGAGCACCCCGTCCGGGACCTCCTGGATGCTGGCATCGAAGCGGGCCTGCTTGCCTTCGGTGGTGACTCGATCGGCGTACAGTCGCGCGTCGAGCTCTGGAATTCGGCAGCCCGCGTCCAGGCCGCACTCTGGGTTAGCCTGGACCCAGATCGCTTTGAACCGCCGGAAGTCGTCGCGGCGGCAGTAGCCGCACGGACGATGTCCGGCGGCGAGGGCGGTGGCTTCGTCCAGAAAGAAGAGCTGGGTGTACCGTCCGGGCTCCGCCAGCGGCAGGCGGCGTCCCTTGAAGTCGAGCACGCAGGTGATCCAGGCTCGATTCGAAGGGCCGAGCGCGCGGCGCGGCCTGAGCCGTCTGGAGGCGTCCACCAGACAGCCGCGGTTCCCCATCAAGGTACCGCGAGCTTCTACGGCGACGATCTCACCCGTGGGGGCTACACGATTCTGAAGTGGCAAGCTCGGCGCCCGCGATGTCCGCTCAACTGGACTCGCCCGAATCATGCCACCTGGCAGAACCGACCGTCGCCCCGCTCCTGGATCTTGTCTGGGCGGGGACTCTGTGCGGACGTTAGATGAGATGCGCCGCCAGCTCGGCCCGGGATTCGTCCAGCCCGAGGGCGAGCAACGCCATCCTGTCGCGGGTCCGGAGCGCCGCGATCTCGTCTTCGCTCAGCGCGTAGTCCAGGCACAGCGACTCGATGGATTGCTCGGCCTGAACGCGAAATCGCTGATCGTCGAGGATTCTGTCCACTACGTGTTCGAGGTCTTGAACGCTCATCTCAACCTCCGTGACCGTCTGTTCGACGGCTCCATCGATCCGGAAGCGCCCCTCCGCCGCTACCTGACGTCGTACGCCGTGATCCTCCCCCGGTTGCCTTTCCCGTGGCACAGTGCGCAGCGCATAGCACCGTCTCCGTGGCAGTCTCGGCAACGAGCGGCCGCGATCACGCCGACCGCGCCGCTGGTAGCGGTGGCGCCGGTTTGCTGTGCCGACTGTTCCGCGGGTGGGCGCCGCGCTCCGGTCTCGCCCGTGCCGTCACAGGCGGCGCAGGGCATTGCACCGTAGCCGTGACAACCCGGACAACTAGTCTCACGGTTGATGGCTCCCCCCAGCATAGTTCGCCCCTTTCTCAAGGACAGCGCGTAGCGCCGACCTCTGCACCGAGTGATGCTGTCAGCATACGTCGGGTCCCGTGGAGGCTCGGGGGATGGTTGTCCCGTCGTGGGGGGTTGTAGCGTCCGGAACGTGTGGCTGGGGCAGCCGCGGATCAGTAGTGGATCACCCCCGGGGCGCCGCCGCCGGCTGCGATGGCATCGCCGTTGATCGCGATGGACCTGGGCGAGGCGAGGAAGGTGACGACGTAGGCGATCTCCCGGGCATCAATGAACCGCTTTACGGAATTGGCGCTGGACATGCGCCGCTCCATCTCCTCCTCGGAGATTCCAGCCGCCGCGGCGCGTGCCGCGATGACCCCGGGCGACTTCTCCGTTCGCGTGAGTCCCGGATGGACCACGGTGACGTTGATGCCCTGGGGTCCTAGCTCGTCCGCCAGGTTCTTGGTGAGGGCGGCCACGCCGACGTTGCGGATGCTTCCGATGGTGGAGCCGGTTGAGCGAGCGGCCAGACCGCTGATGTTGATGATGCGGCCCCACCCCTGCTTGATCATGTGCGGCGCCGCCTCGCGCGCGCAGCGCAGGTAGCCCATGACCTTCACGTTGACGTCATCCCAGAACAGCTCGCTGGTGATCCCCGCCAGCTTCGGTGGGGCGCCCTGGCCGCCGGGCATGGCGGCGGCGTTCACCAGGATATCCAGCCCTCCGAGCTCGTCGGCGGCGCGGCTGACCATGGCCCGCACGGAGTCGTCAGTCCCCGTGTCCACCTGGCAGGTCACGATCTTGCGGCCCGTGGCTTCAGCTAGCTCGTCCGCGGACCTGGCCAGCAATGCCGCGTCGCGGGCACCCAGCGCTACGTCCACTCCCTCACGGGCGAGCTCAAGGGCGATGGCCTTGCCGATGCCGCGGCTGCCGCCCGTTACCAGCGCACGCTTTCCACTCAGCTCGAGATCCATCTTCGTGTCCTTTCTTGGGAGGTCTCAGGTCTCGGAAGCGCTCTCGCCCCTCCGTGCCGATCGCTTACCGCTCGCCGCTGATCGCGCGGCGGGGATTCTCCACGATGATCGTGTCCACTTGCTCGCGGCTGAGCCCTGCTTCCAGCAGCGCCGGCACGAACGAGCGCAAGATGTGGCCGTATCCGTTCCCGCCATAGGCCGTGAGATGGGTCCGGTAACAGCAGTCGTGAGAGATCAACACGTGCTCCAGGAAGCCCAGCCGGACGAGGTGACGGATGGCACGCGCGATCTGGACATCGTCGTACGGGAACGTACCGCGCACGGTGTCAAACTGAACGTAAGCACCCCGCCGCGCGATCGCCTCGTGGTAGTCCAGGTCCATCCAGGTTCCGCAGTGCCCCACGATCACCCGGCGCGGGTCCATCCCCGCCTCCTGGAGGATGTCTAGCTGCTGCAGGCCCACGGGGCTCTCCAGCGCGTGCGTGGTGACGGTGAGGCCGGTCCGGAGGTGCGCCTTTGCCGAGGCCCGGAACACGCGCTCCTCGGCGGGTGAGACGTAGTCCAGGTCTGCCCCGATCTCGCCGATGATGCCGGGGCGGGCGCCGCTGCCGCCCACGCCGTGTTCGATCTCGTCCACGATGTCGTCGGCTATCTGGCGGACACTGGCCCGGCGGATGTAGGCGTGGTCGTAGTACGGCTCGCGGTACCAGCCGCTGCCCATGATGATGTTGATCCCTGACGCGGTGGCGATGCGCTTCAGCGCTTCCGGGTCGCGGCTGAGCCCCTGGTTGGAGAGCTCCACGAGCGTCCGCCCGCCGGCTTGCTTGAAGTGCGCCAGCTCGTCAACGAGCATCGGGATGTCATTCGCGTTGAACCGCCCGTTGCGATCGCGGGTGATTCGGAAGAGGTCGAACTGGAGATGCTCGTGGGGCAGGGTGATGCCCATGTCCCGCGACGGGATCGGCCCGAGCACCGTCATGACGTCCACTGGTATCCCTCCTTCACGCCGATACCGATCGCGCTTACTGCCCGAGCCGGTGGGTCAGTCGTGCCAGGCCTGCCCGTAGTCCAGGTAGGTGGTGTTGCCTACGGACGAGAAGTGCGCCTCCTGGCGGTAGCCGGGTCGGGCGGCGCGGATGATGCGGGACTCCGCGGAGATACTCGCCGGATTTGGGCCGTCCGCCAGTGCCTCTGTGAGGATACGCCCGTGCTGGCCGGCTGGCGGGCTGATCCCGAGCAGGTGGAGCAGGGTTGGCGCCACGTCAATGTTTCCGGAGGGGAGGCTGCTCGCGAGTCCCTGCTTCAGTCCGGGGCCAGCCATGATGAGGGTGTTGGTGATCTCCCACGGGCTGATCCCGCCGTGGGTGGCCAGGTACTTGGAGTCGGCGCCGGCCGAGCGTCCCTTGAGCCCGTGCTCGTTTTCGCCGTGATCCCAGGCCATGGCGCACGCCACGTCTGGCGCGAGCTCGCCACCGAGTCCGACGCTCTCAAGTGGCAACGAGCCCTGGATTACCGGTCGACCGTGGGAGCCGGTGAACACCGAACCCGCGTGCTCCCAGGCCATGAAGGCCTCGGCCGCGCGGCGGACCAGGTCGGCGTCTCCGTTGGTGACGTTGGCGAACACCGTGAAGCCGTTCGGAGACAGCACGAGCCGCCCCGCCGCCACGTCGTCCGCCAGGCCAAAGCTGGACAGCGCGTCGTCCAGGCTGACCACCGGGTCGATGGTGGAGTATCCGTGGTCAGACACCACCACGAACACAGTCTCCTGGGCGATGCCGAGCTGGTCGTACGCCTCCAGCATCTCGCCGAGGTGGCGATCCGCGTCGCGGATGGACTCGAGCGACTGGGGGCTGCCGAAGCCGGTGTGGTGCTGGGTCTTGTCTGGGTCTGTGTGCCAGAAGGTCATCAGGGTGGGGTTCAGGTCTGGGAGCACCCACTCCACGGCGGCGCGGGTGAAGTGGGCGTTCTCCGAGGTGTTCGGAACGGTGGGATCTGGCCTGGAGCCGGTGCGGGCGTGGAACTCATCGTGCGCGCCGTCTGGCAGCATGACTGCCTGGTTGTAGACGCGATCGCCATCGCACTCGCGCACTCGGGGGTGGCAGAGGAAGGCGGAACCCGGTGAGCCGGTGCTCACCACCACGGTCTTGCCGCCCGCGGCGTGGATCCGATCTGGCACGGTGTCCGTGGGGATCAGCCGCCCGCCGCGGGCCTCGATGAGCTTGTAGATGCTGCGGTGGTCGCCGATGGAGATGGCCGCCGTGGGGTCTACTTTGGGGGCGTACAGCGAGTTGCCCACGATGCCGTGGGCGATGGGCAGCGTCCCGCTCCACAACGAGGCCGAATTAATCCTGGTGACGGTGGGGAACACGGCGTGATTCTTCTGGAAGCGCACGCCCGCCGCGCCCAGCGCCGCCAGATTGGGCGTGAGCTCCGGCGAGACCAGATCTGGGCGCATGCCGTCCCAGACCATGACAAAGGCGCGCTTCGCGGCGGGCATAGCTGCCTCCGGGGTGTTTGTGGGCGAGGAGCCCTACGCCAGCAAGATGTAGGGCGACTCGAGGATGGACACGACTCGTTGTAGGAACTGCGCCGCTGGCGCGCCATCCACCACCCGGTGGTCAAATGCCAGGCTCAGCGTCATCAGCTCGCGGATGGCGAGCTGATCGTCAACTACGGCCGGCTTCTTGGCGATCCGGCCCACGGCGAGGATGGCGGACTCCGGCGGATTGACGATGGGTGTGAAGGAGTCCACACCGTAGCCGCCGAGGTTGGTGACGGTGAACGTGCCGCCGGTCAGATCGTCCGGGGTGGCCTTGTTCTCGCGGGCGCGGGCGACGATGCCGGCCAGGTCTGAATTGACCTCCCAGAGCGACTTCTTGTCCGCGTCGCGAATGACGGCCACCAGGAGCCCCTGGTCGGACGAGACGGCCACGCCCACGTTGACGTGCTCCTGGAGCCGCAGCCCGGCCGGCTGGGCGCCACTGGCCTCCTGCCACTGGGCGTTGACGTGGGGATGCTCTGCCAGGGCGGTTGCGCACGCCTTGGCGATCATGGCGTCGTAGGCCAGGCGCACGCCGTGGCGGCGCTCGAATTCTGGGGCAAGCTGGCCGCGGAAGCGGACGGCCTCGGTCATGTCCACCTCGGCGAACATGGTGACGCGGGCGACCGACCGGGAGGAGGCGGCCATGCGCTCGGCGGTGATGCGGCGGACGCGGTTGAGCGGCTCGAAGCTGCCAGCGGTGACCGGCGCGGCCGCGGGGGCTGCCTCCACGGCGGCAGGCGGCGCTGGCGCCACGGGCACGGCGCGGGCGTCGACGTACGCGGTGACGTCCTTCTCGGTGATGCGTCCGCCGGGGCCGGTGCCGGAGATCTGGGCCAGGTCCACGCCGTGCTCGGAGGCGAGCTTGCGCGCCAGCGGCGAGGCGATGATCCGGCCGCCGGCTGCCGGGGCCGCGGCGGCGGCGCGGATGTCCTTCTCGACCACCCGCCCCTCAGGCCCCGTGCCGGTGATGGTAGAGACATCCACCCCGAGCTCCTGGGCGACGCGCCGGGCGCGGGGCGAGACTCGATGGAGTCCGCCGCTCGCGGGGGCGGGAGGAGCGGCGGGTGCCGCCGCCGATACGGCGGGCGGGGGCGCCGCGGCGGGAGGCGCTGACGGCGCGGGTGCGACGGGCGCGGCAGGCGCGGCAGGCGCGACGGCCTCGCCGGGCTGGGCTATGACGGCGATGGGCGCGCTGACCCTGGCGGTCTGGCCTACCTGCACGATGATCTGGCTGAGCACGCCGGTGGCCGGCGCACCGACCTCCACGGCTGACTTATCGGTCTCGACAACGAAGAGGGGTTCTTCCTTCTTGACCTCGTCTCCTTCGCGCTTCAGCCACTCAGTGATGGTGCCTTCTTCCATGGTCAGGCCCAGCATCGGCATGGTCACCTGGTGTGGCATCAGAAACCCCTTCGGCCCGGCTGGGCCCGGCCCATTCTAGCGCCAATCCACAATCTGAGGAGGTGTCGAACGATGGCGTGAGATCTATGGCCGCGAGCGTGACTTGGCGGTCGCGCGATCGAGTGCCCCGCTTGCCCTCCGCCGGAGCTCACGGGCGCTTGGGGGCGCCGAGGCCAGGGCCTTCTGAAACAGCTTGATCGCGTTGGCATCATTGGCGCGCGCCTCTTCGATCTCTCCGCGCGCCAGCGTGAGGTCCGCGATTTCGCCGGCAAAGTCACGCTCGGGGTAATCCGTCTGGAGGCGCTGGTACGTGCGTTCGGCGTCACTCAGCCATCCGTCGACGCCGCTGAGATCGGACCGCGCGAGTCGCAGCCTGGCGAGCTCAACGAGGGCGTCCGCGAGGCGAACCGTGGCCTCCGGGTCGCCCGAGATGGTCGCGGTGCGCTGACACGTGATCGCCTCGTCAATGTCGGACTCGGCACCGTCGAAAGCGCCAAGCTTTCGTCGTACTTCGGCACGGGTCCTGAGTGCGTTTCCCAGGACGCTTTGAAGCTCCTTCACACCAACATCCGAGACCAGTCGGCGGCGGATGGAGATCGCGATTCCGGCGTCAATTTCGGCTTCTTCGTATCGCGCCAGGCTATCGAGGGTGTTGGCGCGGTTGGCCAGGGTACGGGCGAGGTCGTTTCTGAGGGCGGGTGGAGCATCTGGGGCGTCTGCGAGTGGGCGGCGGATGGCGAGGGCGTGGTCGTAGGCGGCGAGGGCCTCGTCGAAGCGGGACAGGCTATCGAGGGTGTTGGCGCGGGCTTCGATGGAATCGGCGAGGTCGTTTCTGAGGGCGGGTGGAGCATCTGGGGCGTCTGCGAGTGGGCGGAGGATGGCGAGGGCGTGGTCGTAGGCGGCGAGGGCCTCGTCGAAGCGGGACAGGCTATCGAGGGTGTTGGCGCGGTTGGCCAGGGTACGGGCGAGGTCGTTTCTGAGGGCGGGTGGAGCATCTGGGGCGTCTGCGAGTGGGCGGAGGATGGCGAGGGCGTGGTCGTAGGCGGCGAGGGCCTCGTCGAAGCGGGACAGGCGCTGGAGGGTGTTGGCGCGGTTGGCCAGGGTACGGGCGAGGTCGTTTCTGAGGGCGGGTGGAGCATCTGGGGCGTCTGCGAGTGGGCGGCGGATGGCGAGGGCGTGGTCGTAGGCGGCGAGGGCCTCGTCGAAGCGGGACAGGCGCTGGAGGGTGTTGGCGCGGTTGGCCAGGGTACGGGCGAGGTCGTTTCTGAGGGCGGGTGGAGCATCTGGGGCGTCTGCGAGTGGGCGGAGGATGGCGAGGGCGTGGTCGTAGGCGGCGAGGGCCTCGTCGAAGCGGGACAGGCTATCGAGGGTGTTGGCGCGGTTGGCCAGGGTACGGGCGAGGTCGTTTCTGAGGGCGGGTGGAGCATCTGGGGCGTCTGCGAGTGGGCGGAGGATGGCGAGGGCGTGGTCGTAGGCGGCGAGGGCCTCGTCGAAGCGGGACAGGCTATCGAGGGTGTTGGCGCGGGCTTCGATGGAATCGGCGAGGTCGTTTCTGAGGGCGGGTGGAGCATCTGGGGCGTCTGCGAGTGGGCGGCGGATGGCGAGGGCGTGGTCGTAGGCGGCGAGGGCCTCGTCGAAGCGGGACAGGCGCTGGAGGGTGTTGGCGCGGTTGGCCAGGGTACGGGCGAGGTCGTTTCTGAGGGCGGGTGGAGCATCTGGGGCGTCTGCGAGTGGGCGGAGGATGGCGAGGGCGTGGTCGTAGGCGGCGAGGGCCTCGTCGAAGCGGGACAGGCTATCGAGGGTGTTGGCGCGGTTGGCCAGGGTACGGGCGAGGTCGTTTCTGAGGGCGGGTGGAGCATCTGGGGCGTCTGCGAGTGGGCGGAGGATGGCGAGGGCGTGGTCGTAGGCGGCGAGGGCCTCGTCGAAGCGGGACAGGCGCTGGAGGGTGTTGGCGCGGTTGGCCAGGGTACGGGCGAGGTCGTTTCTGAGGGCGGGTGGAGCATCTGGGGCGTCTGCGAGTGGGCGGAGGATGGCGAGGGCGTGGTCGTAGGCGGCGAGGGCCTCGTCGAAGCGGGACAGGCTATCGAGGGTGTTGGCGCGGTTGGCCAGGGTACGGGCGAGGTCGTTTCTGAGGGCGGGTGGAGCATCTGGGGCGTCTGCGAGTGGGCGGAGGATGGCGAGGGCGTGGTCGTAGGCGGCGAGGGCCTCGTCGAAGCGGGACAGGCGCTGGAGGGTGTTGGCGCGGTTGGCCAGGGTACGGGCGAGGTCGTTTCTGAGGGCGGGTGGAGCATCTGGGGCGTCTGCGAGTGGGCGGAGGATGGCGAGGGCGTGGTCGTAGGCGGCGAGGGCCTCGTCGAAGCGGGACAGGCTATCGAGGGTGTTGGCGCGGGCTTCGATGGAATCGGCGAGGTCGTTTCTGAGGGCGGGTGGAGCATCTGGGGCGTCTGCGAGTGGGCGGCGGATGGCGAGGGCGTGGTCGTAGGCGGCGAGGGCCTCGTCGAAGCGGGACAGGCGCTGGAGGGTGTTGGCGCGGTTGGCCAGGGTACGGGCGAGGTCGTTTCTGAGGGCGGGTGGAGCATCTGGGGCGTCTGCGAGTGGGCGGAGGATGGCGAGGGCGTGGTCGTAGGCGGCGAGGGCCTCGTCGAAGCGGGACAGGCGCTGGAGGGTGTTGGCGCGGTTGGCCAGGGTACGGGCGAGGTCGTTTCTGAGGGCGGGTGGAGCATCTGGGGCGTCTGCGAGTGGGCGGAGGATGGCGAGGGCGTGGTCGTAGGCGGCGAGGGCCTCGTCGAAGCGGGACAGGCTATCGAGGGTGTTGGCGCGGTTGGCCAGGGTACGGGCGAGGTCGTTTCTGAGGGCGGGTGGAGCATCTGGGGCGTCTGCGAGTGGGCGGAGGATGGCGAGGGCGTGGTCGTAGGCGGCGAGGGCCTCGTCGAAGCGGGACAGGCGCTGGAGGGTGTTGGCGCGGTTGGCCAGGGTACGGGCGAGGTCGTTTCTGAGGGCGGGTGGAGCATCTGGGGCGTCTGCGAGTGGGCGGAGGATGGCGAGGGCGTGGTCGTAGGCGGCGAGGGCCTCGTCGAAGCGGGACAGGCGCTGGAGGGTGTTGGCGCGGTTGGCCAGGGTACGGGCCAGATCGCGCGCGCGCTCGGAACTCGGCTCCGCCGCGTGCGCTATGCCGTAAAACTCCGCGGAGCGGGCGTGAAGATTCAGGGCGTCGTCGAACCTGCGGGCTTCGACCAACACGTCGGCCTGCGCCGCGAGCACGTCGGCGAGCACCTCGTTCGTGGTCGGGCTACGCCTCGAAGCGGGGATACTCTGGAAGAACCGAGCCGCCTCCCCGAGTTGCTCGAGGGTAGATGTCCCTGGATCTAACAGCGGCGCGATTTGCGCCAACTGAAGCCAGCGCGAGCGGAGCTGCGTGAGCAGTGGGGCCAGTGCTGAGTGGGACGCGTCCCGCATCGGTCTCTGCAGCACTCGTCGGGTGAGAGCGACGGCGCGTTGCCAATGCCGGACATCCTCAACGACATCGCCGGATGGGGAATCGACCAACCTACCCGCGGCCGACATGACTCGCAGTGAGCGATCACTTATCTCGACAGAGTCGGCCACGGTTGCTAGTAACGCCAGCGCGTGCGATCGACGGCTGGCTGGGTCACGTTCCTCCTGTGCAAGCTCCAGGCGGTATTCAATGTCTGTTGGATTAGCGGCTCGGAGACGGTTGCCGACTGCCGCGTACGCTAGGAGGACCGGATCATCCAAAGAGCTGCGGCGCCGGACGGCCAGCAGTGGCTGTTCCTCGATGGCGAGCCAGGCAGCCAATGGCACCGAGAGAACGGCACTCCTGGACCGACGGAGATGGAGACCGTTCCGGACGCGCCGGAGCCCACGCTCTATCTCCGTTGGTGACCATGGACTGGGGACCATCGAGACGACGACAGTGCGATCGATCGGGTCACCCAACATGTTACGGCGCCCCACCTGTCTGAGCACGGCGCGGGTACCCTCAATACCCTGACGGTTCATTGTCAATACGACCACAAGATGGTCCGGGAGGATCCGCGTGCAGACCCCCCCTATGTCAGTGAGGCCGGTGCGCGAATCGATAATGACGTAGTCGAAGTCGCGTGCCCATTGCCGGCGGAGGTCCTCGTAGAGACTCCGCCCTAGCTCCCCGGATGCACCGGCGCGGGTGGTTACCCGAAAGAATTGCTCGCGGTCTAGGTAGGCTAGATCCTTGAAGAAACCCCCGCCGCGGATGTCACCACAGCCCAGCACGGTGAGATTTCCCTCGAACCGATCTAACCCGTAGCAGTAGTCGCGAACGTCGCGCGACGACTTGTCCGGCCAGGAGTCGGCGAACAGACCGGCGAGGCCCCGTGGTGTAGGAGCGCCTCGGCGGGGCTGAAGCTCGTCGAGGTAGCTCAATCCGGGCGCTTCCAGGTCAAAGTCCACTATCAGGACACGCTGCCCCGATTGCGCGAGCAACGCGGCGACATTCGTCGCCAGCGTCGTGCGGCCAACGCCACCCTTGAACGAATAGAAAGTGATGGCGCGCATTTCTCGCTACGGCCCCGTCAAGCCGCTACCGGAATCAGCAGCCCATGCGTGGGAAGTGGAGGGCGCTCTCGGGGCTTGTGGCCTAGTTTCTCGTGTTGGTCGAGGGTCGGTGTAGGTGTCTCCAGGGGCGTCCATCTCTGCGCCGGGGCCTGCGACTCGCGAATGTTGTTTGTCCCGGTTCCGATTCCCGATCGCGATGTCTGTGTGCTCGCCACTGCCCATACTTTTGGATAACGCCAATCGGCCCCCAGCGATTGTTGCAGGACGTTCTTGAGCCGAGAAGCTCGCTCCTGGGGCAGCGACGCGAGAGCCGACCTAAGGGGCTCGATCGCGTCGTCGTCGCGCTCTACCATCTGGCACAGGACGTTCAGCGATCCGGACGGTGTGATGCCGGCTTCCTCCGCCACCAGGAGAAAGCGCGGAAGCTCGGCGATGGCCGCCAGCAGGTCGAGACTGCGTAGACCAGCGAACGCGGCGACCGTGATGTGCGGGTCGCCGACCAGGGCTCGCCACTCATCGATCAGGTTTTCACGACGCCAGCCGGGCGGAGGATCGGCCAGCGCGAGGGCGCGGAACGCCTGGCGGCGCAGCGAAACGCCGTCTCTGGTGGCATCCAGCACGGACAACCGCGTGAGATCGTAGAGCACCGAGGCCGTTGTGCCGCTGCCCGGCAGACTCTCCAGCACACCAAGGATCTCGTGCAGTCGGTCCAGATCCGGCGACTCCCAGCCCCGGTTCTCGATGATCCACCTCGCCAGAAGCTCTCGGGCGGCATCGCTCACTTCCCGCTGTCGATGCGCAGGCTCCGAGTGGCGGACGACGGAGATCAGGTAGTCCACCTGACGCTCGTTCGGCAGCATGCCCGGCCAGCGCGGCGCGCGGTCCAACATGATGTCGTTGAGCCAGTCGGCGCGCTCTGCCAGGTCCGTTGGCATGGATTCCAGGATGGACGGCTCGGACATCGCTACACGGCCTCGATGGTCGACAAATGCTCGCAGTTGAATGATCGCACGACGCATTCACGCACGCCCCGCTCCCGCGCCGAATCCGGCGATGCCTTGTCCCAGGTGACACCCCATTCCGCGCCGAGAGCCGCGGGCCAGAAGAACGGGTGGTCGTGGGCGTCGATACCGGTGGGGATGTGTCCCCGGCGGTCGGCTTCCTGATTCCAGGTGACGACGCAGTACAGTCGACCCGACGAATCCGGCTCGAGCCCAACTAACTGCTGCGCGCGGTCGGTGTGGGTGCCCGGAGGGAATCTGTTCGTCCGATCCGAGTACGGCGTCGCGAAGACCAGCGGCAGTACGCCACGCCAGGCAGCGTCCGGCTGGAGATGCGCACGGGCAGCAGCCGCCATACGGCCATGCCGACCGAGTGTGAGTCGGTCCAGCCATGTCTGGTCGTCTTCCTTGGGTTCCCTAGCCGCGTCGCTCCCTTGCCAAAGCCGCAGGCCAGCTACAGGAGTCAGCTTCGCGAGTGTGGTGGTGTCAGCCCCGGCCGGCACGGCTGTGCCCTGGCACAAGATGTCGTGCTCGTGCCCCACGAAGAGCCTGCGCAAGCTCCCTGTAGCGGCGGCGGTCGGTGCAGGCTGGCTCCCAAGCTCACCCGCCAGTGCGTGCAGCGCTCGCCGAGACTCGTCACACCGTGGAGACGCCGCTTCTGAATCGAGGTTTCGGCACACAACGGCGCCATCGGCCTCGCTGTTCAGCGCCGCGTACCAGGCATCGATTACATCAGTGTGGGCCGCCAACGTCGGTTCACGTCGGACGAAGTCCCGAAAGCTCACGTCAACCCTCTGCTAGCGCATCGTGTTTGATTCCTATCATGGCACAACGAGCGCGCGCCCGGCCCGCCGTCCCAACGTCAGCTCAGGTCGCCTGGGGAAGATACCGGCGAGTCAAGCAAGGAGGCCCGCCGATGTCGGCGGGCCTCCTCGGTGCCTTTTGGCGAGCGGGGATTAAGAGGCTGGGGCGGGGGCGGCGAGGACTGGCTCGGCGTAGTCCTTGATGCCGAGCTTGTTCAGCGTGTCCGTGGTGGGCACGCCGTCTGCTACGTTCCAGCCGCGGGTCTTGTAGTAGTTCTCCACCACCGCGACGATGTCCTGGGTGGAGAACGGCTTGTTGGCGAAGGGGCCTTCCTTCAGCGGCTCCATCAGGCGTGGCGGGAGCTTGTCATCTGCCTTGGTGAAGCCACAGCGGAGGTTGAAGAGGCGGGCCATGGCCAGGCCGCGTTCCGCTACCTCGTTGAGCTCCTCCTTGGACATGCCCCAGCCGGTGGAGGCGTTGAGCACGTCCAGCGTGACCTGCTCGTCGTACTGCAGGAACTGGCAGACGCCGATGGTGTTGCGCAGGCTGGTGCGGGCGTGGGCGCCACCGGTGTGGTCGCCACCCGTGGGGTTCACGGGGTAGTTGGTCTTCATGTTCTCCATGGCGCGCGGGTCGTGCATGGCCACCTCGAGCCCGCGGACCGCCACGACGTACTTGTCCGTGCCGCGACCGATCTTGGCGGCCGCGCGAGCGGCGCCCTCAGCCAGCACGTCACCGAAGCCCTGGCGCGTGGCGATCATGTCGATCAGCTTGTTCAGCATGTCGCCATCGCCCCACTTGAGCTCCAGACCGCCCGTGTCTTCCTTGGTGATCAGGCCCTTGTCGTAGCACTCCATGGCCCAGGCGATGGTGCCACCGCAGGACACGCTGTCCAGGCCCCACCAGTTGAGCGCCTGGTTTGCCACGGAGATCTTGACCAGGTCGGTCACGGCCAGGTCTGTGCCCACCGCGCCCAGGGTCTCGTACTCCGCGCCGCCGTACTTGGGGTCGACGCCGGCGGACTCGATCTTGACGCGCTTCTTGCAGCGCACGGAGCAGGCGTAGCAGCCGTCCATCTTCTGGCCGTACTGCTCCTTGAGGCGGATCGCGTCGATCTGCTTCACCTCAGGCAGGGTGCCCTCGGAGAAGTTCTTCACGATCAGGTGGCCTTCCAGGTGCTTGCCTTCCATGGCCGCGCCGGTGCCGTAGTGGTGGAAGTTGTAGTGGACCTCATCCATGGTCTTGGCGACCCACTGCGAGACCTCGCGGATCCGCTTGGGGTCTGCCATGGGCACGTTCTTCTTACCGCGGACGGTGATGGCCTTGAGGTTCTTTGACCCCATGACGGCGCCGATGCCGGTGCGGCCGGCGATCTCGTTGAGATCGTTGATCACGCAGGCGAAGCGGACCAGGTTCTCGCCGCCGGGGCCGATCTGCAGGACGCGCAGCAGGCGATCTCCCGCGTCCTTGCGGAGGGTGGTCTCGACCTCGCCGGACCGCTTGCCCCACAGGTGGGAGGCGTCGCGTAGCTCGACGGTGTTCTCGTCGATGTGCAGGTAGGTGGGCTTCGCGGCCTTGCCCTGGATGACGATGCCGTCGTAGCCTGCGTGCTTCAGCTCGGCTCCCCAGAAGCCGCCGGCCTCGGACTCGCCGAACCCGCCGGTCAGGGGCGAGCGCGCGCCGCAGCTATGCCTGCCAGCGCCCGGCAGCGGGGTGCCGGTGACGGGGCCGGCCATGAAGATCAGCCGGTTGTCCGGGCTGAACGCGTCGACGGAGGCGGGGACCTCCTTGAGGAGGTAGTGCGCGATGAAGCCGCGGCCACCCACGTGCTTGCGGTAGAAGCTGTCGTCTGGGTGCTCCTCCCAGGTCTTGCCGGTCGTCAGGTCGACTCGGAGAACGCGGTTCCAAAACCCGTTGGCCATACCAACCACCCCACTCAGTGTGTTTGTGTTGCCCCGCCCTCCATGGGCGTGACGAGCGTGATCTGGGCTCCGTCGTGCAGTGTCTGGGTAGGTTTCGCGTGGACGCCATCGATCCCGATGATGATGCCATCCAGCTTTGTGACGTTCAGCGTGGCGAGCGCGTCGCCGACGGTTGCGCTCTCCGGCAGCTCAAGCCACAGCTCCCTGGTCGAGCGATCTGGGAGCAGGCGTCGCAGCTCCGCCAGGGGAACAACTTTGACCCGCAATCAGCAGCTCCAGCACCGGCGCGTGCGCCGACCGAATCTCGCGCAAGCATAGCATTGCGCCGCGCGACCCCGCGAGCCTAGTCCCAGAGCTCGTCCAGGGGGATCTCCAGGCCGGGGAAGAGATCAGGCTGGAACGTGCCACCGCGCGGGAACCCCTCGATCAGTACGTAGGCGGAGCCCACCAGCCGATAGGGCAGGAACTCGCGGCGCTCGTAGTCCAGCACCCAGTAGTGGGGTATCCGGGCTCGCGCGTAGCGGCGCATCTTGAGGCCCAGGTCGTTGTCGCGGGTGCGCGGAGACAGGGCTTCCACGACCAGATCGGGGGGGCCTTCGACTCCGCGCGCGGAGATCAAATGTTGTCGCGCTGTCGAGATGAACAGCAGGTCTGGTTGGACCGCATTCTCGTCGTCCAAGACGACCGTGGTGGGCGCCTGGACGATCTTGCCAAGTCGCCGGCTCTTGATGGTGGGACCAAGAATCAGGTTCAGGTTCGACAGGCAGACCTGATGGCCCCAGCCAGGTGCCGGGCTCATGTACAGCTCGCCATCGATGACCTCGTAGCGATACTCGTCTTCAGGAGCGGCGAACACGTCGTCCGAGCGGAAGCGCACGCCGGTCTGTCTGGTGGCCATGGTCCCGGCCTCCTTGTAGACATTATAGGCGCGGTTTCCGGGGCCACCACGCGGTGGCCCCGGAATTCCCGGGAACGGCGGCTATCAGGCGGCGCCGTAGACCAGGATGCGGCCGGTGCGGTCCGCGATGACCAGGGTTCCGTCTGGACGAATCGCCGGCGATGCCCAGACCTGCTGACCGACGTTCTCCGTGAAGAGCGGCTCGCCCTTTGCGCTGTCCAGGCCCAGCAGCAGGCCGATGGTGCTGCCGCTGTACAGCGTCCCCTGGCTGTCCAGAGTGAGCGAGCTGTAGATCGAGCCGTAGACGTTGTATTGCCAGACTTTGGAGCCGTCGGATGCCTTCAGGGCGTAGACGCCGCCGCGGTTCGCCCCGAAGTAGATGGTGGAGCTGTCGGCGCTCAGCGTGGCGGCGGACCAGATGCCCGCTAGCTCGCGCTCCGCCTCGAACAGCCACTTGAGCTTGCCGTCTGGCGCGATGGCGTACATGTTGCTGTTGTTGGCGCCGATATAGATGGTGCCGTCTGGCCCGATCGTCGGCGATGAACCGCTGCCGACACCGCTCGATCCGCCCTGGCCCTCGCCGGTCACGAGCGGCGTGCGGCCGAGGTTTGCACCGAAGTCGAACGTCCAGCGCACGCTGCCCTGTTCGCCGCTGGTCGGCGGGGCGATGGCGTAGAGCTTGCCGTCCATGCTGGCGCTGTAGACGGTGCCGTCGGAGGCCAGCGCCGGGGTGGCCTTCACGACCGGGCCGCTCTGGGCGGTCCACTTGACCTTGCCGTCCGGGGCGACCACCCACAGCTTGCCATCGCCGCCCATCATGTAGATGGTCCCGTCGGGCCCGAGCGTTGGGGAGGCGGTGGCGCGTCCCGCTCCCATGTCCACCGACCAGACCACCTGTGCCTCGGTTCCACTGGCCGGTGCCTTCAGGGCGTACAGGGTGCCCTTTGGCTCCGGTTGGCCGACGCCCTGGGCCAGGTACACGGTGCCATCGCGGCCGATGGCCGGCGTTGCGTGCAGACCGGTGGCGCGCGGCGCGTGGAAGCGCCAGGCTACCTCGAGCTTGTCCGGGCCGGAGTCACGGAGGGCGAACAGGTTGCCCGGGAAGTTGGCGATGTAGATCGTGCCGTCCGGACCGATGACGGCCGAGCTCTGGATGTCTGGGCGTGGGATGGCCGGATCGGGCGTGGGGTACGGGCCGCTCTCGAAGACGCGCTTGAGGGCTACCCTGCGTGGACCGGCGTGTGGGCTGCGGCCGGTGTGCTGGGCATCCATCTGATACTGGGGTCGTCCGACCACGGCGGCGGGCGCGGTTGACGCCGCGGCTGGCGCGGCTGGCGCGGCGGCGACCGGGGCCGGGCTGGGCGCGGGCGGTGCAACGGGTGCTGCCGCCGCCGGGCTGGGAGCCGGCGAGGCGGCCGGACTGGCCGCCGGCTCGGCGGGCTTCGGCGGGCTGGCCGGGGCGGATGTGGGTGCGGTGGACGGCGGCGGTGCCGGCGTGCTCTGGCAGGCGGCCAGGGCCCCGGCGGCGCTGACCGAGGCCAGCATGCTCAGGAACGTCCGTCGCGACTGAATGGCTGGACGCATCTTCCCTCCTCCCGTCCGGCAACCGTGCGTGCCGGCCGGGCCCAGTCTGAATGCCGGGGCGCCACCCTCGGAGCCAGCACGGTGCGAAGGCCGTGTGGGCGGGAGCGGGCCGCTGGCCCCCTTACATACGTCGTGGAGCTCCCCCGGGATCAGGCGACGGCGGACGCGCCGGATGCGTGTCCGCCGTCGCGCGTTCAGCCTACGGTCAACCCTCTGCCTCGAGCTGCTCCAGCTCCTTCATGACGGACTCTTCCATGGGGATTCCGTCGCGTCGGCGCGCGGTCTCCAGGCCCCACTCGATCTCGCCCGGAACATAGATCCGGTCCACGCCGTCCTCGCGGGGGCATTCCTGGATCTGGTTGATGACCTGGTCCATGCGACCCTCGAAGGCGGCCAGCGGGGCGAACCGATCGACGGAGATGGTCATGAAGAACTGGCTGGAGTTGGGATCGTTCAGCATGCCGCCGTAGCGGCCACCGGAGAGGACGCCCGCTAGCACGTCCAGCATGACGGCCATGCCGTAGCCCTTGGGTCCGCCCAGCGGCTCCAGCAGCCCGGCCCGCGCCGCTACGGGATCGGTGGTCGGTCGGCCCTGGGCATCTCGCGCCCAGCCCAGGGGGATGGACTGGCCCTTCGATCGCGCCACGTCCAGCTTGCCTCCGGCGACGACGCTGGTGGCCATGTCCAGCACCATTGGCCACTCGCGGGTGGTTGGGACGGCCATGGCGAAGGGGTTGTTGCCCACGATCTTCTTGGTGCCGCCGGTGGGCGCCATGTTCATGCCGGCGTTGGTGGTGGCCCAGCCGATCAGCCCCTGGCGGCTGGCCCGGATGGCGTAGTAGGCCATCGCGCCGCAGTGATTGGAGCGGCGGAGCGCCACGCCGGCCATACCGTGCTCCTTACCGCGGGCAATGGCCAGCTCATTGGCGTGGAACGCTGCGAGCTGGCCGAAGCCGTTGTCCCCGTCCATCACGACCTGGCCGCCATTGTCCACCTCGATGGCGATGTTGGGCCTGGCGTTGATCTTGCCTGCCTTGAGCTGGCCGACGTAGGTGGGCACGCGGATGACGCCGTGCGAGTGGACGCCACGCAGGTCTGCCTCAACCAGATGATCCGCCACGATATCGGCGTCTGGGCCGGGAACGCCACGGCGGGCGAAGATCTTTGAGACGCGTTGCTTGAGCTCTTCGGCGTTCACATCTACGGCTGCCATCGTCACGTCCTCCTGGATGCGTGTGTCTTGTGGGGATTGTGTTTCGTTCGCGCCTGACGCGCGGCCTCGCCTGACGCGCGGGCGGAGGATAGCTAAAACCGTTGGCGGCTCGCCGCAGTCGGCTCAGTCACCGCCGCCACCGCCGTCGCCCCCTCCGCCGCTGTCGCCGCCGCCGCTGTCGCCCCAGCCGCCGCTATCACCGCCGCTGCTCCCGTCACTGGAGCTGCCTGAGAACAGACCGCCAAACCAGCCGCTGGATGAGGAATCGTCGGAACGTTGGTCCGAGGACGTCTCGGTGGTCACGGTGTAGCTGGGATGCCAGTCCGTGGAGAAGTCGATGCCACCGTCGTCGGCGTAGGTCGCGTGAGCCAGCGCGACCGCGGCTGTGGTGGCGAGCATCGCTATGAGGACGGCGTCCAGGACGTGATCGGCGAAGAGCCGATCGCCGTAGTGGCCTCCCCCGGTCAGGGTGACGGCACGCTCGCGCGCGGCGTGCTCGTTGGCCGGGCGAACGGACGGCTCGATCAACCCGCACATGTGGGCCAGCCCGATCAGCGCGGCCGTCCGGCGGTCGGGCGGCTCTCCCCCCACCAGTGTCCGGCGTAGCCGATCGCGGATCTGCTCCTTCCATCGGGTGTCGGCGGCCGGGTATCGTCGCCGCGGGAACACCCAGAGCTTCCACTTTGTCTCGACTCGGACGCAGCCCTGCGCCACCAGACTGTTGGCGACGCGGGCGTCGATATCCGGGATGTCGCGGCGTACGCGCTGTAGCCAGGCGGCGGCCGAAGTGGAGTGTCGCTCTTTGCCGAGCACACGGGTGACGTCATCCAGCAGCGTGCCGTGCGCCGCGCCGCCGAGAAGCTCGTAGCGGTCGTCCCCCACCAGGGTCAGAAATGACTGCAGGCAGAGCTCGAGGATCACGGCGCCGTCCAACGCAGTGTCAAAGGTCTGGCTGGCAGCGATCCGTTCGCCGGTGTGGTCATCGAGGGCGAGGAGCATCAACTCCTCTGGGAGCGAGAGCATCTTCGTACCTCCGCCTGCCGGCCATCATGCCGGCACCCGCCGGCGAGCCGACTTTTTGGTCGATTCGCCGACCGCCGGTGTTATTGTCTTCAGGACAATACTGGGAAGTCACGACCGCGCCATCATGCCAGCACATCCTTCTGGAACCGTCTCCTTTCTCTTCACCGATATCCAGGGTAGTACCAGCCGCTGGGAGTCGCAGCCGGAGGGTATGGCCCAGGCGCTGGCTGTGCACGATCGGATCATCCGCGAGAGCGCCGAGCGGCACGGTGGCCACGTGTTCAAGGCGCTGGGAGACGCGTTCTTCGTGGCGTTTGCGACGGCGAACGATGCCCTTGGCGCGGCACTTGACGCCCAGTTGGGACTGGCCTCCGCGCCGTGGGGTGAGACGGGCCCGCTCCCGGTGCGGATGGCGCTCCAGACGGGGGCTGCCGAGCATCGCGATGGCGACTACTTTGGCCCGCCGCTCAATCGGGCGGCGCGACTGCTGTCCGCGACGCACGGTGGTCAGGTGGCGGTATCCGCCTCCACCGCTGAGCTGGCGCGCGACGCGCTGCCCGAGTCGGCCGGGCTGCTGGATCTGGGCGACCATCGGCTGCGAGACTTGATCCGCCCGGAGCGCGTGTTCCAGCTCACGCACCCCGAGCTCCCCGCCGAGTTTCCGCCGCTGGCCTCCCTGGACCAGCGGGCGCACAACCTGCCGGTCCAGGCCACGCCGTTCGTGGGTCGCGAGGGGGAGCTGGAGACCGTCCGCGATCTGTTGCGGAATCCGGAGGTCCGTCTGCTGACCTTGACCGGGCCGGGCGGTACGGGGAAGACCCGGCTGAGCCTGCAGGCGGCGGCAGAGCTGATCGATGAGGTGGAAGGGGGTGTGTTCTTCGTACCGCTCGCGCCCGCGGGCGACCTCGAGACGGTTGTCGGGACGATCGCCGAGGCGGTTGGGATCCGTGAGGGCGAGGGGCGGACGCTGGAGGATCAGGTCACGGCGTGGATCGGCGATCGCCGGGTGCTGCTGGTCCTGGACAACTTCGAGCAGGTGCTGGACGCCGCGCCGTTGCTGGGTCGGCTGCTGGCGAGCTGCCCGTCCCTCAAGCTGCTGGTGACCAGCCGCTCCCTCCTCCGCGTGTATGGCGAGCACGACTACCCGGTCCCGCCCCTGCGGCTGCCCGATCTGGACAGTTTGCCGTCCGTAGAGTGGCTGTCCCAGTACGAGGCCGTCCGGCTGTTCATCGAGCGGGCCCAGGCGGTCCGACCGGACTTTGCCATCACCAACGAGAACGCGCCGGCCGTGGCGGAGATCTGCGTGAGACTGGACGGGCTGCCGCTGGCGATAGAGCTGGCTGCCGCGCGGGTGCGGCTGCTCTCGCCAGACGCGATCCTGGCGCGGCTGGGTCGGAGCCTGCCGCTGCTGACCGGCGGCGCGCGGGACCTGCCCGCGCGGCAGCAGACGCTGCGGGGCGCGATCGCCTGGGGCTACGACCTGCTCGAGCCCGCCGAGCAGCAGCTCTTCCGGAGGCTCTCCGTATTCGCCGGGAGCTTTGGCCTGGATACCGCCGAACGGGTGTGCGTGGCGGGGAACGGGCTGGAGCTCGATCTACTCGATGGCGTGGCTTCGCTGGTTGACAAGAGCCTGCTGAAGCAGTCCGACGAGGGCGGCGAACCGCGCTTTTCGATGCTGCAGACGATCCGCGAGTTCGGCCTGGAGCGCTTGCTGGACTCCGAGGACGGGGATTGCCTGGTGGACTGCTACACGGCGTATTACCGGGCGCTAGCCATTGAGGCGGATCACGAGCTGCGCGGTCCGCGGCAGCAGCAGTACCTGCAGCGGCTGACGCGAGAACACGGAAACCTCCGCGGCGCTTTGAGGCTGCTGATCGACCGGGGCCAGCTCGAGGAGGCCCGGATCATGGCGGCCCACCTGTGGTGGTTCGTCTACCTGCGCGGTCGTCTCCACGAGGGGCTGGCCTGGCTGAACGAGGTTGTGGCGCTGGAGCCTGGGTCGACGACGCCCGGCCAGGCCGCGGCGCTGGGGATACGCGGCATCCTTCAGGTACTGCTGAGCAGCTTCGAGGCGGCGGAATCAAGCCTCACCCGCGCCGCGGAGCTGGTGCCGGGGACGCCCGCCGAGCGCTTGCTCGGCAGCATTTACATGTTCCGCGGCGTGATGGCGACGATGCGGGGCGACGAGGATCGCGCGGACGAGTACTCCCAGGCCGCGGAGGCGGCGTTCGCGGCGCGCGACGACACCTGGGGCCTGGGCATGCTGAGCTTCTTCCGAGGGAACACCGCCTTTGGCCGCGAGGACCTAGACGAGGCGGAGCGGCTGGCGGCGCGCAGTCTGGAGCTGTTCCGCACCGTGAACGATCCATGGGCGACGGCGCTGCCGGGCGCGGTGCTGGGGCGCGTGGCGACGATGCGGGGCGAGCACGAGCGGGCGCGGCGGCACTTCGATGCCTCGCTGGCGGTTCGGCGGACCAGCGGGGATGGCTGGGGTACCGCGCACATGCTGAACGGGGCTGGGGATGCCGCCCGGGCGGCCGGTGATCTCGATCATGCGCGGCTGCGGTACGAGGAGAGCGCTCGGCTGTTCCGGGAGGCCGGCGGCGTGAGCGGGCTGGCGAGCTCGCTGCACAACCTGGGGCACGTGGCCCACGAGCAGGGCCGCCTGCGCGACGCACTGACGGTGTTCCAGGAGGCCATTAGCATCTTCCGCAAAAACGACGACCAACGGGGCATCGCGGAATGTCTGGCGGGCGTGGCCGCGGTGGTGGACGCGCAGGGTGATTCGACGCTGGCGGCGACCCTCTTTGGGGCGAGCGCGGGGATCTTGCAGCGGTCGGGCACCCGGATCTGGCCTGGCAATCGGCCAAGCGTGGATCGGAATCTGGCGCGCGCGAAGGCCCGCGCGGGCGCGGCGTTCGAGACGGCCCATCGAGTTGGCAGCGAGCTGGCCACGGCCGACGCCATCGCCCTGGCCGGCGAGGTGGCTGCACGGCCGGCGCAGGCGCTCGCGTCGTGAGACGGCGATGTCAGTGAGCGCAACAGGGGAATGAGATGTCTGGAGATCAGCGACTGCACCTGGCGAACATCACCTTCGACGCGGCCGATCCGCCGGCCCTTGCCCGGTTCTGGGCAGCCGTGACGGGCCGCACCGTGGCCATGTCTGAGGCGCACTTCGCGATGCTGACGTCAGAGTCGGACGGCATTCGGTGGCTGTTCATCAAGGTCCCAGAGGGGAAGACCGCCAAGAACCGCTGCCATCTGGACTTCCACACGGCCAACCGTGAGGCGGAGGTGGAGCGCCTGGTGGCGTTGGGGGCTACGCGCGGGGCGACGCGGAACGAGTGGAACGTGGAGTGGACCACGCTCCAGGATCCGGAGGGCAACGAGTTCTGCGTGGCAGCCGAGTAGGCCAGGCTCGCCGTGCTTGATCCGAGGAGGCTGGGCGGCTCAGTCGTCCGCTAGTGGGACCGCGCTCACGTCGTCGTGATGGAGCTGGCGGGTGCCCGAGCGCTGGATAAGCAGCACGACGCCGCAGAGCGGATCCGGGCAGACCACCCGAGCGTCCGTGGTCATCCAGTCGTTCGGGTGGGTGGGGCGCTGCTTGGCCGGCAGCAGTGGAATGGCGGACTGCAGGGCGTACAGGCAGAAGCCGCCATCGCCGGGGATCGAGAGCTTGCCGCCGCGTAGCTCAAAGCTGTCGCCCACGGCGTGGCTGCAGGTGCAGGTCCCGCGGATCTCCTCGATGGTCACGCGCAGGTCGAATAGCTCGAATGCGTCGTCGCGCTGTCGCTCGCTCACGTGGGGTCCCCCAGGAGGGCGTGCACCTGGGGAACGACTTGCTGGCCCAGCAGCTTGATGGCCTCATCCGGGCGCTGGCCGTGGGGTGTGCCGAGCTCCACCCGATCGACCCCCGCCGCGGCCAGAGCGACGACCTGCTGGACGATGTCATCTGGTGTTCCGGCGAAGGCGAAACGGGCGAGGATCTCGTCAGAGACGTCGCGCACGACGGCGTCGGCATCCCCCCGCGCCGCGGCCGCGGAGACGCGGGCCAGCCACTCAGGGTCTGATTGCCGGTCCAGTTTGGCGACCACGGGCAGGTAGAGGGCGATCTCGCGGCGGGCCAGTGCTCTGGCGGTGGGTCCATCGCGATCTACCACGGTCACGGCGCCGAAGCAGAGGCCGACGGTGCCCGCTGGGCGCCCGGCGCGACGTTCACCGCGTTTGATGGCGGCACGGATTCGCGGAGCCACGCCGGGATTGGCGGAGCCTCCCACCTTCACCTCCCGCGCGAGCTCGCCGGCGAGCTCGGCCGCTCGGTCTCCCCAGGTGCCTACCATGATCGGCGGGTCGGCCCGGAGGGGCTGGTAGCCGAGCACCAGGTCTTCCGCCAGTGTGAATACGGTGCCGTTGTATCGCTGGGTACGGCGCGAGAGGAGCTGACCCACGATGTGGATGGCGTCGCGAAGTGCTTCCACGCCCTGGTGGGGGTGGACGCCGGCGCGATCCAGCCAGGCGCCGCGGGCCAGGCCCAGGTAGGCGCGTCCGTTTGTGGCCAGGTCCAGGACGGCCGCCTGGCCGGCGATCTCCACGGGGTGGACCAGGAACGGATTGAGGGCGGCCGGGCCCAGCGTGGCGCGATGGAGGTGGGGCGCCATCATGAGCAGCGGGCCGAGGGCCGGCTGGAAGCCCAGGTCGTTGTAGACGCTCACGACGTCGAACGGCAGGCGATCCACCAGTTGGGCCAGCACGGCGTACTCGGCGGGCGTCTTATTGGTCTGAAAGGCTATGCCGAACCGCACGGGTAGCTGACTCCGGGTTTGCGCGCGCCCGCGCTGCTGATGGGGCGGAGCGAGGGCTCAACTTCCAGCATTGTCGGTCGATTATCCAGGTGCAGGCTCCAGGTGGAGACTATAGAAAGACTGCAGAGCGAGCGCCCGCCGATGATCGATCCCAACCACCCCCCCTTCCACCCATCCGATGAGCTAGGCACGGGGCCTCTCAGCTACGACGCTCTGCGAGTGCGCCTGGCGCGGCTGCAGACGGACCACGAGCTTCTGCTGCGCTACGCGCGGGACCTGAAGCAGGCCTACGAGGCGGAGCGCGACCACCACGCGCGGCTGGCGCAGTCCACGCTGGCGTTGGTGTCCATGCTTGGCGGGGCGCACCCGCGCCCGGAGAGCCACGCGGCGTAGCTTCCCGTCAGAGGGCGGGGGACCTGCGGATGGACTCCGCTATTGAACGGCGGAGCAGGCGGCCACCGTCCGCGGTGGCCGTGAGGCGGCCTGCCTCGACGACGACGCGGCCGTGCTGGATGGTCATGACGGGCCAGCCGGCGATCTCCCAGCCGTGCCAGGGGCTGTAGTCTGATTCGTGTAGCTCCTCCTGGCGGATCGTCTTCTTGACGGCCGGATCGATGATTGCCAGATCGGCGTCGCTCCCCGGGGCGATGGCGCCTTTTTGGGGGTAGAGGCCGAGGATGCGCGCGGCGTTGGTTGAGGTGAGGTTGGCGAACTGCTCGAGGGAGAGGCCGCGGCGGACGACGCCCTCGGTGTAGACGATGCCCATGCGCGGCTCCACGCCGGTGTTGCCGCCGGTGGTGTCGTCGATCTTGCGGCCCTGGGTCTTGACGGCCAGGGTGGTGCAGACTTCGTCCGTGGCCACGGTAGAGATGGTGCCGTCTGCCATGCCGGCCCACAGGGCGCGCTGATCCTCCGCCCCTTTGATGGAGGGGTAGGTGTGGTACATCTGCCCGTTGGGCAGGCGATAGTCGTCGCTGGTGTGGTTGGCGTACTGGTGCAGGGTCTCGCCGTAGATGGGGACGCCGCGGCTCCTGGCCTCACGAACGGCCTGGACGCCGCTGGCGGCGCTGACGTGGACCATGTACAGCGCGGCGCCGACCAGCTCAGCCAGGCGGATCACGCGGCGGAAGGAGAGGTCCTCGGAGAGGGTGTTGTGGACCTCTGCCAGGTGCTCGAAGCCGGTACGGCCCTCGCGGGTCAGCTTCTCGTACATGTACATGACGATGTCGTCGTCTTCGGCGTGGATGGCGGCCAGGCCGCCGGATTGGGCCAGGCGTTGGAGCACCTCCCAGATGTGGCCGTAGAGGACGCGGCGCCCGCGGCGGCTGGGGGTGATATCCGTGGTGAAGATCTTGAAGCTGGGGAAGCCGGCCTGGACGGTCTCCGAGATCTGGTCCAGGACGTCCGGCGGGGGGGCGCCGGTGAGCACCACGTGGAAGGCGTAGTCGGTGTAGCACTGGCCGTGCCAGTCGAGGTCGCGCCGCTCGACGGTCTGCTGGAGCGACTCGCTGGGCTCCCAGGCCGCGAAGTCGATGAGCGTGGTGGTGCCGCCGAACAATGCGGCGCGGCTGACCTGTTCCGGCCCCGCGCTCAGGGTGGCCTGGCCGCCGGGGAAGGGCACGGGCCAATGGCAGTGGGTGTGGGGGTCGATCCCGCCGGGCACTACGATCTTGCCGGTGGCGTCTACGACGCGAGCCGCCTCGCCGGGCACTGAGCCCGGGGCGGCCACAGCCACGATGCGATCGCCCTGGATGGCTACGTCAAAGGCGCCGACGCCCTGGGGGGTCACCACACGGTCGCCGCGCACGAGCAGATCCAGCATGTCACGCCTCCGGTTTTCGTCTGGCAGATCCGCCGCGGGAATGGGCGGCGGGTCTGCCAGACGATAGCTGGAGCGAGCCGCCGGTGTCGCGCGCAGCGCCGGCCCGGTCGCGGGATCAGGAGTTGGCGAGGTGCTGGAGCAGGCTGTCGCGGTTGAACCGCATGAGGCCCAGGTAGCTGTTCACGCGGCCGGCGAAGGAGTCCGTGAGCAGGTCGCCCACCCGCAGCCCTCGGTCGGCCGCCAGCTGCTCCAGGATGCGCGCGTTGAGCTGGGGCTCCTTGAACACCACGGAGGCATTGGCCGAGTCGATCAGCGCCGTGAGCTCTGCGAGTTGTTTGGCGGACGGCTCCTGGCCGGGGTTCTTGACGACGTAGCCGATGACCTCGAAGCCGTACCGCTGGGCGAAGTAGCGGTACGCGTCGTGCAGCACGATGAGGCGCCGGCGCTCGCGGGGAATGGCGCCGAGATCCCGATCTAGCTCGGCGTGGAGATCCGCCACGGCCGCCCCGTACGCGTCCGCGCGCGACCGGTATTCGGCGGCCCCCGGCTGGTCCACCACGGTCAGGTGCTCGCCAATGGCCTGGATCATGAGCATGGCGCGGAGGGGATCCAGCCACACGTGCGGATCGCCCGAGCGGGTGTCGTGGACGTGGTCGCCATGGTCGATGACGGTGTCCGTCACGATAGGGTCAGCGCGATCGAGCAGCCGTAACGTGGGAAGCTTTGCATCTCGGAGGGCGTTGCCCCAGACCGAGGTCTCGAGGAACGCTTCGAGGAAACCCCCTACGAAGATGAAGGTCTTGCTCTCCGACAGCGCGGCGAGATCACGCGGGGTGGTCTCGTAGGTGTGCGGATCACCGCTTGTGGGGACTACCGAGTGGACGGAGGCGCGGTCTCCGGCGACGTTGGCGACGAGATCCGCCACGACGGGTGTGCTGGCCACGACGGAGATGGGTGTGGTCTGGGCCAGGCTGACACGAGGGACGAGCGTGGCCGCGCCGAGGCCGAGCAGGAAGGCGCGCCGGGTGGGCCGAAGCCCACCCGGGTTGCGAGAGACAGGGGGCAGCGTGGCCGCCACTAGCGGAGCGCCAGGTCCGCCGGGCGGCTGCCCGGCTGGACGGCGTAGAGATAGCCACCACCGGCCATGGTGCTGGGGACGTCGATGGTGCTGGCCACGCGGCGCTCGGCGGTGTCGATGACGGAGATCTTGCCGTCTCCGCCGTGGGAGACGAATCCCCAGCGACCGTCCGGTGTGATGGTGGCGGCGCGCGACTGCTTGCCGCGGGTGGGCTCGCCGGCAACGGGGCCGTCCGAGAGCTTCGCGAGGGGCACGCGGCCGATCATCTGCTGGAAGCTAGGCGAGCCGTCTAGTACGTCCACCAGCAGGGCGGAGTCGCCATCCGCGGCGAGATTGGGGATCAGCGCGTAGGACTGGGAGAGCGCGAAGCGAACCATAATGCCGGAGCCCAGGGGGATCGCGGTGCTGGTCTCAGAGCGCAGGTCCACGGCGTGGAAGTAGCCCTGGATCTGCGCCCAGTCCGTGGGCGCGAGGCCGGCGGTGGGGCCGGTCACGGCGCCGTAGAGATAACTCCCGTCGTACGAGAGGCGGGGGCGGAAGTTCTGGCCGAGGCGGGGACCATCGCTGGACCAGGGGATCGTGCGGGAGCGGTAGAGCTTGCCGCCGATGACGTCTGCCGTGGCCAGCCCGTCCGCGGTGGTGGAATAGAGTCGACCGAGGGCGTGGGAGAAGGCCGGGCCGTGCGAGTTCGGCGTGATGGTGACGGCGGACGAGGGCGCGTCAGATCGAGCGCGGCCGGCGAGGACATCGTCCAGCAGGTAGCCGCGGACCTCGCCGCCTACCGTGGCAAAGAGCGTGGAGGGGTTGCCGCCGATGTAGGCGTGGACCTCCTCGTACTGGCCGTTCAGGTTGGCCTTCAACTCCAGGAGGATCTGGGAGACAGCGCCCGTGGTGGTGTCCAGCACGGAGATGGTCTGGCGGGCGGCGCCGTCGTCGTCGGAGCTGACGGCCAGGTATCGCTGGGAGGGATCCAGGCCGCCCCAGGCGGCGCGCCCGAAGGGGGTAGGGGTTGGAATTGGGGCGCGCATGGCGATGGATGGGACGCCGCTGGCGTCTGGGCGGACGACGACGAACTGGACGGCCCTGTCGTCGACGAAGACCACTCCGCCGTCGGGGAGGGTGAAGGCGCCGGCGTGAGCGCCGAGCTTGAGGTTGTCTAGCTGGCCGAGGGGAGCGAGGTCGGGCAGGCGGTAGAAGTAGAGTCGCTCGGCGGTTGGGTCTGCCGCGATGAGGTAGTCGGCAGCGGCTAGAGCGCGCGCGGCGGGGACGGCGAAAGCCGAGAGCGACAGGGCGAGGGCAAGGGTGGCGGCGGCGGCGAGAGCCGCGATGCGCCGCGCGGGTGGCGCAGGGAGCATGGCTGGGAAACCTCCAAGAGACTGCCGGGCGGCCGCACCGGCACATATCGATACACTATCTCATTAACTCGCCATGTGTGGCCATACCCCTACGCTGCGTCCGGCCGTTTTCTACAGCGAGGCTCGCATGCCGCGCGCGGCTCCCTGGCAGACCGCGGGCGCAGCCGGCCGTTCGCCAGCGGTATTCCGAAAAAGTCGAGCGAAGCAGCGCCATGTGGAAGTGGAAGAACAACAGCGCGGAAGCAGAGAAGCCGGCGCCGCCGGCCGCCCCGGAGCCGCCGCGCGAGACCCTGAGCCGCGATGCCGATGCGCCGATGGACACGGTGGGATCCATCCTGCGCGCGCTAGGCAAGAATGCGTTTGACCTGGACTCCGTTGACGCGAACACGACGCGTCGGCTGTTCGAGGCGTGGGCGCAGCACGTGCTGCTGGCGGGACCGCGGCCGGGCATGGAGGAGCAGCCGCCGCCGGGCGAGGCCACGCGGCGCGACTGGGGCGGCGTGCAGCGGTTCGTGGCGGACCACCGAAGGCTGGAGCAGCAGTTTGTTGAGGGATCGCTCTCCGACCTGCGGGAGGTGATCTGGGCGGCGATTCAGGCGCTCCAGGGCGCGTTCGTGGCGGACCAACAAACGGACGGCCAGGTGATGGAGCGGCTGAGCCAGCTCAAGACCGTGGTGGACGAGCGGCCGGTGGAGGACCTCAAGCGCGAGGTGCTGTCCACGGTGGCGTCCATCGCGACGCTCGTGCACGAACGCAAGGTGCGGCAGCAGGCGGAGATGCAGCAGCTAGGCGAGAAGGTCTCCAATCTGGCAAATCAGCTCCACGAGGCAAAGCGCGAGAGTGAGCTTGACCCGCTGACGCAGCTTCACAATCGGCGCGCGTTGGACGAGCATCTGGCGAAGGTGATCTCGCTGCGCGACGTGTTCGGCCAACAGGCCAGCCTGATCGTGGTAGACATCGACCACTTCAAGTGGGTGAACGACAACTACGGGCACCCGGCCGGCGACACCGTGCTGAAGGCGGTGGCGGATCGGACGGTGCAGTGCTTCCCGCGGAAGAGCGACCTGGTAGCGCGGTTCGGCGGCGAGGAGTTCGTCATCGTGCTACCGGACACGGCGCAGGACGACGCGAAGCGTCTGGCGGATCGTCTGCTGGAGGCCATTCGCGGCTCTGACGTGCAGCACGAGGAGCAGACGATCCGGGTGACGGCGTCGGCCGGCGTGGCGGGGATCGCTCGGGAGGAGACGGCGGAGCAATGGCTGGCCCGGGCGGACAAGGCGCTGTACCATGCCAAGGAGGCCGGGCGGGACCGGACCCGGGTGGCGGAGTAGGGCCGGGGCCTCGAACGCGGCGGCCGGCCTGAGACCGTTGGCTGGGGCCGCTGGCGTCCGCGCTGGCCTCCGCAACACCGGGCGGCTAAGTCTGGCCCGGCACTCCGGCCAGCCGACGGCGAGCGGGCCGTGGCCGTCGAGACGACGGTGCTCCCAGCGGCGCAGGCGTGCGGCGGGCTGCTCAGGTCGCCAGCTGAGGGTACGCAGCATTGCCCGGATTGGCGTCAGGGGCCGAAGAGGCGCTCGGCGTTGCGGTGGGCGATCTGCTCTGCTACGTCGCGGGGTAGCTGCTTGAGCCAGACCTGGACGGCGGCCATGATGCGGGGCAGGCGGGCCCACTGGGAGGGGACCCAGGTGTCCGTGCCGATCATGACGCGGCTGGGATAGGCCGCGAAGGTGGCGGCCCAGGCGGGGTCCAGCGTGCCGCCGGGGGCGACATCGCCGCGGAGGGCGAGCTCTACCCAGACGTTGGGGTGGTCGCGCAGGATCTGCTGGGTGGTGGCGGCGGAGGCGCTCATGCCGGCGTGGGCCCAGAGGATGTTGACGTCTGGGTAGGCGCGGGCCAGGGCGGCCGCGCCGTCGGCGCCGGTGTGGGCGTGCACAGCGAGACCTCGGCTGACGGACCAGACGGCAAGGGTGCGTGGAACCAGGTGGCCAACCTCGTCGCCGCTGATGTGGAGCTCGCCGAAGGCGCGGTACGGCGCGCCGTTGATTCGGCCCTCCAGGTAGTCCAGCACGGAGGGGTCGGTTGTCCAGGTGGTCATGTCGGCGCGGGTGCGGTACGGCCGCAGCACGGGGATGATCCGCCCGGGATCGCGCTGGTAGAGCATGAGGGTGCCTTCGTCTGGCGTGCTGGAGACCATGGCGCGGTAGATGCCGGCCTGGTCCAGGATGCTCAACGCGTCGTCGACGGAGAACTGGGCCCAGGCGTCCTGGCTGTAGTGGATGTGGGTATCAAAGATGGGGAAGTTGGGCTCATCCTGGGCATAGATCTGGGGGATGGCGTGGCCGGGGACGAGCGTAGCAAGCAGAGCCGCCGCTACGGTGATCCAGAGCGCTACTCGCGGCGGTGCGTTCCGCCGTGATCGGGAGTGCCTCACGTTCACGCGCCGGCGAACGGGTTGTCGATCGTGAAGAGCCAGCGGCCGTCAGGCTGGCGGCGGGCAACCTCGGTGTTCTGGCCGGATAGCTCGACGGGTTTGCCGTCTGGCCCGGTGCCTTTGAGCACCCAGCTTCCGTGCAGGAGTGCGGTGTCTCCCGAGATCACCACCGAGCCGGTCTCCACGGTCATTGTGCCCTTCAAGGCGAGGAAGCCTCCGACCGCGGCGCGGATGGCGTCTGTGCCAGTGGCCGCCTTGCCCGGCGCGGACATGAGCGTGGCTTCCGGTTCGTAGAGCGCGAGGATGCTCTCCGTGTCGCCGGCATTGAATGCCGTGGTGAAGGCCGGGTGGAGCTCTTCTGGTCGCATTGCAGGCATCTGCGTGGCACCCCCATGTGGTGCTGGGATTCTATGCGCCCAGGTCGGTCGCGCTGAGGATATTCGAGTACCATGCTCGCCAAGAATCAGCTCCTGGGAGGGGACAGCGGTGCGAGTGCTCACAGCCGAGCAGATGAAGCGGTTCGACGAGGACGGCTACCTGGTGGTCGAGGGTGTGCTCGATCCGGAGCGGGACATCAAGCCGGTCCTGGACGAGTACAACGGTGTGCTGGATGGGATTGCCCGGGACCTGGTGGCGGAGGGCAAGCTGCGCTCTACCTATGCGGAGCTGCCCTTCGTGGACCGCCTGGTTCAGGTGTGCGAGGAGAGCGGTCGAAACTTTCCTCAGCACTTTGACATAGCCCTACCGCAGCGGGGCGTGAAGTACGACACGCCGATGCACCATGGGCCGGCTGCGTTCCGGGTCTTGACCACGCCGCGGCTGCTGGACCTGGTGGAGGACCTGATGGGTCCGGAGATCTACTCCAATCCGGTCCAGCACATCCGAACGAAGCTGCCGCCGCGGGCGGTGAGCGCGGGCGATCGGAACGGGCTGATCGTGGCGGTGCCGTGGCACCAGGACAACGGGGTGGTGCTGCCAGAGGCGGACGTGGCGACGATTCTGACGGTGTGGATGCCGCTGACGGAGACGACGCTGGACAATGGCTGCATGCAGGTGGTGCCGGGAAGCCACCGCCACGGGCTGGACCCGCACTGCCCGACGGCCAAGGGCCTGTCCATCCCGGAGCAGCTTATCGCGGAGGACCACGCCATCCCGCTGCCGATGCCGGTGGGGAGCGTGCTGCTGCTGAACCAGCGGACGGTGCACTCGTCGCGCGAGAACACGACGCAGAACAGCGTACGGATCAGCTTTGACCTGCGCTACCAGCCGGTGGGCCAGCCCACGGGGCGGCCGACGTTCCCCGGCTTCGTGGCCCGCAGCAAGGCGAATCCTGGCGCGGTGCTGACGGACCCGTCCGTGTGGAAGCAGATGTGGCTGGACGCGCGCGAGCGGCTGGCCCGGGCGGAGGACCCGGCCTACAACCGATGGAGCGCGGACGCGGCGGTCTGCGCCTAGCTGTTGGGTCCCCGCGAGGCGGGGACGCTGGGCAGATCGTAGACGCGATTGCAGGCGGGGCAGCGCCAGGTGGCCTGCTCCGCCGCCAGCTTGTGGCCGCACTCGCAGGCCCAGCCAACCTGCCGGGCCGGGTGCCCGACCACCAGGGCGTAGTCTGGCACGTCCCGGGTGACCACTGAGCCGGCGCCGACCAGCGCGAAGCGGCCGATGGTGACGTTTGGCAGGATGATGGAACCGGCGCCAACGCTGGCTCCGTAGCAGACTCGGACGGGGCCCACCTCCCAGTCATTGCCGCTCTTGAGCTCGCCGTCTGGGGTGATGGCGCGGGGCCACATGTCGTTGGTGATGACGGTGCCGGGACCCAGGAAGACGCCGCTCTCGATGACGGCGCCCTCGTGTACGAGCACGCGGTTGTGGATCTTGCAGTTGTCGCCGATCTCCACGTCCACGTCGATGTACGCGCCGGAGCCCACTTTGCAGTTGCGACCCAGTGAGGCGCCGTTCGCTACTTTGCTGTAGTTCCAGATGGCGGTGCCCTCGCCCAGGCTGGCGCTTTCGGCGACGTCGGCGGTGGGGTGGATGCGTACGTTGAGGCGCGGGGCTGAGGGAGCGGCTACAGGGTTCACGCTCGGTCCTTTGGTCTCGTAGTGGGCAGAGGCGCGTTGAGCGTCACGCTGGCCGGCGCAGTGCTGGCCAGCGGCGGACGTGGCAGACACGCCGCGATCAGTACAACGCCCGGGCTCGTGTGGGGAAGACAGGCGATGCTCACCCGCCATCGAGGTGCCGGGTGAGGACGGCCATCTGCGGTCGGTCGTGCTGGTCGCGGGGCTCGATGGAGAGCGGGTAGTCCTGCCACAGCGGGCCGCCGGCCCAGTAGCAGCCGCCGATCTCCTCGGCGTCCAGGTAGGTCAGAAAGCGATCCAGCGCCTCCAGCCAGCGCGGATCGTCGCCGGGGACGCCGTACTCGCTGACGAAGCCGCGGGCTCCGCGATCGCGCAGCCACTCCACGAAGCCGCGCACGCGGTCCACGCCGACGTCTGGGTGGGCGGTGCTGGATCGGTAGCGTTTGCGGTACGTGCCGGTGCGGTCTGGGTCGAAGTAGACGTGGGCGTCGTACATGAAGTTGTCGGCCGGGTCGGTGACGGAGAAGTCGGCGTTGACGTCTGGCCACTCAAAGGCGTCGCTCCACTCATCGCCTGGCACCAGAATGAGGCGGTCCACGCCCTCGTCGCGGATGGCGTCCACGGCCGCCTGGGCCGCGTCTGGCCAGCGGCCCTCCGTCTCGGCCGGCTCGTTCATGATGCTGAAGGCCCACACGGCTGGCTCGTCGCGAAGCTGGCGGGCGAGGCGACGCCAGAGATCTGAGAAGTGGGCGTAGGTCACGTCTGGGGTGCCGATGAGGCGGTCGTAGTAGCGGCCGTAGTTGTGGATGTCCACGATGACGTCCAGGCCGCGTTGGCTGGCGGCGGCGAGGAAGCCGTAGAGGCGGCGAAGCTCCTGACGGTCGAGCGGTCCGCCGAGGGAGCGCTGGAGCCGCTCCCAGCGCAAGGGCAAGCGGACGAGGGTGAATCCCTTGCGGGCGTAGTAGTCCAGCGACTCTGGCCCGGGGTAGAGGTAGTGCTGGCCGTACACGCCCGGCAGGGTTGGGTCTCCCTGGGCTATCCAGTTGAGCGGTCCGAACTCCGCGCCGGCGAGGTTGACGCCGCGGCGGTAGCGGGGCTCCGAGGCCAGGGCGGTACGCGTGGAACCGGTCCAGACCGCGGAGATCGCAAGCGCCGCGGCAGCACTGGCGAGGAGCGAACGGCGCGAGAGCCCGGGCCGCGGGCGCAACGGTGTCATCAGCCTGCCCCGGGCGGTGGGCCGCCGCGCTTGAAGGCGTCCAGCAGGTTGGCGGTGAGGCGCTGGATGCGCGGGTCTACCAGGTTGCGCCCGCGGGAGTTGTCCAGCCCCCAGGCCCAGTTCACCGTTCCGGCGGCGAACACCATGCCGCCCTTGCGGTAGTAGGTGGAGTGGGCCTTGCCGGGCCGGCCCAGCGTGTCCGTCACGGGTGTCTCGGACAGGATGACGAGGCCGTCTGGCGAGCGGCCGTTGTCATACACCTGGTCCACCTCGTAGCCAACCACGCTGCTCCACTGCTGGTCCGGGGCGGCGCCGGTACCGGCGAACAGCCAGTGATCGGCGGCCTTGACGATGTACGGCAGGTCTACCCCGAAGCCGACGACGTGGCCGGACTGGACGCCGGCCAGGGCGTTCTCTGGGCGGTTGGTGAACTGGCTCTGCCAGAGCACGGTGACGCGCGCGTCGTCTGAACGGTAAAGGGGATCGCGGACGGCTTCCTTGTAACAGACCATGGTGCGGTTGGCCGCGCCGGTGCTGGAGGGCTCGAAGCGGACCTGCCAGTAGACGATGTTGCCACTGAAGAAGGCGAGCGAGGTGCCGCCGTCGCGGGCGCGCTCCCAGGCGTCGCGCATCTCGCGCGACCAGTATTCGTCGTGGCCCACGGAGAGCAGCGCCCTGCGGCCGCGCAGATAGGCCGCATCCGCGTGGGCGTCCACGTCGCTGATGTAGGTGACGTTGTAGCCCTCACGCTCCAGCCAGCGGATCATGGGGAAGTCCCAATTGAAGAAGTCACCGGAGCCGAACCACTGGTCATACGGCCGGTCAAATGAGACTTTGGTGGCTCTGCCGCCCACGGAGTTGAAGTCGTACAGGCTCTTGCCGCCGAAGGGGTTGTAGGCCTGGTACGTGTTGAAGGCGACCTTGTAGACGAAGTCCGCGGGCTGCCTATCGTCGCGGACCACGAAGACCACGTAGCCGACGTCGTGGGTGTTGTTGGTGGCCAGCAGCCGCACCAGGTAGAGACCGCTCACCCAGTCGGCAGGGACGTCCAGGGTGAATGATGGCTGCCACCTGGCCTCGACGAGGCCGGTCTCTGGGTGGGGAGGCGGGACGGGCTGGTTGCGACCGGCTAGCCCGAAGCGCTGGTGGAGCAGGCGGCCGCCGTCGCCGCCGTACCAGCCCATGCGCGAGATGGTGACGTCAAAGAGGGGCGCGGTGGTGGAGACGAAGAAGGTGAGCTTGCCGCCAGGCTCCACGCTGGTCCTGTCGGCGTAGCCGGAGATGGGCGGCGGATCCCAGCGGGAAGGTCCCGCGGCCTGGACGTCGCCACCGCCCTCGATCACGCCGCCGATGACGTCTCGGCGCTGGGGCTGGGTGACCATCTGCCACTGGTCGGAGCCGGCTTGCGCGTTCTCTGGGACTATGGGGTTGAATCCGGGCGGACTGGAGCGCTCACGCCAGGCATCCAGGGCCACCCGCCCCCACGCTGAGGCGGCGCCCAGCCAGACGGCGGCGATGAGGAGGCGGCGGCGCGTCAGCCCGAGCGATGCCACTGCAGATCCTCACCGCCTCCTGAGTCCTGAAGCGAGGCCAGCCCATGAGCCGCGCCCCTCCGGAGATGATAAGACCGGGAGAGCCGCCGCGGATCAATGGCCGGCGGCCGCCAGGGCGGCGCGGCGGTCCGGGCGGACGAGGTCATCGATGGCGCGGCAGTAGCGCTCGGCCTGCTCGGCCCAGCGGTGGGCGTCGCTGAATGCCAGGGCGCGCTGGTGCAGGTCGCGGCGGTGGGCGCCGTCTGCCCAGAGCCTCTCGATGGCGTCCGCGAGCTCCGCCGCGTCACCTGGACGAACGTAGTCCACCACGTCTGGCGGCACGTGAGCGGCGACGGTGCGGGTGTTGCTGACGATGGTGGGCAGGCCCAGCGTGAGCGTTTCCATGAGCTTGTTGGGCAGGATGGTCTCCGTGAACGGATCCGAGCGGGTGGGCACGACCGAGATGTCACCGGCGGCCAGGAGAGGCGGGATAAGATGGGCCTTGAGGTAGCCTTCGCTCATCTCCACCCGCGAGTCCAGGTGGTAGCGGTCGATCAACTCGAGCAGCCGCGGCCGCAGGTCGCCGTCGCCGTAGATGCGCAGGTGGAGGCCGGGGACGCGGTGGCGGAGCAGGTGCATGGCCTCGAGGAGGACATCGGCGCCGTAGCGGTCCAGCAGCGAGCCGTGGTGGACGATGGTGAAGGTGTCCGGACGGTCCGGGAACTCGCGCGGGATGTGCCTGAGCTCCTCGGTGAAGAGGGCCTCATCTGGCACGTTCATGACGATGCGGATCTTGGAATCCGGCACGCCGCGCTCGAGCAGCCGGCGGCGGTATTCCTCGTGCACGGTTACGATGAGATCAGCCATGCTGAGGCAGAGGCGCTCCTGGAGCCGTAGCGCGGCGGGCACCAGGGGCCCGCCGCGGGAGCCGAACTTGGCGGGGTAGAGCTCGGTAGTGAGGTCACCGGCGTCATAGACCAGCGGCACGCCGGCGATTCTGGGGACGACGGCGGTGAAAAGCAGGGCCTCCGGCATGCTGTACACGTGCACCACGTCCAGCCCGTAGCGGCGGTGGAGGCGGGTGACGGTGTCAAACGCGCTGACGAAGAAGCCGCTGTACCCCAGGGTGTAGCGAGCGACGCTGGCGCCGCGGTACTTGGGCGGCCCGACGCGGCGCACGCGGACGCCGCGCACGAGCTCGATGTCTGGATCGCCCGGCTCGCGCTGGCAGATGACGTCCACGCTGTAGCCACGCGCGACCAGCGCCTCCGCCTGGCGCTGGATGCGCGTGTCCGTGCGGTAGAAGGTGGAGGAGACCATAGCCATGCGGGGTGGGGCCACGCGGGGTGGGGCCACGCGGGGTGGGGCCAGCCGCGATGCCGCCGCGGCTGGCCCGGCGGGTTGGCGTGCCCCGCGGTCAGGGTTGTGCATCAGGCGATCGCCGTTCGCGGCGCGCGGAGGCCGGCCGAGCCTGGCCGGCTTGCCAGGCTGGCGACGACGGAGGCGGCAACGGAGCGCGAGGCGAAGCCGGTGCCGGAGACGAAGCGCAGCAGGGGCCCCCAGCTCTCGGCGGCGGGCGCACCCACCCAGTAGAGGCCGTCCACTGAGGAGACCAGCCCCTGGCTCAGCCGCGGATACCCGTTGATCTGCTCCACGGCGCGGAGCAGGCCCTCGCTGAGGGTGGGATCGCGGCGGATGTCAACCTTGTAGCCGGTGGCGACCAGGACGTGATCCACGACACGCGTGGTGCCGTCGGTGATCGACGCGTGGACCTTGCCTTCGACCACCTGGGCCGCGCTGACCTCATGCCCGAGCGCGATGGGGATCCCGGCGAGCCGAGTGATGAGCCAGTTGGCGCCGGCCGGGCGGATGGCGCGGCGTGCCATGCGGGCGCGCAGCTTGCCGGGGAACAATCGGAACAGGTGGGGGCGGGAGACGATCTGGTTGAGACCGGGAGGGCCCACGTCTTCCGGGGGGTAGACGAAGCGCCGGATCGGGCCGAGCGAGGCCCGGAAGCGGGCGCTCTTGAGGAAGTGGAGCCGGGGGGCGTGGCCGACGACTTCGACGTGGGCGCCGGACTCGGCCATGAGCGCGGCGGATTCCAGGCCGCTCTGGCCGCTACCGACCACCAGGACCTTCTTGTCGCGGAAGCGGCTCAGATCGTGCTCGTTCACGGTGTGGGTGGCGACGGCCTCCGGGAGATGGGCCAGCACGCGCGGGGTGTGGGCGTAGCGGGCGATGCCGGTGGCGAAGATGACGCGGCGGGAGCGGATCTCCTCGCCGTCCTCGGTGGTGAGGCGGAAGCCGGCGGAGTCTGGCTCGACGCTGGTGACGCGGCGCCGATCCAGGTCTGGGGCTACCCGATTCTGGTACCAGCGGCCGTAACCGACGAACTCCTCGACGGGCACGGGGTACGGAACGGGCCGCCCCCGGTCCGCGCCGTAGGCGTCCAGGGTGAGGGTGCCGTGGGGGTCGGCGATGTGGGAGGCGTCCCAGGCGGACCGAAGCAGCATGCCCATGGGCATCTGCTGGTCCCAGAACGACATGGGATCACCGAAGACCTTGGGCTCAAGGCCCGCTGCCCGGAGATGGGCGGTGGTCGCCAGCCCGTACGGCCCCGCGCCGATGACCACTGCTGGATACACGGAAACACTCATGGTTATTCGACCCCCGATGAGATCTTAGAGTCCACGTTTGAACGCGAGATAGGGAAGGAGCGCGAGCTCGGCCAGGGCGGGTAGCGGGTCATCCGGTGCCAGGACGCTGAGCTCGATGGGCCCGCGGAAGGAACGCGCGTAGTCAACGAACGACATCCTTCCGCGCGCGATCTCGATGGCCGCGGTTGGCAGATCGGTGGCCAGCCGGGCCCAGCGAACCCCGGCCTGTCCACGGATGGTCTCAAGCTGCTCGCCCTGGAGCATCCTCCACAGCAGGTGTGGGAAGTCCACACCTGCGCGGCGGCCGACGGTGTGCCAGCCCCAGGTGCGGGCGTTGATGTCCAGGATCTTGTACTTGCCGTCACGCGAGTCATGCTTCATCTCAACCTCGACGAGGCCGGTGTAGCGCATGACCTGGAGGAGCCTGCGCGCGGTGAGCTCCACGACGGGATGCTCGATGGTCTCCACGTAGGTGCTGGCGTGCCCGAAGTCCATGGGGTGTTGGCGGGCGCGGCGCGCGGTCAACGAGGCCAGGACATCTCCCCGATTGCAGAGCGCCGCGAAGGAGAACTGGGCGCCGCCGCTGCCGGGGATCAGCTCCTGGATCATGATCTGGTCAGCAGGGATGAGCGCGCTGGCTTCGCGGTAGCGCGCCCGGAGCTGGTTGACGTCATCCACGCGCCAGGCCTTGGCGTGGGTGTGGGCGTAGAAGTCCTGCTTGATCGCCGGCTTGATGATCCAGGGGAACCGCCCCTCGAACTGACGCAGGTCTGAGGTGGCGTCCACGATCACGGTGGTGGGCGCGTCCACGCCGGCTTCGGCGGCGAGCTCGTGGGTGAGCCGCTTGTCGTACGCCCAGCGGGTGACTTCCCAGGGAGGCGTGGTGAGCGTGAGCCACTCGCTGAGGATGGGGTGGTTGCGGGCGATCATGGCCACGGTCTCGTCACGGGTGGGGAACACGGCCCAGCCCGCGAGATCGTGCTGAGCGGCCAGGTCCACCAGGTACTGAGCCTGGATCCCGTCACCCTTTGTGGGCCAGGGCAGGCAGCGGGTGGCGTAGCGCGAGGCGACGGAGATGGATCGCTCGTCATCCAGCACCCAGACGGGGATGCCCTGGCGACCGAGGCTGCGCACGATGCCCAGGCCCTGATGGTCCCCGCCGATGACGATGGCGCCGCGCGGGCGGGTCTCGCTGGGCTGGCGACCGCGCAAGAGCGGGTGGCTTAGCGGCGCGGTGCGCTGCATCTGGGGGGAGGTGTGGGGGCTGAAGGTGGGGCTCATCGATCCCTCCCGAAGACGCGCGCCGCGAAGTCCTTGAGGGTCATGGCGCAGACGTCGCCGGTGATGACCATGGCGCTGCCGAAGCCGGCCGGCCAGTAGGCGACGTGCGCGAGCGGTGAGGCGATTCCCTCGCCGCGACGGGCCGAACGGGCGAAGGCGGCAAGGTCCGAGTCTGACGGCTCGACGAGGACCGCAGCGTACTGCCGTGATTCGGTGACTGGCTCGGCCAGGAAGCCGAGCTCGGCGAGCCGCGCCGCCGACGTGGGGGCCTGGGCGCCGACAATGCCGACGCCGGGCCACGCTTCGCCATCCACCTGCATCGTACCGGCGGTCATGGCCGAGGGCCGGGTGAGACCGGGAGCCAGTAGCTCGATGGCCACGGGGTGGGGGGCCGCGGCGCTGATCCGCCAGCCGCTGTCAGTTGGCTGTGCGTTGATCCGCGTCTGTGAGCGGGCCTGCCACCAGTCCGCCAGGTCACCAAGGCTGGCGATCCAGACGCGATCTGCCGAGGCGCGGGTGCGCTCGATGAGCTGGGCGAGTGGGGCTTTGAAGCCGCGGATCCGCTCCGGGTGAAGCTGCATGGCCAGGAGCTCGCCATCCGCGATGGTCCGATCCAGCATGGCGAGCCAGATCCGGGTCAGGTCCGACTGGGGGAGCGAGAGCCGATCGATCAGCATCTCGTCGTCTGGCAGCGAGGTGAAGAAGTGGACGGTGCCGTTGACGATCTGGGGCAGCGCGAGCCGCTCCGCGAGCGGGGACGCGCCGTAGAAGGCGATGGCACGATCCCAGGTGTCTTGCCCCGTGGCGTCCAGCGCGACGGCCGCGCGCATGGGTAGCTCAATGGAGCCGCTGACTTCCCAGGCCAGTCCGCGCTGGGCGACGCGTGCGAGGGTGCCCTGGCCGGCCCGCAGGTAGGGGCAGCGCCAGCCACGGGTGGGGACGCCGATGGACTCAAAGGCCTGGATGCCGCGGTCCACCTCGAGCGCCTGAGCGGCGTTGTCGATGAGCTGATGATCGGTGTGGGACCAACCGTGGATACCGATCTCCACCAGCGAGCCGGAGTACTTGCGGACCACGTCTGGATTGCGCACGGCGGTGTCACCGGTGACGTTCCAGACGGCGGGGACGTTGTGGGTCTCCAGCAGGGCGTAGTACTCCGCGAGCAGCCCTTCGATCCTGCTGGTGGTCCAGCCGAAGCGCTGGCTGATCAGGCCGAGCCGCCGAAGGAACGGCAGCAGGCCCTTGGAGCGGATGGAGCGGCGGAAGGCGGTGGACCCGCGGATTTGCGCGGGGTCCACCTGCGTGGAGGCCGATCCCGGAGACTGTAGCGTCAGGCTTGCCATGCGTGGTCCCTCCCCCCTGGGCCAGATTGTTCGTTGGTGATACGCGTCACTTCAGGTGCTGCCATGCTGCTACTGGACCATGTACTGGTCGATGTGGATGTCACCCGTGAAGGGCGAGCTTCCCCCCACCTGGATGCCGAGGGATCGCACGTCTGTGAGGGGTGCGCCGCTCCAGGTGACCAGCGTCCATTGACCGGGCACCAGCGTGGTCCACGGGCCCTCCTGCCAGGTCCAACCGGAGCCGGACTGGACGAAGAGGGAGGCGCCGAGGTTGACGGGCGCGCCTGCTGGGAGGAAGACCCAGAGCTTGATGGCGGTGCCGAGGCTGGCCCAGTTGGCGTATGGGTTTGGATAGTAGATGGCGCCGCCACTGTTGAAGCCGGAGTTGACGAATGCCACCGGGATGCGCAGGGAGCCGGCGCCGAGCTTGGCGACAGTTGATGACTGCGCTACGGCGGAGGTGGTGCTGGCCCAGCCGGCCTGCCAGCCCTCAGTGTTGCCGGCCGTCTCCCAGTTGAACAGCACCTGCTGCGTCTGCGGCGTGGCCGTTGGCACAGGCGTGGGAGTATTGGTGGGCGTGGCGGTACTGGTGGCAGTGGCCGTTGGCGTGCTGCTGGGGCCAGCGGTGGGCGTGGATGTGGCGGTGCCGGTGGGCGTTGGCGTGGGATTTGGCGCGGCGGAGGCGAACTTCGCGAGCAGGTTGATGGTCATCTGCTGGACGCGGGCGTCCGCTCCGTAAGTGAGCAGCTCGTTGTCGTCTACCTTCCACGGCCAGTAGTTTGCGCCCGCGGAGAAGACGATGGCGCCGCTCGCGGCGGTGTAGATGGAGGCGTTGTGGGTGGCGGCCTGGCCGAACTCGTTGACGACGGGTGAGATTGCCAGGGTGGTGAGGCCGGAGGGGGCCTGTCCGTTGGCGGCGAGCGCGTCGTACTCGTAGCCGACGAGGCCGTTGATCTGGGTGCCATCTACGACGCCGGTGTTGGCGTAGATCCAGTGGCCGGAGCTCTGGACGACCCAGGGGTAGCTGCTACCCCAGGGGAACAGCGAGTCATACATGACGCCGAGCAGGGCGTTCTCTGGCTTATTGATGAGCGGATCCCGCCAGGTGACGGTGGTCAGGCTGGGATTGGTGGCCTTCATTGGGTCCAGGGCCTGGTCCTTGTAACAGACCTGCACGCGGTTGGAGCCGGTGGCGGCGGAGGACTCGAAGCGGATCTGCCAGTAGACGTTGTTCGAGTCGAAGAAGGCCAGGTGCTTGCCGGCGTCACGGTAGGCCGTGACGTTGTCGCGCATGCCCTTGGACCAGTACTCGTCGTGCCAGACGGAGATCATCGCCTTGCGGTTGGCCATGAGGCCGGGCGTGGTGTGCAGGTCGTGACTGGTGACGTAGGTAAGGTTGAGGCCCTGCTTCTCCAGGAAGCGGATCATGTGGTAGTCGCCGTCAAATAGCCCGCCGAGTCCATCCCAGAGGGCGAAGGGGCGGTCGTACGACACTTTGTAGGCGCGGTTGCCGCCGTTTGAGTTGTAGTCGTACAAGCTCTTGCCGCCCCAGTTGTTGTAGGCCTGCCAGGTGGTGACCGGCAGGGCGTACACGATGTCGGCGGGAGTGCCGTCCGCCCTGACGACGAACGGGATGTACTGGATGTCATCCGCGTCCGTGATGAGCTTGATGGCGTAGACGCCGCTGACCCAGCTGGAAGTGGTTTTGACGGTGAAGGAGGACTGCCAGCCGCAGGCGATCAGGCCGGTGGTGGCATCCGCCGCTGGCACGGCCTGGTTCTGGCCCGTCTTGTTGTAGACGGTGCTGATGAGCCGAGCGCCGTCGCCGCCGTACCAGCCGAACCGGTAGATCTCATAGTCGTACTTTGGCCGGGTGGTGCTGACGTAGACGGTGAGGGTGCCGCCGCGGTTGATGCTGGTGCGGTTGGCGTAGCCGCGGATGGGCGTGTCTGACCAGAAGTCCACCTGGACGCCGCGGGTGCGCGGGCGCCGCATGGACTCCGGGGTCTCTTCCAGGTACCGAGCGCGCCGCTGGGCCGTACGGTTGAGCTGGGGCGAGCGCCAGGCTTTGGTGCCGGCGCGGGCATTCTCGGCGGCGATGTTGTCTGGCGTGCTGCTGGGCGGATCGCCGATGGTGAGGTCTGGATCGCGGCTGGCGGGCGCCGCGGCTGGGGCGCGGCTGCCAGCGGCGGGCGTGGGACCGGGCGTGGGATCGGGCCGCCGCGCGGGCGCGCCCTGGGCGGCGGTCTCGGTGGACTGGCCGGCCAGCGCGGCGCCGGCCATGGCTACCACCGCGGTGGTAGCCCAGAGGCGGAGTGCCTGTCGGCGTGGAATCTGAGGCATGGTGTTTGCTACTCCCCCCGGCGCGCCATTACTGGAGCTGCCACGGTAGTTCTTCCACTTCCACATCGTTGAGCGATCCTCAAGCCCGGGGCGCCGGGGCGCCCGCGGTTGTTGCTGTCCTGAGACATCAAACGGCGTGGCATCGGTTAAGGAGACACAATTTTGCGCAATTGCGGCGGATTGGGCGGAAGTGGAGGGGTGTCGCGCCGGGCGGCGATGGTGAGTGCCGCGAGTCCGATCACGCTGCTGGCGGCCATGGCCCAACCGGCTCCGCCGGCGCCGAGCTGCTGGACGAGGGGTGTGATGAGCGCCAGGCCGGTGATGGCCATGGCGGTCATGGCGGCAGCGTGCGCGCCGGCCCGTCCCATGCCGACCAGGTGGCCCTCCAGCACCATGTAGAGGGCGTAAAGGGCCATGGCGATGCCCAGACCGGGCAGTAGCTCAACGGCAGCCAGGTAGCGTGACCCACCGAACAGCGGGAGCAGGCTGGGAACGATCAGCAGCAGCCCGGCCAGCAGGATCAGAGAGACCAGCCCGGAGACGATCAGAAGCTCGCGCGTGAGCCCGGCGGCGCGGTCTCTCCAGGCCGCGACGCGTGGCATCAGCAGCATGGCAACGGTCTCTGGCACCAGGAGGAAGACGGTGACGAAGGTTTTGGCGAGGCCGTAGGCACCGGCGGCGGCCGAACCGAGCGTGGCCTCCACCAGCACGATGTCGCCCCAGGTCCAGGCGGTGTACGCGGCGTGCGCGAGGATGAGCGGGAGCCAGGTACGGAAGATGTCGCGAGTGGCGCTGGGCCAGCCGCGCAGCGCGGGAGCGGGGATTGGCCCGAGCATGGACAGGATCAGCAGCCAGGCCGCGGCGTAGGTGACGAGCACAAACAGCGGGGTGGCGAGTCCGGCGAGTCCGGCGACGATGAGCACGCCGAGCGCCAGGGCATTGCCGCCGGCGTAGAGGGCGGCCATGCGGCCGGCCGCGCTGACGCCCCGACAGACGTTGAACACGGCGGCGAACAGCGTCATCCCCAGGAGGACGGCGGCGGGGCCAATCCAGGGTCGGTCCAGGGCGATCAACGCTGCCGCGGTGACGGCTCCGCAGAGCAACGCGGCGAGTGACATGAGCAGCAGACCAACTGTGGCGACGGTCCGCTGCCTCACGGGATCGCCGGCAGCGGCGACGGCGCGCGCGATGGCGGCGGCGCCGGCGGTGGCCGGGATGGAGCCGACCATGCCGACGCTCATGGCCCAGCGGACGGAGCCGTAGTCTTCAGCCGTGAGCAGCCCGGCGGAGATGATGGCAAAGGCCAGTCCGAGGCCACGGCCGGCGGCGTTGCCCAGACCGGTGACGGCGAGCTTCTGGATGAGGTCCAGGTCTGCCAGCAATCGTGAACGGGCCAGCCGACTGCTCATGGAGATTGGGGCGAGACGCGCCACGTATCCGCTCACGCCTGCCGCGGCTGCTCGATGGCGCCGCGCAGGGGTGAGCGTGGCGGCGCCTGGGCGGGGATCAATCGTTCGATGGAGGCCTGGGCGCGCTGCCACTCGCGGCGGCGCTCGTCGCGGAAGACGAGCATGTCCTGGCGGAGGGTTGACTCGTGGGCGAGGGCGTCTGAGACGGCGCGGGCGATGGAGTCCGAGTCGTTTGCGGTGTGGAGGGTGCCGCCGCGGAAGTACTCGCGGAGAATGGGCCAGTCCGAGACGATCAGGGGCTGGCCCAGGTCCAGCGCCTCCCAGCCGCCGCGCTGCACGGTGTGGTCCAGGGTGGTGAGGGCCATAAGCACGCTTGCGTCCCGGATGCGGCGGTAGTAGTCATCCATGGGCAGGAAGCCGGTGAGCTCGACGTTTGGCGGCAGATTTGCCAGCCATTCGGGCTGCGCGTACTTGGGGTTGCCGGTGAGGGCGAAGTGGACGTGGGGTAGTGTCCGAGCGGCGGCGATGACCTCTGCCACCGGCTCATCCTCGGCGTAGGTGTTGATGACGACGACGGTGGGAGTGGCGGGTGCCAGGCGCGGGCCGAGCTCTGGCATGCGCACGGGAGGGTCAGGCGCGATGAGGACTGGCGCATCCCAGGCGCGGATGCCGCTGGCGAGGTGCTCATTGGTGACGATGGTGGCCGCGGCGCGACGCGAGAGCCAGCGCTGGATGGGGAGGGACCAGCGCCAGCGGCGGACGATATAGGCCTGGGAATGCGAGTCTATGGCGAGGCGGGCGCCGGAGAGGGCGCAATAGAGCCAGGCCACGAGCGGGGCGACGAAGGGTGGGTTCTGGCACAGGACGAGGGCCGGGCGCTCGCGGAGGAGGATGGCCAGGGTGACGATTGCCTGGAGGGGGTATTTGAGGGGGGCGAGCCAGGGGCGCTGGAAGCTGAGGAAGTGGACGAAGTGGTTGTTGATGCCCAGGCTCTGGGCGAGGCCCTCGCTCCGGCCGGAGTAGGGTGCCCAGGTGATCATGGTGGCGCCGCGGCGAAACCACATCAGCAGTGCTCCTGTTCTGGGGTGAGGGTTTTGGAGGGCGGGGAGCCGGCGAGCCGGTCGCCGGCGGCGCCTATCGCCAGCGCGGTGAGGGCCCAGACGGCCTCTGCCTCGCCGGCGAGCGTGAGGTGAGGATCAAACAGGCCCAGGATGTAGACGAGCAGCCAGCCCAGGAAGGCGGCCTGGCCGATGGCGCGGGCGGTGCCGGCGGTAGCGCGGGCGGCGCGAAGGCAGGCGCGTAGCGCGACCACGCCAAACACGAGGTAGGCGATGCCGTATGGGATGCCGCCCTGGTACAGCAGCAGCATGAGCTGGTTCTCGGGATACCGCCAGGCCAGATCTTCTGAGATGCTGGGGCCCACGCCGAGTAGCAGGTTGTCCTGGACGATGGGCCAGAACACGGTGACGAGGTTGGACAGGCGGTACTGCCAGGTGACGGGGATGATGCCGTCCGCACCCCAGCTTGTGAACTGGTAGGCGATGCGCTCTTCTACCAGAGGCCAGGCGGCGATTCCCGCGAGCAGCGCAACCGGGATTGCGGCCAGCGCAAATCTCCTGAGCTGGCCGATGGCGTAGGCCGCGCCGATCATGGCGATGAGCAGCCCCACCACACCCGTGAGCGTGGCGGTGGCGAGTGCGCCGGCGATATCCACCAGCGCGGCGCCGATGAGCGCGGCGCGCCAGGGTCCACGGCCGGCCGTGGTGGGCAACAGCGTGATGGCCAGGGCGGCGTGGAGTGCCAGGTAGCCGGCGAGCGCCTGCCACACGCCCAGCGTGGAGGTTGCGCGGCGGACCAGGAGGGACTCGCGGATCTGCGGCGCTGAGAAGTAGGTGGCCAGAAGCTCCGGCACGTTGAAGAGGCGCAGGATCTGGAGCAGGCCGATCAGGGCCACGATGACGCTGGCGCCGATCATCAGCCGCGCGGTCAGGATGAGCGCTCGTTCTCCCATCACCGCGGCGTGGACCAGGCGGTACAGCAGGTACAGCTTTGGGATGGACAGGAGCAGGAAGACGTCCTGAATGGATGGCGGCGTGCCGCGGAACATGACGACGGCGAGGGGCAGGACGGACCCGGTGACGAGCAGGCCCAGGAACGCGTAATCCACCGGCCCCATGGCCAGCGGTCGGAGTGCGGCCGGGCGGCGGATGAGCCAGACGGCCACGATGGCGGTGACCAGGATGGTGAGCGCCTCGTGCGGCCGGAGGATCGGAATGATGGTGCCGCGGTTGAGGCCCACGGCGAGGGGCAGCGCGAACAGGAGAAGGTAGACGCCGCGGGCGGGGGTGCCGGCCATCCAGACGGTTGCCAGGATGCCCACGGCGGCGGCAGCGGCCAACATGGGCTGGACTGCCGTGAGGGTGGCCAGCACGAGGCCGGCTCCCAGGCTGGCCAGGACGAGCCGATCCAGCGCGGCACCGCGCTGGATCGGCCTGGTGCCGAGGCGTTCGCCTGGAATTGAGGTGGCCACGGCGGCTCTAGCGCAGCCTGGACTAGCGGCGGCCGCGCATGAACTCGTGGACGTGCTCGGCCACGTACTCGATCTGGTCGTGGGTCATCTCGGCGTAGAGCGGGAGCGAGAGGACGCGGTCTACGACGTGCTCCGTGACGGGGAGGCTGAGGGTGCCGCCGGTCCACTGGTGGGCGGCCGGCTGCTTGTGTCCGGGGATGGGGTAGTGGATGCCGGTGCCGATGCCCTGCTCAGCCAGGTACTCCTTGAGCGCGTCGCGATCTGGGGCCTGGATGGCGTAGAGGTGGTAGACGTGGGAGCGGCTGTGGCCGACGGCCGGGGTGATGACGCCGCTGTCCGCCAGCATCAGGTCGTACGTGGCGGCGATGGCGGCGCGGCGGGCGTTCCACTCGTCGAGCCGGCGCAGCTTGACCCGCAGGATGGCGGCCTGGACCTCGTCCAGCCGGGCGTTGGTGCCGATGACCAGGTGCTCGTAGCGCTTGTCCGAGCCGTGGTCGCGGATGCGGCGTGCCGCCGAGGCGATGTTGGCGTCGTTGGTCACCAGCGCGCCGCCCTCGCCGTAGGCGCCCAGGTTCTTGGAGCAGTAGAAGCTGAAGGCGGCGGCGTCACCCAGGGTGCCGGTCCGCCGGCCGGCGTAGCTGGCGCCGTGGGCCTGGCAGGCGTCCTCCAGGACGAACAGGTTGTGGCGGCGGGCCACCTCGAGGATGGGCGACATGTCCGCGGGCTGGCCGCAGAGGTGCACGGGCATGATGGCCTTGGTGCGGGCCGTGACGTAGGCCTCCAGCCCACGGGGATCGAGACAGTAGGTATCTGGCTCAATGTCCACGAAGACGGGCGTGGCGCCGGCCAGCGCGATGGCCTCCACCCCCGCGAAGAAGGTGTGGGCGACGGTGATAACCTCGTGGCCCGGGCCGACGCCCGCGGCGCGGAGGGCGAGCACCAGCGCGTCTGTGCCGGAGCCCACGCCGACGCAGTAATTGGCGCCGCAGTAGGCGGCGAACTCTTCTTCAAAGGCCCGCATGTTGGGTCCCAGGAAGAGCTGCATGCTGTCGAAGACGCCCTCGACGGCCTCCAGGACCTCAGACTTGATGGTTCGGTACTGGGCCTTGAGATCGACGAGCGGCACGTCCATTTTGACCCGGGGCTGCATCATCACCATGGTGGCCTTCTCCCTCATGTGGATCGCTTTGCGCGGTGTTTTTGCGCGGTGATTCTGTGTTGTCTCTCTGTGTCGAACGGTTGCGATGTTGAAGACGTGCCACGCAAATGCGCGATTCGCTGGGCAGAGCTATCGCGGGTTGGTGGACGTCCTGGACAGTTAGCGGGCCGCGGCGATGGGGCCGGGCCGCTGATCCCTTCTGGGGAACGGCGAGATCTTGCTAACGCGGGTGGCGTCTGCATCGACGGTCTCGCGGTGTCCGCCGTTGTGGAGTGATCTGTCTGCCAGCTCAAGGATCTGAACGACCCGCAGGCCCTGGCGGCCGTCGACGCGGGGGGTCTCACCCTGACGGATGCAGGCGACGAAGTGGGCGGCCTGGCGACGGAGCGGCTCGAGCTTTGGCAGGGAGACGCTGGTGGTCTCGCCAAAACGGTAGGAGAGCTCGCGGCTGCCCTCGTCTGTCTCGGTGGCGACGACGGAGCGGTCGAACACGCGCAGTTTGTCCGGCAGCGTATCGTTGTAGACGGCCATCTTGCGGCTGCCGACGATGGTGATGCGGCGGACCTTGCTGGGCTCCAGCCAGCTCACGTTGACGTGCGCCATGACGTTCTTGGGGAAGCCTAGCTCCAGATACGCTACCTCAGGGATACCGGGCTGCACGTGGGCCACGCCGCGGGCGCTGACGGTGAGCGGGTCGGCGCCAAGCACCTCCAGCAGGATGGAGATGTCGTGCGGGGCCAGGTCCCAGACTACGTTGGCGTCTGGGCGGATCAGCCCCAGGTTGAGCCGGGCGGCAGAGACCTGCCAGATGTCGCCCAGCTCGCCGCTCTGGACAAGATCACGCAGGGCCTCGACGGCGGGCTCGAAGAGGAACGTGTGATCCACCATCAGGATGAGACCGTTGCGCTCCGCGAGCTCCACGACCTCCATGCCGTCCGCGACGTTACCGGTGAGCGGCTTCTCCACCAGGACGTGCTTGCCGGCCTGGAGCGCCTGCTTGACCAGCGGGTAGTGGCTGCGGACGGGCGTGGCGATGGCGATGGCGTCCACGTCTGAGTTGAGCAGCTCGGCGTAGCTGGTGGTGAGGCGGATGTCTGGATACTGGGCGCCAATGGCCTGAAGCCGCTCTTGAGACAGGTCGCAGGCGGCCACGAGGGTGGCCTGGGGTAAGGCCGCGAAGTTGCGGATGAGGTTGGGCCCCCAGTAACCGCAGCCAACCACCGCTACGCGGAGCGGTGCATCGGCGCCTGGCGCCTCGGCTGGAACGTCCATTGTCTGCCCCCGTGTGTTGTTGATCCCGCCGTGTTGGGCTGTGCGAACTGGCTGGTGCGTGCGCGGCTCACGGTCCATCAGGCGGCTCCATTCCGGCGCAGCACCGCGGGAAGGGTGCTGGCGAGGATTTTCAGGTCTTGCCAGAGTGTTGGGTTCGCGACGTACACCAGATCAAACGCGACGTACTCGGCAAGCGTGCCGGTGCCGCGGGACTGGACCTGCGCCAACCCGGTGATGCCGGGCGTGACCAGGAGGCGCTGTCTCATGGCTGGGGTGTACAGCTCCACTTCATACGGCAGCGCTGGGCGTGGCCCCACCAGGCTCATCTCGCCGCGCAGGACGTTGATGAGCTGCGGTAGCTCGTCCAGGCTGGTGGCGCGCAGGACTCGGCCGACCGCGGTGATGCGGGTATCGTTGTGGAGCTTCTCCAGAGGCTTACCTTCCTGAATGCGCCCCCGCACGTGCGCGGCGTGAACGGACTGGTCAGCGTCTGCGCGCATGGAGCGGAACTTGAGCATCTCGAAGGCCTGACCGCCCCGGCCCACGCGCGTCTGACGGAACAGGACTGGACCTGGCGAGCTTGCCTTGACGATGCATGCGAGCGCTGCCAGGAGCGGGGAGAGCAGTACCACCAGCACGGAGGCAACGAGCAGGTCGAACGTGCGCTTCGCGGCGCCGTACGCGGGTGCGATCGCGACGGGCTGTGGCAGGTGCCCGGGCTGCTGACCGGATGGTGCGATGATGATGGTGCTCAACAGCGCACCTCCGACCGATTGGCGTCCGCGGTCAGGGTCTCGGACGTCAGCGTGGGCGTCTCAGAGGCGGATAGCAGATTCTCGGCGGCGCTCCGGCTGGGTTGGGCAGCGTATGCCTCTATCCCCGGTGTGGGGGAGCTAGGGTCCTCCTCCAGCACGCCCAGCAGGATGGCTCCGGCTTCCTCCAGCGCCTCCTGACCGCGGAGCGCGAGCACGCCGTTTGCGGCGCCGCGATCGACCACCAGGACGGCGGCGTCCGTGAGGGAGGCCAGCTCCAGGCCGTCGCGCTGGCGGGTGATGGGGGGCGAGTCCAGGACCACAACGTCGGCGTATGGGTGGAGGCTCTTGAGGAGCACCCGCATCCAGTCAGACGTGAGCAGGTCCGCGGCATGAAGGTCTGGCGCGCCGCCGCTGACGATGCTGACGTTGGGCACGGCGGTGGCCGCGAGGACTTCCTCTACGGTCTGGCAGCGGCCGTTGAGCAGATCCGAGAGCCCGCGTGCGTTGGGGACGCCGAAGAGCTCATGGATGGAAGGCTCCTGGAGGTTGGCGTCTACGATGAGCACGCGCTTGCCCGTCTCGGCAATGGAGAGCCCGAACTGGACGGCCACGCTGGCGGTGCTGTCACGGCTGCCGGCGCTGGTGACCACGACACTCTGGGCCGGGAACTGGCGGAGCTTGTTGACGAGAGACCAGGTGGTGGGCTCGGCCAGGGCGTTGGCCGGCTCGGCGGAGTGGATGGTGCGGGTCTCCAGGACGGGCTCCGGGGGCTCTGGCTCAGCGACAGGTGCGGGTGTGGAGGGACTGAGCTCGGCTGCCGCCTGCGCGGGAACCGGCTGAATCGCGGCCGTCTGCGGCGCTGGCGCCGCCGGGGCGGGGGCGTCTGAGGATTCGGCAAGGCGTGACGCCGTGCCGCTGATAAGCCAGGCCAGGCCCGCGGCGGCGCAGGCGCCTACCAGCGCGCCGGCCAGGGTGACCAGCATGGAGTTTGGACGGACCGGCCGGGTGGGCTCGGTGGCTGGATCTACGAGCCGCAGACCCTCAGCGGCCTTGGTCTCCGCGAGCTCAACGTCATTGAGCGTGCGGAGCAGGGCGGTGTGATTCGCCTGGGCCTGGCCGAGCTGGGCCTGAAGCTGCTGGAGCAGCGCGGTGTCCTGAGGGGTTGCGCGGCCGGCGAGCACGGCGCTGCGGAGCCGGTCGACGTCGATGGCGAGCTCGTCCAGCTCTGCATTGAGGCGCTCGAGCTGGCGCTTGAGATTCTCCTTGGACGCCACCAGGGTGCTGACGGAGGCGCCGCGGGCCTGCTCCATAAAGCTGGCCGCGACCTGGCTGGCGATGGCCTGGGCGTCCGCCGCGGTGCGATCTTCGGCGGTGATCTGGATGAGCTGCGTCTCCAGCGGGACGCGGGTGGAGACGCGCTTGCGCAGCTCTTCCACGGTGGTCTGGCCGCGTTTGGCGACGGGCTCCAGCACGGGCTGGGTGAGCACCATCTGAGCGTAGGTTCGCGCGAGGCGCTCGCTGGCGAGCACGTCCTGGTACTGGGGCCCGCTGACAGACGTGGCCTGCTGCTGGACCAGAACGGTGGCGGTGGCGGCGTAGGTGGGCGGAATGAGGGTGCTGACCACGTAGCTCAGTGCACCGAGCAGCAACGCGCCAACTGGGACGAGCCATAGCCACAATCGGAGGCCGGCCCCCCAGCCGGGGGCGCTGGCGGCGCCCGCTTGTGTGGATGAGTCCGTGACGGTTCTCACCACGATTGTCTACCTCCGATCGTCGCCGCGCCCGCCGCGGCGGCCATGCCTGAGTACAGTCTGCGTGCTGGTTACTACTCGACTGCCTGCCAGGTGGTTCACTGTGGTGGCAAATCGCACGGATTCGAAATCGGCCGTATAGGGATCGCGGCTCGTGGCGAGCAAGCTCGTGGTGCCGTTGCACCGTTCAGCTCTTCCCCGACAGAACGGCGAATCGTCTGAGGCGGTCTCATCGATGCTCGACGATTGTTCGTGGTTCCACGCGCGACAAGTCGCTGAACGCGACCCCTACCAGATGGCGGCCGATGGTGGCCGAGTAGTGGATGAGTGCCCGCTACATTCCCCCGACGCAGTCAGTCTACCAGACTTAAACGCTGTGGGGCGAAAGAAGGGACATGTCATTGCGACGAATTTTCGCACGTCCCGAGCCAGCCACCGTAGGCGCGCTACACCGCGAGACACATCTGATATTCGGCGCACTAATGCGATATCACCGTGGGGCGCGCGGATCCTGGCGCGGGCCGCCCGGCCGGGTGCCGGCGGCGTAGTACACTCCTGGGCGCCGTGTAGCGTGCCGGAGGTGAGCCGTGGAGAAGCGCAGACTGGGTAGGACCGGGCACATGAGCACCGTAGTGGCGCTGGGATGTGCGGCGATTGGGCGGGTTGACCAGGCCACCGCCGATGTGGCGGTGCAGACCGCGCTGGACCACGGGGTGAACCACATCGATGTGGCGCCGGGCTACGGCGACGCGGAGCTACGGCTCAAACCGCGGATGCCCAGGATCCGGAGCCAGATGTTCCTGGGCTGCAAGACGACGCAGCGGACCAGGGATGGCGCCAAGGCCGAGCTGCACCGCTCGCTGGAGCGCATGGGGGTGGATCGGCTGGATCTGTACCAGCTCCACTCGGTGGGCAAGATGAACACGCTGGATGAGTGCACGGCGTCAGGCGGGGCGCTGGAGGCGCTCATCGAGGCCCGTGAGGAGGGGCTGGTGAAGTGGCTGGGGATTACCGGCCATACCCACGACGCGCCGAGCACGCACCTGGAAGCGCTACGGCGCTTTGACTTCGATACGGTGATGTTCCCACTCAACTTTGTGCTGTGGTCCATTCCGGAGTACCGGGCGGACGCGCAAGCGCTGCTCCAGACGTGCCAGCAACGGGACGTGGGCGTGCACATTCTTAAGGTGGCGGCGAAAGACCCGTGGGGCGATCGCGAGAAGACCCACTCCACCTGGTACGAGCCCTTCACGGATGAAGCGATCATCGATCGCGCGGTGGCGTTTGTCCTCTCGCAGCCGGTGACGACGCTGTGCAGCACGGGCGATGTGACCGTGCTGCCAAAGGTGCTGGCGGCGGCTGAGAAGTTCACGCGAATGGACCAGCCGGCGCAGGATGCATTGCTGGCGACCGCCGGGCAGTATCACTCGCCGTTCGTAGGGGCGTGGGCCTGACGATGCTGGCCCTGGGGTGAGGGCGGCTGAATCTGTGAGGGTCATCAATGTCTGAACGTGCGCCGCTCCGCGCGGCGATCATTGGTTGCGGCCACATCTCCCAGCAGCACATTCCGGCGTGGCAGGCTTGCCCTGACGCAGAGCTGGTGGCCGTGTGTGACCTGGATCGCGAGAAGGCCGAGCAACGGGCGCGGCAGTTTGGCGTTCCCCGCGTGTACACGGACGTGGCGGCGATGCTGCGCGATGAGCCGCTGGACTGCGTGGACGTGGCGACCCGGCCGGAATCGCACCGGGCGCTCACGGCGTTGATCTCCGGGCAAGGCAAGCACGTGCTGTGCCAGAAGCCGCTGGCGCCGACGATGGACGAGGCGCAGGAGATCGTGCGGATTGCCGAGTCCAATGGCGTGCGCTTCATGGTGTTGGAGATGTTCCGCCACATTCCAGGCTACCTGGACATCAAGCGCTACCTGGACCAGGGGCTCATTGGACCGGTCCACGCAATGAGGATCCTGGGGCTACGCCGGCCGATGAACCGGTCCCACCCGGTGAATCCGGAGCAGCCGTACTTTGCTGAGATGCCGAAGCTGCTGGTCTACGAGATGGTGATCCACTGGATAGACGCGGCGCGGTCGGTGCTGGGGGATGTGGACACGGTGTACTCGCGGATGGTGCGGGTGAACCCGATCATCGCGGGTGAGGACCAGGCGCTGGTGGTGCTGGGTCACACGTCTGGCGCGACCACGCTGATCGATTCTTCCTGGGCTAGCCCATCTGAGCGTGGGCCGTCCGCGCTGGGCGTGGGCGGGGGCGATACGCTGGTGGAGGGGCGCGATGGCTCGCTCCATCTGGATGCCCAGACGGCTGAGCTCAGGCACGTGACGAACGACGGTGTCACGGTGCTGGAGCGCTACGGAACTGATCGGCGTGGGCCCAGCCAGGCGTTCGCCGGCTGCATCGCTGACTTTGCCGGCGCGATCCGCCACGGCCGACCTTTCGTCTCGGACGGCCACGACAATTTGAAGACCCTGGCGGCCACGCTGGCGGCGTACGAGTCCGCCGCTGGTTCGCGGGTGGTGCCGGTGGGGGGACTGGCGCTCTAGAGGGCGACTACTCGAGCGCGTGGGCCAGGATGCGCTGGGCGATGGTCTCGCCCAGGATGGCGCTGTAGTTCTGCCCGCGGTCGTGCGGGTAGACGTGGCCCATGTTTGCCAGCCAGAGGTTGCGGATGGGCGTGATGTGGGGCGCCAGCGTCTGCTGGTAGCCCACGCGGACGATGGGCTGGGCGAAGGGGGCGGCGAACATGTGCACCGCCTTCACCCACGAGCGGTCGAAGCGCGGGTTGATGCGCGACAGGGCGGGCAGGTAGCGATCCAGGATCTCGGCCTGGCTGAGCGTGAGGAGCTCGTGGTCGGGCGGGAGGTAGTTCCCCAGGTAGACCATGTGGCTGCCACCATAGTCTGCCGTGGGCAGCCAGTTTGTGTGCTCCACGAGCGCGAGGAACGGATAGCCAGGATCGGCGATGCTGACCCAGTAGGCAGATTGAAGCTGGCGGTCTAGCTCCAGGACCGCGCAGTGGGCGGAGTAATGGTCGCCGGTCTGCCCAAAGCGGTCCAGGTAGTCCGCCGGCAGCCCGCGAGTGACCCGCATGAAGACCCGGGTGGGGAGCGAGCAGAGCACGGCGTCGAACGCCTCCGAGCCGAGGGCCGTGTCAACTCGCACGCGGTCGCCTTGTTGCTCCATGGCCTGGACGGGGCAGCTCAGGCTCACGGTGGCGCCGCGGCGGCGGAGATCATCCAACAGGGCCTCGTAGAAGAGCTGGAAACCGCCACGGAGGTATCCCAGACGCGGCGTGCGGTCGTGCACGCGGGCCCAGAACCAGGGCATGGCGATCTCTTCCGCGGCCCCGCCGAACTTGCCCTCGAGCTGCGGCCGCCAGACTTTCTCGTACACCTCGGTGCCGGTCCAGGTTCGCAGCCACGCCGCGGCGCGCTTTCCCTCGAGCAGCGCGGGGCTGGGCAGAGCCTTGAGGATGGCCGCGCCGAGACCCAGGCGGATCCGCCCGGGCAGTGAGAGCGGTGAGAAGCACAGGACTTCGACGGGGCCATCCAGTCGAAGTACTTTGCCGTCCCGCAGCAGAGCGGTGGGGGGCTTGCCCCAAACCATGCGGCCGCCGAGTCCGAGCTCGTCCACGAGGGCGATCATTCGGGTATCGCTCTGGAACAGGTGGTGATAGAACTTGTCGAACCAGGAGGGGCCCACCTTGAAGCCGGAGACGAGGCCGCCGGCCTCGGGCTGGGCCTCGAAGACCGTCACCCTGGCGCCGCCGCTCGCCAGCGCCCTGGCGCCGGCCAGCCCCAGCACGCCTGCTCCGATTACTGCCACGTGTGGCATGCACCCGTCCCTCATGGAAAGCTGGAGCCCAGCTTGATCTCGTCGGCCCACGCCGCGCGACAGTAGAGGATACGGGACCGCGCGACCGGATTCAGCGTTGATCGCGGCTTGCCGGCCCGGTTATCCTCCGATCAGGGCCTGCTTGGACGGGCCGGTTCAAGGTGGAGTACGTTGGCAGCATCAGGCTCCACGGCGGCCGGGGTGACCGTCGGCTCGCTGGAACGCCGCCGGGTCACGGTGGACGCCTGGGCCGTTGCGCTGCCGGTGCTGGTGTTCGCGGCCGCGCTGCTGCCCCGCATGCTGTATCTGTACTGGGCGCCGGTGTTTATCGGCGGTGACTCGCTGCAGTACTACCAGCCGGTTCACGACTACCTGAGCGGTAACGGGTTCACGCTGTCACTGAAGCGCCCGCCGGCGTATTCGGCGATGGTGATCGCGATCCAGAGCGTGCTGGGCACGACGAGCTTCGTGCCAATCATCGGGGTGCAGCACCTGATGGGCGCGATGGTGGTGCTGATGACGTACGCGATCGGGGTGCTCGTGTACGGCCGCGGGGTTGCCGTGGCGTCGGCGCTGATTGGCGCGATCTGTGGTCCGATGATGCGGTGGGAGCACTTCTTGATGAGCGAGGCGCTCTTCACCTTCACGTTCATCCTGGCCACGCTGCTGGTGGTGGTGGCATTGAAGCGCGGTGGTGTCCGCTGGTGGGCGGCGGCCGGCCTGGCCATTGGGCTCTCCATTCTGACCCGCTCGGCGGGCCAGATCCTATTGTTCGTAGTGCCGCCAGCCCTGCTTTTGATCCAGCGGTCCTGGCGCCGGGTCGCTGTTGCCAGCGTGGTGCTGTACGCGGCATGCGCGGTGGTGACGGTGCCCTGGATGCTGCGGAATCTGGCGGTGCATGGCGCGTTCACGACCGCGGGCGCGGCCGGGCAGAATCTGGTGACGTTCGCGGCGATCATCCACCGACCCAACTATTCGTTCGAGGATCCGCTGGTGGTGGCGGTGGATGCTGATCCCAGGCGCGCCACCGCGCGGAGGATCATCCAGAAGGCGATGGATGATAAGCTGGCTAAGCCCCAGCTAGACGTGACCGGACTGGGGATCCACAACCGGATCATGGAGGAGACCAAGCTGTCGCAAGCGCAGGCGGACGCGGCCATGCGCGACATTGCCCTGCGAGCGATCATGTCCCGGCCGTTGACCTACGCCCAGGACACCCTGATTGACGTAGTCAAGATCTTCCGCGGCTCGACATCTGAGGTGGACGAGAGCCTGCGGTACCATTGGGACCTGTGGCAGAGCCGCGGCTGGCGCGGCCCCATGGCGCGGTACCTTGGCCCGGCCAGCCCTCGCCAGGAGGCGGCGTTCGACAACGTGGCGTTCTTGGACGGGCTGTACCACCCCTCGCACTACTGGCTTCTGCTGGCGGTGCTGTTCCTGGCGGGGACGGCGCTCGCGGCGGTGGTGCCGAGCTATCGCGTGGGTCTGGTGCTGGCGATATCGGCGGTCGCGCTGATCGGTATTAGCGCGGGAACCGTGGGCGCCGTGCCGCGGTACCGGCTGCCACCTGACCCGTTGATCAACCTGGTCGCGATCTCGGCCGTCGGGTGGGCGGTGGGGTGGGTGACGGCGCGCCTCCCGCGGGCGTCGGCGGCCGCCTAGCTGGCCAGCTTCCACCCCAGCCAGTCGCAGACGGCCTGGCCCATCACCAGCCGCTTGTCCGCCTCGCCGAGCCAGGGTAGCTCCTCGGTGTACAGCGTCACGCACTCGCGCCAGGAGCAACGAATGCGGGTGATGTCTGTCCCCCAGAAGAAGCGCCGAGGGCCGAAGGCCTCAAATATGGCCTTGAGGTAGGGGTGGATGTCTCGGAAGGGGTATGACTCCCGGGAGTAGAAGGGCGCGCCGGTGGCTTTGACAGCGACGTTCTGGTGCTTCGCCAGGGCGAGAAGCTCCGGCAGCCTGGTGAGGGCGGCGGGATCGTTGGCGAAGCCGGTGCCGCCGATGCCGCCGAGGTGATCTACGATGAGCTTGAGGCCTGGGTGCCGCTGCGCAATCTGCCCGACGGTGGGGAGGAAGGTGCTGGCGTGGATGGCGACGGGCACGCCGGCACGCTGAGCCGCTGGCCAGAGCCAGTCGATGGTTCCGTCCGTGGGCCACGACCGCTGGTGGGGCTGGAGAAAGGTGAAGCGCAGGCCGAGCTGGCCTGGTCGGGAAAGCCAGTCCTGCACCAGGGGGCGATTGTCGGGATTGGTCAGGTCGAAGTTGCCCATGATCGCGAGCCGCGTGGGGTGCGCGAGCGCGGCAGCGGTAGCGAGCTCGTTGGCATTGGGGTCCCAGCCCGGCGGGTGGATCAGGGCGGCGTCAACACCGGCCGCGTCCATTTCGCGGAGCAGCTCATCGGCCGTGAAGCTGTGAACCTGGCGGTGGGTGGGGTTCGTGGGCGCGCCCCCTGTCCAGATATGCACCTGGGAATCGACGGTTGGCATCTTGCCCTCCCAACCCGGTGTTTCTACCTCATTTCCGGACGGGCAGGCGGCCGAGGCTCCCGCCGCGTACTCAGTGGAAATAAGAGCTTGGTAAGGAACTGGTAAGCACCGGCTAAAAACCGCAGACGGCGCTCCAGGACGGTGGCACACTACCGATTGGGTGCCGCGCGGCGTTCGCGCGAGGCCGCCGGTGCCCGCAAATGAATCTGTTGACCTCGTTCGAGGTGAGTCTCGATGAACACATTCAAGGTCTTGCTCATCGCGGTGGTGTCTTCCGCCAGCACACTCTTGTTGGCTGCCGGCTGCGACGCCGTACGGTCAGGAGCGCTGACACCCACGGCGGCCGTCTCATCCCCTGTGCCGGCCGTCGAGGTTGCGCAGTCGACGGTGGCGGTGATGGGGGCGCCAGGTTCGCCGCCGGCGGCCCAGGTGCTGGCCGTGCCGGCCGCTCCGGTGGCGGCGGCGGCCCCCGCGGCGCAGGCCGCTGAGGCCACGGTGCGGGTGTACAAGGACGTGAGCCCGTCGGTAGTGGCGGTTGTCAGCTCGGCGGTCCCGCCGGATTTCCGCAATGAGGCGCAGACCCGTCCACGTGGCATAGGGTCCGGCATCATGATCGACGACAAGGGCCACATCCTGACCAATAACCACGTGGTAGAGGACGCGGAGAAGCTGGAGGTCACGCTGCCGGATGGCTCGACCATTCCGGCGGAGCTCGTGGGGCGGGACCCCCGGTTCGATCTCGCGGTGGTGAAGGCGAACATCCCCGCGCAGCTCGTGCGCCCAGTGAAGCTGGCGGATTCTGACAAAGTGGAGATCGGAGAGACGGCGATCGCCATCGGCAACCCGTTTGGCCTCGAACGGACCATCACTGCCGGGATTGTGAGCGCGCGGCGGCCTATGGTCAATGAGCCAAATGGTCAGGGCGTTCTGGTGAACGCGATACAGACCGACGCCGCCATCAACCCCGGCAACTCTGGTGGGCCGCTGTTGAATGCGCGGGGCGAGGTCATCGGCATCAACACCATGGGGATCATGCCGAGCGCAGGGCCGGCGGGGCAGAATCCTGGATCACAGTCCGGAGTGAACTTTGCGATCCCGATCAACAACGCCAAGCGGGTGCTGCCCGATCTCCTGGCGAAGGGTAGCTTTGCCCACCCGTTCGTGGGCATCGCGTCCGCCGAGATCACGCAGTCGGTGGCGCAGGAGCTCAGCCTGCCGGTGCAGCAGGGCTTGCTTATCCAGACGGTGGAGCCGAATAGTGGGGGTGGTCGTGCCGGCCTGCGTGGCGGGAGCGGCACGCAGGTGGCGCGTAGCCGCCAGGTGGCGCGTGGTGGCGACATTGTGACCGCCATTGACGGCCAGCAGATGAAGCGGCCGGAGGACTTCGTTGCCTACCTGGAGCTGAACAAGAAGGCCGGCGAGACCGTTACGCTGACGATCGTCCGCGATGGACAGCAGCGGGACGTTCAGGTGACGCTGGGCGAGCGGCCCCGGCAGTAGTCAGGCCGCGCACCGCGGCCGCAGAAAGAGCGAAACGGGGCGGGTGTTCCCGAGTGTGAGCTCGGGAGACCCGCCCCGTGGAGTCTCCGTGTGGTCCGCTCGGGCTATCGTCGTGGCGACGGAGCCGCGAGGACGGGTCCTGACCCGTTTGACGACACGGAGGCCGAGCGACCTGCCTGGGCGGGCGAGGGCGTGCCGCTCGGAGGCGGGGGCGCCGGTGGCTGCAACGCCTTGGCGGCGAGCACGGCGCGGTGAGAATTCAGTCTGCCGTTGGAGAAGGTCACGTTGGTGCCAGGCGTGGCGTCCGCGGTGGAGAGAAGGATGCTCCGAACCTGCGCGGCGGAGGTGGCTCCGGCGGCCCAGACCAGCGCCGCGACGCCGGCCACGTGTGGGGAGGCCATGCTGGTGCCGCTGAGCCAGCCGTAGTTCGACGAGCCCATGGAGTTAGGGTTTCTCGGGAGCGTGGCGTAGATGGACTCGCCCGGTGCCACCAGTGAGACCCAGCCGCCACGGTTTGAGAAGCTGGAGAGCTGGTCAGAGGTGTTGGTGGAGCCCACCGCGATCACGTTCCCGTAGGCCGCGGGGTAGAACTGGGTGGTGCTACCGGAGTTGCCCGCGGCGGCAACGACAACCACACCCTTGCCGGCCGCGTAGTTGACCGCGTTTTCCAGCAGCGTGGACGGGTAGGTGGCGCCGAGGCTCAGATTGATGACCTTTGCACCGCTGTCCGCGGCCCACGTGATGCCACAGGCGATCCAGGAGTAGTAGCCGAGGCCGTCATCCGCCAGGACCTTACCGATCAACAGCGAGCTGTTGCGACCGACGCCGGCGACTCCGACCCCGTTGCCTGTGGCGGCGGCGGCGATGCCTGCCACGTGGGTCCCGTGTCCGTACACGTCTGCGACGGCCGCGGGATTGAGCGGGCAACTGCCGGCGGAGAGTGAGGTGAAGTTCGCGGATCCGGCGATCTTGGTGGCGATGTCAGGGTGGCCCAGATCCGCGCCGCTATCGAGCACGGCGATCTTCACTGCTGGGCTCCCCTGAGTGACGTCCCAGGCCCAGTACGCGCCGGACTTGCTGAGTCCCCATTGAGAACCGGCGCCCGGGTCGTTCGGCACTTCGGTCGCGGCGGCACGATGATCGACTTCAGCGTACGTCACGCGGCCCTCCTGCTGGTAGGAGGCGAGTGAGACATCTCGCTGAGCGGCCGATACCGTCACGACTTCGGCGCCAAGCTGGGGGATCCGGGCAACGCGGGTCGCACCGGCGCGCTGGTGCGCGCTGTCCGCTTCGGCCGCGCGGGTGCCCGGGCGCAGCCCGACGATTAGACGGACATCTGACGCCTCAGCGGCTGACGCGGGTGTGACAGGCGCCACTGTCGGCGCGTCTGTCACGGAGGATCGTCGTGGTGGCGGTGGTCCATCGGCTGAGACGACGGGCGCGCCACCGGGCGCCAACAACTGGCAGACAAGCCCCACGGCGACGAACGCCGAGAGGCCGAACGCGCGACGCCAACGCGCCACGCAAAGACGTGATGCAGACATGCCGACCCCGAAAACGGCACGTGCGCGGTCCTTCGCCCACGAGCATCTGTGTTGTGTTTTCTCGCCCCGCGCATCCGTACCCGGGCGTCGTCAGGGTGCCCGCCCCGACATAGCAGTCATCGACCGAATGCGCCGTTTGTTGATACTTTTCGACGCGGCTCTGTTGATCGCTGCTACAAGGCCTCAACGGAGCGTAGCGTGAAGAAGTGCCAATTCGCCCTCATAAGATGGAGCTGCCCTGGATGGGCGCGGGATGACGAGAGACGAATCCGCTGATGATGCTCGTCATCCGCAGCTCGTGGATAGCCATACCCACCTGGATCGCTATGAGCCCGACGCGGTTGCTCGGATGCTGCGTGCAGCACGCTCACTGGGGGTCCAGCGCGCGCTCACGGTAGGTGTTGATCTGGACTCGTCTGGAGCGGCGGTTGCGCTGGCGGAGCGTGTGCCGGGTGTGGACGCCGCGGTTGGCATCCATCCGTCGCGAGCGGTGGCGGTGGATGACGTTCGGGGCGTGAGTGAGGCGGTTTCTCGGATGGCGGTCCACCGTTCCGTGTGCGCGATTGGCGAGATTGGGCTGGACACGGGTGAAGCGGACGCAGCGCGCCAGCGCGCGGTGTTCGAGTCGATGCTGGACGTGGCCGAGGCGTGCGGCCTGCCGATTGTGCTCCACGCGGTGGGCGGCCACGCTGACGTGATGGATGCCTTGCGGCGCCGAGGGCGGCCGCGGGGCGTGGTCCACTACTTCGTCGGTGGTCCGGACCTGGCGCGCGCCTACGTGGAACTGGGGCTCAAGATAGGCGTGGGTAAGCCGGTCATCCGTGGGTGGCCCGCTGAGCTACTGGAAGCGGTGGCCTCCCTGCCGCTGGAGGCGCTACTCCTGGAGACTGACACTTATCCACTGCCGGGTCGGACGACGACGCCCGCTGACGTGGCAGAGGTGTGCGAGGCGGTGGCGGGCATCAGGGGGGTGAGCGCTGACGTGGTGGCCGACGCTACTACAGCCTCGTACGCGCGGCTATTCAGTCGGCGTTGACGACGGACACGAGCGCCGAACTTAGCGCTCGTAGGCCTCGACCGGCATCACGCCCCAGTACGTCGGGGGCCAGTAGCTGACCCACGCCCGACCGATGATGTTGTTGGCAGGTACGAACCAGCCGAGGTGCGAATCGCTGCTGTTGGGGCGGTTATCACCCAGAACGAAGTAGGACCCTGGCGGCACGGTCTTCTGGTCTAGATCGTAGGTGGCGCGGTGCTCGATGTAGGGCTCGTCGATGGGGCGGTTGTTGACGAACACCTGGCCACCGACGATGCGAACCGTTTCCCCCGGCAGCCCGATGACGCGCTTGATGAAGTCTTTCTCTGTCTGGGTGGGTGCACGGAAGACGATGACTTCACCCCTCCTGGGTCCGCCGAAGATAAAGCTGGGATCGGCGGTGTTCTCAGCACGGCCCAGGAGGTTGTCCAAGGGTGTCCCGTCAGTACGGGCGTAGATCACCTTGTTGATCAGGAGGTACTGACCCGAGTGGAGGGTGGGGTCCATGCTGGCGCCCTCTACTCGAAAGTTCTGCACGACGGACCGTACGGCCAGGAAGATGGCCACGGTGAGGAGGATGGTCTGCACCACCTCCCAGATGAGCGAGCGTGCTGACTCGCCCCGCGTCTGCGCCGGTGCCTCTTCAACCGAGGGGACCGGCTCGCCAGTTGCCGGCCATGCGACCGGCGACAGCACATGATCGGTTTCGGCGGCCGGCGTGTTTCTCACCGCGTTTCCATCCCACACAGCCATGCCCCGATTATCGGCGGGGACGGCTTTCGCATTATAGCCGCGGTCTTACCGCCCCACCACTGATTCCGTCGACGGCCCCCAGGTCGAGAGCGATCCGTGATGTGCTGGCGCGCGGGTGGGCCCGGAGATCACGTGCTAAGCTTGCGGACGATGTCGGACGATTGAGCCGGCCGGACGTGGGAGTGTTGGGCTGATGGTTCGCGACGGTGGAATCCTCCAGGGTAGGGTGGCGATCGTGACCGGCGGTGGCCGCGGAATCGGTGCCGGTATCGCTGAGCGGATGGCCGCGGAGGGTGCGCGGGTGGTGGTCACGGCCCGCACGGCGTCCCAACTCGAGGCAGTGGTAGGCAGGATCAGGGCGGCAGGCGGCCAGGCGCTCGCCGTGACCTGTGACGCGGGGATGAAGCCTGACGTGGAGGCGATGTTCGCCAGGGCGCTGGACGCCTACGGCACGGTAGACGTGCTGGTGAACAACGCGGGCTGGGCCAATCCCATCCAGCACATTCTTGAGATGACTGAGGATCACTGGGACACCGTGATCCGGACGAATCTCAAGAGCATCTACCTCCACTGCCACCGAGCGGCGAACATCATGGTGGACCAGGGCAAGGCGGGGTCCATCATCAACATCAGCTCTTTCGCCGCGGCTCGCTCCCACCGGTACATGACGGCGTATGACGCTACCAAGGGCGGCATGGAGTCGGCCACGCGCACGATGGCGCTTGACCTGGCGCCATTTGGCATCCGCGTGAACGTGATCCAGCCCGGCGCGATCCACACGGATGAGCACGAGGTCCAGGGGGAGGAGGCGCGGATCCGCCGCGGCCAGACGATCCCACTGGGCCGGGTGGGGTACCCGGCGGATATCGCAGGCGCCGCGGTGTTCTTTGCCTCCGACGACTCCAGCTACATCACTGGGCAGGTCATCGCGGTGGACGGTGGCATGCTGGCGCAGCTTCGCTCGCCGCAGGTTGATACTCCCTTGCCGGACTCCGTGAAGGCACGACTCAAGAAGTGATCGCCGGGCGCCGTCCCGACTGGTGACGGTTGCGCGGGGGCGTCATGCCGACGCCCCCGCTCCGCTACTTGCCAGACCGAAGCTCGACCCCGTCGAGCTCTTCGAACACGGTGACGATGGACGAGGTGTCCCACCGTCCCTTGCCCTTGGACTTGGCGACGCCGCGGATCTGCTGGACCAGCGCTCCCAGGGGGATGGCCGCTCCGACGTCGCTGGCGAGGTCAAGCGCCAGCCGGGCGTCTTTGTACTGGAGGTCCAGCGCAAACGACGGCGGCTGGAAATGCCCAGTCAGGACCCGTCCGCCCACGGCGCCGCGCAACATGTTGTTGTTGGCACCGGTCGTGGTGAGTACCTTCATCATCACCTCGGGGGACAGCCCGGCCTTCAGGCCCAGCAGCATAGCCTCGCAGTTGGCCGCCACGATGACGCCGCCGAGCAGATTGTTGATCAGCTTCATGGTGGCGCCGGAGCCGTTTGGCCCGCAGTAGAGGATATCCGTGGCGATTTTCGAGAGGACCGGCCGCACCGCCTCCAGATCCGCCTCGTCGCCGCCGACCATCAAGACGAGCTCGCCTTTCTCGGCCTCGGCCACGGAGCGGGCCATGGCCGAATCGAGCACGCGCAGCCCGCGCTTCTTGGCCTCCTCGAACAGTTTCAGGCTGGTCCGCGGATGGACGGTGCTGAAGTCGGCATGGATCATGCCCTCGCGGGCGGCCGAGTAGATGCCCTCCTCGCCCAGCGCCGCGCCCTCTACGTCCGGACCATCAGGCAGGACGGTGATGACGAGGTCTGCTCCCATGGCGACGTCCGCGGGCCGCGCTGCCGCCTTTGCGCCGTGCTGGACCAGGGTCTGAATCGCCGCCGGATTCACGTCAAACACGGTGACGTCGAATCCGGCCTGGGTGATGTTCCTGGCGATTGGGCGACCCATATTGCCCAGGCCGATCACTCCCACTTTCTGCATGGTTCGTTCTCCATCGCGATCGTTGGTAGGCAGCCGCGCCGAGCGGCGATGCGCGATGAGGATAGGCGATCGGGCCTGGGCAGCGGTCCGCCTGCGCGCCCTCAAGTCCCGGCGAGACGCTCCACGATGGGCGCGAGCGCTTCCATTCGATCGCTGGATATGACGAAATAGCTGAAGCCCAACGATGCCCGGACTTCGAGTAGTTGCTCACAGATTTCGTTGACCGTGCCGATGAAGATTGCCGGCATGCCCCAGACGTCGGACTTGGAGAGCCCGCTCCAGCCGCGTTGCTCGATGAGCGTCTGCGTGGCCCGTTGCCGATCCGCGTCCTGGATGATCGTGGGGAGCAGGCTGAGCTCGATGGAGCCGAAGCGTGGACCGGCGCTGTCTCTGATCCAGCCAAGCTGCTGCTCGATCGCCGGGCGGCGTCGTCGTTCCGGATCGTCTTCAACCGCGCCGCTCGCGACGGAGACCGTCATGACGCCCACGATGTCGGCCAGGCGCCCGGCCAGGCGCAGCATCCGCTCATGGCCGCCGCCCATCATCAGCGGGGGCCCCGGCCGCTGCGTGGGCAGCGGGGAGCAGGTGGCGCCGTTGAGTCGGTGGTGGTGGCCCTGGAAGTGGACGGGCGCCCCAGTAAACAGCGACCTGAGCACCTCGATCGTCTCTTCGAGGTGGTGGATTCTCGCTCCGGCCCGATCAAACGGTAGTCCCATCTGCTCGTATTCCGACCGCAGCCACCCGGCGCCGATTCCGAGCTCGAAGCGACCCCCGGAGAGGTAGTCGAGCGTGGCCGCCTCCTTGGCAAGTATGACCGGGTGACGATAGTTGTTGCCCAACACCATGGTCCCAACGCGCAGCGAAGACGTGACGGCCGCGGCCATGGCCAGCGCGCTGAATGGCGCCAGTTGCTCGCCGAAGAAGTCCGGCGCGACGTGGTCACGCAGCAGAAAGGTGGAGTAGCCGAGCTGCTCAGCACGCCGCGCCCGCTCCATCCAGGTGGATGGCTGGGGAATCTGCTCGTTGATGACGCCGAATCGTATTGGTCGAAGCTCTCCCATCTTCCGCCCCAGGCGGGGCGTCCGAGCCGCCGCCTGGACCTGAAACACGGGCCGGCCGCCCGGGGTTGCAGGCGTTGGGCGCGCTAGTCTGGAGAGCTCAGGCGGAGGCGCACGGCGGAGCGATCGAGCTTGTCTAGCGTGGGACGACCGAGCAGTGCGAGCGTGCGATCAATCTCAGTGCTGAGGATGTCGATCGCGCGCTCCGCTCCGCGCTGTCCATCCGACGCGACGCCGTAGTTGAATGCCTTGCCGACCAGGCAGGCCCGGGCGCCGAGTGCCACGGCCTTGACTACGTCTGACCCCCGACGGATGCCGCCGTCCAGCAGCACCTCGGCCCGGCCGCGGACGGCATCCGCGATCTCGGGGAGCACCTCGATGGTGGAGGGCGCCGAGTCAAGCTGTCGCCCGCCGTGGTTGGAGACGATGATGGCGTCGATGCCGCGATCAACCGCGATCTCGGCGTCCTCCGCGCACATCACGCCCTTGATGGCCAACGGGCCCTTCCAGATGGTGCGAAACCAGTCCAGATCGTCCCAGCTCACAGCAGGGCTGAACTGCTGGGTGGTGAAGCTAGCCAGCGAGATGGCGTCGTGGTTGACGCCGGCCGTGCCCACGAAGTTGCCGAAGGTGGGTCGGGGGTGGCCGAGCAGGCCGCGCAGCCAGGAGAGCTTGCGGGCGGAGTCCAGCACGTTCCGGGCGCTGATTCTTGGGGGCAGGATGAGGCCGTTGCGGGAGTCACGCTCACGCTGACCGAGCACGGGGGTGTCCACGGTGACCACGAGCGCGGTGTAGCCTGAGGTCTGGGCGCGCTCGATGAGCGAGCGCACGATCTCGCGGTCGCGCCAGACGTAGAGCTGGTACCAGAGCGGGCCCGGTGCGTTGGCGGCGACTTCCTCGATCGAGGCGATGGACATGGTGCTGAGCGTGAAGATGAGCCCCTTGGCGGCCGCGGCTCGCGCCGCCTCGACCTCCGCCCGTGGCCAGAAGACTCCGGTGAAGCCGGTGGGCGCGAGGATGAACGGCGAGGCGATTCTCTGACCGAGCACGGTGGTGGACTGGTCGCGCTGGGATACGTCCACGAGTACGCGGGGGCGGAAGGTGTAGCGCGCGAAGTCGGCCTGGTTGGCACGAAGCGTGCGCTCGTCGTCGGAGCCACCGTCGATGTAGTCAAAGAGCGCCCTCGGCAGGCGGCGCTGCGCTCGCCGGCGGAGGTCGTCGATGTTTAGGATCACGCTCATGCGGCAGGTGTACCACGTTTTGGCGGGGAACGTGTCCGTGTGTCTCGATGCTGGGTGGGAAACGTGAGCAGCCGCTACGACGCGACGACCAAGCGGCTCATTGACGCGAGTCCAACGGCCTGGCTGCGCTACCTGGGTGTTTCGGTGAACGCGCCGGTGTCAGTCATGGATTCAGATCTTTCGACGGTTCGCCGTCTGGCGGACAAGGTGATTCGGGTCCACGACGATCCGCACGTGATCATCCAGGTGGAGATCCAGTCCGGATACGACGCAACGCTGCCCAGGCGCATGTTTCAGTACGCCGCGGCGTTGCTGGACAGGGAGACGGACGACCGTGTTGACGTGGCCAGCATTGCGCTGTTGCTCTCCCCAAAGGCCGATGGTCCACGCATGTCTGGAGCCTTTGAACGGCACAACGCGATCAGTGGACACTACCTTTCGTTCCGTTGGTCAGTCGTTCGGGCGTGGGAGCAGTCGGTAGACGCGATCCTGGCAGGCGACATCGAGACGCTGCCGCTGGCGCCACTCGCGCGAGTGGCGCCAGCCGATTTGGAAAGCGTTCTGTCCACCATCGCCGGCCGTCTGAGGGAAGCACCGGTGGAGCAGGCCACCGACATCTGGACCGAGACTGCTATCCTCATGGGGATACGATTCGCGCCTGAACTCGTGCGGCGGGCGCTGGAGGGAGTGGGTATGCTGGACAAGATCGCCCGCGAATCGTCGATCGTTCAGGAGTGGTTGGGGGAGGGCCGAGCTGAGGGCCGAGCCGAGGGCCGAGCCGAAGGCCGAGCTGAAGAGGCGAGGCTGCTGCTGATGAGGCTTGGCGCGCGGCGGCTGGGCGCACCGGACGAGCGAGTCCGCACGCGGATCGAGTCCCTGCGCGACGTGACGACCATTGAGCGAGCGACCGAGCGGTTGTTCGAGGCTCGCACCTGGGACGAGCTACTGGCTGAGTAGCCAAACGGGTCGCTGCTATACTCGCGCCACCAATCGCGGGGGCAGTCATCCGACGTGACTACTGAGGCTAGCGCGCAGCGTATCTCGAGCGCGCAGCGCGTCGCGCTGCTCCGGACGATGGTCCGGATTCGACGGTTCGAGGAGCGGGCGGAGGAGCTGTTCCTGGCGGGCGAGATGCCCGGGTTCATCCACCTGTCCATTGGCCAGGAGGCTTGCGCGGCGGGGGCCTGCGCCGCGCTGCGGACGGACGACTACATCACCAGCACGCATCGCGGACACGGGCACTGTATTGCGAAGGGCGCCCCGATGGACCGTATGATGGCCGAGCTCTACGCCAAAGAGACCGGCTCCTGCCGAGGGAAGGGCGGGAGCATGCACATCGCCGACTTCTCCGTGGGGATGCTGGGCGCGAATGGCGTGGTGGGCGGCGGCGCCAATCTGGCGGTTGGGGCGACGATCGCGGCCCGGCTGCGGGGAAGCGACCAGGTGGCGTTGTGCTTCTTCGGCGACGGCGCCAGCAATCGGGGCCCGGTCCACGAGGCGATGAACCTGGCCGCGGTGTGGAAGCTGCCGGTGATCTTCTTCTGCGAGAACAACGGCTACGCCTCCACCACGGCGATCTCGACGGCCTCCGCGGTGTCGCGGCTGGCTGACCGGGCGGCCGGCTACGGTATGCCGGGCTTCACGGTGGATGGCAACGACGTGGAGGCGGTCTACGCGGTTGTGCGGGACGCGGTGGCCGCGGCCCGCGGGGGGCGTGGACCGGCCATGATTGAGGCGCTGACGTATCGGATGCGCGGCCACTACGTGGGGGACCCGCAGCTCTATCGCACCACCGATGAGGTGGAGGCGCAGAAAGCCCGAGACCCGATTCTGACGCAGCGTCGGCGGCTGCTGAACGAGGGCACGGTGACCCTGGCCCAACTAGATGAGATGCACCGTCAGGTGGAGCAGGAGCTGGAGGCGGCGGTCGAGTTTGGGCGCCAGAGCCCGCTGCCGGACTCTGAGGACGCGCTCGATGACGTGTACGTATCCCCCCCGTCGACGCTCAAGGTCACGGGCTATGGCTGAGGTCTCGTTTACGGAGGCCACCCTGATGGCCATGCGCGAGGAGATGAGGCGCGACCCGCTGGTCTTCGTCATTGGGGAGGACATGGCGATCCAGGGCGGAGTGTTTGGTCAGTTCAAGGATCTTCCGGAGCAGTTCGGCATCGAACGGGTACTGGACACGCCGATCTCGGAGACGTCCATCGTGGGCGCCGCCGTTGGGGCAGCGCTGTGTGGCGCCCGGCCGGTGGTGGACATGCACTTCGCGGATTTCATCACCTGCTCGATGGACGAGGTGGTGAACCAGGCGGCGAAGGCGCGGTATATGTTCGGCGGGCAGTGCAGCGTGCCGATGGTGCTGCGGATGCCGGATGGGGCCATCAACAGCGCGGCGGCCCACCATTCGCAGAGCCTCGAGGCGTGGATGCTGCACACGCCAGGAGTGAAGCTGTGTATGCCGTCTACCCCGTACGATGCGAAGGGGTTGTTGAAGGCGGCGATCCGCGACGACGATCCGGTGCTTTATTACGAACACAAGTCCCTGTTCAAGACTCGGGGCGAGGTCCCCACGGACGAGTATCTCGTCCCACTGGGGAAGGCGGCGGTCCGACGACCGGGCTCGCAGGTGACGGTGTTGAGCTACTCGTTGATGGTGCATCGTTGCCTGGAGGCGGCGGAGCGGCTTGCGGCAGATGGTGTGGATGCGGAGGTGATCGACCTGCGTAGCCTACGCCCCCTGGATTGGGACGCCATCGCCCGGTCGGTGCGCAAGACGCACCGCGTGGTGGTGGCGCACGAGGCGGTGCGGACCGCCGGCGTGGGCGCGGAGATCGCGGCGAGAATCGGCGAGGAGCTGTTCGACGAGCTGGATGCCCCGGTGGTCAGGGTGGGCGCACGGGACGTGCCCATGCCGTTCAGCCCGCCATTGGAGCGGTACGTGCTGCCCGGGGCGGATGAGGTTGCCGCGGCGATCCGCCGCGTGACCTGACCCCGCGCGTCGGTAGGAGGTGGCTGTGTCTGACGGTGCGCACGCACGACGCGGGGTTCGGGGGCTGGGTACGCCGCGCGAGATTCCGACAAGACCGGGGATGCGAAGACGACCGTACGTTGGGACCGAGGACGGCGTGACTGAGCTGTTCGTGGAGGAGCTGACGTTTGATCCCGGAGCGGAGATCCCGCTGCATCACCATCCGGTCGTGGAGAGCTTCGTGGTGCTGGAGGGGGAGCTTACGTTCCGGCTAGGCGTTGAGACGATCCTGGTGGATGGCGAGCACACCGTGACCATCCCACCGGGAACCCCGCATGGGGTGGTGAACCGCGGATCCGCGGCGGCCAGGACCCTGGCGACCTCGCCGTACAACCATGATGAGTTCTTCCGGTCCGCCACCACGTACCTGGAGGGGGTGCCCCGCGACTGATCCGGGCGGTCAGTCCGCGCACCCACAATCGGCTTGATGCTGTCACGTCCCCTTGCGTATCAAGGTCGGCTGGCGCTGGTCACCGGGGCGTCCTCTGGCATCGGAGAGGCGTTCGCGCGCGAGCTGGCGGCGCGTGGCGCGGACCTCGTGGTATGCGGCCGCGACAGCGCGCGGCTGAACGCGGTGGCGGCTGAAATCAAGGCCGCGTACGACGTGCGTGTGACGGCGCACCCACTGGACCTTGCGGAGCGCGGAGCGGCCGAACGGCTCCACAGCTTGGTCTTGGCCGCGGGTGTGACGCCATCCGTGCTGGTGAACAACGCTGGCCTGGGAGTGCTGGGCGGATTCCGGACCGCCCCGCTCGCCGTCCAGCTCGAGATGATCAGGGTGAACGTGGAGGCGTTGGTGGCGCTGACCGGTCTGTTCGTGCCGGCGATGGCCGCGCGGCGCGAGGGCGCCGTCATCAACGTGGCCTCCGCGGCGGCCTTTCAGCCGCTGCCCAACTTCGCGGTGTACGCCGCGAGCAAGGCGTTCGTGGTCTCGTTCTCGGAGGCGCTCTGGCAGGAGTGCCGCGGGTCCGGCCTGCGGGTGCTGGCGGTGTGCCCCGGCCCGGTATCGGATACGCGATTTGGGCGGGGTGCCACGGGATCTGCCGTGCGCTTCCGCCATCTGCGGGATACGCCGCGCGAACGGGTGGTTGCTGATGCGCTGGGCGCGCTGGACCGCGGCGAACGGGTGGTTGTGCCTGGGTTGACCAACCGCCTGGTGGCTTTCGCCACCGGGTTGGCGCCGAGACGATTGCAACTCCTTGTAGCGGAGTGGCTGTTCCGCGCCTAGGTCGCCGCCGTCCGACCCAGGGCGGAGGTAGGAGCGGAGCGCGCCCCCGGCGCGCCCCGCATGACAGTAGTGGTCAGGCGGCGAGTGCTGAGGCGCAGAATGCGCACTTTCGGGCGCCCACCGGCACCTTGCTGAGGCAGTCGGGGCACTCTTTGGTCTTTGGCTCCGGCGCCTTTGGCGGCTCCATCCGCTCCATCAATTTGGTGAGCGGCATGACGACGAAGTAGTAGACGACCGCGGCCACGACAACGAAGGAAAGCAGGGCGTTTATGAACGCGCCGATGGCGAACTTGCTGCCATTGATGGTGAATGCCCAGGCCGAGAAGTCTGGCAGGCCGCCAAAGGCACCGATCAACGGGGTGATGAAGCTGGCGACGAGCGCCTTCACCACTTCACCGAACGCGGCGCCGATCACCACCGCGACTGCCAGGTCCACGACGTTACCGCGAAGCAGGAACTTCTTGAAGCCGTCCATGTAGGGCGCACCTCCTCAGGAACGGATCGGACGATAACAGGGTCTATCGAGGCGACGCATCCTCTATTCGGTCGAACTTCGACTGGCGATCTGGCTGGCGGTGCTGAGCCAGTCCGCTGTTTCGCGCGGCGAGCCGAAGCGGATCATCTTGAAGCTGCCACGCGAATCTGCCATCAGGAGGCTTGAGTATTCGCGCTTACGCCGGTGGTACGAGCTCAGGACCCACCAGTAGAGCGACTCGCGGGTGAGGAAGTGGTCCCAGAGGCGCTCGCGGTTGGTGCCCCAGAGCAGCTCCTGGTTCCACCAGCGAGCGAACGTCCGGCGGGTGAGCTGCCAGAGGATGCGGGGCAGCGAGTAATCGAGCCAGATCATGAGGGTGGCGCGCGGCCAGACGAGATCTCGAACGGCGCTGTAGTTGCCCGCCACCACCCACCGATCACCGACTGTGGCGTCCTGCACACGTGCTCGGAAGACCTCACGATCGGCCGGTTGCCAGCCCGGCTCCCAATGCAGCGCGTCAAGCTCGATGAACGAAACGTCGAGCCGGCGCGCTAACGTGGAGGCCAGCGTGGACTTGCCGGTGCTGCTGGTGCCCACCACGACGACGCGGCGAAAATCGTCTTCCACCAATGCGGGCGAGGGTGGCTGAGGCGCGCGACCCACGACGCGTCAGCCTGGGCGGGAGACGACCGCGGCGAGCGAGCGCGCCTCCTCAGCGGTGTAGCCGAGCTCTAGCGCCACCGCCTCCGTGTGCTCGCCGAGCGCGGGCACCGCGTCAGCCCGCTGGGGCACGTCCGACAGGTTGAACGGGTTGGCGATGGCGCGGAGGGGGCCAATCTCGCTCTGCACGGTAAGCCAGCGATGGCGTGCGGCGAGCTGGGGGTGCTCCACGAGCCCATCCACTTCGTTGAGGCTGCCGAACGGCACATCTGCTTCCTCCAGCATCTGTTCCACCCGTGGCCGGTCGTACTGCCCGAGGATCTGCTCTATGAGGGGCTCGAGCGCGTCGCGGTGCCGTACCCGCGCCTCCGCCGTGGCGAAGCGCGGATCCGTGGCAAGCTCGGGTCGACGCAGGACCACCTGGCACAGCCGAACCCACTGACCTTCGTTCTGAACGGCCAGGTTGACGGACTGGCCACCACCGACTCGGTACGGGCCGTACGGCACGATGATATTGTGGCGGGTGCCGGCCCGTTGGAGCTTCTTCTCGCCGTACATCCAGTAGTAGGCGGGGGCGGCCATCCACTCCGCCAGACAGTCCAGCATGGTGGTCTCAATGTGGCAGCCCTCGCCATCCCGTTCACGTCTGAGCAGGGCGGCCAGGATGGAGCTGAACGCGTACATGCCGGCGGAGATATCGGCGATGGAGATCCCGACCTTTGCCGGCTCATCAGGGCTGCCGGTGGTGGAGATGAGGCCGCTCTCCCCCTGGAGCAGCAGGTCGAACGCCTTGCGTGTGCTGTACGGGCCCGTCCGCCCGTAGCCGGAGATCTCACAGGTTACAAGACGCGGCTGGCGTGCCCGCAGGCTGTCTGTGCCCAGTCCCAGGCGATCGACGACGCCGGGTCCCATGTTGTGGACGAAGACGTCGGCCGTCTCGATCAGCCGGTCCAGCAACGCGCGTCCGCTGGCCTGCTTGACGTCCAGGGCAATGCTGCGCTTGCCGTGGTTGAGCCAGACGAAATAGGAGGACAGGCCGTTGACCACGCTGTCATATCGGCGGGCGAAGTCGCCGCCGTCCGGGCGCTCGATCTTGATGACGTCGGCGCCGAGGTCCGCGAGGTGGCGCGTGCAGAACGGCGCGGCCACCGCCTGCTCGAAGGCAACCACACGCACGCCGTGCAGCGGATAGCTCATCGTTTGACTCCCGCGGGATTGTACGGACCGGCGCGCCGGACGGCGGCCTACAATGGGCCCGGCTGGATGGTTCTGACCCGGACGGGTCTGGAGGAGCGGCGACGTGGTGCGAGTGGCTTGGCTGGGTCTGGGTGCGATGGGCGATCCGATGGCGCGGCGGCTGGCCGGCACGGTGGATGAGGTTGTGGCCTTTGACGTCGTGGCGGATCGCGCGGCGGCCTTGAGCGATGCTGGTGTCCGTGCGGCGGGCTCGCCGGCGGAGGCCGCGAGCTCGGCGGACGTGGTGTTCGTGATGGTTGCGTCTCCGGATCAGGCGATGGATGCACTGTTTGGCGAGGAGGGCGCGGCGGCGGCGATTCCAGAGGGGGCCGCCGTGGTGGTGACGAGCACGGTGGGTCCGGCGGCGGTGCTGGAGATTGAGGCTCGGCTGGCCCGGGTGGGAGTGCGGGTGCTGGATGCGCCGGTGAGCGGGGGTGTGGCACGAGCGCGCACGGGCGAGCTGGTGATCATGGTGGGCGGGGCCATGGACCTGTTTGAAGCAGTCCAACCGATATTGGACCGGCTGGGCGCGAATGTGACGCGGGTGGGTGACACGGTGGGCGATGGCCAGTCTGTGAAGCTGGTGAACCAGCTCCTGTGCGGCGTGCACATCGCGGCGGCCGCGGAGGCGCTGGGGTTCGCGGCCTCGCTGGGCCTGGACCCTAAGGCGGTCTGGGAGGTGATCCGGCACGGCGCGGCGGGCTCATTCATGCTGAACGATCGGGGCGGACGGATGCTGGACCATGGGTACGAGCCCGTCCGGAGCGCGCTCAGTATCTTCGTGAAGGACATGGGGCTGGTAGTAGACGCGGCCAAGAAGCACCATTTCCCCACGCCGCTGGCATCCGCCGCGGAGCAGCTTTACCTCATGGGCGCGGGCTCGGGACTGGCGAGACTGGATGACGCCTCGGTGGTCACTCTGTACGAGCGCTGGGCTGGGCGGGAGGTGACAGCGGCACCGTAAGTCTCAGGCCAGGAGCGGTACCTCCGGCTGCCCGAACCCATACCGCCGGCTCTGCGATTTCCGTTTACCCGACGAATAGGATCAAGCGTAACTCGCGTCGGGGAGTCTGGGTGGCACAGTCTGGTCTATTGTGGAGATGGTTGGCGCTGGGGTTGGCCGGGCTGGGCTCCAGCATTCTGCTCACGGTGGGGGTGGCGAGGCTAGGGGTCCAGGATGTGGCATCCGCGGAGCGAGCGGCGGACGCGGCGCCGCGCAGTCGCGGTACGACGATTGTCCGGGAGATTGGCGGCGTGCTCCGCGCACCCACACCCGTCGCGGCGGGTGCTCCCTCCGCGGGCGCGAGCCAGCTCCGTCCGCTCCGACGCTCCGGCGGCGTGGCGGTGGGTCCGGACGGTGTGCGGCGAGCCTCGTTGGCAGGGGCTGTGCCCTACGTGGACGACATTGCCACAAACCGCGTGGCGGTGCTCCCGCCGGCGGGCGGGCTGCCCGCTGACGACGGCGCCGAATCTCGCGAGGCCTTCTTCCGGATCGCCGACGCGGCTGGCTTGGGCGCGAGCTTCCAGCTTGCGCTGGACGGTTCGGACAGCGCCCGCCAGGCGCGGGCCGCCGCTACGCCAACCAGCAACGGACGGTCGTCCGGGCAGCCGCTCAGCATAGCGCAGCCCACGGCGACCCCGGTACCTGCCCAGCCGGCTGTCCAACAACCGGTGGTGGTGGTGACCGCTACGCCACCGCCACCGGCCCGACCGCCGGACCCCACGCCGGTGTACATCACGGTGGTGGTCACGCCTACGTCCGCGCCGCAATACGTTGATACCTCAGCGGTGCGGCCCGCGGTGCAGCAGGCGCCGCCTCCTGGTGCCTCCGGCGGTGCGCTGGCCTCCTCCGCCATCGTGCCTATGGCGACACCTACGCCGATCCCGCTCCCTACGGTGGCTGTCCCGCCTACCTCCGCGGCTCCTACGGCCACGCCGGCCTCGTTTAGCACGGCCACAACCGTGCCCACCGTGGCGTCCGCGCCGCAGGCGCCGGAACCGGACGCGGCGGGAGCCCGCGCCGCGGTGCCCCAACGAGCGCAGCAGGAGCCATCCCGTCCGGCCCAGCCGGCGGGGCCAGCCCCGATTCTCAGCGAGCGCGGCACGCAGACACCCCTTGCCACGGCTACGCCGCGTACGGTGCCGGCCGCCACACCCACGGTCGCGCCGGAGCATCAGCAGGAGGCGGCACCCGCGCCGACACCGGCCCCCAGGCTTGATGAGCAGCTCACATTGCGGGCACTGAACGCGGTCAATGCCGCGCGCTCGCAGGCCGGGGCACTTCCGCTGTCACGGCATGGGGCGCTGGAGACCGCGGCGTGGATGCATGCCCAGTACGATGTGGCCAACGCCCAGCGAGACGGTAACTTTGAGTCGGCCGGAGCGCCACTGTACGTGGCGGAGACGCCCGGCGGACGCGTGTCGCGCGCCGGCGTGGGGCGGCTCCCTTCGATGGACCGCGTGGGCGAGGTGATGGCGCTGGGTGATGGTGACCCGGAGCATGTGGTGAATGGCTGGCTGGACAGCGTGTACCACCGCGCGATCCTGCTGGACTTGCTGGCGCAGTACGCCGGCTACGGGCAGCATTCAGCTAACGGCACGACCAGTGCCACGATGGATCTTGGCGGGAAGCGCGACCTGGCGGCGACCTCCGGGTGGTACCCGGCTTCGGGAGCTACGGGCGTGCCCATTGAGTGCGTCTGCGACGATCACGTGGACGCTAATGGGAGGCCGGGTCCGTTTGGCTATCCGGTAACGCTGCTCCTGGGCACCACGCGCCCATCAGGACCGCCAACGCTGGCGCGCCTGACGGAGGGTCCGGAGGACGGTCCGGTGGTGCCCGCGGACGTGGTGGACGCGTTTGGCAACCCCACGCTGGTGCCCAAGACGGCGCTGAGGCCCAACACGCGGTACACGGCGCGGTTCCAGTGGAACGGCGGACCCGATATCCGCTGGAGCTTCACCACCGCCCAGTAGGGCGCGCGTTCGGCGGGCCACGGGCTTTGTCAGCCGCCCGCGAGTTTCACGCGGTAGCCCAGGTCCTTCAGCTTCGTTGCGGCGCGCTCCCGATGGTCACCCTGGATGACCACGGCGCCGCCTTCCACGGTACCGCCCGCGCCGCAGGTGCGCTTCAACGCCGTGCAGACCTGGCTGAGACCCTCGGCGTTGAGCGGTAGGCCCACCACCAGCGTCACGGTCTTGCCGCCCCGCCCCTTGCGCTCACGCGACACGCGCACAATGCCATCGCCGCCGGCGACCTGCTGTTGTGCCGCGCAGGAGCACACGTCGAGGTGCCTGCCGCAGCGCGGGCATCGGTCGGTGCGGCCGATGTCTGAGTCGTAGACGATACGTCCACCGGTCACGGGCGGATTGTAGCGTCGTGGGGACCCCGCGTTATGAGCGAGGTCCGCGGTCAGGCCGCGCTGGTGCGGACGAAGGAGGTGAACGACCGGCCGCTCTGGATGAGCTCGGCGATTTGATCTGCCGTCAGGGGCCGGGCGAAGAGGTAACCCTGGCCGCGGTCGCAGCCGGCGGCACAGAGGAGCCGAAGCTGGCTCTCCGTCTCGATGCCCTCGGCAGCGACTTCCATCCCCAGGGCGTGGGCGAGACGGGTGATGGCCTCTACGATGGAGAGCGTGGTGGGGTCCGAGCCCCCGAGCCCGCTGACGAACGAGCGGTCCAGCTTGATGATCCCCACCGGGAGCCGGCGGAGGTACGAGAGCGAGGAGTAGCCCGTGCCGAAGTCGTCCATGTCCAGACGGACGCCGAGCGCCTTGATGGCGTCGATCTTCCCGCCGGTGGATACGGCGTCATCCATCACGATGGACTCCGTGATCTCCAGGTGGAGCAGCTCCGGGTCGAGCTTGCTATCCCAGAGGGCGCGCTCGACGGTCTCGACGAGCTCCGGCTGCTGGAACTGGCGGGCGGAGATGTTGACGCTCACGGCGAGCGATTCGCTGTGCTTCAGCCGCTGCTGCCAGGTCTTCACCTGACGACAGGCCTCGGTGAGCACCCACTGGCCGATGGGAACGATCAGGCCGGTCTCCTCCGCCATGGGGATGAACTCGGCCGGGGAGACGAGGCCACGGTCCGGGTGCTGCCAGCGCGCCAGCGCCTCCACACCGATGACGCGGCCGGTCCGCAGATTGATCAGCGGCTGGTACAGCACGCGGAGCTCGCCGCGGTCGATGGCGCGGCGGAGGTCAGTCTCCAAATTCAGCCGGGCGACCCAGTCCGCGTGCATGCTACCGTCGAAGACGACGTAACGTGCCTTGCCGCCGGTCTTGGCGCGGTACATGGCCACGTCCGCGAAGCGCATGAGGTCATCAGAGGTGGACGTGTCCGCGTTGCCGAGCGCGATGCCGATGCTGGACGTCACGTACAGCTCGCGACCGCTCAGGTCGAACGGTTCGGACAACCGGTCGATGATCCTCCGCGCGACCACGACGGCCTCGTCTGGATGGGTGATGTTCTCGAGCAGGATGGTGAACTCGTCGCCGCCCAGTCGGGCAACGGTGTCGCCAGGGCGGACGCAGGCGCGCAGCCTGTTGCCCAGCGCGACGAGGAGCTCGTCCCCCACGCCGTGGCCGAGGCTGTCATTGATCACCTTAAATCTGTCCAGGTCTAGGAACATCACCGCGACGCCGGCGCGCTCGCGCTGGGCGGTGGCCAGCCCACGCTGGATGCAATAGGTGAATAGCAGCCGGTTGGGCAGGCCTGTGAGCGGGTCGTGGAAGGCCTGGCGGATCTGCTGGTCCTCCGCATTCTTGCGGTCCGTCACATCCAGCGCCGTCAGCACCAGGCCGCGGACATCCGGATGGTCCAGCTCAGACCGGACTACCGTGTCCAGGTGTCGCCACTCGCCGTCCGCGGCCAGGGCGCGGAGCACCACCGAGGTGGACTGCGGTTCTGCCGCGTGGCGGGCGCCATCCAACAGGTCATCTGCCGCGGTACTGTCCTCTGGATGCAGAAGTCGGAGGAGATCTGTGCCCTCCAGGGCGCCGGGCGGGTAGCCCAGCACGCGTTCCACGGAGGGGCTCTGCCAGAGGATTTGCCCGCCATTGTCCAGCAGGAGGATGATGTCGCTGGTATCGCGGATCAGACGCGATACCCGAGATTCCATGCGTCTCTGGATGTTGGCGGTAGAGGCGGGCCTGACTACGAGGATGTGCTGACGAGCTGAGCCGAAGCGGCTGGCGGAGACGCCAATCTCGACGGGCACGGGCCGTCCGTTGGGGCCCAGCAGATCGATGCGAAGCGTGCCGAGGGTCTTCTGGCCCGGCTTGCGTGGTCCGGACCGGAGCCGCCGCTGGAAAGCGGCGCGGTGCTCCGGGACCACGATCTCCTGCGCGGACGCGAGGTGTGTGAGCGTGGCGCCATCTCTGCCGACGAGTGCCTGAAAGCACCGGTCGGACCAGACGAACTGTCCGCTCGCCAGGACCGCGACCGCGACACCAGCGTCCTGCTGGGCACGCAGCAGACCATCCAGGCCTGCCGGATGGTGCTCCGCGGCGGGATACGCCGGCGGCGCGGCCTGAGCCGCGCGCGAACGCGTCAAGATGCTGTCCCGGGGGTGTAAGCCAAGCTATTGTCCCGCCGGACGCGTTCGATTCCTGCGCGCTCACCCCCGAAACGCGCAGCTCCCTAGGTCCGGCACGACTGTATAAACGCCGCGGCGGCGGCTGGCGGGACCGCTAAGTGCAGGGCGAGTGGGCGCCGATAGTTACGATGGGCTAGCTCACTCGGGCGAGGTGGCGGAGGTGGTGGTGACGGCCTCCGCGGCGGCTTTGGTCCTTCGACGCGGAGCCGGCTGGGTATCGCCGTTGCCGGCGGCGGGCGCGACGGTGGCTGGCTTCTTCCTGCGCGCGGCGGGAACCGGGGCTTCTGGAACGAGGGCGCCATTGGCGGACGTGCTGGCGCGCCTGGCGCGGGTGGTGGGCGGGGGTTGGGCGGCGCTGATCGGGGCGGTGGGTGCCTCCTCGAGCGCGACGCGCCGTCGTCTGACGGGCTTCGCGGGGACCTCGGCGTCTGGCTGAGGAGGTGGGGCCGGGATGGCCGTGGCTTCGTCGGAGGCTGGCTTCCGTGTCCGGCGGACTGACGGCCTGATGATCAGCGCTTCAACTGGCGGTGTCGACGGCGCGGACACTGCCTCGGCGGCCGCTGGGGTGTCCGTGCGGGCGCGCGAACGCCGTGGCTTTGGCGCCTGCACTGCCGTGTCCGTCGTGGCAGGCTGATCCGACGGGGGCGCGGCGGTGCGGCGGCGGCGTGGCTTCGCCGGCTCGGGGGCGGCCGGAGGGGCAGAGATCTCCTCTGGCAGCGGCGCGGAGGCTCGTCGTCGGCGTGGCGCGGGAGCCCCCTCGCCCACGGGTGGAGGAGCGCTTGCCTCAACGACCGGCGGGGTGTCAGCCGCGGCGGCCGTTCGGCGGCCGCGCCGGCGGGGCACCGCGGCGGCTTCGGCGGGGGGGAGGCTGATGACCGGAGCGGGCGATTCTGGGACAAGCGGGGCGAAGCTGGCCACCGCGGGCGTGCTTTCCGCGGATGACGTTGCTTCGCCAGTCAGTGCGTCGGTGAGTGCGCCGTTAGCGGCGGCCTCAATGGGCTGGCTGCCCTGCGCCCGGCCGGCCTCGCCGCGCCGGCGATGACGCCGTCGGCGGCGTTTGGCTGGTGCAGGGCGTGCCTCCGCCTCGGCGGAGGACGCGGTGGGGACTGGAGCCTCGATCTCAGCGTCCGAGACGGTCTGCGCGCGGGAGGCTCGCTGTGGCCGAGGAATGGGCGGGCGGCGCTTGCTGGTTCGCCCGCCTTCGGTACCGGTGGCGCGGGCGTTGAGGAGTCGGCCGATCAGCCTGGGTCCGGCGATGACCATGCCATTTGAACGCACGTAGCGGATGATCCGATCGAAGTAGCTTCCGCGCAGAGTGGAGGCATCGCCGACCACGACGAGCAACCGCCGGGCGCGCGACAGGGCCACGTTGATGCGCTGCATGAGGCGGAGGAAGCCGATGTCTCGGCGGCGGTTGCTGCGCACGAGCGAGACGATGATGACGTCCTTCTCGCGGCCTTCGAAGGCGTCCACGGTGTCCACTTCCAGGTGGCGCTCCGCGGCGACCTCGCGGGCGAGCGGCCCGGAGGGGCCGCGCTCGCGGAGGAGTCGACGCAGCAGGGCGGTCTGTTCCGCGTAGGCGGCGATGACGCCCACGTCGTAGCCGGCGGGCGCGGAGGACAGGACGTGGCGGACGATGGTGGTGACCAGGCGTGCTTCTGGCACGTTCATGAGCGAGGTGCCGCGGCCGCGGGCTTCTCGCAGGCCGTGGAGACCCTGGGTATCCACCCAGGTGACGGGAGCGGGGAAGAGGGGGACATCTGCCTGGCGGCGCGGTGCGCGCGGGCCGGAACGGAGCCGCCCTTCGTAGAAGACCTCGGAGATGAGTCCCGCAATGGACGGGTGCATGCGGTTCTGCTCTTCCAGGAAGACGGTGGCAGCCTCTGGAAAGCGCCGTTCCCGCAGCCAGGCAAAGAGGCTCTTGCCGATGGCGGAGGTGCGGGCGACGGCGGGCTCGAGGCGGAGCTGCTCCTCGGCCTCGGACAGAACGGGTTGGAGCTGGAGATGGTCTCCCACCAGGATGAAGCGATGGCCGCGGACGAGAGGGATGAGCGAGTCCAGGATGGAGGCCCGGTTGGCCTCGTCCAGCACGGCGTAGTCGTAGGTGCGGGCGCCGGCCTCGGTCTGGAGGGCGAGCGCGTCCACCGTGGTGAAGACCACGTTGTAGGCGCCCAGATCCTCGCCCGGCGGGACGTAATGCTTGCGTCCCTCCGGGTGCACGCGGTCGAACAGGCCGACGCGGGCGATGGCCAGGCCGGGCACCTCTTCGAGATAGGGCAGAGTCTTGAGCAGCAGGTTGTCCACGCCGTGGTTGGAGTGCGAACAGACGAGTAGGGTGGCGTTTGGATCACGCAGGACGATCTGGCCGATGATCTCCGCCAGCGTGGTGGACTTGCCGGTGCCGGGTGGGCCCTGGACCATGAGCGCCTGGCCGGCGTCAAGCCCGAGCGCGAGGGAGACGGCGCGGAGCTGGCTGCGATTGCGGCCGATGAGGCGATTGACGAGATTGGGCGGGCGGTGCTTGACCAGGGGCGGGAGGGATGATGGCGAGGCCACGAGGCGCACGGCGTGCTGGAGCCCACCGGTTGGGTTGTCCAACTCCTCTAGGATGGCGCGCTTCTGGGCAAAGATCTGGGTCTGGGGTCGCGGGCGGACGGTGCCGCTGCTGGGCGGATCGGCGCCACGCACGTCCACGTCCAGAGCGCCCTCCGCGGGGTCGATTCGCACGAGCCGTGCGGAGGAGATGACCCGACCGCGAGTGTCCATGAGGTCCAGCCACTCGCCCTCGTCGAAGGCGGCTACGGAGGCGCCGTCTACGCCGGTCAGACGGTACGGATCTGATTCGCTGTGCCCACCGATGCGCGGCGTAGCCGCGGCGTAGCCGGCGGCGAGGCGCTGCGCGCGCTCCAGGTCATCCTTGGCCTCGGCCTCCAGCGCCTCACGGAGCGGGCCGACGAATCCGGACCAGCGCCGTCCGATGAGCCGCTCGAAGGCGGCCTCCAGGTTGATGCTGCTCTGGGAGGAGTCGGCGTCATCCGGCGGGGGCAGCTCCACGCGGTCTGGTCTGAGCTCGATGCCGACGGTTGAGTTGGAGCGCCGGGGGTCGCGCTCACCCTCTGCCGTTGGGCGCGCACGGTCAACCAGGAGGCGCCCTTCCGCGAACCGGCAGTCCATGTCCAGGCCGATGGCCGGGATTCGGAGGGAGAGGCCGGCGCCGGAGGACCAGCGGTCTGGGGTGGACCAGAGGAGGAGCTCGTCCGCCTGGGCGTGATCCAGGAGGCGGCGGAAACGGAGCTCGAGCGGGCCGGTGGCCAGCCCCGGGAGCTCGCCGGTCTCGCCGTAGATCTTGAGCCAGGCGGTGAGGGAGCTACGAACGGTTGGTGCAAGGTGCAGGCACAGAGACGCGAGGGTGCGCTGCTGCCAACGGGTGGACTTGAAGGGCAGCCGCCGACGTGGGCGGCGGGTAAACGGCATGAAGATCCTTCTACGATGGACTGGCTAGGATGGGCTGGGTTCTGGGACTTCCGGAGTGAAGGCCGGTTGCTCCGGCGAACGGCAAGGCGCGCCGGATATCAAGTGCGCGGTGTGGCCCTGGTCGGGGCGTCAGTGGTTCGGGAGTGCCGAGCTCCGCGCGCGCCGTGGGATACTGGTGGTGGGCGGCTGGCTCGCCGTGATCACGCGCCGCGGCTCACGGCTAGTCCGGATCCACCCAAGTCGTCCCGTCGCGCGAACCCGCTATGGACTATTGTATACGAGTCTTGCGCGGCGCGCTGCAAGCGGAACGTGCCTGGTGGTTGTCCCGCCAGTGGACGCGGCGGTGGGCTGGGGTGCTACGCTCACGCTGGCGCGCGCCTTCGCGCCGTATGTGATGCGCACTGCTGGGAGGAACCTCGCGATGCTGACTGGTGCTTCCGCGACACTACCGCGCCGACGGTTGTTGTTGCTGGCCGCTGGAGGGGTGGCCGGCGTTCTGGCGGCGTGTTCGGCGCCCGCCGCGCCGGCTGGGAAGTCTGAGCCTGCCGCGCCGGCGCCAAAGCAGGAGGCGGCGGCTCCGGTTGTGAAACCGGCTGAGCCGGCGAAGCCGGCCGAGGCGCCCAAGCCCACCGCGGCGCCGGCCGCGCCGGCCCAGAAATATGAGGTGACGTTCCTCACCACCCAGACGAATCCGGCTGACGTGAAGATCTACGAGACGCTCTCGGAGGCGTTCACGAAGGCGAACCCAAATCTGACGGTGAAGGTGACCGCTGAGTCCGGCACCAACATCGATCAGAAGCTGCTGACGTACCTGACGGCAGGCACGCTGCCGGACATCATCCAGACGAACGACAACTTCGCCGCTCCTTACAAGAAGGCCGGCATCTCGGTGAACATGATCCCGTTCGCGGAGAAGTCTGGCTTCCCGTACAAGGACTTCGATCCGACGTTCCTGAACCTGGGCATCGTGGACGGTGAGCTCCACATGCTGCCGAAGCAGGGTGACGTGATCGTGCCGTACGTCAACCTCAAGCTGGCGAAGGAGGGTGGTGTGGAGCCGCCGCTGAAGCTGGACCCCAGCAAGGAGGCGGACAAGTGGACCTGGGACGAATACGATGCCATGGTCAAGCACCTGACCGTTGACGCCAACGGCAAGCGGGGCGACCAGGCCGGGTTCGACAAGGACAACGTGGCGGTGTACGGCGCCTCCATCCAGGCGGATGCCTGGTGGATGTACGTGCCGCGGGTGCTGGCGGAGGGCGGCAAGTTCATCTCCGACGACCTCTCCAAGTCGGAGATCAACTCGCCGGCGGGCGTCGAGGCGTTCAAGCGGCTGACGGACCCGATGAAGAATGGCTACTGGGCGCCGCTGACGCTGATCCAGACGATGAACAACCAGGCGGGCAACGTGTTCGCGGCGGGCAAGGCGGCCACGGCGCCGCTGCAGCGGCTGTGGTGTCCGACGTTCCGCGCGAGCTTGAAGGATGAGTTCGACGTGATGCACTTCCCGCGCGGGAAGGCGAAGCGTGTGACGGGCATGGGGACGTTTGGGTTCACCATGACCACCAAGGCCAAGAACCCGGACGCGGCCTGGAAGTTCCTGGAGTTCATGTATGGCGAGGAGGGCATGAAGATCATGACCGCCTCCTACTCCGCCGTGCCGGCGATGAAGCGCTTCTACAACAGCCCGTTCTGGCGGGATCTGCCGGCGCCGCCGGCCAACAACGCGGTGTTCGTGGATGCGTTTGACTACGGCACCACGCCACCGCGTCTACCCTTCTACTCCACGGGGCCGTTCCGTCAGGCGGTGACGGACGGGATCACGGCCATCGTGCTGGGCAAGTCTACGCCGGAGCAGGTGGTGGCGGAGATCGACAAGGTGCTGACGCAGATCATCGCCGAGAAGAAGTAAGCCAGTTGAGCACCACCACGCTGCAGGTCCCCGCTGGCGCGGCGGCGCGATCCGCCGCCCGCCGGCGGGGCGTGCGCCGCGAGTGGCTGTGGGCGCTCTTTTTCCTGGGCCCCAACTTACTGCTGTTCATCGGCTTTACGGCGTTCCCAATCCTGTTTGGCTTCGGCGTCAGCTTCTTTGCCTGGAACATCATCGAGCCGCCGGAATTTGTGGGGCTGGGGAACTACTACAAGTTTTTCTTCGTGGATCCGCTGACGCCGAAGGTGGTCCGCAACTCCCTGGTGTACGTGATCGGAGCGCTGCCGATCTCGGTGCTGCTGCCGTTGGGCCTTGCGGTGTTGCTCAACTCGGGGCTCCGCGGCATCGGGTTCTACCGCAGCGTGTATTTCCTGCCCCTGGTCACGTCCGCCGTGGCCACGGCCACGGTGTTCAAGTGGATCTACGCCAAGCAGTTTGGCGTGCTGAACCAGCTTGTGGGGCTGCTGGGGGTGCCGCGGCAGGACTGGCTGTTTGATGAGACGCTGGTGTTGCCGGCGCTGGTGGTGACGGCGGTCTGGCACCGGGTGCCGCTGAACATCATCTTCTACCTGGCGGCGTTGCAGGGGGTGCCGCGGCCGCTCTACGAGGCGGCGGAGATTGATGGCGCGAACCGCTGGCAGCAGTTCCGTCACATCACCTGGCCGCTGGTCACGCCGACCACGTTCTTCGTACTCATCATCACCACGATCAGTCTGCTGCTGGGGGCATTTGACATGGTGAACGTGATGACCCAGGGTGGTCCGCTGGATGCGTCCAACGTCCTGGTGTTCAACATCTGGCGGACGGCGTTTGTGAACTTCCAGATGGGCTACGCCTCCGCCATGGCGTACGTGCTGTTTGCTCTGGTGCTGGCCTTCACCATCTTCCAGTGGGTGATGCAGCGCCGCTGGGTGCACTACTGATGGCGACGGCCGTGCTTGCACCGACCCGGCGCCGATTCGACTGGTCCGTGCCTATCACCTATGCGGCACTGACGTTTGGCGCGGTGTTCATGGCGATGCCGCTGGTGTACATGCTGTCCACGTCTTTGAAGAGCGCGCCGCAGGCGTTCGCGTATCCGCCGGTGTGGATCCCTAACCCGGTGATGTGGTCGAACTACCCGGAGGCGCTGGCGCGGCTGACGCCGCGGGCATTCTGGAACTCGCTGTTCTTCACGGTAGCCGTGGTGCTGGGACAGGGCCTGGTGACCACGATGGGCGGCTTCGCCTTTGCGCGGCTGCGCTTCCCCGGGAAGCACGCCCTGTTCCTGGCGTACCTGGGGACGCTGATGATCCCCTTCGTGGTGACCATGATCCCCACGTTTGTTATCGTGGCCCGGCTGGGCTGGCAGGATACGTACCAGGGGCTGATCCTGCCGATCCTGGCACAGGGGGCGTTTGGCACGTTCTTATTCCGTCAGTTCTTCATGACGATCCCCGAGGAGATCGGGGATGCGGCGACGGTGGACGGCGCGAATCCGTGGGACATCTACTGGCGGATCTACCTGCCGCTGTCCAAGCCGGCGCTCACGGCCTACGGCGTGATCACGGCGCTGGCGGCGTGGAATATGTACCTGTGGCCGTTGATCGTGATCCAGTCCAAGGAGCTGCGCCCGCTGACGCTGGTGATCGCGCAGTTCTCCGGGCAGATGAGCGCGGAGCTGCAGCTCATGATGGCCGCGGTGGCGCTGTCGCTGCTGCCGATTCTCCTGCTCTACATGATCGGCCAGCGGTTCTTCGTGGAGGGCATCGCGATGACTGGGCTGAAGGGATGAGCGTACTGGAGCGCCTGGCGTTCAGCGCCTGGGCGATGCGCGAGGCACCTGTGGACCGGCAGGTGGCGATCGTGGCGGACGCGGGCTTTCGTGGCATTGAGCTGGTGGCGGGACCGGGGTTCGGCCTGGAGATCTCCGCTGATGCTACGGAACGAGCGCGGATCAAGGGGCTGCTGGTCGATCGAAGTCTTGTGTTGACGGCGCTGGCGGCCCACGCCGATCCGAGCTCGGCTGACCTGGAGACGCGGCGTGCGAGTTTGGAGCGGATCAAGGCCGCCGTTGATCTGGCGGTGGATCTCTCGCCGCCGGGGGCACCGGTGCCTGTGATCACCATGGGGCGCGGTAGCCCGGAGACGTACGAGCGAGATCGGGCGGTGCTGATCGAATCGTTCCGGGAGCTGGGCGCGTATGCGCGGTCGCGTGGGGGGCTGGTGGCGTTGGAGCCACACGTTGGTCAGGCGATGGACCTGCCGGAGAAGGTGGTGGACCTGATCGAGGCGGTGGGATCGACGGGGTTTCGGCTCAACCTGGACAACAGCCACTTCGAGGTGATGGGGCGCGATCTGGATGACTATCTGCCGCTGCTGATCCCGTACTCCGTCCACACCGAGGTGAAGGACCAGCGCGGCCGAGCGCCCGCGCACGAGTTTCTTATCCCCGGCGAGGGCGACTTCGACTATGCGCGTTACCTGCAGGCCATGGATCGGCTGGGGTACCGCGGCTGGATCACGATTGAGATCAGCGTGATGGTGCAGCGGCGGGCGGGGTACGACCCGGCCGCGACCGCGCGAACGTCTTACGCGACGCTGGCGCGGTCGGCCGAGCGGGCGGGACTGGCTTGACGGGTCAGACGCTGGTGGCGCTGACCTGGCCGGCGAGGAGCTCATCCAGGCGGTCGTAACCGGCGGCGACGCCGCTCTCCATCGGCGTGCGCAGTACACCATCGCGCGCCTCCCGTGAGTCGTAGCGGACGGTCATGACCAGCGTCGTCGTCCCGGCGTGCTCCACGAGCTCCTGTGTCACCAGCGCTTCGCCCGGGTACCAGGAAGGCTCAAACGTCTCGGTATTGACCAGGCGGGTGGGCGGGGTGACCTCGCGAAATACGCCACTCAGGTCCAGCTCGGCGCCGGCGTGATCGGTCCCGGCCTGGCCCCGCCAGACGTATCGAAACACGCCGCCGACGCGGAGGTCGATCTCGCAGACGGGCATGTCCCATCCTGGCGGACCCAGAAACCATCGTTTGAGGAGCTCGGGCCTGGTGAGCGCTTCCCACACCAGTTGACGCGGCGCGTCGAACGCGCGCGTCATGCGGATTTCGCGATCTGATGGGGTGCTGATGCGTAGGGTGTGCCCGCTGGTCACGATAGCTCTCCCATTTCGGTGGAGTCAGGCGGGTGGGGCTGGATTCCGTTGAGCTCGGCGAGCGTGGCATCCGGGCCGGCGTGGCGCTCCTCACAGAGCTCGCGGAACGCCTGGCACCCGGCGGCTCTGGTCTGGGTCGTCATGAGCCCGTGGCGCTGGTCTGGCTGGCGAGGAGGGCCTCGAGGCGATCGTAGCTCATGGCCACTCCCGACTCCGCCGGGGAGGCGAGGACGCCGTCGCGGGCCTCGCGGGACTCGTACTTGATCGTGGCGGTCATGGTGGTGACACCGCCGTGCTCGGTCAGATCCGTTGTGATCACGGCCTCGCCCGGGTACCAGGCCTGATCGAACCGCTCGGTGTGGACGAGCCGTATGGGACGCTCGATCTCCAGATAGGCGCCGCCCATACCCATCTCCATACCGGGATGGGAGCCACCCGGCAGGCAACGCCAGAGGTAGCGGTAGCGCCCGCCGACGACGAGGTCGATGTCACAGATGGCGAGCTCCCAGCCGGGCATGCCGCTCATCCAGCGCTTCACGAGGTCCGGCACGGTCAGCGCCTGCCAGACGAGCTCGGCCGAGGCGTTGAACTTTCGGACCATCCGAATCTCGCGGTCGCCGTGGGCGGAGAAGGTGAGCTTGTGAGTGCCGGTCACGCGGATCCTCCAGGTGCGGTATCTGAACCGCCAGTTGATGGGGGAGCGGATTTGAGCTCCTCCAGGAGCGAATCGAGCTGCGAGAAGCGCGTCTCCCACAGCTCACGGAAGCCCTCGAGCCAGGCGGTCGCGTGGGCGAGCCGAGCGGCCTGGATGCGACGGGGGCGGCGCTGAGCATCTTGCCCGCGGGTGATAAGGCCGGCGCGTTCCAGGACTTTGAGGTGCCTGGAGATGGCCGGCTGGCTGATGGCGAAGGGGCGGGCCAGCTCCGCTACGGAGGCCTCGCCCGCGGAGAGGCGCGTCAGAATGGCGCGCCGAGTGGGATCCGCCAGGGCGGCGAAGGTGGCGTCGAGCTCGAGGGTGGCTGTGTAACTGACTGGTTCCATAACAGATTCATTATATGTAAGCACGCATGGCCGTGCAACGGCTCGCGCGAGGGGCTGTGCTACGATGCGGCAGCCCGTTTTTCGGCAACTCGTGCTCCGCCCGGAAGGTGCTGCCATGACCGTCTTGTCCGCCCGCGACCTCGCCGCCGCCGTGCCGCCGCTGACCGGCCGGCACCGTCTGCGCGGCCTGAACGGGCCGGTGGACGTGATCCGCGACCGCTGGGGCATCCCGCACATCCGCTCGGGCTCGCTCTTGGACGGGTTCTTTGCCCAGGGCTACGTGCACGCCCAGGATCGGCTATGGCAGATGGAGTACGACCGCCGCCGGGCGATGGGTCGCTGGGCGGAGCTGGCCGGGCCGTCTGGGCTCGAGCAGGACGTCTTCGCTCGAAAGGTGCGCATCGCGGACAGTGCGCGGGCGGACTACGCGGCGGCGTCAGCCGAGACGCGGGCGATGCTGGATGCCTACACGGCCGGGGTCAACGCCTTCATCAGCGCTGCACCCACGCTGCCCGTGGAGTACCGCGTGGTGGGTACCGGGCCGGAGCCGTGGGAGCCCTGGCAGTGCGGAGCAGTGTTCAAGATCCGCCATATCTTGATGGGGACGTTCCACTTTAAGCTCTGGCGCCTGCGGGTTTTCAAGAGCCTCGGTCCCGAGTGGATAGACCTGCTCCGCGTGGGCTCCGACGATGACCATCCGCTCATCGCGGTGCCGGGCGTGGACTACCGGGACGTTCCGGATGGCACTGAGGATTCGGCGTTGTTCCGTGAGGTGGTGGCCGGGCTCGGCGACCTCGAGGGCGGGAGCAACAACTGGACCGTTCACGGGAGCAGGACGGCGTCCGGCATGCCGCTGCTCGCTGGGGATCCGCACCGCGCCATTGACGTGCCCAACGTCTACTACCAGAACCACCTGACCTGCCCGGACTTCGATGCCATCGGCTACTCGTTTTGCGGCGTCCCGGGTTTCCCGCACTTTGGGCACACGGCGCACACGGCCTGGGGGGTGACCCACGCGGCCGCTGACTACCAGGACCTGTACGTGGAGCGATTCCCGGCGGGTGATCCCGCGCGTTACGAGTACCGAGGCGCCCTCGTGGCCGCGGACGTCCGCACGGAGCGCATCCTGGTTCGCGGCGCCTCGCCCGTCACGATCCAGTCCGTGGTCACCCGGAACGGACCGGTGATCCTGGGTGATCCGGCCACGGGCAAGGCCATCAGCCTCCGCTATACGGCGGTCTCCGAGCTCAACCGCTCCTTTGAGTGTCTGGTGCCCATGCTCCGGGCGCGGAACGTGGATGAACTGGAGGAGTCCATGCGGGAGTGGGTGGACCCCGGTAACAACTTCGTGATGGCGGACACGTCAGGCAACATCGGCTACGTGACTCGGGGCAAGGTTCCGGTCCGCCCCCGTGAGAACGGCTGGCTGCCGGTGCCGGGGTGGACGGGTGAGTTTGACTGGACGGGACACGTCCCGTTCGAATCGATGCCGCGGGTACGGAATCCTGATCAGGGATTCGTGGCCACGGCCAACCAGCGCATCGTGCCCAGGTCGTTTCCGCACTATCTGTCGCTCGACTGGTCCACGCCCTATCGGGGCAATCGGGTCAACGCCCGGCTGCGACCGCTCAAGGCGGCTACGCCGGCGGATATGGCGGGGGTGCATGCTGACAAGCACTCGATCCCCAGCCAGGCGTTCCGGGAGCTGGCGGCGGAGGTCACGCCCGCGTGTCCCAGATGTGTTGGAGCGCGCGAGCTGCTGCTGGCGTGGGATGGTGACATGCAGCCGCACAGCGCGGCCGCGGCGATCTACGCGGTCTGGCGCGAGCAGGTGAGCCAGCAACTGTTGGCGTCGCCCGCCCTGGGCCCCCTGGTGGCCGGCGCCGCGCGCTTCGAGCCGCTGCCCGCCCAGGCCCTGGGATTGGCGAGTCGCCTGCGCAACACGGTGTACGGATTGCTGAAGAGGCGCGATACCCGGCTGCTGCCAGGCGGACAGACCTGGGCGACGTTTGGCGCGACCGCGCTCAAGGCGGCTGTGGATCAGCTCACGGACCGCCTGGGTCCGGACATGAGCGCGTGGCGCTGGGACGCGATCCACCGGACGGGCTCCCGCCACCCGCTCTCGAAGGCGATGCCGGAGCTAGGTACGATGCTGGATCCGCCGACGGTGGGCGTCGGCGGAGACGGCGATACGCCCCAGAACGGCACCTACGCGTGCGCGGATGGGCGCGATTTCACCATCACGGCGTCGTCGGTAACGCGCTACTGCTTTGACCCGTCAAACTGGGAGAACAGTGGGTGGGTGGTCCCCCTGGGCGCCTCTGGGCATCCCGGCAGCGTCCATTACGCTGATCAGGTGGAGCCGTGGTCGCGGCAGGAGCTGCTGCCGATGCTCTTCTCCTGGGACCGCGTTGAGCAGCACGCCGAGGCGCGGATGCGGCTGGAACCGATGCCGGGAGATAGCCCGTGACCGTCCACAAGTTCGAGCTCGGAGGCCCACTGTGGCAGGTTTTCTGAAGATCAGGTCCGTGGAAGTGTGCGAGTTCCGCCAGGAAGTGCGGGAGGTTGCGACGGCGCCCATCTACGCGCCGGGCGCGGTGCGCGACGCGACGATGACCGCGATCCGGATCGAGACGGACGCGGGGATCGCCGGCGAGCACGTGACGTACGCCGGGCTCGAGGCGGCGGGTGCGCGGCAGGTGGCGCAGTCGCTGATCGGCCGCAATGCCCTGGAGCGGGAGAAGATCTACCAGGATCTCAAGCGGGTGCTGCGGCAGGTGGCGCGGATCGGCATCGCGGCGATTGACATTGCGCTCTGGGACCTGGCCGGCAAGTACTACAACGCGCCGGTCTACGAGCTGCTGGGCGGCTACCGGACGAAGCTGCCGTGCTACGCGAGCACGTTCCACGCGGACGATGCGCCGAACGGCCTGAGCTCGCCGGAGGCGTTCGCGGATTTCGCCGAGCAGTGCCTGCAGATGGGCTACAAGGCGTTCAAGCTCCACACGTGGTGGGAAGGCCCGATTGAGCGGGAGATCGCGACGATCCGCGCGGTGGGCAAGCGGGTGGGCGGCAAGATGGCGCTGATGCTGGATCCGGCCTCTGGCTACGAGACGCTGACGGACGCGGTGCTGGTGGGCCGAGCCTGCGACGAGCAGGGCTTCTACTGGTATGAGGACCCGTACAAGGACACCGGGGTCGCCCACCTGGCGCACCGCAAGCTGCGTGAGCTGATCAAGACGCCGATTCTCCAGGCGGAGCACGTACGTGGCCTGGAAGATCGCGCCAACTTCATCACGGCGGATGCCACGGACCTGGTGCGCGGGGACGTGGAGTACGACGGGATCACCGCCACCATGAAGCTGGCCAACGCGGCCGAGGCGCTGGGCATCGACATCGAGATCCACATCGGGACGGTGCCGTCGCGTCACTGCATGGCGGCGATCCGAAACAGCAATTTCCTGGAATGGGGCCTGGTGCACCCGCGGGTGGAGAACGGTTTCCCCTGCTTCCCGCCTGGCTACGACGCGATCCGGCTGGACGCGATCGACGCCGAAGGGCGCATCGCCGTGCCGAGCGGTCCGGGCCTGGGGGTTCAGGCGGACTGGGGCTACATCCGCGATCGCGTGGTATCCCGAACCATCTTCGAGTAAGGGCACGCGCGCGCAGGTCGCGGGGCCGTGATGGCTCCGCGGCCCTGCTATGCAGACTGACCTGGCCTCGAGACGGGCGGCTGCTGGCTGCCTGTGTCGGCTAGACCGGCGGCGCCCCACGCCGTTGCCATCAGGGTGAGCACCCTGTCCCGGAGATGGGGCGAAACGGCCTCCGCTCGTTGGGACTTCTGCCACCTGTGGTCCACGCCTTTATTGCAGACAATCGAGGCGCGACACGGTGGTCGAGGGGTCAAAGGGACGACTGATCGGAGTGGCGAGCGCGTCCACAGGGCGCAAGCACTCAGACCCATCCCGCTGATCCTCTGCTTCCGAAGTCCAGTCGGAGAGAGCGTAGGGAAGGGGCGAGATGAGTGCAGCAGGGGACTCGAAGCGATCCGAGCTGACCCGGCGGCGATTCATGCAGTCGATCCTCGGCGCGGGCGCGGTGGGTGCCATGGGTGGGGCAGGCGTTGAGCGCGCGAACGCGGCCGAGACGGGTGGTCACGGTGAGGCGGCCGAGCACCAGTGGGCCATGGTGATTGACCTGCGGAAGTGCGACGGCTGCGAGAAGTGCGTGAAGTCGTGTCAGAAGACGCACTACCTGTCCAAAGATCAGAAGTGGATCGACGTCTACAAGATCGAGAGCACCGCGGGGCAGACCGTCTATATGCCGCGGCTGTGCATGCACTGCGAGAACCCACCATGCACGCGGGTGTGTCCGGTGGCGGCCACGTATCGCAATGGCGAGGGCGTGGTTCTCGTGAACCAGGAGACGTGCATCGGCTGCCGAACGTGCATGGCGGCGTGCCCGTATGAGGCGCGTTACTTCAACTGGGAGGCTCCCCCGCCGGCGCCGGCGCTGCTCCAGCAGCCGATGCCGGAGTTCCCCGTGCCGCAGAAGCAGGGCACCGTGGGCAAGTGCATCCTCTGCGTCCACAACACGGACGTGGGCAAGCTACCCGCCTGTGTGGAGGCGTGCACGATGGAAGCGCTGTACGTGGGCGACCTGGCGGCTGACGTGGCGACCAACGGGCGCGAGACGGTGAAGCTCTCCAAGCTGCTTCGTGAGAACGACGCGATCCGATTCAAGCAGGAGCTGGGCACCCGACCCCGCGTCTACTACATCCTGGGCCACGGTCAGAAGCTGGACTTCTGAGTGGGCAGGTCGCTGAGCTGAGTCGAGGAAACGGTCATGATTGATGAACACGACAGCCGGGTGGAGGCGATCCGCGAGGCCGCGTTGCGCCCCCTGGTGCGGACCACGTGGCGGTTCTGGGCGCTGGCAGGGGCGCTGGCGGTGCTGTCCTCCTGGGCACTCACCGCGTACATCGTCCAGCTCATCTACGGTATGGGCGTGGCCGGCTACTCGGACAAGGGTTTCTGGGGCATCTACGAGGCCAATCTGGTGGCGTTCATCGCGGTGAGCTACGGCGGGGCGCTGGTTTCCGCCATCCTCCGCCTGACGCAAGCACGCTGGCGCGCGCCGATCACCCGGTTGGCCGAGGGAATGGCGCTATTCTCGCTGCTGGTTGGGATGATCTTCGCGATCGTCCACCTTGGGCGGCCGGACCGAGTCTGGCGAATGGTCGTCACGCCCCAATTCAGCTCGCCGATCTTCTGGGACCTGGTGGTCATCTGTACGTATCTGGTTGCCACGGCGATCTTTTTGTACCTGCCGCTCATCCCTGACGTGGCGCTGCTCCGCGATCGGACTGCCAGTGGCTGGCGCCTGGGGCTGTACCGCGCGCTGGCGGTGCGCTGGCAGGGCCTGGAGCGGCAGCGGCACCTGCTGGAGCGCGGAACGATGGCCGTTGCCATCGTGATCATCCCGCTGGCTGTACTGGTGCACTCGGTGTTGAGCTGGGCGTTCGCGCTCACGGGCCGGCCCGGCTGGAACAGCACCATCTTCGCGCCGTACTTCGTCGTTGGCGCGCTCTACTCGGGCATCGCGATGGTGATCCTGGTGGTGGCGGGTTTTCGCAAGGCCTACCACCTGGAGCATTTCATCAAGATCGAGCATTTCAGGAACCTGGGCTACCTGATGCTGACGCTCAACCTGGTGTACCTCTACTTCACGGCCACCGAGCTGTTGACCGAGGGCTACGTGCAGAGCGAGGAAGCGGTCTCGGTGATCGAGTCGCTCACGATTGGGCAGTACGCCGCGTACTTCTGGTTCTTCAACGTGGTCGGCGGGCTGGTCCCGTTCCTGCTGCTCGCTATTCCCAGGACGCGCACCGTTCCTGGAATCGTGGTGGCATCGGCTTTGATCGTGTTTGGGATGTGGCTGAAGCGCATGTTGATCGTGGTACCCGCGGTTGCCCACCCGCTCATCGGCACGGGCCAGTGGGGCGCGCTACAGATTACGTGGGTCGCGGCAGGGATCACGGTTGGGGCGGCCGCGGCGATCCCGCTGCTCCTGATGATCTTCTTCAAGCTGTTTCCCATTCTGTCTATCTTCGAAATGGAGGAGCTGTGGACCGAGGAGCCCGGCCAGGCGGAGATCCGTGACGAGGATCTGCCACGGGTGCTCGTGGCGGCGCGGGAAGGAGGCGCGGGGTGATGAGAGGCACTTTCACAGGACTCGCGCGTGGAGTGGCGGCTGTCCTGCTGGCGCTGGTTCCGGCGGTGGCGTTGGCGCAGACCCAGCCGGCGCCGCCGGCTGGCGCTCCGTCCAAGCTGCAGCTCGCCCCGGCCCAGCCGTCATCCGCCAAGGGACGATTGACGCTGGCGGCGACGCTGACCACGGCGGAGGGCAAGCCGCTCAGCAATCAGTCGGTGGACTTCTACCAACACGTGGACCTGCTGGGACCGCGGGAGTCATATCTTGGCTCTGGCACGACGGACTCCACCGGGCGCGCCGCGGTCAGCTACCAGCCTTCTCAGAAGGGCCAGCAAAAGATCACCGCGCGGTTCCACGGCGCCGAGGGCCTGGCGGGCACGTCGGCGTCGGGGGAGATCCAGGTGAGCGACGTGGTTTCGCCGTTTCCGGAGGAGCGGCTTCCGTTTGCGCCGATTCGCGGGCTGATCTCGATCGGCATCGCGGCATTGACTCTCGGGTTCTGGGTTGTACTCATCGGAGTGCTGCTCAGCACCGTTCTGGGTATCCGCGCCGCCGGCGGCGCTCATCAGGCCGCGGGTCGGTGAGATGCTGCCCAGCGTACGGAGGTGTGGCGCCCAGACCGAACGGTGTTGTGAGCAGCGCCCGGTGGCACGACAGGAAACACACACCAGTCTTGCACTGGCAGAGGGAGGACTTCGAAAGGAGAACACGATCATGAGATGCTCACGTCGGAAGGTCCTGGCGACACTGTCGCTGGCACCCCTTGCGCTCGCGCTTGGTGGCTGCCAGGCGGCGCCCGCGGCAGCGCCCGCGGGGCAGGCGCCGGCCGCGGGATCGGCTGCCAAACTGTTCATTGCTACCGACATGGTCTGGGGCTCGAAGAATCTCGTTGAACCGCTCAAGTCAAAGGTGTCCTGCACGTTGACCAGCCGGTTCCCGCGAAACTCCGAGATGGTCTGGCGCGTCCGGGTCTACGATCCCGCGACCGGTGAGGTGATGGACAAGGCTGCCATGCAGAAAGTCGAGGTCAAGCTAGCCAACGGTACGGCCATCGATATGCAGTTTGGTCCGCACCCCAAGGACCCACCGGGAGAGGCCTTCTGGACCGGCTCCTGGGTGGTGCCGAAGGAGGCGCCCACCGGCACGTTGAACTACACCGTCACCGCGACCGACACCAAGGGGCGAACGGGCGAGTGGAAGCCGTTCAGCACGGCGCCATCTCTCCCGATCATCCTAGACGAGGTCTTGCCGGACGCGCCGGCGAAGGCCTAGCACGTCGCCTGGAGGCGCTGGTCAGGCGATCGCGCGGCTAGCGCGGGTTCCCGCGGCTCATGCCGCGGGGACCTCACCCGCGAATGCTCACGAATCCAACGGTCTCGGAAAGGAGGGTCACCATGTTCGGGTTCACTTTCGAGCGACCCAGAAGGCGCTCGAGCTATGTATGGGGCGCGGCGGGCGCGGCGATAGCCGTGGTTCTCGTGGCCGCGGCCTGCCAGCCGATCATGCGCCCGGCGGTGGCCCCGGCCGATCAGCGGCTGGCGCAGCCCGCCAAGCCGGTTCCGGCCCAGGCCCAGCAACAGAGCCAGCAACAGGCAGAGGCCCCAGCGCAGGCGTACACGGCGAAACTTCAGATCACGCCACCGCGCGCTGAGGTGGGGGCCACGGTCCAGATCCAGGGGTCCGGCTACACGCCGGGCAGCCAGGTGGAGCTGGTCTGGTACAGCGTGGACGGCCGGTACGAGATCGAGGGTGGCGCGGAGTTCATCGGCCAGCGTTCCGAGCCCACGGCCCAGGTGGTGGCAACACCCGTGGCGGATGCCAGTGGCGCTATCAGCACCTCTCTCAAGGTGCCGCTGGACTTCGGCGGCGCGCACGACGTGCGCGGGCGCGTGGAAGGGAAGGAGCTCTCGCAGGCGAGTCTGACCATCGATCCGACATTCTCGATGACACCGCGCGAGGGGCCGATTGGCACGCCGATCGAGCTCCGGATCGTGGGCGTGGACTGGCGGACCAACATCAATACGTGGCACGTGCTCTTTGACAACAAGTTCCTGGGGTTCATGTCCGCGGTGACCACGCGGGGTGTGGCGGTTGCGCGGTTCCGCGCGGCGGGACCGGTGGGTGAGCACGACATCTCCGCCTGGCACAACTCGTTCAACTCAATCCCGTACCTGAACTTCCAGCAGGGGCCATATAAGGACGTGCCTACGGCGCGCTTCAAGTTCCGGGTGACCAGCGAGGCGGCCCTGCCGGCGGTCACGGTTGAGGATTTCTCGGCGACCGATCATCCCTGGCCGATTCCCGCGGCCGGCGCGGGAACGGTGAAGCTGTCCCGTGACCGCGGACCGGTGGGCACGGCGACATCGCTGAGCGGCGGCTCGCTGCCGGCGAACAAGGAGCTGCAGCTACGCTGGTCCACCATGGTGGGGAACCGCGTGTCAGCCATTGGCTTCTCCGAGGCGTCGCGGGTCCTGGGCACGGTGACCACGGGGGCGGACGGGTCGTTCGCGCACAATATGACCATCCCGGACGATCTGGGCGGGCATCACCGGATCGACGTGGTGGAAGGCGAGACGGTGCTGGCCTCCACCGGCCTGGTGATCCAGCCGTCCGTCCTGGCGATCACGCCCACGCGCGTGCGCGCTGGTGAGGAGATCCAGATCCACCTGAAGGGGGTGGGCTGGACGACGTACGACAACACGTACGCGGTGACGTTCGACAACTCGTACATCGGCTACGTCTGCGGGTTCAGCACCAACGGCGACGTCCAGTTCAGCGTGACGGCTACGGGCGCGCCGGGCGTCCACCTGATTGACCTGTACCCCACGATCTACAAGGGCAAGGACGCGCAGCCGCGGGTGTACTCGGTCCCGCAGCTCACCTACGCGGAGGACCACCCGCAGCGGATCACGCCAGCGATCCGCATGGCGGTCGAGATCGTCCCGTAGGGCGACCGTCTTCGGTAATTGGCGGGCTGGCTGCGCGAGTGCAGCCAGCCCGCCAATAGCTGGATGATCAGCGGAGGCCGGCGAAGAGGTCGTCTTCGTGGTGGGGGGTGGGGATGCGGGAGGCTACGCGCTGGAAGGCCTCGTGGGCGAAGAGCTCTTCGAACAGCTCGGGGGAGAGCTTGGAGAAGAACACCTCCGGCCCTAGCTGGGTGCGGTGCTGCCAGAGGGCTTCGCGTTTGCGGCGAACGTACGGGGTGACGTCCGCGATGGTGGTGATGAGCTCGTCCGGCGTCCCGAAGGGCGGCACGTCAGGGTTCTCGTTGTCCAGTGGGGGGCGGATGCCGTGCTCACGGAGGCGCTGGCCGAAAGCCGCCATGCGGGACCGGGAGACCGCTGTGTAGTAGAGCTTGAGTGGTTGCCACGGCGTGGTCCCGGCCCACGGGTACCAGGCCGGATCCCCGGCGCGCTCGAACGCGCGGACGGTGATGCGGTTGGCGTAGATGTGGTCGGGGTGGCCGTAGAATCCGTTCTCGTCATAGCTCACAAGCACCTGAGGGCGGTGCTCGCGGACCAGCGCCACGAGCTTGCCAACGGCCACGTCAAGGTCGGCCTGATAGAAGCAGTCTGGATGCCGGTTTGGCTCCGTGCCCATCATGCCGGAGTCGCGATAGCCCAGGAGCTCGAGCGTGCGAATGCCGAGGATCTCGCAGGCGGCGCGTAGCTCAGACTCGCGGACCACGTGGAGGTCCTCGCTGGAGGCGAGCGTGGGGTGGGCGATCTCGCCAACCTCGCCACCCGTGCAGGTGACCAGTACTGTGTGGATGCCTTCGTCGGCGTAGCGGGCGAGGATCCCCCCGGTGCTGATGGATTCATCGTCTGGGTGGGCATGGATCGCCATCAAGGTGAGCGGTTGGCTCAAGTTTGTTCTCCGAAGCTGTGGTCTGGTGCCGGCTAGCGACGTGCTTCAGCGTATCGAACGGGCGACGGGGCCGCGGGATTCCGGGACAGGCCGCCCGTGCGGCTGGCATTGGCCACGCCGGCGATGACCAGCGCGGTCCCGATCAGGACGCCGAGCGTTGGCTCCTCCCCCAGGAGCAAGAACGCCGAGCCGAGCGCAAGCAGCGGGATCAGGTACTGAAAGACGGAGAGCCGCGCGGCGCTGACGTGCTTGAGCAGGTAGGCCCAGAGCGTGAAGGCCATACCGGTCGAGACGAGTCCAACCCAGACGAGAATGGCGTGCGTGGTCCACGAGGCGGCCAGAAGTTGTTGGACACCGTCGTTGATCGACATCCAGGCGGCCAGCGGGACCACGCCCACGAGGGTAGAGGCGGCGCCCATCGCGATGGTGTCGCGGCCAGCCAGGGCGCGCCTTGCGAGCAGCACGTAGGCTGCCCAGGCTACCGTGCCGGTGAGCGACAGCGTCACGCCTACGGGGCTCAGTGGCTCCGCGCCGATTCCCCCGCGCGCGGCGATCAGAAGGATGCCGGAGAACCCGATCACGATGCCCACGATGGTGCGGCCGTGCACGCGCTCGCGGAGCAGGGGCGCGGAGGCGATCGCCACCATCAGCGGGCTTGCGTTAGCCAGCACGCTGCTAGCGCCGGCCGGCAGCAGGTCCAGACTGGTCATGGTGAGCACGGGGCTGAAGAAGAAGCCGGAGAGGCCCAGCCCCACGGTCCAGGGCCACACACTGGGGCGGAAGGCGCCGATGAGCGCCGTGCTCCGACCCGTCAGGACGCAGAGGATGAGCAGCTCGACGAAGGCCAGCAGCACCCGCTGGAACGCGAACTGGCTGGGTGTGACCTCGCGATACACAATCTTGCCGAGCGGGTGGAGCGCGCCCCACACGGCGACCGTGAGCACGATCAGGAGGAGGGTTCGGGAGGTGATCCGGTCAGGCTGGTGCACGACTTCGCCGGGTTGGGACAACGTTGGATATCCTCGGTGCGGGGGGACTTAACCTAGATTAGGTGTTGATCAGGTGGGCTCGACGGACGGGCCGTTCCCGTTACACCAGTGAAGCATACTCACGAGACGGTGTACGACCCACACTGGCGGCGGCTTGAAGGTAGGGTACACTGCTTCTGGCGGGTGGTGGAGCGATGGTGCAGGCCTGGCGCACGTACCTGTATACGGCGATCCTCGTGCTCATAGGGGCGGTGTTCCTGGTGAGCGTGGGGTTGTTGGCGCTGCTGGGCCTGGCGGCCGCGGGCGTGGTGGCGCTCGCGTACCGACTGAGGCGGGTCGCGGGGTGGACACGCGGACAGCCGGAGGGCTCGCCCCGTGAGGTGATCGAGGGCGAGTACGTCCTGGTCAAGACGGTTGAGTCGCCGCCCGCGCCGGGCGGCTCGCGGGTCTGGGGACGGTAACCTCACCTCCATGACCGCGCTCCGCAGCCTGCGCGTTGCCGAACGGCTTGTGAGCTGGGTCTGGGAGCAGCAGGTGCTGCTGGGACCGCTGAGCGCTGACGATGGACACCAGTACCAGGTGGTGTACCGGGGCCGCGCGTGGGGAGATCGCCGGACTGACTTCCAGGGGGCGGTGCTGGCGCGCGAGGACGGCCTGCTGCTGAAGGGCGACGTGGAGATCCACGTGTTCGCTTCGGACTGGGCGCGGCACGGCCACCACGTGGATCCCGGCTATGACCGGGTGGTGGCTCACGTGGTGCTGTGGAATGACGCGGGCAGACCCACGGTTCGGAGCGATGGGCAACACCCGCCCACGCTGGAGCTGATCAAGCATCTCGCGCAGCCCATCGCCGAGCTGGAGCGGCGGCGCGCTCAGGAGGAGCGGGCGCCGCTCACGACGGAGCCGTGCGCGCACGGTGGCGGTGATCCGGCAGCGATGGTGGAGCGGGCCGGCCAGGACAGGTTCCTGGAGAAGTCCGCCCGCTTTGAGGCGGACTTGACGTGCGTGGCGCCGGACGAGGTGTTGTACCGCGGTCTGCTACGGGCCATGGGGTATTCCGCCAATATTGAGGGGTTCGAGACGCTCGCCGGGCTCGTGCCTCTGAGCGATCTGGCCAGCGCGGCGGCGCTCCCCAGACGGCAACGGCTGGTGGAGCTCCAGGCGATTCTATTGGGCGCGGCTGGTCTCCTGCCCGCGCAGCGTGGGCTCGAGGCGCCTGATCCGTGGGCGGCTGAGGTCGAACGCGCGTGGAGTGGGCGCGGGAGCGGTGGTCCTGGTCCGGATGGGCTCCCCCGGTGGCAGACCTGGCGGGTCCGTCCGGAGGGGCTGCCGGCGCGGCGTCTGGCGGGTGTCAGCTACCTGGCGGCGGACTGGTTGGCCCGGGACACGGTGGATCGTCTCGTGGATGAAGCGTTGTCTGTAGCTGTAGAACGGAAGCCGGCGGTGCTTGCCGCGCGCTGGCGGGCCACGGCGGAGGACCCGTTCTGGCCGTGGTTCTATGATTTTGACTGTCCGGCGCCGGCGAGGCGGCCTTCACTGATCGGCGCAGACCGGGCCGGCGAGGTGGTCGTGAACGTGGTGCTGCCGTTGCTGCACGCGCTGGGGCAGGCGGCCGGGGATGAAGTCCTGTCGCGACGGGCCTGGGCGCTGTACCAGCGATACCCCGGCACGGCACCCAATCGGCTGGTCCGGGAGATGGCGCTCCAGCTCGGCGGGGAGCGCTCCGCAGAGTTTGCCCGAGGGGCGCTACGTCAGCAGGGGCTGATCCACCTGTACAAGCACTGGTGTGACTGGCGGGATTGCCGTGCCTGTCCGGCATCTGGCAGCCAGCCAGCGGCCGCGCTCACCGTGGTTGGAGCTGGGCCGGCCAGGTAGCGCCCGTGGGCTCAGGCTCTCAGACGTCCGGGCTATCCGGCTCGTATTTGACCACCTGGATCTGCAGATTGGTTGGATCGTTGACGATGGCCGTGCGGGCCCTGGCGGCCTTCAGGTCGTGCGGGCCGCGGATAGTCTGGCAGCCGCTCTCCAACAGCAGGTCGTGCCCGGCGTCCACGTCACCGGCGCGGAACGCGATGTGCATCATCCGCGTGTCGGCGGAGCCGTCCTCGATCAGCTCGAATTTGAAGCCGCGAGCGTCGCGCAGCATGGCGATCCGTCCGCCGGATGCAAAGTGGGTCCCCATGCGAATGAGCTCCATGCCCATCTTCTCCGTGAAGAAGGCGATACGCTCATCCAGGTCCTTCACTCCCAGCGCGATGTGGTCCACCTGCTGCATCGTGCTCATGTGGCTTAACTCCCTGTTGACGCGGTTGCTGGCGAGTTTGTTGACGAGGCTGGTCTCGAGAAGAACTGGCTGCCGATCTTTCCGGGGTTCAGCAGTCCCTTTGGGTCAGTTCGCTGCTTGAATTCCAGAATCGGCGCGAAGTCCGGGAAGAGGCCGCTCTCCTCCAGGACGAAGGTGTGGGGGTTCTGGTATGTCACACCGATCTCGCCGCAGAAATTCATGAGGGATTGGAGTACGGCGCGGTCGCCGGACACCACGGTGAGCACGGGCGCGGGTAGAGAGCCCTCACCCTCCAACCCGCGGAGCATCCGCAGCCAGCGTGACTTGATGTACTTCATTTCGAACCAGATCTGATCCCCAAAACGATCCTTGATGGCTCGAACCTGCTCGCCGACCGCGTCTGGTTTGAAATAGCAGTGGAGGAACGCGGCGGATGGGGCGATCTTCTTGACCCAGAGCATCCGGTGCCCATAGACCATGTAGGCCATCGGGCACTTCCGATTCTCGCTCTCGCGCCGCCAGATGCGCAGCCGGCCGCCGAGCGCCGCGGCGATCTGCTCGCAGGCGGCCACGTGGTCGGCTGAGATGATGGCCATGACGGCGCTCTGGTGGTCCCTGAAGTAGTCTTTCATGGGCGCGAAGCTGGTGGGGATGGGCGCCTCCTGGGCCGTGGCCACGAGATGGGGCACCGTCGACTCCTCCGCTAGCTGGCGGACCATAGCGCAGGCGGGATCGAATGACTCGAAGGCCACGGCCACCTCTACCCACTCACGGGCGGGGACCAGCGGGAACGTCACCTGGGTGATGACACCGGTGGTGCCGTAGGCGTGCAGGACCGGGTACAGCGCCTGGTCTCCGTTGAGCTCGATCTCGCGGGGGTTCTCCTCCGCGGTGAGGAGCTTGACGCCCAGGACATTGCCGTCCCAGATGGTGCCGCGGGTGTTGGCGCCGATTCCGACGTGACCGCCAGCGACCCAGCCGGCCGCGGTGGAGATGGCGTAGGTGGTGGTGAGAATGGTCAGCTCGCGTCCGCGTGCCTTGACGGCGCGGCTGACCTCGCCCTGGAGCGCGCCGGCCTCCACGGTGACGCGGTCATCGCGGATGTCCAGGATGCGATTGATGGATCGAATATCGATGACCAGGCCACCGGCCAGCGGGACGGACTGGCCGAAGTTGGAGCTACCGCCGCCCCGCAGCGTCATAGGGACGTTGTGGCGGACGGCGACCGCAATGCATTGCTGGAGCTGTGGAACGTCACGGGGCATCGCGATCGCGGCCACGTCGAAGCTGCCGCCGGTTGCCTGCTTCATCTGGCCGAAGTGCTCGGTCAGGATGGGCGAGAGCCAGGAGTTGTCACGGAGCATGGCCTCGATCGCCGGCGGATCGGTGATGACGCGGTCCTCGCCGATGGCGGACTCGAGATCTACGAGAAACGCGGTTCGTTTTGCGAGTACCATCAGCAGCTCCTACGCGCGGGCGGTCACGCGCTCCAGGCTTGCCAGTGCCGCGCGGATCTCTTCCACGGCCTCGGCCCTGAGCGGCTCCTGGGGAGGGATCGGGCCACCCACGGCGAATCCCTTGACCTGGAGCCCGGCCTTGATGCAGGCCGCGAGCGAGTACTTCTGAAACAGCTCGTTCACCCGCCAGAGCGGGCGCTGGCGCTCCAGCGCTTCATCCACTCGGCCGGCGCGCATCAGGTCATAGAGCTCCACGCACTCGCGGGCGACGACGCAGGCGGGACCGGCCATCCAGCCCACCCCGCCGAGCTGGAACACCACGAAGGGGATGTGGGCAGAAGCGCTGAACACTTTCATCCGATCGCCCACCCGATTGAGGATGGTGAGGATCCGGCCGGTGTTGCCGCTGGCGTCTTTGACGTAGCTGATGTTCGGCACGTGGCTCAGCGTGTCCACGATGTCTGGCGTGACATCGCCGCCCAGCAGGCCGGGGTTGGTGTAGAGCACGATGGGACAGTCCACGGCCCTGGCGGTGAGCGTGAAGTAGCTCTCCATGCCGGACCGGCTTACCGGGAACATGGTCTGCAGGATGAGGACGAGCGCGTCCGCGCCTAGCTCTACGAAGCGCGTGGCCTGGCGGATGGCCTCCACGGTGGAGTAGGCGGCGACGCCAGGCACGACCGGTACGCGGCCGGCCGCGGCATCCACGACGATTCTGACGATCTCCTCCCGCTGCTCGAAAGAAAGGTAGGCGAACTCGCCGGTGCTCCCGAGTGGGCTGAGGCCGTGCACGCCCTCGGCGATGAGGTGATCCACGAGCTCTCTGAGTACTCGCTCACGCACCTGACCGGTGGCCTCATCGATGGGCGAGACGAGGTACGGGATGATCCCGTGGAGCTGTTTGTGGGCTGGTGCTGGGTGCGGCATGGGTGGCGCCTCGTATCTAGCGGCGGGCCTTCTTGGCCGCCTCTACGGAGTCGAAGTCGAACGCTTCCGGGTCAACCTTGCTGACCCCTACTGGCTCCTGGCCCACGGTCTTGACCATCTCATCCAGGAGCGTCTGGGTGGGCTCCAGTTTGGACTTGCCGAAGTCCACATTGAAGCGCTCGCGCTGGAGCTTCATGAAGGGCTCGATGAGCTTCTGGTTCTCCACGCCGGAGCGCTTGGCGAGCATGGCCCAGAGGGAATCGTCCTTCTGCATCACCTCGACGGCCTCGTCCATGGCGGCGATCAACCGTGCCACGGCGTCCGGTCCGTGCTTCTCGCGCCAGGAGTCCACCATGTTATAGGTGAGGTACAGGGCCTTGGTGTCCAGGCCGCCCTCCGCCATCACCTTGGCGACGGTGGTGACCTCCTTGAGCTTGCCCTCGGTGAGTCCCTCTAGGACGAAGTCGCTGAACTGGTAGGAGGCGTCGAGCTCACCGCGGAGCATGGTCTGCATCAGAATCTGGGGCGCGGCCTCCTGCACGGTGGCCTCTTTGCCGATGTCGAAGCCGTCCTTCTTCTTGCCGGCGGCGCGGAGGATCTGCCAGTCCAGCAAGTTGGCACTAGGCACGCCGACCTTGGCGCCCTTGAGGTCGGTGAGTTTGGCGTACGTCTTATTGGCGGGCGCCACGATGGGGTTGCCGAAGCCGTAGAACCCGCGAAACGCCTTTGCCTTGAGGCCCGCCTGGCGCTGGCGGAGCAGGTCCAGGAAGCTGCCGCTGGATACGTCCGACTCGCCCCCGCGCATGCTGGTCCACTGCTGGGCGGTGTTGCTCAGATCCACCATCTTCACGTCGAAGCCGTACTTCTTGCCGATGCCCTTCTCGATCATCACGACCGGGATGTAGGACTGGCTGGCGTTGGCGATGGAGGCGAAACGCAGGGGGATGGGATCCCCGGCGGGCTTGGACTCGGCCGGCTTCTGCTCCGCCGGTTTGGCCGCCTCTGGTTTCGCAGGAGCCGTGGTGGCGGCCGGTGGCGCGGCGGGCGCGGCCGGGGCCGCGGTGGCCGCCGGCTTGGGGGGCTCTGCCTTCGCGGGCGCGCTGGTGGGCGCCGGCGTCGCGGCAGGCGAGCAGGCGGCCAGAGCGAGCAGCGGCCCGGCGGCGAAGACGCGGATGAACTGAGATCTCGTGAGCCTTGTTTCCATGGTAGTCACCCCTCCTGGATCCCTGCTGGTAGTGGCCGCCCTGTGCTGCGAGGCGCCAAGTGGACCGCGGATACGTGGCGCGCGGTCGGAATCCCCCTAGCTCATATGCAAGTGTTGGACTATCTGGCGCGCCAGAAGCGCGATTGCGGGGTCATCGTAATCCCTTGGACGCACAAGGTCCACTGGGATATCTGCCACGATCACGCCCGGCCGGGCGCTCATCACGATGACGCGGTCGGCCAGGAACGCGGCTTCGGTGACGTTGTGGGTCACGAAGAGGACGGTGTGGGGCTGTGCGGCGTGGAGTTGCAGGAGCTCGCCGCGCAGCCGTCTGGCGGTGAGCTCGTCCAGCGCGGCGAACGGCTCGTCCATCAACATGACCTCCGGTTCCACCGCCAGCGCCCGCGCCAGGGCGACCCGCTGCTGCATCCCGCCAGAGAGCATCAGTGGATATTGCCGCTCGAACCCGCCGAGGCCCACGAGATCCAGGTATCTTCTGGCCGCGTGTAAAGCCTCGCGTTTCGCCTCGCCGTGTGCCTCTCGCACGAACGCGACGTTTGCCTCTACCGTGAGCCAGGGGAGCAGCCGCGGCGTCTGGAACAGGTAGGCCGTGCGGTTGACGTCCGCGGTCTGGGTGAGACGGCCTTCAAACTGGGTATCCAGACCGGCGGCGATGTGGAGCAGGGTGGTCTTGCCGCAGCCGCTGGGCCCGACCACGGCGGTGAAGCTGTGCTCTTCCACCTCCAGGCTGACGTCGCGGATGGCCTCCACGTCGCCCTGGCGCGAGTGGAACACCTTGCGGATGCCAGAAAAGGCGAGCGCGGTGCTCACCGGGCCTCCTCACGGCGCCAACGGAAGAGCGCCCGCTCCAGATTGCGCATCACCACGAGCTCGATGATGAGCATGACCACGAGGAAGACGAGCGCGGAGGCGAGGACGCGGCGCATGTTGAACAACTGGAACCAGTGCTCGATGCGGTAGCCAACCCCGCTGGACCGGCCGAGGAGCTCGACGAAGATGATGATCTTCCAGGTGAGCGCGAGCCCGAGCCTGGCAGCGGCGAACAGGAACGGCACCGTCTGCGGCAGGAGCACGCGGCGGAACGTGGTCCAGCGGTCCACGTTGAAGGCGCGCGCCATCTCGGACAGGCCGGGATCGATGGACTTCATGCCCTGCCAGACGTTGAAGGTCACGGAGGGTGCTACCACGAGCGCGCCGCCGACGATCGCTGCCGTGTCGTTGAGACCTAGCCACAGGTAGATGACGACGATGTAGAGCAGCGACGGTATGGAGGCGCCGATGGTGACCCAGAGATCGAAGATCCGGGCGAACCAGCCCACCGTTCCCAGAGCGGCTCCCAAGGCGACACCGATCAGCATGGCCAGCGCGAATGCGCCGAGCATCCGGCCGAAGGTGATGGCCAGGTCAGACCAGATGTAGCCATCCTCCAGGGCCGTTGAGAAGGTCCCGATGGTCATGAGCGGCGTGGGGACCACGTCTGTGGTGACGAGCCACGAGATGACGTGCCAGAGGGCGAACAGGAGCAGCACCGACAGGAGCCGCGGGCCGACGCTGGCGAGCACCGAGCGCGTCTGGCTACCGCCGCGGCTTTCGGCGGCGGTGGCGGCTGGTCGTGTGGAGATGGCTGTCTGATCTGCCATCTGGCTCATTGTGCCCCGGCGGTCTGGACGGGCACGTCCAGCCGCCCCGCGGCGCGGCGGCCGGCGATCTTGCCGCCAGCGGCGCCCTCGCTGAGATTGCCGCCCAGCAGGTAGATGTGGCCGAAGAACGACCCTAGCTCTCCCACGGCGTACAGCCCGGGGATTGGCCGATCGAACGCGTCCAGCACCCGCTGGTGCTCGTCGTGGCGGGGCCCGCCCTGGGTGTTGCTCACCACGGGCCAGACCTGGATGGCGTGGAACGGCGGGGTCTGGACCGCGGTGAGCGTGCCGGGCGGACGACCGAACGCGGCGTCCTCGCCGCCGGCCACGGCCGCGTTCCAGGCACTAAGCGTTGACTCCAAGGCGTCCGCGGGCACGCCCATCCTGGCGGCCAGGTCGCGCGGCGTCTGGGCCCGCAGGATCCAGCCGCGCTCGATCTCCCGTGCGTTATCCTCGGACCAGTCCGAGTACAGCTCCGGGCTGGACGCCACCGGCTTGCCGATGGGCCCGAGCAGGCGGGCGGGCTCGTCGAACACCATCCAGGCGGGGATGCGGTCGAACCGACCGGTCTCGGCGTTGAGCTCGGCGAGCGGGCGCGAGGCGGTGTCCTGCGGCGCCGGCGGAAGCTCGTTGGTGAAGCGCCGGCCTTGCTGGTCCACCAGGATCCAGGCCAGCTTGCGGCCGGCCCGGCGGCTGCCGCCGAGGTGGTTGCGGATGGCCACGGGCATCTCCGGGGTCTTGAAGCCGTAGGAGCCGTGGACGTGCCACATGTGCCAGAGCGAGGCGCCCGCCTGCTGGGCCATCCTGATGCCGTCGCCGGTGTTGCCGGGGTGGCCCATGGGGTGGATGAGGGGGATCTCCATGGAGTCACGCAGCATCTGGGGATTGAACTCGAAACCGCCGCAGGCCAGGATCACGCCGCCGCGGGCGGTGATCCGAACGGACTGCCCGGCGCGCGTGGCGATCAGGCCGGTGACCGTCCCGTCCTCTACGATCAGCCGCTCGGCGGCGGTCTGGAGCCAGACTTCCACTCCGGATCGCTCCACGTTGGCCTCGAGCACCCGCATAAGCTGCTGCCCGCGGCCTCCGTAGCGCACCCAGGGGTAGCCTTCGAAACCGGGTACCTGCTCGATGCCGGCCCAGCCGAAGGCCTCGCGCCCGGGCCACGGGTAGAGATCTGAGGTCTCGTACGCCTGCTGGCGCTCGCCCAGGCTCAGGTGGAGTCTGGCGTCTACCGCGCGGCCGTAGTCCTCGAGCAGGGCTGGGATCTCCGTCATGCCATGGGCGAGCGCTTCTACCAGCGGCCGGCTCACGCGCCCACCGTTGGTCCGGTCCAGATACTCGGCAGCCCCGGCCGCGTCGGTGGCCACCCGCATGTAGCCGCTGCACAGCATGGTGAGCCCACCGTGGTGGGCGGACTTCTCGATCAGCAGCACCCGCGCCCCGGCGCGCGCGGCCTCGATGGCGGCCACCGCGCCGGAGCCGCCGTAGCCCACGACGAGCACGTCCACGACGTGGTCCACGGCCTGCGGCGCCCCTGGAACCATCAGCTCGGGAGCCCTGCGGAGACCGCCAGCCGCAGCGCCGGAGTGACGGTGGCGGCGATTCGCTCTATCTGCGCGGTCTGATCCTCCGCGGCGATAACGAGCTGGAAGGCGTTGACGCCGGCCGCGCAGTACTCTGCCATGCGCTCAACGCAGCGCTCCGGTGGCCCGTAGATGGTCCAACGCTCGATGGTCTCGTCGTCAAATGGCAGCCGGTGGTAGTTCTGCAGCATGTAGACCGCCTCGCTCCGCGCGGCGGCCGTGTCCGGGCCGACGTTGATGAAGCAGTTCAGGATGGTCTTGAACTCAGGGCCCAGCGTTCTACCGAAATGGGTCTCGGCGATGCCCTTGATGATGCCCAGGGTGCCGGCGTACTCGGCCGGCGTGACGATGCCGGTGATCCAGCCGTCCCCCAGGCGCGCCACGCGCTCCCACGGTCCGTGGAAGGTGCCGGCGGTGGCCTCCGTGAAGAAGTCGTTCGGGCCCACGCCGGGGCGCGAGGGCACGTAGCCGCCGCAGGCGATGGCGATGGGCGGGTGCGGGCGCTGGGCGGGGGTGAAGCCCATGGCCACGTCGCTGAGCTGGAACGCCTGACCTCTGAAGGTGACGCGCTCCTCGGTCCACAGGCGCTTGAGAAGCTGGATGGACTCGTCGAACAGGACGCCGCGGCCGCGCTTGTCCAGGCCGAGCAGCGTGTACTCGCTGGCGACCATGTCGGCCGGGCCGGTGCCCAGGCCGACGCCCAGGGTGGTGCGCCCTTTGGAGAGCACGTCCAGCGTGGCCCACTCCTGGGCCAGGATGACCGGATTGCGCATGTGGGGCTGGAGGATGCCGGTGGCCAGGCCGATGCGGCTGGTACGGGCGGCGATGCCGCACAGGACGGGGATGGGCGAGTAGCGTGGTTTGGCCAGGATGCTGTCGCCCACGGAGACGAAGTCGAAGCCTAGCTGCTCGGCGAGAACCGCCGCCTCCACCAGCTTCTCCAGGGTATACGCCTCGCCCAAGAAGACGGCGGCGCGATTGTTCACGTAAACGCCGACAGTCGGCTGCATCCACCCCACCCGGCCAAACACGGAACGGGGCCACAATCGCCAGGGCCCCAGGTGCCGGCATTATACGCGAGGAGGCGAGGCCAACCGGCGTTGAAGCGACACGCTGCCCGTGCGCGATGCCCGGCGCCGGTGCGAGAGGCCGTTGCCGGACACGGTATGCGCGCGCTAGGCTGCTGGTGGGTCGTTGGTGAGTTGCTCGTCTCCGGATCGTTAGTCCAGTGGCTGTGAACCGCGCGCGCCAGCTAGCGTCGCGCTTGGCGGAACGGTGGTCTCCGTCCCGGGCCGTCCGCCGGGTCACGGCCCGGCTGGGGTTCCGGGCCTGGCTGGCGCTGTGCTGCGGTATGCCCGTGCTCCTGGTGGGCCTGGGCGCGGCGGAGCTTGGCGCGCGGGCGTATCAGGCCCGCCTGGTCGACGACGCGCGGCAGCGAACCCTGGGCGGTCTGGACGAGATGGCCGCGCTGGTGGAGCTGGAGCGGGTGCGGGTGTCCAACGCGGCTGAGGTGGCGGGCGTTCGCCTGGGGCCGTTGATTCAGGGCCAGGAGGCGTCTCCGGAGGAGCTGCTGCGCCAGATTGGCCAGGTAAGGACAGCGCTGCGGGCGTCGCTTATCGCGGTGGTTGATTCCGGTGGACGGGTGGTGGCGAGCGATCCGGCCAGCAATCTGCCGTTTGGGAACCAGTTTGACGCGCGGCAGGCCCAGCAGGGTCGGGTGAGCTCAAGCGTGCAGGACCGCAACCCCGGCATTGTGCTCCAGGCCGCGGCGCCGGTGCGCGTTGCCGGTGGGGCCACGGCCGGCGTGGCGCTGGTGGTGCAGAACGTGGATGACCAGTTTCTGACCAACGCCATGCGGATCAGTGGTCTGGACTACGCGGTGGGTCAGAATGGTCGGGTGGTCGCGGCCTCGCGCGGGGCGCGGCGGACGATCGCGATAGCCGGCGACCAGACGCTGGAGCCGGAGCTGGTTGGCCAGCCTGGAGACATCTTTCGCGAGGGCCGGATTGGATCAGACCGGCACTTGATCGCGGCGCGGGCGATCCAATCCGGAGACCGCCGAGACCTGGCCACGCTGTTGGTGACGGAGCCGTGGGAGCCGATCTCGGCGGGGACCTGGCGGGTCCGGACCAGCGGTACGGCGGCGGCTGTCTCGGGCGCGCTGATCTCGTCCGCGGTGGGTGCGCTGATCGGCGCGCGGCTCAGCGGAGCGGCACGCGCGCGCGCCACCGCGATCGCGGCGCTGGGGAGCGGTCCGCCGGCGCCAATGGCGGGGGCTCGATCTGGCGCGTGGTCGGATCTGGACGCCAGCATCAAGGAGGCTGATGAGCGGCTGTGGGCTCAGCTGGACGAGCGGAAGACGCTGGCGGATGGGCTCTCTGCGGTGATGGACAGCCTGAGCGAGGGGGTCATCGTTGCCGATGAGGCGCGGCACGTGATGCTGATCAACTCGGCGGCTCGCGGCCTCCTGAGCCTGCCGATCGGCGGCGAAGACGGCGCACTGGCGGCGCTGGTACCCGCGGATGCGGCGGGGGGCGCGGTGGCTGGCGAGCTGGCCGTGAGTGAGCGGGTGATCCGTGGCTACTCCGCCCCCGTGCTCGCTCCGGATGGGCGTCCGCTGGGCAGCGTGACGGTGCTGCGGGACGCCACGCGCGAGCAGGAGGTGGATCGACTGAAGTCAGAGTTTCTGGCCACGGTCTCGCACGAGCTGCAGACGCCGCTGACGGCGGTGAAGGGGGCGCTGGAGCTGGTGCTGGACGACGAGACGGGGTCTCTGAGCCGGGTGCAGCGGCGTTTCCTGGACACGATCAACCGCAATTGCGAGCGTCTGATTGGCCTGGTGGGAGATTTGCTGGACGTGAGCCGCCTGGAAGCCGGCAAGGTTCAGCTCGAGATGCGGCCACTGAGTATGCCGGCGCTGGTCAGGGACCTCGTGGCCACGCTGACCAACGTGTTCGAGTCGCGCGGGGTGAGGCTGGACGTCCGGGTGGCGGACGGTCTGCCGCCACTGCTTGGCGATCGTCGACGGGTGGAGCAGATCCTGACGAACCTGCTCTCCAATGCCGCGCGGCACACTCCGCGCGGTGGGCGCGTGACGGTGGAGGCGAGCGCTGCGAACGGGCACGTGCTGCTCTCGGTCGCGGACAGTGGTCCAGGGATCCCTTCGGACGATCGCGAGCACGTGTTTGAGAAGTTCTACCGCGGCCGCGACAGCCGGCCGGGCGGCGAGCCGGGGACTGGCCTGGGGCTAGCCATTGCCAAGTCCCTGGCCGATCTACACGGCGGTACCATATCGCTGGAGCCCAGCTCCGAGGAGTTGCCGGGTGCGCATTTCGTGGTGCGTCTGCCGCGGGCAGAGGAGGAGTGAGTGGCTCCGCGCAGTTGCCGATCACGAGGGATAGCGGATTGAACATCCTGGTTGTGGACGACGATCGCGACATCGCCGACATCATCGGCTACAGCCTGCGCAAGGAGGGCCACCGTCCGCAGCTCGTCCACAGTGGCGAGGAGGCGCTGGCGGCCGTGGCACGCTCCGAGCCGGACCTGGTGCTGCTGGACGTGATGCTGCCGGGGCTGAGCGGCTTCGACGTGTGCCGGCGGCTGCGCGAGCGCAGCCAGATCCCGGTGATCCTCCTGACGGCGCGCGGGGAGGAGGCGGACCGGGTGTGGGGGCTGGACCTGGGGGCGGACGACTACATCACCAAGCCGTTCAGCCACCGCGAGCTTCTGGCCAGGGTGAGAGCCGTGGCCCGCCGGGCGGCGGCGGCCCGTACCCCGGATCAGGGTAGCGTGGTGGTGGGGGAGCTGCAGATTGACTTTGGCAGGCACGAGGTGACGGTGCGCGGCGGGGTGGCGGAGCTGACGCCGAAGGAGTACGAGATCCTCCACTGCCTGGCGCTGAACGCGGGGCGGGTGGTGCCCCACGAGCGGCTGCTGGCGTTTGCCTGGGGGCCCAATCATCTGGAGAGCGACGTGGACCAGCTCAAGGTCCACATTCGCCACATCCGCGAAAAAATCGAAGTCAGCCCCAGCGTGCCGGAGTACGTCACGACCGTGCGCGGCGTGGGCTACCGGCTAGACGAACCCGTCCGGATCTGAGCGCACGGGCACCGTTCACCGAGTCTCAACCAGAGACGCGGCTGGACGCGCTCCACTCAACCGAACCGTAACCTGACAGACGGCCTCCAGCTAACGCGGACCACCGTAGACTCCTGTGAAGGACGCGGTGAAACGCCTCTGGCCCGAGACCGGGCCAGGTATGGCGGGGAGGCTTAGAGATGGCCATGGGCGATGAACGCTCGCGGGTGGCGCTGCTGCTGAGGCGCGCGGGTTTTGGCTCTACCCCGGAGGAGCTGGACCGGTACGCGAAGCAGGGTCTGGACGCCACCATCGATGAGCTACTGCATCCGGAGCGGGCCAGCGAGAGTTTTGATGAGCTTCTGGGCACGCTGAACGGCCATCTGCTGGATCTGCAGTTCCTGGAAGACGTGCAGACGTGGTGGCTCTACCGCATGGTGCGGACGAAGCGGCCGCTGCTGGAGAAGCTGACGCTGTTCTGGCACGGTCACTTCGCGGTGGGAAACGCCAAGGTCCAGAACCCCCTGTTCATGCACCAGCACCTGGACCTGCTGCGGACCCACGGGTTGGGAAGCTACCGCGACATGCTGTACGCGGTCTCCAAGGACCCGGCGATGCTGGTATGGCTGGACAACGCCACCAACCGAAAGGTAGCCCCGAACGAAAACTACGGTCGGGAGCTGCTGGAGCTGTACACGCTGGGGATTGGGCCCTATTCAGAGGCAGACGTCCAGGCGGCGGCACGGGCGTTCACTGGCTGGAACCTCCGGGGGACGGAGTTCGTATTCGACCGGAACCAGCACGATTTTGGCTCCAAGACGTTCATGGGGAAGACCGGGGCGCTGGACGGCGGAGACATCATCGACGCGGTGGTGGGGCGCGAGGAGACGGCGCGGCGGATCTGCGGCAAGCTGTTCAGCTACTTCGCGTATCCTCGCCCCGAGGCCGCGGTGCTCCAGCCGCTGGTCACGGTGTACCTGAAGCAGGACCAGCGGATTGGGCCGGTGCTGGAGGCGCTGTTCCGCTCTGACGCGTTCTATTCCGAGGAGTCGCGCTATGGCCACGTGAAATCCCCCGTGGAGTACACGGTGGGGGCGATTCGCTCTCTGGGCGCGCAGGTTCGCGAGCGGGCGCTGGTGGCGGCGTTGCGATCCATGGGGCAGGACATCCTGAATCCACCGAACGTAGCGGGATGGCGCGGCGGCGCGGGGTGGGTGAATCCGTCTACGCTGCTTGAGCGCTTCAACTTCGCGGCGCGGCTGGCCACGTCACGCGGGGAGCCCAACGATGGCGGCCAGGTGAAGGTCTCTGAGCTGCTGGGGGTACCCGCCGGGGACCTGAACGGGGAGCGGGTGGCCGACCGTCTGGTTGAGCTGTTGGGCGGGCTGGAGCTTGCCCCAGAGGCACGGCAGGCGCTGGTTTCATACGTGCAGGCGCCGCTGGTGTTTCCCCAGTACGTGACGGCCGCGCCGAACCCGCAGCAGGTGCAGATGGCGCGCGAGGCGCGGCTGCGCGGGGCGCTCCACCTGGCATTGGTCAGCCCGGACTATCTGGTTGGCTGAGCCACCACACGTCGCTCAATCGCACGTTGGACGGATACGCGTCAGAGACATCACAGAGGGACATCATGCAGAAGCAGACTCGCCGCGGATTTCTGAAGCTGGGCAGCGTAGCCACCCTCGCGGCGGCAAGCGCGGCCTGCAGCGCGCCGACCAGCCCAGCCGAGCCCGCGTCGCCGCCGCCACCAGTCCAGCCGGCCCCGCCAAAGCCGGCCGCCAAGGCCCCCGCCCCGCCGCCAACGGTAGCGGCCGCGCCGGCTCGGGCCGCTGCGCCCGTGGCCGCCCCTTCCACGGCGCGCGCGCCGGGCGACAGGCGCATCCTGGTGGTGGTGCAGATGGGCGGCGGTGATGATGGGCTGAACACGCTGGTGCCGTACGGCAACGGGCTGTACTACCAGGCGCGACCCCAGGTGTCCATTCCAGCCGATCAGCTCTTGCGGCTGAACGACCAGTTTGGTCTGCATCCGAGTTTGAAGGCGTTCAAGGAGCTGTACGATGGAGGGAAGCTGGCGTTCGTGCAGGGCGTTGGCTACCCGAACCCCAGCAGGTCTCACTTCCGCTCGATGGACATCTGGCATTCCGCGCGGCTGGACGGCGGCGCCGACGAGGGCTGGCTGGGCGCCTTCATGTCTGAGGTCTACAAGGTAGGCGACAGCCCGTTCCAGTGCGTGAACATCGGCAACAGCGTGCCCAAGGCGCTGCTGGGGGCGAACGTGCCGGCCGCCGCCGTCCAGGACACGGGCACGTTTGCGTTCGTGGCGGATCGGCGGCTGCCGGCTGGTAAGGACCCGCTACTGAAGACGTTCGGCGAGATGTATGCCCGCCCATCCCGCAAGCTGCCCAGCCTGGAGCTGGTGTCCAACACCTGGGGGAACACGGTGAAGGCGGTGGATCTGCTGGCGGGCTCGGCCAGCAAGTACCAGTCCACGGCGCAGTATCCCAACGGGCCGTTTGGCAAGACGCTGCAGCAGGTGGCGCAGATGATCGGCGCGGACCTGGGGACGCGGGTGTTCTACGTCTCGCTGGGCGGGTTCGACACCCACGCTAATCAGAAGCAGGCGCACGCCAATCTGCTGAGCCAGGTGTCAGACGGAGTGACCGCGCTGTACCGCGAACTGGAGCAGATGGGGAAGGCTGACCGCGTGATGATCGTGGGGTTCTCTGAGTTTGGCCGCCGTGTGCGGGAGAACGGTAGCAACGGGACGGATCACGGCGCGGCCGGCCCCATGTTCGTGCTGGGCGCGGGCGTGAAGGGCGGGCTGTACGGCGACCACCCCAGCCTGACGGACCTGGACGAGGGCGACCTGAAGTACACGGTGGACTTCCGCCAGGTGTATGCGACGATCCTGGACGGCTGGTTCGAGGTGCCGTCCAAGAAGATTCTGGGTGGGAGCTTCGACAGGTTGGGGTTCGTTGGCTAGGAGCGCGGCCCTGGGTCGCGCCAGGCTACCCAGTCCTTCGTCCAGCAGCGAGTAGTCATGCCCAGCACAGTTCACGCACGCGCTCGACGCAGCGACGGAGGCTATCGGACGATGTCGCCGCTACGTCCGGCCGCCATTTGCTCTCCACGTACTCGATGAGACGGGAGGCGTACGCGGGTCCTTCGGAGGCACCGCTCGATGGTCTTGGGAGCATGTCAGTTTTCAGTTCCCGATTTCTTGATCTGGCCACGAGATCTAGCAGTGCTCGCTTGGGGCGCTCGATCCGATCGGGATCCGCGGGGACGTGGTTCGTCCGGATACCAAGGTAGGTGGCGATCGCGTCTCGGTCCGCCAGCAGCCAGGCTTCGAGCTCATGAACCGCGACACGGAAGCAGAGCCGGGGCGAACGTTCAGGCAACCAGTTGTCACGAAGCTCGGCCGCGCATGGGAAATCACGGTCTAGATCGACGAGTACCAACCACAGCGAACGGGTCTTGGCCGCGGCTGTGTTGTATCCGCTGATCCGGGCGCGGACCCACGCCTTTCCCCGGCGCCCGAAGACCTGGCCCAGATCGGCGCCGCAGTATTCGATCAGCCGTCGGGCTACTGGCTCGTCGGTGATCCCCTCGACGACCGCGTTCACAGTCGGTCGGGGAAGCTGATCCACTCGCTATCGGCCCAGGAGCGTGAGGCGGTGGGTATCCTCCGGCTCCGTGATCGGCAGGATCGCATCCGCCACGCTGAGACCGCTAGCCAAGAGGGCAACGACATCGTCCATCTGGCTCACCGGGACGATGGTGGTGCCTTCCGTGCTCGGCTTCAACACGAGCACCTCGTCTGGCGCAATGCCTGTGTCCGACAGAAGATCGCTGGAGTGCGTGCTGCAGATGACCTGACGATTCGCGCGGCGCTGGACTCTGGCGAGCATCTGGGGAAGAACGCGGACCACTCCTGGGTGGAGAGAAAGCTCCGGCTCCTCGAGCAGCAGCGGGCCGCTCCCGTCCAGGACAGCCCAAAGGAGCCCCATCAGGCGAAGCGTCCCATCGGAGAACTGGTCTTCCGATTGCCACGCTCCCGTTGGTCGCCAATGCGAATAGCGTCCCCGCACGTGCGGGATGCCGCGCTCGTCCCGGTGGAGCTCTATCTCCTGGAGCTGCGGAACCGCAACGCGGAGGGCGTCTCTGATCCGGCCGAGGCGGGACGTGCGGGTCTTCTCATTGGTGCGCGTCACCTGCTCCAGGAAGTCACCGCCGTACGGGTCGTTCGCCTTTCCCACGGAGCGGTCAGGCTCCCGGACCAGTTGCGGAACGACGTGCAGGTAACGGATCGACCGGAATAAGTCAGAGATCGGACGAAAATCGCGATTGGCGTTGAGCTGCTCGAGAAAAGTCTGTGTCAGACGGTCTTCGTCTGCTCTGTCTTCGTCGTCTGGGCGCTGGAGGATCTGTGCGCCCGCGTGCGTCACCCGCTCATGCTTGACGAGGGGTCGGCGCTGGTTGTCCTGCCCAAACTGGATGTCATACTCCCAGAGTTGGGCGTCTTCCTCGTTTCCGAGCCGGACCCGTATGCGGACATCGGGATACCGCCTGGCGGCCAGGCAGCGAACCCGTGAGACGCCGCCGCGCCTCCGCACAGCCTCCTGGAATCCACCTCCCACGGAGACGATGTCGTGAAGAAATCTGAGCGCGTCGAGGAGGTTTGACTTGCCCGCGGCGTTGGGCCCGACCAGGAACACGCGCCGTTGAAGGTCCACGTCGACTCTGGCGAAGTTTCTCCAGTTCTCGAGTGAAAAGTGCGTGATCCTGAGCTGGTGGGACTCTCGCTCTGCCATGGAGGCTCCTGGCGATTCACCTGGGGCAGACTTATGACGGCGCAGAGGGGTCCGCGCGGCGAAATGTTGGGCCGGCGGTATGGCCCCCAAGTGATCGTATCAGGTTGCCGACGTGGCAGCGTCGTGGCTGTGGGCCGCTAGCTACACTTACGCGTCGGTGGCGTGACGCGTAGGGAGATGACTCCGTCGCGGTCCCGATGAGCAAGAGTGGCAGATACCCGAACAGGGGAGAGACGATGGCAACTAGAGTGGCGATTGTGACCGGCGCTGGCAGCGGTGTGGGGCGGGCTGTTTCGCTGGGGCTGCTGCGTGAGGGATATCAGGTGGCGCTGGCGGGTCGCCGCTCGGATGCGCTGCAGGAGACGATCTCGCTGTCAGGAGCGGCCGCGGAGCGTGCGTTGGCGGTGCCCACGGACGTGGGCGATCCGGCGGCGGTGCGGACGCTCTTTGCCAGGACCAAGGAGGCGTTTGGGCGCCTGGACGTGCTGTTCAACAACGCCGGTAGCGGCGCGCCCGGGCTGCTAGAGGACCTGACGGACGAGCAGTGGCAGCGGGTGGTGGCCACCAATCTGAACGGCCCGTTTTACTGCACCCGCGAGGCCTTCAAGATCATGAAGGACCAGGATCCACGCGGCGGCCGGATCATCAACAATGGCTCCATCTCCGCGCACACGCCACGACCCAACTCCTCGCCGTACACCTCCACCAAGCACGCGATCACAGGGCTCACCAAGTCAACCGCGCTGGACGGCCGGAAGTACGACATTGCGTGCGGCCAGGTGGATATTGGCAACGCGGCCACCCCGATGGCGTCCCACATGGTAAACGGCGTGCTGCAGCCGAACGGCTCCACGGTGCCGGAGCCGCTCATCGATGTGGAGCACGTGGCCCGCGCGGTGGTGCACATGGCGAGCCTGCCGCTGGATACGAACGTGCTGTTCATGACCATCATGGCCACGAAGATGCCGTTCGTGGGGCGTGGCTAGGCTCCTGTTCCCGCCCGGGCGGCTCGAAACGGTTCGTACCGGCGCGCGCCCACGAGGCATCAGCGGATGACGGCCGCGCCGATCCGAGTGGTTCAGGTGGTGGACCGGGTTCAGTTGGAGAGCTGGATCCGGTTCCCGCGCGAGTCTGTCTATCCCGCCGCGACGCCCTGGGTGCCGCCGCTGGATCGCGACGTCCGGCGGCTGCTGGATCCGCGGGTCAATCCGTTCTTCCGACGGGGAACGGCGCAGGCGTACCTGGCTCTGGATGCTGGCGGCGCAGTAGTGGGCCGCATCGCGGCCCAGGTGTACCACGGACACAACGTGCGCCATGGCGAGCGGACCGCTTTTTTTGGCCTGCTGGAGTCCAAGAATGAGGCGCACGTCACGCGAGCGCTGCTGGACGCGGCCGCGGAGTTTGGTGCGCGGCGCGGCTGCGGCCTGCTCAGGGGCCCGTTCAACCTCACGGCGATGCAAGAGGTTGGGGTACTGCTGAGCGGCTTCAGCGAGCCACCCGCGCTGGAGCAGACGTATACGGCCCCCTTCTATCCGCAGCTCCTGGAATTGAGCGGGCTGCAGCCGGTCCATCCCATGACCACGTTCCGAGTGGATGACGTGGCCACGGTGGATCCCCTGGATCTGCTCGAGGATCGCCACCGGCTGTTGCTGGCGACTGGGCGGGTGAGGATTCGGAGGATTCGGATGCGTCACTTCGATTCGGAGCTGGAGGTGCTCCGCGATCTGGCGAACGACGCGTTTCTGGAGGATCCGCTGTACGTGCCGCTGACCCAGGAGGAGATGCGCTTCCAGTTCGAGCACCTGCGCCCGCTGATCGATCCGGAGCTGTGCCTTGTGGCCGAGGTGGATGGCGAGCCGGTGGGATTCGTCTCCGCGGTGCCAGATGCGAATCCGGTGCTCAAGCGGCTGAACGGGCGGGGCGGTGCCCGGCTCAGGCTGGAGCTCATGGGCTTTCGGAGGTCTCGACGTGACGCGGCCCTGCTCTTGATGGGCGTGGCGCGGCAGCTCCAGGGGCAGGGGTTGATCCGGGTGCTGCACTCGCGGCTCATCGAGGCGCTCCGTCGGGGCGGCTACGGCGGCCTTTCGACTACCTGGGTCGCTGATGCGAACGCTCGCTCCGCGGCTAGCCTGCTGGCGCTGGGCGCTCGGCCGGTCCACCATCTGACGCTGTACCAGGCGGCGATCTCGCCGGAGGGTCGGGTCCAGACGTAATGGGCTGCCGGGCGGGTGCCGTGACGGCTAGGGCGCGAACGACCTTTGGTACAATCTCGCGATGGCCGCCCGCACCGAGCCGATCATTCCGGACAACCCGAACTGGAACAGGTTTCGCGGATCCTGCCCCCACTACCGGGAGAAGTGGTACCGCGGCGAGCAGCCTGACGGATTCGGTGGGCGGCTGCTGTACCAGTCCATCTGCCTGATGAACACGCCTCCTGAGACGTATGACGAGCAGGAGAAGTGCATGGCGACCAAGGGCAAGTGCTGGCGGGTTGCCGACGCTGAACGCGCCGCGCGGGCACAGCGGAGGCGCGAGGAGGCCGTGGCGGGCTAGCGCCCGGACTGCTGACCGATCTGCCTGGCCATCTTGACCCAGCCCAGCGTGTTGGACACGATGGGCCCGTGGCCAAAGGGGTTCTTCTGGCTGGAGTCACCGGGCAGCCGGGGGCCAGAGAGCACAAAGCTGGCGCGCTCGGCCGGAGGCGCGATGATGGCGTCCTCGGGCGTCACGACCACATCGTTGGAGTCAGCCAGGGTCAGGAGCTGGACGCCCGCGGATTTGAGCGAGCGAGCCTCCTGCTCGATGCGGGCGCGGTGGGCGGGTGATCGCCCGCGGGCGATGGTCTCGCGGACGGCTGCCCCGCCGGGAACTAGCGCGCCGAGGCCTAGCGCCCCCAGCAGCTCGCCCTCCGCGCCCAGATCCGCGCCGAAGAGGGGGGCGCTCAGCGTGGCCACGGATTCCAGCCTTCCTCGGCGGTGGGCCACCCACTGCGGCAGTATCTGGCTGGCCGCCTCGAACATGGCCACGCCACCCAGGCTGTAGCCGATCAGGTGATAGCTGGTGTCCGGCGGCAGCCGCTCCGCGTACCACTGAAGCGTCTGCGCGACGTGCCGGACGAGCTGGGCGATGGGCGCTTCGCAATGGCGGGACTCGTAAGGCAGCGGGCGCCAACCGGCAGGTGCCTGTACGCCGTGGTAGGTGATCTCCAGCACGTCCGACCGCTGGAACCCGAAGTTGTTCTGGAGATAGCGGATGAAGCCGTCCAACTTGTCCGTGGCGGAGCCGGTCTGGCTGAGCAGTCCGTCGGCCAGCACGATCTTTTTGCGCCCACGAGGGTCCAGCAGGCGGCCGCCGGGCCAGTCCTCGACGAGCTTGATGGGGTCGGGAGGGGTGTTGCTGGACATGCTGAACGGAGTCTACAGCTTGCCCGGTGGCAGCGTGCGGTTTAGCGGCGGGGGGGCGTTAGCGACCGGAGGTAGAGGGCTTCGCCGCTCCTGACGGTGTGCTCGTGGCCGTTGGCTGGACGACGATCACTGTGATGACGATCTGAATTGGCGTGCTGGTGGGGCGGGTGGCCGTGGGCGATGGCACGGGTGTTGGCGTTGGGCCGTTGTCATTGCCGTTCCCGTTGCCGTTGTCAAAGTCCAGGTTGTCGTTTCCTCCTCCGCCGTTGTCGTTGAAAGACAGGTCTAGAGGGGCGCGTGTGCTGATGGGGGCGTAGCCGGTGACGGCGCCACTGCTGGCGCGCTGGCCGCCACGGACCGGGTTGTTGGCGTTCAGATCTGGGATGCCGGCAGCCGCGTTGGCCACGATAATCTCGGTGCCCGCGGGCAAGTCCAGTGCGGCAGCGGTGAGATGGAGGTGGATGGCGCGCACTACCATGGAGGTGGTGTTGCGCCCATCGCCACCCGTCAACTGCTCGTTGAGGATCACGTAGCCCACGCCAGGCAGGTCCACTCGCTCGTTGGGCAGGGGACTGCTGTAGCCCAGGCCGGCCACGGTGAGATTGGCAAAGGTGGCGCCGCCGGAGGGGCCGCCGCGGTCGCCGGTGAGCCCCACGCTGGCGGTGGACTTCACGCCGGAGGCCCGGATGAGGCCGGCGAAGAGCTCCACGAACTCGACCTGGGCGGTGCTGGTGACCCAGCCGGAATCACCGGCCAGGGCGCCGGTGCTGGTGGCGGCCTGCTCATCCAGGAAGCTCACGGAGCCGCCGGCACCTACGCCGCGGCCGGAGACGCTGCTGGTCTCCGTACCGCCGCCGGGCGGCAGGATCACCTGGGCGGCGCCGACAACGGGCGAGGAGGGGCTGCCCACGGCCAGTGTGTGGGCCTCTCCGCTGAGGCGGGCCGGCGCGGCGGCGCTGGGGCCAGGTGCGCCTACGGCGTTGGCGGCCAGGATGATGGCGAGAACCAGGATGAGTCTGGCGAAGACCATGCCGAGATCCTTTCGGCGCCGAGGTGGCGCAGGGGCGCCGCGGAGCGGCGACTGCGCTGCATGAGTGCTGTGACGCGTCTGTGATGGGGTGACGGAAGCTTAGCGAACATCGAACCTTCTGGCAAGCACGAACTACCGCGCGCTGTGATTCACGTCACAGCGCGCCGGTCGATGCGGCCGTAGTCTGGGGGCATCAGGGCGGACGCCATACAGGCGGACCCGCCAGGGCTCCGAAGGAGGAGGCGTGTCATGAAGCCGGTGGTTACGGTGGATACGGGGCGGGACATCACGGAGATCGTTCGGTTGGCGGCGGATCGCCACGGGTTCGATCCTATCGGGTTCATCGCCGGGGCGATCGCGGAGTCCGATCTGAACGAGCACGCCACGCGGGAGCAGGCCTGGCCGGATGTGAGCTACGGGCTCTGGCAGCCGGCCGTGGCGTTCCTGGGTGAGGAGGTGGCGGGCCTCACCCGCGGGCCGAACGGCGCGGCGCTGGACACGGCGAACAACCGGAAGAAGGCCAAGCAGTTCTGCTTCGACGCGGCGTTGCTCACAGAGTACGTTGCGCCCCGCTACGCCAGGCTGCTCCAAAAGCACGGTAGCGCGCTGGAGGCGTGGTGCCGGTGGAACTTGCCTTCCGTGCCGGGGGCGAACAACCCGAATTTGCCCAACTACAAGCGCGGGATCGCGGCGGCGGAGAAGTTCCGTGACTCGGACGGCGGGGTCACCGCCGCGGTCGTGCCGGAGCCCAACTTCATCTTCATCGGCGCGGACTCCAGCAATTTCTCGGTGGGCCGCGGTGGCATCAAGCCGGAGGCGGTGGTGCTCCACATCGCGGAGGGCTCCATGGGCTCGGTGGACTCCTGGTTCAATCAGGTCCACCTGCCACCGGCGGGGCCCAGCTCCGCCCACTTCTGCGTGGGTAAGGACGGGACGGTTCACCAATACGTGAACACCGGCAATACGGCGTTCGCCAACGGCATCGTGGAGCCCGGCTTCACGGCCAGCCTGATCAACGACAACGGTGGCATCAACCCGAATCGCTGGACCATCAGCATCGAGCACGAGGGCAGCTCCGGCGACGCCGTACCGGAAGCGCAGCTCCAGGCCAGCACGCAGCTCACGGCCTGGCTGTTCCAGAATCGGCTGCTGAACTCGGGCGCCAGCGGTGTGGCGGTGGACCGCAACCACGTGCTCAAGCACGGCGACATCTCGCCGATCAGCCGGAAGCGGTGTCCGGGCTGGAGCGAGGCGTTCATCGGCCAGTACATCGCCCAGGTCCGGACGCTGCTGGGTATGTAGCGACGAGTCTAGAACGGCAACGGACTGGACGCGGCGACCCAAAATGCCGATAATGAGCGCAGCCATGCACGAAACGACATCCGCTCTGGCCGTTCTGCCCGCTCCCGTGGGTGGCATAGCCATTGCCGCGATCGTCGTAACCATCGCCATTATTGGGCCCTCCGCGGGGGGCGTGCTCGGCTAAGTTCTCGGATCAAGCCTTGCGCACTGGACCCCCGCTCTGCGGGGGTCCTTTTTTGTGCGCTCACGCGTGAACACGCAAAAGGAGCGTCCCATGTCCACTCCCCCAGCCAGTTCCCTGGCGGCCAGCCTGACCACAAGCGTGACGGCCGTGCTCGAGCGGCCCTCGATGCCCGCCACCGGTGGGTCGCTGCTCTGCGAGGCCTTGAAGGCCCATGGCGTGACCGTGATGTTTGGGTATCCCGGCGGCGCGGCCCTGCCGCTGTACCGCGAGCTGGCAAACCACCCGCAGCTCGAGCACCTGCTGGTGCGGCACGAGGAGAACGCGGCGCTGGCGGCGGACGGCTACGCCCGCGCGACCGGCCGGCCGGGTGTGTGCCTGGCCACCAGTGGGCCGGGCGCCACCAACCTGCTGACCGGGATTGCCAACGCCATGATGGACTCGGTGCCGGTGCTGGCGCTGACCGGCCAGGTGGCCAGCTCCGCCATTGGCACGCAGGCGTTCCAGGAGGTGGACATCATCAGCATGGCCAGGCCGGTGACCAAGGCCACGTTCCAGGCGCGTACGCCGGACGAGGTGCCTGGGCTGGTGGCTGAGGCGTTTCGGGTGATGATGGAAGGCCGGCCGGGCCCGGTGCTGCTGGACCTGCCGAAGGACGTGATGCTGGGCCTCTCGGGGGGTGACTCGCCCGAACCGGCCGCGGGCACCGAGTCTCCGCGGCGGCTGGTCGTGGAGCCGGAGGAGTCCGACGTACGGCGCGTGCTCGAGTTGCTGGCCAACGCCGAGCGGCCGGTGTTGGCGGCGGGGCGGGGCGTGCTGCTGGCGAACGCCACCGATCATCTCCTGACGCTGGCGGAGCGGTCCGACACGCCGGTGGTTACCACGCTTCTTGGGCTGGGGTCCGTGGACGAGTCGCACGAACTGGCGTTTGGCATGGCGGGCATGCACGGGACGGTGGCGGCCAACATGGCGCTGCACCATGCGGACCTCGTGATCGGCGTGGGGATGCGCTTCGACGATCGGTGGGTGGGCCGCGCGGCGGACTTTGCGCCGGGCGCGACCATCGTGCACGTGGACGTGGATCGTGAGGCGTTTGGACGGGTGGTGCGCTGTGACGTGCCGGTGCTGGCGGACGCGGGCTCATTCCTGGCAGCGCTGGCCGAGCGGGCGCCGCGGGCTCGCCGGCAAGGCTGGCTGGAGTCGCTGCGGGCCTGGGAGCGGGAGCACGTGGACTGCCTGCGCTCGTCCGAGGGTGACGCGCTGGGCTCGGCGGACGCGGTGCGGATGCTGCGCGAGGAGACGGGCGGCGCGGTGACGCTGGTGGCGGACGTGGGCCAGCATCAGATGTACGCCGCGTTGCACTGGGGATTCGAGCGGCCGGACTCGTTCTTCACGTCTGGGGGGCTGGGCACCATGGGCTATTCGCTGCCCGCCGCGATGGGCATCAAGATGGCGCGCCCGGCCGAGGAAGTCTGGACCGTGGTGGGGGACGGCTGCTTCCAGATGAGCACGCCGGAGCTGACCACACTGGCGGCGAACCGTATCGACGTGAAGATGCTGCTGCTGAACAACTCGTGCCTGGGGATGGTCCGCCAGTGGCAGGAGCTGTTCTACGACGGGGTGTACAGCCACTCTATCCTGCCGCAACCGGACTTTGCGCGGCTGGCGGAGTCGCACGGCGTGGCCGGCCGCACGGCGGCCAGCCACGATGAGCTGAGGGAGGCCATCCGCTGGGCGCGGGAAACGCCTGGCCCGGTGCTGATCGACGTGCGGGTGCCGATGGAGGAGACGGTGCTGCCGATGGTGCCCGCGGGCGCGGCGAACGGCGAGATCCTCTGTGCCGAGGGCCGGGTGCTGGTGGAGTAGGCACGGGGGCACGCACCGGTGGCTCGTAGCGTTCGGGTCCGCCACCGTGCGCGTGGTATGCTGTCATATATGACCACGCGAGGCGAGGACTGAGGGGCTGAGATGAAGCGCACCACGATCATCGCTGAAGAGGCGTTGCTGTACGAGGCCCGCGAGCTGGCCAATCGTGAGGGGCGAACGCTCACGGCGCTGGTGCAGGATGCACTGCGCGACTACATCGACGCCCACCGGAAGCCCAGGCGGTATTCGATCATTGGTATAGGGGCGAGCGATGGGCCGCCGGTGGACTGGGAGAACCTTGACGAACTTCTCGCGGAGGCGATGGATCCGGTGGCCGGATTCGTCAACGATCCGCCCATGGAGCACCCGAGCGGCGATCGGCCGTCGAGTTGACAATCCTGGCAGATACCAGCGGACTATACGCGCTCATGGACCGATCAGAGCGTGCACACGCGTCTGTCGCCGCTCTGGTGTCCCGAACGCGCGCGTTGATCGTCATCCCCGTTCTGACGTTGGTGGAGGTGGACTACCTCTTGCACCAGCGCCTGGGGGGGCACATGGCCGCTGCATTTGCCTCGGCGGTCGCGTCTGGAGAATTCTCATTGGAGGGCCTGGTGCCGGGCGATCTCGCGCGCGCCGTTGAGGTGATGCGGCAGTACTCGGACGCGCGTATCGGCCTTGTCGACGCGTCGGTGGTGGCGACTGCCGAGCGTCTCGGTGTTCCTCGAATCCTGACGCTGGACCGTCGGCATTTTTCAATGTTTCGACCTCGACACTGCGCCGCGTTCGAGCTGCTGCCTTAGCGCGCTCACGGTAGCGCCAGTTCCGCCACCACCGGCGCGTGGTCTGATTCGGGAAACTGCGGGTCGTCCGCATTGGCCACCGACTCGTCGTGCAGGACCTCGTTGTGGATCTCCACGTGGCGGTAGAAAGCCAGCAGCGGGCGTGAGATGAGCAGGTGGTCGATCATCTCGCCGCGACCGTGGTGGAAGAGGGAGTAGCGGGCGGGCTCGGGGATCGTCTTCTCGCAGGGGACGAGCACCCGGCCGGCTAGCTCTTTGTTGCCGTTGTTCTCCACGTCGCCGCGGATGGCAGCCAGCGGCACGTCGTCGAGGTCGGCGTTGAAATCTCCGCACACCACGATGAAGGCGTCTGGCTCCGCGTCGAAGATCTGATCCACCAGGATCCGGACCTCCAGCGCCTGGCCTACGCGCTTCATCGAGGAGATGAAGGAGCCCTCGGCCCAGGCCGCGGCGGACTTCCAGACGAATCGGTTCACCTTCTGGCCAGCGATGTCCGTGGGTATCTTGGACTTCAAGTGCACGGTGATGGTGTGGAGGGTCTTTCCGCCCGGCAGCGTGACCTTTGCGTACAGGATGGGCCGCTCCCAGGCGACGTTCTCCGCGCTGGCCGCCGGCGGCTGGGCGGTCACCTTCTGGTAGCGTGGGGCCTTGGCCAGCTTGTTTTTGAGCTGATCGCTCGAGGTGATGGGGAAGCGGGAGAGGATCACGCAGCGCTGGTCTGGATGGCCGCTTGTGTTACCTGAGCCAGCAGTGAACACGCGGTTGTAGCCTGCGTACTGGGTGCCGGCCAGCATGGTATCCAGTGCCACCAGGTGATCTGGCGGTGGCGTGGCGGTTCCGATGATCTCCTGGAGGCAGAGGACATCCGCGTTGAGGCGCGTGAGCTGCGGCTTCATCACGGCGATGCGCGCGGCCAGCGGCGGCCGCTCGTCCGGGCCGTCCGTGAGATTCTCCATGTTGAAGGTGGCGATCCGAACGGTGGTGACCATCGCAGAACCCCCTTGAGCCTCTCTTGGCGCAACGCTGTGCCGCGATCGTTTCCCTGGTCGCGGCGACTGGACAGTCCCATGATAGGCGATCGGCTGGACCGGATAGACTTTCGGCGTTGAGACGATTGGGCGTGGAGGCGAGTGAAAGGTCGTGGCGATGCGGATCGTGATTGGCGGCGACCACGCGGGGTTCCCGATGAAGGCGCCGATCGTCAAGGCGCTGCGGGAGTGGGGCCACGACGTGACGGACGTGGGCACCCACAGCGCGGATCAGGTGGACTTTCCGGACATCGCTGACGCGGTGTGCGAGCGCGTACGGACGGGCCAGGCGGATCGCGGCATCATGGTCTGCGGCACCGGGGTGGGGGCGGCGATCGCCGCGAACAAGTTCCCGGGCATCCGCGCGGCGCTGGCCCACGATGCGCACTCGGCGCACCAGTGCGTGGAGCACGATGACGTGAACGTGCTGTGCCTGGGCGCGAAGATCGTGGGTGAGTGGCTGGCGATCGACCTGGTGCGGACGTTCCTGGACGCGCGCTTCGAGGATACGGAGTGGTATCGTCGGCGGATTGCCAAGCTAGCGGCGATCGAGCGTCGGTTTGGCGGGGGCCGGGGCTAAGTCAGGCCTGCCGCCGAAACGTGACCATCCTGGCGGCCAGGCTGATGTCCTCCACCACCCAGCCGGCCTCTTCCCACGGTCGGCGCTTGATCACCTTGCTCCAACGGGTCTTGCCTTGCCACCAGTCCTCGTAGGCGTGGGCCGACTTCGGCAGCGGCTCGCCCACCAGCGACTCGATGCGGCTGAAGGTGAGTGTGGTCCGGTCCATCCCCCGCGGGAGCCCGTTCAGGTGGACCCCGATGGCGTCGTACTTGGATCCTCGCTCCGTCACGCGGGGATGATAGCAGCGAGGTTCGCGGCCGAGGTGAACGGTCGGCGGCCGACTCAACCGCGCTCGACCGTCCTCGATACGGTGGCATTCGGACCGCTGTCGGTGTGTCGAGCGTCGGCGCTTTCGCTGAAGTCGGGTGCCGACCCCGGCAGCCCGCGTGAGCGCCTGATGGCCGCGAAGCCGACGCCCAATGCCAGACCATAGGCAGTGTGACGGATGAGCTCACCCGCGAGCGGGACGAGGCCAGCGCGTAGCTCGAAGCCCAGAACCCCGACGCCGACGAGCGGGAAGGCGAGGAACAACGCTGAGGTGAGCGGGAGCGCGGCGAACTGGAGTCCCCGCAGCCAGGGTGGTCCGGGCAATCTGCGCTCAAACCACGCGCCGTATGCGAGTCCCCACAGCGCGGGCACTACCAGGACCGTGGGGGACAGGAAGACCGCGAGGAACGGCTGCTCATCGTGGCCGAGCAGGCCGGTTACCCAGAGGAGACTGGTCTCGCCGGCGTGGCTGACCAGCCCGAGCGTGTTCACGATGATGTTGAGCAGCAGCGTGGACTGAATGGCCGCGAGGCCGCCAGCCAGCAGCCCGTTGACCGACCTGTCATGGAGGCTGATAGTGGTGGGCTGGGTCGGCTGGACGCGGGGCCGAGCGCTCCGTACCAGCCAGACGGCGATGACGGCGAACAGCAGGAGCGACGCTACGAGCTCAAATGGCAGGTGGAAGCGCTCCGCGTACGCCAGCGCGGGAGGTCCCGCCAGGTAGCCAAGCAGGACGAACACCAGCAGGTGCACGAGCGAACCGACCGCCAGGGCTGGCAAGAACCGTCGATACGGGAAGGCCAGGGCGCCGGCCGCCACGGCTGTGAGGATGCAGAGCCCAGGAACCAGGCGACCCAGTGCGATGCCGGATTCGCCGTGCTGCTGTAGCGCGGCGGCGGCGTGATCGAGTCGAGCGGGGGTGGCGCCAATGTAGCGACCGAGGCGGTCAACGAGCGCCCGTCCGCCGCGCCTGGAGATCCAGTAGAGGATGGTGGCCCCGATGACGGTGGCGGCCTCGAGCTCGAGGAGCGCCTGGCCGAGGGTGAGCTTGCCCTGAGCGGCGCGGACACCCATGAGGATCATGAGGAGATCACCCGGGATGATGGGCGGAACGCCCGCCTCCTCGATCATCAAGAGCACGAAGGCGATCACCTCGCCGCGCTCATCGAGCAGGCGCCACATGGTGGCGGTGAGCTCAGTCCACCACACCTTGGGATCCTTCCCCGCCGCGGCCTGCCCTTGAGAGCGGGCCGGTCCGGACTGGGCTTGATCGACGGATGCTGATCACCGGTGTCAGCGTAGCTTGACCGTGAGCGGCTCGAAGCCGATGGTGCCGTCCGCGATCATCGATTCGATCTCCGCGGAGGGGTAGCCCAGCGTCTCCGCGAGTACGTGGCGGGTGTGCTGGCCGAGGCAGGGCGCTGGCGCGCGGATGCTCGCTGGTGTCGCGGCCAGGCGGAAGGCCCAGGCGCGGTGGATGGTCTCACCGGCAACCGGGTGCTGGAGCGGCTGGTAGAAGCCCCGGGCGCGGAGGTGCGGGTCCGCCAGGAGGTCTCGACCGTCGTTGACCGCGCCGGCCGGCACGCCGTGGGCCTGGAGTCGGTCCATTGCCTGGCGTTTGCCGAGGGTGCGGGTCCAGGCGGCGATCAGCGCGTGCGCGGCGTCGCGGTGACGGAGACGGTCGGCAACGCCTCGGTAGCGCGGGTCGTTCCCCAGATCCGCTCGCTCCATGGCGGCGCACAGGCCTCGCCAGTGCTGGTCCGTCTCGATGCTGATCGCGACCCAGCCGTCCTCGCCCAGGCAGGGGAAGGCATCCTGGATCGCCGCGTCACTCTGGTCCGTGTTGCCCGTGGGCTCGGCGGCGGTGCCGGTGGTCTGCGCGGCGAGGACGTACTCACCGATCAGCCAGGTGACGAGCTCGCGTTGGGCAAGGTCAACGTCCAGCGGTGTGTTGCACTGGCGGGCATGCCGCGCGGCGGTGATGGCGACGCCGGCGCCGAGCAGCGACGCGACCTGGTCTGGATAGTTGATGTCGCTGCTGGACCAGGTGGGCGTGTCCGCGTCGTAGCCGGTGATGGACATCAGCCCGGATAGCGCGTCCAGCGTGGAACCGTAGCTGGCGTAGCGGCTCTCCGGTCCGTCGGCGCCCTGGCTGGAGAGCGCCAGGCGCACGATGCGCGGGTTGGCGCGGACCAGGGTGGCGAAGTCGAAGCCCAGCTTCTCCATCACGCCGCGACGGTAGTTCTCCACCAGTACGTCTGACTCGCGGACGAGGGCGAGAAACGCCTCCCGGCCGCGGTTGGTCCTGGTGTCCAGCGACACGCCCAGCTTGTTCCGATTCACCGCGTTGTAGGTGGGCGCGGCGTCCCACAGGCGCTCCTGGCCGGGTTTCGGCGCGATGCCAGACGTCCAGAATCGGAACGGGTCTGGATGCGCGGCGGACTCCACCTTGATCACCCTGGCGCCGAAGTCGGCCAGAATCTGGCTGACGTTTGCCCCGGCGGTGATGGTGCCAAGATCCAACACGCGAAGCCCCTCCAGGGGAAGGCCACGCGGGGAGTTGCGCCCGGGTGAAGTGCGCCCAGCTCGGGGGCTGAGGGTAGCGGCGTCGTGCTCGGCCGGCAGCGGCGCGCGGACGAGGCGTGGTCGGCGGCCGTTGAATGTGACGGGGACGCCGGGGTATCGAAGCCGGCCCAGCACCGGGTGGTCGATCTCATCGAACAGGGCTCGAGCGGAGTACTGCGGGGTGTCCAGCAGATCTGAGACGCTCAGGACGGCGCCGGCAGGGATCCCGAGTCGTTGGGCGGCGTGGTAGATCTGGGACTTGGGGCGGGTATGGCTCCAGCGCTCGACAACGGCGAGCAGGCGCTCGCGCGAGGCGACTCGCTCCGCGCGGGAAGCGAACTCTGGGGCGTCTAGCTCCGAGTCGCCCACGAGCTCCTTGACCTGAGGCCAGTCTTTGTCCATGTAGACCAGCGCCAGGAAGCCGTCTGCGCACCGTACCACCAGCCACTGCACGCCGCGCCCGCCACGGCGCCGGACCTTGCCGTCGTACTGGTAGAACGTGGGGCTCTTCCACTCTAAGGAGGCGATGGTGTCCAGCCCCGGCACTTCCACGTACTGGCCGCGGCCGCTCCGGTCGCGCTCCCAGAGCGCGGTGAGGATGCCGCTGAACGCGCTGAGCCCAACGGCCTGCTGCGCCTGGTTGCCGCCAAGCTTGAGTGGCTGACGGTCTGGCTCGCCGATGAGATTCATGAGGCCGCCCAGCGCCATGAGCACGATCTCGCCGCCGAGGAAATCGCGGTAGGGTCCGGAGTCGCCGAACCAGGACAACCCGGCCCAGATCAGGTCCGGGCGTGAGCGGAGCAGCGGAGCATGGTCGATCGGGATGGCGCCCGGTGCACTGAGCCTGGTGCCGTCCACCACGACGTCAGCCCAGGCGATCGCCGTCTGAGCGGTTGTCGCGGTCTGGCGGATCCCCCACTTGCCCAGATCGAGGTGGGCGGAGAGCAGGCTGCGCGTGGTGGGTGGCGACGCGCTGGCAGCCGATGGGTGGTCTTTCGCCGGGCCGAGCTTGAGAACGTCTGCGCCGAACGCGGCGAGCAGCCTGGTGCACAGGGCGGCGGACACGCTGCCACCTAGCTCCAGGACGCGCAGACCCTGGAGCGGCGTCACGTCCGGGATCGGCATGGTGTCGGTCATGGCTGGGCGTATTTTGACATGGGCGTCCTGGACATCCCGGCCGCTGGACGCCGGAGTACCGGACGCGCCACACTGGCGCGCGTAGATCCTCAGGTCTCAGGAACTTGCTGGACGTTTTGAGGGAGGCAGTATGCGTGGCGTCGTCTTTCTAGGTGACAAGCAGCTCGAGCTGCGGCACTTTCCGGATCCAGAGCCGGGTCCGCGCCAGGTCCTGGTGCAGATCAAGGCCAGCGGCATGTGCGGATCTGACCTGCACGGCTATCGGCGCCCCGCTGCCTCGAAGGAGGCCATCGGCGGGCTGCCGCGCGGCGAGTTCATCGCGGGGCACGAGCCTTGCGGCGTGATCGCGGGCCGCGGATCGGCCGTGACCGAGGATGAGGCGCCCATCGGTCAGCGGGTCATGATCCACCACTACTTTGGCTGTGGACGCTGCAAGCACTGCCTCACCGGGTGGAACCAGCTCTGCCTCAAGGGGACCAAGGTGCAGTCCGGCAGCGCGCACGGTGGCCACGCGGACTACATCGTGGCGAACGTGAACATGCTGGTGCCATTGATCGACGAGCTGAGCTACGAGGAGGGCGCGGCCGTGGCGTGCGGCACGGGCACCGCCTACAGCGCGCTACGCCGAATCGAGGTGTCAGGCCGCGACACGCTGGTGATCATGGGGCAGGGCCCGGTGGGCGTGAGCGCCACCATGCTGGCCAAGGCCATGGGTGCGCGGGTGATCGCGGTGGACATGACGCCGGAGCGGCTCGCCATCGCCAAGGAGTTCGGTGCGGACATCACGCTGAACTCCAAGGACACGGACGTGGTGAAGGCGGTCCACGAGCTGACGCACGGCGAGGGCGCGAACATTGCGCTGGACTGCACGGGGCGGCCGGAGCCGCGCCAGTGGGCCGTGCGCAGCACGCGCACCTGGGGCAAGACCTGCTTCGTGGGCGAGGGTGGCGACACCACGTTCGACATTAGCCGCGACATGCTCCGCCGCGAGCTGACGATCTTCGCCTCGTGGACGTTCAGCACGGTGATCCAGGCGGAGTGCGCGCAGTTCGTGGCGGACCGGAAGCTGCCGCTCAAGTCCCAGTTCACGCACCGCTACACCACGCTGGATGACGCGGACGGCGCGTACAAGCTGTTCGACACCCAGACCACGGGCAAGGGCGTGTTCCTGCTCTAGCCCGGCTCCGAAGGCGGTCCTGGTGGCGTGGCGGGCATCGACCCGCCACGCCGCTAGTGCTTGAAGTGGCGCTGGTGGGTGAAGATCATGGCCATGTGGTGCCGATTGGCGGCCTTGATAGCCTCCTGATCCCGGATGGACCCGCCCGGCTGGATGACGGCGGTGACGCCGGCCTCGGCGGCGCGCTCGATGCCGTCTGGGAACGGGAAGAACGCATCTGAGGCCATCACGCTGCCGGCCGCGCGCTCGCCGGCCTTGCGGCAGGCCAGGTCCACCGCGTCCACGCGGCTGGGCTGTCCCGCGCCCAGGCCCACGAGCTGGAGGCCCTTGGTCAGAACGATGGCATTGGAGTGCACGTGCTTGACCGCCCGCCAGGCGAAGAGCAGGCTGGTGAGCTCGGCCAGTGTGGGCGGGCGTGTGGTGACTACGTCGCGGGTGAGCACGTTCTCCGGCAACGCGTCGCGGGTCTGGATCAGCCAGCCTCCCAGCACGCGTTTGTAGTCCAGATCACCGGCCTCGATCTCGCCTGCCTTTTCAGGCTGGAAGTTGGTGGCCATGATGCGCAGGTCACGCTTCTTCGTCAGGATGGCGAGCGCCTCCGGGGTGAGGTCTGGCGCCACCAGGTCCTCGAAGAACACCTGCGAGATCTCGCGCGCGGTGGCCTCATCGATCACGCGGTTGATGGCCACGGCGCCGCCGAAGGCGGACTGCGGATCGCCAGCCAGAGCACGGCGGTAGGTGTCCGCCAGGTCGTCGCCGCACGCGAGTCCGCAGGGATTGCCGTGCTTGATGATGGCCACGGTAGGCGCGGAAAAGTCGGCCACGATGCGCCAGGCGGCGTCCAGGTCGTACGTGTTGTTGAAGGAGAGCTGCTTGCCGTGGAGCTGGCGGCCGGAGACCACCCCGTGCGCGAGGGGGCGGGTGGAGCTGTCCGAGTAAAACGCGGCGAGCTGGTGGGGATTCTCGCCGTAGCGGAGCTCGCCCAGCTTCTTGAGCCCGATGGTGAGCTCGTCCGGGAATAGCTCGTCGCCCGTGCGGAGGTAGCCGGCGATGTGCGTGTCGTACACCGCGCAGTGCTGGAAGGCGCGCGCGGCGAGGAGCCGGCGCAGCCCGATGCTCGCGCCGCTGGGCTCGCGAAGCGCGTCAAGTACGGTGGAGTAGTCGCTGGGGTCGCTGACCGGGATGACGTGCGGGAAGTTCTTGGCCGCCGCGCGGAGCAGCGTGACGCCGCCGATGTCGATGTTCTCCAGGACGGGACCGCGGTCCAGACCGTAGCGGCGGGCGGCCTCGCGGAAGGGGTACAAGTTGGCCACCACGAGGTCCAGCGGCTGGGCGCCGATCCGCTGCAGCTCTGCCATGTGTTCCGGATCATCGCGGCGGGCCAGGATGCCGGCGTGGATCAGGGGATGCAGGGTCTTGACGCGGCCGCCGAGGATCTCCGGGAAGCTCGTGAGCTCCTGGATGCCCTTGACCGGGATGTTGGTCTCGCGCAGGAGCATCTCGGTGCCGCCGGTGGAGTACAGCTCAACGCCCAGCTCCACCAGACCCCTGGCGAGCTCAACCAGCCCCGTCTTGTCGAACACGCTCAGGAGGGCACGCATAGAGTCCTCGATCCGTTCCCGATCTCGGTGCGATCGGGAAGATTTGCGGCGGTCAGAACCGGATCAAAATTGTAACGGGAACGCGCGCGTCAACGGCCTCGCGATGTCAGCGCGTCGCGAGGTCAGGCTACGCGGTTCTCCAGGATGCCGACGCCGCTGACCTCGATGCGCACGGTGTCACCGCTCTGGAGGAACCGTTTGTGGGGCGCGCCCACGCCGGCTGGGGTGCCCGTTGAGATGACGTCACCGGGCATCAACGTGGTTCGCGCGGCGAGGAAGGCCACCAGCTCAGCCACTGGCCACACCAGGCCGGCGGTGCTGGATCCCTGGCGGCGCTCGCCATTGACGTGGGTGGTGATGGCGATGTCGTCGCGATTCGGGAGCGCGTCCCACCCGGCCAGACAGGGGCCGAGGGGGCAGAATGTGTCGAAGCTCTTGGCCATGGATGTGTTGGGGCGGGCGCCCTCGCGGTAGCTGCCGGTCTGGACATCTCGGGCGCTGACGTCGTTGAGGATGGTCACTCCGGCGACGTGGTCCCAGGCTTCTGCCGCCGTGACGTTCGTGGCCTGCCGGGAGATGACAAAGGCGACTTCCCCCTCGTAGTCCACGCAGGATGGCGCCAGCGCTGGGAGCTTGATCGCTGCGCCGGAGGGGACGAGCGCGGAGGGTGCCTTGAGGAAGAAGAACGGCTCCGCGTCTGGTTTGGCGTTCATCTCCGCGATGTGGTCGCGGTAGGCCAGGCCAAGCGCCCAGATCTTGCTGGGGCGCGGAATGGTGGGGAGCAGGGTCACGTCCGCGAGCGGCCGCTCGTCGCGCGTTGGCGCGTCCGCGAGCTGGCGGAGCGTGAACCCGGCCTGGAGCGCGGCGCCCAGGTCGGTCAGCTCGAGCGCCAGCAGGCGCACGCCGCCGCCATCCGTGAGCTGTCCGACGCCGGCGGTGGTGCTGACGAAGCGTGCCATGCGGTGCCTCCCGAGGGTCTTCTGGGTGCCTGCGCCACGGGGTGACGCGCCAACTGCGCGCGATATACTGGCGCGCATGCGGATTGCACTGGCCCAGATCAACTGTACTGTAGGGGACCTTGGGGGCAATGCTGGCAAGATCGTGGAGTGGATCCACCTTGCCCGCCGCCAGGGGGCGGACCTGGTTGCGTTCCCGGAGCTGGCGGTCACCGGCTACCCGCCGGAGGACCTGGTGCTCAAGCCGGATTTTCTACGGGCGACCAATGCGTGCCTGGGTGAGATTGCCGCGGCCAGCGAGGGCATCGTGGTGGTCGTTGGGTACATCGAGGTCGAGGAGGCCGCGTACAACGCCGCCGCGATCTTCGCCAACGGTCGCCTGGTGAACACGACGCGCAAGGAACGGCTGCCCAACTACGGCGTGTTTGACGAGGAGCGTTACTTCCGGCGGGGCGGTCCGGGACCGCTGATGCGGCTGCGTGGGGCCCGCTTCGGGGTGAGCATCTGCGAGGACATCTGGTACCCAACCAGTCCGGCCTCGGTTCAGGCGGCAGCCGGGGCCGAGCTCCTGGTGAACATCAATAGCTCGCCGTACCACCGTGGGAAGTGGCGCCAGCGTGAGCGGATGCTGGCCACGCGGGCGTCAGATAACGCCATGGTGGTGGCCTACGTGAACATGGTGGGTGGGCAGGATGAGCTGGTGTTCGATGGCGCCAGCGTGGTCTTTGACCAGGACGGTGAACTGATCGCCCGGGGAAAGAGCTTCCAGGAAGATCTGCTGGTGGCGGATGTTGACCTGAACTCCGTCTTGCGGACGCGGCTACGCGATCCGCGCTGGCGCAACAGCGACGAGGCGGACCTGCCAACGCTGGACCTGCCGGCGGGGGCGCCGCTGGCGCCGGGCGGCGTGGATGCAAGCTGCAGCGCGCTACGGATCGAGGAGCCGCCCGAGGACGCCGAAGAGGTGTACGAGGCGCTGGTGCTGGGCACCCGTGATTACATCAAGAAGAACGGTTTTGAGCGCGTGCTGATTGGCCTGTCTGGCGGTATCGACTCCTCGCTGGTGGCCGCCGTGGCGGTTGACGCGCTGGGCGCGGAGCGGGTCACCGGCGTGTCCATGCCCTCGCGCTACTCAAGCCGTGGCAGCAAGTCGGATGCGCGGCGCCTGGCTGAGAACCTGGGTATCCAGTACCTGACGGTCCCGATCGAGCCGGCCTTCAAGGCGTACCTCGGCATGCTGGAGGGTCCGTTCGCGGGCGCCCCGCCGAACATCGCGGAGGAGAACCTGCAGGCGCGCGTGCGCGGCATGATCCTGATGGGTATCTCCAACAAGTTTGGGTGGCTGGTGCTGACCACGGGGAACAAGAGCGAGATGTCCGTGGGCTACGCGACGCTTTACGGCGACATGGCCGGCGGCTTTGCCGTGATCAAGGACGTGCCGAAGATGCTGGTGTACGCGCTCTGCGAGTATGTGAATCGGCGTGACGGCAGGCCCACCATCCCACGCAACGTGCTGATCAAGCCCCCTTCCGCCGAGCTGCGGCCGGACCAGAAGGACGAGGACAGCCTGCCTCCCTACCCGATCCTGGACTCGATCCTGCAGGCGTACGTGGAAGAGGACCACTCGCTGGACGAGATCGTGGCCCAGGGTCATGATGCGCAGACCGTGGCACGGGTGATGCGGATGGTGGACCTGGCCGAGTACAAGCGGCGCCAGGCGCCGCCGGGCGTGAAGATCACCCAGCGGGCGTTTGGCCGGGATCGGCGTCTGCCGATTACGAATCGCTACCGCGGCACCTGATCCGGTATTCACTCGTTTGCCTCGGTTAGGGGTCGGATGACGGACGGTGCTTTAGCACTTCGTTATCAAATGATCCACAGATCATTGATCGATCGAGCCTAGGATTTCCTCAGACGAGCACGAGAGACCTGGCTTTCGGACTCGCAAACGGAGGTACGAGGTAACCATGAATCAGGCACAGAAGTCTCGGCGGCGGGTCATCATTGGCTCTGCCGTGGCCGGCGCCCTCTTTGTGGGCGCGGTGGCAACCAGCGGAATCATCGGGTTGCCAGGTTCGGCGCAGGCTGCCGACTTTGGCGCCCCGCGTATGTTGCAGGCCGCCCCCACGGCGGTTCCTGGTCCGGGCGGCCCGCGATTCGGTAGGGGGCACGGGCCGATGGGCGGCAACATGACGCCAGAGCAGCGCCAGCAGCTCCAGCAGCAGGCGCAGCAGATGCACCAGCAGTTCCTGGCGCGGGTGGCGGCCAACCTCAACGTGACGCCTACCCAGCTTCAGGACGCGTTCAAGAAGGCCCGAATCGACCAGATCAACGACGCGGTGAAGGCCGGCAAGCTGACCCAGGAGCAGGCCGACAAGATCATCGCGCGGATCAACAGCGGCCAGGGCTTTGGCCCCGGCGGCCCGGGAGGCCCAGGTGGGCCGCACCCCATGGGGAAGCCGGGTGGGACTGGCGCCCCGAGTGGTGTTCCGGGCGCGCCGCCGGCTCGTTAGGCACGACTCGCCCTCTGGACGTGAAGGGGCCCCGCCGCACACGCGGCGGGGCCTTTTCACGTCTACATGGTCTGTGCGCCTAGTATTCACTGCGAAACATCTCAGCAGCGCGGGAGCGTGCGGTTACGATGGGTAAGCGGATCATCCTCACCACCTTTGGCTCCCTGGGCGATCTGCATCCTCACCTGGCGCTGGCCCGGGCGCTCCTCTCGCGCGGTCACACTCCCACGATCGCGGCGGCTGAAGCGTACCGCGCCAAGGTTGAGAGCCTTGGCATCTCCTTTGCCCCCGTAGGGCCCAACATCACGCCCGACGACCCTGAGCTGATGCGTGACGTGATGGATCTGCGCAAGGGACCGGAGGTGGTTCAGCGGCGCCTGGTGATGCCGTACCTGCGATCCACGTACGAGGAGCTGGGCGCGCTTCTGACAGGCGCGGATCTTCTGGTGTGCTCTGAGCTGTCCCACGCCGGCCGGGTCGCGGGGGACCGCCTGGGTGTGCCGTGGGTATCCACAGTCCTGGCGCCATTCTCCATGTTCTCCACCCACGATCCATCCGTGATGCCACTCTCCGCGTCATGGCTGCCGGTCCACCGCATGGGGCGGCTGGCAAACAGGCTGCTGTTTGCGCTCGCCCGCCGCGCTACTCGCGAGTGGGGCGAGCCCATCCAGGCGTTGCGGCAGGAGGTGGGTCTGCCGCGCGGGCCGCATCCGATCATCGACGGGACGTTTTCTTCGCGCCGCGTGATCGCCATGTTCTCCCCGCGCTTTGGGCCACCGCAGGCAGACTGGCCGGCCGCCGCGGTGGCGGCCGGGTTCCCGTTCTTTGACGAAGACGAGGTGGAGTCGGCTGAGGCGGACCGTCTAGAGCGCTTCCTGGTGGCAGGGCCGCCGCCGCTGGTGTTCACGCTGGGGTCGTCAGCGGTGCACGCGGCGGGCGGGTTCTACGAGGCCAGCGTTGCCGCGGCGCGGACCCTGGGCGAGCGGGCGGTCCTGCTGGTTGGAAGCGACCCGCGCAACCGACCGGCCGGTCCGCTTCCGGACTCGGTCTTGTGCGTGGAGTACGCGCCGCATGGGAAGCTATTTGCGCGTGCTCGGGCAGTGGTCCACCAGGGTGGGATTGGCACCACCGCGCAGGCGCTGCGTTCAGGGCATCCGATGATCGTGGTGCCGTTTGGCTTCGACCAGCCTGACAACGCGGCGCGGGCCGCCCGGCTGGGCGTGGCCCGAACTGTTCGGCGCGACCGGTTCACGGAGGGGACGATCACGACGGAGCTGCGTGCTCTGCTCGCCGACGGGAGCTATGCGCAGCGGGCCGCGGAGGTGGGTGCGGCGATTGACGCCGAAGACGGCCTCAGGACAGCGTGCGAGTGGATCGAGGCTGCTGCCTGATCCGTTTGTGCCGCTGGCTCAGCCGCCGGCCCACGCCTTGTGGATGGTCCGGGCGATCGCGGCGATCGTCTCATTGGCGCGGGTGGGATCGTTGACGCCCTCGGTGAACACGGACAGTACGTAGCTGCCGCGCGGGTGGTACACGATGCCCACGTCGTTAGCCACGCTCTCGAACCAGCCGCTCTTGTGAGCGAGGGTTGCATCAATCGGCAAGCCCTGGCGGATTTTCGTGGCATCCGTGGCTTTCAGCAGCAACGCGCGCATCTCCTTGCTGGCGGCGGAGCTGGCGAGCTGGTCCGTGGCCAGAAGCTCCAGCAGGCGGAGCATGTCGTTGGGAGTGCTCTGGTTGTACTCACCGCTACCGGTTGACTGGGAGCCAAAGTGGTTCACCACGCGCGAGGCGGTGAGCCCGCGGGCCGCGGCGCCGCTATTGATGGTCTTCGCGCCTAGCAGGTCCATCAGCCGATTGGCCGAGTCGTTGTCGCTGAAGACCACCATTTTCCTCACGTCATCACGCAAGGGGTCGGTGAGCGACCGCAGACCCAGATCAGCCTGGCGGAACAGCTCAGTCATGATCAGCAGCTTTCCAACGCTCGCGGACGCGAACGGCTGGCTGCCGTTGATGGAGACTCGGCGTCCGCTGACCTGGTCGTGCGCGGCCACGCCGATCTTGGCGGTGGGGCCGGCCACTCGCCGCGCGGCCGCCATGACCTGATCCTCCAGCGAGCCTGAGGCGGCCGCGGACGCCTCCGCGCCGGTGCTGACTACTGTTCGGAGGGAGAGGGAGGCATCGGCGGGCTGGGATTTACGGAGCTCGGCTCGGATCTGGCCGATCTTCTCGATCTGCTGGGTGGTGGTGGGTTTGACGCCGTCTCGCTCCACACTGCCCGGCCCCTGGATGAAGATCGCCAGAGCGCGCGTCTCGTCGCGCTGGACGTGCATCAGCCATGCGAGGTAGGCGGTGCCGGCTTCCGCCATGTCGGTGGTGTTTGAGCGGCTCATCGGTCGGCGGATGATCGACTCCGCGACGTAGTCGAACGTGTTCTCGGAAAGCGCTAGCAGGCCCAGCGGCCGCTGGCCGGTGAGCGATACCGGCTTGCCGCTGGAGTCGAACCACGCTAGCGCTTTGAGCAGCGCGGCGTCTGTTGAGTAGGCCTTCGCGAGACGTTCGAAGAGCGCACCGGCTTCGGTATCGGCCTCCGCCGTTGAGGGCTGACCGATTGCCTCTGGAGTGTTGGGAACGGAGCTGGAGCGCGGGATTTTCAGCTTCTGGCCTACCTGGAGACGATCTGGGTCTACCAGGGCGTTCGCTTCGGCGAGCGCTTGCGGCGTGATGCCGTGTGCCGCCGCGATTCCGCCTAGCGTATCGCCGGTCTTCACCACGTACTCGGTCCCGGCGGACGCGGGGACGGGCGATGGGGATGCCGTTGGCGCTTGTGGCGCGCGAGCCGGGAGCTTGAGCACCTGGCCGGCCGTCAACGCATCGGCGCTCTTGAGGTGATTGAGCTGGACGATCTGTGCCACCGTAGCTCCGTGCTGGCGAGCGATCGCGCTCAGCGTCTCGCCCTCGCGGACGATGTGCTCCGTCTCGAGCGAAGCGGCACCCACGAGGACGGCGTTCGCCGACAGCGGGCTCACCACGGCGACGACGACTGCCAGGACGAGCAGGTGGCGTTTCATGATGGGAGTGAACACGTGAGTCACCATGTCAGCATTTGGTCCGGGGAGGGTGCCTGGGGGACCCGGCAGCGCCGCGCCGACTCGGGCGGGCGCTTCTGCCGGCCGTGACAGACGGCAAATCGCACCTTCTGTCAGGTCGATCGACTCTACCAGCCGTTCCATCACGGATCCGTCTCGACCGGGCGGATGGCTGCTACGGCTGCGTCACAGCCCGCGGATGTGGGTCAGACGCCGCTGGCGGCGACGGAACGAACGCCGGGGGCAAGCGTCGCGGGGCCGGGGTCACAGACGCATAACAGCTTCGACACGGACGGCCCTCCCGCGGCCGAAGAATGCTGCCCGGGCACGATTCCGCTCCTTATACTCGGAGCATGCGCCATACACGACGACGGGGGGCCCGTTGACCGGTCCGGATGCGGTCTGGCGTCATGACGCGGAGGTGCTGGCGCGTTGATCCGCGGCGAGCGCGCCATCCGGGACGTGCGCGTGCTGGTGGTAGATTCTGACCCGGACGCGCTGGAGCTCCTGGCAGTAGCGCTCATTGAGAGCGGCTTCTCGGTCAGAACGGCGACCAACGCCGATGAGGCACTGTTGGAGGCGCGGCGCCGAACGCCATCAGTGGTTCTGGCGGCGGATCAGGCCAGTACGCGTGGTGGACTGGCCCTGTGCGGCGCGCTGCGGCGGGACCTCGGCCGCGAGGACATCCCGTTTGTCCTGCTCACCGATCGTGGCGGGGCGGCGGGCAGCCGGGGCGGCACGTTGCGCCCCGCCGGAGTCCGGGTGTTTCCGAAGCCGGTGGACCTGCCGGGCCTGATCGGTGCATTGCGCGGCCTGGTAGCCTGACCGACACATCCGGCCGTCGGGCCGCTGCGTTACGATAGCAGCGACCGTCGGCGCTCGAGTGCAGGTATGCCGGCGGCTCGGCCGGAGGGTGGAATGGTGGAGATGACCGGCGGCCAGGCCGTGGCTCGGTCTCTGCGCGCCGAGGGCGTGGAAGTGGCCTTTGGCATCGTCGGAACGCACAACTTCCAGATCTTTGACGGTCTCTTCCAGACGCCTGAGATCCGCGTGGTGACCACGCGACACGAGCAGGGCGCGGGATTCATGGCGGACGGATACGCGCGAGCGACCGGCAAGATCGCCGCGGCGGTGGTCGTCCCGGGTCCTGGCCTGACGAACATCCTGACCGCGATGGGCCAGAGCTACTCCGACTCAGTCCCGTTCATCACCATCACCGGACAGAACCCCTCGGATAGGCTGGATCGAGAGCTGGAGGACTTCCACGAGCTCCGCAACTCGCTGGCAGTAGCGGGCGCCGTCAGCTCCTTCGCGGTCCGGGCGTCCAGCGGTAGCGAAATTCCGTCTGAGATCAGATCCGCAATGCAGGCGATGCGAGGCGGGCGACCGCGCCCCACGTTCATGGAGGTCCCCATGGACATCCTGGGCGCCAGCACGGGCGTGACGCTGATGGACACGCCGTTGCAGGTGATCAGGCCAGCCCCCCCGGCTGAGGGCATTGCGCGCGCCGCGACGCTGCTGGCGGGGGCGAACCGCCCTGTCGTGATCGCGGGTGGTGGGGTCATCATGGCCGAGGCCCAGGCTGAGCTCCTTGAAGTGGCTCGCCTGCTGGGCGCTCCGGTGATCACGACCTGTCACGGGAAGGGGGCGCTGCCGGACGACCACACGCACGCGCTCGGGGATGGCTGGGGCCGGCTGTCTGTGTTCGACGGCTTGTTCGCCGAGGCGGACGCGTGCCTGGCCGTGGGCACTCGCTTTGAGGTGCTCTCGGACGCACGCCAGGGCGCGGCGCTGCCCGAGAAGCTCGTCCACATAGACATAGACGGCAAGGTCATCAGTCAGGTGAAGCCGGCCACGGTGGGCGTGGTGGCCGATGCGCGGCTGGCGCTGGCCGCCCTGCGCGACGGACTTCGCAGCGCTGGCGTCAGACCGCGGGGTCCCTGGTGCGACGTGGCGGCCATCCGCGCGGGCAAGGTGGCCGCGCTGGAGCGTGCGGCTGGGCCCGTCTACGACATCCTCCGGGCCATCCGCGCGAACACGCCGCGCGAGACGATCTTCGCCGATGACCTCTGCCTTCCTGGGTACTGGGCCATGGCCGCACTGGACATCTACGAACCGCGAACGTACTTCCATCCCGGCATGTACGGGACGCTGGGCTACGCGTTGCCGGCGGGTATCGGCGCGGCGCTGGGCCGGCCGGATCGCCCGGTGGTGGCCATGGCGGGCGATGGTGGGTTCATGTATACGTCCCAGGAGCTGGCGACGGCGGTGCAGCAGAAAGCGAACGTCACCGCGATCGTCTTCAACGATAACGCGTACGGCGCGTTGAAGCTATGGCAGGATCGTTTCACGGATGGGCGCTACGTTGGGGTGGCTCTGCGGAATCCTGACTTTGCGCGGCTGGGAGAGGCGTACGGCGCGCGGGGAATCAAGCTGGAGTCGCACCGTGATCTGGGGCCGGCCGTCGCGGATGCGGTGGCTGCTGGTGGCCCCACCGTGATTGAGTGCCCGCTTGACTTCGATCGCGATCGTTACGTGCCGCCGTGGGTGCCGGGCGTGGGTGGCGGCTAGCTAGCGATCATCGCGTCCACTGGAGCGGAGTAGCCGATCACGCGGGCCCGCCCGGCGGTCTTGGCCGCGTACAGCGCGGTGTCCGCGGCGTGCCACAAGTCAGCCGCGGTGGCGCCATCCGCCGGCGCTTCCGCCACGCCGGCGCTGAACGTCAGGTTGAGGGCAACGTCGCCTGAGATCTGGAATGAATCCGCCTGAAGCGCTCGGAGCGCGGCGGCCAGACGGGCGACGGCCGTCTCGCGATTGCATCCGTACATGCTCACCAGGAACTCCTCGCCGCCCCAGCGGCCCACCAGGTCTGAGTCGCGCAGCGAGCGGGCTAGCCTTCCGGCAACCCAGCTCAGCGCGGCGTCACCTGCACCGTGGCCGAAGCGGTCGTTGACCGACTTGAAATGGTCGAGGTCCACGATGGCGACGGAGAGTGGCTGGCCGTCTCGACTGGACTGGCGGTGCAGGGCCACGAGCATCTGTTCCGATCTTCGACGGTTTGGGAGCTGGGTCAACGGGTCGGTTCGGGCCTCGCGTGCCAGGGCCACGCTACGCTCAATCCCCAGCAGCGTTGGGCTGGCGATGCCTGTGAGAAGCTCGAGTATCTCCGACTCGCGGTGGCCCAGGGGTGGTTGGCTGGCCAGGCGGACGACGGAGATAGCGCCCAGGACGCGTCCGCCGTTCACGAGCGGAGCCGCCAGTGCGGATGCTTCGGGAGCGGCGCGGCTTGCGTACCTGGTCCGCTCCACCGCGCCCAACGCGAGCCCGGCGTGCACCGCCACGCGCCGTCGGCGAACCGCGCTGAGCGCAATCACCTGCTGCGGACTGGCCGGCGCGGGGTGCGGACGTGCGCGGTACGTAACCAGGGGCAGGAGCTTGCTGGTGCGCGAGTCCCAGCGGTAAAGGGATCCTCCGTAGGCGCCGGTGAGTCTGACGGCGTGGCTGACCAGGAGGGCATACAGCCTGTCCAGGCTTCGGAGCGACGCGAGCCGGCGTGCCACGCGGACGATCTCTGACCGTCGCCGGACGTCCTCTTGGGACTCCGCGTATCGCTCGGTGACCTCAATGGCCAGTGCCACCCGGTCCGCGATGTGCTGGGCAATGGCCAGATCGGCCGAGGAAAGGTGGCGTCCGGACTCGCCCGTGGCAAAGGCCATGACGCCGGTGGTCCTGCCGCGGGCGCGCAGCGGAACGGCCATGAACGACAGATTTGCCAGTTGCTTGAACATTGCCTGGACTTCCGACGGGCCACTGGTCTCCAGCGGAGCGGCAGCGTGTTCGAGAAGCACCGGTGCGCCGTTCCGCAGGACGTAGCCAATGACGTCCGTGGAGTGGGTGGACGGAGGAATCCGGTGCCACAGGTCCCTGAGAATCTGCTCGCGCGCGGGGTCAGCCCGCACGATGGCCGCGGCGCGCAGGTAGCCGGTTGGCTCGAGCATCGCGACGACGCAGCTGTCCGCCAGCGTCGGCACCACGAGGTGCGCGACATCTGCGAGCACCGTCTCTGAGGCATCACCTGCAGCGAGCCGGTCCCCAACCCGGCTCAGCAGGTCTAACGATTCCATGGCGATTCCGGTCACTTTGCCACACCACAGGGCCTGCACTGCCCCATCCGCTGGGCGCCTGGTCGCCGTGGACGCAGGCTTGCACGTAAAACGCGAAATGGCGAGCCTGGGGGATGAGGTCCGGATGACATCTGGCAGCGTCGGCGACGCGAGGACGCGGCTCGATGGGGGGTCGGTGCTAAGCTGAGCGGACTCTGGGATGCCCACGACGTGGACAGTGAATGACCGTCGCGGGGATCTAGCACGGGAGGCTCGCCGATGCGACTGGCAGGAAAGCACGCGATTGTGACCGGCGCTGGGAGCGGCATCGGGGCCGCCGTGGCCGAGGCGTTTGGCCGGGAGGGGGCGGGGGTGGTTGCCGCGGACCTGCGGCTACCCGCCGCGGAGGAGACGGCCCAGCGTGTACGCGCGGCGGGTGGGCGGGCGCAGGCCGTGGAGGTGGACGTGACGAACCGAGCATCCGTGGAGGCCATGCTCGCCGCGGCGCTCGAGGCGTTTGACCGGATCCACATTCTCCACGCCAACGCGGGGATCAGTATCCGATCCCACTTCCTCGAGCTACCGGAGGAGCTCTGGGACCGGGTGATGGACGTCAATCTGAAGGGTCAGTACCTGTGCGGTCAGGTGGTGGGCCGCCACATGGCGGAGCGCGGCGGGGGGAGCATCATCAACACGAGCTCGCAGCTCGCTGAGGGCGTGGCACCACCGAACAACGCGCACTACCTGGCTTCCAAGGGCGGCTCACGCATGCTGACCAGGGCGATGGCGGTGGATCTGGCGCCGCTGGGCATCCGGGTGAACGCACTGGCGCCGGGCATCACGCACACGGGGATGACGAGAGAACGTATCGAGGGTGAGCAGGAGGCGCACGACGAGTGGCGCAAGTGGGCGCTGGGTAGAATCCCAATGGGCAGGTTTGGACAGCCGAGTGACCTGGCGGGAGCCGTGGTGTTCCTGGCGTCGGATGAGGCGGCGTACGTGACGGGCGCGACGCTCGTGGTGGACGGCGGCTACACTGCCCACTGATGCTGCCAGGGATGCTCGCTCGACCGTGCACCTGGCTATGACCTAGTGAGGGTGGGGACGCGCAGTGATCTGCCCTTCATGCGGGGCTGACAACCCAGAATCAAACAGGTTCTGCGGCCAGTGTGGAGTGCGTCTGCACGCCGAGGCGCCGCGGACGCCGTCCACGGCTGGCCTGGACGTTAGCGGGCATCGCCCCGCGGCACTGCCGCCGCTGGAGGGTGAGCGGAAGCACGTGACGGTGCTGTTCGCGGACATCCGTGGGTCCACGGAGCTGATTCAGGGACTGGATCCGGAGGACGCTCAGGTCTTGCTGGATGGCGCGGTCCAGGCCATGATGGACGCGGTCCACGAGTTCGAAGGAACCGTCAATCACATCCTGGGTGACGGGATCATGGCGCTCTTCGGCGCGCCGATTGCTCACGAGGACTACGCCGTGCGCGCGTCGTACGCGGCGCTGGCGCTCCAGCGGCGGCTGGCCGCGTACTCGGAGCAGCTCCAACGGGATCACGGCCTGTCCATGCAGGCCCGGGTGGGCCTGAGCTCCGGCGAAGTGGTGCTACGGGCGATCACGAACGACTTGCAGGTGGACTATTCGGCCATGGGCGAGACGGTGCACCTTGCTTCGAGGTTGGAGTCGCTGGCCCGTCCCGGCGCCGTCCTCATGACGGATGAGACGCTGGCGTTGGTGCAGGGTTTTCTGGAGACCAGGCCGCTGGGACCGGTCGCGATCAAAGGCATTGCCCGCCCGGTGGAGGTGTTCGAGCTCGTGGGAGCCGGACCCATCCGGACACGGCTGCAGGCCATGGGCGCGCGCGGCCTATCACCGCTCGTTGGACGTGACGCGGAGCTGGCGGAGCTGGAGCGGGCGCTGGATTCGGTGGTGCGTGGGAGCGGCCGAATTGTGGGCCTGGTGGGTGAGCCGGGCGTGGGGAAGTCGCGGCTCATTCTGGAGACCCTGCGGCTTGGCTCGGCGCGGGGTTGCCGGGCGGTTGCCAGCGGCTCCGTGTCCTACGGTCGGGCCGCGGCATTTCATCCGATTATCGATCTCCTGAGCGGCTACGTGGGCGTTGACCCCCAGGATGACGAGGACACGCGTCGCGCCAAGCTGGTGTCAAGAGTGCTGGGCCTGGATCCGAGCCTCGCCTCCATTGTCTCGCCGCTGGCGGCGCTGCTGGACGTGGCACCGGCGGATCGGGCCTGGCAGGCGCTGGATCCCATGCAGCGGCGGCAGGCGACCTTTGACGCGCTACGCCGGCTGGTGGTCCGCGAGGCGCAGGACCGACCGATCATCATGGTGTTCGAGGACCTGCACTGGGTGGACCCAGACACTGAGGCGCTGCTGACCATGCTGGCCGACGAGATTCAGTCCATTCCGGTGCTGCTGCTGGTGGACTACCGGCCGGAGTACTCGTGCAAGCTGGCCGACCACCCGGCGTTTCGCGAGGTCCGGGTGGAGCCGCTATCTGATGACGTGAGCGTGGAGCTGGTGGAGCGGCTCCTGGGGCCCGACCCATCGGTGCGCGACCTGGCCACGGTGCTGGTCAGCCGCGCATCCGGAAACCCGTTTTTCGTGGAGGAGCTGGTGCAGTCCCTCGTGGAGAGCGGTGATCTGGTGGGTGATCGTGGCTGGTACCGTCTCACCAGACCGGTCCACAGCGTGCGCGCACCGCGGACGGTCCGCGCGGTGCTGTCCGCGCGAATAGACCGCCTGGATCCGGCTGCCAAGCGAGTACTCCAGGCCGCGGCCGTGATTGGCAGCAGCGTGCCGGACTGGCTGCTGCGCCGGGTGGCGGATGAACCGGACGTGGATCTGGAGGCGCAGGTGGACGCGCTTGAGCGGGCCGATCTGCTGCTGGTGGAGTCGCTCTACCCGGTGCGCGAATACACGTTCAAACACGCACTCACGCACGAAGTTGCGTACAGCGGCCTCCTGGTGGACCGTCGCCACGCCCTCCATCTGCGCGCGCTGGCGGCGTTGGAGTCCACAGAAGGCGAGCCCGTTACAGAGCTCCTTGGACAGCTCGCGCATCACGCCTACCAGGGCGCTGATTGGGGCCGAGCGGCACGGTACCAGTATCTCGCGGGTCAGCGGTCCGCGGCGCGCTCGGCGAATCGCGAGGCCGTGATTTATTACGAGACCGCGCTCGAGGCTCTGGAGCATCTACCGGCGGACAATGAGCGATTGGCCTTCGGAGTTGACGTGCGGCTGGCGCTGCGTAGCGCCCTGCTGCCGCTGGCAGACATCGAGCGCCTGGTGGTGCATGTCCGCGACGCGGCCGAGATCGCGGCGGAGCTAGGCGACGACCGGCGACACGCGCGTGCTCTGGCGTACCTGACCAATGCCTGCTGGTGGCAGCGCCACTTTTCGGAAGCGGTTGGATGCGGCGAGCGGGCGTTTGAGCTGGCGCGCGCAGCGGGCGACCGCTCCACCCAGGTGGCGGCGTACCTCTACCTGGGGCACAACCACGTGGCGCTGGGCAACTTCCAGGTGGCGGCCGAGTACCAGCGAGCAAACCTGCAGATCCTGGAAGATGATGAGGAGCCCTACCGCCACGGCATGGCGGCCTACCCGGCCGCGCTCTCGCGCTCCTTGCTCGCCTTCTGTCTGGCGGAGCAAGGCGAGTTTGACGAGGCGGCTGTCTGTGGGAGCCAGGCTATGGCCACGGCCCGTGCACTGAACCACCCCTATACCATGGCGATCGTGGCGAGCGTGGTGGGCATGGTGCATCACCGGCGGGGGCATGTGGAGGAGGCCATCGCGCACTTCAGCCTGGCTCACTCGCTGGCTGAGATGTGGAGCTTCCCGCTGTTTGGCCCGGGCAGTGGCGCACAGCTCGCGGCGGCGTACGCGATGGGTGGACGAGACGAGGACGCCCGCCGCATCCTGGCAGATCTGGACGAGGATTCACCGCTGGGCGCAGACCCGCTGGCGCAGGTCACGGCCACGCTCGCGCTGGCATACATGCTGGTGGGAGATCTTGTCGCGGCACGGCACCATGCAACTGTGGCGCTGGAACAGAGTCTGGTGCGCGGCGAGCGGGGCTCGCAGGCCTGGTGCGAGTGGCTCCTGGGGCCGATCTTTCGTCTGAGTCTGCCGCGAGACGTGGAGCAGTCCCGCCGCCATTACGAACAGGCGCTGGCGCTGGCGCGGACGCTGGGCATGCGGCCGCTGGAGGCGTTGGCGATCCTGGGGATGGGGCGGCTGCACCTGGAAGAACGCGATCCGGAGGAGGCGCGCCGGCTGTTCTGCGCCGCCCGCGACATGATGACGGACATGGACATGAGCTTCTGGCTGGCGGAGATCGATGGGCACCTGGCTGCCATTGACTCTGCGAGCGCCATAGGTTCAGGGGTCAGCCAGGCAACGGTCGCGGTGCCGGCCGCGGCGCGGACCATCCCCACCGATTGACGTATCCTGTGCCCATGCGCGGCTTGGCGCACTTCGCACCCGGAGAGACGAATGGCGCAGCATCATCTGGACTGTTCCACGATTCATCGTGACTGGGACAACTCGCGCCCGCCGCGGCTCGTCATCGCGTCCGGCGATACGGTGTCGTTCGACGTACAGCACAGTGCGCTCGGGAGATTCGAGTACGGGGATCCCCACGAGAAGGTGGCGAATGCGCCGCGTTTCAACGGTCATGCGCTGACCGGCCCGGTGGCGATCGCTGGCGCAGAGCCGGGACACGTGCTCCAGATTGACACGCTGGAGCTGAAGACGGCCGACTGGGGCTGGACGATGATCTCGCCGGGCCGTGGCCTGCTGCCGGAGGATTTTGCCGATACGTACGTGCAGTACTGGGATCTGCGGGATGGTCAGCGGGCCCGGCTGAACGACCGCGTCAGCGTGCCGATTGAGCCGTTCCACGGCGTGATGGGGCTGGCGCCGGCGGCCTCCGGTCCGCACGTCACGGCGCCGCCGCGGCGGGTGGGTGGGAACCTGGACGTGAAGCAGATCGGGCTGGGCTCCACGCTCTACCTGCCCATTGAGGCGCCGGGAGCGCTGTTCTCAGTGGGGGACGCGCACGCGGCCCAGGGGGATGGCGAGGTATGCATCACGGCTATTGAGACCGGCATGACGTCCACCTTGCGGTTCACGCTGCGGACGGACTTCAGCATCGATCAGCCGGAGTTCAAGACGGGCGGCCCGATCCTGCGCAACACGGACACGGCAGACTGGTACGCCACCACGGGCGTGGCGCCGGACCTGATGGATGCCACCAAGATGGCTACGCGCGGAATGATCCGCTACCTTGGACGCGAGCACGATCTGACGCGCGAGGAGGCGTACATCCTCTGCAGCGTGGCGATGGATCTCAAGATCAGCGAGGTGGTGGACGCCCCAAACTGGGTGGTATCAGCCTTCATGCCGCTGAGTCTGTTTGATCGGTAGGGGCGCTCCCCGGGGGGACTAGCTGGCGGGAATCGGCGGCGCCTGGAGGAGGCCCAGGTGCTCGTCTATCTCCCGCTGGTACACATCTGCTGACGCATCCACCATCTCCGCCATGGTGACGGGGCGGCCGAGCTGACCGGACTCAAACGGGGCGTAGGTGAACGCCACGTCCGCACGGGCCTCCTCGCCGGTGACCTCTGGCCGCTGGCCGGTGCTGGCGCAGTGGCCTAGCTCGTGGTACTCCAGCGCCAGAATGCGCGAATCCGTCTCGTTGAAGTCAAGTTTGTAGGTCCAGACGCGTTCGCCGCCGAACAACTCTGCCGCCAGCGGACTCAACCGGTAGCTGGGCGCGTAGTCCAGAATCCGGTCGTCATCGATGACGGTGCCGTCGTCCAGGTGTAGCTTGATAGGCCGCCCGTTGCGGTCCCCGGGGAGCTCGAGCGAGCCGGTGGAGCCGTACACGTGGCGACTGCGCAGGGGCAGCCCGTGGCCAGCCTGATCGTAGGTCCACTGGCCCACGGCTCCGCTCTCGAAGGTGATGTGGGCGTACATGGCGTCCTCGCCGGTGGGCTCGATCTGGTCTGGGAAATTTGGCGCCCAGCGCCCGTAGAAACCGCCCGGCCCCGCTGAGCCGGTGTTCACGCGGGTCTTCTCGTGCAGGCGGGTCTCGCCGTAAATGGTGCGCGCCTCGCCCATGTAGAACCGCAGGATGTCCGCGTTGTGCACGCCGGCGTCCACGGTGATGGTGCCGGTGAGCTTCATGTGGCGCCAGGGGGTGATGGCGATGCGGTTTCGACCGCTGACGGAGGAGTCCAGCATCAGCCGCGGGTTCCCGATGGCGCCGTCCTGGACGAGCGCCCGGCCGAGCCGGTTGATGGGATCCCGACGGTAGTTCTCTGCCACGGAGAGGATCCGGCCGGCGCGCCGAGCGGCCTCGATGATGAAGGTGCAGGCGCGCACGGTGAGGCCCAGGGGCTTCTCCGACATCACGTGGAGGCCGGCCTCGAAGCACAGCGGCGCCACCTTCTGGTGGGAGCTGGCGTCCGTGGTGATGCTGACGGCCTGGAGGTCCGTGACCTCGCGGAGCATGCGCGCCAGATCCGTGTACACGCGTGGGCGCTTGCCCATCAGCTCGGCGGCCTCGTCCGCGGCGAACTCCGCGTTCTCCGCGTTCAGGTCGCACAGGGCGACGAGCTCGAGGTTGGCGTGGGTAGACGCTGCAAGCCTGGCGATGCCGCGCAGGTGGCGGCGCCCCATGCCCCCGCAGCCGATGAGGGCGATCTTCACACGGTCTGACACGGCTATCTCAACTCCGGAAGAGATTCGGCCGCTAGCGGAGCGGCGGGGGCCCACCGCCGCGGTTGGCGAGCGTGCGGCTGGTGATGTCGAACATGGTCTCGTGGCCGGCGTAGAACCGCTCTAGCTCGTCCACCATGAAGCTGAAGAAGCGAGGTCGGTTGGCGGCCGTCACGCCGGCGATGTGCGGCGACAGGAAGACGTTGGGGAGGGTGCGGATCTCGCTGGCGGCGGGGATGGGCTCTGGATCGAACACGTCCAGGCCCACGCGGATGTCCCCGCGCCGGGCGCGCGCGATGAGCGCGTCTGGATCCACGATGGGGCCGCGCGAGACGTTGACGAACACCGAGTCCGTCCGCAGCAGATCAAGCTGCTCGGCGCCGATCATGCGGCGCGTTGCCGGGGTGAGCGGCGCGCAGCAGACCACGACATCGCAGCCGCCCATGACGCGCTCCAGTGACGTGAGCTGCGCGCCCATGGCCAGCGCGACGTCCTTGGGGACGTACGGATCGTGCACCCAGACGCGGCAGCGGAAGGGCGCGAGGAGCTCCATGAAGCGCCTGCCGATGTGGCCCAGGCCAATGAGGCCGACGGACCGGCCCGTGAGCTCGCCGCACCGAAAGCCCGGGTCTTCCGGCGAGCGGCGGTATTCCTCCCCGCCGATCAGCCGTCGATAGTGCTCCGCCGCGTTCCGCAGTGAGATGAGCACGAGGCCCAGCGCCCACTCCGCCACCGGCAGGGATGAGCCGTGGGTGGTGTCCACCACCGCGATGCCGCGGGCGGCGGCCGCTGCCACATCGATCCGATTGGCAAAGCGGTCTCCCTCTAGCTCGCCGATGACACGGAGGCGGGGCGCTCGGGCCATGACGCTCTCGTCCACGTAGGCGGAGCCGTGGCAGACGATGAGCGTGTCATAGTCCGCTATGGCGTTTCGCAGCCGTTCCGCGTCCGCCGGGTCGTCAGACGGGCCGCCCCACACGCCGGGCCTGGTACAGACGCCCTCTGACAGCAGGAAGTCCCAGTCTGCCAGGGCGCTGAGGCGCGCCACGGCCTCACCGGCCACGTACTCTGAGCGGACCGTGCTGTTGCCGCAGATCAGGACCCTGGGCCTGGCAGCGGAGGTGGTCATGCTGATCCGCCCTTTCCTGCGCCCGCGTTGACCAGGGGGATGACCTGTTCGGCGAAGAGACGGAGCCCCTCGCGCGAGGGGAGATCAAGGAACCAGAGCATGAAGTGTGAGACTCCCAGGGACTGGTATTCGCGGATTCTGGCGGCGACGGCGGCCGGGTCCCCCACCAGCCAGTCGTCGATCAGGCTGGACAGGGGTGTAGCGGGATTGTCGCGCACCGCGGTGACCAGATCGTCGCGCGGCGGGCGGCGCGGCGAGAGCGGGAGGTCCGCGATGCGCAGGAGCTCACGGCGCGCCTCCGCCTCAGTTGGCCTCACCAGGATCTGAATCTCCAGCGAGATCTCCAGCTCTGACACGTCTCGGCCAATGCGCTGGCAGGAGGCGCGGACGCCGGCGAGCTTCTCGCCGAGCCGCGCGACGCTGGCGGGCACGCTATTCCACCCGTCCGCGTGACGGCAGATTACGTCCAGCCAGGCGTCGTGGCGGGCCTCCCCCAGCCAGATGGGCGGGCGTGGCCGCTGGACGGGGCCGGGCAGGCAGACGGCGTCATGGGTCTGGTAGTAGCGTCCCTGGAAGTCGCCGGGCGCGGCGTCGCTCCAGAGGTGCTTGATGAGATCGAGCCCCTCGTCCATCCGATCGATGCGCTCCGCCTCGTCTGGCCAGGCCAATCCGTACGCCTGCACCTCCTGGGCGTTCCAGCCGCAGTCATAGAAGAAGATGAGGCGTCCGCCAGAGAGGGCGTCCAGGCTGGCGGCCATCTTTGCGGCCATGGCGGGCTCGCGAAACGGCTGGGCCAGGTGGATGGTCCCCAGCTTGATGCGCGACGTTCTGCCGGCGATGACGCAGAGGGTGGTCCAACCTTCCAGAATGCCGCCGTCAACACCGTGGATCAGGTGGTCGGCCACCCAGATGGAGTCGTACCCGAAGGACTCGGCATCAACTGCCGACTGGACGGCGTCCGCGGGGTCCAGGCTGGCGAGGCCGGGGGTTCTGAAGAAGCCCCGGCCGGGGTTTGCGAAAACGGGGATGCAGAGGCCGAACTGGGGCTGGTAGGCGGCGGCGTGTTGCATGCGGGCAAGGATATTCGATCCGCGCGGACGCGCGAGCCGTATACGCAGGTAAGGCGAACGGAGACGGTGACGAAGACCACGGCGAAAAACCTGTGTGTGTGGTGGGCGGCGCCGATATGCTGACCGGGTTGTCCGAGTGTTCCAGGCCAGGCCTGTTTCAGGCCTGGCGGTCCAGGTTTGAAAGAGGTGGGTAGGGTGGGCCGACGGGTGGTGCTGGTGGTGACCGGGGCGATGCTGCTGCTGGCGGGTTGTAGCGGCGCACCGCCACGTGAGACGGGTGGTGGCGCCGCGTCTCCTCAGCCGCAGGCCACATCCGCGTCCAACATCCCCACCCCCACGGCGATCCTCTCCAAGCCGGTGGCCTCGCCCAGCCCCAGCCCGGTGGCGAGCCCCGCGCCGAGCCCCGCGCCGAGCCCGTCTCCGGTGGCGGCGGTCTCGTCTGCTCCAGCGGGCGGTGGCGGCGCCGGGATTCGATACCAAGTGATCCCGGATAGGTCAGAAGGGCTGTACACGGCGCGCGAGAAGTTCCTGAATCGCGAGCTGCCGAATGAGGCCGTTGGTCGGACGCGCGACATCAGCGGCGAGGTGGTGCTGGAGCAGGATGGAGTGCCGCGGGGCCGGATCCAGAATATGAAGCTGGACCTGCGGGCGATCGCAAGCGACTCGGCGCGGCGAGACAACTACGTTCGGCAGAACATCCTGCAGGTGGCGCAGCATCCCTTTGTGGAAGTCAACTCCACCGAAGTGGCTGGGCCCGCCAGCTACGTGATGGGGAGCGAGGCGGCGTTCTCCGTGCCCACGCGGATGATCGTGCGCGGCCAGGAGCGCCAGGTGCAGTGGGATGTGAAGGCACGGCTGGAGGGCGCGTTGCTGGTGGCGAGCGGGAAGGCGGTGGTCAAGCTTTCCGCGATGGGCATCCCTTCGCCGAGCATCGCGGGCATGCTGACGGTGGAGGACACCATTGCGTGGGCTGTGGAGATCGTGGCGGAGCGTCAGTGACCGCGGATGGTCTGGCTGACGGAGCCTAGCGCCTGAGCAGACCGGCCAGCAGCGCCAGGAGCAGGTGATAGACCACGAGCGCGAGGAGCGTGTACAGCTCCAGCACCATCCACTCGGTCCGAATTGCCGGGAGGAGCTCGGCGAACGGCGCCACCAGCGGCGCGCTCCAGACGATGACCGCCTGGATTGCCACGGCAAGCGAGCCGCCGGCGCGCGGCGCCAGCGCCACGGCGATGAGGCGCAACGCAAGCAGGAGCGCCAGCACGTCAGCGGTGAGACGGACCACCAGGGCGGCTACGCGACGTCCAGGAATCCTGGTGGCGGAGCGGCGCGGTGAGCGGGAAGCGCGCCTGTCGCTCCGCGCCCGTGGCGTGATGGCCGTCAGCGCCAGGCCGGTTGCGAAGCCCCCGATGTGCGCCCAGAATGCCACTCCGCCGGCGGCGTGCGCGCTGGTCAGGCTGCCGACGCCGCTGATGAGCTGTGACGCGAACCAGAGCGCCAGCAGAAGCACGGCCGGAACGGGCACGGGCAGCAGCAGGACGAATACCGGCAGGAGGACAGTGACCCACGCGGTGGGGAACAGCAGGAAATAGGCGCCAAGTACGCCGGAGATGGCGCCACTGGCGCCGATCAGCGGAACGCGCGAGGATGGGTCCATCCAGACCTGGGTGAGCGCCGCGGCGATCCCACAGAGGAGGTAGAAGCCGGCGAACCGGACGTGGCCGAATCGATCCTCCACGGCGTCTCCGAAGATCCAGAGAAACAGCAGGTTGCCGCCCAGGTGGATCCAACCGGCGTGCAGGAACTGGGAGGCGATGAGTGTGAGCAGCACCTCTGGCGGGGCGCGCGTTCCTTCTGCGAGCGTCCGGCTCACCAGCGCGGGCACCACCCCCCACTCTCCAACGAATCCGTCCAGGCGGCGGCCCAGGTACAGCTCGTAGCAGAATGCGATGACGTTTGCCGCTACGAGAGCGCGCGTGACAGTGGGCGAGCGGTGCCGGGCAACGTTATCACCGATGGGGATCACGAGACGTGGGTGGACCGCGTCAGGCTATGACGCGGACGAGCGAGGCGTGGATGTAGCCGCGCACGGGAAATGGAACTGAGCGACGGGTGACCGTGCCAGTCACCATGTACCAGGTGGTGTTGCCGTCAACGGTGTCACCCTGCACCATGTCCTGGACGTCCAGCCTATCACCCTGCACAAGCGGATACGCCTCACGCGCACGGAGCGATGGCTCCTCGCGCAATCGGGCGCTGGCCTCCTTCACCTCGACAGTGCGCGGGACTCCCGTCCGTGGGGCGGGCTCTGGCGTGCCTGGGTCCGTCCGGCCGCCCCCGATGGCGCGCGCGGTCTCGGCAACGGCGGGCGCGAGGGTGCCGGCGATAGGAGGGAGACGTGAGCCCACGGTGGGCACAAGGGTGGCCAGCAAGCCCGCGGAGCTACCGGAGGCGGTGGATGTGGCGGGCGCCAGTGCCTGCGGGAGACTCGTTGGCGGGGCGGTAGCTGGCAGTGCGCTGATGGGCGGTGCGATGGCGGCAGTCGCGGCCACGGGTGGCTGCCCGGCAGTGGCGGCCGCGGCTGGCACGCTCGTGGGCGCGGCAACGGAGCCTGGCAGCATTCCCACGGCAAAGTACACCACGCCCAGCCCCAGCAGCAGCAGCGCAAGCACTATCAGGGCAATGGCGAGGATGATGGCCCTGCTGGGTGGCCGCGTGGATGACGGCGTCACCGCCGAGATCCCCCGCGCGGTGACGGCCTCATGGGGCGCGGGTGTGGGCGGGTGGCTGGGCTCTGATCCCGCGGTCAACCCGATCTCCGGCCGAGGGATGGGCGCGGGCAAGGTCACAGACGTGGGAGTGACGGCCTCCGACCGCGCGGTGCGGATGGTGGCGGCCTCATCAAATGGTCCCATGTGGACCACAATGGCGGAGATGTTGTCCGGTCCGCCTCGCTCGTTAGCGAGGTCCACCAGCCGCTCGGCGGCCAACTGCGGCGCCAGGGACGAGGCGATGGTGTTGATCTCCTGATCTGTGACCAGACCGTGGAGTCCGTCAGAGCAAAGCACGAGCACCGTGCCCGCCGCGAGCGGCTCCGTGTACACCTCCACCTCTACATCCGGCCGCAGGCCCAGCGCACGGGTGATAACGTTGCGTCGGGGGTGGGTCCGGGCTTCCTCCGCCGTGAGCGTACCCGCCTCCACCTGCTCTGCCACCCAGGAATGGTCGCGGGTGACCTGGCGGATCGCGCCGTCTTGCAGCAAGTAGCAGCGGCTGTCGCCCACGTGGGCAACCACGGCAGCGTCACCCTGAATGACCAGGGCGGTCATGGTGCTGCCCATGTGATTGCGGGAGGGATCGTCCTCGCCAGCCACGTAGATCTCGTGGTTGGCCACGCGTATTGCCTGGGCTAGCGCCAGTCCGGCGGATTCCGCCTCCACGTTGTAGAAGACGTCGCGGGCGGTCTCAACCGCCATGCGGCTGGCCACTTCGCCGGCCGCGTGGCCGCCCATGCCGTCCGCCACGGCGCAGAACAGGCCCTGGCCGGTCACGCGTGCGTCGTCCGCGGGCTCACAGAGGATGGAATCCTCATTGTCTGAGCGGACGCGCCCCTTGTCCGTGCGCTGGCCCACCAGCGGCGTTAGGGGCTCGCTATTGGACGGATCTACCCCGGCCGAGAGTTCGGCCACTCCGTACTCCAGTTACTCCAGATTGGCTGTTGGCCGCATGTTGGCCAGGAGGTACTGGCGGGGCCGAGCGGCGCGCGGTCAGGCTGGTCTCGGCGTCGTGCGAGTATAGAGTCCGGGATCTGTCTGTAGCTAGACGGTGGCGGCGATATGGCGATGGCGGGCGCCTCTGGGGCGCTCGACACGGGACGGGCCGCGCCGGAACGGAATCTGTGATTGGGCAGCACAGTCCGATGCTATACTCGATTGGGATTGAGCGCTCGTATGTCGCGGAGTTGCGCGATCAGGGTGGAGGCGCAGGCGGCATCGGACGGCCCGCGACGTCGCGGCGCGCCGAGAGGGAATGGCCCCGGATGCGGGGCAGGCGAGGCTGGTGCACGTGCGCGCGGATGGTGATCCTTCTGGCCTGGCGGTGTCCATGGGGCACTCTTTTGCCGAGCTGCAGTTGCTGGAAGATGGCGAGCTGAGGCGCGTTGCCTGCGATCTAGGCCTGGCGGCCGATGCGACCGCGCGCAGGACGGATCTGGTGGGGCAAATCCTGCAGCGTCAGGCGGAACTTCAGGGCAACATCTTCGCGGGCGGATTGCTCGACGTCATCGCGGATGGGCACGGATTCCTGCGTAAGGATCGTTTTCTGCCCGGCGCGAACGATGTCTACGTCTCCCAGTCGCAGATCAAGCGGATCGGCCTGAGGATCGGTGACTGGGTGACGGGCCAGATCCGCGCACCTAAGGAGACGGAGCGCTACTTCAGCATGCTGCGCGTTGAGGCAGTGAATGGCGAGGCGCCCGAGCGCGCCTGCCAGCGTCCCGCGTTTGATGCGCTCGTGCCGGTGTTCCCAAGCAAGCACCTGGCGCTGGAATCAGGCCGGGGATCCACAACAGAGCGGCTGATAGACCTGGTGGCGCCGATTGGCCGGGGACAGCGCGGGCTCATCGTCTCGCCGCCCAAGGCCGGCAAGACCACGATGCTGAAGGAGGTCGCCAACAGTATTGGCCGTGGCTATCCAGACGTGCACCTCATGGCGGTACTGGTGGGCGAGCGGCCGGAAGAGGTGACAGACTTCCGCCGATCAGTGCGCGCGGAGGTGGTGAGCTCCACGTTTGACGAGACAGCGGAGAGCCACGTCACGGTGGCGGAGATGGCATTGCACCGCGCGCGGCGGCTGGTGGAGGCTGGCCGCGACGTGGTGATGCTGCTGGACTCCATCACGCGGCTGGCCCGGGCCTACAACATAGCCGCGCCTTCCAGTGGACGCACACTCTCCGGAGGGATAGACCCCGTGGCGCTGTATCCGGCGAAGCGCTTCTTTGGCGCGGCGAGAAACACCGAGGATGGCGGGAGCCTGACGATCCTGGCGACGTGCCTGGTGGACACCGGCTCGCGCATGGACGACGTGATCTTTGAGGAGTTCAAGGGGACCGGCAATCTTGAGCTGCACCTGGATCGGCGGCTGGCCGAGAAGGGAGTGTTCCCGGCGATTGACGTTCAGCGCTCGGGAACTCGGCGGGACGACCTGCTGCTGGGTTCGGAGACGCTGGCGCGCGTGCGCACGATGCGCCGGATGCTGGCTCAAATCGGCTCCGGCGACTGCGTGGAGCTGGTGCTGGCTCGCCTCAACAAGACACGCTCTAACCGCGAGTTTCTGGAGACCCTCGCGGAGGCCGGGGTCTAGCGGGCGGGACCCTCGCGGACCACCGTGATCTTGCGGTACTGGGTACCGTAGGTCTTCGCCGCGCTGCCGTCAGGAAGCCACACGTCGATGTGGTTCCCCTTGACCGCTCCGCCGGTGTCTTCGGCCGTGAAGACCATGTCATAACCCTCGATCAGGAGCTGGGAACCCAGCGGGATGAACCTGGGGTCCACGGCCACAGTGCCCCAGTGGGTGCGGGTGCCCGTGGCGGTGCGAGCGTTGAGCGGCACGCCGCCCACGCCGTCCGCGTAGGCGGTGAGCTTGCCGGTGAACTGGCGGCTGCCGGGATCCACAAAGGGGAGATTGGTGGGCGAGAGGATGGAGACGGCGACCGCCGGATCCAGGTACTTGTCCACGGCCCAACCGTTGCTGGAGCCGTTGATGCTGACCTGCCACCAGTCGTCATTGCCGTCTGAGACCGGACCGGCGAGCACGCTGACTCGGGAGCCGTCTGGAGCGGTGGCGACCACGCGGTAGCTCATGCCCGGACCCGAGCGTAGCCGTAGGCCGGAACCGTCGGTTCCTGTCACCACCGCCGTGCCCCCGATGGTCAGGTCGTCGGCGGCGAATGCCGGGGTGGGAGCGAGCAACGGGACGGTGGTGAGCAGCACCGCCGCGAGAATCCTGAGTCCGTATCTAAACCAAGCGTTTGAGCTGAACACGTTCAATGAGCTGTATTCCTCTGAGACTGCCCTTGAGCCAGCCTGTCATTTGAGCCCAGGCGTATAACGGCCCGGTCGCGACAGTTGGGCACGTCACAACTCCGTAACGACCGAAGACACCGTTGGTGCCGGCGTTGGGCGGCAGCGCTGTCGCATCACCCGACGAATCTCCTATCCAGGTACAACGGTCCAGTTGACATGCGTGCGGGAATTTGCGCGGTAGCGCGAGCATTCAACTTAGACCGAGCGGCGCCTACGGGGTTAGCTGACGGATTCGGGCGGGAGTACGCCCTACGCCGATTTCGATTCGAGACCGGCGATTCACCCCTGATCTTGGTTCCCCCGATCCTCAGCGGGGATCCGCGGAGGATTCGGCACGCATCGTCGCGGGTGCTCTGGTTATGCAGTTTGGGCGGAGTCTAAAGAAATCCTCCAGGGCTGTCAAGTTCGGCCGTACCCCGGACGCGGGTACATTCGTCCCTCCGCGCGGGGGCTGTTGCACCGTCGCGGGTCTCGGGAGTCCCGTAGCACATTCTTTAATCGTTCGTTGTGTAGCTCGTGCGGGTGTAGACTCGATTCCGTCGACCAACGACGGTCGTGGTCCGCGCTCTGCGAAGGAGCCCCACTGGGATTAGTCGGCTGATGAGCGGGATTGTGAAGGCTGGCGGCCTCCGCGAAGTCCCGCGAGACGCATGGCTAGATCCCTGAAAAGCAGACGTTGAGAGCAGCTCACTATGAACGAAACTCGCCGCCGATCCCTGCGCCCGCTGATGATGGTCGTGTTCGCCACGGCGCTCACATCCGCCGTCTGGAGCCTCTACCGGCTCGGCATCATCCAGTTTCAGGTGGCCTGGCCGGAAGACCAGCCGGTGGCGCCGGTGGTGGCTGGCGGTGTGTTGATCATGGTCTTCTCGCTGGCGATCTTTCTGGCGGTGGGCATGCGCCCGCGGGTGCCGCGGACGGTGGAGAACCCCGCCCAGCCGGCGACTGGTCGCGGCCCGGCCAGACCTTCCCGCCTGGGTCTGATCGCGGAGCGGCCGACCACGCGTTTCACGGACGTTGCTGGCGCCGCTGAGGCCAAGGAGGAGCTGGCGGAGATCGTGGACTTCCTGAAGGAGCCGGAGCGGTTCGTCGCGGTGGGCGCCAGGATTCCACGGGGCGTTCTGCTGGTGGGCCCGCCCGGCAATGGCAAGACGCTGCTGGCGCGCGCCCTGGCTGGCGAGGCCAACGTGCCGTTCCTCCGGGCATCCGGGTCTGACTTTGTTGAGATGTACGTGGGCGTTGGTGCGTCACGCATCCGCGATCTGTTCAAGACGGCGCGCGACCATGGCAAGAGCATTCTGTTCATCGACGAGATCGATGCCGTGGGGCGCAAGCGCGGTGGCCCCGGTGGCCACGCGCACGAGGAGCGGGAGCAGACGCTGAACCAGCTTCTGGTGGAGATGGACGGGTTCGATGCGCGCTCGCGTGTGATCGTGGTGGCCGCCACGAACCGGGCGGACATCCTGGACCAGGCGCTGCTGCGGCCCGGCCGGTTCGATCGGCAGGTGCGGCTGGACCCGCCGGACGCCGCTGCCCGGCGTGACATTCTGAACCTGCACGCTATTGGCAAACCACTGGGCGGTGAGACCAGCCTGGAGGCGCTGGTGCCCCAGACGGCCGGCCTATCTGGCGCTGATCTGGAGAACCTGCTCAACGAGGCGGCCATCCTGTGTGCACGCGATCGGCGTACGCAGATCCTCCAGAAGGATCTCGAGGAGGGTCTCGATCGCTCAATGGCTGGCCCCCGTCGGAAGGGCCGCGCGCTGAGTGAGCGCGAGCGGCGGATCACGGCCGTTCACGAGCTTGGCCATGCGCTGGTGGCGCACCAGATCCCGGATGCGGATCCGGTGCAGAAGGTGACAATTGTGTCCCGCGGGCCAATGGGCGGATTCACCCGGATGACGCCGTCTGAAGACCGCAATATGTGGTCGGTGGCTCAGTTCCAGGCGGCTATCGCGTCAGCGCTGGGCGGGCAGATGGCGGAGCTGCTGGTCCTGGGGCAGGTGACCACGGGCGCCTCCAACGATCTGCGCAAGGCGTACGGCATAGCGCGCTCCATGGTGTGTGACTATGGGATGAGCCCGGTGCTGGGCTCCCTCGCGATTGGCAGCGATGACGAATCCCGCTTCTACCGCCAGTACGGCGAGCAGCTTGCTGAGCGGATAGATGAGGAGATCCAGCGCCTGATCGGCGAGGGCCGGGCGATGGCGCAGGCGGTGATCTCCGCCCGTCTTGACGATCTGCGTTCCGCGGCTGACGAGTTGATGGAGCTGGAGACCCTGGACGCGGAGGGGATGGCCCGCCTGTTTGGCCCGCGGCCGTCTGAGGGGCCGGTCCACGCCGGTCCCCAGGCCGTTGACGGTGCGCGGGTGGTTGCGATTGATCCGGCGCGCGGCCGCTCCCGGCGGTCAAGTCGGGGACTGCGCCCGATGCTGGCGGCGCTACCATTCTCGCTGTCCTTCACCTGGCGGCCGGGCCGCCGAAAGGCGCAGCGGGTCCTGGCGGAGGCGTAGCCGCTACCAATCTCCGCGAACGGGATCCTTGCCGCCACGCGCCTGGAGGCACGGCGCGCACGGGCAGTGGGCCCGGAGCATCCTGAAGGTGTAGATCCCCAGCGCGTGCCCGTCACCCCATACCGGGGTGAGGGCATAACGCCCGGTCAGGTTGACATCTGACATGTCCGTCTGGCCGGGCTTGAACATCTGCAGCGAGGCCAGCACCCCGGGCACGCCGCCCTCTCCGCTGCACTCGGCGCAGGGGCACCGCCAGCGGAGATACTCCCAGTCAAAGTCTGACTCGTGACCGTCTCGCCAGCGAAGCAAGAGGCAGCGTCTTGACGAGTCGAGCTCTACGTGGACCGGTGTGGTGGCCGCGGCGGGCAGGGTTGGCACGGGGGCATTGTAGACCGCCCGGCTCGGGCCTCGGGGCCTGCTGAGCCTCTACCATCTTCTGGCGTGGCACCGTTTGGAACCGTGGATAGTGTGCACCAGCGTCCGGCCGCGTCTGTTGGACGCCGTGGTGTGTGGCTAGGGCGAGGCGTGCTTCTGGCCTTCAGCATCCTCGGACCACTCCTGTTCCTGGAGGCTGTGATCCGGGTGTTTGGGCCCGTGCTGCCTGGCATCTACGACACGGGTCCGTACCGCGTGCGCCATCCCACGCTGGGCCACTTCCACCCCACGTCGTTCCGCGGCTGGGTGAAGACGGAGGAGTTCACCACGTTCCTCGAGTTCAACCCCATGGGCCTGCGGGACCCGCGCCAGAGCTACGCTAAGCCGCCGGGCACATTCCGGGTGCTGCTGTTGGGTGATTCGTTCGTGGAAGCGGTACAGGTCGCGGCGGAGCACACGGCGGCGGTGCAGCTCGAGCGGCTGCTAAACGCGGACGGTCGTGGGCCGGCGGAGGTGATCAACGCGGGGGTCGGCGGATACGGCACCGGCCAGGAGCTGCTGCTTCTGGAGCAGGAAGGGGCGAAGTACCAGCCGGACGTGGTGGTGCTGGTGTTCTACACCGGCAACGACGTGGCGAATAACAACTATCGGCTAGAGCTGGTGCGGGGCGATCTGAGCCTGGCAACCAAGGCGTACTGGGACGCGGACGAGCAGGGACGGCTCACCCGGATGGATCCGCCGCCATTCGTTCCCGCGTCAGGTCCATTGGCGTGGCTGCGGGCCAGAAGCGTGTTTTACAACGTGGTTGAGACCGGGGTGGTGACCAAGTATTCCCTCCGCAGCCCGCGCGATCCCGTGGACGCCGTTGAGGAGCTCCGCCAGCCCGTCCGGGGGATCTACGACACCCAGCCGGATGGCGAGTGGTTGCGCGCCTGGCGGACCACCGAGGCGCTACTGGCCCTGGTGCGCGATCGCACCCGCGAGATGGGCGTTCCGCTGGTGCTGGTATGCGCGCCGGAGCTCCGCGCGATCGACCCGGAGCTGTGGCGACGTGAGGCAGCAAGCACGCGGGCATCCTCTGGCAGACTCCAGCCGGACGCGCCCAATCGCCGACTGGAGGAGATCGCGGCTCGCCTGGACGTGCCGTACGTGGACCTGCTGCCGGCTCTGAAGGAGGGAGCGGGGCGCGAACCCGTGTACTACGAGAACGATCGCCACTGGAGCGCCGCCGGCCACCGCGTGGTGGCGCAGGAGATCGCGCGGCAGCTCAATGCCCGTGATCTGCTGAGACGTCGCGGCTAGCGGTCGGTCAGCGCTGCCAGAGCGGGCGCACGTAGAACACCGTGTAGCGGCCAACAGTTGTGGTTGTGACGCCCTGGGTCGCCATGCGCTCCAGATCTGTCCGGTAGCTACGCCGCTGGCGGTCCCGTGGGTCCAGGATGAGCAGTGCCACACGGTAGTCGGAGATGAAGGAGGCGAGCTGTTCCGCCGTGAGGCGTCGGGGCAGGAGCGTGCTGGGCCGATCCGCGAAATAGGTGATGGGCCACGGCTCCACGCTGGCCACGACGGCGGCGGAGTCGGTCTCGCGACGAATCCACTCGATGAGCGTTGCAATGTCCTCATCGTTCACCCAAGAGGGGGAGCCGGTCCAGCGGAGTCCGTAGTCTTCTCGGACGCCTACCAGCTGACCGTCATCGACGTAGCGGCCGCGGAGGCGATCCACGGTGCGCGGGGCCCAGAGCGCCACAATGGCCGCCATCAGCGCGACGAAGACGGTGGTGCGAGCAGCCGAGCTGATGGGGAGCGCGTTCGTCAGGCTGCGCCAGCCGGCCACTCCCAGGGGTGTGAGGAGCATGAGCGTGGGAAGCAGGTAGCGCTCCGCCGTGACTGACCAGATCATGACGTAGCCAGCGAAGCTGGCGCCGGCCGTCACCAGCAACACGCTGCTGCCGGCCGCGGACCGCCCGCCGCAGACCGCGGCGAGGGACGCGATGACCCCGGGCACGAGCGGCAGCAAGAGCTCGCGGCTGCCGAGCAGCCACGTGCTGTACTCCATGGCGCGGGCGCCGATCGCGCCCGGGAGGTGGGCCCAGTTCTCGCGGATGAACTCGGCCGCGGTGGGTACCGGCCGGGCGTAGCCATCCCACATCACATCTGAGTCGTAGAAGACGGCGAAGAGATAATCCTGCCCTGAATACGACCATCGTCCCTGCCAGGCCCATGAGGCGATTGAGAGTGGCGCGATGATCAGCACGGCTCCGGCCAGGAGCCACGTGGCGCGGATGGACTGGCCTCTCGGAGGGACCACCAACCCCAGGGCCGTTCCGGCCAGTGCTGAGAGCTGAGTTGGCCGGGTGACGTATCCGAGTCCGGCCAGCACGCCACCCAGCGCTGACCACGCGGCGGTGGGTGGGGGCACCAGCACGGCCCAGACGCTGGCGGCGATGAGACAGAGCGCCATTGCCTCAGTCATCACCGGCAGCGTGCGCTCCGCAAACACGGGGTTGACGGCGACCAGGACGCCGCTGGCCAGGCCCACCGCCGGCCCGAACAGGCGGGCGCCGATCGCCGCCATCAGTCCAGCGGCGCTGGAAGCGACGACGGCGTTGAACACCTGCACGGCGATCGGGCCAAGTCCGGCGGCCATGAATGCCGCGGCGATGAGCGGCAGCAGGGGCGGCCGTTCCCGCAGGCCGCTGTGGACCACGTCCGTGCCACCCGTGTGGAACGCCTTGACGCGGAGGGTGTACCCGTCGCCCCGGATGAGGCTCCGCGCTACGTCCAGGTATTCGATCTGGTCAGGACCCAGCAGGGCGACGTCAGCGGCCGCGGGCACCGACACCGCGAGCGCCAGGAGCGTCGTGAACAAGAACGTGCCCAACGTCGATCGCAAGATCACGTACCCCACTGCAGCGCTCGCAGCCACTGGTCCACCCGTTGCCCGTGGTCATCTATGGCGTCCACGGTTGCACCGTCCTCTGCCACAAATGACAGGCGGGCGGTGTACGGCGGCGGGGCGGAGCGGGCCAGGGACGGTACGGTCGCGATGCGGGCCAGCGCCGCCACACCGGGGCATTGCCCAGGAGGACAGTGCGCGCCGCGCATGGAGTAGCGAGTCAGATCGCGCTCCCGGCCGGTCGCGTCAACTATTGAGACGTGGAGCCGTCCATTGATGGGGCGGTCTGCCGGGTCGAAGACCAGGACCAGGGCGTTCTTCCCGTCCGTTGTCTGGCCCAGCGTCGCGCGACGGAGCGTGAGACCGTTGGACCAGCGGGCGAGCGGAACGGCGCTCTCAGGCGGCGCGGCGCCCTGGATCATGAACGCCAGGCGACCGCCAACGGGGTCGGGCACCGTGGTGCGCTGGACGCCCTGGAGGATGCTCTCCCAGGGGACTTCGAATCCCGCGGTGGAGAGGTAGATGGCGGGTTTGCCGCGGGCGGCCGGCAGGGGAATCAGCTCTGGCCCGTAGGCGGGGATGCGCCTGCCGCTGACAAAGTCCAGGGTGTTGTGGGTGAGCTCGTTGCGCGCGACATCCGGCAGGTCTCCGAACACGCCGAAGACCGGCGTGTCCGGGGGCAGCGCGCGCGCGTGGTGAGCTAGCGCCACCACCTCCGTCTCGTACCACTCCATGATGCGCGGCTCCAGGGTGAGGTCCCAGAAATACGCCTTGACCGCCAGTGCACTCCCGACGGCGATGGCGATTGCAGGCAGCAGGCGAGCGATTGGCACGAGTCCCGCGGCACGGCCGCGCGCCCGCCGGATGAGCCAGGCCGTGGCCGTGCTAATGCCCAGCGCGGGTAGCAGGTAGATCGCTGGCATCAGGCCGGCCGTTCGTTGCGAGTTGGGCGCGCCAACGGTGAGCACACCGGGAATCACCATGATGGTCAGCCAGATGAGGAGCACGAGGTACGGCCCCCGCCGTGCCCGAATGATGCAGACAGCGAGCCCCAGGAGGGTGAACACGGACAGCAGCGGGTCGAAGACCGGGCGGCCAGGCACGTTGGTGAACGGAAACTCGTCCCCACGCCACGTGAACATACCCAGTGTTCTCAGGGTGCTGACGGTCACGTCCCACGCCGCGTCCCGACCCGAGAGCAGCGATACCTGGCCAACCCGCTGGTTCAGGTCCGCCGGATTCTGGATGAAGTGGACGGTGAGCGGCGCCACGACCAGGAGCGCGATCGCGCCGGCGGCCGCGAAGCTCGCAGCCGCGTGCCGGTCGACTCCGCCGGTTCGCCGCAGGGCCACGGCGGCACAGACCACCAGGACCGCGGGAAACAGGCGGATCGGAAGGTAGGTGTAGGCGGACAGACCGCCGAGCAGCCCCAACGCCAGGAACGCGGTCCACGAGCGCCGCGTGATCGCGTGCCAGAGCGCCAGGCAGAGGAGCGGCTCGAAAATGGGCAGGAGGATGGCCCGAACGCCGAACCGGCTCAGGAAGATGTGCCAGGCAGAGCCGGCCATGAGCGCGGCAGCGATGAGCGCTACCCTGGGTCCGTACCACGGCCGCGCCCATGCATAGCAGGCGGCGACGCCGGCGATTCCCAACAGCGCGACGGTGAGCCGCAATCCTACTACGGTTGGGCCCGTGAAGCTGAATACGGCGGCCATCGCATAGTTGAGCAATGGCTCCCGTCCGTTGTTGCCGGACAGGAAGGCCGGGCGGGCACCGTCGAGGATGCGTGCGGCGTCAAGCCCCTCGCCGGCGGGGTCAAAGAACAGGCCGGGGGGATAGGAGTCAAGCCAGAGCAGGCGCGGGGCCAGGGTGAGCGCGATGAGGCCGGCGACCGCGGCCAGGCGGCTCCATCTGGGTGCGCTGCCCGTGTGGGTGGTGGCGGAGGCGTGTTGGCGGACGATGGAAACATGATGCCATCCGGAGGCACTCTGGGCGTTGCACCGCGTGGTGAACGCCCCGCAGAATGCCCGGGGAGGGACGATTGCCCAACAGACTGGCCCAGGAAACGAGCCCCTACCTGCTGCAACACGCCAACAACCCCGTGGACTGGTACCCGTGGGGCGAGGAGGCCCTGGCCCGCGCGGAGGCTGAGGATCGGCCCATCCTGCTCTCCATTGGCTACTCGGCGTGCCACTGGTGCCACGTGATGGAGCACGAGTCGTTCGAGAACCCCGAGATCGCCGCCCTGATGAACCAGCTCTTCGTCAACATCAAGGTGGATCGCGAGGAGCGGCCGGACCTGGACTCCATCTACATGACCGCGGTTCAGGCGCTGACGAACCATGGTGGCTGGCCCATGACGGTGTTTCTCACGCCGCAACGGGTCCCGTTTTACGGGGGCACCTATTTCCCGCCGGAGGACCGGGGGCACATGCCCGGATTTCCCCGGGTGCTGTTGAGCATCGCGGAGGCGTACCGGTCTCGGCGAGCGGAGGTGGACACCCAGGCAGACCGGATCGCGGAGCTGCTGCGACGCGAGATCGTGCCTCCGTCTAGCGGTGATCTGACGCTGACATTGCTGGAGCAGGTGCCGGCGAATCTGCTGCCCAGCTTTGACCGCGTGGAGGGAGGGCTGGCTGGCGCGCCCAAATTCCCGCAGGCGATGTCGCTGGAGTATCTGCTCAGGGCATACGCGCGCTCGGGCAACGCGGAGGTGCTGGACATCGTCGCGCTCACCCTCCGCAAGATGGCGGGGGGCGGCATCTACGATCAGCTTGGCGGTGGCTTCCACCGCTACTCGGTGGATCACCTCTGGCTGGTACCCCACTTTGAGAAGATGCTGTACGACAACGCGCTGCTGGCCAGGGTCTACCTGCACGCGTACCTGGTCACGCGAGAACCGCTTTTTCGCCGGGTTGTTGAGGAGACGCTGGAGTACGTCCGACGGGAGATGACCCACCCGTCTGGCGGCTTCTTCTCCACCCAGGACGCGGATAGTGAGGGAGAGGAGGGGCGCTTCTTCGTCTGGAGCCCTGCCGAGACCGAGGCCGCGCTGGGAGCCGAGGATGCCGCGCTATTCGGCGCGGCGTTTGACGTGACGCCGTCCGGGAACTTCGAGGGCCACAGCATCCTACACGTGGTATCGGAGCCGGAGTGGCTGGCCGCCGATCGCGGGATGCCCATCGAGCAGGTGCAGGCGACGCTGGAGCGGTGCCGCCGAGCGCTGTTTGAGGCGCGCGAGGGCCGGGTCCACCCGGGGCGCGATGAGAAGGTGCTGACGGCCTGGAATGGGATGATGTGCCGTGCGTTCGCGGAGGCCGGACGCGCCCTGGACCGCGCTGACTGGATAGACGTAGCGGTGAAGAACGTGGACTTCGTGCTGCGCGAGCTACGCGTGGGCACCCGACTGCTCCGCACCTGGAAGGACGGTGAGGCCAGGCTGAACGGCTACCTGGAGGACTACGCGAACACGGTGGACGCGTTGATCAGCGTGTACGAGGCGACGTTCTTGCCACGCTGGCTGGAGGAGGCCCGGTCCGTGGCGGACGTGCTGCTGGAGCAGTTCTCGGACGAGCGGGGCGGCGCGTTCTACGACACCGGCCGGGACCATGAGCGGCTGATCACGCGCCCCAAGGATATCTTTGATAACGCTACGCCGAGCGGAAGCGCGGTCGCGGCGGAGGCGTTGCTGCGCCTGGCGCTCCAGACGGGCGAGGTCCGCTACCGAGTCGCGGCTGAGGGCGTGCTCAGAGCACTGGCCCCCATCGCCGCGCGCCATCCCGCCAGTTTTGGTCGTCTGCTCTGCGCGCTGGACACGCACCTGGGGCCGGTCGCGGAGATCGCGATCGTGGGAGGCTCTGTTGAGCCCGAGACCGGGGAGCTTATCGCCGCGGCGTTCCAGAGGTTTCTGCCGCGCAAGGTGGTGGCGGGGGTCGCGGCCGATGGATCGGCGGCCGGGACGCCGTTGCTCGAAGGGCGGGCGCGCGGTCTCGAGCGACCCGTGGCGTACGTATGCGAGGGCTACGTGTGCCAGGCGCCCGTCAGCGGCGGCGCGGCCCTGGCCGCGCAGTTGGACCGGCTGGGCGTCTAGCTGACGGCCGTGTGCTTCCGATTGGTCCGGATGCAGCGGGTGCAGGCGTGGACCTTCACCGGAGCGCCGGCCAGGATCACCACGGCCTTCTGAACGTTTGGCCGCCACATGCGGTTGGTCTTCCGGTTGGAGTGGCTGACGTTGTGGCCAAACGCCACGGCCTTGCCACAGATGTCACACTTGCCCCTCATGCCAGTCCTCGTCAACGAAAATTGCGCGCGCTGCCCAAGGTCGTGTTGTTGGCGCGCGGGAGTCGGCGTAGCGTCGTGCTTGCGAGGCGGCCTCGAGAGAAGCCGGAGGCCCCGGCACAACCGTCTATAATTGGGCCAAGTGTAGCATGGCTTCGTGGGGGCGGGCTACGCGGCTCTCGTGTCTAAGCTCCGTGTTGTCTCCGCCGGGCGGCGGAGGATCCCCTCGTGATGAGAGTGCAGTCCGAACACGACGCCGCCGCGCATCCGACTTGTGGGCCGGCGGTCATCTCCGCGGCACACGTACGGTCTGCCTTACAGTCGGCGGCAGGCTGGCTTGAACGTCACGCTGAGGCAGTCAACGCGCTGAATGTCTTCCCCGTTCCGGACGGCGACACGGGGACGAACATGTCGCTGACGCTGCGCGCGGCCGCGGCGGCGGCGCAGACAGAGGGAACCGGCCGGGTGGATGCGTTGCTGCGCGCGGTCTCGCGCGGGGCGCTGATGGGCGCCCGTGGCAACTCTGGCGTGATCCTGTCCCAGATCATCCGCGGCTTTGCTGACGCCGCGCTCGGACTTGAGACGCTGAGTCCCGCGGACCTCAAGCGGGGTTTTCGCTGTGCTGCCGAGGCCGGCTATCGCGCCGTGGCGACCCCCGTTGAGGGCACGATCCTCACGGTGGCCAGACGCGTGGCGGAGTCTGTTGAGGCGGGGCCTGATGGCCAAGAGTCGGTGACCCAGGTCCTGGACCGGGCCCACACCGCGGCGCGGCGGGCCGTGGCAGACACGGTGAACCAGCTCGAAACGCTGCGCCGAGCCGGCGTGGTGGATGCCGGCGGTGAGGGGTTGCGGCTCTTTCTTGAGGCACTTTCACGCGTGGCGCGGGGCGAAGCGCTGGACGTGAGCGGTCCAGGGCCGGTCCGCCCCCTGCTCGTGGGCCGCCACGACGTTGGAGAGGGTGAGCTGGGCCACTGCACGGAGCTGCTGATCGAGGACTGCACTGTCCCGTCGGAGAGCGTGCGGGCGTATCTGGAATCCGTGGGCTCGTCGGTGATCGTGGTCTCGGACGGTAACCTGATCCGCGTCCATGTTCACGTGGAGGAGCCGGACGCGGTGCTGCGATTCGCGGCGGAGCGCGGCCGGGTGAGCGGCACCAAGATCGAGAACATGCAGGCCCAGCACGAGGCGGCGGCCGCCGGTGACGAGACGGTCGTGGGTGGTGTGGGCGTGATCGTGGTGGCGCCGGGGAGTGGCTTCCGCGAGCTGTTCAAGAGCCTCGGGGCGGCGGAGGTGGTGGACGGCGGCCAGACCATGAACCCGAGTGTGGGGGATCTTCTGGATGCCGTGGCGCGGGTTGGCCACCGGGATCTGATCCTGCTGCCAAACAACGGCAACATTCTGATGGCCGCCAGGCAGGCCGCGGAGCAGTCACCAAGGCGGATCGGCGTGATCCCCACGGAGAGTGTGCCGGCCGGTCTGAGCGCGCTGATGGCGCTGAGCTTTGAGGATGATCTGGAGTCCAACGTGAGGCGGATGGAGGAGGCAGCCGCGAACGTCTCCTGCCTGGAGGTGACGCGGGCGGCACGCGACGCGGAGGTGGATGGCGTCGCCGTCCGGGTGGGCCAGAGTCTTGGGCTCCTGGACGGCGTTCTGGTGTCCGCGGCGGGCTCATTGTGCGAGGCGCTGATGGAGGGTCTGGCCGCGGCGCGACCGCTGCCCGAGCAGATCGTCACGCTGTTCGGCGGCGCGGACGTGACTGATGATGAGCTGGCGGCGGCCGCCGCCAGGGTCCAGCAGCAGCATCCTGACTGCATCGTTGAGACGGTGCGGGGGGGCCAACCGCACTATCCCTACCTGGTGGCGTTGGAGTAAGCGTGGCGCGGATCGCGGTAGTCACGGACAGTACGGCGGACTTTGCCGATGGCGAGCGGGAGCGCTGGGCGATTGAGGTCATACCGTTGTCTGTGACCTGGGATGGCGAGGTTTTCCGTGACAAGGTGGATCTGACGACAGCCGCCTTCTATCAGCGTCTCGGCACGCGCCAGACGGCGCCCCAGACCGCGTCGCCGCCCCCTGGCGAGTTCGAGGAGACCTATGAGCGGCTGCTGGGGTCAGCGGATCACGTGGTCTCGGTGCACCTGGCCTCTAGCCTCAGCGGAACCTACGGAGTGGCAAGGGCCGCGGCCGACCGCGTGGCGCCGGATCGCATCAGCGTGATCGATAGCAGCAACACCGGTCTAGGGCTTGGGTGGCTGGCAACCCGCGCCGCCGAGCTAGGAGGGACGGCGCCGATTGCCGCGGTGGAGGCGGAGCTTCAGCGGATGATCCGCGGCCTGCGCCTCTACGCCGTCCTGGACACCATGGAATACCTGCGGCGAGGCGGGCGGATTGGCAGGGCCCAGGCGTTCATCGGCGCGCTGCTCAACTTCAAACCCATGCTGCTGGTCCGCGAAGGCCAGGTGTACCCCGTTGAGCGCCCGCGCAGCCGCGCCGTGGCTATGCGGCGCGTGGTGGACGTGGTGGCGAGCGCGGGCAACGTGGAGCGGGTTGGCGTGGTGCACGGCGGCGCGCCGGAGGTGCTGGATCAGCTCCAGCCACTGCTGGAGGAGCGGCTGCCGGGACGGACGGTGGACCGGGCGGAGATCGGCATTGTGCTTGGCACACACGCCGGTCCGTCCGCGTTTGGCGTTGCCTGCCTGGTGAGCACCTCCTGACCTCGGGCCGGCACGAGGTTCAGGTCGCTTTGACGTGAGCGCGGAGATTGAGTCGGCGCGCAGGATCCTCCTGGCGGAGCAGCGGGACGGGCTCCGCGATCGGGTGGTGGTGGGCGGACTCAGCGGGTTCGTGGAGAAGTGGCGCGGGCGCGTGGCGACCTCCCGGGATGGCAGTGCCATGGCCGTTGCGCAACGCGTAGGGGATCTGCTGGAGCGATACGCTACCCTGGCTCCACCCGAGCGTGGTCGCGCGCTGGAGCAGGCTCTGGCGGCACTGGGAGGGGACGGTGCAGCCGCGCCCCGGGCGGCTGAGCGCGCGGGAAGTCGGCCCGCGTTGGCCCCGGCACCACGGGAGGTGAAACGCTCGACGCCGCCCCGAAATCCGCCGTCCGCCACCACGCTCGCACCGTCCACACCCATCTCGGTGGTGAAGTTCATTCGGCAGCGTGAGGCACAGCTCCTAAGCAGGCTAGGTATCACAACGCTGGGTGACCTGCTCTGGCACTACCCAAACCGTCATGAGCGGTACCCGCCCACTTCTACCGCGAGCGATCTCTTCCTCCAGCAGGTGGGCAGCTACGAGGGTATCGTGCAGGACGTGGAGATCACGCCCGCCGCGCGCGGTGGGCTCCACCGCATTGTGGCCACGATTGCCGATCGAACCGGTCGGGTGGTTGCTACCTGGTTCCGGCACGCCCGCTTTAGTCCGGTGAAGGTTGGGCAGCGCGTGGCGGTGAGTGGCGTGATCACCCCGGGCGCCCGCGCGCTCAGCTTTGAGAATCCGGAGTGGGAGCGGGCGGACGGCGAGCCGGTGCACACACGTCGGATGGTGCCTGTCTACCCGCTGACGGCCGGGCTGTCGGAGCGATGGCTGCGCGAGCGGATCAAGTGGGCGGTGGACGCGTTTGCCGGGCGGATCGCGGACCCGCTGCCGGAGGAGATCCGGAGGGAGCACAATCTCTGGCCGCTCGAGGAGGCCGTCCGCCAGCTTCACTTCCCTGACTCGGAGGCGGACCTGGCGATCGCGCGCCAGCGGCTGGCATTTGATGAGCTGCTGACGATCCAGCTTGTGGTGGTCAAGCGAAAGCACGATTGGCAGGGAGCGGCGGCCCTGCCGCTGGCGGCGACCGAGCCGGCCGTGGCGGCGTTGCTGGACAGCCAGCCGTATCGGCTCACGGGCGGCCAGCAACGCGTCCTGGACGAGATCTACGCGGACATCGCGAAGACCCGTCCCATGATCCGCCTGCTCCAGGGCGAGGTGGGCTCCGGCAAAACGGCCGTTGCCGCTACGGCGCTGTTCGTGGCGGTGGCGGCGGGTGCGCAGGGTTCGTTGATGGCGCCCACGGAGATCCTGGCGGAGCAGCATTTCTCCTCGCTCAACGGCTTCTACGAGCGGGCGCGCGGTCCGCTGGAATCGCTGGGACTGCCGGTCCCGCGGGTGGCGCTGCTGACGGGTAGCGTGAAGGGGAAGCGCCGACGAGAGGTGTACGAAGCGGCGGCGCAGGGGGAGATCGACGTCCTGGTGGGCACGCAGGCGGTGATCCAGCAGGACGTGGAGTTCGCCCGGCTCGGATTGGCGGTGGTGGATGAGCAGCACCGCTTTGGTGTGCGCCAGCGCGTGGCGCTCAGGGAGAAGGGGGGCCATCCGCACGTGCTGGTGATGACCGCGACGCCAATCCCGCGGACGCTTGCATTGAGCCTGTACGGGGATCTCGACCTCTCGGTGATCGACGAGATGCCGCCTGGCCGGCAGCAGGTCCGGACACTCTTGCTCTCGACCGCGGAGCGTCCGCACGCGTACCGCAAGATCCGCGACGAGGTGGCGAAGGGGCACCAGGCGTTCGTCATCTGCCCGCTGGTGGACGACTCGCCCAACCTCGAAGCTCGCGCCGCCACGCAGGAGTTCGCGCGGCTCCAGGAGTCGGACCTGGCCGACCTCCGGCTTGGGCTGCTGCACGGGCGGATGAAGCCGGCGCAGAAGGACTCGGTGATGCGCGCGTTCCGCGATCGAGAGTTCGACGTTCTGGTATCTACGGCGGTTGTGGAGGTGGGTGTGGATATTCCGAACGCCACAGTTATGTTGATCGAGGGCGCTGAGCGATTTGGCCTGGCCCAGCTCCATCAGTTTCGCGGCCGCGTGGGGCGCGGGAGCGCACCGGCGGTGTGTCTGCTGCTGAGTGACGAGGAGAGCGAGACTGCGACGCAGCGGCTGCAGGTGGTGGAACACTCCAGCTCCGGCCTGGAGCTGGCGGACTACGATCTGCGTCAGAGGGGTCCGGGTGACTATTTTGGTGTGCGTCAGAGTGGATTGCCTGAGCTGCGGATCGCCACGCTGGATGACGCGCCCCTGGTGGAGCGTGCGCGACAGGCGGCGCAGAGTATCCTCCTGGCGGATCCCTCGCTGGAGCTGCATCGCCATGCTGGGCTTGCAGCCCGCGTAGCGGCGTTCCGGGAGCAATCTGGTGAGCCGAACTGACGTCCAGACGGGATGTGCGAGTGATTGGGGGGGTGAGGGGATGACGATCTCGCGTGGGGAAGGTGGTCCCCGCCTTGGGGCCCACGTTGGCGGAAAGGGCGGTTTGGAAGCGGTGCCCGCCTACGCATATGAGATTGGCTGCGAGTCGGTGCAGATCTTTGCCTCGTCGCCGCAAATGTGGCGCCTGCCATCGACCAAGCCCGCGGTGGAGGCCGCCTTTCGCGAGGGATGCGCCACGTACGGCCTGGGCCCCGTGGCGATTCACGCCATCTACCTCGTGAGCCCCGGCAGCGAGGATGCCCAGATGCGTGAGAAGACGGTGGCGTCGCTGGTGGCTACGTTGGAGGCAGCGGACAGGCTAGGCGCCTCGGTGGTGGTGACCCATCTTGGAAGCGCCAAGACGAGCGACCGGGGTGAGGTGTTGGCGCGCGCGTGTGCATCGTTTGAGTCTGTGCTAGCGGCGTACGACGGCGGTGCGAGCCTGCTGCTGGAGACGAGCGCCGGCGCGGGCGCCACGCTGGGAGGGACCTTTGAGGAGCTGGGGGCGATCATCAAGGCGGTGGGTGCCCCGCCGAACCTGGGCGTGTGCGTGGACACTGCCCACATCTTCACGGCAGGTTACGATCTGCGGGGCGCTGACGCGGTAGCCGCGGTCTTCGAGGCACTTGACGCGCACGTGGGGATCGAACGCCTTGGGGCGGTGCACCTGAATGACTCCAAGGCGCCGTTTGGGTCTAACCGCGACCGACACGAGAACCTGGGTGACGGGGAGATCGGCATGGGGGCGCTGGGTCACGTGCTCGCCCACCCGGCGCTCACCGGACTCCCGGTGTTGCTAGAAGTGCCCGGCCTCCAGGGTGGTGGCCCGGATCTCGGGAATATGGAGCGGCTGTACCGCGCAGCGGGCCGGGAGCCCCCGCGGAACCGTCAGACTAGGGCGTAGCGTCCGAGCTCCCCGCGGGAGCGGCCGCGCCGCCAATGAGCGCGATGACCTGTTGGCGAAGCTGGGCCGGCCTGAATGGCTTGCCCAGGCAGGCCGTGACGCCCGCCTCATGGGCGAGCCGCATGAGCGACTCATCCATCTGCGCTGAGAGCATCAGGATGGGGTGGCTCACGAGCGCTCGAATGCGACGCGCGAGGTCCAACCCGTCTACGTCCGGCAGGCGCTGATCCACGATCACCAGCGCGAGCGGGCTGGTTTGGGCCAGGCGAAGTGCGTCGCGCCCAAAGGCCGCGGGCACCACCCGGAAGCCCTCTGCGACGAGAATCGTGTCAATCAGGGACTGGACCACCACGTCGTCATCCGCGACGAGTATGCGCGGCATGTCGCCCCTGGAGCGCGCCGGGAGGGTGGGCCGCGGCCTCATGTGCGCTCGCCGTCTCGGGACTGCCCCGCGGCTTCCGAGAGCTGGCGGAGGAACGTCTGGATCTGCCCACGTAGCGCTGGGACACGCGCGCCCGCCTCGTCTTGTGGGACTTCTTGCAAGACCTGTTCGCTGCTCGTGAACAGCGCCTCCGCGTCACCAATTTCGAAGATGGCGAGTGTCCCTGCCAGCCGGTGTGCCTCCACCAGGGCGTTCTCGCGCACCGCTGGGTCAAGGGCGCCGTCAGCGAGTAGACGGAGCGCGGAATCCACCGACCGAATGCGGGACACGATCGTATCGTAGTGCTGCTCCAGCACTCCCCGAACGAGCAGCGTGGTCTTCTGATCCATCGGGCGCACTCCCGAGCGCGGCGGTGTCCCGGCCCGCGGTTGGGGACTGTGTTCCCCGTTGCACATAGTAGCCGCGATGAACGGCGGTGTAAATCAACCACACGGGCTGGTCCGCCCGACCGGGTCTAGTTGGCAACCCGGCACAGGTTCGCGAACTCCGCGCGCCATAATTTGCGACACCAAGAGACGCGGCGCATAATGGCCGACATCTCGGGACACGAAGACGAGGACCAGAGACATGGCAGAGCAGGCGTCCCAGGCCGTGGCGCAGGGCAAGGCGGCACCGGAGATCACGCGGGTTCGGGACATCATCCTTGGGCCTCAGACGCGTGAAAACGAGACGCGATTCAAGGCCGTTCAGCATGACATTCAGCGTCTGCAACAGGGAATCGACCGCCTGACGGAGCAGCTTGCAGAGCTGGACGCGGAGCAGGGCAAGAAACTCCAGGCGGTGCGTCGTGAGCTGCGAGAGAATCAGGACGACATCCGCAGTGAGCTCCGCGAGAGCGCCGCGAAGCTGGCGAATGACAAAGTTGACCGACTTGCGCTGGGTGAGCTACTGATCGAGCTGGGAACGTTGCTGAAGGACGGCGGGACGCTTTCGGGAGCGTTGGTCGCGGTAGACAAGGCGGCGCCGTAGTCGGCGTCCTGTTGGGCGGTGCCTGCCGAACGGGTCAGGCGTGGCCCAAACAGGAGGTACTGCTGGACCGTGGCCGTGGCGGAAGCCGAGACGCGCGCCGATGGGGTGTCGCCCCCTGAGTTGGCCAACCTGACCCAGGAGGAGGCGCTCGCCGCGCTGCGCGAGCTGATTCTCAGCGAGGACCGCGCCCGGGTTGATGTACTGGCGGCACAGCTTCAGCACCTGAAGCATCAAGTTGATGACAAGGACGCGCTGATCGCGCTGATTGCGCCGGTCATGGGTGAGGCGCTGCGGAAGCAGATGCGTGATTCACGCGCCGAGATCATTGAGGCGCTGTATCCCATCATCGGTCAACTCATCATCCGCGCGGTGAGCGAGGCCATGCGCGATCTCGCCCGAACGGTGGACGCCAGGATGCGCGAGGCGTTCACCCCCCGCTCTGTGATGCGCAGAATTGACGCGCGGGCCCACGGTATCACGGACGCGGAGCTACTGATCAGGGACTCCATGCCGTTTCGAGTGACGGAGGTGTTCCTAATCCACCGGGAGACGGGGCTGCTGCTGTGGCACGCGTCAGGGCGGGGTGAGACGGCCGCCGACTCAGACCTTGTGAGCGGGATGCTAACCGCGATCCGCGACTTCGCGGCGCAGACGCTGGGGGCGTCTGACGGGGGCGGGCTGGACGAGATCCAGTTTGGCGATCGCCGCATCATTATCGAGGCGGCCCAGCTTACCTATGCGGCGGTGGTTGTGGTGGGCGTGGAGCCGATGGGCTTCCGCGCCGGGCTGCGTGAGCGGCTGCTGGCAGCCCAGGCCGCCCATTGGGGCGATCTGGTGGAATATGACGGTGATGCGTCTCACTTCTTGGACGCGGATCGCGCTTTCGCGGCGATTCTGCCGACGGCTGACGCTGCTGAGCCAGCACCCGCGCCAGCGCGTCGCGGATTCCCGTGGGTAGTTGGCCTGCTCGGAACGTTTTACACACTGGCGGGATTGCGCTACGCTGCGGACGAATCCTGGCTGTATGCGGGGGCCTGTTTCATGGGTGCAGTCGTGTCGTGTGTGCTCGGGTGGTGGGCGCGTCGGTCCAGTGACGGGGTGGATCTGTGACCGCGCGCCTGGCCGATCCGAGGCTCGTGAGCAAGAAGGTGTGTCTGCTCGGCGACTTCGCGGTGGGGAAGACCAGTCTGGTTTCCCGGTTCGTCTACAACACGTTTGAGGAGCGCTACCTCAGCACGATCGGCGTGCGGGTGGGGCGCAAAGTCATCACGTTGGCGGACCGCGACGCCCCCATCGAGATTGCGCTGATGCTCTGGGACCTTGGCGGGGGCGACGAGCACCAGCGGGTCCAGGCCAGCTACCTGCGCGGCGCGGCGGGCGCGCTGATCGTGTGTGATCTGACCCGTGAGGAGTCGGTGGATCGACTGGAGGCGTACGCAAGCGACCTGCGCGCGGTAAGCCCGGAGGCGCGCGTGGTACTGGCGGCCAATAAGGCGGACCTCGCAGCGGAGCGGCGAGTGTCGGATTCGCAGCTCGAGGCGATCGCGCGGCGCCTGGACGCTCCCTGTTTGTTGACCAGTGCCCTTACCGGGAACAACGTTGAGGCCGCCTTCAGGGCCCTGGCTGAGCGGATCATGCGGTGACCGGTCCCAGCCCCACAGGCATCCTCTTCGATGCTCTCAGAGTGGGCTACGCCATCACGGACGTTGACCTGACCATCACGCGGGTGGGCGGGCGGGTGAGCCTACTCTCACCCCGGCCGGGCACGCTCCGGGGCGCTGACTTGCGTGAGTGCATCCCTGAGCTGGTCGGCAACGAGGAGTCCGTGCTGGCGCTGGTCGTCGGTGAGCTGGATACGTTCACCCTGGAGGCCGTCAACCGTGGTTCCCCTGATACTGAATCGGAAGCGGCGTTCTTGAACATCACGCTGTTTCCGCATCGGACCGAAGCGGCCGCGACCACCTCGTTGGTGTGTGTGGTGCAGGATGTCTCAAGTGCCACGGGCTCGCGCCAGCGGGCGACCCAGTCACGTAACGAGCTGCGCCTGCTGGGGGCGAAGCTGGAGGCGGCCAACGCCGACTTGCAGGCGGCGAATCTGGAGCTGCGCCGCGTGGACGAGATGAAAGCCATGCTGGTGGCGGTTGCCACCCACGAGATCCGGACTCCGCTGACGTCCGTGCTGGGCTACGTGGATCTGCTCCTGACGGATCCGGACGGGGAGCTGACCGAGCAGCAACGCGACGTGCTCACCCTCGTGGCGACGAGCGCCGAGCGGATGCTGTCCATCAGCAACAATCTCCTGGACGAGACGCGACTGGAATCCGGTCGGCTGAGTCTTATCCTCCGGCCAGCAAGTGCTCGGGAGATCGTGGGGCAGGTAGTCTCTGAGTTGCGCACGCAGATCGACGGCCGGAGCCAGACGGTAGACGTGGATTTGCCAGATGATCTTCCCGCCTTGCTGTGCGACCGTACTCGGACGATCCAAATCCTGAGCAATCTGCTGTCCAACGCGTCCAAGTACACGCCGGAGCGCGGCCGTATTCACGTCAGCGCGAGTCCGGCCGCGGACCCAACACAGGTACTGCTAACCGTCCGCGACACTGGCGTGGGCATCCCCGCGGATGAGCAGGGGAAGCTGTTCGAGAGGTTCTTCAGAGCCAGAACGGCGTTTCAGACAGGCGCGGTAGGTTCTGGGCTGGGTCTGCACATCACGCGGTCTCTGGTGGAGATGCACGGCGGCCAGATCTGGTTTGAGAGCACCGAGGGCGCGGGGACCGCGTTCTTTGTGACGCTGCCTACCGCGGAGTAGTAGGCCGCTCGCGCTCGATCAGACCGAGGTCCGCGGCTTTGGCGACCGCTTCCAAACGGGAGTGGACCTCTAGCTTCTCCATCACGCTCTGGGCGTGAGACCTTACCGTGGATACGCCAACCACAAGCCGCTCGGCGATCTTCCGCGAGTCTAGCCCCTCCGCCATCAACCTGAGCACATCCATCTCGCGTGAGGTGAGCCTCGTTTGGAGTGTGCCCCGCTCGGTGCGCTTGCGGTGTCTGCTCTGAAGCATGGAGACGAGCCGTGCCATAGCCGCGTCAGAGAAGAGAGGAACGCCGCTGGCTACGCGACGCAGCGCCTCGGTGACCTCTGCGAGGCCTGCCGTCTTCATGATGTAGCCGCAGGCGCCCGCCTCCACCGTGTCCAGCAGTGTGTCGTCGGAGCTGTCCATGGTGAGCATGACAACGGCCGTCTTGGGTAGCACGGCCCGAATGTTCGCGGCTACGCTGGCGCCTGTCCTGTCCGGCAGGTGGTAGTCAATGAGTACAACGTCCGGCTGTATTCTGACCACCAGGTCGATGCCCGCGGTGCCGGAGTTTGCCACTCCGACTACCTCAATGTCCGAGTGCCGTGACAAAGCCATACTGAGCGCGTCCGTCAGTACGGCGTCATCGTCGAGGATTGCGACCGTTACGGGGGAGGCCATCTTGACGTTCTCGTCTCCGCGGAGGGTGTCCAACCTCGTCGCGCGCCGCGCCCTCGCTCCCGGCTGGGACTGGGGAGGGGACGCTGCGGACGTGCCCTTGCGTGGCGAGTATCGATTGAGTGCGCCGCCCTCAGCCGGGCGACCACTCTTCCGTAGGGTACTACGAAACGTGATAGCCGGAGGATTACCTGTGTTTGGCGGCCGGCTCTTTGGCGACCGGCGTTTCGTTTGCGAGCATCGCGTTGGTAAAGATGGGTCTACTGGCAACAACGGCAGCGCCGATGCCCTTGCCAACGTCCGCTCAGCGCAATCCGGTGACCGCGGTGTTACCTCCCTTCCGTTGCGCGTCGTTCCGAAAGCACCCGCGGGACGTCCAGCTCAGTAGCTCTGGAACGCTTCGCAGAATCCCATGGCTCGCTCTGAGGCCCCGTACATGTCCCAGCGCCCCGCGTTGCTGAACTCTTGCGCGGGGCGCCGATTCGTCATCACCAGCGCAAACGCGGTGGGATCGGTGCGTATGGTGACGTCTGTGGCAAACGCGTAGACCAGATCGTAGGAAATGGTCCCGTCGCCCGGGATGTTCGTCACCCACGCGAACTGGGGCTGCTCGAACTCGATTCGATAGCGCCCCGCCAGGATCGGCACGTCTGCTCCCTTGAATCCCCGGCCCAGCCTGGGCGGCAGCGTCTCGGCGAACGCGGCCAGGCAACCCTCACGGATGCGGGCGTCCGGGTCACGCGGAGCGCGCATATCCCAGTCGTGCAGAGCGCACTCGAAGAGCCACTGGTCCTCATACCAGACCAGCGGTTGATCACCGGCCGGATGCCAGGCCCGCGCTCCCTCGGGCGCGCCTGGGATGGTGGCGAACGCTGTCTGGACGTTCCCACATTGCTCACGGAAGAGCCGTGCCAGCTCAGCGGGCGACTGCGCGGCTAGCTCGGCGTTCCGTTTGGTTCGGGCGGCGCGCCAGGCGGGGATCCCTTCGGAGGCTGCCAGTGGCGGGGCCCCATGGTCGCCAGCGCGGCCGCGCTGGATGCTGTCTGTCACCAATTCCGCTACCTGAACCAGGTGGACCACCGCGTGCGCGATGGTCCAGCCGGCGCAATCGCTGGGCGTGCTCCACTGTTCCTCCGGCAGCGTATCAAGGTCGGCCTGCATCGCATTGGTCAGCGAGCGGATGGCTGCCAGCCGCTGCTCAGAATCCATCGAGTCGTTCTCCTACGCCAGCTTGATGTCCGACGACGCCGATCCGCCCGCGCTGGGGGTAGGTGAGCCGTGGGGCCGCTACGCCATACCAGACTGGTTGCGCGGCCCGGTGACCATCCCCACCCGCGCGCCGTACGATGTTGTGGGCGGGCACAATTGTCGCGCTCTTGAGACTGGCGATTCAACCTTGCCGGCAAGCCTGGGCCTGGAGGCCTGAGAACGGACGCGGTGGAGCGGCAATATGGTGTTCTTCTTCGAACTGGCGCTCTTCGCGTTGATGATGGTCACCATTGCGATTGGGGAGTTCGGGAGCCGGCTCGCGGCACTGACGGTCTGGAGCGCGGCTACCGTGCTCTCATTTGCTGCTTACGTGGTGACCGGTAGAAGGCCGTCGCCCGCCACGGCGCTGGACGCGCGGTGGCGAGATTCGCTGCGATACGCCTGGCGACGGACCAATGGGGTGCTGGCGGTTGGCGTGCTGGCGACGGCCGTCTGGTGGTGGCTCAAGGGGTGAGCGCTAGCCGGCGCTGAGGAGCACCATGTTTCCAGCCAGCACGCCGGCCAAGACGATCGCTGAGGTAACGTAGAGCAACCCGGTAGCAGCCTGGATGGCGCGTCCCCGTGGCCACTCTTTGCAGCAGATGCGTGCTGCCGCGGTGACTCCCAGGGGTAGTACCGTGATGCCGAGCGGAGCACCCCAGCGGATGACCGGATGATCCGGGCCAATCACGGCTGCCTGGGGATCGTTCAGCACGAACCAGGCCGTGGCGATGGTCAGGATGACGAGCGCGCCGATGGTGAGATCGCACAGGCGGCGGAGCGGCGCGGGCGTGAGGCGCGGCGTCATCAGGTACCAGTGACCCAGGATCATGGCCATCACGCCGGCTCCTACGGCCACGGCAGAAGCGAGCGCCACCACGGTTGAAACAGCCGGACCCATCAACGCGTTGGGCCTGGCCATCGCAGCGAGCGCGGTGGCCGCCAGGCCGGCTGAGACGGCGACGGTTCCGCCGACCATCCGAGCTCGATGACCGCCCCCGAACTGGAGCACGGTGAGCACCGCGGTCACTACCACTAGCAGCGTGCACAGCGTTTGCTCGAACGGGGGGGCGCTTCCACTGATCGCGTAGGCGAGCAGCGCCACTGGGAGGGTGCACACCGCGGCCAGACGGAGGAAGCCGGGCGTGACCTCTGACCGCCAGTCCGCGGCGACCATGGCCAGAAGCGATCCAGCCGTGTACTGAATGAAGGCCGCGTAGAGGGCCGCTACCAGAGGATGCATGGCTGGGCTAAGTGTGCGGCATGCGTGAGAGGCTTACCCACCGCCTGATGGCGGATTCACTGCTGGCAGGACGCGCACCAATACGTGACCCGCCCCAGCTCACCCTGGCGACATCGTTGAATCAGCGTCCCGCACTGGCGACACGGTCTTGCGGCGCGGTCATAGACCCAGAGCGCGCCGGGAACGCCGAACGAGGTGGTGCGGCGCTCGTTGGTCCGCAGGTTCTGGCGCAGCAGCCGTGCCGCGGTGTGAATGAGCTGCCCGAGCGCGGTTTCGTCGAGCTCGGCGACTCGCCGCCACGGGTTGACACGGCACAGGAAGAGCACCTCTGACTTGTACACGTTGCCGACGCCGGCCATGACGGTCTGGTCCAGCAGGGCGTTGCCAATCTCGGTCCCGCCACGTCGCTGGAGCCGTCGTAACGCTTCCGCCTCGTCCAGCGTCGCGCCGAGCAGGTCCGGTCCCAGGCTGCCAAGACGGTCGTGCCGCTCCACCGGTTGGTCGCGCGTCAGCTCCACGTCAGGCGCGCTGAAGCACACCGCCACGGCCTCGCCGGTCTCCAGCACCACCCGCGCCGTTTGCGCCGGCCGCTGCCAGGGTGAGCCCGGGCGGTAGACGTGCCAGGAGCCGTGCATCCGCATATGCGTCCTGAGCATGGCCCCCCCAGAGAAGCGGATGACCAGGTGCTTGCCCACGGACTCCACCGCAATGACCTGGCTGCCCACCACGCCGCGGAAGCTCGCCTCGCGAGCAACGGGCGGGAGGGGAGAGCGGAAACCCGTCACCGTGCGACCCACCAGCACGCCGGAGAGCGTCTGGGCGGTGCGGTAGATCGTGTCGCCTTCTGGCACGGGCTCAGTCTCGAGGTGGCCGCAGGGTGGAGCCCACGAGCGTGAATCCGCGCCGCTGAAAGTGTGGCAGGAGCGCGCTCCGCGCCAGCGGCACGCCGTCAATGCTCTGCCAGCCGGTGCTGAACCGTCCGGTGCTGGTGGTCCACTGGGCGAGGGCATCCACCAGGTCCTGCACGGCATCTGACTGATCTGGCTCAGCGGCAGGAAGCAGCGTGGCGAGGTCGCGCTCTCCACGCGGGAGGTAACCAGTGAGCATCCCGTTCGACAGGACGACGTACGCTCCCGCTGACCTGGCGAGGCGGGCTGACGAGGCGGTGGGCCAGGCCAGGGCCGCCCCATAAGGATTGGCCGGATCGGTGGCGGCTAGCACCACGTGGCGCGCGCGGATCTCCGCGGCCTCCACGGCGCGCAGGCGGTCCACGGCAGCCGGGTGGGCGAACTGCGCGCCACCTAGACCCTCCACGAAGTAGCCGCGGCGCACGCGCCCGGCCTCTTCCATGGCCTTCAGCACGGGGTACAACGTGGCAAACCCGCCGGGGATGGCCTCGCTGGCGATGACGGGCCTGGTCACCACGCCGTGGCGGGTGGTGAGCTGCTCGCAGATGGCGCGCGCCCGCGCCGCTCCGTTCGGGGCCGGCTCCTCGCGGGCGCCGACCAGACTCCACCGTCCAGCGGCGGTAGGCGGCGCTTGCCGGCGGGACCGAAACCCGGCGGCCCGCCGCCGCGCCATACCGCCGCCACCGTCGCCGAGGTAGGCGCGCAAGGCGCCGAACCCGTCGTTCGTTACCGCGCCGGCCCAGACCAGGTCCCACAAGGCGTCCACCAGAGCGGGCTGGAGCCCGCCGAGTGCCGTGTGGATGTCCGCGAAGTAGCTGGCGCCACGCGTTCGCAGATGATCAAGGATGCGCGTGTGCAGGGCGGCTGATGGCGGGTCAGCCACATCGGGACGCAGCGACGGGAAGCTGTCCGTGAGATACAGCGCTACCCGGCCGTCCCGTTCGCCGAGCGTGTCCGCGCCCAGCCACAAGACCTCGCCGGCGGCGCAGAGCACGTCCAGGTGGCGCGGGCTGTAGCCGGGCAGCCGGGCGGGGAGCACGTCGCGCTCCAGCACGGAGGCCGGCAGAAAGGTGCCCTGGAGCGACTCTATGACGTCTAGCAGGCGGTCCGGTCCCAGCGACGGATCGCCGTGTGGCCCCGCGGTGGTGATGCCGTGCCAGGCCAGGGTGAAGCTCGCGAACGTGGCAGCGTTAACCGGGGCCACCTGCTTGCGGGCGTGGGCGAGCGATCTTCGGCGCAGCGTGGCCAGGTTCGACGCGTCACACCACTCCGGACCATGGCCCCCCGGACGGAGCTCGCCCTCCACCAGCCGCCCCCGGTCCCGGAGGGTTCGGAGGGCGGCGTCAACCGGCGCCACCCCCAACCCGAAGCGCTGCGCGGCCTCTTTACCGGTGAAGGGGCCGCGGGCGCGAGCGTACCGTCCCAGGAGCTGCTCAAGCGCGTCTGGAACGGGCTCGAGGAACGCGCCCGGCAGACCACGAGGAGGAGGCACTCCAAGCGCGTCCCGCAGGCGGCCCGCGTCCTCGGCCGCGGCGTAGCGCTGCTCACCGGCCACGGTCACCTCGATCGCGCGGCGGGCTTGTACCAGCGAATCCACCACACCGGGCTCGCCGTAGGCGGCGATCTCCTCGCGGGTCAGGTCGCCGATCCGCAGGAGCAGGTCGTGGAGCCGATCCGGCGTCTCAATGGGATGGCCGCTGGCGAGGCCGAGCCACGAGCGCTCGAGCTCGTCGATAGCTCGGGGGTCAAGCAGCTCGCGCAGGTCCGGCTCGCCCAGCAGCTCGCGCAGTTGAGCGTGGTCCACCGTGAGCGCCATGGCGCGGCGCTCTGCCAGCGGCTGGTCGTAGTCGTACAGGAAGTTGCCGACCCACGAGAACATGAGGGAGGAGGCGAACGGGGAGGGTGTCTCCGAGTCCACGGTGACCACGCGGATCTCACGTCCGCGGATCTTGCGGGCCAGCTCAACGAAAGCCGGTAGGTCGAACGCATCCTGCAGGCACTCGCGAAACGCCTCCAGCACGATGGGGAACGTGCCAAAGCGACCGGTGACGCCCAGGAGATCGGCCGCGCGCTTGCGCTGCATCCAGAGGGGTGAGCGCAGGCCTGGGCGGCGGCGAGGGAGCAGGAGCGCGCGACCGGCCGCCTCGCGGAAGAACCCGGCGTAGAGGGCGGAGCTGCCGAGCTCACGCATGATCAGCGTCTCAATCTCGTCCGGATCCGGCAGGAGCAGCGAGGCGTCTGGCGGGATGTCGCGATCGGCGAAGCGCACCACCACGCCATCGTCTGTCCACATCAGGTCCAGGTTGTCGTCTGATCCCGTCGCTCGCCGAATCAGCGCCTGCATTACCAGCGCCCACGGCGCGTGGACCCGCCCGCCCCAGGGCGAGAGCAGGCAGATCCGCCAGTCACCCATCTCGTCTCTGGTTCGCTCAACCACGATGGTCCGATCGTCCGGAACGGCGCCCACGGCCAGCCGCTGGTCATCCAGGTAGGTCAGCAGGTTCTCCGCGGCGAGCTGATTGAGGCCGTGCTCCTCGGTCAGGCGCTCAATGCCGGTGTCCCGCGGGAGTGATGAGAGCTCCCGGGCGAGCGTCCCAATGGCTCCTCCAAGCTCTACGGGTCGCGACATGCGGTCGCCCCGCCAGAATGGCATCCGTCCAGGCTCACCGGGCGCGGGGATGACCAGCACCCGGTCGCGCGTGATCTCGGTGACCCGCCAGCTCGACGCGCCCAGGATGATGATGTCACCGGGCGACGTCTCGAAGACCATCTCCTCGTCCAGCTCGCCCACGCGGCGGCTGGTCCTGGATCTGGTGGTCCCGCCCGCTACTGCGCCGCTGCCGTCTCCCGCGTCCACGTCATCGATGAACACACCGTACAGACCGCGGTCTGGGATGGTCCCGGCGTTGGCAACCACAAGCTGGCGGGCGCCGTCGCGGGCGCGGACCGTTCCCTTGAGCCGATCCCACGTGAGCCGCGGGCGTAGCTCCGCCAGCTCGTCTGACGGGTAGCGACCAGACAACATATCCAGGACGCCCTCGAACTGTGACTGTGGGAGCCTGGCAAACGGGGCGGCGCGACGAACGAGCGCGTACAGCCCGCCCACGGCGCGCTCGTCATCCACGCAGCTCGCCACGAGCTGCTGGGCCAGCACGTCCAGCGGGTTGGCCGGGATCCGCGTTGATTCCACGGCCCCGGCCATCATGGAGCGGGTAATGGTGGCGGCAGCCAGCAGGTCCCCGCGGAACTTGGGGAAGATGATCCCGCGTGACTCCGACTCCACCTGGTGGCCGGCCCGGCCGATGCGCTGGATCCCGCTGGCCACGGAAGGCGGCGTCTCAATCTGGATCACGAGATCCACGGCGCCCATGTCTATGCCCAGCTCCAGCGAGGATGTGGCGACCATGGCGGGCAGCCGGCCGGACTTCAGCGAGTCCTCTATCTCCACCCGCTGCTCGCGGGAGATGGAGCCGTGGTGCGCTCTGGCGAGCTCTGCCCCGCCACGCTCCACCGAGAGCTCATTGAGCGCGCCGGCAGTGCGCTCGGCGAGTCGCCGGCTGTTCACGAAGATGATGGTGGAGCGGTGTGCCGCGATCAGATCGAGGAGGCGGGGGTAGATGGCCGGCCAGATGGAGCGGCGCTTGACGGCGGCGGCGGGTCCCTCCGGAATCTGGCCGGTGTCTGCCAGCACGCTGCCGAGGTCCCGCATGTCCTCGACGGGCACTTCCACCTTGATGTCGAACGCTTTGCGCGCGCTGGCGTCCACGATGGTCACCGGCCGGGGCGCCGATGCCTCAGCCGCTCCCGTGTAGCCGCCGAGATAGCGCGCCACCTCGTCGAGCGGACGCTGCGTGGCGGATAGGCCGATGCGCTGGAGCGGATCGCCGGTCAGCTCCTGCAGGCGCTCGAGGGAGACGGCCAGGTGCGCGCCGCGCTTGGAGCCCACGAGCGTGTGGATCTCATCCAGGATGACCAGCCGTGCGGAGGCGAGCATGGCGCGGGCGCGGGAGGTGAGCAGCAGAAACAGCGACTCCGGCGTGGTGATCAGGATGTCTGGCGGGTGCCGTTGCATTCGAGCGCGGTCGCTGGCCAGGGTGTCCCCGGTGCGGAGCGCCACCGTGGGTACGTGGAAGGGCTCCCCGCGGATCTCGGCGGCACGGGCAATTCCCGCGATGGGCGCGCGCAGGTTCTTCTCTACGTCGAACGCCAGGGCGCGGAGCGGCGACACGTAGATGACGCGGCAGCGCCGCGCGTCTGGCGGGACCGGCGTGAACATCAGCCGATCGATGGCGGTGAGGAACGCCGCCAGGGTCTTTCCGGAGCCGGTTGGGGCCAGGATGAGCGTGGATTCACCCTGAATAATGGGCGGCCAGCCGAGCTGTTGCGCCCGAGTGGGTGCCGCGAAAGCGGCGGCGAGCCAGTCCGCCACGGCGGGATGAAAGGCCGCCGACGGCTGGGCTGGCGCGGCTGCTCCTGGCATAGAACAAGTGTGCTTCACGGCGGCGGGCCGCGCAAGGATCGCTGACGGGAGCTACGGCGCGGCTCGGCCGCTAGGGGAAGCGGAACACCTCAGCCACGTCGCTGTAGAACGCGCCGGTCACGCGACCGCCCAGCAGCACGTAGATGGCGTCGTTGTAGGTGACCACGCCCATCCCGTGGCGCGCCGTGGGGAGCGGCGCCATGCTGGTCCACACGTTTCCGGTTGCGTCGTACACCTCGTGTTCGGCGAACGTGCTGACCGGGCCGGCCTTTGGCTCCCCACCGACTACGTGGATCTGTGATCCCAGTGTGGCGGCGCCCATGGCGCTGCGGCCGGTGGGCATGGGCGCCAGGGTCTGCCAGGAGCCGTTGGATGGGTCGTAGGCCTCGTGTACGGCGAGGTTGGGGTCCCAGGGCGAGTTGATCCGCCCGCCGATCACGTGGATCCTGCCCGCCAGCGCCGCCGCGGTGACGTGGTTGCGCGCGGTTGGCAGTGCTGGCGCGGTGCTCCAGGTATTGAGCCCGGGGTCGTATACCTCGTGGGCGTTGCTGTCCGTGCTGCCATTGCCGCCGATGACGTGGATCCGCCCGTTCAACACGACGCACGCTGGCGCGCCACGCGGCGTGGGGAGGGCGGCGCGCGGGGTCCAGGTGTTCAGCGTTGGGTTGTATTCAAGCGTGGTGGACACGGGCACGGTGATGTCCGTGTCTGGAAATCCACCAATGGCGTACAGCTTACCGCCCGCTGCCGCGACGCACGGGTGGTTGAGGCCGGCGGGCAGCGGAGCGCGTGTCTGCCAGGTGTTCGTGGCGGGGTTGTACGCCTCGTTTGCCTGTACGGCGGCGGGACCGCTGGGGCTGCCGGGATAGCTCCCCACGGTGTAGATGAGCCCGTCCAGCACGGCCGCGCCCACCTCCGTCCGTTGCGTGGGCGCCACCGCAAGCCCGGTCCAGAACCCGCCGCGGCGGGGTGGAGCCACGCGCACGGCTGGTGCCGGCGCGCTCTGGCCTGACCGCAGCGCCGGGCGAGTGGTGGGAGTGCCGGCCGGCGGTCCACCGCGCCCCGGCGGCGCGGACTGGGCCTGCGCGCCGTCGGCCTGGCTAACTAGCCCCGCGGCGACCAGGCTGAGCGCGACCAGAAACACGCGACCGACAAACGATCCAGAGCGAGTCCCCATGGCGACCCACCTCGCTTTGGTGCTGACTTGCCGATTGTACCAGCGCCCCCCCCCCGTGTGGCCGGTCAGCAGACCACCGCGACGTTGGCTGGATCAGGGAGGCGTCTACAGGTGGTTGGGGAGCTCCGCGACGCTGGTCAGCAGATGCGTTGGAGCAAAGGTGGTGGCGGCGATGTCACGTTCCTGGGACACGCCGGTGAGCACCATGAGGCTGTCCACACCGGCGGCGTGTGCCGCCGCCATATCTGACTCCAGGTTGTCGCCGACGATGAGACAGTCCGCCGGGGCGCAGCCGATGCTGGCCATAGCCTCCTGGATGATCGCGGGGGAGGGCTTTCCCACCACGACATCCGCGGGGCGGCCCGTGGCCGTCTCCAACATGGCCACGAACACGCCGGCTCCGGGCACTAGCTCCTCGTGTCCCATGTACCGTCGATCGCGATTGACGGCGATGAGCTTTGCGCCGGCGAGGACAGTCCGCATAGCGCGGCCGATGTTCTCCAGCGAGACACCGGGGTTGTAACCGGCTACGACGTACTGGGCGTCCTCACCGTCCGTGACGGTCAGCCCGGCGCGGCGGAGCTCCCCGCGCAGACCGTCGCTCCCAAAGACGTGGACGCGCGCGCCTGGCCGCTCGGCACGGATGAGCGTGACGGCACCGGTGAGCGCCGAGAACACGTCGCCCTCATCGGCGGGCAGGCCAAACGAGCGAAACCGCGCGGCGACCTCCGCCTGAGGGTAGTTGGAATTGTTGGTGACGAAGCGGACGGTCTTTCCCGCCCGGCGCAGGGCATGGATGGCCGCGGGAATGCCAGGAAGGGCTTCGCCAGGTCTGACGAGCGTGCCGTCCACGTCGAACAGGTACGCCTGGTATTCGCCGAGACGCCGTGCCATGTCACCTCCGAGCGCGTTGGCGGGCGAACTATGCCAGCACGGCCCGGGTCGCCGCGGTAATGCGCCGGCGAGTACGATACGCGCACCGCGACACGCGGGGGGAATCAGCGCCAGGGGAGGGCCGGATGGCCGCATCGTATCGGCTTAGTCGTCGCATGCTCGTGTTTCAGGGGCTTGGGGTAGCTGGGGTGAGCCTGGTGGCGGCCTGCGCGCCGCAGCCGGCCGCGCCACCCACACCGGCGAGGCCGGCCACAGAGCCAGCGAAGCCCACCGCCGCGCCGGCGGCGGCAGCGCCCACGGCGGCGCCCGCTGCCGCGCCAACAAGCGCTCCCGCCGCCGCGAAGCCAGCCGAAGCAAAGCCGGCGGAGGCCAAGCCAGCCGGGAAACCGGACGCCCGCCTGGGCGCCCAGCTCATTGGCAAGATCGAGGGACCAGAGGTCCTGAAGAATGCTCGCCGACCGCCGAAGTTGGGTGAGTCACCCATGCTGGCGGAGCTGGTGAAGGCCGGCAAGCTCCCGCCTGTGGAACAGCGCGTCCCCGAGGAGCCCATGGTGCTCAAGCCGCTCCACGGCATCGGGAAGTACGGCGGGACCTGGCGGAGGGGATTCACGGGACCGGCCGACGGCGAGAACTTCAACCGCGTGATGGGGATGGACAAGCCGCTGTTCGTGGACTACTCGGGCAACGCCATCATCCCGTCCGTCTTCAAGGGCTGGCAGCTCCTGGACGGCGGCAGGACCATCCGACTCTCCTTGCGGAAGGGCATGAAGTGGTCCGATGGGCAGCCGTTCACGGCTGACGCGGTCATGTTCTGGTACGAGGATCTGTATCTGAACAAGGAGATCACACGCACGCCCTCGCCGGAGCTGTCCATCAACGGGAAGCCCGGTACGCTCGTGAAGGTGGACGACCTGACGGTGGAGGCGCGGTTCCCCGATCCGTACCCCATGTTCGTGGACGTTCTGGCGGGCTTCACGCAGGTGGGCGCGGGGCACGCCCTGGGTGGCACACAGCAGGGTGGATTTACCGGCTTCTACGCGCCGGGGCACTACCTGCGGCAGTTCCACCCCAAGTACACGCCCAAGGAAGAGCTTGACAAGCGCGTTGCGGACGCCAAGCTGGACAACTGGGTGCTGCTACTCAAGCAGAAGACCAACTTCCAGCTCAATCCCGAGGTCCCCGTCCTCACGCCGTGGCGCACCGTCAGCCCCGTGAACACGCCTAGCTGGACGCTGGAGCGCAACCCCTACTTCTGGCAGGTTGATAGCGAAGGCAACCAGTTGCCGTACATCGACAAGATCTCACTGACGCTGGGTGAGAACCTCGAGGTGATCAACTTGCGGGCGATCGCCGGCGAGTATGACGAGATGGGCCGCCACCTGGACGTGGCCAAGCTGCCGGTGTTTCTGGAGAACCGCCAGAAGGGCAACTACAAGGTGGTCCTGGATCTTGCTTCAGAGGCGGCGATCACCGCCCTGCACGTCAACCAGTCGTTCGACGCGGATCCAGAGGTGGCAAAGTGGCTACAGAACCGCGATTTCCGGCGGGCGCTCTCGCTGGGCATTGACCGAGACCAGATCAACGAGGCGTTCTTCCTGGGGATGGGTACGCCCAGCTCGCTCTCGCCGGAGGACAGCTCGTTGGAGAATCCCGGGCCGGAGTGGCGGACCCGCTGGGCCACCCTTGATCCCAAGCAGGCCAACGAGCTGCTAGACAAGATTGGCCTGGACAAGAAGGACGCGGAGGGGTTCCGCCTGCGCACCGATGGCAAGGGCCGACTGCGCATTGAGATCACCACCGTGGCCGCCTCCATGTTCCCCTTCGCGCAGCAGATGGAGATGGTTGCGCAGCACTGGAAGAAGATCGGCATCCAGGCGGACGTCAAGGACACCGAACGCAGCCTGGCCATCAAGAAGGCTGCGACCAATGAGCACCAGATCTATGTGTGGAGCGGGGGCAGCGCGGAGATCTTCCTGTGGCCTCGGCACGATCTGCCCACGGAGCCGGAGGGCCCGTTCAGCGGGACGCTGTACGCCACCTGGTTTGCCAGCAACGGCGCGGCGGGTAAGAAGCCAACGGACCCCGAGCTTCTAAAGGCTTACGACCTGCTGCGAGCCGGGGCCGGCGTGGAGACCGCTGAGCGCAACAAGCTGGGCCAGGAGCTGAAGCGGCTGATCTGCGACAACCTCTGGGTGATCGGTACGGTGGGCTTCACGCCCGTGCTCCGCACGGTGAGCAATCGCATGGGGAACGTTCCGGACCGTTACTCGCTGCGGCCGCGAAGCCGTTATCCGGGCTCGGCCCAGCCGACGACCTATTTCTTCAAGGACTAGACGGCCGCGATGACCGAGCGGGGCCGGCGGACTTCCGTCGGCCCCACTCCGCGGTCCTAGCTCGAGCGGGCAACCTCGCAGGCCACCGACACGCCCTCGCTGCGGTTCCTGGCCTCCAGCGTGCCGGCCAGGTTGCTCCAGAGCTCCCACATGGCACCCGAATCCGGCACCTGGCTGATGCCCCGTGTGGAGTCCAGATCCAGCCCGGGATCCGCCCATTCATTCGGGTTGGGCGATCCCCACGGCGCGATGCCCACCATCCCGGTCAGCTCGATCTGCTCCGCCAGACCCCATCGGCGGCTATGCCAGCGGCCCAGAACGTCCTGCCACGGCTGATCCACCCCGGAGCGGAGCGCCGCTGCCCGATCCCCGCCGTATCGCGCCTGTTGCTCGGGCGTCTTGCCCAGCGTGATGCCGGTCTCCGTGACGATTACGGCGACGCCAGCCTGGCGGAACATGAGCGCGTCATCGATGGGGTACAGCTCCAGGTCGTAGTGGGTGAGCCCCCATACGTTCCAGCAGTACCGCCCGCACGAGTGCAGCATCTGATCCACCAGCTCCTGGTAGATCACGCGCAGGTCAAGCGCCACCGAGTTGTGGACGGGGCGATACGGCCAGTCCGCCAGCTCGGCCAGATACTGCGCCCCCGTGAAGATCAGGTGGTTCTTGTCGATCTCGCGGATCGTGTCCACCATGTCCTTCGTCCAGTCCAGGTACCAGCCGTACGCTTCCATGTGCTCGATGTTGTTGCGGGGGCTGCTCTTGGCCTTAAGCTCGTTGCCGAGCTGCCAGCCCAGCACGGCGGGGCTGTTTGCCCCAATGCTGACGAGCCGTTGCACCCAGGGTTTGTAGTTCACTTCGTAGTTCGGCGCATCGCGCACCACGCCGGCGCCGTCGCACTCTTCCACGAAGTCGTAGTACCGATACCCGCGGCGGAACCACGGCGCGTTGAGCACGCGCGCTACGCACCAGTTGCGGTTGTCGAATCCGTGCTGGTCGCCCGGGATCCCGGGCTCGTAGTAATCCACCAACGTCACGAGCACGTAGATCCGCTGCTCGGGCGGGTGGATGGCGTTGAATAGCTCCACATCGGCCAGCAGCTCGGCCAGGCGCTGCTCGACGCGGCCGTCCGCGATGTCCGGGAACGCGGAGAGGCTGCCGTGCCCAAACGCCATCACCCGCATCCAGCGCATGCCGTGGTCACGCATCCACTCCAGATTTTCCCGCGCCACCTTGCGATACATCAGGTTGGGCACGTTGGAGCCCACGGAGCGGAGTGGCCGGCACTGTGGGTCATACAGGCGGCCATCGATGACGGCGACGAAGCCGGGGGATCGCCAATCGTGCGAGGGGATGGGGTCTGGCGAGAGCCTGGGCGCGGGCAGATCCGGCGGGCGCAGCGGGTCAAACACCTGGGCGCTTGCCGGTGCCGATGCCCAGAGGCTGAACGCGACGAGCGCCGCGAAACACGGCAGGCTCAGTCGTAGGGCCAGGGGACGTAACGGACGCATCACAATTCGTGCTCCTCGCCCCGAGAAGACGAACGTGTCTCGCCGGCGTCGCGTTACTTGACGGTTTGTCGCATTCGTGACATAAGCGCGAAGAGGGAGAGGCCGCCCGCCGCCGCGAGCGTGTAGAAGCTGAGCGAGAAGCCGGCGGCGTCCAACAGCAGCCCCACGAGCAGCGGGCTGAGGACCTGCACGGTGTCATAGCTGAGGCGGTACATGCCGACCAGCGTGCCCGTGGAGAATCCCTTCAGCGTGAAGATGAAGGCGCCCGCGGCGACGCCCAATACGGAAAGGGACATGCCGTACAGCAGGGCGGAGCCCCAGAGGGCCCAGGACGTGGTGGCAGACGGAAAGCTGGCGATGGCCACGATGATGGCCGCGCTTGACACGATGCCCACGCGCCGCACCCCCCAGCGGTCGCAAGCCCGGCCGCCCGGCGCCAGCATCACCACGGTGATCAGGCCCTGCGAGCCCAGCAGCAGGCCCGTGGACGTGGGGTCCAGGCCAACTGGGCCGGTGGCGTAGAGCGGCAGCGCCAGGAGCCCCACGGCGAACCGGTACATCCCGGTGACGATGTTCGGGAGCAGCACCACCAGCAGGGCTAACGCGGCCAGCCAGCCGAATGTGGCCCGCGCCTGCTGCTGCTTCGCGCGCGGCGGTGTGTAAGTGCGCGCGGATCCGATTGCCGCGAACACCGCCACCACTCCCGCGACCACGCAGACCACCAGCCCGCCCCGCCAGCCGATGAAGGTGGCCGCCGGCCCACCGAGCGCTGGACCGATGGCGGATCCGAGCGTGATGGCGCCCTGGTACAGCGCCATGGCGCCGCCCGCTCGCCCGTCTGCGGCGGCGGCCATCAGCCTGCCCAGGACGCCGGCGGGGACCAGCGCCAGGCCAATGCCCTGGATGACCCGTCCAAGCACGAGCATCCACAGCCCGGTGGAGAGCAGCGCCACCAGCGCGCCGGCGAGGAACGTCACGGAGCCCGCCAGGATGACGCGGCCGGGTCCAACGCGGTCTACCAGCAGGCCGGCTGGGAAGCCGGCCATCAGGCGACCGGCGCTGAATCCCGCCACCAGCAGAGCGGCCACCTGGGCACCCCCGCCGAACACCTGCTGTATCTCTTCCAGAGCGGGTGACAGCGCGCCGAACGCGAACGACACCATGGTGAGGGAGATCAGGCCGCCCAGTTCGGGCGGGCGGCGAATTGGAAGCACGGCGCTGATGATACCGAGCGGCCGTGAATCCGCCTCCGTGTGTGCCCAGGCTATCATGGACGTACCTCGGCAGACAGTACGGCAGAGACCCAGGAGGCACGCGACGGGTGGGGAGCACCATGGGAGGAACGAGCGCGACACGGTTGCGCGCGATCACACTGGACCTCTGGGGAACGATCCTGCACCAGCAGGACCCGCAGGAGAAGATCGAGAAGCGGCGAGGGATCCTGCTGGGTGCTCTGGCCGCCGCGGGTTACCCCATGGAGCTCGAAAACATGCGCGCGGGATTTCGCGGCGCGCGGCGAATCATCGATGACGAGATCGCGCGCACGGGTCGCGACATTGGGCCGGCCGGACGCTGGGACGTCCTCATGGAGCAGCTGGGAGTTGCACCGGGCCACCTGCCCTTTGAGACGGTGGAGCACGCGTACGTGGATCTGACCCTGGAGTTCCTACCTCCGCTGATGGAGGGCTTCCGCCCGGCCATGGACGCGCTGAGCGAGCGCTACCGCATCGGGCTCATCTGCAACACTGGGTACACGGGCGGCGCCGTGCTGCGCGAGGTGCTGGAACAGCACGATCTGACGTCTCGGTTCGAGATCTTGAGTTTCTCCAACGAGGTGGGCTGGCTGAAGCCGCACCCGCGGATCTTCGAAGACACCCTGGCGGCGCTAGGCTGTGAGCCAGGCGAGGTGCTGCACATTGGAGATACGGAGGAGGCTGACGTGGCTGGGGCCAGGGCGTTTGGCCTCCGCGCGGTGCGCTACGCGCCGCATGCCGCGCCCGGTGAGGTTGTGAGCCAGGCAGACGCGGTGATGCACCACTGGGACGATCTGGAGGCCCATCTGGCCGTCCTCTGAATACCGCGACCGGCAGCCCGCCCGGCCGTTACGTCATCGAACATCCTTGGCAGGGCCGGCCGAGCGCTTGACTCAGCGCGTCACGGCGCGGTACACCACGCGGGCCATGAACATGATTCGACGCACGCTCTACCTGGCAGTTGCCATTGGTTTGCTGACCTCCGCTCTGGGCACGGACCTGCTGGCCGCGCCGGCAAACCAAAACATTGACCCCAAGACGTTGGCACTGACGCTGGGCGATCTGCCGGCCGGCTTTGCGCCGCTGGCGGACCGGACGGCCGCCGTGGATCGACCTGACGGCGTGGCGGTGTACGAGACCGCCTTTGGCAAGCCCGCAAATCAGCAGAACCTGGCGGCCGGCCCGGTTGAAATCCGCACCGGCGTGGCCCGGACCGCGAATACCGACGAGGCGGCCAAGCAGATCGCGGCGTCCCGGCGGGCATACCTGGAGGCGGGCTACACGGAAGGCAGCATCCCGCCGCTCGGCGAGGAATCCGTTGGCCTTTCGCAGACGTCTGACGGGGACAATGGCAAGATCGCGGAGCACATCTACATCTTCAGGAAGAACCGCTGGCTGGCTCTCGTTGGTATCCGCGGCCGGCCCGAAGTGACCAGCCTCGGTGACACCGTGGGCCTCGCGCTTGTGGTCTCCAAGAAGATGGACGCGGTTGGCGGCGGAAACGCGCCGGCCGCTGCCCCCGCCGCCCCGCCCGCCAGCACGAGCGCCCCGTCGAACGGTGCGACGTCTGGCCCGAGCCTTGGCAAGGTGAAGGTGGTGAATGCTGACGGCGGCACGGTGAACGTGCGCGCGGAGCCATCCACCTCCGCTGAGGTCGTCACGCAGGTGCAGGAGGGGACGGAGCTAGAGCTTGCCGGCCAGGATCGGCAGGCGGACGGGCGCACCTGGCGCAACGTGAAGGTGTCCGGCGGCCGCGCGGGGTGGATTGCCTCCAAGTTCCTGGAGAACGTGGGTTCGCCGGCGCCGCCCGCCGCGCCGTCCCCGGCTGCCTCGCCGGCGGCCGAGGCGACCGCGACGCAGCCTACCGCGGCATCGGCCGGACCGGGTGCGACGCCTACGGCCACCCGCCCCGCGGCGGCACCGGCCGCCACGCCCGCGCCAACCCAGGCGGCGCCGCCCGCCGGCACCACCACGTCTACCGGCCAGGGCTACACGCTCGAGACCCAGGTGGTTGAGCCCAACCTGGGCGACGGCCCACAGACCGTGAAACTACGCCTGACCCGTGACGGGAAGGGCGTCTCGGATGCGTTCATCCTGGTCACGATGCGCCTGAACCCGCAGCAGTACATCGGCCTGACCGCCGACGGCACCAACGGTGACGGCCGCACTGAGGTTTCCTCTTCGGTGGATGGACCGGCCGGAAGCTACGAGGTCCTGGTGGAGGTCCGGCTGTCCAAGGATGGGCCGATCGTGGTTGAGGGCAAGGGCAGCTTCACCAAGAAGTAGCGCTGCCCGGGCATCCGCGCGGCTTGCATCCAGGTTCAGCCTGGACTACCCTAACGCGCACTTCCCGAAGACGTAGAGGAGCGCGACGCTGGCCTGGTATGAGACGGCCCTGCAGATCCTGCTGATTGGCCTCGCAAACGGGTCCATCATCGCGCTGGTAGCCCTGGGCTACACGCTGGTCTACGGGATCATCGAGCTGATCAACTTCGCCCACGGCGACGTTTTCATGATCGGCACGATGATCGCCCTCACGTTGGTCACGACCGTCGCCAACGCCATGGGAGTCCGCCGGGTCTCGTTGCTCCCGCCGGAGATGCTGGTGGGCCTGTTCGTTGGGTCGCTGGTTCTCTCCATGGCGGGTTGCGCGCTCCTCAACGTGACCATCGAGCGGCTGGCCTACCGGCCGCTTCGCCGTTCACCGCGCCTGGCGCCCCTGATCTCCGCGATTGGCGTCTCGTTCATCCTGGTGAACGTGGGGCTGCACTGGAAGGGCGCCTCGCCGGTGGACTTCCCGGACCTGCATCCGGTGGCGCGCCTGGACATCTTCCGGGACATCTTGAAGCTGAACACGCTGGTCCTGTTTAGCGTGAAGGACCTGGCGGTGATGCTGCTGGCTGTGCCGCTGATGTTGACGCTGTCATGGTTTGTCACCCGGACGAGGCTGGGCAAGGCGATGCGCGCGACCGCGCAGGATCGCGATGCCGCCGCGCTGATGGGCATAAACATCAACCAGACCATTGCCCTCACGTTTCTGATCGGGGGGGCGCTGGCGGGCGCGGCGGGTGTGATCTACGGCCTGTACAACAACAGTGCCTGGTTCTTTCAGGGCTTCCGCGGCGGCCTGATGGCGTTCACCGCGGCGGTGCTGGGCGGGGTGGGCAACCTCCAGGGGGCGTTCCTGGGTGGCATCCTGATCGGCGTGGTCGCCGCCGGCAGCGACTTCTTGCTCGATCCCCGCTGGACGCAGGCTGTGGTCTTCGGCATGCTGATCCTGATCCTGGTCTTCCGCCCCACGGGTCTGCTGGGCGAAGCCAGCACCGAGAGGGCCTGAACCGATGGGCGGGAGTGCGCGGAATCGGGCGCTGTTTGGCCTCTTTGTGGCGTTTCTGCTGCTGTACCCAATCGCGGATCGCGGTCTTGGCATCAACCGGATGGGCAGCATGAACCCCATCCTCATATTCATGCTGCTGGCGCTGGGACTGAACATCGTGGTGGGGTTCGCCGGCCTGCTGGATCTGGGCTACGCGGCCTTCTTCGCGATCGGCGGCTACACCGCCGCGTTCCTGACCGCGCCGCAGAGTCCGCTGCCGTTCCGGACGGATTTCTGGATCGCGCTGGTGGCGGCCTTCGTGGTGGCGGCGGTCTTCGGCGTGATCCTGGGGGCACCCACACTTCGGCTGCGGGGCGACTACCTGGCCATCGTGACGCTGGCGTTTGGCGAGATCGTGCCGCGTGCGTTCCTGAATCTTGAAGGGCTGACCAATGGCTCCAAGGGTATGAACCCCATCGGTCGGCCGCACTTCGGCGGCACGGAGCTGCTGGCCTCTGACCAGGTGCCCTGGTACTACCTGATCCTGGCGGTGAGCGCGTTCTCGGTGTACTTGATGATCCGGCTGCAGGGGTCGCGGCTTGGCCGGGCGTGGGTGGCGATCCGCGAGGACGAGATCGCGGCGGCCAGCATGGGCATCGATCTGGTGAAGACCAAGCTCCTGGCCTTTGCCCTGGGCGCCTCTTTCTCCGGGTTCGGCGGGGCGCTCTACGCGGCCATGCTCCAGTTCATCGACCCGTTCCAGTTTGATTTCAGCATCTCCATCATCCTGCTGGCCATGGTCATCATGGGCGGTATCGGCAACATCTGGGGCGTGATGTTTGGCGGCCTGCTGATGGGCGCCTTCAACTTCATCTTCACGGAGACCGCCGCGAGCACCGTGAAGAACCTGGGTATCCCGCTGCTGTCGCAGATCGACCTGGCCAACTCGAAGCTGATGATGTTTGGCCTGCTGCTGGTCTTGATGATGCTGCTGCGGCCGCAGGGGATCTTCCCCAGCGTCCAGCGCCAGCAGGAGCTGGTGAGGCCGAACAACAACCGCGCTGTTGGGCCGACCCCGGCGGCTTAGCCGTCAGATCCCATGACCCTCCTCACGGCACGCGGCGTCACCAAACGATTCGGCGGGCTCGTGGCCGTGAACGAGGTGGACTTCGAGATCGAGCAGGGGTCGATCGTCAGCCTGATCGGCCCCAATGGGGCCGGTAAGACCACTTTCTTCAATCTGGTCGCCGGCCTCTACAAGCCCACGAGCGGCACCATCGTCTTCAAGGGCGATCGGCTGGAAAACGCCAAACCCAGCGACATCACGCGCCGCGGCATCGCCAGGACGTTTCAGAACATCCGGCTGTTTGGCAGCATGAGCGCGCTGGACAACGTGCTGGTGGGCATGCACACCCGGCTCAAGGCCACGCCCTGGGGGGCGGTATTGCGGCTACCCAGTACGACGGCGGAGGAGCGGCGGGCGCGGGCGCGGGCCAGCGAGCTGCTGGACTACGCTGGGCTCCATGGGGTTGAGGAGACGTGGGCGCGCAACCTGCCCTACGGCGATCAGCGTCGCCTCGAGATCGCGAGAGCGCTGGCCACGGAGCCAACGCTGCTGCTGCTGGACGAGCCCACGGCGGGGATGAATCCCAAGGAGACCGACGATCTCACGGACCTCATCCGCCGGCTCAGGACTGAGCTGAACCTGACCATCTTCCTCATCGAGCACCACATGCGGGTGGTGATGGGGATCTCTGACCGTGTCACCGTGCTAGACCACGGGACGAAGATCGCGGAGGGTACGCCCCACGAGATACAGCGCGATCCCAGGGTGATCGAGGCGTATCTGGGCCGGGCCGCGTCCTCCGAGGGAGTGTGACCTGATGCTGGCTGTTGTGAAAGAGGCGCCGCAGGTTGGCGCCATCGCCGTGCGTGACGTGGCGCCACCGACGCCAGGTGCCGGCGAGGCGCTGATCTCCGTCAAGGCCACGTCTATCTGCGGAAGCGACCTCCACATCTGGCACTGGGACCCCATCTTCCACGCGGTGATGACCACGCCGCGGGTCATCGGGCACGAGTTTGCCGGCGTGGTTGCGCGGAGCGCTGACGCCGGCGTGCCTGAGGGCACGCGAGTGATCGCGGAGTCCGTGCGTTACTGTGGGGCCTGCCCGCGGTGCCGCCGGGGGCGAACGAGCATCTGCGACAACTTCCGCGTGCGCGGCGTCCACATCGATGGTGGCATGGCCGAGCAGACCGTCATCGGGACGAACTCGCTGCACACGATCCCCGATGGCCTGTCGTTTGAGCACGCCTCCGTGGTGGAGCCGGCCTCGGTCGCTACCCACGCGGTGTTGGAGCGCAGCGGGGTCCGTCCGGGTGATCTGGCGCTGGTGACGGGACCAGGCCCGATTGGACTGCTGACTGCCCAGATTGCACGGGCGGCGGGCGCTGAGGTGGTGGTGACCGGTGCCGAGGTGGACCAGGAGGTGCGCCTGGTTACGGCCGAGGCGCTGGGGTTCAAGACCATCAACACGGCGCGCGAGTCCGTGAACGAAGGCCTTAAGCGCGTGGTGGGCCGTGACCGGGCGGACCTGGCCATCGAGTGCGCGGGCACGCAGGGTGGCTTTGAGTCGGCCGTGCAGGGTGTGGAGAAGGGCGGGACCATCGTCATCATCGCGCTGTACAGCGGCGCCTTTCCCATCGACCCATCCGTCGCGGTGCGGCGGGAGCTGGACCTGAAGGCCAGCTACATCGCGAATTGGGATGACTACGAGCGGGCCATCCAGTTCATCGCGGACGGGACGATCGACGTTGGCCCGCTGATCCGCACGTATCCGCTGAGCGATGCGGTGCTGGCGATGGAGCACGCCCTGGCCAAGAACGTGATGAAGGCTGTACTTCAGGTCCACTAGCCTGGGTGCAGCTCTTCCGTCACCTCGCGGCTGGCGCGCTCGTTGTTGCAGGTGGACGAGTGTCTAGCTAGACTTGTCGCGCCACCGCGGTGTCCCGGGGGAGCATGCCTACACGACGAACGATTGCCCTCCGGCTCTGTTTGCTGTTGTCGTTGATCGGGACCACGGTTTCGATCGCCTCGGCGCAGACTGCTGACCCGCGGCCGGTATCGCGGCCGCAGGCCACGGTAGTGGTGCGGACCGCGGCGGGGCCCACCCCCACGATCGTCCCGCGGGCGACCGCTCCGGTGGTGCCCACGCCCTCCAGGCCGCTCCCGCCAGGGCGGGGAAAGCCGACCACGCCCGTCTCCGCCCAGGCCTGGCCGGGCGTACACGTCGTGTCATCGAGCTATGCCAGCATCCAGGCTGCCATCGATGCCGTGCGTGACACGGGTGGATCCGTGCGGATCCCGGCTGGCACCCACTTCCTGCCCGCGAAGATCCGGGTGTACTCCAACGTGATGGTCTACGGCGACGGCATGGACGTGACCATCCTGAAGTTTGCCGCGGGTGTGGATGACCACATGATGTCCAACAGCGCGCTGACCGCCGGCAACGGCAACTTCGCGGTGCGCGATCTCACGCTGTCCGGCCCTGGTGTGGCGTCCGCTACCAGCGGCTGTTGCTTTGGCCTGCGGCTGGTCAACGTGAACGCGGCGTACGTGGTGCGCGTGGCGGCGGACAACTTCAGCAAGGACGGGTTCTACCTGGGCTACAACCCCAACCAGTTCGGGGTGACCAACACGCGGTTGAGCGGATGCCGCGCCACGGCGAACGGCCGCAACGGCATCTCCATCACCCATGGGTTGAACAACATCATCGACGGGTGCCTGATCTCCAGCAACAACCGCCGCGAGGCCGTGGCAGGGATCGACCTCGAGCCGGACGATGGCCTGAACGTGTCCAACAACAAACTGGTGGGCAACACTGCCACCTACCAGAACGTGGGCATCCAGATGTTCCGGCTGGAGACGAACACGCTAGGCGGCAACGCCATCTGCAACAACACCGCGTCCAACAACACCAGCGCCGGCATCTACGACCGCAAGGGCCAGAACAACGTGTACGTGAACAATGTGACCACCAGCAATGGGACCAACTTCTTCACGGACCAGGCCACGCCGCTGATCGGTAACCAGTACGCAAGCTCCTGCACGTTGCCCGCGCTGCCCGATCTCTCGGTGCCTAGCGGGCCGCCCACCCCGACCCCCACCATGCAAACCCAGCCGCCGCCGCGCTCCGGCCCAGTCCAGCCGGGCGCCACGCCAACGCCACGACCTGACTCCCGGACGGCCGCCCCGCCGAGCGGCGGAGCCCCTGCCGTGCCCGGCCCGCGACGGTAGACCCGCCGGCTCTCGGGCCAGATGCGGTCCGTTATACTGAGCGGTAGCTTCTTCTACTCCCGAGTTGGTTCCGGAGCGTCTCCAACGATGGCCTTCTTCATCATCGATTCCTGTGTGGGGTGCAGCGCCTGCGAGACGGTCTGCCCGGTGGATGCCATCAGCGGCGTCAAGAAGGAGCTGTACTTCATCGACCCGAAGATCTGCATCGATTGCGGTGCCTGCGGTCGGGCATGCCCGTACGACTCGATCCTGGACACGTACGGTGACGTGGCGGTGAAGGTGCGGCGGACCGAGTGGCCCAAGCCGGTCATCACCGAGGAGATCTGCTCTGGCTGCAAGTACTGCATTGACGTGTGCCCGTTTGACTGCCTGAGCCTGGAGGACGTGGAGGGCCAGCCGTGGAGCGCGGTGGCCGCGCTGACCAAGCCGAAGGCGTGCGTCTCCTGTTTCCTGTGCGAGGCGGCTTGCGACAAGGGCGCCATCGTCCTGCAGGCGCCGGAAGGCGTGGCACCGGCCGCGGCCGCGCGGTTCCGCTGATCCAGCGCTTCCCCCGCTGGTCTGTCACCAGATGACGCGCCATCTGGACCTGGCGCGCGAGGTCTGCCTGGAAGCCGCCCGGGTGGGTGGGGAGATCCTGCGCGAGGGCTACGGCCGCGTCCAGTCCATCCGCTTCAAGGGCGAAGTGGACATCGTGACGGATGTCGATCTCCGCGCCGAGCGCGCCATCACCGAGCTGATCGCGGCAAAGTTCCCCACCCACACCATCGAGGCGGAGGAGGGGAGCGAGGGCGGCGCCGATCGCGCCCACCGGTGGATCATCGATCCGCTGGACGGCACCAGCAACTATGCGCACGGCGTCCCTGTCTTCGCGGTCTCCATTGGCTACGAGATGGAGGGCCAGATGACGCTGGGCGCGGTGTACCACCCCAGCCTGGATGAGCTGTTCTTTGCCCAGATGGGCGGCGGCGCCACACTGAACGGCGCGCCGATCTCGGTGTCCGCAACCACGGAGCTACGCCGCGCCATGCTGGCTACGGGGTTCCCGTACGACCGTGCATTGATGGCGCGGGCGCTGGCGCAGTTTGGCGCGCTGAGCATGCAGTGCCAGGCCGTTCGGCGTGTTGGGTCGGCGGCGCTGGACCTGTGCTGGGTGGCAGCCGGGCGTTTTGATGGCTACTGGGAGCAAAACGTCCACTCGTGGGACGTGGCCGGTGGTGGATTGATCGCCGCCGAGGCTGGCGCCCGGCTGGCGAACGCCGTGGGTGGACCGTACAGCGTGGACGAGGGCGGGATCCTGGCGGCAACACCGGGCATCTACGACGCGCTGGTGTCGGAGCTTCGCGCCGCGAACGGGTAGGGCGGTTACCGTGCGCGGCCCTCACCGGCTGTTCGTCTACGGCACACTCATGGATCCGTCCGTGCGCCGTGCCGTGTTGGGGGAGCGTCGCGACCTGGAAGTCGTCCGGGCCATGCTTCCCGACCACCGTCGGTTCAGGGTCACGGGCTTCGACTATCCGTACGTCGCACCGGAGCTCGGCAGCATCGTTGAGGGCATGGTCCTGCTGGGGCTGGCGGACGAGGATCTGGTGGTACTGGACGACTACGAGGACGTGGCAGAGGGTCTATACGAGCGGCGGATGGTGACGGTGCGGATGCTGACGTGCGGGTCGCTCGCCAACACCCAGGCCTGGGTGTACGCGCAGCCTCGCGACCGAACGCTAACCCAGTAGCTCGTCCCACGAGTCCGCGTCGAGGACATCGGTGATCAGGCGTTCGAGGCGCTCGACGTCGCCAATGGCCGAGATGGAGCTCAGCGCGGCGGCGCTAGGAGCCCCGTACTTGCGGGTGCCCAGCGCCTCGAGCATGGCCCGCGCCTCCGTCGCGCGCCCTTCAAGGCGACCCGAGCGCAGCCCTTCGCGTAGCCCTTCGCGCAACCCCTCAACTCGGCCCTCGCGGACGATGGCCTGGTACGTAGTGGACTCGCGCATCTCCGTCACCCCCTGCAGCAGCCTGGCCGCATCATCGTCATTGTACCGCAGGCCCATCAGCAAGTAGGTGGCGAGCCATAGCGACCGGCGCGTGTCGATCGTCGTTTCAGACTCCAACCGATGCTGCATCGCCCGGATGATCTCCTCCGCCGGTCTGGTGCCGAGATCGGAGATGGGGGCCAGCGGCAGCGTCGCCAGGTGTCCGTGTAGCAGGTCGTCCACTGGCTGCTGCCAGAGGCGGATCACGTCGTAGCGGAGCGAGAGCTGGACCCCGCCGTCGCGGTGGCCGTGCGTGATCTGTCCGTCTAAGGCGGGGTCGTCCGCCTCCGGACGCGCCAGGATGACCACGCTGTGCGTGGGCAGGCGATGCCTCCGGTTCAGCAGCGCGTAGTACAGGAGCAGACGGTCCTCCATCGAGGAGTCACGGCTGGCCTGGAGCTCGATGTGGACGAGGCGGGGCGCCGGCCCGCGGACCTGGATCACCTTGTCCACCGTTGCGACGGCTGTGGACACTTCGGAGTCCAGCACCGTGGCCGGCAGATCTCCATCGAACCCAACCAGTCGAAGCCAGGCCGCGGGATCGGCCTCGATCAGCTCACGCAGCGTGACGTCGAACGGCTTGGGCGCCGAGCCACGGCGCGTGCCTCTTCTCCCCCCTGCTTCGGTCACTCGGTTGCCGCTGTGACCGCCGTCTGTCGGGTTGAGGCGACCTCAACACGCAATTTGACCAACTCGAACATCGCGCGGATGATGGCGTCCGGTCGGGCGCCCTTGGGTGAGCCGGCCACCCTGGGCAGGTGGGTCACCCGGCGCTCCGCCACGCGGTAGCCGGCGCGGCGTGCTTTGATCAGCAGCTCCGGGCTGAACGTGTGGCCGGTGCTGTGCACGTTGAGCTCCGCGATGATCCGCCGCGGGAACAGCTTGAAGGCACAGTCCACGTCGCGCGCGGTGTAGCCAAAGAGCGTGTTCACCAGCACGTTCCAGCCCCAGCCGTACAGGCGACGGATCATTGGGTCCGCGCGGGGGGCGCGGTAGCCGATGGCCAGATCCGCGACCTCGAGCAGCGGCAGGAACTCCCGCAGCTCGCGCACGTCAAACTGCCGATCCCCGTCCGTCAGGAAGATCAGATCCCGCGTGGCGGCCGCGAAGCCGGTGGCCAGCGCCGCGCCGTAGCCGCGGTTCTCCTGGTGCGCCACCGTGCGGACTCGAGCGTGAGCCGCGGCCAGCGAGCGTACCACCTCGGCCGTGCCGTCCGTGCTGCCGTCGTTGACCACCACGATCTCGTAGTCGTCGATGAGCCCGTGGAACGCCGCCACCATCGCCTCCACGGTCGTCCCAATGGCGTGCTCTTCGTTGTAGGCGGGGATCACGGCGGAGACGCTGGTCACGGATGCTCCAGGAGAGGGTCCGTCGATTATATCGACCGATCTGGCGCTACGCGTCGGCGACGGCCTGGCGCGCCAGGGCGATGGCCCCGAGCACGCCAGCCCGATCGCCAAGGGCCGGCGGCACGATGTACGTATCTACCCCGTCCAGGATCTGGGCTGCCTGGACGTAGCCGTTGAGCAGCCGCCGCACCTCCGCCCGGATCAGCGGGTACAGCGCGGCCTGGTGCATCACCCCGCCGCCCAGCAGAGTGCGCTGGGGGGACAACGTGAGAATCAGGTTGGTCAGGCCCAGCGCCAGGTAGTGGGCCTCCAGGGGCCAGGCCGGGTGATCGGGTGGCAGCGTCTCCGCGGGTTGACCCCAGCGGGCGTGCATGGCCGGCCCAGAGGCTAGCCCCTCCAGGCATGCGCCGTGATACGGGCAGACGCCGGAGTGCGGATCCCGAACCGGGTCCACCGGGAGCAGCAAGTGACCCATCTCCGGGTGGAGCATGCCGTGCAGCGGACGACCGTGAACCAGCGCGCCGCCACCGATGCCGGTGCCCACCGTGAGGTAGATGAACGTGTCCAGTCCGCGGCCGGCGCCCCAGAGGTGCTCACCCAGGGCCGCGCCGTTGACATCCGTATCGACGGCAACGGCGCAGTCCAGCGCGCGCTGGATGGGCCCCACCAGGTCCGTGAAGCGCCAGCCCGGCTTCGGCGTGGACGTGATGTAGCCATAGGTATTGCTCTGGTGGTCGAGGTCGAGTGGCCCGAAGGAGGCGATCCCGATCGCCTTGAGCGGCGTGGCGACCGCCTGCTGCCGGAAGAACTCGATGGCCTGGCCGATGGTCTCGCTGGGATCCGGCCGGGTCTCTATGGTGATCTCGGCCCGCAGATCGGCTGGTCCCGTGCCCACGGCGCAGACGAACTTGGTCCCTCCGGCCTCGATGCCGCCGTACAGTGGTTCCATGCCGCGGGCCTCCGTCACCTCAGGTGGGTTTCTGCACGATCTGTCGTGGCGGCGCCGACGGGGCGCCGGGCACCGCGCGGACGTTACCATAACGCTCCAGACCTCGCCGCGCGCCTGGTGGCGCTGGCGGCCGCGGAGGCCACGTGATCCTCAGTGACCGGAGCATGCGCGCGCTCATCGAAAGCGGCCGCATCCGGATTGACCCCCTGGCGGAGAACGCCATCCAGCCATCCAGCATCGACCTGCGGCTGGGAGACAAGATCCGCGTATTCCGCAACAGCCACATCTCCCACATCGATGTGCGGGAGGACACCGCCGGCCTGACCGAGGTGGTGGACCTGGAGCCCGGCAAGCCGTTCTTCCTGCGCCCCGGCGAGTTCGCACTGGGGGTCACGCTGGAGACGGTGACCGTGCCAGACGATCTGGTGGCGCGACTGGACGGCAAAAGCTCGCTCGGCCGGCTGGGGCTACTCATCCACGCCACGGCCGGTCTGGTGGACCCCGGCTGGGAAGGCCGCCTGACGTTGGAGCTGATGAACCTGGCGCCCCTACCGCTGAGCCTCTTCGCCGAGATGAAGATAGGCCAGCTCTCCTACATCCAGATGACCACGCCGGTGGATCAGCCTTACGGCGCGGGTGGACTGCGCAGCAAGTACCAGGGGGACACGGACCCCACGCCCAGCCGCTACCACCTGGAGTTTTCGAGGTCGCGCACCGAGTGATTCTGGATGTACTGGGCAACCCGATGCGCGGGGAGGCGCTCGGGTAGGTGGATCAGCTTCGGGAGCTCTGGCAGCGATTCCGCGGACAGTCACCGATGGACCGGGCGCTGATCCTGGCGATTCCGGTCCTGGTCACGGCGCTCGTGACGATCGGCGCGCTGCTGCTGGCGGATGCCCAGTTTGGGCGGACTGCCGCGGTGCCGCCCACGGCCACGGTCCGCGCGCCGGCGGTCGTGACTCCCGCCCCCGCCGCGCCCGCTTCGCCGTCCCCCATCATCATCCGCGTCACCGCCACGCCCACGTCGCTGCCGTCGCCGTCACCGGTCGCGGCGGTGCCAACGCTCGTGCCGCAACCAGCCGCGACCTTGCCCACACCGGCGAGCAGCCCGACCCTGCCGCCGAACACGCCCACGCCTGCCTCTACTGCCACCCACGCGCCGGCGCCCGCCACGTCCACGCCCACCTCGGCCCCAACGTCGGCGCCGTCCGCCACGCCCACCCCGGCTCCCACTGTTGAGCCCACCGCCACACCCAGTGCGCCGCGCCGCGCCCGCGTCACCAACACGGATGGGCAAGGGGCCAACATGCGGCGGGAGCCAAACGCGGCGTCGCCGCGGATCGGCGTGCTGCGCGACGGGACGGACGTGGAGGTCATCGGCGACGAGCGCGAGGCTGAGGGCAAGCTGTGGCTGAACGTGAAGGACGGGGATGGCGACGTGGGTTGGGTGGTGGCGGACTTCTTGGCGTTGCTGGAGCCGGGCGCGGCGGCAGCCGGACGGCCGCTCCCGCCGCCCACGATTCAGGTCACCAGCGCCACGGCCTCGGTAGCGCGCGAGAAGCAGGCCACCGTGGTCATCCAGACACGCCCGGGGGTCACGTGCGTGCTGGAGGTGTTCGTATTTGGCCCCGGGGCGGCGCCGCGCGATGGGCTGGGCCGCACCACGGCGAACGAGCGCGGCGAGTGTAGCTGGACCTGGACGGTTCCAAAGGAGGTCGTGCCCGGCACGTGGCGTTACCTCGTCACGGTGATCAGCGGCGAGACGCGGATCACCCGCGAGGTGCCGTTCACGGTCACGTAGCACCCACTGTAGGCCTCCCACCCGCCAGACCGTGCCCACCCAGCGCCTAGCCGGCTCGGCCAACCTCCTCAAACAGCCGCATGAGCGACCCGCCTCCGCAAACCGCTATCGTCCGGATGTCGACCCGCGTTCGCAGTGAGGGTCCTGGTCGCCGGCTTCCCCGACCGGCAGCGTCCCGCCCGGGCCGAGCATCTGACGGCGGTAGCCCGACTTCGTCGCTGTCACTGAACGCACACCGGGGGAGCAGCAGCCGGACGCTGCGGGACAACCACACCGGGATAAACTTCCACCCCAGTATGGCGAGCGGCCTGCCCCTGTGCTGGACGATGGGACGAACCGGTACGTCTGGGGGCCGAACGGCCTGGCCTACACGGTGCGCAAGGCGACCGGCGTGGCGTACGTGTATCACGCAGACGGCCAGGGCAGCGTGCGCGCGATCACGGACGGCAATAACGCCGCGGGCACGTCGGCCGCGGTGGTCCAGACGTACGTGTTCGACGAGTTTGGCGTCCCCACGGTGGAGAAGCAGACCAGCGCGGGCGTCAACCCCGAGAACGACTTCGGGTACACGGGCGAGCTGCGCGATTCCCAGGTCGGCCTGATCAATCTCCGCGCGCGGATGTACGACCCCGCTCTGGGGCGGTTCCCGCAGAAGGACGGCTACCTGGGGTTCCGCGATCGATCGGCGTCACTGAATCGCTACAGTTACGTTGAGAACAACCCGCTCACGCACCGCGACCCATCTGGGCACGCCATAAAGCCTGGAACGCCGCTGGTGGGGCCAGTGAGCAAGAACCTGGCTCTTCAAGTCCAGCCGATGCCATGGCCTGCGCCGACGATGGCACCGTTGCCGGCGACAGGCAAGCAACAGAAACAGACAAATCCGCCCTGCGTAGCCAGCGATAGCCTTCGTCAGGCACGCTTCCGAGAGGGAAATCTCAACCTACTCATCCGAGGTCCCGAGCACGATCAAGGCGACAAGTGCCACGTCAACGTGCAATTGGTCGGCTATGCCACAGACAAGAATGGCGTGACCTGGGATTACAATATCAATTACCATGTTTACCATGAGAACGACTCTTTTTGTGCGAACCTTCTGCTCGGGGACAGCGTGTGGGTCAACAGTATTCCGCTGTATAGTCTTCATTATGCGATGTTCAAGCTTACGGATATAATGCTCGCTCATTGGGCATCTACCACCGACAGACTAGGAGATCTGAATGCACTAGTCATATTCTTGCAGACTAATCTCTACGATCAGCTCGGACAGCTGGGCGAGCTGCCAGATCATTAACACACGAGAGATCTTGCCATATTCTATCCTACGCAAATTACACGAGTTGACAAATGAGTGACGTTGCTAAGTATGATGGCATAGCCTTTAGTACTTACTTGCCAAATCCAGATGAATTTATTAAGCTACAGTCCGATGATGAATATTACATGGTACTCGAAGTCACCGCCACATACCTCTTGAGACTGGCAGACAGATATATTGCCGATGACTTGCTCCATGAATTTCCGACAATGACTGGTACATGGAGGAAGAACAGTAGACGAGCAGCGAAGGAGATAAAACGAGCAATTGCACATCTACGAAAATTCTCGGATTTCCGCACGCGTGCCCGTCTACGCATAGATTTGGCAGACCGGACGCTGCTCAATCAAAATGACGGAGCCCCTGGATTCCTACGATTAACACCTGCCGAGTTCAGCGGTCTTCAGAAGCATTGGCACAGGAACGGCTATTCCCGTGACCTGTTTGTCGATCGTAATGCATTTGTCGAGGTTGTTGGCATAGTTGGGCAACACGGCGGGCTTGTGCGTGAAGCGAGGGCGTTGACACCAGCTGAAGCGACGACGAGGCATCGACGGGCGATGGGAGCAGAAGAGCAGAGTGTTCCAGACGAACGTCAACGCGCCTCGTTGTTTGCGGAGCAATGCGAACTGTTTGTGACCGCGCTTCGTCGACGCCTGGCTGAGCTGGGTGAGCCGGGTCAGCCTTACGACTTCGAACAGAGTGTAGAACTTTATGAAGCAGCGCTATTTGTGGTGCCTCGTGTCAAGGCTCTGGGCGCGCGTTCGGCGCGCGCAAGTCTGGCGCGTGTCGACATCCTCGAACTTGCGCGGATTGAGTGCTTGTTGATAGGGCGCATACTGGCCCGTCTGAGGGTGGTGGTTCAGGAAAGCGGCCTCAATCTGGATCCGGAGCGCGTTCGGTCACTGCTTGGAAGGCTCGGGGAGATAGAGGCTAACGTCGGTTCTATCCAGGATAATCTGGCGTAGCTTTGTTGGTCAGCGCCCAACCGAATGCGGTGGGCGCGACAATGTTGTCCCGACGTCCGACCGACGGGATCTGCTGCCGGCGAGAGCGAAGCCACACAGAAGTGTGTCCCGTGATGGTCTGATCCCGAAGCCTTCGGGCAGGCGACGTCGCGCCGGAGTGCATGCTGAGCGAGGCTCGCAGTTCCGGTAGCTGCTTACCGCTTCGTGTCCGGATGGTGTGACAGAAATGACATGAGCTTGACGGGTAAATCTCATGTACCCGCGTCCGGGCAGGGTCACAGCGGTGACAGGAACTTGACGGAAGTGCTCCGCTCGACGACCTGATTCGCTACGCTGGCAGCATGGATGACCGCGCCGCACTGCTCGCGCTGCCCAAAGAGCAGCTCGTCGATATCATCCTTGCCCAGCCCGAGACCATCGCCAGGCTCGAGGCAGTTGCCGTACGACACACCGCTCGCGTCGCTGAGCGCGAGGCCAAGATCGACGAGCTCACCCGTCCGCCCGCCACTCTCAACATCCTTAGCCTCCCAACTTCCGCTCAGGGCTCCACTGGAGCCAGCGTCCGCGGCTTCAAGCCCAACCGCGCGGAGCGCCGCGCGCCGCAAGCGCGGGCCCTGGCGTGGTCACCAGGGCCATTCGTGCCGGCGGCAGCCACCTCACTTCATCGTTTGAGCTCCCAATTCGATCGGATGCGTGTGAGCTGACGCGTGAGCTGATCTACGTGACCGGGCGCTGGCGATGGGTCCCTGCGTCCGCAGGGACGACATGCCGGTTTGAGCGGTGTCGGTTGGTGGCGGGCTGGGTGGCCGACCTTGTCGTTAGCCCGGAGTGCAAGCAGGCCCGCGATGCGATAGACGGCGCGATGAGCATGCCCGGCGAGGTCGCGGCGCCGGGGGTTGTGGAAGAGGGCGACAAGCACGTGCGCTACGTGGGGGTCTGTGCGAGATGGCCGGGATCGCTGGAGCAGAACGTGTAGCGGATCGCAGATGTTCGGCGGTCCGCCGCGCCCATGGCTAGCTTCCCCGCGTTCGCGAGGACGGGCGCCTCGTGCCTCGGGATGCGCCGCCGGCTGGAGGCGGCCTGGCGCGGCTGGTTCTGAACGGCCGGGGAAGCGGATGTGAGAGTCACCCGCCCACCGCGGGGAGCTCTCGCCAGGAGAGCGTTGCGCATGGGTTGGCGGATGATCCGTTAGCGAGTGGTGAAACGGTGCGGGCGATGGTGGGCTGGATGGCCGGTGCCGACTGGTAGCGGGCGCGCGATGCGATAGACGCGGCGGGGAGCATGCCCAGGGAGGTCGTGGCGCCCGAGGTTGTGGAAGCGGGCGACGAGCACCCGCGCTACGTGGGGGTCTGCCCGAGATCGCCGGGATCGCTCAAGCGGAGCCTGTGGCGGAGTGCAAGCGTTCGGCGGTCTACCGCGCGCGCGTGGTGTCACCATCCATGCACATCTAACAGGCAACGATGCGTTGGGTATCGAACACTGAGCCAGCGCCGCGTTCGTCTCACCCGCGGTATGGCGTCACGTTTCCCGCGGCGCGGGTCACCGCGTGTGCGGCGAACACCGCGATTGGCAGGTACATCGGCAGCACCAGGCGGTTGTCGTAGTCGTAAGGGGTGAACACGACCATGGTGACGAAGTGGACCAGGATGAAGGCGTGCAGCAGCAGGGCGCGGCTAGTGCGGGCGGCGGGCAGCGTGATGATGGCGGCCAGGTAGAGCAGGTTCAGCGCCACCAGGTCTGGCCACCAGGTGATCTGACTCTCGTCGATCGCCGCGCCGTAGCCCAGTACGTAGGCCGCCAGCGGCGGGTAGGTGGCGGCGTAGCCCAGCGGGTCCTGGATGATGAACTCCAGCACCTCGCGGGTGGGGATGTCCTGGACGTACGGCGCGTACCAGCGGCGGGTGGCCTCGCCCGTCCGCACGACGGACGTGGGGCGGTGGTGCTTCTCCAGGTTGACGCCGCCGCTGGAGGCCACCAGGGACGGTTGCCCGGCCACGATCTGGTTGCGCAGAGGGACCAGCAGGACCATGCTGAACGTCGCGGCGAGGAACAGCCCCGTGAGCGCCGTCCGTCGCGCGGCTCCCGCCAGCGCGCGCCAGACGATGACCGTGGCCAGCGCCAGGTACAGCAGGGTGGGACCGCGGGTGACGATGGCCAGACCCATGAGCAGGCCGGCCAGGGCGGCGTCGCGCCGCCGGCGGCGGTCTATCAGCAGGACCAGGGCCAGCAGAGTGGCCGGCAGGACGACGAAGTACACCGCCTCGGACAGGAGCTTTCGGGACACCCAGTCGAGCTGCGAGTGGCGCAGGCCGGCGAAGATCACCAGCGTGGTCACGGCCGTGGGCCAGCCGAACAGGCGCTTCGCCAGGTAGTAGAGCAGCACCCCGGCGACGCCCAGCCCGAACAGTTGGAGCAGCGTGGTGCCGTACAGGTCCTCGCCGGTGAGCCAGTGCATGGCGGCCAGGGCGTACGGGTAGAACGGCTGGGCGTAGAAGGTGCGGCCTTCGCCCAGCGGCTTGCCCAGCGTCATCAGCGGCCCGTTGAGCAGGATGTCGCGCGCGAACGATTCGTGCGTCAGCCAGTCCTGGCCGCCGCCCAGCAGCAGCATCTTGTGCGCTTCGTCGAGCAGGGGTATCGCCGCGTGTAGGTAGATCCCGCCCAGCCACACGCCTAGCAGCGGCTGCTCCAGCAGCCTCCAGCGCGCGGGCCCCTCCGCCCGCCACACGGTCAGTGCCCGCTGGCGGATGGCCAGCAGCAGCCAGATCGCGAGCGTCGCCCCGAAGGCCAGGTCCGTGCCCCGCGCCAGGAGCCCCAGGGTCTGATCTCGCTGCCAGGCGTCGGGGTCGGCCGGCTGGGACACCAGGTACGGCACGGCCAGGCTCTGGCGGCGGCCGCCCAGATCCCACTCCACCCGCACGTCCGGCGAGCGCTGGGGCCGGCGCGCGTAGGTGATCTGGAGCGGGTGCGACCCCGCCGTGAGCTCCGCGGCGTACGCGCGGGTGTCGCGTCCGTCGGCGTCCACCGCTGCCACCTGGCGGCCGTCCAGGCCGAGCGTGGCCGGGCCGGAGGCGGTGAGCCAGAGCGTGTAGCGGCCGGGCTGAGGCACCTGGAGCCAGCCGTCCCAGCGGATGGAGTAGGGCAGCGTCCGCCGCCGGTCGGCCTCCGCGCCCGTCAGGTTGAAGCGCACCACATCGTTGAGGAAGTAGACGGGCATCTCGTCCCCGCCGAAGCGCAGCAGCCCGTCGCGGCGGGTGTACTCCGCTCGGGGGAAGTCGGTCGATCGCTCGTGCGGCGCCTGGAAGCGGCCGTTGGCGAAGTACCACCCGGGCAGGCCGTACGTGAGACCGATCTGCGACAGCCCAACCCGAAAGACGATCTCCAGGACCAACAGCGCTTGCAGCACGTACGCCGGCCGCTGGGGGAGCGCGGTGCCCGCCAGCGCGAACGACGCGATGCCGATGGCTACGAACGTCGCCAAACCCGGCGGGTCCAGCGGCAGACCCCCCAGCCATCCGAGGCCGTGGCTGGGCACCACCAGGTAGAGCAGGCCGAGGACGACGAGGCGGCTCACTCGATCACGAGCTCCGCCGGCAGCGTGAGCCGATCGGCGCCATCAGTCGTGACCAGTCGCTGCCCGTCCTCCGGTCGGTAGACCACCACCGCCAGCGAGTAGCGGCCCCGCGGGATCTCACGCGGGATCCGAAGCTGGTGCCCGTCATCCACGTACTCGCCGGCCAGCCAGCCGGCCGTGGGTCGGCGCCCGTTCGATGGCTCGGCGTCGTGCTGCGCCACGACCCTGTCCTCGGAGTCGATCACCTGGACCGAGATGGTGTAGCTGTCCGTACCGTCCACGAGTGCGCGCCAGACCAGGCGCGTCTCGATCGTCGCGCCCAGCCGGACGCGGCGCGGGGGTGGGTCGAACCCCACCAGTCCCAGGCGGTCGCCGAACGAGGCAGCAAGGGGAGCCCGCGCGGCGGGCGGGGTGGAGCGGCGCGTGATCGGTTCGGAGCTCAGTGCCAGCAGGCGGGTGAGCTGGGTGCTGGGCGCGCCGGGCGGCGCCAGCCCCACGGCCAGCTCAGCCGCGCCGGGCAGGGGCGGGATCACCAGGTCCCAGGTGTCGCGCACCAGCTCGCCCGGCTTCCATTCGGGGGTGGGATAGGCGCCGTCCACCGGGCGGCCCCGCCACTCGCGCAAGACGGCGCCGGCCGCGTCGCGCAGGGCCAGCACCACCTCCAGGTCAGGGCGGCCCCCGGATGCGCTCTGCCAGAACAGGCTTAGCCGTACGCGCTCGCCTGGACGCGGGCTCTCGCGGTCGGCGGCGGCGCCCAGCAGCCTCACGCCTGCCATCTCGGCGGTGGACCTGATCGAGATGGGAAGCTGCTCGGGGTTCAGCGGCTGCGATCGGCTCACCAGGCGGATCGTGCCCGTGCGGGCAAACGTGGCACCCCGAGCGCCCCACGGGCCATCCTCTGCCAGGCGGGCCAATCCCGCGCCGGCGGTGAATCCCAGCTCCAGGCCGTAGGTGCCCGGCGGCGCCGTGGGATCCACCTCGATCTGCGTGCTCCCCATCACGGTCTCCCCAGCGCGCCAGGATGAGCTGGGGTAGGCGTTGACCTCAGCCTGGCCCCAGCGGCGGCCGCGGGAATCCACCAGTCGGGCGAGGGGTCTGGCGCGGGCGGGGGGCCTGGCGGTGACTGTCCAGACCATGGTGAGGTTGATAGCGCGCCCGGCCTCAACGGTCGCCGGCGCGGTGTAGCCGTCTATTTTCGCGGTCCCCTCGAACGGCGCCCCGAGCGACGCGGCCGGCTTGAGGCAGTCTATCGTCGCGCGCTCCACCGTCGCGGCCTCCACGGGCGGCCCGGGCAGGACGGTCTCCACGGGTCGGAGCGCAGAGCCCAGGCATGCGCGGGCCACGGCCGCCGCGTCGCCCCGGTCCTGGGGCGCGGGCAGCACGTACAGGGCGCTCGCTCCCTCCGCTGGAGCTACCAGCCCGCGGGACCCATCGAACCAGGAGAGGCGCGGGTAGGCCAGCCCGCGCAGGTAGGCGATGGAGTCAGAGCGGCTGTCCTCGCCGGCGAAGTAAACCCCGAGGCCTTGTTCTGCCGCGCGCGACTGCGCGGCGGCGAGCGCTGCCCGCGCGGCGTCGCCGTTCAGGGTGTAGAGCGCCTCGCGCCGCTCGGTCGTCCAGGGATCGCGGGCGATCCACAGCGGCACCGCCACTGCCACCCAGAGCGCGCCGGCGGCCAGCGCCGCTGGAGCGATCGCGCGCGGCAGCGCGGGTAGCTGCGAGGAGACCAGTCGCGCCAGCCCGCCGGCCAGCGCACCGACGATCGGCGCCATGCCCGCGTACATGGGGAGCACCAGTCGGAAGCCGTACTGGTGCGAGAAGATGACGGTCATGAAGCCCAGGTGGGTGAGCACGAAGGCGTGGACGAAGAGGGCGCGCGGCCCCCGGGCTTCGCGTACGATGGCCACCGCCAGCAGATAGACGGCCCACATGGCGACCAGGCCGTAGTGCAGATCCCACGTGCCGTTCACCGCTCCCACCACGCCCACGGCGTAGAGGAACATGGGGACCAGCGTGGCGGCGTAGCCGGCCGGATCCTGGCGGATGAACTCGAATACCTCGCGGGTCTGACGGTCCAGTCCCAGGCGCTCGTACAGCGGGTCGCGATCGATCCGCGAGAGGTCCACCCGCGCGGAGGGTCGGTGGGCCTCCCAGAGGTTGGCGCCGGCGCTGCTGGTGATCAATACGGGTTTGCCCGAGACCACCAGGTTGCGGGCCGTCGCCGGCGAAATCGTGAGAAAGCACATCGCCACGAAGAGCCCCACGCGAACCGCGTTCTGGCAAAGCGAGAGGCCCTGGCGTCTGAACAGCCACCGGAGGATGAGGCAGGCAAAGGGGAGGATCGCCAGCGGCGTGGTGCGCGCCAGCCCGGCCAGCCCCAGGGCCGCGCCCGCCAGCGCGCAGTGGAGCTTCCGGCCAGATCGGCCGGCCAGCGCCAGCAGCCAGAGGAGCAGCGGGACCAGCAGGATGAGGAGGTTCTCGGAGAGCAGCAGTCCGGCGGTGGGCGCGAAGAAGGTGTAGCGGCAGGCGGTGATCACGGCGAGCGCGGCCACCGCGGAGGGACGGCCGAACAGCTCGCGCGTGGCCAGGTAGGTCAGCAGCGACGCGCCCACGCCCAGCAAGGCGTTCCCAAGCAGGGGGCCAAACAGGCCTTCGCCGAGCGCGGCGTGGACCAACGCCAGCCAGTATACGTAGAGCGGCTGGTAGTAGAATGCGAGCCCTTGCCCAAGCGGCTTGCCTTCCGTGAGCAACGGACCGCTGGCCAGCACGTCGCGGGCAAATCCCTCGTAGGCCAGCCAGTCGTTCCCGCCGGAGAGGATCAGCGCGCGGTCCATCAGGTGACCGTGCTCCACCAGCGCGTGTCCCGCGCTCAGGAGCGCGTAGCTGCCGAGGAGCGCACGCTCGGCCGACAATGCGCTAGACGAAGATTTCTGGGTCCACACACTACCGAGGAAACCCAGGACGAGCAGCGTGACCACCAGGATGTCCGCGCCGTGCGCGAGCCGCGCGAGGTTGGCGGAGAGCCTGAACCGCGCCGGGTCTATCGGCTCCGGTGACAGGTCCTCCTGGCCCAGGGCGATCCGTTCGCCGGTCCCAACCTGGTACTCGAGCCTCACCAGCGGCATCTGCTCGGCGGGACGGCGGTAGCTCAGCTCGATCGGCAGCACCGCGGCCGTGGGGTGGCTGAAACCGGACAGCGTTGCCGAGGTCTGACGAGTTCCGTCAACGGTGGTGGATAGCGCGCCGATGGTGAGCTGCGCGGGTCCATTGGCGGTCAGCAAGACGCGGGCGTCGGCGGGGAGCAGCGCGTACCCCGACCAGCGAGCGGCGAAGGGGAGGTGGTCCCGCTTTGGCTCGGCGGCTGAGAAGAAGTTGAATCGGCGGACGTCGTTCAGAAAGAACAGGGGGAATTGGTCTCCGGCGAGATCCAGGCTTCGATCCACCCGAGCGACCGTGAACGACGGCCGCTCTATCTGGCCGCTGGAGTCTGGCGCCTGGTATTCGGCGCGCAGACCGGCCGCGGGGGCAGCGACCCAGAGTCCCAGCCGAACGAGGGCGAGTGCCGCGAGCAACGGCACGAGCAGCCGCGTGAAGGGCGGAACGGCGCGAAGCGTCAGGGCCCAGGCGACCAGCACGATCAGGCTGGTCAGACCCAACAGGGGAAGCGGCGGCGCTCCGAGCAGCCCCGCCGGGTGGCCGGGCGCCAGGAGGGCGGCGAGCGCCACGCCGAGGAACAGAGGGCGGGAAGAGAGCATCGTGGCGGCGTCTCTGGCGTCCGCCGAGGCACGACGAACGACGGATTATAGGCTGTGGATCGCCGGGCCTCGCGGACCGGCCAAGCGGCTATAGTTCGACCATCTCGGAGGCCCTATGCGCTGTCTGGTCACCGGGGCCGCGGGATTCATCGGCTCCCACCTGTGCGAACGCCTGCTCGATCTCGGCCACGAGGTCGTTGGGCTGGACATCTTCCACCAGTACTACGACCGCGCCCGCAAGGAGCAGAACCTGGCCGGGCTGCGGGGACGGGAGCGGTTCAGCTTCGTGGAGCTGGATCTGCGGTCTGCCGATCTCCTGCCAGTCCTGGACGGCGTGGAGACCGTCTACCACGAGGCGGCCATGCCTGGCCTACTCCGAAGCTGGGACTGGTTCGAGGAGTACATGACCTGCAACGTGCTGGCCACGCAGCGGCTGGTGGAGGCGGCGCGCCAGACGCGGCCCGCCCGCTTTGTCCAGGTGTCCACGTCCTCCGTGTACGGGCGTATCTCGAGCTGTGCTGAGGACGCGATGCCCCGACCGGTATCGCCCTACGGAGCGACTAAGCTGTGCGCGGAGAACCTGGTCCAGTCGTACCGGGAGAACTTTGACCTGCCGGCCGTGATCGTGCGCTACTTCTCCGTCTACGGTCCCCGGCAACGCCCGGACATGGGCTACACCATCTTTGTCGACCGAGTGCTTCGGGGCGAGCCCATCACGATCTTCGGTGACGGCGAGCAGACCCGGGGCAACACCTACGTGGCGGACGCCGTCAACGCGACGATCCTGGCGGGGGAGCGGGGTCGGGTGGGGGAGGTCTACAACGTGGGCGGCGGCGAGGCGCGGTCCGCCAACTGGGTGGTGGAGGCGATCCAACGGCTGGCAGACCTGCCCGCGCAGATCACCCACGGCCCAGCCAGGCCGGGCGAGCAGCGCGAGGCGCTGGCGGTGACGGACAAGGCGCGCACTGAGCTTGGCTGGGCGCCGGCCACGGGTCTGGAAGAGGGCCTGGCGGCGCAGATCGCCTGGCAGCGGACAGCCCAGGCCGCCACGTCCTAGGCGCGGGCTCAGAGGGCCGCGCGCAGGGTGGCTAGCTGCTGGCGATAGCGGTCTTCGGGAGTCAGCCGCATGCCGCGCCTGGGCCGCTCGCCGCGACTCAGGTGCCACTTCCTAAACGCAAGCTCCGTGGCCGTCTGGTGGAAGGCGCGCCGGGCCAGCCACTTGCCGATCCCGCCGCGGCGGAGCGCCGACATCTCCGTGCGGAACCGCGCCCGCTGCGAGTGCAGCACGGCGTATTCGTCCGCCGTCACGTGGCCGTTATTCACCTCGTCGCGCAGGTGGATCCGCAGGACGCGTGACTCGCGGCGCCACGCGAAGATGGCGATCACCAGCAGCGTGAGCAGCCCTGGCCCGGTGAGCACCAGGCTCTGCAGCGGCATCACCACGAACAGCAGGATCAGCGGGTTGAGGTCTGGCAGGGCGGCCGGCACCAGGGCGCCGGCTAGCAGATTCCAGGTTCCGTGCTGGGCGATGGCCAGGATCCAACCGGTGAACGCCACGAACGGCGCCAGTGCCTTGTTGCTCATCTCGCGGGCCAACCCCAGCGCCGCGCCGCTGCTGCCGGTGTACAGCGCGTGGCCGAAGCCCCCCAGCACCACCCGAACGTAGAACAGGACGCCCAGCCCGGCCAGCCCGCCCTCCTGGTAGACCCGCCCGAAGTAGAGCACGTTCTCCGTCATGGCGAACCCGATGCCCACCAGCGAGCCGTAGACGATACCGTCCAGGACATCGTCGAACTCGCTGCGGAGCAGGAGGATGAGGAGCAGCAATGCCGCGCCCTTCGCGGTCTCCTCCACCACCGGGGCCACCGCGCTGGCGGTGATGACGCTGCCGAGCCCCTTGCCCACCGCGGCGCTGACGATGGCGCCGATCAGGTCGTTGAACACGGCGGAGAAGAACGTGGCCACCAGCGCGCCCCACAGGAAGGCGGCCAGTAGGACCTGCCACGGCTCGCGCTCGTAGCGGTCCAGTTGAAGGACCAGAAACACAAACGTGGGCACCGGCATGACGGCGGCGGCCGCCGCCAGGGTCAGCGCCACCGGATTGGGGATGGACACCACCAGCAGGAGGGCCATGGCCAGGAAGAAGAAGATGGCGGTGAGCGAGGCACAGCCACACCCCACCACCTGATCGGCCGATACGCCCTGTCGGGCCAGCCGTACGGTGGAGGGTGGAATGGGGGGAGGGGGGATTGGGCCGCGCGGGGGTGGCTCCGTCCCGCTCACTTGCCCAGCAGACCTACAGACCGATTCTGGAGCGGAACTCCGGAACCCCACCCACTGGCGGCCGCAGGCGGAAGAGCGCCCCGGCGCCCGCGCCTTCCGTCTCGCGGGTTCCGCCGGGGCCCAGAGCAGTGGTCACGTACATATCGCCGTAGTCTTCACCGCCAAACGTGACGCAGGAGACCTTGCGCGCCGGGAACGAGACCGTCTCCATCAGCGAGCCGCCGGGCGCCAGCCGCGTCAGGCAGCCGCCGTCCCAGCGCGCGACCCACAGATCGCCCGTGGAGTCCACGGTCATGCCGTCAGGTATGCCGCCGCCCGGACCCGGCTGGACCAGCAGGTGCCGGTTCTTGAGCGCGCCGGTGTGCCGGTCGTAATCGAATTTCCAGACCGTCTTCACGGCGGAGTCGACGTAGTACATCTCCAGGAGATCGGGCGTGAAGCCGATGCCATTTGAGATGCCAACGCCCTCCAGCACCGGGGTGATCGAGCCGTCGCGGTCCAGTCGGTACAGCTTTCCCTTGTGGTTTTCCGTGGCCATGGTGCCGCAGAAGACGCGTCCTTCGGGGTCTGCCGCTACGTCATTGAAGCGCGAGTCCAGCTCGTCAGGGATGCTCTCGACCACCGTCTGGACGTTGCCGTTGCGCCAGGTTTTCACCGCGCCTCGTGCCATGAACAGCAGCAAGGCGCCATCAGCCTGGATGGTGAACCCGCCGATGGCCTCGCCGGCGTCGTAGACGCGCTCGTGGCCACCGCTCGCCGGATCGTATCGGTACAGATGCCCAGGGGGGATATCCACCCAATAGAGGCGGCGCTCGTCCGGATGCCACAGCGGGTTCTCACCCGTCGCGCATTGGGTGTCCGCGACCATCACCGGCTCCATCTCATCACCTCGCCGCTAGCGAATTGAGCCCAGTGTAGCGCAGGTCAGCGGGTGGGTCCGACGGAGTCGGCGCTCAGGTTTCGGAAGCTCGCAGCTCCGCCCCGTCCAGCTCCTCGAAGACGGTGGCTATCGCGGATGAGTCCCAGCCGCCCCGCCCCCGCGCCCGCGCCACTCCCCGGAGCTGCTGGACCAGCGCGGAGATCGGCACGGTTGCCCCCACTTCGGCTCCTAGCTCCAGCGCGAGGCGAACGTCCTTGTGTTGGAGGTTCAGGGCAAACGAGGGCGTCTCCATGGTGCGCGGCAGGATCTTTCCGCGCACGGAGCCCTCCAGGCTCCCGTTGGTGGCCGCGGTGGTCTGCAGCACGGAGAGCATCAATTCAGGCGTCAGCCCGGCCTTCACCCCGAGTAGCAAGGCCTCTACCGTCGCCGCGGCCACGGTTCCGGCAAGCATGTTGTTGACGAGCTTCATGGTCGCGCCGGCTCCGTTGGGGCCGCAGTAGTGGATGGTGGAGGCGACCTTCTCGAACACCGGACGGCAGGCTTCGAGGTCGTCGGGGTCCCCGCCGATCAGTAGACCAAGGGTGCCAGCCTGGGCGTGGGCGGCCGAGCGGGTCATGGACGCGTCCAGCATGCGGATCCCGCGCTTGCGCCCCTCGCTGGCGAGCGTGCGGCTCACCGATGGGTGGACGGTGCTGAAGTCGGCGTGGAGCATGCCCTCGCGCGCGGCGAGATACGCGCCCTCCTCGCCGATGGCGGTCTGCAGCACGTCAGGTCCATCGGGAAGTACCGTGATCAGGAGATCCGCCGCCGCTGCCACGTCCGCGGGCCGCGCAGCGCCGCGTGCGCCCACGGCGGTCAGCGTCGCCACGGCATCGGGATTGAGGTCGGACACGATGACCTCGAACCCTCCTTTGAGGATGTTCCGGGCGATGGGACGGCCCATGGTGCCGAGGCCGATGACCCCGATGGTGCGCATGGCGACGTGCCTCCTGAAGCGCGCGAGGATTGTCGTCGCTCGTCCGGGCGGCGGCGTCTCGACGACCGGGCGTCATGATATCGTCACCACTCGGCCCGAGGTCGCGACTACCGCCGTGCGACACAGAGGCGAGTTACGAGCACCGGAGGACGAGGTGGCAGAGATTCGGCAGTATCTGGAAGGAACGCCGTTTACCGGGGAGATCCGGCGGACGGTCGGCGAGTCAACGCAGGCCTGGCCCGTGCCAGCGCGTGCCAAAGACGGCTCTCCGAATGTGATCTTCATTTTGCTGGACGATGTTGGCTTCGCGCAGTTCGGCTGCTTCGGCGCGGACATCCGCACCCCCACGTTCGACCGTCTGGCGGCCGGCGGACTACGCTACCGCGATTTCCACACCACCGCCATCTGCTCGCCAACCCGCTCCTGCCTCCTCACGGGCCGCAACCACCACTCCAATGGCGTGGGCATCATCCAGGAGATGGCCACCGGATTCCCGGGCTACAACGGGAGCGTGCCGCGCGAGAACGGGTTCCTCTCTGAGGTGCTGCTCCGTGAGGGCTACGCGACGTTCGCCGTTGGCAAGTGGCATCTCACGCTGGCCAGCGAATACGCGTCTGGTGCCTCCAAGGCCCGCTGGCCGCTGTCCCGGGGCTTCGAGCGGTTCTATGGCTTCCTGGGCGGGAAGACCAGCCAGTGGGCGCCCACGCTGGTGTACGACAACCACTACCTTGACCCGCCGAACGCGCTGGACGAGAGCTACCACCTCAACGCGGACTTGGCGGACCGGGCCATGGAGTTCGTCACGGATCTCCGCTCGGTCTCCCCTGACAAGCCGTTCTTCCTCTACTACTGCCCGGGCGCCGGCCACTCGCCCCATCACGTGGAGCGTGATTGGATCGAGAAGTACCGCGGGCAGTTCGATGGCGGCTGGGATCGGTGGCGCGAGGCGGTGTACGCTCGCCAACTGGAGGCGGGGATCATCCCACCCGGAACGCGGCTGTCGGATCGCCCTGACTGGGTGCCGGCCTGGGATAGCCTCTCTGATGATGAGCGGCGCCTGTACGCCCGCCAGATGGAGGTGTACGCGGCGTTCCTGGAGCAGACCGACCATCACATCGGACGGCTAATCTCGTTCCTGGAGGAGCGGGGTGAGCTTGACAATACGCTGATCTTCGTCACGTCCGACAACGGCGCAAGCTCAGAGGGCGGCCCGTTCGGCTCCTTCAATGAGAACCAGTTTCCCAATCGGGTGCAGCCGACGGTTGAGGAGAACCTGGCCCGCATCGATGACTGGGGTGGCGTGCGCTCCTTCGCGAACTACGCCTGGGGCTGGGCCTGGGCCGGGAATACGCCGCTACGCCGCTGGAAGCGGTACCTGCACCAGGGCGGGATGAGCGACGCGTTGATCGTGCACTGGCCTCAGGGTATCGCGGCGCGAGGGGAGGTGCGCGGCCAGTACGCCCACGTGGTGGACGTGGTGCCCACGGTGTTCGAGGCGTTGGGCATCCAGCCGCCGGCCGAGATCGGCGGCTTCAAGCAGCGCCCCATTGAGGGCGTGAGTTTTGCACACACCTTCGGGACGGCGGATGCTCCCACCCGCAAGACGGCCCAGTACTACGAGATGATCGGCTCCAGGGCGATCTGGAAAGACGGCTGGAAGGCCGTGGCGGAGCAGGAGCAGGGCGTGGAGATGACGCAGGCCGTGCTGGACGCTCAGAAGTGGGAGCTGTACCACGTGGCGGGGGACTTCTCTGAGTGCGTGGACCTGGCCGAGACCCACCCTGAGAAGCTCCGCGAGCTTGTGGATCTCTGGTGGGCGGAGGCGGAGCGGTACAACGTGTTGCCCCTGGACTCCCGCATGCAGGCCCGGATGGCGGAGCCGAAGCCGCTCGCGGCGCGCCCGACGAACCGGTACGTGTACTACCCGGGTGGCGCTCCGCAGTTTGAGTACACCGCGGTGAACGTCAAGAACCGCTCGCACACGATCACGGCCACGGTGGAGATCCCCACGGGTGGCGCGGAGGGTGTGCTGCTGGCCCATGGGAGCTGGTTTGGTGGCTACTCGTTGTACGTGAAGGATGGACGGCTCCACTACGTGCACAACCACCTGGGGCTGGCGGAGTACCGGGTGAGCTCAACCTCCGTGCTGCCCAGCGGCCAGATGACGTTGGGCTTCCGATTTCGCCGCACCGGCGACCACCGTGGCGTTGGGACGCTGTTCCAGGACGAGACGCCGATTGGCGAGGGAGAGATTCCGCGAACGGTCCCCGCGGTAATCGAGACTTCTGGCGAGGGACTGTGCTGCGGGTTTGACAGCGGCCTGCCGGTGACGGCGGACTACCGGTCGCCTTTCCGATTCACTGGGACGATCCGCCACGTCATCGTGGAGGTGGACGGACCGGAGCAGATGGACCCAGACGCGCGCCTGCAGGCAGCGTTTACCGATCAGTAGAGGACATGAGTACGAGGGATCAGTAAGGGGCGCTGACCGGAGCTATCATCTTTCTCTTGCTTGTTGCCCTACGAGGAGTCCGCGATGCAGATTGGCCTGTTCACCGATGGCCTGTCCCACCTGTCGCTCGATGACGCGCTGCGGTACGCCGCCAGCGTGGGCTGTGCCATGGTGGAGCTGGGCACGGGCAATTTCTCGCCCGCGCGGCACTGCGACCTGGACGGGCTGCTGGCGGATGCGTCCGCGCGGCGGGCGCTGGTGGATCGAGTGCACTCGTACGGTCTGGGCATCAGCGCCCTGAACTGCAGCGGGAACCCGCTCCACCCCGCGGCCGAGGAGGGGAGTCGCTCGCGCGATGTGATTCGGAAGACCGTTGAGCTCGCGGCGTTCCTTGGCGTGAATCGCGTGGTGACCATGTCCGGGTGCCCTGGCACCCCCAAGGGGGATGACTACCCGCACTGGGTCACCGTCCGCTGGCCGCCGGAGATGAACGACCTGCTGGACTGGCAGTGGAACGAGCGGCTGCTGCCGTACTGGCGCGAGACGGTAGCGTTTGCCAGGCAACACGGGGTCTCGCGGATCTGTCTGGAGCTCCACCCGGGGATGACGGTCTACACGCCGGCCACGCTCGCCAGGTTGCGGGACGCGGTGGGCGAGACGGTCGGCGCCAACCTGGACCCCAGCCACTTCTTCTGGCAGGGGATCGACCCCATCGACGCGGCGCGTGCGCTGGGCCCGTCCATCTACCACACCCACGCCAAGGACACGGCCATCAACGAGCGGGAGACGCGCGTGAATGGCGGGTTGAACGCGCAGTGGCCGGGGCCGCCGCCAGACGTGGGCTGGACGTTCGCGACGATGGGCTATGGCCACGGCGAGACGTTCTGGAAGCGGTTCTACTACACGTTGCGCCAGCTTGGGTACGACGACGTGCTGAGCATCGAATACGAGGATGAGGGCGTGGGGCCGGAAGAGAGCATCGCCAAGTCCGCCGAGTTCCTGGGTCAGGTTGCGTTTATCTCCGCCGGGGCCCGGGCGTGACGGAGATGCCAGCGGGCGGCGAGGTCGTAACCACCGTGCAGCGGGTGGACCTGGGACCGCACGCGTCGCTCAGCGACTGGGTGGCGGCAACGCCTGCGCGCGAGGGCCTGATCCGCCTCGTGTTGCTAGACGTGGACGGCTGCCTGACCGACGGTGAGGCCTCGCGGCTGGACATCCCCGCGCTGCAGCTCATCGCCGCGCTGAACCAGCGTGCGCTGGAGGAGCCGGATCTCCCGGCGATCACGCTGTGTACAGGGCGGCAGGCGCCGTACGTCGAGCTGCTGTGCCAGGCGATCGGCACGTTTGTGCCCGCCATCTGGGAGACGGGGGCCGGGCTGTTCGACCCGATTGGCTACCGGTTTCTCCGCCACCCGCTGATGTCAGACGAGCGCCTGGCGGCGTTCGAGGCGATCAAGGGATTGATCTGGGAGCGCGTGGAGGCGCCGGGGCTGGCACGCCGGCAGCCCGGGAAGGACCTCTCGCTGTCGCTGTATCCCACGACGGGGACATCCGTGGATCAGCTCTACGAGGCTGTGGCGGGGCTCGTGGAACCGTTTGGCGAGCACTACGGGGTGCACCGCTTGCTGTCCTGCGTAGAGGCGACGCCACGCGGGATCGACAAAGGGGCGGGCGCGCGCTGGCTGTGCGAGCTGACCGGTCTGAGGCTTGAGAATATGGTGGGGATTGGCGATCAGACGCCGGATCTGAGCTACCTGTCCATCGTTGCCGCGGCCGCGGTGCCCGCGAACGCGACGCCAGACCTGCGGGCGATGGCGGACTACGTGGCGCCGCGGCGCTCGTCCCAGGGCGTGCTGGACATCTTGAACTGGGTGGTGGCGCGGAACCGCGCTACGTGAGCGTCTCTCGCCGCTATGCCGTATCGGGAGGCACCATCTGCCGGCGCAGCGTGGCCACGTTGCCGGCGATGCCGTGGCCGCCCACGAAGATGCTGGAGCCGGCCACCACCACGCGGGCGCCGCGTGTGACGAGCGACGCGATGTTGTCTGCCTTGACGCCGCCGTCCACTTCTAACTCGGCGCGTGCTCCGCGCTGGTCCAGCATGTTGCGTGCCCGCGCTACCTTGTCGAGCGTGGCCGGGATCAGGCGCTGACCGCCGAACCCGGGGTTCACTGTCATGACGAGCAGCAGGTCTAGCTCCTCAAGGACCTCGTCCACGGTGCTGAGCGGCGTGGCCGGACAGAGCGCGACTCCGGCCTTCGCGCCGGCCTCGTGGATCGCTGCCACCGTGGCGTGGAGGTGGCGGACGGCCTCCACGTGCACGGTGAGGATATCCCCGCCGGCGTCCACCATCTCGCGTACGTAGCGACGCGGCTCCTCGATCATCAGATGGACGTCCAGCGGCAGGTCTGTGGCGCGGTTCACGGCCTCAATGATGGCCGGGCCCATGCTCAGGTTGGGGACGAACGAGCCGTCCATGATGTCCACGTGGATGTAGTCGGCTCCGGCGGCCGTGACCTGCTGCACCTGGTCTGCCAGGTGCCCAAAGTCAGCGTTAAGGATGGATGGCGCTAGTTTGATGTGCATGTGTTGCTCCTGAGGCCCGCTGCTTCCGAGGACGGACCGGTCTTTCGGGTGCGCGGCCTCAGCCGCCGAGGGTTGAGCCCACGAAGTCACGGTAGCCGCGCGCCAGCGCGGCGCCATCCGTGGCGCGCTTGCCCTCCAGCGCGACCTCGTGGAGCTCCAGCAGCCCATCGCCGGTCGAGACCGCCACCTGGTCGGCGGAATGCTGGATCACCGTGCCCGGTGCGGATATTCCAGTGGGCTCACCATCTGGTAATGGCCTGGCTCGTAGGACCTTGAGCTGCTTGCCACGCCAGGTTGTGAACGCGTCAGGCCAGCCGCGATACGCTCGGACGCGGCGGTGGAGCTCCGCGGCGGAGAGCGTCCAGTCCAGCCGCGCGTCCGCGCGCTCGATACGCGGGGCGTAGGTGGCCAGGCGCTGATCTTGAGCCGTTGGCTGGGTGGCGCCCGCGACGATCCGTGGCAGCTCAGTCGCGAGCAGGTCAGCGCCCAGCGCCGCGAGCCGCTCGGTGAGCTGGGGCGTGTCGTCGGTCGGCAGCATTGGTGTCCGGGTGCATGCGTAGACTGGCCCGGTGTCCAGTCCACGTTCCATTCGCATCAGGCAGACGCCGGTCTCAGCGTCACCGGCGAGGATCGCGGCTGAGATTGGCGAGGCGCCTCGGTGGCGCGGCAGGAGCGAGGCGTGGACGTTGACGCAGCCGGCGGCCGGCAAGGTCAGCACGTCCTGGCGGAGTATGAGCCCGTAGGCGGCCACGACGATCACGTCTGGTTGCGCCGCGCGGACCCGGTCCACGGATTCCGCCGGACGCAGCGACTCCGGCTGGAATACGTCGATCCCGCGCTCCCTGGCAAGCGTGGCTACCGCGGGGCTGGTGGGCTGCCGGCCCCGGCCGGCGGGCCGATCCGGCTGCGATACGACCAGCGGGATGTGGAAATCACGGTCCAGCAGCCCGCGCAGGCAGGTCGCGGCGAAGGGCGGGGTGCCCATGAAGACTACTCGCACGGATCGTCAGCCGTGATCGGCCATTGATATACTGAGTGGCACCAGCGGGCGGATGCCTTCGCCTGCCCTTGGAGTGGGACGATCGCCGCGCCACGAACGGTCGAATACCGAGTCGGGCTCAAGGAGTTACCCGAGTCGGTCCGACCCCGCGAACGGCTCCGCCACGCGGGCGCCGGCTCGCTCTCAAACGCCGAGCTGCTGGCGATTGTGCTGCGGACCGGCGGTCCGACCGACAACGTGCTGGAGCTGGCCAACCGCTTGCTGGCGGAGTTCGGCGGGCTGGGCGGCATAGACCAGGCAAGCGAGCAGGATTTGTGCAGGGTCAGCGGGGTTGGTCCGGTCAAGGCCACGGAGCTTAAGGCGGTGTTTGAGCTTGGGCGCCGCGTGGTAAGCCTCAATCCGGGGGACCGCCCGAAGATTGGCTCACCGCGAGACATCGCCAACCTGGTGATGGCGGAAATGAGCGCCTTTGGCCAGGAGCACCTGCGCGTGCTGCAGCTCAACATCAAGAACCAGGTGCTGGGCAGCGTGGACCTGTACCGCGGGAGCCTCAACTCCGCGTCCGTCCGGGTGGGCGAGGTGTTCCGCGACGCCATCAGGCAGAACAGCGCGGCAATTGTGCTGATCCACAATCACCCCAGCGGCGATCCCACGCCCTCGCCGCAGGACATCGAGCTGACGCGCCAGGTGGTAAGCGCCGGCGAGCTGCTGGATATCAGCGTTTTGGACCACGTGATCATTGGCCAGCAGCGCCATGTGAGCCTGAAGGAGCAGGGCCTGGGCTTCGGCCCCGGCGCCTGAGCGGGCTCCCCCACAGCTATGGCACCGAATCCGATCAACACGGTCCTGGGCATGTTCTCCCGCGACATCGGGATAGACCTGGGCACGGCGAATACGCTGGTGCTGGTCCGCGGCAAGGGCATCGTGATCAACGAGCCGTCCGTGGTCGCGATGAACGCGCGGACCAAGCGGATCCTGGTGGTGGGCTCCGAGGCCAAGCGGATGGTGGGGCGCACGCCGGCGAACATCGTGGCGGTGCGGCCGGTGCGCGAGGGCGTGATCTCGGACTTCGATGTGACCGAGCAGATGCTCCGCTACTTCATCGAGAAGGTCCACGAGCAGTATGCTATCATCCCCCGGCCGCGCATCGTGATTGGCATCTCGGCGGGCGTCACGGAAGTGGAGCGGCGGGCCGTGCACGACGCGGCCATCAATGCGGGGGCGCGTGAAGTGCTCCTGGTTGAACAGCCGATGGCGGCGGCGATTGGCGCCGGACTGCCGATCCTGGAGCCCAATGGCTTCATGGTGGTGGACGTCGGCGGTGGGACCACTGAGGTAGCGGTGGTGTCCATGGGCAGCACCGTGGCTGGCCGGACAATCCGCGTGGCGGGAGACGCCATGGACCAGGACATCGTGACCCACATGCGCCAGCACCACAGCATGTTGATCGGCGAGCGCATGGCGGAGGACGTGAAGATCGCGGCGGCAGCGGCCGAGGCCAGTGGCCAGCCCATTGTGGTCCGCGGCCGAGACGTGATCTCCGGACTTCCGTCTGAGGTGGAGCTGAGTACCAGCGAGGTGCGCGAGGCCATCTCCAGCTCAGTCAATACGATCGTGAGCGCGGTGGTGGACACACTGGAAGAGACGGCGCCGGAGCTGGTGGCCGATCTGATGGCGCACGGACTCACCCTGGCCGGCGGCGGGGCCCTGGTGCCGGCGCTGGTTGATGCGCTGCGCTCGCGGACCAGGATGAGGGTGCTGATCGCGGATGACCCGATGGGCTGCGTGGTTCGTGGCACCGGCCGCATCCTGAGCGATCTCTCCACCATGCGGCGATTCCTGGTGGACATGCAGGCGCGGATGGCGCCACAGCGGGCGTAGCGTGCGGTCACGACGGCGGATGCCCCTGTGGATGGTTGTGGTGGCCGTGGTGGCCGTGGGGTTCCTGGTCTTCGCGCCGGACTCATCCCAGCGCGTTGAGTCTATCGGCACACGGATCCTGGAACCGGTGCAGTTCGGGCTCTCGAGCGTGGTCGGCGAAGCGCAGCAGGTGGCGAGCGTTGTCAACCGAGTGGGTGAGCTGGCGCACCAGAACGACGAGTACCGCGAGGAGATAGACCGACTGAACGCGGAGCTGGTGCGCATGCGCGAGCTGGAGTTGGAGAATGCTGACCTGCGGAATCTGCTGGGCCTGAAGCAGCGCGCCGGCTCGCCTGAGTTTGCGCCCGTCCGGGTGATCGCGCGCGACCCTTCACCGTACATCCAGAGCATCACCATAGACCGTGGGACGGAAGACGGGGTGCGTGATGGGACGCCGGTGGTGACGTGGCGGGGCATCGTTGGCCGCGTCTCCAAGGCCAGCACCACCACGGCAAAAGTCCTGCTGATCACAGACATCAACAGCTCTATCACGGGCCGCGTCCAGAGCCCGGAGTCGCGCGCCACTGGGATCATCCGAGGGCGTGCGGAGGGTGGCCTCTTGATGCACTTGATCCCCCAGGAAGAGCGCATCCAGACTGGGGATATGGTCATCACGTCTGACCTGGGAGGGATCCTTCCGGAGGGCCTGGTGATCGGCGAGATCGTCCAGGTGCGTAAGAAGGACGTGGACGTATTCCAGGAGGCACTGGTGGAGCCGGCCGCGGACATGCGCCGACTGGAGCGTCTGTACGTGCTGAGTGGGACGTTCAGACCGTGAAGCCCGGCCGAGTCCGGATCCCCCGCGGGTAGATTGGCCATGCTGCCCATTCTGAGCTGGCTGACGGTGGTGGTGATGGCGGCCTCTGTGGAGGTCTCGGTGCTGAGCCGCCTCGATCTGTGGGGGCTCAGGCCAAACGTGGTGCTCCTGCTGGTGGTGTGTTGGTCGCTCGTTCGCGGCTTTGAAGAGGGCACGATTGTGGGACTGGTTGGCGGACTGGCCATGGACTTCGGGAGCGGGGCCATCCTGGGTGTCCACACGAGCGCCCTCGCGCTGGTGAGCATGCTGATCGCCCTGAGCGAGTCAACGCTCTACCGCGGCAGCCTGGCCTTCTTCGCCGGGACCGCTGTGCTCGTCACCGCTTGCTACCACGGCGCACAGCTCCTGGTGCTGTGGGCGACCAGCCAGGATATTCCGCCGTTTATCCAGCTTGTTCGTGTTATCACCCCAATTGTGCTCATCAACGTCCTGCTGTTCCCCGCGGTGTTCGTGCTCGCGCAGCGGGTGGCGCGCGCGACCTCTGGTTGGCGGCAGCTCGAGCTGGACTAGACTGAGCTCGCGGGTATGAGGATCCGGTTCTGGCAGCACGTTGACTACATGCTGCTGGCACTAGTGGCGGGGCTAGCCCTGTATGGGGTGGTGATGGTCCACAGCGCCACCTGTTCGCCGAGCTGCGACCGCTGGATCGGATCCACGGGCCTGGGGCCGCGTCAGCTCCTCTATGTGGCCGCCGGATCCGCGCTGATGGTGCTGGCGGCCACGATCAATCATCGTCTGTACCGCACATTTGCGTACCTGGGTTACCTGGCCAGTCTGGGACTGCTGGGGTTGGTGCTGGTGGTGGGACGCGGCGATGCCGAGCTGGGCGTGCGGCGCTGGATCCCGCTGGGCTTCGTGGATTTTCAGCCATCTGAGGTGGCGAAGGTCCTGTTTGTGATCGCGCTGGCGAGGCTGCTGAGCGACCGCCAGGGCAACCTCTCGTTCCGACGGATCGTGCTCTCCGTTGGGTTGCTGCTTCCGGAGGCTGGACTGGTCTACCTGCAGCCGGATCTGGGAACCACGCTGTCATTCGCGGTTATCTGGCTGGGGATGGTGGTGGTGGCGGGGATCAGACCGCTCCACCTGGGCTTCCTGGCGCTGGGCGCGGCCATTGCGTTGCCCGCAAGCTGGTTTGTCCTGCGCGACTACCAGAAACACCGGCTCGAGACGTTCCTGACGACGCTCACCAATCCGGAGGCAGACCCTTTTGGAGAGGGGTACAACATCATCCAATCACGGATCAGCATTGGCTCCGGCGGGATGTTTGGGCGGGGCTGGCTCCAGGGAACGCAGACGCAGCTTGACTATCTGCGGGTCAAGCAGAGTGACTTCATCTTCTCCGTGGTGGCGGAGGAGATGGGATTCATCGGGACGGCGCTGCTGATGCTGTTATTCATACTGCTGCTGTTCCGGGTTGTCCGCGCGGCGGAGCGCTCCCGGGATGAGTTCGCGCGGCTCACCTGCTTCGGGGTGGCCAGCATGCTGCTGTTCCAGTCCGTGGTCAACATGGCGGCCAATCTCACGCTGATCCCAGTGACGGGGGTGCCGCTGCCGCTGGTGAGCTTTGGCGGCAGCGCCATGGTGGCGTTCTTCGCGGCGTTTGGGATTGTCCAGGGCATCGCCATTCGCTCCGCTCGGCGCAGCCTTTCCTGGATCGGCTGAGGCGCGGGTCAGCCGCGCGCGAACAGCTCGGCTAGCGCGAGCGTGGCCTGCTCGAAACAGGCAATGGGAGCCCGCACCGTTCCCGCTCCGACCTGGCCAACGCCCGCGTCGCGGTGGGCGATGCCCGTGTTGATGATTGGTTCGATTCCGGTGGCCACCACGAGACGGACATCGATGCCGGTTGGCGCTCCGGCCAGCTCCAGGGTGGGGATGGCGAAGTCCGGGTTTTCCGCCACGGTGATCTGTCGCATCTCGCGGGTGATGCGCAGCGCGTCTCCAAAGCCGCCCGCGCCCACGTACGGCACCACGGCCGGGGCGGCGGCCATGCAGAAGGCACCGATACCGACCGTCTCGGTGATGGCTGAATCGCCCATATCTGGGCTGGCGTCGGCCTGCGAGTATCCGCCGAAGTAGAGCCCGTCCGGCGTATTGACCGTCGCGGTGAACCAGCGATCGCCGGTGGCGCCGAGGCGGACGCCGAATTCGTAGCCGTTGCGCGCGAGCGTGGTGACCAGGCTGCTCTCCGCACCGGCCTGCCGGGCGGCGTCCGCGATGGCCTTGCAGGCGGCCATGGCCACGTTCAGGAAGAACTGCTCCGTCTGTCCCAGGAATCGGCTGACTGCCAGCCGGGTTGCCGTGGGCATGTCCAGGCCGGCCATAAGCGGCGCCAGGTCGCGGGTCAGCAGCAGCGTCGCGGCCACATTCCGCTGGTGCATCTCATCGCCCATGGTGAGGGCGCGGGCCATGATGGCGTGGAGATCGATACCGTCTGATTGGCGCAGTGCCCGCGACAGCGTTGGGCCTAGCTCGTCGCGCATCCAGCGCAGCCGCTCGATGACCTCCGGGCCGTTGGCGCCGAAACGCAACACGCGGCCGATTCCCTCGTTCATGGTGCAGCAGGCGCGGCCCCCCCAGGTGCGCTCCTCCACCACCAGCAAGGGCATGCTGCCAGAAGTGATGCCGCCCATGGGGCCTACGGCGCCTACGTGATGACAGGGTAGGAACGTGACGCCGCCGCTGGCCAGCAGACGCTCCGCTCCCGCCGTGTCGGTGGCCCAGCCCTCTAGGAGCGCCGCCCCGATCGCTGCGCCGCGTACCGGGCCGGTCATGTTCTCCCACGACACGGGTGGCCCGGCGTGGAGCAAGGCTCGATCCCGCAGTTCGCGGATGAGCTCGCGGGCTGGCCGCACGTCCACGAGCGCCGGCCGGGCACCCCGCAGTCGCTCAACGACGCGCGCATTCGCTGCCGTGATCCGTTCCGCGACCTGGGGCCTCCCGAGCGCGTCGAGCGCCCGTGCCACGGCCAGTCCGCCGCTGGGAGGCCGCCAGTCGGTGGCGGTCACTCGTCCGCTGGCGCTGGCGATGTCCGCGGCGAACTGGGCGACGCCCAGGTTGATCGCCACCGGTGGGCCGGACAGCAGTGAGCCCGTCATGACCCCCGCTCCATCAAGCCGCGCGCGACGACGGCGGCCATCGCGGCGGCCTGGGTGCTGGACTCCGCCACGAACACCCCCGCGGCCTCGAGGCGAGCGCGCTGATCCGCGTATCCCTGTGGGTCGGCCGCCGTCCCCGTGAGCGAGGCCACGACGTGCAGCGCTGATCCGGCGGCAGCGGCAGCGTCGCGCGCGGATCGGAGCGCCGGTAGGAGGCCGCCCGCGGGATCGGCAGGGCTGCCATATCCCAGGATCACGTCCAGCAAGATCAGGGCCACGTCGCCGCTCGCTGCCTCCTGGACCAGGCGCTCGTTGCGGATCCGCGGGTCGATGAGCGGGTGGGGTCTGCCGCGGGTAAACGCGTCGTCGCCGAGATCAAGGATCTGGTGGCCCGCCAGATCCAGCAGCAGTCCACCGTGATGAGATGTCGCCTGATCCGGGATGCTTGTCACGGCTCGGCGGATGGCGTCGGCGGCCTCCTGGGCGAGCGTGCCGCCCGCGAAGAGTCCGCGGACGAAGCGCTGCCGCGCGGTGATCTGCCTCAGGATTCGGTGGGCTTCCGTGGTGTGCCCGGGTGGGGATCCTGGCGCCGGCTGTCCGGCGTTCAGTGCCACCGCTGCGCGGGCGGCGTGCTCGAGCGAGGTTGCTGCCACCACGTTTGGAGGAGAAGGCTGCCCGTTCTCGCCTCCGCCCAAGAAGTACGCCACGGCCGGCTTGCCGATCTGGCCGAGCCGGGCCACCACGAGGCTCTGCGTTTCGGGATCGCCGGGCTTGGCCACCAGGGCGACGACGCGGGTCGCCGGGTCGCCGGCCAGCAAGTCCAGAGCCGCCAGTGTGGTCGCGCCGCCGACCTCCGCTGACAGGTCGCGGCTGCCGGTGCCGATGGCGTGCGACACCCCGGCCCCAAGACGGTCAATCAGGCAGGACACTTCCTGTAGCCCCGTGCCTGAGGCGGCGACGATGCCGATGGAGCCTCGGCGCACCACATTTGCGAATCCCAGCGGGACGCCGTGGATGATGGCGGTTCCACAGTCAGGTCCCATGACCAGCAGTCCTCGCTCGGTCGCGAGCCGCTTGAGCGCGACTTCTTCTTCAAGTGGGACGTTGTCGCTGAACAGGAACACGTTGAGGCCGCGCCGAAGCGCCGCTCTGGCCTCCATCGCCGCGTACTCGCCCGGGATCGAGATCAGCGCCAGGTTCGCCTCAGGTGTGATCTCGTGCGCGGCGGCCAGCGTCCTGGGAGGGGCCGCATCGTTCCCGAAGGCGCCGCTTGGGCCGGGCGGCCGTTCGCTCCGTTCGAGGAATTGATTCGCCAGGCCGAGTGCTCGCGCAAGCGCGCCGTCGTCAGCGGCGTCAACCGCGATGCACAGATCATTTGGCCCGCTGCTTGCTAGCTGCTCAGTCATGAGACCCGTGGCCGCCAGAATTTCCAGGTTGGCGGCCGTTCCCATCATTACGGAGGCTTGCCGCACGCCGTCCGCGGCGCTGAGCCGGGTCGATAGCTGCATGAGCGCCACCGAGTCTCGATAGAGGCGTGGCTTGAGGAGTCCGCCGATGGGCATTCGCGCTCCGTGCGGGGGTGGGTGGCGTGGGTTAGTGTACGGGCGCACGTCTCGGCAGAGAAGCTCAGGGCGCCAGGAGCGAGTCCCCCGGCCGACACTCCAGCCGCATCTCGTTGGTGCCGCGGAAGCCGTAGAGCTCGTACAGCGGGCGGCCGTCGTTCGAGGCGTGGAGCGTGACCCGCCGCAGGCTGTGCGCATCGCACCAGCCCAGGATGGCCTCCACGATGCGTCTCCCCAGGCCCCGTCGCCGGTATTCAGGCTCCGTCCACATGCTGACGATCAACCCCTCCACCTCCCCATCCACGAAGCCCGGCCGCGGCATCAGCGTGCGAAGCTGGAGTCCACCGCCGGCCACGGCGCGCCCGTCCGACTCGATGAGCCAGGCGTAGAAGGTGCCGGCCGGCATCGCACGGCTGATGTAGTCAACCATGGCGCGGTCGAAGGCGGGCCCATCTGCTTCGGTCAGTAGCCCCATCTCGGTGAACATGGCCCGCCGCTGGTAGGCCAGCAGATGCGCGTCAGAGAGCGTGGCCGAGCGGAGCATGGTGTTCAGCGCCCGGCTCAAGCTCGCCAGATGGTCTGCGACTGGGGGAAGCTGGGCAGGATCACGAGCCATGGCTCCAGCCGCAGCAGCCCGGCGTCTGGGTGGTCCACGTGGCCGAACAGCGGTCCCGGGTCGTAGCCGAGCGGGGGCGGGGCGGCGGCGAACAGGTCCCAGATACGCTGCTTCCGTGACGGATCGTTTTCCCAGAAGGCCACGCACTCCGCGTAAACGGGACTGGCGATTTCTGACACGTACGCCAGCGACACGTGCGGGTTCGCCTCGATCTGGTGGGCCTTGTAGGAGCCGCGACGGGTGAGGATCCAGGCCTTGCCGCCGTCCCAGATGGGATGGAGCAGCCGCGAGCGCGGCCGCCCCTCACCGTCCACCGTGGCGACGTTGCACCAGACCATTCGGTGCGCCCGCTCCACGAGGCTCGCCTCTACTTCGGCGAAGGTCCGCGCCCTAATTGTGTCTACCATCGTTCTGCCGCCTCGCTATTGCTGGCGTTGCGGTCCCTTCGACACGGCTCTCGTCGCCCAGAGCTCGGCGACGGGCAGAGCGAAGTCCGGGAGCAGGGGAGACATTAGCCTGTCCTCCCCGGCGAGCGTCGCGACCAGAGAGCGTGTGCCGCCTTCACCGCGGTGGACGAACACGGCTCGACGCGACCAATCGACGCCCCAGTATTCCAGGACGCCCTGTCGCGCGTACAAGTCGAGTTTCGTCTCTCGATCCCGGCGCTCGTTCTGGAGCCCTGGGGAGAGGATCCCCACCACAAGCTGCGGTGCCAGGCGCAGGTGGCCACTCCCATCCAGGCCGTCAGCCAGGCGCGCGTTGCTGACCCAAACGACGTCTGGGGCAACGTCACTGTCCTCCCGAAGATCACTCGAGGCGCCTGCACGACCTCGCCTTTGCCGCCCGCGCGAGTCCAGGCGAACAGGGCCGATGACACCACCGTCGCTGCGAACTGATGGTGCCATCGCGGCTGCTTTGATACGAACAGCTCCCCAGCGATGATCTCGTAGCGCTCGCCCGGTATGTCTGGCATGGACTCCAGATCTTGCGACGTGATGCGGAACGCTGTGTTCATCGCGTGGCCTCGGCCGCCTCCTCGACTCAGTGGGACTCGCGGTAGTGGGCTGCCAGCGCGTCCTGGCCCCAGTCGCTGGTGGTGTCACGCATCGTTGAGTGGATGTGGTTCGCGCCGTCCTGCGTGCAGTCGTACTCGATCAAGAACGTGGGCCCCTTGATGGAATAGTAGTGGCCCTGGCCCTTCTCTTCTCCACCGGACCACGCGAAGGTGATGGGCTCCAGGCCGGCGCGCTCGATCTTGCTCCAGGTGGCCGCCGCGAGATCCTCCGAGGCTCGGTCGATGTAGACGCGAATCAGCTCTACCAGCCGCGTTCGGTGCTCGCCGTTCAAGGCTCCGTAGGTCAGGCCGCGCGAGCCGAGCGTGGTATCCCAGGCGCGGTAGGCGTCCGTGATGATGTCGGCGGGGGCGGTTGGGCTGATCAGGGCGATGCCCTTCTGCTCCGCTCCGAGCGACTTGAGCAGCGCGCGGGCCAGATCCTCTTCTTGCGGCAGCGTCCGTAGCCCCACACCGCTACCGTGGCGCACCTCAGCGGGGTTGGCGCCGAAGAAGAGTGGTGTGCTGGCCACACACTCGCCATCTACGATGGTGAACTGGAGCCCAATGTGGTGCCCGCCGACGCGCCAGCCCCAGGGGGCGCGACCGCCCGGCTCACCGAAGACGGCGAAGGAGTAGATCTCCACATCACGGACGGCATGGCTGACGAAGCGGCCGTGCCGCTCGGTCTCGCGTAGGTGGCGCTCCAGCTCCATGATGTCCCGTGCTTGCACCGCGCCCGTGGTGCTCAGGCCGGTGTCCATCAGGGCCAGCGCCGCGCGCTTCTGAACATCCGTCATGTTGATGAGCCGAAGGCCTTCATGCCAGAGGATGGAGCCGTTCCATTCGAGACCGTCCGGACGGTAGTTCCACACGAATCGCTCGTCACCCTGGAACGGGAAGTGGGCGATTTTCTGGCGGAACTCGTCCAGGGAGCCCAGGAACTGGGACGCCGCGGCGGCCATGCGGGCGGCGGCGGTGGGGACACGCTGGATGACTGCTGCTTCTACTGCCATGCTGCACACTCCGTGGCGGGGATCGGGACGCCCTCTGCGTAGCATAACCCGTGTGGCCGAGCGGTGCGGCGCGCCGCGCTACGCTGGGCGAGATGACCGCGATGCGTTCTGGAGGTGTGGCGGCGCGATCATCCCCGCTTGGAGCCGTGTCCCCTGTGTGTCGCGGGTGTTCAGCGCTGAGGCCGGCTCCCGTTCACGATGCCGCCGCCGGGTCCGGATCTGCTCGGCGCCAGAGGAGCAGGTGCGCCCGCCCCCGGGCTGCTTGTGGACGGCCGCGCGGGTGCCGGCAAGGGTGTCCCGGTCGGTGTTGGCGCCGGGGGCGGAGTGGGTGGTGCTGGCGGTGGCGGCAGCGCGGTACCGTTGGCGATCGAGACTTGATAGGCTGTTCCGTCGGTCCAATGGACGGCCACCCTGATGTTGTTCGCGGGATCCGCAAACGTCTCGCCCGGGGTCCAGGCGGCGCCCCAGTCATTGGGGTTGCCGTCCCAGGTGCCGTCCACTACCTGGGCGAACCGGTCATCCTCTGCCCGTGTGGTGTCCACCTCGTGGATGACCACGCCCTCCACGGAGAGCTCGATGTCGTAACCAACGCGCGTGCGCGCCTCCACCGAATAGAAGTGTGTCCGCGAGCCTCCGATAGGGATCACCGCTAGCGTTATGCGCCCGGGAGCGCGCGGAGATTCGGCGCCGCGCTCGATCACCGCCACCGCCGAGGTACCGGAAGCCACAGTCAGCCGTCGATCCGCCTCGATCCATCCAAGCAGATCACGGTGCCAGGCGATGGTCTGGACGCCAACGCAGCCGAAGATGTTGCTCGGTGCCGAGCAGCGACCCCCGCCGCTCATCACGTCGAACCACGAGTCGTAAGTGTTTCCGTACGGTCCCGAGGAGTGGGCGAGCCCGAATCCGTGGCCCATCTCGTGGGCCAGCACCGAGTGATCGCTGAAGCCCCACGGCGGCATCCAGGTCATTGCCCAGGCACGAGACTGGCCGTCCAGCGTGAGGTACTCTGGCCCACCGTACGCGCAGCAACCAATGTCTCGATCGAACATCAGGTTGATCCCGTCGTACTTCGAGAAATCTACGTACGGATTCGCGTTGCCAATGCAGTCGGGCGTCGCGGTTTCGAAGTCCAGCTCATCGCCATCGCCGTAGACGTCGTACACGTAGTAGTCGCGGGTGTGCGGCAACGTGTACCACCCCAGCGTCACGCTCCCCTGGAAATTCACCGCACCGGCGGAGTTTGCCCCCCAGAAGTGGTTCACAGATGGGTAGCCGGCGCCGGTGATCATCGTGTCGAAGTAGGATGGCGGGTAGCCCCCTGCTGGGCTGTCGCTGAAGCGGCACAGGATGGTGACCCACGGGTGCGCGCCGGCGATGCGCGTGGCTGACTGCGATGCGGAGCGCGCTGGTTCCGCGGCTATGCTCGTCACCCGAAGCTCGCCGCCCCGGGTCGCCGAGCGATTGCCGCTCGGCACGGACCACTGGCCGGTCACGCTTACACGTCGCCGATTGAGTGCCAGCAAGCCGCCGGACGCCCGGAAGGCCGGGGCGTCTATCGCCAGCCGGTGGCGCGCGCCGCTGTCTTCGGTCAGCGTTGCCAGAGGCGCCATGGCGCGGCCCGAACCGCGAGGCCCATCCCCCCACACTATCGTTAGCCACCCAGACGCGGTCACGGTTTGGGCGTCCGCGTCCGGCAGGTCCAGGCTCATCGCGGTCGGGATCACGAGAAACATGACCACGAGCGCGCGCACCCACCACCGCGCCGCGGCATCGGTCCTGCGCGCCAACGGCCAGACCCACTCCATGTTGCACCACCCAATCGCGTTGCGTACACAGAGATAGTCGGCAGCGGCGCCGGGGCGTCGAGGGAATCGGCCCGCTCACCTCGCTACCCGTCGATGGTGCTTCGCAGGCCCAGCCGAATTGGGAAGAGCTTGCCGGTGCTCGTGCGGAGGGGGGCCGCGCGTCGGATCGTAATGGCCGCGCTTTGCCCCAGCAGTGCGGCATGGCTACGGCTGACCAGCCCGTGCTGGCCCAGCGCGCTCAGGAGAACGCGGCGCAGCTCGGCCTCGTCCACTACACCGAGATCGGGGCTGGCACGCAACACCAGCCGACCTTCGCCACCTTCCGCCTCCTCCTCGGTTATCTGGTAGTCAAGCAGCGTCCCGCCAAAGCGAGCGGGCAGGACGTCCTCGACAATGCGCACCAGGTCTCCCCGGGCGAACGTGGTGCCCGCGGTGGACATCTTCTCGAAACTCCGGATCGTTTCCAGGTGCGTGCGCAGACCGAGCTCGCCGAGGTCACACGCGCAGTCGCGCCGCTCGACCGCGGCACTGTCGCCAAGCTCCACGTTCAGGCAGATCATGGGCTCTGTCGCGTCGAGGGATGTGAACGCGAGCGATGTGATCCGCTCTCCGTCGCGGTCGTGCTCGCGCTGGATGACCGCGTAGCGGTCGGTGGCAAAGTGCACGTCATCACTCGTCCGGGGCGCGGCGCACGAGTATCCGAGAGTGTTCAGCTCCATGGAGGCGTAGTTGGCGATGGCTCTGGCGCCAGAGCTCTCGATCGCCCGGCGACGTGCCGTCGTCAATGGCTCCGCCTCGCAGATGAATGTGACGCCGGCCAGCCGCTCACCTGCCATTCGCGCCGCCCCCGCCACTCGAACGGCCGCGCTGGCCGTCGCATTGATCACCGTGGTCGCGTTGTGAATCTGATGCAGCCTCAGCCAGCGCACCATGCGCTCGGCGTCGCTGATATCCAGATGACGAGGGGACGGAAAACGGTGGCCGGCGAGCATGCCGATGCTGGCCAGCAGATGCGCGCCAAGACGGATCCGCGGCGCTAACGGTGCAACCGGGTGGAACCACGCGCTCACGCGCGCGCCGAGCCGGCCGTGCATTAGAAGCCAGTCCACAGGTCCATTGAGCCACAGAACGTGGCGGCGACGGCTGATGCCGTGAGCGGAGAGAGCCAGGGCCAGGAGCGATGCGGCCCCGTCGTACATGGACAATGCACGCGGCACGCGGGTTGGTCGTCCTCCGGACCCGCCTGTGAACACTGAGAAGTGCGGTCGCAGCACGGCGTTGCCCAGCTCGCCGTCACGAAGCGACAGGGTCTGGCTCCCCCGGGTGACAGGCTGGCGGCCCTTGAGCTCCTCAAACGTCAGATACACGCCAGCACGGGCCAGGCGGTTTAGCGCGTCCTCCACGCCTTCCGATTGGATGAACCACCGCACGTCCCCGGATTCGCAGCCGGCCACCTTGAGGAGCCAAGCATACGGGTGACGTGGATCGGCAAACACTACCCGCTCAAGGGTGGTCAGGAGTCTCCGAGCGCGACCTTCGAGCCGCGCGGTCACGCCTGCGCGCGCTTCGGCCAGCGAGATCGGCGAGCGCAAGAACCCCGGCAGATCGCGCGCCAGCCTAGCCGTCGCGACCGTCTCGGACATGAGCGCATGGGCCGAGGTCAGGGGAGCTCTCACCGCCGAAACGGACCGCCGCGATCTGGCTGCACGCGGGCACCATACACAACTGCCGAGCACGGGGCACGCGACCGGCTTCCGCTATCATTTCGGCCCGCAACCTCGCGCCTGCTACCCTCACGTCACCCTCCTGGAGCCGCTTCATGGCCAGCCCCGTGGCACCCGCGCGTTATGACCCCCGCTCCTTTGAGTCCAAGTGGCAGCGGCGCTGGGAGGACGAGGGGCTTTACCTGGTCGAGCCGCGAGCCGACCTGCCCAAGTACTACGCGCTGGTGATGTTCCCGTACACCTCGGGAGACCTCCACATAGGCCACTGGTACAACTTTGGCATCGCCGATGCCCACGCGCGCTACAAGCGGATGCGGGGCTTCAACGTGCTGATGCCCATGGGCTTCGATGCCTTTGGCCTGCCGGCGGAGAACGCGGCGATCCGATCTGACATCCACCCGCACGACTGGACCATGGCCAATATCGTGCGGATGGAGGGCCAGCTCCGAACGATCGGCGCCTGCTTTGACTGGACCAAGGAGCTAGCGGCCTGCCTGCCCGAATACTACAAGTGGAACCAGTGGTTTTTCATCAAGATGTTCGAGAAGGGCCTGGCCTATCGAGCGAAGGCGCCTGTGAATTGGTGCCCCAGCTGCCAGACGGTGCTGGCCAACGAACAGGTGGTGGAAGGCCGCTGCGAGCGGTGCGAGACGGAAGTGGTCCGCCGCGATCTCGAGCAGTGGTTTTTCAAGATCACCGACTACGCGGATGAGCTGCTGGACTTCTCTCAGATCGAGTGGCCCGAGCGCGTGGAGACCATGCAGCGCAACTGGATTGGCCGCTCCGAGGGCGTGGAGTTCGACTTCACGGTGGAGGGCGATCCGGGCACCCAGATCCGGGTGTACACCACGCGGATCGACACCGTATTTGGGGTGACCTGGGTGGTCCTGGCGCCGGAGCATCCGCTGGTGGAGGAGCTGACCACACCTGAGAATCGGGAATCGGTTCGGACGTACCAGGACCAGGCGAGGCGCCAGAGCGAGATAGAGCGCCTGGCCACCGATAAGGCAAAGACCGGCGTGCCGCTGGGCTCGTACGCCATCAATCCCATCAACGGCCAGCGTGTGCCCATCTGGATAGCGGACTACGTGCTGCAGACCTATGGCACGGGAGCCGTGATGGGTGTGCCGGCCAGCGACGAACGAGACTTCGAGTTTGCCGGGGTCTATGGCCTGCCGGTCGTTCCTGTGGTTGTTCCGGAGGATTGGGACGGTACGGATCTCACGGCGGCGTATGTGGCGCCTGGCCGGATGGTGAACTCTGGCGAATTCAATGGCCTGGCCTCTCTGGAGGCCAAGGAGCGCATCGCTGACTGGTTCGAGCGACAAGGAGTGGGTCAGCGGAAAGTCAACTTCCGCATCCGCGACTGGCTGATCTCGCGTCAGCGCTATTGGGGAACCCCGATCCCCATGCTGTATTGCCAGAGCACGTGCGGCGTGGTGCCGGTGCCTGAGTCAGAGCTGCCGGTGGTACTGCCGCAGGACGCGGAGTTCCGCCCCACGGGCGAGTCTCCGCTGGCGATCCACCCCACATTCACGAGGGCTACGTGTCCCCGGTGTGGGGGGGCGGCCCGCCGCGAGACGGACACCATGGACACGTTCATGGACTCGTCCTGGTACTTCCTGCGGTATCCGGACCCGCGCTATGACGCGCCTCCGGGATTCAATCCGGAGAAGGTTAAGTACTGGCTACCGGTGGACCAGTACATGGGTGGCGTGGAGCACGCCGTGATGCACCTGCTGTACTCGCGGTTCTTCGTGCGGGTACTGCGGGATCTGGGTCTGGTGGAGTTCTCAGAGCCGTTCACGCGCTTGTTCAACCAGGGCATCATTCTGGGGCCGGATGGATTCCGGATGAGCAAGAGCCGCGGCAATGTGGTGAACCCAGATGAGTACGTGCAGACACTTGGTGCGGACACCGTCCGGTGCTATCTGATGTTCATTGGACCCTGGGACGGGGGCGGGCCGTGGAACCCGCAGGGCATCAGCGGCGTGTCCAAGTTCCTGGGGCGCGTCTGGTCACTGGCAACGGATCCCGATGCCGGTAAGGGCAGCGGCGAGGCAGACACCCGGCTGCGGCGTCAGCTCCACCAGACGCTGCGGGACGTGACGGACGATCAGGAGAAGTTCCGCTACAACACCATGCTGGCCAAGCTGATGAGCCTGGCCAACACGATGCAAGAGGTACGAGGCTCGGTCTCCGCGGACGCCTGGTCAGAGGCGGTTCGCACCATGCTCCTGATGCTGGCGCCGAGCGCGCCACACGTGACCGAGGAGCTGTGGACGGAGGTCCTGGGGCTGCCTTACAGCGTTCACCAGCAGGCGTGGCCGGCCTGGGACGAGAGGTTGGCGGCGGACGACGAGCTGACGATTGCGGTCACGATCAATGGGAAGCCCCGTGGCACCGTGAGCATCCCGGCCGCGCTGAGGAATGACGAGGCCCAGGTGAAGGCCCTGGCGTTTGACCTGCCCCGGATCAAGTCCTTGATCGAGGGTCAGCAGATTCGCAAGGCGATCTACGTGCCCGGTCGGATCCTCAACCTGGTCGTCGGGTAACTCGGGCCAGGTTCGCTTGTCAGGCCAGCGCGGCTACCGGCTCCGCCACCCGGGCCGTGCGCGCCCGCTTGTACGGCTGGGCCGGTGCCGGGTCTAGCTGCCGGCTCTGCTCGATGATCCGTCGAAGCTGGATCAAGCCGCGCGCCTGCAGCTTTTTCACGGCGTCTTCAGTCTTGCCAAGGGCGCTCGCGGTCTCGGCGGTGGACAGGCCGTCAAGGAACCGGTAGGCCACCACGTGGCGCTGTTCCACGGTGAGCTTCTGCAGGGCAAACCTGATCTCGTGTCGGTCTAGCTGGAGGTCTATCACCTTCTCAGCGCGGGCTTCAGCGATCTCCGGGGCGCCCTCCAGCGAGCCAATTGTGGCCTTGGGGCGTGCCCGGATGTAGTCGATCATGTGATTGCGGGCGATGCGGTACAGCCAGGCGGAGAACGGGAGGCCGCGGAACTGGAAGCTCTCGAGCCGTTCCAGCACCTTCACAAAGACCTCCGCGGTCAGATCCTCAGCGGCCTCGCGCGAGCCGCCCAGGTGGCGGAACAGATAGCGGTAGATCTGTGGAGCGTACTCCTCGTAGAGCTCTGTGAACGCTGCCCCATCGCCCTGCTGCGCCCGCTCGACTACCGTCTGAATGTGCTCCATCCGACCTATCCTCTCTTCCCTTCACCGGCCTTGCCTGCTTCGCTGCTGGTTGACTACGCGGGCTGCTGAAGCCCGAGCGTCCATCTCGTCGCCGCGCGATCGTCGCGCAGGCAGAGCCCACGTCTGCGTGGGGGGTTCCGCTTCGTCCCTACAGGTACTATCGGCAGGTCTCCGCAGTTGTTGATGGGTCCCGGAGGCGGATTTTCGGCTTGGGGTAAAGTTGGGCCAGATTCACAGGCGGCGGGCGGCCGGATCGGGTCAGGTGGGAGTGGTGAGATGACGGACCGTGAAGTGGTGGTGCTCAGCGGCGTACGGACGGCCATTGGCAAGTACGGCGGAGCGCTCAAGGACAAACCTCCCACGGAGCTGGCCGCTGCTGTGACGCGTGAGGCGGTCCGCCGGGCGGGTGTAGACGGCGCGGAGATCGGCCACGTGGTGTTTGGCAACGTCATGCACACGGACGCCCACGACATGTACCTGGCACGGGTCGCAACGCTCAAGGGTGGCCTGCCCATTGACACTCCGGCGCTCACGCTTAACCGTCTGTGCGGGAGCGGACTCCAGGCCGTGGTGACGGCGGCACAGACGATCCTCCTGGGTGACGCGGATGGCGCCGTGGCTGGCGGCGCGGAGGTGATGAGCCGCGGTCCGTACTGGCTACCGAGCATGCGCTGGGGCGCGCGCATGGGGGAAACCCCGGCGGTGGATGCGATGGCAGCCGCCTTGAATGATCCGTTCGACGACTGCCACATGGGCATCACGGCCGAGAACATCGCCGAGCAGTGGGGGCTCACCCGCGAGGCGCAGGATGCGCTGGCGGTGGAGAGCCACCGGCGCGCCTCCGCTGCGATCGCGGAGGGACGTTTTCGTGATCAGATACTGCCACTGGAGCTACCCGTGCGCGGCGGCTCGCTCACCTTTGACCAGGACGAGCACGTGCGGCCGGATGCGAGCATGGACGGCCTGGCGAAGCTCCGCCCCGCCTTTTCAAAGAGCGGGACGGTGACGGCCGGCAACTCCTCCGGCATCAATGATGGGGCGGCGGCGGTGGTGCTGATGGAGCGGCGGGCAGCCGAACGGAGGGGGTATCGGCCGATGGCCCGCATGCTGGCATACGCCCACGCTGGCGTGGAGCCCCGCATCATGGGGATTGGACCGGTGCCGGCGGTGCGGCGGGTTCTCGAGAAGGCCGGCCTGTCGGTGGGGGACCTGGACGTGATCGAGCTCAACGAGGCGTTCGCGGCGCAGGCTCTGGCGGTTGTGCGCGATCTGGGCCTGCCACTGGACCGCACCAATGTGAACGGTAGCGGCGTCTCGCTGGGACACCCCGTTGGCGCCACCGGCTGCATCCTGACGGTGAAGGCGCTCTACGAGTTGGAGCGTGTAGGCGGCCGCTACGCGCTGGTGACCATGTGCATCGGCGGCGGTCAGGGGATCGCGGCGCTGTTCGAGCGGGCGGCGTAGGTCGGCGGGCTCAAGTTGATCGGGCTAGGGAGCAGGGGGTGGTGGACATGGTGACGCAGCGGCAGTTCCTGGCGGAGACGACGGACGATATCCTGGCGAAGTGCACGGCGTGCGGCAAGTGCGTGGAGGTGTGTCCTTCGTACCGGTTTGTGCCCGAGCAGTCGCGGGAGGGAGTCAGCGCGGAGCGGGTGGCGGCCGGTATCGTGGACGTGCTCCGAGGTGGACAAGGGCTGCCTGCCGCCAACCTCTTCCTTGATGCGTGTGCTGGCAGCGCCCACTGTCGGGAGGTCTGTGAGGACGGCGTTGACCCGTACCACATGATGCGTCTGGCCAAGCTCACGCGCGACCGCGCCGCGGGCAAGCGGCCGGCGGCCAGTGACTACCACCTGGTGGACCTCTCCCTGAAGCTCCAGGTTGGCGCAGGCGAGCCCACATGGTACACGCGACGGCCGCCGGCTGATGCTCGTGCGGACCTGGTCTTCTACATGGGCTGCAACATCGTGCGGACGCCGCACATCGCCCTGGGGGTCATGGAGATCCTGGACGAGCTGGGCATCAACTACGCCACCGTGGGTGGCGGGGCCAACTGCTGCGGGATCAAGCAGTTCCGGGTGGGTCTGGACGCGGCAGAGACCGTGTCGCGCAATACGCTCACCAACTTCGCCAGCCTCCAGCCCAAGGAGGTGGTCTCCTGGTGCCCCACCTGTGAGGTGCACTTCAATGACTTTGGCGCCAGTTACCTGGAGCACGAGTTCCCGATCAATCATCTCAGCCGGCTGATCCTGCGCAACCTGGACGTTTTGCGCCCGAAGCTGCGACCGGTCCCGCTGCGGGTGGTACTGGAAGAACACGCCGCGCTGTACCCCGGCGACACGGTCACTGAGGATGTCCCCGCCATCCTGCGAGCGATCCCCGGATTGGAAGTGATGGGCACCAATCAGCACGTGTACGGGTATACGTGCGCTCAGATTACGGCGCCTGGCGCGCTGGACACCGCGCTGGATGAGCTATTGAGCGAGGGGAGGCGCGTGGGCGCGAACGCGGTGGTCTCCATCTACCACGGCTGCCACCGCACACTCGTCAAGGCGGTTCACAAGCGGCAGGAGCCGTTTGAGGTGGTGAACTGGGTGAGTCTTCTCTGTCGCTCGCTTGGCCGGGAGCACCTGGATCGCTACCGCGGTTACGCGGCGCTGGGGGATGAGAACGCGATCCTGGAGGAGGCGATGGCGCTGGATCCCGGCAGCGGCATCCCTATCGAGAAGCTGCGGGCGGCCGTCCGCTGGGAGTTCGGCGGATAGCGGCGGACTACGGTATCGCTGCCGGTTCAACGCGCTTACGCAGTCTGGTCCCCGCGACGTCAGCCAACCGACACCTCGTGTAAGGCCGAACCCAGGAATCGGTACGGTAGCTGGGGCAGGCCGCGGACCTTGTTGCTCACGGCCCGGAGCTCCGCGGGCCAGTACAGGTGGGCCACCGGCTGGTCCTGGGCCAGGATCTCCTGGACCTTGTGGAAGGTGGCCCGCCGCTTCTCCGGGTCAAGCTCCGATCGTCCCGCGGCGCAGAGTCGGTCTACCTCCGGGTTGCTGTACCCCCACTCGTTGAGCGGCGCGTCGGTGGTCCAGTGGAGGGCAAGGTCGGCCGTTGGGGGCGTCACGTAGTACCAGTTGGCCGCCTCGAAATCGCGCCGAACCCGCCAGCGTTCCATGAAGGTGTCGAACGGGTGGAGCTCCGGCCGCGCGTCGATGCCCACGTCCCGGAGCTGCCGCTGGATCAGCAGCCCGGCCTGTTCGCGGTCACCGGCGCCGAGCTCGCCCATGAAACTGAAGGAAAGCGGCTCGCGGTCCCGCTGGAGGATCCCGCCGGTCCCCGGCTTGAATCCCGCCTCAGCCAACAGCCTGGACGCTTTCTCCGGGTCGAACTGGACCGGATCCACTGAAGGGTTGACCCACGGCTGAAGAATCGCCGGGACCGGCCCTGCCGCGAGTGCGGCGCGGCCGCGGGTCACGTTCTCCACCAGTCGTGGACGGTCGATGGCGTGGGAGATCGCGCGCCGAACGGCTGGCTCCCCGAAAAGCCGTCCCGTCCGTGGGTGCCGGTGATTGCCGCCGAACAGCCGCACGTCCGTCTGCGGGATCTCTTCCACCGCGATGTCAAAGCTATGGCGGATGGCGTCAATCTGGTTTGGTGCAATCAGCGCCACGTGCAGCTCACCGGACCGGAGCCGGGACAACGCCGCGCTCTGCACATTGATGACGAAGAGGGTGACTCCATCTACGCGCGGACGGCCCAGGTAGAACGATTCGTTGGCAGCCAGCGCCAACCGCATACCCGCGCGATGTTCGATGAATTTGAACGGTCCCGTCCCGACTGGCGCCCGTGTGAACGTGGCATCGGGCTTCCCGAGCTCCCGGCCTTCGAGCCGGTGCCGCGGGAGCATGGGGCAGTGGAAGGCCAGCAGCTCTGGCAGCGAGGACATGGGTGAGTCGGTGGCGATCACCGCCTCATGCGGGTCTCGCGCTTCGACGCTGACGATCGGCGCCAGGTAGGGTCGAAGGGACGTGCCCGTTGCCGGGTTGCGGTAGACGTCCAATGAGAATCGGACGTCCTCAGACGTGAACGGCGCGCCGTCGTGCCAGGTCACGCCCCGCCGTAGCTTGAAGGTCCAGCGGGTGGCGTCTGGAGATGGTGTCCAGCTCTCCGCCAGGTCAGGAATTGGCTGGAAGCGTCCGGGGCTGTAGCGGGTGAGCTGGCTGTAGATGAACTGGTGCGCGATCTGGTTTGCCAGGCTACCGACGAACGGCCATAGCGTGGGCGACTCGGGGATATGGAGCAGCAGCGTGCCCCCACGGCGCAGCGCGCCGGCGGGGGTTGCCGGTGCTGGCACCGCGGTGGGCGTCGCGTCGCGCGGGCGACTTGTGGCGCGGAGTGTTGGCGTCGGACGCGCCGACTGTCGTGTCGGTTCGGGCCGGGGGGAGTCGGGCTCCGCCGGGGAAGCGCACCCGACGGCCGCGCCGGTGATTGCCAGCAGCCAGCCCCCGAGCGCTGCTCGCCGGCTGATACGGGCCGGCACTAGGTGCTCAGCGGCAAGAAGAAGCGGCCGGCTGAGGCTCCGCCGTCCACGGGAATGTACGCGCCGGTGAGGAAGTCGGCCTCCGCGGAGCAGACCCAGCGTACGGCCTGGGCGATGTCCGCTGCCCGCCCGGCCCGTCCCCAGGGGATCCCCTGGGTGATCGCGGCCCGGTACGGGGCGGAGACTCCCGGGCGATCGCCCACATCCACGAAGCCCGGGGCCACGATGTTCACGTTGATCCGGTGCTCCGCGAGCTCCAGGGCGAGCGCCTGGCTGAAGAGCACAACGCCGGCCTTGGACGCGCAGTAGTGGGCACCGCCGCGTCTGGCTGAGCGCGATGCCCCGCTGGCCATGGTGCAGATCTTGCCGCCGCTACCCTGGGCGATCATCTGGCGGGCGGCGGCGCGGCAGAAGAGGAAGGTACCCTTGAGGTTGGTGTCCATCACCCGGTCCCACTCGTCCTCCTCCAGATCCACGACCGGGGAGTTTGGGTAGACGCCAGCGTTGCTGATGGCCACGTCCACGCCGCCGTGGCGGGCTACTGCCTCGGCGAACGCCGCCTGCACCGCGCTGGACTGGCGCACATCCGTCTGGTGGCCGAAGACGTCAAGCCCGTCCTCCGCCAGATCCGCGACGGCGGCGTCCAGCCGGGCGGCGTTGAAATCCAGCATGGCTACGCGGTCACCCGCCTCGGCAAACAGGCGGGCCATCGCCAGCCCAATGCCCTCGGCCGCCCCGCTGATCACCACCGAGCGACTCACGATTCTCTCCTCCAACCGGTCTGGTTCAACGCTAGCGCGGGAATGTGGCACAACGGGAACGTGCCGTCAACTCCCAGGCTAGAATGACAGCGATCTGGTATGGCAGAGCCGTTGTTTCCATTCGAGCTGGACGGCGTGGTCGTCGTAGCTGAGGACTGCATTGAGCTCCACGGCGCGCGGTGGCGACCCATGCGTACGGCGCACTCTGGACAGTGGACGCTACGGAGGAACTGGCTGCTGAGCGGCGCCGCTACGGAGGCACCCGATGACATCGAGGTGTGGGCGTCAGATGGGGGGGCCACCATGGAGCCCAGCAGCGGCCCGGCCTGGCGCAATCTGCCCTACGTCCCCACGCCCGCCTATCTCCGCGAGCAGGTGATCCGCCGTAGGGCGGGGTTGCCCATGCGCGAGCGTGAGTGGGTGGACGTACGGCCGAACGCGCCGGACCGGCGGCCCGGCCGCCGGCCAGACGCTGCTAACTGATCGCGCCGCCGGTCCTGAGGGCCGCGATCTCCTCCGCCGAGTAGCCGAGCTCTCGCAACAGCTCTTCATTGTGCTGTCCCAGCGTTGGTGCCGCGCGGGTGACGGCGCCCGGCGTGGCGGATAGCTTTACCGGGACGCCCAGTGCCTTCTGCGTGCCGAACAGCGGGTGCTGGACTTCCACCACCATCTCGCGCGCCTTCACGTGTGGGTCGTTCTCCAGGACCTCGTCGATCGTCTTGATGGGTCCGGTGGGGATACCAACGCCCTTGAACGCATCGATCCAGTAGGCAGCGTCGTGCTTTCGAAACGCCTCCTGGAACAGCGCGGACAGCTCCTTGTGGTGCTCGTGGCGGGCGGTCTGGTTTTTGAATCGCTCGTCATCAATGAGCTCCGGGACGCCGAGCACCTCGCAGGCTGCCCTCCACGATCGGTGGGTGGGGCCAATGTTGACCCAGCGGCCGTCCGACGCCTGGAAAGCGCGATACGCCCCAAGACCGCTGCCCTGGGGACCGGGCGCCTCACCATATGCCCAGTACTCAGAGGCGCGCCAGGTGAGCCAGGAGAGCGGCGTATCCAGCAGGGTGGCCTCTACTGCCTGGCCCTCGCCGGTCTTCTCGCGGTGGTACAGCGCCGAGAGGATCCCGATGACGCCGTACATGCCGCTGCCCATATCGGTGACCGGGGTCCCGGCTTTGACGGGCGCACCGCTTTCTGGATCGCCGGTGACGCTCATCAAGCCGCTCATGCCCTGGGCAATGAGGTCCAGGCCGGCCAGATCCTCGTAAGGGCTGCCCGCTCCGAAGCCAGAGATCGAGCAATAGATCAGCCTTGGATTGATCTTGCGGAGCGTCTCATAGTCCGCGCCGAGCCGCTTCATCACACCGGGACGGTAGTTTTGCACCAGGATGTCGGCGCTCTTGACCAGGCGGTAAAAGACCTCGCGGGCAGAGTCCACCTTGAGATCGAGGCTCATGCCGCGCTTGTTGCGGTTGACCACTAGAAAGTGGGGACTTTCGCCGCCGTATTTCTCGATGCCGCCGGAGCGATGCGCGTCTAGATCCGGCGGTTCTATCTTGATGACGTCCGCGCCGAGGTCGGCCAGCAGCAAGCCGCAGAATGGTCCAGCAAGGGCTACGGTGAAGTCCAGGGCGCGGAGGCCGTCGAGAGGTCCGGGCATGGGGTCTCCTGAGCACAGGCGTGGGGTGGGACGCGGTGCCCACCCCACGGATGACGGGATTCGGTAATTCGCGGGATCAACCCTCCAGGAAGAGGGTCTCCTCCATCCACATCTCCTGGAAGAACGGGGCGGGGGTCTTGACCCGCTTGTTCATCAGGTAGTTCCATTTGAGCAGCCACATGTGGCCCCAGAATGCCGAGTCGTGCATGGCGGTCTGGCACTTTGCGTAGATAGCCTGTCGCTTGGTGGCATCGGTCGTGCTGCGCCCCTCGTCCAGGCAGGAATTGACGCCCGGAGCGTCAGTGCGGATGTACGCCGCGGGGCCGTCCGCCGACCACGGCAGCGTCATCTGATCTGGATCGATGCGGGAGTCCGTCCGCTGGGTGGCCATCTCGAAGTCGTTGGCCTGGCGCACCTTTTGACCCCAGGCGACGCGCTCCAGCGACTCGATGTTGATCTTGATGCCGATCTTGTCCAGCATCTGGGCCATCATCTGGGCCTGCTGCTGGTCGATCTCGCGGGTGATCACCGTGAGCCGCACGTCCAGCGGAGTCTTCACGCCAGACTCCGCTATCAGCTTCTTGGCCTTGTCCAGATCGAACTCGTACTTTGGCAGGGTGGCGTCAAACCCCACAGCGGCCGGAGTGAGCTCGTAGTACTGGACTGCGCCCAGGCCTGCGCCGAGCGCCTTGGCCATGGCCTCGCGGTCAAAGGCGTGGTGGATGGCCTGGCGGAGCTTCAGGTTGTCCTTGAAGATGCCCTGCTTGCCATTGAAGAAGAACCGGTGAAGGATCCCCGCCGTGGGATCTTCAAAGTAGACTAGATTGGGATCCTGCTTCACGGCCGGCACGTCTCGGCCGCGGATCAGCTCGCAGATGTCGGCGTTGCCGGAGCGAACCTCGGTGAAACGGACGGAATCATCCGGGACGAAGCGGTACGTGACGCCGTCCAGGTACGGCAGCGGCTGGCCATCCGCCCCCTTGGCCCAGTAGTTGGGGTTCTTCTTGACCACAAGCTGGGCGCCACTCTGGAAGCTCTCCCACATGAAGGGACCGGTGCCGACCGCCTGGAGATTCAGGCCGGCATCGCCGAGCTTTTCGTAGGCGGTCTTGGACACGATGCCGGTGGTGCGGAACGCGTTGGACAGCGTGGCTAGCAGGGGACCAGCGGGCGCCTTCAGGTTGATCTTTACGGTGTAGTCATCCACCACCTCGGCTGGTGTATCGGTGGCGATGAAGGCCAGGTCCGACTTCGCGAGCGACTTGGGGTGCTTGATCCAGGTCTCAACGTTCCAGCGGACGGCCTCCGCGTTGAAGTCGGAGCCGTCGTGAAACTTGACGCCGCGACGGAGCTTGAACGTGGCGGCCTTGTCTGTGATGTCCCAAGACTCGGCCAGCATCGGAGCGGGCCCCCACTTGCCGTCCGCGCCCTTGGCCCAGCGAACGAGCCAGTCGTAGCACATGCGGGCTGTCGGACCGGTGGTGATGGCCGGCCACATGGTGACGAAGTCATTGACCACCACAGCCTTGAGGGTGCCGCCGCGTTTGGGTGCCCCGGTGGCGAGGACCTGGAGGTCCTCCGGCGCGGTGGGCTTCGCGGCGGCAGCCGGCTTCGCCTCCGCGGGTTTGGCGACCTCCGCTGGCTTGGATTCGGCGGGCTTCACGGCGGGAGCCGTGGTGGGGGCGGGCGCGCTGCCCTGGGCCGGCGCGGCGGGTTTGGCCGGGGCGGCGGACTGGCCGCACGCGGTCAGGAGCGCCAACGGCCCCCCAAGGGCGGCCAGTGCGGCCGTCCGCTGCATCATTGCACGTCTTGTCACGCGCTCACGCCACATAGTGGAACCTCCGAGAACATCACCAGACCCCCGATGGGTTGCCCAGGCGACGTGCGGATTGTACTGCCGGCATCTCCCCCACTCAACTCACTGATCCGATTGCCGCGCTGCTCCGTTAAAGGGGTGCGCCTCGTGTGCGGCCCCGCACCCGGTGCACCCAGCGCGAGGCTGCGCGCGATTCATGGACTTGGGAGCCCGTCCGTGGTACTGTTTGGCGTACTTGGGACCGACGCGGGCCCCGGCCCGTGCCGCGGTACATTGCCGAGCAGCGGGCGCCGTTGCGCTCCTGCCACCTGGCACCCAGTCGGTGACGGCGCGTAACTTGAGGTACTGGCTAGCCCTCCTGGCGCTTGTGGGCCTCACTGCGCTCGGCGCGGCGCCCGCTCCAGTTGGTGCAGCGTCGGCGGCGCAGATGACCGTCAGGGCCGGATTCGACGGGATTGGTAAGATCGGTGGCTGGCTTCCGATCGAAGTCGATCTGCGGAATGATGGTGCCGACCTCGACGGCGAGATCCAGATCGCCGTCACTGACGCGGCCGCCACGCGGAGCCCGTTCATGCGGGCGCCCACCGTGTACGTGGCCCCGGCAATTCTCCCGCGTCGGTCGCACAAGCGGATCACGCTGGAGGCGGAGCTACGCACGAACACGCAAAAGATATTCGCTCGCCTGGTAGAGGGTGGAAACGTGGTGGCGGAGCAGGAGGTCCAGCTCTCACGCGTTGCCACCGGTGACCTGCTGTGCGGGGTGCTCTCACGCAATGGACCCGCGCTGGACTACCTGGCAGGCGTTGAGCTGCCGGCGCCGCTGCGCCGCGCTCGCATCGCCCACCTGGAAGTCGCCGACTTGCCCACGCGGCCCCAGCTCTTGTCCTCGTTGGACTGCCTGGTCTTCGACAATATCTCCACGGGCTCCATGCTGGAGAGTCAGCGCGCCGCCCTCTCCACCTGGGTGCACAGCGGCGGCTTGCTGGTGGTGATCGGCGGGCCGACGTGGCAGCGGACGATGGGAACCCTGCCACCTGCTTTGTTGCCGGTGAAGGTGAGCGGGCTGACCAGCCTGGATTCTCTCAGTGCGCTGGCGGAGTTCGAGAGCGTTCCGCTTGCAGTCCAGGGACCGTGGCTCGTGTCCCAGGGCATCGTTTCGGATGGCTCGGTGGTTGTGGAACAAGACGGCGTGCCATTGATCGCGGCAGCCCGCCGCGGCCTGGGCACCGTTCTCTACCTGGCGGTAGACCCGTCAGTAGAGCCGCTCCGAAGCTGGACCGGCTCCGCCGGTGTCTGGCGATACGTTCTGGCCCACGCGGCGGGTGGCATGGGCTCCAGCTCATCCGCATCCGCCACGTTCACCGGATGGGGACGGATGCCACGCGCCGCGCTTGTGGATGTCAGCGCGCTTCCGTCTCCCGCCGTCGGACCGCTGATCTGGCTGCTCCTGGGCTTTGCTGTAGTCGTTGGGCCGCTCAACTACGTGGTGCTGAGCCGCTTTGGGCAGCTCCGCTGGTCGCTCTACACGGTTCCGGCGCTCACCCTGGTGGGCTCCGTGGCGGCCTTCGCCCTCGCCGGCGCGGCGCAGGACAGCGACGTGGTGCTGAACAAGATCTCAGTGGTACGCGCGAACGGGCACGCGCCAGCCTTCTCGCGGACGTACGTCAGCATGCTCACGCGCCAGACCGGGGCGTTCAATGTGCGTGGCGGTGAGCGTACGCTGATCAGCGGGCTCCTTTACCCATTCCCTCGGGATGCGCAGGCCGACCCCGGTGGCTGGGCATTCCGAGTTGCCGGCGGCGACATGCCGGAGCTTGATTCGCTGCAGCTCAACGGTGGAAATCTCGGCACATTCCTGGTCGATGGTCCGGCGCCGATTGCGGGTCTGCTTGACTCCGATCTCCGAGTCGAGGGACGCCAGCTTGTGGGGTCCATCGCAAACGGGTTGGACACGCCCGTGTCTGACGTTGCGGTGATCATTGACTTCGAGGTCACCAGGTTGGGCGACTTCAAGGCGGGCGAGTCCCGCGAGGTCTCCATCCCTCTGCCGACCGCGGCCAAGGCTGGCTTTGGCCCCCCGAGCTCCTTCTCCAACACGCTGTACCCGAACGCCGCGGCCGGCAAGAAGCCATCTGACGCGGCCCGGCGAGATATCCTGGACTCCGCGTTTGGCGCTGGCTTCAACTTCTCTCGCCTGGACATGAGCGGTCCGCTCATCCTGGGCTGGGTGGAGTCTTTGAACGTACCGATCACGGTGGGTGAGTCGCGACCGGCTTCCGTGGAGAACAGCTTGCTCATCCAGACGCTGCCGATAGGTCTCGCGAAGGGCTACGAGGGCGAGCTGCCGCCGACGACCATCACCCGCCGCCAGCTCGGCGCCACCACGCTGAATCGGCAGCAATACGGCAGCTACGAGCTGGGCAATGGCGAGTCGGTGGCGCTGCAGTTCTCGCTCCCCACCGCCAACGACCGCTTCCTGCTTGACGGACTCTACTTCAACCTGGATGGCCGACTCCGTGGACCGCAGACGTTGACCGTCCCGATCGGCGAGCTCTCCGTGTTCAACTGGCGCACGTCCGAGTGGGAGGATCGCACCGTGGCTTTCGGCAGGAACCTGCTGCGTGATCCCCAGCCGTACGTATCCGCGGTGGGTGACATACGCGTGCGATACACGTTTCGCGCGCCGCCGGACTCCGGGGTCTCAGGGGTGACGTTCTCTCGGTTTGACGTCACCGCCTCGGGTGTGATGCGCTAGGGACCGCCGTGCAGCCCATTGAGTTAGACGGCGCTACCGTGTTGCTGGGCAATGGCCGCCCAATCCTGGACCGAGTGACCCTGCGGGTGCCAGAGGGCGCGAGCCTGGGCCTGATTGGACCCAACGGCTCCGGCAAGAGCACGTTGCTCCGACTCGTTGCCGGGCTGGAGTTTCCGTCCGCCGGCACCGTGCAGATACTGGGCCTGGACCCGCGCCGAAACGCGGCGGAGCTACGACGGCAGGTTGGGTTTGTCCCTGATCAGCTTGGGGTGTATCCGCGCCTGACGATCCTGCAATACCTGGAGTTCTTCGCTCGTGCCGGAGGAGTCTCGCAGTGGGAGCGTCGGAGCACGGTGGAGACCATGCTACGGGTGGTGGACCTGTACGATGCGCGGCACACGGAAGCGGCGCGGCTGTCACGCGGCGCTCGTCGGCGCCTGGCGCTGGCCCGAGCGTTGCTGAACAACCCGCCGCTCCTGGTTCTGGACGACCCATTGGGGGGGCTGGACGGGCGTGGCAGGTTGGAGCTTACGGAGGTGCTGCGCGAGATCCGCGGCATGGGCACCACGGTGTTGATCTCCAGCCACCTCCTTGCGGATCTGGCGCAGATGTGCGATTCCGTGGCCGTGCTGGTGGAGGGACAGATCATCAGCGTGGCGCCGATCGAGGACGCGCTTCGAGCCGGTCGCTCTGGGCGACAGCGCGTCTGGCTTGACGTATTCGAGGCGCGGGAGGCCGTGAGCGAGCTGCTGACGACGCTGCCTGGGGTGACGGGCGTGGAGCAGGAGGAGTGGGGCCTGTCGTTTGTGTTTGATGGGGATCAGGGCGGGCTCTCGTCGGTCCTGGCCGCGGTGGTGCAGTCCGGAGCAAACGTGGCGCAGTTTGGCCGTGGTCCGCGCGATCTTGACGAGGTGTCCGCGGCGCTTTCCGCCGCTGTCCGGGCTGACGACAACGGGGAGCGACGCTCCGCATGAGCTGGGCCGCTGTCATGTCTACCGAACTGCAATCTCGTCTGCAGGGAAAGCTCACGTACGCGGTGTTGACGATGGCCGTGGTGCTGTTCATCGGTCTGGTGCAGGCTAGCTTCTGGCTGCTGATCACCAGTGTGCCGACGATCGTCCCCTCAATCGGGCAGAGCGTGGCGAGCGGGACTACGACCACGATGTCGCAGCTCGTCACGGGCTACCGAGGGGTTTTCCTCTTCTTTGCCATGGCGACCTGCCTCATGTCTGCGATCGCAACCGTGGCTCCAGCCGTGGCAAGCAGCGCCGTCAGCGGCGAGCGCGAGGCTGGGACCTTCGATCTGCTCCTCTCAAGTGGCCTGCTACCGCGATCGATCGTGCTTGGCAAGCTGGCGGCGGCCGTGGTGTTCGTGGGTCTGGTCGTGTGCACGGCGCTGCCTGGCTTCGCGGTCTCCTGGATGTTCGGGGGCACCGCCGCGGTAGACGTGCTGCTGACCACGCTGTTGCTGCTGGCATCGCTGCTGCTGTTCGTCTCCATCGGGCTGTTTTGTTCGGCGCGGGCCGGCAGCTCCGCCGTGGCGGCGCTGTACACTTACACGGTGGTCACGCTCCTAGGGTGGGGCACGCTGGCCGCGTACATCGTTGGCGCATCGGTCTCCGCGGAGTCCAGTGTGCGGCCGCTCCTGGCGCTCAATCCCTGGGTCGCCCTGCTCTCCGTGCCTGATCAAGTCGCCGGCCAGGTGGCCCAGGTGTTACCGTTCCAGTATCGGGGTCTGCTGGAGAGTATTCAGCAGGATGTCATTGGGCTGGGTCTTGTGCGTTACCCGCGCTGGCTGTTGACGATGGTGCTGTACGTGGTGATGATCGCGACATTGCTCACGCTGAGCGGCGTGGCCATTGACCCCTGCCACCGGCTGCGGTCGTACCGATGGGTCCGATTGCTGGCTGGATCGGCTCCACGCCGGTGAGCAGCGCTGCCGTCGCGAGTCAGGCCGAGCGAGCCGAGCTGTGGAGCCGGTTGGCGCTGGTTCGCCGCATGTTCAAGCTCCAGTGGCTGGTGGTCTGGGCGGTCCGACTGCTCATCGTGGGCCTGGCGCTGGACTGTGTGTGGCTGCTCGGTGCGCGCGTCTTTCCCTACCTGGTTCCCGCGGCCGGGCTGATTGCCGTGCCATTGCTCTTGCTCAGCGCCGTGGCCGTCTGGACCGTGGCATGGCGTCCGCCCATGGCACGCCTGGCGCGCGCTGCTGACCGTGAGCTGGGCCTTAAGGAACGGCTGACCACGGCCGTCGAGATTCAGGCAGGGGGCAGCTCAGCCGGTTCCATCGGTGCCATGATGCAGGGTCTCCAGCTTCGTGACGCGCTCCAGCACTTCTCCGGCACGGAGCCACTGGAGGCGTTTCCCATCAAGCTGGCCCGGCGTGAGCTTATTACGCTGGCGGCGCTGACCATTCTGGCCGTGGCGCTCGTGCTGGTACCCAACTCCATGAGCCGCGTCGTCCGACAGCGGGAGCAGGTCCAACAGGCCGTGAAACTGGAGGCGGAGCGGCTGAGCAAACTGGCAGACCAGGTCGCGGCAGCAGCGGCTGATAGCCAGGGCGAGGACCTCCGACAGATCGAAGAGGCGCTGCGCGACGCGGCGAAGGGGTTGGATCAGCGATCGTCGAGCAGCGAGGAATCTCTAGCCGCGCTGGCGGCGCTGGAGCAGCGGCTCCAGACGCTTGCCGGGACGGGCGGCGCGGACCTGGAAGATGCGCTGTCAGCGCTTGCGGGTGCTCTGGCGCAGGATCCCAACACGCGCCAGATGGGCTCCAGCCTGGCCCGGGCTGACTACAAGCAGGCCGCGGACGATCTGCGGCAGATCAGCGAGCGACTTGACCAGATGTCTGACTCGGAGCGCGCACGCCTTGCACGCTCCCTCCGCCAGTCCGGGCAGCGGGCCTCGCGCGGGAACCAGGGACTTGGCCAGAGCATGAGCCAGGCTGCCAATGCGCTCGAGCAATCAGGAGAGGGCGGGGAGGGGGCCCAGGGCGCCCTCCAGAACGCCGCCGATCAGCTAGAACGGGCATCAGGCCAGCTCAGGGCCGCCAATCAGCGAGAGCGCGCGCTGGCACAGTCGCAGCAGAGCCGCTCCGCGATCAGCCGTTCGTCCCAGCAGGCCCGTGGCCAGCCTGGGCAGTCCGGACAGTCCGGCCAATCGGCGCGGGGCAATCAGAGCGGCGAGGGCCAGCAAGGACAGGGCCGGCAGTCCGCCAGTGGGCAGCCAGGCTCAGGGCGGGCTGGTGGCGAGGGTGATCAGGGCGATGAAGCCGGCGGGCGCGGTACACCCGGCAGCCAGGGCGGGCAGCCGGGTGAAAAGCCGGGCGGCTCTGGCGCCGGAACCGGTGCCAATCCCAATACGCGCGGTGAAGAGGTCTACGACCCGATCTTTGCTTCCTCGCGCCAGGAGCGGATCAATCAGGATCAGCCGTTTGAGCCCACTGAGGCGCTTCAGAACCCGAATCTTGAGGATGCCACGCGCAACGACGCGCGGGTGGACTATGCCCAGGTGCACGCGCGTTACCAGGAGAAGGCCGTGCAGAGCCTGGAGAGTAGCTACATTCCCATTGGGATGAAGGATCTGGTGAAGGACTATTTCACCAGCCTGACCCCCGGCAAGTAGCCGCCCCTCCTGAAGGATTTCTAGTGTGGCCGCGGATGGGGCCGGTACCCTTCCTTTGAGCCGCAGTCCACAGCCGCCATACCCCCAGCCACCTGATATCAACAGCCCAGAAAGAGTCTGAAATGGCCGTAGCTCCAAGCCAGCTCGTACCCGCTGACTTCATTGCCACCGCCCGCGCCATCGAGGAAGAGATCGCCAAGGTCATTGTGGGCCAGGATGAGGTGGTACGCGGGATTTTGACGTGCGTGCTGGCGGGTGGGCACGCGTTGCTGGAGGGCGTGCCCGGGCTGGGAAAGACCATGCTGGTGCGCACCCTCAGCGATGTGCTGGACCTCTCGTTCAGCCGCGTACAGTTCACGCCGGACTTGATGCCGGCGGACATCACCGGGACCACGGTGATGTCAGAGGAGGCCGGCGCTCGGGCATTTCAGTTCCAGCCGGGACCGCTGTTCGCCAATCTGGTGCTGGCGGATGAGATCAACCGCGCCACTCCAAAGACCCAATCCGCTCTGCTCGAGGCGATGCAAGAGCAGCGGGTGACGGTGGCAAAGACCAGCTACTCGCTGGAGCGGCCGTTCTTCGTGATGGCTACGCAGAACCCCATCGAGATGGAAGGGACCTACCCGCTTCCGGAGGCCCAGCTAGACCGGTTCTTCTTCAAGCTGCACGTGACCTATCCCACGGACGAGCAGCTCCTGATGATCGCGGAGCGAACCACCGGGACGGATCGGCCGGAGGCGCGCTCCGTGGCGGATGGGCCAACCGTGCTGTCCATGATCGAGCTGGCCCGCGAAGTACCCATTGCTCGCCCCGTCCTGGCGTACGCGGTTCGCCTGACCACGGCCACGCACCCGGAGCGTCCAGATGCGCCTGACGCCGTTAAGCGATTCGTGCGGTACGGTGCGAGCCCGCGCGGGCTCCAGTCCCTGGTGCTGGGCGCTAAGATCCGCGCCATCCTGGAAGGCCGATTCAACGTTGCCTTTGAAGATCTGCGCGCGGTTGCCCTGCCCGCGCTGCGCCACCGCGTGATCCTGAACTTTGAGGCGGATGCGGATGGCGTCACGGCGGATCGGGTGATCCAGGAGATCCTCACGTCTACGCGCGAGGAGTAGCGCGTGCCGGCAGCGCTCATCGAGGGGGCGTTTCTCGAGCGACTGGAGCGCCTGTCGCTGGTGAGCCGGAGGCGCCTGGCCGGTTATGGCAAAGGCGATCGCCGTAGCGTGCACAAGGGCACGTCCATTGAGTTCGTGGACTACCGCCACTATGTGCCTGGAGACGAGCCGCGCCAGGTGGATTGGAACATCTATCGCCGATCCGGACAGCTCTACATCAAGCAGTTCGAGGAAGAGGAGGTCCTGACCGCCCACGTCCTGGTGGATACGAGCCGATCGATGGAGTGGGGGACCCCATCCAAGGGCGAATACGCTAGCAGGCTAGCGGCGGCGCTGGGCTACATCATTCTCGCAGGCGCCAGCCGCCTGGTGGTGGGAACCGTGGCCGGCTCGTCTACGGCCACCTTTGGGCCCGCCTGGGGCCGCCCCCAGCTAGCCGCCCTGCTCAAGTTTCTGGAGCGAGAGCGTGAACGCGCCCAGGTGGATGGGATGTCCTCCGCGGAGACGGATCTTGACGGAGCATTGGAGGCGTACGCGCGTCGCGGCACTCCCGGCCTCGCCGTCCTGATCACGGATCTGCTCACGCCCCGGTTTGAGCTGGGTATCAAGCGCCTGATCGATCGGCGGTTCGAGGTGATCCTCCTGCATCTCCTCGCGCCGGAGGAGGTCGATCCCACGCTGAGCGGTGACCTGACGCTGATCGACTCCGAGAGCGGGAGTGAGGTGGCCATCACCCTCAACCAGGAGGCGCTGGACCGGTACCAGGCCCGCTTTCGCACGTGGACCCAGGCCATTGAGGCGTTCTGCGGACGACACCGGGTTGTGTATCAACGGATCCAAACCGGTGAACGGTTGGAGACGGTGTTGTTCGACCATCTGCGCCGGCGGGGGGTGCTGCGGTGAGCCTGGCCGCTCCGGCACTCCTCGGGATGGGGATTCTCATTCCCATCATCGTGCTCTTCTACTTGCTCAAGGTGCGTCGACGAGAGGTGACCGTCAGCAGCACCTACCTCTGGCAGGACTTGCTGCGAGATCTGGCGGCGCACGAGCCGTGGCAGCGATTCCACTGGAGCGTCCTGATGGTGTTGCAGATACTGGTGGTAGCGCTCACGGTGCTCGCGCTGGCCCGGCCCTTCTTTGCCGTTCAAGCTCAGGAGGCAATCCACGCGGTGATCGTGCTGGACGGCTCCGCCAGCATGCGCGCCACGGATGTCCAGCCCTCTCGGTTTGACGCTGCCAGAAACGCGGCGCTGGACAGCATCCGTGGGCTGAGCGAAGGCTCCATCATCACGGTGGTCCTGGCGCTAAGTCAGCCGCGCGTGCTGGTTCCCTCCACCACTGATCGTCTTGCGGCTGAGCGCGGCCTGGCCGGCGCACAACCCGGTTTCGACGCGGCGGACATGGTGCAGGCGCTGAGCCTGGCAGGATCCCTCAACAGCGAGAAGAACAAGCTCCGCGCTTACGTGTTTACGGATGGTGCATCCATCGAGTCGGCCGGTGGGCTCAATGAGGCGGCGCTTGCGCAGCTCGGTTCGCTGGAAGTGGAGTTCAAGCCCGTGGGTGTGAGCGCGGAGAACGTGGGTATCACGGCGCTCTCCGCGAGGCCGGACCCGCGCAACATGCACCAGTTCCAGGTGTATGCGCGCGTCCACAATTTTGGTGATCAGCTCGCGAGGTCAACGCTGGCGCTTCAGGTTGACGGCACACTCGCCCAGAGCCGCCAGGTTGAGCTGCCAGGTGGTGGTGAGCAGCAGTTCGTCTTCGAGGATCTCCCGCCGGGCTCGCGCACGGTTGAGGCGCGGCTCGCCGGGACGGATATATTCCCGGTGGACAATGCCGCGTTCGCGGTGTTGGACGTCCGCCGGGCCTCGCAGCTCCTGCTGGTCTCCCAGGGGAACCTGTTCCTGGAGAAGGTGCTGGGGCTCCTGCCCAACACGGAAGTGTTCAGGGTGGCGCCAAGACGCTACTTCTCCGTGGACTCGGAGCAGTACGACGTGGTCGTGTTTGACGGGTTCCTGCCGGAGGCGCTCCCCCCCAGCGGCACGCTTTTGATCAACCCGCCGGAGTCTGCGCTGCTTTCCATTGAGGGCGAGATGCGGCGCCCCCGCGTACGGCAGTGGGAGCGAGATGATCCGTTGCTGCGGTTTGTGGATCTGCGCGAGGTGGCGATCGCGCGGGCGCAGCGCCTGGCCGTTCCCTCCTGGGCGCGGGTGCTGGCGGAGGCTGACGACGGACCGCTTCTGCTGGCGGGCGAACGCGAAGGTCGCCGAACCGTCGTGATCCCTTTTGACGTGCGGCAATCCAACCTGCCCCTCTCCGCGGCGTTCCCAATCCTGGTGGCGAACATCGTGGGCTACCTGGAGCCGGCGGGCCAGGCGGGTGTGCGCGAGCTCAGGCCGGGGGAACCCATTCCCATCACCGCGATGCCGCAGGTGGAGGAGCTTCACATTCGCCGTCCAAGCGGCCCCGTCCAGATCATCCAGCCGGATGGCCCTTCACTGGCCTACGACCAGACGGACGAGCCAGGGCTTTACCAGGTCTCGCAGCGAGCGGCTGGGCAGACCATTGGTGAGGACGTGTTCGCGGTGAACGTTTCGGCCGATCGCGTCTCGGACATCAGGCCCCGGGTACCGACAATTCCCCGGGCGGGTGCCGGAAACGCACTGGAGCTGGTGACGGTTCAGCGTGAGGTGTGGTTCTGGCTGGTGCCGCCGGCGATCGCGCTGCTGCTCGTTGAGTGGTTCTGGTTCCACCGGAGAAGCTGATGACGTTTGAGCTAGGTCAGCCGTGGGCACTGGCGCTTCTCGCGCTGTTACCCGGCTTCTGGCTGCTCAGCCGCTACAGCAGGACGTACCTGCCGGCCAGGCGGCGCCGTCTCGCGCTTGGCATGCGCCTGGCGGTAGCCATCCTGCTGATCGCGGCCGCCGCGTCCCCCCGCGTGATAGGCCGCGCGGATCGCCAGGCGGTGGCGTTCCTGGTGGACGTCTCGGACAGCATCACACCGCAGCTCCGCGAACGACAGCTTGCGCTGCTGCGCGAGGCGATCGCTGGCATGGGAGAGCGGGATCTCGCGGCCATCATCGCGTTTGGCGATCAGTCCGTGGTGGAGCGGCCTCCCAGCTCGTCCCGGCAGATTCAACCGATCAGCTCCGTTGCTGGCGCGGACAAGACGGACATCGGCGGCGCCATTCGCCTGGCGTTGGCCACGCTTCCCACCACCATGGCCCGAAAGCTTGTAGTGCTGTCTGACGGCACCGAGAACGTAGGTAAGGCGATTGACCAGGCCAGGATAGCGGGCGCGATCAACGTGCCGGTGTCGGTGATCCCCCTGGCGGCGCCGCCGAGCGCGGAGGTGTTGGTCCGCCGGCTTGAGACGCCGGCTTTCGTCCGAGAGGGCGAGACGTTCGCGGCTACGCTGACGCTGGACTCCAACGTGGATGGGGCTGCCCGCGTGCACCTGCTGGCGGACGGCCGCCTGATCGCGTCTCAGAACGTGGAGCTCACCGCCGGCACGAACAGCGTGGTCCTGCCCCAGGAGCCGCTCCCGCAGGGATTCCACCTCTTCCGCGTCCAGATCGAGGGCCGCGATGACACCTACGTCCAGAACAACGAGGGTGGCAGCTACACGTTTGTCACGGGCAAGCCACGTATCCTGGTATTGGAAGGCGAGAGTGGAGAGACTCGCTACCTGGCTGAGGCGCTGCGGACGGCGGGGCTGGACGTGGACGTGCGCGTGGCGGACAACGCCGTGGTGGATCTCCCGACTCTGAGGGGATACGAGAGCGTGGTGCTGGCGAACGTGCCCGCCGCGCAGCTCAACCTGCAGCAGATGCGGGCTATCACCACTTACGTCCAGAGCCTGGGCGGCGGCTTGCTGGTGATCGGCGGGGAGAAGAGCTACGGCGTGGGACGCTACAACCGGACGCCGCTGGAAGAAGCGCTGCCGGTCCGGATGGATCTGCGCGGCCGCACACTAACCGCCAGCGTCGCGCTGGTGCTGGTGATCGATGCATCCGGCAGCATGGCTGGGGGCCCCGGCGCCTCGAAAATGGAGCTTGCCAAGGAGGCCGCGATCCGCGCGGCTGAGCTGCTGAGTGAGCAGGACCAGGTGGGCGTGCTGTCCTTTGATGATGCCTTCCGCTGGGTGGTGGAGACCCAGTTCATCTCAGACCCAACGGCGATTCAGCAGCAGATTGGCACCATCAATCCCGGTGGCGGGACCGCCATCTTCCCCGCGCTGGACGCGGCGTACCGCGACATCCAGTCACGCGAGGCCAAGGTGAAGCACATCGTGCTGCTGACGGACGGCCTCAGCACGGGTGGCGACTACGATGCCCTGACGCGCGAGATGCTGGTGAACAACGTGACCCTTTCCACGGTGGCCGTGGGCTCTGATGCGGACTTTGCCCTGCTGCGCCGTCTGGCGGAACTGGGCCGTGGCCGTTACTTCGAGGGCAACGATCCGTTTGACGTGCCCCAGATGCTGGTGAAGGACACCCAGGAGGTGGCCAGAGCCGCCATCGTGGAGGAGCCATTCCGCCCCGCGCCGGTCTCCGCCAGCCCCATGCTGGAGGGTATCGATGCGAGCAAGCTCCCGCCGCTGCTGGGCTACGTTTCCACCACGCCGAAGCCGAACAGCCAGGTGCTGCTCATGTCTGGCCAGGCGGACCCCGTGCTGTCTGAGTGGCAGTACGGACTGGGGCACGTGGTTGCCTGGACATCTGATGCCAAGAACCGCTGGGCGCAGGACTGGCTGAACTGGCCAGATTTCAGCCGCTTCTGGTCCCAGGTGGTAAAGCGGACTATTCCAAATCCGGCGGACCGAAACCTGCAAGTTCAGATCACGCCAGAGGGCGGCATGGCCCGGGTGACGGTGGATGCTGTCAACGATGATAAGTCGTTTGACAACTTCCTCCAGACGCGGGCGACGGTCGTGGACCCCACCAACGCGCTTCGCGAGATCCCGCTTCCGCAGGTTGCGCCAGGCCGCTACGAGGCAAAGATTCCCACGGCCCTGGAAGGTGCCTACTTCGTCAACATCATCCAGTCTGACGCCGTGGGAGGACCGACTGCCTCACCGCGCGCCAATCGACCCTCGGGATTCGTGGTGGGGTATTCGCCGGAGTACCAGTCTCTGAAGCCGAACCCGGAGCTCCTATCGCAGATCGCCCGGGAGTCCGGCGGGCGGGTTCTCACGGACGCACGCGGTGTGTTCGTGCTGGACCAGGAGGTCAACGGACAGCCACGCGACTTGTGGCCGTGGTTCCTGGCGGCGGCAGCCGTCCTGTTCATTTTTGACGTGGCCGTGCGGCGCCTCCGCCTGGGCTGGCTCGATGCCCAGCTCGCCTGGCGCTACGCGCTTGATCGCGTGTTCGGGCGCGCCCGCCAGGTGGCCGCTCCGGCGGCCTCGCGTTTGCTTGCGGCCAAGGGACGGATCTCTGTGGACGCCGCGGCTCGCGCGCGGGCGGGGCAGACGGCGGCGGGCCCGTCTGGGCCTGTTGGCGGCCGCACGCAGAGCTCCAGCGCACTCGGGGCCCGACTGCTGGATGCCAAGCGTCGGGCGCGCCAGGAGTGACCGAGGCCGGCCAGGAGGAGCCCATGCTGACTACCACGCAGTGGCATCGCCAGCAGGCCGCGGCACTGTTCAATCTCACGTGGACGTTTCTGGACAACCCCACCCGCACGCCCTTCGAGACGGACCAGATGATCCACGCCGCGCACGCGTCTCGCTACCACTGGAGCGTTGTGGGTGAGCCGGTGAATCTGGCGCGCGGCGAGTGGCAGATCGCACGCGTCTACGCGGTGGCCGGTCTCCCGGAGGCATCCCAGTATCACGGCCGACGCTGTCTGGAGCTGTGCGACGCGCACAGTCTCAGCGCGTTTGACCGTGCCTGCGCCTACGAGGCGCTGGCGCGCGCTCATGCCATTGCGGGTGACCGTGCGGCGGCGGGCCGGTGGCTGGATCTGGGACGGGCGATGCTCGCCTCCATCGAGGATGTGGAGGACCGCGAGATCGCCGAGTCAGACCTGGCCACGGTGTTCGCGGAAGGTTCGTAGGCCGAGAGTCCGGACAGCCGCCGCACGCGCGGGCAGGCGGCTGTCCGGTCCCGTTTGCTGTCAGTCCCGGCGGAACTTGCGGGCGCTGGACACCATCTCGTACATGTCGTGGAACGTGGGCGGCTCGTCCTTGAGCAACGACTCGTTTAGCTCTATCCCCAGCCCCGGCCGGTTGGGGATCTCGAAGTAGCCATCCACCACTCGGTACGGCTCTTGCTGGATGTCCGTGTAGAGCGGCTCGTCCGTAATGATGTACTCCTGGATCAGGAAGTTCGGCGTTGTGCAGTCCACCTGGACGGAGGCGGCTGTGGAGATGGGGCCGTTGGGGTTATGGGGCGCCAGGCCGATGTAGTAGATCTCCGCCATTGCCGCGATCTTCTTGGTCTCCATGATGCCGCCATCGTGGCAGATGTCTGGCTGGATGATGGCCGCGGCCTGCTGCTGGATCAGATCCTTGAAGCCCCAGCGCGTGAACAGCCGCTCGCCCGTGGCCACTGGGATCTTGACGGATCGCGCCACCAACGCCATCGCGTCCACGTTGTCCGGCGGGACCGGTTCCTCGTAGAAGAACGGGTTGAACTCCTCCAGGCGGTGGCCAATCCGGATGGCGTTCGCCGGCGAGAGGCGCCCGTGCACCTCGATCAGCAGGTCGATGCGCGGGCCCACCGCGTTGCGCACCTCGCGGACGATCTCGATGGCGAGATCCGCGTCGTCTTGCTCGATGAACAGGCCCGCGCCGCCGAACGGGTCCCACTTGAGCGCCCCGTAACCACGCTTCACGGCTGACTCGGCGTAGCGTGCAAACTCCTTTGGGGTCCTGGCCGTGTGGCCGGTCGCCGGGTCGCGAAACCAGCCGTTTGCGTAGGCTCGCACTCGGTCGTGTACTTTCCCCCCGATCATCTCCCAGACTGGTAGCTTCAGGGCCTTGCCCTTGATGTCCCAGAGGGCGTGCTCGATACCGCTGATCGCGGAGTTCAGGACGGGCCCGCCCACCCAGTAGGCGCCGCGATACATCTGGTGCCAGTGTTCCTCGATGCGGAACGGGTCCTTGCCCACGAGGTAGCGGGCCAGGTCCTTGACCGCCGCGGCCACGCTGAGCTCTTTGCCCTCTACGCCCACCTCGCCCCAGCCGTGGATACCCTCGTCCGTGGTCACTTTCACGAACACCCAGCAGCGCCGCCCGGGCGCGGCGAACTTCACGTCTACTCCGGTTACTCTCACGGGGTCACTCCCACGACGCGTTGCGCCGCGCGGCATGGTACACCCCGCTGGCGACCGTTCGCGGTGCGGTGTGCCAGCCTACGCCCGGAGACGTGGGTCCAGCGCATCGCGCAGGCCGTCCGCAAGGAGGAAGATGGCCAGGGTGGTGGCGCAGATCGCCAGTCCCGGGAACAACACGAGCCACGGGGCCCGAGTCACGTTCTCCAGTGAGCTTGCGAGCATGTTGCCCCACGAGGCCGTGGGGGGCAACACACCAAGGCCCAGGTAGCTGAGGCCAGACTCCGCCAGGATGCCGCCGGCCACGTCGAAGCCCGCGATGACGGTCACCAGCGAGAACACGTTTGGCAGCACGTGGTAGATCACGATTCGCGTGTCCGTGGCGCCCATAGAGCGGGCGGCGAGCACGTAGTCTCGCTCCCGCGCGGCCAGGCTGCTGCCGCGCACGAGCCGCGCGGCGCCCATCCAGCCTAGCGCGCCGATCACGGCGGCCAGGGTGAAGGGATCAGGCCTGAACGTCGCGACCAGCAGGATCAGCAGGAAGAGGCTTGGGATGTTGGCCAGCGTCTGGATGATTATGTTGGTGACGTCGTCGAACCAGCCGCCGAAGTACCCAGAAAAGAGTCCAACCGGAACGCCAATCAGCAGTGACACGGCAGCGACGGTCAGCCCGATGGCCAGTGAGACCTGACCGGCGACAATCGTGCGCGCCAGCGTGTCACGGCCAAGGTCATCCGTGCCTAGCAGGTGCTCCGCGGAGGGCGCCTGGAGGCGGCGCGCCAGCGTCTGACGATTGGGGTCGATGCCGAAGGAGGCCCGGAGTACCTCTGGCATGACGAGCGTGTTGGCCGCGAGCAAGGTGAGGAAGGCGAGCGCAATCATGCTCAACCGATCCGCTCTCAGTCGCCGCCAGGTGGCCGCGAGATAGCCCTCGCCCGCCACTCGCGGAGGAAGATGGGGCCGCGCCTGTCTTGCACGCGAGGCGATCTGTCGAGCCATTAGTCGTACCGTATCCGCGGATCCACCCAGCCGTAGAGCACGTCCGCTGCCAGATTGCCGAACACAACGAGCGCTGAGAAGAAGATGGTGTTTGCCATCAGCACGGGGTAGTCGCGCTGGAAGGCCGCGTCTACCATCAGACGCCCCAGGCCGGGCCAGGAGAACGTGACCTCAAACAGGACGCCGCTGGAGAGTAACCCGGCCACCAACCCGCCTAACATGGTGACCAGCGGGATCAATGCGTTGCGCAGCGTGTGTGCCAGCAGCACTACGCGCCGCTCCAGCCCCTTGGCGTGCGCGGTGCGCACGTAGTCCTGGCCCAGCACGTCCAGCATCTCCGAACGGACGAATCTGCTGTAGCCAATCCAGCCGCCCAGGGCACCGACGAACGAGGGGAGCGCCAGATGCCACAGGCGATTGGGCAGGGTGTCGTTCCCGATGGTGTACATGCCACCCAGCGGGAACAGCGGGACAGTGGAGGCGAACAGGATCAGGAGCATCAGACCGAGCCACCAGTGCGGCACCGCGTTGCCAAGCACGGTGAACAGGCGGATCACCTGGTCCTGCCACCGACCCCGGCGGAGGGCCGCGTACACCCCCAGCGGGATCCCCAGCAAGCCGAGTACGAACGACGCCAGGGAAAGCTGGAAGCTGGCGGGGATCCGTTCAAAGATCTTCTCGAATGCCGGGCGTCGGTCGATGAAGGAGTAGCCAAAGTCCAGCACCAGTGCGTTTCGCAACCACTTGAGGTATTGCACCGGGATGGGCTCATCTAGACCAAAGGACTCGATCAGTTGTTGGCGGTACTCCGGCCCAATCCGTGGGTCGTCAAGGAACTGGGCAGGACCACCCGGAGCCATGCGCATCAGCGTGAAGCTGAGCACGCTGACGAGCAGCAGGATGAACACCGAGTGGATGGCGCGGCGGAGGATGAAACGCGTCAGGCCGGGATTCACGCGATCGCGGTGAGGCTCTGTGGTGTGAACGTCGCGCGCTGGCCTAGCGCACGAACCACTGCTCGATGTTGTGGCCGATGCCGCGCGGGGTGGGCTCGATGCCGCCAACGCGGTTGTTCACGCCAACGTACGAGAGATCCGTGGTGAGGAATACGTACGGCGCGTCCGTGGTGATGATCTGCTGGATCTCCTGGTACACCTGCTTGCGCTTCTCCCGGTCGAATTCGCGAACGCCCTGATCGAATAGCTGCTCTACGCGTTTGTTGACGTACCCAACCGCGTTGAGCTGGGGTATGGCGTCCTCGCGCCAGACCTGGTTCATCCAATGGGGCTCGAGGGTGCTGCTCCAGCCCAGCACACAGACGTCCCAATCAAACGGTTCGGACTTGAGCGTGTTCAAATAGGTCCCCCACTCCATCCCCTGGACCTCCACCCGGGCGCCCAGGTCCCCCCACGCTTGCTGGGCAACCGTGGCCACGCGCTCGCGCGTCTTGCTGGTGTTCGGGCCGAAGAGCACCCGGAGCGTGAGGTCCTTGCCGTCCTTCTGGCGGATCCCGCCGGGTCCAGCCCGCCAGCCGGCTTTTTCCAGCATCTCTTTGGCCAGGGTGGGGTTGAAGTCATACCGCGGAACGCGATCGTTGTAGACCCAGCTAGACGGCGGGAAGACGGAGTACGTGGGGCGTGCCAGGCCCAACATTACGTATTGAGCAATGGAATCGCGATCTATCCCGTGGCTGAGGGCCCGGCGTACTTCGGGATCGCTCAACGTTGGCCGACGGAGGTTGAAGCCGAGGTAGCTCCACGAGGCGGCGGCGGGCCACCATTCGTACACGGTCACGTTTGCCAGCTTCTTCGCCTCGGCGTGGTTGTCCGGCGTGAACGAGGCGTAGTCCACCTCGCCGCTCTTGAGCATCTGGAACGCGATCTCTGAGCTCGGCACCACGCGCAACGTGTAGGTGTCGATCAGTGGCTTGCCGCGCAGGTAGTGGTCGTTCGCCACGAACGTGACGTGATCGTCTTTCTTCCACTCCTTGAGGACGAACGGCCCAGACGCCACGGTGGGTGCCATGATCTGCGGGTTCTTGGAGGGATCACCCCAATCAAGACGTTCCCAGACGTGCTTGGGCAGTGGGTTCACCGCGTTGGCCGCCTCGAGCCCCACGGCCAGCGCCTCCTTGAGCTTCACCACCACGGTGCGCGGGTCCGGCGCCTCGTACGACGCGACGAGCTGCAGGTTGGAGACGTAGGGGTACTTGTTCTCAGGTTTGATGGCCTGGTCGAAGGTCCACTTGTAGTCTGCCGACGTGATCGGCGTGCCGTCGCTCCACTTCAGATCGTCGCGGAGCGTAAAGGTGTAGGTGAGCCGGTCCTCGGAGATCTTCCAGCCCGCCGCGGCCTCCGGCCGCGGCTCGAGCGTGCGCGGATCGTATGCCCAGAGAACGGCGCTGTAGACCATGCCCTGGTAGCTGGATGATCCGGTATCAGTCGTGAGGAAGGGGTGGAAGCTAACGGCGTCTGAGGTCTGGGCTGCTACCAGTGCACCGCCGCGCTTCGCTCCCGTGAGCGGTGCGCTGGTGGGGCGCGGGCCCGCCGTTGAGGCAAGGGCGGCCGTGGGGACAGGCCCCTGCGTGGGCAGCGTGGCCTGCGTGGGAACGCTGGCGGGCGGAGCGGAGGGTCGGCTGGCGGCGGGGGCACATGCCACCGCCAGCGCGAACAGCGCGATGACGGCGCCGAGGAGACGCGCGTTCAAGATCACATCGGGCATCCTGGCGAGTCTGGCCAGCGCCCCGCGGAGCGGAGCGCCGCCTAGACCTTACCTGGAAGCCGGGGCCCAGTCAACAGGCGACCCGTCGACCGAGCGGACCTCAGGTGACCAGCGCTGGCTCCTGGCCTGACGTGATGTAGTCACGCAGGAGACGGAGATCCGCCCCTGCTTCCTGAAGCTCCACCCTGAGCAGATCACGAATGGAGACCATGGAAGCCAGCTCGCCGTCTTCGAACACGGGCAGGTGGCGGATGTTGGCCCGGTCCATCTTCTGGACGGCGGTGCGGAAGTCCTCGCCGGCGTCCGCGGTGACCAGCGCCTTCGTCATGACCTCGCTCAGCCGAGTGGCTGCCGCGTCGAGGCCGCGGTAGACGACTCGCCGTGCAAGGTCGCGCTCTGAGAACACGCCCACCAGCGTGCGATTCTCGATCACGGCCACGATGCCCACGTTACGATCGACCATGGCACTGACCGCGTCTGAGACGGCGGCATTGGGTGGGAGGGTCACCAGGAACCCTCGTCGCATCACGTCTCGAAGCTTCAACACTGAAGACCTCCAGAACCGGCCGACATCGTTGTCGGTGCTATCGACTCAGGCAGGGGATCGGGCGACCTGAAATGGTGGCTGTGCGCGAACGCGCTCCTCCATCGCCTTCGCGCCGATCTGGGCCAGTTGGCGGCACCGCATCCTGCCCCACCTCGGTAGACCCACTCTACGCCTAGCGCCGCCGTGAGTCAATGCCCTGCGCTGGGATGCTTTGATGGAACTCCGGCAGCGGCTGCTGATCAGGCGTTGACGCTCCCAGCCGTGCTGCCGGCCAGGAAGTAGCGGCGCACCAGCACCGCGAAGACGATGACGGGCAGCATCGTCATCACGCCGCCGGCGGCAAGCTGGCCCCACTCCGCGCGCTGCTCGGTCACCAGGCCACCCAGGGCGACTGGCATGGTCTTGGCGGCCTCGCCGCCGAGGATGAGGACGAGCACGAACTCATTCCAGGCACCGATCGCCGTGAAGATCGCGGTGGCCACCAGGCCAGGCGCCACGAGGGGCAACGAGATGCGCAGGATCGCGGCGATCCGGGTGCACCCGTCGATCATGGCTGCCTCTTCAAGCTCCACGGGGATAGCCGAGAAGAACGCACGCATCATCCACATGACGAAGCTGACCCCGATGAGGCTGCCCGCCACGATGACGCCGAGCCGTGTGCCGAACAGTCCGATGTTCTGGAGGATGATGAACAGCGGTATGACCGCCACGTACCCCGGGACGATCCGAACGCTCAGCACGGCGAACGAGATCGTCTCTGCGCGCGCGACGCGGAACCTGGCCAGAGCATAGCCGGCCGGAGTGCCGAGGACGAGGGCAACGAGCGTGGTGCCGAGGGCGATGACGATGGTGTTGCCGAGCACGCGGCCGAAGCCCGAGGTCTCGAACAGATTGACATAATTGGCGATGGTTGGCCAGAAGACGAACTTCGGCGGCAACGTTGAAGAGGTCGGCCCGTCCTGGAACGACATGGTCGCGATCCAGTAGATAGGGAATATGAAGACGACGCTCATCGCGGTTGCAAGGAGCGTGAGGAACGCACTGTGCAGGCGCCGGCGGGCGGCCATGGTCACGAGGCTGCCTCCTGCCGCTCGCCGAGCGCGCGCATCGTGACGAACGCCAGTATGGCGATACCCACAACAAGGAGCATCGCCATCGCGGCGGCGGCATCTAGACGGTAGAAGCGGAATCCGGTCCTGAACACGTACATGCCGATGACTTCTGTTAGCCGCGCCGGTCCGCCCTCGGTGGTGCTGTAGATGATCGCGAACACCTTCAGTACGTCGATCACCCCCATGAGCAAGGCGACCTGACAGACGGGGCGCATGAGCGGCAGCGTCAGGTAGCGGAAGACCTGGAGGTTTCCGGCGCCGTCGATCCGCGCCGCGTCATACGGCTCGCGAGGGAGCGACAACAGGCCGGCGAGCAGGATGATCGCGAAGAACGGGGTGAGCTCCCACACCGCGATGGCTACCACCGAGATCATCGCCAGGTTTGGCGAGCCCAGCCAGTCCCACGCTGGAGTGCCCAGCACGTAGTTGAGTACCCCCAGGATCGGGTGCATCATCAGACGAAATGCCACGCCCACCACGACGGGCGAGATGATGTAGGGGAGTATCAGGACGCTTCGGAAGAACGCCTTACCCCACAGATTCTCGGAGGACAGGAGAAGCGCACAGGCGAAACCGAGGCCGAAGGAGAACCCAAGCGCGCTCGTGGAGAAGATCGCTGTGGCGCGCAATGACGAGATGAGCGCGCCGTCGTTCAGGAGGTTCTGGTAGTGGCGGAGCCCGACGAACGGTCGGTCGGGATTGGACCAGTCGCTGACACTTACGTTGATTGTGTAGACCAGCGGGAAGATTGCGAACACCGCGAACCAGACCAGCGCCGGGCCCAGGTAGATCCACGCCTCCGGGATACGGACGCGGTCTCGGCCGGCCTGGCTTGCGCGGACTCCAGCAGTTGTTGACACAGACGTCGTGGACCTCGGGTAGTGGGCGTCCCGCCGACCTCCGGCGGGACGCCTGGATCGTTGCTACTTCTGGTAGCCGTCGCGCTTGAGGATCTCGGTGACGGCCTTGTCGGCCGCGGCAAGCGCCTCATCGACCTTCTTTACGCCGACCAACGCGGCACCGAGCTCCTCGGAGAGCTTCGTGTTGATTTCACCGCTCACCTTGAGTCGCGGCACGTAGTCCGGGTTGCCCTTGTCCAGGATCTCCTTGAACATGGGGTACTGTGGGTACTTGGCCATGAGCTCCTGGTCCTTGTACATGCTCTCGCGGAAGGCCGCGCCACCCCCGAGCACCCAGGGCTTGTTGTTCTCCTTGGAGGTCATCCACTGGACGAACTCCCAGGCGGCCTCCTTCTGCTTGCTGAGGCTGGAGATAGCAAGCAAGTGGGCCGATGTCATGGGGCGCGGACCCTTTGGGCCGGCGGGCGCCACGGCGTAGCCGAACTTGCCGCCGAACTGGGAATCCTTCCCCTCGAGCAGTGGGGTGATGATGGTCACGTCGTTGGCCATCACGGCCACGCCAGTCTGAAGCTCCTTGACGATCTCACCGTAGCTGCGGTTTGAGTTCGGCGGGGTGAACTTGTCTATTCTCATGAACGCCTCGAGCGCGGCCTTGGCCTCGGGGCTGGTGAGCTGGGTCTTGTAGTCCTTGTCGAAGGCTATTCCGCCGTACGAATACAGCCAGCCGTACCAGTCATAAGCGGCCGAGCCCGAGTTACGGTTCCGCTGGGTGAAGCCGAACTGGTTCTTGTCCTTGATCGTCAGCTTCTCGGCGGCGGCGGTCATCTCGTCTACCGTCGTCGGGACCTTCAGTCCGGCGGCGTCCAGCAGGTCCTTGCGGTAGCTGAGCATCCGATCCTCGATCATGATCGCGATGCCGTAGAGCTTGCCGCCGACGCTGCCGATGCCACGCGCGAGCTTCAGGAAGTCGTCGAGGTCGTAGTCCTTGGCGATCATGTCGTCCAGAGGCACGACCATTTTGTTCTCTGTCCAGTAGCCCACCGTCCCGGCGCTGTTCATCCAGACGATGTCAAACTCGCCCTTCTTCGCCTGGAAGTCGATGTTGACCTTGTCGTTGATCTGCGGAAGGTCGAACTCAGACAGCGCGAACTCGACGTTCGGCGCCTTCTGCTTATAGAGCTTGATCATGTCCTTGGTCGCGAGCCACGATGGGTGGCCAGCGAGACCGATCATGGAGAGTGTCACGGGGCCGCTGGCCTTGACTGCCGGGGCGGTTGTGGCGGCGGGTGCCCCCGCGGGCGCGGCAGGCTTCGCCTCAGCCGGCTTGCTCTCGGCAGGCTTGGATTCAGCGGGTTTCGGCGCCGCGGCGGGCGCCGATTGTCCAGAGCAGGCGGCGAAGAGCGGCAGTGCCGCCGAGCTCAACGCGGTCAGCAGGAAGCGGCGTCGATTCCTGAGAGTGCGGGGGTCACCAATGCCCATGACGGTCTCCTCCCGGGGGTGCGGATGTATGAGCGTCGTTCCAGAGATCCGTGTGTCTGAGAGACTCTCCCTCCAAGCCTCTACGGCAGTTTCGCGGGAATCACGCCAACGTCCTCGCCGCGGAGCATGGCCAGGCCATCGTCCACGGCGCGGAAGAAATCAATGGCGGGCCGATAGCCCAACACCAGGCGTGCCTTGGACGTGCTCATCTCGTACGCCTGGCGGAATGGGACCGCGTGGGTCCGCCAGGGCAGATTCAGCCGGTCGGAGAGATGCCGGGCCGCTTCCACAGACGAGACTGGACTGGGCCCCAGGATGTTGAATGCCTGCCCCACGGCGGCTTCACTCTCAAGGGCCAACAGTGTGCCCTGCACGACATCGCGGACATCCGTTGGGTGGGCCTGCCAGGGACGCCCTTCCGTGTCTGTGAGCGCGATGAGCTGGTCCGGCCCGCCGTCCGCCAGGAGCGGCTCAAACAGCTCCCACGGCCGCTCCAGGTGGCGGACGTTGATCCAGAGGTAGTTGTTGTGGCTGACCTTTGCGTCGCGACAGCGCTGGATCAGGGTCTTCAATTGGTAGGGTCGGCCTGTCGCGCGCTCATCTGGACTGCCTACCCCACCGTAGCGCACGATGGCGGTGGGCACCTCGAACTCCGTGAGGTAGTCCAGGCACATGCGCTCGCCAACGAGCTTGGTGAGGCCGTAGAGGTTCACCGGGTCCTGCGGGTGGTTCTCGTCCAGGGGTGAGTAGCGCGCGTTCCCGGGCGGGTAGGTGGCATCCGTGCTGGCGAATACGAGCTTGGCGAGGGAGCCATTGAGACGGGCGCCCTCGAGGACGTGCAACGTGGCGTCAATGTTCAGATGCCAGTAGTCGGTTACTGGCATCTCGCCGGCGTCCGGGCCCATCAACGCTGCAAGATGGCAGATCGCGTCTACTCCGCGGCAGGCATCGGCAACCGCGGCCGCGTCGCGCAAGTCGGCGGACACCAGATCCACGTCCATGCCCCGCAGCTTGGCGACGGCCGGATCGCCCGGGAGCGAGATACCGCGCACCCGGTAGCCTCGTGTCACGAGCGCACGGATCAGGTTTGCACCGATCCGTCCCGTTGCACCGGTGACCAGGACAAGGTCACCCGGACGCGTTGCCAGACGTGGCATGCACCCTCCAGGCCGCACCACGCGTGCCACTGGACGTGAGCCAGACTGGCCCGCGGCGCGGGGCAGTGGCCAGTGTAGGGGGGCGGGCCGATGGTGTCAACCGCGCGGCGCGGCAACGCCCCCTGAGGCTCGATGCCGAACGCGCCACGAGAGTCGTGGCCGCGTGGCTTTCGACGTAGTTCCATCCACCTGTGCGAGAATGGCCGCGTCATGCCGGAGGTCCCGCGCCATGAAATCGCGAAAGCGCGCCGTGATTGCACTGACCCTGGTAGCCGGCGCCTTCTTGCGGGGCTTGCTACCCGGAACCGTAGAAGGGCAGCCAGCAGACCTCTGCCCAGAGCCGAACGATGAGCTGCAGCGCGGATGCTACCTGGTCCCAGGGGAGCCCGTGGTGGGTTTCATCTCCGGCTCAAGCGACGCGGATACGTACCGATTCGAGGTGCTGGATTTCGGAGTGCACGTGCGCGTCGAGCTCGTGGAGATGCCCGCGCCGTACCGTGTCAATCTGTTCCGCTGGAACGGGGCTCGCCACGTGGAAGGGGGGCAGCGAGCGCTTGAGACAACGCTCTCGTCACCCGGAAGTTACTACGTGACCGTGGACTCAGTTAGCGGCGAGTTCAACGATGCGGTGCCCTATCGCCTTCAGTTGACCACCGCGTATGCCAATGGGATGGGCCCGGAGCTGCTGTCGGCGCTTGACCTAGGAAGCGGGCCGCCGTCGATGTCGACGCCCGATGCGGATTACTTGAACGAGGACGGTCGGCTGCGGATCGATCTGAAGAAGTCCGGGACCCAGAACGCAGCCAGCGCCGCCTTCTGGTCGAGCTACTGGCCGGAGTTCGCCACCTCCGTTGCGGACTTCACGCTCGCTCTGGATGCCCGAGCCGTCGCCGGCAGCGCGGCGGGTTACGGCGTGAGATTTCGTATTCGAGAACCCGATTCGTTCTACTACGCTACGTTCGATGCGTCGCGACGCCGGTTCATAGTGGGGAAGCGCGTATCGGGCGTCACCACGGTCCTCCAAGATTGGCGGGACCTCTCGCCCACGATTGCCACTGACTCAGTGAACCGAATCGTGATCAGGGCGGTGGGCTCAGAGATGATCGTGAACGTCGATGGCACTGAGGTGGCGCGCCTTGGCGACGATGCGATTCGCGCCGGTGCCTTCGATTTTGGCGCTTTCACGTGGGCCGGGCCTGCCTCCGTGCGATTTGACAACGTGCTCTTGACTGCCGGAGCGCCGCCCGCGGCGCCGGGAGTGGAGCTTTTGCGGGATGACTTTGCAGACGAGGCTCACGGTCTGCTGAGTCGGGTGCCCTCCAATAGGAATGTGGTGGATGTTGGATATGACAATGGCGCGTACCGGCTCCGGCGGCCGGACACTCCTGGCCTGCGAGCCTCGTATGTCACCGTCCCGGTCAGCAGCCCAGACAGCGACATCGCTGTGGACGTTGATCTCGTGGAGCCATCTCCGTGGAAGCAATATGGACTGGTCTGTCGCGATCAGGCCGCACGCGGGGGTTCGACTCACTACCGATTGACCGTCGAGCCGTCCGGTGCCCGCTTCCGTTTGGATCGCTTCGATCGTGGTGTGCCAACGGAGTTGTGGCCTTGGCGTGATTCTCCCGCCATCCGTCGGGACGGCGCGTCGAACCGTCTTGAGCTGGGCTGTCGCGGCACCACCATAACCGCCGTGGTCAACGGAGTCGGTATCGGCACAGTGGACGATGCAACGTACCGACGCGGCAGATTGGCGGTAGTTACGGCGAGGACCACTGACGATCCTGTCGCGGTCGAGATCCGTCTCCGCAATCTGGTAGTCACAAAGCGCTAAGTTGTGACGGCCCGGACACGGGGTGCGGATGGCGAATCGTGGTGCTGGCAGCCGCCGACTGGCATCCACCGAATGCCCAAGATCATCGGCGCGGCGAGGAGTCAGATCGCGACCACGATGTCTCGCGAGCCGTCAGGTGCTCGTCCAGAGTCCGCGACGGGGAGTCCGGCTTCGGCTGGGGTTGTCGGCACGGGCAGCGACAATGCCCATGCGCTCGTGCCATGCGCACGCGGATCACGTACGCACCCACCCGCGGTCGAATGCATCGCGGGCGCGGTGCATTCTTTGGTGGGCAGAAAGCACTGGTGGGGTGCACGGTGCGTGCACCCCACCACCAGCCGACGGCTGGCCGCCTCCCCAGGCGTGGTCCACAGACTGCGGCCAGTGCGATCGCCGCGGTGCCCGGGAGCACGTTCGCTGACGATGCAGAATCGGTTCAGCAGGTTTATACACCGCCCACGCTCCCGCGGCAACCGCCCCTGGTCTGAGCGCGGCCGGCGCTAGGCGGAGGTAACTCGGGCTAAGGGCTGCTCCAGCGAACGGGTGAGGCCCGCCGCGAGCGCGCCGCACGACTCACGGATCACCAGCTTCACCGGTACCACCATCTCCTGGAATGGCGGCGGTGCCCCGTTGAGCATCTGGACTACAAGCTCCGCGGCGCGGCGCCCCAGATCAACGCCGCCGTGGGCGACCGTCGTGAGCGAGGGCGTGGTGAGCGTCCCGATCTCCGTGTTGTGAAAACCCACCACGGCAACGTCTCGTGGGACCGCCAGCCCACCCTCATGCAGGCCACGGAGGCCTCCCACCGCGATGACGTCATTTGCCGCGAATATGGCCGTTGGGCGAGTGGACGGATCCGGATTCCGCTCCAGGAACGCGAGCGCAATCTCTCGCCCGCCGCTGGAAGTCCGGCGACCGGTGACTAGCCAGCGCTCATCGAACGCGATGTCGGCGTCGTCCAACGCTCTGCGATATCCCCGGTAGCGCGCCGCGGCGGCGTCCGGTTCACCAAGCTCTAGCGGGACGTCGTCCCAGACGAAGTGGGCGATGGCGCGGTGACCTAGCTGGATCAGGTGCCGGGTGGCCAGGTAGCCGCCGCCCTCGTCGTCCACGCGGATGGATGGCACACGCGGATCCGGGCTGCCCTCCAACAGAATCACCGCGGGCAGGCCCCGATCGATGAGTCGCCTCAGCGCGTCCAGGGCCGGCTCGCGCGCGTAGTGGCGATTGACGGCGATGATCACGGCGTCTGCGCTGCCGCAGCCCAGACTCTTGAGCGCCCGCATCTCCGCTTCCATCTGGCCCACGTCCACCACGCTGACCTCCAGGTCATGCGCGGCAGCCACGGACCTGACGCCCCCGGCGATGTCGGCGAAGAGTGGCCCGCCGATGCGCCAAAGCAGCAGCTTGATGATTCCGGTGCGGCGACACCGGAGGCTCCGCGCGGCGTGATCTGGCACGTAGCCCAGCAAGTCGGCTGATTCGAAAACGCGGAGGCGGGTGCTCTCGCTGATGCGGCCGTCCGCTCCCCGGCCGTTGAGGACGACGGAGGCGGTGGTCTTGGAGACGCCCGCGGCACGGGCGACATCCTCCAGCGTCTTCGGACGGCGTACAGTCACTCGACCCCTCCAGTATCGAGCGCGCAATGCGGCGCTCGCCCCACAAGCGGCAGGGGCAAGCTGCAACTACTGCGTTGCGCGAAGCCTCACTGCTTCACCACATTGTGACAGGTCATAGGGCGGGAGTGCCCGGCGGGGCGCCGCCCGCCCACCGCGGCGTCTAGGCCTTGACGATGACCGTCCCGTTCCCCACGCCCCGCAGGCCACCGTCCTGGGCGTGCACCCAGATCTCCACCTGGTCGCTGGCCTCGCCCCGCTCCGTGGTCTTGCCGCGCAGCGTGATCTTGTCATCGGCCCGCACCGGGCGGATGCCTTTGTACTCCACGCGAGCGCCCGGTCGCAGCAGCGCCTCCGGCCCGTACCCGCGCTCCAGCACCTCCGCGCAGTACGCGAGGCTTGCGGGTCCCGCGTTTGCGGTTCCACCGAATAGCGTTCGGCGCGCGAACTCAGGATCCTGGTGGAGGTTCGTGCCGATGCGAGGACGAACGCGCGTGAGCTCGCCGTAGCGGTCGATCGCCTCCTGGGTCTCATGCTTCACGATGATCGGCAGCGCGTCCTTCGCATCGATCTCTGGCAGCGGATCTGGGCTCACCGGCACCTGCGCCTTGCCGCCAACCCCCGGCCCATCCGGCCAGACCGTGGTGTAGGTGTAGTCAAAGAGCGGCTGGCCGCTCCCGTCCTTCGCCTCCACCTTCCACTGGGCGAATCGCTTTCCACGGCGCTCCAGCTTGTCCTCCAGGAAGACGCGGGAGGTCACCGTATCGCCGGGGAAGATCGGCCGATACGTGCGTAGCTCGCACTTGGCGTACGGGGTCTGGTATTCGCCCTTCTCCTCCGGCGCAGCGTAGCCCTTGGCGTGCATCACCTCGTTGCGGCGCAGGGGCGCGGCCTTGATGGCGTAGGAGGGGGGCGCCACGATCCTCCCGAACGGGCCGGCCTTGGCCGCTGCCTCAGCCAGATACAGCGGGTTCCAGTTCCGCACCGCCTCGCAGTACTTGGCGATGCTCTCCTGGGTGATGACCTGGGTGAACAGGGGCGCCTCGTCGCCGATCTCGGCAACGTCCCAGTTGTAGGTGGGCATGGCCAGGATCTGGTCGGCGGTGAGGGCTTCGGCGGTTGTACTCATGATGGAACCTCGTCTTGTCTGGAGTTAGCGCGGCGCGGATAGGAATAGCTGTAGGAGCTCTTGGGCGAGCATACCAGAGGCTGAAACGCGGCCTCGAATGAGCGATCGCACCGCGTCCTGACGACGCGTGGACAGTCCAGGGGAACAGCGCGACAACGAGCTTGTCGCGAGTCATCCCCCGGTGAGCCGCCACCGCGCCGAGGACCGCTGAGAGCGTCCCGATCCGGAGTTGCGCGTGCTTGGTACGGTCTCATGGTGTTGCCCGCCGATCTCTGTTGTCAACCGGACGTGGCTACTGGTTTGTCGGTCGGGTCGGTATCTCACTCGGCGTAGCGCCGTGACAAGATCATCTCCCGAGATCTCGCGAGGCAGCCTCACGTGGTGAGCACTTCCTCACGGACAAAGTGCAGTCGGATGATCCGGGGGCTTGTGCGATCTTAGAGGTGGCATTGAACCGCGTCCCGGATCTCGTTGCGCAGTGATGGGAGGTCATCAGCCTCGGTGAAAATGTCAGCCCCAAGCGCGGATGCCGTGTAGCCGCCTTCGGGCGCCTCGCTCACGATGAAGATGATCTCTGACATGTCTGTTCCTGTGAGCTATCGGGCTCGGTCGGTCCGCTGGCTGTTGGTGGTGGCGTGCCACATCTTACGACGGCGGCGCTTTTTCGCCTGCCCAACCGGCCGAAAATGACGGCATCACGTCCCGCGCGAACCACCGGAGCTGCTCCTGGAACTCTGCCGCGCCGATGCCCTCCGCCCAGTGGATCATCAGGTGCTCCAGACCGGGGTACCGTGCCTCCATCTCCTTGATCTGTTCCACTACCTGCGCTGGCGTGCCGCACAGCCAGGCTCGCTGGGCCACGCCGTCCCGGATGGTCGGGATGCGCGCCGGGGCCCCGGGTGTGCCCCACGGGCGTCCGTGCTCGTCTGCGTAGCGCACGAACCCGAACGGCGCAAACCACTTGTAGCGCTCGTCATGGGCCGGCTCCACCCGTCTGATGGCATCCTCCTGGCTATCCGCCAGGTACATCCCCACGCCCACGCACAGGTTCTGGCCCAGCGCTAGCTGACGACCGGCCCGCGCGGCCGCGTCGCGGTAGCCGTGCATCACCTGGTCCACGATCTGTTGGCCGTTCAGCGTGACCATGCCCTTGATGCCGCGCGCGGCGATGTAGTCCAGCGTGCGGCCACTGGCGATGGGCTGCCAGATCTCAACGGGCACGTGCTTTGGCCGCGGCACGCAGGTGATGTCCGCCGGCACCGAACCCCGGAACTCGACCGGAGCGGGCAACGTGTAGTGCTTGCCCTGATGGCTCCAGGCCTCCTCGTTGAAACACTTGAGCAGGATCTCCATCTGCTCCTCGAACAGCTCCTTGTTGGCGTCGTTGTCGAGCATCGGCGCACCGAGCGTCTCCACCTCGCGCGTCTGGTAGCCGCGACCCACGCCCATGATCACGCGGCCGTCCGTGAGGATGTCAGCGAGCGCGTAGTCCTCGGCCAGGCGCACCGGGTGCCAGACCGGAAGGACGTTGAAGCCACAGCCGAACTTTAGGCGCCTGGTCTGGGTGGCGAGCCATGTTGAGAAGAGGATGAGGTTGGGAATGACCTCGTACCCCTCGCGCTGGAAGTGGTGCTCCGCCATCCACAGCGCGTGGTAGCCAAGCTCGTCCATCGTCTTCGCCACGTCCAGGGCCATGCCGTAGCCCTCGATGAGGCGTTCGTTGGGATAGCGGCGGTCGTTGGCTGGCGTACCTTGCAGGCCGATGTTGTCCAGCGCGATGTGCCCAACGTAGAGCACGGAGAAGTGCTTGATCATGGCGTAAGCCTCGCTGTGTCTTCGTCGAGCAGCGGTTGCGCGCGGCGGCAGCCTTCAGCCCCGCTCAAACGGTAGCAGGTTCGCCATCGAGAGGTGACACTGGGGAAACCGGTGAGGCGCGCGCTATTCTGGGAGCATGGCGCAGCCCGACATTGCCGTAGGCCTCTATCAACGCGCGCTCGGCAGCGCGTGGGAGGCGCTCCACCCGGCGCTTAGAGCCGCGCACGCGGGACATGGCGTGTACCGCGCAGCGGGCTCGTTCGAGATCCGCTATGGCAGAGGGTGGCTGGCCCGCGCGATCGTTGCCATGTGTGGGATGCCGCCCGCTGCCGCCAGCGTGCCCACCCGCCTCGTCGTGGCACCCGGTGATGATTTCGAGCGCTGGTTCCGTACCTTCGGCGCACGGCCTCTTGACTCCGTCCAGACCACGCCGGCGCGCGGTCGCGTCTGGGAGCGATTCGGGCCGGTGGAGATCCGTTTTCACCTCGGGATTGACGGTGGGGCGCTGGTGTACGTGCAGGAGCGGTGTGCGCTGGCCCTGCCGGGGCTGCATCTGCCCATGCCGGGTTGGCTCGCGCCAAGGGTGGCCGCCCGGGAGGAGCCCGGCAGCGGTCCAGGCGCCACGCGCATTGAGGTGACCATCAGCGCTCCGTGGGGCGGCCTGTTGATCACATACCAGGGCGAGATTGCGCCTGAAGGAGGACCCGCGTGATCGTGGCGCTCTGGCTGCTGGCTGCCCAGGGGGTGGTGGGCGCCTTCGACACGTTCTACTTCCACGAGTGGCGGGCGCGGCTGCCGGCCGGTGGCGCCCAGACGGCGCCAGAGCTCAAGCTGCATGCCTGGCGGAGCTTCCTGTACGCGGTGATCTTCGGCACGTTGCCCTGGCTGGAGTGGCACGGTCTGTGGACGCTTGGCTTGTTGGCCGTGCTGATAGCGGAGATCGTGTTCACCATGTGGGATTTCGTCATCGAGATCGTCGTGCGGAAGCCACTGGGAGACGTGTACGGTGGCGAGCGCATCACGCACGCGTTCATGGGAATCACCTACGGCGCGATGCTGGCCTTCCTGGTGCCGGTCATGTGGGGTTGGTGGCTGCAGCCGACGGCCCTGATCCCAGTGCCCGCCACTGGGCTGTCCCCGCTGCATTGGAGTCTGCTGGTGATGGCGGCCGGCGTGGCCACCTCTGGCGCGCGTGACCTGTACGCCGCGCTGGGCCTCCCACATGGCCACTGGCCCTGGAAGCCGGTGGTGTTTGACGCGACGTAGCGGTCCGGGATGTGCCTGGGCGGCCGCCTCGCGGCGCATCGCATTGACCCACGCGCACGGTACCATCACAGCCGCGGCGCGGTATCCGCGTTCGGTCGCTTCTGTTTCACCTTCTCGGGTTCCGGAGGATCGCATGGCTGGCACCACGCATCACGTGAGGATCGACCGGTCGAAGCCGCTCGCCCAGGAGCCGCACACCGGACACAATCGCTGGCACGAGGCTATCCCGCCGATCGTCCGCGCCGCGCCCGGCGACCGAGTCATCCTGGAGACGCGCGATGCCGTTGACGGTCAGGTTACTCCCGCGTCGACCGTCGCGGACCTGGCGCACGCCAGCCTGCTGCCCGTCCATCCGCTGACCGGCCCGGTTTTCGTGGAAGGCGCGGAGCCGGGTGATCTGCTCGAGGTGCGCATAGAGGAGGTCCGCCCGGAAGCGTTCGGATACACCACCCAGGTTCCGGGCTTTGGGTTTCTCCGCGACGTGTTCAACGAAGCCCATCTGGTCAAGTGGGATATCGCTGACGGCTGGGCTACGTCCGCCGATTTGCCGGGCGTGCGGATCCCGGGCGCGCCCTTTATGGGCGTGATCGGCGTGGCCCCCTCCACTGAGCTCCGCGAGCGGCTCACTCGGCGCGAGGCGGACGTGGCCACTCGCGGCGGGATGGCGCTGCCGCCCGACCCTCATGGCGCGGTGCCGGCCGATCCGGCCATCGCGTCGACCGCGCTCCGCACGATCCCGCCCCGCCAGATCGGCGGCAACCTGGACGTGAAGCAGCTTACGGGCGGCACCACCCTGTACGTTCCAGTCGCGGTGGAAGGCGCGCTGTTCTCGGTGGGGGACGCCCACTTTGCCCAGGGAGACGGCGAGGTGTGCGGCACCGCGGTTGAGATGGGTGGCACGTTCGTGGGCACGTTGCATCTCCAGAAGGGGGAGGCGCGGCGACGCGGGATCCGAAGCGTCCAATACAGCCGTGAGGAGTACATCCTCGATCCGCGCTTCCAGGCCCCGCGCCGGTTCTACGCCACCACTGGCCTGTGCGTGCGGCCGGATGGTCAGCAGGAATCGGAGGACGCCACGCTGGCCAGTCGGGATGCGCTGCTGGCCATGATCGAATACCTGGTGGACCAGCGCGGCTACACGCGCCAGCAGGCGTACGCCATCTGCAGCGTCGCGGTGGATCTCAAGATCAGCGAGGTTGTTGACGTACCCAATTTTGTGGTGAGCGCGGTCCTGCCGCTGGACATCTTCATCTAGTCGCTCACTGGACGTGAAGACGGGACTTGTGTGGGGGGGGCTGGGTGCTGGCTGACGCCTTTCGCGGTGTGTCCAGGCGGCTGGATGAGGCTGCCATGGTGGTGCGCATGACGCGTGATCTCCCCGGCTGGCTTCGCCGTCCGGTCTCTCTCGAGGAATCCAAAGCGAAGCTACGCGCGGATCTCGGCACGCGGCCGGAGCGGTTCCTGGTCCTGGCCGAACGCGCCTTCTACGGGCAACCGCGATCGCCGTACGCTCGACTGCTCCGATACGCGGGTGTCGAGCTCGGTGACCTCCGTGAGATGGTTGAGGGGGACGGACTGGAGCCAGCGCTGCAGCGCCTGGCCCAGGCGGGCGTGTACGTGCGGTTCGATGAGATGAAGGGACGGATCCCGGCGGTGCGGGGGAGCACGACGTTTCAGTTCCACGAGGACGAGTTCGACAATCCGCTAGTCGCTCCGCACTTCGTCATCTACACCGGTGGCTCCCGGGGCCGCCCCACCCGCGTGCGGCGCTCGCTGGCACTCCTCCGGGAGACCGGCATTGCCCAGCTTCTGGGGCACGCTGCTCACGGACGGCCGGTCCGCCGCCGAATCTCGTACTTCGGCGCGCCGCTCCAGGGATTTCTGACCGCCGAGGCAGTCGGCCAGCACGTAGTCGCGTGGTATCGGCCCACTCCCGTGTACCCGCTGTGGGCGCGCGCGGCAGTGTGGTATCTCTCCGCGCTCGCGCGGGTTGGTGGCCGGTCCATGGCGCGTGGCCCTTACTGCAATCCGCAAGAGCCGTGGCCGCTGGGGGAGCGGGCTCTGCGCGAGCTCGACCATGGCCAACCGGTGGAGCTGAATTGCAGCTCCAGCGTTGCCGTGCGGGTGGCCGAAGCCGCGCTTGCACGAGGCGTCAGCCTGCGTGGGATCAACTTCACGACGTCGGGCGAGCCACTAACGGGCGCGCGACGCGACCGAATCGTTCGTTCGGGCGCGACCATCCTTGCCCATTACGGCACGCGCGAGACCGCACTGATCGGGCTGGGATGTCCCAACGGCACGTCCCCGGACGACATGCACCTGTTTTCGGACCGGCACGCGCTGGTCACGCACCCGCGGCGGGTGGTGCAGGACGGCCCTATGGTGGACGCTATGCTGCTGACCTCGCTTTCGCCATACGCGGCCAAGCTGTTGCTCAACGCTGAGAATGGCGACTACGCGGATATCGAGAATCGCGACTGCGGGTGCCTGCTGGGTGAGCTTGGGCTTCGTACGCATCTCTCAAACGTCCGCAGCTTCGAGAAGCTGACCGGTGAGGGCGTCACTTTTGCGCGAACCACCCTCATGGCGTTTCTGGAGGTGGATCTGCCGGAGCGATTTGGGGGCAGCAGCGTGGACTATCAGCTTGCGGAGGAGGAGCAGCCGGACTCCAGCACGCGGCTGGTGTTGCGGGTTCATCCTGGCGTAGGCGCGGTTGACGAGCGTGCGCTCGTCGCCGCGTTGCTGTCCCGGCTTGGAAGTGAGGGTCTGAGCCCGCGCATCCACGCCGAGATGCTCCGGAACGCTGGCGCCGTTCGCGTGCTTCGGGAGCCGCCGTTGGCCACGGCCGCGGGCAAGGTTCTCCCGTTTCACCTCGTCCGCCGCGCTTGACCGCCTGCGCGCTGCACGCCATGGTGTACCCTCCGTGCCTGTACGGCGGGCCGCCGTTGCCTCGCCGGCGCCGCACCTCGTTCGTGGCCCGGAGGGAGATCTGACCAACCCACGCAGCGCCTGGTCGGTGATCGTCGGCAGCACGTTCAGCTCGCTCGCCGTTCGCGATCACCGCAAGATCTTCCTGGGCAACACCGCGTTCCAGGCCACCAATGCCATGCAGCAGCTCACGTTTGGCTGGCTGCTGCTCCAGATCGGCGATTCGCCGTTCTGGCTGGGGCTCAACGGGTTTGCCGTGGGGGTGGCCATGATGGTGATGTCGCCGATTGGCGGTGCGCTGGCGGACGCATGGGAGCGCCGCAAGGTGATGATGATCACCCAGGTCACGGCGGTGGGCGTGAACGCTGGGATCGCGCTGCTGTACTGGCTGGGCGTCCTCCAGATCTGGCACCTGCTGGTGGCCGGCTGGGCCATGGGCATGTCGTTCACCATGAACATGCCGGCGCGTCAATCGCTGACCGCGGAGGTGGTGCCGCGCCCCCTGATGCACAACGCGGTGGCGCTGCACAATGCCGCGCTCAACTTCACCCGCATCGCCGGGCCAAGCCTGGCCGGCGTCCTGATTCCGGTGGTCGGCCCGCTGGCGGTCCTGGTGCTGAACGTGGTGGCCAACTCCTGGACGCTGTCGCAGCTCCTGACCCTCAGCCACCGGCCGTCGCGCGCCCCGCGACCGCTTCGGCTCGACGGCGGTGAGCTGGCGGAGGGATTCTTGTACTGCTGGCGGACGCCGGCCGTCTTCTCCATCCTGCTGATCTCCATGCTCTCGGCCATCTTCGGCCAGTCGTTCATCCAGCTCATGCCGTCGCTGGCGCGCGACGAGCTTGGCCTGGGCGCGGAGGGCCTGGGCGCCATGACCTCCAGCATGGGCGGCGGCGCGCTGGTGGGCGCGCTGCTGCTGGCGCGGCGGCCGCGGCTGGCACATGCCCAGCTCTGGATGGGCGGCTGCGCCGTGGCCACCGGGCTCCTGGTGGCGGTCCTGGGCCAGGCCACCAGCCTGCGAGTAGCCATCATTCTGCTGGTGCTGATCGGCCTGCTCAGCGCCGCCTTTGGCTCCCTCAGCATCTCCGGCATCGTGGAACGGACACCAGAACACCTGAGCGGGCGCGTCTTTGGCGTCTACCTCCAGACTTTCGGCATCTCGCTGCTGGGCAGCCTGCCGGCCGGCTGGCTAGCGGATGCCATCGGCACGGGACCCGCCGTCTCCATCTGGGCGCTAGCGGGCACCGGCATCATCGCCGTCGTCGTCGCGGTGAGCATGCGCGGCGCCAGGGAGACCACGGCGAGCCCCTCGCCCGAGCCCGCCGCGTCCCAGCAGTCAACGCGCTGAGTCTGCTCAGCGCAGAGTCAGCTCCAGTGAGTCGTGCCCCAGTTCAGCTCGCGCTGGTCCTCGATCTTGGCCTCGTCTAGCTCCATGCCCAGGCCCGGCTGCTTGGTCAGCCGCACGATGCCGTTGACCGGCTGCAGCGGGGTCTTCAGGAACCACTGGTGGATGGTGTTCCACTTCACCAGGTACTCCAAGATAGGGCACAGGCCGGCCGCCTGCGAGGCGATGAGGTGGGCCGTGGCGTTCGTCGAGTGGCCGTGGGGCACCACCTCCACGTCGTAGGTGGAGGCGATGGCGCAGATCTTCAGCGTCTCGCTGATGCCGCCACACCAGTAGATGTCTGGCTGGATCACGTCCGCCGCGTCCGCGTCCATGAATTCTTTCAGGCCCCAGCGCGTGTACTCGTGCTCGCCGCCCGAGATCGGCACGCTGGTGCGCCGTCGGATCTCCGCGTAGCTCTCGATCCGATCGGGCAGCACCGGCTCCTCCAGCCAGCGCGGGTTCAGATGCTCGATCTCCTCGGCCAGTTTGACGGTGTACGGCACGTCAAAGCTCATCCAGCAGTCCAGCATCAGGTCGCTGTCGTCGCCCATGGCCTCGCGGACCGCCTCCGCCAGCGCCACGTTTCGCTCGAAGCCGGCCTTACCGTCGCCGGGCCCGCTGCGGAAGAACCATTTCTGAGCGCCGTAGCCCTGAGCCTTCGCCTCCTTCGCCCGTCGCGCGGCGTCCTCGGGCACCACCGAGTAGCCGAGCATGCTGGCGTAGGCGGGGATCTCCGTGCGGGTGGGTCCGCCCAGGAGCCGGTAGACCGGTGCATTGGCCCAACGCCCCTTCAGATCCCACAGCGCGCAGTCGATGGCGCTGATCGCCATCATCGTCACGCCTTTGCGGCCGTGGACGGAGTAGCGATACAGCTTGTCCCAGAGCACCTCGATGGCCAGGGGGTCGGCGCCCACCAGGAGCTGCCGAAACTGCGTGTCGATCAGGAACGCCTGGTCCAGCGAGATCGGGCCGCCCACACCGGTGACGCCTTCATCCGTCTCCAGGATGATGAAGATGCTCTCCATACGGTAGCGGCCCTCGCCGATCTTGGGCAGCCAGGCCGCGCCGTCGTCGCGGTGCTCCGGGTAGACGTCAAGCGGGCGAACCAGGCGGTCCTCCCAGAACTCGCCCGCGAACTCCATGGTGCCCCGAAGCTGGACCAGTCGAACGTTTGAGATCTTCACCGGTACACTCCCGTGCCAGCGTTTCCTGTCACGATCGCCACGGTAGCGCACTCTCTCGGAGGATCGCCAGCCATGCGCCTCGCCGCCCTTGGCCTCTCGCACGAGACCAACACCTTCTCGCGTGTCCCCGCGAGCTACGAGCAGTTCCAGGCCGGCGGCATTCACCGCGGGGACGAGATCGTGGCCCACTACGCCACCTCGAACGCGACCATGGCCGGCTTCCTGGAGGCCGGCCAGCAGGACGGCGTTGAGGTGGTGCCGCTGATCTTTGCCATCACCGGGCCCATCGGTACCATCACGAAAGACGCGTTCGACCGCATCGTGGGCGAGATGCTGGAGTTGCTGCGGACCCGTGGTCCCTGGGATGGGGTGCTGCTGGCGTTGCACGGCGCGGCCGTGTCTGAGGAGTACCCGGACTGCGACGGCGAGATCTGCCGCCGGGTGCGCGCGCTGGTGGGCCCCGCGATGCCGGTGGGCCTGAGCATCGACATGCACGCGAATATCAGTCAGCAGATGATCGAGCACACCACCGTCTGTACGGTCTACCGTTCCAATCCCCACCTGGATCCCCGGCAGCGGGCGCGGGAGTGCGCCGATCTGATCGTGCGCACGGTCCGCGGCGAGGTCCACCCGGTCCAGGCGCTCGAGATGCCGCCGATCGTCGTGAACATCGTCAAGCAGTTCACCGGCGAGGAGCCCATGCTGGGCATGGTCAAGGACTGCGAGGCGGTGCTGGAGCGGCCGGGCATCCTGCACGCCAGCGTGGCGGAGGGCTATCCGTACGCGGACGTGGCGGAGATGGGCATGTCGTTCCTGGCCGTGCACGACGGCGACGCGGCGGCCGCGCGCGATGCGGCCCGCTGGATGGCCCGCCGCGCCTGGGATCGGCGCGATCTTCTGGTGGGTGACACTCCCTCAGTGGAGGAGGCCCTGCGCCACGCCGTGGCCGCGCCGAAAGGTCCGGTGGTGCTCATGGACGTGGGTGACAACATCGGCGGTGGCAGCTCAGCGGACTCCACCTACATCCTGGAGGCGGCCCAGCAGATGGGCGTGAAGAGCTTCCTGCAGACGCTGTTTGACCCTGGCGCGGTGGCCCAGTGCGTGGCGGCCGGCGTGGGCAGCGACGTGACGCTTGAGGTAGGTGGGAAAACGGACGACATGCACGGCCGTCCGGTTCGCGTCACCGGCCGGGTGCGGACGATCTTCGAGGGCTCCTACGAGGACCCTCGGCCCACGCACGGTGGCTTTCGCTTCTACGATAGCGGCACGACCGTCGTGCTCAAGACCACGGACGACCATACGCTGGTGCTCACGAGCCGGCGGTGCGGCAACACCAGCATCGAGCAGCACTATTCGGTGGGCATCCGTCCTGAGGAGCTCAAAGTCGTCGTCGCCAAGGGCGTGGTCTCGCCGCGCCCCGCCTACCAGCCGATCGCCGCGGAGATCGTGCTGGTGAACACGCCAGGTGTCACCACGTCCGATCTCTCGTTCTTCACCTACCACCGCCGTCGTCATCCCCTGTTCCCGTTCGAGCGCGAGGTGAGCTACTCGTGACCGGGCGGGACGGGACGCCGGAGGGTCGATCGTGAGCGGCGTCGTGCGCTGGGGGATCATCGGAGCCGGGCAGATCGCGGACGTGGTGATGGCGCCGGCCATGTTGGCCTCACCCCACGCCGATCTGGTGGCCGTCTGCAAGCGGGATCGGCAGGCCGCCCAGGCGTTCGCGGACAGACACGGTGCCAGGCGGGCCTACGACGACTATCGTGCCGTGCTCGCGGATCCTGACGTGGATGCGGTGTACGTGGCCACCACGCCACAACGGCACCTGGAGGAGGTGCTGGCCGCCGCCGCGGCGGGCAAGCACGTGCTGTGTGAGAAGCCGCTGGCCATGACTGTAGAGGAGGCGGAGCGGATGCGCGGCGTGTGTGCTGGCGCCGGCGTTCAGCTCATGGTGTGCTTCTACCAGCGGTTCAGCGCACGCAACCAGAAGATCAAGGAGCTTCTCGAGCAAGGCGCGATCGGCCGGGTGGTCGAGGCGCGCTGGAGCTCTTCTTCGCGGCAGAGCCAGCGCGTGGAGGCCTGGCGCCAGGATCCCGCGCAGAGCGGCGGCGGGCCGCTGATGGACGTTGGCGTCCACTGCATTGACCTCATGCGCTATCTGCTCGGCGAGCCTGGCCAGGTGGTGGCGATGACGGATACGCTGGCGGGCACCTACCCGGTGGAAGACACATCCACCGTCATGTTCCGCCTGGCGGGCGGCGCGCATGCTGTGATCAGCACGCACTGGAGTGCCCTGGATCCCAACCAGACCAGAAGCTCGCGGCTGGAGATCATGGGCACGGAGGGCAGCATCATCTCCACGCCGCTCCAGGACAAGTTCTCGCGGGGCACGCTCACCGTGGTCACCCGCGACGGCGAGGAGGTCCTCCAGTTCGACCGCAGCACCCACGAGGTGGTCCTGGCGGAGTTCGCCGCGGCGCTGGAGGAGGGCCGACCACCGAGCGTGAACGGCGACGACGGCGTAGCCGCCCAACGCATCCTGGAGGCGGCGTACCGCTCGTCCGCGACGGGGGCGCTCGTGAGACTGGGAACGGGCTGAGACTTCTGGGCGCCGCTACATGCCGCGCAGGCTGGGGTCCAGGATGTCGCGCAGTCCGTCACCCAGGAGGTTGGCGCCCAGTACCGCTAGCGAGATGGCGATGCCCGGCATGGTCGCCAGCCACCAGGCGTTGCTCAGGTAGTCGCGCCCGTCCGCCAGCATCGAGCCCCACGAGGGATCGGGCGGCTGGATGCCCAGCCCCAGGAACGAGAGGCCAGACTCCAGCAGAATCATGGTGGCCACCTGCACCGTGGCGATCACCAGGATTGGCGCCTGCGCATTCGGTAGGATGTGCCGCAGGATGATGCGGACGTGGCCGGAGCCGAGGGCTCGGGCAGCCTGGACGTACTCCAGGGTTCTGAGCGTGAGCACACTGGCCCGAACGGTCCGCGCGTAAACCACCCATCCCGCCAGCACCAGTACGCCCAACAGCGCGCTCAGACTCGTCCCGACGACCGCGATCACCGCGATTGCCAGCATGATGATCGGAAACGAGAGCTGCACGTCGACAACACGCATCACCACGTCATCCAGCCGACCGCCAAAGTAGCCGGCGACCAGTCCCACCGTTACACCGAGGACGGCCGAGCCAACGACCGCCGCCGCCGCTAGAGCGAGCGAGACGCGGCCGCCGTGCAGCAATCTGCTGAGGATGTCGCGCCCGAGGTTGTCGCTGCCAAGCAGGAACGCCGAGTCATATCCCAGGATGGCGGGCGGCTTGACGCGCGTGGAGAAGCCCGTTTTCGTGGGATCCGCGGGCGAGATCACGGGGGCGAGCAACGCCGCCAGCACCAGGATCAGCAGCACGGTTCCGCCAACTGCCAGCATGGGGTGTCGACGGACAAGCAGTCGCAGCCGTGGCGCGGTCCTTCGTGCCGGCACCGCCGGACCAGCCACGGAGGCCGCGGCCGTGCTCATGAGTACTTGATCCTCGGGTCGAGCACGGTGTAGGTCAGGTCCACCAGCAGGTTCACGATGATGAACACCGTGGCGGACAGAATGAGCACCGTCTGCACCACAGGGAAGTCCCGGCGGAAGATGCTGTCCACCACGAGCTTGCCAACGCCGGGCCAGGCAAAGACGGACTCGGTGATCACGGCGCCGCCCAGCAGCACACCGATCTGGAGGCCCAGGACGGTGACCACCGGAATCGCGGCGTTCTTCACGGCGTGTCCCAGCACCACCGTGATCTCGCGCAGGCCCTTGCTGCGCGCCGTACGCACGTACTCCCGGCTCAGCACCTCCAGCATGCTGGACCGGGTCAGGCGAGCTACCAGTGCGGTGGGGAAGGCTGCCAGCGTGATGGATGGCAGCACCAGGTAGCTGGGACCCTTGTAGTCGGACGTGGGCAGCCAGGCCAGGGCAACGCCGAAGGTCAGGATCAGCATGATGCCCAGCCAGAAGTTTGGCAGGCTCTGGCCGAGCGCCGTGATGAAGATGCTGCCGTAGTCAAATAGAGTCCCGCGTTTCGCCGCGGCCAGGATGCCGGCGGGCACGCCGACGGCCACCGTGATCAGGAAGGCACATAGCGCCAGGTGGACGGTGGGCATCACCCGCTCGCTCACCACCGCCGTGGCTGGCACACGGAACTGGAACGACTGACCGAAGTCCAGCCTGGCCACGCTGGACAGGAACAATCCGTACTGGACGTACAGCGGCTCCTGCAGCCCAAGCTGCCGGTTCATCTCATCCACCGCGGTCTGAGGCGCGCCGTCTGGCAGCATCATCCGCGCCGGATCGCCCGGCAGCACCCGCAGGATGAGGAACACCACGATCGATACGCCGAAGAGCGTGATCGCCGAGTGAAGCGTCCGTCGGAGAACGTACGTACTCACGAGCCGTTACCTGGGGCGGGCGCGGCCGCGGCCCGCCCCGGCGCAATCAGCCGACGGCCACGTCCGTCAGCAGGACGTAGTAATCGGGACGGGCCTCGAAGCCAGACACGTTATCCCGGTGCCCGTACACGGCCACACTGTAGTACGGCCAGATGTTGGCCTCTTCCTCGGTCCAGATGATCTTCTGGAGCTCCTCGTACTTGGCCTGGCGTACTTTGGGGTCCGGCCTACGGGCCTCCTTGATGAGCTCCTCGACCTTGGGGTTGTTGTAGCGCGTGAGCTTCTCCGCGCCGGCCTTGGTAAACCACTGGCCGTAGTACCAGTCCGGGTCGTGCGGCATGTGCGCCCACCCGGAGTAGAACAGGTGATAGTCGCCGGCCGTGCGCGCCTCGCGTGCGGCGGCCACTTCCAGCTCCCGCACGTTGACCTTGAGCCCCACCTCACCGAGCATCGCCGCCACGGCCTGGGCGATCTCCGTCTGTTTGGTGTACACGCCCTTCATCAGCACGAAGTCCAACGTGGCACCCTGAGCCCCGGCCTCCTTGATCAAGGCCCTGGCGTCATCCGGCTTGTATGGCTTCACACCCAGGTCCGTGTAGCCCACCAGCCCGGGTGGTGTGGGGCAGGTGGCGTCCTTGGCGTAGCCCAGGTGGAACTCTTTGATGATCGTGGCGCGATCGATCGCCAGGCTGACCGCCTTGCGCACCTTGGGGTTGTCCGTCGGCGCCTTGGCGTGCTGGAACACCCACTGCTGGGTCTCCACGGCCGGCCGATTGACCACCTTGACGCCTGCGCTGCCCTCGAGCGTCTTCACGAGGTCGGCGGGGATCCGATCGATGATGTGGATCTCGCCAGACCGCAGCCCGGCCTGGCGTGTGGACAGCTCCGGGATGGTCCGCACGGTAGCCTTGGCCACCCTGGGTTTGCCGGAGACCCAGTAGCTGGGGTTGGCCTCCATCTCCACCTTCTCGCCACGGGTCCAGCCGGTGAACTTGAAGGGACCCGTACCGATGGGCTTCTGGAAGAACTCCTCCTCCTTGCCCTTGGCGCTGGTGGGGAGCATGCCGAGCATGGTCAGGTGGCCGGGCAGCGAGCCAAACGGCGTCTTGGTCTTGATGACCACGCCGAAATCGCCGTCCTTCTCGACGCTAGCGATGTCCTGATAGATGAAGTTCTTGATGAGCTTCGTGTCGTCCCGTACCCGGGAGATGGTGTAGATCACGCTGTCCGCGTTGAACGGCGCACCGTCGTGGAACTTCACGTCCTTGCGGAGCTGGAACTTCCAGGTCAGCTCGTCCGTGTTCTCCCACTTCTCCGCCAGGGCCGGGACGAATTTGCTGTCCGGCGTGGCGTCCACCAGCGGGTCAAAGATGTGGCGCAGGATGCTGGTGCTGGAGATGGAGTAGTGGTTCGAGGGGTCCAGCGTGAGGACCTGCTCGGACATGGCGGCGACGATCTCGCCCTTGGCGGGGCCGCTGGCCTGGGCAGGCGCCGCGGCGGGCTTGGCCGCTTCAGCGGGCTTCGCTGCTTCGGCGGGCTTGGCTGCCTCCGCCGGCTTCGCGGGCGCGGCCGGTGCGGCCGTCGGCGCGGCCGCGGGCTTGGGCGCTTCGGCTGGCTTCGCCTCCGTCTTGGGCGCGGCAGCCGGCGGCGGCGAGCACGCGGCAAGCACCCCTGTGCTAAGCACGCCCAGGAAGACGGCTGATCTGCCGAGGAACGATCGCCGGGTGAGCGGTGACGGTCGGTGGTCGGATGTGCTCGTCATCTCGGGCCTCCAGAATCGTCGGCGTGGCACACGTGGCGCGCAACCTCGCCGCCGCCGGCAGTATAAGCGGGACGACCGACAGAATCGAACGTGGACGCTGGCGGCCGCGGGCGGTACCCTCAGTCTGGTGGTCACTATCGTCGCGGTGCATGGAAACGGTGGGAGCGCCGACCGCTTCGGCCGGGTCGTGCCGTTCGTGCCGCGGCCGACGAGGCTGGTGGCGGTGACGTTGCCCGGGTTCGGCGGCAGGCCCCTGCCCCCGGGTCGCCTTTCGCTCGCCGGCTTCGCCGAGGCCCTGGGCGACGCCGTCGCGACGGCGTCGCGGCCGCGTGTGGTGCTGGGCCACGGCATCGGCGGCTCGATTGCTCTGGAGCTCGCACGGCTTCAGCCGTGCGCGATGGATGGTCTTATTCTTCACGCGCCGGTGGGCGCACGGCTGGGGTTCCGCGCCTTCCCCCGCCTGATGCGCCTGCCCGGTGCACTCCGTGTGGGGCGGGCGCTGTTTACAACCCGCGCGCTCAGGCGCTTCTGGGTCTCTCGGGTTTTCACGGCTGGCGTCTCGAGCCGCGGGATCGACTGGTTCTTCGACGACTACGATCGGTGCACGGCGTTCGGCTTGATGTTTGAGCTGATCACGGCAGACTGGTTCGAGTCGCTGACACCACTCTCGGTTCCGTTGTCTCTTCTCTGGGGTGAGCGCGACCGCGTGCTCGACGCGAGCCAGGTGGATTCGTACCGGCGCATCGCGCCGAATGCGATCATACGAGTGATTCCGCGGTGGGACCATTTTCCGATGATCGACTCTCCGGCGGCATACGCGGACGTGATCAGCAGCCTTGCACGTGAGCTCACTGGCGCATGATCTCGCCGCCACCTGATTCCCCGGTGTTTGCGCGCCAGGTGGTGATGCTGGGTTCAGACCTGGCTGCCATGATGGGCGTGGGGAACAAAGGCGCCCTGCTGGATCGCGCGGCCTATCGCCGCATCGCCGTCCCACACGGCTGCGTGCTGCTGGATCGGGCCTGGCGCATCGGGGTGCGCGATGGGCTGCTGGTGGAGCGTGGCGGCGCGCTGGAGGCACCGGATCCGGAGCGTCTTGTGACGTCGCTCGACCTGCCGCCGCTGGTTGGTCCCGTCGCCGTCCGCTCCGCCTTCTCCCTTGAGGATGATGTGGGCCAGAGCCTGGCCGGCTTCTTCGAGTCCTGCCTTTCGGTAGATCCGAGTGACCCGCGCGCACTGGCGACGGCGTTGTGCCGGGTCTGGTCATCCGCGGAACGGCGACCGGGCGCGTTTCGTAGGGATGTCCTGATCATGCGGATGGTGAGCGCGCAGCACGCCGGAGTGGCCTTCACCGAGCGCGAGTACGAGGATGACCTGGTCAACTACGTGGAAGGACTGGCCGACGGCCTCCTGGCCGGTAGATGCGCCGGTCAGTCCGCGACCCTCGGCAAGCTGAGGGAGTGGGAGCTGTCAAGCGCGTCGGATCCCGCGTTGCCGCCATTTGCCGGGCGCCTCCAGTCGCTGCTCCGCGATGTTCGGGCGGCGTTCGGCTCAGCAGAGTGGGACATTGAGTGGGCAGACGATGGCGCGCGTTGCTGGCTGGTCCAGATCCGACCGATCACGCAGCCCCCGCGACGTAATGAGGCCTTCACGCTGGCCAATCACAAGGAGATCCTGCCATCGCTTCCTTCGCGCTTCATGGCCAGCGTCATCGAGTCCTCGGCCGTGGGCCTGTTCGCCTACTACCGGCGATTTGACAAGGAGCTTCCATCCAAGCGTCCGTTCGTCGAGGCTGTCAAGGGCCGGCCGTACATCAACCTGTCGCTCATGATGGACATGATGCGCAGCCTGGGTTTGCCCACCCGGTTGGTGACCGACTCGATCGGTGGCGATCCCGTGCGCAATACGAGCACCAACCCTGGGCGGCTGCTTCGCAAGCTGCCCGTCTTGGCCGGGCTAGCCCTGGCTCAGCTCCGGTCCACACGTACCGCCCATCAGATTGCGGGCCGCATCCTCGTGCGAACGTCTGTTGAGGAGACCACATTCGCGGGCAACGTGCAGGTGCTCCAGCGGATCTACATAGCGCTGGTGCGCGGGATGTTCTCGCTGACCGCCGCTATGAGCGCGCCTGTCGCCGCGTTGCGCGCGCTGGGAGTGCTTGAGGGGCTGGCAGGCCAGATCGAGACGGCCGGAACCAGCGTGTATCGCGATCTGGAGCGACTCGCTGAGGTGGCCGCCGAGAATCCCGAGACGCTGGCGGCGCTGGGGCGCGGCGAGCTGCCATCAGACGCTCGCTTCCGTGGGGCGTGGGCGGCGTTCCTGGAGCGACATGGCCACCGCGGGATCTACGAGAGTGACGTGGCGCGCCCCAGATTTCGTGAGGATCCACGCCCACTACTGCGGTCCCTGCCCGGTCGCCGGTCGCGATCACGGCCTGCCGGGCCTACGGGAGCCCGGGCGCGCCTGGCCGGGCCGCTGTGGTGGCAGGCTTCCAGGACGCTCCGCGCGCGTGAGGAGCTGCGGTCGGTAGCAATGATCGGGTTCGACCGGATCCGTGGGCGCCTGCTGCGCCTTGCCCAGGCCGCCGTGGAGCGCGGTCAGCTTCCAACAGTCGATGCCTTGTGGTTGCTGGACGTGGAGGAGGCGGCGCGTCTCGACGACGGCTGGACGCCTCCCGCCGACTTCTGGCCCCGTCGGCGCGCGGAGCTGGGCGAGCTCGCATCCTACCGGCTTCCTGATCTGGTGCATCGATTTGACGACGTTGAGCGGTTCCGTGATGGTTCGGCGTCCGAGCAGGGGTTAGCCGGTGGCGCGCTGCTCCGCGGCATGAGCCTGACCAGCGGAGAGATCCGCGGGCGTGCCTGGGTGCTGCAGGAGCCCGCGGATGCACGCCCGCCGGGGTTCACCCGCGAAGGTACGGTGCTGGTGGCGCGCTCGGTGGACGCCGGCTGGGTACACGTCTTTGGCCTTGTCGCGGGCGTCGTGGTTGACACGGGTGGCGATCTCTCCCACGGCTCGATCATCCTGCGGGAGATTGGCATACCGGCGGTGACGAACACCCACACCGCCACACGCTGGCTCAGGACCGGCGACCCACTCTGGCTGCGGGCGGGGGCCGGTGCGGTGGAGCGCCTGGAAGGCGCGGCGGTGGGCGACCTGGGACTCGAACCCGGGACCTCACGGATGTGAACCGTGCGCTCTAACCAACTGAGCTAGTCGCCCGACTTGTACCGAGTATACGGTTCGCTATTTGGCGCCGGCAATGAACGGTTCGGCGCCCGAGGGAGGAACCCAGTGACACATCGAGCGGGACTCGCCGTCATCGCGGCGCTCCTTGTCCTGGCGCTCCCCGCCAGTGCCCAGGTGCCAACGGACGAAGACGGCCGCGACTATCTCTCCTGGTCCCGTCCCGGTCCCTACCGTGCGCCCCTTCAGACGGCGTTTGACGTCCAGAGCTTCGGAGCTAACCAGAAGCTGGTGACCACGTACTTCTTCTACTGGTATGACGCGGCCACGTATAGAGAGGCCCAGAGCCGGCGGAACTTTGACCCCTATCCGTTCAAGCCGCCCAACCTGGACCACATCAGCTTCCGGGACCCGGCCTGGTATCTGACGGAATTCAGAGACATGTGGCTCGCCGGCATTGACTTCGTGCTGCCGGACTACTGGGGGGAGCCCGGCCAATACGGACGGCGCGTAGCGCCGGCGCCGGAGCTTAACTACTTCGCCACCGAAGGCCTTCCGCCCATGGTCGAAGCGCTGGACAGCATGGCGGCCGAGGGGAAGCCGCTGAAGGTAGGCCTGTTCCTGGACACCACCATCATGAACGATGAAGATCTCACCACCGAGCGCGGAAAGGCGATCTTCTACGCCACCATCAGGAACTACTTCAGCCGCATCCCGCCACGCCACTGGGCCGCGGTTGGAGGCCGCCCGGTGGTCTGGCTGTACGACGCTCAGCGGGTGGCTAGGTTCGATCAGAGCTCCTTCGACTATGTGTATGAGCGTTTCCCGCGTGACTTTGGTGGCATGCGGCCGTACGTCGTTCGCGAGTCGCAATGGGAGCGCACGAAGAACGTTGACCGAGACGACCTCATCCACACGGAGGGGCTCTACGCCTGGGGCGCTGCCCCGTTTGGGTTCCCCAGCGATCCGCGCTACACCATCGCTCAGGTGGGCCCAGGCTTCTCCAATCGGCAGTTCAATCGCCCCGGCTTCATCCACACGGAGCGCGAGGACGGCCGCTACTATGAGCGGCAGCTCCAGGCGGCCGTGGAGAGCCGCCGTCAAGTCATGGCCGTGGAGACGTGGAACGAGCTTGGCGAGGCCAGCGGGATCCTGGAGACCGTGGAGTTCGGACGGACGTATATTGAACTGACCAGGAAGTACGCGGATCTCTTCAAGCGGCAGTAGGCGTGTGACCGCGATTTAGGGCGCCTCGCGCACATCAAAGAGCCGGCCGTACCCCTTCACGGGCGCTCGCACGCCGGCCGTCTGCAGGCAGCGCCAAAGGCTGACCTGGTTTGCCGTGAGCACGGGACGCCCCAGATCCTGTTCCAGCGCCTCGATAACGGCGACCGCGCGAAAACCCGTCCCGGCGATGAACACGCCGTCCGCGTCGGCCGGGCAGGCCCGCCGCGCCTGCTGGTACAGCGGCTCTGGATCCTGGTCCCACACGGCGCCGGCGTTGTGAATCTCACCTGGAGGCAGATCTCGCCAGGCGGGGCCCGGGTCAAATCTGATCTGGGCGGCTAACGACACGCCCCAGTCCGCGAAGTAACGAGATCCCGCCTCCAGGATTGCGTCCGAGTACCACGGGGGCATCACGACGAACGGTCGGCGCAACCCCAGTGCCCGCATGGCGGCCAGAGTGTCCAGGCCGTTGGTGCTCACCGGGACACCGTTCGCCAGCCTCTGCAGCCTTGAGACGGCTGCCTCGTCCCAGCCTTTGCCGCCGGCGAAGCTGCTGCTGCTGTGGCCAACGACCATGGCTCCCAGCCGCATCCGGCCGAGCTGTTCGGCGCCCCGGGCTAGATCTGGGGAGGGCGTGCCATCCGCCTCCGCCCACGGTGCGCGGGCAGTCACCCGGGCGGCGTGGATGGACACGCCCGGAGGTGCCATGGCCCACCATTCAGCCTCTGGGATGGGCTCGTTTGCCACGATCAACACGCCAAAGCGCGCCCGCCAACCCCAGTTGTCACGCTGCCACACTTGATCCTCCGCCCGGCGCCAGATCGCCTGGTTGAGCTTACCAGGCAAGAGGGAGCGGTCTACGCTGAGCGGATCTCCAGGTGGTGCCATCCGCTGGCACCGTCAGGTTGGGCCAGCCCGAACGGCTCGGACTGAAGCGCACCTGTGCCGTCTGTCGCCCGTGCCACCAGGTGCAGCATCCCGCCTGGCGGCAGGGTGGCCTCCGCCTCCCAGCGTACCCAGGAGTCACGGCCCTGTTGCGGCTCAATGAATCGCACTGTCCGCCAGGTGGCGCCGCCGTCTGAGGATAGCTCCACCTTCGCGATGCCGCGATCGCCGGCGTAGGCCACGCCGGCCACGCGCAGCGCGCCCGGTGGCGCGGTCGCTCCACGGGCCGGCGTGTCGATCCGCGTCATCGTCTTGATGATGCCCTCTTTGCTCCAATCCCGCTGGGCGTACCAGTCCGCCACCTCGCGGCTGGTGGCGCGTATACCCACGACCCACTTGGCGCTCTTGAACCCGTACCGTCCTACGCTCAGCATTCGCGCCGGATAGCCATGGTCGTACGGTAGTACGGCGCCGTTCATCTCGTACGCCAGGATCGTGTCATCATCCGTAGCGACCGCCAGGGGCACGTAGCTCAAGAATTCGTCCGCACCCACCAGGGTGAGTCCCACGACGCCGGGCTTGAATCCTCCGGCCAGGTTGATGAGGTCTCGGAGGCGGACACCGCGCCAGCGGGCGGTGCCGATGAGCTCGCACCCAAAAGGCACCAGCTCGCACTTGTCAGTCAGGTTGCTGATGCACTCGAGGGTCTTGGCTATCTCCACGCTGGGAAGCTGGCGCAGCGTGGCGTAGTCAAGCTGGACTGGCCGTTGAACGTCCCCATCCAGCGCCAGGCGCCACTGTTCGGGCTTGAGAATCGGATCTGCCACGGGGTTCTTCGTCACGTGGTAGTGCGCCTCCGTGGGTGTGATTGCCTCCGCGAGCTGGCCCGGCTGGCGGACGCCGGCCGTGGCAGATCCGTCCTTGTCACGTGTCAGCCCGAGGCGACCGGGCGGGGGCACAGGCAACGTGAGCGTGGGAGGCGGCTGTGGTGCCGCGGCCGCGGCCACCGGCAATGGCGTTGGCGGCACGGCTGGGGCTGCCACGGCCCCAGCGGTCGGGCTGGGCGCGGGCGAGGCGGCGGCCACGGCCGGTGAGGGAACGGGTGTCCTGGGCGGGAGCTCCACCTTTGCCAGGGGTAGATTGCTCCCAGCAGCGCCGCCGGAACGTTGGGATGCGGAGAGAATGCCGAGGGCGGCGGCCAGCATTGGCACGGCGCCCGCCAAAAACGCGCGGCGACCGCCGTCCTCACGCGCGGCCCCGCCCGGTGTGAGCGTCCACCGTCCGAGGACGAGCATCACGGCGAAGACCAGGGCGATCGCGGCGTACCAGCAGTTGATGAGTAACGGGTCCTGAAAGAGCCCGGTGGCGAAGGGCCCTGCCCCGGTCACCGGCATCACCACGCCCATGGCAACGAGGTAGAGCAGCGGCGCGGTGACGAGCAGCCAGAGGGGGGTGGGGGCACGCCGGAGCGCCGCGGTGCCGATAGCTAGGAGAATCAGCGCCGTCCCGGCCACGGCTACGTACAACCCGTAGTACTTCGCGTCCTGGCCAAACCGCTGGATGCCGGCTTCAAACGTGTCCGGCGAGATGAATAGCAGTGCCCACTCCATGACGCGCTCGGGTAGGGTCCGGATCTGGCTCAGCGCCCGGGCTACGAACATGAGGGCCACCGCGGCGGCCGCGGCCGCCGCTGCCGTGAGCAACGTGGATGGCCAGGCCATCGGCGTTCGATTCGGCATGCTCCCTCCCCGGGGCGCGTCAGGCATTGCCCCACAGTATGCGCGGTGTAGCTTGCGCGCGAGGGACGCTGCTTACGATTTGGATCGCTACCCCGCTGATAACGGCACTGTGATAGAATGGCCGCAAGGGCAGGTAGCTCAGCTGGTTAGAGCACCACGTTGACATCGTGGGGGTCGGAGGTTCGAGTCCTCTCTTGCCCACCAGTTTCATGTAGCCTGAGCCGTCCCGTATTCCCGTCAGGGATGCGCCGGATGTCTGCTTCACCTGATGGTCCATGGGGAACTCACCTTCACGCGGCAGTCTGCTGCCCCTTGCCAAAGCGTTCGCTGAGCGTGGTCGCCTGCTGTATGTTGTGGGCGGCTCGGTTCGTGACGACCTGCTGGGCCGGCCTACCCATGATGTGGACCTGACCACCGACGCGCACCCGCCGGAGATCAAGCAGCTCCTGATCTCGTGTGGCGCGCACTCCATCTTCGAGATCGGGGCGAAGTTCGGGACGATCGGCGGGACGTATCGTGACCTGCTGGTGGAGATCACTACGTTCCGAGGTGAGCAGTACGAGCCGGGCTCGCGCAAACCGGCGGTGACGTTCGGCGCCTCCCTGGAGGATGATCTATCGCGGCGGGACTTCACGATCAACGCCATCGCTCAGGACGTCATCAGCGGCGAACTGTTCGATCCGTTCAGCGGTCGGGACGACCTGGAGCGTCAGACGATTCGCGCCGTTGGGGAGCCCGGCGACCGATTCAGCGAGGATCCGCTGCGGTTGCTGCGGGCGGTTCGTTTTGCCTGCGAGCTTGGCTTCGGCATCGATCCAGATACCCGACGGGGCATAGCGGAGCAGGCGGATGCGCTGGCGCAGATCAGCCGCGAGCGCATTGCCCAGGAGATGGCCCGGTTGCTCACATCGTCGCGCCCGGGTACGGGTATCCGCTGGCTGTGTGACCTGGGACTGATGCGCCACGTGGTCCCCGAGGTGCTTGCGATGCGAGGCATGACGCAGGACCGCTACCACCACAAAGACGTCTTTGAGCATACGCTGCAGGTGGTCGACCAGACGAGCGACTCGCTCTCTTTGCGTTGGGCCGCGCTGCTGCACGACATTGCGAAGCCGAAGACCCGCACGGTGGAGCATGGCGAGGTTCACTTCTTTGGCCACGAGTGGGTGGGCGAGCAGATGGCGGAGCAAATCCTGTCGCGGCTGAACCTGGACCGCCCGACGATCACGCGAGTGGCGCTCCTGGTGGGGATGCACCAGCGCGCCAACTCCTACGACGCGGACTGGACGGATGGCGCGGTCAGGCGATTCATGCGCGAGGCCGGTGATGGACTTGATGAGCTGCTATCGCTGTCGCGCGCGGATGTCACCAGCCGGCGACCGGAGCGTGTGCGCGCGGCCGCGCGGCGGGTGGACGATCTTGAGTCGCGGATCGCGGACATCCGTGCCCGTGAGGACGTGGAGCGCCTCGCGAGCCCACTGGACGGGAATGCGCTCATGCAGATGTTCGGGCGCGGTCCTGGCCCGTGGATCAAAGGGCTCAAGGACCACCTGCTGGCGGCGGTGCTGGACGGTACGTTGGCGCCGGATGACGCTGGGCTGGCGGAAGAGCTAGCCCGGGCCTACATGGCGGATCAGCACCCGGTCTGACCACACGCTGCCCGCGGAAAAAAACAGCAGGCCCGTGTGAGTCACACGGGCCTGCTGTTTGGGTGTAGAGCGGAAGCTTCGCTACACAGTCGCAGCCGACTTTACCTCGCCACTCCGTTGTTCACGGGATCCCGTTCGGCGTCAAAAGACGCCCAGCCTCGCTACGGCTTCCTTCCCACGGCAGGATAGCACGGGGAGCATATATTGTCAACGGTCGACAATGTCAAGGGTGTGCCCGAGGCATGCGGGCGTTGTGCGCGCATGCCGGTGGTTCCATCAAGCGCGGGGCTTGCCGTGTGCTGCCGCCACCAGCGTACACGTCGTGTGGTGTGTTCCGTATCACAGCAAGACGATGCGCCGGACGGGCGCCCACGCCAGCGGTGCTGACTACCGGGGGTTCCGTAGGTCAGTGCGTTCCACCCGCGCCTCAAGAGGGAACGCCACCAGCGCGAAACAACCAACGATTTCGTACCGCATCCCATTGCTGACCCGTCGGTCGAGGCGTGTGTGCGAGATGACGTTGGACTCAGCGTGCGGTCACGGGTGACGCGTGTCCCGTACGAGGGTGGGCGCGCCGTGGCGGTTGCGGAGACAGCCTACGGGCGTCGCTCCGGCCTACTCAGGGTGCTCGATGGTTGTCCGTGGCGTACCGAGTCTGAGCCCGGCAACGCGTTGTTGTTCGGATCGTACCATGGCGGCGTTGGAGTTGGCGTCGGTTGCGGGGTCGGCACCGGAGTCGAGCCCGGCGACGTCACAGCGGTCCTGGCGGGCAGAGCGTGGATCTGGCTTGCAACGGGACTTGCGCTGACACGCACTCCGCCGGCGGTAGGGGCGGTCGGCGATGGGCTGGCCGCCGCGATCGGGCGGCGAGTGACGAATACTTCGTCGACGTACACTGAGAGCACGTCAATGGGGTTGAGCACTAGCCTCAGTCGCGACGTATTGGTGGGCAACACTATCTGTCCCCGTAGCTGTTGGAAGCTCGGGCCCAGACTCCCGGTGATAATGGACGGTTCACCAACCGGAGAACCGCGGCTGGAGGGCTGGAGCACGATACGTAGCGTTCCTCCGAATGCTGAAAAGGCCTTCGCGCCAAATTCGACCAGACTCGGTTCTGACCAAGTCTGTGCCACGTCCTGATAGATGCCTTCATCTAGCCGGCACTGGCTGGGGCATGTGATCCGTACGGAGCAGTCAGCCTCGGTCGAGACCTTTGGATCCCTGACGGGCTCAGCTTGAGGAAACTGATCGCCCGGTATGCCATACACGTTCCACGGTGCTGAAGTGCAGGTCCAGAACGTGCTGTTTGGCAAGAGATTGACCTCCTTCTCCAGGCGGTACACGTAGGCACCGGTCAAGTAATCATCGGAGCTTATTCGTGTGTTCACGAGGAATACCTCACCGCTCGTCGCGTCGATGAAGATCCTGGCATAGCCTTGATTACAGGGATAAGATGAGTCAGGAGGCTGAGTGGAAGAACTGCGGAGTGATAGGCTGATTATTCTGGATGGTATCGCGCGATAGTTCCCAGATGATACTTCGAGAGCACGACTCGAATAGAGTACCGGATTGCCACGAGGGAAACCTTGCAATTGATTAGTATTGTCTGCCAAAGTACGGCTGCGGAATATTCCACTATCTACGGTCTGGTTTGGCACACACAAGGCCGAGCTATCCTGCAAATCGGCGACTGTATAGTAGTGGTTGTCTTGGAATACTGTTCCGGCTGAACCAACCGCCACTGGTCCGCCGGAGTTCCATGTCTCACGCCATGCAATGCCATTTCGAGGGGCAATCATGGCATCGTTGGGAATAGTCGAATCTGGTAGCTCTACAATCCAAGTAATAAAATCACTAGTTCTTGCGAGAAACCTCATCGTCTCCTGTGTTTCGACAACGATTGCATGGAACGATACGTAGAAGTAACCGTCTCGGCGCTCAATGATGTTGAATGTTCCTGGGTCTCGCATTGGGCGCCCTCGAGCGAGTTGCCAGCACGCCTTCGACGGATTGCTACACAACGCGGTGAGGATATCCATGGCTTGCGCGGCGGAGAATGATGGATTGGCGTGGTTTGCGGTAAACGCCCCGAGCGGGCTCTCGGCTTCTCGGCTGAGATGGCAACCGTGCCAAATCGCGTCGCGCGAAATGCATTGGAACATCAGGTGCCACACCTGGTCGGCCTCATCGTAGTACGCATCCCCGTCAGTGGCGCCGCATTCCCAGGGCGTGTCGGTATCGGGCGTGACGACATCGATCGGGGCGGTCCACGAGCGGCCGCGGTCCTGCGACTGGCGAACAGTCATGCCCAGCCGAACACGCAGGACGGCGTAGCAGGGGTCGTCGGCGTCCACGAACATGTAGTTCCGCTGGAACAGGAACCAGGAACTGCCGTGGGTACGGATGAAGGTGCCGTGGGGATGGCTGAACGGAGTTGGAGTGGTGGCATCGCTGCCGGCCACCGTGTATCGGGCATACAGCCGCCAGTTCGCGGTGCCGGTCCAGTAGTCGGCGAGACTCGCGGGAGGGTCACCTGCCGAGCTTCTGGCGGTTCTGGGCAGCGCCGCGGTGGCAATGCCGCAGGCGAGTGCGAGGATCAAGGCGAATCTACCGGCCGTCTTGACTGTCTTGCTCAAGGTAGATAGGTCTTCCCGGTTCTGTGTGGCTGGCGGACGATTGCACGTTAGCGCGAGTTCGCCGTGCAGACGCCGGGCGTGCGCACACTCGTTGCTTAGCTGAAAGCGACTGGTGGCGGCTGCGCGAAACCGGCCCTCGACGGATCGCGCGATTTCTGTTCGCCGAGTATACCCGAATGGCTTCCGTGACTTGTGGTGACTGGAGCAATCGCGTGCGCGTCGTTGGGGTCGCGGATGCGCTGCGGCGGAACGTGATGCTGCCGCGGTTTCTCCCCGATCCGGACACATGGGTGCCCGGCGGGGCGGGCCGCTGTGACAACGCGGTGTTTCGCCTTGTTCTCCGCGTGAACGTGCCTACGTTCCACCCACGAGCGGCGACGCCGTAGCGAACCCCGGCTATCATGTGACGGCATGGACGCTCAGTTCCCTGAAGAGCGCTTGATCCTCGCCCAGACAGCCATCGTTCCGACTGTCACGCCGGAGCTCGACTCCGACGTTCGTGAGCGCCTTAGCGACATTCCGCCCTACAAGGTGGTGGTGCTGGACTGCAACTGCCACACGTTTGACGACGTGGAGACCGCCCTGTGTCGGATCATTCCGGGGATGACCCGCGACAAGGCCCATCAGCACGCCTGGGAGATCCACACCAGCGGGGCCTCCATTGTGGCCACGACCCACAAGGAGCGTGCTGAGCTGTATCAGGAGCAGCTTGCCGGGCGTGGCCTGCGGGTGACCATCGAGCCGGCCTGAGCCTGCGCAACTATCGCATTGGGCGAAGTGACCAATAGTGGCCCGGCAATTTTGGCTACCCCGTACCTACGAACGGCCCACCCGCCGGCCACATACTGAGGCATCTCCTTTCGCTAGCTGATCCGCCGCGGGAGCCGAGACCGCGGCGGGTACACAGCGAGGGGCGCTCTCTGTTGGCGGCGGTCCTCCCCCGTTGTCAACGCGCGGCGGTGGTCTCCCCCCACCGCCGCGCTTTTTGTTTGGCAGCAACGACGCCCGACCTGTTCTTCTCTAGCGTGATCCGCTACGCTCTGGCATCTCACGCAAGTAGGTCGGTCGCATGGTGCAGCGCTGGATCAAGGGCAACACGCACACCCACACCAAATACAGCGATGGCGACAGCCCGCCAGAGGTCGTGGTGGAGTGGTACGCGAGCCACGGCTATGACTTCCTCTTCCTGACGGACCACAACGTGCTGATTCCAGATCAGCACCTGGCCCAGCTTCAGAGCTACGGGCTGCCGGTCTGGCAGGGTGAGGAGATCACCATGGCGGCGGTACACGTGAACGGCCTCGGCCTCCGCAGCGTCATCATGCCCTCCCAGCCTGGGCGTAGCGCCGCCGAGCCGGAGGTGAAGGAAGGCAAGGCAGAACGGCTCCGCTGGGCTGTGGAGCAGGTGCGGGCTCAGGGCGCGGTGTCTACCGTGAACCATCCCAACTTCCTCTGGACGCTCTCATCTGACGACCTGCTCGCGGGCGGTGAGTTTGGCCTGCTGGAAGTTGCCAACGGCCACAACGCAGTGCGAAACGAGGGTGATGAGGAGCACGATTCCACTGAGTGCATGTGGGACCGGCTGCTCAGCGAAGGGCGCAGGGTGTGGGGTGTGGCGTCGGATGACGCGCACTATTTCCAACAGTGGGGCGCCAACTTCTCCAACCCCGGTCGCGGCTGGCTGCGCGTGGACGCGGCCCGAGGCGATATCGCTGGCTGTTTGCAGGCGCTACGCGAAGGGCGATTCTACTCATCCAGCGGCCTCGAGCTTGCGGACCTGCGCGTGAATGGCGCCGAGATCGCGGTCGACCTGCCCGGTGAGAGCGCCAGGATCGAACTGCTCGGGCCGGGGCTGACCGTGCTGGACGCGGTAGACGGTGGGAGTGCCCGGTTCCAGATCGGACGATTCGGTGGCGGATTCGTGCGCGTTCGCGGCACTGCGTCGGATGGCCGCCAGTTCTGGACCCAGCCCAGCTGGCCCTGATCCGCGCGCCGCGCTGGTACCATCATCGCACGGAGATCTCGGATGGGAGGACGTGTGAGCGACGGTGACGACGGAACGAGGCTGTTCGACGAGTTCGAGCACTGGTACGCGGGTAGCCGCGACAATGGAGCGCTTGACCCCAAGACCAAGGCCCTGATTGGTCTGGCGGTGGTGCTCACCGGCAATTGCGAGCCTTGAACGGAGCGTCGCCTCGCGGGTGCGAGGAAGGCCGGCGCGACTGACGCGGAGATAGACGCCACGCTGTCCTGGGTGATGGCGATTCGGGCTGGCATGGTCCAGTCGCTCTTCCGTAGATCCGAGGTGAAGCTCAAGCGCGAGTAGCATGTCCCGTCGACGCGGCGTAAGCTCTGTCAGGCGCCGGGTGGGCGCCAGGCATAGAATTTAGGCATGCGCGGGTTGCACGATGCCGGTTGACGTGGCGGGGCTCAGTCCCGCGAGCGCCCTGTTCGCCATCGTCGCCGGCGTGCTCTCGTTTGTGTCGCCTTGCGTGTTGCCGTTGCTACCGGCCTACCTGGGCTACATGACCGGCCTCTCGGCGGAGGAGATGGCGCGCCCGTCGGACGCCTCCACGCGGATCCGCGTGTTGGGACGATCGGCAGCGTTCGTGGCGGGGCTGGCGCTCGTGTTTACGTTGCTCGGCGCCTCGGCCTCGGCAATCGGCAACGTCCTGCTGGAGCACCAGACGGCGCTGCTGCGAGTGGCCGGGCTGCTGGTGGTCATCTTTGGCCTGCACACCCTGGGGCTGATCCGGATCCCGCTTCTGTACCGTGACACGCGCACGGGACTGGGCATGGGGCGCGGCGGCTACGTGGGCGCGCTGCTCATGGGTGCCGCCTTCGCGGCTGGCTGGACCCCGTGTGTGGGACCGTTCCTGGCCAGCATCCTGGCGCTGGCTAGCCAGGAGCGCACGGTGGGCCAGGGAATGCTGCTGCTGTTCCTTTACGCGCTGGGGCTGGGGCTGCCGTTCGTGGCCGCCGGCCTGGCCCTGCGCCGCGCGTTGGCCCTCATGACGGCGCTGCGCGCGCGGATGCGCGCACTGGAGCTGGCCAGTGGCTTCCTGTTGGTGGCCATGGGCCTGCTCATCTTCAGCGATCGCCTCTCGCTGATCTCCGCCTGGCTCACCGGCGTCTTCGGAACCGGGCTGGCCGCCTAAGTCTCGGCGGCCTACGCCGTTCGAGAGCGGGGTCTGAGCGCGTCGCGGCGGCTGGGTGCCAGGACGGTCTCGCCGCTGGGGATGGTGTGCTCAGTGTGGCGGGCGTGCTCGAAGTCCGCCTCCACCACGTCCGCGTCTATGCGCACGTTGCGGCCCAGCCGAACACCCGGGGGAACCCGCACGCGCTTGCCCACCACCGTGATGCCCGTGGAGAGGTTCGCTGGCTCCAGTCGGTTCGGGGTGCGGTCCGTCCCGTAGCCCACGATGCAGCCCGGGCCGATGACCGTCTCTTTGTCGATGATCGCGTTGTCGACAACGGCGTCCTTGCCGATGATGGCGTCCGTCATGATGATGGAGTCCCGCACGACCGCGCCCTGGGCAATGAACGCGCCTGGCGAGAGCACGGAGCGCTCCACGGTCCCCACGATGTTGCAGCCGTGGGAGACCAGGCTGTGCGCCACCCGGGCATCCCCGGTGATCCGCGCCGGCGGCCGCTCCTCGCTGCGGGTATGGATGATCCACTCGTTGTCATAGAGGTCGAACGTGGGTGGTTCCGTCAGAAGCTCCATGTTTGCGTCCCAGTAGGAGGCGATGGTGCCCACGTCCCGCCAGTAACCGTTGAACCGATAGGCAAAGACGCGATCTTCTTTCACCATCCGCGGGATCACGTCCTTGCCAAAGTCGTGCGACGAGCGCGTGCCGGCGTCCTCCGTCAGGCGGCTCTGGAGCTTGTCCGGGTTGAAGATGTAGATGCCCATGGAGACCAGGTTGCTGCGGGGCTGCGGCGGCTTCTCCTCGAACTCCAGCACCCGTCCGCGCTTGTCGCAGACCATCGTGCCAAAGCGGTGCGCCTCCTCAATTGGTACCTCGATCACGGCCACCGTGGCGTCTGCCTTGTTGTCCAGGTGCTCCTGGATCATGGGCCGGTAGTCCATCTTGTAGATGTGATCGCCGGAGAGAATGAGCGCCAGGTCCATCCGCCAGTCCACCAGGAAGGGCAGGTTCTGGAACACCGCGTCCGCCGTGCCCTTGTACCAGTCTGACTCGCGACGGCCCAGATATGGCTGCAGCAGACGCACGCCGCCGCGCGCGCGGTCCAGGTCCCACGGCTTGCCCACGCCGATGTGATCATGCAGCGAGTGCGGGCGATACTGGGTCAGGATGGCCGCGTGGTAAATGCCGGAGTTGACGACGTTGGACAGCGCGAAGTCGATGATGCGGTACTTGCCACCAAACGGAACGGCCGGCTTGGCCCGCTTTACGGAGAGGACGGAGAGACGCTCACCCTGCCCCCCGGCCATGATGACCGCGACTACGTTCACCAAACTGTCCTCCGCGCTTGGGGCTGCCGAGTGCCCAGCGGAGATTATCGCAGCGTTGCGTGAGACTCACAAGAAGCTCATGAGGACCCAGAAGACCTGGCGCCAGAGCCGCGCAAGCTGCCATGCGAACGAGGACGGCCGGGCGGTGCCGTCCGGCGTGACGTGGGCGAACAGGTCAAACTCGGTGAATAGCTCGAGTCGGCCCGCTGGCAGGCCGGAGGCGATCCGCCGCGACTCCGGGTACGGGATGAGGGTATCGTCCACGTCGTGCATGAGTAGCACCGGTGTGTGAACGGCAGAGATCTGGCTGGACGGCGAGATCTGGCGCAGCCGCGTTCTCGTCGTCTCCGGCAACGTGCCGACAAGCGCCTCCGTCCTCGGCGCATCCGTCCCGTCCAACAGCGCCACGATGGTCCGACCGGTCTGGCTTAGCTCGGGCTCCCGGTCGCGGGCGGTCTCGTCGCCGGTCATGTAGATCCGCTCGATGATCTCGCGGTCTGCTCCGGCAGGTAACGTGTCTACGATCTGTCGCGCCACGACCCAGATTGTGGTTCCGTTGGGTTGCCACGGCGCGTCTATCCCCGCGTAGGACAGGCTGGATTGTGAGATCGCACGCAGGATGTCGGTGGCATCGTAGTAACTTCCGAAGGCCGTGACGGAGCTGAGCTGGCCCCTGGTGCGCGGATCCGCGGCGCTGAGTAGTCCCACGGAGCCGCCGACGGAGAATCCCAGGATGGCCACCCGCGTGCGATCGACGTCAGCGCGGGCCTGTAGCAGCGCGATCTGCTCTGCCACGGCGTCCACCTCCTGAGGGAGGACTAGCCCGTTGGACAGGTTTGATGACTCGGACACCATAACCACCGCCCCCGCGCGTCCCAGCGCCTCGGCGAACCGGGTGAGTGTGGGGTCATCACGTGGCGCTGGCCGCGCGCCCAGTAGCAGGATCACTGCCCCGTGGGGTCCAGCCGTCGCCGGCACATACAGGTCCCCGATCACGCTGCCAGCGCTGTACCTCAGGGCAATCTCTTCGCGGCGGGGCGGCTCGGTGATCCAGCGAAGCGGTCGCGACGGCGCGTTCTCGAAGATCTCCGGCAGCAGCAGGATGCTCGTCGCGGCCACGCGGACCGGGCGCGCGTACCACCATCCTGCCGTCACCAGGACCAACAGGAGGATGGCAATGCGGAGTCGGCCCGTCACGACGCAGATGCGCTAGCTGCTGGCGCTGGAGTAGCGGCGCAGCGAGACGCGCCAGAACCAGTGCGCGGCGGCCAGCATCGCCAGGCTTGCGAGAACCTGGTACGGCAACATCCCCGGTGCCAGCGTCCCCAGCAGCGCCTGAGCGGGGAATGTCGCGGCCACGCCGACGGGTAGCACGAACGCGAGCAGTACGTACACCAGACCCCGATACGCCTCCACCGGGATCCGCGCGAGGTTGCTTATCGGGGTCATGCCGTGGCTCACATTGTTCAGCCGCCCGGTCCAGAGGCTTGCCGTGACCATGGCGAACCAGACGCTGTAGCCGGATACCAGCGCGCAGATGAACAGCGCTGCGTACTGAGCTACCTGGACCAGACTGACCTGCGCTTCGGCGCGGCGGAGGCCCTCTGCCAGGTAGACCACGCCCACCAGGATGCCCGGCACGTCGGTGAAGTCCACATAGCGCGTGGACACCAGGAACTGGCTGGAGATGGGGCGGATCAGGACGAAGTCCAGCTCACCCTTATTCACCAGCTCCGACAGCCGGATCATGTTCTGGCGGAACAGGGCGGACGATGTGTATTGCACCAGAAGGAACGTGCCCGTGAGCACCATCATCCGATCCAGGGTCCAGCCCCGCATCTCCCGCACGTTGCCGAAGATGAAGACGGTGAGCAGGATGGTGATCCCGGCCCACAGCATCCCAGAGACCGCCTTCAGGACGAACGCGCCACGGAATTCAAACTCGCGTGCGAGACAGTTGCGGACGCACGCGGCGTAGATATGCCAGTACCGCGCGAGCCCCAGCTCACCCACCGAACGCCTCGTATCGCGCCAGGCCGCGCCGCCACATCAGCCTGGAGATTGCCACGAATACCAGGATCCACCCGATCTGGATGCCAAGCGCCGACGCCGCCTGCGTGATGTCCAGCCGACCCAGCATGATCGCCAGAGGCACGTAGTGGATGTACGCAAACGGCAGCCACCACGCGGCGGATTGCAGCCACCAGGGCAGCAGGTCTAGTGGCAGCAGGCTCCCGCCAAGCACCCATGCCGTGACTTCGTACAGCGTGATGAGCCCGAAGACATCGGTGATCCAGAAGCTCGCCATCCCCACCAGCAGTTTGAGCGAGAAGCACACGCAGAAGCCAAGCGCGCCGCTCACGAGCGCCAGAAGTAAGGTGACGGGGCTGGATTGCGCGGCACCGATCGTCGGACCCAGCCAGAGCCAGAGTGCCGCGAGCGATGGGACCAGAAACAGCATACGCGTGAACTTCCAGGTGATCTGGTCCGTGAGCCAGAGCTGCCACACGCCCAGTGGCCGAACGAGCCAGGTGGAGAGCGTGCCCAGCCGCACCTGCTCCGCCAGAGCCCATTCCAGATGCGCCGTGAGCAAAGTTCTGGTCACCACTGCGCCGATGGTGTACGTCAGCATCGTCGGGAGATCGAAGCCCGCCACGTTACTCTGCGACTCGTAGACCGTCACCCACAGAAACAGCATCATCACGGGTGGCAGCAGGTCGTACGCGAACCAGATCGCCGCCTCCGCGCGATACTGCAGCGCGTCCTGGAGGCTGGCCCGCGCCAACGCAAGGGCGATCCGCACAGCAGTGCTCCGCTAGCTGCTGGCGCTGGTGTAGCGCCGCAGTGAGTACGTCCAGAATCGGCTCGAGAGCACGAGCAGCGCCACGGCTATTGCGCCGTGGACCAGGAGGACCTCCGCGCTCATGGTGCCCAGCAGGACGCTTGCGGGTACGGTACCGATGATCGCCACGGGGAGCAGGAACGTGAAGATCCCCCTCAAGACGCCCTTGAAGACGTCCGTAGGCATCCGGCCGAGGTCGGTGATCGGTAGGAACAGGAACGCGATGTTGTTGATCCGCCCCGCGTACAGAACGAGCGTGGTGGTCAGGAACCAGCCGGAGTACACGGTCACCAGCGCAATCGCGATCAGCCCAACGTAGCCGGCGATCTGCTCCAGATCCGGCCGAACGCCCAGTCTAGCAATGCCGCCGAGCACGTACGCGGCGCCCACGAATGCGCCCGGCACATCCGTGTAGTCCACCCTTCTGCAAGACACCAGGAACTGGCTGGAGATGGGCCGGATCAAGATGAAGTCTAGCTCGCCCTGATTCACCAGTCGCGTGAGCTGGGTCATGTTGGCGAGGACGAACGCTGATGCCAGGTAGTCCACGACGAGAAACGTCCCCATCAGCACGAGCATCCGGTTCATGTCCCAGCCCTCGATCTCGCGGACGTTCCCGAATACCAGTCCGGTGAACAGCAGCGAGAGCAGGGACCACGCCGTGGCCGCCAGCATCTTGATGATGAAGCTGGCCCGATACTCCAGCTCCCGCGCCAGGCAGTTCCGCAGACAGGCCAGATGCACTCGCTGGTATCGCGCGACGGTGCTGAGCGTGGCTGCCGCCGCGTTCACCCTCCCACCGCCTCGTAGGTCAGCAGCCCGCGACGCCAGAGGAACCGGGCGACCAGGAGCAGCACGCCCAGCCAGACCAGTTGGAAGCCCACCGCGAGCCACGCTTCGGCTCCCTCCGTCCGGCCCAGCGCGATACTCATCGGCACGTGGTAGAGCGCACGGAACGGCAGGACATTTGCTACGGGCGTGAGAATCGTCGGCAGCAGCTCGATGGGCACCAGCATGCCACCGAAGCTGTAGGACAGGATCTCCTCCACCAGGTGCAGTCCGTGGATGTCCGAGATCCAAAACGCGCAGAGGCCGATGATCAACTTCACGAGGAACGAGAGCGTGATGGCCAGGGCCACGCTGATCGACGTGGCCAGCACCCGTTCAGCCGATGCTAACCCCAGGGTCACGGTCGACGGTGTGGTGAACAGCCAGGCGAGCAGCGCCACGGGCGCTGTGACAGCGGTCCGGAAGACGCGGCTTGCGAGTGTCGTGCACAACCATCTCAGCCAGACGTGGTACGGCTTTGCCAGGTGGCCTGAGAGCGTGCCCATCCTGATCGCCTCATCCACGTCCCACTCCACGTGGGACGTCACGGCGTTTCGGAGCAGCAGGACGCCGATGGTGTACGTCAGCATCGTCGGTAGGTCGAAGCCCGCCACGTCCGTCTGACCGCCATACGCCGCCGTCCAGACGAACAGCATCATGATGGGTGGCCCGATGTCGCACAGGATCCAGATAAATGACTCCGCTCGGTACTGGAGTGCGTCCTGGATGCCGATGCGAAGAAAGGCCAGCGGGAGGCTCACGGCGCAAGCGCGTCTTCCGGCCTGTGTGTGGCGCCGAACACCTGCCGGATCACGTCCTCCACCTCAGGGTCCTGGATGGCCAGGTCCAGCACGTCCAGCGAGGCCAGGAGCGCCGACGCTCGCTCCGCCACCGCGTCACGTGGCACCCGTAGGGTGGCCACCGTCCCCTCGATGCTCACCACGTCACCATAGTTCGCGGCGCGGGATACATCTGCCGACGGTCCCAGCTCCACGGTGAAGACTTTGTAGTTCGCGAACCGACGGACCAGCTCATCCAGGCCGCCGTCGAAGACCAGTTTGCCCTGGTTGATCACGATCACGCGTCGGCACAGGGACGCGACATCCTGCATGTAGTGGGAGGTGAGGATGATCGTGGCCCCGTGGCGGCGGTTGTATTCCGCGATGAACTCTCGGATACGTTGCTGCATCACCACGTCCAGGCCGATGGTGGGCTCGTCCAGGAACAGCAGGTCGGGCCGGTGTAAGAGCGCGCCTGCCAGCTCACACTTCATGCGCTCGCCCAGCGAGAGCTTCCGCACCTGCACGTCCAGGATTCTGCCCAGATCCAGCAAGTCCACCAGTTCGCCCAGCGTGGCCTGGTATCGATCGCGCGGGATGCCGTAGATCTCGCGGTTCAGAATGAACGACTCGATCGCCGGCAGATCCCACCAGAGCTGGTTCTTCTGGCCGAGGATGAGGGCGATGCGCCGCTGGAACGCTCGCTCACGGCGGTAGGGCTCATGGCCCAGCACGCGGACGGTCCCGCTGGTGGGGTGTAGCAGACCGGCCAGCATCTTGAGCGTGGTGGTCTTCCCCGCTCCGTTCGGACCCAGGAAGCCGATGAGCTCACCCGGCGCGATGGTGAAGGTCACCTCGCGCACGGCGTGCACGTCTAGCTCCACGCGGTTGAAGAGCGACCGCAGAGAGCCCATGATGCCCGGCGGTTTCTGCTGGACGCGGAACACCCGGCCCAGCCCCTCCGCGACGATTGCCGCGCTCATCTCCCACCCTCCGCGGCCGCGCCCGCGGCGCCGAGTTGGATTCTAAGGGCTCAGGAGGCGGCGCCGGAAGGGGCCAACCCGGCGGAGCCGCCCGTCTCGACCACGCGGTATCGGCCGATGTCCAGCGCGATGCAGCACAGCGAGCCCAGTAGCGCCACGCCGGCCGCGGCGATGATGATGGGCGGGTATCCGTGGAGCTCGCGGAACCCGTAACCGGCCAGGTAGGAGCCTACAGCCGAGCCCATCTGGTGCGCGACAGCTAGCAGCCCCACCGTCACGCCAATCACCCGAGGGCCCAGCAGCGCCGCCGCCGCGTTCGCGGAGAGGGGGATGGTGGCCATGTCCGTCATCCCGAAGATCAAGGCAAATGTCAACAGGTTGGCCTCCGTGCTGGCGGTGGACACCCAGAGCAGCGCCACGGAGCGCACCGCGAACACGTAGATCAGCGGGGTGCGGCCGCCCCAGCGGTCGGCCAGGTGACCCCAGGCAATGAGCCCGAACCCGTTGCACAACCCAATCAGCCCCAGTACGCGAGCGGCATTCACGTCCGGCAGCCCCAGGTCGATGCCGTAGGGGACGATGTGCGTGTGGACGAGGCCCAGGGTTGTGACGCCGCAAATGAAGTAGGCGGCGAAGAGGAGTTGGAACCCGCGGTTCTTGAGCGCCGCGGCGTAGACCGCCAGCACTCCGGTGGATGCGCCCGCGGCGCGGGCCGGCGGGGCGGTGCGTCCGAGCACAAGCCAGGCCAGGGGGAGCGCCACCGCCAGCAGCACCACGCCCAGGGCGCCCATTGTCGAACGCCAGCCCACCACCTCCACGCCGATCGCCGCCAGCGGCGCCATCACAAGCTGCCCAAACGGGCCCCCGGCGCTGATGGCGCCAAACGCCAGCCCCCGGCGTGACGTGAACCGCTGGGTCACCGCCGCCGCAAGCGTGGCGTTCGCCAGCCCGGCGAATCCCACCGAGGCCAGCAGCGAGTACACGGCCAGGAATGCCCAGTATGATGAGGTGAGCGAAGACGCGCACAGACCGATCCCGGACAGCAGCACCGCGCCGGGCAGCACCAGCCGCGAGCCGTACACGTCCACGATCCGGCCCAGGAATGGCTGGATGAGGCCGAACGTGAGGTAGCCCAGCGCGGCCACCAGCGACAGCGCCGCCCGGTCCACGTGGAAGTCTTCTTCTAGCGGGTGGATCCAGACGCCAAACGCCAGCCGGATGCCGCCGACAAACAGCACGATCGCGAACGCGCCGACGACCATGCCGACGGCGCCGCCCAGCATGCCTTCAGCTCCGTCGCGCGGCCGGGCGCCGCGAGGTCACGATGCCGGTGTTCAGGCCAAACCAGTGCATCTCGCCGTACCAACGGCCGTGCTCGATCTTCATGCAGCGATCCATCACCACGTCAAGACCCGCGCTGGACGCGATCTCGGCCGCCTCTGGCGAGATCACGCCAAACTGCAGCCACAGCGCCTTTGCGCCGATCTTGACGGCCTCCCGCGCGATCGCAGGGCACGCGTCGGGTGCGCGGAACACGTCCACCACGTCCACCGGCTCCGCGATCTCGCCGAGCGACGGGCAGGAGCGCTCGCCCAGGATCTGGTCCACGGTCGGGTTTACCGGGATGATCCGGAACCCGCGGTACTGCAGGTACTGCCCAACAAAGAAGCTGGGTCGCAACCGATTGGGTGAGAGGCCGACGATTGCCACGGTGCGGGTGTAGCCGTAGATGCGGCGGATCGTGGCAGGATCCTGGTAGCGTGGATCCACCCCGGCTCCGTGAGCAGTCACGCGGTCACCCCCGCGGACGCGCCAGCCCGTGAGGAGGCCACGAGCGCCTGGTCAAGGTCCCACAGGATGTCCTCGATGCTCTCCAGCCCAATAGACAGCCTGATCATCTCAGGGCCGATGCCGGCGGCGGTCAGGTCCGAGTCGCTCATCTGCTGATGTGTGGTGGACGCCGGATGGATCACCAGCGTCTTGGCGTCGCCCACGTTGGCCAGATGGGAGACCAGCTCCAGAGACTCGATGAACGCCTTGCCGGCCGCTCGACCACCCTTGATGCCGAATGTGAAGACGGCGCCAGTGCCGCGGGGCAGGTACTTCCGTGCCAACGGCTGGTAGGCGTTCGATGACAGACCTGGGTAGCGCACCCACTCCACCGCCGGGTGCGCCGACAGCATCTCCGCCACCGCCAGCGCGTTCTGGCAGTGGCGCTCCATCCGGAGGGGCAGCGTCTCCAGACCCAGCAGCAACAGGAACGCGTTGAACGGAGAGAGGCACGCGCCCACGTCGCGCAGCGACTCGCAGCGCACCTTCATCAGGTAGCCGTACAGCCCAAACGTCTCGTAGAACGCCAGGCCGTGGTACGCCGGCGACGGTTTGGCGATCGTATCGAACTTGCCGTTGCCCCAGTTGAACCGCCCGGATTCCACGATCGCACCGGCGATGGACGTGCCATGGCCGCCGATGAACTTGGTGGCGGAGTGGACCACGATGTCCGCACCCCACTCGATGGGTCGGCACAGATAGGGTGAAGCGAACGTGTTGTCCACCACCAGCGGGATGTCGTTGGCATGGGCGATTCGCGCCACAGCCTCGATGTCCAGCACGTTTCCACTGGGGTTGCCAATGGTCTCGCCGTACAGCGCGCGGGTGCGTTCAGTGATGGCGCGCGCAAAGTTGCCGGGATCGTCCGGATCCACGAAGGTGACGTCTATGCTCAGCTTGCGGAAGGTGTGCTCAAACTGGGTGAATGTGCCGCCGTACAGGGTCCGCGCCGCCACGATATGATCGCCCGGCACCAGCATGGTGAACAGCGCCAGGAACTGCGCCGCCTGTCCCGAGGCCGTCGCCACGGCGCCGGCCCCGCCTTCGAGCGAGGCGATCCGCTCCTCGAACGCTGCCACCGTGGGGTTCCCGATCCGCGAGTAGATGTTGCCGTACTCCTGAAGCTCGAAGAGATTGGCGGCGTGGTCCGGGCTTTCGAAGACGAACGACGTGGTCTGGTAGATCGGCATCGCACGAGCGCCGGTGTACGGATCCGGCCGTTGGCCGGCATGGATGGCCCGGGTATCGAAACCGAACTGGCGGGGCTGCTCAGTCATGGGATGCTCCGAGGGGATTCGGTGGGGGCGGCACGGAGGGTGCGTGGCAATGGTAGCGAAGTGGTGGCTGGGCTTCCCTTAAGTCTCCGTTGACTCACTGTTAAGGGGTCGGCACCTGTCAGCTTAACAGCCCCGCTCTACGCTCCTCTGTGCCACGGTGAATCGCGCGCACCGCGCGGTCCAAATCCCCCGGGGCCGGAGGCCTGGTTGCAGCAAGCAACGGCACTCCCAATCCCTGTCGTGTCCAGGCGGCCCGCGTTTGTGCTGCGCGGTGACACACTCGCCGGCTACTTGTGTGTGGGTCCCGCCGTGATGCTGATCCTGGCGTTCTGGCTCATGCCGGTGGCTTTCTCGCTGGCGATGAGTCTGTACAAGTGGAACCTGGCGTCCGCGGCACCAACGTTCGTGGGGCTACAGAATTTTGAGCGGCTCGCGGCATCCGAGACGTTCTGGCGCGTGGTTGCCAACACGCTCGTTTTCAGCGGTGGCTCGGTGACGCTGATCGTACTGTTGAGCCTGAGCATGGCGCTCGTCCTTGACGTCAAGGTGCGCGGTATCTCCTTTTTCCGGGCACTGCTGTTTGTCCCGCATCTGACACCGTGGGTCATCGTGGCCACGCTGTGGCTGTTCCTGTACGACGCGGAGCGTGGGCTGATCAACGGTGCGCTACGGGCGTTGGGGCTGCCGGCGCCGGTGTGGCTGCAGAGCACGGCCTCCGCGCTGCCGGCGCTCATTCTCGTCAAGGTGTGGAAGTCCGTAGGCTACTACACGGTGCTGTTCCTGGCGGGGCTGCAATCAATACCCCAGGAGCTGCACGAAGCAGCCAAGGTCGACGGCGCGGGGATCTGGCATCGCGTTCGGCACATCACTCTCCCGCTGATCTCTCCCATGACGCTGTTCGTCGTCGTAGTGGCGGTGATCGGGTCATTCCAGGACTTCGAGCAAGTCCTGGTGATGACGCGGGGCGGCCCCGTCGATAGCACGAACATCCTGGTCTGGTACTTGTACGAGCAGGCGTTTCAGAACTACCAGGTTGGGCTGGGTTCCGCCGTCGCCGTGGTGATGCTGGTGTGCCTGCTTTCGTTCACCGCTGCGAAGCTGGTGGTTGCGCGGCTATGGGTGCACTACTGATGCACGCGAGACGTCTGACGTTGCCCGCCGCGCGTCCCATCTTCCGCGCCACGGCCTCGTCAGGCCTCACCTACGCAGTCCTCCTGATCGCCACCTTGGGCACCGCGCTTCCCTTCTTCTGGATGTTGTCCACGTCGCTCAAGTCGCTTCCGGAGGTGTTCGACTTCGCTCGCCTCCTCCCGGCGGAGCCTCAGTGGACAAATTACGGGCAGGCCTGGAGCCGCGCCAGCTTCGGCCGCTATTTCTTCAACAGCACGGTCACTTCCCTGGGGATCCTGGCCCTCCAGTTCGCGACGATCATCCCCGCGGCCTACGGTTTCGCCCGACTGCGATTCCCCGGACGCGACGCCCTATTCGTGGTGGTACTGATCACCATGATGGTCCCGGTGCAGGTGACCTTTATCCCCACGTTCGTACTGGTCTCCTGGCTGGGCTGGAAGGACACGTACCTGGCGCTGATCGTGCCGTTTGCCACCAGCGCGTTCGGCATCTTTCTGCTGCGGCAGTCGTTTCGGCAGGTCGCTCAGGATTTCGTGGACGCGGCGCGCCTGGATGGCTGCGGCCATCCGGGTGTGATGTGGCACGTCATGGTCGCCCAGTGCGTCCCGACCCTGGTGACCTTCGCCCTGTTCAGCTTCGTGGCCCACTACAACGACCTCTTTTGGCCTCTGGTGGCGACGGAGTCTGACTCCATGAGAACGATCACCCTGGGGCTTCGGCGGTTCATCGAGTTTGAGGGAGGGACTCGCTGGAATGAGCTTCTCGCGGCGTGCACGTTTGCCATGGCCCCGCTGCTGGGCCTGTTCATCGCAACCCAACGCTTTTTCGTCAAGGGCGTCGCGAGTAGTGGACTCAAGGGTTGACCAGTAGTCGGCGACCGGAAACTCAGGAGGTAGTGGTGAGAGTTACCAGGAGAGATCTGTTGTGGCTGTCTTCGGTGGGGGTGGTGGCGGCGTGTGCACCATCGTCGCCGACGAATTCCGGTGGGGCGAGCCAGAAACCGCCCACCGAATCAAAGGCCGCGGCCGCCGCCCCGGCGGCGCAGGCGACCGGCGGCAGAATCAAGGTTCGGTTCTGGTACGGTCTCGGCGGCCAGCTTGGCGAGGTGATCGTTGGGCAGGTTGCTAAGTTCAATGCGTCCCAGGAGCGCGTGGAGGTGGAGGCCGTGCTCCAACAGAGCTACAACGGCGTTCAGGAGAAGTTCCTGGCGACGCTCGTGAGCAATGACGTGCCCGAGCTGATCCAGATGGAGATCCACGCCACACCGCAGTTCGCGTCATCTGGCGCGCTGGCGCCTATGGAGCAGTTCTTCAAGGATGACCCCACGTTCAACTTCGACGATTTGGTTCCGGCGACGCTGCTCAACCAGCGGTGGGACGGCATCCTCTATGCGATGCCCATCAATCGCAGCACGCCGCTGCTCTACTACAACAAGAGCCTGTTCAAGAGCGCGGGGCTTGATCCAGAGAAGCCGCCGAAGACGTGGCCGGAATTGACGGAGCTTGCGAAACGCCTCTCGTCCGGCGAAGGTGATTCCCGCGTCCACGGCTTTCTGCCCGCCGCGGACTGGTGGTTCTTTGAGTCCATGGTGTGGAGCGCGGGGGGTGAGCTCATGTCCAAGGATGTGAAGAAGGCGACGTTCGCGAAGGAGGGCGCCCAGGTGATGGAGCTGTGGGCGACCATGGCGCACGTGGATCGCAGCGCGCGGGTGTTGACCGGGGAGACCCAGGCAGACGTGCGGGCTCAGCAGTTCATCGATGGTCGGGGTGTGTTTCTCTGCAACTCCACGGCCGGACTGGGGCGGTTCATACGTGACGTGAAGCAGTTCGACCTGGGCACGGCGTTCATGCCGCATATGCCAGGATTTGACCACGCCGTGCCGACCGGTGGGGCCGCGGCTGCCATCCCCGCGAAGCTTCCGCCGGAGCGCCAGCGCGCGGCGTTCGAGTTCGTAAAGTGGTGGATCAGTCCGGAGCAAGACCGGTTCTGGAGCAAGAACACCGGCTACTTCCCCGTGAGGAAGTCATCAATCGAGAGTCTCGAACGCGAAGGGTACTACCGGGATCGGCCGCAGTTTCGCACGACCATTGAGCAGCTTCGGTATGCCCGCGAAGCACCGATTTCCCCGCAGCTCCCGGCCGTGGCCAAGGAGATCACCAAGGGAATGGAGGCGATCCTCGTGGACCGCGCGGATCCGGTGGACGCGATGGTCAAGGCGCAGCAGCGCGCGCAGAGCGCGCTTGACAGCTAGCTGAAACAGCTGCTTGAGGCTCCGCGCCCGGGAGCCTCTGGCGGAAATTGTAGGAGGAGTCCTGGTGTCTGCCACGGAACTGCCCGTCGTCGGCGCGGCTATGCCGATCTCCGCGTTGCGCGATCATGCCGACTGGCTGATCGAGGACCAGCGCGACCTTGAGATCCAGGATGCGTGCCTGCCAGGCACGCTTGATACGGACTGGAGCGCGCTGACCCAGGAGGCCGGGCGACTTCTCGAAGGACACCATGGGCGGCGCGGTATCCACGCTCCGTTTGACGGTATCACCATCATGGCGAAGGACAAGCGCGCTCGTCAGCTTGCGGTCGACCGTCTGTGCCAGGCCATTGATTTCGGGTCCGCGGTTGGGGCTTCGCACATGGTCGTCCACAGCCCGTTCAAGTTCTTCGGAACGCCGTTCGTGCCGCACAGCAGAGCGTTTGAGCAGGATGATCAAATTGAGCTGATCCACAAGACGCTAGATCCCATTTTGCCCGCGGCGCGGGATGCCGGCATGCTGCTGGTCATCGAGGGAATTGAGGACAAGCAACCCGGCCCACTCCTCGCCGCGATCCGCTCGTTCAATTCGGATCGGGTCAGGATGAGTCTGGACATCGGCCACGCCATGATCACGAACCGTGTTGGAGGCCCGCCGCCCGATCAGTGGGTGCGCGAGGCAGGCGATCTGCTTGGCCACCTTCACCTGCAGGATAGCGACGGGAACATTGACCGGCATTGGGCGCCCGGCCGGGGTCAGCAGAACTGGTACGCCTTGTTCGAGGCGTTGGCTTCGCTGTCACATCAGCCTCGGCTCATCATTGAAGTCAAGGACAAGTCTCAGATTCGCACCGGCGCGGCGTGGTTGGCGGCGCAGGGATACGTGCGCTGACGGCCCAGCGCCACGACTCGGCTCGTCGATTCGGCGCAACCAATCGAGAGTGAAAATCGCGTCCCTTCGCTGGGCGCTGGGCCGTTTCAGTTGAAGGTCCACGCGCGGGGGGTGTGCGTGCACATCCTCTCGGGTCGGTGGTATGTCCTTTCGCTCTCTCGTCCCTTCCGGGCTGCGCTCGCGCCTGCTGCTACTCATCCTGGTTGGGATCGTGCCGTTTTACGCGCTCGTGGTGTACCGCTTTCTTGATCGACGTTCCGACGAGGTAGCGAACGCGGAGATCAACGCGCTGAGGTGGGCCCGGCTAGCCGCGGAAGCGCACGATCGCACGATCCAGGCGGCACAGGATCTCCTTGTGGGACTGAGCGGGCGTATCCCCGTTCGCTACGGTGATGAGGGCACCTGCCGGAGCGAGCTGGACACCCTGCAGAGAAACCTGTCTGGCTACGAGTCGCTCGCCGTCGTGGAAGTGACCGGTGAGGTGCGATGCCGCTCCCTCAACGGGACGTCTGTGAACATGGCGCAGCGGCAAGACTTCATCCGTTCGCGATCCACTCCCCGGTTTGTCATCGGCGACTTTGGGTTCGACCGTTCTACTGGCCGGCCCAGCTTGTTCGTAGGTCAGCCGATCGTGGACAGCGCCGGAGACGTGACCGCGTGGTTGATTGCCGGCCTTCGAGTTGATACGCTGGCCGGTATCTCAGACGCGGCGATGTTCCCGCCTGGGACGACGGTGGCCGTGTTGCACCCATCCGGCGTCATCGCGATGCGCCACCCGGACCCGGGGCTCTGGGTGGGTCGCGATGTCTCGGCGCTAGATCTCTACCAGACCATCCTCACCGGTGGCGAGCAGGGAACAGCCCGCGGTCAGACCGCCGATGGTGTGGACAGGCTCATCGGGTTCTCGAAAACCAGTGCGACGGCCTCGCAGGGGGCATTGATCGTCACCGTGGGTGTGCCGTACGAGGTCGCCGTGGGTGACCTTGACCGCGAGCTGTGGCGGGACCTCGCCGTGCTGAGCGTCTTCGCGCTGCTCGCGGTGGGCCTGGCCTGGTACGCGGGCGACGTGATGGTGGCAAGGCCAGTACAGCTCCTGCTGGCGGCGACCCGACGGATTGCCCGCGGAGACTTCGGGCTGCGCACGGGTGTAGATCGCCGGGCGGGCGACCTCGCGGCGCTCGGACGGTCCTTCGACCGGATGGCAGACGCACTGCAGGAGCGCATCCGTCGGCAGGAGTCGGCGGAGCGTCAGGCTGCTGAGGCCCGGGTGGCCGCGGAGCGGCAGTCCGCTCGCCTCCTGGCTCTTCACCGGGCCGCCTCTCGTGTGGCGATGAGCTCGCTCTCACTGGACGATATCGTCGAGCGGATGCTCGACAGCGTCACAGAGCTGATGGGCGGAAACGGCGCGGGTCTCTACCGATGGGATGTTTACGAGCGGACGATTCGTCTCGTCAGACAGCGGTCCGTCTCCGGGATAGGCATGCCGGACACCGTAGTCCCGGGAAGCGGACTCACCGGACGCGCGTTCAGCGAGCGCGCACCGGTGATCGTTGACGACTACGCCGCCTGGTCCGGTGCGACTCCGAGCGGCATCGAGTCACGACTGAACAGCGGTGTCGCGGTGCCGCTGACCGTGGATGGCAGCGTCCAGGGCGTGCTAGTCGTGAAGAAGTACGGTGCCGACGCCGCGCACTGGACCGAGGAAGATGCGCAGCTCCTCACCCTGTTTGGCGACCAGGTCATGGCGGCCATCGAGCGGGCGCGCCTTCTGGGGGAGTCGGTCGCCCGCAGTGAGCTGCTCTCGTCACTGCTGTACGCGTCTGAGATCCTCGCGGAGGGAACCACCCTGGAGGAGACGCTGCGCGCCGTCCACGATGAGGCCTTGCGGCTGGCGAATCACGCGAGCGTGCGCATCATGCTGACCAGCGACGCTGAAGCCGACCTCTGGTGTGCCTATAGCAACGACGAGTTCCAGCCAAGCGTCGGTGTTGGCCCGGTGGAGCACGAGCTCGCGTTACGCGTGGCCAGGGACCGTGATGCGCTGCTGGTTCCGGACATTACTCGAGAGTTCGAAAACGTCTCCTCTGAGGAATCGTCCGCGGTGCGGTCGTTCCTCGGCCTCGCGGTGAAGATTCGCAATGAGCTGATCGGCGTCATCTCCATGACGTCCCCCGTCGTGCGCGATTTTGGCGAGGATGAGATCGCCTGCCTGGTTTCTTTCGCGGACCTGGCATCCGTATCCATCGAGCGCGCCCGCCTGTTTGAAGCGTCTCGAAAAGAGATCGAGGCGCGCCAACGGGCGGAGGAGAATGTGCAGGCGCTCAATCGCGAGCTGGAGCAGCGCGTGGCTCAGCGCACCAGCGAGCTCGAGAACGCCATCGCGGACCTCAACGATCAGATCCTGGAGCGCAAGAGGGCGGAGGCTGCCCAGATGAGGCTCTCCGCGCAGGTGGAGCGCGAGCGTGCCACTTTGGAAGCCGTGATGTCAGGCATGACGGATGGTCTTATCGTGATGGATGCCTACGGCTCCATCAGATACGTCAACGAACGTACCTGCCAGTTCTTCGGCGTGGACAGCGATGAGATGCTGAAGCGGGGTTTTGAAGAGCTTCTCCCCTTGGTCGCTAACCACCTGGCGGACCCTGAAGGCACCTTTGCCACCTACCGGGCCGCGGCCGCGCGCGCCGAGATGCACCCATCATTTGAGATCGCACTGGCGGGTGGAACGGTGCGGGACCTGCGCGCCCAGCTCTTCCCAGTGGTGGACGGGTCCGGCGAGTCGCGCGGCACAGGCATGCTGCTACGAGACGTTACAACAGAGACTGATCTTGCGCGAACCAAGGACGAGCTCGTCTCGGTCGTTAGCCACGAGCTACGCACCCCACTCGCCAGTATTGTGGGATTCTCCGGCCTGCTCCTTGAGCGCGAGTTCCCTGAGAAGAAGCGACGGCAGTTCCTGTCCGCCATCCTTGAGGATGGCAAGCACCTGACGCAGCTCATCGACAATTTCCTAGATCTGCAGCGGATGGCCAGCGGTCGCAACAAGATCGAGCCCGCCGCGTGCGCGCTCTCGGAGATGGTCGCGCAGTCCGTTCGCATCGTCGGGGAGGATCCGGAGCGGCCGATTGCCGTGGATCTCCCGCGGGACCTGCCCGATCTGTTCGCGGATCGTGAGCGCGTAGTGCAGGTGCTCATCAACCTGTTGTCAAACGCCCGGAAGTACTCGCCGGAAGGTGGGCCCGTGCACGTGTCGGCCAGGGCGGATGGGCTCGTAGTTGAGGTGACCGTGGCGGACAGCGGGCTTGGTCTACCTCCTGAAGCACTTGAGAGTCTGTTCGAGCGGTTCTATCGCGTGGACAACAGCGACCGGCGCCAGATCGAAGGCACTGGCCTAGGGCTGGCGATTTGTAGGCAGCTTGTGGAGGCACACGGTGGTCGGATCTGGGCCGAATCAGACGGACTCGGGAGCGGTTCCCGTTTCCGGTTCACGCTGCCAGTGGTTGGGGCGGATTCGGCAACCTGTGTGCCCTTTGGACCCAGAGTTGACGCGCTGCTCGTTAGTGACGACGAAGCGTCCACGACGGCGCTCCTTGCCGAGCTCCGAACGGCGGGTCTGAGCTGCAGTCAGGTCAAGACCGCGGACGCCGCACTGGCGGCGGCAAGTGAGACCCCGCCGCGGGCCGTGGTATTGGATCTGGGATTCACCGACGCGTCGCCATTGACGCTGTTGCGCTGCCTGCGCGAGATCAATGGCTTTGAAGGTCCGGTCGCGGCGCTTGCCCGTGCGGGGGCCGAAGAGGAGCCTCGGGACGTGCTGACGCGCCTCGGTGTGGTCGCGGTGGTTGACCGCGATGAGGATGCGCCCCGGTGCGTGCGGGACGCAGTGTGTGAAGCGCTGGAAATTGTCTTGACTGAGGCAGAACCGTCGATGATCAGGAAGACGGCATGACGTCTCGGGGGGACTTCGGAGCAGCGGTCTCGAGCAAAATGAGCAAGACGGTACTGGTGGCGGACGACAAACCCAATGTCCGTATGTTGGTGTCAGCGACTATCGAATCGGACGAGTGCGAGGTCGTCGAGGCTTGCGACGGGGATGAGGCCTGGCAGCTTCTCCAGGAGACCCGTCCCTGCCTGGCCGTGCTGGACGTTCAAATGCCAGGCATGACCGGGATCGAGCTGACCCGGGCGATCAGGGAGCATCCGGAGCTGTCTGGAACAGGGATCATCTTGTTGACGGCGAAGGCGCAGGTCAAGGACGTTGAGGCGGGTACCGCCGCTGGTGCCGACTTCTATCTCACGAAGCCCTTTGAGCCGTGTGATCTGTTGGCACTGGTGGAGCGCGTACTTGCGGGGGAGGGTTAGGCAGCGTGGCCACGATCAAGAACGCTTCATACGCGATGAGCGTTGCTCAACGCGCTCGGCCCAACGAAGGACGGAATGGAGGCAACTACATCATGGTTGAGTCCGCGGAACCGGGTGAGCAGCCTCACGTCGCGTTGGTCCTCGTGGTTGACGATTCGGAACGGCTCCGCGTGATGCTGGAGCAGATGCTCATTGCCTTCGGCGTGCGGGTGGAGACTGCCGCTGATGGGATGGAGGCGGTGGCGAAATACGTGAAGTACCGGCCAGACGCCGTGCTGCTGGATATCTCCATGCCGGAGCTCGATGGCCTGACCACGCTGAAGCTCATTCGGCAGATCGACCCCAAGGCCCGTGTGAGTATGGTGACTGCCCAGGGCCAGAGAGAGAAGGTTGTGGAGGCCATGAAATCTGGCGCCACGGACTTCGTGCTCAAGCCCTTCGAGTCCAGTCGGCTTCTCATCGCCGTCCAGACCCTGCTGGCCGCCTAGGCGATTATTCTCCAGCCGTCGCCTGTCGGAGGCGCGCCAAGAACGGCTTGATCAGTCGGGTCTGGCGCGCTTCTTCTAGCAAGAACGCGTCGTGGCCGTAACCGGATCGCAAGTTGCGATAGGTCACATCGAGCCCCGCCGCCCGCGCGGCCTCAGCTATCGCCCGCGACTGGTGTGGCGGATACAGCCAGTCCGAGCTGAACGACATCACCAGGAAGCGTGCCCGAGCGCGCCCGAGCGCGCGTTCTAGCGATCCCCCGCCGAACGCGCCGGCTAGATCAAAGTAGTCGATGGCGCGGGAGATCACCAGATACGAGTTCGCGTCAAACCGCTCCACGAACGTGGAGCCCTGGTGACGAAGATAGCTCTCCACCTCGAACTCCACGCCGTAGTCGTAGTCGTACGTGTGCCGCTCTCTGCCGCGAAGCCGGCGGCTAAACTTGGCTTCCATGGACGCTTCGCTCAGATACGTCACGTGGCCGATCATCCGCGCGATGGACAGTCCAAGGTCCGGCGTCGCCCGCCCGTAGTAGTCGCCGCCCTCCCAGCTAGGGTCTGACATGATGGCGCGCCGCCCGATCTCATTGAACGCATTGCCCATGGCGCTGAGCTGGGCACACGTGGCGATGGGAATGCACCCTGCCACCATGTCCGGATTCGCCACAGCCCACTGGAGCGCTTGATTTCCCCCCAGCGACCCGCCCGCCACGGCGAGCAAGCGCGTGATTCCCAGGTAGCGGATGAGCTCGCGTTGAGCCGCCACCATGTCGCCCACCGTGACCAGGGGGAACGCTGACCCGTACGGCTTACCGGTCTCGGGGTTCACTGAGCCTGGTCCGGTGGAGCCGCGACAACCGCCAATCACGTTGGAGCAGATCACGAAGTACTTGTCCGTATCGAACGCCTTGCCGGGGCCGATCATCCCGTCCCACCAGCCCAGGCCGCCCCGCGAGGCAATGCCTTTGTCATCCGCCCCCATGCCGTCTACCGCGCTCGGCGCGTCAGACTCTGCACTCCACCCCGCGGCATGCGCGTCTCCGGACAGCGCGTGGCAGGCCAAGATGGCGTTGCCGCGATCCGGCGCCAGTATTCCGTACGTCTCGTATGCCAGCGTGACCGGTCCCAGCAGCCTGCCGCTCTCGAGCGTCACGGGCGCTTCAGTGGCAAACGTGAAGTACCGCGTGCTCGCGACGCCGGCTGATCCCGCGCTCTCCGGAAGTACCCGGCGCCGGCGTGGTCTGGTGGCCCCGGTCTGCTGCGTGATCACGTCTGGCACCCGTTAGCGTGCCGGCCGCGGCTCGAGCTCCCAGGCCGCGAACAGCTCGTCATGCCAGATCTCGCGGGCTCCGAACGGGGCGTACGAATCACTGAGTCTCCGGGGCGCAACGACGTACCGAATCTGGTACGTCTTCACTAGATGCGCGATGACATCCGGTGGATAGCTCGTGGAGTTTACGACGAGCGGGTATCCCGTAAACGAGTGAAGCAAATGGTCGGCCAGGATGGTACCCTGGCCGCGCGCGGAGATCGCGGCCGCGGCGTTCTGGAATCGCCTGGCTTCGTCCACGAACGCCGCCTCACCCTGACCACCAAAGTTGTCGGCGACGAGCCCCCCGTTGTAGTAGTACGTGTGGCTGGGGATAGCCACGAATGTCCAGACGTTGGTAAACGCACACGCCGCGAGCGCGCAACCGGCCAGAGCCATGCGTGGTTGACGCGGGCCTAGCTGTTGGAGCATCCAGGCCGCGCAGCCAAACACCAGCGGCATCAACGGGATGAGGTAGCGGAACTTGGCCGTAGGCCAGGTCAGGATCAGGCCCAGGTGCGCCAGTGCCAGACAAATCACGGGGGTCAACGCCTGGATGTCTGGGCGGCGAGCCGCCCCGCCCCTCAGCAGCAGGAGCCAGAGCATCACCGTGGCCGCGAATGCCACGGAGATCCCGGGAGCGAGTATCAAGAGCTGGCGGGTCACGAACCCCACGTTGCCGTAGACGTCGACGGCGCGTGCACGGACGGAGCCGGCCAGACCACCAGAGGCCGGAACGTTTCGCTTGATGACTCCTTCCGTCGTCACCAGGTACTCCACGTCGCGGCTGCCGGCCCCCAACAGCTGCCGCTGCAGCGGCTGGCTCCAGAGGGGGTTGCCAAAGTGGTACACGTTGTAGGTCAGCCACGGCAGCGTCACCAGCGCCAGGGCCGCGCCCGCCAGAGCGAAACCGACGCCGCCAGGTTGCGACTGGCGAGCTTGCGGCCTGGCCAGGCCCGCCGCCGCAAGTAGCGCTGCCGGTATCACCAGCGCTGGATAGTTGGTCAGGCACGACAACCCCGCCGCAATACCGAGGCCGGCCCAGCGGCGGCGACTCAACCCCGCTCCGGCCCCGTACAGCCAGAGACATGCCAGATAGCCGGCGGTGAGCAGAGACCACAGTGATCCATTACCGGAGTAGTCCACGAGCGGGTACGACAGTCCCACCAGCGTCGCGGTGAACAGCGCCCAGCCGGGACCGAGGAGGCGGCGGAAGGCCAAGTAGGACAGTGGGATGCACGTGATGCCTGCTACGAGGCTTGCGAACCGCAGGCCGAGGTATGCGTCTCCGACCACCCGAGCAAACGCGCCCCCCACCAGCGGCCAGATGGGAGGGTGCTGATCCAGCGGATAGCCGAAGCCAAACTGCTCCGTGGGGTAGTACCGCACGTCCACAAACGGGACCATCAGGCCGTTGCCGCTGGCAATGTTCTGGGAAATCGCCGCGTCTATGGCGACGTCTCCGTGGGGCCACACGTTGTACAGCAGCGCCGCGACTCGCCAGATCGCGCCGATGAGCGTGACCAGCAGAAGTCCGGCCAGCGGGCTACGCAAGGTGCCGCACGGCAGTGTGGCGATGCATCACGCTACACTGCACGGTCATGACTGATTGGCTGGACCGGGCCCAGGCTACCTGGAATGGTGCGGGGATGGAGTTCTCGGTGGAGACTCGGTCCGGGCACACCGTGCTGCTCGATGCCTCGCTCGAGCACGGGGGGAGCAATCGAGGTCCTACGCCGATGGAGGCGGTCCTGGTGGGGTTGGCGGGCTGCACCGGAATGGACGTGATCTCCATGCTGCGCAAGATGCGCCAGGATGTGACCCGCTATGAGGTGAAGATTCGCGACCGGCGGGAAGATGAGCACCCCAGGACCTTCAAAGAGATCGAAGTGTTGCACATCATCCACGGGCGCGGTGTGGACCCGGCCGCGGTTGAGCGGGCAGTGAACCTCTCGGAGAGCAAGTACTGCTCCGTGTCCGCGGCCCTATCGAGCGGCTGCCCGGTACGGCACGAGTTCCAGATCGTACCGTCAGACGGCGCCTGACCTGGGAGTTCGCGGCGGCACCGCAGCCTCAGTCTAGGAGCCGCTGACCCCTCACGAGCGCTTGAGCAGATAGGCTGCTCGCCCGGGCGCTAGGATTGGGGCCCGGCGTCCAGGATTCGGTCGACCAGTCACGCGGGCGTCGCGGGATCGTTGATCTTACGAACCTGCGCTGCCGCTATGTCCGAAGGCCGCTGGCTCACGCGGATGCACCGGGCGGCCGCGATTGCCGCCGGCCGTCTCGACCTCTCGCCCCAACAGCGTCTGCATGTATGTACTAGTTACACTAGTACATCTCGGTAGCTCAGCGGCCCTTTCGGGTTCGTTGCTCTCGGACGGTGTAGATTTCATGCGTGTTCGGATTCTCGGTCTCACTGTTCTCTTCGCGCTGACTCTCTCTCTTGGAGGCTGGCTTCCCGTGCAGGTAGATGCCCAGGCGCCCGCTGAGGTCGTCGCCCACCACGCCGGCTCGCTGAACGGTGTCATGAACGCGGAGATTGGGCCGGGCTTTACCAGCGCCACCGGCATCGGCTTCAAGAACATCGGCGGTCCTTCCGTGGGCCTGGCTAATCAGATCAGGTCCGGTCAGATCCAGACGGACGTGTACATGAGCGCCGACGCTGAGGTGAACGACGAAGTGCTCATGGGGTCCCAGAATGGGGATCTGGTGCGCTGGTACTTCATCATGTGCCGCCAGCGGATGGTCATCGCCTACGCAAAGGCTGGTCGCTTCGGAGAGGATCTCGATGCCGCCGCGGCGGGACGCAAGCCCTGGTACGACGTACTGCGCCAGCCAGGGTTCACGCTGAGACGATCAGACCCACGCAACGACCCCGGCGGCTACCGCGGCGTATTCGTCCTGGCTCTCGCGGAGCAGCATTATGGGATCCCGGGTCTCAAGGACGCCGTTCTGAAAGGCGACGACAATGACCAGCAGATTGCCGCGGGTGCCTACGCTGGTCTTAAGGACGGATCGATTGACGCGTACATCACCTACATTACGAACGCCATCGAGAACGGTGTGCCCTACATCGAGCTCCCACGCGAGATCGACCAGAGTGACCCAACGCTTGGCCCGCTCTACGCCGGTGCCGCGTACACCAATCCCCAGGGGCAAACTTTTCGGGGGACTCCTCTGGTGTACGGGGTCACCATCCCGACCAACGCCCGCAACCCGGAGGGTGCGGCGGAGTTCGTGAAATATCTCATGACGGAGCCAGGACAGGGGGCCCTCGCAAAGCGTGGCTTCCTGCCCTCTGACGTGCTGGTCGGCGGCGACGAGCGGGCGGTTCCCCAGCCGCTGCAAACGCTCATCCGTGGGCGATACGCGCGCTAGGGCGCTACCAACGCGTCCAGCAGCCGCTGCACCATCGCTCGGTCACCGTCCACGCGAGCGCCGTGATCTGCCTCCGCTTCAGCAAGCGACAGGCGCTTCCACGCCAGCAGCGACCAGATGTCCTCGCTGGTGTGGAGCGTCGCGGCGACAGCTACTGGCACATCTGGGCCTATGGCCAGACCAGCACTGCTGACGGTCAGCGTGTGGCTGGATCCAGGCAGGCGCAGCAGCATGCTCCCGGCCAGGTCTCCTGCTAGCGCGGGCTGAAAGAAGTTGCCCAGCCAGGGCGTGGTTGAGCCGGCCATGTGGGTTGCGCCGGCATCTGAGAACCACGGCGTGATGCCGACGGCGCGCCGGACGTCGGACCCATGCATGATCGTCTCGCTGGCCCGCACGCCGAACAGCATTTGGAGCGGCACGGTCATCCCCCAGAACCACGCATCACGACCGAGGTCGGCAGAGACCAGGCCGGCCAGCGTCCGTTCGATGGCCTCGCAGCGCGCGTTGAACTCCGCAAGGTTCGTGGCCGCTCCCCTGGCGCGAACAGCAGCGTGCAGCGCCTCGCGGCGCGCGGCCATTGCCTCTCGCACCTCGGCTATCCGCGGGTCGCTCTGTCCGTCAGGCATGGGGAACGGCGGCTCCAGTCGGCCGGCCAGCGAGTTCGCGATCATCTTCTCGTGGATGTCGGCGCCCATCGCCAGATGCGCCACAACGTCGTGTACATCCCAGCCCGCGCAGGGCGTAGCCCGCTCCAATTGCGCGTGGCTCAGCCCGGCGATATCGCGCACCAGGGCCTCACGCTCGTTCCGAAGCAGGTTGACGAGGGACTCGATGGCCTGGTCCATGCCTCACTCCTACAGGCGTAGTCGCCTACGTGGCAGACTCCAGCGCCGGCCGTACTTCAGTCGCGAACCGTTCGATCTGCTCCGCGATGACATCCTTAGAAAGGCCGGAGAACCCGATCTCGATGGCCAGGGACTCCAGCGAGAACGCGTGGCGAACTGCGATCAACTTCTCAGTCACCTCCGCCGCGGAGCCCACCAGCCAGTTTGCCTGGGCCATCGACTCCTCCAGCGTGGGCGCGCGACCGATGGGGAACGGCTGGCCGGCCTCGTCCGCGTAGCCTGGAATCGGCCGTTGCTGGGCCAGGAATCGCTGCCGCTCATCGTGGGCCGGTCGGAAGCGCTCAATGGCCTCTTGCTTCGACCCCGCCAGGTGCACCTGGACCACCAGCATCCTATCTTCGCCCGGCCGTAGCTTTCGGCCCTGGTACTTCTCCGCTAGCTCGCCGAACATCTTCCAGCGTGGCATCGTCCGATCCACGCTGAAAAACGGGACCACGGCCAGGTGACCGTGTTTGGCCGCGTCATGAAACGTCTGCTCGCTGGTCACCGGCTGGTAGATTTTGAACGGGTGGATTGGCTTTGGGATCAGCGAGACGCGATCCCACGGCCTGGCGTTCAGGCCGCCCGTGTTCGTCTGACCTTCTGCCGGGATGACGTAGTGATCCCCCCGGTGTGAGAACTCGCGCTCCGTCAGCGCCTTGCGGATGATCTCCATCTGCTCGTCGAAGAGGTCGCGGTTCTTCTGGTCGCCGGCGTCGCCCCCGCGGCCGAACCCCGCGCCAAACGTCTCCGCCTCCCGCTTGACCGAGCCGCGGCCCACCCCGAGCAGCGCGCGACCGCCGCTCATGATGTCTGCCATCGCGAAGTCTTCAGCGAGGCGGACGGGGTGCCACGTTGGTACCTGTAAGAAGAAGGAGCCGAAACTGATGCGCCGCGTGTGTTGCGCCAGCACAGCGCTTATGAGGCTGACGTTTGGGATGATCTGGTAGCCCTCGCGTTGGAAGTGGTGCTCCGTCAGCCAGAAGCTCTCGTAGCCACGATCGTCGGCCAGCTTCGCCCAGTCAACAAGCGCCGAGTACAGCTCCGCGCACTGCTGGGGGGTAGCGAAACGGCTGTATGGGTCCGCGCCACCGACGCCCGCATCGTCGATGAAGATGCTACCCCAGAAATAGACGCCAATGTGCATGCGTGGAGCTCCAGTGCGAGACGGCAGGATGATGGCCATCAGTGTAGGCCACAGGCGCGGCGTGGGGCAGAACGCGCACTATGACTCGAGGCTGACCAGGGCTTCGGCGGCGCTGATGGGTGGCGGCAGCGCTCCCGATGCGACCCGACCGCCCACGATAGTCGCCCTCACGGCAACCGTGCCCAGGCCTTCTTGCCACGGGTCGCCTGACAGCACTACGAGGTCGGCCAGCGTGCCGGGCTCGATCGACCCCACCAGATGTTCTTGAAACGCAGCCGCGGCGGCGCCCACCGTGTACATCGCAACCGCCTCGTCAAGCGAGATGGAGCGGCCAGGACGGGGATCTTCAACGAGGTAGCGCATCGCCGCCAGCGGGAGCATGGGGCGCACGTCTGCATCGGAACCGCCGGCGACGAGCGCGCCGGCGTCCAGTGCCCGTCGCACGTGGGTCTTGCGGTGGGCCCGCTCCGCTCCCAGGTAGCGGGTGGTCATCTCTTGATCCTGCTCCCAGCTCATGGGGACATTGGCCTGGAGCGACAGCGCAATGCCCAGGTCCGCCGCCTGCCGGTGCTGGGCCCGCGTCGCGTACGTGAAGTGCTCGATCCGGTGCCGCGCGTCCAACCTCGTGTACGCTGCCTGTGCTCTGGCGTAGCCGTCCAGCGCCTGCTGGATCGCTCGATCGCCGATGGCGTGCACCGCGATCTGGAGACCAGCCGTATGCGCGCGCAGCATGAAGCCGTGAATCGCCTCATCCGCGTAGTAGAGGGTGCCACGAGCGGACGGGTCGTCCGCGTACGGCTCGAAGAACGCGGCCGTCCGCTGATAGAGTCCGCCGTCCAGCCAGATGTCGCCACCGATCCGGCGGGTCCCACCGGCAACCGCCCGCTCCACGTCTGGAGTCTGGTCGTACACCACCGTGCGCACGGGCAGGCTGTCGGAAATGGCGCCGATGAGCGCGGGGTCCTCGGCGCCTGACCAGTCTCCCTCCAGGGCGTGCACGCTCGTTGTGCCCGAGCCCGCGGCCAGCGCTGCTGCACGCCGGATGGCCTCCATCCTGGCCTCGCGCGGCGTCAGGCGGGCGAATGCGCGCTTGGCGGCCGTGTTGGCAGCGCCGATCAGAGTACCGCTGCCGTCCGCGTCCACCACTATCGGGTCGACTTCGGCGAGCGCGGTCAACGCGGCTGAATTGGCATAAGCGGCGTGATGTCCGCGGTCCACCAGGAATGCAGGTCGTATCGGGAACACTCTGTCCAGCTCCGTCCGCGTGGCGCAGCGTCCCTCTCGCAGCCTTCCTGGACTGACCCCGTGCGCCCACACCGGCCAGGACGGATCCGCCCTCTCGGCCCAGCTCGTGAGTGCCTCCAGCAGCTCAGCCACGGACGCGCATCCACCCACCTGCGCACCAAGGAGTCCCAGCCCGGTTAGCGTCAGGTGAACGTGGCTGTCGATGAACCCCGGGAGGATTGCGCCGGCGCTGATGACGTGGACCTGCTCGGATCGATCCGCCCGCGCGAGCACGCTCCGGGGCGGCCCCACCTCGACAATGCGATGGCTGCTGACGCGCACGGCACGCTGGATGGGCGGCCCGCCGCCGGGGAGCGCTACCAGCCCAAGAAGCGTCTGCGGCCTATCCATCACGAGGACTCAGGGGGGACTGGGTGCAGAGCCCCCAGTCCCCCGTCTTGACGTGCCTGGATCAGAAGTCCGCGATCGCCGAGTGCGCCAGATTGCTGATCCGGTCGAGCCGATGCGTGTGCCACGGCTCGTCGGAGCGCGCATTTGTCAGGTAGCTGAAGGAGACGCCTGTGCTCGGGTCGGCCCAGGAATAGGAGCTGCCGGCGCCGCCGTGGCCAAACGTGGTGGGGTGTCCGATGCTGCCCAGCCCGCGGATCGTGAAGGTGAGGCCGCGCACGTGCGGGCCGATCCCACGGTGCATGGGCAGGCCCATGTTCTCGTCCACACGGTCGCCGGTGTGGTTCCGCGTGGCGTACTCGATCATCCGCGTGCTCACGATTCGCCGTCCGTTGAGCGATCCCTTGTTCGCCAGCATCTGGTACAGCGCGGCCATCGCGGACGCCGTGGCGTAGCCGCCGCCGCCCGGCACGCCGGCCGCTCGGAACTCGGGTGTGTTGTCCCAGCCAGACGGGTCGTCGCTGCTCGGATCGGCTGGTCGTACCGCCACGAGCTTGCCGTCCTTGCGCACGTGCATGTCCGCGCACCGCTCCTGCTCGTGGTCCGGCACGCCCAGCATGATCTCGTAGATTCCGAGGGGCCGCAGCACCTCCGTCCGTATGAACTCGCGGTAGTCGCAGCCGGTGATCGCCTCGATGATCGCGGCGATGGTCCAGTGCGCCGTCGCGCCGTGGTAGTGGACGCGGCTGCCTGGCCACCATTCCAGCTCGAACTCGCTCACCACCCGCCGCAGCATCTCGTGATCGGTCCAGACGCCCCGCGGCACCTTCGCGTTGGGGAACCCTGCCTGGTGCGTCACCACCTGGTGGATCGTGATATCGCCTTTGCTGTTCCGCGCGAATTCCGGGATGTGGTCGCTGACGCGGTCGTTGAACGAGGCTTCGCCGCGATCGACAAGGATCCACAGCCCCAGCGTGGTCACCACCTTGGACTGTGAGTAGAGCAAGAACAGCGTGTCGTTGGCGGCCTCCACGGGGTTGCCCGCGGGCTCCAGCCGGGCGTTACCAAACGAGCGCGCGAACGCGAGCTGACCGTAGCGAGCGAACGCGATCTGCGCACCCGGGTAGTGACCGTCTGCGATGTGCCGCTGGATCAGTTCGCACAGCCGCTCGATTCTGAACGGGTCCAGGCCCACGGACGCCGTGGGTACTTCCTTCATCGGTGGCCACTCGCGTGGATCGAACTGCATCGCCCCGCCTCCCTAAGGCGCTCGACTCCGCCGAGCCGTCGGTTTCCTCCCGATGGTAGCCTCCCGAACCCAGATCATGCCTCCGCTCTCGCCGGGCGTCCGCTACCATGACCCCACCACCTGACCGAAGGACACGCTCGTCATGAAGATCACCCGCCTCGAGAACCGTCTCATGCGCGTGGAGCGCCAGAACTGGCACTTCGTGTACGTCCACTCGGACGAGGGCATCACGGGCGTGGGCGAGGCTTCGCTCGAGGGTCGCGAGCGGACGGTCGCTGCCGCGGTGGATGATTTCTCGCGGTACCTGGTGGGCGAGGATCCTACCCCCATCGAGCACCACTGGCAACGGCTCAATCGGCACGGATTCTGGCGGGGCGGCGTGGTCCTGAATTCCGCCCTCGCCGCCATCGATCAGGCGCTCTGGGACATTAAGGGCAAGGCGCTGGGCGTACCGGTCTACGAGCTGCTCGGCGGCCCCACACGGCAGCGGATCCGCGTATACACCCACGCGGGCGGACCAACGCCGGAGGCGGCGGCCGCGAGATGCCGCCAGATGGTTGATCTGGGCTTCACCGCGCTCAAGCTCGGTACCGGTGTGGCCGGGGAGAGCATGGACGAGCGGGCCATTATCCGTCGCGCGGCAAAAGTCTTCGAGCGCGTCCGCCAGGAGGTGGGCCCAGACGTGGACCTGATGCTGGACAACCACGGCCGGTTCGCGCCCGTCTTCGCCATTGAGCTGGCCCGCGCGCTCGAACCCTACAACCTGCTCTTCCTGGAAGAGGCCGTGCCCCCGGAGAATCTGGACGCGCTGCGTAAGGTTGCGGAGGCGAAGCTGAACATCCCCCTGGCTACTGGCGAGCGGCTGTTCAGCAAATGGGAGTATCGCCAGCTCATCACGGAGCAGATCGTGGATGTAATCCAGCCGGACATCTGCCACGCTGGCGGGATTAGCGAGCTCAAGAAGATCGCCGGGTTCGCGGAGGCGTACTATGTGAAGGTGGCGCCGCACAATCCGAACGGTCCGGTTGCCACCGCCGCCTCCGCCCACCTGTCCGCCGCCATCCCCAACTTCTTCATGCTGGAGATGGCGTACGCGGAGCCTTATCGGGCTCAGGTACAGAAGAGGGGTCCGATCGTGAAGGATGGCTGGCTCACGCTGGACCGGACGCCTGGCCTGGGTGTGGAGCTAGATCCAGACGTCATCGCCGCCCACCCGTACAGCCCCCGCGACTACGAGGCCACGTATTATCCGGATGGTTCGGTGGCCGATATCTAGCACCAGGTCTCAGGGCGTCGGGGCCTCGGGGTGAATAAGGCCCGCCGAGCGCAGGTCTGTCCATAGCCCGGCCGGGATTGGGAACTGCATCATCTGGTGGTTCTCTTCGATCTCGGCCGGCGTGCGCACGCCGCTGAGGACGGTGGCCACGGCCGGGTGCGCCAGCGGGAACTGGATGGCGGCAGCCATGAGCGGTACGCCGTGGCGATCGCAGACCGCCTTGATCCGCTGTGCGCGATCGAGCCACGGGGCCGGCGCCGGTTCGTAGTTGAACGGTGCTCCGGCCACTGGATTTGCCAGGATACCGCTGTTGTAGACGCCGCCGATGATGATGGAGACATTCCGTTCTACGCAGATCGGCAGCAGCGATGTGACCGCGGTCTCGTGGTCCAGCAGGCTGTAACGGCCGGCCAGCAGAAAGCAGTTGAATTCTGCCGCGCGGGCAAAGCGTGCCAGCATCGCCGCCTGGTTCATCCCGCTGCCCACGGCGCCGATCGTCCCCTCTTCCCTGAGCTTGCGCAATGCCTTGAACGCGCCGCTCAATGCCTGTTCTTCATGGTCATCGGGATCGTGGATGTGCAGGACATCCACGCGGTCGGTGCCGAGACGGGCCAGACTCTCCTCGAGGGATCGCATCACGCCGTCGTAGCTGAAATCAAACACCCAGTTGAGCGCTGGCGCGCCCGCCCACGTGGCCGGGTCGGTAGCGCGCCGCGGGTCGGGCGGGGCATCTGCGCGCAGCAGCCGCCCGACCTTCGTGGCAACCACTACGTCGTCGCGCGGAACGGTCCGCAAGAAGCGACCAAGCCGCTCCTCCGCCAGGCCAAAGCCGTACAAGGGCGCGGTGTCGAAGAAGCGCACGCCGAGCTCAAATGCGCGACGCAGCGAGGCCTGTGATCGTTCTTCAGAACCGGCGTCGAAGATCTTCCCGATGGGCGCCGTGCCCAGGGCGAGCCGTGTCGCCGTGACGGACGTGGCGCCAAGGGGCACTCGGGACGACGGATCGATCATGGCTGCTCCGGAGGTAGATCTCGCACCGCGGCTCGGCGATCATACGCGACCCTGGAGGTCGCGTGACGCGGCTACAATGCATGCGTTGGGGGGCGGACGTCAGGCGCCCTTGCCTGCCGGGCGCGATGCCGGGGAGCTAGTCAGATGCAGTTTGACCCCAATGCGCAACTTGACACATCCCAGATCGACGACCGGCGAGGTCGTCGGGGCGGGCTCCGCCCAGGTGGCCGTGGCGGGATGGTCGTGGCCGGCGGTGGGGGGCTGAGTCTCGTCGTCGTGGTGCTGGCCCTCCTGCTCGGCGTGAATCCCATGGAGCTTGGCCTTGATCCTAGCGCCCAGGTGGGCAGCGGTGGCCTGGGTGGGCTGGCCAACCAGACGGCGGACATCGATGAGCCCGGCGGGGGCTCTGCCGCCGCCAACTGCCGCACCGGAGCAGATGCGAATGCGCGTGAGGACTGCCGCATCGTCGGGTTTGTCAACAGCATTCAGAAGTTCTGGGTGGATGAGTTCAGCCGTCGTGGCGGACGCTATGCCCTGGCCAAGACCACGTTTTTCAGTGGTGGCCTGAACACCGGCTGCGGCGCGGCCAGCTCGTCAATGGGGCCGTTCTACTGTCCGGAGGACAAGCACATCTATATTGATCTGGGGTTCTACGAGGAGCTGCGCACCAAGTTCGGAGCGCGCGGCGGACCGTTTGCGCAGGCGTACGTGCTAGCGCATGAGTACGGCCACCATGTCCAGGACATGATCGGAATCCTGGACCAGATCGGGAACGATCGCGAGGGGCCACAGAGCCGGGCCGTGCGCTCGGAGCTCCAGGCAGACTGTTTCGCCGGAGTCTGGGGAAATCACGCCGTGGGCACCGGCTACATCACCACGTTGACTGAGCAGGACATCGCTGACGGGCTCAGCGCCGCCGCGGCCGTGGGCGACGATCGGATCCAGAAGACGTTCCAGGGCCGGGTAACCCCTGAAACCTGGACCCACGGGTCGTCCCAGCAGCGCCAGCAATGGTTCATGACCGGCTACCGCACTGGTGACATGGCACAGTGCGATACGTTCCGTGGCAGGGTCTAGCCCGACGCTGCCTGCACGGCTGCGCGGGCGGGCATGAACGGAAGCACCTTGCCGGCCGCGGTGGGCGTGGGATCCTGCCGAACCACCGTCAGCGTGCCCAGCTTTGTCCATACATTCGCCATATGGCCTGACATCAGGCTTCCTTCTCCGAGCCATCGAAGCACCTCGGCCTTCACGTCGTCCTCGCGCACCGCGGGGAGACGCGTCGCAATCCGCAGCTCCATCCTGGTGATCCCGTCCTGTTCGAATCGTTCGGCGAGCTGGTAGTCAGCCAGCGAACCCCCGAAACGCGCCGGAAGCCGCTCCTCCAGGATGCGCAGTACGTCCGTCAGCGCGAACGTCACACCTTCCCCGGTCAGCTTCTCGAAGCTGCGAATGTTCTCCAGGTGCTGCGTGAGTCCCAAGGTGCCGCTAGCGCACTCGCATGCTCGCTGCGACACGTCCGCACGGTCTCCCAGCTCCACGTTCAACGCCACGAGGGGCGTAGTCGGCAGCAGACTGGTCAGGATCAGTGATTCGGTTACGCCCGTGTCGTCTGGCACAGCCCGCTTCCGTACGGTCAGCGCCAGTTTCTCGATGGCTACGTGTACATCATCCACGGCCCGTGGGCTCGCGCAGCCGTAACCAACGCTGGGAATCTCCGTGGACCCGTAGCGGACTATCGCCCGGGCGCCTGCCGCGACAATCGCGGCGCGGCGAGCCTCGGTGAATGGTTCGCCGTGTGCCTCGAACACCACGTGCGGAAGCGTCAAGCCCAGCTCAGCCGCGGCCAGACACGCGCGGACGGCGGAGCTAGCGTAGGCGGTGACCAGAATGGGCGAGTCTGGGCGCTGGCGCGCATGGAGCCAGCGCGCCATCCGCGCCGGCTGCGACACGTCCAGGTGGGACGGTGTGGCCGCGGTCGCGCCGTACATGCGGCTGACAGTCGCGAGGTACTTGAGCCCGAACAGTGCCGTCTGTGGAATCGGTTTGGTGGCGTAGAACCAGCCGATGACTGGCAGTCCTACCGCCATCGATTTGAAGAAACCCTGCGGTGTTGCACCCCAGAGGACGTGTCGGACGTTGCGCATGCCGTGCGCGTCGACCGCCGCCAGGAGGCCCAACGCATTGTCGCGCGCGTCCGCCAGCGAGCGCCGCACCGGCGAACGTCGTCCACCCGAGCCGCCCGTGGGCACGATCAGATGCGCCGGCTGAAGCGGATTGGAGAACTGCTCGTACGTCGCCCGGAACTGGAGGCTTCCACGCACGATCGGTCGGCGCCCCTTCAGTTCATCGAACGCCACGTACACACCGCTCGCCGCGAGAGCGGCAAGCGCGCCTTCCAGCCCCTCGCGCTGTACCAGCGCACGTAGATCACCCCGAGTGCAGCCCGCGTGTGCCAGTAGGCGAAGGTACGGACTCCGGGCGTTTGTGAAGATCGCCCGGTCCGCTAGCTCCAAGAACAGATCGCCGCGGCGGTTCAGGCGATCACGCACGATCGTCTGCATCCGCTCAGCGCTCAGCGGCGATCTGATATGCGGCCCCAGGTCCCGCGTGGCGCGGGCCGGTCCGGCCACCGTGGCGCTCAGAATCCTGAGATCGTAGACTCCGCGTTCGATAGCGCGTCCCCAACTCGGAGCATGTCGGCTGGTGCCTATTGGCGGTGCCACCGCGACTCCCACCGTGCTTGGCCTTCGCGGTGCAGTATTCTCTGGACCGCCATCATCCGCCCTGAGCGCGAGCACGGAAAGGCAGCACTTTGCCGGCTGGGGTCGCGTATGGCGCGACGCGCGCGATTCGCACGGTACCAGCGGACCGCCAAAGCGCTGCCATATGCGCTGCCACACCACCTTCGCGCCCCAGTTCTCGGATCACCACGTTGCGCACGGCCTGCTCGTCGATGTCTCCCAACGCTGGATGGGCGCGCACAACCAGCCGCATCTCTCCGCTCGGCGCCTCCTCCTCCGCAAGCTGGAAGTCCAGGGGGGTCCCGCCAAACGTGCTCGGCAGCACGTCCTCCACTAACCTCGCCGCGTCTGCCACGACAAACGTCACGGCCTCACCCGTGAGCTTCTCGTAGCTTCGGGTTCTGGCAATGTGTGTGCCGTAACCGATCGTACCAAGTTTGCAGCAATGAGTCTCACTGAACACCTCACCGAAGTCGCCCATATCCGCGTTGAGCATCACGGTGGCCACCCAGGGGACCACCGACGTAACGTGATACGCGGCGATGGGAACCCCCTGGCTCTCCACCTCTCGACGGATCAGTGCGAATCGGTCTGTGGCCACATGCGCATCGTCCGCGGCTCGTGGGTTGGCACAGCCAAAGGCCACGCTGCCGCATTCAGTGGAGCCGTAGTGGTTGAGCGGGCGGGCGCCGGACTCGCGGATCACCCGTGCCCGCGTCTCCGTTAGGGGTTCTCCTGTGCACGCAAACAGTACGTGATCTAGCGAGATCCCCAGCCGCTGCGCAGTCAAGCTCAACCGGAGTGCCGCGCTACTGTAGCCAATGACGCAGATCTCGGGGTGCTTCGTGCGCGCTTCTGCCAGGAAGCGCGCCATCTCCACCGGGTCCGTCGTGTCGCTGCGACGCGGGTACGGAAGCGGGACGCCGGCGGCGCGGCTTGCAAGCCACGCGTAGCGCATGCCCAGCCACTGGATCCGGCTCGAGGGCTCGCGCGGATATCGCCACGCCAGCAGTGGATGGCCAAGCGTGGAGCTTGCATAAAGGTACGTCGGCAGCATCTGCCACTGGACGTGGGCAGGGCGCGTCTGGCCGTGCGCCGCGATGGCCAGGCCAAACGAAGGCGCCATGCTCCGGTACTCCAGGAGCGACCTGGCAACAATGATTGGTGCACCGGCCGAACCGCTGGTGGGGACCGGGTAGTGGGTGCGGAGATCCGGCTGCGCGAAGTCACGCGGCGAGGCGCGAAATCTGAGGCTTCCGCGAACGATGTCAGTGCGTCCTTTCAGCTCCAGAACGCGCACGTACACGCCCTGGCCCGCCAGCACGGCCAATGCGCCTTCCAGTCCTTCTTGATGAACCAGTGCGGTCAAGTCGCCCGGTTCGCATCCCGCGTGCTTCAGGAGTCTCAAGTAAGGGCTGCGCGAGTTGTCGTAGATCGCTCGCCGGGCACAGCGCAGAAAGTTACGCGCCCGCCCCGCGATCCGGCCTCGGACGATCTCTTCCGCGTCCTTGGCCGAGACGCGCACCCGCGAATGGCGCGGTAAGTCTGTCCACAGCCGCGATGCACATGCAAGCTGCGCCGCCACTCGTGCGCTCACTGAGTCAGTTCAGCCCCACGTGGCTCCGCGGGTCCGGCCCAACCGACGATTGTGAGCAGCGTCTCCTCTAGGACTGTCCCACTCCTCGTCGGCGGAACGGCAGCACCTTTCCTGCTGAGGTCACGTGCGGCGCGGCCCGGTCTACCCTCACGGTACCCGCCGACCGCCACAACTCTGCCATGTGCCGCGCGACTGGCCCGCCGCTGCCTAGCTCCCGTAACACGACCTCGCGCACAGATGCCTCGTCCACCTCACCCACCTGGGGATGCACCCTGACCGACAATCGCATCTCGCCGCGCTGGGACTCCTCTTCGGATAGCTGGTAATCCAGGGGTGAGCCACCAAAGGTGGACGGGAGCACCAACTCTACCAGCCGTGCGGCGTCTGCCACGACAAACGTCGCTGCCTCGCCGGTGAGCTTCTCGTAGCTCCTGATTTCCTGGATGTGCGTCTCATAGCCCGCCCGGCCCAGGCCACAACAGTCCTTTGCCGTGAACGCGTGGCCGTAGTCTCCCACGTCGGTATTCAGCATCACCATTGGCACCCACGGCACCAATGAGGTGAAGTGGAACGCAGAGACTTGCGTGCCCAAACTTCCCACGGTGACGGGCCGCTGGATCAGCGCAAACCGGTCCGTGGACACATGGGCGTCGTCTACGTTCCGTGCGGCTGCGCACCCGTACGCGATGCTGCCGCTCTCGTTGGTGCCATACCGATTCATTGGGCGGGCCCCGGATGCGCTGATCACCTGGGACCGGGTGTCTGTGAGCGGCTCCCCCGCGCACGCCATGAGCACGTGTTGGAGCGAGATCCCCAGCTCCTGCGCGGTCAGGCTCAGGCGCACGGCGGCACTGCTGTACGCCGTCAGGCAGATCTCAGGGAAGTCCCCGCGGGCCTGACCCAAGAACCGCGCGACGGCCGTTGGTGTCACCGCATCGCCGTGCCGGGGATATGGGAGCGCGATCCCGGCCATGCGGCTCGCCAGCCAGGCGTAGCGCAACCCAAGGCGGTGGAGCATGCTGTCCGGTTCATGCGGGTACCACCAGGCCAGCAGGGGGTGGCCCAGCGCCGAACTCACGTACTGGTAGGTGGGCAGCATCTGCCAGAGGGCGTGGGCCGGGCGGCGCTGCCCATGCGCGGCGATCGCCAGGCCAAAGAGCGGCGCCACGCTCCGGTATTCATTCAGTGATCGCCCCACCACAATTGGCGCACCGCCGGATCCGCCGGTGGGTACTGGGAAGTGCGTCCGCAGGCCGGGCTGCGCAAAGTCCCGTGGCCTGGCTCGGAACCTCAGACTTCCCCTGACGATGTCCGAGCGCCCCTTCATCTCCGGTACGCTCACGTATACGCCGCGGTCCGCAAGCGCCGCCAGCGCTCCCTCCAGACCTTCGGCGTGCACCAGCGTCCGCAAGTCTCCGGGCTCGCACCCCGCGTGGCGCAGCAGACGCGCGTGTGGACTATGGGGATTGCCGTAGATCGCGGTAGCCGCGCACGCCAGAAAGTTCTCGGCGCGGCGCGCGAGCCTGCCCTGGACGATCCTCCGTGCGTCCTCCGTGGAGATGCGCACGCGGGCGTGGCGCGGGAGGTCCGCGCCCAGGCGCGCCGCGCAGGCTAGCTGCGCCGCAAGCTCGTGCCCCAGCATCGGCATGCCGTTCCCCCTGTGCGGAGGAGTGTAGCCGCTAGACTAGCCGCTGTGAGGCCACCGGCTCCGGCGACAGCAGTGGGCCGGAGCGAAGTCGCTTTTCCCGTCGCCTATTCCGGCCAGCCCATCCAGGCCGTCTTGGTCTCCGCGTCAGCCCGCTGGGACGTCGGTCCGTCGCCGGCAGGAAACCCCAGATACACAAACGCCAGCACCTCGTCGTCAGCGTTGAGCCCCAGGAACCGCTTGATCCGGGGCGTGCTGCACGCCCCGGTGCTCCACTTCGTGGTCAGTCCCCTGGCATGAGCGGCCAGCATCAAATTCTGGGTGGCGCAGGCCACGGCGCAGACATCCTCGGTGTGCAGGATCTTGGGGTCACGCACCGCCTCCGTGGCTACGGCGATAACCACTGGTGCGCGCGTGGCCTTCTTTCGCTGGGCGTCGGCCAGTCCTTGCGCCTCCGTTGTGGTCTTGTCCGCCACGCCCTCCAGCGCGTCGTCCGCGAACACATTTCCCAGTTTCGCCCGATAGTCTCCGGCGATGACGATGAACCGCCACGGCTCGTTGAGCCGGTGGTTCGGTGCCCACACGGCAACGTCCAGCAGGTCCGCGATCAGCGCCCGGGAGGGCGTCTCGCGCGCAAACGTGGTCGCGGTTCGGCGGGTCTTGATGGCCTCTATGACATCCATGGATGCGGGCTCCGTGGCAGTTCATCCGTTGGGCAGCCCGCGGATTCCACCTCCCGGCAGTCCGGGAGCCGTCTGCTACCATGCCGACACCTGGCCTTTGCTGGAGGCGTCCGTGCCAACCGCGGTCCCAACGCGAGAAGTCTACTGGAACATCCAGGGAATCTGGGTCATGTACGCGTTGTTTGCCGTGTCCATGGCCGTGTTTGCGTACGGCTGCTACCAGCACTACCGCCTGTTACGACTTGGACGCCCCGAATATCGGCTGGATAACGCGCGTGAGCGGCTCCGTGGTCTGGCCGCGCACGCGCTAGGACAGGGCCGCACGCTGCGGAAGCGCGTGGTGGGGGGATCACACTGGCTGGTGTCCTGGGGCATGGTGATGCTGTTCCTCGGCACCACCGTGGTCTTCATCCACGAAGACCTACACATCCCGATCATGCAGGGCCAGTTCTATCTGTGGTTCCAGTCGCTGGCGTTGGACATCTTCGGACTAGGCGCCGTGGTGGGCATCGCCGCGGCCATCGTTCGCCGCTACGGCGGTCGACGCGACCGGCTCTACACCGCTCGCGATCGGCGCACCATCCTGGACGACGCGATGATCCTGGGACTGATGCTGGTGATCCTGGTCACGGGCTTCATCCTGGAGGGCGTGCGCATCGCCGCCACCGCCGATCCCTGGGGGGCCTGGTCACCGGTGGGGCTGGTCACCGGCCGCGCGCTTGCGGCCGCTGGTCTCGGTGAGCCGGCGTTGCGATCGCTCCACCTGTTTGGCTGGTGGTTCCACCTCATCCTGGCCCTGGCCTGGATCGCTTACCTGCCCTACTCGAAGCTCCGCCACATCGCGTTCGCGCCGGCCAACATCTACACCCGCTCGCTGGAGCCAAAGGGGCGCCTCAGCTTTGTGGACGTGGAGAAGGCGTTCGAGCAGGACCCGCCGGAGGTGGGCGTAGCCGCGCTGGCAGACCTGAGCTGGAAGCACCTGCTGGACGCCGAGGCCTGCACGGAGTGTGCGCGCTGTGAGGAGGCCTGCCCCGCCGCCCGCACCGGCAAGCCGCTCTCCCCCATGCTGCTCATCCTCAATCTGCGCAACGAGCTCTACCGCCAGGGTACGCCCTCGCTGCACCGAGCGCCGCTTGGCGGCGCTGCCAACGGCGCCGAGGACCGACATCTCGTGGGCGACGTGATCCAGGACGCCGTGCTCTGGGACTGCACCACCTGCCGCGCTTGCATGGAGGCGTGTCCGGTGTTCATTGAGCACGTGCCCAAGATTGTGGACATGCGGCGCAACCTGGTGATGGCTGAGAACCGGTTTGAGCCCGGGCTGCAGCGCCTGTTTGACAATCTCGAGGCGGCCGGGAACCCGTGGCGGATGCCGCGCACGGATCGCGGCGCCTGGGCGCAGGGACTGTCCATTCCGATCCTCGGGCAGGACGTGATGGTGGAAGACATCGACGTGCTCTACTGGGTCGGCTGCGCGGGCTCCTACGACGAGCGCAATCAGAAGGTCGCCCGCGCGCTCGCGTCGCTGCTGCAGGCGGCTGGAATACGGTTCGCCATCCTTGGGGCGCAGGAGACGTGCACGGGCGATCCGGCCCGCCGGGCCGGGCACGAGTACCTCTACCAGCTTCTGGCCGGCGAGAACGTGGGCACGCTGAATGCGCTTGGCGTGAAAACGATCCTGGCCTCCTGCCCGCACTGCTTCAACACGCTCAAGGATGAGTATCCGCAGCTTGGCGGCCACTACGAGGTGCGGCACCACGCCGACTATCTGGCCGAGCTCGTCCGATCCGGTCGGCTGCAACCCGCTCAGGCGGAGCCAGGGAGCGTGGCGTACCATGATCCCTGCTACCTCGGCCGCTACCAGGATATCTACGACCAGCCGCGCGAGGCGCTGGCCGCCGTGCCCGGGGTGGAGCTGAAGGAGATCCGGGCAGGCTGCCGGAACGGCGCCATGTGCTGCGGCGCCGGTGGCGCCAAGATCTGGTTCGAGGAACAGCGCGGCTCGCGCGTGAACCACCTGCGGATGGATCACATCACCGCCGAGGCGCCTGATAGCGTGGCGGTGGCCTGTCCCTTCTGCATGATCATGCTGGAGGACGGTGCCCGGGCAAAGGGCGTCTACGAGACGCTGCCCATCCTGGACATCTCCGAGTTCCTGAACCGGAGCATCACCAGCACGCGGTAGGCGGCCCGTCAGCCCGGAGGAGATGGGGTACCATCTCAGCCAGCCGCGCGTGCTGGCGCTGACCGTGCGGTGGACTCGAGGAGGAACCCTGATGTGCTTTGAGCCAGGTGCACTGCCGCCCATTCCACCGATCGCCGGGGGTGCGACGGACGCCCGCGACCTCACCCTGACCTCCGCGGATGGTACGAAGTTCATGGCCTACGCCGCGCGCGCCGTCCAGCCGACGGGCGCCGGGATCGTGGTGCTGCCGGATGTGCGCGGCCTCCACGAGTATTACAAGGAATTGGCGCTGCGGTACGCCGAGGCTGGTGTCGATGCCGTGGCGATCGACTACTTTGCCCGGACCGCGGAAGACGAAGACCGCGGCGGGGAGTTCGATTTCATGCCGCACGTCCGCCAGACCAACATCGAGACCGTCCAGGCGGATGTGGCGGCGGCCGTGGCCTTCATGCGGTCGCCCGAGGGCGGGGCAGTCAAGAGCCTGTTCGCCACCGGATTCTGCTACGGGGGCGCGCTGGCGTCGCTGCAGTCTGGCTCTGGGCTGGGCTACGCCGGCGTCATCCCCTTCTACGGATGGCCGCTGGGCCTGCCTCTGGGGCCAATCCTCCCGCGCCCCATCGATCACGTGTCCAGCTTCAAGAGCCCGATCCTGGCGATCTACGGTGGCGGAGACGCGGGCATCCCACCGGACGCCATCAAGTCGTTCGACGACGCGCTGGCCGCCGCGGGGGTGAAGCACGAGACCCACGTGTACCCCAATGCGCCGCACAGCTTCTTCGATCGGACCCAGCACGAGTGGAAGGACGCCTGCACCGACTCGTGGAAGCAGGTCCTGGGATTCATCAAGGCCAACTCAGCCGGCTAGCAGCCAACCGCAACCGGACGCTGGGGCCCCTGGGCCAATAGGTGGCTCAGGGGCCCTTGCTTGGGCGGATCTCCTTTTGGTGATTCGTGTTCTTGGGGTGATTCGTGGCAACCGTACCAGCGCGAGACCGAGGAACCACCCGTCTCAACGCCGCCGTCATGGGCGTGGAGATGGCCTCCTTCATGGGGGCGCTCGGGCTCTTCTCGCCGGTCACGCTGGTGCCGTTGTTCGTCAGCAAGCTCACGGAGAGTCCGCTCGCCATCGGCGCCGTGACGGCGGCCAACCAGCTTGGCTGGCTGCCACAGCTTCTGGCCGTCGGCGTCATCGAGCAGAGCCGCCGAAAGTGGCCGTGGGTGCTGGTGATCAGCGCCTTGGAGCGGCTGCCTATCCTGGCGCTGGCCCTCATCCCGCTGTTCCTGGACCAGATCGGGGCGCCCATGGCGATCGCCGGCGTGCTGCTGTGCATGTTCGGATTGACGCTGGGCGGCGGTCTGGCCACCATGCCGTGGATGGATGTCCTGTCGAAGGTGGTTCCCGCCTCTCTGCGTGGGCGTTTCTTCGGCGCGGCCACCACAGTGGGCCAGGCTGTGGGCGCGCTGGCCGCCCTCTTCACCGCACCGCTCCTGGATGAGCTGCCGTTCCCCCAGGGATTCGTGGCCTGTTTCGGGGTTGGCTTCGCGGTCCTCGCCGTGGGCTATCTGCTGCTCCTCTTCGTGGTGGAGCCGGCGGGTCCGGAGCCGCTGGCGCCACGGCCATTCTCGGAGCAGATGGCCAGCCTGGCCGCCGTGTTTCGCGTCGATCGACCGTTCGCAATGTACGTTGGCGGCCTGTGCCTCTCGGTCCTGGGCACTATGGGCGCGGGATTCCTGGCGGTCTACGCGGCGGAGCGGCACGCCGCTCCAGATGAGCTGGTCGGCTGGTTCACCGCGGCCTACCTGGTGTCCCAACTCATCGCCAACCCGCTGCTGGGCTGGTTCGCCGACCATCGCGGCTACTCATCGCTGGCCACGCTGTCCACATCGATCTGGGTGGCCGGCTCGCTGGCGGCGCTCTTCGCGCCCGGTGCTGTGTGGATGATCGTCCCGTTCGTGATGCTCGGCGCCGCCCACTCCGGACAGATGCTCGCCCGCATGGCGGGGGCCGTGCACTTCGCGCCGGTTGACCGCCGGCCCAGCTACATCGCGCTGGCCAATGGGCTGGCCGGTCTGGCGGGCACGGCCGCCCCGCTCGCCGGCGGCATCATCGCCGGCTGGCTGGGGTACGAGTGGCTCTTTGGCCTGAGCGCGCTCATCTCCCTCGCCAGCTCGTTTGTCCTCATGCGAATCGGGCAGATTGAAATGACGAGCGCGCCTGAGCGTTCAGGGAGTTGATGTGAACCTGAAGAAAGTGCCGGTGCTGGCGCTGGACCACACCGCCATCGCCGTCCGATCGATCGAGTCGGCACTGCCGCTGTACCGCGATCTCCTGGGCGGCGAGCCGTTTGAGTACTCGCAACGACCCAGCCAGAGCTTCCACACCATGGTGCTGCACTACCCGAACGGCGCGGCCGTTGAGCTCATCGCGCCGCTGGGCGAGACCGGCTTCGTCCAGGACTTCCTGTCCAAGCGTGGCGAGGGCGTACACCACCTCACCTATCTGGTGGCGGACATCCGAGCCAGCGTCCAGGCTGCGCGCGCCGCCGGCTTCCGCGTGGTGGGCGAGGACTTCTCGCGCCCCGAGTGGAGCGAAGCGTTCATCTCACCTCGCGACGCCCATGGCACGATCGTGCAGCTAGCCCAGACGAACCTCTCGACGGAAGCGCGCCACGAGTTCTGGCACCCGCGGGGGTTTGACGAAGGTTCATGACCGCGATCGGGCCCGATCTGGCGGAGAATGCCCCTGTGCTGGACGGGCTTGGCGGATACGCCTTCCATCCCCTGCACCGCCCGAGATGACTGTCGGCGACCCCTCGTGACTTCTGCGCGCTGGTGGGGGCCACAGTCGTCGGTTGGAGCGCTCCCGCACCCCGCCGCACTCAGAGTGGTTAGCGAATGTGCTAACATGGGATTTGGCATTCACGGTAGAGTACTTTGCCGAGCGAGTGCTTCGCGAGGTCATGTCCTGGCCGGGCGACGTAGTCGCGGACTATTCGCGTCTCGTTGAGTTGCTACGCGAATACGGCCTGGAGTTGGGCTTACCCCATGCCCGCCCCATAGGGGGAGGGCTGTTCGAGTTGAGGGCGCGTGGACGCGACGGAATCGCCCGAGCATTCTACTGCTTTGCTCGCGGCCGGCGGGTGATGATCCTGCACGCGTTCGTCAAGAAAACTCAGAAGACGCCGTTACAAGAGTTGCGCATCGCACGCCGGCGGCAAAGGGAGGTCCGTGATGGATGACGTTAAGTACGAGCCGGTTCCACACGATCATGCTGCATTTCTCGCAGAAGCTAGCGCGAAAGAAGGTTTTCTCGAAGCATACGAGTCGCTTCGCGCCGAATACGAGATTGCACACGAGTTGCTGCGCGCGCGTTCACGTGCTCAACTGACCCAGGCCGCGGTTGCTGAGCGCATGGGAACCACGAAGAGCGCAGTCTCTCGCCTCGAATCTGTCGGGAAGCACTCCCCATCTATCGCCACGTTGCGCCGCTATGCCGAGGCAACGGGTTGCTCACTGCAGATCAGACTCGTCCGCACGCGTACAGACGCGCCCGCTCAGTCTCCGGGCCGTTCGGACCAGCATGGGCTCACGGAGTCGAAAGCCAGGCTACGCCGTACGGTGCAAGCGTGAGGCTCCGCCGTCCGCCCATCGTCTGATCCGTCAGCACATCCACGAGCGTCGACGGCGCTAACGCTTCAAGGGTGACCCCGGCCGAGTGAGCCGAGGTGCTGTGCAGCGCGAACAGCGTCTGGCCCGCGTGCGGGCCGCGTTGGATGGCGAGGACGCCGGGTGTCAGTGCTAGAACGCGCTGTGGGGCGTTGGGGTGAAACGCAGGTTGCGCCCGTCTGACTGCCAGCAGGCGCATCATGCGGGCGAACACCTGCGCCTTCTCGCTCAGCGGATCGGCTAGCTCCGCCTCCAGGCTGGCCACATTCAGGCGCTCGTGGTTCAGGTCACGCTTCCAGCCGCTCGCGGCGTAGCCGGCCTGGTTGTTGTGCGATCCGAAGAGGCTGTGCAGGTACACGCCCGGTACCCCCGCCAGCGCCAGCATGATGGCCTGCGAGCAGATGAAGCGCTCCAGGCGCGTCGCCCACGGCTCGTTGGGGTCAGACAGGGCATCGAAGAACGTGGCATTGAGCTCATACGGACTCTCGCTGCCGTCCGGGTTGGTCTTGTAGGAGACCTGGCCGCCGTGCCGGGTGACCTGGTCGGCCAGCCCCTGCACCTCATGTTCGGTCAGGTACCCGCGCGCCGGCACCACGCCCACGCCATCGTGTGAAGCCAGGAAGTTGAAGAACGTCGTCTCAGCGGAGGGCGTGGAGAGCCCGCTCGCCCAGGCGGACAGGCGTGACGCGTCGCCCGTCGAGAGCGCGTGCAGCACCAGGGGTGCCAGCGGGAACTGGTAGACCATCTGCGCCTCGTCCCGTCCGTTGCCGAAGTAGCTGACGTTGTCCGCGTGGGGTACGTTGGTCTCCGTGACGATGGCCACCCGCGGCGCCACTTCGTCCAGCACCTGCCGGAAGAGCTTCACCACCTGGTGGGTTCGCTCCAGGTGGATGCACGAAGTGCCGGGCTCCTTCCAAAGGTATCCCACCGCGTCCATCCGCAACAGGTCCGCGCCGCGATCCACATACGTCAGCATCACGTCGATCATCGCGAGCAGCACGTCGGGGTTTGCGTAGTTCAGGTCCACCTGGTCGCCGCTGAACGTCGTCCAGACGTGCTGTATGCCGCGCGCGGTCTCGAACGGGGTCAGCAGCGGCGAGGTCCTGGGCCGCGTCACACCCGAGAGATCCACGGCGGGGTCCTGGGTGATGAAGAATTCGTCGAACGGACGCGTGCTGGCCAGAAAGGCCTGAAACCACGCGTGCGAACGGGAACAGTGGTTCAGCACGAAGTCCAGCATCAGGCGAAACTCGTGGGACAGCGCCGTCACGTCGCCCCAGGCACCAAGCGAGGGGTCCACTCGCGTGTAGTCGGAGATGGAGAAGCCGTAGTCAGACGTGTACGGGAAGCACGGCAGGATGTGGATGCCCGAGACCGCTGGCCCCAGGTGTCGGGTTGCAAACCCCCGAAGCGTAGCCAGGGGTGGCTCGGACGACGACAGGAGCGAATCACCGTAGGTGATGAGCAGCACGTCGCGCTCGGAGAATCGGGAGCCCCGCTCGCCACCGTGCTCGCCACGACGCTGGTGGCGCTGCATCACCTCAGCCAGCCGCTCGGCCACACCCGAGGCGTGCCCCGCACCGTAGATCCGTTCGAGCGTTTCCTGTATCGACATGAGCCGCCTTAACGTCCAAAGCGTAGCAGGCGCCAGCCCGGACCGGGCGGACTAGAATCATCGTAAACGCTCGGCTCTCACGGGCGTCGGAGGTCAAGCCATGAACGTCAAGCACAGGATTGGTCGGCGGACCTGGCTGACCAGGACCACCACCGGGCTGGTCTCATTCTGGGTGGCGCTGGGCCTGCCCGGTACGAGGACGGGCGGGAACGAGGATACTGGTGTCCTGATCGGACGCGGAGTCGGATTGCCAACGCTCCGCGATTTCGCCGGCGCCACCGTTGCGTACGCCCAGGGGCAAGACAAGATGCTGCGGGTGGACATGGGCTTCGTGGCAGCATACGTGGCCTTGCGCGGCGGCGAGATCGCCATCGTGGACACTGGCACTCCCAACAACGGCCCGAAGATCGCGGAGGTCGTCGCCGCGACCGGCCTGGGTACGGACGCCATCCGCCACGTCATCCTCACCCACCACCACCCGGACCACGCGGGTAGCATTGCGGAGGTGCTGTCGCTGGCGCCCGACGCTACTGTCTACGCTGGCGCCGCCGATATCCCGCGGATCAGCGCCGGTCGCGAGATCCGGCCCGTTTCAGACGGTGACGACGTGTTGGGGCTGCAGATCATTGCCACGCCCGGGCACACCCTGGGGCACGTCTCGGTGTTCGACCCGGCGGGCTCAGCCCTGATCACTGGAGACGCGGCCGTGAACGTCGGCGGACGCCTGGCAAGCTCATCTCCCCAGTTCACCGCGGATGTGGCCCAGGCTACAGAGAGCTTCAAGAAGCTGGCCGGGCTGTCCTTTGAGCGCGCACTCTTTATGCACGGTCCCGTCATGGACAGCGGCGCATCCGCCGCGTTCGCCAGCGTGGCGGGCGGCCTGTAGTTGCTCCTCCGCGTCACCGAGCCCCTGGGCATCCTCATGCTGGACACCCGGTTCGACCGTCCGCCGGGTGATATCGGCTGCCCGGACACATACGACGGGCCGGTGCTGTTCCAGCGAGTGGATGGAGCGACCCCGGAGCGCGTGGTCCGCAAGGACGCGCGCGGCCTGCTGGACGCGTTTGTGGAGGGGGCACGAGCGTTGGAGGGTCGCGGCGCCCGCGCCATCACCACGTCCTGTGGGTTCCTCGCGCTCCACCACCAGACACTCGCGAGCGTCGTGAACGTGCCCATGCTCACCTCGAGCCTGCTGCTCACGCCCCGGCTGCTCGCCTCGCTGCCGCGTTCAGGCCGCCTCGGCGTGGTCACGTTTAGTGCCGCCTCGCTGCGCCCAGACCATTTCGCCGGGGTGGGCGTGACCTCGATGGACCGCATCGATCTGATCGGGCTGGAGGAGGCGCCGACGTTCCACCGTCCGATCGCGGAGAATCGGCCTGGACTAGACGTCGAGACCGCCCGCGTCGAGGTGGTGGACGTGGTGTCCCGCTACACCAGCGCTCATCCGGAGATCGCAGCTCTTCTCCTGGAGTGCACCAACCTCCCCCCATACGCGGCAGACATCGGTGCAGCCTGTGGCCTGCCGGTCTGGGACATTCTCTCGCTGCTCCGGTCGGTGGTCGGGACCGCCTTGATCGCCGTGCCAGCGTACACCCCCTGACCTCGGCCGGGGGAACTCATCGCCCGTCAATGGCGTCTTACGGGGCAAACCTCCGCTGATTGAGGTCGTCTATTGAGCACGAAGACGCGGCTGGGCCTGGCCTGCCTCGCCGCCGCACTGTTGATCGGTATTCTTGGCGACGCGTTGCTCCGGGCCGTGCCCTGGGGTCTCAATGTGCCCCTCTGGGTGGCCGCCGCCGTGGCCGCGAGCGCCGGCCTGGGCTGCTACATGGGGTGGCAGGGAGACCGCCGATCGTTCTTTTTCGGGGGCGTCGCCGTGTTGTTCGCGGGCGGACTGGCGTTGCGCGATTCGATGGCGCTGGCGGTCTGCAACGTCCTCGCCGTATTGATGCTGCTGGCGCTGATGGGCGCCGCCACCGCGCGCGGAAAGGTCCTCACGGCCGGTGTGACAGACTACGCGATCGCCGCCCTGCACGCTGGACTGCACGCCATGGTTGGCGCGCTCATGCTGGTTCTCCAGTCCATCGCCTGGAAGGAGATCCCGCGAGACGGTACCACCCGCCAGGCGCTGGCCGTGCTGCGTGGGCTCGCACTCGCCGCGCCACTACTGCTCGTCTTCGGCGGACTGTTCGTGGCCGCTGACGTGGTGTTCGAGGGGCTCGTTCGTGACTTCTTCGGATTCGACCTCCGTACCGTCTTCAGCCACCTGATGTTGACCGGCGCCGTGACCTGGATCGCGGCCGGCTTCCTCCAGGAGCAGTTCTTCGGACCGCGACCCGTGCTTCCGGACGGTGAGCGGCCGCGTCTTCTGCGGCTCGGCCGGATCGAGACGGCCGTCGTGCTGGGGCTGCTGAACGCGCTGTTCCTCGCGTTCGTCCTGGTCCAGCTCCGCTACCTGTTCGGCGGCGCGTCGCTGGTGGATTCGTCACCCACGCTCACGTACTCGGAATACGCCCGGCGGGGCTTCTTTGAGCTGGTCACGGTGGCCGCGCTGGTGCTGCCTATGCTGCTCCTGGCGGACTGGCTGGTGGCGGACGACCAGAACCGCCGCTCCGCGATATTCAGGGTACTCAGCGCCACGCTCATCGTGCTGCTCTTTGTGATCATGGGCTCCGCGCTTCAGCGGATGCGGCTGTACACGGACGAGCTTGGCCTGACCGAGCTCCGCCTCTACACCACCGCCTTCATGGGCTGGCTAGCGCTCGTCTTCGTCTGGTTCCTGGCCACCGTCCTGTGCCATCGTCGCGAGCGATTCGTGTTCGGTGCCATGGTCGCCGGTCTCGGGGTGCTGGTCACGCTGAACGCCATCAACCCTGACGATCTGATCGCGCGCCACAATCTCTCGCGGACCGACTCCAGCACGCCGCGCGACATCCGTTACATCTACGGCCTCAGCGCGGACGCCGTGCCGGCCGCGGTGGAGTCTTTCCCCACCCTGAATCAGGACGAACGCACCGCGCTGGCGCGCCGCCTGCTCCAGCGCTGGACGGCGGAGACCACCGAAGACTGGCGAAGCTGGAACCTCGGCCGCGCTCGTGCGCGCGCCGCCGTTGCCGCGATCGACGAGAGCATCAAGCGCGACGCGGCCGTTCAGACACCGTTCAGGCGGTAGCGGGCGCGCCGGCGACCGTGGGTACAGTCCACGTTGCTACGGGTTCGTAGACACCCTGGCGGAGCTCCAACAGCGCAACGGATTCCAGGCGCCACGCGCTGCTGATCTCCAGGTCGCGGCGTGCCGCGTCAACGACGGTTGGATCCGCGATGTGTCCGTAGCGGATGCAGGTGATGTGCCACGTCCAGGGCCTGCGCCCGTCCAGCGACACATGTAACCCATCGTACAGCCGCTCCTTCGCGCGGTCGAGCTCTTCCGCATCCCCCACTTCCACGTAGACGGTGCGGTCGGCGTTCCCAAACTCGCGGACACCGGCTAGATGCGCCGTGACCGGGCGATCGAATGCGTGTCTGACCTGCCTATCGAGCGCCTCAACGTCTCCGGTCGGAACCCAGTAACAGAGGGTCGCGTGGGGCGGGATCCGGCGGGCTTGTGACGGATCGTGCAGCGCTCGCCAGCGTTGAATCCGTTCGCCAATGGGCCCCGTAACCGGGGCTACCAGGACGCGGCGGCCGTCCGGTGAGACATCGACCGGCGGCGGCGTTGCGTGTACTACCATCGTCTACCCCCCGTACTTGTCCAGGAAGAGCGCCACGTCGCAGAGATCCGCCAGACGCTCCCTTATCGTCTCATGAGACCAGTTCCACCATTCGGTTCTGGCAATCCGCTCCGCGATCTGGGCGTCAAATCGAGGTCTCAGCACACGCGCGGGCACGCCAGCCACAACGGTGTACGGAGCCACGTCTCGGGTCACCACCGCACCCGCCGCTACCACCGCGCCCGTACCGATGGTGACGCCCGGCATGACCAACGCGCCGTGGCCAAGCCACACGTCGTGACCCACGGTGACCGTGTGTGATCGGCGCCAGTCAAAGAATGCCGCGTCATCTTCCTCAGCGAGGTTGAACCGCGCGCGACGGTACGTGAGGTGGTGCTGCGTCACGCGGTCCATAGGGTGGTTGCCGGGATTCAGCCGGACGTGTGAGGCGATGGAGCAAAACTTGCCAACCCGCGAGTAGATGATGGATACGTCACCGGCGCAGTAGCTGTAGTCTCCGAAGCTCGATTCGCTGATCGTTGTCCCAGCGCCAATCTCCGTCCAGCGGCCAAGCGCGGAATCGGTGATGTGGACCGGCTGATGTAGCGTTGGCTGTTCTCCCAGCAGGGCCTCTCTGTGCTCAGCAATGCTCACTGCCTGGCTCACGCAATCGCCGCGGCGCGCTCGGCTGACACTCCAGCGAGCCGACCCCCGTGCATGAACTCATACACGATCTGTCCGCCGCGCATGGTGAGCTCCACTCGCGGGGCGGCCAGGCTGGGCGCGCTGACGATCAGCAGGTCAGCACGCTGCCCCGCCTCGAGTGCCCCTCGATCCATCATGCCCACGGCCCGCGCCGGCGCCAGTGACACTGAGCGTATGGCCGTGGGTAGATCGGTGACCCCTTGATCCACCAGACGGAACGCGGCCGGTAGGATGGATGCCGCGTGATAGTCGGCACAGATGATGTCCGCCAGCCCGGAAGCGAAGAGCTCGATGCCGCTGGTGTTGCCGCTCTGGGACCCGCCGCGCATGATGTTCGGCGCGCCCACCACTATTGGCATGCCGCGGTCTCGTGCCCGCCGCGCGGCCTCCTCAGTGACCGGGAACTCAGCTACGCGCGCGCCAAGCTCCCACATGGCGTCCACCTTCTCGGCCGAATCGTCGTCGTGGGAGGCCAGCACGAACTCATCCGAGCGGCGCCTGGCGGCTACCCGCGCGTACACGCCGTCAGCCACCGCCCGCTGCTCCGCCCGATCAGCGATCAGGCGGTGCACGCCGTCCGTGTCCACCTCCGGGGTGCCCCGGACAGCCGTGTATGACCGCATCCGCTCGAGATACCTGGGGAGATCTCGGAACTGGCCCTGGCCGGGCGTGTGATCGTTGAGTGACACGTACCCCACGGGCGAGGCGGCCGCCGAGCTCAGAGCCGAATCCACGTGGGTAGGCGACCAGATGTCGATCCGATGCAGCAGGTGGTGGTCTACCGCCCACGCCGATGGCTGGAGCGTTCGGATGAACTCCGCTCGGCGTTCCGCCTCCAGGCCGGTGCGCCCCATCTCCTGGCGTTCCATGAAGGCCACCGCGTGGAACTCGGTTGTGATGCCGGCCGCGCTCAGGTTTCGATCAAACGTGCCCAGCGCGAACTCGAGCGGTAGGCCGGCCCGCGGGCGCGGGTTCACCTCAATCTCTAGCCCGTCGTTGTGCAGGTCGACGATGCCCGGCAACACGAAGGAGCCCTGTGCGTCGATGACCGCGTCGGCCTGCTCAACCGCGGAGTCATCGTCCGTGACGTCCACGATGGTCGCGCCGTTCACGATGACGCCAGCTCGGGCAAGGACGCGGTTTGGCAGCACCACGGTGCCGTTGATGATTGCAACGCTAAGCAACGGAGCTCACCTCGTCTGGAATCAGGGTCGCGTCGTTCAGCTCAGCGGGCGTGGCGATTCGTTCCACCTTGCCATCCGCGATCACGATCACCCGTGAGGCAAGCGCGTGGATCAGCGCCCGGTCGTGGAACACGGCAACGATCGTCGTGCCTGACGTGACCGCGCTACGGAGTGTCTCTACGACGCGCTCTCGGTTGCGTTCGTCCAAAGCCGACGTGGGTTCATCGGCCAGCAGCAACCGCGGGCGGGTGATGAGGGCCCTGGCCAGATTGATGCGCTGCTGCTCGCCGCCGCTGAACAGTACGGGGTACGAGCTCCACAGGCGCTCCGGGACTGCCAGTGCGCGCAACAGCTCAACCGCGCGGTCTTGCGCGTCTGCCCGTCCCAGGCCGGTCCGTAGCAGCGGCATGGCTACGACCTCCAGCGTCGGTACCCTCGGCTCTGGACGAAAGAACTGGGACACGAAGCCGATCTCCGAGCGCCGCAAACGCAGAATCTCGCGATCGGGGGTCGTCGCCAGGTTGGTGATGGTGCCCTCAGCGGTCCGGTACAGAATCTCGCCGGCTTGGACCCGGTAGGTCCGGTTGATCGCCTTTACGATGGAGGATTTACCCGCGCCGCTGGGACCAACCAGGGCCACGCACTCGCGCGGGAGCACGGAGAATGACACGTCGCTGATCGGGTCCACGGTGGTGCCGTGGAGCACGTGGAGGACGATGCGCTTGGTCACGCGCTCCAGGCGCAATATTGGGAGGCAGGATTCGTCCACGTCTCTCCTCACGCCGCCGAGCTCACGAGGAGCTGGGTGTACGGGTGCTGGGGGTCTTCCAGGATCTGATCGGTCAGTCCGGTCTCAACCACCCTGCCGTCTTTCATCACCAGCGTGCGGTCAGCCAACAGCCGCACTACCCCCAGGTCGTGGGACACCACCACCAGGCTGAGCGTGGAAGTGCGCTGGATGTCACGGATCAGATCCAGGACTCCCGCCTGGACGGAGACATCCAGACCGGTTGTCGGCTCGTCCAGCAGCACGATCTCAGGCCCGTTCGCCAGGGCCTTGGCAAGCTGGACCCGTTGCTGCATGCCGCCGCTGAAGTAGGCTGGCAGATGGTCCATTCGGGCCAGTGGCACCTCTGTGCGCTCGAGGTAACCGCCCGCCCGGGCCCGCATCTCGCCCACGTGGTTCCACCCCGTGGCCAACAGCCGTTCCACGATGTTGCCGCCGGCGGTGATCATAAGATCCAGACCCTCGCGCGGGTTCTGGTACACCATGCCAAGCTGCCGATTGCGCAGCTCTCGGCGCTCCCGCATGTCGGCTTCCCAGATGCTGGTCTGGCCGCCCCGGAACGAGGACAGATGCGCCGTCCCAGCGTCTGGAACCAGGTCCGTGTACAGCGCGCGGAGCACGGTGGTCTTGCCGCTGCCGCTCTCTCCGACGATGCCGACGACCTCGCCCGGATATACCTCAAATGACACGTCTTCGCAGCCGGTGATTTCGCCGAAGCGGCACGTCAGGCCCTCTACTGTCAGGATGGGACGCTCTACCACGTCGCCACCTCGACGCCCGAGCGAACCTTCTCGCAATACGCCGTGTCGCTGCACGTGTAGCGGCGGGAGCCGTCCGCCCCGATGGTCTCATCGAAGAACGCCACGTTGCCCCGCAGCTTCCCGCAGGCGCACGCTCGCTTGGAGAAGTCCTCCCGCTCGAATCGGTAGTCCTGGAATTCCAGCGGCTCCACGCGGGTATGCGGCGGTACCGCGTAAATCCGCTTCTCGCGTCCCGCACCAAACAGATACAGACAGTCCGCGTTGTTGAGCCGTGGGATGTCCCATCGCGGGATCGGCGTGGGGGACATGATGTAGCGGCCGTTCACCATCACTGGATAGCCCGCCCCTCCCTTCAGCTCGCCCCGCCGCACCACGCCCTCGTAGATGGACACCCACATGCGGGAGTAGTCGCTCTCCGCGTGCATCCGCCGCGCCAGCCGCGTGCTCGGCTCCACCGCCGTCAGGGGCTCCGGCGTGGGGCACTGGAGCACCAGGATCTGCTGGTCTGTCAGCCGCTCCTCCGGGACGCGGTGGCGCGTCTGGATGAGGCTTGCTTCCCGCGTGTCTGTAGTGGTGGCAACACCGGTGGTCCGCTGGATCAGGCGTCGCAGGTTTGACGCATTCACGCTCGCATCGTCGCCCTGGTCGATCACCTTGACGGTGTCCGCCGGACCGATGATGGACAACGTGATCTGCAGTCCACCCGTGCCCCAGCCCCGCGCGATGGGCAGCTCACGCGACCCAAACGGGACCTGGTAGCCGGGCAAAGCCACTGCTTTCAGCAGGGACCTGCGAATCTCGCGCTTGGACACGTCGTCCAGGAACGCGAATGAGTAGCCGTTCACCGCCTCACCGTGCAACGCCGTCAGGCTCGCGACGTCAGGCATGAGTTGCCTCCTCCAGCAGCGTGTTGAACCGCCGTGCCCGCGCCAGGCCCGCCTGGAAGGTCACGTAGTGGGGGAGCTTCAGGTGCTCCACGAATCCGGTGGACTCCACGCCGTCCACGTGGCTGATTACGAACTCTTCGTCCTCAATCGGCCGCTTGCGATCGGTGGGCACGTCCCGCAGGGTCGCGTCGATGATCGCCATGGAGATCGCCTTGCGCTCGTCCTTGCCCGGCACTAGCCCGTAGCCAAGCTCATATTCGGTGACGTCGGGATCCTGCCTGGACGCTCTGCCGCCACTCACAAACTGCGCCTCCGTCACCGGCAGCCGCCCCAGCGTGGCGGGCCTGCCCGTGAGCGGATGGTGCACGCGGATGGGGATCTCCCCCTGCCGCAGCTCCGCCAGCGCTCCATGCCCCGCGCCGCCCCAGCCACGCATTGATGAGTACGCAAAGGCCAGCAGCCCGCCCGACTCGCCGCGCGCTAACGACTGGAGGCGACCGGACCGGGGCAGCGGAAATTTGACCGGCGTCCGCGTGATGTCGAACGGCGCCTCCGAGGAGACTGCGCGCGGCCGGGCTGCCAACATGCCCTCCTCGCGAAGGAAGTCCACTACCGTGGGGAATTTGGCTGGCCCGGCGTGACCGGTGCCATTGCGCTCGTCCTGCGTGACGCCGGGGGCCTCGGCCTCGCTGCCCGGTATCGACAGCTCCAGCAGGCGGATCGCGTAGTCCCGGGTCATACCCAGGTACTGACCGCCCGGGATGTCTCGGAAGATGGACGAGACGCGTCGGAGCACCAGCATGTCGCGGCTGTCAACGTGGGCCGAATACCCCACCCGCGGCAGCGTGGAGCGATACGCGCGCAGGATGAAGGCCGCCTCGATCAGGTCGCCCTCCGCCTGGCTGATCGCCAGCGCCGCGAGATTCGGGTCCGCCAGACCACCCTCCGCCATCACTTTGTCTACGGCCAGGCTTAGACTGGGTCGGATGTCTCCCAGAGTGCCGGAGCGCCGTCTTGACCGCGCGAGCCGCTCCGCTGACTGAATGGCGCCAAGCGTGGCGCGTACCGCGGTGTATCCCAAGATGTGGTCCCTTCCTTCGTGTCGGCGACTAGCAGTCGATCCGCGTGTACCGAGGCACGCAGGCGAGCCACCCCGAGTCCGTGACTAACACCAGGTCAACCCCCAGGGGCAGGTTGGCGTTCCGTTCTCGGAGCAGCTGCACGTCCTCGATCGCGAGCCCCCGTACCCAGAGCGTCCGCTGGTCGGCGATGCCCGGACCGCGAAGCTGGATGCGCAGGCCGTCCGTTTCCGTCTCGGAAATCCCGTCCATTTGCGCAAGGATGGTGGCGGAGCGGTCCGGGTACTCCAGTTCGCCTTGCTTCGCGCCGCTGATGGCACGGCGAACGCCGGTGCCCCGCGCCAACACGTAGTCCGCGGCTTCGAGGGTGGCGGTCCTGCTCCCGGTGTAGCGCAACGCGCTGTCCAGGAGCGGCGCGTCGTCGGGTTCCAGGGCGAATGTCACTTCATGGTCGAGCACAGACTCCAACAGGCTCACTACATGCGCAGAGGGGCCACCACTCGGATGCGGCGCCACCGGCTGGAGGGTGCCCGGACGGGCCATGCCATCCAGGAGGGCGCGGAACGCCGCGTGCTCGCGCGCTGCGCGTGGCGTGAGAGTTGGCGGGCTCATGGCGCCATCTCATCAAAGATCACGCGCGTCTGCTGCGTCTGGTCCCACAACTCCTTCAGCCTGGCTTCCTCGGTCGCGAGGGCCTCCTCGATCAGCCGCGTGATGCGGTCTGAAATGGCGTGACCATGCTCCAGCGCGGCGTCCAGGATTGCCGCCGCAAGCGCTTTTCCCGGTTCTCGTCCAAGTACGATCCCGTAGCCCCTTACGCCACCGGCGGATACCTCAGCCTCCGCGACCGCCACCTCCGTGAAGTGGAAGGGCAGCCGCTCGGATGGCTCCTCTACAGTTACCATCAGCAGGCCGATCCGCGGCCCCCGTGTCACCTCCACATCCAGCGTCTCTAACACCTCGTCCGCCAGGGCGATCAACGCATCCGTCGGCGCGATGCCGAAGGCCTGCAGCCGAGACTCGCGCTCGATGGGAGTGGTTGTGGCCGCGCTCATTGCAGGGCCTTCAGATCTAGCTTGAGGAGGCGCGCGGTCTCGCGCAGCGGGTTGTAGAGGCTGTCATCCGCAGGGATGTAGCGGTTCTTCTCGCCGCCCACCACCGCCTTCATCAGGTCCCCGGGCAGCGTCTCGTGTGCTGCCAGCAGCGCATCTCGGACGCGGTCCCGGAACCCCTGGTCAATGTCCTCGCGCATCGCCACGGGGCTGTTGGGAATCGGTTCAGACTTGACCACGAGCCGGAGTTTGTTGGGGTCGATGACCTTCGCCTCGATCATCCTGTTGTACTGGCTGTCGGCGCAGGCGCCCGCGTCCACCTTGCCGTTGTGAACTGCCAGAATCGAGGCATCGTGACCGCCCGCGAAGATCGGCCGCATGTCCTTCTCCGGGTCCAGGCCGGCCTTCACGATGATCGAGCGCGGGATGAGATTGCCGGAGGTGGATGCGGGATCGGAAAAGCTGAAGCTCTTCCCGCGGAGGTCCTCCAGCGATTTGATGTCCGTTCCGCCGCCCGCCAGGATGAGGCTGTGATAGGTGTTCGGCTTCCCTTCTGCCGTGCCCGGCATCACCACGGGGCGCGCGCCGGCCATCTCCACGGCGAGCAGGTAAGAGAACGGACCAAAGAATCCCATCTCCACCTTCTTGGCGCGCATCGCTTCCACGGCCGCCGTGTAGTCGGCGCCCGCGAAGCCCTTCACGTCCATGCCCAACGCCTGCTTCAGGTAGTCCATCAGCGGCTGGAAGCGCTTGAGCATGGCATCACCGTCTTCGGCCGGGATGATGCTGACGTTCAGCATCTTGGGGATTGTGCCGCCCTTCGCGGCAGGCGCGGCAGGCGCGACGAGTGAGGACCCGGTGGGAATCTGGCTGCACGCGGCGGTGAGCAGCGCTACGGTGCCGGCCGAGAGCGCTGCCACGGCGGCGCGCCTCGAGATGCGTCTGGTTTCAACGGTCATGCTTGTGCCTCCCGGCATTGAATGCTCAATCAGGTGATTCGCGAGCGGAGGTAGGCGCTGGCGCGGTCAATCGCCGTGACCATCAAGATCAGCATCAGCACGTAGGTGGTCAGATCCTGGTAGTGGAACAGCCGCATGGCGACCTGGATCTTGAAGCCAATCCCGCCCGCCCCCACGAGCCCCAGCACCGTGGCGGCGCGGATGTTGTGCTCCCAGTAGAGCAGCGTGTAGGACATCATCACCGGCAGTGCCTGCGGCACCACCGCGTAGGCGATGCTTTGCGGTCCGTTGGCTCCGGCGGCAACCACCGCCTCCACCGGGCGCGGATTGATCGCCTCAATGGCCTCGGTGAAAATCTTTGAGAGGCTGAACACCGAGTGGAGCGCCAGCGCTAGCGTGCCCGGAAATGCGCCCAGCCCAACCGCCGCCACGAACGCCAGCGCCAGGACAAGCTCAGGGATGGTCCGTCCCGCGTTCAGCACAACGCGGACGGACTGATACACCCACGGCCTCGGGCTAACGTTCGCGGCGGCCAGCAGACTGAGCGGTAGAGCCAGACAGACCGCCAGCAGGGTGCCCACGATGGCCATCTGGATCGTCTCGAGCAGTGGCGGGATCGCCTCAGGCACTGCCTCGATGCTGGGCGGAAACAGGCGGCTGATGAAGCTCAGCATGTCCGGCAGGCCTTCGATCAGGGCGATGGGCGTGACGCCGGATCCGTGCCAGGCCCAGATCAGTACGGATGCCGCCGCAGCGCCGGTCAGAACACCCCTCGGGTGCAGTCTGGGGATGGGGTTCGCTAGCGGATGTTCGCGGATTGCCGCGGGCGCGTCCGCCGCTCTATGCCGCGACGACACTGGAGCCAGGACGCTCATGGTTTTCTCCCGGTTCATCGAACCGGTAGATCCGGTCCAGAGCAGCGGCGTCGAGTCGATGCGGAGGTCCATCGAAGACAATCTCGCCCTGCGCGATTCCCACGACTCGGTCCGCGTATTCGCGCGCCAGGTTGATGTCGTGAATGTTCACCAGCGTGGGCACCGCGTCCGCCTTGGCCGCTCGGTGCAGGTCCTCCATCACGCCGCGGCCAAGCTCAGGGTCCAGGCTGGCCACGGGCTCATCCGCCAGTAGCACCCGCGGTTCTTGCGTTAAGGCCCGCGCGATGGCCACGCGCTGCTTTTCCCCGCCAGATAGCGAATCAGTCCGCTGCTGAGCGCGATCCAACAGGCGCACACGGTCCAGGTTGAACAGGGCTAGCTCACGGTGGGCGCGAGGGAACAGGCCCAGCAGACTTGGTAGCGTCGCCGCGTGGCCCAGCCTGCCCACCAGCACGTTCCGCAGCACGGTGGCCCGGTCCACCAGGTTGAACTCCTGGTAGACGAATCCAAGCCTTGCGCGCAGCGCTCGTCGCTCCTCCGGGCTCGCCTGGCCCACGTCCACGCCGTCCACCCGAACCGAACCAGCCGTCGCCTCGACCGTCCCGTTCAGGCAGCGCAGGAGCGTTGACTTCCCGGCCCCGCTCCGGCCCGCGATGCAGACAAACTCGCCAGAATCGATCCTGAACGAGACGTCCGCCAGGGCCTTGTGGCCATTCGGGAACCGCTTGGCCAGGCCGCGAACTTCGATCATACGGTCAGAGTCTCCAGTCGCCACGCGGTCCGTCCGCGTGTGTCTGAAGCCTAAGCGGGATTGGTTAACTGGCGGTGAGCCGCGGCTTAAGGCCTGGTAATCGATGCGTGATCGGCGTTCGCGGCACCTAGCCGATCAGCCCGGCGCACTCGCGGGCGGTGCGTTCCCAACTGAAGGTTCGGCTGATGTGGTTGAGGCTGTCTGACAGCATGCGGTAGTACACGGGCCGATCGTGTGAGTACAGATCCGTGGCATCCCTTAGAGCTGCACGGAGCTCGCGCACCATGGAGCGAAACAAGGGGATGCGCCCTCGCTCAGACGTCCGGATCTCCCCTGTCATCAGGTACCCGCAGGCGTTCAGTGCCCGCCAGTCGTCGTCAACGGCGTGCGCGCGTTCGGGGTCGTCAGGCTCGCGGTACAGGAGACCCGTGGGGCGCTCTAACGTACCAGCCCAGCGTCCCGAGCGGCTGAGTACCGCGGTGCTGCATGAAGGCACGCCCGTAAACGGCAGCACCTGCTGGAGAATCCCGCCCGTGGCGCGGCCGATGCACACCAGCCCGTTCAGGCACAGCTCATTCGCCATCCCAAACGGCTCGTACAGCGACGGCATCACGCCGAAGCTCGAGCCCTGCATGGTCTCCAGAAATCCCTGGGTCATCCTGAACGGCATGGCGATGACGCGATTCGGGTGTTGCGCGCACAGCAGGCGCAGGAACTCCAGTCCGGCCAGCCCCTCGCTACCTGGGCTCGGCGCGAAGATGAACTGAGCGGGCGCCGCTGCCCCGGCGGCAAGCAGATCCTCTACCGCCGCCACCGCCACGTCGTAGCCCTTCTGCCGCGGGTCATCTCGCCCGGCGAAGAAGAACCAGGGCACGTCCACGCCGCTTCCGGCGAACGCCGCGAACGTCTCCACATCGCCCCATAGCGGCAGGGACGGATCCGCGGAGATGCCTCGCCACGCCGCCAGGGCCACGTCCCGGCGCTCCGTCTTCCAGGCCGCCAGCTCCGCGGGCGCTCCGTCCGCCGCCCGCTGCACGGTCCCCGAGTCTACCGCCGCCCGGCCAAACGGGCCGTTGTCGATGCCACGCGTGTCCGCCAGCAGGTCCTGGAGGTGATCGGCCATTACCCGCTGCTGAAGCAAGTCAGTAGTGAGATCCAGCGCGAACTGTTGGGAGACCGATATGTACGGCCGCTCGATCAACGGTAGCGCGCGGCGCAGCACCGTCGTCACGGAGCCTCGGCCGGGGCAGGTCGCCGGGTCGATCCCCAGCCTCCACAGCGCGTGGTCCTCCACCGGGCCGCTGTCGTAGCTGTTGTGGAGCGTGATGAACGCGCGCGGCCGCTCGCCCGCGGGCGTCATCGTGAGCGCCAGAGCGGTCGTTGCCGCTTCCCAGTCCTGCAGCATCAGCGCACTATGACGCCCCAGCCCGACAAGCGTAGCGAACACGGCCACTGCCGCCCCAAAGAACAGCGCGTCCCGCGTCAGCGCCTCGGCCGGCATGTCGTACGGATCAAGACCACCGCCAAAGTACTCATCGCCCCGCACCCGCAGGAGCAGAATCGGGCAGCGCTCTGGCACCGTGTCTGGCTGAGCAAACTGGAAGATGTCCACCGCCACCGAGTGCCCGGGATCCCGCTCCGCCACCTCGAACGTCATCAGGGCGTTTCTGCCCTCCACGTCTGCTCGGATCTCTTCCCAGCGTTCGCGAGCCGCCGCCGCTGGCCTGAGAGCATGGTGAAACGGCGTGACGATCGCCACAGCCCGGCCGGTCGCCTTTGCCAGTGGCGACGGTAGCTCGCGGAGTACCTGGCTGATGCCGCCAGACGGGGTGAGCCGCGTCTCGTATGTCACCAGCAGGACGCTGTCAGCCGGCAGCATCTAGAACGCTCCCTGGTCGGCGCGCCTCAGAGCGCCGCGGACGCGATGATAGCGAACGCCGCCTTGCTACCCGGCCCGCCGCCGATCAGTGAGCGCGGCGCCAGACGCCCGCTCGGTCTCGCATGCCCGCGAGGCCAGCTCTCGCAGCAGGTCAAATCCGGTGCGGGCGGTCCGCCAGCTCTTCACGCCCCGCAGGTCGCCGGCGAAGCGACTTGTCAGGTCCAGCCCATGCACGCGCTCGGCGATCCGTGCCGCGCGCAGTCCGTGGGCGATGGCGTTGCGCGGCTCGATGCGATCCAGGTCATCGAAGAACCAGGCGCAGCTCGCGAGCATCAGGTGCCGATGGTATTGGGCCTCGAGCAACCGCATGGCCCGGCTTGACCCCGCCCTGCCGGGCGTGCCGTGCAGCTCCCAGAACGCGCGCCGACTCACCCGGCCGAGCCGGAGATTCACGTACTCCAGCTCCGCCTGTCGCGGATCATGGAACAGCCCGGCCCCCGTCTGGTCGAAGTGCAGATCGAGCTGTGCGCCCAACGCGGTGATGGCCCGCCGGAGCCCGGCCTTCCAGCGGCCGTCGCCTTCCGTGCAGGCGCACGCGCCGCGCCAGCGCTGCACGCCGTGATGGCATGACCAGGATGATGGGCCGGCCAGTCGCGTGCTCCGAGTCGGCGGGTGGTCTCGCAGGTATCGCCCCAACGTGGTCACCACGAATCCCTGGCGCGGCGCCGTCTCGTTGAGCAGATGGGTCAAAAACAAATCCCGGTGCACCTGGTGATGGCCATATAGCTCGCCGTCCGTGGCCACGGTGATGATCTGCGCCTCACCCCGCCGGACCTTGGCCGCGTTCACATGGGAAGGCAGGTCGCGATACCCAAAAACGTCCGCGTTGCTGGTGGTGCCCGCGTCAAACGAGACCCGGCCAGAGAGCGGACCGTCGTAGAAGAACGCCGCGATTCGCCGCCCGTCTGCGAGCTCTATCCAATACGGCTCGGTGGTGTCCAGCTTCCGGCGTGATTGCCAGGGTGCGAGCACCGTGTAGCTGATGCCGTGATCCAGCAACGCGCCGAGCGTGGCCTCGTCAGCGGCAGTCTCGGGTAGCCACATGCCCTGGGGACTGTGGCCGAAACGCTGTTCGAAGTCTGCGATGCCCCACGCGATCTGGATGCGCTTCTCGCGCTCGCTGCACAGCGGCAGGATCGCGTGGCTGTAGGCCTGGGCCAGCGCGTTTGGGACCCCATGGGCGGCGTAGTGCTGGCGTTCCTGCCGCACGATCCGTCGCAGGGTGCCGTTGGAGCGCGTTTGCATCCAGGATGCCAGGGTTGGCCCCAGGTCAAAGCCGATCTGGGCGAAGCTCCCGAGCCGCGCGTTGGGGAGATAGCACTCCGCCGTGATCTTCTCGTTGAAATCGTGGAACGGCTCGGCGCCGAACTCGCGGGGGATGCTCCCCGTGAACGGATCTTCCCGCGGCGGCTGGTAGAAGTGGCCGTAGATACAGAGGTGGCGAGTGCCGGGCGTGGTCATGGCTGCCTATGGCGTGAGATTGAGGGGCAAGTTCGGCGGCCGCCCGCGGGACTACTGCCCCTAAGTTCATAACGCCATTCGACGGTGCTACGGTCCGAATTATCAGGCGCTACCGACCCCGGTCGGCGTAGGGTAGCAGATGGCGGGAGGGGCGTTCAGGGCCGTCACGGCACGGACGCATCTCGATCCGCCCCCGGTCTACGGGGCCCACGCACGGTAGTCGATGTCGGCGAATAGCTTGTCGCGCTCGTAAAGCTCCAGAGCGGTGGCCCGGTCTGCCTCATCAGCCTGACCGCGCTCCGCGATCTCCGCCAGCAAGTTGAAGCGGTCCGTGTGCTCGCGGAAACGCTGGATGGCGTACTCACCGGCCTGGCCCGTTGTGATCAGGAACGGCCAGTCGCTGGACTGGAGCAGCAGTAGCTCGCGCGCCGCCTGGCTGAGCACGTCTCGCGTCGGCCCGCTGGCCGCTGGATACCGCGTCGCGAGACGCTCCATACGCGACTCCGCCCCGTGGATGATCGGCCACATCCAGCGCGTGTCGGCGTTGTCCCAGGTGAAGTGGTTGCCGCCCATACCCCAGGAGCTCTCGGGGAGCGCCACCACGTCCGTTGGCCGGTGCTGCTCCACGTAGTCGGAGGCCGTCGTCAGCTCCACGGCCTCGCTCTTGGAGAGCGCGGCGAGCACCTCCCCGATCCAGTTCACCCCCTCGAACCACCAGTGGCCGAATAGCTCGGTGTCGTAGATGGCCGCGACGATGCCGTGCCGGCCGGTACGGGTGTGGTAGTCGCGCACCAGCCCCTCCACCAGGTCGGCGAAGTGGTGGGCATGCATGGTCACCTTCCCCTGTGCCCAGTCCGGATGGTACCAGTCCTTCTCGCCTAGCCCCACGCGGGCGCCCGTGACCCGCCAGTACTGCATGCCGGACACGCCGTCCTTCTTGTGGAACTCGCGGTAGTCGAACTCCCCGGGATACCCGTGGTCGGCGGACCAGACCTGGAGCCCGGAGCGATTGTTCCGGCCGATCACGGATACGTCCGCCCGAGCCACGTTGTACGCTTCGTACGTCGTCCGCGCGGACAGCGGCACCGTCTCAGACACCGGTACCACGTAGCGCCGGGGGATGTCACCGTACGGGCCGATGACCTCCTCCATGGCCTTGCCTACCGGACGACCGCCTTCCACCGTGTGCGTTTCCGCGAAGAAGAGCCGAATGCCCGCCTGCGCCAGGAAGTCCTCGATACCCGGCCGGACCGCGCCTGCTTCCTGGTAGGCCGGGCGGTAGGCGCACTCCGGCAGCCAGGCAGCGCGCGGCGCCCGCCCGAAGTGCTTCTGGTAGGTTGAGACGCCCGTGGCGAGCTGTGCCCGAATGGAGGAATCTCGCGATAGCAGCGGGAGATAGCCGTGGGTGGCAGCGGATGTCAGTACCTCAATGTGGCCCGCGTCCTGAAGCTGCCGCGCCGCGCCCAGCAGCGACCGGCCGAACCGCTCCCTGAAGAGGCTCAGCACCCGGCTGTAGTAGTCCTGGTACCAGTGCGCCAGGTAGCTGGCGTGCGGATCTCCCTCTCGCTCGAATCGCGCGATGTCGCTGGCGGCCCGCTCTGCCCGATCTTGCGCGTACGTCTCGAAGTGGCTGATGACCAGCGGGTCGGCAAGCTGCTCCGCCAGGACGGGGGTGATCCCCAGCGTCACCTTGGGAGAGACCTTGTTCTCCGCCAGATCGGACAGCGTTTTCAACAGCGGCACGTAGGTCTCGGCCACCGCCTCGTGGATCCATTCCTCGCCGTGCGGCCACCGACCGGCCTGGCGGCAGTACGGTAAGTGACTGTGGAGTACAAAGGTGAATGCACCAAGCTTCACGGGTGACCTCGCCAGCGTTCGGCTGCCTTCAAGTGTACGGGTAGGCTGGGCCGGATCCTAGTGGCGCGAACGGAGGGCGCGTACGTGCGGCTCTGCCATGAGGACCGCCAGCGCGCTCGTGCACTCGTTCAGTCGGCCGTCGCGCGCCCAGTTGAACGCGTCTTCCGCCGGCAGCGCGCGCACCCGGATCAGCTCAGTGTCCTCGTGGCGCGTCTCCCCAAGCTCAACATCCAGGCCTAGGAACGCATGGCAGTAGAGATTCTGGCCGCCAGAGGACGAATAGTAGCCGCCTAGCGACCGAAGCTCGCCGCACGTGCCGCCGACCTCCTCGCCCAGCTCACGCCGCGCCGCTTCGATCGGCTCCTCCTCTCCCACTGCCCCAGCCGGGATCTCCCAGGCCCAGCCGCGGATGGGGTGGCGATACTGCTGGATCAGCACGATGCGTCCGTCGCGCGTCAGAGGCACCACCATCGCGGCCGCCGGCACCTCCAGATAGGCGTACTCTACCTCCAGGCCCATGTGCGTGCGGGCACGGTCCACCCGCACGTTTCGCCAGGGGCTCCGCAGGAGATACCGTGTCCCCAGCGTCTGCCAGGCCGGGGCGTCAACGGAGTCGCGGGACGCCTCCCGCGACTCCGCTTGCCCGCAAGATTCGCTCAGGACGTAGCCAGTCCCCGCAGCACCATCGGCAGGATCCCGCCGTGGCGGTAGTACTCCCACTCGATCGGCGCGTCGATCCGCGTAACGGCGCTGAACGAGAACGTGCTCCCGTCCTGCCGGGTCACCTCCACCTTCAGCTCCTGGCGTGGCTTCAAACCCGCGGCAATCCCCCGGATGGTGTAGGACTCGGTGCCCGTGAGGCCAAGCGACTGGCGGCTCTCGCCCTCCTTGAACTGGAGCGGCAGGACGCCCATCATCAGCAGGTTGCTGCGGTGGATGCGCTCATAGCTCTCCACGATGCAGGCCCGCACGCCCAGCAGCCGCGGACCCTTAGCGGCCCAGTCGCGCGAGCTCCCCGTGCCGTACTCCTTGCCGCCGAGGACGATGCTAGGGATGTTGGCGTTTCGGTAGCGTGAGGAGACCGCGAAGATCGTGTCCACATCACCGCTGGGCTGGTGGGCGGAGAAGCTGCCCTCCGTGCCAGGGACCAGCTCGTTCCGCAAGCGGATGTTGCCGAAGGTGCCGCGCGTCATCACGTCGTGGGCGCCGCGACGGGCGCCGTAGTTGTTGAAGTCAAACGGCGGAACGTCCTGGTCGATCAGCCATTGCCCGGCCGCACCCTTCGGCGAGATGTTGCCGGCCGGCGAGATGTGGTCCGTGGTCACCGAGTCGCCCAGCATCACGAGCACCCGCGCGCCCTCGATGTCCGTGGGCGCATCCGGCTCCAGAGAGAAGTTCTCGAAGTACGGCGGCTCCTGCACGTAGGTCGATCGTGCGTCCCACTCGTACAGCTCGCCCGTTGGCGCCTCCATGTCGCGCCACTGGGCGTCGCCCTCGAAAACGCTGGCGTACGCCTGACGGAACGCCTGGGCCGTGACCGTGCGGGTCACCGCGTCGCGGATCTCCTCCTGGGACGGCCAGATCTCTCGCAGGTACACGTCCTTCCCGTCTGAGCCCTTCCCAATCGGCTCGTTAGCCAGGTCCACGTCTACCGTGCCGGCCAGCGCGTACGCCACCACCAGGGGCGGCGATGCCAGGAAGCTGGCCCGCACCTGCGGATGGATCCTTCCCTCGAAGTTGCGGTTGCCGCTGATGACGGACGCTACCACCAGCGACTCGTCGTCTACCTTCTTGGCTACCGCCGGCGGCAGCGGACCACTGTTGCCGATGCAGGTGGTGCACCCGTATCCCACCAGGTTGAATCCCAGCTTGTCCAGATACGGCTGGAGGCCGGCGGCGTCCAGATAGTCGGTCACCGCTCGGCTGCCCGGCGCCAGGCTGGTCTTGACGAATGGCTTCACCGTCAGGCCCCGCTCTACCGCCTTCTTGGCCAGCAGGCCGGCGCCCAGCATTACCGAAGGGTTGGACGTGTTGGTGCAGCTCGTGATGGAGGCGATGGCTACGGAGCCGTGCGTGGCACCGTCATCCTGGGTGGCCGGATTCGCGGCGATCAGCGTGTCGTACGCTTCGTGGAACGCCTTTCCCACGCCTGAAAGGCTCAGGCGGTCTTGCGGTCGTCGCGGCCCGGCCAGGCTGGGCTCGACAGTGGACATGTCCAGCTCGATCACGGAGTCAAAGGTTGGCTCCGCCGCACCCTCCACTCGGAACAGGCCCTGCTCCTTGGTGTAGCGCTCCACCAGATCCACCAGATCGTCCGGTCGCCCGGTGGTCCGCAGGTAGCGCAGCGTCTCGTTGTCCACCGGGAAGTAGCCGGCGGTGGCGCCGTACTCCGGCGACATGTTGCCCAGCGTTGCTCGATCCGCCACCGGTAGACGGCTGAGCCCTTCTCCGAAATACTCCACGAACTTGCCCACCACGCCGTGGCGGCGGAGAAGCTGAGTGACGGTGAGCACCAGGTCGGTCGCCGTGGCCCCTTCTGGCAGCGCGCCGGTCAGTCGCACGCCCACCACGTCTGGGATCAGCATGTACAGCGGCTGACCCAGCATGGCGCCCTCCGCCTCGATCCCGCCCACGCCCCAGCCCAGCACTCCCAGGCCGTTCACCATCGTGGTGTGGGAGTCCGTGCCGATGAGCGTGTCCGGGAGCGCCACCTGCTGGCCGGCGATCTCGCGAAGCTGGACGACTTTGGACAGGAACTCCAGGTTCACCTGGTGGCAGATGCCCGTTCCTGGCGGCACCACGGTGAGCGCGTTGAACGAGCCCTGGGACCAGCGCAAGAGGGAGTACCGCTCGCGGTTGCGCTCGTATTCGCGCTCCACGTTGTCGGCAAACGCGTGGTCGTTGCCAAACACGTCGATCTGAACGGAGTGGTCGATCACCAGATCGACGGGCATCAGCGGATTCACCTTTGCCGGGCTGCCGCCCAGCCGCTGCATGGCCGAGCGCATCGCCGCCAGGTCCACGATCGCCGGGACGCCCGTGTAGTCCTGCAGCAGCACCCGAGCGGGCAAAAACGGCAGCTCCGCGCTCTTGTCGCCATTCGGCGCCCAGCCCGCCACCGCGCGGACGTGGCTCTCTTCAAACGCGCCCTCGCCGCAGTTGCGCAGCACGTTCTCCAGGATGATCTTCACCACGTGTGGCAGTCGGTCCAGATTGGTCAGACCGGACAGCGCTGCCAGTCGATAGAACGCCGCGGTTCCCCCCGCGTACGTCAGCGATGCCCGCGCGCCGAAGGCGTCAGGGGTTGCACTCATGGGCCGGCACTCCTCCGCTGGGTGTCAGTGACTCGGTGTCAGTGGCTGGGTGTCAGCGGCGCGCCGAAACGCGGCCGCGCGTACGTATCGTCCTGGGGCCAGCGGCCCCGCCGGGCGATATGGTACTACGCGGCCGCGCGGTGGACCCCCTCCTGACGCGCCGCTGGAACGACGGCTAGGCGAACCTGGCCTTGTGCAACAGGATGTATCCGTCGTGGCGCAGTCCCACCTGCAGCCCTTTGGTGGCCGCCCAGCCCGCGTTCTCGAAGTGCGAGAACAGGAAGCACGCGTGCTCCACGGCCTTGCGGTTGATCTCTTCCAGCACCGTGCGCCGCTTGTCCGCGTTCAGCTCGCTCCGTTGGGCCTCGATCTCGCCGTCTACTTCTAGCTGGGGCCAGTAGAAGCCGCGCCCCTTCTTGGATAGCCAGAGCCGGAACGGACTCTCCGCGTCGATGTCCTGGTTGAGCAAGGAGGTCAGGAATAGCCCCGGCACTTTACCCTCGCGGATGCGTTGAAGCCTCTGGGCGCCGTCCGCCGTCTCGATGGTCGCACGGATGTTCAGCTTCTCTAGGTACCCCACCACGGCCTGGGTCCACTCACGGCCCAGGAACAGCCTTCCCTCGCTGAACAACAGCCCCGTCTCGAATCCGTTTGGGTGACCGGCTTCCGCCATCAGGCGGCGCGCCTTCTCCAGGTCAAACGGGTACATACTGTTCACCTGGGCCGTGAAGCCCGGGAGCCCGTCCGCTACCGTCGTCACCGCGCGTCGGGCAAAGCCTTTGAACAACCTCTCTATCATCTCGTCGCGGTTCACCGCGTAGTTGATCGCCTGGCGCACGCGAACGTCCGCCAGCGGCCCCTGACGCGCGTCGATGCCCATGAGCACGTGCTGCATGCTCTTGAGGACTATCGTCTCGTACTTGCCCTCGGTCTTGAGTCCCTCAAACATGTTCGGCGGGATGTCATTTACCAGGTCGGCCTGCCCCGCCTTCAGCATGTTCGCTCGTTGGGCGCTCTCGATTACCTGCTTGAACGTGGCCTTCTTGATGGCCGGTGCCCCGCCCCAGTAGCCATCAAACGCCTCCAGCACCACCTGTTCGCCTTTGCTCCAGGACGCGAACTTGAACGGCCCCGTGCCCACGGGTTTCAGGCCGAACTCTAGCGGGCCCACCTTCTGGTGGTAGGCCTTCGGCACGATGTAGAGACGGCTCAGCTTGGGCTCAAACGTGGGGAGCGGCTGGCTGGTCTTGATCCGCACCGTCCGCGGGTCCACAACCTGGACCTCGGTGAGCCCCTCGAACACGCCGTTTGCCGCCATCCGCGAGCGAACGTCTGGCGGGTTGTCCTTGTTCGTGACGAAGTCAAACGTGTACTTCACGTCCTCGCCGGAGACGTCGCTGCCGTCGTGGAATTTGGCCGCTCGGAGTTTCACTTCCCAGGTCGTCGGATCCACGGACTTCCAGGACTCCGCCAGCCCCGGCTCGAAGCCGAACTTCGGCGGATCCGTATCGGACCGGGTCGGCCGCACCAACGTGTCGAACATGTTCAGGTGCACCGTGGCCTCGGTGCTCTCGAAGTTGGGATCCATGCTCACTTCCTGGGCGTTCTGCCCGGCGTGAGCGATGACGATCTCATTCTTGGCGGGAGCCGTCGCGGCGGCCGGCTTCGCCGTGGCCGGAGCGGTCTGCACCGGCTGCGTGGCTGCCGGCTTAGGCGGCTCCGTCGGCGCGGCCGGCGGCTTGGGCGCCTCGGCCGGCCTGGCGGGCGCCGCGGAGGGCGAGCAGGCCGCCAGCAGGCCGGTGGCGCTGGCGAACATCAGGCCGCGGAGCAAGAACCGGCGACGGGGAGAGAATCCGAGCTGTGCGTCCAACGTGGAGCTCCGTGGATGGAGGGATGATCCGCGGCCGACGGTGCACCGAGCTCAGCGCCGGTGGTCCGCCGATCAGCGAGAGCCTTGCGCGGACCCAAGCGTATCGATGGAATTCGCGGTATGCAAACAGTATTACGCAGATTTCGCCAGATTTGGGACGAGTTGTGATGGGGTCCGCTGGATTCACCCGATCCGAGGGTCCAGCTCGTCCCGCAGCCAGTCGCCCACCAGGTTCACCGCCCACACGTTCAGCGTGATCGCCACACCTGGCACCGTCGCTATCCACCAGCTACTCGCCAGGTAGTCGCGACCGTCGGCTAGCAGATTGCCCCAGCTTGGCTCGGGCGGCTGGACGCCCAGGCCCAGGAACGAAAGCGTGGCCTCCAGCACGATCATCCGGCCAAGCTGCAGCGTCAGCATGACCAGCAATGCCGTCTGCGTCTGGGGCAGCACGTGGCGAAACAGCACCCGCCATGGCGAGCCTCCCAACACCCAGGCGGCCGTCACGAACTCCCGCTCGCGCAGGGACAGCACGTCCCCGCGGATCAGCCGGGCAAAGACCACCCAGGTTGTCAACACCATCACCGCCGCCGTGTTTCCCAGGCTGGGCCCCAAAGCTGACACCATGGCGATGGCCAGCAGCACCGGCGGGAACGCTAGCTGCATATCCACGATCACGGAGATGGCGCCGTCTGCCCAGCCGCGAGCATAGCCTGCCACTGAGCCCACCAGCGCGCCGATCGCCGCCGCCGCCAGTGCCGTGCCTGCCGCCAGCGCCACCGACACCCTGGCGCCGTAGATCACCCGGCTCAGCACGTCTCGTCCCAGGTGGTCAGCCCCCACCGGGTACACGGTACCCGGCGGCTCCTCCGCGTACAGCAGGTTCTGATCCGTCGGCGAGTGTGGCGAGACCAATGGCGCCGCCGTTGCTAGCGTCACCGTCACCAGCACCACCAGGATGGCCGGCAGGATCGGTGCAAGGTGCCACGGCCGGAGCGATCCACGCCTCCGCCCCCCCGTATCACGCGCGATCACACGCGCCCGCGGATCCGCGGGTCCACCAGCGGGTACAGCAGGTCCACCACCAGGTTGGTCACCGCGAACATCACCGCCATCAAGAAGACGGACGCCTGCACCACCGGAAAGTCCCGGCTGATGATCGCCGCCACCGCCAGCCTGCCCACACCCGGCCACGCGAAGATGGTCTCCGTTACTACCGCCCCGCCGAGCAGCGACGCAAGCTGCAGCGCCACGATGGTCAGCACCGGATTCAGCGCGTTGCGTAGCGCGTGCCGCGTCATCACCGTGGTTCCCGGTAGCCCCTTGGCCCGTGCGGTGCGGATGAAGTCGTCACCCAGCACCTCGATCACCGCGGAGCGCGTCAGGCGCGCGATCTCCGCCGCGCTCACGAGCCCCAGGCTCAGCGCCGGCAACACCAGAGAGCCCCACTGGTCGCGTCCGGAGACCGGAAACAACCTGGCGTTGACGGCCAGTGCCAGCACCAGCAGCAACGCTAGCCAGAAGATGGGGATGGACCTGCCCACGACGGCGACCGACATCGCCACGCGGTCCAGCCACGATCCCCGCCACGCCGCCGCGACCACGCCCAGCCCGACCCCGAGGACCGTTGCGAACACCAGCCCGGCCGTGGCCAGGAGCATTGTGGCCGGCATTCGCTCCAGTACCAGCCCGAGCGCCGGGACGCGGTAATAGAAGGACGCGCCGAAATCGCCCCGCGTCAGGTTCACCAGGAACTGGCCGTACTGCACCGCCAGCGGCTGATCCCAACCCATCAGCCGCCGGTATGCTTCGATGTCAGCCCCGCTGGCGCTGGACCCTAGCGAGACCGCCGCCGGGTCGCCCGTCACGCGCGCCACGAAGAACACCACGGTCACGATGGCGAAGATCGCCAGCGCCGTTCTGCCGAGTCGGTAGAGCGCGTAGGACACCATGGATCGTCAGCGCGCGCGTACGGCGGTCCAGGCGTGCGCCGCTACGCGTCTCCCAGCACTGCCACCACGGTTCGATCGTCCATGCTGGCGTGCGCCGCGTCCATAACCCGCTGCACCCGCAGCCCCTGGCGGAAGTCCGCGAAGTCACCCTCATCCCCGCCCCGGACCCGCGCCATCACCCGCCGCGCGAACACGGTGAACGGCGCCACTCGCTGGTCGCCCTCCACCCGGGTGATCAGGTGCTCTGGGATCGTCAGCTCTGCCAATGGCGCGCTGCCCTTTGAGCCCAGCACCCGTGCATCTTCTTCCATCACGAGCGTGCCCTCGGAGCCAAAGATCTCGAGCTTTCGGTGCCCAACCCGCGCCAGGCCAGTCAGGTCCACGCTGGCCCGGGCACCGTTCTTGAAGCGCAACAACATGGAGACATCGTCGTCCGCCGAGACCGCGCGCCACACTTTCGTCTCCGCTTCCTGCCGTTGCTCCACAAACGTGTTGATCTGCGCCGTCACCTCCGTGATGTCGCCCAGCCACCACATCAATGAATCGATCAGGTGGGATCCCAGCGCTCCGAAGAGCCCCCCGCCCTTGGAGCGCTCGGACCACCAGTCCCACCCCCGCGACTGGGGCGTGGCCAGCATGGGCATCAGCCAGGCCCAGCGGGCCACCCGAGGCTCGCCCACGTAGCCAGCCTCCAGAAGCTCTTTCACGTAGCGCCGCGCCGCCATGTAGCGAAACTCGTGGTCCACCGCGTGGACCAGCCCGGACGCCACGGCCCGATCCACCATCTCCCGTCCCTGGGCCACGTCCATCGCAAACGGCTTCTCGCAGATGACGTGGCGCCCACGATCCAGCGCTGCCAGCGCCATCTCGTGGTGGAGGTGCGGCGGCGTCACGATGCTCACCACGTCGCACTCCACCTCGTCAAGCATCCGCCGCCAGTCGCCGTACGCCGCGGGGATGACGAACCGCTCCGCCGCATCCTTCGCGCGTGACTCCCGGGCGCTCGCTACCCCAACCACCTCCACGCCGTCCAGAAGCTGGAAGCCGGGAATCTGGACGGATGAGGCAAAGCTGGTGCCGATCACCGCCACTCTGATCCGGTCTGCCATGGTTGATCCTCCCGATGACTGGCGTCACCCTTGCACGCACGTTAGCGCGCTAACTGTACTCGGGCGGCCGGATCCGCTCAGCTTCCGGCGCGATGGGCCTATCATGGCACCGCGCTCGCCAACACCCAGTGTGGCTGTGGCAGTTGACGCGTGGAGCAAGACCATGAAGATCCGGCAGATCCAGGCCTTCGAGATCGAGCTCGACAAGGTCGCTGAACCGCCCCATCAGGGGCGACGGGCGCCCTGGGTGGTGGATTCCGAGGTCGCCAATCCCATGTCGCGCTACCCGCGCTTCAAAGCGCACCGCAAGCTCTGGCTGCCCCCGTGGGGCCAGGTCGCTTGCGTCGTCACCGCGGAGGACGGCACCTGGGGCCTGGGGATCGGTCGCTACGGCGCCCCCGTGGTCACCATCATCAACGACCATCTAGGGCCGCTGCTCCTGGGGGAGGACTGCCTGTCCGTCGAGCGCCTGTGGGACCTACTCGCGCGCGCCGCCTCGCCGTACAGCGCGGCCGGGCTCGCCAGTTACGCGATAAGCGCGATGGATCTTGCGCTCTGGGACCTGAAGGGCAAGCTGCTTCAGACCCCCGTCTACCGCCTGCTCGGCGGCCCCGCGCGCGATAGCCAGCCCTGCTACGCCACCGGCAACGACACAGACTGGCATCTGGAGATGGGCTTCCGCGCCACCAAGCTTGCGTGCCCCTACGGCCCCGCCGACGGCCTGCCGGGTATGGAGCGCAACGCTGAGCTCGTTGCCGCCACCCGCGAGCTAATCGGACCCACCGTGGACCTGATGCTCGACTGTTGGATGGCCTTCGACGCCGAATACACCGTGCGTCTGGCCGAGCGCCTCCAGCCCTACCGCCTGCGCTGGATCGAGGATTGCCTGATCCCGGAGGATCTCCAGAGCCACTTCGAGGTACGTCGTCGCATCCCGTGGCAGGGCTACGCCACTGGCGAGCACTGGTATGGCACGCACCCGTTCGCCTTTGCTGCCGCCAAACACCTGGCGGACGTGTTCCAGCCGGACATCCAGTGGGTGGGCGGCGTGACCGCTGGTGTCAAGATCTGCCACATCGCGGAGGCGGCCGGCATCGAGGTGATCCCCCACGCCGGCATGAACGACCCTTACGGCCAGCATCTCTGCTACGCCATGCCCAACATCCGCTGGGGCGAGTACTTCATGGGCACCGCCCCCGGCGTGCCCCTGGAGCACACAAGCCGCCTGCCCGGCACTGCCGTCCCCCGCAACGGCGCGCTCGTCCCCAGCGACGCCCCCGGCTTTGGCCTGGATGTGGACCTGGAGTGGATCCGCGCCCGCGTGAAGTAGCATCCCCCTTCAGCCGCACCAGCACACGTCTAGACAGGAGGCCCCATGCGCAGCGTGCTCTTCCACGGCCCTGGCCGCGTCGAGCTCATCGATCGGCCCAGCCAACCTCTGGCGGCGGGCGAAGTCCGGATCAAGGTGGACCGCTCCGGCATCTGTGGCTCGGATGTGGCCACCTGGCGGGGCGACTGGGCTACGCCCAATCTGCCCGTGGTCAAGGGCCATGAAGTCTGCGGCACCGTTACCGAGACTGGCTCTGGTGTCGATCGCGTGCGCGTGGGTCAACTCGTCGCGGTCCGCCCGATCGGCCCGTGCGGCGATGCGGCCTGCAAGCACTGCGGAGCGGGCCACTACAGCCTTTGCAAGCAGTTCACCATGCTCGGGAACACCGGCTCTGGTGGCTGGGCGGAGGAGATGGTGATGGCCCAGGCCCACGCTCGACCTATCCCCGCTGGCGTCCCCGTGGATGAGGCCGCCTTCGCGGAGCCGATCGCCGTTGTCTGCCACGCATTCAACCTGGCCGGCTCACTCCAGGGTGCCCGCGTGGCCGTCCTCGGCGCCGGCATCCTCGGCCTCGTCGCCATTCAGGTCGCCCGCGCCCGCGGTGCGTCCGCCGTCTACGCCACTGGCCGCCAGGACGGCAAACTGGCGCTCGCCCGGGATCTAGGCGCGGACGCCGTCGGCGATTCCCGCTCCCAGGATGTGGTCCGCGCCGGCCTGGACCAAGGCGGGCCCTATGACGTGGTCATCGACCTCATCGGTAGCTCTGAAGCGCTGGACCAGGGCATCCATCTGTCCGCGCCGAGCGCCAGGATCATCCTGGTGGCCGGCCCCCACGAGAAGCGGCTCAGCTTTGACTACGTGGCGCACCGCGAGCGTGAGGTTGCGGTGATCAGCTCCCGGATCTACGGCGAGGACTTCGACGACGCTCTGGAGATCCTGGGACGGCGGGCGGTGAAGACCGATCGGCTGATCACGCACCGTGTGGCGCTGGCAGACGTGGAATCGGCGCTCCACGAGGCGGTGCGCAACCGCTCCGGCGTGATCAAGATGCTGATCCAGCCCAACGGCTAAGTCCCGGCCGGGCTAGTGGACGCGGGCGCCGAGCGGCGTCTCGCGCTCCACGCTCAGTAGGACGATGTCCCCCTGCTGGTCCGCCACCCCCAGCACCAGTACCTGAGACTCAACGCCCGCCACCCGTCGTGGCGCGAAGTTCACCACAGCCAGCACCTGGCGTCCGACCAGATCCCCCGGCTCGTACAGCGCGGTGAGCTGCGCGCTGGACGTGCGTCGTCCCAGCGGCCCGAAATCCAGCTCCAGTCGGTAGGCAGGTTTGCGGGCCTTGGGATTGAGCTCAGCAGCGACCACCCGCCCCACCCTGATATCCACCTGGAAGAACGTGTCTACACTGACCTCCGTCGCGACCTCGTCGATCATGCCCGCTCCCATCCTCGTCCTCGCCGGCACGCGCGTGCCGGTACACTTGAGCCAAGTGTGCCATCTGTTCGGGCGAGGTGAAGGACCATGGATCTGCCTGCACGCGTGACTATTCGCGAGGTTGGAACGCGCGACGGCATTCAGAGCCTGGGCGCGTTCGTGGCCACCGAGCACAAGATCGAGATGAACAACCGCCTGGCCCATGCCGGACTCACGCGGATCGAGGCCACCTCGTTTGTCAGCCCCCGCGCCGTCCCGCAGATGGCGGACGCGGCGGAGGTCATGGCTGGCATCGACCGCATCCCCGGCGTGAGCTGGGAGCCGCTCGTGCCAAACGTGGGGGGCACGCTCCGCGCGCTCGAGACAAAGCCAGATCGGCTGCTGGTGGTGCTGGCGGCCAGCGACACATTCAACCAGAAGAACATTCGTATGACCGTGGAGCAATCGCTCGGCGTCATCGAGGAGATCGCTCCGCTCACCAGGTCCGCCGGTGTGCCGTTCATCGGCGCCATCGCCACCAGCTTCGGCTGCCCATACGAAGGCGAAGTGCCGGAGGCACGGCTGTTTGACACGGTCGGTCGCCTCCTGGAGCTCGGTGCGGACGAGATCGAGCTTGCGGATACCACCGGCATGGCCAACCCGCTCCAGATCGAGCGCACCGTTGGCCGCGCCCGCGATCGCTGGCCAGACGTAGCGTTTGCCCTCCACTTCCACAACACCCGCGGTATGGGCCTGGCGAACGTGCTGGCCGGCCTCCGCGTGGGAGTGGCCACCTATGATGCCTCTATTGGCGGCATCGGCGGCTGCCCATTCGCGCCGAAGGCCACGGGAAACGTCTGCACGGAGGATCTGGTGCACATGCTGCACGAGATGGGCATCCAGACCGGGACCGATCTGGACGCGCTCATTCAGTGCGCCCAACGCATGTCAGAGATCCTCGGCCGCGAGCTACCCGGCCAGGTTATGAAGGCTGGCCCCCGCTCAGCGCGCCACGCGGCCTGAGCTGACCGCGCCGAAGCTACTCGATCAATGGGGTCGCGTACGCCTCGCCCGCGCACGCCCGGCAAAGAACCTGGTCTGCCCGCTGCACCTCCCGCTGGTTCATGATCTCCTCGCCGCACCCGGCGCAGTCCACGCGCACGCCGGCCTGCCCCAACAGCGCCGGCAGCGGCATGGTCAGCCGCACGGGGCGCGCCAGTAGGAGCTCGGACACGGGCATGCGCCGATAGCCATCTCGTTGCGCGTGCCAGCGATCGCGCGCGCCCGGCGCATAACCGGCGGCGAGGGTCCGCGCCTCCGGGTGCGGCCAGACCCGCACGGCCGCGCCCGTACGTGTGTCGACGAAGGTCGCCGCGACCTTACCGTGGTCCAGCACGCGCATGGTGCGTCTACCCACCGTGCAGCCCGTGGCGGATGCGATGCCGTCCACCGCGCACCCGTCCGTCTCCACGATGGCCAGCAAGCGTTTTGCGCTCTGGGGAAGATCTATGTTGAAGAGGACGCCGGCGTGCTGGCCGATGCGTGCACCCAGCACCTGCCGTGGGCACAGTCGGCGGTGGTCCGCGCTGGCCCTGGCCAGGCAGCGTTCCAACTCGAGGTCCGCGCCAACGACGCCTTTGGCGATCACCCGCGGGCCGCGAACACCTCGCGCGCCCATTTGAGCGCGGCGATTGTCGAGGGGAGTCCCACTATGGGCACACTCTGGATGATAGCGTGCTCGATCTCGGCGCGGGTGATGCCCTCGTCCATCCCCTGGCGAACGTGAGAGCGGACCGCCCCCTCAGCGCCGCGCCCCACGGCTGTGGCCAACTTGACCAACCGCCGCGACCGCCGGTCCAGCGGCCCGGCTTCGTGCAGCGCGATCACGAGCTCGCGATACGCGGCCGCGACTTGTGGGAAGTCATGTCGGAAGTCTTCGAAGATCGCGGGTACATAGCCCGTCTCAGATGCTGTCAACTCACGTTCCTCCTGTGGGCCTGCTGCCGCGCACAGTCTGGCCCGGCCGTGTCGCGGTCACGCGGGTTTCGGCCAGATCCGTCCGCGCGGGCGAGTGGGGTGGCCACTCGCCCGCGCCTCGCCGGCCCCGACGTATCACGCGCGCGCCTTCGCGCCGTTGCCGCTCGCCACCTTTAGCAGTTTCACCCTGGTGTCATAGAACACCACGCTGCCGCCGAACGTGTCAACCAGGGTTGTGTTCTTCAGCACCGGGTCCACCCGCATCGCCGCGTTTCCGTGGAAGCCCGTGGCGCGCCGGGCGTCAGCCGGAATCGTCTGCCCATCGATGACCGTATCGCTGGCACCGTAGGCCCAGTGGCCATGACCGAGGGAGAACGCAGTCACCCCCGGGCGGATACCCTGCGTGACGCGGATCTTGCCAATCATTGGCACGGTCTTCCCATTCCGCAGATTCCACACTCCGTCGGTGTTGGTCGCGGAGACCATTCGGGCGTGGTCCCCGTCCTGGAATCCCAGGCGGTCCGCGTCCCGTTTGCTCAGCAGGATGAAGTTCTCCGGAAGAAGCCCCTGCAGCCAGTAGTTGGATGCCGTTCGCGACTTCGTGTGGGCAATCTCCCGATAGGTGATCAGGTTGAGGTCGTAGCCGTTCGCTTCGTCTTTCACCATCTGGCCCATGGCGTCGAACGGGCCTGGCAAGTACACCGCGTAACCGGCGAACGGCTTGCCGGTCATGGAGTGTTTGACCTTGGCCGTCTTCTCCATGTAGAGATTAATCAGTGTGCCGTACTTGTTCTTAAGCTGCGCACCGTCGTAGCCCTGCTCATAGTCATCGAAGCGGCCGCCACGGTTGAGGACGTAGATGGCCTTGCGCCACCACTTCTCGCCCACCGTGGCCTTCCAGCGCTCCGCCTCGAACACCGTGGCCGGCAGGTGCTTGCGCGAGTCCAGGAAAAGTTTCACTTCTTCGTCGCTCGCGTCTGGCACGGCATTAGAGCCATCCTCTCGCTCGCCCGCTCCGATGTTCGCTACCATCCGCAGGTGCATGTCCTCCGGGTGCATCAGGTCCAGGCCCTTGTCAAAGCCGTCTTTGCCGAATCCGGGCAACCCCAGCTTCTCCGCCAGACCCAGAAGCATCGCCTCTAGGCTCAGCGGGATCTGCTTGCCGTACACCGCCGCCGTCTCCGTTAGCGGCGCGATCACCGGCTGTCGGACAGGCTGGATCTTGTGCGTCACGGAAGGGTGGGATCCGTGGAACTCCCACCGTTCCAGGTACGTCAGGTCGGGGAAGATGTAGTCCGCGTACATTGAGGTCTCGCCTACCACGATGTCGTTCGCCACGAACAGCGGCAGCTTGTTGACGTCCGTCAACACGTCGATCATCGTGTGGCCAGCTGGCAGCGCGTACACGGGTGAGCCCATGTACAGGAACAATGCCTTGACGGGGTATGGGTAGGCATCGCCGATGGACGGGATGATCTCCTGGTAGATGTCGCTCGCCAGCGGATACCAGACGCGCTTGGCTGGCCACTGGCCCTGGAACAGCGTGGTCTCCTCAAACTTGACGTCATGTCGGATGATGCTGATGCCGAACGGCGCCTGCTTCGGGCCATTGCCGAACTTGCCCACGTTGTAGGGCTGGCCCGGTTTTGTCCCGGCCTGGTCATACGTGGCGAGCTGCGACAGGCCCCCTTTCCAATCGTAGTTCCCAATAAGCAGGTTCAGGCTGTACCAGGCGAACACGTTGTAGAAGCCGTTCGTGTGTTGGCTCACGCCCCGGTGGATGTCCGCCACCGCCTTCTTGCCGTGGGACGTGAACTCCCTTGCCATGTAGACCAGATCGGCGACCTTGATACCGCTGATCTCCGCCACCTGCTGCAGCGTCCGCTCAAACGCTGATTCGCGCAGAAGCTGCAGCCCGGTCTTCACCCGATTGCCGTTGATCTCCCCGTCCACGAACAGCTCGCCCTCAACGGCCGTCTTCGTGTCGTACGGATCAAACGCCACGAACTGCGTGCCGTTCTGGACCAGGAACGGGTCAAAGCTCCATTCGCCCTTGCCATCCGCCGTCGGTCGTTTCTCCGGTGGCATCCCGATGTCGCTGCCTCGGAGAAACCCGCCCGGGACCCCGTTCTTGTCCAGCTTCACCAGCCACGCGCCGTTGGCAAACGTCGGCTCCTTGTCCGCCGTGGCCGCCGCCTTGTTCGCGTTCCGGAGATAGCGTTCGTCGTATCGGTTGTTCTCAAAGATCCAGCGGATCAGGCCTAGCGCGATCGCACCCTCCGTCCCCGGGATGTTCGGCAGCCACTTCTCGCCCTTCGCCGCCGTCTTGGAGAGGCGTGGGTCGATCACCACAAACTTGTGGCCCTCCTCCACCACTCCGTTGGTCAGCTTGGGCACGCGTAGTGGCGGGCCGTAGTTCCCCTCCATCGGCGATGCCCCCACGAAAATGATGAACTCGCTATTGCCGATGTCCCCCTGCCAGTAGAACTTCTTGCCGCCGGTCCACTTCCCCTCCGTGAACTGCTCGCTCATGGCCTTGCCCGTGAAGTAGAGGGAGCCCTGGCACACGGTTGTGTGACCGTGCGCGTTGGTCGAGCCGAAGCTGTCACGCGTGAATCGGTTGATGAATTCGCTTCGTCCCGCCTTCAACCGACCCCAGGCAAACACCATCTGGTTGTTCACTGGGCCCAGGTCTGGATGATCCGGGTCGATCAGATACTTCAGGTTGGTCGCGTGCTTGGTCTTGAACTCCTCCAGCTTCATCTCCCGGCGACCGACCTTCCCGGCATCGGCGGATAGATCTGCCGCGATTTTGGGGTCTTTCAGCTGGTTCAGGTCCTTCAGGCCGGTCACCTGGCGGTTTTCCTCGCCCGGCACGTTCTTGAAGAGCGCGCCCCCGTCCACGATCTCCGCGATGGCCTGCGCAAACGGCACGGAAACCCACTTGCCCTCACCCCGCTTCCCCGCTCGCTTCAGGACGCGGGTGACGCGGTAGGGGTCGTACACGTTTACCAGGCCGGCCTGGCCCTTCGGGCAGAGCGGGGTGTCCACCTGCGCCGTCTGGAACACGCTCGTGGCGTATGGCAGGTGTGGCGTCAGCGTCATTGGGCTGAAGGGGCTGCCGTCGATCTTGGCTACTACACCGTTCTCAATCTTCGCCTTGATCCCACAGCCCGTGTTGCAGTTGAGGCACACGGTGTAGAGCTGATTCTCCGCCAGGGCGTTGGGGTAAGGCGGGCTGCCGCCGGCCGGCGTGCTAACCTTTACCGGCTGTCCCACACAGCCGCTGACGGCGGTGGCCAGCAGGCTTGATCCACCCAGGAGGGCGGCCGTGCGGATGAAGCCGCGCCGTGTCACCCCGCTCTCCTCGGGTGGAGCGTCTGCTTGAGTCTTGATGTCGGAGGGGCTCATCGCTTCTCTCCCGTCGCGTCGTTTGGGCGTGTCGTTCTTGAGGTGCGCCACTAGCGCGCGGCCAGACTGGGTTCCCGGGGGGATGGCGGCGCGAGGTGCCCATCCACACGCGGCAGTGGCTCCAGCGGTGATGTGGCGTCGTCAGTGGTGAGCGGCAGCAGCCACCGCCCGAGCAGGAAGAGCCCGACGCCAAAGGCCACCACGAACAGGCCAACCAGGAACTCCATCATGCTCGGGATGTACGCAAAGGTCAGGCGGAGATCTGTGTATGCCCGCTCCAAACCCACGAGCTCCGGATGCACCAACCCCGGCACTACGATGTTCAGGCGAACCGTGATGAACGTCGCCGCGATCAGCAGGCCCGCCGCGCCGACGATCTTCGGCGTGCGTGGAAATAGCGCTAGCAGCAGGATCGGCACCGCCGCGCCCAGGGCCAGGTGGCCAATCCAGAACACCCACCAGAACTGCCCAAACAGCACCGTACGGAACGCCTCCGCGTGGGCCGGGATCGACGCGTACAGGTTGATGCTCAACTCGGACCATTCGAGGATCAAGTCAAACGCCAGGAGCCCAAGCGCCATTCGGCCTAGCAGCGTCACCAGGTCTCGGTACTGCGCGGACTTCTGCTCGGGCCAGAAATACGCCACCACGAAGGTCAGCAATGCCCCGCCAGAGGCCAGCGCGCCCACCAGGAACATGATCGGAAGCAGAGACGTGTTCCAGTACGGTCGCGCACCCAGCACACCGAAGAGCGCTCCCACTCCACCGTGGAACGCGATCGCTAGCGGCACGCCCAGCGTGCCCAGCACTTGCAGCACCCGGCGGTCGCGGTCACGCGAGGCGCTGGACATGTCCCGGCTGCCCGCCGTGAGCGTGCGGCCAAGCCAGCCGGCTAGCCCCGTGCGGCGGCCCCAGACAACCAGGTCCGCCCGTAGGGCGAACCATGTCTCCGTCAACACCAGGAGGAAGTACGCCGTGTACAGCCAGACCATCCACGCCATCATCGAGGTCGGCTGCACGTTCGCGTAGACCTTCCAGAAACGGAATGGCTGACCCAGATCCAGCCAGATCACCAAGAGTGCGCAACACAGCGTGATGGTGGCGGTGAAGAGCGCCAGCTTCCCAATTGGCTCCAACCGCTTCAACCCAAACACGTAGATGAGCGACGACAGCAGGAAGGCGCCCGCGCTCAACCCAACGAAGTAGATGTACATCGCCACCCAGAGGCCCCACGGAACGTAGCTCCCGTAGTTGGCTTGCTCGTGGCCCGTCAGCATGCGCTGTCCCAGGCCGTACGTCCCGGCGGCGAACGCCGCCAGCCACACGGCACCGAGCGCTATGGTCAGAGGTCGCGCGTTCATCTCAGGGTCTCCTGTCCGCCGCGATCACATCAGGTAGAAGACGCGGGGCTTTGTCCCCAGCTCTTCTTTCAACCGGTGCACGCTTGGGCTCGCCGCCAGTTCAGACACCAGCGAATCCGGATCGTTCAGATCGCCGAAATAAGTCGCCACCCCGATGCAGGTCGTTACGCACTCCGGGAGCATCCCGTTGTCCAGCCGCCCTACGCAGAAGTGGCATTTGCGAACGTTGCCGATTGGCGACTCTTCCTTGGTCCGGTCGTACGCGCGGCCGTATTCGTAGGTCTTCAGCATCTCGTACGGCTGTGGCGCCGGCGACTCGGTGGTGTAGAAGTCGCCAGAGTCGAACACGCGCGCCTGATACGGACAGGCCGTCATGCAGTAGCGACAGCCAATGCACTGCTCGTAGTTCAGCTCCACGATCCCGTCAGGACGGGAATACGTTGCGCCCACAGGGCACACCGGCACGCACGGTGGGTTTTCGCACTGCATACAAGGTCGCGGTACGAACCGCCTGGTCACGTTGGGGTACTCCCCGATCTCCTCCTCAAGCACCGGTCGGTACACCACGCCGGGCGGCAGACGGTTCTCCGCCTTGCACGCGACGGTGCAGGCGGAACAGCCAACGCACTTCCGGAGGTCAATCACCATGCCCCAGCGTCGCTGCTCCAGCGGCTTCTGGAGGGAGGTCCGGAGCTCGCGCTGCATGCGCAGTAACGCAGACTCGCCCGGTCGCGCCTGCGGTAGATCGGCCAGTGCCAGGGATGGCGCCTCGGCCGGTGCGGCCGCTGCTGGTGGAGGTGCGGTGAGGTGTGCCATCGCCGCCGCGGCGATGCTGGACACGCCGGCCATGAATCCACGTCGCCCCACCGTGTGGCGCGCCTGGTCGGCGCCCGGTGCTGCATTCAGAACCGGTAGCGGGATGCGCCGCCCTCGCCCCGTATTGTGGGCAGGGCTCTGTTCTTCATCATCCATCGTCGCGCTCCTTCCCGAGACTCCCCTCTCTGGCGCCCGGGCGCTACTCTGCGTCTGATCCTGCATTTGGAGGTTCCCGTCGGTACGGCGCGCGCAACGGCCGTCTCGTCGGCCAGCCGGGGGAAGCAGCGGTCATCGCGCCTCCCGCCTGATGTCGATGTTCGCGTGTCCGCACGTCACCCTTCATAGATCTCATTTACAGACATCTATGTCGTGAAAACCTCTGGCATTCGTCCCGGTGCGGACGGGACAGTCCCGGGCAGATGCTCTGGGTCTACGAGCAATGAAAGGAACCGCCCGATTTTGGTGCGGAGTCGGCCATCTCGCGGTTCAGGGCGGGGTGCGTGCCTCGATCGTTGCCCTGGGTCGCCGCGCGGCCCTCTCGCCAGCGACGCTCGCTATGGCGGGCGCCCCCGGTAGTGAAGTCCGGACGCTACTGTGCGGGCGAGCTGGCTTGAGCCTGCGCGGTCCGAAGCCGGTTGACGCGGCCTATCAGCGCATGGCCAGATGAGTGCGCCGCGAGAAGCTAACGCGCGTCAAGGCCGATCTGCCGTGTTGCCGGGGAGGCAGTGTCGTTTCTGCGTGGATGCGCGCAGTCTGCGCCGCGGGGCTGGCTCATCATCAGTGCGTCATGTCAGCCGCCCCGTCGTATCGTCCGTCCGTGTGGCGTGCAATCGAGTCGCGACTCCCGGTGCGCGTCACAAACCCGTCACAACGCCCGACCGCGCGACCCGCCTCTCGCTAACGCCGGCCTCGCAATCCGGGCCGCCGGGGCCTAACATAAGCGGGTGACAGAACGTCCCGCTGAGTGAGGGTCCGTGGCCGACTTCGCCCATCTCCACGTCCATTCCGAGTACTCCCTGCTGGACGGGTATTCCGCCGTCAAGGACCTCGTCAAACACGCCGCCAAGCTCCACATGCCGGCCCTGGCGCTGACCGACCATGGCTCCATGTACGGCGCTATCGAGTTCTACGAGGCCGCCCGTGACGCCGGCGTCAAGCCTATCATCGGCGTGGAGACGTACGTAGCCCCGGGCAAGATGACCGCCCGCGGCGCCCAGGAGCGGGAGTACGCCCACCTGATCCTGCTGGCCCAGGATGACCGCGGCTACCGCAACCTCCTGAAGCTCGTCACCAAGGCCAACCTGGAGGGCTTTTACTACAAGCCCCGCATCGATCGGGATCTCCTGGCGGAGTGCCACGAGGGCCTCATTGCCCTTTCCGCGTGCTTCGCCGGCGAGCCCTCCGCCGCCGTCCTGCGCGACGATCCCGCCACCGCGCGGGCGAACGCCGCGTGGTATCGCGATGTCTTTGGTGACCGCTACTATCTGGAGCTCCAGAACCACGGGTCAGAGCTTGACGTAAAGAACAACCGCGGGCTGTTAGAGATCTCCCGCGAGCTTGGCATCCCCGTGGTTGCTACGAATGACAGCCACTACACCAGCCAGGACCAGGCGGACGCTCAGGACCTGCTGCTGTGCGTCCAGACCAACTCAACGCTGGACGATCCCAAGCGCATGCGGATGCAGCCGGACGCCTTCTACCTCAAGACCGCTGAGGAGATGGCCGCCCTGTTCGCGGAGACGCCGGAAGCCATCAGCAACACGCTTGCCATCGCCGAGCGCTGCAACCTGGACCTCAAGTTCGGCCGGCTCAATTTCCCTCCACTGGACCACGTCATCCCGGCCGGCGAGAACCCAGATGATTTCCTGGCCCGCGTCTGCCGCGAGCGCATCCCCAGCCGCTACGCCAGCGCCGGCGACGAGGTCCGCCAGCGGCTGGAGTACGAGCTAGACGTGGTCCGGACCACCGGCTTCGCCTCGTACATCATCTTCGTCTGGGACTTCGTGGACTGGGCCCGCAAGCAGAAGATCCTCTGCGGTCCCCGCGGCTCCGCGGCCGGCAGCATCATCCTCTACCTGCTGGGGATCGCGGACATCGACCCCGTGGAGTACGGCCTCACCTTCGAGCGCTTCCTCAACCCAGAGCGTGTCCAGATGCCAGACGTTGACATGGACTTCGCGGACGACCGGCGCGATGACGTGATCAACTACTGCATCGAGAGGTACGGCCGCGACCACGTGGCACAGATCGTCACCTTTGGGCGCATGCTCCCGCGCGCCGCGCTGCGCGATGTCGGCCGCGTCCTCAGCTACCCGCTGAGCGAGGTAGACCGCGTGGCCAAGCTGATCCCCTCCGTGCCCGTGGGCATGAAGATGGAGCAGGCCCTCCAGCAGGTCAATGAGCTGGGACAGCTTTACGAGACGGACCCCGCCGTCAGGCGCCTGATCGACGCCGCCAAGAAGCTGGAGGGTGTTGCCCGCCACGCCTCCACCCACGCCGCCGGCGTCGTCGTGGCCGGCGATCCGCTGGTCCAGCACGTGCCGCTGCAGCGCGTGGGCAAGAGCGACACCATGGTCATGACCCAGTACCCCCAGAAGTCGCTGGAGCAGATCGGTCTGCTCAAGATGGACTTCCTGGGCCTGGCCAACCTGACCATGCTCGAGAAGGCCGTGGAGTACGTGGCGGAGACCCAGGGCGTGGAGCTAGACCTGGGCACACTGCCGCTGGACGATGAGCTCACGTTTGAGAAGCTGTCCAACGGCGAGACCCACTCCATCTTCCAGCTTGAAGGTAGCGGCATGACCCGCTACGTCAAGGACCTCAAGCCGCGCACCATCCGCCACCTGGCCGCCATGGTCGCCCTCTACCGCCCCGGCCCCATGGCCCACATCCCGGCCTACATCGCGCGCAAGGAGGGCCGCCAGCCCGTCGAGTATCCAGACCCCTCGCTGGAGGAGCTGCTCGAGGAGAGCTACGGCATCATCGTCTACCAGGATCAGGTGCTGCAGATCGTCCAGCGCGTGGCCGGCTACAGCCTTGGCCAGGCAGACATCCTCCGCCGCGCCATGGGCAAGAAAGAGCCGGAGGTGATGCGAAAGGAGCGCGAGCGGTTCATCAACGGCGCGCTCGAGCAGAGCTATGCTCGTGAGGTTGCGGACCGGCTGTGGGAGTACATCGAGCCGTTCGCCGGCTACGCCTTCAACAAGAGCCACGCCTTCTGCTACGCCTTCATCGCCTACCAGACCGCCTATTTGAAGGCCAACTACCCCGTGGAGTGGATGGCGGCCGTGCTCACCACGGACGCTCTCAAGACGGATAAGGTGGTCTCAGCCATCGGTGAGTGCCGTCGCCTGGGCATCCCATTGCTACGGCCAGACATCAATGCCAGCCACGCCCGCTTCACCGTTGAGCAGGTGAAGCTCAACGCCATGGAGCGCCGCCTGGGCATCCGCTACGGGCTGGCCGCCGTGAAGAACGTGGGCGAGGGCGCGGTGGAGAGCCTCATCGCGGAGCGTCAGAAGAACGGCCCGTTCAAGTCGCTGGAGGACTTCTGCGGCCGGGTGGACCTGCGCACGCTCAACAAGCGCGTCATCGAGAGCCTGGTCAAGTGCGGCGCCTTCGACGAGTTCGGGCCGCGCGAGAGCCAGCTCGCCGGCGTGGACCAGTGCATGGCCGCCGGCCAGTCCCGCCAGAAAGCGGCCGGTGTGGGTCAGGTCAGCATGTTCGACATGGGCGGCGTGGAGGAGCCTTCCATGGCCACCGTTCTGCCGGATGTGCCGCCCGCCGCCTTGCGTGAGAAGCTGGCCTGGGAGAAGGAGACGCTGGGCCTCTACCTCTCTGACCACCCGTTCCAGGAGGCCGCCCGCTGGCTGGGCGGCCGCGTCACCGCTGACACCAGCCAGATCGGCCCGGATCTCGGCGAGGAGACCGTGGTCATCGCCGGCGTCATCAGCAGCCTGCGTCGCATCACCACACGCAAGGGCGACACCATGGTCGTTGCCCAGCTAGAGGACCTCCATGGCACCGCGGACGTGGTGGCCTTCCCCCGCACATACGCCGCCACCGCGGAGTCCTGGCGCGAGGATGCCATCCTCATCGTGGAGGGCAAGGTGGACACCCGCGACGACCGCAATCAGGTCATCGTGGACGCCATCGAGGAGTGGCAGCCGCCAGCAGACGGCGAGGCCCCCCCGGAACCGGTTTCCTCGGACGCCGTTCGCTCTGCCCCACCTGCCACTGCCACCACCGGCGTCGCCTGGGCCCCCATGCGGAGCGGCGCGGCAAGCAACGGGAACGGCAATGGTCACGCCAAGACCAATGGCAACGGGCACGCCAAGGCCAACGGGAACGGCAATGGCGCTCACAAGACCGGTCCGGAGACCCCCGCCCGCATCCGCCTTGTCGTCCGCCGGACGGAGGACGAGGTGGCGGACATCAAGAAGCTCGAGCGACTCCAGCACCTTTTGGATGAAGACGGCCAGTCGCCCTACGAAGTGATCGTGGCGCTGGACACGGAGCGCTACCGAGTCAGCGCCGCCGACGCCCGCACCCGCTTCAGCGCGCGCCTGGAGCAAGAGCTACGTGAGCTCCTGGGCGACGCGCAGGTAGAGGTGGCGCCCGCCCAGCGCTAGGTGGCCGGGCGCCCGCTCTCTCGCTGATCCTCCGTCGAGACCCGTCCACTCCAGCCGCCTCGGCTGCGGCGTCGCGTAACGCGTAGAAATTGCTGGTACGCTCGCGTCGGGAGCATGGCACACGGCCGCCGTGCAGCAGTCGGTAAGCAAGGTACCGCACTCTTGGAGACCTAACTCGCGCAAACATGCCGCCTGGCGCTCCATCCCCCCTGCGGCGAAATCCCCGTTGGTACTATCAACCGGGGCAGGTTCAAAATCCGGGCGCTGTGGCTCGCGCAGAGTGGAGGCAGCCGAGATGAAGCTGGGTCCGAATCCGTTTCACATCGCTGCGGCCGCGCTCGCCAGCATGATGGGCGTGCTGCTCTGCTCCTCCCCGGCGGCGGCCGCGACCTACACAGTCACCACCACGGCCGACGACGGTCCGGGCTCGCTGCGCCAGGCGATTTCGGACGCCAACGCGAATCCGGGTCTGGATCGTATCGAGTTCAATATCTCGTCGGGCGACGTGGTGAAGACGATCGCCGTGAGCGTCGGACTTGGAATCACCGATCCTGTGACCATCGATGGGTCTTCACAGCCCGGCTACGTTGGCGCCCCGATTGTCGTGGTGACCGCCGCCCCTCCGGAAATCGGTCTGCCGGCTTTGGTCTCGCCGTACGGTCTGGCCATCTCGGCCGGTGGGACCACAATCCATGGCCTAGTCGTCCATGGATTCTCCATGGCCGAGGTCGCAATCACGGGGACGGGGAACCGCGTGACAGGCTGCTATCTTGGTGTAGATGCCGACGGCGTCACGCCACGCGGCACGTCAACCGGGCTGCAGGTTACGGGCAACGACACCGTAGTCGGGGGACCGACGGCCGCCGAGCGAAACGTGCTCTCGGGCAACCGAAGCGGCGGAGTCTGGGTGTGGAGCGGTGTCACTGGCACCCAGATTATTGGTAATTACATCGGCGTTGGGGCAGATGGCGTCACGCCCGTTCCTAACAGCTCAGGGGTCTACGCGGGTGCGAGAGTCACTGTCGGCGGCACTTCTCCTGGCGAGCGAAACGTTATCTCTGGCAACGTCTACAGCGGACTGAACGTCCAGGCCCCGGGGGCGGATGGGACCATCATCCAGGGCAACTACATCGGAACTGACGCGACGGGAACCCGCGCCGTCCCGAATCGCTACGGGGTCTCGCTCCGAGACGTGTCCAACGCGGTTGTCGGCGGTCCGTCTCCGGGAGCGGGAAACCTGGTCTCGGGGAACACCGACGTCGGGGTGTCCGTGTCAACGTCGTGGAGCCAGAATGGTGGCTCTATCGTCCAGGGCAATCGGGTCGGGCTCAGCGCGGATGGCCAGGCAACCATCCCCAACGGGATCGGCGTCCTGATCTACAACGAGGTGATCGGGGAGGGCGTGCCCGGACTGACCGACGCACTCCGCGCCACCATCGGCGGAACGGCCCCGTCAACGGCCAACATCATCGCCGGGAACCGAGACGGTGGCGTCGTCGTGAAGCGCGGACGCGGCCACCGAGTGCTGGGCAACCAGGTCTTCGGCAACGGTGCGAGCGGCGCCACGCCGCAGATCGATCTCGGCGGCGATGGGCCCACGCTCAATGATCCAGGGGATGCGGACAGCGGCCCCAATCACCTTCAGAATCACCCCTCTGTGGCTGACGCCGCAGTCGATGCGGGCGTGCTGATCGTGAAAGGTGAGCTACGCTCGGCTCCTGGCCTCGCTGGCGTCCGAGTTGAGCTTTTCGGCGGCCAGGCCTGCCCTCCATCCGGACGAGGTGAGGCCAGGCGCTTTCTGGGGTTCGCTGCCGTCTCCACCGATGCCGTGGGCTTCGGCGCATTCACCGTGACAGTGGCGTCCGTCCCGGCCGGGGTGGCGTCTGTGACCGCGACGGCTACCACGGCTGATGGCGACACTTCCGAGCTGTCGCCATGCGTCATGATCGCCACGGCCCCGCCGCTCTCGAGCGGACGCGAGCCCGGCGCTGGATCCACCCTCTCGGGATCCGGACGACCTACGGAGGCCCCGACTCAGCGAGTCCCGTCGCTCGCGAGCGGTGGTGTCACGCCACCCGCACCAGCGCCGGCCCGCCGCTAGGTCTCTCGCTGGCCTCTCGGATCGGGGTGGCTGAGAGCGCAGCCAGGACGCTTTGCACAACGCCGCCAGAGGCTGGGAACGGCGCGAAGATCGCCGCCGGCTCTCCGGTCTGCAGAAGATCACTGAGTACGGCGCGTGGATGCGAGCCCCGGCGCTCGTGGAGTAGCGAGAGCGTCGTCCCGTCCGCCACTATCGATCCTTGTCCCCGTTGTCGCTGAACCAGTTTACCCGGGCGGTACGCCCGCCTTACTCCCGTGCCCGTCCCGCCTCCCAGCAGCCTGCGGTGCCCTCTTCGCGAAGCACCGGCTTCTGAACCCGCTGGGTGGCAGTTTTCGGCAAGCTCCCCCGAATCTGGATGAACCGCGGCACCATGAAGTCAGCCAGCTCCCGGCGGCAGAAAGCCAGCAGGTCGCGCGGCTCCAGAACGGCGCCCGGCCGGGGCACCACGCACAGTTTCACGTCCTCCTCCCCGATCGCTGACGGCACGCCCACGGCCGCGCACTCTGCCACCGCCGGGTGCTGGTTCACCACTACCTCGATCTCGTAGGCGGAGATGTTCTCGCCTCGCCGACGGATGCAGTCTTTCATGCGCCCGATGTACCGCACGTACCCGTCCACGTCCCGAGTGCCGAGGTCGGCCGTGAGGTACCAGCCGTCCGCGTGGAACGCGGCCGCCGTGGCTACGGGATCCCGCCAGTAGCCCCTTGCCATGTGGGCCGGATCTCGCGGCTTGATCGCGATCTCCCCCCGCTCGCCGGCCGCGAGCGCTTGCCCCCGCTCGTCGCGGATCTCCAGGTCGAACCGCCCCTCCGGCGGCTGCCCAACGGTGCCCACCCGCGCTCCGGCCGGCGGCGGCATCAGCCACAGCGCCACCATCTCCGTCTGCCCGTACGTCTCCACGATCTCCACGCCAAATCGCCGCTCGAACCGCTGCCAGATCGCCGGTGAGGTCGCCGCGCCCACCACTCGTCGGACGGGATTGTCCGCGTCGTCCGTCCGCTCCGGCCGGTTGAACAGGAGCGTCAGCACGCTGCCCACGAAGGTGAACACGGACGCGCCGTACTCGCGCGTCCGCTCCCAGAAGCCAAAAGGACTGAACCCGTCATCTATCGCCACGTTCGCGCCAGCCAGCAGGCTCCCCAGCGTGGTCCCCATGGCCGTCACGTGGAACAGCGGCAGGTAGGCGTAGGCCGTCTCATGCTCGCGGATGTCCAGCAGCCCGGAGTAGTTCAGTCCGTGCTGGTACTGCGCGGCCCGGCCAATCATCACGCCCTTAGGCCGGCCCGTGGTGCCAGACGTGTACATGATCGCCGCCAGACCATCGTGCAATGGGCCGGGGTCCGTCGGCGGGCAATCCGTGGCTGACGCCGTAAGCGTGCCGAAGTCTGACCAGATCGAGTCTTCCTGCGCCGCGGCGCCCCCCACGAGGATCCTGGCTTGGACGCCGTCCAGGCCGGCCGCGCACGACCGCATCCCGTCGACCGTCCCCCCGTCGGCCACCAGGTGCGTGGGCTCCGCGTGACTTAGCAGGTAGCGCAGGCCATCGCCCTTCAGGTGCACGTTCACCGGTACGAACGTTGCCCCCAGCTTTGCCAGCGCTAGCCAGGTCCACAGCATCTCTGGGCGGTTCGGCAGCATCACTGCCACCCGCGAGCCCACGCCCACGTCCAGGCGGGCCAGTGCATTGGCCGTCCGATCGATCGACGCGTTCAGCTCGCCGTACGTCTGGCGAAAGTCGCCGAACCGCACCGCGAGCCGCTGGGGATGGCGCCGCGCGCGCTCTTCCAGCGCTGCCCGAAGAGACTCCGCCACGCTAGCCCGCCGCCACCAGTCGGCGCACGTCCAGCAGTCGGTGCGCCAGGAGCAGGCCTGCCGCCGTGATCAGGATGGTCACGCCAGAGGCGGCGGCCACGACCGGTGTCACGTTTTGCCGTACCAGCGGCCAGATGAGCGTGGGCAGTGTCTGCGTATTCGGCGTTGCCAGGAAGAGCGACATGACTAGCTCATTCATGCTGATGATGAACGCAAAGAACGCTGCCGTCGCCAGTCCCGGCGCGGCCAGTGGAAGCGTGACTGCGGCGAACGCCCAGAACGGGCTGGCGCCAAGCCCCTGCGCCGCTGGCTCCAGCCACGGATCGATGGATGCCAGCGCGGCCCGCATCACCGTGAACACCACCGGAATCGCCCACAGGGAGTGCGCCAGCGCCAGACTAAGTGGGCTGCCCCACAGCCCCACCCGCTGGTGGAACGCAAGGCTCTGCATGCCCAGCACCACCGGCGGCACGAAGAGCGGCGCCATCACGAACGTGGCCACCAGCGCGCGGCCGGCAAACCGCTCGCGCTCGAAGGCGTAGGCCGCCATGGTCCCACACACCAGCGAGAGCGGCACGGTTATCGCCGCGATGGCCAGGCTGTTCCGCAGCCCGGCCAGCCAGCGCGGATCGCCCAGCATCTCCGCGTACCAGCGAAGTGAGGGTGTGCCGCTGCCCAGGGCACGGTCCAGCGACGAGGAGTCGGACACCGACACCAGTAGGCAAAACCCCAACGGCACCAGCAGGTATCCCAGCACCAGAAGCGCGAACAGGTGCTTCACGCGTGCTGCCCCGTGGACAGCGCCACCCGCCGCTGGAGCGCGTAGGTCAACAGCACCAACAGCAGCACGGCCCCACTATTCAGCACGGCCAGCGCGGCGCCCGTTGGCCAGTTCACGTCCTCGAACGTCTGGGTGAACACCTCCACGGACACGGGGTACAGCTCAGGATTCCCCAGGATCACGGGCGCGGTGAAAGCGCCCAGTGCCCAGATCAGCGTGACCAGCGTGGCCAGAATGGTGCTGGGCAGCGTTAGCTTGAAGGGCACCTCAAAGAACGCCCGTGGGGCGGACGCGCCCAATCCGCGCGCCGCGCTGTACAGCTCCGGGTTCACCCCGTGCAGCGCCGTGGCGATGATCAGCACCGGGTATGGCAGGATGATCAGCGTCTCGCCTGCCACCACGGCAAACAAGTTGGCGAACATGGGCAATGGCGCGCCGATGATGCCCAGACCCAGCAACGCCCCGTTGATGGGCCCCGCGGCGGAGAGCAGCACCAGCACGCCGTACATGGCCACCAGCAGGTTGGTCAGCTTGGGCAGCAGCACGCCCAGGATTACGGCCTGCTTCAGGCGGGGGCCGGCGCTCCAGATGTACGCCGCCAGCGGATAGGCCAGGAGCACCGCTGCCGCCGTGACGAGTAGGCCCAACCGCAGCGTTGCCCCGGCCACCGCGCCGAAGTAGCGATCCGTCAGGATCTGGCCGTAGTTGGCCAGTGTGAGCGTCTCCGGCAGGTAGAAGCCGGCAGGTCCGCTGGCTCGCTCGTACAGGCTGAGCCGCACCAGCCAGGCAAAGGGAACCGCGAAGAACGCCGCTAGCAACAACAGCGTTGGCGTCAGCAGCAACCATGGACGGAGCCAGCCGCGCGCCACGTGGGTCTCACGCATCGCCGGGGACTACGAATGGCGCATCCTGATCCCACGACAGCGCCACCCTCTCGCCCAGCCGGACTGGGGAGCGGCCCGTTGGGTCGTTCACAAACGCGCGGAGCACCTCGCCGCCGTCTAGCTCCGCGATGCAGAGTAGTGAAGCCCCCAGGAATGACACGTGCCGAACCGTGGCCTCGGCGCGCGCTGGGGACCCACCCACCTGGATCCGCTCCGCCCGAAGCCCAACCAGCACCCGTTCGCCCGCGCGCACCGCGCCCGGGTCCCGCCCTTCGATGGTGACGCCACCCACCCGCACCAACGCGCGTCCCTCCTCGCTCTGGACGACGGTGCCGCTGAGCAGGTTCATCTCCCCGATGAACCCGGCGACGAACGCGTTCACCGGCTCGTGGTACAGCCTGCTCGGGCTGTCCACCTGCTGGACCTGACCGCGGTTCAGCACCAGCACTCGGTCCGCCATTGCCAGACTCTCCTCCTGGTCGTGCGTGACCACGATGGTGGTGACGCCCAGCCGCTGCTGGAGCTGCCTCAGCTCAACTCTCATCTCGTCCCGGAGCCGCCGGTCCAGGTTGGACAGCGGCTCGTCGAGAAGCAGGAGGGATGGGTGGTACGCCAGTGCCCGCGCCAGAGCCACGCGCTGCTGCTGGCCGCCTGAGAGCTGGCGTGGGAACCGCTGCTCCACGCCCTCCAGACGTACCAGGCTCAGCGCCCAGCGGGCGCGGTCCACCCGCTCCGCGCGCCCGACGCCCCGCATCTTGAGGCCAAACGCCACGTTGTCTAGCACGCGCATGTGCGGGAACAGCGCGTAGCTCTGGAACACCATGCCGATGTCGCGCTTGTGGACCGGAACCCGCAGGACGGACGCTCCGTCGAACAGGAGGTCGCCCTCGTCCGGCTGCTCGTAGCCGCCGACGATCCGCAGCAGCGTGGACTTCCCCGCGCCGCTCGGACCCAGGACGAACAGCATCTCGCCCGGCTCTACCGTGGCTGAGACGTTGTCCAGGGCAACCGTTGCGCCGTAGCTGCGCGAGAGGCCGCGCAGCTCTATTTGAGCCGAGCGCCCCCCGCCGTCGTCAGCCCGTCTTTCGGAGGATCTCGCGGTTCCAGAAGTCCGCAATCTTCTTCGCGTTTTTGTCGTACGCGTCATAAGGATAGTAGGCCAGGCTATCCCAGTCTTGCGCTGTGTTGGGATATACCCTGGCCCAGATCGGGCTCTTGGGCGCCACGGCCGCGGCGATCTCCGGGATGTTCGCGGAGAGCTCGCCGGTCTTCTCGGCGATTGCCCGCTGGAACTCGGACCCGGCGATGAAGTTGATCGCGTCCTCCGCCGTTCGAACGTCCCGCGAGTTCTTCGGCACCAGGAAGAAGAGCTGCACGTAGGCCCGGTCTTCCTGGGGGATGGTCAGGCCCAGCGGCTTGTTGTCTGCCAGCGGTTGGATGAGCCCGTTGCCGTGGATGTTCCCGGCCTTCACGTTCTTGAGCAATAGCGCCTGCACCGCGTCGGACGTGGCCGGCCACCAGAACTTCACCCAGTCCCGCTTCTCCTTGGCGAACTGCAGGACGCCGTCCAGGTCGTCCTCGATCATCTTTCGAGCCGTGCCTGGCTTTCCGTCCAGGGCTGCCTTGCCCGCCGCGAAGGTGAACAGCGACATGTAGTACGCGTTGTAGAGCATGATCTCGCCCTTGAGCCCCTCGGAGAATAGGTCTCCCCAGCTCTTGAGCGGCGTGGTCACCGTCTCGTTGTTCCAGGCCAGCGTCATCGCGGAGCTGATAAACGGGACGCCCCAGCTCTCCTTGTAGACGAAGCTGTCCAGGACCTTCGGCGCGAACTTCTTGGCGTTTGGGATCCGTCCCAGATCTAGCCTGGCGAACAGTCCGTCCCGAATGCCTGGGTACCCCTGGGTTGGGTCCGTCATGACCAGGTCAAACGGCGGCTGATCGTTGGGCGAGACCTTCAGCTTGGCGGCCATGTCCCACCAGCCGGGATCCAGCGTGACCTTGACGCCGCTCTGCGCCTCGAAGGCCGGCACGAAGTTCTCGCGGTAGGCTCGCTCGGTGAGCCCCGAGTACACGAACATGGTGAAGTCCCGAGCGGTTGCCGGCTTGGCCGGTGCCGCTGGGGCAGGCGCCGCCGTCGCCGCGGGGGGTGCCACTGGGGGAGCGGCCGCGGCGGGCTTCGGCGGCTCCGCGGGCTTGGCGGGGGCGTCTTTGGGCGAGGCGGGCGTGGTTGGCGCGGCCTGGCATCCCCAGGCGGCGAACGCGGCTCCGGTGACCAGTGCGCCCCGCAGAAAGGCGCGGCGTGAGGAGTTGGACAGGCGGTGGGTCATCCGCTGGCTCCCATCAGTCCCTCCCCACGCTTGGGGAGGAGTATAGAGTCCTGGTTGGCAAGGATCGCCGCCGGGCAGTGCCGCGTTGCCAGGTCCGTGCCGGATGGTAGTAACTACGCCGCGCTGCCCGTCATGGATCATGGAAGGGGTACCACACCCAGTGCTCTAGCCCGATTACGTAGCTTGCCGGGTGAGGCGCCTGTGCGCACCGGCGTTAGGTGTCCGGGACTACGGTCGGCGGGCGTTCAGTGTGTAGCTGTACTCGCGGTGTCCCACCAGCGGCTGTAGCGACTGGTCCAGAAAGAACAGCACGTTCTCATCCCCCACCTTCAGGTATATCGGAGGCCGCGAGTCTGACTCGAGCCGCGCGATCTTGACTCCGTCTGAACCGCTCTGGATCAAACTCCAGCGCCCCTCCCGGGCGCCGCGACGGAACAGCCCGCCTTCCGCGCGGTACCGGGTAGGTTGGTGAGTGGAGGGCTCTTGAAACAGGGTCACGCGCCATTTCGCTTTGGTGCACGACGGCTCCACCGTCAGTTCGAGCACTCGCGCGATTCCCTGACACGGGGTGCGGCCTTCGTAGACGCCGAACACGGCAGGGCCTTCAGCCAGCGGCTCAAGGACGTAGGTCATGTCCGGCTGTGCGGATGTCAGCGCTGAATCAAGCTCGGGCTCCGCACGATTACGCCGGTTCAACGTATAGCTCCACCCTCCGTCGCCAGGCATGAGTCCGCGGTCGTCCTCCAGGAGGTGCAGCATCTCGTCACCCAGGCGGTAGAACGCCAGACCCGTGTCTAGCACCACCACGGCCGCCTCCGGGTCCGCCTTGACTCCCTGACTAGCGGACCAGAATCCCCGCCGCTCGATGTTTGTCACACCTCGGGGCAGCCCGAGCAGGCCCGGCGCGGTGGAGCCGTACTGGACTCGCAGTTCGAACTGGGCCGAGGCGCGGTCGCGTGCGTCGCCCCGAAGGGCCAGCCTCCAGCGAACCCGATCCGCGGCCGCTGTCACCGGAATTCCCAGTATTCGGCGCACGGACTCGTCGGCAGGGCTGCTGCCCACGAAGACAGACGCCTCGTCACGCCACTCCGGGCTCGGAGCGTGGCACGACCAGAGGACCACCGGGGCGATCAGAACCACCAGGCGAAGGCACCGCCGGCTCATAGACGGATTGTAGTGCTCTGCGTCCGCTGGGCTCAGCAGCGATCAGTCAATTTTGGGGGCCGTGTGCGTCGTTGCGGTGCTATCCTTGCCCGGGTGCCGCCACCGAACCGAGCTCGGCGGCAACGCGTGGGACGGCATGGCAGTTCGCGCACTGCGCATAGGTCAGATACTGCTCTCGGCTACCGCTGTCCTCGCGGTCGTGCTGGGCTCATCGGTCGGTGCCGTGGCATGGCGTGGCGGTCAGCATGCCTCCGTGGACCAGCTCAATCTGCACTTGGTCTACGAGGCACTTGGCTGGCACGATCACCACGGTCACGCTGACGCGAGTCGTGAGGCGGACTCAGCCAGTCCGGCGGTGCTCCAGCTGGCGCTGGCGTTTGACGTTTTTTCGCCAACGGGTGGGGCCTCCCCCACGGACACGTCAGCCGCGATCGAGAGCGTCGCGCTGGTGCTGATCGCCACGCGCGCACCCGTCGCGACTGGCTTCGACCCTCGCGTCGGTCACGGGGCTGGCGCCCCGGACTCACCACCGCCGCGCTCGTTGGCCTGACTCTAGCGGTCTTTCGCAGCCCCGCTGGTTGCGTCACCGGCAGGTGCTGGTTGGGGCGGTCCGCTTCCCCGGCCGACCGCCTCGACGTGACGGAGTCAAGCTGACTTGCGCCCAGGTTTTGGACGGCTGACGCTTTCCTGAGCCGGGCCGCGTTCACTGATGCGCCGTGCTTTGCGCGTGCGCTGACGTCCTGGAGACACGATGAGCTCGGAGTTCGCGGCGCCCATTTCGCGCCGCCAGTTTGTGCGCCTTTCTGCCGCGGCGGTGGCCGCGATTGGTCTGATCCAGCCCACCGTGGCGCGAGCCACGGCAGTCACTATCCGACAGATGCGCCCGGGCACCCTCACGTTCGTGGACGTGTTTGAGCCGAAGTCGTACGGTGATGCCAATGGCGGGATCTTCAGCATCCGTGAGGGTATTGGCCAGGGATTGGCAAAAGTTGACTTCCAGAGTCTGCTCGTGCCGAACCTGGCCACCGGCTGGGAGACTCGGGACGCGGCCTTCTGGCGGATCTCGCTCCGTCCGGGCGTGCGTTTCCACAACGGCGTGGAGATGGATGCCGCGTCCGTTGCGTTCAACCTGCAGAGACTGGCGGAGTCGCCCGACGCGGTGGCCGCGTTTCGGGGAGCGTCCGTTGGGGTTGAAGACGCGCTGACCGTCGCGGTCCGCGCGACCCGGCCCGTGCCTTTCCTGCCGGCGATTCTGGCGGACGGAAAGGCCGTGATCTACGAGCCCGCGGCCTCGTTCGCGGCGGATGGCTCGCTGATAACCCCGGTCGGTACTGGGCCGTTCCGTCTGGCTGACTTCCGTCCCGGAGACCGGCGGGTGCTGGAGGCGCACAGCGCGTACTGGGCCGGGGCGCCTCAACTGGATGAGGTGCAATATCTCTTCGTCCCGCAGGCCCAGACCCGGGCGAACATGGTGCGCACGGGAGCGGCTGACATTGCACGGGTCATCAGTCCGGCTGACGCGAGCACGCTCCAAACTCTGCCATCAGTGCAGGTGTTGACCACTGGGCTCTCGCGCGTGCGGCTGTTGTGGTTCAACGTCCAGCGCGGCGTCACCGCGGACCCCGTGGTGCGGCGCGCTCTGGCGCATGCCATCGATCGAGAGACCATGGTCCAGGCGGTCCTGGAGAACCAGGGTACGTTGCAGCCGCAGCTACATCGGCCAGAGTATCCCTGGGGCAATCCCAGCCTGCTCGGTCTGCGGTACGACCCGGTACTGGCCACCGCATTACTGGAGCAGGCCGGTTTTGGTCCGTCGAACCCGCTGGCATTCACGCTGACCACGTACACGAGCCGACCGGAGCTCCCCATGATGGCGCAGGTGATTCAGGAGCAGCTTGGCCGGATCGGCGTGCGCTGCGAGCTGAGCGTGCTGAACGATGATGTCGCGATGTCAACGGCCGCGCTCCGCGGTGAGCTGGACGCCCTTATCGTGGCCCGCAATCCGCTGTTCCTGTTCGATCCGCAGGCTAACTACGAATCGGACTACTCCACCACCGGCTCCTACAACCTGAGCCGGTACACCGGTCTGGACCAACAGATTGCGGCGGCAGGAATGGTCACCGATCCGTCAGACCGCTTCGCTCGATACCGTGTGATGGAGCAACAGATCATTGAGCGGGACGCCGCGACCGTGGTGCTCAGCTCGTACGTGCAGATAGACGCCGTGCGGGTGGGCGTGAGCGGTTATCAGCCCCACCCAACGGATGCGCTGGCCATCACCGAGCTGGTCACCAAGCGATGATCGGCCCGGCCGGGTTTAGAGGCTCCGCAAGCGCGGCCGCAACACTCAGAGCGGTCGCGGGGAAGATCGCACTCCTGTCAGCGACGCTGGTTGTCGCCACGTTCGCGATGTACGCACTGACCGTGCTGGTGCCCGGAGATCCGGCACTCGCGCTGTTCCGCGCCAGATTTGGGGAATCGGCCGCTCCAGATCCGGAGCAGCTCGCGGCGATCAGACGAGAGACGGGCTTCGATCGGCCGATCTTCCTGCAATATGGCGATTGGCTGGGCCGCGCATTGCGCGGGGATCTGGGTACCTCCTACACCCGGAAGCGCCCGGTCTGGCCAACAATCCTGCCTCGACTTCCGTTGACGCTGGCCATCACGCTCGGCGCACTCGGCATCGCTCTGGTGGCCGCGGTTCCCGTCGGGCTGCTGGCGGGCCGTTCGCGCCTCGCCACGACGGCAGTGCTGGCCGTGTCCCAGTTCGCGTTGTCCATACCAGACTACGTCCTGGCGATCGGCCTGATGCTGATGCTCGCCGTGAAAATGGCGTTGGTGCCGGTGTCCGGGACCTCCGGCGCAGGGTCGTTTGTCTTGCCAGTTGCCACGCTTGTCGTCCGCCCCTGGGCCACCTTCACCCGCCTGGTGATGGCGGGAACGGCCACGGCTCACCGGTCGGATTGGGCGCGCACTGCTCGCGCCAAGGGGCTGACGGAGGCGACGGTGCTCTCCCGTCACGTGCTGCCCCACGTGGTGTTGCCGGTGATCAGCCTGCTGGGGGTATCCGCGAGCGGTGCGCTAGCTGCTGGCCTCGTGGTGGAGGTCATCTTCGCGATTCCCGGCGTTGGTCGGCTCCTGTACGAGGCGATTGGTGAGCGCGACATCCCAACGATCCAGGCCTGCCTCTTGATCCAGGTTTCTCTTGCGGTAGTTGCCAACTGGCTGGCCGATCACGCTAGTCGGCGCGTCAACCCTCTGCTGCGGTGCGCACCGTGATCGCGGCACCGTTGAGCGCATCCTCGCACTCGATGGTATCGCGGTGGCGCTGGCAGGTGGGATTGCCCAGCGCGCTACTCGGCGCGCTGCTCGTCACCCTCCTAGTCGGTCCCGCCGTCTGGAGCGTTGATCCGCGGGCGCAGGTACTCACCGCGCGGTTGAGCGGGCCGTCAGCAACGAACCCGCTTGGCACCGATCAGCTCGGTCGCGACCTGCTGTCGCGGGTGCTACACGGTGGTCGCCTGAGTCTCGGTGTCTCGCTGGTGGTCACGCTGCTCAGCGCCGCGATCGGGATCGCCGTCGGTAGCTGCGCGGCGAGTCGAGGTGGCTGGACGGATGCTGCGCTGGTCCGCGTCGTGGACATTTTGCTGGCGTTCCCATTCCTCATTCTGGCCCTGGTCGTCGCCGGGCTGTGGGGTGGCGGCGTCAGCGGGATTGTGGCTGCCCTAGGATTGTTGGGTTGGGGCAGCTACGCGCGTGTGGCGCGCGTTGAGACGGCGCGGATCCACGCGCACCCGTTCGTGGAGGCGGCCCGGGTGGCAGGCGCGTCGCCGATCCGGACGTTCTGGCGCCATGTGCTGCCAAACGCCGCGCCCGCGCTCATCGTGTTGGCGGTGGCGCGGTATGGTCAGACTATCTTGACCATCGCGGGACTCTCATTTCTCGGCGTGGGCGTGCAGCCGCCCACGCCGGAGTGGGGAGCGATGCTGGCGGAGGGGCTGCCGTTCCTGGAGCGGGCGCCCCACGTGCTGTGGGCGCCGGCGCTGGCGGTCACAGTGGCGTGCTTGATCGTCAGCGTGGTCGCGGATGCGTGGCGCCGCGCGCTGGATCCAACCGAGGCGCAAGGAGGCGACTGATCCGGGCGACGGACCTCCGCCCGGCACCGCTAGGTGGAGCGTCCGTTCATCGCCCCCACAATGTCGGCCGCGCTGGGCCGATCGGCCGGGTCGTGAGAGGCGTACGCCAGGGTGAGCACGCCGTCCGGCGACACCACGAAGTCCCCGCCCATCTGGCGCAGGTCCTGCCCTTTGAGACGCGATGGGTCGAAGCGTAATCCGCGCGTGCCGAAATAGAGCCTCACGTAGGGTGCCAGCGCTCGTGGCGTGAGCGTCCGCACCCACGACGCACGGCTCAGGCCGTATGCCCGATACGCGGCGCGCGGCTCATCCGCCACGCACTGAAATGGCACTCGTAGGCGACGGCATAGCCCGCCGATTCGCCGGGGGGCATCGAACGATACGACGAGCACCGCGGCGTTGTGCCGCGCTAGCTCGGTCTGCTGCTGGCGCAACTGCGCCAGGTGTTCGTGTCAGTGGAGTCACCCGAGCCAGCGCAGGAAGACCAGAACCACCCAGCGCCCACGGTAGTCCGAGAGCCTGACGCGCTCGCCCTCCGGAGTGGCCGCCGAGATATCGGGGGCAAGGTCGCCGACGCGGAGTTTCACTGTGGGACACCCGCGGGTTTAAGATCCGAAGAGCCGACATGACCGGTGGGCATGCTGACGCTCAGACGATAGCGCCGGATGGCACCACACAGCTACCGTTTCGCGGGTTTCAGCCAGTGTGTCCACGATCCGTCGTAGGCACGGACAGGTTGTCGCGCGGTGTCAGGGTGGAGGGTTGACACGTCGGACGCGTGGCCGAGCTAAACCGAGTAGAGCTCCGCGAGATGGAGGATTCTGAAGCAGAGAAGCAGCGGATCCGCTCCTACCGCGAGCAGCCGCAGACGGACGATGAATTCGCATTCGCGGACTATCGTTGCGAGGAGACGCCGCGCGACGTGGAATGGGGGGACTGAGTGTGAACTGACGCGCCGACCGTGACAATGACGTGCCCACAGTGCACTTCGCGCTGGGCCTGCGCCACTGTCCCGGATCGAAGTGATGTGAGAGGGGCGCGGCGGACCGGCCACGCCCCTCGCTCAGATACGGTCTACGCTTGCCCGGCCAGTTGTTTGATCTGGCTCTCCAGCGTCGTCAGCGCTTCGCCCACGGACTTCTTGCCGTTTACCACGTCCGTCACGGCCTGGCTGAAGAGCAGCTTGCCCTCAGCTTCGCCCATGAAGGGCTGCACGCCAACGTACGGGCCGCTGTAGCGCACGGCGGTCTGCTCCTGCTCGATGAGCACCTTGCGGATGGGGTCATCCGTGTAGAACGGCAACGACAGCGTGGACTTCATCACGGGGAGCGCGGAACCCTCCGTCCTCACCATGTAATCCGTGTACCAGGCATCGTCGTAGAGCCACTTGAGCAGCTCGAGACCCGCGGCCAGGTTCTTCGAGTTTTTGAACGCGAAGAGCTGCCAGCCGCCAAGGAATGAACGGGTGATATCACCCGGCCTGTTCACCGGGATCGTCACGGCCCCCACGGTGTCTGCCAGCTCCGGTGTCTGGGTGCGGACGTTGCGGTACAGCTCGCCGTTGAACGTGATCATGGCGATCTTCTTCAAGAGGAAGAGCTGGAACAGCTCCGCGTTCTTGTACGTCAGGGAGGCCTCGGACATCGTCTGGTGTTGAGTGTAGAAGCCCGTCACGTATTCGAGCGCTTCGCGCATTGGCGCGCTGTTCACAACGACCTTGCCGTTCTGGTCCAGTACCGAGCCGCCGTTGGAGATGCCCAGCGGCACGAAGAGCTGGCCCGGATTGGTCCCTTCCATCGGCACTGCGTATCCGATCTGGTCGGCGTTGGTGAGTGCCTTCGCGGCATCCACCCACTCCGCCCAGGTGGTGGGCGGGTTTACCCCGGCCTGGGCCAGCAGGTCCTTGTGGTAGTAGAGGACGCGTGTCTCGATGTACCACGGGATGCTGTAAGTGACGCCGTCACGGACGACGTACGCCTCAGAGCCGAGGGGAGCAAACCGATCGCGACCGATCGTGGTGAGGACATCATCCAGCGGCTGAAGGTGGCCGGCCGCCGCGAACTGCATGGTGACGTCCGGACCCTGCTGGCCAACCTCCGGTGGCGAGCCCGCGGCCAGAGCCGCCTGCATCTTCTGGATGGACTCCTGGAAGACCATGTACTGGGGCGTTGACTTGGTACCGTTCGCCGCGTCGAACGCCGCGAGGTGGGCGGCGACCAGCGGCTGCCGAGCACCGTTGTCGGCCGTCTCGCGAGACCAGAACTCAACCGCGCCGCTGAGCTGATCGGCCGGGGCTGCCCAGGCAGCCCGCGGCCCGGCACCGTCGATCTGGGCCAGACCCACGCCCAGACCCAGGGCCGCCGCGGTCTGCACGAACTGCCTGCGCGAAAGCCCCGCGCCGGGCGCTGAACCATTGAACCTACGCTTCGATCGCACGAAGACACCTCCACGTGTCACGTTTTCACGGCTCCGGCCGTGAGCCCACCAACCAGGTAGCGTTGGAAGACCATGAACACCAACACCACGGGGAGCGTGGTGAGTGTGGCCATGGCAAAGAGGCCCGAGTAGTCGGTTCTGAACTGGTCGATGTAGGCGGCAAGCCCGATCGCCAGCACCCGCTTGGAGTCGTCGTTGATCAGCACGTATGCAAAGAAGAACTCATTCCAGGAATTGACGAATGCCAGTGTGGCTACGGCCGCGAGCCCGGGCGCTGCCATGGGCAAGACGATTCGGAACAGAACGCCGAAGTACGTGCAGCCGTCCACCCGCGCGGCGTCCTCTAGCTCGGCTGGAATAGAGAGGAAGTACCCGCGCAGGAGCCAGGTGACAAACGGCAGGTTGAAGGTGGTGTAGGCGATGATCAGCCCCCAGAGGTTGTTCACCAGCCCCACCCAGCTAAAGACCACAAAAATGGGAATCACCAGCAGCACCGCCGGGAAGAGCTGGATGAGCACGAGCGAGATCCCAAACGGGCGCTTCCCACGGAAGTCCAGCCGCGCGAGCGCGTAGGCGCCCCAGGCGCCCGCGACCAGCACAAGCAGCGTCGTGCCGAACGAGACCAGGATGCTGTTGAGGAAGTACTTGAGGAACGGGATGTTGGGATTGGTCAACACGTTGACGAGGTTTTCGAGTGTGATCGTGGTTGGGAGGAGCGCCGGGCGCAGCGCAAAAGCCTCGCGTGGCGGGGTGACCGCGGTGCGCAATACCCAGAAGAATGGGAACAGCGCCACCACCACCGCCAGGACCAGCACCAGCGTGCCGAGGGTGGTCCAGATGGCGCGGCCGGGACTGAGGCCGCGGGGCCAGGCCCGGCTACGCAAGGTCGTTGACCTCGCGGATGTAGCTCCACAGGTACGCGCTGCTCATGAGCAGGATGAAGATGAAGAGCAGCACGGCCGCGGCCGCCGCGTAGCCGAAGTCGCCGGCGACGAATGCGATTGAATAGGTTGCAATCGGAATGACGTTGGTGGCATTAGCCGGGCCGCCGCGCGTGAGGATCCACGGGATGGTGAAGTAGTGAAAGGCGTTCACGGCCGCGAGCAGGATGCCGATCATGGCGACCGGTCGGATGAGCGGCACGGTGATGGCGAAGAAGCGCTGGAAGATGTTGGCACCGTCCACCTCCGCAGCCTCGTACTGCTCGCGCGGAATCGCCTGCAACCCTGCCAGGAGCACGACCAGTTGGAAGGGAAAGCTCTTCCAGACCATGACCGCGATAAGCGACCATAGCGCCCAGTCACGTCCTAGCCAGACGGGCGCTCTCCAACCGGCAGTCCGCATCAGCGCGGAGATGATCCCGAACTGGTCATTGAACATCCATGACCACACCAGGGCCGCGACGAACGCCGGTACCGCCCAGGGGACGATGAAGATCGAGCGTACGGCGCCCCGACCGGGAAACTGACGGTTGAGCAGCAGCGCCAGTCCGAAGCCGATGAGAAACGAGAACAGCACCGAGCAGCTGGTAAAGATGAGCGAGACCCGGATGGCGTTCCAGACCTCTGGATCGGCAACGATGCGCGCGTAGTTGGCCAGGCCGATCCAGCGGGGCTCGAGCGAGCTGATCTTGCGCTCCTGGAAGCTGATCCACAGGTTGAAGAGCAAGGGGTAGAGATCCACCACGAGAATGCCGAGCATGGTGGGCAGGATGAGAATGTAGGCGACCTTGCGCTCCAACACGAGCGTCGCAACCCGTGACCACGCGCCTGGCTGGTCGTGTTTCGCGATGCCGTCGGATGCGGGCACTTCGGTGGCCACCGACTAGGCGACCCTGCTGGAGGCTCTGACAACGAGCCGCGGGGTAAACACGATGCGACGAGGCGGAGCAGCTTCGCCGGCGATCCGGGCGAGCAACAGTCTGGCCGCGGCCTCGCCCATCTGTCGTGTCTCCTGTGCCACGGTGGTCAGCGGAATCTCGAGATAGCGGGCGTACAGGATGTCGTCGTAGCCCACGAGAGCTACGTCCCCAGGCACGGCCAGGCCCATCTCCTTCAGCGCGCCAAACACGCCAACGGCCATCAGGTCGTTGTGGGTCATGATGGCCGTGGGCGGACGGCTGAGCTGCATGAGCGCGCGTGCGGACTCCGCGGCGGCCTCCGGGTCAATGGAGGCCCTCATGATCAGCGCGGGATCAATGCGCACGCCGCGATCGTGCAGAGCCGCCTCGAACCCCCGCACGCGGGAGCGCGCGGTCCCGACACCCGGAGCCGCCGTGATGTACGCGATCCGGGTGTGGCCGAGGTCCATCAAATGCTCCACGGCCGCGCGCGATCCCGCCGCGTCGTCGTTCAGCACGCAATCAGTCACCAGGTCATCCAGTTCTCGGTTCACCAGCACGAGATGCGTGCCCCGCCTCCGGAGACTATCCAGCGCGTGCGTGTCAGACCGGACAGGCGTCATCACGATGCCCGCGACCCGCTGCTCCTCGAGGATCTGAAGCGCCTGGACCTGGCGATCCTCGCGCTCGTTGGTGTCGAAGAGCATCACGCCGTAGCCATCAGCGAACGCGACGTCATGGAGCGCCCGTAGCTGCTGAGCCGTATTCGGGTTGGTGCAGTCTGTCACGATGTGGCCCAACGTCCGGGTCTGCTGGCTGAGCAGCGAGCGCGCCAGTCCGTTGGGCCGGAATCCCAGCTCGTCGATCACGCCCTGGACCCGGGCCCGCGTCTCGCTGTTCACGTCGTGCCGACCGTTGATCACGCGCGACACGGTGTTTACGGACACCCCAGATCGGGCCGCGACATCGCGAATGGTGATCCGCAAAGACTACTCCGCCAGACGCCATCGGTAACGGTACCGGTAAGGTTACCGGAGCATACAGGGCGCCACAGCGCCTGTCAACGCCGGCCCGGACGGAGACGCTACTCGGCCTCGCCGACCGGTTGGCTCAACCCTATCGTCAGGTCATCGTCGAGGATGGTGCCCGTGCCCTGCCCATCGCTGATAGTGGCATTTGTCGGGTTTGAGAGATCAACCGTGAAGGTTTCGTTGCCTTCGTCGACGAAGTCGCCGATGATGGTGACGTTGACCGGTTTGGTGGTCTCGCCCGGAGCGAACGTGACGGTGGTGAGCGGGATGGCCGTGTAGTCCGCGGGAGCGGTCGCTCCGGTCAGACCCGTACCGTCCGTAGTCTTGTAGTCCACGGTCACTGGTCGACCGCTGGCCGCAGACAGTGTGATTGTGAACGTCATCGTCCCCGTGTTGGGCGGGTCGCCTTCCGTGATGGACTGGTCGTTGATGCTCAGAGAGGGCGTTGGATCGTCGTCTACGATGGTGAGCACCGCGGTGCTCTGGGCGGCAAGCACGGCACCGCCCGTCGGAGCGCTCAGCCCCAGGTTCACCGTCTCGTTGTTTTCATCCAGTGCGTCGTCGGTGATCGTGACGTTGAACGTCTTGGAGATCTCGCCGCTCGCGAATGACAGCGTATTGGACGCGGCGGTGAAGTCCGCTGGAGTGGTTGCCGTCCCGGCAGATGCCGCGTAGGTCACGCCCACCGCTGGCCCAGTCGCGCCGGTCCTGGTTACGGTGATCGTGGCCGTGCCAGCCGCCTCGCCCACGGAGTAGGTGGCCGCGGAGAATTGCAGGGACGGAGTGGTGTCATCTTCCGTGATGGTCACCACGGCGGCAACGGGCGTTCCCAGGGTGGCTCCGCTCGGCGCGCTGAGGGCGACGTTGAACGTCTTGTTCCCCTCTATGAAATCGTCGTTGATGATCGGGACGGTGAAGGTCTTGCTGGTCTCGCCGACCGCGAACGAGAGTGTGCCGCTGGTAGCGGTGTAGTCAGCCGGACTGGCGGCGGTGCCGTTGCTCGTCGCGTAGGCCATCGTGGAGGTGCCGGTCGTCAGTCCTGCGCGAGTGGCCGTAATTGTGACGGTGCCGCCGGCCTCGCCGACGGTGTATGTCGCGCTGGAAAGCTGGACGGATGGGAACGTGTCATCGTCGATGATGGTGAGCGTCGCGTTGGGCTGGGCGCCGATGACCGCCCCCACCGGCGCGCTGAGCGCGAGGCTGATCGTCTCATTCCCCTCCGGCAACGTGTCGTCCACGATCGGCACGCTCACGAGCTTGGCGCTCTCACCCGCGGCGAAGTTGACCGTGGTGCTGGTGGCCGTGTAGTCAGCAGGCGAGGTGGCCGTTCCGTTGGCCGTGGCGAAAGTCACGGAGGCCGGGTTGTTGAGGCCGCCCGAACGGACGATGGCGATCGCGGCCGATCCGCCGGTCTCGTTGACGGCGTAAGTATTCGCGGAGAACTGGATGGTGCTGGTGGCGTCGTCGTCCACGATGGTCAAGACCGCCGTTATTGGCGAAGGCAGCGACGGTCCGGAGAGCGTCAGGGTGAGGGTCTCGTTCCCCTCGACGAGCGTGTCGTTGACGATCTGAATCGGGATGGTCTTCGTGGTCTCGCCGGGCCCAAACGTGATCGCGCCGTTCACCGCCGCGTAGTCGCTGGGTGCGGTGGCGGTGCCGTCGCTCGTTGCGAAGTTCACCGTCAAGCTGGACAGGCCCTGCGCAGCGACCGTGCCAGCGGCCCGTGCCGAAGCACTGGCAGCCGCCGGTGCGCGGCTGATCGTGATGTTGGCGGTACCCGCTGACTCCGGTGCAGAGTACGCCGGGCTGGAGAACGCCACGCTGCCCGCGCTGTCATCATTCAGGATGGTCCCGGTTGCCGTGGCCGTGGAGATTGTCGCGTTTGTTGGTGCGCTTAGCGTCACCGTGAACGTCTCATCCGGCTCCACCGTCAGGTCGCCGTTGACCAGGACGGTCACGGGCAGCGTCGCTGGGAGCGGTCCAGGCGGGAACGTCAGCGTACCGTTAGTTGCCGTGTAGTCCGACCCCGCGGATGCCGTGCCGTCAGCGGTGGAGTACGCCACCGTTACGGGAGCGCTGGTGGCACCCGCGCCACTGAGCGTCACGTTGAAGGTGGCGTTCGCCTGGCCGGCGTCACCCTCGGCCAGGGACGCGCCGGCGATGGAGAGCGTTATCGCGCTGGTGCTGGCCAACGGCTCGTCGTCCTGACCGGGGCGTTTTGGCTGCTGCGACTGATTGCGTGACGCGGTGTTCGCGCCCTGGACGGAAAGGCCCTCCCCGTGGATCGCGCCGTTCTCTTCCACAAGCGTGTTCCACGGGTCGCGATTCTTGAGATCGCCGTCGCGGATTTCACCGCGATTGGTCAGCGTGCGAATTGCGCCGCGGCTTGCCTTCCCCAGCTCCAGAAGAGTGCACGAATCGGTGGCGGGGAAATACGGGAAGCACAGCGGTCCGCCCTGGGTCAGAATTACCGTGACGTTTCCTTCCGAGTCTACGGCGTGGTAGAAGGTAGTCCCGCGGACAAGGGCAATGGTCCCGCCGCCCTCCACGCGATAGCTGGAGGCGGGATCAGTGAGGGCGGCAACGCGATTGACGGTGCTGCCAAGCACGTTTTCAATCCCAATGTTGACGCGACGGTTGCTCCCGCCGCCGATCTCCTTCAGGACGACGGTCGTCTCCGATTCCAGCTCGAGCTCGCTCCCGTCGAAAAACGTGATCAAGGCGGCACTGGCGCTCAGCGTCGCAACGCGATCGCCGACACCCAGCGTGGTCCCGCTCGCGGCCGGGCTGGCGGCCTGTCCGTCTGACCTGACCACGGCGGCGGTCCCCTTGAGCACGGTCAGTGTGGCGCCGATGGCGGCCTGGCCAAGGACCGGGCTCGCGGGAACGAGAGGCAGCGCGATCAACAGCGACAGGAGTCCAATCGCCACTCGTGAGAGCGCGCCATTCAACGTCTTCGTCACCAGCTTCGAGCCCCACCCTGGTCGCGCCGATCGATCTGCGCGGACGAGAGGGGAAACGTATCAGGAACGCGTACGTCGCGCAATCCCGCGTGTGCCCCGTTCGGCAAACGCGATTCGCGGCCCGCTGCACCGGGATATGATTCGCCGGCGCGCGGCCCTCCCAGCCGGACTGCATCACGAGACGGTTCTCACCGCGCGGGGAGATTTGCACATGTCGGACCAGATGCGGATTGCGATTGGGCTGCCCTCCGATGCCACTGAAGAACATCTGATCTTTGCCAAGCAGCTCGGGTGTGACAGCGTGGTGCTTGCGACACCAGCGCGGCTGCCCGGCTCGGAACGCTGGGAGTATGAGGACCTGGTTCGGCTGCGCCAGTGGGTGGAGAGCTACGGGCTGCGAATCGAGGCGATCCAGAATACGCCGCACTCCTTCTGGATGAAGGTGCGGCTGGGTGAGGCCGGCCGCGAGGCGGAGCTCGAAAACTACCTCCAGACCATTCGCAACGTGGCCAGGGCGGGGATACCGGTGCTGGCGCACAACTTCCGCCCCCACCCGCTTTATCGCACGAGCACTGAGCTGGGCCGTGGCAGCGCAGAGGTGACGGTGTACCGTCGCTCCGAGCTCAAGCCAGAGCTTACCTTCGGCCGCGAGATCTCGGCCGAAGAGATGTGGGCGAACTATGAGTACTTCGCGGTGCCGGCATCCCTCGCGGCAGAGGAAGCTGGCATCCGGATAGCCGTCCATCCGGACGATCCCAACGATGTCCCCGTGGGCGGTGTGGCCCGGATCTTCTCGACCTTTGAAGGCTTCGAGCGGGCGTCGCAGATGATCAAGAGCAAGGCCTGGGGGCTGCTGTTCTGCATCGGCTGCTGGACGGAGATGGGTGGCACAGAGAACGTGCTGCGTGGCATCCGCCATTTCGGCCCACAGGGTCGGCTGGTCTACGTGCACTTCCGCGACATCAAGGGCACGGTGGACGATTTCCGCGAGTGCTTCCTGGGCGAGGGCGTGCTGGATGTGGTCGCAGCCATGAAGGCGCTGAAAGAGGTGGGCTTCACCGGCCCGATCATCGACGACCACGCGCCGCGGATGCTGGGCGACGATGATCCCTGGCACTTCCGTGCGCGTTCCTACCAGACGGGCTACCTGATGGGGCTCATGCGAGCGGTGAACGACCTGACGTGAAAGCGGCCGGACTCCCTTACGGGGTCCAGGCCGCCCCACCAACGATTCCAGCGTTGATTATGGTCGGCCCCTTCGTCTGACCGTTTCATAGTGTTTCCTTCATTGGACGCAACGCCGCGAACCTGCGTACCATCATCGAACCGTACGAGCGCAGGCTCAAGGAGGTAGGCGATGCTGCGCACCTTCACGCCTAGTGACGTGGAGTGGGGGCGGACGGCCCGCCAGGCCCTTCGCAGGACGACCGGGCTCGTGTGTGCGTTGCTCGTCGCGGTGCTCGCGTGGGGTAGCTCGTTATCGGTCCCTGTGGAAGCTCAGGCGGCTGATGCCTGGGCCATGCAAGGCCATGACTCAAGACGGACCGGCCGGACGACGCTTGAGGGGCCGGAGCGGCCCGTGATCAAGTGGGTCATGGACCTAGGCAGCACGGTTCAGGACAATACCGGACCGATTGTGGGTCCGGATGGCTCGATCTACATCCGGATCGGCGGGCAGCTCAAGGCGATCAACACGGACGGGACGGTTCGCTGGCAGATCCCGTCGAGCCTTCCGCCCACCTGTTCCTGCGCTCCCGCGCTCTCCCCGACCGGTGACACGATCTACCATCCGTTTGCCGAATTCCCGCCGTTTCCGCCCGGTGGAAGCCTGGTCACTGGGATCCGCGCGCTGGCCACCTCCGATGGCCACGAGCACTGGCGACTGCCACTGCCCCTTGGCGGGATGACGTACTCATCACACGCAGTTGGATTCGACGGCACGCTGTATTTCGGGACTTGGGGCTCCAGCAAGATCGTGGCGATCAACCCGAATGGGACGCTGCGCTGGACGTACGACTCCGGCTCCGGCTGCGCCCAGGAGTCGCCAGTCGCGGTGGACACCAATGGCTACGTGTACTTTGAGCACAATTGCATCGGCCTGATCGCGCTGGACCAGAACGGTGTCGAGCGCTGGAGGCGCGGCGGCTCATTCACTTGGCGAACGCCGACCATTGCAGCGGACGGTACGGTGTATATCGATGGGTTGGTGTCGGGGACACTGCCCGTGCGAACAGAGACGATTGGGTTTAGGCCGGACGGTTCGGTGAAGTGGAGGCGCGACAGCGGCGCCGCGGGCTATTTCAAGGGCTTCGCGCTGTCCGCGTCAGGCTCGACGCTGTTCAGCTTTGAGGCGGGGAAGCTGCTGGCTCTGAATACCGCAGACGGCGCGAGCCAATGGTCACGCACGCTCGCGCCGGCACAGCAGACGTTCACCGGCTCGCCTGCCCTGACCGCGAACAACGTCCTGTACGTAATGGGGGACTACTTCTCGCCCAGCTACACACCCGACTCCGTATTCGCGGTCTCGGCAGTGGACGGCCATCTGGTTTGGAGCATGCAGTTCGACAGTGAGCTCGTGTTCTGGGGCGCGCCTTCGCCGGCGATCGGCCCGGGCCGGACGCTCTACGTCGTCTCTTCAGGCTGTACCACGATCGCCTGCTCGCCACTCCGGAATGGAAAGTTGTACGCCATCGGAGAGTCCCCGGCGCTTGCCGGCGTTCCGGTACCGCACGGTCGCGCGCTCGTCGCGGATCCTGGAGTCGTTTTCCCAGGGCCGACTCATCATCCAGGCGGAAGCCTGCAGACTCCCCCGACAGTGCACCCCGGCCGCCGTCAATAGCAGTAACCGCCTGGGGTCGTCGGCCATTCCCGTAAGACGCTGCCGTGTAAGGGCTGCTCCGCGCATCCACAAGGACGCGGCTGGACCGGGGCTCCTCGACCGGGTCCTACACGGTGATCGGCACGATTGGCGCGTGCCGGCCGCCGTCGGAGCGCAGGCCCACCTCGATCGGCGAGACACCGTGATCGGCGCGGGACTTGCCCAGCAGCTTCCGAGCGTCCAGGGCGACCGAGAGGTCGGCGATCCGGTCGACCGGTGATCGCAAATTGCCGCTGACTCCCGGCGGTTTTGGATCTCTTCCACTCCCGGTAGCGCGCCGCTAGGTTCGCGCGCCCGGTGGATCCGGAGGGGCGATAGGCGCCGCCATTGGCGAGCATTTCACGATGGCGCGGCATCAGCCCGCGTGGGTGCTGGACGTGGTGGCAGCCATGAAGGCGCTGAAAGGGGTGGGCTTCACGGGCCCGATCATCGACGACCACGCGCCGCGGATGCTGGGCGACGATGATCCCTGGCACGAAGGTGCCAGGCCGTACCAGACGGGTTTCTTGATAGGTCTGCCGCGGGCGGTGAGCAGCCTGGAGTAGCACCTCCGCACAGCCCGCCGAGTCGGGGATGCCATATACCAACCGTACGCACTCCCCTCTAGCGGCCCGCCGTCGCCCGGCGGGCCGCTAGACGCTCCTCACCCGAGCTTCGGTCTTCGGAACATCTTGGAGGGGACGCTGGTCAGGCCAGACGTCGCGCGATTGACGGATGGGCAACGCCTAACAGGGCGCCGTAGACAATATGGCCCAGCAGACTCATCAGCATCGGTGGTGAAAACGCCATCCCGAATTGAGGTCCCATTCCCATCATGAGCGGCATGATGAGAAGCGGTCCGAGGATCCACCACACTATCCCGTAGCTCGTTCCCCATAGTGCTCCCGTGCCTAGCGTGGTTGACCGGTCTCCGAGCAGTAGCCCGAAGCCGGCGCCGATGATGGCGCTGATGACCAGGTGCACCATGAGCCCGCTTCCGGCGGATTGCGAGCCGATCAGGGAGCCCACCATCGGGAGCATCCCCATCATGCCCATGATGGCGCCGAAGGCCGTGCCCCCGACTATTCCGGCGATCGCGCCGGCGATCAGGCGTGACTGCGGCGTGCTCATCCGGACTGGCGCGTACGATTCCGCGGCCTGTGCCATATTCCGCTCCTTCCACGCGGCTAAACTCAACTGCCGCTCGACACAGTCTGGCTTTCGCCGCGTCGCCGTTTCAGTAGTCTTGCTTACATATGCGCTCTCGCACTTCGCCTAAGATCACACGAGGGGCTGTGCTGAGCCCGTCTCTGGAAGGCGGTGAGGTGATTGGCAGCGCTCTGCGTCTACGTGATCCGCGACTGCTTTGGTTCTCTGGAGGCGCGCCGATTGGCCGGCGCGGTCGCGCGGCAGTTTCCGAGGCTCGACGTGCAGGTGATCGATATCCACGAACAGCCGGAGCAGAGACCGGAAGGTCTCGTCGCCGTGCCCACGTATGTGCTTGACGGGAGACAGGTGGCGCTTGGCAATCCGTATCGGCGCGAGCTCTTTGCCCGGCTTGCTCGGTATCTCGCAGTCGCCGCGGAAGAGGGGTTTGATGATTCACCGTAGCCTGATGGGGCTGGTACGTGGCCTGAAAGGGGGCGGCCAGTCGCATTCACGCCCCGCGAGCCCGCAAGTCGTGTTGAGCGGCTCGGAGCGCCGCGCGCACAAAGTTCTCCAGCTATCAGCGATCGATATCTTCCGAGACCTGAGCACGGCTGACCTCGAGTGGTTGGCCACCAACACCGCCATGGTGACTGCCCGCCGTGGCCAGCTGGTCTACACGCCCGGCGAGACCAGCGAAGCTCTCTTCCTGCTGAAGGCCGGACGAGTCCAGATCTACCGGCTCTCGCCCGAGGGCAAGAAGCTCGTCGTCTCCTCGCTGGAGCCGGAGACGTTCTTCGGAGACATGCCCCTGGCTGGACAGCAGATGTACGGCGCATTTGCGGAGGCGGTGGAGGACTGCACCATCTGCGTGCTGGGCCGAGCCGATTTGGAGCGGCTGGTGAAATCCAGCCCCATCGTCGGGATACGATTACTGGAAGTCACCGGCCAGCGCCTCGTGGAAGCGGAGGCGGCACTCGAGTCGTTCGCGTTCAAGAGTGTCGCGGCGCGGCTCGCCGCCGTGCTCTTGCGACTTGCTTCGCACTCGGATGGGCGCCTCACCGGGCACTCGCACCAGGATCTGGCTGATGTGGTGGGAGCATACCGCGAGACGGTGACCCAGACGCTGGACAGGTTCCGTCGCGAACGCCTCGTGGAGCTTGGACGAAAGGAGATTCAGCTCCTCGACCGAGAGGCGCTGGAGCGCATAGCTACGGGGCTGGACATGGGTCGATTAGCCCCGGGGCGTGATTGATTGGTCCTTCAGCGGCCCGTTATCCCCGACATTGAAACGCCCTGGATGAAGTACCGCTGGCCCAGGAAGAAGATGATGATCATGGGCAGCACCAGCCACATGCTCGCAGCCATTGTCAGATGCCACGAGGCGTCGTTGGGATTGATGAAGGCGCGTAGCCCCAGCGAGAGCGTCTTCATGCTCTCGCTGTGGAGGAAGATGAGCGGGTCCAGGAACTCGTTCCAGTGCTGCACGAAGGAGAAGATGCCGATGGCGATGAGCACGGGCGTCGACAGCGGCATCAGCACGCTCCACCACACGCGCCAGTTGCTGGCCCCATCGATCTTGGCGGCCTCATCCAGGTCGAGTGGAATGGTCAGGTAGTACTGCCGGATCAGGAACACGTTGAACGCGCCGCCGCCAAAGAAGGCCGGGAGGATCAGCGGATAAAACGTGTCGTTGAGGCCAAGCTCGCGGAACATGATGAAGCGCGGCACCAGCGTGACGATGGGCGGCAGCATCATGGTGCTCAACAGCAGGATGAACAACGGATCGCGGCCGGGGAAGCGGATCCGCGCGAAGCCGAAGCCGACCATGGCCGAGACGATCACGTTGCCGACGGTCGAGGTGACCGCGATGAACGCGGTGTTGCGTAGCCAGAGCCAGAGCGGTGCCCGCTGCGTAGCTTCAACGTAGTTCTCCCAGCGCCAGGGGTCGGGGATCCACACGGGAGGAACTTGAAAGACCTGACCCTGTTCCTTGAAAGATGTGGTGATCATCCACACCAGCGGCAGGGTAAACAGGAGACTCAGGAAGATCAGCCCCGCGTACACGCCGGACTTCCGTCCGAGCTTGCTCCAGCGGAACGGCCCGCCCCGGGAGATCGCCGCGGATTGCACGGCCATCAGCGCTTGCCCTCGTAGTAGACCCAGAAGTTGGAGAGCTTCCACTGGATCAAGGTGAAGACCAGGATCACCAGGAAGAGGGTCCAGGCGATGGCGGAGCCGTATCCAACTTTGAACTGCTCAAAGGCGACCTGGTACAGGTAGAGCACCGTGAACAGCGTGGAGTTGAGCGGGCCGCCGCCAGTGGTGAGGAAGGCGTTGGTGAACACCTGGAACGACTGGATGACGCCGATCACCACGTTGAACAGGATGACTGGTGAGAGCATTGGCACGGTGACGTGCAGGAACTGTTTCCAGCCGCTCGCGCCATCGATCTCAGCGGCCTCGTACAGGCCCCGGGGGATGGACTGGAGCCCCGCCAGGAAGATGATGATCACGTTGCCGGTGGCCCAGAAGCTCATCAGGATGAGCGACGGTTTGGAGAGGTTGACATCCCACAACCAGTTGAGCCGGGGCAGGCCCACGGCCGTCAGCGCCATGTTGAACAGTCCCATGTTGGGATTGAACATCCACAGCCACAGGATGATGTTGGCCACGGCCGGGACTACCGCTGGCAGGTAGAAGCAGGTTCGCCAGAAGGCGAGTCCGCGCACGGCGTTGTTGAGCAGCATGGCAGCCGCCAGCGCCAGCGCGAGGCGGATGGGCACGCTGAAGAAGGTGTAGTAGGCCGTGTTGTAGAGCGAGACCCCCACCAGGCGGTCATTGAACAACCGCTCGATGTTCTTCATCCCGGCCCAGCTTGGCGACGAGAGCAGATCCCAGTCGACGAACGCCAGCACGAGAGACGCGATCATCGGCCCGGCCGTGAAGAGGACGAACCCCAGCAGCCACGGCAGGATGAACAGATAGCCGTCTATCGCGTCGCGCCGGGCGAGTGGATTCGACTGGCCGCGCGCCCGTGACTTTGGCTGAGCCACGCGGCCGCCGGCGGTGATGGCGCTCACGCGCTACCGTCCGCACAGCGATCCGCGCGTTTCGTCCCGGTCATGAGAGCTTGGCCGCCTTGTCCAGAAGCTCCATCACCTGGGTCTGGACCTTCTTGCACGCCTCAGCCGCGTTGACGCCGCCGCAGTTGAACACGCCGTCTAGCTCCGTGCGAAAGACCTGGCGCATCTCATTGAGGAAGGGTGGCACCAGCGTTGGCGTAGTCTTCGCGCTACTCCGGCCCATCAACGGGTCCACGATGATCGCCTTCAGCCCCGGTGGGTTGCCATCCGCTGGAATCAGCTTGTCCTGGCAGTTCGTCACCGAGCTAGCCCAGCGCTTCGCATCGGTGATCTTGCACTGCACCGGCTCGCTGGTCAGGAATTTGAGAAGCTCCCAGGCCGCGTCCGGATTCTGGGCCTTGACGGGGATGGCGTAGGCACTGCAGGACACCGTGGTGACCTGGCCGTTCTTGCCGCCGGGGAACATAGCGATGTCGTATTTGAAGGTCTTCTTCTCCGCGTTGTAGAAGAACGCCTGGCTCTGGTGGCCAATGGTCATGGCGGTGAGGCCGTTGCGCCACGGGTCACCCTGGCCGGTGGAGTCTCCGGCGCCGGGGATCGAGCGATCCTTGCAGCGCATGTCCGCGAGCTGCTGGATGAGGTCGATCTGCTCGGGTGTATCGAAGAACGCCTTGGTGAAGTCGTCATTGAACCACGGACCGGCTACACCGTAGACCAATCCCTGCCAGGAGTTGGAAGTTGGCAACGGACCATCGCCCCAGGCCAGACCCCACTGCGCCACAGCGCCGGGATCGAAATCTGGACTGGTGGCCGGCTTGCCGTTCTTGTCAAAGGTGAGCTTCTTTGCCGTCTCGCGAAACTCGGCGAACGTCCAGTCCTTCTTTGGGTACGGCACGCTCGCCTTATCGAACATATCCTTGTTGTAGTAGACGCCGAAGGTGCCGCTGTCTTTCGGTATGGCCCACTGCTTGGTGTAGGTCTTGTAGTCCTGGAGCTGACGCATTAGCGGCTTGAAGTAGAGATCGGCTGGGATTTTGTCGCGCTGCAGGTAAGGGTTGAGATCGCGCAGGACGCCGCGGGCGCCGTATTCGTGAATGGTGGTGCTGTTCTGGAAGATCAGGTCTGGGATGCTTCCGCCCGCCATGATCGTAGCTAGCTTGAGCGGATATTCGGCGAAAGATTCGAAGCTCACCTGAACCTTGATGTTGGGATTCGCCTTCTCGAAGTCCTGGTAGAAGCTCGTGAAGAAGTCGCGCTCCAGCCCCACCTCGGCCGGCGTGATCCAGCTCATGGTGGTGACCTTCGCGGCGGCCGGCGCGGCGGCCTTGGGTTGCTCGGCCGCTGGCTTGGCCGGCTCGGCTGGCTTGGCGGCCTCGGCCGGCTTCGCGGGCGCCTCGGCGGGTTTCGCCGCTTGCGGCGGGGCGCTGCTGGAGCACGCGGCGAGGACGGAGCCCGCCGCCGTCATCAGACCCAGCTTGAGGATCGCGCGTCGCGAGCGGCGCGCCGTCTGGCCGAGATGCATGGTTCCTCCTGTTGCCACGCGCCGCTGCCGGCGCGCGGCGTAAGGATAGCGCGTTTGGGCCTCGAATTCGGCGGTGGAGAGGCTCAGCGCCGGAGCACCACTACCTCCATCAAGTCCAGCCGTGGCACCGTGAAGGATGCCCGACTCCCGACCATGCTCACCGCAAGCTTAGTTCCCGCTACGCGGGCGTGCGCCGACCTGATCGGGCCTTCCACGGCCAGCGACAGCGCGATGTCGTGCATTGGCACCGGTTCATGGTAGGAGCGGTCCTGGTGGCCGCTGTGGTTGATCAAATGCACGACGGCGGCGCCGTCCGGCAGCCGGCCAACCACCACCTCCACCTGCGGGCGCGCGTCGGTCTCCACCTGGCGACCACCCGCGACCGCGACCACCGCCTGGGCCAACAGGGCGCGATGCTCGGGCAGACTGTGATCGAAGAACAGCGCGTCCACCGGCCAGGGGAAATAGGCTGTGCGGCCCTTGCCGAACGTGTGGTGGAGCAGCCCTGGGTGGTCGGTCTCGTGATCTACGTAGATCTTCTCCGGTGGGCCGGACCTGGACTGAGGGATCAGGGTGAGCGAGGGAGTGGCGCCGGCACGGACCTCCAGCGTGAGGAAGGCGCGATCGAGCATCACCCAGTCCGTGTCATCGAAGCCGGGGAGGTCCTCGCGGCGGGTGACCTTGAGGTAGGCGGCGCGCATCGGCCGGCTGATGCCGCGCACGTCCGACAGGCCGATGGTCCGGCGGCCCGCTCGCGTGCTCAGGATCCTGCTCGCACCCAGCGATTTGAGAGCGAGCTCGGAACGCCGGCTCCCGTCCGGGCGGTAGGCGCCCGTCTCATACGTGGCCACCAGCCCACCGCCCGCGGCCACGTAGTCATCCAACGCCTGCGCCTGCGCTTCGTCCAGCACGGCCACGTTTGGCAGCACGAGCGCCGCATAGCGGGAGAGGCGCCCGTCGCGCAGGCCCGCGACCAGTTGATCGTCCGGGAAGATGTCAAAGGGCACGTGCATCTCGCAGAGTGCACGGTAGGCGCCCCGGCGCGCGTGCAGAACCTGGGCCACACCCTCCTCGCCACCGTGGAGGCTGCCGATCCGCTCCTCGCTGCGCACCGACTCGATGATGGCAACCCGCGAGTCGGGCGCCAGGCCCGCGTACACGTCCTCGTTGTCACGGTGGAACCTGTTCATTCGACGGACGATGGGGAAGTTCTTGCGGTCGGGCTGATTCCGCGTTGTGCCGATCACGTACGACCACGGATTGACGCCGTGGGAGAACATCTGGGCCAGGTGCAAGCCGTTCAACCCGGGCTGCTCCGCGGTGAATCGATACGGGAAATCCAGGAACATGACGCCGTTGCAGACGGCCGGACGCCCGGGGAACGCCGTGCGGGCCTGGCGGCCGAACTCACCGGCCCACTGGCGCCAGAGGGGCAGCGGGCGATCGATGGCGTTGTTCACCTCGTTCATCGTGACGTCCGGATTGAAGCGGAGGACCAGCGCCACGTCAGGACGGCGGGTCTTGATGAGCTCGCGCACGCGGCCCGCCAGATCGTGCAGGACGGACCGGCTCCACTCGCGCCAGGCGAGATAGGCGGGGTCGTTCCAATCCTCGCTGCTCGGAAGCTGTAGGCCGGTGGCCTGATTGAACCGCTGGTGGCAGTGCGCGCACTGGCATAGACCGTGGTAAACGCCGGAGTAGTCCCGAAGCGGGTGGTTGAACATGTTGAAGAAGAAACCGTCTACCGCGTACCGGTCGAGGATCTCGGAGATGATCTCGAACGCTTTCTCCTGGTAGTAGGGGGCGTTGGGGCAGCACGAGTACAGGCCGTTGTAGATCTGGGGAGCGCCGGCGGGGCTGATGTAGCACCAGTCTGGATGCCGCTCGTAGATGTCCTGGTGCACCTTCGAGAAGTCGCAACGGGCCAACACGCGAACGCCGCGCTTGTGGGCGGCGCCCACGGCGTCACCCAGCAGATCGCCGCTGACACGCTCGCGGAGCCACGGGCTTGGGTGCTGGAACGGCAGCCTGGAGGGGTAGAAGGACACGATGCCGCCGGCGTTCAACAACCAGGTATTGGCGCCGAAGTCAACGATATCGTCTAGGACGGCCTCCACGTCGAGCCCCGCGTCGATCTCGCGGATGTTGGTCTGGAAGACGCGGAAGGGCCGCAGCCACCACTGGTCGGACATCGAGCTCACCTCACGAATCGGCGGCGCGCATGCTAGCCGCGGGTGTACACATCCTCGGGCACGAGCTGGTTGATCATTGGCTCTCCGGCCCGATAGTGGCGCGCGTTCTCGCTGATGATTTGGAGCGACCTCTCGGTGCGGTCCGGTACCTGAGGCGTGGCGTGGGGTGTCACCAGCAGATTGGGCGTGTCCCAAACGGGGCTGTCGGCCGGCAGCGGCTCCGTGGCGAACACGTCCAGGCCGGCGCCGGCGATCGTGCCGGCACGGAGCGCGTCGAGCAGCGCCGACTCGTCAACCACGCCTCCACGGGCCATGTTCACGAGCACGGCGGATGTCTTCATGAGTCCCAGCTCGCGCGTTCCGATGAGGTGATGGGTGGCGTCAGAGAGCGGCGTGGCCAACACTACGAAGTCGCTCTCACGGAGCAGCTCGTCGATGGTCTCGCCGCGCGAAGCGGCGTAGAGCCGATCGACACCCGGGGCGGACTCCGCGCGACGCCGGTAGGCGAGCACGCGCATGCCAAACGCCTTGGCGCGTGTGGCAAGCTCGCGGCCGGTGTTGCCGAGGCCGATGATGCCCACGGTGCGCCCGATCAACGCTCGGGAGTCGTCAATGCCCTCGTACCGCCACTGGTGGTCGCGCTGCGCCTGCAGCAGGCGGGTGTAGCGGTAGGCGTGTAGCAGCATGAAGAACATTGCGTGTTCGGCAAGCGCCGGCCCAGAGCGGCCGCTGGAGCTGGTCACCAGCAGACCCCGCTCGAATACGGCCGGCCGGGCGGACTTGTTGAGTCCGGCGTGGTCGCAGTGGATCCAGCGAATCTCGGGCGCGTCGAGATGGCGTTCGTCGAGGTCGCCGCGCAGTATGGCGACGTCCGCCCGCTGGAGCGCGCGGTCGATCTCGCGCGGGTCGTTGGTGTGGACGAACTCCTCGGCGCCCAGGCACTCGCGGAGTCGGTCCACGTAGTCCTGGGACCACGACACGGTCGATAGCACGCTACGGATCGCAGGCATCGGGCCCTCCCGGCGGTGACTGTACTCACCCCTGGCGGCGGGCGTCTAATGCCCCGGGGGCCGAACCGCCGAGAAATGGAAGCGGCCCGGTGCGCCGTTGCACCGGGCCGTTGGGGGGGACGGACGGGGGGTTGTGAGGCTACTTCACCTTATCGCCGTTGCGGTACAGCTTTATTCCGGAGGCGTCAAAGAGCTGCTCGTTGTCCTTCTCTCCATCGCCCTTCAGGTAGTCGCCGGCCTTAGCGGACTTACAAGCGTTCTTAGCGTCCTCGTACAGCCGCACCTGCACCGGGCCGTCGCGGTTGCCGACCACGATGTAGGGTGTGTCCTTGGGCTTCTGCACGTCGAATTCGGCGTCGTCGCTCCTTGAGCAGCGTACCTCGAGGACGTTGCCCTCGATCCGGGTGTCGTCCAGGCTGCTGGTGTCGGTGCGTGACTTCTGCTGCTTCTGCTCCTCAGTCAGCTTCTTGGGCTTGGGGTCGCTCTTGTCTACGTCCGTGCCACCGGTGCCGGGCGATGGCAGGTTGGCGTTGAACGAGCCCTGCTGCATGAAGACGCAGGAATCCAGGATCCGATCGCTGGTGTCGGCTATCGCCAGTTTGATGTGGTTGACCACGTTCAGCGTCACGGGAGCGTTGACCTGGAAGACTACCGTCAGGCCATCAAGCTGCGTGTTGATGCTGGCGTTCGGCAGGGCGTTGTTGCGGTAGTACTGCGACCGGCTAGCGTTGGTGCCCAGCGGGTTGCCGCCGTTGACGTTATTGATCGCCACCGGCACGTTCGTGCCGGGGATGATCGCCACGTTTGACCCGTTGAGGAAGAAGCCAAACGTGTCGTTGAACTGCGAGTTCACGAACTCGTTGTATTCCTCGGAGCCAAAGACGTAGCTGAACGTCAGCGGCGTCGCGGTTGGGATGAAGTCAAATTCCAGCACGGCTCCGTCGAACGTCGTACCCGGTGGTACGCCGATGGCTTGCTCTAGACTGGAGTCCCCGGCCGTGGTGAACGACGTGGTGGTGTTGTCCGCGGTGTTGGGGCCCGCGGTGCTGGAAATCGCCCCCGAGCACAGCACGATGCCGCTTGGAAAGCCGATGATGTTGGCTGGTGCCGTGAACCGGCCTGCTGCGAGCGGGTGCCCGGCGTACGTGACATTGCTCACGCTGAGGCTGTTGCCGCCCACCAGGGTGCTCACCAGGTCGGCGGGTGTGAGGCCCTGTGAAAGGCTCGTGGTGGAGATGTTGGAGCTTTGGCCGTGCGCCTGGTCTACCGTTCCGACGAGCGTGGCAAGCGTCACCACCAACGCCGTCAGTGTGTTACCTAGTCCTCGTTTCATCCGCCCTCCGTCCTGGCGCTCCCAGTGTCAGCAGCCCTCTGCTGGGCTCCTGGCATGGTCACCGTAAGACGGACGGAAGCTACGAATCCGCAACTATTAGACGGAAGGTGTCCCGATCGAGCGATGTGTGCGCGTCTGTGACGCGCGGCGTGACAGAAGGGCGTGCTTGCCTGTCAGCGACCTAGTCTTCCGCTACGACACCAGCCGGATCGGAGCTCACCTCGAGGAAGGTCCCATCGGTGGCTCGATCGACCTTCAACAGCCCGAACACGGCATCCGAGTTTAGTGGACCGTGGATGTGCGGATACCGCTCATCAGGGTCCTCATAGCGCACCGGCGCGGCGATGCGATACATGTCGATCATCAGCACCACGTACTCGCGCGGGTCATCGCGATAGTAGCGATTGGCCGTGTCCACCACGGCGTCCATTCCCCGCGTGCAGTGGATGAACCCATCAGCGGCGAAGGCCTTCGGAACGTAGTCTGAGCGGGTGTCCCAGCCCTTCAGGTCATCTCGGGCTACCAGGTGATAGGCGAACACGGGCGCTCCAGGGGCCGAGGTTTGCGGAACCTGGCCACTGTAGAGTGGCCGTGCCACAGGATAGTCCCTCCACGCTTGACTTGTCCCGCGCCGTGGGCGACAGTTCGCCGCGAGCGTGAGTAGCTGGAGGCGGGTGCGAACGGCGTGAAGGCGGCTGGGATCTCCTGGGTGGCGGTGGCTGGCTGGGCGCTCTACGACCTGGCGAACACGCTGTTCTCTTTCAACATCATCTCCATCTACCTCCCGCTCTGGGTGGTCAACGACATGGATGGCCTGGATCGAGACTACGGCCTGGCCAGCAGCCTCTCAATGGGGCTGATGTTCGTGACGGCACCGCTTCTTGGCGCTATGTCAGATCAGGCCAGGCGTCGGATGCCCTGGCTCGTTGTGACGACGGTAGTTGCCGTGGCGTTCACGGCGTTCTTGGGGCAAGGCGGCCTGTACTGGACGCTCGCGTTCTTCGTCGTGGCCAACTACTTCTATCAGGCAGGGTTGATCTTCTACGACGCGCTCCTGCCTTCGGTCAGCACGCCTGAGACGCGGGGACGAATCGGCGGGATCGGCGTGGGCGTGGGCTACATTGGATCGTTCATCGGCGTGGGCATGGGGCTGACGATCCTGGCTCGCGATCCCACGGCAAAACCGCTCGTCTTTGAGCTCACAGCGGTGCTCTTCTTGCTGTTCTCATTGCCGTGCTTCTTCCTGGTGCGGGAGGTGCCGCGTCCAGATGCAACCCGACCCGGGCTGGCGGCCATGCGTGCCGCGCTAGGCGAGCTGGCCCAGACGACACGCCGGGTAGGCCGTTACCCTGGTCTGGGCCGGTTTCTCCTCGGGCGCGTCTTCTACTCTGACGCGGCCAACACCATGATCGCGTTCATGGGCATCTACGTCACGAACGAGGCCGGGTTCAGCGAGCGCGAAACCCAGCTTCTGCTGCTGGCCGGCATCGCCGCCGCGATCGTCGGCGGGTTGGCGTGGGGCGTGGCCGTGGATCGCTTCGGCGCCAAGAACACGCTGGACGTGGTGCTCTGGGTCTGGGCCGTCTGCTTTGGCGTGATCGCGGCCATTGGCGGCCTCAACTGGCCGGGCTGGCTCTTCTGGCTCGCGGGTCCATTGGCCGGGCTCTCGCTGGGCGGTCTCGTCGCGGCGGATCGCCCGCTCATGCTCCAGCTTTCGCCCCCCCGCTACCTGGGGCAGTTCTACGGGCTGTACGCCATGGTCGGCCGCTTCGCTGCCATCCTCGGGCCGTTACTGTGGTCGGCGGTGGTGGACGGGCTGGGCTACGGCCGACCGGTTGCCGTGGTGAGTCTGTTGGTGATGATCGTTATCTCCATGATCATCATCAGGCCGGTGTCCAATCGCCCACATCGTTGGGACCAGGATGACCTCGTGCCGGTGGCGGGGGAGGTACCACCGACTGGGCGCGGACACGGATGAGCAATCGGGTCACCTGCATCGTGCCCGTCTGGAACGAGGCTGAGGTGATTGAGAGGGTTCTGCGCGAGGTGCCCCCGGGTCAGTGCCACGAGATCGTGGTCGTGGATGGAGGAAGCACTGACGGTACGCGTGAGATCGCGGCGAAGTGCGGTGCCCGCGTTGTCGTACAGCAGCGTCGGGGCTACGGCGCGGCGTGCGCGGAGGGTGCCCAGGCGGCGGATGGTGATGTGCTGGTCTTCTTTGATGGGGACTACAGCGATCCGCCCGGGGAGATTGGTCGGGTTGTAGGGCCGATCCTGCGGGATGAGGCGGATCTGGTTCTGGGCTGCCGCGACCTGAGCCGTGCCCGGAACGCGCTTCCTCTGCATCAGCGGCTGGGAAACCGCGCAGTCGCCGCGCTGGTGGGCGGTCTGACGGGTGCTCCCCTGGCAGACTTACCGTCATTCAAAGCCATCCGCCGGGAGGGACTGACCGCGCTGGGAATGCAAGAAATGACGTACGGCTGGACCACGGAGATGATTGTCAAAGCCGCCCGCGCCGGCTACCGCATTGAACAGGTGAACGTCCCCTATCGCCCGCGTGCGGGTGGACGCTCAAAAGTGGGCGGCACGCTCAAGGGTACCGTGTTGGCCGGCTTTAAGCTGGTCCAGACCGCGTTTCGCTACGCTCGCTGGCGGCCGCGGCCGTAGTCCGGTTCGGCGCCGACCGCGGTCGCGGCGTTGCGAAGGAGCGACTCGCGCGTCGTATGTCCCCTATGCTCGGTTTCGTGGTACCCTGGCCCCGGCGATACGCCAGGGAGACATCCGTGGGAAGGATCAACCGAGCAATCGAGCTGCTCGCCCAGGACCAACCCGTCTATTACACCGGCGTAGGCCACGATCCGCGAGATCGGGGCTACGAAGGTGGCAAGAAGATGGCGGGGACGTGGGCGGACTTTATCAACTACGAGATGGAGCACGGCCCGTTTGACGTGGCGGCGCTCTCCGAGTTCATGCGGGGCCTTGTGGACGCCGGCCCCACCCGCAGCGGGCACCGCACTCCAGCAGTGATTTGCACCTTGCCGACGGACGCTACCGATGAGTACGTGATGCGCGCCAACGCCTGGATGATCAAGCAGGTGCTGGCGACTGGCATCCACGGCGTCCTGCTCTGCGCGGCCGAGACCCCGGGTGCAGTGCGAGCCTTTGTTGAGGGCGCCCGCTATTCGTTCCAAAAGCAAGGCGTGGGCGAGCGTGAGGGTCTGGGCGTTGGCCGTCGCGGGAACGGTGGACAGCGTCACGCGGCTGGAGTCTGGGGCGTGTCCGTACACGACTATCTGGCCAAGGCTGAGCCGTGGCCGCTGAACCCAGACGGTGAGCTGCTTCTGGGAGTGAAGATCGAGAATCTGCGCGCGTTGGCCAACTGCGAGGCCACGTTGCGGGTGCCCGGCCTCGCGTTTGCAGAGTGGGGGCCGGGGGACATGGGCATGTCGTTTGGCTACGCGGACAACCACGATCCGCCCTACCCGCCGGAGATGTGGGCTGCCCGCAACCGGGTGTTCGCGGCGGTCAAGGCCTCCGGGATCAAGTTTCTCGAGGCGGTCTCGCCCGAGAACGTCGCTGACCGCATCGATGAGGGTGTGCGGATCTGCGCGGGCTCCAGCGGACTGGCGGCCGCGGAGATCGGTCGGAAGCACTCCGGCCGCACGATGCCGGTCTGACGTGTGGCGGGGCCCGTCTTCGGGCCCCGCTTCACCGCTCCGCTAGGCGCTGGCCTCCAGCACGATCTCGGAGAGCTCCTCCCAGCGCGACTCTAGCTCAACCCGGCGCTGCTCCAGCGCTGCGTGCTCGGTGGCCAGATCCTCGATTTGACCTGCTGCCGTGTAGTGCTCAGGATCCGCCAGCGCCGCCTCCACCTCAGCTCGGCGCTGCGCCAGGGCGTCCAGCTCACCTTCAATCTTCCCCATCTCACGCTCCGCTCGCTCCGGCTCGCGGCGGCCGCCGCGTGATTCCGTGGAGCGTGGCTTCAGGGCCGGGGCTTCCGCCGTCTGGGCGGCCGGCGCGGCCGGTCGCGAGCCCCCAACGGCAATCCCCTGCTCGCGATACGCGGTGTAGTTCCCCAGGAAGACGCGGAGCGCTCCTGCGCCGATCTCGCCCACCTTCGTGGCTAGGCGGTCCATGAAGTAGCGGTCATGGCTAGCGAACACCACGGCTCCCGCAAACGTCTTGATGGCTTTTTCCAACTCCTCGCGTGAGGCCAGGTCCAGGTGGTTGGTTGGCTCGTCGAGGATCAGCAGATTCGCCGGGCGGAGAAGGAGCTTCGCGATCGCGAGTCGGCTGCGTTCTCCGCCGGATAGGACGGAGATGGGCTTGTACGCGTCATCGCCGGTGAAGCAGAATCGCCCGAGCAGGGTGCGGAGCGCGGTCTCGCCCCACCCGGGCGGGGCGTGATCGGACAGCTCACCAAGCACCGTGTTGCCCACGTCCAACACGTCTGCCTGATCCTGGGCGTAGTAGGCCGCGGTGACGCCAATCCCCAGATCCAGCCTGCCGCCATCCGGAGATTCGACACCCGCCAACAAGCGCAGTAGAGTGGACTTCCCCGCGCCGTTCGGCCCAACCAGTGCCAGACGCTCCCCGCGCTCGAGCGTGAGACTTACCCGATCCAGCACACGCCGTTCGCCATACGCTTTGGAGACGTTCTCCAGCCGCAGCACCTCCTGGTTGCTGGGCCGGGCCGGCGGGAACTTCAGCGCGATCGTGTCCACCGCGGGCGGCGGGGCCTCGAGGCGTTCGATCTTGGAGAGCATCTTTTCACGGCTCTTGACCTGAGCGGCCTTCGTCGCCTTGGCTCGGAACCGCTCGATGAACCGCTCCTGGCGAGCGAGCTCACGTTGTTGCCGCTCAAACGCGGCGCGCTGGGTCTCCGCGCGACGGTTCTTCTCCTGGACGTAGTAGCTATAGCTGCCAGCGTAGGCGGTGAGTGCTGCTCGCTCCAGCTCGATGGTCCGGTTCATGGCCCGGTCGAGGAACAGTCGATCGTGAGATACGACCATCGCGGCCGCGCGCGAGTTGCGCAGGTAGCTCTCGAGCCACTCCACGGCGGCGAGATCCAGGTGGTTGGTGGGTTCGTCGAACAAGAGCAGGTCGGGCGAGTGCACGAGCAGCTTGGCCAGAGCGATCCTGGCGCGCCAGCCGCCGGAGAACTCCCGAGCGGGGCGGTCTACGTCCTCTGGTCTAAATCCCAGGCCGGCAAGCACGCGGTGGACCTGAGCCTCCAGGCTGAAGCCTCCCCGAAGCTCGAATCTCGTCATCAGATCTGCCTGGTCGTGAACCAGCCGGTCGAGCTCCGCCGGCTCGCCCGTGCTCGCGAGTGCGGTCTCGATCTCGTTGAGCTCAGCCTGGATCGCATTCAGCTCGGCCTGCGCAGCCGCCATCTCGTCGCGCAGCGTACGATCGTCCTGCACGCCGCTGTCCTGCGGCAGATAACCCACGGTCCAACCATTGGTCAGCGACACGTGGCCCTGGTCTGGTTCCTCTTCGCCAGCGATGATCCGCAGCAACGTGGTCTTACCGGCGCCGTTGGCACCGATGAGGGCGACTTTCTCCGCGGGCGTCACGGCCAGCGTGGCTCCGTGCAGCACCGTCTGAACGCCGTAGGACTTGCTGATATCCGTCAATCGCAGCATGGCCGGTGGTTTGTACCACTAGCCGCCGCAGTTGACGGCGATATCGCCAGCCTCCAGGTCCGTCATCGGAACGAAGTGCACGATGGAGCCGTTACGCCGGGTGAGCTTCAGACTCAGTCTGTCGGGGCCCCTGTCAGCCCCATCAACCAGATAGAGCTGCGCACTCAGTGGCTCGCGCGCGTTGGCGCTGTCCGTCGCTTGCCCAGAGACCCGCGCGGCCTGCCCACCGAAGAGCTTTCCCAGGCACTCCACCTTCGCGCCAGCTTCCACCAGGATCTCCCGCGGGCCGTCATCCGACATCTCGACGTACTTGAGCACGGCAATCGCCGAGTCATCCGCGCTGGCCACGATACTTGCCCCGCCGGGTAGCGTCCCATCCGCGACCATCATAGGGATGGCAGCCTGGACTGCCGCGAATCGCGACAGCAGTAGAACGGCAATCGCCGCCAGCATCAGGCGCTTAGGCATGGCTCACCGAGGCCTCGTGCGCGCGCGGGTTTGCCGCCATGGCCGTGGAATCCGAGGTGAGATGCGACGCCAGCACGGGCAGCGTGACCGTGAAGGTCGTGCCGCGACCCGGCTGGCTCTCTACCGTCACCGCCCCGCCGTGCGCGGTAACGATGTGTTTGACGATGGCCAGTCCCAATCCGGCTCCTCCCGTACTGCGTGCGCGTGCTTTGTCCACACGGTAGAAACGGTCGAAGACCCGCCCCAGGTGCTCATTCCCGATGCCGGGGCCATCATCTGAGACGGAGACGCTGGCGCCTTCGGCGGTGACATCGAGCCCGACGGCGATGTGCGTCCCGGGCGGTGTGTGCGTGATGGCGTTGCCTAGCAGGTTCCAGAACACTTGCCGCAGCCGATCGCCGTCCGCGAGCACCCGGGGCCGTGACCCTACGTTTAGATCCACAGCTCGTCCGTCGGCCTGAGCGCGGGCCTGGTCTACGACCAGCTCCAGAATGTTGGCCAGGTCAAGCGCTTCGTGCCGCGACACTTCGGATGCGTCGGGCTGGCTGAGCAAGAGGAGATCGGCCACCAGGCGGCTCATCCTGGCGGCCTCTGACTCTGCCTCGCTCAGGCACTCCGCCCTGGTCATGGCATCTGTGTCGCGCCATAGAAACCCCAGGTTTGCCCGGATCACCGTGAGCGGCGTCCGTAGCTCGTGCGACGTATCTGCGAGGAAGCGACGCTGTTCTGCCAGGCTCCACTCCACTTTCCCGATCATGGCGTTGAACGTTTCCACGAGCTCGCCCACTTCATCCGGTCGCCGCGGGCTGACCAGGCGGCTGCTGTAGTCGCCGGTGGCCGTGATGCGTCGTGCCAGGCCGCTGAGCTGTCTGATCGGTGCGAGCGCGCGTCCCGCCAGCGCGAGCCCCCCAGAAATGCCCAGCGCGATCACCACTGTGGATACGGCCGTGAGGACTGTGCGAACCTGGGCCAACGTCTGGTCCACCGCATCCAGCGTGTCTCCCACCTGGACCGCGCCGTAGACCTGGGTATCCGTAGCTAGCGGAAGGGTGATCACGCGGAGTCGTCGCCCCCCGCCTACTGGCAACGTGGTCAGGCTCTCGGTGTTGTCCAGCGCCTGCAGCAGCAGCTCCGGGTCTATCGGGAATCTGGTGCTGGAGGCGCCCACGAGCTCGCCGGAGCTGTTGTAGATCTGCACGTACAGCTCCGGTGTTGCGTCCAGGACGGTCCGTCCACGGAGCTGCGCAGCCTCGATATCGTCATTGGAGAGCAGGCCGTCCGCCCCTGGGCTCATGGACCGTGCGATCTGGCTCGCTCTCAGGCGGATCGCGTCATCCAGTCTGGCGTGGAGACTCGCGCTCAGCATGACGTACACGACGCAGCCAAACGCGACCAGCGCGCCCGTGAGCAGGGTGCCGTACCAGAGCGTCAGTCGAAGGCGTAGCGACATGTCAGGCCAGGCGCCTGGCGTGGCGAATGCGGGTCGGCGGGTCAGTCGGCGCGCAGCGCGTAGCCGGCCCCTCTAATAGTCTGGATGAGGCGCGGTTCGCCCTCTAGCTCCAGCTTCTCACGCAGCGCTCGGACGTGCACGTCGATCACGTTTGATTCGCCCAGGAAGTCAAACCCCCAGACGCGCTGAAAGATGAGCTCACGCGTCAGCACCTGGCGTGGGTGATGCATGAAGAACTCGAGCAGCTCGAACTCGCGTGTCGTGAGGATGAGGCGGCGCGAGCCACGCAAGACGTCTCTGCTGCCGGGATCCAGGGTGAGGTCTGCCATGCGCAGGACCTCCACGGTGTCCGTGGCCGCGCGCCGAAGCAGCGCCCGCACGCGAGCCACCAGCTCCTCAAACACAAACGGTTTCGCGAGATAGTCATCCGCGCCCGCGTCTAGTCCCGCGACCTTGTCGCGGACCTGGTCCCGCGCCGTCAGCATGAGGATGGGGATGTCTACACCCTTTCGGAGGCGCTTGCACACCTCCACGCCATCGATCCCTGGCAGCATCAAATCCAGAATGATCAGATCCGGCTCTCGCTGACGCACCGAGGCCAGCGCATCCTCGCCGGTCGTCGCGACATCCACCTGGAAACCCTCGAACCCGAGGCCGCGCTTCATCACGCGCAGGATGCTTAGGTCATCGTCCACAACCAGGATTGAGCGACTCATGACTCGATTCTACCGCCGCTTCCACCACTGTTCATCTGAAGTGCGCTGAACTTCACGGAGACTTAACCCCGGTGAAGACGGCGGGTGGCGCGTGCACGTGTGCTATCTTCCGCGCACGGAGGACTCGATTAGATGGCTGAGCGTGGGTATGACGTGGTGGTGGTTGGCGGAGGCATCGTGGGCCTGGCCACGGCGCGCGAGCTGCTCCGTCGTCAACCTGGGCAGCGTCTGGCAATTCTGGAGAAGGAGCCCGTAACGGGCCAGCACCAGACTGGACACAACAGCGGCGTGGTCCACGGTGGGCTCTACTACGCGCCCGGATCGCTCAAGGCCAGATTGTGCGCGGAGGGCCGCCAGGCGGCGTACGACTATTTCGAGGAGAAGGGCATCCCGTTCGAGCGATGCGGCAAGGTTGTGGTGGCTACCACCGATGATGAGATCCCGCGGCTGGAGGAGCTGTACCGACGGGGCACCGCCAACGGTGTGCCAGGAATTGAGATGATCGGTCCAGAGCGGCTGGCCGAGATCGAGCCGCACGCATTTGGCATCAAGGCGCTCTGGTCACCGGACACTGGCATTGTGGACTGGGGGCTAGTGGCCAGGCACTATGCGGAAGATGTCATCGCGCTCGGTGGCGAGATCCTCACCGGGTACGAGGTCACGTCAATCGGGCGCAAAGGCGAGTGGGTCCTGCTCAAGACGCCGTTCGATATCGTGCCGTGCCGGTACCTCGTGACGTGCGGAGGCCTCCACTCGGATCGGCTAGCGCGGATGACCCGTGCGCCCAGTGACCTCCAGATCGTTCCGTTCCGAGGCGACTACCTTCAGCTCAAGCCCGGCAAGCGGTATCTCACCAAAGGCAACATCTATCCAGTGCCGGACCCCTCGTTCCCATTCCTGGGCGTCCACTTCACCAGGCGGATGAACGGCGAGGTGTGGATGGGGCCAAACGCGGTGCTGGCCTTTGCCCGAGAGGGCTACGGCCGGTTGGACGTGAACCTGCGGGACAACGTGGAGACGTTTACATACCCCGGCTTCTGGGCGCTGGCCAGGAAGTACTGGCGGGTGGGTATGCACGAGATGGTTCGCGATTTCAGCATGCGCCTGTTCGTTCAAGAGTGCCAGAAGTACGTGCCGGAGGTGACGCTGGACGATTGTGAGCCAGGGCCCTCCGGAGTCCGCGCGCAGGTGCTGGACATCACTGGGAAGCTGGTCGATGACTTCATCATTCAGTCGTCAGATCGGATCGTGCACGTCCGCAACGCTCCGTCGCCGGCCGCCACGTCCTCGCTGGCGATTGGTCGGATGATCGCGGATGCAGCGGAGCGTTCGTTCGCGCTCGCATCCTGATGCCTCGGCGCCGGCGGAGCCGGCGCGGAATGCGGTGACCCCGCCCGACAATTTCGTCGCGCGCGGCATCCGGGGCCTGGAGCCGTTCATGGCTCGTGAGCTGACGGAGCTTGGTGCGCACGTTCTGGAGCGGGGCGATGGCGTGGTTCGTTTTCGATACGCCGGCCCCTGGCAGATGCTGGCCGGGCTCCGGGTGGTCGGATCGGTGGAAGTGGTCGTCGCCGCAAACCTTCCTCGGCCGAGCGCCGCGCTCGATGACGGCGTCTTCCGTCGTCTCTCCGCTGTCGTACGCAGGGCTCGATCGACGAACCGCGCGGGCGCCTTCAAGTCGTTCCGGGTCCACGCGGCGGGACGGGATAGCGCTGTGTTGCGACGCTTCAGACAGCGGCTCGCGATGGAGACCAGGCTGCAGGAGCATCCCGGTGGCGCGGATCTGTCGGTTCGATTGCGCCCTGTTGATAGCTCTGGCTTTGAGCTGTCCGCGCGGATCACGCCTCGACCATTGTCAGCCCGAGATTGGCGGGTATGTGATCGGCCTGACGCGCTCAACGGACCTGTCGCCTCGGTCATGGCGTTGTTGACTCGTCCGCGGCCGGACGATCAGTGGGTGAACCTCTGTTGCGGTTCCGCCTCCATAACCATCGAAAGGGCGCGTCGCGGCCCCTGGAGCGCGGGAGTTGCGTGCGACATCGACCCCGGGGCGCTGACGTGTGCGGCGAGAAATCTCGCCGCGGCGGTTGTGGATACCGTGCAAGTCGTTCGCGGGGATGTGGCGAAGCTTCCACTACCGTCCGGGTGGGCCACGTCTCTCACAGCCGACCTTCCGTTCGGACACCGTCCGTCGCCGCGCAGGCCCCGGGCGTTCGAAACGGAGCTGCTGGCTGAAACGGCGCGCATTGCCAGGTCTGGAGCCAGGTTTGTAGTGCTGACCACGCGTCGAGCGGCCCTCGACGCGGGGCTGGAGGCCGCTCGTGCCTGGACGCTGGAGGAGCGTATCCAGGTGGACCTCGCCGCGAACGCGCAAGCGACGCGGCCGGAGATCCTGGTCCTTCGACGGATGTGATGCGGCGTGGTCGTCCCCATCCGCGCCGTCCCGTTCCATCCTGGATGGCCGTTGACATTATCGCTTGTTCGGTGACGTGCGACAGCGGGGGTGGCGCCGACGAGACGAGCGCACGGCGTGGCCGCGCGAACTGGGACCTTCTACGAACGACGTGACGAATCGCATTGCGCGCTCGATCGGCTGGATCGACGCTGGGCTTGCCGCGTGCCTTATTCTGGCGGTGTGGGACGTGCAGCTTGTGCTGGCGTTCCACGCCGTGTTCCTGTTGCTTACGCTCGGTGGTCTCCGGTGGTCCTTGCGGGAGTCGCTTGTCAGAGTTGGTGTCTGCGCGCCGATCGCCGCGGTCGCCGTAGGCTGGGCGGTGGCGCGCGGAACCACGCAACCACAGGAGCTGGCGGAGATTCCGGTGTTGCTCAGCACCGTGGTCCTGGTCCTGGTGGCAACGCGAAAGAGAGAACGCGCCTACCGTGACCTTGAGGCTACCTATGCCAGACTGGGCGACTCCGCGCGCGAGGCAAAGACGCTGTCCGATCTCGCGGCGGACGCCGACCGCGTGCGAAACACGTTCCTCTCGCACGTGAGCCAGGAGATCAGGACTCCGCTTACCAGTATTGTGGGGGCACTCGAGTTGCTGAATGAGTCCACGCTGTCCGCCCGGCAACGCGAGCTGTTGGACAGTGTGGGCCAGGGGGCGGGAGTCCTCCTCACGATGGTTGGGAACGTGGTTGAGGCCGCGGATCCAGAGGCACCAATCTCGGAGACAGCAGAGGGACCCTGTGATATCGGTGCCGTGCTCGAGGACGTTGCGGACGCGGTCGCGGTACGCGCTCACGCGGGAGACGTGGAAGTGCTCGTGGATCTCGATCCGGAGATGCCTTCGTCTCTAATCCTCGATGGCGGCCGCCTCCGCCAGGTGCTCGAGTGCATCGCGGACAACTCCGTAAGATTCACCTCGCAGGGCGAGATCGTCCTACGTACGCGACTGTTGAGGAGCCGGGCAGGCGAGGTCGACGTGGAGATCGAGATTCGCGACACGGGCTCTGGCATGAGCCCGGAGCAGCTCGAGCTGGTCTTCCGGCCATTCTCCCAGATCGCGAGGGGGCCGTTCTCGCTGCTCAGCGGAATGGGACTTGGCATTCCTCGTAGCCACCAGATAGTCAAGCGGATGGGCGGAGAGCTTTCAATACAGTCCGCGGTCGACCTTGGGACGAGCGTGGTGATGCGGTTCAGCGTTCGCGTCGCGCCGCTAGGGGCGCCGCCTGTTCCCGGCGGCGCCCTGCGGGGCCTGCGGTTGCTGGTGGTGGACGACAACCCTGCACTGTGTCGTGTGTTGGAACAGCACGCGCGCGTCTGGGGTGTTCAGGCGCGCTGCGCGCCCACCGCTGAGGCGGCACTGGACGCGCTACGCGGAGCCGCGCAGCGAGGCACGCGCTTTGACGTTCTGGTGGCTGAAGCCATGACGGTGGGTGACTCGGGAGAGGAGCTGATGGCGGTGGTTCAGTCTGACCCGTCGCTGTCCAGCACGGCGCTCGTCCGGTTGACCCTCCAGAGAGCGGCTGCCGCCACGGCCGCGAGCATCCCGGCCAACGTCCTTGCCTTACAGAAGCCGGTCCGTGCGTTGCACCTCTACGACACACTGGTCCGTGCTACAGGTCGCTCAGGCACGTACGGTCCCCGTGGCGATGTTGTGGCGCGATCTGATGGCGCCGCGCACACCGACAGACTACGGTTGTTGTTGGTGGAGGACAACCTGGTAAATCAGAAGGTGACTCTGCGACTCTTGGCGCGCCTCGGATTTGAGGCCGAGGCGGTGAATGATGGCAAAGCGGCCGTAGAGGTAACCGGGGTTCGCGCGTTTGACCTCGTCCTGATGGACTGCCAAATGCCCGTCATGGATGGGTTTGAGGCCACGGAGCTGATCCGAGAGCGCGAGGCCACGGAGGGCCGGTCGCGAGTCCCGATTATTGCGATGACGGCGGCGGCGATGTCTGGGGACCGCGAGCGGTGTCTCGCCGCGGGCATGGATGACTACGTGTCGAAGCCCGCGTCGTTGGCCCAGCTCAGGGACACCGTGGCCCGCTGGACGGCTGGCCGTGCAGTCAAGCGCCTGCCACAGAGTGCCTAGGTCGCGATTCTCAGCACGTGGCGCTTCAGAAACCGCTCTGAGCGCGCCAGCTCATCCTCGACTGTGCTGATTTTGTGCCAGCCGTGGCCTTCACCCTCGTAGATCACTAGCTCAACCGGAACGTCCCTCCCCTCCAGCCGACGCTGAATCGCCTCGCTCTGCGCCCTGGGCACCACCTCGTCGCTGTCACCCTGGAGGATCAGCAGCGGTTTGGTGATCCGATCGGTGAGGTTCACCGGCGAGCGGTCCCGGTACAAGGCATAGCTGTCTGGCAGCGGTCCGATCATCGTGTCCAGGTAATGCGCCTCGAAGCGGTGTGTTTGCTCGCTGAGTGCAAACAGATCCGCCACGCCGTAGAGGTCGATACCGGCCGCGAACACATCCGGATGATGAGCCAGGGCCAGCAATGTGGTTGTGCCACCGGCACTGCCTCCCGTGATCGCCATCCGATCTCCATCCACCCAGCCGCTCTGGGCAAGGTGGCGCGCGCCACTGGCGGCGTCGTTCGCGTCCAGGATGCACCAGTTGTTGCGCAAAGCCTGGAGGTATGCTCGGCCGTAGCCGCTGCTGCCACGGTAGTTCACCTGAAGCACGGCCCAGCCGCGGTCCACCCAATAGCTCGTTCGTGGGTCAAACCCTGCCTCAACGTGCCCATTTGGCCCGCCGTGCACCCGCACGAGTAGAGGGGGACGTGTGGCGCCACGTGGTCGCCACAGAAGCCCGTGGACAAGCGCACCATCTGTGCTGGGCCAGGTCACATTCTCAGGCGCAGGCGTTGCGGCCGCCTCATATCCCTCCGCGGCACCCAGCGCAACATCCTGCAGCGCCCCGGATGCAAGGTGCAGAATGCTCACTCGCGTTGGCCGGTCCGATCTGCTCCAAAGCAGCGCCAACCGATCGCCAATCGGTGACCAGGACACGGCCTGCACTGAGCCGCCGTCTGGCCCCACGGCGCGGCGATCGCCTGTGGTGACGTCCACAATCTGGACGGTGGATCGTCCCTCGGACGTTCGGATGAAGGCAATCTCGCCGCCGGTGGGAGACCAGGCGTAGCGCATCCCGCCCGGGCCCCACACCGGTCCGCCGTGCTCGGCTTCCTCCTCAACCAGCGGGCGCGTCTTGCCTTTCGAGACATCGAAGAGCCATATGTTCCACCAACCGCCGCGATCGCTGATGTACGTCAGCGCCGAGCCGTCTGGCGAGAATCTGGGCTGGGACACGGAGATGTCAGGCCCGCCGTCTACGGTCGTGACTTCCCCAAGCGGACTCGCCATACAGATCTGCCCACCGTCCCAGGACATGTTCGGCACGCTCCATTCGTGCCAGGCGATGTGTCCGTCCGGCGACCAGCATGGATCAAACGTGAAGTCCCCGCCGTGGCTGACGCGGGATGGCCAGTGTGGCCCGGCTGTTGGCACCACGGCGATCGACTGGCTGTCGTGTGTGCTCACCATGACGGCCAGTCGCGAGCCGTCCGCGCTGGCAACGGGCGCGGTGCACCGACCGGAGACATCCGTGAGCTTGCGGGATAGCCCCCCTACCACCGGTTGCGCGTAAAGCTGCCCGTCAGGCGAGGCGAACGCAATGAGCTTTGGGTTGACCCAGCAGTAGACACCGCCACCGTACGAAGCTGACCGCTGGGCGCCAGGCTCTGAAGTGAGCCTGCGCGTGGCCCCACCGCCCGCCGGTACCAACATAATGTCGCCGCGGCCATCGAAGCTTTCCAGGTAGGCCAGCCACTGGCCGTCTGGAGACCAGCGTGGTTCTGCCAGTGCACGGAGTCTGGAGACCATTGCTGCGCTGATGGTGGGCATGGGCCACTCCTCCGGATCGGTGCGCGACTTGCGTTGAGTGTTGCTGCGCGGCGCTGTGAGACCAACCATCGTACCAGCCGCACCGGGCGGCCGCCGTCCTGACGCTAGGACACCTGTCCCCTACGCGGGAACCCGCGGTCGCAATACCATGAATTGCTATGCCGGACGTTCCGCCGACCAGCAAGCCCGCGTTGACCGCGCATGCAGCGGATGAGTCGGACTGGGGGCTCAGCGACGAGGAGGCTCGCGCCCGTCTGGAAAGAGACGGACCCAACACCCTGCCCACCACACCACCGCCGCCCGCCTGGCGGTTGTTCCTGTTTCAGGTCACCCACTTCTTCGCGATTCTCCTCTGGATCGCCGGGCTGCTCGCGTTCGTCGCCCAGATGCCGCAGCTCGGCTGGGCCATCTTCACGATCATCCTGATCAACGGCATCTTCGCCTTTGTGCAGGAGCACCGCGCCGATCGCGCGGCTCAGCGTCTCCATCAACTGCTGCCTCGCCAGGCGCTGGTGATCCGGGGAGGACGCGAACGGCTGGTGGACGCCGCCGACCTGGTGAGGGGCGACCTTGTGGTCCTTGCGCCCGGGGACCGGATCAGCGCCGATATCGAGCTAGGCTCCGTCCATGCCCTCTCCGTGGAGATGTCGATGCTCACGGGTGAGAGCGTGCCGACCAGGCCAGATTCGGGCGACCGCGTGTTCGCGGGGACGTTCGTTGTGGAGGGAGAAGGCCGCGGCACGGTGATCGCCACGGGTGGCAAGACGCGGCTCGCTCAGATTGCACGCCTGGCAACCGGCGGACGTCGCCCGGCGAGTCCGCTGGCGCGCGAGCTGAGCCGCGTGGTCCGGATCATCGCCTTGATTGCCGTTGCGGTGGGCCTCTCGTTTTTCGTGGTCTCGGTGGCACTTGGATTACCGCCCGCGCAGGGTTTCCTGTTCGCCATAGGTGTCACCGTTGCGCTGGTTCCGGAGGGTTTGCTGCCAACAGTGACGCTGTCTCTAGCGGTCGGTGCCCAGCGCATGGCTGGGCGCAAAGCTCTGGTCCGGCGATTGGAGTCCGTGCAGACTCTTGGGTCCACCACCTTCATCTGCACGGACAAGACGGGCACACTCACCCGAAATGAGATGGCGGTGGTGGAGACGTGGACGCCGTCTGGATCGGCAGAGATCAGCCCAAATGGGATTGATCCTTCGGCCAAGATCGCGCTGGACGAGCATCTGATGCCCGCTACGCAGCGGTTGGCCGGTGCCGCGGTGCTGTGCTCCAGCGGCCGGCTGGATCGAGTAGATGGTCGGTGGCAGGGGCGCGGCGATCCCATGGAGGTTGCGCTGGACGTGCTGGCGCGCCGTCTCGGCGTGGATGTCTCCGATCAGGACAGCGGGGCACACGTGCTCGCGCGCTATCCATTCGATGCCAGGCGTCGGCGAATGTCCGTGCTTGTGAGCGACCAGGGCCTGTTGACCAAGGGCGCTCCCGACGCTGTATTGCCCCTCTGCGGCGAGATCGCAGGCGCGACAGAAGTGTTGAACGAGATGGCGGAGCGGGGTCTACGCGTCCTGGCAGTGGCGCGCCGTGATGCGCCGCCTGGTGAGGCCTGGCCCTCCGCCGCGGAGGCCGAGCAGTCGCTGGAGCTTCTGGGGCTCGTTGGCCTGGAGGATCCGCCCCGAACCGGCGCGGCTGCCGCGATCCAGGCGTGCCGAGGGGCGGGCATCCGCGTGGCCATGATCACCGGTGATCACCCGGGGACGGCGTTGGCCATCGCGCGGGAAGTCGGGCTGGTCGCAGGGCAGCCCCTGGTGATCCAGGGGACAGAGCTCCCCGTGGATGATGCAGAGCTGGGCCGTCTGCTGGACCACGATGGTGTGATCGTGAGCCGGGTCGACCCGGAGGACAAACTGCGAATTGCGCGCGCGTTGCGCGTCAGGGGCCACGTCGTGGCCATGACGGGTGACGGTGTGAACGATGGGCCGGCGCTGCGCGAGGCTGACATTGGGATAGCCATGGGGTTGAGCGGGACGGACGTGGCACGCGAAGCCTCTGATCTCGTGTTGCTCGACGATGACTTCGCCACCATCGTCGCGGCCATCGAGCAGGGCCGGTCTACTTTTGCCAACATCCGTAGATTCCTGACCTACCATCTCGTGGATAACGTGGCTGAGCTTGCGCCCTTTGCCGTGTGGGCGTTGAGCGCGGGTACCGTGCCGCTCGCGCTTGGCGTGCTCCAGGTGCTGCTGCTGGACGTAGGGACGGATCAGCTTCCCGCGCTGGGCCTGGGGGTTGAGCCGCCCGGCCGGGATACCTTGCATCAGCGTCCGTCGCGCGGTCACCTGCTGGATCCGGATCTGCTGCGGCGCGCGTTTCTGGTATTGGGCCCCGTTGAGGCGTTCATGGAGATGCTGGCCTTTGCCACGGTGTTGTTGGCGGGTGGGTGGTGGCCCGGGCAGCCGTTGGATACCGGCCTGCTGCTGGCGGCTTCCGGCACTGCATTCGCGGCGGTCGTCATTGGCCAGGCTGCCGCCGCGATCGCCTGTCGGGACACGCGGCGCTGGGCTGGGGCCGCGCGGCTCACATCGAACCCCCTCCTGTTGGCGGGTGTGGTCGCCGAGCTGGGCCTGCTTCTGGTGCTGCTCTACGTTGACCCCATCGCGGCTGTGGTCGGCCACGCTGGCCCGTCTCCGCTGGGATGGGCGATGGCGTTGCTCGCGGCGCCGGCCGTCGTACTCGCGGACACCGTGCACAAGCGGATGAGGGCCGTCTGACGTGGGCCGCACCACGTCCCACGATGTGAATGACGGATGCCCCTGTCCTGGCAAACCTGGCTCCGAGCACAATGGGCCCATCGTTGGGAGGGGAGGGGCGTGATGTCATGGCCACGGCGGTGACGCACGAACAACCCGGAATCGTCCTGAATGTGGACGCCCTGGTCCCGCAGGAAATGGCCCGCAGGGCAGAAGACGTGGGTGTGCGCAAGGCACGGTTGCCCACCGTGCAGGCGTTCGTCCTCGCGATTCTGGCGGGCGCGTTCATCTCGCTTGGCGCGGCGTTCTCAACCACTGTCGCATCAGGAGCCAGCAACCTGCTGCCGTACGGCGTCGTCCGTCTGCTGGCGGGTGTGTCCTTCTCGCTGGGGCTGGTACTCGTCGTGGTTGGCGGAGCTGAGCTTTTTACCGGGAACACGCTGATCGTCATGGCCTGGGCAGCCGGGCGGCTGCCGCTCGCAGATATGCTGCGGAACTGGGTGGTTGTCTACGCCGGTAACCTCGTGGGAGCCCTTGGCGTGGCGGTTCTCGTGTTCCTCAGCGGCCAGTACGCATTCGGCGGCGGCGCCGTCGGGCTCACGGCCCTCTCGATCGCGAACACCAAAGCCGCTCTTTACTGGCCGGAGGCCACCGCGCTGGGTGTCTTGTGCAATCTGCTCGTGTGCCTGGCCGTCTGGATGAGCCTCAGTGCCCGCTCCACCACGGATCGGATCCTGGCCGTGGTTCCCCCCATCACCGCGTTCGTCGCCATGGGTTTTGAGCACAGCGTGGCCAACATGTACTTCATCCCGCTGGGGATCTTGATTCGAAACCTGGCGCCGGCCGGTTTCTGGCAGTCGATATCGCGCCAACCCACCGACTTCGGCGCGGTGGACTGGGGTGGCTTCGTTGCCAACCTTGCACCCGTGACCCTTGGTAACGTCATCGGCGGTGCGGTGCTCGTAGCCACGGTGTACTGGTTTGTCTACTTGCGGGGGAGTGAGGCATCGGAGCTGAGCGGGCCGGTGGAGCGAGGGCGTGACGGACAACAGCCTTAGCGGGCGTCGACGGCGGTGGACTTACCAGCCGGATCCGCTCGCAGGTGGGCCGGCGCCGGATCTGGCAGGGATCCTTGCCGAGCAACGTGGGGTGCGTGGCGGCCTGATCCCGGCTCTGGAGCGGATTCAGGACCGCTACGGCTACCTGCCGCCGCTGGCGCTGCAACACGCGGCCCGGGTTCTGGGCGTGCCGCTGAGCCGTGTGTACGGCGTGGCAACCTTCTACAATCTGTTCCGCCTCCGACCACCCGGGCGGAGCCTGGTCCGCATCTGCAAAGGTACCGCCTGCCACGTGGGGGGTTCCGCGCGGCTGCTCACCGCGGCTGAGTCTCAGCTAGGCATTCACGAGGCGGAGACCACGCCTGATGGGGCAGTCACCCTGGAGTCTGTGGCCTGCATGGGGGCGTGCAGCCTGGCGCCGGTGGTGGTGGTGGGTGACACGCTGCACGGTCGCCAAACGATCGATAGCCTGCGCGACCTCCTCCGGACGCTCGTTGGGACTGAGGCACCGACGGTCGAGGGCGGGGAATGACCGCTCTTGTCCGGGTTGGGGTTTCGAGCTGTGGGCTGGCAGCCGGCTCAGGCGACACGCTCGCCCGTGCTCGGGACTACGCCAATGAGCGCCCGGGTAGGGTGATCGTCCAGCCCACGGGCTGCCTCGGCGCGTGCCACCGGGAGCCGCTGGTGGAGATCGTCAGCGATGGCCGCACGGCACTGTACGGCCCGATTCGTGCTGATGAGGCCTTCGCCGTGTTGGATCGGCACCTCGGGGCTGGGGCGCTGGTTGGAGACGACGACCTGCTGCTCAGCGACCGCGCAGACAGGCGTGACTACCCGTTCCTCGGGCGCCAGGTACGGGTTACGACCCAGCTCTGCGGAGTCATCGATCCGGGCTCGCTTGATGACTACCTGGCGGCCAATGGCTACGAGGCGCTGCGGGCAGGGCTGAAGCTGGAGCCGGACCGGCTGATCGACCTGGTGGCGGCGGCGCGCCTGCGCGGGCGCGGTGGAGCCGGTTTCCCCACGGCTAGGAAATGGCGACTCACCCGTGATGCACCGTCAAGCACACGGTTTGTGGTGTGTAACGCGGACGAGGGCGATCCAGGCGCCTTCATGGATCGCACGATGCTGGAGGGGGACCCGCATCGCCTTATCGAGGGCATGATCCTGGCGGGCTGGGCGATGGGCGCTAGCCGCGGGTTCGTGTTCATTCGGGCTGAGTACCCGCTGGCTGTCCGAACGCTACGCCTCGCGATCGATCAGGCGCACCACTACGGTGCCCTCGGGGCTCGGGTGCTTGGTAGCGAGTTCAGCTTCGACATAGAGATTCGCGAGGGCGCCGGCGCATTCGTGTGTGGTGAGGAGACGGCGCTCATCCATGCGATCGAGGGTGGGCGCGGGAGCCCTCGCATGCGCCCGCCCTACCCGTCCGAAGTGGGGCTTTGGGGCCACCCCACGTGCATCAACAACGTGGAGACGCTGGCCAGCATCCCAAGCATCGTGCTGAACGGCGCGGAGTGGTTCGCTGGTCTCGGAACGGCACGGAGCGGCGGAACCAAGGCGTTTGCCCTTACCGGGTCCGTGGCACGCTCTGGTCTCGTGGAGATCCCGCTGGGCGCCACGCTGCGCGGCATCGTGGAGGACATTGGCGGTGGCTGCCTTCCGGGGCGCACGCTGAAGGCGGTTCAGCTCGGGGGACCGAGCGGCGGGTGCGTACCCGCTTCATTACTGGATACCGTGGTGGACTACGAGGATCTCAAGGCCACCGGCGCCATCATGGGTTCCGGCGGGATGGTTGTGGTTGATGACTCGATGTGCATGGTGGAGTTTGCCAGGTTCTTCCTCCGATTTACCCAAGACGAGTCTTGCGGGAAATGCGTGCCCTGCCGGGTGGGGACGCGCCGGATGCTGGGTCTGCTCGAGCGCGTGGTAGCCAACGCGGCGACCATGGAAGATCTCGCCCGCCTGAAGAGCCTCTGCGCCACGGTGGGGACGATGTCGCTGTGCGGCCTGGGTCAGACTGCTCCGAACCCGGTGCTTACGACGCTCAGGCACTTTGAAGAGGACTACCTTACCCATGTGCGGGACCGCGCATGCCGGGTGTCTGAGGGGCAGGGCCGTGGTTGATCTGACAATCGATGGGATGCCCGTCCACGTTGATTCCGGCACCTCCATCATCGACGCGGCGCGGCTCCACGGAATCCAGATTCCGCACCTCTGCTACCACCCGGAGCTGTCGATTGGCGGTGGCTGCCGACTCTGCATGGTCCAGCTCAGCTCCGAAAGCAACGCGTGGAGCGGGCCAGTGCCTAGCTGCGGAACCGTTTGCCAGGATGGGATGCGTGTCCGCACCGTGTCTGACGAGCTGTTCAACTTGCGCCGAGAGGTCCTGGATCTGTTTCTCTCTGACCACCCGGAGTCGTGTGCGGACGGCACAGATGGTCGACCCTGTGACCTGCGTCGGCTCGCTCAGGAGCACGGCCTACAGGGTAGTAGCTACCCGGTTGAGCTGGGCCGCGTTCTGGTGCAGGAAGACAACCCGTTCTTTCTGCGCGATCACTCCGCGTGCATCCTCTGTGGCCGGTGCGTGCGTGTGTGCGACGAGATCGTAGGGCGGAGCGCGATCGAGATCGCTGGGCGCGGGTTCTCCAGCCACGTCGCGACACCGTTTGATGGACCGTTGATTGACTCTAGCTGTGTGGAGTGCGGGAGCTGCGTGCAGATCTGCCCAACCGGAGCGCTGATCTCCAGCACCCGGATGGCGGCTGGCTTCGACCGGGAGCCGGAGAGAGCACGCACTATCTGCGGCTATTGCGGCGTGGGTTGCGGGACCGAACTGCTCACCCTCGATCGACGCATCGTGGAGTCGCGCGGGTTTGCCGACGCTCCAGTGAACGGCGAATGGCTCTGCGCTAAGGGACGCTACGGCTGGGATTTCATCCACAGTCCAGATCGCCTCACGACCCCACTAGTCAGGGAGAGTCTGGCCGCGGACCTCCAATTGACGCCGGTTGCCGGCGTCGCCACGCCGGCCGGGTTCGTGCCGGTGAGCTGGGACGCCGCGCTTGCTCTCGTAGCGTCCTCGCTCGCGGGGATCGCTCGTGAGCATGGGCCGGATGCCGTGGCAGGGCTCGCGTCAGCGCGCTGCACGAACGAGGAGAACTACCTCTTCCAGAAGCTGTTCCGCGCGAGCCTCGGCACCAACAACGTTGACCATTGCGCTCGCCTCTGTCACGCGTCAACCGTGACCGGGTTAGGTATGGCATTCGGCAGCGGGGCCATGACTAACCCGATTGCGGATGTCAGACACGCTGACTGCATCTTGATCACTGGCTCGAACACCGCGGAGTCGCACCCCGTGATTGGGTACGAGGTGGTGCGGGCGGTGCGGGACGGCGCGAATCTCATCGTTATCGATCCGCGCCGTGTTCCGCTTGTGGACCACGCCACGCTGTTCCTGCAGCCGAGGCCGGGAACTGATCAACACGTCTTCCTGGCGATGGCACATGTGATTGTGCGCGACGATCTGATTGAACCTGAGTTCGTACGCGAGCGTACGGAAGGCTTCGAAACGTTCGTGGACTCTGTCCGCGCCCATACGCCAGAGGTGGCGGAGCTGGCTTCTGGCGTGGCCGCCGCGGACATCGAGCGGGCGGCGAGGATCTACGCGCTCGGCCTTCGAGCGTCCGGTGCTTCACATCACCAGTCTGAGCGAGGCCGATCGTCGATCCTGTACGCCATGGGGATCACACAGCGGCACAACGGCACGGATCTGGTGCTGGGGCTGGCGAACCTGGCGCTGCTGACCGGCCAGGTAGGTAAGCCTTTCACGGGCGTCAATCCGCTGCGGGGGCAGTCCAATGTCCAGGGTGCGTGCGACATGGGCGCGTTGCCAGACGTCCTCCCATCGTACCGGCGGGTCTCGGATGAGCACGCGCGCCGTGAAGTGGCGCGGGCCTGGGGCGCGGCTGACCTGCCATCCGAGCCGGGGCTGACCGTCGTGGAGCTTACGCACGCTGCCGCGGCCGGCTCGGTCCGTGCGCTGTACGTGATGGGCGAGAACCCTATGCTATCTGACCCGGACATTGGCGATGTGGAGCGGGCGCTGCGATCGCTTTCGTTCCTGGTCGTCCAGGAGATCTTCCTGAGCGAGACGGCCCGTCTGGCGCACGTCGTGCTGCCGGCTGCCGCGGCGTTGGAAAAAGGCGGCACGATGACCAATACCGAGCGTCGCGTACAGCTCCTGCATCCGGTGGTGCCTCCCCCTGGGGGCGCCAGGGCGGACTGGCAAATTCTCTGCGATCTCGGCTCGCTAATTGACGGTTCGCGGGAACGTTGGCGCTACGAGTCCCCCGCGGAGATCCTGCAGGAGGCGGCGAGTGTGGCGCCCAGCTACGGTGGCATTCGGCACGACCGCCTGGGCCAAGAGGGGCTCACCTGGCCGTGCCCCACGCTCGACCATCCGGGGACCCCTCGCCTTCACGCAGAGCGCTTCACCCGCGGTCTGGGGAAGCTGCACCCCGTTGCTTTTAGCCAGCCGGTGGAGATGCCGGATGCTGAGTACCCGCTGGTCCTGAGCACCGGGCGGATCCTCCACCACTACCACACCGGGACGATGACTCGCCGCAGCGAGCCGCTGGCGTGGCGCCAACCCCGCGCGTTTGTTGAGGCGAATCCCGCTGACGCCGCGGCAGTGGCGGCTGGCGATGGAGCCGTGGTGGTCATTCGCAGCCGGCGGGGTGCCATCCGTGCTCAGCTTCGGTACTCTGAACGAGTTCCGCGTGGCCTGGTGTTTCTCTCGTTCCACTGGCGCGAGGCGCCGGCAAATCTGCTGACCCACGACCACGGGCTCGACCCTTACGCGAAGATCCCGGAGCTCAAGATCTGCGCAGTCAAGCTGGAGCTACCGGAGCGCCCCGCGCGACCGGGCGCGGTCTCCGCCGGGTAGAACCCCGCGGTCGGATGTTGTCACGAGCGCCACTGTGAACCAGGACAAGGCCGAAAGATGGACCGGATCAACGCGCTCGCGGGTTGATGTCATCCTTGGGCGTCTGCGCGAGTATCACGGAGCACCGCCGCGGCGACCTCCGGCAGACCCGCTGGATGAGCTGATCGGGACTGTGCTCTCACAGAACACATCCGACACGAATACGGAGCGCTCATTCCGGAGTCTCAAGCAAGCCTTTCCTAGCTGGGAATCCGTGCGACTCGCTCCGACAGAGCAGGTGGTGGCAGCCATTTCCCGGGGAGGCCTGGCCAACGTGAAGGGACCGCGAATCCAGGCGATCCTGAACGCCGTACCCAGGTTGGAGGGACAGCCAAGCCTGGCTGGTTTGGGCAGGCTTGGCCTGGAGCAGGCGCGGCGTCACCTTATGGCGCTGCCTGGCGTTGGGCCCAAGACGGCAGCCTGCGTGCTTCTGTTTGCGTTGGGTCTGCCGGCGCTTCCCGTGGACACGCACGTGTATCGGGTCAGTCGGCGGCTGGGGCTCGTTGCTCACGGCGTGACGGCCGAGGCCGCGCACGCTGCGCTGGAGTCGTTGGTATCACCGCGCGACACGTATGACTTTCACATGCTGCTGATCTACCATGGCCGGCGCGTCTGCAAAGCTCGCGCGCCCGCGTGCGGGCGGTGCCCGCTGGCGTCAATGTGTCCACGCGTCGGCCTGGACCAGCCTGCCGAAGCGGGATCAGCCCCCCTCGTGTCCCGAAGGCGACGCACGACCGGAGTCACGAACCCGGCCTGACCACCGTTCAAACATTCGGTGAGCGCTGCTCACCGGTGCTGAAGGACGGTGCATCGGCTGTTGAGGAGACACGGCTCCCCGGGCGCCACGGCGACTCCAGTCACTGGTTTTGATCTCGGCGGTACGCCGCACGCTGACGCATGCCTCCGCGGCAGAGGATGGCTTCGTCGTGGGCGCGTTCTGGTGTGCGTGGAGCGCGCGCAAGGTCGCTTCCCCGGGGTCCGGCGTGTTTTCTGAGCGGGTCGTGCGCCAGGCCAGGCGGAGGATTCGCCGTCTGTACCCGGTGTTGATCCAGGGGGCGTTCGCAGCCCTGGGTGCCATCGTAGCCCTCTTCCTGGCCCTGGTAGTCCCGCCGGAGCTCCTGCAGGCTGATACGGCCCCCTCGGCACCGCTGGCGGTCATGGCCGCCGCGGCGGTGTATCTCGGTTCCACGAGTTGCTGGTTTTGGATGTGCTGTCGCGCGTCAAATCGGCAGCGAGCAACGCTCGTGGCTGAGATGGAGCGGGTTCGGAGAAATGAGCGGCTATTCCGGACGCTGGTTTGGAACGCTTCCGATGTGCTCCTGATCATCGGCGAGGATGGGGGAGTGATCTACCAGAGTCCGGGCGCTGAGCTCGTCTGGGGGTATCAACCACAGCAGCTTGCCACCATGCTGTTGACGGATCTGGTGCACCCCGAAGACCGCGCCAAGGCGGAGCTGTTGATTGCGCAGTCTGTAGAGAGCCCCCGCTTGAGTCTGGCGGCCGAGCTGCGCGTCCACGAATTGAACGGCTCGTGGCGACACTTCGAAGTGGTCATGAACAACCTGCTTGCCGATCCAGGGGTGCAGGGTATTTTCGTGGCGTTCCGCGACATGCATCGAGAGATCACCGAACGGATCGCCTTTGACGAGCAACTGACCTTCCAGGCCTTTCACGATCTGCTCACCGGCATGCCGAATCGAAGCTACTTCGTCGGCACGATCGAGCGGGCCCTTGCTCGAACCGCGCGCTCCGGGGCGCGGGTGGCGCTGTTGTTTCTTGACCTTGACAATTTCAAGGTTGTGAATGACAGCCTGGGGCACGCGGCTGGGGATGAGCTCCTACGTCAGGCGGCAGACCGAATCCAGGCGTCCATCCGCCCGGAGGATACCGCGGCTCGACTCGGCGGAGACGAGTTCACCGTGCTGATCGAGGCGATTGATGACGAGCGCCAGCCAATCGCGGTTGCGGAGCGGATCGCGGCGGAGTTGTCAGAGCCGTTCTGGATTGAGGGCCGCGATGTGTACGTCAGCGCAAGTATCGGGATCGCCCTGAGTGATCGCGGACGTGGGGAAAATCTCGAGACGCTGATGCGCCACGCGGACGTCGCGATGTACCGCGCTAAATCGGAAGGACGGGCGCGCTACGCGCTGTTCGATGAGCGTATGAACGAGCGCGCCCTGCATCGCCTCGCAATCGAGACGGACCTGCGCCGGGCGCTGGAACGGGGTGAACTGGAGGTCCATTATCAGCCTATCGTTGAGCTGAGCAGTGGAGACCTGGTGGGCTTCGAGGGTTTGCTGCGATGGCGCCACCCGGACCGAGGCCTGGTGGAGCCTGCCGAGTTCATTCCGCTCGCCGAAGAGAGCGGCCTCATCGTCAAGATCGGGGAGTGGACCATTCGGGAATGCTGCCGGAGCATGGTGGCGTGGTCCACGCTGTCAGCCGAGGCGCGGCATCTGTCCGTCAGCGTCAACGTCTCAGCACGCCAGCTCCAGGAACCTGGACTGCACCAGGCCCTCGTGGAGATCCTGGCCAAAACGGGGTTCGATCCGTCCCGGCTCAAGCTAGAGGTCACCGAGACCGCGATGATCCGAGAGACAGAAACGACCATGGAGCGTCTGCGCGAGCTCAAGGGGCTGCGGATCCAGCTTGCCATAGACGACTTTGGCACCGGCTACTCTTCGCTGGCATACCTCCGGAGCTTCCCCATTGACGTGGTGAAGATTGATCGGTCGTTCGTGGACGGGCTGGGTCTGGATCCGGACGACACGGCCATTGTGCGGTCCATCCTCTCGCTTGCCAGATCGCTCAATCTCGAGGCGACCGCCGAGGGAATTGAGACGGAAGAGCAGGTTACGCTGCTGAGACAGCTAGGTTGCCGCTTTGGGCAGGGTTTCTACTTTGGTCGCCCGATGGAGCCGCAGGCGGCGGCAGAGGCTGTCCGGGTCAGGCGACGGCTTGGGCCGGCCGCGTGACGTTGACGGGAACGGATCTAGCGACCTCCGTCGAGAGTCTCCGCGCCACCTGGACCCAAAAGGCCGATCGGATTGACCGCCTGAATCGCGCCGATCCTTCGTCCGCGCAGTGTGAAGCCACGGAGTGGCTGCGCGCGGAGCTCAGCGACGGACGCGCCGAGGGGGTCGCACGAGCGCGTCGCGCGTACGCTCATATGCTTCGCTTCAAGGGGCAGTATGCGCACGCGGTGGAGGAGTACGAACGCACGGAACATGAGTTTGACGTGCTCGGATTGGCCTGGGAGCGTGCCCGCACAGAGATCGGGCACACCACCGCCCTGCGGTTCCTCGGACGCTACAGCGAAGCCGTCCAGCTTGCGCTGCGGTCGCGCGGCTTCTTTCAGAAGTTCGGCGACGATATCCAGGCCGCCAAGCAGTCCAATAACCTGGGCACGATCTACCGTCCCATGGGCCGCCCCAAGGACGCGCTGGCGGCATATCGCGATGCCCGGCGGGTGTTCCGAAACCGTGGTGAGGCCGCGTCGCTCGCGGATGTGGAACAGAACATCGGGAATGTGCTCGTAGATCTAGGGCGGTTCGACGAGGCGTTGGGTCGCCTCCGAGTCGCGGCGCGCCTGCGACGACAGCTTGGGCTGCGGGCTGATGCCGCGTTGACCACCATGAACATGGGCGTGCTGCTCCTCAAGCGAGGTGAGTTGGGAGACGCGCTGGCGGAGCTCCTCAATGCGCGCGCCGCATACCAGGAGCTCGGCGCGGCGCGTGGCATGGTGGCCGTGGATCTCGAGCTGCTGTCAGCCTACGTGGCGCTGAATCTAACCGAGGAGTCGGAGCGAACCGCCGAGAGGGCTATCGGGCAGCTTCGGTCGTTGCCGATGCCTCTCGAGCTCGGACAGGCTCTCTTGATGGATAGCCGTCTGGCCTTCAGAACTGGCGACCTGGAAAGGGCGCAGGCGCACGTTCACGAGGCCGCCAGGTTGTTCCAGGTCAACGGTATGGAGCTGTGGGCCGCCGCCGCGCGGCTTCACAGCACCCTGGTGCGCATCCAACCCGACGACCGAGATGGGCTTCAGGATCTGTTGGATGGGACGAGACGTGCAACGGCCGAGCTGTCGGCGGCGGGCTGGACAGAGCAGGCGGTAGCAGGCTGGGTGGTCGAGTCGGCCGTCCTGGATGGCATGGGTCGGACGAGTGAGGCTTTGGTCCGGCTCAGACAGGCTCAGGCGACATCCGCGTCACTGGGCGCCCCGCCAGTTCAGTACCAGGTTGACGTTGCTCTGGCGGCTCTCCTCGAGCGGCTGGGTGACCAGGCGGGTTCGCTGAGCACCTACGTGTCCGCTATTGGCCATCTCGAGGCAATCCGTGCAGGTGCTCGGACGGAGGATCTGAAGCTGGCGGTGGCCGCCGACAAGGTCAACACCTATGAACGCGCCGTGGCGCTTCAGCTCCAAGATGAGTCCACCGAGTCCGTGAGACGGGCGTTCGGATTCGTAGAACGTTCCAAGTCACCCACCCTTCTGGAGCGGATGGTCGCTGCCACTTCGCGGGCGCGTGGCCGATCCCGCCATCGCGCCGCGCGCGCCGCCGGAGCTGTAGCCGCGCTGCGTGCTCGCCTCAATCACGCGTACGACGCGGGCTACGCGGCATCTGCCGTACCGACGGGCGAGGATCTTTGGATGTCCTCGCAATCCGCGCATATCGCGGGGTTGGAACGAGAGCTTCGCGCCGCTGAGCGCGAGCTGCAGCTTCTGGCGCCCAATGGGTCCGGGGATGCCCGAACCGTGGATGTGTCCGGGCTGTTGGCGCCGGATGCACTGCTGTTGGAGTACTACAGCCACGACGACGAGCTTGTTGCGTTCTTGATTCAGCGGGGACAAGTCAGTCTGCGCCGAGTGGGGTCTCTAAGCGAGGTGGAGACGCTGGTCGAGGCAGTGGGTTTCCAGATACAGCGGGCAGTGCTGGAGCAGCAGGCGCTGCTGGCCGCCCCCGAGATGTCCCGCGCGCGTATGGAGCATTTTCTCGGTTTGCTGTGGGACGCTCTCATCGCTCCTGTGGCGGACATGATCCCCTGGGGTGGCCATGTAGTCGTGGTCCCCCACGGGCCCCTGTGCGGCCTGCCTTTCCATGCGTTTCACCGTGGAGACGCGTACTTCACCGATCTCGTGACCGTGTCTTATTCGCCTAGCGCGGGCGTCTTCGCGGAGGCTAGTGCACGTGGCGGCGAGGTGGGCGAGCGACTACTCCTCCTGGGCATTGAAGATGCGGGCCTGGAGTGCATCGAGGAGGAGCTCCGGGCGGTCTCCGGAATCTGGAGCAGTGCTCGGAGCCTGTTTGGGAGGCGAGCAACCCGGCGCGCGCTCCGACGTGCTGTGGGGAGCTTTGACGTGTTGCACATCGCGTCGCACGCGGTGTTCCGGGCTGACAACCCCGCGTACTCGTCGATCAAGCTGGCCGATGGTTGGCTCACGGCATCGGAGCTTGGTGGATTGCTGGATGGAGTCGGCCTCGTGACGCTGTCGGCCTGCGAGACCGCGCTGACCACGCCTGGCGTTGGGGATGAAATCCAGGGCCTGACACGCGCGATTCTGGCGAGTGGGTGCGCGGCCGTGGTGGCGAGTCTCTGGCCCGTCAACGATGTCGCGACGGCGCCGTTGATGACAAGTTTCTATGCCGCGCTCCGCCGAGGACTTCCCGCTGCTCGCGCGCTTCGTGAAGCGATGTCAGTCCTCAGACAGACATATGACCACCCGTACTTCTGGGCCCCGTTCACCGTCACGGGAGGCTCCCCTGGCGCCGTGGGCGAGCCCAATAGCTCCGGGCTACAACCCTAAACAACGTTGCGTAACTGCCGATAATTTCTGAAGAGGGCGGGTTCCCGGTTCGCCGGCCCCTCCCAAAAATATCCACCGTTGGGTGGCGTTTCGGGGGAAACGATGAGTTGTGTGGCGGCACGTACTCCGCACAGACAGACCGCGTTGCTGGTATATGACACCAGTGCGCAGGGATTGCCGTCAGGCGTTCGCGCGGTTGCGACTCGCGCCAGACGCGTCCTGTACTCCACTGACGATGTGGAGATCATGCTCCAGATCTCGCGCGATCCGGCCGAGGGTGACTCCGCGATGCTGGGCCAGGTCCTCATGGATGGCCTGCCCGTCGAGGATTGCGTGGTCACGATGCGATTCGGAACTGAAGAACGCGAGACCTCCCTGGATGAGGAAGGTGAGTTCCGGGTCAAGGGCCTTCGCGACGGCGAGTACTCGCTGGTGGTCTCGAACCACTCGTGGGAAGTGGGTCTCCCAGAGCTGTACCTGGCGGCCGCATAGGCGCGTGCGGCGCGTCAGCGGCTTCGGTGAGGTGAAGGGAGTTCACTCATGAATCGTCGAGAAGGGACACCCGCTCCGTCTCGTGCGCATACGGAGAGCGGCAGCGAGGACGCTCACGGCCCCGTGGTGCGTCTGGTCTACGACACGCAGAGCCAGCCTCTGCCTTCAGGCCTGCGCACGGCCGGCCCGCGTGCCAGACGCCTACTCTACGTGGCCGACCATGTAGAGCTCATGTTGGGCGTCTGTTCTGAGGCACCGGGCCAGGTGAAGATTACTGGACAGCTCCTCTCTGATGGGCTGCCGCTGCCCGGGGCCGTGGTGCAGGCGTCCGGCCCTGCTGGCATAGACCCGTCCGTGACGGATCGTCATGGCGGGTTCCGTCTTAGCAGTTTGCCCCGCGGGGACTACCGTCTGGCAGTAGCTATCCCCGGCACCACAACTCAGTTGGATGGAATCCTCGTGGCAGCGGCCTAGGCCCTCCCACGCATTTTCTCCGCCCGGGCGTCCTCGACGCCCGCCGGAGCATCGATGACATTTTGGAGTCGCAAACCTATGAACCTTGGGAAGCGAATCAGCCGGCGGAGTTTCGTGCGGACGGCGCTGGGCACGACGCTCGGCATTGCTGCGGCTGGGTTCGCGCTGCAGGCGCCCTCGGCGGACGCCGCTACGTGCTACCTGAAGGTGGTGCCCGCGTCGGGCGTGAGCATTGCCACAATCAACAAGAAGTACAAGACCAAGACCGTCAGCGTCACTGGCGCCACCTACACGCTTTCGAGCGTGGATCCCGCGGCCACCGTTGCCGCGATGAAGCTTGACACCGCGCTCGTCAAGTCCGCTGCGCTCTCCTGTTCAACCGGCGGTGGTGGAGTCCACACAAACGAGGACTCCGGCTCCGACTAGCACGGATAGGTCCGCAGCATGACGGTGGGCCCGATCGCTCGAGCGATCGGGCCCACCGTCATGCTGCGGATTCGCGCGTCCTGGGAGGCCTAGTTCTTGACTGTTCCCTCAAACGTGAGGCGCAGCTCAGGCTCCGTGGCAGAAGCCCCGTTCAGGTATGTGGCGGAGTACCGCCCCTCACCATCCAGGCCGACGCAGCTGCCGGTTCCGCGGACGAGGTCCCAACGCCCCGCGGCGGCGGGAAACTCCATCTGCCCTCTGAGCCGCAGCGTGATCGAGCCCCGCTCTGATCTAATGGTGACGGTTGACAGATGAGAACCGGTCATCTTGGGAGCTTCGAGCTGCCAATCCTCAGTGGACCGGAACGGTCCTGTGAAACAGTCCGCGATCTCATCCGGACCTGAACGACCAAATGCGCGCCCGGAATACACGCGATCTTGGGTGGAGAACCTGCCGTGACCGATGGGGGCGAGCGTGCCAGGATCTTCGATGTCGGCCAGCGCGGCCCCGAGCACTTGCTCAGCGAGGGCACCGGTCGCCAGGAAAGGAGAGAGGCTCAGCATCAACGCCGCCGCCGCGCTCAGTATCGTTCGAGTCACGCGGTCTTCTCCTTTCTCAGTCATTCGGATTTCTCAGTCATTCGGACTTCTCAGGCTTTCGGACATCGCGAGTCCGGTGCGCCCGTGAGGCTGGAATTTACACGGGTTACCTATAGGATGATCGACAGAACCGCCGCGGCTGTTGAACGTTCGCGAGGCGCACGTGTATCCAGACCCGCATGCACGTATAACGCGCGACACCCCTCACCTGTTCCGCGCCGGCGGGTGTTTCCATCACGTCCGTCCCATCGGGGCGTCCGATGCGCGGTTGAGCTCTGCCGGCGATCCTCTCGGTGTAGTGGGTTTCCCGCCGGTGCCAATCAGCGTGACGTTGCGAGACGGCGCGTAACGGCTCTCTAGCTTGAGCGTGCGGGGTGCGCCATTCTCGGTGACGGTCCGGACAAAGCTCGCCGTGAACCCTTCGCGCGCCGTTTCTACCTGGTAGTGTTGCCCGTCCGCGAGCATGGGTTCAGGCTCCACGACGGGCGTGGTATCAGGCGGCTTCCGGTCCGTCACGCGCGGGCCGTCCACGGCTACGGACCAGTCCGGCCTCGTCCCGTACAGCTCAAAGGTGACCGTCGTGGCGTCTGTGCTCGTTTGGATCAACAGCGCTGTGGCCGTCGTATTCGTGAACCGAAAATCCAGCCCGATATCTTCGTCCACGGTGGCGTCTAGCCCCACCACCCCCCGAGATGAATAGCTGGGAATCCAGTACAGATGCCAGTGGCGCTCGTCTAGCTGGTAGCCAGACCAGAACACGGGCTGGAACAGGGTAGTGGCGACCTGACAGATGCCGCCCGCCACCGATGGGACCGTCTTTGGGGCAGCATCGCCGTCGCTGGTGATCCCAAACGCTACCTTGTACCCATTGGCTATCGTTGTTGGCCCCAGCGCCCTGTTGAAGGAGAAGGTCGCACCGGGCAATACCACGTGACCGTTCAGTCGCGACGCTGCCAGCCGTACGTTGTGCTCCTTCTGCGCCAGCGCCCCGGCGAACGAGGTGGATGCCTTGTCGACGAGCTCGCGAATCCCAAGGCGGCCGAGGTCGTCTGAGTCGATCGTTGGACGCGTGACTTTGACGGGCAGCGCCAATTGCCGGTCCGCCCTATCAGCCTGGAGCGCGATCAACTGCGCCGCGGCCATGACGTCCAGGTCGCGACCCTCCTGGCTCGGCTCCACGGATTTCACCGCGCCCGCGGTCCGATCCCACGTCAACGTGGCATCTTTCGGCTCCTGACGCAGCTCAGCGGCGATCTGTGTAAGTCGAGGGACCAGGCCGGCCGCGTCCAGTTGCACGTCCATGGACGTGCCCACGCTTCCGCTGAACGTCAGCAGCCGCGCTAGCTCGGCCCGATCGAGGGCCCACGAGCGCTCTCGGTGAACAAGCGTCAACGGCGCGGTAAGAAACTGCTCTGCGCGCAGTTTCGCCGGTAGCCGCATCTCATCGGTCGTCAGGGGAGGAATGAGCCGCACCGGGAGCTCCACCGCGGTCGCGCCCGCCTCCGCCGCCGTGAGCATCATGCTGCGCGCATCGTCGAAGTCAAGCTCTCGCCCCACCTGAGCCGGTGTCAGGACAAACGTGAAATCCTCTGTCATGTCCAGCCGTGCATTGCGCATAGGGCGCCGGACGGCGGACACTGCCTGCTCAACGAATGCCTCGAGGGTGGACACGTCCAGCCGTTCGGTCACTCCGATGCCGGCGCCTACGGTGAGGGCGTGCCACTGATCGCTGAGGCGTGTGAGCGGGTCGCCTTCCCTCCCGATAGACATGGCCCGTTCGGCGATGGGTTGAGCGCTTACGGTCAGCCCCAGCCGTTGCCAGTCTGAGCTCCACTCCAGGTCGCCAGCGCTGACGATGACTGGCCGCGTGGTCAGCTCACTGGCACGTGCCTGGAGAGCGCGCGTGGCTTCGCGAGCGGTGAGGCCCCCCAGCTCCACTCCGAGTGCGTGCACACCCATATGGATCCGGCCACGCATTTCAATCTGGTGCCAGAGGACCGCCGCCGCCGGGGCCAATGTACCCACGAGTATCGCCCACCCGAGCAGCCATAGTCCCGCCTGCCGGTTGATCCAGCCACTGAGGTGGGTTCCATCACCGACCGCGGCGAGGGGAGGATGCGTTTGCGCAGTAGCCAATACTGCTCCAATGCGGTCGACAGAATTGGTGGTCTGTTGAGTTTAGCGACGATGTTTTCGCCCGGAAGCGGCCGCGCGTATCGGTTGCATCACGCGTGCGGGTTTGCTTGGATTCCTCTCTGACTGGTTGCTATAACGCTGACGCCGTGACCGAACCTGGGCGGCGGATCAGAGCCGTTGGCGAGGTTCGGTGCAACTGCCACCAGATTGGGAGACGCGGGGAGCGGGCGAGGGCTGCGCCCCGGTTTGATGGACCTACTCATCCGATTCCTCCGCCGGCGCGCGGGCAACGTTGCACTGATGCTTGCCATCCTTTCGCTGGTTCCGCGTGGTGCGGCCGTGTCCGCTCAGGGGACCGAACAGGATGACCTGAGGTCTGAGCCGCAGGTTGTGTGTCCCAAGACGCGCGAGTCTGGGCCCACGGCCTGGAGACTAGAAGGAAATGAGCGAGTCAACGCGATGCGCGGCTCCATTGCTGAGACGTTGTCGGCTGTGGAGGTACGGTGGCGCGGCCTGTCCGGTGAGCTTCAAGGATTCCGCGCCGGCGCCGACTACGAATTTATCTACGCGCGTGACACGTCTACCATCAACCCGATGGCGCAGTACTACTACAGCCTCCCCGTACTTGCCAGACCCGTGGAGGAGTTCCTCCAACTCCAATACGACGCGGAGTCCGGTGATCCTGAAGACCGAGTCTGGGTGCGGCCGACGCAGGCAGGCGCCGTCAGCGGCATCCTGGGACCGACCCCAGTGGCCGAGAAGACGCTCGTCACGTCCGACGAAGAGACCAGCCTCATCCACATGGCGTACGTGGCCTACCGAGCGGGAGCCGGCCCTGGCTGGCTCCGCGAGCAGCAGGCCGGAAAACCGCGCATCCAGCGGCTCAACGACGCGATGGGCTGGCTCTACACCCAGCGCATGGTGCCCGGGCTCGGCCTGATCAAGCGCGGCCACACCACGGATTGGGGCGATGTGGAGGTGGGCCAGGGGTTGGCCTCAGGCCCCGCGATGCCGGAGCCGCGGGAGTGGACCGCCTCCATCTTCGACCAGGCGTGGACCTACCGAGCGTTGATGGAACTGTATGAGATGAACCGTGCCGCGCAGCAGGACCAGATGGCGGAGATCCAGCTCGCGCGGGCGCGGGCGCTCCGCCAGGCATCGGCCGAGCGACTGTGGCAACCCGAAAAAGGCTTCTTCCGCACCCATGTCCACCTGCCACCCAAGACCCATGAGTTCGATGAGGACGGTATGGTGAGCATCGCGAATGCCGTGGCCGTCTACTCGGGATTAGCGGGCCCAACAGAGCGGGGGCCGATTTTCCGAGTGCTCGAGCAGGCGCGGCAGGCGGCGGGCGCTCGAAAGGCTGGTCTCTCCCTATACCCGACGTACCCGCAGGGGTTTTTTGACTACCCTCAGATGCAGCCGGGTCGTTACCAGAACGGGGCGGTATGGGACTGGTGGGGCGGAATTCAAATCAGCGCCGAATTTTGGAACGGTCACTCGGCGCTTGCACGTCAACATCTTGACCTGGCGGCAGCAGACTGGGCTCGGCAAGGTGGCAGCGTGCTCGAGTGGCAGGACGTTCACACCGGGCAGAATGGCGGCTCCGCCGCGTACGCGGGCGCCGCGTCAACCATGGGAGAGGGTATCGTGAGCGGGCTGTTTGGCGTGGAGCTCTGGCTTGAGGGGTTCAACATCAGCTCGCGGCTGGGTGCACAGAACGCCGCGATACACGTCAATCATCCGCCCAGTGGCTGTTGGCTGGACTACTGGCAGACCTACGGTGAAGAGGCGATCGTTCTGGAGTGGGACACAAACCATACCGCGCCTGGACGCATCCGCGTTCTCTTAGCAGACCGGTCGCGCGCGGAACGGACACTTGTGGATGGAAAGGTCGTTCCGACCACCCTCGAATCACTCGGCGAGGACTCATATCTGCTCGTCGGAGAACCTGTTCCGCCTGGCAAGCACCGGTTGGAGATTCGGCTGAAGCCAAAGGGACTGCTGTGAGGTTGCTTGCAATGACCGCGGCCGCTGGTGTGGCCGCGTTGACGTACGGGATCTCCCGTCCGCGCATTTCTGGTGTGCGCGGCTGGCCCGAGCTGGTTGAGGATTTTGCGCCGTGGGGCTTTGCCGCCGCGCCCGCACTGGCCGTGGCAGCCGGGGCGAGGGGGTCGCGCGTGGGCGTGGCCGCGAATGTGGCGGCCATGGCGGTCTTTGCGTCGACGTGGGGCCGCCGATACCTACGCCGGGGCGGGAAGAGCCCCAGCGACTTCACGGTCATGACATTCAACGTGTTGCATTCAAACGCCCATCACCACGCCACGGCGGCCAGTATCATGGATCAGGGTGCTGATCTCGTCGCGCTGCAGGAGGTGACGGACGTATCGGCGGAGGCGATCGATCGGCTGGTGGGTTGGTCGTTCCCGTACCGTTACTTTCGTCCTGCCGAGCGCGCGGCGGGCGCAGCTTTGCTGAGCCGATTCCCACTGGAAAACGTGGAGGAATTTCGACTCAGCGGGTCCGGTCACTGGTGCCTGCGGGCGGATCTCGTGCACCCGTCTGCCCGAGTGACGGTCCTGAATGTGCACACCGTGATTCCCCGGGCTCGGATCTCGCTGAGCCCGCCTGATGCAAGTTTCGACAGCTCGGCACGCCGGGATGAAGTGTTGCGGCTCTCCGACCTCACGCGGAAGATCCACACGCCTCTTCTGGTGCTCGGCGATTTCAACATGACGGAACGTAGCTTTGAGCACCGGGTGCTGAGCGAGCATCTGCGGGACGCCTACCTCGACGTGGGGCGCGGCCTGGGCCACACATTCCCTAGACTGGGCTCATTCCCCCGTTCAATGCCCGCACCCTGGCCAATGCTGCGCCTGGATCACATCTTCCACAGTGGTCAGCTCAAGGCCGCATGGGCCCTGACGGGCGACGGCGGCGGGAGCGACCATCTGCCCGTAGTTGCGGGGTTCAGAGTGGCGCGCGAGAGACGGCGAGCCGCCTGACTGGGCGCTCCGACGGGCCCGGAATACCGCTGCCCCGCGCATTGTTGTGGTGTGAGACGATGAGCTCAATGGCTCGAGCGCGCCGAGTGGCGCGGGATTCAGGTGTTCATGTTTCACACTCGGCGTGCGCGCCGGCTGGGCTTTGCAGCGCTGTTTGCGCTCATTGTCGCCCTGGGCGCGCTCGGGACTTATCTCGAGGAGATCAGGTCCAACGTGGTAAACATTGCCCGCCCCCAGACATTCCTGCAGGTGGCCACCCCGGTGCCGGCTCTTGAGCCGCACGCGCTCCCAGACGTGCAGATCGGCGTGAACTAGCCCTGTCGTCCCGGTGACACTCCGCTACAATGCCCCCATCCCCAAGGCGGGGTCGGGAGGGTGCGATGGCCGTTCGGTTGCCGTTGCTAGACACTGGTTCATTGCAGACTCGGGTTGAGGAGCTCAAAGCCCGCAAAGGCGCGGCGCCCTGGTCTGAGACACTCGTGATGACGGACGATATCCAGGCGTTCATCATCTGTCACCCGCCGGGGCACGTGAACGACACGCACTACCATCTTCATGATGAGTGGTGGGTCGTCGTCGAGGGTGAGATAGACTGGTACATCGAGGGCGAAGCCGGACCGATTCACGCGAAAGCTGGAGACTTCGTGCTGGGGCCCAAGGAGCGATGGCATCACATCGAGCCGGTGGGCGATACGCCCTCCATCCGCATCGCGATCAATGCGCGAGGCGAGTTTCACCGGTACGATCGGCCTGGCTGTAAGCCACTCCCCAAGTAGGCGCTGAACAGGTGAGGGCGCCCGGTGAAGGGCGCTCTCATCCCCCGCGAGCCCGAGTCCCCACGCGATTTGCGCGCCAATCTCCCAGGACCTGGCGGTGCGCCGCGAAGGCAATGGCGTCTGGAAGCTCGGTGGCTCGAAAGAACCGGGCATCCGCGGCGTCGTCCCCGGCTTGCAGTGACCCACCGGTTATTCGCGCGCCGTACACCGCGAGATGCGCCACGTTCCGCGGGTCATCTGATCCGAAGTAGAGCCCCCAGAGCTCGGTGAGCGCTATCTCCAGTCCGGTCTCTTCGAGCGCTTCGCGCACGGCTGTGTCCCAGGCGGTTTCGCCGTATTCCACGAACCCGGCCGGTAGCATCCACTGCCCAGAGTACGGGTTGTGTGCGCGCTGAACCAGTAATATCGCGTCAGATGCGCTGTCGACGATCGCCACCGCCGCGCCCAGTGCATTCTTGGCGTAGTATGTCCATCCGCACTCTGAGCAAGCGGGTCGTTCCCGGCCGCCGCTGACGCGCGCGGTCATTTGGCCGGCGCAACGCCCGCAGAAATCCGGCCGTCCCGGGTCCGGATAGCCGCTCGGGTCGCGAGGATCGGGCGGTCCGCGATCGTTCAATGGTTGCTACGGGCGAGGAACGCCTGCATGCCGGTCACTGCCTCAGGGCTGAGCGCGCACAACGTACTCAGGTCCCGCGCCGCCGAGAGGCCGCGCGAGATGTCCAGGTCTGGTAGGCTCCAGGCGGCGCGTTTGATGGTTGCCAGCGCGGTGCCACTGTGGCCGAGCAATGCCTCGGCCGTGCGCAAAACGGTGGGTTCAAGCTCGCCGCTGGGGACAGCGCGGTTGATAAGTCCGAGGGTCGCGGCCTCCGAGGCGGGAATTCGCCGCCCGCTCAGCGCCAGCTCGAGCCCGGCCCGGAATCCCACAAGCCGGAACAGCAGCACCATGACCATTGCCGGGGCCAGGCCCAGGTGGACCTCTGGGTATCCTAGCTCGGCGGACTCGGAAGCAATCGCGATGTCGCAGGCGGTGGCAATGCCGCACCCGCCTGCCAGTGCAAAGCCGTTGATCATGGCGATCGTTGGCTGCGGTGTGCCAATAAGCGCACGGTACACTGGCTCCACCCGCGCAAAGTGACTCCCTGTCAAGCCGGAGTCGCCGGTCGCCGCGTCCCGGGCCAGGCCGGCGAGGTCAGCACCGGCGCAAAAGGCAGATCCTGCCCCGGTCAGGATGATGACTCGTGTCGATGAATGCGCGCTGGCCTCCTGGATGGCGCTGACCAGCGCTGGTGCCAGTTCTCCATCGAGGGCGTTGCGACGCGAGGGGCGGTTCAAAGTGAGCCGCGCCACAGGTCCGCCGGCGTCCACCAGAACGGGTGGGTCAGTGATCACAGCCAATCCTTCACTTTGAACAGTGCCATGCTCGCGACCGCGGTGACTAGCATGAGCAACACGGCCAACGGATAGCCCAGCTCCCACTCCAGCTCCGGCATGTGTTGAAAGTTCATGCCGTAGATCCCCGCGATGATCAGTGGTACCTGAACTACCACTGTGATCGCGGTGAGACGCTTCATGGTGACGTTGAGAGAGTTGGACTGGAGCGTGAGGTAGGATTCCAGTGCCGCGGCAAGCCGGTCTCGCATGGTGTCCACCGTGTCCGTGACCCGAAGCACCAGGTCCACAAGGTCCGAGAAGTACGCCGCCGACTCCGCGACGCCTACCGTGTCGTGCCGTGCCAGCGCGGTAAACACGTCGCGCTGGGGCCCGAGGGTTCTGCGGAGCTCAATGAGATCGCGGCGCAGACCCATTACGGAGCGCAGAAAGTGTCTATCGAAGCTGGAGAACAAGCGGTCTTCAGCCATGTCGAGGCGCTCCTCGAGACGGTCCACCACCGGAAAGTAGTCAGAGATGATCTCATCTGCCAGGCGATAGACCAGGAATGCGCATGGACTTGGCTCGACGATGGCGGGCTCCTCCATCCAGCGAGCGCGAAACCTGGCTAGCGCCGGCAGTGGGGCCGTGTGGACTGTGAGGACGAAGTTGCGGCCGGTGAAGATGTCAACCTCGTCACGCATCAGCTCATCACTGTGCGTAAATCGCGCGCCGAAGAGCACCACGAGGCTCTGGTTCTCGTACTGATCCATCTTCGGTCGCTGGTGCGACCGCGCTAGATCCGCGACGGCCAGGGGGTGAAGGGCAAACTCCGCGCTCAGGGCGGCCAGTCTCTCCCTTGATGGTCGGAACACGTCCACCCAGATGAGCGCGGCAGGGTCGCCGATGAGGTCGCTGATCTGCTCCACTGAGACATCCTGGTTGAGCGTGCCTGCGCGGTAGACCATGACGCGGACATCGCCCGGCTGGACGGCGGCGTCGGAGCGTCCACTCGTGTCCTCGGCACGGTCAACGATGCTCACCGGTCGTTGCGCTCAAGATGCTCGGCCAGCGCCAGCACGCGCTCCACGTCTGTGCCGTACGCCACCAGGGCATCTCGGGTTGCCGCGCTGGTCATCTCCGCGTCCGCCCCCTTTCCGCGGAGGAAGTTGGCTGCCGAGAATATCGAGTCCACAGCGCCGCAGATGTCCGCCTGTCCGTCGCCGTTGCCATCCACCCCGTAGGTCTGAAAGGTCTCGCGCTTGAACTGCATGGGCCCAACGGCGCCGGATCCCGTGGCGTTTGGCAGGCATCCATCCCCCGCCGCGTTGGACTCCACCTGATGCAATGCCCTGAGCACGGCAGGGGACACTCGAAATCGGCGCGCGGCGGAGTCATACGGCGTCAGCGCGACCGCGGGCGCGAGGGTGGCGCTGGCGCTGACCGCCCCCGGGACCGCGACGGGCTCCGCAACCGCCGTCGCGCTTGCCGTAGGCGCCTGCACGGGGAGTGGCCGAGTCCACGCAAAGACCGTGGTGACCGTTACCAGCGTGATGCCGGCCAACGCCGCGAAGCGGGGGCCGGTGATGCGCCCAGGCTCCGTGGCGCCTGGATCGCGCAGGGCCTGCATGCCGGCCTTCCTGGCGGCCCGGCTAAATCGCCGACTTGCGGGGGCGCCGCTGCTCACGCATCCGCCATTGACGTCGCGCCCGGTGCGTGGGCCAGCGCGCGTGGGAATACGTTGTGGGCAGTCTCGCCACGGGAACGCAATCGCACGGTGCAGGGTAGCCAATCTCCCCGCCTGCGGCAAGGCGACGGGCTACGCGCAGCCGCTCACTCGCTGGGCCGCAAGCCCGCGGTTAAAGGCGCTCACCCGCTGTGCGCCCGAACCGTGCGCCACGTCGCCAGAGTGGAACGCGATGAACTGCGCTTCTTCGATGTCGCCGGGATCCAGAAAACCGCGCTGGCGGGCCCAGGCGGCGAACAGGCCGGCGTAGCAGTCTGCCTGAAGCTCGTAGGCCCGCGGATTACTTGCTGTTGGCCCCGCGGAGCCGCGCGAAACTGCCTGAACGTGGTGTCCCCACTCGTGCGCGACGATGGTCACCACGGCAAAGTCCATGTTCTGCCCGAGCAAAGTCCCCAGCGAGTAGTCGTTGCTGGTACCCGTGTCGAGGTAGATTGTCCGATCGCGGGCGCAGTAGCCGTGGCTCGCCAGTCTCCCGCCACCGCAGCCGGTCTGCAACGCTTGTCCACTGACAAATGTGATGACCCGTGGCGTGACGTAGGCCATGCCGAGGGAACGGGTCGCCTCTTTCCAGAAGGCGTCAAGGTGCCCAGCAACGCTGGAGACCAGGTTGTCTGCTGTCGCGGGAGCGCGCGCGTCGGAAGCGGGAGGGGCGGCTCGGGCCGAGTCGGCAGCGGGCTGCTCCCAGCTAAATCTCTCCGAATTCAGCCGGCTTTGCAGCCCGAACGGACCGTTGATCCAGGTTCTCGCACCATCCGTGAACGCGGTCCAGTTGTCCACCTTCCGCCAGACGAGCAGACCGCCCGTGGTGCGCTGGAGTGAGTCGCCATTCTGGGTATTGAAGTGCTCGTTCTCCAGGCACTGGCCAACACGCTCAGGGATCTGATCGCGGAGCGACCTGAAACCCAGGCGGAACTCGCAGGCGGCCTCGGCTCCGCGGGGGAGCCCAAGGCTCGCGAGGATCGCGAACGTGAAGCTCAGCAGGGTGGTGGCGATGCGACGGGACATCCTGACTGTGGGACGTGCGAGCGCGACGAAGGGTTCCGCCTGAGGTCCTGCGTGCCCCTGTCTCTAGCGTGAGCGCCCGCGTGCCGCTACGGCGATTCGACCCTCGATGACGCCTTTTCGGACGATGATCAGCTCGTCGAAGAGATTGATCGCGGGGCAGATGTGGTTGGGAATGACCTCCACACGGTTGCCCACGGACAACTCCGTTGACGGGGCTGCCTCGTCGCGGAGCAGCACGCCGTGCTCCTCGCTCGCGCGGGCGAAGAACCAGCCCGGGTGGTCCACCACGGCTCCGTAGCCATCTCGCTCCGCCCGGATCATGTGCCGGTCCGCCGCCACCGCCTTCGTACCCGCGTCGATCACCGCCCGGTCAGGCGCGGGCCGAGCCACCACGGTGGCCAGGACACGCGCGGCACAATCGTCCAGACTCGCCACTCCTAGCCGCACCTGGTTGAAGTCCTGAAACACGTACGTGCCGGGCCGAATTTCCGTGATGCCCTGCACCTCCGCGATGTCTAGCGCAGACGGTGTGGAGCCCACCGAGACGATGCGCATGTCGTGTCCGTTGGCCCGAAGCCGCGTCGCGGTCTGGACCATAAGGGTTCCAGCTTCTAGGCTCCTCGCGCGCAGATCTGCGCGGTTCTCGGCCGCATACGCGTGCCCCTCATGCGTCATGATGCCCGCGAGCTCCAACCCGGGCAGAGCATCCGTGGCCTGAGCCAAAGCGGCCGCCCGCTCGGGCAGCACCCCGCAGCGCCCGCCACCGGTGTCGATCTCGAGCAGAACGGGCACGCGCGTGCCCGCGGCCGCCGCGGCGTCGCTGATCCCGCTGGCAACGTCAAGATGGTCCAGAGACACCAGCACACGACGGTCTCGGCTGATCTTGACCAGTCGCTCAAGCTTATCCGCGCCCACCAGCGGGAACGCGATCAGCACGTCCCGAAGGTCCGGTAGCAGCATCGCCTCCAACTCGCCCAGGCGCGCCAGCGTGAGCCCGCTCGCACCTTCGTCGAGCTGGAGCTGGGCGATCTCCCGGGTCTTGTGGGTCTTGCCGTGCGGCCGGAGATTGACTCCGTGCCGAGCGGCGTGGGCGGCCATGCGCCTTGCGTTTCGGCGGAGCACGTCCCAGTCCACCAGCATACTGGGGGTTGGGATGTCAGCATAGCGCGACGCACCGGACATCCGGCTACTCGTACGGCTTGTTGAGCTCTGCGCGGTCGGACTGGACCAGTTGGATGAGGGCGCCGTGCGATTCCTTGGGGTGGACAAACGCCTCCTGCCAGTGTGGCCGTTCAAGGTTGATCTGGACCGGGGTGTACCCGTGGCCACGCAGCAGCTCGATTGCGCCGTGGATGTCCGGCACGATCACCGTGATGTGGTGCATCCCTTCGCCGCGCTGCTCGAGAAAACGCACGAGAAAGCTATCCGGGCGGGATGGCTCCATGAGCTCGATCTTCCCACCGTTAGGGAGCTTGAGGGTCTGCACCCGGAATCCGGCGCGATCGTTCGTTCCCGCCTGGTCGGGACGCCCGCCGAGAATATCGCGGTACAGGCCAAGCGCCTTCTGGATGCTGTGAACGGCGATGGATACGTGATCCAGGCGCGCGTTCTGGATCTGCTGAAGGATCGGTTCTGCTGACACGGCGCGTATGGTACTGGAGCGCGCCGTGCCGCTGCTTGGGCCGGTAGCGCGGCGTGATGCACTATTGGGAGTCGAGGAGGCGCGTGTGGCCGAGCCAGAGTCCGTCGTACCAGTCCCCCCGTCCACGAGTGCCGCGCCGGCGGCTGAGATAGCCAGCCCCGCTAACACCCCAATCGCGATAGATGATTTCGCAAAAGTCGAGCTTCGCGTCGCGGTGATCATCAGCGCGGAGCGGCTGCCAAACGCCGACAAACTGCTCAAGCTGGAGATCGATCTGGGCACGGAGCGGCGGACGATTCTCTCTGGCATCGCGCAGTTCTACGAGCCGGAGTCGCTACCGGGGAAACGCATCGTGGTCGTAGCAAACCTGCTGCCTCGCAAGATGCGGGGCGTGGAGTCACACGGGATGCTGCTGGCCGCGGGTGGCCGCGAGCCGGGCGCGGACCTTGGTCTGGTCATCCTGGACCGGGATATCCCGGCCGGTACGCGCGTCTCCTAGCGGCCGCTAGACCCCAAGCTCTTCGTCGGTTTTGGTGGCGGCGGGGAAGAAGAGCGGCTCGCCGAACTTGTCCAGGCCGAAGGTCGCGATCTGCTCCTGGACCGCGGGTGCGATGACGTACGCGGCAAACGCTTGCGCCCCCTCCACGTTGATATGGGCGCCTTTGGCGGGATTCACCACCATCACGTGGTACACGTTGAGGAAGCTCTGATAGCGCTCGGCCAGAATTGGGAGCTCTAGTGTCCGCTTTCTGGCCAGGTACGTGCCGCGATCGGTGAGCGTGTAGCCCTGCTTCTCATTGGCCACGGTGAGGGTCTGACCCATCCCCTGGCCCACTTCCTGGTACCAGGACTGCCCCCTGGGATCAATGCCCGCATTCTTCCACAGGGCCAGCTCTAGCTGATGGGTCCCTGAGTTGTCGCCGCGGCTGATCCAGAGCGATCCGCTGCCGGCGATCTTGCGCATCACGTCTTCCGCGACGGGGGAACCGGACACGCCGGCGGGATCGCCCGACGGTCCAATGACTACAAAGTCGTTGTACATGACCAGGCGTCGGTCAATGCCGTGCCCCGCGTCCATCCACTTGCGCTCTGAAGCTGGTGCGTGGACGAGCAGCACGTCCGCCTCACCCCGCTCACCCAGGGCCATGGCCTGGCCAGTACCAACGGCGATGGTCTTGACTTTGTAGCCAGACTCACGCTCAAAAGATGGAACGAGCACGTCCAGCAACCCGGAGTCTTGGGTGCTGGTCGTGGTGGCCAGAATCAGGTCTACCACGGCAGGCTGCGCAGCCGGAGCGGCTGGTGTCGGACGGGCGACACCGAGCGCAAACGCAACGGAGACCATGAGCGCGGCAACGAGGCGGGGCAGGGGGCGGAGCGCCCGACGTGCATGTCTTGTCATAGTGCTCATAGTACATCATTTGTGCTTGCGCCACGATGGCTCGTTGTCCACCCGTGTCATAATGGCTCTATGACAATGGGCCAGCGTCACCCAGTGTACGAGCGAATCGCGGAGGAGATCTTGCGCCGCGTGGCGTGTGGCGAGCTAAGACCTGGGGATAGGCTGCCCCCGGTGAGAGAGGCTGCCACGGTCTGGGGCGTAAACCTGAACACCGCCGCCCGTGCGTACGCGTTGCTCGTCCAGCGCGGCGTGTTAGAGACGCGGTCGGGCGGGGGTACGGTGGTCGCGCGTCCGGGCACCTCTGAATACGCGGAGGGGGCGCCGGTTGACCGCGCGCGTTCGGAGCGGCTGCGCGCCCGGATTGCCACGCTCGTCCTGGAGGCGTTGGGGCAAGGCTATACCGAGGCAGAATTGGAAGCGGCATTCGGCGCCCAGCTTGCGCGCTGGTCATCCGCGCGGGCGGCTAGCGAGGCTCCTCCGGAGCCGGAGCGCGCGCCGGTGGCGCACGCGCTGCGGTGCAATGGCAGCCACGACCTGGCGCTGGACCTCCTGGCGTCCCGACTTCGCTTCCGGGCGAGCGCGCAGCCTGGCGCGCCCGTTCTGGAGGTGACCACCTCCACCAGCCTGGACGGGCTTGCGGCGCTCGCGCGGGGCGAGTGTGACGTGGCAGGAAGCCACCTGTACGATCGGGCCGAGTCAGACTACAACGTGAGCTACGCGCGAACACTGCTGCCGGCGCGCCGCGTCACGCTGGTCACGCTCGCGGAGCGCGTGCAGGGTCTGATCGTTGCCGCTGGAAACCCCCTGAACTTCGCATCGACGGCGGATCTTGCCAGGCCGGGCGTCAGGTTCGTGAATCGGCCAGTGGGGTCGGGTACGCGCAGTCTGCTGGACGATCTCCTGGAACGGGCCGGTATCGAGCCCGCCCACGTGCAGGGCTACGAGACCGAGGAGGCGTCACACCTCGCTGTCGCGGCCGCTGTGGCGTCGGGCACGGCAGATGTCGGGCTGGGCATTCTCGCGGCCGCGCGGGCGTTTGACCTCTCGTTCGTGCCAATCGTTCGCGAGCGGTTCGAGCTGGTCTTCCCTACAGAGCTTCTCGATCGCGGCGACGTGCGACAGCTTCTGGCCGAGATCCGATCGCAGGAGTACCGGGCCGCCGTGGACGCGCTGGGCGGCTATGACACGAGCCAGAGCGGGCATCTCCGCAGCGTGGCGTAGCCGAGAGCTCGATCGTGGACCTCATCCTGGATGGGCTCTCTCGAGCCGTCGGCCTCTTGATGAGCGGCGACATTTCAACGCTTCGCATCACCGGCCTGTCGCTACAGGTCTCTCTGACGGCTACCGCGCTGTGCTTACTGGTGGGGTTGCCGCTCGGCGCCGCGCTCGCGCTTGTGTCGTTTCCCGGCCGCTGGCTGGTGTTGGCCGCCGTCAACGCCGGCATGGGGCTGCCGCCGGTGGTGGTGGGCCTGTTCATCAGCATCATGCTCTGGCGCAGTGGTCCGTTTGGCCAGTTCAGGCTCCTCTACACTCCCACCGCTATGGTGATCGCGCAGTGCGCGCTGGCGTTGCCGATCGTGGTTGGCCTCACCGTGGCCGCGATCCAGCAGCTTGACCCGCGCCTGCGCATCCAGCTTCTGGCCCTGGGGGCGTCGCGGGTTCAGCTCGTATGGCTGCTGCTGAGGGAGGCCCGGCTGCCGCTCATGGCTGCGTGCATGGCCGGGTTTGGCGCAGTGATCTCTGAGGTTGGAGCCTCGATGATGGTGGGCGGGAACATCACCAACCAGACGCAGGTGCTTACCACCGCCACTGTCCTGCTGGTCAGCAAGGGAGAATTCGCGGATGCCATGGCGCTCTCGATGGTCCTCCTGTCGCTGGTTCTGCTCGTGAACGCCGGGTTGACGTGGGCACAGCAGCGTCGGCGCGTCCCATAGGCACCGCAGTGGTCCACGCGGATCCGCCGCCGCTCGTCGCGCTGCGAGATGTTGTCGTGGTGCGCGATCGGCGCACGGTGCTCACGATTCCGGCGCTTGATGTCCCCGCTGGCAGGACGCTCGCGGTGGTTGGCCCAAACGGAGCTGGAAAGACGTCCCTGGTGTTGACGCTTGGATTGCTCCAGAGACCGGCGGCGGGCTCGATCACCTTCGGCGGCCAGACCGTTGACTGGTCCGGAGACGTGCTGGCGCTACGGCGGCGGACGACCGCGGTGTTGCAGGAGCCGGTTCTGCTCGATGCTTCCGTCTACGACAACGTGGGCCTGGGACTGAAGCTCCGCGGGGTGCCCTCTAATGATGTCCGCGCCCGCGTGACGCATTGGCTACGCGTGTTCGGGATACATGAGCTCCGCGACAGGGCGGCCAGGCGGCTGTCCGGCGGAGAGTCCAGGCGCGTCTCGCTAGCCAGGGCGATGGCTCTTGAGCCGGAGCTATTGCTCCTGGATGAGCCGTTTGCCTCTGTGGATGCCCCAACGCGAGCCGAGCTGCTGCGGGAGCTGCGACAGGTCCTGATGGAAAAGGGAATCACCACGGTGCTCGTCACCCATGACGTGCGCGAAGCGTCCGCCATGGCGGACGAGCTGCTCGTGTTGATCGATGGGCGGATCGTGCAAAGGGGGACCACCGATGAGGTCGTTGCCAGGCCCGCGAACAGCGCTATTGAGCGGATCGTGCGGCCTGAGCTCCGTGGGGGCTTGGATGCCCCGGTACTCACTGATGGGCCGCGACCAGCCGCTCGGCGATAGCCGCCACAAGCTCCGGATCCGGCGGGAATTCAGACTGGCCGGCCGACCTCAGCAGGTCCAGGAGCACCTGACGCTGCCGCTCCGTCAACTCTACCGTCAGCACAGGCTCGTGCGTCTCGCCGACCACGGCCGCTTCCAGGTCTGACTGTTCGAATTCCACGCAGCGCACTATGAGCACCGGCGCGGAAGAGGCGGACATGATGGCCTCCGCCACGCTTCCCAGGGTCAGGCGCAGCAAGCCGGTTCGACCGTGCGTGGTCATGGCCACGAGTGCGCAGTTCTGCGCTCGTTTGGTGCGGCCGATCGCGACGGCCGCGTCGCCCTCTGCCACCACCGCGCTGGTTCTAACGCTGTCCCCAAGGCGCGCGACGACGTCGGCTAGATAGTCGTTGGCCTGGGTCACGAGGAGGTCGTGCTCAGCCTGGTCTATGACGTGCGGGCCGACAAGCCAACCCACACCGTGGCGCCGGAGCGCGGGAACTGCCTGAGTCAGGACAAGCGAGCCGCCCAGCAGATTCGCTAGCGCCGCGGCGGCCGGAATGACCGCCTCGGCCCGATGGGAGCCGTCCAGAGCCACCAGGATCTTGAATTCTTCGCCCCTGGGCAGGACGTCTGACGCCGCGGGGCGGACGAGAAGCAACGGCGTCGTGGTGCGTTTCAGCACGTCCAGGGCGGCACTGCCGAAGAGCCAGCGGCCCAGTCCGGACCGGCCGTGGGTGGCCATGACGATGAGATCGGCAGCGCTCTGGGCGGCCTCGGTCACCATGGCCTCCGCCGCGTCTCGCGAGACGTCCGCTATCTGACGGAACGGGAAGATGGGGCGGACGACGTGGCTGACGTCGACGGCGCCGTGACCTCCCGGTGGGCTCGGAGCGGCTGTACGCGCCCGCGTGCCGTGCGTCGCGAGGCGTGCCCGGACATCGGTGAGGTAGGCGTTCACCTCTGCGATCGCGCTGGCCGCGGCGTCGTTTGCCTCAACGGCATCGAGTCCCGCGATTGCGCGGGCAAGCGGCGCGCGCGCCACGATGAGCTCCGCCCCCGACTCCCGCGCGAGCTGCTCTGCCAGCGGCAGCGCGTGCTCCGCCAGGTCCGAGCCGTCGAGCGGCACCAGGATCCGATGGAGCTCCAACCACCCACCTCACGGGATTCGCGGTCCGTCTGCCACGCCTCAAGCCCGCCGCCGCGGCTGAGTGATCTCTAATCGAATAGCTTAGTAGATCGACATCATAGAGATTAGGTTATACTAATCCCTGCGCCGCTCTTGTCGATCGCGCGATCAGGATGGGGTTGGCCGTCAGATTGTATCCGGCCGGTATCGCCCGCGGGCGGCCGGTCTCCAAGCATACGGAGGATCCTTCGATGTCGTATCTGTGGCGCTTCCAGCGGTGGAGGTCGACGCTGCTCGTCGCGGCCGTGCTGCTCGCGGTGCTCGTGGCATTGCCGGCGGCGGCGCAGCCATCGCCGGTGACAATTACCCTGTACAACGCGCAGCACGTCCCGGTGGCAGAAGCGTGGGTGAACGACTTCACGGCGCAGACTGGCATCAAGGTGCAGATTCGGTCTGGGCGTGACTTTGAGCTGGCCAACTTGCTGCTGCAGGAGGGCGAGCGGTCACCGGCCGATGTATTCATTACGGAAAACTCTCCAGCGATGACGGCTGTTGCCAACGGTGGCCTGTTTGCCCCCGTGGACGCCACCACGTTGGCGCAGGTTCCTACCGCGTTCTCCTCGCCGGTGGGTGACTGGACGGGGATCGCGGCTCGGTCCACTGTCTTCGTCTACAACCCATCTCGGTTGCCGGCCGATCAGCTTCCGTCCTCCATGATGGATCTGGCTGATCCGTCCTGGAAGGGCACGATTGGCATAGCGCCCGCGGGCGCGGACTTCCAGGCAATCGTGAGTGCCGTGTTGGAGCTCCGGGGACCTGAGGCCACAGTCGCGTGGCTCGAAGGGCTCAAGGCCAACGCGCGCATTTTCAATGGAAACCGCGCCATCATGGCGGCTGCCAACACGGGTGAGGTCGCGGGCGGCATCATCTACCACTACTACTGGTACGGCGACCGGAACGAGTCCGGCGCTAACAGCGCTAACGTGGAGCTCCACTACTTCCTCAACAAGGATCCGGGCGGATTCGTGAGTGTGTCCGGGGGCGGCGTCCTCAAGTCCAGCAAGTACCCGGCGGCGGCACAACGATTCCTGGAATACATCACCAGCGCGCGCGGACAGCAGATGCTGGCTGACAGTAACGCTATGGAATATGCCATCGCGAGCAATGTTCCGAACCCCAAGTTGAAGCCGTTGGGTGAGCTTGACCCCCCGCTCATCGACATCTCGCGCCTGAACGGGCCGAAGGTGATTGAGTTGATGCAGCGGGCCGGCCTGATTTAATCTGATCCCGGAGCCCGTGAGGGCCTGGGGTGGGGCGCTAGATCAGCTCGTTCAACACCGCTTCTGACGCGACTGGGCGTACAGGGGTAGGAGACTAGTGCTCCTACCCCTGCTGTTGCCTGCAGTGGCCATTGGCATCGCGCTGGCGATGCTGATCCCGCTGTTCTTCGTAGTCGCCTACACGATCGCCACCGGTTGGGACGTGTCCTATCAGCTCCTGGTTCGCCCACGGGTGGGCGAACTGCTCTTCAACACGGTCCGTCTGACGATTGGCGTAGCAGCCGCGTCCGCCGTTATCGGCACGAGTTGCGCATGGCTTACGGAGCGGTCAGATCTGCCGTGGCGGTCCGCCTGGCGCGCGCTGCTGGTGGCTCCGCTGGCAGTGCCGTCGTTCGTGAACAGCTTTGCGTGGATCTCGCTGACGCACAGTGTGGAGGGATTCGGGGGAGCTGTCCTGGTAGTCACGCTCTCTCACTTCCCCTTCGTTTACCTGCCCGTGGCGGCGGCGCTCCGCGGTATTGACCCCGCCATGGAGGAGACCGCCCGCAGTCTGGGCAGGGGGCCGTGGCGCACGTTTCTCGAGGTGGTGCTGCCGCAGCTCCGGCCGGCCCTGTTCGGCGGCCTGTTGATCGTGACGTTGCACTTGCTGGCCGAGCTGGGCGCGCTGGAGATGTTGCGGTTCCCCACGTTTACCACGGCCATCTACGATCAGTTCCAGTCCACGTTCAACAGCGCCGCGGCAAACATGCTGGCCGCGGTGCTGGTGGTGGCGTGCCTCTTGGCGCTCGTCTGCGAGCAGCTTCTGCGCGGACGGACGAGGTACGCGCGTGTGGGGAGCGGCGTTGCCCGGTTGGTCGCGCCAGCGGCGCTCGGGCGGTCTCGCCCGCTGGCGCTGGGGGGGCTGGTCGTACTCCTGGCGCTGGCGCTCGGCGTGCCGTTCGTGATGCTTGGCTTCTGGCTCCGTACGGGGAGCTCAACGGCCGTCTCGGTGGCTGTGCTGCGGGACAGCGCACTCGCATCGGCTGCGTATGGGGGCATCGGAGCGCTGGCCAGCGTTGTGCTGGCGCTTCCCGTCGCGTGGCTCGCGGTGCGCCGCCCGAGTGCGCTCAGCGTCGTCACGGAACGGGCGACCTATGTGGCTCACGCGTTGCCCGGAATCGTGGTAGCGCTGTCTCTAGTCTCGATCACGCTCAAGTTCGCTCAGCCGCTGTATCAGTCGGTGTGGCTGCTGCTGACCGCGTACGTGATCCTCTTCTTCCCGCTTGCGCTCGTGAGCATTCGCGCGGCGCTTGGCCAGGTGCCTCCGGTGCTCGACGATGTGGGGCGGTCGCTGGGGGCGTCTCCCATCTCGGTGCTGTTGCGGGTGACGGTCCCGCTGATCTGGCCCGGACTGGGTGCCGGCGCCGCGCTGGTGTTCATAGCAGTTGCCACTGAGCTGACGGCCAGCCTGCTGCTCTCGCCCATCGGAACGGTGACGCTGGCGACGAAGTTCTGGAGCCTCTCGGAGAACATCTCGTACGGGGCCGCGGCGCCGTACGCCGCGTTGATGGTGGCTATCTCGGCGCCCGCGACGTTGCTCTTGACCAGGCAGGCGGGTCGGACACCTACAACGTGACGGACGTATCGGTACGCAAGCTCTACAAGTCGTACGCCGGCGTCACCGTGCTGGACGGCGTCGATCTGGACGTGCCCGCGCGCGGTCTCACGGTGATTCTCGGCCCGTCAGGCTGCGGCAAGACGACACTGCTGAGACTCATCGGCGGATTCGACGTGCCGGACCGCGGCTCGATCACCCTGGGCGGTACGGTCGCCTACGACGGCGGACGGTGCCTGCCCCCAGAGGAGCGACGGGTAGGCTATGTGGCGCAGGAGGGGGCGCTATTTCCCCACCTCAACGTGGCGCAAAACGTGGCATTTGGCCTGGTTCGCTCGCTGCTCCCCTGGCGTCGCGGCAGTCACCAGTACCGTCGAGTGCCGGAGCTACTGGAGCTGGTGGGGCTCCCCGCCGGGTATCAGTCTAGATTTCCACACGAGCTTTCGGGCGGAGAGCAGCAGCGCGTTGCTATGGCACGCGCGCTAGCTCCAGGCCCGGGCATCGTGCTGCTGGACGAGCCGTTCTCATCGCTTGACGCGGGACTGCGTGAGGGCACGCGGCTGGCCATCGCCTCGGCGCTTCGTGCCTCAGGCACCACGACCATCCTGGTCACGCACGATCAGGCGGAGGCTCTGTCACTGGGCGACCACGTTGGCGTGATGCGCGGGGGCACGCTGGCGCAGGTTGGGGCTCCGAGTGAGGTGTACCGGAGGCCAGCGGACCTGGGGGTGGCGCGGTTCCTGGGTGAGGCAAACGTTGTTCAGGGAGACGTGCGCGACGGCGCTGTGACCTCTGAGCTGGGCACGCAGCCGGTGCTGGCGGGTCCAGAGGCCGGCCCGGTCGACGTGATGATTCGGCCGGAGCAGATAGTGCTGGCGTTTGACGCGCCCCGTGGTGTCGCCGCCCGAGTCGAGCGAGTCAACTACTACGGAGCCCACGCTACGGTCAGCCTTTCGCTTCGCGCAGGGACTCACTTGATTGGCCGCCTTGCCGGCCATGCGGTGCCGGCGGTGGGGGCGGACGTGCACGTGACCGTTGAGGGGGCGGTCATGGCGTATCGACGCCAGTCGCCCCACTCGAGCCGCTAGCGGTCTATCGCCTCATCCACGCCGGCGTCGGCGAGCTGAACGATCCCAAGGGTCGCGCGCAGCTCGATAGCCGGCGCCAGGAACACGTCGCGGGAGTCCTCGGAAGGATCAAGCGAGACGGTCATTGCTCCGTCGGCCGAGCCGCTGACCGGCGTCAAGAACTTGGCCGCGGCCCACCCGGAGCCATCGCCAGGCGGGCGGATGTTCTTCCAGGTGAGTCCGTCCGCGTCACGGTCCTGTCCGATTACCGTCACCACGGTGCCTTCCGCCATGACGCCCACGATGGTGGACCGCAGGCCCGGCGACGAGCGGACTCGCAGTCCGCGCCCGTCAGTGTTGGCCACCTTGAAGCGGGGACCAGTTGCGCTGGAGCTTGAAGATGAAGAGCTCGAGGATGACGAGGTTGACCCGCTGGATGAGCTCGTACCAGACGTGGACCGATTGGAGGTGCCGCCGCTGCTCGTGTTGAAGCCTCCGCCGGTGGCATTGGACGACGGCTTTGGCTTGTAAGGCCTGGGCGAGTTGGCCGAATCCCGTGGTGAGACGGACTTTGGATCGATCCGGCCGAGCACGATGGATGCGTAGGCCTCTGCCTCAGCCATGCGGGTGGAGCGCTCGGGTCCGGTGATCGTGATGCCCACCACCATGGCGCCCTTGCGAAACAGGAACAGGTGGGCCACGCCCTGCGGCCCATCCGGCAGCGTGCCGCGGAACGAGAGGCCCGCGGACATGTCGCCCAGACGCGGCACGGCACTCTCCTGCCAGGGTGGGTCCGCGGTGAGCAGGGCCTGCTTCGAGACATCGAACTGCTCGGTGGCCTGCTGTGTGCCGGACGTCTTTGCCACCAGGTTGTTCACCTTGATGGGGCCGCCGTTTTGCCCTTGCGAATCGCGCAGGAAGTCCGTCTCATACACGGAGATGCCGAATCGCTCGCCCTCAAACGTGGCCTTACTGTCCGGGTTGACCTTGAACCCCGGCCGGAGGTCGGACGTTCGGAGCGACACGTTCTTGGGGTTGGTGTTTTCCTGGGCGTACGAGAGCTCGGGCAGCGCTGCCGCCATCGCGCCCGTGGTGCCGAGTATGGCAGCCAGCACCAGTGACCAGAGGGTTCTGGTGCTTCGCCACCCGTTCATTACGGTGTGCATGTACAGTGCCTCGTGCTAGGCCTCGTGATAGACGCCGATCCCACGGTAGCGGTCGTGCCGGTCCCGCAGCAGGCGCTCGGTGTCCAGCGCACCCGCTCGGCCGTATAAACGGTCTATCTGTTCCAGGGTTTCACTTAACTGGCGCGCCAGCGCGTCGGCGGTAGCGGCGTGATCGGTGTGCGCGCCGCCTTGAGGCTCGGGGATCACGCCGTCCACGATGCCGAACTTCCAGATGTCCTCGGCCGTGATGCGCATGGAGGCGGCGGCATCCGGGGCCAGGCTGGCATTTTTCCAAAGGATCGATGCGCAGCCCTCTGGGGTTACCACGGAGTAGATGGCGTTTTCGAGCATCAGCACGCGATCGGATAGCGCAATCGCCAAGGCGCCGCCACTGCCCCCCTCACCGATGATGATTGAGACGGTTGGGGTCCGCAGGCGCGACATCTCCAGGAGATTCGTGGCAATGGCAAGCGCCTGTCCGCGTTCCTCCGAAGGTAGTGTGGGGTCTGCACCGGGTGTGTCCACGAAGCTGATCACGGGAAATCCGAACTTCTCCGCCTGCTTCATCAACCGGAGTGCCTTGCGGTACCCCTCTGGCTGCGGCATGCCAAACCTTCTGCGGGCATTGTCCTTGGTGTCTCGGCCCTTTTGATGGCCGATCACCATCACAGTCCTGTCACCAAATCTCGCCGGGCCACCGACCAGCGCCGCGTCATCCGCAAACAGCCGATCGCCGTGAAGCTCCACGAACCCGTCAAACAGCGCGTGGATGTAGTCAAGCGTGTAGGGCCGCCCTGGGTGGCGAGCAAGCTGGACGCGCTCCCAGGCCGATGCGCCGGGAGCGCCGGGTGGGCTGTCCATAGGGTCCAGGCGGAGGCGCTCGTCCGTCTGCGCCATGCTAGCTGGATGCCTCGCGGGCCGCGGCGGGTGTGCCACCGTACATGCCGATTAGACGCTCCAAGACGTCGCGCAGATCCCTGCGGTGCACTACCAGGTCCACCATCCCGTGTTCTAGCTGGAACTCGGACCGCTGCGTCCCCGGGGGTAGCTTCTGCTTAGTGATCTGCTCGATCACGCGTGGTCCGGCGAATCCTACGAGTGCGCCTGGCTCCGCCAGCATCACATCGCCCAGGCCGGCGAAACTGGCGGTCACGCCGCCGGTGGTTGGATCTGTGAGGAGCACAAAGAATGGCACCCGCGCCTCGCCGAGCCTGGCCAGCGCCGAGGCTGTCTTGGCCATCTGCATGAGGGAGAAGATGCCCTCGTGCATGCGCGCGCCACCGGACGAGCACACGGCGAGCAGCGGTGTGCCGGTGGAGGCGCAACGGGCGGCCGCTCGGGTGAACTTCTCGCCGACCACAGAGCCCATGCTGGCGCCCATGAACGCGAAGTCTGCTACGACCACGCGGACCAGTTGTCCTTTGATCCGGCCTGTCCCACAGACCACGGCCTCCGCGAGATCGGACTTCGCCTGGGCCTCCGTGAGCTTCTCGGTATAAGGTTGCCCGGCGCTGACAAAGCCCAGCGGGTCTCCTGGCAAGAGGCTGGCGTCTTCCTCGTTGAAGGTCCCCTCATCGAGGAGCTGTTGGATCCGCTCGCGTGCGCCGAGCCGCGAGTGGTAGCCGCACTTCGGGCAGACGCCTAGATTGTGCTCCAGCTCGCGGCTGTAGATGAGCTCTTTGCAGTTCTCGCCGCCGCACCGTGCCCAGAGGCTGGCGGCCGCGGCGCGGCTACCTGATGGGTCTCGGCGGAAGAGATCGCGGATGGGCATGGCTGCCTTCAGCGGACGCCTCGGTGGAGGGGCACCCAGACCATCTCGCCGCGGTCGTTCAGCGCTGATGGCGCCTGGCGGTGGTCAGCATTTGCGAGCGCGCGGATGTGTACCGGAGCTGCCAGTGACTCAGCCCTCCCGAGGGCTGGCGCGCGGCTCGGAGCATACCAGCGCGCACGGAGACGCGGCAACAGAGGGGCTGAGACGGGCCCCAGATCGGTGCTGCCTATAATCTGGGGTGACCCTGTTTCCTGCCGCTGCGCTAGCGCCCGTTTCGCGCTCCTGGCCGCGGGGTCGGTCCCGCGCGCTCGGGCAGCAACGGTGTCGCGCGTGAGCGAGGGGCATCTGGCGCCGGTTCAACCCTCGGACGTCGCCGCGGCGGCGGAACGGATCGCGCCGTACATCCGCCACACGCCCACCATGCCGCTGGGCAAGACGCTCAGGACAGCGTTCCCTTTCGAGCTTGTGTTGAAGCTGGAGAACCTTCAAGTCACTGGCTCGTTCAAGGCGCGTGGCGCGCTGAACGCCATCCTCACTTCCCCAGAGCACAGTCTGGAGCGCGGTGTGGTCACGGCGTCGGGCGGGAATCATGGGCTGGGCGTGGCGTACGCGGCGCGGGCCGTTGGGGTGCCGGCGACCGTGTTCGTCCCTGTCACGGCGCCGGCCGTGAAGCGGGAGCGCATCGCGGAGTGGGGCGCGGAGGTCCGGACCGTGGGGCGCGAGTACGCGGAGGCGGCGGAGGCTGCCATGGCGGAGGCTCGGACCACGGGACGTCGGTACGTGCATGCGTACGCCGATCCGGCCGTGATCGCCGGCCAGGGCACCGTCACCAAAGAGCTGTGCGAAGATGCCGGCGGAGCCCTAGACTACATCGTCATCGCGGTGGGCGGTGGCGGGCTGATTGGCGGGGCGGCCGCGTACACGTTGGAGATGCCATGGATCACCCTGCTGGGTGTGGAGCCGTTTGGGGCGGCCACGCTGCACGCCGCGCTCGCGGCAGGTGGTCCTGTGGATCTGGGGCATATCGACAGCATCGCTGCCGATGCCCTGGGCGCGCGCCGCGTCGGAGACGTGAACTACGATCTGGCCCGGCGGCGGGTTGCCCGCGTGGAGCTGGTGGCTGATGGAGACATTCGGCGCGCTCAGTACCTGTTGTGGGACGAGGTGCAGACCGTTGCGGAGCCCGGCGGCGCGGCCGCGCTGGCAGCTTTGATCAGCGGCGCGGCGAAGATTCCGGAGGGGGCGCGCGTGGGCGTGCTGGTGTGCGGGGGAAATACTGGCTCGCTGCCCACGCCTTGAGGCGGCGACTCAGGACTCGTCGGTGAGGAGCTCCGTGACGGTGACCAGCCGGTAGCCGCGGGCGCGGAGGTCATCGATCAAGCGCGGCAGCACGGCCGCCGTGGACCGGACTGTGGTGGGACTGTCGAAGTGCATTTCCACGATGGCGCCGTTGACCATCTGCGTCATGATCTTGTTGTAGATGCCGTCAGCGGTGGCCTCCCTGGTCCAATCGCCGCTGTCGATGGTCCAGAAGATCGGGCGGAAGCCCACACTGGCGGCGATGGTACGCACCCGCGCGTCGCGGTAACCGGCGGATGGACTCCAGAGCGGCCTTGAGGTTCGGCCGATCACCGCGCTGATGGACGCATCGGAGCGCTCCAGATCGGCGCGGACCTCGGCGCTGGAGACGGAGGTGAGGTCAAAAACGGTGTGGCCGTGGCTGGCGATCTCGTGACCCTCGTCCGCGATGCGTTTGAGCAGCGGCCCGTTGCGGTCTGCCCACCAGCCGAGGACAAAGAACGAGGCGCGATAGCGTCTGTCAGCCAGCGTCTCCAGGATCGAGACGGCCGGCTCGAACCCGGCGCCGACGTTGAAGACCAGCGCCACGTTCGGTTTGTCGGCGGGGCCGCGCACCACCTCTTCTTCGGAGACCGGCACGGTGCGCACCGCCGCGGGTAGCGGCTGGTCCGTCTCTGGAGTGAACACCTGGGCGCTGACGAGCAGTGGCCAGAGGATCACCAGGACGGAGGCCAGCGCGACCGCCGGAAGGCCGCTGGCAGTCCGGACCCTACGGGAGATCGTGTACGTCCACAAGCTCGATGTACCCGCGGGCCAGACGGGCCAGTGCGTAGGAGTCGCTGGCCGCCAGCACCGCGGCGAGCGTGGGCCGCAGGCGCGAACCCACCAGGAAGGTCCTCTCAGTCGGTCCGGATGAGATGAGACGGATGTCCGCCCCTGGGAAGATCCGTCGCACCACCCACCAGTCCGCCGCCGCGTGCGTCCGCGCGCCGCGCAGCCGGACCTGGTGGGCCAGGGTTCCGGCGTCAGGATCTGAGAGCGAGCCTGACTCGGCCCGGTTCACACTGGGAGCCGCGCTGAAGCGCTCGCCCCTGGTGCCGAGGTAGGCCACAGCCAGCGCGATCGCGAGCATGGCGACGAGGCGCGCCAGCATGTCTTCCACGCTGGCGTCCCGCCAGGCGTCGCCCGGGGCGAACGCGCCAACGAGCATCGTCAAGAGTGCTGGTGTCAACAATGCAGGCGCCTCCCGACCGTGAGCGCAGGTGTGCCCCCCTGCCGTGTCCGAGAGTATAGGGTCTGTCGCGGTGCGCGCGGAACACGCGGCTATACTCAGCCACATGGAGCTATTGCTGGCCAACCCACGGGGCTTTTGCGCCGGAGTCTCGCGCGCGGTGGACATCGTTGAGAAGGCGCTGGAGATCTTTGGCCCTCCCGTGTACGTGAAGCACGAGATCATCCACAACCACCAGGTGGTGGCGGATCTGCGCGGGCGTGGGTCGGTGTTCGTTGAGTCGCTAGATGAGGTCCCTGACGGGTCGGTGCTGATCTTCTCGGCGCACGGCGTGCCGCCGTCTGACCGCGCGGCCGCGGTTGCGCGGGGCCTCCGAGTGGTCGACGCTACCTGTCCGCTGGTGACGAAGGTGCACCTAGAGGCGATCCGTTACGCTCGCCGGGGGTACCACATCCTGTACATCGGGCACCGAGGGCACCCGGAGCCAATTGGCACGCTCGGCGAGATCCATGCTAGCGCGGGAACGCTGATTGAGACGGTGGAGGAGGCTGGGACTGTCTCGGTGCCGGATCCGGACCGGGTGGTTGTGCTGACTCAGACGACGCTCTCCGTTAACGACACGCGGCAGATCCTGGAACGGTTGCGGGAGCGGTTCCCTCAGTTGGAGCTTCCGCCGACGGAGGACATCTGCTACGCGACAACCAATCGGCAGCGAGCGGTGGCGGAGCTTTCGCGGGACGCGGAGCTGGTGCTGGTGGTTGGCTCTAAGACCAGCTCCAACTCGAATCGCCTCGTCGAGGTTGCCCGCGATGCCGGCCGACGGGCCTTCTTGGTCCAGTCTGCCGAGGAGATCAACCCGGCCTGGTTTGGGGGCGTGTCCACGGTGGCATTGAGCAGCGGCGCATCCGCACCGGAGTACCTGGTGCAGGAGGTCGTGGATCGGCTGCGCTCGCTGGGTGTGGCGAGCATCGAGGAGCGGGTTACCGAGCGCGAGGACGTGGTGTTTCCCCTGCCGCGCGAGCTAGCGGCCCCGTGAGCTCGCCGGCCCGCCCGAGCGTGCATCAGGATCGGGTCGGCCCGGTGGGCGTGCGGAAGCGGCGCAAGGGTCCTTACGATGCCTCGGGCTGCGACGGCGTGCCGCCGGCCGCGCTGATCGAGGGGGTTCACCAGTTCAACCTGGGCGAGTTCTTTGAGCAGCACGAAACGCTGGAGATCCTCTGGCGCGATACGCCGGAGGACGTGTGCTATCTGTACCAGGGGATCCTACTGGTGGGGGTGGGCTTCTACCACCTGGGGCGCGGGAACTACCACGGGGCGCAGGCGAAGCTGGCGGCGGGTATCGAGATGCTGGAGTGGTTTGCGCCGATCTGCCGGGGCGTGGACGTGCAGGATCTGATGGAGCGGACGCGGGTGTGCCTGGATGAGGTGCTGCGGTTGGGACCTGAGGCGCTCGCTGGGTTCGACCGCGGCCTGATCCCGCGGATCAGCCTGACCGTCTAGCGGAGATGGTGCCTGCGCCCCGCGAGCCACGCGTGGAGCGAGGCGATCTGTTCCGGGGTGGGGTCGGACTGACGGCGCGCGGCACGGACGGCTGAGATGGCCTCCGCCACGGAGACTCCGCGGCGGATCACGAGCGTGGCCGCGGCGAGGGTGGGTGCCCTGTTGACACCAGCGAAGCAGTGCAGCAGGACGGGTGTGCCTTGGTCGAGGCAGCGCTCGAGCGCTTCGGTGGCCGCGTCGAAGCAGCGCGGCGGGATGGGTGACCAGTCTGGCGTGGGCACGTGGACCTGTGTCACGCCCAGACCGTGCCAGTCCTCGCGTTCGCGCGGGTCTGCCTCGCAGAGTGTGACCACGGCCTGTATCCCGAGGGCGGCGATCGCGGAGCGCTGGCGGGCGGTGGGCCGAGATCCCACGGCGAACCCGCGCTGGATCCAGTGAAGATCCACGGACATCGGCGGCTGGTCAGATTGCTGGGAGCTCACGCTGGGACCGAGTGTACCATTGCCTCAGGTGAGCCTCGGATGATGGTGCTCTGGAGCGGGGTTGATGGATGGGGTTGATGGACGTGCTTGATGGCCGGTAGCGTGCTGGCGATCTGCGTGGGAGCTGAGGCGGTGCTTGCGAAGCAGCCGGTGAAGCGGGCGAGGTTTGTGGCAGATCTGGGGCTGGAAGGCGATCGGCACGCTCGTGGTGGGCCGCGCCAGGTGAGCATTCTGGACGGGTCGGTGGTCTCAGCACTGGCCGCGGAGGGGATTCACGCGGCGCCCGGTGAGCTTGGGGAGAACCTGTTGATAGAGGGCACCGCCGTGGACGCGCTGGGGGTGGGCGCGCGGCTGCGGGTGGGAACGGCCCTGCTGGAAATCACGGAAGTCCGGCAGCCTTGCAAGCAAGTGCGCGCGCTGGACCCGCGGGCCTTGAAGGCGCTGGTGGGGCACGCCGGGCGGATGGCGCGAGTGCTTGAGACTGGAGAAGCCGGGCCGGGCGACGTGGCGGAGCTAGTTGAGCGGTAAATCATCAGGCCGAATAATAAATATTGCGACCGTGTGTTGCGATTCAGGCAGCATTGGCTGGTGACACTACTAATTCTGGTGACACTACGCGCGGGCGCCGGTGCAGTACGTCGCTGAACTCCCCACTAAACTCTAGCGCTGAGGGCGGCCGCCGATCACGCCAGTGAGATGCGGAGTTGTGCCCCACTGGTGGCCGGCGGGGGACTCAGCTCTTCCCGCGCGGGTGCCGTCCAGGCGTGTAGCCACCGGAGCGACTGGTGGCCTGGAGCGCCTGGCGCACGCGTTCGATCCCATCCGCGATCTGCGCGGCATCGAGCGCGGCATAGCCCATGATGAGGCCGGCCGGCGGGTCACCGGCGGCGTAGTAGGGGCCGGCGCGATAGAGCGCCACACCGAGCTGGGCCGCTCTTTGGACGACCTTGCGCTCGTCAAGCACTGGATCGAGGTGCATCAGCACGTAGAGGCCGGCGCCGCTCGGGCCGGCCGTGGCAAAGCCGGCCAGTTTGAGCTTGATCTGCTCCAGCAGGACGGCGCGCCGCTCTCGGTAGACGCGGCGCATCCTGCGCAGATGTGCCTCGAACAGGCCGGTGCTTAGGAATTCGGCAAGCGCCTCCTGGGGTGGCGTCGCGGTCTGAAGATCGGCCAGGCGTTTGGCTTCCTCGGCCACGCCCAGGAGCTGTTGGGGCACCACAAGGTACCCCATCCGCAGGGCGGGGTAGAGCACTTTTGAGAAGCTGCCGATGTAGGCCACAGTCTGGCCCCGGTCGAGGCCCTGCAGCGCCTCAACCGGTCGCCCAGTGTGGCGAAACTCGCTGTCGTAATCGTCTTCCAGGATGACGGCGCCGGTGCGCCTGGCCCAGTCGAGGAGATCGAGCCGACGCCCAACGGGCATGGTGGCGCCGGTCGGATACTGGTGTGATGGCGTGGTGTAGGCTAGCGTGCACGCCTCTGGCGGCAGCGCTTCCACGATCAAGCCGTCATGATCCACTGGCACGTCCACCAGGCGGGCGCCTAGCGCTTCCAGCACGCGCCGGGCGCCCGGATAGCACGGATTCTCAACGGCCACGGTGTCGCGAACGTCCACGAGGAGGCGGGTGATGATGTCGATGGACTGCTGGGTGCCCGTTGTCACGATAATCTGGTCAGGCGTGCACCGCACGCCGCGGGACCGGCCCAGGTAGCTCGCTAGCTCACGACGCAGGCGGAGGGAGCCGGTCGGCGGTCCGTACCAGATGTCTTCCGTGCCGAGGTGCTGGAGCTGGCGGAGCATGATGTGTCGCCAGTCGGCGATCGGGAAGTTCGTGGCGTCTGGGCGCCCGTGTCTGAAGTCGAGCCGTTGGGGCGGTCCGCTGGGTGGGCCGGTTTGATAGGGCGCGGCGGCGAGGCCGGCGACTCTCTGGCCCCACGCGGCGAGGCGGATGGTCCGGTCAGCGGGCACGGGGTGCGCCGGGTGCGTGCTGTGCGCGCTAGGCGCGTCGTCGGGCAGATCCCGCGAGACGTACGTGCCGGAGCCCGTGCGCGTGGCGAGGTACCCCTCTGCCGCTAGCTGTTCGTACGCCGCGTTGACGGTGTTGCGCGCAACCTGCAGTGAGTCGGCGAGCGAGCGTGACGAGGGGAGGCGCTCGCCCGCGTGCAGACGGCCGGTGAGTATGGCGGCGCGGATTCCCTCGTAGAGCTGCCGGTGCAGCGGCAGCGCGGCCGCGGGATCCAACGGTACGAGAAGCTCCATGTGCTGCGACCCTATCAAACATGCGCCGGGGCTGGTGCTGGTCGGCGCGGCAACGGCCGTTCAGGTGCCCCGCGAAGTATCCTGGGTGGAGAGGGCCGTAGAAAGGCGGCGAGCGGTCTGCGTGCCGCTCGATGGGTGTGCGCTATGCGATCTGAGACCAGACTAGCATTGGAGGCGGCGCGGCGCGCGGTAGCGCTGGTGGTGAGCCGCTCGGGAGCGGCGGACGTGTCCTCCAAGGGCGGACGTGACCTGGTAACGGCGACGGACGTGGCCTCCGAAGACGTGATCAGGGAGGTGCTGGGCGGGGTGTCTGGGGCGTCACCGGTGATTGGTGAGGAGCGGGGTGGGGTACTACCGAAGGACGGCGGCGCATACTGGCTGGTGGATCCGATCTGCGGGACGCGGAATTTTGCGTCCGGTATCCCGATTCACTGCGTCAACATTGCCATGGTTGAGTCGGCGGAGGTGGTGTTGTCGGCGGTTGCGGATGGGGCAACGGGTGCGCTGTACTGGGCGGAGCGGGGCGGTGGCGCGTTTCGCCTGGAGGGCGAGACCAGCGTACCCGTGAGCGCAGGACTGGACTCAGTCACCGTGTCGCTCGATCTGGGGCCGGCCGGCAAGCGTCCCGTCGCCCGGCTGGTGGGGGAGCTGGCGCGGGTGATGATTCAGACTGATTCGTGGTACGTGCGGGTGCTTGGCTCCACGCTTGGGTTCCAGATGGTGGCAGATGGCCGGCTGTCTGGGTATGTCTTGCCGGACTCGTCGTCGCCGGTGCATACCGCGGCGGGCTGCCTGTTGGCGCAGGAGGCCGGGGCCCACGTGACGGATTTCAACGGTACGGCCTGGACGCTGGAGACGCGCGCGTTCGTGGCTGCCAGTCAGCCGTTGCACGCGGAGCTTCTGGAGATGATCCGTAGCTGCACAGATGACTGGACAGAAGATCGTGTGACAGACATGTAGTGAGCGGGGCCGCGATTTCGGCCCCGCGGCGGTCCACAATTGCTTAGCCGTCCCAACCCCCGTTCCGCGGGGCACGCGGCACCGGATCAGTGGGCCACAGAGTGATCCGGCGCTGATTGCGATCAGTGGGACGCGCCTTCAGCCGGCTGCCTCTGCGCGCACATGCCTTGCGTGCGCATGCCCAGGGCCGGACTTGACCCGCTTGGAGGGACCGCAACGACTGTGACCATAACCCGCAGGGAGCTACTGGAGCGCCTGGGTAGCGGCGCGCTGATCCTGGGTGGTGTTGGCCTTGGACTTGGCGTGTGGCAGCCAGACGAGGCGCTGGCGAAGAAAAAGAACAAGAGCAAGGATAAGAAGAAGACGGCTGTCAAGAAGAAGCGGAAGCGGAACGAGGCGGGGCCGCTGGATCCGGGCGAGATCGTGAACGGGACCACGCCGAGCAACCCGCTTCTCGGAGTCGGCTCGGTCACTGTTCCGACGACGCGTCAGCCGCTGCTGCCAGAGCCCACGCCAACCAGCGACACGACGACCGGAGTGCGCGCTGTACCCGGGACCGGCGCGGTGTTCGCCCCCAGTAACACGACGACTAGCGGCGGCACCACGCCCGCTGTGCCTGGCGTCAGCCGCCGGTAGGACCCTTCTCACCAGCGGGAGCTCACCGGCGGGGCGGGCGAACAGGACGGCCCGCCCTGCTGGTGAGCACGAACGGCCAGGGGTATACTTGGCCGCTGGCGGGCGCCGCTCTGGGCATTCACCCCGCGAGGCACGATGCCCCAACAGTTGCGCATTCTGCGTGCCATCACACGCCTGAATATCGGCGGCCCCGCGATCCACGCGATTCTCCTGACCGCCGGCCTCACCAATGAGCGGTTCTCGTCCGTGTTGGTGACGGGACTTGAGGGCCCTCACGAGGGCACCATGCGGCAATTCGCCGAGGATCACGGCGTCAAGCCGCTGGTGCTTCCCGATCTGGGCCGCGAGGTGAGTCCGCTGAACGATCTGCGCGCCACGTTTCGGATGTACCGACTGATCCGAGCATCGCGCCCGCATGTGGTCCACACGCACATGGCAAAGGCGGGGACCGCGGGGCGCCTGGCGGCGAAGCTCGCGCGCGTGCCTATTGTGGTTCACACCTTTCACGGCCATACGTTCCACAGCTACTTCGGCCCCCTCAAAACGCGCGTATTCATCGGCATCGAGCGCGCGCTGGCAAAGGGTTGCGACCGGATCATCGCGGTGGGGGAGGACCAGCGGCAGGAGCTTGCGGGCTATGGGATTGCTCCGCTGAGCAAGATCGTCGCGATCCCGCTTGGGCTGCCGATTGGCGAGATGCTGACCGCGGAGCAACGGCGTGGCCGGCTGCGGGCTGAGCTGGGCGCCACGGCGGACGAGCCGCTCGTGGGGATCGTCGCCAGACTGGTCCCGATCAAGGCCCATGAGGTGTTCCTGCAGGCGGCTGCCCGAATCGCCGCCGTGATGCCAAGCACTCGATTTGTCATCATCGGCGATGGGGAGCGGCGCGCCGAGCTGGAGGAGATGGCGCGAGAGCTGGGCGTGGCGGAACGGGTCCACTTCCTGGGTTGGCGCGCCGATATGGCGGACGTTTATGCTGACCTGAACGTAGTGACGCTGAGCTCTAACAATGAAGGCTCCCCCGTGGCGCTGATCGAGGCAATGGCCGCGGCGCGACCGGTGGTGGCCACACGTGTTGGCGGCGTTGGAGAGGTGGTCCAACACGACGTGTCTGGGCTGCTCGTGCCGCCGCGCGAGCCGGAGGCGTTTGCGGCCGCGGTGATCGAGCTATTGCGCGACGGCGCTCGTGCGGAGGAGATGGGAGCAGCGGGCCGACCCCTGGTGTACCCGAAGTATTCGTCAGACCGGCTGGTGGACGATATCAGCGCGCTGTACATTGAGCTGGCCCGGGAGAAGGGGTTGCTGGCCGCGTGAGCGGATACCCCTTTGGCCTGGTCCACCTGCTGGCGGCAGCGCTGGCGCTAGGCGTGGCGCTGCTGGCCACACCCCTCGCTGGACGTCTGGCTGGACGCGTGGGGCTTGTGGCGTACCCGCGCAACGACCGCTGGCATCGCTCGGTGGTCCCGCTCATGGGCGGCGTGGCGATCTTCACTGCGATCGCGGTGACGGTGACGGTGATCCCACAGCCGGTGCAGATCCACCCCTTCGAGCGGTTTGGGACGCTGCTTGCCGGCGCCACGCTGATCTTCATCCTGGGCTTCCTGGATGACCTGAAGCCCCTCCCGCCTTACACGAAACTGCTGGGTCAGATCGTGGCGGCATGCGTTCTGGTGACGGACATGCCGATTGGGAAGGGTCTGCCATGGTCCGCGCTGATCGTGCCGGTCACCATCTTCTGGGTGGTGGGCGTGACCAACGCGTTCAACCTCCTGGACAACATGGACGGGCTGTCCGCAGGGATCGCGGCCATCGTGGGTGTGACGCTGTTCGTCCACAACGTGCTCCAGGGCGACCACCAGACCGCGATGCTGTGCCTGGTGATCGCCAGCGCATGCGCGGGCTTCTTGTTTTTCAACTTCAATCCGGCTCGGATCTTCATGGGGGACTCGGGCAGCCTGGTCCTGGGCTACCTGCTCGCGGGAGTCGTGGCGCTGGGTGCGTCCAAGGCGACGACGGAAGTGGCTCTCACGTTGCTGGTGCCGGTGGGTGTGATGGCGCTGCCCATCCTGGACACCACATTGGTGACAGTGGTTCGCTCGCTGAACCGCCGGCCGATCTCGCAGGGCGGACGCGATCACCTATCGCATCGCCTGGTTGCCCTGGGGCTGGACGAGCGATCGGCGGTGCTGATCCTGTACGCGGTGAGCGGGCTGTTCGGCGCGCTGGCCATCATGTCCAACTACGTCAGCGGCTGGCTCACGCTGCTGCTGGGCGCGTTGCTGGTGTTTGGTATCGCGTTCTTCGGGATCTACCTGGCCCAGGTGCGGGTCTACAGCGAGTCTGACTACGATCGGCTCAGTCGCGAGCCCGGCGTGGTCGGCAAGCTGGTCTTGGGGGGCTCGCTGCTGTACAAGCGCCAGATCGCGGAGATGCTGCTGGACCTGTCGCTCATCTGTCTCGGACTGCTGGCGGCGTACCTCATTCGGTTCGATGGGCTGTCAAGCCCGGCGAACCGTCGCTTCGTGGAGCAGCTCGCGGCGTTCCTGCCGTGGGTGGTGAGCGCGAAGCTGGCCACGCTGTTCGTGCTGGGGACGTATCGCGCGATCTGGCGGTACATGGGCGCCACGGATCTGTTCAGACTGGCCGTGGCCAGCACGATCGGCTCCATCGTGTCCTGGATTCTGGTGGAGCTGGTGTTCCTGGCTGATGGCGGTGCGCCGTTATCCACATTCCTGATCGACTGGCTGGTGGTGACCGCCTTCTTGATCCTGGCCCGGCTAACGTTCGTTATTCTGAGAGAGGTCCTGAGCCACTTCCGTCGCCGGGACCTCATTCGCGTCCTCATCGTGGGCGCGGGGGATACGGGTGAGCTGGTGCTTCGCGCGATGGCGCGGAGCAAGACCCACGCTTACCGCGTAGTGGGGTTTCTGGATGACAATCAGGATCGTCACGATCGGCTGATTCACGGCGTGCGCATCCTTGGCGCGGCGGAGCGGCTGGGCGAGGTGGCACAGCGAGAGGCCGTGGATCAGGTGGTGTTGACCACGCTCGATCAGAACGGAATGCTGGTGGCGGAGTGCAACCGCATAGGCGTGACGGTGCATGACGTGGGCGACTTCTTCAGGGCCCAGGTGGCCAGCGAGCACGCCGCGGAACGCGCTCTGGCGGGTGCGGCAAGGTGAGCCTGGCGCTGGTCACCGGCGGTGCTGGCTTCATTGGATCGCACCTGGTAGAGGGGTTGCTGGGGCGTGGCCACCGGGTCCACGTGATCGACGATCTCTCGACGGGCGACCGCGCAAACCTGAAAGACGTTGAGGCAAGTGACTGTTTCGAGCTCACGGTGGGCACGATCCTGGACGAGCCGCTGGTGGAGTCCGCGGTGGCGCGCGCGGACATCGTGTACCACCTGGCGGCGGCCGTGGGCGTGCGGCGGGTGTTGGAGCAGCCGCTGGCCTCGCTGGAGACCAACCTGCGCGGAACGGACGTGGTGCTGGCGGCCGCTGACCGGCACCGGAAGCCGGTCCTGGTGGCTTCCACGTCCGAGGTGTACGGCAAGAACGACTCTGGCCCACTCTCGGAGGACGATGACCGGGTGCTGGGCTCCAGCCGGATTGCGCGATGGCACTACGCGACCGCCAAGGCCGCGGATGAGGCGCTGGCCCTTGCGTACTACGACGAGCGCAGGCTGCCCACGATGATCGTTCGGTTCTTCAACACGATCGGACCCCGTCAGAAGGGCCGTTACGGCATGGTGGCGCCGCGGTTCGTGATGCAGGCACTCCGGAATGAGCCCGTGACGGTGTACGGCGATGGGCAGCAGACGCGCTGCTTCACGTACGTGGGAGACGTGGTTCGGGCGCTGCTTGCGCTGGCCGAGACGGAGGGCGCCTGGGGCGACGTGTTCAACATTGGCCGGCCAGATGAGATCAAGATCCAGGACCTGGCGGCGCGCGTGATCGAGCTCACGGGCTCCCATTCCCAGATCGTGAACGTGTCGTACGACGAGGCGTACCCCGGTGGCTTTGAGGACATGCGGCGCCGCGTCCCAAACGTGGACAAGCTGCGGGGGACCATTGGCTACGCGCCGGACACGTCACTGGATACGGCGCTGCGGCACATCATCGAAGAGCGTCGGATGCAGCTCACCCGGTCCGATGGCGACGACCCAGCTTGATGCTGTCTCCACAGCGCGCAGGTACCGCGACCGCGCGATCTCTCTTCCTGCACTGGGGTCCGGTGGTGCTGTGGATGCTGGTGATCTTCTCGCTGTCTAGCCGCTCCGACATCCCCGCCAGGACGAGCGCGGCGACCGGTGAGATCATCCGCGCTACGTTCGCGATGGCGAAGCTGGTCCACGTGATCGAATACGGCACACTGGGCCTCCTGTTGTGGAGGGCGCTGACGAGCCCTGGCGGTGGAGTGTCCCTGGTGGCGGGGCGGGCGATCCTGGCGTGCGCACTGATCGCGCTGTGCTATGGCGCGCTGGACGAGGTGCGGCAGAGCTTCGTACCGGGCCGCGAGCCGCGCGTCTTCGACGTTGGACTGGATACGCTGAGTGCGTTCCTGGCCGCCGTCACCATGTGGCGGATCTCGCGGCGACGGCTGGTGCGCGTGCACGCTGGGGGCTAGCTCTCGCGTGCCCTGGCTGCTCGTTGGACTGCTCATGGTTGGAATACTGCTCAACTCCTCGCTTCCGGCCTCGCCGCCGAATCCGTCGCCCCTGCTGGGGCTGTTGATCGCGAAGACCGGGCACGTTGTGGAGTACGCCCTGCTCGGCTGGCTCGTGTGGGGCGCGCTGACCGAGGCGGCCGGTGGCGTCCGGCTGCGGCCGATGGTGGCGCTGGGGCTCACGGTGCTGGTGGGGGCGCTCTTCGCCGGTCTAGACGAAGTCCGCCAGTTGTTCGTCTACTCGCGGACGGGGCAGGCCACGGACGTGCTGATCGACGCGGTGAGCCTGACGCTGGTCGCGGCGATCCGGACACGTAAGGCGCTAGCGACCTGAGGCTGAGCCCGCGAACGATTCGATCTGTTCGCGGTTGAAGTCAGGGTCCGCGTGTTGGCGCTGCACCAGATTGCGCGTCCACTCGGTGGGGTCCGTTTGGACTGGTCTAGTGCCCAGGAGGGCCGCGACCCCCAGGCTTGCCGCGCCCAGGTATGAGGCGTAGCCCCGCGCGGCATCGGCATCGGCGTCCAGCCAGCGGAGGACGTCTGGGGCGGTCTGCCGAGCGCGTTGATCCTGGAGCAGCATGTCCAAACCCCGCTCAGCCGCGTTCACTGCGTCCCACAATGGCCGGTCGCCCAACGTGGCCAGAAACGAGCGCGCGGCCGCGGCGTGCGCGCGGCGCCACAGATCAGCCCGCTCGTGTCCTAGCCACAGCGTTGCCGCGACCAGCATCAGCGCGTGATGCCGGACCATACTGTAGGTCCCGGCGGGTGGGTTTGGCACGTACATCTGGAGTACGTCGTTGGCGATGCCCACCCACAGCCGGTCGCCGCTGGCGATCAGCGCATCCACGTCCAGCGCCGGGTCGTCGGACGGTGCCACCAGGGACCGCCAGGCGGCAAGCATGGCGCCCCAGTCCGCGACGAACTGGATGGTGACTGACCCGTCCGGATGGAGTACGGGCCACGCGGGAATCACGCTCCCGCCGATTGCTTGCGCCGGGCTCACGATCCGAGCAGTCGCGCGCGTGACGGTGCCTGTTGGGAGCAGCGCGGCCGCGTGGGGCGTGGCGGCCGCGACGATGGCATCTGCGCGCTCCTGGTCCAGAACGCCGGCACCGCGCAGGCTAGCGTAGTGGTCGAGAATGCTCATGGCGATGCCTTGGGGGTCGCAGAGCTCCAGTACGTTCGGAGAAGCAACTGCAGGCCTCTACTTTTCTGAGTGACCGGGGCGAGTCAGTCGCGTAAGCAGGCAGAGTCTCCGGCGGCATTTCGGGCGGACCGCGCTGGCGAGCGGATGCGTTCCTGAATCGAGCTGCCGCTCGCTCGACGGCTTCCTTGCCCCGGAGCGGGCAAACGGCATACTAGCTGATCGAACCGGCTGCGCGCGCTCGCGCCGGTGCGGTACCGAACCCTCCGATGACTGACGGTCCCGGGATTGCCGCGCCCGCGGCGATCACAAGCATCAGGAGGGTCATCGGCAGCACCTGGCGGTAGCCGTAGACGTATGGCAGGAAGGTCACCATCACCACGAAGTGGAGCGCGATGAAGGCGTGCAGATACAAGCACGGGAGCGTCCTGGTACGGCGTGACAGCAGTAGGGCCAGCGCGTAGCCCAGCGTGATGGCCAGAATGTCGGGCGCCACGGTGCCCTGGCCCTCGATGCCATTGGGGATGCCGATGGTGTAGAGCGCCAGCGGCACGAGTGTGGCCAGGTAGCCAGCCGGATCTTGGCGCGCGAACTCCATGACCTCGCGCGTGAACCGGTCCAGGCGAAGCGCGTTGTAAAGCGGGTCACGGTCCACGCCGCTGAGGCGGATGTGCGGCGGGGGGGCGTGAGCCAGATGAAGTGTGGCGCCACCGTTGGTGGCCACCAGGGCTGGCCTTCCGGAGACGACGTAGTTCCGAAGCGGCACCAGCCCGGCTATGGCGGCGGCCGCCACGCAGAGGTAGGCGGCGCCGGCCAGCGTGGAGGACCAGCGCACACCGAGTCGACGACTGGCCAGGAGGGAGATGCCGGCTGCCAGCGGGACGTAGGCCAGGGTGGGCGCACGGGTGATCGCTGCCACGCCGAGGAGCAGGCCGGCGCACACGGCGCGCGAGATGGCGGGACTGGCGGCGAAGCGGACGAGCGTCCAGATGGCGAACGGAAGGATGATGAAGTAGAGGTTCTCCGAGAGCATCTTGCGGGCGACCCAGTCAAGCTGGGTCTGGTGCAGGATGAGGAAAAGCGCCGCGTAGATAGCGCCAGCGCGCACTCCGAAGAGGGCGCGGGTGAGGTAGTAGTGGCCCAGGCCGGCCAGGCCCAGGCCGGTTAGCTGGAGCACGGTGGGGCCCCACAGCCCCTCCCCGGTGAGCCAGTGCATTCCGGCCAGGTAGTAAGGGTAGAAGGGCTGAAAGAAGTAGGGCCGCCCCTGGCCCAGGGACTTACCCAGCGTCATGAGCGGGCCGTTGAGCAGGATGTCCCGCGCGTACGTCTCGTAGGTTAGCCAGTCCTGGCCGCCCTCGAGAATCACCGCCTCATGTTGGAGGTGGTTGCTGGTGATCAGGGCGTGGGCCACGGCCAGACCCAGCAGTCCGCCCACAATGAGGCGCTCACGATCGAGCGATCGGCGCTGGGCGAGCGCCGTGCTCCAGAAGGCGACGGTTCCCAGCACCACACCCATGTCCAGCGCGACGGCGAGCCGTGCGAACCAGACATCGCGGCGTAGCGCTTCGGCTGCCACCGGGTTGACGGTGAGCCCGTCCGGTCCAAGCGGCTCGAAGCCGCCGCCCCGATCCCAATCTACGACCAGGAGGGGCTCGGCACCGCTGGGATGGACAATCTGGATGGTGATGGGTGTGGGGCTGCTGCTGATGCTGGCGGCGCCCTGGGCGGCTGCTTCGGAGCCGCGCCCGTCGACCGCCGCGACTGCCGCGTCGCCGACGGTCAGCGAAGCGTTGCCGGTCGTCACGATCTGGAAGCGGACTTCACCCTCGCGTTCGCTGCGCACGTAGCCGGACCACCGCGCGACGAAGGGGAGCATCCGTCGATCCGGTTGCCCGGGATCCAGGTTGTTGAACCGCTCGGTGTCGTTGAAGAAGTACAGGGCAAGTGGTGAGCCGGGCTGAGTCTCAACGCGGGTATATGCTCGCCCGGGGTACTCGGTAGAGCGTTCAATGCTGCCCGTTGCGCGGGACCGTCCCCAGTAGGTGGCGGCGAGCCCGTACTCAGGCGCCAGCGCCCAGAGCACGAGTTTGACGATGCAGGCAATCACTAGCGCGGCGCCGCAGGCGGCGGGCCAGCGGACTCGGGGAGTGGGCCAGAGGGCGTAGGCGGCTACCGCCTGCCCCAGGAGGAACCCCACGCCCCACGGCCCAAGGGGGATTCCCCGCAGCAGGCCGCCGGGGTGTCCTGGTAGCAGCGCGTATCCCGCGAGCGCCGCGGCGAGCGCGATTCGCCCGATCATCTGCCCGTTGGCTACCGTGGCGCTGCCTGAACGCTACGGGACGTCAAACTCAAATGCCTCGGAGCCATCCGCCAGCCGGAACGGCGCGCGTTTCTCCTGGGCCACCCACGCCACGCGAAGCGTGAGGGGACCGGTGCCGGCGGGCAGCGTGACCTCATCCAGGATCCGCTGACCCGGACGCCACTTGTTGGACCCGTAGACGGAGGACAGCGGCATGTCTTCCTGGTAGAGCACGATATTGCCGGTCGCGTCGCGCACGCTGAGGTCGCGATCGTACCGGCCGCGAAGCTCGTTGTAGCGGTCCCATTGCATGGTGACGATCCGTTCGCCGGCGCGGGTAGTGCGTGTGTCGTAACCAAGCAGTCGGAGCCGATCACCGAACCGGACGTCCAGTGGCTGGTTGGTGTCCGCGACGGTGTTCAGGAGAACGACGATCTTCCGGCCGGCTGACCAGACGTGGAACGGTCGGTCGGCGTTCAGCGGATTGAGGCGCTCTGAGTTGGTGGCGCGGTTGGTGAGATCGTCGAACAGGTCCAGAACGTAGTAGTCTGGTCGCTTGCGGCGCCAGCCAAGCTCCTCCGCGTAGTGGCTGTCAATGGGGAATACGTATGCCTCTGGGCGGTTGGCGAGGTGCGCCACGACGGGCTGGCTGGCCACCACGACACCGGTGGGTGGGATGCGGGCCACGGCGCGGTCGAGCAGGTCGACACGCTCATCCCGTTCAATGGCCGAGGGGTCAAACGTGCCGCCGCCAGGTAGTGGGCTGACGAGGAGGTACGCGGCGACGGTGCCGGCGGCCAGGGCCCCAAGAGCGGCCGGCCGAGCGCCGGGCTGGAGGCGGCTGATTCCGGCCACCGTGGCCGGGTACAGGGCGGCGAGGATCGGCGTCACCCAGTGGCGGCTGAAGGTATCGTCACGGTTCTGCAAGAGCAACGCGGCGAGGCTGGGCGCCACGATCACCAGGGTGCGGGGCGCGAGCAACGCCAGGCCAGCCGTGGGGAGACCCAGCCAGACCAATGCGTCCAGCCCACGCGGACCCAGGATCCTGGTGATCGCTGAGGCCGGATCTCGCCGGAGCTCGGCGAAATGGCCAAGCGTCCGGTTGCCGCCCACGCTGGAGATGGTGCGCGGGTCGTGGATCTGGGGCATGACCACGAAGACGAGCAGCGCAAGCCAGAGGGCGGCCAGCGCACCCACGACCGCGCCGACGCGGCGTATCCGCGCGTCTCGATCCAGGATGAGGTAGCCACCGAGGCCCATGGCGACGAGGGCGGTCTCCTCCTCCAGGGGGATGGACAGCAGCGCGAGCAGGGCCGCGGCGCGAGGTCTGCCCTGGAGGGCGCAAACCACGCTAAAGCCCAGCGGGAGACTGGCCAGGGCCACGGCGTGAAAATCGTCCAGCGCCACACCGGCGAGCGCTGGGCTCAGCAGGAAGCAGGCCGTGGTGATGACGGCGGAGATAGGCCCCAGGCGTTGTCGCGCCAGGATGAACACGGGTACGGCCAGGGCCGCCAGCGCTGCCTGCTGGAGCGTGATGAGCAGACGTGGGTCCGGGACCAATCGGTAGATCGCGCCCACGGGAATCATGACGAGCGCCACATGCTCGGCCAGGTGGGACAGATTGGTCTTCAGGAGCGTGGTGGCAAATGGCTGGCCGTGGGTGATGCTCCACGCCACCTGGACGTAGATCTCCAGGTCATACCGGCCTGTTGCGTACGCGGCGTGGCGAGCCCAGCCGAGCCAGGTGGTCAGCGTGAAGAAAGCCAGGCCGCCGAGCGTGGCGGCAATGGCGGCGACGCGCGCGTTGCCGCGTACGGCTGGCTGGGTCTCCGTGAGGCCGGCGGGGAGCGCCGCCGCGCTCACGGGGAGGGCATCCGCGTTACGCGTACTTGGTCCCCAGCGCCTCTTCCCAGCGCAAGTAGTTGATCATGTCCGCCGTGGATCGCTCCGGGCCGGCCGGGACCAGGTCATCCGGCGGTGCCATGACGCCTGCCAGGCCCCGCTCGCTGGGCAGGCCGGCGGCGCGCCACGCTGCCTGCCCGCCGATCATAGCCGAGGCGTCCACGTAGCCCATGCCCTGAAGGGCGAACGCCGCGAGCAACGCATCCGGACCGTGGGCATCAGCGAGCACCACGGGATGGCGTCGGTCAGGGGCGATCTGGTCTATCTGCAGCTCGAGCCAGCCTCGCGAGATCCAGCGGGCGCTGGGGACGTGCCCGGCGGCGAACTCACTGCTGGTGCCCACGTAGATGACCGTGGGCGGCAGCGTGGAGGCGAGCACGGCATTGAGCGACTCGGCGGAGACCGTGCGAACTCGGACGCGGGCCTCGGCGAGGTCCAGCGGCTCAACTTCGGCGGCGCCCGTCTCCAGCGACCGTCCCACGCTGGCCCAGGCCGTGGTGCCACCCCGTACCGCGTAGACATGTTGAAAGCCGAGCTGACGGTACCAGGACCCGGTGATCTGGGCGCGGGCGGAGCCATCGCAGCACATGACCACGGGCGCCTGGCGGATCGCCACGGCGTCATCCGCGCGCTGGACGGCCTGGCCGCCGGGGAACCACCAGAATCCCGGGATGTGGCCTGCCCGGAACTCCTCCTCGCGGCGAACGTCCAGGAGGTACACCGGGCGTGAACGCGACTGCTCCATGAGCTTGTCGAGCGCTTCCACGTCGATGGTCTGGACGCCGTCCTCCTCCGCGGCTCGGCGCGCGAAGGCCTCCGCTGCGGCGCGCGACTCGGCGGAGGCCTCGGGCAGCGCCACGCGGTCCGCCCCGGCCTCTAGCTGGTAGCCGGCGAGCACCCAACCGGACGTGCCGTTCTTCAAACTGACGACGTCAGGGATGCCCATGCGCTGCAGGACGCGCGCGCCGATGATGCTGCGGGTTCGGCCGGCGCAGTTCACGACGACGCGGGCGCCGGGTCGCTCGCGCATGAGGTCAGCGACTCGATAGGCTAGCTCACCGCCGGGCACGCTGCGGCCGCCGGGGATGCAAAAGCGCTGGTACTCCTCTGGTGTGCGGGTGTCCAGGATCAAAAGGTCCTGCCCCTCGCGCTGCCAGCGGTGGAGCGTGGCGGCGTCTACCGTCGGGACGTGATGCTGCACTTCGACGGCCTCGCCGAAATCCTTGCTGGGCACGTTCATGCCCCACTCCGTGGGGAGGCCCTGGCTGGCCCAGAGGTTCACGCCGCCGTCCAGAACGGCCGTGCGGACGTAGCCGCCCCGCTCCAGTGTGGCGGCCGCGAGCCGGGCTCGACGGCCGTCGTCGTCGCACACGACTATCTGGACGTTGGTGGACGGGACGAGTCGACGGACGACGTGCTCCAGCAGACGGCGCGGGACTGAGCTGGCGCGGGGTATGTGGGCCAGGTTGTATTCGCCGTGCTCGCGCACGTCGAGCAGAGCCAGCTCGGAGCCGCTTTGGAGCAGGTGGTGGAGGGTGGCGGGGGCGATCAGCCGCACGCTGGGGCTCGCCGCAATGCTGCCGTGTGCGCGGTCAGCAGTTGTCGAATCGCTCTGACTTGAACCACTTCACCGTGCCTGCCTCGAGGTTGTAGGCGCAGCGGTTCAGGCCTACCAGATCGTCGCCGTAGACGTGGATCTCGTAGGTGGCGCGATCGCTGAAGTTGTCCATGGCGTGGATCTCATCCACCTCTGGCACCAGCAGGGAGACCTCGCCGGGCCGCACCAGCGTGGAGCGATCCTGCTCCAGGCGGGCGGAGTTCTCAACCTGGCGGTCATCCACCCGCCGGTAGCGGGTCTCCTGGATGGCATTTCCGCAGACACCGATCATGCCCCAGGTCTTGTGGTCGTGTGGGCCGATGTGATCGCCCGGGCCCCAGACCACGGCGCTGACAAACAGCCCGGGGCTCCGGTGAAGGGCGTAGCTTCCGTGATTGCCGCGGCGATTGCGGGGTGAGACGATGCGGAATTGCTCTGGTAGGCACTCTGGATTGGCGCACAACTTCTCAAGGTAGGCCGATCCGCGATCGAACAGGGTAGCTTGATCGGGCTGGCCCCCGATCAGATCCTGCATGTCGCCGATGAAGTCCTCGAGCGCGTATCGCGTGATCACCATCGAAGCACCTCCGCGTTGGGCCGGCCGGGCCTGAAGTATACCCGTGGGTCAGCCGGCGGATCCTTCTGGTGAGGAGGCCCGGTGCTCCCGCTCAATCAGGGTTTTCAGCCGCTCTAGCCCATCCACGAAGTCCTGGCGGATCTTGCGCTCGGCCACGAGCTTGTCCAGGAGTCGGCCCAGCCCGCCACCGGGCACGGAGTACTCCATAGTCGCGGACAGCAGGGTGCCACCTGGCTGGGCGCTGAGCTGGGTGTCTGAACGACTCGACGCCCCCAGATCTGTGCGGCTCTCCACCACCAGGCGCGATGGCCGCTCCAGCACGACACACCTGCCGATCGCGCGCTGACGGCTGCCCATGAAGCTGATTATGGCTTCGGTCTGACTGCCCACCGCGATGGGCGCGTCGCCTACGCTGCGGACCGAGATGACGCCGGTGGCCCATTCCGCGGCCCGTTCGGGCGAGGCGATCATTTCAAACACGCGATCTCTGGGTGCCTCGATGAACACCCGGTGCTGCAGGGTTGTCATGCCGGGTCGTGCTCCCCTGGATTGAGGCTGGTGAGTCTGACGAGCGTGTCGTCCGCGCCGAATGCGCCGGACTTGCTGATGATTGGCAGATCTGCCCAGGCTCCGTCCACATGATCGCCCAGCGGCGTGCTCAGCGGGATGCCTGGCAGCAGCTCTGACTGGATCCTGAGGCGGGTGATTCCGAGAGCGCCCAGGCAGGCCTGGGCGGTGGCGCCGCCGGTGAGTATGAGCCCGCGCGGTTTGACGCGATCGAGGATTTCGCGACCCGCCTCCGCGAGGCGCACGGAGGCGGCGTGCTCTGCCCGAACCGTAGGCGGCCTGGCCGTTGGCGGCAGCGTGAGGACGACCGCACGACCTCGACGGAGCGCCGCGGCCGTTTGGCCGGCGCGAGCGGCGGAGTGCTGGCGATGGGCGGTCAGGTGCAACGCGCCATCCTGGATGAGGCGATCTACCTGGCGGCGGGTGATGGGCGACCAGCTTCCGGCGATGACGAGCCAGCCGTTGGTCCCCGATGACGAGGGTCCGTGACTGCTGCGCGGGTGGTGTGGCGGCGGCAGCACGGAAGCCAACGCACTGGAGAGGCCGGCCGAGCCGACCAGCAGGGGCGGTCGTGGCCAGCGGCCGGACGAGGCAAGGGTGGCCAGCGCCTGGAGGTGGCCGGGCGTGGTGGCATCCGCGATCAGGACCTGGGTGGAGCTGTCAAGGGCGCTCTGCACCGCGGCGGTGTCCACGAGGCCGGGCGTTGTGCAGCGCATGGTAGCGGGGAATCCAGCGAGATCAAGTACGGATCCGAGATCGCCCCTGCCGGTCACGATGAGGCGGCCGCCCTGCACGATCCGGCCGTTGGCGGGGAAGGCCGGGCAGAGGATGGCGAGCGGCGTTGGCCACGAGTCAAGGCAGCCGGCGATCTCTGCCGCCACTGGACCGCGCAGGGTGGAATCCACCTTCTTGTAGAGGACGGGCTTGTCGGGGACGGTGCCGGGCTGCATCGCGAGCAGGCGGGATACGGCCTCTGCGACACGCGCGCGGGCGCGCGTCGGGGAAAGCGCCCGGCTGTCCGTGTTGAGCGCCAACACGGCGGCGGACGTGGGCTCCACCAGGCCGGGTGCCACTTGCACCTCTGTGTGCCAGCCGCGCGCCGCGAAGGGCGCGGCGGCATCGCACGCCCCGGTCAGATCATCCGCGACGATGGCGATTCTCACGCCTGCCGCGCCGCGCTGAGGCTGTACCACCAGCAGAAGGCGGCGTGGCTGCGCCAGCCGGCCCAGCCCTCCGCGAGCTCACGGACTTCGGCCTCGGTGGCGTTGCGGTCCATGCCGTAGGCCTTGCCGATGGCTGAACGCAGGCCGATATCTGCCGCGGGGATCACGTCTGGATGGGCCAGGCCGCGCATGCAGACGTACTCGGCGGTCCACCGGCCGACGCCGCGCAAGCTGGTCAGCGTGGAGACGGCCTCTTCCGTGGGAGCGCGGCGCAGAGCATCCCAATTGATCCGGCCTTGTGCCTCAACGTGGGCCAGGTCTGTGACGTAGGCGGCTTTCTGGCGGCTGAACTGCATCTCCCGAAGCTCGTCCAGCGACGCCTCAGCCAGGCGTTCCGCGGGCGGGAACAGCCAGAAGGTCCGACCGTCATGGTCAAGACGATCGCCGTAGCGCTGGACCATCCTGGCCTTGAGGGCGTAGGCGAAGGCCACGTTGATCTGCTGCCCCAGGACGGCCCAGATGAGCGTCTCGAATGGTGATACGGACTGGACGACGCGGGCGCCCTGGAAGCGCCGCACGAGGGCGCTGAACACAGGATCGTGCCGCACGGCGTCGCCGAGAGGCGCGGTGTCCACGTCCACCTGGAGTACACGCTGAGCCAGGGCCACCGCGGCGTCCAGGTGCCGCTCCGGTGCGTGGCTGGAGACGGCTACATCAAGGGCCGGCGCGTCCGGCGTGCCGGCGTCCGCGATCCCCAACAGGCACGGGGCCCCGTCGATGAAGACTGCCCGCTCGTACGTCCGACTGGGCCGATCCACCACATCCAGCAGCTCGCGCGGCGATCTGCCCAGATAGCCGAGGGCTACCTGGAAGCTGAACGGTGGGCGCGGCCGGATGCGGCAGGCTCGCGTGGAGACGGTTGTCACGACGGGGATGGTAAACGCTGGGCCGGTCTGAAACCCCCCGCTTGGGGCAGTCAGCGGTTGTTCAGGGCGAAGCTGGGCGTGCCATTGCTGACCGGGATCTGCGATCCGGCGGGGTGTACCCAGGCGACGTGGGCGGTGAGGTCGGCGCGACTGCTGGGCACGATGATGCGCTCCACGATGACTTGTCCACGCTCCCAGCGCGTGACGGGCAGGATCTCGTCCAGAGGAGCATCGCGACGCTCGAGTACCACATTACCCGCGGCGTCGGTGACCTGCAGCGTGCGCAGCCAGGGCCCCGGACGGGCCAGGACCTCCCAGTAGAGCAGCAGCTCTTGCTCCGCTCCGTGGGGTGTGGACCGCACGGCGGCCCAGGAGAGCGCATCGCCGTACGTGGCGATGGGCGTGGGGTCAGTGGTCGGCCGCGCGCGGGTGAGGAGGACGACATCTTGGGACAGCGACCACACGTGCATGCGGGGGCGGCGCGTGGCCACGGTGTCCTGGTCCGTGGCATCCAGCGCGCGGCGGGTTGGGGTGTCTGTGAGGTCCAACAGGAAGGTGTCGATCCTGGCGAGATCAGGGCGCATGGGCGCGGAATAGAACGTGGAGGGGAACTGATAGACCTCCGGCCGGTGTGCCAGGTGAGGGACCGCGAAGCGACTGGCGTCCAGTCGAGCGTCCGCTGAGATGAGGGTGCCGGCGCGGGCGAGAGCCTCGGAGCGCTCGGTCCACTCGAAACGATCGGCGTCGAAGCCGCGGCCGCCTGGAAAGATGCTGAAGCGCCAGTAACCCAGGGTACTGGCGAGGGCGAGGCCGGCGACCACGGCGCGGCTCAGCAGGGCGCCACGCGGTGCGCCGCGGAGCCTACGGATTCCGCGGGCCGCGGCGAACCAGAGGATGGGCAGCATGGGGGCGGACCAGTGGCCGGCGTACGTGCCTTCGCGGTCCTGGGCGAAGAGGATGGCGAAGGTGGGTATAGCCAGCGCGGTGATCTCCGGGGCGAGCAGGGCCGTGCCGGCAGTGGGCGCGATGAGCCAGAGCGCGGCCTCAGCGCCGCGCTCTCCCGTCAGCCACTCCGCGAGCAGCCCCGGGTTCTCTCGGACCTGATCGAAGTGGCCGGCGGCTCGTCCCACATCGCGAAGGCCGCGGCCGCGCTCTTGAAACGCGGGCATGGCGACGAGCGCGGCGAGGCCGAGCCAGCAGACGGCGAGGGCGCCGACGGCCAGACCAGAGCGCGCCCGACGACCGAGGAGCAGATAGGCCCCGACCGTGCCGACGATGGGCGCGGTCTCTTCCTCGAACAGCAGGGACACGAGCAGCCAGGCTACGCTGGCGCGGAGGCGCCCGGATAGGGCCGCGCTGAGCCCCAGTGCGACCGGGAGGGCGGCCATGACCACGGGGTGGAACTCTGAGAGCGCCACGCGGGACATGGCGGGCATGGCGAAGTAGCCGGCCATGACCGCGAACGCGGCGGCGGCGCCGCACTCCCGGTGGGCCCAACGGAACAAGACGAATCCGGCCGCTGCCAGGCAGGCTTGCTGGATGCCGAGGAGCAGCATTGGCTCTGGCCAGAGGGCGTACAGGGGTGCAATCACGGCCAGGACGGGCGCCACGTGCTCTGCGACGTGGAGGGAGTTATCAGCCAGGAGCGTGGACGCCAGCGGACGCCCGTGGGCGGTGTTCCAGAGCACCTGGGCGTAGATGCCCATGTCCCTGGCGCGGGTGTGGAAGGTGGCGTGCTGGAGCATGGCCAGCGCGGAGATGGCGATGAAATAGGCCAGCGCCAGCAGCGCGGCCCAGGTCTCCGCGCGGGCGGGTCTGGCGGTGAAACCGTTCAGCAAGCTACTGACGCGTGCGGCCGAGGGCCCCAGTGGGTGAGTTGGGGGAGCGCGCGGTCTTCGCGCACGTGGTGAGGCCCGGTCCGAACACCTCGGACCGGGCCTCTGGACTGTACCTGACTGGGTGCGATCAGGCCATCGCCGGGACGGGCAGCTTGTTCAGCGTGTAGCCGATACCCGGCCTGGTGGCGATGAAGCGGGGGCTGCCCGGCTCTGGCTCGATCTTGCCGCGCAGCCGCGCGATGTTGACGCGGAGCAGATGGGACTCCTGCCGGTACTCGTTGCCCCAGACCTTGGTGAGCAGATCCGCCTGGGTGACGACGCGGCCGGCATTTCTCGCCAGCATGCTGACGAGTCGGAACTCGGTGGGCGTCAGGCTGACCTGCTCGCCGCGCAGGCGTGCCACCTGCTGGGCGAAATCCACCTCCAGCTCGCCGGTCTGGAAAGTTGGCTGGCCATGATCCGCGGTGGAGAACTGGCTGCGGCGCAGCGCCGCGCGGACGCGTGCCAACAGCTCCATGGAGCCGAACGGCTTGGTGAGGTAGTCATCCGCGCCGGCGTCCAGGCCGGAGACCTTGTCCTCCTCCGCCTCGCGGGCGGTGAGGATGATGATGGGCACGGTTGAGAATTCGCGGACGCGGCGGCAGACGTCGCGGCCGTCCATGCCGGGCATCATGATGTCCAGGAGGAGGAGGTCTAGCTCTTCCGCCTCGGCCATCCTGAGGGCGGCCTGGCCGTCCATGGCGGTGATCACGCGGTAGCCGTTGATCTCGAGGTTGCGCTGCACCAGACGGAGCAGGCGTGGGTCATCGTCCGCGACGAGAACTGAGGTCTTCTTACTGCTGTTCATCTCTCCTCCAGGGTGAGAATCTGGGATTGCTCGAGGTCAGGTTTGAGTACGTAGAACGATGGGTGTCGGTGTGCCTGCCGGGGCGTGGGAGGCGCGCTCACACAGTGTCCTCGCCTTCCGCGTCCGTGTTGGAATCTGTGCTGCCCGGGTCGATCCGCAGGCTGGTCGACGACAGCGGTACGGTGAAATAGAACGTGCTCCCCTTTCCGAGCCGGCTCTCGACCCAGATCTTGCCGCCGTGCGCCTCCACCAGTCGCTGGCAGATGGCGAGGCCGAGACCTGTGCCGCCCACTCTCTTTGAGATCTCACCCTCGACTCGGTGAAATCGGTCGAACACTCGGCGCAGGTCGCGGCTGGGAATACCCACGCCCTGGTCCGAGACACTGACGAGCAGCATGTTGTGCTGCACCTGGCCGCCGACGACGATGTCTCCACCCTCCGGCGAGTACTTGACGGCGTTCTCCAGCAAGTTGTTGACGACCTGCGCTATGCGGCGAGGGTCGCACTCCACGAAGCGATCGCAGTCCCACGACATGAGGATCTGGTGGGCCTCTGTGTGCCGCTGGACGCGCTCCGCGCATTCGCGCACGAGCTCCTGCATGTCCACGGGCTCGGTGTCTATCTTGAGGACGCCGGCCTCCAGCCGCGAGAGGTCCAGGAGGTTGCGGATGAGCTCGTCCAGACGGTCACTCTCGCTGTCGATGATCTGGAGGAACTCGCGGCTCTCCTCGCGGCTCAGCAGGCCGTCGTGCTCCAGTAGGGTGGTGGCGTACCCCTTGATGGACCCCAGAGGCGTCCGCAGCTCGTGCGAGACGGTGGAGAGCAGCTCTGACTTCAGGCGATCGATCTTCTTGAGCGCGGCGACCTCACGGGCGTCCTCCGCCAGCTCGAGGTTGTGTATGGCCAGGGCGACGTGTTGGCCGAGGGCGGTGGCGATGCGCTCGTCCGCATCCGTGAACGGACGCGTCTCGCGCTCTATCTCAACGACGCCGATGACCCGATCTTTGAGCGGCATGGGCACGGCGAGGAGGGCGGAGATGGGCTCATCGCCAGGAGTGCTCGGTCCGTCTGGGTCTTCCGTGGCAACTGGGGCGCGACGCTGGGCTTTGGCGGTGCGGAAGGCCAGGCTGGCATCAGCGGAGGGCAGGAGCTGGCTCCCGCCTGACGCGTGCTGGATGCTGCCGGGGCGCTCGTCGGTGACCACGGGGCGGAGCAGCGGGGAGTTGGCCTCGCAGAGCAGGACGGCGGCGCGGTCGTAGCCAACGCGCTCGCGAAGGATGTCCAGCAGGCCGTGGCCGAGCTCCTCGGGGGTCACGGTGCTGTTTGCGGCATTGGCGATCTCGTACATTGCCCGGGTCTCTTCAAGCTGGCCGCGGACCTCGTCGTAGAGTCGGGCGTTGTCCAGCGCGACGACGGCCTGCGCGGCCAGTAGCTCTGCCTTGGCGAGGTCGTGGTCGCCGAAGGCCTCGGGGTTGCGGGTGCTGCCGAAGATGACGGCGCCTACGGTCTCGCGGCGGCGGATGAGCGGCACGCCCAGCAGACATTGCTGGCGGAGCATGACGGTGAGGAGGGGATTGCTGCGGCGCGCGGTGAGGGCGTGCTGGACAACCTCCGGGGCGCTAGTCCGCACCACACGGGAGGCGAGGGCGTGGCGATCTCGCAGGGACAGTCGTCGGTCCGCCACGACGTCTCGTCTGACGCCGGCTGATTGGGCCAGGCGCACTTCGCCGGCCTGGGGATCCGTGAGCCAGATGAACGCCGAGTCGGCGCGCAGCGCGGCCCTTCCCTGGCGGCAGACCAGCTCCAGCACGCGGTCAAGCTCCAGGCTGGCCTGGAGATTGAGGGCCAGGCCCAGGTCACGGAGGCGCTCCTCGGCGTAGCCGGCGGTCTCCAGCCGCTTCACGAGCCAGCCGTTCTCCGCCAGGGCAAGCAAGAGCCGCCCCATGGCGAGGAGGCAGAGCGAGAGAGCGAGCACGTAGACGTCTGTTCTGGGCTGGTGCCCGGACCAGAAGTGGGAGGCCAGCGCGGCGGCCATAAGCAGACCGGCCGCGGCGGTAGGAATGAGCCGCAGGCGGCTATCTGGGCGCCAGTCTCCATCTGGCGCGGCGCTGGCAAGCTCCGAGTCCGGATTGCGGGCAACGGCCTCAGCGCCGATGGCGATGATGGTGAGTCCGACGACCCACAGGGGCTGGCCCAGACCGATCTCTGAGCCGGGCAGCCGCAGGAGCCTGGCGGCGTGCATGGCCGCGCCGCATCCCACCAATACGGTTCCCCACGCAAGCAGTGCCTGGGGGGCCGCCGGGCGGGCGAACGTAGTGTGGCGGGTGACCCAGAGCATGGCGTAGACGATGGCGAGGTAGGAGGAGAAGTAGAGAATGCCGCCGGGGGCGAGGTAGGGCTCGCGCGGGCCCAGCACGTCTGAATAGGCGGTGATGACCGCGCTGGCGGCGGCGGGCGTCAGGCTGAGCAGTGAGACGTCCAGCATGAGGTTGACGCGTCGGAGGCGGATTCGCTCGCCGTCCACCCGGGCAACGGCGGCGACCAGGAAGAAGCCCACCGCGACGACGAAGCCTGCGTCGTCACGCCCAAAGGTGAGCGAGGCCTGCCGCGGATCAAAGCCCTGGGCGCCGCGGATGAGCGTGCCCAGGGCGATGGAGATGGCGGCGCCCGCGATGAATAGCCAGGAGAGCGAAAGGGCGCTGCGCGAGGCCATGGCGGCCCGTACGGACACGGCGGTGGCCGCGAGGCCGGCGACGATCGAGAGCACCCAGACCACCGCGCGCAACGGCGCCACGAGGGCCAGCGCGGCTTCCACGGCCAGGATGCCCACGATGATCCAGGCCACGGCCAGTGGGAACGTGGCGCGACGCACGGGGCTGCTGGCGGCCTCACGCTCGCGATCCACGGCCTGAGCCCGCGCGGGGGCCGCGGCGCGGGGCGGCTGCTGCTGCGCCGCGGTTGCACCGGCGGAGCCATTCAGGACAGTTTCATTGCCCGCGGAGCGTCCGCCGGGCGCGCGGGCCGGATTGACCGGCAGCGCCCTTCGGCCGCGCCGCATTGACGCTTGCGCCACGCTCAAGAGTGCACCTGGATTCGCAAGACCTGGATTTGCAGCGTAGTGACTGGCGGAGTGCCAGGACCTTCCGGGCGCCTCGTGGATTTGGCGAGGCGCCGAGCGTTGATCTCTCGATGAGTGGAGCCGGCCGTTACCGGAGGTGAAACGGGTGAGCTGTCACTCGACACAACAGGCGGTCATAAGGTGGCCGCCTTCCCTTCGCGGATGCTACGGGCCCGCCACAACTTGACACAAGACGTTCCGGACCGATTTCGGGCGGTCTTGGGTGTCTGTGACTCGATCGATATACGTGCCGGAAGGTGGCTCGTGGTGGGGTGAGGCCAGAGATGCCGCGTTAGCCGCGGCTGAGCCACTCCAGGCTGCCGAAGCCCCCGGTTCCCTCGATGCAGTAGTTGTCTGGCCCGTCCACGGATACAACATGCAGCGCCTCGGCGGCGAACACCACCATCCAGTGACCGTCAGGTGACCAGGCGGCGGCGGGGTCGTCATCGAAGAAGTAGGTGAGACGCTTTCGCTCGCTCCCGTCCGGGCGCACCAGCCAGATGTCCCAGGGGACGCCGTGGGCGTGGGCGGTGGACACCAGGCTAGACAAGGGGCTCCACCGGGCGGGCGCCAGAACGAGTGTGGGGTCTGAGGCGGCGGCGAAAGCGATCCAGGCTCCGTCTGGTGAGAACCTGGGGAAGGTGAGGCTGACGAACGCTGGCTCGTCTACCAGAACGCGCTCTGGTCCACCGGCGAGATCACGGATAATCAGGGTGGGCGTTTCGCCGGGGCGGACGAAGGCGATCTGCTGATTGTTCGGGGCGACGGCCGGGAACGTGGCGTGATCTGCGATGAGCGAGCGCGTGTTGTCTGTTGCGACGCGCTCCAGGCGAAGGCTGGTCCCCGCGGCGTTCTGGATCTCCACCACGAGCGAGCCATCTGCCAGCCAGGTGGGAGAGCCTACGATCTCCCCGGGCCGTGAGCGGGCGATGATGCGCTCTGGCGCGCCGCCATCCGGGCCCACGATGAGGACATCCTGGCCGCCCACGGGCTGATCTGGCGGGCGCCAGAATCGGGCGACGGCGAGGCGCGATGCGTCGGCCGACTGGGCTACGCCCATGACGACCCCCTGGGACGGGAGGACGGGTAGTTGCCTGGTCTCTTTGGATGGCAGCTCGATGCGGGCCAGGCCGCTGCCCCGCGGGAGCAGCAACGCGCCCGAGACGCCCACCTCCGCGTTTGGGGTGCAGGTGTGGGCCGTGCCGACGAGAGGCAGTAGGAGTCCAAGCGACAGCGAGAGGGCCAGGGAAGAGCCGAGCACGCGGGCCGCGCGAACGATGGTCTTCAGCGACCGAGCTGAGCTGATTGTTCGCGTCATCGCGGCACCTGCACTCATGATTCCCCGGGTGGGGTACTTTCGTGGTCGTTGGCGGCGTGGCTGGTGAGGGTGATCCAGCGAGGCTGGAAGGGAGCCAGCCGGGCGCGCATTGTGCGCAGCGCCGCCGGGTGATTATCCACGAGTATGAACCGCCGGCCCAGTGTGGCGGCGGCTTCACCGGTGGTTCCGCTGCCGGCGAAGAAGTCCAGCACGGTTTCGCCGGGGTTGGAGGAGGCGCGGACGATCCGCTCAAGGATGGCGAGGGGCTTCTGGGTGGGGTAGCCGGTGCGCTCGCGCGATTGGGGGGCGACGATGGTGTGCCACCACGTGTCCGTGGGCGTTTTGCCGCGGGCGGCCTTCTCGGGCCCCACAAGCCCCGGCGCAAGGTACGGGATGCGGTCCAGCGCGTCGTAATTGAAGGTGTACGCGGACGGGTCCTTCACGTACACCAGGATGTTGTCATGCTTGGCCGGCCAGCGGCGGCGGGTTCGCGCCCCGTAGTCGTACGCCCAGATGATCTCGTTGAGGAACGCCCGCCGTCCGAAGATCTGGTCCAGCAGGATCTTGCAGTAGTGGACCTCACGGTAGTCGATGTGAAAGTAAAGGCTGCCGCTGTGGGCCAGGACTCGGTGGGCCTCGGCGAGGCGGGGCTTGAGGAAAGCCAGGTAGTCGTCAAACGCGTCGTCATAGGAGATCTCCCCGCGGACACTGGTGCGATAACGCCTATCGCCGTAGCCGCGCCGGGAGCCACCGGGATCGGCCGTGGCCGAGAGCCGCTGGAGTCGGCGCGGCTGGCCAGTGTTGAAGGGCGGGTCCACGTAAATGAGGTGGACGCTGTTGTCGCCAAGTGTTTGGAGAGCCTGCAGGTTGTCCCCAAAATAGACCGTGTGCATTTCGCGTGGACTATACTCACGCGCGCGGCGCTCGGCGTTCGGGTCTGAAACGCCGGCCCGTCGGTGTCCGGAGCCAGCAGGCGCTGCCGGATCGGGTACAGCCTGGCCCCGTGAATTCGGATGAGTAGACTGGTGTCCACGCCGGAAGCGTTCATCGTCCTGGGGGGATCGCGCCACCTCATCCCGCCGCATGGACTGCGGGTGGGGAGGTCGCCGGATAACGACCTGATCGTGCCGGACCCCAATGTGTCGCGCCAGCATCTGGTGGTGTGGTCCAGCGAGGGCGATCTTTTCTTGCGCGACCTGGGGAGCCAGAACGGCACGTACGTGGACGGGCGGCGGGTGGGTGGCAACACCACGCTGATTGCGCCGGGCGCCCAGATCAGAATTGGTGGCACAACGCTTGCCGTGGAGGCCCGGGAGGCCAGGCCGGCGACCGGGCCGGACACCGCCGAGACTATGCTGGCTCCCGGCCGACCGGTGGAAGTGCCCCGGCAGATGGCGCCTGCCGTGGCCCCGATGGCGGTGCCGGTGCACCGCGCCGCGGCGCCGCCGCGGCGCGGGTCGTCTGGCCTCAGCGTGGCCATCGTGCTCATTGGAGTGGCCGCGGTCCTGCTGGGCGGCGTCGCCGTGACCGGCGTGCTGGTGGTTCGCGGAGCTTCGACGGCGCGCGCGACGCCAACGCCGGGCCCCACGCCGGTGGTTGCGCGGGCCACGCAGGTGCCGCCAACAGCCGCGCCGGTGGCGGCGAAACCGACTGCTCCCCCTCCGCCGCCGACCGCCGCGGCGGCCCCACCCGTGGCGGCCCCGCCCGCGGCTCCGCCGGTGTCAAAGGACGGCCGCGACCCAGGGCTGGTGCGCGGGCTCGGCGGCTCGGTGCGGATCCTGGCGAAGGCGGGGCCTAGCTCGTTTAGCACGGGGTCAGGCACGGTGGTGTCCGCGCGGGGGCACGTGCTGACAAACCATCACGTGGTGTCTGACGACAATGGGGTGCTGCTGAATAAGGGGGAGGATGTGATCATCGCGGTGCCCCCTTCCGAGGGCGCCCCGGCTGAGCCCAAGTTCAAAGCGAAGGTGGTGGCGGACGACGCGGGCCTGGACTTTTCGGTGCTGCAAATCATCAGCATGTTCGACGGCAGACCGCTGCCCCAGGCGTTGGGACTGGCGGTGGTTCCGCTGGGCAACTCTGACTCAGTGCAGATAGGCGACCCCATCACGATCATCGGCTACCCGGGCCTCGGGGGGAACACCGTGACGGTGACGCGCGGGATCTACTCTGGGCCGTTTCGCAGGACGCCGACTGACCCGCCGTACTTCAAGACGGATACGGAGATCAATCGTGGCAATAGCGGCGGGACGGCGATCAATGCCGCGGGCGAGCTCATTGGCGTGCCCACCGCCGGCAGGTCCGATCAGGAGACAAGCGGCAAGCTGGGGCTGATCCGACCCATCAATCTGGCGAAGGCGCTGATCAATAAGGCCAGCGCGACGCCTTAAGCCCTGCTTCCGACGTTAACACGTCAGCACCATCAGAACGCGGCAGGCGAAGGCCTGTGGCGGAATCAGGTGTGTTACCCTCACGACGGTCACAGTGGGGTGGCAGTGGAGGGAGCAGGAGCGGATGAAGGTCCGTCAGATCATGACGCGCAACGTGATCACCGTGTCCGAGGACGCCACAGTGATCGACGTGGCCGAGCTGTTGACCGAGCGTCGCGTCAGTGCCGTACCCGTGCGTAGCGCGAACGGCGCCGTGATTGGCATGGTCAGTGAGTTTGATCTGTTGGCGCGCCAGGGTCGGACTGCGCGTGACGTGATGTCTCCGGGCATCATCAGCGTTTCACCAGACACTGACGTCGAGGAAGTCCGCTTTCTGCTGATCGAGAGGAAGGTCCGCCGCGTGCCGGTGGTCGCGGACGGAGAGCTTGTGGGGATCGTGAGCCGGTCGGACATCGTGCGGGAGCTGACGCTTCACTGGATCTGTGAAGTGTGTGGCGAGACGACTCGCGCGAAGGTCTCCCCGGACCGATGCTGGAAATGCGGCACTGAGGGCCGATTCAGACACGAGCGCATTCACCCCGGAATGTAGAGAGGGACATGGCAAGAGACATGGGTGGGCCCAGAGTGCCCGCCACGCAGCGCGCTGGCCGCTCGAGCGCTGCCAACGGTGCCGCGTCGCCGCTAACCAACGGCGTGGCTGAGGCCCACCACTCTGGGCTCGCGGAATCTGGCGAGACCACGGAGACGCTGGTCTCGCTGTATCGGCAGATGGTGCTGATTCGGCGGTTTGAAGAGAAGACGGGCGAGATGTACACGCGCGCCAAGATCGGCGGCTACTGCCACCTCAATTTGGGTGAAGAGGCAACCGTGGTTGGCGTGATGTCCGAGCTGGCGGAGCGTGACTATGTCTTCACGAACTACCGCGAGCACGGATACATCCTTGCCAGGGGCGTTGACCCTCGGGCGGTGATGGCTGAGCTGTTTGGCAAGGAGGCCGGAGTTTCGCGCGGGCGGGGCGGCTCCATGCACCTGTTTGACGCGCCCTCGCGTTTCATGGGCGGTTACGCCATCGTGGGCGGGCAGCTCCCGCTGGCCACCGGCGCGGCCATGGCGATCACCTACCGGGGCGAGGACTCCGTGGTGCTGTGCCAGATGGGTGACGCCACCACGAACATCGGCGCGTTCCACGAATCATTGAATCTGGCGCAGCTCTGGAAGCTGCCGGTGATCTTTCTGGTGGTGAACAACCTCTACGGCATGGGCACCACGGTTGAGCGTGCTTCGGCGGTTGCCGAGATCTACCGCAAGGCAAGCGCGTTTGACATGCGGAGCGAACGGGTGGATGGGAATGACGTGCTGGCCGTTCGGGCGGCCATGCGCCGGGCCGTGGAGCACGGACGGCGTGAGAGTCTGCCGACGCTGCTGGAGGCGGTGAGCTACCGCTTCCGGGGCCACTCCGTGGTAGACCCGGCGCGGTACCGCCCTGAAGAGGAGGTCCAGCGCTGGCGGTCTCTGGATCCCTTGATCGCGTTTGGCCGGGAGCTACGTGCAGCCGGCGTGCTGGACGAAGATGGGATTCGCGAGATCGCGGAATCCACGGATGAGCTTGTAGACGAGTGCGTGGCGTTCGCAGACGCGGCGGCCGCCCCGGATCCGTCGGATCTGTTCACGTTTGACTACGCGACGGAAGTTCCAAACGTGGACCGGTCGCTGCCCGGAGCCCACACGGGAGCAAGCGCGGATGCCTGAGCTAACGTACCGCGAGGCGCTGCGGAACACGCTCCGCGACGAGATGCACCGCGATGAGAACGTGGTGCTGATGGGCGAGGAGATAGGGGTCTTTGAGGGCTCCTACAAGATTACGGCGGGGTTGCTTCAGGAGTTTGGTGCCCGACGGGTGCGCGATACGCCGATTGCCGAAGAGGGCTTCGTGGGCATGGCGGTGGGCGCGGCGATGCTGGGACTGCGGCCGGTGGTCGAGATCATGACCATTAATTTCATCCTGCTGGCCCTGGACCAGATCGTGAACCACGCGGCCAAGATCCACTATATGTTCGGTGGGCAGGCGCGGGTGCCGCTGGTGATCCGCACGCCCGGTGGCGGTGGCCAGCAGCTCGCCGCGACACACTCCCAGAACTTTGAGGTCTGGTTTGCCCACACGCCGGGGATGAAGGTGGTGGCGCCGTCCACACCGGCGGACGCGCGGGGGCTGCTGAAGTCCGCGATCCGCGACGACGATCCGGTGCTGTTTCTGGAGAACCTGGCGCTCTACAACACGAAGGGTGACGTGCCAGCGGACGGGCCGGACGAGGGATTGATCCCGATTGGGAAGGCCGCCATCACGAGACCGGGCACAGACGTCACGATTGTCTCGTACTCGCGGATGGCCGCGGTGGCGCTTAACGTGGCGGAGCAGCTCGCGGCAGAGGGCATCGACGCCGAGGTGGTAGACCTGCGGTCGCTTCGGCCGCTGGACCGTGAGACTGTCGCTGCCTCGGTGCGCAAGACGAATCGCGCGGTGGTCTTCGAGGAGGACTGGCGGTCATACGGGGTTGGCGCGGAGGTGGCCGCGAGCATCCAGGAGCTGGCGTTTGACTGGCTGGATGCCCCGGTGCGTCGGATCGGCGCGGCAGAGGTGCCTCTGCCCTACGCGAAGAACATGGAGATCGCGGCGCTGCCCACGGCGCAGCACCTCGTGAGCGCCGTGCGCGCAACGCTGGCAGCCTCGGGCGGGGCTCGTGGGCGGGGGAGCTTGGCTCGTGGCTGAGGTGACGATGCCGCGGCTGAGCGACACGATGCTGGAGGGCACTGTATCGCGCTGGCTGAAGCAGCCGGGCGATCACGTGGACAGGGGCGAGATCCTGGTGGAGATCGAGACCGACAAGGCCACCATGGAGCTCGAGGCATACGAGTCAGGCGTGCTCCAGCAGGTCCTCGTGCCAGTTGGACAGACCGTACCGATCGGACAGCCGATTGCGCTGATCGGCCAGAACGGAGTCTCAGCGACGGACGCTCCCGCGGTGACGATGCCCGCGCCGGCTCCCGCGTCTCAACCGGAACCGGTGCCCGCCCGCATTCCAACCGTCGCGGAATCGGGGCCGTCTCCGGACGGTGTGCGGGCATCGCCAATGGCGCGGCGGATCGCGCGTGAGCGCGGACTGGATCTCCACCGAATCCAGGGCACCGGGCCGCATGGTCGGGTGACGCGCTCTGACGTGGAGACCGCGCTGGTGGAAGTGCCCGCCGCGGCGGCCCAGCCGCTTGTGACCGACGGGCCGGACCAGACGATCCAGGAGATCCCCCTCTCCGGCATGCGGCGTACGATCGCGCGGCGGCTGACCGAGTCCATGCAGACCGCTCCGCACTTCTATGTGACGTCCGTTGTGGACGTGTCGGCGCTGGTGCAGGTCCGAGCGCAGATGAACCAGCAACTGACGGACGCGGGTGAGGCGGGCCGGATCTCAGTGAATGACTTCATCGTGAAGGCCGCGGCGTTGTCGCTGAGGGCGATGCCGGAGGTGAACGTCTCGTACGGCGGCGACCGGCTGCTGCGGAAGTCACGCATCCACGTGGGCATTGCCGTGGCACTGGAGAATGGTCTGGTGGTACCGGTGGTACGAGACGCGGATCGGGCGTCGCTTGGCGAGATCTCGCGCGCCACTCGTGATCTGGCGGAACGCGCGCGGGCCGGCAAGCTGGCACCAGCCGAGCTTACCGGAGGCACGTTCACGGTGAGCAACCTGGGCATGTTTGGCGTGGAGCAGTTCACGGCGGTGATCAATCCACCGGAGGCGGCGATTCTGGCCGTTGGTGGCGTGGCGACGGAGCCGGCCTATGTGGAGGGACAGCTCGTACCGCGCGAGCGGATGCGGCTGACGCTCTCGGTGGACCACCGCGCGCTGGACGGCGCGACGGGCGCGCGGTTCCTGCAGCGGATCAAGTCGCTGCTGGAGTCCCCGCTCCGCATGCTGATCTGACCTGGAGGCCCCGGGGCCGTTTGGCCCCGGGGCGCAGCGCTCAGGCGCCGGCGGCCTCGCGGGCCTGGGTGATGTGGCCGCGGATGTGCTGGAGCACGACGCTGTCGATGAACTGGAGCATGGGGACGGCGCCCAGGCGGGCGCTCTGGCCCAGGGCCTGCCAGCCCTCCGCGGGCATGGTGCTGAGCATTTCTACGGCCTGCCCCACGCCCTGTCTGACGAGAGCGCCTGCTTCGCTCGGGCCGGCGTTGCCCAGTCGCTTCAGTGCGGCGAGTCGGCCCGGCTCGTCCAGGGCCCGCCCCACGGCCGCGCCCGGATTCGCCGCGACGCGCAGGGCGTGTGCGGCGAACGTCACCGGTGCTTCCGAGACGTGACCGGCGATCTCCGCCGCGGACCATGCGTCCGGTTCCGGCCGGCGGTGGAACTGAACTGGCGTCAGCGACTCGACGAGCGCCGCGAATTCCTCGCCAGCCGCGGCGATGGCGGAGATCAGAGTCTGGGGGTCGTTCGCGCTCATGGTTCCTCCGGGCGTGCCGCGGAGCGCGGCTGGTCCCGGAGGATAGCGGTTGGCGAGCGGGGGAAGCGCTTCCCCCGCTCACCCAGGGCTATCTGAGGCTTCTGAGCAGGATGGCCACCAGGAGTAAGACGAGTACCAGCCAGAAGACTATGAGGAGCGGATGAACGGGTAGCCCGAAGGGATTCTCTGGCGCGGCTGGCGTTGACGCGGGCGGGATGGTGGCAAGGATTGCCACGGTGCCCTCGATACGCGCGGTGGGGCTGGCGCCCGTCCGGGGCGTGGCGCCGGGTGTGCCGCGGCCTTCATCCGCTCGGCCCGCGTCCAGCAGCCCGCGACCGTCCTGGCCCTGCGAGAACCCTGCCGCCAGGCGTGCGGTGGACGCCGCCAGCCAGCCCTGCTCGAGCGCGCGGGCGGACATCCGCCGAGCGGCGCCGGTGCCCTCATCCGGATAGGCGGGATCGTGGTAGATCAGCTCGTCGCCGTCTATGCCGATGATGGTCACGAATCGCTCGCGGGCCGTGCCCGCGGGGGTACCGCCGGGCAGGACGGCTCCCTGGACCAGGGTGACCACGGGGAAGCCACGACGGATCATCTCACGGATCCCGCCGACCGACCATTCATTGAAGCGTGGGCCGCGGTACAGGTCCACAACGTTCAGACCACCGCGCTCGGCGATACGGCCAAGGGTTTCCATACGAGGTCGCGAAGAGGTGGTGTAGTTGCTCTCCAGACCGTTGACCAGGGCTCGCAAGTCTCCCAGGGCTACCTCGATGCCGTATGAGGCGAGGACCATGGATAGGCTGGCGGGACCGGAGTTGCTCTCCATGTAGCCGGTGCCGTCTTGCTGGGTGCGGAATGGCACGTCCAGCAGGATGCTGTCTCCGCGGGCGATGGAGTTGGATCGCGGGGTGCCGCCGGAGGCGAGCGCCACGAGCGCACGCTCGGCTGCCTGTTGCTGCTCGCGCTGGCCGGGAGGAGCCTGCTCGGCGGGCGCCGGCTGTGCTGGCGCGGGGCCTGGCGTGCCCTCTGGCTGCTCGATGTCCGTGCCGGGCGTGGGTGTGAGCTGGTCGCGGCCGGTGCCAGGGGTTCCACGCGCCGGCGCAGCACCTGGAGCGCCGCCGGGCGCGGCCGCTGGGCCAGGGGTGCCCGCCGCGGCCGCGGCGGTTGGGATGGCCGTTGGCGATGGCAGCGCCGGCGCCACGATGGTGAGCGGGCGATTCACGTCGATCAGGCTGATGGTGGCGTTGACGTCAATCGGCGCCTGGATCTCGCTGGGGTCGCTCACGGGTAGGAGCACGGTGGCCGCAACACGCTGAGATCGCACGATGCGGTCGTCGTTCGCGACGAAGGTGATGATCTTCATGTCCTGCGCCACGGGGGCGGGCGCGGCGTCCCGGCGCACTGTGGCCTCCCACATGGCCAGGGTGTTGATGTCCGCGGTGTACTGGGTGGCCTTGACGCCATCCACCGTGACCTCGCCGCCGTCCTGGGCGTTCTCCACGTACCGCAGCGCGTTCAAGGCGTCCAGTGCGAGGAGCACCTCGATCTGTTTGCGCACCTCGGCGAAGGGGATGTCCTTCCACTCGCCGCCCGTGGCGGCGCTCTGCAAGAAGGCGCGTTGGCCAAGGACCACGTACTCTTCTGAGACTTCGTTGCGGAGGATTTTGAGGGAGATCTGATCAGGGGTGATCAGCACACCCTCGGCGATGACGTCCGTTCGCTTCGTGGGCCCCTGACGGGAGAGCTTCTGCTGCTCCACGGCGCGCAACAGGAACCTGGCAGTGCGGGGGATCGCAAGCGAGCGCACGCGCTGGAGGATTGAGGGTGTGGCGGTGGACGTGGGGCGATTGGCCGTGGCGGTGGCGGCGACCGCCGTGGCGGTGGCGGCGGCCTGTGACGCGGCCTTGGCCGCCGCGGCGGCACGGCCGGCGGGCGTGTTTGGATCTGGGTCGCCGTTGGGGAGAATCCCCGTCTGCGACACTGAGGTGGCGGTGGCCGCGATGGCCGTGGCCGTGGCATTGGCCGTGGTGGCGTCGAACAGGCCGAAGTCCTCTACGGAGTCGAACTTCTGGCCCACGCTGATCTCGCGGCGAGTGGACGTAGTGGCGATGGAGTTGGTGGGGACGCTGAGCGTGAGCACGTAGGTGCCTGGCGTGAGATCCTGGAACTTGTACTTGCCGCTGCCGTCCGTCTTGGTGCTGCGGGAGCTTTCGGTGTCGTCCACGCGCTCCAGGCGGAGGTTGATGTCCTGGCGGCCGTCCTCGTTCAGCCCGCGGATGCCGTTCTGGTCCTTGTCGTCAAAGACTAGTCCCACGAGGAAGCGCGAGTTGATGTTGGCGCGGGCAATGCCGAAGTTGATGACGGACCCGCTGCTGCCGGTGACCACGGCCTCGCGCTGGCGGGTTGTGGTGGCCTCGAAATCGGCGGGCACGGTGATGGAGACCAGGAACTGGCCCTGGGGGACCACTGAGTCGAAGCGGTAGCGGCCATTGGCGTCCGTGACGGCCGTGCGGAGCGCGGCTGTGCCGTCCGCCCGTTCCAGGGCTACGGTGACACCGGACACGCCAACTTCGTTGTCGTCAAACTTGCTGTTGCGGTTCTTGGTGTCGTCGAAGACGACGCCCGTGACGAAGGCGGCCGAGCTTGAGACGGCACCGGCAATGCCGAAGTTCACGTCATCTCGGCCAACCGTGGCGTTGAGAGTCACGGCCACCTGCAACGGCGTTGTGTTCGTCGCGCCCGTCGGCAGGTTGATGCGTACGCTGTGCGTGAAATTGACGGCTGCGCCATCGAATCGGTACACGCCGTTGGAATTCGTGAGCGTGGTTCGGCCGTCCGTGAGCAACGTCACGCCGACGTTCCCCAGTTTGCCCTCGCCGTTGTCGAAGATACCGTTGCGGTTGGCATCATCGAAGACGAAGCCGGAGATCGTTCCGGCCGGTGGGGGCGTTGCCGCGACGCCGTCGTCTGGCTTGATGAGAGAAAGCAGCAACGCGGCCGTGACCAGAACGGAGCTGGCGCGGACGGCTCGTCGGGTGAGGCGTGCAAGACTCGATCCCAGGTGCGCTGTATTCATAGAGCCTCAGCGCTGCGCGTTCTACGCGGAGCAGGTATCGTTTTCACGCCACCGATCATAAGAGCGGACGTAATGCTGTAGAGCGTGGCGGGCGTGACGAACGCATCTCGCTGATGTGACGAACGCGTCTCAACGGGCCGGGGTGCCGAAACCGACGCGGAATCCAGGCAGTCGGCGCCTGAGCATGAACGGTGCCCATAGCCGAATGGTTGCCGCGCCGCGGGGTCGGTGGCACACTGTCCGCACCTGGGAGCCGGCGTGCGGTCGTTCATCAATCGAAACTCATATTTGATCGCGACGGCGCTTGCGATGGGGGCCGCGTGGGTGGCGGGCGTCAAGATCGGCGGGTTCGCCGCGCCGCTGGGCGTACTGACGGTGGGCGCGGGCATGGCGGCGGCCCAGCGGCTGCTTCGCGGTGGCGCTAGCAGCTACCCATCATGGATCGAGGCACGCCGCGCCGTTGGCAAGGGACGGCCGGTGCTGCTGTTCCTGTACTCGGACACCTGAGGGGCTTCGCTGACGGCGAAGCCCATCGTGGATGGGCTGCAGCGCGAGCTAGGCGCACGCATGGACGTCATCCGACTGAACGTCGCGGAGCCGCCTGGTCGCGAAGCGTTCGCGGAGCTCGGGGTAGAAAAGGTCCCGGCGGTACTGCTGTACGGGTCAGAGGGCGCGCCGCTCCACCGCACGGAGGGCAAGCTCCCGCGGCGCGCCCTGATTGCCGAGGCGTTGGCGACTGAAGGGTGAGCCGTTAGGCCAGGAGGGGTCGCAGCACTCGGCCGGGTGTGGCGCCGGTGTGGCTGCCGGCGTCCAGCACTGGCACGCCGCTCACCAGCACCGTGGAGACGCCGGCAGCACGCTGGAGCGGGCTCTCGTAGGTGCTGCGGTCGGCGATCGCTCGGTCATCCCAGACCGCGATGTCGGCCACCGCGCCTTCCCTGATCACGCCGCGGTCCTTCAGCCCCAGGCGTGCCGCGCAGGCGCCGGTCATCTTCCGCACGGCCTCTTCAAGTGGCATGACCTGCTTCTCCCGCACATACCGGCCAAGCACACGCGCGAAGGAGCCGTAGGTCCGTGGATGGCGGCGGCTGCCCCAGCACAGACCGTCGCTGCCGCTGGTGGCCAGCGGGTGAGCCAGGATTCGGTCTATGGCGTCCTCGGAGCTTGTTGCCTCGCTGACGTACGAGACGGCGAGGCGTTCCTCAAGCATGATGTCGCAGGCGAACTCCTCGCTGCTCTTGCCGTGCTCGGCGGCGGCCTGGGCCACCGACCAGCCCTCCAGGTTCTGGTTGCGGGCTGAGGGGATGCTTCCCATGGTCACCTGGTCCCACTTGACGCCGCGCTTCTGGAGGCCCTCCAGGATCCTCTTGCGGGTCTCCCCGTCCGCGAGGCGCTCCAGCAGCTTCTCCGGGCCCCCCACGTGGGTCCACTCTGGTAGGAGGCGGTGCATGAGGGAGCTTCCGCGGGTGTACGCGTAGCTGTCGTAGGCAATGTCCACGCCGTCGCGGCGGGCCGCCTCGAAGAGCCCAAGAATGAGATCTGGATTGGTCTCCGGATGCCCCAGGCGGTCGCCCCGGAGGTGGGAGATATGGACCTTGACCCCGCTGCGGCGCCCGATCTCGATGGCCTCGCGGATGGGATCCAGGAAGCCATCTCCCAGCGCGTATCGGACGTGGGTGACGTAGATACCCCCGCGCCTGGCGACGACGCTGCAGAGTGCGACGAGCTCATCGGTGTTGGACCAGAACTGGGGGGTGTAGTCCAGCCCGGTGGCGAAGCCAACGGCGCCGTCCGCCATACCCTCCTCTACCAGAGCGCACATCCTGGCAAGCTCTGCCGGGCTGGCCAGGCCATCCTCCATCCCCAGCACTTCGGCGCGAACGGCGCAGTGCGGGACGAGATAAGCCACGTTGACTGAGGCTTTGCGATCGAACCGCTCGAGGTATGAGGCGACGCTTGTCCAGTCCCAGCCGATGTCCGGATTGCCGTTGAGGGCGTGGAGGTGCGCGCGCAGCATCTGGAGGGTGGGCGGGCTCACGGGCGCGTAGGACAGGCCGTCCTGGCCCAGCAGGTCCGTGGTGCAGCCCTGGAAGATCTTCGCTTCGTGGAGCGGCTCCGCCATCAGCATGGCGTCCGCGTGGGAATGCATGTCGATGAAGCCGGGGCTCAGGACCTGGTCACCGCAATCGATGGTGCGGGTCGCGGACGCTTGCGAGAGGTTGCCCACCGCGGCGATCTGGTGGCCAGCCACGCCGACATCGGCGCGGTACCAGGGGTTTCCCGTGCCATCCACTACGCGGGCGTTCTTCAGAATGAGGTCCAGCATGACATCGTCTCCGTGATCGGGCGGGCAGCGCCGCCGGGGGCACACTAGCACGGGTACTCCCACGCCGTCGAGCGGCGTTGTTGGCCCCGGCGGCGTTGACAGGCGCTCGCGGCGCACATAGGATCATCCGCGTGGGTCCGTTTGCCGCGCTCGGCATGCGTGGAGCGGGGTGAATGGACCGGGAGGAGGGACTTCGTGCGTCAGCACCGCTTTATCGTCACGCGCCGACACGCGCTGCTCACCATAGCTGGGGTGGGAATGGGCCTGCTCAGCGGATGTGCCCGCCAGAGCCCACCGGAGACACCACCGAAGCCTGCGGCGGAGGCCCCCAAGCCCACCTCCGTTCCGGCGATCGTGGTTCCGACCCCCGCGCCTACGGCGGCAGCGGCACCCACCGCGGCGCCGGCCGCTCCGGCCGCTACCGGTGTGCCGAAGGTGGCGATCAAACGCGGCGGGACCATGAAGGTAAACGCCCAGAACGATTGGTCCACGTTCGACCTGCACACGAGCCAGACGGGGACGGGCGAGTCTCCGCTGGTGTGGGACTTCCTCACGCAGATCGTGCGAAATCCCACCAACGGCCAGTTTGAGGTGAAACCATCACTGGCGGAATCCTGGGAGCTGCCAGACCCGAATACCGTGGTGTTCAAGCTGCGGCGAGGGGTGAAGTTCCACGACGGGTCAGAGTTTGACGCGAACGTGGCAAAGTGGAACCTGGAACGGGTGATCAATCACCCCAAGTCGGCCGCTAAGTCGCAGCTCGCATCGGTGGAGTCTATCGAGGCGGTAGATCCGGGGACGCTGCGCCTGAAATTGAAGGCGCCCAGCCCGACGCTGTTTGTAAATCTCACGTCCGATGCTCGCTTCATCGCGATGATGTCGAAGGCGCACCACGACAAGGTGGGCGACGAGGGCGTGGCCAAGCAGGCCGTGGGCACCGGCCCGTTCAAGATGGGGGAGTGGAAGCCCGGATCGCAGGTGACGTACGAGCGATTCGACGGGTACTGGAAGAACGGTGCGGATGGGAAGCCGCTGCCATACCCGGACAAGATCGAGCTGTACTTCCAGGCAGACGCCGCCGCGGCACTGGCCCGAATGCGCAGCGGGGATCTGGACTATCTGCCGCAGGTGCTGGGAAAGGACGTGGGCACAGTAAAGTCCAGCCCGGGGCTGGTGTACCGCGATGCTCCTTGGCAGGCCACGGTGTACTGCATCGCCTTTAACGCGCGGCCCGGTGCGCGTTTTGCCGGCGAGCAGATGAAAAAGGTTCGCCAGGCGGCGATGTACGCGCTCGATCGGGAGGCGATCGCGAAGGCGCTGGGATTTGGCCTGGGTGAGGCGCAGTACTACTTGCTGGCGCCCGGCCAGATAGGGTTTGACGAGTCACTTCCGCGCTACTCGTTCAATGTGGAGAAGGCGAAACAGCTCATGGCGGAGGCCGGCTTCCCCGGCGGCATGGATGTGACGCTGGACTACATCTCCCGTCCTGAAGATACGCAGAACGCCCAGCTCTACCAGCAGATGCTGGAGAAGATCGGCATCAGGCTGACCCTCCAGCCGAGCGAGCGGGTGGCGTGGGTGCAGAAGTCTGGGGCTGGGCAGTTTGAGATGAGCGCGTTCCAGACCGGCACGCCGCGGCCTGACTCTGACCTGACGCTGACGGCGTACGTGGGGGCCAAGGGCCCGAGCGGCTGGACGGGGATCAACGACGAGCGTATTGAGAAGGGGCTGGAGGAGGGCCGGACCACGTACGACCTGGCGAAGCGTGTGGAGGCGTACAAGAAGGTCCAGAGCGTGATCTACGAGGATGCCTACATTGGCTTCACGTGGCGACGGAATGGCGCGTTTGCGCTGAGCAAGGCGGTGCGGGACTACGAAGAGCCGTACCTCTCGCTGTTCGCGAACTCGACGGCGGTCTGGCTCGACCGCTGACGCTACTGGCGGAAACGGGACATCGCGGGGACGTCTAGCTGGCCTGCCAGCCAGGCGTCCTTCGCGTCGTTGTCCGTTCCGCTGTAGTGCGTGACGGTGAATCGCTCCGTGAGCCCACCCAGGGCGCGCTCTAGCGGTTGCACCCACTCGTCCGCCGCGGCGCCATCTGGGGCGCTCACCAGCGCCTTCGCCAGAACTCGTGATGCGTGGTGCACGGGGTCAAAGAGGCTCAGTGTGGAATCCACGGCTGCCCGGCTGTCCGGCGAGGCTCTGAGGAAGTCATTGATCTCCTCTGCTGGGTAGGCGTCCGTCCGCGGGTAAATTTCGCGCAGCCGGTAGAAGAGCAGCTCTTCTGGAAGAACGCAGGAGAATGACTGCCGACGGGCCGCGGTGATGATGGCGAGATCGTCGCCCTGGACGGCGACGCGCGTGAGGTCGAGGCGTGGCTGGGCGAGCAGGAGCTCGGCCGCGCGGAGGCAATCAGCGACGATCCCACGGTAGACGTATCGCTCCGGATCGTCGATACCGTCGGTCAGGAGTCCCGGATACGCGGCCGCGTATGGCGTGTCCGCCAGCCGCTGTCCGCGGTGCATGATCTGGAGGACCACGTACCGTGCGCGGTCGTTGTAGTCCGGGATGTGGTTCACGCTACCGTAGCGTGGCGTCAGGAGCAGGCCAGGGTGCTGCCCTTCCGCGGTGGGCACGCTGAGGTAGCCGAAGATGCGGTAGGGACCAATGCTGGTCAGCCGTACTCTGCTGACGGTGCAATGCTCGTTGGACACGCCGGGCATTGGCTCTAGCTCGGGGGCCGCGCCGAGCTCCGCGAGCTCCGCGTCTACCTGCGCCCAGTAGCCTTCGAACGACGCCGTATCTACTGCCATGTGTCTCTCCATCTGGCTCCGTCTGTCTGCCGCTGGTTCCGGGGGCGGGCGCTAGTGTGCCGCGAGCTCAGCCGGAGAGGACGAGGCGCCTGGCTGCAGATGCTTCGCGAGGAAGTCCGCGACTTTCTTGCCCATCCAGTGGCGGCCGGCTTCGTGGGCGCACCGTGGCGACGTCTGGAGCTCCTTCTCGCAAGCGAGCCGCGCGAAGAGCGCGTACCCCGTCTCCGGTGGACACACGTCATCTTCCTCCCCCATGTAGACCATGGTGGGGCACTGGATCATGGGCGCAAAGTTGTGGCCGTCGTAGTACGCGACAGTATCTCGCACGCGGTGTTCGCGATCCGGGTGGCGGCGGAGGTACTCGTTGATCTCCTCGTAGGGATAGGTGTGGGTGAGCTTGATGGCGTCCATGAATCCGCACAGGTAGGGGGCGCCGGCGGCTGCACAGGTGATGGCGTCGCGCCGCAAGGCCGCGGTGGTGATGGTGAGGGCGCCACCCTGGCTGCTGCCGTGGACGCCGATGCGGCGGGTGTCCACCTCCGGGAGCGTCTTGGCAAAGTCCACCGCGCGGCAGGCGTCAACGTAGAACCCGCGGTAGCCGTACGTCTCGCGATCCACGATGTTGTGGACGAGCAGGCCCGGGTAGCCAGGATTGAAGCGCTGGTTAGAACGTAGCTTCCCGCGCGGCGCTACGCCGATGGCGGCGTAACCCAGCTTTGCCCAGGATTTTGGCAGGGTGGGCTCTGAGATGTAGCCGGGGACGATGAGGAGCGCCGGATATGGGGGCGGCAGGTACGTCGAGCGAGGACGGCAGTACCAGCCGGCGATGCGCAGCCCCTGATAGCTGGTGTAGGCGATCTCGAATACCTCAACGTGCTCGGTGGATCGGTGAGGCACGGGCACGAGAGACGGGTCGAGCGGCAACCGGTTGGCAGCTTCCAACGTGTGCGCCCAGAAGTCGTCGAAATCAGCGGGTCGCTCGGTGCTGCTGCCGTATGCCGGTGGATTTCGCATCGCTCACGTCCCCACGGGGTAGTGGCGGCCATTGTAGCGGTCGCCGCGTTGTGAGCCAGGGTCAGGCCGCGGGGCGATTGCTGACCCACAGTGGTTGTGGCATCGGCAGCGGTTCGGCAAGGAGGGCTTCCACCTGTGCCGCGATCACCGGTTTCGAGAAGAGGAATCCCTGCGCGTGAGGGCAACCAAGCTCGAGCAAGCGGCGGGCCTGTTCGGGCGTCTCCACGCCCTCTGCCGTGGCGGAGAGACCGAGCGCGTGGCCCAGCGAGATGATCGCTTTGACGATGGCCTCGTCCTGGGGATCCGTGGCCACTCTGGCCACGAAGGACCGGTCTATCTTGACTACGTCGATGGGGAATTTTCGGATGTACGCCAGAGAGGAATAGCCCGTGCCGAAATCGTCGACCGCCAGGCGAACGCCCAGGTCGCGGAGATCACCGAGCCGTTGGGTGGTGAGCTTGGTATCTGACATCATGGCGGACTCGGTAATCTCGAGGCGCAATGCTGAAGGATCCAACCTGGCCGCGCACAACGCCAGGTCCACGTCCGCCACCAGCGGGTGATGGATGAGCTGGCGAGCCGAGAGGTTTACACTGATCGAAATGTCGGCGGCTCGAGGGAGCCGACGTCGCCATTCCGCCACCTGACGGCAGGCCTCGGTCAGCACGAACTGGCCAATGGGCACGATCAGTCCATTCTCTTCCGCCATCGGTATGAACTCGCTCGGGGAGACGAGAGAGCCGTCCTGGCGTCTCCAGCGCACGAGTGCCTCAAGCTGGCATACGCGCCCGGTGGCGAGCTCTACGATCGGCTGGTAGTGAACTTCCAGCTCGCGGCGCTCGACGGCGAGGCGAAGCTCTGTCTCGACGGCCAACCGGTCGTTGCAGTGGCGATCCATGGCCTCATCGAACAGGACGTATTGGTCTTTCCCGCGCTCTTTCGCGCGGTACATGGCCACGTCTGCCTCCTGGAGCAACCGATCGGGTGTTGAGTCCGGTGGCGAGCCCACGGCGACGCCGATGCTCGCGGAGCAATACAGGACCCGTCCGGCCAGCTCGATCGGCTCGCGCACGCGCTCCTGGATCCGGCGCGCAGAGCGGATAGCGTCACGGTCTTCACGCAAGTCTTCCAATAGCACCGTGAACTTGTCACCTCCAAGGCGCGAGACCGTGTCTTTGGGGCGGATCACGCTTTGGATTCGCTGGGCGACGGTGATCAGCAGATCGTCGCCCAGCTCGTGCCCGAGGCTGTCATTGACGAGCTTGAAGTTGTCGATGTCCACGAAGAGCACTCCCACGGTGCGCTCGTCTTCCCGACGCCGTGACATGGCCTGTCCAAGCCGATCGGCAAACAGGGCGCGATTGGGCAGGCCAGTAAGCGCGTCACGAAATGCCTGGGCTTTGAGCTGGGAGACCTGCTGCTGGACGCGCTCGGCGAGATAGTTGACGGAACGGGCCAGGCAGTCAAGCTCGCGAATGGGGCTGGGAGAGACCCGCTGGGAGTAGTTACCGGCGATCATTTCGTCCGTGGTGTCCAGGATGCTCCGGAGCTTCCCCTGGACGTCCTTGACCGCCAGGAGTATCACCACGGGAATCACTAGTAACAACGCGACGCCGGTGATCGCGTACGGCGCGTTGTCACGTCTCAGCTCGGCCACGTGTGACTCGGTGGAGGCGATCACGCGGCCGCTTACGCCGGGGGCTACGTCCCGCCTGACGAAGACCGCTCCGGCCGCGGAGAGATCCGCCGTGAGCTCACTCCCTGGGTCCGGGTCTGCCAGCGCGAGGTCCACAATGCCGGAGGGCAGTCTGGGGTCACCAGGCGTTGAGACGCGGGCGCCGTTGAGCGCGATCGCCATGGCGGAGCCCTGGGGTGGCTGAATGGTCAGCGAGCCGATGTGGGTCATGCGTATCAGCCGCGCGACGCTGCCATCCTCCAGCCAGATGGGCACGCGGGTGACCGCTGCGATGCCCCCCTCCAGCACCAAGATGTCCGACGAGTCGTTGGTCAGTGAGCCGCCGCAGGCGGAGCGCTCGCGGAGGGCCGCGGCCAGGCCGGCAGGGTTTGCGTAGTCCTTGCAGATTCCGGTGATGGCGGGATTCACAAACCAGGTGCGCGTCAGCGTGCTGGCAAACGCCGCGTCGTCCTGGATGATCGGGATCTGATCCAGGGCGCGATGCCGAGCGGCGAGCACGTTGAGCGCTTCAAGGTCGGCGCGTTGCTGAGCCTGGATCGCGGCCTGGATCACATCCAGCGCGGCCTCAGCGCTGCGCTCCGCCGCCGTGATGCTCTGGCTGCGGATGATGGCCTCGCGGAGCAAGCCCAGGCAGATTGCCATGGTGAACAGGACTACGGCGAGAGGCGCGAGGACCCACGCCGCGACCCCAACGCGTGACGCGCTAGATCGAACGGGGCGTTTGCTCAGCCAGCGCAACGGATGCCCGTGACGCACGTGACCTCGCGACGCATTACACAATCACCGCGAACAGGTAGCCCAGGTCGGCGGGCTGCATTGGTCCCCCCTGACGACTCGGGTTGGGTTCGCTTCCGCGCTTGCTGCCGCCGATGGGCTCAATGGGAAGCGGGTGATTCCGGGCCGCATCTGGATTAACGCTTGCAGACACACGGAAGTGATTGGCGAATGCTCAGCCCAGGGTGGTAGAGGCTGTGCAGATGGTACGCGGCTGTGGGCTAGGCTGCCTCGCGTTGGGGGAGGTCAGCGTCCGGCGCGAGTGACCCCCCTCGATAGAGCAGCTCTTCAAGGCGCTCTGCCGAGAGCGGTCGGGAGTAGAGGTAGCCCTGAGCCAGGGTACACCCAAGGCGGCTGAGTCTGCGGGCCTGCTCCACGGTCTCCACGCCTTCCGCGATCGTGGTCAGACCCAGGGTGAGGCCGAGGTTGATGATTGCGGAGACAATCGCATCATCCTCGGCGTCTACCCCGAGACGTGCCACGAACGACTGATCAACCTTTAGGATGTTGATGGGGAACCGGCGGAGATACGCCAGGGACGAGTAGCCGGTGCCAAAGTCATCCACGGCGAGTTGAACGCCGAGTTGTCGCAAGTCCCGCAGCAGCGAGATGGTGGACTCCGCATCTGACATCATGGCGGACTCGGTGATCTCAAGCTTGAGCGCGGATGGCTCCAGCCCCGAGCTTCGCAGGACGCTGCCGACTTCGGCCACGAGTGGTCTGTGAGAGAGCTGGCGGGCGGAGAGATTCACGTTGAGGGATAGATTCGCGGCCGCGGGAAATCGTGATCGCCAGTCGGCAACGTGCTGACTCGCAACTTCCAGAACGCGCTGTCCCAGAGGGATGATGAGCCCGTTCTCTTCCGCGACTGGTATGAAGTCCTTTGGCGACATGAGCTGACCATCGCACCGCTGCCATCGCACGAGCGCTTCGACCTGCTCAATCGTACCCGTGTCCAGCCGAACGACCGGCTGGTACAGCACGTGCATTTCATCACGCTCTACGGCGGCTCGGAGATCTGTCTCCAGGGATAGACGATCCTGGCACATGCGGTTCATTTCTTCGTCGAACACGGCGTACTGGTCTTTTCCCTGGCCCTTGGCACGGTACATCGCCATGTCGGCGTTGCGTAGCAAGACATCCGTGCCACATCCGTCGGTGAGGCTCAGGGCGATGCCAATGCTCGCGGAGCAGAATACGTCTCTACCGGCCAGCGAGACAGGGCTATGGAGGCGTTCGACAATCCGCCGCGCCACGCGGATGGCGTCGTTCACCGTTTGCACGTCTTCCAGGACCACCGTGAACTCGTCGCCCCCCAGGCGCGCCACCGTGTCCTCAGGGCGGACGCAGGATTGCAGTCTGTCCGCGACCGCGACCAGCAGGCGATCGCCCATCGCGTGGCCCAGGCTGTCGTTGACAAGTTTGAAGTTATCCAGGTCCAAGAAGAGCACGGCCACGCCCGCGCCGTCCGCTGAGCGCCGGGCGACCGCGTGTGCCAGTCGATCCACGAGCAGAGCACGGTTCGGCAGCCCAGTCAGCGAATCGTAGAAGGCCTGGCTGACGAGCTCGCCCACGTGTATCTCGATTTGCTCCGCCAGCCGGTTCACGGATTGGCCGAGCTGGTTCAGTTCGTGGATGGGGCTTGGCGGCAGTCGGAATGAGTAGTTCCCGGCGATCATCTCGTCGGTAGCCGCGATCATTGACCGAAGTTTGGTCTGGATATCCCGAATGACCCAGTACAACAGGAGGCAGACAAGCACTGCCACGGCGGCGCCTTTGTAAGGCGAGTTTCGAAGTCCGAGACCGCTTGCTATTGGCAGGGTGGGGACAATCACCAGGCTTCGCTGGCCGGCCGCCACTCGGCGTTCCACGGCGACGGCGGCGTGCTCCGCCGCCGCGGCGGCCATCGAGTCCGCTGAGACCAGTCCCGATTCTGTGGCCGCCGCGATCCAGTCTGGGATGGCGGTGCCCGGCGGCGCGATAGCAACGTCGCCCTCCGTCAGGAAGATCAGGTCGTTCCCGGACCAGACTACGTCGCGCTCGATGCTCAGCTCGCTCACGCGCACCAGCATCTCCGCGGGATCTCCTGGGAGCGGCATGCGGGCAATGGAGCGGAGATGGCCTTCGGCGATTTCGATGCTGGGCGAGACGTCATCGGTGGCGCATACCGCGGGGGCGGATGCCAACGCCGCGGGCCCGGCTGGCCTGGCGGGACACAGGGTGAGCAACGCGGCGGGTAGACCCTCCGCACTGTCGCTGAATCGAGCAGGGTTGCCGGGTCCGCCGCGTAAGGCGGAAATCACGGCGTCGTTCGTCGCTGCCGTCCGCGCGAGCTGGAGGTTCGCCGCGTGCAGTGTCGTGGCCGCGGCCTGGAGGGTATCCAGGTAGGCAGTTGCCATGGCCCCGGCCTCCCTGGCGGCCTCCTCGCGGATCAGCGACGCACGGAATGTTGATAACAGCCAGACCGATCCGACGACCGCTATCACCAGCGGCAACAGCAGCCAGGTGCGGACGCCTACAACGCGCGCGACGCTGTCTCGGCTCGGAACCGCGCGGCGTACGCGGTCGAGGAGAGAATTCTTCAGCCCGGGGCTGTCTAACCGGTGGGAGCTGTGACCGGTGTGCTCGGACTGGGGATGGGGGGCGGGATCCATCAGGGTGTGGTCTCGAGCATCCGCTGGACGATGGCGCGGAGCTCCGCCGGGCGGAATGGCTTGGTCAAATACGCGTCCGCGCCAGCCTGCAAGCCGAGTTCGCGCTCACCCGGCTGTGCTCGAGCCGTGAGGATGACCACGCGCGAGTCGCGCGTGCGATGGTCCTGCCTGATTGCGCGGCACACGGCCACACCATCTAGCTTCGGCATGCCCACGTCCAACATGACGAGAGCGGGATGTTCGTTCAGGGCGAGCCGAAGCGCGGTCTGGCCGTCAGCCGCTTCGAGCACCCGGCAGCGCACGTTTCGTAGCGAGGCGCGGATCAGCAGTCGGAGCGTCTGTTGATCGTCCGCGATGAGTACGAGAGGGGCCTCAGACAACGCCTGCTCCTTCTCGCGCGCGGGCGATTTCCAGGTGAAATGTGCTCCCGCTGTCCCGTCCCTGGCTTTCCGCCCAGATCCGTCCCCCCTGGAGCTTCATGAGCCGGCCGCAGATGTACAGGCCCAGTCCTGTCCCCGGGATGCCCTCCCGAGATTCATCCTGGATGCGGTGGAATCGCTCGAAGAGTCGCGGGATCTCATCGGTTGGGATCCCGAGGCCCTCGTCCGAGACGGACACGCGGACGCTGTCGCCGTGTGGCGACGCCGTGATGCAAATCGCGCCTCCTTCAGGCGAATATTTGGTGGCGTTGGAGATGAGGTTGCCGATCACCTGGGAGAGCTTCAAGCCATCGGCCAGAACGAGGTTTGCCGACGGATCGATGTGGCACGAGAAGGAGTGCCCCGTGGCGAGCGCCTGCCGCGCCTGGATTGAGGATGTGATCAGCGCGGAAAGATCCACCACCTCCAGCGTCACGCGCTGGCCACCCTCCTCGAGCGCGGCGACGTCAAGCAGATCCTCAACGAGCTCCGTGAGGCGGTTCGCGTCTTCGTGGATCGCGCGTATCCACGCCCGGCGCTCGTCGTGGTTGGCGTCTTCGTCGCGCAACAACTCGCTAAAGCCAACCAGAGACGCCAGCGGCGTCCTGAACTCGTGCGACGCAACGCTCACGAATTCGCGCTGCAGCCGATCCATCTCGCGTCTGGCTTCGAGCCTTGCGACCTCCGCGCTGAGATCGACCAGTTTGCCCCGCATGGCTTCAAACGCCGTCGCGAGCGAACGAACCTCGAGCACAGAGCTGGCGGCGACCGGCGCCTGCACATCTCCCTGGCGTAGCCGATCTACGGCGTCACGTAACGCGGCTAGCGGGCGGGCCAGTCGATCGGCGGCAATCGCCCCCGTGAATCCAGCCGCGATGATCGTGAGCAGCAGGATGCCGTACGAGTAGTCGTGACGATATCGCGCGGTGTACGCCACGGCAGGCACGGTTCGATCAACAATCACCCCCCAGCCAAGTTCTGGGACCCGCGCGTAACCGGCCAACCGCTCCACGCTACCGGCGGTGTAGCGCATGGAGCCGGGACCTGTGTCGCCGGCGAGGATTGCCGCGACCGGGGCAAGGTGTGAGAGATCTGCGGCTGGTGCTGCCGATCCGCGGGTGCGGATTAGCGATCGTCCCACTTCATCCACCAGTACCGTCTCGCGTCCAGCCGCGGCGCTGGCAGTCTTGAAGTCGGCCTCGAGGCCGGTGAGGGCGAGCCTGGCCAGCACCACGGCGGCGCCACCATCCCCCCGCGGTGTGAAGCGCGCGGCGATCAACATCTGGGGTGCCGCGCCAGCGACGAGCGGCGCGGACTCCACCAGGGTCTGTGAGGCGGCGAGTGCCCGCCCGGCCAGCGCGGCCCGGTCCAACGTCTCCGCCCAGCCTTCGCTTGCGTCCGCGATCAAGGCGCCATCCGCGGTGATCGCGGCAAAGCGCAGCGCGCCGGAGTACGCGGCCGAGGCGTGGATGAACATTGAGGTCAGCTCCTCGGGGTCGATCGGCTTTGCGCTGGCCGAGGCCGCGACAGTCTCAGCGGCCGCTCGGTGCAGGCTGATGTAGTCGAGCGCGTGATCTGCGAGCGTGGCGGCTAGCGTCTGATGCACCTCAAGCGCTCGCTGTGCGACCACGCGCTCCTCCGGGTAGGAGTTGAGGGCCACAGCGACGATCAGCGGCAGCGCGGTCGCGGTGACGAGCGACAGCGCGAACCGTGCGCGCATGGTGGAACCGTCGAAGTGCCAGAGGCGGCGGCCCAACCATGGAAACGCGGCCAGTGAGCCGCCCAGCCCACAGGTGAACAGGCCATCCACCCAACTCCAGGGCGGTAGCGCCTCGAGCAGTCCCAGGAGGATGAGGCCCACGCCCACGGCCGCTCCCGCGGCGAACCGGACCCAGCTCGCCGCGTTGATGGCGAACGTGGCTACAGATAGCACGGCAGCCGCGACGATGGCGACCCTGATCGCAGTACCCGCTGGGGCCGTGATTTCCCAGCCGGCGAGGAGTCCGGCGCTTGCGGACAATCCCGCGGCGGTGGCAATCGTCAACTCGAACGCGTCGCGTTCAGGCGTGCCCTCGGTGCTGGGCCGCCGGCTGCATACCAAGCTTGCCAACGCAAGCACGCCGTAGCGTGTGGTTTCGACCCCGGCCACGGCCGTGCCACTGGAGATTGCCAGCGCCGCCAGGCCGGCGCTCGAGACGATGAAAGCTGCCGACCGGAAGCTACCTGACGTGGGAAACGCGATGGCGGCGATCATCAGCGCCGCGCCGGTCAACAGGCTGCTGCCCCAGATGGGCAGTCCGTCCTCCACGAGCGCGTACGCCGGCCCCGCGAACTGATGCGGTGCAACCAGCATGAGCGAGCCAAGCGCTGCGCAATACAGGCCAATAATCCACTGGAACGCGGAAGTGCGCATCGCTGTACCTCGGAGAGGCGGGATCGCGGCCCCCGTTCCACGGACTTGCCTCCGGACCATATGAACGGGCCTGGAAGCGCGCGAGGGACGACCGACGCAGCGGTCGTCCGCGGGCGATGAGCAGCCTGATCTGGTGTGCGCTAGCTGGCGGGTAACGCCAGCAATACAGAAGGCTCAGGTATGCGGGCGCGACCTAGCCGACGTATCGCGTCGGCGATGTCAGTGACGTAGAACCCTGGCTCCACGGCCCGCGCGAACGCCTCGCGACTGGCCCCGGACGTGTCAGCCTGCCAGCCAAAAGGCTTGCCGCCCTCGTCAGTGGGCTGCTGGAACCACATGACGGCCTTCACCCGGGGGAAGCGCTCGGGGATGGTGCGCCTGAACGCGTCGCAGATCCAGGAGGCCTTCTTGCCGGGCTCACCCCTCCGCTCGGGCGTGGCGGTCTCCGCGATCATCCACGGTTTCTCGCGGCCCACGAAGGTGGTAATGTCATCAAAGCTCGGAGCCCAGACCTGCTCCGGCGTGCGCCAGGTGTTGCCAGACTCGTCTTTCCAGTAGTTGGCGTCGTCCCAGTTGTAGCCGTCCACCGCCACCCAATCCACGTAGTCATCACCTGGGTACCAGAGGCCCAGCGACTCCGGGTGGTTCTTCTCACTGGGGTTCCACACCCAGGTCACCTGGGTGGCGCCCTTGCGCTGGAAGATTTCGTGGATGTGCCGCCATGCGGCGATGTAGTCAGCCGGGTCGTTCTGGTGCTTGCCCCATGGGTACCAGGTGCCGTTCATCTCCTGGGCCCAGCGGATAAAGATGGGGCCGTTCCACTCCGCGACTTCGGACGCGATGTCGGAGATGTAGGAGTCGAACCTGCCGGCCGCGATGTCTTTGAGCAGGAAGCCACGCTGGAACTCTGGTTTCTTGATGGTGGGGTTCCAGGGGACCCACGTGATCATGGGAAGCGCGCCGGCCTCCGTGACACGTCTGAGCCACTTAATGTCCACGCGCCCGCCGGGGCCGAGGCCCCAATGCTCCCAGCGTTGCAGGATGGAGACGCGTTTCCCAGCGATCTCCTCGAACCGGCCCAGAGGATCCTGGGATCTCGGGGTCTTGGGGTTGTCAAGCGCGGCCGGGATCCACCCGCCGAAGTAGACGCTCCCAGCACCGGGCAGGCTCGCGTCACAGTCGGACGGGGCCGCCTGGGCGGGCGACGCGGGCGGGAGCAGATCTGCCACGGACCACGCTGTGGTAAACAGCATGACACCCAATATCAGCCGATAGACACGCCGCATCCGCGCTCCGGACCGGCGGGCTGATGCCCAGCCGGTGTCACGAACGCATAACGGGCGCCTGCATCGCGCGGTTGCCGGGGTGGACGTAACGCCGCGACGGTGCGGCGTCAGGCCTCGGCGAAGGCGACGGCCTTCATCACCTCGCCGATGTCGATGGCGTCTGGTGCGGCCTCGGACGGCTCGCGCACCGCGGCGTGCGAGAACACGCCAATCTCCTTGAGATAGGCCTTGACGATGAGCTGGCCATACTGCGCCCGCCAGAGCAAGATCGGCGCAACGCGGGAGAACTCGCGGTCCGCTTGATCGAAGGCCCCCGCAGCGTAGGCGTTGTAGGCTTTGACCAGGCCGGACGCGCCGAGGCAGGCCGGCATCGAGGCCACAGCTCCGCGGCGAAGCTCGCTGATGAGCGCCTGGCCGCCGCGGCCGCCGAGCATGGCGAGCTTTCCTGCCGTGGCGGCGTGGATCTGACTCATCTTCAGCGTGGCGATACCGGGCAGGAGGATCTCCTCCTTGACGTAGGCGATCCTGGGCTCTTCCCTGACTAGCCGCGCGATCGTCTCCACGGTCATGGGGTAGTACAGGTCCTGCAGCATGACCGGGGCGCTGCCGGCGTCTGCCACGCGGCGCATGGCGGCAAATGTGTCTGGGTAGCTGGCGCTGGTCGGCGGCAGCAGGAACACCGCGGCAGCGCCCAACGCGCCGGCGTGTTCTGCCAGGATGGCGCTCTCGCGAGCGTTGGGGGCGCTGACACCGACGATGATCGGCACGCGCCCGCGGGCCTCATCAAACACTATCTCGGCCAGGCGGCAGCGCTCGTCGCGGGTCATCTTGGAGGACTCGCTGGCCTCGCCGACGGCCGCGAGCCCGTGCACCCCGACCTCGATCATGGCGTTCACGAGGCGCCGGACGTCTTGTTCCACGATCTCCCCCGAGGGGTCGAAGGGTGTGGCGAGGACGGGCAGGATTCCGCGGAGCGTCATGGTGTGCACCTGTTGGCGGAGATGTGTGGCGACGTGAGCGTACGCCGGACGTGACAGACGCGTCGAGAGGAGTGCATCCGGCCGGGGGGTAGTCGGCGTATTCAGCAGTGAAGCCCAGAGAGCGCGCGTGGAAGAGCAGAAACGGGCAGGAAGGAGCGGCAAGTCATGAGACTGGATCTGGACCTGGCGGCATCAGGAGCTGAGTACGGTGATCTCACGACAGCACTGGATCTGGAAGGCCTGGCAGGCGGGGATCCGCTGTTGACTGACGTGGACCTGCCGGTGCTGGACTGACGGCCCCGGGGCATCGCCCATCGGCTACACTGGCGCGATGCCAGAGAGACGGTTTGGGTTTGCCATCGTCGGCGCGGGTGTCATCGCGCCGTTTCACGCCCGGGCCATAGGCTCCTTACCCAACGCGAGCCTTCGCGTCGTGGTGGACGTTGACACGGCTCGGGCTGGGGCGGTCGCTGCGCCGCTTGGCGCGGAGACCACCGCCGATCTCGACGCGGCACTTGCGCGTGATGACGTGGACGTGGTGTGCGTGTGCGTTCCCACGGGGCTCCACGCGGAGATCGGCTGCCGGGTGGCCAGGTCGGGCAAGCACGTCATCACGGAGAAGCCGATTGATGTCTCGCTTGCGGCGGCGGATCGGCTGATTCAGGCCTGCGAGGAGAACGGCGTGAAGCTGGCCGTGATCTCGCAGATGCGGTTTCTGCCCGGCGTCCAGCGTGTGCGCGAGGCGCTGACGAGCGGTGATCTGGGGACTCCGCTGCTTGGCCAGGCGATTGTGCACTGGTACCGCACCAAGGAGTACTTCGAGAGCGCCGGCTGGCGGGCGACGTGGGAGCTCGACGGGGGCGGCTCGCTGACCAACCAGGGAGTCCACTTTGTGGATCTGCTCCAGTGGCTCCTGGGACCGGTGGAGCGCGTGTTCGCCAATTGCACGAACCGCGCACACGACCTGGAGGTGGAGGACGTTGCCACGGTGCTGCTGACGTTTCGGGGCGGCGCACAGGGGGTGGTCCAGGTCAGCACGGCCACATTTCCCGGCTTCGTGGATCGCCTGGAGGTCTACGGGACGGGCGGGACGGCCATTGTCGAGGGGGGTGAGACCGCCCTCTGGCGGACGAAGCGCGAGCACGGCGAGACGGGGCGTTATGGCGAGATGGTGGCGCTGGCGGACATGAGGGCTGAGCGCGCGGAGGCCATGGAGGGGCTGCCCAGCTTCGGGCGCCACGCCGTCCAGATCTCGGACATGCTGGAGGCGATCGCCCAGGGGCGTGAGCCGCTGGTGAACGGCCGGGAGGCTCGCAAGCCGCTGGCGATCATCCAGGCAGCGTACGAATCGTCGCGGACTCGGCGCGAGATTCTGCTGGACGCCGATTAGTCGGGTGACGCCCCGCCACGTTCTGGTGCCCGGCCTGGTGGGGCTGTTCTTCGCATCCGGGGCTTGCGGTCTGATCTACCAGGTGTTGTGGGTCAGGCTGCTGTCACTCTCCTTTGGGATCACGGTGCACGCCGTCACGGTGGTGCTGGCGAGCTTCATGGCCGGCCTCGCCATCGGGAGCCTGGCTGGTGGACGGGTGGCAGAGCGGCTCCGCCGTCCGCTGGTGGCCTATGCGGTGGTGGAGCTGGCCGTGGGAGCGGTGGCGGTGGCAACGCCATGGGCGTTCCATTTGCTGCAGGATGTGACGCCCGCACTGTTCGGCGCGCTGGGTGAGTCCGAGCCGCTGATTTTCGTGGCGCGCGTCGCCATCTCCTTTGGCGTGCTCGCCGTCCCCACCGCGCTGATGGGAGCCACGCTGCCGATCATCGTGAAGTCGTCCCTGGGCCGATCCGGCCAGGTGCTGGATCGCGTGGGGCTGCTGTACGCGGCGAATACGTTCGGCGCGATCTCGGGCGCCGCCCTGGCCGGTTTCTGGCTCATCGGCGGCGTGGGCATCACGCCCTCAATCTGGGGCGCGGCGGTGGCGAACGCGTTGATTGGGCTGGGAGCCCTGTTGCTGCATGCATGGGTGGCCGGGGACGAGGCGCGTGCGTTGACGCCGGCGGGCGTCGCGGATGACCGTCGAACGGAAGGCCCGCTAGCGGCCTATCCTCCGGCCGTTCGGGCAAGCGCTCTGGCGGCCTACGGCCTGGGGGGCGTGGTGTCCTTCGCGCTTGAGGTGGTGTGGACGCGGATGCTGGCGTTGGCGCTGGACACGTCGATCTACGCGTTTGTGACCATGTTGACGATGGTTCTTGTGGGGATTGCCGTGGGCAGCGCCGTGATCGCCATGTTCGCGGCTCGACGATGGCACTGGCCCCTTGTGTTCGCTGGGCTGCAGACAGGGGTGGCCCTGGGCGGCATCTGGGCGGTCTGGGCGCTCAGCAGCCTGCCGGAGCTGCGGGCCTGGCTGGAGGCGACCCCTGGCCTCAACAGGCTCGTGTCCTCGCCGCTCCGCCTCAATTTTGTGGTGGCGGCGACGACGATACTGCCCTCTACGCTGGCGATCGGCGCCACGTTTCCGGTGGCCGCGCGGATCTACGCGGCCGGCCAGGAGCACGCAAGCGAGCGCCTGGGGCAGATCTACGCCGCCAACGTGTTCGGGGCGATCTTCGGGTCAGCGCTGGGGGGGTTCGTCCTGCTCCCGGCCCTTGGGACCCAGAGCGCGCTTCTCTGGCTCTCCGTTGGGTCGCTGGTGCTCGCCGCCGCGCTGGTGTTGTCGGCGGTTGATCTGACACCACGGCTCCGCGTGGGGACGGCGGGGACGCTGGCCGCGGTATTCTTCGTCCTGTGGGCCGTCCATCCGGACCTGTACGCGGCGATGTTCCGGGCGCGGTTCCCGGATGCCACCGTGGAGTGGTACAGGGAGGGGTTGGAGAGCACCGTCACGGTGGTCAAGGCTCCCGACGGAATCCGGACGCTTTACACGAACAGCCGGGGCCAGGCGAACGACGAGCCGGTCCTGGTGGGCTACCATCGGCGAATCGCGCACACGCCGCTGCTGGTGCGACCGAACACGGCGGACGTGCTCATCGTTGGGCTGGGCGCCGGCCACACGGCCGGCTCGATCCTCCAGCATCCAGGGACGCGCGTGGAGGTGGTTGAGCTCAGCGACGCGGTCCTGAGCGGCGCGCGACTGTTCTCCAACGTGAACTACGGCGTGGTGGACAACCCCGGCTTCTCGTTGCGGCTGGGCGATGGGCGGAACTTCTTGCTCACCACGAACAAGAAGTACGACCTGATCTCAAACGACACGATCCAGCCGTTCGACGCCGGGAGCAACCACCTGTACTCGGCGGACTACTACCGTCTGGTCCAGCGGGCGCTCAAGCCGGGCGGCGTGATGGCACAGTGGATCGGCCCGCTTGATGAGGTTCAGTACAAGACCATGCTGCGCACGTACGCGCGGGTGTTTCCCTACATGACGCTCTGGTTGACGGCGGACCTGGCAATTGGCAGCAATGAGCCCATACAGCTTGACCTGGCGGCTACGGCGCGCCGATTCAGCGATCCGCGGGCGCGCGAGGCGCTGGCTACGGCGGGTTTCAACCGGCCTGAGGATGTCGCCGCGGCGTTCGTGGCGACGCGCGAGGAGGTGCTGGCGTACGTGGGAGACGGGCCAATTCTCACGGACGATCGGCCGCTGGTGGAGTACTACCGTTCGCTCCCGAGCCGCGGCGTGGTGACGCCGCCAGACCTTTCGCAGTGGAGCCGGGACGCCAGCCGGGTGCTGGCGCGCTAGCCCAGGTCAGCGACCATCCGCTGGAGCGCCCGCGTGGCCTGCGCAAACAGATCTGGCCCCGAGAAGCCCCCGGTCTTACCGGCCAGGGCGAGGTGCGGCTCCAGCGAGAGGTAGCCGCGGTAGCCATCACGCTTGAGCGCGGCGAGCGTCTGCGGGATCTGTCCATCGCCGGTGCCCGGCACCACTGGTCCCTGGCCTTGCTTCACGTCCTTGATTTGCGTGTGGACAAGATGGTGCTTCAGGAGTGGATACGCGACGTCGTGGGAGGCGACGCCGATGGAGGCGAAGTTGCCGGTGTCAAACGTGAGGTGCAGATTGGGGGACCCGACCGTGTCCAGCAAGTCCAGCACGTGTTCTGGCGTGTCACCCCAGAGGCCGGCCTCGTTCTCGAGCAGGAGGGTCACACCAGCAGCTCGCGCTGTGTCGGCGAAGGCGGCCATCCGGCGCATCACTTCGTCGCGGCACTCCGTGTGGGTCAATCCCTCGTGATAGAAGGAGAAGAGGCGGATGCTAGTGACATCGAATGCTCGCGCCAGCTCTATGGCGCGGTTGAGTCGGTGTTGCTCGTAGTTGAAATCACGGGTGATCTCCGACTTACCGATGGGTGACCCGATCATCGACACGGTGACGCCGCGGCTCCTGGCGGCCCCAATAATCCGCTCGATCGCTGCCGCGTCCAGGTCCATGACGTTGACTTTCGAAGCGCTGCGCAGGTCCAGGTGCCGGACGTCCAGGCTCGCCAGCACGTCTAGCTGCTCTTCGATCGGCTCGGCGATCTCATCGGCGAATCCGGAGAGGGTGAACTGGTCACTCATGGCGATGTCCTCACCGTGGATGTCATATCTGTGATGGTGTGTGTTCTTGGGGACGGGGCCAGGGGTGCCGCCCGTGTGTAAGCCGCCATCGTACACTAGCGTGGGCGCGGCAGCCGCGCCTGGCGCGCTACGCTGGAGCATCGGCTGGCGCGCGAATGATCTCAGCCGGCTACCTGGGAGGGACGATGTTTGCCATATTCGTGACCGTGAACGTGAAGCCTGAGCAGCGCGAAGAGTTCCTCAGGGTGATCGAGGATGACTCGATCTGCTCCGTGCGCGATGAGCCGGGGTGCGTGCGGTTTGACGTGCTCCAGGATCTGTCCGATCCGAACACCTACTACTTCTATGAGGTGTACCACGATGAGGCGGCATTCCAGGCGCACCGCGAGACGCCGCACCTGGCGCGCTGGCGAGCCGCCAGCGAGGTCGTCTTGACCGGGCCGAGCAAGGCTATCCGCACCAACACCGTCTTCCCCCGCGCGTACAAGTAGCCTCAATTCGGGGGCGGCCCACCGGCCGCTCCCGAGTCCAGCGCCGCGCAATCTCGTTGTTCTGTGCAGAGGATCCGTGCAGGGTTGCTGTGCGATTTGTGCCCGTGGGAGATTGCGTAGATGAGAGGAAAGCTCGCGTGGGGTCGCGCAGGGGCACTTGGCATCGGGATCTCGCTGCTGGTGACGCTGGTGGCAGGACCGCGCGTGATGGATGCGCAGGAGCCGCCGGCGCCAACGCGCATCCCCACCGTGTTCGGTGGGTCGCTGCTCAATCGGCCGCTAGGCACGGGTCAGGCGGAGCGAACCGGTTCCACGGAGGCGGGGCTGGCGCAGCCGCCCGGCCAGTCGGAGGCGCGCGCGGCGGAGCAGACGCTAGAGGCCAGCGCGGCCGCCGCTCGGGCCAACGAGAACTGCGGCCCGCCAAGCGACTCGATTCCGGGTCCTCCGCCGCGGCTGATCCAGGTAGGGAAGGCGATGTCTGACACGTGGCTGCTGTGCTACATCCGTCAGGACTTCGAGGGGCAGGACTACCAGTTCCGAGATTGGGGGGAGGTGCGGCGGACCGCGTTTCGCGGCTATCCCGTGGAGTGCTGGAACGCGGAGTCCCCTGCTGGGGCGACCGCCCGGACCACCGACGGGTTGGTGGCCGCGGTGCTGGGCGTGAATCGGGATGGAACGCAGAGCGTCCGATTTAGCTACCGGATCCAGTTGGACGGCGACTACATCAACCTGTGCCGCACCGAGATCCTCTAAGGCCGGCGCCCTGGCGTAGACCGCGAGCCTGAAAAAACGAGGGCCAGCACCGGGCGGGGGGAGCCCGGGTGCTGGCCTACCGCCGTACCGCGTATGCTCGGAAGGCCTGGGGAGGCAGCCTCCGCGAACGCGACAGACGGTCAGTCGCTTCCCGTGATGGTCCAGGAGGGGGGTCCACCACAGCGACTGATGCGACCAGTATAGCGTGTTTTGTGAATGCGGGGAAACCTCATCTACACATGTTTCGGCGCGCAGCTACTTGACGGTTAGCGTGCCGCGCATGCCCGCATCAGCGTGCCCCGGAATGGTGCAGATGAACTGGTAGCTGCCGGCCTCTCGCACGGTTACCACCTGGTTGACCTGCTGTCCCGGCCGCGCGTGAAGGTGGATGGACTGGCTGCCCACCTTGACCTGCAGATCGTGCTCCACGACGCCGGCGTTTCGCGCCGTGAGGGTGGTGGCCTGGCCGGCGGTGAGTTCGATGGTGTTCGGCTGAAAGGCGAGATCCACAAACGTGATGGCCACGGCGGGTGAGCCCGGGGGGGCGGTTTGCTGTGGCCGGCAGGCAGTGGCGAACGAGAGAGCGGTTAGCGCCGCGATGGCCATACCAGTCCGCACCAGTCTCTGATCTCCCCTCTCCGGGTCGCTTCGGGTTGACTCACACCCACGGCGTGCGCTCGCCCATGGTAGCGCGGCCGCGCCCGCGGCCGTGAGGGGGCGGGGCAGGCAAGCACGTCAGGAGATTTCCCCGCCGCGGCGCCGGCTGGTCGCGTGATGTCACGAATCAGTCACGAAACGCCGCGATTCGTTACGTTTACACGACTCGGTCCGCCATGGTTCGTTCCACCGGTAGGAGGCAACTTCTGTCACGTTGCCGACGTACGTGGCCGATGTGAGTTGCCGATGTGAGAAGGGAGGCTATCCGTGCAAGCAACAAGCTCCGTGACATTCGCGTGGCGGAGGCTGGCCCTGGCGATTGCCATAACGCTTCTTGCCATGGCGATCGCTCCAGCCGAACCGGTCGCGGCCGGCCGTGGTGGGCCCAAGATCAAGCTGGATCGTTCCGTGTACGTGCCGGGTGAGACGGTGCGGCTCACCGGCCTGCGGTTCACACCGCGCGGCAAGGTGCGCGTGCGAATTGTGGGCAGCCCCACCTCGTGCGACCCCGATGAAGAGGTGGTGGACGATCGGTGGAAGAGCGATCGTGACGGCGAGATCGACGAGATCATCTACGCGGTCGAGCGGAACGATTGCGGTACGTATGAAGTGACCGCGCGTGACGTCGAGCAAGACATCGAGGCGCGCTGGACCAAGTTCCGAGTCGTAAGGAAGCGCTAGCCGCGGACCACGCTGAGGTGGCGTGTGTGCCATCATCAGCGCCATGGCAGATGCCCAGCCCGTGGCGGCCCCCAGGCGGGGCCGCTACGGCTTCTTCCTCCTCGCCGCCTCCAGCGTGCTCATGATCTCAGTGGACGGCGGCATCGTCGCGGTGGCCTTGCCTTCGCTGATTCGGGACCTGGACACGTCCCTTGCGTGGGGCGGCTGGGTCCTCAACGCGTCTGCTCTCGCGGCCACCATCGCCATGCCGTTGGTGGGGAAGTTGAGCGAGCAGTTCGGTCGGATGCGGGTCTTCGGTGCCTGTCTCCTGCTGTTTACGCTTGGCTCGCTGCTCTGCGGCGTCGCCCCAAACGTGTACGCCCTCATCGCGTTCCGCGTTCTCCAGGCGCTGGGCGGCGGCGGGTTCATGCCGACAGCCGTTGGCATCGTGGCGCGCGACTTCCCGGAGAACCGCACGCGGATGGTTGGACTGTTCGCCAGCATCTACCCGCTCGGCGGGATCATCGGTCCAAACCTCGGCGGCGTGATCGTGCAGCAGTTCTCCTGGCGGGAGGTGTTCCTGGTCAACGTCCCGCTGGGCCTGCTGGCGTTGCTCGCGGTGGCGCGGACGCTACGTGCTCCGGAGCCGTTCTCCAGCCGGTCCATCGACCTGACCGGCGCCGCGCTGTTCGCCGGCACCATGGTGTTGATGCTCCTACCCCTGACCTTCCTCGGCCGGGATGCCTCATTCTGGCGCCACCCGGCGTTTGCGCTGATGCTGGTTGGCAGCGCGATCTGCCTGTGGCTGTTCGCGAGACAGGAGCTTCGAACACCCGAGCCGATCCTGGATCCGGAGTTGATCGCTAGACACCCGTTTCTGGTGGTCAACGTGTACTCATTCCTCTTTGGCGCGGTCATCTTTGGCAGCCTGCCGTTCGTCCCGTACTTCGCGGTTGTTCAGTACGGCATGAGTCCGCTCGAGAGTGGCCTGGTCCTCACGCCCAGATCAGTGCTGATGATCGCGGTCTCGGCCGTCGCCAGCTTCATGCTGCTCCGTTACGGCTACAGACTCCCCATGTTTCTCGGGCTGTTGCTGGTCTCACTTGCGCTCTTTCTTCTCAGTTTTGGCTGGCAGGACCTGGCGCCGCTGGGATTCGTCATCGGGCCTTTCTGGATCATGGTGGTGGAGATGGCTGTCGGCGGCATCGGCATGGGCCTCGCCATGCCGGCCTCCAATAACGCGTCGCTCGACCTGCTTCCCCACCGAGCGGCGGTGATCACGGGACTGCGCGGCATGTTCCGATCCATCGGTGCCATGATTGGCACGGGGCTGATCGTGTTGACGCTGGAGCTATCGACGGATCCGGCGGAGGGCCTGCGCGCGGTCTTCGCCGTGCTGGCCGTCTTGCTCGTAGGCACCAGCCTGCTGGCGTTCGCCATGCCGGATGGCGCGCGCGATCGACGAACCGCCGGGACTGCTGAGGTTGCGGAAGGCGCTCCGCCGCGAGGCGCGTTGGCCCGGCGGCAAACCTAGGGCTGCCGCGAGCGGCAACCCCAGGTGACCCCCGCGGCCGGCACTAGTCCCCTACGCCGCGGCGCCAGGTCCTGGATCAGCCGGCGGCGCGTTGAGCAGCGCTGCTACGGCCACCAGGCGTGGAAGTGGTGGACGGGGCCGTGTCCGTGGCCCAGGGGGTAGGCGGCCTGAAGGGCGGCGGTGAGGTACTGCTTGGCCGCGCGGACGGCGTCTGGCAGGGTTTCGCCGCGGGCCAGTCCGGCGGCTATGGCGGCGGCGAGCGTGCAGCCGGTGCCGTGGGTGCTGGTGGTCTCTACTCGGGGTGCCTTCAGCTCGAACGACTCCGTGGGGCTGAAGTACACGTCGATGGCGTCCCCGGCCGTGTGACCACCCTTGACCAGGGCGCTTCGGGCGCCCAGCGCGACGATTCGCTCAGCCGCTCGATGCATGTCTGCCAGGGTGCGGACCTGCAGCCCGGTAAGCACTTCGGCCTCTGGCAGATTGGGGGTGACGATCAGCGCGAGCGGAAGTAGCTGTGACGTGAGGGCGCTGACGGCATCCTCGCGGAGGAGCCGATCGCCGCTGGTGGCCACCATGACGGGATCGACGACGAGCTTCGAGATCTGGTGAGCTTGGACCCGCTCGGCGACCGTCCTGATGATGGCGGCGCTGGAGAGCATGCCGGTCTTGGCCGCGTCCACACCGATGTCCGTCACCACGGCGTCGATCTGGGCGGCTATCAGATCCGTGGGCATCTCCAGAACGGCAGTGACGCCCAAGGTGTTCTGGGCGGTGATGGCCGTGATGGCGGACATGCCGTAGGTGCCGAGCGCAGAAAACGTCTTGAGGTCTGCCTGGATACCGGCGCCCCCGCCGGAGTCGGACCCGGCGATGGTGAGCGTCCGTCCGGGACGGGTGGTCGTGGACATGGCGTCAGACGGAGGCGGCGATGGTGTCGCGCAGGCGCTCCACGCCGAGCCGCGGGCTGGTGAGGACGGGGACCGAGCGCGCGCCGGACTCCACGGAGTCAGCGCCGCCGAGCGCCCGGGCCATGGATGCCTGGGCCAGGACAATCACGTCCACGCGGCCCGCCAGGTCCGCCAGTGCCTCTCGGACAAGCTGGTCGTGACGCTCGCCCCGACCCGCCTGGAGCTCCTGAAACGCGCCCTCCGCCAGGCGGGTGACGATCTGCACGGGCTTGGCAGCGCGCGATGACGCCCCGCGGATCAGTTCACTGGTAGGTCCAAGCGTTGTGGGCAGCGTGGCGGCCACGCCAATTGTGCTGCCGATCGATATGGCGCGATCGGCCATAGCCTCGTCTACCCGCAGGACCGGCACGCCCAGCTCGGCGGAGAGCCCGTCCGCGGCCGGGCCAACGGACGAGCAGGTGAACATGATGATGTCCGCGCCATCCGCCACGGCTCGCTCCGCGGCCGCGCGGAACCGGCTGGTGATGTCGGCCGTCAGCTCGCCCCGGGCAATGGTGTCCTGGAGCAGGCTCTCGTCCACGACGTGGGTGGGCCGCTGGTTCGGTAGGAGCTCGCTGGCCAGGGTGGTAAACGCGGCCACATTGCCCTGCACGGTGTGGATGAAGACCACGTTTTTGGTGGTGCCGGTCATGGCGGATCCTCCGCGGCCTGGTGGCCAGCTTCGCGGGCGGATTGTACCCAGTTGGCCCGGCGCCTCAGCGCCGGCTCAGGCGGCGCGCCCATTGCCTGAGCTGCCAGATCCGCCCGGCCACGCGCCACGTTGGCGAGCGCTTGAGGCTAGCCAGCTCAGCCTCCAGTCGGTCGCGCGTGTGGCCAAGCTGCTCTTGCTGGCGCTGGGTGGCGGCCAGCTCCGCGCGGAGTCGCGCCATCTGGGTGGACTGCTCCGCCAGCTCCCTCTCGCGGTCCGCGACGCGCTGGCGCAGATCCGCGATGCCCTCCGCGTAGCTGGCCATGGTCCGTCGCAAGTCGTCCATATCCGGCTGGTCCGCCGCGGCAGCACGCGGCTCGCAGCCCGCGGCGCACTCCGGCTCGGCATCACGAAGCCAGGCCACGTACGCCTCCCGGTCCCGCCCGGCGACATCCGGGAATGCGCCGGCCAGGTCTGCCCGCTCGCTGTGCAGGTGCAACGCGAGTGGTGTCAGGTACCCCCACTCTGGTATCGGCTCGGTAGCCCAGGCTCGGAATGTGCTCCTCCTCTGGATGCACCACGGGTCCCCGAGCCCTCCCCGTTGTCTCGGGCCAAGTTGATGGTACAGCCGGCGGAGGTGAAAGCTCACGGGCACCCCGTCCGAAAACTGGCCGTATCCGTACGATCGGCGGCTATGCGTAGCGTAGCCGTGAGCGTACAAAGTCGCGGCGTAGTCTGAATGGAGCGCCGCGAGCGCGGTGCCGGGCGTGATGCGCACCCTATCCTGGAAACGCGAGATCTCCGTGGGGTGATCGGGATCGAATCCTGAGAAGTGGACGGTGGCGATGGGCTGACCGTCGATCGTGAACCCGTTGCCGTGTCTTTCGATGCTGTGCCCGCTCAATGCCCAGTGGCCCACGTTGTAACCCGGGTGGCGCAGCACCTCTACTCCCGCGAACATGCCGGGGACCAGATCTAGCCAGCGCTGGCATCCAAGCGTGCCCTTTTGCGGCTCGAGCGTTCCCTGCTCACCGGCGCGCTCGCGCCACCAGGCAAGGAATCGCTGGGTTTCAGGATGCCTGGCGACGCTAACGAGACCCCCGCCGAAGGCCCCGGCGAGCAGGATGTCGAGCTCGGCCGGCCTGTGCCCATCCAGCGGTATCGGGTCGATGAGGTGGGGGATCAACACGATGGACGATCGCTGGAGTGCCTCGGCGATCTCGGATAGCGGTCGCAGAATGAGGCTGTCCGCGTCGATGAGGACCACTGCGTCCACTCCGTGACGGTGCAGCAGGTGCTCCAGGAGGCGCGGCTTGGAGGCGCTGCAAAGCTCCTGGACGCCGTAACGCATCGTGAGCGATGCTCGATCCTCGCCGGCAAGCTCATCGAAGGGAACGAGGGAGATGCGCGGGTCCAGCGCTACATCGCCAGGCAGGCCGTCTACGACGGTGGCGAAGAACCGGCCGTCTGGATGGTGCCGGAAGTACGAGTCTGCCAGCGTGATGAGTTGTGCCAGATAGTTCGTTGCGATGATCGAACCGGCGGCTAGCACTCGTGCTTCCGACATCCCCCCACGCACCCGCGCGGACTCATGTGCGCCCTCTCGCGCCACCGCGGAAGTATGATGCCAGATTGCGCGAACTGGGCCGCTGATGTGGGCCCGGCCTTGGTGTACCATCAGGCGGAGAGGGATCCGCGGAGGGCCAGGTACACGATGGAGAGCACGTTCGATCTTTTGGCGCGGCGAGGATTCGTCCACCAGTCGTCCAACGACGACGGTCTTCGCGAGACGCTGAAAGACTCCATCACGCTGTATTGCGGCTACGACGCCACCGCGAACAGCCTGCACGTGGGCAGCCTGGTGCCGATCATGATGATGGCCCACCTGCAGCGGGCGGGCCACAAGGTGATTGGCATCGTTGGAAGTGGCACCACCATGATCGGTGATCCCAAGCCAACGGGCGACTCGCGCCCGCTCCTGAGCCGCGAGCAGATCGCCGCGAACAAAGAGGGTATTCAGGCACAGCTCAGCCACTACGTCGACTTCTCGGCAGGCCGGGCAACGATGCTGGACAACGCCGACTGGCTGCTGGAGCTGCGCTACATCGACTTCTTGCGGGAGATCGGCCGGTACTTCAGCGTGAATCAACTCCTACAGCACGAGACGTACCGCAACAGGTTCCACGGCTCCGGCCTTAGCATGATCGAGCTGAACTACGCCATCTTCCAGGCGTATGACTTCCTGCACTTGTACCGAGAGTACGGCTGCAAGCTGCAGGTGGGTGGCAGCGACCAGTGGTTCAACATCCTCGCGGGGGTGGAGCTGATCCGTCGGGCCGCCGGAGCAGAGGCGTTCGCCATTGTGGCACCGCTGATCACCACCGCCTCTGGCGCCAAGATGGGCAAAACGGAGGGCGGCGCCGTCTGGCTGGACGGCGCGCGAACGAGCGCCTACGACTTCTACCAGTTCTGGGTGAACACCGAGGATCCTGACGTTGGGCGGTTCCTCCGGCTGTTCACGTTCCTGGATGAGGGCGAGATCGAGAGGCTGGAGCGGCTGGAAGGCGCGGACATCCGAGCGGCCAAAGAAGTGCTGGCGCTGGAGGCGACCACGCTGTGTCACGGTGCCCAGGCCGCCCGCGAGGCTCAGGCGTCGGCGCGGTCGGTATTTGGCGGCGGCTCGGGTGCTAATCTGGACGCGATGCCAACCACCAGCCTCCCGGTGGATCAACTAGTCGCGGGCCTGGAGATCGTGGACCTGTACGTGCTGACCGGCCTGACCAAGTCCAAGGCGGAGGCGCGCCGGCTCATCCAGCAGGGCGGCGCGTACCTCGGCGATCACCGTGTGGAGAACGAGGCCAGCCGGGTGACCATCGACGAAGTAGGCGAGAGCGGCGTGCTGCTGCGTGCTGGCAAGAAGCGCTACCACCGGGTGATGGCGGCGCGATAGCGACCATCCTGAGTCGGGCATAAAGGTGGTGCGCGTGCCCGATGGGGGCTTGCCGGTGCGGGAGCCGGGCTACGGCACGCTCGCCATCATCACCTCCGCGATCTTTGGATTCGTGGTGGTGGTAAACGTGGTCAACCCACTGCTGCTGGATCTCTCGGCGGAGCTGGGGGTCACACTGGGGCAGGCGGGGTTGCTGGTGGCGGCGACGGGTGCGCCGTGGGCGTTGGGTGCGCCCTTTGGCGGATTCCTTTCGGATCGGGTGGGACGCCGTCCGCTCATGGTGCTGGCGCTGGGCGGGATGGGATTGGGCTCGTTCGCGTCGGCGTTCGCGCAGGACTTCACCTCGCTGCTTCTGCTTCGGTTCGCGACCGGCTGCTTCGGGGCCTTTGGCCCATCGAGCACCATGGCGGCCGTGGGCGATCTCTTTCCAGATCGCCGGCGGGGCATGGCGATGAGCTGGTTCAATCTGGGCTTCGGCCTTGGCGGAATCGCCGGGGTGCCCGCGGCGGGCGCGATTGGTGGGCTGCTGGGCTGGCGGGCGGCGTTCGTGGCGACGGGACTGCTGCTGCTGGGCCTGGCCGTGCTGGTGCGCGCCACCTTTCCCGCGTCCGGAAAATCGGCGACCTCGCAATCCGTGCGGCGCACGTACGGAGCCGTCTTCGGCACACCCACGCTGACCTACGTGCTGCTGGCAAACCTGTTTGAGCGATCCATCTTCCAGGGCGCCGGTGTGTTCCTGCCCTCGTACTTGATGCTGTCGTACGGGCTGAGCCCGGTGGAGGTGGCGGTGCCCATGGCGCTGGTGGCTGTGGGCACCATCAGCGGGAACATCGCGGGCGGATGGCTGGGTGATCGGCTGCCCCGGGCGGCCTTGTTCGCCGCGTGCCAGTGCCTGGCTGCCGCGACCGGCTACGTGATGCTCACGGCAACGTGGGGGCTGGTGGCTTCGACGTTGCTGGGGCTGGCGTTCTTCCTGGTGAACTCTTCCAGCAGACCGGCGTTTCTAGCGCTGAGCTCGGAGCTATCGCGCGAGCATCGGGGGGCGGTATTGGGGCTGTTGTCGCTGGCGAATCAGGGCGGCGTGGTGGTGGGCTCCGCCCTGGGCGGCGTGGTGCTGGGGCTTGGCGGATTCCCGCTGTTGGCGGTGGGTGTGGCGACGCTCGGTCTGGGCGCGGCGGCGCTGGCGGTGCCGCCGGCCGTCCAGGCTCGCGGTAGAATGCCTGCAGCACCTTGACGGAGGCCGGCCATGGTGGTGACTCCGCATCCCGAGCGGTCCGCGGCGATCGGTCGACGCGTCTCGCCGGAGGAGTTTCTCGCGCTTCCAGACGCCAAGCCGCACCTGGAGCTGTGGGAGGGGGAGGTACGTCAGAAGGCGGCGCCGAGCGTCTCGCACTCTGCTCTGCAGCCGGAACTGACGGCTCTGATCAATGCGCACGCGCGACCCAGGCGATTGGCGCGCGCCTTCTCTGAGCTCCACTGCCGCGTTGGGCCGCGGACTGTTCTGGTGCCCGATGTCGCCGTGGTGGGGTGGGAACGAATCGCTCGGGGACCGGATGGCACGCTGTTGTCCGAGATCGGCGGGGTGCCGGACATAGCCATTGAGTTCCGCTCGCCGTCGCAGACGCTCCAGTCGTTGATCGACAAAGCCGTCAGGTATCTGGACGCGGGGACGTCTCTTGTGGTGCTCGTTGACGAGGCAGAGCTGTCAACCCGCGAGATCAGACCAGGGCGGGATCTCCTGCGCCGGACGGGGGATGATCGGATCGATCTCGCGCTGCTCCTGCCAGATTTCCAGCTCACGGTGCGGCAACTGTTTGACGTGCTGCGCGACTGACGCGTGGCCGTGGCACGCAGGGACTTCCCTATACTGGCTCTGGGTCTCGCCGAGGGCGGAGTGATCCGGCCGGAAGTCCGGGCGAGCGCAGAGAGGAGCCAGTGATGCGAGCCAAGGCGGCCGTGCACTACGTGGCAGGGCAAGGGGTCGAGCTAGAGGACGTGGAGGTCCTGCCGGCCCGCGAGGGCGAGGTGACCGTACGGTACCTGGCGAGCGGCGTGTGCCACAGCGACTTGCACCACATCCAGGGCAAGGTGCCGCATCCGTCGCCGGTGGTCTACGGTCATGAGGGCGCCGGCATCGTGGAGGCGATCGGCCCTGGTGTGAGCCGCGTCAAGGTGGGCGACCACGTGCTCACTTCCTACATCCAGTCCTGCGGCTACTGCAAGTACTGCTCGATTGGCCGGGGCAATCTGTGCGCGCTGCGCGACAAGCCGCGCCACCTGCTGCTGGACGGAACCACCCGCTTCCGCAAGGGCGAGCAAGAGCTGTTCCAGTACCTACGGCTGGGGACCTACTCGGAGAGGGCCACCGTGCCCGAGGTGGCGGTGATCCCAATCCGCAAGGACGCGCCGCTGGAGGTTGTCTGCCTGGTGAGCTGCGGCGTGACGGCCGGCGCGGGTGCTGTGATCAACCGGGCAAAGGTCACCCCGGGCTCCAACGTGGTGGTGTACGGCTGCGGTGGCGTGGGCCTCAACGCGATCCAGGCGGCGGCGCTGATGGGGGCGGAGAAGGTCATCGCGGTGGACATTTTCGACAACAAGCTGGAGTGGTCGCGCGAGTTTGGCTCCACCCATCTGATCAACGCGTCGAAGGATGACCCTATCGAGAAGATCAGGGACCTGTGCGGCGGCGACGGCGCGGACTACGCCATCGAGGCCATCGGCGGCTCCAAGACGATCGAGCAGGCCGTCCACTCGGTGCACCGCGGCGGGACCGTGGTGGCCATTGGCGTCTCGCCAACGGGGACGCGAATCTCGTTCGATCCGCAGATGCTACTGGAGGAGCGGATCATCACGGGCGCGTCCTTCGGCGGCTCGCGCCAGCGGGTGGATCTACCGATGTTCGTGGACATGTTCATGGCCGGCAAGTACAAGCTGCGTGAGCTGATCAGCCGCGAGATCGAGCTGGAAGACCTGAACCAGGCGTACGAGGCGCTGGAGCGTGGCGAGGTCCGCCGGCAGGTGGTCCGCTACTCGTAAAGTTTTTGCGCGTCGGGGGCGGGGGCGACACTCCGCCCCGGGCGCGGTATCAGGCGGGCTGCCAGGACCTGCGGGATCCCAGACAGGGACTGCCAGGTCCCGGGACGCATTGGCTCTCGCGGGGCAAAGGCGGGCTCTTCGAGCGCGTCGAGCACCAGTCCCGAGGCGAAGGCCTCGGCAAACAAGGCGCCCAGCGGTCGGTGGAAGTAGTAATGGGGCACCGGCTCGCGTGGCGCGCCCATGCCGAGCCGCGGCGGGATCTCCAGATACTCGGTGATCTTGAGCGCGGTGGACCACATGAGCGTGCCGTCCTGGTCCGCTGACTCGGCGACGAGTGTCGGGTTGTTCGAATTGAACGCGGGGTGCGCGGTCGCCACGACCAGGCGCCCGCCTGGCACGAGGAGCCGCCGCGCCGCTCGGTAGAACGGCCCGATCTCAGGGATGTCCATCAGCGCCATGGTGGAGACTATGGCGTGATACTGCCCCTCGCCAAGCGCGGCGAGCGCCACCTCGTCCGTGGCATCGACGACACGGTAGTCGATCGCCGCGCCGCCCGCCTGTCCACGGGCGAGCGCCCGCTGGATCAGGCGAGAGCTGAAGTCCACTGCGGTAACGTGCGCGCCGAGCGTGGCCAGCCGGCGAGCGACCACACCGGAGCCACAGCCCACGTCCAGCACCCGCTCGTCTGGCCGTACGTCCAGCAACCGCTCGACCGCGGGCTCCACAAGCTCACGGTGGAAGTGATTGCCGCGGTCGCCGTGTAGCTCGTCCCAGAACGCGGCCTTCTGGTCCCAGAGATCGCGGCCGATGTCGTTCAGGTTCTGTGGATCGTCGCTCACCATGCCTCCACGCGCGGAGTCTACGGGTTCGACGTGGCGGAGTTGGCGTCTGCACTCAGGTGGCGAGCGATTCGAGCCGCAACGCAAGGCTACGAGCCCGCCCAAGACGCCCGGGGACCACGCGACTTCGTTATGATCAAACAGAGCAGCCACGTCTCCGCGCGACCGTCACCTGGATTGGAGTGCTATCCATGGCCACCGTCGAAACGCGCTACGAACACGTGGTCCTGGAGGACGGGCACGTTCCGATGATCGCCGGCACCCGGATGAAAGTGCTCGATCTGGTGGTGGCCCAGCGCGCGTACGGGTGGAGCCCGGAGGAGCTCGCTTTCCAGTATCGGCATCTGACGCTTGGCCAGATCCACTCGGCACTTGCGTTCTACTGGGACCATCAGCCTGAGCTAGACCAGCAGATTCAGCGGGACCTCGAGTTTGTCGATCGGCTGCGGCGGGACAGCGAGGCACGGCCTGCCCAGGCCAGGCTGCGAGCGCTTCGCCGCCAGTAGTGGCAGTACGCCTGTACATGGACCATCATGTGCCGCGGAGCGTCACGACCGCATTGCGCGTGCGCGGGGTCGACGTGGTCACAGCCGCCGATGACGAAGCCGCGGAGCTCTCGGATCAGGAGCTACTCGACCGGGCCGCGTCGTTGAACCGCGTGCTCTTCTCGCAGGACACGGACTTCCTCATAGAGGCCACTCGGCGTCAGTCACAGGGTGTGCCGTTCGCGGGTGTGGTGTATCCGCATCAACTGAGAATCTCAATTGGGTAATGCATCGAGGAGCTCGAGCTCATCGCCCGGGCCATGCATTCCACAGATCTGCGCAACTCGGTGGTGTTCCTTCCGCTGTGAGTCGATCGCTCGGGTACGTCCCCAGCGTTGGCCCGACCAAATGGTCGGCCGTACCGACCACGGCGCGCGTGATCGTCGTGCGGTGCCAGGCAGTTGGGGTGTCACGAGTCCAGTAGCGGCGCCAGGTCGCGCAGGATCTGGTCTAGTTCGGCGCTGGCGTGGGCGTCCAGCGTCGTGGCGCCGGGGGCGCGGGTCTTTGGGCTGGCGATGATCCCGCGGCGGTACAGGACCTCTTTGTACACCGTGAACGAGTACATCGCCTCGATGTTCAGCAGCGGGAGAAGCTGGTTGAAGAGGCGGCGGGCCTCGCTGGGTGGGCCCTGCTCTAGCGCGTTCCAGACTTTCACGTGGGCGTCCGTGGCTTCGCAGGCGGGCATGGTCCCGCAGGCACCACGGGCGTATTCGTCCATCAGGTAGCGACCGGCCATGCCGCCCATCATCCCCTTGAGGGAATCACCCGCCAGAGCCTGGACTTGCGTCATCACCTGGGGTGCCAGGGAGGTCTCCTCCTTCAGGTACTCCACGCCCGGGATCTCGCGGAGGAGCCGCGCCAGGAGCGCGGCCGGCATGGGTGTGCCCATAGGGGCCACGTAGTCCTGGATCCACACCGGTACCTGGGCCGCCTCAGCCACGGCCGCGTAGAACTGCACGATCTCTTCGCCGGCCGGGTGCCGTACGTACGGCGGCATCGCGATGACGGAGTCCACGCCGGCTGCCCGCGCGTGCGCGGCCATCGCCACGGCGACCTGGGTGCTGGCGCCCGAGACGCCGGCGACTACTGGGATCAGGCCGGCCGCTGACTCAACCACCACCTCCACCACGCGTCTGCGCTCGTCCTCGGTGAGCGTGAAGAACTCGCTGGCGTTGACTGGCGCCACCACGCCGTGGGCGCCAGACCTGACGCAGAATTCCACGCAGCGGCGAAGTGAGCCGAGGTCCAATGCGCCGTCGTCGTGGAACGGCGTGACGGGAATGGCAAAGACGCCGCGAAACGGACTGGTTGATGCTGTCACGTTGAACCTCGGAATGCGGCGGGGCGATCAGACCAGGTGCTGGGCCAGCCGTGATTCGTCAAACTCGATGCCCAGACCCGGGCTGTCCGGGACCGCCAGGATACCACCCTCGGGATGGAGCGGCGATTTCAGCAGTACGTCGCCGATGGGGTTCGGGGTGCTGGAGAACTCGTACACCAGGAAGTTCGCGCTGGCCGCCGCCAGGTGAGCCGCGGCGGCGACGTGCACGGAGCTACCCATGCTGACGTGGGCGGCCCAGCGCACGTTGTGGGTGCTGGCGACGGTGGCGATGCGTCGGCCCTCGCTGATGCCGCCGGCACGACAGATGTCCGGCAGGATCACGTCCACGGCGCGCCTGGACAGGCGGCGTTCGAACTCCCAGCGCGTGCACTCCGTCTCGCCGGCGGCGATGGCCATCTCCAGCGAGGCCGCCAGGTGGATGTACCCTTCGACATCCTCTGGCGGCAGCGGGTCCTCCAACCAGTACACGCCGAGCTCCTGAAGACGGCGCCCAACGTACAGCGCGTTGTCGGCGAAGTATGCGCCGTGGGCGTCCACTAGCAGGTCAGCCCGACCGCCGATGGCCTTTGCCAGGGCCTCGATGGTGGCGATGTCCTCGTCCACGCCGCCACGGCCGATCGACGCCTTCACCGCCGTGTAGCCCTCCGCGATGAACCGCTCGGCGGCCTCGATCCGCGCCTCGACGGTAGCGCCCGGCACACCAGAGGCGTAGGCTGGCAGCGCGGTCCGGAAGGGGCCGCCCAGCAGGCGGTAGATGGGCTGGTCCAGGAGCTTCCCGGCCAGGTCCCAGAGGGCGATGTCCGCCCCGCTGATGGCCTCCATCTGGTAGCCGGACAGGTGACCCCGCAGCCGCATGCTGCCGTACATCCGCTCCCAGTGGACCTCGATCGAGAGTGGGTCGGTGCCGATCAGCAGCGGCGCGAGCACCTCGCGGACCACGGCGCAGGTCGCGCCTGGGCCGAGCGGCGCGTGGGCCTCGCCCCAGCCGATGGTGCCGTCCTCGGCGGTGATCTTCACCAGGCAGGTCTGGGCCTGGGGTGGGTACGTGCAGATGTGGAGGTCGCCTACGTAGGCGAGCGCTCGACGCTGGCGCGGCTCGAGATCCGGCGTCTTGAGGCCGGCGCCGGCGACGTAGTCCTTGTCTCCGACGAGCGTGAAAGCCTCGACGGTGGCGATGCGGGGTGTAGCTCGCGCCATGGCGGTGGAGGATACACGGCCGGAGCGCGGCATTTGGAATGCCCGCGCGGGCGGGTCCGATTGAGCACCCAGAGCGGCACAAGGTCGTGCCGACCCCGCCTGGAGGAGCCATGGACCCACGCGACATCGTGTGCCTGCTGGACGTAGACAACACGCTTCTGGATAACGACCGCGTCATCGCGGATCTGATGAAGCACCTGCACGATCAGGTGGGACAGGAGCGCCAGGCGCGCTACTGGGAGATCTTCGAGGGCCTTCGGTCGGAGCTTGGCTATGCGGACTACCTCGGAGCGCTCCAGCGCTACCGCGTGGAGCATCTGGACGATCCGCACCTGCTGACCATCTCGCACTACCTGTCCAATTACCCGTTCGCCAACCGGCTGTACGCCGGTTCGCTGGACGTGGTGGAGCACGTGAAACGGTTCTCCACGCCGGTCATCCTGTCCGATGGGGACGTGGTGTTCCAGCCGCGGAAGGTGGAGCGCTCGGGTCTGTATGAGGCTGTGGACGGAAATGCGCTGATCTACATCCACAAGGAGCAGCAGCTCGCGGATGTCCAGCGGCGCCACCCGGCCGACCACTACATCCTGGTGGATGACAAGCTGCGCATCCTGGACGCCGTCAAGCGGGCGTGGGGTGATCGGGTGACCACGGTGTTTCCTCGCCAGGGCCACTACGCGAACGACCCCGCGGTGTTGGCGAACCACCCGCCTGCCGACATCTCGATCGATCGAATCGGTGACCTGCTGGCCTACGAGCGGGAAGCGCTACTTGCCGCCAGCCGCGGCCTTGTCACAGCGCGGTAGTCCCAATCTGGAGGGAGCCTCGATGAAGAAGACGAGCAGCCTGGACCGTCTGGCGGTCGACACTATCAAGATGCTGGCCGTTGACATGGTCCAGCAGGCCAATTCGGGCCATCCGGGTATGCCGATGGGCGCGGCACCGATGGCGTATGCGCTCTGGGATCGGCACCTCAAGCACAACCCCATCAACCCATCGTGGCCAGATCGCGATCGATTCGTGCTCTCGGCTGGACATGGCTGTGCCCTGCTGTACAGCCTGCTGCACCTCACCGGCTACGACCTCTCACTGGATGAGCTGAAGCGCTTCCGGCAGCTCGGGAGCATGACACCGGGGCACCCGGAGCGCGGTCTCACGCCGGGAGTTGAGGCGACGACGGGCCCATTGGGCCAGGGCATCGCCACGGCGGTGGGCATGGCCATGGCCGAGCGGTTCCTGGCCGCGACGTTCAACCGACCTGGGTTTCCCGTGTTCGACCACTTCACCTATGTGCTCCACGGCGACGGCTGCCTGGAGGAGGGCATCTCGTCGGAGGCCGCGTCACTCGCGGGCACGCTGAAGCTCGGGCGGCTCATCTGTCTGTACGACGACAACCACATCACGATCGAAGGCGACACCTCGATCGCGTTCACTGAGGACGTACCCGCGCGGTTCGCGGCCGCGGGATGGCACGTGCAGCAGGTGGCGGATGGCCACGATGTAGCAGCCATCGATGCCGCCATCGCCGCCGCGAAGGCTGAGACCTCGCGACCGTCGATCATCTGTGTGCGGACGCACATCGCGGACGGCAGCCCGGCCAAGCACGATTCCGCCAGTGCCCACGGCAACCCGCTGGGTGAGGCAGAAGTAGCGGCGACCAAACAAGCCATTGGCTGGCCCACACTCGATCCATTCCACGTACCGTCCGAGGCGGCGGCGCACCTGGCGCTGGCGAAGGAGCGCGGTGCCGCGGCGAACGCCGCCTGGGACGAGATGTTGTCGGCCTACCGCAGCGCCCATCCGGAGTTGGCGGCAGAGCTGGAGCGGGCGCTGCGGGGCGAGTGGGTGGATAGCTGGAAGGAGGCACTGCCGTCGTTCGAGCCCGGCGGGCAGATCGCCACGCGGTCGGCGTCAGGCAAGGTGCTCAACGCGATCGCGCCGCGGCTGCCCACGCTGATCGGCGGATCGGCCGACCTGGGCCCGTCCACGGATACGACGCTGGAGGGCCTGGGCGACTTCTCCGCCGCCAGCTACGGTGGGCGGACGTTCCACTTCGGGGTGCGCGAGCACGGCATGGCCGCCGCCTTGAACGGCATGGCGCTCCACGGCGGCGTGCGGCCCTATGGGGCCACGTTTCTCAGCTTTGCAGACTACTGTCGAGCGTCCGTCAGGCTCGCCGCGCTGATGGAGGCGCCGTCCATCTTCGTCTTCACGCATGACAGTATCGGGATGGGAGAGGACGGCCCCACGCACCAGCCGATCGAGCAGCTCACGTCACTGCGGCTGATTCCCAATCTGACGGTGATCCGGCCGGCCGATGCCACTGAGACCGCGGGCGCGTGGGCGGCTGTGCTGGAGCAGGCCGAGCGGCCCGTGGCGTTGGCGCTGACGCGGCAAAAGGTGCCCGTGCTCGCGCAGTCCACCGCTGACGCGGTGCGGCGGGTCCGCCTTGGTGCATACGTGCTCAGCGAGGCCAGTAACGATCGGCCGGAGCTCATTCTGCTGGCCACCGGCTCGGAGGTGCACCTGGCACAGGCGGCGCGCGAAACGCTGGAGCGTCGCGGGGTCCCCACGCGTGTGGTGAGCATGCCGAGCTGGGAGCTGTTCAACCAGCAGCCGGCGGAATACCGAGAACGGGTTATCCCGACGCACGCCGGCGGGCCGTACATCCTGGCCGTTGAGGCTGGCTCTCCCTGGGCCTGGTACCGGTACGTGGGTCCCAACGGCGACGTGATGGGTCTGGATCGCTTTGGTACGTCCGCGCCGTACGACGACGTGATGCGTGAGATGGGCTTCACGGTGGAACAGGTGGTGAAGCGCGCACTCGAGCTGGTGGATCGCCCGCACCTCATCGCGGAGCAGGATCACCACAGCCACACGCTCGTCGGGGTCGGTGCGCTGGCGCACGAGGGGAATTCGTGAACGGACTGCTGAGACTCACCGCCTGAGATTCACAGACTGAGGCTGACAGACAGGAGGAACGACAAGATGAACGCACTGCAAGAGCTGAACGCGATCGGCCAGAGTGTCTGGTACGACAACGTCCGGCGGGGCTTGATTCGCGGTGGCGAACTCCGCCAGATGATCGAGGCCGGTGAGATCACCGGCGTCACCTCCAACCCCACGATCTTCGAGCGCGCGATCGCCGGGAGCACCGACTATGACGACGCGATCCGTCAGATGGCCGATCGCAAGGGCGACCCGTCCGATCTGTTCGAGGCGCTGGCGGTGGAGGACATCCGGCAGGTCGCTGACCTACTCCGCCCGGTGTACGACCGGACCGAGGGTCGCGATGGCTATGTGAGCATCGAGGTGTTGCCGAAGCTGGCCCACGATGCCGAGCGGACAGTGGTTGAAGCGCGACGCCTCAATCGCCTCATCGGCCGACGGAACGTGATGATCAAGATCCCCGGCACGCCGGCCGGCATCCGGGCGTTTGAGGAGGCAACCGTTGCCGGCATCAACGTGAACGTCACGTTGCTCTTCTCGCTGGACGTGTACGAGCAGGTGGCCCGGGCGTACATCCGAGGCCTGGAACGGCGTGACCAGGGCGGGATGGCCGTGAACGGCATTGCCTCAGTCGCGAGCTTCTTCGTGAGCAGGGTGGATAGCGCGATTGACCCGCTGCTGACTGCGAGGGGCCAGGCAGGTGACGGCGGCGCGACAGCACTGCTGGGACGGGCGGCCATTGCCAATGCGCGGGTGGTATACGCGCGATTCAAGGAGATCTTCGCTGGCTCTCCCTTCCGGATGCTCGCAATGAAGGGAGCGCTGCCCCAGCGCCCACTCTGGGCGAGCACGGGAACGAAGAATCAGGCCTATTCCGACGTCTTGTATGTGGATGAGCTGGTGGCGCCAGACACGGTGAACACCATGCCGCCGGCGACGATCGATGCCTGCCGCGACCACGGCAGTGCGCGCGTCACTATCCCGGACCGGGCGGACGACGCCCAGGCGGTGCTAGAAGCCGTGGCGGCGCGCGGCGTGGATCTGGTCCAGGTCACGGATCGACTTCTGGATGAGGGCCTGGCGGCTTTCGACACGTCGTATGACGCGCTGTTGTCCGCGGTGGCCGGAAAGCGCGCGGCGCTGGCAGACGGGGGATCTCGCCAGATGGCGGAGACGCGAAGCTAGCGCCGTGGGCTCCAGCTAGCACGACGTTATCGGTTGACGCCCCTGAGCGGGGTTGGAACGGAGATGCAGTCATGAAGATCGGATTCGTTGGCCTGGGCAGGATGGGCTTCAACATGGTCACCCGGTTGTCTCGTGGCGGCCATCAGGTCGTCGCGTTCGACCGCGACAGTGCCAAGGTGGACGAGATCGCGCAGCTCCCGGGGGTGTCCGCGGCCACCTCAGTGGACGACATGCTGGGCCAGCTCGTCGCGCCAAGGGCGGTGTGGGTCATGGTCCCCTCGGGCGATCCAACCGAGCAGACGATCAAGATGCTGGCGTCCCGGATGGGACCCGGCGACACGATCGTCGACGGTGGCAACAGCTACGTGCGGGACTCGATTCGACGTGGGCGTGAGCTTGGCGCGATGGGCATCGACTTCGTCGACCAGGGCACCAGTGGCGGTGTATGGGGGCTGCAGAACGGCTACTGCCTGATGATCGGCGGCGAGAAGCAGGTGTTCGACCGACTCGAGCCGATCTTTGCCGCGCTCGCGCCCGCTGATGGCTATCTCCACACCGGGGCCATTGGCTCCGGCCACTTCGTGAAGATGGTCCACAACGGGATCGAGTACGGGATGATGCAGGCGTTCGGCGAGGGCTTCGAGGTGATGCAGGCATCACAATTCGACCTGGACCTGCGCGCTATCAGCCACCTCTGGAATCAAGGGAGTGTGGTGCGGTCCTGGCTGTGTGAGCTGGCGGAGCTCGCCTTCGCGGCGGACGCGAAGCTGGAGAGTATCGCCGGCTACGTGGAGGACTCTGGAGAGGGCCGCTGGACCATCCAGGAGGCGCTCAACGAGAACGTGCCGGCGCCAGTCATCACGCTATCGCTTCTGGAGCGGCTGCGGTCGCGCCAGCGAGAGTCATTTAGCGCCAAGGTGATCGCGGCGCTGCGCAATCAGTTTGGCGGCCATGCCGTCAAGGCGGCGGCCTCATGAGCGCCACGCTGGCCAGGCCGCTGGCGATCCGGTCCACGCGGGCGCCCGGCCTGCACCATGAGGTCGCGGCTGAGCCGTGCGTGGTGGTGATCTTCGGAGCCACCGGTGACCTGACCCATCGCAAGCTGCTGCCGGCTCTCTACAACCTGGCGGCGGATGGCCATCTGGCCTCCGCCACCGCCGTGGTCGGCTTTGCCCGGCGTCCAATGAGCGATGAAGCGTTCTCGGCGGACGTGGACGCGACGGTACGGGAGTTCTCCCGCCGTGCGCCAGAACGTGACGTGCTTTCAGGTTTGGCGAGCAACGCCCGCTTCGTATCAGCCAGCTTCGACGATCCCGCGGGATATCAGGAGCTCGGCGGTGTCTGCGCTGAGCTCGACCGCCGCGTCGGCACGCGCGGGAATCGCCTCTATTACCTGGCCACGTCGCCCACAGCGTACGCCACCATCGTCCAGCAGCTTGGCAGCGCCGGACTGGTTGAGACCCCCGACAGTGGTCCGGGCGGATGGACCCGCATCATCGTGGAGAAGCCGTTCGGACGGGATCTCGAGTCCGCCCGCGATCTGAATCAGCAGGTCGGGGGTGTGTTCCGCGAGGACCAGATCTACCGCATCGATCACTACCTGGGGAAGGAGACCGTCCAGAACATCCTGGCGTTCCGGTTCTCCAACGGGATCTTCGAGTCGATCTGGAATCGTCAGCACATCGACCACGTGCAGATCACGGTTGCCGAGTCGCTGGGAGTGGAGGGGCGGGGACCGTACTACGAAGTGTCTGGCGCGCTGCGCGACATGGTGGCCAACCACATGCTGCAGGTGCTGGCGCTGGTGGCGATGGAGCCGCCGATCGCGCTGGATGCCACGTCTGTGCGTGACGAGAAGCTGAAGGTCCTGCGGTCGATCCATCCGCTCACCGCGGAACAGGTTGCCGCCGGCACCGTGCGCGGCCAGTACACGGCCGGGCCGGTGGGCCCGGCCTACCGGGCGGAGGATCGGGTGGCCGCGGATTCGGTGACGGAGACGTTCGTGGCTCTGCGACTGATGATCGACAATTGGCGCTGGGCGGGCGTGCCCTTCTACCTGCGCCACGGAAAGCGGCTTCCGAAGCGTTCCACCGATGTGCTGATCCGGTTCAAGCCCGCGCCAGAGATGCTGTTCAGCGGCACGGGCATGGCGCCGCCGGAGCCAAACACGCTCCGGCTGCGGATCCAGCCGAACGACGGCATTTCGCTTCGTTTCGGCGCCAAGACCCCCGGGCCCGGGATGAGCGTCCAGCCCGTGGACATGAACATCGACTTCGGGGCGGCATTCGGTGCCCAGTCCGCGGACGCGTACGAGCGACTGATCCTGGACAGCATGCAAGGCAATCCGTCGTTGTTCACCCGCGGCGATGAGACGGAGGCCGCGTGGGCGCTGATCACGTCCATCCTGGAGGGGTGGGCTGCACAGCGAGCGTCCTCCCTGCCGGCGTACGAGGCCGGGACGTGGGGCCCGCCCGAGGCCCACGAGCTGATCGAGCGGGACGGTCGGCATTGGATCGAGCCGTGATCACGGCGCCGGAACTTACGGAGCTCAAGCACGAGGCGGCGCTGCGAGCGCTGGAGGAGGTCCGGGACGGGATGGTCCTGGGGCTTGGTAGCGGCTCCACCGCGGAGATCTTCGTTGCGGAGTTGGGGCGGCGGGTTCGCTCGGGGCTGAACGTGGTGGGGGTGCCTACCTCAGAGGCCGTGCGTCGGGAGGCGATCGATCTGGGGATCCCGGTGATCGATCCCGACGCGTGCGCCGCGATCGATCTGACGATTGACGGCGCGGATGAGATACAGCCGGGGACGCTGGCTCTCGTCAAGGGCCACGGCGGAGCCCTGGTGCGCGAAAAGCTGGTGGCAATGCTTTCGCGTCGGGAGATCATCATCGCCGACGAAACCAAGCTCGTGAGCAATCTGGGCCGGCGCGGTCCGTTGCCGGTGGCGGTGGTTCCGTTTGGGTGGCACAGCACCGCGGAGCGACTGTGCGGCCTGGGCTGTGCGGCAGAGCTGCGGCGCGACGCCGGACGCCCCTTCGTCTCGGATGACGGCCTGTACGTACTGGATTGCAGCTTCGGTGTGATCGGCGACCCTGTTGGAATGGCCCAGGCAATCTCTGCGATTACAGGCGTGGTGGAGCACGGGCTCTTCCTGAGCCTGGCGGAAGTGGCCGTAGTGGCCGGTCACGCTGGTGTGCAGGTACTTCGGGCCAGTGGCCCGCGGGACACGCGGGCGGCTCGCGTGGGATGATGAGGACGTTGGAGGACAGCATGGACCCGTCACAGCGCACGGTGGTGGCGGTGGATCTGGGTGGCACGAAGATCCGCTCGCTCGTCGTTGACGGTCTTGGCCGAATCAAGGGCGTGGATCAGCGGCCGACGGATGCCCGCGAAGGTAAGGAGCACGTCATTGGGCACATCGTCCAGTCGGTCCAGGCGGCCTGCGGCGCGTGCGGAATCGACGTGCGCCAGGTTGAGGCCATCGGTGTGGATGTCCCGGGGCCGGTGGATTTCGAGCGCGGGATCCTGCTGGACGCGCCCAACCTGCCCGGCTGGCAGAACGTGGCGCTGGGACCCATTCTGACCGAGCGGCTGGGCCCTCGCTCCTGCCTGGAGAACGATGCGAACGCAGCAGCCGTGGGCGAGCATCGATTCGGTGCAGGGCGCGGAACCCGCCACATGCTGTACTTGACCGTCAGCACGGGGATCGGCGGCGGCATCATTATCGATGGCAAGCTCTACCGCGGCGCGGATGGGACGGCGGGAGAGCTGGGGCACATCGTGGTGGATCCGGCCGGTCCTCAGCACAACTGCGGAATGACGGGGTGCCTGGAGGTGATGTCCTCCGGCACCGCGATCGCGCGGATGGCTCAGGAGGCTGTCCGCGCGGGCCGATCACCCATGCTGGCGGAGGCGGTGCGGGACGGCATGCTCTCGAGTAAAGAGGTCAGTGACGCGGCGCACGCGGGCGATGCCGCTGCTCAAGAGATTCTGGCGACGGCGGCGCGCTACCTGGGGTTCGGGCTGGCGAACTACATCAACATCTTCAATCCTGAGGTGTTCGTGATCGGCGGCGGTGCCTCGCAGATTTTTGATCTCCTGATCCAGCCCGCCTGGGACAGTGCCCGTTCGATGGCGTGGGAGCGGCCAGCGAGACGCGCGCGTCTCGAGCGCGCGGCGCTGGGTGGGGACAGCGGCGCACTTGGCATGGCTGCCCTGGCTCTTGACCTGGTCGCGGGCGATGCTATCGATCGGGCTGCCGCCTCGGCGGGCCTCGCCGGGAGCTCCCGATGAGTCAGGGCGGAATGGAGTCGCAGCGCGTCCTGATCCTGGGTGGCGGATTCGCCGGATTGAACACGGCGCTCAAGCTCGAGAAGCTGCTGGCGCGCCGTGCAGACGTCCAGATCACCCTGGTCAACCGGGACAATTACGCGCTATTCACGCCCATGTTGTCCGAGGTGGCGGGCGGCGGCATCGAGCCGCGCCACATCGTGAACCCGATCCGTCGATTTCTCAAGCGCACCGAGTTTCGCGAGGGTGTGGTGCGCGGTATCGATCTGCAGCTCCAGGCGGTACACCTGGAGCACCCCCAGTCGCACGAGCCCATGTCGCTCGGATACGACCGCCTGGTCGTGGCGTTGGGGTCCGTCACGAACTATCGCAATCTGCCCGGCGTAGCGGACAACGCATTTGCGCTGAAGACCATGGCGGACGCGCAGACAGTCCGCGACCACGTCCTGTCCGTCTTGGAGCAAGCTGAGCTGATCGAGGATCCTGAGGAGCGTCGGTGCCTGCTGACGTTTGTTATCGCGGGCGGCGGTTTCTCTGGGGCCGAGCTGTGTGGCGCGATGGAGTCGTATATCGACCGCGCACTGCGCTTCTATCCCTCGATCAGCCTGAACGAAGTGCGGGTACTCCTGGTCCATCCGGGGCCACGGCTGCTACCGGAGGTGGGACCGGAGCTTGCTGAGTACGCCCGAAAGAACCTGGAAGAGCGCGGGGTGGAGGTCCGACTGTCGACAAAGGTCAGCCAGGCCACGAATCATTCCGTGACGATCGGCGATGGTGAGGAGATCCTGACCCACACGCTCGTCTGGACGGCCGGCACATCGCCATGCCCCGTGCTGGATGGTGTCGGCTGCACCCGCGATCAGCGTGGCGCCCTGGTGGTGAACGAGTACCTGGAGGTGCCGGAATACCCCGGTGTCTTTGCCCTCGGGGACTGCGCGTCGATTCCCGACCGGCGCACAGGGAAGGCCTATCCGCCGACGGCGCAGCACGCGATCCGCGAGGCGGCGGTGGCGGCCCACAACGTGGCCGCTTCGCTCGGAGTGGGCGAGCGAAAGCCCTTCGTGTTCGACACCATCGGCCAGCTTGCCGTGCTGGGCCACAACACGGCCGTCGCCGAGATCAAGCGCTGGCGGTTCTCGGGCTTCCTAGCCTTCTGGATGTGGCGGACCGTCTACTGGCTGAAGCTGCCAAGCCTGGAGCGCCGCGTGCGCGTGGCGGTGGACTGGACCATGGATCTGCTGTTCCCGCCGGACACCGTCCAGCTAGGGACCGGCCGGAACCACGCGGACGAGCAGGACCATGAGGGGCCAGAGCATGACCACGATCATTCGCACCATGAGGCCGTTTCGCCTCCGCGCGGCACCCACCACGCCCTCGCCACACCCACGGCCGACCGCTCCCGGTAGGGGCGGTCGGTCGTCGGCGCGCGATCAGGCTGTGGTTAGCGGGTGGGGACAGGCAGGATAGGGGTGTTGTAAGAGCCCGGGGCGTGGCCCTTTGCCCATCGCTCAAGCCAGCTAAGCTGCGCCCACGGGCCGCCACCAAAGATCAGCGACTCCATGTAGGCGTCCTTGATGGGCACGCCTTGCAGCGCGTAGCGGGCCAGGACGGACATGGTGCCGGCGCGGCCCACGCCGAGATTGCAGTGGACCAGGATGGGCCAGTTCTGCTGGTCATTCACGAAGGCCAGGAACTGGTCAGCCTGGGCATCGGTGGGTGGGCTGAAGTCGCGGATGGGGATCCTCAGGTAGCGGTCAATGCCGCTGGCCGCGAGCTGTCCCGCGTCATCGTCGTGCTCCAGCCGTAGGTTGACCACGGACTTGATGCCCTGGTCGCGTAGCCACGGGTAGCTGGCCACGCTGGGCTGGGCGGAGCGGTACAGCACGCCGGGGATCACCGGCGCGTACAGCGGCACCGGACCACCCTGGTTAGGCTTCCCCACCAGGCCGCCGACCACCGGGATGCCGTTCAATCCGCCGGGCACGGGAATGGGTAGGCCGTTCCCACCGCTGAGCCCGGGCAGTCCGCCGAGCTTGTCGCCCAGCGCGCCGTCGCCGAGTTTCTCGCCCAACTTGTCTTTGAGCTCGTCAATTAGACCGCTGCCGGCGCCCCCGTTGAGGGCGTCGCTGAGCCCGCCACCGACCTCGCTGGTCAGCTTCTCCAGGATCTCCAGACCCTTGCCGCCGGACTTCTCGCCGCCCTTATCTTTCTTGTCCTGCACGAGGGGCGCAAGGGCGTGGTCTGTGCCGCCGGAGGCCCAGGCCGGCGTCGCCAGCGGGGCTGTGGCAGCAAGCAATGCCGCGCCGAACATCATGCCGCGCAGCGCGGCCCCAGTACGCCGCCCACCAGCGCGGCCAGTCCAGCTCATGGTCATCCCGGTGCTCCTCCGCAGAACCCAGCCGAAATCGCAGCCCCCTCCCCAACGCGCGTTATTAACGAAACGCGCGGCGGTGCACTCGGTTCTGTCTATGGACGATCGGCCGTACCCCTCGTTGCGCACGGGCGTCCTCCACTACGACGCTCGTGGCTGTGGTTTGGGTTCCGCTAGCGTGAAGACGTTCGGGCGCGCGGGTCCAGGGCGTCGTTCAGGCTGTCTGCCACGAGATTTGCCCCGACCACGGTCAGCGTGATCGCCAGGCCGGGAAAGACGGCCGCCCACCAGGCGATCCGTATGACCGGCTGCGCGCCGTTGAGCTGATTGCCCCAGCTCACCACGGAGCGGTCGCCCAGTCCGAGGAAGCCGAGGCCGGCCTCCACGAGAATGGCGGCCCCAACCTGGAGCGCAGTGGACACCACGACCACGGAGATGGAGTTCGGCAGGACGTGGCGCAGAAAGATGCGCGTCTCGGTGGCTCCCGCCGCGCGTGCGCCCGCCACGTATTCGCGCGCTCGGACGGACAGGATCTGGGCGCGCAAGAGGCGTGCCGAGGTGGGCCAGAACGTCAGGCCCAGGAGCAGAGCGATCATGAGTGCGCTGGGGCCGAAGAGCGTGGCGACGATCAACGCCAAAAAGAACCGCGGCACCACCTGGACCGCCTCGGTGAGCCGCATCAGCAGGTCGTCGGTCCTTCCACCGATGAAGCCGGCGACTCCGCCCACAAGGGTCCCGAGCACTCCCGACGTGAACGCTGCCAGCCCGCCGACCAGGAGCGACAGCCGGCTGCCGTGGATGAGGACGGCCAACACGTCGCGGCCGAGATCGTCGGTGCCGAGCAGATAGATCTGGCCCGGTGGCCGCAGGGGCGGGCCGGCCGGACGGAGCGGATCACCGGGAGCGAGCACTCCGGCCGCGGACGCACACGTTAGGAGGACCAGCAGCAGCGCGCCGCCGGCTGCGTTTCGTAGCGTCAGCCAACGCGCGCTGGTCGCGCGGGGTGCCCGCTTCACGTGTATCGGATGCGCGGATCGAGCGCGGTGTACAGCAGGTCCGTGATCAGGTTGGCGGCCACGATGCTGCCCGAGACCATGAGGAAGGTTGCCATCAAGAGCGGATAGTCTCGCGACAGGGTGGCGTCGTAGATCAATCGGCCAATGCCCGGCCAGGCGAAGATGATCTCCGTGAGCACGGCCCCCGCGATCAAGGTGCCGGCGTAGCCGCCGATGACCGTGACGACGGGCAGGAGCGCGTTCCGCAGGGCGTGGCGGGTGACCACCGTGTGGCCGGGCACGCCCTTGGCGCGCGCCGTGCGGGTGTAGTCCTCTGCAAGCGCCTCGAGAACGCCTGAGCGCGTGATGCGGGTGACGAGCGCGAGCTGGAGGATCCCAAGCGTCGCGGCTGGCAGGATGAGATGCCAGGCCACGTCCAGTCCGTAGGCCAGACCCGTGTAGCCGCCACGCACGTTTGACATGCCCTGGACCGGCATCCAGCCGAGATTGGCGGCGAACACGATAATGAGGACCTGGCCAAGCCAGAACGATGGCATGGACGCCCCGATCAGCGTGCCCAGACCGATCAGATGATCGATCGGCCGATCCCGCTGGGTAGCCGCGAGAACGCCCAGGCTGACGCCTACACAGGTCGCCAGCCCCAGGCCGGTCACCATCAGCAAGAGTGTGGCGGGAAGGCGGCCAAGGATGACCTGGAGGACCGGCTGGGCGTAGGCGAACGAGTGACCCAGGTCACCGCGCGCGATGTTCAGGCCGTAGCGGAGAAGCTGTTCCCACAGTGGGCGATCCAGGCCGAACTTGCTCCGCATCTCGGCGTAATAGGCCGCGTCACCGGATTGGCCGGCCAGCACGTAGATGGGGTCGCCCGGCGCGGTGTGGACCAGCGCGAAGTTCAGGACCAGGAGGGCCGCGAGGAGTGGGATGGCCTGCAGCACGCGGCGAAGCGCGTAGCGCATGGCGTCATCCCTCTCGCGTGGCGCTCACCGCGGTCCTTGCCCAGGCCCTACTTTGCCTTCTCCCACCAGGTGCGCTCGGCCAGGTTGCCGCTCCAGATGAAGAGATCGTGGTACTCATTCTTGATCGCGCGAACCTGGTCGGTCTCTACCAACCACCAGTAGGGCAGGTCCTTCACGATGATGTCCTGGATCTCGCCATAGAGCTTTGTGCGCTGGCCGCGATCCACGGCGCTGGCGGCCTGGTTGAACAGCTCGTCCACCCTGGGATTCGCGTACGCGGCGCCGTTTGCGAACGGGATGGGCTTGATGTTGCTTGACACGTAGGCGCGGGTCACGCCGATCTCTGGGTCCGGCCCGTTGCAGTAGGAGGCGATCCCCAGCTCAAAGTCCTGCTTGATGTACACCGCCTCATTGGCGGCGTTCACTTCCAGGGTTTTGAGCTCCAGGTCCACGCCGACCTCGGCCAGGTTCTGGCGCATCACCTCGCCGATCTTCACGTACTGCGTGGCATGGGTGAAGGTAACCTTTAGCCGCGACTTGTTGGCGTCCGGCTTCAGCCCGGCCTGGTCTAGCAGGCTGGCCGCCCTGGCGACGTCACGTGGGTACTTAATGACGTTGGGGTTGTGCGCCCAGCCAAGACTGCTGGAGATGGGGCTGATGGCGACCCGGCCAAGCCCGAAGCGCACCTGCTCCAGGATCTGCTGGCGGTCAATAGCGTGGGCGAACGCCTGGCGCACCTCCAGCTTGTCAAACGGCGCCTTGCGCAGGTTGAAGACCAGCGTCTCCTGGCAGTTGGAGCCGCCGCTGCCGGCGCTGGTGGTGGCGATGGAGATGTCCTTCATGGCCTTCAGGCGCCCGACGTCCGCGCCATTCACGGACCACAGATAGTCCACCTCTCCCTGCTCGAATGCGATGGTGGCGGTGTTGGCCTGTGGGATGATCTTGAAGACCAGCTCATCAAGCAGCGGGTAGCCCTTTTTGAAGTAGCTCTCGTTTCGCGTCAGACGGGCGAGCTCGCCCTTGCGGTACTCGGCCAGCTTGAACGGTCCGGTGCCTACAGGCTTCTGGTTGGCGGGGTTCTGTTGTGGGTCGCTGCCTTCGTAGACGTGCTTCGGCAGGATTGGCGCCTCCACCACGTCGAGCCGCTGCAGCAGCGGGCCGTAGGGCTGCTTGAACCGCATCACGACCGTGCCGGGATCCGGCGCGTCGATGCCGTCCAGCACCGTCTCAAGTCCGGCCTTCGTACGGGCGTGGAACTTGAGGAGGATCTCGTCGAAGGTGAACTTGACGTCGGCGGAGCTGAACGGCTTCCCGTCATGCCAGGTCACGCCGCTGGCGAGCCTAAACGTGTACGTCTTCCCATCTGGTGTGACGGTCCAGCTTTCGGCGAGGTCTGGCTTGGGGTCGAACTTCTCGTCGAGCGTGAGCAACCCGTTGTAGATGTTGCCGGTCACCAGGTGGGTGCCGCCGGCGGTGGTGATACCCGGGTTGAACTGCCCGGGGTCGTTGCCCGTGCCCACCACCATCGTGCCGCCGCGCTTTGGCTGCGTCGCGGGCTTCGCTACCTCGGCGGGTTTGGGCGCCTCGGTGGGCTTAGCGGGTGCATCTGCGGGTTTGGGTGCGGCCGTTGGGGCCGAGGTGGCCGGTGGCGCTGGGGCACGCGTTGGCTCGGGAGCGGGCCGGGCCGGCGCGCAGCCAGAGAGCACGATGAAGGACGCGGCTAGCGCCGCTCCCAGACGGAAAACACGAGTTGTCGTACGCATCACGCCCCGTCTCCATGTCGAGTGTCGCCGTTTGCCGAGACGACGGCGCGCTCCCAGGCTGAAACCTTGCGCCGGTTCGTGATAGTATCGAACCAACCGAGGCGCTGTCCCGCCCTTGAGGCGCGGCGATCCCGACGAGGTGGACTGGTGAGAGTGGCGCTGGTTGGCAAGGGTGGTTCTGGTAAGACCACGCTGTCTGCCACGCTGGCCAGGACGTGGGCACGCCGCGGCCGACACGTGACGGCCCTGGACTGCGATCCGAACCCGAACCTCGCCGTGGCGCTTGGGCTCAGCGAGTCGTCCCGCGAGCGGCTGCGGCGGGTGCCCCGGGAAGAGGTGCTCGAGGAGCGTCAGGATCCCGCCGGCGGCGCCACACTGCACCTCACGAAGCCGCTGGCTGACGTGGTGCACGAGTACGGCGCGACCGGACCGGACGGCGTGGACGTGATGGTGATGACCGGCCTCCTGGGGGCCGGGCGCGGCTGACTCTGCGGCCAGCATGCCGCCGTGCGCGGCCTGGTGGGAGACCTCGGCCCGGGTGGTCCGAACGAGGTCACGCTCCTAGACACCGAGGCCTCGATCGAGCACATGACGCGGGGCACCGTTCGCACGGTGGACGCGGTGGTGATGGTGACCGAGCCCTACTTCCGCTCGCTGGAGACCACCGCCCGTCTGGCGCCGTTGGCACGGGAGCTTGGTGTCAAGCACGTGTGGGCCGTTGCCAACAAGACGCGGTCGGAGCGTGACGACGCGGCCGTGCGCGAGTATTGCGCGCGGCGCGAGATCGACGTCATCGCGATCGTGCCGTTCGATGAGCAGGTGACCGCCGCGGACGTCCGCGGTGTGGCGCTGATCGATCACGCGCCCGCCTGCCAGGCCGTGGCGGCGGTGGCCGGGCTTGCCACGACGATTGAGTCGCGCCTGGCCGACGAGTCGACGTAACCGACTCGCAACGTAGCCGAATAACATCAACAAGGAGGACCGATTCCTGTGAGCACGACGCACGCGCGCGTGATGTCTCAAGTGGGCAATGTGGCCGGTGCCTCCATGGAGGACGTTGCCGTTGCACACGCGGCGAGCGTTGGGCCGGCGACGAAGCTCGGTCCGTTCGAGCGGGTGCACGCGTTCTGGCTGGCAGGGATGAGCTGCGACGGCTGCACGATTGGCGTAGCTGGCGCGACGTCTCCCAGCGTGGAGAGCCTCCTCACGGGCTCACTGCCGGGGGTGCCGCAGGTGGCGCTCCACCACACGGCGCTGCAGGTGGAGTCCGGCGATGCCTATATTGAGCCGATGTTTCGAGCCTGGCAGGGTGAGCTTGGCTGGCCCTACGTGGTGCTGTACGAGGGCTCCGTGGCCGACGAGCGGCTGGCGGCGGGACAGCATGGCTACTGGTCCGCGGTTGGCGATGAGCTAGATCCGTCCACCGGAGAGCACCGACACATCCCCTCCGCGGAGTGGCTCCGGCGGCTGGCGCCCGGCGCCGCGGCCGTGATCGCGGTGGGTACCTGCGCAACCTGGGGCGGGATTCCAGCCGCCTTCGGCAACGTGACCGGTGCCATGAGCGTGACGGACTTTCTGGGAGCGGACTACCGGAGCGCGCTGGGACTGCCGGTGGTGAACATCCCCGGCTGCTCGCCCATTGGGGACAACATCACGGAGACCATCGCGGCCACGCTCCTCTTCCTGCAGGGACTGGGTCCGCTGCCAGAGTTCGATGAGCTTGGTCGGCCGGCCTGGCTGTTCAGCGAGACGGTGCACCGCGGCTGCACGCGGGCTGGTTACTACGAGGAAGGCACCTTTGCCGAGCACTACGGTGCGAAGGAGTGCCTGGTTGAGGTGGGCTGCTGGGGCCCGGTCGTGCAGTGCAACATCACGTCGCGCGGCGCGATCAACCACATGGGCGGCTGCATGAACACCGGCGGGCCCTGCATTGGCTGCACCATGCCGGGCTTCCCCGACAAGTTCGCCCCCTTCTACAAGGCGCCGCCCGGAACGGCGGTCTCCAGCACGATGTCGCGGCTGGTTGGCTCCTTTGTGAGGCCGCTGCGTCGCATCACCCAGCGAGACCGAAATCGTGAGACCCGCTGGGGCCACGACGGCGCGGCACCAACGGGGTGGGGTGCTAGCCCGCGGGAGACCGTGGTGGATCGTGCGGTGCACTATTTCTACGATCGATTGCGAAAGTCTGACTCGGCCGCGAAACATCTGGGCTAAGTCCCAAACACAGCGCCCGGAGGCGTGGCCTCCACAGATGACGAAGTTGCCCGAGAGGAGCTAAGGGATGTCGGTTGTGCAGCTCTGGTGGATGACGCTGGGCATCGCCGTGGTGGTCCTCGCGGTTGTGGCGCTGCTGCTCGTCCTGATCGAGCGCGCGGTCAATCGAATCGATGAGCACGCGGCGGCGATCTGGGGCGTGGGCAAGAACATCGCCAACAACACGGTTCAGATCTGGCAGCTTCAGAAGACCAACGCCGTGGCTGGCGAGATCCTGACCACCGCACAGACCATCGCGACGGTGGCAACGTCCATCGACCAGCGTCTGGAGCGCCTTCCGGCCGCGCTCGCGCCCCAGGAGTCGTCGTCATGACGGGTGTGCTGGCGACGCTCACCATCATCTACGCGCTGATCCTTGTGGTGGTCCTGGCCGCGACGCTCGTGACCATCCTGTTCTACGCGCGGCGGATCGGGACCACGCTGGCCCAGATCGGCGCCGGGCTGACGGCGGTGCAGGGGCATACGGCGCCGCTGACGCAGAAGATCGACGCGCTCAACGAGGGACTCGGTGTCGTGCGCGACGGCCTGGCCGGCGCAGCGGCGGATCTGGCCTCGGTGGATGGGACGCTCGGCACGCTGGACGGAACCGCCGCGCCAGGTACGGAGGCCGCCTGATGGATGCCGTCTACTGGATCTGGGCACTCACGCTGGTGGTGGCATTGGTTGTCACCGTGCCGATCCTGCTAGTGATCGTGCGGATCGTGCATCACCTGCGTGAGATAGACCGCCTGGCCACCGTCACGCTCGCCGCCGCTGGCGGCGTGGCGGGCAACACCGAGACGATCGCCGCGCTGGACGCGGTGCTAGCTCAGGCGGGCCGGTTGGCCGGAGGTGTGGGGCTGATCGGCCAGGGCGCGGTGAGCCTGCGAGCGAATGTCGAGGCATTGGGTAGTGCCGTCACCGCGGGGAGGGCTGACGGGTGAGCACGCTGCTGACGCTGCTCTCCGGGTTGGCGCTTATCGCCCTGCTGCTCGTGCTCCTGGTGGCATTGATCAAGGTGCAGGACGGCCTGGCGGGGGTGAGCGCCTCGCTGGCCAAGATCGCGATGGGAGTTCGCGCGATCGAGGTGGAGACGGGGATCCTGAAGACGGAGGCGCCGAAGACCCTGGCTGGGGTGACGGCGATCGCCGAGGGTGGAGAGGCGATCGCTGGCGGTCTTCAATCTATCGACGCGCGGGCCGCCGCGCTGGCGACATCGCTCGGTGCACGAGGACGCTGATGTGTTTCAAGAATCTCCCCATTGAATTCGACGCCCAGGGCAAGGCGCGCCTGAAGGAAGGCGTGGCCGACCCCTACGGCTACCGAGCGACCACCACGGTGGCGGATCAACAGGCACGGATCCAGGAGCTCCTGGCGCGTAACGGCCACATCCAGGAAGTGAGCATTGATCCGGTGACCCGGGTGGCCGGCGCCCTCGCGTTTCACGCCGTCGTGGACTACGAGCATCGACGTGTGATCGACGCGCACTCCATGGCGACCTTGTTCCGCGGCTACGAGATCATCCTGAAGGGGCGCGATCCGCGAGACGCCATCTTCATCTCGTCCCGCGCCTGCGGTGTCTGCGGCGGGGTGCACGCGAATTGCTCGGCTGAGGCCATTGAGATGGCGTTTGGCGTGGCGCCGCCACCCCTGGGGATCGTGGTGCGGAACCTGGGCCAGTCCGCCGAGTTCCTGTACGACCATCCACTGCATATGTTCCTGCTGGCCGGGCCGGACTATTCAGAGGTGATCGTCAAGGCGACCAATCCTGAGGTGTGGGAACTGGCTACGCGGACATCCGCGCCGAACCGGGCCGTGCACGGATTTGCGACGATCGCGGACATCATGACCGCGCTCAATCCGCTCACCGGCTCGCTGTACCTGGAGGCGCTGGGCGTGACGCGCCGAGCGCGGGAGATGACGGTGCTGGTGTGGGGTAAGTACCCGCATCCCCAGACCATCGTGCCCGGCGGTATCAGCACCACGGTGACCACGAGCACGTTGAACGAGTACCAGGTGCGCCTCTTCGAGCTTCTGGACTACTCCAAGAAGATGGCGCTGACCTGGGACGACGTGTTCGACTTCATGTATCTGGCAAAGCCGGAATACGCCGCGGTGGGCGAGCGACCGAAGCACTTGCTGGATCTCGGCATCTGGGATCATCACGAGCACTACGACGCGACGTACGCGCGGGCGAACGAGTGGGGCGATCGCCGCTGGAACACGCCGGGCGCCGTGATCAACGGTGAGCTTGTGACTACGGATCTGCATCGGCTGAACATGGGCCTGGAGGAGTTCGTGGAGCACTCCTACTACGAGCCCTGGGCCGCTGGTGCTCCGCCGATGCCGACAGACCCGGTGGGCAACCCGCTGAGCCCGCACCATCCGTGGAACAAGGAGACGCGGCCGAAGCCCGCGGGGCGCACGTGGAAGGAGAAGTACACGTGGGACACCTCTCCCCGCTGGGACCGTCACTCGGTTGAAGCGGGCGCGTACGCGCGCATGTGGACGACGGCCGCCGCGCGCAAGCTGCCGCCCAACCCGTTCATCGAGTCCACCGGGTCTAGCCTGAGGATGCTGCTACCCAAGGGCTCCCTGCCCGAGATGCGGCTGGAGTGGCGCATCCCGGAGCGTTGGAACGCGATCGAGCGAAACCGGGCTCGGGCATATGCGGAGGCTTACACGGGCCTGGTTGCGTTGAACAACCTGCTGATCGCCTACGATCTCCAGAAGCGTGGCGAGACAGCGGTGAGCCGGGACTTCACGGTTCCGAAGGACCACCGGGTCGGCGTGGGCTTCTGGGGGGCCGGCCGAGGCTACCTGTCGCACCATCTGGAGATGGACGGCGGCGTCATCAAGAACTACCAGATCGTGACGCCCTCCACGTTGAACGCGGCGCCGCGCGATCCGTTCGGTACGCCAGGCCCGTACGAGGAGGCGGTGATGAACACCCCCATCCTCGAGCAGTTCAGCGGCCCGGCCGAGTTCAAGGGCATCGACATCCTGCGGGCGATCCGAAGCTTCGATCCGTGCATGCCGTGTACCACGCACATGTACGCCGGGGAGCACACCGTGGTGCGCGAGATCAACACGTGTGCGTGCATCCTGGAGGAGGAGCCCCTTCCCGTCTAGGGGCCAATGCTCGTGAGCGTGGCGGATCCTCTCGGCTCCGTTCTCGCCTTTGGGCGCGAGACGCACACGGAGACCCCGCGAATCCTGATTGGCGGGGTGGGGTACACCTGCCTGCGAGACGGGTCATTCGGTGCCGTTCTGGTGGACCGACTTTGCCAGCGGTCCTGGCCGGATGGGGTGCTGGTGGAGGACCTGAGCTACGGCCCGATCGATGTGCTGTTTCGATTTCAGAGTACGGAGCCGCTCGACGCGGCGGTGTTCGTGGGTGCCGTAAGCCGTGGGCGCGTCCCCGGGCGGCTCTACGCCACTGAGCGCGTGGATGAGGCGCGATCCGCCGACGATCTGCAGGTTCGGGTGGGCGAGGCCCTGACGGGTGTGGTGAGCCTGGACAATCTCCTGGCGATTCTCCAGCATTTTCGGGCCCTGCCGGAGCGGGTGCTGGTGCTGGAGCTCGAGCCCGTTGACACCAACTGGGGCGAAGTGATGTCCGAAGGAGCGTCCGGTTGCCTGGATCAGGCAGCAGACCTCATCGCGGCGTACGTTTGCGACCAGATGCAGCGCGGAGCTGCCCCGTGAGCGAGCTGGATCTGCTCCGGGCGCGGGACGACGTGCTGCAAGCGCTGTTCTGGATGAGGGGCGAGGGTCTGGGGAGCTGGGTCCACGCCGCGGAGGTCGCACGGGTCGTGGGCATAGACGAGCCCACCGTGGCGGTAGTCCTGGACCATCTCGTGTCGGATGGTCTGGCTTCGATCCGCCAGGGAACGGCGCCGGGTGCAATGGTGGTGTTTGGCCTGACGGACGGCGGGGTAAGAGAGGGCGGACGGCGGTTCGCGGACGAGTTCGCCGGTCTCACCAGGCAGGCTCATGGCGAATGTGGTCCTGGTTGCTGGTGCCAGGACCCCCGTCACGCCGGGGAGCCGTGCCCCAGCACGGAGCTGACGCATGCCCACGCCTGATATCTCGAGCCTGGATGACGGTACGCTCGACGCGCTGGAGCGGTTGGAGAGTGTCGTGGCGTGGCTCGAGCAGCGGGCCGATCCGGAGGTGCAGGAGCGCGGAATTGGGCTCCTTCAGGCGGTGGACCTGCTCCATCGCGCGGGAGTAGCCCGGTTGGCCGCGCTGTTGGATCTGGCGGGGCCGGAGATGAAGGCGCGAGCGTTGGATGATCCGGCGGCACGGCTGCTGCTGGAGATGTACGACCTGGCGCCGCCCTCCATCCTGGCGGAGGAGTCGACGGTCGCTCCGCGGGGCTTCGTACCCCTGGGACAGATCAAGCGGGTGTCGTCCCGGTGACTGGCCGCCGGGTGCTGATCGCTGGCGTGGGCAACGTGCTGCGCCGCGACGACGGATTTGGTGTGGTGGTCGCTCAGAGGGCAGAGTGCCGCCTGGCCGGGTTGCCCGGCGTGCGGGTGATCGAGACGGGTATCGGCGGGGTGGCGATGGTGCAGGAGCTTATGGATGGGTTTGATGCCCTGTTCGTGGCGGACATCGTCCGCCGTGACGGCGTGCCCGGCAGCCTGTACGTGCTCGCGCCCCAGGTTCCGGATCCTGGCACGCAGGGCGGTCAGGAGGCGGCGGAGTTTCTGTCTGATCTCCATCGGGCGGATCCGTCGCGTGGTTTTGGCCTGGCCGCCGCGCTCGGAGTGCTTCCTGCGATGGTGCGAATCATCGCCTGCGAGCCGCTGGAGTGCGATGAGGCGGAGATTGGGCTGACGGCACCCGTGGCCGCGGCGGTGGATCTCGCTGTGGACTGGCTGTACGATCAGGTCCAGAATTGGACTGAGATGAGCGCGGAGCCCGTGGGGACCCGCGCGGGTGGGTGGTGACCGCGATGTGTCAGGCGATACCTCGCCTCGTCCTGCGGCTCGAAGGGGAGCGGGCGTTGGTGCAGGTGGATCACGAGGAGCTCTGGGTTGACGCCAGGGCGGTGCCTGACCTTTCAGTGGGCGAGCACGTGGTGGTGTACGCGGGCGCGGTGCTGGAGCGGATGTCCGAGGAGGACGCCAGCGACGTGCTGGGCTTCTACGCGGATCTGGAGCGGCTGCTCGAGGAGAGTGCCGAGCGGGTGGGGCTTGGCTAGCCTCGTCCAGCCCGCGGCCTCGCCCATGTCCGGCATGATCCGCTTCATCCGCTACGGGTTCATGCCGAACCGGCTCAAGTACTGTGGCGGCGACGAGAACCGACTGCTCTTCGATCACGCGGTGGAGCAGCAGGTGGATGGCGGACTCACCGGAGCGTTGCGCAAGTTCACCGGGGCCTTACCCTACCTCCAGCTTATTGCGCGCCAGAATGGCATAGCGGACGCCTTCGATCCGCGCGTAGTGGACGCGTACTGGATCGGGAACGACCTGCTTGACCGTGTGGAGGTGCGTCAGCTCTACGATTCGCTGCTAGAGCGATTCGGGAGGCAGCTCAGTGTCAAGGCCCGCGACGTGGTATTGGGGAAGGCTCCGGCCGGCGCGCGCCCTCACCACTCGTTCCACGTGCTGGACGTTCACAGCCGCGTGGGGGAGCTTGGCCACAATCTCCAGACCATGGACCACTGCCGGGTGAGCTGGGGCAGGGTGGTTCGCGTTGAGCTGGGTGAGCTGGTGGTGGACCGTACACCCCTCTCGCTGGTCGATGGAAAGCTGACGCTTGGAGGCGCAATGCGCGACCGGGTGGTGCGGCAGCTTGACGGGAGGGGTTTCGTTGATGCGGCCGGGGTGGGGGACTGGGTGTCCATCCACTGGGGCTGGGCCTGTGAGGTATTGGACGCCGATCAGCTCGCGCGCCTTACCAAGTACACCGCCCACCATCTGGAGATTGCCAATCAGACGCTTTAGCCGGCGTGGCTGGCTCGCGCTGGCGGGCGCGGCACTTGCCTCGGGCGCGCTGAGCAGAGGAGCAGCCGCTCAAACCGCGAGCCTGCTGAGGGTGGCGATCCCCGCGGATCCCGCGAGCCTGAATCCGCTGGCCCAGACGGGCTTGATCGAAGCGGGCGCGTACCTCAACGTGTACGAGACGCTGCTGTCCGCGGTGCCGGGTGGGCCGCCGGCGCCACTGCTAGCGGAGTCGGTCACCGCCCTGGATCCCACGACGTGGGGGGTGCGCCTGCGGCCTGGGGTGAGCTTTCAGAATGGCGAAGCGTTTGACGCCGAGTCCGTGAAGTACTCGGTGGACACGGCGCTGGATCCCGCCAACGCATCGCCTATCCGCGCCCAGCTTCAATCCATCCAGGGCGTGGAAGTGGTGGGCGATCACGCCGTGCGCATCACCACCCGGGAGCCATTTGCGCCGCTGCCGGCGGAGCTCTCGACGCTCGCGATGCTGCCGCCACGCCACGCAACAGCGGTTGGATTGAAGGGGCTGGAGACCGCGCCGGTGGGCACGGGGCCGTATCGACTAGAACGGCGCGTGGCGGATGAGCGCCTGGAGTTTCGCGCCCATGCTGGGTACTGGGGGCCGGCTCCATCGGCGGAGCGCGCCGAACTGGTGGTGCTGCCGGATGGTGCCACGCGCGTGTTAGCGTTGCTCGCCGGCGAGGTGGACGTGGCGACAGGCCTCACGCCGGAGGCGGCCGCGACCGCGGGGGCTTCGGGACTGCGGGTGACCTCCGCGCCCGGCATCCAGTCGCTCTATCTGCGGCTGCACGCACGACGACCGCCGCTGGATGACGTGCGGGTGCGGCGGGCGATTGGGCTGGCGATAGACGTGCAGGCGATCATCCGCGAGATCTACGGCGGGCATGCCCGCCCCCTCGGCGCTCCGTTCCCGGAGGATGTGATGCCGTTCGAAGCGGCGGAGGCCCCGCCGTTCGAGCCCGACACGGCGCGGCGACTGATCGTTGAGGCAGGGATGGACCCCTCCGTGCCGATCGTGCTGGAGGCGCCGCGCGGCCGCTATCCGCGCGGCGAGGATGTCGCGCAGGTGGTGTCTGGCTACCTGGGCGCTATTGGGCTCACGGTTGAGACTCGCCTGCTCGAGTGGGGCACGTATCTGCAGAAGGTCTCGGCTGGTCAGGGGGAGCACCTGTTTCTGCTGGCAGGAACGAATCGCACATACGATCCACACTTCACACTCGCCCGTCTCTATGGCAACGGATCGGTGTTTGGTCGCGAGTACTACGGCAGCCCGACGATCGACGGCCCGATAGCAGAGGCGGCCGCGACTCTTGAACCCACCGTCAGGCAGGGACGGTACGGAGCGATACTAGCGCAACTTCGTGCAGACGTCCCAGCCATCTGGCTCGCCCAGCTCAACGATCTGGTCGCTTACCGACCGCCGGTTCGCGGCAGCCTAGCTTCCGATGGCCTGACACTCTTGTCGCGAATTGGATTGGAGTGAGCGGCGGCCCATTTTCTGGTCGGAACTCGACGATATCGGCGCGGAAGAGCTCAGCCACTCGATTTTCGTAACTACTCAGCTGGCGTATGCAGCGGCCAGTGGCGAGGGACCGGAGAGCATGCGGATCGCGGCGTAGAGATTGTGGCCCTGTTTGCGCGCGGTCTGCAGGACGCTGGTGAGAATCGCGGAGGTCTGGCTGCCCCACTCCGACCGATACCCTCCGGTCACTTTGCGGTGGATCACGCTGTTGCGCAAGTCACGCTCGGAGGCATTGTTGGTCGGCTCTACCCCGTCACGCTCCAAGAACACAAAGAGCTCGGACCACAACCGCTGGTAGCGTTGCTGCAGTCGCCGGGCCATGCCCTTGCCCAGCGGTGGCCCTTTGATCAACCGCTCCGCGGCGTTGACAATCCGGACCCTCCGTCGTTGGAAGCTCTCCGCACTGATCTCGCCACGCTCAGCGTGCAGCCGCATCCCGCGCCCGAACACGTGCCGCAACTCCTGCGCCCACCACGCCGCGTCCGGCTCAAGCTCCGCGGCTCGCGTCAGTTCCCGCAACTGATGTGCCAGGCACAACTGCCCGGCCTTGGCCGGTGCTCGCAGCTGCGGCGCGTAGGCATCCGATTGCCATACGTCTGGTACCGCACCGTCCAGGAAATCATTAATGACCGATCCACTCCGCGTCCGCGCGATGACGTGGTAGCTGGCGGTTGGAGTTTGGAAGTTCCAGTGCCACCAGGTGCGGCCAGCCACCCGGGCACCCGTCTCATCCGAGCCGATCACCGGACTCGCCCGCACTGCCTCTCTGATCTCCTGGTAGCGGGTCTCACCTCGCTCGCCGAGCCGCTGCAGCACGTTGGCCACCGCCCCCTCGCTGAGCTGGATCCCGAACAGATCCCGGCATAGCTCCACCAGGCGCTCGAACGAGACGTGGTGGCGCTCGTGCAGATAGGCAATCGCGGTTTCGAGCTCCGGACCGAACGTCCGCGTCGACTCCAGACCCGCGGGATGCTCCGCCACCGTGACCAGGCCGCACTCAGTGCAGCATGCCTGGTAGACCCAGGACTCCACGACCACCGCGCGGGCCGGAATCACGTCGATCACCTGGCTGCGACGCACCCGCCGCTGGCCCGTGGCATCGAGCGCGTGACCACAGCCACGGCACGTGGTAGCGTGGCAGCGGACCACAACGTCTGGCGGTTGGCGCAGGCGCGAGTGGCCCTGGTGACCGCGCTTGGGTCCGTGCTTGCGGGCTCGGCGCTCCGCGCGGTTGGGCTTGAAAGCAGCCGATGGTGGGAGGCTAGAGTTGTCGGGAGTGGTGGGCGGACGGGTGAGCTCGTCGATCCTGGCCTCGAGCTCAGCGACGCGAGCGGAGAGCTGGACGACGAGTGCCTCGAGCCTGGCGATGGTCTCACGCTGGACGAGGATGATATCGACGAGCTGTTCTTTGGGGAGCGCGAGCAGTGCGGCCCGATCATCCAGGCCGCCAGGGTAGCGAATCAGGTCGTCGAGCGGTGCACTTCCGTCAAGTTCGTGTCATGTCTGTGACGCCGCCCGGATGTGGGTAGGTGAGTAATTACCGATTTTCTGCCAGATGGCGAAGCGGAGTGGTCACGAGGGCGATCGTGTTGCACGGGGACCTCGGGGGCGGACGTATTCACGCGAACTACGTGGCGGAGCGTTGGTGGCGACGGTTAGTTGGGTATTCTCGGTGCGACTCATGATGCTGGTGGTAGTGAGTCCAATGTGCGGGCCCATCCCGTTACTACGGTTGGCGGATGGTGGGATCTCAGCGCCGGCGGGGCGTGCAAATGGACGACCCAAATCGGCGGACGGGCGGTCGCCACGCGCGAGTCGTGGTGGCGGCGTTGTCGACGGAAGACGTTGGCCTCTGGCCTCGACAAAACGTTAGCATTGACCCACGCAACCCACCGGATTCCTCTCAGTTTTGGCGCAGCGTGGGTTTTGGGCCGGTGCGATTCTGACCTGCTTCTGCACCGGATGTAGCGGTGTAGACTGGCCACCGAACGTGGCGCACGAGCGATCTTTCCGCAGTTGGAGCTCACATTGACTTCGTCAGCCCAGTTTTCTCGAATTCAGGTTGGGAACGCCCCGGCCTACGTCGTCGCGCTGGATCCCGAAGCCACGGATCCGCTCACCCAGGCACTGCGGACTGGCTTTCACCCGTACCACTACATCGCCGATCTTATTGCGTCGTTGGTCGGACCAACTGAGCGCGTTGTTGACGTAGGTGCCCACGTGGGAAGCATAGGGTTGTGTGCGGCTGCTGCCGGTGCCGAAGTCCTCGCCATCGAGGGATCGCAAACAAATGCGGAGCTAATACGCCAGGCGGTGACCGTCAACCACTTCCGGAGTGTGGATGTTCTTAACATCGCTGTTTCGGATCATGAAGGGGAGCTCGCGTTCATTGCCAATGGGCCCTGGGGCCATCTGTCCACCCAAGGGGAGCTTGCACAGAACCCTGCTATTGCGCGCATGGCGTGTGCTTCTCTTGATTCAATACTTGACCGACTACAGTGGACGAATGTGCGACTTGTAAAGATCGATATTGAGGGCGGAGAGTATTCTGCGTTTCAAGGAGCTCAGAGGCTTCTTGGTGGCGATGATGCGCCGTATGTGGTCTACGAATCGAACGAAGTGACTAGCGAGATGATGAATCACACATCCATCGAGCTGATGGAAGTGATGGAGAAGTTTGGTTACCGACATTACATAATCAAACCTGACCATCGCCTGATTCCGGCCGCTGTGGGATATTTCCAGACGGAGACAATCGTTGACTACCTCTGTGCAAAACGCGATCTACCGCCTATTCCCGGCTGGAGTGTCACGAGCCCCTTGAGCGCGAGCGAGGTAATTGACGAGATCGTTGCGGAATGTGAGTTCCCCGTTGCGGCTCATCGTGCGTCCATCGGCGCGCGACTGAGGCGGGCCCCGTCCTGGTGTCGTAGTGACTCCCGGGTTCTGGCCGCGGTGCGCGCGCTCACTCAGGATTCTGAGGAGTCGGTGCGCACAGCCGTGCAGTGGTCGGCCAGCTAGGGCGGGCGCGGCGCGGGTGACCGGTGGCCGTGGCTGGGGCAGGGTCGAACGCACGCTGGAACGGCCTGCCGGTGACACTTCGCACAGGGTGCGAACGATAGACTTCGAACGGAGGCGGGGTGCGTGGGGGCGTTCCAGGGACGTCTGGCTCAGCATTGGACAGGGCGAATGCCGGTCGGCAGGCGTGCGGTCGCGGTCACTCAGTGCGTCGGGTGCGGGGATCCTGGCCTACGGTCTTGCGGCAGGAGCCCGAACGGTCGGCTGTCCTGAAGGGGGTGCCGCGACTCGATGGACGGGTCGCGGTGAGGCCGGTCCTGCCGTGTTGACGGTGGTGCGCGAGCGCGGCGGTGAACCGGCTGGACGCGGGAATAGATCCAGGAGTGGGAAATTGCCGCCCAGCACGCCCGTAGGAGTGATGTTCAGCCAGTCGTTGAGTACCGTGGCGTAGACGGACCGGAAATCCACGGTCATCTTCAGGTCGCCCTGGTCAAGGTCTGAGAGACTCGGGTGGGCCCCGAAGAGTCCGTGATTGATGCCGCCGCCCACGAGGAACATCGGAGCGGCTGTCCCATGGTCGGTGCCGCCACCACCGCTGGAATTTTGCTTCAAGCGCCTGCCGAATTCGCTGAACGTCATCAACACTACGTCGTTGGCCTTGCCGCGGGCTTCCATGTCGTACATGAATGCATCGATGCCTCTGTCAAGCGTATCGAGCAGCTGTGGGTGCGCTGCCGCCTGGCTTGCGTGGGTGTCGAATCCGCCCAGTGAGACGTAGAAGATCGTGGTCCCGACGTCGACGACTGCGAGTTGCGCGACCGTGCGCAGCGCGTCGCCAAAGGAGTTGGCCGGATAGACGCCGGAGGGCTGATAGCTCGCGGCCGCGGCGTTCAGGATCTCTGCATCAGTCAGCGCGACAAGGACCGATTGCCGAAGGAATTCCGCCTCAGCCCTGGAGTTCGTCTGGGAAAGGGCGTTACGAAGCGTTTGGATCTCGGATGCGCGCTGGGTGTTGTTTGGATCGGTGCCGAGGTAGGAACCGGTGAACCGAAAGCTGCTGATACTCGCGATTGCGGGAACCAAAGACATCTCGGTCCATAACGTGGGCGCGGTCACGTTGGATCCCACGGTGATTGCCTCGAGATGGTCCGATCGCTGGCATGCGCACGCCTCGAGGTATCTTCCAACCCACCCCTTGGTTTCCCGGTGGTCCGGCGTAGCAGACTCCCAGATCTCCGTGCCGCGGAAATGCGAGCGATTGGGATTGGGATAGCCAACCCCTTGCACGATCGCGACCTGCCCGCGGTCCCACCTGGACTTGAGCCGAGTGAGTAGCGGATTCAGGCCCACGGAGCCATTCAGCGGCAGAACCGAACCCGCGGGCACAGCAAGCGATGTACGCCCGCTGGGGCTGGCATACAAGGGATCCGTGTACGGCACCACGGTGTTGAGGCCGTCATTTCCCCCCGATAGCTGTACGATCACCAGCACTCGACGGCCAGCGGCGTGCGCCACATTTGCAAATGGACTTCCCTCGTCGATTCGGCGGGCAGATTCCGCGATGAACGACGGTACAGCCCACCCCGCCGATATCAGGACGGCGCCGCGGGACAGAAAATCGCGTCGACCCAGTTTCGCCATGTTCGTTACCGCCTAGTTCAACTGAAACTCGGGTAATGCCAGGACCAGGTTCATCAGGCCCATATTCCGATCCTCGGCGTACGCCAGTGTTCCCACATAGTTGACCAGGGTGGAGCGAGTGGAGGCAGGGATATCGGAGTCCATGAGCAAATACGTCAGACGATCAACTTTCTGGCTTGGCGTCAAGCCGGCCAAGAGTTGATTCACGGAGCTCCCTCCGGCTCCCGATGCGGCTGGATCACCCAGGCTCAGCGCGATCGAGACGTTCATGTTGCATCGGCTTAGCATCGTGTTTGGATTGATCCAAGCTCTACCGGAGGGCCAACCTCCTACATCGGGTGGCGCTATCAGCTGCTGGCCGGCAGCGGTGCAGCCGCTCCACACGCCGTGGAGCGGAACGCGCTCGGCTCCAAGGATGTGCAAGGCGGACACCGCCGATTCAACGGGAGATTTGACGAGGGCCCGGTATGCGCGAAGGCTGGAGAACTCTGGCGACATCAGAATGGACTCAACGAGTGAGGACGTGAGGAAGCCCGAGTTCAGAAAAGCGGTCGCGTGAGGTGCAATCACCGCATCATCGGGAGTGACTGGATAAGCCAGGAAACTGAAAAGCTTGGCAGCGATATGGTGAGCGACTATGCTCTTCCCATTGCGAGTCATTTGGAAAATCCGACGAATTACATCGTCGCCACTCTCGCACGCTTGGCCTAGCACCGTTTTCGAGCCACCATCATGCTGAGCAGTATTGAAGAAATAGTTCCCGGAAGCATCGATCGTATATCCGGTGAAGGCTCTGGTTGCTTCTCTGATGTCATTCTCCGAGTAGTTAGCGCTACTACTGAATGTAATGCCCATAGTGAATAGTTCCATAAGTTCTCGGGCGAAATTCTCGTTTGGGTCGCCGGCCTTATTTGTGTTTAAGTCTAACCACATAATCATGGCAGGATTACGAGAGATGGCCCTGACGAGCAATTCTAAGTAATCGAGTGCTCCAGATCTGAGTAGCTCAATCTGATAGAAGAGCATGATGTGATTCATGCCATCTTTCTTGAAACTGGTAGCGAAATGGTCATGCCAGAATAGCGTGAGTTTCTCTCTTAGCGGCCGGGTTGTACGAATCATGCGTTCGAGCCACCAGAGTTGTACGGTCATGTTGCTGGGCGTCCAGTCGATTCGGTCGGCGAATCCTTCGGGGCCGCGTGCGTCGGCGATGAGTTTCTGAACGGCGATGCTGTACGCCGTGTCTTCGTTCGGGTGCGCCGCGAGGCTGGCCGTGAGTGTCGATTCCTTGGCGCCAAAGCCCGCCCGGCGGAAGAGGTGGGCGAACCGGCGTCTGCCTGTGAGTTCGGCCATGGAGTGCTTTGCCTCGCTGGGTGGGGTATTCGGCTGCGCTTTCCGCAACCGCCTGCTCAACGTAAACAAAAACGTGTGAGCGGGTCAAAAGGTGTCGCAAATCCGTGGCGGTGCGAAGATGTCGGCCGACGCCCGAGGTTTCGGGCGGCCGTTCGTTATCTGACTCCCAAGGTGAGGTGGCCGGGGGTTCCGGCGGCCCCGGATAACCGGCGTTGCGTTCACCGCGGCTGGGCCGGGTTAGAGGTGGGAATGCTCGGCGCGCTGCACAGGTCAAGGTGTCGGTGATTCCGGTCGGCCGCGGTTGAAGATGGGGGCGGCGGAGTAGCTGCAAGCGAGAGCGCGACCTGCGGATCGTCCGCGGAGTGCCGTCCCGCCATGACGACCGCGAATTTCAGTGCGAATCCGCCGACGAGCGTGAGGGTTGATCCGAGGGCGGCTGCCCATCGAGGATGCGGGTGACTGGGTGAGCCGAGTCGGCCGATGCTGACCGGGATGATGACCCCACACCCGACTGCGCCGCCGACGTATGCGCCCAGGAGCTTGCCACGCAAGAGTGGGTTTGCCAGATCACCGGATCGGATGTGCATCGACGCAAGCAGACCGAGCTCGGCCAGCGCGCAGAATCGTTCGATCTGCGTCACGCTGTGCCATGCGTATGACTTTGGTCTGGTGACGAGGAGCAGCAGGCTGAGCGCGGCGCTGGCGGCGGAGACGGAGGAGGTGAGGAACAGCGGGCCGAGGAGTCGGGCGTTGCGGGCCCAGAGTGGGACAGCGGTTGCCCCCAGGAGGACGCCCGTGTAGCCGCTGAGCAGCAGACCGAACGGAAGGCCGAGCGCGCCGATGAGCCTGAGTGGGAGCCGCGCCAGGACGCCGCCGCGCGCGCCGAGCAGACCGTCCAGTGCCATCTGGCCAGTCGCCGAGAACGCGCTGAAGCCCGAGAAGCCGAGCAGGGTCCAGACGCCGATGGACATGGGGGAGCGGAGCTTGATCACGCGGAGCATGTTCAGAAACCGCTCCGGTCGGCGCAGATCCAGAATGAGCAGGAGCGGGCAGGGCAGCAGCGTGGCCAGCGAGAGGTACCGACTGGCGCGAACCAACGCCCGAAATCGCGCGCCACCCGCGATGTCCGCGATTGAGCCGATGGCGTAGCTGCCGCCGGCGATACCGCCCAGGAAGAAGTACCAGATGATGAGCCACTTCCAGTGTGGCTTGTGGATCACGGGTGGTGGCGGGCTGGCGGTGGGTTGCGGTGGCTCAGGGCCGGATACGCGTCCGGTCAACGCCTGCTCCAGATGGACCAGCCGATGGCGACGACTGCCCCCACGGCCGCTGCCAGGGTGGTGAGCATACCCGGGAGGGTCTCGTCCTGGGGCAGCCGCGGCGCGGCCGGCAGGTTGTACACTTCGGGATCATCGATCAGGATGGACATGGCGTTGAGCCCGCCGATTCCGCCGGTTCCTCCGGCGACGCTGTCCCCGTAGACGCGCGCTTTCTGTACGCCCAGGTCGCGAAGCCGAGCAACGCGTTCCTGGGCTCGGTCCCTGAGATCAGCCACCGGGCCAAACTGGATGCTGTTTGTGGGGCAGGACTTGGCACAGGCTGGCTCCAGCCCGTCCTTCAGTCGGTCGTAGCACAGCGTGCATTTGTGCGCGCGTCCGTCTAGCTCGGAGAGCTCAGGCACACCGAAGGGGCAGGCAGGCACGCAGTAGCCGCAGCCATTACAGATGTCCTGCTGGATGAGTACGGTGCCGAACTCGGTCCGCACGATCGCTCCGGTTGGACAGGCCTCCATGCAGCCGGCGTTGGCACAGTGCTTGCACACGTCGCTCAGCATCAGCCAGCCGCTCTGGAACGGAGGCATGCGACCAGCCCGCACGGTGGGATCAAGCTGCTCGACAAATGTGACGTGCCTCCAGGTCTCCGCGCCGAGGTCGCCGGTGTTGTCGTAGCTGCGTGCCGTGAGCTCCAACCCGTCCATTGGAAGCTGGTTCCACTGCTTGCAGGCGACCTCGCAGGCCTTGCAGCCGATGCAGAGCGTAGAGTCCGTCAGAAAGCCGACCGTCTCGGCCAATTCAGGCGCGCTCCACCCGACAGGTCAAGGCCTTTGCCTCGTGAATGAAGGAGTTGGGGTCCTCGACGAGGGCAGCCAGATCGTTCGCGATCGGCCCCCGCGCCAACCCGCTGTAGCCAAAGTGCCAGGGCAGACCCACCTGGTGCAGAAGCTGGCCGCCGACGGTGAGAACCGGGAGTCGGTCTGTAACCAGTGCGCGCAGGGTGATCGACCCGCGCAGGGTGGTGATCCTGGCCAGCGAGCCGTTGGGCAGGCCCAGCTCCGTGGCCAGGACAGTGCCGATCTCCACGAACCCCTCCGGTTGGAGCTCCGCCAGCCACGGGAGCCACCGGGTCATGGCGCCTGCCGTGTGATGCTCGGTGAGTCGATAGGTGGTGAGCACGTGCGGGAAGCGTGCGTCAGGGCTCTGGTGCAGCGCGTTGTCCGCGCGGTCGGGCACGATGGCCACGGGGTTGATCTGGACGCCATAGAGCGGATTCCGGAGCGGGGATTCTATGGGCTCGTAGTGGGTGGGCAGTGGTCCGTCCCGCAGGCCAGCGGGGGCGAACAGGCGACCTTTGCCGTCAGGAAGCAGCATGAAGGGGTCTGTGCCTGCGTGCGCGGCCAGGCCGACGGCGCCGGGTGGAGGGACGTAGTCTGGGGGCTTAGTGGTGGGGAAGTCCGGCACGTCGTATCCGGTCCAGCGGGCCGGCCCCGAGTCCCACCAGACGTAGCGCTTGCGCTCGGACCAGGGGCGACCGGCGGGGTCGGCGGAGGCTCGGTTGTAGAGGACTCGCCGGTTCGCCGGCCAGGCAAAGCCCCACTCGAGCGAGGCGCGCGCGTCGGCCGTGCGGGACCTGGCCAGGTTTCGTCCCCGCTCCGGCGTGATGCCGCAGTAGATCCAGCAGCCGGCGGCGGTGGAGCCGTCATCACGCAGGTCGTCCACGTTGCGGGCCAGCACGCCGTCCGCCACGCGATACCCATTGATCTCCGCCAGGATCGCCTCGGCGAGTGGCTCACCGCTGGGGTCCGTGGGGTACTCCCAGGTGAGATTCTGGATGGGGGCGTCACGATCCAGGGGGCTGGCGTCGTAGAGCTCCTGGAGCCGCCGACCGAGCTGGTACACGAAGTGGGCCTCAGACCGCGCCTCGCCGGGTGGGTCCGAGGCCTTGCCGTGGAATTGCACCAGCCGCTGCGTGTTTGTGTAGGTGCCGTCTTTCTCCGGCGTGAGCGCCGCGGGCAGCAGGAAAACTTCTGTTTTGATCCGGTCCGGGCGGACGCTTCCGTCCTGCACTTCGGGGGCGTTCAGCCAGAAGTTGGCGGTCTCCGTCTCGTACGCGTCGCGCACCACCAGCCAGTCCAGGTTTGCCAGTCCTGCTCGTGCGAGCCGAGCGTTCTGGCCGCCCACCGCGGGGTTTTGCCCCATGCAGAACAGGCCCTGCATGGCGCCGTCCTTCATGGCCAGCAGCATCTGCTGGAAGGAGAAGTCGCCGTCCAGCTTGGGCAGATGGTCAAAACACCAGCCTGACTCTGGTGTGGCGGCGTGTCCGTACCAGGCTTTCAGGAGGCTGACCACGTACTTCGGCGTGTTGTGCCACCAGCCCGTGGGCAGGGTGGCTCGCGCCAGGTACCTACCGAAGTCTAGGTCCCCGTCTGGGACGGAAGGCATGGGCAGGTACCCGGGCAGCAGATTGAACAGCGTGGGGATGTCGGTGCTGCCCTGGATGGTGGCGTGGCCGCGAAGCGCCAGGATGCCTCCGCCGGGCCGCCCGATGTTGCCCAGGAGAAGCTGGAGCAGCGCGCACGCTGAGATGATCTGGGTGCCGATGGTGTGCTGCGTCCAGGCGACGGAGTAGGCAAACGCGGTGGTGCGCTCACGGCCGGAGCTCTCGACGATGGATCTGGCGACGGCCAGGAAGGACTCCACGGGGACCCCACAGGCCTCGGCGACCATCTCTGGCGTGTAGCGTTGGTAGTGGCGGCGAACGATCTGAAACACGCAGCGGGGATGCTGGAGGCTGGGATCCGTGGGCGGTGGATCGCCTGCTTCGTACTGCCAGCTCGAGGTGTCGTACGCCCCACGTCCGGCGTCGAACCCGCTGAACAGCCCGCCCAGCTCCTCCGTGTCCACGAAGTCTTCTGACACGATGGTGGCGGCGTTGGTGTACGCCTGGACGTACTCCGCGAAGTATCCGCCGCTCTCAATGGCGTAGCGGATCAGCCCCCCCAGAAAGACCAGATCGCTCCCGGCGCGCAGCGGCACGTGGTAGTCCGCCAGTGCCGACGTGCGGGAGAACCGCGGGTCCACGTGGATGACCGTGGCGCCGCGTTCCTTGGCCTGGACAACGAAGCGGAAGCCCACCGGGTGGTTCTCCGCCATGTTGGATCCCATGATCACGATGCAGTCGCTGTTAGCCATCTCCTGCAAGGTGGTGGTGGACCCGCCCCGTCCCAGTCGTGCGCCCAGACCGGGCACGGTGGAGCTGTGTCATATGCGTGCCTGATTCTCGATGCCAATGATGCCCAGCCCGCCTGCGAACAGCTTCTTGATGAGGTAGTTCTCTTCGTTGTCCAGCGTGGCGCCGCCGAAGTGCCCAATGGCGAAGGTGCGATTCACCAGGTTTCCAGATCGGTCGCGCTCCTCGAAGGTGGCGTCGCGCGTGGCCTTCACGCGGTGTGCGATCCGCTCCACGGCCCAGTCCAGCGGGCGATCTTCCCAGCGATCGGAGAAAGGCGCCCGGTAGCGGACGCTGGTCAGCCGGTGGGGATTGTTGACGAGCTGAGATGTCGCCGCGCCTTTGGGGCAGAGGGTCCCCTCGTTGATGGGGCTGGCGTAGTCGCCCTCGATGTCGATGATCTGGCCGGCCCGAGTGTAGACGAGCTGGGAGCAGCCCACGGCACAGTAAGGGCAGATGCTCGTGGTGCGCAGCGCCCCGCGGATCCGTGGCGCGGAATCCGTCGTCCGTGAGGAGATTGGATTAGGCATTTGCCCCACGTGCTCGCGCAAGCGGCGCACGAGCTGCGAGATCACCATGACAGCGTCAACCTCCGATCGGGAGGGTAACAAACGGGGTCCCGGATTGTCCGTCGCCGGCGGGTCCTTGCTGGATTCCGGCTGGAAGAACCGCCATTATGCAGTCGGCCGGCGGGGACGGTTCCTATGCTGGCCAGCCACGTCCAACAGGAGGGACTGGACATGAAAGGTAGCTCGGACCGGATTCTCACCACGCATACCGGCAGCCTGCCACGACCGACTGAGCTTGCCGCGCTCGCGGAGGGGCGCGATCAGCGGCAGCTTTCCTCTGATCCCACGATCACCGCCCGTGTGCGTGGCGCCGTGCGGGACATCGTCCGCAAGCAGATCGAGGTGGGGGTGGACATCGTCAACGACGGTGAGATGAGCAAAGTTGGCTACTCAACCTACGTGTCTGAGCGCCTCACCGGGTTTTCGGAACAGAGCCGGCCGATGCGCCCCCAGGTGGAGTCGCGGGACTTCCCGGAGTTCTACGCGACCCGCGGGCCAACCTCTCGCAACATCCAGCGCCCGGTCTGCGTGGGTCCCATCGCGTGGCAGGGCGATGCCCAGGTCCAGGCAGACATCTCGAACCTCAAGGCGGCGGTAGAAGGAACGAGCGCGACGGAGGCGTTCATGTCCGCGGCGTCGCCGGGTGTGGTGTGGCACTTCCTCGAGAACGACCACTACCCAACCCACGAGCAGTACGTGATGGCAGTCGCTGACGCCATGAACCACGAGTACAAGGCCATTACGGACGCGGGCTTCGTGCTGCAGCTTGACTGCCCGGACCTGGCAATGGGGTGGAACCGCTACAGCTTCGCGGATGCCACCCTGGCAGACTTCCGAAAGGTGGTTGAGCTGCACGTGGCGGCGATCAACCACGCACTAGACGGGGTGCCGGCCGATCGAGTGAGGCTCCACCTGTGTTGGGGCAACTTCGAGGGGCCCCACATGCGGGATGTGCCCCTGGGACAGATCTTCGACATTGTGCAGAAGGCGCGGGTGTCGGCGTTCTCGTTCGAGGGGGCGAACCCGCGCCACGAGCATGAGTGGGCGTTGTTCGAGACGGTGAAGCCGCGGGAGGGGACTATCCTGATTCCTGGCGTACTTGATTCCACCACGAACTTCGTGGAGCACCCGGAGCTGGTGGCCCAGCGCCTCGTCCGCTATGCAAACCTGGTCGGCAAAGAGAACGTGATCGCCGGTACCGACTGCGGTTTCTCAACGTTCGCGCTGGCTCAGCCACAGGTCCACCCAACCATCACCTGGGCAAAATTCCAGGCGATGTCCGAGGGGGCCAGGATCGCCAGCAAGAAACTCTGGGGATAGGGCGGAGGCAAGATGGCGCTCATCAACTCGGTGCTTGGGCCGCTCGATACGGCCGAGCTTGGCTACACCCTATCCCACGAGCACATCGTGACGGGGTCGGCCGGCATCAGGCAGACGTTTCCGGAACTGTATGGGGACTTCAAGCGGCTTGAAGAGGTGGCCGTGGCGACGCTGATCGAGGCGCGCGACGGCGGCGTCCGCACCATCGTGGACCTCACTACCATGGATCTGGGGCGGGACATTCGGTTCATCCAGGAGATGTCGAGGCGGTCTGGCGTTCAGATCATCGCCGCTACTGGCGTCTGGCGGGACATCCCACGGACGTTTTGGACGCGTGATCCAGACGCGATCGCCCCGCTGTTCGTTCGTGAGATCGAAGGGGGGATCGAGGGCACCGGGATCAAGGCAGGGATCATCAAGGTGGCCAACGACGCGGAGGGGGTGACCAACGAGGGGGAGATCATCCTCCGCGCGGCCGCTCGGGCGGCGATGCGGACAGGGGTCTGCGTCTCCACCCATAGCTTTGCCCCGGGTCGGGTAGGTGAGCAACAGGCGCGGATCTTCGAGGACGAGGGCTTCGACATGAGCCGCCTGTACATCGGCCACAGCAACGACTCCACAGATCTGGATTACCTGGAAGGCCTGCTGGCGCGAGGCGTCTGGCTGGGTTTCGATCGCCACCAGAACGCGATGCCCGTTGGCCCCGACTGGCAGGGGCGGACCGAGACGCTGGCGGCGCTGATTAAGCGCGGCCACGGGGATCGAATCATGGTCTCCCACGACTGGTCGGTACTCGGCGTAAGCCGCACTTCCGACCCGACGCTGAGCAGGTCGTACAACGCGGACGGCTGGCTCTTCACCAAACGACGAGTGTATCCGCGGCTCCTCGAGCTGGGAATCACCGAGGCGCAGATACAAAAGCTGAATCATGAAAACCCGCGGCGTTTCCTGGGCGGTTAGTCCAGCGGATCAGAGTCTGGCAACCGCCTCTTGAAACTCCCGGCCGGCCGCGTACTGGTGGTCGCGGCCCTGGCCCGGCCGCGGCGCCAGGGTAGCCGCCCGGCCGAACGGTGACGAGTAGAGGACCGTCTGCCCGGGCGTAGCGATCTGGGAGGCGATCAACACCGCCTCGTCTATGGTGGCCGCCTCGCGCGTCGCCACCCCGCGAAGTAGCGGCTGCAGGCGCTGTTGTCCGGTTCCTGGCAGGAGGACCGCCGCGACCAGGCGACCGCGAATCGCAGTGCCGAGCTCATGGAGATCCCGGCCTTTGTCCCGGCCTCCCACGATCCAGATGATGGGGCTGGAGAGCGTCGCGAAGGCCGCCACGGTAGCCTCCGGAATGCCCGCCAGCGAGTCGTCGATCCAGGCGACACCGTCCGCGACGCGGACCTGCTCCAGCCGGTGCGGTTCACCGCTGTACGTCTTGATGGCGTCACGGCTGATCGCGTCACGTATCCCCAGCGAGCGCGCTACGAGAAGCGCGGCGGCGGCATTCGCGCGGTTGTGCTGGCCTTCCGCGCCCACATCCCAGTGGTCCGGCAGATCGCTGGAGTCGAATCGAAAGACCGGCGCGGTTGTCTGGAGCGCCACGGCATCGCTCCAGCCCGTGTCCCGATGGATGAACGCCTCTCCGCCGGGGTCGAGCGCTCGGAACAGTCGTGTCTTCGCCTCCACGTACGCCTCCTCCGAGCCGTGCGCCTCCAGGTGATCGGGATACAGGTTGGTGAGGACGGCGATCTGGTAGCGCGGCGGGCGAGGCCCCACGGACGCGATCTGCTGGCTGGACAGCTCGGCAAGCACGATCGTATCCGCGTTTGTCTGGTCGAGAACGTCGAGCCCAGAGAGGTGCAGATTTCCGATGGCCACGTGCGGAAGGCCAGCACGGCGCATGATGCGCCCTACCATCCGCGTGGTGGTGGTCTTCCCCTTGGATCCGGTGATCCCGATCCGCCGGTGACTCGGGCAGAGGTTGAGAAACAGGCCGTGCTCGGAGTCCACCGGGATCCCACGATCCGCGGCCAGGCGCAGCAGCGGATGGTGGTCTGGAACGGCTGGGCTGCGGATCACGAGGTCGGCGGCCAGCACGTCGTCCTCGCGGTGCTCTCCCAGAACCAGCCGGGCTTCGAGCCCAGCGATCTGATCGAGGGCTGGTTGGAGCCGCTCGGCGCTGGCCAGGTCTGTGACCGTGACGGTGGCGCCGACGCGAGAGAGGAACCGCGTGGCGCCGATGCCGCCGCCGTGGAGGCCCAGCCCTAGGACGAGGACTTGTCTCCCCGCCAGGGCGTCTACTGTCGACGGTGGGTACCAGTCACCGGACACGTAGCATCGTGTCCAGGACCTGGCCGCCCCGTTCGGAGAACCAGGACACTGCCTGGGACACCAGATCCCAGCGAATCACGTAGTCTCTCGCTGCTTTGGGCGCCCGAATCCCGCAGTCCAGGATCACGCTGGCGCCCGGTGCCAGGTCCTGGGGCAGCCAGGTGCTCCAACCATTCCGTACGAGCTCTCGACCATCGGGCGTTAGCACGTGGTACGCCAGGCTCACTCTGCCGTGGTCGCCACGCGTCCGTGCCAGCCACGTGTGTTGACCCTGGTTAGTCACGCGCATTCGAGCGACGCCACACGTATCCGCCGGGAGTGAGCTCGGCGCATCCACTAGCTCAATGCTACAGCGGAAGAAGTCGTCGTCGGCGGGTGGGTCCACGACTGGCGCCAGCGGCGGCTCAGTGCCGAGCGTGGCTTCGATCAGCCGGGCCCAGCGGTCGACGAACCCGGCTGAGTCGTAGATGGACTCGACCACGGCCCGGCCCTTCGCGCCGATCCTGCGACCCAGCGAGGGGTCGGCCAGGAGCGTCTCGATGCGGCGCACGATCTCCGCCGGCTCTTCCGCCACCATGCCGCTCTCGCCGTCCGTGAAGATGCTCGTACCGTCTCTGCGCGGGCGAGTAACGATGGGGCAGCCGACGAGCGCCGCCTCCAGCATGGCGCGGCTGCCGCCATGCGGGGTGGTATTCAGATAGGCGCGATGGCTGGCGTAAGAGCCCCGTAAGGCATCCCAATTCGGTGGGATGTGCGCTCCTTCCACCTCTGGGTTGTCGCCGATCAGGGCGATCGGAACGCCGTGAGAGTGGACGAAATCCCAGACGTGAGCGCCCTTTTCCTCGCCGCGCTCGTACAGGTGGTGGCAGACGGTCAGGGCGGATACCACGTCTCCGCGCCATGGGAAGTCCAGATGGTCCAGTCGGTCCACACCGTGGCGAATCACCGTGCCGCGGAGCCGCCAGTCGCGTCGCGCGCTCTCACCGATGTACACGATCGGCGTGCCATTAAGGCGATTTCGTAGGCCCAGCGAGGTCGCGAAGTCCAGCGATGCCGGCCAACCATCCGGGCGGATGGAGTGCGTGAGCAGATTCAGGATCCGTGGGACGGGGGCGTGCTCCACCAGCTCAAACTGCTCCAGCGTGTGGCAGAGCACCAGGTCGTAGTGGGCGGCCAGGTCTGCCACGGTCTGGCCCGCGGCGGGCGTGGTAATCCGTACATTTCGCGGAAGCGGCCGACACCGTGCGTCCCACGCTTTCCGCCACGGCGGCATCGTGGGCGGTACGAGCAGCTCAAACTCGAATCCGGTCTTCGCAAGCTCGTAGGTATGCGATTCGTGGGTGACGAAGCTCAGGATGCGGGCGGGGTTGTTCGGCATGCGGCGGGGGCGCTCAGGCGAATGGGCTGAAACTGGTTCCCGGTCCCGCCAGAGCGTGGGAGCGACCTATCCTACCGCGCGCTACTTGCCGGTCACCATTCGGGCCGTAGTGCTCTCCGCCGCCGATTCTGAAAGAGCCCCCGTCCGGCTCGGGTACTTTGCCACCACCGACATCTGCGGGCGGTCACGCCCGCCCCTAGGCTCGAGCGACAGTGGATACTCCGCCCACCAGGGGCCCGCGGCCCAGTACATGGCTCCGTGCAGACGCTTGCCTGCTGAGACGGCGGCCAGGAATTGGTCTGCCACCGCGAGCCAGCGCGGGTCAGTGTCTGGCACGCCATACTCCGTGATGATGCCCATGGCATCGCGCTCTTCCAGCCAATCCTGGAACGGTTTGAGCCGTTCAACCCCGATCATGGGGTGCGCCCCCACGGTGTCATAGTCCTTCTGATAGGCGCCGCTGAGGTCGTCGTCGAAGTACTGGTGCGCGGCGTAGAGCAGGCGGCCCGCCGGGTCGTGGACGTTGAGCGGTTGGTTGCAGCGCGGCCAGTGCGAGGCGGTCTGGTACCAGTAGCCGGGTACGAGAATCCAACGGTTCTGATCCGCGGATCGGATGGCGTCTGTGGCCTGCTGGGCGAGCCGTGCCCACGTAGGAGAGCCTCGCTCGCAGTCGATGTCGAAGTCCTTGGGTCGATTGGAGAGGCCGTGGGGCTCGTTCATGATCTCGTAGCCCCAAATCGCCGGGTGGCCCCGGAGCTCTAGCACGATGCGTCGCCAGCCGTCCGCCAGCTTTTCGCCATCCTCGGGGCGCAGGGGGTACCCGTAGTAGTGGCCGTAGTTGTGCATGTCCAGCAGAACGCGCTGGCCGGCCTGGTGCGCAGCGTCCAGCGCGGCACGCATGCCGGCGATGTCCGGACGGGAGAGCTGCGCGAACGGGGTGGGTTGGAGGCGCTCCCATCGGAACGGGAGGCGCACAATCGTGAGCCCTTTTGATCTGAAGTAGCGGTAGCTCTCAGGGCTGGTCTGGTAGATGTAGTCGCGTCCCAGCGTCCCCGGCAGGCGGCGCTCGGCGAACTCCGCACCGGCGACCGATACACCGAAGAGCTTGCCGCGTGGGGGTGTGGGATCTGCCGGAATCGGTGTGGGCGAGGGGAGCCCTGGGCCGCGTCCGCAAGCCGTCATTGTCGCTACGGCAACCAGGAGGGCAAACAGGATCGCTCGCGCACGCCCACCTCCAACGCCACTCACACTCGATCTTGTAGCCGAGGATGCCATGCTACCGCCCGATTTCTTTGGGGACGACCAGCTTCCGTGGATGTCACCTGTGCAAAGAGAACGTGCGCGCGGCGGATGTGGAGACTGCGAATTGTGGCGGGCGTTACCCGGCCTTGGCGGCGAGACCACGTACCATCCCGCTGATGGCGTGTGCGAGTGCCCGGATCTGCACCGCGCTCAACTGGCCTAGTGCGCGCTCTGCCTCGATCAACGCGCCACCGAGGTCCTTGCCGAACCTGTCCAGCAGGATGGCGTCCAGCTCATTGGACTCTATGCCCTCCGAGGCCGCGTCAACGGTGTCCTCCAGGCGGGGATAACCCGCCGCCATCATGAGGCGGTGGAACAGGCGGTCCGCGCGCACGCCATCAACAAGCTGCTCGTTCTCCGGATCCGTTGCCAGGCCCCGAGCGAGCCGGCGAAGCGTCTCGATGGTGGGGCGCGCGGAGCGGCTGCCGCGCGAGTCGCCGCTCCGCTCGATCAGGCCGACGATGGCTCTACTGACGCCGCTGAGCCGCGCCAGGGCCGTCTGGCTGAGACGCGTCTGCTGGCGCAGTTCTGCCAGGACCTGCGCCAGGGAGACGCCGAGGTCCGTGACGCGCGTGTCCGCTGACATGACTCCTCCGAGTGTAGCATCCGCCAACGAGTCGCTCACTGATGCGACGATCCCCGCGCCTCAGGTGTTCCGTCTGGCATCATCTCGCCTCGGTTCGCGCCGGCCAGTGCATCGCCGGGCGCGAACGGAGGTGCCTGGCCATGAACCCCCCCACGCCCAGGAGAGACCGGGTAGCAGGTGTACTCCTGCATCCCACATCGTTGCCCGGGCCGCACGGTGTTGGCGATCTTGGCGCGGGGGCGTACAGGTTCGTGGAGTTCCTCGAGCGCGCGCGGCAGGGGCTGTGGCAGATCATGCCCCTGGCGCCCGTGGGTCTAGGTAACTCGCCGTACGCGGCGGGCTCCGCGTTTGCCGGCAACCCGCTCCTAATTGCCCTTGATCAGCTCGTGGGACGCGGATGGTTGGACCCGGGCTCCATCGAGGCGGCGCCGTTTCCGGCGGAGCGTGCCGACTACGCCGCGGCGGGCGAGATCAAGGAGCGGTGCCTTCGCCAGGCGTTTGCGAGATTCGGTCGCGTTGCCTCGGCAGAGGACCGCGTGGCATTCGCGACTTTCGCTGAGGCCGAATCGCATTGGCTCGCGGACTACGCGCTGTTCTGCGCGATCAAACACAGCCAGGGCGGGCGGTTCTGGTTGGAGTGGCCGCGGCCATTACGGCTGCGAGAGGCTGGGGCGCTCGTAGCGGCGGCGAAGGACCTGGCTGATGAGGTGGCCTTCCACCAGTGGGTGCAGTGGCTGTTCGCGGGGCAGTGGGAGTCCGTGAGGTCGTACGCGAACGTTCGGGGTATCCGGATCATCGGCGACATCCCCATCTTTGTGGCCCTGGATAGCGCGGATGTCTGGACCCATCGCCACCAGTTCCTACTTGATGAGCACGGACGGCCAACGGTGGTGGCGGGCGTGCCGCCGGATGCGTTCAGCGAGACGGGCCAGCGGTGGGGGAATCCGTTGTATGCCTGGGATCGCATGGCGGCGGACGGGTATCGCTGGTGGGTGGCACGGTTCAAGGCGACCTTCCGCCACGTGGACGTGGTGCGGCTGGACCATTTCAGGGGCTTCCAGGCTTACTGGGAGGTCCCCGCGACGGAGGAGACCGCAATCAATGGACGCTGGGTGCCAGGGCCAGGCCAGGCGCTCTTCGACGCGGTGAGCGACGCGCTTGGCCACCTCCCCATCGTGATCGAAGACCTGGGCGAGATCACGCCGGACGTGATCCAGCTCGCCGCGACCCTAGGATTCCCAGGCATGAAGGTACTCCAGTTCGCTTTCGGCGACGACGCCGGTCGCGACCCCGTGGGTGACAGCCCATACCTGCCCCACAACTTCGTCCAGGACTGCGTGGTCTATTCCGGAACCCACGATAACGACACCAGCGCCGGCTGGTACGCCCACCTGGGCGACGCCGAACGGGAATCGCTGCTGTGCTACGCGCCCTGGGTAGCCGACGAGCCCGCCGGGTCGCTCGTTCGCATGGCGTATGCCTCCGTGGCGGACTGGGCGATCGTTCCGCTTCAGGACGTCCTTGGGCTGGGATCGGAAGGCCGCATGAACGTGCCAGGCGTGCCTGACGGCAACTGGGAGTGGCGGTTTGCCCCAGAAGCGCTCACCGACGCGCACGCGGCCCGACTCTCGGGGCTGGTGGGCGCGTATGGCCGGGCTCGCGCCGCTGCCAGCTCCCAGATCGGCGCCAGAGCGGGAGTGTGAGCAGCACGGTGCCGTGTTCGCCACGGACCGTGTACGCAATCCGTGTACGCAATCCGTGTACGCAATCCGTGTAGGTAATCAAGGAGGTCGGTGGTGACGGATGAACGCGATCGGCGCTGGATGCAGCACGCCATCGATCTGGCGCGCCGGGCCGGTGAGCGCGGCGACCATCCGTTTGGCTCGGTGATCGTGCGTGGAGATGCCCTGGTGGCCGAGGGTGAGAACTCGGTTGAGTCGCGGCACGACCCCAACGCGCACGCGGAGACCGTGGCTATACGCGCCGCCTGTCACCGGCTGGCAACGCTGGGCCTCTCCGGTACGACGATCTACGCCAGCGGTGAGCCGTGTTGGATGTGCTCCACCGTCATCCGGACTGTTGGGATCAGGCGGGTAGTGTTTGGCCTCACGTCAGGCTGGGAGACGGGCGGCTACTCGTCCGGCTTCCCCATTCTCACCGCGCGGGTGGACAGATTCGGGCAGCCGCCAGAAGTCGTGGCAGACTTCCTCGCCGATCAGGTGTCGGCTCTGCTCGCGAGCTTCGGCTGGACGTATCGTTCCGCCGGCGAGACTGAAGGGCAGTCGCCGTAGCGACATTGGGCTGGCCCGCCGACGATACGTCGGCGGGCCGGGTCTCCTGGAGAGGCTAGTCCTTCAGATCCGCGAATAGGGCCGTGCTGAGATAGCGCTCGCCGAACGATGGGATGATCACCACGATCAGCTTGCCGGCATTTTCGGAGCGCCGCGCGACCTGGGTGGCCGCCCATACGGCCGCTCCAGATGAGATGCCCACGAGCAGGCCCTCCTGCGTGGCCATATTGCGGGCCGTCGCGAAGGCGTCCTCGTTCTTGACTCGGACGATCTCGTCGTAGATGGACGTGTCCAGTACGTCTGGAACAAAGCCGGCGCCGATGCCCTGGATCGGGTGTGGCCCACGCTGGCCCCCGGAGAGGATCGGCGAGGCGTCCGGCTCCACGGCGACGCACTTGAACGACGGCTTGCGAGCCTTGATCACCTGGCCAACGCCGGTGATCGTGCCGCCGGTGCCGATGCCCGAAACCAGGAGGTCCACCTTTCCATCGGTATCGTTCCAGATCTCCTCGGCGGTGGTCTTGCGGTGGATCTCCGGATTCGCCGGGTTCTTGAACTGCTGGGGCAGGAAGTACTGCGGACCAGAGGCCGCGATCTCTTCAGCCTTGCGGATGGCGCCGCCCATGCCCTCTGGACCTGGTGTGAGCACGAGCTCGGCACCGTAGGCGCGTAGCAGCATGCGGCGCTCGATGCTCATGGTCTCGGGCATGGTGAGGATGAGCTTGTAGCCGCGCGCGGCGCACACGAAGGCCAGGGCAATGCCAGTGTTTCCGCTAGTTGGCTCCACCAGGATGGTGCCCGGCTTGATCAGGCCCGCCTTCTCGGCGGCGTCGATCATCGAGACGCCAATGCGGTCCTTGACGCTGTGGGCCGGGTTGTAGAACTCGAGTTTGGCAACGACGTCCGCTACCGCGCCTTCTGTGACGCGGCGGAGTTTCACCAGTGGCGTGTTGCCGATGAGCTGTGTAGCGTCTTCTGCGATGCGCATGTGCCTCTCCTCACCAAGAGTCTGGGGCCGCCCGTGGGCGGGTCTGGCCGCGCCACTGTCGCCAGCGCACGGGTCGTGGTGGTGGTCGATAGTATCTCTGAAAGTCTAGTAAGTCAATCGAATTTACCGGGATTGGCGACCCGTCGGGGCGGTGGCCGAACGGCGGGCGCGGCGCAGGAACAGCGCGGGCACCACGCCTACGAGCGCGACGAGCGCCGCGACGATGAAACAATCGTCGTAGGCGTGAACGGCGGCTGACGAGCGAACCTGTCGCGCGAGCACGATGAGTCCCGCGGTATCGGCGTTCGCTTCCGTCCAGCCCTGACCCACGAGGTTCAGCTTCGTGTCGCTGAGCATCTGGACCGCGGAGATGTTGGTGTCGTTGATCGTCTGCGCCAGCATGGCCTGGTGGTAGAACTGGCGATCCGCCAGGAGGGTGGCGAACACACACGTTCCGAACGCGCCGAACAGTTGACGTAACACGTTGGTGAGGGCGGCCGCGCGAGCGATCTTCGGGCGGGGAACGCTGTCCATAGAGACCGTGTTCACGGGCATCATGCACGTGCCCATGGCGATTCCCCGCAGCACCAGGGCCACCGCCAGCAATCCGTCCGACATGTCGGGATCGATGCCCGCCAGCATCCACGTGGCATAGGTCAGCGCGAAGAGTCCGGGCACCACCAGCGGCGCCGGACCAAAGCGGTCAAACAGCCGGCCCGTGATGGGCATCACGAGAGATGCGGTGGCCGCCTGGGGAATGAGGAGCAATCCGGTGGTGAGGGGGCCCACGCCACGGGTGTTCTGCAGGAACAGCGGCAGCAGAAACATGGAAGAAAACATGGCGATGGTGGTGATCCCCGTGAGCACCATGGCCAGCGAGTAGGTGCGGTTCAGCAGGATGCGCAGGTCAAGCATGGGGTGCTCGCGGGCTAGCTCAACGATCACGAAGGCGGGGAGCGCCAACGCCGCCGCTGCGCCCAGAGCCAGTACGGGCGGTGATGTCCATCCTTCCGTGGGCGCCATCGAGAGACCCAGGAGCGCCGTTGAGAATCCGACTCCTGCGAGGATGAAGCCGGCCCAGTCAAACGTCCCAGCGGGTCTAAGCGGAAGCTCTCGGAGGATGGCGGAGCCAAGCAGGATCGCAAGGGCGCCGGCCGGCGCGCCGACGGCAAAGATGAGTCGCCAGTCCACGAATTCCACCAGGTATCCGCCGATCGCCGGCCCGAGCATGGGGGCGGTGAGCAGTGGGAAGCCGTAGATACCCATGACGGTGCCGCGCTTCTCAGGCGGGACCACCTGAAAGAGGATGGCCTGGCCCAGTGGGAGGATCATGGCGCCGCCGATGCCCTGGAACACTCTGAACACGATCAGGCTCTCGATTGAGAGTGAGAGTCCGCAGAGGGCGGTGCCAACGGTGAACATGGCGACGCTTGCCAGGTACGTGCGCTTTGCGCCAAAAGTGTCCGAGAAGTACCCAGACGTGGGCGCGACCACTGCCAACGCCACCATATACGAGGTCAGCACAAGCTGACCCTGGCCTACCGTGCCCTGGAACACCTGGATGATCCGCGGGAGCGCCACGTTCACCACGGTCATGTTCAGGAAGACCATGAACGAGCCGAGCGCGATGACGATGACTGCCTGCCAGTAGTAGGGCAACGCCGCCAGTCGGCTAGTCGCCGCGCGCGCGGGGAGGGCAACCGCTACCACGGCTCTCGCTCGCCAGGGATAGTCATGCTTTCCCTCCCGATCGGGCGGCGCGGTGGTGCCGCGATTGGGCCCCCAGTGGCCTCCGCCAGTATGGCACAAGCGTCCAACTTGCCGTTCAGCGGGCCGCCGGATGCTGTGATCCGGACGAGATGCCGCCTTGACGCGTTTGAGTTAGGAGCGGTTCTAGAACCGTTGCCGGGCGTTGCACAATGAACTACCTTCTGTTTGGGAGGCACGCGCTGAGTGGTCGACGCCGTCGGTGGCGGCCACTGTGCCAGGGACGATGAGTAGCAAAGTCACACGCGGCAATCCACGACGACGGGCGCAGGCCCAGCGACTTCCCCAACCTGTTCGGGGTGGTCGGAGGGTGGTGGCGGCCTCCGTCGCGGCGGCATTTGCCATGCTCTTCGCGGCGTACTCTGGCGTGGGCGAAATGACCTCTGCGTCCGCTCAATCCCAGAACCCCCGGCCGACGCTCGCGCCGTACAGCACGGCCGTGCCGAAGAGCTCGTCCAGCGTGAACGTGGTCACCGGCGGCGCGATCATCGCGCCAACAGCCACGCGATCGTCCGGCAACGGCTCGCTCCAGCAGTCGCAGGTTGGCGGCGCCGGCACCGTGAGCTCTTCGTCCGTTGTTTCCAATGGCTCGGCCGGCTTGATCAACAGCCAGTCGTTGATACTCACGCCCACGGCTCAGCCAAATGGGGCGGGGCCGCGCGCGGTGCAGCCCGAGGCAGATTCCATCCCGGGACAGAGCGTGCGGCTGATCGTTATCCAGGCCACGGCGACGCCGGGCGTCGCAACAGCGGCGCAGTCCGCCGGGCAGCCAGTTGGCGCGAGGACCAACTCCACCGACTCATCGGCAGTGCGCAGCAGCGTGGACTCATCTTCACGACTGGCCGCGGCGGATCAGACGGTTCGCCACCTCGAGCCGCCACCGTTGCCGCGCCTCGCCAGCGCGCCGGGCGCGGTACCGCCCAACGGCCAGGTCACGGCCCAGCAATCTCGTGGCGAGGCGCCGTCCTTCACCAGCTATGCGGCCTCCCGGCGTCGCCCGGCGATGCCATCCTGGCCGCGGAACCCGCCGCCAGTGGACGCGGCGACGCTGGATGCTTACCTGGCGTCAAAGGCCTCTCCGCTGGCAGGCATGGGCAACGCGTTGCTCAACGTGGGCTGGCGCTACAACATCGACCCGCGGCTCCTGGTGGCGATCTCGGGCGCCGATACAGGATATGGCCGGGTCATCTGCACCCCGTTCAACGCCTGGAACTGGTTCTGGTTCGACTGGTGCAACTCGCCGTTTGATTCCTGGGAGCAGGCCATGGATGAAGTGGCCCGCGGACTGCGCGTGCTGTATCTGGATGACGGCTTGATGGATGTGTACGCGATCGCGCGGCGGTACGGTCCCCTGGAGGATCCGCGTGATACCGAGGGGCTCAATCAGCACTGGCCCAACAACGTGGTCCGGATCCTGGAGGAGCTTGGCGGTCATCGCTGCAACCTGTCGTGGGTGTCCATGCCCAGTCCGGCCTGTGGTGCGGCTCCTGCGCCCGGCATTCCCGCCCAGCCGTCGTTTGTGGCCCGCGCGTACCCCACGTTCGAGCCTGGCGCGCAGCCTCCGCGCCGTCTGGAGGCTCTGCCCCAGCCCACCGTGGACACTATGATCGAGCGCGCCATTCTGGCTCAGCGGTTTGGTGATCTTGAGACCGGCGCGAATAATCGCTTCTTCGCACCCCGCGTGCAGTGGCCTCTGCCAACGGCGGTCCCGCGCGCCACGCCGAAGCCGGTGGAGCCGCAAGTGATCACCATCGTGGTTGAGGATGACGAGGAAGAGCCTGCACAGGATGGATTACCCAGGGTTCCGGTCCTGACGGCGCTAGATGCCGCGGAGCGCGAGTGGATTCTGGAGGATTTCGCCCCGCTCCTGGCGATCGTCGTGGGTCTCGTCGCCGCCTACCGTCGGCGGTTGACCGAGTCCCGGCCGCTGAGCTCAGTGCGGGCGCGGCTCGAGGCGGCGGCCGCGGCCTAACCCGGCGACTCAACCGGGGCGGGGACACGGACGGCGTAGACGGCCGCGGCGACCACGCCCAACAGGCACATGCCGGCGCAGGACGCCAGCGCCGTTGGCACGTCGAACCACTCGCTGATGGAGCCAATGAAAGTGGCCCCGATTGGCGTGGTGCCCATGAACAGCATCATGTGCAGGCTCATGACGCGGCCCCGCATGCTGGCGGGTGTGGCCAGTTGCACCCGGGTGCTGGCGGTGGTGCTGAACGCGGTGCTGGCAGCGCCGAGCACGAACAACAGTCCAGCCGTGAGCGCGTAGAGAGGCGAGGCGGCGATCATGGCCAGCGTCAGTGCAAACGCCGCCGCGCCGATCATCAGCGTCCGTTCGGTTGCCTCACGCCGGCTCGCCACGGTCAGCGCCGACAACACCGAGCCGGCCCCCAGACAGGAGAACAGAAAGCCAAAGCCAGCCGCGCCGCTGCCCACGACGTAGCGAGCGATGAGCGGCACGAAGGTGTTGAAGTTGAAACCGAAGGTCCCCAGCGCCCCCACCAGGATCATGGACTGGCAGACCGAGCGATTGCTGGCCGCGAAGGCCATTCCCTCACCGATCTGGCCGAGCACGTGGCCCTTGCGCGCGGCGGGGGAAGAGAGCATCTCGCTCTTCCGCATGGCGGCGAGCGCCCCCAGGGTAGCCACGAAGCTGAGCGCGTTGGCCCAGAAACAGGCATTGATCCCGAACCTGGCGATGATGATGCCTGCGATCGCCGGTCCGATAATCCGGGCGGTGTTCATCAGGCTGGAATTGAGAGCGACCGCGTTCGCCAGGTTCTCCTGCCCAACTAGCTCAGCCGTCATGGAGTGCCGGGTGGGATTGTCGAAGGCGTTGGAAAGGCCCAGCATGGCAGCGAGCGCATAGACGTGCCAGAGCTCCACGATGCCGGTAGTCACCAGCGTCGCGAGGGTGATGGCCTGGATCATCTGAAGCACTTGCGTGATCGACATGACGCGCTGCTTTGGAAAGCGATCCGCCAGCACACCGCCGAACGGCATGAGCACCAGGATGGGCGCGAACTGGATGGCGCTCACCGTGCCGAGGGCGAATGGTGAATCCGTAAGCTGGAGCACGAGCCACGCCTGGGCCACGCGCTGCATCCAGGTGCCGCTGAGAGAGACGAGCTGGCCCAGGAAGAACAACCGGTAGTTCCGGATGTAGAGCGCCCGGAACCTCCCCCCGGCGGACATCAGCGCGGCGCCCCGCCGTCGATCGATGTCATCCCGAGCGATGACAGCGCCGCGCGCGTGGCCGGCGCGATGGTGGCCGGACGTAGCCTGAGCTCGGCGACCAGTCGCTGGAGCTCATCCGGCGTGTCAACGTCGAACCTCCGTGGCAGACTGGCCACACTGAGATTCAGGGCGTGGCAGCGGTCAATCGTCTCGGCGTACACGGAATCAGTGCTCCAGACCATGTCTCGGAAGAGCTGCGTGTGAACGGACTTCGCGGCGAGTAGATAGTATCCGCCATCGTCGCACGGTCCAATCGCGACGTCATGATTGGCGAGTGATGCGAAGGCGAGCTCGAGGATGTCAGCGCCGATGGTGGGACTGTCCGCGCCGAGGACGGCCACGCCGTTGTACCCGCTCGCTAGCCCATGGACGAACGCCTCCTCCAGCGCGGCGCCCAGACCAGGCTGCTGCTGGCAGTACATCTCCGCGCCGGCCGGCGCGCAGCGCGCCACGGTAGCTGCATCCACGGTCGATCGGCAGACGGCGCGCACGTCCACCCCGTTTGCCGCTGCCGCCACGGAAAACGTGTCCGCGAGAAACGCGTTCGCCAGCGCGGCCGCTTCTCCCGGGGTCAGTGGCGGCACCAGCCGAGTCTTGACCTCGCCGGGCCGTGGTGCTTTAGCGACCACGTAGACCACGGCCCGCACTACGCCGCCCGCCTCCCCACGCTGCGCGCCCGGTCCATCATTCGTCTCACGTCAGGGAGTCTAGCCGAACAATTCAGCGCAAAATCTTGCGACTGTAACGAACGCGCAAGGACGGGCAACGGTTGACGCGTCCTCTATCGAGTCGCTAAGGTACACGGGTTCAGGAGCATCTCAGTAAGACGCCCCATTCATCCGTAGCGGCCGCAAACGCCGCCGCGACTCTGCTGTGCGAGGTCCACGTGCTCAAAATTCGGCTGCGGCGCACTGGCGCTCGCAAGCGCCCCAGCTACCGGGTGGTTGTGGCGGAGTCCACATCGCCGCGCGATGGTCGCATCATCGAGTCACTCGGGTTCTACGATCCGCTGACCGAGCCCGCGACGGTACAGATAGATACCGAGAAGGCCGAGCAGTGGATCAAGAAGGGCGCCCAGCCCACGGAGCGGGTCGCGCGGCTGCTGGGTAAAGCACCAGCGGTCTCCGCCTAGCTATGCGCGACCTCGTTGAGTACCTCACCAAGGCTCTGGTGGATGAGCCGGATGCCGTTAACGTCGAAGAGGTAGAAGACGGCCGGGTGACCGTCTACGAAGTCAGCGTGTCGGATCAGGATGTCGGCAAGATCATCGGCCGGCAGGGCAAGGTGATCCGCGCCGTCCGATCCGTGGTGAAGGCCGGCGCGACCCGCCAGGGCATCAGGGTAGACGTCGACGTCCTCTGACGTGGCGGGGCCACGGGGCCCGTCGCCCAATTCGGCCACACCAGATGGGTACCTGGTGGTTGCGCGCGTGACGCGCGCGCACGGCGTGCGCGGGGATCTGAGCTGCGAGGTCGTGACGGACTTTCCGCAGCGATTCCGCAAGACTCCAGAGGTGTTCGTATTTCAGGCGGGCGGCGTCCGCCGCTACGCCGTGGAGCGGGCGCGGGTACCCCGCACCGCCGACGGGCGGCAGGTGCTGCTGAAGCTGGAGGGAATCGAGACTCCGGAGGCGGCGAGCGTCCTGCGCGGGCGGGACATACTGGTTCCGGAGACCGCGGCCTGGAAGCTGCCCGCTGGGCAGTACTACTGGCATCAGCTCGTCGGCTTGCGCGTGGTAACCGAGGCCGGCGAGTCCCTAGGCTTGGTTGGCGAGGTCCTCGCGACCGGCGCGAACGACGTGTACGTAGTCTCCAACGACGGCACCGAGCTCCTGATACCCGCGATAAAACAGTGTGTGAAGCGGGTGGATCTGGAGGCTGGCCAGATGGTGGTGGAGCTGTTGCCGGGGATGGCCCCAACGTCGCCTGGACGGGGTTCCGGAGCCCTACCGAAGACCTAGCTCCACAGGGAGACGCCCGTGAGTCGACCGCGCACGCTGCGATGCCAGGGTCTGGTGCTGCGCCGCCACGATGTCGGGGAGTCGGACCGCGTGGTGGTGATGTTTACCCGCGAACGCGGCAAGCTGCGCGCGGTGGCGAAGGGCGCGCGCAAGACCAGCAGCCGCAAGGCCGGACACCTGGAGCTGTTCACCCACGTGGACGTGCTGCTGGAACAGCGCCGGGATATGGATTTCGTGGGCCAGGTGGACACGCTAGACTCGTTCCGGGCGATCCGCGAGGATCTCACGCGCACCTCGCTGGCCTACCTGGTGACCGAGCTCGTTGACAGCCTGACCGAGGAGGGGGACGAGCAGCCGGAGCTGTTCGACCTGACCGTGCAGGCGCTGGAATCGCTCCAGGATGCGCCCGATCCTCGCCTGGTGGTGGACCACTTTGCCATGCAGCTCCTGGAGCTCCTTGGGTTTCGCCCGGCGATTGGCGAGTGCTTGCGGTGTGGCAGCGAGCTGGAGCCGGGCTCAAACTTCTTCAGCCCATTCCTTGGCGGCGCGCTCTGCCCGCGCTGTGGGCCGGCGGAGCCCAGCGCCAGCGCGATAGCCACACCCACGCTGAAGCTGCTGCGTAATCTGCAGCGGCTCCGTCGCCCGGGCTCGCTGAGAGTGGTCATCCCCCTGGACGTTCAGCGCGAGACCAGCCGGGTGCTACGGGAGCTGATCGAGCGCCACAGCGAGCGACGGCTGCGCTCCACCGCGTTCATCGCTCGCCTGCGGACGCTCGACGAGACTACCACGCCGTCCTGAGCGGGCCTACCTATAATCCGTACATGGCGGAGCAGGCGAACCGAGCGCTCTACCTCACGTGGCGCCCGAGCACCTTCGAAGACGTGGTGGGGCAGGGCCACGTGGTTCGCACGCTGCGCAACGCCATCCGCGCGGGCAATATTGGCCACGCGTACTTGTTCTCCGGCCCCCGTGGCACCGGCAAGACCACCATGGCGCGGCTGCTGTACAAGGCGGTCAACTGCCTCAGCCCCCAGGACGGCGCGCCGTGCGAGCAGTGTGGCATCTGCCAGACGGCGAACGAGGGCCGCGCCCTTGACCTTTTTGAGCTAGACGCGGCCTCCAATCGTGGCATCGACGACGTGCGCGACATCCGGGAGCGGATCAACTACGCCCCCGCGGAAGCGCGCTACCGGGTCTACATCCTGGACGAGGCGCACCAGCTCACCCAGGCGGCGTGGGACGCCCTGCTTAAGACACTGGAGGAGCCGCCCCCCCACGCCATTCTCGTCCTGGCGACCACGGAGTCCCACCGGGTACCCGCCACCGTGATCTCCCGGTGTCAGCGTTTTGACTTCAGGCGCATATCGGCTGGCGACATCCGCAATCGGCTGGCGCAGATCGCCGGTCAGGAGGGGCTGACCGTAGAGCCAACCGTCATCAACTGGCTGGCGCGGGTCGCGCGGGGCGGGATGCGCGACGCCATCTCGCTCCTGGACCAGCTTCGCTCGTTCTGTGGGGACACGCTGGACGAGGAAGGTGCGCGGGAGGTCCTGGGCCTGGCCGGCCTGGAGACCGTGTCTGAGCTGCTGGACGCGCTCCGGGAGGAGCGGCTGGGCGATGCCCTGGACTTGCTCCACAACGCGTTGGAGCGGGGGGCCGATCTCCGCGTGTTCGTGACGGATGTGGTGGGGTACCTGCGCGCCATGCTGCTGCTCCGCCACGGGGCCAAGGCCGCGCTGCGGTCGGAGCTCCCCGCGGAGGAGATAGACTGGCTGGAGACCCAGGCGCCGGCCTGGCAGGCCCAGCAGCTTCGCGAGCTGGTTTCGGGCCTGGGTGACGCCCTTGCGCGCTTCCGCGATCCGGCGCAGCTCGAGCTCCAGGTGGAGCTGGTGTTGCTGGATCACGCGGAGACGGCCATGGACGCGCCGGATCCGTACGCGACGCCAGCGCCGCCCCTGCGGGCTGCGCCCGCGCGTCCAGCCGAGCCCGAGCCTCGTCCAGTGCCCGCGACGCCCGTGGTGGATCGCGTGCCGGCCGCGTCATTGCCCGCGGCCCCGGTCAGCCCCGCGCCGGCCACCCACGACGACGAGCCGACCCCCAGCGCTTCGGACCCGCGGCTAGCGACCGCCCCGGAGCGCGTGGCGGTGTCGGCGGAATCGGAAGTAGAGACGGCGACGTCGATCGCAGAGGAGCCTGCTCCGGCACTGGTGGAGGAGCCTCCACGGGCAGAAGATGTTCCGTCGGAGCCCGCGGACTCCGTTCCGGAATCTCCCGTTGGCGTGGACCCGTCCGAGATCGCGGCACGCTGGCCCCTGATCCATGCACGCGTGTGCAGCGCCAACCCCGGCTGGTCCTGGTTTCACAACTGCCAGCTCAGCAAGGTGGACGGCAGCACTCTGGTGCTGGAGCTCTCGCCGGGCCTGCGGCGTCTCGTGGACGGCCGAGACCGCATGCGCGCGCTCACCGAGACGCTGCGTTCGTCCATCGAGGAGGTCGTGGGCGCACCCATGGCATCGGCTCCGAGTGTTCGCTTCACCGACCCGTCCCAGACCCCCAGGCCCACCGACGACAGCGCCAGCCCGCGTCCGTCAGGCGCCGCGGACCCCGTGGTCCAGGCCGGCCTGCGCCTGTTCGGCGGCCAGCTCACGCTCGTCGAGTAGGTCAGTGCCCTACTTCTATCGAGACCTCCGAGCCACGAGACCCACTGGACCCGGGGGGCGTTGGAGGACTGGCGCTCATCGAGCGTGAGGGCGCGTTGCTCATGGAATGTCGCGCCGACGACGGCCGCTGGGGGTTGGTCGGCGGCAAGGTTGAGGCCGACGAGTCACTGGGCGAGGCACTCTGTCGGGAAGTTCTCGAAGAGACTGGGCTCCACGTCTCGTGGTACCGGCTGTTCGGCGCGTTCTCCGACCCGTCGCGGATCATCGGCGTTGGATGGCGCGCGTATGACATCGCGAGCTTCTGCGGGAGCGCGGCCCCGCGCGGGGGATCGGATCTGCCGAACGCGTCGGCATTCGTCGCTGGATATGAAGCGGTGCGGCCTCTCGCGGAGTGGGAGCGCGAGGCCCTGCCGCTATTCCACGTACTTCGGGGCATGTTTCGTCTCGGAAACGCCGCCGCGCGGGTAGACGAGTGGGGAACGAGCACGCTGGAGGCACTTCGGTTCGATGCGACCGCGCTGGCCGTTCTTGCGGATGCGGCGCGCGTCTCACGTTGCGGCGGCATTGCTACGGAGGTTGGCCGTGGTGTTTAGTGATTCGGCGCGCTTCTGGGCGCTCGCGGACGCGCTCGTGGCGGCCAGCGAGATCGTCATCGACAGGCCGCGAGGTAGCGCTCATCCGCGGCATCCGGACGTGATCTATCCGCTGGACTACGGCTACCTGGGCGGCACAACCGGGGGTGACGGTGAGGGCGTGGATGTCTGGCGCGGGAGCCAGGCGACTCTCCGTGTCTCGGCCGTGATCGCCACGGTGGACGTGTTCAAGCGGGATGCTGAGGTCAAGCTCCTGATCGCCTGTACCCCGGGGGAGTGCGAGATCGCGCTCATGACGCATCGGCAGGAGTCTCAGGATGGGCTCCTGGTGCATCGGCCCTCCGCTGTCTGACTCAGGCATGGTCGCGCGCGGCCGGATCTGTGGCTGCACCCGGCGGGGCGCCCCTATCATTCCTGCAGCCTGTCCCGTGCCCGGCTCTGGCTCGGCAGCGGGCAATGTGGGAGTTGGCCAGCATGTTGGGAGGCAATCCTCAACAGCTTGCGCGTCAGATGCAGCAGATGCAGACGCGGATGATGAAGATCCAGGAAGAGCTGGAGAACGAGACCGTGGAGGCCACCGTGGGCGGTGGTGCCGTGACCGTGGTGATGACGGGCAAGCAGCAGGTGGTCTCCGTGAAGATCTCGCCAGAGGCGTGCGATCCGGAGGACGTAGAGACGCTCCAGGATCTCATGGTGGCGGCGTTCTCTGAGGCCAATCGCAAGTCGCAGGAGCTGGCGGCCTCGCGCCTCTCAGCGCTCACGGGCGGGCTGAAGATCCCCGGCCTGATGTAAGGCGTGCCACCGACAGTAGAACCGGTCGTCCGGCTCATTGAGGAGCTGGCCCGCCTGCCGGGCATCGGTCCCAAGAGCGCGCAGCGGCTGGCCTTTCACCTGCTCCGTGTGCCCACTGAGCGCGCCCGTGCGCTGGCGGACGCCATCGTCCACGTGAAGGAGGCGGTCACCTACTGCTCGGTGTGCGCCAACATCACGGAGCATGATCCCTGCTCCATCTGCGAGGGCGATGCCCGAGATCGCTCGATCATCTGCGTAGTCGAGGAGCCGCTGGACGTACTTGCGCTGGAACGGAGCCGCGAATTCCGCGGCCTCTACCACGTGCTGCACGGAGCGATCAATCCGGTGGAAGGGATTGGTCCGGACGAGTTGAAGATCCGCGAGCTGTTGGCGCGGCTCAGTGGTCCGGTGGATGAGGTCATCCTGGCCATGAACCCCAACGTGGAGGGTGAGGCCACCGCCATGTATCTGGCGCGGATCATCAAGCCGCTGGGCGTCAAGGTCAGCCGTCTGGCACGGGGGCTGCCCGTCGGTGGGGATCTGGAGTATGCGGACGAGGTTACGCTGGCGCGGGCCATCGAAGGCCGCCGTCCCATCGGGTAGCGCGCGCCAGGCCGTGGCGCGTCAGCGGCCGCTGCCGTTGGTGCTGCTCGGGGGCCTGGCGCTGCTTGCGCTTCTGCTGGCGGTGGCTACGTTTACCACCGCCGCGCGCCGGCCAGCCGACTCGCTCGGCAGCGGGGTTGCGGAACCCGAACCCGTGCTGGCGCTGGCCCCACCCCCGCAGCCGGTCGATGCTGAGGCGGTGCTCGCCGAGGCAGAGCGTCGGCGCCAGAACGGCCAGCTCGATCAGGCGGTAGCGGCCCTGTCCGCCGCGGCGAACGCCGTCGAGGGTGCCGCGGGAGAGCGCGTGTGGATTCGCCTCGCCGCCTTGCTCATCGAGGCCGATCGTTCCAAGGATGCGCTGGATACTTTGAGCGCGCTCCAGGCGCGGGGCGCATCAGCCGACAACGCGGGGTTGGTCAGCTTCCTTCGGGGGCGGGCGCAGCGCCAGGGCGGTGACTGCCAGGGCGCGTTGGCCAGTTTTGAGGCGGCGAGACCGCGAGTCGGTGGCCTGGCGCCGTACGCGGATCTGCTGGCTGCCGACTGCGCCGCGAAGCTGGACAATCGGGGCCTGCAACGCGAGCGCGCGGCCGCGGCGTTGGACGCGGCGCCGAACCGTCAGGCGCGCATCGATGCACTGGAACACCTGGTAGACTCGGCCGCCAGGCGGGGCGATCAGGCGGCGGCCCTGGAGCACACCCAGAGGCTCGTCGAGCAGGCCGGCACGCGCACCTACCGCGCCACCACGCTGGCCAACGTGGGGCGGTTTGCCGCCGCGCTGGGCAGGCGGGACGACGCGGCCAGGGCGAATGCCACGGTGGTGGCGGAGCTGCCGGAGACACCTGCGGCGGGGACGGCGCTGTCCGCACTGGCAGAGCTGGGCGAGCTGGGAAGAATTGGGCCTGACCAGGCGGCGGTGGTGGCACACCTCCAGGGTCGACATGCGCAGGCGGAGCAGGAGCTGGCATCGGCGATAGACGCGGGTCTGTCCACGGAGCGCGCGGCCGCCGCGCGGTACTACCGCGGGCTGGCGCTCATTCAGCTTGGTCGAGACGATGAGGCGGTGGCCTCGCTCCGTAAGTCCGCTGAAGGGCATCCCACGGGCGCGCAAGCGCCAGTGGCGCTGCTGCGCGCTGGCCGGGTGATGGAGCGCGCTGGCCGGTGGACTGACGCCTCCGACCTGTATCAGCTTGCCGCTCAGACCTACCCTGATTCGGCGGCCGGCCAGCAGGCTGAGCAACACCTGGCGTTCACGCTCCTCCAGCGCGAGGCGTTGCCAGAGTCGGCCGCGGCGGCCGATCGTCTGGCATCGCGCGCGGCGGACCCACAGTGGCAGGGTCTGGGGTTGTTGTGGGCCTCCAAGGCGTACGGTCGGGCGGGGGATCAGGCTCAGGCGCAGGCCGCCCTTCGACGCGCCGCGGATCTGGATCGCGACCACTACGGTGGGCTGCGGGCCGCGGCGTTGCTGGTTGCGGACGGATCGCCAATGCACGCGGCCGCGCCACTGCGCCGCGAGCGGCTCCAGCCAGCGGAGGACGAGCGGACTGAGCTGGACGCGTGGATGGCGGGGAGGGGGGCGGGCCTGAGTGCGCTGGATGCCGAATATGACACCGAGCCGGCGTATCAGCGCGCGCAGGCGCTCTACCAGACGGGCGCCAGGCTCTTTGGTGACTGGGAGCTTGAGGAGCTCCGCGCGCGGAGCTCCGCGGATGCCCCGCGGCTGGTCCAGATTGCGCGGTTTGCCGCCAGGCAGGGTCAGCATCGACTGGCGCTGCTCAACGCGCGAGAGGCGCAGCGGGCCGCTGGGCAGCCGGCGGGCGCGCTCCCGCGGATGGTCCGCCGGTTGCTCTACCCTGTGCCGTTCGCCGAGCCGCTCGCCGCGAGCTCAGAGCGACAAGGCGTGGACCCGCTTCTGCTGCTGGCGCTGATCCGCAAGGAGAGCGTGTTTGACCCGGCGGCGCGATCTTCCGCGGGCGCGGTGGGTCTGGCTCAGGTGATCCCCTCCACGGGACAGGGCATCGCCCGGGCGCTCGGCCGCGGCGACTTCAGGAACGAAGACCTGCTCAATCCCACGGTCAGCATTGAGTTCGGAGCCTATTACCTGGGCTCGCAGCTCAAGGCTTACGGGGGGCGGATCTACCCCTCGCTGGCCGCATACAATGCGGGCGGCGCCAACGCGAATCGTTGGCTCCAGGAGCTGCCGTCGGCGGACGCGGACGTGTGGGCGGAGCGCATCCCGTTCTCTGAGACGAGCGGGTACGTGCAGCAGGTGTACGAGAACTACCTGAACTACCGCGCCCTTTACGGTCCTTAGCCTCTCGACGGCAGCCCACGAGGAGGGTGCAATGGATCTGGGACTCGCCGGCCGGGTGGCCATCGTGGCGGCCTCGAGTAAGGGGATAGGGCGCGCCGTGGCGCAGGCGTTCGCGGCGGAGGGTGCGCGCGTCTCCATGTTCTCGCGGGACAAGGCGGCGATTGAAGGCGCCGCGCACGGGATTGCCGAGGAGACCGGCGCGGAAGTGGTCCCGTACGTAGCTGACGCGTCTAGCGTGGGCGACCTGCGGCACATCGTCGACGACACGCTGGCGCGCTGGGGGCGGATCGACATCCTCTTCAACAACGCCGGCGGCCCGCCGCTGGGCAACTTTGACGACTTTGACGACGAGGCCTGGCAGCGAGCGTTCGAGCTCAACCTGATGAGCGCCGTTCGGCTGATCCGGATGTGCCTGCCCTCAATGCGTGAGCGGAAATGGGGACGGATCCTCAACCTCACGTCCACGTCGGTCAGACAGCCGATCGATGGGCTGTTCCTGTCTAACTCGATCCGCAGCGGCACAGCGGCGATGGGGAAGTCGCTCTCGAACGAGATCGCCTGGGAGGGCATCACCGTCAACACCATCGCGCCAGGGCGCATCCTCACGGACCGCGTGCGATCTGGAGATGCTACCCGCGCGGCGAAGGCAGGCATCACGGTGGAGCAGGAGGCCGCGCGTAGCGTAGCCCAGATCCCCGCGCGGCGCTACGGACGCCCAGAGGAGCTTGCCGCGCTGGCGGCGTTCCTGGCCTCCGAGCAGGCCAGCTTCATCACGGGCCAGATCATCGCGGTTGACGGCGGCGCGATCCGCTCGACGTAACGTGGACACGGCGGCCGGCCCGCCAACGCGGGCCGGCCGCTAGACGTCGAAGAGCCGCGTGGACTTGTTCGGCGTCCCGCCGCCCTTGGGCTCGCGGTGGACCTCGCCGCGGAGAACGACTAGTCGCGCCCGTTCGCGCGCCAGCGCCATCAGGTGCCCCACCATGGCACGCCGCCGGTCTATGTACAGGTCCACCGTCCGCGCGTACAGGTCTATGGCCACGGACTGAACGCCGACGAAGCCGGTCAGCCGGGCCTGAAGAGCGGACAGGTCGCTGGTGAACGGCTCGTCACAGACCAGCCGCAGCACCGCCGCGTCTGGCGGCAGCGGAGGCGGACGCCCGGGTTCGACTAGCTCTTCCTCCTCTATCTGCGCGGGCCGCCGCGCGGGCGGAACACTCCCGATACGCGGTCTGCGGGGAGGCGCCGGGGGACGACGAACGGCCTGCTCCAGCTTGAGGCGGTCCTCGGTCCGCCGTTCCAGGCCGTGGGCATCGCGCAGGTGTTCTGCAGGACGTGAGAACGCGCCGTTGCAGAGCGGGCACAGCCAGCGGGCTTCAGTCATCTGGGACGGCGGCGATCATACCTGGGCAACGAAACAGCCGTTGTCCTTCGAGACGCGAAATACTCCCTCGCGCTCGATGATCTGGTCGATGCGTCGGCCCACGAGATCGAGGAGTGGCGCTCGGTGGCTGTCGTCCGCGGGGCGATCCAGTATTCCGTCGACGCCCCCAGAAGCGTAGTACTTCAGGGCGCCATCCCGCGTCGGGAACACAAACGCATTGGGGAGCAGGCGGAGCTCCGCGGTGGGAAACACGGATCGGACCAGTGCCAGATGCTCCGTGGTGAAGCGCCTGGCCTCCTTGGGGCGCACGCCGTAGCCCAGCTCCAGGGCGGCCGCCTCATGCAGACGGTCGAGCGCCGCGTGATTGTCCGCTGAGACGGTAGAGAGCACCACGCGTCCGCCCGGCTTGACCACCCGGCTCAGCTCGCGGAGCGCCCGTTCCTGGTTCGGCACGTAGTACATCATGTGGTTCGCCATGCCGAGGTCGCAGGATGACGCGTCCAGCGGCAACGCTTCCGCGGATGATTGCACCATCGGGGGTGCCGCCGCTTCATTGGCTCCCCGGGCGTCTCTCAGCATCCCCATGGAGGAGTCAATGCCGATCACACGCACTCCCTGGGCGTAGAGCGGCCGGTGATAGCTTCCCAGCCCACAGCCTACGTCTACCACTGACTGGCCCGGTCGCGCCGCGAGCTGCGCCAGAACCCAGTCGTGAAAGTCCACGCGCCGCTCGCTGAAGTCGCGATGCACCTCGATCCGAGCCTGCAGGCGAGCGCCGTCAGCGTACTGACGGGCCAGACGTTCGAGATCAACAGAGGTCTGGGACACACCAGGGAGGGTACCCTACGCGGCCAACCGACGACAGCCATGGGTTTTGCTGCCCAGGCCGCGCTATCCTCACGCGAACGCCGCCCAGGCGGCTCTGGTCACGAGGTGCGCACCATGGCAGTGATGACTGGCGGCGAGCTCATCGTCCGCACGCTGGCCTCCGCGGGCGTTGATACGGTCTTCGGCATCATCAGCGTCCACAACATCCCCATGTACGACGCGATGAAGCGGACGGGCCTGATCCGGCCGGTACCGGTGCGACACGAACAGGCGGCGTTGCTCATGGCGGACGGCTACTCGCGCGCCACCGGAAAGCTGGGTGTGGCGCTCACCAGCACGGGCGGCGGCGCCGCCAACGGTCTCGTGGGCATGATCGAATCCTGGTGGTCGTCGTCATCAGTGCTGCACATCGCTGGCGACGCCGATAACCGGTTCATCGATCAGAACAAGGGCTTCCTGCACGAGATGAAGGACCAGCTTGGGATGCTCCGGTCCGCCGCGAAGTGGGCGGACCGCCCGGGCACGGGCGGCGACATCCCCGCCAAGCTGGGGGAGGCGATCCGCCAGGCGATGAGCGGCCGCCCACGGCCCGTCGCGCTGGATACTCCCATCAACCTGCAGTACTTCGAGGAGGACTTCGAGGTGCCCGTGTTCGAGGGGTTTGGCCGCGTGACGCCGAGCGCCGACGACGTAGCCCGCGCCGCTGATGTGATCAGGACGGCGAAGCGGCCGCTGATCTGGGCCGGCGGCGGCGTGGTGATCGCGGATGCCGGCGCCGAGCTGACCGCGCTGGCGGAGAAGCTGGGCGCGGGCGTGGTGACCAGCCTCACAGGACGGGGACCGATGCCTGAAGACCACGAGCTGTGCATCGGTGCACTGACGCTGGAGACCCCGGTCAACGACCTGATGAAGGAGGCGGATGTCCTCATCGCGGTGGGGACCCGCTTCATTGGCGGCGACACCCGAAACTGGACCGTGGAGCTCCCCGACACCATCGTCCACCTGGACGTGGACGATGAGGAGCTAGGGCGCAACTACCCGGTGACCGTGGGTGTGCAGACGGACGCCAGGCTAGGGCTGGCGGCGCTGCTCCAGGCGTTGGACGGGGTCAGCAACACGCAGCCCGGTTGGCGCGAGCGGTGCGTGCAGGTTCGGACCGTTGCCCGGGCCGGTGTCCGGGACCGCGTGAAGCCGTACGACGGCATCATGGATGCCATCCGGTCCAACTGTCCGCGTGACACGGTGATGGTCCGAGACGCCACCGTGCCCGCCTACACGTGGGGCAATCGCCTGCTGGAGATCTACAAGAACCGAACGTCCATCCACTCCGCGTCAGGCGCCATCGGAATCGGCCTCCCAACGGCGAACGGCGCGGCCGTGGGATCGCCCGGTCGGCGAGTGATCCTGATGGCTGGCGACGGCGGCTTCATGTACAACCTGGGCGAGCTCGCCACGGCCGTTCAGGAGAAGCTGGATGTGGTCATCCTGCTCTTCAATGACGGCGGCTACGGGATCCTGCGCAATATCCAGGACCAGCAGTTCGAGGGACGGCGGACGGCCGTGGACCTGCACACGCCAGACTTCGTGCAGATGGCGAAGTCGTTTGGGCTGCACTCAGAGAAGGTCGACAGCGTGCCGGGCTTCGGGCCCGCGTTCACGCGGGCGATGGCAGTCCCGGGGCCGTCGCTGCTGGAGATCGACATGCGGGCGATTGGCCCGATGGCCTCCGCGTACGGCGGCACGTCGCGGCGACCGACGAGGTAGGAACGCGCGCTCCGGGCACAACAGCACGAGACGCCCGCTGCTGGCAGCGGGCGTCTCGGTGGTTCTGGGGTTGTTGCGAGGGAGTTGTTGCCAGGGGGTTGCGGGTCTGGGTTACGCCACCGCGTAGACGGGAGCCAGCGCGGGCGCCATCATTGCCGGCAGGGTATCCGCGTCCAGGTCTCGCTCGATCACGGCCGCCGGCGCCATCTGGGGCAGCGCCTGCAGTCGGCGGGATCGCTGCGGCAGCGCCGGCGCCAACAGCCGGCGCAGGTTCACCAGCGCCCGCGCCTGCAGCTTCTTGACCGCCTCGTCTGACCGCTGCATCAGCACCGCGGTCTCCGCCACCGATAGCCCGTCCAGGAACCGATACTGCACCGCCTGCCGCTGCTCGTTCGTCAGCGCCGCGAGCGCCGGCTCCAGCGTCTCCCGATCCAGCACCTGCCCAAAGGCCAGTCCGCTGCTCTTCTCCGGCACGTCGGTCGCGTCATCCAGCGAGTAGGTCGCCGCCCGCTGCCGCAACCGCAGGTAGTCCACCAGGTGGTTGTGGGCAATGCGGTACAGCCAGGCGGTGAACGGCACACCACGATCGTGGTAGCGGTCCAGCTTCTCGAAAGCCTTGACGAAGACGTCCGCGGTCAGGTCCTCAACGGCGTCATCCGGCCCGTCGAAGCGGCGACGCAGGAAACGATAGATGGTGGAGGAGTATTCCTCGTAGAGTGCGCCAAAGGCCTCGGTATCGCCCTGCTGTGCCCTGCTGACCAGATCCGCTCCTCGTCGCATGAACCCTCTCCCGTGCCGTGAGGCCTGTGTGCCGCGGGGTCGAAGTGTTGCGCCAACTTCGATCTCGCGTCGCGTCACCGAGTGGTGTGATTTCGGTGACGACTCCTGAGTCTGTGCCTGGGTCTGTGCCTGAGTCTGTGGGGTGAATCGGTGGGGCGTGACCCCGTGAAGTGGTGGCGCTAGTCTGACGGACCGGCTGTGAGATTCCCGTTAGGAAACCAAACGCGCACGTCAGGAACTTGTGAGAAAACTGTGATGCGACCCAACCCCTCCGCCGTTTGTGGGAGATGCCCCCCCGCAGACGGTGGGGGCAACCCCCCGCCATTTGGCGGACTTCGGATGCTGGCAGGCGTGGCATGTGGAGGGGATCCAGGTGCGCTATGATCGGCCGGGACAAGGAAGGGCCAGGCACCATGCCGCTGAATCGAGATGACTGGAAGCGCGACATCTGCCGCGCGGTGGACGCGCTTGGGCCGCGCCTGGTGGAGCACAGCCACGGGATCCACGCGGACCCGGAGATCGCGTTCAACGAACACCACGCGAGTGCTCGACTCGCGGACGAGCTAGAAGAGCAGGGGTTCCAGGTGTCGCGCGGGATCGGCGGTCTGCCCACGGCGTTTCGGGCAGATCTGCAGGGCCAGGAGCCCGGCCCGACGATCGCGATCCTGGCGGAGTACGACGCGCTGCCGGAGATCGGCCACGCGTGCGGTCACAATGTCATAGCGACCAGCGCCCTGGGCGCCGGTCTGGCGCTGGCGCGGACCGCGGGAGCGGACTTTGCCGGGCGGATCTCGGTGATTGGCACGCCGGCCGAGGAGGGCGGCGGGGGCAAGATCATCCTGGCGGAGGCGGGGGTGTTCTCCGACGTGGACGTGGCCATCATGATGCATCCGTCTACGCGCAACATCGTGATGCGTGGCTCGCTGGCGCACAGCCGGATCGAGATCGTGTTTCACGGGAAGGCCGCGCACGCGGCCGGCTCTCCGGATAAGGGGATCAACGCGCTGGAGGCCGTAATCCAGACATTCGTGGGGGTCAACGGCCACCGGCTTCACATGCGGGGCGATGCGCGCGTGCACGGGATCATCACGCACGGTGGGGACGCGGTGAACATCATCCCCGCGCGGGCCGCGGCGAAGTTCAGCGTACGGGCGCGGAGCAGGTCGTACCAGCGCGAGCTGGTGGAGATGGTGCGGAGCGCGGCCGAGGGCGCGGGGCGGATGACGGGCGCGCGGCTAGAGTGGACGGAGCTCCGCGGCTACGACAACATGGTGCCCAATCCCACCGTGGGTGCTCTGTGCGCGGCGAACATGGAGTCGCTGGGGCTGGAAGTGGTGGTGCCCTCACCGAACGAGCGGATGGGCTCCACGGACATGGGCGATATTAGCCAGATCTTACCGGCGATCCACGCGTACTTCGCGGTGGCAAGCGACGGGATCCCGGGGCACTCGGTTGAGTTCGCGGCCGCGGCGATCTCAGAGATGGCAGACGGCGCGGTACTCTACGCTGCCAAATCGCTGGCGATGACGGCGGCGGACCTGCTGGCAGATCACGATCTGGTGAAGGACGCCCGCCAGGAGTTCTCCGAGATGTTGGCGCAGGGTAAGGTCGCGGGGTTCGCGGCCTGGCAGGAGAGTGGACGCGGGATGGTCACGGACCAGACCCACCGCCCCACCTCCGCGTGAAACCGCTCCCGGGTTGACGTACCTGACGAATCGACGCAGACGAGGGAGTTGAGCATGCGAGTCGTGGACGCCGTTGCGGAGATCCTGAAGCGCGAGGGCATCGAATACCTGAGCGCCTACCCCACCACCATCCTCATCGAGGCGGCCGCGGCGGCCGGCATCAGGCCGATCCTCTGCCGTCAGGAGCGGGTGGGGGTGGGCATCGCGGATGGCTACAGCCGCGTAATGAACGGGAAGAAGCTGGGCGTCTTTGCCATGCAGTACGGCCCTGGGGCGGAGAACGCTTACCCGGGCGTCACCACGGCGTTTTCAGATTCCACTCCCCTGTTGCTCCTACCGCTTGGACACAACCGAGACCTGGCTCAGGTCTTCCCAACGTTTCAGTCCGTCCGCAGCTACCGTGACGTGACGAAGGCGGCGGAGTGCGTGCCCATGCCCAGCGAGATCGGGCCGGCCATGCGGCGCGCGTTTTCCCAGCTCAGGATGGGGCGCCCCGGCCCGGTGCTCGTGGAGATCCCCTCGGACGTGGCCCACGCGGAGATTGATCCGGCCACCCTGGACTATCGCCCGGTGACGGTGGCGCAGGCGGGACCCAGCGCGAGCGACATCGACGCCGCGGCCCAGGTGCTGGTGGAATCGCGGCGCGCGGTGATCCAGGCCGGTTCGGGCGTCCTGTATGCCGGCGCCAGCGAGGAGCTGAGAGAGCTTGCCGAGCTCTTGGAGATCCCGGTGTTCACCACCATGGAGGGCAAGAGCGCCTTCCCAGAGAATCACGACCTGGCGCTGGGCTCAGCCGTGATCGCGCTCACGGGTCAGGCCGTCAAGTTCATCCGCGAGGCGGACGTGCTCTTCGCGGTGGGCACCAGCCTGACACGGCACCCGATGACGGCTACGATCCCGGCCGGCAAAACCATCATTCACGCGGCCAACGACCCGCGTGACCTGCACAAGCAGTACCCTGTGGATCATCCGATCCTCGGTGACGCCAAGCTGGTGCTTGGTGCGCTGATCGATGCCGTGCGCGATCGGCTCGGTGACCGCTCCCGGGTGGCGCCGGGCAGCGTCCGGGCCGCTATCCGCGCGGAGCGGGAGCGGTGGCTGGCGGAGTGGGCCGCCAAGCTGCGCTCAGATCAGAAGCCGATCACACCGTACCGGGTGCTGAGCGACTTCATGCGCACCGTTGACCCGGCGGACGCGATCGTTACCCACGACTCTGGTAGCCCGCGGGACCAGATCCTGCCGTTTTACGTGGCTACCACGCCGCGGGGGTATCTGGGCTGGGGCAAGTCCCACCAGCTTGGGACCGGATTGGGCCTGGCCATTGGGGCGAAGCTGGCGGCTCCCGAGAAGCTGTGCGTGAACTTCATGGGAGATGCCGCGTTTGGCATGACCGGCCTGGACTTCGAGACGGCCGCCCGCACCAACCTGCCCATCCTCACGGTGGTGTTCAACAACTCCACCATGGCTATCGAGATCGACCATCTCCCGATCTCGCACGAGCTGTATCAGACGCGGGACATCGGGGGGCGCTACGCGGACATCGCGCGGGCGCTGGGCGGCTGGTCTGAGCGAGTGGAGGATCCAAACGAGATCGGCCCCGCGATCAAACGCGCGCGGGAGGCAACGGAGAATGGCAAGGCGGCCCTTCTGGAGTTCATCACCAACGACGAGACGGCGTTCTCGAATCGGCGGATGCTCTGAGCGGTTACGCGGGGCGGGAGGCGCGGCATCACAGCCGCGACCGCACCCCCCAGAGCTCTGGGAACGCCTTGTACCGCAGGGCTTGCTCCAGATAGCTCACGCCTCCCGTGCCGCCGGTCCCTGGACGATCACCAATGGCGCGCTCGGCCACGCGAACGTGCGCCGCGGTCAGCAGCCAGAACGTCTCAGAGATATCCACGAGCGCCTCGGCCAGACGGTAGAACACGCCGGCCCGCGATGGCTCGCGGTAGACTTTGTCCAAGGTGAGGCCGGCCCGCTCTACGGCGGCCAGGAACGCGTCGTAGAGCGCGCTGGGGCGCCCACCCAGTCCCAGAGCCTGCTCAACCTTGTGCCACTGTTCAGAGTCTGCCCCGCTGGCGCTCCCCAGATACGGACGGAAAGCCAGAAAGCTGCGCGGGGAGAGGTGATCGAACAACACCATCTGCTGGCACAGCAGGCGTTGGATGGCCGCGATGCGCTGGAGATGTTCCAGCGCGAGCTCCGGATCCAGCTCGTTGAAGCCCAGGGCGACCGTGGCGCGACTGAGGTCCAGCAGCTCCTGGCGGAACCACAGCTCGAACGACTGGTGGACAACGATGAAGAAGTGCTCGGCAGCGTGCACGGTGGCTCCGAGCTCAGCGGGGGCCCGCGGCTCCTGCGATCCGAGGATGCGATCCAGCCCGAGATAGCTGCCGTACGTGATGCGTGACTTGGCGGACGTGTCCATAGCGATCTCCCCCCGGCATGTCCCCAGTACGCCGCGCGGCCACGTACTGGATCATCGGGAGCGCTGCTCTGGCCGCGACGCACGCCGTCTAACTCAAGGCAGAGGACCTCTGGGATTTCCCAGGCGACGGGAACACCTTCGAGATCACCTCGGGGGGGGGGGGCGTATGTGACGCGGCCGCGGGAATTTCCCGTCCTGGAGATCCGCGTCGACGACCTATAGGGCGGCGGCGTGTCAGGCGAGGACCGCGCCGATGGCGCGCGGCACCGCCTGCCAGTCAGCGGTCCGCGGGTCCACGATGACGAAGTGGTCGGCACCAGGTAGCTCGAACAGCTCCACCTGGTCGCCCGCCGTCCTGGCGCGGGCCGCGTAGGCGGTGCTCTGCTCGATCGGCACGTTGAGATCCGCCGTGCCGTGCAGGAGCACCTGGCGCACGCCCAGCGGCAGCAGCTCGATTGGCGAGGCCGCCACGTACCGCTCTGGTTGCTCGGTGGGGGTACCGCCCAGCAGCCGTTCGATGATGGCGCCACCGAGACTCTGCTCGTACCCGCGCCGCAGGTCCGTCAGACCGGCGAGTGAGACAACGCCTCGGAGTGGCAGCGGATTTGCGCTGCCCAGCGGATCTCCCGCGGGCATCTTGCGCCGAGCGGCATTCCAGAGCGCCAGGTGCCCGCCCGCGGAGTGCCCCACCAGTACCACCCGGTCAAGATCCAGCGGGAACCGCGTGGCCAGCGCTCCGAGGTGATCCACGCCCGCGGCGACATCCAGGAACGTCCCTGGCCACCCGCCGCCGGCGTGTCCGACGCGGCGATACTCAATGTTCCACGTGGCGTAGCCCAGCGTGGTGAGCGCCGCGCACAGATGACCGTAGTACGTGAGGTCAATCTGCGCGCGCCAGTAGCCGCCGTGAATCGCCGCGACCACGGGGTGCGGTCCGGGCCCCGCTGGCAGTCGCAGATCGCCGAACTGCTGGGGCAGCTCCCCATAGCTCAGCCGTTGATCGGGGACAGGTGGCTCAAGGTCCAGAATGTCGCGGCTCATGCAGTGCGGGCCGGCAAGGACCCGAGCTAGCTCTTATCGTACCAGGGGCACAGGATCCGCTCAGCCAGCGAGAACAGGCCAAACAGGATGATGCCGAGCAGCCAGAGCGTGGGGCGGCGGATCCCAGGATTCTCAGCGCTGCCTGGGTATAGCCGCCGCGCACGAAATTGTCGCCCCGACCGGTAGTCGGTGGCCCGCTCGCCAGTGTGCCTCGGCCTCGCTGATGGATCGGACCATCTAGAATGCCGGGTTCCCGGGGGCGGGCGACAGTGTGGAGCGTCTCTATGACCAGCGGAAATCACCTGCCACTCATCGGCATACCGATCGGCAGGCACATCGGCAGCAACCCTGAGAGCGCGGCGTACGCGCGCCTGCGATTAACGTACGTGGATGCCCTGGTGGCGGCCGGGGGAGTGCCCCTGTTCATCCCGCCGATGAGTAGCGGCGCGGCTGTGCAGCGGGCACTCGCGGCGGTGGACGGGGTGCTGTTTCCGGGTGGATGGGACGTGGCGCCGGCGCGATTCGGAGAGGATGCTCACCCCACCGTGATCGTCGACGAGGTGCTGGACGAGCTGGAGCTGGAGCTCGCGGGCGCCGCGCTGGCGGAGGATCGGCCCATCCTGGGTATCTGTCGCGGGCAGCAGGTCCTGAATGTGGCGCTGGGGGGGACGCTGGTCCAGGATCTGCCATCTGCTGGCGTAGCGCATCCCCAGTCAGGGGCTCAACGGGATCGACTGGCCCACGGGATGTGGCTGGCGGAGGACTCGCGCCTGGCTGAGATTTTGGGCGCGGATCGATTCGAGGTGAACTCCCACCACCACCAGGCGGTCCAGGACCTCGGTCGGGGGCTGCGTGCCGTGGGCTGGGCCACGGATGGAGTCATCGAGGCGCTCGAGAGTGAGGAGCACAGGTGGGTGATGTGCGTGCAGTTCCACCCAGAGGATCTGGTGGGGTTCCACGAGCCGAGCAGACGGATCTTTGCCGCCTTCATCGAGGCGTGCCAGGCAACGCGGACTGGTTAGCCCCGCCTAGCCGACGGCGACCGCCATCCGCAGCCGGGGCCCGGTGACCCGCTGAACGTCCTCCAGGGAATGGCCAGGCGCGAGCTCGCGCGCAACCAGGCCCTCCGTCGTCACGTCGATCACGGCCAGGTCGGTGAAGATCATTGAGACGCAACGCTCACCCGTGAGTGGATACGTGCAGCGGTCGACGATTTTCAAATCTCCGCTCTTGTCCACGTGGCGCATCATCACGAACACCCGCTTGGCTCCAACCGCCAGGTCCATGGCGCCGCCGATGCTGCCGAGCTTCTGGCCACCCACGATCCAGTTGGCCAGATCCCCCTGTGCCGAGACCTGCATGCCACCCAGCACGGCGATGTCGATGTGTCCGCCACGGATCATGGCGAACGAATCGGCGTGGTGGAAGATGGACGCGCCGGGGATCAACGTGATCGGTTGCTTGCCCGCGTTGACCAGGTTTGGGTCCTCGTCGCCCGGCGCCGGGGGCGGCCCCATACCCAGAATGCCGTTCTCGCTGTGGTAGATGATCTCGCGGCCCGGTGGCACGTGGGCCGCCACCGCCGTGGGCATGCCAATGCCGAGGTTTACGTAGGAGCCGTCTGGCAGCGCGTTGGCAACGCGCTCCGCCATCTCATCAGGCGTCCAGGGTCGCTTCATCATGTTCGGTCCTCCCGCCTCACCCGTTGCCAATCTGCACCACGCGGTCCACGTAAATGCCCGGCGTGTGCACGTCGTCCGGGGCGATCTCGCCCTCTCCCACGATCTGGTCCACCTCGGCGATGACCGTCGTAGCGGCCGTGGCCATGACCGGATTGAAGTTGCGCATGGCGAACTTGTAGGCCAGGTTGCCGTATCGGTCGGCGCGGTGCGCGCGAACCAGGGCGAAATCTCCCTTGAGCGGACGCTCGAGTACGTAGGTGCGGCCGTCCAACTGGCGCGTCTCCTTGCCTTCCGCCACGAGCGTGCCCACACCGGTCGGGGTATAGAACCCGCCAACTCCGGCGCCGGCCGCACGGATGCGCTCCGCCAGCGTCCCCTGGGGGATCAGCTCCAGCTCCACGCCGCCTTCTTCGAATGCCTGGCGGAAGTGGTAGGAGGTCGCCGTCACGGGGAAGGAGCAGCAGAGCTTGCTTGCGCGCCGGTGCTTGAAAAAGAGCGCGATCCCCTCTTCATTGTTACCGGAGTTATTGGTCACGATGGTGAGGTCTCGGGCTCCGGTGCGAATCACCGCGTCGATTAGCTGAAACGGGACTCCAGCCCCGCCAAATCCGCCGATGAGCAACGTGGCGCCATCGCGGATGTCTGCCACGGCCTCGTCCATCCCGCGGACAATCTTATCGATCACGCGCTCTCTCCCTGCTGCTCCGGTCGGGCTAGCCTACCCGATAACGGGCCACCAGATCTGGATCTGGCTCCACCCCGAGTCCGGGCCCGGACGGTACCACGATGTCGCCATCCGCGTTCACCCGGAGCGGCTCCTTGAGGTACCACTGGAAATCGTCTGTGGTCATGATGGGCGGCTCGCACAGCATCTCGAAGTACGTGGAGTTTGGCACGGCACACGCCAGGTGCAGGTGGGCCGCCAGTCCCACGCCCCCGCCGCCGTGGTGGGGCGCCACCAGCTTCCGGTGCATCTCCGCCATGGAGCAGATCTTGCGCAGGCCAGACATGGTCTCTGAGACCATGGACTCTGGCTGGATCACGTCGTAAACGTTGCGCTCGATGAGCCAGCGAAACTCGTGAAGGCCGCGGTTGTTCTCTCCGCCGGAGATGTACATGTCCACGTTTTCGCACAAGCGGGCCAGGCCTTCGAAGTCGTAGCGGTTCAGCGGCTCCTCCAGCCAGAACACGCCAAGCTGCTGAAGCTCACGCGCAGTCTGCAGCGCGCGCTCGTACGTCCAGACTGGCCCCTCCTCCGGCATGGGTGTGCCGGGAATCTGGGCCTGATTCGCGTCTACGAGAATGGTGAAGTCGTTGCCCATGGCGCGGCGCACACCCTCTACCTGGGCGATGTCCTCTTTGATGGTATTGGCGTGGAGGCGCAGCTTGATGGCGCGCCAACCCTCGGCGCGGCGGGCGGCGGCGTCCTCCGCCCGCTGCTCGCCGGAGCGCATCTCCATGCAGCTCGCGTAGCCAGGCACGCGGTCGCGGGCGCCGCCCCACAGTTTGTAGAGGGGCTGTCCACAGGCCTTACCGATGATGTCCCACAGGGCAATTTCCAGCCCCCAGGCGGCACCGACGTTGCGGAAGATGCGGGCGTGCTGTTCGAGCGCGAAGGGGTCCGCGCCGATGAGCTTTGGCTTCATGAAGCTCTCAACCGCACCGGGGAGCTCGCCGGCGTAGGTGGCGCCCCAGCCGGTGATGCCCTCGTCCGTGCTGACCTTGAACAGGGTGGCGTCCTGGCTACGGCGGCTGCCGCCGGGCGTCCAGGCCGGCCGGACCGGCTGCGAGAGCGGCGGCCCATTGAGTTTGACGATCTCGATGTCTGTGATCTTCATGCGCGGCAATCCTCGCCCGGCAGATCGAGCCACTCGTTGGCTGAGCGTAGCATCGTAGCGCTCAATCCATCCTCAGCGCGAGCTACGTTCCTCCCAGCAGCTTCACGTGGTGGCGATACCAGGTGCTCTGGAACACGCCGCGCGGGTCGTACCGCCGTTTCAGTTCGAGGAAGCGTGGGAATGCGGGATGGCACGCCAGGACCTGGTCCCGGGTGGCCCAGCGATGATATGTGGGATAGTAGCTGCCGCCCAGCGCACGCGCGTGATCGATCAGTCGGCGGAACCGCTCGGCCGCCAGCGCAATGCCCGCCGGCGAATGGTCAACGTGGAGATTGAGGACGATGCACGCCCAGCGTTCGCGCGCCCAGGCGAGCACGGTGGTCGTGTCCGGCTCGATGAACCGGATGGTTCCGTAGATGACGGGGCTGGGGCCTGGCTGGTAGTCGGCGCGCAGGCGCTCCATGAAGTCGGGAAGCCGCTCACGGGGCACGTAGAGCTCGCTGATCATTTCTGAGCCGGGGACCGGAGCAACGGTAGCGGCGTCCAGCGCGAGGTGGTAGCCGTCCAGATACTCGCTGAGCTGGTGCGTGTCTGACCAGTAGAGCTGTCCAGAGCTGGAGAGGTAGTACTGGACGTACAGCTCCACCGCGCGGGCGCGGTCAGTGTGCGCCAGTGTGATGAGCTGGGCCCAGTCTTGCGAGCTAAGCTGGCGCTCGGCGGCGGGCATAGGCGTGTCATCTTGGACGGGCAGGTAGCAGGAGAAGATGCCGCGACGCATGAAATCGTCGGACCGCTCGTCGATGAAGAACTGGAGATCGCCGAACAGATAGCCTTCTCGGATTCGGGTCTCCACGGCGGCCGTGACATCGCGCACGTCCATCAACTCGACGACGCGGCGAACCTTCCGCCGTCGGCGCAGCCGGAGCTGCACGGTGCTGATGATCCCAAACAGGCCGTAGCCACCAATGGCGAGGCTGAAGAGCTCCGGATGCTCGGTTCGGCTGCAAGCGCGCAATTCGCCGTCGGGGTCCACCAGGGTGAACGACTCCACGTCGTCGACGATGGGGCCCAGCGAAAGGCCGCGCCCATGGATGTTCGCGGCGAGGGCGCCGCCCAGGGTCAGCTCATCCGCGCCCGTCTGCTTCTGGACGATGCCCCAGGTGCCTGGGGAGTCCCCCTGAAGCCCGGTGAGCCCCTGGATCAGGAGGGGCCAGGTGACACCCGCCTGAACGTCCACGATACCCCGTTCCGGATCAAGAGATAGGATCTCCGTCATGGCCATGGTGTCCACATGGATGGCGCTCTCGCCGAACTGCTGACCACCCATGGCGTGGCGGGCGCCAGCGAGGCTCACGTGGCTTCCCCGCGGGAGTGATCGGAGAGTGCGCTGCAGGTCCGGGGCGGTGCGCGGTCGCACCACGCGCGCCACGCGGGTCTCGTTGAGCCGCGAGTGCACGTCGTTGAGGATCGGGCTCACGGTCGCGCGGCCAGCAGCATGCGGGCCGATCGGTAGAGGACGAGCATGGCCCCTCCCTGGATGAGGTGGTAGAGGGTGTTGTGGTCGGCCAGTCGGGAGTGGAGTGAGAACCGCGTGGCCTGGATAGCGGCGGCTAAGAACGCCAGCAGGACGCCGACGAGTCCCACCGCGGCACCCGGCGCCCGGACGGTCCGGGCCAGCCGCGTGAGGCCGAGCAGGAGGCTGGTGGCAGCAACGGCCGAGCTGCCGATGGCCAGGGCGAAGTTCTGGGTGACCCGCGACGCGAGCCATCCGTAGACCGTGAGCTTTCCAAGGGCGACTGCGCGCGCGACGTTTGGTCTGGTGAGCATCGCGGCCTCGATGGCCGCAAGCTCCGTGGCGAAGCCAGTCACGCCGACGCTCAGCAGCGTGGCGGTCCAGAGACGCCGCGCGGACGCGCCCGTGGGGTCCAGCCAGCCGTGCACGAGACCGCCCAGCAGGGGGCCCGTGACGCCGGAGCCAAAGAACAGGACGCACGCGATGCGAGAAGCGGGCGGGCCGTGAATGTGCTGCCACACGCGCCAGGTGAGGAAGGCGTTGAGCGCCGCCAGGGCAAAGTCGCTCAGGGCCACGGCGGGCTCACGTAGACCGAGAAATCGCGCCTTGTGATCCCTGTCCTGGTGCACGGCTCAGTGTAGCGCTGGCCGCGGGACGTACTTGCCGTGTACACCAGACGGCATGAGCAATCGTGTCGAGAACGTGCCGCCCCTCCTCAACAGGGTGGCGGTGGTGACCGGGGCGAGCCGTGGGCTTGGCCGGGCGGTGGCCGTGGCGCTGGCGGCGGCGGGGGCGGACGTGGCCGTGACGGCCCGCTCGCTGGACGGCCTGCGGGGCGTGGTGGACGATGTCACGGCGCTGGGTCGGCGAGCCGTCCCTGTTGCGTGCGACGTCACGAGCTGGGACTCGGTCAGTGCGCTCGCCGAGCTGGTCGCCGACGCACTCGGCGTCCCGGACGTGCTGGTGAACAACGCGGGCATCGTCGTGGAGTCGCCGCTCGCGGAGACTGACCCGGCGGAATGGCAGCGGCTGATGGACACCAACGTGAATGGGGTGTTCTACGGGTGCCGGGCGTTCGGGCCGGCGATGATCAAGCGCGGTGGCGGGGTCGTTATCAACATGTCGTCCGCGTTTGGCGAGATGGGCGTGCCGGGGGTGGTGGGGTACTGCGCTAGCAAGGCGGCGGTGTCGCAGCTCTCGCGGGCCCTGGCGGTTGAGTGGGCACGGTACGGCGTGCGGGTGAACGCGATTGCGCCGGGGTACATCGCCACGGACATGACGGCGAGCCTGCAAGCGGACCCAGAGGTGGCGAAGCACGCGCTACGAATCGTGCCCCAACGCCGCTTCGGGAGGCCGGATGAGATCGGCTCGCTGGCCGTGTACCTGGCGTCGGACGTTTCGGCGTTCGTCACGGGCGAAGTGATCACCATCGACGGCGGTATGACCGCTCGATAGGTGGGTCTTTGTCGGCCTGGTATCGGGTCGGTGGTCGTCCCGAGCACCCGCGACCGCCGTCGCCTTGACGACTCCGGCCGGCGAGTGCCCGGCGAGCGCTGGTCGCGGGCGTGGTTTATCCGCCCGTTAGGAGGAGGCCAGCAACGCGCCTGCCGTCCCGGTGCCGGGTATTGGGTACGCGGCCGCGCGCCGAGGCGGCATGGGATGGCCTTTGACCAGGCGTTGTAGGATTACGCCGTGAGTGCGGAAGCCGTGTGGACTGAGCTGGACATACCCGGCATCGTCGATCGCCCGGCAGTGGGGACAAGCTGCTGCGTGACGTCCGCCGTGGCGCTGGTGGCGCAGGAGCTCTGGATGCTGCCCGGGGTGTTAGACGCCGAGATCGACGAGAGGACGGGGCGCGTGCGCGTGGAACGGGATCCATCCGTATTGGACACGGAGCGACTCGTGGAAGCGCTCGCGGAGATCGGTTACCCGGCCCACGTGGTCGTCACGGCTCCCGTTTGATCCGTCCCGCGACGTCGCCCCGGCTCAGCGGTCGCTCGCGGTAGCGCGTGGGCCTGCCCGCGGAGGTTCTGGCGTTCCTGGCCGCGCTGTTTCTGGCGTTGTCCCAGGTTGCTGCCAAGAAGGCCGTCACGTCGCTGCCGCCCACGCTGTTCCTGGCGATCCGCTGGCCCGTCTCGCTGGGCATCTTGAGCGCGATCGCCCTGGTGACCGGTGGCTGGCGCGAGTTCAAGATGGACCCGGCCGTGCCGTGGGTTATCGTGGGCGGGTTCTTAGGCCCGGTTGCGGCCTGGAGCATGTACACCCGTGCGATCGTCCGCCTGGACGTCTCCATCGCGTACGCCATCACGCAGCTCAGCGTGATCGGCACGATCCTGGTGGCAACGGTCCTCCTGGGCGAGCGTCCGGGGTTCGCGGCGGTCACTGGGGCCACCGTGATCGTCGTCGGCGCCTCGTTGCTGAACGGGCGACCAGACCGATGGCGCCATTCGAAGATCAGCCGCGCGGGCGTCCTGCTGGTGCTAGGCGCGGTGTCCTGCTGGTCGTTCAGCTTCGTGATCTGGAAGATTGGCGTCACCAGCCTGACCGTGCTTCAGACGGTCTGGCTGCGGATCCTGGTGCCCACCATCGTGATGTCCGCCGTGGTTGCGTCGAGCCAGAAGTACCAGCACGGCGCGGTCCTGCTCACGTCCGTCACTCGGCGTAGCCTGCTCATGGCCGCCGTCATGGCGTTCCTATCTGACGTGGTGGCGTTTGGGCTTCAGTTCTTCGCGCTGCAGGTGGGTACCGTAGCCGTGGTGACGCCGATCGCCGGGACCAGCCCGTTGTTCCTGGCGGGACTTTCGATGGCGTTCCTGGGCGAGCGACTGTCGCCCTGGCAGTGGTTCGGAATCATGCTGATCGTGGCCGGCGCCGCGCTGGTGAGCGGGGGGTAGCTCCAGCGCGGCGCCGGGGCGATGAGCTAGCCGTTCTCTGGGCCGATGATTCCGAACTTCCCCCCCTGCGGATCGTCTAGCACGGCGAACCAGGTGACGCCCGGCACCTCCATGGGACCGGCGATGACCGTTGCCCCGAGGCCCGTGGCCTTCTCCGCCGCCGCGCGCACGCTTGCCACCTGGAAGTAGGTAGCCCAGTGCGGCGGGATGGGCCCCATCTCGGCCGTGATGCCCATGGCGCCGGCCACGGATTCTGCGCCCACGTTCAACAGCGTGTAGTCCATGTCCCCCATCTTGCTGGAGGTCACGCCCAACGTCTTCTCGTAGAAGGAGCTGGCCGCCGCGAGATCGCTGGTCATGAGCTCGGTCCAGCCGATGGTCCCGGGCTCGTTCTTCAGGCCGCTCCCGATGTGTGTCTTGGCCTGCCAGAGAGCGAAATAGGCACCCTGTGGGTCCTGCACCATCGACATCCGGCCCGCGTCGAAGACGTCCGTGCAGGGCATCACCACTGTCCCTCCCGCCGCGGCAGCGCGCTCGGTGGCTTCGTCCACGTTGTCCACGGAGAAGTACGTGGTCCAGTGTGGGGGCACGCCCATCTCTCGCTCAGCGGGCTCCAACACTCGCATGGCGGACACGGACACACCGTTCAGCTCAAACATGTGGTAGAAGGCGTTGGGCCCCATTGGAACGGGGTTGTCCTTCCATCCGAAGAGCGCCGAGTAGAAGGCGACCGCGCCTTCATCGTCGGTGGTGGCGAGGTCCGTCCAGGATGGCGTCCCGTGACTGTATCGCTCGATCTTGGGCATGGTCCCACTCCCTTATCCCTTGTTTTGGCCAAACCGGCCGACGCTAGTCGCGGATGGTCTCGTCGGTAGACAGCAGCGAACGTTGCTGCTTCACGTTCTCAATGATGATGTGCTCGATCTCGGCGGGGTCGTCGCTGCAGGCCAGCAGGTCCAGGTCCTTTTCGCTCACCTTCCCCTCTGCCAGAACCGTCTCCCTGATCCACGAGAGGAGGCCATCCCAGTAGTCATGCCCCACCAGGACCACGGGGAAATGGCGGATCTTCTCTGTCTGGATCAGAGTGAGCGCCTCGAAGAGCTCATCGAGCGTGCCGAATCCGCCCGGGAAGATCACGAACGCCTCTGCGTATTTGACGAACATGGTCTTCCGCACGAAGAAGTACCGAAAGTTGACGACGTCGTCAACATATTCATTGACGCCCTGTTCTCGCGGCAGCTCAATGGCGCAGCCAACGGAGCGTGCACCCGCCTCGCGCGCGCCTTTGTTGGCGGCCTCCATAATGCCGGGACCACCGCCGGTGATGATGGAAAAGCCGGCCTTGCCCAGACGCCGCGCAACGGCCACAGCGAGATCGTACTGAGGGTCGGTGGCTGGGACGCGGGCGGAGCCGAAGATGGTTACCGCCGCGCCGAGGTCCGCCAACGCGTCGAACCCGGCCACGAACTCACCGGTGATCCGGAGGACGCGCCATGGATCCGTGTGGGTGAAGGCGGCCTGCTCCGCGGTTGGACGAACGAGGAGGCGCTCATCCTCAGTGCGCTGGCCGCGGCGCGCCGCGCGATTGAGCGAAAGGTTCGGGCGCGGCGACGTCCGGTGACGCGGCTCCGTGTTGCGGTCGTTAACAGCCATCTGGAACAGCCATGTGGTCACCCCCGCCTTGGGAAGGAAGTATAGACAGCGTGTATGCACGTACGGCCGAGGCTGGTCCGATCGATACCCAGTCGTGATAATCGTGGCGTGAGCGACTTGTTGCTGGGCATCGATATCGGCACGTCAGGCTCGAAGGGCGTGGTGGCGCGGCCGGACGGTTCGGTAGTGGCAACTGCCGAGCGCCCGCACGCAACTTCGCGCCCGAGGCCCGGCTGGTTCGAGCATGATGCGCAGCACATCTGGTGGGCGGATTTCGTTGCACTCAGCCGCGAGCTCGCCGCCGCCACCAAAGCGCAGGGCCAGATCGCGGCCGTGTGCGTGAGCGGCATCGGGGCTACGCTGCTCCCCGCGGATGAGAACGGGGCCCCGCTGCGGCCCGCAATCCTCTACGGCGTGGACACGCGCTCGGAGCGGGAGATCGCGGAGCTCACGGACCATTTTGGGGCGGAGGCGATTCTGGAGCGTTGCGGCACCGCGCTCACGAGCCAGGCTGTTGGTCCCAAACTCGCCTGGCTGGCACGTAACGAGCCGGATGTGTGGTCGCGAACGCGGCAGCTCCTCATGGCAAATAGCTACGTCGTCCAGCGCCTTACGGGGGAGTACGTGCTGGACCATCTCTCAGCCAGCCAGTGCGAGCCGTTCCACGACATCTTCGCGCGGGCCTGGATTCCAGAGTGGATCGAGCAGGTGATTCCCGGATTGCCGCTCCCGCGGCTGGTGTGGCCTGCCGAGACGGTGGGTATGCTGCGGGCGGGACCGGCAGCTGAGGCGGGCTTGCCAACCGGCATCCCGGTGGCGGCGGGGACGATTGACGCGTGGTCCGAAGCACTTAGCGTGGACGTTCGGGACCCGGGCGATGTGATGCTGATGTACGGCACCACCCTGGTGGTGGTGGCGGTGGTGAGCGATCCCCGGCCGCATCCCAGCCTCTGGCTGACCACGGGCGCGCTGGAGGACTCGCTCACGTTTGGAGCGGGGCTGGCGACGTCGGGGGCGCTGACGCTCTGGCTCCAGGAGATCGTGCAGGGTCTCCCGTTCTCGGAGCTGACGGAGGAGGCCGCCGCTGTCCCGCCGGGCTCGAATGGACTGGTGGTCCTCCCGTACTTCGCGGGGGAGCGCTCGCCGTTCAGTGATCCGCGGGCGCGCGGTCTGATCTGCGGTCTCACCCTGGACCACGGGCGGGGCCATCTGTACCGAGCGCTGCTGGAGGGTACGGCGTTCGGCACGCGGCACATCGTGGAGACCATGGACGCGGCGGGCGCCGGCATCAAGCGCCTGGTAGCGGTGGGTGGCGGCACGCGCGGGGGACTCTGGCCGCAGATCGTCACGGACGTGCTGGGCATTCCCCAGGTCATTCCCCGGCTGACGATTGGGGCATCCTACGGCGACGCGATGCTGGCGGGAATGGCGTGCGGCCTGGTGGCGCCCAACACGCGGTGGAACGCCGTGGAGTCCGTGGTGATGCCCCGGCCTGAGGCCAGCGCGGCGTACGAGCCGCTATACCGGGTGTATCGCGACTTGTATCCCGCCACGGCCGCGCAGATGCACGTGTTGGCGAACCTGCAGACGGCCGCGGCCGAGCGCGCCTGACAGGTGGGGCCCGCCGCGCGCGCCGGGTCGTTTGGCCGGGCACTGTCTGAGGCATCCGATACCGTCTCCGTGCTCGTGGCGTGCGGTGCGCTGGCCTCCGTGGGCGAGGTGTTTCGGCACTGCTTCGCCGGACACAGGGCACGCGTCGTGGCCGATGCGACCACGTGGGGTGTGGCGGGCAGCGCTATCCAGTCGCAGCTTGGCGCCGCTGCATTGTCACCGCTAATTCTTGGTGGCGAGGCGCCGCTGCACGCGGACTTCGACCGGGTATTGGAGATTGAGCGGCAGTTGACGGGCGAGATCCCGATCGCAGTCGGCTCGGGAACGGTAAATGATCTGGTGAAGCTGGCCGCCGATCGCGCTGGCGCGCCGTACATGGTCGCGGCAACCGCGGCCTCCATGGACGGCTACGCGGCATACGGTGCGGCGATCACGCGGGATGGCGTGAAGCAGACCATGGCGTGCGCGGCGCCCCGGGCGGTCGTAGCGGATCTCGATGTGCTCGCGGCCGCACCGTCTTACCTGACCTCCTGGGGCTACGGGGACCTGATTGGCAAAGTGACGGCTGGCGCGGACTGGCTGGTGGCGCGGGCGGTTGGCGCGGAGGAGTGGTCTGACGCTGCGTGGCTGACGGTGCAACGGCCGCTCCGACGCACACTGGCGGATCCGCACCTGACGATGGATGGCGATGTGGTTGCCGTCGAACGACTCGTGACGGGGCTGGTTCGCTCTGGTCTCGCGATGCAGGTGATGCAGTCGTCCAGGCCGGCCAGCGGCAGTGAGCATCAGCTCAGTCACCTGTGGGAGATGGACGGCCACACTGTGGCGGGACAATCGCCGTCTCACGGCCACAAGGTGGCAGTGGGTACGGTGATCGTGAGCGCGCTGTACGAGCATCTGCTTGCGCGCGATCTGAGCGGCGTTGACGTGGAGCGACTGTGCGAGCGTCTGGAGAGTCCGAATTCCGTGGCCACCCGTGTGCGGGGATCGTTTCCGGCGGGACCTCGCGCGGACGCGGCGGTGGCGGAGTCGCTCGCCAAGCACCCGGAATCCGATCTGCTGCGGAAGCGGCTGGAGCTACTGTCGCGCCGATGGCCGCGCCTAAAAGGACGACTCCTCGACCAGCTCATGCCGGTGGCCGAGCTCCGAGCGTTACTCCGAACGGCTGCGTGCCCGAGTACTCCAGGGGACATCGGGATCCCGCTCGATCAGGTGGCCGAATCGGTGCGACGGGCGCGTCAGATTCGTCGGCGCTATACGGTGCTGGATCTGGCGGCGGAGACCGGCCTGTTGGATGAGCTCCTCGATGAGGTAGTAACGGGACCGCACTTGCGCTAGCGTCGGCGCTCCCGACGGTCAGGGCGTCGTGATTCAACGGGTGCCGGGATGGCGCCATCCCCCAACAGGATCCTCAACACGAGCGACTCGTCCTGCAGCCGTTGTCGGTCGATGACTCGGACACCCAGCGCCGAGGCGCGGTGGCGCGCGTGCCGATCTAGCACCTCGCTGGTGGCGAAAACGGTGACAACCGATCGCCCCGCGGCGCGTTCCGCCACGGTGAGCAGCTCGTACAGCGGAGCATTCACGTCTCGGAAGCCGGTCTTGCAGGAGGCAACCGTGGCGCGGCCGCCGGCGGTTCCCACGAAGTCGATCTCATTGGCCACCGCCTCGGTTGGGCCTCCATTTGGGCTCCAGACGAAGCGCACGCCGGACGCAGCATCGTCAAATTGGCCAGACGTGTCAGCAATCTCGAAGAGGTACTCCTCCAGCCAACGGCCGTGGAGGTACTCGAATGCTTGCAGGCTGGTCGCACTGACGTGGCGGCCCTCTACATGGAGGAGTCCGTAGTCCGCTAGCTCGCCCGCCATGCGCAGCGCTGACCGTCCGTCCCGTATGCGAAGCGGTCGGTCCCACGCGCCTCGGTGGACGGCCTCCAGCACCGGCTCCGCTCGCTCCAGTGCGTGCGCGATTCGGCGCGCGGCGGGTCCGAAACGGCCATGGCTACCCCGCGCGCGCTCCACGCCCTGCAGGCGCTTGCCGTACAGCTCCAGGTACTCACCGATCTGCAGCGAGGCCTCCACCGGCTGTGGCGAGGAATCGTCCGGAGCCAGGGGGCGGATGACCCGGTCGCTCCAGTCAATGCGGATGAGCCGAGCGCGATCGGGCGCCTGCCGCTCGCGGCGGTGAGCGACGTCGTACAGCGCGAATCCGACGATACCGTGGGCGTTCGTGAGGTCGAACACGATGTGCCCATCCGTGGGCAGGACGGTTTCGAGCGCCGCGACTCCGTCCGGCACGTCGTCGGAGTCAAGCGGAAGCCAATCGGCATCGCATTGCTCACGTCTGAGCATGGCCAGCAGCGGTTCAACGCGCCAGGCGACGATTGGGCGCCCCCCCACGCAGACTACGCGCTGGATGTCGAGGTGCCGGGACAGGACCAGGGGGGCCAGGGGCTCGTCGCCGAGCGCGGTGACCAGGGTGCTGCCCTCGGTGGGGGCGGAAGCTCTCGTCACGTACAACGCCCGATCATAGACGGGTGACCACCACCCGGGCGTCGTCCGAGAATCTCTCCGGCAGCCCCGCGAGCGGCTCGCCGGGCCTGCGTCTCAGCCCATCGACCAGCAGCCGATGGGTCTCCGCGTCAACGACGCCAACGCGGATCTCATGGCGGATGTTCGGCGGGCCATCAAGGGTGAGATCTTGGAGCCACTGGCCGTCTGCTCCGGCCGTGATCTCCGATGGCACCAGATACCAGCGGCCACCCTGCACCAGCGGACGCACGAACATCCAGACGTGACCGCCCGCGGGCGTGGGCCTGGTCTGGATACCCTGGACCGCGAGCTCGCGGGTGACTCGAGCACCGTTTGGTGGGAATTTGACCTCGATGCCCGCGCCGGGCTGTCGCGGGACAGCCGCGCGGGGTGTGGGCGACGCGGCGGCGCGAATGGCGCTGGGGGGCGCTGGCGTGGGGACGGCGGCTGTCTCGGCGGCCAGCGCGGCGGCGATTGCTTCCTCGTTCGCGCGAATCCTGGCACGCGCCAGCTCGGGCGGCTCGGCGATGACCCAGAACCGGTGTGAGTACTCGCGCGCGAGAGGGTCCCAGTGGCCGGTGCAGGTCATCAGGGTGAGTCTGGGATCGTCGCTCTCTAGCATGGGCGCCTGATCGTCGTTCGGCAGAATGAGCGTGTCGCTGACCACGAACGGGGTGTCTACTCCGCGCGACTGGGCCACGATGGTGTCCCCAACCTGGATCCGGTCCAGATTGGCAAACACGTTGCCGGCCAATCCATTCAGGTGGCCGATGAGAACGGTGTTGCCCTGGTTCAGACGCGCTGAGTTGTTGAGCTGGCCGACCACGAAGGGCGGTGGCTCCCAGGCGGTCGGAACGACGCCTGTACGGATGCCCAGCGATGGGAGGTCCAGCACCTTGACGAATCCGGGGCGCGGCGGCGGGGCGAGCGTGCGCGGTCGGGTCTCTCCAAGGGCGTCGCCGCCGGTGAGGAGCAGGCGGACGGTGGGTGGATCGATGTCGTCGTCCCGCGCGGTCAGATGGAGCTCAATGCCGCGTTCGTTGGCTGCGGGCAGGCCCTCAAAATCGAAGTAACGGAGACCGTCGGTCTCGGCGCGGTCGGCCAGCGCTCCGGGCGCGGCGCCGATGATGGTGAAGCGATCCAGCCAGCGGGTGGGGAGAGCCAGGCTGATTCCGCGTGTGGGCGCCTCCGCGGCGTTCTTCAAGGTGACGGCGAGTCGGGCGTGGGCGCCTGGCTCGGGTGGCTCCAGGTAGCGGAACTCCACCGCTCCCAGCTCGATCTCCTCGGGAGCCGCGAAGTCGCGACGCGGCGGCGCGGGCGTAGGGGCCGGGCCCGCGGCGGCGCGATCCCCGCGGTCGGCGACGACGGGGGGCATCACGCGAGTGGTCGCGGTTGGCGCGGGTGGCGGCGCGGTGGGCCGCTGCCATTCGGTGATCAGAGCAGGTGCCGGTTCATCCGCGGCGACGATGACAGCCGCCGGCGCTTCGAGCCGCGCCTGGACGCGGGCGGCCTCGTCTGAGCGCTCCCAGGCCGTGAGCTCCTGCCACCGCTCTACGTGTGCGCCACCGCCCACGGCGAGCGCGATCCCCCCAGAGAGGACGAGCGCAAACGCCGCCGCCCGCTGCATCCGGGCGAGAGGTGGGCGGCGCCGCCTGGCGCCTGGGTAGCCTAGCGTCGCCCGCACCCCCGCCAGAGCATGAGGCCCCCACCGAGCAAGGCGGCGGCTCCGCCGGCCGCCAGCGGTGTGGCTAGCTCAAACGGGAAACCACCCGCGCGCGGCGTGGGGCCGGCCACGGGTGAAGGCGACGCCGCCGGTGAGGCGACTGGCGAAGGGGAAGCCTGGGCAAAGGCCACGGGCACGGGCTGCGCGGGCATGTAGGCGACGATCGCAACGAGCAGCACGGCGGCCGCGACGAGCTTCTTCACGAGGAGCAACCTCCAGCAGGAGCGATGCCCAAGTTAGGGCAAACGGGCAGAGGACATTGTGCCCGGTCACTTCCGTCGTGTCAACGCGGGGGTCGCTGGGGGACGGGTTGAGTCAGCCCTCGAAGGCCGCTGCCCAGGAACTGGCTGTCAGGAGAGCCAGGCCGATGCGCTCGATCTCGTCCACCTCGGTCATCGCCTCGAGCCGCGCCACCACGGCTGATGGAGGGGCGCCAAACCGGCGCTCGCCGATTCGCAAAGTGAAGCGCCTGGCCTCGGCCCGCCGTCCTTGCGCGGCGCCTTGCTCCACGCCCTGCGCCACGCCCGCGGCGCGACCCTCTTCAAGCACTGCCTGATATGTCAGCGAGTCGCGCATCTCACGTGCTCCTCCCAGCAGACGACGCGCGTCATCTGCTCGGTATCGTAAGCCTAGCACGAAGAACGTCGCCGCGAGCACCAATCGCTCGCGAGCGGCGTCTGGATCCTGATTCTGGCGGGCTCTGATCTGCTCGATCACCCATCGCACGCGGTCGATTCGCTCCGCGGGGCTGATCCCGGTCCGAAACAGCTCGGGGAGCACCGCGAGTGGTGCCAGCGCGAGCGGCCCGTCCAAGAAGGCCTCGGTTGGGAGAGTCCATGCTCGAATGACCTGATATCGAAACAGCAGCGCCAGCCTGCCGTCCGGCCAGTGCTCCATGTACCGGCCGCGCACCGATTTGCTTGCAGCGGCAGGTCGTAGCAGCACCACAGCGCTCACCACCGGTCGGCCGTGTTGATGGGCCAGGAGCCGGTTGTAATCGTGTAGGCGCCTCGGCAACGCCGGGTCTGGGCTTGTCTGGAACTCCAGATGAAGCACCCACGTGTCCGCCGAAGAGGTACTCACGAGGACCGCGGCGTCCACTTCTGCGCGCACGCTGGATACGTTGGAATCCAGCAGCTCCGCGCTGGCAACGTCGGTCCAGCCAGCCAGCCGAACCCATGCCCGGGCATCCGCCCGGACTAGCTCACGAAGCGTAGAGTCAAACGGTCTGTCAACGCGGCCCGACTGCGGCGGCTGCATCGAGACGAGATGATGCCACGGCCGAAGGTAGGGCGTGGGACCTCGCGGTCCCACGCCCCAGCGGTCAGTCCAGCTTGACGACCTTGAGGACTTCCTTGTTTACCACGAAGCGCGGCATCTTGCCCTGCAGCACGGCGGCGATCTCCTGGCCCACGCGGCGGCGGCGCTCCACGTCCGAGATGTCAGACACGGAGGCGGTGTGCGGGGTGAGCACCACGTTGTCCATGGCGTGGAGCGGATTGTCGGGCAGGGTGGGCTCTAGCTCCATCACGTCCAGGCCGGCGCCCGCCAGCTTCTTCTCGCGGAGCGCGCGGATCAGATCAGCCTCGTTGTGCGTGGGGCCGCGGCCCGTGTTGATGAAGTAGGCCTCTTGCTTCATCTGGCTGAAAAGCTCGTAGTTGAGCATGCCCTCGGTGTGCTTGTTCAGCGGCAGGTGGGAGGAGATGAAGTCGCTCCGGCGGAAGAGGTCTGCCAGGTCCTCCACGCGCTCCACGCCATTCTCGGCGAATGCCTCGGCCGGTACGAATGGGTCCCAGGCGATGACGTTCATGTCAAAGCCCTTGGCCTTCTTCGCCACCAGGCGCGGGATGTTGCCGAACGCCACGAGGCCCAGCGTATTGCCGATCACCCGGGGCATCGGCTTGAGGTAGCCGCGCGCCTCGCCCCAGCGGTTTTCGCGGACGGCGCGGTCCAGCGGGATGGTCTTCTTGGCGCAGCAGAGCAGGAGCATCATGGCGTGCACAGAGACTTCTTCCACGAACACGTCGGGCACGTTGGTGACCACGATGCCCTTCTCCGTGGCAGCGTCCAGGTCCACCCGGTCCACGCCCACGCCGCCGCTGGCAATGATCTTGCAGCGCTCGAGGCGATTGATGATGTCGCCGTGGAGCATCCGTCCGCCGGTGGTGATGGCATCCGCGTCACGCACCTCGGCGAGGTACTCCTCGTCGGTGGTGGCGGAGGCGGTCTGGATGGTGATGCCCAGCGGCTTCAGAGCTTCGTGCTCGTACGGGTAGCTGGTGTCGGTCCTTCGACCGAATGGCGTGGCGACGACTTTGAATGCCAAGGGGTTCCTCCTGGTGCGAGCTACTTGGTGGGACTTGGTCCCCGTGTGATGATAGTGACCGCCGGGGGTGGCTCGGTCAGGCCAGGTGCTCCAGGATCAACGCCGCTAGCTCGTTGGGGCGATGCAGCGGGATATCGTGCACCGTCTCCTCCATCCACACCAGCCTGGCTCTGGGGATAGCGGCGGCTGCGCGCTCCACCGCTGCCTCACGGTGCGGGCGCATGGCCGCGGCGCGCCCGGTGGCGTCGCTGCGCCTGGCCGCGACGATGGTGGTGGGACAGGTGATCCGGCTAAACAGCTCGCGTGGGCGCTGTTCCCACATCGCGCGGAGAATCTTGAGGTGGTTCTGGCGCGAGAGGTTGGGCCGCACCGTGCCGTCGGCCTCCTCGCGGAAGCAACCGCGGATGGTGGCCTCCACTGCCGGGCCCCAGTACCCCAGGCGGCCAGAGTCGCCATTGCGGACGCGCTCCAGAAGGCCGTCCATGGTGTACGAGGTCAGGTCAGGCGGGGCCATGTCCACCTCCACCTGATCCCAGGTACGACCAGGAATAGCCGCGAGCTCGATGAAGCCGCCGTCCACTAGCACCAGGCCGGCGACCCGCTCTGGATGGGTGGCGGCAAACTGCAGCGCCACGTTGCCACCCCAGCTATGGCCTACCAGCACCACCTGTCCCGAGCCGGCATCCTCGACCACAGCGTGCAGGTCGCGCACGATGGTGGCAAAGTCGAAGCCCTCGTCTGGCTTGTCGGTGCGGCCATGACCGCGCTGGTCGAGCGCCAGCGCGCCGCCGTTGGGCGCCAGTCTTGGCGCCACCTCCGTCCAGATGGCCGAGCTGGATGCAAGCCCATGGGCTAGCACTACACGCGGTGGGCGCTGGCCCCAGGAGCGGGTGGAGAAGCGGAGTCCGTTGGCGTGGACGAAGTCCGTGGTCGCGCCCTCGCTCACGCAAGCGCTCGCAACAACGGGATCTTGCAATCTTTCGCGTCGCGGTGTAGTTGCTGCATTCGTTCGCTGCCTCTTAGACTGTGGGGGTGAGCGCTGCTGGTACGGGGCCCGCACCTGGCGCCGGTCGGATCGCCCTGTTCGGATCGGGCGAGACCGCCCGGGTCGGCCGCCGCGTGCACGAGATCCTCCTGGAGGCGTACCCGAAACCGGTACCCGTCTCGGTTATCGAGACGCCGGCGGGCTTTCAGCCGAACTCGGCAATCTTAGCAGCCAAGGTACAGGCGTTCTTCGAGCACAACCTGCAGAACTTCAAGCCCCAGGTCACCATCGTGCCGGCGCGGTCGCGGGAGCCTGGCGCGCATAGCACGGACGAAGACGAAGCAGCGGCGCTGCTCGTAGGCTCCAGCTACGTTTTCGCGGGCGCCGGTAGCCCCACGTACGCGGCCGAACACCTACGCGACACCCGCCTCTGGAGGTCGGTGGAGGCGCGGCTGGAGGAGGGCGCCACCCTGGCGCTGGCGAGCGCGATGGCCCTGGCCGTGAGCCGCCACACGTTGCCCGTGTACGAGATCTACAAGGTGGGCACGCCGCTCCACTGGACGGCAGGCCTGGACCTGTTTGCCGACCTGGGTCTGGACCTGGCGATCGTTCCTCACTGGAACAACAACGAAGGTGGCGCCGAGCTAGACACCAGCCACTGCTACATGGGCGCCGAGCGATTCGAGCGACTCCGAGCCCAGTTGCCCGCCAGCACCGCCATCCTGGGAATTGACGAGCACACCGCGTGCGTGGTGGATCTGGCCCACAACTGCGCCACCGTCTACGGCAATGGGGTGGTGACCGTCATCAACGGCGAAGCGGAGCGCACGTACAAGGCCGGCGAGAGCTTCTCGCTGGACGAGCTGGCCAGCACGAGCTAGGCGCGGCGCCGGCCCTCAGGACCGGCGCCGTCCGCCTGGGTCAGCCGTCGCGCTGGAGCGGGTCCTTGATCTCGCCGGGCAGGTCGATCACGCTGCCATCGAGCATCCGCGACTGGTACGGATTGGTGCCTCGCACCATCATGCCAAAGCCATAGTGCGCCATGGAGCCGGCCAGCGCGGTGTTGTCCGCCGCGCGGTACTGGAAGATGAGCACGCTACGCGGGTTGGTGCCGCGATTCGCGGTAGAGCTATGCAGCATGTTGCAGTGGTGGATCTCCACTCCGCCCGCGGGGCACTCCAGATAGGCGTAGTTCTTCTCGTCAGCCACCACGCCCTCATCCGCCAGCTTTGAGGAGAACGCGCCATCCCGCGCGAACACGTGCATCTTGGGCCCAAGCTTGTGGCTCCCCGGGATCACGCGCAGACAGCCGTTCTCCTTGGTCGCCTCATCGATGTGCACCAGCACGGCCACCAGGTCGTAGTTGGTGTGTGGGAAGAAGGGGTAGTCCTGGTGCCACTCGAATCGCGCCTCGCGGCTCGTCGGCGGCTTCAGGTTGAGCTTGGAGTGGTGTAGCTGGATATTCGGCCCGATCAGCGCCTCCACGGCGTCCAGGATCTTGGGGTGGGTGGCCATCTCGGCGAACACCTGGTGCTGCTTGATCGGGTTGAAGATCCGGCGCACGTAGTGGTTCCCGTCGTCGCCTTTGGTGATGGAGAACTTCTCGTTGTTCTCGGTCAGGCCCTTGGACTCCTCCAACACCTCGGCGAGCGCGGCGCGCAGTTTCGCCACTTCAGCCGGCGTGAGCAGATCTGGGTGGATGATGTAGCCCTGCTCGTCGTAGAGCGCCTTCTGGGCGGACGGTGCCATCGATGTAGCCGCGATAGCCATGAGGACCTCCTATGCTAGCCGCGCCATTCTGGGGCGCGTGCCGCTTCCGATGTGACTGCGAACCGTTGGGCTAGTGAGTCTCGCGCGGGCGTCATTCAGGCCTCTCCGCGTGTTCGCAGACGCGGGTCGAGCGCCCGGCGGAAGCCGTCGCCGAGCAGGTTGAGTCCGAGCACGGTGACGAAGATCGCCGCGCCGGGGAAGAACGACAGCCACGGGGCCTGCTGCATGTACTGGTACGCCGTCCGCAGCATGGAGCCCCAGCTAGGCTCCGGCGGCTGCACGCCGAGCCCCAGGAAGCTGAGCGTGGCCTCCACGATGATGGCGAACGCCACCAGGAGCGAGGCCTGGACGATGATGGGGCCGAGCACGTTTGGCAAGACGTGGCGGCTCATGATTCGCGCGTCGTTGGCGCCGATCACGCGGGCCGCGAAGATGAACTCGCGCTCCCTGACGGAGAGGACGGAGCCGCGGACAAGCCGGGCGAAGACCGGGGTGAATACGATGCCGATGGCCAGCATGGCGTTGGTCAGGCCGGGCCCGAGCGCAGCCGCGATGGCCAGCGCGAGGACGATGCCGGGGAAAGACCAGAGTGCATCCGCCAGCCGCATCAGGGCGTCATCGATCCACCCCCGCCAGTACCCGGCCAGCATGCCCATGGTGGTGCCGATGACGATCGCGAAGCCCACGGATACGACCCCGGCCTGGATCGAGACGCGCGAGCCGTAGATGATGCGGCTCAAGTTGTCGCGGCCCAGGTGGTCGGTGCCCAGCCAGTGGGCCGCGTTCGGTGGGCTCATGATGGCCCCGTAGTCCTGCTGGGCGGGGCTGTAGGGGCTGAGCAGATCCGCCGCGGCGGCCACCAGCACCACGCAGATCGCGACGCCGAGGCCGAAGCCGGCCCCACGCGTGCGCAGGACGCGACGGACGAACACCCCGAGCGCGCCGCGTCGGGCGGTCGGCGCGGTTGCACCAGCTACCGGCGCCAGGTCGCGGAGGACCGCTTCCGCCGCCACTAGCTGTACCTGATCCGGGGGTCGATGACGGAATACACGGCGTCCGTCAACAGGTTCGCCATGAAGACCGCCAGGGCCAGCACCAGGATGACGCCCTGGAGCGAGGGGAAGTCACGGAAGAAGATGGAGTCCGCGGCGAGGCGCCCCAACCCGGGCAGGGCAAAGATGGTCTCCACCACCACCGTCCCGCCGATCAGCCGGCCTACCTGGAGCCCCAGGATGGTGACTACCGGGATGAGAGCGTTGCGCAGGGCGTGGCGGGAAATGACCAGTCGCTCGCCGAGCCCCTTGGACCAGGCAGTGGTGATGTACTCCTGGTGGAGCACTTCGATCAAGGCCGAGCGGACCTGCCGCATGATGGCGGCGGCCTGCTCGAAGCCCAGCACCAGGGCCGGCAGCGCCAGATAGGTCAGGTTCTGCGTCAGCCCGGCCGACAGCGGAGCGTAGCCGGAGGCGGGCAGCCAGCCGAGATAGAGTGCAAAGAGATAAATCAGCAGCACGCCGAGCCAGAACGAGGGAATGGCGAGACCACTGACGGCCAGGATTGTGCCGAAGGTGTCCAGCCGCGAATCGGGCCGGATCGCCGAGAGAATGCCGATGGGCATGGCAATGACGAACGCCACCACCATGCCAAGCAGGGTAAGCTGCAGTGTCACCGGGAGACGGGCGGCCAGGCCGTCCCAGACAAGCTCCCGGTTCCGGATCGATCTGCCCAGATCGCCCTGCACCGTTCGGCCCAGCCACAGCCCGTACTGGACCGGGATGGGTTGATCCAGCGCCAGCTCCCGCCGGATGGCGTCGTAGGCCACTCGGTCCATGGCCTGTGCCTCACCCAGCCAGGCCAGGGCCGGATCGCCGGGCAGCAGCATGCTGATGGAGAAGGTGACCATAGTCACCAGGAGCAGGGTGGGGATCGCCTGGATCCCCCGCCGGAGCAGATACGCCTGCACGGCTCGACCGCGCCGCTACTTGTTCAGCCAGATGCGGTCGATGTTCGGAACCTGATAGTTCATGGTGACGCCCATCACCTCCTTGCGATGGGAGGTGAGCAGCGGCATGGCGATGCCGGTGCCCAGGTACGCGCGCTCCTGGATGAGCCGGAGGATCTGCTTGTAGATGTCGTCCCGCTTCTTGGGATCCAGCGTGGACGCGCCATCGTCCATCAGCTTGTCGATCTCCTTGTCGCACCACTGGCCCCAGTTGGCGCTGCCGCCGCACTTGATGCGGGTGTTCAAGAGCTCCGGGTCCACGGAAGTGATCAGGGTCCCGCGCCAGAAGCAGGACTGGAACTTCTTCGCCCGCACCTCGTCGATCCAGGCCAGCCGCTCCAAGCTCACCAGCTTGGTCTTGATGCCGGCGTTCGTCCACATGTTCTGGACGAACTCGCCGATCGTGTTCTCGGGCTCGCGGGCAATGACCTTGAGCTCGATGGAGATGTTGCTCTGACCGGCCGCTGCCAGCAGCTCTTTGACCTTCGCGGGGTTGAATTCGTTCTTCGGAATGCCATCGTCGTAGCCTGGCGAGCCGATGGCCCAGTCCGGGTAGTAGTAGGGCGCGCCCACACCGAACCCCAGCGCCTTGGCCATGCCCTCGCGGTCGATCGCGTGGAGGGCAGCCTGGCGGACGCGGACATCGTTGAACGGTGGGGCCTCCGTGTTGAACGAGACCATAAAGTAGGTCTGGCCGGCCCACGGCATCTCGGTCATGACCAGGTTGGCGTTGGACTTGACCGTCTGCACGTCCTTGGTCTGGACCCACTCCAGAAGCTGGACGGAGCCGGATTGCAGATCCACCAGCGAGACGGACGGGTCCGGGACGTACCGCCCGACAACCTCGTCCAGGTACGGGAGCGGCTTCCCGTCCGCGCCGTTGGCGTGGTAGTCCGGGAACTTCTCCATGATCAAGCGGTCGTCCTTGATCCACTGCTTGAACTTGAACGGACCCGTGCCAACCGGATTGAGGGCCGCGCCGTCGTCGCCGGCCTTGTCGAAGGCCGTCTTGGAGATCATCCGAACGTAGGCCCCGGTGACGTACGCCATGCTCCGCAACAGCGGCGCGTAGGGCTGCTTGAGCTTGAGCCGCAGGGTGTACTTGTCCGCGGCTTCGGCGGTGTCAAGCATGGCGAGCTGGGTCTTCACCTGGGACTTGTCGTGGTTCTTGGCGCGCATGAAATTCCATGCGGCGACGGATGCGTCGAACTCGCTGCCGTCGTGGAACTTCACGCCCTGCTTGAGCTTGAAGATGGCGGTCTGCGGGTCTGGCTGCTCCCAGGACGTGGCGAGGTTGCCGACGACCTTGAAGTCCCAGGTCTTGGGGTCCACCAGCTCAAAGCGGACCAGGCTGTCGTACAGACCCTCGTAGCCCATCATGTACTGAATAGACGAGAGGTGCGGGTCCATGTGCGGGTAGGTCCAGTTGATGGCCTGGACGAGCTGGCCGCCGCGCTTGACGGGTTCAGTCGAGGCGGCCGGTTTGGCGTCCGCGGCCGGCTTCTGCTCCGCGGGTTTGGCCTCCGCTGGCTTTGCCGCCGGCGGCGCGGTAGCGGCCGGCGCGGGCGGCTTCGGCGCGTCGGCCGGTTTGGCCGGAGCGCCCGATGACGGAGCGCACGCCTGGGACAACGAGAGCGCCGACGCACTCAGAGCCCAGGACAGGAACGAACGACGATGGATCGACGCTGCCATAGCGACCTCCACGCATGCGCCCACTGCCAGCGGACGCACTCACCCCACGGGCTAGTGTAGGTGGAGGCGGTGGGCATGTCAACGAACGTCACCCATGCCAGCCACGTGGCGGATGGCGGGAGTTGATCCGATTGGAATAGCTCAGGCGTAGCTCTCGATGAAGTAGTTACACGTCGCGGACCCGCCCAGCGGGCCACTCAGGGCGACGGGAGGCGTGAGATGGACGATCAGGAGCTGGAGCCCCTCGAGGCGGAGATTGAGGTCACGGCCGGTGGCACGCAGCTTGGCTCGGGCCAGAGCGTGAGCGAACCGGAGGAGTAGTTCCCCCGCTCCAACGGGATGAGGGCCCCGCGCCGAATCGGCGCGGGGCCTTTCGTCGTCATTGGCATGAACCGGCCGTACGTTGACGTGGGTCCCGCCTTCTCGAATCGCGGGCTATCGCGCTGCTATGATCCAAGGAGAATTGAATACGCGACCGGTACGCAGGGGGAGCGAGCAGCTGAGAGGCGGGGTCAGGCCCACCAACCCCTCGAACCTGATCTCGGAAAGCCGCACGAGGCCTTGGCCAGCGGGGCGGAAGACGAGCGTAGGGAATGCGGCCGAAGGACAGCGACCACCGTTGCCTGCCTTTGGATGCGCGGTGGTCTTGTTGTTAACTCAGCGGGGCACACGCAGCCATCCATACTGATTGGCTGACGCTACTGGCCCGCCTGCCTCCGCGCAGACTCGCGTGGGTATTCCTCCGCCATCGTTGACTTGCCGTCGTCTGCTTGCCGTGGCGCCGGTCGCGTCGGTGGAGGAGGATGGCATGGCAGACGTCAAGATCGCGCCAGAGCCCAGGCAGGCGGGCTTCATGGGGTGGCAGACCCGCGACTTTATCGTGGCGGCGGCGCTGGCCGTACCGCTGGGGATCATCTGGAGCTACGGCTGGGGCTTCGTGTGGCGGGCGGCCAGGGGGGTCATGCCCGAGCTCGGGTCGTTCGCTGACGGCTTCTACGTGGTGGCCGCGGTGCTGGTGGGGTACATCATCCGCAAGCCGGGGGCGGCGCTGCTGGGCGAGATGATCGCGGCCGCGCTCGAGATCCCGTTGACCCCGCTTGGAGCGATCGTGCTCTGGCTGGGACTCCTCCAGGGGCTGGGCGTTGAGGCGGTGTTCGCGGCCACCCGCTACCGCGTCTGGAGCCTGCCCGTGGTGCTGCTGGCGGGCGCGCTGGGGGCCGGGCTGGTGTTCGGAGGCTACGACTACGTGGCGTACGGCTACAGCCAGCTCGCCGTGGGTATCCAGGGGCTGCGGTTGGTGCTCAAGCTGCTGGGTGGCGCCATCCTGGCGGGGTTGATCGGCAAGCTGATAGCGGACGGCCTGGTTGAGACCGGAGTGCTGAACAACTTCGCCGTTGCCCGCGGACGGGTCCGCGAGATCTAGCGCTGGCGCACTCCACGGGCTGATGATTCGGGTAGACCGTCTAGGGTTCCGTTACGTGGGTCGGAGGCGACCCACGCTATTGGACGTGTCGTTCGACCTGGTGCGGGGCGAGTCGATCCTGGTGCTGGGCCCAAGCGGGTGCGGCAAGAGCACTCTGGCGCTGTGCCTGAACGGCGCGATTCCGCACTCCGTCTTCGGTGACCTGACGGGAACGGTGACCGTGGACGGTCTGGACACCCGGACCGCTCCGATGTCCGCGCTCGCCCAGCGCGTGGGCGTCGTCTTCCAGGATCCGGAGGCGCAGTTCTGCATGCTGACCGTGGCGGACGAGGTGGCGTTTGGCCTGGAGAACGTGGCCGTGCCGCGGGAGGAGATGGACTCGCGCATCGACGCGGCACTCGCGCAGGTGGGGCTGCTGGATCGGCGCGAGGAGCGGATCGAACGACTTTCCGGGGGACAGAAGCAGCGGCTGGCGCTCGCGTGCGTGCTGGCGTTGCGGCCGGCTGTCCTCGTCCTGGACGAGCCAACGGCGCAGCTCGATCCAGAGGGCGCGGCAGAACTCATCTCCCTCATCGGGCGGCTCCGCGAGGGTGGCGAGCACGCACTGGTGTTGATCGAGCACCGGCTGGACGAGGTCATGCATCTGGTTGACCGTGTGCTGGTCCTGGATCGTGAGGGCAGGACCGTTGCCGATGGACCGCCACGAGTGGTGCTGGGCGAGCACGGTCGCGCCTTGAGCGAGCAGGGCGTGTGGATCCCCCAGGTGACGGAGATGGCACTCGCCATCGAGTCGGAGCCGCCCGCCAGCGTGACGGGCGTGCCACTGACGGTCGATGAGGCGGCGTTATTGGGGACCAGGCAGCCTGAGCTGAGGGCTGTGGTGGAGCGAGCAACGGCGACGGCTCGCTCGGCGCGCGGCGCTAGCAGCACCCTGATCGAGGTGCGCGACCTGTCTTTCCGCTACCCCGCCGCGCAGAGCAAGACGATCCAGGAGGTCTCGTTGGCGATCGGCGCAGGCGAGCTGGTGGCGATCGTCGGGGCGAACGGGGCGGGCAAGAGCACGCTGGCGCGGTTGATGGCCGGAATCCTGCCAGCGCCACCGGGCGCGATACGACTCGACCGCGCGGATCTGGCCGCGCTACCCCGCCGCGAGGCTGCGCGTCAGGTTGGCTACGTGTTCCAGTACCCGGAGCATCAGTTCGTGGGTCGGACGGTGCTGGATGATGTGGCGTACGGGATGCGCGTGGCCGGCGTGGGAGAGGCTCTGGCGCGCGAGCGCGCCAGGGACATGCTGGCCGACTTTGGGCTGACGCACCTGGAGCTGGCCCACCCGTTCACCCTCAGCCACGGCGAGCAGCGTCGGCTGAGCGTGGCGGCAATGCTGGTGCTGGGCCAGCGGTTGCTGATCCTGGATGAGCCCACCTTTGGCCAGGACCGGCGGAACGCCCACATGCTGCTGGACAAGCTGGAGGCGCTGGCGGATGGCGGCAAGGCCGTGGTCATGATCAGCCACGACATGCGAGCCGTGGCCGAACGGGCACGTCGAGCGCTGGTGATGGCGAACGGGCGCGTGGTGTTCGACGGCGAGCCGAACGAGCTGTTCGCCGACAGGGCGCTGCTACGCCGGGCCAGTCTGCGCCAGCCGCCCGTCTGGGAGCTGATGGAACGATTGCGGGGCGCGGCGGTGCCGGCGTGAGGCAGTTTGTCTGGCACCAGGTCGACTCGCCACTGCATCGGTTGAATCCCCTGACCAAGCTGGGCCTGAGCCTGGGCGTCGTGGCGATCGTCTCGTTCGCCACGACCCCTCTGGCGCCCGCGCTGGTCGCGGCGCTGGCCATCGGCACCACGGTCGCGGTGGGCCGCGTGCCGCTGGGCAACGTGCTAAGGCCCATGGCGTTCGCCGCGGTTTTCGCGCTGGGGGTCTGCTGGACGGGCGTGCTGTTCTACGTCGGGCCGGGCTCTGGTCCGGACGCGCCGGCGGTGTGGGCCGGACCGCCGCGGATCACCGAGGCGGCGGTGACCTACGGCATCACCATGGGCGCGCGGCTGCTGGCCATCTTCGCGACATCCGCGCTGTTCGTGCTGACGACGGATCCCGTGGAGCTCGTGCTGGCCATGATCCACCAGGCCAGGGTGCCGTACCGCGTTGGCTACGCGGTGTTCGCGGCGTACCGATTCATGCCGCTGCTCCAGGATGAGCTTGGAAACATCCGGGCTGCCCACCAGATGCGCGGGCGGACGGGCGGCGGCGGGCCAGTCGGGACGCTCCGCGAGTACGCTGGCTACGCGATACCGCTGCTCGCCATCGCCGTCCGCCGAGCGGAGCGCGTGGCGCTGGCCATGGACGCCCGCGCGTTCGGCGCGCTGCCCCGGCGGACCTACTATCGGCAAACCACCGTCGGGTTCGGCGACCTGATGTTTGCGGCCGTCGCCACGGCAGCGCTAGGCGCGATTGTCCTGTACACAACCTGATCCCAGGGAGATGACAGCGGAGATGACCAGATCAACCACGTTCACGGCTGAGCTGTGGGCCAGCATCACGCCCGTCTACACCGCCATCCTGGAACACCCCTTCATCAACGGACTGACGGACGGGACGCTGCCGGAGGAGAGCTTCCGCTACTACGTGGGACAGGATGCGCAGTACCTGCGCGAGTTCTCGCGCTGCCTGGCGCAGATCGCGAATAAGGCGCCCGTGGATGAGTGGTGCGAGATGTTCGCGGGCGGCTCGCTGCGGGTGCTGCAGGTTGAGCGCGCCCTGCACGAGGGCTTCTTCTCCGTATGGGGCGCAGCACCAGACGAGACGAGGGCGGTGGAGCTCTCGCCCACCAGCCTGGCGTACACCTCGTACATCTCGAAGGTGGCGCACTCGCGGCCTTTCGAGGAGGCGGTGGCCGCCGTGATGCCGTGCTACTGGATCTACTGGGAGGTCGGAAAGGCGCTCGTCCAGCGCGGGTCGCCCAATCCGCTGTACCAACGGTGGATCAACACGTACGCGTCCGACGAGTTCGCGGAGGCGGTCAAGCGGGTGCTGGAGACCGAGAACCGCGCCGTGGCGGACCTGCCGGAGAGCAGGAAGGCAGCCGCGCGCAGACACTTCCTGACGGCCAGCCGCTATGAGTGGATGTTCTGGGACGCCGCCTGGCGACGGGAGGCGTGGCCTGTCTGAAGGGCGCGCAGATCTCGATTGGCCTCAGGCCGATCAATAGGACGCGTCGCCCCAGTCCACTTGCCATGCGCCACGTCGCCCGGTGATGATGGCGTAGCCCACGCGCCCTTCTGAACGGGCCCCGGCGCGGACAACCCGGAGCTCGCGGCCGTTCGGCAGCCGGTCCCGATACTCCCACGGCTCCGGCACGTGACCGCACAGCGCCAGCTCGACGTCGCGCTCGGCGAGCATCGCGAGCGACGCGTCGCGGTCCATATCCGACACGTTGCCGTCATACGTTGGGTGGCGCGGCCAGATGCTGTTCCACGGATTGCCCGGTGACCCGTGACACACGTACACGCCGTCCCCCAACACAAGCTCTTCGGGCTGGTCGCGAAGCCACCGGAGATCCGCCGGAGCCAGCAGCGCCTGCCCGTCTGGAATCCGAGTGAACCAGGAACCCACCGGATCGCTGCGACGAAAGCGCATCCATTGCGTGCTCGGCCACCTGGCCGTGCCCCAGTCTGCGAGGTACCGGTCATGGTTTCCCAGCACGGCCACGATGCCCTCCGCGCGGAGCAACGCAATCGTCTCGCCAGGTGGTTCCGGGGAGAATGGGCAGCGGAGAATATCGCCCGCGTGCACGATGAGGTCCGGCGAGGTGGATCGCATGGCCACGAGCGCCGCTTCCAGGGCGCGCGCGTTACCCTCGCAGTCGGAAACCAGAGCGATGCGCACGGTGTGATCGATGGTAACAGTGCGCACCGTCTTCCGTGGCGCATTTGAGCGACCGGTGGGCGGACGGTTACGTCGGCTTGATCGCGTACACCAGCTCAACGAGTCCCGACTTGTAAGCGATCGCGTTCTTGAGGCGCCATCTCCGTTCGGGCAGGCCGTTGGTGAACAGGCGCAGGCCGTCGCCAAGCATGGCAGGGATGATGACCAGGTTGATCTCGTCCACCAGGCCGAGCCGCAGAAACTCCTGGGAAAGCACGGCGCCGCCAACTAGCCAGACGTTCTTGAACCGCGGCGCGAGCACGTCACGGACGAGCTGTTCGAGGTCGCCCGAGTACAGCTCCACGCTCGGCCGCGACGGCTCGAGCGGTCGGCTGGTGACCACGACGGTAGGCGTGTCACCGTAGACCCAGCCAAGCTGGAGGGCCAGCTCGTAAGTGTGTGAGCCCATCACCCAGCAGTCGATCGCCGCCAGTGCTTCCGCGCCGTGGTCCTCGACCACCCCGGCCTCATAGACGTCCCCGCCGGTCTCGAACCAGTCCACGTTGTTGTCGTGCTTCGCGATGAAGCCGTCCAGGCTCGTGACCATGTGCAGGGTGATGGTGGGCTTACGAACCATCGCGTTTCTTGCAGCCAAGTTGTCCCTCCTCGGCGGCGCCCCGTTTCCCTGGTGGAGCTGCAAACGCCGAATTCCCCGATGGATCGTAGCCGCTGGTTACGGGGGCACCGCCTGGAATGTCGTGAGACGAGCGTCAGGAGGATCCATGCTCACGAAGCAGGCGTCACTCAATGCGATCGCGGCGCCGACGGAAGTCGTGCTGTCCGAGGACGCCGTCGAGCGACTCAGCCCGCTCGAGATAATCGATCGGGGCATCGCGGAGATCGATGCCGGTGCTGGAGTCGACCACGGCGAGGTGCGACGGCGGCTCGAGCGGTCGGGAACGCCATAACCTATGGTCGGCGGGCTGGCTTGTCTGGATCGGGGCGAGAACGTACCATCCACGTCGCTCACGCTCGGGAGGATCCAGACACGACTGCTTCTGCCAACCCGGTGCTCGATCGCGCGCTGCTTGCCGTAGCGCGGACGCGGGCGCGCGGGCTCCACTTCTACGGGCACTTCCTGGGCATCGGCGGCACGTATCCGCGCGATGGCCACGCGATCCTGGGGCTGGTAGGTGAGCCCAGCGGCATTGGCTCGCCGGTCTGCTCGGACGTGGCGGTGGCAACGCTCGCGGACCTCTCCCTCGGGGCGGCGATCCGGTCGTGCCTGCGGCCTGGCGAGCGGCTGGGTACCGTGACCCTCTCTATCCAGCACCTGGCCGCGGGCGCCAGCGGGCCGCTGCAGGCTGAGACGGACAATGTGACGCTGAGCCAGGGCCACGGCAGCGCGCACTGCACGGTGACTCGTGGCGACGCGGTCATCGCGCACGCGCAGGGCCGGTTCGCAGCCCTGCCGGCGCCGGACGATCGTGAATGGAAGCTAATGCCCTGGGAGCAGGAGCCCCTGACTCACCCGGCGATCCCCACGCTCGACGAGCTGGATCCGGACGAGCAACGGGCCGTCGAAGCCTCGCTTCGCGCGGGCGAGCGTGCCCAGCAGCGCGGGACGGCGGTGTCGCACGAGATGTTGGGATTCACATGGGAAGACGCCGGTGTCGGTCGCTCGCGCGGGACCCTAACCATCGGCCCCGAGCTCTCGAATCGAGTGGGCCACGTCCAGGGCGGGGCGCTCTATGGCGCGGCCGCCGTTGCGGCAGCGCAGGCCGTGGGTGACCCTAGCGCGGAGCTCGCGGACGGGCACTACCAGTTCCTGCGGCCGGGCGACGGCCACACGCTAACCACGGAGGCCACCGTCACGCGGCGAGGACGGACCATCGCCTACGTGGAGTCGCGCGTGATCGTGGACGGCCGCTTGACGGGCCACGGGCTGTTCTCGCTGCGGTTCCCGCGTGCAGAGGTGTGAGCCGGCGCCTTCGCGACTGACGTTCTGACGCGGTGCCGGGCGAAGGCAGGCCACGCGCTCGTCCGCGTACACTGCGTGGTCTGAACATCCCCGATCCGCTGGAGCGTGCTGCCGATGCGCCCGACCAACCTCCTCATCCTCATGGTGGACCAGCACAACCGTGCCTACATGGGTTGCGCCGGACACCCCCAGGTCAAGACGCCTAATCTCGATGCGCTAGCAGCGCGGGGGACGCGCTTCGCCAACTCGTACACGCCCATGCCCATCTGCGTCCCCGCCAGAGCCAGCATGGCCACCGGGCGGTATCCGCACCAGCTTGAGTCCTGGGACAACGCCAAGCCGTACCTGGGAACGGAGGCGGCAAGCTGGGGGCATCGGTTGACCGCGGCAGGCCACCACGTGACCACGGTGGGCAAGCTCCACTACCGCTCCGCGGCGGACGACACGGGCTTTCCAGACCAGCGGATCCCCCTGCACGTCCACGAGGGTGACGGCGATCTCTACGGCCTCTTGCGCGGCGACTGCCCGCCCCGCCCGCGACAGCGCAAGTACCTCTACGAGGCCGGTCCCGGTGATTCCGAGTACCTCCGCTACGACCGCGGCGTAACGGCGGAGGCGTGCCGCTGGCTGCGCGAGGAAGCCGCCGATCACGGTGAACCCTGGGCACTGATGGTCTCCTGGGTGAGCCCGCACACCCCGCTCATCGCCCCGCGGGAATTCCTGGATCTGTACCCACCGGAGTCCATCCAGCTTCCGCCCAACTGGCGGGAGGAAGACTGGCCGCGCCACCCGGCGCTGGACCTGAAGCGCCACATCCAGGATCTGGATCGACCGGTCGAGGAGGCCGTGCTGCGACAGGCGATCGCGGCCTACTACGCGCTCTGCAGCTTCATCGATGACCAGCTTGGGCAGGTGCTGCGGGCACTGGATGAACAGGGTCTTGCCAACAGCACTCGCGTGATCTACACCAACGACCACGGCGACACCGTTGGCCAGCACGGCCTCTGGTACAAGGGGACGATGTACGAGGGGTCGGTGGGCGCCTCGATGATCGTGGCGGGGCCAGACGTGCCGCGGGGCAAAGTCTCTGCCACTAACGTCTCACTGATCGACGTGTTTCCCAGTGCGCTGGACGCACTGGGCGTGGCCCCCGCCGTCGAGGACGCCGCGTTGCCGGGGGAATCGCTCTGGAAGCTGGCGGCTGAGCCGTCCCGCCCTGAGCGACCGGTTTTCAGCGAGTACCACGCGGGCGCGTCCCGCACCGGCATGTTCATGCTCCGCAAGGGCCGCTACAAGTACGTGTACTACGCGGAGATGCCGGCCCAGCTTTTCGACCTGGAGGCGGACCCCACGGAGTCGGTCAACCTGGCCGAGGATCCCACCTACGCCGACGTTCGCGCCGCGTACGAGCGAGAGCTACGGGCGATCTGCGATCCAGACGAGGTGAACGCGCGCGCCGTTGCAGACCAGCAGGCTCGCATTGCCGGATTCGGCGGCAAGGAGCATATCCTGAGCCGGCCGCCGGCGTTCACCCACTCCCCGCCGCCGGCGGAGTTCGCTGATGCGCCAGAGGTCGCCCAGCGCCACTGATCCGCCACCTGGCCAATCGCCATCCACCCGCGAGACCGCGGAACACCACGGAGAGAGCATGAGCGAACGTCCGCTGACCATCCTTGGCATCGCCGGCAGCCTGCGCCGGGCATCGTGGCACCGTGGCCTCATTCGCGCGGCCGCGGACCTGGCGCCAGCCGGCGTGGCGGTTCAGCCCTTCGACCTGGCGCCGATCCCGATGTACAACGGTGATGTCGAGGCAGCCGGCTATCCGGACACGGTCCAGGCGCTCCGTCGGGCGATCGAGTCGGCAGACGCCCTCCTGCTGGCCTCACCCGAGTACAACTGGTCGATTCCTGGCGTACTGAAGAACGCGATCGACTGGGCTTCGCGAGGGCCGGGGCGCTTGTTCCGCGACAAGCCGGTGGCACTCCTGGGGGCGTCCGGCGGCGCCTTTGGCACCGCCCGCGTGCAGCTTGCGCTGCGGCAGACGTTCACGCCCCTCGGTGCGGTGATGCTGCCCGAACCGCATCTGCTAATCGGGGGCGGAGCGGAGAAGTTCGACGCTGACGGCAACCTGACGGATGCCGAGACCCGCGACCGGGTGGCGGCTCAGGTGGCGGCATTGGCGGCGTGGGCGCGACGGGTCAATCCCGCGTAAGCGTCAGGCCAGCCCCAACACCCTTTGGGCGTTGGTCAGCAGCAGCTTCTCCCGCACGGACTCGCGCAGCTCCATCTGTTCGAACTCCGCAAGCCAGCGCTCCGGCATGATGAACGGGTAGTCAGAGCCGAAGAGCGCCTGGTCCTGGAGCACGCCCGTGCACATCTTCAAGAACGAGTCTGGGATGTAGCGCGGCAAATAGCCAGAGAGATCCATGTAGACATTGGTCTTGTGGCGCGCGATCGCCAGCATCTCCTCGTGCCACGGCCAGCTTGGGTGGGCCGCGATGATGGTGAGACGGGGAAATCGGGAGGCCAGCGCGTCCAGGTGGATCGGGCGGGTGTATTCCAGTCGTTCACCGCTCCCGCCTGGCGTTCCGGCACCGGCCGCCATCATGCCGGTGTGAAGCAGCACCACCGCCCCGAGCTCACTCGCCGCCTCCCAGAGCGGATCGAACTGGCGGTCGCTGGGTACGAAGCGCTGGCGGCCGGGGTGGAACTTGGCGCCCTTGAGCCCAAGCGTCTTGATGGATCGCTCGAGCTCGGCCACCGCCAGCTTGCCCTTCCACGGGTCAATGCCGGCGAAGCCGACAAAACGGCCCGGGTGGGCGGCGCAGATGGCGGCAAGCTCGTCGTTCGGGTACGGCTCGATGCCGGTGGTGGTCTCCGCGTCGGCGCCAAGCAGCACGCCCATCAAGTTCAGCTCGGCGAAGCGTGTGGCCATGGCCGCGCTGTCCTCGTGGAGCACCTTGCCTCGGAAGAAGCGCTCGTAGTCGTGCGGCTCGCCGGCGAAGGCTCGGGCGATGCGCGCGTCGCAGGGGTGGACGTGGAAGTCAATGCCGCGAAGTGCCATGGGCGCAGTATAGGGCGGGCCGCTCGGCGACGGCATCGGCTACCCTAGCCCGCGCCATGACTGACCGGGTGTCCCCGCGATCGAATCAGGTGTGAGCGTCGAGACACCCCGCGAGCGAATCAGCCGTGATGAATGGGTGGGCCTGGCGGCCGCCTGCGCGCTGGCTGCGCTGTTGCGCTGGCCGTCGATGACGCGCGGGCTGGGCTACGACGAGTTGTTCACGATGACCAAGTTCGTGGATGTGGACGCGTGGCGGACAGTCTCGACGTACCTGGACTTCAACAATCACGTCGCGTACTCGCTCTCCGCCAAGCTGGCCGTCGCACTCCTGGGGCGCTCAGAGTGGGCGATCCGCCTGCCGGCATTCGTCTTGGGGATAGGGGGCGTCGCCGCGACCTGGTGGCTCGGACGCACCATGGCGGGAGGCGTGGTGGGAGTGCTGGCGGCCGGGCTGTTGGCCATCTCACCGCCGCACGTGCTCTGGAGCGTCTCCGCGCGTGGCTACACCGGCATGATCCTGTGCTCCACCGTGGCAACGGTGGCGTTCCTCCGCTGGCGTACCTGGCGGTCGCCCTGGACCACCGCGTATGTGGCCGCGTCTGGCCTGGGAGCCTGGTTCCACCTGTTTGGGCTGATGGTGACGCTGAGCCATGCTCTGCTGGCGGTGGCCGAGTGGCGGCGCCATTCGGTAGGCAGGACGCTCTTGCCGCCGTTCCTGCCCGTCTCCGTCGCCGCGGGAGGCCTGACCGTCCTGCTCCACGCCCCGCTCCTGCCTGGCCTCTTCAACAGCCTGCGCCGAACCGCCGGCGGCTCGTTCGCGCCGCTCTTCCCCCACCTGGTGGTAGACGAGCTCCTGGGCCACGTTGGGTCGCTGCCGGAGCTGATCCTGTCCGCGTTTGTGGGCGTCGGCTGGTGGTGGCTTGCCCGCCACAACCGTCGACACGGCTGGCTACTGGGGATCTCGCTGCTGGCCCCGCTGCTGATCGGCTGGGTCGCGCGCCCGATTGATCTGTTCGCGCGGTTCTACGTGTACTGGCTGCCGTTGCTGTGCATTGCGCTGGCGACCGGACTGTGCGTGCCGTCCGCCGCGCTCGCGGGCGTCCGTCGCCGAGTTGCCATGGTGCTCAGCGGGGCCGCCATGGTGATGGCAGCCACGCTGTGGGTTGCGAGGTCGGGGAGCATCGCGGTGGACGAGGGCTTTCGTGCCGCGGCGATCAGCGCCGCCGAGGGGCTGCCCGCGTCGAGCCTACTGTGCGGTCTGGGCGGTGGCGCCGAGCTGTTCCAGTTCTACCTGCCAGACCGTCCGGCCGAGCGGCTGGTGGTGCCGGAGTCGCTAGCGGACTTCCAGCGCCAGGCCCGCCGGGTGGACGAGATTCGCTGCCTGTACCGACCGGTGAGCTGGGAGCCGCGCTACCATACCGAGATCGCGAAGCTCGTTGGCGACCGGGGCTCGTCCACCCAGTTCAGCGCGGTGGTGCTGCTGCGGGCTCCCAGCCGTCAGATCTTCCCCTGATTTCGACGGGTCAGGCGTGGCCGTCTGGAATCACGGCGGTGGCCTCGATCTGGAGGAGCGCCTCCTCCTCCACCAGGCCGTCTATGTCCAGCACCGTCATCGCGGGGAAATGCTCGCCGATGATCTCGAGGTAGATCCGGTGCAGCTCGCGCTGTGTCTCGAGGTATTCGTAGCGGTCCAGCACGTACCAGTTGAGTCGGACGATGTGCTCAGGGCTGGCGCCGGCCTCAGCCAGCACGGCGACCACGTTTAGCAACGCCTGGCGGGCCTGCGCCACGAAATTGTTGGCCACGAAGGAGCCATCCGGCAGGCAGCCTAGCTGGCCAGCCGTGAACACCAGCCGTCCTTCCGCCGCCACTCCGTGCGAGTAGCCCTGCGGTCGTGCCCAATCTGGCGGATGGAGCATCCGCATGCTTTCCCTCCCGTGCCGCGGCCCATTGTAGCCGCGGCACGGGGTTGGTTACAGCCCAGGGTGGCGATCAGCCCTCTTTGCTGAGCGCGTCCAGCCTCGCGGCGTGGTCTTCGGCGTCATCCTGAGGCTCGTAGCCGAGCTTCTGCATGGTGTCCGTGATGTCCCAGTGGCGCCGGCTGTTCCGCGAGATCGCGTAGAAGATGCCAAAGCCCAGGTCGCTCTCGATGGCCCGCCAGGTCACCTGGGCGCAGTCACGCGGGCTGAGCCACATCCACCGGCCGATCTCATCCTTGGGCTCGGGCAGGAACCAGCCGATGCGTAGACAGATGACACTCATGCCGTAACGGTCGTGATAGTGGCGGCCCAGGGCCTCGCCGAACGCCTTGGACACGCCGTAGAGCGAGTCTGGTCGGACCGGTTGACTGGCGTAGACCGGCCAGGCCTGGTCCCGATCGTACATGCCCATCACGTGGTTGGTGGAGGCAAAGATGACCTTCTTGACGCCGGCGACGCGGGCGGCCTCCAGCACGTTGTAGGTGCCATCGATGTTCTTGGAGCGGACGCTCTCCCACGTGCCCCGAGTGCTGGGCTCGCCGGCCATGTGGACCACCGCGTCCATGCCCTCCAGGGCGGGCGCGATCTGCTCGTACTTCGAGATGTCCGCGATCACCCGATCCGCCACCGGGGGGTTGTCCGGGATGGTGCGGTGGTAGTGGACGCGGAGGTCGTAGCGGTCTTTCAGGTGCTCTGCCAGGCTGCTGCCGATGCGACCGGCAGCGCCGGTGATCAGCACGCGCTTCTTGGTGGCTGTCACTGCATCATCTCCTGACGGTGCGGCGGTTCACGGGGTCCCTAACCGCCTGATTGGATCCGCGCCAGGGCGGCGCGGGCGTCAGCGAGGACGCGCTGGGCCGCGAGGACGGACGCTCTATCGGCGTCAGACAGCTCGAGCCGAGCGGCGAAGTGGGCCGCTCGGCTTTCGAGGTCAGCTACCGTGGCGGCGAGCGGGCCGATCAGCGCCGCGGCGTGCTGCTCTGCCAGATGGTACGGGGCGAGATACGGCATGGGGCCTCCCTCAGACTGGCATGGCGCGCTTGGAATAGGCGCGGCCGGCCTTGGCGTTCTCCTCGCTGTGGCCGGCGAACACGCGGATGCCCTCGTCGATCTTCTTACCCACGGTCTCCGGCGTTCCCGCGCTCTCCAGGAAGGCGATCCCGTACCGCTTGCAGGCCGCGAAGACCTTGTTGCGGGCCTCCACCATCTCCGGTGGGTAGTCACGGATGGTGGTGGTGAAGCCCTTCAGCGCCAGGCCAAGGTCGCCAGGGCCCATCTCAGCGAAGCCCAGGCCAGGCACGGCCAGGATCTCGTCTGCCCGGGCGATCCCCTCTGGGCTCTCCAGCTTCACGCCCAGGAGTAGCTCGCCGTTCGGGTTGAGCGGCCAGGGGTCGCAGCGCAGGATGTAGTCAGAGATGCTGAGGTCCCAGATGTGCGCGGCGGTGGGCTCCGATCCGCGGCCGCGCGTGCCCAGGCCCAGCAGCGGCCGCCCGTCCTTGTGGCCGGCCGCCGCGCGGACGGCACCCCGCATGCGGGCGACTGGATCAGCGAAGGACGGATCCGTGCCGATGGTGTTGTTGGGGAAGCGGCAAGACTCCACGAACGCGCGTGCGGCCTCTGGGGTCTCTACCTGGCACAGCAGGATGCCGTGGACACCGCGCGCCAGGATCTGGCGGAACTGCCAGGCGTTGTACAGGATGTGGTCCTCATTGATGCCGTTGACCGGCGCCTCCACGATGACCGCGGGAGTGCGGTGGCCGGAGTTGGTGGGTCCACCCTCCACCAGTCCCTCCATGTACTCGGCGAGCCCGGCCATGTCGAAGGACCCGTGCTCCATGCCCACGTTGATGTAGTCCGCCCAGGTCTTGGCGTCTTTGCGCCCCTGCTCGCGGGTGAGGACGTGTCCAGTGTGTCCGCCCATGTAGTAGATGGGCTGGTCCTGCGAGAGCAGGTCGATGGCTCTGTTGATGCGCGTTGCCATGTGCGGTACCTCAGCCATGCGTCGTCTGAATTCGGCCACAGGATACGACAAGCGACCGCCCGATCACTCGGGATCGTTCACCCAGCCGGCCGCCGGGTGGGCACGGAGCACCTCCACGTCTAAATCGTGGCCAAGACCCGGCCGGGTCGAGAGGTGGATCTGGCTGCCGTCGAACTCGATCGGGTCGCGCAAACACGCCTGATACGGCGGGATGAACGAGATACTGTGCTCCAGGCGGTAGAAGTTGGGCACGGTCATAGCCACGTGCGAGCCAGCGACGATCTGGAGCGGACCCATGGCGTTGTGGGGGGAGATGGGCACATGGTAGGTCTCCGCCAGAGTGGCGATCCGCAGCAGCTCGCTGATGCCGCCGGTCCACACGACGTCCGGCATGATGAAATCTGTGAGCCGCTGCTCCAGGATCGGCAGGAAGTCCCAGCGGGTGTAGAGGCGCTCGCCCACGCAGATGGGTACGGAGACCTGCTCGCGCACGGAGCGCAGCGCCTGCACGCTCTCGGGCGGAACGGGCTCCTCGAACCAGCCGATCTTGAACGGCTCGAGGCGGCGACAGACCCGCACCGCGGTGGGCACGTTGTAGTGCCCGTGCGCATCGATGAGGATCTCCACGGCGGGACCCACCGCCTCGCGGACGGCGGCCACGATGTTCACACCATGATCCTCGCCGGCCGCCGAGATCTGGCCGGCCAGATAGCCAGTGTGGAACGGCTGCATCTCCAGAAACGGGTCCAGCTTCATGGCGACGTGGCCGTCCGCCACTACCTTGCGGGCGGCGTCGGCGTACTGCTGGGGCGTCTGGCATCCGGTGAACCAGCCGTTCGCGTAGAGCGGCACGCTGGGACGGACCTTGCCGCCCAGCAGGTCGTACACAGGCCGACCGAGCGCCTTGCCCTTGATGTCCCACAGCGCGATGTCAACGGCGCTGACAACGGCGGTGGGCAGCCCGCGCGGCCCCAGGTAGGCGGCCTTGCGGAAGAGCTTGTGCCAGAGACGGTTGATGTCCGCCGGGTCCTCGCCCACCACGAGCTCCTTCAGGCGGCGGAGCGCGTCGCCGATGATGAGGCTGCCGTTGCCCGGAAAATTGCTGGCCTCACCGAAGCCGGAGATGCCCTCATCCGTGTCGACACGCACGAACGTCCAGGCCAGCGTCCAGCCCTCGCTCAGCGCGGCGGCGGGCCTGTTGACCGCTCCTGCCGCGAAGGCATCGACAACGTAGACCTTGAGATCGGTGATCTTCATGGCGGACTCCTCGGCGTGTGGCGGCAGCCGAGCCTCAGGGGCGTGGCAGCGGCGAGCGCCGAGGGATTGTGCCAGCGGACTGCGCCGGCGCGCGGTGCGCGGGCGGCGGCGGCCCCGGCGCGGCGACCTCGGCGCCGTACCGCGGGCTGGGGAAAAGCGTCTCGAACGCGCCCACGTCGCAGCTCCCGTGCTGCGGCCGCGAGGATCCACGCTGGTCAGTGGGGGGACACACGGCGTTGTTGCCGGCGTCGATCGCCGCGCTGCCCGCACCGATGGCGTGCGACTTCGTGAGACCGCCGTTGAGCTGAAGCGGTCCCAGGTTGATGGCGGGATTGATGGCGAACCCCGTACCGCAGCTAGGCCCAACGTCTTGAAGATTGGCTACGCTGGCGGCATCCGCGGGCGTGCCGGAGCAGTTGTCGCCCGCGACCTGGTTGGCCACGAGCGTGTTTCTGAGGATCGCCGTTCCGGACACGTTTCGGAGTCCGCCACCGAGACCCACTCCCGCCGTGTTCGCCGTGATAGTCAGATTGGTGGCCAGCAGGTCGCGCGAGTTATAGACTCCTCCACCCTGGCCAGCACCCGCGGTGTTGCCGCTCACCGTACTGTTGACCGCGGTCAACGTCTTCGAGTTCGAGATGCCGCCGCCAAATCCGGTCGATGCGTTTCCGCTCACCGTGGACCTCGTCAGAGTCATCGTTCCACCGTTGACGATGCCGCCGCCCGCCTGCGGCGTCGTGTTCCCGGCGATCGTGCTGTTGTCCACCGTGGCAGTGCCGCTCAACGCGTTGTAGATGCCGCCGGCTCCGGCCGTCGCGGAGTTGCCACTGACGACGGAATCGGTGATCGCAAGCGTGCCGCTGGTCACGTTCACGATTCCGCCGCCACCACCGATCACCGTGTTGCCGCTGACGACCGAAGCCACCAGAACCAGCGAGGCATTCGTGGCGTTGTACAGCCCACCGCCGAGGTTGGACGCGGCGTTGCTGGTGATCGTCGATCCGCGAACGGTGAGTCCACCGCTGTTGAGGATGCCGCCGCCGTTGAACGCGTTCCCGCCGCGGATGGTGAGCCCGCTGATGGTCACGCCGGACGCGGACACGTTGAATACGCGGCTGGCACCATTGCCGCTCACGGCGAGGACGGCAGGGCCCGGGCCAACGATCGACACCGATCTGGCGACTGGTAGCTCGGCGCCTCCAAGGGTGATCGTGCCCGCCAGACCTGGAGCAAAGCCGATGGCGTCGCCGGCCCCGGCCGCCGCCAGTGCCTCGCGCAGCGAGCAGTCGGGTACGCTGCAGGCTCCGTCGTTCGTGTCAGTTGTCTTCGTGACGATGAACGCCGCCTTCTCGTAAGCGCCGATGTCGCACGGATCGGCCACCGTCTGGGCCCGCGGCGCGCCGCGTTGATCCGTGCCAGGGCAGGCGGCGTTGCTGCCCGTGTTGAGAGCGGCAGAACCTGCCACCAGCGCGTGCGTGTTCGTCGGGCCCCCGTTGTCCGTCAGCGGCCCGAGTCCGACTGTTCCAACGGCAAATCCGGCGCCACACGAGGTCCCGGAATCCTGCAGGTTGTTGCTGCTCGCGCCCCCGGCCGGCGTGCCGGAACAGTTGCCACCGAACGACTGGTTGGCGACCACCGTGTTCTTGAGCGTGAGTGTGGCGCTGTTGGAGATCCCGCCGCCGGTCGTGGCACCGTTCGAGGCGATCGTCCCGTTGGTCAGGGAGAGGGTCCCCTCGTTCAGGATCCCACCGCCGAGCCCGATTGCCGCGACGTTGCCCGAGATGGTCAGGTTGGTGGCAGACGTCGTTCCGCGGTTGTAGAGGCCGCCGCCGGCGGTGCCCGCGGAGTTGCCGGTGAGAGTCGAGCCGGTCAGGGTCAGGGTGGCGCCCGTGTCGTTGAACACGCCGCCCCCGCCCGTGGTCGTCGAGCTTCCGGAGACCACCACGTCCGCCAGGGTGAGCGTGGCCGCGTTGGTGACGGCTCCGCCCAGGAAGGCATTGCCCCCGCTCAGCGTGAGGCCGCGCACGAGCGCCGAGCCGCCGGTCACGGAGAGCACCCGGCTGGCCATGGCCGCGTCAACGGCCAGGATCCTCGCTCCCGGACCGCTGATCGTGAGCGATTTGCTGATGGTCAGCTCGGAACCGGCCAGTGTGATTGGGCTGGTGAGTCCGGGCTGGAACACGATGACGGCGCCGCCCGCGACGTTGGCGGATGCGATGGCGTCTCGCAGTGTGCAGGTCGCGTCGCACGTTCCGTCGCCGGCGTCGTCTGAGCGGTTGACGGTCAGCGTAGCGGCAAGCGCGGGCGAGGGCGCGAGTGAGAGCGCTGCCAGCAGCAGCGCGAGAGTCGCCGCGCGTCGGAGCGCGAGCAGCCGACCTCGCGAATCGCTCGGAGCCCTGACGACACTGCCAGCCACGCGCCTACCTCTCGAGGGCTCCCCGTACTCGTGGGTCGCCCGCCTCTGGGAACGTATTTCACCATGTCCTTGGGACTCGCCGGCGGCGTCGGTTCACGGGCCCAGGGGCGGCGCGCGGCGCGCGCATTCAGCTACGATCGACGGCGTATCCGCTCTCGCGCGGAACACCAGGATAGCCACACCTGACACCACCGGGAGGTCCAGTCCAATGGATGCAGATGCCAAGAAGACCGCGCTGCGGATGATCCCCTACGGCCTGTACGTGCTCACCGCCGAGGGCGCCGACGGCTCCGTCTCAGCCGCCACGGTGAACTGGGTGACCCAGGCCTCGTTCCAGCCACCGCTCGTGGCGGTGGGCGTGAAGGCGGATTCGCACTCGCACGAGATGATCAAGCAGACCAAAGCGTTCGCTCTGAACGTGCTGGGCAAGGGCCAGCAGGGCCAGGCGTTCGCCTTCTTCAAGCCGGCCGAGAAGCAGGGCAACACGATCTCAGGCGAGCCCTACCACAAGGGCACCACGGGCGCGCCGATTCTCGACAACACGCCGGCCTACGTGGAGTGTCGCCTGGTGGAGACGGTGGAGAAGGGCGACCACTCCATCTTCGTGGGTGAGGTCGTCGAAGCCGGCGTGGCGAAGCAGCCGGAGGGCCGCCCCGACGACGCCAGCCTGTGGCTGAAGGACTTGGGCGAGCGCGTGTTCTACGGCGGCTGACGCGCCAGCCGCCGCGGCGGTTGGCGGAGACCAATTGGGACGGAAGATGAGTCGGCTCGACTCAATCAAGCAGCAGATCTGGGCGCCATCTGGCGGGGAGATTACCGAGCTTCGCCGCTGGCTGGCGGAGATCGCTGCTGAGATCTGGGATCGCCGGATAGCGGCTGACGCGGAAGCCGGCAGGCTGGACGATCTAGCGCGAGCCGCCCTCCGCCAGCATGCGGAGGGCGACTCGGTTCGTCTCTAGGCGGACGGCCTTCGATCTGCCCCGCGGTTGAGGATTGGATGCGGGTCGCGCATTACGACGGCGCCAGGAACTGGTTGGCGGCCCAGCCCTCTGAGCCGTCGGCCGCGCGGACGGGGCGCCAGGCGCGGTCGACGGCCTCCACTCTGGTGCCCTCGGCCAGCGTGGCCACGGCGGCGGACTTGGTGGTTGGCTGCTTGCGGAGGTTGAGTCCCGCGCCGTCCGTGCCAGACACGCGGAAGGCGATGCCGTCTACCGCCAGGAACTGATCGGCCGCCCAGCCCTCCACGCCCGCGGCGGTCTTGATGGGGCGCCAGGCGCGATCGAGCGAGCGGACGACGGCGCCTTCCGGCAGCGCGGTGACCTTTGCGCCGGACGCGCTCGGCGTCTTCCTGACGTTCAGCCCGGCGCCGTCGGTGCCAACCACGCGGTACGGCGGATTGGGGTCGTTCTCGATCTCGTTCAGCGGATCGATGCGGGTGGTGGCCAGGCAGTCGCGCAGGAGGCCCACAGCGTCGAAGTCGCGGCCGGCGCCGCCGGTCGGGCCGGTGCCGTTCATGATGCCGTGGCCAATGCCGATGTGCAGGTGGAAGCCGGGGATGCTGGCCGCATTGCCCGTATTCCCAACGCCGAACAGCTCGGCCCCCGCCGCGACACGCTCGCCCTTCTTCACCTTGGGTGCGCGGTCGCCATGCGCGTAGTAGTACTCCAGGCCGTCGTCACCGGTGATGAGCACGGCGTTGCCGCCGGTTGAATCGAACCCGGCGAGATCGACCAGGCCGTCACACATGGAGACCACGGGCGTGCCCTGCGGCGCGAAGATGTCGGACGCGCCTTCGAAGCTGCCCCAGTGCAGGCTCACGGTGCCCGCGTAGCCCTTGACCGGAAAGACGTGCGACATGACAACCCCTCCCACGCGATGTGGTCACATTGTCGCGCAACCGCGAAGGGCCCGTTGTGACGTATGTCACAACGGGCCCTGTGTCAATTTGGCTCTGGACTCGACGGCCTACATGGGCGCGATCACGGATCGATCTCGCACACACCCGCGGAGCAGGCCAGCTCCTGGGCGGCGGTGGTGAGGTCTTCCTCCTCGTAGCGGTAGACCTTGGAGAAGTCGATGGGCGGGAACTCCGCGGCCAGCCGCTCGTACTCGTCCTGGGAGATCTCGATGTACGGAAGCTGGGCGTAGTGAGCGTCGAACGCCGGCAGGAAGGCCATGCCGCCCACCTTGTCGCGGTGGTCCCAGACCCACTTCATAAGGTCAATGACCTCGTGGGGCCGGTAGGTGATGGTGACGCTGGGGTTGTGCTCCGTCCAGTAGAGCTTGTTCTGCAGCCAGAACTCGCACTGCTCGATGGCGGTGCGGTCGTTGCGGGTGATGGCGCCTTCCGGCGACTTGACCGGGAAGTGGATCACCCAGGTGGTGGCGGTCTCAGGCGTCTGGCCGTTCTCCGGATCCATCGGCACGCCGGCATCGCGCAGCACCTTGAAGATGGGCGAGGTGGCGGCCACGCGGACGTTGCGCATGTAGTACGGCGCCCACCGGGCGTGGATGCCAGACGAGGAGTCCAGAAGCTGGGAGGCGTTGCCGCTGGGCTTGACACAGGTGACGGAGGCGGACTGATTGATACCCAGGTCGCCGGCGGCCTTGCGGTTCACCTCCACGGCGAAGTCGCGCAGCAATTCCTTGACCCGCGGGTCCTGGGCCATGGGGCTGTCCATCTGGCCGTTCATGTCCACACCCAGCAACCGCTCGTCCTCGCAGTTCCGCTGCCACTGGGGCCGCAGGCCTGGGAAGTGCGTGGCCATGGACTGGATGGTGCCGATGAGGGTGGCGATCTCCACCTTCTCGCGCAGGCTCTCGAACGTATCGTCGCGACGGGCGACGACGGACGAGAGGTTGCAGAACTGCCAGGGGCGCAGCACGATCTCGCCGCACGGGTTGGTACCGAACTCGGCCAGGCCCCGGCGATCCGGTCGCAGGGTGGTGGCCACGGAGCGATCGAAAATACCGGGCTCGCCGCGGCCGGATTCCACCATCTCCATGAAGTGACGGGCAAACTCGATCTGGGTGAGCGCGTCCTCGGACCAGACCGCGGAGTTGTTGGCGTTCCAGCGCTGGCTGTTGTCGCGCTCGAAATCACCGTTCTTGCTGAGGCGGATCTCGTGATCGTCTGGATCGAAGAGCGAGATCATGGCGGTACGGCGGACACCGCCGGAGACGGCGGCGTTACCCACCGCGCACATCATGTCGTGTGCGTCGATGGGGCGGAGGAAGGAGCCCTGGCGAGCGAGCACGCGGGTGCGCACGAAGTCCAGCATGGTGCGGAGCGGCCCGGGGCCGGAGGCGCGGCCACCCTTGGTGCGCAGCGGCGCACCGGAGGGGCGAAGCTGGGAGACATCGAAGCGCACGTCCCCGCCCTCGAACCAGGTCTCCAGGCCGAAGCGCAACGCGTCCGCCCAGCCCTCTGCTGAGTCCTCCACGCTGAAGGCCAGCGGCGCCAGGCCAAGCTGCCGCTTGATGCGCGGGAAGTTCTCCACGTGCTTGCTCTCAACAGAGAAGCCCACACCGCAGCCGCTCATGGAGATGATGAGCGCCTCGCAGAAGGAGTCGATGCTCTCCACGGGCTGGTAGGAGCAGTTGTAGATGGTGATGTTGTTGCGCCGTGCGGCGGCCCCCGCCATGGCCAGCAGGCGCATGGAGGGCATGGCCTTCATCTCGAGGATGCCGCGGCGAACCTTCTCGTACGTCTCGCGTGGCAGCCGGTCGCCGCCAAGCTCGTGCAGGAAGTCCACGGAGCGGTCAACCGTCTCCACCCAGGTCTCGCGGCGGCCCAGGTCGTAGTTGAAGCGAGAGTACTTGTCGAAGAACTGGAACTGCTGGAGCGGCGTGGGGAAATAGACCGCTGACTCGTCGAAGGCCGCCTTCACCTCAGGCGGGATGGGCCGCTCCACGCGCTGCTTGGCGTGCTCGGCACGATACAGGATGTAGCGCTTGGCAGCCTCGAACTCGCCGGCGGCCTGGAGCACCATCTCCACGATGTCCTGGACACCCTCCACTGTGGGCGCCTTGCCCTCCGCCTTGGCAGCGATGATGTTCACCACCCGCCGGGCAAGCTCCGGGATGGGGGTGGTGGGGATGCGATCAAAGCTGTGGAAGCAGCGCGACAGGGCTCCCTCGATTCTGGACACGTCGAAGGGGACCACCCGACCATCCCGCTTGGTGATGGTGAGCGGCACCGTGACCACGGTGCGATCCGCAAGCTCCACGGCCCCCCCATTCACCAGCAGCGTGCTTCCATTGAGGGGGGATTCACCGTTGACCGCGGCCGCGCCGGGCAGGTCCTGAGCCATCGCGCTGTACCTACTTTCCGTCTCTTTACCAATTGCACTGAAACGTGTTGCCTGGGCACCTGGATCGCCGGCCGCCGACTCCCGTCGCCTGGCCCGCCAGACACAAGATCTTGTGCCCGCGGACAATGGTTGCACAAGATCTTGGGTCTCTTCGTCTCTCTCGTATTACGAACGTGTATCGATCCGGTCGTGCCGTAGGGGCCTGATTGTGGGTCAACAGAAGCACGACTACAAGGCCCGGCGGTTCCCGCCGGGGGCCGGTTTGCGCGTAGTTCTGGGAGGCCGATGGTACCGCTCCCGGCTCACTCGGAAGCGGCCTGCCCGGCTCCCGCTCGGTCTCGTGGTTGTGACCGCGCGGGCAATGCAGTACCGTGCCGCGTTGTCTGCACGGAGGCTCGCGATCAGGCGCCACAGAGTAAGCTCATCGATCTTCGTATGGAAGACTATGGCGGCACGGCGAACGTGAGACGCGGGCGACCCTGGCTGGCGCTGGGTTGCTGGCTGGCGGCGCTGCCGCTGGCGTTCCTGGCGGAATATGCGCTCACTGGCCGCGAGTGGGTGTGGGCCACCTCTGGCTTCACCGTCGCGACGGGACTCGCGGCCGGTGCCGCCTGGCTGGGGGGCTCCCGCTGGCCCTCCGTTGGGTCCACGGTGCCCGAGGCGCCGCGCGCGATCCCCGCGCGCGCCCTGTTGCGTTCCCCCGAGCTGGGTCTGGGGCTGGCGCTGATCGCGGTGGCCGTGGGCCTGCGAGCCACCGTGCCGTGGCAGCCGCTCGCGCACTGGCCGTGGCTGCTGGGGTTGGTGCTGGTGCCAGCGGCGGTGTGGCGGCTGGAACGCGGGTCGAGGGCAGCGGAGGGCGCACGTGGCAGGTTCCCGTGGGCCGACCTGGCTCTGCTAGCAGTGCTGGTCGCGGTGGCGGCGGCGATGCGATTCCCGTCGCTGGAGGCGATACCCCCGGAGGTCCACGGGGACGAGGCGGTGATGGGACTGGAGGCACGCCGCCTGATGACGGGCGCTGCGCCTACCGTGTTTGCCACCGGGTGGAACGATTTCCCGATGCTGAGCTTCGGCGCGATAGCCGTGTCCATGCTGATGGCGGGGGACAACCTGTACGGGCTGCGGTTTGGATCCGCGGTCCTTGGGGTGCTGTGCATCCCGCTGACGTACGCGCTGGTCCGTCTGGGCTTCGGTCGAACGACGGCCGCGGCCGCCGCCTTCTTCGTGGCAGTCTCGCAGTGGCATATCCACTACAGCCGCGTGGGGCTGAACAACATGCAGGCCGTGGTGGCGACGCTGCTCCTGCTGCTGCTGGGTGTGTTGGCTGCGAAGTCGCGGCGGCCGATTGCGTTTCTGGGGGCCGGCATGGCCGTGGGCGTCTGCTTCAGTGTGTACTTCGCCGCGCGGCTGGCGCCGGTCATTCTCGGCGTCTTCTGGCTGCATCGGCTCGCAGCGAGACGCAGCTCATTGAGCGACCTGCGGGCGGGGCTGCCCGTGGCCGCGCTGGGAGCGCTAGTCTTTCTGGCGCCGATGATCCCCGCGGCGATTGCGAATCCTTCCATCGTCATCTCCCGGACCAGCACTGTCTCCGTGCTAGAGCCGAAAAACACGGCGCATGCGCTCGCTGCCCACAAGGTTGAGTCGTTTGAGGAGATGCTGGGGATACAGCTACTGCGCGCGTTCGGCGCCATGGTGTACTTCGGCGAGAGCAGCCAGCAATATGCCCACCGAGCGCCGCTTTTCGACTGGTTCACGGCGGGATTGCTGATCCCGGGGTTGGTGCTGGCACTCCTGCGTATCCGGCAGCCGCGCTTCTCGACGCTCCTGGCCTGGATCGTGCTGACGCTGGTGGTCGGCGGGGCGTTGACCATCGACGCTCTCTTCTCGCCCCGAGTGGTGGCGGTGATTCCGGCGATTGCCACGCTGGCGGGGCTCATGATCTCCACCGGTTGGCGCGTCGCCGAGCGGCTACCGCGGCCGGCGACCATCATTGTGGGGGCGGCCACCGTCGCTGTCTTCGGCGCTTCCGGCTACCAGAACTGGGCGGAGTATTTTCAGACGCACGTCACGAGGCACCAGCCGCCAAGCTACTTCACCGTCCTCGCGCGATTCCTGGAAGCGAATCCCGACCGACACGTGGTGTTCTTCCCACGCCCGACCTCGTCGCTCGGCTACGACACCGTAAGGTTCCTGCAGCCGGCTCCGACTGCCGTTGAGATTGGCGCCGCTCAACGCCCGTTCGCGGTGCCCGATCCCACCGCTGAGGCACCCCGCCTGACATTCCTGGTGGATTCCGGTCTCGAGGACCGCGCAGAGGTGATGGCGACGATTCGCGCGAAGTACCCGGACGGACGACTGATCCAGATCCTGGACATCCAGGGCGCCCGGCTGTTCGACGGCCTGCTGGTGAATGGTCCGGCGGCGAGCACCCCGGCCGCGGATGTGTCAGTCGCGGATCCGCACGTCTACCGGGTGGTGATGGTGGACGCCCCGTCCACTCCCGCGATTGTGGGGGCGCAGGGAAGTGAAGGAACGGGCTTCCTCATCGAAGGCGCGGCGCTGGGGGCGATGGTGGAGCCGAGGTTCCTGGCCCGTGACCGCGGCGGGAGCCTCTACGTCTCTGATCGCCTGGCAAAGGTGGTGTGGCGGCTGGATGCTTCGATGCGACCGGTCGCCGCGTTGGGCGCCAGCCCCACCGGGATCGGGCTGCTGGAAGATCCGCGCGGGGTGGCTATCGGCCTGCAAGGGGAGCTGCTGGTGCTGGATGCCGCCCTAGGCCGCGTGGTCCGCCTGCGCGCCGATGGCTCGACTCTGCCCTCGATCCCGATCGGCGGAACCTACTCACCGAGTGGAATGGCGATGCGCCGCGACGGCGTGTTGCTCATCGCGGACACCGGCCAGGGCCGATTGCTGGGGATTGGGCAAAACGGCGCCATCCTGGCACAGATCAAACTGGGTGTCGATGGGCGACCGCTGCGGCAGCCCGTGGATGTGGCGGTGACGGATGAAGGAGTGGTCTACGTCGTGGATGGCGAGACTCACCGCGTGATTCAGTACTCAGCCGATCTGCAGCCGGTGCGCGAGTGGCCAGCGGCCGACGTGCCAACCACGCTCGGCCCCCACGTGGCGGTGTTGGGCAACCGGGCTTACCTCACCGACCCGCCGCGGCGAGCCGTCCAGCCGCTCGGGCCCAGCGATGACGTGGGCCCCAGTGTAGTCGCCCCCGGCGTTGGGCGTCTTGGCGCGATCCTCGGCGCTGGCGACCGTCTCTACGCCGTGGACGCCGAGGCCAAAACGATCGTAGAGATCAAGCCGTAATCGGGCTTAGCGGGGTTTGCTCAGCTCGGCCTGCACGTCCAATCCGATGGCCCGGGCAGCGTCGCGGACTGGATCGTAGGCCGAGTCCGTGGTCGGAGCCACACCGCGCGTGCCAATGGCGTCCTCAAACGTCTTCTGCCCCTCCGGATTGGAGGTGAGCTTGAGCAGCGCCTCGCTGGTCTTCTTCACCACCTCCGGCGGAAGCCCCTTGCGGAAGGCCACGCCATCGTTTGGAATGTCCGGTGTCTCGGCGAGGATGAAAAGCTCCTCCAGTGCATTCGGATACACCTGGGGCAGCCGAGCGAACGTGTCCTTGCCCATGGCGCCGGCGTCCACCTGCTTCTGGGCCACCGCGAGGCCCACCTTGTCGTGCCCGCCGGCGAAGATCTGCTGGCTGAAGCCCACGTCTGGCACCAGTCCCTTTGCCTGAATCACGCCCCTGGGCATGAGATAGCCGGATGTGGAGGCCGGATCTACCCAGGCGAACCGCTTGCCCTTGAGCTCCTCGACCGACTTGATGCCGGAGTCCTTCCGGGCGATGATGGCGCCTCGGTAGCTGGTGCCCACGCGGGTGACGGATACGAGCGACATGTCCGCGCCGCACTTCTCGCGGGCGAGGATGTAGGCCAGGGGGCTGAGCCACCCGATGTCCACTCGGTCGGCGCACATGGCCTCGACCACCGCGACGTAGCTTGTCGGTACCTCGCCCGTGTATTTCAGGCCGGTCTCCTTCTCGAGCGCCTCGGACAGCGACTGCATCCCCTTGACGAGACGCGAGGTCTCCAGGAACGGGACGATGGCCATCTTGATGGGGTTGGCCGGCGTGCCGGGCTCGTTGACCACGCGAGTGCATGCGACCAGGGCGGCCGCGACGATGGTGGCCATGAGAATGAAAACGTTGAGCCGCACAGCAGCACCTCAGTCTGTGAATCGGTCTGTGAATCGGTCTGTGAATCGGTCTGTGAAGGCCAATGCTCGATGGGAGGCTCGGAGATCGGTGGAATGATAGCGGAGCCAGGAAGTCGGTGAACGCACAGTCCAGTGCCCAGGTTCCGGCGGCGGACGTGCAGCATCGCCCACCCGGAAGCGGAACCGTCGTATGATGTCGCGCCGGCCGCCGGATCTGGTGGTCGCGACGCCGGTCGTCGCGCGATGGCGAAGGCGCGACGAGGGACTGTGGAGGACACGTGAGCTGGTTGACCGACTTCCGCTTCGGGCCAATGACGCGGATCGATTTTGGCGTTGGGAAGGCAAAGCAGGCTGGCGCTATCGCCCGTGAGTTCAATGCGTCCGCGGTGTTGCTCATGACGGACGCCGGGTTGTACGGGCTGGGGCTGACCAAGACGATCGAGGAGTCGCTCAAAGAGGCCGGCATCCGTGTTGAGGTGTTCAGCGGGGTCGTGACGGAGCCGACCATCGAATCGGTCGAGGCGGCGGAGGCCATGTTCCGCGACCGCGGCTGCGACCTGATCGTCGCCGTCGGCGGCGGAAGCTCTATGGACAGCGCCAAGGCCGTCTCGCTGCTCGTGGGCAACGGCGGCAAGTTTCAGGATTACGCGCAGCGACGGACCAGCGCCAACTGGGCGCCGGCCAAGGTGGCTACCAAGAAGGGCCCAGACGTGATCACGGTGCCGACCACGGCGGGCACGGGCGCGGAGGCGACGGCCGGCGCGGGCGCGTTTGATAAGGAGTCCGGTGTCAAGCTCTGGGCCGGTGGGCCGCTGGTCCGGCCAACGGTGGCGCTGTGTGACCCGGAGCTCACCGTCTCCATGCCGCCGCGTGTCACCGCGGACACGGGCTTTGACGCGCTCTCCCAAGGCATCGAGGGCGTGTTGACGCGTCAGGTCAACCCTTACGCGGACACGCTTCTGATGAAGGCCATCGAGGCGATCGGGAAGTACCTGCCGCGAGCGTTTGCCAACGGCGCGGACATCGAAGCTCGGGCCGGCATGCTGGGCGCGGCCACCATGGTGGGCACCTCGTTCCCTGCCGCCGGGCTGATCCACGTCCACACCTACGCTGAGGTGCTCGGTGACCTGACCCACCTTCCCCACGGGCGGCTGATCGGACTCATGCTGCCCCACGTGCTGGAGTGGGTGGCGCCCGGCTGCCAGGAGAAGCTGGCGGACATCGCGCACGCGCTGGGCGAGAACGTGGACGGCCTCTCGGCGGCCGAGGGTGCGCAGCGCTGCCTGGCGGCGATTGACCGACTCCGCAACGAGACGGAGATGAACGAGCCGCTTCGAACGCACAACGTGACCGAGGCGATGCTGCAGACCTGCGCCGAGCGCGTGTGGGCGCAGCACGCGCCGCGATCCATCGCCGGGCCGCGGTCGTTCCGCAATCAAGACGAGGTGATGGCGCTCTTGCGGAAGGCTTACTAGGAGCGCTATCCCGCGCCAATAGCCGGGGGTGGTCGTCGAATGTGGGGACCACCCCCGGGCGTTATGATCCCGACCATGATCGCCAGCGATGGATCCCCCACCATGTTGGACGCGGTGCAGCGTGTTCGGGTCGAGGGCTTCAAGTCGCTACGCACCGTCGACATTCAGCTCGGGGCGATAAACGTACTGATCGGCGCGAACGGCGCCGGCAAGTCCAACTTCTTGAGCATTTTCCGCATGCTCAACGCGTTGACCGAGCGGCGACTTCAGCTCTTTGTGCAGAGCCAGGGGGGAGGGTCGGCGATGTTGCACTATGGCAGCAAGCAGACTCCCAGGCTGGCAGTGGCACTTGAGTTCCTTTCCGACACGGGGACGAACCGGTACGAGCTAGAGCTCACGCACGTAGCACCCGATCGACTGATCTTTGCGGATGAGCGGCTGTCGTTCCAGCGACGGGGATCGCGTCCGCGTGAGTACGATCTGCTGGGTGGCCACGACGAGTCGCGCCTCGACGAGGCTATGCGCGAGTCTGGACCTAAGGGGAGTACCGCGTCGTTCGTCCGATTCCGGCTGGTCCGCTGGCGGTCGTACCACTTTCACGACACGTCCGATCAGGCCGCGGTGAAGCAGTACGCTTCGACGGCGGATGATCGATTCCTCTTCCCCAACGCTGGCAACCTGGCACCGTTCTTGCATGCGATAGCCTGGTCGGACGCGGACAGCTACGAGGCTATTCGAGAGGCTGTGCGGCGCGCCTTTCCGCTGTTCGATGATTTCGTGCTTGACATGTCACGCGAGAACCCTCAGCGCATGCTGCTGCGTTGGCGTGAGCGCGGCTCGATGGCGGAATTCGGGCCGCACCAGCTTTCCGATGGCACGCTTCGGTTCATCTGCCTGGCAACGCTCCTGCTCCAGCCCGCGGATCATCCGAACCGACCATACACGGTCACCATCGACGAGCCTGAGCTGGGTCTGCACCCCTACGCCGTGAATATCCTCGCGTCGTTGTTGCGGCTTGCGTCACGGCACATGCAGATCGTTATCTCTACGCAGTCGGCGGCGCTCCTCAGCGCCATCGGCGATCCCGCGGCCGTAGTTGTGGTGGACCGTCAGGATGGCGCATCGGTGCTGCGGCGACTTGATCCGGGCGAGGTCGAACCCTGGCTCGAGGAGTATTCGCTGGGCAACGTGTGGGAGAAGGGGGTGCTGGGCGCAACACCGTGAGACGATTGGCCGTGCTTTGCGAGGGCCAGACAGAGGGCGAGTTTGCGCGACGACTGCTGCGGCCGCATCTGCAGGCGCACGGCGTTTCTGCTGAGGTCACGCTCATCACGACCTCCGTCACGCCGCGGGGCGGTCGCCATAAGGGCGGCCACGGAATGACCATCACGCACGTGCAGCGTGACCTCGCCTTACTCCGCCGAGCTCGTTTTGATGCCGTGACGACGATGCTGGATCTTTACGGGTTTCCATCCGACGCTCCGGAATTGCCAGCACCATGGCCTGACAGGACCGAGGACCGTGTCGCCGCGCTGCATCGGAGCCTCACGGTGGCCGCCGGTTACGCCAAGAGTGATCCGAAGTTCATCCCGGGCATCATCGCTCATGAGTTCGAGGGGTTGCTGTTCACCGATGTGGACCTGTTGGTGGCAGTAGTCAGCGGGAGGCAAGCTCGGCCGGCTCTCGTGCGGCGTCTGGCTGGAGCGATCGATGGACACCGCGTGCGGACACCTGAGGACGTGAATGACAGGCCGGAGACTTCCCCTGCTACACGAATCAAGCAGAGCTTGAGCGGGTACGACAAGGCGTACCACGGACCCGTCGTCGCCGAGCGAATTGGCTTGAGCCGAATTCGGGCAGCGTGTCCCATATTCTCCGACTGGATTGCCCGGCTCGAGAACGTAGGACGGTGAGATTCGGCGGCCGGCGTCTTGCAGAACGCGCGACACGCGAGTACCTTCACACTGAGACCCACAGCGAGACGCACAGCGAGACCCACAGTGAGACTGGGATAGCGGAGCGAACATGGATCTAGCCGGCAAGGTCGCCATCGTCACGGGTGGCGGAACGGGAATCGGTCGAGCGATCTCGAGCGCGTTGGGGGCGGCCGGCGTGCGAGTGGTGGTGAACTACAGCCGCTCGCAGGATGACGCGTTCGCCACGGTGCGGGAGCTTCAGGGTGCCGGCGCCGAGGGTATCGCGCTGCGGGCTGACGTCTCGAAGCGAGCGGAGATTCAGACGCTGGTGGACGAGACCGTGGGCAAGTTTGGCCGGCTGGACATCCTGGTCAACAATGCAGGCCGGACCATCTTCGTGCCGTTCCAGGACCTGGACAACATGGACGACGATTCCTGGGACGACATCATGAACCTGAACGTGAAGGGGCCGTTCATGGCGTCAAAGGTCGTCGCCGGGCCCATGCGGGCGAGCGGCGGCGGCGCGATCGTGAACATCTCATCGATTGCCGGGATCAAAGCCGGTGGAAGCTGCATCGCCTACGCGGTCTCGAAGGCGGCATTGATCCACCTGACCAAGGCCATGGCGATCGCGCTGGCGCCGGATGTCCGGGTCAACTCGGTCGCCCCCGGGCTGGTGCGTACCCGCTGGGGCGAGCGCTTCACGGAGGAGCAGAAGGCCCGGATGGAATCGGTTGCGCCGTTGAAGCGGAGCGTCACGCCCGAGGAGATCGCGACGGCCACGCTGGAATGCGTGCGGAACGGCGGCCTCACTGGGCAGACGATCGCGGTGGACACCGGGCTGCTGCTCACGTAGCTGTCCCAGACGCATGAAGCTGACACCCCGCGAGCAGGACAGGCTGACGATCTTCACCATGGCGGAGCTGGCCCGGAAACGCCTTGCGCGGGGCATCAAGCTCAACCATCCCGAGGCCGTGGCGCTGATCTGCGACGAGGTGCTGGAGGAGGCCCGGGCCGGTCGTTCCTACGCGGAGGCGCTGGCCACGGGTGAGAGCGTGCTCAAACGGGCTGACGTGATCGAGGGTGTGGCGGAGATGATCCCGTCTATCCAGATCGAGGCCGTGTTCCTCGACGGCTCGAAACTGGTCACCGTCCACAATCCGATCAAGTAGCCGCGCGGCGGAGAAACCGTTGATACCAGGCGAGCTTGTGACGGTTCCGGGCACTGTTGTTGTCAATAGCGGTCGGAGGACGGTGAGCATACACGTGGAGAACACGTCGGTCTGGCCCGTCCACGTGGGGTCGCACTTCCACTTCTTCGAGGCGAACAAGCGGCTCCGCTTCGACCGCGCGGCGGCCTACGGCATGCGGCTGGACATCGCGGCGGGGGCCACCGTGCGCTGGGAGCCGGGCGAGACCAAAGAAGTTCGCCTGGTGGAGGTGGCGGGCGCGCGGGAGATCCACGGCTTCAACGGGCTGGTGGACGGACCGCTGAGCCAGGCGGGCCTGCAGGCAGCGCTGCGGCGGGCGCGTGACCGGGGGTTTCTGGACTCAGCCCTGCCCTGAGCCGCCGCGCTCGGCAAGAAACTGGCCATGCTCCGGCGATGCCAGGCCTTCGTTCAGGGTCTGAAGCGCCGTGGAGAGGTCCCCGGCGAGCATGGCGGGCACGTTCAGCCAGAGGCCAGGGAAGACCTGGCTGCGGCAGATACCGGACGAATCAGGCTCCGTGCGCACGTACTCGCCCTCGGTGAGCACGAACCAGTCGATGGCGTCGTCCAGCACTCGCCAGACCACGTACTCCCGAACACCGGATCGGCGGTAGACGGCGAGCTTAGCGTGGAGGTCGTATGAAACGCTGCTCGCCGCGATCTCCACGACGAGCTCTGGGGCACCCTCGACGTAGCCGTCCGGATCCACCGTCGATCGACCGTGCGATGCTGCACGCAGCAACACGTCAGGCTGGGGCTCGTTGTCCAGATCGAGCCTTACGGTGGCGTTGTCCCCAACTACGATGCCCGGGGTAGCCGCGGAATAGACCACAGCCCAGCCCACCATGGCGGCGTGTGGCGCTCCATGCTGGTCGAGCCGTACGGGCGATGGCACGTAGACTACCCCCTCAATAAGTTCCGCCTTCTTGAGGTTCGGCATCGCCTCGTAGCGGCGCTCGAACTCGGCCCGCGTCAGCCGATCGCCATTCTCCAGTCGCCGAATCGCGCCAGCCGATCGGGCCACCGTTGACCGCTTGCGCGCGGCTCGTTTGCTTCTTGGTCGTTGTTCAATCGCCACCGCCGACACTCCGCTTGCGCCGTCTGGGCGCGGTCACTGCTGAGGGCAGTGTCGGGATACGCCCATGCGTGCTTGGCTACTGAATGGTAGCCTGACCGATGCTGCCAACGAAGTTCGAGTGTTCCGCTGAATCGAGTCCTGATTGAAGAGTCCGGAGGACACCGGAGAGGTCTCCGGCGAGCATGGCGGGCACGTTGAGCCAGAGGCCGGGGAAGATCTGGCTGCGGCAGGTGCCGGATGAGTCCGGCTCTGCGCGCACGTACTCGCCCTCGGTGAGCACGAACCAATCAATAGCGTTGTCCAGCACCCGCCAGACGATGTACTCGCTGACCCCGGATCGGCGGTACACGACGAGTTTGGCGTGGAGGTCGTACGAGACGCTGCTGGCCGCGATCTCCACGATGAGCTCGGGGGCACCCTCGACGTAGCCGTCAGGCCCCACGCGCGATTGACCATCGCTTTCGAGGAGCAGCATGGCGTCCGGCTGCGGCTCGTTGTCGAGATCGAGTCTGACGGTGGCGTTGGTCGCTCCCGTCAGGCCGGGAGTGCCGGCTCGATACACCCCAAGCCAGGCATCGATATCCTGATTCGGTCTCCCATGCTGCGCGAGCCGTACGGGCGATGGCACGTAGACTACCCCCTCAATAAGTTCCGCCTTCTTGAGGTTCGGCATCGCCTCGTAGCGGCGCTCGAACTCCGCCCGCGTCAGCCGATCGCCGTTCTCCAGAGGCGGAGGCGGCGGCGACGGATGCGCTGCCTTCGGTGCGGCGGCGCGCGCTCTGACCTTGCGCTTCGCCCTGGGTCGTTGTTCGATCGCCACCCGAAATGCTCCCTGCCCGCCAGGTTTCGGTGTTTGGCAGACACGACTGCCGTGAAAGCGTAGCATGCGGCGGGATGCTAGCATCTGGCCACTCGCTCCAGGAGTAGCCCATGCCCTTCGAGATGGATCGCGCGCTCTACGCCCGCCTGTACGGGCCCACCACGGGCGATCGCGTGCGCCTGGGCGACACGAACCTTCTTGCCGAGGTGGAGCACGACTACAACGCGGCCGGCGACGAGCCGCTGTGGGGCTTTGGCAAGACGTTGCGCGACGCCATGCAGTTCAGCAGCCGCGAGGGTCGTGACAGCGCGCTGGACCTGATTATCGGGAACGCCCTGGTGTTGGATCCGGTCCTCGGGATCTTCAAGGGCAACATCGGGATCAAAGACGGACGCATCGTGGCGATCGGCCGGGCGGGAAATCCGGACATCGCGGACGACGTCACCGTGCTGGCCGGGGCGAACACCGGCTGGATCATGGCTGAGGGCATGATCGCCACGCCCGGGATCGTGGACGCCCACGTCCACCTTGCGACGACCAGTCTCATCCCCGCGGCACTGTCGTCCGGCACCACCACCATCGTGGGCATGGGCTACGGCCACGTGTCCGACCTGGGCGTCAACCCGGCGCACAACTTCCACCGGCTCCTGGAAGCGTGGGAGGCCTTCCCGCTCAACGTCTCGCTCCTGGGACGGGGCAGCTCGGCCGGCCGCGACGCGCTGGTGCGCAACGCCGAGATGGGCTCCGGGGGGTTCAAGATCCACGAGGACACGGCGGGCTACCCAAGTGTGGTGGACCAGGCGCTGAACGTGGCGGAGGAGTACGACCTGCCGGTCTGCATCCACACGGACTCGCACCAGGAGGCCGGAGAGATCGAGGAGACCATCGCGGCTATCAACGGCCGGACCATTCACGCCTACCACATTGAGGGGCTCGGTGGCGGACATCCTAACGTGCTCGAGCTGTGCGGCCATCCGCACATCCTGGGGTCTTCCACCACCCCGACAATCCCCTACACCGTGAACTCAGTAGCCGAGTACCCAGACATGAAGATGACCGTGCACCGGATGCACGGCTTCCTGGATGAGGACGCGATCGCGGTCCAATGGCGAGCCCGTTCCGGCACGGTGGCGGCGGAGACGGTGCTGCACGACCTTGGTGCCATCGCCATGGTGTCATCCGACTCGCAGGGGATGGGGCGGATCGGTGAGGTGGTGACGCGCACGTGGCAGATGGCGCACCGGATGAAGGAGGTTGCGGGGGCGGACGGACCAAACGACAACGCGCGCATCAGACGGTATCTGGCCAAGATCACGATCAATCCAGCGATTGCACAGGGATTGGCGCACGAGGTGGGATCGCTGGAGCCGGGCAAGCTGGCGGACGTGGTCCTGTGGCGACCGGAGTTCTTCGGGGTGAAGCCGCAGCTTGTGCTCAAGGGCGGCTTCGTGGTGTGGGGACCCGTGGGGTCCGGGAATGACAGCACCCGGCTGGGGCAGCCGCAGATCTACCGGCCCATGTTCGGAGCGTACGGCGCCGCGCCGGCGTCGCTGGGGGTTGCCTTCGTCTCCGAGGCCTCAATCGCGAACGGGCTGAGCCAGCGAGTGCAGATCCGGCGGCGGCTATCGCCAGTGAAGCGCTCGCGACCGCTGACCAAGGCAGACTTCCACCACAACGGGGCCTCACCCTCGGTGCGCGTCGATCCGTCCTCGCTAGAGGTCGAGATCGATGGCCACGCGGTGGACCTACCGCCCGCGGAGCGGCTGCCGCTGACGCAGCGGTACTTCATCTAGGGGCTGCGAGGGAACCACGGGTGGATAGACGATGGCCTCGCCTACCGCGACCGGCGCCGTCCGACTGTTGTACGCTAGCCGCGGCTGACGCCTCGTCCGCCAGGAGCTCCTCAGCAGTGCGTCGGAGGTGCCCATGAATCGCCAGCTCACGCGCCGACAGTTTCTGGTCCAGGTCACCGGATCGATAGCCGCTCTGGCAACGGCATGCCAGTCGCAGGAAGTGCCGGTTCCACCGAAACCCGCGGAGAAGGCCCAGCCCGTCGTGCCGGCGCCCGCCGCCGCGACCGCTCCAGCGGAAGCGAAGCCGGCCGCCGCAGCCGCGCCGACCACCGCCGCGCCGGCCGCCAAGCCGGGGGAGATCTCGCGCAAGGAGACGCTGATCATGAGCGTCTCCGACACCTTCAACCAGTTCCAGGACACCGAGCTGGCCAACCCGTTCCTGCGCGCGCAGCAACGCACCGGCTGGCACTTCATGTTCGAGCCGCTGTTTTTCTACAACCCGTACTGGACCAGGGATGTCACCTGGCCGAAGGGACTACCCGGGAAGGACGCCGAGATCCCCTGGCTGGCCGAGAGCTACGAGTTCAACGCCGACAGCTCCGAGGTCACCTTCAAACTACGGCAGGGCGTGACGTGGAGCGACGGGAAGCCGTTCACCGCGAACGACGTCGTCTTCACCATCAAGATGCTCCAGGAGAACTCGCCGGACCTGCTCTTTGCGTTCGACATGAAGACCTGGGTCAGGGACGTGGTGGCCCCGGACCCGCTCACCGCGCGATTCGTCCTGACGGGGCCCAACCCTGGCTTTGTGCTGCGCTACTTTCAGTGGTTCCAGGACCTGGGCTTCCCCATCGTGCCGGAGCACGTCTTCAAGGGGCAGGACCAGAAGAAGTTCTCAAACTTTGATCTGGCCAAAGGCTGGCCAATCACCACGGGCCCGTGGAAGCTCGTCTCCGCCACCGCGGAGCAGAAGATCTACGAGCGACGGGATGACTGGTGGGGCGCCAAGGCCGGCTTCCGACCGCTGCCCAAGATGAAGCGCATCGTCATGCTCCCACGCTTCGAGGACGCCAAGAAGATCCAGCTCCACGCCACCAACGAGGTAGACGCGACCCACGACATGTTTCCGGCGAACATCCCCGCCATCCTCCAGCGGTCCGACAAGGTGATCTTCTGGACGGAGGGCAACAAGCCGCCGTACGGGTCGGTCAGCCCCTCGGCGATCATGATGGGCTTCAACTGCGAGAAGGCACCCTTCGACGACCCGGAGATCCGCTGGGCCATCAACCACGCCTTGGACCGCAAGCAAGTCGCGGAGACCGTCTACAAGGATGCCGGCGAGATCAGCGTGCTGCCGTTCAACCTGCTGCCCACGCTGGTTCCCTACGCCGAGGCGACGAAGGACCTGCTGAAGAAGTATCCGGTCGACTCGCCGGATCCGGGCAAAGCGGCGCAAATCCTTGAGTCCAAGGGGTGGAAGAAGGACGGTGAGGGATTCTGGGCCAAGAGTGGCGAGCGGTTCCCCATGGTGGTCCAGCTTTCGCCGGGGTTCTTTCAGGACATCGGCCCGATCTTCGTCACCCAGCTACGCAAAGCTGGGTTTGATGCATCCTTCAAGTCGCCCACCAACTTCAACACGATCGTGCCTCAGGGCGAAGTTGACGCGTTCGTCCGCTTTGACACTGCCGCCTACCGCGATCCCTGGGCACTGCTGGATCTCTACCACAGCAAGAACTACGCACCCACGGGCCAGCCCGCGAACCAGCCGTACCGTTGGCGCAATCCTGAGTTCGACAAGATCGTGGACGAGATGGCCAGGCTCCAACCGACAGACGGTAAGTTCATGCCCCTCTACCTCCAGGCCATGGAGCTGTGGCTGAAAAACCTGCCCGCCTTGCCAACGGTGAAGTGGTACCTGCGCGTACCGTTCAACCTGACGACCTGGAAAGGCTGGCCCACGGAGAAGAACCCCTACGTGGGCGGTGGTAGCTGGCACCGCGGCGCGGCCCCCCTGATCATCCACGCACTCGAGCCCGCCTAGGAATCAGATCGTGAGGCGCGACTACCTGGTCCGTCGCCTGGTCCAGTTCCTGGTGGTGCTCTGGGGCGCGGCCACGCTCAACTTCATGGTCCCACGCCTCGCGCCCGGCAACCCGGTACGAGAACGACTCATGAGCGCCATGCAGCAGCCCGGGCCGATGCAGCAGGGGATCGAAGAGATGGTTCGCTCCTACAACGTGCAGTTTGGCCTGGACCAGCCGCTGTACGTGCAGTACTTCAAGTACATGCAGGCCGCGCTGAGCCTGGACTTCGGCTACTCCATCGCCCAGTATCCGGCGAAGGTATTGCCGATGATCCAGGCCGCGCTGCCCTGGACCATCGGACTGCTCACCCTGGCCACCGTGCTCGCGTTCGCGGTGGGGACGCTGCTGGGTGCGCTGGTGGCGTGGCCACGTTCACCGCGTTGGCTCGGTTACCTGGTGGGGCCGCTGATGGCGCTGTCTGCCATCCCGTACTACCTGCTGGGCCTGCTGCTGGTGTACGGGTTCTGCCTGGTCATCCCCATCTTCCCACTCTCCGGAGGCTACTCCATTGGGAAGGTTCCAGAATGGTCGTGGGCGTTTGCCTGGGACGTGGTGCGCCACGGCGCGCTGCCCAGCCTGTCCATCATCATCGCCGCCACCGGATTCTGGGCGCTGGGCATGCGGGCCATGATGGTGATGACCGAGGGCGAGGATTACATGACGTTTGCAGATGCCAAGGGCCTGCGACCGAAGCGGATCTTTCTGGCGTATGGCGTACGCAACGCGATCCTGCCCCAGGTGACCTCATTCGCGATCAGACTGGGTCACGTGGTGTCCGGGTCGGTGGTGGTTGAGATTGTGTTCGGCTATCCCGGCATCGGCTCGCTCCTGTTCCAGGCAATCAACGGGTCAGACTACTTCTTGATCTATGGAGTGGTCTTCATCACCGTCCTCGCGATCACACTGGCAACGCTGGCCGTGGACCTGCTGTACCCGCTGATCGATCCGCGCATCTCCTACCGGCAGGCCTGACGTGAGCGCTCAGCGAGTCGCGGACACGTCCAGTGTGCTGGCCGCTCCCAGTGGGCGGCCCAGCGTCGATTCCCTCTGGACGCTTCGATGGCGTGTAGCGCGGGCGTATTGCCGTCGCAATCCGCAACTGGTGGTGGGGACGGTTCTGGTGCTGCTCATCCTGGCGATTGGCACGGTGGGGCCGTTCGTGGTGAACACCCGGCTGGCGGAGCCGCTCAGCGACATACCGGGGCGCGCGCCCTCGCGCCAGAACCTGCTTGGGACGGACGATCAGGGAAGGGATCTGCTGGCCGTCCTCGTGGCCGGCCTGCCGCTCACGCTGAAGGTTGGCTTCCTCGCGGGCGGCATCGGGCTGTCAATCGGCATCGTGCTGGGGTTTCTGGCCGGGTTCCTGGGTAAATCAGTGGACACGGCCATCAGCATGGTGGTGGACACTCTGTTGACGGTGCCGGCCCTGCTCGTGCTGATCATCATCGCGGCATCCATCAAGGGGGTGATCAGCGTGACCATCATGGCGCTGGTGATCGCGAGCCTGGCCTGGATGCTGCCCACGCGGACCATCCGCTCGCAGGTGCTGGTGCTGCGGGAGCGCGGCTACGTGCAGATCGCGAGCCTTAGCGGGGTGAGTCAGGTGGAGATCATCTTCCGTGAGATGCTGCCCAATATGCTGCCCTACCTGGCAGCGGCGTTCGTGGGGTCGGTCTCCTCGGCCATCCTGGCCTCGATCGGGCTAGAGGCGCTCGGCCTGGGCCCGCAGAACGATCCAACGGTGGGGATGACCATCTACTGGTCGCTCCACTTCAACGCGCTGCTGCGCGGGATGTGGTGGTGGTGGCTGCCGCCGATCGTCGTGGTCGTTGTGCTCTTCATCGGCCTGTTCCTGCTCTCAGCCGGGCTTGATGAAGTAGCGAATCCCCGCCGTCGGCGAACCGTGTAGGACGAGCCAAAATGGTCAGGCAGCGAGCATTGCAGCGCGCTGAGTCAGCAATTCGCGGTACTCCCGGCGCATCTCGGTCGGGAGGTATGACGCTTCTACGAGCGCGGTAGCCCTGGCCAGAAGACGCGAGGGTGCGCGCAGGATGCCCCTGGCCGCGGCCGGCGGGACCACGGCGTACCCCGCCAGATCTTCCCAGACCTGTCTCGTGATGTTGTCTTGCACGGTGCGCACTGGCAATGCCATGCGGTCGTCCGGAATGACCAGGCGCGTCGACACGAGATCATATGCGGGCGACAGTCTATGCTCACCCGAGGCGCCCGCTAGCAGTGAGAAGTTCTTCAAATGCAGGTCACCGTTGCCGACCCACCAGGAGAACACGAACTGCCTGAGGAGGCGAATCGCGTCGATACCGGGCTGTGAGGAGTAGCGCTCCACAAGCTCAACACAGAGCTCCGCCGTGCCCTCGTACTTCTCCTTTGAGTACTTCCCAGCAAGCTGGCAGAAGTCCTCCTGCCGCAGCTTCCCGCCCGCGGCCGGACGGTCGAATCTGCGCACCAGGAAACCGAGGCTGCCGTCGAGCAGACGCACCAGGCCCGATGCCGGTACCTCCAGCCCAAACTCCGCCGCGAGCAGCATGGTGACGTGTTCGTTGGCCGGCAGGTCCGGGTACACGCCCGTCTCCGGTTTGAGAATGTACTCGCCGCCGATGTCTGGCACGCGCAGCGTGGCACGATCGCGCCCGAAACCCAGGGAGATCTTTCGCTGGGTGCCTGATATGGAGGTGTGGGTCGACATCGCGCTGGCCAGGGCGTGGAGACGCGCAATATCGACGTCGATCCCGGGCGGCGTGGTCCGGCGGAACAGTCGCCGCGCGCAGCTCGGGTGATAGTCGCCGTCGTCGGTTGTGCGCAGGCAGACGAAGCAGTTCTTCATCCAGTGGGCTCCGGGTCGATAGCGATCTCGACCGCGCCAACGCAGTCAGCGCACATGGCCAGGAGGAGCCCGAAGCCGTCGTCGCGTGGGATCTTCAGGCGAGACGTGGCTATCGACAGCAGCCATCCTTCCGGGAGCAGGTTCTCGAAGAACGGGTGAAGGGTCGGCGTCTCGAACGGTTGGTGCTGGAGCGGCAACGTGAGTGAGATGGGTTGGGCGTCAGGTCGGGCGAGCCAGGCGTCGTCGTATGTGAACGCTGTGCCGCCGTCTGTCTCCGCGATGACGCCGACGCGCTGCCCGTCTAGGCGCACGATGCCGCGTCTGACACTCATGCGCGGGGTGCCTGCTGCCGGAGGCCGCGAGGTCTATCCTCTAGGCCCAGGCGCTTACCGAACAGGTGCAGCACGGCGTTGACCCGATCCATCCGCAGGGTTGGCTTGTCATGCTCGAGCTCTTTGAGGAAGCGCAGGCCGACGCCGGCGGCCTCCGCGAGCTCCACCTGGGTCATCCGGTTGAGCTTGCGGTGCGCCCTGACGAACTGACCGATGGACTCCGTCCGCTCGGCCGTCTGGGATTCGCTCATGCTTCGTCCTGCCCTCGGCGCAGGCTCCAATCGGGCATTCTGGACCCGAGCGGGTCCAGTTGTCGCGATTCGCACGCCACGGCGGCCGCGCCGTGGCTGCGATCACCAATTTGTACCCGATCGGGTCCATTCCGCCGCAATCCGCGAGCCGGCGCGCCTGGACGAGGCCACGAATCGCGCCCTGGACCCGATCGGGTCCAGGGCGTCCCCTGGCGCCGGGATTCGAAGGCCGGATCGGCAAATTCCAGGTTCGTGGACCCGATCGGGTCCGACATGTGATCCGTCCATCTCCCGCCGATCAACCGGTATCCTCTCGGCCATGCTTCGCGTTGAGGCCATCCGCTACGTCACGCCGCTTCGGGAGGGCGGCTCCCTGCCAGCCGTGGTGGACACGGCCGAGGCCGGCCCGTTCGCGGTCAAGTTTCGGGCGGCTGGCCAGGGCGTGAAGGCGCTGGTGGCAGAGTGCATCGCGGCGGGCATCGCCGAGGCACTGGGGCTGCCAATCCCGCTGCCGGCCATCGTGGCGCTACGCGAGGGGTTCGGTCGGGCGGAGCCGGATCCGGAGATCCAGCACATCCTGCGCGGGAGCGTGGGCGAGAACTTTGGACTGGGCTTTCTTTCCGGCGCGCTGGGCTTCGATCCCAGCGTCGACAGGCGGCTGGTCACGCCCGATCTGGCAGCCAACATCGTCTGGTTCGATGCGCTGCTGTCAAATGTCGATCGAACGGTGCGGAACACCAACATCCTGGTGCACCAGGGGCAGATCTGGCTGATCGACCACGGTGCAGCGCTCTATTTCCACCATCAGTGGAGCGGCTGGGAGCAGCGGGTCCACAGCCCGTTCCCGCAGATCAAAGACCACGTGCTCCTGCCGCTGGCCGGTGACCTGGCCGCCGCCGATGAGCGGCTGCGCCCGTCGCTCACCGAGAGCGTGCTGGCTGGAGCAGTCGCGGACGTAGATGGCGAATGGCTGGACGAGCCAGAGCAGTTTGCGGATGCCACGGCGCACCGAGAGGCGTATGTGGCCTACCTCACTGCCCGCCTCAATGGACCCCGCGCCTGGCTGCAAGAGGCGATCACCGCGAGACAGCGTGGACCCGAGCGACTTGGACTCCGAGCCACCCATCGCGTGGTATAGCTACGCGGTGGTCCAGGTCGTTCCACGGGTGGAGCGCGGTGAGCGCGTCAACGTGGGCGTGATCCTGCTGTGCCGCGAGCGGGGGTTCCTGGGCGCACAGTTCGTTCTTGATGAGCCGCGGCTGCGCGCACTCGACGCCAGCCTGGATGTGCCGACACTCCGCGGGCACGTGGCCGCCCTCGAGGCGGTAGTGGCGGGTAGCGAGGAGGGCGGGCCGGTGGCGGCGCTGCCACCGGCCGAGCGATTCCACTGGCTGACCGCGCCGCGCAGCACCGTCCTCCAGACCTCACCGGTCCATGAGGGGTTCGGACCGGACCCGGTAACTGCGCTGGACGAGCTCGTCCGGGAGCTAGTCCTCTAGCGCGGCGACGGCTGCCCTACCAACGCCCCTCGGCGCGCCACTCCGCGTGCAGCTCCTTCACGCGGTCGATCTCCTCCGCCGTCAGTTCAGCATCGATCGCGCTGATATTTGCCTCGAGCTGTTCCAGCGTGCGGGCCCCGGGGATCAGGCAATGCACCGCCGGATTGACGAGGAGCCAGCGCAGCGCGGCCTGGGCCAGGTTCTGGCCAGGCCGCTCCAGGAAGCGAAGCTGCTCGATCCGCGCCAGCCGAAGCTGGAGGCGGTCGCCCGTTGGCCTTCGCCACTGCTGTTCGGGCGAGATAGCCTCGCCGGGCCTGAACTTGCCGCTGAGCAGCCCACGGGCCAGGGGCGTGCGGACCATGACGCCCACGTTGTTGCGCCGCGCTAGCGGGAGTAGCTCGTCCTCGGCCGAGGGGTCCAGCAGGTCGTACTCGAGCTGCAGGAAATCCGCGCCCATCTCGATGGCCCGGATGCCGCTGGCGTGGTTGGATGTCGAGATGCCGAACGAGGCGATCTTACCTTCACGCTTGAGCTGCTCCATCGCCCGCGGCCAGGTCTCACCCTCCAGGTGGGCCAGCGAAGGACTGTGGAGCATGTACAGGTCGATCCGATCGCGCTTCAGCCGCTTCAGGCTCTCCTCGGCGCCCATCAGGACGCCCTCGGCGCTGAAATCACGCGGCTCGGTGGCCTCCGAGTTGCGGGGCATGCCCACCTTGGTCGCGATCACCGTGCGCTTGGGGTGCTTGCTCAGCACCTCGCCCAGGATCATCTCGCTGCGGCCCACGTTGTAGTGATTGGACGTATCGAAGAACGTGACGCCCAGCTCGAGCGCGCGCTGGACTATCGGCGGCCACTGCGCCGGATCCGCGCCTTTGTCGCCCAGCCGGTTGCACCCCATCGAGATGCGCGACACTTCAAAACCAGTTCGTCCAAACGTGATGTACTTCACGCGTACATGCTCCCCAGACCTGTGTTAGCGCGACGATGATACCGGCGCTGCCAATGTCGGCGTAGAATCCCCGCGTGATTCGCCTGAGCGTGTTGGACCAGTCGCCCATCCGCAGCGGGGGCTCGGCGGCAGATGCCATCCGCGAGACTCTGGATCTAGCCGTACTTGCCGAACGGCTCGGCTACCACCGCTACTGGTTGGCTGAGCATCACTCCACGCCGTCGCTGGCCGGCTCCAGCCCGGAGATCCTGATCGGTCAGGTGGCGGCCCGAACCAGCAAAATCCGCGTGGGCTCCGGGGGCGTGATGCTCTCCCACTACAGCCCGTTCAAGGTCGCCGAGAACTTCCGGGTACTGGAGACGCTGTTCCCCGGGCGGATCGACCTTGGAATCGGCCGCGCGCCCGGCAGCGACCAGTTGACGGCACGGGCTCTCCAGCCGGGCAGCACGCCGCGGAGCATCGAGCAGTTTCCGTACCAGGTGGCGGATCTGATCGACTTCGTCCGGGACACCGTGCCCAGCGAGCATGAATTCTCAGCCATCCGGGCCATGCCGGCGGGCCCCACCGCGCCAGACGTGTGGCTGCTGGGCTCCACGGCGGAGAGCGCCAGCTACGCCGCGCACTTCGGCACCGCGTTCTCGTTCGCCCACTTCATCAATGATCGCGGGGGAGACAAGGTCGTGCGGGCATACGCGGAGGCGTTCCGACCCTCGGCGGCGCTGCCCAAGCCCGTGGCCAACGTGGCGGTCCATGTGATCTGCGCGGATACTGAGGAGTGGGCCGTGCGCCTGGGCAAGTGTCGCTCGCTCGCCACCGCGAGGCTGTACACCGGGCAGCGCGCACCGTTCCCATCCGTGGAGGAGGCCGAATCCCACCAGTACACCCAGCAGGAGCTCGCGATCATCGAGCACACGCGCGGCCGGACGATCGTTGGCACGCCGGACCGCGTGCGCACGGGCGTGACCGAGCTGGCGGAGCGGTACGGGGTGGACGAGGTGATTGCTGTCACCATCTGCCACCGCTGGGAGGACCGAGTCCGCTCGTACGAGCTCCTGGCCTCGGCGATGGGACTGCCAGCCACACCTGGCGATTAGAAGCGAATAGGCAAAGAAAGAAGGGGGCTCGCGCGTAGCGCGAGCCCCCTCTACGCTCACTCTTTGATCGTCCGGCCTGGACGTTCAGCCCATCGCGCCCCGTATGGCCTGGCAGAGCAGACGGGTGCCCTCTCGAAGCTCGCTGGGTGATTCGAAGCTGTAGGCCAAGCGGATGTGGCGCTCACCGCCGCCGTTGGGCATGAACGCCGTGCCCATATTGAAGCCGATGCTGGACGCGGCCGCTAGCTCGGTCAACTTCTTGGTATCGCAGCCCGTGGGCAGCTTCACCCAGATGAAGAACCCACCCTCCGGCTTGCTCCACTCGGCGTCCGTGTCGCCGATGCCCTTCTGGAGCTCATCCAGCATGGCATCGCGCTTCTCGCGGTAGATGTTCACGAGATCGGCCACGTGCGGCTCGATGTGCTTGCTCAGGTAGGTCGTGGCGATTCGGCTCGTGAGCGGTGACACGCCTCCGCCGAAGTTGAACCCCGCGAAGTACTGCAGAAGCTCGGGCGAGGCAGCCACCCAGCCCAGGCGGAATCCCGCGCCCAGGATCTTGGAGAGCGTGCCAGTCCGGCAGACCAGACCGCTGTCGTCCATGGACAGGAGCGACGGGACGAACTCGCCCTCGAACCGAAGCTCGCCGTACGCGTCGTCCTCACAGATGGGGACGTTGTACTCCTTGGCCAGGGCGATCAGGTGACGGCGGCGCGGCTCGGAGAGCGTAGGGCCGCCCGGGTTCTGAAAATTGTCGATGGTGTAGATCAGCTTGCACTGCCGGCCGGCCGCTCGGAGCTCCTTGAGCTTCTGCTCCACCAGGTCCGTCCGCAGGCCCTGATCGTCCATCTCGATACCGATGAGGTCGGCAGCGACCCGACGGAACGACTGGATGGTGGCGGAGAAGGTTGGCGCCTCGCAGATGACCGGGTCGCCGTCATCCACGAACGTCTGGATCACCTGGCCAATCGCGTCGCCGGAGCCGTTCGCGATGATGATGTTGTCCTTGGAAAGCTTCAGCCCCTCGAAGATCTCGTACTTGTGGGCGATCAGCTCGCGGAGCCCATCGAAGCCGTAGAGCTGACCGTACGTCAGCGAATTCGCGCCGTCCGTCTCCATTACGTCGGACATGGCCTCAGCCAGCTCCGCGTACGGAAACGACCCCGGATCGGGCTTTCCACTGGCAAAACCAAACCGCGGTCCGTGCGGACTCTGATTGGGGCGGGCGCCTCGTTTGGCTCGGCTGGACAGGAGCGCCTGGTATCGGTCCGCGGCGGTCGCGGTCATCAACGTCCTCCCGATTGTCACATCGTGGGCATTGTACACGGGCCGTTAGGGCCTCACGGTGGCGCGCGCGGGGACCCGCTCGATAGAGTCAGACCGTGAAGAAAGTACTCATCGGCTGCGGCTGTTTACTCCTCTTGGTGGCGCTGGGAGTGGTGGCGGCGGCGGTCGGCATAATCTTCTGGACGGCCCCGGCAGCCACCACCGCGACACCGCCAACCCGTGGCCCCGCGCCAACCGGACCGGCTGTTGTCGTGACCGTTGCACCGGCCGGCGGGCCGATTACCATCGAGGTGGGCGAGGCCGAGCTGACGCGGGAGATCACCGCGCGGCTGGGCAACCAGGTGGTGGCAAACACGCCGGCGGGAGATGCGCGTGTCGAGACGCTGACGGTCTCGTTCCAGGGTGGCACCATCGCAATCGCGGGGACCGCGCGGGTCGGCCCGTTGCCCGGGCCATTCAGTGTCGTTGCAAGGCCAGGCGTGGATGGCCGCGGCGTGCCCACGGTGAACATCACGGAGGCGCGCGTGGCCGGCATCCCTATGCCGGAGGCCGCCCGGACCCAGGTGGAGCGGACGTTACAGGCCGAAATCAGCAGTCAGGCACAAGCGTCTGGCATGCGCGTGGAGTCCATCCAGGCCGAGGGCGGGAAGCTCCGGATCGTGGGCCGCCGCTAGGGCGCCCGACGATCCATGGTCCGGTACACTGCGCCGACTCGTCTGAGCCGCGCCCGACCCAGGGAGGTGTCATGCCCACGATCGCCGTCAACGGAGTGGATCTCTACTACGAGGAGACCGGCAGCGGCACGCCGCTGGTGTTCGTCCATGAGTTCGCGGGCGACTACCGAAGCTGGGCGCCGCAGGTTCGCTTCTTCAGCCGTCGCTACCGTGTCATCACCTACAACGCGCGCGGATACCCACCGTCCAGCGTGCCCACCGATGGCGCCGTGTACTCCGAGGAGCAGAACATCGAGGATCTGCATGCGCTGATCCGGGGGTTGGGCCTGGGCAGGGCGCACATCTGCGGGCTGTCCATGGGCGGAAATGTGACGCTCAAGATGGGACTGTCCCACCCAGATGTCTGCAGGAGCCTCGTGGTGGCCGGAGCCGGTTATGGCAGCACCAACCGTGAGACCTTCCAGCGCGACGTAGGCGAGGTGGCCGCGCGGTTCGAGCGCGAGGGTGCCGAGGTGTTCGGTGAGGAGTACGCGCGCGGCTCCTCCCGCGCGCGGTTCATCCAGAAGGATCCGCACGGCTGGGAGGAGTTCAAGGAGCAGCTCAAGCAGCACTCCAGCCTTGGCTCAGCGCTGACCCAGCGCGGTGTGCAGGCCAAGCGCACGCCGCTGGTGGATCTGGGGGCTGACCTGGCACGGATCACTACGCCCACGCTGGTGATCAACGGCGACGAGGACGACCTGTGCCTGGAAGCCGGCCTGGTCCTCAAGCGCGCCATGCCAAACTGCGCGCTTGCCGTGTTCCCGAACTGCGGCCACACCCTGAACCTCGAGGAGCCAGCCCTGTTCAACCAGATGGTGCTGGACTTCCTGACAACGGTTGACGCGGGGCGCTGGCAGGGGCGGACCCGCACGGACACCTCGCTGTTGTCGGAACGACGATGACCTCAGGGCCGCTGAGCGATCTCCGCGTGGTGGACCTCACCCGCGTGCTGGCCGGACCCTACATGGCCATGATGTTGGGCGACATGGGCGCGGACGTCATCAAGGTGGAGCAGCCGGGCAGCGGGGACGATACGCGGCGCTGGGGCCCCCCGTTCGTGGATGGCGAGAGCACCTACTACCTGGCCGTCAATCGCAACAAGCGGAGCGTCACGCTCAACCTGAAGCATCCGTCAGCCCGCGAGGCGCTGCTCAAGCTCGTCGAAGGCGCGGACGTGCTGATCGAGAATTTCAAGGTGGGGACGATGGAGCGCATGGGGCTGGGGTACGAGGATGTGCTGCGCGCGCACAATCCGCGCCTGGTCTATTGCTCCGTCACCGGCTACGGCCGAACGGGCCCGTACGCCGGGCGGCCTGGTTACGACTACATGGCCCAGGCCATGGGCGGCATCATGAGCGTGACCGGCGAACCGTCCGGGGAGCCGATGAAGTACGGCGTGGCCATCGGTGACCTCACCACCGCGATGACGGGCTGCTCGGCCGTGCTGGCCGCCGTCCATCACCGCGATCGTACCGGCACCGGCCAGCGTGTGGACGTCTCGCTCCTGGAGACGGTTGTCGGGTGGCTGATCCACCTGGCCACCGACTACTTCGCCACCAATGAGCTTCCGAAGCGCTTCGGAAACGCCCACCAGAGCATCGTCCCGTACCAGGTAGTGCGCGCCAGGGACGGGTACTTCGCCCTCGGCGTGGGCAACGATCGCCAGTTTCGAGACTTCGCCAACGTTCTTGGACACCCGGAATGGGCGGAGGATCCCCGCTTCAGCGTGAACTCGGCGCGAGTCGCGCACCGCGAGGTGCTGGTGCCCATGATCCTTGAGATCCTCGCGACCCGAACGGCCCGCGAGTGGGTGGACGCGATTCTCGCGGCCGGCGTGCCGGCCGGGCCCATCAACACCGTGGCTGACGTCTTCAGCGATCCACAGGTGCTGCATCGGCAGATGCTGCTCGAGGTCCCCCATCCCAAGCTCGGCAGCGTCAAGATGGCCGGCATCCCATACAAACACGGCGACACGCCCGCCACCGTTCGGCGCCACCCGCCGCTTCTGGGCGAGCACACGGACGAAGTCCTGCGCGAGCTTGGCTACGACGATGCCGCCATAGGATCGCTCCGCGCGGAGGGTGCCGTCTGACCGCACCCCCGGCCCAGGGAGACCGGGCCGGCCGCGGCGTGACCAGTACGGTGTGGAACGCCCGCACTCGCGGCGTGGGTACCGCCGCGCTGCTGATTGCCGTGGGACTCTACCTGGCGCTGGCGCTCCCACATCTGAGCCGGCCCGGGCTGTACTACGACGAGGCTCTCCAGGCCCCCGCGGCTATCCGATTACTGGGCCAGGACCCGCATCGCGGCCTCGATCTGCCCCGAGGCATCTCGCTGCTCGGACGTGAGCTTCCGGTGATGACGATGTCCTATCTGGGCGCGCCGAAGTCGTACTTGATCGCCGCGGCATTCGTCATCGGCGGCGTCAGTGTGGAAAGCCTCCGGTTGCTCGGCGTTGCAGTGGGCGTCATCACCGTCGCGCTGACGGCATGTCTCGCTTGGCGACTCTCTGGATGGCTCGCCGGCGCCATCGGCGGCATGCTGTTGGCCAGCGACCCGGCGTTCGTGCTGCACACGCGAACGGACTGGGGCCCCGTGGCACTGGCAGCCGTGTTGCGGGTGGGCGCCATGCTAGCCCTGGCGGCGTGGCTGGACTCGGGCCGTTCACGGTGGCTCGTCCTGGGGGCGTGGCTGCTGGGCCTGGCCGTGTACGACAAGGCCAGTGCGCTGTGGCTGGTGTTGGCGCTCGGGCTCGTCGGCATACTCGCCTGGCTGGCGTTCCGGTGGCGGCCAGGTCCGCGGCCGCTCGCGCTGGCGGCCGGAGCGTTCGTGCTGGGGTCGGCGCCATTCTGGTTGTGGAACGCGTTCAACGACTGGGCCGCGTTCCGCTTCGCGGCGCGCGGCAATCTGGGCGGCGGTATCGCCAGCACCGATCTGGCTTCGCTTCTCGCCGCCGCCAGCGACCGACCCCGCTTGCTCGGCGAGATGCTGTCCGGTGGTGGGATGGACGTGCTCCAGTTCGGCACTACCATCGATCGGCCGCTCTGGCTTAGCGCGCAGGTGCCCCTGCTGGTCCTGGCCATGGGTCTGTCGCTGTGGTCGTCCTTCCGAGACGGTGCGTGGGCGGCCTGTTTTCGCCGTCTCTGGCTGGGTCCGCTGCTGGCGCTCATCGTGTTCGCCCAGATGCTCGCCTCGCCGCTGGCCATCTGGCAGCACCACCTGATCGGCCTCTACCCGCTGCCACAACTTTTCATTGGCGCGGCCGCTGGCGAGCTAGCCCGGGACCGGCGGACCGATCGTTGGACGCCTCCCCGCGCCGCACTGAGCCTGGGGCTCGTGTGGGCGCTGGTTGCTAACATCCTGCTGATGGGCGAGTACCACGGGCTCATGACCTCGTGGGGAGGCGCCGGAAACTGGAGTCCTGTCATCGGAGACGTTGCCAGCGTGTTGCAGGAAGAGCTGCGGGGACGCACGGTCCAGACGCTGGATTGGGGAGCGGCCTACCCGCTGATGGTGTATTCCGGCGGTGCTGTCCGCATCGAGGAGCTCTGGGTGCGTCTGCGTGAGGGCGACCGCGCCGCCCTGGCGCGTCGAGAGCTGCGAGATCCGGCAAACGTCTTCCTGCTCAGGGAGCCTGGCCGCGAGAATTTCCCCGGCCCGGCTGCCACGTTCTGGCAGGCCGCCCAGGCGGATGGTCGGCGGCCGTGTCTTGAGCGCGTGTTCACGGACACCGACGGCCGCCCGCTGTATCGTCTGTACGCGTTCGGCGGCTGCCCCCAGGCTGCTCGCCAGGACGAGGAGTGGCGTTGAGCGCGCCGCCAGGCCCATTCAAGTTTGGCCACCGCTTCCGGATCCGCTACGCGGACACGGACGCCATGCGGGTGGTGTACTACGCCAACTACGTAGCGTTCTTCGAGACCGGTCGCGTGGAGTACCTCCGCGCATCGGGAGCCGACTACGCGGGAATCGAGGCCTCGGGCCTCGCTGCCGCCGTGTTGGAGACGCACGTGCGCTACCTTGCGCCAGCCCGTTTCGACGATCTCCTCACCATCAAGGTGCGGATCGCGGAAGTCGGCAAGGTGCGATTCCGATTCGACTACGAGATCTGGCGCGAGTCAGACGACACGCTGATTGTCACCGGGTACACTAGCCACGCCCTGGTGGACCGCGACACGCTGCGCCCGGCTCGCGTTCCGGACTACGTCCGCGAAGCAGTGACCCGCCTCGAGAGCCGAGAGAGTTGACCGCCCGGCGGCACCGTCGAAGGCGACGCGAGCTATCGATAGATGAGGCGCCCCGCCTCACGGTTCAACTAACGGGCGTGGCGCATGGCGGCGAAGCGCTCGGCAGAGCGGACGGCCGGGTGGTGTTCGTCCCGTTTGGGCTGCCCGGCGAGGTCGTCGAGGTGGCGCTGGTCGACGAGCGGCCGGACTACGCCAGGGGCGTCATCCTGTCCGTCATCCGTCCCTCACCGTCGCGGGTAGAGCCGCGCTGCGCGCTGTTCGGCGAGTGTGGTGGCTGCCAGTGGCAGCACGCGGAGTACGCGACCCAGCTCGAGATGAAGCGCGGGATTGTGGCGGAGCAGCTTCGGCGAATCGGCGGATTCGCGGATGCCGAGGAGCTGGTCCTGCCCACGATCGGCATGGTCGACCCGTGGGCATACCGAAACCACATCCGGTTCTCGGTGGGGCGCCAGTTCGGCGACCTCGGATTCACCAAGAAACAAACCCGGAAACTGCTCCGCGTGGATCGTTGCTGGATCGCGGACCGTCAGATCGACGAGATTCGTGACCGGATCCAGGGTCGGCTAGCCGGTCAGCGCGTTCACCAGGTGGCCGTCCGAGTCGGTTGCACCACGGGCGAGGTGATGGTCAGTCCCGCGCTACCGACCATCGACGACGTCACGTCAGGCCAGACGGAGCTTCACGAGGAGCTGCTGGGCCGCCGATTCCGAATCGCCGGGCCCAGCTTCTTTCAGGTCAACACCCGTCGGGAACCGCGTCACATGCCGGCCGGCACGGAGCGATTCGCGGAGCTTGTATCGCCCGGCGGGATCTCCATGGCGGAGATCCTGATGCTTGTGGCGCTTGCCGGGCTGGGCCTCCAGCCAGACGATCTGGTGGTGGACGCGTACTGCGGGGTGGGAACGTTCACCGCGGCGATGGCACCGTACGTCCGGGCAGCGGTGGGGATCGAGGAGTCCACCGCGGCCGTCGCCGATGCTGACCGAAACTGCGCGGACCTGCCGAATGTCAGCTTCATGGCCGGCAAGGTGGAGACGGTCCTCGCCGAGATGGGCACGTCGGAGCGGTTGCCGGGAGCGCCCACCAAGATCCTGCTGGACCCGGCCCGCGTGGGCTGCGATCCGCGCGCGCTTACGGCCATGGCCGCTGCCCGGCCGGACCGCATAGTCTACGTCTCCTGCGAGCCGGCCACCCTGGCGCGTGACCTGGCACTCCTCCGCGACGCCGGCTACCGGCTGGAGAGCGTCCAGCCAGTAGACATGTTTCCCCAGACCTACCACGTCGAGAGCGTGAGCGTGCTGAGGCATTCGGTACCGGGCTGAGGCCGCGGGGCCGCACGCTCCTGGTTTGTCACCGGGACGTGATTTGCTCTAGTACGGTTTGTCGTACGAAGGGCGACCACCGTGCCAAAGCGCATCCGTCTAGATCCGTCGCTGGAGGCCAGGCTCGTCGTAGTCGCCGAGAAGGGAATGTGACTGTCTCGGCCGTCGTACGCGCCGCGATCGCGCGCTACTGTGACGAGGCGCTACGCGAGGGCAACGCCTCGCGGCTATCGCACATCCTGGGGCAGGTCGAGAGCAATGGCGGCCAGGCAGAGCGCTCTGGGGAGGCGTTCAAGCGAATCCTCGCTGCGCGCCCGCCGCGGTGATCCTTACAGATGCGGGCGTGCTCGTTGCGGTCATCGACCGAGGTGAACGTGCCCACGAACGATGCGTGGACGCGCTCCAGCGGGTACGGCTCCCAATGCGAACCACCTGGCCGGCATTTACCGAGGCCATGTAGCTGGCCGATAACGCCGGCGGTTGGCATGCCCAGCGGCTTCTGTGGGCACTGCTCGATGAAGGAGCGCTTGAAGTCGCCGAACTCTCAGCCAACGATACACTGCTGGTGTCGCGGTTGATGGAGCGGTATCGCGACCTCCCCATGGACCTGGCGGACGCATCTCTTGTGGCGTTGGCTGAGCGGACCGGGGTGACCCAGGTGCCGACACTTGATCGCGACTTCCACGTGTACCGGCTCTCGCGCGGTCGAGCGTTTTCCATACTCCCATAGGTCGGATCGGGGGCTGGCGGCGGGGCCGAGGGTGCCACGCCAAGGGCCAAGGAGAGACCGCAGGTCGTTACGCTGACCGTGGCGATCAACCCGGTCAGAAGCGGGCTGTAGGCCGGGCGCCAGCCGCGGAAGCGAGCAGGAGATGGCCCATCGGAGCGGCCAGTCCCCGGCGGGACAGCCCGTAGCCTCTGAGGTGACGGTTGTCCCCTGACGGTTGGACACGTTGCGCGCGGTAATGAGATAAAAGCACGTCGTTCCTCGTGAGGGCGCGGCAGCGATGCCGACGGTTGGAGGAGTGGACAGCATGGCCACGATGGGCATCTCGGATGCGATGGGGACGGCGGCCATCCGCCCTGGAGTGGGTGAGCCGCGCGCGCTCGTCGATGAGCTCCAGGGCTGGCAGCTCAGCAAAGAGCAGGCTCGGCGGTGCAATCGGAACCTGCTTCAGTACGCGGCCGGCCTCACGGCGATCCTGGGTATCAACGTCGGTGGGGGCGGCATGCTCGCCATCGCCAAGGCCCTCGGCGAGGTGACGCAAGAGGACGGCGACTTGATCTTCGGATTGTTGACGCTCAGCAGCCTGGTCTCCTGGATCGTGTTGGTCGCTGCGTGCGGCGGGGGTATGCTGCTGATCCTGCTGGTCAAGAGCTTTCTGCAGCGCCAGGCCAGCGAGCATCGCGCCGACGAGCATATGCGCCGGCTCATCGTGCTCGCCCCGGACTGGTTCCACCCCAAGGAAGAATAGCGGACGGCGTGGGGCGGATTGATGGCCCGGCGGCGGGGGTTGACTGAGGAGCAGGCACTGCTGCTGCTCCTCTTCCTCCTAACCGCTGCGCTATTGGTGGCTGCAACGCTCGTGGCTGGCGGCACGGTCGTGCTCGCCACGGCCAGCGGCCGACTGCCGCGGCCCAGCGACCGAGAGCCGTCCGTGGTCGAGCCCACACCGAGCGTGCCGATGGCCACCGCCGTCCCGACCCGCCCGCCAACCGCGACCGCGTCTCCGACCGAGACCACGTCCCCGACCGCGACCACGTCTCCGACCCCGACAAGATCGCCGGGTGCCACACTGCCCGCGCAGACAACCCGGGCCTCGATTCCCACGGCCACGCCACAGCCCTCCGCCACGCCCGGCATCGTCGTAACCGCCCCGGCCACGGCAACTCGTCGAGCGACCGCCGCGCCCTCCCCGTCGCCGACGGTCCGCCCCACCGTTTCGCCCGCCCCGGCCGACCGCACGCCTCCCCTGACCGAGGCGTTCACGGAGCCAGAGCCCAACGAGCGCGGCTGGCATCGCACGGATGTCAGCGTGTACCTGAGCGCGGAGGATACTCCGGAAGGGTCCGGCGTTCGGGACATCTCCTATTCGGCCGTGGGCGCTCAGCCAGTCGCCGCGCGCACGGTGCGGGCGACGAACGCCGAGATCCGCGTGACCGCCGAGGGGCAGACCACGGTCACATACGCGGCACGTGACTGGGCGGGCAACTCCGCCCCGCCGGGCTCGATCACGGTAAGGATCGATAAGTCCCCGCCGCGACCGCCAGAGTACTCACTGGTGGCGCGTCTGGTCCGCCTCAGCGCTGCCGAGCGCGATGCAACCGTCTACTACCGATACGTCCCCGTGGGGTTGCGCCCACCGTCGAGCGCCTCCCTGGACGACTGGCGGAGGTACGAAGCGCCCTTCCGCGAGTCGAGCGAGTGCATGAACCTGTACGCGTTCGTTGAGGATGCCGCGGGCAACCGAAGCGAGGTGCGCGAGGTCGCCGCCTGCCTGGAGTGATTCGCGGCGACCGGCGGGCGCACGATTGTCAATTGGCTGCACGGAGCGAGCAAACTCCGCCCGTTGGCGGATTCGCGCCGGGCGAGGACCGTTCGCCTCTCGAATCGACGCTTCCCCCGATCGCGCGGCGGGAGCCCGGCCCGACGTCCGCTATCGTTCGCTCCGTGATCCCGCAATCATCCCTGACAGTCCATAACCGAGGAGTCGCACAGCGGCGATCAGGGCCGTCATGATCAGGCCGGGAATGACTACCAGCCAGGGTGAGATGAGCAGGTACGGGGTGGCGCTGGCCAGCACATCACCGAAACTTGGCGTGGTTGGGGGGAAGCCAATACCAAGATAGCTCGCGGCGGGCTCCACCAGCATGACGCTGCCCGCGCCCACCCCGAGGCTCATCGCCCCCGTCGCGAGCGCGGCGCGTCGTCGCGAATCTCCGCCCCGCCAGCCGTTACACGCGTCTGCCATGGCACGCGCGACGCGGAGCGCCGCGTAGCCCACGATAGCTCCCCCGATGGTGAGGGGGCCGGGCCCTCTGAGTGCAGCCGCCAGCAGCACGATGACGATCGGAGGAACCGCCAGGAGCGCGTCCAGGGCCCGAGACAACTGCGGCGCTGCACGTGGACTCGCGGTCAACGCGAGGCCAATGGGGATCCCGGGTACCCCCGCGATCAGCGTCACCACGACGCCGAAACTGAGAGCGTTCACGATCGATCCACTGACCCGCGCGGCCACGTCCCGGCCCAGCCCGTCGGTTCCCAGCGGGTACGTCGGCCAGGTCGGCGGCAACAGGCGGCTAGCCGGAGTCTGGGGAATTTGGTCGCCGCCAGGTATCAGCGCCACAGCGAGCGCGATCGCGATCGCCAGCCCGCCCACGATCAAGGCGGCCGCGGATGCGCGGCGGTCCGCGCGCCCGGGTACGGCATCCTCCACGGAATGGCCAGCTCCGCGCGCCGCGCTCACCATCGCCACCGCCAGGTGGATGCTAAGTGACACCGCGACAAGTAGAAATCCGGCCGCGGCGGCCATAGGCACGTCCGCCGCGGTGACCGACGCCGCGAGCAATCGTCCGAGCCCCGGTGTGCCGAATACCGCTTCGACCATCACCAGAGAGCTGATGAGCACGCCGCTCTGGTGCGACAGCGCGGCCAACCACTCATCCTCAGCAAGCCTGTACCAGGCGCCGGCCATGGGGCGCCGCTCCCGAAGTCGATGGTACGTGGACTGTGTGAGCAGGCCCGCTATCACGAGGCCAAGCGTAAGTGCCGGCCAGGCCCAGTCCGTCCGCGCGTTGCCCGCCTCGGTGGCGGGACGGCTCGGCACTGGGACGACGACCATTACGAGCAACGCCAGCCAGAAGGGCGCCAACGAGCGCATGACGATCGTCGCAGGAGCAGCCATCGCTCCCATCGGCGCGTCGTGCCGTATGCGCGTCAGCCAGACGAAGGGCAGCCATGCCAGCGTGGCTATCACCAGTGAGCCGGCGAGGAGCCCCAGGCTGGGCCACAGCCGGCGAACCGCGAACGATAGCGCGCCCACGCGGAAGCGCTCGCTGACCAGGCCCAGCTCCGGACTCAGCAGCCAGGCGACCAGGGCCGCGATCGCCACGGGAACCGCCACCACGATCAGGATGCGACCGGCCACTCTCACGCCGCTGCCTGGCCTTGCCGGCGCGTTCGACCGTCGTGACACCCGGCGCGGTACAGTATCGCGCCCGCGAGAGCGCATCCCGCGGGACTGGGGGCTGTGATAGCGATCTCTGAGCGGAAGCCGTCTGGGGTTTCCCGCCTGTACGCCGAATATCGAACGCTGCTCTGGGTCTGCCTGCTCATCTTCACCAGCCAGATCGGCTTCGGGAGCATTGTGCCGGTCGTGCCGCTCTACGCCCAGGCATTTGGCGTTCCGCAATCCGCGATCGGGCTGACGATCGGCATCTTCGGATTGGCGCGTTTCCTGCTCAGCGTGCCGTCTGGCAACGTGGCAGACACACTGGGCCGGCGCTGGGTGCTGGCCATGGGCGGACTCCTGACGGTGGGCGGCAATCTGCTGTCCGGTCTGGCGGATGGCTACGTGAGCTTCCTGGTGGCCCGTTTCGTGGCGGGCTGTGGTGCCTCATTCATCATCACGGGCTGTCAGATTGTGCTGGCGGACATCAGTACGCCAGAGAAGCGCGGACGGATGATGTCCGTGTATCAGGGCACCTTTATGTTCGCGGTCGGCTCGGGGCCCTACCCGGGCGGTCTCCTCGCCGAGTCGTTTGGGCTGTCGGCCCCCTTCTTCGCAAACGCCATCCTGGGCGCCGCCGTCTCGGCGCTGGCGTGGTTCGCGGTTCCGGAGACGCGTGGGATGCGAGCCGGTCGCGTGGTGAGCGTCACCGCGAAGCCACCGCCCTTCATCGATCAGCTTCGGATCATGTCTGGCCAGAGTGGATTCATGCTCATCAGCCTGGTGAGCTTCATGAACACGTTTGCCCGCACGGGCGCGCTCTTCAACCTGATCCCGATTCTCGGGAAAGACCGCCTGGGGCTGACCACGGATCAGATCGGACTTTCGCTCAGCGCGGTGAGTGTGTTTGGATTGCTCATGGCTTACCCCTCTGGCTGGCTCTCGGATCGGTACGGGCGCAAGAGGATCATCGTGCCATCGGCCACTGTCATGGGATTGGCGTTCCTGGTCTTTCCTGTGGCGCCGAGCTTTGGTTGGTTCATGGTCGGTTGCATGACCTGGAGCCTGGCAACCGGGACGGGTGGCGCTGCGCAGCCGTCATACGCGGCAGACGTGGTACCGCCCGGCATGAACGCGGCGGCCATGAGCTCCTTTCGCGCCCTGGCGGACATGGGCTACGTCGCCGGACCGATCCTGCTGGGCCTCGTGGCCGACGTGGCTGGTGTGAACGCCGCGCTGTACGCGACATCCGTGATGGTGCTCGGCTCCACGGCGTTGTTCGCGGTGCGGGCGAAGGAGACCCACCGTCGCTCGGCGGCAACGCCATCAGGCCGGACGCCAGCGTGATCTGAGCGGTACAGGCAACCGGTCGCCGGGCCAATCGCCGTTGCACGCGTCGCTCCCCAAGCGCCAGCGTTTCGCCGGGCCCCCCTGTCTTCGCGGCGGCCGCTTAGTGGGTGGCGTGGTCCGGGCCATCCTATCCGTGGCGCTGAGCCGCGGACAGGATGGTCAGCCCACGGTGGAGTCCCGGGGAGGGCGGCGCGCCTGGGATGCCCCGCCGCCTTCCCCGGAACGCCGTCCTATCGGCGTTTGAACGCGGCCTGTGGCGACGCGTGGTCAGAGGCGGCACCCGGAAGCGCCTTCTCGTTTCCGATCGATACCGTGGCACCGTTCAACGCGACCAACCCGGCGCTGGTCGTGTACATGGACTGATTGAAGCTCCCGCCCGTCGGGGCGTTCGCCAGCGAGAACGCCGCGCGGGCAGTGCCGCCCACGAAGGACGTTGAGACGTAGTCACCGACCATCCTGCCCTGGGACGTGTCCGGAAGCGACGACAGCGACATTGGTCCCGCGATCTGGGTACCGGTCGTCCAGGTTGAGCCGCCATCAACCGACGACGTGTAGCCGACACTCAGCTCGCAGGTGGATGCTCGGCACTTCGCGACCGGGTAGTAGTAATACGTCACCACGAGTTTCGCTGAGGCTCCCGACGTCGCGCGATCCACCGCCAGACCCGGAATGAAATGATCGACTTTGCTCGAAGTCGGGTCGATCGGGATGCGCGCCGGCGCGGTCCACGTGGTCCCGTTTAGCGACGTGCTCATCACGATGTCGTTGGACGCGCAGCCGCGGCGGAATCTGCAATCCTGCCAGACCACGTAGACTTTCCCAGCCGCGTCTACCTCGGCCGAGGGTAGCGGTCCGGATCGAAGGCTGCCGGCGACCGCGTGGTCCGCGACGGATGCAACGGTGACCGTATTGCCCCAGGTCGCGCCGCCATTCGTTGATGTGAACGCGATGATCGCGGTCTCGTTCGCATTCGCCGCGGGTACAACTACTGTGCCATTGGGCTGTACCACCGGCTGTCCGCCCAGGCCCGTGGCGTTGTTTGCGGTCGTCTTCCGACCTCCCCAGGTTAACCCACCGTCAGTCGACGTGCTCATGTAGAGTCGATCGCCGTCGCTAAACTCGTCCCACTGCGTGTAGCAATTGCCATAGAAAGGGCTCGTCGCGGTGTTGTCGCAGACTATCCAGTTCTTGTCGACGTCCCCGATGTTCGTGACCAGTATCGGGGCGCCCCAGGTCAGGCCTCCGTCGGTGGAGCGGCTGGTGAGCACCGCGGCCCCGATCACCGAATTGTTCGATTGGGACAGGGCGAGTGACGAGATCAACCAGACGTTGTGCTTCGCGTCATAGGCAACCGAAGGATCGCTGACACGGTCGTACGGATTGAGTGGGTTCGCAGGCTTGGTGATGCCCGGGAGGCATCCCCGGGTCCAGTTGGCGCCGCTGTCCGTCGATGTGGCCCAGCAGATGTTTGAAGAGCCACCGTCGAAGAAGCGACCCGTTTGGGTGGCTGCGACGATCGTCGAGCCGTACGCGAATGTGTCGGGCTCTACCTGGGTTGCGTGCTGACTCGAGCTGTTGGCGTATGGGTCGGCGCTGATCTGCGTCACGGCGAGATTGGCGAACGTCGGCACGCTCAGCGCAGTGACCAGCGCAAGTGCCAGGCCGGCCGCTGCGAAGAGCCGCGGCGGCGACGACAGAGAGGCGAGACGTGACATGCGGTACCTCCGGACAGGGTTCGTACGGATTGGCCGAGCCGCGCGCTGACCTCAGCGGATCGCCCGCAAGGCCCAGCCGCGTGCCCAGTGAACAGCTCTCCCCTGACCGGAACGCGGCGGCTGGTCGGCCATTATAGACCGGGCCTGGCCGTCCCCAGAGGGCCAACAGCGATACTTGCACTATTCCTGAGGTCGTTTCCGAGTTGGGGCTCGCGGGCAACCCGGCGGAGCGCGTGGCCACGGTCGGCGGGTGATCCCGTCTGCCGAGGACTTGCCTGCTCGGTCTATTTGGTACGCTTGGCTCCGAGCGTGAGCCGATCCATGCTCGTCGAACGTGGCGCCGGGTCGGCTCGTCAGTCGGAGGGGATCGCCTTGAGCTCCACATACACGCGACGCGCAGTGCTGCGTGGTGCCACCGGTCTGGCCGGTGGTCTACTGATGACGACACTGCTTGCGGCCTGTCAGTCGCAGCAACCGGCGGCGCCAAAGCCGGCGGAGACCAAACCCGCTGAGACCAAGCCAGCCGAGTCGAAGCCGGCAGAGGCCAAGCCCGCCGCGCCGGCCGCACCACCCGCCGCCACCACGGCACCAGCCGCCGCCCAGTCGGCGCCAGCCAAGGTCGCCCCCGGGACGGAGATCCGATTGCACGTTCGGACCGGGCCAGAGGAGGACACGCTCAACGAGCTGCTGCCACAGTTCACCCAGCAGACCGGCATCAAGGTGAAGCTGGAGACGTTCCCCACGGCCGAGTACTTCACCAAGGTCCAGACGCTGATCGCTGGCGGGAACGTGGGCGACGTGCTCTGGACGGTGAACTACCGCGGCACGTTTGCCTGGGCGAACAGCAAGGTGATCCGTCCACTGGATGATCTGGTGCAGAAGGAGAACTTCGACACCAAGCAGTACTACCCGGCCGCGTACGAGGCGGGGTTCTTCCAGGGCAAGCTGTATGGCATGCCCTTCAAGATCCACCCGGGCCCCGTGGCGCTCTACTACAACGTCCAGGCAGCGGAGGCCGGCGGCGTGAAGATGCCGGAGAAGCAGGTGGCCTCCTGGGACGACCTGATCAAACTCGCCACGCCGCTCACGAAGTCGGCCGGCGGGCGCGTGGAGCAGTATGGATTCCACATCGGCCTCACGCCGGACAACTCGGCTGACACCTGGCAGCGGACCAATATGTACATCCGCAACTTTGGCGGCGAGATGTACAGCGAGGACGGCAAGAAGTCGCTCATGGCTGAGAAGCCCGTGAAGGACGCGATCCGCTTCATGGCGGACCTGATGTTCAAGCACAAGGTGGCGGCCACGCTGAAGGAGGGGACTTCGCAGTCAGATGACCTCTTCATCGCCGGCCGCACCGCGCTGTATCAGGCGTCTTCCTCCACGAAAAGCGTGCCCACGAAGATCAAGGACAAGTTCCAGGTCAAGAACATCATCATGCCCGCGGGTCCTGGAGGCCTCGGCACCCAGGCGATCGTGGACCACATCGTCATGAGCGCCACCACGAAGCAGCCGGAGGCCGCGTGGGAGCTGATGAAGATGATGTGCGGGAAGGAGATGGGCGTGCGGCTGGCGGGCGGCACCGGCGGTATCGCCTCCGGTACGTCTGGTGGACGCCTAGACGTGCTCAACGACCCGCGGCTCATGTCACAGCCGCTGCACCCGATCTTCATCGATCTGCTGGCGCAGGCCAAGGTCGTGCGGACCACCGGCAACTTCCGGGACGGCGAGATCGGCAACGTACTGCACCAGCTTATTGGCCCGGTGTTCCTGGGCGAGCGGCAGCCGGATGACGCGTTCTTCGACGAGCTCCACAAGGGGTTTCAGGCCGTGCTGGACAAGCCAGCCGCGTAGTCGGGAGCGTTCGACGATGGCAGTGATGGCGGTGGGTCGGCGCGGCAGCGTTCTGGCCCGCCGCCGTGCGATGTACGGCTATCTTTTCATCTCGCCATTCCTGGTGGGCTTCGCCATATTCACGGCCTATCCCGTCCTGGCATCGCTCTACCTCAGCTTCACGGCCTACAACATCCTGACGCCCCCTCGCTGGATCGGCATTGAGAACTACATCGAGGCGTTCACGCGGGATCCGCAGTTCTGGCCGTCGCTCGGCCGAACCGCGCGTTACACCGCCCTGGTGGTGCCGCTGGGAGTCCTGGCCTCGTTGGGGGCGGCGATGCTCCTCAATCAGGGGTTTCCTGGAACGTCGGTCTTCCGGACGTTCTTCTTCATGCCATCCATCGTCCCGATCATCGCGTCAGTGCTGATCTGGATCTGGCTGCTCCAGCCGTCCATCGGGCTCGTCAACTACCTGCTAGGACTGCTGGGCGTGGCGCCCCTGACCTGGCTGCAGAGCACCACCTGGGCCCTCCCGTCACTGGTGCTGATCGGACTGTGGGGCACCGCCGGGGGCAGCCGTATGGTGGTGTTCCTGGCCGGCCTTCAGGGGGTACCCCGAGAGCTCTACGAGGCGGCGGAGATCGACGGTGCCGGTCGCTGGCGGCGGTTCGTGAGCGTGACCGTGCCCATGATCTCGCCGGTGATCTTCTTCAATCTGGTCATCTCCATCATCGGCGCGCTGTCCGTGTTCTCGGTGGCGTTCATCGGCACGGCTGGCGGGCCGGCCTACGCCACGCACTTCTACGTGTACCACCTGTACCTGAACGCGTTTGACTACCGTCAGATGGGCTACGCCTCCGCCCTGGCCTGGGTGTTCTTGCTCCTGGTACTGGCGTTGACGGTGATCCAGTTCCAGCTCTCCAACCGCTGGGTGTACTACGCGGGTGATGAGCAGCCCGAGCGGCGCGAAGATGGCTGACGCGCTCACGCTGCCGCGGGCTCGGGGGCGGATGCATTCGCGCCGGAGGCTGCTGGACCGGGTGCGCGGCCCGCTGGCGTTCTACGCGGGGGCGTTCCTGTTGACCGCCTTCTTCCTGGGGCCGGTCCTCTGGACGGTCATCTCCTCGCTCAAGCAGCCTCATGAGATCACCACCTACCCGCCCGTGATCGTCCCGGAGCAGCTCAGGTACCAGAACTACCTGCGGGCCTGGACCAAGGTGCCCTTCCTGGCCTTCTACCTCAACTCGCTTACGGTCACGCTCCTGGCGGTGCTTGGGCAGTGCCTATCGGCCACGCTGGTGGCCTACGGGTTTGCCAGGTTCGAGTTCCCGCTACGTGGGCCGCTCTTCATGCTGGTCATCGCCACGTTGATCGTGCCGTGGGAGGTCACGATCGTCCCCAGCTTCCTGCTCTACAAGTGGCTAGACTGGCTTGACACGCTCAAGCCGCTGATCGTCCCCTACTGGTTCGGCGGGTCGCCCTTTTTCATCTTCCTGCTGCGCCAGTTCTTCATGACCATCCCACGGGACTTCGATGAGGCCGCGGAGATCGATGGAGCAAACCCGCTCCAGGTGCTGATCCACGTGATCGCGCCGCTGTGCGTGCCCGCTATCACCACGGTGGCCATCTTCTCCTTCTTGCAGCATTGGAACGAGTTCATCCAGCCACTGATCTTCCTCAACAGCCCGGAGAACTTCACCGTCTCGCTGGGCCTGCGGTTTTTCCAGACGAGCCCGGCGGATCCGGGCGAGCCCAAGGAGCACCTGTTGATGGCGGCGGCGGTCATTGCGTCCCTCCCGTGCGTTGCCCTGTTCTTCGCCGCCCAGCGGTTCTTCGTTCGCGGGATCGTGCTCTCCGGAATCAAGGGCTAGTGGCCGCGCGCAATCCTGGCGTTTCCCCGCCGCCTGCCGTTTATCAAAAGTGAGTCCCGCGAGTAGCTTGTTCGTTTAGGCTTTACGGAACGGATCGCGGACTCCGAGTCAGCGGATCGTATCTGGTCAGAAGGAGCGGCGGGCGTGCGGTGGTGGGTGCCTCTAGTCCTGGGTTGCCTGACCCTGGGGGTGCCGCTTGGGTTCGTGGCCTGGCAGGTCACGGCGCCTCCAGAGGCGCGCGCCGCGACTCGTCAGGCAGAGCGGCTCGCGGCTGCGCCAACCATCCCGCCGATACCCACCGCCACCCCAGCGCCCGTGGTGCTCCACGAACGCTCCGGCGATGTGAAGCTCTCCGTCGGTGGCACGGTGGTGCCGCCCACGTCGGTGCCAGTCTGGCGAACGCCGGTGCCCACCCCGCCGCTCCTGCTGCCCACGCCCACGCCCCAGCCGCGCCTGGCCTGGGGCGGGGAGAAGGCGTTCAACTTCGTCGCGGTGGGAATAGACCGGCGAGACCGCGAGATCCCGCGTACGGACGTCATCATGCTGGGCCGGTTTGACACCGCCACGCGGAAAGTCAGCCTCATCTCCATCCCCCGCGACCTGTGGGTGAACATCCCGGAATTCGGCCAGGATCGGATCAACGCCGCGTACGCTCACGGAGAGGCGCGTAAAGAGCCCGGCGGCGGTATGGGGCTGCTGAAGCGCACAATCGAGAAGAACTTCGGCGTGTCCGTTCAACACCACGCCATCGTGGACTTCCAGTGTTTCCGTACTGCCGTTGACTCCGTGGGCGGTGTGGAAGTCGATGTGCCGCGCGCCATCCTCGATACCCGGTATCCCACCGAGGACTATGGCTACCAGACCGTCAAGTTTGACGTGGGTCTGCAGCGCATGGATGGCGAGCGAGCGTTGCAGTACGTGCGTACCCGCTACAGCGACAGCGACTTTGGACGGATGCGGCGCCAGCAGCTTGTGGTCTCCGCGCTGCGGCGTGAGCTGTTCCAGCTCCGCACGCTTCCCGCGATCCCGTCGCTGCTCAGCGGCTGCCGGAACCTGCAGAGCGACCTCTCGTTTGTGGACTACTTTGCATTGGCAAACGCGGCTCGCCAGGTCGGTGAGGGCGATGTCGTGTTGCGTACGGTCGACGAGCAGATGACCACTGGGGCAAACATCGGCGGCGGTTCCGTGCTCATGCCACGTTGGGAGCTCATCCGCGCGACGATGCGAGACGTGTTCCCCGGCGATGCCACGGTGGCCCAGGCCGCCGCGAGGCCCTAGCCGGCGCTACAGGATCTTTGCTAGCTGCTCTTCGAGCATCTCGTCCGTCAGCGGTCCCACCCGGACGTAGCGGATGATGCCCTCGCGATCGATGATGAACGTCGTCGGCAGCGCGGTGGCGCGATAGCGGCGAGCCACCTCCATGGTGGGATCGAGGAGCGAGGGGAACGAGACCTGCACTTCCTTCAGAAACCCTAGTACCTGGTCCTCCGATTCCTGGAGGTTGACCCCCAGCACTTCGAACCCGCTGGCCTGCTTCGCGCGGTAGATGCGATCTATGGCCGGCATCTCGGCCTTGCACGGCGTGCACCAGGTGGCCCAGAAGTTGAGCAGGACCACGCGGCCACGGTAGCGCGCAAGGTCCACGTCCCCGCTGCCGGCCAGCTTCAGGTGCAGATCCGGGGCGGGCTGTCCAACGTCGGCGCTGCGCGTTGGAGCAGACGGTGCTGGCGCGATCAGACCCTGAAGCGTCTCGCGGCCGCCTGCTAGGAAGAACCACGCCGCCGCCATGACCGCCACCATGCTCCAGAGGAGCGCGCGCGCGGCCGCGTGGGGGCGCCCCTCCGGCGCGGCCGGCGGGCCGGAAACCGGAGCCGGTTCGGTCTGCTGAGCCATCGCTTGGATTGTACGTCCCGCCGCTCTCGCAGCGCGTGGACGTACTCGCACCGCCCCCGCCATTTGCGGGGGGGCATCTCCCACAAACGGTGGAGGGGTTGGGTCGCATCACAGTTTTCTCACAAGTTCCTGACGTGCGCGTTTGGTTTCCTAACGGGAATCTCACAGCCGGTCCGTCAGACTAGCGCCACCACTTCACGGGGTCACGCCCCACCGATTCACCCCACAGACTCAGGCACAGACCCAGGCACAGACTCAGGAGTCGTCACCGAAATCACACCACTCGGTGACGCGACGCGAGATCGAAGTTGGCGCAACACTTCGACCCCGCGGCACACAGGCCTCACGGCACGGGAGAGGGTTCATGCGACGAGGAGCGGATCTGGTCAGCAGGGCACAGCAGGGCGATACCGAGGCCTTTGGCGCACTCTACGAGGAATACTCCTCCACCATCTATCGTTTCCTGCGTCGCCGCTTCGACGGGCCGGATGACGCCGTTGAGGACCTGACCGCGGACGTCTTCGTCAAGGCTTTCGAGAAGCTGGACCGCTACCACGATCGTGGTGTGCCGTTCACCGCCTGGCTGTACCGCATTGCCCACAACCACCTGGTGGACTACCTGCGGTTGCGGCAGCGGGCGGCGACCTACTCGCTGGATGACGCGACCGACGTGCCGGAGAAGAGCAGCGGACTGGCCTTTGGGCAGGTGCTGGATCGGGAGACGCTGGAGCCGGCGCTCGCGGCGCTGACGAACGAGCAGCGGCAGGCGGTGCAGTATCGGTTCCTGGACGGGCTATCGGTGGCGGAGACCGCGGTGCTGATGCAGCGGTCAGACGAGGCGGTCAAGAAGCTGCAGGCGCGGGCGCTGGTGAACCTGCGCCGGCTGTTGGCGCCGGCGCTGCCGCAGCGATCCCGCCGACTGCAGGCGCTGCCCCAGATGGCGCCGGCGGCCGTGATCGAGCGAGACCTGGACGCGGATACCCTGCCGGCAATGATGGCGCCCGCGCTGGCTCCCGTCTACGCGGTGGCGTAACCCAGACCCGCAACCCCCTGGCAACAACTCCCTCGCAACAACCCCAGAACCACCGAGACGCCCGCTGCCGGCAGCGGGCGTCTCGCCGTTGTTGCCCGCAACGCCTCAATCCTGGCAGCCTTCCCAGGTTTGCGGCGCGCTTGTGCTACACTCGCGCCGACGCGGGAGCCGAGATTCGCAGCGCCCGGGTTCCGGGACGTACATGCGACTGGGTGGTGTATGTCGTCTCCAAATGTGCTCGTGGTGGACGACGAGCCGCATATCTGCTTGCTGATGCGCGAGACGCTCTCGGGCGCGGGCATGGCTGTCCTCACCGCTGAGGATGGGAGACAGGCACTTCGCGTGATCGCGGAGGATGAGCCTGACCTGATCTTCCTCGATGTGGGCCTTCCGGATATTGACGGCTACAGCCTGTGCAGCAGGATGCGCCAGCTTTCACGGGCGCCGATCATCATGCTCACCGCGCGCCACCTGGACGACGACGTAGAGAAAGGGTTCGCCGCCGGGGCGGACGACTACGTGACGAAGCCGTTCAGCCCACGCCAGCTTGCTGCCCGGGCACGGGCGTGGATTCGTCGGAGGAGGGGTACGGCGGGACTGGCCGGGCGCTTCGAGGACGGCTTCCTGAAGATTGACGTGGCCTCGCGGCGGCTCGAGCGTGAAGGGGAGCCCATCCGTTTGACTCCATCTGAGGCTCAGCTACTGGATCTCTTGCTCGCCCATCCCGGACGCGTGTACTCGCCAGACGAGATCCTCCGCCACATTCGCGGGCCTGGATATGAGGACGCCCACGGCGCCCTGCGACAGATCGTGTTGGGGCTGCGACGGAAGATTGAGCGCGACCCGTCGAATCCGGCGTATCTCGTGACGGCGCCCGGTGGTGGCTACGCTTTCGAGACTGACAGGTCCGGCGGCTGATCCACCCACGTTGCATGTGCTCGCCGCGCCCCGGGGCATGACACCGGCCGTGGTTTTCGCTTAGAGTCCTGCGAACAATCTGTCCACGATTGCCGTGCATGGCTGCCGTGCACGTTGTCCTCCATTCAGCATCTGCGCGTCGAGGAACAGCATATGACCGCTGGCTCGCCCCACCTGAATCGACCGAGCGCTAGCTACAGCCTCACCATCCGAACCGAGACAGACGGGCGGACCGGGATTCTGGGCCGCATCACCGCTGTGATAGACGAGGAAGGCGGCGATCTCGGGGCCATCGACATCGTGCGGGCCGGCGTTCCCATGGTGCGCGATGTGACCGTGGCGTGTCGTGACGAGTCGCACGGCGAGGCGATTGTGGCGCGGCTGCGGCAGCTTGAGGGCGTGCGGGTTATCAACGTCTCAGATCGAACGTTCCTGGTTCACCTGGGTGGCAAGATCGAGGTGAACGGGCGGGTCCCAGTCGCTACCCGTGACGACCTGAGCATGGTCTACACGCCTGGGGTGGCGCGCGTCTGCATGGCAATTCATGCGGACCCCACCAAACAGTGGAATCTCACGATCAAGCGCAACACCATCGCCGTGGTCTCCGACGGCTCGGCAGTGCTCGGTCTTGGGAATATCGGCGCCGCCGCCTCGCAGCCCGTGATGGAAGGCAAGTGCATGATCTTCAAGGGGTTCGCGGGCGTTGACGCGTTCCCGATCTGCCTGGCAACCCAGGACGCGGACGAGATCGTGAAGGCGGTCCAACAGATCGCGCCGGTCTTCGGCGGCATCAACCTGGAGGACATCGCGGCGCCCAAGTGCTTCGACATCGAGGATCGGCTCCGCGAGCTGCTCGACATCCCCGTAATGCACGACGATCAGCACGGCACCGCGGTCGTCGTGTTGGCCGCGCTGAAGAACGCGCTCAAGGTGGTGGGGAAGTCCATCGCTGACGTGCGGATCGTCGTTAACGGTGTCGGCGCGGCCGGTGTGGCCACGTCCAAGATCTTGATGCACGCCGGGGCGCGCAACATCGTCGCGTGCGATACGGCCGGCGCGATCTACGCCGGGCGCCAGGAGAACATGAACCGGTACAAGGCCCAGCTCGCGGAAGCCACGAATCCGGAGCGTGAACGCGGCAACGTGCACCAGATCATCCGCGGCGCCGACGTGTTCATTGGCCTGTCCGCGCCCGGGGCGATCGACGCCGAGGACGTCACGTCGATGGCCGCCGACCCGATCGTGTTTGGGCTCTCGAACCCGATTCCGGAGGTGCAGCCCGAGTCCCTCACCGGGATCGCCCGGGTCGTCGCCACTGGACGCAGCGACTACCCGAATCAGATCAACAACTCGCTGGCTTTCCCAGGCATCTTCCGCGGCGCGCTGGAAGTGCAGGCGCGCGACATCAACGAGGCCATGAAGGTCGCCGCGGCCGAGGCCATCGCCGACCTGGTCACGGAGGACGCGCTGAGCGAGGAGTACATCGTGCCCAGCATGTTCGACCGTCGCGTGGCCGACGTGGTCGCGGCCGCCACGCGCGAAGCAGCCATGGCGACCGGCGTGGCGCGACGGGCAGTCCAGCCGGACTAGCACGGCACAACGATGCGCTTCGGGGTGTGGCGGCGGCTTGCGCCGGTGGTTGTGGCTGTGGTTGCCAGCTTCTCGCTCATGGCGAGCCAGGCCGTCCACGCCACGCCGGTGCCCCCAGATGTCATCGGGGGCGCGGCGACGTTCGGCGGGTTCATCAACGGCCGGTTCCTGATCCTGAACATGCACGGTGGCTTGATGCACCGTGAGATCGAGCCCGTGCGAGAGAACGTGCGGTACGCGGCCTGGATGAACGCCGGCGCCATTCGCTTCTTCGCTACCGACAGCGAACAGCGCGGCTCTGAAGACGGCGCGTGGGTGGGCAACCGCATCGCCGATCTCGCGCCGACGCTGCGCGAGCACAACATCCGCCTGATCGTGGCGCTCGTGAACAACCATCAGGAAGTCATCGGCGAGCGTTGGGATGCCGTGGGCATGAAGGACGGCTTCTGGCAATTGCTCCTGCCGTTCTACGCGGAGTCCTGGCGTGGGCCATATCTCGACTTCAGCCGTCGGCTCATCACCGCCGTGGTGGAGCGGGGCGCCCGTGACGCGGTGCTCGCCTGGGAGTTTGGCAATGAGCTCCACACGCCCGACCAGCCCACCCAGATCCTCAGCTTCATGAGCGCAATGACCGCGGAGATCCGAAGGATAGACTCCGAGACCATGATCTTCCCCGGGACCATGGGGGCGCTGCACCTGGACCCGGAGAACTACAACACGGTGATGGGTCGGCGGCTCTACTGCGAAGCGCCGATAGACGCCTACACGCTGCACGGGTACGACTGGCTGGACGAGGAACGCTGGGGCGATATGCCCATCCACTGGGATCTGCAGAACGTGGTCACGAGACCCTGCGCCAACGGACGCCGCCTGCCGGTCATCGTGGAGGAGCTGGGCACCTCGCGCGAGCTGCCGGGTATCTGGGGCTCGTGGGATGAGGAGCGTCGGTTCCAGCAGGAGCTCTACCAGATCAGAATGGTGTTGAAGTCAGATCAGGTGGTGGGGCTGGGACCGTGGTCTTCCGAGGCGCCAAACGTCCCGGTGCGACGGTTCGACGACCGCCGCGGGCTGACCTCCTGGGGCCCCATCTCCGGCGGCGGATCGTGCTATCCGGGCGCGGCCGGCAGCACGCCGGCGGGCTATCGTTGCCGTCTGGAAAACGTCTACCGGGCGCTGCCTGAGATTCCCTGACCTACAGCCGCTGGCGATGCGTCGCCATTCGCGGACTTGAACTGCTGATGATAGAGCCGCGCGTAGAGCCCGTCGCGTGTGACCAGCTCCGCGTGGCGACCGCGCTCCACTAACCGGCCACCCTCGAACACCAGGATGAGGTCCGCGGCCAGGATGGTACTCAGCCGGTGGGCAATGACCAGGCTGGTCCGCCCGCGCATCAGCGGCGCCAGCGCCTCCTGGATGAGCGCCTCTGATCTGGAGTCCAGGGAGGACGTCGCCTCGTCCAGCAGCAGGATTCTGGGGTTCTTGAGCAGCACACGGGCGATCGCGAGCCGCTGCTTCTCGCCACCAGACAGCCGGTAGCCGCGCTCCCCCACCACCGTGTCATAGCCGTCCGGCAGGCTCGTGATGAACTCGTGGATGTTCGCCGCCCGGCAGGCGGCGACCATCTCCTGGTCCGCGGCATCCTGACGGCCGTATCGGAGGTTCTCGGCGACGGACGCGTGAAACAGAAATGTCTCCTGCGTCACCACACCGATCTGGGACCGGAGCCACTCAGAGCTGAGCTGCTTGACGTCGACGCCATCCACGGAGATGGTGCCCGCCCCCGGATCGTAAAACCGCGGCACCAGGTAGGTCACGGTGGTCTTCCCGGCACCGCTAGGTCCCACCAGCGCCACGAGCTGTCCGGCCTCCGCGGTGAAGCTCACGTCCTCCAGAACCATCCGCTCAGGTGTGTACCCAAACGTCACGTGATCGAACTCGATGGTGCCCCCCATCTCCCTGGGCGTGACTGGCGCCGACGGCTCCTGGATCTCCGGCGCCAGGTCCAGGTAGTGGAAGATCCGCTCAAAGAGGGCCACGGACGTCATGACATCCACGTGCACGCTCGCCAGCTCGCTGACCGGCCCGTAGAGCTGGCGCAGGAACGATACGAACGCGACCACCGTGCCGATGGTGATGACATCCTGGATCACCAGCCAGCCGCCGTAGAGGTAGATGGCGGCCGGACCGATGGTCTGGAACAGCCCGATCACCATGAAGAACCAGCGCCCCACCATCCGCATTCGAATATCGGTATCCCGAAGCTCCGAGCTCCGCTGGCGGAACCGTTCTGCCTCGTACCGTTCACGGGCGAATGACTTGACCAGAAGCAGGCCGCTGATGGACAGCGTCTCTTGCATGAGCGCCGAGAGCGCGCCCTGCTGCTCCGCTGCTCGACGGCGCAACACCTGGCGGGTGCGGCCCACCCGGCGCGTTGGCAGGATGAAGAACGGAAGGATTCCCAGGGAGACCAGCGCCAGCTGCCAGTTGAGCGCGAACATCAGGATGGTGATTGACACCACGGTGACGGTGTTGGTGACGAGGCTGACCAGCGTGCCGGTGATCACGCCTTCGATGCCGTTCACATCGTTGTTGACCCGTGACATAACTTCGCCGGTCTTCTGATCGGTGAAGAACCGCAGGGACTGCCGCTGCAGGTGGCGGTACATCTCGTTGCGGAGATCAAACATCACGCCGTGGCCGATCCGCACGTTCACCGAGGACTGGCCGACGCCGACCAGCCGAGCGAGCAGCCCGGTCACGACGATGCCGGCGACGCTGAGTAGGAGCAGGTCGATGTCGCGATTGGGCAGCGCGCGGTCGATGAGCTCGCGAATCAGGAGCGGCGGGACCAGGCCCAGCGCCGCGCCGAGACCAATGCAGAGCAGGATCAGGAGCCAGCCGCGCCAGTATGGACGCAGGTAGCCTGCCATCCGTCGGATGAGCGGCAGCGGGCTCCCCAGAGGTTTGGGCGCGTCACCGTAGTTCACGCGTCCAAGTCCGGCCGCTCCCGCGAGCGCCATGCGAGTTCCGCTTCCCCTGCTCATTACCAATCACTATAGCGCTGAGCAATCGCCACTCGACCGCGCTCCTTCCGGTGAGACGGCTATCATGCGGCGGTCGTTGTTATGTTCGGTGCTCTGATACCTGAAGAGCCCGATACCTGAAGAGCTAGTGCTGCCATCCCATGTGTCAGATCCGGCTAAACGGGAATTGACAGTTTGTTCACACTTTCGCCGCAGACTAGGGCGGGGACTCGCGTCGCGCGGCGTCGTGGGAGCGGGCGCCCCGGCACGTCCGCTTCCGTGAGGTAAGATCAAACGATGCAGGTGCCACTGGCACTTCCCAGGCGGCTGACAAGCCCCGGATTCCCCCGTCGCGCAGCCGCGTTTCTGGCCGCGGCGCTCGTGATCGCGGCGGCAGTCGCTGGCTACTATCGATGGACCACCCCGGTCGCCGCGCCCGCCCAGGGCACTCCGGTGGCAGTTCGCCGTGGCAATGTGAGCCAGGTTGTCACCACCAGCGGCACCACGGTCTCCACTCGACGCGCCACCCTGAACTTCGCCGCGAGTGGGCGGATCAAGGCGGTCTACGTGAAGCTCGGCGATGCTGTGACCGCGGGGCAGCCCATCGCGGCGATCGACAGCGCGTCGCTGGAGTTGAAGGTGGACAATGCCAAGTCCGCTCAGCGGCAGGCGGAGATCAAGCTCCAGCAGGTGAAGGATGGCGCCACCGTTGAGGAGATCGCGGCGGCGCAGGCGGCATATGACGCGGCTCAGGCCAAGTACCAGGAGCTAGCGCGAGGTCCGCTGCCGGCCGATGTGCAGTCCGCGGAGGCCCAGGTGAGCCAGGCGGTCTCCAACCTCCAGTCCGCCCAGACGAAGCTGGACACGCTGCTGAACGGCGCCAAAGCCGACGAGATCGCGTCTGCCCAGAGCCAGATCGAGAGCGCGCGCACCAGCATGGAGAGCGCCCAGGCAAAACTGGATCAGCTCAAGGCCGGCCCGAAGTCGGATGAGCTCGCGGCTGCCAGGTCCTCGGTGGATTCAGCCAGGGAGAGCTTGCGAAGCGCCCAGGCGAAGCACGATCTACTCGTGCGCGGCGGGACCGCGGCAGACGTCGCCGCGGCCGAGACGGCCGTCCGCAATGCTCAGACCACGCTGGACAGCGCTCAGATCAAACTGACTGACGTGACGAAGGGACCGGACACCGCTGATGTTCGCCAGGCCCAGGCCAATCTGGATTCGGCTCGAGCCAGCGTCCGATCTGCCGAGGCCAAGCTGAAGTCGGACAAGGACGCCAAGTCCGACAACACGTCGAACATCAGCAGTGCCACCATTCGAGCGGATGAGGCGGCGGTGGACGCGGCCAAGTCCAAGGTGGTGGCCTCCGAGGCCGATCTGAAGCGGGTGCTCGAGGGAGCGAAGCCCGCGGATATCGCGTCGGCACAGGCGGCCGTGGAGTCCGCCAAAGCTAATCTGGACTCAGCCCGCGCAAAGCTGATCCAGCTCAAGATCCCCAATCAGTACGAGGTCGAGCAGGCCCGAGCCAGCGTTGAGTCAGCGAAGTCTTCGTTACGCTCGGCGGAGGCCAAGCTGGAGACGGTGGTGGCTGGCGCCACAAACGCCGATCTTGTGGCGGCGCAAGGCTCGCTGGACAGCGCCCGTGCCCAGTACGAGGCGGCCCAGCAAAAGCTGACGCAGCTCCAGGCTCCGCCGCTGGACACGGATCTCCGATCGGCACGGGCGGCCGTGGACTCCGCCAACGCGTCCGTGGCCAGTGCCCGCGCGAAGCTGGTGGAGGTGCGCGCGGGGGCAAAGCCGTCAGAGATCGAGGCGGCACAGTCCAGCATTGCGAACGCCCAAGCGCAGCTCGCCTCGAAGACCAATCCCGCCAAAGAAACCGATCTGTCGCTCGCCATGGAGTCTGTCCGGGTGGCGGAGCTCAACGTTCGTCAGGCGGAGCTGGACCTGCAGAACGCCACGCTCACGGCGCCGTTCGATGCCATCGTCGCCGCCATCAATGCAAATGTGGGCGAGCAGTCGCAGACGGGTGGCACGGGCACGGGCAGCAACGCCCAGGTGAACGCCACCGTGACGCTGGTGGATCCTCGCGAAGTGCGGATCGATGCCAACGTGGATGAGGTAGACGTTGCCAAGCTCGCGGTGGGCAAGACCGCCGAGATCTCGTTTGACGCGTTGCCGGAGCGCAGGCTGCGCGGGCAGGTCGCGGCCGTCTCACCCAGTGGCACGAGCAGCTCCGGCGTGGTGACCTACCCGGTCTCCATCAATCTTCAGGTCCCGCCAGACGTCACGCTGCCCGCCGGTCTAACTGCAAGCGTCTCGGTAATCGCGGAGCAGCGGCAAAATGTGCTCGTGGTCCCCAGCCGAGCCGTGCGGCGGCAAAACCGGGAGCAGACCGTCGAGGTGGCATCGGGTGGCCAGTCAGAGACTCGGACCGTCCGCCTGGGTCTGGCCAACGATCAGCTTACCGAGGTCTTGGAGGGTGTCAATGAGGGTGAGCAGGTGATCGTACCCGGGACATCCACGGCCCCCGTGCGGACCGGTGCGGGTGGCGCGGTACCGGGTGGGGGCGGGTTCCCTGGTGGTGGAGGGGCCCCTGCGGCCAAGCCGGCGGGTCGCTGAGCCGTGATCCGACTGCGCGGAATCACCAAGCGGTACGTGATGGGCGACCACGACGTGTTTGCGCTGCGAGGGGTTGACCTGGACATCGCTGATGGCGAGTTCGTAGCCATCATGGGCCCCAGCGGGTCAGGGAAGTCCACGTTGATGAACATGCTGGGGTGCCTGGACACACCCACCGCCGGGACGTACCTGCTTGACGAGGAAGAGGTTGGCCAGCTCAGCGACGATCAGCTCGCGCTGGTTCGCAACCGCAAGATCGGGTTTGTGTTCCAGAGCTTCAATCTGCTCCCACGCATGTCCGCGGTGGATCAAGTGGAGCTGCCGCTCGTGTACGCCGGCGTGAAGGCGCGTCGCGAGCGCGCGATGGAGGCCCTGGAGGCGGTTGGACTCGCGGACCGCGCCTTTCACAAGCCCACAGAGCTCTCCGGAGGTCAGCAGCAACGCGTGGCGATCGCGCGGGCGCTGGTGGGGAGCCCTTCCATCATCATGGCTGACGAGCCCACGGGCAATCTGGACTCCAAGGCCAGCGCGGACATTATTGGTATCTTCGAGCGGCTCAACGCAGAGCGTGGCATCACCGTGATCTTTGTGACCCACGAGCCGGACATCGCGGAGCACACCCGGCGGATCATCACCATCCGCGATGGTCTGGTTGTCTCGGACGTTCGTCGTGAGGGTGCTGAGTGGGTGGCCGCGGAGCTGCTGTCGCCGGCTGAGCCGTCCCTGGTTGGAGCCTAGCCGGTGTCCCTCATCCAGTGCGTGCAGATCGCCCTGAGCGCCCTAGGCGCCAACAAGCTGCGCACGTTCCTCACGATGCTGGGAATCATCATCGGCGTGTGCGCGGTGATCTCCCTGATGTCCATTGGCCAGGGCGCGCAGGCTCAGGTGCGCAACCAGATCCAGAGCCTGGGCTCCAATTTGCTGTTCGTTCGGCCGGGGAGCACCCAGCAGTCGGGCGTGCGCGGGGCGCAGGGCAGCGCGGTCTCGTTGACGCTAGATGATGCAGAGGCGGTGGCAACGCGGGTGTCCACCGTGACGGACGTGGCGCCGGAGCAGAACGGCGGTGCCCAGATCCTGGCGCGTGGCACCAACGTCCAGACGCGCGTCACCGGCACGACCCCCAGCTACGAGGGCGTGCGCAACCATCGAGTGGCCGTGGGCGAGTTCATCAGCCGGCAGCATCTGGACGGACGCTCGACGGTGCTCGTGCTGGGCGCGAACGTGGCAAGGACCCTGTTTGCTGAAGAGGATCCCGTGGGTCAGTCTGTGCGAGTGAGTGTGAACAACCGGGTGGCGTTCAACTTCCGCGTGATCGGGGTGATGGAGTCCAAGGGTGGGACCGGCTTCGGCAACGTGGACGATCAGGTCTTCGTGCCCATCACCACCATGCAAGCGCGGATGAGCAATCAGCGCAATGCTCGCGGCGGCGCGAACGTGTCCGTCATCAACGTGCAAGTGGCGGATGAGAAGCTGATGCAGCAGGCGGTGCAAGACGTAGCGGCGCTTCTGCGCGAGCGCCACCGGGTGGTAGAGGACGATTTCACGATCCAGAGCCAGGAGGACTTCCTGGCCACGTTCAATCAGATCACCCAGACCTTCACCGTGCTGCTGGGCTCCATCGCGGGGATCTCGCTGCTGGTCGGTGGGATCGGGATCATGAATATCATGCTAGTCTCCGTGACGGAGCGTACCCGGGAGATCGGCATACGAAAGGCGGTTGGAGCACGGCGCCAGGACATCCTGAGCCAGTTCCTGGTGGAGTCCGTGCTGGTCAGCCTCATCGGCGGTCTGATCGGCGTGCTGAGCGGGGTGGGCATCTCGCGCCTGATCAGCGGGGTGCAGCTTCCTGTCGCGGGCGGCGGAGGAGCCCAGGGGCTTCAGACGGTGGTCTCCGCCGAGGCCGTCTTGCTGGCGTTTGGTGTATCGGCGGCGATCGGCGTGTTCTTCGGGGCGTACCCTGCCTCACGCGCGGCGCGGCTTCACCCGATCCAGGCGCTGCGGTACGAGTGAGCTAGCTCCCACACCGTCGGTGGACGGACACCGCGTAGTCGTGCTGCGGCTCCCAGGAGGCTCGGTCCCAGGTGGACCAGCGATGGGCCAGGTCCAGTCCCACCGTGGCGGCCAGGCGGTCATAGTCAGCCAGGTCCACCGACTTCCCGAGCTGGAATCCCGCCACCAGCAGTCCGCCCGGCCGTAGCTGCCGCGCCAGGTTGCCCAGAACCAATCCCTCGCTACCCGGTGCCAGGAAGATCATCACGTTGCCAGCCAACACCACGCAGTCGAAGTGCGTGCCGCCGTCAAACGTCGCCAGATCCCCAAGGTGCCAGGCGATGTGCGGGCCCCGCTCCCGGGCGACAGCGAGCATCTCTGGATCGATGTCCACCCCCATCACGTCGATCCCGCGCCGCGCCAGCTCGATGCCGACTCGGCCGGTGCCGCAGCCAGCGTCCAGGACGGTTCGTGGTTCGAGCGACTGGATCAGGCTGGCTTCCCCGTGGACATCCTTGCCTTGCGCGGCCAGATCATCGAACCGACGGGCATACTCGGCGCCGGACTGCGTCTTAGTGGTGAGCCAACGGTTGTCCTGGGACTGAGTCACGGGGCGCATTGTACGCGCCCAGACCGAGCGATGCGGGCGTGAATCGAACCCGGGAGCGCTGGTTCGCGTTACGATACAGACAGAGTTCAGGACTCCCGTCCACGTCTGGACGGGTTCGCGTGGTGTTATGGCAAAGCTGATCGTCGTGGGGCTCATTCTTGTTATCGCGATGCTGCTGATCTGGGTCGTTTGGGGTGAGGCGATCGCCGCGCGTGTTGCGCGGCAGCGGCATCCTGATGACGAGGGTCTGCGGGGACGCTGATGTGACGGGGCCCACGGTGCTCGTGGTGGACGACGAGCGGAACATCGTCCAGCTTGCGCGGGTCTATCTGCGCAACGAGGGTTACACCGTTGAGGCCGCCTCAAACGGCAAGGAGGCGCTGGAAAAGGCCCGCCTGGTCAAGCCCAGCCTGATCGTGCTGGACGTGATGATGCCGGAGATGGACGGGTTGGAAGTGTGCCGCCAGCTCCGCCGCGAGAGCGATATCCCGATCATCATGGTGACCGCGCGTGGCGATGACGTGGACAAGATCGTGGGGCTGGAGCTCGGCGCTGACGATTATCTCACCAAGCCGTTCAATCCGCGCGAGCTGGTGGCGCGGGTGAAGGCGGTGCTGAGACGGTTCGAGGCCGGCCACAAACCGGCCAGGGTCATCCAGTTCGCGGACCTGACCATCGACGCTGACCGGCACGAGGTGCGGGTGGGCGAACAGCTCCTGGAGCTGCGTCCCAAGGAGTTCGAGCTCCTCTCCGCGCTGGCGAGCAACCCCGGAGTTGTCTTCGAGCGCGAACGCCTGCTCCAGCTTGCCTGGGGCTACGATTTCTACGGTGACTCACGGACGGTGGACGTGCACGTGACGTGGCTGCGTGACAAACTGGCGCGGAGCGAAGCTCGGATCCAGACCGTCTGGGGAGTGGGCTACAAGCTGGTCACCGCGGACCAGCTTCCGGCGAAGCCGGCCGGCGCGCGCCAGCGAGGCTAGCGTGAATCCGGCCACGTCGCTGCGGGCCAGACTGATCGCGGCGTTCGCCGCGGTCATCCTGCTGACGCTGGTGCTCGTTGGCAGCGGCGTGGTGTTCATCCTGCGTGGCTACCAGGAAGACCGCGAGCAAACGCGCCTCGGCGTGCTCGCAAACCAGGTCACGTTCACGCTGCGGCAGTCGGAGAGCGCCGGCGCCAGCCGCGCGGAGCTCTTCGATCTGCTCGCCCGCCGCGCCGAGGAGCTTGACGTGCGGGTGGTGCTGATGAACCCTGGCGGCGTCATCATCTTCGATTCGGAGAACCAGCTCGTTGGCCAGCGGGTGGATCTCCCAGGCGCCCAGAGGATCGGCCCAATCCGCCGCGCGCTGCTGGCAGACCCCGACCAGCGCAACAGGCGGCTGGCATTCATCTCCACGCTGGTCGGTCCGGGCCAGGCGGCAATCAGCAGGGCCGGCCCGTTTGTCCTGGCGTTCGCCTCCGAGCCGCCCACGTTCGGCAGCGTGCTGCGAGAGATGTTCACCCGCCTGGCGCTGGCCGGGCTGGTCTCTGCGCTCGTGGCGATCTGGCTGGCGTGGCTGCTGGCCGGTTCCATTGCGCGGCGGCTGGGCCACCTCACCCGCGCTGCTGAGCGGATGGCGGCCGGCCACTTCGAGCACGAGCTACCGGACCTGGGCCAGGACGAGGTTGGCCGCCTGGCCGGCGCGTTCACCGCTATGACAAGAGAAGTGGGGCGAGCCAATCGGGCGCTGCGGGACATCGTTGCCAACGTCTCGCACGATCTGCGCACGCCGTTGACCTCCATCCAGGGCTTCTCACAAGCGATGCTGGATGGAACGCTGAGCACCCGCGACGACTACAACCAGGCGGCAAGGATCGTGCACGACGAGGCGAGCAGCATGGCGCGGATGGTGGAGGATCTGCTGGAGCTCAGCCAGATCGAGGCAGGGCACGTGTCGCTGGAGCTGGCCCCGGGCGACCTGGCCGCGATTGTCGGCCAGAGCGTGGATCGGCACCAGGTGGCCGCCACTGATCGAGGCGTGGAGCTCGTCTACGTGGCCTCCGTTCATCCAACCGTGCGCCAGGACCCGCGACGGATACACCGTGTGTTCGACAATCTGATTGGCAACGCCGTGAAGTTCTCGCCGGCTGGTGGACGAGTCATCGTACGCGTCGAGGAGTCGCCACGCGAACGCGAGGCGGTGGTCACCGTGCACAACGACGGGCCACCTATCCCAGAGCAGGACCTGCCCAGGATCTTCGATCGCTTCTATCGAGGGGATAAGTCCAGATCGTCCGGCCGGGGCAGCGGACTGGGGCTGGCGATCGCGCGGGAGATCACGCAGGCACATCGCGGACACATTGAAGTCACAAGCTCGCAACTCGACGGAACAACGTTTCGTATTGGGTTGCCTTTGCTTGACCGTTCCAGAACGCCCGGGTTAGTATCGGACCCAGACGGCCGGCGAGAGCCGGCCGTTCGCCAGCTACCCATCAGCTAGCGGGAGGCCCCGTGCGGGCGCCCGCGACGCGGTGGGGCAGCGGGCAGCACACGGTACGCCGAGCGCGCAGAGCTTGGCCTGGAACGGGAGATCCTGATCAAGCTGGTCACTCAACAGCGGCTGCTCGCCGCTGTCGCGCTGTTCGTCGGACTCGCACTCCTCGGTGGGCCGGCTGGGGTCGCGCTGGGCGCGGAGCCCACGGGTACCATCACGGGCGTGGTGTTTCTGGACCAGACCGGCAACGGCAGGCCAGGCTCCAGTGGCGTAGCGAACGTCGAGGTGCGAATCTCAGGCGCCCGCTCTGACGCCAGGCGAACCGCGGGCAACGGTTTCTTCGCGTTTGGCGATCTGCCGCCGGGCCGGTATCAGGTGTCGGTGGTCGCGCCCGGCGGGTATCGAGTCACGACTGATGCCGCCGTCACGCTGACCGTGGAGGCGCAGAAAGTGGCGGGCGGCGCGAACTTTGGGCTCACGCCCGGATCCGCACCGGCCTCCGCGCCGTCGCCGGCACGCGCAGCACCGGAGCCCGTGCTCGGCCCCTCCGGATCCCGTACAAACGTCTCGCCGAGTGGCTCGTCACCTCCCGGTCGCGTGGCATCCGCGTCGCCTTCGCCTGCCCCTCGCGTGGGCACGTCGGTCGGTGAAACGGTCCTTGGGCCGGCTTCCGCCTCCGCGCCCAGCTCCGGCCAGTCAGTGATCATCACGGGCGAGCAGATCCTGGCCGGCCTGGGCACGCACTGGCGGCCGGCTGACCAGGCAGGCGTGCAGGCGCCCCGGAACACCGCGAGCGCGCCGCCGTCACGCGCGGCCGCGGGGGTGGGGAGCGCGCGGCATGCCACACCGGCGCAAGCCTGGATCAGCGAACGCTCGCTGTGGCTGGGCGTGCCGTTCAAGACGCAGATCGATGGCAGCGGCTTCGCCAAGGTCAATTGCGGACCCGCCTCCCTGGCCATGATCTTCGCGGCGTTCGGACTGGACGTGGAGCCACAGACGATTCGCGACTACGTGAACTACCTCACGGGTGACTACAACCCCGCGGATGGGACCAGCCTGGACGCGCTGGCAAAGGTGGCCCGTGAGGCCGGACTGAGCTCGTTTGATCTGCGCGAGGGAGACGGGTACCGGAAGTGGACGTTTGACCGCATCCGGGACCACGTTCGGGCGGGCCATGCGGTGATCACACTGGTGAAATACCGCACCCTGCCGGGCAATGGCACCTCGCTCTCTGAGTGGGACCACTACATTGTGATCACCGGTATCGATGGGGATGACCTGATCTACAACGACTCCGCGTTCGCGACGAACTACGGGTTCAACCTCCTGCTCAGCCGGCAGGCGCTGGAGCGGGCGTGGAGCTACTCGTCCGTGCCGAACCACGCGGTGGCCGTCGGCGTGGGCGACGGCCTTCGGCCGCTCGCCAACCTGCCCGCGCAGGTCATGGCCAACAGCATGTCCATGGAGGCCGCCCTGGCGGGGCCCGAGCCACCGGTGGCCATGTTGCCGGGGGCAGCTACTCGCTGGTTGCGGGAGCAGCTCCTGCTGGAGCGCGGTACCGTGAGCGAGCTTCCGGACGCGCCGGTGGTCGAGGCCAGGTTCGATGAGTCCGCGCAGCAACTGGCGCGGGCTGAGGCCACGGCTGCGCCGGCCGACCCGGAGGTGGTCATCGTTCGAGTGCGCCGCTCGACGCTTGACGCGGCCCGGTCTGAGACTGTTGAGAGCGGTCAGACCGCGGGCGTCGTGCCGGCCTCGTCCGCGATCCGACCGCTGGCACTGGCCGTTGCGGCTGTCGCGGTCGTGGCGTTGCTCGGACTGTGTATCGTGGCGCTCCGCCACCGCGCACGTCCCGTGGCGGCGCTGACGCGGCGTTAGACCTCGCCGGGGCTTCCCCGCTGCAGAGCCTCCACCAGGCGATCAGGATCCACGCCCCGCGCGCCGGCCTCTTCCATCAACGCGATGGCGGCGCCCACGCCCAGGTTCACCATCTGGCGCAGAAATCGCCATGCCGGGCGCGTGGTCTCCACGCTCGCCGCCGCGGCCGCACCCGGGATGACGAGCGTAGAGGTCCGTGGCGTGGTGATCGTCATGCCGGTCAGTTCTTGCGCGAGCGCCACGGCCACTCGCGCTTGCCGTTCCGCGCCGCGGAGCCACAAGAGTAGCGCGGTCTCCTCCAGGCGTCTGGACAGCCGTTTCCGGTGGTCGGTCGTGGCGAGCACGCGGACGGCGTCATCCAGCAGGCTGTCGAGCTCCTCGTGCGTGATCGGGTTGATCGCGACGTTTGAGGTCAGTCGGCGCTCCGCGATCTTCTCCGCGGTGGGCCGAACGTCGGTCCAGTCAAACATCCAGCCGTCCAGTTCTGGCTCCTCCAGCAGTGTCTCGGCCCGGTCCAGGAGGTCTGGACGCAGCATGATCTGCCCGCGTGCGACGTGCTGGTAGATCAGCGGCTCGGCCGGGGCTGGCAGACTCGCCAGAAGGTCGCGTCGGGCCTGCAAGGGAGCGGGCACGACCTGGCCGGATTCGCGGTTGCGCGCCAGTGCCTCCGCCAGGAGGGCCAGGCCGTACTCAACAGGCACCTCCGCGAACGCGGCTCCGAGCTGCTCGCCGGTCTGCTGAACCAGCTCGGTGAGGCGTCGCCGGGTGGTGTCCCGCACCGCGGCGTCCCGTACGCCGCGCTGCTCGTGCACGAGCAGCATAAGTAGGTCCAGTCCACCCAGCACGCGCTCCCAGACCAACCAGATCTCGCGAGCGCCATCGCCATCCAGGCGCGAGACCAGTGAGCGCACGAGAGTGGATGCGGGGACACCGCGCCGTGGCGCGGCCGCCGGCGGCGCGGCGGGAGCCGTCTGGATGCCCACGGATCGCAGGCGATGTAGCTCGCGCCTGGCGGCCTTTCGCAGGTTCTTGTCGCTGGCGGCGTCGGCCAGCCAGCCCAGCGTCCTGGCGGCCTCACTGCTGGTGATGCAGCCGAGCGCGCCGATGACGGCCGTCGCGTCAAGCGTGTCCGCTAGCTGGGTGAAGCGCTGGACGGCGGCATCGGCCGTGTCCAGCGCGCAGAGCTCGCTTGCCGCGCTGTTGGCGGCCGCGCCGTCCGTTCCGGGCATGCTCTCACTCCCGTCCAATCTGGAATGCCAGGTTCAGGGGCCGCGTCGAATTACGCGCGTTGCTGACGGTATCCAAGCGCGTACTCGGCGATCAAGGTGCGCTGCAGCTCATTGGTTCCCTCGCCGATCTGCAACACCTTTGACTCCTGCAGCAGGCGCCCCACCGTGCTCTCCTCGGTGAGTCCGTAGCCACCGTGGATCTGCACCGCGTCAGAGGCCACCTTCATACACACGTCCGTCGCGAACAGCTTGGCGGTGCTGGCCTCCACGCTGGCCCGCTCCACGCCGGCGTCCTTGAGCTGCCCCAGGCGTCGGCACAGCAGCCTGGCCGCGGCCACCTGCGTGACCATGTCCGCTAGCAGGGCCTGGACCATCTGGAATCTGCCGATCTCCTGGCCAAACTGCTCTCGCTGGCGGGCGTAGGCCAGGCTGGCGTCCAGGCAGGCCTGGGCCTGCCCCACCGCCCGTGAGGCTACGGAGAAGCGGCCCACGTCCAGCGCGGAGCCGACCACCCGGAATCCACCGCCCTCGGCGCCCAGCAGTGCCTCCGCCGGCACGCGGACGTCGTCGAACGTCACCTGCCCGGTGTCGCCGCGCTTCAACGTCGTCATGCGCATCGGTGCCGTGGCCAGTCCCGGGGTGTCGCGCTCCACCAGGAACGCGCAGATCCCGCGATGGGAGAGCAAACGGTCCACCGTGGCCAGGACGAAGAAGAGGTTGGCGTGGTTGGCGTGGGAGATGAAGACCTTCTCGCCGCGGAGAACGTAGTCGCTGCCATCGCGGGTGGCCGTGGTCTGGATGGACGCCAGATCCGAGCCCCCGGCCGGCTCCGTGAGGCAGGCGGAGCTCAGCCACTCACCTGAGGCCAGCAGGGGCAGGTAGCGTCGCTTCTGCGCGTCCGTGCCGAAGCGGGCGATGGAGGAGCCCACCAACGAGTTCTGGATGGAGATCGTAGACGCACACACCCAGTCTGCCCAGGCGATCTCCTCGCAGACCAGCCCGTAGCTGACGTAGTCCAGCCCGGCGCCCCCGTACTCCGCGGGGATCAGCGACCCCAGGAAGCCGAGCTTCGCGAGCTCCCGGATCAACTCCAGGGGGTACGTGGCGGCACGCTCGAGCTCGGCGACCCGCGGCGCGATGACGTCGCGGGCGAGCTCGCGGGCCGCCCGTAGGACGGCACGCTGGTCATCCGTCAGTCCAACCTCTTCGTGCGTCCGATCCATAACCGCCGCTCTCTGCCGCTCCGGGCTGTTCGTTGGGTGCTGGGCCCGTGCGGCGGGGCTGTGAGTGCTGGGTGCGCGGCACTCTATCATGGACCGCCATGTCCATGGAGAGACCAGGGCCACTGACGGTGGCGCGGCTGCTGGCGGAGGGGTTGCCGCCGCTCGGCCGTTGCGCGGAGATCCTGACCGCACTGGCGGAGTCCATGGATGAGGCCCATGCCGCCGGGCGGGTCTGCCACGGCTTGGCACTGGACGCGGTGGCGGTGGACGGTTCTGATGTCCTGATCCGTACCGCGCCGCCGCCCCGCGCCGCGGCGGGGGCGGCCCCGTCCGCATTGTCGGACGCGATCGCGGACGATCTTCGCGGGCTGGGATACCTGGCACTGGCGTTGCTGCTGGGCCGTGCTCCGAGCATCGCGTCGCACGATCGGCCCACTCGGAGAGTCCCCGCGGCGGTTGTCTCGCTGCTGGAGGCCCAGGCCGGCCTTGCCGGGGGCGCCGCGTACTCATCAGGGTTTGCCTTCCTCACAGCGCTGTCGCTGGCCGTGGAGGTGGGGGAGATCGTCGAAGCCGGGCGCGAGGCGCTGCGGATCGGCGATCTCGAGGGGGCGGCCGCTAGAGCGGATGAGGCGGTGGCGCTGGCTCCGGGCGAGCCGAGCGCGCTGCGGCTCGGCCGCGACGTGCTGGCCATTCGGACCCGCACCAGCGCCGCGGTTGCCGAAGCGCCGGCCCTCGCTGTTGAGCCGAAGGAGCCGGAGCCTGAGATTCCGGACGAGACCCCAGCGACGCCCGAGTCTGAGGCCATCCGGGCAGCGGCGCCCGAGGCAGTGGCGCCCCGCCGCCGCGGAGCACCGCGCTGGCGCCAGGTGGTGGCGGTGCTCCTGTGCGCGGGGCTGATCGTGCCGCTGGCGCTGGTGCCCTACTACTTGCGAAGCGGTGGAGAGACTCAAACGCCGCGGGGGCGGGTGGCGGCCAGCCGATCGCCCATCACGGCCCAGCGCGCAGACCGGGTTGAGCTGGTCATTAGGCTGGGGGGCTCCGTCACCGGGGACGTGGCCCCCATCCCGGGATCGGATCGGGTTGCGCTGCTGGCGGCGGATGGGATCAGGGTGTTGACCTTGCCGGGGCTAGAGCGCGTCGCGGCCGTTCCAACGGAGGCCCTGCTGGCCGGGATCACCGTGTGGCCGGATGGTGAGATGGCGGCAACGGGAGCCGTGGACGGTGTGGTGCGGGTGTGGCAGTTGCGGGAGGGCAGACTGGTCCAGTCGTTCGCGGCCCACGAGGGGCGGGCGCTCAGCGTTGCCGTGGACCCGGCCAGCGGTGTCCTGGCGTCCGGCGGTTGGGACGGCCTGGTGTGGATCTGGGATCCCAGAACCAACGCCTCAGCCGCGGCAACGCTTGATTCCAGCAGCGCCGTGCGCGGGCTGGCCTGGCTGGGCAAGACGGGGCGCCTGGCCGTGGCCCGGGATGACGGGGGGATCGAGATCTGGAACCATGGAACCGGCCGGGTTGACCGTCGGCTCAGGGGATCTTCGGCCGCGGTCACGGCGCTGGCGGCGGACGGCGCCGGCCGCCTGCTGGCGGCTGGCGGACAGGACAGCACGGTGCGTGTGTGGCGGCTGGATCGCGAAGAGGCGCCCACGCGGCTGGAGGGGCACGCCAACTGGATTCAGGCGGTGGCCGTGAGCGAGGACGGACAGACGGTGGTCTCCGCCTCTCTGGATCATTCATTGCGGGTGTGGAGCGCGGAGGGTGAGCGGCGGGCGGAGATCGAGGCTGGGCGGGACGCCTTGATGTCCCTCACGCTGGCCGCCGGCGACAAATACGCCGTCACCAGCGGCCTGGACGGACGCGTGCGGGCGTGGGCCATCCCGGGCGGGGGCGAGGCGGGGGGCTGGGACTCCGGCGGCGGCGCCGCCTACTCCATCGTCGGCTCGCCGGACGAGCACCGATTCATCGTTGGGTCAGCGGACGGTGCCATCAGGGTGTGGGATTCCCGGACGGGTCGTGCCGAGGCGCGGGTGGCCGGGCACGAGGGGCCAGTCCGGGCGCTCGCGCTCTCGCCCAGCCGCGCCTGGCTGGCATCCGGGGGTTCGGATGGAGGGGCGCGGGTGTGGTCGGCATCCTTCGCGGAGGCGGGCGGCGCTCCGCTGAACCATGGTTCGTGGGTCCGTGCGCTGGCGTTCTCGGAGGACGACCGCCTCCTCTTCACCGCGGCGCACGATGGGTTGCTGCGGGCGTGGGACTGGCGCAGAGGCGCACTCGGCGCGACCGTGGCGCACCCCACACCGGTGGGCGCGGTGGCGGCGTCCGCCGTGGGGAAACGCGTGGCCACGGGTGGGGACGATGGGGTCATCAGGGTGTTCAGCAGCGCTGACTTCGCCATGGCGGCGCGGATCGAAGCGCACGATTCGGCGATTCGAGCGCTGGCGTACTCACCTGACGGGTCTATGCTGGCCTCGGCCGCCTGGGATGGTGGGATCGCACTGTGGTCAACCAAAGATTGGCGACGGCTGCCCGTGAGCGGCCACACAAGCTGGGTGAGCGGCCTGGCATTCACGCCGGATGGGGCGGTGTTGGTCTCTGGGTCAGACGATGGGATGGTGCGCTGGTGGCGGGTGGCGGATGGGACGCTGCTGCGGTCAGTCGGCGGCTACCAGAGCAGCGTGCTGGGCGTGGCAGTACTGCGGGATGGAACGTTGACGGCGAGCGCGGCAGCGGATGGTTCGGTACTGCTGTGGGGCCTGCCATTGGGACCAACAAACGAGTAGCGGCCGATTGCCACGCTGCCGGAAACCGGGGGTTGTCCGCCCGCTGAGCGCCCCACGAGGCTGATACGGTTCGGAGTTCGCGTCGGTCTATCCGTCGCGTCAGTGGTCACGATACGCTGTCGTTCGGAGGGAGCTCGGCGCCACACGGGAATACGCGGCGGTCCCCGTGCGATGCGATCTGGAACAGCTCCTTCGTCGGAGCCTGAACCTCGGGGAGACAGCCGTGCCGCATATGGATGTGCTGCCAGAAGCGCAGCGGGCTTTTCTGATCGCATTCGGCGCCCAGGAGAACCCAGACACACCCTGGACTCCGCTCCCGCGGCCCCTGGCCACGAGCCGGTTGGCGCTGGTCACCACCGCCGGACTTCATCATCGTGACGATGCGCCATTCCGCCCCGGCGTGAAGGGCGGGGACCCCACCTACCGGGTCATCGAGACGGATCGCGGCTCCGGCGATCTTCTCACCAGTCACCCGAGCATTGGGTTTGACCGCACCGGCATGCAGGCGGACGTCAACGTGGCGTTCCCGCTCGACCGATTGGTGGAGCTGTCACAACGCGGCTTTGTGGGGAGCGTGGCGACGCGTCACTATTCATTCATCGGTGCCATCCAGGACGTCGGCCCGATCCAGCGCGAGACCGGGCCGGAAGTGGCCCGGCAGTTGGTGGCTCAGGGCGTAGACGCGGTGCTGCTCACCGGTACTTGACCGCTGTGCACGCACACCGGAGGTGTGCTCGCGCGGGTGATCGAGGCGGCGGGAATCGCCACGGTGCAGATTTCGGCCCTACGGGAGCACACGGAGAAAGTGCGTCCGCCGCGCGCGCTGTTCGTGCCATTCATGTTTGGCCGGCCGCTGGGCGAGCCAGATGATGTGGAGCTCCAACACCAGGTGCTGGCGCGGGCGCTAGCATTGCTCGGAGCGCCGTCCGGCCCCGTGCTGGAGGAGTTTGATTGGGAAGGGGCGTCGCGAGCCCGGATTGTGACCGGGCGCCTTTCTGGTGATGCACCGGACGTGCCCCTGGAGATCATGCGCCTGCGGCCGTTGTATGAGCGGTTCGTCGAGCGCACCGGCCGCACTTCCGTGGGGTTGACAGGGGTGTCTCCCACGCGGTTTCGCGGGCTGGCGCGGTTTCTGGAGGCGTACGCCGCTGGTAGAGACGCGGATACGGCGGAGCGACCGGCCGGCGTCCCTACCGCCCTCTGGATCCGGTACGCGTGCGACGATATCAAGGCGTTCTACACGGAGGCACTGATGGGTCTGGATCCGGATGGCCACGGGCCAGACGCCATGACCTGGTTCTGGAACGAGACCCTGGCCGGGCCGCTCGTGCGGGCCGTAGCCACGCGCATGGCGCAGTCGGAGGACCCAGGCCTGCGCGCCATCGCCACCGGGATAGCGCGGTAAGCCAGCACCGGCGCGCGCCCCGGATCGGGCTCTGGTGGACCTGGCTGCGCGATGGGGTGCCGAGTACCAAGACGGCGACGGTGAATCGGAGTCCAACGGCGACTCAGCGCTGATCGAGCAGCGATTCAGGCTCAGCGTCGCGACATCGGTTGAGACCCGTGTGGAGCCGGCTGCCGGCTAGTCCCCGGCAGCGTCGCGGCGGGAAGCGTTGCTACGTGGTGCGCAGGCTGAGGTCCGGCGGGGCGTGCCGGTGAAAGACCTTCGTGCCGTCGTTCGTGCCCAGAATCACCGTCGTCGCCAGGTCTATGAAGAGGCCGTGATCGACCACGCCGACGATGGACTTGATGTGATCGGCCAGGGCGTGTGGATCCGGGATGGACGGAAAGCGGCAGTCAACGATGCACAGGCCGTCGTCAGAGACGAACGGAGCGCCCTGGGCGTCCTTGCGGAGCGTGGTGTGGCAGCCCAGCTCGGCCAGACGGGCGGCGGTGCGGCCCGCGGCGAACGGGACCACCGCCACGGGTACGGCGTACGTGGCGCCGAATGTGCCGCTCACCTTGCGCTCGTCGGCGATGACCACCATCCGCCTGGCGCTGGCGGCCACGATCTTCTCGCGGAGCAAGGCGCCGCCGGCGCCCTTGATCAGCGCGAACGTGTCTAAGTCGATCTCATCCGCGCCATCGATCGCCAGGTCTAGCTCGGGGCAGTCGTCCAGCGAGACCAGGGGCACGCTACCCGCTCGGGCGCGGGCAGCGGAGCGTTCGGAGGTGGGCACGCCGGAGACTCGTAGGCCCTCCGCCACACGGCGGCCGAGCGCGTCCAGGAAGAAGTCCGCGGTGGTGCCCGTTCCCAGGCCCAACACCATGCCAGACTCCACGTAGTCCAGCGCGCGGAGCGCGGCGGCGCGTTTGCGGGCGTCGATCTGCTCGGGCGTGTCCACGGACTGCTCGATCACGGCTGGCCCAGGGCGCGGGCCATGAGCTGGATGGACTCGAAGTAGATGCGGTCCGTGGCGAAGCCTCCCAGCTCTTCGCGCACCACGTCCGTGAGACTCTGGGCCGGAAGGAAGCTGCGCCGCTCGGAAACCTCGCCGTCCGTCTCGGAGCTGGCCAACAGGTCGTCCTCGTTGGCCTCAACCCGGTAACGGGACTCGCGGTTGTCTTCGAACGCCTCAATGGTGACGGAGCAGATGCCGCGTCCAGAGCGCTTGCCTGCCGCCGCCCGGAGGATGGCCACGTGGACCGTGCGCACGCCATCCACCATGTTGAGGCGCCAGGCGCCGCGGCCTTCGGACAGGTACTGTTGCGGCTCCCAGCCCAGGCGGCTCGCCAGCCAGCCCACCACGAGCATGGCCTGAACGGCGGCGCCCGGCTCCCCGCGCACGTACTCCACCGTGACACGCTCGATGGAGTCCAGCATCGCCTGGTCCCCCGGGGCGTCGAAGAGCTCCGCGATGGCCGTTCTCAGCGGGGTGAGGCGGGTCCAGCTCAGGTCGCTGAAGCCCACGGTGTCCTGTGAGCTCGCGATCGCGGTGGCCAGCCCGGAGAGGGCCGCGGTGGCATCGTCCAGCCGGGTAGAGTCCACGATGACGCGATCGCTCACCTCGGTGAGCTGAGCGTAACGCTGATCGTCCACGGCGAAGCTACCCGGCCACCAGCACTCCACCGGGAGATTCGGGAGCGCCAGGCTGGTGAGGGCGCTGATGGTCTGGCGCAGGGCGGAGCTGGGCGCCTGCAGTCGGATCTCCTCCCAGTAGGGAGCACCTTCGCCGTCCTGACCGCCCCGGCGCATGTGGCTGGCCAGGCGCGTGCGGGGCGCGGAGAGGCTCTCCGCCTGCACCAGGAAGATCGCGCGGAACGGATGCGTCGCGGTGAGCTCGTCCAACAACGGGACCAGCTCGTTCGCGGTGGCATCGTCCGGCACTGGGACCACCAGCGTGAGGCTGGCGGCGCGGACGATGGAGCCACCGATCTCGCCGGCGGCGGCCATCTGCCACAGCTCGTTGAGACCGCCCTCAATCGCGCGGGAATCCGCCGCCGTGACCTGGCTGACCAGGCAGACCCCGCCGGTCTCCACGCTGGGATCGAGCATGGGCTGGCTCATAGTCTGGCCCAGGCGCGGCCGTCGCGGGCCATCAGCTCATGCGCGGCGCGCGGCCCCCAGGTACCGGCCTCATAGTTGGGGAATCCGGGGCTGGGGAGGTGGCGCCAGCCTTCGTGGATGGACGACACGATGCCCCAGGCGGCCTCGCTCTCATCGCGGCGGGTAAACAGCGTGGACTCGCCCTGCATGGCGTCCAGGATCAGCCGCTCGTAGGCCTCTGCCGCCTGGCGGGTGAACGACGCGCCAAACCTGAAGTCCATCATGACGGAGCGCACGTGCATGCCAGAGCCGGGGACCTTGGCGCCAAAACGCAGGCGGATGTTCTCATCCGGCTGGATGCGGAGCGTGAGCACGTTGGGGTGGCGCCAGCCCGCGTCGCCGTGCCCAAAGAGGAGCTGGGGAGTCTGCTTGAAGCGGATGGCGATCTCCGTGGACCGCTTGGGCAGGCGCTTCCCGTGACGGAGGTAGAAGGGCACGCCGGCCCAGCGCCAGTTGTCGATCAGCAGCTTCAGCGCCACGTACGTCTCAGTCTCAGAGCGAGAGTCCACGCGCTCCTCCTCGCGGTAGCCGGCCACGGGCGTGCCGTCCACGGCGCCCGCTCCGTACTGCCCGCGCACCGTGCGGCGGGCCACCTCGGCCGTGTTGAGCGGGTGGATCGCGCGGAGCACCTTTACCTTCTCATCACGCACGGCGTTGGCGTCCATGGCCACGGGCGGCTCCATGGCCACCAGCGAGAGCACCTGGAGGATGTGGTTGGCCACCATGTCCCGTAAGGCACCGGACTCCTCGTAGTAGGGCCCGCGCCCCTCGATCCCGATGGACTCAGCCACGGTGATCTGGACGTGATCTATGTGGTCTCGGTCCCAGACGGATTCGAAGATGCTGTTGGCAAAGCGGAAGGCCATGATGTTCTGGACCGTCTCTTTACCCAGGTAGTGGTCGATGCGGTAGATCTGCTCCTCACGGAAGACGCTCAGGAGTTGTTGGTTGAGCTCGCGAGCGGTGGCCAGGTCGCGGCCAAAGGGCTTCTCCACGATGATCCTGGTCCAGCCGCCCTCCGGATTGCCGTGGCGGCGTCCCTGGACCAGGCCCGCGGCGCCCAGGCGCTCGATGACCGTGGGGTAGGCGGTAGGCGCGGTGGCCAGGTAGTACAGACGGTTGCCCTGCGTGCCCCGGGTCTGGTCAAGCTCGGCGCAGACCTTTTTCAGTTGCTCGTAGCCGTCCGGGTCGTCGAACGAGGCCTGGACGTAGCGGATGCCCTCGCCGTAGCGGTCCCCCACGGCGGGACGGTATGGCTGCTGGCGTGAGAACTCCTGCGCGGCGCCCAGCATGTTGTCGCGGAAGCTCTCATCCGTGAAGGGGCGACGCGCGAAGCCCACCAGCGCGCTGCCGGCGGGGAGCCTGCGATCCAGCGCCAGGTTGTAGAGGGCGGGCATGAGCTTGCGGTGGGTGAGGTCACCCGTCGCGCCAAAGATGACGACGACGCATGGCTCTGCCGTCAGCTCCGTGTGGAGCCCCTCGCGGAGCGGGTTACTGCTGGTCAGGACTGTCGCCATAGAGGCCCATCCGGTGTGTAGCGGTCAGCGCTCGGCTCATTGCGCGCTCGCCAGCGCGGCGTCGGTAGTCTCCCCTGCCTTAGATTCAACTGGCGAAGGCCGGCGCGGTTGCCCGCGTCGCCTGGCCACTCACGGCAGTCGCTCGGGGAGACAAAGTGTAGCAATCCGCCCAGGAGCGCGCGGGGGAGCGGTCAGCGGTGGCGCGCGCCGGCGAGCGCGTTCGCCGTGAGCACGGAGATCATCACCACACCGCACGCGACGATCCCGCTGGTCATGCCCGGATTGAAGCTCTCCACGCGGTCGTGGACGATGGCCGTGAGCCAGGGGCCCAGGAACGCTCCCAGGCCAAAGCCCAGGTCCAGCACCCCCAGCAGCTTGCCGCTGCTGGGGCCAGAGCAGACCCGCGCCTGCGCGGAGACCAGCGCCACGGATTGCAGGCCGCGGCCCAGGCCGCTGCCCAGCACGTAGAGCGCCACCAGCACCACCGCCTGCGGGTACGCTGCCATCACGGCCATCTGGCCCACCGTGGTCACCGCGAACGCCAGGATCAGTAGGCGTTTGCTGCCGAGCCGCTCCAGAATCCAGCCCCCCGCTCCACCGCCCACCGCGCTGAAGGCGCCCCACAGACCGGCCGCGGTGGCGGCAACAATCGGCGCAAAGCCGGACTCCAGCAGGTGGGCAACCTGGTGCGTGGGGATCAGCATCTGGGAGCCCAGCATGGCGTTGCCCAGGAAGAGCAGGGCAAACGGCCAGGTGCGCATGCTGGGACTCTGTTGATGGCTCTGCGGGCCGTGGCGGTGGGCATGGACCACCTCTCTGCCCGGCGCCAGGCGAGCGGCCATCAGCAGCACCCCCACGCCGGTAGCGGAGGCGATGGCGGTGGCCACCCGCCAGCCGTACTGGTCCACCGCTAGCTGGATGATGGGGCTCATCAGCCCTGAGCCTACGCCCTGGCCCACGTACGCCATGCCAAAAGCCACGGCGAACCGCTCTGGCGCGCGGATGCTCAGCATCTTCATCACCGTGACGAAGCCGGCGAAGGCAGTGCCGAGACCGCCCCAGAGCGTGAAACCCACGGTCATGAGCGGGAGCGTTGAGGAAAGGGACACCAGCAGCATGCCCAGCGTGACGGTGGCGGCGCCGCAGATCATGGTGATGCGCACGCCGATGCGGTCCATCAGCAGGCCGGCCACCACCACCGCCGGCACGTAGCCAAACAGGCCAATGGAGTACCCCGTGGTGAGCTCAGCCACGCTCCAGTCCAGGTCCGCCACAATCGCTGGATAGATCACGGCGTAGGCAGCGCGGTTGCCCATGACCATGAAGGTGGAGGCAAAACCCAGGGCCACCGCCCCCCAGGGCAGGGCCGGCCGGCGCGACGTTGCGTCGGGACTTTCAGCAGGCACGCGGCTAGTGTACTCGGTCGCGCCCGGCACCGAATCCGGCGGCCGGCAAGGCCCGCGCGCCTGTTGAGTGGCAGGCACCGGGGCATGGATAATGCCCGCGCACCAGCGAAGCTCACCCTGAGGCCGGCTGGTGTGATCAGGCTAGTGTTCGTGTTGAGGCGGCTCCTCGCGCTGCCGGCGACGCGAAGTGCCGAGCAGCAATGAAAGAGGCGCGTACATGGCAGAAGCCGACGAGCGTAGCCAGGCGATCATCGAAGGGATCGAGGCGATAGATCCCAGCCACGTGCTGCACCTTCCCAGCAGCACGCTGAAAACGGTCATCAATCACGTCCTGGCCCGCCCGAACACGGTGGCGTTCCCGATCCCCCGGGAGGAGGAGGGCGTGGGCATCCTCTCCGGGCTCGAGCTAGCCGGGATCAAGTCCATCGCCATCGTCCAGGACAACGGGGTGGGCAACCTGCTGACCGCGCTCATGACGTTCCCCGTGGCCTACCACATCCCGCAGTTCTACATCGTGTCCCTGCGGGGCGGGCTGAACGAATACAACTCCATGATCCACTCGATCTGTGAGCGCGTTCCGTCAATCCTGGACGCGGCGGGCGTCCGCTACTTCGTCCTGGACGGCAAGGTGCCGATAGCGGATTGGGCGCCCACCGTTGTAAAGACCTATGAGTACAGCCGCATCACCCACCGGCCGGTGATGCTGCTCGTCAACCTGATGGGAGGCTGAGGAATGGCTACGCTGCAACGGATGGAGGCGCTCAAGCTCATCGACGCGGCCTTCCCAACGGACCCGGTGGTGATCAACGTGGGCGCTGCCGTGCGCGAGATGGTCGCCGCGGTCGGCAAGAAGCAGAACCACCTGCACGTGCTGGACTCTATGGGCCTGCCGCCGGGCATTGGCCTTGGTCTGGCCATGGGGTTGGAGAGCTCCCGCTTTGGGAAGGTGGTGACCGTCGAGGGCGATGGCGGCCTGCTCATGGGCTTCTCCGCGCTCTCCACCATCGGCCACCTGAAGCCGTCCAAGATGGTGCTGGTGATCCTGGACAACGGGACGTACGGATCCACCGGCGATCAGCCAACCGCGGCTGCCACCACGGACTTCGCGGGTGTGGCGAAAGCCTGCGGCATGGACGCCCTGGAAGTGGGCTCCGCGGCCGAGCTCAGCGGCGCGCTGGAAGAGGTGAAGTCCTCGAAAAAGCCCACGCTCATCCGTGTACGCATCGGCAACAAGACGGAGAAGACGCCCTACTTCCTGGAAGATCCGGTGGTACTGGCTGACACGTTCATGCGCTACGTGCGGAGCTGAGACCGGACCACCGACAGCACGTCGTACCGGGCATGGATGCCGTGGATCGCTTCGCCGCGCTGCTGGATCGCGATGAGTCCAGGATCGATCTTGGCTCGGCCGCGTTTGCCCTGGCCGCGCTGGAGTACCCAGACCTGGACGTGGCGGTGCAGGTGCAGCGCCTGGACCGGCTCGCGGGCGAGGCCAGCCGCGTGCTGCGCGCTACGGATCCGCCGCGGCGCCACGTGGCCGCGATCAACCGCGTGCTGTTTGACGAATACGGGCTGCGCGGGAACCGTGACGACTACTACGACCCGCGGAACAGCTACCTGAACGAGGTGCTGGATCGACGGCTGGGCATACCGATCACCCTGTCCGTGATCTACATGGAAGTGGGCCGGCGATTGGGCCTCACATTGCGCGGCGTGGGCTTGCCCGGGCACTTCCTGGTGCGCGTGGCCACCGCTGACGAGCCGCTGCTGGTGGACCCGTTCGGCGGCGGCCGCCTGCTTGATACGGAGGACTGCGCGGCGCTGCTGCGCGACGTCCACGGGTCGGAGGCGCGGCTGGATCCGGCGATGCTGCGATCCGTGGGTACCCGGGCGATCCTGTACCGCATGGTGACAAATCTGAAGCTGATCTACGGCCGGCGCCAGGATCTGGCGCGGGCCATCCGCTGTCTGGACGCGCTGCTCCTGATGGAGCCAGGGGCCACCCGGGAATACCGCGACCGGGGGCTGGCGCGGCTGCGGGCGGGAGACCTGAAGGGCGCGCGCGCAGATCTCGTCACGTACACGTCGGCCGCGCCGAACGCGGCCGACGCTGCTGTAATCCAGGGACAGATCCAACTGGTGGATCAGCTCACCCAGCGCCTCAACTAGCGGTTATTTGGCTACGGGGTAGCCCGCGGCTCGCCAGGCGGTCATGCCGCCTTCCATGTTGTAGAGGTTGTCAAAGCCCAGCGAGGCCGCAATCTCCGCCGCCACGGCGCTCCGCTGGCCCACCTCGCACACGAAGATCACGTTGTCCTGCGTGACGCTGGCGGCGGGGGCGGACATGATCCTGGCCAGCGGGGTGTGGGTGGCAGTGCCGATGTGGCCGTTTGCCCACTCCCAGCCCTCGCGCACGTCGATCGCGACGGCCTTACCGTCGTCCAGCATCGCCTTGGCGTCCGCCACGGAGATCCGCTTGAATGGCTCAGCAAATGCCTGGTCTGACTCTGCCACCGCTGGTGTCCTCGCCTGTGTCTCAGATTTCCTGTGCAGTTCCGTCTCTGATCGATTCAGATCGGGCTAACCATACTCAGCGCCCGGGAAGGTGGGCAACGTAGCGTCCTGGCGGGCCGGCTTAGCCCGGCCGTCTCAGGCTGTTTTCCGCCTTGAGCTGGCCGCAGGCGGCCGCGATGTCACGGCCGCGGCTGGCCCTGATGGTCGCCGAGACGCCGGCCGCCGTGAGCCGTTCCTGGAACGCGGTGATTCGGTCGGGCGGAGTGGCGCGGAACGCGGCGCCGGTGGCGTTGTAGGGGATCAGGTTGACGTGGGACAGGCGCTTGGGGAGGATCGCTGCCAGCTGCGCGGCGTGCAGCGGCTGATCGTTGACGCCCTCCAGCATGACGTACTCGTAGCTGACCCGCCGCTTCGTCGCGCGCGCGTAGTCCGATGTCGCGGCCAGCAGGGCGCTGATCGGGAAGCGGGTGTTGACGGGCATGAGCTCGGTCCGGAGGTCGTCATTCGGCGCGTGGAGCGAGATGGCCAGCGTGATGTCCAGATCCTCCGTGGCCAGCCGCCGGATCTGGGGCACCAGGCCACTGGTGGAGACCGTGATGCGCCGCGGGCTGATGTTGGCGCCCTGGGGGTTGCTCAGCAGCCTGACGGCGCGGACGGTGGCGGCGTAGTTGGCCAGCGGCTCGCCCATCCCCATGAAGACCACGTGGGTCGGGGCAGCTTCAGGTCGGTCCCGGCCAAAGCCGTACACCTGATCCACGATCTCGCCGTGGGAGAGGTTGCGCGCCAGGCCCATGTCGCCGGTGGCGCAAAAGGTGCACGCCATGGCGCAGCCGGCCTGGGTTGAAACGCACACGGAGAGCCGCGACGAGCCCGCGGGCGAGCGCGAAGGGATGGCCACGGTCTCCACGTCCTGCCCATCCGCCAGCCGCACCAGCCGCTTGCGGGTGCCATCCCGCGAGACCGCCTGCGTCACGAGCGCCCCGCTGATAGGTCGGTAGTGCTCTCCCAGCCAGTCGCGGGCCGCGCGCGGGAGCTCGGACAGGTCGGACCAGTCGGCCAGACGTCGCCGGTGGAGGGCATCGAACACCTGGCGGGCGCGGTAGGCCGGCAGACCGCGTTGAGCTAGCGCCTCCACCCAGCCCTGGGCGTCCAGATCCAGCCCCAACGGGAGCGCGGTGGGCGGCGCAACGGCGGCCATCGGGGGTGTGGGCGTAATCTCCAATAGGTCCATATGCCGAATGATCCTGGGACGGGACGGCCGGGCGCCAAATTGTCAGCTAGAACACATTTCAAACGTGTGCCCGTTGACGGCCGGCCAGGGCCCCCGGCCCGTATCCTCATGGCAGCCCCGCGGACGCGCGAGAAGCGCCCGAGCCGCGGAGGCGGGCGGTAGCAGCGACTACCAACCCTCGCATCTTCGGGGATGCTGAGTGGCCGGCGGGGGCCGGTCACCCATCGGCGGCATTGCCGCCGGGGTGACTCGGATTCAGCGGGCGGAACGCGAGCCGCGCGGGCGTCTGGCCTCCGCGACGCCTGGGCTCTAGTTGGCGGTGATGCAGTTCCCGGATCGCGACTTCTTGGAGACGGTGACGTCCTCCGCCTCGTAGAGCAGCTCGTGCTGCTTCACGCCGCTGGCCTCCAGGTAGTCACCCACGCACACGGTGATCTTTCCCACCTGCTTGCCCAGTCGCAGCTTCACCAGTCCGTCCCGATTCGCGATCATCACAAACGCGCCGTCGTCGTCGGTGCCGTGGGATATCACGTTCCCTTCCGTTCGGTACTCATCGAGACCGTGCCGGTTGGTGCGCTCGCGCTGCTGCTTCTGCTCTTCCGTCTCTTTCTTCTTCTTCTCATCGTCATTGTTCGGATCGAACACACCGGCGTTGGCGTTGCCTCCCCCACCGCAGGGAGCGCTCGTGTCAATGGCCAGCGTGTCGAACCCTGAGAGCGTCGTCGCCACCGGCGTTGCCACGCCCGTTGATGTGTTCACCGTGAAGATCTGGCCGCCGTCCTCGATGCCCCAGAGCGTCCCGCTGGAGTCGAAGTCCAGGCCACCATCATCGGAGACGGTCACATTCACCAGGGCGCCAACGGTCGTGCTCGCTCCCGTCGCCGGATTCAAGGTCACCAGACTGGAAGGTCCCTGGGTGTTGAGGCCAAACAGCGTGGTGCCCCGCGCTGCCAGGCCGGTCACCGCGGCGGCCCCGGTACTTCCGACCAGCGTGCCTGCGCCCGTGGTTGGATTCACCCGGAAGAGGCGCTGACCCTCCTCGGCCGCCATGAACAGCCGCCCCTGGCTGTCAAACGTCAGGCCGACGTCGTTCACGTTTCCATTGATCACCCCGGTGTTGCCAATGGCGGTGCCGGCGCCGGTCGTTGTGTTGATGCGGATCAGCGAGTCGGTCGCTTCGTCGATACCGAACAACACGCTGCCGCAGCCGAACGAGAGTCCGTCTACGTCGCTGAAGCCGACCGCGCCGATCGCCGTTGCCACGCCGGTGCTCAGGTTGATCGAGTACAGCTTGTCATCCACGTCGGAGCGCACGGCGAAACCGATCGGTCCGCTCTGAGCCCGCGCGATTCCGGTAGATCCGCTCGCCAGCACGGCGTTCAGCAGCATGCCGAGAGCGACGCCCCAGGCCGCCACGGCCATAGTCTTGCGCACTGATCTCAAGGGTCGAGACTCCTCCCCCCAACGGGTCACGGTGGTGTGCCTTCAGTGGCCGGTCGCGGAAGCGCCCCACGCGTCGAAAGCGGGGGAACCTGCCAACGTGCGGAACACGCTTCCGCAACCGGCCCCGGGCGACCTGAGTCTATGACCCATCCTCGGGCCCTTCAATGGGACAATATGGGCCAGCGGAGCCGCCGCCGTGACGGTGCCGGGCGTCGTCGTGCCGCGCGTGTGGTGCTCGTGTCGTGTCGTGGGGTCCGCGCGGCTCGTGACATGGGCAGGCCCCGCGATTCCGCGGGGCCCGCCGCCGTCTGGCGTTCGCTGCTGCTAGGTGGAGATGCAGCTACCGGACCGCGTGCGCTTGCCCACGCTCACGCTTTCGGCGTCGTACAGCAGCTCGTGCTGCTTCACCCCGCTCGCCTCCAGGTAGTCGCCCACGCAGACCGTGATCTTGCCCACCTGCTTGCCCAGTCGCACCTTGACCAGCCCGTCACGATTCGCGATGACCACAAACGGCCCGCCGTCGTCCAGACCGTGGGACATCACGTTGCCCTCGGTGCGGTACTCATCCAGACCGTGGCGATTGGTGCGCTCGCGCTGTTGCCGCTGCTCCTCCGTCTCTTTCTTCTTGTTTTCATCGTCGTTGTTCGGGTCGAAGACCGCGGGGCTGTTGTTGCCGCCGCCGCCACCGCCACCCGCGCCACCGGGCGGTGGTGATGTTGAGCGCCCAGCCCCCCGCGAACGTGCCGGTATCTCGTGACGTGTCATCGATGACGTAAAGGTTCCACACGCCGTTTGCCGAGTCTCCGATCAGATCTCCCAGGAGGAGGCTGTATGGCCCAGCCGCGCGGGCGCGGGGAAGTTCTCCGGGGCCGCGGAAGCCTTCAAGCAGGGCGGCGTTGCCATTGCCCCGCGTCGGTCTGAAGGTGCCGGATGTCAGCGCGGACGTGTCGGGTAGCGATGGCCCGGCGTCGTCGAACGTGAGCGTGAGGTTCGCGGCCACGTCGCCGTTGGCGGCGCCCGGACCCGCCCCCACATCGGACATGAGACGGATCTTCTTGCCGGCTGGTGAGACCACGATCACGCCCACGTCGTCGGGAAAACCGTGTGAGTAGTTGACCAGGGTCACGGTCACCTTCGTTATCGGCGAAGCCACGCCGCTGACCGTGATTGGCGAGGGGTAGGGATTGGACGGTCTGCCGCCCTGCCCGCCAGTCCCCGTCGCTGGGATGATGATCGGCGTGGTGTTGGCGAACGTCGTCGTCGCCGCGTGCGCGGGTGGGGCCGCGGGCAGGAGGTTGGCTGCAAGCGCCACGGCGAGCGCCGTGGCGCGCCGGGACGTGAGCGTGGCCCATAATGGTCTGCGGACGTGCACTGGCATGTGTCCTCTTGCGGGTTCAACCCGTTCACCGTCCCGCGAGCCCGGCCATGCGCACCGTGCGATCGCGTTTCGGGCGAATGCCGCGGCCTGGTGCCCAGGGCGTAGACCCCCGCGGCGGGCCCACGCAGCCGTAGTCTATGAGCCGCCCGAAATGCCCTCAATGGGACAATATGGGGCAGTCGGTGTGCTTGTCAGATTCGCTTCGGACCGCTCCCGACACGTAGCGCAGCATGCCTCGCACGCCTCCCGTGAGCCGCGGAATCACGCCTCGGGGACCGGCCCCCGAGGCGTGGTTCGGGTCAGTTCGCCGTGATGCAGCTCCCAGAGCGCGACTTCTTCGAGACCGTCACGTCCTCAGCCTCGTACAGCAGCTCGTGCTGCTTCACCCCGCTCGCCTCCAGGTAGTCGCCCACGCAGACCGTGATCTTGCCCACCTGCTTGCCCAGTCGCACCTTGACCAGCCCGTCACGATTCGCGATGACCACAAACGGCCCGCCGTCGTCCAGGCCGTGGGACATCACGTTGCCTTCGGTGCGGTACTCATCCAGGCCGTAGCGATTGGTCCGCTCGCGCTGCTGCTTCTGCTCCTCCGTCTCCTTCTTCTTTTTTTCGTCGTCGTTGTTGGGGTCGTAGACCACGACGTTGTTGCCCCCGCCCCCGCCCCCGCCCCCGCCACAGGACGTGATGTTCGGGTTGATGGCCAGCGAGTCGAATCCGGTGATAGTCGTGGCCACGATGGTGGCGACACCCGTGTTGGGATTGACTGTGAAGATCCGCCCCTGGGCGCCGCCATTGCCGTCATCTATTCCCCAGAGCGTCCCGTTGCCATCGAAGTCCAGGCCACCATCCACGATGTTCACGTTGGTCAATGGGCCAATCACCGTGACCGCTCCCGTGGCCTTGTCTACGGTGGCCAGCGAGTCACTTTGACCCGGCCCGGCAACCGTGAGCGCAAACAGCGTGCTACCGCGCGCCGTGAGGCCGGTGAGGAAGAAGGGGAACGTCGATCCGATGAAAGTGGCGGCGCCCGTGTTCCGATTGACTCGGGAGAGCGACAACCCAGTCTCTTCAACTACGAACAGATTGCCCTGGGGATCGAACGTCAGTCCGGTATCCAGGGGCGAGACGGTATCCAGTCCGAGCTTGCCGACTGCCGTTCCGGCGCCGGTCGTGAGGTTGATGGTGATCAACATGTCTGAGGCGTCGTCGGTGCCAAAGAGCACACCGTTGGAGTCGAATGTCAGGCCATCCACGTCCGCGAAACCCACGTTCCCGATCGCGGTCGTCGCTCCGGTGGCGAGGTTCACGCAGTACAGGATGTCCGCGTTTGAGTCCACGGCAAACCCCACGGGGCTCGTCTGCGCCGCGGCGATCCGGGGTGACGCGCCCGGAGCCGCGTTCAGCAGCAAGTTGGCGGCGACCGCCGCGGTAAGCAGAATCGAGGATGCGCGGATTCGCCGCATTGAACAGCAACCCCCCAGGACGGACGTGTGGTGGTTTGACCGTCGGGGACGGGCGGATCTCGTGCCCTTGTCCGCGGCGGGTGTCGGTCGCGGCAGCCCGTGTGACGGCCACGCGGCCGGAGTCTAGACGGGGCTCCGGGAGGGGTCAATGGGACAATATGGGCCCTTCCCGGTATCCGCTCAACACTGGTGGCGCTCGCGTTCCGTCCGGCAATTGCCTGGAGAAATCCAAAGGTCCGGTGGGTGATCCGGAGCGCTGCGCACGGCGTATCGCCAGCAGTTTGTGTTCGTGGGATCGCCCATGTCCGAGCTCGCGCCGAAGCTCGATCCGCAGAGCAGCCAGCCCCTGTACGCCCAGATCATCGAGCACATCCGCTCCGTGATCTCCGCCGGCGTGTTGAAGCCCGGCGACCGCCTGCCGGCCGAGCAGCACATGGTGCGCTCGCTCGGCGTGGCCCGCATCACCGTGCGGCGGGCCATCGCGGAGCTGGTGCGCGAGGGCGTGCTCATCCGCGCCCGAGCCAAGGGCACGTTCGTGGCGCCGCCCCTTCCCGCGCGGACGAACCAGCGCCTCAGCAGCGTGCTGGGCCCACCGCGGGTGAAGGTCCCGGGAGATTCGGTGTCTACGGTCCGGGTGGATGTCTTGGACGCCGGGGCCAGGCTGGCCCAGGTCATGGGCGTGCCCCGCGGCAGCGAGCTCCTCCAGATCCAGTGGCTGCGCCAGGTGGAGGGTGAGCCCGCGGCGCTGGAGACGGCCTACTATCCGCTCAGCCGGTTTCCGGGACTGGATGAGCGCGATCTGGATCGCTGCGGCATCATCAGGTTGATCGAGTCGCGCTTCGGCGCGGCGGTGGCCCAGTCGCAGCACGTCATGGAGCTTGCGCTGGCGACAAACCGAGAAAGCGCTCTGCTGGGCGTGGCCCCGCGGGCGCCGCTGTTCCTGATCTGGGGGATGGCGCTGGCGGCGGACGGTTCCGTCATCGAGCGGACCAGGCTGCTCTACCGGGGGGATCGGTTCAGGTTCGACCTCTGACCTCGGCGCTCTGGCCAGACCGCGTGATCCGGCCGGGATCGCCGGTTATCATGGCGTCCACGTTTGACGGTCCGGAGGCCCCCGCGTGAGCATCGAAACGTCCATTCTCGAATACATCGGCGGCCGGCAGGACGAGATGACCTCCATGCTCCAGGGCTTCGTGGAGCGCGAGTCCGGCACCTACGACAAGAGCGACGTGGACCAGCTTGGTGCCCACCTGCGGGAGCGGCTATCAGACCTGGACTTCGAGACCTCGCTGCTCCGCCAGGAGAAGTACGGTGACCATGTCATCGGCCGACGAGACCTGCCCGGTAAGCGACTGCTGCTGGTGGGCCACTTTGACACGGTGTTTGGCAGCGGGACCCTCCGCGAGCGGCCCTGGCGCGTAGAGGACGGCCGCTGCTTCGGCCCAGGCGTGTACGACATGAAGGGCGGCCTCGTCATCATGCTCACGGCGCTGGCCGCGCTACGCGAAGCGCGCTCGCCGGCCTGGGAAAGCACCGGCCTCTCCGTGTTCCTCAACAGCGACGAGGAGGTGCTCTCGCCCACCTCCTCCGGGCCGATCGACGAGATCGCGCGCCAGTCGCAGGCCGTGTGCATCCTGGAGCCGGCCCGGCCGGGCGGTGAGTACACCTTCGTCCGCAAGGGCGCCGGTAAGTTCTATATGAAGGTCACAGGTCGGGCGGCCCACGCCGGCGGCCAGCCGGAGCGCGGCCGCAGCGCCACGCTAGAGCTGGCCCACAAGATCGTGGCGCTCCATGCCATGACCAACTTCGAGACCGGCACCACCGTCAACGTGGGCGTGATCCGCGGCGGCGAGCGCTCCAATATCATCTGCCCAGAGGCGTACGCGGAGATAGACCTGCGGGCGCTGGACCTGGAGGAGATGGAAGGCGCCATCGAGAGCATGCGCCAGATCGCCGCGCGCTCGTTCGTGCCAGACACCACCACCGAGTTCTGGGGCGATCCCCACTTCCCGCCGCTCATGCGGGGCGAGGGCAACGCCGCGCTCTTCGAGATCGTCCGCAAGGCTGCGGACACGGTGGGCTTCCAGGCGCGCGAGATCGTGAGCGGCGGTGGGTCAGACGGCAACCACACCGGCCAGTTCTGCCCCACCATCGATGGCATGGGGATCCGCGGCGACGGCGCCCACACGGAGCACGAGTTTGCCGTCCTGGACAGTCTGCCGGAGCGCGCCCAGGTGCTGGCACTGTTCCTGCACCGCTGGGCTACGGCCACGGGCTGACACACGCTCGGTAGAATCTCTTCATGCCGACGGAGACAGCCGCGCCCGCGCCCACCCTGCCGGCCACGCTGCCCCGCGAGGATGAAGAGCAGGAGCAGCGCTCAAAGCCGCGTGCCCTGGACCCCTACAAGGTGATCCTGCACAACGACGACCACAACTCCATGGACCACGTGGTGCGCTCGCTCACGCGTTCCGTGCCCGGTCTGGGGCTCCGCAAGGCCTTCAAGATCATGATGGAGGCGCACGAGACCGGTAAGGCGGTGGTGATCGTGTGCCCGCTGGAGCACGCTGAGCTGTACCGAGACAGGCTGATAAGCTGCGGGCTCACCGCCACCGTGGAGGCCGCGTGACCGAGTCGCGCGGGTCGCTCCACGGCATCCGCGTGGTGGAGGCCGGCCAGATGATCGCCGGCCCGTTCTGCGGCCACCTCCTGGCGGACCACGGCGCCGAAGTAATCAAGGTGGAGGCGCCCGGCGAGGGCGACGTGATGCGCCGCTGGGGCGGCATGTACAAGGGGCTGGGACTGTACTGGCCGCTGATGGCGCGGGAGAAGCAGTCCGTTACGCTGGACCTGCGTCGCGCCGAGGGCCAGGAACTACTCAGGCGTCTGCTCGCCACTGCAGACGTGTTCGTGGAGAACTTCCGCCCGGGTACCCTGGAGCGCTGGGGCCTGGGCTGGGAGGACCTCCACGCCCTGAACCCGAGGCTGGTCATGGTGCGTGTGACCGGCTACGGGCAGACCGGGCCGTACCGCGAGAAGGCCGGCTTCGGCGCCATCGGCGAGGCCCTGAGCGGCTTCCGCTACCTGTCTGGCGAGCCGGGCCGCCCGCCGGTCCGCGTGGGCATCTCCATAGGTGATTCGCTGGCCGCCACCCACGGCTTTACCGGCGCGCTGTTGGCGCTCTTCCACCGCGATCGGCCCGGCGGCTCCGGCCGCGGCCAGGTGGTGGACGTGGGCATCTATGAGGCCATGTGGGCGTACATGGAGTCCATCCTGCCGGAGTATGAGAAGCTGGGCGAGGTCCGCCAGCCCACCGGCTCCATCCTGCCCCGCCTCGCCCCGTCGAATGTCTACCCCACGTCGGATGGAGACTGGGTGGTGATGGGCGCCAACCAGGACACCGTGTTCCGTCGGCTGGCGGTGGCCATCGGCCACCCCCAGTGGATCGAGCCCGGCGCGCCCTTCTCCACGTTCAAGGGACGTGGCGATGGCCAGACGGAGCTAGACGTGGCCATCGCCGAGTGGACCAGCCAGCGGCCGACCGACCAGGTGCTCCAATTGCTCGATGCGGCCGGCGTCCCGGCCGGGCGGATCTACACCGCGGCGGACATCTCGGGCGATCCGCACTTCGCCGCCCGCGAGATGGTGATCGGCCTGCCGGAGCCAGGGCTGGGCGGCGAGACCGTGCGCATGCAGGGTGTGGTGCCCAAGCTCAGCGAGACCCCCGGCCGGGTGGCGCGGGGCGGCCCGATCCTGGGCGAGCACAACGAAGTCGTCTGGGGCGGGCTGGTGGGCGCCGAAGAGTACGCCCGGCTCTGCGCCGCCGGGGTGATCTAGCGGCGGCGGTCGGCGGCGCGGCTGATGGCCAGCGCCTCTAGCCGCGCGGCGGCCAGGATCATGCAGACCGCGCCCGCCGCGAAGCAGGCGATGACGGACTGCACGGACTCGAGGCTGGCGTGGTAGAACGCGAGCACGCCCACGCAGACGACGGCGGCCAGCGAGGTGAGCAGAATGCCCGTGCAGAACAGGGCGATCCAGGGCGCCTCAGGATCGGCGCTTCCGTTTCCGCGCATGCGCCATTCTAGCGCGTTCGTTGTCGCATTGCACTAACCAGAAATATGATCCTGTCCATGCTCGACGAAACGCGTGACCAGTTGGCGGCGGATCTCTTCAACCCCACGGCCGAGCACGCGCTGCTGCGGCGGACGCTGCGCGACTTCGTGCGGGACCAGGTGGAGCCGCAGGCGCGGCAACACGATCGCGAGGAGCGGTTCAACCGCGCGCTCTTCAACGCCTGCGGCGATCTGGGCCTGCTGGGCGTGACGGTCCCGGCCGAGAGCGGCGGGGCCGGCATGGACCCCGTGGCCGCCGTGATCGTCCACGAGGAGCTCTCCACCGCCGACCCCGGCTTCTGCCTGACCTACCTGGCCCACTCCATCCTCTTCGTCAACAACTTCTTCCACAACGGCTCGGCGGAACAGCACGCCCGCTACCTGCCGCGCGTGCTGAGCGGCGAGTGGGTGGGTGGCATGGGCATGTCCGAGCCGGAGGGCGGCACGGACGTGCTGGCCATGCGCACCCACGCCCTGCGCCAGGGCGACAGATACCTCATCAACGGCCGCAAGATGTGGATCACCAACGGCGCGCTGGACGACACCACGCCCGGTGACATCTTCCTGATCTACGCGCGGACCGGCGGCCGAGCCATCTCCACGTTCCTGGTGGAGGGCACCTCGCCGGGCTTCCGGGTGGGCCAGAGGATCAAGGACAAGCTGGGCTGCCGCGCCTCACCCACCGCGGAGCTCGTCTTCGACGACTGCCAGGTGCTGGCGGAGAATCTGGTGGGCCAGGAAGGCGAGAGCGTCATCCACATGATGCGCAACCTGGAGCTAGAGCGCCTCACGCTGGCCGCCATGTCGCTGGGGATCGCCCTCCGCTGCCTGCGCGAGATGGTGCGCTACGCGGATAGCCGGATGGCTTTCGGCCACGCCATCCGCGACTTCGGCCAGATCCAGCGCCACATCGCCGAATCCTACGCCGAGTGGCGGGCCGCCCGGAGCTACGTCTACGACGTCGCCCGGCGGATGGACTTGAGACACCCCGGGCATCGCGTGGACTCAGACGGCGTGAAGCTGCTCGCCTCTACCATGGCCAAGAACGTGGCCGATCGCGCCATCCAGACCCTGGGCGGCTACGGCTACGTGGGCGACTACCCGGTGGAGCGGCTCTGGCGCGACGCCAAGCTGCTGGAGATAGGCGGCGGAACCCTGGAAGCCCACCAGAAGAACATCAGCAAAGACCTCAGCCGCGAAGCCGACCTCCTCCTCCGCTAGCCGCCCCGTCATCCCGACGACGGAGGGATCTAGCCACACCCGCGGCCGCCCGCCGAAGCCCGTCGCCTGGGACCGCCAGCGTCCCGCTGGCCCCCCACCACAAGAGCGCCCATCCGAAACCACGCCGGCACCACCGTCAGCCCGCCTACCACCCCCGTCGCCGCTCCCACACCTCCGGGTTCAAGAACCCATGCGGCTTCTCACCCCGCCACGACTGCAGGATGCTCTTCACCGTCATCCCCGCCATGGAGACCACCGTGCCGTGCGTCACCCCCGCGATGTGCGACGTCAGGATCACGTTGTCCAGCCCATTGAACCGCGTGTCTCGGGCCGGCTCCAGTTCGCGCACGTCCAGCCCAGCCCCCGCGATACGACGCTCCACCAGCGCCGGGTACAGCGCATCCTCGTCAATCAGGGTCCCCCGCGCGGTGTTCACGATGTACGCCGTCGGCTTCATCCGCGCGATCTCGTCCTTGCCGATCAGATGCTTGTTCTCCGCGCTCCCCGGTGAGTGGAGCGTGATGTAGTCCGCCCGACTCATCAGCTCCGGCAGCGAGACCAGCTCGATCCCGTGCTGGGCCACGAACGCCTGGTCCGGGTACGGTTCGCAGGCCAGGACCTTCATGTTGAAGCCCTTCGCCCGCAGCGCCACGCCGCGCCCGATCCGGCCCAGCCCCACGATGCCGATCGTCGCGCCCCACACGTCATCGCCCACCGGTCGACCCCACGTGCCCGCGCGGACCTCGTCGTCGTTGGACACCAGGCGGTGCGCCAGCCCGAGGATCAGCGCCATCGCGTGGTCCGCCACGCCCCAGTCGTTGCCGCCCTGAGTCGTGGTGGCGATAACGCCCAGGTCCGTGGCCGCCACCAGGTCCACTCGATCGAACCCCACGCCCCAGCGCGCGATGTGCTTGAGCTGCGGCGCGTTCTCCATCACGTAGCGCGTGTACGGCTCGCCGCCGGCGATCACCGCGTCCTGCTCCTGGAGCGCGTCGATCAGGCCGTCCTCGGTCGTGAGGCCGCCCTCCGGCGCCCAGGAGACGGTCCAGCCGGCCTCCTGGATCGTGTGAAGCGGCGTGTCGTCGCGGGTGGTGAAGACGGCGCAGGCGATCAGGACGTTTGGCATCGGTGCCTCCGGCTGGTGTGTGTCAGGGCAGGCCTGGCGAAAGCTCGGCGGGAGCATCTTAGGCTATCCTCAGCCCGCGATGAGCGCGGCCATAGACAACCGACTGAGCGACACGGAAGAGCGCGACGCCGTAGCGCTGCTGCGCGACCTCATCCGCGCAAACAGCATCAACCCGCCGGGCAACGAGGCCGGCGTGGTGGAAGTGCTCCGCGCCCGCGCCGAGGCGTGGGGCCTGGACACCCAGCTTGTGCCCGTGGCGGATGGCCGACCCAATCTGTTCGTCCGCCTGCCGGGCACGGGACAGGCCGCTCCGCTGGTGCTCTCCGGCCACACCGACACCGTGCCGCCCGGCGAGCTGAGCTGGGAGCACGATCCGCTGTCCGCCGACCTGGTAGACGGACCGGCCGGGCCAGAAGTCTGGGGTCGCGGCGCCGTCGATATGAAGGGCGGCCTGGCCGCGATGCTGGCGGCCATGGGTGCGCTCCGGAGCCGCGGCTGGCGGCCCCGCGGCGACGTGCTCCTCGCCTGCACCGTCGGCGAGGAGGCCGACTGCCTGGGCGCCCATCACCTGGTCAAGTCGGGCGCGCTGGCCGGCGCCCAGGGGATCATCATCGGCGAGCCCACCCTGCTGGACGTGGTGCCCGCCCACCGCGGCGCGCTCTGGCTAGAGATCAAGGCGTACGGCAAGACCGCCCACGGCTCCATGCCGCACCTGGGCGTCAACGCCATCCTCCATCTGGCCGAGCTCCTCCGCTGGATCGTAGGCAAGGAGTACGCCCACACCCCGCACGCGCTGCTCGCCCCGCCCACGGTGAACGTCGGCACCATCCGCGGCGGCATCAAAACCAACGTGGTGCCGGACTACTGCGTGGCCACGGTGGATCTGCGCTCCGTGCCCGGCCAGAGCCACCCCCAGATCCTGTCCGAGGTCCGCGACCTGGCCGCGGAGCTCGTCTCCACGGTGCCCGGCCTGGCCGTGGAGGTGGAGCCCATCAACGACGTGCCCCCCATCGAGACGGCCGTTGACCATCCCCTGGTGACCACCGCCGTGGCAGCGGTGTCCGGCGTCCGCGGCACCACCCCCGCCGTGCGCGGCGCCAGCTACTACACGGACGGCGGCATCTTCGCGCAGCTAGGCATCCCCACGATCATCTTTGGCCCCGGCGACGACAAGCTCTGCCACCAGCCCAACGAGCGGATCGAGGTCGCTCAGCTTCTCGCCGGCACACGCGGATACATCGCGATCCTGAATCGTCTGCTCGGGGCATAGATCCAGTCCGGCTGCCCTGAGCGTAAACCTTTACAGGAGCGCACCACCACGGGATAATGCGCTCGACGGCCCAGCAGGCCGGCGAAGCGAATCGTCCCAACCGCGGTGGGCCACCAGAGCTTGAGGAGCGAACCATGTTTCTGTTCGAGTCAGAAGTAGGCGAAGAAGAAGGCGTGCCAGCCCCGGAGACGGAGAGCGGCGAGGGCGGCGAAGACAGCGCGTACGCCGAGTAATCGCGGCCAGAAGGCCCTCGAGGCCCGCGGGCAATCGCCCGCGGGCCTTCTGTTTTCTGGAGGGAGCGAACGGACCTAAGGGACCGCGGAGACGCGAAGGGCGGGAGCGACCGCGCTCTTGGCGGCGTGCTCCAGAACGGCCCGAACCTGATCCATCGTCACTCCGGGGAACCAGGCTACAAAGTCGTCGACCTGCGCGCCGTCTTCCAGATTCTCGAACAATGCGGCGATGGGGACGCGTGTTCCGCGAAAGACCCACGCACCGCTCACGCGCCGCGGATCACGCTCCACGGCCAGACAGGCAGACCAATCGATCATCAAGAAGCGCTCGCTCTCCGCCCCGATCGCCAGTGCAGGGTCACCTGTGCAGACAGAGGCAACGCCGACGTTTCGAGTATAGCAAGCGTCTCGGAGGCTCCACCGTCGCCGCCGTCACTGGCGCCCTGGCTCGCCATGGCGTTCCGCACCCAGGCGCCCGTGGCGATAGCCCCGAAAAGTAGTTCGCGTGCTGAGCCTGCGAAGCACCTTCCAGTCAGCCGCCCGGTCGCCATCGCGATAGCCCCAACCCTCCGCCGCGCGCTGAGCCCGCGCAGACCCTGGACTCGCGAACGCGGATGACCTTCCCGTCAGCCGCCCGGTCGCCATCGCGATAGCCCCAACCCTCCGCCGCGCGCTGAGCCCGCGAGGACCCTGCACTCGCGAACGCGGATGACCTTCCCGTCAGCCGCCCGGTCGTCCTGGCGATAGCCCCAAGACCGGACCAACCGGGGTTCATGCAAGGAGCACCGTACAATGACCGCATGGAGCCGCTGACCGACGACGGGCGGGAGCCAGGGCTTCCGGATGACGCGACCATCGACGACGCTCAGGACCGGCTCCATCTGCTGGAAGGGATCGATCGAGGAATCGCCCAGGCAGATGCCGGGCAAGTCGTGAGCCACGCCGACGCAAAGGCCCGATTCGCGCACTGGCTGACCTAGCCCCGCCGCATCCACCCGCGGTCACGCCACAGCCGCACGCGCCCCCCACGCCCCCTCCACTTCCAAACCCCAGCGCCCCCCGCCGCACGCGAGCCCCTGGGACCGCCGTCGTCCCGACGGCACCGCGCGCAGCGCGGCCTCACCTCGCACCCGAGCACCCCCGTCCAACCCTCGCAACCCGGCTGCGCAAGCGCTATCCTCGAAGAGGACGCCTTCAACTCCAAGCGAGCTACCGAAGGGGATCGATGCCAACCGCTGACCGAGCCCAGACCATCCGCACCGTCGCCGTGGGATGCACGCTCCTCGCGCTCGGCGGTGGCCTGGCGTCGGTTGCACCGGTGTCCTCCGCCATCGCGCTCAACCTGGGCGCCGGCTACATCAACAGTCTCGGCATCCCCGCCTTCCAGGAGACGTTGCGGCGGATCCTCGGTGGCGTGGACGGGCGCCGAAACGCGCTTCAGCGGCTGGTGATTGAGACCTGGTCGAGCACCTGCACTGACGCTGCTCAGCGTTGGCGGTCGGGCCTCGGCGGGGATCAGATGGCGCGGGATTCCAGCGTCGGTCTACTAATGACGTAGATTCTGGAGGATCTGTGCGCGGCGCCGGATCTGGTGGGGGACCTCAGCGCCCAGCCGGTGACCCCCGTCAATGCGCCGGCGTTTCGCGATTGGGTCACCGGTGCGATCGGCCGGCTGGCGGCGGACCAGGATCGCCGTCAGGCGCAGCCGCTGATCGCGTTTCTTCAAGCGGAGCTTCCAGAGGCGTTCGCGAAGGGGCTTTGGTCTGCCCTCCTCACCGACTCTGAGCCCGCGCGCGCTGCGCGCGAGCTCTACGTGGTCGAGCTTGCCACCCAAACGTGGCAATGCCTGAACGGCATCGCCGACAGTGTTGCTGGGATCAAGGACAGTCTGAGCGACCTCCGACAGACGATTGCCACCGTGGGCCCGGGAGCCGGCCACGCCGACGGGGTCGCACGCGGGCTGCAGGGCGTCCTCGACGCGGTGGACGAATCCGGCGCAGACACGCGGCGGCGAATCGTCGAGGCATTGGTTCCGCACCTGAGTCGCCTCGACGGCAAGCTCGATCGCCTCGCCGATGAGTTCGCTTCGCGAGCGGCCCGGCCTGCCGACTGGGTGGCGCCGCGCGCGCGACGCCCCAGCCGCGTCCGCATCGACTGCCACAAGTTCGAGCGCGGACTCGTGGCGGAAGCGCTCCGGGCTGGCGAGGACGTGGCGATCTGCGGCGCCGCCGGTGTGGGCAAGACATGGCTGGCAGACCTCGTGGCATTCGATCTAGACACACGTTTCCCGGCGGGGGTGCTGGTTGCGCAGCTCGGGCAGGGTCGGGTTGACTCGGCGTCAGTCGCGGACATCCTTGGCGAGTGGGTTGCCTGGGCCTTCGGCGGGCCGCAAGAGGAGGAGCGGCTGCGCGCGAGTGCTGCGGCGGTGCGCGCCACGCTCGCCAGGAACGCTCCCGGCACCGTGCTGATCGTACTTGACGATGCGTGGCATCAAGACGCCCTCGATGCCGTGCTCGATGCGCGACCGCCAAACTCGGTGCTCCTGCTCAGTACGCGCAACCAGGAGCTCGCGCGACGGTACGTGATGCGAGTTCGAGAGCTGGGCGTGCTGGACCCGGAACGTGAACCGGGTGCCTCAGTAGCGCTCCTGCGACTCGGCAATCCGCGAGCACAGCAGGTATCAGACGAGATCGTCGCCCGGCTAGCCGCGACGCTGGGGCACCATCCGCTTGCCCTGGACCTTGTTGGCCGGCGATTCCAGCACGTGGACATCGCGCGTTGGCCTGGGGAGATCGATTCGCTCGATGCGGCGGTGCGCGATGGCACCGTGTTCAGCGGCCTCGCACTCACGGATGGCAGCAGAGCCGACCGCCGGTTCGAGGCCTCGCTATGGCGCACTTACTCAGAGCTCGATGAGACGGCTAGGGCTCGGCTCCGTGCGCTCGGGACGCTGGCCCCGGACGCGAGTTTCGCGACGAAGCTCGCGGTCATCATCTGGGACTGCGCCGATAACGAGGCGTTTGCACAACTCAGCGAGTACTCCGACCTCGGGCTTGTCGGCGCCACGTCCGATGGTCGTTGGAATCAGCACGGCCTGGTCCGCGCCTACGCGCTTGCCCTGAGCGCCCGTCTGGGTGAAGCGGATGCGGCCCGCCAACGGCACGCCGACGGCGTCCGACGGTGGCTGGCCGATGTCGGCCCCGAGGAACCGCGCGCGATCGTCGCGGACCACGCTCAACTCGAGCACGCGTTCGATTGGATCCTGGCTCGCGACGCCGTCTCGGCGCTGCAACTTGCCGATGAGGGCGCCGATCTCCAGGCCGACTTCAGTCTGGCGCCGGTTAGTTACCGATGGGCGATGGCGTTGTGGGCGAGTGTCCGCGAGTCGGGCGATGCTGACCTCAAGGGAGCAACGCTCGGCACGCTAGGGCGCGCCGCGGCACGACTCAGCGCCTACGGCGGAGAGGATCGGCGAGCGCGACTGGCGGAGGCGCTCGGGGCGTGCGAGGAGGCGCTGCGGTTCTACACGGCGGAGCGTGCGCCGCTGGACTATGCGATGACCCAGAACAACCGGGGGAACGTGCTGAGTGATCTGGCCGGCGAGAGCGGCGAGGATCGGCGAGCGCGCCTGGAGGAGGCGCTTGGGGCGTACGGGGAGGCGCTGCGGTTCCTGACGGCGGAGCGTGCGCCGCTGCAATACGCCGGTACCCAGAACAACCGGGGGAACGTGCTGAGGGATCTGGCCGGCGAGGGCGGCGAGGATCGGCGAGCGCGCCTGGAGGAGGCGCTTGGGGCGTACGGGGAGGCGCTGCGGTTCTACACGGCGGAGCGTGCGCCGCGGGACTATGCGATGACCCAGAACAACCGGGGACCGTGCTGAGTGGTCTGGCCGGTGAGGGCGGCGAGGATCGGCGAGCGCGCCTGATGGAGGCGCTTGGGGCGTACGAGGAGGCGCTGCGGTTCCGGACGGCGGAGCGTGCGCCGCGGGACTATGCGATGACCCAGAACAACCGGGGGAACGTGCTGAGGGATCTGGCGGGCGAGGGCGGCGAGGATCGGCGAGCGGGCCTGGAGGAGGCGCTTGGGGCGTACGGGGAGGCGCTGCGGTTCTACACGGCGGAGCGTGCGCCGCTGCAATACGCCGGTACCCAGAACAACCGGGGAGCGTGCTGAGTGATCTGGCTGGCGAGGGTGGCGAGGATCGGCGAGCGCGCCTGGAGGAGGCGCTTGGGGCGTACGAGGAGGCGCTGCGGTTCCGGACGGCGGAGCGTGCGCCGCTGCAGTACGCCACGACCCAGAACAACCGGGGTCGTGCTGAGGGATCTGGCCGGCGAGGGCGGCGAGGATCGGCGAGCGCGCCTGGAGGAGGCGCTTGGGGCGTACGCGGAGGCGCTGCGGTTCCGGACGGCGGAGCGTGCGCCGCTGCAGTACGCCACGACCCAGAACAACCGGGGGAACGTGCTGAGGGATCTGGCCGGCGAGGGCGGCGAGGATCGGCGAGCGCGCCTGGAGGAGGCGCTTGGGGCGTATGCGGAGGCGCTGCGGTTCTGCACGGCGGAGCATCGTCCACGGGAGCACGCGAACGTGAGTAGAAGTCGGCAGCGCGTGGTGGATGAGGCTCGACGCGACGAGATAAGAGCGCATGGTTGCCGCGCGCCTCCGCGTTCGGTCCAGGTGCCAGCCGCCGGGGCTCGCGCAAGCGGGACAAGCCACCCGCGCTACGTCAGGGCCTGGCCGAGATCGCTCTACCCGGCGGCACCCCGCTAGCACGCTTCGGCGACATCAGAGATCCAGTTCGGCCACCGTGCGTAAGATGTTCGCGGCCACCGGGTCGATGTCGATCTACCTGCCCTCTGGCGCGCCAATCTCAGCCCCCGCGGCATAGCTACTACTGTGGGACCCCACCAGTTCACCCGGCGCCTACCCCACCCCAGCCCCGACTTTTGTCACCAAAAACACTATCGTCAGCACCGCGGCCGCATACCGTCGCGCGACTAAGACGCACTAACGAGAACCACGGCGCTCCCAATCATTCGCTCGATCCCGCCGGCGGACCCTTTGGCGTTTTGGCACTTTTGTCACGGCACCGGAACACACAAACCACACGCGAACCACCGCAAACCTCCCAGATTCCGCCAGAGACTACGAGGATCCGGGCACCTGCTGCCCGGATCCTAGGAGCCGTTGCACCAGCGCCAGCGCCGGCCCACGGTCGTACGCCCGGTACTGCCGCGCCAGCGTCCCCTCCGGGCTGCCCGCGAAGTGCCGCTCGTACAGCGCGTGGCGGCCGGCGAAGCTGCTGGCGCACAGGTCCCACCCCAGCCTGAACAGCGCCGCCCGCGCCCGCGCGTCCGTCTTGATCCCCCGGAAGTAGGTGGCCACGTCCGCGGCGATCGGCAGGTCCTCGGCTAGCTCGGCGTCCGTGGGCGTGGTCAGCAGGCCGCTGGAGCCCACCCGCTGGAGGATCTCCACCAGGCGGCCGTACTGGCGGGGGAAGTAGCTCCTGGCGGTCCTGAGTGTCTCCCGACGCGGCACGATCAGGCCCTCCACATCCGGCTCCGCCTCCGCCTCGGACGCCACCAGCAGCGCGCGGAGCGTCTCCACCACGGCCACCATCTCGCCCAGCGTCTCCTGGACGGCCGGGATCTCGCTGGCGCCCACCGTCTCCGCCATGGCGTGGGCCACCCCCAGCATGAGCTGCGCCTTCACCCAGTTGCGGGTGGTGAACTGATGGATCACGTGGGTGTACGCCGTGGTCTCTGAGAACAGCGTGGCGTGCTTGCCCTCCGGGTCGTGCAGGAACACCCGCTCCCAGGGCACCAGCACATCCTGGAAGATCAGGTAGGCGTCTACCTCGTCGAACCGCGACGAGAGCGGCCGGTCAAACGTGGCGCGGCCTTCGTCCAGGCTCTCCCGACAGATGATGCGCAGGCCGGGGGTAGCCATGGGCACGGCGAAGGCGAGCGCGCAGTCGCCGGCCGCCTGGCGGACCACCACCACCTCGTCCGCGATGGGTGCCAGCGTGGCCAGGATCCGGGCCCCGCGGACCACGATCCCTTCGTCCCGCTCCTCCACCACCCGCAGCGCCGTCTCGCGGTCGGCCTGGTTTCGCCTGGCGGCCGCCACGTCGATCTGCGGCGCCACGAACGTGTGCGTCAGGCAGAGGTCGTTCCTCTGGCAGTGCTCCAGGTAGCGCCGCGCGTTCTCGCCGTAGGCCGCGTCGTTGCGCGCGAAGTACGCGTGGTTGGCGGCGCAGGCCAGGACAAAGGTGTTAATGTAGTCCGGCGTGCGGCCCAGCACGCCGCCGCTCAGCGAGGCCGTGGTCTGGAACGCGGCGCGCCGCCGCTGGAGGTCGGCCAGGGTCCGAGGCGGCAGGAACGCCACCGGCTGCCGCTCGCCGGACTTGTCCTCCCAGGTGACCAGGTCGCGGGTGGCCGGGTCCACCTGGGCGTCGTACAGCATGGCAACGGACGCGGCGCCTCGCGCCAGCCGCGGCTCCCGCGTGACGTCCGCCACGCGCTGGCCGGCGTGCCACACCTCTCGCCCGTCCGCCAGCCCCCGCAGGTACGCCTGCCCGTCCCGTGCCGCCACGCGGGGATGATAGCCCCGACCGCCGCCCGGCAGGCTTGGAGTATCCTCAACCCGCTCACCACCGAGCATGACACCAACACTGGGGAGTGATCCAGATGGGCTTCAAAGTGGCGGCCACCAACCCGCGAGTGGCCATGGACCTGGAGGCGGAGGCGCTGACGCCGATCGACGCTGAGATCGTGAACGTCTACGCCGACGACGAGGACAGCTACCTCGAGCAGATCAAGGACATGGACGCGGTCATCGGCGGGCTCAAGGTGGCGCTGACGGCCAAAGTGATCGGCGGGCTGCGCAAGACCAAGATCCTGGCGGCCGGTGGCATCGGCGTGGACAAGATAGACCTCGACGCCGCCACGGCGGCGGGCATCATCGTGACCAACGTGCCTGACGTGTTCACCGAGGAGGTGGCCGACCAGGCGCTGGCGCTGATCCTGGCGGTGAACCGCAAGCTGGTCTACTGCCACCAGATGGCCACGTCCAACCGCTGGTCCCAGGCGTACGGCGGCCTGGGCTCCATGCCCAAGATCCACGGCAGCACCCTGGGCCTCGTTGCCTTTGGCAACATCGCCCGCGCAGTAGCCCGCCGCGCCCAGGGCTTCGGCATGAAGGTGCTCTCCTTCGACCCGTTCGTGGACTCGGCCGGCATGGCGGCCCTGGGTGTGGAGTCGCGCCCGTCGCTGGAGGCGCTCATGGCCGATTCAGACATCGTCTCGGCCCACGTCCCGCACTCCAAGGCCACCCACCACCTGATCAGCGACTCCGCCTTCAACGCCATGAAGCCCCACGCGATCTTCGTGAACACCGGCCGCGGCCGCGTGGTGGACGAGCCGGCGCTCATCCGCGCCCTGCAGGCGGGCAAGATCGCCGGCGCCGGGCTTGACGTGCTGGAGGACGAGCCGCCGGCCGCGGACAATCCGCTGCTGTCCATGCCGAACGTGACGGTGACGCCCCACATGGCGAGCTACTCCAACGAGGCGAACATAGCCCGCCGGCGCCGCGTGGGCGAGGAGATCGCCGCCGTGCTGACGGGCAAGCGGCCGCGCAACGTGGTCAACAAGGCTGTCCTGGAGAAGGTGGCACTGGCCCAGTTCGCCTAGCCTCCTCGACGTCAGACGGCCCCCTCATGACGAGGGGGCCGTTTCGCGTATCAAGACACGGCGCCCGGCCCTCAAGCCGCTAGTAATTGACAACGGCGTTATCAAGGTTTTAGACTGGACTTACTACCGCTCGGGGGGCCGCCATGGCCAAGCGAGACTACTATGAGTTGCTCGGGGTGGGGCGTTCGGCCACCGAGAAGGAGATCCGGCAGGCGTATCGCAAGCTGGCTCGCCAGTTCCACCCGGATCTGAATCCCAATAACAAGCAGGCGGAGTCTCGCTTCAAGGAGATCGGCGAGGCGTACGAGGTGCTGTCCGACGCGGAGAAGCGGAAGAAGTACGACCGCTGGGGCCACGACTGGGAGAAGATCGAGCAGGCCCAGAAGGCGGGCGCGGGGGCTGGGGCCGGTGGATTCGGGACCGGCTCGGGTGGGTTTCGCTGGAACCCCACGTCGCGCGGCGGCGGCGTCACATTTGAACAGGACGATCCGCTGTCCGATCTGTTCGGCACGTTGCTGGGGGGCGGTCGGAACAGGCGGAGCCAGGCGCGGCAGCGGGGGGAGGACTACGAGCACCAGACGGAGGTCTCCATCGAGGAGGCCTACAGCGGCACGGTCCGGGTGATCCAGATCCAGGCGGCCGACGGCTCCGTCCAGACCATTGAGGTGAAGATCCCGCCCGGGGTGACGGACGGCTCGCGGGTGCGGGTGGCCGGCAAGGGCGGCCAGGGTCGCGGCGGCGGTGCGGCGGGCGACCTGTACCTGGTGGTGACCGTCACCCAGGGCGGCCAGTTCAGCCGAGATGGCGATGACGTGACGGTGCCGGTGGACGTGCCGCTGTACACCGCGGTGCTGGGCGGCGAGATCCACGTGCCCACGCCCAAGGGGACGCGGTTGGCGCTGCGCATCCCGCCGGAGACCCAGAGCGGCCAGCGCTTCCGACTGACGGGACAGGGCATGCCAAAGCTGGGCCAGGAGGCGCGGGGCGACCTGTACGCCGAAGTCCGGCTCCTGCTGCCAGACCGCCTGTCCGATCGCGAGCGAGACCTGTTCAAGGAGCTCGCCGCGCTCCGCGCCTCGTGACGGGCGCTGCTCCAGCGCGGCGAGAGAGCTGAGGTTGGCGAGATGGCACGGGCAGAAGAGGTCCACGGCGAGCTTGCGGTCTTCGTGATCAGCGTGGCCGCCCGTATCCTGGGCGTGCATCCACAGACCCTGCGCTATTACGAGCGGGCGGGCCTGGTGAGCCCCTCTCGCTCGCGCGGGAACATTCGCCTATACTCGGCCCGCGACATCGAGCGGGCGCAGCAGGTGAAGCGGCTGATCGAGGACCTGGGCGTGAACCTGGCGGGTGTTGAGGTGATCGTGCGGTTGACCGATAGGATCCGCGAGCTGGAGCACGAGAACGAGCAGCTCCGTGTGAGGCTGGCGCGGGGATGACGCTGTGGCTGGGCGCGGCGCTGGGCGCGGTGTTCCTGCTGGGGTTGCTGGCGACAGACCAATCGGACTTGATTTCCCGGTGGGGGCTGGTGCCGGCGACGGTCTGGTCCGGGCTGGACGCACTCTCGCCGCTGACGCTGCTGAGCGCGATGTGGCTGCACGTGGGCTGGACGCACCTCCTGCGAAACGCGGTGTACCTGGCGGTCTTCGGCTGGCTGGTTGAGCAGTGGATCGGTGGTCGCCGACTGCTGGGGATCTACCTGGCGGCGGGGATGGTGGCCTCCGCGGGGCACCTGGTTGGCGCCGCCGATTCGAGCGCGCCGGCTGTGGGCGCCAGCGGCGCGATCGCGGGTGTGATGGGGGCGTACGTGGCGCTGCGGGCGCGGCACGGCAAGCTGGCGCGGACGCGGCCGTGGGTGGACACCCTGGCCACGATGCTCCTGGCGGTCTGGGGTCTGAGCCTCACCTCCGCCGCGGTGCTGCACCTGGCGCGGGAGCAGGCCTCGTTCTCGTGGCTGAGCCACGCCACGGGTCTCGGCGCGGGCGCGATCTTGTTATGCTTAGCGCGAGCAATAGCCCCCAAAAGCAGCTACGCCTGGCCAGGAGCCGACGCCGTATGGCCCAAGAGATCATCCGCACTGAACAGACTCTGACCGACGCGGACGCCGACCTCGTCCGCGCCATCCGCAAGGTGCTCTGGGAGTACGAGCCGCTCCGAGCGACGCGCCCCGGGCTGGACGTGAAGGTGGCCGACGGTCGCGTTGAGCTGACCGGCCGCACGCGAACGCTGGCCATGAAGGAGATCGCGGAGTACCTGATCATGCGGCTGCCCGGCGTTCGGGCCGTCCGCAACGACATCGTGGCCGATCCTGAGGTCGTCCGCGGGGTGCTGGATGCCCTGGCGGCGGACGCGGAGCTCGGACCCTACTGCCTGAGGGTGGATGCTCGGGCGGGCGAGGTGACACTGGGCGGGGATGTGCCCAGCGAGGCCGAGGTGGCGCGGGCGCTGGAGATCGCGGGCTCGGTGGCGACCGCGACGAGCGTTCGGAGCCGGCTGGTGGTCCACCACGGCTCCGCCGCTGGAACGGCGGCGGTGGCCGCGCCGGCGAGTTGACGACGCCAATGTCTACCGACATGCAGACCAAACGCGAGCGCCGACTGGCGGCTCGCGACGAGCGCAAGAAGCAGGCAGCCACGGCTCAACGCCAGGCACGGCTGCGCCAGATCATCCTGCTGGTTGTGCTGGCGGTCGTGTTGATCGCGGTGGTCGTGTGGGGCTTCAGCACCAGCTTCTGGGGCATGGCAACGCCGAGCATCGGCCGAGCCATGCCGCTGGAGAAGGCCGAGCACGTGCCGGAGAGCACAGTTATCGAGTGGGGCTCGCGGCCGCCGACGTCCGGCAAGCACTTCGACGCGTGGTATCCAACGTACGGCGTGTTCGAGCAGGACATCCCGGCCGGCAACTGGGTGCACAACCTGGAGCACGGCGCGGTGGTGCTGCTCTACAACTGCCCATCTGGCTGCGCTGACGTGGTGCAGCAGGTCAAGGACTTGTACGGGACACTGCCCAAGGGCCGTAACGCGCGCCGCGGCACGCGTCTGCTAGCCCTGCCCTACAAGGACATGGACCACAAGCTGGCGGTTGTCGCGTGGGGCTACCTGCTGGAGCTTGACGAGTTCGACCAGGACAAGATCACGCGGTTCTACGAGGCGCGGATAGACCGCGGCCCGGAGTGCAACAACCTGGTCTGCCCGGACTAGGGGACTTGCTCCCTCTCCCTGTGGGAGAGGGTCGGGGTGAGGGTCTGACCGCGCCGGTAGCAGTCCGACTGATTGCCCAACGCCTCCGACAGGGGGGCGACTGCCAGAGCGGTCAGGGTTGAAGATGCCATTCTGGTTGGGTATCTTCGTTCACCCTCACCCAACCGCTCACGCTCGACAGGAGCGTCGCGCCCAGAGGGAGAAGAGTCGGATGAGGCGCCCTCACCCGCGCGCGGGTGAGGACGACCGCGTTACACGTCCAGGTTACGAACGTTTTGGGCGTGCGTCTGGATGAACTTCTTGCGGGGTGGAACCTGGTCCCCCATCAGCATGTCGAACACCTCGTCCGCGCCCATGGCGTCCTGAAGATCCGCCCGCAGAATCGTGCGCGTGGACGGGTCCATCGTCGTCTCCCAGAGCTGCTCCGGGTTCATCTCGCCCAGGCCCTTGTAGCGCTGCAGGTGGACCTCTGACTTCCTCTTCTTGCCGAAGTCAGCCACGATCTCGTCGCGCTCGCGGTCTGAGTAGGCGTACTTGACCTCGCGCCCGGACTGGACGCGGAACAGCGGCGGCTGGGCGATGAACAGGTTGCCGTTTGTGATCAGGTGGGGCATGTTGCGGAAGAAGAAGGTGAGCAGCAGGGTGCGGATGTGGCTGCCATCCACGTCCGCGTCCGTCATGATGATGACCCGGCTGTAGCGCAGCTTGGTCATGTCCAGGTGCTCGCCGATGCCCACGCCCAGCGCGGTGATCATGGCGCGGATCTCCTCGCTGCCCAGCATCTTGTCCATGCGGGCGCGCTCAACGTTCAGGATCTTGCCGCGCAGAGGCAGGATGGCCTGGAATCGGCGGTCGCGCGCCTGCTTGGCGGAGCCTCCGGCGGAGTCACCCTCCACCAGGTAGATCTCGCAAAGCTCGGGGTTCTTCTCCGTGCAGTCCGCGAGCTTGCCGGGCAGCGTCATGCCGTCCAGCGCGCTCTTGCGGATGACCAGGTCCCGCGCCTTTCGGGCCGCCTCTCGGGCGCGGGCAGCGCGGAGACACTGCTCGATGATGCGCCGCGCATCCGAGGGGTTCTCCTCGAGGTACTGGGTGAGCATCTCGGTGGTGGCGCTGGCTACTACGGGTGCGACCTCCGCGTTGCCGAGGCGCGTCTTGGTCTGGCCCTCGAACTGAGGCTCCGGCAGCTTCACGCTGATCACGGCAGTGAGGCCCTCGCGGACGTCCTCCCCCGAGAGATTGGGGTCCGCGTCCTTGAGGATCGAGGCCTTGCGGGCGTAGTCGTTGAGGGTGCGGGTGAGAGCGGTGCGGAAGCCCGTCTGGTGGCTCCCCCCGTCGATGGTGTTGATGTTGTTCGCGAAGAAGAAGGCGGACTCGGTCTGGCCGTCGAAGTACTGCATGGCGACTTCGACCGTGATGCCGTTGGCCACCTTCTCCGCGTAAATGGGCCGCTGATGGGAGACCTGGCGGTGCTTGTTCAGGTGCCGGACGAACGAGACGATGCCACCTTCGAAGTAGAACGAGTACTCTCGATCCTCGCGCTCGTCCACGAACTTGATGCGCAGTCCCTTGGTCAGATAGCACATCTCGCGGAAGCGCTGGGCCAGGGTGGCGAACTCGAAGTTCAGGCTGTCGAAGATGGTGGCGTCTGGCAGGAAGCTGATGGTGGTACCGCGCTCGTGCGGCTCGGATGTGCCTTCGCGCCGCATCTTGCCCTGGGGCAGTCCGGCCCGGAATTCGTGCACGTAGCGGCCGCCATCCCGCCGCACTTCAGCTCGTAGATGCTCGGACAGCGCGTTCACCACGGAGACGCCCACCCCGTGGAGGCCGCCGGAGACCTTGTAACCACCGCCGCCGAACTTGCCGCCAGCGTGGAGGACGGTGAGCACCGTTTCCAGGGCCGGCTTGCCGGTGGCTTTCACGATGTCCACAGGGATGCCGCGGCCGTTGTCCGTGACGGTGACGCGATTGTCGTTCTGGATCGTGACTGTGATGAAGTCGCAGTGGCCGGCCAGCGCTTCGTCCACGCTGTTGTCCACCACTTCATAGACCAGGTGGTGCAGGCCGCGCGTGTCGGTGGTGCCGATGTACATGCCGGGCCGACGGCGGACGGCCTCCAGCCCTTCGAGCACCTGGATGTTGGCGGCGGTGTAGCCGTCACGGGCTCGGGCGCTCTGGCGGGCTCGTCCGCTGGAACGATCGTTGGTCGACGCGTCACCCGGGTTCATCGATTCAGCCAAGGTTCACCCCAAGTCAGAGTAGGCAGGGCCGCGGCAGCGGCGTGCGGATGGAGGCAACTGAAGACGGACGATCACGCGGCAGCGTCCGCGTAAAGCTGATAGCGATCGCGGTAGAACAGCATCGTCCCGGCGATGATCCCGCTGGCGACGTACGCGTTCCCGACGATCGCGGTGATGGTGCCCCAGGGCGTACGGGCCGCGAGAGCCGCCCAGACCAGCGCCATGCCCAGGAGCATGATGCTGACCAGGGCGATGAGCCACATGGCGGACCAGGCGTGGGACTTGACCACGCGGACGCTGGCGCGCATGGCGCTGAGCGGGCCGTGGCGCGAGACGAAGATGGCGTCTGGAGCGAAGAACAGGTAGAGCGAGGCCAGCAGGACCAGGCTGGTGATGACCGCGGCGCCGAACGCCGCCAGTTCACGTGAAACCAGCCCGATAGCGGCGGCGACGAGTATCAACGGCAGCCCCACCGCCACCCCGGCAACGGCGAACAGGAAGACCAGTCCGATGAGCCGAAACCAGGCGCGCAGACCCTCCGCAAGGTAGCCCAGCGGGCCGATTTCGTCGTGACGGACACTGCTGGCGATGGCCGCTCGGTACAGGCAGCCGACGAGCGAGCCCACCACGAACAGCCCGGCGATGATGCCGAGCACGACGGGGCCGGAGTCCAGCGGCACGGCCTGGCCCTGGCTCCGCCCAGGGCCGCCCATGATGGTGGGGACACCGGCCAGGCTGACCGAGAGAAAGGCCGCCAGGTTGGACTCCTTGCCGGCCGTGCGCAGGGCCGCGCGGACGTTCTCTGCCGAGTCTGAATTACCGGCCGCGAGGGCGGCGACGAGCCGTGGCGAGGCGAGCGCCTCTTCCATCATCGGCTCGACTGAAAGTCGCGGCCCTAGCCAGATGAAGAGGTCCAGAACGACCGGGATGAACACGACCCAGAGGCGCCGGTTGATCACCCCGTAACCGGCTGTGAGCGTGTCCACCACCCCGGCCGGGCGGGCCATCCCGCCTTGCACCGATGTGGGTCGATTCACCCGACAATTCTAACAGAACGTGGGCCCTACCAGGAAGGGACGCACCATTTTTCCGCGCGGCCGGCCGACGCAATATCGCGGCGGTGACAGCCCTCTCGTGGGATCACGGCGACGGGAGACCGGAGTCTGTCCCGGGCGTGATCTCGACGATGGTGCCGTTGGACCAGCCGTACTTTTGGTTGAACAGGGCGGCGATTGTCGCGGCCAGGTCTGGCTCGTTCGCGGGGTCGACCACGCGGGCCGTTGCGGGGGTCTGGACGTCGTTGGTGCGGACCTGGACGCGGGGTTCAGCGCGCAGATTCTGGACCCACTGGGCACGCTCGCGGAGCTCGGAAACGAGGTACCAGCGGCCGTTGTGGGAGGCGAACCAGATCTCGATCTCGCGCGGCAGCCCGGAGCGCCGGCCACGGGTGGTGAGGTGGAGGCACTGTGGCTCGGCCAGCCTGTCCACGCGGGCGTCAGAGCCCGCGGAGGGGCAGCGTGGAGACGGTGGGCTCGCCGCCTAGACTGACCGCTCGTATGACGTGGTTGTTGGTGTCCGCCACGTACAGGCTGTCGCCGGCGACGGCGAGGCCTGAGGGCTCGGAGAACCGCGCCGTGGCGGCCGGACCATCTGTGTCGCCGGGCAGGCCCTGGCCTGCGAAGGCGCGGCACTCGCCGGTGCTGGGATCCAGCCGCTTGATTCGGTGGTTGTAGGTGTCAGCGATGTACAGGACGCCCTGGTGCCAGGCGACGCCGATGGGGTGCTGGAGGCGGACCTGGGCCGGGCCGATGCCGTCGCGGTCGCCAAACTCAAACAGGCCCTCGCCGACGATGGTGGTGATCTGGCCGTCAGCGGCAGGATCGATGTGGCGGATGGCGCTGGCCTCGCTGTCCGCCACGTAGAGCGCGGTGCCGTCCGTGGTGATGCCGCTGGGCTGATTCATCGCGGCGGCCAGGCGGGGACCGTCCACCAGAGCCTCCCGGCCGTCGCCGGTGTGGGGCTGGATGTCGCCGCTGCCGAGCGAGGTGGCCCAGATCTGGTGGGTCCCGGCCATGGCAACGTAGAGGACACCGTTGGCGATGGTGAGGTCCCAGGGAGAGCTGAGGCGGGTCTGGAGCAGCGCACCGCCGACACGGGGGCCCATGAGCTGTACCCCGGTGCCCGCGAACGTGGCCACGTTACCCGTCTGGAGATCGACGACGCGGAGGGCGTGGTTTTCGGTGTCTGCCACGTAAAGCGTGTTGCCATGGAGCGCCAGCCCCTGGGGCATGTCGAGCTGGGCCTCGGAAGCTGGGCCGTCGGCGAGGCCCGGCTGGCCGGAGCCGATGACCTGGCGGACGGTCCCGTCCAGGTGTGCGAGGATGACGCGGTTGTGGCCGGTGTCGCTGATAGCCAGGAGGCCGCGATCGACGTCTGCCAACAGTTTGCCGGGAAAGCGCAGTGGGCCGTCCGCGATGGCGCGATCGCCAGAGATTGTCAGCGGGCGGCGGTCGAGGCGGCCTTCGGCGTCAAGCTCGGCGACCATCGTGCCGATCAGGCGGTCAAAGGTCTCCGTCTCGAACTCACCCTCGTGCTTGCCGATGACTCGGCCTTCAGGGTCGATGAACATGAGGGTGGGCCAGGCGCGGACGGCGTAAGAGCGCCAGACCGTGAACTCGCTGTCGTTGACGACGGGGTGGCCCACGTTGAGGCGGAGGATCGCCTGGCGGACGCTCTCGGTCTCACGCTCGGTGATGAACTTAGGCGAGTGGACGCCAATGACGACCATCTCGCGGTCGTACTTGCGCTCGAGCTTCCGCAACCGCGGAAGGATGTGTAGGCAGTTAATTCAACAGAAGGTCCAGAAGTCCAGCAGGACCAGTTTGCCTCGCAGGTCGGCGATGGACAGCGGCCGATCGGCGTTGAGCCACTCGATCCCCGCTGGAAAGTCTGGCGCGCGAACGGTACCGGCGAATCGGCTGGCCATGGATCGCTCCCGTCTGTTTGAGGGATCGTGCCACGGCGGGTTGGCGAGGGGCCAGAACTGGTTCGATCGGCGCACAGGATGTACGCTGAGGGCGGTATGACGGTCGAGCGAGCCAGGCGTACCTTCACCGTGGACGAGTTCCAGCGAATGGCCGATGTTGGGGTCCTGCGGGATGAAGAGCGAGTGGAGCTCATCGACGGCGACGTGTTGGAGATGGGTTCGATCACACCGGCGCACGCCTGGCGCGTCACTGGGATCTCGCACGCACTGCTGGGGCAACTGGGGGCCAGAACGCTGGTGCGCACCCAGAGCCCGCTCGTGCTTAGCCCGCGAGACGAGCCGCTTCCAGACTTCGTTCTGGTGCATCATCAGTGTGCCCGTGACCAGACACGGCATCCGGACGCCGCGGACGTCCTGCTCCTGATCGAGGTCTCGGATTCCACGGTAGCGATCGACCGTGACGTGAAGATCCCACTGTACGGTCGCGCGGGCGTGGTCGAGTCGTGGCTCGTAGACCTTGTGGCGGATCGGCTCATGGTCTTCCGAGATCCCGGGCCAGATGGATACGCGAGCATCCGTCTGATGCGCCGTGGCGAGACGGTCGCGCCGCTAAGCTTCCCCGACGTCTCCCTGGAAGTGGACCTGATCCTGGGCTGAGCGGGCCCGGGCTGGCGTACACTGGGGGCCTCACGTGGGAGGCGGTGGATGGCGCGATTCTCGGTTGTCGTGCGCGGTGGCTACCTGATCGATCCGGCCACGGGGCGCGCGGGGCGGTACGACGTGGCATTCAATGGCGAGCGGGTGGCCGAAGTGGCGGAGCGCGTGGACGCGGCCGCCGCTGACTACGCGGTGGACGCCACTGGCTGCTACGTGATCCCAGGCATCGTAGACCTGCACAGCCACGTGTTTGACACCGTGGGCGAGGGCTCCGACGCGGACCAGCACGGGCTGCTGCGCGGAACCACGACGACCGTGGATGGCGGCAGCGCTGGCTGGCGGACGATCCGAGCCTTTCGGCAGACGGTTGAGCGGAAACAGGCGAGGGCGCTGGCCTGGCTGAACCTCTCGTCAATCGGCCAGGTGGATCTGCGGGTGGGCGAGCTGCTGATCGCGCACTGGGTGGATCCGGAGGGCGCGATCCAGGCGGCCCGGGAGTACCCCGACCTGATCGTGGGGTTCAAGGGTCGGCTGAGCACGTACGTGTGCGGCGGCACCTGCCTGCCGGTGCTGCGGGCGCTGCGACAGGCGGCGGACGCCACCGGGCTCCCGGTGATGGTCCACATCGGCGACTCCGGCGAGCCGCTCGGGCAGGTGCTGCCCCACCTGCAGGCGGGCGACGTGGTCACGCACACGCTGACGCCCCGCAAGCACGGTATCCTGGGTTCCGATGGGAGGGTGATCCCGGAGGCGTTCGAGGCCCGGGAGCGGGGTGTGCTGTTCGACGCGGCGCACGGGCGGAACCACGTGGGGTTCAACGTGCTGCGAGCGGCGGTGGAGCAGAGCTTCCTGCCAGACAGCCTGGCCACCGATATCACCCAGACCACGGCGGCGGATCCCACATTTGGCATGCCGCGGATGGCCTCCATGCTGATGAGCTTTGGCGTGCCGCTGGAGATCGCCGTGGCGGCGATGACGGTGAACCCCGCCCGGGCGATCCGACGGCCGGACCTCGGATCGCTAGCGGTGGGCGCGTCTGGTGACGCCACGCTGCTACGACTGGAGGAGGGCAGTTTCACGCTGCGGGACGTGGACGGCGTGCCGCGGGAAATCTCGCAGCGGCTGGTGCCCGTGGGCGTCGTGAGGGCGGGGGTATTCGTGTCGGCCGACGTGGTCTAGTAGTCGCCGGAAGCAACGCGCGAATACCCCGGCGTGATGGGCTATCACCGCGATCACGCGCTGATCAATCAGGGCGTTGCTTGGGCAGACGTAGCATGCTCGGGGGCGCCGCCGCGCGCAATTAGTTACGTGGATGTCGCGGATGCGCGGACACCACCCGTTGGCCATGAGGGCAGGATGGCGGTCTTGGGCTCAGAGTTGACGATCTCTTGTCCATTCGCGTAGGTTGGATGATAGCCGATATGGAGGCACATTGATGCGCTGATTTTCCGCCGACGTGGGTGGGTCTCGCGTGGACCCCGGGGAGGTGTGTATGAGTTCGTCCGTCAACCCGCGCGCCATACTCAAGGCCGGCGCGGGCATCGAGCAATTGGTCCCGAAGCCAGCGGTGGATCTGGCGGCGCTGCGGAAGAGGCTGAAGCTGCGCCCGGGCGACACGCCCCACAGCGACCGTCTGGTCGTCCGCGCCGCCGACCTCTTCGTCGCCCGGTTCGAATTCCTGAATCTCCGGCTTGCCAACCCGTGGGGTAGTACGCCGCCGGCCTTGGTTCGCCGGCGCGCGAACATCCCGGCGTACGTGATTGTGCACTTGCCGCCGCAAGTCGTCACGGAAGAGGTCACCCACCCGGTGCGCGGAGCGCTCCACCTGTCCTCGAATTCTGCGTCCTCGGCCGTTCTTCCCGTGCGATCGGTCGTCGGCGGACCAGTGCGGCTCGGCTTCCGCGTCCCCGACGAGGTGGACTCGATGCCGCTGACCCTCTCGGCGCTCTTGGATTGGACGGGGTGGAGCCCCACCGCGCCGGGCGACCCGATCCGGGCGTCTGCGCGGACCAATCTGGAGATTCCGTTTCGCATGATCGCAACGCTTCCCGAGCGGCCCGATTGGTGGGCGACGGGCCTCCCGTCGGGGCCGCTGTCGCGGGCGGCGCTCTGGCGAGCGGGACCCAACTTTGCCTCCGCCAGCTCGACGCGCGATCTCGTGTTCGCGCGCAGCCGAGATGTCGGGATCAAGAGTGCGGCCGGAATTCCAGACGGCAGCCTAAGCTTGACCGCCGACCAGCGCAAGCAACTCGTCAGCAAGACCGCGCAGAGTCCTGCGGAGGTATCCCAACTGCTCGTGAGCGCGCTGGGCGGTTGGCTCCGCGCCACTGGGACCTGGGAAAACCCGGAGCCGGTCGCCGGCAGCGGCGGCCTGGAACGATGGTCGACCGCGATGACCATGGGCCGCGAGCACTACGTCGAGGTGGTAGAGCGGGGCTATCTCTTGCCGTTCGGGCACAAGGCGTCGTTAGTCACCGTGAGCGAACGGCGATTCGGATCGTTCGCCTCTCCGCTCAGCCGTGCGAACGTGGAATCGCCGCTGTCGGCGATCCTGACGAAACGGCAGTTCATCGTCGTGACCAAGCCGCGCCGCGACTTCTCAGCTACCGACGTGGTCCACGCCGGGCCGGATGGTGTCCAGCCGCATGGTGCGCACATGCCGTTCGTCTCGGCCACGCTGCGTACACTGCGGACACGACCACTTGATCCCAACGACGGCGCGTGCCGTTGGGTCCGAGTCGAGAATCGTGACGTCGATTTCCTGGTGACAGTCGTCGACCATCGGGGCAGGGAATTGAATTTTGCTCTGCCGATGATGTTCGTCAAGGTGCCCGGAACTGGTTCCACGATCGATCCCATCGCCGCCAGGGCGGCGTACACTGCGAAGGAAACCGAACCGCGGCGTAGCGCGGCACTCGAAGGTGCCGCTGTCGCCTTTGTGCCTCAAGACAACCCGGGAGACACGGACTTCCCCACCCAATCCGTCGTCTTCGACGTGATGCTCAAACACGAGTCTCCCGGCGAGACGAGCGAGTTGCCCCTGCTGCCCGTGATGGAGCGCGCGACGATCGACATCCCCGCGCTCGAGCGCCTCGGCGTCCAGCAGACCAGTCGGCAGGTCACGTACGGTGCGCGCTACCGAGCCAAAGGTCAGGAACTGTTCGTCGAGAGCGAATCGGCCGCGTTCCTGCGACTGGCGGCTCCGGTCGCGCTCGGATTCAGCGGCCGCTCTGACCAGGCGGGCGGTGTGGTGACGCCCAACATGTCCCTGGACGGTATCTCGCGCGCCAACGGCGTCGTCGGCGGCGCCGCCGCGACGGATGTGGCGACCGGCAACCCGCCGCCGATCGACATGACGTCAGTGCTCGCCGGTGCCAAGATTCTCGGCTCGATCGATTTGGGCACGTTGCTGGCGGACGTCTCGACCGCGCCGACCATTCGCACATTCGAGCCGTCGGACCAACAGCTGGCTCGCACCGCATTCACGTGGAATCCATCGCTCAAAGAGGTCGGGGTGTTCCGTAAGTACGGCAGCACGACCCCGTCGCTCGTCATCAACATGAGCGTGACCGCCGAGCCTGGCAAGCCGCCAGCGGTGAACATCACGGGCGTCATCGAGCACTTCCAGATCGGCTTTGGCGGCCCCGTCCTGGTCGGATTGCCATTCCAGAACCTGAGGTTTCTCGCACTCGCCGGCCAGAAGCCACAGGTGGCCGCGATGCTCGCCGATGACGCTGGTATCCAGTTCGGTGGGCCACTGGAGTTCCTCAATCCGCTGCGACGGCTCATTCCGCTGAACGGATTCGACAACCCGCCCGCCGTGACGGTGGACACGACCGGCATCCGCGCCGGATTCCAACTACCGCTGCCCGACGTCGCGATCGGCGTCTTCGCCCTGGCGAACCTCTCATTCGGCGCGGCGCTGGCCGTACCGTTCACCGACCAGCCCGCGCGCTTGCGGTTCAATTTCAGCGAGCGCGGCGCGCCCTGCACGGTGACCGTCTCTGGCTTTTCCGGGACGGCGTTCCTGGCGCTGGCGCTGGGTCTCGACGGCCTCGAGCAGCTCGAGGCACAGATCGAGTTTGGCGGCAGCGTCGCGTTCGACGTGGGCGTTGCCAGCGGCGGTGTGGCCGTCCTGGCGGGCGTGTACTGGTCGTGGAAGATGGGCCCGCCTGAGGAGATCGCACTGGCCGGGCACCTTCGGGCGACCGGCGCCCTCGAGTTTCTCGGCATCGTGGCGATCAACACCGAGATACGCATCAGCTTGTCGTATGTCTTTGCGGCCAAACTCATCGAGGGCATGGCCACGATCAGCGTCGAGGTGGAACTGGCCTTCTTTAGCAAGTCAGTGTCCTTCGAGGTCCGACGCCAGTTTCCGGGCCCGAGTGCCGACCCGACCTTCAAGGAGTCGGTCAGCGCCGCGGACTGGGACGAATACTGGGCCGCATTTGCCGGGGAGGAGTAGCGAGATGCCAGCCAATCGACAACGAATCGTCTGGACTGCGCTGCCGCGCGGTCTCACCCCCGCGACGCCCGGCCAGCCACGTCGACTAAACCTGTGGGTCCATGTGGGGCCGCGACTCGAGCCCCAGGCGGGCGTCGACGACCTGGCGCCATTTCCCGATTTCGTGCACTGGCCGGCCCACGACCTGACATTCAGCGTGGTGCTGCACCAGGGCCCGCTGTCAATTGTCGTGGGCCCGCCCCAGGTGATACGCGTGAGCCCGACCATGCGGCAGGACCTCTGGGACGCGCTGTTCTCAACCGCGACTCCGCTGGAACCATTCTTGCCGGTCGATCTCGGCGCGCGAACCGTTCACAGTTTCTCCGCGGAGGCGATCCACGACGAAGTGCGCCGGCTGTGGGGCCAGGTGGGCGCGCGGGGTCCGACGTATCCGCCTGTCGACTGGTTGCTGTCCCCCGAGCGATATGGGCGGTCCGCGCGTCGCTGGATCGGGAAGCAGCAACCGGAAGGTCTGTCCGACTTCGCACGGCTGTCCGACGCCCACGCCGAATCGAAGCTGGCAGTTGAGCACGGCGAGCCGGTACCCGCGGACCGCCTGGCGCTTCAACGCGAGCTGGTGAGGTTGCTACGGTTCTACCTCCCGCCCAGCGGGTCCACCTCGCAGCCGAGCGATGCGCCGTTGAAGATCCCGACGCTCGACTTCCACGCGATGCTATCGATGCTGGGAAACCACCCCCACCTCGCCGAGCTACTCGGCCTCATCCACCACCTGCACGTGCGCGTCCCGAGTGTGGATCTATCGACCATCACCCACGTGTCGGTTCGGGTCGACTGGACCAGCGAGTCGGATCCGGTGGTCACCGTGGCCGGGCCCAAGCTGGACGTCTGTCCACGAACTCGCGTGACCGTCAGCAGCTCGGCATTCCGCGCCGTTGCCAATGACGCGGCGGTCGACAGCGGGTTGTTGGCACTCCACCAGCCGGACTCCTTCAGCACGTTGGGCGTCGACGTGGACGGTGGCGGGATGAAGATCACCGAGTTCGTGACCACGCTCCAGCGGATGCAGGCGTTCAACAGCCAGGACACGCCGAGTACCGCGATGGTGCCCACGCTTCGAACCGGCGGCATCTCGATCATCCGGTCCAATCGCGCGGAGCAGTTCACGGCGCATCAGGCGGCAATTGCAGGCCACCATTCCGCCGTCGACGCCGGCGATTCGCCCGAGTTGTTCGCGGACGACCTCGTGCGCGGACTGCGCATCGACGTGTGGGACGACACGAGCTTGCAATGGCGCTCACTGTGCGAACGTACGGCGGGTCACCTGTTCACCAGGACGGGCAACAGCGTGGACGACGTGGTGGACGAGGGCTTCGTGTCGACGTCGATTCGGTCGCACGGTCCCGTCGAGGATCCGGCCACAGAGCTGTATCTCCAAGAGTCCCTTTTCGAGTGGAATGGGTGGAGCCTGGTCGCTCGCGCCCCGGGTGCGCCGCTGGCAGCGCGGGCGAAGGCCGGCGAGCCGCTGATAGAGGAGCCCATCGATGCGCCCGACTCGGGGCTCGATTCCGTCATCCGCGCCCTCCCGGGTTCGTTGCCACGCTTGCGCTTCGGGCGCCGCTATCGCTTTCGCGCGCGGACGGTCGACGTGGCGGGCCAAAGCCTCAGCGTCGAGGCGGCCACGGCCCGAACAGGCACCCCTGATACCGACAACCTGTCGGCGGTGCGCGGCGGCGTCTCCGCCGCGATCCGCCACGGGCGATTCGACCCGATCCCCCCACCCACGCTCCTCTTGACTTCCGCGCCGGGCGATGGCGAAACCGCCGACACCCTCGTCGTGCGCTCCGAGGGCGCGTCCGCGCCGATCACGACCGACGTCGCCGCGCGGCATCTCGTCCCCGAACGTGGCGCCGTCAAGACCGCCGAGCAGCACGGCATGTTCGATCATTTGACGGCCGGCGCCCGTGCTGCCCTCTGGCACACGCTCGAAGAAAAAGCTCTCCTAAAGGAAGCGCCGACGGGCGAAGGTCCACTGAAGGCCGCGCTGCAGGAATCGGCGATCGTGTCCCAACTCGACTCGCTGCCGTATCCGGCCGACCCCGCCGGCGCGGGCGCCCTACTCTTCACTCGCGAGCGAGGTTCACGCGGTTGGGAGCTTTTTTGGGGAGCCGAGTTCCAGACTCTCGCGACCGTCGACTTCGCCATCCCCCAAAGCTGGCCGGGAGCTTCGATCTGCCGACTGGAGCTGTTTGGGCTATCCGAGAACGCCGACGCCACGGCGGCGATCGTGGACGGGATGACCATCCGAGTCGGCATCCCGGCCGCTCGCGTCCTCGACGCGTACCTGGCCTCGTACATCGCCGTGCCAAAACCGCCCACGCCGGGTCAAGCCGGCCCGCCGACGCTCGACCACATGGGACTGTGGTCCTGGATCGAGAGCGAGGCAGCCGGCATTGCTGACGGCGGCGAGACTCTTGACTGGCTCCGCGGTCTGGCCATTGAGGGCAAGCTTTGGCTCCTTTGCCCGCGTCGCAGAATTGAGTTCGTTCATGCGGTCCGCCGGCCGCTCCATGCGCCGATCGTTTCCGGCGTGCCGCTGGCCCTGGGGCGTGATCCGGGCGCGGCCACGGCTCGCGTCGCGTTCAACCTCACCGTCGACGACAAGAGCACCGTACAGGTCGAGCTGGTCGGGCGTTGGCGCGAGTGGGTGGACACCGGGACGGGCAATCCGACCACCAGCTTTGACAACGCCATCCCGACGGAGCACTCGGTGTACAAGCGGACCATCGCCTACGACCATGTCGGCCAGTACGCCAAACCTACCACGTACTTGTGGACCAAAGACCCGGGCCATCCGCGCACCCACGTCCTCCCCGACACCAGGTACCGCAGGGTGACCTACAGCGCGATAGGCATCAGCCGCTACGCCGAGTTCTTCGGCCTGGCCGTCGGCGACGCGGAGTCGTCGCTGGAGACGCCCCCTGACAAGCGCCGCTCCGTCGACGTTCTGAGCTGCGCGCGACCGTCCCCGCCGGCGGTCCACTCGGTGGTGCCATACTTCGAGTGGATCACGGAGGATGACGGGTCTCGGATCACCCGGACGCGACGCGGAAACGGGCTGCGTGTCTATCTGAATCGGCCCTGGTGGTCATCGGGTCAAGGCGAGCTCCTCGGGGTCTTGTTCGCCGACGGGGTGTCGTGGGAAGACCTCGAGCATGCGACTCCGTCGCGTGGCTTGCTGCCCTATGTCACCCGTTGGGGGCTCGACCCGACCGTGAGCGGCGAGACCGGCATCGTTCCGCTAAATCGACCGGATACGCGCGTCACGGCGAACAACTTCCCACGCAGCCACACCACAACGAGCGGACTGCAGCTCGCCGAGTTGGCGGGTGAAGAAGGAGCCCCGACGGTGGCGGTCGCGGGCCACGCGGTCGAGTACGACAAGACGCTAGATCTGTGGTTCTCAGATATCGAGATCCGACCGGACACGACCGAGCGGATCGACTCGACCGGGAGGGACGCCTACTTCCCCTTCGTGCGGCTGGCGCTTGCGCGCTACCAGCCCATGTCCATCGATGGGTTGTACTTGTCGCGCGTGTATCTGGCTGATTTCGCCCAGCTCGCCCCAGACCGCACCGCGACCGTAGAACGCGACAGCGACTCACCTCGCGACATCCACGTCGGCGTCGAAGGCCCCAGCCTTTTCAGCAGCGCTGTCGATGCATCGGGGGGCACCCTGTTGCGTGGAACCCCGCGCGTAACCGCCCATATCGAGGTGTTCGATCCCTCACTCGCGGAGCCCGGGGCCACTGACGACGCCCTGGCCTGGCTGCCGTTGCCATCCTCGGCCAAGGACGCGCATGCGGAATTGAGCCTGGTGTCGATGTCCACCGTCTTGCCGACCACCGACCCATTCGCTGAACCGATGCACGTGAGCACCACGCGCTGGCGTGGCGTGGTTCGTCTGCCCTCCGGTGCCCCATCGGCGCCAAAGCAGCGCTTCCGCGTTGCGATTCGCGAACTCGAGCGTTGGCGCGGCGATGCGGAGCTAGGGCAGCCGGAGTGGGTTGAGCGGATTGTGTATGCGGACGCGATCGAAGTGCCGTAGAGCCACGTGCTCGAGGCCGGCGAATCTGTGCGAAGCGGCGTGGAGGCGCCCCGGTTGTGCCGTGATGGCTCGTTCCAGGAGGCGTCGTACGGGCGGGGGCATTCGTGGGGGCTGAGTCGGGCTAAGACCGAACCGGACCTTGCCTCAAGACGGAGTGGCTACGGCGTGGGTTGCGATAGCCCTGAGCTTCGAGATCAGCGCGGGCAGATCCAGCGCGGCCTGGAGATCCAGGATGACGGCGTTGGCGCCCACGGCCGCGGCGGCCAGAGCGAACGCCGGCGGCTCGGTTGGGTGGGCGGCGGGCAGGCTGGCGTTGGCGATGAGCGGAAGGTGGGTGAGGCGACGGGCCATGGCGATCGCGCCGAAGTCGAGCGTAGCGGGCACCGCCGACTCGTAGGTCCGTATGCCCTGCTCACAGAGTGCGACCTGCTGGAGCCCTGCCTGCATGGCACGATCGGCTGCCATGAGCCACTCTTCGATGCGGGACGAGTGGCCGCGGCAGATGACGATGGGTCGATCACCCTGGCCCAGTTCCGCCAGCAACGGCCGGTCGTCCATCTGCTGGGCAGGGACCATAAGGGCATCCGCGTGGCGGCTGAGCCGATCCACCTCGGAGGGTTCCCAGGCATCCACCAGGACCGGCAGCCCCACTGACTCGCGGATGTCATCGAGCGCGCCCGTCAGATCGCGCCGCCAGTCGCCGCTGGTCCCTCGCCCCACCCAGAAGATATCGGCGCCATCCTGACGCGCGGCGCCGGCCAGGTCCACAAGCTCCTGGGCCGGCCGTGGCTCGGCCGAGCCCGCGATGATGGTGAAGCCTCGCCCCAGGTGAGCTCGCCCGATGGGGATCACCGTACCCTCTGGTTTCACCTCGCGGCTTGCGAGCCGGTATGGGCGGGTGGTGGCGTCCACGCGCTCGACGCCCGCTGACGTGGCGATGCTCGCGGCGAGGGTCTCGGATGGGTCGCCGAGGATCGCGATGACGTCTCGCTCCGCGCCGTGGAACACGAACGCGCCGAACCCGCCCGCCTCGACCTGGCGCACGACCTGGGCGGTGGCGCTGGCGCCCGCGCCTGGGGACATGACGACGATCATGGCGGGCTCCTTCTTGAGATCGGGTTGTCGTGCGGCGGGAAAGCCGTCAGATCAGGCTGGGCTGGGCGGGCTCCGTGGTGAAGGCGGCGAGCAGCCCGTCCGTCTCTTCGGAGGCGGCCACGGGCGCGCCCCAGACGGGGGTGATCTTCATGACGGCGATCTTACCCTCGGCCACGGCGCCGGAGTCCGTATTGGATTCGTCTGGATACGGGCGGGATCGGTCGATCCAGCCGCGGACCGTCCAGCCGCCGAGGGGATCGCTCTCCACGCGGAGGGTTGACCGGTCCAGATTGCCCCAGTTCACGGGGTGGACGTTGCTGACACCCTGGATCTGGCTGGCCGGTCTATTGGGGACGTTCAGGTTCAGGAGGAGTGGATCGCCCGTACGCCCCTCGTACCAGCGGGCGAGGCGCTCCACGACATCGGTGGCAGTGTCCCAGTGTTGGGGGTAGCCGCGATCGATGGACACGGCGAACGCGTTCTTGCCGCGGCCAAAGGCGGCGATGCCGGCGCCAAGCGTGCCGGAGTGGCTGAGGTCCAGGCCGACGTTCAGGCCCTGGTTGACGCCTGAGATCACCAGATCAAAGGGCTCGAACAGCCCAGACATGAGCCCGGCGATGACGGCGGCGCCGGGCGGTGCCTCGATGGAGTAGGCCTCCACGTGGTCCAGGCCGTTGAGCTCGGTTGGCACGGTCTCGTACTTCTTGAGCCGGGTGCCTGCCTTGAGCATCACGGCGGCGCCGCAGGCGGACCAGTCGCTTGTGGTGCCGATGACCGTGAGGTGGCCCACCCGGGCGGCGCCGCGGGCGGCGGCCCAGAGGCCAGGTGACGTGATGCCGTCGTCGTTTGTGAGCAGGATTCGCAAGCGTGTGTCCCTCTCCGGGCTCTGTCTAGCCCGTGCTCGATTGTGCGTCGCGTTGATGATTTGCCAGGAAATGGTACCGGTTCTCAACCCTGGTGGCGGGTCCGGCTAGACTATTGTCTTGGTCTTGAGGTGACGGGAGCGGACGGATGGCAGATGAGACGGTGACACCCGCTGAGCTGGCGGAGGCGGCAGGTGCGCTGGCGCGGGCTGGTATCTCGGCGCCGCCGGCGCTCGTAGCGGACCTGGCGGCGACGAACCGCGAGAATCAGGCGCTTTTTCGGGCGCTCAGGTCGGCCCTGTCCGACGAGGACGAGCCCGCACTGGTGTTTGGCGCGGCCGCGACGGAGGGCGCATCGTGAGCGCCACGGACGATCTCTGCTTTCTTTCCATTGCCGAGGCGGCCGGCCGCCTGGCGAAAGGCAGTCTCTCGGCCGTTGAGCTGACAAAGGCGTACCTGGACCGGATTGCGGCAGTTGATACCCGGGTCCACGCGTTTGTCACGCTGACGGTGGTGCGTGCGCTGGCAGACGCGGAGCGGGCAGATCGAGAGCGTCGCTCAGGCCAGGGACGTGGGCCGCTGCACGGCATTCCCATCGCACTCAAGGATCTGTTGGACACGGCGGGCATCAGGACTACAGGACACTCACGGGTGTTTCACCACCGCGTGCCGGACGTGGACGCGCACGCCGTAGGTCTGTTGCGCGAGGCCGGGACGGTGCTGCTGGGTAAGCTGGCAATGCACGAGCTCGCCACGGGCGCCCCCGATCCGGAGGGGCCTTTCCCGCCGGCGCGGAATCCGTGGGACCTGGAGCGTATGCCAAGCGGCTCCAGCAGCGGGTCCGGTGCCGCACTGGCGGCTGGACTGTGCGCTGGAGCGCTGGGCTCGGACACGGGCGGATCCATCCGCGGCCCCGCGGCTTGGTGCGGAATCGTGGGACACAAGCCAACCTACGGCCTGGTGAGCCGGCGCGGGGCGTTGGCGCTCTCCTGGAGTCTGGACCACGTGGGGCCGATGGCGCGGACAGTGGAGGACTGCGCCATCCTGCTGCAGGCCATCGCGGGCCACGATCCGGCCGACCCCGCGAGCGTGTGCGTCGAGATTCCGGACTTTCGGGCCGCGCTGACCGGATCGGTCGAGGGGCTGCGTGTGGGCGTGCCATGGTCGTTCCTGGAGCGTTGCGCGCCCGATCTCGATCCAGAGGTGTACGCCGTGTTTCGGACGGCGGTGGGGGATCTGGAGCGACTCGGTGCGCGGGTGGAGCCGGTGGAGATCCCGCTGGTGGAGCATGCCGAGGCCACCTCACGCGGGATCATCGTTTCCGAGGCGTACGCGCTGCATCTGGAGCGGTTCAGGTCCAACATCGATCAGTTTGGCCGCGCGTTCCTGCGGCGGGTGCTGCCGGGCGCGATGATGACGGCCAGTGATTATCTGGACGCGCAACGGGCGCGGGCGAAGTTCTGCGCAGGCATGCGCGGCCTGATGGAGCGGGTGGACCTTATTGCGCTGCCCGGCCAGCCGCGGGCGGCGGAGTCGTTCGCCGATGCCGCGCGGTATGGCACGCGAGTGTCCTTTACGCGATTCGCCAACGCTACCGGCCAGCCGTCCATCTCGGTGCCGTGCGGCTTCACGCCCGGCGGGCTGCCCGTTGGGCTGATGCTGAACGGCCGACCGTTTGAGGACGGGCTGGTGCTGAACGCGGCGCACACATACGAGCGAGCGCACGACTGGTGGGCTCGGCGGCCGACTCTGGAGGAATGACAGGGCCAGGTCGCTACGGATTGAGCAGGCGCTGGCCATCCAGGAAGCCGGCGATGCGACGGGCCGCGAGCGCGTGGCCGGCGGCGGTCCAGTGCTCGTCTCGCTCGAAGTACAGCGGCGCCGCGCCGCGCCGGGTGGCGGCCTCACGGAAAGCGTTGAGCAGGTCCAGATGGGCCAACGCATGCGATTCCGCGATCTTCGCGAACGATCTTCCCGGGTGGAGTGGGTCCAGGCCCTGGGAGCGGCCACGGTCTGGCCCGGCGGCGTCCCGCCAGGCGTCCGGATAGACCTGGATCCTGGTTGGGATGGTGACCAAAGCGAAGCGGCTGCCGACGCGCTCAGCTTGCTCGGCGGTCTGGGCGACGAGCCGATCGGTGATGGTCCAGGCTTCACGCCAGCGGTCGTTGACGTCGGTGAGGTAGAGCTCCATGCCGCGATTTCGCGGCTCCACCAGGGCGTCGAGGTCTCGCCACGCGGCCCAGTGATCGTCCAGTGAGAGTTTCTGCAGGACGCCGCTTTCGAGCAGGTTGTAGGCGCTGGAGCGCTCGCGCAGCGAGAGTCCAATGCTCTCGCTGAGTGTGGGGACGGGCGGCCGCGGCTCCAGCAGCTCCAGGCCACCGTTTGCACCGGGTCGGAAGTAGGGCTTCAGCGCTACGTTCAGTCGGCCGTCAAGCTCGAGCTCGAGGCTGTTGTTCGCCACGTCGTTGCCGATGTAGGCGACGAGCAGTACGAGGTCGGGCTGGTACCGCCAGCCCTCGTGTTGGAGATAGAGTAGCTCCTGGGCGGTGCCCCAGCCGCCACAGCTGCCGTCGATGATCTCGACTCGGTCCGTGCGAGCGGTCTGATTCAGCACGGCCGCAAGCTGATCGGCGAACCGCTCTGACTCCCGGACCTGGACGGCCTCCACGAAGCTATCGCCTAGCAGGAGGATCCGGAACGTACCGGGAGGCTTGGCGAGTGACAGGTCCGGACCGCGTTGGCCAGCCGCATTGGTCCGGACGAACACGGTGTACTCGTCTCGGCGGATCCAGCCCTGGTAGCTGGCCGGGTGGTAGTGGCCGTAGTACTCGTGGCGTACCAGGTAGGCACCCGTGTCGTAGTTGCCGGGGAAGACGGGCCCCAGGAACCGCAGGACGAGCTCCACGACCAGGATGGGCGTGGCGATGCCGGCAAGAACCAGGGCGAGCCTGGCCAGCGCGGGCGTGGGACGCCTCAGCGGGGGCGAGGTTGCAGCCATCCGAGCCGAGGCGTGGGTGGACACGACAGAAGTATGGGCGTGTGGTCTGGCGGGAGCAATCCCGCGTCTGGCCCCGGGACCGCTGCCGTCACCCATAGAGGGTGCCGGTCGTTCCCGATTGTGACGGATGTGTTAGACTCGACGCGTTCGAATGCTCGTTTTAGGCGTTTTGGTCGCATGAACACGCTTCGACTGTGGATCTCGGCGGTGGCAGCCGCGTTGATGGTGACGGCCGCGGCCGCGTGGCCGGCTAGCGTATCCGCCCAGGCGGCGCCGATCGCGGTCGGCCGCCCCGTGCTGACCGTGTACCCGCTGGGCACCGCGCTGGTCGAGCTGCCGGTGGGGAACCCCACGGGCGATGCACAGGAGTTTCGGCTGCTGATCGTGCTGCTGCGGGCTGATGGCTCGATCCTGGCGACGAGCGCGACCCATGTGCTGAAGCTGGACGCAGGCGATTCCGAGTGGATGAGCTTCAACGTGCCCGAGGCAGACGACGCGCGGGCGGTGGCGGTTCAGGCCATCGAGGACCCGAAGGCGGCATTCGTCTCCGCGCTGGCTGACCTCTAGGGCGTCCGGCCGGAGGTGGATTGCACCTCCGGCTGAGCCCGGAGCCCGAGGGGGTCACCCTCGTCTGCGCGAAGGTGCTATGCCTAGCGGCCCTGGTAGTTGGGGTTGGGGCGGATCATCTCGAACTGATCGCGAGTCTTCGAGTACCAGTCGCCTGCGAGGCGGCCCACGGCGTTGAGCCTGTCGAACCGAACGTGAACGCGCTCCGCGTCGTACATGTCGTCGCGGATATGCCAGGCGAGGACCTCGCCAATGACCAGGGTTGACGCGCTGGGCCCCTGGCCTACGTCCACCAGTTGGACGAGGCGGCACTCCATACTGATAGGCGACTCCGCTACCCGGGGCGATTTGACGAGTCTGGCGGGGGCGGGCGTGACGCCGGCGGCCTCGAACTCGCTGCGGCCGCGGGGCAGATCCTCTGAGGTGAGGTTCATGGCCTCGGCCAGGTCCTCCGTCACGACGTTCACAACGAAGTCGCCGGTGGCCCGGATGTTCGCCAGGGTGTCCTTGTCAACGCCGTCTCGGTGGCTCGGGGAGAACAGGAGCGTCGGCGGGTGTGAGGTGACCGCGGTGAAGAAGCTGAACGGCGCCACGTTGGGGACGCCGTCCGCTGACTGGGTGGAGACCCAGGCGATAGGGCGTGGCAGCACTGAGCCGATGAGCAGGCGGTAGGCATCTCGCGAGGACATCTCGCTCGTGGGGGCGTACATAGGTGCTCCAGGCGCCGTGCCGTGCGGGCCCGGCCGTCGGCGGAGGGTAGCACATGGCCACGCCGACCAGCGCGGATGCCTGTGCTATCCTCCGGGGTTCAGTCTGTGGTTTTCGGGAGCGTCTCTTGAGCGCAATCCGCGGTGTGCACGGTCGCCAGATCCTCGACTCGCGGGGCAATCCGACCGTTGAGGTTGAGGTCTACCTGGAGAGCGGTGTGGCGGGGCGTGCGGCGGTCCCATCCGGCGCCTCGACTGGGGCGCACGAGGCAGCGGAGCTGCGGGACGGTGACCCCGCGCGCTACGGCGGCAAGAGCGTTGAACAGGCCGTTGGCAATGTAAACGGGGTGATCGCGCAGGCACTGCGGGGGATGGAGGCGCTGAACCAGGGTGCGGTTGACACGGCGTTGATCGAGCTGGACGGGTCAACGAACAAGGAGAACCTGGGGGCAAACGCTATTCTGGGGGCCTCGCTCGCGTGCCTGCGGGCGGCGGCGGAGGAGCAGCGGGTGCCGCTGTTCCGCTACGTGGGCGGCATCAATGCGCGGCTGCTGCCGGTCCCGATGATGAACATCCTGAACGGTGGCAAGCACGCGGAGAACAGCACGGACTTCCAGGAGTTCATGGTGCTGCCGGTGGGCCTGCCATCGTTCCGGGAGGCGCTGCGGGCGGGCACCGAGGTGTACCACGCGCTTCGCGCCGTGCTGCACAGCCGGGGGCTCTCGACGAGCGTTGGGGACGAGGGTGGGTTTGCGCCGAGTCTAGTGGACAATCGTGCGCCGTTGGACCTGATGATCGAGGCGATCGAGCAGGCGGGCTACCGGCCAGGTGTGGACGTGGTGCTGGGCCTGGACGTGGCCGCTACCGAGTTGTTCGATGAGGCGACGCGTCGGTACGTGCTACCGCGCGAGGGCACCAGCAAGTCCGCCGAGGAGATGGTTGCGCTGTACGAGACGCTGGCGCGCGAGTATCCGATCGTCTCCATCGAGGATGGCCTGTCCGAGGATGACTGGGACGGCTGGCGGCTGCTGACCGATCGGATCGGGGGAAGCGTCCAACTGGTAGGTGACGATCTGTTCGTGACGAACGTGGAGCGCCTGGCGCGCGGAATCCAGGGCGAGGTGGCCAACTCAATCCTGGTGAAGGTGAATCAGATCGGTACGGTGTCCGAGGCGCTGGCGGCGGTGAATATGGCGACCGGCGCGGGGTTCACCGCGGTCATGTCGCATCGATCCGGCGAGACGGAGGACGTGACCATCGCGGACCTCGCGGTGGGTACGGGCGTCGGGCAGATTAAGACTGGCGCGCCGGCGCGCTCCGAGCGAGTGGCCAAGTACAACCAGCTTCTGCGGATCGAGGAGATGCTGGGCGGCAGCGCGGTGTACGCGGGAGCCTCGGCGTTCGGGGGCAACTGACCCTCGGATCGCACCTTCTGTCGCGTCTATAATCGGGCCGGCGGACGGTTCAGTCCGTCGTCTTGGTTCCGGTGGTAGTGGCGCGGGGCGCCGAGAGGAGTGTCGCTCGTGACGGTACGAGTGGGGATCAACGGGTTCGGACGGATTGGCCGCCAGGCGCTGAAGGTGATATTGGGGCGCTACGCGGACACGCTGGAGGTCGTTGGTGTTAACGACCTGCTGGACACTCGGACGAACGCCCACCTCTTCAAGTACGACACGAACTATGGGGTGCATGCGGGGACGATTGAGCCGCGGGACGGGGCGATCATCATTGACGGGCACGACATCAAGGTGTCCGCGGAGCGCGATCCGGCGAACATCCCGTGGAAGGCCTGGGGAGTGGACGTGGTGGTGGAGTCCACCGGGTTCTTCACGGACGCGACGAAGGCCAAGTCCCACCTGGACGCCGGCGCAAAGAAGGTGATCATCTCGGCACCCGCGCGGAACGAGGACATCACCGTGGTGCTGGGCGTGAACGAGGGGAAATACCACCCCGCCAAACACCACGTGATCTCCAACGCCTCGTGCACGACGAATGGCCTGGCGCCGGTGGCGAAGGTGCTGTTCGATAATTACGGGATAGACAAGGGGCTGCTGACGACGGTACACGCGTACACGAACTCGCAGCGGCTCCTGGATGTGGCGACATCCGACCTGCGGGACGCGCGGGCGGCAGCCATGAACATTGTGCCCGCTGCCACGGGTGCGGCTCGCGCGGTGGGCCTGGTGATTCCAGAGCTTCAGGGCAAGTTCGGGGGCATGGCGTTCCGGGTACCGGTCTCCACGGTGTCCGTCATCGACTTCACGGCGACGCTCCAGAAGGACACGTCCGCGGCAGAGATCAATGAGGCCATGCGCAAGGCAGCCGAGGGGCCGCTGAAGGGGATTTTGCAGTACACCGAGGAGCCGCTAGTCTCCAGCGATCTGAAGGGAAACACCCACTCATCGATCTTCAGTGCCATGGAGACGCTGATGATTGGCGGGAACTTCTGCAAGGTAGTGTCGTGGTACGACAACGAGTGGGGCTATGCAAATCGGCTGGCGGACATCACCAACTTCGTGGGACAGCGACTCAGCGCCTGACGGAGTAAGCGCGTGAAGCGATCGATCCGCGACGTAGACGTCAGCGGCAAGACCGTGCTGGTCCGGGTGGACTACAACGTGCCGCTCGGCGCGGACGGTCGGGTGGCGGACGCCTCGCGCATCGTGGCGACCCTGCCGACGCTACGCTTGCTGCGAGAGCGCGGGGCAACGGTGGTGTTGATGGCCCACTTTGGACGCCCGAAGGGTGAGCGGCGGCCGGAGATGAGCCTGGCGCCGGTTGCGCGTGAGCTGAGCTCCCAGCTTGGGATTCCCGTGACTATGGCGGAGGATTGCGTGGGGCCTCAGGCGTGGGAGGCGGTGCGGCGGCTGAGGCGGGGTGACGTGTGCCTGCTGGAGAACCTGCGGTTCCACGCGGAAGAAGAGAAGAACGACCCCGACTTTGCCCGAAAGCTGGCGGCACTGGCGGACCTCTACGTGAACGACGCATTCGGCACGGCGCACCGGGCGCACGCATCCACCGTGGGTGTGTGCGCGTTCCTGCCGGCGTACGCCGGTCTCCTAATGGAGAAAGAGGTCTCGGCTTTGGGCGGGCTGCTGTCAGAGCCGCGGCGGCCGTTTGTGGCGATCGTGGGTGGGGCAAAGGTATCTACGAAGCTCGCGGTGCTCGAGAGTATGCTCGAGCGTGTGAACGTGCTCCTGATTGGCGGCGGCATGGCGAACACGTTTCTGCGCGCGCGCGGGCTGAAGGTGGGCGCGTCGTTGCTGGAGGCAGATCTAGTGGAGACCGCGGCGGGGCTGCTGGACAAGGCCACGGCGCGCGGCGTGGAGCTGCTGCTGCCGACCGATGTGGTGGTGGCCGAAGCCGTGCGCGAGGGGGCGGATGCGCGGACAGTGGGCGTGGACGCGGTGCCTGATGGCTGGGCGATCGTGGACATCGGCGCGGCCACCGCGGCCCGGTACGACAGTGTGGTGGGCGCGGCCGGGACGGTGCTGTGGAACGGCCCGATGGGAGTGTTCGAGATTGCAGCGTTTGGCGCGGGGACGCGGGCGGTGGCGGAGAGCCTGGCCAGGAGCGGCGCGACGACGGTGATCGGCGGCGGCGAGTCGGTGGCCGCGGTGGAGCAGCTTGGGCTGACCGACAAGATGACGCACATCTCAACGGGCGGTGGGGCGACGCTGGAGTTCCTGGAGGGTCGGGAGCTTCCAGGTGTGGCGGCACTGGCTGACGTGTAGCGGCCAGGTGGAGGACTAGTTGACGGGTGAGCGCAGGGTGCCCATTGTGGCGGGCAACTGGAAGATGAACACGACGCTAGCGGAGGCCTTTGACCTGGCTGGCGCGGTCTCCGCAGCCGTGGCGGCGTTGCGCGGCGTTGAGGTGGTGGTGTGCCCGCCATTCGTGTCGCTGGCGGGGGTGCGAGAGCGAGCGGGCGCGGCGCTGAAGGTGGGCGCACAGAACGCACATCAGGAGTCAAAGGGGGCGTTCACGGGGGAGGTGAGCGTGGGCATGCTGGCCGGACTGGTGGACTACGTGATCGTGGGGCACTCCGAGCGACGCCAGCTCTGTGGTGAGACGGATGAGGTGGTCAAGCAGAAGCTCGCGGCGGTCCTCGCAGGCGGGCTGACGCCGATCCTCTGCGTGGGGGAGACGCTTGCAGAGCGCGAGGCGGGGGCGACGGAGGTCGTGCTGCGCCGCCAGGTGAGCGCGGCGCTGGCCGGTGTGTCCGAGCCGGGCGGACTGGTGGTGGCATACGAGCCGGTGTGGGCGATCGGCACCGGGCGGGCGGCGACGGTTGCTGACGCCAACGGCGGCTGCGCCGTGATCCGCGACGAGCTTGCGCGCGTGCTTGGACGGGACGTGGCGACCCGGACGCGCATCCAGTACGGCGGCAGCGTGTCGCCGGATAATGCGCGCGAACTGCTGGCTCAGCCGGATATCGACGGCGCGCTGGTGGGCAGTGCCAGCCTGAAAGCGGACTCGTTCGCCGCGATCGTGGCGGCCGCGGCGGCCTGATCTACCCCGCGGTCTCGGCGCACGCCTTTAGGCACTCGGCAAACGCATCGAACGCGGGCTGCAGGTCCGGGATGGACTTCCCGATCAGCGGCGCGAGCAGGCCGGTGAACACTTCGGTCATGGCGAACTCGACGGTGCCGTCCGGCAATGGGTCGAGCGTGAAGGTGCGCTGGCCCTTGAATAGGCCCAGCGGCATGCTGGAGCTCCAGACCATTCGCTTGTTTGGCTCGAGTTCACGGACCGTGACGGGGAACGCGCGGCCGTGGCTGATCTTGGCGCGCACCGTGACCTTCTCGCCGAGTGCGATACGCCCGTCTACGCCGTCCACGGTGCTGTTCCAGGTCGGATAGGCCGACGCGTCCGTGAGGATCTGCCAGATGCGTTCCGCGGGCGCTGCGATGGCGAGGGTGGTGCTGAAACGCTTCATCTCGGCTCCTTTAGTGGCTCAATGGTAACTGAAGCGTTACCAGGGCGGACCAGATCGACGGATCCGAGCGCGTCCAGCACGATCTCCCATGAGCGAACGTAGCGGGGGGCACGATCCTCCCAGAGATGCTCGCTGGCAGCGAGAGGACGGTGTTGCACCGTCACGCGGGTTCGTGCGCCTTCGCGACTGAAGGTGATGGTGGCCTCGGTGGGGTGGTCCGGATCCGTGCCCGGGTAGAAGTCAAGGACGATGCGGTCGGGCGGCTCCCAGGCCACCACCTTGCCCAGGGGGATCTGGTGGCCAGCCGCGGTGCGTTCAAAGAATTGGCCATTGGGCAGCAGGAAGACCTCCGTGCGTTGGTCGCCGGCGTGGCGTCGCTCCGCCGGCCACCAGGAGTCGATGTGTTGGGTGAAGAGCGTGAAGGCGCGTTCTGGCGAGCAACGGAGGAGGACGCTGTGACTGATCATGGGTCAGTTCGCTTCGCCACTGGCGATGGCTTCCAGGCGACGAAGGGCGGCGTCCCAGAACTCGTCCAGGTACTCGCGTAGGGCGTTGAGGCCCGCGTAGCGAACAACGTAGAGGCTGCGCGTTCCCTCTGAATGGGATTCGACCAGTCCGGCTATCTCCAGGATGCGCAAGTGGCGTGAGATGGCCGGACGGCTGACTGGGAATCGGCTGGCGAGGTCGCCAACCGAGAGCGGCTGGTCTCGGAGCTCACTCAGAATGGCGCGACGAGTGGAGTTGCCAAGTGCGTCCAGGGTATGCATGTGATTGGTAATGAAGACGTTACCATATCGTCGTTGACGCGGGTGTCGGGTGAGTGTCATCGTCGCCGACGCAGTCTGCTGCTATGCGACGCGTTGGTGATGCGGTGCAAGGGGAGTGAGGTGGGAGGATGCGGTGCGCTACTCGTACTGGAGGGTGTCGAGTGACAGCCGCCTATCGTTCCTCAACCACGAGGTTATCGAAACTGGCGCGGATTGACAGCGGCTCCGCAGAGACGTTGCCAACGCCAAATCCCATCGACCCGGAACGCAACAGGTTGTCCCGAAACGATCCGAGCTCGACGCCGTTGGCATAGGCGGTGACGCGATCTCCAGCGCAAGTTAGCTCGAGACGATTATTCTCGTTGCCGGGGCGGATGGCCTCTGATCTGGTAGGCGGGACGAGCATCTCTACCCGGCCCTGGATGAACCGGCTCATGAAGAACTCTTGTGTTGCCGGCATGACCGACAGCAAGTTGACGGAGCGCGATCCTGGGCGCTGATCGCGGCAGTTCAGGAGCAGGTCGCGGCCCTCTGAGCCGCCAAGTAGACGTGCGTCTATCGCGATCGATGCGTTGGCGTATCTCCCGACAGACGGCTCCAGGGCGAAGTGCCCCTGGAGGACACCGGCGATGACATATTCGCCGTTGACGCAGCCAAACATGTGCCCGTCGGCGCTCGTTCCATCATGCGAGCACCACACCGACCGCGGATCGTCGAAGATCTCTCTCAGTAAGACACCGCGGCCGGGAGCGGCGGGGGGTGGCAGGCTCGATTCCCACGGTAGGCGAGGCCCGTCCGTCGCACGCCACTCGATTCCGGCCGTCCCGAGCAGGTACGTGTTCGGGCCATCAGTGAAGGCCGTCCAGTTATCCCGTTTGCGCCACATCAGGAGACCGGTCGTGGTGCGCTGTGTAAGGTCACCTGTCTCAGGATCCACCTGCTCGTCCTCTGAGCATGCGCCGACAAGATCGGGCATAGCCCGGTGAAGCTCGTCGAAGCCCCGTCTGAACGTGCATTCGGCCTGGGCGTCTGCCACCCGCGAGGATGGGCCGGCGATCGCGCCGGCAAGGATGGTCGCGGTGGCCAGCGCGAGGACGAGCTGGGGTGTTTGGCGCATGCGGGATGCTCCTAGACTGTGTGGCGGGAGCTGGCGCGGCGCGGGAGTCCGGAGATAGGCCCGTTCAGGGCCTACGCGGACGCGTGGCACGCAGCTCGTTGAGAGCGTACCGCAAGTCTGAGGCAGAGCGCCGTGTCCAAATCACGAGTTCGTGGGGCGGGTCGCCAACGGGCATAGGACCCGCCGACCGCCAAGCCCGAATCGTTTGCGCCCGGACATCCAGCAGGCTCGAGAGCGACTCCGTACTGCTGACGCTCGTCGGTCCCGGCGACAGTCAACCTGCCGTCTCGGAAGTGGTAGCGGAGGAAATGTTGTGCTCGAATGGCGCGCATCGCTAAGGCCCGTCGGCCGTCGTGGAGCCTGGCGCGCAGAGGCGGCGCGGGAGGCGCCCACGCCTCCCGGCCTATTTCATTTAGGACTTGAAGTAGAACGTGACCGGACGCGAGATGCCTGGCGTCTTGCCGTCTGGGCTGTTGTACATTCGGGCGGGCGTGTTGCCGAGGTTGTTCTTGGTGATGCGGACGCCCTGCGAAGCCGCGCCGAGTCCGATAACGGAGATGATGAACACCTCTTCCGCGGCGATCTTCCAGACTTCCTTTCCAAGCTGGACGTGCTCAGCCTGCGGCACACCGTAGGCTCGCTTGAACTTCTCCATAAGCTCCTTGAGGCGGGCCGGCGGCTCCTTTCCCTGGGCTCCGGCGGTCTGGAACCACTGGCCGAAGAGGGGTCCGCTGGCGCTTAGCCCATCGATCGGGAACACGTGGGACGGGAAGGTGAAGAGGTGCTCGCTGCCATCATTGTTCCAGGCGTAGAGCTGGGTTTCGTTGGCGGTGGCCCGTTTGATGGCGAGGCTGCGCTCAGTCTCCTGGACGACGAGCTCGATGCCGATCTTCTTCCACTGTTCGCGGATCATCTCCGAGATCCGGGTGAACTGGACGAACTGACCGCCGAGCGTAGTGATCTCGAGTCGCAGACGGCCTTTGCCGTCTGAACGAAGACGGAAGCCTTCGCCGTCCTTTTTGTCCAGGCCGATCTTGTCCAGCATCTCATTGGCCTTCTTCACGTCTAGCGTGGACCATAGGGTGCGGAACTCGGGGCCGGGGTTGTACTTGTTTGTGTCCGCGGGTACGACTGAGCTGGGCGTGCCAGTGCCGAGCCAGAAGGTCTCGTTGATCTGTTCGCGATCGATGCCCAGCGAGAGGGCGCGGCGGAAGTCCGCCGTGTTGAACCACTTGAAGAGCTCGGGCTCTTCGTAGCTCAGATTGAATTTGATGACCATGTCACCGCCGTAGTCGGCGACGTCCAGGTTGACCTTGTAATTGCCCTTCTGCTGGTTCTCGAGGAACACGGGGAGCTTGCCAATGTCGATGTGGCGCGCCTGCAGGTCATACTCGCCCGCGATTGCACGAAGGTTGAGTACCTCGAGGTTCTCGGCGAGCGTCATCTGGATCTTGTCGATGTACGGGAGCTGATTGCCCTCGGTGTCGACCCAGATGCTGTAGGGGTTGCGTTCCAGCGTCCAGTTTGGTGTGTTGATCGGCGAGACGGTCTTGAAGGCGGCGACGACCGGTAGGTCAGGGTTCAGTGCCCAGTCGTTCTTGAACTTGAAGAGAGCCACCCAGTTGTCAAACTTGGCCTCGGCAACCTGTTTGTCCAACTGGTCCTTGGCCGTGTACTTGGGGTGGTACTGCTTGAGATAGTGCGCAGGTGCCCACATGCCGACGCCGGTGGGGTCACCCATGTAGGCGTGGCTGGAGATGGGGGTGGAGCCAGCCAGCACGTCTGGGAAGAAGTAGTACGGCTCCGGGAATACCCAGCGAACGGCGGATTGGTCTACCTTCTCCATCTTGCCCTGCTTGCCGTTGATGGCGGTGGCGGCGGGCAGCGCGGGGAGGAGCTCCTTGTTCTGGAAGATGTCTTCGTACCAGAAGATGAAGTCGTCCGCGGTAAAGGGCTGGCCGTCGCTCCACTTCATCCCCTTCCGCAGGAAGAGGGTGGTGGTCTTGCCATCCGCGCTCAACTCCCAGCCGCGGGCGATGTTCGGAACGATTTTGTCGCCGGTGTAGTCCCAAAACAGTAGATGGTCTGGGCCTGAGGCTGAGCGGTAGCCGTTCCATTTGTCGGCCGGGCCGGTAAAACCGCGCCGCCAGGTGCCTCCAAATTTGCCGATCTCGTGGACCGGCTTGACGACGAGCGGCTCCTGTGGGACTCGCTGATCCACGGCCGGCAACTTGCCGGCCTTGACAAGTTCAGCGAGCATGGGAGCCTCTTTGAACGCCTTGGGGAACCTGGAGGCGTCCGTGATGATCTCAGGGCCCTCGAGCTTCCCGATGAGCTGCTTGCCTATCTTCTCTTCGGTCTTGGCAGCCGCCGCCGGCTTGGCCCCGTCAGCGGGCTTGGCGGCGGCAGGGGCTGCCGGAGTTGCTGGCGCGGCGGGTTTTGCCGCGTCGGTGGGCTTGCCCTCTGGCTTGGGCGGCGAAGTTTGCGGCGAGCAAGCTGCCAGCAAGCCCATACCAGCTGCTCCGAACGAATACGCGAAGAAATCGCGTCGCGACGTACCGCGCGGTGACTCCATGGCGTTCACTCCTCCTCGAGCGTGGCCGGTCACACGTGGGGCACACACGCTGTGCCCCGGGGGTGAGCGGCTGCCAGGCCGCGATGTCACCCCTCGGGGGAGCGTGTACCACAATCAAGCGGAACTGTCAAACGCGCGTCGGTTGTTCGCGGGAGCCGAGAGTGCCTAGAGCGGCTCGTCCGTCTCCAGGCGGACGATGTCGTCAAGCGTCTCGCGGCGGGAGACGAGCCTGGCGGAGCCGTTTGACCACAGGACCTGGGGGGCGCGGCCGAGCGATACGTAGTTGGAGCTCATGGCGGTGCCGTAGGCTCCGGCGTCATGGAGCACCAGCAGGTCGCCCACGTCGGGTCGGGGCAGCGGGCGTGGGTCTAGTAGCTCCTGGTCGTCGCGCGTGAAGACGTCCCCGCTCTCGCAGAGCGGCCCGGCCACGACGAACGGCTCGGCCGGTCGGGACGCGCCGGTGCCGACGATGGAGATGTGGTGGTAGGAGCCGTACATCGCCGGACGGATTAGGTCGTTGAACCCGGCGTCCACCATGATGAACTGGTTGCCGGGTCCCTTCTCGTTGGTCCGGGTCGCCTTCACGTCGTGGACGCGGGCGACGAGGATGGCCATGCCGGCCACGGGGTAGCGACCCGGCTCGATCTCCACACGGACATCGCGTCCCGTGGTGTTGGTGAGGTATGCGGCGGCCTCGCTGAGGATTGGCCGATACCACGCCAGGTCGTACGCCTCCGCGCTGGGCCGGTAGGGGTGGGGGATGCCACCGCCCAGGTTGACGGCGCGGGCCTGGGGGAAGTCCCCCATGAGCTCACCGAAGAGGTTGACGAGACGGCGCATATTGGCATCGAACTCGCGGATCTGCGGCCCAGTGCCGACGTGCGCGTGCAGCGAGACGATTGGATAGCCGGCATCCGCGGCCTGCGCCTTGAGCTGTGCTACGTCCTCGAACCAGATGCCGTGCTTGGAGGACGGGCCGCCGGTGTCGCACGCCTGGACGTGACCGTGGCCGAAGCCGGGGTTGATCCGCGCGGCGATGGGGCCGCGGTAGCCCCGCTCGCGGAGTTGGCGGATCATGCCGAGCGAGCCCACATTTGGGAGCACACCCTCACCCACTACGGCGCTTAGCGCGTTATCACGGAACACGTCCGCTGTGTACATGACCACGGGCGGCTCGTTGCCCATGGCGAACCCGGCTCGTTTGGCACGAAGAATCTCGTTGCCGCTGACCGCGTCTATCCAGAGGCCGGCGTCGCGCGCGGCATCTAGCACCTTGCGGGCGGGATTGGCCTTAACGGCGTAGCGCGCCTGGAGGCCGGAGCCTTCGGTGAGCTGGGCGAGTGCCTGCATCCGCTGGCGAAGGATGCCGTCATCGTAGAGCCAGAATGGCGTGCCGACTCTGGCGGCGATCGATTCAAGCGGGTAGGCGGCGAGGTCGATCAAGGTCTGCTCCAGGCTAGAGGCGGTGGTGTGGGCACGGGGCCGGTTAGGCCCCAAGTTTCTCTTTGCCGTGGCGCTCCACGAAGGCGCGGCCAGCGGAGAGCATGAGCTCCTGGACCGCCATTGTGACGGTGGTGTCTCCCGAGGCGAGCTTGCCAGCGGCGCGGGCGCGTCGCTCGATCTCGTCGGTGAGTCGGCGGCGTTCTGGGTGGTCCGGCTCGCCGGGATGGCCCAGCGAGGCGGCGAAGTCATTTGGCCCGCCGGCGATGACATGCAAGCCCGTGACCTGGAGGATCTCGTCCAAGTTGTCGTACCCGCGCTTGGACTCAATCTGGGCGGAGACGATCATGTTGGCGTTGGACCAGCGGGCGAAGCCGAGCTTGCCGCCGTAGATGTGGTTCAGGGAAGCGTCCTCGTTGAAGCTGGTGCCGCGGCCGCCGCCCCAGGAGCGCTTGCCGTCCGGCGGGAAGAGGCAGGCATCCGCCAGGCGCTGGGCCTCCTCGCGGGTCTCGATGTGCGGGCCCAGTATGCCCTGAAGTCCGCGATCCAGCCAGAGGTTGATCATCCATGGATCGATGCTGGGCACGCGGGCGGTGACCGACATGCCGTAGCCGTTGGCCACGCGGCACATAAGGTCAACCGACTCTGGGGTGAATGCGCCGTGCTCGCCATCCAGGTTAATGGCGTCGAAGCCAACGTGGGCGGCGTATTCGACGAGCTCGGCGCACGGGAACGTGAGGCCGAGGACCAGGGCTTTGTGGCCAAAGCGGTTCTTCTTAAGAATGGTGTTCTCGATCATGCTGGGTCTCCTCCCTTTCTTGGAAGCGTCTCGTCTTGGAAGCGTCCTGCTAGAACCAGTTGGCCTTGTCCACCACGTTTCGTAGGGGCTGACCAGCGCTGAAACGACGCGCGTTGTCCACCAGGAGCTCCTGGCGACGATCGTCCAGATACGGGCCAAAGCCGGCCGTGTGCGGCGTCAGGAACACGTTCGGCGCGGTCCAGAGCGGGTGCTCGGATGGGAGCGGTTCGATCTCGAAAACGTCCAGGGCAGCGCCGGCGATGGTGCCAGCGCGCAGGGCCTGATTGAGCGCGTCGAGCTTTGTGGTCATGCCGCGGCCGATGTTGATGAAAAAAGCGGTCCGCTTCATCAGAGCGAAGCGCTGGGCGTTGAAGAGCCCCTCCGTCTGGGGGGTGTGGGGGATGGTGAGGATGACGAAGTCGGCGCGGGGTAGCTGGGTGTCAAGCTCCTCGGGGCGGTGGAGCTCAGCGACGTGCTCTGGCTTGTTCTCGATCCGGGCATCGATGCCAATGACCTTGATGCCGAAGGCGGCGAGCAGACGGGCGGTCTCCGCGCCGATTCCTCCCACGCCTACGAGCACGGCGGTGGATTCGGGCAGGTAGACGGTGCCGGCGTCCAGTGGCTCGGGCCTGTACTCGTGTTTGAACTGGCGGGGCACGTAGATGTGCAGCCCCCGCGCAAACGCGAGCACGAACGAGAGGATGTGGGCGGCGATGTGCTCATTGAAGATGCCACGGAAATTCGTGGCTATGACGGGATGAGCGACCAGTTCGGGGTAGTAGTAGCCGGCGGGCGGCGCAATGGCAGGTGCGGCGAGCCACCTGAGCTGGCCGGCTTTCTGGAGTGCCTCTGGCTTGAGCGTGCCGAAGACGGCGTCCGTATTCGGGATCTCGCGGATCACGTCCGCGTCCGTCTCGGCCACTACCACGTCAGCCTCCGGCACCTCCACGGCGACCTTCTCGGCCCACTGGCGGGTGATCTCCCGCTGCGGCGGGAGGAACATCATCTTGAATCGCATGCTTCCGTTCCCCAGCGCCGGGGCGGCCGGCGGCTGTCCGAGTGTATGCGGTGCGGGGGCCTCAGTCAACGCGGGTGGCCAGACGGGCGACGATGTCGAAGATGATGCGGGCGCCCAGCTCGAGATTGGCGACCGAGATGCGCTCGTCGATACCGTGGTAGCCTTTCAGATCGTCGCCGGTGAGCACACAGGGGACGAGGCCGTAAGCTGGCACGCCACGAGCGCGGAAAAACCGGCCATCCGTTCCCGCGACGAACAGGGACGGCGTGACGATGCTGTCTGGTACGTATGCGCTGCAGGCTGCCTCGACGGCGGCGAACTCCGGCCCCGCCCAGGATGATGTGGCGTCTGCGGCGTTTGGCCAGATGGTGACCTCAACGCGGACGCCCGGGTCGCTGATGAGCTGCTCCAGGTTGGAGACGAACGCCCGCTCGTCCGTGTCTGGCAGCAGCCGGCAGTCTATGCTCATCTCGGCGCGCTCCGGGAGCACGTTGATCTTGTATCCGCCCTGCATCATGGTGAGGCTGATGGTGTCTCGAAGCAGCGGTCGGGTGGCACGGTAGCTGTAGAGCTCCTCGCGGGCGGCCTCGCCGCCGATTCGGCGGAGCATCTCGGCCACGGCAGGGGAATCGCGGTCTTCTGGCGGCTGGCTGAGGAGCTTGTGGGCGGCGCGGACAAGGCGATGCGTGGCGGCCTGGTCCCACGGCATGGATGCGTGCCCGGGCTCCGCCTCCGCCACCAGCTTGGCCCAGAGGATTCGCTTCTCGCCCACAGAGACGGTGAAGGCGGTGCCTGCCTGGAAGAACCCGTGCATGCCGCAGCCGCCCTCGTCTAGAACGAAGTCAGGATCCAGCAGGTCATAGTGCTGCTCGGTGAGGACCTTGGCTCCCAGCACGCTGCCCACCTCTTCGTCGCAGGTGGCCATCAGGACGATGTCGCGGCTCAGTGGCACGCCCATTCGGCGGAGGGTCAGGGCGACGACGATCTCCATGACGCCCATGCCCTTCATGTCGAGCGTGCCGCGTCCGCGGACGTAGCCATCCGCGACTTCGCCACCGAAGGGGTCAAAGGTCCAGTCCTCGGCGCGAGCCTGAACAACATCCATGTGGCTGCTCAGGAGAACGGCTTTGCCGGTGGGGCGCTCGGCTGGAATGCGGGCGATGAGGTTGACCTTATTGGGGTCCTCGGTGGGGAAGATGGTGGATTGGATGTGCTCAGTGGCGAGCAGGTCGGCGATAAAGGCGGCGGTGGTCGTGGTGGCGCCGACGGGGTGGGAGCTGTCTATCTGGATGTACTGCGAGAGGAGACTGGTGGCCTCCGCGGTCACGGCGGGCCAGTCCACGGACAGGGATAGAGGGTGCGGATTGGTGGGCACGGGGGACCTCGCTGTCTGGCGTGCGGCGATAATACAGGCGCGCCGCCCCAGGGACCGCGCTACTTGGAGCAGAGTGTGTCAACCCGCGTAGATCCGCGTGCGTATTGGGTGCTGCTGAGCATGGTTGCGGGCGTGGGCGCGGCGCGAGTGCGGAGGCTGATCGAGCGGCAGGGCGACGCGGAGCGCGCGTGGCGGGCCAGCGAGCTGGAGCTGGCGGAGGCGGACCTGGATCGGCGATCGATCCAGTCGCTGGTGCAGCTCCGGCAGAAGCTTGACCCGGCGGAGGAGTGGGCGCGGCTGCAGCGGCTCGGCGTGACGGTGCTGACGCTGGACGATGAGGCGTTTCCGCCGAGGCTGCGGGAGATCGTTGATCCGCCGCCCGTACTGTACGTGCGGGGCGAGATCACGCCGGCGGATGAGTGGTCGGTGGCGGTGGTGGGCACCCGCCGCGCTACCAGCTACGGGCGCCAGGTCGTGCAGCGGATCGTGAGCGAGGTGGCGCGCGCGGGCGTGACCATCGTGAGCGGCCTGGCGCGCGGGATCGATACGGCGGCGCACCATGCGGCGCTGGAAGCGGGCGGACGGACGATCGGTGTGTTGGGGAGCGGGCTGGACCGGATGTACCCGCAGGAGAACACGGGGCTGGCACGAGACATGGTGAAGTCTGGCGCCGTGATTACGGAGTTCCCGCTGGGAACCGCCCCGGACGCGCAGCACTTTCCGCGGCGGAACCGCGTGGTCTCCGGCCTGAGCATTGCCACGCTGGTGGTGGAGGCGGATCTCAAGAGCGGCGCGATGATCACGGCGAATCTGGCGGCGGAGCAGGGGCGGGACGTGTTCGCGGTGCCCGGAGGGATCCTGAGCGTGACGTCAGCAGGCCCCAACCAACTCATCAAGGAGGGGGCCAAGGTGGTGACGGACGCGGCGGACATTCTGGAGGAGCTGCACCTGACGGCGGTGATCGAGCAACGGAGCGCGCGGCTGGAGCTGCCGGTTGACCCGACGGAGGCGACGGTAATGGGTGCGTTGGGCGACGAGCCACTCCACGTGGACGACATTTCGCGGGCGGCCGGGCTGACCGCCTCCGTGGCGGCAAGTACGCTCACCATGCTGGAGCTGAAGGGGCTGGCGCGCCAGCTTGGTGGGATGATGTACGTGCGGGGCTAGCGGATCTCGATCTCGCGGATTGGAATGAGCGCGGGGCTTCCCCGGCCACGGATGCCGGCCAGGAGGCGGTAGCGTCCGGGTAACGTGGTGCTGGGGATCCGGAGGGTCTGGAAATCTGGCACGATCTCACCGAGGATCCACTTACTGGTGGGCGTGCGGTTGCGGTTTGGCCGGGACCAGCGTTCGGTGAGGCGCGCGCCGGTCGAGGTGGATTCCAGGACCACGCCGGTCTGCTGATCTTCGGCGACGTAGGCGGTAGCAAGCCAGGAGAGCTCGACGTCCAGGTCGTCGCCGACGCGCGGTGACGCGTTGCTCAGCCGAAACGCGAGCAGCGTGGCGTTTGGAGTGACGGGAGTCTCCACGTGTTCCACCGGCCGGGGTGGAGGCGCGGAGCGGAGGTGGACGAGCCACGGGGTGCCGATGACCGCCGCGGTAATGGCGAGTGCAACGGCGACGCGTATCAAGCCTACCAGCCGGATCGCGAGGGCGAGCGTGGCCAGGGCAGCCAGGAGAGATACGCACGCCGCCGCGCGACGGAGCGGCGTGTCATCCAACCACGCCAGGACGAGGTGCTGCCCGGGTGGAATCTGGAGCTGGACGAGGCCGAGCGGCCCGGACGGTGCGACGGGGATGGGCAGACCGTCTACCGTGGCCTGCCAGCCTGGGAAATAGAACTGGTGGAGGGTGAGGCTGCTGGGCTCTGATGCGGAGACGGTGGCCTCCATGGTGAGATGGCCGAGGACGAGCCGTGTGACGGTTGGTGGGGGCAGGGTGCTCGCGGTGGCGTAGACCTCTGACTGGGCGCGGCTGGCCGGTTGGGGGATCTGGCTGGCGCGCTCGCGGACCCAGGCAGGAAAGAAGTCGTCGTAGGCGCTGCGGTCGGCGAATCGGCGGTCGGCCTGCGTGGCGATGCCCACGTCATCCTCTGCGATGACGTGGCTGCCGCTGACCGGTCGGGGGATCCAGATCCCAGGGAGGCTCGTGCTGGCGAGGGCGAGGCCAATTCCGATCGCGACGAGGCCTCCGCGGGGGTTTGCAGCCGGCGCGAGCAGGCCGATGAGGGGGGCGCCGGCGAGGCTGGCGAAAAGGAATAGCCGCCTTGGGAACTGCGCGAACGAAACGAGCGGGACGTTGTCCCAGACCGGACGCGACGGGTTGAGCTGCAGTGCCATCACGGCGAGAAATGTCAGGGCCAGGCAGGCGAGGACGAGTGGCTGTGGAATGGGATGGGCCCGCCCCTGAGGGCGCACGATTCGAACGGCGAGTCCGGTGATAGAGACCAGCGTGAGGAGGCTCAGGACGAGGCCGTACTGGTGCTCGGCCTCGCCGTCATAGTCGGCAAGAAGCGAGGGCTGGATGACTTCTGGGAGCGTGTGGAGGTAGCGGGAGACGCCGAATGAGCCTTCCCGCTGCTCGTTCATACGGCTGTACTGAATCTCGAGCAGGGCTGGGGCCCAGTAGACGGCGGCGAGCGCGAGCGATAGCCCGATGGCGCCAGCGCCGAGGACGGCGACACGGATGGCGGACTGGATCCTCCGTTGACAGGCCTGCCGCGCGGCGAGGACCGCGACGTACAGGCAGGCGAGACCGGTGAAGAAGAGTGAGGTGATGTTGTGCCCCAGGTGGACGGCCGCCAGCGCAATGGCGGTGGGGGCAAGCCAGACCGCGCCGCCACTGTCGCACAGGCGGTGGAGGGCGGCGAGCGCCCAGGGCAACAGGGCGATGCCAAGCGATTCACCGAAGTCGCCGCCCTTGTGGGCATCCAGAAGTACGTAGGGAGACCAGACGTAAGCCAGGGCGGCGATGACGGCGGCGCGGCGATCGTGTAGCAGGAGACGCGTGTAGCAGTACATGCCGAATGCATCTGACAGAAGGCACAGAGTAAAGAAGGCGCGGACGGCGTCCAGATAGCCAAATCCCAGGGCATGGAACCAGGTGGCGATCTCGAATCCCAACGGAGGGTAGACCTGGTGCAGCAGCTGGCCGTAGCCAAAGCCCAGGTCCGGTGCGACGCGCGGGAACCAGAGCCCGGCGTGGTGGCCCAGGTCCGTGTGGTACGTCCGGAAGACGCTGGGAAGCTGATCGTCCTGGTACCAGGGCGAACGCCACTCTGGCCGGGCGGCAAGCGCGGACGCGGCGAGCAGCAGTGCGAGGTGGTGCCAGTGGGCGCGCCGGAGGACGGCCCTCATGCGGGGTGCTGGCAGCGTGCGGGGGGGGCGAGACGGCGGGACATGGTTTGCGAACCGTAGCAAGCGCCCTGGCCGGACGGAAAGGAGCTCAGCGCTCGGCGAGGTTGCTCTGCCGCATGGTTAAGGCGCTCTGGGGCATTGACGTCTTTCGTCTACTCACGGGTCTAGTAGAATCCGGGCGTCCAGTAGAATCTGGCCGGTAAACGGTTGGTCGGAGGTCGGCCGGTTGGCAGCGATCCAGGAAACGGGCACGCAGAGCATCTCCGCCGTGCTGCCTGCCTACAACGAAGAAGAGGTCATTGCCGCCAGCGTGGCCGCGATGGCGTCCACGCTGGAGTCGCTGGCGCCGGACTATGAAGTGATCGTGGTCAACGACGGTAGCCGAGACCGCACGGCCGAGATCGTGCGGGGGCTGTCTGCGGCGAACCCGCGGGTCCGGCTGGTGTCCCACGAGGTCAATCGCGGCTACGGCTCGGCGCTGTGGACCGGATTTACGAGCGCGGAGAAGGACCTGGTGTTCCTGACGGACGGCGATAAGCAGTTTGACGTGTCCGAGCTACGGGACTTTTTGCCGTTGCTCGAGGGCCACGACATGGTGATTGGTTATCGCAAGCCACGCGCGGACCCCTGGATCAGGCGGCTCAACGGCTGGGGCTGGAACAAGGTGGTGTGGTTGTTCTTCGGCTATGTGGCGGAGGACGTGGACTGCGCCTTCAAGCTGTTCCGTCGGAGCGTGCTGGATCGCGTGGACGTACGGGCGACGGGGGCGACGTTTAGCGCGGAGTTCCTGATCAAGGCACGGCGACTGGGTTACACGATCCGCGAGCGGGCGGTGGGCCACTATCCGCGATTGGCCGGCACGCCGACGGGTGCCAAGCCGGCGGTGATCCTGCGGGCGTTCCGGGAGCTCTTGCGGCTACGGCTCAATCTGGATTCTGAGCTGGCGGCCTCGGCGCAGGCGCGTCGGGTGGCAAACCCCGGCATCTAGCTCGCCAGAGGGAAGAGATGCAGCTCAAGGAGCGGCTGGTCGGCCTGGGCCTGATGGCGCTGGCGGTGTCGCTTCTGGCAGGCGTCGTAACGCTCTGGTGGTTCGGCCGAATGCTCCAGCCGGAGATCCCGCTGCCGCCTGGAATCCGCCGTGACATGGTGCCGGTGTTGACGCCGTTTGCGTGCATCGTGCCGCTGACGGCCGTTGGTGCCGGACTGCTGTTCTTGGTTGGACTGAGGAAGTTCATTTCGCCCGATTGAGGGTGTATCTGACGCGGCGTGGGAATCTGGTGGTCAGATCGCGTCGGAAGATCTTGACAGTGTTCGGGCCTGCCGGGATAATGCGGCTGAACACTCCCTCGGCAACGTCTGGGGTCGCGCATTCGTTGATCGCACTGAGGCGCCTTTGTGTCAACAAAAGTGTCAATGTTTGCGGGTCATCCGCGTGCAAGCAGCAGGTGATTGCAAGGGGTGGAACCGACCATGGGGATGCCAGGCGAGGTTAGCCGCAGGCACGCCAGGTGTTCGGACAACCGATGCCGGAGCGCGAAATGGATTCGCGGTCCGCGATTGGTCGAGGAGGATCGGTGATGAGTGAAGAGCGAACGATGGTCGGGCGCTCGGTGAGTCGGCGAGTGGTGCTGCGCATGGGCGCGGCGCTGGCGTCGCTGCCGATCGCGGCGGCGTGCGGCCAGTCCGCGGCCCCGGCTGCACCGGCGAAGCCGGCGGAGTCCAAGCCAGCCGAAGCGGCGAAGCCGGCGGAGTCCAAGCCAGCCGAGGCCGCGAAGCCGGCAGAGTCCAAGCCAGCTGCCGCGGCGCCGGCGGCGAAGAAGGCGGGCGGCAAGCTTTCCGTGCTCCAGGCGAAGGACTTCCACCCGGAGCACCACCCGTTTATTGAGAAGAAGATCCGCGAGTTCGCGGAGCAGGGTGGCTATCAGCTCGAGCATGCGTACACCGAGGCGTTCGCGGGCGGCGGCAACGTGGTGCAGAAGCTGACCGCGTCGGTGCAGGCGGGCGACGCCCCGGACGCGATGACCCACACGCTGCAGCCTTCCGAGCTCAAGTTCCTGGATCTCGTCCAGGACGTGAAGGCGCTGCAGGCGGACATCTCCAAGGACTTCGGCGCGGTCTCGCCGGGTCTGATGCGCCGCGCCGAGCTGGATGGCAAGGTGCTTGCGGTGCACCACTTCAGCCGCTCTGGCGCCTGGTGGGTGCGTGAGACGCCGCTGAAGGAAGCGGGCCTGGACATCAAGAAGGACTTCGCGGACTTTCCCTCTGCCCGGGAGGCGGCGCTCAAGGCCTCTAAGCCGGACAAGGAAAGCTGGGGCTGGGGTATGACCACGAACCGCTCTGGCGATGGCAACACCATCGTTCGGACGTTCGTCCAGATGTGGGGCGCCCAGCTCGTTGACGAGGCTGGCCAGGTCGTGGTGCTCAACAAGGATCCGTACCGCGAGCTCGCGATCGCGGGCTTGACGTTCCTCAAGGAGACGTACACGGATCCGAAGTGGTCGCGGATGCTGCCGCCGGGCGTGAACGCGTGGAACGACACGGGCAATAATGAGGCCTACCTGGCGGGGAAGATCTTCTTCACCAACAACGCCGGCACGTTGCTGGCCAAGGCTGTGCTGGACAAGAACCCCGTTGCGGACGATACCTATCTAATTCCGACCCCCAAGGGCGCTGGCTCCGCCGGCCGGACCATGGATGGGGTGGACGGCAACCGCTGGTTCGTGTTGACCGGTTCAAAGAACCGTGACGGCGGTGATGCGCTAATCAAGTTCATGCTGTCCAAGGACATCCAGAACGAGGTGTTCCGGATCAGCACCGGTTACGCGTATCCAGCGTACGAGAAGGGCTGGGACGATAAGGTCATCACGGAGAGCCCGATTGCGAAGCGGGTCACTCCGGTGTGGCAGGCCCAGGTCCTTGCGAAGACCACGTTCACCGGTGACGAGTTCCCGGCTCCGCCGAACTCGGCCGTGGCGGCGCTGGTCACGGGTAACCTGTGGACGGACATGTTCGGCGAGATCATGGCCGGCAAGGCGATCCCGGATGCGCTGAAGTCGGCGCATGACCGCGCGGTGAAGGTGTTCAAGGAGTACGGGCTGAAGGGCGAATAGTCCCCAGGCTTCCGCGACACCGCCGGGCGCAACACCGTGTTGCGCCCGGCGGCGTTCGCTAGGCTCAGTTACCGGAGGTTTTCCCCGTGGCTGCTCCCACGAAAGTCATATCCCAGGGCTCGCTGGCCACGGCGGCTCCGGCCGCGACGCAACCCTGGTTCAAGACGTCCCAGCGCGTTCTTGGCCGAGACTGGCCCACGGCGTACCTGTTTGTCCTGCCGATGGTGCTGCTGCTCTTCGGGTTGATCGGGTACCCGTTCTTCCGCGCGATGTACCTGAGCTTCTTCAACTTCGTGGGGATACGCATCGGCGCATTTGTGGGTTTCGATAACTACACCAACCTGCTGAGCGATGATTTCTTCTTGCGGGCAGTGTGGGTGACGATCACGTTCACGGTTGCGTCCGTGTTCTTCAAGTTCTGGGTGGGCATGGTCGCGGCGCTGCTCCTTCACAACGTGCCGCGGTGGGGTTCTGTGCTGGGTGGCTTGATCCTGTTGCCGTACATCATCCCCGAGGTTGTGCGGGCTCTGGCCTGGCGCGTCCTGCTGGACCCGCTCTTCGGCGCGCTGAACTACATCCTGGTGAACGTGCTGGGCGTGCTGAACAAGGGGCTGCCCTGGCTGGGTGATCCCAGCACCGCGCTGCCCTCCGTCACGCTTGTGAACATTTGGGCTGGTACGCCGTTTTTCATCATCCTGCTGGTGGCCGGCCTGAAGGCTGTGGACACAGAGCTATACGACGCGGCGTCTGTGGACGGCGCAACGGCGTGGCGGAAGTTTCTACACATCACCCTGCCGGGACTGCGGTACGTGATCATCGTGGCAACGCTGCTGTCCACCATCTTCACGTTCAACGGCTTCACGCTGACGTACATCTTGACGGGCGGCGGCCCTGGTGGAGCGACTCGTCTGTACACGATTCTGGCGTACGAGTACGCCAGGGCGTTCCGCTACGGCGCCGCGACCGCGGTGGCCATGACAGTGGCGCCGCTCTTGTTCATCCTGATCCTGTTCCTGGGCCGCTACATGATGCGGCGCGAGGATGTGGCGCACTCCGCGGAGGAAGAGGGGCCGGTGTGGCGATTCGCCATGCTGGTGCTCTGGCCAGCACGAATGGTGCTGCGTGGTGCAATGGTGATTTTCTGGGTCGTGAATGACGTGGTGGAGCGCATCGTGATGGGCGCAACGCGGGCCGTGCGGCCGGCGGGCTCCCAGCCGCTATTCCCACGCAAGGCCACGCGGAGCGCCTCGGTGACGGCCATGTACGCCCTGCTGGGTGTGGTGCTGGTGTTCGAGCTGCTGCCCTTCTACTTCATCTTCGTCACGGCCTTCAAGACGAAGCTGCAGATTCAGCAAATCACGAACATGTTCTACCCCAACCCCTGGACGCTGGATAATTTCCGCTGGCTGTTCACGGAGATCCCCTTCGTGAACTGGTACGCCAACACCGTCATCGTGTCGCTAGTGTCCACCTTGATCTCGGTCTCTGTGGCGAGCCTTGGGGCCTACGGTCTGGTCCGCCTGAAGTGGCGTGGGGCTAATGTGCTGGGCACGTCAGTGCTCATCGCTTACCTGATGCCCAGCGTGCTGATGTTCATCCCCCTGTATCAGCTTCTGGTGTGGCTGGGACTCATCAACACGCAGGCGGCGCTGATGCTGACCTACCCCAGCGTGGTGTTGCCGTTTGCCACGTGGTTGATGATGGGCTACTACCGCTCGATCCCCGAGGAGCTCGAGGACGCGGCCATGATCGATGGCTGCAACCGGTTCCAGGCGTTTTTCCGGATCATCCTGCCGTTGACGCGGCCGGCGCTGCTAGCGGTGGCCATGTTCGCGGTGACGCAGGCCTGGAATGAGTTCCTTTACGCCTACATGTTCCTGACCAAGTCAGAGGTGCTCACGCTACCGGTGGGTCTCAACCTGATCATCATCGGTGACGTGCAGCCGTGGGGTGAGCTGATGGCGGCATCCTTGCTGACCGCGGTGCCGGTGGTCATCATTTACATGCTGGGCCAGAAGTTCATGGTGGCGGGGCTTACGGCTGGCTCGGTGAAGGGCTAGCGCACCAACCACTGGCGTGTCGTGGCGGCGCCGAGCATCTGAATGCTTGGCGCCGCCTTCGGCGTTTCGGGACACGGCGAAGGGCAAGGATCTATGCGGCTAGGGACGTTTCATCTTATTGGTGCACCGCACATGCAGCCGCCCGAGCAGCGGATGGCCGAGACGTTGGAGCAGATAGCAGTCGCGGACGCGCATGGCTTCCACACGGCGTGGATAGCGGAGCATCACTTCAGTAATTACGGCTACTCGGTGAATCCCCTTTTGCTCATCGCCAACGCGGCGGCTCGCGCGCCAAGGATTCGTTTCGGTCAGGCCGTGATTGTGACGCCGTTCTGGCACCCGCTCCGCCTGGCAGAGGACATCGCGCTCACGGATATCCTCACCGGCGGTCGCCTGGAGGTGGGCGTGGGGCGCGGGTACCAGCGGCTGGAATTTGACGCTCTGGGGCTGAGGATCGAGGACAGCCGCGATACGTTCAATGAGCAGCTTGACCTGATGGTGAAGGCGTGGACGGAAGACGACTTCACCCACGAGGGAGCTCACTTCTTGGTCAGTACACCGGTCACGCTGCTTCCCAAACCACTGCAGCGGCCCTACCCGCAGCTCTGGGTGGCGTGCCAGAGCGACGCGTCCGTGGATTGGGCGGCGGCGCACGGCGCGTTCCCGCTTTTCTCCGGCAGCCCCAGTGCCCGGCCGCAGATAGAGCAGTGGTGCGCGCGCTTTCGCGAGCGCTGGGCGCGCTCGGCCCACGCGGCGAAGCCGTTCCGAATCGCGATCCAGCGTCACGTGTTCGTTGCGACGTCGGAGTCAGAGGCGCGGGACGCGGTGTGGCAGACGCGCTGGCAGCGGCGGGTGGCGGACCACCTTGGTAAGAACGATCAGCGGATCACGGCCGGCAGGAACGATCCCTGGGTGCCTGAACAGGAGTCCAGCGATGATGAGTGGTGGGACCGGTTGGCGTACGGGACGGCGGAACGTTGCCTGGAGCAGATCCGTCGCGACCGTGACTCTGGCGCGACGGACTTCATCTGCTGGTTCGACATTGGCGGGCTGGATCAAGCGACGGTCTTGGGCTCGATGCGGCGGTTCATCGATGGGGTGATGCCGGCGGTTTCTGAGCTGTCGGCGGCGGGGACACCCGCCTGAGCTACTCCAACCGAGCCGGCGATCCGAGGCCTGATCCGGGCATCCTCGCGGCAGATGAAGCGCGGCGGAAGCTGCTGGCCGGGATGAGCCAGATGGCCCGATTGATCCGCCCGACGCTGGGACCGGTGGCGAGGACGGTGGCGATCGCTCCCATGTGGGGAAACCGCCCTTCCGAGATCCTTGACAGCGGCGCCACGATCGCAAGGCGAACGATTCAGATCCCGGATGCGTTCGAGAACATGGGCGCCATGATCGTGCGCCACCTGGCGTGGCGGACGTTCGAGGGAGCGGGAGACGGCGCGGCCACGGCAGCGGTGCTCGCCCAGTCCCTGATGGAGCGAGTGGTGCGCTACGTGGCGGCGGGCGGGGACCCTGTGGCCGTCGCGCGCGGTCTGGATCGCGGGGTGGAGATCGCGCTGGGCCGGCTGACTGAGCTCACCCGGCGGGTGGATCTGCCTTCGCAGATCGCGGCGGTGATCGCTGGGACCGTGAGGGATGACCGTCTGGCGGAGATGATCGGCCAGGTGGTGGACACGGTGGGACCGGATGGCGCGGTGATGGTGGAAGAGGCGTACGGTCCCCAGACGGAGATCGAGTACATCGAGGGGGTTCGGTGGAGCTCCGGATATGTCTCGCCGTCACTTCTGGAACGCGGGCAGGCCACACAGGTGGTGGACCACCCGAGGGTGCTGTGCTGTGAGACATCGATCGATCGGCCTGACCAGTTGGTGCCGTTGCTGGAGTCCTGCCTGGAGCACGGCGTACGGTCGCTGTTCGTGGTCGCGACGGATGTGAAGGATCCGGCGCTGTCCCTGTTGCTGCTGAATCGCGAGCGCGGGAATTTCGCGAGCCTGGGCGTGGCCAAGGCCCCGCACTACGGGCCCTTGCGGCACGAGATCCTGACGGACCTGGCAGTAATGACGGGCGGGCGCTGCTTCAGTGACGAGACGGGAGACCCGCTGGAGTCCGCGACAGCGGCAGATCTTGGCTCGGCGCGACAGGCCTGGGCCTCACGACTCCACTTTGGGCTGGTGGGGCCGAACGGTGATAGAGCGGCGATCCGCGAGCGGGTTCGGGCGGCGAAAGGGCAGCTCCGGGCTCTCGACCGCGGCGAGGATCATGCGCGCGGAAAGCTGCAGGAGCGCATCGGAAAGTTGAACGGCGCCGCTGCGAGCATCCTGGTGGGCGCGCCCACGGAGAGCGAGCGTGCCGAGACGAAGGTGCGGGTGGAGGCGGCTGTAACGGCGGCGCGGTCCGCGGTGGAGCACGGCGTGGTGCCTGGCGGCGGGGCCGCGCTGGTGGCCTGTCGCGGCTCGCTGGAAGCGGCGGCTGAGGGGTGCGCTCGTGACGAGGCGTTCGCCCTGCGGGCGCTGGCGGGAGCGCTGTGCGAGCCCATGCGGGCGATCGCCGCGAACGCCGGCCACGAGGCCAGGGGCATTGCCGAACGGGCAGCGAGGCGGGGACCGACCGCCACTTACGATGTGTTAGCCGGACGCTGGGTCGATGCGTGGGAGTCGGGCATCGTGGACGCGACGTACGTGACGCGGCTGGCGGTCTCCACTGCGGTGAGCGCCGTTCGGTCCGCGGTGACGGCGGAGGTCCTGGTGCACAGACGGAACGTGCGGGTGGCGCTGCGGCCGTGAGCGGCTGGGAGCTTCTGAGCCAGAGGCCGGGCGGCACGGTGACATCGCTGCTTGTGGTGGCGGAGGCCGGCCGTCAGCGGGTGCTGGCCGGTACGCCCGTCGGTCCGTTCGTGTCGGATGACGGGGGCCTGAGCTGGCGCGACCCGGCAAACGGCTCGCGCCCACCGTTTGTGGAGTCGCTCGCCTGTGACGGCGGCCGCTGGTACGCGGCGGCCCGCGGAGGGGTGTTCACGTCCGTCGATCGGGGTCGGATCTGGCGGCACGCATTGACGGGTTCGCGAGTGCTGTGCCTGGCGGCGCCGGCGGCGAATATTGTGTTCGCTGGTACGGAAACGGACGGCGTGTTGCGCTCCGATGACGGCGGGACAAGGTGGCGGTCAGTGAATCCGGGCTTGCAGGACCTGACAGTGCTCGCGACCGCGTTCTCGCCGGATTTTGCTCGCGATCAAACGGGGTTCGTCGCCACGGCGACCGGTCTCTCGCGGACCCGAAATGGCGGCCTAGCATGGCGAGCGCTGGACCTGCCGTTCGATGAGACGGCGGTGCAGTGCCTGGCCGTTTCACCCCGATTCGCGGAGGATGGGCTGGTACTGGCGGGTACGGAGAGTGACGGACTCCTCATCAGCGAGGACGGCGGTACAAGCTGGGACGAGGTCCAGGAGACTGCGGGGCGGGGTGTGCTGGCCGTGGCGGTCGATCCGGCTGGCGCATCCATCATGGCGGCGACGGACACTGAGTTGCTCGTGTCCACGGATCTTGGACTGACCTGGGGTGCTGGCCTGGCGCTGCCCGGGCTTGTGCTGAGCCTGGCGTGGGTGGGTCTGGGTGCGGAGCGGTTGCTCCTCGCATCGCTTGTGGCGCGTGGAATTGCCGTGTCGCGCGATGGCGGTCGGACGTGGCAGGCGGCCAATCAGGGTCTGTACGCGCGGACCGTCGACCGGCTGGTCCTGTCGCCACGATTTGCCATCGATCGAACGGTGTTCTCGCTCAGTCTGGACGAGGGAATCGAGCGCTCTACCGATGGCGGTCGGACGTGGGAGGCGATGACCGATGGAGCGCGGGGGGACGGGGTGACGGCGCTGGTCGCCGTGCCTTCGCGTTCTGGAGCGGGATCTCTGGTGGCCGCGATGCGGGGCGAGCTCTCCCATCGATCGGCTGACGGTGCGTGGACGGCGTCTCTCCCAGGTGCGATGCTGGCGGGCGCCGATGCCCTATCGGTCGTGGCTGACGGTGGGTCTGGCGCGATTCTGGCTGGCCTGGAGGGGCGGAGGCTGGTGGTATCGCGCGATGATGGGGAGACCTGGCACGATCTGGAGCCGCCGCCGAACGGCGAGATTCTGGCCGTTGCCGCGTCGGCGGAGCGCGCGAGCGGCTGGACGGTGTTTGCGCTGACGCAGGATTCGGACGGGGGCCGTGCGTTGTGGCGTAGCGTTGACGGGAATGGTCGCTGGGCGCGCTGGCTGGAGCCCACGCCGGGCGGCGCGGTGTCCGTGGCGGTGCCACCCTGGCACCAGAGCGATGGTGCCGTCTTCCTGGCGGCCGGGCGCGCGGTCATGCGGCCGATCCCGTCTGCTGAGCAGCGGGTCCGGGGTGAGCGACGTCCGCTCTGGACGGAAACGCTGGTGGGAACGGAAGGCGCGGTGATCAGCGGTATGTCGCTTTCACCTGCGTTTCGAGCAGACGGCACCGTGTTCGTGGCGACGAGCGAGGGCGTGTTTCTTTCACGGGACCGCGGGCAGACCTTTGAACCGTGGTCGGAGGGGATGGATGCCCAGGCGGCAGTATCCGTGACGCCTGCTGCCGACTACGCGACGAGCGGAGAGGTGTTTGCCCTGGCCCTGGGCGGGGGGCTCTGGCGGCGGGTGGACGGCGTGCGCGGCTAGGCGCGGAGGCCCAGGTCTCCCAGCTCAACCGTGTAGTCTTCGCTGGCGTTGATGACGGAGCTCACCGCCTCGATGAGCTCAGAGTCGTCTAGCTCCTCGGCGAGCAGCTCGGTGAGGATGACCACGTCGCCTTCCTCATCCACGGCGAATTTGCAGCCGTTGAGGATCCAGTTTATCTCCAGCAAGCGGCGGTGGATCGCGGCCTGATTCTCCGCGGGGTTGCGCCCGAAGATGTGGGAGACGTACACCCAGTCATCGCCGGCGATCACGCTTACACGGAGAGCATCGCGATTGCGGGTCTCGAAATCGAGCGAGAACAGGTTGGGATCGTCCTCATCCAGCGTGTATTCCCAACTGGATGTGTCAAGGATGGCCTTGACCCGATCTGCGGATGCCTTGGCTTCGCTCATGACCCTCTCTCAACGCGGCGGCTGACTTCGATTCTAGCATCGCTGACAGGACCAGTCAGATGTGTTTTCGGCGCCACCTCGTGGATCTGTCGGAAGGTTGACACTTTCCTGGCGCCGCATGCGTTGTCCAGGGCATGCGGAGGACGGGCCCCCTGCGACGGCGATCCGTGCTGGCACTGCTGGGCGCGGTGGTGCTGCTGGCGTCGCTGGGAGCCAGCACTTCGCTGATCTTCGCGGAGCCGTGCCCGCGCGGCCCGCAGGCCGACCGGTACGGGTGTGCGGCCGACACCAGCCCGGATCCGCCCTCGACTGCGCCCAGCCGGGCGGCTATCCGCGCCGCTGAAACGCCCGCCGCTGGACCCGGCAGCCTGTCGCGTGATCGCAAGGCACTTCCGGGATTCGTGTCGCGTCAGCAGACAAAGCTGATGCTGGATGGGCAACAGTTCCGGTTCGTCGGCGCGAACATGTACAACGCGGCCGGGGACCCGGGCATCTACGAGTGTGGACCCTACATGTCCGACCCTGACCGCGACCTGGATGACTGGTTCCGACGGGCAAAGACGGAGTTTGGCGCTACTGCCGTACGGTTCTGGGCCTTCCAACGCTACACTCGAGGCGGGGCCGACTGGCGGTCGCTGGACCGCGTCTTTCGACTGGCGCGGGCGCACAACCTGAAAGTGATACCGGTGCTTGAGAACCAGTGGGCAGACTGTTCGCGGGGCACCGCTCGGCTGGACACCTGGTACGCTGGCGGCTACAAGCAGCCTTACGGTGGCTACACGCTGTCCTACAAGGATTACGTGGGCCGCGTGGTCAGCCGGTACGCGAACGAGCCGAGCATCCTGGCGTGGTCGCTCATGAACGAGGCGGAGTCTCGCACGTCAGGCGGGTCACCTTCTCCTGACCCACTCTACCAGTTCGCGAACGACATGAGCGCGTACGTAAAGGCGCTGGATTCGAACCATCTGGTGACCCTGGGCGTGATCGGCGGAAACCAGCCGGGTGTCAGCGGCACTAATTACGAGCGACTGCACGGCATATCGACGATCGACTTCGCCGAGTTCCACGACTACGGCGCCAACGATCAGGCGCTGCCCGGCGCACCGTCGTTCCGACAGTCGGATCTGAATACGGGCATCTACACGCAGGACGCCGCCTGGGTATGGCGAGCCGGCACGTACATCCAGAATCGAGCGCGGACGTGGGAGACGCTGACGATGACCGTTCCGGCAGGCACGGGGCCGTTCCAGCGCATCGGCGTCAACATGTACGGGGCGCCCGGCGGCAGCGTGTACGTGGACCGGGTCACGATCGGGAGCCGAGTGTTTGACTTCGAAAGTGGCTCGCTGGACGGCTGGAGCGCCAGTACCGGCGTGACGCTTGCGCTTAGCTCGAACGTCGTGTACTCGGGCTCGCGCTCCCTTCGGCTGACGTTCTCGGGCGCGACGAGCGGGGCACAGATCTGGATTCCCGGTTCGGCCGTGGACGTGCCTGGGACGCCGATCACCTTCCGAATCTACGTGGATACGGCTGGCACGATCGCGCCGCCGAATACGCTGGCGGCGGCGATCGCGAAGGCGGCAGAGCTTGGCAAGCCGATCGTTGTGGGCGAGTCTGGCATGACGGTCTGCGCCTCTGACGCCGGATCCCAGGTAGAGACGTTGCAGTCTCGAGCGTCGAAGATGGGCGCAAAGATGACGGCGTTCTTTGCGCAAGGCGGCAGCGGGTATCTGATCTGGGCGTGGGAGCCGGTGTTGTCCTGCTCCTATCGTTTCACCAGTGGAGATCCACTCAATACGGTCCTGCTGAGCCAGGCGGGGGCCCTGAAGCAGACCGGCTCCACGGGCACGAATCCAGACCGTCGGCGCTAGTACTACGGCTCCGGCGCTCGCGCCGGGGCTTCGGACGGCGCTATGGTGTGTGGCGATCATCTGCCCCAGATTGCCTGCCATCCGAGGAGCCCGCATGCCTGGATTGCCCACGAACGGTGCCGTCGACGCTACTGGGGCCGGCGCGCGCGATCGCCGCGCGGTCGCCGCTGACCTCCGAGTACTTCTGGCGAGGCACGGCGAGGCGACCGTGGTGGACGCCGCGGCGGAGCTGGAAACCTTTGGCTACGACGCCTCGTTTTTCACGCAGATCAACCCGACCCCGCCTGACGTGGCGGTGATCGCCCGGTCTGCGGAGGACGTGGTGGCGGTGATGCGCTACGCCAGTGAGCGCGGCGTGCCGGTGACACCGCGGGGTGCAGCCAGCGGCCAGACGGCGGGCTGCGTAGCAGTCCAGGGCGGCATCGTGCTGGCGCTCAATGCTCTGAACCGGGTGCTGGAGGTGGACTCTGGGAACATGCAGGTGTTCTGCGAGCCGGGGGTGGTTCATGCCAAGCTGAACGAGCAGCTCGCGAAAGACCGGCTGATCTTTCCACCGGATCCTGGCTCCACGAGGATGGCGACCGTTGGTGGGATGGCCTCCACGAACGCTCATGGGATGCGGGCCGTGAAGTACGGGCCCACCGGCGCTTGGGTGCTGGGGCTGGAAGTGGTGCTACCCAGCGGCGAGGTGATCGAGACCGGGTCGCTGGGCTCGCGGGCAAAACAGTCCTCCGCTGGTCTCGAGCTGACCAAACTGTTCGTGGGTGCTGAGGGGATTCTGGGGGTCATCACGAAGCTGAGGCTCAAGCTGATGCCGATCCCTCCCGCGAAAGCTCTGGTGACCGGGGTGTTCGACGTGCTGGAGAACGCGGGCCGGGCGGTTCAGGATGTGTTCGCCGGTGGGATCAGCCCGTCAGCGGTGGAGATCCTGGACCAGCGCTGCATCCAGGCGGTTAATCTCTACCGTCCGGCGATGGCGCTGCCGGATGCCGAAGCGCTGATTCTATGGGAGGTGGATGGCAACCCACCCGGGGTTCGCTGGGACGCGGAGCGGATCGCTGAGATCATCCGGCCGCTGGCGCGGACCGTGGACTGGTCAGATGAGGCGGCCAAGATCGCGGCGCTCTGGGAGGCGCGCTCGGTGGTTGGGGCAGCCGCGGGGATGCTCCGGCCTGGCTCCAATCGAGCGTACTGCGGCGAGGACATTTGCGTGCCCGTGGCCAGGATTCCCGAGACGCTGCGCGCGATCCAGGAGATCAGCGGCAGACATCGAATCCCTATTGCCACGTACGGCCACATCGGCGGCGGCGGGCTCCACCCCGGGCATCTGATCGATGGAAGGGATCCGGATGAGATCCGCCGAGTGCTGCTGGTGGCAGACGAGATCCACGACCTAGGCCTGCGGATGGGCGGGACCACCACCGGAGAGCACGGGGTGGGAGTGACGCGGGCGCCGTACATGGAGCGCGAGCATGGTCCTGCCTTGCAGGTGATGCGGCGTCTGAAAGCGGCGCTGGACCCGGGTGGGATCATGAATCCGGGGAAGGTCCTGGGAACCAGTGCAGATGTGGTGGCGCCCAGTGTGGACGGGGTGGCGGGGGCCGGGCAGCCAGCCGGGCTGGCCGTGGATCACGGCTAGCCCGGCGAAGTTGCACGCGAGATCCGGACTTAGTTACCCAGCCAACGGACCATGCCCTTGACGTTGTTAGCGAGACCGTTCTGGAAATTGGTCCAAGTTCCGTACTTAGGCGCGAGCTCGGCGCGAACCGCGGCCACCATCTCCTCAGAATTGTCTGCGTGGCCCGCCGCTCGGGCGGCGCGGACGGCCGCGGGTAGGTCGAGCAGGTACTGCCGATGATCGCGCATGTCCTGGCGGGTTCCGATCACGTTGGGCTGCGGGCCATGGCCGAACAGGAAGAGGTCGAAGTCGTAGGTCTTGTCAACGCGATCGATGACTTCTGCCGTGCGCTCTGGCGCTGAGCCCGCAAGCTCGCCGAACGCGATGGCTCGGATTCGCGCGAAGTCGACCGTCATGACCAGCTTCTGCGCCGGGTACGCGAAGATCAGATAGTCATCCTGATCCGAGAGTCCGGCCCACTCGAGCTCGAACTGCTTTCCGCCGGCGTGGATGCTCATGGTCTTCTCGAACGTGACGGTCGGCGGCGGTGTAGTGGGGTCATTGCGGGCTTCGATCTTGGCTTTGGCGTTGATGTGACTGACGATCGCGGCCGTGTCGGCGAAGACGATGCCTCCGGTGCCATGATCTGGTGCCGAATGGCTGTAGATGAGCCAGCGCACTGGTTGGTCAGTGATGGACGCGATTGCGGCCTTGAGCGCGCTGGGTGCTTTGGGGTTGCCGCCGCCTCCGATTGGATCGACGAGGACGACACCCTCGTCGGTGGGGACGAAGAGCGCCACGTGATTGAGGTAGCGGAAGGCATAGACGTCTTCGCGGACCCGGATTAGCTCCGCGAGGGACTGGGGTAGCTGCGGCTGTTGTTGCGCTTTGGCGACAGGGGTCGCCACCGGGATCGCGATGGCCGCGATGATCGCGGCGAACACGAGGGCCGCGCGACGGGCGGTGTGGCGGATCAGATTCACTCGATGCCTCCCAGGATGTGTGAGGGCGCCACCCCCCGCGTTCGCCATTATGGCGCGGAATGATCTGTCGAGGAAGGCAGCCGCGTGCGCGGAGCCGTGACGGTCGGTCGACGCGAGGTCGCCTCGTGCGTACGAGTAGAGTACGATCTGGACCAGCGTGGGCAGCGCCGACGCAGCGTGTTCGAGTGACGTGGTCACGGAGGTGTCGTATGGCACGGACGGTACGTACCGGATTGGCAGGCGGCCGGGTCTCTCGGCGTGGCCTCTTGCGCGGGACTTTGCTGGTTCTGGGTGGCGCGGCTGCTGCCGGTCTGGCGCAGGCGTGTGGCCCGCGCGAGGCGCCGCCGAACCCGCCCACGGCGGCACCGAAGGTGGAGGCCAAGCCCACCGAGGCACCTAAGCCGGCTGCGCCGGCGGCCCCCGCCGCGGCGACCGCGGCTCCCCAGGCGGCGCCAGCCCAGTCGAAGCCAACCGAGGCGCCCGCGGCAGCCGCGAAACCGGCGGCCGGCACACCCAAGAAGGGCGGCGTACTGGTCGTTGGTGCGACGGACGAGGCGGCCAGCCTGGATCCGCACTTCCAGAACGCTCTGGCCAGGCAGCAGCGGACCCAGAACATCTACAGCATGCTGGTCCAGTACGACAAGGATCTCCGCCCGGTTCCTGACCTGGCTGAGAAGTGGGAGGTCGCGCCGGACGGCAAGACCTACACCTTCACGCTGCGCAAAGGTGTCAAGTTCCACAGCGGCCGCGAAGTGGTCGCGGAAGACGTCAAGTACAGCCTTGAGCGCATCAGAGACCCCAACAAGGCCTCGCAAGGCAAGGGATTGCTCTCCAGCGTGGATACGGTCGAGGTGGCAGGTGGCAATGTTGTCAAGCTGAACCTCAAGAACCCAGATGCCGGCATCCTGGCCGGCCTGGCCTCCGCGTGGGGCGCCATTGTCAACAAGGATGACGTGGACAAGAACGGGGGCAGCCTGGACAAGGCGGATGGCGGCAGCGGTCCCTACATGATCGACGAGTGGATCCCCAATCAGACCCTGAAGCTGAAGCGGTTCCCCGACTACTACAACAAGGACACCGCGTTCCTGGACGGCATCACGTTCCAGGTGATTCCTGAAGAGTCAGCGATCATTGCCCAGCTTCGGAGCGGGACAGTTCACCTGACGATTCTGAAGGACAACAAGAACTTCCAGGTGGTCAAGGACGCTCAGAATCTGACGACCATTCGCGGTCCGCGGCTGGGCTTCGACTACATCGACATCGACAATCAGCGGGAGCCGTTCAACAAGCTAGAGGTGCGTCAAGCGTTCTCCTACGCGATCGATCGCGAGGAGATGCTGCAGGTAGCGGCGTCTGGACTGGGCCAGCTCTTGGGTCCGGTTCCACCCGCGTTGAAGGACTACGCGGCGGATGCGAAATCGTTCCCGGAGTACAAGTACGATCCCGCCAAGGCCAAGGAGCTGCTGGCGAAGGCTGGCTATCCCAATGGCTTCAAGGTGGAGATCGATGTCATTCCGGCGTTCGCCACCATGATGACCGGCTCCACGGTGCTGGCTGATCAGATGAAGAAGGTCGGCATCGAGATAGACATCAAGCAGTACGAGTACGGGGTGTGGCTGGATCGGTTCAACGGGAAGAAGTTCGCCCTGGCCTGGAATGTCACGGGCGGCAACTTCGACCCTGACCCGTTGATGACCAGTCGGCTGCATTCGAAGACTGGCGCCAATCAGAACAATTCGACCGACACGGAGATCGATGCGTTGCTGGACGAGGGCAAGAAGATCCTGGACGTTGCCAAGCGCAAGGAGCACTATCTGAAGACCCAGCAGGTGCTCGTGCAGAAGGTGCCTCAGATATGGGTGTTCAGTAGCGACCTCGTGACTGTGGCGAAGAAAAGCGTGCAGGGGTTCGAGTCGCACCCATCGAGCTTTTTCCAGGGCCTGACCACGTCCTGGCTGGATGGCTGATACCCCGCGTCAGAGGGTGGTGCTGCCGGGTCTGAAGTCGCGGCTTCAGACCCGGCCGGCCCTGTTTGGCCCGATCCTCTTTGAGCTTGCCACGCCCGGCCTGGCGGTGACGCTGGCGGACGCGGGGTTTGACTTCCTGTTCTTTGACCTGGAGCATGCCACGCTCGACTCGAGTTCTGTGGCCCGGACGATTCTGGCTGGCTGGCAGGCGGGGTTGGGCTCCGTGGTCAAGCTGGCGGATCTCGAGCGTTCCTCAGTGCAGCGCTATCTGGACTACGGCGCTATGGGAATCCAGGTGCCGCACGTGGAGTCCGCCGAGGAAGCCCACAACCTAGTCAGATGGTCGCGCTACCCGCCGGACGGTGCGCGCGGCCAGGTATTTGGCGTGGGCAACACGGCGTATCGCGACGTGGATCACGAGAGCTACGGCGCCGAGGCCAACCGCGAGATCATGCTGCTCCCCATGATCGAGACGCGGCGCGGTGTGGAGCGCGCTCGCGAGATCCTGGACGTGGAGGGGCTCGACGCCGTGTTCATCGGCACCGGCGACCTTTCCTCGTCGTACGGCGTGCCTGGCCAGATGACGCACCCGATCGTGGTGGACGCGGCGCAACGGGTGATCGACCTGGCGCTAGCGCGCGACCTGTTCGTAGCCATCAATGCCGAGCACGCCGAGGCGGCACGGGGCTGGATGGACCGCGGGGCGCGGATCATCGCTTACTCCAGCGACCTGGGAATGATCCGCGGTCAGGCCCGAGCCATGCTGGAGCCGTTCGACCGGCGCTAGTCAGGACAGGGTCGCACGTGCGAAGCAACCTTCTACGAAGTCGCAAAATTGACACGGGACGCCCTCGCTGCTAGATTCGATAGCGGAAGGTGGCTGCGTCTTCGGACGCGGAGAGGGGACCGATGTGATCGAGAAGCCTGTACCCGTGCAGGTGGCAGCCGTGGCGTCTGCTCGGTTCACCCCGAGGGGGGCCTTTGCCATCTCCTGGCAGGCCCAATCGGGGGGCGCAGCGGCTGTACTCAGCATCTCGCCTAACTGGCGCTACGATCTGGTGGTCACGAGCAGTAGCTCCTGGTACGAGACGACGTTCTCGTTCGTACCAAACACGGCGCGGCGAAATATGGAGCTGACGATCCGGTCTGGCCGGTCCAGGTCGTTGGGCGGAGCTGAGGGTCGTTCAGCGAGGATCGTGAATGGCTCCGTGGTTGAAGAGCGACGCATCCTTGTTCAGCCAGAAGGCGAGTGGAAGTCCTGGTATGCGGCCCGCGGACCTCGACGGACTCGTGTTACAGGTTCGGCCCGCTCGGGAGGCGATCACGTCCTGATGGCCCGCCGAGGCCGTGACCGGAACGGTAGCGAGATCTGGCGGGGTCACGGAGTTGGGACCCCGCTTGCCGTTGGGGTGGTCCGAGAGGGGGGGCGGGTGCACGCGACCGGAGCGATGAGGACGTCCGTCACGGTGGAACGTGTGGACGGCGCGGTGTTCCGTGGCGCGACGCTACGGAGCGTCGATCACAGTAGCTCGATCTTCAAGCCGGGGTTGCTGGGGCCTCCAGGGCCGGTCAGCCACACCACGAAGACGACGTCTCCGGATGGGTCGACATCCGAGCGCACGTTCACCAAATTTCCAGACGGCGGAGTTGCCATCACCGCCAAGGAGACCAAGATCGACGGGAGCTCATCCTCCAGTGGCAGCTTGGGTGGTGGTTCCGGCGGCAAGACCGAGACGAACGATCGCGCCTGGAAAGACAGCGAAGGCGACGCGATGTACGAGCACGAGAGCACGACGACACATGCGGATGGCTCTACGTCCTCAGAGCGCGACGTGCTGGTGCAGCGCGCCGACGGATCCATGAGTCATTCCAGTTCCTCGGTGGCGAAGGATGGAACGGTCACGATCAAGGTCACCACCACCGACGCAACGGGAAATGGCACGAGCCACGTGACGATCATTGCCCCGGACGGAACGGTGATCTTTGACGGCATCTTCCCAGTGCCGCCTTCCCCCGCGGCGGGCGCGACACCCCCACCCGCCTCATCCACACCGTCGTCATCGGATGACGGTAGCGATGGCGACGGTGGGAACGACGACGGGGGCGATGGCGAAGACGAGGACGAAGACGAAGACGGGGACGATGACGGGGGCGATGACGGGGGCGATGACGACGGTGGGGACGACGATGGCGACGACGGCGGTGATGAGCCCATTGATGATGGAGCCAGAGATTGGGACGGTGCCGACGAGGGTCCTCCGTCCATCTTCCCAGATCGAACGGCGAACGTCTGGGCCGTGCTGCACGATGCTCGGTTTGCCGACACCTCCGACTCGGACGATCCCATCGGAGACAGAATTGCCGCGGCGTTGCGTGACCGGACAGAAGACCTGCTCGGCCAGGTCGATGACTTGGGTTGGGGCGAGGGCGGCGGCAGCGAGTCGCCGCCAGAGCTGAAGCTGTCCCCGGGCTCGGTTTTGGCGCTGATGTCGGTCCCGCAGACGACCGAGGACTGGGGGGACTGGAATGACCCACGCGTGCACGTGGGATACGCGGCGCGGCTTGTTGAGTCCGTGATCCACTCGGGCGGGGTGGATCTGCGCATCGGCGCCCGCGCCGCCGGGCACGTCGCCCGGCTCGGCTCTCTGGTATCGCGTACGTACGTCCGCGCGTAGCCGCGCGACGGTCTACCCTCTGGAGCGCGGATCCAGGACGTCTCGGATGCCGTCTCCGAGAAGGTTGAAGGCGAGGACGGAGAGCATGATGGCCAGCCCTGGGAAGATGCTGGTCCAGGGCGCCGTCTCTAGAAATGCCCGGCTCTCCTGGAGCATTGTGCCCCAGGAGGGCTGAGGGGGCTGGGTGCCCAGGCCGAGGAAGCTGAGATTGGCCTCCAGCAGGATGGCCTGCGAGAACGTGATGGTGGCCAGAACGGACAGGGGCGAAAGGACGTTTGGCAGGACGTGACCCAGGATGATGCGCGGCGCGCCGGCGCCGATGACGCGGGCAGCTTCCACGTACTCTTTGCCCCTCTCCACCAGCACCGGCCCACGCACCACCCGGCCAAAGACGGGTGAGAAGACCACGGCCAACGCGATGATGGCATTGTTCAGGCCGGGGCCGAGCATGGCGGCTACTCCGATGGCGAGCAGCAGACCCGGAAAGCTGAATAGGATGTCGAAGACGCGGCCGATGAGGTTGTCTACGAGCCCGCGGTAGTAGCCGCTGACGAGGCCCAGAGTGACACCGATTAGGGCCGAGGCTGCCACGCTGACCAGCGCAACGAACAGGCTGAGGCGGCTGCCGTGGATGACCCGGCTGAACACGTCCCGTCCGTAGCGGTCCGTCCCAAAGTAGTAGTAGGCCGACGGCGGCTGGAGCGCCGCTCGGACGTTATTGGCAATAGGGTCGTACGGTGCCACGGGATCAGCGAGCGCGGCGATGGCGATGACCAGCACGACGAGGGCGAAGCCAGCCAGTACCAGCCGGTTTCGGGCGAGGGTGCGGACAACGCGCCGAAGCTCCGAGCGATGGACGCGGGCGGCGGCGAGCGCGTCTACGGATGGCGCGGTGTTACTCATAGCGGACCCGCGGATCCAGATAGGCGTAGGCCAGGTCCACCAGGAGATTGGTGAGCATGAAGATGCCCGCAATGCACAGGATGGTGCCCTGGACGAGTGGGTAGTCTCGCTCGTACACCGCGTTGAGGACGAGGCGGCCGACGCCCGGTAGCGTGAAGACCTCTTCCGTGACCACGGCGCCGCCAAGCAGGTAGCCGATCTGCACGCCGATCACCGTGATGATGGGGATCATGGCGTTCTTGAAGGCGTGGCGGCGGACGACCGCGTTCTCCGCTACGCCTTTCGCACGGGCCGTGCGGATGTAGTCATTGCGCATGACTTCCAGCAACGAGGCGCGGGTCATGCGCATGACCTGCGCGGCGACGACGGTCCCGAGCACGACAGCCGGCATCGCCATCTGCGTGAGGTTGGATGTCAGGCTGCGTGTCGGTGGCGTGTATTCTGCGGGCGGCACCCAGTTGAGCCAGAGCGAGAAGGCCAAGATGAGCATAGCGGCCTGCCAGAAAATGGGGATGGAGAGACTGAGCAGGCTGGCGACGCGAATGACGTGGTCGACGGCGCGGTTCTCCAGGACGGCGGAGAGCGTCCCCAACGGCACGCCCACGAGCAGCGAGATCAGCAGTGCCAGAAGCGCCAGTTCGCCGGTGACCGCCAGCCGGTCGGAGATCATCCGGGACACGGGGAAGCTGGAACGCCAGCTCCGGCCCAGATCACCCTGGACGACGCCGCTGATCCAGTTGAAGTACTGCACGTATACCGGCTGGTCAAGCCCGAAGAACGCGCGCATGGCGGCCTTGGTCGACTCATCCACCCGAGCCTCCGCGCCGATGAGCTGATCCACGACGGTGCCGGGGATCAGGCGGATCATGAGGAACACGAGGATGGTCACACCGACAAGCGTGGGGACGAGTGAGAGCGTGCGCTTGAGGACGTAGGTTCGCACGGGGCCATCGTAGCACCGACGGGAAATCCGTTACAGTCGGCGGGTGGCTGGCACCACTGGCAAGCGTACAATCGTGGGCACGGGAGGGTGATGGATGGTGGCTCAGCTTCAGTCGCGGCGACACGTCGTGGATGATGTCGGCACGGCGATTGAGTTCTGTTACGACCAGGGCTGGACCGACGGGTTGCCCGTGGTGCCGCCGACCGAGAGCCGGGTGGCCGAGTTCGTGGAGGCGATGCGCTGCGCTCCCGACACCGTGGTGGGTGAGATCCCCCAGCGCGCGCGGACGGTTACGGCTGAGAAGGTTGCGATCAACGCGGTCATGGCGGGCTGCCTGCCCTCCTACGCGCCGGTGGTGCGGGCAGCGATTGAGGCGCTCTGCGATCCACTTCACAACGTCAACGGATCCGCGGCGAGCACGGGCGGCTCCGCTCCGCTGGTGATCGTGACTGGACCGATCGCTCACAAGCTCGGAATGAATGGGAAGGGCAACCTGCTGGGACCAGCGAGTCGAGCCAACGCGACGATTGGTCGGGCGGTCCGCCTGGTGCTGATGAACGTGGGCGGGGCGACGGTGGGCGTGATGGATAAGTCCACCATTGGGCATGCGGGCAAGTACACCTACTGCGTGACGGAGGATGATGAGTCCCGGCCGTGGCTGCCATTCCACGCGCAGCGCGGAGTGCCCGCGGAGGCGAGTGCGGTGACAGTGTTTGCCGCGGAGGGCTCACGCCAGGTGGATAACCACTTCAGCAATACGGCGGAGGGCATCCTGTGGTCCATTGCCGGAGCGATGACGCCACGTGCGCGCAACGCGGGCGGCTGCTTTGGGGTGATTCTCTGTCCTGAGCACGCGGCGGTGATTGGCCGCGACGGCTGGGGTGAGCGGCAGGTGCGTGAGTACCTGGCGGCAAACGCGCGGATGACAATTGCGGAGTTGAAGCGGTTTGGCCGCATCGGCGGCGAGATCGGATCGGGCGACGACCGTCAGTGGGTGTCCACCGTCAAGGAGGCGGACGACATTCTGTTGCTGGTGGGAGGCGGGAATGCGGGCGGGTTCTCAGCGGTGATTCCGCCCTGGGCGGGCGGGCCGGGCTCGCTGCCCGTAACGAAGCTGGTGCAGGAATGAGCGTAATCGGAAGCTGGACGTTTGGAGGGAGGCTCAGACGATGGTGATGGTGGATAGCCGGGTGGTGCTGCTGGACCCAACCCAGGGCGCAGACGCACGACGGGCGGCGATGACGCCGCGGAACCTCTCGTCGCTGGAGGGGCTGACGGTGGGGTTCATCGACAACAGCAAGGGCAACTCAGACGTGTTCCTGCGGATGGTGGAGCGGCGACTGCGCCAGAAATGGAAGATCGGCGAGGCAGTGCATATCCGCAAGGTGAGCGCTTCGGTGATCGCGCCGCAATCTGAGCTGGACATGCTGGCGGCCCGATGCCACGCGATTGTGGCCGGGGTTGGTGACTGAGGATCTTGCTCATCGTGCAGTGTGCACGACGGAATCGAGATGGAGCTGCGGGGTGTGCCCGCGGCGGTGATCTGCACCCAACCCTTTGAGAACATGGGGCGGGCGACGGCGCGCATCCGGGGCATACCGGACTATCCTTTCTACATGCTGCCCCACCCGTTTGGCCGACTGAGCGAGGCCGATCTGGAGCAGCGGCTGGACGCGGCGATGGCCGCGGTGGAGTCGCTGATTCTCAAGGGTACGCTTGCGGAGTAGACAGTGGCGCTGGATTGGAACCAGCTAGCGGTTGATTCGGCGGAGCTTCAGGCACACATCGAGGAACTGGGGGCCATTGGCCCTCACCCCGATGGTGGCCTGTACCGCGCGCTCTATACGGAGAGCTGGGCGACGGCGATGGCGCTGGTGGAGCGGTGGCTCCGGGAAATCGGTCTGGAGACGCGCCGCGACGCCGTTGGCAACCTGTATGGGCGGCTGCGTGGCTCGAGCGGTGGAGACGCAGTGGTGACGGGGTCGCACATCGATACAGTCCGCCAGGGCGGGATGTATGACGGCGCGCTGGGGATCCACGTGGCGATCGCCGCGGTGAAGGCACTGAAGCAGCGTTTTGGTGCGCCAAGACGGCCGGTTGAGGTGCTGGTCACGTGCGAAGAGGAGGGGAGCCGGTTCCCTTGCAATTTCTGGGCGGCACGGGCGATCGTGGGTCGGATCCGCCCGGGCGAGGTTGACTCGATCGTGGACCAGGATGGTGTGACGATCGGTCAGGCGATGCGGCAGCAGGGGCTGGATCCGGCGCAGGTGGCGCGGGCGCGGCGGGCGGACATCGCGGCGTTTATCGAGTGCCACATTGAGCAGGGGGCGATCCTGGATCGTGAGGGCATTCCCCTGGGGGTAGTGGAGACGATCACGGGGCAGCGCTGGATCAGCGTGCGAGTGGCAGGGCGGCAGGACCACGCGGGGACCACGCCGATGGATCTGCGGCGCGACGCTGTGGCGGGTGCCGCCGAGATGATCTACCGGGTGACGGACGCGGCGGCGAAGATGGGGCGACCGGCTGTGGCGACGTGCGGGCGGGTTGTGGCCGTGCCTGGTGCGACGAACGTGGTACCCGGGGTGTGTGAGTTCACTATCGACACGCGGCACTCCGTGCCTGAGAAGCGCCAGGCGCTGTTGAAGGCCATTGAAGGGTTGCTGAGTGCCGTGGCGCGGGAGCGCCGCCTGGAAGTGGAAGTGACCACGGTGATGGACCACGATCCGGTACCGATGGATCCACGGGTGCGCGGGGTCATCGAGGAGACCGTGAAGGGGATGGGTCTGCGGTACCTGGTGATGCCAAGTGGCGCGGGTCATGACAGCGAGATTCTTGCGCCGAGCTTCCCCACGGCGATGCTGTTCGTCCCCAGCCGGGATGGCCGTAGCCACACGCCGGCGGAGTTCACGCCGGTGGAGCAGATCGTGCCTGGCGTGCAGGCGGTCGCCGGCGCGATCCACGCTCTGGCGTACCAGTAACGTTGGCCGTGTCGGTGGGGCGGGGCCTGGCAGGCCAGGTTCTGCTGTATACGGGCGAGGGCAAGGGGAAGACCACCGCCGCCTTTGGCACGGCGCTGCGGGCGGTGGGCCGAGGCTGGCGGGTCGCGGTGATCCAGTTCACCAAAATGGGCGAGTGGCCGCCGGGGGAGCCGATGGGAGAGATCGCGGGGGCGCGGCGGCTGGCGCCAGAGTTTGAGGTGATCTCCACGGGCATTGGGTTTGTAAACATCCTCGGTGATCCATACCGCTTCGAGGATCACCGAGCGGCGGCGCAGCAGGGGCTGGCGCTGGCTCGAGAGAAGATGGCGTCTGGCCAATATGACCTCATCATCCTGGACGAGATCGTGGGGGCGACAGATCAGGGGCTGATCGATGTAGAGCAGCTCATCGACGTAATCGAGCGCAAACCACGCGAGCTGAATCTTCTGCTGACGGGACACGATGACAAGAGGCGGTTCTTGGACCGGCTGCTACCGCTGGTGGACGTGGCCACGGAGATGGTGAAGCTGAAGCACCCGTACGACGAAGGGCACCAGGCGCGGAAGGGGCTGGACTACTGAGGCGTTCAGCCTTCGGTGGGTATTGCGAGGGACTGGTCTGGTCGCCACCACAGGGTGACGTCGGAACCATCTGCCGGCAGCGGTGTCCCGCCGGGGAGCCGAGCCGCCAGCGTGACGCCGCCGGCGGCCACGGCGATGTGCACGACCTCGCCAAGAAATTGACGTTGGGCGAGCGTGCCGGTGAGCCGGTTGGCGGTGATCCCGTCTGGTGGCTGCCCGAGTTGCACGACCTCCGGTCTGATCGCGATGATGGCATGGAGATCGCCGTCCGGCGCCAGCACCGTAGTCCCGTTGGTGAGCGTGTAGCTGGCGAGGCCGCCAGCATGCGACTCCAGACGCACGGAGTCGAGAAAGCTCATGTGGCCAATGAAGTCTGCCACGAAGCGGTTGGCCGGCCGGGCGTACAGTTCCTCCGGCGGCGCGAGTTGCTGCAACCGACCATCCCGCAGCACCGCGACACGGTCCGAGATCGTGAGCGCCTCTTCCTGGTCGTGCGTGACCAGGATGGTGGTGATGCCGAGCTCGCGCTGCAGCCGGCGGATCTCCAGCCGCACCACACCACGAAGTTTGGCGTCCAGGTTTGAGAGTGGCTCGTCCAGCAGCAACAGGGACGGTCTGATCGCGAGCGCCCGGGCCAGCGCTACCCGCTGTTGCTGGCCACCGCTCAACTGGCGCGGGAGGCGATGTTCTAGACCGCCGAGCTGTACCAGATCCACCATCTCAGCGATCCGCCGTGCGCGCTCGTGCTTCGGGACGCGGCGTCGCTCGAGCCCAAACGCGATGTTGCGTTCCACGGTGAGGTGCGGAAACAACGCGTAGTTCTGGAAGACCATGCCGATGTCGCGCTGCTCGGGGGCCAGGTGCTGGATCTCGCGGCCACCCACGGCGATGGTCCCGCCATCCAGCTCTACGAATCCGGCGACTGCCCGGAGTGCGGTTGTCTTGCCGGAGCCCGATGGCCCCAACAGGGTGACGAGCTCCCGGTCGGCGACGTGCAGACTGAGGCCGTCTACTGCCAGGGTGGGACCGTACCGCTTGGTAACGTCCGTCAGCCGCAGGTCTGGCACGGTGCTACACGGGTCTTGCGAGGATGGCCCGGATGGGGGTCGTCATCGGCGACGCCATGATGTCCAGGCGCGGTCGCCGGACGCGCGGGGCCGCGGCGATGAGATCGTGGTGCCGAGCGAGCAGCTCCACGTCCGTGGCGAGCGCGGACGGACCCCAGCGAGGCTCGCGGGCAATCGCCAGGCGTAAGCTCCCGTCCGAGAAGACCACACGCACCCGCGCTCCACGGACGCGCGCCCCGGCAGTCTCGAATTCTGGCGCCGTGGACACGGACACGCGGTTGGCCAGCGCGCGGATGCGTGGGTCGGCGAGGCGCTCAGGCGTGAACGAATGGCCGGGTCGTAGCCGACCGTCAACCACGTGCAAGGCGAGCGTGGTGCTGAGCCGCATCTGCTCGGCGATGGGAGCATTCCCGCGGACGCGTTGTGCCAGCTCGACCGCGTACGGATACGTTTGGACTTCGATTCGCTCGATGGCTTCAGCATTGAGTGGGCCGAGCGTCTCCAGCGCCGTGAGCGCCGGGTGGCTGCTTCTGCTACAGGGGAATGGTTTGAACTGGATGCGCTCCACTTCCCACGATTCAGCCGGCGGCTGAAATGCCGGGGGTTGCACGGCCTGGCCTGCGTGGAGCAGCGCCTGGGCGATGCCCCGTGAGCCCTCTAAGCTGGTGGTGGCGCCGATGGTGCCGGACTGTGCCCACAGCGCGGACCAGACGCCAAGCATGGCCGGCCAACCGCCGTAGAGCACTTTGCCGGTGGCGCCGGCTGAGAAGCTGGCAAACGGTGCCTGCGGTAGGAGGCAGGCAGCACCGCTCAGTGCCCCCGCGAGCTCCTCCACGCGCAGTCGGAGCAGCGTTCCCGCCGCGATCGCGGAGGACAATGCGCCGAGCAGGGCCGGTGGATGCAGCCCGTTGCGCTCCACCGCCTCGCCGAGCCAGCTCCGGAAGTAGGCTCCGACCTCTGCACCCACGGCGATTGCGAGCAGGACTTCTCCCAGACTGCTTTCCGGGCCCTCGCCGACGGCGACGGCGGCCTCTACGCAGTCTGGGCCAGAAGCGAGCTCGAGCTGTTCGCTGGCGCAGCCGTTGGCCAGCGCGGCGTACGGCGCAAACGCGGAATCGCCGCTGCCCCAGATGGTGGCAGCGGGCGATCCAGGCGTGAGGGTCGCCAGTGCCGTGGCGGGCTGGGTGGGACGCAGATGATGACCGGCTATGGCGATGCCCATGCGATCGAGGAGCAGCCGCCGAGCGCCGTGGAGGGCACCTGCCGGCACGGTCTCGGCTGACTGGGCGTGCGCCCAGTCAGCGATCTGGACGGCGATCGGCGCCGACCGCCCAATCACGACGGCGCGACCAGGGAGTGGGCCAGCGCCGTCACGTCTGGGGCGGAAGCGAGATTGGACACGGCGGTTTCTATCGCGGGGGCGGACTCTCCGGCCAGCCTCCGCAGCTTTGCGCGGATCTCGCCTTCCGTTGCCTGGTTAGATGGCGTCCAGCGCGTGCTGGGGACTTCAGCGCGATAGCTGAGACCGTCGTCCATGGTGACGTTCACGCGCGCGCCACGAATGAGGGGCTGCACCATGTCCTGGGCTACGCGCACGGAGACCCGGGCCGCCAATGCGGCGCGCCGTGGGTCGCGCAGCGCGTCAGGCCCAAACGCCTCTGGCCACACCTCGTGGTCCAGCAGCATGGAGGCCACGCCGTAGGGGATGGACGTGCGCGCCCCAATGGCGGTGGTGGGATCGGAATCTTCGCTGAGGCCTACCGCGTAGGCGTAGCTCTCCACGTCTACTCGTGCGATCCGTGCGGGATCGATCCGAGAAAGATCAAGCTGCTCGAGGGCCGTGAGTGTGGGCTGCACGGATCGGCAGGTGGAGTAGGCCTTGAACCCGTCGTTCAGCAACTCCCGGGGGTCTGGGTCCACGTTGTCCACGGTTGCCTCGCGCGGCGGCAGAAAGATGCTCAGGCCATCGCGAGGAGCGCTGAGGATATCCAGCGGACCGGCCACGCCTTGGGCGGCGAGTCGAGCGGCCTGCACGCCGATGAACGCGGGCCACCCGCCGTACAGGTCCTTGATGGGGCCGCCGCGCGTAAATGTCTCGAACGGGCCGAGCGGCAGGAGCTCGCCGGCCAGCGCGAGGGCGCCGGCAAGTTGCGGAACCGAGAGGTTGAGCAGCTTGCCGGCCGCGGCAACGGCGCCGAAGCAGCCGGCCATGCTGGGTGGATGCAATCGGCGAAGCCCGATGCCCGGGAGCAAGATCCTGCCAATGGCCGTGGCGGCATCGTAGCCGGCTACGATAGCTTCCGCGAGTTGCCGGCCACTGCGGGCCTCCGTCTCGGCGATGGCGAGCGCGGCGGGGATGATGGTGACGCCGCCATGGAGGCTCGCGCGAGACGTTCCATCATCCATCTCCACGTGGTGCGCCACCGTGCCGTTGACCAGCGCCGCGTGCGCCTCAGGCAGGCGGCCGCCACGCACCCAGAGCGTGGCCTGGGCGGGACCACCGAACTGCAGGTGTTGCTGGACGAACTGCTCGTGGTAGCCAACGCGGTGGCCCACGAAAGCGCACCCGAACGTATCGAGCAGCACCCACCTCAGCCGCTCCTGGACCTCCGCCTGGACGTTGTCCCATGATAGCGCGTGAATGTGCTGCGCGACGCGGGCGAGGAACGCTTCAGACATGGAGCTTCAGGTGGAGGGGAAGGCGTAGAGATCTGGTGGCGGACTGACGCGCGGTTCGGCCGTCATCTTCCGCTAGCCTCCCAGCACTTCGCGATTGAAGCGGTTGGTCCAGTCGCCGCGCTTGGCGCCGATCTTGGTCCAGTCAAAATACTGGAGCTTTTCCAGAGGAACCAGCGGCGCGACCTTCGGGTCCAGGGCTACGTTCTTGTTCGTCACGGCCAGCAGCAGATCGTTGGCGAGCTTCCCCTGGGCCTCCGCCCCCAGCATGTAGTTGGCGAACGCCCGCGCGAGCTCTGGCTGAGGGCCGCCTGCGACCACCTGGAACGTCTGCGGCAGGGTGGCCGCGCCGTCCGAAGGCGCTATCCATTCCACGTTTGCGCCCTTGCCCTTGAGCTCCAGGGTCTGACTTGCCAGCGCAAACGTCACCCCGGCCTCGCCCTGCGCCACCAGGTTGTTGTTGTCTGGGCCGCTGGTCTTGAAGCCCACGGCGTTGGCCTTGAGCTCCGCCAGCCGCTTGAAGCCGGGATCGATGTTGTCTTCGCTTCCGCCTGCGAGCCGCGCCGCGATGATCAGGGTGAGGACCCCCACGGAGCTGCCCATATCAAACAGGGCGAGCTGGTTCTTGAATCGCGGATCCCACAAATCCCCCCAGGCCTTCGGGGGGTCCTTGACCAGCTCCTTGTTGTAGAGAAAGCCGAGCGCCGAGGAGAACGCGATCGGGGCGATGCCCTGGACCGAGCGGGCGTTCTCGCGGATGTCCTTGAGATTTGGCAGCTCGGCTTCCGAGAGCTTCGCCAGGGTGTTCTCGCGGCCCAGCACTTCGGCCTCGCCAATGTCGATCCACAGCACGTCGAGCGTTGGCTTGTCCTTTTCAATGCGCACCCGAGCGAGCTGGTCTGCGGAGCGCGCGCCCGTGAGCTGCAGCTTGGCGCCGCTGAGCTTCTCGAACTCGGGCACGATGAGCTTGTTCAGATCGTCGATCCGCCCCGGGGCCAGCGCGATGTTCAGGGTCTTGCCGGCAAATTGGCCCGGCGCGATGCCGCTGGCGGCGGGCTTGGCGGCCGGACTCGGCGAGGCGGCGGGAGAGGCCACCGGTGCGGCAACCGCCGGACTGGCGGCGGGCCCGGCCTGGGTGTTCGTGAGCAGCTTGTTTGGCGGCGTTGTGGGCGCAGGTGCGGCCGTGCCGCCACAGGCCGCGAGCAGCGCGGCTGGCGCCGTGGATAGCGCAAGGAGGAGCTGACGTCGGCGTCTCATGGCGTTCCACCTCGATGGGAGTTTGCGGGATTGTGACCGCCAACGCCGCGCGAAACCGTGCCTGATCGATCCGCGGCGATGACGATGAGCGTGGTGAGCACGATCACCAGGGTGCTGCCGGCGGCAACGGTGGGATCCTGGAACTGGTCGACGTACTGATAGATGGCCACCGGCAGGGTGATGATACTGGGCCCGGTGAAGAACAGGGATAGCGCGAAATTGCCGAATGACACGATGAACGCGAAGATGGCGCCAGCCACGATCCCCGGCTGGATGGCTGGGACCGTGACCAGGAAGAACGTGGCCAGTGGCGAGGCACCAAGGCCGCGCGCGGCCTCTTCAATCGTCCGGTCGGCAATCTCGAGACTCGCGGACACGGTGCGGATGACCCAGGGCGTGGTGACGAGCACGTGTGCCGCCAGGAGCGCGGGGAAGCCGCCGACCACACGGGCTTCCACCAGTGGCTGAACCCAGCGAGCCACGAACATGAGAATGCTGATGGCCAACACGAGGCCGGGGAGATTGAGCGGCGCGAGCAGGAATGAGGAGACCAGACGCCTGGCGCGGACGGGACGGCGAACGAGTGCAAACGCCGCGGGAACACCAACCGCCACGGCGATGACGGCTGAGAGTGCCGCGAGCAACGTGCTGGTCCAGATCCCGTCAAGCAGCCGCGGCTGCGCCAGGAAGTTCGCGTACCACTGCAGCGTGAAACCGTCTGGTGGCAGCTTCAGCACGACCCCCGGACTAAAGGAGTAGTAGACAACCACGATGGGTGCCACAAGGAGGTAAGAGTAAAGAAGAAGGAGCACCAGCCTGAATAGCCATCGCTGCCCGGTTCCGCCCATCAGGAGGCGCCCAACACGCGATCTGAGCTGGCGAGTCTGCTGGCGGCGGCCACCAGGGCCACCGAAACCACGAGCAGGGTGACGGAAAGGGCCGCGCCCAGCGGCCAGTCGAACACCGCCGTGACCTGGGTGTAGATCTCCGTGACCATCAGGCGAACCTGGCTTCCGCCAAGGATCGAGGGCGTGGCATATGAGCCCATGGTGACCATGAAGACGAGGAGCGAGCCGGCGACGGCGCCCGGAAGGGAGAGCGGCAAGGTGACGCGGACGAACGCGGTGAAGGCCCCCGCGCCGAGACCACGGGCGGCCTCAATCAGCGAAGGGTCCTGCCGCTGGAGGACGGCGTGGAGCGAGAGCACCATGAAGGGGAGGAGCGCCTCGCTGAGGCCGATGATAACGGCCCCCTCCGTGCCGAGAAATCGCGTGGGACGGTCTTGAAGGCCAAGCGCTGATAGGGCGCCGTTGACCACGCCGCGATTTCCGAGGATGAGCAGCCAGCCGTACGCGCGGACGACAACCGAGACGAATAACGGCGAGATGATCAGGAGGAGCTGAGCGGAGTGCCAGGGGCCGGTCGAGCGGGCCAGGCTGAGGGCGAGTGGAAACCCCAGGACGAGACAGACGGCCGTGACCGCCGCGGCGACGCGCACAGTGCGGGACAGGATCCCCAGGAAGTAGCCGTCTATCAGGAGGAGGTAAGCGGCCGGCGTAACGGGACCGCTGAGCGGAGCCGCGGGCCCGGGCGCGAAAAAGGAAAGGCGGAGCAGAAACGCGAGCGGCGCTACCAGGAGGAGGGCGAACAGGAGGAAGGCCGGAGCCAGGAGGAGCACGGTGGAAGCCGTCCACCTACGGGAAGCGGGGGAGGGCCTGGGTGGGAGGGTGAGCGCGGTCAAGTTGACAGTATTGATCCGGGTCGGGCTGGGGGGTATAGTAGCCCACGCGATGACATTGTGGGCAGTTGAGCTGAGAAAGTGCTTGACACGCCAACAGAGAAGTCGGTAAGATGTGGGTCCGCGCCTGACGACCGAGGGTCTGAGGGCAGGAAACCGGGCGCCTTAACAATCGAAGAGTGGTGGAGAAGACAGCGATCCTGAATGATCGCTGAGGACGAAATGTCCTCGGCAATTCCGATGGAGAGTTTGATCCTGGCTCAGGATAAACGCTGGCGGCGTGCCTAAAACATGCAAGTCGAACGGACACTTCGGTGTCAGTGGCGGACGGCTGAGTAACACGTGGGTGACCTACCTCCGAGCGGGGGATAACTGCCCGAAAGGGTGGCTAATACCGCAGACATCGGCGATTCGCTTCGCCGATTAAACCCGCAAGGGGCTTGGAGAGGGGCCCGCGGCCGATTAGCTAGTTGGTGGGGTAACGGCTTACCAAGGCTCCGATCGGTAGCTGGTCTAAGAGGATGATCAGCCAGACTGGGACTGCGACACGGCCCAGACTCCTACGGGAGGCAGCAGTTAGGAATTTTGGGCAATGGGCGAAAGCCTGACCCAGCAACGCCGCGTGGGTGACGAAGGCCTTCGGGTCGTAAAGCCCTTTTCCAGGGGAAGATAGTGACGGTACCCTGGGAATAAGCCCCGGCTAACTACGTGCCAGCAGCCGCGGTAATACGTAGGGGGCAAGCGTTGTCCGGATTCATTGGGCGTAAAGGGCTCGCAGGTGGCCTGATCAAGTCGTGCGTGAAATCTCTCGGCTTAACTGGGAGCGGTCGTGCGATACTGATCGGCTTGAGGCCGGTAGGGGAAAGCGGAATTCCGGGTGTAGTGGTGGAATGCGTAGATATCCGGAGGAACACCAGTGGCGAAGGCGGCTTTCTGGACCGGTCCTGACACTCAGGAGCGAAAGCGTGGGTAGCGATCCGGATTAGATACCCGGGTAGTCCACGCCGTAAACGATGAGTACTAGGTGTCGGGGGTATCGACCCCCCCGGTGCCGCAGCTAACGCGATAAGTACTCCGCCTGGGGACTACGGCCGCAAGGCTAAAACTCAAAGGAATTGACGGGGGCCCGCACAAGCAGCGGAGCGTGTGGTTTAATTCGATGCAACGCGAAGAACCTTACCTGGGCTTGACATGTACGTGGTAAGACCTGGAAACAGGGATGACCCGCAAGGGAGCGTACACAGATGCTGCATGGCTGTCGTCAGCTCGTGCCGTGAGGTGTTGGGTTAAGTCCCGCAACGAGCGCAACCCTCGCTGCCAGTTACCATGTCTGGCGGGACCGCCGGGTCCAACCCGGAGGAAGGTGGGGATGATGTCAAGTCAGCACGGCTCTTACGTCCAGGGCTACACACACGCTACAATGGCCGGTACAATGGGCTGCAATGGGGTGACCCGGAGCGAATCTCACCAAAGCCGGTCTCAGTTGGGATTGCAGGCTGCAACTCGCCTGCATGAACGAGGAGTTGCTAGTAACCGCAGGTCAGCACACTGCGGTGAATACGTTCCCGGGCCTTGTACACACCGCCCGTCACGTCATGAAAGTGGGAAACGCCTGAAGCCGGTGGGCCAACCGCAAGGGGGCAGCCGTCGAGGGCGGGGCTCGCGATTGGGACGAAGTCGTAACAAGGTAGCCGTACCGGAAGGTGCGGCTGGATCACCTCCTTTCTAGGGAGACTAGCCGTTTCAACTGCTCACAAGTTGAACGGACTCACTCCCAGGTCGATCGATCAGGAAGGCTTGCCAACCTGATTGTCTCCTGTTGTTTTCTCCATCACTCTTCGGCGGTTGAGGCGCTTCGGGGCCAGTAGCTCAGTCGGTTAGAGCGCAGTCCTGATAAGACTGAGGTCCCTGGTTCGATTCCAGGCTGGCCCACCCGGGCGGCCCGGACGGCAGAAGGGGATGTAGCTCAGTGGGAGAGCGCCCGCCTTGCACGCGGGAGGTCGGGGGTTCGAATCCGCCCATCTCCACCGCGGATGGACAACGGAATATGGCGAGCGGGCAGGTTGCAGCGCAGCTGGACAACATGATAGAGTTCGTGGGTGGCGGATGGCCACGCGAGGAGTAGGGCAATTCTGGTTGCAGAGACGACAGAGGGAAGTGAAGATCGCCGACTGTAGCCCGTAGGAATCGCCCGTAGAGTGCGGTCCGGCGGTGGTCGGGCCGATTTTTTTGCCCCTCGACAATGTGACGTTCATGGCCCTTGGTGGGTCGCCGACTTCGGTCGACGTTCGACGATAGGCCAGGAAGCGACCGGTTCTTTGACAAGAGAAGAGTAGTGTAGTGAGTCGATCCTGTCGGCTCAGTGTCGTGCGTGAGCGCGGTGCTGAGCTATTAAGGGCGCATGGTGGATGCCTTGGCGTCAAGAGCCGATGAAGGGCGTGGAAGGCTGCGAAAAGCCGCGGGAAGCCGTCAGCAGGCGTTGATCCGCGGATTCCCGAATGGGGCAACCCGGCCAGGGTTAAGCCTGGTCACTCACACCTGAATCTATAGGGTGTGTAGAGGTAAGCGGGGGAACTGAAACATCTTAGTACCCCGAGGAAGAGAAATCAACCGAGATTCCCTGAGTAGTGGTGAGCGAAAGGGGCAGAGCCCAAACCGTGTACGTGTCAAGCCTGCAGGCGTTGCGTGCACGGGGTTGTAGGACCTGCAAGGGACCGCTGCGGAGGTCCCGGAGGTATAGAAGATCGGCGCGTAGCAGAACGGCATGGGAAGGCCGGCCAGAGTGGGTGAGAGCCCCGTAAGCGAAACGCGACCGACGCCTCTTGCAGGCACCTGAGTACCACGGAGCACGTGGAATTCCGTGGGAACCTGGGGGGACCACCCTCTAAGGCTAAATACTCTTGACGACCGATAGTGAACTAGTACCGTGAGGGAAAGGTGAAAAGCACCCCGGAAGGGGGATGAAAAGATCCTGAAACCGTGCGCCTACAAGCAGTCAGAGCCCGCAAGGGTGATGGCGTGCCTATTGAAGAATGAGCCGGCGAGTTACTTCGTGTCGCGTTAGGTTAAGGCTGTGAAGGGCCGGAGCCGGAGCGAAAGCGAGTCTGAATAGGGCGTTCAGTGGTACGAAGTAGACCCGAAACCGGGTGAGCTACCCATGGCCAGGGTGAAGGTCCGCTAACCCGGACTGGAGGCCCGAACCCATCGATGGTTCAAAATCGAGGGATGAGCTGTGGGTAGGGGTGAAATGCCAAACGAACCCGGAGATAGCTGGTTCTCCCCGAAATGCATTTAGGTGCAGCTCCAGGGGAATCGTCGCGGAGGTAGGGCTCTGAATGAGCTAGCGGGCGAGAGCTTAGCAACCTCAATCAAACCACGAATGCCGTGACGTAATTACCTGGGAGTGAGACTGTGGGGGCTAAGCTCCATAGTCGAGAGGGAAACAACCCAGACCGCCAGCTAAGGCCCCTAATTCCAAGCTAAGTGTCAAAGGATGTGAGGTCGCTCAGACAGCCAGGAGGTTGGCTCAGAAGCAGCCATCCTTTAAAGAGTGCGTAACAGCTCACTGGTCGAGTGGCTTCGCGCCGACAATCCACCGGGGCTCAAGCTTGGAGCCGAAGCTGCGGACGCGTCGATTTCGACGCGTGGTAGGGGAGCGTGATGTGCGCGGTGAAGCTCGTCTGTAAGGACGGGTGGAGTGCACACCAGTGCGAATGCCGGCATGAGTAGCGTAAGGTGTGTGAGTAAGCACACCCACCGAATGGCCGAGGTTTCCTACGGAAGGTTAATCCTCGTAGGGTTAGTCGGGCCTAAGCCGAGGCCGAAAGGCGTAGGCGATGGACAAACGGTTTATATTCCGTTACCGCTCGTAGATGACAAAGTCGCCCTTCGTAACGGGGTGAGGTAGGCTGAGCGTCGCGTTGGAGTTGCGGCGTCTAAGCTCGCAGGGGAGTGTCCGTTGGCTTGCCAGCGGGCGCCGACCGAGGTGCAGGGAATGCGTTGGCTTCGGCCTCCGCAAATTCAGTTGACCCCCGCCTCCTAGAAAAGCCGATTGGCGGATGCTACGAGTGACCGTACCGCAAACCGACACGGGTGGCCGGGTGCGAGAGCACCAAGGTGGACGGGTGATCCCTCGTTAAGGAACTAGGCAAGTTGACCCCGTAACTTCGGGAGAAGGGGTACCGCGGTAAGGTGTACCGTCTCGCACGGGAAGCCTGAGGCGGGCGCAGAGAATAGGCCCAGGCGACTGTTTACCAAAAACACAGCTCCCTGCAAACGCGCAAGCGGACGTATAGGGGGTGACGCCTGCCCGATGCCGGAAGGTCAAGGGGACCGGTGATGAGCTGGGAACCGAAGCCCCGGTCAATGGCGGCCGTAACTATAGCCAGGACTGCTGTAGTTTCGAGAACAAATCTGGCTATATGCTGGGACAACCGAGTATCTCCCGGTACTCGCCACTAGGCCGAGCGGCCGAAGAGGGTGGCAGTGACAATCCGAGGAGTGCGGTCTATCAGCAGGAAAGGCTCAACCGATGCTCCCAGTTGGGCGCATTCCACCGAACATCGGGCATTACCTTGCGGGTTTTGCCGATGGGGAGGGGAGTTTCAATGTATCGTTCCGTCCGCGGGACGATTACAGAACCCCGTGGAAGATCTCGCTTTGTTTCAATGTTTCGCAGCGCGATGAGGTGATCTTGACTCTGTTCAAGACGCACCTCGGATGCGGAACGATGCGGCAGCGGCGCGATGGAGTGTGGTACTTCGAGGTCAATAACCTCAAGCCCATTCTCGACAATGTGATCCCATTCTTCGAGCATTTCAAGTTCTTGTCAGCGACGAAGAAGCGTGACTTCGCAACGTTCAAGAGGCTGGCCGAGCTTCTCGATCAAGGCGAGCACCTGACCCGTGAGGGTGTGGAGCGAGTCCTCGAGATCCGGCGCGGGATGAACGATGGCGGGAAGCGCCGCCACGGAGACGACGAGATACGTGAACGGTTGGAGAATCCTCAGAGACCATACGCCAGACCTGCGGGAACGCAGGATGATATGGTCCGGACTGCATGGCGACATGCAGAGCACGGCAGAAATGACCGTGCCGCCTCACCGAATGGTGAGGTAGTAACGCAACGAACGGTCCTAAGGTAGCGAAATTCCTTGTCGGGTAAGTTCCGACCCGCACGAATGGCGTAACGATCTGGGCGCTGTCTCAACGAGGGGCCCGGCGAAATTGAACTGGCCGTGAAGATGCGGCCTACCCGCGACAGGACAAAAAGACCCCGTGGAGCTTTACTGTAGCCTGACGTTGGGTCGGGGTCAGGGATGCGTAGGATAGGTGGGAGACTTGGAAGCCCGGACTCTGGTCTGGGTGGAGTCAGCGGTGAAATACCACCCTTCTCTGGTTTTGATTCTAACCTCGTGCCGTCAGCCGGCACAGGAACAGCGTCTGGTGGGCAGTTTGACTGGGGCGGTCGCCTCCTAAAAGGTAACGGAGGCGCCCAAAGGTTCCCTCAGGCTGGATGGAAATCAGCCGCCGAGTGCATAGGCAAAAGGGAGCTTGACTGCGAGGCTGACACGCCGAGCAGGGACGAAAGTCGGGCTAAGTGATCCTCTGGCACTGCGTGGAAGGGCCAGGGCTTAACGGATAAAAGCTACCCCGGGGATAACAGGCTGATCTTGCCCGAGAGTCCACATCGACGGCAAGGTTTGGCACCTCGATGTCGGCTCGTCGCATCCTGGGGCCGGAGCAGGTCCCAAGGGTTGGGCTGTTCGCCCATTAAAGCGGTACGCGAGCTGGGTTCAGAACGTCGTGAGACAGTTCGGTCTCTATCCGTCGTGGGCGTAGGGATCTTGACAGGAGCCGTCCCTAGTACGAGAGGACCGGGGCGGACGGACCTCCGGTGTACCAGTTGTCCCGCCAGGGGCACTGCTGGGTAGCCGACGTCCGGCAGCGATAACCGCTGAAAGCATCTAAGTGGGAAGCGCGCCTGAAGATGAGGGTCCCCACCGGGTAACCGGGTAAGACCCCAGGTAGACCACCTGGTAGATAGGCGGCACGTGTAAGGCTGGCAACAGTTTCAGCGTAGCCGTACTAATGGTCGAGGGCTCATCGCCGAGCTCACGCACGACACTGCGCCGACAGGATCGGCTCACTACACGCACTCGTAGCTGACGTCGTCTGCTCTCAGCCACTGCGCTCGAACGCTTCGAGCCTGGCGGCTGTTAGCCGATAGCTAGCGGGCGAGTGGCCTTGGTGGCTAGAGCGAAGTGGACCCACCCGTTCCCATCCCGAACACGGCAGTGAAACGCTTCAGCGCTCACGATACTGCGCGGGCAACTGCGTGGGAAAATAGGCCGGTGCCAGGGCCGCTCGCTTTCTTGATTCTGTCTGGCGGACGCGCTAGACTACATACAGACAACGCGGGATGGAGCAGTGGTAGCTCGTCGGGCTCATAACCCGAAGGTCGTTGGTTCGAATCCAACTCCCGCTACCGATCGAGGGCCTCGCGAGAGGCCCCATTTTTTTGTCCTCGTCTGTCTTGTCGGTGCGGTGTGTCGATCGGGCTCATGGTGTAAAGTTTCGTCTCCTGCCCCCATCGTCTAGTGGCCTAGGACGCCGCCCTTTCAAGGCGGAGACCAGGGGTTCGAATCCCCTTGGGGGCACCAGCCCGCCTGTGTGCCGCCGTCGCGGCACCGCCCTCAGCGGTGCCGCGTGTTGGAACGACTCCAATCGGGTGTGGGCGCCCCGCTCGCACGCGCGGTTGTGGCTGAATGCCTGGCGGCCATCCCTTCCCCGCCGACCGACCTCCTTGACGCGCCCGCCCGCCCACTCTAGAATCGTCTACCGTATACGATATCCGCGGCAGGTGCTTTGCGGCCCGCGGCTCTCTCAGGAATGTGCGTGTGGCACTTGACACCCTCCAGTTCAAGAGTAAGGCCCAGGCGGTCTGCGAGCTCATCCGCCAGCGAATCCTGGACTTCCATTACGTCCCGGGGCAGGCTTTGCTCATCGATGGTCTCGCCCGTGAGCTCGGCGTTTCCAAGATCCCCATTCGCGAGGCTATCAAGCAGCTCGAGGCCGAGCGGCTCGTCGAGGTAGTGCTGCACGTCGGCGCTCGGGTCGCACCGATTTCCGTGAGTCAGGCGGAGCAGATTTATCCGATACGCCACGCTCTTGGTGACCTCGGCGTGCGACTCGCCGTTGACCGTCTGGACGACGCCACGCTCGGGTACCTCGAAGATCTCCAGTGTCAGATGGAAGAGAGCACCAGAGCGCGGGATACTGCTACCGTGGACCGCCTCAACCGGGCGTTTCACCTTCGCATCGTGGAGGCTTCGGGGAACCCGGAGCTGTACCAGCTTTACCGCGACCTCATGCACCGCTGCAGTCGGTTCCGGGCCGGCGTCACGTTGGGCCAACGACGCGCCATCGCGGTGATGGCCGAGCATCGGGCGATACTGGGCGCGCTTCGGTCGCGGGACGTGGTGTCAGCGGTCCGCGCGTCGAACGAGCACGAGCGCCGTTCCGCTGAAGAGATCGTTCACCAGATGCGCCTCAAAGAGATGGCGCGTGACGCGGGCTAAGGACTGCGGGAGGTGCGGTCACGCATGAAAATCAGTCGAGTAGAGGCCATACCGCTCGCGGCGACGTTCGAGCAGATCTATGGCGGGATCGACAAAGTGCCGCGCCACATGCTGTTTCCCAGCGCCAACTTCGCCAACGTCGGGGCGCCGCGCACGGGGCAGTACACCTGCCTGGTGCGAATCGAGACTGATGAGGGGTTGGTGGGCGTTGGCGAGGCGTACGGTCTGCGTGACCCGCGTGTGAGCGCCAGCATCGTCGAGCACGTGCTGGCACCGGTGCTGATGGGCCGTGATCCGTTGCACTCCGAGGCGCTCTGGCAGGCGATGTTCGCCGTTGGTGCCTTCCACACGGAGGGCTACCACACCCAGGCCGTGGCAGGCGTGGACATTGCCCTGTGGGACCTCAAGGGGCGGATTCTGGAGCAGCCCATCTCGGTACTGCTTGGCGGCCCCATCCGTGAGTCGCTCTGGTGCTATGCGAGTCCGGTGACGCTTTGCGATCCGGACTCGGCGCGCGATCGCGCCCGCGAGTTCATTGCCAAGGGCTTCAATGCCGTCAAGGTCAAGGTTGGAGGTGCGCTCGCTGAGGACGTGGACCGAGTGGCCGCCGTACGCGAGACGATCGGCAGCGGCGTGCCTCTACTGCTCGACGTGAACGCCGCTCTGGACGCTCGCGGCGCCATCGCCCTGGCGCGGGCTGTGAGCCGGTACGACTGCTACTGGCTGGAGGAGCCGGTGCCCCCCGAGGACCTGGCCGGCATGGCTCACGTCCGCCGGTCCGTGGATCTACCTGTGGCGACGGGCGAGCAGAGCTCTAGCACCTACACGTTTCGCGATCATTTGCGGGCGGAGGCGGCAGACATCTTCATGCCGAACGTGACCAAGGCCGGGGGCATCTCGGAGTGTCAGCGCATCGCGACGCTGGTGCACGCCGAGAACTTGAAGATGGCGCCCCACGGGGTCGGCTCCGGGATCGGCTTAGCGGCCACCCTCCAGTGGTGTGCGGCAATGCCAAATTTCCTGATCTACGAATACAACCAGTTGCTCAATCCGCTACGCCACGAGATCCTCTCAACCCCGATCGTTTTCAAGGACGGGCACCTGCAGGTGCCGATGGGGCCGGGACTCGGCGTGGAGATCGATTGGGGGGCGGTGGACCGGTTCCGGATGGCCGGTTCCGGCGTGGGAGCCCACCGGTGAAAATCGAGCGCGTCGAGACCACGTTGGTCTTCGTGCCATTCCACAGCCCGCATCTGTGGGGCTCAGGCCGGCGGCCCGGCATCACTCGAATCGTGCTTCGCCTGTTCACGGATGCTGGCGTGGTCGGGATCGGCGAGTCGATCTGCTTGCTGGAGTTCGTTCAGCCGGTGCTGGAGCACACGATCATCCCGCTCGCGCTCGGCGAGGACGTTCACGATATCGAGCGCATCTACCGGAAGGTCGAAGGCGCCGGCTACTATCATCACAAGCGGGCCATGGTCGCGGCGCTGTGCGCGATCGAGATGGCGTGCTGGGATGCCATTGGAAAGGGGGCTGGTGTGCCCCTCTTCCAGCTCTGGGGCGGTGCGTACCGCGCAACGATACCGCTCATCCGGTACCTGCACGTCAAGCCCGCCGCCGAGATGGCATACGAGGCGGCCGCCGCCGTTGACAACGGGTACCGCACGATCAAGGCCAAGATCGGGCTAGATGCTGGAACGGACATCGAGATCGTTCGGGAGATTCGCGCCGCGGTTGGGCCAGATGTCGCCGTCCGCGGTGACGTCAACGGCGCCTGGACGCCGGGCACGGCGCGCCGCCAGCTTGCGAAGCTGGAGCAGTATGATCTCGAGTTCGTGGAACAGCCGCTCGTGCACGATGATCTCATGGGCCACGCGGCGTTGCGACGGGTGACGCGGGTGCCGATCGCCATCGACGAGGGGGCGTACACGCAGACGGACGTCCTGAACGTGATCCGGGCCGAGGCCGCCGACGTGGTGCTTCTAGATCCGCACGAGTCTGGCGGCTGCTGGACCGCTCGCAAGAGCGCGGCCATCGCCGAGGCGGCCGGGATGCCGGTGGGGCTTCACAGCGGGTCGGAGCTAGGAATCTCGCAGGCCGCGTACCTCCACCTGGCCGCGGCGACGCCAAACATGAGCATCGCAATCGATTCGGGCTACGCGGGCCTCAGTGATGATGTGATCGCCACGCGCCACCAGATCGTAGATGGTGGCATGACCGTCCCAACCGGACCCGGCCTGGGGGTCGAGCTAGATCTGGACAAGCTGGCGCACTACCGGACCGCGCGGATTGTCGATGCGTACGGAGATCCCCAGCGACCAGACTGGTTCACGGAGAAGCCCGCCTACTGAGACGTAGCTCGATGCGCAGCGTTTCCTCGGTGGTAACGCTGCCCGCCCAATCAGCATCCAAGTTTGGATCGGGATGCTGTCAAACACAGGCGCGATGAAGCGCCGGGAGGTGGACCAAATGGGTGATACTCAGCGAACCACCAGGTGGACGCGGCGCGAGGCGCTGCAGGCTGGACTGGCGCTCTCGTCGGTGGTATTGGCGGCGGCGTGCTCGGCCTCACCACCCGCGGCAAGCAAGCCCGCGGAGACAAAGCCAGCGGAAAGCAAGCCGGCTGCCCCAGCAGCGGCCGCGCAGCCAACCGCCGCGAAGCCGGCAGAGGCCAAGCCGGCGTCAGCCGCGCCGGCCGCCAAGACAGGCGGCCCCACGGGCACCAAGATCGCGGCGCTCGGCCGCGACTACCTCGCATATCCCGATGTCAAGGGCTCTATCCAGTTCTCCAATTGCTGGGGCGGTGCCAGAATCCCGCTGATCGAGGCCTGGATCAAGGACTTCAACGCCATCTACCCGGGTATCAAGATCGAGAACGATCTGGCCGACTGCTCACCGCTGCGTGAGAAGCAGGTTACGGCGCTGGCCGGCGGCTCGCCGCCAAACGTCATGATGGTGAAGTCGGACAACACGGCCTTTTTTGCTGAGCAGAACGCGTTGCTCCCGATCGATGATCTGATGACCCGCGATGGGATCCAGAAGGAGTGGTACTACCCGGGAGAGTTCTCTAGCCGCACGTGGGAGGGGAAGGCCTACGGCTTGCCAAACGTGACGGCCGGGGCGCTGCACATGTTGTTCGTCAACACGGGGCTGCTCGAGAAGATCGGTGTGGATCCCAAGAAGCCCATCCAGACCTGGCAGGATCTCGATGCGCTGGTAGAGCCAGCAAAGAAGGCCGGCCTGCTCGTAATGGACCCATCCAAGATATCCACAGGCATGTCCGCCCACCAGGTCTGGACCTACGCCAACGGCGGGAAATACTGGGACGATGATCTGAAGAAGATCACCTGGAACGACGAGGCCGGGCTCCAGGCCGCCGATTGGCTGGTGCAGTTCGTCAAGGCCCAGGGCGGGAAGTACGAGAACGTCGCTATCGCGAGCGACCCGAAGAACGTGCTGCAGCCCGAAAACTGGGCGCCGGAGAAGCATATTACGTGTGTCAACGGGTCCTGGTTCTTCTTCCAGCTCCAGAAGCTGCCCAACATCAAGTACGCGGCGTACGACTTCCCCCGAAACGCGGACAATCCCGCATCAAAGGGGCAGACGCCGACCACCGGAGGCTGGATGTTCTCGATCGCCCGGACCGGGAAGGATCAAGAGGCCGCGTGGGAGTGGATCAAGTTCACCACCACGTCGCAGCATGCCTGTACCTTCGTGGAGAAGCAGAATCGACCGTCTCCGACGATCGCGTGTAACGAGAATCCCGAGCTAGCGAAGTCAAATCCGTTCTGGCCGGTCGTCACGGCTAACCTGAAGAACAACATCTCGGTTCCGACTACGTCGATCCAGCCGCAGTTCGAGCAGGTGTACATGGATATGAATGAAGCCATCTTCTTCGAGCGCCAGAAGCCGAAAGAGGCCCTGGACGCCGGCGCGCGGCGTGCTCAGCAGCTTCTGGATGACTGGAATTCCAAGCGGAAGAAGAGCTAGCGCCACGCTGGCTGCCTTGACCCTGCTCCCATTGTTGGGAGCAGGGTCGTGCCGGCGGAGGTCAACACCATGGCAAGGGCGGGATACGAACGGGCTACGGCCGCGACAACGGTGCGCGTCGGTGCTCGCCGAATGTCTTTGGCGCGTCGCGAGGCGCTGTACGGCTACGCGTTCATCTCGCCTTGGATTCTCGGGCTCCTGGCATTCACGGCCGGCCCACTGCTGGCCGTGTTCTATCTCTCGCTCACGGAGTATCCGATTCTCTCGGAACCCACCTGGGTTGGAACGCGGAACTACGAGCGGATCTTCACGGACGATCCGCAGTTTGCCACCTCGTTGGTCAACACGATCGTCTACGTGGGGATCCGAGTACCGGTGCATCTTTCGCTCGCGTTCGTGCTGGCGTTGCTGCTCAATCGGACCGTGCGTGGGATCGGCATATTCCGCACGGCGATCTACCTGCCGTCCATGATCCCGATTGTGGCGATGTCCGTGATCTGGCGCATTTTGCTCGATCCTCGCACGGGATACGTGAACTACTTCGGCGCGCTGCTGGGGCTGCCGGAGATCAACTGGCTCACTAGCGAGACCTGGGTCAAGCCGGTGGTCGTCTTCGTGTCCCTTTGGCACGTGGGCGTACCCATGATCATCTTTCTCGCGGGGTTGGGCGGGATCCCGGAGCAGCTGTACGAGGCTGCCGAGATCGACGGCGCCACGCCCTGGCAAAAACTGCTGAACGTCACGATCCCACTGATGACGCCGGTCATCCTCTACAACGTGATCATCGACATTATCAACAGCTTCCAGGTCTTCGCGTACGCGTTCATCCTCACGCGCGGCGGGCCGAACGATGCCACGCTGTTCTACGTGCTCTACATCTACCGCCAGGCGTTCCAGTTCTTCCAGATGGGGTACGCTTCAGCGCTCTCGGCGATTCTGTTTGTGATCGTTCTGGCATTGACGATCGTCGTGATGCGCTCGTCGCAGAGCTGGGTGCACTATGAGCGCATCTAGCTTCGCGGCTCAGCCGGATACGGGGCGCCAGGCTCTCTCCGGGCGGCAGCGCCGGATGCTGAGCACTGGACTCACGTTTCTGGCCCTCGGCGCCGTGAGCGCGGTGATGCTGATGCCGCTCTACCTGATGGTGTTGATCTCGTTCCGTCCGGCGGAGCACGCCTTCACGTACCCGCCAGACCTCTGGTTCACCCACTTCACGGCGGACAACTACCCGCAGGCGCTGTTCCGCCTGCTGCCGTTCCCGCTGTACGTCCGCAACACGGTGATCATCGCGTCGGCGGTGATCGTCGGCGAGATCCTGTCGTGCTCGCTGGTAGCGTACGGGTTCGCGCGGTTCCGCTTCCCCGGGCGTGATGTGCTCTTCGTGGTGTTGCTGGCGACGCTGTTGATGCCATTTGTCGTGCGGCTCGTGCCGTTGTTCATCCTGTTCCAGAAGCTGGGTTGGATCAACACGTTCTTGCCGTTGATCGTGCCCTCGTTCTTCGGCACGCCGTTCTTCATCTTCTTGATGCGGCAATTCTTCTTGACAATCCCGCCCGAGCTCGTGGACGCGGCTCGTATTGACGGCGCCAGCGAGCTTGGGATCTGGTGGCGCATCATGCTCCCGCTCTCCAAACCGGTGCTGGCGGCTGTCGCGATCTTCGCGTTCCAGAACACGTGGAACGACTTCCTGGGCCCGCTGGTCTTCCTCCAGCGCGCCGAGGTGCGGACGATCATCCTTGGGCTCTACGGGCTGATGGGGATGTTCGTAGAGTGGAACCTCGTGATGGCGGCGGTTGTGTCGGCGGTGATGCCGCTAATCGTCGTGTTCTTCATCTTCCAGCGTTTCTTTGTGAAGGGAATCACAGTCAGCGGTCTCAAGGGCTAGAGCGACGGGCTGTCCGAGCGCCCGTCGACCGGCGCTCGCGCTGGAGTGAGTAGGTCGTGAGGTACCGGCCGCGACCCGCCCCTCGGACCGGGAGCGGGTCGCGAGATCTAGCCCTTGACGGAGCCGGCGGTCAGGCCGGAGACCACGAAGCGCTGGGCCACGAAGTAGAGTAGCACCACCGGCAGGCTCATCAACGTGGCGCCGGCCATGATCATCCCCCACAGAAAGATGTCGCCGAACACCAGTTTGGTCATGCCGGGGGATAGCGTCATCTTGGCGCTGTCGTTCATCAAGATGAATGCGTAGAGGTACTCGTTCCAAGAGAGGGTGAAGGCGAAGATCGTGGCGGCGGCCACGCCGGGCGCGGCCAGGGGAAGGATGATGAGCACCATCGCCTGCACGCGCGTGGATCCGTCGACGAGCGCCGCTTCCTCTAGCTCCCGCGGGATGCTGGTCAAGTAGGCGCGCAGCATCCAGGTGCAAAACGGGATCGTGAAGATCAGGTAGCTCATCACGAGGCCACCGTAGTCATCCGTCAGGCCGAGCACGCTCAGGATGACGAAGACCGGGACCACGAGCAGCGTGGCCGGAAAGATGTAGGCCAAGAAGAACGTGCCGGCCAGGAAGCCGCGGCCCGGGTAACGCAGGCGCGCAAGGCTGTAGGCTGCCATCGTACCCACGATCACGGCCAGCACCGTAGATGTGAGCGCGACGACGCTGCTGTTCCACATCCACTGGAGGAACGGATACTCACGGAATAGCTGGGCAAACGCTGCCAGCGTCAAGCGCTTGGGCAGCAGGCTGATCTGGGCATCGTACCGCAGGGTAGGCGGGTCGAATGCGGTCAGCAGCATCCAGTACAGCGGGAACACCACGATCACCAGCGCGGTACCGAGTACCGTCCACTGGAGCACGCGCTTCATGATCCGCTCGGTGCGTAGGCTCGTCGGCACCGCGGTCGACGCGGCGCGGGCCGCCGCTCGGGCGTCCAGCGAGGTTGCCGCGTCGCTCATGCGCCCTCCTCCCGACGGTTGATGAAGCGCATCAGCAGCACGATCAGGAAGATCAGCAACGGAAGCATGAGCACGGAGATGGCCACGCCCTTACCAAGCTCCAGCCCGCGGATCGCTACCTTGTAGGTGAGGGTGGAGAGCACGTCCGTGGCGTTTCCAGGCCCACCCTTGGTGAGCAGCCAGATGATGGCGAAATCGTTGAGCGTGAAGATGGTGGACAGGAGCGTCACCACTGCCATCACCGGGGCGAGGCCCGGCAGCGTCACGTGGCGGAACCGCGCGTACATCCCCCCGCCGTCTACCTTTGCCGCGTCATATTGCTCGCCGCTGATCGTCTGCAACCCCGCCAGCAGCGTGATGGTGAAGAACGGAAAACCCCGCCAGACGTTCACGACGATCACCGAGATCATCGCCAGTACCGGATCGCTCAGAAACAGCACCGGGCGTTCTACCAGGCCGGTGCCCATCAGCACGTGGTTGAACACGCCCGCCACGTCGCTGTACATCCACATCCAGATCAGCACGGCCACCAGTGTGGGCAGCGCCCACGGCAGGATCATGATGGAGCGGACGATTCCGCGAGCGGGCATGGACTCGTTCAAAGCCAGGGCCACCATGGTCCCTAGCACCAGCTTTATGGCTACGGAGCAGCCAGCGAATACCAGTACATTGCGCACCACGATCCAGAAGGTAGGGTCGGTGAGCAGCGAGGTGTAGTTGTCCAGCCCAACCCACGGCGCGACCGCCTGACCGATCAGCTTCTTCTGGAGGCTCATGACCACCGCGGTCAGAAACGGGTAGCCCACCAGGAGGATCAGGAGGAACAGGGCCGGTGCTAGCAGCGCGTAGCCCAACGCGGCGTCGCGGGGCAGACGGAATCGCCTCGTTGGCGCGACGGGTACGGCGACCGTTCGTGTGGCCATGGTGACTCCCGGGACTCAGCGGTGGGCGGCGCGCGCGGCGCGCCGCCCACCCTGGCTCAGTTGGCTCAGGGCTTCTTGAACTTGGTCTCCGCCTCTTTGGCCTTCTGGTCCAGGTACTTCACGGCGTCCTCGTTTGACTTGCCACTCGCGCCCACCATCTGCAGCGCCTCGCCAATCGCGGCCACGCCGATGTCGTCGTAGATGGGGTTGCGCCCACCATCGGCGAATGGCGCGAGCGCGTACGGGATCACTTCCTGCTGGATCTGCTTGTTCCACTCGTCCTTGGTGAAGAAGTCGATGCCCGCGTAGTTCTTGAGCGCCGAGAACCAGTAGGATCCCGCCGCTTCAAGGTTGCCCGGGTAGCGGTCCTTGGAGAGGATCTTCTGGATGATGCGCTTGGACTCCTCGATGTACGGGCTGTTCTTGTTGATCACCAGCATGAACCCGTCCGCCGTGGTGACCGGCGGATTGCCCTGGGCGCCCGGCCACGGCGTGAACATGGAGTTCTTGAGCATGTCCTTGTCGTCCTTCCGCATGGAGAGGACGGTGCTGCCGGTGTTCGAGATCGAGGCCACCTGACCACTGAGCCAGGCCTTGTTGTTGCCGGCCGCGTCCCACTGGAGCACGCCAGGGGGCATCACCTTGTGCGTGGTGAACATGTCCGTGTAGGCCTTGAACCCAGCCAGTCCCTTGGGCGTGTCGATGGTGGGCTTGCTCTCCTTGTCGAACCAGCGGCCGCCGTGGGCCATCACGGCACAAAGCAGGTTCCCCGCGAAGTCGGCATTCGTAAGCTGACCGCCGAAGCCATACATGGCGCCCTTGGTGACCTTCTTGAAGCCCTCGATCATCTCATCCCAGGTCTTGAAGGGCAGATTTACGCCGGCGGCGGAGAAGACGTCCTTGCGCAGGTGCAGCAGCCACGGCTCCACGTTGAGCGGCACACCGATGCGCTTGCCGTTCATCAGCGAGAACTTCTCTGGCGCGTCAAACCAGCCGCCGCCGGACTTCCCGACTTCGTCGTAGATGTCCTGGACCTCCATGCCAAAGCCGTTCTGGTACCAGAGCGCGGCGCTGGTGGTCATGGTCACGTCAGGGACTTGCTTGGCCTCCATGGCAACGACTTCCTTCTGGACGTGGTCGTCGTTGCTGAAAAGCTCAACCTTGACCTCGAAACCGCTCTCCTGGGCGGCCTTCTTGACGGAGTCGGTCAGCCATGCGTTGGACTCTGGCAGGAACTGCTGCCGTCCCCAGAACGTGACGACCTTCGGGCCGCCGGCAGTCTTGGCAGGCGCCTGCTGCGCCGGCTGAGCGGCGGCCGGCTTACTCTCGGCCGGCTTGGTCTCCGCCGGCTTGCTCTCAGCGGGCTTCTGGCCTGGGGCCTGCACCGTGCCGGTACACGCACTCAACAGGGCGGCGCTCGCTGACACGCTGAGTCCCAGAAGGAAAGTCCGTCGTTGCATCCGCGCAATCGTCATCGTCGACACCTCTCAACGGGTGATGCCGCCATACGCCATGACGCACTCGAGCCCATCCTCGGCGCCGTGTGCGTTCGAGCGGGAATCTGGGCATCGTGGAGAAAGCCTCCGTGGCTGAGTCCACTCTGTCACATCGTATCGGCCCGTCCCGCCCACTGGCAAGCGGGCGGTCGCCACTGGGTGTGCCCGAAAGATGTAGGTGGGATTAGCTAGCCGCGAGCGTAGTGGCACGCTGAGCGCGGAGCGCGAGCATGGCGCGGCCTCCCGCTTCCGACCAACGCATCCCGGCCCGCTTCATCCGTTGTTGCACCACGTGCCTTGCACTCGACTCCACCGCGCCCGACCCGATCGGCAGACCCTGCTCCCGAAACTCCCGATACCGCATCCGCTCGCGATTGCTCATGAAGTACCCCGCTCGCGCCGTACCAGCTCCCGTTGCTCGATCGTGCTGATCGGCAGGCTCCCAAAGGCCCGCAACACCGGGTCGACACCCTCGTCTAACAACTCCGCCACCCGCGCGTTCGCCCAGCTGCGACTCTGCTCGCTCGTCTCGCCCAGCACTCCCTTCGCCACCGCCCACACGTGCTCGATCGCGTGCATCACATCCACGATCTCCAGTCGGTCACCGAACTGCTCGGCCGCACCGTCCCAGATCCAGCGCGCGCCATCACCCAAGACCACGACCCTCGGTAACACCGCGATGCTCTTGGCCCGCCTTTCCACCCCAGGACGTCCAGCGCACCCCGCCGCGCCGCTTCCGCTCCCCACCGCCGTACGAACGCCGCCGCCGGGCCTCGCGCAGCCACGTAGCTGAGGTCGACCAGCTTGCCAGAGGGCTTCCCAGTCGGCTTCCCAACTGGCGCGCTCTCCGACGTACCAACCGGTCCGCCATCACCGTCGCCACCGCCAGCACCACCGTGGGGACCCGTTGTGGTCGGCGGTGTGGTCGGCGCAGGCAGCCCAGCAGCTGGTGCATCGCGGTCCAGCCAGCCGCCCACCACCCCGACCCGTACCTCATGCCAGCCATCCAGATACCGCACCATCACCCCATCGGTCTCCGCCACCAGCTGACCCCGCGGTCGCGCGACCGACCCGGCGGCCGACCGGTCTGCTCCACCTGCTCGACGGCCGCGTTCTGCCGCGCGGCCAACGCGCTGCCAGCCCGGCAGGTCAGCTCGCGGGCCGTCTCCTGACCCACGTCAACCCGGGTGGCCTGGGTCAAGAGTGCGACCGCTTCGGCAAAGCTGCAGGCGCTGGTGAACGCGACCACCAGGTCGGCCAACCCGGTGCTCATCCGCGCGTGTGGAGCGATGCCCAACTGCTGATCGGTCACGCTAAAACCGTGCCGACAGGATCGGCAGCGGCGCCACGGACGCTCCAGACGGAGCACGCCAACCTGGGTGGCCAACTGGCGCGGACGCCAGGCCTCGACCCGGGTGCCCCCATGACAGGTGGGGCAGGGCACGCGGGCGCGAGCCAGGCGGGGATCGAGGCTGGAGTGGGTGGTACCAACGAGCGCGGCGAGCAGACGCGGAGCACTGTCGGACCAGGCGGCCAGCAGGGCATCTTCGAGGGTGGCGAGTGGAGCATCCGGGTGGGCGGAGGCGAGCGCGGTCAGGCGCTGGGCGAAGGCGAGCAGGGGTTCGCGGAGCGGGCTGGAAGCGCGGCAATGGCCGTGGTCTCAGAAGCCAGCATGGGCGCGGCTGGGGCGACGGTGGGTCCAGGCGGAACGGACGAGGCGCCAGCCGGTACACTGGAGGCGGGAAGGTGCGTGATGGACATGTGGCCTTCCTAGGGGCCAGGGTGGGGGCTTACCACCGCTGGCTCGAGAGTCGGCACCGTCGCGGTCCACCAGGGCTCGGGACGGTGCCGACTTACCGTAACGGCGGCTGCCAACGCGCCGGAAGGTTCAAAGATCCCAGTTTGGGCAGTCGAAACGAAACACCGACAAGTTCCGGTCGCACCCGTCGCCACTGGGCGGGAGTCCGGTATCCTGTGCGGCCGTGGACGCTTCGTCCGCGCACGCTGGAGTCGTCGGTCGCCCGCCGAGCTGCCCACCTACCGTTGAGTAGTCCACGAGACGGCCATAAGAGACGGGACGCGGGGCTGGTCGGGGTCGATCCGTACAGAATTCGCGCGAAGCAGGTGTGGCTGTGATCGTCATCGTTCCCGACTTCCTCGTTGATCGGCTCGCTCCGGAGGTCGCTCGGATCGCGCGGGGTGCGCGCACCATCGGTATCGCGGCGGATGGGACCACCTCGGGGCCGCCCGCGGGGGCGGTGGCGGTGCTGCGCTACTTTCCGAACGATCGGGTGATCGGGGCGTTTGGGGCCGCGGCCATCGCGCGGCTGGTCCGGGAGGCACCCACCCTCCGCTGGCTGCAGTCGCACGGGGTGGGTGTTGATGGGCTGCTCAACCCCGAAGTGATCGAGAGCGACCTGATCCTCACGAACGGGGCAACGCTCCACACGGTGCCGATGGCGGAAACCGTGATGGCGCTGTTGCTCGCCGCGACCAAGCGCCTGCCCGAGCACGCCTGGGATCAGAAGGAGCGGCGTTGGGGACGTCTCCCCAAGCAGGAGCTACGCGGCAGTACGGTGGGGATCATTGGTTTGGGGCGAATCGGCACAGAGGTGGCGCGACTTTGCGCGGCCTTTGGTGCCCGGGTGGTAGGGCTCCGGAGGTCACCGCCTGCCGCGCCTCCGACGGGCGTTGAGCGCGTGTACGGCACGGCGGGGCTGGATACGCTGCTCGGCGAGTCGGACTACGTCGTCCTGGCGCTGGCGCTCAATCCCACCAGTCGCGGACTGCTCGGGGCGCGGGAGCTTGGGCTGATGAAGCCGAGCGCGGTGCTCCTCAACGTGGCCCGCGGGGACGTGGTCGACGAGGCGGCGCTGACCGATGCGCTCCGCGAGCGGCGGCTTGCGTTTGCGTGCCTGGACACGTTTCAGACCGAGCCGCTACCCGCCGATAGCCCCCTGTACGACCTGCCGAACGTCTTCATCACACCGCATAACTCGGCCTCCTCACCGCACATGGAGGAGCGCGTCATCGAGTTGTTCTTGGACAACCTGGGGCGACTGGTGCGGGGTGAGCCGCTGTTGAACGTCGTTGACAAACGGCGGGGCTACTGACGCTCGTCGGGGCTCATGGGTAGGCGGATTGGGGTGATGCTGTGCGTGTGCTGATCACAGGTGGCTGCGGCTTCGTAGGCGCGTTTGCCGCGCTGGAGCTTGCCAGCCACGGCCACTCGGTGGTGTGTTTCGACCGGCGAGCCGAGCGGAACGATGTCCTGGAGCAGGCGGGGTCGAGCGTGTCGGTCGTGGAGGGCGATGTTCTTGATCGCGAGCGTCTCGACGCGGCGGTCGGCGAGCACGCCATCGAGGGTGTGGTGCACGCGGCCGCGGTGATCGGCCAACAGGACGGTGCCGCGGACCCGGAGTGGATGCTCCGGATCAATCTTGGCGGTACCGTGAACGTACTAGAGATCGCGAGGGTGCGCCACCTCCGCCTGGTGTACATCTCCACGGCCACGCTCTACGGTCAGCAGCCGGGGCTGCAGTTGCTCTCCGAGGACGCGCGCCCGGAGCCGGTTGGCATGTACGACACGAGCAAGCTCATGGCAGAGACTCTGGCTATCACGTACCACAAGGTGTACGGGCTGGACGTGGTGGCGCTGCGGCCCGGCTACGTCTATGGCCACCATACCTCGACGGGCGGGTACTTTCTGGATCGCGTGTTTCGAGGCGAGGTGATCGACCAACCGGTTGGGGCTGACCTGCCGATCGACGTCACGTACGTGCGCGATCTGGCCCAGGGTATTCATCGCGCGCTGACCGTCAGGCCGATTCAGTCGCGGATCTTCAATATCACCGGGGGCGCGCTGCGAAGGCGCGGTGAAGTGGCAGAGATTGCTCGGAGCCTCGTTCCCTCGGCGGACATTCGGCTGGGACCGGGGATCCTGCCCTCGTCCCACCTGCGGGGAGCCAGCGATCTCAGCCGCGCTCGTCGCGAGCTTGGCTACGAGCCCGCTTACAGCCTGGAGAAGGGGATGGCCGACTGGCTCGAGTGGCTGCGCGGAGCGGGTGCCTGCGGACAACGCGCCGGGACGTCGCCTCAGTAGACGATCGGGCGGCGCGGCGTGACGGTGCTCCCGGAAAAACCGGGGCTTCCATCCCGTGTGGTACGCTGGGGCGCCTTGTAAGGTCTCGGTGCTCGAGAGCCGCGTGCCCCTGGGAGGACCGTCACGAAGCGCGTGCGCGTGGTGCACTATCTGAACCAGTTCTTCGCCGGTATCGGCGGCGAGGAGCAGGCGAATATTGGTGCGCGCCTCGTCGATGGCGTGGTCGGACCCGGGCGGCTCGTTCAGCAACGTCTGGGTGAGGACGGCGAGATCGTTGGCACCGTCGTCGCCGGCGATAACTACGTGGGTGAGCATCCGACCGACGCGGCCGCGGCGATCGTGCGTCTGGTGGCGGAGCTTCGTCCCGACGTGGTGATGGCCGGACCCGCGTTCGATGCCGGTCGGTACGGTGCCGCCTGTGCGTTGCTCGGGCAGGCGATCGCGCGGGAGCTGAGCGTTCCGGTCGTCAGCGGGATGTATCCAGAGAATCCCGGGGTCGCGCTCGGGCGCCGCGCGCTGTACATCGTGCCCACCGGGCAGACCGCCGCGGGAATGGCCGATGCGCTCGGCGCCATGGTCCCGCTGGCGGTAAAGCTGGGGCGCGGCGAAGAGCCTGGTTCGGCGCGATCGGCTGGCTATCTGCCGCGTGGGTTTCGCCGTGCCGTGATCCACGAGCGTTCCGCCGCCGGGCGGGCTGTGGATATGCTGGTGGACCGGCTCGCCGGCCGATCCTGGCAGACGGAGATCCCCGTCGTCGCCTACGACGACGTCACCCCCCGACCACCGATTCCGGATCTCGCCAACGCCAAGATCGGCCTTGTGACCAGCGGCGGATTGGTTCCACGCGGCAACCCGGACCGCCAGGTGTCCGGCGGTGCTCGGTCCTGCTTCCGCTACTCCATAGAGAACATCTCCGAGCTGACCGTCGCAGACTGGGAGTCGGTCCACGGCGGGTTCAGCACGGTAGTTCTCAACACCCGCGACCCAAACTACGCTCTGCCCATACGCACCATCCGCGCGCTGCAGCAGCGCGGCGTGGTCGGCGGCCTGTACCCGTTCTTCTACTCAACCGTCGGCAACGGGACGGCCGTGGCCACAGCCAAGCGGATGGCATCCGAGATCGTGGAGGAGTTCAAGGGGGCCGGCGTGGATGCCGTGCTCCTGGTAGCCACCTGAGGCACCTGCAATCGTTGCGGCGCAACGATCAGCAAGGAGATCGAGCGAGCGGGCATCCCGGTGGCCATGATGAGCGCGCTCCCGGCGCTTGCGCTCAACGTTGGCGCGCTCCGCGTTGTGCAGGGCGTCCGGATTGAGCACGTCTGCGGGGATCCGTCACTCTCCCCCGATGAGGACCGCGAGCTTGGCGAGGCCATCGTGATGACGGCGCTGCGGGCGCTGCAGTCGCCGATCGACGGGCCCACACTCTTTGTTCCGCGCGTTGGGCAGGAGGCGCTCGGTGGCGCTTGACCTGGCCGCGTTCCAGGTAGACCGCGTTTCGTTTGGCGACCGCACGGCCTGGTCCCAGGGCACGCTCACGGTGGATCGGTCAGAGCTAACGGCGCTAGCGACGCAGGATCGCCGGGTTCGAGCGATCGATCTGGCGATCGCCACGCCCGGCGAGTCGGCGCGGATCATCAACGTGCACGACGTGCTGGAGCCGCGCCTCAAGGTGGAGGGCCCCGGGGTCGTGTACCCGGGCGTCTGTGGACGAGACGTGACCACGGTTGGGACTGGCCGAACGCACCGTCTGGCCGGGCTTGGGCTGGTTGAGTGCGTCGATACCACCGCGGATCTCGGGTCGGCCCGCGGAGAGTCGCGCGGGTCGGCGTATTTCATCGAGATGAGCGGTCCTGGCGCGGTCCAGCCCTACGGGGCGCTCTCCAACCTTGTGCTCACGTTCTCTATGGAGTCGGATCTCAGCGATGAGGACTGGGATGAGGCCAAGCGGGCGGCGGTTCTACGTATCGCGGATCGACTGGCTGAGACCACGGTCGGGCAGACACCAACTCAAGTGGAGCGGTTCGATCTCGATCACGGCGATCCGGGGCTACCTCGCGTGGTCTTCGTTGCCAATCTTCGGTCGGCCGAGCACCGGGTTGGACCGCGCTCCGGCATCGGCACGGCGGTCTACGGCGTGACCCGGTTGTCCGCCCCCTGGCTGCTGCGTCCCACGGAGATCCTCGATGGCGCCATCACCCGCAAGATGAGCTGGCTGCAGGCGAACAATCCCGTCGTGTTGGAGTTGGCCCGTCGTCATGGGACGGATGTGAATTTCGTTGGCTGCATCATCGCGCGCACCAACTGGACGTCCCAGTGGGAGAAGCGGCTCGCGGCGCTACGGGTGGCGGATATGGCGCAGATGCTCGGCGCGCAGGGCGCGGTTACTACGGTGGACGTTCGTGGTAACCGGTTCATCGAGGCGATTCTCGGCGTCCAGGCGTGCGAGCAGCGCGGAATCATGACGACGCTGTGCACGGTTGAGGAGCCGAACGAGGACGGGCAGGCGCCGGCGCTCATCTTCTCGACGCCGGAGAACGTCAGCGCCGTGAGCTGTGGCGACTCGGACGTACCGGGGCCATTTCCCGCCGTGCAGCGTGTGCTGGGGGCTCACGATCCAGCCCAGGAGTGGTACGCGGAGCGGCCGGGCGAGGGCGGAGGCCACATCGCCCGCTACTGGGTGGACTACTACGGCTGGGGAAAGGTTGGCTGTGTTGACTATTAGGTTGATGCCATGGTGATGAGCGCCCCGCCCCGTCCGGTGATCAAGGCGGTCCGATACTTCCTGGCGCACGCGCCGGGAATGGTGCGCCACGGATCGAAACCCCTGCGTGAGGTAGGCAAGCAGCCGGAGCTCTGGGATGCCATGCGGGCTCACCTGCGGTCGTACGAGTCCGCGCTTGCGTACCCACCCAATCAGGTGTTCCTGGGGCTGCTTCAGCCAGATGATCTGCGCGACCTGCCGCGTCCCTGGTGGGATGCCGCTAGCCCCGCCCCCGGCTCCCGTTGGATGCCGCACGGTGAGCTGATGCCCGAGGAAGAGCTGTATGGCTTGCTCAAGTGCATGGATCGGTTCGATCTTATCTGGCTGGAGCAGCAGTTCGTGGACGAGGTGCGCGAGCGCCTCAGCGCACACCCGCTGATCGGTCCATCTGACCTGGAGCAGTTGAAAGCTGGGAAGACCCGCGAGGCGATCGAGACCCAGTGCGCCGAAGGGAAGGCCGTGTTGCTCTCATTGCCGGATGGGCGCGTGGTGGGCTGCGCGAACCGCGCGCATGAGGAGGATGAGGCGCTTGGTGCCTCGGTTCTCCTCGAGAACCTCGCCTGCCTCGCCACGGCCACCATGGCCACGCGAACGCTCATCTCGGCGGCTGGGATCGCGCCTGACTCGATCGACTACGTCCTGGGCTCGGGCGAGGAGGCAGTGGGCGATCGCTACCAGCGAGGTGGCGGGAACCTCGCCAAGGCGGTCGCTGAGCGCTGCGATCTGCGCAACGCCACCGGGTCGGATGTGAAGGCGTTCTGCTGCGGCCCCAACCACGCCATTGCGATCGGAGCGGGACTCAGCACGGCCGGTGTCTTCCGCGACCTGCTCGTCATCGGCGGCTGCTCGCTGGCCAAGCTCGGGATGAAGTCCCAGGCCCATCTCGCCAAGAAGATGCCGATCCTGGAGGACGTCCTGGCGGGGTTCGCCATCCAGATCGGCGCCGACGACGGCGTGAGCCCGGTGATCCGCCTGGACGCGCTGGGGCGGCACACCGTGGGCGCCCAGTCATCACAGAAGGAGATTCTGGAAAAGCTCGTGGCCGAGCCGCTCAAAAGACTCGGCCTCGGATTCACGGACGTGGATCGCTACGCCACAGAGCTGCACGATCCGGAGATCACCGAGCCTGCGGGCAGCGGCAACGTGCCGCTGACCAACTACAAGATGATCGGCGGCCTGGCGGTGCTGAGCGGTCAGCTCAAAGCAGCCGAGATCCCCGCGTTCATCGACGCGCACGGTATGCCGGGCTTCTCGCCCACCCAGGGCCACGTAGCGTCAGCGGTGCCATTCCTGGGCCACGCGGTGGATGGAATGAAGAGCGGTACACTGAACAACGCGTTGTTCCTAGCCAAGGGGAGTCTGTTCCTCGGGCGGATGACCCAGATGTCGGACGGCCTTTCGTTCTTGTTGGAGAAGAACCACTGAGCCGCGTGCCAGTGGTCGGAGGTAGTGTCATGTCGATCGATCTGAGCGGGAAGCGCGTCCTGGCGCTCGGCGAGCGCGACGGGATCCCAGGCCCGGCCATCAGCGCCTGCGCCAAGGCGGCGGGCGCCACGGTGGTGCTGGAGCAGACCCACTGCTTCGTTTGAACGTCAGCGGGAGCTGTTGACCTGGAAGGTCAAGAGGAGATCAAGCGGGCCGTCGATTCGGGCGGCACCGAAGACCTGGTGGTGCTGCTGGGCATGCCCACCGCGGAGAGCAGCGGGCTGTACGCGCAGACGGTGACGGAGGGCGATCCTTCCTGGGCCGGCGCGCTGGCGGGCGTTGCGCTGAATCTACCCGTCTACCACGTGCTGGAATCGGAGATCCGGGAGCAGGTCCCGGAAGACATCTACGAACGGGAGGTGAGCTTCGCGCTGTTCTCGTTGGATGGCGACGCCGTGACCGAGGCCACCCGGAATGTCCGTCAGCAGGGGGAGAGCGCCTGATGCTGGAGAATGGCTCCCGCGCGCCGGACTTTACCCTCATCGACACGGCTGGGGTTCAGCACACGCTGAGTCAAGCACTGACCGAGGGCCCCGTCGTGCTGGCCTTTTTCAAAGCGGATTGTCCCACCTGCACGCTGGCGTTCCCTTATCTCGAACGATTACACCAGAGCTACCGTGCCGGCGGCTGGCATCTCTGGAGCATCAGCCAGAACCCGAGCCGCGCGGCTGAGTGGTTCAACAAGAACACCGGTGTCACCTTCCCCACCCTGATCGATGGTGAGGATTTCCCGGTGTCCTGCGCCTACGATCCGCCGGCCACCCCCACCATCTTCTTCATCGACCGGCAGGGCACCATTCAGTCCGGTCATTACGGCCTCTCCAAGACGGACCTCAACGCACTGGCCGCGCAGGTGGCGGCCGCGCTCGGACAGTCAGCGGACGTCATTGCGCCGGCGGACGATGGCAATCCGGAGTTCAAGCCCGGCTGAGGCTCCCGCCACACGAGCCGGTCCGGCTCACACTAAACCATGAAGGCGTGGAGTCGCGCCGAGAGACCGCGGCTTCACGCGGTGCCCTCGTTGACGGCGCACTCTCGCCACCCCGCGGGGGCCGAGTACGGCTCTACAGGGAGGCGATGGGCATGACACAGTCGGTGCGAGTGGTTCACTATCTGAACCAGTTCTTCGCGGGCGTCGGCGGGGAGGCGGCCGCTAACCACCCCGTTGAGTCCCGTGAGGGACCCGTAGGCACGGGGCGCGCCCTTCAGCAGGCGCTGGGGGCAGGCGCGCAGGTCGTCCGCACGATCGTAGGCGGCGACAATTTCGTGGCGGAGGAGGGTGAGCGCGCCGCGGGCATGATCCGCGAGGCGATCGCCTCCGCGGGCGCAGACGTGCTTGTGGCGGGCCCCGCGTTCGATTCTGGCCGCTACGGATTGGCCTGCGCTCAGGCGTGCCTGCAAGCATCCGCGGTGGGCGTACCGGCCGTCACCGCGATGTACCCCGAAAACCCGGGTTTCACGAACCACCGCAATGCGCTCATCTGTCTGCCGACGAGCACGAACGTGGCAGAGATGGGCTCTGCCATGGGTTCAGTCGCTCGTATCGCGCTCAAGCTGGGGTCCGGCGTTGAGTTGGGTAGCGCCGAGGAGGAGGGTTACCTCTGGCGGGGCTTCCGCAGGCCGGTCACGCGGGAGAAGCCAGGCGCCGCGCGGGCGGTGGATATGGTGCTCGCGCGTATCGCCGGGCGGGCGTTCCAGACCGAGATCCCCGTGTCTACGTACGACGCGGTTCCCCCCACCGCGCCCGTCCCCGACCTACGGCGCGTGAAGCTGGGCATCGTCACGAGCGGCGGCCTGGTGCCGAAGGGAAATCCGGACCGGTTGGTCTCGGCGCGCGCGGAGCGTTACTTCCGCTACCCGCTGAACGAGCAAACCGCGCTGCTGGTGGGAGAGTGGGAGTCGGTACACGGCGGATACAGCACCAAGGCCGTCAATACGCGAAACCCCAACTTCGTGGTGCCGCTGGACGTGCTTCGCGAGATGCAGGCAGATGGCCGGATCGGGTCCCTCCACGAGACTTACTTCGCAACGGTTGGGAACCAGACAGCCGTTTCCCAGGCGAAACGCATGGGCCAGGAGATCGCCGCTGAGCTGCACGCGGCGGACGTTGGTGCCGTGCTGCTGGTGGCTACCTGAGGCTCCTGCAATCGTTGCGGTGCAACGATCAGCAAGGAGCTGGAGCGATCCGGACTGCCGGTGGTTCAGATCAGTGCGCTGCCCATGGTTGCCCTCGGCGCGGGGGCAAACCGCGTGGTGACCGGAGTACGGGTGGAGCACGTCTGTGGCGACCCGGGGCTGTCCGACGAGGCCGATCGGGCGCTACGGCGCCGGATCGTTCGCGCGGCGGTGCGAGCCCTCGAGTCCCCGGTGGATGGACCTACCAGGTTCGACCCGGACGACGATGGCCTGAAGGGAGCGCACGATGCGGCTTGAGCTCGGTACATTTCCGGTCCGCCAGGCGCGATTCGGCGATCGCACCCGCTGGAGCGACGGCATCCTCGAGATTGACCGCCAGGCCGTTCTGGACATCGCGCGCGCGGAGCCCAATCTCACGTACGCTGACGTAGACCTGGCCCGGCCCGGCGATCGCGCACGCGTCATCAATGTCGCCGATGTGATCGAGCCGCGCGTGAAGGTGGAGGGGCCGGGCGTCTGCTACCCGGGCTTCTGCGGCCGGCCGATCACCGCGGTTGGCCGCGGCAGAACCCACCGCTTCAGCGGCTTCGCGGTGATTGAGTCCGCGGACATCGTGGATGAGATAGCCGGCGTCGGCGATCTCATTCGAGGTGGCCGACCGGACGCCTACGACCGCAGCGAACGACGGCAGGATTTCATCGACATGTCAGGGGCCGGGGCGGCGCGGCCCTACGCTGGACTTCAGAATCTCGTGCTCACCCTCCAGCCGAAGCGCGGGCTGGATGCGCAGGATAGACACCTTGCAACGCACGGCGTCGCGCTGCGCGTGGCCGACTACCTGGCCGCTGCAATCGCGGGTCTGGATCCGCCTGAGCGCGAGGTATTCGACCTCACCCACCGCGACCCCGCGCTGCCGGGGCTGGTCTACATCCCGGTGCTCGCCTCATCCGAGTTCCGATTTGGTCCGGACACGCACGTCGGCATCGGTGTGTACGGCGTGACCCGACTCTCTGCTCCCTGGGCGCTGCACCCCACCGAGATGATGGATGGGGCGGTGAGCCAGGCGTCGGTCCAGCTCCTGAGCTGGCCAATGCTGAACGATCCGATCGTGCTGGAGCTGGCCCGCCGCCACGGGAAGGATCTGAACTTCCTGGGCGTGATCGTGCACCGATCCAACTGGGGCGGCCAGGCTGAGATGGAGTTGATCGCCGAGCGGGATGCGCAGCTTGCCACGCTACTTGGCGCCAGCGGTGCGATCGTGACCACCAATCTGCGCGGTCGCCGATTCGTGGACACGGTGGCCGCGGTCAAGGCCTGCGAGGCCGAGGGCCTGAACACGGTGCTGGTGACCGAGGAGGAGGACGACGAGGGCGGGACGGCCACGCCGTTGCTGATCAACGACCGCGACATCGTATCCGCGGTGAGCACTGGAACGGGTGCCGTGCTGGGCCCGTTCCGTCCCGTTGAGCGGGTCCTGGGCGCCCGCGAGCCCGACCCTTACTGGGCGGGTGAGCTTCAGCCGATTGCAGGCCGTTACGGTGCGTTCCACCTCCAGGACTACTTCGGCTTTGGCCGTCAGAGCTGCGCTAGCTACTAACCCTGGCGAGCCCCTCCGCGCGGAGGGGCTCGCCGTCACCGGATCGTCGCGACCGAATCAGTACTCGAAGCAGGAGATCGTCCCGGTCCCGTAGTGGTCGCGCCAGCGGGTGCTGGACATGACGGAGCTGGCGGGGATTCGCTCCCATGGCCGGTCCTGCGTGGCGAACAGGTCGTCCCCGCCGAGCACACGATCAGGGGGCGGAACGGCGAGCGGTTCGGCTGACGGACGCCCGCTGCCGGTGGAGACGATCGCCGTTGCCTCGGGAAGCGACATCAAGAGCGGAAGCCCACCGTCTTCGGGCGCTGATTCGGGCGCCACGAGGACCGTCTTGATGCCGAGCCGCTCGCAGGCCTGTACCGTCTGCATGACTTCCATGAAGTCGTTTCCACCGGCGTCGTGCGTGATGACGGCGCCATCCGCGCCCAGCATCCTGGCCAGCTTGGCTGCCTGGTACGCCGTGAGGTCCTTTTCGTCCTGTGAGGTCCAGCGGGTTCGGATGGTGATCACACCAAGGAACTGGTGGTCCCGCCCGTGGCCGGCGTAGAGATCCTGAGTAATGGGGTTATTGGTCATGATCCAGGAGGTGGTGCCGGAGTGGGACGAGGCCGGGCCGCCGATGGCGCCGTCCAGCAGCTCGTTGGGATGGAGCAGCCACGGTGGCGTGAGCCTGGTCATCCCGTAGATGGCCACCCAGGTCGCGTATAGCGAGCTTGAGTAGTGCTGGGGCGATCGCAGGCAGGCGATGTAGACGACTTTGGGGAGCTCGCTGGCTGGCGGCTCCAGCGTGAACGTCTGCTCCTGGGGGGGTGTCAAGCCGGTGGTGGTGCGCGCCAGGCGATCGCACAGATCGAGGGCCGCCCGATGGGCGGCTTCGCTCCGCTCCTGGGCAACGATGTCAGGCTCCACCTTCAGGAGTAGTGCGAGGTTCAGCAAGCCGCCAGTCGGGGCCGCCTCTGCCCCTGGGCCGTACATGTCGAGCCAGCGATCCAGCCATCCGTCGTTGCCGTCGTAGATGACGGCGTCGGCGGATTCCACCACCGCGAGTCCAGACAGGCGATGCGTTCTTCCGTGACCAACAGTGAGATTGGGTCGGCCGCAGGTGCCCGGGTACACCACCCCCGGCCCCTCGATCTTGTGGCGCGGCTCGATCAAGTCCCGCACGTTGACCAGCCGCGTGCGCTCGCCGGGTCGGAGCAGGTGCAGCTCCGCCTCGCGAATCCGGGGATCGCGGCGGATCTCGGATACCAGATGATCAGGATCGATCTCAAGGATGCCGTCGTTCCAGCGTGTTTGCCGTCCAAAGACTACGTCGCTGACGGGAAAGGTGCCGAGCGCCAAGCTGGGTTGCGCGGCCGTGACGTTGCTCATGGTGTGCCTCCGTCCGCCGGCTCGAACAGTGTGGGACCGCTGACGCCGGTGGCAATCGCCCGCAACGCTGCCTCGACGATGCGGCGCCCGTAGCCTTGATCCATCTCTGGAGTGAGACCTGGATTGCCGCAGACGTGCTCGATTCTGGCGCCGTGGATGACCCGCGGGGCACCCCCGTTGAGGGCCACGTTCTGGAGGGCGGAGATCATGGCTACGGGGATCCCGGCCCGCTCAATCTCTTTGGTTATCGTTGCGCCGCAACGATTGCAGGTCCCTCAGGTAGCAACCAGGAGCGCCGCGTCCACCCCGGCTGACTTGAGATCCGCTGCCATCTCCTGGCCCATTGGTTTTGAGAAGCTATCGGGCGTGCCCACCCCGCTGGTGGAGAAGAACCAGGGGTAGATGCCGCCGATCATGCCCTCTCGTTCGAGCTGGCGGACCACGTGGAGCGGGACGATGTAGTTGGGATTTCGCTTGACGATGGCGGTGTAGAAGCCGCGATGCACGCAGTCCCAGTCGTCCGCGGATAGCGCGTCCAGGCCCGCCAGGGAATAGCGGTACCACTGCCGGGAGGCCGCCGCGTTGAGTCGGTCGGGGTTCCCCCTGGGCACCAGGCCGCCTGTGGTGATGAGGGCGACGGTGGCGCGGCGCAGGTTGGTGATTGGCGCGGCTGGAGTGACAGCCTCCGTAGCGTGGATCGGTAGCTCCGTGGCGAACGGTTCGCCGGCCAGCTTGGCGCGGAGCATGTTGGCGGCGCGCGTATGGCCAGGCTGGGTTCTCCGACCGGCCACGCGGATGCCGCGGCCCAGGTAGCCGTCCTCATCCGCGGGGCCGAGCGGCGTGCCGCTGGCTAGCTTGCGCACTAGCCGGGCCACGTCCCCCATGGCAGTGGCCATGCCGCCCGCGCTCGTCCCGGTGGGCACCACGATCACGTCCCGATGGTGCAGGGTCACCCCGGGATTCTCCGGGAACATCGCGGTGACGGCGGGGATGTGGAGCTCGCTGGCGAGCTTGCAGACCTCCGCGCAGGCCAGACCGTAGCGCCCGGCGTCGAACGCCGGTCCGGCCACAACGACGTCTGGCTTGAGGTCCGCCAGCATGTCCCGCACCGCCGCGAGCGCCACCTCGCGGTTCTCCGTGACGTAGTTGTCGCCACCGATCAGTGTGGCGACGATGGCGGCGCCCTCACCCAGAGCCTGCTGCAGCGCTCGCCCGGGGCCAACCGGCCCGTCACGGCGCTCCACGGGGGTGTTGGCGAGCTCTTCACCGCCAAGCCCGCCGAAAAACTGGTTCACGTAGTGCACGACGCGCGCGGGCGGGGCCATGGCGCACTCCCTAACGGGTGTAGTTTGGATTGCTCCAGGATATGCGGCCTGGGGACGGTCACGTCAAACGGTGCCGCGACCTTGACTTGCGGTGGAATCCACCATACTTGGGCCCGATCGATGGGCAGTGCAAGTGCGGTGAAGAGGCAACGAGCTCCTGGAGCCGGGACGTCCGATCCGGTGTCGGGCGCGTGAGCCCGTGGGAACCGGGCACGCTGGCATTGCTGATACTGACCTTTGTCGGCGCCGGGCTCATCCAGGGGCTGACAGGTTTTGGCTCTGTGCTGTTCGCGGTGCCCATAGTGCTGACGGTCCTGGAGCCTCGGCTGGGCGTGGTGGTCACCCAGCTCGCGGTGATGTGGATCAGCATCGGGATGGCGGCGCGTCTCTGGAGCAGCGTCAGGTTGATCGAGACGGTGATCATCGTGCTGGCATCGGCGCCTGGCGTGGTGCTTGGATCGCTGGCGCTGCGCTACTGGCCGGCGTGGGGAATCAAGATAGTGGTTGGTTCCGCCGTGGTTCTGGCCACAGTGCCCTTGCTGCTGAGCATCCGCCGGCGCATCTCGCGTGAGCGGCTGGCCGCCGTGCCGGCCGGATTCGTGGGCGGGTTGTTGCAGGGCGCCACTGGGATGGCCGGCCCGCCGGTGGTGATCCTGCTGTCCAATCAGGGCTGGGGTCAGGATGCGTTCCGCGGCACGATGTCGCTGTATCTCGGGGTGGCAGGTCTGTGGGCCATGGGCGTGTACTGGCAGGCAGGGCTGCTCACCTCAGAGATCGGCTGGCTGGGCCTCACGCTCATGCCGGGGCTGGTGCTGGGCTCCATCGTGGGGAGCCGTCTGGTGAGCCGAATCAATGCCGCGTTGTTTGCGCGGATGGTGGTCCTGCTGGTGCTGGCGGGTGGGCTGCTTACGCTGGCGACCGGTGCGCTGGAGGGCGGGCGCCAGCCGGGCGGTTGAGGATCAAGAATGGTGGCGCGAAGTGTCCGGACGGGGGCACCATCAGCCGTACGCGCCGCGAGTGCGCCGCGTGAGGAGCGTGTGTGATGGATCTGATCGAGGGATGCCGGCGAACGATGGACGGCGCGCTGGCGCAGGTGCGGGCAGTCACCTCCGCGGACCATGATCGGCCGACGCCCTGCAGCGAGTGGAACGCGCGGCAGCTCATCGAGCACATGACGGGGACGAACGCCATGATCGCGCAGGCGATCGACCCCGGCGCGGTGGGTGCAGCCGCCGCGGATCCAGTGGGAGCGTACGAGGGATCCGTGCAGGCGATGGTGGCCGCGACCGGCCAGGCTGGCCTGATGGATCAAAAATTGACGCTTCCCTTTGGTGAGATGCCGGCGCCCGGAGCGTTGGCGCTGGCCATCACCGACCAGCTTATCCACACATGGGATCTGGCGAGGGCGCTTGGGAAGCCGTGCGTGCTGGACGCTGACCTGTGCGAGACGGCGCTGGGGTTCATGCAGGCTAGCATGCGGCCGGAATTCCGCGGGGAGGGCAAAGGGTTTGGCCCGGAGGTGTCGGTCGCGGCGAACGCGTCGGTGCAGGACCGCATGCTCGGTTTCTCGGGGCGCGATCCATCGTAGCGGCTGCGCGCCGGAGCTAAGCGGGCTTCGGCGCGCCCTGTTCCAGGTTGAGCCAGGCCTGCTCAGCCGGGCTGAGCTCCACGTCCAGCGCGGCCAGGCAGTCGTCTAGTTCGGCCACGGTTCGGGGCCCGACGAGCGCGTAGATGTCTAACGGCTGGTGGAGGACCCAGGCCAGCGCGATCTGAGAGAGCGATCTGCCCCGGTCACGGGCCAACTGGCCGGCGCGGCGGGCGCGCTCCCAGTTTGCGTCCGAGTAGTAGACCCGAATCACGTTGGCGTCGCCGTCACGTCGGTCTGGCGAGAAGCGCCCGCTGAAGAAGCCGCGCGCCTGGGAGGACCAGGCCAGCAGCGGCATCCGCGTGCGGGCATACCACGCGAGCGCTTCCGCGTCGCCCGAGACGCTCAGGCAGCCAGGAAACACGGGCTCGTTGGGCACGGCCAGCGCGAGGTTCGGGCTGCTGACAGTCATCGGCGTAAGGCCGCGGGCGCGGGCGTAAGCGTTGGCCTGGTCCAGGCGCTGGTGGCTCCAGTTCGAGCCGCCGAACGCATCGATTACGCCGCGGGTAGAGAGGTCGTTGAGCGCGTCCACGATGGGACCGACCGGAAGCTCCGGCTGGTCGCGGTGGAGCAGGTAGAAGTCGATGGTGTCCACCTGGAGGGCGTCCAGACTGGTCTGGAGGTCGGCCTGAATGGCGTCCTGGTTGACCCGGCTCGCCAGTGTGCTGAGGTCATGGTGGGCGCCCTTGCTGATGAGCACGATGCGATCGCGGGCGTGCCGCTCGCGGATCCAGCGTCCCAGCGCGATCTCAGAGGCGCCGCGCCCGTAGACGCGCGCCGTGTCAACAGCCGTGCCGCCGGCCTCGAAAAAGCGGTCCAGGAGCGCGTTGGTGGTGGCGGGGTCGTCCACGGAGAAGGCGAGACTGCCGAGGATGAGCCGAGAGACGCGCCGGCCGCGGTGGGAGAGGTCGCCGTATTTCATAGATCTGGGCCGATGTTGCGGTTCACCGCCTCAGCTCAAGTCGGCAGAGCGCGCCAGGTCAGGCAGTCGCGGGAACTCGATGTCGAAGTACACGTCTTCTGCCATGGCAAGCGAGTCGGCAAGTTTGGAGTTCGCGCCGGGCAGACGGTCGTGCTCAGTGTGCGTCATCGACACGGGTGGCGGGGAGGCATCGTCAGTGATGTGTACGGCACCATCGTCGCCCGCCGCCCTTGCCCCGTAGGCATGCTGATCCAACCGGGGACTAGAGCCTGAATCCGTGGTGTGTTTCACGCGGTGACGGGCCTCCGAGGACGTGGGTTGTAAGGGGAGGGCATCGGCGCGGCTTGCTCACTCTATAGGTGAGAGTAGCACGTTTTGCCAGCTACGATAACCGACGACAAGTGCCCGTGACCGGTCGTTCGCGTCGGTGTAAAGTGCAACGAACCCTGTCTCAAATCGCTGTATGAGCGCCGGGATCGTGCGGTCCGGTGGCCCGCCCCAAGGCTCTTTGTGGGCGTCGTGCTGGACAGCGAGTGGGTCGCCGTACCTGTCATGCCCCAGTTCGGTCCACGAGGAGGGGTCGTCGTCGATCTGGACCGCTGATAAGTCGCCGACCGTACGTTCAGCAACGAGAGCGGTGTGCGGCTCAGAGATCGCGCAGCCGTGAGTGCGTGCGGCGGGGGCGAGTTGTCTCACCGCTCGGATCGGACCTGCCTCGCCTAGGATGCAGGGCAAGGTCCCTGGAAGGCGTGCCGCCTGTGTTGACTCGGACACCGCGAGCTCCAGGCCGTAGTAGCCGCCGATCATCAGGTGGCCGCCGCGCGTCGCGGCGTGAACCTGCGGGATCGACAGGTGCGCAGACTCCCACATGCTCGCGACGGTGCGGTCCGACTCATCTCGCGGGCGAGTCTCGACGGTGCCGCGCGCGGGGCTTCGCTGGTACTTCACGGACGCAATGGGACCAGCCGCGTACCCCATGACCAGATCCGAACACCCGCCGTAGCTCTGAACGATGGTGTTTGAGGACCAGGAGATGCCGCCATCCGTGGACGTGCCAATGCCGCATCCCGATGAGCCAGGGCTGCCCAGACCGCCGCTGGCCATCATGAAGACCGAACCGTCTTCCGCGTACTCGCGCGAGACGCCGATGTGAGCCTGGCCGAACGTGCCAACGCTCGAAGCGGACGCCAGCGGGAATAACGGACTCCAGATCTCCCCACCGTCCACACTCTTGAACAGCATCTTCCGAGGCGTGGGGCCAGCTACACTCTGGCCCGCCCAGGGACCCCAGGCGTGTGCGAACAGCGTGGAGTCGCGCGCGAACGTGGGCGAGATCGCAAACGCATCGATCTGGCGGAACGGGGCCCCATCGACGGACAGCCCTTCGGATACTGTCTGCCAGGTCTGGCCCCGGTCCCGCGATCGGACCATGCCAGCGCTTTCCGCGTGTGCCCGATGAGTGGGGGCTGGTCGGCATATGGGAGATGGACCGCCGATCGGCTCTGAAATGGCCGCGGCGAACATGAGCTCGTCCCGTGCAAACGCGGGGGAGAACAGGACAGAGCTGAGCATCTGGCCTGAAGGCGGCTCCAGCTTCACCCACGTCGCTCCAGCATCCCAGCTCAGATGTGCGCCTGAGTCCGTTGTGAGCACGATGCCGCCGTCATTCTCAACGTCTGGCGAGACGTCGATCACCGCTGGCGCGGCCCAGTCGAGTGGCAGGTCCTCCCAGGACTCACCGTCGTCTATCGAACGGTAGATGTGGCCGTTGGACGGGGCTGCGTCATTCGCCAGCGAATCCGGCGTGGCCAGGATCACCCGTCCCCACCGGATGGTGTGCAGAACCAGCAACCGCCCGGGCGGGAGAGGGTTTCGCGGCTCCCAGGTGGCGCCGCCGTTCCGCGTCACGGCCGCTAGCGCATTCGGCGAGGCCGACACGCGTGGTTTGTCGCCGTGCAGGCTGAGGCGCACGATGATGAAGGGATCGGAAGGCCATCCGGACGAAATGCCGATCGCGGTGACCGTCCGTGGACCGGCGGGGCCTATCGCCGCCCAGTGGATCGGTGCGGGCGCGGTGGGTTCTGTCTGTTGGGCCCGAGCCTCCGGGGCCAACGCCAGGATCCAGACGGCAGCGCTCAGCGCCGCGGCGACCATGAGGAGGCGACTCTCGGAGCGGGGGGGGCCAGCATGGATCACGCACTCATCGCTCCCGTGGCGCCGCTAGAACCGCACTTCCGGTACGGCGCGGTCGGTGGCGTCTTCGAGCTCGAAGAGGTCGGCGGGGTTGAAGCCCATGCTGCCGGCGAACAGGACGGCGGGGAAGGTCTCGCGAGCGGTGTTGTACTCGGTGACGGCGTCGTTGTAGTGCTGGCGAGCGAAGGCGACGCGGTTCTCCGTTGAGCTGAGCTCCTCCTGGAGTGCGAGCATGTTCTGGCTGGACTTGAGCTCCGGATACGCCTCCGCCACGGCGAAAAGCGAGCGCATGGCCTGGCCTAGTGCTTGCTCAGCCTCGGCGCGGACGGGCACGTTGTTGCCGGCGGCGATGGCCTCGGCGCGGGCACGGGTGATGTTCTCGAACAGGCCGCGCTCGTGCTCCAGGTAGCCTTTGACGGCGCTGACGAGGTTGGGGACGAGATCGTGCCGCCGCTTGAGCTGCACGTCTATCTGCGACCAGCCGTTGCGCACGGCGTTGCGCCTGCCTACCAGGCCGTTGTAGACACCCACGGCAAACAGCGCCGCCAGCGCGATCAGCACGACGAGCACGCCGAAGATCAGGGTCACCGTCATGGCTCAGTCAACTCCAGTGTTCGTCTCCAGCGGGTAGTTCCAGTGGGCATCAGCGTAGCAGGGAGTAGATCACGTAGAGCAGGCCCATGCACACGAATATGGCCAGGGCCAGGAGCATCATCATCAGCCCCAGTGCCACCAGGCCCAGCACCACGCAGAGCGCCAGCAGAGGCACGACGATGACCATCAACAATGCCATGGCGCCACGCTGGGCCGGCGAGCGCCCGGTGCCGGGGGCGGATCCGGGGGCCGTCGGCAGGGTTGCGCCCAGTGCCTCGAGGCGCGCCAGGCGCTTCGCGAGCGGTGGGTGGTAGTTCACCACGCTGGTGTGCGAGCCCACCATTGAGCCGGAGCCCTCGTCGGCGTCTGGTTCGCTCTCCGCGGCTTCGCGTGCAATCCGAGCCCGCTCTGCCCAGCTAGCCCGCGACCCGGCCGCCTCCAAGCGAGTGCGCAGCAGATCCGCCCGTCCAGAAGCCACCTGGCCACCCACGATGAAGAGATGGGCGGCCCACTTGCCTCCCGGGATGATGCCGCCCCAGCGCTGAAGGATCGTCAGGGCGCTGGCCAGCCCGTTGGGGTCGCGGGTGAGCTGCACCGCGGTGGCGTCTGCGAGGTAGCGGCGCGTGCGCCACAGGAGCGCGATGACGGGCTCTGCCAGAAAGCTGCTCAGCAGCATCATGGCGACCTTGGCCATGTTGGTGGCGAACCAGAGCGGGAACAGCGCGTAGACCCTGATCTTGAGTGGCCAGGACCAGACGCCCTTTGCGCGTTGTTCGTCGCTGCCGAGCACCCTGTCCACGTCGTCGAAGCTGACCTCGTTCAGATCGCGGCTGAGCATGGTGAGCAGCAGATCGGCCCGCGAGTTGCGATCCGCGCCGCTTCTTCCCAGCGCGAATCCGGCGAGCTCTCGGACCGTCCCGCGGGCCTGTGAACTGAACGGCACGCCGAGCAGCGTGCTGGCCAGGCCGAACGTCTGAAATGTGCGGACGATGGTGAGTGCGATGCCCAGATCGCCATTGCCAATCGATCCGATCAGGTGGCCCAGGACGCCCTGGGTATCGTCGCGGTCGAGCTCGTCCAGCAGGCGGCGTGAGATCACCACCACCGCGTCCTCGGGCGCGGAGCCGACCGCGGCGGCGTTGGCAACCGTGACGTCCAGCAACATGACGCGCGGTGGCTGCAGGCCGGCCGCGATGGCCATCTCCTCCACCACGTTGACGAGCTGGCGCTCCTCCAGGTCCTGGGCGTTGGGCTCGCGAGCGCCCAACCCCAGCAGCAGCGCGCCGGTGCCAGCGCGAGCGAAGACCCTCCCCAGCCACCAGTACAGCGTGGCCATGGTAACGACGCCGGGCGTGACCATCACGGCGGCGAGCAGGGCGAGCTTCGGGAGGAGTGCGGCCAGCGGGTCGCGATCCAGCCGGTCCGCCACGTCGAACAGCAGGGTGAACACCAGTCCGTAGGCGTCCCAGGCGGCCGCGGCGTTCGGCGTGAAGGGCCGCGTCACGACGAGCACGAGCAGCGCGACCGCGAACACGACCGGCGTCATCACCAGGCTCAGGGGCAGCCCGGTGATCAGGACCGCGAGGGTGCAGATCGCGGAGAGCTGCCAGGTGGAGCGCCGATGTCTGCGCTGCTCCGCGACGAAGCTGACCCGGTTGATCGGGCCGACCGTCCTGCGCCAGGCGCGGTCGCGCGCCTCGCCTACCGCCACGACGTGGTTCTCGATCGCATCGATGTGCCCGCTCCCTGCGCTCATGATCGCACGCCGGCGGGCTCGTGGTATCTGGCGGTGCCGCGTGAGAGGGCGCGCTAGGCTCCGTCAGCGATGTTTCGGAGGCGCCGCTGGTCGTTGATGGTGATCTGGCTGCGTTCCCAGGTCAGGAGACCGCGGCGCTGGAAGTCTCTCACGCAGCGGTTCACGGTTTCGCGGTTCGCGCCGACCATTGAGGCCAGCTCCGATTGGGTGAGCTGCGCGTCAATGATGATGCCGGACCCGGTGGGGCGCCCGCGGCTGGCGGCGAGCTGGAGGATGGTCCCGGCCACGCGGGTGGGGACGTCCTGGAAGGCCTTGCTCTCGAGCAGCCGCGTCGTGTGGCGCAGGCGGCGACTGAGGATGGCCAGGAGGGATATGGCCGCCATGGGGTGGTTGGCCAGGAACGACTGAAACCTGTCGCGGTGGAGCCAGTAAATCAGGCAGTCTTCCTGGGCGATGGCGTCGGCTGAGCGCGGTTCGCCGTCCAGCAGGGCGAACTCGCCAAAAAATTCGGCCGGCCCGTAGACGTTGATGAGCTGCTCGCGGCCGTCAGCGCCGGTCAGAACGATCTTGACCAGCCCGGAGCCGATGATGCAGAGCCCGTTGCCCTCCTCGCCCTGCAGCATGATGACGCCGCCGCGCGGATAGCGGCGCGAGACCACGGCGGTTGTCAGGGCGTCAAGCTCCGCGGGCGCGAGCCCCGCGAAGAGAGGGACCCGCGCCAGGGCTTCACGGGGGGTTGGGTCGCGCTCGCTCATGGTCGCCTTCACCGGGTGGGTGTGATTTCACGGGCGTGATCTGGATCGTGTGGTCCGGCGTGGCTGAGCGTATCGTAGTGGTAGCGGAATCGCCAGTTTCGAAGGCAGCGGGGTGCGCGCGAGGTCCTAAGGCGGGAGTGCTTGGATAGAGGACGGCCAGACCCGGGTCTGGAGGAGCGAGGCGCGGCGCTCTGCCGACGAGGGCTGGGCGGATCGTGCCCCGTGGACGTGTGTGTTTTGAGTGTTCCAGTGGCGTGACAAAAGTGACAAAACGCCAGAACTCGGGGTGTGGCGGGGTGAGTGGGTTGGACAGGGTGGGCGAGATGGGCAGGCTGGGCGAGATGGACTTGATGGACTTGATGGACTAGATGGACTAGATGGACTAGATGGACTAGATGGACTAGATGGACGAGATGGGCTCTGGCGATGGACGATCGGTTGACGCCGGACCATATCCATTGTGTGCGTCGGTGGAGTGACGGGCGTACCTGGGGGGCTGCCGCTGGGGCTGGGTGCGGACGCCGGTCGGTCGCGAAATTGCGCTGTAATGGCGCAAATGGATACGGCACGGGTGTTGACGGATGCGTTTTTGGTGACAAAAGTCCTGCGAGGGTGGCAGGCGCAGCGGGGGGATGGTGCGGGGGGCGGGGGTGATGAGGCGCGCGCTCGAGGTGGGTGCGAACCCACTGCTTTCAGGTGAGTCACTATCATCTATGCCATGGGGAGCCGGTGCGTGGTGCACCAGCGTGGATGTTGCCGGCCCCTGGCGGCTCGCGCGAGGTGGGTCCGACTCGCTACGCCGCGACGTTGATCTGGCTCGACGACTGCTGTCTATCCGGTGACCCGAGCCTGGTGTGGGGTGATCGGGTAGGGGCGCGGTGGAGTTGAGCGCGGAGCACGTGGTGTGGCGGCGGAGAGCATCGTCGTACGAGCTCTGGGCGAGGACTGGTGCCGTGGCCTGATCGCACCTCAGCTCACTTCGGCCAGCGCGGCCTCGGCTTCTGGCAGCCAGTAGTCCAGCTCCATGGAGCGGTAGAGCTCGACCGCCGTTGAGAGCTCCGCGCGCGCGGCGTTCGTGCGGCCGATGGCGCGTATGCCATCCGTTCGGTCGATCGGCCCGCGGCCTGGCGGGCGTAGGCGACAGCGGCGTCCCAGCATTCGGCGCGGAACGCGTGGTCGGTCAGGCGGTCCACGTGCTCGTCCAGCCGACCGGCGTACAGCCGCTCGATCGCGTCCACGACTCGACCGTGGAGCAGCCTGCGCCGCTCCTGGAGCAGGCTGGCGTAGGCCACGTCGTGGGTCAGCGCGTGTTTGAAGGTGTACTCTGGCTCTGGGTACAGCGCGGTCTCGTACACGAACTCGGCCGCCTGCAGGCGCGCCAGGCCAGACCGCAGCGCCTCGTCCGGTAGATCGGCGATCTCGAAGAGCAAAGGGTAGGGGACGTCCTTGCCGAGGACGGACGCCGTCTGCAGCAGCCGCTTGTCCTCTGGCGCCAGGCGATCGATCCGCGCCGCGAGCATGGCCTGGACCGTGGCGGGCACGGTGATCGCGTCCACGGAGCGGGTCAGTCGGTAGGCGCCCCACTCGCCTGCGAGCACGCCGGTCTCCACCAGCGTGCGGACACCCTCTTCGATGAAGAAGGGGTTACCGGCGGTGCGCTGCACCAGCAGCGACGCGAGCGACTCAACCGTGGGATGCTCGCCGAGGAGCGACGCCATCAGCTCGGCGGCGCTCTCGGCGTCGAGTGGGTCCACGCGCACCTGGGTGTAGTAGCTCTTGCTGCCCCAGCCGTGGCGGTACTCTGGCCGGTAGTTGACCAGGAGCAGCACGCGGGCGGCGGGCAGTCCCTCCACCAGGCTGTCGAGCAGGACCTGGGACTCCGTGACCAGCCAGTGGAGGTCCTCGAAGACCAGCAGCAGCGGCTGCTCCTGACTCTCGGGCAGCAGCAAGGCTCTGCCGCCATCGAGGGTCTGGCGACGACGCTTGGCTGGGTCAAGCGCGGCCCACGCGGCGTCATCGACCGGCTTGTCGAGCAGCGAGAGCAGGGGCGGCAGGAGCGGGCGAAGCTCCTCGTCCAGCGCCAGCAGCTTGCCCAGAACCTTCTCACGGACCGCGCGGGCATCATCGCGCTGCTCGACGCGGAAGTAGGCTTTGAGCAGATCGACGACTGGGAGCCACGGGGTGGCCTTACCGTGGGAGACGGAGCTGCTCTCGAGAACGGTCCAGCCCTCCACTCGGTGCGAGTGGGTGAGCTCCCAGACGAGGCGGGACTTACCGACGCCGGGCTCACCGACGAGCGCGGCGACCTGGCCGCGACCGGCGCGGGCATGTTCGAGCGCGTGGAGGATCTCTACACCGCTTCCTTGCGGTAGCTTGTGTTGGCTCTGAGGCGATCGTGACCCGTGCAATGTGCACGGAGTGGCGGCCGAGCTAGTGTCTCTGCGTCTAGTCTCCTAATCGACAGGGTGCCAGGCGCTCAGAAGCTCGGCTCGATCCACCATGTTCTCGGGCGTGATGGTGGAGATGATTCGCAACAATCTGCGGAGCTGTTCACCCAGAGAATATCGTTGCTGTGGCATCAAGATCAGGCCAGCGTGAGACGTACCCGCGGCCGTGATCGACTGGTGGAGGGCGTAGAAGTCCGAGACGTTGCAGGTGCAGAGCACTCGGCCCGCCCGCGACGCGAAGTGGAGGTGCTCCGGGTCAGGCCGTTCGATCATTCCAGCCTCGAACGCGGTGAGGACATCCACGCCGCGCGACCGCAGCGCTCGGACGAGGGTATGGTCCATCGAGTCCTCGTCGAGGTAGAGGCGCAGCACTAACTCGGCGGAGCAGAAGGGCGCGCCTGGGACCGCTCCAGCTCGGACTCACGCGCCGTCTGGTTGGCCAGGTCGTCGTCTATTTAGGCTCGGTTGGCGTGGTAGTAGGCTAGCGCCGCGTGGATCTGGCCTACTGAGACGTGGCCGATCCTGCCCGCGATCTCCTCCGGCGTCAGGCCGCGCCGATGCCAGGTGACGACGCGAGACACGGTGACCCCAGTTCCGGCGATGCGCGACCGCCCTCCGCGCACGTCAGGCGATCGACTGATCAGCGAGCCGATTTCGACTACGGACTGCGTGGCTGCTCCGATCGCGATTGTCGCCGATGGACGGTATTCGAAGCGGCGCTGGCCAGGGGGAGCCAACCCGTGTCATGCCTATTATCGACCGTGGGCGTGATCGGCCAGACGTTTCCGCAGCCGGCGGCGTTGGCGTTTCGCCGCCAGTGTGATCTGCGTCACAGTGGCTCGTCTCGGGGGAGCGTATCGTGGTGATGGCGGAATCGCCAATTGTGAAGGCAACAGACGAGAAGGATCTCCTGAAATGGGCAAGACCATCGCACCCTGGAAGCTGCACCTGTTCTTCAGCGATGAGCTGGACGTGGCGCCGGACGTGGAGGGCGACGAGCCCACATTGCCTGGTCTCGCGCCAGAGGACGATCAGGACATCGAGGCCACAGGTAGCTCAGTGCCAGAACTCGTGCTGGCCTGAGTCATGCCGTCGTAGCGGGGTAAGCCGGCGCGATACGATCTGGCGGTCGCTCGGGCTGGACTTTCGGCCACGCGGAGGTGGGAGGGTGACTCGGTGAGCGTTTCGGACGAGATCGCTCGGTTAGAGGCGGCGTTGGCCGAGAGCAACCGCCTCGTCGGCGAGTCCCGGGACCAGCAGGCCGCGATGGCGGAGATCCTCCGTGCAATCGCCAGCTCACCCGGTGACGCACAATCGGTGCTCCAGACCGTGGTCGAGAGTGCGCGGCGGTTCACGGGCAGCGAGACGGCGCACGTCTCGATCCAAGAGGGTGACGCGCTGAGGATCTGCGCCGTCGTCGGACGGGAGCTTCGCGAGGCGGCGTATCCACGCGCGGGCGCGACGCAGGCGCTGGCGCTCCGAATTCCGTCCACGGTCGCGTTCCATGAGCGGCGGGCAGTTCACACGCCGGATAGGTCGGCCCCGCGGTTGCTCGAGGAGTTTCCCGACATCGGCTACCGTGCGGCAGTTGCAGCGCTGTGTGTACCGCTTTTGCGAGCGGGCGAGTCAGTTGGGGTTTTGACGATCACCCGGGGGACAACGCGCGCCTACAACCCGCCCGACATCGCACTGGCCGAGGCGTTCGCCGATCAGGCAGTGATCGCCATCGAAAATACGCGTCTGTTTCGCGAGCTGGAGGAGCGGAATGACGCGCTACGCGAGTCCCTGGAGCAGCAGGTGGCTTCTGCGCAGATCCTCCAGGCCATCGCGACGGCCCCAACCCGGCTCCAGTCTGTCCTGGACTCGGTCGTGGCAAGCGGACGACGGCTCAGCTCGAGCACGTTCTCCTGGTTGATGATCCGCGAGCGTGACGTGGCGCGGGTGGTGGCGCTCGACGGGCGGCACGACGGCGCGGGTGCCGTGAGCGTTGGCGAGACCCGGTCGATGGACAATCGCCAGTCCGCCATCCGAGCGATGCTCGAGGCGAGGACAATTCACATCCCGGATCGCTCGGATCCGGCCGTGCTTGCCGAGTTCCCCCAGAACTCCTATCGCGGGGCAATGTCAACGCTCGCCGTGCCGCTCATGCGTGGAGCGGAAGCCGTAGGCGTCCTCATGTCAGGACGGGACGTTGCACGGCCCTTCAGCGATCGGGATACCAGTCTGCTCCAGGGATTCGCTGATCAGGCGGTGATCGCCATCGAGAACGCGCGGCTGTTCCGTGAGATCGAGGAGCGGAACGTGGCGCTGGCGCGGTCGCTGGAGGAGCAACGCATCACCGGCGAGGTATTGGAGGTCATCGCCAGCGCGCCGACGGAGCTGGACACCGTGCTGCAACGCGTGGCTGAGGGCGCCGCTCGGGTGTGCGACGCGGATGACGCGGTACTGTTCGAGGTGAGTGACGACGCGCTGGTGCTCAGGATTCACACCAGACCGGACTTCCAGGGTGTGGGCACCAGCCTGCCGATCAGTCGGGACTCCATAGCGGGGCGGACGGTCGTGGAGGCGCGGACCGTTCACGTGGAGGACGTGCCGGCGGCGCACGCGCGGGGGGAGTTTACGGCGAGCGCGATCTTCGATCGGATCAACTCGGCCGGAGCATACGGCGCGGGGCACACCCTGGCGTGCGCCCCGCTGCTGCGAGATGGCTCCGCCATTGGTGTGCTGGGAATCTCCCACTCGGGCGGACCGCGGCCGTTCTCCCCGGACCAAATCCGGCTCCTGGAGGGGTTTGCCACACAGGCGGTCATCGCCGTCGAGAACGCGCGGCTGTTCCGCGAGCTTGAAGAGCGGAACGGGGCGCTGCGCGAGTCGCTGGAGCAGCAGACGGCGACGGCGGAAGTGCTGCGCGTCATCGCGTCATCGCCGACCGAGCTTGACTCCGTGCTCCAGGCCATATTGGATGCCGCCGCGACGCTCTGTGACGCTGAACACGGTGTGGTGCTCCAGCATCGACCGCGGGACCATCGGCTCGCGGCTCGCGCTCGGCGTGGCATCTGGCAAGTGGTCGCGGACCGGTCCGGTGCCGCGGGCAAGCCGGCCACGTTCGACACGGTGGACGGGATTAGCCTCTCACCGGACACCATCGCCGGCCACGCCTTTCTGGATCGCCAGGCGAAGCGTTTGACTGACGCCCTCGACCAGATCGACTACCCTGAGACGCGTCAAGTCGCGCTGAGGACGGACGGGGCATTCCGATCGATGCTGAGCGTTCCGCTCATGCGGGCCGGCGAGCCCATCGGCATCCTCAGCATGGCGCGGACGGATGTCAGACCGTTCCACGACGACGAAGTCACTTTGCTGGAGACGTTCGCCGACCAGGCAGTGATCGCAATCGAGAACGCTCGGCTGTTCCGTGCGCTGGAGGAGCGGAATGCGGAGCTTGCCCGCAGCAACCAACAGGTTGTCGACTCGCTCGAACGGCAGACGGCGACGAGTGACATCCTGCGCGCCATCGCGTCGTCGCCAGCCGATGTGACGGCGGCGCTGCAGGCGATCGCTGACACTGCGTTGAAGCTCTGTCCATCGGACGGCGTGTTCATGCGCATCGTCGATGGTGACGAGATGGTGGCGGACGTTCATGCGGGATCCCACCACGCTCCGCCTACGTTCCTTCCCCGGGTCCGTCTCGACATCCGAACACCGTTAGCGGAGACGATTCTTACGGGCCGGACGACTCACATGCTCGATGTGGCGTCGGACCAGACGCGCGCGGCGTACCCGGACGTTCGGCAGGGCGGGCAACGGACGGTGCTCAATGTACCGCTGTTGCGCGCTGGCGCGGCCATTGGGGCGATCCAACTCGTTCGGACCTACGTTCAAGCATACACGCCTGCCGACATCGCACTTCTCGAGTCATTCGCCGACCAGGCCGTGATCGCCATCGAGAACGCCCGGCTGTTCCGCGAGCTGGAGGAGCGCAACGCGTCGCTGCGCGAGGCGACGGAGCGTCAGACCGCCACGATCGACATCTTGCGCATCGTGGCAAGCTCTCCGACGCACCTGGATAGGGTGCTCGGTGAGATTGGGGCGGCCGCGAGCCGCCTTTGTGGAGCGGACTCATCGCGCGTTTACCGTGTCGCCGGCGGCAGGTTGGAGTTGGTGGCGCATACCAGCCCTGCCGATCCCATCGATGTCGGCACGAGCTGGCCGTTGGCCACACGGATCCCGGCGACTCGAGCCGTGGCCGAGGCGCGCTCGATCCTGATCGATGACGCGTGGTCCGCCGAGTCTAGGGCGGACTACCCGGATTTCGTTACGGGAGGGCGGGTCCGTGCGGTGCTTGCCGTGCCATTGCTCCGCGAGGGACAGGTGATCGGCGCCATTGGAATCGCACGAGTCGTTCCCCGCCCGTTCACAGGCGCCGACGTGGAGTTGGTCCAGTCTTTCGCGGACCAGGCGGTGATCGCCATCGAGAACGCGCGGCTGTTCAATGAGCTGGAGGAGCGCACGCAGGAGCTTGCACGGTCCGTTGGTGAGCTCCAGGCGCTCAGCGCCGTGGGGCAGGTGGTCAGCTCCAGTCTGGACCTCCAGACCGTTCTGAACACGATCATCTCGCACGCCGTTCGGCTGTCTGGCGGTGATGGCGGCGCCGTGTACTCGCTGGATGAGGCGGCCGGCGCCTTCGATCTGCGGGCGAGCTACCAGATGAGCGACGAGCTTGTGGCCACGCTGCGGATGGCGCGTCCGCGGCTGACGGATCAGTCGCCGCCTGGCCGCGCGGCGCTGAGCCGTCGTGCCGTTCAGATCGCGGATCTCACCGCGGATCCTGGGGCGGCGACCGCCGGCGGCGAAGCGCTGGCGCGGGCTGGCTACCGCGCCCTGCTCGCTGTGCCGCTGATCCGCGAGCAACGGGCCATCGGCGCGCTGGTGATCCGCCGACGCACGCGGGGCGAGTTCGACGAGGCGATTGTCAGGGTCGTCGAGACGTTCGCCAGCCAGTCGGTGCTCGCCATCGAAAACGCCCGCCTCTTCGAACGCGTCCAGCAGCAGAGCCACGAGCTGGCCGAGGCTTCGCGCCACAAGAGCGAGTTCCTGGCCAACATGAGCCACGAGCTGCGCACACCACTGAACGCGATCCTCAGCTACAGCCAGCTCCTGCGCGAGGAGGCGGAGGACAGCGACAACCAGGACGTGATCCCAGACCTGCAGCGCATCCACGGCGCCGGCCAGCACCTGCTGGGGCTGATCAACGACATCCTGGACCTGTCCAAGATCGAGGCCGGGCGGATGGACCTTTACCTGGAGGAGTTTGACGTGGGCCGTATGATCCAGGACGTGCTGACGGTGGTGCGCCCGCTGGTGGAAAGGAACGGCAATACGCTGGTGCTGGACTGCCCAGACGACCTCGGCTCGATGCACGCGGACCAGACCAAGGTGCGGCAGTCGCTACTCAACCTGCTCTCGAACGCCGGAAAGTTCACGGAAAATGGCGTGGTGACGTTGAGGGTGGGGCGGGGAGAGGGGGATTGGCTGCGATTTTCTGTCGGGGATACTGGGATTGGGATGACGGACGAGCAGGTGGGACGTCTGTTCGAGGCGTTCAGCCAGGCGGACTCTTCCACCACGCGGCGGTTCGGCGGGACCGGTCTGGGGCTGGCGATCAGCCGCCACTTCTGCCGGATGATGGGTGGCGACATCACCGTGGACAGCCAGAGCGGCGTGGGCTCCACGTTCACGATCACCCTGCCCAGGCTCGTCCAGGAGCCGCGCCAGACGGAGCCCGATGGCCCCGGGCACGTGGACGGCGAGCGGCCGCTGGTGCTGGTGGTGGACGACGATCCCAACGTGCACGATTTGATGGCGCGCTACCTGCGTCCGGCCGGGCTCCACGTGGCGGCCGCGGCCACCGGCACGGAGGCGCTGCGCCTGGCCCACGAGCTGCGGCCGGACGCGATCACGCTGGACGTGCTGATGCCGCGGATGGACGGCTGGGCCGTCCTCTCGGCCCTCAAGGCTGATCCAGACCTCGCCGGGATCCCGGTCCTGATGGTCTCCATAGTCGAGGATCGGACCATGGGCTATGCCCTGGGCGCGGCGGACTATCTCACCAAGCCGGTGGACCGGAGGCGGCTGCTGGACACGCTGAATAGGCTGTGCACGTCCGCCGATGGCTGCCACGTGTTGATCGTGGAGGACGACGAGGGCACACGCGAGGTGGTGGGGCGCTCGCTGACGCAAGCTGGCTGGCGGGTGACCCATGCTGAGAATGGCCGGGTAGCCCTGAAGCGGCTGGCGACGGAGATTCCCAGCGTGGTCCTGCTGGACCTGATGATGCCGGAGGTGGACGGCTTCGATGTCATCGACGCGCTGCGCGCGAACGAGGCGTGGCGGTCCGTTCCGGTTGTCGTCATGACCGCAAAGGAGCTGACAGACGAGGATCGCGAGCGGCTGGACGGCCGCGTGCGGGCGATCGTGCAGAAGGCCGGCGCGGCGCACGAGTCGCTCCTGGTGGAGGTTCGCTCGATGCTGCGGGCGGCCGTTCAGCCGAGCTGATCGATGGGTCAGGGGACGCCGGCCAGGCCGCTCCGGCTACGATAGACCCCACGTGTGGGAGGGAGCCTGTGCCGACCATTCTGATCGTTGAGGACGATGAGCTCAATCGTGACTCGTTGCGTCGGTTGCTCCGTCGGCGCGGGTTCGAGATCGAGATCGCCACGGACGGGTTGCAGGGGGTGGAGTCGGCGAAGACTCTCGCTCCGGACCTGATCCTGATGGACATGAGCCTGCCGGCGATCGATGGCTGGGAGGCCACGCGGAGGATACGCGTGGAGGTCGAGCGCCGGGTCCCGATCATCGCGCTGACGGCCCACGCCATGGCGGCCGACCGCGACCGCGCGATCGAGGCCGGCTGCGATGATTACGACACCAAGCCCATCGATCTGGACCGGCTGCTGCCCAAGATCCACGCGCTCCTGGGGGCCGCCGAGTAGCCATGACGGCTCTGGGCGACGATCCGGCCCTGGACGCTGCCCGCGCCCGTCGGCACGAGCTGCGGACGCCGCTGAACCACGTGCTCAGCTACGCCCGCCTGGTGGCGGAGGAGGCGGAGGAGCTGCACCTGGATAGGCTGTCCGCGGCGATGGCCGATATCCGCCAGGCGGGCGCGCGGGCCCTGCAACTGGTGGACACGATCCTGACCGATGACGCGGCTGGCGAGGTTGTCGCGGCTGCCCGCGGCGCGCTGCACAGCCTGGCCCGCGAGATCGCGCGATCGGCAACGGTGCACGCGCCCGATGTGCCCGGTTCGATACGGGATGACCTGGGCCGTATCTCCGCGGCGGCCGACCGCCTGGTGGCGCTGTTCGACGACGACGCGACGGGCTCCGTTGCGGAGCCGACAGCGCGGCGGCCGGCGACCGCCGCGGACTCGACCGCCGCGGGTAGCGCCAGACTCCTCGTGGTGGACGATAACGAGGAGAACCGTGACGTGCTGTCGCGGACGCTGCACCGGCTGGGCTATGCCGCGGAGCGGGCCGAGAATGGCCGCCAGGCACTTGAGGTTCTGGGGCGATCCGAGATCGACCTGGTGCTGCTGGACATCATGATGCCGGAGCTGGACGGCTACCAGGTCCTGGAGCGGCGCCGCGCCGATGCTCGCCTGCGGAACATTCCGTTCATCATGATCTCGGCGGCTGACGACGCCGCCAGCGTGGTGCGCTGCATCGAGATGGGGGCGGAGGACTACCTGCCCAAGCCGTTTGACCCCGTGCTGCTGCGGGCCAGGATCGGAGCGTGCCTGGAGAAGAAGCGGCTGCACGACCAGGAGCGGGCAAACCTGGCGATCATCGAGAAGCAGGCGGCTGAGCTGGCGGAGTGGAACCGGGCGTTGGAGCAGCGGGTGGCGGCGCAGGTGGCGGAGCTGGAGCGGGTGGGCCGGCTGCAACGCTTCCTGCCCAGCCAGGTGGCCAGGATGATCGTGGAGTCGGGCGACGACTCCATCCTCACCAGCCATCGACGTAACGTCTCGGTGGTGTTCTGCGATCTGCGGGGCTTCACGGCGTTCTCGGAGACGGCGGAGCCGGAGCTGGTGCTGGACGTGCTGGACGGCTACCACCGAACGATCGGCGAGCTGATCTCGCGCCACGGGGGGACGGTGGAGCACTTCGCGGGCGACGGCGTGATGGTGCTGTTCAACGATCCGGTGGCGTGCGATGAGCCCGAGCGACGGGCCGTGCTGATGGCGCTGGAGATGCGCCAACGGATGGGCGAGCTGTGCGCCGGCTGGCGAGGGCTGGGGCACGAGCTGGGCTTTGGCGTAGGCATCGCCGTGGGCTACGCCACGCTGGGCCAGATCGGCTTTGAGAGTCGGCTGCACTACGCGGCCATCGGTAGCCCGGTGAACCTCGCTGCCAGGCTGTGCGATCAGGCGGCGGACGGCCAGATCCTGGTGAGCCGGCGGGTGGCGGCGGCCGTGGAATGCGAGGTGGCGGTGCGCGCGCTGGGCGAGCTCCGGCTGAAGGGGCTGCGCGATCCGGCCGTGGTGTTTGACGTGATCGGGGATGTGATAGGGGGCGTGGCCGGTCCGATCGGCGTTAGCTGAGGCGGAAGACCTCGACTGGCTCCACGTGGCCTTTCACCTCGGTTGCACCCAGGTGGACAGCGCCGGACCCACCCCCATTGAGCCCCGCGACCACGGTGTTTGAGACCAGCAACTGGGTCCCGAAGGTCTTGTTGAGCTGCTCGATGCGGGAGGCCACGTTCACCGTGTCGCCGATGATCGTGTACTCCTTGCGGTCGTGCGAGCCGACAGTGCCGGTCATGGCCTCGCCGGCGTGGAGGCCGATGCCCACGCGGGTGGGCGGGATCTGCCCGCCGGCGACAAGCTCCTGGATCTTGTCCAGGATCTCGCGCGCGGCGGCGACGGCGTTCCGGGAGTCCTGGCCGTCTGACAGAGGCGCGCCGAAGATGGCCATGAAGCCGTCTCCCAGGAATTTGTTGACGATGCCGTTGTGGCGGTTCACGGCGTCTACCATAAAGTCAAACAGGCTGTTGAGGTACGCAACGACCTCTTCTGGCCGACGGCTTTCGGCGAAACGGGTGAAGTCTCGGATGTCCAGGAACATGACGCAGACGTACCGTTCCTCGCCTCCGAGCTCAACCTCCTGGTTGAGCAGTGTGTCCACCACGGCCGGAGAGACGTGCTGGCCAAAGAGGCTCACGACGCGCTCTCGTTCCTCAAGGGAACGCACGGCGTTGTACACCTGACCGCGGAGCTGCACGCTGACGAGTCCAGCGATCAGCCCGGACAGCAACAGGAGGGCCCCGCGCCCGTTGTGCAGTGTGAGGCTGGCCAACGCGGGATCAAGCGGCGTGCGTGTGTCTGGCAGGTAGAGGTAGCCCAGAAGCGTGTACTCGACGGCGGCCACGGCGCCCGAGAAGAGGCAGAGCCGGAAACTCAATCTCAAGGTAGAGAGAATGATGAACACGAAATAGAGCAGGGCAGGGGGTAGGAAGACGACGGCGCCGGGGTCGACCGGGCCGGCGACCGACCAGATCACGAGGGTGGGTGAGCTGGCCTCTACAAACGCATTGAGGTAGCGGAGCGGTTCGGGCACGGAGCGGCGCTGTCTGAGGAGGTAGCTAAACCGTGCGCGGACGATGAGCTCGTACGCGATCATCCCGAGGTAGACGACGGCTGGCCAGGCGGGGAGATCGCTCACCCCGGTGCCGCCGCCCACGTACGCTTCGAAGCCCAGTCTGCCCAGGAAGCTCCGCACTACCAGGATAGCGAGGACTATGGCCAGGGAGGCGGCGACGAGCGTGACGCGGCGATGCTCGCTGGCGAGCAGCTCCATGGTGAAGACGCGCTCGAATGCTTCCGATGCCGGCGGTTGGGACCGCGGCGGCCTGACCACGATGGTCGCCCCCGGGCTCATTGGTGCGCGAATCGCGCGCGTGGCGAGTATACCGCCGCCCGGGCTGGTGCTCACGGTAGGGGCTAGACGGCGACGGCGGGCCGACAGCGTGGGCAGGGATGCAGTCCACGCGCCAGCGCCTCGCGCTTGTTGTGGAGCTCGATGTGACCAGCGGCGCGAGCTCGCTGGCACGTGGGTAGGCAGAAGGTTTCCGCGCCTGAGGCGAGGAACCGGATGCCGCGGTGGGCCAGGTTTCGCAGCTCTGCCACCGGGACCCCCTCGCGTTCCAGGATCTGGAGCTTGAGGTCGGCGCCCAGGGCGTAGTTGCCCATGGTGGTATCGCCGCGGACCACCCGGTGGCAAGGGACCAGCAGCGGTACCGGGTTCTTGCGCAGGGCGGTCCCAACCGCTCGGACGGCGGCCGGGTGGCCGATCTCGCGGGCGATCCAGTTGTACGGCCGCACCTCGCCGCGCGGGATCTCGCGCGCCTTGCGGAGCACGGCCTGTTCGAACGGAGTTCGGCCGCGCAGATCCACCTGGATCGACGACGCGTCGCCGTTGCCAAGCGCCTGGGCGACGTGGGCCGGCGCAGCGTCTACCGGCCGAATCAGGCGGCCGTACGTGGCGCTGAGGCTCCGCGCGACGGATTGCGGTGAGTGGCCCCGTGCCACCGCGAAGACACCCTCCGCGTGGAACGCGACGTAAACCGTGCCGATGGTGGTCTGGACGGGGGCCAGGGAATCGCCTGACCAGATCTGGCCGAGCGCGGCATCCAGGAGTCCGTCGGGAGCCGAGACGGCACCCAGGTGGCGGAGCGCGGCGACGAGATCACGCGTGGTGGCTGGCTGGTTCATGCGGTTACTCCCATCTCCGATTGTTCCGCGAGGCGAGCGCGGAGGGTGCGGAGTCCCCGGTGCACGTGGGACTTGACGGTGCCCACGGGCAGCCCGAGCGCGGCCGCCGCGTCCTGGTATGGCAGGTCGGCAACGTAGCGGAGCAGGATGCTCTCGCGCTGGGGGCGTGGCAGGGTGCTGACCAGGGTTGCCAGGGTTCGGGACGTGTCCGTGGTCACGGCGCGCGCCGCGGGGTCTGGCGCGTCATCCGCGGGATCGAGGCCCTCCGCGCGGCTCTCGTCCAGCGACAGGGTGGGGCGGGCACCCCGGGCGCGGTTTCTGATGACGTTCATGGCGATCTGGAAGAGCCACGGCCGTGGGGCCAGGGTGCGGATGCGCTCGTCATCGTAGACACTGAGCGCGCGGTAGGCGCGGAGCAGGGTGTCCTGTACGACGTCCTGCGCGTGCTCAGCCCGGCCCGTGGCGCGGAGTGACAGGGCGTAGAGTCGATGCTGATAGGCACGGGCGAGGTGCTCGAAGCCTTCGTAGCGATCTGCGAGGAGCGCGCAGATGAGGGTCTGGTCTTCCACGTTTCTCCGGGATTGCGCGTAGGCTGACGGCGGGATCTAGGGTGCGCAGGTGTAACACGCGCGCTGCGCCGCCGGTTGCAGGGTCCGCCCCATTCGCTATGCTTTGCCAGCGGGTGTGCCCGCGAGTCAGATCACACGGGAGCAGCCAACGTGTACCAGGGACCCAGATCCTACCGGCCGATGGCCATGGGCCGTCGCGGCGCCGTTGCCTCGAATCACCCGCTGGCCACACAGGCAGGTCTGCTGGCCCTCCAGGCCGGGGGCAACGCGGCGGACGCGGCCGTGGCGGTGGCGACCACGCTCAGCGTGGTGGAGCCCATGATGTCTGGCCTGGGCGGTGACGGCTTCCTGAACGTGTACTGGCATGCCACGGGCGAGACGGTGGTGTTCAATGGGACGGGCGCGGCGCCGCGAGCGGCCACGCCGGAGCGGTACGCGGCGGGTGTTCCCGCCGACGGGCCGCTGTCCTTCTCCACCTGTGGGTCCGTGGGCTCGTGGGACGCCATGCATCGCCGGTTTGGCCGGCTCAAGTGGGCCAGCCTGCTGGACAGCGCGATCTACTACGCGCGCGAGGGGTTCGGGGCCACCAGGTCCTACCGCCACTTTGCCTTCGAGAAGCGAGAGGGACTGGGCAGCGACCCGCACAGCAGGCGCGCATTCTTGCACGATGGCGAGGTGCCCGAGCTTGGGGCTCCGGTGGTTCAGAAGGACCTGGCCAAGACCCTTGAGATGCTGGCGGCGGGCGGCGCGGAGAGCTTCTACCGCGGCGAGATTGCCCAGCGGTTTGCGCGCGGGCTGGCTGAGGTGGGCTCCATCGTGACGCTTGAGGATCTGGCGGAGTGTTTCCCGGAGGAGCAGCGGCCGCTGGAGACGACCTATCGCGGGTACGTGGTGCGGCAGGCGCCGCCCAACTCCATGGGCTGGGTGCTTCAGGAAGAGCTCAACATCGTGGAAAACTTCGACCTGCGCGGCGCGGCCGGGTCGCTGGCGGCGGTGCCCTCGGCGGACTACGTGCACCTGCTGGTTGAGGCGAAGAAGCTGGCGTTCGCCGATCGCGAGCGCTACGCGACGGATCCGCGGTTTGGCGAGGTTCCGCTGGAGCGGCTGCTGTCAAAGGAGCACGCGGCCGGGCTGGCGCGCGAGATCGATCCCCGCGCGGCACTGCCCACCCGCCACCCGGTTCCCGTGGCGGGTGGCAGCGAGACCACGTACTTCTGCGTGGTGGACGGCGAGGGCAACGCCATCTCCGCCATCCAGAGCATCAACGGCTCGTTTGGCTCCTACGTCACGGCGGGCGACACCGGCATTCTGCTGAACAATCGCATGACGCCATGGCATTTGGAGCACGGGCATCCGAATCGGATGCAGCCGGGTAAACGGGTCCGCCACACGATGAATACGCCCATGGTGTTCAAGGATGGCGAGCTGTGGTGCGTCTACGGCACGCCGGGCGGCGACAACCAGGTTCAGATCAACCTGCAGGTGCTGACCAGCATGATCGATCTGGATTACGATGCCCAGCAGGCGGCGGAGATGCCGCGCTGGAACAGCACGTACCCCGGCCAGGAGGCCAACTATCCGCACGACGCGCCAGACGCGCTGAACTTGGAGGCGCGGTTCCCGGAGGAGATCCGGAGGGATCTGGCCGGCCGCGGTCACCCGGTGGTGACGGTGGCGGATCTGGACGGGCCGTGCTCAATCGAGATCATCCGCCGCGATCCATCCACGGGCATGCTGATGGGTGGCTCAGACCCGAGGCGAGACGGCTGGGCGCTGGCGTACTAGCCAGCGGGCTCCCCGCGAGCGCATCGCGGGGAGCCTCAGGCGTTTGCGTGCTGGCATGACGATCTACGTGGACGCGGATGCCTGCCCGGTGAAAGAGCAGATCTACCGGGTCGCCGCGAGGTACGGGCTGCCCGTGCTGGTGGTTGCCAACAGCAGATTGCGCGTCCCGGAACAGGCTGGGGTGAGCTTTGTCCATGTACCGGGCGGGTTCGAGGCCGTGGACGACTGGATCGCGGGCGAGGCCGGCGCCGGCGATATCGTGACCACGGCGGACATTCTGCTCGCCGGCCGGGTGGTCGATCGCGGCGCGGCGTGCATCGATTTTCGGGGTAAGGAGTTCACCGCCGACGCGCTGGGCGGGCTGCTGGCCTCGCGCGAGGTGGCCCAGTTCTTGCGTGGCAACGGAAGCTACACCGGTGGTCCACCGCCGCTGGGTCCTCGCGATCGGGGTCTGTTTGCCGGCAAGCTGGACGAGGTGGTCAATCGGCTGCTGCGGGCCGCGGCGCGGTCGTAGCCACGACCGGCCGCGGCCCACGGTTAGCCCGAGCGGAGCGCGGGTTTGCTATCCCTTGACGTAGGCTAGCTTCTCAGCCACCTTGCCATCGCGCACCCGGAACAGATCGATGCCGCGGATGTGGCCGGTGGTGCCATCAGCGTTTTTCCACTCGTAGCGCCAGCAGACCACGCATCGGTCATCCACGGCCACGGTCTCCTCCGCTACGAAGTAGGCGCTGGGCGAGCCCTTGAACAGGCCTTCCCAGGCCTCGCGCACAGCCGCCTGACCGACCCGTCGGCCGCCATCCGGGGGCGAGGTGTCCTCGAAGACGCAGTCGTCCGTCATGCATGCCATGATGGCGTCCACGTCGTGGGAGTTAAACGCGGTGTTGAACCGCTCGATGGCGGCCAACGTCTGCTCGGTGGTGCTGGTGGCGCTTACGGTCATGCGGTCCTCTCCTGTTACTTACTTGCGCGCTTCGTAGACCCGGTTGACCGGGGTCTCGGCGGCGCGGCGCACGCGGCCAAAGCCGGCCTGGGTGAGAAGCTGGCGGAGCCGACTCTCAGGCACTAGCGTTCCCAGCGGCTCGCCTCCGCCCGCCAGCGCGTTGGGGGTGCACACCATCGCCGACGCGGCGGAGGCGAGGCGGCCCACCGGAGTGAAGTTGTCCTCTACGCGCTCGCCGGCCATGGGCTCCACGAGCATCAGCGTCCCGTCGTCGGAAAGCATCTCGTACGCGCGACGCAAGGCTCCGACGGGATTCGACATGTCGTGCAGGCAGTCGAACATCGTCACGAACGCATATCCCTCGCCCGGCGCTTCGTGCGCGTGGGCAACGACGAACTCGGTCCGGCCCGCCAGGCCATCCTCGTTGGCGAGGCGCCGGGCCCGTTCGATGGACGGCGCGTGGGAGTCTGAGCCCAGGAATCGCGAGGCGGGAAACGCACGGGCCATCAGTGTGGTGGTCACGCCGTGTCCACAGCCCACGTCCGCTACGGTGGCGCCACTGCTGAGCTTTTCGCTTACACCGTCTAGCGCGGGGATCCAGCTCCCGACCAGATTGCCCACGTAACCCGGCTTGAAGAATCGCTCCGTTCCGGCGAACAGCCCTGGGTCATGCTCCCCCCAGGCCATCCCCTGGCCGGTCCGGAAGTTGTCTGAGATCCGGTTAACGGCGCCCATCGCCGAGAAGAAGAGCTGGAAGGCGCCCGCGATGAAGAACGGGCTGTCCTCATCGGTCAATGCGATGCGCTGCTCTGGCGAGAGGGAGAATCGCTCTGTCGCCGCGTCGTAGCGGATGAATCCGGACGCACCCTGATTCTGGAGCCACGCCTTCAGGTACGGAAGCGCGAGGCCGGTCTGGTCGGCGAGCTCCGCCGCCGTACTCGGGCCGGTTTCGCCCAGAGCGCGGTAGAGGCCCAGACGATCGCCGATGTAGACCATCGCCCCGCTGGCGATGGCACCAAGCTCGCCGATGGCGTTACCAACGAACTGCTCGAGCTTGCCCTGATCGATGGACTCGGTCACTGCCATGATTACCACCCCAATGCTGACGTTGACGCAGTCCACGCTCCCTCGACGTGGATCGCCGTGTGATTACGGTTTGATTCGGTGCCTCCTTTCCACGAATACGCGCCGGCGGCTCCAGGCGGATTCATGCCCGTGGGTCAGACGATCTCGCGCAGGCGATCGATCTGGTCGAGCTCTGGAATGGTGGGATTGAGCAGCACCTCGTCCACGCCGAGGCTGGCGCACGCGGAGACGAAATCGCGTATCGCGGCGGCCGTGGTCAGCGTGCTCCGGGCGATGAAGTCCACGCGGTCCTTCCAGTAGCCGTAGTACGCCCGAACGGAGACCTGGCCGCGCGCCTCGGCGTCTGGACCCAGGGCAAACGCGTTCAGTGCCACGAAGCGGGGAGCACCAGCTCGCCCGGCCTCGCGCCAGCCGTCCATGACGTGGCGGAAGCAGACTTCCATGTCTGCCGGCGTGCGCACGCCGATGTAGCCATCCCCGTACAGGCCGACCCGCTTGAGGGCGGTGGGGGTGAAGGCGCCGATCATCAACTCCGGGCCGCCCTCCTGGACGGGTGGCGGGCCGATGGGATCGACCGTTGCGGAGAACGGCTCGCCGCGCCAGAGGCGGCGTAGCGTGGCAAGCTGGGCGTCGAACCGTTGCCCGCGATCGTGGTAACCCAGCTCGGTGGCCTCGTAGTCGCTCTCCCGCGCGCCGATGCCGAGCCCCAGGGTGAGGCGGCCGTTGGAGAGGCGGTCTACGGTGGTGGCCTGCTTGGCGAGGAGCCCGCTGCTCCTGGTGGTGCCCAGGATCACGGCGGGGAAGAGGCGCACCCGTTTGGTTACGGCTGCCACCGCGCCGAGCGTGGTCATCACCTCGTAGTTGGAGTAGGCGATGCGGTCAATGAAGCTGAGGCTGCTGAAGCCGCTGGCATCCGCGCGCCTGGCCCACTCGATGAGGAGGTCGCCGGAGACGCCCTCGATGGTTGTTGGTACGCCAATGCCGATCTTGACCAAAGCCGCCACCCCTCCAGGATCGGCGCCGCGGGCGCGGCGCCGGACCTAGAGTATGGCCCCTGGCGCGATTCAGCGTCGCGACGGCGCCGGGGCTGGTCGCCCGGCAGGGGAGGATCGGGTGCGGTGGGTGGGCGGCGGGGCGGTGGGGGAGGTGCCCGGAATGGGTGCGACACGCGCCGGGGGAGGCAAGGGCGGCGCCTGCTGTTCAAAGGCGCCGGCGTCACAGAGCGCGCCGAAGGGCCCGTATCCATCGACCAGACGGGGGAGGCCACGCTGGTCGAACATGGAGCAGGCGAGCGGCTCGCCGGTGGCTGGGAGCGAGGAGCTGCGATCAGCGGCCGGGCTACCGGCGAGCAGGGCGTGGGTCTGGGTGTAGCCGCCGTTCCAGACCAGCGGACCAAGGCGTGGTTCGACGCCGCCCGCGCTCGAGTCGTCGCCGAATGGGCACTGCTGGCCACGTTGCACGTTCGAGCCGCGGTTGCGCACGTCGCCGCCGCAGGCCGGAATGGCGGGATTGTCGACGATACTGTTGCCCACGTAGATCGGGGCGCCGCTATCGGCGTACAGGGCGCCAATGCCGGGGCCGGTGGTCTGCTGGTTGCCCGTCACGGTGACAAACTGGAGCTCCGCTTGCGCGCCGGTGCTGCCCTGGAAGCGGTTGAAGATGGCGGCACCGATGGCGGCCCGGTTGCCCGAGATGGTCACGTTGGCGGCGCTGAGACGAGCGCCGGGGTTGTTCCGTATGGCGCCACCGCTGTCATCCGCCACGTTGCCGGTGAGCGTGACGTTCATGAGGGTCAGATTGCCCTGGTTGAAGATCCCGCCGCCGTCGTCCGTTGGCGCGACGGCATGGCCGCCCTGGATGGTCACGTTGCGTACGTAGACATCCGCGCCGGGCAACACGTGGATCACGCGATCGATGCCCCCGCCGAGGATGGTGACCGCTCCAAGGCCCACCAGCTCGAGGTTTGCGCGAAGGTCGAGATCGCCGGTCGCGTTGGCGTCCTCCCCTGCCCCTGGGGCGGACAGGGTGTATACGCCCGGGGGGATGAGCACGATACCGCGCTCGAATTGCCCGCTGGACTCGCTGATGGCGGCGCGCAGCGTGCAGGTGCCCACCGCCGTACGGCAGATGCCATCACCGGCGTCCGCGTCGTCGCCGTCCGCGGTGGTGTCTATGAGGTAGGCGGACTCCGCCGCGCCGATGTCACATGCGGCGATCCCGTACACGGGGGGTCGCAGCGCGCCGCGCTGGTCGTAGTTGTCGCACAGGAACGTGGCGCCCCGGATGGCGGGACTTCCGGGCGCCGGCATGTGGGTGGGCGTGGGCCCGCCGTTGTCCCGCAACTGCTGCATGGCGATGTGTCCGCGCACGTCCGGCGGGCTGGTGGCGGGGCAAGAGGTATCGCCCTGGAGGCTCTGCAATGAGGTGACCGTGAAGCTACCGTACTGGCCGAAGCTGCAATCGAGTGGGGAGTTATGCGCGACGATGCTGCGCGCGCTGGTCCACTGATATTGGACGTGCGACGTTCCGCTCACGTCGGCGAGTGCGCCGCCAGACCCCGAGGTGTTGTGGGCGATGGTCGCGCCGGTGAGCGTGAGCTCCCACGCGCTGCCTTCGAAACTGATGGCGCCACCGCGCTCCGACGCGCGATTTGACGACACGGTGCTGTTGGTGATCCGCAGCGCGCCGGCGCCCGCGGCGATGCCGCCGCCGCGCGCGGCCGCGCTGTGAACGACGGCTACACGCTGCATCTCGATGGGAACTGTGCTTCTGATGCCACCGCCCGCCGTGGCGGGGCCGGGATCGCCGCCCGTGATGGTCATGGTCCCGAAGAAGACCGAGGTGGGCCCGGCCAGGACATCGAAGACGCGGTCTATGCCCGCCCCATCGATCGTGGTGGGAAGCTGAGACGTGCCGGTGATCGCGACATCGTCGCGGATGTCCAGGTCGCCGGTCAGCGCATTGTCTTCGCCTCGGCCGTCCCTTGTGATTCGGTAGGTTCCCGCGGGTAGCTCGATGACATCGAGGCCTGACAGCGCGTTGGCCTCCATCACGGCGGCGCGCAGCGTGCAGGTGCCTGTCGCCGCGCGGCACTGGCCGTCGCCAGGCGCCGCGTCGATCTCGTCGTGGTAGTCGTTGACCGTGAAGACCGCCGCGGAGGCGGGCGCCGTCCCTAGAAGCCCGAGGAGGGCGGCCAGCAGCGGCACTGCTGCGCTGCGCGCCGCCGGCGCCATTCGTAACGGCACGACCGTATCCTCCCGACGACAGGTGCTCTGTCGAACGGTAGGGAGCGGCGGGTGGGTTGGGCATCCGCACAAGTGCGGATTGAGGGTTGCTCGCCGCCGTTGGGAGCGGCCCTGCTATGCTGATGGGCCGAGCTGGAGTTGCCGATGAGTGACGAACCGGGCGCGCGGTTGGCGCCCTACGAGTCCCCGCTGCTGCCGCTGACGCCCGAGGGCCGCGGTGCGGTGGAGCGGGCCCGCGACCTGGCCAGGCGGGTGCTGGCTCCGCGGGCCGCGGAGTACGACGAAAGTGGGCGGTTCCCCCGGGAGAACTACCGGGCGATCCATGAGGCCGGCCTGTCCGGCCTGCCGGTCTCGAAGCGGTACGGCGGTGTGGGCGCGGACTCGTTGACCTATGCGCTATGCCTGCTGGAGTTTGCCAAAGGCTGCTCCGCCACGGGCTTGACGCTGAACATGCACTCCATCGTCTGCACGTTCATCGAGGATCGGGGCACCCAGGACCAATGCGAGCGGTTTCTGCGTGCCGTGACGGGCGACGGGAAGATCATTGGTTCTATCACCAGCGAGCCGGACGCGACGATTCGCAGCGGACTGACCACCTCGTTTCGGCCGGTGGACGGTGGCTACCACGTGTCTGGTGTCAAGGCGTTCTGTTCCATTGGCGAGTACGCGGACTACTACCTCATCTCCGGCATGATCGACGGCCAGACGGATCCTCGCCACGGTGTGGCGATGGCGGTGATACCGAACACGGCGGACCGGGTTCAGGTGGTCAAGCCGTGGAACGCGGTGGGGATGCGGGGCACCGCTAGCCACACGCTGCGCTTCGACGCGTTTGTGCCGCACGCGGACGTGATTGGCAAGCCGGGCGAGCGGCTTGGCGTGAACGAGCGCTTCTCGCTTGGCTACGCGGCTGCGTACACGGGGGTGGCGGAGGCGGCCTACGAGTTCGTGGCTGAGTACGTGCAGTCTCACACAGCGACGGGTTCCGACACGCCCATGGGCACGGATCGCCAGGTGCAACGCGAGATCGCGGAGCTGGCGACCGTCGTCCGCTCGGCGCGGCTGATGCTGTACGAGGCGGCGCTCTTGCGCGACGGATCGGACCGGCGGCAGGCGACGCTGGCGGTGAACCAGGCCAAGTACCTGGGAGGCGAGGCGGCGGCGCAGGTGACGGCGAGAGCGATGAAGCTGCTGGGTGGACGGGGCTTTCTGAGGGACCTGCCGCTGGAGCGGCTCCACCGCGATGCGCTGGCGGGGCCGGTGCAGCCGCCCGGCAGTGAGGCGTGCCTGCAGACGGCCGGTCGCATGCTGTGCGGCCTGGATCCGGCGTCTATCGACTATTTGTGAGGGACGGGCGCCGACCCCGAGGGGGCTTCCGCGAGGAGCCCGTGGGTGGCGGCCCACGCGGCTAGCTCCGCACGGCGGCCAAGCCCTAGCTTGCGCATGGCGGACCAGACGTGGGTGTCTACCGTCCGCTTGCCAATGCACAGGCGCTCGGCGGCCTGCCGACTGGTGAGTCCGCTGGCCACCAGGAGCGCGGTCTGCCGCTCGCGGGACGACAGCGGCGGACAGTGGCTCGCGGCGTGTGTCGGCTGAGGGCAGCTGGGGCATTCGGGGCCGGCGGGCGGGTTCTCCGCCAGTGCGCGAAGGGGTCCGACGAGCTCGGTCACGTTGAGCGGACGGCCGGCCGCTAGCGCCACTGCCACCCCCTGCTGACCCAGGACGGAGGCGGCCCACTCCTGGCTGCTCGCGATCTCAGCGCGTTCGTAGGCTGGGATGGGAGAGCCGATCCGCGCGCGGATCGCAGCGGCTCGGTCGAGCGCCTGGGCGACACACGGTGCCAGTGCACGGTGCTTGCCGGGTCTGTCCTCGGCCGTCCGCGATGCGGCCGCGGCGAGGGCCTCCAGGCACTGGGCCACGCCGCGCTGGTCGCCGAGCCAATCTCTGATGGCGAGGCTGTCAAGATACGCGTGTACTGCCGCCGGGAGGTCACGGGCCGCCCGCTCCACGTGTCCCAGGTAGAGCGTGGCCCAGCCAACGCTTCGCGGCGATCCGCAGGCCTGGGCGGTCTGCCGCGCGTCGCGGAGTGTCGCTCGGGCGTCCTCGATCCGGCCAAGGAGCTGCAGGTTCCGCGCCAGCAAGGTCTGGCAGCAGGCCACACGGGCCAGCCAGCCCATGAGCCGCCATGAAGCTATGGCTTGCTCGTAGAGCAAGATGGCGTCGCGTGGCCGACCTGTGCCCGTGGCGATGCCGGCGAGCCAGCTCAGCGCGAAGGCTGTGTTGACGCGGTCACCCGCCGCGGACGCGGCATCCAGGCAGCGCTGCAGCGTGGACGTTGCCTCGGCGGATTGCCCTGTGAAGTACTGTGCAAGGCCCAGGGATTGGAGCGCGAACCGCTCTCCCCAGGAGTCTCCCGCCGCCGCGAGGGTCGCCGCGGCTGCCGCCGCAGTCTGGCTGCTGGAGCCGTAGGCGCCCAGATTCACCTCGAACAGCGCCAGGCCGGCCAGCACGCGGGCATGGAGCGGGACGTCAAGCTCGCGGGCCGTGGCGGCGGAGCGGAGGTGCTCCGCGCCCTCTGACCAGTCGCCGAGCGTGTCCCAGTACCAGGCAAGCGCGGCGGCCAGGCGGGCGTGGAGTGTGACCTCTGCTCGATCACGGAGCCACGCGGCGGCCGCGCGCAGCATCTGGCGCTCTGGCACGAGAAGCGCCGCGGCCTCCTCGAAGCGGCCACTTCTGAGCGCCGCCTCGGCTCGCTCCGCCACATCCACGGCCCATGCGGCCACGGCGCGATGAGCACCGCAGCCCGGATCGGTTTGCGCCAATTCGCGGCCGGCGAAGGCTCTGACTGCCAGGAGCAATCGATATCTCGGACGCGGCTGGTGATGCTCGAATGTCACGAGCGAGCTATCCACGAGGGCGGCGAGGTGGGATGGCTGTGCGCCGAGCGCGGCGGCCGCTTCTGGCGAGAAGTCAGATTGGAACACCGAAAGGCGGGCCAGCATCTGCCGCTGTTCGGGATCCAGGCGGCGGAAGCTCTCGCGGATGACGCGGTCAAGGGGTGACCACGGTCGGTCGCGCGTATCTTGAGGCGCCGTGAGGTGGCTGTGGAGCGCCGCATTGACGGCGTGGACGTCCTGGTGCCGCAGTCTTTTGGCCGCGAGCTCAATGGCAAGTGGGATGCCCTCGACGAGGGCGCAGATCTGGGCCGCGGCAGCTCGTCCCTCAGCATCGAGCTGGAGCCCAGCTACCGTCTCGCCGGCGCGCTGCTCGAACAGCCGCAGCGCGTCGCTGGGCTGCTCGGGATTGGCGCAGCGGTATGGGAGCGGGCTCACGCGACAGGTCGACTCGCCGTAGATGCCCAGGGGCTCCCGGCTGGTGGCGAGAACGCGCAGCCTGGGACACGCTCGCAGGACCTGGACGATGAGCTCTCGGGCGGCGGGGTCCAGATGGTCGCACCCGTCCAGGACGACCAATGCGCGGCTGCTGCCGATGGCGGCGAGGACCCAGCGGTCGATGGTGCTGCTCGCGGCGGCCGCACGGTCTGATTCGTGGCGCTGACCCAAGGCCGCCAGGATGCTCAGGGAGAGCTGCGTGGGGCCCTGGACGCTGCTGACATCCGCCCACCCGACTGAGCTGGCGCGGCCCCGCGCGAGCCCGCGCGCCACGCGGGCCGCGAGCCGAGACTTGCCGACACCGCCGATCCCGACCAGGGTGACCAGGCGGCGCTGCCGAACAAGGGCGGAGACTTCAGCGGTCTCGCTGGCTCTGCCGACGAAGCCGGTCAGGTCCGCGGGGATGGGCGCACCCTCGCCACCGCCGCCGGGCATACTCCCTCGCGGGCGCTCTAGTCCAGCGCGTGGTGGGAATTCCGGCACTCCGTTCTCGGCGATTGCCATGCCCTCGCTCCCCGTGCGACAGCGCGCCAGCCAGCAGGCTTGCGTGTCACATGGTACCGCGAGCCGGGTCTGGACCGGTGGGCGCCTAAGGCTCGGTGAGGATCCAGGGGCCGTCTTCGGTGACGGCCACGGTGTGCTCGTAGTGGGCTGAGAGGCTGCCGTCTTTGGTCACGGCGGTCCAGCCGTCTGAGAGCATGAGCACCTCGGGGCTACCCAGATTGACCTGCGGCTCAATGGCCAGGACCATGCCGGGGCGGAGGCGAACGCCCTTGCCGGGTTCGCCCCAGTGGGAGACCTGGGGCGCCTCGTGCATCTCGCGGCCCACGCCGTGGCCCACGAACTCTTTGACCACCTGCAGCCCGTGGGCCTCCACGTGGGTCTGGATGGCGTGTCCGATGTCTGAGAGGCGGTTGCCGGGGCGGGCCTGAGCGATGCCGGCGTACAGCGCGTCCCGGGTGACCTGCATCAGGCGGGCCTGCTCTTCGGTGGGCTCCGCGCCGACCACCGCGGTCAGCGTGGTGTCACCCACATAGCCCTTGTAACGGGCGGCCACGTCCAGCTTGACCAGATCGCCTTTATTGAGCTTGAGCGGGCCCGGGATGCCGTGCACGACCTGGTTGTTCACGGAGACACAGATGTGTCCTGGGAATCCGAAGTAGCCGAGCGCGGTGGACTTGGCGCCCTGGCGGCGGTAGCTCCTGGCGGCCAGAAGATCCAGGTCACGGGTGGACATGCCCGGCTTCATCTGCTCGATGACCTCGCGCACGGTCCTGGCGACGACGAGGCCGGCCTCGCGCATGATCTTGAGCTCGTGGGGCGACTTGAGCGTGATGGTACGGTCGGCGTTTGGTTTCAGGCGCACGGTCCCCGATTCCCTGGAGATGCGGGGCTGGGCCCGCCGTCGAGTCGGACTGGCAACGGCCGTCCAGACGAATGCTCGATGATACCATAGCTCCGAGAAGCCCAGAGTCAGAGAACCCCACAGATGGGCAAGCTGGTCGTGATTGGACGAACCGGGCCTTACAAGATCGGCCTCACCGGCAACATCGCCTGCGGGAAGAGCACCATTGGCGCGCTGCTGGTGGCGCGCGGCGCCGAGTACATCGACGCGGACCACGTGGTCCACGAGCTGATGCGCTCTGGAACGCCCGAGACGGAGCGGATCGTGGCGCGCTTTGGCGAAGGCGTGCGGGCGGCGGATGGCGGCGTGGATCGCAAGGCGCTGGGGGCGCTGGTCTGGGGCGACCCGGCCGCTCTGCGAGATCTGGAGCAGATCATGCACCCGGGCGTGCGGGCCGAGATTCGGCGTCGTGTGGCGGCATCCACCGCGCCCGTGGTGGTGGTGGACGCGATCAAGCTGATCGAGTCAGGGCTGTACCGCGAGATGGACGCGCTGTGGGTGGTGGTTTGCCCGCGGGAGGAGCAGGTGCGTCGGCTGGTGGAGACACGGGGGATGACACGGGAGCACGCGGCTCAACGCATAGACGTTCAGCCGCCGCAGGAGGAGAAGGCGCGCCTGGCGGATCTGGTGATAGACAACGGCCGCTCCCGCGCGGAGGCGGAGGCGGCCGTGGAACGGGCCTGGCGGGCGATCCCGCGAAGTTAGCGGGCGGGTCTCACCGAAAAGGCAACCACTTTGCCCAGACTCACCCAGGCGCGCTGGCCGGTGGAGCCCCAGGCATCGGCAAAGGAGCGTGTTGCTTTCGCGGCGATGTCCTCGGACAGTTTCGCGGCGTATGCGTCCAGGCTCTCGGCGGAGACGGACTCGGCCGCTTCATCCAGCACCGTGAGCGTGCCGGACTCGTCCAGGACCAGGGTGACCTCAATGCGACGCCCCTGATCACGGGCCATGCCAAAGGTCGGCCGGGATACGCCCGGCAGGCCGGTGGACGGCGTCTCGTTCACGATCTGGAAAGGCTGATCCACAGGTTCCTCCGCACAGTGCGCAGCAGATTGTTCTGATCCGCTACACCGTAGCACGCCGTCCAGCTCGATCCCAACGCGGGGTTTCGGCGGGCCGCTGGGCCGGTACCTCTACAATGCAGCGGCGACCTACTCAGAGGATGTCTCAGCCACGAGTGAGGGGTGATCAGGTGGGGCTTCGGTTGTACAGCACGCTCACGCGGACGATTGAGCCGTTCCGTCCGCTGGGTGACGAAGTGAAGATGTACGTCTGCGGCGTGACGCCGTATGACACCACCCACCTGGGCCACGCTTTTTGCTACGTGGTCTTTGACGTGCTGGGCCGCTACCTGCGTTACCTGGGACACCGGGTGCGCTACCTGCAGAACATCACGGACATCGACAACGACATCCTGCGCCGGGCCAAGGAGCTTGGCGAGCGTTGGGACGAGCTTGGCAACCGGTACGCGGCGCTGCACCAGCGCTCGCTGGATCGACTGGGCGTGGTCCCGCCAGAGAAGTACCCGCGCGCCACCGAAGAGATCCCCATGATGCTGGACATCATCCAGACGCTCATCCAGCGGGGGCACGCCTATGAAGTGAAGGGCAACGTGTATTTCCGCGTGGCCAGCGATCCCGGCTTTGGGCGGCTGAGTGGCCTGGGCCGGGCGGAGATGGCGGAGAAGCTGAGTGAGACCGGTGATCCCGCGGACGATCCGTTGAAAGAGGCCCCGGTGGATTTCCTGCTCTGGATGGCGGCCAAGCCAGGCGAGCCCACCTGGGAGAGCCCATGGGGTCCGGGTCGGCCGGGCTGGCACATTGAGTGCTCCGCCATGTCCATGCGCTACTTTGGCGACCAGCTAGACATCCACGGCGGCGGGGGCGATCTGGTGTATCCGCACCACGAGTGCGAGATCGCGCAGTCCCAGGCCTGGAGCCGGAAGGAGCCGTTCTCCCGGGTCTGGATGCACGTGGGGATGCTCAAGATGGATGGGGAGAAGATGAGCAAGTCGCTGGGGAACATGGAGTTCGTCCACCGGCTGCTAGATAATGGGCACACGCCAGAGGCCATCCGACTGTACCTGCTCGGCTGCCACTACCGTGGGATCCTGGAGTATCGGCTGGAGGACCTGGTGACCACCCAGGCCACGGTGGCGGGGCTCCAGCGCGCGGCACGTCTGGACGAGCCGGCAGGCGCGGGCGCGCCAGTGGACGCCAGCGCGCTGAAGACGCGGTTCCTGGCGGCCATGGACGACGATCTGGATACGCCCGGCGCCATCGCCGCACTGGTGGCGCTGGCTGATGAGGTGACCGCTGGACACGCGGCTGGTCGATCCATCGCGGCCGCCCGGCAGCAGGTGCGGGAGCTTGGCGGAATCCTGGGGCTGGAGCTAGCGGGGGAGTAGAGCGCTGGTCGGGATCAGATCCAAGATGGACTGTATGGACTTGATGGACGCTATGGACTGAATGGACCGCCCCGACGGGTCAAGGCGGTACGCTGGTGTCTTGAGTGCGGGGTCGGCGGGGGCAGCTACGCCGTGCTGATGCCGGCGGCTTTCTGAAGGCCTAGCTCTTCCACGGAGATCTCGCGCATGCGGTATTTCTGGATCTTGCCGGTCACGGTCATGGGGAAGGCGTCCACCTGCTTCCAGTAGCGCGGGATCTTGTACGTGGCGATACGGCCGCGGCAGAACTGGACCAGCGCGTCCTCTGTAAGGGTGGCGCCCTCGCGGGGCTTGATCCAGGCCATGACCTCCTCGCCGTAGCGCTCGCTGGGCACGCCGATCACCTGGACGTCCGCCACGTCCGGGTGAGCGTACAGGAACTCCTCGATCTCGCGGGGATAGACGTTCTCGCCGCCCCGAATGATCATGTCCTTGATCCGCCCGACGATGTTGAGGTAACCCTGGTCGTCCATGGTGGCGAGGTCACCGGTGTGCATCCAGCCGGCCGAGTCGATGGCGTCGCGGGTGGCCTGATCGTTGTTCCAGTATCCCAACATCACGCAGTAGCCGCGCGTGCAGAGCTCTCCCGAGGTGCCGCGCGGGACCACGGCGCCAGAGTCCGGATCCACGATCTTAATCTCCACGTGGGGATGCACGCGGCCTACGGTGCCCACCTGTTTCTCCAGCGGGTCGCCGATGGCGGTCTGGGTGGAGACGGGTGAGGTCTCCGTCATCCCGTAGCAGATGGTCACGTCGTGCATGTGCATCCGGGCCTGGACCCGCTTCATCACCTCGACGGGGCACGGCGAGCCGGCCATGACGCCCGTTCTGAGCGACGACAGGTCGAACTCGGCGAAGCGCGGGTGATCTAGCTCGGCGATGAACATGGTGGGCACGCCGTACAGCGAGGTGCAGCGCTCGGCCTGGACCGTCTCCAGCACGGCCAGGGGATCGAAGGCCTCGCTGGGCACCACCATGCAGGCGCCGTGGCTGGTACAGGCCAGGTTGCCAATGACCATGCCGAAGCAGTGATAGAAGGGGACGGGGATGCACACGCGATCCTGCTCCGTGTAACGCATGACCTCACCGTCGAAAAAGCCGTTGTTGAGGATGTTGTGGTGGGAGAGGGTGGCGCCCTTGGGGAAGCCGGTGGTGCCGGACGTGTACTGGATGTTGATGGGATCGTCGAACTGGAGTGTGTTCTCAATGGAGGCTAACCGGTCGGCGGGGACCGCGTCCGCCTGGGCCAGGAAGGCGGCCCAGTCATCGTCCAGCACCAGCGTGTCGCGGAGCTCGGGACATCGAGGACGGACTTCCGCCACCATGTCCACGTAGCTGGCCTGGCGGAAGCCGCGGGACAACACCAGGAGGCTGATGCCGGACTGGTTGAGGACGTATTCCAGCTCAGCGGTCTTGTAGGCCGGATTGATGTTGACCAGGATGGCGCCCATGCGGGCGGTGGCGTACTGGACCACCACCCACTCGAATCGATTGGGCGACCAGATGCCTACGCGGTCGCCCTTGGCCACGCCGCGGGCGAGGAAGGCGCGGGCTGCCCGGTCCACCAGGTCCCACAGCTCGCGGTAGGTGGCACGGAAGCCCTGGTGTCGGGCGACCAGCGCGTCACGGTCCGGAAAGCGCTGCGCCGTCCGACGCAGGTTCTCGCCGATGGTCTCACCGAGCAGCGGCGCCGCGCTGGCGCCGCTGGCATAGGACAACGCCGTCACTGCCGTCCCTCCACCCGTAACTAAGCTCACTGGCGGATGCTAGCGGGCCAGGATGGCGGGATCAAGCCGCGGGGCGCTACTCCGCGTCTAGCTCGAAGGCGGTGTGGAGCGCGCGCATGGCTTTCTCGACCTGGGCCGCGTCCACGATGCAGGTGATGCGGATGTCCGAGGTGGTGATGAGGTCGATGTTGATCTGGTTCTCGGCCAGCACGCCGAACATCCGGGCGGCGTAGCCCGGGGCGCTCTGCATACCGGTGCCCACGATGGAGAGCTTGGCCAGACCCTCTGAGTGGTCCAGCCCGGCCGCGCCGATGGTGGGGATGAGCTTCTCCACGATACCGACGGCGCGGGCGCGATCCGCGCGGGTGGTGGTGAACGAGAGGTCCGTCTTGCCGTCCATGCCGGCGTTCTGGACGATGGTGTCTACGTTCACCGCCGCGTCAGCGAGCGGCGCGAAGATGGCGTGGGCCAGGCCGGGCCGGTCAGGGACGCCGACGATGCGGATCTTGGCGACGTCGGTGTCGTGAGCGATGCCACGTACGTGCTTGCGGAGCTCCACGCCTTCGGTCCGGTGAATGAGCGTGCCCGGCGCATCGTTGAAGCTTGACCGGACCAGGATGGGCACGCCGTATAGCTCGCCCAGCTCGACGGAGCGTGGATGCATGACGCGGGCCCCAAGCTGGGCCAATTCTAGCATCTCCTCGTAGGAGATCTCGGCGAGCTTGGCGGCCTTCGTCACCACGCGCGGGTCGGCGGTGTAGATGCCCTCTACGTCCGTGTAGATCTCGCAGACCTGGGCGCCGAGGGCGGCGGCCAGGGCAACGGCGCTGGTGTCAGAGCCGCCACGACCCAGGGTGGTGATGTCGTGCTCGTCCGTCACGCCCTGGAAGCCGGTGACGATGGCGACCCGCCCGGCGGCGATCTCGCGGCGGATCCGGTCTGGCTCGATCTCCGTGATGCGGGCGCGGCTGAACACGCGGTTGGTGCGGATGCCGGCCTGGGCGGCGGTGAGGGAGACGGCCGGTTGGCCCTGGTCAATCAGCGCCATGGCCAGCAGGCTGGCGGAGATCTGCTCGCCCGTGGCCAGCAGGTGGTCCATCTCGCGGTCGTCGGGGACGCTGGAGACCTGGCGGGCCAGGTCGATCAGATCGTCCGTGGTGTCGCCCATGGCGGAGACCACCACCACGGCATCGTGGCCGGATTGGATGGTCCGGCTGATCCGCTGGGCGGCCCGCTTGATGCGCTCGGCCGATCCTACGGACGTGCCGCCGTATTTCTGAACGGTGAGGGGTCGGCTGGCCATGCTGCTTACCAACTTCCAGATACCTCGGCTCCGCGAATGTCGATGTTGGCGCGCAACGGCGATCCGCCGACACTGGCGCGCCTGGCGACGGCCACGAAGCCGGCCTCGACGGCGGTTGCCGCTTCTGGGCGGACCAGCGCCATGATGGAGGACCCTGCCCCGGAGAGGAACGCGCCCAGGGCGCCGGCCTCCAGGGCGGCCTCGATCAACGCGCGCATGGGCGGGAAGATCTTGCCCCGCGGCGGCTGGTGGATGGCGTCCTCGGTGGCGGTGCGGAGCAGATCGCCGCGTCCCTCCGCGAGGGCGGCTACCAGGAGCGCGGCCCGACCCATGTTGAACACGGCGGTCTCCACGCTGATCTGGCGCGGGAGGACGGCGCGGGCCTCCTCTGTGGCCATGGGCACGTCTGGCACGAAGACCACGGTGGTCAGGTCCAGCGTGGGGATGACTGTGCAGTGCTCGACCCGGGACTCCGTGCTGACGCACACCTGGACGCCGCCCAGCAGGCAGGCCGCGATGTTGTCTGGGTGGCCTTCTAGCTCGGCGCCCAGGGACAGAAGCTCGTCTGCACTCAGCGGGTCCGGCAGGAGGCGGTTGCCGAGGAGTAGGCCACTTGCCCGCGCGGCGCTGCTGCTTCCCAGGCCGCGGGCGGGCGGAATGGCGTTCTCGCAGGTCAGCCGCATCGTGGGAGCCGCGCGCCCCCGCGCGTTGAACACGGCCTCCGCCGCACGGACGATCTCGTTGCTGGCGTCACGGGGCAGACGGTCGGCGCCGTGGCCGGTGACGGTGACCGTGGTCTCGGCGGCCGGCTCGGCGTGGACCACGTTCGCCAGGTCCAGCGCCAGACTGAGACAGTCGTACCCGGGGCCCAGGTTTGCGCTGCTGGCGGGGGCGCGGACCGTCAGCATGCTGGTGGATGGGGGGATCTCATCGCGGCGTGAATGATACTTGCCGCCGGATCTCCTCGCCGTCCACCAGGGCCACCACGTCTACGTTTACAGCGAAGCCGGCCGTGGCGTCGCCGATGTTGAAATTGATGTTTGCCGCGCCGGAGCCATCAGTGGGGGACGTGCCATTGCCGCCGGGCCAGCGCTCGTCCGTGGTGCGGAAGTGGACTACGGCGTAGGCCGGTGCGTTGGCCACGGGTTGGCCGTCCCGAACGACTCGCATGGAGACGGTGACGTTGGATCGGCGCGGCGGATTGGGATCGCTGACGAGAGCCACCGTGCCCTCGAAGCGGGCGGCCGGGTCGGGAGCGGCGGGAGCCGGTGCCGGCTGGGCGGCTGGCGGCGGGGGAGCCTGAGGAGCCTGGGCGGCGGCCGCGGGGGCTGACGCAGCGGTCGCGGTGGCGGGCACGGGTGTCCCCGCGGAGCCCGCCGGCGCGGTACGGCGGCGTGTGGTGACGCCGAGCGACTCGGCGGTGTCGGTGATCCAGGAGAGATCCACCAGTGATCGGTTGGAGAGCACGGAGGTGGCGGCGAAGTAGGCCAGCCCGATGACCACGGCGATGGCCGCGATCTCCAGGAAACCGCCGGCCCGTCCCAGACGGAACCTGCGTCCCTGGCGCTGGGCGCGGACGGGTCGCGGGGTGCGGTCTGGGGCCGTGGGGACCTCGGCTGCGCCGTTGAGCGTCCGCCGCTGGGCAAGCTGGCGGAGGCGGCGGACGTCGTAATCCGCGCGGCGATCTGGTTTGCCCAGGATCTCGTAGGCCGCATTCAGGTCCGAGAGGCGGCGGGCGGCCTGGCCGGCGCGCCAGCGGCGGTCGACGAGACTGCTGGCCTTGCGACGGTAGGCGTACTTGATGGTCTCGTCTGACGCGTGCGGTGTGACGCCGATGATGGCGTACAGGTCCGGCAGGTCGTAGAGCGCGTCCGCCACGTCCTGTTCGTGCTGGACGGCCAGGGTGCGCACGGTGGTCTGCTGAACTTCTGGCGGGGCGACGACCACCTCCGGCGTGAGAGCGCCGGCTCTGGTCTTTGGCTTGCGCCCAAAGGGCAGTTGAACCAATCCGGCCACTCCCCAAGCCCCGCGGCGGACTACAGCGTGCTGACTTCAGATTGTAACGACTGACCGGGGGTTCTGGATGCTGAATTGTCGCAACTGTCAATCAATTCCGTGCGCCAGAGTAGCCCGCGTCGCGCAGGCTCCGCTCGGCGGCCTCCCGATCGCTCCACGGTAGTCGGTTATTGCCCACCAGCATCCGTGGCTCGTGGCCTTTGCCGGCCAGCAGGACGGCGTCACCGGGGCCGGCGCGGGCGATCAAGCGTTCGATCGCCACGGCGCGATCGAGCTGTATGTCGAAGTGCTCGCCGGGGCGGGCACCCTGTGCGATGGCGCCCTGTGCGATGGCCTGCGCGATGGCCTCTGGATCCTCATTAAGCGGGTCGTCCATGGTGATGGTGAAGAAGTCGGCGTGGGTCGCGGCGATGGCGCCCATGGTTGGGCGGCTGGCGGGGTCGCGCTCGCCGGCGTGACCAAACGCTAGGTACAGGTGACCGGGCGTGTGCTGGCGCAGGGTGCTGAGGGCCGTTTCCAGGGCCTGGGGCGTGTGCGCGAAGTCCACCACGACCAGGAAGGGCTGACCCTGGTCCACTGGCTCCATCCTGCCCTGCACGGGCTGGACACGCTGGGCGGCGCGGGCCACGTGGTCCAGGCTGGCGCCAAGCTCAAGCGCGGCGGTGGCCGCGGCCAGCCAGTTTGACACGTTGAATCTGCCGAGCAGGCCGGAGCGGATGCGCACTTGCTGCCCGTGGGCCACGAGGTTGAACGCAACGCCGGCATGGTCGGTAGCGATATCGGTTGCCCGGACATCCGCGGGGGTCTGGAGCCCATAGCTCAGGGTACGCACGGGGCAGAGCGACTGCAGGCGGGCGGCCGTTCCGTCGTCCGCGTTCACGATGCCCACGCGCGGCCAGCGCTTCTCCGTGGGATCGCCGAGCATCTGGAACAGGCGCGCCTTAGCCAGGAGGTACTCCTCCATGGTGCCGTGAAAGTTGAGATGCTCCGGGCTGAGGTTGGTAAAGACAGCCACGTCGAACTCGCACCCCCTGAGGCGATCGAGCGCGAGCGCGTGGGAGCTGGACTCCATGATGGCCACGTCCACGCCGGCCGCCACCATCTCCGCCAGAACCTCCTGTACGCGGTCCGCCTCTGGCGTGGTGTGGTTGAGGTCGTTGGGACGGCGGACCTCGCCGATCTTGACGTCGATGGTGGTCAGCCAGCCGGTGCGGAGGCCCGCTTCCTCCAGGATGCTGCTGAGGAGGTGGGTGGTGCTGGTCTTGCCGTCCGTTCCCGTGACGCCGACGAGCCGGAGCCGGCGGGATGGGTGGCCGTGGAACGAGGCGGCCAGATCAGCCAGGGCCGGGCGGGTGGCGGGAACGCGGACGACGTTCTGTGCCTGGGAGTCGCGCGCCCGCTCGTCCACCACCAGGCCTACGGCTCCGCGGGCCAGCGCCTCGGCCACGTACTGGCGGGCGTCGAACCGCTCGCCCGGCATGACCACGTAGAGATCGCCGGCGGTCACCCGGCGGGAGTCGTGCTTGATGCCGGTGATCTCGGTGTCCGCGTGGCCGGCACAGAGGGTCGCGCCGGGAACATCGGCTACCAGGTCGCCTAGTCGCATGACGTAACTATATCGAGGGCGGGGCGCGCCGGAGCGGGTCTATCATTCTGTCCGGCACCCTGCCGGACTGGTTGAGCCCTCCCCGAATGACCACGGACACTTCCGAGATCCGACCGGAGCCGCGCCTGGCGCGGGGGCTCAACAATGCCGTTGCTCGGAACGATCTGAGCGACCGGCCGGTGCTGGCCGAGGCGCTGCGGACGCTGCCGGATCGGGCGGGGGTGTACCTGTTCAAGGACGCGCGTGGCCGGCTGCTCTACGTGGGCAAGGCCGAGTCGCTACGCAGCCGGGTGCGCTCTTACTTCCAGGCGGGGGATCTCCACAGCTCCAAGATCCGCCAGGTGGTGGCCCAGGCGGAGAGCGTGGAGTACATCCTGACGGACTCGCCGGTCCAGGCGCTGATCTGGGAAAACGACCTGGTTCGCAAGGAGCAGCCCCGCTACAACACGAAGCTGCGGGATGACAAAGCGTACCCCTACATCCGGGTGGACGTGCAGAACCCCTGGCCGGTCGCGCGGGTGACCCGCCGCATCGAGAAGGACGGGGCGCGGTACTTCGGGCCGTTTCCGCACACCACGTCCGTGCGCCAGACGCTGGACACGCTGAGCCGGCTGTTTCCGCGGATCCTCTGCAACCGCGTGATCACGGGCGAGGACGAGCGGGCCTGCCTGTACTACCACATCAAGCGCTGCTCGGCTCCGTGCATCGGTGCCATCGACAACGCGGGATACCGCGAGGACATCGAGAACATGCTCCGCTTCCTGGACGGCAAGGACCGCGGCGTGCTGGTTGAGCTCCGTAGCCAGATGGAGGAGGCGGCGGAGAACCTGCAGTTCGAGCGGGCGGCGGATCTGCGGGACAGGCTGCGGGCGGCGGAGAAGGTGGTTGAGTCCGAGAAGGTTGGCTACACCACGCTGGTGGACCAGGACATCATTGGCTTGGCCCGCGACGGTGGCCACGCCTGCGTGCAGGTGTTCTTTATGCGTGGTGGTAGGCTGGCCCGGCGCGATCCGTACCTGATGCGGGACGCGGAGGGGGAGACGGATCGCGGCGTGCTGACCAGCTTCGTCACGCAGTTCTACAGCCAGTCTACGGACGTGCCCAGCGAGCTCGTGCTGCCCGAGGAAGTTGACGATACGGAAAACGTGCGGGAGATGCTGCGCCAGCTCAAGGGTCGGCGCATTGAGCTGACGGTGCCCCAGCGTGGTGAGAAGCGGCGCATGGTGGACCTGGCGGTGCGCAACGCCCAGGAGACGCTGGAGCTCCAGCGGGTGGAGATGCTGGCGGGGGCGGAGCGGCTGAACGAGGCGGCGATGCAGCTCCAGGAGTATCTGAACCTGCCGAATCCGCCGCGCCGAATCGAGTGCTTTGACATCTCGCACACTCAAGGCACGAACCAGGTGGCGAGCATGGTGGTGTTCGAGGATGGCCAGTCCAAGCGGTCTGACTACAAGCGATTCAAGATCAAGACGGTGGCCGGGAATGACGACTTTGCCAGCATGAACGAGGTGGTCCGGCGCCGCTTCAGGCGGGCGGCCGATGAGTCGGCTGACGATATGAGCGCGTGGGCGGAGATTCCGGACCTGGTGATTATCGACGGCGGGAAAGGTCAGCTCTCGGCGGCGTCGGCCGTGATGGACGAGCTTGAGCTCTCCGAGATCCCGATGGTGGGGCTGGCCAAGCAGAACGAGGAGATCTACACGCGCCAGCGCTCGGCGCCGGTGCTGCTGCCGCGAGACTCGCAGGCGCTCTACCTGGTGCAGCGGGTCCGCGACGAGGCCCATCGCTTTGCCATCACGTACCACCGCAACCTGCGGTCCAAGGCGGGCGTGCGCTCGCAGCTAGAGGACGTGCCCGGCGTTGGACCGGTCCGGAAGAAGGCGCTGCTGCGGCACTTTGGCTCGGTCAAGGCGATCAAGGCAGCGAGCCTGGAGGAGCTTCAGGCGGTGAAGGGCATGTCGCGCCAGGCGGCGGAGGCGCTGAAGCTGGCGCTGGTGGAGTAGGGGCTCGAGCGTCTTCGCTAGCGAACGGTGTACCGCCTGATGTGCGAAGGTCCGTTGGTTGCTTCACCGTCGTTGTAGAGAACTGACACGATCCAATCCGGGCCGTCAGGACGCGGTACCCGCAAGAGCAGGCCCGCCCACGTACGCTGGAGCATTCCGCTGGAGATTCGGTCAGGCGGTCCGGTCCACGGGTCATCGGCCTTGGAGATGCGCCGTGGAGAAGTGATCACCGATGGCTCGGGTCGCTCCGCTCGAATCAGGAGCCAATCGGGCGAGCTCGCGTCATCCTCCACCCAAAGGCCAGTGAACGCGCCAAGCCGACGCTCCCGAATCACGATGAGGCTGACCTCCCCAATTGCGCATCCATGCTCACGGATGGGGGCGGGGCCGCCGGTCGTCGGGAAGAACACTGCGTCGATTTCGATCTCGCAATGGACGTCGGTGTCGCTGTGCCCCAGATCGACGTTACGCACCCACAGTCCCTCTGGGTTTTGCCCGGCGCCAGGACGGTCGGGCTCCAGCGGTCGAATGTCGGGTGGATGCGGTGGGCGTGCGGCCGTCACGATCTCCTCGTTCCAGTTCTCACCCAGGTCCCGTGTTATCGCGACAGTGCGGCCAGTTTGGAGGCGGACAACGATCTCAGTTCCGCCTCGCGGCGAGACGGCGCCGCAGTAGCGCAAACTGTCTAGAATCGGGCCACGTCGAGCCTGCCACGTTGCGCCGTGGTCCGTCGTTGTGAAAAATCGGCAGGCGCGGTCGCCGCGTTCCTGTAGGTCTTTCGGTGTTTGAGGGTTACTCCGGTAGGTCGCGTGCGACTGGACGAGCATCATCGCCCGACCGGATTCGACGAATGGCTTGTGCGTGAGGATGCGCAGGTCTGTACCGTCGTAGCTTCCGATATCCGTCGCGGCGATCGGTGATCGCAAGACAGGTTCCCAACTCAGACCTCGGTTCGTGCTTCGGTAAATGGCATTGGAGAATGACACGCCCCACTGGTCCTCGTTTTGGAACGGTTCACCGGCTCCCAGTGCAAACGCGAAGAGCGTGCCGTCGCGGTCGACCCACGGCGATGGCGCGACGGCGACGACAAACGGATGCGGCTCGCCGTCGACCGGGGACATCGCCGCCGTCGTCCAACTTACTCCGCCGTCGGTTGAAAGTCCGATGCCTGATCCTGCGAGGTGTCCAGACGGAGGCTTCCGCCGGATGCCGGGATCGAGGGACGCGCTGTCCGGATAGGCTTCATCGCCAGCCGACGCTGATGCGAATATGGCTACGATCAGTCCCTCGGCTGACTCGTCCTGGATATGTTGGACATGCCGCGTCCTGACGCTGGTCACCGGTTGCCCGTAGACTTGCTCTCCCCAGCTAACGCCGTGGTCGGACGATGCGAACAGTCTGCGCCTTGTGTGTAGCAGCATCTTGCCGGATTCCTGGAAGTTTGGGAGAAACTCGATTGATGGATGGAAGTCGTCCGCGAGCTGGGCTGCCGAGTCGATGACAGTTTGCCAACTGGCGCCGCCGTCCGCTGATCGCAATAGACTCGATCGCGGACGCAAGTCCGTGCGCATCCACGCAAACGCGATTCCATTGCGATCGGCACCGGGCGCCAACCAAAGCCGCGATCCACGCTCCAATTGAACTGGCAACCGCCGCCAGCCACGAGTGCCCTCATGCCTGATTACGAAGTTGTCGGAGATCGCCAGAATGGTCCGGTCTTCCGGAAATGTCTGCGCGAACGCCACCTGGCTCGGATGACTGGCAGTTCGTTTGCTCGGACCGATGTTGCGCCACTCCGCGTCTTGAGCGAACGTGGGGGAGCTTGCCGCGCAGCCGAACAGAAAGCATGAGGCCAGGCATGCGACCACCACTCCCCAGCGCGGTGCTATCAAGGCGCAGCCGGCTCGCGCCACCAGTGAATCTCCGGATAGGCGATGGAGATCACCTCGCGGGCGCCCTGCGTTGGGAGCAGGGTTATGACCGCGCCGCCATGGAGGCGCTGAACAGTTCCTTCCATTGTGGTATCTGGCGCGTCAGCCCACCCGGGTTTGCCCGCGATCCGACTCACCCGGGTGGATCCATCCGCCTCTTGCACTACTTCTTCCCAGCCGTCCACCCCATCTTCAATCCACAGGCCGAGCACGGGCCCGAGCCGCCGGAACGCGACGCGCGCGTCAGTCTCGTTCTCGAGGGGACAGCCTTGCCAGTGCGCGGTCCACGTACTTGCTGCTCGCGCGCGGGTAGTGGTGATCCCATCCGATAGCATGCAACCGGCCTGACGTGCTGTCTCCCCCAGGCTGAATGTAGAAGGCCCGACCGCCCAGACACCGCCCCGCGCTCCGATGAACAGGGTGCCGTCTCGCGCGGCCGCCCGAGGAGCGTCGTGTGCGGCCGTTGCTCGCCCCAGGCGCGCGGCGAAGATATTCTGGGATGTCCCCCGTGCACTCACCGGTTGCCAGCCCCGGGAGCCAGACGAAGTAGCCCTGACGGTGCCCGCGACTGGATATTCGCCCCCGAGCTCCAATCCCCAACATCCTCCGTACGATGACACGATGGTGCTGGGCGTCCATGTGGTGCCGGCGTCCGTGCTCCCCAATAGCGTGCAGCTGCCCGAAGCCGGGCTTCCCCCACTCCCGTTGATCGTGATGAGGAGGGTCTGGTCTGTCGCGTACTCTCTGGACAGCCGGATCGTCGTGCGAAAGAATCCAGTCCAGCCGTAAGCGGTACCCCGCCTTGTGGCGTGAGGTCCAAAAACCGGCTGCCATGATTCACCCGCATCAGTGGAGCGGAGCACGATGATTCTGGGGAGCGCGGCGCTGCCCGGTCGAGGGTCCCACGGCCCCCAGGCCGTCGCGTAAAGCGTTGCGTCGGCGGCGAAGGTCGGAGATACGGCCAGTTCTGCGATCTGCCGGAATGGAACGCCGTCCGCGGCGAGTCCCTTGGTGAGTTGCGACCACGTGCGCCCGGCGTCGGTTGACTTCAATAAGCCGACGCTCTCTTCATGTGCCCTTCTGCTTGCTGTGAAATTCGGTGAGTAGAACGGGTACACGAGCGGCTCGCTGTTCACCACCGCGAACATGGTGCGATCCTTTGCGAAATCAGGTGAGAACTGGACATCGGTGACCGTCTGTTCGGTGTCGATGCGAGCCGGTGCCCAGGTCGCGCCTGCGTCGTGTGATTCGAATATGCCTCGTTCGATTGCCAGGATGAGCCGCGAATCCTCGAACACGTCCGGGGACACAATGAGACGAGCCGTCTTGGCCGACAGGCCGGTCGCGTCCCGCGCCCAGGTCGCGCCATCGTCTTCTGACCGGAACACGCTTGCTTCGTGACTTGCTCCTCGTGTCCAGTCGGGACTGGGGAACGCGATGAGCACTCGGCCCTGCTGCCGAGTCAGTAAGACGGCGATGTCTCCGGGCGGGGCCGGGGTGTCGAGAGTTTCCCACGTACGCCCGCCGTCGTAGGTCCGGACCGCGGCGGGAAGCGTCAATCCAGGGATTGAAACGGTGTCGTTGCTCGGACCGTAGCTGGCGTAGACGAATGAATCCTCTGGCCAAGACGAGGACACCCCGATTGCGGTCGGTGCGCGCGGACCGGCCGGTCCAAACTGACGCCATTCGCCGAGCGGCGACATCAGATCGGAATCTGCCGACGCGGGTGTTGTGGTGAGCGGAGAGGCAAGCGTCACGACGGCAGTCATGAGGAAGCACATCGCCTGCGTGACCGGACCGCGCATGCTGCCCACCATCGACATAAGCTAACGAGAGACGGCGCCGCTGGTCGCGCTCGAGTACGTGGCCTCAGCGTCAGCTCAGGCGTGTAGCAATCAACCATCCGTGGTCCAATGGCTATTCCGGTCGGAAGCGTAGCTGCGCGGGGTCTCCGTCTATCGAAGTATCGAATCGCGCTCGCCAGATCGTTGAACTGGCGCTAGAGGTGTCGCAGCGACCTCACTAGTTGTTCAAGAGGGAGCGTGACGAGCGCGCGGTGGTGCTGGCGTAGCTGGTGGTGGAGGGGGAGACGGGCCGGGATTGGGCCCCAGCGGGGGGTGGTGCCGCGTTGGGCGATGGCGGTGCCCAGGTCGGCGACGGTGTGGCCAGGGAAGTCAATGATGACGTTGTAGAGGTCTTGCAGATGATGGGCGTCGCTGCCGCCGAGTGCCGCCGGGGCGTAGCCGCGGGCGCCAGCCGGGGGCTGGGTTAGCTCGACCAGTCGCGAGACGGTTCGGGATGGGCGGGCGTACGGGTTCAGCACCTCGATGCCGTCCAGTCCGGTATTGGCGAGCAATCGCTGGACGCGGCGGATGCCCAAGCCTACCCAGAACGTGGCCGGGTGGGGGACGACTACCGTGGCGCCGCTGGCGTGGGCCTCGCGAATGACTCTGGTGACAGGTTGGAACCTGCGGGGCGGGTGCTCTGGGAAGGGTCGGGCGAAGCGGTACAGCAGGAGGTGCTTGAAGGGGAAGCAGGTGAGCTCCACGCCCCAGAGGGGGTGAACGCGGCTGCGCGGGTGATCGATCTTCCAACGGACGGCTTCGTGATAGGCGCGCACGTCGTCGTGGTCCGTGAAGCCCACGACGTCGATCCGGCCGTCGCGCTCGACGCGGTCGAGGATCTCGCGGACGGTGGCGGCGCCGTCGCTGTAGGTCGTGTGGATGTGAAGGATGGCCTGGCCCACGCTGAATTCTGCACTCCTGCCGCTCCGTAGCGGGCGGAGGCGGAGCGTCGCGGGGGCGGTGATCAGCGCCCTGGGCGGTTGCCTGGCGGAAGGCCGCCCGTTGGCGCGGCGCTCCGGTGGCCTGGATTGGGCGCGGCGGGCAGGCCGTTGGCGGGGGGATGGGGCCAGCCGTAGATGGGGGAGAGGTTGCCGGCGCGATCCTTGAACTGGACGTAGGCGTTGCGGTGCTCGTTCAGATTCCACGGTACGGACGACTGGAACGGCTGCCAGGCGCCGTCTGAGATGTCCGGCCCAGAGCCGATGCGCACACCGGCGAGGCCGCTGCCGCCGGCATCGTCTGAGGCGGTCAGCGTGAGCGTGACGAGACCCTGCGCCGAGACGGAGCCGCTGCCGTTCGAAGCGGTCCCAAGCGGCGGGCCGGTGACGGATCCGGTGGGGGCGGTCGCGTCCAGGATGATGCGGTCGCTGAAGGTGGCGGTGATGACGGTGCCGGAGGCGTTCTTGAAGCGGACGTAGACGGTGGGCTGGATCACATACGTGCCGTAGTGGATGAGCGTCCAGGTCTTGCGTGCGTTGTACGGCTGCCACTGCGCACCCGCGAAGCCGCCATCGTTGCTGATCTGCATCTCGGTTGTGCCCGCCTGGGCGGAAATAGTCAGGTTGACGCCCGTGGAGTTGCTCCAGATAGCGCCGTCGTTGATGGTAAGCCCGAACTCCGAGCCGGCAGCCGTGTCGAGGTGGATCGCCGCCGTGCCCATGGCGGAGACGTTGCCTGCCCGATCGCGGACCCTGGCGTTAATGGTCTTAAGCCCGTCGCCAGCAGCGAGCGTGAACTGATTAGTTTGGGCCGCGGGGAGCCAGTTGCTCCAGGCGGCACCGTCGTTGGAGAAGCTTACGTCCTGGACGCCGGAAGCGGTGTCGATCGCGGTGACAAGCACATTGACACTGGCGGACGTGGTGGTCACCGCGCCGCCGTTGATCTTGATAGACTGGATGAGCGGAGCAACCGCGTCAAAGGATCCCACCGGGGCCTCGAAGGCGCCGATGTTGCAGACGGCCGTACCGTCGGAGTTGCCGTCGACAGGACGGGATGTCCCGCGCTGGTCAGCAGTGCCGCAGGTGGCGGGATCGCCGCGATCGATAGCGGCGCTGATCGGGCCCAGCGCCATGGTCCTGGTTGGACCGCCGTTGTCGGCCAACGGCTGGAGATCCGCGGAGACGCCGTTGAGGTCGCCGGGCGCGGAGAAACCACAGGTAGCCCATTCGTCGATGTTGTGCCCCAGCGAGGTCACCGGGCCCCAGCACATTGAATGCGGTGGCGTAGCGCCGTTCGGCTTCGCGAGTATCGAGCCACGAATGCTGATCGAGCCCCCCGAGGGTGTCAGGTTGACCTCCCTCAATGTGCTCTCTTCGATCGATGCCTGCCCCCCCTGAGATCGCGATTCCGCGTGTCGCGTCGCCGTGGAGAAGCGTACTGCGCCGGATTTGCATGCTGCCCTGGGCCTGCCAGATGAAACCACTCGGATTCTCGCGCACATCCAACGTGGACTGCTCGATCAAGACGTGGCCGTAGTTGTTGAGTAGCAGTGTATTAACCGTTTGCAGAGTACTGCTTCGGAGGATTGTCATCACGCCCGATGGTTGATTAGCAATTAGCACGACCGGTGCGTAGAGATTAGTTGGGTCCAGTGAACTGTCGAGTAGTGACACGGTGCCGTTGTTGATGATCTTCCCTGGGCCGGACGGGCTGAAACCCGACGCGTGCAAGACCGTATGAGTCGCAGTCCAAACGCCAGAGTTCTCGATAATGGCCTCGCCAGTCGCATCGATGCGTGCGCGCGTGGTGATCAATTCACCTGCGTTGCGCGTAACCGCAAGTGGTGGGCCGCCAAAACCCACCGCGTTCACGACCTGCAGGTCGATAAGCGAGAGCGTTCCGCCCGTCTTCACGTCAAACACGCCGTCCACCGCGCCGCCGTCGATCACCGTCGTGGCGCTGGAAACGCCCTGCACGGTGATGTTCGCGGTCACGTCCAGGTCACCCGTGGCTGCCGCGTCCTCGCCGGTGCCGGCGATCGTGATCGGATAGGTGTTCGTGCCAAGCGTGATGGTGTGGCTGCCGCCGAGAGCGTTGGCCTCCATCACGGCGGCGCGGAGCGAGCACTGGTTAGATGCTGTGCGGCAGTTGCCGTCGCCGGGGGTGTCGTCTACCGCGTCCGTGGTGGTGTTCACCGCGAACGTGGCGGCGTCAGCGATGCCGACAAGGCCCGCGAACGAGAGCAATAGCGCGACGGTGAGCGCGACGAGTGTTCGAGTGACCACGGTGAGGCCCTCCTGGACGCCGTCGAGGTCGGAACGGAGCGAGGCGCGCCGCTTCGCTGCGCCGATTAACGTGACAGAGGGCTCCGAGGTGTCGGGCCGTGGTGGGTACTGACTCGAAGGGGTGGGAGTGGAGTCAGGCCGCCGTGGCGCTCGCGTTTGGACGAAGCAGCGAGGCTAGCTCCACGCGGGTGAACTGGCGCTCGTCCACGTCGTGCGGGCGGACCCAGGCTACCAGGTCGGCAGGCTCGAAGACGGTGCTGTAGATCGTGCCGGGGTTGCGCAGGCAGTCCCACTGCCACTGCTCGGCGTCTCTGGGGCAGACGTCGGTGAGCGCGGCGTGGGCGTGGTTGGCGTGGTAGCGGCCATCGGCGAAAAGCTCGTCTAGCCGCTCGAGGCGGTGGCGCGAGCTCGGCACCGCGTAGTCGCCCTGGAGCGTCCTGAGCCGGTCCTCGCGGAAGTGGTTGGTGCACGTCAGCACGTCCTGCCGCGAGCGAGTGGTGGCGAAGTCGTCCATGGTCAACTCGAAGCGGCGTGCCTCGCCGCTGGCGCCGCAGGCCATGGTGACGTTGTTGCCGATGGTGCGCCGACCTCCCCGCAGGATCCACTCCGCCTCGTCGATGGTGTGCGCGTACTGCATGGCCACACGGTAGAGCAGCGGCAGGGCGATGCCGTTGATCCGCTCCTCGGCCAACGTGGAGGTGTGGCAGGCGAGGGAGAGGTGGGCCGCGCTCATGCCGGTCACCACGCCCACGAAACCGGGCCAGGTGACGGAGACGAAGGGCTGTCCCCGCTCCGGCCGGACCACCAGCATCACGAGGTGATCGCGCAGGGTGCGGGGGACGATGGCGTTGGGGTCCAGGAACTGGTCGCTGAGGAAGTAGTCTAGATTGCGGCCGTGGATGGGTCCGGCGGTGTGGCTGCGCTCCGCCGGCACTACGAAGCTGGAGCAGCCGAGTCTTCCGAGCACCGGCGCCACGAAGCGGTGGTTCAGGATGGGCGCCAGCGCCGGCCCGATCTGCATCAGGCCGTGGATCAGGTCATCGAAGCAGTTGAAGAGGAGGATGTCGCGGTAGCGCACACCGGCGCCGTCCGCCACACCGCGCATCTCCTCGCGTAGCTCGCGCGGGATGTGGGGGTGCATGCGCGCCAGCAGGCCGCCCAGCACCGCGGAGAATCCGGTGCCCATGAGCCTACCCTGGCGGTAGATGATGTCCGTGAACAGCCGCTGGCGCAGCAGCTTGATCTCTGGCGCTAGCTGGCGGCCGTGCTGAAGCCCCCGGGCGTAGGGCGGACCCTCCACCTGGATGAGCCGGAAGCCGTGGGTGTCGCGGGTTGGCGCTACGGGCTCGCTCATGGGCTGCTGGGAACCGAGTATAGCAGCGGCCCGCGCCCCCTCAGTCGCATTCTCGCCTTGTCCTCAGTCAGTCGACGCCAGCTCGCGCACCCGTGGCTCGGCGGCGCGCCAGAACTCGCGGTACTCCCTGAACGTGAGCCTGTCACCTATTCGGTCCGGGGCGGTGGGCTCGGTGTCCGTGGCGACGTGCTTCGGCCACTCGGCCGTCTCCTCTACGCCCCGCATCAGGAACATCTCTACGATCTGGGGCTTTGGGATGTGGCTCAGGTCCAGCGTGCCCAGCGGCGCGACCACCTCCGCCACCAGACCGGTCTCCTCCAAAACCTCTCGGATGGCCGCCTGCTCGGCGGTCTCGCGCTTCTTGATCTTGCCCTTGGGAAAGTTGAGATTGCCCAGCCCGGTGCGGTGCAGCAGGATCTTGCCCTGCCACATCACCACTCCGCCGGCTTCCATGCGCGGTGGGTCTCGTCTTGCCACGGGATCAGTGACCATGGCCTGAGTGTAGGTTTGGGCTTCGGCGGCCGCAAGCTCCGGTATGATCCGGGCGAGATGGCCCCCAAGAAGCCGCGCCGCCACGCTGGCGAGCACGACCTGATCGAGGCGTTTGACCTGCCTGGCTGCCCGGTGTGCCGGCTGGCGCACGAGTCGGTGGACGCGTTCTTCACGTCAGTGGCGTACGAGCAGGTGAACGACCTGGACCTGCGCGAACGGATCCGCAACGACGGCGGCTTCTGCCCCGTCCACGCGCGGCGATTTCTGGAGCTTCCGCTGGGTCCATTGGCCACGGCGATCATCTACCGGGACGTGCTGGTGACCACGAAGCGGCGAATCGAAGCGGCGGCGCCCCGGCGGCGGGCGTCACTGCTGGCGTCGCTGACCAGGGGTCGGCTTGGATCACCTCCCGGCGAGCAGTCCGGCCGGGCCGGTTGTGTGGCCTGCGACGTGCTATCGGAGGCTGAGGGGCGGCACCTGGACGTGCTCTGCGAGAGGCTGGCCAGGCCGGCGGTGCGCGAGCGCTACACGCGCTCCGGCGGCCTCTGCCTGCCGCACCTGGAGCGCGCGCTCCAGCGGGCGGCGGACGCGGAGTCTCCCCTGCGGGAGACCGCCGTCAGCGCGCTCGGCGCGATCGTGACGGAGTTGGAGGAGTACATCCAGAAGCACGACTATCGCTTCCACACGCCGGATTGGGACGATGCCAAGGACGTGCCAGAACGGGCGCTGGACCGGGCCGTGGGCCGCAACGCTGAGCCGCGCGGCTAGCGCACGGTGCGACTTGTCATGACGGCGGCGCTCGGAGTGTGTGCCGCCCGACAGCGGCAGCGCGTGGCCGGACGTACAGTGAAATCGAGATGCAATCTGTTGAGTTGCAGAACGAGTCGGCGCGCGAGGATGGGGTGATGTCGGAGCCTTCGGAGGATGGGGGAGAGCGAGACGGTGCGCGGCTGCTGGAGACGGCGGCCGCGGCGTTGAAGCGGGGGGACCTGGCCCAGGCCGACCAGGCGGCGTTGGCGGCGCTCGATGCGATGGGGGCCAGTGCCGAGGCGGAGGCCATCGTGGCGGAGGTGCGGCGGCGGAGCATGGCGCACCGCCACCGGGTGGCGGCGAGGCACGCCCTGGAGATCGGCGACGTGCCGGCAGCACGACAGGCCTTGCAGCAGCTCAGGGAGATCGACGCCGCGAGCGCCGAGGAGCTGGACGCGCTTGTAGGTCCGGTGGCGCCGGGCATCAGCGAACAGCCTACTCTGGTGACGGCACGCCGCCCAACCCCGAGTCCAGCTTCAACCGTCGCGCCACCGGTCAGCCCACCGGCTTCGGCATCGGCGCGTGGCGGTCGGCGAGCCGTGCCGCGCCTGATCCCGTTCATTGCGATCGGCGTTGGCCTGGCAGTTACGCTTGGTGTGACCGCCTGGGTCGCCGGTCCCGCCACGGTCTCCGCTCCGCAGACGGGGGCGGCAGCTACGGCGGCTCCCGCGGCGGTCGGGGCCACGCCCGCCCCGACGATCGCTACTGCCGCCCCGGCGGGCGCGCCGACTCCCACGACCGTGGCTGCTTCGCCCTCGCAGCCGGTCGCGGCGCCGCCGACCGCCGTTGCTCGCCAAACGGCCCCCCCGGCCGCCGCGCCTCAGACGCCAACTGCAGAGCAACGGCTGGCCGAGGCCAACGCCCATCTGGCCGCGGGCGACGCGGCGCGAGCGCTCGCGGTTCTTGACACGCTTGGCAGCGCGCAGCCACGACCGGCCGGGTACGAAGATACCCTGTCCCGCGCGCTCGGCAGGCGCGCGGAGCAGCACCTGGCGGCCGGCGAGCTGGACTCCGCAAGCGCAGATATTGCGCGCGGCCTCGCGGCACGCCCGGATTCGCCAGAGCTCAAGGCGCTTGGCAGGTCCGTAGAGCTCGAGCGTCTCTGGCTGGACATGGAGCGCGCGTGGGGAAAGGACGAACCGCGTGTCATCGCGAGCCTGCAGAGAATCCTGGAGCAGGAGCCGAGCTATCGAGGCGGCCAGGCGGTTGCCAAGCTGTACGCCGCGCTCATCAGCCGGGCCGATCGTCTGATCGCGGAAGGGCGGACGGAGGAGGCGGAGGCCGCGCTGCGACAGGCGCTGGCGCTGGACACGGATACCAGCGCGGCCCAGGCTCGTCTTGATTCGCTCACGGAGCCCGGCCCCTCCGCGGGTCCGGCGGCTCCCGCTGCGCCGGTTGCGCCGAATCTACCCACGGCGATCCCACGCCGGATCCCCCCGATAGACCGCCTGCGCTAGTTCGGGCCGCGCAGGTCACCTGTCTCCAAGGGTTGTTGCGATCGTCACCTGGGTGATGCGGGCGCTCCCTGCTATTGTCTGGCGCGTGAAAGGCGCTGGTGTCCGCGGCGCGGGACTGCGAATTGGGAATCATGGCGGCGGGTGCTGAGCTAGCGGATCGGTCGAATTGGCGAGCCATCGCGGCCGGCGCGGTGACACTTCACATCGCCGCCGGGTCGTTTGGCGCGCTGCAGACGCAGTTGCTGGCGGCGCGATTCTCTGACGCGGGACGGACGATCGCCGCGGCATTGGAGCTTTCGCCGCGTGACCTGCCGCGTATCGACGTCTACCTCAGCGATCGACCGTCCGTTGGGCCAGGTTGCCACCGTGCAGCTCCGGGCGGAATCTGCCTGGACCTGGTGCACACGGCTGAGAGTCCCGTCCAGGCGCCGGAGGCTGAGCTGACACGGGCGGTGCTGGCGCATCGGTACGGTGTGCCCCCGCCAACTGCGCGCTTCTGGGACGCCGGCCTTGCCGAGATGGTCGGACTCCAGTCTGCGATACCGGCGCGACAGACTGAGGCGGACGATCGCTGCCGTGAGCTGGTGACGGACGGCCAGCTCCCACCCCTAAGTGAGCTGATCGAGGAGGCTCGCCACCACGCATCGTCGCGGGTCTTGGTGGCCACGGCGTCTTTCTGCGCGTATCTCCAGCGGCGGTTCGGGAAGGCCAGGCTGCTGCGTCTGGTCGAGGCCACAAGGTCGGACGACCGCACGGCGTTCGAGCACGTGTTTCACCGCTCTCTCGCGATAGTGGAGCGGGACTGGCGCCGGGCGCTGGAGGCCAGTGGGCAGTCCGCTCTCCAACAGGGCTACCGAGCGACCGTGCGCCTCCTCCCATTTGCTCGGCCCTACTGGCGACGTGGGCTTGCCATCCTGGCCTGCTCGATCATTGGCATTGGCTTCTCCGCCGCGTTGCCGCTGGCGTTCCGCTTTCTGGTGGACAACGTCCTCGCGCGGCGGCCGCTCCCGGAGTCCATCCCGTACGTGGGAACGGTTGGCCACGTGATCCCCGCGGGCCAAGGCCAGCTCAATGCGCTGTTCGGGCTGGTGGTGTTCCTAGGCAGTCTGTATCTTCTGGCAAGCGTGGCGCGGTGGCGGCAGATCACGGACGTGAACGAGCTTGCGGAGGCGTTCAGCTTTGATCTCCGGTCGCGCATGCTTGAGACGCTGACGCGGCTGCCGGCACCGTACTTTGCGCGGCACTCCGTGGCAGATATCAACCACCGCGTGATCCAGGACACGGTGGCGCTCCAGCAGGCGCTGGCCGCGGCGCTGGTGCCGCTGGTTTCTGGAACGGTCTCCATCCTCGTGTACGGGTTCCTGTTGCTCGCGCTCCAACCGATCCTCGGCGCGGTGGTTCTGGCTGGGCTGCCGCTCACCTGGCTTATCTATCGCATCAGGCGCCGAAGCCTCCGCGCGGCCGCTCGCGAGCGCTCGCGCCGCGTGAGCGACCTCTCCGCTCGGGTGAATGAGATGGCTGCCACGCACGCGCTGGTCAAGGCGTACGGTGCGGCCGGGTTCCTGCTGGACCGCGTTGGTGGACGGATGCGCATCCATCGCCAGCTTAACGTGGCGTTTGCGCACGAAAGCTCCGTGCTGAGCCAGGTCAGCGCGCTGGTGACCAACTTCACACAGGTGGCGATCCTGCTGGTGGGCGGCTACCTGGTGGTGGAGAGCGGCGGCCAGACCCTGGCGCCAGGTGGCCTGGTGGCGTTCTATCTGTTGGCCAATCACCTCTTCGGCCCCGTGAGCCAGGTGGCCAGCGCGGGCCAGGCGCTGGCCGCCTCGTCCGCCAGCGTGGACCGGGTGGGAGAGCTGCTGGCGGAGCTCCCGGAGCACGACGATCCGCACGGTGCCACAATCGGTCCGCTGCACGAGGGCATCCGGTTTGACCACGTGAACTTTGGCTACGTTGAAGACCGCCTGGTGCTGCGCGATCTCTCGTTGTTTGTGCCGGCTGGGTCCACCGTGGCGTTCGTTGGGGCGACCGGCGCCGGCAAGTCAAGCGTGGTCCAGCTGCTGCCGCGCTTGTACGAGCCCACCGCCGGCCGCATCTCCTGGGACGGCACGGACATTCTGGGCGCCCGGCTGGCTTCACTGCGCGGCCAGATCGCCCTGGTGGCGCAGGACTCTTTCTTACTGAGCGGGACGGTGTATGAGAACGTCCGATTTGGCTACGGCAGCGCGACCGACGAGGATGTGCACGACGCATGCCGGCTTGCCGGCGCTGACGAGTTCGTCCGTCTGTTGCCCCAGGGGTACGACACGCTGGTGGGCGAGCGCGGAGTGGGCCTGTCCGGCGGCCAGCGGCAGCGCGTAGCGTTGGCTCGCGCTCTGTTGAGGCGGCCATCAGTTCTCATCCTGGACGAGGCGACGTCTGCCCTGGACGCCACCACGCAGCGGGCGGTGCAGGAGACCCTGGGCGCGCTTCCCTGGCGACCTACCGTCATGAAGATTGCGCACAGATTGGAGACGGTCGCCGATTCGGACGAGATCTTTGTGCTGGCGGATGGGCGGTTGGCGGAGCGGGGCACGCACGCGGAGCTTCTGGCTGGCGAGGGGGCCTACGCCCGGCTATTCCGCGACCAGACGCGCCTCCTGGACGCGGCTGGCAAGCCAACCGCGGCGCAGGCTCTGGCCTGGATCTCGCGGATCGAGCCGTTCCGTTCGCTCCCCAGCGATGCACTGGAGGCGCTGGAACAGGCGTTCGCGATGTCCGAGCGCCCGTCCGGTGACACGATCTATGAGACCGGTGGGGTGGCGGACGAGCTGTCTATCGTGGGCCGTGGACGGGTAGAGGTATTCGACCGCGATGACTTTGGCGCGGAGCGGCGGGTGGCCACGCTCACCCATGGCGACGCCTTTGGCCTGTCCAGCCTGCTGGCGGACACCCCGCGTACCACCACGGCGCGGGCGGCAACGGCGGTGGTGCTGTTCTCCCTCTCCAGGCAGACGCTGGAGCAGGTGGGTTTGCTGGGGCCGGTCAGCGCAGCGGTCGGGGATCCCGCTGGTACGTGATGAAGCCCTTGATGGTATCGATGAACGCCTCGTGCTCGTCGCCGGCGACCGAGTGGGAGCTGTTCTCGAAGATCCGCAGATCCGCGTTTGGGATCTTGCTGGCGATCAACTCTGAGAACTCCGGGGGACAGATCCAGTCATGTCGCCCGCCAATGACCAGCGTGGGTGCCGTGATCCTGTGGAGGTCACCCGTCACGTCCCAGGTACGCAGGAATCCGCCGAAACCCTCATTGATCGCGTCTGGTGAGAGGATGCCGCGGAGCCGCCGGATACGGGCCTGCTCCGGGTCGTGCTTGAGCGAGTACAGGGGACCCATCACGTCGTAGTACTCGCGCATCTGCTCGTCATTCTCGAAGGCACCGGCCCAGAGGATGTCAGCCACGCGTTTCTGATCCTCAGTGCCGCGTTCCGCCACGTGCGCCCTGGCCTTCTCCAGGAAGGCGTAGCTGGGGGACGTGACCACGGCCACCAGGTGTGAGACGTTGTCTGGGTAGCGAGTAGCGTACGTGAGGGCAACCATGCCGCCGTAGGAAACGCCGATGACCACGATGCGTTCCAGCCCCAGGTGCTGGCGGAGGGCCTCCAGGTCTTCCACATTGTTGTCGATGGTGTACGTGTGGCGAGGGCCGCGGGCGGAGCGGCCCTGGCCGCGATGATCGACGTAGACAAGCTGCATCCGCTCGGCCAGCGGTGAGAAGCCTGGCTTGAACCCGGTGTGGTCACCTCCGGGGCCGCCGTGCAACAGGAATGCCACCGGTCGCTCCACCATGCGCGGGCCGTCTGGGACGAGCGACAGACCTTCTACGTCGAAGTACAACTCGGTGTCGCGGATGCGCGCTCGCATGATCCTCTACACGCTCCCGGTGGTGATCAAGCTTAGCTGGCGGGGACCGGGGTTGGCATGTACCTGGCTTCCCACTCCGCGTAGTCTGGTGTGTAGAACATCAGTCGAGTCTTCTTGTACTCACGGGTGGAGTAGAGCGAGGTGTAGTCGGTGATCCCGGTCTTCTGGGAGATGGCCTTGAACACGTCCTCGCACTCCTCCACTGATCGGCCGTGGACCATGGAGAAGACGTTGTAGGGCCAATCTGGGTAGGTTGGTCGGCGGTAGCAGTGGCTGACGGCGGTGAACTCCGCCATGCGCGAGCCAACCTCTTCCACACGGTCCTCGGGCACGGCCCACACGCCCATGCCGTTTGCCTTGAACCCAGCCTTCCGGTGATACAGGATGCCGGCAACGCGGCGGAGGAAGCCGCGCTCCCGGAGGTTGTTGATGGCCGTGATGACGGCTTCCTCATCCACGCCCAGGCGATTCGCCATCTCAAGGAACGGATGCGCGGTGACGGGGAGGTCGTGCTGAAGCTCGCGAACCAGGGCCTGGTCCGCTTCCGAGAGGACGCCGCCGCGAGCGCGGGCCCGGTCAGATTCTCCGTACTCCGGCTTGGATTGTGCGTCCGCCGGCCGATCACCGGTCATGTCGAGGGTGACGCCGATCTTGAACAGTTTCAGCGTGTACATGACCCTGGTGGTCTCGGCACCGGCTAGCTCGTGGAGCCGCTGGACAACGGCCTCGAGGTCAGAGGTGGGCGGGACGCCGATGGTGAACCACAGGTTGTATTCGTGGTTCCGCTCGTAGTTGTGGGTGACGCCGGGGTGGCTGTTGATAATCTGAGCGCCGGCAGCCAGACGGTCGGCTGGGATCTTCATGGCCACCAGGCTGGACTTGTAGCCCAGGCTCTTGGTGTCGAAGATGGCGCTGACCTGGCGGATCACGTGGTCCGCACGGAGTTTGGAGAACCGCTCCAGCACGTCTTGCTCGGTGGTACCGAATGCGTCCGCCAGGGCCTGATAGGGGCGCACGACTACGGGGAAGTTGGACTGGATTCGGTTGAGCAGTCGCTTGTCCAGGTCGTCCATGCAGGTGTACCCCAGGCTCGGACGGCGCGCTGGGCGCCCCGCGTATGAGCCGCGTATCTGATCAGCAAGTATCGGCGGCTCAGTATAGGTTTGAAGATGGGAAGAATGACAACGATTGACGGGACAGATGTCCGAACCACGCCCGGAGGTGCCGTCTATAATCGGGGGAACTCCGAGCCGTGGGGCACGCGGTGCCGTGGGAGGCCGCGGGAGATGGAAAGACGATGAATCTCGTGAGGCGGCTGTCGCTCGCGGCGGCAGTGAGCACCTATTTTCTGATTGTCGTTGGGGCGATCGTCAGAACCACCGGCTCAGGACTTGGCTGTCCGGACTGGCCGCTGTGTCACGGCCAGGTGGTGCCGCCGCCTGAGACTGCCGCGTGGATCGAGTTCTCGCACCGCCTGTTTGGCGCGGTCGTCTCCACGTTGATCGTGGTGGTGACGGCGGCGTCCTGGATCTGGGGCCGTTCACGGCTGTATCTGGTGGGCCCCGCCAGCGCGATCCTGCCACTGCTGGCTATCCAGATTGGCCTGGGCGCGGTGGTGGTGGCGCTGGAGTTGCCTGGTCTGGTGGTGATGGTCCACCTGGGATTTGCGCTCGTCATCCTGGCGCTGCTGGTGTGGGTGGCGATCGCCGCTCGCCCGCCGGTGGGGACGGTCCGTGGTAACCCGCGGGATGGGTTCTCAAAGCTAGTGCACTGGACCATGGCTGTGACGTTCATCCTGCTGCTCGTTGGCGGGTACGTTCGGGCGCGTGGTGCTGGCTGGGCGTGCATGGGATTCCCGGACTGCAATGGCCGCGCGCTTCCATTTGGCTCCGGCGGGCTGGTGGATTTGCATCTGACGCACCGGCTGCTGGCATACGTGGCGTTTGCGCTCATCGTGGCGGTGGCGTTGCGTGCGCGGGCGGCGAGACCGGATGTGCCCGCGATCGCACGGGTGGCCTGGAGCACGGTGTTCATTGCGCTGGTGCAGGTCGCGATTGGCGCCATCGCGGTGATCTTCGGGCCGGGATGGGACGTCCAGACGGCGCACGTGGCCGGCGCGTCCGCGGTTTGGTCCATGGTGGTTGTGCTCTATGCGCTGACGTGGCGCTCCCGAAGAGGTGAGCCGGTTACCGCGCAAGATGAGGCCGTCTCGCCGCGCGACGGGAGCACACGTGACCTGGTGACGGCGTACGTTCAGCTCACCAAGCCGCGTGTGATGGTGCTGCTCCTGGTGACCACGTTGGCGGCCATGCTCATGGCACAGCGGGGAGTGCCCTCGCTGGCGCTGGTGTTCTTCACGTTGCTGGGCGGCGCGCTGGCAGCGGGCGGCGCCGGCGCGATCAACCACTACCTGGACCGTGATATTGACGTGAAGATGTCGCGCACGTCATCGCGACCGCTGCCCAACGGTCTCATCCCGCCGGAGAACGCGCTGGCGTTTGGCGTGTCGCTGGGTGTGCTCTCGTTTGCGCTGATGTCGTGGTTCGTGAACGTACTGGCCGCGGCGCTCTCACTGCTGGCGCTGCTGTTTTACGTGTTCGTGTACACCCGGTGGCTCAAACGATCGACGCCGCTCAATATCGTGATCGGGGGCGCCGCGGGCGCGATCCCGCCGGTGGTCGGCCTGGCCGCCGTGACCAATGAGATCACGCCTCTGGCGGTGTTCCTGTTTGCCATCATCTTCATCTGGACGCCGCCCCACTTCTGGGCGCTGGCGTTGCTGATGAAAGACGAGTACCGGGCCGCGGGGGTGCCCATGCTGCCCATCGTGAAGGGCGACGTGGAGACGTGCCGCCAGATCCTGGGCTACTCAGTTGGCATGGTGCTGCTGACGGTCTCCGTCTCCGCGGTGGGGCTGCTGGGCTCGGTGTATCTGATCTCCGCGTCTCTGCTGGGCGGGATCTTCGTGTACTACGCGGTCCAGCTCATCCGAGACATGAGTGCTATGGCGGCGCGCCGGTTGTTCCGCTACTCCATCCTGTACCTGGCGCTGCTGTTCGTGGCGATGGTCGTTGACCGTCAGGTCCTGCTGTAGCGCGTGACGCGACGCGCGGCCCTCTGCCTGGCCAGCCTGGCGCTATTGCTGGCGGTGAGCGCGTGTCGCCCGGCGTCGAAGCTGCCGGAGCTTGGGCGCGCGCCTGACTTCTCGCTGACCGATGAGCGCGGCCAGCCGTTCTTGTCCAGCACTTTGACCGGAAAGGTGGTGATCGCGGACTTTGTCTTCACCACCTGTACGGATGTGTGTCCGCTACTGAGCGCAAACATGGCCCAGGTGCGGGATGGGCTCAAGCAGCGGACGCTGTTGCCGGGGAAGGTGCAGATCCTGTCCATTACGGTGGATCCGGAGCAGGACACCCCGGCGGTGCTTCAGGCCTATGCGCAGCGGTTTGGCGGGGGTGATGACGGCTGGCGGTTTCTCACGGGCGACCGTACGGCGGTCGAGACGCTTCTCACGATTGGATTCAAGGTGGGTGCGCCGGCGCCGACGGCGCCCGGTTCACCAATCGTCCACACGAGCCGGTTTGTGATCGTGGATCCGCGTGGACAGATCCGCTGGTACCCACGGGGTGACGAAGTGGACCCCGGCCAGATTGTGGACGAGGTCCGGAAACTGGTGAGCTAAGCTCCCCCCGCGACGTCAGGCCGCCGATGCGTTGGCCCAGTCTATGGCGCCCAGGTACATCTGGCGTAGGTCCGGCGGGGAGACGCCGATACTCTTGGCAAGCTTGAACGCCTGGATCCACTGGCCGCGCTCGTAGGCCACGACGAGATCGTAGACCTCGCGGAGCGGGCCGGGCTCGCCCAGCAACGTGTCGCGAACGTCCTCGGCCATTGAGATCTCGCGGATGATCTCTTCGAGCGGGCGGCCGACGATAGCGTCCATGAGGGAGAACAGGCCCATGGTGAAGAGATCGTTGGCGCGGTTGCGCAGCAGGCTAGCGCGGGCGATCTCTTCGGCAAACCGGGCGCGCTGGACCGACGTGCACATCAGTTCGAGAGGTCGGTCGGAGACCAGATCGCTCATGACCGCCACGGAGGCCCACTGTTTCATGCCCCGCTCGCCCAGGAGCATAACGGCTTGACGAACGTTGCTGATGGTGCTGCGCAGGCCGAATGACGCGGAGTTGATGTATCGGAGAAGCTTGTAGCTGAGCGCGACCTCGCGTTTGATCACATCCTCCACGCCGCGGACGTCCATCTCTGACTGGTTGAGCTCCTTGAGCAGGCGGAGGTGGTTGCCTTTGAAGGCGGGCAAGTCGCGGCCGGCCACGATAGTGGGCTCGCAGAAGAAGATCCCCTGGAACAGGTCGTAGCCCAGCGAGACCGCCTGCGAATGCTCCTCCTGCGTGGTGAGGTTCTCCGCGATGATCTTCATGCCCTTGGCGTGAAACAGCTCAGCTATTTCCACGCGGTCTTCGTCCGTGAGGAGCTGGAAGTCCGCGCGTACCATCTCCACGCGCGACAGCAACGGGTTGTCCTCCGTGCCGATGTCCAGGCCTGCCAGCGCCAGGCGGTACCCATCCGCCCGCAGCTTGTCCAGGATGTCCAGGAGCTCCTGGCTGGGATAGTGGGCGGCGGGGATCTCGATCACGGTCAGCTCAGCGGGCAGCAGGCTGGCATAGCCGTTGATGATGATGTCGTGAGGCAGTGTGATGAACGCGGGATGTCCGTGCGTGAGGCGGTCAAGCCCAACGAGCACGAAGGCGTCATTGATCGCCTTGAGCGTAGCCTGGTCGTTTTGATGCGCCTGGAAGACGTCAGTCAGATCCAGATCGAAGACGATCTGGTATCCGAATACCGCGCCAGTTGAGTCGAAGATCGGTTGCCGAATTGCGTATGCGTCCACCGGATAGCCTCTTTGCCTCGCGCTTGATGGGGTCACGGGTGCACCACCCGGCGGAGCGGTGCCGAGTGGTGGTGCACCCGTCTCAGGCCACTGAAGGCGAGATGCCCTTGATGCGCCTAAGTGCGTCCGGGACGTGGCGCCGTCGCGGACCTATCATGAGAACGGTATCCGGGTCGGTTTGGGGTATGGCCCGCTGGCAATTTGCCATAAAGCGGGATGGCTCACCAGGCGTGGAGCATCCAGTAGATCAGCCAGCCAGTGACGACGACGTAGAGCCAGATGGGGAGCGTGAATCGGGCGATCGCGCGGTGCCGGGGATACTCGCCGCGAAGGCCACGGCGGAGGGTGATCAGCGCCATGGGCCCCACGACCGTCGCCAGGATGGTGTGTGAGATCAGGATGGTCAGGTAAACCGCGCGGGTCGCGCCTTCGCCGGCGAAATACTTGGTTTCAAACAGTAGGGCGCGCGTGACGTACACCACCAGGAACAGGCCAGCGAACGCCGTGGCGGTGATCATGCACGCGCGATGGGGGCGGAGTCGCCGCTCGAGCGGCCAGGCGGGTACTTTGATGAACCAGTAGCCCACGAGCAAGAACACGCCGCTGATTACGATGAGTGACGTATTGACGAGTGGGATGATGGGCTGCAGTTGGGCGAGCAAGGGGTCCGTCCCGGGGCCTGGCTGAGCCGTGGCCCGCGAGCGGCGGCGACCGCGTGGCGCGCACGTGCGGCTCTGGCATGATTGTAGCGTTCAGTTCATGGATCAAATCGGCATCAGCGTCAAAGGCCTCACCGTGCGGTACGGAAACCGCGCGGTCGTTGACCGCCTCAGCTTTCAGGTACGGCGTGGCGAGCTTTTTGCTCTCCTCGGGCCGAATGGCGCGGGGAAGACCACGACGGTTGAGGTGTTGGAGGGATACCGCGGATTCGCCGAGGGCGAGGTGCGGGTGCTGGGCCTTGACCCACGGGTTGAAGGCACCGCGCTCAAGAGACGCGTGGGCCTGATGCTCCAGGATGGCGGGCTGTACCCATCTGCCACGCCGATCGAGGTGCTGAGGCTGTTTGCTTCGTTCTACGCGGACTCTTACGAGCCGACGCGGCTGCTGTCCCTGGTTGGCCTAGAGGATGCCGCGCGCCAACGCTACCGTTCGCTGTCGGGCGGGCAGAAGCAGCGTCTGTCGCTGGCGCTGGCGTTGGTGGGACGGCCGGAGCTGGTATTCCTGGATGAACCCACCGCGGCGATGGACACGCGCGCCCGCCATGCTACCTGGGACATCATCAAGTCCCTCCGTGCGGACGGCGTGACCGTGTTTCTCACCACCCATTACCTGGATGAGGCCGAACGCCTGGCGGATACGGTGGCGATTGTCGCGGCCGGGCGCCTGGTGGCGTGCGGTTCGCCCGGCGAGCTCGGAAGCGCCGATGGCTCACCTACCGTCCAATTCGAGGCGAGCCCCGGCCTGGACGTCTCCGGGCTGGTGCCGCTGGTGGGCGCGCGAGCCGCGGCCGAGGTGCGGCCTGGCGAGTACCGCGTGGACGTGGAGCCGAGTCCCCGCGTGCTGGCCGCGTTGGCGGGCTGGCTGGCGGACCAGGACGTGCTGTTGTCCCACCTCCGGATAGGGCGTCGATCGCTTGAGGAGGTCTACCTGCACGTGACGGGTGACGAGGCGGTGCTTTCGTGACCGCGCAGCGCGGCCAGCAAGATGTCTCCCTGGCGCGCATGGTGGCCGCTCAGACGCGGCTCGAGGTGACGCTGGCCTTTCGCCGGGCAGAGGGCATACTCGTGACGCTGATCATCCCTTCCGCGCTCCTTCTCTTTCTGGGAACGGTCCCGGTGATTCCGGCCGAGGGTGCGTCGCGAGTGGATTTCCTGGTGCCCGGACTGATTGCGCTCTCCGTGATCTCCTCTTCCCTTGTGGCGCTGGGTATCGCCACGGGGTTTGAGCGCTACTACCACGTATTGAAGCGTCTTGGAGGCTCGCCTCTTCCTCGGCCAGCACTGATCCTCTCCAAGATGCTGAGCACGTTGACCATAGAGGCGGTGCAGATCGCACTGTTGGGGCTGATTGGCTGGTTGGTGTTTGGCTGGGTGCCGCGCGGCCCGGTGTGGCTGGCGGTGCCGGCGTTGATTTTGGGGACGTCTGCCTTTGCTGGCATCGGGCTCTGGCTGGCTGGCACATTGCGCGCGGAGGGTACGCTCGCCGTGACCAATGGGCTGTACCTGCTGCTCATGGCCCTGGGCGGGACGATCTTCCCACTCTCGGTGTTGCCGTCCTCGCTGGCGCAGGTGGCGGGGTATCTGCCCGCTGCCGCGTTGTCGGAGTTCTTGCGCGCGGCGTTGATACCCGGGTCTGAGGTGCATTGGGGCAGTGTGATGGTGCTGGCGGTGTGGGCGGTGGTCACGCCGGCGGGAGCCGCGATGAGTTTCTCTTGGGACTAGCGCGTGCCAGACAGGTGGGCTGACCGTTTGAGCGCGCGGTATTGTGCTGGGCCCAGGCGCGCCGCGCTGCTGGGGCTCCTGGTGTTGCTGATCCTGGTAAACGTGAGTTGTGCCTCCATCGTCGAGAGATTGCAACGTCCGGTGGCCCCCACACTCGAGCCTACTTCGCTGCCCGCACCGGCGCCGGTCACATCACCTGCCCCGTTCACATTGCTTCCCACCCCCTCTCCCCCACCCATTGCCCAGCCCACCGCGATCGAGCGCGTGGCAGCGGCCACGCCACCACCAACCGCCTCGCCGCGACCCAGTCGCGCAAGGGTGGTCAACACGCAGGGGCAGGGTGCCAATCTCCGCGCTGAGCCCAGCCCCTCGGCGGCGCGCGTGAAAACGGTTCGAGACGCGGCAGAGCTGGAGATTACCGGGCCAGAGCGCGAGAGCGCCGGCCGGCGCTGGCTCCCGGTGAGGGATCCCGCGGACGGTGCCGCTGGCTGGATTGCCGCGGAGTTTCTGGAGATTCTTGCGTCCGGCGTCGAAGGCGGCGTCAACCGGCCGGCACCAGCCGCCTCGCCGCAGGCCACGACTCGTGCGGGCTCACCCGAGCCGCTGCCGGCGTCCAGACCGGTGAGCGATCAAGACCGCGCGTACATTGCAACGGTCCAGGCGCGCGTTGAGGCGCTTGGGCCCCAGCTCACCACGGTGAACGATCTCCTGGGATCAGCGCAGGCGCGCCCGGAGACGCTTACCGATCCGAACTGGCGTCAGCGCGGCGCGGCGGTGGCGGCAGATCTTGGCGAGACCGCGCGGGCCCTGAGGGCCGCTCGCCCGGGACCGTCTACGGCCGAGGTGGGAGCCAGAGTGGCGCGGTTGGCCGATCGCGCGGATGATCTGGGGCGCCAGATTGCCCTGATCGGGGACACCCGAGACGTCACCCAGATAGGGAATGCCCGGCGGATGGTGCTTGAGACGCTCTCCGCGGTGAACCAGGTGGGCGCCTCTGTTCTAGACCTCCGCTAAGCCACCGCCCGCTGTGATGGGGCCGGTACGGAAGCAGGGGGCGTCGATACGCGGGTGTGATTTCGCGCGACGTACCATCTCCGCGCGCCGGCAACAATCTGTCTGGCGTCTTGGAGGAGCTGAATGGTGGAGCTGGGGTTTCTGGCACTAGCATGTGGGTTTGCGGCTGCTGTCGCGCAAATGTTCCTCTCCCAGGCCCCCAGCGCCTGACTGTGACGGCTCTGTAACGCCCGTACGCACCGGATGCGGCCAGCACGCGATGACAATGCCTGATGTTTGGGCGCCCCGGAGGTGGGCAATGCTGGATCTCGCGGTAATCATCCTGGGTTTGGCCTGTGGCATCGCGTTGCTGCAGGGGATCATCGGTGGTGAGGCCTGACTTGACAGGTCGCCAGGTGCGGACACACCCGCTTCTGGTGAGCCAGCACCACGTCACGGCTCGTTGCCACGAGTGTGAGATCTTCATTGGTCAGGGGCACGAGGACCGGGTGCCCCTGCCGGCGCCGGATGGGCTAGGGTACCTATGCCGGTCGTGCTGGCGGTCCCAAACGAGGCGACTGCGGGCGCGAGACGAGGCCGCGGCCCGGTGGCTGGCAGCGCGGTAGCGCGACTCAGCGAGCGCCGCGTTGTCGTACGAGCTTGATCACCCGGTCGGGGTGGTTGCTGCAGATGGAATCGACCCCGGCATCGATGAGCGACTCGATCTCGGCCGGCTCTGACGTGGCCCACGGATGCACTGAGATCCCAGCGGCGTGGGCTAGCGAGACATCCTCGGCGTAGCAGTGTGTCCAGTGTGGGAGGATGGCGTCTGCGTTCGCGGCGCGCGCGACGCCCACCGGATCCACCGGACGGCATGCCCAGAGTACGCCCGTGGCGACGTCAGGCGCGAGTCCTTTCACCTGGGCGACCGTGGGATGGTCGAAGGAGATGACGATGACGCGGTCCTGGGCGCTGTGGCGCTGGATTGCGCGCACCACGTGCTGAGAAATCCCGGGATAGGGCGCGTATCCCCCCTTGATCTCGATGTCCAGGACGCAGCGGTCGCGAGCCCAGTCCAGAACCTCATCGAGCTCCGGGACGCGCTCGCCGGCGAACTCCGGACTGAAGTGGCTCCCGGCGTCCAGTGCCTGAATCTCAGCGAGCAAGTGCTGGCGGACGGTGCCCGATCCGGAGGTGGTGCGGTCTAAATGATGGTCGTGGATGACGGCCAGGCGGTCATCCCGCGTCAGGTGGATGTCCAGCTCGATGGCGTCCACGCCCTGTTGAACGGCCCGTTCGAACGACGCGAAGGTATTCTCCGGGCAGTGGCCCATAGCGCCCCGGTGCCCAAAGACGCGGGGTGCGTCCTGGCTGCGATGGCCCCACATGACTGACTAACCTCTGCAGAGATGAAGCCGGCGCTTGCACGGCGCGATTCGGGGCCCATCATAGCGGAGGCGGCTCCGGCCGAGGCGAGCTTCTAACCCAAGAAGCTGAAGGAGCCGGCTCGACCCTCGTAGGCGGCGGAGCTGATTGAGGCCAGCGAGAGGCCAGGGCGGAACGCCGCGGCCCGCGTGTCCGTGGGTGTGATGAAGGACACGCTCTCTCTGGACACGTAAGCCACCGTGGCAGTAGTGGACCAGCCGGTGCACTCCACGGAGAAGACCGTTGCGTCGCCCACGGAAAGGTATCTATCACCCTGGCGCGACTGGCGCACACTGGTGAGCGCGCGCGGGTCGTCCAGTGCCTCGGTGAGGTCGCCGGTGAGGTGGAAGGGGCCAACGCCCATCTTCACGTTCAGGGGGCCACCGTCTTCCCAGCCCAGGCGGAAAGCGGAAGGGATGCTCGTTGGTGCTTGCCGTGGCACTACCACCAGGATCTTCTCTGCCGCGACCACGACGTCACCGATGGACAACGGGGCGGAGTCGCTGGACGGACTCCATGCCTGCGCGTCCTGCAGCAACAGCTCATCGGCGACCGCGTTCAGCGTGTCCACAACGCGGCCGCGCTCTCCGAGCACGTAGCCCCGCAATACCTGTTCGCGGAGGTAGACATCCACCAGCGTTTTTGCATGTGCTGTCGTGAGAGGCTCAGGCTGCATGCTGACTCCGGGCCGGTGGCGGCATCGCTTCAAGTGGCTGCGGGGGAAGCGCCCGTCTAATTGGCCTTACACGCGTATTAACGCAGGAGACGGTGGAAATGTGCCGCGATTGTCACCGCGCGTTGATGAGTCTGTGAGTGGATTTCCGCTCGAGGGGGTCACGATTCTGTTTAGTGTACAGCCTCCCAGCCTCTGGCGACCCGTTCCACCAGTGCTGTGCGCTCGGCCTCTACAAGGAAGGCGTTGGACGCGGCGTTGGTACTCAGCGCCGCCAGTTCCTTGCGGTTCAGCCCCAGAACGTGCCGCGCAACCGCCAGCTCTGACGTGATGCTGGTGGAGAACGGCAGGGGATCATCAGAGCTCACGCTGACGCGTAGGCCACGCCGCAAGAACGAGGGGAGCGGGTGTTCGGCGATGGATCGGATGGCCCCGGTCCGTACGTTGCTCGTGAGGCACATGTCCAGCCCGATGCCGGCAGTGTGCAGATCAGCGACCAACGCGGCATCTTCGATGGATCGCACACCATGTGCGATCCGATGCGCTTTGAGGTGTTGCAGGGAATCGCGAACCACGTGCGCGCCGGCCGCCTCGCCAGCGTGCGGGCGGACCTTGAGGCCAGCCTGGTGGATGATGTCGAACGCGTCCAGAAACGGCTCTACGCTGGGCTGGTTCAGCTCATCGCCGTGAAGGTCCACGCCGACGATGCCGGCGCCGCGACCGACGGCGTCCACGATATCGCGGGCGCACTGGAGGGCGAGGGCGGAGATATCGACACTCGTCTCGTTAGGCCGACGGCGAGTCAGGCCGACGATGACGCCGATCTTGATCGGCGCCCGGGACTCAACATCTCGACGCGCCTGGTCCACTGCCGCGATGACGTCAGGCAGGGGGATGTAGTGGGGCATACCCGGCGTTCTCGTGCCGAAGCTCGCCTCGGCGTACACCACGTTCTGGGCGGCTAGATCCTCGAAGCACTCGGCGGCGACCCGGTGGACATCGTCCGCGTCGCGGACGCAGGCGCGGCCAACTGCTGAGAATTGACTCACGAACTCGCCGAGATTCTGGAAGCTGAAGAAATCGCGCTCCCACCCGGGGGCCCACAGATCGGTGGCGGGCTCGTAGCGCCGTGCCATCTCGGTGACGGTGGTTGGCCGAAGCGCGCCGTCCAGATGAATGTGGAGCTCCACTTTGGGCCGCGCCCAGATGTCGCGCAACGATGCGCTGACCTCCGTCACGTCCGTCGCCGTGGCGACGTCCGCGAGCAGGGCGGGTACCCTTACGCCGGGCAAGTTCGAGCCAAGCTTCTCCGCGGCCATCGGTGCGGCCTCCTTCGTGACCCCTGAGTTGTGGCGCGCGGCGCGCCGATACAATCGGGCCGTGATCGATCTGGTGTTCTACGTGAGCGGGCACGGCTTTGGCCACGCGGTGCGCTCGGCCGAGGTGATCCAGGCGCTGTTGAGGCTTCGGCAGGACGTCCGGGTCCACGTGCGCACGCTCGCGCCGCGCTGGATATTCCCGGAGGATGCGGAACGAATAGACGTGCGTCCGGTGGGGATTGATGTGGGCGCGGTGCAGCGGGATAGTCTGAGTGTGGACCCGGCGGCGACCGTGGCGCGCTATCGCGAGCACATGCGTGGGGAGGACGCGCTCATGGAGCGTGAGGTGGGCGAGCTAGCGCGGTTCAATCCCCGCCTCATTGTGGCAGACGTACCGGCTCTGGCGTTTCCCATCGCGGCGCGGCTGGGGGCGCCGGGCGTGGGCATCGCGAACTTTAGCTGGGACTGGATCTACGAGCCCTACGTGGCGGCAGATCCTGAAGGCGGCGAGCTGATTGGCCGCTTGCGGGCGCAGTACGGACAGGCGTCTCTGCTGCTGCGGCTTCCCATGCACGGCGACTTGAGCGCCTTCCCAACCATCGAGGATATCCCGTTGATCGCGCGGGTCTCACGGGTGGATCGAGCTGCTCTGCGCCAACGGCTGCGGCTGCCGGCTGGCCGACCGTTGGTGCTGGTCAGTTTCGGCGGGTTCGAATTCAATGGGCTGGATCCTGAGGCGATGTCCCGGCTGCGCGACTATTGCTTCGTGACAGTGGGGGAGCCCAAGATGGCGCCGGTGGACAATCAGGTGTACCTGCCCCGTGACGGGTATCAGTACGTGGACCTGTTGGCCAGTGTGGACGTGGTGTTGGCGAAGCCCGGCTACGGCATCGTGGCAGACTGTCTGGCGAACAGGGTTCCTCTGGTGTTCGCGCGGCGCGGCGGGTTTCGCGAGGAGGACGTGCTGGTGCGCGCCATTCAGGAGCTGGGACTGGGGAGTGAGGTCTCGCGCGAATCGCTGGCCCGGTGGGAGATAGGCGAGTCGCTGGGCGCTGCCCTGGGCCGTCGAGCGAAGGCGTCGGGGCCTTCGCTTGACGGCGCGAGCGTGGCAGCCGCCCGGCTCGCCACGCTGATGGCGGATGGAGATTAGCGTCATGACACGATACGTTGCGCTGCTGCGCGGGATAAACCTGGGGCGCAGACGGGTCAAGATGGAGGTGCTGCGCGAACTGGTGGAGCAACTCGGAATGGCGCGGGTGAGCACGTTCATCGCCAGCGGAAACGTGATCTTTGAGACGTTTGGCGACGAATCCATGGCCCTGGAGGAGCGACTGGAGGCCCATTTCGAGCAGTCGCTGGGCTACGCCGTTCCCACGGTGGTGCGCACAGCGGCAGACGTGGAGCGGATCGCCGGCCACGACGCGTTTCCCGGGTCGGCGCCGCCGACCGGAGATGCCGGGGTGTTCGTCTCGTTCCTCAAGCATCCGCCCACGGACATGCAGCGGGACAAGACGCTGGCGCTGGCCACTCCGACGGATGAGCTGGCCTTTGCTGGGCGAGAGCTCTACTGGCTCTGCCGGACTCGGATGAGCGAGTCACCCTTGTTCAAGGGCGACTCGCTCGCCAAGAATGGGCCGGTTGGGACCATGCGGAAGATGACAACCGTGCGGGAGCTCGCGGCTCGGATGGCTGGTCCAGGCTGACAGCGGCTAGGCCGGCCAGAGCTGGCTGCCGCCGTCCACGCGAATCACCTGGCCGCTGACGAAGGCGCCGGGGTCAGCCACCAGGAAGGCGACCGCGCGCGCCACCTCGATGGGCTCGGCGTAGCGGTCCAGCGTGCCGGACAGGCCCACCTTGGCGGGGTCCGGGTTGTTGGTGGCCAGGAACCGCGGCGTGACGGTGCCGCCCGGCGAGATGACGTTGACGGGGATGTTGTAGGGGCGTAGCTGGTCCGCCAGGGAGCGGGAGTAGTGGGTGACGGCCGCCTTGGCGGCGCCGTAGATCGCAAGTTGTTCGCGGCTGCGGTGGGCCGCCACACTGGCGATGTTGACCACCCAGCCTTGCTTGCGCTCCATCATCCCAGGGACCACCGCCTTGCAGACCATGACGCACGACATGAAGTTGCGGTCCATCACGGCGCGGACGTCTGGCAGCGGGATGAACACGGCGTCGTTGGGCTGCGGTTTGCCGCCGCCGGGACCACCGGTGCCGGCGGCGCCGATGTCACCACCGGCGTTGTTAACCAGGATGTCTATCCTGCCGAATCGATCCTGGACCTCGCCGACCATGCGGGTGACGTGGTCCTGATTGGTCACGTCCCCCCAGATCCGCAGCACCTCGGCGCCGCTGTCGCGCGCCACGCCGGCCGCTACGTCGTCCAGAGAGGCGGCCTCATTGAACGCCTGAGCGGAGGTGGGGGTGGTGCCGTGGACGACCACCGCGGCGCCAAGGCTACCCAGGTGGGTGGCGATAACGCGGCCGAGGCCGCGTGAGGATCCGGTGACCCAGGCGACTTTGCCGCTCAATGGGCGGTCTGCATTGCTCATGTGGGCTGGCTCCTGCGCTGCTGCTTTCCGATGATGCGTGATTGCGGGCGTATACCGCGTGGGACCCGTGACGGTCAAACTGGCCGGCGGTCCCGTCAGGCGCCAAAGAGATCAAGCTGGGTCGGCTCCGCCGCCTCGTCCGCGGGGGGCTGGTCTTCTTTGAGTGGTAGACCCAGGCGACGGTGCATGGCGCGGACTGACTCTGGCGAATGGCCGGAGTAGTGGTTGTTGTAGTAGCCGTACACCCGCTCCACGCGGTCGATGATCCCGCGAATGATGGCGGCCCACTCGTCGTCGCGCGCCTGCCGATCGATCTGCACGCGGTCGTAGCGCTCGATGGCGCGCCGATCGCCCAGCCAGCGGAAGTAGCTGAATCCGGCCGTCACATCCGGGGTCCAGGGGAGATAGTGCAGATCAATGACGGTCCAGGCGATGCCGTGATCCTGGAGCAGCGCCGTGGTGTCTGGCGTGAGCCATGAACGGTGGCGGAACTCGGCAGCGAACGGGCGATTGGGTGGAAGGACATTCAGGAACGCGGCGAACTCGTCCCAGGTGTCGATGGTGAGATCGGGCGGGCACTGGATCAGGAGGGGGCCCAGTTTTGGGCCCAATCCCTCCATGACGTGTACGAAACGCCTGAGCTCGTCCCCGCAGTCCACGAACCGTCGGTCGTGGGTGATCAGGCGTGGAAGCTTGGCGCTGAAGATGAAATCATCGGGCGTGCGGGTCCGCCAGGACTCCACCTGGCTCGGCCGCGGTGTGGCGTAAAACGTGGTATCTAGCTCGACGGTGCTGAAGCGGCGGGCGTACTGGGCCAGGTAGTCGCCCGGGCGCGTGCCCTGGCGGTAGAAACTGCCCAGCCAGTCCGGGTAGCTCCAGCCCTGGGTGCCCAGGCGTACTTCGGTCATCGGTTGGCGCGGAGCCGGTGATCAGGCGCCGCCACTGGTCGGTGAGGTGGGTTAAGCTTCGCCATCCAATTCGCTGGGAGCGTGTTGAAAGACGATGGCCGAGACGTCCATCTTGACCGGCTCAGAGAGGCGACGCGGCGGCGGCGGAAAACTGCTGTCAATCGCGATCGTCTCGGTCGTCCTGATCGTCGTCGTCGCGGCCGTAGCGTACCAGATCCGCCAGGTGCTGCTTCTGGCGCTCATCTCGGCGTTGCTGGCCATTGGCCTCCAGCGTCCGGTGGACTGGCTGGCGGGGTTTCGAGTGCCCCGCCCCCTGGGTTTGCTGGCAGTGTACGTCTCCGCGGGGGTGTTCCTTGTGGGGGCGGGCATGCTCTTGCTCCCGCCGGTGTTTCGTGACGTGCGTGCGCTGGCCCGTCAGGCGCCCGCGTATCTGGACCGCGCCCAGGCCGAGCTAAATCGCTACGGGCTGTCGCTGGACCTGCCGGCGATCGAGGAGATCGAGCGCAAGGCGGTGGCCGAGGTGACGAGCGACTTCACCGGTTACCTGAGCGGTGTGCTGTCCGTGCTCAACTTCACCTTTGGATTGCTCGGCGGAGTCCTCACTACGTTGCTCGTGCTGGTGTTGAGCATCTTCATCGTGATGGAGGGCCCAGCGTTCCGCGCACACGTGCTCTCGCTGCTGCCTCCCGAGGAGGAACGACGCTGGGCACGCGTCAGCGACCGAATCGCCCGGAAGATCCAGGGCTGGATGCTGGGCACCTTTGTCCTGGCGCTGATCATCGGTGCGATCACCACGCTCTCGCTCAGCATTATCGGCATACCGTACGCGTTCCTCCTGGGGCTGATCGCGGGAATTGGCGAGGTCATCCCCATGTTGGGCCCGATCGTCGCGGCCGTGCCGGCAGTGGGCGTGGCGGCGTTCTACGGCTGGGCGTACGCGGTGGGTGTGCTGCTGCTGTACATCGGGATTCAGCAGGTGGAGAACTACCTGCTGGTGCCGCGGGTGATGGGGACTACCGTGGAGCTGCCGGGCATCGTGGTCCTGTTGGCGTTCTTGATCGGCAGCGAGCTTGGCGGGGTGGTCGGCGCGATCCTGGCAACGCCGGTGGCCGCGACCTGCCACGTGTTGTGGCAGGACTGGGCCGTGCCGTCCATCCGAGCGCGCACGCGGCCCCTACCGGCCCCTGAGGGGTAGAGCTAGTCGGGCGGTGCCAGACACCTTTGGCCGTCGTGCAAGGCGACCCACGGCCTGTCCGTGCCAAGAGCGGCTGGCAGGATGAACCGTTGGAGCAGCAGCACACGCGGCGCATCCTCGCCAAGCGTTGGGAGCGGCGCGCGGATCGAGGAGCTGCAAACGGTTTCGCGGGACTCACCGATCCGCACCTCGGTTGCAGATCCACCGTTTGGCAGCGACCAGTAGAGGTCGAGCGTGGCTGAGGCACGGTTTAGTGGCCGCCGCAGCGTGTAACCGTGGAGCGTGGCCCCGCCGGCGTAGCGGGCTACTGGCCCGGCGGGAGCCCCGGCCAGCCAACGATCGAGGGTTTGCGCCTGAAACGTCACGACACGGTACGCGCGGTCACCGCCGCCTGCCGGAACCACGGCGAACGTCACAGGAGCGCGGACGAGCGGCGACAGCGGCTCGGCATCCGGCGTGATCACGTACGTCACGCTGCCCTCCAGCGGGAGGAGCACGACCGAGTCGGGAAGGGCCGCGGCGGCGGGGAGGGTAGGCACCAGTGCCTGCAATGCGAGCGCCGCTGCGCCGGTTTGGGCCGCCGGTCCGACGAGGTAGACTCGGCCGCTCACCGACGTCGCCGCTGCCAGGACGGCTGGCTCGGCGATGCTTCCCCAGAACCGAGGCGTGCTTGCAGGCTGGGCGTTGGCCGCCAGGCTGCCGGCCTCGGCCTGGGTGATGGCCGAGGCCACGGAGAGGCCGTTGGCCAGCAGGAGGACCGTGATGGCGGAACCCGCCAACGCAGTCGCGCGTGGCAGCGCTGCACGGCTTACGGCGTCCATCCCCAGCGCGACGGCGACGGCTCCGGCCGGCAGCGCTACGGCTGCGAGCTGGGTGGGGGAGAACCACGAGGGAGGGTAGACGGCGGAGGCCAGCAAGATGGCGCCGGCGGCTAACACGCACACGACCCAAGGCGTGGGTGCAGGCTCGCCGGGCTTTTCGACGCCCGCGGACGTCAGGGCGAATGGAAACGCGAGCGCCACGATCGTCAGGATCCCCGCGGCGAGCTGGATCAGTCCCAGCGGGGACGCAGGGACCAGGACTAGTAGGGATGACGGTGTAGCGCCCGCCAACGAGGCCACTCCAGCGACAGCCGCTAGACCAAAGAAGCCCTCCGGCACGGGCTGGCGGGCCCAGCCCGGTGAGCCCAACGCGATCGCGACAACGCCTAGCGTCGTGAGCGTCCACGGGCGCATTCGCCCCAGCGCAAACCCGAGAAGCATGGCGACGACCGAGCCAACGCCCGCGACGGACGCGTTGGCGGCCAGGCCGGCGGTTGTCGCCGCCAGAACGCCCCAGGCGAGCTTGCGCGACCGCGACCAACGGAGGATCGCCAGGAGTGCCACTGAACTGAGGACCGGTAGCGATGCCTGGTCTACGTCCCGCGACGCGTACCACGCGGTCGGTGCAAGCGCGTAGAGTAGCGCGGCGGCCGCGGACATTCCCAGTGGCAGGACGGTGCGGGCGGCGAAGTATGTGACGCCCACCGCCAGGGCGTCCAGCGCTCCAAGCGTTGCCACCCACCACTCGATCCGAGTGTCGATGGCTTGGATCATCCCGCCGAGCAACGCGGGGAGCGCGACCGTGAGTGACTCCGGTCCCCAGCTTCGCGACACGGTCCGTGCCAGAAGGAGTGCGCGGACCTGTCGTTCCTCGAGTGGCACCAGGTCCAGTGCCCAAAGACGGACAAGCAGCGCCACGGCCACGATGGCGAGCGGCAGAAGCCGAACGAGGAACACCCGTAGACGCTCCGATCGCACGTGCGAGACGGTGCGCGGAAGCTGGGTGGGTCCCGCCCGGGAGATGATGACCAGTGGGCTGGACTGATCGTTGTTGCCGTGGGGTGTCACGCCACCGAGCTCCGAGTCTACCGGCTGCTGCGCCGGCATACGCGTCGACGGCGGTGTCGAGCTGAGGGGAATCCGGTGCCGGGGGCCTGGCTAGCTCGGCGAGATGCTAGCACAGGAAACTGTCAAGCTCGCTCAACTTTCACGGTGGCGTTGAGCACGCCGCCGCCGGCCTGGCGCCCGTCGAAGGACCAGGGCGGGAGCTCCACCTGCACGGTGTAGTCCCCTGGGGTGAGGTCCAACGGGATCTGGAGCGCGCGATCTACGCTCGCGGCGTCCGCCGGGCGGACGTTGAGCGTGGCGACATCTGCCTCCACCACCGGCTGCTGGCCCCGGCCAATCAACTTTGCACGGATTCGGGCTGATGCAAGCTTGGCACTCTGGTTGTTGATGAGTACGTTCAGGTCGATCCGGTCGCCCGGTCGATACGCGGGCCGCAGGCCACTCACCAGGATGAGCAGCTCGGCGCGCTCAAGCTGGAGGACCGGCCCCTCGCTGGTGTGCACCACGGTGGCAGCGGAGGTCTCGCAGGCGGCGACGGCCGTGACGAGGCTGGTGGCCCAGACGCCCAGCGCGGCACGGCGGGCGACCTTGCTTACCGGAGGGACGGGCCTGTTCATGCCTGGGAGTATATCGGTCAGATAGAAGCGGCGCCGGGCCTCACGCCCCGGCGCCACGATGTGCTGATGTGCCGCGAACTACTTGAAGTAGAACGTGACGGGTCGGGCGATCGAGGGCGGCCAGGTGAGGTTAGTGTTGGCGTAGGCCGCGGGGATGTTGCCCATGTTTGTCTTGGCGATTCGGATCCCCTGGACGGCGCCAGACTGGCCCGCCACGCCGATGTACCAGACATCTTCCAGGGCGATCTTCCAGATCTCCTTGCCCAGTTTGATCTGCTCGGCCTCCTCCACTCCGTAGGCCTTCTTCCACATATCCATGAGCTGCTTCAGGCGAGCGGGCGGCTCTTTTCCAGCGCTACCGTTGGAGGCGAACCACTTGCCGTACTCTGGCATGTACCAGCTCCCGCCGTCTACCGGGAAAATCCAGCCTGAGTAGCTGTACAGTGTGTCCGTGCCGTCGTTGCTCCACGCCAGGAGCTGGGTCTCGTTGCCGGCGGCGCGGCGGATAGCGAGGGTGCGCTCCACCTCGTTGACCCGCAAATCGATCCCGACTTTCTTCCACTGGTCGCGGATCATCTCGCTGATGCGGGTGTATTGGACGAACTGGCCACCGAGCGTCGTGATCTCCATGCTGACTCGGCCCTTGCCGTCCTCCCGCAGCCGGTAGCCTTCGCTGTCCTTCTTGGAGAGGCCGATGCCGTCCAGCATCTCATTGGCCTTCTTCACGTCCAGCGTGGCCCAGAGCTTGCGGTACTCCGGACCCGGGTTGTACGGGTTACTCTCCGCCGGCGCCGCGGAACCGGCCGTCCCGATCCCCAGGAAGAACGTCTCGTTCACCTGCTCGCGGTCAATGGCGATGGAGAGCGCGCGGCGGAAGTCCACGTTGTTGAACCACTTGGCGAGCTCAGGATCGGCCTCGTAGTGCAGGTTGAAGAAGATGCCGTAGTCTGAGCCGGTGGTCATGGGGCTGATCGAGAGCTTGTAGCCACCCTTCTGCTCGTTCTCCAGGAATACCGGCACCTTCCCGATGTCCGTGTGCCGCTCCTGGAAGTCGTACTCACCAGCGATGGCGCGCAGGTTGAGCACCTCGAGGTTCTCCGCAAGGGTGAGCTGGATCTTGTCGATGTAGGGTAGCTGGTTGCCTTCCGTGTCCACCCAGATGCTGTAGGGATTCCGCTCCAATACCCACGTGGGGGTGTTGACCGGCGTGGCGGACTTCCACGGCGAGACCACCGGCAGGTCCACGTTTTTGGACCAGTCGCACTTGACCTTGAAGTGGCTCACCCAGTTGTCGAACTTGTTGTCCGTTGCCAGTTTGTCCACGGCGGCCTGACCGGCGTACTTGGGGAGAAACTGCTTGAGGTAGTGCGCGGGCGCGTAGCCACCCATGGCGTTGGGACTCTGCGTGGCCTGGCCGGAGATCGGCGAGTTGTAGGCCAACGTGGTGGGGAACAGGTAGTTGGGCTCAGGGAACACGAAACGAATCGTGTATTGGTCCACCTTCTCCAGCTTGCCCTGTTTGCCGTTGATCGCCATGGCGTTCGACAGCACCGGATTCAGGTCCTTGTTCTGGTACATGTCCTCGTACCAGAACATGAAGTCGTCCGCCGTGAAGGGGTTGCCGTCGCTCCACTTCATGCCGCGCCGAAGCTGGAGCGTGGTGGTCTTGCCGTCTGGCGAGAGCTCGTAGCTCTTGGCGATGTTACCGACGACCTTGGTGGCGGTGAAGTCCACGTACAGGATGAAGTCGGCGCCGCCGCCGGCTCGGATGCCGTTCAGAAAATCGCCGGGCCCCGTGAACCCGCGCCGCCAGGTGCCGCCGTACTTGCCGATCTCGTTGAGTGGCTTGAGTACCAGTGGGTCCTGGCTCACTCGCTCTGCCACGGGCGGCAGCTTGCCGGCCTTGACCAGCTCGGCGAGCTGGGGCGCCTCCTTGAATGTCTTGGGGAATTTGGAGGCGTCCGTGATGATCTCCGGGCCCTCGATTTTGCCGATCAGGCTCTTGCCGATCTTCTCTTCCGGCTTCGGCGCAGGCTTCGCCGGTGCCGCTGCGGCGGGAGCAGCCGGGGCTGCTGTGGGGGCCGGAGCCGCGGGCTTGGCAGCCTCTGCCGGTTTGGCGGCTTCCGCGGGCTTCGGCGCCTCGGCCGGTTTGGCCGGCGCACTGGACGGTGCGGCCTGTTGCGAACAAGCGCTGAGCAGACCGATGCTGGACAGTGCCGCGAGGCTGATGCCCCCACGCATCAAGAACAGACGACGGGATACGCCATGCTTTGGAGTCACGGAACCCACCTCCCACATCTCTTGGGTGCCTGGACCACGCGCGGCGCCACACGCGGCGGCGCGCATGCACGGTGGTGTAACACACGCGCGACTGACGTTCAATCGGCCGTGTGCGCGGCCGCCGGATCGAGTGCGATCAACCGCGCCGTGCTGACACGCGATAGACGCCGAACCCGGGGCCGCGCCAGGAATCGCCCACTGGCGTCAATGTGAACGCGCGGCTCAGCGGCGTAAGCTTGTCGGCCGCCACGAGCGCCAGGCGCGGCGGGCCGTCGCCCACGTGCTCGGCGAACGAGGCGGGCCGCGCGTCCACCACGGTGTATGGCGTGTCCGCTGCCGTGAGGAGCAAGTCCAGGCTTCGAAACGCGCTGCCGGCCGCCATGTAGAACACACTGTCCAGGCCGTAGTCCACCAGCAAGGTCTCCCCCGGCCGGAGCTCAGCGTGTACCGCCTCAAGTGCCAGCAGCACCGCGTGATTGGTGCGCTCCGTGGACCGCTCGTACCTGACCAGACCTACCAGCGGGTAAACCGAGGCGAGGCCCACGAGGAGGACTCCAGCGATGCGGACAGGTCTGCTGAGCGTTGTGGCGCGCATCAACAGGTCGCCGCACGCCACGCCAATGGCGGTGAAGACCAGCGGCAGCACCACCATCACGTAGCGGCCGTTGAGCAGGGGCTCATATTTCGGGTTAACCAAGGGCATCGCCAGCGCGAACGGCGCGACGATCGCGAGCGGCAACCATCCCCCGCGCCTGGCGGACCAGGCTAAGCCGGTGATGGCGAGCGTCAGGTAGCCCGTGGTGAGCGGGTCAAGGAGCGACTCTCCGACGTAGCGGCGCTTTTCGATGGCGCCGCTCAGCACCCAGCCGGTTCCGAGAGCGAGCCGGTGGAGGTTCTCCAAATAGTCGCGTGGATCAACTCCCGCGTCCTCGCCCGTGTAGTCTGCCACCACCCGCTGGCCGCCGCGGAACGAGTCTCCGCCGGTCAAAATGTTGTAGACCAGCAGGGTGCCGGCGCCGATCGCAAACGCGGTCAGGGCGGCGGCCGGCACCCGCCAGCCGCGCAGACGACGGCGCCGCGCCCACACGAACAGCGCGCAGCCGGGGAGCACGAGGACGGCGGTGATATGGGATTGCACGCTCAGGCCCAGCAGCAGGGCGGCGGCGCTCAGCCAGGCTCCTGGCGCCGTCTCACGGGTCAATGCGCGCACCAGGCAATAGGCGCCGGCCGTCACCAGGGTTGGCGTGGACGAGTGGGACCAGCCCACGTGGCTGTTCACCAGCACGTGGGTGGAACAGGCGGCGAGCCAGACGGCGGCTACCACGCCGGCCAGTCGGCCGCCCATCTCGCGCGCGAGGAGCCAGGTCGCTACGACGCCGAATGTCCCGAAGAGGAATGCCAGGGCCCGTGGCACCCAGGCGCTGATGCCAAACGCGAGCATCACGATTGCCGCCAGGTAGTTCCAGCCGGCGCCGATGTACGGGTCTACACTGGTGAGCGGGAGGGACTGCCCCCGGGCGATGGCGATGGCCAGCTTCGCCTCCAGTGTCTCATCGCTGAACGCGGGGATCAGCCAGAGGTTGGGCCAGCGAACAGCGGCGCTGGCCGCCATTAGCGCGGCCAGCGTCAACACATCGGCATGAATGAGGCGGCTGGATCGGCTGTGGGGCTGGCGGCCCGCAATCGACTCACTGCTCGGCGATTCCACCGCCAAGTCTTCAGCGCTCCGGGACGACGGTCCAATCCGCCGGCAGCTCGTATTTGCGGACCCTGGGGGTTGGCGGTTCGCCCTCCCGCGCCCGCAGGCGCCCCTTCCGCTCGATCTGGCGGTAGGTGTTCTGGATCTGGACGATCCGCTTGGACTTGAGGTTGAAGACCACGGCGCCCGCCCATACCGGGCTCAAGCTGGCCTCGCGCGTCCGGTCGTCCACCACCCGGAACACGGGCACCTCCTCGCGCCTGCAGATGTCCAGGGCGGCGTGGATCCAGCGATGCTCGGGTGCGCTGTCGTGCTCGTCGAACACGGCCAGGCCGCTGAGCACGCGCTCGCGTAGATCGGCCGCGAAGGGCGCGACTCGATCCAGCAAGTCGCCGAGCGTGGAAGGATTCTCGCAGCAGGCAGCTACCAGGCCCTGGAGCATCCGGTCTGGCGCGATGAAGCTGACCGTCGTGGTTGGATCAACGACCGTGTAGCGCATCAGGCCCACGACGCGCTCCTCAAACGGCGGCCTCCATCCGACTGATCCAGCGGGCGGCGTCGCGGTACTCTTCGTCCGTGGGCAGGTTCTCCGCGGCGTGCCACGCACGGTTCAGGAAGGCAACTCCCTTGCGATCTGCCACTTCGTTCGCGAATTGTTCACCCAGCGCGTACTGCTCCATCTTCATTTTTAGACCGGTCAGTTGGAGGAACAGCAGCTCTGCGCGGCCGCGATTCTTCTGACGGTGCTCCACGCGATGGTGGATCTCCTCGTGGTGTTCGAGCAATTCGGCGCCGACTTTATTCATCACGTGGTTGGAGTAGCCTTCCGCCAGCGTCATCAGGGACTGCATCCGCGCGAGCAAGGCCCGCTGGTGGGGCGTCATGACGGCGTCGATGAGGCTGTGGCCGCGGCTGAGGTTCTGAGCCAGACGGAGCAACAGCGAGGGGGATGCCCCGTGCCCCAGGAGCTCGCGAGCCATGCCGCGCAGGTACGAGTCGAGCTGGCCGTTCAGGTAGGAGCGCACCCACGGGTACACCTCGAACTCGTGGGCGTGCGTGGCCTCATGCAGCGCGATCCACCGACGCACCTCGGCGGGTGGCATGCCCAGGGTCCGCTCCAGCTCTTCGATATTGGGCTGCACGAAGTAGAGCTTTCCGCTCTCCAGCGGCTCCGTTCCTAGCAGGCTGATGTCGTATTGGCCCAGCACCTTGCGCGAGAGGTAGCCCAGGATCACGCCCACCTCACCGGAGAGGACGAGTCGCGCGGCCTGGCTGGCGCCTGGCAACGAGTTTGCCGCCTCGCGCCACTGCTCCTGGTACAGGTCCTCCAGTGGTTGGAAGAGCTGCTTGAAGCTCTTGATGTTCGCGTGGATCCAGCCGACGCGGTCCAGGACCTGGACCTCAGTCTGGGCCAGTGAGAGCTGGGTGCCGGTGTATGCCGCCAACGGTTGCTCGATCTCGCGCACCATCGTCTCGTACTCGAGCTGAAGCGCGGCGTGGCGGGCACCTTGGAGCCGGCCGTGCGAGCCGGCGACACGAGTAGCGACGAAGGCGGCGCGTTCCCAATCGATCAGGCGCCGATCGGTGTCGCGGGTCAGTCGGCGCGCTAGCGCCCAGCCCACGGCGACGGCGCCCGCGACAACGGCGCCTCTGGCGAGCGACCCTCGGGTGGCCAACGCGGCGGCGCTCATCGGAAGGTCACTCCACCTGCTCTCTCGACCCGCTGGCGGGCTGGAGTGCCGGCCGCGGGTCATGAATTGTAGTCCGGCTAGTTGACGGTCCTACCGGCTCTTAACGCTGCGAGCGCTTAGGACGGGGCCGTGGAGAGCCTCTTGTGCCTGTGAGTCAGATGCTGTTTCTGCTCGATGCGCTCGACGGCCAGGAGCAGCCCGAATATGAGCGCGTGCGGACGCGGCGGATCGCCGGGCACGTAGACGTCCACCGGTACCACCCGATCGGCGCCGCCCGCCACGGCGTAGGCGCCGCGCAGCACGCCGCCCCCGCAGGCCTCTGCCCCGGCAGCCACCACGATGCGCGGCTCAGGCATGGCGTTGTACGTGTCCAGCAGGGCGACTTCCAGGTTCCGCGTTATGGCGCCCGTCACCAGCAGTACGTCCGCGTGTCGCGGCGAAGCAACCACGTCCAGGCCCAGGCGCTGAATGTCATACACGGGGCTCAGCAGGGCGCTGATCTCCCAGTCTGTGCTGTTGTCGGATCCGGCATCCATGTGGCGGATGTGAAGGGAGCGGCGGAGTACGCGGTGGATGGCCGCCGAGAATCGAGAGGCCGCGGTCTGGCCGGAAGGCTGAGCGGCGCGGCGAGATGCGGTGGGCGTTGCCGCGCCATCTGGAAGGTGGTCCACGATGGTCAGCAGATCCTCGCGCGTCCTGGTGGCGAGCTCGAAGCTCTTGCCCATGGACATCGCGCCGGTGGGACACGTTTCGGAGCACAGCCCACAGAACACACAGCCCGCCAGGTCAAGCTGCCAGCGGCGCGCGCCAGAGCCCACGTCTTCGATGGAGATCACGCCAGAAGGGCAGGCGGAAACGCATGCACCGGAGAGATCGCAGCGAGACGGATCGATCTCTGGCCGCCCCCGAAAGGCGGGTGGCGGCATGTCAGGCTCGTTCGGATAGGCCGTGGTCACCAGACCGGTGCGAAGCGCGGCGCGTGGGATCTGTAGCATCAGCGGTCCAGGCAGGAGTAGCAGAGCTCAAAGCTCTTGTTGATCAACGGGAAGTCGGGGACCATGTTGCCGGGAACGGACATAGCCACAACCGGCCAGTTGCAGAAGGATGCCGATCGCACCCGGTACCGCTCTATGGTGCCGTTCGCCGCGGTGCGGACCCAGTGGACGTTCTCGCCGCGGGGTGACTCGGTGACGCCAAGCCCTTCGCGGTGGCCGGGGAGTGGGCCCACGTCCTGAAGCACCGGGCCGCGTGGCAGAGTCGCGATGAGCTGGTCCACAAGTTTCAGCGAAGTCCGGGTCTCGGCGATCCGCACGCGGGCGCGGGCGCCGGCGTCTCCCTCACGCTCGATGGCCAGAGGGAGGCCTACTCCCGAGTAGCCGGCGTGAGGGTGATCCAGTCTCGCGTCGTTGCCAACACCCGCCGCGCGCGCCGCGACTCCCACCGCGCCCATCGCGGTTGCAGCCTCTCGAGAGACCACCCCGGTACGCCGCATCCGCTCCTGGAACGACTCAGTGCTCTCGAACAGGTCCACGAATCGCTCGAACTGTCCTGCCAGATCGGCCAGTGTTCGGCGGATGTCCCCGAGCATCTCCCGGCTGAGATCGCGGCGGAGTCCGCCCACACGGCAGATGCCGCGCAGGTACCGGTTCCCGCTCACGCGCTCGTTCAATCGCTGGAGCTGTTCCTTGAGCCAGGCGCCCTGCGCCGCGCCTACCGCAAACCCCGTCCCGGCGCACATGTTGCCCAGGTCGCCCGCGTGGTTGTAGAGGCGCTCCAGCTCCAGCAGGATGGATCTGATGGCCGCGGCGCGGGCAGGGACGGTAGCACCCGTGAGGTCTTCGATCGCCTGACAGTACGACACGGCGTGGGAGCACGCGCACACGCCGCACACGCGCTCGGCGATCTGCAGGACGTTGTGCGGGTCCTTGCCCTCGGCGAGCTTCTCGATACCGCGGTGGGTGTAGAACAGCCGCGTCTCGAGGTGCAGCACCCGCTCACCCACTGCCGCGAATCGGAAGTGACCGGGCTCGATGACGCCAGCGTGGATCGGGCCAACCGGAATCTCTACGATGCCATCGCCGTGCAGGTGGTGGAACTGGTGCTGCTGATTGGTAATCCGCGGGATCGGTGTGGTCGACCTGAAGTCCTTTCGCAGCGGGTACACGCCGTCCGGCCAGTCGTCATGGTGCACCAGGCGCCGAGGGTCTGGGTGGCCCACTGGCTCGATGCCCAGGAGATCCCGGGCCTCCCGCTCGTACCAGTAGGCCGCGGGCACCAGGGGTGTGACCGAGGCATGACGCGGAGCGGTGCCGTCAAGCGACGACTCCACGTTGATCCAGCCGCCGCTGACCGCGAACACGTAGATGAGTCGGAAGCGGTTGTGCTCGCGCCGCTCGTCCAGCGCCACCATCGTGGCCAGGCGCCCCCCCCGAGCGCTCACGATCTCCGCGCACTCCGCCGGCAGACCATCTGGCAGGACGTCGAAACGCTGGATCACCGTCATCGCGATGCCCCGGATAGGATCGCGACGGACCGGTCGAGGAGCAGTTGAAGTGGTCCCGGCGTGTAGACGCCCAGGATCACAACGAGCATCGCGGGAACCACCATCGCTGTCCGCGTGGTCCAGCGCCGCGCACCCTCACCGGGCGCGGGGCCCGGCTCGCCGAACGCGCTGGTCACGAGGTGCCAGATCATGCCTACGAAGACGATCGTCAGTAGCGCGATCAACACGAGGGTTGGCCAGACCCGGCCCTGGCTGATGCCGGCCCACAGGATGCCCAGCTCGCTCACGAAGATCCCAGACGGCGGCAATCCCACGATGGCGAACACGCCAAGGCAGAACAGGGTTCCGCTGAACGGAGCCGCGCGCAGGGCGCCCCGAATCCGGGCAATGCGGTGGCTCTGGAAGCGATTGACCAGATCGCCGGCGGCGAAGAACAGCAGCGGCTTGGTGATGCTGTGGTGGACTAGATGGAGCAGGCCCGCGAAGGTCGCGGCTCCGCCCAGGCCGAATGCCGCGATCGCCAGCCCGATGTGCTCTACGCTGGAGTACGCCAGCAGGCGTTTGACATCCCGCTGGACCAGGATGAACGGCGCGGCCACGGCCACCGAGAACAGCCCGAACCCGAGCAGTATTCCGCCGGTAAGCGCGTCACCGATCGACGCGTCCGCGATCGGCCGAAATCGGAGGATGCTGTACAGGGCACAGTTAAGGAGGACGCCCGAGAGCACCGCGCTGATGGGGGAGGGTGCCTGGCTGTGGGCGTCCGGTAGCCACGTATGGAGGGGCGCGATGCCCGCCTTGGCGCCGAAGCCGATGACGATGAACACCCAGGCCAGCTTCATCAGCTCTGGGTCCAGTCGCGAGGCCGTCCGCGCGATCGCGTGCCAGTCCAGGCTGGCGCTGTGCTCTCCGAGGGCCTGGGTTACGGCGACGTACGTCAGCAGGATCCCGAACAGGGCAAAGGTGATACCCACCGTGCAGAGGATGAGGTATTTCCAGGCCGCCTCCAGCGCCGCGCGCGTGCGGTAGAACCCCACCAGCAGGGCCGAAGCCAGCGTGGTGGCCTCTACCGCTACCCAGAGCAGACCCAGGTTTGCCACGCAGACGGTGGCGAGCATGGTCCAGAGAAAGGCGTGGAGGCCCGGGTAGAACCAGCCGGCCTGTTTGAGCGGAATGTGCTCGGCGGCGACATCGTGCCGGAGGTACTCGATGGAATACAGCGCGCCAAGCAGGCCAACAAACGCGACGAGGACGAGAAAGAGCGCGCTCAGCGCGTCCACCCGTAGCAGTCCCCAGAGCGCCTCGACTTCTGAGGTGGCGAGCACCTGACCCGCCACCAGCAGGGCTGCGCCCAGCGTGGCGGCGGCGCCGGCGGCGTTGAGCCACTCCACCCAGGGCCGTCGCCACAGCAGCCCGCACAGTAGGGCCGTCGCCGCCGGGACCGCGAGCAGGACAATCAGCACGATGCACTCAATGGCGCAGCGTCCGCAGGTCGTCCACGCTAGTGGAGTCAATGGCCAGGTGTATGTTGCGGGCCACCAGGGCCATGACGACGGCGCCGACGAGGATGTCCGCGGCTACGCCAAGCTCGACCACGATGGGCAGCCCACGGGTGGCTACGAGCGCACCGAAGTAGATGCCGTTCTCCACGACCGTCAGCCCGACTACCTGGGTGAGCGCATGGCGACGACTGGCCATGGTCAATAGGCCCAGGAGCAGCATGGCGATAGCGGCCGGCAGCGCGTTGGGTGGTAACGCGCCGGATGCGCCGACGACCGGGACAGCGGCGTCGTAGGCGAGCATCGTGAGGCCGCAGGCGGCGATGAAACTCAGCTTGTGCGACAGCACCACGCCCGCCTCGCGCTGGCCTGCCAGCTTGCGCAGGGCATAGGCCAGGACCGCAGGAACGCCGATCGCCTTGACCCCCAGCGTCACGGCGAGCGCGGCGAAGGCGTGCGCCTCGCCCGTGGTCAGCGCCTCCACCAGACTGGCGCCGGTGAGTAGCGCCCCCTGCAATACCACCACCCACACGTAGTCCCCAACACGCCGCAACAGGACCAGGCCCACGGCACTGCCCATCAAGAGCAGCGCAATCGTGTCGATGGCCTGGGTGGCGATATCCGTTGGCATCCGCGGCTACCGTCCCACTACGGCGAGCGCGACGAACGCGAGCGCGGCTATCACACCCGCGGCGCCGAGCAGGTCCGGGATTCGGAAGACGCGCAGCTTGGCAAAGCTCGATTCGACCCCCGCCAGTACGAAGCCGAGGACGACGGCGTTGACGGCGAACGCCACCAGGCCCAGCAAGGTCGATCCCGCGTCCCCGGCCTGGGCAATGCCCCAGGGGAAGAACAGCGCTCCCAGCACCGAGACGATGGCAAGCTGCTTGATGTGGACGGCCCACATGATCAGTCCCAGCGGTCGGCCGGAGTACTCCAGGATCATGCCCTCGTGGGCCATGGTGAGCTCGAGATGGGTGTCCGGGTTGTCCACCGGGATCCGTCCAGTCTCAGCAATCGCCACCACGAAGAGTGCCAGGAACGCGAGCATGCGAGACGCCGCGGTGAGGTTTCCGCTCGCCAGATCCACGAAGGCGGTGGAGCTGGCCGGGACGGCAAGCGCGAGCAGGCCAAGGAGCAGGGCCGGCTCCGTCATGGCCGCGAAGGCAAGCTCGCGGGCGGCACCCATCCCGCCGAAGTTGCTGGCGGTATCCAGCGCGGCGAGGCCCAGCGCAAACCGCGCCAGCGCCAGCAGGCCCACGAACACGATCGCGTCGCCCATCGCCGCCAGGGGCGGGTGGACCCAGATCATGGGCACCATCATGGCCGCTGCCAGGTGGGCTCCAAAGTACACGTAGGGGGCGGCTCGAAAGATCCACGAGGCGTACTCGGAGCGCACGCTCTCCCGGGTGAGGAATTTCGCGATGTCCGCCGAGGGCTGGAGGATCCCCGGGCCGCGCCGGCTCTGCCAGCGGGCTTTGACGAGCTTGATCCAGCCGTTCAGCAGGGGCGCGGCGACGAGGGTGAGCGCTAGCTGGGGCAGGAGCCAGACCAATGTGCTCGCTAGCACGTCACCGCACCACCAGAAGCACCACGATCACGGTGGCGAATACGTATACGAGGTACATGCGCAGGCTTCCGTTCTGGATGGCATGGAGGCCGCGCGACGTCCGTACCAGCCCGCTCACGATGCGCCGATAGACCAGCCGCTCGTAGATCGGTGCGACCCACGCCTCATAGTGGATGCTGGACACCAGGTACGGGGCCAGCGCGTGGCGGGGCTGGACCACGCTCTCGGCCTGGACCAGCCGGCTGAACACAATGCGGATGATCTTGGCCAGCGCACTGGCCGTGTACTGCATGCCCGCCTCCATCGGAACCCCGCAGACCCACGGGGGCGCGATTCGCTCCCGCGATGGTCCGCCGATGAGGCGACCAAGGATTGCGCCTACGGCGGCGAGTGCCAGCAGCGACAGCAGTGCGATCGTCGGCAGGTAGTCGGCGCCGGTGTCTGCCCCGGGGAGTCCGGCCAGCGCCGCAGACGGCGCGTGCGAGTGAAAGAGACGCTCCGCGACTGAGCTGATGAATCCCGTCAGGATGCCCGGAGCCAGGCCAAGTGCCATGCAGATGGCGGCGGCCAGCACCATGCTGGATCGCGCGCCGGCGCCGATCTCTTGGGCACCAGCGACCAGCCCGGAGCGAGGCATTCCGAGAAATGCCACACCGTACGCCTTCACAAAGGCGAAGAGCGACAGGCCGGCCGTCAGCGCGAGTCCGGCGGCGGCCGCGGCGGCCAGGATCATCGGAAGCCCCCTGGCCGTCGCCAAAGCGAGGAGCGACTGGACGGTCATCCACTCACCGGCGAACCCGTTCAACGGCGGGACTCCGGCGATGGCGGCCGATCCCACCAGGAACGTGGCGGCCGTCCAGGGCATCTGGCGACTCAGACCCCCCAGACGCTCCAGGTTGCGTGTGCCCGTGCCGTTCAGAACCGCCCCCGCTCCCAGGAACAGGAGCGTTTTGAAGGCCGCGTGGTTGAGCGCGTGGAGCAGGCCCGCTGTGAGGGCGAACGCGGCTGTCGCCGCGGTGCCGGTGGTAGCCAGGAGCATGCTCGCACCGAGCGCGATGAACACGATGCCCACGTTGTCCACGGTGGAGTACGCCAGCATCCGCTTCAGGTCGCTCTCGATCATGGCGTTCAGGACGCCGATGACGGCGGTCACCGTTCCCAGGATCAGCACGAGCGTGCCCCACCAGGCGGGCGCCGACCCCGTGAGGTCCAGACACACGCGCAGGAAGGCGTACACGCCCAGCTTCACCATGGCGCCGGACATCAGCGCGGAGATGTGGCTGGGCGCGGCGGGATGGGCCCGTGGCAGCCAGACGTGCAGCGGCACCAGTCCAGCTTTGGTGCCGCTGCCGATCAACGCCGCCAGGAAGACGAGATTGCGTGCCGAGGCCGGCAGCGCCGGGCCGGCGCCGCGCAACCCAGTGAAGTCCAGCGAGCCCGCGAACGCGCCGAGTCCCAGGAAGCTGGCCAGCAGGAAGGCCCCGCTGACGTGGGTCATGGCCAGGTAGACCAGCCCGGCGCGGCGATTCTCCGCTTGCTGATGTTCTGCCATCACCAGCAGGAAGCTGATGAGCGACATCAGCTCCCAGGCCAGCATGAAGGTGAACACGGTGTCGGCCAGGATCACCAGCGTCATGCTCGCCGCGAACCCGTTCATCCCCAGCCCGAGCAGGCCGGGGTGGTGATGACCGTGAGAGAGATAGTCGGGGGCGTAGAGCGAAGCGAGCACGACTACCAGCGAGACCAGGGTGAGGAAGAACGCCGAAAGCGGATCGAGCCGCAGCGCCAGGCGAGCGAACGGCGCAACCGAGCCGGCGACCAGCTCCAGGTCCGCGCTCGCAGCGAGCGCCGTCACGCCCAGCGCCACGCCGTACGCGCCACCGAGTACGGCCAGGAGATGGCTCAATGCGCCGGTGGCGCGGCCGCGTGCGGTGACCGCCAGCAGCGCGCCCGCGAGATAGGGTCCAAACGCCCCGATGACCAGCACGTTAGCGGCGGTCAACAGCGCATTCCGCGGCGCTCCCAGGAGTTGCGCGGGCGTGATGGTTCAACTGGCTGATCACGGTGTGTGAGGGTACGCGATCTCGTGGAGTCAGCGCGCGGGTGTGGCCCGCGCGCCGTTTTGCTGGCCCTTCCAGGAGCGTGCTATGATCGATCGGCGCCCGCGAGGGCGCTATTGTTTCGGGCCTGTAGCTCAGCTGGGAGAGCGCGCGGTTCGCATCCGCGAGGTCAGGGGTTCGAGTCCCCTCAGGTCCACCCGCCCTACCGGGCCACCGCTGGAACGGGCACCGGGGTCGCCGCGGAAAGCACCTCGCGCAGCCGCCGACCCACCGTCTTGTACTCGTCGCCCCGCAGGTTGTGCGAGTCCACCAGCAGCCAGCGGTTCTGGAACACCCGCGTCATGATGGGCGGGTCTCCGTTCCGGAGCGCCAGGACGGCCTCGTCAGGTGTCTTGCCCGCGAGGGATTGATCGATCTCCACCAGTACGTTGGGCGCGGTCCAGACTGACGAGTCGTCCTCCAGGTGGGCTTTCACGCCGGGCACGCCGTTGAGCGCCTCGATGATGGCGTTGGACTCATCCACGTGGCGCTGCCAGATGGCGGCGTGGTCCTCTGCCAGGAAGCGCTCCAGGGCATCCACGAGCCCGATGATGTCTTCCTTACTGACCTTGCTGGGACGCCCCACGCTGGCGTTGGGCGCGGCGTTGGCCGCCGCCGCGGCAATGAGGTCTGCCCGACCCAGGAGCAGTCCGGAGCCCTGCGGCCCGCGGATGCCTTTGCCGCCGCTATAGATGACCAGATCGGCGCCCTGACTGGTCCAGCGGGTCAGGTGGCTGGCCGGGGGAAGGGTTGACGCGGCGTCCACGATCAGCGGAAGCCCGCGGGCGTGGGCGATCTCCGCCATCTCCGCCACGGATACCGCTCGGGATCCGAGGTAGGGCGAGACGATGTAGATCAGGCCGGCCGTGTTCGGGCCGATCGCGGCCTCAACTTCCGCCCGCGTGGCGCCCTCGTGGTCACCGACTTCTACGAGTCTGGCGCCGGCGACGCGGAGCGCCTGGTTGTACTGGAAGCGGTGGCAGCGCTGGATGACGATCTCGTTAGGGAACCCGGTGGTATCCGGAAGTTGGGCGATCCGGGCGGGATCGGTCCCGGCCAGGCACGCCGCGGCGGAGAGCAGCAGGCCGCCGGCCGCGCCAGAGGTGATGTGGGCGGCTTCCACGCCGATCAGCTTCGCCACGTGCTCGCCGGCCTTCTTGTTGAGCTCGCCCATGTCCACGAAGGCCTGCGCCGCCTCCGCCATGGCGGCGATGGTCTCTGGCCGCATCAGCGATCCACTTGCCATCGTGTTCATGCCACGCGCATTGATGACTGGCTGAATCCCGAGCCGATCGTAGACGCCCATTGCGCACCTCCAGCGATCGCCATTCTAGCCGGTACCGGCACGATGCGGGAATCGCCTCAGGTTGCCGCCCGCATGCTCGACAATTCCACCGGATTGGCGCTGGCTGGAAAGCGCATCGCGCTGCCACCGGCTACAGTGGTGACCGGTCCGGTTGATCCAGTTGAACATCATGACGCTAAGCGCGGGGGAGCAGCAGGATTCGAGGGAGATGAGCGCACCTATTCACGTTCCGTCGCCAAGGCTGCTGACGCGATTCAGCAAGGGCGTGATGACGGCGTACCTGCGCGCGGTGCATGGGTACGAGATTATTGGGCTGGAGAACCTGCCGGCCAAGCCCCCACTGCTTGCCCTCACGAACCACGTGAGCCTGCTGGACGTCCCGGCGTTCGCGATATCCGATCCGTATCCGGACTCCGTGTTCGTGGGTAAGGCGTCGCTGATGCGGGTACCCATCGTGGGGGCATGTCTGCGGTCCTGGGGCGTCATCCCCGTGGACCGCGACGGACAGGACCTGGCGGCCGTGCGCGAGATCATGCAGGTCCTCCGCGAGGGCCGTATGGTGGCCGCGGCCGCTGAAGGCACGCGCAATCGGCAGGGGCGCCTGGGCGAGGTGAACCCGGTCCTGGCTCGGCTGGCGCTCGGTACGGACGCGCCGCTGGTGTCCGTGGTGGCGATCGGCACGTACGAAGCGCTCCCGCCGGGGGCCGTATTCCCGCGACCCGTTCCGATCCGCGTGGTGGTGGGACCCCAGTACGACCTGAAGCACCTGCGCAGCCTTCCGAAGGCCGAGGCTACGGAGCGGGCCCGTCAGATCATCCGCGAGCGCCTGGTGGAGCTGTTGCCGCCATCGATGCAGTAGACTCGTGGTGAAGGAGCTATGGGAGTTGACGAGGCGGATTTTCACCGGGTGAATCTGGTGAGAGGGCGCGTTGCCTGTCCGGAAGGGGCGCCACTATACTAGCCATGCTCGATTCCCAGAGTACGTACTAGTCGCGACAGCCCGTTGCAACGACGCAGCGCACAGGCGGTCCCGGGCGGCCGCGCGCGTACGGTGCGACGGGTTCGATGATGCCTTGAGGGGCTCGAGTGGACGAATACACCTCGCTCGCCGTGTATCTGGGTCTGGCTGCCGGACTGGTGGCGGTGCTGGTGCTTATCTCGGGCCGCCTGGCTCCGTCCAATCCCACCGAGGTGAAGGGCCGGCCGTACGAGTGCGGCGTCTCGGAGCCCATGTCAATCGAGCACCGCTGGCCGGTGCGTTTCGCGCTGGTCGCCATGCTGTTCCTGGTCTTCGACGTGGAGGCGCTCTTCTTCTACCCGTGGGCGGTCCTGGTGCGGGAGCTTCGCTGGAACGGGCTGATCGCCATTGGCGGGTTTTTCGTGGTGCTCGGCGTTGGGTACGTGTACGCGCGCTCCCGCGGCGCGCTGAAGTGGCGGTGACCAGATGTCCAGAGTAGAGCTACCGGTGGCGTCGGCCGGCACGGGGCACCAGAAGGACGGCGCGCCGCTTTTCTTGCTCAGCAAGCTGGCTGACTGGAGCCGTGAGAACTCCATCTGGCCGGCGACGTTTGGCCTGGCCTGCTGCGCCATCGAGATGATGGCCACGTCCGCCGCGAAGTATGACCTGGCGCGATTCGGTTCAGAGGTCTTCCGGGCGAGCCCGCGGCAGGCCGATCTGATGATCGTCTCCGGCCGGGTCTCGCAGAAGATGGCACCGGTGCTGCGCGAGATCTACGACCAGATGCCGGAGCCTAAATGGGTCATCGCCATGGGCGACTGCGCCTCCTGCGGTGGCATCTTCAACAACTACGCCGTGGTGCAGGGCGTGGACCGCGTGGTGCCGGTGGACGTGTACGTGCCCGGCTGCCCGCCGCGGCCAGAGGCGCTGATCGACGGCATCATGAAGCTGCAGGCCAAGATCGGCAATCGCCGATGACCACTACGGCGGAGTCACTGGCAGAGGCCATCCCGGGCTCGGTCACGGCCGTGGCCGCCGACGGCATCACGAACGTGCTGGTCCCCGCCGATGGCCTGGTGAACGCGGTCCGGGCCTTGCGCGACGACCTGGGCTTCGTCCGCTTCATCGACCTGACCTGCGTGGATGACCCCGGCGAGGACGAGCGCTTCGAGCTCCAGTACCTGCTCTATTCCATGGACGAGCACCGGTGGCTCCGCGTGAAGTGCCGCACTGCCGACGCCGTCCCGAGCATCACGCCGCTCATGGCCGGCGCCAACTGGTACGAGCGCGAGGTGTACGACCTGTTTGGGGTGCGGTTCGAAGGGCATCCAAAGCTGACTCGGCTGATGATGCCGGACGACTGGGAGGGGTACCCGCTCAGGAAGGACGCCCCGAAGTTCTGGGAGCCCGTTGATTTCAAGGTGACACGCCCGGTCTACGGTCCGCCAGAAGGACGTGAGGGATACGCATGAGCGTGTCTGCCCAGCTCCAGACGCTTCACCTCAATATGGGGCCGCAGCACCCGTCCACGCACGGGGTGCTGCGACTCGAGCTGGAGCTCGACGGCGAGATCGTGGTGTCCTGTGATCCGGTGATCGGCTACCTCCACACGGGCATGGAGAAAACGTTCGAGGACAAGACGTATCTCCACGGGGTGACCATCACCGATCGGATGGACTACCTGAACCCGCTGGGGAACAACCTGGCGTACGCGCTGGCCGTGGAGAAGCTGTTTGACTGCGAGATCCCGGAGCGGGCCACGGTGGGCCGAGTGCTGCTGGCGGAGCTCTCGCGGATCAACTCGCACCTGGTGTGGACGGGAACGGGTGCCCTGGATCTTGGCGCTAGCTCGGTGTTTCTGTACGCGTTCCGCGAGCGCGAGCAGATCCTGGATCTGTTTGAGTGGCTGACCGGCGCGCGCATGATGACCAGCTTCATTCGCCCGGGCGGTCTGGCGGATGATTTTGAGCCAGAGTGGCTGGACGCGGTGGGCAAGTTCCTGGACCAGCTCCCCGCCCGAGTGGACGAATACGAGGCGCTGCTGACGGATAACCCGCTGTTCAAAGAGCGGATGATCGGCATTGGCTACCTGCCGCCGGACGTGGCCATCTCCATGGGCGTGTCCGGCCCGTTGCTGCGCGCCTCGGGCGTGGCGCACGATCTGCGCAAGAGCAACCCGTACTGCGGCTACGAGACCTACAAGTTCGATGCCATCGTGGGAGAGAACGGCGACTGCTACGACCGCTACAAGGTGCGCATCGCCGAGGTCCGCGAGAGCATCAAGATCTGCCAGCAGGCGCTGGCGCGCATACCCGGCGGCCCGGTGAAGACGAGCAACCGCAAGGTGGCGCCACCGCCGCGCGAGGAGCTGGGCAAGTCCATGGAGGCGCTGATCCACCACTTCAAGCTGTTCACGGAGGGCATCCGTCCGCCGGCCGGCGAGGCCTACGTACCTATCGAGTCGCCGCGCGGTGAGCTTGGGTTCTACGTGGTCAGCGATGGATCGGGCCAGCCGTACCGCGTGCACGAGCGTGCTCCCTCTTTCAACAACCTGCAGTCGATCTCAGTGATGGCGGAGGGTGCGCTGGTGGCGGACTTGATCGCGATCATTGCCAGTGTGGACCCGATCATGGGCGAGGTGGACCGATGAGCGTGGGCGGCGCGGTGCTGCTCCCCGAGACGCGGGACAAGATCCTCGATCAGGTGGATCGCTACCCATCGCGGCGTACCGCTCTGCTGCCCTCGCTGAAGCTTGCGCAGGCCCAGATTGGCTGGTTGCCGCCGGAGGCGATCGCCGAGGTGGCGGAGCTGGTGGGCGTGTCTCACGCGTCCGCGAACGAGATAGCCACCTTCTACGCCATGCTCCTCACGCGCAAGCCGGGCCGGGCGCGCGTAGAGGTGTGCGTGAGCCTGCCGTGCGCGTTGGCGGGCGGCGATCGCCTGCTAGCGGATCTGGCGGCGGGCCTGGGCATCGAACCGGGCGAGATGACGGCCGACGGCGCCGTGGAGCTCGTACGGACGGTGGAGTGCTTTGGCGCGTGCCACCGGGCGCCGATGTGCCGGGTGAACCTTGACTACCGAGAAAACCTGGATCCGGATGCGACGCAGGCGCTGATCGCCGAGCTGAAGAGCGGCGGCGCTTCGCGCAACGGCGCCTGAGGACGCGGATGGCATGACGGACGAAGCGGCGAGCCAGGAAGGACAGGCCCCGGCCCCCACCAGGGTGGACTGGAAGCCCATCCTCATCCCCCACCCCGGACGCACCAACCCAGTGATGCTGGAGGAGTACAAGTCTGAGGGCGGCTACGTGGGCTGGGAGAAGGCCGTCAGGGAGATGACCCCGGAAGGCGTCATCGAGGAAGTCAAGGCGGCTGGTCTTCGCGGGCGCGGCGGCGCGGGCTTCCCGGCCGGCATGAAGTGGAGCTTTGTGCCCAAGGTCCCAGGTCCGAAGTACGTGGTCTGTAACGCGGACGAGTCGGAGCCGGGCACCTTCAAGGACCGCCAGATCATCGAGATCGAGCCGCACATGCTGGTCGAAGGCGTCGCGATCGCCTCATACGCCGTTGGATCGACTGAGGCGTTCATCTACATCCGCGGCGAATACGTGACCGCGGCCGATCGACTCGAGGCGGCAGTAGCAGAGGCGGAGCGCGCGGGCATACTGGGACGCGGTGTGTACGGTACGGACGTGGACATCAAGATCCACGTCTACCGTGGTGCCGGGGCGTACATCTGCGGCGAGGAGACGGCGTTGCTGGAGTCGCTCGAGGGGCGGCGGCCGATGCCACGCTCACGGCCACCCTTCCCAGCCGTGGAGGGGCTCTACCGCCGGCCGACCGTGGTCAACAATGTGGAGACGCTGTCTAACGTACCTCACATCTTGCGCAACGGCCAGGAGTGGTACAACACGATCGGTCTCCCGCCCCGCAACACCGGCCCCAAGATCTTCTGTGTCTCGGGTCGTGTGAACCGTCCGGGTAACTACGAGCTACCTCTTGGCTCGGTGACGTTCCGCGAGCTGATCGAGGACTACGCGGGAGGCGTGCCTGGCGGGCGGGCCATTAAAGGCGTGCTGCCGGCCGGTGCCTCCGCGCCGATCCTGCTTGCCGATAAGCTGGATACCAAGCTGGACTACGATTCCGTCCAGGCCGCGGGTTCGATCCTGGGATCGGCCAGCCTGATCGTCCTGGATGAGACGGTCCCGATCCCGTGGGCGGCCGCGCGGATGGAGGAGTTCTTCCGCTACGAGTCGTGCGGGAAGTGCACGCCGTGCCGCGAGGGTACGCAGTGGCTCCACAAGACGCTCGTACGGATCAAGGACGGGCGCGGCCGCGAGAGCGACCTGGACCTGCTGATGTCTGTTGCCGGTGAGGTCAGCGGCAAGGTGCTGTGTCTGCTGGGCGATTTCGCCACCAGCCCGGTCACGGCTACGATCCGCCAGTTCCGCGAAGAGTATCTGGCGCACATCAGGAGCGGCGCGGCGCTTCCGGAGGCGTTGAGCTGATGGCTGACGCGGCACCCCCGAGCGACCTGGTAACGCTGACCATCGACGGCCACGAAGTGAAAGTGCCCAAGGGCACGCTCCTGGTGGAAGCGGCCAAGCAGGTGGGCATTGACATCCCGGTCTTCTGCTACCACCCCAAGCTTAAGCCCGTTGGCGCGTGCCGGATGTGCCTGTGCGAGATCGAGAAGATGCCGCGCCTGCAGACGGCCTGCACCTCGCCGGTGGCGGAGGGCATGGTGGTGACCACCAGCTCCCCGAACGTCGTATCCGCGCAGAACGGCGTTCTGGAGCTCCTCCTCGCGAACCACCCGCTGGACTGTCCAATCTGCGACAAGGGCGGCGAGTGCCCGCTGCAGAACAACGCGTTTGGTTACGGCCTTGGCCAGAGCCGCTTCACCGAGGAGAAGCGGCTGAAGGATAAGGCGGTGATCCTGTCCGAGCGGATCGTGCTGGATCGCGAGCGCTGCATCATGTGCTACCGCTGCACCCGCTTCCAGGCGGAGATCCCGGGCGACGAGGCGCTCTCGGCGATCGATCGTGGCGGCTTTAGCGAGATCGGCGTGCTGGAGGGCGAGACGTTCGATTCGCCTTTCAGCGGCAATACGGTGGAGCTGTGCCCGGTCGGCGCGCTTACCAGCCGGCAATACCGTTTCAAGGCCCGTCCGTGGGACCTGACCCACACGCCGAGCGTGTGCAATGGCTGCTCGGTGGGCTGCAACGTGGACGTGCACACGCGCGACGGCCGTCTTCTGAGAATGTGGGGCGGCGACAATCCCTCGGTAAACGATGGCTGGTTGTGCGACGCGGGACGGTTTGACTCGTTGCCTGGAGAGACCGGTCGGCTGAACCAGCCGATGGTCCGTACGGGCGGTCGGCTTCAACCCGCGACGTGGGAAGCGGCCCTGAGCCGTGCTGCTGAGCTGCTCCGCGGCGGCTCCGTGGGCGTGGCCGCGTCATCGGGGATCTCGAACGAGGCGGCGTACGTGCTGGCGGATAGGCTGCGGCCGCTGCTGGGACAGCACGCCGTGGGGTTTGCGCCGGCGGCCTCCAACGGCTGGACGGTGAAGGGTACGCTGGACGGCGCCGCGACGAGCAAGAACGTGGTGCTGGTGGGCATCGACCCGTGGAGCGAGCTGCCGGTCTTGTCGTTGCGGCTGCGCAAGGCGATTCTGGCCGGCGCCACGCTGGTGGTGATCGGTTCGACCAACGGGCTCTTCCGCGACAGCGCGCACTGGCTGCGCGTGGAGCGGGGTGCCGAGGCCGCGGTTGTCGAAAGGCTTCTGGCGGCTCGCCAGGCGGGCGGCGGCTCGGCGCGTGACGCGATCAACGGCAGGATGGCAGAACGCGGGCGGACTCCGGACGCGGCTGCGATCGCGGCCGCCGCGGCGGGGCTCGCCGAGGGGCCATCGACGCTGTTGGTGGGGGCGCACCTGGCTCGTGACGTGAGCACGCGCGCGGTCCTGGAGCGTCTAGCCGAGGCGATCGGCGCAACCGGGGACGGTGGCCTGGTGGGCAGTCCGTCCGGCGGCGCGAATGCGCGAGCCATCGAGTTGATCGCGCCGGACGTCGCGGCTTCGTCTGCGGAGGACGCGGCGTCGCAGGCCAGCACGGTGCTGCAGTTTGGCCATGCCGCGGCCGGCGGCGCGGGCTCGGGCAGACGGATCGTGGTGTCCTGGTCTGAGGCGGACGCGGACGACTCGGCTGACGTGGTGCTGCCGCTGGCACACTCCTACGAGCAAACGGGCTCCACGACGAATCTCGAGGGACGGGTACAGCTCCTGAATGCGGCGGGTCGTGCTCCCGGCGAGGCCCGGCCAGACTGGCAGGTGGCGGCCGACCTGGTGCGCGCGTTGGGCAGCTCGAGCCTGGGCGATCTCGCGGCCATTCGCGCCGCGCTCGTGGGCGCGTACCCCAGCCTGACGCCTCCGAACCCGCCGGTGACGCGCCGGGCGAGAATGGCGCTGCCGGTTGTATGATCGTGCGGCCCTGGACCCAGACGGTTATCCGCGGGGCGGAGCCGTCCAAAGTATTTGCTTCGATCGCAGTTGCCCTGACCGTAACTGCTTCGACTGTGAGCGATCATGCCTGAGCTGACGATAGATCTCGTACGGTCGCTTGTCGTGATCTTCGCGCTGCTCACCGGCATGGCGTACATGACCTGGTTCGAGCGGCGGCTGATCAGCCGCATCCAGATCCGCATCGGACCAAACCGCGTGGGACCCACGGGGCTGCTCCAGCCGCTGGCGGACGCGCTCAAGCTGCTCTTCAAGGAAGATATTCGGCCTTCCTCCGCTGACAAGCTGCTCTACCCGTTGGCGCCGGCGATCGCCCTGTTCGCCGCGCTTGCCGCGTTCGCGGTGGTGCCGATCGGTCCGACCGTTGCCATCGGCGGTGTTGAAGTGCCGCTCCAGGTGGCTGACTTGCCGGTTGGCGTCCTCTATCTGCTGGCCGCCAGCAGCCTCGGTGTCTACGGTCTGGTGCTGGGCGGCTGGTCCTCTGGCTCGAAGTACTCGCTGCTGGGCGGGTTGAGGGCGGCCGCCCAGGTTGTCTCCTACGAGCTGATTCTGGGACTTGCCATCGTGGGCGTGGCCATTGTGAGCGGCAGCCTGTCACTGGGCGACGTGGTCGACCAGCAGGCCCGCTCGGTGCCCTTCGTCGTCATCCAGCCGCTGGGCTTCATCTTGTTCCTGATCGCGGCGGTCGCTGAGACCAACCGGGCGCCTTTCGATCTGCCTGAGGCGGAGTCGGAACTGGTGGCGGGCTACCACACGGAGTACAGCGGCATGCGTTTTGCCATGTATTTCATCGGCGAATACGTCTCTATGATCACGGTCTCCGCGGTGGCCTCCACGCTGTTCTTCGGCGGCTGGTGGGCGCCCTTTGCGCCAGGTCCGCACTGGCTCTTTATCAAGATGCTGGCGTTCCTGTTCCTATTCGTCTGGCTCCGCGCCACCCTGCCCCGCCTGCGGTATGACCAGCTCATGCGACTGTCCTGGGGCGTGCTGCTGCCGCTTGGGCTCCTGAACGTGGCGGTGACGGCCGTGGTCGTCACGATGTTCGGATGAAGGACCAGATCAGCGTGTCGATGAGTGGTCGGGTGGCTGACGAGCGTGGATCGGCGAGATTCGGAGTGATCGATGATTGACGACGCGGTAGCGCTGGCCAAGGGGTTCTGGACCACGCTCAAGCACGTGGTGAAGCCGCCGATCACGGTGCGCTACCCGGAGCAGAAGCGCACGCCAGCTACCAAGTTCCGCGGGCGGCACCGTCTGTATCGCCACTCCGATGGACTCGAGCGGTGCATCGGCTGCAGCCTCTGCGCGGCCGCCTGCCCCTCCCAGGCCATCTACGTGCAAGCGGCGGAGAACGATCCGAGCAAGCCGGTTTCACCGGGCGAGCGCTTTGCCCAGACTTACGAGATCAACCTGATCCGCTGCATTTTCTGCGGCTTCTGCGAGGAGGCGTGCCCGGTGGACGCCATCAAGCTGGGTCCGGAGTACGAGCTTGCGGACTACCAGCGCGCCGACTTCGTCTACACCAAGGAGATGCTCCTGGAGCCAGACAAGTACGCGCCCAGGACGCAGTTCCACTCGGACGTCGATCATTCGACGGACGACCGTGGAGTGCACACGACACTCGGTTCCGTGTACCGCACCCACCATCCGCAGGGCGCGCCAGACACGCGACACCGTGAGCGGAGCCACTGATGCGCAGCGTGCTCCTCGCCTTTTCCTCCGCCTCTGCTCCGAGGTCCACCCCGTGAGCGGCTCGTTCATCCCGCTGCTGATTGGCTGCGTCATTGCGCTTGCGTGTGGGGTGGGGGTTGTGGCCGCGCGGCGACCGGTGCATGCCGTGGTTGCCCTGCTGGGGCATAGCCTGGCGTTGGCCGGCCTGTACTTGATGCTGGCGGCGGACTTTGTGGCTATTGGCCAGGTGTTGATCTACTCCGGCGCCATCGTGGTGTTGTTCCTGTTCGTGGTGTCGCTGCTGCCGTCAGGCGGCGTCGAGGCGCCGATTGCGTCTGGACGTGTGTTCGCTGGGGTCGTGGCGATCGTGGCGCTGGCGGCCGTCCTGATAGCGGCTGGTGTGTTCGCGGTCAGCGCCGTGAGCCCCGGCCCATCCGGTCTCCACGTCGCCGGAATTGGGCGCTCGCTCTTCGGACGGCTCATCGTCCCATTCGAGCTGACGGCACCGCTGCTGCTGGTCGCGATCATCGGAGCCGTAGCTGTCTGGCGTCGACAGGAACCGCTCCGCGAGGAGCCGCGACGAGGACCGCGCCAATGAGCTCTGAATCGCTGGTCCTGGGCACGAGCGCGCTGCTCTTCGCGCTGGGCGCCGGCGGCATCCTGATGCGGCGGAATCCCATTGCCGTACTGATGTCGGTGGAGCTCATGCTGAACGCCGGGAACCTGGTGCTGGTGCTCGGCGCGCGGATGCGCGGCGCTGTGGATGGACAATCCGCCGCGCTGCTGGTGCTGGTATTGGCCGCGGCGGAAGCGGTGATCGGCCTGGGTCTGGCGCTGGCGCTGTTCCGCGACCGCGAGACGGCTGACCTTGACGAGCCGGTGGAGATCCAAGGATGAGCCTCGCGATGCTGTCCGTCGGCTCAGGGAGGCTCTAGGAGCATGGGAGCTGTACTGGGCTGGGCGTGGGCCTTCACGCTGCCTGGCCTCTTGTTGTCAGCGCTGAGTGTGGGTCGTCGTCCCGGCGCGGCCAGCCAGGGTGGGCCGATCGCGATGTTCGTGCTAGCGGCGGCGTGGCTGTTGGGCGATCGACGCCCCTTCGAGCTCCGCCTCGATGGCTGGCTGCCGTTCCTGCCCACCAGTGCGTTCCACGTGCGCGTGGACGCGTTGTCAGTCTTGATGCTGGCCATCGTCGGTGCAGTCGCCACGTGCGTGTACGTCTTCTCGCTGGGGTACATGGACGATCCGGAGTACTCCGACCGCGACGTGCGGCGCTTCTTCTGCTTCCTGGATATCTTCGTTGCGACCATGGCCATCCTGGTGCTGGCCGGTAACATCGCGGTGCTCCTGGTCGGCTGGACCGGAGTGGGCCTGTCCAGCTTCCTGCTGATCAGCTTCCGCCGCAAGCTGCCGTATTCGCTTGGTGCGGGACTCCAGGCGCTAGCCGCCAATGCAATTGGCGACGCGGCTCTGCTCCTGGCCGTAGTTGTGGTGCCAGCCGGCTGCGGCGATCTCCTGACGCTGGGATCGGCGGCGTGCGTGGCCCTGCCGGGCGGCGCGGCACTGATCGCCTGGCTCGTCTTCATCGCCGCCGCGGCCAAGTCCGCGCAGGGTCCGCTGTACTTCTGGCTACCGACCGCTATGGCGGGCCCCACGCCGGTGAGCGCGCTGATCCATGCGGCGACTATGGTGGCCGCCGGTGTGTACCTGCTGGTGCGCACGCACGCGCTCCTGGAGGCGGCGCCGTCGGTGGCGCTTGTCGCTGCCTGGGTGGGCACCATCACCGCGCTGGCGGCCGGTGCCGCGAGCTGCGTGCAGACGAATTTCAAGCGAGGTCTGGCTTACTCTACGGTGAGCCAGCTCGGCTACATGTTCGCGGCGGCGGGTCTGTTGGCGCCGTTCGCAGCCATCTTCCACTTGCTGACCCACGCGTCATACAAGGCGTTGCTGTTCCTCACGGCGGGGATGGTCATCCACGCGAAGCACGGGCACGAGGAGCTGGCGGACCTGCGTGGCCTCCGCAAGGTGCTGCCCGGCGCGCATCTCGCCTTCCTGGTGGGCTCGTTGGCGCTGGTCGGTGTGCCAGGCTCCGCCGGGGCGCTGAGCAAGGACGCCATTCTTGACGCGGCCCAGGAACACAACATGGCCCTGGCGATCTGCCTTCTGGTGGGCGCGGGCCTGACCGGGCTGTACGCCGGAAGGCTGTTCTTCGGTGTATTTTATGGCCCCCCCGCTGATGGGCATGACGTGCACGCGCCTTCACCTCTGATGTCATGGCCTCTGGTTCCACTCGCGATCGGCGCGGTCGTACTGGGGTATCTAGAGTGGCCGTCCGGCGCGCTCTCGGGTGTGCTCGGCGACACCGTGGGCCATCCGGAGCACTTGAACTTCGCCAGCATGATCGGACTGTTCGCGGCTGTCCTCGGAATTGCGGGCTTCGCGCTCTCCCCCTGGTTCTTTGCGAACAGCTATTCGAAGCGGGGTGAGGCCGGGTCGACAGATTCCTGGGTGGTGGCTACCGCGTCCCTCGGTGGTGCACTGGCCGCGCGACTGGCTGGCGCCCACTCCGGTCGACTCGGAAGTTACGCTATGGCGTCCATCCTGGGGATCGTGGCGCTGGTGGCGGTGGGCGTCGTCACGATGTACGCGGGAGTTGTGGTGAACATGGGGGTGCGACCGTGACCCTGTCCCTGGCGCCCGCGCTGCTCTCGGTGGTCGTGCTGGTGTTCGGTGCGGTAGTGGTGCTGCTGTTTACCGCCAGACTGGCGCGTGATTCGGCAGCTTTGACCGCGGTGGGCGCAGTGACCTTGATCGCTGCCATTGTGCCGGTGGCCAACAACAACCCGTCTCTGGTCATGAGCGTGGTGGCGCCGTTGCTGGTTGGGCTGATCGCGATGCTGCTCCTACCGTCCACGGAGCTTCAGGATGATTCGCAGCGGCCCGAAGTCGCGGCGCTCATCTTGCTTGGCACCGGCGGCGCGGTAACGCTGGCCACCGCCGACGAGCTGTTGTCCGCCGCGATCGGCCTGGAGACGCTTTCTCTTGCTGCCGCGGTCCTGGTGGCACTTGGCCGAGGTACACGCCCGGTTGAGGCGGCCTTCAAGTACTTCATGCTCGGCGCGATCTCGTTTGCCGCGCTGATCTACGGCATTGGACTGATCTTTGTGGCCACCGGATCGCTGTCCTGGCCAACCCTGCAGACGATGGACCGGACCTACAGCGGCCTGTGGGTGGCCGGTGTGGCGCTGGTGGGGCTTGGGCTCGCGTACAAGCTCGCCGTTGTGCCCACCCACTGGGGATCGCTGGATGCCTACACGGCGAGCGCACCCGGCGCGGCCGGATTCGTGATGGCGGCCAGCAAGATCGCCGCCGTGTTCGCCATCGGCAAGCTAGCCGTGGGCGCGGCCGTGCCCATGGCGCCGATCCTGGTCATCGTAGGAATCGTCTCGATTGTCTGGGGCATGTTTGGCGCGCTCGCCCAGCGCGAGCTGCGGCGCATGCTGGCGTACTCCACGGTACTCAACGCCGGGTTTATGGTGTTGGCGCTGGGGTGCGGCGAGCTGGGCCGGACCGCGGCCATCTACTACGCGGTCATTTACGGACTGACCGTGCTGCTGGTGTTCGCGGCCCTTTCAGGCCGCGGCGCGGAGCCCGTGTCTTTCGATCAGATCAGCTCGCTAGGCCTCACACGCGGGCGCGTCATCGCGCTGTGCGTGGGCTTGCTTTCGCTGGCCGGCGTCCCGCCACTGCCCGGGTTTTGGGCCAAGCTGGCGGTACTCCAGGCCGCGATCGCCACGGTGGGCTGGGTGCCCGCCGTGATCGCCGCGATTGGCGGCGTGGCGGGCGCGCTTTACTACCTGCGACCGCTTCCGGACCTGCTCCCCAGCCTGGCTCGTCCGTCCGAGCCGGCGGAGCGCGGCGCCGGGCCGGGGCTGGTCCTGGCCGGCTTCCTGGTTGCGCTGCTCGTTGTGGCTCCGGGCGCCGCGTACGCGCTTTCGAAGCTGTCCGGCGGCTGAGCCCCCCTCTTCTGGCGCACACCCAGGGCACGCAGCCCCGGCTGCTCAGTACTTCGAGACGTTGATCTCCTGGATTCGTCCGGTCACGAGGTAGACCACGCGCTCGCAGATGTTGGTGGCGCGGTCGGCGATCCGCTCCAGGTTGTGCGCGGCCCAGAGCAGCCAGGTGGCGCGCTGGATCGTTCGCGGATCTTCCACCATGAACGAGATGAGCTCGCGATAGATCTGGTCATAGAGCGCGTCAACGGCGTCGTCCTCCCGAGCTATCTGAGCGGCGGCTTCGGCGTCTCGTTGGACCCAGGCGTCCAGGCTGCGCGAGAGCATCGAAAGGGCGAGCTCCGCCATCCGTGGAACGTCTATCAGCGGTTTGAGGAGTGGCTGATCTCCATGCATGAGCACAATTTTCGCGATACCTTCGGCGTGGTCGCCCATCCGCTCGAGGTCCGTGGCGATGTGCATCACTGAGGCAACCACGCGGAGATCACCCGCCATCGGCTGCTGGGTGGCGATGAGCTGGATGGCGTGGTCCTCGAGCTGCCAGCGACGGTCGTCAATGAGCTGATCCTCGGCGATCACCTGACGGGCGAGCCTGGCGTCGAGCCGCGAAAGGGCGTCCACTGCCCGGCTGGTGGCGGTTCCGACCATAGAACCCAGGAAGAGCATCTCCTCCTGAAGCTCGCGAAGCTGTTTTTCGAAAGTCAGGCGGGTGATAGTGGCCATGTTTGCCTCATAGGTGTCCCCGGGGTGCGCGGCGGTTAGCCGAATCGCCCGGTGATGTAGTCTTCGGTTCGTTTGTCGCGTGGGTTGGTGAAGAGCAACGAGGTGGGACCAAACTCCACCAGTCGCCCTACCCGGTCCTCGGCCGCCAGCATGAACGCCGTGTTGGATGAGACCCGTGACGCCTGCTGCATGTTGTGGGTCACGATGACGATCGTGTAGCGCTGCTTGAGCTCCACGATCAGCTCTTCAATCCGATACGTGGCAATGGGATCCAGCGCCGAGCAAGGCTCGTCCATCAACAGGACTTCGGGTTGGACGGCGATTGAGCGGGCAATGCAGAGACGTTGCTGCTGCCCTCCCGAGAGCGACGCTCCGGAAGCCTTTAGTTTGTCCTTGACCTCGTCCCAGAGGGCAGCGCCGCGTAGGCTGCGTTCCACGATCTCGGCTAGATCGGTGCGCCGTGCCTTGCCGCTGAGTTTGAGCCCCGCGATGACGTTGTCGAAGATGGACATCATCGGAAACGGGTTGGGTTTCTGGAAGACCATCCCGATGCGGTGCCGCACGGCCACGGGGTCAACCTCGGGAGCGTAGATGTCCTCAGGGCCCACGTACACGCTGCCCTCGGCACGCGCCCCGGGAACCACCTCGTGGATGCGATTGAGGCAACGCAGCAGGGTGGACTTGCCGCATCCGGACGGACCGATGATGGCGGTGACCTCGTTGGATGGGACCGTCAGATGCACGTCCGCGACCGCCAGGTGGGTGCCGTACCATGCGCTGAGGCCTTCGATCCGCATGGCAAGGCCCTCGGCCGTGGCGGGGTGTTCTCGTTCAAGCGTTGGCGTGGCCAAGGTGCCCTCCGATCGATGCTATGGGGAGCTGCGTTGGCGCAGCCGCGCTCACAGGGTTCGCCTCACGGCGAGGCGTACGGCCAGGCTGAGCGCACCGATGGATGTGATCAGGATCAGCGCGCTGCCCCACGCCTTTGTGTGCCAGTCGTCATACGGCGCCACCGCGTAGTTGTAGATCTGGATGGGTAGCGCAGCCATCGGCTCCAGCAGGTTGAAGCTGAAGAACTGATTGCCCAGCGCGGTCAGCAGTAGCGGTGCGGTCTCCCCGCCGGCCCGCGCGAGCGACAGCACGACGCCGGTGATCACTCCCGCGCGCGCAGTGGGGAGCACCACGCCGAGGATCGTGCGCCAGCGCGGAACTCCAAGTGCCAGGCTGGCCTCGCGCAGCCCGTTGGGGACTATGCGGAGGATCTCCTCCACCGTCCGCGTGACGATGGGGACCATGATGATGGCGAGCGCCACACCACCTGCCAGCCCGTTGTACTGGCCGATGACGTGCCTGACCAGCCATGCCCACACGAACACACCGATGACGATGGACGGGAGCCCGGCCATCAGGTCAACAAGGAAGCTGACGGCGCGAGCAAACGTGCCGCGACCGTACTCTGAGAGGTAGATCGCCGTGCCGACCCCCACCGGAACACCGATGAGGCTGGCCACGCCCAGGATGACGAGCGTGCCCAACAGCGCTGGAGCCACTCCCCCGCCGACCTCACCGTAAGGAAGTGGGCGCTCCGTGAAGAACGCCACGTTCAGCGCGGGAAGGCCGCGGAACGCCACGTAAGCCAGGATGATCAGCAGGAGCGCCACCGCCAGTGCGGAGAAGAGCGTGACGATGCTGGTGGCCACGCCGTTGACGACTTTTCGGCGCCAGAGCGCAGCGTCTGGCGTCAGCGTGGATCGCGTCATGGGTGTCGCTGGTGCGAAGGTGCTCATCTGAGGCCTACCCAGCCCGCACAGCGTCGCCGCCGGGACCGCTTGATACAGACCACACCAACAGTCTGGCGATGACGTTGACCAGCGCCGCGACGATCAGGAGAACCAGGCCCACCTGGAGCACAGCGCTGAAGTAGATCTCTTTGTCAGCCTCCGTGAACTGGTTCGCGATTGCGCTGGCCAGCGTGTAGCCGGGCGTGAAGAGCGAGCCGGTGATCCTGGTGGAGCTGTTGCCGATCACCATGGTGACGGCCATCGTCTCGCCCAGAGCGCGGCCCAGCCCCAGGATCGCGGCGCCCAGGATGCCCGAGCGCGCATACGGCAGGACCGCGTAGCGGATCGTCTCCCACCTGGTCGCCCCAAGCGCCAGCATCCCCTCCCGCTGGGTGTTGGGGACCGCCAGCAGGATCTCGCGTGAGACGGACATGATGGTCGGCAGAATCATGATGGCCAGGATCACTCCGCCCGTCAGCAGGTCTTTGCCGATGGCAGGACCACTCACCAGGATGCTCAGCCCAGGGACATCACCAAGGAGCGACTTGAGCAGGGGCTCCACGGAGCCGCGCATGATCGGTGCCAGGATGAAGAAGCCCCAGAGGCCGTAGATGATGCTGGGTATGGCCGCCAACATCTCCACCAGGAAGGCGACCGGCGTCCGGAGCCAGGTAGGCGAGTACTCCGCGACGAAGAGGGCGGCGCCCACCGCCACAGGCGTAGCCAGGAGCAGCCCGATCAGCGATGTCACCAAAGTGCCGTAGACGTAAGCGGCTGCGCCAAACTTCTCGAACACCGGATCCCACTCCGCGGTGGAGAAGAACGAGAAGCCGTACCGCTGGATGGACGGCATCGCGTCGATGACCAGGAGCCCGACGATCCCGATCAAGGTGATCGGGATCAGGGCGGCGCAAGCGGTGGTTGCGTACTCGAAGAGGGCGTCGCCCCGGTGCCGTCCGGTGGCGAGGCCCCCCGACCTTGCCAGCCGTGACACCGTCGACGCGTCAGCGGCCAGGGAACACCGCCTTCCCCTGGGCCGTGATCTTCTTCAGCATCTCAGCGCCCTTCGCGGTGATCTCGGTGGGGACGGGCGCGTAGCCCAGGTCGCCATTGAATTTCTGCGCGTCGTAGATGGCCCACCAGGCCATGCGGGTGAGGGCCGTGGCCTTGGCCGCGTCATCCTGCTTCTCGTAGATCAGCAGCCAGGTGAAGCCGGAGATCGGGTAGGCGGTCTCACCCGGCGCGTCCACGATGCTCGCCCGCAGATCTGGGGCGATGCTCTGTGCCACACCCGCGGCGGCGGCCGAGACGCTCTCAAGCTTGGGTTCGGTGAACTTGCCGGCCTTGTTCTTCACCAGGCCCACGCCCAGCTTGTTCTGGATGGCGTAGATCAGCTCCACGTAGCCGATGGAGTTCGGGTTCTGCTTGACCTCGCCGGCCACGCCCTCGTTGCCCTTGCCGCCCAGCCCGTTTGGCCAGTTCACGGAGGTGCCGCGGCCCACCTTCTGTGCCCAGCTTGGGCTGACCGTGCTGAGGTAGTCCACGAAGATGAACGTGGTGCCGGAGCCGTCAGACCGGTGCACGGTGACGATCTCCTTGTTGACATTCGCCAGGGACGGGTTGTCAGCGACGAGCTTGGGATCATTCCACTTCGTGATGTCGCCCAGGAAGATCCCGGCCAGCGTATCGGGAGTGAACTTGAGCTGCTCCGTGACGCCCGGAATGTTGTAGGTGGGCACCACCGCGCCGAGCGCTGTGGGGACGTGGAACACGTTCCCGCCCTTGGCGCCCTTGAGCTGCTCGTCATTCATCGGGCCGTCTGTGGCGCCGAAGTCAACGGTCTGGTCCTGGATGGACTTGATGCCGCCGCCTGAGCCGATGCTCTGGTAGTTGACTTTGACGCCGGTCAGCTTGAAGTACTCCTCGAACCACTTGGAGTAAAGGGCGGCTGGGAACGTGGCGCCGGCGCCATTGAGCGCCTTTGCCTCGCCCTCGAACGGCCCGGTGATCAGGCCGAGGCCCATGGGCTTCGCGGCTTCGGTGGGCTTGGGGGCGTCTGTCGCGGGTTTCGGAGCGTCGGTTGGCTTTGGCGCGGCTGTTGCCGCGGCCGGCGCCGCGGGGGCCGCCACGGCGGCGGTGGCCGCGGGCTTGGCGTCTGTTTTGGGCGCGGCCGTGGGCGCCGGAGCGGCGGCCGGACTGCACGCCATCAGCAGGGCGCTGAGGCCGAGCAGGCCCGCCGCGGCTCGCCGCGGCAATCGAATCGAGGCCAGATTCATCGAGGTTCCTCCCGGATGTTTCCACTCACGTTGTGTGCTTGAAGCATCCGGCCCGCCCACCAACAACTGATGAACGGGCGTTAACTGACCGTTAACGGCGGGTGAATCCTGGCGCGCGGCGCGTCGATCAGGACCGGCAGCGGTACCCCACGCCGCGTACCGTCTCGATCAACCGTGGGTTGCTGGGATCCGCCTCCAGCTTCTGCCGCAGCCAGCGCACGTGCACGTCCACCGTGCGGCTGTCTCCGACGAAGTCGTACCCCCAGACGTTTGACAGAAGCTGGTCCCGCGTGAACACGCGGCCTGGGTTCTGTACGAGGAACACAAGCAGGTCGAATTCCTTGAGCTTCAGGTGCACAGGTGCGCCGCCCTTAAAGACTCGTCGCTCGTCCAAGTTGATCCTGATATCGTCCAGCTCGTACGACTGGGCGGCCGGCCGGCCCTGGACCACCTGGAGCATCTGGACTCGACGGAGCATCCCCTTCACCCGGGTCAGCAGCTCGCGCACGCTGAACGGCTTAGTCATGTAGTCGTCCGCGCCAAGCTCCAGGCCCACGATCTTGTCAACTTCGTCATCGCGGGCGGTCAGCATGAGGATGGGCACCGTGCTTTCGCGGCGGAGCTCGCGGCAGACGTCGAAGCCGTCTAGCTCCGGTAGCATGACGTCCAGCACCACCGCGTCCGGATGCTCCTGGCGCGCCAGCGCGAGCGCCTGTGGGCCGGTCGCCGCGCTGGACACGGCGTAGCCTGCGCGCTCGAAGTTGTATCGAAGGGTCTCGCGTAGCGCGGTGTCGTCTTCTACCACGAGCACTCGAGGCATGCGGTACTCCTGGGTCTCAGTCGTCCGCTGACTCATCAGCCAGCGGAAGCGTAAACGAGAATGTTGCGCCGGGCCGTTCTGCCGCGCCGCTTTGCGCCCAGATGCGTCCTCCCTGAGCTTGCACGAGATGCTTGGCGATCGCCAGACCCAGTCCGGTTCCCGCGGAGCCGCGGGAACGGTCCGTCTTGTAGAACCGCTCGAAGACGCGGTCCAGATCACCGGACGGGATCCCTACACCGGAATCCGATACGTGCACGACTATCTCGCCCTCGTGGTCGTTCCCGCCCCGGTGGGCGCCCACGGTTACGTGGCCGCCCGGTGGTGTGAACTTGATGGCGTTGTGGATCAGGTTCGCGAGCACCTGGCGCACGCGCTCTGGGTCGGCTACCACGCGGGGGAGCGGCCTATCCGAGTCCACGGTGAGCGTGAGGCCGGAGCGCTCCGCAAGCGGGACCAGGCGCTCCGTTGACGCGGTGACGATCTCCTCGATCGCCAGCGGCCGCGCGTGCAGCTCCGCCCGTCCCGACTCGATACGGGATAACTCCAGAAGCTGTTGTACCAGCGCGCTGAGCTCGTCTACTTCTTCGCGCAGGCGTCCGAGAAACTGACGGGCGGCCGACGGATCGTCCAGCGCACTATCCTCCAGCGTCTCAACGATCGCTCGCATGGCGGCCAATGGCGTGCGCAGCTCGTGAGACACGTTGGCCGCAAAGTCGCGGCGGACGTTTTCCAGGCGACGGACCTCTGTCACGTCCTGGAGCAGAACTACCCGCTGGCCATCAGGACCCGCCACGGTGGCGACGAGTGCGCGGACCTGCCGCGTCGGGATTCCCAGCTCAATCAGCCGGGGCTCTGCCGCACCGACTTCTACCAGTGAGGTGAGCTCGGCATCGCGTGACACCGTGCCAAACGACTTGCCGACGGCCTGCGCCGCCGGGCAGTTCAGGAGCCGCGCGGCCGCCGGATTGATCTGGAGGATGCTGCGCTCCGCGTCGACGATCACCAGGCCGTCCGGTACCGTGTCGATGATGGCGGAGAGTCGATTGCGTTCTTCTGAGACCTGCTCGATGGTGGAGCGGACTCGATCTGCCATGCTGTTGAATGCCAGTCCCAGCTCGCCCACCTCATCGACACGAGAGACCGGTACTCGGTCGTCCAGGTCCCCACGCGCCATGCGGGTCACGGCGGCGGTCAGCCGGTAGACCGGCGCCAGCGCCACGCGGGCGAGGCCGGCCGTCACGGCCGCGCCCACGAGGGCGGCCAGCACGGTCGCGAACCCCATCACCGCGAACAGCGTGCCCACGTTGGCATCGATCCCGCGGACGGGCACCGCTGCCCGCGCCACACCAACCACGCGGCCGTCGCTCTTGACCGGCACCGCCACGTACATCAGTTCCGCGTGCAGGGTGTCGCTCTGGCGTCGTGAGACGCCCACCTCCCCGGCAAGGGCTGTAGCAACCTCCGGGCGGCCCGCGTGGTTGTCCATGACCGGCGGAGCTTCCACGGAATCTCCCAGCACGCGGCCGTCCGCGGCGACGATGGTGACGCGGACCTGGGCGCTGGTGCCGACGCGAGTCGCAAGGCTTTGCAGGGCTTCGGCCTGCCCGGTGCGGACGGCGGGCGCCGCCTCGGAGGCGGTGACCGTCGCCTCGGCCGTCAATGCCGCCTCGATCTGTCGCAAGTACGTGTAGCGTGTGAGCCAGTAGCCAAAAGCCCCCGTGGCGAGCACCGCGCAGACGATGAGGGCAGAGCTGGCGAGGGCTACGCGCCGCGCAAGGGTCATGGAGCCGCGGAGGTTGTCGCGCTGGTCACTCAGCCAATCATAGCGCTGCGCTGGGCGCGGCTCTTGATGCCAGTACCGTTTCCAGGAACAGCCGGTGGTAGCGGTCGTCGCCACTCAGCTCAGGATGGAAACAGCTCACGAGCAGCCGACCCTGGCGCGCAGCCACGATAGTCCCGTCGGCCAGGCGCGCCAGTATCTCTCCCGCCGGCCCCACCGCTCGGATAGCCGGCGCTCGGATGAAGATGGCCCGGAACGGCGGCTGTCCAAGCGCCGGGATCGCGATGTCAGCCTCGAAGCTCTGAAGCTGGCGCCCGAATGCGTTTCGCTCCACTTTGATGTCCATGGCGGCCAGGAGCGGCTGGTCCAGGCCCCCGATGTCGCGGGCGAGCAGGATGGCCCCGGCGCACGTCCCGTAGACCGGTAGGCCACCATCGATGAGCGCGCGCAGCGGTTCCAGAAGCTTGAAGTCAACCAGCAGCTTGCCGATCGTTGTGCTCTCGCCACCTGGCACGATCAGCCCATCCAGGCCCGCGAGATCAGCCGGCTGGCGGATCTCGCGGGCGCGCGCGCCCAATCGCCGAAGCGCGTGGACGTGCTCGATGAAGGCGCCCTGGAGGGCCAGAACGCCGACCTCGAGCGACTGGAAGTCACCAGCCACGTGTTGCCATGAGCTCACGCTCGGCGATCGCGCCGATCTCGATGCCAGGCATCGCGGTGCCCAGACCCTTGGACACGTCCGCGATGATGGCGGCGTCTCGGAAGTTGGTGGTGGCCTTTACTACCGCGGCGGCGGTGCGCGCGGGGTTCTCGCTCTTGAAGATGCCAGAGCCCACGAATACGCCCTCCGCGCCAAGCTGCATTACCAGCGCGGCGTCCGCGGGGGTGGCCACGCCGCCGGCGCAGAACAACACCACCGGTAGCTTGCCGTTGCTGGCTACGTCCCGCACCAGATCGTACGGCGCGCCCAGGCGCTTGGCCTCTGCCATGTGCTCTTCGGGCCCCAGCGTGGTCAGACGGCGGATCCCGCCCACAATCTCACGCAGGTGGCGGACCGCCTCAACGATGTTGCCCGTGCCGGGCTCGCCCTTGGATCGGATCATCGCGGCGCCTTCGCCGATGCGGCGCAACGCCTCTCCCAGATCGCGGGCACCGCAGACGAATGGCACGCGGAATCCCTGCTTGTCGATGTGGAACTCGTCATCTGCCGGCGTCAGTACCTCTGACTCATCGATGTAGTCCACGCCGAGCGCCTCCAGCACCTGGGCCTCGACAAAGTGGCCGATACGGGCCTTCGCCATGACTGGAATGGAGACGGTGGACATGATCCGCTCGATGAGCTCCGGCGGGCTCATGCGCGCCACGCCGCCGTGCGATCGGATCTCGGCCGGGATGCGCTCCAGCGCCATCACGGCGCAGGCGCCCGCGTCTTCGGCGATCTTCGCCTGCTCTGGGGTGACCACGTCCATGATCACGCCACCCTTGAGCATCTGGGCCAGGCCCTTCTTGACGGTGAACGTTGCCTCTTGAACCACCACACACCTCCCGCGATAGCGTACGGGGCATGAATGGCCTTAATCAAGTACCACTTTCGCGTCTAACGATCAGACCACTGGCCTCGGTTGGTTTGGTGTTCGGGTCCGCTTCGGCTACGGCGCCGTGACGGGTGCGGCGGTGGAGATGTCTCGCGCTGCCGCCCACTGACCGATGTCCGACCGCTGGATCGCCGCCGCCATCAGCTCCGGAAACAGGTCCGGCGTGCACGCGAAGGCGGGGACGCCCAGGGCGCCTAGCTCCGCCGCAACGGAGCCATCGAAGCTCGGCGCCCCATCGTCGCTGAGGGCTAGGAGCGCGATCATCTGGACGCCGCTGCTCACGATTGCCGCCGTCCGCCTGACCATTGCGGCGCGGTCGCCACCCTCGTAGAGATCGCTGATGAGCACCAGGATCGTGTCATCTGGTCGCTCGATGAGCGTCTGAGAGTAGCCCAGCGCCTGGTTGATGTCGGTGCCGCCTCCGAGCTGGATGCCGAAGAGGACGTCCACCGGGTCGGCCAGGTGCTCGCTCAGGTCTACCACGGCCGTGTCAAACGCGACGAGCTTCGTGGATACGGCCGGCAGCGATGCCAGCGCCGCGCCGAACACGCTTGAGTAGACCACCGAGCTACCCATTGACCCGCTCTGGTCGATGCAGAGCACAATGTCGCGGAGCTGCGATCGCTTGCGACCGTGTCCGATCAGCGTCTCAGGAACGATGGTGCGGTATTCCGGCTGGTAGTGGCGCAGATTCCGGCGAATCGTGCGGTGCCAATCTATCTCTTGGGGACGGGGCCGGGTGGTGCGGCTGGCGCGGTCCAGGCTGCCGAGAATCGCGCGACGGGTGATCGTGGCCAGGCGTTCCTGGAGCTCGTCGACCACCTTGCGGATGACGATCCGGGCCGTCTCCTTTGCCTTCTCGGGCATCACACCCCGCAGCGAGATCAGCGTGGCCACCAGCCCCACGTCTGCCTCCACCTCTGAGAGCAGCTCCGGCTCCAAGAGCATCTGGCGGAGTCCCAGGCGCGTGAACGCGTCCTGCTGCATCACTCGTACGACCGAGGATGGAAAGTACTCGCGGATGTCGCCCAGCCACCGTGCCACCTTGGGCGCCGACGCGGCCAGGCTGCCGCGCCGCTCTTCCCCCTCGTCGCCGTTGTAGAGCGCGGCCAGGGCCGCGTCCATCGCGGCATCGCGCGACCCGAGCACCACGCCGCCGTCGCCGCGCGGATCGTCCACGTTGCCCAGTACGAGGCGCCAGCGGCGCTGACGCTCATCCAGCGGTAATGGCGCGGTCACGCGACTGCCTCCAGCGCGCTCACGGGCACACCCAGGAGCTGTCCCAGCGTGTCCATGGCCTGGCCCAGATGCGGGTTGGAGTTGTCGATCGGGTCGTTCCACCAGACACGGCCGGATCGATCGATTCCAAGGACGCGGGCCCAGAGCTGACGCCGTTCTCCCGCGTGGAACGAGGCAAAGGTACGTCGCACCAGCGGGAGCGTGTCCTGGAACCGTTCCGGGGTGAGGCTGCACAACCAGCGATCTACAACATCCCACAGCTCAGTGTGGTGGATCAGCATGAATCCGTTGCCGCTCAGGAAGCCCTCTAGCCAGGCGCTCCCGAAGGATGTGTCGGACCCGCGTGACAGCGCCAGGCTCATGCGGTCGCCTGCCCAATCAGACGCGACGATCCCGCGTTCAAGGAGCAGTCGAGCGCAGCGGCCAGACACCTGACCGTGCGGCGTGGAGTCGGCTCCCATCAGGAGGGTGCCCTGCCACGTGTCGCGCAGCGCGCCATCGTCCTGGCTCCACACGGCCCAGTCAACCCTGCTGATGCGCTCGCGCATGGCGATGGCCGCGTCATCGTCTAGCTGGCTGGTCGCCGTCCTGAACCCAACGCAGGTACGGAGAACCAGGGAGGCCAGTATGGGCTTGAGCTGCTCCGCGTCCGTCTGGCGCACGTCGCCGTAGCGCGCGGCGCGCGCGAGCGGCGGGATGGCATCCATCACCGCGCTCAGATCCGACGTGGTGCCGGCGAGGTCAGCTAGGCGTTTCAGGACGGGTGCCACTGCCGCTGGGAGGCTCGCCAGAAGCGTGTGCCCGATCAGCGCGGTGAGCTCCGGAAGCGTGTTCGCGTCTGTTGCCGTTGCGACCACGCGGGCCTCGGCGGCCTCCAGCACGGAGTTTCCCCAGCGCGCCGCGTCAATCACCAGGCTCGCGAGCTCCGGTCGCCAGCTAAGCGCCCAGACCTCGTGAAAGGTGCTGGTGCGCTGCGAACGGTCGCGCAGCGTTCCCCAGGGTATTCCGCACAGCGCGAGCCGGTGCAGCAGATGGCTGCGTTCCAGATCGGTCTCCTTGCGCAGGTCCAGGTCCAGCACCCGCTCGTGAACTTCAGGGCGCAGCCTCAGCCGTCGTTGCAGCGCCGTCAGATCGCACTGGAGGGGGACCATCGGGACCGTGTCAGGCACCTCGCCCAGGCTTGCACCCACCGTGAGTGCGCGGTGGATCACGGCCAGCTTCAGCGGATCGCCGTGGCAGATCACCGTCAGCGCCGCCTCGTTGAGCTCGGCCAGGCCTGGCTCGTGTCGGTCGCGGACGGCTGAGAGCGCTGTAGCGAGCCGAACCGCCTCGATGACGTGGGCGGACGAGGTGTCCATCCCCTCATCGCGCATGAGCGCTGCAACGCGCGCCAACCATTTCACGGCCACGTCTTCCGGGTGTTCCCAGAGGTGGGCGTACCAGCCGGGCGCGTCCGCGCCGGCGCCGTAGCCACTCGCCCGAGCCAGCCGGTCCATCGTCCACGGGACCCACGTGGCGGTGGTCTTCACTGTTGGTAGCCCGCGGGTCAGCGCCACGTCCGCCGACGCGGGCCCTGGCTGGATGAGCGCGGGCACGTGCCAGGCCCCGCAGACCACGGCGATGCGGTCGTGCCCCTCCTTCGAGGCGGCCCGCACGGCCAGGCGCATGAACGCCTCGCGCTGACGGGTGAGCAGCGGAGGCTCCGGTTCAATCTCCGCCCGGAGCGTGGCCATCAGCTCGGCCACGGCCTCGAAGGCGCTGTCGACGCCACGCCGCTGCTCCACCAGCACGTCCCACCAGTCCTCGCCATCATCCCACCCGGCCGCGCGTGCCAGCGCACCCCACGGATCGGGCGATCCGCCGGCCTCGCCCTCGTGATCGAGTGAAGGATGCCCGGATTCCACTTCCGCGAATCGGTGCTTGAGCGGCATGTCGACGAAGCGGACTGGCACCGAGCGTGAGAGCGCGTACCGCAGCGCCTGCCACTCCGGCGAGAACGTCGCGAACGGGTAGTAGGCCGCGCGCGTTGCGTTGTCGGTCTCGTGCACGATGAGCGCCACGGGGGGTTGCATGCCCTCGTGGGCGGCGAGGTGCAAGACGTCAGCGGCGTCTGGCGGACCCTCGATGAGCACGCAGTCCGGCTGCCACTCACGAAACGCCGCCAGGAGGCCGCGGGCCGACCCCGGGCCATGGTGGCGGACGCCGAAGTAGCGGACGTTCATGCAACCTCGCGGCAGGCGCGATACAGGTCGCGCCAGTCCTCGCGCTCGCGGACCACCGTCTCCACGTACTCGCGCCAGACGGTGAGGTCTTGGACCGGGTCCTTCACGACCGCGCCCACCAGCCCGGCCGCCAGATCCCGCGCCGCGATCGTCCCGTCGCCGAAGTGAGCGGCCAGTGCCATCCCGTTGCTCACCACGGAGATTGCCTCGGCGGTGCTCATGCTGCCGCTGGGAGACTTGATCCTGGTCTTCGCGTCTTCGGTGGTACCCGCCCGCAGCTCGCGGAAGATGGTCACGACGCGCTGGACCTCCTGCAGGGCCGGCGGCTGGGTGGGCAGCTCCAGGGCGTGTCCCAGGCTCGCCACCCGGCGGCGGACGATCTCCACCTCCTCCTCCAGGGTGGCCGGCGGGGGCAGGACAACGGTGTTGAACCGTCGTTTCAAGGCGCTCGACAGCTCGTTCACGCCGCGATCACGATTGTTGGCCGTGGCGATCACGTTGAACCCTTTGACCGCCTGCACTTCCGTGTCCAGCTCCGGAATGGGCAGCGTCTTCTCCGAGAGGATGGTGATCAGCGAGTCCTGGACATCTGAGGCGATCCGCGTCAACTCTTCGATGCGGGCGATCCGGCCGGTCTGCATCGCGCGCATGATTGGGCTGGGCACCACCGCGTCAAGCGACGGGCCCTCAGTGAGGAGCCGAGCGTAGTTCCAACCATAGCGCACGGCCTCCTCGGCCAGGCCCGCGGTGCCCTGAACGATGAGCGTGGAGTCGCCGGAGATTGCCGCGGCCAGGTGCTCGGCCAGCCAAGTCTTGGCCGTGCCCGGAACGCCCAGCAGGAGCAGCGCACGATCGGTGGCGAGGGTGGCGATGGCGATCTCCACGAGCCGGCGATTCCCCACGTACTTGGGCGTGATCTCGAAGCCGTCGTCCAGGCCTCCGCCCAGGATGTACGTGGCCACGGCCCACGGTGAGAGCTTCCAGCTTGGTGGCCGCTGCCGGTGGTCCTGCGCGGCCAGGTGCGCCAGCTCTTCCTGGAATTCTGTCTCGGCGGCCTGTCGTAGGACTGAAGTGCTGTCGGTCATGCTGAGAGCTCCTCGTGCATCTCGATTCGGCGTCTGGCGATGGCCGCCGGGGAGTTGAAGCTGTCGTCGGGCTCGGCGTTGCTGTGCAGCGTCTCAAGCAGCTCGGCCAGGATGTTGATGGGCCCATGGCGTGCAATTGCTCGACCGAGACGGGACGCGGTCAGGGTGGCGGTGCCGCTCCTGGCGCGCCCGTCCGTGTTGATCCGGTTTGCGATCGCCGCGAGCGAGCGGCTGGTGGTGGCGTCGAGCGGCGGCCCGGATCCATCCAGCGTGAGCGCCAGGTCCGTGAGCTCCTCCGGGTTGAACCGCTCTGCGATTTGGAGCAGCAATGGGCCGCGGCGGTCTGCTGGGACGATGTGCAGCGCGGCCGGCACCAGAGCCAGCAGTCCGTGAAGGTCGGTGCGCTCCAGGAGCAGCTCTAGCCACTTCGCCGACCGGAACGTGGTGGCCGCGGAAAGCCAGCCGGGCTTGAACACGTCGGCGAACTCGCTCTCCAGCGCCCAGTCCAGGATGGTCGCGGCCGGCGCGTTCCACTCCGCCTCGAACCAGGGCGGCGGGAGCCGCTGGAGGCACTGCGTCAGCATCGCGGCGCCCACTCCAGCCTTGCCGCGCGTGGCCGCGTAGCCGTCGCGGGCGAGCTCATTGTCGCGACTACGCGGGAGTGAGAAGCTCAGCGCGACCTTGCGCCAGACGCTTCGCTCCACGCGAATCCAGGCGCGCGCCCGCTCGCGTTCCCGCGCTGCCAGTCGCGATCCGTCTATGGACGCCAACAGGGTGGCCACCTCGGTTCGCACCACTTCCGAGCGGTCGTCCAGCAGGCGCTCGAGGTCAGGCTCGTCGGCGATCGACAGACCGGTGGCCAGTGTGGCCACGAGCATCGCCCGGTCGGCGCTGTTCTCGTTTGGCCACACCTGGAGCAGGCGGTGCCGCGCCTGCTCCGGGTCTGCGCCGCGTAGCGAGGTGAGCCAATCAGCGCGGATCCCCGTGGTCGCGTCGTTCCACGTCTCCTCGTCGCGGTCCCTCGCCAGAAGCCACCGCCACGCCGTGTTTAGCTGGGCAAGCCAGCGCCCTCGCTCGCCCACCACCTGGCCGAGTGGACCTCTCAACGAGCGGATGTTGCCGCAGGCTGAGAGGACCGGCGGAATCAGTGAAGGGGGCAGCAGGACCTCCCGTTCCGCCATGAGCGTGAACAACGTGGTGAGCTCGGGAGCAACCTGGGGTCCAGCGCGGCCGATGAGCTCCAGGAGCGATGGGGGTGGAAACCACGTCTGACGGGTTTCCCCTGGCGCCGGCGTCGGCTGGGCGTGGGAGACGTGCAAGGGTCGCTGCGCAACGCGTGCACGGTGTGCGTGAAGCGCTAGCAGGTCTAGCAGCCTCTCTGGTGGTGCCTGACCGCCATTCGTGGAGCCCTCCCCCAGGGCGCGCGTCGCGGATGCGGCAGGCGCCTGGTCAAGCCCCACGATCGCCAACGTGACCAGGTCTTTCGCGGTCGTCACTCGATGCACTCCGTGAGAGGCCGAGCTCCTCCGGATGTGTCCAGCACGCTGAGCGGCGTCAGGCGTTGTCCGTCCCACTCGCCGAACAGGTCCAGTGGACGTCCGCCGCTCTGGGCGATAAGCGGCCAGGCCTGCTCGAGGGACCAGGAGAGCGGTAGCGCGTGACCTGCTTCGTCGACCGCGAGCATCGCGCCACCGTGCTCCACCGGGATCGTGTTCGCGAGGAGCATCGGGAACCACGCGATCCATGGATCCAGCGAGATCGCTCGGGCGTACTGGTCCATGCACTCGCGAATCGTCGCCGTGGGCAGGCATCGAGCCGCGGGTGCCTGGATGACCGAGCGGTGTTTCACGATCACGCGTAGCGGAAACGCGCCGTCGTACGGAATGACTTCCGCGATCATCTGGGACCCAACGGCATAAGAGGTTTCAAACGCGACGGTCCCGTGGGCGTGATCCACGAGGAGGTGAATCTGGTGGCTCTCCGCTCCCACGAGCCACGTTCGCCTCGATCGGAGCGAGCCGTTTGTCGCCAGGACCGAGCCAACCACCAGCCAGCGGTCCGCCGTGCCCGGTCGGACCGCGAGATCTGCCTGGGATTGCGACCAGCCGAGCTGGGTCCGGACAGTTGCGCGCAAGGGTGGTGCCAGGTCACTAAGCCTGGCGTGGCCACGCGCCAGCAGGTGCAGCAGCGAGACTTGCTCGACCGGTCGGGCTGTGCTGTCCTCGTCCGCCCCCGCGATGCGGCTGAGCGCCTCCACGCGTGTTGCCAGCCCAGGCGCCTGCGCATCGGTCATTCGAGCGGCCAGACGGAACCAGAACGCTGGTCCCTCCTGCTGAACGGCCCCCAGGCCGCGGCGCATGACGTCGTGAAGCGCCTGAGACAGCTCCGCGACGCCGTCGTTGACGCGCTCCTCGCGCTGGGCCGCGCGGCGAGCCTGGGCCTCCACGTCGACGCTGGGCGGCTCCGCGGCGCGGGCGGCTTTGCGCTCGGCCCGCTGGACGCGGGCCGTCAGCCACTCGGTCACCCAGTCCGGGGGCGCCTCTGCTGTCACCGTGGCAGGCTGCTCGGCGACAAGCAGCATCAGCCCCGCCGCGTGCTTACAAGGGTGCCGTGGGCTGGGGCACGAGCATTTGTAGGCTGGCCCCTCCAGGTGTACGGCAACGGAGTACGGATCCTTGGCGCTGCCCCTGCAGTCGCCCCACAAGGCGTCTGCTGAGCGGCCAAGTCCAGTCCACGGACGGGGCGTTGCCAGGCCGCGGGCCGCCTTCTGCGCGGGTGAGCCGGGCAGCAGCGCCAGCACCTGTTCGGTTGTCAGCGCTGCGCCCGTCGCGGTCACGTGGCCCCCCACTGCCCCCTGGCTTCACGAGACACAACGGAAACGTCGATCGTGGCGTGACGCCCGGCGACGAGGGGCGGGTGGACCGCGGCGACGTTTGTCGCCGCCGATCACATTCGCTTCGGACAGTGCTCAGCGGGAGCGGTTCAGCCGATCCGCCAGGAAGCCGGCTGCGATCTCCACGGTCCGGTTCACGTTCCAGGCGCCACCCATGGGGCTCAGGTCCTGGCCGATCGCTTCGGCATCGTGACCCGCCCGCAGGCGTGCGAGGATGGTGGGGAGCCGGACCGCGAACCGATCGAGTGTGCCGAAACTGCTCCGCAGCTCCGTGGGCATCCACACACCCATCTGGGCGGCCGCCGCCAGGATCTCGCCACTGCGGGGTCCAGTCCCTTGAGTCAGTGCGGAGAACACCTCGGTTCGCGAGTACAGCGGCGGGCGCGGAGTCGTCGCGATCTCGGCGCCGCGCGCTGTCAGCCCCTGACCAAGCCCGGCCAGCGCATGTACCAATCGCGGCAGCGCCGAGATGGGCAGACCCAGCCGGCCCGGGAGCCCGTGCTCCAGCGCGAATAACGTAGCAGCCACCACGGCGTAGATACCCACCGCGCAGCTCACCACCTCTGTTGGATGATCCTGCGCCAGCGTGCCGGTGGCCAGAGGGCTGGCGGCCCAGCCCAGGATGCCGGCGCTGGACACAAAGCTGACCACCCGCCCGCGCTGCTCGGCCGTGGCGAGCGTGGCCGCCGTGGCGTAGATCAGCGTGGGAGCGGCGCCCGCTACCAGGCCCAGGAGGATGCGCGCGCCCAGGAACTGGATCCAGGTGGTCGCGAGCGCCAGGGGGATCACCGCGGCCAGAGCGGCCAGCGCCGTCCAGCGGAGTAGCATGACCGGTGAGTGCTTGGCGGCCAGGCGTCCTGCAACGGCGGCGGAGATCGTCGCCGCGAGGTACACCAGTGAGAGGCCCATCCCCATGATCCAGGGTAGAGACTCCTCCTCCGCGCCCAGGTTGGCAAGCTGAAGCGGCAGGAACACCAGCAAGCCACCCTCGACAAACTGCACCAGGAAGCCGGCGATGAGGGCGGCGACTAGACCGGCGCTGAAGAGACCGCCGGGCCGCGCCGACTCGCGGCTGGCGCGAGGGGTCGCCTCGATGGGCGCGGGGCCGTCACGGAACAGGTAGTGCACCAGGACCAGGGCCGCCAGAAACACTGCGCCTGAGATGAGGAACGCCTCACGCATGCCAACCGCCGCGCCCAGGAGCCCGCCGATAGCCGGGCCAACCATGGAACCCGCTGTTTGAGACGCCTGGAGGGTGCCTACGGCCGGGCCAAGCTGCCGCCGTGGGGTGCCCGCCGTGATGGCGGCAAGGGCAGCAACCGATGTGCCCCCGAGGCCGCCAATGATGGCTCGCACCGCGACGACCTGAGAAGGGGACGCCACGATCGCCAGGGCGCCGATGGCCAGGCCCACGAAGACGAGCGATCGTTCGATCATCATCTTATGCCCCAGCCGTTCGCCCATAGCCGTCCAGAGCGGCCCGGTGGCGGCCGTCAGCAGCGGAGCCACGCTGATAGCCAATCCCAGCCACAGGCCCATGTTGGCCGCTCCGTCTGCGCTGGTCTCGCGCAGGAGCGTGGGCAGCAGTGGCATCACCACCATGAAGCCGACGGAGGCCAGGAAGGACGCCAGGCTCACGGCGAGTAGATTGCGCCGGCTCTGCCCGGTGAGCCCGCCGTCTAGCGTGCCCAGCAGGCCCCTAAGTAAGGTGGTCACGGGGGACCTCGTTTCTCGCCGCGGGCCGTGAGGCAGCGCAGCGCTAGAGTGGTCCCCTTCTCAGGCCTACGGGGTTAGCATTGGGCTCGGACGGAAAGGGCTGCCCTGGGCGCGCACGCGCCGTTCGCCTACGTCGGTTTCCCCGTTCATCGCGCCGGCACGTCCTTGTCCGCGCGAGTGACTCGGCCTTGGCTCGCCAGAAGGCTCGCCGCTACAAGAGTATACGGCCGCGCGACGCGGTAGGGGCTGGAATTCTCGAAATCGTGACGCAGATCTCACACCTGCCGCGTTCGCGGGGCGCTGCGCCTTGTGGTGGGTGGACTTGTCCGGTACACTCGGCGCGAGGCTGCATTGAGCGTAGATCCTGCCGCGGGAGGAGCGCCGGCGGCGGTCAGGGGTCCGCGCGCGCTGGTCGTGGACGACGACGCCGACCTGCGATTGATGCTGCGCCGGGCGCTCGATCGCGTGGGGTTCCAGGTGGCGGAGGCTCGCGACGGCCGTGAGGCACTGGATCTGGCGCCCGGCTTTGGCCCGGACCTGCTGGTGATCGATCTGATGCTGCCGGATACGCACGGCTTCGAGCTGTGCCGTCAACTTCGCGCCGTGACGGACGCGTCCGTCATCCTGGTATCGGCCGTCGTGGATCCGCGCATCAGGGCGGAAGGCATAGAAGCTTACGCTGACGATTTCGTCACGAAGCCCTTTGACATCCGCGAGCTGGGCGCCCGGGCGCGCCGCGTGCTCGGACGTTCGCGTGAGGCCAGCTGGCCCACGGCCGCTCCCACGGTCGCCATCCGCGCGCTGGCGGTGACGCGCCAGCGCCTGCTGGCAGAGGCGCTGCAGCGCGTGCTCGCGAGCGCCGGTGACATCTTCCTGGTGGGTCACACCGCGGATCGCGACGAGGCTCTTGAGCTCGTCAAGCTGGACAGGCCGAACGTCCTCTTGATAGACGCGGACATGCGCGCGGCCAGCGGTGAGTCGCTCCTGAGCGTCGTACGCCAGCGCGACCCATCAGTCCGCGTGGTGGCGTTGCTGGGTGAGGATGCTATTGCCGACCTGGCGGCCGCTGTGGACGAGGGCGTGATGGGCTGTGTGTTCACCACGGATTCCCTTGACAACGTGGTGGACCGGCTGCGGCGAGCCGCCCGTGGAGAGATGGTCATCCCTTCCGCGGTGCTGACGCGCGTCATGGAGTATCAGCGCGAACAGCGGGCTGGTGCGCTGCGATCCGCGGTGCTTACCGCGCGTGAGCTGGAGATCCTGCAGCATCTCGCGAACGGCCTGGACGGTGAAGCCCTGGCGGAAACGCTGGTGGTCACACAGCATACGTTGCGGACGCACGTGAAGCGCATCCTGGAGAAACTATCGGCTCACTCCAAGCTGGAGGCGGTGGTGATTGGGATGCGGGAGGGCCTGATAGAGGCGCCGGTTTCCGCACGCACCGCCTGAGCGGCCCCAGTTAGCGCAGGGCGTCAGGCAGCCGCACGACGATGAGCCGTGACTGGGCGCCGCTCTTCACGATCTTCGCGCGATCGTCGATTGAGGCAATACCGAAGTCATTGTCGTTGATCACGGCCAACGTGTTTGGATCCACTACGGCCAGGCCTTCCAGCTTGTCAGGTCGATAACCTAGCGTTGCCAGGTCCACCACCATGGACTTGCGGACCATCTCGATCCCGGCGCGCTTGAAATCCGCGTCTGTCATCTGCTCGATCGTCCGTCCGCCGGACTCCCCCCGATCGGTCACGTCCGTGGCCCCGTCTAGATCGACGCGGTACACCTTCTTGTGGGTGCCGTTCTCCGCGCTGTCACGCTCGCCCACCAGCAGCCGCTGATTCGTCAGCGCGGCAATGTCGCCGATCTTCACGTCATCCTGCTCGATTGCGCCCACCTCGGTGTACGCCTCCGCGCGGTACACGTACATGCCGACCAGCTTCGGATCATCTGCATTCGACGAGTCGACCACCACGATGCGGATATTTCGTGAGGCTTCGCCCGTCTTTTTGTCCGGGTTGGAGAGCGGGCTCTGCATGATGGCGAACAGCCGCGAACCATCTGGCGAGAGCGCGATACCCTCGAAGCCGCGGTTCACCTTGCGGCGCGTCAAGACCGAAGGCAACATCTCGATCACACCCTCGCCAGGTGCGTCGATGCCATACCCAACCGGAACCAGACGCGACCGGATGGTACCGTCTGGCGCCACGTGGAGGATGCTGGGTCCGTACTCCTCCCCGATCCAGTAGGAGCCGTCGCGCGTGTCCAGAGCGATGGACTCGGAGTCGACGCCGTTTGGGTCAAGCGGCAGGCGGACCTTGCCGGCGGGGTCGAATGGAACGTCACCTTGCTCCTCGATGCCGGGCAGTCCCGTGATCTCGCGTGAGTGCGTCACGGTATCTGTGTAGCCCTCCGCCAGCTTCAGCATGACCACGTCGGTCACCTTGAGCTTGGAGCCCTCCAGCTTCAAGCGCACCACGCGGGGCGTGTACTCCGGAACCGGGAAGGCCATCTGCTTCTTGCCGCTTACGCGGATCTCTCCGTTTGGTCCGCGGTCAGTAAGGGTGGCAAAGAGCGTGCCGGCCTTGTCTAGGGAGAAGAGCCCGGAGAAGCCTCCGAGGCGGAATCCATCACCCACTTCGGGCGCGTCAGCAAGACTTGCGTCCGCCACTATCGTCGGCACGCTCACGGATGGGCCGGAGCTCGTGCCAGAGCTGGAGGAGCTAGAGCCGGCCGAGGTGGGGGGCGCGGACGCCACGGGCGGCGGAGCCACGGACATCACGGTGTTGCCCGGCGTCGGGGCTGTTGCCGTACTGCTGGGAACGGTGGTGGGTGGCGGTGCGTTGCCACGGAGCTCGCTGGACGGCTGCTGGGCCAGGGCCGTGTCCAGCTTTGCCGAGAAACGAATCGCCATGCCGATGGCGTCGTCCATCGTGGTACTCGGCGAGCGCCCGACGACCGTGGTTCCCAGCACGTATCGTCCAAATCTAAAGACGTAGGCGAACGCCACCCGGCCACCGACCGGTGCACCCTGTCCGAAGCCCAGCGCCTCGTCGCCCAGCAGCGGAACCGGTCGTTCCGCCCAGCCAGCCTGAGTGAGCGAGTCGCGCGTGGCGTTCTGCGAGCGCGTCGCCTCCTGGGTGGAGGCGGTCCGAGCGATCGCGAAGCCGATCTCGACGGGCCCCGTCTTCAGGTTGGACTCGCTCTCCTCGCGGACGTACCGTAGCTCGTGCACCACCTCGCCAGAGGCCCGCTCCTCGTATACGGTGCGACCGGCGTCCGCGGTGAATCCGGGCGGCAGGCTTTCCGACGCGGGCACGATGGCGCGTAGGTCGAATGGCGTGGCGCCCTGCGCGGCGATCGGCGTCTGGGCAAGGCTCGTGGTCACCACGAGACAGACCGAGACGAGCAACGCGAGCCTGAGGGGAAAGCGCCTGCCGCCGAGACGTGCGACGGGCCGGCGAGTCATCTGCATGATCAACCCCGAGCTATTCTAGGAGCGAGCCGTGCGAAGCGGGCGGGTACCTCGTATCAGCCGGTGACCGTTTCGCTGTTCTCACGGGGCTCCTGAAGGGCTCGCCTGGCGAAGACCCTTACGTAGAGGCCGACATGACCATAGCCACGCCCGCCTATGGGTGTCAACGATACCGGGGACACTCGGTAGCGTGAGACGCGTTTGTGATTCGCAGCCAGACCGTTAATGTCTGTTTGCGTCTCAAGCGGTGACTATAATGCTCCAATTCCGCTTACGTCGTCCTGTTCGCGGACGATGGTGTCACCGTTTACCGGCCACGTATGCGCTGGCAACGCTGACTTGAGGTGCCCCCCATGGCCGTCTCCCCCTCAGAAGATCGACTGCGCATTCGGCGGCTCCGCTCGGAGAAGGCGGTCCAGCTTGCTATGCAGAGTCGCTGGCAGGAGGCGGCAGACGTCAATCGAGAGCTGCTGGAGCTGTTCCCTGAGGACGTAGACTCGCACAACCGCCTTGGTAAGGCGCTGATGGAGCTGGGGCGGTATGCGGAGTCGCGAGAGGCCTACCAGGAGGCGGCACGGCTGGATCCCAGCAACACCATCGCGGCGAAGAACCTGAGCCGCCTGGAGCAGCTCATCCAGGACGTGGCGGCGGGATCGCCCCCTCCGGCTGCCGCCGTTGTGGATCCGCGCCTGTTTATCGAGGAGAGCGGCAAAACAGCGGTGACGGACCTGGTGGATCGGCCGCGCTTCAACACGATTGCCACGTTGGCGCCGGGAGACAAGCTGGAGCTCCGGATCGCCGGCGGACTGGTCCAGCTAGTGGCCCAGACCGGCCAGACGGTAGGCCAGCTTGAGCCCAAACTCGCCCAGCGGGTCCTGAAGCTGGCTGAGATCGGCAACCGCTACGCCGCGGCTATCACGTCGATCGACGAATCCCACGTCCGCGTGATCATCCGAGAGGTGTTCCGCCACCCCAGCATGCGGTCACGCCCGTCGTTCCCCACCCAGGCCCCAGCAGACATCCGCTCGTACACGCGTGACTCCGTCTTCCGCGACTTCGACGAGGATGAGGAAGAGGAGAGCATGGAAGAGCTGGAGCCGGACGCGGACGCCGCGGACGCCAGCATGGAAGAGACGCCCATCGCTGATGACTCCGACATGGGAGATGAGCGCTAGACGCTCGTCCGTTCGGCGTCTTCAGGGCCTCGGCGCATGGCCGCTGCCCTCTGAAGTGAACGCGTCTACCGCGCCGAGGGTGTCGTGCGCGCCTGCTTGCCCAGCGCCACACGCAGAACCTGATCCATCGTGGCCACGGGCACAAAATCCAGGCCGCGGCGGGCGTTGACGGGCACTTCGTCAAGGTCCACCAGATTGTCCTGCGGCAGCACAAATGTCTTCATGCCGGCGCGGTGCGCGGCTATCACCTTCTCGCGCACGCCGCCCACGGGCAAGATCCTCCCCCGCAGGGTGATCTCGCCGGTCATTGCCACCTGGCGGTGCGCCGGTCGCCGTGTGAGGGCGGAGAGCAGCGCGGTTGCCATGGTGATGCCGGCGGACGGGCCGTCCTTTGGAATGGCACCGGCGGGCACGTGGATGTGGATGTCCGTGTTCTCGTAGAAGCGGTCCGCCACGCCGAGCTCGTGGGCCCGGGCCCGCGCATAGCTGAGCGCGGCCTGTGCGGACTCTTTCATGACGTCCCCAAGCTGGCCGGTCAGCGTGAGCTGCCCCTTGCCCGTCATGAGCGTGGTCTCAACGGTCATCACGTCGCCGCCCACCGGCGTCCACGACACCCCCGTGGCCACGCCGATCTGGTCCTGGAGCTCCGCCGCGTTGTGGCGGTATCTGGCGGGACCCAGCCACTCCGCAAGTCCGCGGGCGCTGATCGTGGGTCTGGGTGGGTCGCCCGTGGCCACCTTGCGCGCCACCTTGCGACAGATCGTTCCGATGTGGCGCTCCAGGTTTCTGACCCCCGCCTCGCGCGTGTATTCGCGCACGACCTGGCGTAGGGTCGCCTCCGGCAGGCGGAGCTGAGACGCTCGCAGCCCGTGTTCGCGGATCTGTCGCGGCACCAGGAAGCGGCGGGCTATCGCCACCTTCTCGTCCTCGATATAGCCAGAGAGCTCGATGACCTCCATCCGATCGCGAAGCGCGGCGGGGACCGGGTCAAGCATGTTCGCGGTGGCGATGAACATCACGCGCGAGAGGTCAAAGGGCACTTCCAGGTAGTGGTCGGAGAACGCGCTATTCTGCTCTGGATCAAGCACCTCCAGGAGCGCAGAGGAGGGGTCGCCGCGAAAGTCCAGACCGAGCTTGTCGATCTCGTCCAGCACAAAGACCGGGTTGGCACTGCCGGCGGTCCGCATGGTCTGGATAATGCGGCCAGGCAACGACCCGATGTACGTGCGGCGGTGTCCGCGGATCTCGGCCTCGTCGCGTACGCCCCCCAGCGAGACGCGCGCGAACTTTCGTCCCAGCGCCTCCGCGACGGATCGACCCAGGCTGGTCTTTCCCACCCCCGGAGGTCCCACAAAACAGAGGATCGGACTCCGCATGCGATCAGCCGCCAGCTTCCGCACGGCGATGTATTCGAGTATCCGGTCCTTCACGCTGGCCAGACCGTGGTGGTTCCGCTCCAACACTCGGGCTGCGTGGTCCACGTCCAGATTGTCTGTGGTCGTGGTGCTCCAGGGCAGCGCCCCCAGCCACTCCAGGTACGCCCGCACCATGCCGATCTCCGGCGACATCGTGGGGAGTCCGGCCATGCGGTCTAGCTCCTCATCCGCCCGCTCGCGCGCGGCGGTGGGCAGCCCAGCCGCCTCGATCTTCTCGCGCAGGCGGGCGAGCTCACGAGTGTGGGAGTCTTGCTCGCCGAGCTCCTTCTGGATCGCCTTGATCTGTTCGCGGAGGAAGAACTCGCGCTGGTGGCTGTCCACTTCGGCCTGGACCTGGCTGTGGATGCGGCTCTGGAGCTCGAGCACGTCAAGCTCCTTGGCGAGCAGCAGGCTCGCGCGCTGGAGCCGCTCCACCGGGTCGATCGTCTCCAGCACCTCCTGGCGGCTGCTCACGGCGATGTCCAGATCTGAGACCACGAAGTCAGCCAGCCAGCCCGGCTCATCGATGTTCATGGCCGCGACGTAATGCTCATCCTGGATGGTCCGACTCAGCCGTACGCTCTTCTCGTACAAACCGAGCACGGCGCGCATCAGCGCCTCCACCTCGTCGCGTTCGTACCGCGGCTCCTCAACGGGTTCAGCGAGCAGTCTCAGAAACTGGTCATCACTGGAAGGCCCCACCACGCGGACGCGTCGCTGCCCCTGGACGAGCGCGGATGTCGACCCGTCAGGCATCTTGAGCACCCGCCCAACGATGGCCTCCGTGCCGACCTCGTACAGGTCCTCCGGGCGGGGACGCTGCACGTCCGGATCGCGCTGGGCGAGCACCAGCAGCGTCCGTCCGGTACCCATGGCTTCCTCGATCGCGCGCAGGGAGCGGTCGCGGTCGATGTACAACGGGGTCACCACGTGCGGGAACAGGACGGTGTCCCGAACGGGTAGGACGGGTAAGTCAGCGGGGGCTGACTTTCGCTTGCGACGCGGCATGGTGCCTCGGCCCCGAGGGCATCTGGGGCTCCGGCGGACGGCCGGGCGGGGCTATTATACGCACGCCCCCGGCGGCTCACTGCCGCGCATCTGGCGGCTAAACGGGAACTCTGGGACTTACGTCACCAGATACAATTCCTCCCGTCAACATGTGGAGATCACGGGGCAGGGCGTCCACGCTGATACGACCGTTGGGACGCCCCCAGTCGGGACCCAATGCCTCCTTTCGTCGCATGTTCGCGGCGACCGGCTTCGCACTCATGGTGCTAGCCGCTGGTGGCTGCGTGCCGCCACCAGCTCCATCCGGGGAGACGTCGCCCGCCACACCGCCGGGACCATCCGCGAGTGTATCGGCGCCATCGGTGCCGATCGCATCTCCCTCCCCTTCGCCCTCCCCGTCCCCAGTGCCTGTTGCCCGCGTGCGACTTTCGGCACCGCCCGCGTCTCTCGCCAGCTTCCAGACAGACGTTGCGGCGCAGCGCGGGTTCTTCCGACAGGAGAGTCTGGAGGTCGAGCGATTCCGCGAGGATGTGGAGAAGGGGGCAGCGGAGCTTCGCGGCAGGAATCGCGAGATGGCGGTGCTGCCGACTGAGGTGATTGCTCGGGCCTGGACGTCTGGGCGCGCCACGCAGGAGATGATTGCAGTCGCGGGGGCGGTAAACCGCGCAGCGTACGCCATCATCGGAGGACCGGATAGCGGCCAGATCGGCGATCTCAAGGGAAAGCCCGTGGGGACGGGCCCGGCAGATGGCGCCTTGCACCAGCTCACGCGACGAGCACTCAAGAGCCGTGGACTGGCAGATGGGGACCTGAAGCTGCTCGCGTTCCCGAAGCCGGATCTCCAGGCCGCCTCGGTGATGAACGGTACGGCCGTAGCGGCGTTGGTGGATGCCGCGTATTCCGCTCGGCTCCAGGCCAGTGGGCTCAAACTACTGGGACAGGCCTATGATCTGGTGCCGGAGTTCCAGTCGGACGTCGTCGCAACCCGTCCGGACTGGGCGTTCCAGAATGAGGCGGTGGCTGTGCGTTTCGTCCGTGCTCTGATCGCTGCCGATCGGTGGATCGCCGAGCCGCGCAACAAAATCGAGGCCGTCGACCTGCTCGCCACGTCGCTCGGCGTCACCAGCGTGGAGGCCGGTCGCGCCTACGAGCAGTACGTGGAGCGAGCGGGCGCGATCCCAAAGGCCAGCGAAGTGGACGTCGCCGGCGCCCGGGCCGTCCTGGATATGTTGATCGAGTCGGGAGCCATCAAGCAGCCGGCGCCGGACGTGACCAAGATCGTGGATGGCACCTACACGGCAAAGGCGCGGTGAGGCCGGGGGCCTACTTCCCTCCAGCCTAGTCGTCGTCGAAGATGGTCCCGGTGGCCGTGCCGGTGCCGATCACGGCGTTGGTTGGGTTTGACAACGTCAGGTTGAAGGTCTCCACCGGCTCTGCCGTTGTATCTGGTGTGATCGCCACGGTCACAGTCGCGCTGAGCGATCCCGCTGGGATGGTGGCCGTACCGCTGGCCGCGGTGTAGTCGGCGCCTGCCGTGGCGCTGCCGTTGCTGGTGGCGTACTGGACCGTCACGGGGCTGGTGGACGTGCGGTTCAGCGTGACGAGGAACTGGAGCGTGCTCGTGGAGCCGCATCCGCCCTCCGTGGCGAAGCCGGGTTGTACTGATACGGTGATCGGGCCGTCGTCATCCGCGATAAGTCCGATGGTCTGGGTGGTCAGCAGGTTCGCGCCAACGGCGCCTGAGAGATTCAGGAACAGCGTCTCATCCGGCTCAATCGCCACGTCCCCGGAGACTGGAACGCTGATCGTGGTGGTGAGGAGGCCCACGTTGATGACCGCCGTGCCGCCGCTAGCCGCGTAGTCGGAGCCCGCGGTTGCGGTGCCGTCGCTCGTGCTGTAGTTGACCGCAACCGTTGTGATTGCGGGCCGGTTCAAAATCGCGAGGAATACCAGGTTGGTGGTGCCCGTGTTCCCCTCCGTGACGAACGCGGGGAACACCCGGAGGTCTGGAGGGCCGTCATCGTTGCGGATGGTACCGGTCGCCAGCGAGCTGCCGGAGAACGTGGCGTTGGTCGGATTTGCAAACTGCAGTGTAAATGTCTCGTCTGGCTCGACCACCGTGTCACCGCTCACCTGGACGTTCACATTCTGGTTGGTTACGCCGGGCGCAAAGCTGAGCGTGCCGCTGGTCGCCGTGTAGTCGCTCCCGGCGGTGGCGGTACCGTTTTGCGTGGCGTACTGGACGGTCACCACCTGCGCGCTGCTGGCGGATAGGCTGACCGGAAATTGGAACGTCTGGGTGCCTGCGTTGCCCTCGAATCGGCTCACGCCACCCACGGATATCGTGGTGCCGCCAGGTGGGGGAGCCTCCGTTGGCGCACACGGATCGCCGCTACCGCTCGCGGCGGTGGGCGGACGATCTGGCTCGCGCAGGGCCTGGCGGATCTTCGCCTCAAGCTCTTGTCGACTGCCGCCCGGTAGCTGACCCGGGGGCACCCCCAGAACGGTTCCCTGGGCGGCCTGGGCGGCGCTGGTGATCGCCTCCGCCGCGCCGTTCCAGAACCCGCCGTGAGGGACGAAGGCCTGGCATTCCGAGACCACCTGGTTTCGGGCCACCTCCACCCAGTAGCCCAGGTTCTGCGCCATGCGGCACCCGGCAAACGTGGTCTGGCTGTCGCAGTCGCTCAGGCACACGATGCCAGCGAAACCGTCAGGTGTGGGTCCAAACATCAGGAACGTGGTGCCCCGGACCACCGCCACCGCTCCGCCCGCGTCGATGCGGTAGCTAGAACGGGGATCCGACAACGCGGTGACTCGATTGAGCGTCATCCCGACGACCTGCTTGAGCGACACATTAACGGCGCCAGACTGGACGTTCACCTGTTCCACCTGGATCACCGTGTCCTCGCCCATCTCGATCTCAGTGCCGACAAAGAACGTGATGAGAGCGCCCGCCTTGGTGAGGGTGCGGATCTCGTCACCCGCGCGTACCACCGTGCCGCTCGGCGCTGGCTGCACCGCGGAACCGTCCGATCGAACGACTGCCACCTGGCCCCGGAGCACTGTGAGCGTGGCGCCGTCCTGGACCTGCGCGGCCGCCGGAACGGGCAAGGCGAGCAACGCGGCAAGTAGCAATGCCCACACGCGTTGGCCGACACCAGGTCGCCGAGCTGTCAAAACGGCCGCTCCCATCGCCCGGGCCCCGGCTGGTTTCGGGGCGGGGCCGCAAGGATGATCCCTGGCGACCCCGCCCGTCAAGCATCAGCGCGTGGGCGGGCGCGCGCTCGATCCCTGCGGCTGGGGAGTGGGGGTCACGGATGCCCCGCTGGTGGTTCCCGGGCAGGACACCTGATAGTTCCACGCCGTTCCGACGGTGCTGCCGGTTACGATCACCGTGACGAAGCCGTCCGTGCCAGAGAACGGGATGACCGCGGAGCCGCTGCCGGAGACGAAGCCGCCCGTGGTGAAGACCGTGGTGCCCTGGTACACGACCTCGAATTTGTCCGGAATGCTGAACGCATCGTAGCTAAACGGGAAGCTCCCACTCGTTGCCCCGAGCTGGTGCACCGTGGTAGTCACGCCGAAGCCGCCGCTCACGGTGTTCACGCCACAGGGCGCCACGGTGCCGGGCGGGAGCGGTGTGTTGGTCTCAATCTGCGGATCGCGGTTGCGTTCATCACGGTCTTTGGTGGTGCCGCGGCTGTTGGGATTGCCCCGCGGCGCCTGACCGGCGGGCACGCCGTTCACCGACCCCTGCAAGTCCTGTTCCGCGGCGGTCAGCGCGTCGTTGGCGGATGCCCAGTAGCCGGAGCGAACCGCGTAAGACACGCACTGGGACACGGGCGCATGGTTCTCGACCTGGAGCGTGTATCCGGTGAAAGGGCTAAGTGGACAGCCGGCGAATGTGGTGCGGCTATCACAGTCCTCCATGCAGGCAATTGCCACCAGGCCATCCGCCGTAGGTCCGACGATGAGGAACTGTGTGCCTCGAACCAGGGCAACCGCGCCGCCGGCGTCCACGCGGTAAACGGACCGCGGATCCGTGAGTGCCGAGACGCGGTTGAGCGTGGCGCCGAACGACTGCTTTAGGGAAACGTTGATCACGCCGTCGCGATTGCTGATCTCGTCCACAACCAGGGCCGTGTCCTCACCCATCTCCAGCTCGGTGCCGATGAAGAAGGTGATCAGCGCGCCAGAGCGACCTACGGTCCTGATCTCGTCGCCGCGCCGGACCAGCGTGCCAGTGGGCGCCGGCTGCGACGCGCTCCCATCTGGCCGAATCACCGCCACTTCGCCGCGCAGCACGGTCATGGTGGCGCCTTCCTGCACCTGCGCACTCGCCGGCCCACCCATCATCGGCGCGAATGCTGCCACCAGGAAGGCCACCAGCGTGAGGACTCCGCGTTCGAGCGAGCATTGCATTCGGCCCACCCCCCTTTTCGAGGCGAGCATGGTCGCACAGTAAGCTCGCGCGAGTCAACCCGACGCGGTGTACTCAACGCGGTGCGGTGAAGGGACTCACGCGGGCGGACGAGTCAGTTCCGCTCGGCGACCCTCTGTTGCGGCCCGCGCGGGAGAGACTGGCGGTGAGTCGGATCTCGACGTGTCCGGTTGCTTTCATCATCAAGTTAATGGCGATGAGTCCGCTGCTCACTGCGAATCGTCCCCGGTAAGCGATGACTCGACAGATTGCGCCTGCCAGCGTCGTGTCGTCGTTCGCGGCCGCGAGCAGTGTTCCCGGCTGGATCGTCTCGAATCGCAGGCCGGCCTCCGGGCAACTGAACGCCGCTAGGCCGCGTAGGTGAAAACCGAGCTCGCCGACCATTCGAAGCTCGGCAACGAGGCGTCTTGGCCCACGCCGCGTGTGTTCGTGCGCCGGCGCGGAACGTGCACCGCGCCTCCCGCTGGCCACTCTGCCTCCGCCCCTCGCAATGAGACGGAGCGTCTCACTGTTGGTGGATGACGCGGAGACCCGACCGTAGTAGGTTCGTGCCAACGTGAGACAGGAACGGGCTGTTCGGGCTGTGCTCAACGTGGCTCCTGACATGTGACGATGGCGCACCGGTCCCGTGACGTTTACCGCTTCGTTCACGTGTGGCGACAGCGTAGCCTCAGACTGGCCAGGTCCGGCCCCGTGGGATTGCGGGTATTTGGCGACACGCCGCCGAATTGCGACGGCGGTTGAACGATCGGGGAATACGCAGCTTCACCGGTCTGCCGGGAACCGCCGCTCGAGGAGAAACAGGTAGTCTCACGGATGTGCGCGCGACCCCCGGCTACTACTGTCGAACCGGCGCCCCACGCGCCCGTGGAGGACGGTATGGCCGAGGCACCAGTCACACTCGCGGGGTCACGGTGGCACGCGGAGTTCAGCTTCAACCCCTGCGATCAGCAGTTCCCGGCGGATCCGCAGTGGGATCCGACAGATCCAGAAAAGCTTCCGACCAAGGAAAACGGGCTGAAGTTCCACCATTTCGTGATCGGTTTCGGGAGTCCCGATGCCAATGGAATCTACACAGTGAAGCATCCCAAGTTGGGCACGTTACGCGCCGAACTACTCACCGGTGTCCGTTCCCCAACCACGAAAAGTCCAGCTACGCCCCTGACCGTGTTGTCCGTAACGCAGATTGGACTCCACGTGGGCAGTCCGTCAGGAACGCCGTACTACTCGCTCTGGATTGCGCGGCACGTGGTTGACCTTTCGAACCTGGCGAAACCGGTCTTGACGCGTCACTTCGACGGGTACTGGGTCGATATTCTCATGAATCGGGGTCAGTTCGATCTCAAACCGCTCGACTAGGAGAGAGCTGGCTGGCGGCCGGCCGCGTTCCCACTTGCCAATCCGAGTGTGCCAGGCTCGCCGGCCGGCGGCAATTGGTGGTGTGCGAGTCCTGGGACCGGTCAGCCCCCATACATCCCCATCACGAGGTCGCCAGCAATTCAGACCGGAGAACCCGGAAGGAGCCGAGCAGTGCCTGCCCCAACGATTGTCATAGGTCAACCCGTCACCGTGTCGACGGGCGGCATCGCCGAGGCTACGGTCGCGGTAACACCACCTGGGAAGAACCCACAGTGTCCGGGTGGTCGGTTAGTGTTTGGTAGTGGCTCGCTGATTTCAGTTGTCGACATGGGCGCGCCTGTATCGACGCCGTCGTTTGTAAACCTCGCCGGCTTACTCGACGCGTCGGGTGACCTGGCGAGCCCGTACCTAATCTACGACAACCATCTCGTGGCGACTCGCGACGGTCAACTTGTCTACACGTTCGAGGGAGTGACGTGGAAGGATGATGTGTCGCCCCGGCCATCGTGGTGGCAGGAGACGAAGAACTACCCGCTGAAGGGAAAGGCTGTGCCCGGGGGGCGCGGAGCGATCTTCGTATTCCGCTCGGCAGATGGTGGCTCGACCTGGCGCCAGTTGCCGACCATCGACGCGGCCAAGCTGTCGTGCATGAATCCAACGACGAACAAGCTTGAGGTTGGCTACTGCGGGTTCCCTCGACTCGACGCCACTCAGAACCGTTCTGAGGCCGGCGGTTGGGATGGACACTATCTCCACATGGCACAGGCAACGGGTGATCTCTTCATCACAACCGTCTGCGCAACGGCCAGGGGCTATCAGGGCCTGGTACTGCGCTCCACGGACGTGGGCCAATCCTGGACTGTCGTCCGCCAGGTGCCAACCAACTTCTTCTGGCGCGTGCCTATCTGCTCACTCCCCGGCGGAACCATCGCGATCGCCTATCCTTCAAAAGGTCAGGCCATCGTCGAAGCCGCTAGTCCACCCTACAACACGGTGAACTTCACGAAGTTGGGTCCGTCCCCAAAGTTGAGCTATCCATCCGACAAAGATACGCCTACGAACAGAATGGCTGACCGTGTGGGACTCGCCGCCAGCATGTACGCTTACCTATCGCTGTCCCGGGTGACAACCAGCACTCCGTTCGGCCTTCGAGATGGCTTCCGGTTGGCGTACTACGCCGATTCAGGTGGTGATGCGGTCTACGGATTGCGCGACTTCGGGTTCCCGCTGACGAAAGCAGGGGATTCCGCGATCGTCAAGTCGGCGACAGCGGGACGCAACGTGCTCCAGGGTACGTTCGTGGATGTAGGTGGCGTTCCCCTGAAGCGACCCTCGCCCAACATCTTCTTCTGGATTGAACAACTCGAGAAGGGCCGTTTCCAGGTGCGCTGTCAAGTCTTTCTAGGCGGCGCACCGATCGGAGGACCCGAGGCAGTGTCAGAAATCTTTGCCACCCCTTCCTTTTCCGGCGACTACATCCATGGGACGGCGTACTCGTCCGGAGCGGGCGAGTGGACGTTCGTCCTCGCGTGGAGCCAAGCAGGTAGTCTCCGGTTTGCCGAGGTGAACGTGAAGGCTGGGGCGAGCCCGGGCTTTGCTGTTAATCGCGTTGCCCCTCGGTTCACATTCGACGCTCTGCAGGCCGCGAGTGTCAATCATCTCGCCTCCGCTGGCGAATTGCACGCGAAGAGTGCGGTAGTGGTGCCGCACGGCTGAGGGGTTCGCCACTCGGCAATCCGGGCGAAACCGTGATCGATCCGGAGATAAGAAACCGTCTTCTCGGCAGCCTTGAAGCTCGCATTAGTGTCGGTCGCGGGGGGATCTTGCGCAGGTCCCCCTCACGACTGCTCCTCTGTCCACGTCGTGGTTGCAGGTCCCGTGCAGAGATCTGCCACGATCTCCCGAGTTCCCACGCTGGTGGGCGCATTGACTTCTCGGTGGGACCTATGCACATGGTCCGGGCCCCGACTCCCCAGCCGGCGACCATGGGCAATTTGCGATGGTTGGCGCATAAGAAACACAATGGTGCGTCCCTGGGCGGGCGCCTCGTGTGATTGGCGTATCGGGTCCGGGGGCTGGTCGTTCGGCGTTCGGAGACCCGCGTGGGCATTGCGCCACCGAGCGTGTCACGTTTCGCCGGTTCGGCGGTCATCGTCGGCCGGGAGGCGGAGCTTGCCGCTCTGCGGGCCGCGCTCGACCGTCTGGTGGCTGGCCAGGGTGCCACGCTACTGATCAGTGGCGAGCCGGGCATCGGGAAATCCACTCTCTGCGAGATACTCGCGGGGCTCGCCGAATCGCGCAATGTGGTGGTTCGGCGCGGGCGCTGTGATGCTCTGACGCACCCGCCGCCGTTCGGGGTCTGGCGGGAGGCACTTGGGGGGCTGGAAACGACTGGCCCCCCCTTCGGCAGCCCATCGTCCTCGCCACCGAGCCTGGAGGCGGTGCGGTCCGGCGTACGAAACGTGATCGCACACGATGCCCTGCAATCTCCGCTAGTCATTGCCCTCGAGGACATCCACTGGGCGGATGTGGATAGTCTCGATCTGCTTCGCGCGATGGTCAGGCCGCTTGGCCAATTGCCTGTACTGTTGGTTACGACATTCCGGGACGACGAGCTCTCCGACGATCACGTGCTGGCGCAGATGCTGCCCATGGTCCGTCGCGAGCCCTCCGTACAGCAGCTCGAGCTGCGCCGGTTGGGCCGTGCCGCGGTGGGCGAGCTGCTGGGGGCGCGCTATGGGGATCTTGGCGTTGACACGAGACGACTGCTCGACTTCGTTTATGCGAGGGCAGATGGAAACCCGTTCGTGATTACGGAGCTCCTGCGTACGCTCGAACACGAGCGGTTGCTCGTTCGAGGCACCCAGGGATGGTCGATTGGCGTGATCGAAGAGGCTGCCCTGCCGTCTCTGCTCCGCCAGATTGTGGCGGACCGTCTGTCAGTGCTCGACGCACGGGAACAGTGGCTGCTGGCGGTGGCGGCGGTCGTCGGCCACGAGATCGACCTTGAGTTGTGGGCCACAGTAGTGGAGGCAGCCGAGGCGGAGCTCCTCGCATTGGTCGATCGGGCTGTGACCGCTCACCTACTGGTCGTCGCACCGGATGGAGAAAGAGTGCGGTTTTCTCATGCTCTGGTGCGACAGGCGCTATATGAGGGCATTCTCCCCAGCCTGCTACCCACCCGGCGCAGGGGGTGGCACGCGCGGGTGGCAGAGTCGCTCGAACGGCTTCGCCCGACCGACTTCGACACGATTGCCTACCATTTCGAGCAGGCCCATGATTCACGCGCGACGGAGTGGTTGATCCGGGCGGGTGAACGAGCGCAGCGGTCACAGGCCTGGGGAACCGCGGTTGAGCGCTATGCAAAGGCGTTAGAGCGGATCGGACGTGACGGACCGCCATCGGCGCGCCGCGGCTGGATCCTGGCCCGGCTGGCTTGGGGCCAAGAAATCTGGGCCGGTCGTTCCGTTGATCTGCTCCAGGAGCGGGCGGATGCGGAAGCCGGCGGCGTCCGGGATCCGCTTCTGAGCGTGGCGGTTGACTTCGTCCGTGGCTACAGCCGGTGCCTATCGGGCGACCTTGGGCGCGGGCTGGGCGACATCGAGACCGCGCTTGGCGTACTGGACGCTCAGCCAGACCCAAGGAAGGCGTGGAGTGACGTACTGGGGGGCCTCGGCCTGACACCGGATCAATTCTTCCCGCCGAACGCGCTATTCGCGAACTGGCTTGCATACAGTGGGCGCTTCTCGGATGCCACGCACGTCCTGGCGCGGCAGGCGGAGGCCGGTCCAGCCGCGGACGGCTACTCCGCGTGGGCGTCTGGCTACATTCAAGCCGTGGCGGGAAACTTGTCCGAAGCACGGTCGCAGTTCGCGCGTGGCCGCGCCGCGTATCGTTCCGCGCAGCTCCGCATGCTGGAGTCATCGTGCGCCCTCGAGGAGCTCTGGCGGGTGCATGTGCCATATCGCGTTGATGTTCGCGCGGTCGTTTCTGAGCTCATTCTCGATGTCGAGCAACTTTTCGACGGAGCGAGCGAAGCTCCTTCAGCCGTGACGGCGCGTCTTCTGGGTATGTGGCTCGCCGGGGAGTGGGACCGGGCGGTCGAATGCTCTGCTGAATATGGTCTCGCGGAACCCGCATTGGTCCATGCGTTCTGGGCGCGCGAGGTGATCGCGCGGATAGGCCTGGCGCGCGGGGATACAGCCATGGCCTGGCTAACCGTGAAGGCCGCGCTGCCAGATGGACCGGCGACGCGCCCCGGCGATTCGTTCTTCCCGTTCGCTCTCGCGGCGCAGCTTCTGGCCGTGCAGGCCTCGCTCGCGATAGGAGACGCGGCTCAAGCGGGGCGATGGCTCGAATCCAACGACGCTTGGCTAGCCTGGTCGGGTGCCCAGCTTGGACGGGCTGAGAACGCGTTGTTTTGGGCGTCCTATCATCGTAGTGCAGGGGACTGGGACGCGGCGAAAGCGGGCGCGGCCAGGGCTTGCGCTCTGGCCGAGTCGCCACTTCAGCCCCTGACTTTGATCGCCGGGCGGCGCATGGCGGGCCAGCTCTTCATGGAACGCGGGGACCTCAATCGCGCTCGAGCTGAGCTTGAGCGTTCCCTCCGATTGGCAGATGCCTGCGACGTGCCGTACGAGCGAGCGCTCTCGCTTTTGGCGTTTGGTGAGCTCGCGATTCGGCTTGACAAGGCGTCGGCGGCCCAGGACGCGTTGTCACGGTCACGCGCGGTGCTCGCGCGCCTGAGAGCAGACCCCGCGCTTGGTCGGCTGGATGGGGCGGGACTTGCGCTCGACGAGCTCAGGCTGCGCGAGAACCGCAACACGCGGCCGGCTCGCGGAGCTCGCCACCCCCGTCTCGCCCGGCCGGCTGGACTCTCAGCGCGCGAATTGCAGGTTTTGAAGCACATGGCGGCTGGAGGGACCGACGCCAGCATCGCACAGGCGCTCTGCATCAGCGTGCGGACTGTCAACGGTCACGTGAGCAGCATCTTGGCCAAGACGTCGAATGAGAATCGCGCCGCAGCCGCCGCGTGGGCAGCGCGTCAGGGGCTCGTCTGAAGATCCCGGCATGAGCGTCGGCGCTCACCCACGGAGCTACTCCAGCTCAATCCGGGTCGGTTTGCCAGCGCTGATTCGCATCGTGCGGTGTTGAACCTTCGACTCGCCGACGCGGCTAATCTCTGCGATCAGCGTGTGTGCCCGCGCACCGACTGTGTAGCGGATGTCGAGGAGGGAGCCGCGGTAGGGGAGGTTGATGAACGCGTACTGCCGTCCGGATTGGAGTAACTTGGGGGGCAGCCGCGGGGTGAGCTCGAAGGAGAATCCGTCGGTCCTGGGGGATTCGCGAAAACCGACGATGTTGCGGATCAGGAGCATCGCGGTATTCGCGCCCCAGCCGTAACCGTCGCAGGCGGACCAGCCTTCAAGATCCAGTGGCCAGTATTCGCGCGCGACGCCCGGCGTAGGCCCATCCCGCCGACGTTCGCGGGCGTCTAGCTGGGGGTACACGCGTTGGATGATCTGGTGTGTGATGCGCGCCGCCAGGTCCGGGTGCCCCGCCGCCGCGGCGGCCTCCGTCACCACCCAGGACCAGGAGGCCCAGAGCGTCCAGGGTGGCGACATATAGTGGCCCAGCTCTGTGCGAATCGCGCGGCGCTGCTCCGCTGTGACGAGACCCGTCAGAAACGGCGCGAACGCCAGCGCGGAGAAGCGGCAGGGATCCACGCCCCAATAGTTGCTGGTCTCGGCCGGCGCCAGAAACTCGCCGGTCCGTCGATCGAAGTCCCGAAATCGCCCCGCGCCCGTGTCCCACAACGCTCGCGTCTTCACTCCGAAGTCCGCGGCGAGTGCGTGCCAGCGATCGACGTCTGCACGGTAGCCCAGGTCAGTCGCGAAGACGGCCAGCGCTTCGGCCGCCATGGCCATGCTGGCCTGCAGCTCAACCGGGCGGACAAAGTCTGACACCACCGTGTCGCCCCGCCGCTCCGGATCCAGGCGCGGCGTGTCGTCTTCACCGGCTTCCCACGTGCACTTGTAGACAACCCAGCCCCCGGGGTCTCGACGGTGCTCCAGCCACCATTCGACGTAACGCGTTAGATAGGGATAGATCAACGCGAGCCACGCTCGATCCAGGGTGGCGCGGTAGACGGCGAGGATGTTGTGGAACGGCACGCACCAGGCTGGCGAGGTGCCGCACACGGCGCCGTCCCGCGCCACCATGTTTGGCTCCCCGTGCTTGAAGACGCACGGCACGTTTCGTGACGGTGCGTCTCTGAACAATGACAGCAGCGCCCGCTTCGCTAGATCCGGGCTGGCGTAGCAGAGTCGCAGCATGTCCAACGAGCCTTCCGCGATCACAGCCCGCGGCCACTGGATCATCCAGGAAGGCCAGATGTCCTGGAAGATCCCACCGGCTGGATAGACGCACATCCGCGTGGTCTCCATGTCGTACACAAAACCCCGCCGCCACGAGTCGGGCCAGTCGCCCTCTAGGCGTGCCGCCGTCCGCCAGAAGCCCTCGTCGGCCGCCAGGGCCCGCTCCACCCCCTGCGCCACCGCTCGGCCTACGTCTGGCCCGCCGTCTTGACCCAGCGTAGCGGGCATCGCCCCGGAAGGCTCGTCTCGGCCCAGCACCGCGGCCGCCGTGGACCGCTTCTCAGGATCCCACTGCCACACACGCACGGCGTTGGCCAGTGCGTCGCGAATCGCTGGGGGAAGGGTGGACCTGTGGTCCACCACGCACAGCCCGTCCGTCCGCACGCTCCAGCGCCCGTGCTCGCCGAGGTCCACCCACCCACCGGAACCCGTCTCTACGCTGGTCGCATCTCCTTCGGTGCGCGATGCCAGCAGTGCCAGCCACACCGTGGTGTCCGCTGGCCGTCCGCGCGGCGCCTCCAGAGACATGCCAAGCTGCTCCGGACCTGTCCGAGTGAACCGCGCACGGCAGCCGGTGCCGCTGACCTCCCACGCGTATTCCATGAGCTCAGACGTGTGATGCGGGCAGGAGAGCCCGGCTGCGTCGAATTCCGCTCGCGTTGCCAGCACCCGATCGCCAGCCTGGCAGGCCAACACCAACTCAACCCTGGCTCTCGCGCCGCGGGACCACGGCAGCGCCCAGCCAAACCCCAGATGTTGAAAGCTGCTCTGGAGGTTCCCGTGGCCCTGGCCGGTTGAAGACCAGGAGCGCGCATACGCGTCTGGCGTGGCCAGGAACCCGTGGGGCGTGTACTGATCGGCGGGGAATCCCCGATCGCGGCGGTCTGCTTGCAACATGGTCACCAATCATCCATCCTGCGGTGCACGCCGTCCAGGCATGGGCGGGACGCGGCGAGGTGGCGGCTTGTCCAGGATCGTGCGAGACGCGGGACGGACGGAATACCGCGGGGACGCATACCGGGTGACGCTGCTGGACGGGAACGCCGGCGTGGTCCGCGTGACCGACCACGACGGAGGGCCGATCGCGGATCTACTGCTCATGTCCAGCGCCCACCCAGCCGGTCGCACCGACGCCGTCACGTCACTCTCCCACGTCGAGGCTCTCGCAACCGCGGACGGACACCTCTGCCTCCACCAGCGTGCGCAAAGCACGGTCTGGCAGTCCAAACACGCGGAGCTACGCTGCCAACCGGACCGGATTGAGTACCGATTTGCCGTGAATGGCGGCGGTGCGATTGACACCGTGGCCTACTTCGAGCGGGGAGCACACGAGCCCCGCTACTCGGATCGGCACACACTGAGCGGCTTTCACCGTCCGCCGCGCGCCCGCGACGGCTGGCGTGGCTCCACGGGCTACTTCCAGAACGTGGTCTCGCCAGCGCCCAACGGGGCTTGCCGCTCGCTGTTTGGCCGGTCTGACACGGCCACGAACCACCCGGGTAACGACGCGGGTTTCTGGGGTGGCGACTGGTTCTTCACGCCGGCGCCATACGCGTACGGCCTCGTCGGCCGTGGCTCTGTGATGATCGCGGGCCTCGCACCCTCGCTTGACGAGCTGGACTTCTACCGATTTGACTACCGTGGGGGCGCCGAGTGGGGACTGGCGCTGACCTATGATGGCGCGATCACGGCCCGCGGCGACTGGCAGGCCCCGACTGTGCTGCTTCTGCCGGCGGCGGATGCTGACCGCGGACTGCGCGCCTACGCCGCGTCGATTCAAAGCGCGGGCTTGCTGCCGCCGAAGCCGTCGGGTGGACCGGACTGGTGGACAGAGCCCAACTGGTGTGGCTGGGGTGAGCAGGTTGCCCAAGAGGGGGAGCTTCGGGCGTTCCAGCTGTCATCGGCGGCGAACTACCGGGAGTGGCTGAGCCGGCTCGATGCGCACGGCGTGGTGCCGGGCACCGTCGTCGTCGATGATCGATGGCAGAGTGCACTGGGAGAGGGCACCCCCTCCGCGGCCTGGGCCGATCTCGGCGTCTTCATCGCGGAACGCCACCAGCGCGGTCAGCGGGTGCTCCTGTGGCACAACGTCTGGGAGATCGAACGTCCGTCTCCCGGCGAGCGCACGATCGAACGTGGAGGAGAGCCGCTCCGAGGGGCCTTTGGCCACCTGCTGGCTGACCCCACGTCCGATTGGTTCCACCGGCGCATCACGGACGTGATGCGCCGCATGCTGGCGCCCCCGCCGGTGGGGCTGGGGGCGGACGGGCTGAAGCTGGACATCACGCACAGCACGCCCACCGCGGACGGTCTGTGGACAGAAGGCACGGTCCGCGGCAATGCGCTCCTTCGCGCGCTCTTGCTCCAGACTTATCAGGCCGCCAAGGCGGCGAACCCGGATGCAGTCGTGGAGTCGCACGCCGCCAACCCCTACTTTCGCGACACGTTTGACGTGCTCAGGCTGAACGACATCTTCACAGACCTGGCGTCCGTGGTGGACGAGATGACGCGCCGGACTGCCACGGCCCGGGCGATGGGGTTTGACCTCATCGACTGCGACGGCTGGTCTATGCCGTCCAAGGCCGCCTTATTGGAGTACGTGGAGGCGCAGGAGACGCTGGGAACCCCCAGTCTGTACTACGCCACTCGGGTCGATAGCACTCGTGAGCCGATTGAGCCGGATGATTTGCGCCGCGTGGCGGCGTCGTGGTCTCGCTACCGGCGCGTGCGCGGCTAGCGCTGCCGCGCGCCCTGGATGCGCGCCAGGAGCGTGCGCGTAGCCGCGGCGGGATCTTGCGCGGAGAACACAGCGCTCACCACCGCCACCGCGTCGGCGCCGGCCGCGATCGCGGCTGCCAGGTTGTCCGCGGTGATGCCGCCAATACCCACGACGGGCATCTTCACCAACGGTCGAGCTTGTTCCAGCATGTCCGGGCCGGCCGGCTCGGCGTCCGCCTTGGTTGGGCTGGGAAACAGCGCACCGAAGCCAATGTAGTCCGCGCCGCTCTCTCCCACCACGCGGGCCTCCGAGAGATGGGAGACGGAGAGGCCAATGATGACCCGCTCTCCCACCACCTGCCTCACGGCGTGCGCCGGCAGGTCCTCCTGCCCCACGTGAACGCCCTCCGCGCCCAGCACGACCGCCAGGTCCGCCTGGTCGTTCACAATCAGCATCGCTCCGTGCGCGTGGCAGCGCTCCGCGATGCGCCGGCCCACGTCGTAGGTGTGTCGGCGGTTGTCGCGCTTGTCGCGAAGCTGCACCACGTCCGCGCCGGCCGCCAGCGCAGCGTCCAGACGATCCAGCAGGGCGTCATCTTCCAGACGGTCATCCGTTACCAGATATAGCCCCGTCCTCGTCATTCGTTGGAGTAGCTCGCTGCGAACGCCCGTCATGGATCGTCACTCCTGCACCGATGCATTGACTTGCCGCGCATCGTCTCTATCATTTTGCGCGGTTTCGCGAACGGTCGGTAGAATCAGCCACGTGCTGCCGGCGTGCTTTTCCGTTCATCTTGAGCGGCCGGGCCTGCCGATGAGGAAGACGTGGTGCTGACTCGCGACCCCTGGATTAGGGCTCTGGTGATCGTTGCCCTGATGATCGCCGGACTGTACCTGATAGGGATGGTCGTGCAGGCACTCTCCCAGTTCTCAGACATCCTCCTCCTGTTCTTCCTGGCCTGGGTGATCGCCTTCATCCTGGAGCCCATTGTGGGTTTCCTGCGCGCGTTTTTCAGATTGCCCAAGGCCGTCGCGGTGACGGTAGCGTACCTCGGCGCACTGGTCATGCTCACCAGCGGCATCTTCCTGGTAGTGCCGCCGCTGTCCAACCAGGTGGTTCAGGTGCTCTCGGTGGACCTGCCCGCCTACGCCGACGTGCTGAACAGCCAGGCGCTGATCTTGCAGGGGCATCTGGACGAGCGCGGCGTCAACGTAAATCTGGCCACCATGCTCAACTACGAGGACCTGCTCCGCCGCGTCGAGGCCATGGCCCCACCGATCGTCTCGAACGCCGTGGTCCTGGCGACACGCGTCGGCACATTCTTCATCCAGCTTGCGGTGGTGTTGATGCTGTCCTTCTACATCATGCTGGACGGCGACCGGATCACCCACGGGCTGCTCCGCGTGCTGCCTGGCTACCTGCGCGAGGACGCGGTGTTCTTCTTCGCAAGCGTCAACCGGGCGTTCGCCGGATTCCTGCGCGGTCAGCTACTTCAGGCGCTGGTGTTCACCCTCGGCGTGGCCCTGGTCATGTACGCCTTCGGACTGGAGCTCATCCTGCTCACCTCCGTAGTGAGCACGGTCCTGATGCTGATCCCGTTCGTTGGTCCACCCTTGGCGCTGATCATGCCGCTTGTCATCGCCTGGGCGGAGCGCCCGGAGTCGTTCCTGCCGGTTCTGATCCTGATCAACATTCACCAGCAGATCGTGCTGAACGTGGTCGCTCCCCGTGTGATGAGCAGCGCCGTGGGCCTGCACCCGCTGCTCGTGTTCGTTGGGATCCTGGGCGGCGCGCGTGTGGCAGGCATCTGGGGTGCCCTGTTCGGCGTGCCGGTGGTTGCCGTGATCGCGGCAATGATCCAGTTCTACCATGCCATGATCGAGCAGAAGCGGCGGGCCGCGCTGGCCGTCGGCATCGATCCGGACGCCGATCCCGATGAGGCGGTGGTGGCGCTGCCGCCGGCGGATGTCCGCCGCGGCCGGTTTGGCCGCGCGGTGTCCGAGTAGCCTAGCCGTCGATCGGGCGCCAGCCTTCGATAAGCCGCCAATCGGGCATCTCGAAGTGCAGGTAGTTGCCTCCATTGCGCCCGGGCTGGCTGGCGTCTATTGAGATCGGGCCGCCCTGGAGGTGGCAGAGCAGCAGAGCGCCCACGCCTCCGTGCGCCACGATTGCAATCGCGCCGTCATCATCGGTGTGTTGGCAGATGTCGGCGATCGTCTCGATGGTCCGGGCCTGAGCGTCCACGGCCCGCTCCCACCCTCGGTAGCTCTCCAACGGGCGCCCGAAGAACGCGGCCACCGCGGTCTCGAACTCAGGCGGCGGGAGATAGCCGGTGGCGTCGCGGTCGTTCTCACCGAGCTCCGGCCGAATGCTGTGCGGCGCGCCGGTGATCTCACTCAGGATGGTGCCGCCGTCCACCGCCTTCTGCTCATCGCTCGAGTAGATGGCTTTGACGCCGTAGAGCCATGGCTGCCTGGCCAGGGCAGCCATCCGCTCGCGTCCTCGGCTGGAGAGCGGCCACCGCGGCACCGGGACATCTGGATCCACGACGACGTCCGGATGGGTGATGTAGTAGACGGACCGGCGCATGCGTCGGGTGCGCGAGCGCCGCTAGAGCACCGGCAGTGGCTCGGTGCCGGGCGGTCCGGCGCTCGAGTCATCGCCCAGGTTGAACGCGCCGGTACATTCGCGGATGGCCACCCGTTGACCCAGCAGGCTCCGCGTGAGCACGCTGTCCTCCACCTGGCACTCCTGGTCCAGAATGGCGTCGCTCAAAACGGAACGGACCACCCGACATCCTGACTCGATGGTGACGTACGGTCCGATACTGGACGCTTCGACGATGGCGTCGTCAGCCACGAACACCGGCGGGATAATCGTGACCCCCGGTCGTGATTGAGGCGGTGTCCCGAGGCGATCCAGCAGGTAACGGTGCGCGTGGAGTGTGTAGTCCGGTGTGCCGGTGTCTTCCCATACCGGAACGATCGACGGCTCGATGCGTAGGCCGTCCTGGATCAGGAGCTTGATGGCGTCTGCGATGAAGTACTCGTTATTCAGCGTCGGCGGTACGGATAGGACGCGGTCTACCGCGTCGAACAGCCGAGCGCTGTCCGCGAAGTAGTACATCCCGATGACGGCTAGCCTGTTCTCGCTGGTGACCGGCTTTTCGATGATGTTGGTGATCCGTCCGTCCTGCACCACCACCACGCCCATTCGGGTGGGGTCTGGAATCTCCTTGACGTAGATCAGACCGTCGGCGCGCGTCGTGCGGAGCTCGCTCAACGAGGTGTCCGCCAGCGTGTCTGAGAACACCACCAGGACTGGCCCCGTCACGGCGCCTTTGGCTCGGGCAATCGCGTCCGCCTGTCCACGTGGCGAGTCCTGGACCACGATCCGCACGGGGACGCGGGTCGCGCTCTGCGCGTAGGCCTCCACGTCCGTCTGGTGGGGACTGATCACCAGGATGAACTCTTCCACGTCCGCGTTACCGAGCCACTCCAGGAGGTGGCCCAGAATGGGCTTGCCGGCGAGGCGCACCATGGGCTTGGCCCGCGTGTGGGTGTGCGGGCGCATGCGCTTACCGAGCCCCGCCAGCGGGATGATGATCTTCATGCCAGTGCGTGAGCGCTCAGGCGCCGGGCTGGTGAGGTCGGATGCCGTAGAACTGGTCGCGAGCTACCAGTCGCTCGATCGCCTCCAGCGGAAGGAGCAGCCATTGGCAGCCGCCACCTGGGCACCATTCGGCCAGACTCTCACGCACGGCGCCCAGCGTCATTGGCTGATTGCCATTGGCCAGCAGGACGCGGAACACCGCTTCCAGCGTCGGCATGTCAGGCGTGATGTAGTCGCGCTGTTTGGATGTGACTTCCTTCACCATCCGGACCGGATTGTCCCCCAGCTTGACCCGCTTGATCTCAAAGCTGACACGGCCGCTCTTCTTGTCCGTGACCGTATGGCGCTCTTCGATCTCCTGGTCCATGGCATCCGCTGACGACGGGGGGAATCGAGACAGCACGAAATCTCTGAACGTGTAGCCGTTCTCCTCGAACCAGCTTTCGTCGATCGCGTACTGCGTCGCGTCTTCCTCTTCGTCCAATATTGAATCGATCATCTGCTGCTATCCTCGAGAGGCTTCCACTGGGCGTGCCCAGGGGCTGGCGCGGTTGCGTGGCGGTCTGGCGCGCTAGCGACCGGCAAATTCCGAAAGCGCGGCTTCCGAGATATCCAGGTTCGTGTACACCCGCTGAACGTCGTCTAGATCCTCCAGCCGCTCCATGAGACGGAGCACGGTGACGGCGTCCTTTGGGTCGGCCTCGATCGTCGTTCGCGGGACCATCGCGGCTTCGGCCGAGGCGATGGGAACGGACTGGCTTTCCAGCGCGGTGCGGACCGCGTCTAGCTGGGCCGGGTCTGTATACACTTCGACGCTGCCGTCGTCCGCGCGGATGTCCTCTGCCCCCGCCTCGATCGCCAGCAGCTCCACCTCTTCAGGATCCCGTCCGCCGAGATCGATGGAGATAACGCCACGGCTGTCGAAATTCCAGGCCACGCACCCACTCTCGCCAAGGCTGCCACCACCCCGCGTGAAGGCGTTCCGGATCTCAGCCACGGTCCGGTTGCGATTGTCCGTTACCGCCTCGATCAGGATGGCCGTGCCTCCAGGGCCGTAGCCTTCGTAGATGATCTCTTCCAGCGTGGCGCCATCGCCGGCGCCTGCCACGCGCTTGATCGCTCGATCAATGGTGTCCATGGGCATGCTGGCATCTCGAGCGCGCTGGATTGCAAGCCGCAGCCGAGCGTTGCCGTCCGGGTCGGTGCCGCCGGTGCGCGCCGCCACAGTGATCTCACGCCCGAGTTTGGTGAAAAGCTGGCCGCGCTTCGCGTCGGCCGCGCCCTTTTGTCGCTTGATCTGCGACCATTTGGAATGGCCCGACACGCTTCAACTCCCAGAGCTCGTGTCAGCTCAGTCGTTGTGACAAGTGCTCGATTCTATCATGCTGGGCGATCCGATCGGCATGACCGGATGAGTCGCGTCAACAGCTATGGTAAGTCGCAGTGGAGAGATACTCGGATACTCGCGCCGTGACCGCGCTGCTCGGACTCGTCCGCGCGCTGAGACCGCGGCAGTGGACCAAGAACCTGCTGGTGTTCGCCGGCCTGGTGTTCACTTACAACCTCGCGAATCCTCAGATGCTCGTCCGCGTCGGCGGGGCGTTCCTGGTGTTCTGCGCGCTCTCCAGCGCGGGTTACCTGTGGAACGATATCCGCGACGCCGTGGCTGACCGGCAGCATCCGATCAAGCGGTACCGTCCGATTGCCGCCGGGGTCGTCGGCATCCCGCTCGCGGGCACCGTCAGCTTTGGCCTCTCGCTGGCCGGCCTGGTGTTCGCCGGCACGCTTGGCGTGCCATTTACTCTGGTGGCGGCCGCCTACGCCGCGCTGACCGTGCTTTACTCGCTGGTGCTCAAGCACGTGGTGCTGATCGACGTCTTCGCGATCGCGGCCGGTTTTGTGCTCCGCGCCGTCGGCGGCGCGGTCGTGATCGGCGTACCGGTCTCGCCCTGGCTTTACGTTTGTACCGTCCTCGTCTCGCTGTTCATAGCGCTCGGAAAGCGGCGGCACGAGCTCCAGCTTCTGGCTGATGACGCCTCTCGCCACCGACCCATTCTCAGCCAGTACAGCGAGGAGCTGGTGGATCAGCTCATTCTGATCGTTGCCGCAGCCACGATCATCGCGTACTCGCTCTACACCTTCAGTGCAGAGAACCTCCCGCGCGACCATTCCATGATGCTTACTATCCCATTCGTGGTGTACGGGGTGTTTCGTTACCTCTTCCTGGTACGAATGCGGGGCGGGGGTGGCGCACCGGATGAGATGCTGCTGACGGATCGGGGGCTGCTGGCCACCGCCGTTTCGTGGGTGCTCGCCTGTCTGGCCATCCTCTACGTGGCCAGATAGCGGACCATCGGAAAACTTCGCGGAGACACCTGGGGGCGCATGCTATGATGGCCATGCCCCATGCAGCGATTCAGCGCCCAGCAGATCCTCGTTCTCGCGCTGGTCGCGTTTCTGTTCCTGTACCAGGCCGCTCCCGGCCTGCTGCGCGACCCCGAGCTACTGCTGGTTCGGGTGGTCGCGATCATCCTGGCGATTACGGTTCATGAGTTCAACCACGCGTTCGTGGCCTACCTGCTGGGCGACATGACCGCCAAGCATCAGGGCCGGCTCAGCCTCAACCCACTGCGCCACCTTGACCCAATGGGTACCGTCCTGTTGTTCATCGCGCAATTCGGCTGGGGGAAGCCAGTGCCGTACGTTCCGAGCAACCTTCGGGTAAATCCAGCGCTGGGCTCCGCGCTGGTCTCGCTCGCCGGACCGCTTGCGAACGTCTTGCTCGCGATGGTGTTATTCACCCCGTTTCGGTCGCCGGTGCTCGGGGAGATGGTCAATCGCTCGATCGTCAGGGATCTTCTCGCCGTGAATGTGGGACTGGCGGCGTTCAACCTGATCCCCATCCCGCCTCTGGACGGCTACGGTGTGGTATCAGCGGTGTTCCCGCGACAGTTCGAGCCGTTGCTGCGCATCTTGCGGGAGTACGGTCTGTTCATCTTGATGGCGCTCTTGTTCTTGCCATCGTTCGGCGGCCCTGATGTGATTGGCTCGATCATGGGGCCGCTCCAGCGGTTCATACTGGCACTGGTGACCTGGAGGTAGGGCAGTGGCGAAGATCGCCTTCGGTCAGGTGGGGATTGTCGGCACCGGGATGATTGGCCAGTCTCTGGGCCTGGCGCTCAAGCGGCTGTCGCCGGCGCCGCGCGTCGTTGGCTTTGACATAAGCTCAGATAGCCGCCGATCGGCGCTCAGCAACAAGGCGGTGGACTCCGTCACCAACAATCTGGCCGAGGCCGTGCGAGACGCTGATCTGGTGGTCATGGCAGCGCCGGTCCGGGCCATCGAGCTTGGCTTACGAGACGTGGCGCCATTGCTGCGCCCAGGATGCGTGGTTACCGACACCGCGTCTACCAAGCGGCAAGTCCTGGATTGGGCGGCGCAGTACCTGCCGGACTCCGTTAGCTTCGTCGGCGGGCATCCCATGACGGGTCGCCTCACGTCAGGCAGCGCCGGCCCATCTGCTGACATCTTCAACAACGCCGTCTACTGTGTCACGCCGCCCGCCGCGTCGGACGCCACGGCGGTGGAGAAAATAGTCAAGATGGTGGAGGCAATCGGCTGCGTGGCCTACTTCGTGGAGCCGGATGAGCACGATGGCCTTGTGGCCACCATCAGCCACCTGCCGTACATCCTGTCCTCATCGATGATGCGAGTCGCGGCCACGGATCGCGGGTGGCGCGAGGCCCGTACCATCGCCGCCGGCGGTTTTTCCACCTCCACCGCCCTTACTGAGAATGACCCCCGCATGTTCGCGGATATCTGCCTGACCAACGCTGATCAGATTGGGCGCCAGATCGACCGGTACATTGAGGAGCTCCAGACCGTGCGCACCATGATCGCGGCGGGCGACGAGCGGATCTACGACCGATTTGTCGAGGCGCAGAACCAGCGCTTCGAGTGGCTCGCGGGACGAGGGCAAGAGGAGGCTCCGCCGGTCAACCTCGACGACCTCAAGCCCCAGAATCTGTTCTTCCCCAGCCGCCTTGGCGAGATCCTTGGGCTCCGGGAGCGTGGGAAGCGCTAACGGTCTAGGCTCCGCGCTGTTTCGACTGTTCTACGCAGCTCGGAAGGTAGATCTGGCGGATGCGCTGAAAGAGCGAGTCGGGTCCGCGACGGTAGGCTGCCAGCCACCCGTTTAGCTCCTGCTCCACCTCGTCCACCGCATTCTGCTTCCCGTAGGCGCCGTGAAACGCCTGCCATACCTGTGATTGCTCTGAGTACGCATGCACCTCGAATTCTAGACAGCCGTCCACCGTGGGTTTGTACAGGTCGGCCAGATCATCGCGCAGGTGGGTGGACTCGTGTGCCAGCAGCGCTGCCAGCGTTTGCGGGTTCGCGGTTTGCAGCCTGTCCGCCACCACGATCTTGAGAACCGGGACCTGGCCAGCGCGGCCCTCGCGCGTATAGCGGGCATGCACGTTCTCTTTCAGCTCTCCGAACGACAACGGCACGTTGTTGTTCGCGATCGTCAACAGACCCTCGGTGCGGCCGGTTGACTCCAGGGCATCGATGGCCGCCACCAGCCGCGTGTCTGCGCGGATCCGGGCTCTAAACGGCGTGGCGGCCGCGGCCTGGGCCGGTGACATCATGGCTGCCGTAGTGGGTGCCGCCTGCGGCATGAACGCGCTGAGTAGCTCCGTGTCCGGTAGCTGGGCAGGCCTGGCAACGCCGCCGGGGGCGCTCGCGGCGAACTGACGATACAGCGCGCTCCCCCTGGCCTGCGCATCCAGGTCGGAAGGCACGTCGTTTCCAGTGATGATCGCCTTCAGGTAGTCGGCGAGCAGCAGCCCCTGCGTACAGCGGCAGCCCGCGTCGTAGTGCATGATGCCGCGCTGGAAGCGCTGGTAGATGAAGTTCCCGTTGTTCGGATCTACCGTTGGGGCAGAGGTGGGAATGCCCCAGATCTCGAGGTTAATCAGCGGCAGGAGCGAGGGGTCGCCCAGGCCATCTGGGAACGCGTCTGCAAGGGAAACCGTGGTGGCGAACGTAGAGAAGAAGCGCACCGGCTGTCCCCCCACGGTGTCTGGTGCCTGCTCGCGGATGAACGCGATGACCGCGCTGGCATACCCCGGCTGTCCCGGCGTTGGCGCGGCCGCCATGATCCGCTCGTCCGCGGCCGGAAACGTCGAGCCGTTGATCCGCGTATATGAGAGCAATCCAGGATCTAGAAGGTTCAGCGGCCGCACCGACCCATCCGGCCAGATCTGGAGCACCGCCCGCTGAAAGAACTGAGTCTGGCGCCCGAGGAACCTGAACGTGCGTGACGTCGGATAGCCAAAGGTGTCCACACGTCCGCGATGGGAAAAGTAGTCCGCGATCCGCGGATCGTCAATGGCGTAACCGGTCTGGGGAAAGAACAACACGGCCTGACGTGTCGCCAGCCCCCCCATGTGGCCTGGCGCGCTCGCCGCCACGGGCTCCGGGACGGTGGCAAATGCCAGCAGGAAGAGTGCGATGGCGCACGCGGCTGTACTGAAATGGGATCGCCGCCGTGCGTGGCGGAGCGTGTGGAGAATCGGAAGCCCCCGTCTGGCGTCAGGATAGTCCCAGTGACGACGCGCCCTACGTTAGTGTGCCGCGCACCTTCCGGGCAAGCGGGTGCCGGAAACGCGAAGCGCCGCCCCGAGGAGCGGCGCTTCCAATTGCGCGAGCGGCGCGGTGGCCTAGCCCTTCTTGATGGTGAAGTCCTGCTCCGAGTCGTTCTTCTTACCACCGTCCCGCACGGTCACCTTGGCCGTCGCGGTCCCGGTCTTCACGTCGTCATCAAGTGAGACATCCCACTTACATCGGCCCTTGCTCCCGGAGTCCTCGTCGTCAAACGTCTCCTTGGACTTGTCCGGGTACGTGATCTTCAGCTCACATGACACGTTCTTCTTGGTCTTGACGGTGATCGTGAAGTCCTCACCCTGCTTGACCGTCGAGATGTCCTCGAACTCGATGTCCAGGTCGTCCGAGTTCTCCTCCGAGTCCTTCTCTTTGTCTTTGTCTTTGTCCTTGGACGAGTCCTTCGACTTCTCGGGTGTTGGTGTGGGGTCCTTCTTGTCGTCCTTCTTGTTGTTGTTGTTTGAGCTGCTGGAGCTGTTCGAGCTGCTGGATCCGCCGAACGCCAGACCACCGTAGATCGGGTCGCCCTCTGGGATGTTGTTCAGCTCTTCGTCGCTGATCACAACCGTGGCCACCCATCGGCGCATGCCGTTCGCGATCAGGTACACGGCACCATCTGAGCGTACGGCAACCTGGTTGTCAGTGGCGACGTTCTGTTGGGCCGAAGCGGGGACGAGCAGGTTCCCCATGAGGAATCCGCTCGCCAGAAGCGCGACGGCGCGTACTGGCATTTTCATTGGTCATGCCCTCCACGGACCGGGCCAGGACCTGCAGACGATCAATGCCGTCCCCCGGAAGCTCGCTCGGATCACTCGGATGCCACGGCTGGTCCACGGAGGGATCCGCGGATCCAGATATGGCGATTGTACGGACTGCTACGGACCGCCACCAACCGTCAACGCGGTCACATCCTCGTCACGAACGTGCGGTCTCACCAGGACAGAACGGATGGGCGGCCCCGCGGATGCGGATTTGCGAGCTTTCTCCGCGTCTCGCCGTCCGCTGGACGGGCGCAGGACGGGCTGGGCATACTCCGCCCGGCCACCACTCGTGTGGCCGTGGAGCGTGAAGTTGCTACGGCGTGCGGCCAGCGCCAAGGTTGAGCTCAGCAAGCGATTCTCCAGACACGGGATCGACGCATTCCTGGAGGCCGAGCTCGCCGGCGCGCCGGGACCCGTGCTTGACCTGGGGTGCGGGCTTCGGCCGTTTGACCACCTTGTCTCGGGTGGGCATTCTGGCCGCACCATCGCGCTGGACCACCGCCCCCGCCCGGACGGGGATCTCGTGGCGGACGCCCACCACCTGCCCTTCGCCGATGGGTCGATCGGGACGGTTGTCTGCACTGAGGTGTTCGAGCACCTGCTGGACCCGCCCACGGCAGCATCAGAAATAGTCCGGGTGTTGCGTCCCGGCGGTCGGCTGGTGCTGACCACCCGGTTCTGCTTCCCGCTCCACGAGCGCCCATCTGATTTCTGGCGCTTCACGTCGTACACGTTGGAGCGCCTTTTCGCACCGCTCCGCCCACGGGTGCGCCCGCAGCACACCGCGTTTCAGACGCTCCTCGTGCTCTTGATTCGCCAGGTGATGGAGCCGACACCATTGAACAGGGTGCTTTCGCTGCCGGTGCTCGCGATTTCAGCCATACTCTGGCGAGCAGATCGGCTGACATCGTTCTTGCTCCCCGGCGATTCGCTCAGCAGCGGTTACCTGGTGGCGGGAACAAAGTCTAGCCCGGGCGAATCATAGGTCAGGCCCGGCGGCCGTCAACTACGAACTTGGAGAGGTGCGCGTAGACCGTGGATTTCTCGCAGATCCAGGTGTCGTCCAACTGGGTTACGTACGCTTTGATCGGTATCGGCGTCGTGTTGGCACTGCTCGCGCTGGTCGCCTGGTACCGATCGAACCGCGCCGAAGCCCAGCCAAGCCGTGAGCAGCAGCAACACATCCGCGAATTCCTCGAGCGGGACTTCGCGCCGTACGTAGCCAGGGGATTCCGCCTTACCGGTGAGTCCGTCCGCGCCATTTCCGAAGACCGCGGCTGGCAGCGGGTGTTCCTCCACAGGTTGGCGATCCACGCGGATCTCAATGGGCTCGATGCTGGCCCGTGTCTCGGTATCTTCCGCGAGCACGTGGATGCCGCGGTCAAGCGGCAACTAGAGGCAAGTTCACGGCTGGGATAGGCTACCGCGTCACTGTGGTCAGGGGCGTGGCGTCCGCAAAGGTCGGCGCAAAGGCGGCAACGCGCTTGTCCGGATAGGAGAAGCTGGCGCGCGCCCGGGCAACCGCCATCACGGAGATGCCCACCTCGCGCAGCACCGGCTCCACCAGCCGTAGCGCGACGCGCTCCCGCGCGCCGACAAACACCAGATCCTGCACGTCGAAACCGGCCCGTTCAAGTGTGAATTCCAGCGTGCGCGGCGTGAACGCATTGATGTGCTCGCTGGCCTTGTAGCCGTTGTGCCCGATGGCCTTGCGGATCAGCCGATCGAGGAGGCCCACCGGCGGCATCGTGGGAACGTGCATGAACACCAGTCCACCCGGGACGAGTTGCTGGTGCAGCCGCAGTAGGAACAGATGTGGCGCAACCAGGTGCTCCAGCAGGTTAGAGCAGAACACGGCGTCAAACTTGCGCCCGAGGTCTGGGAGCCCGTCCTCCACGTTCGCCAGGTGGGCATCTAGGCCCAGCGCCCGGCACAGTGCCACGTTGCTCTCGATGGCATCTAGCCCAGCGCTACCTGTGCCGAAGTGGACGAGATGTTGGCCGCGCCCGCAGCCGACATCGAGCACCCGCAGATAGTCGGCGCCATGTGCCTCGCAGGCGTGCCGGACGGCCCGGGAGGGGCGGAAGAAGTCGGATAGAAGTCGCTCAGTCTCGGGTGGTGACAGTGGCGAGCGCTGGCGAACGAGCTCAGCTACGGCGGCTTGAGATTTCACGTATCCCCGCGCTTCCATTCAGCGTTATCTAGCATTAGGCAGAGAGGCCCGTGGGGCTGACACGACGGGTCCAGCCGTATCATATCAGCGGTGCGCCGACTGCCCCGAGGGCGCGCGCCCCCCGTTCCCGCGCCCCGCTGGGCGGTACGGATGTGGACACGGATACTGAGGGAAGCGTCTGTGAATGGCTCAACAGACGCCCTGACCCACGCGCCTGAGACGGATGGCGCGCCCGTGGGTCTGGGCGGGGTTGATGAGAAACCCAAGAAGTCAAAAAAGCGGGACTCGGGCGAGTCTGGCAAAAAAGCGAAGAAGCCCAAGCCCAAGAAGGTCTACGAGGCAGGTGCCATCATCCTGTGCGATGGGAAGGTGGTGCTCCGTCTGACGGATGAGCAACACTGGATCTTCCCCAAAGGCAAGCTCAAGAAGCATGAGTCGCCCGCGGACGCCGCTCTACGCGAGGCGGAGGAGGAGACCGGCCTGACCGTGGAGCTCATCGGTGAGGCCGGCGAGTTCTCCATGCACGTGGAGGGGAAGAAGCGTCGCTTTGTCTTCTACCTTGCGAAAGCGACGGGACGGGGCTGGGACTGGGACCACCACAACGGGCGCGACACGTTCCTGCTGGACGTCGATCGCGTAGGCTCCCTGGTGCATCGCCACGGCTACGCTGACCTGTGGTCGGAATGCCACCAGCACGTGGTCAGCCTCATTGAGATGGACGAGCCGATCACGGGCCCGCGCGACTGACGCGGGGCAGCGCGACCGCGCCGCCCCGCTTCTGAAGCCGGCTACTTGCCGGCCGTGCTGACCACCTGAACACCCGCGATGGTCTCAGCCGGCTGCACCATCCCGGACATGTCCTGATCGCCGAAGCCTAGCTGCCGCGCTTCTTTGAAGAGCTCGAGCGACGTGCTGGTGAGCAGCATCCGCACGCCCAGCTCCAGGCCAAACGTATGGATGAGCCCCAGGTCCTTGAGGATGAGGTTGATGGGCGTGGCTGGATCGAACTTCCGCTGCAGCATCAGCGGGACGTGTCGGTTGAGCATGGCGCTGGCGCCGAAGCTCGTGCCCAGCAGGTCCAGCATGACTTGTGGATCCGCGCCCGCCTTCACGCCCATCACAAAGCCTTCCACCGTGGCCACCGTGTGCACGCCCACCAGGAGCTGGTTCACCAGTTTGACGATGGTACCCGTGGTCTGCCCCCCGCAGAGCTTGATGTTCTGGCCCATGGCCTGGAGCAACGGCAGCGCCTTCTCAAAAGTCTCCTGCGCGCCGCCCACCATTACAGTCAGCGACCCGTCCGTTGCGCGGGCCGGCCCGCCGCTTATCGGGGCGTCCAGGAAGGCCGCTCCCTTCGCGGCGGCGGCCTCCGCACAGCGGTTGTTGGTGGCTGGCGCCACCGTGCTGTGGTCTATCCATACCTGGCCAGCCTTGCCACCGGACGCGATCCCGTCCGGCCCGTGGTAGACGAGGTCCACCGCGTCGGGCGTCGGCAGACAGGTGAGCACAAAGTCTGACGCCGCGGCCACCTCGCGCGGGCTACCGGCCGGCTTTGCACCGTCCCGTGCCAGCTCATCCACCACCCCGCGGCTGCGGTTGTACACGGTGACCTCGTACCCGGCCTTGAGCAACCGCTGGGTCATGGGCTTGCCCATCTTCCCCAGCCCTATGAATCCGGCCTTGCCTGCTGCCATGCGCGCCTCTCCTTGTCCTGTGAGCTCGCGGACCTGTGTGCTCGCGGCTCTCTGAGTTCGCGGCGCCTCAGATCGCGGCGCCCGAGTTCGTCCCGCGCGGTCTCTGCCTGCCCGGGAGATCGCCCGTCTCTGCCCTATCGGGAAGCCGAGCGAGTGTAGCATGGGCCGCGCCGGGCTTGACGCAACCACGCCGGGTGCTGAGCCGTTTGGCGAGTGGAGTACACACACCATAAAACCTTGATACCGGTGGCGTCCGCGCCCGCCCGGCGTCAAGACTGGGCTGCGAAAGGAGCCAGATGCGTCTCAAGTTGACCCTCCGACAGTTGCTGGCTGTCGCGATCATCTTGCTTGGCTCGCTGCCTGGCACCGTCCGCGCCGATCCGAACACCATTGCCGTCCCCGCCCTGCCGCCGGTGACGCAGCCGGATTCGCGTTTCGGCATCGTTCAGGGTATCGCGGCACCTCAGTTAGCGGCCGCCGCCGGCGCTCGCTGGGATCGAATCATCTTCCCGTGGTCGCTCATTCAGAAGGACGGGCCAGATAGCTGGCGGGAGCTCTACTACTCTGACCAGCTCATCCGCGCGCAGGTCGCGCGGGGCATCTCTGTTGCCGGCGTGATCATCTACACGCCGCAGTGGGCCTCGGTCAATCCAGACCGCGGTCGGCCGGTGGACCGTCCGAAGGGCCTGGAGCTTCGTTACAACCACCCGGAGAACTACTGGGGCCAGTTCGTGCGCAAGCTCGTTGCGCGCCATAAGGGAGTGGTGGACGACTGGATCATCTGGAACGAGCCAGACCTGTATGACGGCGCGCTGCGGTACACCTGGGATGCCTCGTTTGAGGACTACTTCCTGCTCCTCAAAGTGGCCTACCTCAATATCAAAGAGGTTAACCCCAACGCACGCGTGATCCTGGGCGGCATGGCCTACTGGTGGGACAAGGAGGCCGATCGGCCTCCCTATATCGCCTCGCTGATCGAAGTCATCGGGCGAGATCCCGATCGCGTCAAGAACAACTACTATTTCGACGTGATGAGCGTCCATGCGTACGCGGCGCCGCTCAACTCCTTCGCTGAGCCGCTCCTCATGAAGGAGATTCTGGACCTCCGCGGGATCAAGAAACCCATCTGGATCTCCGAGAGCAACGTGGTGCCCAATAACGACCCGGCGAATCCGCTCGGTCCGGAGGGTATCCGCGCCACGCTCGACCAACAGGCGTCGTACGTCATCCAGAGCATGGCGTTGGCGCTGGCCGCGGGTGTCGAGAAGTACGCCATCTACAAGATGACGGACGAGGCGGCTGAGAACAACACGGAGATGTGGGGCCTGGCCCGGAACGACCTGAGCATCAAGCCGGCCTACGTCGCGTACCAGGTGGCAACGACGTATTTCGCGAATGCCAGATCCGCGGTATTCACGTGGCCCGGTGCAGGCGAGCGGCCTGGCCAGGACGAGATCGTGCAGCTGCTTCGATCCAACAAGTCGCGCACCCAATTCATCTGGCCAGCGCAGGTCAGCCAGGTGGTGATGGAGCGCGGGAATCGCCGCACCACCGTGGTTTGGAACAACTCGCCCGCCGACGTCATCCACAACGTACCCGCCACCGCGAACGTAGCCACCAAGATCGACAAGTACGGTCGTGGCACGCAGATCCGCTCCGAGAACGGCGTGTATCCGATCTCACTCCCCGGCTCAACCCATAACCCGGACCGGCGTGACCACAGCATCTACATGATCGGCGGAGACCCGTTCATCATCGACGAGGCCGTGGTGCCGCTGCCCACGGAACGGGTGCGGGCCAACATCGAGATGGTCTGGCCTCATGGTGGAGCGCCCCTGGCTGAGGCTAGCCTGGTGAACGTTACCGCGCAGCTTCTCGATCCGTCTGGCGATCCTGTGGCGTGCCGCTGGCAGCCTGACTCCGTCCAGCTCTGGATGACTATCGATGGCGGGCCAAAGCAACTCGTGGGTACGGGAGCCCGTCGGATCGCTCAGGAAGGTGGCGTGCGGTACCCCGTGTGGGACTTCAACCGCGTCAGCGTGGCCTCGGCCAGGGATGAGAAGACGGTGTACCGGTTCTCCGTGACGGTGGATGATCTGGAGACCGAGTCAAGCACCTGGACCTACGGGGGCACGGCGCCCACGGACTGGCGGGCGCCAGTGGTGCGGCCCAAGAAGAGCTGCGAGTGAAGAGCCGGGGCTAAGGCGCGGCGCTGGTGGGCCGCCGCGCGGTATCCTCCCCTCCGCACATCCTGGACCGGAGCCCGCTTGGCCCAGCAGCAGCCGCCTCTGACCGCCCCGCTCGACGCCACGGAGCGGGATCTACTGCTCCGGATCTATCGTCTCGCGGTGGTGACGCGCACGGTAGATGAGCGGCTCTGGATCCTCAGCCGGCAGGGTCAGGTCAGCTTTGTGCTCACCGCGCGCGGCCATGAGATTGCCCAGATCGCCAGCGCTGCCACACTTCGCCGCGGGTTGGACACCGCGTGGCCCTACTACCGTGATATGGCGGTGGGCTTCACCCTGGGCGTGACACCGTACGAGCTGTTTCTGGGGGCGTACGGGCGGGGCGCGGATCCGCATTCCGGCGGACGCCAACTCACCACGCACCTGTCCAGTCCACGACTGGGCATTGGCTCCATCTCCAGTTCCATCGCGGCGCAGATCCCGCACGCCGTGGGCGCGGCCTACGCCGCGAAGGTGCTGGGGACAGGTAGCGTGGCTGTCACCTGGTTTGGCGACGGCGCCACGTCGGAGGGCGCCACCCACGAATCGATGAACCTGGCAGGCATCCACGCGCTGCCGGTGGTCTTCTTCTGCGAGAACAACGGGCTCGCCATCAGCGTGCCGCAATCGCTCCAGATGGCGGTGGCCACGGTGGCAGAGCGCGGCGCGGCGTATGGGATGCCCGGCGTGCGGGTGGATGGCACTGACCCGCTGGCTGTATATCGGGCCTCTACGGCGGCCGTGGAGCGTGCCAGGCGCGGCGAAGGCCCCACGCTGATTGAGGCCGTGGTGCCTCGGATCACCGCTCACTCTTCACAGGACGATGAGGCGTATCGTACCGACGAGGAGCGGATGGCGGCGGCCGCGGCGGATCCGCTTCCCCGGTTGCGGGAGCTGGTTCTGGAGCTTGGGCTTATGCCGACCGAGGACGAGCAGGCCCTGCAGGACCGCCTCCGCCAGGAAATTGTCCGCGAGGGAGATCGCGCCGCCTCGGAGCCGCTCACGGATCCATCCCGCGCCCGGCAGTGGCTGTTCGCCGGCGATCCTCCGCATCCACTGTTGGCCCGGCTCGAGGCCGGCGGCGTGGGCACGGGTGGCCTGGATGGCTGAGCAGGGCATCCCCGCGGGCTGGCGCGAGCTCACGCTGATCCAGGCCGTGCAGGAAGCCCTCCGTGAAGAGCTGGCGAGGGATCCGCGGGTGGTGCTGCTGGGCCAGGATGTGGGCCGCAAGGGCGGCGTGTTCAAGGTCACGGAGGGACTGCAGGCAGAATTCGGCGCCTTGCGGGTGCTGGACACGCCCATCGCGGAGACAGTCATCGCCGGCGCCGCCATCGGCGCGGCCATGATGGGCCTGCGGCCGGTCGCGGAGTTCCAGTTCGCTGACTATGTCTTCCCGGCGTTCGACCAGATCGTGAACCAGGCCGCGACGATGCGCTGGCGGAGTGTGGGCGCCTGGGGTGTCCCCGCGGTGTTCCGCGCGCCGTTTGGCGCCGGCGTCAGCGGCGGGGTCTACCATTCGCAGAGCGTCGAAGCGCTCTTCTGCCACACGCCGGGCCTGAAGGTGGTCGTCCCAGCCACGCCGCGCGCCGCCAAGGGGTTGCTGAAGGCGGCCATCCGCGATGATGATCCCGTGCTCTTCTTCGAACATAAGCGAAGCTACCGCCGCTATCGCGAGCCGGTGCCGCCGGATGAGGTGATCCCCATTGGTGTTGCCCACGTGGATCACCAGGGCTCGGACGTGTCGGTGATCACGTACGGCGTGGGTGTGCATCAGGCGCGCGAGGCTCGCGAGACTCTGACGGCGGAGGGCGTCTCCGTGGAGATCCTGGATCTGCGAACTCTGGCGCCGCTGGATCGTGAGGCCATCGCGCGGACCGTGCGCAAGACCGGTAAGGCCCTGGTGCTCCACGAGGCCAACAAGACGATGGGCATCGGAGCAGAGGTCTCCGCGTTTATCGCGGAGGAGCTCTTCTCAGACCTGGACGGACCGGTGGCGCGCGTGGCGGCCGCGGACTGCCACCTGCCCTACTCCGCGGCCGAGGAGGCGGGCATCATTCCCGATGTGCCGCGCCTGCTCGCCGCCCTACGCCAGTTAGCCGCCTACTAGCCGCGCCTGGTCGCCGGCCGCGCCGGGGACGTACCCGTCACGTCGTCAGGGGCCGTTGCGAAAATTGCCACCTGAAAACTGTACGGATTCGCGGCGGGGCGGAGACTATAGACGTAGAGATGGAAGATGCGCGTCGGGCCGCGCGGAAGCCATCGAGTCACGGGGGTGACGAAGAGTGGATAGAACTGCTGACCGGGCGATTTGCGCCCACGGAGCCGGCGCCGCCCCGCCGGACGATCGCGCCGCGACCCAGCGCGAGCTCTTGGCGCATGTGACCTACGACACGCGCAGCACGCCCATGCCGCTTGGCGTTCGAGCAGTGGCACAGCGTGCGCGCACGCTGCTGTTCGCCGCGCAAGACTATGAGGTGATGCTGCAGGTCTCGTCGGAGGCCACGCCGGATCGTCTCAAGCTCATCGGGCAGGTCATGTCTTGCGGCATGCCGGTCACCCAGGCGCGCGTTGCCGTCAACGGCGCGGGACTAGCGCTTCACGATTTCTCCGATGATGACGGGCAGTTCCGATTCGGCGACGTGCCGTGGGGTTCGTACGAGCTGGCCGTAACGGCCGGAGACGCCACGGTCCACTGCACAGCCTCCGGGCTGGGCCCCCGCTAAGCCACCCGGTGGTCACCCCCGCCACGGCCGCCTCAGGCGGCCTTGCTGGCGTTAACGTGACGTGCTGAACGCTCAAAAACTCTGTGACGGGAAGACCACGGTGCCGGTATCATGCCTGAAATCTAGCGTTCGACCGACGCAGGGGGAGCCGCGCGTTGAGAGTCGTCGTGATCACCGCGATTACTGGTCGCCGCGATCGACTGAAGGATCGACAGAATGTGGAAGGCGCGGATTTCGTGGCCTTTGCGGACCGTGCGTATCGGTCCAGCACGTGGGATGTCAGACCCGCCGCCAGCCTCTTCCGTGATCCGGTGCGCAATGCCAAGATCCACAAGGTGCTCCCACACCTGTACTTCCCTGACTATGACTACAGCCTGTGGATCGACGGGTCGGTCGAGTTGGTGGACCCCGCGCCGCTCCTCGTCGAGCGCTACCTTGGCGACCGTGACCTTGTGTTCGGTCGGCACCCCGTCCACAACTCGGTGGAGGACGAACTGACCGCCTGCTATCGGGAGGTCTTCGACGATCCCGCGCTCATCCAAGCCCAGGAGTCGTCGATCTCGGCCCGTGACGCGACACTGGGCGCACCGCTGGCGGGCGTGATCCTGCGTCGCCACTGCCCGTCTGTCACTCGGTTCAACGACGCCTGGTGGGCCCTGATCTGCCGCTGGTCGCGCCGCGACCAGCTTAGCGTTCTGGACGCGGCCACAGGTGCTGGAGTCCGCTGGGGCTATGTCCCGCGGCAGCGGGCGCTCACGAACGATCCCATCCACGAGCTGTTCGGCAGCCCCCATTTCCGGTGGTACCCGCACGGACATGAGGTGCCGCCGGAGGATGACGTTCCGCTGTTCGAGCCGCATGATGCCGCGCCGCCGGTGTGGTGGCATGAGCGGCTCGCGTTCGTGGAGGCTGTGAGCGGCCAGCGCGAGGCGCACGTGTTCAGCCTACTGGAGACGGTGACTACCCTGGCCCGACGAGCCGAGGCGGCCGAGCAGCGTATCCAGGTGCTGGAGGCGGAGCTCGCAAGCCAGGCCCTCCCGGAGCCAGGGGCATCGGTCGGCGGGTGAGTCTCCACGGGCGAAGGCGTTGCGGATGGTGGGCCCGGCAGGGTTCGAACCTGCGACCTAAGAGTTATGAGCTCCCCGCTCTGCCGCTGAGCTACGGGCCCCACGCCTGATTGTAGCAACCGCTCGGGGGCCGACCTTGGAGCTCCTGGGAACTAATCGGCATCTCCTGCCGTCTTGTGCGCAACCGTGACCCAGTCTCGGCCAGATCAACCCAGCGGAGGATTCCATGAGGCGTAGAGCCCTGCTCTCCTCGGTCGCCGCGTTCGGCATCATTGGCGCGGTCGCCTGTTCGTCCAGCGCGCCCAGCTCCGTCAGCGCGCCCTCGAAACCGGCGGAGGCTCCCGCGCCGGCCCGATCAGAGGCGGCCAAACCCGCGGACGCGGCCAAGCCGGCCGAGGCTTCTAAGCCTGCTTCCCCGGCGCTCACGGCGCAGACAGACGCCGATCGCGGCCGCGCGGTCGATCAGGTCAGGGCTCCCGCGCCGGTCGCGGTGGGGGCGGGAGCCGTCGCTGCCCAGGTCCCGCCCGGCGTTCCCGCACCCGCTGCCACCGCCACGCGCCGCGACGGCCCTGTCCCGCCGCAGCCCGCACCGCAGCCCGCGCCTGGCCAGGCTCCGGCTGATCCCACCACGCTACCCGCGCCCGCCACCGGCCGGATGGTCATCTACACCACCGAGCTGTCCATCCTGGTCAAGGACCTGGGCACCATCTCCAATGCCATCGGGGACATCGCCGCGCAGGCGGGCGGGTTCGTGGCGGGAGTTGAGCAGAAGGACGAGAACGGCCGCGCCGTCAGTACCATCCGCCTCAAGGTCCCGCCGGATCGCTACGAGCCAACCATGCGCGCGCTTCGCGCCCTGGCCGTGGAGGTGACGGATGAAAAGGCCGCTACCCAGGACGTGACCGAGGAGTTCAACGACGCCCAGACCCAGATTGCCTCGCTGGAGGCCAGCTACGCCCAGATTCTGGAGCTCATGAAGCGTGCCCAGAACATGGATGAGATCGTCAAGCTCCAGGACCGGCTGGCGCAGACCAAGGTCCAGTTGGATCGCGTTCGCGGCCGGGCAAACTTCCTCCAGCGTGGCGCGGAATTCGCCACCATTACCGTCCGCTCGCGACTGGCGCAAGACGTGCTGGCGACCAACTTCACGGCCCAGCGCACCAACCTGCGTAAGCTGGAAAGCCAGCGGGTGGTGCTGCAGAACCAGATCGCCAAGGCTCGAAATCCGGAGGAGGAGAACACCCTGCGAGACCGTCTCGCTGAAGTGACCGTGGAGATAGACCGCGTCGGCGCGCGCCTCAAGGAGATCGAGTCCCGCGCGGCGGCCGCCGGCGTGACGCTGCCGACAGTGGCGCCCGATGACCCCCAGGCGCTCGCGGCGCCCAAGGAGGACGAGCTGGGTAAGCGCTCGCTGGAGCTTCGCGCCCAGCTCGCCGCCGCTATGTACCAGCGAGACCGTCTCACCACGGAGATCCAGAGGCTGCCGGCAGATCAGCGTGCCGCCGCGCAGGCGAATCTCCAGGCTGCGATCCTGGACGTGGGGCGCTTGACCACCCAGCTCAAGGTCGTCCAGGATCGCGCCACGCAGCTTGGCATCACGCTGCCCCAGCCCACGGAGGCGGAGATCGCCGCGCTCGCCGGCATCGCGCCTCAGCGTGATCCTTCCGTGCCAGATCCCTGGACCTCCGCCGTGAACGCCTGGAACCAGTCGCTCCGCATGCTCGGGTTCATTGTCACGGGGATCATCGGCGCCGTTGCGTTCCTCTGGTGGACCGTCCCGTTTGCCATCGGCGGCGTCTGGTACTTTCGCCGTCGGCGCGCCGCCCGCGCCGCGGGGGCGGCCGTCGCGCCGTAGCCAGTCGGCTCCCTCGGAGCGCGACGTAACGCCCTGACTTGGGACCGATATACTTAGGGCCGACCCGCCACGGCGGGTCGGCCCGCATGTTGTCCTGCAGGCCGCCAATCGCGCTCGACTTCGCGAGCGACCCTGGGTGGGGATAGATGGACACTGCCGAGATGCTGGCCCGTTCGGTCTTGCTGGGGAATCTCCCCGCCGATTCGCTGCAGCGGCTGGCGGCCGCTTCGCGCCGACGGACCTATCGCCGGGGAGAGGTGGTATTCCACCAGGGTGATCCCGGTGACACGCTGCATTTGATCAACAGCGGGCGCGTCAAGGTGGTCCTGGACAGTGAGTCCGGCGGGGAAGCCGTCATCGCCATCCTCGGTCCAGGCGAGTTCTTTGGCGAGCTTTCGCTCATCGATGGCCAGCCGCGCTCAGCCACGGTGTCCGCCCTCGAGGCGCTCGAGACCATCTCGCTCGCTCGGCCGGACTTCGTCTCGTTTCTGCGCGCCAACCCCACGGCGGCCGAGCGGCTCATCATCACGCTGGCCACCATGATCCGCAAGGCGGATGAGAGCATGGCGGACCTGGTGTTCCTGGATCTGGAGGGCCGGCTGGTCAAGAAGCTCTTGGAGCTTGCCGCGGAGCACGGTCAGACCGTGGACGGCGCGGTAGAGATTGAGCTTCCCATGACTCAGGAGGATCTGGCCAGCATGGTGGGCGCCACCAGGGCCAGCGTGAACAAGCTGCTGGGCTGGTGGGAGGACCGCGGGGCCATCCAGCGCCGCGGCCGCAAGATCGCGATCTTCGACGAGGCCCGGCTGCGCCGCAGGATCACCTGAGGCGCGTCGCCGCTACGGCACGACCGGGTCGCTCCGTCAGCCCGGTTTTGCCGCGGGAGGCGCCTGAGCCGGCGGGATGGTCTCCAGGAAGTCCGCTACCACAAAGCCGGTTGCGCCGGCCGCGTCCCGCACGCGCCGCCACAGCCGCCCGTCCGTGCCCGTCTCATCCGGGCCCACGATGTCCAGGGTCGTGCCGTCATTCAGCACCTTGATGCGGTTGGCGTCTGGGCTTGGACGCTCGCGCATGCTGGCCCCGGAGCCCTCCGTCTTCGCCACGCGGACCTTCGGCGGCCCGGCCGCGGGCACGCCCGTGGGCGCGATCCCCGGTGGCAGCGGAGGTCGGACGGCCGGTGAAGGCGAGGCGCCGGGGTTGATCGCGATCCCCGGTGGCGCCGGCGCGGTCTGGACGGGCGGTAGGCCGCTGGGCACGGTGGGCTTCGAGATGACTGGTGTCGGAGCGCCGGGCAGCCCCGCGGCAATCTGCATCGGCAGTGTGGCCAGCAGCACTCCGCTCTGGGCCACCGCGCCGATCGCGGCCAGCCAGACACCCCAGAACACGCCAGTGATGATCCACTTGGTGCTGTTGCTCCAACGCGCCTGCGCCCACATCAGCGTCAAGCCAATGGGTAGATACGGTATGGAGCAGAACAGCAGTGCCAGTACGATGACGCCCGGTCGGGCGTACCACGGCAGCGGCTCTTCCATCTGGCCGTCAATGTCTGGGAGCGTCGGCACCTCAGGCTCGGCCAGCGCAAAATCGTCCACCAGGACCGGCCGTCGGCCCGTGCTCCGCGGCGGCTCAGGTTCGAAGCGGGAGGTGTCCAGCTCCAGCGGGTCCGGTGCTGGCTCCGGCGCGATCACCACGGGCTCTGGCGTGGCCTCGCCCGGAAGCCGCGGGATCTCCAGCCGTACCTCAGACGCAAGCTCCATCCGTCCCTGGCGCTCGTAGACGTCCGCCAGCTTCTCGTAGAGCGCTCTGGTCCGCACGCCCTGGCGGATGTTCGTCTCGTAGGCGTCAGCCGCCTCGTCCATGAGGCCGCGGCGGGCCATGATGTCGCCCAGGCCCTCGCGCGCCTCCAGCTTCTCGAGTCGGGTTCCGTGCTGCAGCAGGCGGAGGTAATGTTCGCCGGCTTCGTCGTCGTTTGCGAACGCGGGCGATACGTCGGCCAAGATCAGCTCCTCGCTACTGGTCCGGCAGCCGGCAGCACTCCCCGCTTGCCTCGACTGGACGACGTGGGCATCCGCCGCCGGTGTGTCAATCCGTGGAGCTTACGGCGCACGCGCGCTAACGTCAAGGGCATGGGGCGCATTGACGGGCTTTTCGGCGGGTCACTGCCCGCGCGGCGCCATGTCGCGCTCAAACGTCGCCCGCGCCGTTTCCAGCACGCCTTCGCCGGCGATCAGGTCTATCGCCGTCATCGCCAGCGTCTTGGCGGCGTTCAGCATCGCCTGGCGCCCACGGTCGGTGGCTGCGGCTTCCCGAAACTCAATCGAGTGGCCCGGCACGTCCCAGTGCTCGGTGATCGCGATCCGACACTCCGCGCCCGGGACCCGGCGAGACACGTTGCCGAAATCCGTGGATCCCTGACCGCCACGCTTCTTGCGGGTGGCCACCTCAAGGCCCAGGCTCCGCATGTTGTCGATGAGGAGCTGATTGATCACCGCGTTCGGCACGGTGTTCTCGTATCCCGGCATGTACTCTTTCCACTCTAGCCGGCAGCCGGTGGCCTTCGCCGCGCCCTCAGCGCACGCCACCACTCGTTCGACCACCGTGGCCAGGTAGCCCGCGTCATCCGCGCGGGTCCGATAACGGATGGCCGCGTAGTCGGGGATGATGTTTGCCGCCGCCCCGCCGCTCAGGATGATCCCATGGATCCGCACGTCCGGCGTCACTTGCTGCCGCAACATGCTCACCGCGTTGTACATTGCCACCACCGCGTCCAGCGCGTTGATGCCCTCGTGGGGCTGGCCGGCCGCGTGAGCCGCTTTCCCGTGGAAGTAGAACTCAAAGCCCCGCGCGGCCAGCGATCGATCGTCCGTGATGGCCGTCTCGCTGGCCGGGTGGAACATGATGGAGGCGTCAAAGCTGTCGAAGACGCCGGCGTCCACCATGTGCACCTTGCCGCCCGCGTTGGGCGCCGCGCTCTCCTCCGCCGGAGTCCCCAGAATGGTGACCGTCCCGGGCAGCTCCCGCATCACCTCGTGCAGAGCCAGCCCCGCGCCGATGGCGGACGTGCCTATCAAGTTGTGGCCGCAACCGTGGCCCAGGTTTGGCAGCGCGTCGTACTCCGCCAGGATCGCGATGCGCGGTCCGGAGCGGCTGTCCGGCAGCGTGGCGCTGAACGCCGTGGCCATGCCCGCCGTGCCCATCTCTACGGGGATCCCGAACTCCGCCAGCATGGACGTGAGCCGTTCCGCTGCCTGGGCCTCCTGATGCCCGATCTCCGGGTGTGCGTGGATCCAGTCCGCGGCCTCCAGGAGGCTCGCCGCGTGTCGGTCAACGGCGGCGCAGGCGCGCTGCTTTAGCTCGGCTAGCTGGGCTGAGCCCAGATTGGTCGCACTCGTGGGCATGGTCGCTCCCGGAACGGGATGGGTTTTCCCAGTATAGCTACGAGTCTGGCGCCAGATCTGCCAGCGCGGTCAGGGCCTCGCCGGAGACGCGGTTCTTCGTCCACCCGTCCAGCGCCTCGGCCCCCAACGATCGATAGAACTGGATGGACGGCTCGTTCCAGTTCAGTACCAGCCACTCCAGCCGACCGCAGCCGCGCTCCAGAGCGAGCTTCCCAAGGCTGGCTAGCAGCGCCTTTCCGTGGCCCCGTCCCCGCCGCTCCGGCCACACGAACAGATCCTCCAGGTAGATGCCTGGCTGCCCGAGGAACGTGGAGTAGGTGTGGAAGAACAGCGCGAACCCGGCCACGCTACCGTCCGGCTCCTCCGCCAGCAGGCACTCACAGTAGCGCCGCTCGCCAAACAGGTGCTCGCGCAGCGACTCCGCCGTGATGACCACTTCATGGGACAGCCGCTCGTAGTCCGCCAGCCCCTTGATGAGTGCCAGCACCACGTCCAGGTCTTCGCGTTGGGCCGGTCTGATGGTGCCGTTGTAGTCAGGCAACCCGTGTCTCCTCGTGCGTGGCCACGCTTTGGCTCGGCCGGGTCTAACGGTACACTCCAGCCGGCGCCCGCCGACAGATTCGGCGCGCCGTTCCCGCGATGCGGATTGAAGATTAGCGAGGTGAGACATGCCCCGCCTCAGTGGCAAGCGCGCGCTCATGGAACAGCTTGTGGCGGACCGGGTGGAGTACATCTTCGGCAACCCGGGCACCACGGAGCAGGGCTTCATGGATGTGCTGCAGGACTACCCGTCGCTGAAGTTCGTCCTGGCTCTGCACGAGGGCGTGGCCGTGGCCATGGCAGACGCCTACGCTCGCCTCACCCGCCGGCCGTCTTTCGTGGAGCTTCACATCGCGCCGGGGCTCGGCAACGGCCTTGGCATGATCCACAACGCCAAAGTTGGCCAGACGCCCATGGTGGTCTACGCCGGGCAATCTGAGAGCGAGGTCCTGTTCCAGGAGCCGCACCTCAGCGGTCCGCTGGTGGAGATGGCGCGCCCGCTGACCAAGTGGTCCTACCAGATCGAGCACGCCCATGATGTGCCGCAGGCCGTCCGCCGCGCGTTCAAGATTGCCGCCGACCCGCCGATGGGTCCGGTCTTCCTGAGCATGCCCATGGACGTGCTGGACCAGGAGGCGGAGATGGACATCCGCCCCACCAGCTACTCGGCCTGGCGCACCAGGCCAGACCACGGCGCTATCAAGGCCGTGGCGGAGATGCTGCTGGCGGCGAAACAGCCCATGATCATGGTAGGCGATCGCGTGGCGCTGTCTGAGGCGCACGCGGAGGTGGTGGAGCTGGCGGAGCTCCTGGGCGCGGCCATCTTCCAGAACTACGGCTCAGAGTTCAACGCGCCATACGCCCACCCGCTCAATCTGGGCCAGGTGTCGTTCAACGCCGGACCGCGGGGTATCCAGGCCACGCTCAAGGACTGCGACGCGCTGCTCGCCGTGGGCGCGCCGCTGTTCCAGGTGATCTTCCCCAGGCCGGAGTCGCCGCTGCCGGCCGGACTCAAGCTGGCCCAGATAGACCTGGTGGGCTGGGAGATCGGGAAGAACTACCCGGTGGATTTTGGCGTTATCGCAGACCCGAAGTCGGCGCTGCGCGACCTGATTGAGCTCGTGAAGGCCGGCCAGGGGTCGGCGGATCGCGCCGCGGCGGACGCTCGGGCATCTGCCATCGGCGCCAGGACCGCCCAGTCGCGCGAGCAGTACCGTCATGGCGCCCAGCGCGGCTGGAACGAGGCGCCGATCACGGCGCCGCGCCTCATGCACGAGATCAGGCAGGCGCTGCCGTCAAACGCGCTGGTCTTCGCTGAGGCCATCACCAACCAGCCGCACCTGCTGGCCGCCCTGCAGCCCGGCGCGCCGGACGAGTTTCTCAGCGGTCGCGGCGGCGGCATCGGACCCGGGCTGCCGGGCTCGCTGGGCGCCGCCCTGGCGCGGCCGGATCGCAAGGTGGTGGGGGTCTGCTCTGACGGCGCCGCCATGTACAGCATCACCGCCCTCTGGACGGCCGCCCACCACAACATACCCGTCACGTACGTGATGCTGGGCAACGCGGCCTACCGCATCCTCAAGCTCAACATGGTGGAGTACCTGGGCACGGGGGCGCGCGACCGCAAGTTCGTGGAGATGGACCTGAACGACCCGCCGTTGCGCTTTGACCTGCTGGCCCAGGCGATGGGCGTGCCCGCCCGCCGCGTGGAGCGTCCGGAGGACCTCGCCGGGGCGCTGCGCGAGGGCATCGCGCACGACGGACCCTACCTGATTGACGTGGCCATGGAGAGTCCGGTCCCCATCCCCTGAGCCGGCGGTCCGTCTTGTTGAAGCCCGGGCGGGGCTGCCCGCCCGGGCGCGCCTACGTGGGGATGGCCCCGCTTCCGCGACTCCCCAGCCCCGCCAGGGCGCCCGTGGCGATCCAGAGGAAGAGCAACACGCCCTCCGCCATGCCCTGGGTGGTCTGCGCGATGATGACCGCCACCAGGATGGTCAGCGCGCCGAAGGTGATCTGCTGGCTCAGCGCCGGCTTGTGAAGCTGCACGTCCAGCAGCAGGTTCGCCGCGACGCCCGCGCAGATGCCCACCAGGTACAGGCCGACGTACAGCCACATCGCGCGATCGCTAGCTCAGCGTCCCGCGGGATCGGCTAGTTGTTGTCGTTGGTGTTGCCGTTTCCGTTTCCGTTGGAGTTGCCGTTTCCGTTGCCGTTGTCGCCGGCGTTGTCATTCACGTTGTCGTTGGTGTTCTCGTTCTCATTGAGGTTGTCGTTGGAGTTCCCGTTGCGGTTGCCCTTCTCCGTCGCGGTCTTGGAGGCGGGGACTTCCGTGCCGGTCTTCTCCACCCGCGTCACGTCCACCACGCCGTCAGATCCCTGGATCCCGGTCACCCGGATCCTGTCCGAGAGCGCCAGCGGCGTCACCATGGTCTGATTGGGGAATCGCAGCATGACCTCCGCGTCGCCCGTGCGGATCATCACCATGGGCCGATCGGGCATGGTGTCCATGCCCAGGATCTGCCCGTTGAGCGTGACCTCACGGCCAGATTGCGATGAGGACGCTGGCTTCGGGGCCACCGTTGAGGTGGCAGTGGGCTTGGCCTGCTGGACGACTGGGGCGGATTTGGATGTGGATGGCGCGGCCCCGGCCACCGTCGTGGACACACCCGCGAGGACCACCGCGACCAGGACGAGCCGAACGCCGTGAATGATGAAGTCTGACATGATGCGGGCGACCTCGCGAATTACCCAGCGCTAGACACGTATCACGCCGCCGATGCCGGCGGACTTCCTGGCCAAACTATAACGAGCGCCGGGCGATTACGTCGCGTGAGAGCACGCCGTGCTGCCTACAATAGCGCCTCCGGGCACCAGGCGGCGCCCCATCCCAGCCAAAAACGGCGGCAGGATCTCAATCGCGGTGAGTGAATCGATACTGGTCACTGGCGGAGCCGGGTTTATCGGCTCGCACGTGGTAGACAGCCTGGTGGCGGCCGGCCACCGCGTGACCGTGCTGGACGACCTCAGCGGCGGATTCCGCGAGAACGTGAACCCGGCCGCGCGTCTGGTGGTCGGCAGCGTCACGGACCACGCCCTGGTGGACGATCTGTTCCGCCAGCACGGGTTCCGCTGGGTGTTCCACCTGGCCGCCTACGCCGCCGAGGGCCTGAGCCATTTCATCCGCCGCTTCAACTACCAGAACAACCTCATCGGCAGCGTCAACCTGATCAACGCCAGCGTGAACCACGGCGTGGAGTGCTTCGTCTTCACCTCGTCCATCGCCGTCTATGGCGCCAACCAGGTGCCCATGACGGAGGACCTGACGCCGCGGCCGGAGGACCCTTACGGCGTGGCCAAGCTGGCGGTGGAGCAGGACCTGAAGGCGTGCCACGAGCAGTTTGGCCTGGACTACGTGGTGTTTCGGCCCCACAACGTCTACGGCGAGCGTCAGAACATCGGCGATCGGTACCGCAACGTGGTGGGCATCTTCATGAATCAGATCATGCGGGGCGAGCCGCTCACCATCTTCGGCGACGGCAGCCAGACCCGCGGCTTTACCTATGTGGGCGACGTGGCGCCCGTCATCGCGGCGGCGCCAGCCACGTCAGCCGCCTACGGCCAGGTATTCAACGTGGGGGCTGACCGCGCCCTCACCGTTAATGATCTGGCGGCGGCGGTTGGCCGGGCGCTGGGCGTGGAGCCCAGCCTGCGCCACCTGCCCGCCCGCAATGAGGTGCTGCACGCGGAGGCCGCCCACGACCGGCTGCGAGAGGTCTTTGAGCTGCCCCCGGAGACGCCCATCCAGGAGGGTCTCCGGCGGATGGCCGCCTGGGCGCGGCAGGTCGGCGCGCGCCAGAGCAAGCGATTTGAGGCCATTGAGATCTCGCGTGGCCTGCCGGCCGTCTGGCGGGACTAGCGCCGCCGCTTGAACCCTTGGGTCCCGCCGCGTAGCATCCCAGCATTCGGAGGATGCCCATGCCCCCCACGCCCATGTCTCCCAAGATTGACGAGCTGCTCAAGTCCGTAGACGCCGCCCGCGACGAGATCGTCCGCCTGCACCAGTCTTTGGTGCGGATCCCCACCGTCAACTACGGCTCCCGGCCGGACACCGGCAACGAGACTCCGGCCTGCGAGCTGCTGAGGGACAAGCTGGCTGCCGAGGGCATCCCCTCGGACATCTACGAGTCTGCCCCCACCCGCGGCAACATCATTGCCCGCCTGCCCGGCGAGGGCAAGCGGCTGCTGCTGATGTCGCACACGGACGTGGTGCCGGTGGAGGACGAGTCGCTGTGGGAGCACCCGCCGTTCTCCGGGACCATCGATCGCGATCGGGTCTACGGTCGCGGGGCAGACGACGACAAGGGCGACGTGGCGGCCCACTGCATGGCCGTGATCCTCCTCAAGCGTGCTGGGGTGAAGCTGGGCGGCGAGCTCATCTACATGTCCAACGCGGACGAGGAGTCTGGCGGGCGCTTTGGCGCGGGCTGGGTGGCGGACAACCACGCGGAGAAGGTGCAGGCGGACTGGTGCATCAATGAGGGTGGCGGCAACCCGGTGCGCACGCCGTCCGGGCTGCTCTACCCCATCTGCACGGGCGAAAAGGGCCGCCTTGAGGCGAAGCTGACCAAGAAGGGCCGCTCCGGCCACGCTTCCCGACCATGGGCCGCGGACAATCCGGTGCCCGTGATGGCGGACACCATTGCTCGCATCATGGCCTACGAGCCAGAGATCGACGCCAGCCACCCCTACTTCCAGGAGGTGCTGGACGCGCTGGGCGTGGAGCACCAGGCAAACGCGGAGAACATCGACCGCATCTGCGACGAGTTGACGGACCGAGGCTACGGCGCGCTGGCCATCACCCTGAAGGCCGCGTCGCGCATGACCATCACCCCCACCATGCTCCAGGCCGGCGTCAAGAGCAATAGCGTGCCTGACCGGGTCTTCCTGACTTGCGACGTGCGTAGCCTGCCCGGCCAGGACGATCGGTACCTTCGCCAGGAGCTGGAGCACATCTGCGAGGGCCTGGACGTGGACATAGACGTGGACTTCACTGCCGTGTCCAACGCCTCGCCGGCCGATGCGCCCTTCGTGGACCTCTGCCGCCAGTCGCTGGCGTTGGCGCTGGGGTCTGACGACTTCAAGATGGTCCCCGCCCTCACCGTGGGCTTCACCGACTCGCGGTTCTTCCGACCAAAGGGCACCCAGGTGTACGGCTTCAACCCCCACCACCCCAACGCCGAGCCGCAGCGCACCGGCGTCCACGGCAACAACGAGTTCCTGGAGATCGATAGCCTCATGCTTCGAACCCGCAACGCACTGGCACTGGCTTGCCTCACGCTGGGCATCCAATGAGCTACGAACTGGTCTACCTCATGATCTCCGGCGCCGGCACCTCGCGGCACACTCCGGGGCTGGTTACGGGCCTGCTGGACCTGGTCCCCGAGGTGCTGTGCATCCCCACGCCCAATGCCGCCATGACCACCGCGATGCGCGAGCTCTCGATCATTCCCGGCAATCGGGTGGTAGAGGCCTACTTCGACGCGGCCATCCGACCGCATCCGCGCTTCGGGGTCGTGTTGTTCGCGCCGTGCACGTTCAACTCGCTCAACAAGCTTGGCGCCGCCATCGCGGACAACCTGCCGCTGGCGATCACGGCGGAGGCCATTGGCCGCGGCACGCCGGTGATCGTGGCGCCCTCGCTCAACGCGCCGCTCGCGCGGCACCCTCGCGTCGCCCAGTCTATCGCCGCGCTGACCGAGTGGGGAGTCACCGTGATCCCCCAGGCGGACGAAGACCGGGGCTCCGTCATGGCGCCGATCGAGACGATCCTGGCGGAGGTGGCGCGGGCCATCAAGATCGACGGGCCGCGGGAGTGAGCTAACGAGAACTAACGGGGCGGGGCCTTGACGGCGTGGAACACTTCGCGCTTCGGCTGGGCCCCCGCCACGTTCGCCATCACCCGGTAGGTGCCCGGGCCGGGCAGCGTCCAGGCCGCGTTGATCGCGATCAGCGCTCGAAACGACTGACCGCGAATCGCCGTTGAGGGCCGCCCCACGTTCAGGTTCCCCGAGATGTCAGGCTCGATCTTGGAGCCGTCCTCGCTCTCCACGGACACGTTGAACGCGTGGTCCTCATTCGCCGCGTTCCACGGCACCAGGATGCCCAGCGCCAGGCTGATGCCGACCGGCCGCGCAAAGTCGATCACGTTGAACGTATCGATCGCGCCGCCCATCATGTAGAGGCGCCCGTTGACCGCCTCCACCCGATCGGCAACGATCAGGAAGTCGATCTCCGGCTTCTCCCAGTCGCCGATCACGTGAGGAGGCCTGATCGCGTGCGGCGATGACCGGGAGATTTGGCGCGGCAGTGGGGTTCGCGCACCCCGAGACTGGGTGGGATCATCCGTCGATCGCCCGGAACTTCATCCGCTAAGCACCGCCACATCGGAGTCGCCAGTATAGCGCGCGGGCGTGGATGTCACTGGCTACGGCGGCGGTGGCCGTGTGTTGGAGTTGAATGCCGGTGGCGTGACGAAACTGCCAAATGTGCCAAGAGGTGGGTGTAGAAGGGGCGAAAGGACTGCAAGGACAGCAGGGACTGCAAGGACGGCGAGTGCAGGGGGTGTTCGGCTGAGCGAGGGTGGAAGGGAGCTCCGGGTCGTGGACGCGGGCGCGAGATGCGTGGGATCGCGTTATTGCGCTTTACTCACGCGAATACCTTCGCCCAAGGGGGTGACGCATGCGTTTTTGGTGACAAAAGTCTCCGGGGCTGGGAGAAGGAACGCGATGGACGGGCGCTTTACCGCGCTTGACGCTGCCGGTGGATTGCCGGGCCCGGTGCCCGTCGGTCGACACTCCCATATCAACGCTATGCCGCGGGGGCTGTTGGTGTGACGCGCCAGGTCGCGCGCGGTGCTTTGTGGCCGCGTTCCTGCTGCGAATTCTTGCTGGCGCTACTGGGGGTAGTGGCCGTACGATCGAGCCGCAACCAGGCCGGATCGAGGATTCCACCAGCTCAGCGCAGAGGGGGTTGTGGACGCCGACCAGCGCCGCCGCCGCGAGGTCTTTCTGCAGCGTGCGCGCACGTCCGCGGCCCGACCGCGGCCACCGGTGGCCGCCGCGGCTCCCAGGGGCGGAATCGGGGCCGGCCGGATCCTGCTGATCGGCTGCGTCAGCCTGATGGCGCTGGGGTTCCTGGGGACGTGCTCGATCGTGGTGCTGGCGCTACGGAGCGCGCCGGCGACCGTGTCGCCGCGGAGCCAGCCGGAGGTGGCAGCCACGGCGGTCCCGGCCGTCGCGCCGACCGCGCCCCCCGTCGCCACGGCGACGAGCGCCTCGATCATTCAGCCGACTCAGCCACCCCCGCCTGCCACGGTCCCGCCAGCACCGGCTAGCGCGCCGCAATCGGCGCCGCCGAACCGTGGGCAGGTTGCACCAGCGCCACCTGCTCCAACCCAGGTACGTGTCCAACCGACGGTCGCGCCGGTGCGGACGCCTACCCCCGCGCGCACCGCCCCCGCCGTGGTTCCCGGTGCCGGTGCACGCTGCGACCCATCCTACCCGACCGTCTGCATCCCACCGCCCCCGCCCGATCTGGATTGCGCTGACATTCCATACCGACGTTTCCGCGTCATAGGCCGAGATCCGCATCGGTTCGACGGAGACCACGACGGGACTGGCTGCGAGCGGGATTGAGCGGGGACATTGTTAGCAGCCGCCGTGAGCTGAATGGCGCATGGCGAGTCGAACGTCGGCGTGGCGGTTGGCGATGCTGGACGGGACTCGCTCCACGTGCGATATTCACGCGAACCTGGGGCAGTTGGTCGCAACGGTTTTCCACGGCACCTCGACGCACCAGGCAGTCGGAGCGTAAGCACAGTCGATCGTCGCGAGTGAGGGCTGCGCCGTCTGGCGCAACCCGGGCCGAGTCCAGGGGAGGGGACTATGCGCTACCTCATCGCCTTCATCGCCCCGCCGCTCGCGGTGCTGCTGTGTGGTAAGCCGTTCCAGGCCATCCTCAACTGCTTTCTGACGCTCGCGCTCTGGGTGCCAGGAGTCATACACGCGTGTCTCGTTATCAACTCGTACCACGCGGATGTGCGGACGGGGCGGATTGTTCGCGAGATGCGCCGACAGGGACCTGGCTCCGCGGTGGTGCCCGAGGCTCGTCCCGCTCCGCCCGCCAGATCAGCGCGTCCGCGCGTAGTGGAGCCGACGCTTGAACCGGTCGTAGACACTCCAGAGCGGATACAGGGTCTGCTGGCCCAACTGCGGGATGGCGCTGAGGCGGAGAAGATCTTCGCGCGGGATGGGCTGTCCAGAATATTCGAGGCCCGAGGGATGCTCGCGGAGGCCATCGAATTGCTCGAGGGCAATGCGCGCGCGGGTGTCCGCGATTCGTTCGCCCTCACGCGGCTGGCACGCCTCTATCGATCGGCGGGGCGGATCGATGAGGCTGACGCCGCGATGGCTGAGACGACCCGGGCAACCCTCGCGCCACAGCCGACGGAATCCGAGACGGCGCCCGACCAACGCGGCCGCCCTGACGGACTGCCCAGACGTGTGATCTGGATCGGTCTGGCGACACTTGGCGTACTGGCCGTCTTCGTGATGATGTGCGCGCTTGTTGCTGCGCTTGATGGGCGCCGGGGCAGCGTGGCTGCCGTGCCGACGGCGACCACTGTGGCCAAGGAGGCGCTGGCCTCGGCGCCGAACGCGACCCCCGCAGCGCCCACTGTCGCTCCGACGCAAGTGCCGACACGCACCACGCCGCCTAAGCCAACAGCACCACCCACTCCAGAGCCGACGGCCGTCCCGGTGCCTGAGCCCGTTGTTGTTGTGGTGGTCAACGGGGGTACCGGCGGAGTCAACGTCCGCAGTGCTCCAGACGGTGAACGATTGCGGCTCGTTCGCGACGGCGTCGAGCTGACAATGCTCGGTGAGGAACAGCGTGCGTCGGAGAAGCTGTGGAAGAAGGTACGGACCAGTGATGGGGCCGAAGGCTGGATTGCTGACGGGTTTATCGTGGAGAAGAGGCTCGTCCCTGAACGGACAGAATACCTGCGCTATGGGAAGGCGTTGATGCGCATCGCCGCGCGGTCGGACGCTATTCAGAAGAAGCTGTACGAGGACATGCAACGGGCGGACCAGCTAGGCATCGTTGGTCTGCGAAACGCCGCAACCGTGAGCTACAACGATCAGGCATCGCTGATCCCCGAGGTCACGAGTCTTGCGACTGACAGTCGTGGAATCCCGCTAAAGAGCGGACTGTATCGAACCCTTATCGAGCGTGGAGTCGTCGCGCAACGAGTGGTAGAGCTAACGAGAAGCGCGGGGCGGCCGGATACGAGTTCGTTCACGGCCGCGCAGGCCGCGGAACGTTCAGAGTTGATCAGGTTCGCCGCAGGTATGACCGTCGCGGGCATGGAGCTCAAAGTCGATCAGGATGCGTTGCGCTAGGCGCCCAGAACCGTACGTCGCGCGGGAGCCGAAGCTGTCGCCGCCGCCGAAACCCCTGCAGGGCTGGTGATAAGACGTGCCGGAATACAACCGAGATCCCGTTGGCAGTCGTCAGACGCTGCCTGCCAGACCGGGGGCGCGTGGCTACGGCGGTCGCAGAGTCCGTCGGCGCAAACGCTTGCTTCGGAGTCGCCTGGGGTCGGATTCCTTCGGATCGCAGGGAGATCTTCAGCGGAACACCCCTGATCCCGCACTCACGTTTTTCTGCAGTTCTGCCTGATACTCGTCGGGCCGCGTGTGAGGCACGCACAGTGAGAAAGGTGGAGAGATGACGGTCAAGCGGATGGACAACGTCCTCATCGTCGTGGACGATCTGGAGGCGTGCAAGGCGTTTTTCCTGGAGCTGGGGCTGACGCTCGAGGGCGAAGCGACGGTTGAGGGGCCGCAGGTGGGGAGGTTGATCGGGCTCGAGGATGTCCGGGCTACGCTGGCGATGCTGCGGACGCCCGATGGGCAGGGCATTGAGCTGGACAAGTTCCACACGCCCGAGGCGATCAGGTTTGGCCCGGTGGACGCGCCGGTGAACGCGCTGGGCTTACGCCGGGTCATGTTCGCTGTGGATGACATCGGCGCGATGGTGGCCCGCATGCGCGTGTACGGGGCGGAGGTGATTGGCGAGATGCAGTACGGCGACGCGTACCGCCTGGCCTACATCCGCGGGCCGGAGGGCATCATCGTGGGGCTGGCCGAGCAGCTTGGCGGCTCGAGCGAGCGTTAGGTCTCGCCAGTGGATGGTGTCGGCCTTCGCCCTGCTACTGATGGAGACATCGAGCTCGTCTACCGGATCACCGAGGACGCGATGCGCGGCTACGTCGAGGCCACCTGGGGGCGGTGGGAGTCTGACGAGCAGCGCGAATATTGCCGTCGGTCGTTCAGCACGGGCACGCACCGGATCGTGCAGGTGGATGGCGAAGATGTGGGCGTTCTGGCCGTCGCGGAGCATCCAACGCACGTGCAGCTTGAGAAGCTGTACCTGCTTGCCGCGTCTCGGCGGCGTGGCGTGGGCTCGGAGCTGCTGCCGCGGGTGTTGGGCGTTGGCCAGTCGGCGGGTCTTCCCGTCAGGCTCCGGGTGCTCGCGGTGAACATCGCGGCGCAGCGGTTCTATGCGCGGCACGGGTTCACCGTGTCTGAGCACACGGCGGAGCGGGTCTTCATGGAGCGTGCGTACGAGTAGTGATCGCTCCGTTGAGCGGACTGACTATGCTGTGCCGTACGCGGTCCACGGACGTCGCGAGGCTTGACCCTCCGTCGCGGGCCCGCGGATCTGAGCGTCTGTCGCAAGCGGGAGGGTGAGGATGGTTGAGGTTGGACGTGAGCTGGCGTTTCTGCTGGAGGCGGCGACGCTTGCTGCCGATCGGCATCGGAACCAGCGCCGCAAGGGTGTAGATGCCGTGCCGTACATCAACCATCCGCTTGGCGTGGCCGCGCTGCTCGCGCGCGTGGGTGGAGTCACGGACGTCGAGACGCTCGCGGCCGCGATCCTGCACGACACGATCGAAGACACCCGCACCACGGCCGATGAGTTGGAGGCTAAGTTCGGCCAGGTGGTGCGCCGGCTGGTTGAAGAGGTCACGGACGACAAGAGTCTGGACAAGGCGGTGCGCAAGCGGCTGCAGATCGAACACGCGCCGGATCTGTCCCACGGCGCGAAGCTGATCAAGCTGGGCGACATGAGCTGCAACGTCGGAGACATCATCGACAACCCGCCGAAAGACTGGCCGCTTGCACGACAGCGGGAGTATCTCGACTGGGCCGAGCGGGTGGTGGCTGGCTGTCGGGGCGCGAACGGGGCGCTCGAACGTCACTTTGACGAGCAGTTGCAGCGGGGACGGCGGCGCCTGCCACGGGAGGCCTAACATACGGTTGCCACGGATGGTCGTCTCCGCGACGCATCGATCAGTGGGCGCCGCTAGCCAGGAGAGAGGACCGATGACGGCGTTGAGCTACGATCGATCCAGCTAGCCGGTGCTTCGGTACGTGGCGGTCCAACGGCGGCGGGCCCCGGCCCGCGACGGGCGGTGAGAGGGGAACGGGCAGAGATGAGGGGTGAGCGCGCAGACGTCACGATTGGCGCGGCCGGGCTCGGGGTCGGCGGGTTGCTGGGGATCGCTGGCTCGTTTGCGCCTTCGGCCGAGCTGCGTGGTATCGCCTGGGGCCTTGACGGGATCGCTATCGTCGTCGGCTGTGCGCTGCTCGCCGTCCATCACCTTCGACAGGGCAACGATCGACTGGCGGCGGGTTTCCTGGTGTTCCTGGCGGCCGAGACGTTGATCGTCTCCGGCTCCGCGATGACGTTGGAGGCGAGCACGGCGATATTCGGCGCGGGCGCTGGACTCTGGGCGGCGGCACTGGCGCTGATCAGCGCGCCGCGGGCGATGCCGGTGTTCGTGAGGATCACCGGAGCCATCGCGTCGGTGCTCTTTGCGATCACGGCAGTTCGGATCTTCGGCGGGGCTGGTTTGACTCCGCTGTCAGAACCGCTGCCATTTGGTGCGTATCCGTTCCTGGCGTTGACGTTGTTCGGGTGGGCGTGGGCGCATGTTGTGGCGAGGCCGACCAAGGGCGCGGTTGAGTAACAACTGTCTCGTGTCGCGCGTTGTCGCGCAACATGACGTCGCGACTGCGTCGGGTGTCCCGGGCGACGGTCGGCCTCGGCGTCACCGGCGGAGACCAAGCCGGGCTGCTGCCGATGAACGACCGCGCCCTGGCGGAGTGGCCAGAGGGGTTGGGCAACCCGTTGCTGGCCAACGCGGCACTGGACCGGCTGATCGTCATTGCCAGACGGTCGTGACTCGCGGACAGAGCTACCTCCAACGTGGCCGCAAGCACAATCCGGAGGGGCACACTAACACCGGTGAACCGCTATCTTGCTGCGCTACGACAGAGCACGCATGCGCTCGCTGTGCACGAAGTGGCGACTGCTTCAGCTAGACATGCTGGCACTGGACGAGGTCAGGTTGCAGGCGGTGTCGGCCGAGATGGCGCAGAAGCTACATGGGCTGATCAGCGATCGGTACGAACGCAGACCGAGGCTATTGATGAGCAATAGAGGCAACGCGGACAGTCGTTACATCCCGGCGTTTGGAGGCTCCGCTGCATGTTGCCCGCGGGGTTCCGACATGACCCCGTTGCGGGCGCAATTTGACCTTGTACGTTGTCAGATCGGCTAGGCGCCGCGTCGGGTGCGGAAACTGCTCCACTTCGCTTGCTGCCTGCGATACTGCACAATTCGTGTAGCTCGAATACACTCTGAGGCGGGTGCGAACCGTTAGGCGAGTCGATGGGCAGCTTGCATGCTAGATAGGTTCACTGGGGATGACGGCCGCAGCCGGCTCGTCGAAGTTCTTAAGCGCCAGCCCGTGGTTATGGGCGATCGCGCATTGGCATCCGCAATCGCCAAACACAGCCAACTCCGCGAGTTCTCCGCAGGCGAGCGCCTCATTGAGCAGGGCGGAGATGATAACGGGGTTTTTCTGATCCTCGTCGGGCGCGTAGCTGTCGATGTTAACGGCCGCCGCGTGGCGATCCGCGGACAGGGAACTCACGTTGGGGAGATGGCAGCAATCGACCCCGCCGGCAGACGAAGTGCGACGGTCACAGCGCTCGAACAAACAGTAGTCGCCATGCTCATGGAATCTGAGCTTACCGTGATTGCGGCAACACACCCCGAGATATGGCGGCGGTTCGCGATCGAGTTAGCGGAGAGGCTGCGTCAACGGCAGAAATTTTTCCGTGAACCGAACGCAAGACCGCGTGTCTTTATTGGCTCGGCTGCGGAGCGTCTGGCAGTTGCCCAATGCATACAGTTGGGCCTCGATCATGTGGATGCCGATGTTCAAGTCTGGACTGACGGTGTTTTCCGTCCGTCTGGGTTTGCTCTGAGCGCCATCGTTGAAGCAGCGGACAGAGCGGACTTCGGGGTGTTCGTCGTGGCAGCCGACGATGTCGTTGACCGTCGAGGCGAATCGCTGCACATCCCCCGTGACAATGTGATCTTCGAGCTCGGATTATTCGTCGGAACTGTCGGCACAAGTCGCACGTTCATCGTTAAGCCTCGCCGATCGGGAGTAGCTTTGCCAACCGACCTGCTCGGCATGACGCCGATTGAATACACTGAAGGCGATGAACCGAATCTCCCGGCGCTCCTCGGGCCTGTTTGTACTACATTGCGCGATGCGATCGCTCGGCTCGGCGTGAGGTAGACGTTACAGTGTCACTATCTGACGATCTTGTTAGGAATGCCTCGAACATACTAACGTCGAGCTGGAGCACCCGCAGAGGTAGAGGAGTGCCCGATCCGACTGACATAAGATTGGACAATGATGCAGTGCAAATCGATGGCACGGTTCTGTACGCAGATCTCGCTGAATCGACGTCGATGGTTATGAGCTACCGGCCCAGTGTGGCCGCCGAAATCTATAAGATGTATCTGGATTGCACGGCGCGAGTAATTCGGCATAGAGGAGGCATTATTACAGCGTATGATGGCGACCGCATCATGGCAGTATTTGCTGGTGATAATAAGGAATCAAGAGCGGCTTGCGCAGGGTTACACATCCATTACTGTATGCTAAATATTATTAACCCGATCTTGCGGAGTAAATACGTTGATATCACTCAACCAATAAGGCAGAGTGTTGGAATAGATACAGGACAACTTTTCGTAGCTCGCATTGGCATCCGTGGCTCGAACGATCTGGTTTGGGTGGGAAGGCCCGCGAATTACGCTGCGAAATTGAGTGCGGTCAGGAACGGGGATTATGGCACATGGATTACGGGTGACGTTTACGAACGCCTGAGTAGCGATCTGCGCTGGAGTCACCAATACCAGCGGACTTTGTGGGAGCCTTGGAGATGGCACACTTACGAGATAGATGTGTATGCGTCCATGTGGTGGTGGCGACCGTAAGGGACTAGGCGTTATGAGTCTTGTGGTGACGCAGGGCCCGTCGCGTTGCGGTTCTGTCAGCGATCCGGCGAGGCTCGCAGGTTTTGGGCGCGAGCACCTGTCGGTGGTTGCTGAGTCGGGGGAGGCCTCGGTAGAGTTGTAGTGTGGATGCGCTGATCGGGTATCGGCTTGTTGCGTGCGCGGTCTTGTTTTGTGTTAGTCAGGATATTGTCTGGTAGGAGCGGATCAGCGCCGCGGCGTTGATCTCCATGGAGATCTGTGCTCGTATCCGGCGACAGTTGAGGACACTCTTCGCACTTCGCGCACTCCGACGGGCCCGCGTGCGGTGTTTGGTCAAGGTGGGGGAGGAGTCTGCGCGGAGGCGCGGGTACCCTTTACGCCGCGCGTCAGTCGCGTTTGAAGCGGCGGCGTAACGCGAACAGCACGAGGGCGAACTGGCCAAGTATCGCGAACGCTGCCCCGCTCGCGATCCAACGGCCCGCAGTCGTGGTTGGCTCGTAAAAGCGGTCTCGCTGAAAGGCTGCGATTGAGGCGATGTACAGCAATGCAGACTCGTAGTCCGTCACGACGGTGCCAGAAGTTGCCCCTGGGCGGAGGTCCGTGAGACCTCCTGTGAGCCAGACGCCTCCGGCGAATCCGACAATGGCCAGCAGCAGCCAGAACAGCGCTCGCGGCCAGCTCGAGCCGTAGTTGGAGAGCGTCCGGTAGATGATGTAGGAATTTAGGAGGCGTCGGCGCAGCCACTTCGTGAAGGGTGGCCAGGAAGCACCAAGCGCCTTGCGCCGGCACTCCATCTCACCGATGTGGAAATCCTCGGCGGCCTCGTAGTCCCGTTTGGCCTGGTGGTTGAGGACGAGCTGGGCGTAATTCTGTGAAACGCCGAGTAGCTCTCCGGGGTCGTGGGAGAACTCATCCGAGAGGCATCTGGTTGTGTGCCGTAGTCCCCACCATTCCGGGCGGTCCTGCCAACGAGCCGCGCCGAACTCGAACTTCTCGATGTTCGTGTGGAGGAAAGACGAACGCGTAAGATCCACGGGCCCGCGGTGCCCTTCGTACACGAGGTCTTCAAGCCATCGAAAGCTGATATTGGCTTTCTCGTGGACTACCAAACTCCGGAAAGACACTGTCGCCCCGAATGTCTCGCCCCCGAACGCTAATCGCGTCTCAATCGTCGCGAAGTCAAATGAGGCGTCGCCGCCGAACATCGCGAGTTCGAAGCTGGCGTTGCCCTGAAACGTCGCGCCTTCGAAGCTGGCGTTGCCGCGTATCTTGGTGTAGTTGAAGCGAGCGAGGCCAGTGAATGTCGCGTTCTCGAAGCTCACGTCGCTGTGAAATTTGGCAAAGCCAAAGTTGACATCGCCCGAGAAGGTTGCGTGGTCGAAGTTAACATCGCGAAGGAAGTCTTGTCGCCATGCGGAGTCAAACGAAGGGAAGTTGAAGCCGCGGTAGTCAAGTAGTGCGGACGGGTCGAGGCACGTCTGCTCGTACGTCTCAAGTTCCGACCAGAATTCCTCGACGAGATTCGGACGCACCTTCACGGTGTGGAGCAAGCACGCGTCGTGGCCCGGGTATCGAGGCCGAGGACATCGCCGGCCGGGGTCAGTATCGTTCTTAGGAAACCAGTCGCAAGATTCATCGGCGTCTGCTCTCATCGATACACATTGTAGCTGTTGCGCCGAGAACCTGGACGGAGATCGCAAGATTGATAGAGCGGTACTTGTCTCGACGACGCGCGACCGTAGCGTGCCTGAAAGTTGACGAATGCGCCTGCCTTTCCGTTGTTACGTTGGGATTGTGCGCGGACTCGTCGCAAATATGAGTTAGGTTGGCGAGGGGCGCAGGTTTTCACGGCCGCAGGCGCCAACATGGTGGAGTGGACGACCGTGCCGCGCTCCCTGAATACCGACGAACAACCTGTCGTCATCGTGCTCGCGCGGCAAGAGACCGTTGGCCCGCTCAATGGGCGCGCGATGCAATTTTTGGATTGCATCGCCGAGCTTGGGGCCGCGATTGACGGGATGACTGTGCCGTCCACAACGTCCAGTAGCCGCAACTTGCCGCGAGGGCCTGACTGCTTCCCGGTGCCGCGCCATGCTGCCCATCCGCGCCGAGTCTCGCGGTTTTCGTCGTGCCCCCGAACATGCCCGGTAGGGTATCCGGCGGCTTTCGTTGGGGGTAAGCCAGGCGTCAGAGATTCTCGGCAGCGCGCTGCGGACCCGGCGTGGACTGCGGGTGGGTCTTTGCGCGACGTGCGCGTGGATTGTTGTCGTTCACCGCTAGCTGCGCACGTCCGAGAGGATTTTCGTATCCGAGTGATTTTGTGATTCGACGAATTTGCGGAGCCGGTCGAGGGTGGCGTCCCACTGGGCGGAGATCTGGTCGAGGTAGGTGCGGGCGGCGGTGAGTTGTTGGGGCTGCATCTGCCAGAGGCGGTCGCGGCCGACTCGGTGGCCGCGGACCAGGCCGGCGTCCTCCAGGACGCCGAGGTGCTTGGTGATGGCCTGGCGGGTGACGCTGGTGCCCTGCTTCAGTTGGACGGTCGGCAGGGGGCCGGCGCCGCAGAGGCGGGCGACGATGGCCAGGCGGACGGGATCGCCGAGCGCGGCGAAGACGGGCGCCGCTTCGGTCTGTGGGGCCGCGGAGGCGGTGTTTCGGGCCAGGCGTGGCATGGCGGGCTTTAGGACGGAGCCTGGGCTGCCAGGTACTTTTGGATGAGCGCCATCTGGTGTTCCCAGCCGCCCTCGTTTGCCTCAAAGGCCTGGGCTCGGCGGGCGGTCGGGATCTGGTCGAAGCCGGATTCGGTGATGGTGAGCAGGGTGGCGCCTTCGGCGGTGGCTAGTGGGTCAGTTGACAGAAGTGTGACCAAACTGAGGTGGCGCCGTTGCGACGGGCACGGGGCCACGCTGGAGGGCATCCGCGGCGGAGCCGCGCTCCTGGGAGCCGCCTGATGAGCCGTCCGCGGTTGCATTCCCTCCGCTCGGTGTCCACCGGTGAGCGTGCCGAGCTCGAACACGTGGCTCGCAGCACCGGTGAACGCGCCGATCGCGTTGCCCACGCCCGCGTCGTGCTTGCCGTCGCGGATGGCGCCACCTAGCCGGAGGCCGCGCGCGTCGCCGGCCGACGCTCGCGCCACGCCGTCGCGTCCCTGGTCGCTCGTTTCAACCTGGCCGGCGTACCGGCACTTGACCTTCGATCGAGGAATGGCCGCCTACCCCGCTACGGCGCGGTCGAGTAAGAAGGCATCCTGCGCGAATATCACCGCGTTCCAGACCGTGAGCGCGATGGAACCGCCACCTGGTCACTCACCACTGTTGATTCGGTCTGGGCGCCTACCGGCGGCTTGCTGGCGCGAGAGTGAAAGCCGTCGTCCACGTGGACAGCCGCAGTGACCGAGGCTGCATCGGGGTGCCCGCGATTTTCGCCAACCGTATGTCTTGGGGACTCGATCCTTCGATAGTAGCTCGCTTCGGTAGTAGCTCGCTTCGGTAGTAGCTTGGCAGGTGTTCGAATGCTTTCTCAAATGGGATGGCCTACACTAGCATCTGGTCCGCTTCGTCCGACCATGACGGTGGACGAGCGGTCGATCCGGCGCGGCCCGCGCCCGCTACGCAGGAGTAGGACCATGGCAGATCAGCCAGACTCGACCCATGTGCCCGAGTTGATCCGCACCGTCCGGCAGGCCCGACAGTACGGCCCGCAGTCGGTGTCCGCTGACGTGATCGACACATTGCTCGAGGTCGCGCGCTGGACCGGCAGCTCGCGCAACTCCCAGCCATGGCACTTCATCGCCATCACCGACAAGGAGCAGCTCCGACGCATCAGCCAGTTGCGCACGCCGATCAACTGGGTCGCCGAGGCGCCGCTGGGGATTGCTATCGTGCTCGACGGCGAGAATGCGACAAGTGAGGCCTACGACGAGGGCCGGGTCACCGAGCGCATCCTGATCGCGGCGCGGAGCCTGGGCCTGGGTGGCGGCGTGGCCTTTTACGGCGACGCCGACCAGCAGGCCGAGGGCAAGCGCATCCTGGGAATTCCGGCCGAGCGTGACGCTCGCTCGGTGGTCATCATCGGCCACGCCACATCGACCAAGGATCCGCGCCCGAATGCCCGCCCTGGCGGACGCAAGGAGCGGTCCGAGGTCCTTAGCTACAACAGCTGGGGCCAGGCGAAGGCGTAAGCCCAGGTTTGGCGCCACACAGCGTTGTTGGGGTTGCATCTGCCATCGGCGGTCGCGGCCGACTCGGTGGCCGCGGACGAGGCCGGCGATTTCCAGGACGTGCAGGTGCCTGGTTGTGGCCTGGCGGGTGACGGTGGTGCCTTGCTCTAGCTGGGCGGTCCGTAGGGGCTGTCGCCGCAGAGGCGGGTGACGATAGCAGGCCGAGTCGCTGATGGCGCGCCAGACGCGCTCGCGTGGGGCGTTGCTCGGTGCGGCGCCGGTCGGTGGAGCGGGAGAAGGGAATCGAACCCTCACGTCCAGCTTGGGAAGCTGGCAGGCTACCACTACATCACTCCCGCGTGGCCCTCTGAGTATAGGCAGGGGTGCCGGGGTCGGTCAATCGAGCTCATGGCGGATGGCGCTGCGTTTGGCGAAGCGCGCCGGGACGTAGCCAGGGTTTCGACAGCGCCCGGCTTGTGATCCGTGAGGTCCTTCGCTTCGCTCAAGGACGCGGGGGAAGTTTGGGGCTCTCGCGCGGGGCGCGGGTTGGCCAGTATGGGCGCCCGCGTTCGCGAGCGCGACGGTGGGGGCGTGACGATCGGTGGGATGGCGACTGGCCTGGGAAATGAGAGGTCCTTCGCTTCGCTCGAGGACGCGGGGGAGGTTTGGGGCTATCGCGAACAGTGCCCGGGGAGATCGACGAGAGGTCCTTCGCTTCGCTCAAGGACGCGGGGGAGGTTTGGGGCTATCGCGAACAATGCCGGGGGAGATCGACGAGAGGTCCTTCGCTTCGCTCGAGGACGCGGGGGAAGTTCGGGGCTATCGCGATGGGCGCAGGTTGGCCAGTATGGGCGCCCGCGTTCGCGAGCGTGACGATCGGTGGGATGGCGACTGGCCTGGGAAGTGAGAGGTCACCCGCGTTCGCGAGTGCAAGCTCTTCGGATCGCTCAAGGACGCGGGGGAAGTTTGGGGCTGTCGCGATGGGCGCAGGTTGGCCAGTATGGGCGCCCGCGTTCGCGAGCGCGACGATGGCGGCGTGACGATCGGTGGGGTGGCGACTGGCCTGGGAAGTGTGAGGTCCTTCGCTTCGCTCAAGGACGCAGGGGAAGTTTGGGGCTATCGCGATGGGCGGAGGTTGGCCAGTATGGGCGCGTGTGGTCGCGAGCGTGACGATGAGGGCGTGACGATCGATGGGATGGCGACTGGCCTGGGAAGTGAGAGGTCCTTCGCTTCGCTCAAGGACGCGGGGGAGGTTCGGGGCTATCGCGAACAGTGCCCGGGGAGATCGACGAGAGGTCCTTCGCTTTGCTCAAGGACGCGGGGGAAGTTTGGGGCTATCGCGAACAGTGCCCCGGGAGATCGACGAGAGGTCCTTCGCTTCGCTCGAGGACGCGGGGGAAGTTTGGGGCTATCGCGAACAATGCCCCGGGAGATCGACGAGGGGTCCTTCGCTTCGCTCGAGGACGCGGGGGAAGTTTGGGGCCATCGCGAACAATGCCCGGGGACATCGACGAGGGGTCCTTCGCTTCGCTCAAGGACGCGGGGGAAGTTTGGGGCTATCGCGATGGGCGCAGGTTGGCCAGTATGGGTGGGTGTGTTCGCGAGCGTAACGATGGGGCGGGCGGGGGTTAGGCGAGGAGGTGGGATTGGCGGAGGTGGGTGAGGAGGATGTCGGGCAGCGGGGTGCTGGTGGTGAGGCGGAGGTAGCGGAGGCCGGCCTGCTGGCAGGTGGTTTCGGTGGTGGCTAGCCAGGTGGTGATTCGGTCGCGGTAGCTGGCGATTGCGGTGGGGTTGAGGGGGACGTCGAGCGATTCGTTGGTCTCGGCGTCTACGACCAGGAGGTCGCCGCTTGCCGAGGGGTCCAGGTCTTCGGGGGCGAGGAGGTGCAGGACGGTGACGTCCAGGCCGGCGGCGCGCGCGGATTCCAGCGGCGAGAGGTCTGACTTCTCCTCCAGCAGGTCGGAGATGACGATCAGCAGTCCGCCGCGACCGGTGGCCGTGCTGGTCAGCGCCCGCAGATCCAGGGCGCCGTCTGGTTCCAGCCTGCCTAGCGCCGCGGTGAGGTCGGGCAGACGGCCGCGGCCGGCGAGCGGGCCGAGCAGGTCGGCCGGGCGATCGTTGTGGCTCTCGGTGGCGAGGTACGGGCGGTCGTTGTGGCTCTGGGTGGCGAGGTACGGGCGGTCGTTGTGGCTCTGGGTAGCCAGGTACGGGCGGTCGTTATGGCTCTGGGTGGCCAGGTACAGACGGTCGTTGTGGCTCAGCGCGGACAGGCCCAGCCCCAGCGCGATCTGGCGCGCCACCAGGTGCTTGCTGGGCTGACCCACGACCATGGAGCCGCTGGTGTCCAGCGCGATCCAGACAGGTCGTCGCTCCAGCGACTCGGTCTGCCGCACGTACGGTCGGTCCAGGCGGGCGTAGACGTTCCAGTCGATCCGTCGGGGATCGTCGCCGGGGTGGTACTCGCGGTGGTCGACGAACTCTAGCGACGGCGCGCGGCGAACGCCTCGATGCTCGCCGCCGATCCCGTGGGCGGCCGGCTGGGCGGCCTGGAGGGCCAGCCGCTGGAGCCGCTGGGCGAGCTCGGGCGGGATGCCCAGCAGCGGATCGGCCGGCTCTCTGGTTGGAGCCGCCGTGCTGCCCCCGCGCCTGAATGGCCACGCCATGGCGGGTTACCCGCTGACTTCCGTGGGCACGCTCTCCAGCACGGACGCGACGATGGCGTCGCCGTCGACGCCGTGGGCCTCCGCGCCGAGGTGGAGGATCACCCGGTGCCTGGTCGCCGGCAACAGGGTCTGGCGCACGTCGTCGAACGCGACGTTGAACCTGCCGTTGAGCAGGGCGGAGACTTTGGCGGCCAGCACCACCGCCTGGGCGGCGCGGGGGGAGGCGCCGTGCCGGACGTAGCGCTTGACCAGATCGCTCGCGCCCGGGCCTTCGGCGTGGGTGGCCAGGATGAGCCGCACGGCGTAGTCGGCCACGTGGCTGGCGATGGGCACCTGGCGGGCCAGGGACTGCATGGCCAGCAGCGTGGGCCCGTCTGCCACCGTGCCCACGCTGGCGGTCTCCTGGCCGGTCGTCCGCCGCAGGATCTCCGCTAGCTCCTCGCGGTTGGGCGAGGTGATGGGCAGCTTGAAGAAAAAGCGGTCTAGCTCGGCCTCCGGCAGCGGGTAGGTGCCCTCTAGCTCGATGGGGTTCTGGGTGGCCAGGACGAAGAACGGCCTGGGCAGGGCGTGGCCGTGGTTGGCTACGGTCACGGTCTGCTCCTGCATGGCCTCCAGCAGGGCCGACTGGGTGCGCGGCGTGGCTCGGTTGATCTCGTCAGCCAGGACCAGGTTGGCGAAGATGGGCCCGGGCTGGAAGGTGAATGCCCGACCGCCCCCGGCCGATTCGCTCAGGATATTGGTGCCCGTGACGTCGGCCGGCATCAGGTCTGGCGTGAACTGGATGCGGCTGTAGGTGAGGTCCAGGGCCCGCGCCAGCGAGCGGACCAGCATGGTCTTGCCCAGCCCGGGCGGCCCTTCCAGCAGGGTGTGGCCGCCGGCCAGCAGCGCCGTGATGACCCCGCGCACCACCTGCTGCTGGCCCACGATCACCCGGCCGATCTCCGACTCGAGCCGTCGAGCCACGTCGACGAACCGCGCCGCGTCCAGGGCCTGATCGATCACCACGCTGTCACTCCACCACCGCTGACGAGCCCACGCTCAACGTCGACCGCCCGTCGTGGGCGCGTCCGGGCCAAAGTAGCCTCGCACCAGGTCGCGCGAGGCGGGGGGCACCAGGTTTGGCTCGGCCGGGGCGCTGGCCGCCCGACCGCCCGGTCCGGCCGACGTGACCACGCTGGGGCGGCCCACCTCGTCCGCGGCGGGGTCGTTCTTGTTGCTCTCGCGTCGGGGTCCGCCGCTGGGGAGCGCGTCGATCTCGACGGGCCGACCGGCCGTCTCCAGGCGCGGCGGCGCCTCGCCGGTGTCGGCCGGCTCGGCGCCCGGACTGCTGCCCGGCTGGCTGCCGCCGCTGAACGCGCCCTGGTCCGCCGGCCGTGTGCCCTCCTGAGCGCCAGGGTTGTTGCCCGGCTGGCCGGCCCCGCCGCGCGAGGCCGACTGCGGCGCGCGCTGCGTGGTGGACGCTGTCTGCCCGGACATGGGGGCCTGGCCCTGCGCGCGGGCCTCGCGATCTAGCTGCTCGCGCAGGCCGGCTAGCTCGGACGGCGTGGCGCTCTCGGTGGCGCTCCGGGCGACCTGCTCGCCCAACGACTCCATGCTGGCCCGGGCCGACTCGTAGTCCGGCCGTTGGATCGCCTCGCCGGCACGCCGCTCGGCGTTGGCCAGGCGGGGGGTGGTGCGCTGATCGGCCGCGGCGGTCTGGAGGGCCTGGCCTAGCTGGGATCGCGCCTGTTGGGAAAGTTGATCGGACTCGCGCCCCAGGGAGGAGATCTCGTTGCCGGCCCGCTGGTAGTCGCCGGCCTGGATCGCCTCCGCGGCCGCGCGGCTGGCGCCGATGCCGCTCAGCTCGCTGGCCAGCCGGTCCAGCGCCTCGCGCTGGCGGGCCGCGTCCGCAGCCAGGCCGGCCAGGTCGCGCGCGGCGGCGGAGAGTCGGCGGCCGGCTTCGTCCGCCCCGATGGCGCCGGACTCGCGGTCGCGCCGGGTGGTGTTGATGGTGTTGGCGATGGCCGCGGCGCGCGGGCTGGTGGGGGACGGCGCGTTTGGCACGAGGACCGGGGTGGGCACGCGCGGGTTCTCGGCGGCGCGCGGGCTGGGCAGGTCTATGGCCGGCGGCTGGCCCAGCGCGGTGGGCGCTCGGGGCACGGTGAGGCGGGGGATCAGCAGGCCGGCAGCCAGTAGCGCCAGCGCGGCCGCCAGGATGAGGGGTCGGGTGGCGGAGGGTCCGCCGTGCCAGTTCTGGCGGGCCGTCTGGGCCACGGCTCTCGCCGAGGCGAGCTGTAGCCGTTCGATGGGGCCGTGTTCGCGGCCTTCCAGCAGCTCGACGGCCGTGCCTAGCTGCTCGCCGAGGCCGAAGCGTCGATCGGCCAGCCGCGCGGCGCCGCCGGTGGTGGGCGCGCTGAGCGCCGCGTCTACGATCCCGTAGGCCAGCGCGGCGGCGGCCGGCACCCACCACCAGAAAAGCCACTCGCCCAGGTCGGCGAGCCAGGCGGCGGCCGCGACGACGAGCACGAGTGCCGCTCCGACCGCCAGCGCGCGGGCCAGGATGGGCAGGGCCGTCTCGCGCCAGGCCCGCGCGGTGACGCGCCGAAGCTCCTCGCGGACCTCGAAGGTGAGGCGGCTGTCAGCGGTGGACGCGGAGATCACACGACAGGATCGCAGATCGCGCGGCCGGCGGGCGAGCTTTCGCGGGGATACGGCCGGATGTTAGTGGTGGTTCTGGTGATGTTGCCGGCGACGCCGGATTCGCCGCGCTGGACTGACTGGTGGCTCTAATGGCGGGTGCCCGGGTCGCGGTGGAGCCTGGGTTGCGAGGCGGGAGGGGTCATCCGTGTTCGCGGGTGCAAGGTCTTCGGTTCGCTCAAGGACGCGAGGGGAGCGTTCGGGGCTACCGCGACGTTGCCCGGGGTGATTGACGATAGGTCCTTCGCTTCGCTCAAGGACGCGGGGGAGGTTCGGGGCTATCGCGCGCGGCGGCGGGGCGTAGGCTCGGTTGAGCAATGAGGGCAGGTTGCTTGCTATGGGCGCCCGCGTTCGCGAGCGTGACGGTGGGGGGTGTCCGGCGGTTGGGCGGGCGGTCCGCGTGACGGAGGGGGGACGTGCGGCGCCGTGCGCTACAGGCGCCAGCCGGTGTCTGATCCGGCCTGGGCGCCGGCGGGGGCCGGCGGTGTCGCGGGGCGCGATCGACGGGCGCGCCCCAGGACGATCACCAGGGTCACGGCGGCCAGACCCAGCAGGCCGGCCGCCGCGGTCAGCACGCCGATGAGCCGCCGCGACCGGTCCACCTGGTCCAGCACACGCTCTGCCGACGCGGCGCCCGCGCCGTCGCCTAGCTCCGCCAGTGCGGCGTGGGCCTGGCTGGCGGCGCGCTCGGCGGCGGCCAGGTCCCAGCGTTCCAGCGCGGCGTTCGCCTGCTCGACGTCCGCCAGGGCTCGTCGACCGGCGCTCGCCGCCTCGGCGGCTCTTGACACCTGCCCGGCGCGCTCCGCGTTGACGGCCTGCCGCCAGTGGGCGGCCGCGGAGGTCAGCAGCGTTTCAGCCTGGGTGTAGTCGAAGTTGGCCAGCGCTTGCTGCCCCTGCCGGGTGGCCTCGGTGGCGTCCAGCCCGGCCTGTGCCCGGTTGGCGCCGTTCGCGGCTCGCTGCGCCAGGTCTAGGCGGCCTACGCTTTCAAACGTCCGCGCCGCGCGGGCGTACCTGCCCCGCGCGTCCTCGTACCGCTCGGCCGCCAGGTCGGCGTCTGGGAGCGCCAGCGTCCAGAGGTCTAGCTCGTTGCGATCCCAGCCCGCCTCCAGGAAGCCCGGCAGCGCGGCCAGCAGCTCGGCGTCTAGCTCTTCCACGCTGCGCCCAAACGAGCGGGTGAGGGCCTGCTCCAGGGTGGCGTCCTTGCCCATGAGCTCAGCGACGGCCAGGACTTTGCCCAGTCCGTAGCGTTCGCTCAGGATGGCCACCATGGCGTAACTCTGGGAGTAGGCGATCTGGGGGCGCTGCAGAAAGGCGCGCTGGCGGGAGAGGTCCTGGAGGCGCAGGAGCTGTCCCTCGGCGCCGGCGCGTCTGAGCGTCTCCGCCCACGACGATCGCTGCTCTGGCGTCCGTTCAAAGTACTGCGCCAGCCCCTCCTGGAAGCTGATGGGCAGCTTGTTGGCGGACATGCGACCCAGCACCACGTGGGTGAGCTCGTGGATCAGGGTGTCGCGCCGCAGCGACTCGTGCTGGGGGCGGAGGCGCCAGGCGGCCAGGCCCACCTCACCGGTGCCGAGCGCGGAGTGGCCCAGGACCGTCTCCGTCCGGCCTGCCACCGGTGCCACCGCCGCGTAGGCGACCTCGTCCTGGTAGAGCGTGATGCCCACCCGTTCTGGGCACTCCTGGCCCAGCACGTCGCAGACGAAGACGTAGGACTCGTCCGCGATGGCCGCGTACCAGGCGGCGTCTGCCGCGGTCTCCGCGGTATGGCGGATGGTGGTGCGGGCGTTGGGGATCTCCTGCCAGCCGTCGGCCAGCGCGGGCGGTGCGCCGCCGGCCAGCAGCAGCGCCAGGACGGCCGCGATCAGCCAGCGAGCGCCGCCCGCCAACGGGGTTACGCTGCCCCCGCGGCTACTCGCGGATGACCAGCGGCGTGCCTACGGAGGCCCACTCCCAGAACCACAGCGCGTCCTCGTAGTTCATGCCCAGGCAGCCGTGGCTGCCGCGGTAGCCGAAGTTCCCTGACCAGTAGTTGTAGTGGATGGAGGCGCCGTCGCCCGTGAAGTATTGGGTGAACAGGACGTCTTTCAGGAAGTAACCGCCGGGGCCGTCGCGCGGGATGCCCAGCGTCTCCGAATTCATGGTCTCGTTGGCGACGCGCCGCTGGATGGTGAAGAAGCCGGTGGGGGTGCCCCAGTCCACGGTGCCCTTGAGCGCCAGCGCGGAATAGACGGCCTTGCCGTCCTCGTAGGCGGTGACGATCGTCGGCTCCGCCAGATCCGCCACCATCAGCTTGCCGGGGTGGGTGGCGATGGGGTTGGGCAGGCGCACCAGCGAGCCGTGGATGAACTCGACGGGTCCGACGCGGTACCAGGTCTCGCCGCCCTCGTCCTTGACCTGGCCGATCACCTCCACGCCCTCGTTGTGGAGCTTCTGGTCGACCACGTTGCCGTCCGCCACGCGTGGCTCCGCCCGCACGTTGGCCCCGCCCACCACGCGGGCCGGCACGTGCATGTTTGGCGTGCGGTTGGCGTACCAGGCGGGTGGCTCGCCGGCCGGGCCAACGTCACGGGCATCGATCCAGGCCCGGCCGCCATTCAGGGGGTTGAACACGTAGACGCGGTTGCCCTGCTGCGGCTGCTCGATTCGCAGGTAGGCCAGCCGCGGGATCGGCCCGAAGGAGACGGCCTGCTGACTGGGGCCAGACCAGAGCTCGCTCTCCTTGTGGGTCTGGACCCAGCGGGGCTGCGCGCTCTGGGCGGCGGCAGCGGAGGGCATGAGTGTCGCGGCGGCGATCGCACCGGCAACCGTTCCGGTGAGGGAGGCCAGCGCCCGTCGGCGGGTGACGTGGGTGGAACGCTTGGACCGATCGGGGGTCATCTGTGCTCCCTGAGTTCTTGGTGGCCGTGGGGCTGCGCCGCCGGTCGCGTGCGGCGGGCGCCATTATAGAGAACCGTAGTCCGCCCGCCCGGGGGGATGATGGGCAGGGCTGGGCCGGGTGGCGTTGTTACCATAATCCACCCAGATGCACCTGTCACATTCATGCGGCTAGCCTGTCCGCGGCGCCTGATCTGGGCCCTGGTGGGCTCCGTTGCCATGCTGGCCTGCGGCGGCCCGGAGGAACGTTCAGCCACACCCACGCCGCTGGTCGCCACGGTAGCACCCACGCTGGTGCTCCAGCCTGTCTCCACGGCCTCGGCCGCGCCCCGACCGGCGCCAGCACCGGCCCCACCAGCGGTACCCAACAAACGGGGTGTCCACCTGTTGCTCGACGACGGCGGCACCCAGTTTGATCCGGCTGTCTGGGAGGATCACGTGCGCTGGGCGCGGCGGCTGACCGGGCGCGGTGGCCACGTGGTCCAGCTCATCCGCTCTGACGACCTCAGACCGGAGCGCTGGCAGCGGTACTTTGACCTGGTGGCTCGGATGGAGCTCACTCCCGTGGTGCGCCTGTCTACCCACAAGAACCTTGCGCGCCAGTGGTGGGTGGCGCCGCCGGCCGATCCAGACGGTCGCTACCGCCAGATCGCCAGCCAGTATCGCAAGTTCGTGGAGTCCATCACGTGGCGCTCGCCAGAGGTCTGGGTGACCGTGGGCAACGAGCCCAACCGTCCGGATGAATGGGGGGGCGCTCCGGACCCTGCCGCATACGCCCGGTTCTTGCGGGACGTGGCGGCGGAGCTCCACGCGGTGAACAACGTACGCGTCCGCGTGCTGAACGCCGCGCTGGACGCGTACGCGCCCAGCGCCGAGCACCCGGGCGGACCGAGCATCGATTCTGATCGCTTCCTGGAGGAGATGATTGCCGAGGATCGCGGCACGCTGGACGTGCTGGATGGCTGGGCGACGCACGCGTACCCGCTGGGACCGTTCGGCGAGCACCCCTCCCGCCAGCTCATGCAGATCGACGACGTCCGGCCCAACGCCACCGCGCGCCAGGACCCGCCGACGGGAGTGTGGAATCGCGGCATCAACGGCTACGAGTGGGAGCTGTGGAAACTGCGCCAGCTAGGGCTGAAGGGCACGCTGCCGGTGTACGTCACGGAGACCGGCTGGCGCCACCGCTCCAGCCAGACCACCGGCTCGCTGGATCGGGACCACGCCACGGTGGACGACGCGGCGCTGGGTGAGCTGTTCCGCCTGGCCTACGACGGCCCGCTGGATGCGCGCGCCGTGGGCTGGACCCCCTGGAACCACGACGAGCGGGTGGTCACGGCCGCGGTGTTTGCGCTGGGCGGGCGGGCCGATCATTGGGGCCACACGAACCTGCTGCTGCTGGACGCCATGGGCCGCATCCAGGGCGCGTACGGGTTCACGGCCAGCCTGGCGCACATCGCTCCGGGGTCCCTGGCGCTAGCCGTGGATGACCGACCGGACGGACGAGACTAGCCTCCCCAAGCGGCGCGGTTTCCGCTAGCATACGCGACATGTCCGGTCCCATCGGCCTGGCCCTCGGCGGCGGCTCCGGGTTGCCGCCCCGTCGCCTGACCCTGCTGGCCACGATCGCGGAGCAGCGCGGCTTTGACCTGCTGGCGCTGAACGAGGGGCACGCTGACGTGTTTGCCCTGGCCTCTGCCATCGCCGCGTCCACCCGCGAGATCGGCATCCAGACGGCGATCGCAAACATCGGCTGGCGACATCCGGCCATGATGGCGCTGAGCGCGGCCGCGGTGGACGAACTGAGCGACGGTCGATTTGCGCTGGGGATCGGCGTGGGGACGCAGTGGTTCGACACGGCGGACGGCTACGGCGGGGCGCTGTCTCGCGTCCGAGAGTACGTGGACGCCATGCGCGCGCTGTGGGCGGCCGGCCAATCGCCGGTGTCGCACGCCGGCGCGCACTATCGCGTCGAGCGATTCCGGATGGACTTCCCGCCGTTGCGGGCGGACGTGCCGGTGTACCTGGCGGCGCTCAACCCGGGCATGCTCCGCCTGGCCGGGGCCATCGCTGACGGCGTGGTGCTGAACCTGGTGCCGCTGGACGCGGTGGCGGAGTGCGTGTCGCTGGTGCGCGAGGGCGCCGCGAGCGCGGGCCGCCGGCCGGGCGGGGTCAAGATCAGCCTGTTGATCCGCGCCGGCCTGGAGGACGACGCGAGCCGCGGCCGCGAGATCATCCGCTCCTCGCTGCCGCGGTACTTCCGGTTCGCGGGCTACGCGAAGCGCTTCACCACGCTGGGCTACGGCGCCGTTGTCCAGGCGGTGCAGGCCGCACTGGACAACGACGATGCACGCGGGGCGGCCAGGGCGATTCCAGACGAGCTGGTTGACCGCCTGGCCGTCTTTGGCCCCGGCGACCGCTGCCGCGCGGGGGTGGAGGCGTTCCGCGCTGTCGGCGTGGACGTGCCAATTGTGTCCCCCAGAACGGCCAGCGATGACTGGGAGGCGACGATTGGCCGCGCGATCGATACGTTTGGCCCCAGCCTCAGCCATACCTCTGGCTGGTAGTCGCGGTACTTCGCGAATTTCCGTCCCGAATCGGCGCATCATCGCGGCACTTCCTTCTGGCGGCCGGCGTTTTCTTCAGTGGAATCGCCGGTAGCTGGGGACCGGCTCCGTGAATTCGCACCACGGGGAAGAACATGGGACGGTGGTTGTCGCTCATACTGGTCTCGGTCATCGTGACGTCCGGCTGTGGGACGGTGCGCCAGGCAGTGGCGCCGAAGCAGCCTACTGAGATCCCATACACGCCGGTGCCGACCGGGCCGAAGCCCACCTCCACCCCGTCCATCGTGGACCTCCTGCCCACGCCCACCCAGCGTGCCATCCCCACCGAGGGCCCGCTAGCCGATCCGGAAAAGGTCGCCCGCGCCACCGCCACCGCCGTTCGCGGCGCAGCCCGCGGTGTCCCGGCCCCGCCGGTGGTTGCCGCCGCGCCGCCGCGGGCGGGCGGCACTGGCGTCAGCAGCGTCTCGGAGACGGCGCTCCAGCGGGCGCTGGAGGCCTCCGTGCTCATCCTGGTGCCGATCGGCGAGGACGACGGTCAGGCCGGTTCGGGAACCGTGGTGAGTCAGGCTGGCCACATTTTGACGAACTTCCACGTGGTCAGCGACAAGAAGTCCCGTCAGATCCTCAACGGCGGAAAGGTCATCGTGGCGGTGCCCCAGGTTCCGGGCGCTCCCGCCAAGCCAAAGTATCGCGCCTCCGTGGTGGACTCCGATCCGAATCTGGATCTGGCATTGTTGAAGATCGAAGCCATGGCGGATGGCGCTCCGATGCCCGCCAACCTGGGATTGACGCCCTTGCCCGTGGGCAATTCCGATGCCGTGAGGATCGGCGACACCTTCACGATTCTGGGCTACCCCGGCACCGGCGGCGTCGCCGTCACGGTGACGCGGGGCATCCACTCGGGCTTTCAGAACTTTGTGGATGCCGGCATGTTCATCAAGACCGATACGGAGATCAGCCCCGGCAACAGCGGCGGCACGGCGATCAACGCGGCCGGTGAGCTGGTTGGCGTGCCCACGGCCGGCATTGTGAGCCTGTCTGGGCTGGGCAAGATTGGCCTGCTGCGGCCGATTAACCTGGCCGCACCGATGCTGCAGAAGAACCGGGCCGGCCGCTAGCGCCGAGCAGGATTCGCTCAGAGCACCTCTGAGGCGACCTTCTCCGCCTCCTTCAGGTCTATCCCGAAGCCCAGGCCAGGCCCCGTGGGCGCGTGGACGTAGCCCTCGCGGTCTACCCGGATGGGCTCCAGGTACACGCCCGGGTAGATCGCGCTGTCGAAGCAGCCCTCCGGCGTGGCCTGCTCGTAGTAGTCGCAGTTGGTGATGGCCAGCCCCACATGCAGGCTGGCAGTGCCGCCGCCGAAGTCGTGCGGCTCCATCTTCATGTTGTTGGCTTCCGCCAGGGCGGCCAGTTTCATGAGATCCGTGATGCCGAAAGAGGCCGGTCCGGCCATGATGTCCATGCACTGGTTCTTGATCATGGCGGCGTACTCGGAGATGTGCTCAACTTTGTCGCCAGAGCGGATCTGGACGTAGCGGCACTCGCGGGTGAGCGCGGCCAGGCCGTCTAGATCGGTCTTGGGCAGGGGGTCCTCGAACCACCAGTAGCGCAGCTCGTCCAGCGCCTGGCCCATCCGCATGGCCTCGTCGCGCGTGTAGGGCGCCGGGTAGACCAGGGTGTCGATCATCAGGGTGTACTCATCGCCGACGGCTTTGCGGACCTTGTAGACCAGACGCAGATCGTCCTGAAAGTTGCAGTACGGGTGGAGCTTGACGGCCTTGAAGCCGGCGTCTCTGCAACGCAGCACGGTCTCGATGAATCGCTCGTCGGTGTTGTGGTGGATGGTGGAGCCGTAGGCCAGGATCTTCTCGCGGGTGGCGCCGAGCAGCTTGTAGATGGGCTTGTTGAACGCTTTACCGGCGATGTCCCACAGGCCGTAGTCCAGCACGCCCAGGATCTGCTGCGGCCAGGTGAAGCGGCGACGGAGCGTGGTGGCGATCTTGCCGCGGTCGAACGGGTCCTGCCCCTCGATGTGCTCGCGGGCCTGGGCCCACAGGCGCGCGAGCTGGCGGACGTAGCGCGCCTCGGAGGAGACGACGCCCTGGATCCCCTCATCCGTGGAGATGATCGCCACGCCGTTCTGACGGGTGTGGCTGACGACGTATTCGGGAACTTCCTGGTGGTGATTCTCGCGCGGCTCCAGGATGAGGGCTCGCAGTCCGGTGATCTTCACGCCAGTACCTCCGCCAGCAGGTCATCTTTCACCAGTGCGAGTGCCTGATCTAGCTCGGCGTGGTCGAACGAGTCCATGGCGTGGGATGGCTGGCGGCTGGTGGTGGTGCTGAAGACGCCGCGCCGCTTGAGGACCTCCTTGGCGACGCCGATGCCGAGGTGGCCCCAGATGGTCTGGACGGGCAACTGGCGAACGAAGGCCGCTCGCGCGCCCGCTACGTCGCCCGCCTGGAGCAGGTCGTACACCTTGACCTGGGCGTCCACCAGGTGGCAGCCGGACATGAGTCCGCACGCGCCGCGCTGGAGCTCCTCCAGGAGGCAACGGCCGCCCGAGCCGCCGAAGACGCCGTCCAGCCGTCCGCCGGCGACCGCCAGGAGCTCGGAGATGCGGTGGGTGCTGGGCAGCGTCTCCTCCTTGACGTAACGTATCGCGGGTATCTCGTCGGCCAGGCGCATGATGGTCTCGGCACGGAGGGGGACCCCCACCTGGCCGCCCACGTTTTGGAGCACCACCGGCAGCCCGCCGGCCGCCTCGGCCACGCGGGCGTAGTAGTCGCGAACGCCGTCCGGCCCCAGCGGGATGACGTAGGGCGGCATGGCGATGACGCCGGCGGCGCCGATCGCCCGGGCGTGGCGGGTGAGCGCCACCGCCGTGCCGGTGCTGGGCGCGGCGGTCCCGATCACGACGGGGACGCGGCCGCCCGCCTGCTCCACCACGATCTCCGCCAGGCGGCGGCGCTCCTCATCAGTCAGCAGCGAGAACTCGCTGGTGTTGACGGGCGAGACGATGCCGTGGGCGCCGGCGGCCACCACGAAGTCCACCTGGCGGCGGAGGCTCTGCTCGTCGAGCGAGCGGTCCTCGTTGAACGGGGTCAGCAGGATGGTGAAGATGCCGCGCCAGCGATTGTCCATGGGGTTGCCCTCCTGATCTCGCGCGATGCTTCGTGGATGGGCGGCTGGACTCCGGGAGTTGCGGGTCGCCCCGCGGCACAGTCTAGTGAACTGGAGTCTGCACGGACCAGCGGCCAGACCAGTGAACGCCGTTTGGCGCTAAGATGCCTACGCGCTGCCAGAGCGGCGCCGACCATGGCTTATCGCGTGGCTATCAGGGTACCAGGCGGCCGCGCGCGAAGGAGTGCAGCTTGAGGCTGGAAGATCTGCCATCCGAATGGCCAAACGATGTGCTGCCGCACATCCACGAGGAGCTAGCAAAGGGCGCTCCTCGGCTGGTGGTGCTGGACGACGACCCCACCGGCACCCAGACGACGCACGGCGTGCTGGTGGTGACGGACTGGTCCGTCCCGGAGCTCGTCTCCGCCCTGAAGGAGGCGCCGCCAGCGCTGTTCGTGCTGACCAACTCCCGCGCGCTGCCGCAGGCGGAGGCCGTGGCCCTGGCCCGCGAGGCGGGGACCAACCTGGCCCGCGCGGCGCGGGAGGCGGGCGTGCCGATCAGTGTGGGCTACCGGGGCGACTCCACGCTGCGCGGGCACTACCCGGCCGAGTCGTGGGCGCTCCGCGAGGCGATTGAGTCTGAGCTGGGGATGAAGTTCGACGCCGAGCTGATCATCCCGTTCTTCGGCGAGGGTGGACGCTTCACGATCGGCGACGTGCACTACGTGCAGCAGGGCGACGTGTTGACGCCGGCCGGCGAGACGGAGTTCGCGCGCGACGCGGCGTTTGGCTTCCGCGCCTCCGACCTAAAGGCGTGGGTAGAGGAGAAGAGCGGCGGCCGCGTGAAGGCGGCGGACGTGGGCTCGGTGAGCATCGAGAACATCCGCACGGGCGGGCCGGACCACGTGGCCGATGTGCTGTGCACGCTCAAGCCAGGGCAGATCGCCGCGGTGAACTCCGCCTCGTACCGCGACATCGAGGTGTTCGCGCTGGGGCTGCTCCGCGCGGAGGCGCGCGGCCGGCGGTTCATCTACCGCACCGCGGCGTCGTTCGTCCGGGCGCGGGCCGGCCTGGCTGGCCGGCCGCTTCTGTCCGCCGGCGAGCTGTACGACACCAGCGAGGCGAAGCGAGGCGGGCTGGTGGTCTTTGGCTCGCACGTGCAGCGCAGCACGGAGCAGCTTGGCGTGGCGCGCGAGCTCCCGGGGGTGGAGTCACGAGAGGTTGACGTCTCCCGGCTGCTGGACGATGCACAGCGGGCAGACGAGATTTCGTCGGTGGCGCGCTGGCTGGAGTCCACCTACGCTGCCGGCACGGACACGTTGATCTATACGAGCCGTAACGTGGTGACCGGCTCGGACGCGGAGAGCAGCCTGCGGATCAGCCAGTCCGTGGCGTCGGCGCTGGTGGAGATCGTGAGCTCGCTGCAGACGCCGCCGCGCTTCGTGGTGGCGAAGGGCGGCATCACCTCGAACGACCTGGCGCTCAAGGCGTTTGGCGTGCACCGTGCCATGGTGCCCGGCCAGGTGGCGCCCGGTGTGCCGTGCTGGGTGCTAGGCCCGGAGACCAAGTTCCCCGGCCTGCCCTATGTGATCTTCCCCGGTAACGTTGGCACGCCGCAGACCGTGGCGGACGTGATCAAGCTGATCCGCGGAAGCTGAGCCCGCGATCCACGAAAGGGACCCAATGAAGCTCCAGGACCTGCGGCGGCGTGTGCTCGCCGTCGCGCAGGAGGCGTACCGCCTCAAGCTGATGACCATGACCTCCGGCAACTTCAGCGCTCGCGATCCCGAGACCGGGCTGATCGCGATCACCCCGTCTGGCCGCTCATACACGACGATGACCGAGGCGGACATCGTGCTGGTGGATCGCGACGCGAAGGTGGTGGATGGCGCGCACAAGCCGTCATCCGAGACGCCGCTGCACGTGGGCATCTACCGCGCCAAAGGCGACGTGTTTGGCATCTCGCACGTCCACAGCGCGCACGCCAACGCGGTGGGCGTGCTGGGCGTCACGGTGCCACCGCTGGTGGGGACGATGTGGCGGTACATCGGGGGGGACCTGCGCACCGCGCCGCACAAGGAGTCTGGCACCTTTGAGTACGCCGACCACATCATGGGCGTGATGAAGGAGTGCCGCGCCGCCATCATGGCCAACCATGGGCTGATCGCGGTAGGGCCCACGGTGGAGAAGGCGCTGGAATCCACCGCGTACGCGGAGGAGGGCGCCCAGATCTATCTGCTGTCGCGTGGCCTTGGCGAGCCGAGCCGCCATCCGCGGCCGGAGCCTGGCTCGATGTACGCGCCGGACTGGTGGTGAGTCGATAGCGCTGAGGGGCGCTCTGGGCCCCTCAGCTCGACTCAGCTACCCACTACGAGTAGCGCGCCAGGCGCTCGGTGAACAGCGCCACGAATGCCTCGCGGTCCACGCCCAGCGCGACATCGGCGTTCGCCGGGCGCCCGGTGGCGCCGAACAGGTCGCAGACGGTTCGCCCCGCGGTGAACTCGCCGCTGGTCTCGACCACGACGTTCACGTGCTTAGTCTCCAGCAAAGACGGTCGGATGACGGCGGCCACCGCCAGCGCATCGTGCACGGGCGGGGCGTCCCAGCCCATCACCCGCGCGTGGTACTGGCCGTACCACTGCATGAGCTCCGCCACCATCTTGCCGACCGGATTGAGCGCTCGGATCCGCTCGCGCTCCTCTGGCTTGACGCGGGCCTGCCAGGTTGCGTCCAGGCCGACCATGGTGATCGGCACGCCCGAGCTGAAGACGACCGCCGCCGCCTCCGGATCCACGTAGATGTTGAACTCGGCCGCCGGCGTGGCGTTGCCCATGTTGGCCGCGCCGCCCATCAGCGTGATCCGTTTCACGTTTGCCTTGATGTCTGGCGCCTTCAAGAAGGCCATGGCGATGTTCGTGAGTGGCCCCACGGGGACCAGCGTGACCGGCTCCGGTGATTGGCGCACGGTGCGGATGATCAGGTCCACGCCGTGCTCAGCGACGGGATGCACGGTGGGGGGCGGGAAGTCGTAGCCGTCGATCCCGGTGTCGCCGTGGATGTGGGGCGCGATGTAGAGGGGGCGCTTGAGCGGCATGGCCATGCCGGCCGCCAGTGGCACGTCGTTCAGCCCGGCGATGGTCATGATCCGCTGGGCGTTGAGGGTGATTTTCTCCAGGGTCTGGTTGCCGGCACAGGTGGTGACCGCCAGAATCTTGAGCTCCGGCGAGCGAGCCGCCAGGAGCATGGCAAAGGCGTCGTCGTGGCCGGGGTCGGTGTCGAAGATGATGGGTGTGGGCGACTGCGTTGTCATGGGCTCCGTCCTGTCATAGGGTGCGTGGGGATGTTCGCTGAGGGCGCATTATGGCGTGGTGGGCGGATGCACGCGCTGGTGGATCCGATCCCATGCCTCGACGAGGCCGCCCGGGAGCAGCAGGACCACTGCGATGAACAGCACGCCGAAGATGATCTGGTGGAGCTGGACCAGGGTTACGGCGAGCTGTTCTCGCACCAGCACGAAGAACACGGCGCCGAGCGCTGGGCCGAACAGCGTGCCCATGCCCCCGACGAACGTGATGAGCAGCGCGTCAAAGGTCCAGGTTGGATTGAACGCCAGCTCAGGGTAGTAGCTGGGGTGGTAATAGGCGAAGGTGCCTCCAGCGAGTCCGGTGAACAGGCTGCTGAGGACCAGGGCCAGCAGCTTGTGTCGGAGCGCGTCTACCCCGAGCGACTGCGCCGCGTCCTCATCCTCGCGCACGGCCAGCATGCCCAGGCCCAGCCGCGAACGGAGGAGCAGGTGGCTGGCCAGGATGGTTGTCGCGGCCAGTCCGAGCGCCAGCAGGTAGCGAGGGGTCAGGGAGTAACTGGCCAGCGTCTCCGGTGGCAGGGCGGAGACCAGGGGCAGCAGGTTGCCGGCCGTGATGCGGAGCGCCTCCGCGATACCGAGCGTGCCGATGGAGAAGTAGATGCCCCGCAGCCGGAAGGTGGGGACGCCGACGATCACGGCGACCGCGACGGCCGCGAATCCGGAGCCCAGCAGCGCCAGGGGAAACGGTATACCGCCTAGCCAGAGCGTTCTGGCGGCGAGCGCGCCCACGCCGAAGAAGGCCGCGTGGCCCAGGCTCACCTGGCCGGCGTATCCGGCCAGGATGTTCCAGCTCTGCCCGAGGGCCACGTGCAGGAATACCAGGAACAACAGATTCAGCACGTCGTCGCGCGGCAGCAGCCAGGGCATTGCGCCGGCGATTGCGAGGACGGCGGCCGACGCTCCCAGAACACGAACGGACACGTCAGCGTCGCCCGAACAGGCCTTGCGGTCGGATCAGGAGCACCGCCAGGAACATGACCAGGCCGACCACTTCACGGTAGCCCGCGCCGATGACGGTCACGCTGCCGGCCTCGACGACGCCGAGGAGCAGGCCTGCCACGAATGCTCCCAGGGTGCTGCCGAGTCCAGCGAGCACCACGACCACCATGGATTTGAGCGTCCAGGCCAGGCCGATGCTGGGGGTGACGCTGTAGCCCACGGCGACCAGCGTGCCCGCGACCCCGGCGAGTGCCGTTCCCAACGCAAAGGCGATGAGATACGCGCGCTGCACGTCTATCCCGGCCAGGCTCGCGGCCTCCCAGTCCACGGCAGTCGCACGGATCGCCTTCCCCAGATAGGTCCTGCGGAGGACGAGGTCCAGCAGCGCGATCACCGCCAGGGCTACCAGGAGGCCTGCCACCCGCACGTACGGGAACACCAGGCCCCCGACGATGGCGCTGCCGGCGTAGCTCAGCGAGATCGTCCGCTCGTCGGCTGTGAAGAGCTGGATGGCCAGGTTGTGGAGTACCAGGGTCAGTTCGAAGCTGATCAACAGCGAGCCCTTAATGCGGGCCTCCTCGTCTAGCCGCGTCACGAGTCTGAACAGGCCTAGATGCAGCGCCACTCCGGCCAGGAACATGACGGGAGCGCACACCAGCAGCGAGAGAAAGGGGTCCAGGCCGAGCAGGCTGAATAGGAAGAAGCTCACGTAGCCGCCCAGCATGAGCAGCTCGCCGTGGGCGACGTTGAGGACGCGCAATACGCCGAACACCAGGGACAGCCCGACTGCCGCGATCCCGTAGAGCGCGCCGACGAACAGCCCGAACAGAAGCTGCTGGAACAGGATGTCCAGTCCCATCAGCGGGTTGCGCCGGACGCCGCTATGGAGGTGCCCAGGCCCAGGTAGGCCCGTTGGACGTCCTCCGACCCTAGGAGCTCCTGACCGGTGCCGGAGCGGACCACACGGCCACGCTCGATGACGTAGGCACGATCAGCCATCTCCAACGCCAGGTGGGCGTTCTGCTCCACCAGCAGCACGGTCACGCCGCGGCTGTGGACGTCTCGCATGACGCTGAAGATCTGCTGCACCACGACCGGTGCCAGGCCGAGCGACGGCTCGTCCAGCATCAGCAACCGAGGCAGCCCCATCAGTGCGCGGCCGATGGCCAGCATCTGCTGCTGGCCGCCTGAAAGTGTTCCGGCCACCTGCGACCGACGCTCAGCGAGGATGGGGAAGATCGCGTGAACGTTTGCGAGCGACCTGTGCCGTTCGGCGCGGGCCCGCGGTGAATACGCGCCGATCTCCAGATTCTCCTGGACGGTCATGGTGCCGAACAGGCGTCGCCCCTCTGGCACCAGGATCACGCCACGCTCCGCGATCCGATTGGCCCGCAGCCCGTGGATGGGTTCTCCGTCCAGGATGATGGAGCCGTTTGACGGCGCGTGCAGGCCGGCGATCGTCCGCATCAACGTGGTCTTACCGGCTCCGTTCGGGCCGATCAGAGCCACGATCTCGCCTGCTCGAACCTCCAGCGTGACGCCCCAGAGGGCTGGGAGATCGCCGTACCGAGCCTGGACGCCACTGACTTCAAGCACCGGGGGCCACGCCCAGGTAAGCCTCAATCACAGCCGGATCCTCTGCGATCACCGCCGGCGGGCCCTCCGCGATCTTCTCGCCGGAGCTCAACACCACCACGCGATCCGATAGCCCGAAGACGGCGCCCACCAGATGCTCCACCATGACTATCGCAATGCCCTTTTCGCGAATCTTCTCGATGAGGGTCATGGCGTCGACTACTTCTGACGGGTTCAGCCCGCAGAGAAGCTCGTCTAGAAGCAGCAGCCGTGGACGGGCGGCGAGCGCCCGGGCCAGCTCTAGCCGCTTTCGATCCACGAGGGTCAGGGCGCGGGCGAGCGTGTGGACGCGATCGCCGAGGCCCACGAATTCGAGCAACGCGAGGGCCTCAGCGCCCGCGGTCGCGCGGTCTGGCGCCGGTTCTCGTCCGTAGGCGCGCCCCACGGCCACGTTGTCCTGCGCCGACAGATGGCCGAACGGCTTCACGAGCTGAAACGTCCGCGCGATGCCCTGCCGACAGACCCGGGCCGCGCTGGCACCGGTGATGTTGCGCCCGTCCAGCCACACCGTGCCGGCGTCTGGCGGGTAGTAGCCGGTGACGGCATTGAACAGCGTGGTCTTGCCAGAGCCGTTCGGGCCAATGAGCCCCACTATCTCGCCCTCCGCCACGGACATGGTCACGTCACGGACGGCGATCACGCCGCCGAACGAGCGCGTCAGGCCCGTTACGGTGAGCAGCATCTGGCTACGGCGAGCAGCATCTGAGGCAGCGCGCGATGGGCTGGCCCCGGGAGGTGAACCGGGGGCCAGCCGTTCGCTGAAGTCAGCGCTCGCGCCAGGTCTTCGCGGGCTGTAGCGGGGCGGTGGCCTGGTCCTTTGGCCACACCAGCACCTGCTTGCCGCCTTGCCACTGATTGGCCACGGTGACAACCTGGCCGGTGCCGTCCGTGTTGAACTTCACGCTGCCCATCACCGTGGCCATATCCGTCGCGGCGATAGCGTCGCGGATGGCGTCTCGGTCGAGGCGCCCCGCGCGCTCGATCGCGTTCGCCAGGATCTGGACGCAGGCGTAGGCCGGGCCGGTTACGGCCTCCGCGCTCTTGTTGTACTTGGCCTGGTGGCGCTGCTTGAGATCGTCCACGCCGGCCGCCTTGAAGTCTGGGCTCCAACCGGGTGCGTTCACGAAGAAGTCGCCGTCCTTCGCCAGGCCCTGGCCCCAGGAGAGCGTGTCCGCGGCGCGCAGGAAGTAGTAGAACCGGGCATTGAGGTCTAGCTCCTTCATCTGCTTGGCAATCGCGATGCCGTCTGGGGGATTGGGGAGGGCCAGCACGGCTTCGGCTGCGCCGCTCTTTGCCTTCAGGATCATCTGGGCGAAGTCCTTGGAGCCGGGCGCGTACTCCTCATCGGCAACGATGGTGTAGCCCCGCGCCTGGGCCTCCTTCTTCCACAGCTCGCGAAGCTCGTTGCCCCAGTCCGTCTTCTCGATGAACAGGGCCAGCTTCGTGGGCTTCGGCGACAGGCTGTCCATCATGTCGAACGAGCTCTTGGCCAGGCTGGGCGACTTGGGGAACGGTGAGAAGAGGTACTTCAGACCGCGATCGTGCACCTGCTGCAGAGCGAAGGCGACGCCCAGATACGGCGTCTTGTTCTTGTCGGCAATGGCCGCCGCGGCGGCGTGCAGGTCGCTCCCGAAGCCGCCCAGGTAGGCCAGCACCTGCTCGCTGGAGTTGAGCGTCTCCAGTCGCTGGACGGTCTTGGTGGCGTCGGACTCGTCGTCCAGCAGCTTGAGCTCGATTGGGATCTTCTTGTCGAACTCTTTGACCAAGATGCCGCCGTTGTTGTTGACGGCCTCGATGGCCAGCTCGTAGCCGTTCTTGATCTGCTCGCCGCCGGCGGCGTAGCGGCCGGTCGTGGGTACGACGGCGCCGATCTTGATGGTGGCCGGTGCCGGGCCTGACGCCTTCGCGACCGCGGCGGGTGCCTGCGCGGCAGGCGAGGCGGCCGGCGACGCCGCGGGTGAAGCGGCCGGCGCGGCCGTGGGTGAGGCTACGGGTGCGGCCGGCTTGGGCGCCTCTGTCGGTTTGGCCGGTGCTGGCGCGGCTGGAGCGGAGCACGCGCTCAACAGCAGGATCACCGAGGTCAGGCTCGCCATGAGCCTGAGCGCACGGAAAGCGGAGACGTGAGTTGCTCTTGCCATGGCTGGCTCCCACTGCGATCGTCGGATCTCTGGATCCGCTGGGTTCGGGCAGTTCGCATGCCGTCGAGGTCATGCAGCCGTACGGAGTGGGAGTACGCGCGACACAGACCCCCTGCCCAGTGGCTGCCAGATCCCCAGGGCACGTGGCGGTAGGCTACCCCGTGGCGGGGCAGTCGTCAAGGCAGTTGGACACAGCCGGCGTCCTAGTGGGCGCCGGTGATCCGCCGGCGGTACAGGTCGAGGAACCGCGCGGAGTCCACGTCCACGCAGACGTTCACGTTTGGCTCGCGGTCCCACTGACCACGGCGGTCCGGCATGGTTTGACCGTAGCCGCGCGCGCTCTTGATCTCCACGTCTACGAACATCTGCTCGGTCGTGAAGTAGCCGGGATCGATGGCGTACAGGACCGCCGAGGAATCGTGGACGGGGAATCCGGGCGCACCGTTCCGCTTCCGGTAGACGTCCGCGTAGTGGGCCGAGATGTCCGCGATAAACGCGCCCTTCGCTCCGCCGTCGCGGCGCAGCCCAGCTACGTAGTCCGGGGTCATGACTGTTCGGTGGGTCACGTTCAACCCGAGCATTGTCAGCGGGAAGCCCGCGTGGAACACGATCCAGGCGGCCTCCGGATCGTTCCCGATGTTTGCCTCCGCGAGCGGCGTGAGGTTGCCGGGCGCGTCGATCGCGCCGCCCATGATGATGAGCTCGCGGACGTTGTCGGCGATGAGGGGCTCGAGTCGGGTGGCGAGCGCGATGTTGGTGAGCGGGCCGACGGCGATGAGTGTGATCTGTCGGGGGGCCGCCATGATGCGCTCGATGATGAGCTCAGCGGCGCGTTGCGAAACGGGGCCGCGGGAGGGCGTGGGCAGCGGCGCGTCACCCAGGCCATTTTCACCGTGGACCACTGAGCTGCCGATCTTGCGTCCCTTGATGAGGGGCCGCTCGGCGCCCCTGGCGACGGGGATCTCTGCCCTTCCGGCGATGTCCAGGACGACGATTGCGTTCCGGGTGGTCTGCTCGGCCCCGTTGTTGCCGAACACTGTGGTGACGGCCTCTAGCTCGATCTCCGGGGAGGCAATCATGAAGAGCATGGCCATGGCGTCATCCACGCCAGGATCGGTGTCAAAGATGACGCGCTTCGGCATGGGAGTCCTCGCAGGTCGCGATTGACGACGCCGGACTGCCCGGCGCGCCTGGCATTGTAGCCAGGGCGCCTGGTCTGAAACGCCAGGACGCCCGGCCTGATGGCCGGGCGTCCTGGGCGCTTGATGCGTTGCCTGTCAGTTTACGGACAGGCAGGCGCGGTGGTAGTACACCGTGCGACGCGGGAACGCCATCACCACGGGATAGAGATCCTTCTTGAGGATGGGCTCCGCCTTGCTGCCACACGAGTTTGCCACGCAGAACCGGCCCGAAGACTGGGCGCCGATGATCTCGCGCATTCGGGCGCGCTCCTGAGCGGTCTGGTTCTTGTTCTTCTCTGCCATGATGGGCTCCTCCCCGCCGACTGCGTGTGCGTCGGCCGTGTACTTGTGATTGCGGGCGCGGTGATCCGCGCAGCCTGGCTACGATATTTTATAGAACGTGAATCGGCGGGGAAAGACTACGCGGCGCCTCGACGCGCGAGCAACGCCTTGGGGGGTCGACCCCGTCGGGGGCGGTCCTCAAGGAAGTCCACCCGACCCCACTCCTGCCGGGTCTCGAAACTGTCGAAAAACGTTGGCCCGCCACAGCGTGCGCACTGCACCAGTGCTCGCGGCCCCATGGTGATCTCGGTGTCGGAGCCGGCCGGCTTGAACCGCGACGGTGCACCGGCTTCCTGATCGCGGCGAATCGTGCCAGAGGTGTGGCCGCAGTGATAGCACTTGACATCAGCTTCTTGGAACACGCGGACTGCTACTGTCATAGTCCCTTCTCCCGCGCCCAATGCCATCGCATTGAATCGCACTACCCCTAACGGATTTCGCGGGATGAATATTCCCGGCCCCCTTGGCGTGCGTAGATCCGCGTTGCGGGGTCTGGTCGCCCGCCCGTATCATGGCCGGCATCCTCAGCAGTGACGCTTGGTCGGCTAGCACGAAGGGCCCGGACGCATCGATGGGTGGATTCTCTAACAAGCTCGGCATTATTGGAGAGCTCTTCGGGTTTCTGTGGGCGCAGAAGCTCTGGTGGATGATTCCCCTAGTCGCCATGCTGCTGATCCTGGCCGCGCTGATCGCGTTCGCCTCTGCCACATCGCTCGGACCCTTCATCTACCCGTTGATCTAGCCGGTCCACCGATATCCGGTGGCGGGGGCGCGTCGCCGGGCGTTCGGGCGGTACACTGGTCCGCGCCAGCGGCGTTTCAGGTACCGTTTCCAAGCGCATGACCGTCACTCCAACTTGCCCGGATGCCGTGCCCGCCCGCGCGGCCAGGTCTCTCCAGCAGCAGCTCTACGCCCAGCTCCGCGAGGACGTGCTGACCGGAAAGCTCGCCGCGGGCGCGCGCGCGCCGTCCACGCGTGGATTGGCGGAGACGCTGGGCGTCTCCCGCACCACCGTGGTGCTGGCCTACGACCAGCTCCTGGCGGAGGGGTACCTCGAGACGCGGCGGGGCTCCGGCACGTACGTCTCCAGTCGCCTAGCGCCATCTTCTGAGTCACGCGGCGCGTTCGCTTCGACCGGAACCACCCCGCGACGACTCTCAGCCTGGGGGCGTAATCTGGCTCTGCTGGACCCAGCCACCCTCGAGCGCCAGGCCCCCGTGGAGATCGACTTCCGCCCAGGACGGCCGGACTGGGACGCCTTTCCTCACACGGAGTGGAGCCGCCTGGCCGCCAGGCGCTGGCGCCAGGCCTCAGTAGACCTTGCCTCGTACGGCGATCCAGCCGGATACGGCCCGTTGAGGGAAGCGATCGCTGGCCACCTGTCGCGCTCACGCGGGGTGCGCTGTGACGCCGATCAGGTTGTCATCGTCAACGGCTCACAGCAGGGTGTGGACCTGCTGTTGCGAATCTGGGTGGACGCGGGAGACGTGGCGGCGCTCGAGGATCCCGGCTATCCGGGCGCCGCGCGAGCCCTGGAGGCTTACGGGGCCCGCGTGCTCCCGATTCCCGTGGATGATGATGGACTGGACGTGTCCGCCCTGGAGTCGGCGCCGGTGTCGCCATCTACGAGACTCGTGTACGTCACGCCGTCCCACCAGTTCCCGACCGGTGCGACCCTGGCGTTGGCGCGCCGACTGCGCCTCATCGAGTGGGCACGCGAGCATGGCGCGCTGATTGTGGAGGACGACTACGACAGTGAGTTTCGCTACCTTGGCCGCCCGCTGGAGTCCATGCAAGGACTGGACACCGCCGGAACGGTGGCCTACGTGGGGAGCTTCTCCAAGGCCATGTTCCCGCCGCTGCGCGTGGGGTATGTGGTGATGCCGCGTGATCTGGTTGAGCCGTACGTGGGGGCAAAGTGGTTGGCGGACCGCCAGACGGCGACGCCTGAGCAGCAGGTCTTGTACGACTTCATGCACCGCGGCTGGTTTGACCGGCACCTCCGTCGGATGCGGCGCTTGTACCAGTCTCGCCGGGTGGCGTTGCTAGAGGCACTGCATCGAGAGCTGGGAGGGGCGGTGACGGCGAGTGGAGATGGCGCCGGCCTCCATCTTGTCGCATGGTTGGCCGATGGCTTGTCCGCCGTCCGCGTGTCGCGAGAGGCGGCCGCGCTTGGCGTTGCTGCCCCGCCGATCAGCCCGTATTACGCGGGCCGCCCACCGCGGGAGGGATTGATGCTAGGCTTCGCCGCGCTGGATGAGACAACAATCGTCGAAGGAGCGCGGCGGCTCGCAATGGCGGTCCGATCCGCGGCGGGCGTTCGTGGGCGCCTGACCCGCCCCGATCACGCTCTGGCCCTCCCACCCGGTTCTCCGGTGCGCGTGCCTGATTCAAGTGGTGACCTCTCGTGATCACAGACGCAAACGCAGACCCTGTTCGGGACCCCGGTGATGACTCGATTGGCGGTCGCGACGCCGTAGAGCTCTACGTGCGCACCTACAACACCATTCTGCGCAGCTCCGGCGACATCAACATCCGCGCGTTTGAGCCGGCTCACGTCGGTGTGGGCTCCAGCCTCCACCAGAACGCGGCCTCAAGTCGACCGGATCCGGGCGCGTTCATCTACTCCATCCAGCGTTTACCGGCGTGCGCGACTCGTGTTGGGCGGGTCATCGTGGGACAGCTTCCCGAACAGTTTGGACAGCTTTTCGACGGCGGCATTGATGGCTGGCAGAAGGTCGAGGCGCCCGGTCGCCGACGTCAGTGGAGCTTTGACAATCAGCAGACGCTGGCGGTGATGATCGCCAGCGTCTCCGACGTGGACGACGTGCTGCCCACGATCGTCGCCTACCAGATCGAGTGGAATAAGCTCCACGATCTGCTGCAGCGGCCGTTGCTCGCAGCCGTGCTGGCGACGCCGGCGCCGCCGGCTGAAAGCGTGGTGGCGCACCTCGGGGAGGATCTGGGTATCCCCGGGTCGGACTGGGAACGGCTGCAGCGGATCTGGGGAGACGAGTTCTGGAGCACGCTGCAAGCCATCGCGGCGCAGCGTAAGTCCTTTCGCCTGCGTATGCTCGGTGGGACCCACGTGGGGTACGCCAAACTGGTACAGCGCTGGTGGCTGCCCATAGAGGAGGCGCTACGGGATCGGGGCTTGCTGGATCGCCCGATCTACTTCACGTCCTCGAATCCGCACTCCGTGGTGAACCTGGTGTCTGGTTACGTCCGTCGCCGCGCGGACCAGCTCTGGGAGTTCCTGGAGCACTCCGCTGACGGTGAGGGGCTGTCTGAGCTGGAGTATTTGCGCGGCCAGCGCGGCCGCAGCAATCCGGAGAACGTCCTCTACTACGCTTCCCGCCTCTGGCACCAGCACCACACAGAGGCGCCGGCAAAGGAAGTCCGCGCCCACGAGGAGGCAGAGCACGGGATCATCACCGTGGATCCCCACGAGGGATTGGACGTCGCCGCCCAGATCATCGATCTCTCCAGGGTTACGCCGGAGGACGTGGATCCCCGCCTGGACGAGGCTTCATCCGTGGTCGGCCGCTCGGACGCGGTGATCCTCAACGTGGACTATCCGCTGGGCATGGCGGCGTATTTCGTGCTGCGTCAGGCCCTGGAGCGGCTCAGTGCCGTCAAGGGCGTATACGTCCTCGGCAAGGCGGCCACGCTCAACGGGGCCGTCGGCGACGTGATGATCGCCGACATCGTCAGCGACGAGCACACCAAGAACGTGTACTCGTTCACGAACGTGTTTACGTACGACGACGTGGCCCCGTGGCTGGAGCGCGGCGCCGTGCTGGACAACCAGAAGGCTGTGACGGTACGGGGTACGTTCCTCCAGAACCGGGCCTATCTGGAGAATTTCTACCGCGAGGCGTACACGGTGGTGGAGATGGAAGCCGGCCCGTACCTGAGCGCCGTGTACGAAGCCGCCTACGCCGATCGACATCCCATGGGCGAGTCGGTGCGATACCGTGGGCTGCCCTTTGAGCTGGGATTCATCCACTACGCGTCTGACACGCCGTACACACGGGCTCGCACGCTGGGTAGCCGTAGGCTATCGTTCGAGGGCATCGACTCTACGTACGGCTCAACCGTGGCCATGCTTCGCCGGATTCTCCACGCGGAGCGCGAGCGGATGTCCGTAGAGCGGTGACGCGCTTCCTCTCGAGGATCGAGAGCCAGGAGTGTCTGCGTGTCCAGTTCATCGTCCCCCAGTCCTGCCGAGGCGATTCGCCAGGCTCGCGAAGCCCGCGCTGCTATCGTTCGTGAGCTAGCAACGCTCACCGAGGAGCAGTGCACGCGACCCGTCAAGTGGTCCGGCCTGGATCGCAACGTCAACTTCCTCCTCCGGGTGCTCTCGCTGCACGAGCTGGACCATATCCAGCACTTGCAGAAGCTGCTGCGTAGCCGGGGAAGGTCGCTGACGGAGCCGCAGATCCTGCTGATCAAGGCACAGACGTTGCGAGCTGAGCTGGAGGCCACCCTCCTTTCGCTCACGGATGAGGAGTTCGACACGCCAGGTGCAGGGGAAGGAGACTGGACCCCACGCCAGGTGCTGGCCCACCTGGCCGACGTGGACGGACGTTACGCTCAACTGGTCCGTGAGGCCGTGGGCTAGGCAGGACCACGGGTGCACGATCTCGTTATCCGGGGCGGCGCGCTCGTGTCCGCGTCGCGGACGTGGCGGGCGGACCTGGCGGTCGCCGGCGGCACTATCGTCGAGATAGGTGCCGCCGGGCCCGGCCGCCGCGAGATCGACGCCAGCGGGCTGCTGGTGTTGCCAGGATTGGTTGATCCGCACACGCATATCGAGGCTCAGTTCCGTCCTGACGGACCGTTCACGGCGGATGACTGGCTCTCTGGATCGACGGCCGCGGCGTTTGGCGGGGTCACCACCGTCATCGACTACGCGCGACAGTTCCCCGGGCAGACGCTCGCCGAGGCGCTCGAAGCCTGGCACGTGCGTGCCGCGGAGAGGTCCGTGATCGACTACAGCCCCCATCTGATCGTCACCGATTTCTCCGAGGCGACGCTGGGCGAGATTACTGGGCTGCGCGAGCGCGGCTTCCCGAGCGTCAAGGTGTTCATGATGCGGGTGAGTGATGATCAGCTTCTGCGGCTCGTGCGGGCCGCGGCAGAGGCGGGCTCGCTCCTCATGGTGCACGCCGAGAACGGGCACGTGCTGGACGCTCGGCGCGAGGAGCTGTTCGCCTTTGGCCGGCGTTCTGCCCGGTGGTACGGCGAGAGCCGTCCCGAAGTAGGCGAGGCCGAGGCGACGTCCCGGGCAATCGATTACGCCGCGCTCTACGACGCGCGGATCTGCATCGTCCACGTCTCGTGCGCGGCAGCGCTGGACCGAGTCCGCGAGGGCAAGCGGCGGGGTGCGCGGGTGAGCGCGGAGGTGCGGCCGTGCTATCTGCTCATGGACGACTCGATCTACGGCCGACCCGAGATCAATCCGTTGGAGCACAGCGGCTGCCCGCCGTATCGGCCGCGCTGGAACCTGGCGGAGCTGTGGCGAGGGCTTGCGGAGGGGGTGCTGGACGTGGTTGGGAGCGACCACTGTAGCTGGGCGCTTCGGGAAAAGTCCGTGGGTGCGGAGGACTTCAGCCTGATTCCGCACGGGATCCCGGCGCTCGAGACACAACTTCCAGCCTTATGGACGCGCGGTGTGGCGACCGGGCAGGTCACCGCGAACCGACTCGTGGAGGCCATGTCCACCGGTCCAGCGCGGCTCCATGGGCTCTACCCAAGGAAGGGCGCGCTGCAGGTTGGGTCGGACGCGGATCTGGTGCTGTTCGACCCGTCGAAGCGAGTGACCATTCGCAACGAGGCGATGCACTCACGAACTGGCTACGAACCGTGCGAAGGTATGGTCTGCACAGGCTGGCCGGTCACGACGATCGCGCGGGGCGAGGTGATCGTGGAGAACGGGGAGCTACGCGCCACTCCAGGACGGGGCGCGCTCCTCACCCGAGCGGCGACCGCCTGATCAGCCGGGGTCGGCCTCGGCAATCAGGTCATCCCACGATGCTGCCTCTAGGAGGCGGTCCGTGAGCCTTTCGATGGCCGTGAGCCCGTGAAGCTGGGCCAGATGGTCGCGCACTCCTGGCTGGGGTGGTCCCCAGCGGCGCGTGCCCAGGCGGATCAAGAGGTCGCGAGCCTCGTCGATCCTTCCCTGTGACAGGCCCTGTGACAGGCCCTGCGATAGGCCCTGAGAGAGACCCTCGGCTCTTCCTTCCTCCAGCCAGTGCTGGACTATGGATGATTCGCGCGCAATCTTGTCCAGCATACCCACGCCCTCCAATGCCTGCATGACGACATCATGACTGAATCGGGCTCCCATCAGGATAACAGTCTCCGCCCAAAGATCGGCCCCTTGCTCCGTCGGCGCGGCGTCGTATCGGTGCGCAAGAACTTGGAGCAGCGCCGTCAGATCCGGGGGCCCGACTCGCGCCAGTGGCGCCAGCGGCAGCGTCGCGAGATCTCCCTGGAGGATGGGACCCACGTCCTGCTCCCAGGCTCGGACGACAAGCGAGCGGAACGATAGGTAAGGGCCCGTCACGGGACTGGACCGGTCATAGCTGCCAGTCATGCGTGGCCCGTCCGCTCGGGGCGCCAACAGCAGCGCCACGCTCACCACCTCCGTGGTCTCGTCCGTCTCGCGATCAAGCAGCGCCGCCGCGTACTGGAACATCCGGGCTGGCAACGTGGCATCGTACGCGGCTTGAAGCTCGATTTGCACGAGCATCATGGGGTCGCTCTCCACACGGACCACCTTGTCCGCCAGGCGTCGCACTGTGGAGAGGTCGGAGTCGACCACCGACACGCGCCCGGTGACAGCAATCCCGAGGTAGCGCAACCAGGCCTCGGGATTCGCGTCGATCAGTCGCTTGGTCGTGGCATCGAATCGGGTTGCCACTGTCCAGACCCCCCATTTCGGCGACTCCTAGCCAGGTCGGCGCAGCCGCATCACCACCACCATCGGCCAGTCCACGTACTCCCGCGTACGAGGGTGGGCCAATGCAAAGCGTTCGTCTGGCGCGTGCTCCGTCAGGTCGTCGATCAGCAGGCCCGCTCGGACGGCGGCCATCACGAAGTCGCTGATGCTGTGGGGGTGGCTGCCCGGCTGGATCTTGACGCCGGTTTCCGGATCCACGAAGCGTGCCTGGGTGCCGCGTAAGAACATGGCGGGATGCATCGCGGAGATCACCGACCGGCCACCCGGCACCAGGACTCGCGCCGCCTCGGCGAAGGTGGTCGTCAGCTCCGCGAGATGCTCGAGCACGAGCCCGCTCACTACCAGATCGAAGCTGCCGCTCGCGAACGGCACGGGCTGGCTCAGGTCGTGCGCGAGGAAGCGAATCGCCGCTGCCCCCGGTTTGATCCTCGCCTCCGCCAGCATGCCCTCCGACAAGTCCACACCCGTCACGTGGGCTCCGCCTGCTGCCAGCCAGAGTGAATGGCGGCCGGTGCCGCAGCCCAGGTCCAGCACCCGCAATCCGGCGGCTTCGCCGACCGCGGCACGGACCAATGGGCCCTCGAGCGCGGTCATCGGGTTGGCGTCGTGGTCGTAGATCGGCGCCCAGCGGTCGTAGCCCTCGCGGACGGATGAGGTAGTCGTGATCTGCTTGAATTCAGTCACTAGCGACCTGACCTGTAAGCGGCACGCGGTGGTCAGGCCGCGCGCAATTTTGCCCGGTTGCCCAGCCACCCGGTAAGCGCGGCGCGTAAGACAGCGGCGGTGGCTTCGGGGATCTGCTTTTTCGGGATGAAGAACGCCATCCCTCGCGAAAGATACACCAGCCAGAACCGCCTCGTCTCGACGATCTCGCGCACGTGGTCCCAGCCGACGCTACTCTCGACGCTTCCCGCGCTCATCTTCACCCCGGTCGGCTCAAAGCTCAGGCGCTGACGAATCGGATACGAGAAGCCGTGACCCATGAACCGGCTGGCGACGCGGCGCGGCGTGACCCACCACAGCATCGCTGCCAATGTGCCGATGAACCCGAGTGCGCCCAGAAGATCCACGACGACGCGGAGCGTTGACGCCGCTCGGACGGCCGGGTTGAGCCGCAGATCCCAGAGAACGAACCCGATGGCGAGCAGGCTGAACGCGAGAAGCACGCCGTACATGGCCGGCGCTCGCCAGCACATCGTTCTGCAAGCATCCACGTGCTCCGTCCGGTTCACGGTGTATTCGAGGACAATTGGCGTGATTGGCGTGGGCGTGGCTTCCATCGTTGTTGCTCCCCCGAGCTTGAACCGTCTGTCCGCGCGTAACTCGTAGGGCGAGCCGCACCGGCCGGTCGTCTCCCACTTGATCTAACGGAACCGGCGGACTACACGTCCCTTGCATTCTGCCGTTTCAACCGAACAGCCCTGGCTGGATGAGCATTCAACGCCCGGCGGTGTCGGAGAGCATCTTTGCCGCCACGCCGCCGCTCAGGAACCCGAAGAGGTGGCCCTGCCAGGAGATGCCGGGCTGATTCGGCAGTACCCCCCACAGCGCACCGCCGTAGAAGAAGGCCACGGCAACGGCGATCGCTATCGAGACGATCCCTCGTTCGAAGTACCCCCGCAGCAGCAGGTAGCCGATGTAGCCGAAGATCAGACCGCTCGCGCCGATGTGCACGGTGTTCCCGGGGGCAAGGAGCCACACGCCGAGCCCGCCAAGGAGCATCACGACGACCGTCACGATGAAGAAATCGCTCGTCCGACGCACGAGCACCAGCCAGCCCAGGATCAGAAATGGCACCGTGTTCGCCACCAGGTGAGCCAGCCCGCCGTGAAGGAACGGCGCAAACAGGATCCCCCACAACCCGCTAATGCTCCGCGGCCGGATGCCCAGGCCGTTCAGCCACTGACGCAACAGAAGCTGATCCACCAGCTCCAGGACCCACATCAGGCCAATCATCACGGCCAGAATCGTCACGTTCGTCTTCACGTTGCCACCTGAAATATCGCCGCCGCGGCCCCCGTGGGGCTCGGCCGCGCCCGTCTGCCTTGAACACACTGACGCGATGTGTCGCTAATTTGATCCGCGTTCACGTCGCCACGTGGAATACTGTCTGGCGGCGGACTGGGGAATCTGCCGGTCGGCTTGGAAGAGCCTAACATCTTGATGAAGCCTAAGTATTTTGTTACGCTTGCCGCACCCTCCCGGGCGGGCGTAGCCGGGCGGCGGACGGACGCGTGAAGCTCACCGAATTCTCGGTTCGCAATCCCCTCTTTGTGTTCGCCGTCACGGCCGCGATCACTACGTTTGGGCTGTTCGCGTACCTGACGCTCGGCGTTGCCATCACGCCAAACGTGAATTTTCCCCAGGTCATCGTGACCACGGTGTACCCGGGCGCGGACCCCCAGACGGTCGAGACCACCGTCACCAAGCCCATCGAAGACGCCATCGCCGGCCTCCAGAACATTGACACAAACGGACTCACGTCCGTGTCTACCCAGGGTGTCTCCACCGTCGTCGTGCAGTTCACCTCGGCCGTCAACCCGGATCTGGTGTCAGTCGATGTCGAGCGCGTGGTCAACGCGGTCCGCAGTCGCCTGCCCACGGACACCGATCCGCCCACCGTCACGAAGGTGGACATTAACGCCTTTGGCGTTGCCACGATCATCTTCTCTGGCGATCAGCCGCTCAGCGTGCTCCAGGATGTGGCGGAGAACCTGCTTCAGAAGCAGTTCAATTCCGTGCCCGGCGTGGGCTCAACCTCCATCCGCTCCGGCATTACCCGGGAGATCCAGGTTCGCGTTGACGAGATGGCGCTCCGGGCCCGCGGCCTCACCATCAACAACGTGGTCGCTACCCTCCAGGCCCAGCAGCTCGAGATGCCGGCCGGTTCCTTCCCGGTTGGCGACAAGGAGTTCAGCGTTTACTTCGATTCGCTGGTGACGCGGCCGGAGGAGCTTGGCAAGCTCATCGTCCTTCAGACGCCCAACGGCACGGTTTACCTGCGCGACGTTGCGTCGATCGTGGACACCAATCGGAAGCGCGCGGCCATCGTCCGCGTGAATGGCAAGGAAGGGCTGGCGCTCGTCGTTGCCAAGCTGCCCGACGGCGACACCATCAGCATCGTCGATGGCGTGCGCAAGACCATCGATCGTCTCAAGCCGCAGCTACCACCCGGCACCAGCCTGGACATCGTGATCGACTCGTCCACCTACACGGCGCGGTCGTTCAACACGGTCCAGCGCGCGCTGTTGGAAGCCATCGCTTGCACGGGCATCATCTTGCTCCTGTTCCTCCACACCTGGCGCAGCACGTTCATCGTGCTGCTGTCCATCCCAACGTCACTGCTCTCCACGCTGCTCATGATGAGCATCCTCAACTACAACTTGAATCTGCTCACCATGATGGCGCTCACCCTGAGCGTGGGTATCCTGGTGGACGACAGCATCGTGGTGCTGGAGAATATCTACCGGCACCTGGACATGGGCAAAGCGCCCCGCATCGCGGCCGTGGATGGCCGCAACGAGATCGGCCTGGCCGCGCTGACGATCACGTTCGTGGACGTGGTTGTCTATCTGCCCATCGCCGTGATGGTCAGTGGCGTCTCCGCCCAGTTTCTGCGCCCATTTGCGCTCACCATCGCGTTCGCCACGCTCGCATCGCTGATCGTCTCATTCACGCTTGCTCCCCTGCTGGCGAGCCGGCTCCTCACCTCACACCACAAGCAAGGCAATGGGTTCCTCGATCGCTTTGGCCGGATGTGGGACCGCGGCTTCATCTGGCTGGAGCGCCGTTACGAGTCGCTGCTACGTCGGTCGCTTCCCCACCGCTGGCTCGTGGTCTTCGTGGGCATGCTGAGCTTTGGGTTTGGCATCGCGCTCTGGGCCATGGGCCTTATTGGGTCGGACTTCTTCCCCAGTGGTGATCAGAGCGAGATCAACATCACCCTGAATATGCCGCCGTCCACGACGCTGGACGTCACCAACCAGGCTACGCAGGTCATTGAGCGCATCCTGCGGGAGCACCACGAGGTTCGGTCGACCTTCACCATTGTGGGCACCACCTCAAGCGGTGGGCCCATCGGCTCCGGATCCAGCACCAACCAGTCACAAATCACGGCGTTGCTGGTTTCGAGCCATGATCGGACGGCCACGCCCCAGGAAATCGGTGCGTTGGTGCGTGCCCAGGCCATAGATGAGCTACCCACCGCCAAGATTCAGCTCGGCTATCCAAACGCCTTCGGTTTCGGGGGCTTTGGCGGCCAACCTATCCAGATCCTGGTCCAGGGCGTGGATGCGGACGTGGTGGACCGTCTCGCCGCGCAGGCGGAGGCGTCGGTCCGCGGGCTGCCAGAGCTCGCCGGCGTCCGCAACAGCAATGAGAACGTCCAGACCCAGCTACGTGCCGTGATTGATTGGTCGCGCGCGTCAGACCTGGGCGTCTCCGCCCAGTCCGCCGCCGTCGCGCTGCGCGCGGCCATCGACGGCTGGAGGTCCAACACAGTCCAGTTCAAGCAGCCGGGCAAGACCCAGGTGGACATTCGGGTGGTCAGCGCCAACGCGACGAGCGCGGATCAGCGGATGATTGAGCGGATGCCCGTCCAGGGCGCGGCCGGCATTGTCCAGCTAGATCAGTTCACCACCATCCGCCAGGTCCAGATCCCAACGACTATCCGCCACGTCAACCGTTTGCGCAGCGTCACCATCAGCGCCGACCCGGCGGACGGAAAGCTTGTGGGCGATGCCCAGGCCGCCGCCGTCAACGCCATGAAGCAGATCGAGCTTCCGCCGGGCTACGCCATCACCTACTCAGGCCAGGGTCAACAGGGTGGCACGGCAATCCGCGACATCATGCGCGCCATCGGCATTGCCGTGCTGCTCATGTACATGCTCATGATGATCCTCTTCAATTCCATGATGCTGCCGCTCTCCGTGCTCATGTCCCTGCCGTTGGCCGTGGTAGGCGCCTTCGGTGCCATGGCCATGACCGGGACGCCCTTCACGCTGTTCTCGCTGCTCGGGTTCGCCGTCCTGGTGGGCCTGGTTGGGAAGAACGCCATCTTGCTGGTTGACTACACGGAGATCCTCATGGAGCGCGGTTACACTCGCACCCAGGCGCTCCTGACGGCAGGCCCCACCCGTCTTCGCCCCATCGTCATGACCACCATCTCCGTGATTGTGGCGCTCTTGCCGATCGCGGCGGGCGTGGAGGAGGGCTCCGAGCTGCTGAAGTCTGCCGCGGTTGTCTTGAACGGCGGACTCATCACATCCACGCTGCTCACACTGGTGTTCGTGCCGGCGATGTTCACCATCTTCGATGATCTGCAGCACGCGATCGGCAGGCTATTTCGCCGCGGGCACGCGGCCGCGCCTGGAGCGCCCGAGGGTGACGGGCGGGTCGCGATCCCGCCCAGTGGTGGATCTCTGGCGGAGCGAGAGCTGGTGGGCAGCAACCGCTAGGCGTTGCCGCCCACCCCACCGTGCATCAGCGGATCGCCCCGATCAGCCGATCAACCTGGTCCGGGTCAGCAACACCGGGCACAAACAGCAGCTCGTCCACGCCGACTGCTTCGTTGGCGGCGATCGCGGCCCGGACTTCCTCTACGCTGGCAGGGGCGTACTGTGCGATCAGCTCCGCGTATGGCGGATAGAACCCGTAGTAGTCGTGGGCGTACGTGGACAACCGGGACCGGGCATCGGGACCCAAAACGAAGTAGCTGGCGTTCACGAACCGCGGCTGGCCGCTACGCCCTGCAGCCTGCCACGATCGGAGGACGGTGTCGTACTCCTGCCGCGCCTCAGCCGGCGCGCCGGAGGCGATGAAGCCGTCTGCCAGTCGACCGACACGGTCCAGCGCCGTGGGGGCAAACCCACCGAGTAGTATCTTGGGCCCGCCGGGCTGGCCTGGGACAGGACCCACCGGTCCGGCCTCGCTGGAGAATGGCTCGCCCGCCCACAGCCGCCGCAGCGTGAGAATCTGGTCGTCGAACCGCTTGCCCCGGCCCTTGAACGCGGCGCTGGCAGCCTCGAAGTCATCAGTGCGCATGCCTACGCCCAGCCCCACGGTCACCCGACCACCGGACAGCGCATCGATCGACGCGATCTGCTTCGCCAGGATACCGGTCTGCCGCATTGGCCCCAGCAGCACTCCGGACATCAAGCCGATGCGCTCCGTGACTGCCGCGGCCGCGGCCAGCGCGATCAACGGATCGTGGCCCGGATAGACCACTCGGTCGATCACGCACAGTGACGACAGCGGGCCCAGATCTGCCCGCCGTGCCCATTCGAGCAACACGTCACGGGTTACGCCGGGGACCATCGACGGCAGATACACACCGATCTTCAATGCAACCTCCGCGGGCGGCGCGCCCGCGTCAGAAGTATGGGGCGGACTCCTACACCTCGTTCAGGAAATCCACGTGGCCCGATCGCGACCGCTATCATCGTCAGCGACGATACTCCGCGCGTCGTGCGCGGTGGGGCGAGGGTAGGGCCATGCGCATCGGTGCATTCGTGTTGGCGGCCGGGCCGAGCTGGGATTGGGAACGCCGCGTCGCGGCGATCGCGGACGCTGAGGCGCGCGGCTTCGACTCCGCCTGGATCGCCAACATCCGCGAGTACGACGCGCTCACGCTGCTCGCGCTCGCCGGCCAGCGCACCAGCCGGATCGAGCTCGGCACCTTTGTGGTGCCCACCTACCCGCGCCACCCGTCCTCACTGGCCCAGCAGGCGCTGACCACCCAGGCGATCTGCAATGGTCGGCTCGCCCTGGGCATTGGCCTCAGCCACCGCGTCTCAATGGAGGGCGGGCTGGGGTTTGACTGGAACCATCCCATCCGTCACATGCGCGAGTACCTCACCTGCCTGGAGCGGCTCTTCACCGGCGAGCCGGCCAGCTTCGCCGGCCAGGAGTTCACGCTCAACGAGTACCAGCTCAGCATGGCCGGCGCTACCCGGCCGGCGTTGCTCGTGGCCGCGCTCGGCCCCCAGATGCTGAAGTTGACGGGGGCGCTGGCGGACGGGACGGCGCTGTGGATGGGTGGCCCGAAGTACATCCGCGATCACGTGGTGCCGATCATGGGCGAGGCGGCGGCAGCCGCCGGCCGTCCCTCCCCGCGCGTGGTCGCCGGCCTGCCGGTCTGTGTGACGGACAATCGCGACGCCGTCCGCGCCCGGGCGGAGGACGTCTTCGCGCGATACGGCCAGCTCCCCTCGTACCGCGCCATCCTGGACAAGGAGGGCGCGGCCAGCCCAACGGACGTGTCGCTCATCGGCACGGAGGCGCAGGTGGAGGATGGCATTGCGCAGTTGCGCGAGGCTGGCGCCACCGAGCTAGCCGCTGCGGTATTCGCGCCGCGCGGAGAAGACCCGGAACGGACAAACGCGCTGCTGAGGCGCCTCAAGGCGGGCAGCTAGATCGCGGAGCTCGCTCGGTCTATGTTCGTGAGAACGCCCGTCGGTTCGGCTGGGTTGCGGCGGCGCGGAGACACCGGGCCGGCCGCGGTGGACCAGATCCGTGGCTAGCGGCTGGGAGTCTGCGTCGGGCTCGTCGGGTGACGGCCCTCACGTGGGCAATCTCCCTGCGCGAGCTCTCCCACCGACGATCCGCGAGGTGGCGCGCGAGGCCGGCGTTTCTCCCATGACCGTGTCTCGGGTGCTGACGGGCCGGGGATACGTGGCGGACGAGACCGCGCGCCGGGTGCGGGCCGTGCTGGAGCGCCTGGACTACCAGCCCAATCCAGTCGCGCGGCTGCTGCGCGGGCGGCGGAGCCAGTTGATCGGCGTCACCATGCCGTCGCTCACCAGCACGGTGCACCGCGGGATCGTAGCGGGACTCGAAGAGGTGCTCGGGGGGGCGGGATACGAAATCGTCCTCGGGCATCTGGCGTACGGGCGGCAGCCATCCTCGACGTTCGTGGAGATCGCGCAGCGCCAACACTGCGACGGGTTCGTCCTGGTCCCGTCCCGGGCGGATGCCGGCAAGGTAGCCCCTTCGCTGAATCGCCCCACGGTGGTTGCGCATTCGGCCTTGCCCGGCCTAGAGTGCGACGCCGTGCTCACGGATGGTCAGGCGGCGGCGAGATCGGCCACGGAGCTCCTTCTGGAGCGCTTCGGGGCACCTGTGGCGTTCGTCGGGTTCGCCAGTGGGCTGTCGCACGAGGACCGTCTGCTTCGCGGATATCTGGACGCGATACGAGCGGCGGGGGTGGAAGCGCGCGTCGTGGATTCGCCGCCCAACGAGATCGCGGGCGCGGCACGCGTCGCGGCGCTGTTGGATAGGGCGGACGAGCCGCGAGGATTCCTGTTCGCGAGCACGATGCACGTATTCGAGGGATTGGGTGCGCTGGTTCAGGCGGGCAGACGAATCGGGCACGACGTAGGGGTGGTGGCCACGGTAACGGAGGAGCAGCAATGGACCGCGCTCCTGCCGGAGCCGATCCCGCTCATGGTCATCCCGGCGCGCGAGATCGGGCGGCGCGCCGGGCGACTCTTGCTGCGGCGTTTTGAGGTCGCGCACGGTCCGTCTCAAGTGGAGCGCATTCCCATGCATCTCCAGGCACCGGAGCCAGCGTGGGCTGACCGCACGGGCTTCCTCCGAATGAAGCGAGGTTGATTCGCGTGCGCTCGTTTCGTACACTCTCGAAGCACATGTTATCGATATCACAACGCGGCAATGTTGCCGCGCTGACGACGTTGTCTGAGGATCGAGCGTGGCCCTTGGGGCGCTGACGGCGTACGTCCGACAGGAGCAGGCACGCTACGGCACACTCTTCGTGCTGCCCAGCCTGGTCTTCTTCTGCGTCTTCATTGCGTGGCCCGTCTGGTATTCGTTCTACCTGGGGTTCTTTGACTGGAGCCCGCTCGAGCCCAAGCCCACGCCGGTGGGGCTTGCCAACTACCGCGAGCTGTTCTCCAGCCCCGGTTTCGTTCGAACCATCGTCAACACGCTGGTGTTCTCGGCGGGTACGCTGGCAGTCACGGTTGCCTGCTCGCTGGCCCTGGCGTTGGGACTCAATCAGGGACTGCGCGGCACGTCGTTTTTCCGGGCCGTCTATTACTCGCCGGTGGTGACTTCGCTCGTGGCCACGGCCGTGATCTGGCTCTGGATCCTCGATCCGCAGTTTGGCGTGGTCAATCAGGTGATTCGCAGCGTGGGGCTCCCGGCTCCGCGCTGGGCGTCTGACTCGTTCTGGGCCATGCCCACGGTGATCATGACGTTTTCCTGGCGCGAGGTGGGCTACTTCACCGTGATCTACCTGGCCGGGCTCCAGGGAATTCCTACCGAGCTCAAGGAGGCGGCGCGGATCGACGGCTGTGGACCGCTCGGCGTGTTTCGCAACATCACCCTGCCACTATTGATACCCACCACGATCTTTGTGCTGGTGCTGGGTGTCATCAGGTCCACTCAGGGCGCCTTCGGGGTGATCTACGTGATGACCGGTGGCGGCCCTGTTGAGGCCACCAACGTGATCGTGATCTATCTCTACCACCAGGCGTTCCAGTTCTTCCGGATGGGCTACGCCAGCGCCGTGGCCTATGTGATGTTCGCCATGGTGTTCCTGGCCACGCTGATCCAGTTCCGCCTGCTCGGGCGCCGCCAGGAGATGTACTGATGGTGGACGTGACGCTGCAGCGCGCGCGGGTTGCGGCGGTCCCCCGGCGGCGCCTCAAGCTTGATCGGATTGCGGTGTACGCGCTGCTGGTGGCTGGCGCGGCCGTGGTATTGATGCCCTACGCGTGGATGGTGCTGGCCTCGGTCAAGTACGAAGATGAGATCTTCCGCGTGGGCTGGGACGTGATCCCCACGCGGCTGCGGCTGGAGAACTACCGCGATGCCTGGCGCCAGTGGCCCATTGGCCTGTGGCTGTTCAACACGCTGCTGGTGGCCTCTGTGGAGACGTTGAGCACCGTTGCGACCTCCCTGCTGGCCGGCTTTGCCTTTGCCCGGCTGCGCTTCTGGGGGCGCGATACGCTCTTCTACCTCTACCTGGGCGCCATGATGGTGCCGGTCCAGGTCACCTTGATCCCCAGTTTCATCATCGTGCGTGAGCTTGGGCTCTTGAACACGTACGCCGGCATCGCGGTGATCCACCTGGTCCAGTTCTCTGGCGTGTTTTTGATGCGCCAGTTTCTGCTCAACATCCCCGGCGAGCTAGAGGACGCCGCGCGGATCGACGGCTGTAGCTGGTTTCGGGTGCTGTGGCAGATCATCCTCCCGATCAGCACGCCGGCGCTCGCGGCGCTGGCGATCCTCGCGTTTACGGCTGGCTGGAACGACTTCCTCTGGCCCCTGGTCGTGATCAACAAGCCGGACATCATGACCATCGTGGTGGGGCTGGCCAGCTTGCGGGGCGAGGCCACACCATGGGGGCCGCTGATGGCCGCCACCACGATCTCCGCGGTGCCCCTGACGGTGATCTACCTGGCGCTCCAGCGCTGGTTCACGCAGGGGATCGTGATGAGCGGCATCAAGGGCTAGCGCCCGCACCCCACGCCAGAGGCGAGAAAGGGTTCGTATGTCACGCCAGGTGTTCTCTCGACGCCAGTTCCTGGGAGCGGCCGCGGTCAGCGGCTCCGCGATCATCGCGGCGGCCTGCGGCCAGGCGGAGTCACCGCCGAAGCCCGTAGAGAAGGCGGCCGACAAGCCGGCGGCCCCGGTGGCGGCCCAACCAGCGAGCAAGCCCGCGGCCGGCGGCACGCTGAACGGCGTGTTCTGGTTCAACCAGCCCGCCCAGCAGGAAGCGTTTCAAAAGATCATGGAGCGATTCCACCAGAGTCAGAGCAAGGTGAAGCTGGAGACCGTCCTGGTGCCGGCCGCGGAGATCGCGGCCAAGCTGGCCACCGCGATCGCGGGCGGAACGCCGCCGGATGCCTGCCGCATGGGCGGGCCTGGCCTGAATGCGCTCTTCATCAACAACAAGCACGCCGCGGCGCTGGACGACTTCGATCCCAAGATCGGGACGTACGATTGGCTGCCCAACGCCAAGGCCGTGGTGACCCGCGACGGCAAGATGTACGCGATGCCGGTCAACAGCGGCGTGCAGGCGCTCATCTACAACCGCGATCTGTACGAGAAGGCCGGGCTCGATCCAGCCAGGCCGCCCAAGACGTTTGATGAGGTGCTGGAGCATTCCGCGAAGATCGCGGGCAGTGGCGATGGGCGTTTCGGCTACTACAACGACACCGCCCCCAACTCCATCACGGGCGGCGACCAGTTCCTGGCCATCCTCTGGTCCTTCGGTGGTCGGGAGGTGTCCGAGGACGGGAAGCAGGTCACGCTCAACACGCCCGAGGGCGTCGCTGCGCTCGGGTTCTACAAAGCGCTCGTGGACAAAAAGGGTCTGCCGCAGAAGGCACTGACCGGGCCGCAGGTGCTCAACGACTTCCTGACAGGCAACGTGGGCGGCATGTTCTCGTACCCCGGCAACCTGGCCCGAGCGGCGCAGGCGGGCTTCAAGACCGTCGCTTCCCAGCTACCGGCTGGACCCAAGGGCAGCCAGTCACAGATGGGCGGCGGGACCATCATTGTCTTTGAGAAGGCAAAGAACAAGGAAGCCGGCTGGGAGTTCGCCAAGTTCATCGGCCTGGATGCCGCGAACAACGCTGCCTGGAACATCGGGTTCGGGCAACTGCCGCCGCGCGAGTCGTTCCGCGCCGACCCGACCTGGAAGGACTTCGAGGCCAAGACTCCCCTGGTGCCGCCGTACATGGAAGCGCAGAAGACCGCGCGGCTGCCCTACTACGGGCCGGGTTCACAGGAGATCTTCACGGAGTTCGGCAAGGCGATCGAGGCGGTCGTCTTTGGCCAGAAGACGCCCGCGCAGGCGGCCGAGGAGACCCACAAGGCGGCGCAGGTTGTCCTTGATCGCGAGTTGAAGAAAGGTTAGCCCGCGGTTGCCGGCGGCCCTAGGAGTGAACATGAGCGAAAACCGGAAACAGATCGGCTACGTGGGTCTCGGCATGATGGGTGGTGGGATGGCCAGCCATCTGCTGAAGTCTGGTTACCAGGTGACGGTGTTCGATCCTCGCGAGGAGGCGATCGAGGCGGTGCTGGAGTTCGGTGGTGAGCGAGGTAGCTCACCGGCCGACGTCGCGACCCGCTCGGATGTCGTCATCAGCAGCCTGCCGAACCCCGCCATCGTCGAGAGTGTGGTGCTTGGTGAGGGCGGAATCATCCACGGTGCGCGGGCCGGCTCCGTCTACATTGACATGAGCAGCATCGAGCCGGTGACCACCCGCCGCGTCGGCGCGGCGCTGGCGGCTCGTGGCGTGGACATGCTCGACGTGCCCGTAGGCAAGGGGCCGCCGGCCGCGGCCAAGGGGGATCTTACCCTCATGGTCGGCGGTGACCCCGCGGTGGTCGAGCGCGTGGCCGACGTGCTGGATACGCTCGGGTCGCGCCGCTTCTACTGCGGCGCGCTCGGTATGGGCGTCACCACCAAGCTGGTGAACAACCTCGTCTCAACCGCCATCTGCGCCCTTACCGGGGAGGCGGTCGCCATCGGCGCCAAAGCCGGCCTGTCGCTGGACGTGTTGGTTGACGTCATGTCCAACACCGCGGCTGACAGCGCGCATCTGCGCAGCGCCATCAAGAACCGCGTCCTCACTGGGAGCTTCTCTCCCGCCACGTTCAAGCTCGCGCTGGCCCACAAAGATCTCGCCCTGGCCACGGGGCTCGCCGCCTCACTGGGCGTTCCCAGCCTCATGGGCGCGGCCGCGTACCAGCTTCACACGCTGGCCATGGGGGCGGGCCTGGGAGATGAGGACCAGAGCGCTACGGTGAAGGTGATGGAGGCCTGTACAGGCGTGCCCGCGCGGGCTGGCTGATCCAGCCGGCCCCCAATACCGCTACGCGAGTACGAGCCGCCAGGTGCTACGCGGGGTGGGGGGCTCCCCCGCCTCGGCCGTGGCAGCGCTTGAACTTGGCGCCGCTGCCGCACGGGCAGGCGTCGTTGCGCCCCACGTGCGCGTACGCCTTCTGGCGCTCGCGATCCTCCGTCGCGTACATGCTCATAATCTCGGCCGGCGGCCGTCCCTGCCGCAACAGGTTTGCCATCACGTCCATCGGACGGCGGACGTGGTTGAAGAAGAGCTTGTATCCGGCGCAGAGGTAGTTGAGACCGGGCTCGCCGTCCGGAGACTCCAGAAACCGGTTGCGCGGGCATTCACCGTTGCAGGCGAACCGAACGTCGCACCGCTGGCAATACGACGGTAGCCGGTCGCGCTTGTCCTGGCCAAACTGGCGTTGCTTTGCCGATCCCACCAGGTCCACCATGGGCAGCTCGGTGACGTTCCCCAGCCGGAACTCCGGCTCCACGAAGTGGTCGCAGGAGTACAGGTCTCCGTTGTGCTCCAGCGCCAACGCGTCCCCGCAGGTGGGCGCGAACACGCACAGGCTGTACTGACCCACCCAGGAGCCCAGCGTTGCGTCGAACGTCTGCACGTACACGCGACCCACGTCGCGTCGCACCCACTCCTCGAAGATCGTCGCCAGAAACTGCCCGTATTGCTCTGGCTTCACCGAACGCTCGGTCACCGCGGTGCCCGCCTGCGTGTAGAGCGGCCGCGGACCTCCCGCGCGCTCGCCCCAGCCTACGTTCGCCATGGGCAGCGTCTCCAGGCTCGCCCGCTCCACGATGGGGATGAACTGGATGAACTCCGCCCCTAGCTCGTCACGAAAGAACCGGTACACGTCCAGCGGGCGATCGGCATTGCCGGCGTGGACGGTGCACAGGATGTTCCGCTCCACGCCGTGCCGCTTGAGGCAGCCCCAGCCCCGCATCACCTGGTCAAACGTGCCCTTGCCGCCCTTGTCCACTCGGTACGTGTCATGGATGGCGCGTGGACCATCTACGCTCAGGCCCACCAGGAAGTTGTGCTGCTTGAAGAACGCCGCCCACTCGTTCGTCAGTCGCGTGCCGTTGGTCTGGATGGTGTGCTGCACGGTCTGGCCGGGTTTCTTGTAGCGGTCGGCGAGTGCCACCGCTCGCTGGAAGAACTCCAAGCCCATCAGCGTGGGCTCCCCACCCTGCCAGGCGATGGTGACCTCCGGCGTCTGGTGCGACTCGATCACCTGCCGGACGTACGCCTCCAGAACCTCGTCGGTCATCCGGAAGCGGCTGCCCGGATACAGCGCTTCCTTCGACAGGAAGAAGCAGTACTTGCAGTCCAGGTTGCAGATCGCCCCCGTGGGTTTCGCCAGAACGTGGAACGCCGGAGGCGCGGCGCCCCCGGCGCCGCGCTCTATGGTGACGACTGGAGACTCCATCGTCGCCCCAGTCAACGCGCCACTCCTACTTCTCTACCCACGCGTCGCCGGCGAAGGGCACGTTGTCCAGCGTGACCCGCAGGTTCTTCACCTTGCTGCTCAGCACGAATGGGCGCGGCGCCTCGCAGACGGGGATGGTGAAGCACTGGTCCAGCGCTAGCTCGACGAGCTTGCGATAGATCGGCTTGCGCTGCTCCCGATCCACGATGCTGCCAGCGTCCGCCACCAGCTTGGTGTACTCGGCGTTGTCGAACTTGGTCCAGCTTCCCTTCGGGTACCAGGCGATGGCGCCCGTGAAGAGACTCTGGGGATCCTTGTTCGCGCGGCCGTAGCTGTGGACCATCAGGTCCCAGTCGCTGATCCTGCTCCGCGTCTCGTAGACCGCCACCTCCACGTCCTCGATCTTGGAGCGGATCTTGATCTCCTCCAGGTTCGCCTGAAGCATCTGCGCAAGCTCGTTCTGGCCGGGCGTGCGCTTGCTGCTGGCCAGGATCTTGACCTCAAATCCATTGGCCTTGCCGGCTTCGGCCATGAGCTGTTTGGCCTTCTCTACGTCGCGCTTGTGCTTACCCTCCAGGTCTGGGAAGTACGCCCAGGAGGTCTTCGGGAACGGCAGACTGGTGGGCTCCGCGAACCCCCGCATAGCGGTGCGGGCGTAGCGCTCGCGATCCAGGACGTAGCTGATGGCCTGGCGCACCCGCTTGTCCGTCAGGTCCGGTGAGGTCGTGTTGACGGCGATGTCCCAGAAGACTCCGCCCGGCGCGCCGCCGCCCACCTGGAACTTGCTGTCCTTGGAGAGCCGCTCCAGATCTTGATAGCTCGGGATCCACACCACGTCCGCGCGGCCGGTCTCGAGCTGCACCACCATCTGCTGCGCGTCCGGCGCTGGCTTCACGATGTACTCGCCCAGGTACGGCTTCCCGCGCTCCCAGTAGCCCTCGAATGGCGTCATCCGGCTCAGCTCGCCCGGACGGAAGTCCGCCACCTTGAATGGCCCGCTGCCGGCGTCCGTCTGGGGGATCTTGTCCGCCATGGACTGGTCAACGATGAACATGGCGTCCAGCACGTCGAACACACTGGTGTTTGGCTGGTCGAACCGCAGAATCACCGTGCTCTGGTCAGGCTTCTCCACCTGTTTGATGAGCAGCGCCTGCCCGCGGATGGGCGCGCCGTTCTTTTCGTCCTGGAAGAACTTCACTGAGAAGTCCACGTCGTCCGCGGTCAGGTCGCGGCCCGAGTGGAACTTCACGCCCTTGCGCAGCTCCAGCTTGATGGACTTGCCGTCCGCTGCCAGGTCGTACTTCTCGGCGAGCTCCGGGACCACGTTGAGGGTGTCGTCATAGCGGAGCAGCGTGTTGTAGAGCGCTCGGTGCAGGGGGATGCCGCCCGCATCCAGATGGGCGGGGTTGAAGCCGCGGTGCTCCGCCGTGCGGAGCAGTGTGAGCGAGCCCCCACGCACGGGCTCGGCCGCGGCGGCTGGCTTCTGCGCGGGCGCCGCGGCGGCCGGCGAGGCGGCGGGGGACGCGCCCGGTGACGCGGCGGGGGATGCCGCGGGCGCCTGCGGCGAGATCGGCTTTGGCGTGGGTGGCGGACCGGAGGTCGGCGCGGCCGCCGGCGCCTGCGAGCCACAGGCGGTCAGCAGCCCCGCGCCGGAGATCGCGAGCAGCGCGCGTAGCACGCCGCGGCGGTTGATCCGATGGTGCATGTTGGAGCTCCAGTGATCCAGCGTGGAGGTCAGTGTATGGACTTTGGGCGGTTCAGTCCGTCACGGCGGCCGCGGCCACGAGCTGCGGTGGCCAGTTGTCATCGGCGGGGTTCCAGTTGGCGAAGCTGATGTGGGGGCTGCCGGTGATGACGGTGCTTCGCAGGCGCTGGCCCTCGTACACCTCTGCGTTGACGTCGACTGGATTCCAGCCCCGGGTCACGAGCTCGGTGAGCTCCGCGCGGATGCTGGCGTAGGCGGGGTCCGCCGCCAGGTCCTTGAACTCGTTGGGGTCGTTCTCCAGGTCAAATAGCTCCGGCTCTTCACCCAGGTAGTAGTTCAGCTTGAACCGTCCGCGCCGAACCATCCGTCCCGGTCGATCGGTGCCGTGCGCGTGGTATTCGGAGAAGGCGATGCCCTCGCCCTCCTCCTCGGTGCCGTCCAGGAGTCCCACGAGCGATTGGCCGTCCAGATCGCGCTCGTCAACCGGACCGCCGCCCAGCTCGATCACGGTGCGCGTGATGTCCACCAGGGAGGTCACCATCTTCCGACGGCCGGGCTGGAAGCGCTTTGGCCACGACACGATCATGGGCACGCGGCTGGAGCCCTCGTAAAACGTGCACTTCCACCAGAGGCCGTGCTCGCCAGCCATCTCACCGTGATCGGAGACGTAGACCACCACGGTGTTCTCGTCTAGTCCGTTGCGGTGCAGCGCGTCCACGACCTCGCCGATCCGCTCGTCAGCAAACGTCACCAGACCGTAGTAGGCCGCGCGGCCTCTCCGAACCTGTTCCTCGGTGGTGTTGTTGAGGGCAAAGTACTCGCGCAGGCGTTTGCTCTGAGGGTGCTGGCTGTCCAGGTGCCCCTCGGGAATCTCCGGCAGATCCGCGTGCCGGGGGTAGTACATGTTCCAGTACTTCTCGCGGACGATGAGGGGGAAGTGCGGGGTAATGAACCCGACGCACAGTGCCCAGGGCTTCTCCTTGCGCTCCGGCTCGGCCAGGTACTCCGCGGCCCGCGTCGCCACGCACTCGTCGTACCGCTGGTACGTGTAGTCGCCGGGGCCGGCCTCCTGGAGGCGCTTCTTGTGTCCGTCCGTGGCCCAGCCACGCTTGCTGCCCCAATCCACGAGCTCGCGCATCATCTTGCCGTGGATGTCCGTGACGAGACGCCGCTGGAAGCCGTGCTGCTGGTCCTCGCCCAGGAAGTGCATCTTCCCGGACAATGCCGTGTCGTAGCCCGCCAGGTTGAGGCGATGCGCCCACGTGGGCTCGTTGCTCGAGAGTGACGCGGTGTTGTCGAACACGCCAATCCGGTGCACGTACTTGCCGGTCATGAAAGATGCCCGGGACGGTACGCAGAGTGGCGAGTTGCAGTAGGTGTTCTCGAAGACCACCCCGCGATCGGCGAGCTTCTGGAGGTTGGGGGTCTTGATGAACGGGTGGCCCCACGGCTCGCTGACCATGGGATTGTGCTCATCGGTCATGATGATGAGGAAGTTAGGTCGGTCGGGCACGATCATCAGTCCTTTGTGCTGAGCCTGAGTACGCCGAGCGTGAGCCAATGCGGAGCGGCCCTTGGAGCGCTCCAAGTGTACTGAACTGTGAGCGGGGCGGGCAGGACCCTTCTCAGTACGCCGGGTAGCGGGGGAACCAGTTGGGGCGGGCCGGGTCGGCGGTGCGGCGGCCTTCGGCGCGGCCCTGGGCGAACGCTTCCGCGTAGATCCCGACCTTTTCGCAGTTTAGCTTCACTCCCAATCCCGGTCCCGTGGGCACGCTGAACGCGCCGTCGTGGTAGCGGAGCGGCTCTGTCAGTACGTCGTCGCGCCACTGGTGGTACATCGAGTCGATCGCGCAGCACAGGCCGGACAGCGTGCTGGCCACGTGGACCATGGCCGCGGTGGCGATGCCTAGCTCCGCGCCGCCGGCCCCGCCGCTGTGGATGCCCACATCGATCCCGAACGCGCCGCACGCGGCGGCCATCTCCCGCGTGGCGCGAAGCCCGCCCAGGAAGAACACATCCAGCAGCATGACGTCCACGGCCCGCCGGCGCGCGGCGGAGCCCAGCTCGTGGAAGTCGATCAGGCACATGTTGGTGGCAGTCGCGATGGGTGAGCGGGACGTGACCTCGGCCATCCCGTCCAGGCCAAACGTCGGATCCTCCAGCCACTCCATGTCCGTGTCGCGGAGCAGGGCGGCCACCCGCAGAGACGTGGCCACCGTCCACGCGCCGTTGGGGTCCAGCCGCAGGCGGTGGCCGGGGAACGCGGCGCGCAGAGCCCGCACCGCCTCCACGTCCTCCTCCGGCGTGGCGGCCCCACCCTTGAACTTGATGGTCTGGAAGCCATGGCGTGCCACCAGATCCCGCACGTGGTCCACGATCTCCCCGGTGGAAGAGATCGCGGCGTGGCCGTCCGAAGCGAGCCGACGGTAGACGTAGGCTATCGCCGGCACGGTCTCCACCAGGCGACCGCCCAGGAGCTCCGAGACCGGCACGCCAGCCGCCTGGCCCTGGATGTCCAGGCAAGCCATCTCGATCCCGCTGGCCAGGATCGCGGTCTCCATCTGGTAGAAGCGCGAGCCGTGCACGTCCAGCCGCAGTCGCTCGAGCTGGTATGGGCTCCGGCCCACCACCGCGCCGCGCACCGCCTTCAGCCGATCGGACGAGACGCGCGCGCCGATCTCGCCGAGCCCCACCAGACCATCGTCCGTCTCGATCTCCAGAATGGTCCGCTTGATCGCGGCTGGGCCGACGCCATCGGCGCTGCGCAGCGGCGCTTCGAGCGGGACGGCGACGTTGGTTGAGCGCAGGTCGACGATCTTCATTGTGGTGCTCCAGAGTGGGGGTTGTCCGTTGTGGCCGCCGTAGTGGACCAGCCGTGCATGGCATCTGTCCACGTGGCATGCGTCTCAGGCGGGTGGAACGCGTGCGCGCCGTTGCTCTCCGGCCCAACGCGCGTGAGCTGACCGCGCGCGGCAACCGGCTCGCGCGAGCCGTCCCGGAGCGGATCTGCCCAGCGGGCGAACCAGGCGTCCAGGCGGGCCTTCATCGGCTCGCTGATCCGCCCGTGCCCCGTCTGTCCGTACAGGTCGTGGCGCTCGTCTGGATCCTCTGCCAGGTCGTACAGCTCGTGCGGACCGTAGGGGTAGCGATGCACGTACTTCCAGGCCTTTGAGCGGATCATCCGGACCGGCCCGTACTCATCGAAGATCACCACGTGCGCGCGATCCCGCGACGGCATGCCGGTCAGCAGGTCGGCAAAGCTCGATCCGGGCAGCGCCGCGGCCTCAGGGTCGGTCAGGCCAGCCCACTCGAGCAGTGTTGGCCGGAGGTCGTAACCGCTGACGAGCTCGTCAGACACCACGCCAGCGGCCACACGCCCCGGCTGCGAGAAGATCGCCGGTACCTTCACTGAGGTATCGAACATGTTCATCGGGAACGTGTTGCCCTTGCCCCAGATGCCGTGGTGGCCGCAGTTGAAGCCGTTGTCCGACAGGAACACGACCAGCGTGGACTGGCGTAGTTGAGCCTCATCAAGGTAGTCCGTGATGCGGCCGATCTCGGCGTCCATCGCGGTCACCGCCGCGAAATACCCCTTGAGGTACTCGCGAACGTCGATCTGGTCGAGCGGCAGGTGTTTTCGGGCGGAGAACATGTGGCTCAACACGAAGTTGGAGTCGATGGCCCAGGGGTGCTGGGGCTCCTGTGGGCAGGAGTCGAACGCGCAGGACTCGTAAAGCTCGACCAGGGCGGCCGGGTGCTGATCGAGCCAGGGGCTGTGCGGCGCCGTGAAGTGGAGGCTGTGGTAGAAGGGGCGCTCGTCGGCGGTGCTGCGCTGGATGCGGGCGAGCGTGTCGTCGGTCAGGAGCGTGGAGATGTAGCCGCGCTCGTCCACGAGCCGGCCGTCGCGGAACATCGGCGGATTCAGGTACGGCCCGGCTCCCTCGGGGAACGCGTACCAGTGCTCGAAGCCGCGCTGGGGCGTCTGCGCTGCGCCCAGGTGCCACTTCCCGCTCAGCCCGCAGTGGTAGCCGGCGCTGGCCAGAACGTCGGTGTAGGCGCTGAAGCCGGCCAGGTACTCGATGGAGCGGGTGCCGTTCAGGTTGTGGTTGCCGCCCCGGATCCAGTCGTGGACGCCGTGTTGGGATGGGATGCGGCCGGTCAGGAGCGAGGCCCTGGCCGGCGAGCACACGGGCGAGGTGCAGAAAAAGCTCGCGAAGCGGGTTCCCTCGGCCGCGAGCCGGTCCAGACGCGGCGTATGGATCTCGGGATTCCCGGCGCTGCGGAGCGCCCAGGGTCCCATGTCGTCGGCGAGGATCAGCAGGATGTTGGGTTGGCCTGGGTCACGGCTCGCCATGGGTTCTCCCGGGTGTCGGCTCGACGGCGTGCAGTGTAGCCCAGGCTCGCCGTGCCTCTCTCCTGCCGCGCCCGTGTGGGCGCGCGCATCGCTAGAATTCCGTTGTGGGTGGGGCGCCGACGAGACTGGCAGCGGGCGGCGGACGAGGTCGAACGAGTTGAGCAGCGTTGAGCACTATTGAAGACGTGGCCCGGCTCGCCGGGGTCTCCCGCGGGTCTGTCTCGAACGTCCTGAGCGGCAGGGTCCGGATGGGCGACGCCATGCGCGCCCGAGTCATGGCGGCGGCCGAGACGCTGGGCTACCGGCCAAATCGGCTGGCGAGCGCCCTGGCCACCGGCCGCTACAGCACCGTGGCGTTGCTGGTGCCAGACATCACCAACTGGGTGATGTCGGAGCTGTCAAAGGCGGTCGAGGAGGTCGCGCACGCCCGCCACTACACGGTGACGATCTGCAACACGGACAAGCGGGTCAGCCGCGAGCGGGCGCACCTGGAAGAGCTAGCGGGCCACCGCGTGGGTGGGCTGATCGCGGTTGCCGAGGGTGTGGCCGCGTTGGAGTACCGACGCTTGATGGACGATGGAACCCGCATCGTCCTGGTGAACAATCGGGTAGAGGGGCTGGACGCGCCGCTCGTGCGGTTCGAGCGCGAACAGGCCATCAAGTCCGCCCTGGCCAGGCTCAGCGATGGGGGCCGGCGCCGCGTTGGCGTGCTCGCGCCGGAGAGCACCCCCGCGGATGGCAGCCGGCCAGATTCCGCCGTGGCCACGTCCCGCCTCGGTGTGCGCAGCCTGGTGCAGCACTGCGCGGAGGCCCTGGGCGTGGAGGTGGTGGTGGACTCGCGACCCATGCGCAGCGTGGCTGACGGTCGCGCCGCGATGCAGGCGCTCCGGGATCTCGCGGCCCCCCCGAGCGCGGTATTCGCCGCGTCCTGGCCGCACACGCTAGGGATGCTGGCGGTGGTCAACCGAATGGACACGGCTCAGCGGCGGGATCTCGGGCTGGTGGGGACGGGTGTGGCTGAGTACGTGGACGCGGTGGCGCCCTGGCTGTCCTACGTGGATCTGCCCGCTCGCGAGCAGGGCCGCGTCGCGGCCGAGCGTTTGTTCCTGGCCATCGACGACGGGGATGACGGCTCCCCCAGGGAGTGCGTCATCCCCGTCCGGCTCGTGGAGCGAGAGTCTCTCGCGTCCAGCGCGGTGGCAGCGAGCTAGCGACTCATTGGTGGCGAGCCTCGGCCACCTGGTCCAGTGGGCTCGGCTCGATCACCGGGCCGGAGACATCCACCACCACGCGGTGGATGGTGCCCGTGAAACGGAATGGTGACCGGTACGCGGGTGTGACGGGGAGCCCGCTGTCGTAGCCGCAGCAGAGTCCCTCCGCCATCGTGTCGTGGCGGCGCGGCACGGTCTCCGAGATCTCCCCCTCGCCTACTTTCTGGTCGCCGAAAAAGAGGGTGCCCACGCCGTAATGCTCGCCCGTCTTGGTGAGCTCGAATCGGAGGGTGCATGGGCCCTCGGGCACGTCAATTCGTGAGCGGACCCAGTACTCGCGAAGCCCCAGGTAGTTGTGGACGTACTGGAGGCGGCGGTCCTTCACGAAGAGCGAGTATCCCGAGAAGATGCTGCCGGCCGCGAGCAGGACGCCCTCAGCGCCGCCCGGTGGGATCACCACGTGGGCGGTGATCGTGTGGTGGCGATTGTGCACGTTTGCCGCGGTGAACAGATTGACCGGCGCGGCGTTGGGGTAGTAGACGTAGCGATCGCGCGGGGCGGTCAGGTGCGGCTTCCGAACCTGGAGTCGCGCGGCGCGGCGAGCGTCAATCGGGAGCACCTGGTTCTTGCCGGCCTCGGTCCACCAGCGTTCAACTAGCTCGTGGAGCCGGTCCGGATGCTGGTCCGCCAGATCGTGGCATTCGGAGAAGTCCTCCGCCACGTGGTACAGCTCCCAGCGCTGGGCGGCCAGGAGCTCCTCGGTCAGCTCCACGCCCTGCTGCTGATAGGTGACGGCCTTCCAGCCATCGCTCCAGATGGCCCGCGAGCCGTACATCTCATAGTACTGCGCGGTCTTCCGCGTCGGTGCCCCGGCGTCGAGAAACGTGTGGGCAAAGCTCACGCCGTCGGGCCGGTCCAGTCTGATCCCCTCCAGCGCGTCCGGGTGCTCGATCTGGAGGGCTTCCAGGACGGTTGGCAGGACATCGGTGACGTGCGCGTACTGGCCGCGCACCTCGCCGCGTGCGCCGATGCGGGCGGGCCAGTGGACCACCAGCGGGTCGCTGATGCCGCCCTGATGGACGTAACGCTTCCAGCGCTTGAGCGGCGTCACACCCGCGAACGCCCAGCCCCACGAGTAGTGCGGGTGGGTGGTGGGGTCGCCCCAGCGGTCGATCGCCTCGAGATTGCGCTCAACGGTGTCGGCGACTCCGTTGATGCCCAGCGTGGGGCGGACCCAGCCGTGCATCTCGCCCTCCGAGCTGGAGCCGTTGTCCGAGGTTAGCAGCAGAAGCGTGTTGTCGAGCTGCCCGATCTCCTCCAGGAAATCGAGGACCCGGCCGATGTGGTGATCGGTGTGGGAGATGAAGCCGGCGAACACCTCCATCTGACGGGCGTAGAGTCGCTTCTGATCGGCTGACAGCGAGTCCCAGGCGGGGATGAAGTCTGGCCGCGGCGAAAGCTGGGTACCGGGAGGGACGACGCCATCGGCGATCTGGCGCGCCAGGATCTCCTCGCGGAGCACGTCCCAGCCGGCGTCGAAGCGGCCGCGGTACCGCTCGATCCACTCACGCGGGGCGTGGTGCGGCGTGTGGCCGGCACCCGGGCAGTAGTAGAGGAAGAACGGCTTGTCCGGCGCGACCGACTTCACGTCGCGGATCATCCCGATCGCCCGGTCGGCCATGTCCACGTTCAGGTGGTAGCCCTGCTCTGGTGTGTAGGGTGGGTCGACGAACGCGTTGTCCTGGACGAGGCCCGGGTACCACTGGTTGGTTTCGCCGGACATGAAGCCGTAGAAGCGCTCGAAGCCACGGCCGAGCGGCCAGCGCCTGCGGGTGGCCGCCGCGTTGATCTCGCTCTGTGGCGTGAGGTGCCACTTACCCACCGCGAGCGTGGCGTAGCCCTGGGCCTGCAAGAGCTCCGAGAGGAACGCGCTGCTCTTGGGAATGACGCTGTTGTAGCCAGGGAACGGCGTGGCCATGTTGGTCACCGTGCCGGACGCCACGGCGTGGTGATTGCGGCCGGTCATCATGCAGGCGCGGGTGGGCGTGCACAGGGCGGTGGTGTGGAAGTCGCGGTAGCGCAGGCCGTTCCGTGCCAGGCGGTCAATGTTCGGCGTCTCGATGGCCCCGCCAAAGCAGCCGATCTGGGCGAATCCAACGTCGTCCAGCAGGACGATCATGACGTTCGGTGCGCCCGCTGGTGCCCGCGGCGGCACCGGCCAGGCGGGCTCGGAGCGATCGACGGTCCGGCCGATGACGCCGGGGAACGTAGAGCCTTCGGGATACTCGCGGACTTCAGCCATGGGTAGTACTCCGGGGTGATGTTTGGAGCGCTCCAAAAAAGAGGAGCGTGGCATTGGGACAGTTCGTTTGCATCTGCTGGCGGGGGTTACTGGGCGTGCATGGCGGCGCGGTGCTCCGCCTCAGGATCGATCCGGGCCACACCATCCAGGTGCATGCTGACCCGCTTGATCGTGCCCGTGAAACGGAAGGGCGCGACGTAGGAACGTGTCACCGGGAGCCCGCTGTCGTAGCCGCAGCAGAGGCCCTCCGCGTTCCGATCGAACATGATGGGCACCGTCTCCGGGATCTCGCCCTCCGCCACTTGCTGTCCGTCCACGTATAGGCGGCCGATGCCCTGGTGCTCGCCGGTCTTCTCAAACGCAAAACCCAGGGTGTGCTCGCCGGCGCTGAGTGGCTCGCTGGCCCGCACCCAGTGCTCGCGCAAGCCCAGGTAATTGTGGACGTACTGGAGTCGCCCGTCCTGGACGAACAGGCTGTACCCGGCGAAGACGCTGCCTTGCGCTAGCAGGACGCCCTCCGCGCCACTCGCCGGGATCATCACGTCCGCCGAGATCGTGTGGGAACGGTTGTGGATGTTCGGCGCGGAGAAGTGGTTGAGCGGGGCGGTATCGGGATAGAACACGAAGCGATCGCGGGTCCGCGCAATCGTGGGTTTGGGGTCGGTGAGGCGCTGCTCGCGGCGGCCGTCCAGAGGCAACACGTTGTTGCGGCCAGCCTCGGCCCACCAGAGATCCACCAGCTCGCGGAGCCTGGCCGGGTGGGTCTGGGCCAGGTCATTGCACTCGGAGAAGTCCTCGTCCAGGTTGTAGAGCTCCCAGCGCTGCTCGCGCAGGCGCTCTTCGGTGAGCGGCATCGGACGCGGCTGCTCCGCCACCGCCTTCCAGCCGCGGTGCCAGATGGCGCGCGAGGCGAACATCTCGTAGTACTGGGTGGACTTTCTGGTGGCTGCCGCGGCGTCGTTGAACGTGTGGGCAAAGCTGACGCCCTGGATGGCCTCCACCGCGCGGCCGGCCACGTGGGTTGGCTGCTCGATGCCCAGCGCCTCGAGGACCGTGGGGACGATGTCCGAGACGTGGGCGTACTGCTGGCGCACCTCGCCGCGGGCGGCGATGCCGTCTGGCCAGTGCACGATGAGCGGATCGGTCACGCCGCCCTGGTGAACGTACGCTTTCCAGCGCCGGAGCGGGGTGCAGCCGGCCCAGGCCCAGCCCCACGAGTAGTGCGGATGGGTGGAGGGGTCGCCCCAGCGGTCGAACGCGGCCAGGTTCGCGGTCAGCGTCTCCGTGAAGCGGTTGTGGCGGAGCATGTGGTTGGCCTCGCCGTGCACGCCGCCCTCCGCGCTTGCGCCGTTGTCGGAGGTCACGAAGATCAGCGTGTTGTCCAGCTCGCCGATCTCCTCCAGAAAATCGATGACCCGGCCGATGTGGTGGTCGGTGTGGGAGATGAAGGCGGCGTAGACCTCCATCTGGCGGGCGAACAGGCGCTGCTCGTCGCCGCTGAGGCTGTCCCAGGCGGCCACCCAGTCTGGGCGCGGCGAGAGCACCGTGCCCGGCGGCACGATGCCATCCGCCACCTGGCGCGCGAAGATCTCCTCCCGCAGGCGGTCCCAGCCCTGGTCGAAGCGACCGCGGTAGCGCTCTACCCAGTCCTGGGGAACGTGGTGCGGGGTGTGGCCGGCGCCGGGGCAGTAGTACATGAAGAACGGCTTGTCACCAGACGTGGCCTTCAGGTCGCGGATCAGCCCGATGGCCTTGTTGGCCATGTCCTCGTTCAGGTGGTAGCCCTGCTCCGGCGAGGCCGGTGGATCGACGAAGCGATTGTCCTCCACGAGGTCCGGCACCCACTGGCTGGTGAAGCCCCCGAGGAACCCGTAGAAGCGCTCGAAGCCGCGGCTGAGGGGCCAGCGGGCGCGCGGCGCGGCGGTGTTGCACTCGGTGATGGGGGTGAGGTGCCATTTGCCCAGGGCGTAGGTGCTGTAGCCGTGGGGCAGCAGCATCTCCGGCAGGAACGCATTGGACGGTGGGATGACGTTGTTGTAGCCCGGGTAGCCGAGGGCCATGGCGGTGATGACGCCGGCGCCGGTGGCGTGGTGGTTGCGCCCGGTCATCATGCAGGCTCGCGTGGGCGTGCAGAGGGCCGTGGTGTGGAAATCTCGGTAGCGCAGACCGCCGCGAGCCAGGCGATCAAGATTGGGCGTCTCGATGGCGCCGCCAAAGCAGCCGAACTGGGCGAAGCCGACATCGTCCAGCAGGATGATCATGACGTTCGGCGCGCCCGAGCGGGCGCGTGGGGCCGAAGGCCAGGCGGCGTCCGACTCGCCGATGAGCCTGCCGGCTCTGCCCGGAAAGGGTGTGCCCTCGGGATACTCTCGCACGCCGGCCATGCCGCGACCTCCCAACGCATTGGAGCGCTCCAACCAGGCGCGATTATAGAGCGACCGCGCCCAGCGAGAATCCTGGAAAGATAACAGATCATTTGTTCTATACTTGGACATGGCGCGGCCGGAGTACGTAGAGGTTCAGTGCAAGTCCGCGATCAATCGCGTGCACGGCATGCCCTTCAACTGGTCGCTCAACCCCTACGTGGGATGCGCTCACCGCTGCCACTACTGTTACGCCCGCGCTTTCTACGTGAAGGCCGATCACGGCAACGGTCGCGAGGACTTCGACACCCGAATCCTGGTCAAGACCAATCTGCCGGATGTGTTGCGTCGCGAACTGGCGCGACCGTCCTGGGCGGGCGAGTCCGTGGCCATGGGCACGGCCACGGACGTCTACCAGCCGGCGGAGGGGCGGTTCCGGGTAACGCGGCGAGTGCTGGAGGTGTTCACCGCGGCGCGCAATCCAATCGGGATGATCACCAAGTCGCCGATGGTCTATCGCGACATCGACGTGTTGACCGACCTGGCGCGCAACGCGTCCGTCCGCGTCCTGTTCACCATCACCACCATTGATGGCGACCTGGCCCGCACCATCGAGCCAGGCACCGCCCACCCGCGTAAGCGGTTGCAAGTCATGCGGGCGCTGAACGACGCTGGCATCCCGGCCGGTATCCTGCTGGCGCCCATCCTGCCCGGCGTGACGGACTCCGCGCAATCCATCGAGTCCGTGGCGCGCGAGGCCGTTGCCCATGGCGCCCAGTTTTTCGGCTACTCCGCGCTCCGCCTGGGGCCGGTGGTTCGGGAGCACTATCTGGACATGGTGGATCGCGAGTTCCCAGAGCTCAAGCCTCGGTACGAGCGCGCCTACGTGGGCCGCGACGCGCCGGCCGAGTACACCCGCCGCCTGGCAGAGCGTGTGGAGGCCATCCGCGATCGCCACGGTCTGGCGGAGTCGCTGGCTCGCGGCCCCAGCAGTCCGCGGCCGCCGCACGTGGCCGTGCGCCCCCTGCCCACCCGGCCCTCCCCCCAGCTAGCGCTGCCCCTGTAGCGTTAGACGGGGCGCGGCGCCTACCATCCGCGGAGCAATCGAGTCAGTTGTGCGGAGGTCGCCCGTGGCAGGCTACGTCATCGCCTATGTGGACGTTCACGATACCGACGGCTACGAGGAGTACCGTCGGCTCGTGCCAGACAGTATCAAGGCGTTCGGCGGCGAGTACGTCGTCCGCGGCGGAGCGTACGAAGTAGTCGAGGGCAGCATCGACCCCAAGCGCGTGGTGGTGCTGCGGTTCGAGAGCGTGGACCGTGCGAAGGCCTGGTGGGCCTCCGAGCAATACCGTCCAGCCCGCGACTTGCGGTGGAAGTACGCCACGTCCAACGTCATCGTGGTCGAGGGGCCGTGAGACGATGCGCACGTCAGGGCCGAGCGCCGCGTTAAGATGGTCCGAGCGGTGGTGCGGTTTGCCGCGGAGCCAGAAATGAGCAGGCGAGCTGAAGAACGATCTGTCAGACGCGAACAACGGGGAACAACTACGCGGTGGTCCTCGTCACGATTCACGGTCAGTGGTGACTACGCGAGACTGACCGGCGAAGTACGTTGGTGGGTGCGGGACCACGGTGTCGTTGTCGCGGGCCCGCTTGCCCGCAGAGAGCGCGCCAAAGGCATCGCTCGACAGCTCAACGAAGCTGCGGGCCTCAGCCCTCGCGTGACCGTCCGAGAGCCGCGGCCTCGGCCGGTCCTGCCGCCGGCAGGACAGTCGCTGGCTCCGTTTGTCACGCAGGTTCTCGATGCGGCGGGTGCGACAACCGGGGGTTGCTCGCGGCACCCGATCCCTACGCGGCTGACTGTCGAGGAGACCGACGTTGGCAGCGTGATCGTTCGACAACTGCGGATCCAGAATCGGATGATCGAGGCTGGATTCAACGCGATCGGCTGGGACCACCAGGGGGCCGCAATGCAGGAGCTGAATGCGTGGCGAGATACGCTCGCGAAGCACGGCCTGGGTGTTGTCGCCGACGAAGATAAGCAGGGCCACTTCCTGCGCGTGACCCCGCCGGTGATCGGAGTGAACACCGGGCGCCGACGGAAGTCGCCAGTGAACCCGTAGGGAGCGCGGCGGACCCCTCTCGAGACGATACGAACCGGTGGGCGGAACCGCGGGACGCGGTTCCGCCCTCGCACAAGTCCGGCGTACGCTACCGCAGCGCGCGCATGATCTCAGCGCACTGCTTCAGCACCGGGCGCGTTGCCTCGGTGCCGTCTGAGGGCAGGCGCATCACCACCCGCGAGGCGCCGTCCTTGATGCACTGCTCCACCACCGCGGCGTCCGGCGCCGCGCCGAACAGGGTCACGGGTATCGTCTTCCCCGCGGCCTTCGCCTTCGCGTTCAGCTCGGCGATCCGCTCGCCGATCGGCACGTCGCCCCGCCCGGGGTGGGGCATCCACTCGTCCGCGTAGTCCACCGCCCGATCTACGGCGCCCGGCCCGTCGTTGCCCAGCAGCACCGGCGGGTGGGGCCGCTGGACCGGTTTGGGCCAGGACCAGATTTTGTCGAAGCTCACGAATTCGCCGTGGTACTCGGCCTCGTCCTGGGTCCAGATGGTCTTCATTGCCTGGACCCGGTCCTTCAGCAGTCTGAACCGCGTCTTGGGGTTGGTCCCGTGGTTCTCCATCTCCTCCCGGTTCCAGCCGGCGCCGATGCCGAACAGGAACCGACCGTTGGAAATGTGGTCCAGGCTGGCCACCTCTTTGGCTAGCGTGATCGGGTCGCGCTCGATCACCAGGCAGATGCCCGGGCCGATGTTGATCGTCTTGGTCACGGCGGCCACCGCCGCCATCGCCACGAACACGTCCACGGTGTTTGAGTATTCGCGCGGTAGCTCCGGGCCGCCTGGCCACGGGGTCTTGCGGCTGCTGGGGATGTGGGTGTGCTCTGGGAAGAAGATGGACTCGAAACCGAGGTCCTCGGCTTCTCGGCCGAGCTCCGTCAACGGCATCCCGTAGTGGGTGGGGAACATGCAGACGCCGAACTTCATGGCTGGCCCTCCTCCACCAGGCGAATGTACCCCATCTGCTGTCGCGGGCTCTACGGTCGCGGGCGCGGTCCCAGTCGACGCTCGATGGCCTCGGCGCCCTCGGGGAATCGCCAGGCGTAGCCGCGCAGCAGTCCGAAACAGCCGGCCAGCATCATGTCGCCATGCGGCACCGCCGCGTACGGCCGCAACATTGATTCGTTCAGCAGTCCGCGTCGCGGGCCAGTCACCGCCACCCTGTGCCCGCGCAGCGCCCCGGGCTCGCCGATGAGCAAGGCCCCGTGGCCCATGTCATCGAACACTTCCTGGTTGGTGATGGTCCCCGCGGCCAGCCGCTCCACGTAACGCTCCAGCTCCGTCCGCTCTAGCTCACCGGTATGATGCTCGAACAGCCCGGTCACCAGGCCACCCTCCAGGCGGAAGGCCAGGCAGTGGAAATTACCCACGTTCACGGCTACCGCGTTGCTCGCCGTCCCCACGTTTGGGTCGTCCAGCGCTCCCAGCACGGCGGCCGGCGCGGTGTCCATCAATAGCAGTGGCAGGTTGCCGTCCACGCAGTCGCCCACGGCCTTCAACCGTGTCATCTCGGCGGGCACGTCGTCGCGCCCAAACGCCAGCGCCGCCACGTCGCGCGAGCGCGCCATCCGCTCGCCCAGGTAGTCGAACCGAAACTTCCGGTCGCTGTAGCCCGGCGGCGCCGCCCCGTGGTCGAACACCGCCACTGCGAGCGCGTCGAACGATGGATCCGCGCCGAATGCCGCGAGGGCCGACTGCACTGCGTCGACGTACAGGTCGCGCATCTCCACATGGCAGACGCCAGTGAGGCCCGCCGCTTCGTCAACCGACACCACCTGGATCCCCATCTCGCGAATCTGCTCCAGGTCGTCGTCGAAGGTCTGTGCCGCGACTGGCGTGGCATACACCGGCAGCCCCGAGCGGATGTGGTCCATCGTGGCCCAGTGCGAGGGTCCACCGCCCATGGTCACGCCCGTCAGCAACAGCGGCTCGCGCCGCGCCGTGGCCGCCCTGACCCGGCCGGCGACCACCGCCGTGGGCGAGGGCATGATCATCTGGGGGCAGTTCTCGATGTCCTGCTCGGAGTCGAACAGCAGGATGTCCTGCGTGCCCGTCCCCACGTCGATGGCCAGGATCCGCACGCGATTCCCCCGTCCTGAGCGTGCCGCGGCGTGCGCCGGCGGCGGGTAGCACAAATATTGTGGCACAGTGCGGAGCCGATCCCCCGATCATCCACGCGGTGCCGCGCGCCGATCATCTTGGCGGTGCCGCTCACGCCCCGAGGTGTTGATCCGCCCATGTCGCAGGAGAACCCGTTCAACGATCTCGCCCGCTACTACGACTGGGAGCACGACACGTACGAGGACGACGAGGCGATGTACCTGGAGTTTGCGCGGCGCACCGGGGATCCCGTGCTGGAGCTGGCGTGCGGCAGCGGCCGGATCCTGGCCCCGCTCGCCATCCACGGGTTCTCGGTGGTCGGCGTGGACAGCTCCGCCGAGATGCTGGAGGCCGCGGCCGCCCGGGTACGCCGCCACGGGTTGGACGACCGGGTCGCGCTGCATCAGGCGGACATGCGTACGCTCGCGTTGCAGCGGCGGTTCCCTCTGGCCATCGTCGCGCTTGACTCGTTCGGCCTGCTGCTCGATCCGGCCGACCAGTCCGCAGCGCTCGAGGCCGTCTACCGCCACCTGGATCCAGGCGGGCTGCTGATCCTGGACCTGTCCAACGGCAACATCCGTGGCGGTGAGGCTCGCGATGAGCTCCTCCTTCAGCACACGGGAGAGGACCCGGTCTCCGGCCGGCCGCTCAGCAAGTGGACCGCCCGCTCCACCGACTTTGCGGAGCAGACCGACTACTACACCTACATGTACGACGAGATCCAGGAGGACCAGACCGTCAAACGTTGGACCAGCCAGCTTGCGCTCCGCTACTTCGGGCGTTTCGAGCTGGAGCTCCTGCTGCGGCAGGCGGGATTCCGCATCGAGGCGCTGTACGGCTCGTACGATCTCACCCCGTTCAGCCACGTCAGTGAACGGCTGATCGCCGTGGCGGCTCGCCCGCCCGGGCGGGGCTAGGCGCGCTTCGCACCCATGACGGTGCCGCTCGCAACCATCGTGGCCAATCGCGCGGCGGGGCCGTTCGAGCGCGCTAGTGCGCTCATGGACGTGGTGCGCGAGGTGGAGCGGGCGGGCTTTGGCGTGGATGTGCGGCATACCGAACGGCGTGGGCACGCTACCGACCTGGCCCGCGAAGCCATGGACCGCGGCCACACGCTCCTGCTGGCCGCCGGTGGCGACGGGACGCTGAATGAGGTTATCCAGGCCGCGGGCGGCACGTCTATCGTGGTGGGTGCTGTCCCGTTCGGCAGCGTGAACGTGTGGACCCGCGAGCTCGGCCTGTCGCTGGATCCCGTGCAGACGACCCGTCAGTTGATGGGCGGTGAGGCGTTGCGACTGGATCTGGGGCGTGCCAATGGACGCTATTTCCTGCTCATGGCTGGCCTGGGGATGGACGCCGTGGCCGTGCACGCCTCTGAGGGTGAGGCCAAGCGTCGCTTCGGTCCCCTGGCCATCTTCGCGGCTGGCGCGCGCTACATCCTCACCGGTGGCGCCGCGCGCATTCGGGTGCGGGTGGATGGGGACTGGCGGGCGATGCGCGCGGCACAGGTGAGCATCGGCAACACGCGCTACTGGGCGGGTCCATTCCAGATCACGGACCGTGCCTCCGCGGCGGACGGACTGCTCGACGTGTGCTTCTTCGGTGGACGGACCCTGCTGGACAAGCTACGCCATACCGTGCTGGTGCTGGTGCGCCGCCACCGCTCGGACCCGCACGTCACCTATCTTCACGCCCGCGAGCTATTGGTGGCGGCCAGGCCGCGCCTTCTAGTGCAGGTGGACGGCGAGCCCCTGGGGCTGACGCCGATCCGCTTCGAGGTGGCGCCGTCAGCGGTCACGATGCTGACCGGGGCGAGTGCCGCGGCCTGCCTGCAGGGCGCGACGGTCGTGCACCCCGCGCCGTTCAGGGCCCTCCCCGCCTGACTTCCCCGCGGGTCACGGCTCGATGATGGCGAATGCCTGGCTGAACTCATCCAGGAGATCCAGGAGGTCTTGCAGCTTCGTTGCGTCACCCTCGATCCGGATTATTCCCTCGCGTAGCGCGTCGTCGACGGGTTTCTGGTGCAGCAGGATCTGGGCCAGCGCCTCCCGGTCCAGCGTCACGGTGGCGTCTGCCTCGTCGCTCGCTCGGTCCGCGAGGAAGGTCAAAGCCGAGTTGCTCAGCGTGGTCACGTAGCTGCGTCCCTCGTCAGTGAACGCCCAGTTGATCACCACGGCCCGTCCGTCTGCCTTCTCCCCGTCCAGCCGTACGCCCAGGTAGTCGAACACGCTGTCCAGGCTCATCGCGCGGAACGTGTGCGGGTTGGGGAGCGCTCGGCCGGCGGGGGCCACGGTGCCCCGCCGAAGCTCCATGGCGCCAGTGAGATACGCGTTGCGCCAGGTGCCAGACTCTGCCGCGTAGCCAAGCTGCTCCAGCGCGTTGGCTGCCAGGGCGCGCGCGTCCGCGTTGGATGGATCGGCGAACACCACGTGGCTCATCGCCTCCGCCACGAACCGATACTCGCCCTGTACGAAGTCCCGGCGCGCCCGCTCGATGACCGCCGTTGCGCCCCCCATGTACTCCACGTACTTGCGGCCGCGCTCCCCGGGTGGCAGAGGATCGAGATGTGCCGGATTCGCGTCGTACCACCCCAGGTACTTCTGATAGACCGACTTTGCGTTGTGGCTGAACGTCCCGTAGTAGCCACGCACGTGCCAGACCTGCTCCAGGCTCTTCGGCAGCGCCAGCCGGTCGGCGATCTCGTCCGCGGTGTACCCGTGGTTCATCAGCCGTAGCGTCTGATCGTGCAGGTACTTGTACGCGTCGCGCTGCTTGCTCAAGAAGTCACGGACCCGGTTGTTGCCCCAGACCGGCCACTGGTGCTGTGCGAAGGCCACGTCCGCGTCAGAGCCGAACCGGTCCAGGGCCTCATTCAGGTACTGCGCCCAGCGATTGGCGTCGCGCACTTCGGCGCCGCGGATCGGATAGACATTGTGCATGGTGTGCGTGGCGTTCTCGGCCAGATTGAGCGCTCGGAACGCCGGGTAGAACATGTGCATCTCCGCGGGCGCCTCGGTTTGGGGCGCCAACTGGAAGACGATCTCCACGTCGTCGATGGTGTGCCGTTCTATCGGGTCGGTGATGGAGTGTGTCGGCGGGATCAGCGAGATCGTCCCCCGCGACAGCGTTTTCGCCATGCCGATGTCTACCTGCCCCCGCGGTCCCCGGGGGAGCAGCGTGCCGAACTGGTACTGCTGTCGCCGGTTTCGCGCCGGGCCGGGGAGCACGCTCTCCGCGACCACCGTCTCCATGAACTGATCTGGGGCGATGACGTCGAGTCTCCCCGATCGCACGTCATCCTCGGTAACGACCCCGCGGATTCCGCCGTAGTGGTCCACGTGGCAGTGGGTGATGATCACGGCCGTGACCGGCCGCTCGCCGCGGTGGTGGCGGTACAGCGCCAGGCCGGCCGCGGCCGTCTCGATCGAGATCATCGGGTCGATGACGATCACCCCGCGATTTCCTTCGATCACCGTCATATTCGAGGCATCGAAGCCCCGCACCTGGTAGATCCCGTCCGTGACCTTGAACAGACCGTGGAGCTTGTTGAGTTGAGCCTGGCGCCACAGGCTGGGATTGACGGTGTCCGGCGCTTCGTCGCTGTCCATGAATGGCTCGTCCGCCAGGCTCCACACCACCCGCCCATCGGCGTGGCGGATCTCCGCCTCTGGCCAGGTGCCCAGGAAGCCACGTCGTGCATCCTCGAAGTCCTGGGTCTCATGGAACGGGAGCGCGTCTCGCATGGCGCGGTTCCGGGTCCGCGTTATCGGTGTCGCGTCTGCCTCGCCATCCGTGGGAACGGTCACGGCATTCCTCCGTCTCTGGGTCTGGTCGTGTTTCTGACAGGGGCTCGCTGGGCGGTTCGCTTCGCGGTCAGGATAGTGGGCGCGAAGGGTCGCGATCATCCAGCGTCCATTCGTGATGCACCGTTGCCATCCGCCGAGGGCCGACCGCGCCGGCCAAACGTACAATGTCCGCGTGGAGCCAGGGAAGAGGCTGGGTCGGTACCGCATCGAGGCGGAGGTCGGCCGCGGCGGCATGGGGCAGGTATTCCGCGCGACGGACGAGGATCTCGGTCGCGTCGTTGCCGTGAAGGTGCTCCCGCCGTTTCTCGGGGCCACAGAGGCGTTCATCGAGCGCTTCCGCCGCGAGGCACGTACGGTCGCCGCCCTGCGCCACCCCGGGATCGTGGCCATCTATGACGTCGGCGTGCAGGACGGGCTGCACTACCTGGTCATGGAGTTCCTGGAGGGGCGCAGCCTGGCCACGGTGATGGAGGACGACCGCCCCATGGACGCCCGACGGGCCGTCCAGCTCATCACCCAGGTGGCCGCCGCGCTGGACCACGCGCACGAGCGCGGCGTTATCCACCGCGACGTGAAGCCGGCGAACGTGATCGTCGGCCCGGACGATCGCGCCACGCTCACGGACTTCGGCATCGCCCACGCGGCCGCCAGCGAGCGCCTCACCGTCAGCGGCGGCATCGTGGGGACGCCCGTCTACATGTCTCCAGAGCAGGCACTGGGTCAGACGGTGGATGGTCGGGCCGATCTCTACTCGCTGGCCGTGGTGCTCTACGAGATGCTGGCCGGCGCCGTGCCGTTCCAGGCGGACAGCACGCCCGCCGTGCTGATGGCGCACGCGTACCAGGATCCGCCATCGCTTCGACTGTTCGAACCGTCGGTCGCGCCGGCCCTGGACGCTGTGCTCAAGCGCGCGCTGGCCAAGGACCCCGCGCAGCGCTTCCAGACCGGCCAGGAGATGATGTCCGCGGCCGGCGCCGCCTTGGACGGTGCCATCAAGCCGCTGCCGCCGGAGGCCGCCACCAACGTCCTGCGGCGGCCCGCGGTCACGCCACCACCGGTTGCCTCCCCGGAGCCCACGGTGATCGATCCCGTCGGCCGAACCGTCCTGCCGAAAGAGCCGAAGAAGGGCCGACGCCGCTTCTTCCGCAAGGTGCTGATCGGCGCGGCCATCGTCGGCACGACGCTTGGTGTCGGACGGTGCGCGATCTTCGAATGGCGCAGGCCGCAGAGCATCCTCCGCCCGTTGCTCGGCGGTGAGGGCCGGGAGGCGCCGGCCGGGCAGGTCGAACCCAAACCAACGACCGTCCCGGTGCAAGCTCCGTCCCAGGCCAAGCCTAACCCCACCTCGCCTCCACCCGCCCAGGCGACGGCCGCGCCGCCGCCCCCTCCCACCGCGGTGCCTCAGCCCCCGCAGCCTAAGCCGGAACAGGTCGCGCCGAAACCGGCCCAGGTTCCGCCGGCTGCCCAACCGGTGCCAAAGCCTGAGCCGCCTCCGGTTCCAACCACGCCGCCGTCTCCCCCGCCCCAATCGCAGCCCGCTGGCCCACCGCCCGGACAACCCCAGGGGCCGCCACCAGGACAATCACAACCACCCCCGCCGGCCCAGGGTCCCCAGCCACAACCCCAGCAGCCGCCGACGGAACCCACGCGCCAACCGCCGCCCGCCAACAAGCCGATCCTGGCGACGCTCCAGGCGAATCCGCCCACGCCGCGACCGGACGGCCCTGGGCCCGGCCCCGGACGGCCCGGTATCTTCCCCAAGCCAGGGAATCCCTAGCGCGCCGGCAGGGCGCTAGGACATGAAGCTCCGGGCGGCATCGAGTGCCTCGCGCGCTACGATGTCCGCGTCGCGCTTCCACGCCTCCGCGTTTGGCGCCTCGTAGCTCAGGTAGCCGCTGTAGCCCGTCTGGGCAACGGCATCGAAGATCGCCCGGAACGGGATTACCCCGTGTCCGGCTGGCAGCCGGTCGAGGATCTGACCGGGCGTGGTGGCGGCCGGCACGTCGCTGAACTGGACGTAGGCGATCTCTGAGCCAGGGATAGCCGTGTAGCACGACGGATCGCCGCTCCCGCTCCGCTGCATGTGATAGGTATCCACCAGCAGGCCCACCGACGGATGGTTGGCCTCGCGGAGGAGGTCGCGAGCGCGGTCAATCGTGTTGATGTGCTTGATCTGGGAGTTGAACTCGAGTGCCACCGTCAAACCGTGGCGCCGGGCGATGTCGCCGACTTCCCGCACGCGCTGCGCGAGTCCGCTGGTGTTGTCAGTCTCTGCTCCCACCGCCGTCATGGCGATGGGTGCCCCCAGCTTCTCCGCGTGGCCGCACTGCTCGTCGAACACGCTCAGGAGTCGTCTGAGCTCTGCGCCCTCCGCGAACAGCCAGCCCGGCTCCACACCCACCGCCGCCACAGGGAGACCGCAAGCGCGCACCGCCGCGATCACGTCCTCCGCGGTCTTCCCACGCTCCAAGGCGCGGGTGAAATCCACCCGGCGAAGCTCCAAGGCCTCCCACCCGGTGCGGGGGGCGATCTCGAGCTGATCGAAGAGCGTGGTGCTCTCGAGTGTCCAGGTGTGCAGTGCCAGGGGAAAGCGAGCCAAGACCAGTCCTCCACACGGGATCGGCAGTCTCCCCCCTGCGACCACCCAACGGAGCGTCGCACTATAGTACTGGCAACCCGCAGTAATTGTCAGAGGAGACCGGAATATGGGGGATCTCGTCGACGGGTCGGCGTTCGTCACCGGGGCCGGATCCGGCATTGGTCGCGCAATTGCAACCGCGCTGGCAGCGGCTGGCGCGCCTGTGGGACTGATGGATCTCAACGGCGCCGCTGCTAGCGAGACGGCTGAGGCCATTACTTCAGCCGGGGGTCACGCGTGGTCAACGGATGGGGACACGAGCTCCTGGGCAGATGTGGACTCCGCCATCGGCCGCACCGTGAGCAACCTGGGAGCCCTGGGGATCGTGGTGAACGCGGCCGGCATCCTGGACGGCTACCTGCCGGCAGATGAGCAGCCGATCGACTTGTGGGAGCGGGTGATCGCGATCAATCTGACCGGCGTCTTCCACGGCTGCAAGCGCGCGCTGGCCGAGCTGATGCCGCGGGGTGGCGGGCGGATCATCAACATTGCCTCCGCGGCCGGCCTGGTGGGCGATGGCGGCGGAGCCGCCTACGTGGCTGCCAAGCACGGCGTGGTGGGTCTCACCCGCCGCATCGCCACCACCCACGGCCCGCTGGGGATCACCTGCAATGCCATCTGCCCTGGGCCTATCCAGACGAGTCTGCGGTCCAACTCCATGGACATCCTGGGTGCCTCCGCGCCGGATATGGCAAATGTGGGCATTGGCACGAGCCAGGAGGCCATTGCCCGGGTCGTCCCGCTCGCACGCCGTGGAACCGTGGATGAGGTCGCCGCGTGCGCCGCCTTCCTGGCGTCGAGCGGCGCGTCCTACGTGAACGGGCTCATGCTGACCGTGGATGGGGGCTGGAGCGCGCGCTAGCCGGTGGAGAGCCGAGCCCGCGCCCGCGCGAGCTCCGGCTCCTCGCCGAACCGCCGCTCCGGTTGGTCCACGCGATAGAACGGTGCCAGGTCTAGCCGGCCAGCTCCGTCGTTCCAGGTCAGCCAGAACCCATACACGTGTCCGCCCGCCTCCAGGCAGAAGCCCGAGACGGATTCCAGCCCGCCCGGTAGCGACTTGCCCTCGCGCTGGGTCAGGAACAGCTCACGCCGACCCACACCGCGGCGCGAGAGAAGCTCGTGAATGGCGCGCGCCTCGGATGTCATCGTCTGGGTGTCATCGGTTCAGGGTCATCGATACGTGGAGCGTTCGAGGTTGCGCACGTACTGTTCGCCTCGATCCGGTCGAAAGCTGGTGGTGATCCGCGAGCCGTTCTCCGTCATGCCGACGAAGCGGTTGTTCGCCCGATCGTAGAAGCCATGGCGCGTCGCGTCGGACTCGCGGTCCACGTACGTGAAGTGGGTGCCGGCGCGGATCGTGGCTCTGGCCGCATCGTCGTACGCGGCAACCGTGGGATACGGCCCCTCGTCACCGTGTTTCTCGAAGTGGGACTGGAGCTGTCCTGGAGCCCAGGTAGCCTGGGCGAATCGCTCGCGATCCACGTCGCCCGCCGCCGACGCACCGGCTGGCTTGCCCTGCGGCTTCGGCGGGACCGCGGGTTTCGCAGCGGCTGGCGCGGCGGCGGTCGGCTTGGGCTGTCCTGGCGCGGCCGGTTTCGGCTCGGGCTGCACGGCCGCCGTGGCCGGGCCGGTCGTGGCCGGACGCGGCATCAAGTCCCGCGCGGTGTAGATGGCCAGGGCCGCGATCACCAACAGGGCCGTGAACGCGGCCACCGCCAGCATCAGGTTTTTTTGCATACCCCGAGCATACCAGCGACGACCGCGGACTCGCCGGCTTGCACCGGTGGTTTGACGGACGGCCGTCCGTGCAGCATCCTTGCTCCCCAAGCAGCGGGCTCCCCAACCAGAGGGGCTCCCCAAGCACAGTCTGAGGAGATGGCACGTGGCCGAGAGCGTGAGAAACGGCGCCCGCGAGGTGGTGGACACCCTGGTGGAGCGAGGCATCCAGCACCTGTTTGGCGTGCCGGGCCACGGTGCCTACCCGATCTATGGGGCGTTGAACGAGGTCCCGGCGATCCAGCCGGTGGTTGGGCGGAACGAGCAAGGGATTGGCTTCCTGGCCGATGGCTGGTCCTGGGTGACCAACAAGGTCGCCATCGGTACCAGTGTCCCTCAGGCAGGGCTCACCAACTCGTCCACCTGCATCCTCCAGGCCACCCTGGACAGCGAGCGCTATCTGTTCATCGTGGAGGAGGACCCCGGCCACCGCGACGTGCTCCGCTCCACCGCGCGGTACTACGAGCGGGCCGGCTCCGCCGATCAGATCCGCCCGGCAATCCACCGGTTGATGGACAGCCTGGAGCAGGGCCGACCGGCCGGTGCGGCGCTGGAGGTCCCGGCGGAGATTCTGGCTGGTCCGGCGCCCGGTCGCGGCCTGGCGCCGCCGAAGCTGGCGCGGGTGATGCCGTCCGATCGCGACATCGGCGAGGCGGCCTCCCTGCTCTCCCGAGCCCAGCGGCCGGTGATCGTGGCCGGGCGCCCAGTCATCGCGTCTGGCGCGGAGGCGAGTCTGCGGCGGCTGGCCGAGCGACTCAAAGCGCCAGTCTTCGTCCACTACAACGGCAAGGGGGCGCTGAGCGAGGATCACCCGCTGGCCCTGAGTCACTCCTGGAGCCCCGGTACGCTCGGCGACGATCTGTTGCGCGAGGCGGACGTGGTGCTGGCGATCGGACCCCGCGAGGGGCCGGCTACAGGCGGTCGCTCGGCGGATCAACTCGCCAGCCAGCTCATCCACGTGGACTGGGACGACGACGAGCAGCGCGGAGGCTCGCATCGGCTGGCGCTGGCCGGCCACGTGGGCGACATCCTGGCTCGCCTGGCGGACGAGGTGAAGGACCGCGCCACGGAGAGCGTGAGCGCCGCCCGGCTGGAGGAGATCCGCCAGGGGCCGTGGCGCTACTGCGATCAGCGAGTCCCGTGGGCGTTCACCTTCTTCCAGGAGCTCCATCAGGGCCTGCCCCGCGACGTCCTGTTCTTCACGGACAGCATGGTGGGCCTCTGGATCTTCCGCCTGCTGGTGGCCTACCAGGGCCGCTCTTTCAGGTTCGGATTCGGCAACGGCACCGGCACGCTGGGCTATGCGCTGCCGGCGGCGCTGGGCGCGAAGATGGCCGCGCCGGAGCGGGAGGTTGTGGTGATCGCCGGTGACGGCGCCTTCATGTACAACCCGCAAGAGCTGGCGACGATGATGCGCTACGGCTTGAAGATCACCGCCATTGTCTGCAATGACAACTGCTTCGGCGCCGTGCGCGACACCACGGCCGACCTCTTCGGCGGATCTATCGCCCACGTGCTGGCGAATCCGGACTTCATCAAGCTGGGTGACGCCTTCGGCATGCGAACTGAGCGGTTGAGCTCGCCGGATCAGATCGGCCGGGCGCTGCGTGACGCGCTGGCGCAGGATCGGTCGAGCCTCATCGAGGTGCCGCTGGAGCTCCGCCCCAACCGATTCTGAGAGCGACGTTAGCGCCTGAGGGCCAGCTCGCCCTCCAGGTGGTCCACGAACTGGCGGGCACTTCGGCCGCTGCGGCCGTTGTGCCACTCCGCCCACTGGAGCGCGCGGCGGCGCAGCGTCTCGGGGTCGATCTCGAGGCTGCGCTGTTCGGCGAGCGCCGTCACCACCTGGAGGTAGCGGGTCTGGTCTGGCGCTGAGAAGACGGCGCGGATACCGAAACGGTCGGAGAGCGACAGCTTCTCCTGCATGGTGTCCTGGCCGTGCACCTCGGCGTTGAGGACGGACTCGCGATCCGTCCAGCGCTCCTGCACCAGGTGCCGACGGTTGGACGTGGCGTACAGCACGACGTTGGCCGGCCTGGCCTCGATGCTGCCTTCGAGCACGGCTTTCAGACCACGGTAGTCTCGCTCGCCCTCGTCGAAGGAGAGGTCGTCCACGAAGAGGATGAACTTCTCGGGGCGGTCGCGCAGCAGGCCGATGATCCTGGGGAAGTCGGCAAGCTCGTCCTTGCCCACCTCGATCAGCCGGAGGCCGCGCTCGGCGTGCTCGTTGAGCAGCGCCTTCACCGTGGAGGACTTGCCGGTGCCACGGTCGCCGTACAGCAGGACGCTGTTGGCCATATAGCCGGCCAGAAGCTGCTCGGTGTTCTGGAGCACCAGCTCGCGCTCGCGCTCGTACCCCACGAGCTGATCGAGACGGATGGGATCCGGCGCGGGCACACCCTCGAGGTGGCCGTGGTCGCCATCGCGGACCCAGCGGAACGCTCGGAATCGACCGAACAGGCCGGTGCCCACGTGGGCGTAGTACGCGGCCAGGTCCGGCAGCAGCGAGGCCCAGTCCGCGCTTGCCGCCAGCTTCTGCTTCAGCGCCAGCCCTTCTGAGGGGTGAATCGCGGCGCCCTTCGCAAGCGGTAGGAAGTCCGTCCAGCTCACCCAGCCGTCCGGCGGCTCCACGCCCGCCGCGTGCGCGGCGGCGGCGGTCACCCGCGGGCCGTCCAGGTCGTACAGCGCCCGCAGCGCCCGCAGATCGCGCTCTGCCTGCGCCGCCAGCGCGCCACCAGCGCTGCCAACGCCGCCGCGCTGCACCTTCTGGCTGAAGGCGTTGTCGTCGGCGAGAAGGCGGTCCAGCAGGTGGTTCTGCCAGGCGTCGCCGACCAGTGCCTCCGGGTAGAGCTCAGCCTCCTGTGCTAGCAGCGAGAAGATTCGCCCATACACCGCCCCCATGCGGGCAGGTTCAGCCTCGTGCCCGATGGACTCGAGCAGCTCCAGAAACGCCGCGCCGATCTCATCTGCGATGACGCCGCGGAACACGGCCAGCGAACGAGCGCGCACCAGGTCCGCGCGAATGAGCGCGGCACCACGCGCACCGCTGAGCGAAGGCAAAGGCTGAACCACCGACGGACGACCTCCATGAACTACCGTGCCTGAATTCTGGACGAAACCGGGACTGCGAGTGTGATGGTCCAGGACGGCGGCACCTGCCTAGGGACTGGCGCCTAACTCGGTGTCGGTGCCCCCTCCGGGACTAGGCCTTCGGCGCGGAGGTCTGACCACAGCGCCGCGGGGATCTCGGTGCGGAACATGGCCAGGTTCTCGTCTAGCTCGGCGGTGGCGCGTACGCCCGTCAGGACTACGTCCACGGCCGGGTGCGCCAGCGGGAACTGGAGGGCGGCGGCTTTCAGTGGCACGTTGTGGCGGTCGCAGACGGCCTTGAGCTTGAGCGCCTTGTCCAGCCAGTTCTGCTCTGCCGGCTGGTAATTGAACGTGGCGCCCGGGCGCGGGTCTGCCAGCAAGCCGCTGTTGTAGACGCCGCCGATGATGATGGAGATCTTCTTCTGGACGCAGATGGGCAGCAGCTCCGGCAGCGCCGCCTGGTCCAGCAGGGTGTAGCGGCCGGCCACCAGGAAGCAGTCCACGTCCGTCTCGCGGGCGAAGCGGGCGAGCATCTCCGCCTGGTTCATGCCCGCGCCGATCGCCTTGACGACCCCTTGCGAGCGAAGCTCCTCCAGCGCGGGGTAGGCCTGGCCGATCGCCTGCTCCCAGTGGTTGTCTGGGTCGTGGATCAACAGCACGTCGATGCGGTCCAGTTTGAGGCGAGCGAGGCTCTCCTCCACCGACTTGAGCACCGCGTCGCGGCTGTAGTCGAACACCGGCCACTTGGGCGGCGCGCCGAAGAACTGGCCGCGGCCGGACGCGTCGGCGCCGGGCAGCGGCTCATCGCGCAGCAGCCGGCCAATTTTGGTGGAGAGGACGAACGAGTCGCGCGGCAGCTTTGAGAGCACCGCGCCGTAGCGTGTCTCCGCCGAGCCCCGGCCGTACAGGGGCGCGGTGTCGAAGAAGCGCAGCCCGGAGTCGTACGCGTGTTGGACCACGGCGTGCGCGGTCTCATCCGAGACCGCCTCGAAGAGGCCACCGAGCGGGGCGCTGCCGAGGCCCAGTGGGGTGACCGAGAGCTTGTTTCGGGCGAAGGGCACGCGTGCGGTTGGATCCATGGCCATTGGCACTCCCGCGTTGAGCGTTTCAGGGACCCAGTCGAAGACCGGACTCACGGCATGATAGCGTGGACGGATTGCGGGCTGGACAGAACGTGACCCGGGGTGCGTGCTAGAATCAGGCCATTCCCCACCCCTTTCGACATAAGAGGTTCCGCGCATGAAGTTCGCCAACGTAGCCGAGATGCTCAACGCGGTCCGCCCAGCCATGGAGGTCACCGACACCTCCGTCAAGGTGACCGACGCTGCCACCCTCCGGGGTGACCTCATCGACCGACTCGTCAACTCCGCGGTCTTCGGCGATGACGCCGTCAAGAGCGCTGCCCGTTGGATCATCTGGAACGCCGCGTGGGACCTGGGCGCCCGCTCCGCCTCCGTCTACGATCTGTACATGGCCCGCGCCCGCGGTGAGTACAGCGACGTCACGCTGCCCGCGATCAACATCCGCGCCCTCTCCTACGACATGGCCCGTGCCGTGATGCGAGCGGCCAAGTCCACCCAGTGCGGCACGTTCATCACCGAGCTTGCCCGCTCCGAGATGGGCTACACGGATCAGACCTGCGACGAGTTCGCCGCCGTGGTCTCCGCCGCGGCCATCAAAGAGGGTCACGTGGGCCCCATTTTCATGCAGGGCGACCACTATCAGGCCAACGTGAAGCGCTTCAAGGCGGACCCGGAGAAGGAGCTGGACGGCCTCCGTACGCTGATCAAGCAGGCCGTGGCCGCTGGATTCGGCAACATCGACATCGATACCTCCACTCTGGTCGACCTCTCGTACGACGATCTGGACAAGCAGCAGACGGACAATGTGGAGAGCTGCGCCAAGCTGGCCAAGCTGGTACGCGACATCGAGCCCAAGGGCGTCACGGTCTCCCTGGGCGGCGAGATCGGCGAGGTGGGCAAGCACAACAGCACTGTTGGCGAGCTGAACGCTTTCCTCAACGGCTTCGAGCGACTGTGGGACGGCCGTACGGGATTGAGCAAGGTCGCGATCAACACGGGCTCCACCCACGGTGGCGTGGTGCTCCCCGATGGGTCGATCGCCAAGGTCAGCATCGATTTCGACGTCCACCGCGAGCTCGGCGACGCGGCCAGGGGCCGCGGGCTTGCGGGCACCGTTCAGCACGGTGCCTCCACACTGCCGGCGGAGGCCTTTGGCCACTTCCCGAAGGCGGGAACGCTCGAGGTGCACCTGGCCACCGAGTTCCAGAACATGATCATGGACAGCAAGCACTTCTCCCCCGAGCTGCGCGAGGAGATCTACGCCTGGACCCGCGAGAACTGCGCCGGCGAGCGCAAAGAGGGCCAGAGCGAGGAGCAGTTCATCTACCTGAATCGCAAGCAGGCCTGGGGCACGTTCAAGCCGCAGACGTGGGCCATGTCGGCGTCGCAGCGGGCGGGGATCGCCGGCGAGCTTCAGGCGAAGTTTGAGTACCTGATGACCCAGCTCAACGCCGCAAACACCAAGGAGCTTGTCGGAAAGTACGTCAAGCCCGTCAAGATCGAGAAACCTATGCCAGAAAGCCTGCGCTCGGCATTGCCGGTGGCGGCTCGCACCAGTTAGATTGACTCCTGGGGAGCGGGCCCATACAGCGGCCCGCTCCTTGGAATCTCAGCGCCGCGGTTCCCGATACACGTCTGTCCCTCGCGCCCTGGCAACGCGGGGAGTTCTCGGAAGGACGTCACACCATGGGAACCGCCGATCTGCTGTACACCGCTCAGGCGCTCGTTGCCCCGAACAAGGGCATCCTGGCCGCCGACGAGAGCTCAGCCACGATCAAGCGCCGATTCGACACGATAGGCCTGGAATCCACCGAGCCAAACCGCCGCGCGTACCGCGAGATGCTCTTCACCACGCCCGGGGTGGAGCAGTACGTCAGCGGCGTCATCCTGTACGACGAGACGCTGCGGCAGGCCGCTTCGACCGGCATGCCGCTGGCCCAGATCCTGGCCGACCGCGGGATCATCCCTGGAATCAAGGTGGACGGCGGCGCCAAGCCGCTGGCCGGGTTCCCCGGCGAGACGATCACCGAGGGTCTCGATGGCCTGCGGGAGCGGCTGGCCGAGTACGTCAGCCTGGGCGCACGCTTCGCCAAGTGGCGCGCCGTCATCGACATTGCCCCTGGTAGCCCAACGGATGGCGCCATCAGCGCGAATGCCCACGCGCTGGCGCGCTACGCGGCGCTCTGCCAGGAGGCCGGCGTGGTCCCGATCGTCGAGCCCGAGGTCCTGATGGACGGCGACCACACCATCGAGCGCTGCGAGGAAGTCACCACGCGCGTGCTGACCGAGGTGTATTACGAGCTGTCGCGCCAGCGGGTGCTACTGGAGGGCACGCTGCTCAAGCCAAACATGGTGATCTCCGGCAAGAAGTGCGCGGAGCAGGCCGCTGCCAAACAGGTGGCGGAGGCCACCATCCGCACGTTGAAACGCACCGTCCCCGGCGCCGTGCCGGGCGTGGTCTTCCTCTCCGGCGGGCAGACCCCGCGCCAGGCCACCGAGCACCTCAGCCTGATGAACGCCATGGGTGCCCACCCCTGGCAGGTCAGCTTCTCCTACGGCCGCGCCCTCCAGGATGAAGCGCTCAAGGCCTGGATGGGCCGGCCCGAGAGCGCGAGCGCCGGCCAGCAGGCCTTTTACCGCCGCGCGAAGCTGAATGGCGCGGCCCGCAACGGTGACTACTCGCCCGCGATGGAGGCCGAGGCCGCCGCCGTCCGCTGACGCGCGCAGTCGATACCGAGTTCGAGTACGCCCGACCAGGACCGCCGGTGAGCCGGCGGTCCTGTTGCATTTGGGATCGCATTTCGGACGCCCGCGCTGGCCGGAATGATGGGTGCTACGATCTCCGTTGGGGCTGAGGTCCGCCCAGCGTTCGGATCATTCACCGCTTCAGCCGGAGCGTCATGCCGCGCCGTAAACACGAGCTGCTCGCCGCCGACTACGCGATCCTGGGCCTCCTCCTGCTCGCGCCCCGCCACGGCTACGATCTGCTGCCCTACTTCAGCCGCGGCGGCGAACTTGGCCTGGTCTGCACGCTCGGCACGCCGCGCCTGTACGCGGTCCTCCACTCGCTAGAGGAGATGGGCCTGGTTCGATCCGAGCCCGCGCCGCCCAGCGGCGGCCCGCCGCGCAAGGTGGTCTCCCTCACCCCCTCCGGCGAGATGGCCTTCCGCGGCTGGCTGGACGAGCCAATCCAACGCCTTCGCCAGATCCGGCAGGACTTCCTGCTCAAGCTGTACTTCTCCCGCCAGATCTCGGGCCACGACACCGCCGGACTCATCACGCGGCAGGCGGCCGCCTGCCGCGAGGTGGCAGACGCGCTTCGTGCGTCCGCGCAGGCGGAGCCGGACGACTCGTTCTCACGGCTCGTGTACCAGTCGCGCCTGGCCACCGCCGACGCCACCCTGGCGTGGCTCGAAGCCGAGCTCGAGCATAGCGCCTAGCTTGCCTTGTAGTCATTGATTGAATAGCATTGTCTGGAGAATCTCGGAGCTACGGGTGCCGCGCCGGGGCGGCACGATTGCCGATACGCGACGTTTGAGGGTGCCCTGTTGAGATTGATTCGCGTGGAGAGCGCCGGTGCGCTCCCGTCGCTCCCGGCGGGAGCGCTGCTGTGCCACGACGTGCGGGACCGCGCCCAGCCGCGGGCCGTCGTCTTTCGCAAGGGGCATCGGCTCGAACAAGACGACATCGAGCGGCTCGCCGGCGTCAAGTTCGGCGAGATCCACGCCGCCGTGCCGGACCCGGGCGATCTCACGGAGAATGAGGCGGCCGCGCGCATCGCCGCCGCCGTCGCGGGAGATGGCGTTCTCCTGGGACAGCCCCGCTTTGGCCAGGTTAACCTCAGCGCCGCCCGCCGTGGCTGGTTGCGGGTGAACCCGCCGGTTGTGGAGCGCGTGAACCTCGTGGAAGGCGCGCTTCTGTTCACCTCAATCGGCCAGCGAGCGGCGGACCACGAGGACGTCGTCGGTGGTGTCAAGTGCGCTCCGCTGCTGTTGTCGTCCGCATCCGTTGAGGCCGTCGAGAAGCTTCGCTCGGCCCATGGTCCGGCCGTTGAGGTCGCGGAGATCCCGTCCCGCTCGATCGCACTGGTCGCGCTGGACCGCCTGGGTGAGACCACGCTGGATCGGGCCCGCGCGGCGCTCAGCGCCTCCGTTGGCTGGTTCGGTTCTCGCCTGGAGCCCACGTTCGTGGTCTCGGCACACGGGGACGAGCCCGCGGGCGCCTACCGTAAAGCCGTTGAGTCAGGCGCGTTCGCTGTCCTGGTTGCCGGCGCCAGCGCGACTGATCCGCTCGACGCCGCCTTCGAGGGGCTCAGGCAGGCCGGCGGCTCGGTGGATCAGATTGGGGTCCCCCTCGAGCCGGGCACCGCCTGTTGGACCGGTCGCATCGCGGGCCGTCAGGTCCTGGGCCTGGCCTCATGTGAGCTGTTCGGCCGCCCCGGCGCGGTGGACCTGCTGCTTCCGCGCCTGTTGCTGGGTGAGTCCCTGGATCGGAGCTTGCTGGCCAGGCTCGGCTCCGAAGGGCTCGTTGCGTCCCTGCCGGTCCACCGTCCCGCCGGCGACTGACGGGGACGCGGCGCAGCTACCGTCCTGGCCGTAGCGAAGTGACCGAGGTGCCGTCCACCGCTTCGACACCACGCCGGGGAGTGCTCATCGACGTGGCGGACGGAAGCCCCACGCTGCCAGCGTTGCCTGTCCGCGCTCGGACATCACCGCGCTGATGAAGCGCCGTCCGAGCTCCGCTCGGTCGCTCCCCGCGACGAGCGCGATGGGGTATTCGGCCACGACGTTCGCCGCGTCCGGGATGGCGATCGTCTGAACCTCGTTTGCTAGTCGCGGCCCCGCGTCCGTCTCGTAGCAGATGGCCGTGTCGGCCTCCCCCAGTTGCACGCGGGCCACCAGTTGGCGCACATTTGGCTCCCGCGAGACGATGTTTGCGCTCACTCGCTCGCGGAACCCCGCATCAATACCGGGCAGTTCGACGGCGCGCTCCAGCGCCGTCCGTGTGTACGCTCCCACCGGCACCTCCGGACTGGCAGTTACCACCTTCACGCCCGGCTTCCCCAGGTCGGCGATCCCGTGCACGCTCGCCGGGTTCGAGCGCGGCGTGATGATCACGAGTCGATTCGTCGCGAACACCACCTCCGGGCCCGAAATCGACCGATCTTCACGCGCGGCGGCCATCTGGAGGAGATCCGCGGAGGCGAACACGTCGGCCGGCGCGCCCTCTCTGATCTGGATCCTGAGCTGGCTGGACGCGCCAAAGCTCAGGACAACCTTGATGCCCTCAGCCGCCTCCAGGTCTGCCGCGATCTGACCGAATGCGTCCGTCAGCGACGATGCGGCGAAGACCGTCAGCATCGGCGGCTCGCGGCCAGGCGATCCGGGCCTGCAGGCGATGAACGTGAGCGCAAGCGTTGACACCAGCACCACCGCCACCGCACGCAGCACGACCCGCCCCTCGCTGCTTCGGACCGATCCCAGCACCCACTCCCCACACTATTCCAATTCTAAATAGTGTATGGGCTCCCTGGCGGGTCGGCAATTCTTGCCGTCAGCCCACCCGAATGATGATCGTGTGGTAGCCCGTGGCGCCTGAGGGCAGCGGCTCGTGCGCCAGGTCCGTCTGGACCTGTCCATCGCCGTCCGTGGCTCGCACTTTCACCGTGTACGATCCCGGTGCCTCGATCCGGGTGCTCAGAGCCCAGAGGTTCCAGGCATTGCTCGATAGCGGCGGCTTCACGGTGGCGTCCTGCCAGGACGTACCGCCGTCCACGCTGACTTCCACCCGATCAATCCCTCGGTGGCCGGCAAACGCCACGCCGCTGAATGTCACCTCGCCGGGCGGCACGTTCTGGCGGGTCCGCGGCGTGTCGATGCGTGACGCGGTCTGGTACGCCGCCAGGTCGCTCCACCCCCGCTGCATCCAGTAGCCCTTGTAGTCAAAGTTCACCGCCTCGATCCGAGTCACCCACTTCACATTCTTCATCCCGTAGATTCCGGGGATCAGCAGCCTTGCGGGAGCGCCGTGCTCGCGGGTCAGCGGCTCGCCGTTCATCTCGTACGCCAGCAGGGCGTCCGCCCTTAGCGCGGTGTCCAGCGTTACGCTGTCGGTGTAGTCGTCCGCCGCGTGGAAGATCAGCTTGCGTACGCCTGGCTTCAGCCCGGCCTCCGCCAACGCCGTCACCAGCCGAACCCCGCTCCAGTGAGCGTTGCCCCACTGATCGCCGCCGATCAGATTGCTGATGCACTGCAGCGTGTAGTAGTCGCTGTGGCTCTTGAATCGCGCCAGGTCGGCCAACGAGAGCTTGAGCGGCCGCTCCACCAGTCCATCGATGGTCAACGTCCACGACCCTGATTCAACGGTCGGATCCAGAAAGTTCTTTGATACCGTGTAGAAGTCGGCCGCGGTCATTACTTCAGGCCCTAACCCCCGCTGGTCGAACGGGGCCGCGGCCGCGGCGTTGGGCAGCACCGACAACGGTACGGCCGGCGCGTCTACCGACGGCGGTCTCCGCGGGCCGATCGAGACGGCGGTCTGTGGTGCTGGAGGTGGTGCGGCTCCGGGGGTCACGATGGACTCAGGCGCGCGCTCCGCCATCAGCCAGCGCCAGGCGACTCCGACGCCGATCAGCGCTGCCCCGGCCGCGGCGATCTGACCGAGCGCGGCCCGGCGCCCGCTTTGGGCACCCGCCGGGTTCGTCAACCGGTTCAAGACGGCCAGCGCCGTGCCGTACACCAGACAGCACATCAACAACTGCGAGCCCACCACCACGGCGCCTGCCTTCGTCCCGCTCCCGAAGAGTCCCACGCCCAGCACCGGCAGGACGAAGGACCCAGTCGCGAGCCACGCCAATACCGCCACCTGCAGTGCCGAAGGCCAGCCCCCGCCGCGCCGTGTGAACCACATCCCCAACAGCGCGCCCACCACGATCTGCCCGAGGAGCACCCCCGCCCACAGCGTGGGTTTCGCCGTGCGTTGCATCAGGTCCAGAATCGCCGAGAACAGCGCCGCCGGCATCTGGCCGAACATGGCCTCACCGATGAGCTCCGGCAGCGAGATGACCCCCGTCGCAAGCCGCAGTACGGCTTGCGCTCCCAGCATGCACACGGCGGCCGCTGCCCCCGTGGCCGCCCCAACCGGCAGTCGCTTCAATGCCCCGGAATTCCTTTGCTCCATCTGTCTCTCGCCGTCCCCTGTCTCGCCGCGTGACCGTTCCCTTATCACAATATCGCGGGATTCGGTGGACGGTATTTCAGCGATTACGGCGAGCCAACTGGAGGCGAATCTCCCGGTGTGTACATCGGGCACTGACCACTTATCGCCACCAGGGAGCGCAAGTTCGTATAGTTGTAGCGCGAAAACGTTGGGTCTAAGCGCTTCGGTTCAAAGTGGCATCGAGGGGACACGGCCAGTTGGCGCCGGGGTCCCCTTTCTTGTTGCCATGCGCGTGTGGTGATGTTGGAAAGCAGGTCTATGGCAGTAGAGGCAGTTGAGTTAGGACACGATTCTCCCGCGACATTTGGTGACATTGAGCTATCAGCAGAAGTAGGCCGGGCGATCACGGAGCTCGGCTTCGCGAGTCCCACTCCTATTCAGGCAAAGGCAATCCCCCTCCTCCTGGACGGCCAGGACGTGATGGGCCAGGCTCAGACCGGCACGGGTAAGACGGCAGCGTTCGGCATCCCCATCGCGGAGCTGGTTGACCCCGAGCTTCCGTTTGTCCAGGCGGTCGTACTTGCCCCCACCCGCGAGCTCGCCAGCCAGATCACTGAGCAGCTCGCCGCGCTGGCGCGCTACCGTGGCATCGAGGTTGCACCCGTCTATGGTGGTGCCGCGCTTGCTCGCCAGACCGCCATGATCCGCGACGGCGCCCAGGTTGTCGTGGGCACGCCCGGCCGAGTGCTAGACCATCTCCGCCGGCGCACGCTCAGTTTCGAGCGCGTGCGGTTCGTCGTGCTGGATGAGGCTGATCGCATGCTGGACATGGGTTTCATGCCAGATGTGGAGCGGATCCTTCGCACCATGCCACGCCGCAGGCAGACCGCCCTTTTCTCCGCCACCATGCCGCGCATCGTGCACATCCTGTCGCGCCGCCACATGCACCATCCCGTCTCGGTTGAGGCATCGCCCACCCAGAACGCGGTGGTGGAGGTGGACCAGGTCTACTACGAGGTGGCCCAGCAGGACAAGATCGATGGTCTGGAGTGCGTCCTCCGCGAGCACGAGCCGGAGCGCGCCATCATCTTCTGCCGCACCCAGGTGGCGGTGGACGCGGTGACCAAGCGCCTCAACCGTCGTGGAATCCCCGTGGAAGCGCTGCACGGCAACATCGCGCAGCGCCAGCGGGAGAAGGTGCTGGCGAAGTTCCGCAGCGGCGAGCTTACCCTGCTGGTCGCCACCAACGTGGCCGCGCGAGGTCTGGACATTCCTGAGGTCACCCACGTCATCAACTACGACATACCCGAGGAGACCGAGTCCTACGTGCACCGCGTGGGCCGCACGGGGCGTATGGGTCGAGCCGGCACCGCGATCACGTTTGTCTCCGAGTGGGACATGGACGCGTTTGCCGCCATCAAGAAGGTTGCCAACGGCGCGCTCCGCGCCGGCCGCCTGTCCATCTACGGCTGACGCCGGGCCGGCCTCTGACCGGCGCTATGATTCGTGCGGGCCCTGGGCCCGCACTTTTGTTCTTAGGATGATCGTCATGGCTGAGTGGCAGCGCATTACCGCGAACGGTGACGACTTCGAGCTCAAGGTCTTGCCGGTGGGCACATTCGAGAATGTGGTCTACGTTGTGCGGGATCCCACGACCCGTGAGGGATACATCATCGACGCGGGCTGGGAGCCAGACACCATCGCCGCCGAGGTAAAGGGCACGGCCGTCAAGGGCATCATCATCACCCACGGCCACAATGACCACCATGATCGGCTGGACGACCTCAAGCGCCTTGTCGGCGCGCCCGCGGGCATCGGCACAGGTGACGGCGGCATGCTGAAGTCGCGGCCAGATTTCACCATAGAGCACGGTCAGGTTCTGAGCTTTGGCAGCGGCTCCTTGAAGGCGCACCACACTCCCGGGCACACGCCCGGAAGCACCTGCTTCACCATTGGCAATCTGGTCTTCACGGGCGACACCCTGTTCCCAGGCGGTCCGGGCAAGAGCACGTCAGCCACGTTCCCCACGATCATCGAGAGTCTGCGGTCGCGCCTGTTCACGCTGGCAGATGAGACCACGGTGTATCCCGGCCACGGCAAGTCCACCACCATCGGCAACGAGAAGCCGCACCTGCAGGAGTGGATCACGCGGGGCTGGTAGAGCGGTCTGGCGCCGCCGTGCGGATCGTCTCGCTGGACGGCGGCGCCACCGACATCCTCCGCGCCCTTGACCTGACCCCGATTCTGCCCGCCCCAGATCCGGCCGCCATTGCCGACGCGCGTCCGGATATTGTGTTTCTGCCGGGACCGAGTCACGGCGAGACGGTCGCACCCACCGCGTTGCGTCGGGAGCTCCGTGCCAGGCAGACGCGGGCGGGTGTCTACGTGCTCAACCCGATGACGCTTGGCGAAGCGCTCTGGACCATCAAGACCGTGGGGGATGCCGTGGGGTGCAGCCCCGCGGCGAGGCGCCTGCTCGTTGAGACTCGCAGCCGGATTGATCGGGTTGCGCTACGAGCGGCCCAGCGCCCACGCTGGCCGCGCGTGGCGCTACTCACGGAAGGAGACCCGCCGTCCGCGCTCAGTGGCTGGCCGTCAGAGCTGATCGGCGTGTGCGGTGGGGTCAGCATCGTTGGACAGCCAGCTGCGCGCCTGGGACCGGGCCTCCTCGGTCTCTCGGTTGCTGAGGCGACGGATGTTGTCATCGTTGTCGCTACCACGCCCGGTCGAACCCGGGTGCTCACTCCCGCTCCCAGCGGCGCCCTTGCCCGGGGTGCAAGGTGGTTCCGTGCCGAGGGCGGCGCGCTGTCCAGCCACGGACCCGGCGTTGCGCTGGACGCGGATGCGCTGGTCGCCGTACTCGAAGCACACAGCTGACCATTGGAGCCTGTGCATTTCCGTGCACCTGGGCTCTTGACAGATGGTGCGCCCTGCCGCATCATCGGCCACGCCGTGACCGATGCGCGACCGCGAGACGCGTTCGACGTTGGTTACAGCAAGGTACGGTAGGTCCGTGGCGACTGACGCCCGGATCATTTCGGTGAGCCGTATGTTGGAGGTGACGCTAGTGAGGAGCGGAGCAGCGCGTTTCGCCGCTCTTGCGGCGGCAGTGGTGATTGCCGCGGGTGTGCTTGCACCCGCTGTGATGGCCCAGGGGCAGACGATCAAGATCGTCTCCTCGCTGCCGCGCACGGGCAGCAGCAAGGGTCAGACTGACACCATCGTGAACTCGATCAAGATGGCCCTGGAAGAGGCCGGCAACAGCGCCGGCGGCTTCTCCATTGTCTACGAGGACATGGACGACGCCACCCCCGCGCGCGGCGCGTGGGACGCGGGCAAAGAGGCGGAGAACGCCAACAAGGCCGTGGCAGACGCGGATGTCATGGTCTACCTGGGCACCTTCAACTCGGGCGCCGCCAAGGTCGCCATCCCCATCCTCAACGTGGCCAACCTGGTCATGATCAGCCCGGCGAACACGTACCCGGGCCTGACCAAGCCTGGCAAGGGCGAGCCAAACGAGCCCGGCGTGTACCAGCCCAGCGGCAAGGCCAACTACGCCCGGGTTGTCCCGGCAGACGACATCCAGGGCTCCGTGGGCGCAAACTGGGCCAAGTCGCTCGGCGCCAACAAGGTCTACATCCTGGATGACACCGAGCTCTACGGCCACGGTCTTGCCGTGGTGTTCCAGCAGGCAGCCCAGCAAATTGGTCTTAACGTCGTGGGCGGCCCTGAGGGCATTGACTCCAAGGCGTCCGACTACCGTGCCCTCGCCACCAAGATCCGCGGCGCCGCGCCGGACCTCGTGTACTACGGCGGTATCACCCAGAACAACGCGGGCAAGCTGGTCAAGGACCTGCGGACCGTGCTTGGGCCGAACGTCATGATCATGGGCCCCGACGGCATCTACGAGGAGGCGTTCATCAAGGACGCCGGCGAGGCCGCGGACGGCGTGTACATCACCTTCGGTGGCATCGCTGCCAAGCAGCTTACTGGCGCTGGTGCCACGTGGTACCAGGCGTACAAGGCCAAGTTTGGCTCCGAGCCGGAGGCATACGCCTCCTACGGCTACGAGGCGGCCAAGCTGGCGCTCGACGCGATCAACCGGGCCGGCGCCAAGGATCGCGCCGCTGTCCGCGACGCCGTCTTCGGCACGCAGAACTTCACCGGTATCCTGGGCACCTGGTCCATCGACGCGAACGGTGACACTACCCTCACCGGCATGTCCGGCCGCCAGGTGGTCAATGGCAAGTTCGACGACGACAACGCGGTCATCCTGGGCTCCTAAGGCCCTGAGGACCTCAGAAGCAGGGGGCGGTCGCACGACCGCCCCCTTTGCTATCTGGGGCTACTTTCGCCCAGTCCCGTACAGGCGCTGCTCGCGGATGTAGCGCTCCACCGGGTCCGGCACCAGGTAGCGCACCGACCTTCCTTGCGCTAGCCGCGCCCGGAGCTCCGTGGATGACAGCGCCACGCCGGGCGTCTCCACCACCGTGATGCGTTTTGCCGCGCCAGGTACCCGCGTCTCCAGGAAAGCGAGCCGGGGCGCCGGATGGTGTGGCCGGCTGATCGCCGCGATGGACGCAAGGCGGAGAAGCCGTGACGGCTCGCGCCAGCGATGCAGATCTACCAGCGAGTCCGTCCCTACCACGAACACCAGCTCAGTACCTTCACCGTGCACCTCGGCCAGTGCTGCCAGCAGATCCACCGTGTAGGACGGCCCGGGGCGTTCGATGTCAGCCAGCGACAGCACGAAGCGCGGATCGCCGGCGATCGCCAGTTCGGTCATCCTGACTCGATGCTCGCTGGCCGTGGCAGCGGCGTCCTTGAGCGGATTCTGCCGCGCAGGTACGAACAGCACGGATTCCAGCCCCAGCAGCTCCAGCGCCTCCTGTGCCGCCGCCAGGTGCCCCAGATGTGGCGGGTCAAACGTGCCGCCAAGCACCCCCACCCGACGAACCGGGCCCAGGCGTGCTTCCGGTGGGACGCTCACTCCCACTCGAGCTCCGTCCCGCCGATGAACACCGTGTCGCCCGAGCCGCAGCCCGCCGCGGTCAGCGCGCTCAGCACCCCCAGCCGGTCCAGCGTCCGCTGCAGCAGGTCCACCGCGTCCGGATTGGTGAGATCCGTCATTGCCACGGCGCGCTCCACCCTCCGTCCACGGACGTGGTATGCCCCGTCGCGCTGGTCTATGCTGAAACCCTCGTCGAGCGGCTCCAGCCGGTACACTTTCTTCTGCTCCGTCGCGGTGGGGTCAGGTTTCGGCAGCTCCGCCAGTGTCTGGAACAATACCTCCACCAGCCCTTCCATCCCCTGACCGGTCAGCGCTGAGACCGCTACCACGCGCCTCCCCACCGCCACGCTGCTGAGCTCGGCGGCGAGCTGATCCACCTGATCGCGCGCGCCGGGCTCGTCAATCTTGTTCAGCGCTACGACCTCTGGTTTTTCCGCCAGCGCCGGGTTGTAGAGCTCCAGCTCCATCCGTACGTCGCGGTATGCCTGGGCGGGATTGGGCTGCGAGGCGTCAAGCACGTGCAGCAACACCCGCGCTCGCTCCACGTGCCGCAAGAACTGGTGTCCCAGCCCCACGCCGCGATGCGCCTCGCGGATCAGCCCCGGAATGTCCGCCAGGATCATGGTCAGGTCGCCCCGCTCGGTCACGCCCAGGTTGGGCGTCAGCGTGGTGAATGCATAGTCACCGATCTTTGGCGTGGCGGCGGTTAGCGCCGCCAGGAGGCTGGACTTGCCCACGTTCGGGTAGCCCACCAGCCCCACGTCCGCGATGGACTTCAGCTCCAGCAGCACCCGCCGGCTCTCGCCCGGTTCCCCCTTCTGGGCCACCCGCGGCGTCTGGTTGGTGCTGGTGGCGAAGTGCACGTTGCCCAGCCCGCCACGGCCGCCGCGCGCTACCATCACCTCGTCACCGTTGGCCGTGAGATCCGCCAGCACGCCCTGCTCGTCCAGGACGATCGTCCCCGCCGGCACGTTGACGTAGACGTCTTCGCCTTTCTTGCCGTGCTTTTTGGCTCCCGCCCCGTGCCCACCGCGCCCGGCTCTGAACTGTCGTCGGTGGGAGAACTCTAGGAGCGTGCTCACGCTGGGGTCTGCCCGGACGTACACGCTGCCCCCGCGTCCGCCATCACCGCCGTCTGGCCCGCCCCTGGGAACGAATTTCTCCCGGCGGAAGCTCAAGGCACCGTTCCCGCCGTCCCCCGCGGCTACCTCAATCAGCGCGACGTCGAGCTCGTTCTGAGCCGGTGGGTTCCACTCAACCATCGGGCGGCGACTGCCGAAGCTGGCGCTGCGCGAGGAAGCCGGCCAGTGGGCGATAGAACAGCCACAGCGCCGTGGCCGGAATGACTGGGACGAGCATGGACATCACCGCGGACGGGATGGGGCGGGGGTTGCCGGCCGCAAACGTGATGAACATGAGGAACGTTCCCGCAGTCCAGATGACAAAGCTGGCGAAAGCCATGCGTTGATAGACGACGTGAGCGACATGTCGGTAGACGCGGTCGGCGGAGGTCGTGTCGTTGGAACTGGAGTGCATGGTGGAGCTCATGGGCGAATCGCGGCCGTAGCCACGAGCTATTGTGACACGGGGCGGCAGCCGCCACGCGAATCACGGGTGCACTTGGAGTACACTAGCCGCGTGAGCCGGGAAGAGCGCGCTGCCCTGTGGACACTGGTCGGGATGTTCGTTGTGTTCAAGGTGGTCACCGGCGTCGTCATCTATCTGCATGATCCCACGCCGGTCAACATCTGGTTCCAGCTCGCGATGAACGCGCTGCCGACCGTAGCCGCTGCCGTCGCCGTAGGAGCGGGGGTCGTGGGCTCCATCTTGCTCTGGCTACGCTTGTCCCGGCTCCGCGCCCGTCGCGCGGCGCTGATCCAATCCGAGTGGATGGTGGAGGACGGCACGGACTGGAAAGACGGACTGCCGCATGGCAAAATTGGCCTTCGCTAGCCCGGGAGCGGCGCGCCCCGGCCCGTCACGAGGAGCTTAGTTAGGGAATCGCATGAGTCGAGCAAACGTCATCTTCGCCATCGTCGCGCCGCTCATCTTGCTGGTCATCGTGGCGGTCCTGATCATCGTGATCGGAGAGGTTCTGCTGTTTGTACGGGCGGTTGGGGATGAAGTGACCCAGCACGACCATGAGATCGCCGCGCTGTACCCCGTTGTCGTCGCGTTGATCATGTCGGCGGTGTTTCTCATTGGTGGAGCGATCGCTTCACGGATGGCTCCGCCCAGCCGCGATCATTGACCCTTGGCGCTCTACGCTAACTCCGAGCAGTCTTGTTTCTCCAGTACCATCTCGCACTGCAAGTCGCTCTGTCCGCGCCGCCTGTTCCACGGCGGCCGCTGCCCCCGCTGACTTCCCCCGCACAGCGAAATAGGCGTTGCCCTGAGGAGGCGCCCACAAGATGACCCACCGGCTTCAAATGTCATCGTCGGCGATGGCGCGTGCGTTGCGCCGATCGCTGTTGGTGCTTGCCGCCTCGGCCATGGCACTGCTCAACGGCTGCGCCGCGGACGTCCCGCAGACCACCATCTCACCGAAGACCGAGGCTGCCTGGATGATCCAGGACCTCTACGTCCCCACGTTCTGGATCTCCGTGGTCGTGTTCGTCCTGGTGGAGGTGGGCCTGCTGGCCATCATCGCCAAGTACCGCTACCGCGAGGGCGCACCGCTTCCAAAGCAGACGCACGGCCACAACGTCCTCGAGGTGGCGTGGACGATCGTCCCGTTCGTGATCCTGCTGGTCCTTGCGATCCCCACCATCAACACCATCTTTGCCCTTGAGAGCGAGCCCCCCACCAAGGACTACATGACGGTGGAGGTTGTGGGGAAGCAGTGGTGGTGGGAGTTCACCTACCCTGGCCAGAAGATCGTCACCGCGAACGAGCTAGTGCTGCCGGCCGGGAAGACGGTCTATCTGAAGATCCGCTCCACGGACGTCATCCACTCATTCTGGATCCCCCAGCTGATGGGCAAGCAGGACGCCTTTGACGGCCGTGAGACCACCATGTGGTTCACCCCCACGCAGACCGGGCAGTACTGGGGCCAGTGCGTGGAGTACTGCGGCGCCCAGCATGCGTTGATGCGCATGAGCGCCATCGTCGTCGCACCCGCCGAGTTCGATGCCTGGGTGGCGCGCAACCAGAAGCCCGCGGTGCCTACCACCGATCTGGCCAAGAAGGGTGAAGAGGTCTTCTCCAAGAACGCGTGCCTGGGCTGCCACACCATTCAGGGGACGAGCGCGGCTGGCAAGGTCGGCCCGGACCTCTCGCACTTCGGAAGCCGCACCACGGTGGGCGCCGGCATCCTGCCGAACACTCGCGAGAACCTGACCAGGTGGGTCTCCGATCCGCAGGGCGTCAAGCCCAGCAATCATCCCAACAAGATGCCAAACCTGAACCTCGCTCCGGACGAGGTGGAGGCGGTCGTTGAGTACCTGCACAGCCTCAAGTGACCTCGGGCGCGCTAGCGCCGTAATGGCAAGCGGAGTAGATCCAGTGGAAGTCCAGGTTTTGAGCGATCGACAGGCGGTTGGAGGCGCGCGATGGCCACAACGATAACCAGACCGGGTGTCGCGGCACCGGCCCACGCCGAGCCAGCGGGGTATTCCCAGCCGGCCTACGGCGGCGTCATGGGGTGGATCACCACCGTCGATCACAAGCGGATCGGCGTGATGTACGGCGTGACCGCCTTCATCTTCTTCATCGTTGGTGGGCTCGAGGCGCTCATGATCCGCGCCCAGCTTGCCGTCCCAGACAACACGTTTGTCACAGCAGACGCGTTCAATCAGCTCTTCACCATGCACGGCACCACGATGATCTTCCTCTTCGTGATGCCCATGAGCGTCGCGTTCTTCAACTTCGTGGTGCCGCTCCAGATCGGCGCCCGCGACGTGGCCTTCCCGCGTCTGAACGCGTTCAGCTACTGGACGTTCCTCTTCGGCGCCATCTTCATGAACTTCAGCTACTTCTGGGAGGGCATGCCAGACGGCGGCTGGTTCGGTTACGTCCCGCTGACAACCAGGGCGTTCTCGCCCAGCACCCGGATCGACTTCTGGGTCCTTGGGCTCCAGGTGCTTGGCGTCGCCTCGCTGGCGGGTGCCTTCAACTTCCTGGTGACCATCATCAACATGCGCGCCCCGGGTATGACGCTGATGCGGATGCCCATCTTCACCTGGAACACGTTCGTCACGTCGTTCCTGCTGATCCTGGCCTTCCCGGCCATCACGGTGGCGCTCATCCTGCTCGCGTTCGATCGCTTCTACGGCACCAACTTCTACAACGCGGCGAACGGCGGTGATCCGCTGCTGTGGCAGCACCTCTTCTGGATCTTCGGCCATCCTGAGGTGTACATCCTCATCCTCCCGGCCATGGGTATCGTGTCCGAGATCCTGCCCGTGTTCTCCCGCAAGCCACTGTTCGGCTACCCGTTTGTGGTGTACGCCACGGTGGCCATCGGCTTCATCGGCTTCGGCGTGTGGGCCCACCACATGTTCACTACCGGCATGGGCCCTGTTGTCAACTCGTTCTTCGCCGCCGCCACCATGCTCATCGCGGTGCCCACGGGCGTCAAGATCTGCAACTGGATGGGCACCATGTACGGCGGCAACATCAGGCTGACGACCGCGATGCTGTTTGCGATCAGCTTCGTCTCCATGTTCACCATCGGCGGCCTGAGCGGCGTCATGCACGCGCTTCCTCCGGTGGACCGCCAGCACCAGGACACGTATTTCGTGGTGGCGCACTTCCACTACGTGCTCTTCGGCGGTGCCGTCATGGCGCTGTTTGGCGGCTTTTACTTCTGGTGGCCCAAGCTCACCAATCGCATGCTCAATGAGACGCTGGGCAAGTGGAATTTCTGGTTGATGCTCATTGGCTACAACTTCACGTTCGGGCCAATGCACTTCCTGGGTGTTGACGGCATGCCCCGCCGCATCTACACCTACTCATCGTTCCAGGGCTGGAACATGTGGAACTTTGTGATCACGCTTGGCGCGCTCACGCTGGGTGTCGGGGTGCTGTTCTTTATCGCCGCCGTCATCAAGTCGCTCAGCGGGCCACCAGAGAACGTGGGTGACGATCCGTGGGACGCCGCCACGCTGGAGTGGGGGATCTCTTCTCCGCCGCCGGTCTACAACTTCGGTGCTGAGCCCACGGTCAGCTCGCGCGACCCGTTGTGGGCTCTGAAGGGCCGGGTGCACGAGGAGGACGGCCACGGCCACGTGCGTGATTGGCGCAAGATCTCCGTGGACACCTCGAAGATCCACCTGCCCAACCCGTCGTTCTTCCCGCTGATCGCCGCGGCCGGACTGACTCTGGTGTTCGCCGGGCTCATCTTCAGCTACGTGATGTCACTTATCGGCGCGGTCTACTTGCTCGCTGCCATCGGCGGCTGGGCAATGGAGTCCACGGGCTGAGCCCGGTCTGGAGTAGAGTGTTGAGCGCAGTTCACGACGGGCACGCGGTGGCGATTGTGGGGCGGAATGCCCCCCCGGCGCCCGCCCACCCGCACCCCACGACCACGGGGGTTGACCATCGCAAGCTGTTGATGTGGCTGTTCCTGGGCTCCGATTGCGTGTTCTTCGGATCGCTCATCGCCACGTACATGTCCTACCGTGGGGTGCACACCACGGGGCCCACGCCCCATGAAGTCTTCGACATCCCGTACACGTCGGTCAGCGCCTTCGTGCTCCTCATGAGCTCGCTGACCATGGTGTTGGCGGTATCGGCGGCCTACCGCGGGGACTACCCGCGGCTGCGGATCTGGCTGATCACCACCGCCTTGTGCGGCAGCGTCTTCCTGGGCGGCCAGTACTACGAGTTCACCTCGTTTGTCGGCGAGGGCTTGACGCTCACCAAGAGCATCTTTGGGTCCACGTTCTTCGTTCTCACGGGGTTCCACGGTACCCACGTGGCGCTGGGCGTCTTCTGGCTGCTCTACATGACGGCCTGCTCATTCACGGAGCGGCTCAACTCTGAGCAGGCGTTGTTCATCGAGATCGCCGGCCTGTACTGGCACTTCGTCGACATCGTCTGGATCGTCATCTTCACCGTCGTCTACCTCATACCGACCTGATCCGGGCCGGAGGAAGTAATGGTTCTCGATTCGAAGGCGATGGAGTGGGGCAGCCAGCACGGTCTGGACACCGCCGCTCTCAAGAAAGCCAACGTGCCGATCTACGGCAAGTGGTACTTCCCGGACCTTCCGGCAGGCGTCCCACTGGTCAATCTCCAGACCGGAGAGGTGGAGCGGTTCGCCCCTGGGTTCAAGGCTGGGGCTGTGCTCTACGCCAAAGAGGATGACCTCCGGCGCGCGGGTGTAGGACCCTACGCCGCCGGCGGTGCGCGCGCGTCCGTGATCGCGGGGGCGCCGGCCGGGGCTGCTCAACCAGCAGCGTCGGCGCCTGCGCGACATGCCGAGCCTGAGCATGTCGCTGAGGCGGCACACGCTGCGCCAGAAGCTGACCATGAAGATCATGGCCACGCCGCCCACGCGGTGGAGGAGCATCACCCGTCATCCGGCTTCTACGTCACCATCGCCGTCATCCTCTTCATCGTGACCGCCGTTGAGGTGGCCATTTACTACATCCCGGCGTTGCTCCCCGTCATCGCCCCCATCTTGATCGTGCTGTCAGTGGTCAAGTTCACGATGGTTGTGGCGTTCTTCATGCATCTGAAGTTCGATCACCGCCTGTTTACCGGGGTGTTCGTGCTGGGTCTTGCCATCGCGATCGCGCTGATCCTCGCCCTGATGGCACTGTTCACCGTGGTCCAGGGGGGAGCCGCCGCGGCGCACTGACGCCGCGCCGGGACCGTGGCGGGCGAGTTTTCCTGGTGGACATGGCACGGAGACGGGGTGCTCCGTGCCAATCTGCTGCTGCTGGCGGGCCTCTATGCGCTCGGAGTGGGGCCCATCCGTGCCAGATTCGGTCTGGGCCCCCCAGCTGAGCGCTGGCGACTCCTTTCGTTCGCCACGGGCGTCTTGCTGCTCGCCCTCGTCCTGGACGGGCCCATCCATGAGCTGAGCGACAATTACCTGTTCAGTGCGCACATGTTCCAGCACATGGTGCTCACGCTCTTCGCACCGCCGCTGCTGATCGTCGGCATTCCGGGCTGGCTGGTGGGACCGATCGCGCGTCACCCTCGCCTCGGCCCGATAGTGCGGCGGATCGTCTCGCCGCTCGTCGCGTTCTCCGTATTCAATCTGGCGTTCGTCCTGTCGCACGTCCCAGCCTTCTACCAGCGAACGTTGGAGGACCATGGCTGGCACATCGCGGAGCATCTCCTGTTCATGTTCACGGCGATCCTGACCTGGTGGCCCGTCTTCTCCACTAGTGCTGATCTACCGCGGCTCGGCTACCCATTGCGCATGCTCTACGTGTTCGGCCAGACGTTTGCGGGCTTCATCGTCGGGTCGTTCCTCACCAATGCCAGAGACGTGCTGTACCCGTTTTACGCCGCGGCTCCGCGCGTCTTCCCGATCAACCCGCTCGACGATCAGCGCCTAGGCGGCCTCCTGATGTGGGTGGTTGGGAACTTCTATCTGCTCCTGCTGTTCACGGGCGTGTTTCTGGCCTGGATCAGCCGTGAGCGGGTGCAGGACGAGGCCGTGGAAGCACCGGAGTTCAGCCGTCGGCGGGCAATGCTCGCTGCCCAGGCGCCAGGTGCCTCGGTGATCCTGGAAGACCCCTCCGACAGCCGTCGAAACTAGCTGCCGCTATCCAGACCGGCTAGGCCGGCGCGAAAACGCTGGATTCGGCGCTATCCGTTGCTATACTGCGGCCAGGACGGGTGGCCATATCTGGTGGACACTCATGCTCCTCAGATTCCGGAGGCAGAAGCGTGGAAGTCAACACTCTCGTATCCAGGCTGACGTCGCGCAGGCAGGTGCTCAAGTCCATGATGGGCGTGTTCGCGGCCGGCGTGGTCGCGCCGCTGGCAGCCGCCTGTGCGCAGCAGGCCGCCGCGCCCAGCAAGCCCGCGGAGTCCGCCAAGCCAGCGGAGGCGGCCAAGCCCGCTGAGGCTTCGAAGCCGGCCGCCAGCCAGCCCGCGCCGGCGGCTCAGCCCGCGAAGCCCGCTGGCGAGCCCAAGAAGGGCGGCTCGCTGAAGATCGCCATCCTCGGCGAGCCCCCAGCACTTGACTACATGTTCACCACCGCTACCGTCACCAATAACACCATGTGGCACGTTCACGAGACGCTGTTCGCCCGTGATGCCAAGAAGACGCCCGTGCCCCAGCTTCTGGACAAGTACGAGGCCTCCAGCGATGGCAAGAAGGCCACCCTGGTCCTGCGGAAGGGCGTCGCCTTCCACAACGACAAGGAGATGACTTCTGCGGATGTCGTCGCCTCGCTCAAGCGCTACGGCAGCATGGCGCCGCGCGGCAAGCTCATCTTCACTGACCTGGAGAACATTGACGCGCCAGACAAGTACACCGTCACCATGACGTTCAAGGCGCCGCGCACCGGCATCTTGCCCGTCTTCCTGTCACGGGACGCGCTCATCACCACCGAAGAGATCGCCAACAAATTCCCCAAGGACAAGATGACCGAGTACGTGGGGACCGGGCCATTCAAGTTTGTCGAGCATCAGCCCGACCGCCACATCAAGCTCGCTCGGTTCGACAAGTACGCCTCCAGCGAGCAGCCCGCCAGCGGCGAGGCGGGCAAGCGTGTGGCCTACCTGGATGAGCTCATCTTCATGCCGGTGCCAGAGGAGTCCGTTCGCGCGGACGGCGTGGGTAGCGGCGAATACCACTACGGCGACAGCCTGGCGCCGGACACCTACGACAAGGTCAAGGGCCTGCCAAACGTCACGGCAGACATCGGCAAGCCGTACTACTGGGCCACGCCCCACTTCAACAAGAAGGAGGGTATGTTCCGGAATCCCAAGCTCCGCCAGGCCGTCATGATGGCGGTGAACGTGGATACCATCGCCGCGGGCGCCTTCGGGAAGAAGGAGTTCTACCGAATCGGCCCGGAGATCGCCGCGCCGGAGACATCCTGGTACACCGATGAGGGCAAGGATGTCTACAACAAGCCAGATCCTGAGAAGGCCAAGGCCCTGATGAAGGAAGCCGGCTACGACGGGACGCCGGTCCGTTGGATGTCGACGAAGGAGTACTTCTACAACTACAACGCGGCACTGCCGTTCAAGCAGGCGTTAGAGGCCGTGGGCTTCAAGATTGACCTCCAGGTCATGGACTGGGCCACCCTGGTGAAGCGCCGCTCGGATCCGAAGGAGTACGACGTCTTCATCACGGCCCATGAGTCCTACTCCCACCCCATCCTCCAGCCGTACATGGCCGCCGGGTGGCCCGGCTGGTGGGAAAACGCCGAGCGTGACAAGATTGCCGCGGCCATGATGGCGGAGACTGACGCCGGCAAGATGATGGACCACGTGAAGGCGCTCCAGCGGCTCCAGTACACGGATGTGCCCTGCTACAAGTACGGCGAGTACTTCGTGCTCCGTGCCCGCAGCAACAAGGTGATGGGCATGGACAACCCGTCAGACGCCTTCTTCTGGAACGTCTGGCTAGGCTAGTCTTCGCCCGTCGTTGGACCGCCGCCCCTGCACCGCTGCCGGTGCAGGGGCGGCACTTTTTGTGCGACTTGCTCTGTTCACCGTCGGATGCCATGGCTATACTGCGCCATCGGACCAGTGTCTTGCCGCCGAGTGATCGGGACGGGCGGCGCTCACGTAGTGGTGGCGGAGGTCAATATGGACGAACTCAGCCGGCCCGCTGGCAATCCAGATCGCCCCATGGGGATCGTGCCACTTCGACACATCAGTCGCCGGGCGGCCGTGAAGCGGCTTTCCCTGGCCGTAGCCGGCGGGGTGCTTATTCCGCTGGCAGCCGCGTGTGCCCAGCAGGCGCCCGCGCCCAACAAGCCCGCTGAGCCCAGCAAGCCAGCGGAGGCAAAGCCTGCCGCTCAGTCCGCCGCGCCGAAGGCAGAGGTCAAGCCGGCCGAGCCCGCGAAGCCCGTGGGTGAGCCCAAGGCTGGCGGCACCTTGAAGGTCGCCATTATCGGCGAGCCGCCCCACCTGGACCCGCAGTTTGGCACCCAGACGGTCACCGCGGACGTGATGTGGCACGTCTATGAGACGCTCTTTGCCCGCAACAGCAAGGAGGAGGCGGTCCCCCACCTGCTCGAGAAATACGAGGCCTCAGCGGACGGCCTGTCCGCAAAGCTGATGCTCCGCAGGGGCGTGCTGTTCCATGACGGCAAGGAGATGACCGCCACAGACGTCATCGCCTCGCTCAAACGCTACGGCGCGCTGGCCGCCCGGGGCAAGACCATTCTGGACCGCGTGGAGACGCTCGGCAGCTCGGACAAGTACGCGGTGGACATAAAGTTCAAGCAGCCCACCGCTGGAATCCTGCCCACCTTCCTCTCCCAGCGGGATGCGCTCATCATGTCGTCCGAGACGGCGGAAGCGTTCCCCAAAGACAAGGCAATTAGACCCATCGGCACCGGCCCATACTCGCTCCTGGAGCACGTGCCAGACCGTCACGTGCGGCTGGGACGCTTTGACAAGTACTCCGCGCGGACCGATCCGGCGGATGGCTCCTCGGGGAAGCGCGTCGCCTACGTGGATGAGGTCAGGTTCATCCCGGTGCCTGAGGAGTCCGTCCGGGTTGATGGCGTCGGCACCGGCGAATACGACTATGCGGATACGCTCGCTCCGGACTCCTACGACCGGATCAAGGCCCTGCCCAATGTCTCCGCGGACATCGGCAAGCCCTACTACTGGAGCGTCTTCCACTTCAACAAGAAGGAAGGCCTGTTTACCAACGTGAAGCTCCGTCAGGCAATCCTGGCTGGACTCTCCATAGACCCCATCGCCCGCGCCGCCTTCGGTCGGCCAGACTTCTACCGGGTGGGGCCTGAGATCGCCGCTCCGGAGACTGCCTGGTACACGGATGAGGGCAAGGATCTCTACAACAAGGGAGACGTGGAGAAGGCCAAGTCGCTGATGAAGGACGCCGGCTACGCCGGCGAGGTGGTCCGCATCCTCTCCACCAAGGAGTACCCCTACAACTACAATGGCGCCCTCCCCTTCAAGCAGCAGCTAGAGGGCATGGGGTTCAAAGTGGACCTCCAGGTCATGGACTGGGCCACGGTGGGCAAGCGGCGAGCGGACTCCAAGGAGTTCGAGATCCACGTCACCGGCCACTCCAGCTACGTCCATCCCGTGATGCAGCCGTACATGGCGCCCACCTGGCCCGGCTGGTGGGTCTCCGAGGAGCGTGACAAGCTCGCCTCCGCGATCATGGCGGAGACCGATCTGAAGAAGCAGATGGACCTGATCAGGCAGATTCAGGCCCTGACTTACCGCGAGGTGCCCGGCATCAAATACGGCGAGTACTTCGCTCTGCGGGCGCGCAGCAACAAGCTGCAGGGGATGAAAAATCCCAGCGACCCGTTCTTTTGGAACGCGTGGCTCGCCTAGCACCGCCATCGCCGGGCGGGAGCTCGCTCCCGCCCGGCGAACGCGAACCTTAGGACCAACGGAGGCCCTTCCGCCGGATGGCACGCTACCTCATCAGACGGCTACTCGCCGCGATCCCGGTCATGCTCATTGTGGCCACCGCCGTGTTCCTGCTCCTGTTCTTGACACCCGGTGATCCCGCGGCCGTCATCCTGGGGCCAGACGCACGACCTGAACAGGTCAAGGAGCTGCGCCAGCGCCTTGGCCTGGAGGACCCCGTGTACGTCCAGCTTTTCCGGTGGTTCGGCCGCCTGGCCCAGGGAGACCTCGGCCAATCGCTGTTCCTGAACCAGCCGGTGTCCACTGCCATCTCCCAGCGGGCGGAGCCCACCATCGTCCTCACATCGCTGGCGCTGCTCGTCGCGCTCAGCATCGGCATGCCCCTCGGCATCATCTCCGCCCTCCGCCGCGGTCGCTGGCAGGACTCCGGGGCCATGCTCATCGCCATCGGCGGCGTGTCCATGCCCACATTCTGGCTGGGGCTCAACCTCATCTTCTTGTTTGGCGTGCTCCTGGCCTGGCTGCCCGTGGCGGGCTACCAGCCCATCATGGAACCGCTGCTCCAGGGGGAGTTCGCCAAGGTGGGCGAGTCGCTCCGCTACATGGTGATGCCCGCGATCACGCTGGGGCTTGCCCAGGCCGCGCTGCTCGCCCGCGTCACCCGCAGCACCATGCTGGAGACCCTGAGTGAGGACTACGTACGAACCGCCAGGGCCAAAGGTCTGGCCGAGCGGCTGGTCGTGCTCAGCCACGCCCTCCGCAACGCCATGATCCCGCTGCTCACCATCATCGGGCTGATCTTCGCCGCCCTCATGGGTGGCGCCGTTATCACGGAGCAGGTCTTCAACATCCCCGGCGTCGGCCGCCTGCTGGTTCAGGCCGTCGCCCGGCGCGACTACCCCATCGTCCAGGGTGTGGTGATGGTGGTCGCTGGGATGTACGTGCTCATCAACTTGTGCGTGGACCTCTTGTACGGCGCCCTGGATCCGCGCATCAGGCAGGGGAGGGGCTAAGCCGTGGCTGCTGCCGTTGTTGCCGCCCCCCGTGTCTCATCCGGTGAGTGGTCCCGCCGCGTTCAGCGCGCTCTGCGCCACCGCAGTGCCGTGCTCGGCGCCGTCATCTTCGTGTTCGTCCTGCTGCTGGCCATCGTCGCGGACCTCGTGGCCACCCAGGACCCTCAATTCCTGGATCCGGTGGCCCGGCTGTCCGCGCCGTCCTCCGAGCACCTCTTCGGCACCGACAACTTCGGCCGAGACACCTTCAGCCGCACCGTTCACGGGTCCCGTGTCTCCCTGCTGGTAGGCGTGGGCGTGGCCCTCTGTACCGTGGTGTTCGGCACGCTGATCGGGCTGTGCGCCGGCTACTACCGCCGGGCGGACACCGTCATCATGCGGGTCATGGATGGCCTCATGGCCTTCCCCGGCATCATCCTCGCCGTGGCCATCATGGCCGCCATGGGCCCCAGCGTCTGGAACGTCATCGTGGCCCTCACCGTCGTAGATACGCCGCGCATGGCGCGCGTGGTTCGCAGCGTGGTGCTCACGGTGCGCGAACTGCAGTACATCGAGGCTGCCCGAACCATCGGCGTGGGCACGCCGCGCATGCTCGCCTTCCACATCCTGCCAAACTGCCTCGCCATCCTGATCGTGCAGGGAACCTTTGTGTTCGCCCAGTCCGTGCTGGGAGAGGCCGGCCTTAGCTTCCTCGGCGTGGGCACTCCCCCGTACATCCCAAGCTGGGGCAACATGCTGGGAGAGGCGCGCTCGTACCTGGCCAGCGCCCCGTGGACCATGCTGGCGCCCGGCGCGGCGCTGATGGTTGCCGTGCTCGGGCTGAATCTGCTGGGCGACGGCGTGCGCGACCTGCTGGACCCCCGCCTCCGCCGCCTGTAGACTGCATCCGTCAGCAACCGGAGACAGAAACCGGAGCCAGCAATGCCAGCGTACGACGCCATCGTCATGGGCCTGGGCGCCATGGGCAGCGCCGCGCTCTACCACCTCGCGCGCCGCGGCGCCCGCGTCGTCGGCTTCGATGCTCACGCCCGCCGCCACGCCCTGGGCTCCTCCCACGGCACCAGCCGCATCATCCGCGAGGCTTACTACGAGGCGCCGGAGTACGTACCCCTGCTCCAGCGGGCCTACGGCCTCTGGCGAGAGCTGGAGCAAGAGACGGGTCGATCGCTGCTGCAGATCACCGGCGGGCTCAACCTGGGCGCGCCAGACTCTGAGTTCGTCACCGGCGCGCTCGCCAGCGCCCGTCAGCACGGCCTGGACCATGAGTACCTCGCCGCCGGGGAGATCAACGCCCGCTTCTCAGCGTACTCCGTGCCGGACAGCCTCGTCGCCGTCTACGAGCCAAACGCCGGCGTGCTCAAGCCGGAGGAGTGCGTTGTGGCCCACCTGGACGCCGCCATCGAGCACGGCGCGCAGGCCGTGCACGAGACGCCCGTCAAGCGCTGGCACCGGTACGGCGCCGCCTATCGGGTGGAGACGGCGAACGCCGTCTTCACCGCGGATCGGCTCGTCATCGCCGGCGGCCCGTGGTCGGCAGATCTGCTGGCGGATCTGGGCCTGCCGCTCGAGGTCTGGCGCATCCCAAACGTCCACTTCGAGCCGGACGGCCACGAGCGGTTCGCCGCAGGCGTCTGCCCCGTTTACCTCTGGCAAGTTCCAGAGGGCGACTATTACGGCTTTCCCTGGTATCCGGGCGAGGGCGTGAAGTTTGGTCGGCATGACCTGGGCGAGATCTGCACGCCGGCCACAATCCGTCGCGGCATCTCGGAGGACGAGATTGGGGCGCTCCGGGCCGTGCTCAACCAATACATGCCGGGTGCGGGCGGGGACGCACGCGATACCCTGACCTGCATGTACACGGTCACCCCAGATCGGCACTTCGTCCTGGACCGTCATGCCGCGCACCGCGACGTGGTGTACGGCGCCGGCTTCTCCGGCCACGGGTTCAAATTCGCCACCGTTATCGGCGAGGTCCTGGCTCAGCTAGCCCTGGACGGCGGCTCCGCGCACGACATCCGGTTCCTCAGCGCCGCCCGCTTCGCCACCGCCTGACCGCCGGCGTCTCCCGCGCGCGGCGATGTGCCGCATCTGAGATCCGTTCGTCGCGCGCGTGTGACGCGTGAATCCCCAATCGCTCGATACCGCCTGCCTACAGTTCCTTGCGGCCACTTGCCCATCGAGGAACCCCATGCCCTCCGCTCGAACGCGCCCCCAGGAATCGCGCCTCGCTCGTCGCTCCATGCTCCGGCGCACCGTCACGGCGGCGCTCTCCGGCCTGGCGTTGCCCGCCATCGCCGGCCTGCGCCAGTCCGTGCGCGCGTCCGATCCCCTGGGTGACGCTGATATGTCGGAGATCCGCGCGCGGGCCGAGGCCATGATGCGCGAGGCGCGGGTGCCCGGCGTGGCCGTTGCGCTCTCGCTGGATGGTGTGGACCGCACGTTTGGTCTGGGTTTGGCCAGCCAGGGGACGCGGGCTGCCATGGAGGACAACACCCTGTTCGCCATGTCCACCCTCACGCAGCCGGTGACCGCCGTGGCTGCCGCGCGCCTGCACGACCTGGGCAAGCTGGATCTGGACCGCCCCGTCGCGAAGTACCTGCCCGCACTCAAGCTGAAGGACGGCGCCGCGAACGAGATCACCGTGTCCCACTTGCTCTCCCACACCTCCGGACTGGATCCGGATGGCGGTGATGAGTGGGACTCTGCCGGCAGCCGCTCCGATGCGCTAGCGCGCTGGGTGGAGCAGTACCGCGACCTGCGAATCCTGACCGCGCCTGGAACCACCTTTGAGCCCAACGATCTTGGCTACGATCTCGCGGGCCGCGTGATCGAAGTGGCAGCGGGCGTTCCCTTCCACAAGGCCATCCAGGAGCACGTGACGGTGCCGCTCGGCATGGAGCGGTCCGTCTTCGCAGATGCGGACGCGCGCGGCTGGACCACCGCCAGCGGCCACATGGGGCGCACCATGCGCGAGCATAGCCCCTTCAACGAGGAGCGGGCGGAGTGGCCAGACGGTGGCCTCGTCTCCACCGCGCGCGACCAGCTTCGGTTCGCCCGCATGTTCGTGGACGGCGGGCTCGCCGCGGACGGATCGCGATTCCTATCTGAGGACGTCGTCTCCCGCCTCACTTCGCCTCTGGTCGCGGCCGGCAGCGACCCACGCGACACCGCCTCGCTCGCCTGGCTCGTGGAGGATGCTCCGGAGGCGCGCTTCCTCTCGCTGGACGGCAGCGTGGACGGCTTCGAGTCGATCAGCACCATCGTTCCCGCGCGACGGTTCGCCGTCGTCGTGCTGGCCAACAGCGAGTCTGGCGAGGAGCTTGTCGCGAATTTGACAGACTGGACGATCACCCGACTCCTGGGCATCGAGGTGGAGGCCCCGGCGTAGGGGGCCGCGTAGGCGGCGTGGTCCGGCCTCGTAGGAAGAGCGGGCGCTCGATCGGTCATCCCGGCGGCGGAGGGATCTGTCCGGCTGGACAGGTGATATCGGAGGGGCCGGTATTCAGGTCGCCGTTGGGGGGCGACCGAGTTGTTTGAGGTGAGTCTGGAGGGCTACACCCCTCCTGCGTCGGGATGACGGCACGGGGGGAATCTGCGACTGTTAGCGGGTCTCCCGGAGGATTGCCTGCGCGGCGTTGTGGCCTGGGGCTCCCATGACGCCGCCGCCCGGGTGGGTGCCGGAGCCGCACAGATAGAGGTTTCTGACGGGCGTGGAGTAGCGGCCGGCGCTGCCGAAGGGCCGCATCCAGAAGAGCTGCTGAAAGCTCAGCTCCCCGTGGAAGATGTGCCCGCCGGTCATGCCAAAGCGCTCCTCGATGTCCGGCGGCGCCATGGCGAAGCGGTGCTCGATGGCTGAGCGCACGTTCGGAGCGTGCTCCGCCAGCGTGTCCACGAGCCGGTCCACGAACGCATCCCGCATCTGATCCCAGGACCCCTCTGCCAGGTGATAGGGTGCGTACTGTGCGAAGATGGACATGATCTGATTCCCCGGCGGAGCGATGCTGTCGTCGTAGGAGGTGGGCAGGCCGATCTCCAGCATGGGATGGGCTGACGGTCGGCCGTACTTCGCGTCGTCCCAGGCACGCTCCAGGTAGTCCATCGAGGGCGCGATATGGGTGGTGCCCATGTGCTGCGGCCCCAGCGCCGTGCCCGGTACGACGGAGTAGCTGGGCCGCTCACCCAGCGCCAGGTTCAGCTTGAACGAGGCGCCCGTGCAGCGGTAGCGCTCCACTTCGGCCACCAGGTCGCGCGGAAGGTGCTGTGCGCCCACCAGGTTAAGGAAGGTCTGCCGCGGATCCAGATTGGAGATCACCCCCGTTGCCAACAGTCGTTCACCGGTCGTCAGCTCCACCCCGCGCGCGCTGCCGTCCCGCACCAGCACCCGGGACACCGCCGCGTCCGTGCGGATCTCCGCGCCGGCCTCCCGGGCCGCCGCCGCTATCGCATTGGAGATGGCGCCCATCCCGCCCCGCGCGAAGCCCCACAGCCCGCGACTTCCGTCCACCCCGCCCATCTGGTGGTGCAGCAGCACGTAGGCCGTGCCCGGCGAGCGCGGCCCGGCGCTCACCCCGATCACGCCATCGGCGGCCAGCGCCACCTTGAGCTCCTCGCTCTCGAACCAGTCGTCCAGCAGTTCCGCCACGCTGGCCGTGAAGAACCGCACGAGTGTGGCCAGGTCTTGCCGCGAGAGCCTGAGCACGCGCTTACCCAACTTCAGAAGCTGTACGAAGTCGTCAGCCGTGCGGGGCGGCACTCCGGGCGGCGGCTGGAGCAGCAGCGGCCGCACGAAGCCGGCAATGCGGTCCAGCATCGCCTCGTAGCGCGGGTAGCGCTCGGCGTCTCGTGCGGAGAGGCGGGCGATCTCGGCCTGCGTCCGCGCCATGTCCCGCCACATGAAGAAGTGCCGACCGTTGGGCTGGAGCGCGAAGTAGCTGGGGTCCTTGGGGAACACGTGGTAGCCGTGCCGTGGCAGGTCCAGATCGCGGATGATCTTCTCCTGCATCAGGCTCACCAGGTAGCTGGCGGTGGAGACCTTGTAGCCCGGGAAAAGCTCCTCCGAGACGGCGGCGCCGCCCACCAGGTGGCGCCGTTCCAGCACCAGGACGTGCTGGCCGGCCCGGGCGAGGTAGGCGGCACAGACCAACCCGTTGTGGCCGCCGCCCACCACGATCGCGTCGTAGGGCCGCGAGGTGGCTGTTGCCACGGTCAGTCGGCGAACGCCGCGGCCAGGCGGGCGATGTGATCTGGCGTGGTCCCGCAGCAGCCGCCGATGACCCGCGCGCCGGTTCGGTGCCACCCGCGCGCCTCCGCCAGGTAGCGGTCTGGCGGGTACTCATCCGTGAACAGCCACTCCGGCGGATCGAATCGGCCGATGTGCGGGTAGATCCCGGCGGCCGGATAGCCGGCGTCCGCCAGCTTCTCCAGACCCGCCCGGCAGTCGTCCGGCGGCGCGCAGTTCAGCAGCACCGCGGCCACGCCCAGCGGGGCCATGGCCGCGGCGGCATCCGCCATGGTCTCGCCGGAGAACAGCTTGCCGTCCTCATCGGGGACAAACGCCATCCAGCAGGGCAGCCCCACGTCACGCGCCGCCTGGGCCGCTGAGGCCGCCTCCGAGACGGAGTTTACCGTCTCCACCAGGACCAGGTCGCAGCCAGCGTCCGCCAGCGTCTGGATGGTCTCGCGATACTCGGCCCGCGCCTGGGTGGGGCTGGGCGAGAGGTCTGGCCGGAAGCACCACTCCAGGGTAGTGATGGCGCCGGCCACCGCCACCGGGCGTCCATCGGCGACCGCGTCGCGCGACTCCACGGCCAGCCGCGCCGCCGCGTGGAGCAGTTTCTCCGCCCGGTCCGGCAGGTCCCGCGCCCCGATGTACTCGCGGTGCGCGTCGTCGCGGAAGTGGTTGTAGAGCGCGCGGCGGGTGAGCTGGAACGTGTTGGTGGAGATCACGTCCGCCCCCGCCCGCACGTAGTCCTCGTGGATCGCCCGGATGACCGTGGGCCGGTCTATCACCTGGTGGTCCGCCCAGGTCACGTCTCGCCGCAGGATCTCCGTGCCGATCGCGCCGTCCAGGATGACGGTGCGCCCCCGGTCCAGCTTCGCCTTGATGGCCGCGTAGTGCGTTGAGACGCTCATGCTCCTCGCCCCCTGGCCGCGACCAGCGCCGCCGTATGCTCCGGGCCCGCCCCACCGTCCGTCCCGATGATCCGCGCGCCCGCCCCGCGCCACTCAGGTACCCGATCCGCCACGATGGAGGGCGTGGCGATCTCCAGATCGCAGAAGCGGGGGAAGAACTCGAACTTCCAGGACGGCGGATCGTAGCGTCCGACGAATGGGGCCGCCCCCAACGTGCCGTCCGTCCCGAAGCCACCCAGTCCGCGAGCGACATCGGCCGGCGGGACGCCCGCCACCAGCACCGCCTCCGCCCCTTGATCGCGCATGGCCCGCGCCGCGCCGGCCGGCAGGTCACCGCCCAGCAGCAGGCCGTCTGGCCCCAGGGTGAAGCTGACCCAGAAGGGCAGCCCCGTGCGGGCGGCGGCGGCCGCGGCCACCCGCGCCTCTGGCAGCGTGTTCATGCTTTCCAGGATGAGCAGGTCAGCGCCCGCGTCTTTGAGGATGCCGGCAAGCTCCGCATGCTCCTGGGCAGCGATCTCCGGCAGCGGCGCCAGGTCTGGTCGAAACGCGTGTTCCAGGGGCGCCAGCACCCCGGCGATGGCCGCCTCGCTCCGACCAGCGGAGTCGCGCGCCGCGCGGGCCAGCTCTACCGCCCGGCGGGTCAGATCTCTGTGCCGCTTGGCCAGCCCAGGCGCGCCGATATGGGCCATGTGGTTTGCGTCTCGGAATACGTCCAGGTAGATCCGCCGGTTGAGCTGGAACGTGTTGGTGCGGATGACGTCCGCCCCTGCCGCCAGGTAGTCCGCGTACAGCCGCTGAACGGCCGGCCCGTCCGTGAGCATGCCGTGGCCACGCCAGCGGACGCCCCGCCGCACCAGCTCGGCGCCCATCGGCCCGCCCAGCACCACCCAGCTCCCCGCGTTCAGCATCCCGCGGATGCGGTCGTACGCACTCGCCATGCCAGCCCCTCTCGCCATGGGTTCTCGGCCGGTCGTATCCTAGCGCAGCGGGCGATAGCTCACCACATCTGGCCGCTGCCCGACGGGCTCGGGCCGCGCGGCCAGGCCCGCACAGAGAGGAACACCCAGATCGCTACCGTGCAGAGCGCGCCCAGAGTGGCCGCGCCAGAAGACCGCGCCGATTGGCCCATGCTCGCCCTGGCCTGGCTGGCCTACTTCGGCTTTGGCTCCGTCTCCGTCTCGCTGTCCACCCTGATCACACCCATCCGTGCCGAGCTTGACCTGAGCTACGGCCAGGTCGGCGTGGTGCTGGGCGCGTGGCAGCTCGTGTACATCGTGGCCTCGTATCCCTCTGGCCTGCTGGTGGACAAGCTGGGCACCCGCTGGGCGCTGGCCATCGGCACCAGCATCGTCGCTGCCTCGGCGTTTCTCCGTGCCCTGGCCGGGTCGTTCCCCGTGCTGCTCGCCTCCGTGGGTCTGTTCGGCATCGGCGGGCCCATCATCTCCATCGGCCTGCCCAAGGTGATCGCCACCTGGTTCCAGGGTCGACCGCGCAGCGTGGCCGCGGGAATCTACACTACCGGCTCCGCAACCGGGAGTGTGCTCACGCTGGCGCTGACGAACAGTGTGGTGCTGCCGCTGCTGGAAAGCTGGCGGGCCGTCTTCGCCCTGTACGGCCTCATCGTCGTGGTCATCACGGGTGTCTGGCTGTGGCGCGCCAAGGAGCCGCCCCGCGCGATCGCTGGCAGGGCGGCGGGCGTCAGCTTTGGCGAGGCCTGCCGGGTGGTGCTGCGGGCGCGGGCGGTGTGGCTGGTGGTCATCGTGGGCTTCACCGGCTTCATGACCGGCCACGGGTTCAGAAGCTGGCTACCACAGATCCTGGAGAGCCGCGGGATGACCGCTGCCCAGGCCGGTTACCTGGCCGCGCTGCCGGGGCTCTGCGGTATCGCCGGCAGCATCCTGGTCTCCCGCGTCGCCCCGATCTTCGGTCGGCAGCGGACGGTCTTCGCGCTCCTGGCCATCATCGGCACGGCGCTGGGCTCCATGAGCGTCGCCAGCGGGATCGCCGTGCCGCTGCTGTTGATGGTGCAAGGCTTCTGCGCTGGCGCCATTCTGCCGCTGCTCATGTCCATCCTGATGGACCTGCGCGAGGTGGGCGCCGCCGCCATGGGCGCCGCCGCCGGGATCTACTTCACGGTGGGCGAGGTCGGCGGCTTCGGCGGCCCGGCCATGATGGGGCTGTTGAAGGACACGACCGGCTCATTCACGGCCGGATTGCTGCTGCTGTGCGGGATCTCGCTGGCGATGCTGGTGCCCACCTCGATGCTGCCGAAGGATGGGCGGCGGTGATTGTTCCTCCGGGGCGCAGCGAGGCTCACTCCGCCAGCCGCACCCGACCGCTCGCCGCGCGCGTCAACCGATCTCGGATCGCCCGGCCCAGTCCGTCGCCGCCGAAGTCGTGCACCAGGATCACGTCCAGGCCCGCGTCGTCGAGCCGCCTGAGCGCCGCAAAGAGGCTCCGTGCAATCGCGGGGAGATCGCCCGTCTTGCCCACGATCACTAGCGCGACGCCACGGTCCAGCGCGCCGGCATCTTCCGCGCAGAGCAGCGCCCCAACGCGCTTGCCCGTCTCGAGCAACGCCCGCGCCTCGCTGTCCATCGCCTGAAGCGCGGCGTCTCGACTGCCTTGAAAGTACTCGAGACGCGCGCGCGGCGCATAGTGCTTCAGCATCTGGCCCGGCGCTACTCCAGCCGCGTCCGTAGATGGAAATGCCAACGCCGGCCTGCCAGATTCCAGCAGGTCCTGCTCGAGAGCCTCGACCGTCACCGCACCAGCCCGCAGCAGAACCGGTGGGTCCTGCCGGGCATCCACCACGGTGCTCTCGATGCCGATCGGAGTCGGGCCACCATCCAGCACCAGGTCGATCCGTCCATCCAGATCCGCGAGCACGTGCGCGGCCTCCGTGGCGCTGGTCCGTGTGAACCTGTTGGCGCTAGGCGCCACCAACGGCACGCCGGCGACCTGGATCAAGCGGTGCACCAGTGGCAGCGAGGGGCACCGCACCGCCACGCTGTCGCGGCCAGCCGTGGCGCTGTCGGGGATCACCGGCAGTTTCTCCAGCACCAGGGTGAGCGCGCCGGGCCAGAACGATTCCATCAACACCTGAGCCGTTGACGGAACGCGCCGCGCTACTCGCGCCACCTCGGACGGGTCCGCCACGTGCACGATCAGCGGATCGTCCGCCGCGCGCTCCTTGGCGGCAAACACTCTCCGCACCGCCACATCGTCGAACGCGCTCGCGCCGAGCCCGTACACCGTCTCGGTGGGGAATGCTACGAGCCCGCCCGAGCGCAGCACGTCCGCGGCGCGCTCGATCGCTCCCGCATCCGGGTGCTCAGGATCCACCGTCAGCACGATGGTCCTGGCACTCACCGCCGGCGCAGCTCCGCCACGCGATCGAGTCCCGCCAGATCGCGGTGCACAACTACCTCCGCCCAACCCGCCAGTCGCCGCACGGGCTCAACCTGCGGCGGGTCCAGCTCCAGCAACGCGACGCCGCCGCTGCAAAGGTGATCCGGAAGCTGCGAGATCAGGCGCTCGATGAGCGACATTCCGCTCGGTCCACCGTCCAGCGCCAGCCAAGGCTCGAACTCACGCACGTCTGGCATCAGCCCACCTATGGCAGCCGACGGGATGTACGGCAGATTCGCCATCACGATGTCCGCGCGACCGCCGAGCCACGCCAGCAGGTCACCCTGGATCAGACACCCGCTCCGAGTGACCCGCAGGGCAGACCGATTCCTGGCCGCAACCTGCAGGGCGGCCGCGGACACGTCGCTGGCGATAACCCGCGCCGTCGGCGCGTGAACCGCGACCGACCACGCTAGGGCGCCGCTTCCCGTGCCCACATCCACGACGACCGGCCGCTCCAGACCCGTCCACCTCAACGCCCCCACACGATCCAGCGCCAGCTCGACAATGAGCTCCGACTCCGGACGGGGAACCAGCACCCGGGCGTCCACCTGAAAGTCAAGCCCGTAGAATTCCCGCTCGCCCAGGATGTAGGCAAATGGCTCGCGCCGCTCGCGGCGGCCAAGCCACGCCGCGAACCGAGCGGTCTCATCTGCGCTGAGCGGCCGCTCCGGGCTGGCCAGCACGCTCGCCCGGCTCACGTCCAGCACGCGCGCCACAAGCACGAGTGCCTCCGATGAGTCGAGACCCACGGCGCGTAGCCGATGGTCTGCCAACGCTAGCGCCTCGCCAACCGTCGCGGGCGCCACGGCACGATCCAGAGTGGCTGCCAAGGTGCTTCTAGCTGCCCTCTTCCAGCTCGCGCTCGGCCGCCACCGCTAGCTGATCGATAAGCGGCTCCAGCTCCCCTTGCATGACCCCGGGCAGGTTGTGCAGCGTGACACCGATCCGATGGTCGGTCACCCGGTTCTGGGGGAAGTTGTAGGTGCGGATCTTCTCCGATCGATCGCCGGTGCCCACCATCGATCGGCGTAGCTCGGCCGTCTCGGAGTGGCTCCGCAGGCGCTCGCGCTCGTAGAGGCGGGCACGCAGCACGGCCATGGCCCGCGCTTTGTTCTTGAGCTGAGACCGCTCATCCTGGCAGGTCACCACCTCACCCGTCGGCAGGTGCGTGATCCGCACCGCCGAGTCCGTGGTGTTCACGCTCTGACCGCCGTGTCCGCCCGATCGGTACACGTCTATCTTCAGGTCATTCGGGTCTATGTTCACCTCCACCTCGTCCGGCTCGGCCAGCACGGCCACGGTGGCGGTGGAGGTGTGGATACGTCCGCCCGCCTCGGTCACGGGGACTCGCTGCACGCGGTGCACGCCGCTCTCCCACTTGAGTCGGGAGAATGCGCCCTTACCCTTGACCTCCACGGTGATCTCACGGATGCCCTTGAGGTCCGTCTCGTTCGTGTTCAGGACCTCGGTCTTCCAGCGCCGGTTCTCCGCGTAGCGCTGGTACATCCGGAAGAGCTCGGCAGCGAACAGGCTGGCCTCCTCGCCGCCCGCGCCCGCGCGGATCTCCAGGATCACGTCGCGCGCGTCGTTCGGGTCCCGCGGCCGCAGCAACTCTTTGATCTCCGCCAGCAGGCCCTCGCGGGCCGCGCCCAGCCGCTCCTCCTCCTCTCGGAGGAAGGCCTTCATCTCCTCATCGTCAGACTCGGCCTGCATGCTCGTGGCATCGCCGATCTCGCGTTCCACAGAGTCGAATCTGGCGTATGCGGTGGCCAGCGCCTCCAGATCTGAGCGCTCGCGGCCGAACCGCTGGAGGGCCTCCGGATCTGAGATCACCTCTGGCTTCACCAGCTCCGCCTCGATCTCGACAAATCGATGGTGGGCCTCCGCGGCGCGCTCCACAAGGGGTGGACGGGGCGCTGTCATGCCAGGCCCTCGCCCTTCGTGGCCACCAGCCGCTCCACAAGGCCGTTGAGCGGTATCTGCTCCTGGGCCCGGCTGCTCAGGTCCCGTACGGTGGCCTGCTGGCTGGCAAGCTCATCGTCGCCAATGATGACCGCCAGCCGCGCCTGGCTGGCATCCGCCTGCCGCATTCGCGCCTTCATCCCGCGGTCACCTGTCCCCACCATCACCCGCAGGCCGGCCCGCCGCGCCCGGTCCGCCTGGATGGCCGCCTCAGCCTTGGCGGCGTCCCCCATCGCGGCGAAGAACACGTACACCGTGTCCTCTTCTGGCAGCCACAGAGCCTGCTCCCGCAGGTTGAGCAGGATCCGGTCCAACCCGGTGGCAAACCCCACGCCCGGCGTCGGCTTGCCACCCACCTGCTCCGCCAGCCCGTCGTACCGGCCACCGCCGCCGATCGTAGACTGCGCGCCCACCGATGGTGGCACCACTTCAAACACCGTCCGCGTGTAGTAGTCCAGCCCACGCACCAGAGTGGGCGTGATCTCGTAGTGAAGCTCCATGCCGTCCAGATATCGACGCAGCATGCTGAAGTGCCGCTCGTTCTCCGCGCTCAGGTAGTCCAGCGTGCGCGGCGCGGTGGCGATGGACTCCTGGCAGCGGGAGTTCTTGCAGTCCAGCAGGCGCAGCGGGTTGGTCTCCAGCCTACGCTGGCAGTCGTGGCAGATCAGGTCGCGCCGCGCCCCGTAGTGGGCCACCAGCGCCGCGATGAAATGTGGCCGATCGGTGCCGTCGCCGATGCTGTTGAGCAGGATCTTCAGGCCCCGCAGCCCCAGTCCCTCCAGGTACCTCCAGAGGATCGCGATCACCTCCGCATCCACCAGCGGATCCGGATCCCCAATCGCCTCGATGTTGAACTGGCGAAACTCCCGGTAGCGGCCTGCCTGCGGCCGATCGTAGCGGAACACCGTGAGGATGGAGGACAGTCGCACCGGCTGGGGCAAGCTCCCCATCCCGTGTTGCAAGTACGCCCGCATCACGGCGGCCGTGGCCTCCGGCCGCAGCGCAACGTCGGCGCCACCCTTGTCCAGGAAGCGGTAGATCTCCTTGTCCACGATGTCCGTGCCCTCGCCCACCCCACGCAGAAACAGCGCCGCGTCCTCAAACGTGGGCGTGCGGATCTCCTGGTAGCCGAATCGCGCCGCCATCGCGAGCGCCTCCGACTCGAGGTGCCGCCACGCGGGTGATTCTGCTGGCAAAATGTCGCGGGTACCGCGTGGCGCCTGGAACATCTAAGGGTTCAGCTTCCCATCCAATAACAGTGCCCGGCTCGGCGCCGGGCGCTCGAAGTATAACACGCCCCGGCGCCCCCTCCCCGCCGTCAGACCTGCCCCCACGCCTGCCCCGACCAGGAGAGCGAGTGATCCACGTGACCGTCACGGTACGCCCCGGCGCAAGCCGCGAGTCCGTCGATCTGGACGATCGCGGTGGGCTGCTCGTCCGCGTTCGCGCCCGACCGGTGGAGGGTCAGGCAAACGCGGCCGTGGAGCGCGCGGTCGCCGAAGCGCTGGGGCTGCGCCCGCGGCAGGTGCGGGTCATCCGCGGAGCGGCCTCGCGAACGAAGACACTGGAGCTCGACGTGGAATCCGCGGCCGACATCGCCGCCCGACTTGGCAACCCGCCATGACCGTGACCATCCCGTACCTGACAACTGGCGCCCGCACGGCGATCAGGCCATTCACGCGGCGAGACGTAGACCGCTGGCAGGCCTGGCCGCGCCACACCGATCCGCTCTACGAGCACTTTGACCCAAAGCCGATGTCCGGCTCGATGCGCGACGCCTGGTACGACGAGGTGGTGCACCGTCAGCGGCAGATCCCGTTCGCGATCGATGCCCTCGGCGGAGAGGACCGCCAGATGATCGGCCGCATCTTCCTCCGCGACGTCAACCGGGAACAGACCGTGGCGGAGCTGGGAATCGACCTCAGCCCCGCCCACATCGGCCGCGGCCTCGGCACGGAAGCGCTCCTGATTTTTCTGGACCACTACTTTGGGCCCATGGGGTTCCGCGCCATGGTGCTCACCGTGGCCGCCTTCAACGTGCGCGCCCGGCGCAGCTACGAGCGTCTCGGCTTCACCTACGGCGCATCCCACTGGTCCACGTTTCGCGCGCGGACAACAGTGTTGAACCATCCACGCTACGCCGATGTCCGAGACCTGTTCCGCCCGGGAACCAACGGCTTTGAGACGCTCATGCTCGCGATGGCGCTGGACGCGGTGCGCTTCGCCACGTCCGCCCGTCACGCGCATGAGCACCGCGCCGATCCCGCGCGCTAGCGCGAACGGGCGCCAACGCGCCCTCGCGCTATAATCGCGCACCGAAGTTCGCGAATGGCTGCCGCGCGAGGCGGCTCGGGGGGAGACATGGCGCACCGGCTGGATTGGTACCGGGCCTGTGGACGCGGGTTGACCGCGCTCGCCGCCGCGCTTGCGCTCTGGCTAGCCGGGCCGACCGGCGCGGAGGCGGCAACGTTCACGGTCAACCTGACCGGCGACGCCGGCGACGGGACCTGCGACGGCACCTGCACCCTGCGCGACGCCATCCTCACCGCCAACGGCAACGCCGATACCAGCAACGTCATCAGCTTTGCCGTCTTCGGCACCATCACCCTCAGCGGCACGCAACTCACGATCTCGAAGTCGCTAACCGTCAACGGCCCCGGCACCTCCTCGTTGACAGTCAGCGGTGGCAGCGCCAGCCGGGTATTCGTCGTCTCGGCTGGAACCGTGAGCATCAGCGGCTTGACTATCACCGGCGGCAACTCGGACTTCTTCGGTGGCGGCGGTATCCTCAACGCGGGGACGCTCACCCTCACCAGCAGCGCCGTCAGCGGCAACTCGTCAGCCGGCAGCGGCGGCGGAATCGCCAACGCTGGAACGGCCACCGTCTCCAACAGCACCATCAGCGGCAACTCGGCCGTGGCCAACGGTGGCGCCATCATAAACGGGGGGACACTCACCCTCACCAACAGCACGCTCAGCGGCAACTCAGCGCCCAGCAGCGGCGGCGGAATTTACAACAACGGCTCGCTCGATCTCATCAACACGACCGTCACGGGCAACTCGGCGGGCACCGGCGGTGGCATCGCCAACCTGGTCACCATGACCCTGAAAAACACCATCGTGGCCAGCCAGACCGCCGGTGGCAACTGCTCCGGCACGGCAGCCGGCGCCGGAAGCACCAACGACCTCCAGGACGCCGGCACCTCGTGCGGCACCGGCTTTGCCATCAACGCCGCCACCAACCTCGGACCGCTCCAGGACAACGGCGGACCCACCGCCACGCACGCACTACTGGTGGGTTCGGCCGCGCTCAACACCGGCAGCAACACCGCCTGCCCGGACACCGATCAGCGGGGGGCTCCGCGCACGAAGACCGCGGGCAACCCGTGCGACGTAGGCGCCTACGAGAAGGCCACCTTCGTGGTCTCCAAGACGGCCGACACCAGCGACGGCGTCTGCTCCGTGGCCGATTGCTCCCTGCGTGAAGCGATCGCCACGGCCGGCAGCGGCGAGGTCGTATCCTTCGCCCCAGCCGTCACCGGCACGATCACCCTCGGCGGAACTCCGCTGGTCATCTCCCGATCAATCACCATCAGCGGGCCGGGAGCCTCCTCGTTGTCGATCAGCGGTGGCAACGCCAGTGGCGTGCTCGAGATCTCTGCCGGCGTCGTGAGCATCAGCGGCTTGACCATCACGGGCGGACGTACCACCGAAGGTGGCGGGATCTTCAACGTGGGCACGCTCACCCTCACCAATAGTGCCATCAGCGGCAATAGAGGGGATATCCGGGGCGGCGGCATCGCCAACATAGGCACGGCCGTCGTGTCCAACGTCACCGTGAGCGGCAACTCCGGGGGCGCTATTGGCGGCGGCGGTGTCTCCAACGACGGAACGCTCGATCTCACAAACGTCACGGTCGACGGCAACTCCGCGGCTCTCGGCGGCGGAATCTACAACACCGGGACGCTCGACGTCACCAACGCCACCGTCAGCGGCAATTCGACTCCTGGCATTGCTGCCGGTGTCCTCAACACCGGTGGCACCATGACACTCAAGAACACTATCGTGGCCAACCAAACGTCGGGCCCCAACTGCTCCGGCACCGCCGGCCCCGGCAGCACCAACAACCTTCAGGACTCGGGCACCTCATGCGGCACCGGCTTCACCATCAACGCCGCCACCAACCTCGGACCGCTCCAAAACAACGGCGGTCCCACCGCCACTCGCGCCCTGCTCGCGGGCTCCGCCGCGCTCAACGCCGGCCACGACACCACGTGCGCCGCTATCAGCCCCGCCACCGATCAACGCGGCAAGCCCAGGATCATTGGCACGCACTGCGACATCGGCGCGTTTGAGACGGAGCTCGCCGACCTGGCCGTCAGCCTGACAGACAATCGCGCGTCTCTGGCGCCCGGCCAGTCAATCATCTTCACTGCGCTGGTCAGCAACGCCGGCCCCTCACCGGCCACCAATGCCACCGTATCCATCCCCCTGCCGGCTGGCTTGCTCGGACCCACCTGGACCTGCGCCGGTATCGGGGGTGCCACCTGCGGCGCTCCCAACGGCAGCGGCTCGATCAGCAGCACGGCCACACTCCCCACGGGCGGCAGCGTGAGCTACGTGATCACCGGCATCATCGCCACCGGGTCCACCGCCCGCGTCACGGGCACAGCCGCCGGCACCCTCACGGTCACGGCCACCGCCGCACTAGCCGCCGCCCAGGCGGCGATAGATAGCAATCCGGCAAGCAACACGGCCACGGATGCCAGCCTGCTGGTGCCGCTGAGCCACGGCGGCCCAGCCGGCTCGCCACCGGGCGCACCCAAGCCAACCAACCGAGCCTCGACTCCCGTCGGCGGGCCACCCGCGGTGCCACCCGCGCATCGCCCGTAGGACCCCGGCCGCGCCCCGCCGACGGTGCGCCCCCCTGCTCGCCGTCTCACACCGCGGCAACAGACTTGAACCCCCATCGTCACGCTAACTCCCGCGACACGCTCCAATCGGCACGCGTTGATGCCGAGATACTCGTACTCGCAACGCCGCTCGGATGCGCGGTCTTCCGGGCACACACCCCGCTGAGCGTCTCTCCACCGCCCCAACGTACGCAGCACCCACGCGCACGCCCCACGCGCCACCACCATTTCGTTCTCTCGTCGGCGTGCGGCTCGACCGACACCTGCGGGGGGCCTGGGAGTGGGTCACATGGGCGTGCCCGGAGCCCTTCGGATCGCGCGGTGGTCGGTGATTCTGTCCCTCCTGGCCGCCTGGCTACGCTTGCCTACCTCTGTCAAAGCGGCGTCGCTGGTCGTAACCGACTCAGGCGACGGCGGAACCGGCGCATGTGGCGCCACCTGCACCCTTCGCGACGCCATTCTCACGGCCAAGGCGAACGCTGACGCCAGCAACACCGTGACCTTCGTCGCCCGTCATGAGCACCACCATCATGCTCACCCGTGGTGAGCTTCCGGTGACCAAGACGCTGACCATCGCGGGCCGCGACACGCGCTCAGTGACCGTGACCGGCGATCCCAGGCGCATCGTCAACCGTGCGAACATTGTGGCGCTCGGCATCGTTCTACTGAACGTCACGGGCGGGTGGCTGAACATGCGCAGTGGCGGGCGAATTCTGCTGGATGATGGCGCAACGCTGGCCGTATCGCAGTCGGCCATCTGCGGAAACTTCGTCGTCGCCGGCGACGGAGGGGCCATGTACGCCCGCCCGTCCTCCAGTGTGGTCGCGATCAACTCAACCATCGCCAACAACACGGCGAATGGCTCCGGCGGCATTCATTTCGCCAGCAACGCCACCCTCTCGGGGCTGAACCTGACCATCGCCGGCAACTCGGCGGGCACCGGCGGTGGCATCGCCAACCTGGTCACCTTGACCCCGAAAAACACAATCGTGGCAAATCAGGCCGCCGGCGACAACTGCTCAGGCACCACCGCCGCCGCTAGCAGCGCCGACAATCTGCAGGACTCCGCCTCGGCCTCCTGTTCCGCCGCGTTCGCGGCGAGCGGTTCCGTCAATCTGGGTCCGCTGGCGGACAACGGCGGCGCCACCCGGACCCACGCACTCCTGTCTGGGTCCGCCGCGCGCATGAGCACCGCGCTCATTCCGCGCGTTAGCGCAAAACTGAGCGCACGTGCCATCGCGCCATCGCGCTATAATTGCGCACCGAAGTCCGCGAATGGCCGCCGTCCTGTCGCGCGAGGCGGCTCGGGGGGAGACATGGGGCACCGCCTGGATTGGTACCGCGCCTGTGGACGCGGGTTGACCGCGCTCGCCTCCGCGCTTGCGCTCTGGCTGGCCGGGCCGACCCGCGCGGAGGCGGCAACGTTCACGGTCAACCTGACCGGCGATGCCGGCGACGGGACCTGCGACGGCACCTGCACCCTGCGCGACGCCATCCTCACCGCCAACGCAAACGGCGACAGCAGCAACGTCATTAATTTCTCCCCCGCCGTCGTCGGCACCGTTACGCTCGGCGGCACGCAGCTCACAATCTCCAAGTCGCTGACCGTAAACGGCCCGGGCGCCTCCTTGTTGACAGTCAGTGGCGCCAATCTCAGCCGTGTGATCAATGTCACTGCTGGCACCATCAGCATCAGCGGTTTGACGATCACGGGCGGCAGTGGGGACGCGTCTGGCGGCGGCGGTATCCTCACTGCCCCGGCCGTCACTCTGACCGTCGCCAACAGCCTCATCAGCGGCAACGCGTCGGCTGGCAGCGGCGGCGGCATCGCCAACGCGGGAACGCTTAACCTGACTAACAGCACGATCAGCGGCAACGGGGCCGCTGTCTTCGGCGGCGGCATCACAAACGCCGGGACGCTCACCGCTACCAATAGCACCGTAAGCGGCAACTCCCTGGCCATCACGGGCGGCGGAATCTTCACCAACGGGACACTCACCCTCACCAATACCACCGTCACCGGCAACTCCGCCGGAAGCGGCGGTGGCATCTACGCCGCGGGTGGCACCCTCACGCTGAAGAACACCATCGTGGCCAACCAGACCACCGGCAACAACTGCGCTGGCACCACGGCCGGCGCGGGCAGCACCAATAACCTCCAGGACTCCGGTACCTCCTGTGGCACCGGCTTCAGCATCAACGCCGCCACCAACCTCGGAACCCTCCAAAACAACGGCGGCCCCACCACTACGCACGCCCTTCTGGCCGGCTCGGCCGCCCTCAACGCCGGCAGCAATACCGCGTGCCCGGACACCGATCAGCGGGGCGCTCCGCGCGCAAAGACGGCGGGCGACCCCTGCGATGTCGGTGCCTTCGAGCAGGCCACCTTTGTGGTCACCAAGACCGCCGACACCGCCGACGGCGCCTGCTCCGTGGCCGACTGCTCACTGCGGGAGGCCATCGCCGCGGCCGGTAACGGGGATGTTATCTCCTTCGCCCCCACTGTCACCGGCACGATCACCCTGGGCGGCACTGAGCTCACGATCTCCCACTCAATCGCCATCAACGGCCCGTCCGCCGCCTCATTGACGATCAGCGGCGGCCACGCCAGTCGCGTGTTCGCCGTGGCATCCGTCACGGTAAGCATCAGCAACTTGACCATCACCGGCGGCAACAATAGCGCCGGCGGTGGCATCCTCAACTCGGGAATGCTCACCCTCACCAATGACACTATCAGCGGCAACTCCGGGGGCGACGGCGGCGGCATATTCAGCGTTGGACCGCTCACGCTCAAGAACAGCACGGTCAGCGACAATGCTGCGAGCGGCGATGGCGGCGGCATCTTCAGCGACGCGACGCTCACCCTCGTCAACAGCACGGTCAGTGGCAATACGGGGGGCCTAAAGGGCGGCGGCATCTACAACGGGGACGCGCTCACCGCCACCAACGCCACCATCAGCCGCAACTCGGCCGTCTTGAGCGGTGGCATCTACACCGACGGCGGCACCATGACCCTCAAGAACACGATTGTGGCCAACCAGATCGCCGGCCCCAACTGCTTCGGCACCGCCGGAGCTGGCAGTACCAACAACCTCCAGGACTCCGGCACCTCCTGCGGCACCGGCTTCACCATCAACGCCGCCACCAACCTCGGACCGCTCCAAAACAACGGCGGTCCCACCGCCACTCGCGCCCTGCTGGCCGGCTCCGTCGCCCTCAACGCCGGCCACGATGCCACCTGCGCCGCGCTCAGCCCCAGCACCGATCAGCGCGGCAAGCCCAGAATCATCGACACCCACTGCGACATCGGCGCGTTCGAGGCGGACACCGTGGACCTGGCCGTCACCCTGACCGACAACCGCTCATCGCTGTCGCCCGGCCAGTCGATCAGCTTCACCGCCCTGATCACCAACGCCGGCCCCTTGACGGCCGCGAGTGCCACCGTCTCCGTCCCGCTACCGGCCGGCCTGCTTGGCCCGACGTGGACCTGCTCCGGAGCGAGCGGCGCCACCTGCGGTGCACCGAGCGGTAGCGGCTCGATCGGTACCACCGCCACGATTCCCACCGGCGGCAGCGTGACCTACGTAATCACGGGCAGCACCGCCACCGGGGCCGCGGCCCGCGTGACCGGCACCGACGCGGGCACCCTCACGGTCACGGCGTCCGCCGCGGTCGCCCCTGCCCAACAACTGATCGACAGCAATCCGGCCAACAATGCGGTCTCGGATGCTAGCCTGCTCGTGCCGCCCAGCCGCGGCGGCCCGGCCGGCTCGCCACCGGGCGCACCCAAGCCAACCAACCGAGGCTCGACTCCCGGCGGCGGGCCGCCCGCGGTGCCGCCCGCGCACCGCCCGTAGGATCCCGGCCGGGTGTCTTCGTCCCGATGTTCCGCCGAGCCACGATCAATCGGGCACCCGGTGACGCGGGCCGGGATCCCACGATTCGACGCCCCCGTCCGTCCACATGGTTGCCGGCGACGGGTTTCGCGACCGTCAGATTTGACAGCACCGGCCGGTCGGGGCAATAATCCGAGCACGTAGCGGCCCTCGCGGCCGCCTCGCGGAAGTGGCTCAGTGGTAGAGCATCGCCTTGCCAAGGCGAGGGTCGCGGGTTCGAATCCCGTCTTCCGCTCCAACTTCCCCCGTCTCGCGGCGGCACGGTTTCCGCGATACGGCGACGTGGCCAAGTGGTAAGGCAGGGGTCTGCAAAACCCCCATCGGCGGTTCGAATCCGCCCGTCGCCTCCAGCAGTGCGAGCCCCTATCTAGTCAGCGCCTCGTTTGCGCGGCCCCTGTGAGCAACGCGCAAGCAACGCTTCACGATCCCGTTCCGCCGAGCAGATCGTCGGCCCGTTTCAGTAACCGCTCCAGGGGTGCGAGCCGACGGTGACCGTAGATGTCCGTCGCGGTGACGAGCGCCGAATGGCCGAGCTGGTCGCTGATGGAACGAAGGTCCGCACCGTCCTCGAGCAAGCTCGTTGCGTCTACATCCGCACTCATCGCAAGCAGCACCCTACGCGCCGCGAGCGCGACGGGTGCCGCCGGTCAAAGCGCGACCTGGTCGATTGCCGCCTCGTGGCGGAGAAGTTGACGGACTACTTCGCGCGGAATACCCAAAACCACCGCGGCGCTAATCCTCGCCGCCCGCTCCGCACGCGACACTAGCCAGCCGTCAGTGCACAGCCCGACATCATGCCCCACGAGGACGTGGGTCGACTCGTGGAGCAACCTGCTCGGGAAGGAGCGGAGTGCCGCGAATCAGGCAGGACTGCGCGATGACGCTACCGCAGCCGGCCGCGCCGAGGACATCCACCCCGCCATCCTGCCAACGCAGCTCGACGCCGAGTTCGTCAGGGAGGAGGCTCGCCGCCCCGACGCCGCGGTGCCAGCGTGCGGCAAATCTGGAGACGGCGGACAGCCCACGGTGCTTTCGGCTGCGTCTGTTTGCTCGTCGTCCCGGGTCGGCCATCCTCTCCCCCGCATTTAACACCATGCCGCGGGAGGCATGGTCAACCCAGCCAGGTACCCACGACGTCTCGTCCCGTGCTAGTGTGATTCTCCAACGTTATTGAGCCACGAAGCGGCGATTTCGCCAGAGTTATTGAGCCAGGCGGTCGCCAAGGATATTGAGCCACCCGGGCAGCCCTCCAGCCTGGCCGTTCCGGACCTCGTCAGGAGGTTCGCATGGCCTATCGGGAGGTGCACCGCATGCATGTCGATGAGACCGCCCGGCGCCACGCCGCGGGCCAGAGCCTGCGCGCGATCGCTCGCGCGACCGGGCTCGCTCGCAACACCGTCGCCAAATACCTGCGCGGGCAGCCGGCCGCGACCGCTTCACCGGGCGCGTTGGCGGCCAGCGCGACCGCGACCACCGTCACACCGGGGCGCTTCCCCTGTCCACCCGGCCCGCCGGCCGGTCGCTACGCGCCGGCGCTGGCCGTGCTGGTCCCGCACCGCGAGCGCATCGCCGCCTGGCTCGCGGGCACCGACCGCACCCCACGGCTGCGCCTGACCCGCATCCTTGAGCTGCTCGCGCCTGAGCTGCCACGGCCCATCTCCTACAACACCCTGCGCCGTTTCATCGCCGCCGAGCGCCTGGGTACCGCACCACCCACCACCGTGCGCATGCCCGAGAGCCCGCCGGGCGACCTGGTCGAGGTGGACTTCGGCCGGTTGGGCGTGCTGGTGGATCAGGCGACCGGTCGCCGCCGCCAGATCTGGGCCCTGGTGCTGGTCCTCGGCTACAGCCGCCATAGCTTCGTGTGGCCGCTCTACCAGCAGACCCTGGCCGCCACCATCGAAGGCCTGGAGGCGGCCTGGCAGTTCTTCGGCGGCATGCCCCAGCGGCTGGTCTCCGACAACTTCCCGGCCGCGGTGGCCGGCCCAGATCCGTACCAGCCACGCCTGACCCGGGGGCTGCTGGAGTACAGTCAGGCCCGCGGCATCCTGGTCGATCCCGCTCGGGTGGCCCACCCGAAAGACAAACCGAAGGTCGAGCGCATGATGCAGTACGTGCGCGACCGCTTCTGGAAAGGCGGCAGTTTCCGCGACCTTGCCGATGCGCGGAGCCAGGCCCGGGCCTGGTGCGTGGAGGTGGCTGGCCAGCGGGTCCACGGTACCACCCGCCGGGTGCCACTGGCCGTCTTCGACGCCGAGGAGCGCGCCCAGCTCCAGCCGGCCCCGACCACGCTCTACGATACGCCCCGCTGGGCCGACGTTACGGTGCACCCGGACCATCACATCAGCTTCGAGCAAGCCCTGTACTCGGTACCGTGCGACACGTGTCCACCGGGGACCAGGCTGGAGGTACGGGGCGATCGTGATCTGGTGCGGATCTACCAGCATGGCACGCTGGTCCAGACCTGGGCGCGCGCGGCGCGAGGCCAGCGGCAGACCGACGTGGCGCACTATCCCGCGGAGGAGAGCACCTACGCGCTCCGCTCGACGGACCGGCTGATCGCGCTAGCCGACCGGTACGGCACGTCGGTGGGGGAATTCACGCGGCGGCTGTTGGGTGGGCCGGTGCCGTGGAGCAAGATCCGGCAGGCGCAGAAACTGGTGCGGCTGTGCGAGCAGTACGGCGCGGCGCGTCTGGAGCCGGCGTGCGCGCGGGCACTCGCCTTCGATCTGGTGGAAGTGCGGCGGGTCGAGCGGATCGTGCAGTTGGCGTTGGAGCGGGAGCAGACGCTGCCGCTCCCGTGGCCATCCGAATCGGGGCCACCCGATTCGGGGACGGCTGACCAGGAGCGGGTGCGGGCGTTGCCGCCTGGGCGATTTGCACGCGGCGGGGAGAGCTTCGCGCATGCGGCGGCCGGGCCGGATCAAGAGCTGGGCCCGGAGCTGGGTACGGAGGTGGGAGGATGAGCCTGGATCCGGATCTGGTGCGGCTGCTCAAGCGGCTGAAACTGGGCGCGTTGGCGCCGACACTGCCAGATCGGCTGGCGCTGGCGCGCGCACAGAGCCTGGACTACGCGGCGTTCCTGACGGTGCTGCTGGCCGATGAGGTGCAGCGGCGGGATCAGCTCGCCGTGGAGACGCGGCTGGCGCGGGCCGGGTTCGAGGAGCGGGTAAGCCTGGAGCAGTTCGACTGGCAGGCGGCGATCACGGTGGACCGGCGAGCGATCAGCGGGTTGTTCAGCCTGGAGTTTCTGCGGCGGCGCGAGCACGTGCTACTGGTGGGGCCGGTGGGGGTGGGCAAGACGTTTCTGGCGCAGGCGTTGGGGGCGGCGGTGGTGCGAGCCGGGCACCGGGTGCAGTTCGTGCGGGCGGATCGTCTGTTGCGGACGCTGCACCAGGCACGGGCGGATCACAGCTATGAGGCGGTGTTCCGCGGGTACCTGGCGCCAGACCTGTTGATCGTGGACGACTTCGGGCTGCACCGGCTGACGGCGCAGCAGAGCCAGGACCTGTACGAGTTGATCATCGAGCGGCACGGGCGGTCCAGCTTCGTGTTCACGTCGAACCGGGCGGTGGACGAGTGGCTGGGGCTGTTCGACGATCCGATCCTGGGGAACTCGGCGCTCGACCGGCTCGCGCACGGAGCGCACCAGGTGGTGATCGATGGGTCGAGCTACCGCGCCCGACGGGCACCGAAACTGACCACGGAGGTGCTACCCTAAGCTACCTGGACACGCCACCGACGCACACAACACGGGCCACACGGGCGGCTCAATGTTCATGGCGATAGGTGGCTCAAAGTTCCTGGCGAATGACAGCCGTACCCGAACGATGTCACCATCGTGCACGAACCAACCACTGGGCAGACGACTGGACAGAGGCGGACCTACCCGACATCAGCGGATTCCACCGCGTGCCACTCCGCACGTGGGGGCAACCGAAGCGCCATTACCGTTGCGATTCCGGTCCAGGCGGCAGGACGCGGGCTAGCTTCGCGCATCCGCTGCGCGACGATGCGCCTCGTGCTTGCCGATTTCCGGTGTTCCGTCTACCCCCGGGTACCCACTGCGTATCGTGGTCCGCCCGCGCCAACCCTAAACCATACCGCGCCTCGCGCTGGCTCACTCGCTCGCGCAGCAACCGCGCGACTACCGCCCCGTCCACGTGACATTCCCCCGCTCACGCGCATCGGTCTCCCATTTCGGCGAGACCCCCCATCGCATCCTGCTGGCACCCCGTCGGCGGTGACCCCGTCAGTCCCCATTCGCCGGAGTAGATGCCTACTGCACCGACGACTCTTGCTGTTGCCGCGACTTAGCATCTCAAGGATGTCTTGGACACCTGTGTGCCTGGGTGTCACTTGTATGCCACCCCGTGAGTTCGCGAGGCTCGTGCCGCAGCGCCCCCACACCGGCTGCAAGCCGTCGGTACGCCGAGAGTTCAAACGCCTTGACCGCGCGGGGCGGCAGCGTCATCCCAACGCTGAGCATCGCCCTGCCTCGGCGACGCACCCGTGAGGCGGCCTCTGCCTTTCGTTGTCTGAGGAAGTCTCCACTCGACCCCTTGTCTACCCTTGTACACTGCCCACATCTACAGCCAAAGTGATCACGTAACGCGGGAGTATTGGAGCATCTGTATCCGCAGCATCTATCTGTCCGCGGACACGTGCTAGGTCATCTGGCTCGCTGCTGCCACAGTTTCCGAACAACATCCCGTAGACGAGAAACCACGAAAGAGGATACGCCTCCTCCCACATGCGCTGGAAGACATCGCGGGCCGTTGGCTTGTTATTCGCCTCCCGGACGCTGAGTACACCGTGGCTAGAGTCCAGATACGCGACCACAAGCCAATCCAAACCAGTGGCGATGAGCCCGGGAACGTGTCGTTCAGGGTCGGACGAGAGCTCGTAGCGATGCAGCCTCATTGCATTATTAAAGAGTCCTTCCGAGCTAATGAGATACCGGTGTACCTCCTCTCGGGACGCATCAGAGTAAGCCTCCGGACGAGGACAATAGAACAGATAGTGGCCGACGCGACGTTTTCCGCCCCGTAGACGCGCCAATTCATGTTGCATGCGCCATTCTGACGAGTGTAGTCCGAGCGTGGTCAGGCGGAACAGTTGTTGTGGATCAAAGCTCTCGAATCTGTCGAGCAGTGAGAATGTCGTTTCCCCGGTACGCTTTGATGGGAAAAGCCGTTTGGCCTGAAACAGGGCGCCACTATCGAAGGAATATTTCGGGACGAGATGGTCACGATAGCTGACTATCACGCCGATGTCCGACGAGGTGAGCCTCCTCTCGATGTGAGGAGGGTATTGCCGTGCTTCGACAGAAAGACTTGCTGCGAGTGTGCGGGGCTCCTTCGCCAGTGCTGCCCGGAGTGCGGTCAGTGGGAATGAAAGTTGACTCAGGGCGGTGAGGTTGTCGTCGAGCATTTCAGCCAGGAGCGACGTCAGATGGTCTTCGTGAGGGCTGAAGCCGCGCGCAAGTCGAGCTGTCACCGCATCGTCTACTGCATCCAGGTACCTGACTAGAAGCTTGGCCTCCCGGGGACCGAGGCATGTCCGGTTAGCCTGGTTCATGTGCTGCTCTCGGACGCTTCGCAGCCGAAGTCTGTCTAGGCGACTTTCGGCGCGACTGACGATTGGCCATCGTCATACCTCCCTCGAATCGTACGCTATCGGCTAAGCGAGTACGAGTTGTACGTCGCGTACAGCTCTGCCGAAGCCGGCGCCACAGATGATCGAAGCGTCACTTTCGCGGCAGCCTGGCCATTTGCGGGAATGAAGCTGAGGCTCGACGAGCCGCCGCCGATGATGTTCCCCGCGCTGTCGTAGGCGATCCCGGAAACCGCGATGTCCTTCACCTCGACCGAGGACGCGTTCTTCACTATGCCCGCGGCGACCGTGCTGGAGAACTCCGTGCGCAGCCCCACGTCGGCAGTGCTGAATGGGAATGGCGGCGCCTCCACAGCGCGTCCGAGCGTGACGGACGGCTCGACGCGAACGACCCGCACGCCGTCATCGACGTAGATGGTGCCCGCGAGACCGAGGCGTTGGCCGGGATAAATCAGCTCCACCGTCGGCGATGTCGTACGGATCATCGTGCCGGCGCTGTCGAAGAAGGCCAGGCGGATCAAGCTGCGGTAGAGCGGCTTGCCCGTCGTGTTGTCCACGATCAGTCCGTAGCCGACCGCGCCAAGCGCGCCAGTAGTCTGGCCGTAGCCGATCTTGACCACGCGCAGCCCGGGCTCGACCGCCGGCAGAGGGGGCGCCGGCACTGGGGCAGCGGCCGCCAGTGTCGAATCCTGAGCCCAATCCGGACGTGATCCGAGTACGGCGCCCGTCTCGCTGGGGACAACCCACTGGCCCGAGGCAGGGATTGCCGCCAGGCTCTCGCTCGCCGCCGGGTACACGGCCACATGGTGGCGCTGCCCGCCGAGCACCAGCCACAGCACGCCATCCGCGTCTCGCACGAACGCGCCGTTGGGGATGGCCGACTGGCTGAAGGCTGGCGCCACTATTAGTCCGACGCCAAGAGCGAACACCACCGCGGCCGGCCACCGGTGTCCGCGCACGATTCGTAGGACCATCGCTGGCAGCCTCATCGCATAGCCTCCTCCAGCACCGCACGATACTGCGCAGCCTGGTCTGGTGTCAGGTCCTTGCTCACATGCAGGACGACCTTCCCGTGCTGGAACGCGTAGTGGCCGAAGATCGGCGCAGCGGTGGACAGCGCCTCGATGTACGCGCGCCGCCGCGCTGCGCCGTCGGCGTCGCCGAAGACCTCAATGCTGCCACCGTCACTCAGCGAGACGATGTCGCCGTACTTGACCTTCACGCGGGTATCTCGCCAGCTCACCTTTTCGAGGTAGCCGCCCGGGCGCCCCAGTAGCTTGTTGGGATCGGTATCCGCGGTGAGGACAACGACCTCCGTCACCGGTAGTCCACCCGCATGGAAGCGGTCGACGATCTCCACGGCGGTGAGCTGCCGCGGCCGCAGGACGGGAAGGATGGTCGCGACTGCGTACCACGCGAGCACGGCGACGGTGACCAAGCCCAGTATGAGCACGGTCGCGCCCAGGATGATCACGAGCAGTGGAGGTCCGCCGCGTGGGACGACAGTCGCTGGCCGCCTCGATGCATTGGCTCGCGCGGCGAACGCCGCTCGTCTCGAAAGCCGGTCTTGACTTGCCACTACTGCCCCCTCCCAGTCGATTACAGTTGCCGCGATCCCGCCGTAGGTGGCGGCGCGACTCAATCACCCAATGTCGGCGGACAAGCACTTAGGCTTCGAGGGGCACACGCGGGCCTAGCGCAACGTCGCCACTGTCGTCGGCCAAACACCCAAGCGACGGTTGCCAGCCACGTCTTCAAGGAATCCTTTATCGACATCGAAACCGACTCCAAGCACACCTTACCGTTGCTGGCGACATCCTCAACGACTCCGCCCCAATTCTAGAGGTCAACGCCGACTCGACCATACTCCGGCGCTCGGGACCACGGACATCCTCCCAGTCTCCACAACACCCGCCGCCGCGTGCAATCGGCTGGGCCGAAGGGCTAACCGTCCTTGCGTTCAAGCAGGCGCGCCACCGCTTTATTGAGTTCTGCCTCATCCTTCAGCGCGTCAGCCAAGCGCTCGGACAGCTCCGCTAGGACGATGCGAATGGAACGAGCGAGCGTCAAGCAGTCTTGATCTGAGAGCAGGTGCAGGCCGTGGCTGAGAGCCGAATGAAGGAGCGTCAGCGGATTATGCCCATTCACCAACAGGGACTGCGGCAGTGCATCTTTGACGCTTTCAAGGGCCTTGGAAAACTGTGTCTCGGTTATTGCGTCTTCAAGTGTCTTGATCTGCTCTGGAGCCGCGCCAATCTTCCGCGCAACCTTGATGATTTCGTTGAGAATCCTGTTCTTCTGACCCTCAACGACTCGTCTGTAATAGACGAATGCTCCGATACCGAGAGCTTGATTCTCACACCGTCGCCCCCGTAAGAACAACTCTCGATCCGGACCGATGAGTGCGAATAGTCTCGGTGGTGTCGGTGGCCCATACGGAGGTAGCTCTCCGAACTTCATACACGACCCACTCTCTGCGTCGATATTGCGTTGTGCGGCGAGCGAAAAGTGTTTCATGACTCGCTGACAATTTGAGCAGATATATGTGAGATAGAAAAAGTGGAAGAATTTGTCAGGAATGTCTGGATAACTCCCGGTCGATGGGCGGAAGAAGCGAATGCCATTGCAGGCTGCATCGGAGCAATGAAGCTGTAATTCCGGCGTGGCAATCTGATATCCCGTTGGCTTCAAGGATCCCATGTAGTATCGCGCTTTCGTGAGATCTGAGATCGGGATCACCGCACCGGGGGGGACAGATTCCAGGAATTCCGAGAAGGCGAGCGGCGTCTCGTCTTGGTGAATCGTTTCTTGCGCGACTTCAGCCATAGTGGGGACATCTCTCCAGGACTGTCAGCGGATATTCAGTAGACGTCCCTAGATAACTGCACTGCGGGTCAGGGTTCCGCTCAGGACGGCCTTGCTGTCCACCTGAAGCCTGATGAATGACGGGCGCGGGTCCGCGCGGACGGAACCCTCCACTGCTGCAGCTTCGCGCGGCCAGGTCGGCCAGCGGCTTGTGGAAGCGGCGGACGGCGTTGCGGATGCGCTGGCGGGCGTCCGTCTCCCACTTCGGCGCCGTTCTACCGGCCGGCTTGCGTCCGGCTGGCTCCTCCGCAACGGCTGCGACTTCGTCGTTCCCCATGGGTCCCCCCTTCTGCGTGGTTAGTGCCGGCGCGCGGGCTGGCGCCTTGCCAGCACTTCCTCAACAACTGTCAAGATCATCCGCTTGGAGCCTGGGCCACATCCCCCCACCGTCTGATAGGCGTGAACAGGCCGGTGTGCGTTCCTCTCGCGCACGTCTTGCTCCAGCAGATCGTGCACCTCGTCATCCGACAGGCGGCTGACGTCTCCCGGGGCAAACCCAGCGGCTCGCGCCGGGCCACTAAAATACTCGGCGGCAGCAGCGCGGTCAAGCCTTGCGGCCCCGCTACTCGCGAGACCGTCCGCAGTGCGACGGAGTGTGGCGGCGTGCAAGATTGTGTCGTCCAACTCGTCGAGCGCGACGGTTCGGCGAGAAACGCCGCTCAGCGTGACGAGTTCCACCTGACTAAGCCTGACTTCCCTGCGGATCACCGATAGTTCTGCGACCGGGCGATCAACCATCTTTGATCTCATACCTGTCCCTCGGTAGTCTACCGCACTCCTCCCGAAACCACCTCCGCGATCATCGGTAAGCGCCTACTGATGATCGCGGCAATCACTCAGCATTCGGAGGTACAGTGCCGATCGAGCAAACCACACAGTTCAGGAACTGAGTGTGCGAGCGACGAGTGGAGCTCGAGCTGACCCAGGAGCAACTGGACGGACGTTCTGTGGCGAGCGTTTACCGGTTGGCATCATCGAATCGCGAGGAGCCTCCACCCCAACGACTGTGATGCGGAGTCGAACGCGGGAGCACAAGGCGCCGAGGATCGCCGAGTGACCGCCGCGGTGCAGGAAGACCTCGTGGGCAACGGGATCAGCCGGCGAGCAACACGGCCTCCCCAGGGTGCCAGTCCACGCCACTCGCTGCGCGCCGCCGCCCAGTGTTGAGGCGGACGCAGGAACTTCATGAGGGCGCACCGCGTGACATAGAAGTGGAATCCGCCCGTCGCCTCCAGCAGCGCGGGCTGTTCCGCCGTCAGTGCCGTAGCCGCGGGTCCAGCGCGTCGCGTAGCGCATCGCCCACGATGTTCAGCCCAACCGTCACCAGGAAGATCAGCAGGCCCGGCACCGTCGACACGTGCGGCGCCACCGCCAGCACCTGGCGGCCGTCCGCCAGCATCGCTCCCCACTCCGGTGTGGGCGGCTGCACGCCCAGCCCCAGGAACGAGAGCCCGGCCGCGAACACCACCGTCTTGCCCACCTCCAGCGTGCCGTACACCACTACCGTGGACAGGCTGTTCGGCAGGATGTGCCGCCAGACGATCCGCCAGCCGTCCGCCCCCAGCGTGCGCGCCGCCTCCACGAACGCCTGCTCCTTGAGCGTCAGCACCGATGCCCGGATGAGGCGCGCGAACGAGGGGATGCCCACCACCGTGATCGCCAGCATGGCATTGCCGATGGACGGGCCCAGCGTGGCCACGATGGCCAGCGCCAGCAGGATGGCCGGAAACGCGAAGATCACGTCCAGGCAACGCATGAGCACGTTGTCCAGCCGACCGCCGTAGAAGCCGCCCAGCGTCCCGATGGCCACGCCGCCCAGCGCCGCCAGCGCCACCGGCAGCGCGCCCACCATCAGCGAGATCTGGCCGCCCCAGATGAGGCGGCTCAGCACGTCGCGCCCCAGCCCGTCGGCGCCCAGCGGGTAGCCTGGCGTCAGCGGAGGCGATAGTCGGATGCTGGGATCCTGCCGCAGCGGATCGCGCGGCGCGCTGATCGGCGCCGCCACCACGGTCAGCACCAGCGCCACCAGCAGAAGCAACGCCCCAAGCGCAACCGGGTCCTTGCGCAGCCTGGCCCACACCAGGCTGAGCAGGCGGCGGTCGTTCAGCCGTCGCGGGACCGGCGCCAGCGCGGCCGTCCCGCCCAGCGTGGCGGCGGGAGCATCGGCCATCAGGAATACCGCACGCGCGGGTCCAGAAACGCGTACAGCACGTCCACCGCCAGATTCAGGAACACGAACACCACAGACACCAGCATCACCCCGCCCTGGACCAGCGGCAGATCCCGAGAGCCGATCGCCCGAAACAACTGCAAGCCCAGCCCCGGCCACGAGAACACCGTCTCCACCAGGATCGAGCCGCCCAGCAGGTAGCCCATCTGCACGCCCATCACCGTCACCACCGGCAGCAGCGCATTCTTGAGCGCGTGGCCCCAGATGACGTGCCGATCGTTCAGCCCCTTGGCACGCGCGGTGGTGACGTACTCGCGATTGATCACCTCCAGCATGCTGGAGCGGGTCACGCGGGCCAGGATGGCGGCAGACACGCCGGCCAGCGTGATTGACGGCAGCACCAGATGGTGGAGCAGATCCGGCAGACCGCCCGCCTCGCGAATGTCGTACATGCCGTTGGAGGGGAACATCCGCAGGCCCAGCGAGAACACCAGGATCAGCACCAGGCCCAGCCAGAACGTGGGCATGCTGTTGCCGAACAGGGCGCCGATCATGGCGAGCCGATCGAACGCGGAAAGCGGGCGGGTGGCGGAGATGACGCCCGCCGTGACGCCAACAGCCACAGCCAGCAGCATGCTGGCGCCCGCCAGGACGGCGGTGTTCTTGAAGCGCTCCAGCACCATCACGGTGACCGGCGCCCTCAGCTCGATGGACCGGCCCAGGTCACCGCGCACCGCCCGCGCCAGCCACCGGCCGTACTGGACGTGTAGCGGCTCGTTGAGACCCAGGTCCTCGCGGATCATCTCCACCTCGTCACGGGTGGCGCTGGGGCCGGCCAGCACCTGGGCGGCGTCGCCGGGGATCAGCTTCATCAAGAGGAAGATGACCACGCTGACCCCCAGCAGCACCGGGATCGCGGACACCAGCCGACCCAGGACGTACGCGCGCATCTGGACGGGAGAAGTACCTGGCCGGCCGCTATTGGCGGCCGGCCAGGTCTCAGCCCATGGAGACCGTCTTAAACGTGAACATGTACGAGTTCGGGTTCACGAAGCCCTGGACCTTCTTGCTCCAGGCCCGCGCGCCCTTCTGGTGGACCACCCACACCCAGGCGGCCAGGTCCACCGCCCGCTGCTGCACGTCAAAGTAGATCTTCTTGCGCTCCTCCTCGTTGGGCGTCTCCAGCGCCTTCTTCAGGAGCGCGTCCAGATCGGCGTTCTCGATCCAGCCGGGGTTCGTGTTGCCGTTCGGCGGCACCAGGTCTGACCGGTAGTGGCGCTGCAGGTTCACCATCTCGTCCACGCTGAAGCCCACGCTGTAGGCGTGCACGTCATTGGGCATACCGTTGGACAGGTTCTGCTGCATCACCTGTGCCTCCAGCGCCTCGATCTTCACGTTGATGCCCACGTCCTTGAAGTTCTGCTGCAGGTACTCGTTCATTTGCACGGCGAAGGGCGAGCCCACCGCGCCCTGGGGGATCTGGAAACGCAGGTCCAGCCCGCTGCCAAAGCCGGCCTCCGCCAGCAGCGCCTTGGCCTTCGCCGGGTCGAACCCGTAGCCTTTGATGTTCGGGTTGTGTCCAGCCGTTCCCGTCGGCGCGAACGGGCTGGTGGAGGGCACCGCGAGGCCGCGCATCACGTCCTTGGCCAGCGCCTCCCGGTTCACGGCCCAGTTGAGCGCCTGGCGGACCTTCACGTTCTTGGTGGGCTCGGCGCGGTGGTTGGGGATATAGCCCCACGTATTCGGAAGCTGGGCAAGCTCGATGACCAGGTTGGGGTTGGCCCGCACCTTTTCGATGCTGTCCGGGTGCACGTTGTTAACCCAGTCAACCTCGCCGGTCTCCAGCGCGGTAAGCCGTGCCACGGCCTCGGGCAGCGGCCGGATGATGAAGCGGTCGAGCAGCGGCGCGCCGCCCCAGTATTCGGCGTTCCGCTCGAACACCAGCTTCACGCCCCGCTCGCGCTCCACGAACTTGAACGGCCCGGAGCCGATGGGCTTGTTGCCGAACTCGTCGTTCCCCACCTTCTGGATCTGGGTGGGGCTGCCGATGGAGTAGGTGCCGAAGGCGAGGACGTTCAGAAAATCGGCGAACGGCGCCTTGTGGGTCACCCGGACGGTGGTCGCGTCCACCACCTCCACCTTGTCAAGGTCCTTGTAGCCCAGGGCGTTCGCCCCCGCGCCGGCCTTGTGGTAGAAGGGGTGATTGGGATTCCAGTTGCGCTCGATGTTGAACTTGATGGCCTCCGCGTCGCACGGCGTGCCATCGTGGAACTTCACGCCCGGCCGCAGCTTGAACGTGTAGACCTTCGCGTCCGGCGAGACCTCCCAGGACGTCGCCAGGCCCGGGCCAAACGGCGGGAAGTCCGCCTTGACCGAGATGTCGCGCTCCACGATGCGGTCGTACACCATGTGGAGCAGCGTCCGGGTGACGGCGCCGCGATCCAGGTTGTTGTCGAGCGCGCCGGGATCAGAATCCCAGCCGGCGACCAACGTGCCGCCGGGCTTACCCGCCGCGGGAGCCTGAGCGGGTTTCGCCGCCTCAGCCGGCTTTGGTTCGGCGGGTTTCGCGGCGGACGGAGCCCCGGCCGCGGTGGCCGCTGGAGCCGCGGGCTTCGCGACCTCGGCGGGCTTGCTCTCCGCCGGCTTGCTCGGGGCGGGTGCGGCGGGCGCGCAGGCCTGGACCAGTCCAGCCGAGGCCACCAGACCCAGTGTCCGCAGGAATCCCCGACGTGAGACGAAGGCAAGCCGAGCTCGTACAGGCATGACACGCTCCGCGCGACCGTCTCCGCGCCCCCAAGACAGGCCCATGGCTGAACGCCGGCGCGTCGGTCAGGTGAATGCCCGCTAGCGTAGCTCCAGCATCAGATCCTGTCAAAGATCGCACGGATCTTCACGACGCAACAGTGCAACGGCAGGGCGCCACGTCTGCGTCGCCGATCCCCCGTCAGGTCACGTCCCAGTGCCCCGACGGTCACGCCGGGCGGGCGCCTATCGGGCGATCTCGATCTCCGCCAACTGAGCGAACGATCCGCCATCGCCTACCGTTAGACGCTGGCCGTCGCGCGCGTCGTACAGCCCCGCGATCAGCCGGTACCGCCCCGGCGGCAGATCGCGCGGTACGTTCACGCGGTGGGTATCCGCGATGTCCACGCCGCGCTCCCAGGTCGTGGTGATCGCCAGGCCGTCATCCGGCTGGCCATCATGCTGCGCCATCAGCTTGCCATCCGGCGCCAGAAGCTGCACGAACACGGTGTAGTCAACGTCAAGCGATCGCTCCGCTCGCCAGAGCAGCGTGACATCCACCGGAGTAGGGCGACCGGCGGGCAGGCGACCGGCGGGCTGTACCCCAAACGCTGTTAGCGAGATACGCTCGCCAAACGTCGCGCTGATCTGCGTGCGCGCCGCGCCGGGGTCAGACTTCGTTGGTCGGCGACTCACCGTGACCCTACCCAGGTCCACCCTCCCCGCGCTCGCCCCGGCGCCGTCGATTAGCTCCACGCTGACTCGGCCCTCGCCCGGCCCCGCCGCCCGATTGAGACGAAGACGGTACTGGCCACGGAAGATGTCGCCACGCTCCCACTTGCTGGTGGGATTGCCCGGACTCGTCAGCGGCTCAACGACCTCGGCCCAGGGCCGGCCATCGCGTCCGCTCACCGTCACGCGGGCCTGGAAGTCGCGTCGGATGTCACGGAGCGCTCGCCACACCACCTGGACGTCGACAGGATCTCCACCCACGACCTCCGCGCGGCCGATCTCCTGGCCGATGGTCTCAAGATCTTCGCTCACCCGCTGGCGCCGCCGATCGGCGATGGCGACCTCACGCTCGCGCGGCTGCGCCTCCGTCTTCAATACGTCCAGGTCCAGCAGACTGGCAAAGGTGGCTCCGGTCGATCGTCCTGGCTCCAGTGCGGTCAACGGACTGTCATGCTCCAGGACCCGTAGACGGAGCTTGTATCGACCCGGCGGTGTCTCGGCCGGGACTGGCATCCGCAGTTGGTCACGTATCGGCTCGCCCGCCGACCACATCCAGGTGGGGTACAGATTGTCCACCGGCTCGCTGTCGCGATTGGCCCACCGGAACCCGCGCTCATCCTCGATCGTGGCGCTGACCACGTACCGACCGGGGTGGTCCACCAGAGACCGCCACAGCATGTCGATCTGCAGCGTGTCGCCCGCTCGGGCCGCGGCCAGGCCAGCCCTGGCGTCCACGTTGATCGGCGATGGCGCGGATCTGCGCTCGTTCAGTCCGTACGAGAGGCCAAACGACTCCAGCTTGACCCGTTCGCCGTAGACCGCGCCGCTCGCCGCCTCCAGGCCCGGTACGTTGGGATCACCCGCACGCACCTCAACCGGCCCCACCCGCACCGAGCCCTGGGTGGGGAGAAGCTCCACCAGCTCCATGTTTCGGACGCCGAACGGGCGGCCGTCCCGACCGAAGGCGCCCAGGTCGATCTGGTAGACCCCGGGCGGCAGGCCGGGCGGCACGGCAAGCTCGAGATCGCTGCGGAAGATAGACCCGTCCGCCGAGATTGGCGCGCGGGCGACCTCCGTGGCAAATGACCAGTTCTGCTCGTCGATATTAGACAGGCGGGCATATGCACGGGACCGCGCCACACGGTCAGCATCTAAGGAGATACCCTGCCAGTAGGTCGCAAGCTGCAGCGTGGTGCCCGACGGGACCGCGTGGGTCCGCTCCAGGAGTGCGCCGTTCACGCGCAGGTCGTATCCCAGGAGCATCAGCGTGTCACCCAGATTGATCTTGAGCGCGCGCTGGGCCACTGACGGGGGCCGGTACGCCCGCTGATACAGCCAGACGCCCACGGGGAACAGCGCGAGGATCCCAACAACGAGCCCGGTCCGCATCGCCAGGCGCCGGTCCAGCGAGATCCCGGTGACGGGCCGCCAGGCCGACCAGCCCCACCAGCAAAGGAGCGCGGCACAGACGACGAGCGCCACCGCCGAGACCACTTCTCCCCACGTCCGGATCGGCGTATTGCCAAAGTCCAGGCGCACCAGATGCTCGCCCGGCCCCACGTGGAGCGCGATGAGTCCCTCGGGGTCGATGATGTCGATCTCCGCCGGTTTCCCGTCCAGTGTGGCAACCCAGCCGGGGAAGTACGCGGTGCTGAACACTACCCGGCCGGCCACATCACCCTTGAGTCGGTACTCCTGATGGTTGGAGCCCTTCGCCAGGCGCTCCACTGAGATCCGCGGATCGGAGGTGGGGACGTGAACGGCCGGCGAGATCCCACCAAGGACGATCGCGAGCGCCTCCGGGGAGACGAACGGCTTCTCCTTCACCCACCGCGGGATGTACTCGCCCGCCACCGTGGTCCCAAGGAGCTTGTACATCAGCTCAAAGCGCGTGCTTTCCGCCAGGTCGATCTCGCCTTCCACCGCGTTTGCCATGATCGGGCGCAGGCCCAGGGTGTTGGTGAGGATGGTGAACGCAACCAGCGCTGTCGCCAACGGCGGCCGCCAGCGCTCGGCAAACGCATCCACGATGAAGCCCGTCATCACGCTGGTGGGCAGCGCCATGAGCAACAGCATGCGCCAGGGGAACTGCGCGTACGGCAAGAGCGGTATGTTGTCCCACGCCCACAGCGAGACGGGTCGCGAGAACCAGAACGCCACAGCGAACACCACGATGCTGATCGCAGCCTCGCCCCGCGCCCGGAACCGGAACCGGCGATACAACGCCACGGCCACGACCGCGCCCAGTCCGCCCAGCCCCACCTGGACCAGGCCCATCTTGTAGGCGTACTCCGGCGACTCCGGGAAGATGATCCCGTAGATGTGCACGATCTGGTTGGGCATGATCTGCTGCAGTGTGGGGAAGTGGTCCGCGTGCGAGACGTACAGCAGGCCCTCTAACTGGATCAGGTGGCGTTCGAACAGCGCGGGGAATGAGAGATACGCGGACAGCGCATATGCCAGAAACGTGGCACCCAGCAACAGCCCCGCCGGCTTGAGCAGCCCCAGGGGTAATCTGTACTGCCGCTCTACTAACCCGCGCAGCAGGAGAAACGCGCAGTAGATCACTAGCAGCCCCGTGTAGATAAAGGCCGACAGGTTGTGGGTCAGGATGAGACCTGCGTAGCACAACGCCGCGGCCGCCACGTACCCAGCCCGTTGGCCCGGCGGGCCCGGCCGCACGATGCGAGTGAACGCCCAGAGAATGGCGGGGAACCACGCCATGGCGAACAACTCAGGAAGGTCGCCGCGGAAGTAGGCGTTGACCAGGTGGTACGGCACGTACACGTACACCACCGCTGCCAGCACCGCGGCCCTGGGCGAGAGGAAGTCGCTGGCGTACCCGTACGCCGCCACTCCGGCAAAGATGATGAACAGGACCATTGAGGCCTTGGTGGCCGCGATCCAGCCAAACCCCAGCGCATGAAGGCCGGCGATGTAGTAGTACACGGCGGGCGAGTACAGGTTCAGCAGGGGAGTCCCGTACCCAAGAAACTGGTCAGGCATCCACCGACAGATCAGCACGCCGCTCTGGAGACAACGGTACACCTCCATGGACCGGTAGACGTGGTAAAGCCCGTCGCTGGAGGCGAAGAAATGGTCAGTCATCAGCGGCGTCAGCGCGAACGAGGACAACGCCGCGACCAGTAGGACGCGGTAGAGCTCAGTGCCAGATGGCCTTTCGGCCACAGGTGTAGAATCAGCCACGCGGCGCAACCACCCGCCGAGGTGGCGAAACGGCAGACGCGGCCGACTTAAAATCGGCTCCCCGTGAGGGGGTAGGGGTTCGAGTCCCCTCCTCGGCACCCTCGGCCGTGCTATCCACAATCCTGCCGCGTCGCCGCTGGGCCGAGGCGCTCAGAGACGGTTCCGTCAACCTGGCGATCGGGCACCGCCCGCGCGTCGCAGAATCCATGCGCGCCGTTCAGCCGTAAGCTGGTTGTCTACGTCCGACGAGCCTTTCAATCCCGCGTACCACGTCTGGTAGGCCTGGCTGGCCCGCGTCTCCACCTGGTCCTCGGCGAGCGGCCTGCCCAGATCTTTCTCCAGCACCTGGACGATGTGCGTGCCGTGTGTGGAGGGGAAGGGCTCGCCAATCACGCCAAGCTCCTGGCTGAACGCGGCCTGCTCAAACGCCGGTACCATCACGCCTCGCGCGAACCAGCCCAGGTCCCCGCCCTTATCCTTGGAACCCGGGTCCGCGGACATCTCGCGCGCCACTTGATCGAAGGGCACACCCGCCTTGAGCTGTGCCTGCGCCAGCGCGGCTTTCTCCGCGGTGTCCAGCAGGATGTGCCGCGCGTGGACCTGCTCTTCGCTCGTGGGCAGATCTGCCCGCATCGCCTGGGTCAGGCGTTCGCGCATCAGCCGACCGCGCACAACGCCCTGGTACTGTTCATCGGTGAACCCGGCACCCGTCAGAAACGCCTGGTAGGCCGCGTCGAACGCCTCGGACGTCAATGTTGGTACGACAGTTGGCGTTGGGAACGGCGTGGGTTCCGCACCGGGGGTCGGGGTCGGCGCGGCGCCGGGGGTAACGGGCGTGGGGGTGGGTGCGGGCTGCCGTGACGCCTCCTCGTCCGCGACTTCCTGGCGCAGCTTCTCGAGTACCGCGTCCTTGGACACCATGATGGACCGACGGGAGAGCTCCTGCTCCACCAGCCGTTCTTCAATCAGGCTGTCCAGGACTTGATCCGGCACCCGCGCGCGCTGCAGGCTGAATTGGGCCGCCGCCTGGGCTCCGCCCTGCGCCTGGTACAGCCGCGCCTGCGTGTCGATAATCTGCAGCCGCGAACGAGCGCGTTCCGCTACCTGATCCACGGTGATTGGTTGGCCATACACCGTGGCCGCCACCTCGCCCGCCCGCAGGTAGTTCTCCCGCACGTATCCGAACCCGAGAATCAGGACGATTAGCCCGGCGAGAACGCCCAGCCCATACCAGATCCAGCGTTGGATCTTGCGTTCTCGCTGCCAGCGGTGGATTTGCCGCCTGGACGGCCGCAGCATCGCCAGTCGAACGGCGGTGCTCTTGCTGAGCCGGGACGGCCGGCGAACGGGATTCCTGGGCATAACGAGTGCTAGATGAGCCGGATCCGCGCTATGCGGATCCGGCCACGGGATGCCTGGAGGGCACTACGCGCCGTCACCGGCGGCTGCGCCCACCGCCTCTTCCTCAACCGCCGCTTCGACCGCCGCGCCGACTGGCGCATCCACCGCGGCGTCCGTGTCAACAGACGCGGGCGCCTCAGTAGCCGCCTCGGCCTGCTCCGCCGCGCCATCCACCTCGGCTGGAGCCTGATTGCGCGGGCCACGGTCGAAGTCGCGCCGACGGTCTTCTGGCGACCGCATCACCACGCCGCTGATGCGAATGTGCTCAGCGGTAAACGGCAGCAGCGCCACGTGTCGGGCACGCTTCAGCGCCACCGCCAGAGCGCGCTGGTGTTTGGCGCAGGTGCCGGTCTTTCGCCGCGGCTCGATTTTGCCGCGCTCGGACAGGTGCCGCCGCAGCCGCGGCACGTCTTTGTAGTCAATATCGCTGATCTTGTCCACGCAAAATACGCAGACCTTCCGACGCGGCGTGTATTTCCGCCCGCCAAACTCGCCACGGCGGCCGCCGCGCGGTCCACCACTTGACTTCCTCTGAGGACTCATCTCTTACCTACTCAACCTCTCGCCTGACCCGGCCTCTGGCCCGACCATCCGGCCAGCGCATCAGCCGCGCCTGTCCCAGTCGCTAGAATGGCAGATCATCCAGATCGTTGTCCGGTGGCCCCTGTTGCTCAGACCTGCCGCCACCACCGGATCGCGGAGGCGGACCGCCTCCGTCGCGGGGCCCTCGCCCACCCTCGTCATCCGAGCGGTTGCTCATGAACTGGATGTCGTTCGCCAGGACCTCGAGCCCAGCCTGCGGCTGCTGCTGATTGTCGATCCAGGGCCGCGTTTCCAGACGCCCCTCCACGTATACCCGGCTGCCACGACGCAGGTACTGGGAGACCACCTCAGCCAACCGGCCAAACGCGGTGACCCTGATCCATTCCGTGCGCTCCTGGTTGTCGCCATCTTGCCCGCGGCCTCGGTACGTGGAGGCCACGTTGAATCGCACGAACGGCCGCCCATCCGATGTGTAGCGGGGTTCGTCCGGATCACGTCCCAGGTTGCCAACAATCGTCGCCTTGAGCATTGCCCCCCCTCGGACTACTCCTCGCCCAGCCTGATCAACAAGTGACGAAGGACCGGCTCGGCCTGCCGCAGGTTCCGCTCCAGCGGATCCGCCGCGGAGGGATCCAGCCTAAGCTTGGCAACGCTGTAGAAGCCATCCTGGAACTTGCGGATTGGGTAGGCCATCCGGCGGCGACCCCACGGGTTCACCTCCGTGACTTCGCCACCCCGACCGCTCACCAGCGTCTTGATCCGCTCGGTGGCGGCCGTCACGCCGTCATCGTCGAGCTCAGGGTTGAGCACAACCATCAACTCATAGTCACGCATCACGCACCTCCTCTCCATGGGTTTGCCCCTGGACTTGGGCGGTCAGACCGTGCGGGGGTCGGACCAAGCCAGGAGCAGAAAGGAACGGGCCCCAGATGGACCCACGCGGCCACAGCCGCCGCTGTGGAACTGTAGCCGCCAGCCAGTATACCCGGCGAGCGTTAGCCGTAGCGCTCCTCTTCCCAGGGATCCCCGCGCATGTGGTACCCGTACCCCTCCCAGAACCCGGGTCGGTCCTCAGCCATGAACTCGATCCCGCGCAGCCACTTGGCGCTCTTCCAGAAGTACAGATGGGGCACGAAGAGCCTCAACGGCCACCCGTGCTCCGGCGAGATGTCCTGCCCGTTCCGACGCGTCGCCAGGAGCACGTCGTCGCGCAGCACGTCCTCGATCGGCAGGTTCGCCGTGAAGTTCTGCTCCGAATGCGCCATCACGAATCGGGCCTCAGGCAGCGGGCCGGCCAGCCTCACCACCTCACTGAACGGGACACCTTCCCATTCACTGTCGAACATGCTCCACCGAGTGACGCAGTGGATGTCTCGCTGCACCTTCTTGCGCGGAAGCTGCTGGAATTCCTCGTAGCTGAGCCGGATCGGCTGCTTCACCAGTCCCGTGACTCGGAAATCCCAGGTTGCCGGATTGAATGCCGGGACCGATCCATAGTGAAGCACCGGCCACTTCTCGGTCAGATACTGGCCGGGCGGCAGTCGCTCCCCAAGCTGCTGCTCCTTCTGGGACTTCCCTCGTCGGAAGAAGTCGAACGCCATCTCAGGTCACCTCACCTAAACACAGAGCGGATAAGCAGAACTGACAAGCAGAAGAGACACGAAAGACCAGGTGGTAGCCGCGCACCCATGCGAATCGCCACGACCGCGCGGTCTATTCCCCAACACCCGCGTCTGACCCGTGTGTGGATGGTACATCGCCGGGCCGCATCTCCCGGACGGTACGTCGTTGCCCGCTCGCGCACGTGGCGCTCGATCGTGCGACGGGTTGGGAAACAGGCCCATATGGGTTGACATCATTCAGGCTCGTGGATATGCTACCGCCAGCCGTCCGAGCGCCTGGCGCGTGACGAGCCGGCTACCCGTCGCCCCGAAATCTTCGAGATTTCGTGTCACGAACCCGCTCACCCCGCAAGGAGGCGATGTTGCCAACTGCACACGGAGCGGTCGCGCATCCTTCCCAGCGGATGGCGCTACCCTCAAATCGCGTCTTGCCGGCCGCGCTCGTCCCGTGCGCGCGGCGGAACGGGATGGTCGGCGTTTCGTCACCACCGCGGCACCCCCAGCGGGATGCGGCGGCCGGGTTCCGACTCCCAAGCGGAGGTTATGCATGAGCACCTCGGTCAACTCGACGGTCGCCACGAGAGCGGTTGGTGTTCCAGCCCGTCGATGGTGGCACGACATTCTGGAGCGCGAGAACAGCCTGGGCCTGGTCTTAATGGCCCCGGCGATGGCGATTCTCGTCATCTTCATTGCCTACCCGTTTGTCCTAGCCATCAGCTACAGCCTGGTGGATGCCCGCATCGGCGTGCCGGGGCAGTTCGTCGGCGTAGACAACTTCGTCAAGAACCTCCAGAACTCGATCTTCCAGCAAACCCTTAAGAACACCTTCGTCTACACGGGCATCACCACCGTGTTCAAGCTGTCCCTGGGGATGTGCCTGGCACTGCTGATGAACCAGCACTTCCCCTTCAAGAACCTGATCCGCGCCGGCCTGCTGCTGCCGTGGATCATTCCCACCGCGCTGTCCACGCTGGCGTGGCTCTGGATCTTCGATGCGACCTACGGCATCATCAGCTGGGGTCTCAAGTCAGCCGGCGTGATCGAGTACGTCAACTACGTCCGCACGGGCAACTTCTCGCCATCGAACATTCCGTTCCTGGGCGATCCCACGCTGGCGATGGGGTCCGTGATCGCAGTCAACATCTGGCGCGGCACACCGTTCTTTGCGATCTCGCTCCTGGCCGGGCTCCAGACGATCCCGCAGGACCTCTACGAGGCGGCCGCCATTGACGGCGCCACGGCGATCCAGCGCTTTCGCCACGTCACCCTGCCGCTCATCATGCCCATCCTCACCATCGTCTCGCTGTTCTCCATCATCTGGACGTTCGCGGACTTCCAGGTGGTGTACGTCCTGACGCGCGGCGGTCCGGCGAATAGCACCCACCTCCTGGCCACGCTCGCGTACCAGGTGGGTATGAACGCTGGCGAGCTGAGCATGGGCGCGGCGATCTCGCTCTGGATGTTCCCCTTCATGGCCGCCATCGTGATCGTGACCGTCTGGTACCAGCGCCGGGACACCGCCCAATGAGCGCTTCGGCTGACGCCGTCTACGTTGGCCCGCGCAGCGTTGGCGTGGGCGCCGACCGCGGCTGGCGGCGGGTCGTGGTCTTCTGGGTTCCGCTGATCGCCTTCGTGGTGATCACACTCTTCCCCTTCTACTGGATGTTCATCGCCTCGTTCAAAGCGGACTCAGACCTCTACAACCTCCGCCGGAACCCCCTGATCTTCAACGAGTGGCCAGTTCTGAAGAACTACGCGTACCTCTTCACGAACACCATGTACGCGCGCTGGCTCATGAACACGCTGCTGGTGTCTGTGGCGTCCACGGCGATCTCCCTCACCTTTGGCATCACGGCGGGCTACGCGCTGGCCAGGCTACGCTTCTGGGGCGCGGGCATCATGGGCCTGACCATCTTCATCAGCTACCTGGTGCCGCAGACGCTGCTGTTTATCCCGATGTTCGACGTGATCAAGACGCTCGACATCGGAGATACCTACTGGGCCCTGATCCTGACCTATCCCACGTTCCTGATCCCGTTCTGTAGCTGGCTGCTCATGGGCTACTTCAAGAGCATCCCCAAGGAGCTCGAGGAGAGCGCGCTGATGGACGGCAGCGGCCGCATCGGCGCCATGATCCGGATCGTCCTGCCCCTGGCTATGCCCGGGATCCTCTCGGCAGGCATCTTCGCCTTCACCCTCTCGTGGAACGAGTTCATCTACTCGCTGGTCTTCATCACCACCACACCCATGAAGACTCTGCCGGTAGGCGTGGTCAACGAGCTGATCCGCGGCGATGTGTTCTTCTGGGGATCGCTCATGGCCGGCGCGCTGCTGGGCTCAGTGCCCGTGGCGCTGATCTACTCGTTCTTCGTGGACTACTACGTGTCAGGGCTCACCGCCGGGGCGGTAAAGGGATAGCAGCCTCCGTCCCTGACCCGATGACAACGGGACCCACCGTACCGCGGTGGGTCCCGTTGTCTGCCCGACTGGACCCACGGACGCGATTTCCGTGAGCCCATCCTTCTATCTGTTGCTCGCGCTCTTGGGAGCGGGAAGCGGCATCGTGTCGGGGCTGCTCGGAATTGGCGGCGCCATCATCATCGTTCCCGTGCTGCTCTACCTGCCCGAGTGGCTAGGTTTCGACACGATCGAGATCAAGCGCGCCGCCGCGATCGCCGTGGCGCAGGTCGTGGCGGCCTCTCTCACCGGCGCCCTTATGCACGGCCGTCATGGTCACGTGCACCGCCGCCTGTTGATCTACGTCAGCGTGGCCAGCACGATCGGGGCGCTCGCGGGCGGCGTCATCTCAGCGTACGCGCCGTCCGACGCGCTGTTGATCGTGGCAGCGTTGCTCGCGACCACCGCGGCCGCCCTCATGCTCTTGCCGAGGGCCGCCGACGCGGCGGAGCACAACGATCACGCGCCATTTAACCCGGCGCTGGCCCTGGGGTCTGGCGCGGCCATCGGGCTGCTGATAGGCCTGATCGGCATCGGGTCGTTCCTGATGGTGCCCGCCATGATCTTCCTGCTGCGACAACGCACACGAGTGGCCATGGCCACCGTGCTCGCGGTGGCGTTCCCCACAGCGCTGGCGGGGCTAATCGGGAAATTCGCCACCAACCAGGTCCCGCTGTGGGAGAGCGTTGCCATCGTGATTGGCGCCATACCCGGCGCCCAGATCGGCAGCATCATCAGCGCCCGCCTCCAACCGCGCCTGCTGCGCGCCCTCTACGCAGCGCTCGTCATCATCATCGCGTCCGGGCTCTGGTACGACGTGTTCAACACCCGCGCACCTTAGCAGCCAGCGGCTCCGCTCAATTCCCTGGCTCCGCGTCCCTGGACGCGATCCACAGACAGGCAGCCGCCACGACCAGGACCGCCAGCAGACTGCCGACGACGGGCCAGCCGACGGACGGGTTCCATCTCCGAGCCAACCAGGCTATCAGGACGCCCGCACACACGAGTGCACCAAGGGCGCCCGTCACCAGCCCCACGGCCACGATCCGGCGGCAGGCGTACCAACCGGACGGCTCACGCGGGAGGAGTGCCCACAGCGGCAAGCCCACGTACAGCGACGTTACCCAGAACGCCAGACTCCGTCCAAATGCGATGTCCACCGAGATCAGACGCTCCACTCCAACCGCGTGGAGCATGGACAGCAACACGTAGGCGCCCGCCGCGCCAGTCGCCCAGGCAACCACCACACTCGAGCGAGACGGCGGCCACGCCAGCCACGGCACCCACGTTCCGTGCCTCACTGAAGCCCCCGGACTGGACCGTTACAACACATCATCGCGCCGAACCATCGCACACGCCGTCCCCGCAAAAGCCTCTCCAGCGTTATTGTGGCAACGCCGTGGGGCGTACGGCATCGCGTCATTCATGTCAAGTGTCTCAATATCACGAATACGTCAAGATCGTGTTGACCGGGTTTGCCCCACTGTGTAGAATGGCCGCGGCCAGATGGATGCAAAGCATCACATTTGGATCACAGCCTGAACGGAAGCACCAGAAATCGCATAAGCGCGTGGCAGCCGCGGTCTGAACTGATCCGGCGGCCACCCCGTATCCACGAGTCCGCCTGGCCAGCGATGAGGCGTCCAGGCAGCAGGGCATCAGGACGGGAGCGAGAATCGGCGCTCGTTGAGCGCCACGTCGTGGCAAAGACGCCGCGTGCGAGGTCCAGGCGCTGTGGTGGCGTAGGCGACCTCTCGATCAACACACAGGACCAGCGGCCCCGTGTGGAGAACCCGAGGAGCGACGCGAAAAAATGATGAATAGGCAAGCGAGACCGCTAGGTAGTGGTTGGTCTCGACTCAAGCGGCGGAGCCATCTGGCAACCAGGGTTGCCCGCCGCGCTATCGCCCGCGCGGGAATGCACGGGCTGGTCATGGCGGTGGGGCTGGCAGTGGCCGGCAGTGCGTGGTACTCCCCGCGTGCGCTGGACCGCCTGGACGCCGCAAGCGACGCCAGCGCGATCGTGGCACGGCTGCTGCACGACGACGATCTGGCCGCTCGCGCCGCCTACCAGGGCGGAAGCGAGCCTCAGCGGGTGCGGGTGCGGCGCGTGGCGGAGGGTGACACCATCCGTTCCATCGCCGCCGAGTACTCCGTCAGCATCAGCACGATCCTGGCCTCCAACCAGATCGACAACCCAGACCTCATCGTGGCCGGCCAGGAGCTCCTGATCCCGCCGGTTGAGGGCGTTATCGCCGAGGTCGAGCAGGGTGAGACTCTCGCTCAGGTCGCCGCTCGGTTCAACGCTGACATGACGGAGATTGCGCAGGCCAACGGCCTCCCGGTTGAGCCAGACCTGGAAATCCCGTACGAGCGATTGCTCGTTCCGGGCACCGAGCCGGCTGAGCGCGCCGCGTGGCAGCCCCACCGTGGCGGCCGCAGCGTCCTCGCCTCAGCGCGCGCGTCCGAAGGCGGCAGCCCGCGCGCCTCCAACATCTCGTACGAGGTGCAGGAGGGCGACACGCTCAATCAGCTATCCGCCCAGTTCGGCGTCTCGGTCTGGACGATCTTGATGGCGAACAACATGAGCGATCCCGACGTGCTCAAGCCGGGCGCGGTGTTGAAGGTCCCTGGTGTGAACGGTATCGAACACGAGGTCCTTTCAGGCGAGAGCCTCGTGGACATCGCCGCTTACTACGAGGTTGACCTGGGGCCCATCATCGACTTCAACGGTCTCAATGATCCCAAAGACATCCGAATCGGCGACAAGATCACCATCCCCGGTGCGGAGCGTCCGCAGCCAGTGGCAAGGGTCTCCACGCCGCTCGGTCCGTTGGGCGCGTGGATCGGTGCGCCGAGCGCGCCACCACAGCCCGCCCGGGCTCCCGTGACTTCTGCCGCGGCGCAGCAGGCCCGACAAGCGCCCGCACAGGCCGCCGCGCCTGCCCGGACTGCCGCGGCGGCGCCAGCCCCCGCTCCACGCCCTGCTCCGGCGGCACCGGTGGCCAGGCCGTCTGCCCCTGCCACGACCGCGCAGGCAGCGCCCGCGCGTCCCGCCGCGGTTGTTGCCAGCACCGGCGGCAGCGGCGGGGGCATCGCGGCAAACGCCATGCGATTCCTCGGCTCCCGATACGTCTTTGGCGGCACCTCCCCCGGTGGGTTCGACTGCAGCGGATTCGTCTGGTACGTGCACCAGGCGGCCGGCAAGCCCGTCTCCCGCGGCCTCTGGGGCCAGATGAATGGCGGCCCGCGAGTCTCGATGGCCCAGCTTCAGCCCGGCGACACCGTGTTCTTCGCAAACACCTACATGCCGGGCCTCTCGCACACCGGGATCTACATCGGCGGCGGGCGCTTCGTCCACGCGTCGGACGAGCAGTCTGGCGTCAAGATCTCCAGCCTGGGCGACAGCTACTGGGGCCCGCGCTACGTAGGGGCGAGCCGCCTCTGGTAGCTCCGGGATTCGCCTGAATCAGCAAGAGGCCCGCTCCCTGAACAGGAGCGGGCCTCTTGCGCTTGTGACTCGCGAGCCTAGCTACGAATTACCAGCGACAGCAAGACCAGCAGAACCAGCAACGAGCCGGCAACCACGGCAACCCGCCGCAGGTCTCCGGCCACGTAGGCGTACTCCGCGGCATAGTCACGATACGTCTTGCGCGGCGTGAGCCGGATCGAACTGGTTCGGGGTGCGGCGACCGTCTTGGCCGGCTCGCTGGGCGCGATCGGCGACGCTTCCGACGGCCGATCTACGGCGGGCGCGTCGCCGGGCCGCTGGAATCGCCGACGACGGGCTTTTGTGGGCGTCGCGAGCTTCTGGGCAACGGTCCGGCTGGTTCGCGGCATGTATGCTCCGACAAATTGACGGCGCGGCGTCCAGCCTGGGATTATAGCCAACCGATGTGCGCCCCTTCGCCACCTTCCGTCATCTTGGGACCGCCGCGGACCTCCACCCGGCCGACCGGCTGATGCACCTCATCGACCTGTTCCGGTGGATGCTGTGGAGCCGCGTCATGGAACGCGAGTGCTCCCGACGGAACCCGCGCTGGTTCCCGGCCGAGGGTGAGGAGGCTGTCATCGTCGGCGCGTTCGCCGACCTACGTTCAGACGATGTCGCCGCCCCCCACTACCGGGGGCCTTTCGCGGTCTACGCCATGCGCGGCGCTGCCGCCGCCCGACTCGCGAGTCAGGCACTGGGCAAAGCAGATGGCTACTCGCTCGGTAGATCGGTACCGTTCAACGGCCCGTGGTCCGCCAACATCGTGCCGTGGGTCGCTGGTGATCTGGGAACTACGCTTGGGACCGCCACAGGTGCCGGCCTGGCGTTCTCCTACGAGGGGTCCGACAGAGTGTGCGTCGTCTCGTTTGGAGACGGTACGGCCAATCGCGGCGACTTCCACGAAAACGTGAACCTCGCCGCCTGCTGGAATCTCCCGGTGGTCTTCGTGTGCCAGCACAACGGCTGGGCAATCTCTGAGCCCGCCCGAGACTACCTGCCAGCCCCCATCTCGACACGCGCGGCTGGCTACGGCATCCCTGGCGCCACGATCGATGGCAACGACGTGCTGGCCGTCCAGGACGCGGTTGCCACCGCTGTCGCCCGCGCGCGCGCCGGTCAAGGACCCACGCTCATCGAGGCCATCACGCACCGCGTGGGCGGCCACTGGGCCGCCGACCAGGCCAGCTACCGCGGCGTCACCAGCGAGCCACCCGCCGACCCACTGACGCGAGCCGAGGATCTGTTACTGGAGCTTGGACAGGCAACGTCGGACACGCTCGCCGAGCTTCGACGGTCCACCGAGCGCGAGATCGCAGATGCGTTCGCCCAGGCGGAATCGGCGCTAGAGCCCGGCGCCGCAGAGCTCACCCGGGGCATGTGACCGTATGGCCAGGATGACCGTGGCAGAGGCGCTGGTCGGCGCCATCGCCGCCGAGATGCGCCGCGACCCAGACGTCTTCATGATCGGCCAGGACATCGGCCCGTTTGGCGGCGCCATGCAGGGCGCCCGCGGACTATTCGATGAATTCGGCCCCCGCCGCGTGCGCGACGCCCCCATCTCGGAGTCCGCCATGGTCGGCGCCGCCATCGGCGCCGCGCTCCGCGGCAAGCGCCCCATCGTTGAGGTCTCCTTCGGCGAGTTTCTGCCGTGCGCCATGAGCCAGATCGTGCTCCAGGCGGCCAACCTCCGCTACATGACCGGCGGCGAGGCCCGCGTGCCAGTGACCATTCGCACCCGAGTCGGGGATGGACCGTACCGCGGCCACCCGCAGAGCTACGAGGCGTGGTTCACGCACGTGCCCGAGCTCGTCGTGCTCATGCCGTCCACTCCCGCGGACGCCTGGGGACTCATGGCCAGCGCCATCCGCGACGATCGCCCGGTCCTCATGTTCGAGCAGATGTTCCTGTACCACGGCATCCGGGATTACGTGCCAGACGGCGACCACCCCACGCCCATCGGTCAGGCGCGCGTCGCGCGATCCGGCCGCGACGTCACGGTGGTGGCCACAGCGTGGATGGTGCACAAGGCGCTGGAAGCCGCCAACCAGCTCGCCGCGGAGGGTATCGAGACCGAGGTCGTGGACCTGCGCTCGCTCGCGCCGTGGGACGTAGACGGCGTCGTGAGCTCGGTCCAGCGAACCGGTCGCCTGGTGGTGGCCCACGAGGCCTGGAAGGTCGGCGGTGTTGGCGCGGAGATCGCCGCGACAGTCGCCGAGGTCGCCTTCGGGGCGCTGAAGGCGCCTATCGGCCGAGTCGGCGCCCCACGCATCCCCGTCCCATCGGCAACTGGACTCAGGAACCTCACGATCCCGTCCACCGATTCCATCGCCGCGGCCGTCCGCACCGCTGCCACCTGGCGATAGGCGGCCGCGCCGCGGCGGATCGCTACCGACCGGCCACGCGGAACCCCGCCAGAGTAAGCGACTCGGCCCCGCCGACCGCCAGCAAGGTTCCGTCGTGGCTAGTCAGCGAGAGCTCGAGCCGGTACTCTCCCTCCACCAGCCGCGGCGGGAGCGCCACCAGATGCCGTTTCACGATCCCGCGCGGCCCCGCGGGAGTCGGCGGCGACGGACGATCAGGCGCCGTCTCCGCGACACGACGGCCGCTGCTGTCCACCGCGCGAACCGTCATCAGCGGCGGAACCGCGGGTGCGTCAGCGTCCAGCCGCCAGTAGGTCACTACGGGGATCTCCTCCCCTGGTCGGTACTGCCGAGCCGCCCGTACCCCCAGCAGGTGCACTCCCCCCGACCAGTCCGCTTCCAACGCGTTCGGTGCCAGCTTCGCCCATCCCGCCTCATCGCGCGCCTGCACCAGCGTCAGCCGCGCGTTGTCGCGCCCGGTCCGGCTCACGCTCGGAATGCCCAGGGTGATGAGCTGCGGGCCAAATGTCCGCATCTGCTCAGGCGCGTCCAGGTCCGGCGCCTCCAGAACCAGCGATGGGCGATGTAGCGGCAGGACCAACGTGTCTGTCAGCAGAAATCGCGGAGTGACCCCCGTCCTGAGGAGAAAATCCAGCACTGCCGGGCGCTCCGCCAGGAGCGGGTCCGTCTCGCCCGCGAGCACGTAGATCTCCGAAAAGCCCAGACGGGCCGCCTCCGCCAGCGCCCCGTCCGCGAGTTGCTGCCAGAACCGAATCGGGATCTCCACGCCGTACCGCTCGCCCGTTCCAAGCTGCTCCGCGGCCTCCCGCGGAATCGCCGCCACAGCCTGCCTGCGCTCCACCGGTGAAGTGTCCGCTGAATCGAACATCGCCACAAGCTGGTAGAGCCCAAGCACCAGCGCCACCTGCAGCCCCACGTATGCCGCCAGCACGGCCGCCGCCAGCGCCCGCGCGGCCAGCCAACGGTGCGCCAGCGCCCACGCCAGCGGCAGCCCCATCACCACGAACAGCGAAGGGATCAGCCCCACCATGTAGTGCAAGTAGATCGAGGAGGATTGCAGCACCAGCATCCCCACGGGCAGCACCAGCCACGCCGCCACCAGCAATGCCGCGCGCCAACTCCCGCCGCGCCTCACCGCCGCGGCCACACACATCGCGACGCCAGCCAGCAGCAACGCTCCAGCGACCCAGAACGCGGCGCGGCTCGCCTCGGCAAGCGCCGGCAGCCACGGCGCGGCACGGCTGCCCTCGGGCAGCAGCGAATAGCCAGACGCCATCGACAGGATCAGATCCAGAGCCGATGCCTTCGGCGTCAACGCTATGCCGCGATTCCCCTCCGCCAGCCGGCTCGTGAGCTCCGCCCAGTGGATCGCCACGAAGCCCAAGTACGGCGATGCCACGAATCCCGCCAGCACGCAGCCAAGCAGGGGCCACCGCCAGCCCCAGGCACGCGGCGCCATCAACACACTCAGCCCGGCGGCCGGCACGTAGATCGCGGCCAGGATCCGCGTCTGCGCCTGCAGCATCAGCGCCACGAAGAACGCCACGGCCCACGCCGCCCGCCCTCGACAGACCACCTCCAGCGCAGCCCAGAGCGCCACAGCAGTGAAGAGCGGCGCAATCTCCGCCCAGGTACGTCGAGAGAAGTACACCGCCCAGGCGTTCGTCCCCAGCAGCGCGATGGTGACCAGCGCCGCTGACGCGCCCAGGGACCGCCGCACCGCCACGTACGTCACCCCGATCGCCGCCACGTTCAACACCGCCGCCCACGCCGTCGAGGCAGCGGCCGGCCAGGGCGTGAAAGCGGGTGGCACCATCAAGTACACGGAGACGGGCGGGTCCGGGATGCCCCAGGAGGTCAGCGGTCCCGTGGCCGTGAGCTGCCCCGCCGCCACGTCGCGCGCCCGGTAGAGCACGTCGATCTCGTCGTACGCCAGGGGCGCCAGGTCAACGTACGCCAGGCGGAGCACGGCGGCGATCACCAAGAGCGCGACCAGGGCGGCCAGCTCGGCCCACGACTTCTGACTAACGGGCGGCCTCCGCCTGCCAGCGCCCGGCGCCCAGCCAGGCCGCTAGCGCCACGCCAAGCGTGGTGAGGTTGAGCAGGACGTTGCCTACCTGTGCCACGATCACCCAGGCCGGCAACGGCTGCCCGGGGTCCGGTCCCGCCGCGAAGCTGCCCATCAGCAGCGGATCGTGTAGGGCAACATTGAGCAGCAGGCCGGTGGAGACCATCGCCAGCACCACCAGCCCGCGCCGCTCCAGCGACCAAGTCAGCGTCAGCAAGGGCGCCGCCATGAACAGGTGGTTCTCGTGCGCCCGCACGGTGACGCAGAACCACGCCACCGCCAGCACCGCCACCAGCTCGTACACCCGGTCACGCGGGCGGAGGTCGCGCAGCCGCCAGCAGGCCACGGCCACCAGGATCGCCACCATGGCCAGGCCCAGGGCCCGGTAGCTGATCGGCCCAGCCACTGTCTCCCAGTCATTGATGAATCGCCACTCCAGGAGCGTGGGCACCCACCAGACGTTGTGGGCCTGCGCGGTCAGGGCGGTGCTGTTCACGGACTTGGTCTCCAGATACTCAAAGAAGCGCGGCAGGTGGTGCACCCGGTCAAAGGCGATCCACGGGCTCAGCACCAGCAGTGAAGCCAGCACGCCGCCGAGCGTGCCGCGCATGGCGCCGCGCAGGCCGTGCCAGGCGATCAGGGCAATGCCCACCAGCGGCAGCAGGATCCACGCCTGCGGCTTGGTCAGCGCTGCCAACGCCACCCAGGCCCCCGCCCACACGGAAGCCCCGGAGACCAGGCTCGCCAGCGAGAGCATCACAAAGAGCGAGTGGACCGGATCCGTCTGGCCCAGGTGCGCCACGTCGTAGGCCACGGCCGGGTTGAGTGCGTAGAGCGCCGCGCCCATGAACGCCACGCTCGCTGAATAGCGCCGCGCCAGTCGATAGATCACGACCGCCAGCACCACGTGCGCGATCAGGGCCGGCAGCTTGACCAGCAGCGTGTATGCCGGGCTTGCGAGCGCCGCCCGCTCGTTGAAGCTCGGATCCACTAGAGCCTGGTAGATCCAGCCGCCCAGGCCAAAGCCGTATAGCAGGACCGGGGGATAGTCGGTGGGGATCCGGTACGCGTCCCAGATGCCGTTCCGCGTGATCCAGCGGCCCCAGGTCTTATTCGTCCCGATGTCAGAGACGTAGCCCGGGCTCCAGTAGGCGATCGCCAGGTACACGATGGTGACCAGCACCAGCAGCAGCGCCAGAAGCTGTCCCCAAGAAAGCGGCGCACGCATGAATCGCACCTGGGAGGGGCTGCTCAATCCACGGGCGGGCTTCACGCCAGTCGAGTCCCTCAGACTCGTAGCTCGCAGCATCGCGCGCCGATTGTAGCAACGCCGGCCCCGCCGCCACTCACTTGATGCATCGTCCCGGGTGGGTCATCATAGGTGCCCCATGCCAGATGTTGTGACGCTCGGCGAGACCATGGCGCTCTTCTCGCCGCGTGACGCTGGTCCCCTGCGGTACGTCACCGAGTTCAGGCTCCGCTTCGGCGGCGCGGAGACCAACTTTGCCATCGCCCTTGCGCGGCTGGGGATCTCCGTAGGCTGGATCAGCCGCCTTGGCCACGACGAGTTCGGACGGCTCATCGCGCACCATCTCCGCGGCGAGGGGGTGGATACCAGCAGAGTGATCACGGATCGGGAGCGCTCCACGGCAATCTACGTCAAGGAGCGGCGAGCCGCCGGCGACCCCAGCGTGTACTACTACCGCCGATCGTCCGCGGCCTCCGCGCTGTGCCCGGACGACATCGAGGAATCTTACGTCGCGGGAGCCCGCTGGCTGCACATTACGGGCATCACACCAGCCCTCTCACCCTCGTGCCACGCGGCCGTCACCCGCGCCATCGACATCGCCCGCGCCAACGGCGCCAGGGTCTCCATGGACCCAAACCTCAGACTCAAGCTCTGGTCCATCGAGCAGGCCCGCGAGACGCTGCTCCCCATGTTCCGACGCTGCCACGTGCTGCTGGGTGGCGACTCCGAGCTCGAGCTGCTGCTCCAGACCCGATCGCCGGAGCAGTCAGCCGCCTGGGCACTCGACGCTGGGCTGGAGGTTGCCGTGGTCAAGCTGGGCTCCGCGGGCGCGCTGGTGGCAACCGCTGGCCGTTCCGCGACCGCGCCCCCCTTTCCGGTGGAGGTCGTGGTGGACTCGATCGGGGCGGGAGACGGGTTCGATGCGGGGTTCGTCCACGGCATGTTGGGCGGGCGTGATCCCTGGGAGGCCGCGCGAATCGGCAACGCCGTCGCCGTCCACGCGCTCCAGGTAGACGGCGACTACGAAGGGTTCCCGACGCGGTCGGAGCTCGACGCGTTCATGCAGGGACAGGAAACGGTGAAGCGATGACAGGAAGCAAGCTGGGATTCATCGGCGCCGGCCAGATGGCCGAGGCCATCATTCGCGGCGTCGTCAAGGCAGGCCTGACCTCCTACGAACAGATCGCCGCCAGCGACATCCGCGCCGATCGGCTGCGCCAGCTCACGGCAGAGCTCGGCATCCGCACCTCCACCGAGAACTGGGAGGTCATGCAGTCCGCGGACATCATCATCCTGTCCGTCAAGCCGCAGGACGTCGTCACGGTGCTGTCTGCCAGCGGCGGCTCACTCCACGCCAACCAGCTTGTCGTATCCATCGCCGCCGGCGTCACGCTGGCCACCATCGAGTCCCACCTCGCGCCCCACGTGCCCGCCATCCGCGTCATGCCCAACACCCCGTGCCTCGTCGGCGCGGGCATGGCTGCCGTGGCGCGCGGACACCACGCTACGGACGAGCACGTGCAGACCGCCCTGTCACTGTTCAACGCGGTCGGCCGCGCCGTGGCCCTGCCGGAGTACCTGATCGACGCGGTCACCGGACTCTCGGGCAGCGGGCCGGCCTTCGTGGCCCTGTTCATCGAGGCTCTCAGCGACGGCGGCGTGCGGGCCGGCCTGCCGCGCGACGTGGCCACCCAGCTCGCAGTCCAGACCACCCTGGGAACCGCCCAGCTCGTCCAGCAGACCGGATTGCACCCCGGCCAGGTAAAGGACAACGTCTCCTCGCCAGGGGGCACCACCATCGCCGGCGTTCACGCCCTCGAGCGGGCCGGCTTCCGCGCAGCGCTGATGGACGCCGTAGTCGCGGCCACCCAGCGCTCGGCGGAACTGGGCAAGCAGGCGTAGCGTCCCTCCGGCAAACCCGCCCGATCACAGAAACTGGAGTACACCATGCCCGAGAACGGAATCCTCGCGGGGAAGACCGCTCTGATCTTCGGAGTCGCCAACCGCCGCAGCATCGCCTGGGCCATCGCGCAGGCACTGGCCGGCGCCGGCGCAAAGCTCGCCTTCACCTACCAGGGTGAGCGCATCGAGGCCGGCGTCCGTGAGCTGGCCGCCACCGTGCAGAGCGACCTCGTGCTCCCCTGCGATGTCACCAGCGACGCCGATCTGGACTCCGTCTTTGGCCAGGTGGACGCCGCGTTCGGTGGCTTAGACATCCTGATCCACAGCGTGGCGTTCGCTCCGAAAGAGGAGCTAGAGGGCCGATTCACGGACACCAAGCGTGAGAACTTCGCGCTGGCCCTGGACATCAGCGCCTACTCGCTCACCGCCATGGCCCGCCGCGCCGAGCCGCTCATGGAGAAGCGCGGGGGCGGCGCCATCATGACCATGACCTACCTGGGCGGCGAGCGCGCCGTGCCCAACTACAACGTGATGGGCGTGGCCAAGGCCGCCCTGGACGCCAGCGTGCGCTACCTCGCGTCGGAGCTCGGGGAGAAGAACATCCGCGTCAACGCCATCTCCGCCGGCCCCCTCCGCACGCTCGCCGCCCGCTCCATCTCCGGCTTCACGGTCATGGAAGACCACTACGAGAAGCGCGCGCCGCTCAAACGGAACGTGGACGCCAGCGAGGTAGCCCAGACCGCCCTGTTCCTCTGCTCGCCCATGGCCTCCGGTATGACCGGCGAAATCGTGTTCGTGGACTCCGGTTACCACGTCATGGGTATGTAGCAGCGCCCCCTCGGCCTCCGGGCCGACCGATCTCTGAAGATGGCCAGGACATCCGCGGCATGCCCGAGAAGCCATTCGATACCACCACGCGCCAGCTCATCCAGGTCGATCCAGCGGCCTGGCTGAGCCTGGCCGGCCTGTCCACGAGCGCCCCCGTCTCGATCATCGATTCCGAGATCTCTACGGCCATCGCAATCGTGGACAAGGTCATCCACGTTGGCGACGACCCGCCCTGGCTCGCCCACGTCGAGATCCAGGCCAGCCACGACAGTCGACTCGCCGACCGACTCCTCCTGTACTACGCGTTGCTCAACCATCGCCACAGATTGCCCACCCGCAGCATAGTCATCCTCGCCCGTCCGGAGGCGGATGGGCCGGACCTCACCGGTACCGTGCGGCACCCGCGCGGCGCCGATGACCCGCACTTGCTGCTGCGCTACCAGATCCTCCGCCTATGGCAGCTACCCGTTGGCGCGCTGCTCAACGGTGGTCTCGCCACCCTCCCATTGGCTCCCATCTCGGATCTCGGGGCACAACCCGTTGAGAGCGTCATCCGCCGCATGGAACATCGACTGAACAGCGAGGCTTCCGTTGCCGACCGCCGCGACCTGTGGACGGCAACCCTTCTGCTGATGGGTCTCAGGTACAATCCGGGCGAAGCCACCCAGCTCCTACGGGGGGTGATGAACATGCGCGAGTCCGCCACCTATCAGGCCATACTGGACGAGGGGCGTGTCGAAGGCCGCCTCGAGGGACGGACCGAAGGTCGCGCCGACGAGGCCAGGCACATCCTGCTCACGCTTGGCTCCCGCAGATTTGGCCCAGCCCCAGCCGCCGTCGCGCGGACCATCGCATCCATGACCGATCCAGAGGCTCTCGAGCGCCTCACGGACCGCCTATTGGACGCCTCCTCCTGGTCTGAGCTCCTCGCTTAGCGCCTCGCCCTCACCCCATCCACACCCCGCCGTTCACGTCCAGCGCCGCCCCCGTCACGAATGACGACTCGTCGGACGCCAGGTACAGGATCGCCCGGGCGATGTCCTCCGGCACGCCCACCCGCCCCACCGGCAGCGTTTCAGAAAACTCGTTGATCCGCTCGTCGCTCATCCCAATCCGCAGCATCGCCGTGTCAATCGGGCCCGGGCAGACCGCGTTCACCCTGATACCCCGCGGCCCAAGCTCGCGCGCCAGGTGCCGCGTCAGCCCCAGCACGCCGGCCTTGGAGGCCGTGTAGTGGCAGCCCATGGCCAGGCTGGAGGTCCGCCCCGCCACGGACGCCAGATTCACGATGCTCGCCCCGCGGCTCAAGTGCGATAGCGCCTCGCGGATGCAGCGGAACACGCCCTTCAGATTCACCGCGAGCAGCCGATCCCAGTCATCATCGTCGATGTCCTGGATCGCCCGCGGCCAGCCCACGCCCGCGTTGTTCACCAGCACGTCCAGCCGACCGAAGCGCTCAACCGTCGCCGCCACCGCCCTCTGAACGCTGGGCGTGCTCGTCACGTCCACGTCCAACCCGTGTACCAGCCCCTCGCCCAGGTGGGATGCCGCCTCCGCCGAGCCCCGCACGTCCGCCAGCACCACGCTGGCGCCCTCGCCCGCCAGCACCCGCACCGTGGCGTTGCCAATGCCAGATGCGCCGCCGGTCACCAGCGCCACCTTGCCCACCATCCGTCCAGTTCCCGCCATCGGTGCGCCACCTCCTCGTCAGCACGTATGCCGCGATCCGGCGCCATCGTAGCCGACTGCTACGCCCCGGCGATACGATGAAGCCCAACCCAACACAACCACCACGGAGGCCACCCATGATCGACGACGGCTCCTGGGGCATCGGCGCGGCCGGCGAGGCCGCCGCCCTGCCAACCCCTGAGGCATACGGACTCCGCGGCATGGTCGCCTCCGCCCACCCCACCGCCGCCCAGATCGGCGTCAGCATTCTCCAGCGCGGCGGCACCGCCATCGATGCCGCCATCGCCGTCGCCGCCGCGGAGGGCGTCCTGCTCCCTATGATGTGCGGCCTCGGCGGCGACGCCTTCGTCCTCGTCCACGATGCCAGGCGCGGCGAGACCCTGGCCTACAGCGGCAGCGGCGTGGCCGCCGCCGGCGTCAGCGCCGACTACTACCGCCAGCGCGGCTTCCAGAAGATGCCGCTGGAGGGTGTCCACTCCATCAGCGTGCCAGGCGCCGTCGCCGTGTACGAGGCCATCTGGAAGCGCCATGGCAGCCTCCCCTGGGCCGATCTCTGGCAGCCCGCCATCGATCTGGCCCAGAACGGCGTGGCCATCACCGCGCACACCAATCGCCGCATCGCCGACCGCGAGGAGGCCCTGGGCCGCTACGAGCACTCCCGCGCCCAGTACCTGGTGGACGGCCGCGCCCCGGCCACTGGCTCCCGCTGGCGGGCGCCAAACCTCGCCCGTTCGCTCGGCATCGTCGCGGCCGGTGGGGCTGACGCCTTCTACCGCGGCGAAATCGCCCAGCGCATCGTGGGCTTCCTCAACGCCGAGGGCGCGCCCTTCGCGCTGGAGGACTTCACCCGCCAGCAGGCCACCGTCAGCGCGCCGCTCCAGACAAGCTACCGCGGGCTCACCGTCTGCCAGACCACCCTCATGTCCCAGGGCTTCATGATGCTGGAGCAGCTCAACCTGCTGGACGGCTTCAACCTGGAGGACCTGGACGCGCTGGGCACCGACCGCGTGCACCTCACCATCGAGGCCAAGAAGCTGGCCTTCGAAGACCGCAACCGCCACGCCCGCGACCCCTTCTTCGGCGATTGGCCGCTGGACCGCCTGATCTCACGGGCATACGCCGACGAGATCAGAGGCTCCATCGATCTCCAGCACGCCCGCGAGCCGCGAACCCTCGTCGCCGAGCATTCCGGCGATACCAGCTACTTCACCGTGGCGGATGGCCAGGGCAATGCCGTCTCTTTCATCCACTCGCTCTCCGCCTCCTTCGGCTCGGCCGTCGTGGCCGGCGACAGCGGCATCGCGCTCAACAACCGCGCCGGCCGCGGCTTCTCCCTGGTGGAAGGCCACCCCAACGAGATCGCGCCCGGCAAGCGCACCGTCCACACCCTCAACGCCTACATGGTCTTGCGCGACGGCAAGCCCTGGCTCGTCGGCGGCACGCCCGGCGGCGACCAGCAGACCCAGTGGAACGTCCAGTGCCTGGGTAATGTGGTGGACCACGGCATGACCCTCCAGCAGGCCATCGACGCGCCTCGCTGGTACAGCTTCCCCGGCACTGATCCGGCCAACGCCGGACTCCCGCCGGTGGTCCGCATCGAGCGGCGGATGCCGCCGGAGACGGTCCGCGGCCTCGCCGAGCGCGGCCACACCGTAGAGCCGCTGGGCGCCTGGAGCGGCGGCGGCTCCGTCCAGATGATCGAGCTTGGTCAGGACGGCGTACTCCGCGGCGGAAGCGATCCACGCGCCGGCGGCGTAGCGCTGGGCTGGTAGCCACCAGCCCAGCCGGTTGGGGGTGGGGCCTCCGCCCTACCCCCGCACCTTCGGCATCAGCTCCGCCGCGAATCGGCGCGCCATGTCCAGCCCCGGAAAATCCGGGAAGCGCACGATGAAGTGCCGCACGCCCACCTCACGGAACGCCAGCAGCCGCTCCGTGATCCGCTCCGGCGTGCCCACCAGCGCGCCCGGCTTGGCACTGTTCAGGTACAGCGTGGACGTGTCCGCGATCCGCTGGGCCTCCGCCTCGCTGTCCGCCAGCGAGATCGTCTGGAATTGCGACGTGTACAGGATGGACGTGGGGTCGCGCCCCACGGCGTCGCAGTGCTGAGCCAGCACGCCGGCCTTGCGGGCGTACTCGGTCTCGTCCACCCCGCTGTAGTCCCACCAGTCGGCGTGCTTCGCCACCACCCGCAGCGAAAGCTGCTCGCCGGAGGCCCCGATCAGCAGTGGCGGGCACGGCGAGGGCAGCGGGTTCGCGTACGCCCCCTTCAGCGTGTAGTGCTTTCCCTCGAAGTCGACCGGCGATTCCGTCCACATCTTGCGGATGATCTGCACCGCCTCGTCTAGCTGGGCAATGCGCACCGCCGCGGACGGGAACTCATACCCGTAGCCGTAGTACTCAGACTCCATCCAGCCCGCGCCGATGCCCAGGATCAGGTTGCCGCCAGACAGAAGCTGGAGGGTGGAGGCAGACTTGGCCAGCAGCGACGGCTGCCGGTAGGAGTTGCCCAGCACGATCTGGCCGTACCGGTAGCTGGGGTGCCGCGCCGCGAAGTAGGCCGTGCTGGTCCAGCACTCCAGCGTGTCCGGCTCCGGCGGCATCCAGCGCGTGCCCGGCCAGAAGTGGTCGGACAACCACACCGAATCGTAGATCCCCTTCAGGTCGTCCAGGTTGGAATGGACGCTGGGCAGCCACGACCCCGCCTCCCGACCGTCCGGGTCCCACATGGGCATGCGCCAGCCAAACTCCACCGGCGCGGAACGGCCGCTGCCCGGCGCCGCCGTGGACGTCACCACGTTCTCAGGCATCTGCTCTCCTCCAATGCTCCCCAGGCGCTCCCCAAATTCCAAACGTCCTGGTCCAAAGCCGTGGCTATACTACCCGCATGAGCCTGGTCTTTGAGCGCGGCGACCCCAAGCGCCCCCGCGGCCACGCCGTGGTCTACTTCCGCTCGCAGGGTGATCCCAGCGTGGTGATGGCCGCGTACCTGGTGGTGCCGCCCATCACCATGGACTTCGCCAAGTACATCCCGCCCATGTTCGCCGGTCAGCTCCCCACCAACCTCAACGTGGGCCTCTCCGTCGTCCCCCTGCCGCCCATCCCGGAGCAGGTGGAGAGCGAGCGCTTCGTGCGCAACCTTGCCGCCGCCCGCGACGACGATCTGATAGACGGCGGCACCATCCAACAGGGCGACATCCAGCGCCTGCTCACCGTCACCACGGACATCGCCGCCCAGTACGGCAGCCTGTACCAGGAGTACGCCCAGCACCTGCCCGAGGAGGAGCCCCTGGCGGACTCCGAGCCCGCCGCGCTACCCGGCGTGGACGTGGACGAGCTGCTCATCAGCGTCATGTCCAACCCGGAGAAGGTGGGCCGCCTGGCCAAACTCGCCGGCACCGTGCGATACGCCCTGGAGGGTGACGACCGCAAGCTGCTGGAAGAGTCACTGGCGGACATGGGGCGCATCGGCAAACACCTGCCAGAGCACTACCGCGTGGCCGAGCTCAGCACCGCCGTCCAGGCGCCAGATCAGGCCCGCCGGGTTGATCTCCTGGTCCAGCGCTGCTACAAGCTAGCGGCTGAGGAGTACACCGAGGTCCAGCGGATCGAGGCGGAGATCCAGGCCCTTGGACCAGACGCCGCCCCCGCCACCGGCGACGGCGAGGCGCGCCCCGCCTGACGTCCGGGCTGGGATCCGGCCGGGAACAAACGGGCCGAGTTGCGCGATCTGTTAAGCGATGCGACAATGCCGCTTGCCGGCCCAGCCGGCCGTGGAGGGACTCAGTTGATCAAGCGACTCATCGTGGCTGGAGCGTTGCTCGCCGCGATCACCGGACTCACCACCAGGCCGGACCAGCTCATGCTGTACGCCGCGCCCGCCAACGGCGTGGACGCCATCAGCTTCGCCCACGGCATGGGCTCAGACGGCTCACCCATTGGCCCCGCCGTCGAGTTTGGCAAAGACAGCGCCGAGGTCTGGGCCATCATCGACTTCCGCAACGTGCCGCCCGGCGCCAAGATGACCTACCTGCTGCGCGTCAACGGTGAGGACTACTCCTGGGGCGACCTGAACTGCTGCGGCGGCGTGCAGAACGGTCGACTGGGCTTCCAGCTACGCAAGCGTAACGGCGGCGGCGGTGACCTGCCCGGCGGCGCCTACCGGCTCTTCATCTACGAGAACGACAAGGAAGTCGCCCAGGGCGGCTTCGGCGTGAAGGGTCGGCAGGGGCTGGACAACGGCAACGCCAACTCCAATCACTAGTCGCCCCGCGCCCGCCCGGTGAGCGCTCCTGAGTCACCGCCCGCGGGCGGCGCCATCCAGATCGGCATCCTCACCGAGGGGAAGCCCACCCTGGCCATGGTCCTGGTCAGCCTGGTGCTCCAGGAAGACCGGCCGGTGGACATCCACATCGTGGACACCGCGGACGACGCCGTCATCAAGCGGGATGACGTGGTCTTCGCCATGCGGCTGGCGTTCGACCGCGGCATCCACTGCGGCTACGAGCACATCCGCGAGCGCAACCGCGCCTTCAGCGTGGGGCGCCTGCGGCTCCTGGAGGAGATGAGCGGCCCGCTCATCGCCTTCATGGACGACGACATCGTCCTGGCCCCCAGCGCCCTCGCCACGCTCCACGCCTGGACCCGCGACCGCGATGTCTTTGGCTTCGCCAGCCCCATCTGCCGCAACTGGGGAGACGCCCGCGGCGCCGGCAAGGCCCGCCGCTACTACTCCCCCGGCGGCCTCATCTACCAGGATGCCACCGTACGACGGCTGCTGACCGACTACTACACCAACAACAGCGACGTGCTTGACGCCCGCGCCAGCGGCGAGCGCCTGTGGGAGAAGGCCTTCCTCTCGGAGCTGTTCCCCGCCCTGTCCCGCGAGTGCGAGATTTTGGAAGAGGCCGTCAGCTACCACCTGGACTACCGCGAGAGACCCCTCCGCTGGGGCCTGGACGAAGGCGTCATCGAAGCCAGCGAAGCCAAAGCCCGCGCCCTCGCCGCCACCGCCACCTGACCCCGCCCTCGAGCGAAGTGAAGAGCCTGCGCTCGCGCACCCCGGCGACCCTCGAGCACCCCATCCAGGCCGTATCGCGACAGCCCCAGTCCACCGCGCCCGTGAGCGACCCGAAGCGCCCGCTTGCTGGCGAATTCGAACGTCGATCTCGTGGCGTCACGTCCCGACCGGCTCAACCGCCACCGCGATCCGGTCCGGCTCGGACGGGTCGTTCGTGAACACGGCGACGCTCGCCCGGCCGGTCGCCACCCGCGTCTCGCACAGCACCTGGGACTCCACGGTCTCAACCCGCACCCAACCGGCCGGCGCGTCGAGCACACCGTCGAACACGCGCTGAAGGTCACGGACATCCGCCGTGCTTTCTGCAACGGTCACCGTCGTCTCCCCGTCGTCCCCGGCCAGCGTCCCGCTGAGCAGGCAGGTTGAGGCGGCCTCGACGCATCGCTCCCCCGTCCACTCCGGCATGTCCGGTTGGGGACGAGTCGATACCACGATCAGTGAATTCCGCGGTCGCAGCCGAATCTCAGTTACCACAGACAGACCCACCCGTGCTGATGCGGATGGTGGCGTTGCGCAGGCGACCTGTCCCCTGCTTGCCCGCCCCCCGATCCTCATCGCCAGAGGTCGAACTCCCGCTCCATTCGGTTGCGGTACTCGGTGAACAATGCGGTCGTCGCGTCGTCTCCGTCAACGAGCCGCTCGAAAAACCGCGGTTCGCTTGCCCAGGCAGCGGTCGATATCACCACGGTGAATCGTTCCTGGTCGTGCACGTTGTGGTGATGGACCACCCACTCCCGAGAGAGCTTGCCGCCCTGAACCTCGAATAGCGGTGCCGGATAGTGGATGGGATAGGGAATATCTCGGTCGTCGAGGACGTAGTACCAGAGCCCGTCCCTCGCGGCCATGACGGCGTAGCAAATGTAGATGCTCTTGGGAGTCAGCGGCTCGATGCGCTTCCAGCCGGAGTCTCCGGGGTCAAGGTAGGCTGACGGGCACTTCGCCAGGCTGTTGGTGGCGCATCTTAGGATCACACGGTGGCTCCTGGCTGTTGAGGGCAGGCTCGGCGTTCATGCCGGTGCGTACACACCGGTGGGGCTAACGCTCCGGATCGATGTACTCGATGTAGATCCCGGCGTTCGACAGTGACGAGAAGTGATAGTTGCCGGCGCCCTTCGGGGAGAGATGGAACGTCGCCGGCAAGTCCGGCGTGTCAGCGACCGCTTGAATCACGCGCGCCAGGAAGCGCAGTGCCTCACGCGATCCAGTGAGGTCTACCGTTGGCACTTCATCCCAGTCCTTACCCGCCGGGATGACGCGTAGCTCCAATCTCACCGAGGGCCGCTCGCCCGCCTCACCGCAGATTCTGTCGGGGGTCATCTTGGTACTGCTCTCCCTACGGCAGATCGTCGAAGAACAGGTGGATGTTGTAGCTCCCGATCAGGCGCGCCAGGTAGACGGGCGTGCGTCCAGCGTTGTTGACCCAGTACGGATCAGCGCCGCGTGCGCGGAGCATGGTGATGATCTCTCCGCGGCCGCGGCTGTTGAAGGTGGCCACCCCCAGCGGCGTGTTGCCGTGTGCGTCTGGCGCGATTACCTCGGCTCTGGCATCGAGCAGCGCGGCCGACGCGTCGATGGCGAAGTTTTGCGCTGCGAAGTGGAGGGGAGTCCAGCCACGTCGATCGGCCGCGCTGGGGTCGGAGCCGGCCTCGATCAGGCGTTTCAGTTCGGCCGCGGCGTTCGCCGCGGCCGCGTAGTGCAGCGGAATGCGTCCGTCTCGGTCTCTCTTCTCTGCCATCGTGCTCCGCTGACGTCGCCCGCTGGCGGGCAGTCCTCTGTTCGTGACCGTCGCGTGCTTCGATAGGATCAACGATGTTCCGCCCGTGGTAGAGTCGGCTAATGCGGTGTTGGTAATCGCCGGGCCTGCTGCTTGAGTGGGGTGCCGATGTCGCGCGGGTGGCGGGAAACCGCCTGGGCGCGGACACACCCCGTCATCCACGGTTTGGCCGTGCGGATAACTGGTCATGCAGGCCTACGAGCGCGGCGACCGCTTGATGCGAGTTAGCCAATCCCCGGTAGCGCGGAAGTGTCGCAGCTTCGCTAGCCACCGCTCAAATCGAACCTCTCCGCCGTCTACGGTCTCGTCTGGTGGTTGCGGAGCGTTGGCGGCGAGGAAGCCCTGAATCCACCAGCCTGAGGCACGCGAGCAGATGGCGATGTCGCGGACGCGCACGTGCTCCTCCCGGCCGGGGCTGCTCGCGTCAGCGGGGACCCAGACGGTGATCTGGCCCGGTGCCAGATGCGGGTTGCCGGTGAGGTAGCCCGTAACTCCCGGACTGGCTGCCAGCGCGACCCAGAGCTCTGGTCGCACAGGTTCCGGGAGATGGGTCGCGGATCCGGGCGCGGGCCCGGCGACTATCTCCGTGGCGCCCTGCCCTCCGTCAACGTCGTCTCGGCGTGCGGAGTCTCGCAGGGCACCTTCACCGTCTCCCCCGGCGGCCGCCTGCTGCTGCAACGTCTCCAGGTCACGACGCCGGATTCCCTGCCACCGGAACGGCCACTTGCCCGAACGATGGAGCTCAGCGATCGCCGTGTCCCAGAGCGCTTGCTTCCACTGGGCGCGGGGGCGCTTGGGCTCGCCGCCCGCGAGGAGACCTGAATCCACCAGTAGGAGGCCGGTGAGCCGCGGAGGATCTCGTGGTAGGAGATGCAGAGATTCTGTCCGGGCCCCACCTGGTCCCCTGGCGTCCAGACGCACATCCTGACGGGCCACGTGCGGCAGCTATCGAACAGGAACCAGATTTGACCCGGAACTGCTCTGGGGATGACCCAGAGCTCGGGGTTGACGTCGCCCGGGAGGTTTGGTGGGATTCTCGGATGGCTGGTGCTGTCGACATCCATCGATGTGGGCGCCTCGTGGCTTTCGCGTGGATTCAACGCACGGAGCATAGACCTGTCGCGCCCGCACGTCTCTGTGATCCCGTTCGTGTCGGTGAATCGCCAGTTGGCGGACGGGACGAGAACGGCGTGCCCGCTGGAGCGCAGGCGGGGGACGAGCCACCCGCGCTACGGGGATGGCTGGGTAGGATCGCCGTGCTGGCTGGAGCGCAAGCGTGGGACAGGCCACCCGCGCTGCGTCGGCCCCGGACGGACGCGACCAGATGGCTGGGCGACGCACACGGCGCTCCGGATGGCGTGCCTGAAGTGGCGGGGCGTTAGCCGCTGACCTGCAGGCGGACGGTGGTGGTGAGGCGGCGTTTCCCTCCGGGGGGCACGCTGATGGGCCCGCTGGGGTCACCTTCTGGGCGAGAGAAGCCGCCGGGCACGGCGGCGAGCGGCTCGATTGAGATGGATGGCGACGTGTCCGGGCAGAACACGAGCAGGTCCTGCACGGCGCCGCCCATCTCCAGCACGACGCGTCGGCGCGAGGACGGGCTGCTGAGCGTTGCGATGTCGCCGTCCTTCAGACCGGCCCGCGCCCACAGCCAGCGATCGCCGAGCGGCCCGGGTACGATGGGCTCGCTGGGGGCCGGGCGGGTCTGGCCATCTCCGCCGCCCACGGCGCGCTCGAGGGGGCCGGGTACGGCGACGCGGACGTCCGTACGATCTACCCCGAAGACAGCCGGGTCAAAATACGGGTGGAAGCCGATGTTCACCGGCGCATCGGTGGAGCCGACGTTGGTGGCGACAAGCGTCGCGCGCAGCGCGCCGTCCACAAGCTCGATGTCTAGCTCGGCCTCGACGTCGAACGGGTAGCCGGCGCGCTCGGCCGGTTGCAGATCGACCGCGGTGGACAGCGTGGCGCGCATGCGGTTGGGCGCGACCCTGGTGGCGCGCCAGGCGCGGGTGTGGCCGAAGCCGTGCATGAAGTTGGGGAAGCCTGGAAAACTCGGCGGTAGCTGGTATTGCTGGCCGTGCCAGGCGTAGCGGCCGTCCCGCACCTGGCCGACGTGGGGGAAGAGGATGGGAAACCCGAACCGAGAGGGCAGCTCTACCAGGCGGGTGGGCCCCTCGCTGTGCAGGATGTGGAGCCACTCGCTGCCGTCTTTCACGGCGAAGCCCACGGCGTTCGCGCCGAAGCGTGGCGCTACCCAGGCCACCGCCGTGCCGGCGGCGTCCTGGATCCTGATCAGTTCGCTCAGGCAGTCTTCCCAGCCGTAAGGTGGCGGTGGGGCAGTCTCGGTCACGTGTTCTCCCTCTGTCTTCAGGGCCTGCGTTCAGGCGTTGTCTTCAGGCTAACAGCCTCAGCGGCCGGCCGTGGCCTTGATGGGCGGCGTACTCTCCCGGGCGAGCTCCGCCACGGTCTGCCAGAGCGGACGGCTGGCGTCCCGTGTCTCCGGGGTCTCCTTGCCCAGTTCGGTCGCCGCAACGAAGCGATACATGTCGGCCGCGCCCAGCAGGGTCCGCGGTGTGAGGCCAACCTCCTCGAAGGTGGCGGCGATCTCCTCCATCTCGCCGACCCAGCGGTGAGCCTTGGACGGCATGGAATTGACGAAGCGGTCGATCCACGGCATGAGCTCCTGCTGGCTGCCCTCCAGCTCTGCCTTCAGCGCCTCGGCCACGCCTAGCCGCTCGGAGGTGACCAGGAGCTCGGTGGAGAGCGCCGTCAGCCCCTTGGTCAAGGCGGCGTAGCACATCTTGATGCCGGAGGCGTCGCCAATCTGCCCGCCCATGGGCTTCATGACGAGGCCGCAGTCGCTCAGCTCTTCCAGTTCACCAGCTCGCGGTCCGGAGATGTAGATCTTGGTGGTCCCGGCCTTGCGGGGCGGCGGTCCGATGATGGAGGCGTCCACGAAGGAGGAGCCGGCCGACTCGATGATCTGACCCACGCGCTTGGTGGTGCCGGGGGAGATGGCGTTGCAGTCGGCGTAGACCACGCTGGATCCGGTGGCGCGCAGCGCGCTGGCCACGCGGCGGGCGGACGCCTCCGCCTCGCTGGGGACCAGCACGGAGAGCACCACGTCCGCGGCCTCCACCAGCCGCTCCACGCTGCCCACGTCCTCCAGCCCGGCCGCGCGGGCCAGGTCACGCGTCCGAGGGCTTCGCTCGTCCAGAGCGACGACGACCCGTCGTCCGCTCGCGGCGATCATGGATGCCACCGCGTTGCCCATGTCGCCGGGGCTCATCACCCCCACCGTCTTCACGTTCATCGGTCTCCCTCCTTGCCTGTCTGGCCGCTCTGGCCAGTCTGCGCGGCCCGCGCCTCCGCCTCCGCGCGGGCGCTGGCCGCCTCCGCCGTTCGCCCGGCCTCATCGTACAGCTTCGCAAGCTCCAGCAGCGGGGCGGCCGCGTTGCTCGTCTGGGCCAGCCTGCTGATCTCCGCCATGGTGAGCTCCTGCGGCTGTCGGGCCGCCCGAGCCGCCTGCACGTACTGGCGGACGGCGTCTGGATCGTCTGGTCTGAGCTCGGCAATCGCCAGCCAGATGGCGGCCAGACGCTCCGGCTGGGTGCGCACGCGCTGTTCACCCGTCCACGCGGTGAGCGCGTCTACCGCGCGCGCCTCCCGCCACGCGCGCACGGCGTCTGCCCACAGCCCGGCCTCCCGGTAGACTCGTCCTAGCTGGTAGAGGTTGAAGCCGTCGTTGGATGCCGTGAGCTCGCGGGCTCGGCGCAGCGCCTGCCGTGCCTCCGCCACGTCCCCGCGGGCCACGGAGACCTCTGCCAGGTTGCGCCAGAGCGCGGGGTCACGTCCATCCAGCTCCAGACCGCGGGCCAGGTAGCCCTCCGCGCGCTCCAGCCCGGCCAGGCGCTCGTCACGCGTGAGCCCATCCTGGAGCGTGGCCCGCAGCCGCTCCGCCGCCCCCAGGTTGAGCTGGAGCGAGCCGCCCAGCGGGGTGAACGCCACGGCCAATCCGGTCGCTACGGAGAAGGCAGACAGGATGGGCATGGCCACGATGGGCCGCCGCCAGGAGAATCCGCCGGCGGGCCCACGCTGCCGCGGACGGCTGAGCCGCCCCACCCGTGCTGTGGCCACCAGGAGACCCAGCGGCAGCATCAGCATCACCGTGCCGAAGCTGGTCAGGAGCACGATCTCCGTGAGTCCCTCGAAGAACAGCACCATGGCGGCGGCCGTGCTGGAGAGCGCGATGCCCCACAGCAGCGGATCGGGCGCGCGTGAGACAATGCGCCGACCCTGGAAGAACACCCCCGCGGCGATGCCCACAAAGCCAACGCAGCCCAGCAGCCCCTGCTCCAGATACGCCTGGACGAACATGTTGTGGGCGTGGCTGAAGCGCGGCACGCTGCCCGGGAAGTACGCCTGGTAGGCGTCGCGCGCGGAGCGCAGGCCCAGGCCCACGCCGGTCAGGGCGTAGTCGTGGAGGATGGCAAACGAGTTCTGCCAAAACTGGATCTTTGTAGGCAGCGGCACGGCGTCAGGCGGAGCCAGGCCGAAGCTGCCGCGCTCCACCAGCAGCCATACCCCCACCAGCACGGCTGGAACGGCCGCCACGAACCAGGCGCTGCGCAGCGCCAGCAGCGTGATGCCCAGCGCCGCCATGCTGGCGATGGAGCCGCGGCTGCCGCTCAGGACTACGACCAGACCGAACAGGATGGCCAGGCCAAAGCCCACTCGACGCGTGGTGCGCTGGATCCCCGCGATGGCCGGACCAATGGTGAGCGCCATGCCGTACGCAGCTAGAGCGCCCAGCCCGGAGGCGCGGAACCGGTAGCGTTCAAGGGCGTCGTCCGCGCCGATCAGCCACTGCCGCGCGCCGTCGGTGGCGGCGTTGAACGCGCCCACCGCCTCCCCTGGTAGCAGCGCGGCAGCCGGCAGGAACGGTGCGACCAGGACGGTCAGCAGCACCGCCGCCACGGCGACGATCGCCAGCAGTGCGCTCAGGTAGGCGCGCAGCCGCTCCCGCGTGGTGACCTGGTTCACGATCAGATAGAACAGGGCGGCGCCGGCCAGCAGGCCGGAGATACGGATAGCAGCCCAGCGTGGACTTGTGGTAACCGCCAGGCCCACTGCCGCGCCCGCGACGAACAAGCCCAGCGGCAGGTCAAACGGCGTGGCGGCCGTGGGTGAGCCCACGCGCGCCAGCCGCGCCAGCCACGGCAGGGCAATGGCCACCAGCGCCAGCTCCACCAGGGGATTGGGATACAGCAGCAGCGCCGCCGCGGCGGGGATGACCAGCCACGGCTCAAGCCGCACGACGGTGTCCGCCGCCCGACCGAGCCAGCCGATGGCGGGCGCCGTCTCCGGACGCTGATCGAGGGTGGACGGGCGGCCGCCCGTGGGCTCGGCGTCGGATGCACCGGCTACCGCCTCGTCCAGGGGGCCGCGCGGCGCCTCTGGCAGCACGCTCACGCGCGACGCGGGTGCAATCGCGACCGGGCTGGGCGCCACGCCGCCGCGGGCCAGCGCCCACAGCTCGGCGCGGAGCTCGGCGCGCTCGCCCGTGGCGGCCGTGGCCAGCAGGCGAGCGGCGCTCGCCTCGATGGCGGCCGGCGCGGGTGGCGGGGCGGTCGCCACGATCCGCAAGACCCGCGGGTGCGGCGTGGCGGTGGTCCGCTCGTCTTCGCCGGCCAGCACTTCCCGCAGCTTCTCGCCCGGCCTGGGCCCGGTGATGACGATGGGGATGTCCACGTCTGGGCGCAGCCCACGCAGCCGGATGAGGCGTCTGGCCAGGTCCAGCATGTTCAGCTCTTCGCCCATGTCCAGGATGAAGGTGTCGCCGCCCTCCGTGAAGTTGGCCGCCTGGATCACCAGGCTGGCCGCTTCGGTCAGACTCATGAAGTAGCGCTGCATCCGCGGATCGGTGATGGTGACGGGTCCGCCCATGTCGATCTGGCGATTGAAGGTGGGCACCACGCTCCCTCGGCTTGCCAGCACGTTGCCGAATCGCACCGCTGTGAACAGGGTCTTGGTGCCGCCCATGGCGCCCGCCATGAGCTCGCACACGCGTTTGGTGGCACCCATGACGCTGCTGGGCTCTACCGCCTTGTCGCTAGAGACCAGCACGAAGCGCTCCGCGCCAACCTCAGCGGCCAGCCGCATGACCGCGCGGGTGCCGCCCACGTTCACGCGCACGGCCTCCTCGGGGTAGTCTTCCATCAGCGGCACGTGCTTGTAGGCCGCGGTGTGGAAGACTACCTGGGGCCGCTCACTCCGGAAGATGGCGGCCAGCCGGTTCTCGTGGGTGACGTCGCCGATGACCGGGACGATGGCCGTGTCGTCAGAGCGGTACCCCTGGAGCGCCACCGAGAGGTCGTGGAGGCCGCTCTCGTTGGAGTCCAGCATCACGAGGCGGGCGGGGCGGAGCTCAGCAAGCTGGCGGCAGAGCTCCGAGCCAATGGAGCCGCTGGCGCCCGTGACCAGCACGGTCTTGCCGCCGACCAGGTGGCGGCACTGCTCGCGGTCGATGGAGACCGGATGCCGGCCAAGCAGGTCCTCGATGGTGATGTCACCGAATAGCGACTGGCCGGCGAGATCCTCTCCGGCGCGTTCGGCGGTCTCGTCGCTCTCTTCGCCGAACGTGCCGAATACGTTGGGAAGCTGCTTGATCTGGGCCTCCGTGTCTCGGCAGATGTCCAGGATCTCGCGGAAGTCCGGGCCGCTGATCTGGTGAATCGCGATGACGATGAGGCTCACGTCGTGGTCGCGCGCCACGCGCGGGATGGCGTCTCGCTTTCCCAGCACCGGGCAGCCGTGGATGATCATCCCCAGCTTGCGGTCGTCATCGTCGATGAAGCCCACCACGTTGTGGTGCTCAGCGTGGGGGCCGAATTTGAGCTGCCAGGCCAGGAGCTGCCCGGCCTCACCGGCGCCGACGATGAGTACCTGGCTGGTGGCGGCGCGGGGATCCGTGCGGAGTCTGCGCCAGGCGGTGCGGATAGCTGAGAGCGGCTTGGATCGGTAGCGCGTGGCGATCATGCCTGCCAGCGCCAGGAAGCTGCCCACCAGCACGGCGCCCAGCGGCATCGGCCGCGGCCCCGGCCAGAAGAGGTCCGCGCCCACCACGGCGGCCGTGGCGCAGGCCACGGACAGCACCAGGATCATCACATCCTGGCCGGTGGCGTACCGCCACCAGCGGCGATACACGCCGAAGATCTCGTTGCAGACCACCACGAGCGCGCTGGCGATGACGCCGAAGAGCAGGGCCGGCGGGTAGTTCAGCTCGGCGGTGGTGCCCCGCAGCAGAATGCCGAGGGCATAGCACACCCAGACCAGCGGGAGGTCAATGGCCACCCACGGCACGTATCGGCGAACGACGGACGTCAGCCAGGCGACAAAGGGTCTACGCACGACCCTCCTTGCGCGGACCCGAGGCGCGGGGGCGAATCGGGAGCGAGCTCCTCGTATTGAATTCTAGGTGACCCCCTCCAGGAGGGGCAAAGCGCGGCATGGCCGCCTCAGTCTGCCAGCGGGGCCAGCAGCCGCTCAGCCAGCAGGACTTCGATGGTGGCGTCGAAGGCCGCCAGCGTCTCCTCCACCTCACGTTCCGTGTGCGTAGCGGAGGTGACGCCGCCGTTGTAGGACATCAAGTCCACGCCGCGGATCTGCAGGTTGCGCTGGAACGCGGAGATGAGCGAGCCAGGGATGCCCTTGAGGGTGGCCGCATCCGCGGTGACGAGATCATCCCGCGAGCGCGCGCCGGTGCCGGGGTGCGCCTGGAGGTAGACGTGGAAGATGGACGCCTCGCCGTACGCGTAGCCGGCGGCCCGGCGGCGGTCCAGGATCTGGTTCATGCCATCGCGCAGCAGCGCGCCCATCCGCGAGGCGTGGGTCTGGGCGGCGCCGTCGGCCACGCGAGACAGCGTAGCGATGGCGGCGGCCGTCGTGAGCGGGCTGGCATTGAAGGTGCCCAGGTGCTGGACTCGGCCGTAGCGGTCGTGCTCCGGGTCGCCGGTGAAGTCGAACAGGCTCATGATGTCCGCGCGGCCACACACGGCGCCGCCCGGCATGGCGCCCGTGACGATCTTGCCGAACACGGTCAGGTCCGGCCGCACGCCGGCCCACTCCTGGTACCCGCCGGGCGCGTAGCGAAAGCCGGTGATCACCTCGTCGTAGATGAGGAGCGTGTTGTGGCGTGAGGTGACCTGGCGAAGCTCGCGGTTGAACTCCCGGGTGAGCGGGATGGTGCCCCAGGAGGCGCCCGAGGGCTCCAGCATGAGGGCCGCGATGTCCGGATCTGCCGCCAGGGTGGCATCGACGACCGCCAGATCGGCGGGGATCACCACGATGTTGTCCAGCGTGGACTGGGGTACGCCCAGCGATACGGATCGGTCGAACGGTGGGTAGGCGCCCCTGGCCACGCCGTCGTGCCAACCGCTGAAGTGGCCCTCGAAGCGGAGGATCTTATTGCGGCCGGTGAAGGCGCGCGCCAGCCGGATGGCCAGCATGCTGCCCTCGGTGCCCGAGTTGTCGAAGCGGACACGCTCGGCGCTGGGGACCAGCCGCTGGATGAGCCGCGCCCACTCGATCATGCGCGGGTGGTCATTCCCAAAGTGGAGGCCGCGCTCTACGACATCCTGGACGGCCTGGATGGCGCCGGGGTCAGCGTGCCCCAGGAGCAGTGCCCCGTTGCCCATGCCGTAATCGATGTACTCGTTGCCGTCCACGTCCCACTTGCGGGGTCCCGCGGCGTGGTCCACGTACACCGGTGCGATGGGGTTGTAGCGGACGTCATGGCCCACGCCCCCGGCGATAGACTGGCGGGCCTCGTCGAACAGGGCCACGCTCTTCGGCCGAGCGGCCCGGTACGCCTCATTCCAGTTTGCCGTGGGAGTGCCCGTCGTGGCCATGGTGACTGCTCCTTGCCGAGTCGTCAGCGCTCGGGTGCTGTCAGAGCCTACTCCGAGTGGGCTGGAACGGCAAGCGCGGTCAGCGCCGGGTGTAGCGCCACAGGGTGAAGCCGCCGCCCTCGTCGTTTGGGAGCGGTGCCGCCTCCCAGACCGTGTTGTTCGCACTGGTGCTAATGCTGCCCGGCCGCTCGTCTGCGACCACGAGCACCGTGGGCGCCTGGGTGCGGCGATCGATCCGGTCCGCGGACTGTTCGAGCGTGATGTGAGGAACGTCCGAAACGGTGAACAGAAAGTCGAACGTGCGGTGCGCGGTGCCGCCGCCGCCAGGGCGGTCCTTGAGCAGCGTGGGGTCCAACACCACGGGCTCCTCCGGTAGGCGCAGGCGCATCGCGGCGGCCAGCGTGACGTAGTAGCGCTGGTTGGTCTCGCCCGCCTCAAGCACGCGCGTGTAATAGCCCGCGAGGGAGAGGAGCGGGTACGCCACGAGGATGGCGACCGCACCGATGAGTGCGATCCGCTGGAGGCCGCGCGGGCGCGCCATCAGCAGTCCAGAAAGCACGCCGGCCCCGACGTACAGCATCGGGATGGCGGGCATGATGTACCGCCCCTGGCGTGGCAGGATCTCGTGGACGGCCGGAAAGAACGGCAGCAACAGGATCAGGGAGCCCGCTGCTGCGGCGGGGCCGGCGGCTCCCGCTCGGGCAGCGAGAACCAGTCCGGCCACACTCACCAGGACGTACGCGGGAACGTCGATGCGCGACAGGGCGGCGCCCACACCGGGCGGGGCATCGATGACGCTGGCCGGTAGCCGCAACGACGTGGATGCCACGTCCACCGCGCGGCCGGCCAGGGAGAAGTCGCGGTTCCGCCCCTCCTGGTAGTCGCCCACTTGCTGCATGGCCTCGAACACGGAGCGGAGCCCGCTGCGCGCGTTGTAGACGAGCAACGGCGCGACGCCGACGGCCACCGCGAGGACGGCCAGCGCTCCCCAGCGGCTCAGGACCAGGTGGCGGCGCCGGACCAGGACGTACACGGCGAGGACCGGCCAGATCAGTGCCATGGTGGGATGTTGCTGCTGAGCCAGGCCGGCACCCAGGCCCGCCGCGACGAGCCACCGCCCTGCGCTGGTGCGGAGGGCTCGCTCCACGGCGAACACGGTGAACGTGAGGTAGAGCGGAACGGTGCAGTGCGGCCAGGCGATGTGGCTGTTCGTGGCGACGTGGATCGCGTTGGTGGCCACCAGGCCGCCGGCCGTGAGTCCGGCCCAACGGAGTTGCCGCGTGGTGGCCGCGGGCGCCACCGCGAGCAGGGACTCGCGCGCCAGCAGGTAGGTGGGTAGTGTGGTCAGCGCGCCCAGGATCAGGATGAGCAGGCGCGGAGCGTAGACGCTGGAGCCGGATACCCAGAGCGCCAACGCCTCCAGGTAGTAGTGGAAGCCACCGGTGTAGGCGTCTGAGCCGACGAGCGGGAACTTTCCGCGCAGGATCCCCTGGCTGATCGGCGCATCCAGCGTCTCATCGGTGAACTGGGGAATCAGAGTGACGAATGGGACTCTGATGGCGAGCGCAGCAGCGAACAGCGACGCCGCGAGCAACAGCTCAGCGCGGTGTGTGCGCCACGCCCCAGGGGGAGTTATCCGCCGCGCTCCTTTCGGCGCTGGTCGGCGTCCTCGTGGGGGCGGGCGTAGTCATCTTCGAGACGATACGTGATGCCGTCCTCCGGACTGGATGACTCGAACACCTCGGCGAACGAGTCGGGAGCGGCGCACAGGCGATGCTTCTGACCCACCGCCACGTGGTAGCCCACGCCAGGCTTCATCTCGATGGATCGCACCTGGCCCGAGCTGTCCTCCAGGAGCAGGATCCCCTTGCCGGCCAGGAGCGTCTGGGTCTCCACTTTGACGTCGTGGATCTGGAGGCTGAGCCGCTTGCCGGCGTCAACGTGGATGAGCTTGGAGACGTACGGCTGGCCGGGCGGCGACAGCAGGACCTCAAACCCCCAGGGCTTCTCGATGCGCTGCGAGACTGGGCTGGTGGAGAACTCGGTCTTGTCGAACTCTGGCGGTGAGTCTGCCACGGCAGTGTGCTCCAGGTGATGGGCCGCGTTGACGGCGGGGTTCGTTCGGTGTCAGCGAATCGTAGCGTCGATGATAGACTAATCAGCGGGCTCGGGCCGTCTCGCGCGTGCGAGCGTAGTGCGAGATGTCGCGCTCGTTTTCAGCGTCGGGGCGCTGTCACCCCCTAAGCACAGGAATTGAGAGGACGATCGAGATGAGCGGAGGTCCAGTCCGACGCGTCGAGCGCGATTCGATGGGTGAGCTCGAGGTGCCGGACGGTGCGTACTACGGCGCCAGCACCATGCGGGCCGTGTTGAACTTCCCCATCAGCGATCTCCGCTTCCCCCGCCAGTTCATTGAGGCGCTGGGCACCGTCAAGCTGGCCGCGGCCCAGGTGAACCGAGACCTGGGTCTGCTGGATGCCGGCCTGGCGGACGCCATCGTCCGCGCGGCGGAAGAGGTGCGCGCGGGCAAGCTGGATGACCAGTTTGTGCTGGATATCTTCCAGACGGGCTCGGGCACTTCCACCAACATGAACGCGAACGAGGTGATCGCGAACCGTGCCATCGAGCTGCTCGGAGGCACCATTGGCTCGCGGAAGCCGGTCCACCCGAACGATCACGTGAACATCTGCCAGTCTTCCAACGATGTGATCCCCAGCGCTATCCAGATCGCGGCGCTGGCCGCTATCGATCGAGAGCTCATTCCAGCGCTTGCGGGCCTGCAGGGGGCGTTGGAGGCCAAGGCCGCTGAGTTCATGCCGATCATCAAGACCGGTCGCACGCACCTCCAGGATGCCACGCCAATCCGCCTGGGCCAGGAGTTCACGGGTTTTGCCGGCCAGGTGGAGCGGGCGATCCGCCGCCTGCAGCACGCGCGGAATGAGCTCGCTGAGCTTCCGCTGGGCGGCACGGCGGTGGGAACGGGGATCAACGCGCATCCCGAATTCGCGTCGCGGGCCTGCGGCGTGATCAACGGGTTGATGGGCGTGCAGGTCCACGAGACAGGTAACCACTTCCAGGCCCAGAGCACCATCGACGCCGTGGTGGAGGCCAGCAGCGTCCTCCGGACGGTGGCCGTGAGCCTGATGAAGATTGGCAACGACATCCGCCTGATGGGCTGCGGGCCACGAGCCGGGCTGGGAGAGCTTGACCTGCCGGAGGTCCAGCCGGGGAGCTCGATCATGCCGGGCAAGGTGAATCCGGTGATTATCGAATCGCTGCTGATGGTGTGCGCCCAGGTGATCGGCAACGACGCCACGGTGGGCGTAGCCGGCCAGGCTGGGAGCATCTTTGAGCTGAACGTGATGATGCCCGTGGCGGCGTACAACGTGTTGCAGTCCGTGGGGCTGCTGGCTTCAGTGAGCAAGAACTTTACTGAGCAGTGCGTGACTGGCATCACGGCGACCAGCCGTGGTCCGGAGATGGTGGAGCGTGGCCTCGCGATCTGTACGTCTCTGGCGCCCGAGATCGGCTACGACGCGGCCGCCGCGATCTCCAAGGTGGCGCATCAATCCGGACGGACGATCCGTGAGGTGGCCCGCGAGAAGACTAATCTGAGCGAGGCGGACCTGGACCGGATCCTGGATCCCAGCGGGATGACGGAGCCCGGGCTGACCGGCGCCCCCATGGGGGGCTAAGTCTGCTCTCTGGCACGCCCGGAGGGATTCGAACCCCCGACCCCGTGGTCCGAAGCCACGTGCTCTAGTCCGCTGAGCTACGGGCGCTCGTGCGAGAGACTGTGACCAGCGACGGTGCTGGCTGGCGCGGGTCCGTGGCGCTCCACGGGCTCTGCGCGGGGGTGAGCGATGGGATTCGAACCCACGATCTCCAGGGCCACAACCTGGCGCGTTAACCGCTACGCTACGCCCACCATGTACCCAGGGGTACCTGGCAAGGGCTAATTCTATCGGCCGCCCGGAGACGCCCGCAACGCTAAGGCTTTCTGGCGCTCGGCTCAGTACGAGCGCGGCATGCCCAGCACATGCTGGCCGATGTAGCTGAGCACCAGGTTGTTGTTCACCGGCGCGACGAGGAACAGGCGAGCCTCGCGGAACTTGCGCTCCACGTCGTACTCCACGGCGAGCCCGTAGCCACCGTGGGCGGACATGCAGACGTTGGCCGCTTCCCAGGAGGCTTCAGAGGCCAGGAGCTTGGCCATGTTGGCCTCAGCGCCGCAGCGCTGGCCGGCGTCGAAGAGGGCCGCGGCTTTGTAGCGAACGAGGTCGGCCGCCTCGATGTGGGCGTACGCCTGGGCGATCGGTAGCTGGACGCCCTGGTTCGCCCCGATGGGGCGGCCGAACACCACGCGGTCCGAGGCGTAGCGGGTGGCCCGATCGATGAACCAGCGCCCGTCGCCGATGGCCTCGGCGGCGATGAGGATGCGCTCCGCGTTCCAGCCATCGATGATGTAGCGGAACCCCATGCCCTCCTGGCCGATCAGGTTCTCGGCCGGCACCTCCAGGTCTGTGAAGAAGAGCTGGTTGGTGGCGTGGTTGATCATGGTTTCGATGGGACGGACCTCAAGGCCGGCGCCGGCGGTGCGGAGATCTACCAGGAAGATGGAGAGGCCGCGGGTCTTGTCCGTGAGCTCTTCGTACGGAGTGGTGCGGGCGAGGAGCAGCATGAGATCGCTCTGCTGGACGCGGGAGATCCAGATCTTCTGGCCGTTGATGACGTACCTGTCGCCGCGGCGGACGGCGGTGGTCTCGATCCGGGTGGTCTCCGATCCGGCGTTTGGCTCCGTGACGCCAAAGGCCTGGAGCCGAAGCTCACCCGCGGCGATGGCCGGCAGGTAGCGCTGTTTCTGCTCCGGGCTGCCGTGTCGCACGAGCGCCCCCATGATGTACATCTGCGCGTGGCAGGCGGCGGAGTTGGCGCCGGAGCGGTTGATCTCCTCCAGGATCACGCTGGCGGCGGTCATGCTGAGGCCCGCGCCACCGTATTCCTCCGGGATCAACGCGGCGAGCCAGCCAGCCGTCGTAAGTGCGCGCACGAACTCGTGGGGGTAGGCCCGTTCCTGGTCCAGACGTCGCCAGTAGGCGTCCGGGTAGTCGCGACAGATTTCTTTGACGGCCGTCCGGATCGCGGTGAGCTGCTCTTCTGCCTCTGGGCTGGCCACGCCCCACATGTCGTATCCTCCACGCCGCTGTCTCGCCCGCCGTTCTGGTGACGCCGCGTTTGCTCGCGGTGGGCAGTGTACCCTCGTTGCTTCGTGGCGAGCGGGTGCAGACCGGGAGGTGAATTCCAGGCATGGCGAATCGGAGCGGCAAGGCGGCCAGCGGCGACCTGTATGCACGGGTGGCTGAAGTGGACGAGGCAACGTTGGCGCGGATCGCGGGACTCCTGGAGCTCCGCGGTCGCCATCCCGAGCAGCAGCGCATTCGCCGCGAGTACCTGGATGAGGTGACGGTCTGGAGCGGAGCGCGCGTCCTGGAAGTCGGCTGTGGCACGGGCGTGGTGACGCGCGATCTTGCCGAACGAGTCGGCTCGAGCGGCAGCGTGCTGGCGCTGGACCCCAGCGAGGTGTTCCTTGCGGAGGCGCGACGGCTGGCAACCGGGCTGGCAAACGTGGAGCTCCGCCTGGGAGACGCGGCCGCGCTGGAGCTACCGGACAACTCGTTTGACGTGACCGTCGCCGCCACGGTGATCAGCCACGTGCCGGCGCGAGATGCGATGCTTCGAGAGCTGGCGAGGGTGACGCGACCGGGCGGCCTAGTGCTGGTGTTCGACGGCGACTACGCCGCCAACCAGCTCGAACACCCGGACGTCGCGCTGACCCAGCGGCTGCTGGATGCCTGGCGGATGAGTTTTGTGAACGACCCGCGCGTGATGCGACGGCTCATACCGATGCTGGCGGGAGCGAGACTGGACGTACTGGTGCTACGCGGCTACGTTCATGTGGAGGCCGGCCGGCTGGAGACGGAGACATCGTTCCTCTGGCCATGGGCACAGCTCGTGGCGAGGAACGGGGTGGACGCCGGGACTGCGAGTCAGGCTGAGATCTCGGCGTGGTTGCGCGAACTCGAGGCGCTGTCAGAGCGCGGCGCGGCGTTCGGTTCGATCACATTTTTTTCGGTGGTCGCCCGGCGGTCCGATGCGGATAGCTGAGTCAGCTACGGGGAGTCCGTCCGAGAGGCTTTCGGCGGCCTGGCGCGTTCGCTGCTTCCCCGCCCGGCCGGCGATTCGGATGGTCCTCTCTTGTCGTTGCCCGCGGACTCCAACTGACTGATCCGGTCGCCCTGACAGACGATGTGCTGTTGTTGCCAGGCGATGTGCTCTTCCTGCCACTCGATGTGCTGCTGCTGCCAGGCAATGTGTTGTTCTTGCCACGCGATGTGCCGTTGCTGGTGCGCTATCAGCGCATTCTGGTCGGCTGCCTGCAACGCGGTTTGCTGCATCGCCGCTTCTAGGTCTGCGATGACGCCCCGCAGGGCACTCAAGTGAGACAATTGCCATAGCTCGCGAGACCTGGCCGGGGGACCAGGGTCTGGAGGGATCGGGTCGTTTGTCGAATGCTGAAGGCCGGAGCCCTCTAGCGCGCAGTTGAAGAGGCCCAATGCAAAAGCATACAGCTCACGGTCCAGCCGCGTAATCGACTCTAGACACGCACGCTCCTCCGGTAGCAGTGCGTCTACGGACAGGCGGCCAGTTGTGACGTTGAGCCGGGGGGCGCGCAGTTCCAATGGCTGACCGAGGAGTTGACGCAGGAGCCGCAGGAAGTCGTCAAACCGCTCGGTCACGCCTACGGCCAAGTACGATCGTAGTCGAGTTTTGGCAATGGCGAGCAGCTCTGCCTCCAGCGGATGCGGTGGGCCGTCCGGCAGGCCGAATGGTCCCAGTCCGAACTCTCCTCCGTTCACAGTCCAGGCTACGCCCTGCACGTCGAGATCGACCGCGAAGAACTGCGTCTGCATGTTCCAGAGATAGGACCTGAGCGTGTCGTCTTTCACTGCCTCGACGAGGGACGTCACGTCGCGCGCCACGTGATGGACGGGATGTTCGCGATTCCGTCTGATGTGCTCGAAAGCTGACAGCACGTGCTCCTCGGGGGTCCGCACAAGGGTCACGCGGGCGGCATCTCGTGCCTGGGGTAGGCCGCCACCGTGCCCGAAGTGGCCACGGAACAGTCGATATGACCGGCCGACTGGCTGTGTGAACGCTGCGAGCTGCTCGTGCGTCTGCGGCGGGTAGATGTCAGCCTCGGGGACGAGCTGATCCAGGAGGCTGACGAGCGACGTGCCGGCGGACTTCGGCACATGCGCGAAGTACAGCGGTCTTTCGAATGAGAGCACCGGGACACGCCGTCCTTGGTGGGGCTCTGGTTCTGGCATTCGCTGACCACTCCCCTGGACGCGCGCCTCTGGATGTCCGCGGCACTGGGGACGCGGCGAAGCCACTATATGGGGTTCGGCGTAGCGGTTTCCACATCCATGGAGCTTGTTGCGGGGGATTTTGTGTCGAGCAGGCCGGCCTAGCCCGCCTTCTCGCGGTCCCACTCGGGAATGAACTTGTGCCAGTCTTCGTAGCTGTCCAGGTATTGGCCAAACAGGTAGTAGCTGGTCGCGCGGGGCTCGTAGGGCGACCGTCGTAGGGGCATGCGGGCTTCGTCCGGCGCTTTGCCGCCCTTTCGGTGGTTGCAGGAACGGCAGGCGCTGACGAGGTTGTCCCACGCGTGGCGACCGCCGCGGTGACGCGGCACCACGTGGTCTAGCGTGAGCTCGCGGGTCTTGAGGCCGCAGTACTGGCAGGTGAAGCTGTCCCTGATGAAGATCTCTCGACGGGTCAGTCGAACGCGCGGCCGTGGGCGCTTGATCAGGTAAACCAGACGGATCACCGAAGGGCGTGGGAATGCGCGGGACGTGGAGCGAATCTCCCCCCGTGCGTGCTCCAGCACCTCGGCTTTGCCGCCGTGCACCAGCACCAGCGCCCGCCGTGCGTTGCACACGTTGAGCGGTTCGTAATTCTGATTGAGGACCAGGACGGAGCTCACCCGACCCTCCAACCCCTGCCGACAACTCAGCCGCGGGGGCGCGCGAAACCCGCCGGTCACGTGGACTCAGCGGGCCCTCATGCCTACACGGTGGCGACACACGCGACGTCCGCCGGACGCGATTGTAACAGAGGACGTAATCACCGAATGAGACGGTGCGAGCTCAGTGGGCCGGCTTGACGCGCAAGGGGTGGCCTGCCACCACCAGATAGACCGAATCAGCCCGCCCCGCCACGTACTGGTTGGCCTTCCCGAGCGCGTCTCGGAAGAGCCGCGCCACCGGGGAAGTGGGGACGATGCCCCAGCCTACCTCGTTGGTGACCACGATGAGGTCCCAGGTCCCGTCCGCCCACGCTTCGAAGAGGTCGTCCAACTCGTCGCCGATGGCCGCGTCGAGCTGGTCGGACGCCTCGGGTCCGGGCTCGTTTCCGCTGGTCACGTCCCACAGCAGGTTGGAGACTAGCAGGCCCAGGTCCTCCAGCAGTACCGTCCCGATTGGGCCGGGAGCCCAGGCCAGCGCGGCACCGACCGAAAGGGGGGCCTCCAGGGTGGACCAGTGTGCTGGGCGCCTGGACTGATGCTCCGCAACACGGCGACGCATCTCGTCGTCCTCTGCTCTGGCCGTGGCGACGTAGAGCGTTGGCTGTGGCCCCGCCTCGGCGAGCCGTTCGGCAAAGGTGCTTTTGCCGCTACGTGCGCCGCCCGTGACCAGCGTCAGCGTCACAGCGTGTCTACCGGATCCACGTCGATCGTCCAGCCAGGGGGGATCTTGACGCGGTCCAGGATCCGTGCAAAATCTCCGCCCAGCAGGAGAATCTGCCAGCGGTCGCGACCGCGGAGCCGCTGGATGAAGCACGGCGCCGGCCCCACGATGCTGATGTCCGCGATTCCCTGGCGGCTGATCTCATCCTGGAGCGCCTTGCGGAGCCGCGTGGCGGAGCGCTGGCACCGCGCCGCGTCGCTGGCCGCGTATACCAGCCTGACCAGTCTGGTGACGGGCGGGTAGCCATTTGCGCGGCGAAACCGCATCTCACGCCGATACAGATCCTCGTAATCGCCCGCCGCGGCGGCGCGAATCGCGTAATGCTCAGGCGCGTACGTCTGGATGATGGCCTGTCCGCGCAGGTCCCCGCGGCCCGCTCTGCCCACGACCTGGGTGATGAGCTGGAAGGCCCGCTCGCCCGCGCGGAAGTCCGGTAGGAACGCCCCAACATCGGCGAGGACTACCCCCACCAGGGTGACTCTGGGGACGTCAAGACCCTTGGCGATCATCTGCGTGCCTACGAGCACGTCTGCTTCGCCGCTGCTGAATCGGCGCCACGCTTCCTCGTGAGTACCGCGCTCCCGTGTGGTGTCGCGGTCCCAGCGAATCACGCGGGCGGTCGGTAGCAGCCGTTGAACTTCGCTCTCCACTCGCTGGGTCCCCAGGCCGAGGTAGCGTATTCGAGTGCCGGCGCATCCTGGGCAGCGCACGGGCAGTGGCTCATGGCGGTTGCAACGATGGCAGACGAGGCGCTCGCCCTCGCGGTGGTAGCCCAGCGGGATCTCGCATCGGCGGCAGGATGAGACGTACCCGCAATCGCGGCAGCTCACAATGGTGGCGGCGCCCCGGCGATTCAGCAGCAGGATCGCCTGCTCGCCCGCCGCGAGGGTGCGCTGCAACGCTGCCGCCAGGTCGCGGCTGAAGATGCTGGTGTTCCCCGCGCGCAGCTCCGCGCGCATGTCCACGATCTCCGCGGACCGGTCGGGGGTGTCAGGCGCTCGTGGGTTGGCCCCGATGGCTGTCGCGGGCCGATAGCTGCTTGGTAGTCGCAGGAGGGTGTACCGCTTTCGCTCGCAACGGTACATCGACTCGACGTCTGGCGTGGCGCTGCCGAGCACCACTGGCGCTTTGGCAAGCTGACCCCACCACAGGGCTACCTCGCGGGCGTGGTATCTGGGCGCGGCCATCTGTTTGTACGCGGTGTCGTGCTCCTCATCCAGGATCACGAGGCCCGGCCGCCGAACGGGCGCAAAGAGCGCGGAACGAGCGCCGAGTATGACGTCCGCCGTGCGCTGGCGGATGCGCTCCCAGGCGATCTTGCGCTCGGCCGTGCCCAGCTCGCCGTGGATGACCGCCACTCGGCCTGGAAAGCGCGCCTCCACGCGTGCCCGGAGCTGGGGTATCTGGGCGATCTCGCTGACCAGGATCACCGACTGACGGCCGAGCTGGACTGCCCGGGCGATGGCCTCCAGATAGACGTGGGTCTTCCCGCTGCCCGTGACGCCGTGCAGCAGGAAGGCCTGGTGGTGCTGCGCATCCATAGCGCCGATCACGTGACGTAGCGCGGACTGCTGCGCAACGGTCAGCGGCGGCCCCGGAACGATGTCTGGGCGTGATGGCGGACCCTCCGTGGCCGCGAGTACGGGAGCTCGCCAGTTGCCGGTCTTCGCTGCGCGGGTCAGGCGCTGGGAGAATCCGGGCGGCAGGAACAGGGACAGGCAGTCGAAAAGCGGTGCCCGGTAGTGCGCTGAGATCCACCGCGCGAGCGTCAACTGCAGCGGACCGATGAATGAATCCTCCGCCAGCCGATCTTCCACGGCACGGGTCTCGAACTCTGGCGCGCGCCCCAGCACTTCTAGCACGACGCCTGGCAACACGCGCGTGGCGAGCGGGACCAGCACGATGTCACCGGGGCGGATGGGCATGTCATCTGGCACGCGGTAGGTGAAGCTGCCGCCAGCCTGACCACCGCCTAGATCGAGTGCCACCTCAGCGTGCCGCATGTCTCCCGCGTGCCCGCGCGGTTTGGCACGGCGCCGCTTCCGAGATTATGCCGCTGGCTCCGCGTGATTCTGGTGGCTAGACCGTCACAACCCGGCGTCGATACCGGCACCGCTCGGCCATGATGATCGCGCGTACCTGATCCACGCAGCTATCCAGGCACCCGTCCTCGTTGACAACCACGTATTCGTAGTCACGCATCCGCTCCATCTCGTCCACGGAGGTCTGGAGCCGGGTGAGCATGTTGTCCACCTTCTCGCGGCGGCGATGATCCCGCTGATCCGGCGCATCCCGCTGCAGTTCGTCCTCGATCCGCCGCGTCAGGCGCGATTCCAGCGCTTCGCGCACGGCCCGCTCGAACTGGATGTCGCGTTCGAGCACGCTCTCCGGCTCCTTGCCGCCCAGACGCATGCGGATCTCTCGGGGTGGGACCGGCGAGACGAAGACGGTGACCACAGCATCTCCGAGTCGGCGGCGGATCTTCTCCGCGCCTTGTACTTCCGGAGGAATGAGCACGTCATCACCGGCGCGCAAGGCGGCTCTGATGCTGGCCACGGGGATGCCGTACCACGTGTCCTCACTGCGGCCGTGAACCTGAGAGTGCTCGAGAAGCTGGTTGGTCTCACGGAGCTCGGCGAACTCCGCCGGCTCCAGGAAAAAGTAGTCCAGCCCGTCGCGCTCGGCGGGCCGGCGCGCCCGCGTCGTGGCCGTAACGCAGTATCCGAGCGCGAGATTGCTGCCGCGGAGGGCTCCGATGATGGAAGATTTGCCCACGCCACTGGGACCGGAGAGTATGAAGACGCGTCCGTGGGCTGGCTCCGCGGGTTCGGCCGCGAGGAGTGCGCCGAATTCCCCGAACTTTCTCCGTCCTGTCACGAGGCGTGCCACGCCGTGGTGCGGAGCAGTCGCTTGAGCCCCTGGTTGGGATTTGACGCCATCACGCTTCACGCCGTCTCAGACGAGCTTCGGGCAAAGGTGATGGGCGGTCTCATTCAGCGGGTGTTCCTGCTGGGCGATGACAGCTTTGCGCTTGAGGTGTACGCCCAGGGACGCCTGCAAACGCTGGTGGTGTCTATCGCGGCGGACGGTGCGCGGGTGCACCTGGCTCGGGAGCGAGCGTCGCGGGCTACCGATAGCGTCACGCCCATGCTGCTGCTGCTCCGTAAGCACGTGCGCGACGGGCGCATCGTGGACATTGTTCAGCCCCATCTGGAGCGGGTGATAGAGCTGATCATCCAGAAGCGGATGGATGACACCAGCGTTGGACGAGTGGCGCTGATTATAGAAGCGATGGGGAGGCGTGGCAACGCTCTCCTGGTGGCGGAGGATGGGACGATTCTGGATGCCCTCAGGCGGGCAACTCCGGCCCAAAACCCCGTTCGCACGGTTTTGCCGCATCGTCGCTACGTGGCGCCGCCGGCCCAGGATAGGCCGGATCCGGTTCGGGCGGAGACCTGGGAGCATCTGCGAGACGCGGCGGACAGCCAGCCGCGCGGTGCGGCGGTGAAGCTCTTGCTTGGTTCCGTCGCGGGGATGTCGCCAATCCTGGCGAACGAGCTGGTGTTCCGGATCGCTGGCAGCGTGACCGCCGCCAATGCCGACGTTGCCTGGGATCAGTCTGCCGTCGCCGCGCAGGCGTTGCTGGCACCGCTGGGAGGAACGGTGGGCTGGCGGCCGTGCGTCGCGGAGCGGGAGGGTCAGATAGAGGCGTACGCGCCGTATGAGCTGCGCCACCTGGCGGCCACGCACACGATCCGTGAGCTCGCCAGTATCTCGGAGGCGGTTGATCTGGCGTTCGCACAGGGGCGTGTACCCCGGACCGCCCGGAGTGAGGTGGGGGTGTCTGGCGCGCTGCTCCGAGGGGTCTTCGAGCGCGTCCACGTCGTTGAGCGGCGAAAGGCGGCGCTGGAGCGAGCCGCGCAACGGGCGGATGATGCCGCGACCGCGCGTCTCAATGGCGAGTGGATCCTGGCGACTATCTCTCAGATTCCGCGCGGCGCAACCGCGGTCAGCGGTCCTCAGGGAGAGATCGCGCTGGACCCGCTAATGACGCCCTCCCAGAACGCCCAGCGCTACTTCGAGGACTACCGTAAGGCGCGCGATGCGGGACGCCGTACGCCAGAGCTGATCCAGCGTGCAGAGCGTGAGCTTGCGTTCCTCGCCGACATGGACGTGCTAATCCGCTCCGCCCGTGACCCTGGGGCGCTCAAGCAGATCCAGTCTGAGCTCATCGAGAGCGGCGTCATTCAGGCGGATCGTGAGCAGTCCGCCAAGAGGCTATCGGCGAAGCGCATGAAGCAGCCGGCGGCTCCGCGGACCTTAACCGTTCCCCTGGACCACGGTTACGTAGTACTGGTGGGGACCAGTGCCAGATCCAATGAGCGCGTCACGTTTGACCTCGCTGAGCAAACGGACGTGTGGCTGCACGCACGCCAGATGCCAGGCGCGCACGTGATTCTGCGCACCGGCGGCCGGAAACCAGACGATGCAGCGCTGCGTCGCGCGGCGGCGCTGGCGGCGTACTTCAGCCGGGGAGCGGAAGCCGGCCGGGTGCCGGTGGACTTCACGCTGCGAAAGCACGTGCGGAAGATCCGCGGCGGTCCCCCGGGGCTGGTCACGTACGTAAATGAGCAGACGATCGACGTTCGACCCGAGGCCCCACCCGCGCAACGCGGCTGATGCGGGGAGTCACGTCCGCGACACAATCGCCTCTTCCGTTAATCATCTGAGTCCGCGGACGGCGCAAACTGATCGGACACGCGGACCACCTCTGGCAGAATTGACCCGTTATGGCCTACCGCCCGCTCGCCCGCCGAAGCCACCATGTCACGCCCGCGGGGCGCGCGGAGGGACGGGTCTCACCGTCGTCCAATCTCCAGTACCGGGCCAGGATTCGGGCCAGGCGCCGTCGCCGTACGGTGCGGAGCGCGTTCAAGCTGGCGCTGCTGTTCACCATGGTGGTGTTCCTGGTGGGCTGCGCTGGCGCTGGCGCCGCCGTGGGTGCGGCGGCATCCGCCGCCAGCACGGCCTGGAACCGGCTGAACGCGGATCTGCCGTCCATCAACCAGATCTCAGGGCGCGAGACGTTCAAGACGGCGCAGGTGTTCGATCGGAACGGGACGCTCCTTTGGGAGTTTTTCGACGAAGGCGGTCGGCGAACGGTGGTGCCGCTGGCGGAAGTCTCCCAGTACATGATCGACGCGCAGCTTGCCGCCGAGGACCCCAACTTCTACAGCAATCCCGGCATCGATCCTCGCGGCATCGCCCGCGCGGTCTACCAGAACCTCATGGCGGACGAGGTGATCTCTGGTGCCAGCACGATCACGCAGCAGCTCGTGCGGAACGTCCTGCTGTCGCCAGATGAGCGGTACGACCGCAGCATGATGCGTAAGGTGCGTGAGGCGCTCCTTGCGTATCAGGTCACGCAGAAGCTCTCCAAGAGCCAGATCCTGGCGCTGTATCTCAATGAGATCTACTACGGAAACCTGACCTACGGCGTGGAGGCCGCGGCACAGGGCTACTTTGGAAAGCACGCCCGTGACCTGAGCCTGGCCGAGGCGTCCATGATCGCCGGCCTGGCCCAATCGCCGGCGAACTACGACCCACTACGGAACCCGGTGGCCGCCAAACAGCGCCAGGCGTACGTACTGGACCAGATGGTGCGGCACGAGTTTGTAACGGAGGCGCAGGCCCAGGAGGCGCGCCAGTCCGAGCTGCGGTACCAGCCCTGGAAGTCGCCCTATCTCGCGCCGCACTGGGTCACCTACATCAAGGGCCTGGTGGAGGAGAAACAGGGCGGCCGGGCTCTGGCGACCGGCGGGCTGAAGATTTACACCACGCTGGACCTGGAGCTGCAGCGCAAGATGGAGGAGGTGGCGCGCGCCAACGCTCCCAATCTGGCGATTCGCGATGCCAACAACACGTCCATCGTGGTGATCAACCCCAAGACCGGGGAAGTGCTGGCCATGGTGGGCAGCATGGACTTCGAGAACACCGCCATTGACGGCCAGGTGAACGTGGCCATCTCAGAGCGCCAGCCGGGTTCCACCATCAAGCCACTGGTCTACCTGGCGGCGTTCACGCGCGGATACGTGCCCAGCACCACCGTGGTGGACGAGCGCATCTCCATTCCAGACGATCTGGGACGGGTCTGGTCGCCGGAGAACTATGACAAGAAGTTCCGGGGAACGGTGACGCTCAGAACGGCCCTGGGTAACTCGCTCAACATCCCCGCGGTCAAGGTGCTGCAGTTTGCGGGCATCGACAACGTCTTTGATCTGGCGCGCCGAATGGGCCTGCGGACGTGGGATGACCCCAAGCGCCTTGGGCTCGCGATGTCGCTGGGCGGCGCGGAGGTGCGCCCGGTGGACCTGACCGCGGCGTACGCCGTCCTGGCAAACAACGGTCTCAAGATCCCCCCCGTGGCCATTACGCGCATCATCAATGCTGATGGGGTTGCGGTGGAGAACTACCAGGTGCCGCGCGGGGACCAGGTGGTGGATCCGCGCTTTGCGTATATGCTGACCAACGTGCTGTCCGACAACAACGCGAGGCTCGTGACGTTTGGGCCGAACAGCATGATCAATATGCCGCGCGCGGCCGCGGTGAAGACCGGTACCACGGACAACTACCGAGATACCTGGACCATGGGCTACACGCCAAACCTGGTGATAGGCGTGTGGGTGGGCAACACGGACAACCACCCCATGAAGGAAGTGCTGAGCTCCATGAGCGCGGGCAAGGTGTGGCGCGAGGCCATGGATACCGCCATAGATCATCTGAACCTGCCGCCCGAGGAGTTTGTGCGGCCGTCTGGACTGTTGGACGTGGAGGTGTGCGGCGACGGTGGGATGCGGCCGGGCCAGGGGCCCTGCTACCGTGACCTCTTCCTGGCGGAGCGGGCGCCCAGCTCGCAGCGGGTGTTTGTGGGTGGATTCCAGCTTCCGACGGCGAGCCCGGAGCCTGGACCGGCCACACCAGCTCCGGCGCGATCGCCCGTGCCGGAGGCGGCTGCCAAGCCGACCATTGAGCCGGAGCCCACCGCCACGAGCCCGTCTATCGTCATCCAGCCGGTGGTCCCCGGCCGAGGCCCAAGCACGCCGCCCGTCGCGGCGACCGCGCCGCCAGCGCCCACTCCGGTACCGAAGCCGGCGGTCACCGCTCCGCCGCCCACGGCCACCGCGCGGCCGAGCAATACTCCCGTGCGGCCGCCGCCTACGCCCGTCCCCCCCACCGCGACGCCCAGGAGGCGCTAGCACCGCCGCCTTCGGCGCGGATGCTGGCGAACGCGCGCGTGCCAGATGGTCGTGCGGCCTCACTGGCGTGGCTGCCGTATCCATTCCGCAGCGCGTTGCGCCGCTGGCGCGGGATGGTGGGGATGGTGCTGGGCGTGGGCCTGGCCCTGGGCTTCTCCCTGACCATGCTGGCCGTGAACAGCGCCACCATTGACCTGCTGGTGGGCGACTACCGACGTTCCGGGGCCGAGCTGTACGTGGTGGCCAAGGGCGCCAAGCTCGTCGCGATGATCGCCGGCGAGACGCCGGGAACCATCAAGCACTCGCGCAATGTCCTGACCCAGATCCGGGGATTGCCGGGGGTGAACGAGGCCGTGGGGGTCCTGAGCTGGACGATCGAGCGGGATGCGGACGGACGCGGACGGGGCGGCGATCGCCCGGCGGAGCTGTATAGCGTGGTCGCCGTGGATGGCGATCCGTCCAGGATTCCTGACGCGCTGCTGATGGCTGACGGGCGCTGGATGCGGCGCACGGATGAGATCGTGGTGGGTAAGAAGCTGAGTCGGGAGCGCGGCTGGACCCCTGGCACCCGCGTGCGATTGGGGGGGCGCGAGTTCCTTGTGGTGGGCGTGGGCCGGGTCCGCGGCGTTGGCTACACGGGTGAGTCATTTGTATACATGGACGTTCGCTCGCTGCGGCAGCGCACGGACGCCGGTGACGTGGTGAACTTCATCATCATCGACACCGTGGAGCCGCGGATAGCCTCAGAGCGCATTCCGGACATGGACACGCTGTCGGTCTACGACGTTGCCGACATCGTGCGGCAGGCTACGGAGGCGAGCCGCTCCGCCATCGTGCTGCGCTGGATCATGGTGGCGCTCACGCTGGTCGTCGCCGCGCTGTTCGTGGGGAACATGCTGAGCGGCTCGGTGGCCGCGCGAAGGCTGGAGCTTGCCACGCTGCGCGCCATTGGAATCGCGAGCAGCACCATCCTCTCCGCTGTGGCGGCTGAGGCGGTGATGATTAACCTGCTCGCCTCCGTCGTGGGCGTGCTGATCAGTTTGGCATTCGGGTTGCTCATCAATGGGTACCTGGCCCCGATGTACGGGCTGGAGTCCCTGTTCGTGGTAGACCGCACCCTGTTCCTGCTGGCGCTGGGCATGGCCGTGACGATGGGGCTGGTCTCGGGGCTGTTCCCGGCTCGCCAGGCAACTCGGGTTGACCCGGTGGAGGTGCTGCGTGAGGCCTGATCCGGGTGGCCAGACCTGGCTGTACGGGTTGCCCTTTCCCCTCAGGTCCGTCCTGCGACGGTGGCGGGGGACCGTGGGCATGATGATAGGCGTGGGGATTGCCCTGGGGATCGGGATGATGTTCCTGGGGGTGAACAAGGCCACGGTGGACCTGTTTGCCGGGGACTTCAGCCGATCTGGGGTGGACGTGTACGCCATCCAGGAGGGCGGCAAGCTGGTACCGCTGCTGCCGGGCGAATCCCCCGGCCAGATCTCCCACGCGCGCGGGCGGCTGTCTCAGATTCGGTCACTCCCGGGTGTCACTCGGGCGATCGGTGTACAGACGTGGACGCTGGAGCGGGAGCGGCAGGGGCCAAAGCGACGGGGTGACCCGGTGGAGCTGCTGGTGGCCGTGGGAGTGGACGGCGACCCTACCGAGGTGCCCGATCTCGCACTGCTGACGGAAGGGCGCTGGATCGCGCGTTCCGACGAGGTGGTGCTGGGATCCCGGCTCGCGATCGAGAAGCAGTTGGGCGTGGGCAGCTCGGTCCGGCTGAGCGGGCGCGACTTCACCGTGGTGGGCATTGGCAGGCTGCGGGGTGTCGGCTTCGCCGGCAGCTCCTATGCCTACATGGACCTGCAGGCACTCCGGCAGCGCGCGGACCTGGCGGACATCATGACCATCATCATGGTGGACGCGAGCGATGCCTCGACCGTGCGAGCTCGGATAGACGGCATTGAGTCGCTCACCGCGTACGATGTGGCCGCCGCGCTGGCGGAGGCAGACGCGGCGCTGGCGAGCGATCGCGTGGGCCACTGGATCATCCTCACGCTGGTCCTCTCCATCGCGGCGCTCTTCGTGGGGAGCATGCTGGCCAGATCGGTGTCAGAGCGTAGGCTGGACTTTGCCACGCTCCGCGCGATCGGCATTCCCAGCCGCACCATCCTGCTCGCGGTGGCCGGTGAGGCGTTGCTGGTGAGCGTTGTGGCCGGCTTTCTGGGCATGGCGGTGGCGGAGGGCTTTGGCGTGTTCTTGAACCGTGTGATGGCCGTGCAGTTCGGGGTGGACTATTTCTACGTGGCTGATGCTGAGCTCATCGCCTCGATGTTCGGGCTGGCGATCGGCCTAGGCGCTCTAGCAGGACTGGCGCCGGCTCGTCGGGCGACCCAGGTGGATCCCGTGGAGATCCTACGGGAGGCCTGACCATGCTGAAGCTCTCGCACGTCTGGCGGACCTATCCCGTGGGTGACTCCGAAGTGGTGGCGCTACGCGATGTCTCGCTGACCATCAACCAGGGCGACTACATGGCCATCGTGGGGCCGAGCGGTTCGGGAAAAAGCACGCTGCTTCAGATCGTGGGCCTGCTGGATCGGCCGTCACGCGGTGTGGTGGAGCTTGACGGGCGCGACCTGAGCTCGTTGGGTGATGCCGAGCGGACGCGGCTGCGCCTGCAGACGCTGGGCTTCGTGTTCCAGCGGTTCCACCTCTTGAACGAGATGACCGCGCTGGAGAATGTGGCGCTGCCGCTGGAGGCCGCCGGGGTGCCGCCCTGGGAACGCCAGAAGCGGGCGGCCGAGCTGCTGGCGGACGTTGGCCTGGCGGACCGGATGCACTTCCGCCCGTCCAGGCTCTCCGGCGGGCAGCGCCAGCGCGTGGCAATTGCCAGGGCGCTGGCGAACAACCCCCGGATCCTGTTAGCGGACGAGCCCACGGGCGAGCTCCATACAGAGGATCGCGCGTCTGTGCTGGCCCTGTTTCGCCGGTTCCACGAGCAGGGCCGGGCGGTCGTTCTCGTGACCCACGACATGGAGGTCGCCGCGCAGGCGGCCCGGCGGATCGAGATCCGCGATGGCCGGGTGCGCGAAGTTGGCGTAGACTCACCATTGACCGAGGACTCGACAGAATCAGGCCCGAATGCTGGGCGGGCGGTGCGCGTGAACAACAACAGGAAGTCGTCCAAGGGGCGTTGGCTCGCGGCGCTGCTGGCTGTGGCCCTCCTGGCCGGGGCTGGCGGAGGCTGGCTGGCGCAGTCTGGCGCGATCGGCGGTTCGTCTGTGGTGCCCACCGTTGCGCCCACGCCGGCCCCGCGCCGCGTGGCACGGGGCGTGGTGCGGCCGGAGAACGAGGCCAGCATTCGATCTATCGTCAGCGGCGTCATCTCCAGCCTGAGCACGCAGGTCGGCGCGGCCGTGATGGACAATCAGGAGCTTGCCCGGGTCCGAGCACCGGATGGCGCCATCTCCATCGTCACGGCGCCCATTCGCGGGACCGTGGTGAGCCTGCCGGTCCATAACGGGGATACGGTGACGACGGGCATGATCATCGCCACGGTCGGAGACGTGAGCCGATTGCAGATTGAGACGGACGACGTGGATGAGTTCCTGGTGCCGTTTGTCCAGGTTGGCCAGACGGTGCGGGTCACGATTGACGCGCTGCCGGACCTGGAGCTGCGCGGCGCGGTGAGCGAGGTCACGCTTCAGACCCAGAAGACCTCGGACGGCGATGACCACTATCCCGTGACCGTCAGGCTGGAGACGCTTCCGCCGCAGCTCAGGGCGGGGATGACCGCGCGCGTCCGCTTCTCCGGTTAGTTACGGGGCCTGCTCAGGTATGCTTGTGGGCAGCCGGCTGCCCGCCGAATTACCGCATCCTGGAGCGTCCCGCATGCCCGATACGAGCAACGCCGCCTTGAAGCACGTCAGCCGCGAGCTGACCGAAGGCGCCGAGCGCGCGCCCGCGCGTTCCTATTTTCACGCCGTGGGCCTGTCCGACCACGATCTGGACACCAAGCCGCTGATCGGCGTGGCCAGCACCTTCAACGAGTTCTCGCCGTGTCAGGCCAATCTGGGCGCGCTGGCTGAGCAGGTCAAGCAGGGGATTCGGGCAGCGGGTGGCATTCCGATCGAGTTCGGCACCATCTCCGTGACGGACGGCATCGCCATGGGCACGGAGGGGATGAAGGCCTCGCTGGTCAGCCGCGAGGTGATTGCCGATTCCATCGAGTGCGCCGTCTTTGGCCACCGACTGGACGGTCTGGTGACATTGGCTGGCTGTGACAAGACGCTGCCCGGCTGCCTGATGGCGATGGCGCGGCTCAATCTGCCGTCCGTGCTCGTGTACGGCGGCAGCATCATGCCCGGGACCTACCAGGGAAAGAAGGTCACGGTCCAGGCCGTCTTCGAAGCGGTGGGGCAGCACTCCAAGGGCGATATGACGTTTGACCAGGTCCGCGAGATCGAGAACCGGGCCTGCCCAGGCGCGGGCGCCTGCGGCGGCCTGTTCACGGCCAACACCATGTCCTCCGCCATTGAGGCCATCGGCATGATGCTGCCGGGCGGCGCCTCACTGCCGGCGGTGGACGGGCGCAAGTACCAGGAGGCGTACCAGGCTGGCGAGAAGTCGGTTGAGCTGCTGCGGCAGAACCTCCGACCGCGCGACGTGATGACGCGCCAGGCCTTTGAGAACGCCATCGCCACGGTGGTCTCCATGGGTGGCTCCACCAACGCGGTGCTGCACCTGATCGCCGCCGCCGTGGAGGCAGGCGTGCCGCTGGAGATGGACGACTTTGATCGGATCGGCCGGAAGACGCCGGTGATCGGCGACATGCTGCCCGGTGGACGGTACGCCATGCCGGACCTGGACGAGGCCGGCGGTGTTCCCATCGTCATCCAGCGGTTGGTGGCCGCCGGGCTGTTCGACGCGTCGCAGAAGACCGTTGGCGGCGGCACCTGGGCGGACCACCTGGGCAAGTTCCACGAGACCGCCGGCCAGGACGTGATCCGCGACCTGAGCAATCCACGGTACAAGGAAGGCGGTCTGGCGATTTTGCGCGGCAACCTGGCGCCAGATGGCGCCGTGACCAAGGTGGCGGGCTTCAAGAGCACCCACTTCCGCGGGCCGGTCAAGGTGTTCGATCAGGAGGAGGCCGCGTTCCAGGCCATCCTGCGCAAGGAGATCAACTCCGGTGACGTGCTGGTGATCCGCTACGAGGGGCCAAAGGGCGGTCCCGGGATGCGGGAGATGCTGGCGGTGACCGGCGCGCTCTCCGGCCAGGGCCACTCTGAGGACGTGGCGCTGATCACGGACGGCCGCTTCAGCGGTGCCAGCCGCGGCTTCTGCATTGGCCACGTGGCGCCGGAGGCTATGGTGGGCGGGCCGATCGCCGCGCTGCGGAACGGCGACGTCATCAGCATCGACATCCCCGGGCGGACGATCAGCATCGAGATCCCGGAGGCAGAGCTGAAGGCGCGGCTAGACGCCTGGAAGGCCCCCGCCTCCAAGTATCCCACCGGTGTGCTGGGCAAGTACGCCAGGCTCGTGTCGTCCGCCTCGCAGGGGGCCGTCACCGGCTAAGCGCGCGGTCGGGGCGACGGCGAGACGTTTTCGCCGCCGCTCCACCCTCCCGCGCTCGCGCGGACCCAGCGGCGCGGGTGGCTTGTCCCCCGCGTGTTCGCACGCCGACTTGTTCGCACGCCGACAACGCCGGTGCCCCGCGCCGGCCCAGGCCCACGTAGCGCGGGTGGCTCGTCCCCCGCTTGTTCGCACGCCGACGTGTTTGCACGCCGACAACGCCCGGTGCCCCGCGCCGGCCCAGGCCCACGTAGCGCGGGTGGCTTGTCCCCCGCTTCTCGGCACGCCGACAACGCCGGTACCCCGCCGTCGCCCGGGCCCACGTAGCGCGGGTTGGCTCGTCCCCCGCGTGTTTGCACGCCGACAACGCCGGTACCCCGCGCTCGCCGAGGCCGAGGTAGCGCGGGTGGCTTGTCCCCCGCTTCTCCGCTGGCGGGGTGGCGAGAGTGCCAAAGGACGGAAGGGGCGCGCCGGACTTGAGCGTGGCCGTAGGGACGGCCCCTGGTGCGGTTGCCCGGCGATGCTCGGAATGGCTCGGTCTTGGTCGGGCGCGGGCGGGTGTAGCGGTGCACCGCGGTGCACCCGCCTGGCCGGCGAGACAGGCGCCTGATCTCGCCGCTTCGGCCTATCCGTCGACCGCGGTCACCCGCCGAACGTCGGCCACGGCCTTCGTCGGGATGGCGAGCACTTCCAGCAGGTAGTTCGGCTTGGCCCGGATCATGATCTCGAAGACCGTGTTGTCGCCCTCGACATCGAACCCGTGCGCCCACACGCCGATGACAATGCCGCTGGTGAGCGTCTCAACTGAGGCCTGGCACGACACTTACAGCCCTCGTCGGCGCCACCACGTGCCGTCCCGCATCTCCACGGGAACGTTGAGGTCGTAGGGTTCCAGGTCTTCTTCCATCGCGTAGAACAGGTCGAACCACTTGTCGTCCAGAGGCTCAGGCAGCCGTGAGCCGCAAAACGGGCAATATTGAATAACGAGTACGCTTTCCGTTCCATCGTGAATGACGATGCCGTATCGTCGATAGCGATCTGAGTACCGGATGATGTCGTCCTCAGATGAGATAGCCTGCAGCATCCGTTCGCAGCCGTGCGGTGGGTTTTCGGGCATCAGAGTTTTCGTCCAGGAACAGCTGGCTTCGTGAACCTGCCGGCATATGGGTCGATCGTGCCGAGGTGCTTTCCGTTGCGATCGAACACCTCGATGTCGTTATGCAAATAGTCCCACCGATAGAACCGCTTGCGAGATCCTGACTCGCCATTCGTGCGGATCTTACCCTGCCAGGGCTTGAGCGACCGCCACACTGGCGAGTTCGCGCTGGTGATCTGATCCTGGTTTCGATCGGGTTCGCCGGAAGGGCACCCATTATGAACCAGCCAGCCACCCGCGCCCACGAAGTACGTGTGCGCCTCGGCAACGGTCAGGTTGTACATGACCTGGGAGCCTAAGCGGGGCTCCACGGTGGCGACGCGGCCGATGCGGCCGGCGCTCTGGCGGAGTCCGTCGCCCACGCGTAGCCGGGCAGCGGGGCGCCAGTCTCCATCCTGGGTCAGGAACGGGTGGTTGGCGGTGGTCTCGATGGCTTCGCCGTCCACGATGAGCCTGACTAGCGCCTCGTCCTGGTGGGTGTGGACGGCGGTGACGGTGAAGCAGCCATCACGGCCGGTGCGCTCGTCGTAGGCCAGGACTTCGTCGCTGGGGTGAATCTCGGCGGCGGTCTTGAAACTCTGGCGTTTTGCTGCAGTCGGCAGGGACGCCCGGGGCTATCGCTACGGCGTCTGGCCCGGGAACCGGAAGATTCTTCGTTCCTCAGAATGGGATTGAAACGCCGTGGCTAACGCGATGGGACCGGCGAGGCGGGGGCCTGTGCGCCGCGCCTCGTCCGACGCCGAGGAGAGTCGAGATTTGCGGCAGCAGGTGCACATCTGGCTCGGTCGAGCACACCCAGCAAGTGATGCGGCCCCAGACACGGCGCGCGTGAACGTCCCGCGCGACGCGTGACAGATCGGAGCGCGTCAGAGATCGCTCGGGCCTAAGACGTTGCGCCAGGCATCCGGTGGAATATCGTCAAGTCCGGCCGAACGTTGACGGAGTGTCGCCGCCTGCTCCGCCAGTCCCCAGGACTCGCAGTAGTCAGCCAGCTCGCGGTAGGCATCGCGCACGGCGGCGACAAGTTCGCCGATGGGCACGTCCCAGGCCATCGCCGCCCTGAGCGCGGCGATCTCTACCTTGCCGTTGTTCATGAGGCACAGGAAGAGGCCGAAGGGTCCCTCCATAAATCGGAGGCTAACCCACCGGGTCCGGCCCATCGCAAGCTCGCGGACGGACACGCCCCAGACCCCGAGCAGTGCGCTGGACATGTCAATCCAGCCGACCTCAGGATACGCCTGGCCATTGTGCTCGAAGTAGATCTCGCTAGAGACAACCCCCCAGCGCGACAAGGAGAACGGACGGTCCTGTGATATCGGAGCGATGCAGATGCGCACGACAAGCCTCCGCTATCGGAACACGGGATACGCGGTCTCCACGATGCGCGTCACCTTGTTGAAGATGAACTCAATCTTCAGTCTCGTCACTGGATCCACTCCCTGATAGACGATCCGTTCGCCACCATCCTGAGTGGCGCGGTTCTCGCGAGTGCGCCATGCACGTTGGACCGTGGTCTTGATTTGTGATTCGTTCATCCCTTCGAAGTACGTGCGATTGTCAGAGCCGGCCGCGCGACGCTGCATGGCTGTCCTGCCCCACGGCGCGTGCCGATCGAAAATGTGTTGCCAGTCGAACTCCCGCGCCGCGAGCCCGCGGAAGCAGTCGTTATGAACCAGCCAGCCACCCGCGCCCACGAAGTAGGTGTGCGCTTCGGCGACGGTCAGGTTGTACATGACCTGGGAGCCAGAGCGGGGCTCCACGGTGGCGACGCGGCCGAGGCGGCCCGCGCTCTGGCGGAGGCTGTCGCCCACGCGTAGCCGGCCAGCGGGCCGCCAGTCTCCGTCCTGGGTCAGGAACGGGTGGTTGGCCGCGGTCTCGACGGCCTCGCCACTGGTACCAGTGGGGATGAGGCGGACCAGCGCCTCGTCCCGGTGGGTGTGGACGGCGGTGACCGTGAAGTAGCCCTGGCGGCCGGTGCGCTCGTCGTAGGCGAGTGCTTCGTCGCTGAGGCGGACCTGGTCGATGCCCTTGAGGCCGTGGCGGGTCTCCAAGAAACCCGGGGAGGTTGGCCGGGTTGTTCGCTACGGGGCTCTGGCCACCGCGGCGAGGATCGACCGATCCTCAGTGACGATGATTCGACAAATGACGACCTCGCCCGGCTCGAATTCCCAGATTTCAATGGACCGGTCGTACGGTTGCTCGGTGATCAGATACCGGTCGCCACCAACGTGTTCTGCACTGATGGGTCGCCAGACCTGGACAGCCTCATCAGGTAGAGCCACAAAGATCTCTGTCGTCATGGCACGTCGCCACTCCCAGGTCCATACGTGAACTTCGGGCCACCGACGTGAATGACATCACCTGTCGCGTCGTCGATCACGACCGACTGTCCGGTGCGGGGATGCACGTACCGTGTCGCGGGACCGCCGGTGGCGCGGTTGACTGCTCGGATCCGTTGGCCTTCACGCATCGCCATCAGGATATCGTCGAGTGTCCAACCTCGATTTGGCATCTGTCGTGCGATCTTCGAGCTGATGGTGGGAGCAGGTGGGTTCTGTTGCGGATCCGTCGGGCAGCCATTGTGGACCAGCCACCCACCCGCGCCCACGAAGTACGTGTGCGCCTCGGCGACGGTCAGGTTATACATGACCTGGGAGCCAGAGCGGGGCTCCACCGTGGCCACTCGGCCGATGCGGCCGGCGCTCTGGCGGAGACCGTCGCCCACGCGTAGGCGGCCGGCTGGTCGCCAGTCTCCATCCTGGGTCAGGAAGGGATGGTTGGTCGTGGTCTCGATGGCCTCGCCATCCGCGATCAGGCGGACGAGCGCCTCGTCTTGGTGCGTGTGGACGGCGGTGACCGTGAAGTAGCCCTCACGGCCAGTGCGTTCGTCGTAGGCCAGGACTTCATCGCCGACGCGGATGTCGTCGATCCGCTTGAGGCCGTCGCGTGTCAGGACGAGGGTCGCGTCAGCGAAGCTGCAGTCGCCCTTACCCGACGGTGGCTCGGCGGGCGGGGGCGCTGTCGCGGCCTCGGTCTCGGCGCTGGGCGCTACGATCGGCTTTTGGCCGTACGTCGGTTTGTGGCCGAAGATCCCGATGAACCCGGCGCCGACTGCGATGGCCGCACCCACTCCGAGCGCCGCGGCTCCCCATCCCACGATCGCGCCGGTAGAGCAGATCGTCAGGCTGACGGGCTCAACGCAGTGCCCACTGGGGTCGACGAGTGTCACCGGATTCGCCATCGCATAGGTGAAGCGATTGAGGCTCGTGGGAGTCCACGACGACCCCCAGATCACGTCTCGCTGGAGGAACCGGCCCAGGTTCGGGTCGTACATGCGGGCGCGGAGGTTGATCAGGCCGAGCTCGGGGTCCGTTTGCTCGCCGGTGTAAGTAAACGGATTCGATGGTGTGAAACCAGAGAATGTGGCTTTGCTGAGGATGGGCACGCCGAACTCGTCGAACGCGTAGGTCTGCAGGACGAGCGCGGGCTGGTTGATGGCCGTGCGGCCGGCGGTGATAGCCCGGACGCTGCCCTGGCCATCCGCGTGGTAGGCGGAGGCCACGCCCGTGGCCATGTTCACCTGGTAGGCCAGCCCGTTTGGCCCCCAGACGTAGCGGTTGCTGCCATCGTCCAGCACCACCGGCAGCCCGCCCGCCACGTCGTGGTGGAGCTCCACCGCCACGTGGTTCTCCTGCTGCATCCGTGTGCGCTTCCCGTCCCCGTCATAGGTGAAGGTGGTGGTGGGCACATGCGGCGACCAGCCGTTTCCAGACGCGACCTGGATGAGCCGATTAGCCTGGTCGTAGGCGTAGGAAACCGAGGCGGCGCCAGGAACCGGTGGGTCGCCGAGCTGTTTGCCGATGAGGTTGCCATTGGCATCGGCGAGGTACGTGTTTGGCGTGCCATTCACAACGACGCGCGTCAGGCGGTCGGCCTTGTCGTAGTTGTAGCTGCTGACGCCGCGACGATCGGTGAAGGTGCGATTGCCCACCTGATCGTACTGATAGGTCCAGGTGGTGGAGCCCACGGCGGCCCCGACAAGCCGGTTCAAGTTGTCGTACGTGTAGCTGATCCCGCTGACCTGCTGCACATTGAGTTGGGAGAAGTCATGGTCGGGTATCGAGTCGACTGGCGCGGTCGTACCGGAAGCCCCGCGTCCGGCTGGCTGCGGCGTGGCATTCGGGCCGGAACCGGTCGGGTTTCGGCCCGGAGTGGGGAACGGTGCCGGCGTGAAGTTTGGATCGACGACGGCCGGTGCGTATGAGCCCGCGTACACCATGCTGTCATCGACATGCGTCCGGTTGCCGTTCCTGTCAAGGGTGTAGCTGGTCTTGGCGATGATGTTAGTGGCAGCGCAACTAGGCTGGATGGCCGGCGCGGTCTGCCAGTGGCAGACAGAGGTCAGACGGCGGGCTGGGTCGTAGGTGTAGGTGGTCTGCGTGCCGTTGAACGCGGAGACGCCAGCCAGTTGGCCGTCCAGCTCGTATTGGTACGTGGTGGTCCGAGATCCCCAGTCGGACAGCTGAACAACCCGCCCGCGCAGGTCATACAGGTAGTCCACGTGTTCGTTCCCCGTCTCGCCGGGGTAGATCAGCCGTCGGCGACGCCCATCCGCGTCGTAGCGGTATTGCACCGCGACGGATCCGGGCAGTGACACCTGGGTGAGCATGTCGCGCTCATCGTAGAAGTACGCCGTGGCGGAGGTGCCGTGCATCATCCACAGGCGGTTCCCGTTCCGGTCGTACTGGTAGACCACGTCCTCCATGCTGGCGTCCGTGTAGTTGATCTGGGTCAACCGGTCCAGCGTGTCGTAGTCGTACGTCGTCTGCGCCGCCCCTGCGTCGCGGGGCTGCTTCAGCACGGTCCGGTTGCCGTTCCGGTCGTAGTCCATCGTCGTCGTTAGGGGTGACCCAAACGACGGAGGCGCGCCAGGCTGGTAGCTGGGGTACTGAAGCTCCGTCCGGAGCCGACCTAACCCGTCATGCTGGTAGTCCGTTACCCGCTCGTCCGCGCTGGTTGCAGCCCGTGTCAGCCGACTCATTCGCCCGTGGTTGTCGTAGGCGTACCTCGTCAGGATCATGCTGCTCGGCGGCATGCTCACGAACCGCCAGTCCGACAGCGACTCGCGGACCTCTACCAGGGCGTCGCGCTCGTCGTAGACGTACTGCATCCATTGGTCGTTCCCGTCTTTGCGGTAGATCAGGTTGCCTACGGCGTCGTAGCGCTGCTCGATTCCGAAGTTGCTGTAGCCACCCACGCTCGGCGAGTACGCGAATTGCAGGCGGTTCTCCTTATCGTGGAGATACGACCAGGTGCGGCCGTGCAGATCGGTGACGCTGGTGATTCGACCCACCGCGTCATAGGCGAATACCGTGGATTGGCCGTTGCTGTCGGGCACTGTGGTGCTCTGGAGCAGGCCGCGGTTGATCCCAGACGTGAAGTACGCGAACGTGGATGCGAAGGTATCAGCGTTCGGGCCGGCCTGGTTCCCTCTGGGCGGGATCATTTTGGTTACACGCCCGGGCTCCGTGGCCGAGTAGCTGAAGGTAGTGGTTGCGGGTATCAGGAAACTGCCGCCGTCCGGATCGTGGAAGTACCGCGTGACCTCCAGAAGCTTGACCTTGGCCGCGTCGTAGGTCAGATCCGTGGCGTAGTCGAAATCGATGCCGGAGCCCAGCGCCTGCAGGTTAGTGTTGCACGCCACGGCGGCCGCTCCATCCACCCCATTTGGTGCCACGACCTGGATCACGTTGTCCTTGCTGTCATATTTGAAGAGCGTGACCGGTCGACGCGTGATCGCGCCGACCGGCGGCGGAACGGGGACGGTCACGGCGGGCTGGATGACGCGGGTGCGATTCCCACGGAGCGGCAGCGCCTGGCCGGCGTAGTCAACGTCGTAACAGTAGTCCGTGGTGTATCCGCGCCCGTCGGTGACCGATGTGAGATTGCGGTGGCTGTCGTACCCGTAGGAAATGGTGAACTGGTCAGCCGCGAATGACGAAGGCTTGTACTGACGCGACGTGAGGCGGTGTTGGCCGTCGTAGGTGTCGATGATCTGCGGGCTGAAGCCCGTGTCGTAGCTCGCCGGAGGCATTGTGACCGTGGTGACCTGTCCGCCACCGCCCGTGGGGACGTACGTGAACTGGGTGAACAGTTCAGTAATGAGTCCGCGGGCGTCCTTCTGCTGAGACACCCGGCCTTGCGTGTCGTATGTGAGCGTCAGCGCCGTGTGGGCATTGGCGTCGGTGATCGTGGCGAGGCGCCCCGAAGAGCCGTCATATCCGTAGGCCGTGGTCTTGCCATCGCGATCGGAGACAGCAGCGAGCCGTCCGTTCGCATCGTAGCCATACGAGACGGTGCGCGGCGTGACGGGCTGCCAGTCGGTGACGCTGGTGAGGCGGCCCTGGGCGTTGTAAGCGAGGGACAGCGATCCGCGGTTCGCTGGATCGTTGATGGCCGTCAACTGGCCGCTGCCGTTGTAACTCAGCGTGGAGACATTGCCGTAGCGGTCCGTGATGCTGATCAGCGTGCCGTTGGCATCGAACGTCCAGACTGTCTGCTCCTTGTCCGTGAGCGTGTAGTTGCCACTGGCCAGTTTGGTCAGGGTCGTGTAGATGCCGGCGGGAGGTGTGTAGGTGGCATCGGGGTTGCGCACGTGACGATCGGTGATGCCGGACGGGCCTACCGCGTGCACGTCCGCCGTGGCGTCGCAGCTCCCCCGCAGCCGCATGGTGTACGTTCCGCTCCAGCCCGGGCCGAGCATGGTCGTGCGTGTGTCGGCGCTGTTGTACGATCGATCGAACGTCGGATACGGGCCCATGCCCGGGAGTGCGGTGTCGAGGTGGTGGTACTCGAACGCGCCGGTGAGCGTGTTGACTGGGTCTCCGCCGGTGGCGGAGAGCAGCACGACGTTTGCTAGCATGTCCGGCGGCACCGGCTCGCACGGGAGCGCGGCGGCGGGAGGCGCGGTCGCGATCGCCAGGCTGTGCAACCGACCTGCCGCTACCGCGGTGAGGCCGGTGAGACCCGTGACCTGAACCGGCGCACACGTGCCGTGATCGCAGCTGGGCTCGCTCGGCACGCCGAGTTGACCGACCAGGTTCTGTCCCCAGACCCAAAGCGATCCATCGGCCTTGCGCGCAAACGCGTGGCCGCCGCCGGCGTGAATTGAAGTGACGCCCGAAATTGCACTTGGCTGGGCAATCGGTGGATCGTCTAAGGCTGAGTCGACAATCAATCGGCCTGCACCCCAGACAGTCTGATCGGAGCGGAGGGCGAGCGTGTTGTTGCCGCCAGACGAGATCGTTGTGGCAGTCAGTCCTGGTACTTGGGTGGGATGAACCACGCAGTCAATGACACCCGGTGTATGGCAGACATCTATTGGTGGGATGCCCAGCTCGTCCCAAGCGCCTACGGCGTCACGACCCCACACCCAGACGCTGCCGTCTTGCTTTCGGGCAACGCTGTGCTCGTTTCCAGCCGCGATCTCTACGACATTCGTCAGGCCCGTGACCTGCACGGGAGTTGTGCCGCCTACGCCGAAGGTCCCATTGCCGAGCTGGCCCCACGAATTGTCTCCCCACGCCCATACCGTCTTGTCCGATCTGAGTGCGAGGCTGTGCTTGGCTCCGGCGGCAATCTGTGTGAATGTGCCGCTTAGCGCGCTGACCTGGGTCGCCGCGAGCGAGCAGCCGAAGCCCGAGCAAGTGGTTGAGGTGGTGTATCCCAACTGGCCAGCGCTGTTGTCGCCCCAGGCCCATACTTGCCCTGCCGAGGTCAAGGCCAGGCTATGCCACCCTGGATTGATCCCGCTCACTGATGCCGCGACCATGGACACGTTGCCCAGCCCGGGGACAATCACGGGACTCAGCCGTGTCACCGTGGTGCCGTCGCCGAGCTGCCCGCGGCTGTTCATGCCGGCTGCCATCACGGTCTGCCCGGACGTGATGGCCAGGGTGTGAAAACCCCCGCCGCTGACCGCGGTCACGCCGGTCGGGAAACTCGAAACTGTTGGTGCGTTCTGCTGCGTCGTGCTGCCATTCCCGAGTTGACCCCACGTGTTCTCACCCCAAGACCAGACAGCAGTCGAGGACTGCGCCTCGGCGGGTCCGGGACTCAGCCAGCCACGCTCAAGCGCAGTTGTCCAACCGATGGCACCGGCCAGGGAGGCCGCCAGGCTAGCGACCAGGCGGGTCCTGGCGACTGAGGTGACGCCCGACGCCACAGCCACCCGGGTTCCGGTCGTCGCGTCGCGAGCGGCGAGGCCAATCCCTGAGCTCGGAGTAGCGAGGAGCGATAGCACCAGGACATACGAGGCCAATCGGCCGCGCAAGAGTCGGAGGCAGCGCTGCAGGCGGCGCGCCCGACGACGGAGAACGGTCGGCGAGCCGCTCGGCCTCCGCTTGACGATCCGAACCAGGTTTCGCGCGGGCTCGCTCATCAGGCTATCCATTCCCCCCAGCCCCCTGCCAAGTTCTGTGAGTGTTGTGTAGCCGCGCACCCAGTCTGCCACGGGTCTCTCCCGCGTTCGCTGTCACTTGCGCGACGGGCGGCCCCAATGTAGACTGGGGCACTCACGCCTGTCAACTGTCCGTTTCAGGTTCAGGTGTCAATCTCAGGTGAACCACAAAGGGGGGAGCCATGTCAGTCACACCCGCGTCAGTCACTCAGCGGGTTGGGCCGTTCCGTCGCCGGCGGTTGCTCGGCTTGCTCGCCTTTGGATCTGGCCTGGCGGTTGAGCGCGCTGCGTCGTTGTTGTCTGGACAATCGGTGCAGGCGGCTAATGGCGATGCGCTCACGCTGGGTTCGTCGGGCAACAGTAGTACCGGCTCCACCACCGTGCAGGCCGCTGTCAGCGGATATCCGGGCTTGCGCGTTTCCAACGCGTCGAGTGGCCCCATCACCACCGACGACGCCGCGGATGGCATCCAGGGTTATGCCTCGGCTGCCAATACCGCGGGTGTATTCGGCCGCAACAACACTCCGGATGGCGCCGGCGTATGGGGCCAGGCACCGAACGGTACCGGCACCTTCGGCTTGTCCGACAAGGGTTCGGGTGTGTCAGGGAAGTCCACCAGTGGAGCGGGGCTCTACGGCACGTCGACGAGCGGTGTGGGCGCGGTCGGAAACTCGGTCAGTAGTTGGGGCATACACGGCGTGTCTACATCATCGTTTGGGATCGTGGGGCAGTCAAATGCCGGGCACGGGATCTACGGGACATCGACCAGCGGCACGACAGCCGGTGTGCTTGGAGAGTCAGCCTGGGTTGGCGTGTACGGCAAGCATCCCAGCAAGGGGAGCTACGCCGGCTACTTCTACGGCAACGTCGTGGTGGACGGGAATTTCTCCGTCGTCAATGGCTCTAAAGCCGCACTGGTCACGGGCGCGGACGGGGCGTTGAGGCGGCTGTACTGCCAGGAGAGCCCGGAGCCATGGTTCGAGGACTTCGGCAAGGGTACCCTGGTGAACGGCCGCGCCACGATCACCCTGGACGCTGACTTCCTGGCGACGGTGAAGACGGACGACTACGGTGTGTTTCCGGTGCCTGAGGGCGACTGCAACGGGCTGTACGTCACGGCGAAGACGGCCACGAGCTTCGATGTCCGGGAGCTGAAGAACGGTACCAGCACGTTAGCTTTCCGATACCGTGTCCTGGCGAAACGTCGCGATACGGAAGTGGGCCGTCTGGAGCGGATGCCTTCGTTGCCAGCGGTGCCGCAGGCGAACGTCGGCCCGCCGCCAACGCCGGTGCCGACCGCGACGCCGGGGCCGGGCTTCCCCACGCCGGTGGCCAGCCCGAGCCCGGCGAGCACAGCAGCTCCGGCACCTACGCGCTGACGCGTAGCAAGATTTGGCAGACGGAGCGAGATGCAGGTCTCGCTCGGGCGCCGATGATTCGGCAAGCGGGCGACGAGCGCCCGCGCTACGGACGTGTCGGACGAGGTCGAGGGGCTGGACATTCGGGAATCGGGCGACTCGCTGCCCGTTTCGGATGTTCGAGGCGGTCTGCCGAAGTGTCCAGGTTGCCCGCATTCGCGAGGACGGGCCTCTCCTACGTCAGGGGGAGCTTCTAGGCGGCGGTGGACTGTCTTCGGGGGCGCGCCTTGCCAAGGCGGCACCACACGCGGGCCGGGGCTATCGCACTGGGGCTGGCTGGGCCGCACGCCTGGCCTAGGCAGAGGCAGCGCATGGGTGGCCGGGGCTATCGGGATGGGTTCTGGTCGGAGCGCGCGCCTTGCCACGGCAGGGGCGCCTCAACGCCGCTCGGGCTGTTGCGGGTCAGTCCGTTAAGGTGAGCGTTGCTTCGCTGACCTTGCCATCGATGATCCGGAACGCTCTGACGTGCGGGTTGTTGTCCATCAGACTCACGAGCACGTAGAACGCCTCTGGGTAGAACGCCAGGCGGATGTCGGTGGCTGATGGGTAAGCCTGGGTGTGGGTGTGCGAGTGGTAGATGCCGATGTGCTCCAGCCCGTCCTGGTCCATCTGGCGGAAGAGACGCAGCAGGTCCGCAGGCTCGATGTCGTAGCGGACGGGGCTGGCCTCGCGGTTGATGGCGCGGTAGGACCGGACGGCCTCATTGCCGCGGCCGGCGATGAGCCCGCACGCTTCGTTTGGATTATCGTCCAGGGCGTGCTGGATCAGCTCATCGTGCATCGACCGCGGCATGCTGAGGTGCATCTGGCTATCTGCTCAGGGCCGTCCGTTCTGGGCTGGGGAGCGGGAGGCTGGGGGCTGTGACGGTCAGCCCCCGGTGGCGGCCATCGGGCCGCCGCAGAACGCCTCGTAGTCGATCAGCGCGCCGATGCTGGGCTCGTCGCCGCAGAGCGGGCACTCTGGATCTCGGCGAATCTTGACCTCGCGGAAGCTCATGTCCATGGCATCGTACAGCAGCAGGCGGTTGACCAGTGGCTCGCCGAGGCTCAGGATGAGCTTGACCGTCTCGGTGGCCTGGATCACCCCGATCATGCCGGGCAGCGCACCCAGCACGCCGGCCTCGGCGCAGCTTGGTACGGCGCCGGGGGGCGGGGGCGACGGGAAGAGGCAGCGGTAGCAGCCCTTGCCGGGCATGAAGACCGTGGCCTGGCCTTCAAAACGAAAGATGCTGCCGTCCACCAGCGGCTTGCCCAGCAAGTAGGCGGCGTCGTTGACGAGGTAGCGGGTGGCAAAGTTGTCTGAGCCGTTCACCACGATGTCGTAGCCGCCCAGGATGTCCATGGCGTTTTCAGACGTGATCGCGGCCTCGTGGACCACAACTTTGACGTCCGGGTTCACGTCCGCGATGCGGTCGCTGGCGGACTCCACCTTGCGGCGGCCGATGTTTGCGTGGCCGTGGATGATCTGGCGGTGGAGATTGGAGAGGTCCACCACGTCAAAGTCCACAATGCCCAGCGTGCCCACGCCGGCCGCGGCGAGGTACAGGGCCGTGGGCGAGCCCAGGCCGCCCGCGCCGATCAGCACGACTTTGGCGTTCAGCAGCTTCCGCTGACCGACGCCGCCGATCTCCGGCAGGATCACGTGGCGGCTGTAGCGCACCGCCTGTTCCGGGGTGAACCGGGTGGATACCGCCCCGCCCGCCATCGCGGGAATCACTGACATCTCGTCCTCCCTGCCCAGCGGGGTCTGCAACCCGCCGAGGTCATCAATGATGTGGTCGTTTACGTAGACGGTCACGTACGCGTGGAGCGCACCGTGGTCGTCGAACAGGTGTGGTTGGAGTTGAGGATAGCTCGCCTTGAGCCGGTCGAGCGCCGCGGCGACGTCAACGGCATCTGTGTCAACACGCGCGGCGCCTCCGGTATGCCGGCGCAGCGATGTTGGGATGTAGATCGTCGCCACCGTGTCTCCCTCTTCGCTCCCTCGTCGCCTGAGATCTGTCTATGGCCCGCTAACAGTGGCCCGCTAGAGCTCAACGCTCAAGTATCGCTCGCCGGTGTCGCACAGGACTGTCACCACGGTCTTGCCGTGCCCGAGCTCAGCGGCGATCTGGCAGGCCGCGTGCACGTTGGCGCCAGAGGATACCCCCACCAGTAGGCCTTCCTCCCGCGCTAGCCGAGACATCATCGCATACGCGGCATCGTCGTCCACGCCCAGTATGCGGTCTACCACGGAAGCGTCGTACACGCCCGGTACGAAACTCGCGCCGATACCCTGGATGGCGTGCGGTCGCGGCGATCCCCCCTGCAGCACCGGCGAGCGGGCCGGCTCCACCGCCACGACGATGGCCGAGGGCGCTTCCTGGCGGAGCACCTGCCCCACCCCGGTGATCGTTCCGCCCGTCCCAACGCCGGCTACGAACGCATCGATCCGCCCGCCGGTCTGGGCGAGGATCTCGCGGGCCGTGGTCCTCCGGTGGATCTCCGGGTTCGCGGGATTATCAAACTGCCTGGGCATGAAATAGTCTGGATGCTCGCGGAGGAGCTCGCTGGCGGCGTAGACGGCACCGGTCATGCCCTCAATGGCCGGTGTAAGGTGAAGCTCTGCGCCGAAGCGCGCCAGGAGCTGCCGGCGCTCCAGGCTCATGTCCTCCGGCATGGTCAGGATGAGGCGGTAGCCGCGCGCCGCCGCCACCATGGCCAGTCCGATGCCGGTATTGCCGGACGTGGACTCGACGATGGTGCTGCCCGGCTGGATCAGCCCATCGCGTTCGGCCTGCTCGATCATGGCTATGGCGATGCGATCCTTGATGCTGCCCGCTGGATTGAGCGATTCCACCTTGGCCAGCACCGCGGCGCCGCCTGTCGGCACTACGCGATTGAGGGAGACCAACGGCGTGTTGCCGATCAGCTCGACAACCGAGGCAGCGACGCCGTCTGCGCTGGGCATGGTGCTCTCCTTGCCCAGCGCCTAGATGTGGTACATGTCGCGGCGCTGTCGCGCGCGGTGGCGGTCTACGAGCTGCCCAATGGTGACATCGGCAAGCCGTGCGTGCGCGATGTCCGCGATCTCCTGCCAGATTTCCCGGGTGATCGCGCTGGTTGAGCGCGGATTGCCGCTGGGCGCGCCCAGTGCATCCAGCGAGAGAAACGGGCCTTCGAGCGCGTCAACTACCTCGGCAAAGGTGATCTGCGCGGGGCTCTTAGCCAGCTCATGACCGCCGCGCGGCCCGCGGCTGCTCCGCACGAGTCCCGCCTTTCGCAGTGCCGTGAGGAGCTGTTCGAGGTACGCCTCGGGAATGGATTCCGCCGCCGCAATTTCTGCGCTCTGCACCGGCCCGGAGCCAAAGCGCCGCCCGAGCTCGATCATGGCGCGCGCGCCGTAGTCGCTCCGCAGAGACAGCTTCACTTGCCTGGAGGGCCCCCGAGGATTCTTGCCCGGTCCAACGTTGATTCAGCAACGCTGGCCTGTGCTCATTGAGCGGAAATTGTTGAGTGAACGACTCGATATTCTAGTTCATTGGACTGCGCGGGCGACGAAGGCTCGCTGGTCCGGCAAGTGGGCCTGGGTCCAGCCCATCCAGCCACACCGCCGCGACGTCAAGGGGCAACACGGGCGGTGGGCCTGACAGGTCGATCAGCGCGGCGAGCGCGTCAACGCCCCCGACCCGCCTGGAGAACGTGATTCGAACGGTGCCGATTGCCCGGTTCGCGTATACCGCGGATTCGTGATCCGTGAGCAATGTCTGCCAGCCAGCGGGACCATCCCGTGCGGCCTGGACTCCCTGATCGAGCACCTCCAGGAACACCCCGTACACGGCCGGTTGTCGGTCGCGGAGTGCGGACGTGCTGAAGAGGACGATGTTGGAGGGGGGGTCCTGGAGCCCTTCGACACTGGCCAGGACTCTCGTATTCGGCCGGACACGCGCCGCCTCCAACAGCGGACTGGACACGACCACGGCAGCCAGATCCGGGAGGTTACCTTCTGGGAATACCAGAGAGCCCGGTGCGTGTCGCTCTAATCTGTTTTGAAGTGCGCCCGCGTCGCCGAGCTCGTGGAGGGCGAGCAGCCGCACGATGGCCTCCTCGTGCGACCCGGTGTCTGGAATGCCCAGGCGGTCGTTGGGCGTGAGTGAGCTCAGGTGGGTGAGCGTGGGGCGCTGGGATACGATGGCGGTGTTTGTGGTGGAGACGCCCGCCAGGAGCTGCACCGGTTCGCCCTGCGCGCGGAGGCGCAGGAAGGACCAGAGCGATCCCGCCGCGATGTCAAGTCCGCCCTCGCGGAGCGCTCTCGCAACGTCCGCCTCGCGCGGAATCAGTTTCCACTCAATGGCGACGTCAGGGAGACGCGCCTCCAGGAGCCGGCGTTCGCGCATCAGCAGGAGCGGGGCGTAGGGCGTGTTGGCCAACAGGTTGATCTTGAGGGCCTGACCGCGGGGCGGCAGGCGCGGCGTGCTCTTTGCGGGTTGGCACGCGGAGACCAGCCCGCCCACAAAGAGCAACAGGCTGGCAACCAGGAGTGACCGCGTAATGGTCTGCCTCCCAGCTACGGCCTGGGCCGGTGCATGGCCTATGCTCTACGCCCGGCGGGTGACGGTGACCGTACCGCTGGGAGGGTCGATCCGCACCCAGTCCCCCGTCCGAATGGTGGTGAGCGGATCCGGATCTAGCCGGTGCATGAGCGTCACGTCCGCGAGTGCCGCGCCCTGGGCCATGATGGGGTTGGCCGTGCCAAAGATGATCCCGGCCGGCGCCGTGCCGTGGGTTCGCATGTCGAGCAGCGCCCAGGCGGTGGCCACGCCCCCCTTGGCGGTAGGATGGACGAGGATCTTCCCAATGATGCTCTGACCGTAGAGGTCGTGCGACTCGCGGGAGAACACGCCGGTCTTGCGGTTCAGGTCATAGCGGGCGCTGAAGCCATGAGCTGAGACCAGCGCCTCGCCCTCGACGGCGGGGCCGATGCCCGGGGTTCCCCGCAGCACGATCTCTTCGGTGTCCATGCTGATCTTCTCCAGTTGGGGGTGGTACGGGGCTGCTACCGAGGGTCCGGAATCGTGCCCGTCACGGCCGCCTCGACGCACAGGTCCGTTGAGCGGAACACGGAGTTGTAGCCGTAACCTGGGATGATGTTCGCCAGTTTCGCGGAATCTGTGACGAGTGTTCGCCAGCCGTGTTTCTCCGCCAGCTCACGCGCGGTCATGAGGTAGTAGCAGGCGCCGGACACCAGCATGCCGCCGGCGTCACGGATGGTCTCCGCGTAGCCCAGCTTCTCAGCGGCCGCCTTGTTCTGGTAGTTGGTGGTGATCAGGAGCGTGGTCTTGGGATGCACCTTTCGCCCGCGCAGCAGCGCCGCCACATCGCGCAGTTCCACCACCGAAAGCTGGGGGGCCGTGAACGCTACCAGGTCGGCGCGTGGGCGCTCTGGCACGAAACCCGCGTAGGTGGCTTTGATCTCGCCCGGCTGCATGGTCAGCGTTCGTTGTGGCTTTCGCCCGCCGAAGGCCTCATTGATGGTCCTGGCCTCAGGGGTCACCCCCACCAGATGGAACATGGCGAGGGAGCCGTAGCTGGCGAGGCAGGCGCCGAGCTGCTTGAGCTGGTCAACGGTGGGCTCAACGTCCAGACCCTCGATGACGGGCACCTGCCAGTAGTCGCTAACCTGGCGGCCGATCCAGCAGCCCAGGGCGCCCCAGTCGCTGTTGCAGCGCGGCTGATCCCGAACGGTGATGAGCGCGGTGCCCAGGCGCTGCTCTGGGAGGTGGTAGCCGTAGCGCGGCGTGCGGCCCGTGATTCCGGCCGCCAGTGCCACTGGGCCGCCCTCAAAGTTGCTCCGCGCTCCCGCGACCGCGTTGGCAAAGATGACGGTGCCCGTGTCACCCCACGCCACGTGCTCTCCGAAGCGTGGTGGCGCCACGGTCTGATAGTTGATGCACGTGTCCAGGGTGAGCACGCCGAGCCGCTCTAGCGCCTGGGTGAGCCGCAGCTCTAGCTGGACCTGCCGTTCATCCTGTCCAAGGGCCTCCCACAGCGCGAAGTCCACGCTCCGAGGGTTGCAGGTGGTGGGCACCACGGTGGCCCCGCCGTCCGTGGCCATGGATTCCACCCATTCCAGGCAGGGCTCACCCATGGACTCGATCTCCGCCATCATGTGGACGGAGTCCACGGGGACGAAGTCCGCCGCGCCGAAGAACTCGCCCACTTTGATCTGAAGCTCGATCGCGCGGCGCGCGGCGACGCCGTGCGCGCCCTCCAGCATCGCGCGTTCGTCGTCCGTAAGTCGCATCAACTGTGCGCCACCTCCATGCCGAAGTCGAGTGTAGCCCAACGGCCGCGGTGGCGCCTCGCTTGACCGAATTCGGTGCGCTTCGCGTCACTTTGGGGGTGATCGTCCCGTTGGTCAGGTCGAGAGCACCTGGGCGGGTGTCTCACTTGAATGGTCTTGCCATCTCGGGGGAGGTGCAATACGTGATCCACGCGTTGGGTCTATTGAGGGGCGCGGTCTGGCGGCCGCGGATCAGCTTGTCCCGCCGGCAGAGGGCGAACTCCTCGGCGGAGTACGCCATCGTGATCGGCATGATCATGGTGTTCCTACTGGCGATGCTGCAGATCTCGCTGATCATCGCGCAGTACTACAGCACCATGCAGGTCACGCGGGCCACGGCCCGTTGGCTGGCCGTGAATATGAACACCATTGACAGCGCGGTGACCACCAAGGTGGGCACGCTGGCGGCGGATCTGCCGGTGGGCTCTGGCTCCTGGTACACGACGCTGACCGTGTCTCCGGCCTGTGCAAGCCTGACGAGTGGTGTGTGTTCGGGACGCAACCAGGGCGATGCGTTTTACGTGGAGATCACGCCGAATCCGGCCCGCGTGACGTTTCTGCCGACGACCATTGGTTACCAGAGCTGGCAGTTCACGCTTCCCACAACCATGCCGGCATACCGCGTAACCATGCTATGGGAGTGACGGCGATGCTGAGAAAACTGCGCTCGGGCAGGCAGCGTGGCGGCGCGCTCGCGGAGTGGGCGCTGACGGTGCCGGTGCTGGCGTGTTTTGCCCTGGGCTGCGTGCAGTTCGCGGTGCTGTTTGAGACCTACATGAGCGTGATGAACGTCACGCGGGATGCCACGCGCTGGATCGCGATCCACCCGCACAACACGGACACGACGCTGGCCACGAACATCAACTCGCGTCTGCCGTCCAACCTGTCCTCGTCAGCGCTGACGCTGACGGTGTCGCCGTCCTGTGCCTCACTCACGAGTGGCCAGTGCTCCGGGCGGACCCCGGGGACCATGCTGACGGTCACGTCTACGTACTCAATCACCAGCAAGCTGTTTCTTGGATCCACGTTTGGCTGGGGACCGTGGACGTTCACGGTCCCGTCCACGCTGCCCGCCTACAGCATGTACATGCAGGTAGAGCCGTCGTGACGGCTGCGGGAGACCGCCCAATTCCGCCAATTTCGTGCGCTGGGGCATCACTTGCGCTCCAGGGCTTCCGTTGTCCGGTCAAACGGCACTCGCTACGTGGTTCCTACCGTGGGCTCTTGCATTCGGCACGCGGTGAACTACCGAAACACGGGTGCTCATCCTGGGGGATGACGTTGAGCGCGAAACATCAGGGAGTGAGGAGCGTATGAAAGACGGATTAGCGCTGACCGCCGCTACGCGCCGAACGCGGGGCCCGTTGGGAGCTAGCCGCGCCGGCCAGGCGATGGTCCAATTCGCGTTGCTGATCACGGTGTTGTTCGGCCTGGTTGGCGGCGCGGTGGACTACGGCGTGCTGCTCATCGAGAACCAGAAGCTGAAGAACGCCACTGACGCGGCCAGCCTGGCGGGAGCGCGCTCGCTGTTCTCGGGAGCGTCGCCTGGCACCACGCAGGCCACGAGCACCGCGACGACGTATCTCACAAACCACGGGTACACAAACGGCGGGGGCACCGCGGTCGCCATCTCGTACTGGAACACGACCACGAACTCCTCGTGTACCACCACCTGCGATCAGATCACGGTGCAAGTGACGAAGACTACCCCCTCGCTTTTCTGGAAAGTGATCGGCATCAACAATTTCAACGTCAACGCGCAGTCCAAGGCGGTGGCCGCTGGTGGCCTGGTGGACGTGATGCTGGTGGTAGACACCACCAATAGCATGAACACGGTCTACGGCACCGTGAACGGTATGGTTGAGCTTCGTCAAGCCGCCAAGGACTTTGTGAACCAGATGAGCCCCAGCGCATCGCTGCCGTACGGACCGAAGGTCGGCATGGCCTGGTTCCAGGGCACAACGTGCACGTGGTTCAAGAAGAACAGCGACCTCGTCGTGGACGAATGGAACGGCGAGTACACCACGCCGTGCGGTGAACACTCGGGCGTCCTGCAAAGCCTTTCGTTCAGCAAGGATACGCTCGTCAAGATCGCCGACAACTCAGGCGCCGGGACGTGCCCGACGTTCACCGGATTCAACACGGGCCACGGCTGCCCGCTGAATTACAGGGACGGCCCCCCGCTTCCCGCGGTGACCGGCACTCAGTCGGCAACGGCAGTGCCCACGGGCGTGCGTAACAGCAGCGGTGGATCGGTCCAGGCGTTTGGCGGGACGGGAACGCGATTGCCCAACGCCATGAAGGTGATCAGCGGGTGCTCCACCGTCTCGGGCGCCTGCACGGTGACGGGTGGCTCGCCCACATACCACGCCTGGAGCACGGCCCAGGGTGGCCGCAACGACGCGGCGACGGTAGGTATGGCCAAGAAGATCCTGGTCATGATGACTGACGGCATCAACAACGCCACGAACCTTCCGAGCAGTCCGGCCGCCACCGCGATCCCGTTCACGTACCTAAACACATCCGGCACGCCGACAACGGGCTCCGCCACCAACAGCAGCTACGACAACGAGGTTCAGGGGCTCGCGGCGCGCCTCAAGAAGGGTCCTGACAATGTGTCGGGCACGGAGGACGACGTGGAGATCTACGTGGTCGGCTTCCTCTGCACCCCGACCATGGATCCTGGCAACACCGACTGCGCCAGCAACATCGTGAACGCGGGAACACCGTATAAGTGCCCTGGCGCCACGTGGCCCACCACGTCGCCCGCGCCAAGCGGCATCGATTCCGTGCTTCGAAACGTCTCCTCGTCGACGAGTGGTACGTGCGACCACTATTTCCCGATCTCGAAGACGGATGACCTACCCCAGCTCTTCAAGGTCATCGCCGGAGCTATAGCAAGAGGCAAGCTGACGGAGTAGTCAGCCCCGGAGACCATCTCGTCTCAACGTGCAGGGCGGATGCGCAAGCATCCGCCCTGTCGCATTCCCTACGCCTACGGGATGTCGAGCTTCGTCCAGTCCAGCGGATCAACGTTCGCTCCGTTGACCCAGAGCTCCCAGTGCAGATGCGGTCCGGTGGATAGGCCGGTGCTGCCGACCTTGGCGACGGGCTGGCCTTTCTCCACCGTCTGGCCCGGCTGTACGTCTATGGACTGGAGATGGGCGTACGTGGTGTAGATACCCATGCCGTGATCGATCACCAGGACGTTGCCGCGTAGCTGAACTTTCTCGATCAGTGCTACGCGGCCCCGGTTGGCGGCGAGCACGGGACGGCCGGCGGGGGCCGCGATGTCAACACCCGCGTGGTGGCCCGCCACGGGGCCGCCGTTGTAGGAGCGCTGCATTCCGAAGTCGGTGATGATCTCGCCCTGGGTGGGTTGGACGAAGCGCCCGTCCCACAGTCGCGGCTGGGAGATCTTCGCGTACGTGGGTGCCAGCTTCTGATCTTCCGCCGCTCGCACCTCTGGGCCTAGCAACGGGAGCAGAGCGGGTGGTGCCTCAACGTGATCGGCCCCGAACGCACCGGCTGTGAGAGCGAGCTCGCTGCGCTGTTCGGACCGATTGCCCACGCGATCGGCGGCACCAATCGTGAGGCTCACGGAACGCGGCGTGGCGTCAGGCGGAAACGCCAGCACGGCCCAGCCAAAGCCATCTCCGGGCTGTAGCTCCAATGGTGCGTCACCCAATCTGGCCTGCACCGTTGCTGGCTCATCGCTCCTGATCCTCAGAAACAGCGCGTGTCCGCTGGTGAACCGCTCCGGCCGGGTCTCGATGGCGATGCGCGGCGGGGTGTTGTCCGACCTGATGTTTGTGGCAGCGACCACCTGGTTTCGCCGCCAAGACTGATCTCGCACGGTCAGGCTGAGCCGGTGCTCTCCATCAGCGAGGGTGGCGGTGTCAATCGCGACGTTGCGGGCTACGGCCTGAGCCGGTCGGCCATCGATGGTGACGTCCACGACGTCGCTGCGATCTGCCGGGTCAACTTCGATGGGAACGTTAATCGCGCCACGGACGGTGTCTGCTGGTGCCGCGAGACGAACCACGGGCGGACGGTCATTGGTGGCCCACCAGATCCCGTAATCGAGAAGTCCGGTCACCCATGCCAGGCCCACCAGGATGACCAGCGGGACCAGCAAGAAGAGGAGCGCAATGCCGGCGCCGCCGCCTGGCTCGCGCCGCGCGGTTGCACCCACCCCCCGTCCTGCCCTGTAGGCCACGTGTACTCCGGTCTTTCTCGCGACGTGTTGCCGCGCTGTTCCAGGGCGTAGTGGCCCGCCCACATCCGCGGCGTCTCCAGCCTTTGGCGATTCTACTACGGCGTCCGGCGTGCTTCGTAGGGCGGTCCTGGATTGCGTGTCGGGCGCGCGTCTGGACGCCATCCGGTTGAACCGGTAGGATCCGGGTACGATGGATTTCATGGCGCGAGCGCTGACTCTCGCGGCAAGCGTTGTTGGCAAGAGCAGCCCTAACCCCCCGGTGGGCGCGGTCATCGTGCGCCGGGGCACCATCGTGGGTGAGGGGGCTACCCAGCCGGCCGGCCACGATCACGCTGAGATCGTGGCGCTCAAGCAGGCGGGCGTGGCGGCACGTGGGGCTTCCGTCTACGTGACGCTCGAGCCGTGCGCGCACCAGGGGCGGACGCCACCCTGTACGGATGCGTTGATCGCCGCCGGCGTTGCTTCAGTTGAGGCTGCCACGCTGGACCCGAGCCCGTGGGTCAACGGCGCGGGCGTGTCGGCATTGCGCGCGGCCGGGATTGGCGTTCGCGTTGGGGACCGTGCGTGCGAGGCGCGCCATTTGATCGAGGGGTACGTAAGCTGGGCGTTGCGCGGCCGGCCCTTTGTCACGGCGGTGTACGCGTGGCGGTCAGTTGGTTCGGGCGAGGCCGACAATGTGCCCGCCATGGGGCCAGAAGCGCGCGACGCGTTGGACTTGCTGCTGGCCGGCCAGGACCGAGTGATGCCTGATGTGCCGAGTCTGCTGCGAGATGATCCCACGCTGGGGTCGCTGGCGCGGGCCGATGTCACGACGGTGGCAGTACACTGCGACGCGGCCGGGCTTGCGCAGCTCCGCGCGGTTGGGCTCCTTGATCGGACGGTGGAGCTCCAGATCGGCGGTCCTGGCGTGCCCGTTCCGGGTGCAGGGCCCGATGCCGGGGTCGAAGTTCGGCGCCTCGGCGCTGACGTGATGATCGTACGATACACTGAAGCATGTTCACCGGCATCGTTGAAGAGCTAGGGACCGTGCGCGCTCTCAAGACGGTGGGAGACAGCACCTCCCTGTCCATCGCGTCACGGATTGCGCGAGAAGGTCTGAATCTCGGAGACAGCGTCTGCGTGGATGGCGTGTGCCTGACGGCGACAGCGCTGGATCCAGAAGGATTCACCGTGGGGCTCTCGCCAGAGACCCTCAGCCGGACCAACCTCGGCGAGCGGCAGACTGGCGACGCGGTCAATCTGGAGCGTTCCCTTGCCGCGAGCGGACGCTTTGGCGGCCACTACGTTCAGGGGCACGTGGACGGTGTGGGGCGCGTGGCGGAGCGCCGCGAGGATGGCGACTCGCTGCGGATCTGGATCAGGGTGCCAGAGTCCTTGATGCGCTACGCTGTCGTAAAGGGGTACATTTCCATTGATGGGGTGAGCCTCACAATCACAGAGTGCGCGGCAGACCTTCTGGGCGTAGCCCTGGTGGCCTACACTCAGGAGAAGATCTCTCTTCCCCACAAGGCGATCGGCGCAAGCGTCAATCTGGAAGTTGATGTGGTCGCCAAGTACGTGGAGTCCTTACTGGAGGCACGCGGTGGCACTGGAGGCACGGGGTGACCAGCACCAACGGTAGCGGGGGAGAGCACACCGTGAAGGACGGCGTCCAGGACCGCCCCTTCTGCGACATCCCCGCCGCGATTGCGGACTATCGCGCGGGCAAGATGGTGCTGATCGTCGATGACGAGGATCGCGAGAACGAGGGCGATCTGGCCATAGCCGCGGAGTTCGCCACGCCGGATGCCATCAACTTCATGGCGCTGTATGGGCGTGGGCTGATTTGCATGCCCATGCTGGGAGCCCGGCTAGACGAGCTGCAGATACCCCTCATGGTGGAGCGCGCCACGCCGAGTCAGGAGACGGCCTTCACCGTCTCAGTGGATGCTCGCCACGGCGTGTCCACAGGGATCTCGGCCCGAGACCGCTACCTGACGGTGAAGGCACTCATTGACCCGACGTCTCGACCCGATGACATCGTGCGTCCGGGGCACCTGTTTCCACTCCGCTACGCGGAGGGCGGCGTGCTGCGGCGTGCGGGCCACACCGAGGCCTCCGTTGATCTGGCGCGGCTGGCTGGGCTCACGCCGTCCGCGGTGATCTGCGAGGTGATGAACAACGATGGCACCATGGCCCGGATGAAGGACCTGGTGGCCTTCGCCCGCGAGCATCGCATCAACATCTTCACGGTGGCGCAGCTCGTGGAGTATCGTCGGAAGACGGAGCGCCTGGTGCGCCGTGTGGCTGAGGCCCACGTCCCGACCGACTATGGCGATTTCCAGTGCTACGCGTATGAATCCGTGGCCACGCAGCAGCACCACCTGGCGCTGATCAAGGGAGACTTACGCGTTGGGTCACCACCGCTGGTGCGTATGCATTCAGAGTGCCTCACCGGCGATGTCTTTGGATCTCGGCGGTGTGATTGCGGCGGGCAGCTCCACCTCGCCATGCAGATGATCGAGCGCGAGGGGCGCGGCGTGGTGGTGTACATGCGCCATCAGGAAGGCCGCGGCATTGGCATTGTGAAGAAGCTCCAGGCGTACCGCCTCCAAGAGGAGGAGGGGATGGATACGGTTGAGGCCAATATCCATCTGGGCTTCCCCCCGGACATGCGCGACTACGGCATTGGCGCCCAGATCCTGGGTGATCTGGGTCTGACGAAGATTCGGCTGCTCACGAACAATCCTGGCAAACGCGCTGGCCTCCACGGATTTGGCCTGGAGGTAGTTGAGCGGGTGCCTATCGTGGTGGATCCAAACGAGATCAACCGGGAGTATCTCGCCACGAAGCAGGCCAAGCTGGGCCACCTGCTCGGGATGTAGGCGGGGTCGCGCACATGGCTGAGTTTGTTGGCGATGTTGTTGCCCCGGATGGCCGCTACGCAATCGTGGCGGCCCGGTTCAACTCCGCGATTACGGAGCTCCTGGTAGCCGGCGCGCGCGAGACGCTGAGGCGCTCTGGCGTGGCTGATGCTAGCGTGGACGTGGCGTGGGTGCCGGGGTCCTTCGAGATCCCACTGGTGGCTCGCCACCTGGCGGGCACGGGCCGCTACTCCGCGGTGATCTGCCTGGGCGCGGTGATCCGTGGCGAAACGGACCATTACGATCACGTGACCAGCGCCGCGACGTCCGGCATTGCCCGCGTGTCGCTGGACACCGGGGTCCCGTGCATCTTTGGCGTGCTGACCACGGACACCGTGGAGCAGGCTATGAACCGGGCCGGCATCAAGGCGGGTAACAAGGGCTCAGAGGCGGCCATGGCCGCGATGGAGATGGTCAGTCTGCTGGGGCGCCTCGGCGGCTAAGACGGCGCTTGCTGGAGCTGTTCCCGGAGCCGGCCTCAGGCGCCCGGACTGGCCGGCGCCGCCAGACGCTCGCCCAGTTTACGCTCCGTTCCGTTGAGCAGCCGCGCGATGTTGGTCCGATGGCTGATGAGGATGAACGTGGGCAGGCACACGGCGTACGCCACGTATGCCAGGGACTGGGGCCCGCTGAGGGCCAGGACGATCATTCCCGCGAGCACCGTGCCCACGATGCTGCCAAGCGAGACGTACCTCGTCACGGCGATGAGGATGAACCCGGCAACGAACGCCGCGATGAACGCGGTGGGCGAAATCACGATCAGGCCCCCTATGGCCGTCGCCACGCCTTTGCCGCCGCGCCAACCGATCCACGGGGAGTAGCCATGACCCACCACCGCGGTGGAGGCCGCGATCACGCTGGCCCACGCGTCTTCGCCGGCGATCAGCCGCGCCACCAGCACGGCCAGCGAGCCCTTGGCAATGTCCCCCGCAAAGACGGCGAGCGCGGCCGGCCAGCCCAACGACCGGAGCGCGTTGGTGGCACCAGTGCTGCCGCTGCCTACCGCGCGCAGGTCAACACCGCGCGCGCGCCCCACGATGGCGCCTGTGGGGATCGAGCCCAGCAGGTAGCCCAGAATCCCCACCAGTGCGAGCGTGGCTGGCCACTGCATGAGCGTCCTCCCTCTGGCGCGTCCGCCGGTACCACGCGAACGGAACGCGCCCGTAGCCCACGAAACGGACCGCATTATAGCCGCGCCGCCAGCGGAGCAGCGTGGTGATTCGGGCCGCCGTGCTCAACGCCGGGGGCTGGGGGACTGCGCTGAGCATGGTGTTGAGCCGGCGCGGCCACGAGACATCGCTGTGGTGCCGACGCGAGGAGCATGCGCGGGAGATCCAGTCCGCACGCGAGAATCCGCGGTATCTGCCGGGCGTCAAGCTGGGTGACCGGGTGCGGGTCACGGCTGATCTGCGAACGGCGCTCATGGACGCGGACGTGGTGGTATTCGCTCCGATCTCGCGCGGCGTGCGCGATCTGGCGCGGGCGGCCTCACCGTACGTGCCGCCGGAAGCGCTCGTCGTCCACGGCACCAAAGGGCTGGAGGTGGGGTCGCTGCTTCGCGTCTCCCAGGTGATCGAATCAGAGCTGGGAGACTCGGCGCGGCGGAGCGTTGCCGCGCTGTCTGGCCCTACTCACGCCGAGGAGGTGGGCCGTGGCATCCCCACCGCCACGGTCATTGCGTGTGCCGATACTGGTGTTGCCGAGCAATTACAGCGCGCGTTCAACTGCGCCGAGCTGAGGGTGTACACCAACGCCGACGTCGTGGGCGTGGAGCTGTGTGGCTCGCTGAAGAACGTTGTGGCCATCGCCGCGGGGATCAGCGACGGGATCGGGGGTGGTGACAACGCCAAGGCTGCGCTGATGACCAGGAGTCTGGCGGAGATTGGCCGGCTGGTCGTGGCGGCCGGTGGCAGGGCTGAGACGGTGGCTGGCCTCGCGGGTATCGGCGACCTGGTGGCAACGTGCACCAGTCGCCACAGCCGCAACCGTCGCGCCGGCGAGCTGATTGGTTCCGGTAGGCCGGTGGCGGAAGTGATCCAGTCCACGCCGCAAGTAGTGGAAGGGATCCCGGCCACGCAGGCGGCCGTGCGCCTGGCGGCGCGCCTGGGCGTGGAGATGCCGATCGCGGGCCAGCTTCACGCGATTCTGTTTGAGGAGAAGCCGCCGCGCCAGGCGATCGCCGAACTGATGGGCCGCGAGCCCACCGCGGAGCGCTGACCGTCTTACCAGCCGGCGGCCAGCCCATCTCCCCGCGGATCGGCCCCGCCCCAGTACACGCCCTGCTCGCGATCAATCTGGATGGCCTGTGCGTGCCCCAGTGCATCGCTCCAGCCGGTGGTGACCTCCACCCGGTGTCCCATGCTCTCGAGGCGAGCGGCGACTTCGCTGCCGAACGGCTCCTCGATCCGCAAGGCTGACGATTCCGCTCCCCAGGTCCGGCCGTAGAGCCAGCGCGGCGCCTCGATCGCGGTCTGCACGTCTTGCCGGAAGTCGACGATGCGGGTAGCGAGCGCCGCCTGAGTCTGGGGCTGTCCCTCACCACCCATGGAGCCGTAGAGCAGCGCCGGCTGCCCGTCGCGGAACAGCATTGCCGGGATGATCGTGTGGAATGTGCGCTTGCCTGGCCCGAGGCTATTGGGGTGCGCAGGATCCAGGGAGAAGAACGAGCCACGGTTCTGCAGGAGTACGCCGGTGTCCCCGGCCACGATGGCGGAGCCAAAGTCAAAGTAGATGCTCTGGATGATTGAGACGGCGTTGCCGTCTCGGTCGACCGCGCAGAAGTAGCAGGTGTCGCCGCCCATAGAGGCGCCTGGCACCGAGTCCGTCTTCCGTGATGGGTCGATCGTCGCTCTCTGTGCGGAGATGTGGGCGTCCGAAAGCAGGTCTGAGATTGGGAGATCGGTAAAGGCCGGGTCCACGCAATAGCGATCTCGGTCCAGAAATGCAACGCGGGCGGCCTCCGCCATGAGGTGGACATACGCCGCAGAACGGTCTCCCAGGGCAGCCAGCTCGAACGTGCGTAGCATCCCGAGCATCTGCAGCGCGGTGAGACCCTGGGTGTTCGGGGGTAGCTGATAGGCGCGAAGGCCACGGTAGTCGATGGAGATGGGCTCCACCCAGTCTGACCGATGCGAGGCCAGATCCTCGCCTGCTAGCGGAGCGCCGATGTCTGCCAGGTAGCGATGCAACCGCTCGGCGATGTCGCCGCGATAGAGGGCGTCTGGCCCTCGGATCGCGATGGTTCGGAGTGTGGCAGCCAGGTGGGGGAGCTGAAGGCGCTGGCCGTGCCGCAGCGGGCGGCCCTGGGGCCGGAACGCGGCAGAGGTCGCCGGGTGGGCGGCCAGCTCTGATTCATCACGAGCGGCCCACGCTGCCAGGCTTTCGCTGACGGCGAAGCCGTGCTCAGCCAGATCGATGGCGGGCGCGAGCGCGTCTGAAAGGGGGAGCTTGCCAAAGCGCTGGTGCATCGCCCGCCAGGCATCCACGGCTCCCGGCACGGTCACGATGGACAGTGGGCCGCGCTGTGGAATCCGCGTGTGCCCTTTCTCCGCGTACGACTCGATCGTGGCGGCGCGGGCGGCGCGGCCACTCCCATTGAGGGCGTGGAGCTGGCGGGCGTGTGCGTCCCAGATCAGGCAAAAGAGATCGCCGCCCAGACCGGCCATGTGGGGGTAGACCACTCCCAGCGCCGCGTTGGTTGCGATAGCCGCGTCCACGGCGCTACCGCCGCGGTCCAGCATGGTAAGGCCGGCCTGGGTGGCCGCGTGATGGGGAGACGCGACCATGCCGCGCGTACCCAGCGCGGGCTGCCGTCCAGTGCGTGCGTGTGCCATGGGGCCCCACTATACCCAAGACCTGAACCTGAGACCCGAAGCCAGGACCTGTCTGGCGTTCGCCGAGGGCGGGTGCCCGTCGGGCCGGTCGGATTCAGTGCGACGTGGCCACGCCTTAGGTAGACTCTCTCCCCGTGACTCACCTCCGTATGTGGTCAGGCCCCGCCCATGTCCTTGGTACTTTGGCACTGGCGATGGTGGCCCTGGGTGGATGCCTTCCGCCGCCTGCCCCGCGCGCCACGGCGACGGCCGCGCCTGGATTGGCAAGCCCCAGCCCGGTCAGCGCGGGGGCGGCGAGGCCGTCACCGGCCGCTGTCTTCCGCTCCCCTTCACCTTCCCCGTCTCCGTCGCCCGCCGCTCGTGCCGTTACCGGCGAGCGCCGGACGGACGGGTGCGCCGTGGGCCGCGTTTACGTGGGATCCGTCCAGGATGGCGGCTGGAACGCGGCCCATGAGCACGGCTTCGCCGCGGTTCGCGCCGAGCTCCCCGGGCTTGACGCCGGCCTGTACGTGGATGGGCTGGACGACGAGGACGCAGCCGTGGGCGCGGCGGCGCGACGGCTGGTAAATGCGGGCGCTCGGGCAATCATCGTCGCGGCACCGGGTCGTGGCGAGGCGGCCCGGGGTGTGGCGCGTGGCGCGCCGGGCGTGCTGGTGGTCCAGGTCTCTGACGAGAGGTCCTCGAGTGATCCGCCGAATCTTGTCACGGTGAACGTGCTGGATGACGAAGCGCGGTACATTTCGGGGCTCATCGCCGGGTTGGCGGTGGAGTCGGGGTCAAACCTCGGCTACGTGGCGGCGGTGCCCCAGTCTGAAGTGCTGCGCGGTATCAACGCGTTTGCGCTGGGGGTTGCGCGGGTGAACCCGTCCGCGCACGTCCACCTGCGCTGGTCCGGCTACTGGTCAGACTCCGCAACGGAAGGTGCCCTGGTGCGCGAGCTGCTTGAGTTGCCAGTCCAGGCAGCCCTGATCGCGATGCACCAGCACGGACCGACGGCCGCCGTGGTGGCGCAGGCCTCCGGCCGCCTGGCGATGGGGAACCACGTTGACATGTCGGTCAGCGCCCCCAACGCGGTCCTGAGTGGGCCGGTGGTGAGCTGGCAGGTACCCTATCGCGCGCTGCTGGAGCCCTTGTGTGCTGGAACCTGGACGACTCTTGACGGGGCGGTGCTGGCGCCGAGGAGTGTCTGGGAACGTGTGGGGACGATTCGCGATCGGACTGTTGAGCTGGCACCGGTGAATCCGCGGACCCTGGCAATGTTGACGCGGCGCGCGGAGATCCAGCGCGTGGCGGCCGAGGAGCTGGCCGCGTTCCGAACGGGCGAGCGCAGCGCGCTGACCATCTTCTCCGGGACGCTGGTGGACAATGCCGGGGTGGTTCGCTCGCGCGGTCGACCGGATCTGGCGCGGCTCTTTGACGAGGGAGATCCGTGGCTGGCCGAGAACGTGATCGGCGTACCGTCGCCGTAAGAGCGCTGGGGCGCGTCAGGCCACGCGCCGCGCCTCGTACGCCATGACCGGGAGGTCCTTACCCTTGAGCGAGTACTCGCCGGCGTAAGCCAGCTCCACGCCGTCCACCTGGCGTAGCGACTCCACGATGTCTGAGGACACGAGCACCTGGCCTGGCGTGGCAACTCCGCAGAGGCGGCTGGCCACGTTCACCGTATCGCCGATCACCGTGTAGTCCAGGTGGTGTGGCGAGCCGATGTTGCCGACGACTACCTCGCCGCAGTTGATCCCCACGCCCATGCCGAGCGGCGGCTCCTTACCCCGTGAGCGCCAGTCTTCCTCGAGGCGCCTGAACTCGTCCTGCATAGCGCAGCCCACGCGTAGCGCCCGCTCGGTGTCGTCTGGCGCTGATGTGGGCGCGCCGAACACGGCCATCACGGCATCTCCGATGAGCTTGAGCACGGTGCCGCGCTCCTCCTGCACGCGCGCGATCATGACCGTGAAGTACTCGTTGAGGAACTCCACCACCTCGTCCGGACTCAGCTTGGCGGACATCGGCGTGAAGCCCCGGATGTCTGAGAACAGGACGGTCACGCGCATCTTGGAGACGCGGTCCAGGCCCGAACCGGCCTCATCCGCGAGTGCGCCCACCACGGCCGGGCTGAAGTACCGCTGGAGCCGTTCCAGCTCCACACCGCGTGAGACTGAGCGGTCGATGTACTCGCGCAGCTCATTGAGGAGCTGCGCGAACAACGAGTCAAGATCGTCGAGCTCGCGCGACCGAGACCAGTGCTCCAGGCGGGGCGCCGGGCGCTCGACCGCTCCGTAAAAGAGCTTCAGAAACCGGCCAAGCTGCCGGCGGAGGGCGATTTTGAACAGGACGTAGTGCGGGAAACCGATGAACAGTACGCTGGAGATGGCCACGAAGAACCAGAACGATGGCCGCGCCATACTGACGTCGCCGATCATGGTGGCGACCATCAGCGACGTGATGGTGCCGGTGATCAGGCCGACCAGCAGCGTGAGATAGAACACCCGCCACTGGGGCGACAACAGCGTGCGCATCCACCCTCCTCCGTTTTGGGAATCCTAGCCGCCAGGCATTACCGATCGCGAACGTGCGTTAGGCGAATGCGACACGATGCTGTATGTCGTACGCTCACGGGAAAATTCCGGATGCAATGTCACTGGCTGGGCGGGGTGCGCGGCTGGTCACGCGTCGTCCGTGGCGGCCATCTCTTCCCAAAGGCGTCGGAGGTCGCCGGTGTCTACTGACGATGGGTCAATGAGACGCATCCGCTCGGTTGGAAGTGGGGGTTGCCAGCGGGGTTGGGGGAGCGACCGGGCGGAATGCTCGATCGTCCCGAGATCGCAGCCGCGCGTCTGCGCCAGCGCCATGATCGCGCCGAGACCCTCCGGATCTACCAGCGCTGCCAACGCTCGGGCGCCGGCATCTTGCTCGGCGGGTGTGGTGCTCGCGGAGCGAAGCTGTCCGCGGTAAAGCGGGAGTCCCAGTAGATCGAGCAGTTGGGCCTGGCTGATGAGGCACGCCGTGGACAACCCCTCCGCTTCGCCCGCCCGTGCGACGCTGGTGAAGTCCACGTGGGTGGTGATGTCCTGCTGCCCCACGTCTCTGAGGGGATCGCTGCTGACGCGGTGGCCGCGGTAGCACAGGAGTGTGCCGGCTCGGCGGTGTGGAGCGTACAGGAGCTCGGCGGGATAGCCGTAGTCAACCAGCAGCAGTGCTCCACGATCTAGCGCGCTGGCTAGCTGCCCTGCAAGTCTGACTCCGGCGAGGTTGACCTCGGCGGTGCACCCTTCTCCCGGCCAGAGGCCCAGGCGCTCGAAATACTCGTTGATGGCGGCGCTGGAGGGCTCACCTGATTCTAGGCGAGGGCCTTCCGTCTCCCACCGCACGTACTGCTCCAGCAGGCGTTCGCTCTGTATCGCCACGAGGTGGACGGGCAGGGCATCCAGGAGCTCGTTGGCCAGGATGAAGCCACGCACGGACCGTGGGGGCGGAAGCTCCTGGGTCCAGTGGGGAGGGGTGGAACCGAGGCCGGCTGATCTGGCCGCTCCGATCGCGCGAAGCCGTGGGCTGGTCTCAATCGCGGTATAGCGGATTGCCTCAAAAAGCGCCGGCTCGTCTGTGGCGGCCCAACGCAGGATATCCGCGCAGAGCGTGCCGTCGCCGGCGCCAACCTCCACCAGATCAAATTCTCTGGGCCGTCCCAGTGCGGTCCAGATGAGCCACGCGAACCTGCCCACCAGCGCGCCGAACACGGGGTGGAGCTGTGGTGAAGTGAAGTAGTCCGCTCCCTGACCGCCCAGCGCGGCGTGGCGGATGTAGTAGCCGTCAGGCCCGTAGAGCGCGCGCTGCATGAAGGCCGCGAATGTCTCGCGGCCTTCATGCAGCGATGGCTCTGTGTCTACGATTCGCTACGCCCTGGACTTGGCCAGCGCCACCATGTCTGCCAGGGTGTCTGACACGGTTACGCCGGCCGCTTTGAATGCCGCGATCTTGCCCTCTGGCGTGCCCTTTCCACCGGAGATGATGGCGCCGGCGTGTCCCATGCGCTTGCCGGGCGGGGCGGAGCGGCCGGAGATGAAGGCGTAGAGCGGCTTCTTGAAGGAGGCTTTGATGTACTCGGCGGCGATCTCCTCGTCGGAGCCGCCGATCTCGCCGATCAGCAGCACCGCCTCCGTCTGCGGGTCGTCGTTGAACATCTGGAGCACGTCCACGAAATTGGTCCCGATGACGGGATCTCCGCCGATGCCCACGCAGGTGGATACGCCAAGCCCGGCCCTGGTGATGATGTCCACCACCTCGTAGGTGAGGGTGCCGCTTCGTGAGACCACCCCCAGGTTTCCGCGGCGGAAGATGCTGGCTGGCATGATGCCCACCTTGGCTTCGCCGGGCGTCATGACGCCGGGGCAGTTTGGCCCGATCAGTCGGGTCTTGCCGAGCTCGTTGATGAATCGGGTGGCGCGGACGGTATCCAGGACGGGAACGCCTTCCGTGATGCAGATGACGAGCTCAATCCCCGCCGCGGCGGCCTCACACATGGCGTCGCCGGCGAACGGCGGCGGGACAAAGATGATGGACGTGTTTGCCCTTGTGGCCTCCACGGCCTGCGCCATGCTGTTAAACACCGGCACGGTGTTCATGAACTTCTGCCCACCCCTGCCTGGGGTGACGCCTGCTACCACCGGTGAGTTGTATTCCAGCATTTGCTGCGCGTGAGAGCTCCCCTCCCGGCCGGTGATCCCCTGTACGATGATGCGCGAGTCGCGCCCGACCAGAATGCTCACAGCGTCTCTCCGCGTGCCAGCGCCACCACTTTCCGCGCTCCGTCCAGCGCGTCCAGCGCCGGTACGAGCGTGGATCCCGCCAAGATCTTCAGCCCCTCCTCCGCGCGGGTACCAGCCATCCTCAGCACGATGGGCACCTTGATGTCCATCGTGGACGTGGCCTCCAGCACGCCCGCGGCTACTTCGTCGCCGCGCGTGATCCCGCCGAAGATGTTGAACAAAATGCCCTTCACGTTGGGATCCATCAGGATGATGGAGAGGGCGCGGCGGACGTGATCTGCACGCGCGCCGCCGCCGATATCCAGGAAGTTCGCGGGCTTGCCGCCGGCCCGAGTGACCAGGTCCAGCGTGGTCATGACGATGCCGGCGCCGTTGCCAATGATTCCGATGTCGCCGCCGATCCGGACGTAGGTGATCCCCTGGCGGTGCGCTTCCGCTTCGATGGGATCTTCCTCTGACTCTTCCTTGTAGCCAAGCAGCTCTTCGTGACGGAAGAGCGCGTTGTCGTCCACGTCAAACTTGGCGTCCGCGGCCAGCACCACGCCGTCACCGGTCACCATGAGCGGGTTGATCTCGGCCAGGGAGGCGTCGTTGTCCGCGAATGCGCGGTACAGCCGCTGGGCCACGTCCACGAACTGGCGTTGCGCCGTTGGATCCAGGCCTGCACGCTCCGCCAGGTCGCGGAGCTGGTAGTCAAACGGACCGTACGCGGGGTCAACCACGAGGTTCACGATCTTGTCTGGAGTGCTCGCCGATACCTCTTCGATATCCACACCCCCCATGGCACTGCAGATCATGATGGGAGAGCGGCTGATGCGGTCCACCGTTACGGCGAGGTAGTACTCCGCGGCGATGGAGACCGCCTCCTCGATCAGGAGGCGGGTGATCAGGAACCCTTTGAAGGTCTGGCCCAACATACCCTGCGCGTGGGCGCGGGCCTGCTCTGGACTCTCGGCGAGCTTGATGAAACCCGCCTTGCCCCGGCCGCCGGCGTGCGCCTGGGCCTTCACCACACACCGCCCCAGCTCAGCCGCGGCCTCCGCCGCGCCGGCCGGGTCCGTCACCATCCGGCCGCGCGGCACGCGGATGCCAGCCCGCGCGAACAGCTCTTTGGCCTGGAATTCGTAGAGCTTCAAATCTGCTCCCTGCTACGAAGTGCCGAGTCGGCTGGAGTATGCCTCGCCGATACGCCTGCATCCAGGGGCGCGCGGGAAGCGCGGGGGCGGCAATTCTTCAGCGGCGTCCTGCTGACTCAATGGAGGTGGCCCAGACCACATCGTCACCCATTGGCCAGCCCTTCACCCGCACGTTGTCGCGTAGATTGACCGGCTTGATGGCGCGGGCAGCCCGACCACGAGGTAGACGAACGAGCTCACGCCCGCGCGACACCTCGATCTCGATGAACGGGTCGTTGGGATCTGTGTTGATGCCCACCACGAAACCAGTCACTTCGAGTGGGGGCGACGGTGGATCGGAGACGCGGAACGCCAACGGCGAGGTGGGCGTGGGGCGCGAGCCTGAGGGCGGCGGCGCGCTACGACCGGATGTGTTGGCGTCCAGACAGGCGGAGGACTGGCCGGACTTGGCATTCCGAAACTCCAGCTCGTTTGCCACGCTGCCCCACTGATTCCACAGGCTCATGCCTTCTGGCGCGTGGCTGATGCCGCGTCGCCGATCCAGATCGCTGCCAGGATCGGTTTCCGGATCCGGGTTGGTGGATCCCCACGCGGCTATCCCCGAAAGCTTGAGCTGGGTCGTGGTCTCGCTGAGGCCCCAGAACGCGTCGTGGTTCTCATTGAATACGTCTTGCCATGAGCGCGAGATGCCGGATCTGAGTGCCTGGAGTCGATCGCCGCCGAAACGCACGTCCTCCTCGTACTTGGTACCGAGCGTGAAGCCATATTCGGTCGCGAGCGTGGCGACGTTCCCGCGTGCCAGCGCCATCGCATCGTCCGCGGGGTACAGGTTGAAGTCGTAAAAGGTCAGATTCCAGACGTTCCAGCAGTACTCGCCGCAGTCCCGCATGACGCTATCCAGACGACGGAGGTACGTGGTTCTTAGCGATGATTCCAGGTTCTTGCCGTCTGGCCGGTAGGGTAGGTCGATCATCTCGCTGAAGTACTGGCCGGGCGTGATGATGACATGGTTGCGATCTACCGAGCGGATGGAATCCACCATGTCACGCACGAACTCTGAGTACCAGTCGAACGCGGTATCGATGGAGATCCCGTTGCGGGTGCTGCTGCGCGCCTTGAGCTCATTGCCAAGCTGCCAGCCCAAAATGGTGGGGCTGTCCGCCATGGCTGAGACGATCTGCATGACCCAGGGCTTGTAGTTCACCTCGTAGTTCGGCGCGTCACGGACCAGCGGGTCGCCGCACTCGGACTCGAAGTCGAACGACCGGTGGTCGCGGCGGAACCAGGGCGCGGGCAACACGACGAACTCGCAGCCCTGGGGATTGTCGCGGGTGTAGGTGTCGCCCGGGACGCCTTGTCCGTAGTAGTCGGTCAGGACCACGAACAGGTAGATCGCCTCAGACTTCGGAATCCGCGCGTTGTAGGCCTCCACCAGACGCACCAGCTCTCCCAGCCGCCCGATGGCGAGATCCGGGCTGAGGTCAAGCTGTTCGCGATGCCCGGTTATGAAGATGCGGATCCAGCGGACGCGGTGCTGGCGCATCCACTCAAGGTTCTCCAGGATGGACTCGCGGTAGATGAGGTTGGGCACGTTGGAGCCTACAGACTGAATAGGCCAGCAGTCTGGGTCGTACATCTTGCCGTCCACCACTGAGATGAAGCCTGGTGAACGCCAGTCATGCGAGGGCCAGATGTAGGGATTGAGCTGGCGTGCCTCGGTGTCGGTGGCACGGGGCGCGAGTCCGGCGGCGGCTGCCGGCTGGATCCAGGCGATGACGCTGAGGAAGAGCGCCACGCGGAGAACCCAGCGGGCGCGGCGTGCGAGACGGCTGGTGGGCACGTGCGAGTTGTTCACGGAAGTATGGTCTCCCCCGGTCTAGGGCGCGAAGCGTATCACGAGTGGTTGACGTGTGGGCGATGGGCGAAGAGAGATCACGCGGCGAGTCATTGACGGTCGAGCATGGCGCGCACCATGTCTGGCTTGTTGGTGATGATGCCGTCCACGCGGGCATCGATCATCTGCCGTGCCGCCTGGGGTGTGTCCACGGTCCAGGCAACTACCTGACGACCGGTTGCCTGGACGCTGCGCGTGGCGTCACGGTCAGCGGCGACCAGGCTCCACTCCGGGCCGAGCACGTTTGCGTAGGACGGCGGAGCGCCACGCCAGGGGTTTTCTCTGGTGTAGAGGAGGGCAAGTCTGAGCGTTGGGCTAAGCGCATGGAGGCGATCCAGCGATCGTTCATCGAACGACTGGACGATGGCCATGTCTTCGTAGTTGTACTTGCGGAGCACAGCTACCACCCGCTCCTCCATGCCAGGGCCGAACCGCGGCTCCTTCACCTCAGGGAAGATCCGGGTGCCGGAGTCGCGTGCGAGCTGGACCACCTCGTCAAATGTCGGCACACGCTCGCCGGCGAACTTCTGGTCAAACCAAGCACCCGCGTCCAGTGCGCGTAGCTGATCGAGGGTGACATCCCGAATCGATCCCTGTCCGTTTGTAGTGCGCTCTAAACGGAGATCGTGGAACACCACGAGCTGGCCGTCACGAGTCTGCTGGATGTCAAACTCCAGCCAGTCCGCGCGCTGCTCGATGGCGAGCTTGAAGGAGGCCAGAGTGTTCTCTGGGGCGTACGCGGAGGCGCCGCGATGGGCGAGTATCTGGATACGTGACCGCGCGATGGATGGCACGGCCCAGAACAGCGTGGCGATGAGGGCGGCGACGACCAGGATGCCCCCGGCGAACAGCGCGGTGCGTTCGCGGATGCCACCCATGTCAACGCGCGGCGGGGCGCTACGCTCAGTCACGACGGGTCGTCCGCGCCGGCGAACAGGCCGGAGAAGAAGCGCCTGACGTACGGCGGGAGCAGAGCCATGTTGCCCATGGTGCCGCTTGCCAGGCCGGCAAACATCTCCCAGTCGTTCTCCTCTACCAGCATGCCGCGCCAGTAGCCCGTGGGGCTGCTCGGGTCTGGCTGGGTCTTGATGCCGTTGACGTAGTAGTCGGCTAGCTGACGCGTGGTGGCGTAGCGCTGATCGCGCTCGCTCGAGAGGCGGACTACCGCGTCCATCAGGTCTCGTGCGTTCGTGCCCTCTGTCCGTCTTGGTTCCCAGAACGCGTGCGCCAGCTCATGGATCGCCGCCTCGTCCTGTGCGCCGCGGACCTGAACGAGGCCCTGCTCCGCCCACCAGAAGCCACCGCCGTGGGGCGCCGAGAGATCACCGGCCTCTAGCCGGAGGGTACGGAAGTACTCGATGGCCTCAGCCACAAATGGGTGTCGCGCGAAGACGCCTTCGAACCAGCGCCGCGCGGCCGGGCGAGACTCCATGCGGTCTATGCCGAAGCCCTGCCGCATCTCTGTGCTTGATTTGACCATTCGTGCCAACGGGGCTACCCCAGCGGTGAGTGTGCGCGTGGTGTTAACGGGCAGATCTTAACGAAAGTCGCGCGGAGCGGCAGGGACGGACTGCGCGACCACGCAACCGCTTGACAGGAAGATGCGTTGGCGAGAGAATGACCATGGCGCGGCTGGATAGGTGCCCGCGTGACCAGACGGGGGTGATGGTGCCATGGCCGCGTGGATTGACGACCTGAGCCGCGGGCTCGCGCGCGCGACATCCCGCAGGATGGCGGTCCGGGTTATTGTGGCCGGGGTTGCGGGTGCAATTACCACCGGTCTTCGTTCGAGCGCGGTTGGCGCGCAGTCCGGGTGTCCTACGAAGACGCACTGCAACGTTCAGTACTTCGAGCCGATAGGTGGTCGCCTGTGTATCACGTACGGGCGATGCTATTCGGGAATCGTGAGCGATGATCAGTGCCTCGCCGATGCGCCGGGGGCGATTCTGTATGGACCGCGGGGGAAGCAGCTCACCTACGTGAAGCAGTCCGGCGCAGGAAACTACAAGGCGTACCACTACGAGGGCTACTGTGCGTTTGGCGCGTCGGTGCAGGGCTGGTGCGGTCCGTTATCGTCGGCACCGGGCGCAGAGTCCGACTATTCCTGGGCGGTGGCTACGGACGGCGGAGAGGCTCTGCAGATGTGGACTCTGTCAGACTCGGTCCAACTTGTGCCGCCGCCACCTCGGCGTCCGCCAGAGCAAACGTGCTGCCAGCCTGAGGAGATCTTCGTTTGCGGTGAGTGCACGAGCGCCACGTGCGCGGGTGAGCGGCCCAACTGCTGTACCACGGACGGGACCTTTGGCTGGTTCTTCCCGGGGGTGGGCTGCCACCGTTGCGGATGACACGGAGGTCGGCGGGCGGACAACCCGCCTCGTCCAGGGCCGGTGGGCGGCCCGGACGTCGTGATCAGCGCTGACGCGGGGGACCGTCCAAACCCGCGCCACGCATTGACAGCGGCGTCGCCCTCGTCCGCGGCGGCTTCGCCGCAATCGAGTGACAAGATCGCGCGTCACTGTAGACCACGAACGAGGGGTGGATCGTGGAGACACAGCTCGGGGTGCTCGCGGCCAGGCTGGTTCTTGCAGCCGTGTTTGGGACGGCCGGCGTTACCAAACTGCTGGACTACGTTGGCACGCGCCAATCAGTCCGTGAGTTCGGGGTACCCGCGTTCGCCGCGCCGATCGTGGCCGCCCTATTGCCGCTGGCTGAGTTGTCCGTGGCGGTGCTGCTGGTCATCACGGACGTCGCCGTATACGGCGCCAGTGCTGCGCTGGCGCTGCTGGCGGCCTTTCTAGCTGCCATCGCGCTGAACCTCGTGCGGGGCAGCCGCCCCACCTGTCGCTGCTTCGGCCAGATCGGTTCGGGGCCCATTGGCGGCGGCATCGTGGCACGAAACCTGGCGCTGTCTCTGGTAGCTGCGCTGGCTGTGTGGCTCGGCCCTGGAGTCAGCCTGTGGCAGGCGCTCGCGACGCTCGGGCCCGCTGATCGATTGGCGCTCGCTCTGGCCGCGCTGACAACGTTGCTCGGTGGCGGGCTGGTGTGGCTGATCGCGGAAGTGGTGAAGCAGAACGGGCGAATGCTGGTGCGGCTGGATGCGCTGGAGGCACGCCTGGGGGGTCAGAGCGCCGCGGCGCCGGGACAGCGGCCGGAGCTGGGGTTGCCGATTGGGACGGCTGCGCCGCGATTCGACTTGCCGGATCATCGCGGCGAGCTGGTGCGTCTGGACGATCTGCTTGCGGGCGGGAGACCCGTGGCTCTGCTGTTCACGGATCCAGACTGCGGACCATGCAACGATCTGCTGCCCGAGGTAGGAGCATGGCGCGCGACACGAGCCGATCTCACGATCGCGGTAATCAGCCGCGGCGAGCCCGAAGCGAATCGAAGGAAGTCTGCGTCCCACGGTCTTGGGCCCGTTCTGATCCAGCGGGACTTCGAAGTGGCGGAGCGTTTTCGGGTGAATGGCACACCGGCCGCTGTCTTGATTCGGCCGGACGGCACCGTCGGGAGCCGAGTGGCCATGGCGGCGGATGACGTACGGGCGCTCATCCGCGAGTGGGGCGCGGGGATCGACGGCAGGGGCGCGCGGACGGCACGCCCGCCTCAGGCTGGGGACCCGGCGCCGCCGATAGAGCTTTCGGATCTGGACGGGCGGACGCGCCGGTTGAGCGAGCTCGCGGGCCGTACCACCCTGGTGCTCTTCTGGGATCCGTCGTGCGGTTTCTGCGAGCGTATGCTGCCGGCTCTCAAGGGCTTGGAACGGACAGCCGCCGATCAGGGTCACGCGATTCTGGTGGTGTCCAGGGGGACAGCAGAGGCCAATCGCGCGCTGGATCTGAGGTCAACGATCCTCTTGGATGGTGACGGTGGGGTGATGCGTCGGTACGGTGTCCGCGGGACACCAATGGCGGTGCTGGTGGACGGCGTGGGGCGGATCGCGTCTGACGTGGTGGCGGGTGCCGATGCGATCTCGCGGCTGGCCGGCGGTATGGGATCAGACCCCCGCTGAGCGTCGGGCGGACTCGGCGGATCGATCAGCGGCCGCGGCCGCGCCCGGGGCGGCGCATCGGCGGGCGCGGGGGGCGGCCGCGCCGCACCGGCTGGCCGGGTGCGTACGGCGGCGGGGCCTCTGGGACGATCCAGTCCGCGTCTGCTTCGGCGGCATCCGGGACGCCCTCGATGGCCCAGCGGTAGGAGGCCTCCACCACGCCACGTCGCAAGAGGGCGTCCGCCTCGGTGAAGGTCTCGGCGAGGCTCTGGACGTCGATGCGGTCAGTGCGTCTGGGCGGGCGCGGCGAATGCTCGACGGCCGCCTTGAGCTGACCGAGGACATCCAGCGTCTTCTGGAGCAGGCCCACCAGGTCTCCCTCCGCCAGGCGGGTGACGCGGGCCAGATCCGCCAGCGGCGTGCCGCCGCACCACGCCAGCGCCACGCCCTTGAAGTCTGGCTCCAGGGCTCGGCTGATCGAAATGCGGGCGCGCCGTTCCTCCTCGGCGATCTTGAAGACCAGGCCGCAAACCTCTTCGTGGAGCCGGCGTAGCCGCGGTGTCAGCGGCAGGCCGCGGACTGGTGCGTCGCGGTCGAAGGTGAACCAGGAGCACACCTCCGCCACCTCCGCCGGATCCAGCCCCTCGAAGCGGCGGGTTGAGATGAGCTCGGCGAGCGGGAGGGAGTTGGTGTCGAAGATCGAGCGGAGGAGTCCAGATTTCGGGGTTGGGCGGTCGTCTGCCAGGTAGCCGAAGCGCTCCAGTACCCGCGCCAGGCCGCGCACGAAGTCGCGGACTTCGCGGTCTGCCAGGGAACGCGCACGAGTGAGCACCTGCTCCGTCTGGGCGAGCTCGCGGGCGAGCTCCCAGGTCGCGGTCTCGCCCGGGGCGTCTTTCACCTGACGCTCGAACTCGCGCTGCTGCGCGTCACGCTGATCGACCACGGCGTCCATCCGCACAAGCTGCTGGAATCGGCGGAAGCTGCGGAGGTACAGGTCCGTGATCACCTCGTCGTCGCCCGGGCGGCGCCAGAGGTTGGCAGCGGTGCTGTAGCTTGGGCTGAAGGCGCTGTCCAGCGGCAAGAGCTCGCCGGTGGCGATGGCCATGGTCTTCTCGAAGGTGACCCAGGGCGAGTACGCGCTGACCACCACGCCCCGCTCGTCGATGCCCCGGCGGCCCGCCCGGCCGGACATCTGGCGGTGCTCGTTGGGCGTGAGCAGGCGGTGCTGCTCGCCGTCCCACTTGCTCATCTCCCCGATCACCACGGTGCGTGCGGGCATGTTGATGCCCACGGCCAGCGTGTCCGTGGCGAAGACCGCCCGCAGCAGTCCCTCGGCGAAGAGCTCCTCTACCAGCATCTTGACCACGGGTAGGAGCCCCGCGTGGTGGATGGCCACGCCGCGCGGCAGGACGCGCAGGAGCAGGCCGATCTGACGCAGCGCGCGGTCGGCCGGGGCCAGATCCGCCAGGCGAGCCTTGGCGCGCCGCACGAGCTCACGCCCGTGGGAGACCTGGGGCAGCACGAAGCAGGACTCCGCGGCCTCTTCGCAGGCGCGCCGGCTGAACAGGAAGTAGATCGCGGGCGTAAGCTTCTCGGCATCCAGCGTGCGGAGCACTTCCCACGGTTCGATCCGTCGGCGCGGCTCGCGCTCCGGCTGGCGGTCCTGGTCCTCCTCGTCGTCCAAGCTGGTGCGAGGACGTGCGCTAGTGCGTCGCACGTTCCTGGCAAGCTCGCCACCCACTCCAGCGAGCCAGGTTCGGCGGCGGCCGGTTCCGTCGATGGTCAGGTGGAGCTTGCCGTCCACGAAATACCGTTGCTCCAGCGGGACGGCGCGCTCGGCGTGCTCCACCAGCGCTAGCTCCCGCTTCGTGGATCGAATCCACTCAGCAACGACGTCCGCGTTGGGCACGGTGGCAGACAGGCAGACCAGCGGTACAGCCGGCGGTGCCAGGAGGATGGACTCCTCCCAGGCGGTGCCGCGCTCCCGGTCGCCCATGTAGTGGACCTCGTCGAAGACGATGACGCCCGCGCCCTGGGGTGTGGGGCTGTCCTGCACCAGCATGTTGCGCAGGACCTCGGTGGTCATGATCAGGAGGTCCGCGTCTGGGTTGAGGACGATGTCACCTGTGAGGAGGCCGACGGTGCGGCCTTCGGGAAGCTCGCCAGATTCGCGCAGGCGGGCTACCAGGCGGTCGAAGTCGCGGTACTTCTGGTTGGAGAGCGCCTTGATCGGTGTGGTGTAGAGCGCCCGAGCACCGCGCTGGAGCGCGTCCAGCACGGCAAACTCCGCAACCGCGGTCTTGCCGGTGCCCGTGGGCGCGGCGACCAGGACGGATCTGCCAGAGCGGAACGCCTCGATGGCCTCGACCTGGAATGGGTCGAGGGTGATGCCAAGGAGATGTTGGAAGCTATCGGGGGTGAGCGGCTGTGAGATCTGGGTGCGCTTTCGTCGTCGTGTATTCAGGCGTGGTTGACTCTGGCATAAAGGTACCGCAAGCGTCGCGGAAGTGTGAGCGATCCACAGCGGCGGGGATGGTGGGATGCGAGCAGCGTACGATCCCGCGAGCCGCGCGGCCATCAGGTGGGCTCTGGCGCACTGGCCGATCGACGGGGCGCCGTTGCGGGTGGTCCAGGTGGGCGTGCACGAACGACGAGTCGCCGGCGAGCGGCTGCTACGGGTGGTGATCGAGGACGCCGTCGGTAATCGTCGGTGCCTCCTGGTGACGCCGGCCGGCGACCGCGTGGAGGAACAGGCCTGAGAACGCCGAGTTAGCCCCTCTGGTTATCGTGCTACGAGGTCAGCGGTCAGGAGGGCCGTATCGGTGGTGAGGTTGCGTAGCCCCCCCGCTACGCCCTGACGGTCATTTTCGGCCCGGTTCTGGCTCATCTTCCACTTGCCTTCGATGCGGGTGATCTGGATCTCTACCCCCACGATGGCCTTAAGGAGCGAGTCTACGAAGTCCGCTGGCGCGTCGGTGACCGACCAGGGCGCTGGGAAGCCGGCCTCGTTAGTGTCGGACAGCGTGCTGACGTGCTCGTAAAGCCACGTAGGCTCGTGGATCGTACGGGCCGTTCCGTGGACGTGGACCACGACGTAGTTCCAGGTGGGGACCACCTTCCCCGTCTCGGCCTTCGTGGGGTACCAGGAGGGGCTGATGTAGGCCTCTGGCCCCTGGAAGATGATGAGCACGTCCCCCCCGGATTCAATGCTACGCCACTGGGTGTTGGCGCGGGCCAGGTGGCAGCGGAGCACTCCCAGTGTGTCGTTCTGATGGAGCGCCACGGGCACGTGGTTTGCTTCCAGCCCGTTCGCACTGTGCGTCACCAGCGCTCCGAGCGGGTGGGCCTGGATCAGTGTGTGGAGGATCTCGAGCCGGTCCTCTCTAAAATGTGCTGGCTGGTACACCCTGTTCGGACTCCCTCCTGCACTTGGGCTGAAGTGTAGGCGCCAGTCGGCATCACAGTCTCGAAACCATCCGCGGCGTGGATACATCCTCGCCCGCCAGTGATGACCGTGGCGGATCGGTTCGCGCTAATGGCGCCCATCGCCTGGCAGAGCATGGCGGCTGGCTCGGGTCGCGTGCCGGTCTCCAGGGACTCGTGGCGGTGTGGCGCGTGGTCCAAGGAAGGACGCCGCGGACTCCCACACGTCGGTGGCTCGGGATGCCTTGAATCGGCGGTGTAAGACGGACTGCCCCCGCTCAAGGCTGAAGGTGACTAGTGGCTCGATTGATCCGAGGTGTTGTGGATCGACGCGGAGTGACTCTCGTCAATCGTGACTTGCATGGCTGGGCAGACTGCGCGCCTGCCGTGCGCGTCACGGTCCTGGCCTAGCTTTCGCTTGCCCTCAATGCGCGTGATCGAGATCTCAACCCCCACGATTTCCCTGAGCTGGGATTCGATGAACGCTCTCGGCGCATCGGTGACTCGCCACGGGTCGTCGCGTACGGATTCGTGCGCGGCCGTCAACTCAACCACGTGCGTCCGCAGCCAGTCAACGTCCTCGATGACGCGTGGATGGCCGTACACGTGCACCACCGCGTAGTCCCAGGTGGGCACCAGTTCCGCGGGGCCCGTGCGTGTGGCGTACCAGTACGGGGTGACGTACGCGTCTCCGGCTTGAAAAATCACGAGGACTTCTCGAGCGGGATCCAGGCAGCGCCATTGGGCATTGGCACGCGCCAGGTGGCAATGCAGCAACGCGGGCGCGCCGTCTGAGTGGAGCAGAAACGGAACGTGGTTCGCGATCAAGCCAGAGGCGTCACTCGTCACGAGCGTGCCGAATGGGTGAGCTTCAATCAGACCATGGAGAACGTCCAGCCGCTCTTCGCGGAATGCATCGGGCTTGTACATGTGCGTACGGCCTGGCTCCTTTGCCGCGGCGCGGCTACGCTTCCATCAGAGCGCCGCCGAGGCTCATCGTACATCTACTGGTACGGGATTTGCTCCGTACGGCCATTGCGCCATCGCGGATACATCCGCGCCGGGCCGATCACCGCGGCGCGTCCTGGAGCTCGTCTGGCCAGGGATCGGTGCGCATTGCCAGCGTGACCAGGACCACCACGAAGAGCGCGGCCGCGGCGTACAGGAAGCCCGCGCCCAGGCCGAGCCAGGCGGCGAGCGTGGCCGCGCCGACGGGGCCGAGGATACGGCCTCCACTGCGGGCTACCTCGCCGAATCCATACGCGAGACCCAGCGACGCGGAACCTGCTCTTGTGGCCAACAGCGCATTCATCGAGGCCATGAGGCCGCCGAACACAAAGCCCGTGGTGGCGCGCAGCACCAGCATGAGGGCCGGCTCGTGGGTCAGCGCGTGCGCCACGAACAGCGCGCCGCAGGCCGCGGCTGTGCAAATCAGCGTACGGCGGTAACCAAGGCGGTCGGACCAGCGGCCCAGCGTGGCCGAGCCAACGGCGCCAGCCACGGCCGCCGCTCCGAAGAGCCAGCCGGTTAGGGGCGCGGGGTTCTCGCCAGGCACGATCGCGGCAGCCGCGAACAACGGCAAGATGGGGTTCTGCGCCTGGAACGCGATCTCCGCGAAACACACGGCCAGCAGCACCGGCAGCGCCCGGCGCATGTCCGCCCTGGCGGCGCCGCGCGGACGCTGCGTCTCGCGCGGTTCGCGGGGCGGCTCATGGGCCACCACGAGGCTCGCGACTCCTGCCGCCAGCATGAGCGTTCCGGCAATCCAGAAACACGTTCGGTAGCCCAGCAGGCCGGCCGTGAGGGCCCCCAGCGGAGGGCCGAGCGATCCTCCCAGCCAGACGGAGAGCTGGATCATGCCCAGCACGTGGCCACGACGGTCGGACGGGGCCACCGCCACGGCGAGCGCTGAGGCAGATGAGATGGTGCCGCTGAAGGCTCCCTGGACGAACCTCAAGAACAGCAGGTCAAGGGGTGAGCGCGCGAAACCCATCATCGTGACGAAGAAGCCGGCGCCCAGAAAGGAGCGCACAAGCATGGGCTTCCGACCTCGCTGGTCAGCCAGGCGGCCCCAGACGGGCCCCATGGCGCCGATGGAGATGCCCTGCGCGGCCATCAACACGCCGGCCCAGATGGCGGCGGTGCCCAGGTCTGCCACCCCAAGCTCCTGAAGGTAGAGCGGCATGAACGGGAACGGGAAGCTGAACCCCAACGAGGTGAGGCCCTGGCCCAGAACCAGGACGGAGAGCGTGCGGCGCCAGTGCGGTGTGCCCACCGAACGGCGAGGATACCCGAATGACGCCTCGGCCGTCGTGGACCGGCGGCTATACTCGGCTGGGAGGCGCACCACGGTGGCGGATCTGACCCACGCTGACCTGACACACATGGATGAGAGCGGGCGTGCCCGCATGGTTGACGTGAGCGCGAAGGACGACACGGTCCGGCTGGCCACGGCGCGGGGCCGCGTGCTGATGCGGCCGGAGACCCTGGCGCTGATCCGCGATGGCGGCATCAAGAAGGGCGACGTGCTGGCCATTGCGCAAGTGGCGGGCGTGATGGGCGCCAAGCGCACGCCAGAGATCATCCCGCTGTGTCACCCACTGGCTATCTCGGGCGTGGACATGGCCTTCTCGCTGGATGAGCGCGAGAGCGCGGTGGAGATCGAGGCCACCGTGAAGGTGGTGGGCAAGACCGGCGTGGAGATGGAGGCGCTGACGGCGGTCTCCGCGGCGGCACTCACGATCTACGATATGTGCAAGGCCGTGGACAAGGGCATGATCCTGGACAGCATCCGCCTGGAGCACAAGTCCGGCGGTCGGAGCGGGGTCTATCAGCGGCACGATGCGGCAGGCTCGCGGTGACTGGAGATTCGCCCGTCAGCGTGGGCATCATCACGGTCAGCGACAAGTCCTCGAGAGGCGAGCGGGAAGACCTGGGGGGGCCGGCGATCCGTGAGGTGGTTGAGTCCGCTGGTTTCCTGGTGGTGGACGCGGTCGTTGTGCCGGACGAGCAGGATCAGATCGGCGGCGCCATCGTTCGCCTGGCGGACTCGGCGCACGCTGACCTGGTGCTCACCACGGGCGGAACCGGGCTTGCGGCGCGTGACGTTACGCCGCAGGCTACGCACGCAGTGATCGCGTACGAAGTCCCAGGGATCGCGGAGGCGATGCGCGCGGCCAGTCTCTTGAAGACGCCGGCCGCGATGACCTCGCGGGCCATCGCGGGCGTGCGCGGCTCCACGCTGGTGATCAACCTGCCCGGCAGCCCCAAGGCCGTTCGCGAGTGCCTTGAGGTGGTGTTGCCGGCACTGCCCCACGCCGTGCAGCTATTGCGTGGCCGCTCGGGTGACCACAACCGCCCGGAGGCTGCCGGCTAGCGGCGGCGGACCCGCGCGAGGATGAAGTGGCGATCCTCCGGGGTGATCCCGCCCAGCGCCCAGAGAGCGCCCGCGTAGACGGCGCCGCCCAGCACCACCACGACAATGAAGGGCCAGGTGTGGATAGGCCACAACAGACTGGTCATGATCGCCGTGGCGACGGCGGGACGCCACGCGATGGCTCCCAGCGCGCGGAGGTTCACCACGTCACGCGAGGCCAGGAAGAACGGCGCGAACAAGACGACCTCCGACAGCACGGTGATCGCGCAGGCCGCGATGTAGCCGAAGCTAGGAATCAGCAGCAAATTTGCGATCGCGTTGAATCCGGCGCCCAGCAAGAAGGCGCTGGTGATGGCGCGCTGCCGGCCCAGCGCGATGAGGGCGTATTGCGTGAGTCCGTTGGCAAAGCTCAGCGGCAGGAACCAGATGAGGATGGCCAGCGCGTATCCCGCGTCTGGCAGGTACGCCGCTCCCGCGAACCAGCCGATGATGGTCTGGGACAGGAGCGTGGTGCCCGCGGCGATTGGCAGCGCCACGCTCAGCAGCACTCGCGATCCGAGCAAGTAGAGCTTGACGAACCGCGCGCGGTCGTCCCGTGCGGCCCGCGATAGGAGCGGGAACAGAGCGGGGACGAATCGCGAGGGAATGATCTGAAGCCCATCGATGAACCGGTACGCGGTGCTGTACCAGCCCAGAGCGAGGTCGCCGGTGAGTGCCTTCAGCAGCACCGCGTCTATTCGGAAGAAGACGCTGTTGAGCAGGTCGTTCAGCATGAGCGGCGTCGCCGTGCGGGTCAGCCTCCTGGCGAGGGGCGGGTCCACTCTGGTGCCTATCGGTCCGATCACCTGTCGAAACGCGAGCGCCAGCGCGGCGGCCGTCAGAACCGCGGTTACCAGGGCCACCCCCGCGAGCCCAATGTACCCCCAGCCCGCCACGAGCGCGATAGTCCCCAGGCCCACTTTGAGGGCGGTACTGAGGAGTGTGATGGCAGCGGGATACACGTTTAGCTCGCGGGCGAAGAAGACGGCCGTGAGGCCGCCGCTGACCATCCCCGGAATGAGCGTGGACCAGAGGAGCCAGAGGGTGACGGCGAGGGGGCGCTCTACACCCAGCAATGCCGCGAGCGGCCCGGTGATCGCGGCGTTTAGCAGCGCCGAGAGCGCGAGCAGCCCCAGCCTGGCCAGCCAGGTGCTGCCCAGGTATCGACCCATCAACGAGGGATCCCGGGCCACGTCTCGCGTGATCAACGTGGCGAACCCGTAGCCCACGACGATGTCGAGGTAGCCGAAGATGACGCCGGCGAACGTGTAGACCCCCACGCCCTCCGCCCCGAGCAGTCGGAACATGATGAGCGCAAACGCGACGTCCGCGGCCTTGTTGACAAGGCTGGTGAGCATGGGAAACGTGGTATTGGCCAGCACTCGGCGGCCGGGATCGTCGTGTTGGGCGTCGGTGCGGAGGCGGCGCCAGACCGGCCATGCCGCGACTGACACCAGGATGGCCAGGCAGACCGCTGCCAGCAGCCCTCCCAACCGAACCGAGAGCGGCCGCAGCTCAAACGCCACCCGATGACGACCGGGTGGAATCTGGGCCGCCCGCGCCACACCATTGGCGCGAAGCACGCCCGTAGGCGCGCCGTCCACCGTGGCGGTCCAGCCATCGAAGTATGTGTCTGCCAGCACCAGGTACCCCGCGTGTGGAGCGTCCGTCTCCACCACGACCCGGCTGGGCGACCGTTCCACGATCGTAGCGGGCGTCAGCGTCCCGGGTGCGCCGGTATCACTGGCCAGGTGGGTGGCCTCCACCACGAGGTTGCGCCGTGGGTCGAACGCGGGATCACCGACGATTCGTAGGGCCGAGGCGTGGTCCGGCGCGACGATTCCGCTGTCGATCACGAACGCGCGGGGCAGTGTCCTCTCGTTGCGGTAGACGCGCACGTGGCCGTCGTCGCTGAGCAACGTCCACCCGGGCCGCCGGATGACGAGCGTGGTCAGCGCGTAGCGGACATTCAGGAAGTCCAGCAGGGGCGAGGCCAGCGATGGTTCGCGGAAGAGCTTCGCCACCTTGCTGTACGGGACGCCGATCTGGGGCTCGATCAAGCCCATGTACTCGACGTAATGCTTCAGCATCAGGGTGTCGTAGCCCCGCACGTCCTCGAGGCCAAACAGCATGTTCGTGTTGGACGGCAGCGTGTCATCCCCGCCAAAGGTCACCACGCGGAACGGCTCGCTCCGATTGGCCGCGTCCGTCTTGATCGCCGTGATGGCCGGTGGCTCGATGCTCAGCACCGCGGGATCCGCGGCGCTGTTGAAGCCGATCCCGACGGAGAACAGATCGCCCACGAGCAGCGCGATGATGAGCGCGGCAGTGACCGCTGAGCCGCGCCGTGCGTGCAGCAGCATCAGCGTCCCCGTGAGCGCCGCCACCAGACCGCTCCCTAGAGTGGCCAGCCCCAGGTAGCTCAGCGCTGCCCGGGCGTTCGCGAAACCGTCACGGGCTTCGCGGAAGCGGCGGAACGCGCGCTCGGCGAGCGGGTCAAACAGATCTGGCGCGACCATGGAAAGTGTCGTCACCCCGACGATGCCCACGCCGCCCGCGAGCCACAGGCCGCCGAGCAGTGTGAGACCGTGCGATCGTCGATCTCCGAGGCTGGACAGGCTGATGCCCGCCAGGATCGCCAGGCACAGCCCGGCCGGGTAGATCCAGCGGAACGGTGTGTGGAGTTGGTTTACTCCTGGAATGCCGTAGAACAGCAGCCCGTAGAGTGGTGAGCCAAACGCGAGTGCCAGCGAGACCGCCGCGACCAGGGCCAGCGCGAGCACCTGGCCGCGCGGTCGGCGGGTCGCGAGCAGACTCGCCAGGGCAAGTGTGGGGATACCGAGGTAGACGGCCCCTTCCACGTAGTTCTTGCCGCCCCACTCCGTATCCCAGCGCCACTCGCCGTTGGCCCGGGGATGCTCCACGGAACGCACGGAGCCGTCGCGAGCGTCCAGGTAGGAGCGGTGGGTGGGGTTTCCGAACCAGTCCGGCACGAGGTACGCAATGAGCCGCTCGCGCGGCATCGCATAGCTCAGACTCTCCTCGTAGTCCGACCAGCCGGTCCGGACGTTCTGGCTGAACGCTTCTCCAAAGGGAACCAGCATTGGGCCGGCAAGGCAGCTTCCAACGACGACCATCACCAGGCACGCGGCTCCACGGGGGAGTGTTTCGCGCGGCGTGGACCATGCCGTCTGAACCAGCCTGATGGCCGCGTAAAGACCGGCCGTCAGGAGCAAGTACAGACTCATCTCGAGGTGGCCGGCCAGGAACTGCAGGCAGACGACGATGGCTCCCGCGAGCCAGGTGAGTGAGGCCCTCTTGGCGCCGACCGCCAGGCGGTCCACGATCAGCAATAGCCACGGAAGCCAGACCGCGGTGCTGACGACCATGGGCCAGAGGAAGCTGACCACCAGGAAGCCGCAGAAGCCGAACGCGACGCCCGCGAGGAGGCCGCCGGCTATTCCGGCTCCGCAGCGGCGTGCAAGGCGGTAGGCTCCCCACGCGCCCAGGAACAGGTGAAGGCCGATGAACCAGGCATACGCCTGGGCCAGCGGCAGCACGTAGAAAAATACGCCCGGCGGGTAGAGCGCACCGTTTTGGGCGGCGCCCAGAAACGGCTCACCGGACAGGATGTACGGATTCCAGAGGGGGAGCTCGCCTCGCCAGAAGGCGTCGCGGGCCAGCTGCTTCCAGGAGTAGTTCTGGAGGATTGCGTCGCCGATGAGGGGGTTGTGCGGATACGCGACGCCGGCGCTCTCCGCCATGCCGCGCCATGGCGGATACAGGAACAGGTTGTCCAGCGGCAGCAGCGCGCGGCCGGTCAACGCGGCCGGGCTGACGAAAGCCAGAGCTAGCAGTGCCAACAGGGCTACGGGCCCATAGGCACCCAGTTTGGCCACCGCCGCGGTGAGCCCGGGGCGTCCGCGGTCAGTCAAGGCCGCGTTGACCTCCGCGGGGATTCGTTAGGCGTTCCCCCAGCGCCGTGCGAACTCCAGGAGCAGCCGCACACCGACACCGGTGGCGCAGGCCGGCGGCTGATACGGGGGGATCCGCGAGCGACCCTCCGTGTAGGCGGTGCCGGCAATGTCCAGGTGCACCCACGGCTTGCCGGCCACGAAGTTCTCCAGAAACGCGGCCGCCGTCAGCGCGCCGCCGGGCCGACCGCCGGAGTTCTTGATGTCCGCGATGGTGCTCTCGATGTCCTTGCGGTGCTCTTTCCACAGCGGGAGCGGCCACACCCGTTCGCCGCACACGTCGCCAGCCTGCTTCATGATCGCCAGCAGACTCTCATCGTTGCCCATGGCGCCGCTCGCGTGGTGACCCAATGCCACCACACACGCGCCGGTCAGCGTTGCCAGGTCAATGATGGCGTCCGGATTCTGCTCTGCCGCGTACGCCAGCGCGTCGGAGAGGATCACACGCCCTTCCGCGTCCGTGTTGTTGATCTCGATCATCTTGCCGTTGTAGGTCTTGAACACGTCGCCCGGCTTGTACGAGCTCCCGCTCGGCAGGTTCTCCGTGCTCGCGAAGATCCCGATCACGTTGATCTTCAGCTTCAGATCAGCGGCTAGCTGGATGAACCCCACGACAGCGGCGGCGCCGGACATGTCGTGTTTCATGTTCTCCATGCTCTCGGCCGGCTTGAGTGAGATGCCGCCGCTGTCGAACGTGATGCCCTTGCCCACGACTGCCAGAGTCTTGGCGCCCTCGCCCCCACCGTTGTGGCGCATGATGACGAAGCGGGGGTCCTTGGCGCTGCCTGAATTTACGGCGAGGATCGCGTTCATGCCGCGGGCTGCAAGCTCGTCTTTGCCCCAGACTTCATGGGGCAGATTGCGCGCGCGGGCCATCGCCGCGGCCTGATCCGCCAGGTACGTCGGCGTCACCACGTTGCCGGGGCCCTGTGACAAGTCGCGCGTTGTCTCCACCGCGTCCGCAACCATTCGCGCCTCAGCGGCGGCCGCTTCGCACAGGTCTGCTCGGTCCGCGTCTCGCTCGATGATGGTGATCTCCTCGATCACCGGGGCCGGCTTCTCCGGAGGAGACTTGTAGGCGTCGTACGTGTACAGCGCCAGCAGGCTCGCCTCCACCAGCGTTCGAGCGGCGGCTGACGCATCGATGTTGCCTGAACCGGCGCCGTGGACGATGGTGGCGAACCGACCGGCCCGAATGTCTCGGGCACGGCGGGCGACCGTGGCCGCGGCGATGCGCAGCGACTCCAGATCCAGATCCTCGCGCTTGCCAAGGCCCACGACGGCCACGCGGTCCGCCGCCAGGCGGGCGCGATCGCCCGCGTTGTGGATGATGGTGACTTCACCCAGGCTGCCGCTGATCTCGCCCGCCTGGATCAGCCGGCTGAGCAGGCCGTCCAGCGCCTCGTCTACGGCGCCCGTGGCACCTCCGGGCTGGTCCGTGCCTTCAAAGAGGTTGACCACCAGCAGGGGAGTTCGCTGCGCGGTGAGCGAGCCGCGGGCTACCGTGACGTTGACGTTCATCTCGTTCCCCAGGTTCTCGATCGTGATCGGACGCACACCGTACACCGACGCCACGCGGCGGACGCAAGGAGGCGCGAAATGGCGAGTTGGCGTGGCACTATAGCACAGCCCCTCGTGGAGACCCGTCCACTACGGACGGAATGCAGGCGCTACGAAGCGTAGCAGGCAGGCGGCATTCAGGAGCAGCAAGGTCAGCACGGCCATGGCGCTCAAGGAACGCTCCGTCCCCCGCCTCCACCGACTGCCCAATGGGATCATGCTGCACCACGCCAACCATCCGGCGGCCAGCCCAATGCTGATAGGACCCAGCGCCGGAAACAGGTACCGTCCCTGCGCCTGGACGTACGTAAGGTTGTAGTAGCCCACCTGGAAGAAGACGAGCGCCGTAGCCGCGACCATCAGCACGAGCGTCAGGCGCCGTTCATCATCGATCAACGCCGCGAGCCAGCCGCCGGTACCGTCTCTTACCCCCACAGTGACCTCTTCGTCTGGAGTCTGCTGCCGGCGCTCGGCCTGTCTCCCCAGGCTCCGCTGTGCGAGCCAACCGATCATCGCCGCCAGCGTCAGGACCAGGTAGATGCTGTACAACCGCTCGTCTAGGACGATGCCCATCCAGCCAAACTGCCCCCAGAAGCTGCGGAACAGCGTCTGCCCGACATAGGCGATCGCTCCCATTTCGAAGCCGGGGAACCTCGGCTGTCCCACTACCACCAGATCGTGGCGGATCAAACCCAGCGGATCGTTCCAGCCGTACACCTGGACGCCACGCGCGAACCACCAGCCAGAGACGGCTAGCGCGCCGCCGAGGCAGAGCAGCGGGCGACGGATCAGGGCGGCCATCTCAATGTGTCCCACTCGGTGCAGGCGGGTGTATTCGGCGGCGGCCACGGTGGCCAGGCCCAGCGCCACGAAACCGTAGACCGTGACTTTTGTCAGCAGAAGCGCACCGAGGAGGAAGCCGAACAGCGAGGCGCCGCGATCGTCGAACCCCCGACGGAGGCCGTAGGCGATCGCGGCGAGCGTCAGCGCGGCCAGTCCGTTGGCCAGACTGTCATTGTTCACCGCCGCGGACATGGCCGTGTTCATCGGCACGTACGCCGCCACGGCGGCCGCCACCAACGCCAGCGCGGGCCGGCCGGGCGCCAGCACCCGGGCCAGCAGAAACGTGCCGGTCACAGTGAGCGTCCCCAATCCAATGGAGAGCAGCTTCAGGGCGAACACCTGCCGAGGCAGCGGGGCGTTCTCAATCGCTCGCAGCACACCGGCCGCCAGCAAGTAGTACAAGGGGGGCTGGTGACCCTCATAGCGGATCGTGGAGATGTCCGCGTCGTTTGGGAAGCGCGACGCCTTCAGCCGCTCCAGGAGATCAGCGTCCCAGTCGCCGGGGCTGAGCACGGGCAGGCGGTGGTCGCGTGCCAGAGTACGCGCGTAGTTGAAGTGCGCCGGCTCGTCTGGGTTGTTCCACCTCGGAGTCACCAGGGCGTAGCCAATGGCGAGTGAGGTGTACCAGAGCAGGATGAGCCCCAGGAGGGCGATGTGGAACCTTGGGGGCAAGGGCGATCCCGGATACTCGATGGGCTACCGAAAGGCTAACCAGTGATCGACGCGAGCCGCCACTGTTGGACGGGTCAGGAGACGGCTCGCTCGCTCGAGTCGGAGCTCAGCGCGGCCTTCTCTTTCGCGCGTTTGCCGATTACCCGTGCCGCGCCGCGGAACATCCGCCACGAGCTCTTCTGACCGGCGCGATCGTCCTCTTCCTTCGCTTGCTCGATCAGCTTTCCGCGCAGGCGCTGCTGGAGGTCCATCACGCGGGACTCAGCGTGCTCGACATCCGGTTCTGGCTCCTCGAGAAGCTGATTGCGCAGCCACTGCTGGAGCAGCCACGTCCAAGTCTCGGGATCCTCGACGTCACGCCACTCCTCTACGCCGTTGGTCTCTTCGGTTAGAGCGGCCGTCGTCGTCTCGTCGATCACTTTGTCTCGTCCCAGAGGCGCGCACGTCCTCCAGACACCGTTCCGGGTCATCCGGAGGTGCGGCGGGGCCGTCGCGCTACTAAGTAAACGAAGAACCGCGCCGGATGAAGACTACCCGGCCGACTGTTCCACGGATTCGATCTTCGTGAACAGGGGCGTTGGCTTGGGGAGCGCGCGGCCGGCGGGCACCGGGCTCCAGCCCCAGCCCGCGTCCTCGAGCGTCCCTTCGCAGCCCAAAAGCTCGTGCAGCTTTGCTGAGCTGAACGGGAGGAACGGCGCGAACAGGACTTTGAGCGCGTTTATGAGGTTGATCAGCGTGCCGATCGTGGCCGCGGCCGCGTCGCGGTCCTCCTTGACCTGGCGCCAGGGGGCCCGCTCATCGAAGAGCCGATTCCCGTATTGGGCCAGCGCCATGACCTCGCGCAGCGTCTCTTTGATGTGTACGGCTTCCATGCTGGCCGTCACGCGGGCAAACGTCTGGTCGATCTGCACGGCCACGTCAGGATCAGTCGAGCCGTCTCCTGGGACCTTTCCGTCGAAGAAGCGCTGCGTGAACGTGAGCGTACGGTGGACCAGGTTTCCCCAGGTGGCGACGAGCTCGTCGTTGTTCCGGCGGATCATCTCGTCGATGGAGAAGTCAGTGTCCGAGCTCTCCGGCGCGTTGGCCGTGAGATAGAACCTGATGGGGTCTGGGTCGAACGCGGAGAGCAACGCCGGCACAGTGGTGCCGATGCCGGCGCTCTTGGACGCTTTGGCGCCGCCGAAATTCATGTACTCGTTTGACGGCACGTCGTAGGGCAGGATGGTGTCCCCCCGGGCCATCAGGATCGCCGGCCAGATCACCGTGTGGAACGGAATGTTGTCTTTGCCGATGAAGTAGTACTGGCGGGTGGCTGGATCTTCCCACCACGCGCGCCACGCATCTGGCTGGCCAGACTCCTCCGCCCATGCGATGCTGGCGGAGAGATAGCCGGTGACGGCCTCGAACCAGACGTAGATGCGCTTATCCTCAAAGCCGGGCACGGGGATGGGCACACCCCAGTCAAGGTCGCGCGTGATCGCGCGGGCCTGCAGTCCGCCCTCAAGGAAGTTGAGGGTGAAGCGGTAGACGTTTGGCCGCCAGTGGACCTTCTTGCGCGCCCATTCGATGAGCTGGTGGTTGAGCTGTGGCAGGTCCAGGAAGAAGTGCGTGGTCTGGCGCGGCTCTGGGCGCTCGCCGGTGAGCTTGCTTCGTGGCTCCACGAGCTGGGAGGGATCCAGCAGTCGGCCGCAGTTGTCACACTGATCGCCCCTGGCTCGGGCGTAGGCGCAGTGTGGGCAGGTTCCCTCCACATAGCGATCTGGCAGGAACCGACTGGCTTTTGGGTCAAAGAACTGCTCGACGGACTCCTGGAACAGGAACCCCTTGTCCAGCAAGCTCTTGAACTGATCCTGGACGACGCGGCGGTGGGTGTCAGTTCCTGTGCGGGTGTAGAGGTCATAGCTGATCCCCAGCGACTTCCAGTAGCCCATGAACTCGCCGTGGAACCGGTCCGCGATGTCCCTGGGGGTGACGCCGTCCTGCTCCGCGCGGACGGTGATGGGCGTGCCGTGCTCGTCGCTGCCGGAGACCATGAGCACGTCGTTTCCGAGTAGACGCTGAAACCGTGCAAAGGTATCGGCGGGCACGTACACACCCGCGAGATGGCCCACGTGGAGCGACCCGTTGACGTACGGCCACGCCGTGCAGACAAGAATGCGATCACCCATGGGCTAAGTATCACTGATGGGCCGGGGTTTCGGAAGCTGCGCGGCCGAGGCGCTACGAGCCACCGACCGTCAGCGATACACGCCGCGCAGGTCGTTCCAACGCACCCGAGCGATGTCCGCTAGCATCCGCAGCGTGTCTTTGACGGGGTCCACCCGGCTGCTTGGCGCGTAGACCCAGGTGACCGGCACCTCCAGGATGCCGTAGCCCAGCTTGCGGGCGATGTAGAGAATCTCCACGTCGAACCCGAAACCCGTCACCGTCTGGCGCGAGAAGATCGCTCGGGCGGCCTCCTCGGAGAACGCCTTGAAGCCGCACTGCGTGTCCTGGATGCCGGGCACGGCAAGCGTACGGACCACCGCGTTGAAGACGCGGCCCATAAGGTGCCTTGTCACCGGCTCGCCGATGCGCCGGGCACCCAGCCCCTCGCGGGTGGCGATGACCACGGGGTGACCGTCGTGGATCCGGTCCGCGAGCCCCACCACCTCTTCGATCGGCGTGCTCAGGTCTGCGTCGCAGAACGCGACGCGCTTGCCCCGTGCCAGGCCCACGCCCAGTCGCACGGCACGACCCTTGCCGCGTAGCTCGGTGAAACAGAGCCGTATGGAGGGGTCGCGCTCGCTGGCGACGCGGACCACCTCGCTGGTGCGGTCCGTGCTCCCGTTGTCCACCACCAGCACCTCGTACGTGTCCCCGCGGTCGGAATGTCGCGCGGAAAGAAACGCGCTTACGCGTTCCAGTGTCGCGGGTAGCCGGCTCTCCTCGTTGAATGCCGGAATCACGACTGAGAGGCTGTAGTCCGTGGCAGGCTCCGAAGGGTTGGGCGTGGTATTGCGGCGGGCCCAGTCTCGCAAGCCGTCAATCAGCGCGCGGTCGCGCGGCTCGGGCGGTTCAGCCAGGGGAGTATAACGTCCACCCCGGACTCCACCGATGCTCTCCACTTGCGCGGATGCCTCTGCCTGATGGCCGCCTTTTCGTTCCAAATCGAGCACGAAGACCCCCATTCCAGGGCGCGGACTGGGGTGATCTCCACTCCCCACGGACAGATCACCACTCCAGCCTTTATCGTCGTCGGAACGAGAGCCGCGGTGAAGAGTTTGTTGCCTTCAGAGGTCCAGGCACTTGGCGCTCAGGCGGTGCTAGCGAACACCTACCACCTGTACCTGCGGCCCGGGCCAGAGATCATTGCCGCGCACGGCGGGCTCCACCGGTTCATGGGCTGGTCCGGGCCGATGTTCACGGACAGTGGCGGCTTCCAGGTGTTCAGCCTGGGCGCGGGGCTGGAGCACGGTATTGGCAAGCTGGGGATGTTTCCGGACGAGGAGCCGGACGGACGGCGGCGGGCCGGAACGGGCAAGTCTCCCGCCCGGTTGATGAAGGTCGATGATGATGGTGTGAGCTTTCGCTCCCACATCGACGGCTCGGCGCATCGGCTCACTCCGGAGATCTCGATCCAGATCCAGGAACGGCTCGGCCCCGACATCATGCTCGCTTTCGACGAGCCCACCTCGCCCCTGCATGACGAGCGTTACACGCGGAGGGCCCTGTTCCGCACCCACAAGTGGGCGGACCTCTGCCTGGCCGCCCGCACCCGCGATGACATGGCGCTGTACGGCATCGTCCAGGGGGGCGCGTTTGCCGCGCCGCGGGTGCAGAGCGCGCAGTTCATCGGCCAGCGGCCGTTCGAGGGATTCGCCATTGGCGGCTCGCTGGGGAAGACGAAGGCGGACATGGCGCGGGTGCTGGACTGGTCCGTGCCGGAGCTGCCCAGGGACCGGCCGCGGCACATGCTGGGCATTGGCGAGCCGGAGGACCTGTTTGACTGCGTGCGCCGCGGCATCGACACGTTTGACTGTGTGTCGCCCACGCGGCTGGCGCGGCGTGGGGTGCTCTACACGCCCAGCGGCAAGATGAACGTGACGCGAGCGCCGTATCGAGATGACACGGGGCCGCTGGTGGATGGCTGCGCCTGTGAGATGTGCCACACCTTCTCCCGCGCGTACTTGCGCCACCTGTTCGTGGCGGAGGAGCTGACGGCGCACACCATCGCGAGCTACCACAACCTGCACTACATCGTTGGGCTGACCGCCAGGATACGCGAGGCCGTGCGTCTTGGGTGTCTGGACGACTTGGAGCGCGAGGTACTGGGAGAGCGGGCTCGGGTGGCATCCGCGCCTGCTTGATCCCGCGACGCGGCCCTGATACTGTCCGTCGTCATGGAGCGCAGCCGAGTCTGGCGGGGTCGAGTAGCGGCAGGACGTACGGCCGATCACGAGCAACACAGCGCGTGGCTGGCGACTGATGAGGCTGCCGCGCAGTTCGCGAAGTACCTGCTGACGGGTTACCGGCTGGAGCAGCGTGGCGAAGAGATTGCCATCACGATGTCAGCGACGGAGCCGCCGGCGATCATCCGCTTCCTGCGGTTTGATCGCATGTGGCCGGATTTCTGGGAACATCAATCCACGGACCCGCTGGAGGGGCCGGGCCTGCGTGTCCTGGTGAGCTGGAGACGCGCGGGTAGCTGACGCGGCCCACGGCGGACGCGGCCTGGGACAGCACTGCTGGGAGAGAACACATGGAGCTTGGACTTCGGAACAAAGTCGCGATCGTCACGGGTGCTAGCCGCGGCATCGGTCGGTCGATCGCGCTGGGCCTCGCCGCGGAAGGATGCAAGCTAGCGGTCTGCGCGCGCGGCGCTGAGGTGCTGGAGCAGACCGCGGCTGAGCTCCGGGCCAAGGGCGTTGACGTGTTGGCCGTGGCGGCCGACGCGACCGACGGCGCGGCGCTCGAGTCGTTCATCAATCGGGCGGTGTCGCACTATGGGCGCGCCGACGTCCTGGTGAACAACGTGGGTGGCGGCGGCCAGGACCAGTTTGTGGAGACGTCGGACGCCGATTGGGCGGCCACGTTTGATCTGACGCTGTGGCCGGCTGTGCGCGCGAGCCGGCTGGTGGTGCCGGTCATGGAACGCCAGGGCAGCGGGTCCATCATCATGATCACGTCAATCTACGGTCGCGAGTGGGGCGGCAGGCCGGCCTACAACGTGGTGAAGGCAGCGGAGAACGCGCTGGCCAAGAGCATGGCGCGGCAGCTTGCGCCCAAGGGCATCCGCGTGAACGCGGTGGCGCCCGGCTCCATCATCTTCCCCGGCGGGTCCTGGGAACGGCGTGTCCAGGCCGATCCGGAAAAGCTGGCCGCGTTCGTGCAGGCAGAGATGCCGCTGGGACGATTTGGCCGACCGGAGGAAGTGGCCAACGTGGTGGTGTTCCTGGCGTCCGATGCCGCCAGCCTCATGGTGGGGACGTGCGTCAATGTGGACGGCGGCCAGTCGCGGTCGCTGATCTAGCGATCGGCGGCTACATAGTCAGGAGATCGCAGAACCTTCTGGCGCGCTGGCACGTCTTTGAGCAAGACGGGCTGCTCCTGATGCCAGTCATCGTTGACAGGCGCTCGTCGTTAGAGCATCCTGAGACCTGTTTGTAGTCATCTTCGTAGTCATCGCCGGAACGGCGGGGCCTTCAAGGAGCGCGGTACGCGGTGAGTCAGCTCATTGGTCGCGCGCTCGGACCGTACGAGCTGCACGAGGTGCTCGGCCGCGGCGGGATGGGCACGGTGTATCGGGCGGTGCATACGCGCCTCGATCGCGAGTGCGCGGTGAAGGTGCTGCCAGCGCATCTTGCGGCGGACGAGTCGTTCGTGCAGCGTTTCCGCCGCGAGGCGACGATCGCTGGTAGCCTGCGCCATCCCAACATCGTCCGAATCTATGACGTGGGAGAGATCGACGAGATCCACTTCATCGTCATGGAGCTTCTGGATGGCATTGCCCTGCGCGACCTGCTCGCCCCTGGCGTGCGGATGCCGTGGGACCGGGCGATGCGAATCCTCCGCCAGCTCGCCTCAGCCCTGGATCACGCGCACTCGCGGAGTGTGATCCACCGGGACATCAAGCCGGGCAACATCATCGTTGGACCGGACGACCACGTGACGCTCGTGGACTTCGGCATCGCCCGGGCATCCGAGGGGACGCGGCTGACGCAGACGGGATTGATGGTGGGTACGCCGGCGTACATGGCACCGGAGGTGATCACGGGACGCGGCGAGGGTGATGACGCCGACCGCTATGCGCTGGGTGTGGTGGCGTACGAGCTGCTCACGGGCGTCCTGCCGTTTGGCCACCCGGAGGGTCCGGCCATGCTGTACGCCATTGCGCACCGCGAGCCCTCAAGCCCCCGAGAGCACGCGCCGGATCTGCCGGAATCGGCGGAGCGCGCGATTCTCAAGCAGATCGCGAAGGAGCCATCTGAGCGCTATCCCACGGCCAGCGCGTTCGTGGATGCGTTGGGAGACGTGACGACCCCACTCACGGTGGCGCGGCCCGCCTCCGCGCCAGTGACCGAGTTTTCCCCGATCACCGCTTCCGGTTCGACTTCAGCTACGTCATCGCTGGCCGGTGGAGCCAGCCCCACCACGAGCTTCACGGAGGGCTTCACGAAGGCGGCTCCTGCCACCGTGGAGGCACCCCAGCAGACGCGGTCGTTCCTGCCGGTGGTGCTGGCCGTTGCCGCCCCGCTGCTCATAGCGGGCGGGGTGTTCGTGGTGATCTTCCAGGGCGCACTGTGGGAGTGGACACCCTGGGGCGAGCAGCCTGGACCGACGCCAATACCGACCCGTCCCGCCGTGGCGGCGGCACCGACCACCGCGCCAACGCGTCCTCCCACGGCGGCGTCGGTCCCCCCGACCTCCGTAGTACCGGTTGCTCCGCCCAGCCCAGCAGCGCAGGCGCCAACAGTGCCGCCAAGCCCGGTGGCCCAGGCGCCGACCGCCGTTCCCCCGCCACCAACGGTCGCTGCGCCTGGACCGGCTGATCGGGTCCAGGAAGTGCAACAGCGGTTCGCTCGCCAGGACTTCGGCGGCGGCCTTGCGATCGTTGAAGAGCTCCGCCGGGTCAATCCTCCGCCTCAGGGCCTCGATGCACTGGCATACGACGGACACGTGGGCCTGGGCCGGCAGCTTCTCGATCGGGGCGACATCGACGGTGCGGACAAGCAGATTGCCGCGGCGATGACACTGAGACCCAACGAGCCGACCGTCCTGGATCTGTGGCTTCAGTCTGGCCTGCGACGCAATTGGCTGGTCATGGAGGCAAACTGGGGCAAGAATGAGGACGCGGCTATCGAAGCGCTCGAGCAGATCATGAAACTGGATCCAGACTATCGCGACGCCCGAGAGAAGCTGTACGCGCTCCTGATCAGCCGGGGGGATCGCCTGGCAGGCGCTGGGGATCGCCAGGGCGCTACCATCGCGTGGAGCCGCGCCCGTGAGCTCCAGCCTGATCGGCCGGAGGCCACGCAGCGGCTGCAATCGCTCACCCCGACTCCAGTTCCGGCGCGGCCAGCGCAGCCCAGCGCGCCCCAGACCAATCCCGCGCCCAGCGGTCCGGCGCGGCCGCCTTCGTCCGGGGGATCCGGCGCGCCGGCGCCTCGCCCACTTGGACCGTGAGTCCCTAGCAGCCCACAAGCGCAGAAGGCAGGTGAGCCCGTGAAGACGCGACTCTTGAGATTTGCACTGGTCATCAGCGTGCTGGCGCTGGTGGATGGCGCGCGCGCGGCGCCGACGTTTGCCCAGCAGGGCACGCCGTGCGATGCGAGCTCCTCCCGGATGCAGCCGGACATGGGCACCCCGTCCGCGGAGGGTGTCACTACTGAGGCGCGGATCGACGACCCTTCTGTGCGGCTGGGGTACCCGTTCCGGGTGTCGAAGCCGGGTGCGGCCTTCGTCTACGTAGGCGACCAGTGGTATGACCTGGACCTGGCCGTGTACTCGCGCGGGAACTGCGCCGTTGTGGCTCAGTGGGAGGTTCTGGCGCGGGGCGCCTCGTCGCAGTCTGGGCGGCGTGTCATCCAGCTTGTGCGACCGGACGAGCAGATCCTGATGTCGCTGCCCCCCGGGGACTACCTCCTGGTGGTTGGCCACAAGTACGCTCGCGACCCGCAGTTCGCGTCGGACTTCGATCCCGCCAAGGGGTTCACGATCCGCGTGGCGCTGGCGGCACCCGTCTGTGGTCTGGAGCCGGCGAACTCAGTGGAGAGCCAGATCTACCCGGGCGTGTTCCAGCGGCCGCAGGATGCGATTTACCAGCTTGGGCTGACGATTGATCCGCCGCCTCCGCCGCTCTCCCCCGAGCCGGCTGGGCAATTCACGCTGCTCACGTTCAGCGCGGTGATCTCACCGCCGTACGTGGACCTGTTTGACTTCCAATGGCAGATCGATGGTCGACCCGTCGGCGGTGCGACCGATCCAGTGTTCCAGGTGCCGGCGGCGAGCATCCCCAGGACGCCTGATGGCATGCACAAAGTGCGTGTGACCGCCCTTGGCGCGCGCGACTACCCGGACCCAGACACGCCCCCCCAGTCCCGCCGTCCCCCCACGCTGTCATTGGAATGCTCGTTCAGGGTGCGCTGATGTAGCGGGGGCGGGGCCCCGGCCGGCGGAGACGGGCGCGCAAGCCCATAGCCCGTAGAATCACGCATGCCCATTCGGCGGAGTCTGTCCGGCGGGGCCATCGTGCCCATCGTGATCCTCACGATCGTCACGCTGATCTGGTCCAGCAACAACATCATCTCCAAGTTCGCGCTTCGGGAGATGTCGCCGGCCATGCTCAACCTGGTCCGCTTTACGGTGGCCGCGGTGATCTTCCACCTGCCGGTGTTTCTGATATTTCTCCGCTCCGGCGAGCCGCTCAAACGCGAGGAGTGGCTGCGGCTGGCCGTCATTGGCATCGTTGGCCAGTGTGGAAGCTCCATGACGTATACCATCGGTCTGACCTACACCAGCGCCACCCACGCCGCGCTGATGTTGATGACCGGACCGTTGTGGACCGGGCTCCTGGCCTTCTCGTTTCAGGGCGAGCGGCTCGGTCGCGTGCAGGCCGTGGGCATGCTCATCGCTTTCGGGGCTGCCGTGGCGCTGTCCACCGGCGGTGGATTGACGGAGGTGGACGCGAACGTGCTCATTGGTAGCGCGTTCTTCGTGACCTGCCAGGTCCTGTGGGCGGTCTACAACGTGGTGGGGAAGCGATTGCTCACGCGCCGTCACCCCATGCTGGTGTTGGCCGCTGGCAACCTGTGCGCCATGGTGGGCCTGTTTCCCACCACGGCCGCGCTGGGCGCGGATGCTGAGCTGCCGGGTCTGGTGGACGTCTCAGCCAGCGTCTGGCTGTGGATCATCTACCTGGCGGTGATGACGGGCGCCATCAGCCAGTCTCTGTACCTGTACGGACTGCGGGCGGTCTCCGCCTCACAGGCGGCGTCTTTCTCTTATCTGATGCCGCTCTTCACCGCGGTGATGGCCTACTTCGCGCTGGCGGAAGTCCCCACCACACAAGTGCTGATGTTTGGCCCGCTCATCATCCTGGGGCTGTACCTGGTGAATCGGCCCCCGGCAGGTCGCGCAATGCCACGGCCGCCCCTGCAGACGGTCAGGAGCTCCGAGGCCTCATCATAGCGAGGCGGGGCAGGGACTGGCCGAGGCGATCGGCCAGCCCCGCTGCCGGCTAGACGGCTACTTTCGCTTGCCGATCCGCGGCCTCGGCGAAGGCCGCGGCCATGCGCTTGGTGCCCTCGATGATGTTCTCGCGACTGGTGGCAAAGCTCAGCCGTACGTGGCCCTCGCCACCCGGGCCGAACTCCGTGCCGCTGCGCACGGCGACGCCGCGCTCCAGCAAGAACTGCGTCATCTCTTTGGCGGACATGTCCGCGGTGTACTTCACGAACGCGTAGAACGTGCCCTCTGGGGGCCGCCAGGTGGCACCGCGCGCATCCTTGAGGAGACCATCGATCAGCCCTCGGCGAAAGGCGTATTCCTCGTTCATCTTCGCCGGCGCGTCGCTGGGAGTGGTGAGCGCGGCAATGCCGGCACGCTGAACGGCGGTGTTGACGAATCCCACCGCCGTGCGGTGGATCATCAGCACCGAGTTCGCCATACCCTGGCGCGCCGCAAGGTATCCCAGCCGCCAGCCGGTCATGGCGTACGTCTTGGAGAAGGTCTCGCACAGAAGCAGACGGTCGTGCATCTCTGGGAACTCGAGCATGGAGACGTGCTGGCGACCGTCGAACACGATGAGCTGGTACGCCTCGTCCGCCAGGAGCAGCAGGTCGTGCTCCGCGCAGATCCGCGCCAGCCCCTGGAGCTCGTCGCGGCGAAAGACGGTGCCGGTGGGGTTACAGGGGTTCACCAGGACGACCATCTTGGAGCGTGGGGTGATGGATGCGCGGAGCGCATCCAGATCCAGGTGGAAGTCAGTCGTCATTGGCACGTCGATGACGCGCGCCCCGATGGTGAGCGCCACGTCGCCGTACAGGGAGAACGTGGGCTGAGGGATGAGGACTTCGTCGCCGGGGTCGAGGAATGCGGCCATGGCCGCGTTGATGCCGCCGCTGCCGCCGCTGGTGATCACGATGTCGTTGATCGTCCAGTCCACGCCGCTGCGCTCGGTGAGCTGCCTGGCGATGGCCGTTCGGAGCTCGGCGTCGCCCTGGATGTTCGCGTACCGCGTGTAGCCCGTCTCAAGGGCGTCGTTCATCGCCTCGACGATGTGGTGCGGCGTGGGAAAATCCGGATCGCCCTTGTCCAGCAGGACCACGCCCGGGCCGGGCGGTGTGGTGGCGCCGGCGCGCTCAGACTGTGATACGCGACGTACGGCCGCGGATGGCTCCCTCAAGGTCTCCTCCCAGCGATGCGACCGGCCGTGGGGGCGGCCGAGCAGGTGTTAATGGTGGGGGTCTCGGCTTGCGCGATGCGCGGAAGCACACTCACTGGGCGGCGGCGCGTTGCGCGGAGCGGGATAACGGATTCGAACCGTCTCTAGAAGCTTGGAAGGCTTCTGTGCTGCCGTTACACCAATCCCGCGTGGGCCAGATTTCATTCTACCAGCCGCGGGCGGCGTGTGTGGGAAGGAATGGAAGGTGGTCCCTACTGGGAGCGGTAGCGTTCTACGTTCGCTCGATGTTCCGTGTCCGTGCGCGCGAACGCGTGGGTGCCATCGCCGCGTGCCACGAAGAACAGGAAGTCCGTCTGGGCCGGCGTGGCCACGGCTTGAAGCGCCGCCAATCCTGGGCTGCAGATGGGTCCAGGGGGCAGGCCTTTCACGACGTAGGTGTTGTACGAGGAGCCCAGTCGCAGGTCGTCTCGGGAGAGCTCCCGCTTCCAGAATCCAAAACCGGCCGCTTCGATCGGATTGGCATTGGCCACGGCGTATTGCACCGTGGGATCCGCCTGGAGCGGCATATCCTGGCGCAGGCGATTCAGGTACACGCTGGCGATGGTGGGCTGCTCGGATTGGCGGCTGGCCTCGCGCTCCACGATCGATGCAAGCGTGACGAGCTGATGGACCGAGAGCCCCTGCGCGCTCGCACTCTCACGGATCACTGGCGCCAGCTTCTTGTCCAGCTCGCGGATCATCTGATCCAGCATGCGGCGTGGGTCCGTGCCGCGGCCGATCTGGTACGTGTCTGGGAAGAGGTAGCCCTCCAGTGAGCCGCCAGGCGGGATGGCGTTGACCAATGGCGCATCTGGAAAGGCCGGCGCACCGGTGCCGATGAGGGTGAGCACGTCCTGGGCCGTGCCGATGCCGCTGGCCTCCAGCCGCTGGGCGATCTGCTCCTTGCGCCATCCTTCCGGGATGGTGACGCTGTTCGCCGCGCGCGCCGCGCCCCGGCCCAGCACGTCGATGATCTCCGCGGTGCTCATGGCTGGATTGAGCTGATACTCGCCGGCCTCGATTCGTCCACCCACGCCGCGCGCTTCTACCAGGGCGCGGAAGGTGACGGCGGAGCGGATCAGGCCTTGCTGCTCCAGTGCTGCCGCGATGTCAGCGGCAGACTGACCTGGGCTGACCGTGAAGCGGCGCGGCGTGCGGTCATTGCTGACGGGGGCATCGGGTCTCTGGAGCGTGACCGCGGCAAATCTGGGCAGGTCGGAGACGATGCCATAGACCACGACGGCCACGCCGACCACGGCGCCAATTCCCAGGACGGCGAGCGCCAGCGAGGCTAGCGATGAGCGTCGAGGTACGTTTGCAGCATCACGGCGGCCGCGACGTCGTCCAGGCGCTGTCGGTCGCCGCGGCGGCCACCCCTCCGGCTCCCCACCAGCGCCGTCGCCTCGATGGTCGAATACCGCTCGTCCCATAACCTCACCGGCACGTCCACCAGCCTGCCCAGCTCGTGGGCAAGCGCTTCGGCCCGGCGTGCCTGCGGACCGATCTCGCCCGAGGTGTTGCGTGGATGCCCCACGACGATCTCGGCCACCGCGTGCGGCGCGACCAGCGCCGCCACTTCTGCCACTGCCTGGGCGCGGGACCTGACAGTGATGATTTTAAGCGGAGATGACAGAAGTCGCGTCGGATCGCTCAATGCCACCCCTACACGCCGCTCGCCCGGATCCACGCCGAGGACTGCGCCAGGCAGGTCAGCCACGGTGGGCTCGGGCGGAACGATGGCTAGCGAACAGTCACGTCCACCCGGTAGGCCCAGAGCGCCCAGGTGGGCCACATCTCAATCCGCGGGGGCACAGCCAGACCCTCGATCTTCCCCGCCGCGTCGGTGGCGCCGGACAGCGTCTTCCACCGAAGCTGCTCGGCGATGGCGCCTGGATTGAGCTGCCGGACAAGCGTGGCATCCGAGGTGGTCTTGACTCTGACTCTAAGCTCGTCCACGCTCTGAACCTGGGGTGTCCCCACGCGAAGCTGACCCTGCGGGATGTCGAATCCGGGCGCAAAGCCATTGATGAACAGCCGCTTGACCATGCCATCAAAGTCGGCGTTCACGAAGACCACGGCCGTCGCCACCGCGCTGAGCTTGCCGTTCACTTGATCCGCTTCAGAGTCCACCGGCGGGTCGTACGATTCCTCGGTCTTCAGTCTCACGCTCATCTGAACCAGTGATCGCTCGCCGGTGGCACGGGCGAACAATTCGTCCATGGCCTGGCGGCGGGCCTTTTCAGTGAGCTGTTCGCGCAGTTTGTTGACATCGTCGGACGTGACCACGCGTCCATCGCGCTCGGTACCGCCGGCGAATGCCCGCTCGTTGCGGACACCGAGCGTGGATGGTGGGGGTGAGGGTGGCTGGCCGCCCATCGCGTCGATACGGGCGATCTGGGCGACCGCGATGTTCCCGTTTGGCCCTGGGTCAATCGCCGTGGCCGACATGCGGGACAGGCCCTGCGGTCCTACCTGTACGTCCGCGTCCGTCTGGAATCTCACGCCGTTGCGAGAGGAGACCACGGTGCCGCGGGGAACCGTGACGGGCTGCGCCCCTCCATTGGTGAACACCAGCTCACCCTTGGCCCGATCTCGGCCCACCCGGCGTCCGCCGCTGGTCTGGAAGGAGCCGACGACTTCCACCTTCTGCTGAAGTACCTCGCCCGGGATCGTGGCCTTGGCCACGTCGGGCTGCTTGAAGTTTGGATCCACGAAAAGCTCGAAATCACGCTTCTGTGCGACCGTCTCCGGCGATACGGTCACCGACATCACGGGAAGCGCAACCAGAAGCGCGGCGCCAAAGAACGCCACGAGCGAGCCAAAGATGACCAGGCCGGCCACGGATGGCAACGGTAGCCACTCTGGCAATGCCGGTACGCCGAAGGACCAGGTGCCCGGTGGACGGGAGAGGTGGCGGATGGAGCGAACTGAGCGTTTCGTGCGCAGGCCCTCCTGCTTCGCGAGGCCGCGCCGATTGGCGTCCGATGTGACGATGATGGTCTCTGACGAGAGATCGTGGGCGAGCCGGGCCAGGATTCGGAACTCCAGCGGGCTTCGCAGGATGGAAGACCAGCGTGGGATGACCACGTAGATCTCGTCCGCGCTGGTGGATTCCAATTTTGAGCGGACGGTACCCAGATCATCGTCCGGGTCCAGGAAGATCACTTCCTGCGACAGGCTGGCGGGCGCGGGGGCGGTCGCTCTCACGTCACTTCTGCTCCACTGCCCGCCGGACGGCGGGAATCACGGCTGCGAGCACGTCACCCAGTTTGGACGCGTCGGGCACCCCGCCCTGGGCAAAGTCTGGTCTCCCGCCGCCTCGTCCGCCGCCGACCTCCAGCGCGGCGCGGAGCACATCGTTGGCGGAGAGTCCGCGCGTCGCCGCGTCCTTGCTCACGCCCACCACCACGGCGGTCTGACCTTCGAGCCGAGCAGCCAGGGCCACCAGTGAGCAACCCAGCTTTGCCCGGAGCTGATCGGCCAGGTCCCGCAGTCCGTCGCGGTTGGCCGCCTCCACCTCCACGGCGAGGACTTTGACACCGCTCACGTCTACCGCCGCATCCGTGAGCTGGTCTGCCCGGCGCGCGGCTAGCTGTTGCCCGAGCCGCGTAGCTTCGCGTCTGGCCTGGTCTAGCTCCTCCTGGAGCTGGGTAAGCTTCGCCTCTATCTGGTCCATCGGCGCGCCTAGACGCCGCGCTACGTCTGCCAGCCGCTCATGCTCTGCCCACGTGTACGCAAACGCAGGTTCACCGGCGAGCACCTCCACGCGGCGAATGCCGCTGGCGAGCCCGGACTCGCGCACCAGGATGGCCGGCCCAACGTCGCCAGAGCGGGCCACGTGGATCCCGCCGCACAGCTCCTTGCTCCACCCTCCAATGTCCACCACTCGGACCTGGCTGCCGTACTTCTCGCCGAAGATCGCCACGGCGCCAGCACGCCGGGCGGAATCGATGTCCATGACCTGCCAGGCCACGGGCAGGTTCTCCAGTACGTGACGATTGAGCCGCGCATTGATCTGGTCGAGCTGCGAGCGATCGAGGCCGCGCGGGTAGTTGAAGTCGAACCGCGCGACGTGTGGTGCCACCAGCGAGCCTTTCTGCTCGGTGGCTTCCCCCAGCACGTCCTTGAGCGTGCGGTGGAGGATGTGCGTGATGGTGTGGTGGCGCGCGGAGCCGGCGCGGAGCTCGCGGTCCACGCTTGCCCTAGCGGAAGCGGACACGGCGATTGAGCCGGCGGTCACCACGCCAAAGTGGGCAATATGCCGATCGTCGATCCGGCGGGTGTCTCGGACCTCGAACGTGCCGTCTGGTCCGTGGAGCACTCCGCGGTCGCCGACCTGGCCACCGCCCTCGGCGTAGAAGGGCGTGCGCTCCAGGACCACGATCCCTTCCTGACCCTCCAGGAGGCGGGAGGTGGGCTCTTCGCCGGCCTGCATGGCCAGCACGTGGGCCTCTGCGTCCAGAAGCTCGTAGCCCAGGAACTCCGTTGCCGGCACGTCGCCGATGGCGTAGGCGCGCGTCTCGGCCACGCCGCGGAAGCTGGCACCCTGTCTGCTGCGGGCGCGCTGCTCCTCCATGGCGGTGTCAAAACCGGCGCGATCGGCGGTCAGGCCAGATTCGGCCAGGATCTCCTCACTGAGCTCGAAGGGGAAGCCAAACGTGTCGTGAAGCTGGAAGAGGTGGCGGCCATCCACGGTGGACAGACCGTGGGCTCGCGCGCGATCGATCCACTCGGCTAGACGCTCGGTGCCGGCCGCCAGCGTCTCGCCGAAGCGTCCCTCCTCGAGCTGGATCGTGTCCACGATGCCGGCACGCTTCTGGAACAAGTCCTCGTAAGGAGGATCCTCGCCACCGCCCATCCGCTCGATCACGCCGCGGACGATATCCACCAGAAAGGGGCGGTCAATGCCGATCGTGCGGCCGTAGCGGATGGCTCGGCGTACGATGCGCCGCATCACGTAGCCGCGGCCCTCATTGCCGGGGACCACGCCATCTGCCGCCAGGAACGTCATGCCGCGAGCGTGGTCGGCGATGACCCGGAGCGCGTAGTCCGTGCGCTGGTCGCGGCCGAAGGACGTGCCCGAAATCTCGGCGACTCGATCGATGATCGGCTTGAACAGGTCCGTCTCGTAGACCGTTGGTACGTCCTGCAGGATGGCGGTGACTCGTTCCAGGCCGCTGCCGGTGTCGATGTTCATGCGGGGCAGGGGCGTTCGCGAGCCGTCGCGGGCCTGGTAGTACTGCATGAACACCAGGTTCCAGAACTCAAGGTAACGATCGCCGTCGTCACCTGGCCGCTCGCCGGCGAATTCGGGGCCACGATCGAAGTAGAGCTCCGAGTCCGGGCCGCACGGCCCTTCCGCCCCCGGCGGTCCCCACCAGTTGTCGTCCAGGTCGCTCAGGCGGTCTGCTGGTAGGCCCACGGCACGCCAGTGCTCGCGGGCTTCGTCATCCGTGGGATGGACGGTGACGTACACGCGCTCAGCCGGGAACTGGAGCCACTCCGTGACGAACTCCCAGGCCCAGGCAATGGCCTCTTTCTTGAAGTAGTCACCAATGGAGAAGTTGCCCAGCATCTCGAAGAAGGTGCAGTTCCGCGGGTTGCCCACCTCATCGATGTCACCGGTGCGGAAGCACTTCTGGATGGAGGTCATCCGCGCGGCGGGCGCCTCTTCCCGCCCCAGCATGTAGGGGATCATCTGCTGCATGCCGGCGGTGGTGAGCAGGACGCTGGGGTCGTTGTACGGGACCAGGCTCGAGCTGGGCTGGGCCACGTGACCGCGCTCGGCGAAGAATTGCCGCCAGGCGCGCCTCACATCGTCGCTGGTCTTAAGGGGTGGTCGCGGGGGCATCCGGCTCCAGAAGGCGGCGCGACGGGCGCCGCGGGGGCGTGCTGGAGGCGGCCGTCTGGCTGCCGTCCCGCCGTTGCGATTGTAGCAAGGGCATTCCGCGTTTCTGCCGCAATTCCTCCAGGCCGATGCACGCTTGTGATACGCGTCACGTCAGGAGATCGGCGAGACCGGGTGGGCGGCTGGCCGGAGCTAGAGCAGGGTGAGCTGAGTCTCTCGGGTGCCCGCCGACCAGCGGAGGCTTGGGCGGTGGCGTCCCGCGGGCTCAATGCTGGTCCGCCGCCGCAGCGCGGGCGGCAGCGCCGCTTGCACCGTGGCTAGCGCGAGCTCTGGCGTGTTGTTGACTTGGCTCAGATGTGCCAGCCAGACGGTTGGTGCCAACCCGTCCCCGCACCGCGCAAGGGCTTCTGCCGTGGCGTCATTGGAGAGGTGACCGTGGGCGCCGGCTACTCGATCCTTGAGGAACGCGGGATACGGGCCGTAGCGCAGTCTCTGGTCGTCGTAGTTGGCCTCCAGGATCAGGAGGTCGTTGTTTGCCAGGTGGCGCACGGTCTGGTCAGATACGCTGCCGAGATCCGTGGCCAGGCATAGCCGGGAGTATCCGTCCGTAACGCGGAAACCGACGGGCTCATCCGCGTCGTGCGGCACGGGAAACGCGAGGATGGTCAGGTCACCCAGCGATAGCTCCTCATTCGGCCGCGCGATGGCAGGCGTTCTTGCACCCTTGAGGGATGGATGCTCGATTGTTCCACGCGAGGCGATCACCGGCACGCCCCATCGCCGAGAGAGCCGCTTTGCGGACCGGGCGTGGTCGGAGTGGTCATGGGTGACAAGGATCGCGGAGAAATCGGTGGGGTGCAGACCCACCATGGTGATCAGCTCCACGGTGCGCTCGGCGGGCAGTCCACACTCCAACAGGACCGTGGTGCGGCCCGCCTGAACCACGTACGCGTTGCCGGAACTGCCGCTGGCCAGGGACCAGACACGCACGCGTCAGCGATCCGTGGCAGTAGCACGACGCGTCTGGACGGCAGAGAGCCGCGTGGCGCTATTCCAGGTAATCGCGCAGCCGCTTTGAGCGCGTGGGGTGGCGCAGCTTTCGCAAGGCCTTGGCCTCAATCTGACGGATCCGCTCGCGGGTGACGCCGAATTCGCGCCCTACCTCCTCGAGCGTCCGTTGGCGGCCGTCGTCCAGGCCAAACCTAAGCTGAAGTACGCGCCGCTCGCGGCCGCTGAGCGAGTCCAGAACGTCCTCCACCTGCTCGCGCAGAAGCTGCTGCGAGGCGGCATCCACGGGAACGGTGGCCCCCTGGTCCTCGATGAAGTCGCCCAGGTGACCGTCATCCTCGTCGCCGATGGGTGACTCGAGCGAGACTGGCTCCAGCGAGGCCTTCAGGATCTCGCGCACTCTATCTGGAGCCATCTCCATCTGGGCGCTGAGCTCTTCCGATGTGGGCTCGCGACCGAGGTCCTGGACAAGCTGGCGCGTGAGCCGGCTGAGCCGGTTGATGGTCTCTACCATGTGCACGGGGATCCGGATAGTGCGTGCCTGATCCGCGATGGCCCGGGAGATGGCCTGACGAATCCACCAGGTGGCGTACGTGCTGAACTTGAACCCGCGCCGGTAGTCAAACTTCTCCACCGCGCGGATGAGGCCAATGTTGCCCTCCTGGATCAGGTCAAGCAGGGACATCCCGCGGCCAAGGTACTTCTTTGCCACGCTGACCACCAGACGCAGGTTGGCCTCCGTCAGGCTGGCGCGGGCGCGCTCCGCTTCGAGCTCAATCCAGTCCAGGAACTCCTGGCTCCATTCGATGGTGCACATCTCAGCGATCATGGCGTCTTCGCGGCAGTCAACGACTCCCCCGCGCATCAGCTCGGAGATGCGCTCGCGCATGGCATCTGGTACCAGCCGGCAGAGCACCGAAAGCTCAGCCGACTGCTGGCGCAGATCGTCTGGCTCCAGTCCCGCGGTCGCGCTCAGCTCTGCACAGCGCTCGATGGGCAGCTCGACGAGGTCAGCCATCCGGCTCATCCGGGCAATGGCATCGAGCTCGCCGGCGGTCTCGTCTAGCCAGTACTCCATGAGGTGCTGACGCGCGGCGAGCTGATGCGCCAGTTCAGCGACCAGCTCGGGCGGGGTTGGCTCTCGCCCGCGTGTTTGCGCCAGGAGCGCGCGGAGCTGCGCCACAAGATCGCCTTCCTCGATCTGCCGGGCCAGCCGTTTCTCGCCGTCCCACGTGAGCAGCGGGACATGGCCGATCTCGCGCAAGTAGAGCCTGACGTGGTCCTCGAGGCCCTCGATCTCGCCGGCCGTGGCCACTGGCTCGGGCGCGCTGATCTCCACCTCGAGCTCGGCGATCTCCGCTGGAGCGGGCTCTTCGCCGTCCTCCGCGGGCTCCCAGACCACGAGCTCAGCCGTGATCAGCTCATCGGTGTGGCCATCCACGATCTCCGTGGGCGGTGCCATCTCGTCGTCCGTGGCGATCTCAACCACGAGATCTTCGGGGTCGACCACCAGCGAAGCGCTGCCAGCCCGTGCCGAGCGGGGGAGCGCGATGATCGGGTCGAACGCTGCCTCAGTCAAGACGCGCGTCCCGTCCGGCGCCTACGTCTGCCAGCATCTCTTGTCCGCGTCGAATGCTCCAAGATGCGGTGCCCACCACGCCCAGATTGCGCTGCTCAGCGAAGATGCTCCCCAGGCGGCTCGCCACGGTGTTCAGGCGCTCGTGGTATGCGCGGCGCTCTTCACCCTCGAGCTGGGCGTCTTCCTCGCGCAGCAGGGAATCGAGTGCCTGATGTTGCCGGAACAGGCTGAGCTTCCGCAACTCTAGCACTCGAATCTGTAGCTCCTTCTGCAGGTCCGGCTGGCTCAGCCGAGACGCTTCCTCCGCCAACGCGGCGATGGTCCGGATGTTGGGCACCGCGATCTCGCCGAGATCACCGGCCAGACGGTCCAGCGCGGTCTCCAGGTCAGGCCATTCCGCCATGCCCTCTAACCTTTCGACGAGTAGACGGAGCAGCGGATGCTCGAACAGCGCCGGCTCCACGAGAACGCGTGGCCCTTCTACTCGAAGGAGCAAGGCGATCACGAGGGATTCCAGACGCTCGTCAAAACTCTGAGCGGGCAACGGCGGGGCGGCCGCGCCCGCGGGGGGAGTGTGACGCCTTGGCCGTGTCTCCGCGGCCTGGAGAAGGAACTCTTCCCGGGTGTCGAGCACACGCGCGAGCCGCTGGATGTAATGGGCGCGCTCCACCGGATCCGGCAGGTCCTGAATGATTGCCATGACCTCGCGCGCACCGCTGCGGCGGCCCTCCGTTGTGCTCAGGTCGTGCCGGTCCCCCACTCCGCGCAGGACGAACTCGATCGCGGGCAATGCGTCCGCGGTGAGCCGCTTCCAGAGCTCCGGGTCTTCGCGGATCAGGTCATCCGGATCGCGCCCTCCGGACAGCACCATCACTTTGACCTGGGTGCGGCGATCGGCGAAGAAACGACCGAGCCCGCGGACGCGCATGATGGTGGGGCTCTCGTCCGCGGTTGCCTCACTGGCGATCTCCGAACCGCGGATCGCGGCACGCGTGCCCGCCGCGTCGTCGTCCAGCGCCAGCACGATCTCGGGAGCCAGCCGACGCAGCGTGTCCACGTGCCGCTCACCGATTGCCGTGCCAAGCGTGGCCACGACATTCTTGAAGCCGCTCTGATGCGCGGCCAGGACGTCCATGTACCCTTCCACGACGATCGCGCGGTGCGACTCGCGTATGGCCTGGCGGGCCTGATCCAGGGCATACAGGCTGCCGCCCTTGTCGAAGAGCTCGGTCTGGGGTGTGTTTAGGTACTTCGGCTGCTGATCCGCCGCCAGAGCGCGTCCGCCAAACCCGATCACGTGGCCCTCCACGTCGCGGATGGGGAAGATCACTCGCCCTCGGAAGCGATCGTAAAGCTGGCCCTCGTCCGACCTGCCCACGGCACCAGACGTCACCATCTCGTCCTCGGAGAACCCGGCCTGCGCCAGGTGTTGGACCAGGCCGGCGCCCCGCGGGTGGGCGAAGCCAAGGGCGAACTGCTCTATGGTGGGATCTGTCAGCCCGCGCTGGCGCAGGTACGCAAGCGCGTGCGCACCGGCCGGCTGATGGAGCATGCCGCGGTAGTACAGACCGGTGGACTCCAGAGCCATGGTGAGGCGGGCTTCCGCCTCCTTTGCGCGGGGATCAGGCCGCGGCGCCTGGGCCAGTTCAACGCCGGCCCGATTTGCCAGGACGCGGAGCGCCTCGACGAATTCCAGGTTCTCGCGGCGCATCACGAAAGAGAAGGCGTCGCCGGATTCGCCGCAGCCGAAGCACCGCCACAGACCCCGCTCGGGCCACACGTTGAACGACGGCGTCTTCTCGTTGTGGAACGGGCATAGCCCCTTGAAGCTGCGGCCGGCCCGCTTAAGCGCGACGGATTGGCCCACGAGGTCAACGATGTCGACCCGGCGTTTGATCTCTTCGATCGCGGAGTCTGCCATGCCTACCGCTCATCCCGGGCGGAGGCCACGGGCTGGCCGCCACTCGACGGAATGCTGACTTGTACCATACTAGCCACTGGATCGTGGGCGGACGCGGGACCCGGTCCTGGCGGACAGATGCCGCTAGCTCACCACGGCCCACGCCTGCGGCACGTAGATGCGATTGAACACCTGGACGGCGTAGCGATCCGTCATGCCGGCCACGTAGTCGCACACGCGCCGTTCCAGCGGCTCGTCCAGCGGGTTGGTGAGGAACTCCTCCGGCATCTCGTCCGGGTGCTTGAAGAAGTAGTCGAAGAGTCCGTGGATGATGTACTTGGTCTTGGGCTCCTCCACCTTAGCGGTGGACTCCGTGTACACGTTCGCGAACATGTACTCGCGCAGGCCGTTCATGGCTTGCAGCGTCTGGGGGCTGAGAGCCATGGCGACGCCATTGCCCACGGCGTCGCGCCACGTCTCGCCTTCGCCGGTGCCGATCCGCCAGTTGTAGTCCACGATGTCGCTGACCAGCGTGGCGATGCGCTCGCTGGTGGTGTCGCCCAGGGCCTGACGGTACTCCATGGGAATTTGCTCGTTGGTGATCACGCCGGCCCGGAGCGCGTCGTCGATGTCGTGCGCCAGATAGGCGATGCTGTCCGCCAGCTTGACGATCTGGCCCTCGAGCGTATTGGCGACGCCCCAGCCCTCGGCGGCCACGCTCTCGCGTAGCTTGGAGTGGCGGAGCACACCGTCCTTCACCTGGTCCGCCAGGTTCAGGCCACGGCCGTCGCGCTCCAGGTACTCGATCACGCGGACGCTCTGCTCGTTATGGCGGAAGCCGCCCAGGATCTCCGCCATGGCGTCCTCGCCCGCGTGGCCAAACGGCGTGTGTCCCAGGTCGTGGGCCAGGGCGGTGGCCTCCGTCAGGTCCTCGTTCAGCCTCAGGGCCCGCGCCACGGTGCGTGCGACCTGAGTCACTTCCATGGTGTGGGTGAGCCGCGTCCGATAGTGGTCACCGAGCGGGGCGATGAACACCTGCGTCTTGTGCTTCAGCCGGCGGAACGCCTTGGAGTGGATAACGCGGTCGCGATCGCGCTGGTAATCGGTCCGCAGCGGATCCGGCTCCTGCGGCCAGCGCCGCCCGTTTGCGTCAACACTCTTTGCCGCGAACCGGGAGAGGATCTCCTGCTCCTGGGCCTCTATGCGCAGGCGCACCTCAGGATGCTGGTGGATGGCGAGGGTTCTGGTCAGCACGCGGCCCGCCGAACGCTCCATCGTGGCGGCCTGAGCTCGGCTGACAGTGCTCTTCGCCATGGTGCTTCTCCCGGTAGTCCGCGTGCGCCAGATTGCGTCAAGTCTCACCAACGCAACCAGTGCGCCCCGCCTGTTGCCCCCTGATTCTACGCTGACTTCTGGAGCGGCGGCTAGAAAGCGCCAGGGCGCACGACGAAGCCGCCGTGCGCCCTCGCGCTTTTGCGTGGCTAGGCCTTGGCTCGGATCGCGGCCTGCGCCGCGGCCAACCGTGCGATCGGTACGCGGAACGGTGACGCGCTGACGTAGTTCAGCCCGGCCTGATGGCAGAACGCCACCGAGTCAGGATCGCCGCCGTGCTCACCGCAGATGCCTACTTCGAGCTCTGGCCTGGCGGCCCGGCCGTTCTTCACGGCCATGTCGATGAGTTGGCCCACGCCTTCGGTGTCTAGCACCTGGAACGGGTTGTTGGTGACCAGTTTCTCGTCCTGGTAGAAGCCCAGGAACTTGCCCTCGGCGTCGTCTCTGGAGAACCCGTAGGTGGTCTGCGTCAGATCGTTGGTGCCGAAGCTGAAGAACTCCGCCTCTGACGCGATCTTGCCGGCCGTGAGCGCGGCGCGCGGCACCTCAATCATGGTGCCGAACTTGTACTCAACGGAGACGCCGGCGCTGGAGATCACGTCGCGTGCGACCTGCTCTAGCTGGTCCTTGGCCCGGCGCAGCTCACGAACGTCGCCCACCAGTGGGATCATGACCTCCGGGTGGGGGTCCTTGCCGGACTTCTTGAGCTCCACCGCGGCCTCGAAGATCGCGCGGACCTGCATCTCGTTGATCTCGGGGAAGAGGAGGCCCAGCCGGCAGCCGCGGAGGCCCAGCATGGGGTTGGCCTCACGCATGGAGTTCACCGCCCGGAGCAGCTCCTCCTTCTCTGCCAGCTCTGCGGGATTCTTGCCGGTGATCCGAAGCTCGGTGACCTCCACCAGCACGTCCTCGTACTTGGGCAGGAACTCGTGGAGCGGCGGATCGAGCAGGCGGATGATCACCGGCAGACCATCCATGGCCTCGAGCAGCTCCAGGAAGTCGCCCCGCTGGTACTCCAGGAGCTTGGAGAGCGCTTCCAGGTACTCCGCTCGCGCCTTCTCATCCTTCTTGGCCGGGAAGGCATTGAGGATCATCTGGCGGACGAACGGGAGCCGCTCGATCTCCTCGAACATGTGCTCGGTGCGGCAGAGGCCGATGCCCTGGGCACCCAGCGAGCGAGCCCGCGCCGCGTCTCGACCGCGATCGGCATTTGCCCACGTGCCCAGCCGACGGTTCTGGTCCGCCCAGGAGAGCACGCGCTGGAGCTCCGCGTCGTCCTCGAACCGGGACTCGACGGCGGTGACCTCGCCGATCATCACTTCACCGGTACCGCCGTCGATGGAGATGACCTCACCCTCTTTGATCTGGCGGCCATCCACCGTCATGATCCGCTTCTCCAGGTCCACACGCACGCTCTCTGCGCCCACGATGCAGGGCTTGCCGAGGCCGCGTGCCACGACCGCGGCGTGACTGGATGTCCCCCCGCGGCTGGTGAGGATGCCCTGGGCAACGATCATGCCGTGGAAATCGTCAGGTGAGGTCTCCGGTCTGACGAGCACTACCTTCGTGCCGTCCTTGGCGCGCTCCTCGGCTCGATCGGGGTCAAAGATGGCCGCGCCGACAGCCGCGCCGGGTGAGGCCGGCACGCCCTTTGCAATGAGGCGGTCTTCGCGCTCGGCCTGAGCCTTCGCGCGCTCGTCGAAGCGTGGGAGCAAGAGCTGCTCCACATGGCGTGGCTCCACTCGGAGCAGCGCCTCCTGGGGAGTCAGGATGCCCTCGTCCACCAGGTCGCAAGCGATCTGCACGGCGGCCCGGCCGGTACGCTTACCGCTGCGAGTCTGGAGCATGTAGAGCGTCCCGCGCTCCACCGTGAACTCCAGATCCTGCATGTCGCGATACGTCTTCTCTAGCTGGGTGGCGATGTTCTCGAACTGGGTGTAGACCTCTGGGTGGTGCTGGCGCATTGCGGAGATGGGCTCCGCGTTGCGAATGCCGGCCACGACGTCCTCACCCTGGGCGTTCGCCAGGAAATTGCCGTACAGCTCGCGCTGGCCGGTGTTTGGATCTCGCGTGAAGGCCACGCCGGTGCCGGAGTCAAACCCCATGTTGCCAAAGACCATGGTCTGCACGTTGACGGCCGTGCCCCAGTCGTCTGGGTACTTCTCGGCGCGGCGGTAGTCCACGGCGCGCTTGCCCATCCAGGAAGCGAATACGGCCCGGATGGCCAGACGGAGCTGCTCCAGTGGATCGCTGGGGAACTCATTGTCGGTCTCGCGCTTGACGAGGGCCTTGAACGCCGTGACCACGCCGCGCAGATCGTCGGCCGTGAGATCCGTGTCCTGCTTCGCTCCCGCCTTCTCTTTGGCCGAGTCCAGCAGATGGTCGAACTGCTCGGCGCCGATGCCCAGCACGATCCGCCCGAAAAGCTGGATGAACCGTCGATAGGCGTCCAGCGCGAAGCGCGGGTTGCCGGTCAGCTCGGTCAGTCCCACCAGGCTTTGATCATTGAGACCCAGGTTGAGCACGGTGTCCATCATCCCGGGCATGGAGACGCGGGCGCCGGAACGGACCGATACCAGCAGGGGGTTCTTGGGATCACCGAGCCGCTTACCGGTCTTCTGCTCGATCGTGGCCAGCGCGCTGAGCGTCTGGTCCCACATGCCAGCTGGGAACTCCTTGTCAGAGGAGTAGTAGCTGACGCACGCGGCGGTGGTGATGGTGAAGCCGGGTGGCACGGGCAATCCGGCCTTGGTCATGCTGGCGCAGCCGGCGCCCTTGCCGCCGAGCAGATTGCGCGAGTCCGGGCTGTCCTCTTCGAACAGGTAGACCCACTTGTGGCTGGCGTCGGCCCCGCCGGGCCGAGCAGTGGACTGGACCATGGCGGTCGCTCCCTACTGGAATGCCTTCTCGCGCTCGCGCCCGCATGGCTGTGGGCGCGGACTCTCCCTGAGACGCTCTCGGGTCGCCGCGCCGCGGCCCTGGACAGTGGGTGCGCCGCATGGCAGCGCACCCCCACCCCGCGCGAATGGTAGACACCACCAGGAGGGGCCGTCAACGTGGCGACCCCGGCGGCGTGTTCTGTCTAACCGGGCGGTCGGTGGACGGTTTAGCCGGCCAGTGAGGGCTTGCGTTGGATCCAGGGGCGTGCCGCCTCTAGCTGGCCGCCGAGGCGGAACAGCGTAGCTTCACGGCCGAACGGCGCCACAAGCTGGACCGCGATGGGGAAGCCATCCGCGGCCTGACCGATTGGCAGCATCATGGCCGGCTGTCCCGTGAGGTTGAACCACACCGTGAATGGCGAGAAGTGGAAGACTCGTCGCCAATATTCGTGCACGTCGTCCATCATCATGTCGATCCAGCCCAAGGGCGGCGGGAGGGTGCCCAGGCCGGGCGTGAGCAGCAGATCCCAGTCCCGGTGGAAGGCCGCCATCTGGCGGCCGAGGCGATGTGCCGTCTGGGTGGCCCGGACGTAGTCGTCCGCGCTGATCTGCTTGCCCAGTTCGCCCGTGTTGTAGGTGACGTTCTCCACCTCGCCGCGTTGGGCGGAGCGACCCTTCGTGGGGTGGCTTGAGAGGTTGACGACGGTGTTGACCGCCGCCAGCGTGATGAAGGTGGGCACCACGCGCTCGCCTTCTATGGCGGGATCTACCTCCTCCACGGTGTGCCCGAGCTCAGCACAGAGCGCCGCGGTGTCGCGCAGCGTCTGCAGGTACTCCGGGGCTACCGGCGCTCCGTTGGGCGTCTTGCTCGTGAACGCGATCCGCAGCTTCGATCCGTCTATGGCGCCCACGTCCTGGAGGAACGGTCGGCTGGGCGGAGCGACGGCGTACGGATCGCCGGTCCCTGGGCCGTTGGTTGCATCGAGCAGCGCTGCCGAGTCTCGCACGGACAGCGTGACGGCATGCTCGGTGGAGCAGCCACCCAGTCCCTCACCGGCGTACGGTGACTGGGTGTTCCGGGCGCGCGTGGGCTTCAGCCCCACCAGACCGCAGCACGCGGCTGGGGCGCGGATGGAGCCGAAGCCATCAGACGCGTGTGCCATCGGCAGCATCCGCGAGCCCACCGCTGCCGCGGCGCCACCCGACGAGCCGCCGGAGATGCGATCGGTGTTCCACGGGCTGCGGGTGGGGCCGTACGCCTGGGGCTCGCAGGTCAGAGAGAGGCCCAGCTCGCACGAGTTGGTGCGGCCGATCATGACGAGGCCGGCGGCTTTGAGCCGCCCCACGTGCTCGCTATCCTCGGCGACGATGGGTGTATCGGTGAAGAAGCGGGAGCCGCGGGTCACGCGGTCGCCAGCCAGCCAGCCGCCGAGGTCTTTCAGTAGGAACGGGACGCCCGTGAATGCGCCCTGAGGGAGGCCGCGGGCTATCTCCTCGCGGGCGCGATCAAACCGGCGCGCCACCACGGCGTTGACGATGGGGTTGCGCGCCTCGATCCGGTCGATGGCCGCGTCGAGGAGCTCTTCGGCCGTTACCTCGCGGCGCCGGACCAGGTCGGCCAGACCCAGTCCATCGTACGCCTCGTACTCGCGAAATCCTGCCACGCACTGACTCCCGTGCCCCATGCGGCCCGGGCGCCATGATAGCAGCGTCCTGAGATCAGCGGGCGGGCGCGATCACCTCATCTCCGCCCATGTACGGACGGAGTGCATCAGGTATGCGGATGCCGCCATCGGCCTGCTGGTACGTTTCCAGGAGGGCGATCATCACGCGGGGCAGCGCCAGCCCGGACCCATTGAGGGTGTGAGGGAACTCAGGGCGCGCGCCGGCTGACGGGCGGTACCGCAGGTTCGCTCGCCGCGCCTGGTAGTCGGCGGCGCTGCTACAGGATGAGACCTCCAGCCACTCGCCGCAGCCGGGCGCCCAGACCTCGAGGTCAAACGTCTTCACCATGGCAACCCCCAGGTCGCCGGTGCAGAGCTGGAGTACGCGGTACGGCAGGCCCAGCCGCTCGATCAGCGTGGCCGCGTGAGTCACCATTTCGTCAAGGACGCGGTCGGAGTCCGTGGGCTCGACAACCCGGACCATCTCCACCTTGTCAAACTGGTGGCCGCGTTTGATGCCCCGCACGTCGCGGCCGGCAGAGAATTTCTCGCGACGGAAACACGGGGTGTACGCGCAGTACTGGAGTGGCAGCGTGCCTGGGTCGAGGATCTCGTCCGCGTGCATGCTGACCAGGACGACCTCTGCGGTGGGGATCAGCCAGAGGTCGTCCTCGGCGTCGTGATACAAGTTGTCATAAAACTTCGGAAGCTGGCCGCTGCCGATCATGACGGCTTCTTTGACGAAGGCGGGCGGGTAGACCTCCAGGTAGCCGTGCTCGCGCGTGTGCACGTCCAGGAAGAACGAGATGAGGGCGCGCTGGAGTCGGGCAGCTCCACCGCGGAGGTGGTAGAACCGACTGCCGGACAGCTTGACACCGCGTTCGAAGTCGATGATGCCAAGCCGCTCGCCCAGGTCCCAGTGGGGGAGCGGCTGGAAGTCGTAGGACCGTGGCTCGCCGACCGTGCGGAGCACCACGTTGTCTGATTCATCCGCGCCGTCTGGTACCGATGGGTCGATCAGGTTGGGGATCATGAGCAGTCTGGAGTGGAGATCTGCCTCCACCTGGGTGGCCTGTTCGTCCAGGCCTCGGATCTCTTCGCGCATCTGGCGGAGCTGTTCCAGCGCCTCGGGCGCGGGCTTGCCGGACTTGCCGATCTCCTTGCTGGCTCGGTTCTGCTCGGCCCGGACCGTGTCGCGACGGTCGACCAACGCGCGTCGTGTCGCGTCCAGCTCTAGCACGCTGTCCACCACGGCGGGGTCCTCACGCCGCCGCCGCAGCATGGTGCGGACCTCATCTGGCTGGGCGCGCAAGTACGTCAGAGCAAGCACGACGCGTGATCCTTACTGGGAGTCTGAACTGGGAGTCTGAACTGGGAGTCTGAGCTCAGGCGCTCGGCGAAGCTGCTACTCCTGGATGGTCCGGAGCTGCGGGAAGAGGATAACGTCTCGGATGTTCTCGTTTCCCGTCAGGAGCATGGTCAGGCGGTCAATGCCCATTCCGATGCCGCCGGTAGGCGGCATGCCGTGCTCCAGCGCCTCCAGGAACTCGGCGTCGAACGCCTGGGCCTCGGTGTCACCGGCCTGCTTGAGGCGTACCTGCTCCAGGAACCGTTCGCGCTGATCGACCGGGTCGTTCAGCTCGGAAAACGCGTTTGCCAGCTCGAATCCGCCGCAGAACGCCTCGAATCGTTCAACCACGTCTGTCCGATCGGTCCGTCGCTTGGCCAGGGGTGAGAGCTCAACCGGGTAGTCGGTGAGAAATACGGGATCGATGAGTTTGGGCTCGACGAACATGGTGAGCAGCTCATCGATGATCTTGCCGCGGCCCCAACTGGGTGCGACCTTGAGGCCGGCCGTCTCGGAGGCCGCGGCCAGCGATGCCAGGTCCGGGTGCTCGTCGTAGTCCACGCCGGATTCCTCGTAGATGGCATCGCGCAGGCGTCGGCGGCGCCATGGTGGCGAGAGATCGACCTCCTGGCCCCTGGTGACGATCCGTGGCGATCCGTTGACCGAGATGGCAACGGCGGAGACCATATTCTCGGTGAGCTGCATGATGGTCTCGTAGTCCGCGAATGATTGATAGGCCTCGAGCATCGTGAATTCAGGGTTGTGTTTGTGGGACACGCCCTCATTACGGAAGATCCGGCCGATCTCGAAGACTCGCTCCAGACCGCCGATGATGCACCGCTTCAGGTAGAGCTCCAGCGCGATCCGCAGGCTCAGCGTGCGGTCCAGCGCATTGGAGTGCGTTTCGAACGGGCGCGCGGCGCCGCCGCCGGGCACGGACTGCAGTACCGGGGTCTCCACCTCGATGAAGTCCTGCCCCACCAGGAAGCCGCGTACTTCGTGAACGATCTTGCTGCGGATCCGGAAGAGCTGGGCCACTTCCGGATTGGAGATCAGATCCAGGTAGCGCTGCCGGTACCTCTTCTCCACGTCCTGTAGTCCATGCCACTTCTCGGGCAGCGGCCGTAGCGACTTGGACAGCATGGCGAATTCGGTCGCCTCAACGGTGACCTCCCCAGACCGCGTCCGGAACGGCGAGCCCGCGACGCCGATGAAGTCACCGACATCCACGGTGTCAAGTAACTCGTACTGGTCTGGACCGAGGACGTCACGCTTGAAGTAGGCCTGGACACGGCCGCTGCCGTCGAGCAGGTGCATGAACGTGGACCGCCCCATCCGACGGATCCCGCCCACGACGCGCCCACCGATGCGAACGGTTCGTGGATCGTCGTCGCGGTAGCTCGCCACGACGTCAGCGGCCATGCTGTCTCGCTCGAACCGGGCCGGATACGGATCGATGCCGGCCGCTCGCAGCCGGTCAGCTTTCTCTCTCCGGTTGGCGATGAGTCGGTCGTCGACGAGCTCCGGTGAGCCCTCCGATTCGTCGGCCTCGGCCAACGTCAGGAGACCTCCATCACCGTCAGCGTGAAGCTACCGCCTGGGGCGTCCACGGATGCCTGCTCGCCCTTACGCTTGCCAATCAGCGCGCGGCCCATGGGGGACTCATTGGAGATCAGCCCGTGCCGTGGATCAGCCTCGACGGAGCCCACGATGGTGTAGCGCTCCTCCTCGTTGTCGTCGTCGCGCACGACTACGACGGAACCCAGCGCCACCACGTCAGGGTGCGGACCCTCGCCGATGATCTTGGCGGCCGCCAGGAGGCCTTCAAGCTCCTGGATGCGGCCTTCAACGAAGCTCTGCTCGCTCTTGGCCTCGTCATACTCGGCATTGTCGATGGTGTCGGCGCCATCCTTGGCCTTGCGCAGGCGTTCGGACACCTCCATGCGCTTGACCGTCCGGAGATGCTCTAGCTCCTGTTCGAACCGTGCGAATCCGTCACGGGTGAGGTAGACCCCGCGATCCGGCATGACTCAGCTCCGTCCTTCCCTAGGCGACTCTTCGGTCGCGGCCGGCTTGGTGGCGGCCCCAACGCGAAGCAATCGTGACTGGGGTCGGGCCCTGACAATTCGTGAAAACACACAGGTGACCGAAGGCATGCCCTCAGTCACCACGTGGCGGAAATTATCGACGCGGCCACGGGCACTGTCAAGAATGCGGCGACTCGCGCCACGAATACCTTGTGACGCCGAAAGACCATACCGGATAATCCCGCCCTGGTCGCGCCCGTCGCGTTCGGTTACGCGAGCGCGGCGCCAACGACGGAGGGCTACCCGCCGTATGCGAGCCCGCTGGGTTCAACTTCTCCTTGCCATCCTGCTCACCGGGGCCGTGCCGAGTGCATCGGCCACGGAGCGTGCGCAACAAAGCGGTTCTCGGTATTTCGCCGAGACGGGCTACGGCGTGGCCAATGACAAGTTCTGGGATTATTTCCAGAAGCGCGGCGGCCTGAAGACCTTCGGGTATCCCACGTCACGCGAGGCGGTGCTGCAGGGCTGTACCGTCCAGTTCTTCCAGCGCACCGTGATGCAGGTCTGCAATCGCGGCGTGCAGACGATCAATCTGCTCGATCGCGAGTACCTGCCTTACACCACGATGAATGGCTCCACATTCCCGGCGCCGGATCCGTCGGTTATCCGCGAGACGCCGCCACCGGATCAGGCGGATAAGGTGGTGGAGTTCACCAAGCGGATGGCGCCGGACGTGTGGGAAGGCAAGCCCGTCAACTTCTTCAAGACGTTCTCAAACACCGTGACCTATGACGTGGCATTCCCGAACGGTGAGGGTTCTGCCAGCCTGCTCCCGCTGATCAATCTGGAGATCTGGGGCGCGCCGACATCCAAGCCAGAGAAGGATCCAAACAATTTCGACTTCGTCTATCAGCGCTTCCAGCGCGGGATCATGCACTACGACGACAAATGCAAGTGCACCCAGGGGCTGCTGCTAGCGGACTACCTGAAGTCGCTGATGACGGGCCAGAACGTGCCGGCGGACCTGGCGAGCCAGGCATCTGGGAGCCCGCTGTTCCGCGTCTACAACTCCGGCGCCGGAGACGGGTTGGCGAAGTCGGGCTCGCCGCCAAACAGCAACTTGAAGCAGGCGTTTGAGAAGCAGTCGCCCTCGGAGTTCGGGCAGAGCGCATCTTCCCAGGCCAGCAGCCCGCCGCCGAGCTCGCAGAGCGCTCCGCCGGCCGCGGAGCCCCGGCCAACGGCGACCCCGCAGCCGGCGTCTAGCTCGTCCGGTGGCTCGCGTTCCTCAGGCGCGGGGCGGGTGAAGAGCCCCGAGTACGGGATGAACGTGTTCGTGTGGGGTGCCCCAGATACAACCGGCCGCGACCTGAAAAAGGTGGTGGATGCTGGTTTCGGCTGGCAGAAGACGCTCTTCCAGTGGCGGGAGATAGAACCCAAGCGCGGAGAGATGAACTTCGACGAGTCCGATCGGGTTGTGCGGGCGTCCAAGGACGCGGGCGTCAAGATCATTGCCCGCCTCGATTTCCAACCTGACTGGGCCAGGGGCGCGAAGTCCCACAATGGACCGCCAGATCGCTACGAGGACTACGCGAACTTTGTGGGCAAGCTGGTGGAGCGGTATTCCAGCAACTCTCGAATTGGCACCATCCACGCCATTGAGATCTGGAACGAGCCCAACCTGGACCGCGAATGGGGTGACCAGGTTATCAACCAGCAGCAGGCCGGCGACTACGTCCGCCTCTTGCGCCTTGCGTATCAAGCCGCCAAGTCTGCGGATCCAAATGTGATCGTCATCACGGCTGGCCTGTCTCCGACGTGTACGGACAACAACCAGGCGCGCCCCGACGACGTGTACACCCAGTGGATGTACGACGCGGGCGCCAAGCAGTACTTCGACGTGCTTGGCGCGCACGGCGCAGGCTACGATAAGCCGCCCTCGGCCTCGCCCGAGGAGTCAGCGTCGAAGCACAGTGGCTGTCGAGTGTTCACCTTCCGCCGGATCGAAGACCTGCGCAAGGTGATGGAACGAAACGGTGATTCAGATAAGCAGATCTGGCTGCTCGAGTTTGGCTGGACCAGCGACCCGGTGCACCCCGACTATGGGTGGTTCCGGGTGTCCGAGGACACCAAGGCGGACTACCTGGTGGGGGCGTACCAGTGGGCAAACAAGAACTGGGCACCCTGGATTGGCGTCATGACCCTCTGGAATCTGCCAGACCCCGGGTGGACGGAGCAACGTGAAGAGTACTGGTGGTCCATCGCCTTCCCCGATGGACGCAATCGGCCGGCGTACGATCGACTGCTGAAGGCCCGCAAGGAGGGTGCGCTGCCATAGTGTCGGCGCCGCGGAGGCCACGCCTTCGCCGGTGCGCCCTGGCTGACGCACGTGAACCGTCTGTTTGCAACCACGTAGGAGGAGCCCATTGCGCCAACTGGTCCCCGTCTTCTGTCTTGCCGTCGCGGTGCTGACCGCCGCCTGTAGTGCGCCAGCACGGCAACCGAGCGCACCCCGCCCGACGGCCACGCCGCGGGCGAGCACGGCGGCGACCGTGCCGCCGATCCCCAGCCCCGCCGCTGAGGCGAAGATCTTCACGAACGGCAAGTCAGCGCCTGCCTCCGCCGGTGTTCATGTCTTCCTGTGGGGTAATGAGGCCACCACAGCCCGGGATCTAAAGCTAGCAAAGGACGCCGGGTTCACCTGGGTGAAGCAGCGATTCGAGTGGCGCAACATCGAGAAGACCCGCAAGAACGCCTTTGAGTGGAACGAGCCGGACCGGATCGTCACCGCGGTCAACGCCGCGGGCCTGGGCCTCATCGCGCGGATCGACAACCAGCCTGACTGGGCCCGACGTGACAAGATCTTCCCGGCCGTTGGTCCGCCGGACAAGACGGAGGACTGGAAGGACTTTGTGCAGTCGCTGGCAGAGCGGTACCGCGGCAAGATCCAGGCCTACGAGGTCTGGAACGAGCCCAACCTCTCGCGGGAGTGGGGAAACGCGAAGCCGGACGCGAAGGCGTACGTGGACCTGCTGAAGGTGACGTATACGGAGATCAAGAAACTGGACAAGGATGCCGTCGTCATCTCGGCTGGGTTGTCGCCGACGACGGAGGTGAGCGATCGGGCGATCTCCGATGTCCAGTATCTGAAGGACATGTACGCGGCCGGTCTCAAGGGCAATTACGATCTGCTGGGGGTCCACGCCCCGGGGTTCAAGGCCGCGCCGGACATGGATCCGGCGGACGTCGCGAAGTCTGCCGAGTTGACGAACAATGACCCCAGCGCGGCGGATGCCAAACGCGTCTACTCGTTCCGCCATGCACAGGACCTCCGCCAGATCATGGAGCAGAACGGCGACACTGATAAGCAGGTTGCCGTTCTCGAGATGGGCTGGACCGCTGACCCGCGGCCGAACTCGCCGTATCGCTGGCACAGCGTTACGGAGGAGCAAAAGGGCGAGTACCTGGTGAAGGCGCTTCAGTATGCGAAGCAGAACTGGGCCGCCTGGATGGGGCCAATGACCATCTTGTACATTCCGGACCCGTCCTGGAGCGCCAGCGACGAGCAGTATTACTGGTCCATCACCAACCCAGACGGAACGCCCAGGGCCTCCTATAATGCATTGAAGGCGCGCCCGCGCTAGGCCCTACCGATCACGCACTGTCTGGAGGCCTCGCGGCGGGGAACAGCGCTCCGCCGCGGGGCCTCTTCGATTACTGGCCCGCCCGTTTCATCGTTTCTCCAGGCGCACACGGTCCTCACTACGCGACCCACCGCGCACACTACGGGAGCTTGCTGAATCATGATCAAGCCCACGCTCGCCCAGGCCGTCTCGTCTGCCATCCACACCGCGATGGAGCGTGGCATGCTGCCCAGGGTGGACGTTCCCGAGGTCGTCGTTGAGCGCACCACTAAGGCGGGGCTGGGCGACTACACGACGAACGCCGCGATGCGCCTGCAGAAGGCTGTGCAGATGCCGCCACAGCGCGTTGCCGGGGCCATCACCCACCACCTGGAGCTTCCCGGTTCGGTGGCGGCGGTGGAAGTGGCTGGACCCGGCTTTATCAACTTCACGCTGAGCGACGAATGGCTCCAGGAGCAAGTCAACGAGATCGTGGGCCTGGCGGACGGGTTCGGTGGCAGCGCCGCGGGCAATGGCGCGAGCGTGCAGGTGGAGTTTGTCAGCGCGAACCCCACGGGGCCACTGCACGTGGGTGCCGCGCGAAACGCGGCGCTCGGCGATTCCCTGGCCAATGTGCTCAGTTTCATTGGGTACAGCGTCCAGCGCGAGTACTACATCAATGACGCCGGCTCGCAGACCGCGGCGCTGGCCAGAAGTGTGTTTGCGCGCTACCAGGAGCAGGCCGGCCAGGAGCCGATTGATGCCGGGGACGGCTACGTGGGCGAGTACGTCACTGAGCTCGCCCAGGACGTTTTCGCTACTCACGGCACTGCGCTCCTCGGCAAGCCACTGGAGGAGGCTCTCGCGGTAGTCGGTGCTCAGGCTGAAAGTGCGGTGATGCAATGGATTGAGCGCGACCTCGCGGACCTGGGGGTGCGCTTCGACCGCTGGTTCTCAGAGCGGTCGCTCTTTCAGTCTGGTCTGTACGATCAGGTGATGGCGAAGCTGCGTGAGGGTGGCTACGTGGTAGAGCGCGATGGAGCCACCTGGTTCACCGCGGCCGAGCTTGGTGAGAACCGCGAGAACGTGCTAGTGCGGTCAAATGGCCAGCCAACGTACTTCGCCTCCGATATTGCGTACCACTACGACAAGCTGGTGTTGCGCGGCTTTGATCGTGTGATCGATGTCTGGGCGGCTGATCACCACGGCCACGTCCCGCGCATGAAGTCGGTGGCGCGGGCGTTCGGGATAGATCCAGACCGGTTGCACGTCCTGCTGTACCAGCTTGTGAAGCTGTTCAAAGATGGGCAGGAGCTCAAGATGTCGAAGCGGGCCGGGACCTACGTCACGGTCCGCGAGCTTGTGGATGACGTGGGTCGCGATGCGGCGCGGTTCTTCCTGGTGTCGCGCTCGGCGGACGTCACGATGAACTTTGATATGGACCTCGCGCGCCAGCAGTCAGATGAGAACCCGGTGTTCTACGTTCAGTACGCACACGCCCGGATCTGCAGCATCTTGCGACGGGCTGAGGATCTGGATTGGAGTGGAGGCGACGTGTCCCGTCTGGTCACGCCCGCCGAGCTCACGCTTATCCGGAAGATGCTCCAACTGCCTGAGGTGGTGGAGACGGCGGCTGAGGCACTTGCGCCACATCAGCTCCCGTTCTACGCGCAGGAGCTGGCCACCGTGTTCCACGCGTTCTACCGAGACTGTCGGGTTGTCACGGAGGATGAGGCACTCACCAGGGCGCGCCTGAAGCTTGTGGCCGCGTGCCGATACGCACTGGCGAACGCGCTCCGCCTGATCGGCGTTTCCGCGCCTGAGCGCATGTAGCGGAAGCGGCCGGCTGTGTCGTTCGCGGCCGGCCGGACTGCTATAACTCGGCGTGCCGAGGCGGGTGCTGAACCCGCGTTGGAGGGGTGCCGGAGCACGGTTGATCGGGCCCGTCTCGAAAACGGGTAGGGGGTAACAGCCCTCGTGGGTTCGAATCCCACCCCCTCCGCCCACCTGGTGCGGAACACATCCGGACCGGTTGAGGAGCGCGTTGAGGAGCACAGGGTGTACCTGGACGTCGAGGTTACCGTGATTGAGATCGACGAGAACGGTGACGGCGAGGCTGACGATCAGATCGTGATCGTCGAAGACGTAGAGTAGCGACGCACAGTTGCGAATCTGAGCGCCCGGGGGCGTGGTATAATCGCGCCCGCGGTGCCGCGCTCGCACGGCGTCGCGAGGAGAGGTCGCATAGCCTGGCCTAGTGCGCGCGCCTGGAAAGCGCGTAGACCCCCGTGGTCTCGAGGGTTCGAATCCCTCCCTCTCCGCCGCACGTGGAACCGGCCCCGGACACGGTCCGGGGCCGTTCTCTTGGGTCCACTATACCGATGGCCGAGGGCGGCACGCGGAGGTTCGCTTGATGAATGAGGGATCGCGGAACGGCCATCACGACGGAGGGGAGGACGCCGCCGCGAGCCACCGATCGGAGCACTACTACAACCTGCTCGGTGAGACCCTGACCTTACTGCTCGAAGACTCTCACGATGAGGATGAGGTTGACGACATCGTGGATTCCGTCATCCTGGAGCTTGTGGACGCGATCGCGGGCGGCGGCTTCCGGTTGCCCCGAGCATTGATGGAGGCGGTCTCAGCATGGGTGGGGACGGACGACCCGCGGGCGTACTTGCGGGCGACGTACGTGGACGAGCATGGTCGTCTGCGCCACGAGACCCCTGAGCCCATCGTGCGGTATCTCACGCAGAGCGACGAGCAGTACTGGCCGGAGGACTAGCAGCCCGCTGCCGCGCGCAGTTGTCCGGTCAGAACCGACCCATGCGCAGGTCGCCCAAGATGCCCTGAATCGCGTTCAGCAGGAGGATCGCCACGATGGGCGTGATGTCCATCATGCCGATCCGCGGGACCACCCGTCGTAGCGGTGCAAGGACCGGCTCGGTGATCTCGATCAGGAATACCACCAGCGGGTTGTCCATCCGCGGGTTGAACCAGGACATCAGTGCGCGAATGATGATGGCCCAGTTGAGCACGGTTAGCAGGTACGAGAAGAAGGTAATCAGGAAGTCGGTCACTGCGGCCGCTCCCCGAAGAGTGCGCGGCCGACTCTCACCAGCGTCGCGCCCTCCTCGATCGCGATCTCGTAATCATTCGTCATGCCCATCGAGAGCTCGTTGCCCAGCCAATCGCGATGCTTGCCCCGCAGCTCCTCGCTCAACCTTCTCAATTCGCGGAACGCCTCGCGCGTGGCATCAGGGGTGAGCCCGAGCGGTGCGATGGTCATGAGCCCCTGCACGCGGAGCCGGTCCATTTGCCGAAGCCGTTCTACCGCGTCTCGAAGCGTGACGGGTGTGAAACCGGGTCGCTCAGGATCGACGCCAAGATAGACTTCTAGCAGGACGGGGTACCCCGCGGCTGGTGCACGGTCGTTGATGGCCTGGGCCACCCGTACATTGTCCACCGAGTCTATCGCCGAGAACAGCGGCAGCGCCGCGTTGACCTTGTTCCGTTGGAGCGTGCCGATCAGACGCCACTCCAGCGGTATCTCACCCACGAGCGTCTGGACCGCGGGGATTTTTCTCTCCGCCTCCTGGACGCGGTTTTCGCCGAAGACGCGCAGGCCGCGACTGGCTGCCTCCGCCACCACGTCCGGCGGCTGCGTTTTGGTAACGGCCACCAGTTTCACGTCGCGGGCGGAGCGGCCGGAGCGCGCCGCCGCGTCCTCTATCTTGCCCAGGACGCGGTCAACGCTGTCGCGGATGCCCGAAGCGCTGATCATGCGTCTACCCCGGTCCGGATTCCGATGGCCGCGCCGAAGCGCCCAGCCGGGTAGCCCAGTACACGATGCGAGAAGTAGTCGTCTTGATTACACCGCGTGCACACTCGTGCGACCTCGATATTTGCCAGCGGGACACCTGCCGCGACCAGGTATTGCTGGTTCGCACCCCAGAGATCCACGTGTGGCCTGCCCGCGGGGCCAACGGAGACCGACGAGGGCGTGGCAGCGAACTCGCCGGCCACGTCGCTACCGACCTCAAAGCAGCACGGTCCGATGGATGGGCCGATGGCCACCTGGACCTGGGCGCTAGAGCCACCCAGCGCGGTGATGGCGGCAACCGTTGCGCTGGCCACGCCCAGACGCGTTCCACGCCAGCCGGCGTGCGCCACCCCCACGATATTGGCAGCGGGTTCCCAGTACAGCAGGGGGACGCAATCAGCAAATCGCTGCATCAGCAAGATGCCGGGCGTTCTCGTAATGATTGCGTCCGCTCTGGTCTCGAGCGCCTGGTCAACGTTGTTCTGGTCCACCACCATCACGTGCTTCCCGTGCTCCTGCGGTGTGGTCACCAGTTGATCACGGGCAAATCCAAGCGCCTCTGCCAGGCGGCCTCGATTCTCCGCGACCCGTTCTGGCTCATCTCCGACGGACGCGCTGAGATTGAGCTGCCCGTACACGCCTTCGCTCACGCCGCCATGGCGCGTGCTCACGCCGTGTGCCACGCGTGGGCTGACCAGATTCTGAAAACTCAGCAGGCGCATGCGGCGGTCGGCTATCCGGATGGCGGTGTCGCCGTTAGCGAAACCGCCGCCGTTCGCGGTCCTTCAGGAACGACGGTACGTCAAGCTCACCGTCGTCGTCGCCAAAGGGATCGGCGGCCGGTTCGCGCGACGGGGTGACTGGCCGGATGCGCGACGGACGGGGCTCATCAGACGGGTGTGGGGCCCTGGGTCGGCGAGAGCCGCCTAGGCCTTCGTTGGGTCGCTCTTGCTCGAACCCCGTGGCTATCAGTGTGATCTTGACCTCGTTGGTCATGTCAGCATCGATCACCGTGCCGAAGATCACGTTTGCTTCGCCGTGCGCTGCCTGTGTGATGAGGCCGGCGGCTTCATGGACCTCGCTCAGAGTGAGATCTTCACCGCCTGTGATGTTCATGAGCACGCCGCGGGCGCCCTGCATGGAGATGTCCAGCAGGGGGCTGGCGATGGCTTGTTTCGCTGCCTCCATGGCGCGTTGATCGCCGCTCCCGCGGCCTATGGCCATGAGCGCGGAGCCGGGTTCTGACATGATGGAGCGAACGTCGGCGAAGTCCACATTGATCAGCCCGGGCTCTGTGATGAGCTCGGAGATGCCCTGGATGCCCTGGCGCAGTACGTCGTCGACGATGCCAAACGCCTGCTCGACAGAGGTGCGCTTGTCGATAGACGAGAGCATCTTGTCGTTAGGGATGGTGATCAGTGTGTTGACTTTCTGCCGCAGCGCGCTGATCCCTTCCTCCGCTGACTGTGAGCGCCGCCGGCCTTCGAAGCCAAAGGGCTTGGTGACCACGCCAACCGTGAGCGCGCCTAATTCGCGCGCGATCGCGGCCACAACTGGTGAGGCCCCCGTGCCGGTGCCGCCGCCCATGCCCGCGGCGACGAACACCATATCCGCGCCGCGGAGCGCCTCATAGATGGCTTCCTGACTCTCTTCCGCGGCGCGCTGGCCCACGCTGGGGTTGCCGCCGGCGCCAAGGCCACGCGTCAGCTTCTCGCCAATGCGGATGCGCGTTGGTGCATCGCTCCGCGCCAATGCCTGGGCGTCGGTGTTGACCGCCACGAAGTCCACGCTATGCACGCCTGCCTGGATCATGCGGTTGACGGCGTTAGACCCACCACCGCCGACCCCCACGACGACGATGTGCGCTACGCCATCATTCTCAAACTTGTCCACCGCTGCCTCCGGGTCTCAGGCTGCCCCCTCGACGTTCGTCATTGCTTCGGAAGCTTACCATTATGGAAAAAAGCCCCGCAGCCAGTCGCGCAATCGCGCGATCGGATTGTCGCTGCCGGGACCTCCGAATTCGTCTATCTGCGTGATGCCCCAGCGGAGCAGTCCGACGCTCGTGGCGAACGACGGGGAGTTCACCGCCTCAGCCGCCCCAAAGATGCCGGACGGGGTTCCGATCCGAACCGAGGCGCCGAACACCCGCTGAGCCAGCTTGCGGATGCCCGGGATCTGGGCCGTTCCGCCCACCAGGACTACGCCACCGGGCAGAGCGCCGTTTTCGGTGCCCAGCTCATCGCCGTACCCAGCGCGGTAAAGCTGCTCGTGGACAAGCTCCAGCGTCTCCTCCAGGCGAGCTTCGATGATCTCCGCCAGCTCGCGCTGCGAAACGGGCTCCTCTTCGCCATCGTCGTCCTGGTCGTACGGGGCGATGTCGACGAGCTCCTCATCGTCCACGTCAGACGAGTAGGCGTGCCCGTGGCGGATCTTCAGCTCGTCTGCCGCGTTGAAGGGCGTTCTCAGGCCCACCGCGATGTCATTGGAGATGTGATTGCCGCCGACCGGTATTGACGTCACCCAGGCTACCGAGCCTTCTAGGAAGATCGCGGCATCTGTGGTCCCACCGCCGATGTCGATGAGTACCACGCCCATATCCTTTTCGGCCGTGGTGAGTACGGCTTCGCCGGCCGCGTATGATTGGATCACCAGGCTGTCAATGCCGATGCCGGCTTGCTCCACACAGCGCGTGAGGTTCTGCATGGAGGTCTGAGTGGCGGTGATGACCGTGGTCTCCACTTCGAGGCGCCGCCCCAACATGCCGGCCGGATTGCTGATGCCGGGTTGACCATCGATGACGAAGTGGCGCGGGATCACGTGGACTACGTCGCGATCCCCGGGCAGATTGACCACTTTGGCCGCTTCCAGCGCGCGCTCAATGTCATCGTCCGTGATCACGTTGTCGTTTCGCCGCACGGCCACCACACCGTGGCTGTTTGTGGAGCCCACTTGACCGCCGGCGATGCCGACAAACGCGCTCAGGATCTTGAATCCGGACTGCTGCTCTGCCTTCTGGACGGCAGCGCTGATCGCCTGCACGGCATCATCAACATTCACCACAACGCCGCGGCGAATTCCCCGCGATGGCGTGATGCCGGCGCCGAGGATCTCAAGTTGATCTTCCGGCGAGACGGCGGCGATGAGGGCGCACACCTTGGTGGTCCCCACGTCAATGCCAACGACGATCCGCTCTCTGGCCATCCTAGCTCTCGGGCGCCCGGCGCTTCATCAACATGCGCGGCTACCTGAAGTACGCACGGTCTCGAAAGCGTACGTCAATCAGTTCGGCCCGCTGCGCGGTGCGCTCGATCTCCCTACGGATGGCGCTGAACGCCTCCAATTTCCACGCCAGCTCTCGCGATCCGCCGAATTTCACACTCAGTCCGCTGTCAAGTAGGGCCGTCACGCCGTCCGCAGTGTATTCGAATTCGCGTACGGCGGCACGCTCCAGTCGCGGCAGTGCCGCTTTGAGCTGCATCATCGTCTCAATAGCGTCCGCGTCCACGCGCTCCCGCGGGCCCTCGCCGGACCGGTCGTAGATCATGGGGAGGTCTGTCCGGTCCGTGGGTGGGCCCAGAAGCTGACCGTCAGCGTCCACCAGGCGCGATCCGCCAGGTGTGGCCCAAAGTGCGCGCGGAGTGCGCTCCGTAACCCGCACATCCACGCGGGACGGGAGCCGGATGGCCGCCTGGGCGGTCCTGACGGCTGGCACTCCTTGCACGCGCCGCGCGACCTCCTCGTGCCGAATCCAGAAGATGTTTGCTCCACGAACCGCGGCAGCGGCTTCGAGCTCGCTCGCGGGCACCAATGCGTTGCCCGCGACGAAGACCGTCGAGACCTTGAACTGGTCCGAGGTCGAGACATAATACAACAGCCCAGATGCACCCGCCAACCAGATGAGCGCGGTGGCATAGGACATCGCCCAGAGTACCGGCTGCCAATCAATCGATGCCCTGGTTGGCGGTGCGCCACCCTGGCTGCCGGCGCGGGTAGGGCTGTGAGGTCTGCGTTGTTGGCTGCTGTGGGGTCGGCTCACTGGATAGCCTCCGTGCGCGGCGGTTCCTGAGTCACGCTGCGCGGCCCATTGAGCGGACCATACATGCGGCGGTAGTCGTCCGCGGTCCACCGCCCAACAAGCTGGATCTCCGGGTGAAGCTCCGTGCCGGTCTCCCGCCACACGGTCGCGCGTGCCAGACAGGCTAGCTCCAGCACGTCGCGGGCGGTTGCACCACCTGTGTTGATGATGAAGTTGGCGTGTATGTCTGAGATGGCTGCTCCGCCCCGTCTCGCGCCCTTCAGTCCCACGGCTTCGATCAGTCGTCCTGCGAAGTCGCCTGATGGGTTCGCAAACACGCTACCCACGCTAAGCGAGCGCGGCTGGCTTGCCGTCCGTCGCGCCTGCATGTCCCGAATACGCGCCAGAGCCTGGTCTGGATCGCATGGCTGCACGCGAAGCGCCGCCCGGACCACCAGCGCCCCGTCGATCTCGCCCCGTTTTATCCGACTGGCTCGATAGGCGTACCCAAGCTCGGCGCCCGCCAGGCGTCGTTGTTGGCCGGCACCGTCGATCAGATCTACGTATTCCAGCGCGTCGGCCATGCATCCGCCGAAGGCGCCAGAGTTGTTCACCACCGCGCCGCCAACCGTTCCGGGGATGGTGGCTGCCCATTCCAGCCCGCTCCATCCCTCGCGCGCCAGAACCCGAGCCAGCCGCGAGATGCTGGTCCCGGCTTCGACAATCACGAGCGTGTCGCCGTCATCGGTCTCGACCCGGTGACCCGCTGCCGTATACCGCACCACCAGGCCGTCAAAGCCCTCGTCGGCGATCAGGAGATTCGATCCAGCCCCCAGGATCAGCACGTCAGTGCCGTTGGCGCGCGCGTCGCGGATGGCCGCGGCCACGACCTCAGCGTCCGGACTGGCTAACAGCGCCCGCGAAGGGCCGCCCACGCGGAGTGACGTGAACGGTGCCAGCTGGGTCTCGGACGCGACGCCGGCGGTCCTCGCGGCTCGCTGCGCGGCCTGGCGTTCAAGCGCTGGCAGCACGTGCTCCGCCAACGGCCCGCACCACGAGTCTATATCCCCCGCACCCGCGACGATGATGAGAGAGCCCGGCTCGGCCTCTGCACTCACCAGCCTGGCAAGCTCATCCACATCTGACACCAGACGCGCGTCCGGATGCGCCATCCGGGCCAGGATGTCCGCTGAAGCTACTGCCAACTGGTCTTGCTCGCGACCCCGCGCCTCGTAGATTGGCGTGATCATGGCGTGATCCGCTTCTTCTAGGGCCGCCGCGAGCTCCGGGAGCATGGTCATGGTGCGATGGCGGGTGTGTGGCTGGAATACACACCAGAGCGGTCCACCGTGGACGTCGCGAGCGGCCGCCAGGGTGAGACGCAGTGCGGTAGGGTGGTGGGCATAGTCACTGATGAGCCAGTAACTGGCTGACTTGAACCGCGTCTCGAAGCGCCGTCGCGTGCCCAGAAAGCTCTCGATTCCACGGGCGATCTCCGCGGCTTTGAGTCCGATCGCATGGCAGGCGGCCACCGCGGCGGCGCAGTTCATCGCGTAGAGTCTGCCGCTGAGAGGGCTGTTGACCCGCATCTGCTCGCCTTGGACGGAGAGCCCGAGAGTGGCCCCACCTCCTTGCCGTGGGAGGCACGACACCAGTCTCACGTCTGCCGAGGGCTCGGTGCCGAAGGTCAGCGTCCGGCGGTTGATTCGGAGTCGCCCTAGCTGAGCATCGTCTGCGCACCAGACCACGGTTCCGTCCGCCGGCACGCCGTCGATGAACTGCTGAAACGACCGCGCCAGGCGTTCGAATGAGCCGAAGTAGTCCAGGTGGTCCGCCTCGAGGTTGGTCAGCACCGCCACCCGTGGGTGCATCTCGAGGAATCGATCGGCGAACTCGTCGGCCTCAGTGACGAGCTCAGGTCCGTGTCCCAGCCGCGCGCTCGCGCCGAAGTTGAAGGCGTACGCACCACCGATCAGCGTGGGGTCCCGGCCGGCGCTCGCCAGGACGTGCGCGATCAAGGCCGTTGTCGTGGACTTGCCGTGGGTGCCCGCCACGGCGACTCCTTGGTGTGATGCCAGGAGCGCCCCCACGGCTTGTGCGTGCGTCAGAACGGGAATGCTCCTCCGCCGGGCCTCGTCGATCTCGGGGTTGGAGTCTGGCACCGCCGCGGATCGGATGATGAGGTCTGCCCCGTCGATGTTCGTGGCGCTGTGCGCGCGGGCTACCGCGATGCCGCGGCTCTCCAGCCAGTTCGCCGTATCAGCGTTGCCAGCATCTGAGCCGGTTACCTGGCTGCCAGCCTCCGCCAGCAGGGTAGCCAGGCTGTTCATCCCGGTGCCGGCAATGCCCACCATGTGGATGCGCCGCGCGCAATCAAGCAAGGCCGCCCGAGGATCCGCGACGCCTGCCGTGACGTCAGGCATGCGCTACGCCGCCCGCTGGCGCGCGGGCTACCCCACCGCGGCGACGGACCGGTTTCTGTCGAGTCGGACCGCTGTCTTTGGTAGGCCGTTCCACCCGCGGGCGGTCGCCGGTCGCCTCGCGAGAAACACTGAGCAAAATGCCAATAGACGCCAGGGAGATGCACAGTGAGGACCCGCCTGAGCTGATGAACGGCAGCGTGACGCCGGTGTAGGGAAGGGAATTGGTGACCGCGCCAATGTTGACGATGGTCTGCCAGATGATCTTGCTGGTGAGTCCCACGGCCAGGAGTCTGGCCACTGGATCGGCGGATCTGGCCGCGATTCGCATGCCACGCCAGCCGATCAGCGCAAACAACAGGATGACCGCGCATGTGCCAACGAAGCCGAGCTCCTCGCCGATGATCGCGAGGATTGAGTCCGTGTGGGCGTTCGGTAGGTAGAACGCCTTCTGTCGGCTCATGCCCAGGCCTACGCCAGAGACGCCCCCAGATCCGAGCGCCACCAGCGTCTGATAGGTCTGCCACCCCTTGCCCGCGATGTCTGACTCGTAGTCCCACCAGCCCAAGAAACGGCGGAACCGGTATGGCTCTACGATGATCGCCCAGATGCCCACCGCGATCCCGCCGGGGACGATCGCGAAGACGAGGTGCCAGAGATTGGCACCGGCCACCACGAATACCGAGAACGCCGTGGCGCAGATGATGAACGTGGTCCCCATGTCCGGCTCGAGCATCACCAGCACCGAGATCAAGCCCACGACGATGAGGAATGGAGCGGCGCCGGACTTGAATCGAGACACCCACTGACCCTTGGCCGGCAGCCAGTTTGCCAGATAGAGCACCAGCGCGAGCTTGGCAAACTCGCTGGGCTGGACACTGGGCAGCGGCCCCATCTTGAGCCAGCGCGATGAGCCGTAACGGTTGTCCGCGAGCTGCGGCACCAGCACCAGGACCAGCGCGATGATGCTGGCCACCAGCAGTGCCGATGAGAACGGCTTCCACACCCGGAAATCGAGCGCCGCCGTGATGCCGAGAAGTGCGAGCCCCAGAGCGATCCATGCGAGCTGACGGGTCATGAAATACCAGTCATCCCCGAACTCCGCCCGCGCCACGAGGAAGCTGGAGCTGTAGACCATCTGAACGCCCAGGGCCAGCAGTACGAGGACCACGGCCACGAGCACCAGGTCAATTCGCCCGCGCCCGGTCACGCCGATTGCTCCGTTGTGAGCGAGCCCACGGCGGCCGCGAAGTCCAGCCCGCGCTCTACGTAATCCTGGTATTGATCGTAGCTGGTCCCGCCGGGGGACAGGAGCACCACGTCGCCCGCGTGGCTCAGGTGCTGTGCCGTGGCCACCGCCTCCGGTACTCGCTCCACGCGGTGGATCCGGGCTCGGGGCATTCCTGCTGCCGTCGCGGCTCGCTCGATAAGTGGAGCCGCCTCGCCAAATAGCACGAGCTCCCGCACGCGGGAGGCAATCTGCTGTCCCCATTCTTCCATGGGCAGGTGTTTGTCCTTGCCGCCCGCCAGCAGCACCAGCGGCTCGGTGTAGGATGCCAGCGCCGCCATGCTGCGCTCTGGGGACGTGGCTATGGAATCGTTCACGTAGCTCACGCCGTTCACCACGCGGATCAGCTCCAGGCGGTGGGCCACGCCCCGGAACTCGGTTGCCACAGATGCCATGGTGGAATTTTCGACCCCGGCCACGCTCACTATCGCGCACGCGGTGAGGATATTGGCGAGATTGTGACGCCCTCGGAGCGTGACGTTCGCCGTACGGCAGATCTCCACATCCGAGCCGTGTCGGCGCAGCCGGAGCGAATCGCCGGCCAGAAACGCGCCTTCCACAGGTCGCTCCAGGCTGAATTCCAGCAGCCCGGCTGGCGCCCTGACGGACCGTGACCCGTCGTCGTCCGCGTTCAACACGGCCCAGTCGCCGGGGCGTTGGAATCGCACGATGTTGGCCTTGGCCTCCGCGTACTCTTCCATGGAAGCATGCCGGTCCAGGTGGTTTGGCGTGATGTTGGTGATCGCACCGACCCACGGACTGACTTTCAGCGGCTGGAGCTGAAAGCTGCTGAGCTCGAGCACCACGATGTGGTCAGGTGCGATCTCCGGCAGTCTGCTGTAGAGCGGGACGCCAATGTTCCCGCCCACCCATGTGTGGCGGCCGCTGGCCTGGAGCATCGAGCCTACGAGAGCCGTGGTGGTCGTCTTCCCGCTGGAGCCGGTGATCGCGATGATCGGGCTAGAGCACCGCTCAAAGAACAGCGCTATGCCGGATGAGATGGGTACGCGCCGGGCGCGCGCCTCCTCCAGGAGTGGGATTGTGGGTGGAACCCCGGGGCTGACGTAGACGATATCCGCCGCGAGCACCTCGTCGATGGGATGGCCGCCCAGGCTATACCGCACAGGAGTGCCGGCTAGCTCCTCGATCTGTGCCGTGAGCCCGGACGCCGGCTTGGCATCCGTTACCAACACATCCGCCCCGTGGGCGGTCAAATACTTGGCGAGATCCACCCCTTCACGCGCCAAGCCGACGATGCTGGCCCGCAGGCCTGCTGCCCACGCCGTCTGGTTGGTCGTGACGCGTATGTCGTTCGGATTCGTCACCGTCGCTCCCGCTAGATCAGAGCCAGCGCTACGCCGAGCATCCCTGCGAGGACGCTCACGAGCCAGAAACGCTGGGTCACCTGCGTCTCTGACCATCCCAGCAGCTCGAAGTGATGATGCAGCGGCGCCATCCTGAACAGACGTTTCCCGCCGGTTCGCTTGTAGTACGCCACCTGGAGAACCACGGATATGACCTCTGCCACGAACACCAGCCCGATGATCGGCAGGAGCAGCACCTGGCCCACCATCAGAGCCACCACTGCGAGCGTTGCGCCCAACGCCAGCGATCCAGTGTCGCCCATGAACACCTCGGCTGGATGGGCGTTGAACCAGAGGAAGCCGGCCGTGGCGCCGGCGACCGTGAAGCAGAAGGTCACCAGGTAGTTTTGCTCGTACAGGTAGGCAATGACACCGAAGGCACAGAACGCGACGAACGCCGTCACCCCGGCCAGGCTGTCCAGCCCATCCGTGAAGTTGACGGCGTTGGCGCAGCCAACGATGGCGAAGATCGCGAGCGGTACGAAGAGCCAGAACGGTAGGTGGATTCGGTCGCGCAGCGTGGGCATGAAGAGGTAGTCAATGCCCAGGAGTTGGGCGTGCCACAGCGCGATTGCCGCCAGCAGACCAATTGCCGTGAGCCAGCCCATCTTGAACCGCATGGACAGCCCGCCACCGCGTCCGCCCTGAAGCGACATCCGATCGTCGATGGCACCGAGGATCGCGCAGGAAACCAACACCCCTAGTGGCAAGAGGATGGACTTTCCGCCGTCCGGGTACACGAAGAAGGTGGCGATAGCGGTGACAACCAGCGCCACGCCGCAGATCAAGAGCCCACCCATGGTTGGCGTGCCCGTCTTCTCCATGTGGGTGCTCGGTCCGTCCACCCGGACCTTCTTACCCACCCCGCGTCTGCGGAGGAACGGGACGAACCAGTACCCGGCGACTAGCGCGAGTAGGCACGAGCCAACGCCAAACGTGAGCGACAGGGACATCGGTTGCGATTCCACCCGGCTAGCCTGCCAGGCGCCCACCGCGTCCCAGATCAACCGCGACGATCCGTCCTGGTGCTGCCAGAGGCTGGGCGCAGGACGCACACTGAGTTGGATCGGTCATGCGGTCATCGGGTGGTGGGCGCCGTCGCTGCCGTCGGCGGAATTCTATAGTAGGCCAGAAGCTCCTGGCCGAGGCGCTTCAACACGGGCGCCGCGACGGCGCCGCCGTAGATCGCCTCAGGTGCGTCGATCCGGATCAGTACAGCCAGGCGTGGCTGCTCTGCTGGCATGAGCGCCGCGATCGAGGCGAAGGTCTTGCCGGACGTGTAACCCAGGTTCGTCGGGAAGTCCGCCGTGCCCGTCTTTCCCGCCACGCGGTAGCCAGCGATGCGGCTGTTCTGGAGCGCCGGTTGCTCCAGCACGGTGACCATCATCTCGCGTAGCGTCCGCGCGGTATTCGCGTTGATCACTCGTCGCGCCACTTTGGGCTCGTTGCGCGTGACTACGCCGTCAACGATCGTCTCGCGGACGATGGTAGGCTGCATGCGCACCCCGTCGTTCCCGATGGCCGCGACCGCGGTCAACATCTGCAGCGGTGTCACCGCCATGCCCTGGCCAAAAGAGTTCGTTGCCAGGTCCACCGGTGCCCAATCGGCGCTCTTGGGCGTTCGGATGGTGCCGGGCGTCTCACCCGGTAGCTCCACGCCGGTCACGTGGCCAAATCCGAAGCCATCTAGATACTGATAGAAGCGGTCCTTTCCCAGGCGTGAGGCGACGAAGTTGGCTCCCACGTTTGAGGAGCGCACCAGCACGTCCGTCATGGTGATGGTGCCGTTGCCGTTCTTGTCCCAGTTGAAGATCTTGTCAACGCCGATCTGGACCATGCCGCTGTCCTGCACGGTACTGGTGGGCGTCACCACGTTTTGGTCCAGACCGGCGGCCATGGTGACCACCTTCATCACGGAGCCCGGCTCGTACTGATTTGTGACCGGCACCGGCTTGTAGAGGTGTTGCTCCGTTGCCCGGAACTCCGTGGAGTCACTTAGCGCAAACGTGGGTGCGCTGGCCATAGCCAGGATCGCCCCCGTGGATGGCTCCATCACCAGGATCATCCCGCCGATCGCTTTGTTCACCCGCACGGCCTCCGCCAGGATGCTCTCCGCCGTGCGCTGCACGAAGCGATCGATGGTCAGTACCACGTCCGTCCCCGCCCGGCCGGGCGTGACCACCCGTCGCGCGAGTATCAGCTCCCGCCCCACCACGTCCGTCTCGGTCTGGATCTGGCTTGGCGTGCCCATCAGCTCGGTGTCAAACTGAACCTCAAGCCCCGTCAGGCCGTTCCCGTCGCTACCCACGAACCCCAGGACCTGAGCGGCGATTGAGCCCTCTGGATACTGACGCGCCGGAAGCTGGGCAAGACGAACCCCGGAGAGGTTCTTTGCTTTCACGATGTCGCGGACGCGGTCTGCAACCGCGGCCGGCAGCCGGTCTTTGACGATGATGGCTCGGTTGTTCGTGGGGTCGATCTTGGCCGCGACTTCTGGGATCGGCATCTCCAGCGCGGCGGCTAGCAACAGGGCGGTCTCATCGGCGTTCTTGATCTGTGTGCCGACCACCTCTACCGCGTCAAAAGGGACGCTGATCGCGAGGGCATAGCCGTTCGTGTCGAGCAGCGCGCCGCGTTGCGCCGGCACCGTGATCGTCTCGCGGTGCGCATTCGAGGCCAGCCGCGAGTAGGACTCATGCTCGCGAACCTGAAATGTGAACAGGCGGTAGATCAGGAATATCCCGCACACCGCGAACGTGGCGCCCAGTAGGTACATGCGGACGGAGGGGGAGATCGCTGGTGCTTGCATGGACTATCGCAGCTGGTCCAGGCGGCCCAGGACCTCGGCGAGTCTGCGCGACCATTCCGGGATGCGGCCCTCCGCCGCTGCCGGGGCGGGACTGGCTGCCGTGTTCACGCTCCGTGCGGGTTGTGCCTCGGCGGCCGGCGGAGAAGACTGGAGTCTCACCGTGGTGACCTGGGATGGTCGCTGCATCCCCAGACGTCGAACGGCCTCCTGCTCGATCCATGCCAGGGAGTGCGCCTTGGCGAGCTCGAGCTCGAGCTGCTGGTTGCGCATTCGCCAGCGGTCACGCTCTGCGCGTAGGTCCTGAATCGCATACCCGGTGGACATCGCGCCACCGGTGTTGACCAGGTGGAGGAAGGGCGCGGTGGCGAGTGCCAGAACCACCAGCACGATCCAGCGCAGGCGCGCCGCCCAGCCTCCCTCCGGTACCCATTCTGTGCCGGCCGCCCGCCTGGTAGCCGTGATGCTGCTCATTCACCCACTCCACGACGCTCGTGTCCATGACGCTGAGGCGGGGACAACGCGGCGAGCTCCGCGCGCGCCTCGTCTTCCGTAACGCGCTCGGCCACGCGCAGCTTCGCGCTTCGGGCACGCCGATTTCGCAGCACCTCTTCCCGCGAGGGTCCGATCGGGCGGCGCGTCAACGCTCGGAGGCCGCCGTTCTCGGAGGGCGCCGCGAGAAATGTGTGTTTGACCAGACGGTCTTCGAGCGAGTGAAATGTGATGACAGCGAGACGCCCGCCGGGCCGCAGGATGCTGCCGATGCTGGCGAGCGCGGTTGCTAGGGCACCAAGCTCGTCATTCACCGCGATCCGAAGGGCCTGGAAGCTCTTGGTGGCCGGGTGAGCGCGACCGTGCCGCCCGCCCAGTGCCGCCTGGATCAGCTCTGCCAGCTCCCGGGTGGTTCGGATGGGTGCGCGTTCGCGTCGTGCCACGATGGCGCGGGCCACCCGGCGCGATCGGTGCTCCTCGCCGTACTGGAACAGGAGATCAGCCAGGTCATCTTCCGGTGTCCGATTCACCAGGTGCGCCGCCGTGGTGCCCTGGCTGGTGTCGTACCGCATGTCCAGTGGCTCGTCGCGCAGAAAGCTGAACCCGCGGCCAGAAGCTTCAATCTGCCGGCTGGAGAAGCCGAGATCCATCAAGACGCCGTCAGCGGGCATAAAGCCGTGCGATTGGGCGGTCTCCTTCACGGCGCGGAAATTGGCGCAGATCAGGACGTAGCGCCCGGTGAATGGCTTGAGTGCGTGTTGGGCCACCTCAAGGGCCGCTGGATCCGCGTCAGTTCCCAGCAGGCGTCCGTTCGGCGATGATTGGGCGAGGATGGCCGCGGCGTGCCCACCGTTGCCAACCGTGCAGTCCACGTAAGTTCCGCCCGAATGAGGCTCCAGCCAGTCACAGACTTCCTGGAGCAAGACCGGCACGTGCTGCCCCGCGGAATCCGCGGCGCTCAGCGCGATCGGCGCTCCGCCCCTTTCCGGTGGCGCCGCCTGAGGTCGCGGAGCCTCCGCCGTCACCGGCATCGAGCAATCACTGGCATCTAGAGGCTCAACCCGGCCAGATCCTCAGCGAGAAGCGCGGACTGGGCATCGGTCTTATCTCGCTCCGCATTCCAGGTGGCCTCGTCCCAGACCTCGATACGGCTGTAGACGCCGGCCACGATGACGTTGCCGGTCAGTTGGGCGTACTCGCGCAAAGACGCGGGCACCACGATGCGCCCGAGCTTGTCTGGTACCGCTGGGGTGGCGCCGGCAAAGAAGTGGCGCTGAATCTGGCGGGCGTTCGCCTGCATGGCGGACAGCGCCGCGATGCGCTCCGCCAGCCGATTCCAGGCCTCAGGGGTGTGGATGTACAGGCAGCGGTCTACACCCTTGCTGAGGTAGAGGCCGTCGGCCAGGTCCTGGCGGAACCTGGACGGAACGGCCAGGCGGCCCTTGTCGTCCAGGGAGTGGGCGAATTCGCCGAGGAACATCTAGCCAGCCACCAGGGGCGGGTTTTCCACAGTTCTTCCCACTTATCCCCACAATTATCCACTCATCCCCACGTGGCAGTGGGATTGTAGGCCGGCCGGCACCGCCGGACAATCGGCTGTGGCGCGCGCCCGCCCGGCTTTTGGGCGATCTTGGCGACGCGGGGCGTTCCGCGATCCAGGCGCTTTGCGGATCGCGGCGCGGCTCAGGCGGTCAGGATGTAAACAGAATCCGTCCGCAGTTCTGGCACAGCACCAAGGCCGCACCCTGCCTGGCGCGCTGCTCGATGCCCGCCGTCAACACCACCCGGCAGGCCTGGCAGGTGCCCGATCGCACCTCAGCCACTGCCACGCCGCCTAGCTTTCGACGGAGTCCATCATACGTGTGCAGCGCGGCGGCGTCGGCCTGACCTCGCAGGCGCTGCCGACCCGCTTCGCAGGACCGTGCAGCGTTGAGCCGCTCGGCGCGTTCCGCGGAGAGCGCGGCTTCGAGCGCTTTGCGTTCTGCCACTTTCTGGCGGAGATCGGCGTCGGCCTCGCGCAGCGCTGCGCCCGCCTCGTCTGCCGCTTCGAGGACCGCCAGCAGCCGCTCTTCGCGCTCGGCAAGCTGCCGCTGCTTCTGCTCCAGGTCCTGCCGCAGGCTGTTCAGCTCGCTCGCAATCGTCACGCGGCCGCTGTAGAGCCGGCGCTCCACGTCCGTGGCGGTGGTCCGGCGCGACGCGACGTCTAGCTCCAGGTCGCGCTGCTCGCTTTCTATCGTGCGTAGCGCTTCAGCGCGAGCCAGACGTTCTGCCCGAGCGGCCTCGATCCCGGAACGGTCTGCCAAATCTCGGTCTATCTCGCGTATTCTGGTGACGGCGCGCTCGAGTCCCGTGTCCTCCGCCTGAAGCTCTCGCAGAACGTCGATCGCGCCCGCCACGCTAGCCTCGTGCGACCGCGGCGGGGGTCGCGAGTGACTGATACACGCGTCTTGTGCGGTCCGCCACGGCTGCCCAGCTATAGTGCTGACCCGTCTGGCGGGCGCCTGAGCGCAGCCGCTCCAGCGTGCCGCGCTCCTTTAGCGCCAGCCGAATGCGATCCGCAAACAGCCTTGGGTCCCGCCACGGGACCAGGAAGCCGTTCTCGCCGTCTCGCACGATGGTGCTCAACCCACCGACGCGCGTGGCAACCACGGGCGTTCCACAGGCCATGGACTCCACCGCCACCAGGCCAAATGATTCGTAGGTGGAGGGCATCACCGTGAGATCTGCCGCCCGGTAGTAGGTGCGCAGTTTTGCCTGCTCGGCGCCACCGACGAATCGCACGATGTCCTCGACCGACTCTTCGGCCGCGATCGCGCGCAGACGTCTCAGTTCACGCTGGTCCTCGGACTCCCCGTCACCGGTGCCGGCGCCGCCGCCAACCACCACCACATTGAGGCCTGGCAGATCTGACCGCAGGATCGCCGCGGCCCGGATGAGCACGTCAATCCCTTTGAGCCGCTGGATTCTGCCGGCGAACAGCAGCAGCGGACCGCCTGGCAGCCCCAGTTCGCGCCGCGCGTCCTCTTGATCGCCCGGCCGGAACAGCGAGAGGTCCACTCCACCCGGGACCACGGTGATATTTCTTGGATCAGCGCGGTACGTGTTCACCATCTGAGCCCGGTCCACCTCCGTGGAGGCGATGACCACGTCCGACCCGAGCATCGCGCGCCGTTCGATCTCCACGCGAACCTGCTGCTCGGACTCGGCGGAGCTCAGGGCCACGCGATTCTTCATCTCGCCGAGCGTGTGGAACATGGTGGCCATCGGCACCCGCCAATGCTCCTTGAAGAGCAGGCCCAGCCGCGCGGAGAGCCAGTAGTGCGCGTGGATCAAGTCGTAGCGTGCGCCCAGGAAGTTACGGTAGCGCTGGACGTTGCACGCAATCTCGGATGTGTAGTCGAGCACCGCGTATTTGTCGAAGTGCCGCGGCGGTCCGCCATCCACGTGGATGACGCGGGCGTTCGCCGCCAGCTCCACAATGGCCGGCACGGTAGGATCCTGGCGCCGGGTGAAGATGTCAGCGCCGACGCCCAGCTCAGATAGCTCGCGCGAAAGCTCGCGCACGTAGACGTTGAGCCCGCCCGTTTCCCAGCCCCCCAGAGGCGCCAACGGGCAGGTGTGGATGCTGAACACCGCGACGCGTAGCATGCTCCGCCTCTCAACCCATTCCTGGTGAAGCCGGCCACCCCTGGGCCGTGCACCGCGTGGTGTAACCCGTTGCGACGCCCCGAAATTCCCGGAGCGGCCCAGCCCACTGTCAATCTTAGTCGGTCAATGCCCGCTATATCAATGCGAAATAAGATTGCTCATCGGGCAGTACGCTGGATCATCTTGGTCTGGTGCTCCCGCCGACCAGCGGGTAAGTGAAGGGCTTACCTCGTGCTATCCGCGACGCGGCGTAGAGCCCGTAGCCAATCGTGACCAGGTACCAGATGAGCCACAGCGGGATCAACGCCAGCCACATGCCGGCGGCGATCTGGCGAAACGAGAGTTTGCCCGGGCCGATCTCAGACTCGCCCATGAAGACGAACACCAGGATCGCCACCCACGCTCCGGCGATGGCCACGTTGATCAAGAGTACCGAGAGCTGATAGAGCCCGGCCTGACGCGCCTGGACTGCGACGTACTCGGATCGGCCGGCCCGCAGCCAGATCACGGCGTTGATGGCGATGCCGATCAGGCTGCCCACGCCGAGCAGTCCGAATGCAATGCTGGCGTGCGCCAGGATGCCAAGCGTGCGATCGGAGCCCTGCGCCACAAGCTCCCGGCCGCGCATCATGCTGCCGGCTCGGATCCGCCGGCCGGATGTCTCCGCAGCAGCGCGAGTGCTAGCGCGGCCCATCCGGCCAGAAACAAGACACCGCCGATCGGCGTGATGGCGCCAAACCAGCGCTGACCGCTGATGGCGAGCGTATATAGGCTACCGCTGAACACCAGGGTACCCAGTAGGAGCAGACGGACCGACCAGAGGAGCAGGGTCTGGTGCGCGTGCTGCGCCAGTCCGAGCGCGCCAAGTGCTGCCAGCGCGTGGTACATCTGGTAGCGGGCTCCGGTCTCAAACACGTCCAGCATGTCAGCGGGCAGCACCGGCTTCAACGCGTGCGCGCCGAATGCACCGGCGGCCACTCCCAACAGGCCAAAGATCGCGGCACATGCACCCAGCAGTCTCATCTCCGGGGACCATAGCGGCCGAGCCGGGCCGTTGCAAGCAATCTCGTTGGGGGGTGCGGTCCGCCTAGGGCCAGCGAAACCCTTGAAAGGCGTAGTCCAGCAGCATTCGGCTGTCCGCGGTGGGATCCTCGCTCCGGATCACTACCACGAATACGCGGTGCCCGTCGCGCGTGGCTGACGCGATGAGGCAACGCCCCGCGTTGTCGGTGAAGCCCACCTTCACCCCATCCGCGCCCGGGTACTGCCCAATCAGACGGTTGAGGTTCCAGAGGTTGTAGCCCTCCGCCTGCCAGTGGCGCGCCGCTGACAGGTTGTAGAACGTGCCGTCCTGCATCCCGAAGCGAGACATCATCGCCAGGTCGTAAGCGGTCGAGAAGTGGCCGTCTTGATCGAGTCCGTGTGGATTCTTGAACTGGGTGTCTTCCAGACCCAGTTGGCGAGCCTTCTCGTTCATGAGCTCCACAAACCTCTGGTCTGACCCGCCGATGTGTCGGGCGATGGCCAGGGCGGCGTCATTACCGCTTGGGAGCATCAATCCGTAGAGCAGGGTCTCCAGCGACACCACTTCGTTGGGCACGAGACCCATGACAGTGCTGTCCGTCATCTCGCGACTGTCCACGTCCACCGCTACGCGATCGCGGATGTTCCCGCGCTCCAGCGCCACGATGGCCGTCATGACCTTGGTGAGGCTGGCAGGCGCCACGCGCAGGTGGGAGTTCTTCCCGTATAGGATGCCGCCCGAATAGCCGTCTACGACAATGGCCATCTCCGCGGTTGGGAGACGCGGCCAGCCACTTGCGATGCGGGAGGGCGTTGGTCGGCCGGTAGTGGGCTGTTCAATGGAGCGATCCGCCAGCGTGAAGTAAGGGCGCGGCGCTCCGGACGGTCCGAAGTCACGCAGGTCCGCCCAGACCTGGCCTGGTAGGGCTCCCTCCCCCTTGCCTATGTCCAGCAGGAGCGATCTCCCCGCGTCACGCTGCTCAAGCAATTGGAACGTCGTGAACTGGGCCGCCCGACTGATGGGCTGGGCGTCTCCCTCGGCGGCCGGGAACAGGTCAGTTGGCCGGAAGTTCTGCACCCAGCGCTGTTCGGGACGCGGCAGCGGCGGCAGCGGGGTGGGGGTGGGAGCGACGGACTGAGCCCGCAGGAGTGCCTGGGGGGATGCCACGGCGACGGGCCGCGACTCGTTGCTCGACCCGAGGGGGTCGCGCCCTGTGGGCTCGGCGGGCAGTGTTCCGCGCGCGTCGGTCCCGCGGGCCATGAGCTGTGACCAGCCTATGGTGAGCCCCAGGACGCTGACCGCCGCGAGTACTGCCAGCAACGCAACGTGATAGGTAGCTCGCATCGCTGGGACGGTTGACAATCTGGCTGCGTCCATGGCGATCGCCATTCCCCGAATCTGGCGACCTGGTGTCCGGTCGGAGGCGCTTGTGGTGCCGCTGACCGCCGAGCCGAGTATAGCAAGGCTTCGGGGCGTCTGGACCCGTCTCCCGCTGGATTGCGCGCTACAACGCTGTCTCATCGCCCGCGTACTCGCGGCGCCAGGGGTAACGGGCGGCTCCACGGCGCCAGCCCACTACAATCGGCTCTGGCGGCGCACCCTTGTGGTCGCGCAGACGGCTCCAGGGGGCCAGATAACCGGATGCACCTGAGTCAGCTTGACCTCGTGAACTTCCGGAACTACGTTCGCCTATCTGTGTCGTTTGGCGAGGGGACGGTGGTCCTGGTGGGGCCGAACGGAGCGGGCAAGAGCAACCTGCTTGAGTCCGTCTACATGCTGGCTACCACCAAGTCATCGCGGGCTGGGTCCGATCGTGAGGTGGTGTGCTGGACCGCGCGCGAGGATCCCATTCCGTTCACACGGCTGCGAGCTTCTATCAGGCGATCGGACCACGAGGCGCACGTGGAGATGCTGATCCAGCTCTCACCCGAAGCACCGTCGGCGCACGCGCCGGCGCGTGGGCAGCAGTCCAAGCGACTCACCTTGAACGGCGTTCCGACCCGAGCGGCTGATCTGGTGGGCACTGTGCATGCCGTCATGTTTTCCCCTGAAGACGTGGCGTTGGTGTCTGACTCGCCATCCGTACGCCGCCGCTATCTGGACATCGCATGCTCGCAGATGGACCGCGGCTACCTCCGGGTGCTACAGCAGCTCAACCGCGTCCTTACCCAGCGGAACCACCTGCTTCGACAGCTCGGGGGGGGCGGCTCGGAGCTCTCCACGCTGGAAACCTGGGATGCGCAGCTCATTGAGTCGGCGTTGCGAGTCATGGCCGTTCGCCGTGCTGTCCTCGGGCGGATGGCTCCTGTCGTGGAGCGGGTGTACCGAGATCTCGCGGGCGGTCAGCCGACCCTGGACGTGGTGTACCAGCCAAACGTTGAGATTCCGGAGGGAGCCTCAGCGGCGGACGCCCAGGCATTGTTCCAGGCAAGGCTTGACGCCGTTCGTCGCCGCGAGCGTGACCAGGGGGTGACGCTCGTGGGCCCGCACCGGGACGATTTCCGCCTGGTGCTCAAGGGGCTCGGCATCGAGGGAATGGGCGATGATCGCGCCGACGTTGGCGTCTACGCCTCGCGAGGGCAGCAGCGCCTGGCGGTGCTGGCGCTCAAGCTCGCGGAGACTGAGACGATGTGCGCCGCGCAAGGAGAGCGCCCAATTGTGATGCTGGATGACATCCTGTCAGAGCTGGACCCGGCGCGGCGGGCTCAGGTGCTCCGCACAGTGTGCGGAGAAGGACAGACTCTCATTGCATCCACGGATCTGGAGTCCGTGCGAGATATCCTGGCGCGGCCCGACGTCACCGTGCTGCAGGTGAGTTCGGGCAGCATCGAGCCCGTTCCGCCGGGTGCGCTCGCTCCCGAAGGCGCGCCTGAGACCCCGGAGGGTTCGGGTATAATCGCGACAGGCGCAAGCACGGAGGCCGGCCGTTGAATTTTCTGGGCATGGGCCCCGGCGAGCTCACCCTCATCCTGATCATCGCCCTGGTCGTCTTCGGGCCGGGTAAGCTGCCGGAGATTGCCGGCCAGGTCGGGCGGGTCATCCGGGACGTGCGGCGTGCCACCACGGATCTCTCCAGCGAGTTCCACCGGACGCTGAGCCTGGAGATCGAGGAGAAGCAGCGGGCCGAGGCGGGGACTGTTGACGAGACACCGTCGCAGGAGCCTGAGGCCGTGGCCGCTGAGCCCACCGTGGAGGCCGTACCGGAGGTTGCCGCGGCCGCTCCGGCTGACGAGTGGCAGTGGGAAGAATCGCCAGCGGCTACCGCGGCGGTGGGTGCGCCGGCACAGCAGCCCGCTACGCCCAATGGAGAGTCCTGGGAGTGGAGCGGGGCGGATGGGGCAGAGAAGCCCACCGCGGACGTGAAGTCGCCGAGCGCCGGGAGCGCGTAGGCGTGGGCGGCGCGCTAGCTGGCCATCACGCGCGTATACAATTCGCGGCGTCACTCCCCCACGAGCAGGTCGCTTCAGCGCCGACCGGTCGCAGAGCCACTTCGAGGAGCGCACGGTGATCGAGGTCTTCGTCGAGAGCATCCGGGTGAACATGACCAACTACAAACGTGTGGTCATGCTCAAGGAGAAGACCGCGACCCGCTACCTGCCCATTTGGATCGGCCATTTCGAGGCGGATGCCATCGCCATCCCCATGCAAAACGTGTCCGTCCCGCGACCGCTCACCCACGATCTTCTTGGCTCGGTAATTGGCTCGCTTGGCGGCAAGATCACCCAGGTGGTGATCAACGAGTTGTCGGACGAGACCTTCTACGCAAAGCTCATCATCGACGCGGACGGCCGGCACGTGGAAGTAGACTCTCGGCCGAGCGACGCGATCGCGTTGGCCATCCGCGCCAAGGTGCCTATCTTTGTAGAGGACAGCGTCCTGGATCAGGCCGGCATGGTGTTCGAGAGCGACGCGGAGGCGGAAGACGCTGAGATCACCACCGCCGCGCAGCGCGCCGAGCCCGTTGACGAGTCCAAGCTTGGTGTCTTCAAAGACTTCATCGAGACGCTGGACATCGAGGATCTCGGTCGCGGCGGTCCGGAGCGCCCAGGCCGCTCCTAGCGCTCGGGCGGCTGGAGCAGTCGAGACAGCCTGGCGCGCCAGCCAGTGCGCGCGGGCGCAGCCGGGGGCGGCGGCGCAACGAGGCCAGCCCTGGCTTCGATCTCGCCGCGGAGCGTCTCCGCGTCAGCGTCAAACTGCGCCAGTCGCCGTTCCATCGCGCCGGCTTCGATCCGCAGCGCCGTGATCCGCCAGCCCAGGATGCGGTGGTTGCGTTGGAGCTCAAACAGGCGGAACCGCAGCGTGGCGTACTTTCCCTCCACTCCCATCAGCCGCTCGCGGGCTCGTTGCAGCGCCGTTGACTCATCGTGTTGCTCGCGCTCGGCTTCGCTGTTCGCGGCGGCCACGCCGTAGCAGAAGACGATCAACCGTCCTAGTTCACCCCATTCGCCGCCCCAGCTACTCCGCTCCACCACCCGGTCCACGCGAGCAAGCTGCTCCGCGGGTAGGCTCAGGCGGGCAACGGTAGCCTCAACCCCGTCGAACAGCGTGGCGTACATGTCTCGGCTTTTGCGCGGACGGTCAGGCGGTATTTCCGGCAGATCCTCGTGCTCCGGCAATCGCACCACCGCGGCGCCGGTCGCGGCGAGATCGCGCTTGAGCTGTTCTTCCGCGCGACGGGCCTCCACGATCCGCTGCCTGAGCGCCAGGTGCGCGTCGGCCAGCGCCAGCCACTCCGTCTCGAGGCGTCGGGATTCCTGGGTGAGGTGGAACGCCGCGTAGCGCGTGAAGTGATACTGTGCCTCTGTGCTCAGGGCCGCCGCGTGATCGTCCTCTTCGCCCCCGGTCGTGTCGGCTGACTGGGCCTCGAGGTGGGCTGCACCACGGCTGAGCAGGGCCCCCAGCGCTTGGGCCTGGGTGGGCCACACCGGATCAGCCACGCGGCCGGCAAGCTGCAGCGTCTCCTTGAGGAGCGGTACGGTGATCTCTGGGAACACCGGGCTATGCTCAGAACTGGCGTGCAATGGCCACGCCCGCGAATACGCCCACCACGCCCAGAACCACGCTTCCCACGGCGTTGACCAACGCGGTGCCGAGGTTGCCGCCCGTCGCGAGTTGCACGGTCTCCCAGGCGTATGCCGAAAACGTGGTGTACGCTCCCAGGAAACCCACCACGAAGAACAGGCGCAAGATGGGCGGCGCGGCGGGGAATCGCTCTCCCACCAGTGTCAGAAGCAGACCCACCAGGACGCTGCCGGTGACGTTGACGATAATCGTCCCATACGGGAGCTCCGGGCCCAGGTGGGTCGCCGCCCAGGTTCCCACCAGATACCGGGCGTTGGCACCCAGCACCCCGCCCAGGGATACCGCCACGAATCTCACCAGGTCGTCGTCCATCCTTTGCCCAGCCGATTCTAGGGGTCGGCGGTGGGCACCACAAGCCCTACCCGGGCGTGGCCGCTCATCATTCTGGCGTCAAGTGTGCGATTGCCGCCCCGCGCTCCACCCAGTCCCCCTCGCTCACGCCGACGCTGGTCACGGTAGCGGCTCGGCCAGCCGCCACGGTGTGCTCAATCTTCATGGATTCAACGATCGCCACTACCTGGCCCGGCGCCACGTGGGCGCCCGGGTGAACCGTGAGCCGTGAGATCCTTCCCGGTACCGGTGCGCGGACCACGCCGTCTGCGTCGCTTGCCCAGGTATCGGAGTCGGTGCGAAGCGTGGGTGGGGCCGCCGTCTCGAAGCGATGACTCACCCCGTTCAGCTCAACCGTCACGCCCGTCGCGTGTTGCTCCACTCGGGCCACCACAGTGCCATCGGCCAGATTCGCCCGCGTACCAATCCTGAACCGCGAGTCACCGTCGGCGCGCACGGTCAGCTCCGCCGTGCCGACCCGGCACCGCCAGTGGTCCCCTGCGGACCCCGTGTCCAGACGGGTCAACCACGCGGTCTGTCTCGCACCCTCCGTCTGGAGAGATATTGGGATCTCCACGCACGCCGCCCGCCAGTGACCAATGCGCGTCCAGGCGTCGCTCCCCGCCGCGGCTGGCCTGAGTGCCGTAGCCAGCGCCGCGGCCGCCACTGCTTCAGCGGTGGGTGGAGTGGTGGGCTCCACGTGCCAGTGGTCGGCCAGATAGCTGGTGGGTACGCCGCCGGCGCTGAAACCCGGGCTAGAGACCAGCCAGCGCAAGAACGATAGATTCGTGCGCGGTCCCGCTACCTCGTAGTGCTCCAGCGCCCACCCCGCCGTCCGTAGCGCGTGGTCGCGTGTCTCGCCGTGGACGATCAGCTTGCCCACCATCGCGTCGTAGTGCGGCGGCACGGTGTCCCCGGCAGCGTACCCCATATCGTGCCGAATGCCCCGCCCGTTGGGCAGCCTCAGGCTCTCGATGCGGGCCGGGTCTGGTTGAAACCCCGCCCCTGGGTCCTCGGCAAACAGCCGCAGCTCAATAGCGTGTCCGCGCGGCGATACCGCCGGGACGATCGACGCCAGCCGCTCGCCGTCCGCCACTGCCAACTGGAGTGCCACAAGATCCAGGCCGGTCACTGCCTCCGTCACCGGGTGCTCAACCTGAAGTCGGGCGTTCATCTCGATGAAGTAGTGCTGACCACCACCGTCTACCAGGAACTCACACGTGCCGGCGTTTGTGTAGCGCAGGGCGCCTGCCAGCGTCAGCGCTGAGCTGTGCAGCGCGGATCGCGTTGCCTCGGATAGGTCCGGGGCGGGTGCTTCTTCCGCCACTTTCTGGTGCCGGCGCTGCACGCTGCAATCGCGCTCGCCCAGGTGCATCACGCTTCCGTGCTGGTCGCCCAGGACCTGGACCTCAACGTGGCGGGCGGCTTCCAGGTATCGTTCCAGGATCACCCGGTCGTCGCCGAATGAGGCCGCCGCTTCTCGCCTGGCCGCTGCGAGCGCATCCGCGAGCTCGTCGGCGGCGCGCACCACTCGGATCCCGCGACCGCCGCCTCCGGCCGCGGCCTTGATCAACAGCGGAAAACCCAGTGCGTCAGCCTCGGAGCGTAGCGTCTCGTCACGCTGGTCCTCCCCGTTGTAGCCAGGCAGAACCGGCACGCCAGCGGTCCGCGCCAGTGACCGGCAGCGCGACTTGTCCCCCGCCACCGCCAGCGCGTCTATGCCCGGCCCCACGTAGATCAGCCCGGCATCTAGACAAGCTTGGGCCAGCTCGGTGGTCTCGGACAGGAATCCATAGCCGGGATGCACGGCGTCCGCCCGCGCGCGGCGCGCCGCGTCGATGATCCGCGCGGCGTCCAGATAGCTCTCAGCCGCTGGAGCCGGGCCAATCTCAATGGCTTCGTCGGCCGACCGCGCGTGGAGGCCACCGCGATCGGCCGACGAGTACACCGCTATCGAGATGATCCCGAGCTCGCGGCACGTCTTGCTGATTCGTGCGGCGATCTCAGCTCGGTTGGCGATAAGCAGTCGGCGGATCAGCTCCGGCCCTCGACGCCGCGGCCTGCGCGGATGGTCCGCCTATTGTAAGGAGCGCTTGCGGCGCAGGCGTTTCCGGTGGGCGATCGGCGTACTCAGCGCGAAGACAGCCCCATCATGGGTTCGCGGGAGACCGGGCCACCGCACTTGCAGCAGCGGATCAATCCCCGCTCCACCCCAAGCCGACCGGAGCAGCCGGCGTGGTGCACCGCTCGCCCTGCGACGATGTCACCCACCACGCGGCCACACATCAGGCAGGTCAGCTCTGCCTCAATGCTCAGCGGGTGGATCACGCGCATCGCGGCCGGGGTTGCCACACCGTTTGAGAAGGTCATTGCCATGAGTGTTCTCCAGCGATCTGGGCGCCTCTCTCGGGACGCGCCCTTGATTCACGTGACGGGCACATGTCTTGATCTCAGCCTACGCTGCCGGTCGCGACGCGTCTGTCCGCGCCGCAACGGTTGCGCTGTCATCTGGCGCACACTTGCTTTGGGGTTCAGCCGGGCTGTGCGGGACGCTTCGGTACAATCTCAGTAGCCCGTCTTACCGTCGTGTGGAGCTCATCGATGGGCCGCTGAGGGTACGGAGGAGCGCCGTGAGCCAGGATGTCGCCACGACACCGCGTCACACCCTTCTGGGCTGGTCAGATGACGAGGTGATACGCGTCTACCGCCTGATGGTGTTGGCGCGGCGCATGAGCGAGCGTACGCTCACGCTGGCACGGCAGGGGAGAGTCCACATCGCGGTGCCGTCTGAAGGGCACGAGGCGGCCCAGATCGGTGCCGTCCTGGCGCTCCGTCCGGAAGATTCGCTGTACGTGTTCTACCGCGGCATGGCATCAGCGCTAGCCCGCGGCCAGACCGCCCGCCAGATCATGCTGGACCACTTCGGACGAGCGGCGGCCACCAACGGCGGCGGACGGCCCATGCCCTGCCATTGGTCCGACCCATCATTGCGGCTCATCACGAACTCCAGCAGCGTGGGTACGCACATCCCGCACGCGGTAGGCACCGCGCTCGCGAGCAAGCTGCGGGGGGAGGCGGCGGTTTCGTTTGCCACCTTCGGTGAGGGTGCCGTGAGTAAGGGTGACTTCCACGAGGGCCTCAACTTCGCCGCGATCCACCACGTGCCGGTCATCTTGCTCTGCGAGAACAACCGCTACGCCATATCCGTCCCGTTCCGGCTGGAGTCTCCGGTGAGCAGCGTGGCCGATCGCGCCGCCGCGTACGGCATCCGTGGTGTGTCCGTGGATGGGATGGACATCTTCGCGGTGAACCAGGCAGTTCGCGAGGCCCGCGAGCGAGCGCTGGCGGGCGAAGGCCCGACCGTCATCGAGGCCCGGGTGTACCGTTTCAGTCTGCACACCAGCCATGTGGGCATCGAGAACTACCGTGAGCAGGCGGAGATCCAGCGCGAGCGCGAGCACGACCCCCTTCCAGCCATGCGGACGTATCTGCTTGGCCTGGGGCTGCTCACCGAGTCAGATGCCGATGGGCTGCTCCGCGGGGTCAACGACGAGATCGATGCCGCCGTTGACTATGCAGAGCGGTCAGCGCCGCCCCTCGCTGATACGGCGACGCGCCACGTCCTGGCGAGCTAGCTCCCAAACAAGAGCCGGCCGAGCAACGGCCGATTGTTCGCGATAAGACGGTACCCTAGCTCTACCAGCACAATGAAAGGCCAGGTGCCCAGCAGCCGCGCGAGTCGGGGCCATCCCAGCTCCGCCATGATCCATAGGGCGGCGCGGCCGGCTCGCATCACCCGTCCGTCCGGTGAGATGGTGTGCACGGCCTCGGCGCAAGCTGCTTGCAGCGCCTCCGTCATCGGTGGGCTAGGTGCAGCCTGATAGGGGACGATCTCCAGCCGGCCGGCGCGGTCGTGTCGCCCGACCCAGGCGACGACGCGCCTTCAAAAGCCGCAGCCGCCGTCCCAGAGGACAAGTGTCCTCGAGTCGCGTTGCTCTGGAACTGCGGGAGTCACGATCGCGTCACCATTACTCGGACGGTCCGGCATCGCGACAGAACTGCTCGCGAGACACGCTACCATCGTCTGCAGCCATTCTAGAGCCGGGAGCTCGTATTCATGGAAGAGCTCGGGAGATCGGGACGCCGAATCACCGACGTTGGGGGGACCAGCGGCGGGCTGGGCACCTTTGTCCTTGGACTTGGCATGACCGCGTCCGGCGGCTACCTGCTGATGGATCGGGTGCTGGTGACCAGCCACTATTGGCGCCTGTTTGGCTATGACATGTTTGGCGCCAGTCTGATCCCCCTGCTCATTGGCGTGGTCATGCTGTTTTACGACGCCAAGAACGTACTGGGGTGGCTGGTGACCATCGCGGGCGCCGCCATCATCTTCGTGGGGATCCTGGCAAACCTCACGATCTTCTTCCAGCCGACGAGCCTGTTCAACACCGTGCTCATCCTGGTCCTGCTCGTCGGTGGCCTGGGGCTCATGGCCCGCTCGCTCAGATCCAGTTGAGTAGCTGGACGTACGACCGCTCAAACCCGTACCCTTCGGGCGTCTTTTTGGACCGATTTGTCTCAACTTCGCGCCGGCTGGTGGGAGCCGGTTGGCTGTGAGGAGCCCACGGCGATCTCGATGACCACCCCCTCCGCACGGTTTCGCGTGCTCGTTGTAGATGATGAGCTGGACAGCCGCGCCCTGGTCGTGGCGTTGTTGGAGCGTATGGGGTACGGCGTGACCACCGCGCCGGATGGCACCCGCGCCATCGCGATGGCCAACGATCGGCCGCCCGATCTCGTGATCCTGGACGTCATGATGCCGGGCATGGACGGTTTCGAGACGTGCCGTGCCTTGAAGAAACTCCACGGCGACGGATTGCCGGTGCTCATGTTGTCCGGCCGGGGGCGGCAGTCGGTTATCGAGGGGCTGGGTGCGGGTGCGGACGACTACCTCCCCAAGCCGTTCGATCTGGATGAGTTCCGCGCGCGGGTCCAGGCACTTCTGCGAATCCGTTCCGCGGAGCACGCCGCCCGTCAGCGCGCCGATAGATTGCTCGGGCTCCAGCGCGTATCCGCCGCGGTGGCAGGGCAGCTCAATGAGCGGGAGCTGTTGCCGTTGGTCTTGGGCGAAGTCGTGCGTCTGCTGTCGGGCGACGTGGCCGTGTACTACGAGTGGGATGACGCTCGTGGGCTCCTCAAGCCCGCGAACCGGACGGGCCAGACTGGTCTTTTCGTCCCGACGCCTCGCAAGCTGGGCGAGGGCCTTGTGGGCGCCTGCATGGCGCGTGGCGAGGCGATCGTCGTCAACGACTACGCGTCCTGGGATAACGCGGTCGAGTACACGCGCAGCCAGGGTGTGCGGGCGGCGGTGGGGGCGCCGTTGGTGCTGGGCGATCTGCGTCTGGGCGTGATAGGCGTGTATCGGCTGACGGGCTCCACCGGCTTCGACGAAGAGGACGCGCAGATCCTGGCGTTGCTGGCACTCCAGGCGGCGGTGGCCATCAACAATGCCCGCCTGTACGCGTCGCAGCAGGCCGCGGCTCGCCTCGAGGCCGCGCGCGCTGCCCAGATCGAGACGATCATGCAGAGCATCGGCCGCGGGGTGATCCTGGTGGACGCGGATGGCCACATCACCTCTGCCAATCGCGCGGCCTCGCGGATATTCCACCAGCCGGTGTCCTCGATTCTCGGGAAGCGTGCCGAGCAGATTGTCCCCGTGATGAAGTCAATCGAGGGCGTACCCATCCCAGATGCGGAGCGGCCCGCGGCGCTGGCTCTGCGGACCGGCAACGACCAGCCAGAGCGCGAGATAGTCGCGGAGATTGATGGCGATGACCGAATTCTGGTCATCACCACGAATCTGATCCGAGACCCGGGCGGTGCCGTGACGGGCGCTGCCAGCGTAATCGGCGACGTGACGGACGCGCGGCGGGCAGAGGAGCGCCGGGTGCAAGCGGACAAGCTGCGTGCGCTGGGTCAGCTCGCTTCTGGTGTTGCGCATGACGTCAATAACTTGCTTGCCAGCGTGCTTGGCCGGGCGGAGCTCGCCCGTCTGGAGCTCGAGCGCGGCGGGATGGATCCCCGCCGCATCTCAGAGGCGCTACGCGTCATCGAGCAAGCGGCCGAGGATGGCGCGCAGACGGTGAGGCGGATCCAGGAATTCGGGCGCGTGCGGGAGCATTCGCCACCCGAGCCCGTGGACGTCCTGGCCGTCGCTCGCGACGCCATCGATCTCACCCGTTCCGAGTGGCGGGACAAGGCGAACGCCTCGGGTAGGTCCATTGAGACCAGTCTGGACGTGGAACCGAACCTGTTCGTCTCGGCCACGGCAGCGGAGCTCCGAGAGGTCCTGACTAACCTCATCATCAACGCCGTGGACGCCATGCCAGGCGGCGGGCGAATCGCCATCTCAGCCCAGCGGATGGATGAGATGGTTCGGATCTCGGTGGCGGACACGGGCGTGGGCATGGCAGCCTCCATTCGTCGGCGCGCGCTTGACCCGTTCTTCACCACCAAGGGTGAGGGCGGCACGGGGCTGGGCCTCGCGGTCTCTTACGGAATCGTTCAGCGCTATGGCGGCCAGCTCTCCATAGAGACGGCTCCTGGCCAGGGCACCACGGTCATCGTTGAGCTTCCGGTCTCCGCCCAGGAACCGCCTGCGGAGCTCCCGCCCCCGGTGCCGCGTGACGTGAAGCGACACATCCTGGTGGTTGACGATGAGCCCGCGCTGGCATCGGTCCTCCAGAGGCTTCTCGAATCAGAGGGGCATTCTGTTGTGGCGTGTACCAGCGGCACGGAGGCCCTTGCTCGCTTCGACCCCTCCGTCCATGAGCTCGTCATGACGGACCTGGGCATGCAGGATCTGAATGGGCTTCAGGTGGCCGCGGCAGTCCGGCTGCGCTCTCCGAACACGCCGGTGATCCTGGTGACCGGCTGGGGCAACGAGCTGGACCCGGACCACCCGCCGCGTGGCATCTCGCGCGTGCTGCCAAAACCGTACCGCCTGGCAAAGGTGCTGGAGGCGGTGGACAGCGTGCTCAGCGGAGCGGTTGCGGCCGGCTGAACCGGTAGCCGATGCCCCGCTCCGTGAGGATGTGCCGCGGGTGTTCCGGGTCATCCTCCAGTTTGCTCCGAAGACGGCTGATGTACACCTTGAGATAGTCAGCCTGGTCGCGGTTGGCCTCACCCCAGACGCGCGCGAGCAGTGCTTCGCGTGGCATCACGTGACCGGCGTTCCGCACAAGCTGGTACAGGACGCGGTACTCGGTGGCGGTCAACGCCACAGGGACGCCTCCGCGTGTTACCTCTCGCGTGTCGAAGCTGACCTCTAAGTCACCGGAGACGAACGACGGTGTCGTGCGGACGGGCGGCGCCAGCTCGGAGCGCCGCATCACGGCCTTGATCCGGGCCAGGAGCTCGAGCGGGCTGAAGGGCTTGGTCACGTAGTCGTCTGCCCCGATCTCCAGGCCACGTACCTTGTCCAGCTCATCCCCCCGGGCGGTGAGCATGATCACCGGCGTGTCCGCGCGTTGCCGGATCTCGCGCAGCACGCTGAACCCGTCTCGGATTGGCAGGCCCACGTCCAGAAGCACGGTATCAGGCTGCTGGCGCTCAAACGCTCTCAGACCCTCCTCGCCGTCCTTGGCGGTCAGGATCTCCACGCCCGGCCATTGGAGCTGCAGACCCAGGCCCAGAGCCTCGAGCAGATCTGGGTCGTCATCAACAATCAGGATACGCACGCGGTCTCCCCGGGGCGCCCGGCGGTCAACCCACCCTGGGCAGCAGCAACGAAAACGTGCTGCCCAGTCCCGGCGCGCTCTCCACCCGGATGGTGCCGCCATGTAGCTCCGCCAGCGCGGCGGCGATCGGCAGCCCAAGCCCGGTTCCCGGTGCGCGGTCCGTAAGCTCTCCGGGCAATCGATAGAACCGCTCGAAGATCCGCTGCTGGTCTGACTCCGCGATACCCTGGCCCTCGTCCCGCACCGTCAGCCAGACCTGGCCGTCAGCCGCGTGACCCACCGTCACCCAGATGTTACCGGCGCTCGCTCCGTACTTGACGGCGTTGGTCAGTAGGTTCAACACAATCTGTTCCAGCCGGCGTCGATCTCCCATAACGGGCAGCCGGTCCGGTGATTGGCAGAGGCGAATCCGTTGTCCCCAGGCGTCCGCGAGGGGGCGGACCGTGCTTGCCGCGTCGTCGGCGACCTCACGGAGGTCCACCCGCTCACGATTGAGCTCCAGCTTGCCGCCGTCCAGCCGCACCAGGTCGAGCAGGTCCGTGATCAATGAGTTGAGACGATCGCTTGAGCGGTCGATGTTCTGGAGCAGCCTGAGCCGGGCCGGCTGGATGCTCGGTGCGGCGGTGGCGAGGAGGACCTCGGCGGACGCCTTGATTGAGGAGAGGGGGGTGCGTAGCTCGTGGGACACCAGGGAGAGAAACTGGGACTTGAGCGCCTCGAGCTCCCTGAGCTGCTCTCGCTCGTCCACAACCCGCCCGTAGAGCGACGCGTTCTGCAGCGCGGTGGCGGCCTGTGCCGCGAACACCCCCAGAAGGCGCGCGTCTTGCTGCGTGAACAGTCCATCCACCTTGTTGGAGACCCGGAGCAGCGCGCGAGACCCGCTTGCCGCGGGCAGCCCGACCACCAGTACGGATCTCTCGCCCAGGTCCCGCGCCGCGACGGCGACCGCGCGACGGTCGCTCCGGACATCGTTGGCGATGAAGGCGCGTTCACCTGACAGGACGGCTGAGAGAGATGGATCCTGTTCGTCGCACGAGGCTTCGATCGCCTTGATCTCCACCTTCGGAATGCCAAACGCTGGGACCCTTGCCGCGTAGGCACGGGTGACCAGATCCTGGGTGAGCAGTGCCGCGCGCTCTGCGCCCACAACGTGCGCCGCGTGCCGCGTGATCCGGGCGCCCACGCCTTCCACATCGCCTAGCGCCGCCACGGCTTCGCTGGCACCGGCCAGCCGGCTCAGATCCGCCAACCTATCCTGCAGTGCGTCGTATAGTCGCGAGTTGTCGATAGCCATGGCGATCGGCCCGCCAAACGCTCCCATCAACGCGCTAGTCTGGGGTGGAAACGCGCGCCTGCTCGCGCGGTGCGCCGTGACCATGCCCACCCGCCGGCCGCGAATGGTCAACGGGACGTCCAGGCGCGTAAGCATCGTGGCCGGATCCACCCCCCGCCCGCGCCGCACGTGGACCACGGCGGCGCCGCCGCTGGGGCCGATCCGAATGGACACGGCGTCCGCCCGGGTGGCCTCCGCCACGGTGGCGGCCGATTGGCGCAGCACATCCACCAGGTCCTGGGCGGCGGCAATCACGCCGCGAATCCTACCCAGGTGCCGGGCGGTGCCGGACGTCAATGCCGCGGATGACGCATTCACACAGCAGCTCCGCCGGACGAGGTTGAGACGCCCGCGTTTACTGAGCGTTTACCTCCCTTTACCCGTGGCCGCAACGTCCGTGGCGTATGCTTGACGTGGAGCTTCATCGCTCCGAGATGATGCCACGCCTGGAGAGCCCACAGTGACCTACGTGATCGCGGAGCCCTGTGTAGATGTCAAGAATCAGAGCTGCGTGGACGTCTGCCCCGTCTCATGCATCTACCTGGGAGACGAGGCGGCGGATCGCACGCTGTACATCAACCCCGATGAGTGCATCGAGTGTGGCGCGTGTGAGCCAGAGTGCCCCGTGAGTGCTATCTTCCACGATTCGGCCGTACCCACCGAATGGGCCGAGTACACGGAGCTCAACGCCAAGTGGTTCAACGACGCGGACGGCGTTCGCGCGCGACTGAACGATCTGGTGCCTCCGAAGGCCTGACCGTTCGCTCAGGGTTCTCGCGGCCGCGATGCAACGTGCACCGCGGCCGCGTTCTTGTTACCGGCGTCCGCTACTGTCCGCGGCCGCCCGGGAACTCGATGGCTCCGGGCGTGGCGATGCGCGGCGGCAGCGGTGTGGGTATTGGCACGATAGTGGGAATAGCCACGCCACCTCCAGCGGCCGCGGCCGCCGCGCCCGCGGTGCCGCCCGCCTGACCCAGGCCCGGCGCTGGAATGGGCGTGGGCAGCGGATTCAGCGGGGTGGTCGCACGCGGTGGATCCGGCGGAACTGCTCCCGCTGGTAACGCGGGAATCACCGGTGCCGCTGGACGGCCTGGCGTGGGGTCAATGCGGGGGATGCTTACCTGGGGCAGCGGTCCGCCAGCGGGCGCCCGCGATTGAGGCTGATCGCGCGGAATTGGGACGCCACCCCCCGCCAGCGGGCGAAGCGGGGCCGGCGACGACGTGGGAGCGAGGGCGGCGGCAGGTGATGGCGACCCCGCCGGGCGTGGAGCCGTCGTGGGGGTGGGTGACGCCTGCGAGAAGGCCCCGCAGGCAGTGGCCAATGTCGCTGCCGTGGCGACGATTGCGAGGCCCAATGAGCGCCTGATGGGATGCGGTGGGTTGATCACGAGCGTATTGTCGCTTGACGCGCGACGAGTCCGCACAGGGTGCCCAGGAGCCACCCGGCGATCACGTCGCTTGGGTAGTGGAGTCCCGCGTACACGCGTGACACGGAGAGAATCAGTCCCAGCGTGCCCATGATGCTCCCGATGCGCGGGGCCGGGCGTGCTGCCGCGGCGGTCAAGGCCGCGGCACACGCCGCGTGCCGCGATGGGAACGAACGGTCAGGTCGATGTGGCAGCGGATGCTCGCCGCGGCTGATCTGGGCGAACGGGCGCGTTCTGTTGGCGACTTTGCCCAGGGCCGCCACGCCAGCCGTGGCAAGGCACACCGCGGCGACGGCACCCGCGAGCGTTCTGGTCCGGTCGGCCGCCGAGGCGCCGCGCCGTTCTAGGGGCAGCGCGGTCAGCAGCAGGATCTCAACGAAGGCGAGATTCCGAGCGCACCACACCGCCCCACGGTCCAGCCGCGGCATCCGTCCCCATGCGGCCGCCGACCACCGAGCCACACTATGATCGACCCATGACAGATCGACCCTTGACGCCAGAACCAACGCGGCAGCACCCATCCGACAAGATCGTAGGGGATCGGAGGCGGACTGGGCCGCTGTATGCGCGCGTAGCTGTCTTCGATCTGGACAACACCGTTGTCCATTCGCGCATTGATTTCACCGGCATTCGGCACGACCTGATTGGCCTGCTGAGCGGAGCCGACGCGTTGCAGGAGCCGGCAGCGGAGGTGTCTCGGCGGTCGATAGGCGGCATCATTGCCTTGGCGGAGTCGTGGGATGGGGAGCGCGGAACCTCTCTGGGTCTGGAGGCCTGGAACATCGTGCTCCGCTACGAGATCTCAGGGATGCGCGAGGCGACAGTGGAAGACGGCGCCGGCCGGGTGCTGGCGGAGCTGCGGACCGCTGGATTGCGGCTTGCCGTGCTCACCAACAATGCGCGACCGGCCACGCTGGATGCACTGGAGAGATTCCGCCTGCACGCATGCTTCGACCTGGTGCTCACCAGGGACGAGGTACCCATGAAGCCCGACCCGGCTGGGATCCATCGCGCCGTTGGTCACTTCGGCAGCAGTGCCGCGGAGACGGTGATGATCGGTGACTCCTGGCTCGATGGCGCCGCGGCCGTCGACGCGGGCGTGCCATTCATCGGATTCCGTGCCCGCGCAGACGTGCTGCGCGAACGGGGCATCCATCCGTGGAGTGTCGTGCAATCCCTGGATGAGCTGCCCGCGCTGCTTGCGCGCCAGCGCTGGGGACGACAGGACGGCTAATCGTGGACGCGTATGCGGATGCGCTCCGCTGGTTGCTGAGCTTTGCGGACTGGGAGCGCGGTGTTGGGTGGAGCTCTCGGGCCAACCCTGCTGAAGAGTGGCGGCTTGGCCGTACCCGAGCGCTGCTGGATCTCGTGGGCCAGCCCGATCGCGCGCTGAGCGTCATCCTGGTGGCGGGAACGAAGGGCAAGGGTTCCACCGTGGCGTTCATGGAGTCGTTGGCTCTGGCGCATGGGATCTCGGTGGGCGCGTATACCCAGCCGCACCTGCACACCTATCGTGAGCGCGTCCGCCTGGGCGGACACCCCGTGGAAGAACCCGCCTTCGTGAGAGCGTGCACTCGCCTGCGAGCGGCGACCGGGGCGCTCGAGCGGGCACACCCAGATGCAGGATCTCCGACCACATTTGAGCTGTTTACCGCGCTGGCCATCCTTGCGTTCGTAGACGCGGGCGTGCGGCTGGCTCTGGTGGAAGTGGGACTGGGCGGACGGCTGGACGCTACCAATGCGCTGGATCCCGCGGTGAGCGTGATCACCCCCATCGGCATGGATCACACGGCGTTGCTTGGCAGGACGTTGGCGAAGATCGCGGTTGAGAAGGCGGGGATCCTCCGTTGCGGCCGGCCGGCAGTCAGCGCGCTCCAGCCTCGCCCCGCGCGGGAGGCGTTAGTACGCGCATCGGCGCGTGCTCGCTCGGAGCTCCGCTTTGTCCAGCCGTTCCGACGGCCGCGTGATGGGAGCCAGGCATCAATTCTGGGACACGTGGCGGGCGCGCCCTTCCGAACCGAGTTGAGGCTCCGAGGTGCGCACCAGCGGCAGAACGCGGCGCTGGCGCTGGCGGCGTTCGAGGTCTGGTGCAAATCGGCAGCGGCGGCCGCCCCTTCCGCGGCCCTGACGGCTGACGCGCTGGCGACCACCGCGATCCCCGCTCGCTTCGAGGTGCTGCCCGCCCACCCGCGCGTGGTGATCGACGCGGCTCACAATCCGCCCAGCGGCCGTGCCCTTGCTCGGGCAATCGAGGAGGAGGGGCTGCCGCGCCCGCGGTGGGCCGTGGTGGGCATGTATCGAGACAAGGATGCTCGGGGCTTCCTCCGACCGCTTGCCGATGTCTTGGACGGGGTGGTTGCCGTGCCCGCTCCCGGACCCAGGTCGCGCGCCGCGATCGAGCTCGGCGCCGTGGCCCGGGCGCTGGGACTGGTGTGTCTGGTGGAGCCCGATGTCGCGGGAGGCATTCAGCAGGCAACGGCACGAGCCGGCGCCGTCGGCACGGTGGTCGTCACGGGATCGTTCAGCCTAGCGGCCGAAGCGAGGCAGCACTACGCGTTGGAAGGTTCCAAGATGGAGGATCCGCGCGTCTGATGGGCGCGCCTGGCGTGCCGGGGGCGCGTTGACCGTGCGCCCGGCGCGGTGGTAGCATCCCCCACCGGAAGGGCATCGCCCGGCCGCCCGCTATGCTCTCAAGTCTGTTCCTGAGACCTCCGCTCAGACCATTGCTCTCGCTCCGGTACCCAGTCTGGTTTCGCAGCCCCACAGCATAGCCGCGCTCCCGCGTCGGCGAGTACTATTGCGTCGCTCGGCACACGACGCCGGCGATCGATCCGAGGTGCCCCTCCATCATGCAAGAGATGCGCCCGTTCCTGGACGACCTCAGGGCCGGTAACTATCGCCGCGCGCTGACCGAGAACCGGGTTTTCAAGAGCATCTTCCGCACGGGCTATCCCAGCACGCCGCGGAATCAAGCTCTGATCATGTTCAACAACGTATTCCTGCACCTCCACCCGGTGCGGATACGTCGCGAGAGCCTAAAGATCACCTACACGTTCTGCCTTGGTGGGCTCTCGTTCTTCCTCTTCTTGCTGCTGACAGTCACCGGCGTCCTGCTGATGTTCTACTACCGCCCGGCTACCAACGCGGCGTATCAGGACATGAAGGACCTTGAGACGGTGGTCACCTTTGGCCTGCTGCTGAGGAACCTGCACCGATACGCTGCGCACGGCATGGTGATCACGGTCTTCTTACACATGGTTCGCGTCTTCTACACGGGCGCGTACCGGCCGCCTCGGGAGTTCAACTGGATCGTCGGGGTGATTCTGCTGACGCTGACGTTCTTGCTCAGCTTCACCGGCTACCTCTTGCCCTGGGACCAGCTAGCCATCTGGGCTGTCACCGTGGGCACCAACATGGCCGGCGCCACGCCGATCATCGGCCCGGACGTCAAGTTCGCCGTGGTTGGCGGGTATGAGATCGGCGACAACACGCTGATACGCTGGTACGTGCTGCACGTCATCGCGCTGCCGCTGCTGACCGCGCTGTTCATGACCGTGCACTTCTGGCGGATCCGCAAGGATGGCGGAATCGCCGGACCCCTCTGATGGCTGACCGGTAGACGGAACGGAGCACCAGATGTCCAGTCCACTCGACCGCACGCCCGAAATGGAGGGCCTGAGCGCCTCCGAGCGTGCTCGGCTCTACAAGGAGCGTGCCGCTGCTGCCGGCCTGGGGAAAGCCCCACCACCAGCGGCGGAGGGCGCGGCAACGCCTGCGCCAGCCCCGACGCCGCGGCCCGTGCCCGCCGCGCAGCCGCCGGCTGCGCCCGCGGCGAGCGCACCGGCTGCTTCTTCCGCGCCCGGGGCAGACCCGCTGGCGGCTACGACTGACCTGTCAGGTCTGTCGCCGGCTGAGCGGGCGAAGATCTACAAGCAGCGCGCTGCCGCGGCGGGTATTGGCCGCGCGCCCGCGGCGGACGGCGAGGCACCAGCCGCCGCTCCTGCTCCAGCAGCGGCGCGTCCCGCGGCGGCTGCCGCCGCGGCATTGTCTCCGCAGCAGCGCGAACGACTGGCGGCGGCTGCGCAGCGCACGGCCGCGCCCGCGGCGGCACCCGCCGCCAGCGCCGCCGCGACATCCAGCCCTGCCGCGGATCAGCAAGGCCGGTTGGTGTACGTCTGGCCGCACCTCGTGACCATTGAGTTCATGTCAGCGGTCCTGATGATGCTGACGATGATCGTGATCTCCGTGGTGCTCCAGGCGCCGCTGGAAGGCCACGCCAACGCCGACAAGACACCCAATCCATCCAAGGCGCCGTGGTATTTCCTGAACCTTCAGGAGCTGCTGCTCCACATGCACCCGGCTCTGGCGGGCGTCATTGTGCCGGCGGGTGCCCTGGCTTTGATCGCCATCATCCCGTACTTCGACCGCGACACGCGGGATGTGGGCAAGTGGTTTGGTACGCCCAAGGCGTTGAAGATTACCTGGCACACCGCGTGGTTCACCTCGCTCATCCTCGCGCTGGAGATCATGTTCGACGAGTGGATCGGCGTGAAGCCGATGATGAGCGCGCTGGCGGCATCCACGCATGTGGACTTCTTCAAGTCCGGTCTCCTGGTGGATATCGTCGTGCCGCTGATTCTCATGCTGGGGCCGATCTGGCTTCTGGTCATCCTCTTGAAACGGGTGGCGAAGCCAGAGGGCGCCCGTGATTGGATGATTGCGCTGTTCACGGGATTCTTCGTGGCGTACATCGTGCTAACCATCTTCGGTACGTTCTTCCGCGGGCAGGGCATGCATCTGTACTGGCCGTGGGACGCTCGGATGAACCGCGTTGAGTGACGGTTGGCTGAGGTCGGTTCGGTGCCGCTTGATCGCGCGATCCTGCAAGAGAGGGTTTGATGGCTGAGAACGAGAGCCGCGAGGGGCTCTTCTACCCGGGAAGTGAAGCCGCGGATGAGGCGCGGCAGCGCGGTGCCTCGTCCGTGCCGCCGTTTGAGCAGGCGCCGCGCCGACGAGGCTTCTGGAGTCGCCGTGCTGTACTGCGAGGTACCGGTTGGGGCGTCTTCCTGGCTATGGTGGGTCAATGGCTGGGTGGGTTTGGCAGCTTCTTCTGGCCAAAGAAGGTGGGCGCCTTCGGCGGCGAGGTGCTGGCCGGAACCGTCGACAGCATGAAAGTGGGCGACGTCAAGCTGGTCCAGGAGGGTAAGTTCTACCTGGCGCGCGTTCCTGAAGGGTTCCTGGCGCTGTGGTGGAAATGTCCGCACCTTGGCTGCACCGTGCCGTGGAAGCCGGAGGGCCCGACCTTCGACGAATTTGCTGCCAAGGGTCAATTCAACTGCCCGTGCCACGGCTCGCTGTACGACCGCTACGGCCAGATCGTGCAGGGTCCGGCGCCCCGCCCGATGGACACGTTCCCGCTCTCCATCCGTGACGGAAAGATCTACGTGAACACAAATCCCACCCTGGCCAAGGTTCGGGTCCGCGCCGATCACAGTAGTGATCCGACACCCGCGTAGCGGCTGATCTTTAGGAGGCTTTGAGCATGGAGATCAGCGCAGGAGTGGTCCTGCTGACCCTGGGCCTGGTTCTGGCCCTGGTCCTGCTGGCGTGGTACGCGAGCACGGTGGGCACCAAGGCGCACCTGCCCGAGAACCCTGTCCCCACCGGCAATCCCGCGATGGAGCGAAAGGTCGTCGTCATCCTGGGCATGATGTTGGTGTCCGTGCTGCTGCTGACGGCCTACGCGTTTGTGGAGCCCGGCCGCCAGGAGCGAGCGCTCGTACGCCAGGAGCACCTCGGCATCGAGCGGGCGTCCGAGACGTTCGCCTCTAACTGCGCGATCTGCCACGGCGTAGACGGTCGCGGCGCCGTCGTGCCGGGCACTGATCCACCGCGCGTCGCGCCGGCGCTCAACACCGCGGCCTTCATGGACAAGGACCCGGAGAAGGCCAAGGAGGCCTACACCAAGGTCACAAAGACCGTGAGCCGTGGCCGCGCGGGCACGCCGATGGCCGCCTGGAGCAAGGACGAGAACGGTCCGTTGCTCAACGAGCAAATCCATGAGCTCGCGCTGATGATCACCCACGGCGATGAGAAGGTGAAGTTTGGCGGCAAGGAAGTGGCGGTCTGGGATATGGTCCGCGAGCGTAGCCGCGAGCACATCGCGAAGGGCTCGCCGGCGCCGATACCACCGAGCATTGCCGTCCAAGGGTGCGAGGGTGAGTGTGCGGAGGGCAAGGAGCTCTGGGAAAAGAAGGGTGCGTGCGTTGGCTGCCACATAGTCGGCGGCGTGGGTGGTGCAACCGGCCCGGATCAGTCGAAGATGGCGACCGTGGCCGCTGGCCGAAAGCCGGGCACCAGCGCTCAGGATTACATCAAGGAGTCAATCCGTCAGCCCGCGGCCTTCGTCGTCCAGGGATATCCGCCGATCATGCCTGCCTACGGCCCCGGTCAGCTCTCCGATGCCGAGGTGGACAAGATTGTGGCGTTCCTCATGACGCTGAAGTAGCGCCTATTTCCGCTATTGTCCCGCAGTGAGGGCTGGCTCAGGCCAGCCCTGTTGCATTTGGCGGACAAGTGCATTCCCTGGGTGCCCGGCAGACGGCGAGCGGAGACGAGCGAGAATCAGACCCGGTGCGCGGCTAGCTCCGTGGAGGGCGGCGATCAGCCGTTGGTGGGGCACACTCGGAAGACCGTCTCGTCGCCCGGCGCCAGGCGAAGCGGTAGACCTTCCGCGAGCTGAGATCCGGTGGCGCGGCCCACGCCGCCGCCAAACTGTACCTCGTACACAGTGGTGTCGGCCGCGGTAAACCATTCCAGCCACTTGTTCAGCCGGGGGTAGTCAAAGGGCAGGTGGAGGTTCTCGCGGTGTCTTGGCGTATCGAATACCACGCGTCCGCTCCATGAGCCAGCCGCTGAGACGCTCGTCACGAGGCAGCCGCCCTCCTGTGCGGAGCCCAGGTACACGTCCTGAGTCCACGGCTCGGCGCGTGCACCCTGGGTCAGCCAGTACCCATAGAGGAGCGCCGTGCGGATGAAGTTGCCGTCCAGATCGCGGTCCAGCACTCGGCCGGTCGCATCCTGGTAGCCGAAGAGCACGCCGATCTGGTCCAGGACCCACGCCTCACCCTCTGCTGAAGCAGACTCGTTGAGAACGTATAGCGCGCCCTCGATCGAGTCGGCGTAGCCGTCCATCTTCCCGCGCTCCCACTGGTAGAAACGGTACCGGGGGAGCGCTGAGAGGGCGTTGTGCGCCGCCTCTCGATACATCTTCGCACGGGCCACATCGCCGCCCGGAATGCTCTCTTCCAGCTTTGCCTGGGCCAGATACGCCTGGAACAGATAGCCCCAGCTATCGGTGAGTCCGTCCTGCTCGATCCGTCCTGAAGGGATTTCGATGACGCGACGCCACAGGCCGTCCTCGTTCCGCGCCCGGTCCAGCAGCCGGTCCAACATTCGCCGAATCGTCTCGCGATGCTCGGGCGCTCGCCCGCGCCCCGCGAGGGTGGCCGCAATGTGCCACTCAACCAGCCCGGAGACGATCTCGTTGCCGTGGTCCGATAGACGGAATCGGCGGCGCTCGATTGGCTCGTTGTCGATGAAGTCCCAGCGGTTTGGCGGCAGGTAGGTGGTGTGTGGGAGCACATCGTCCAGGTACGTCTCGGCGATCTGGTCTGCCGCCAGTAAGTACTTGTCTTCGCCGGTCAGCCAGTAGAGCCGCGCCAGTACCTGGAGCATGTCGCCGTTGACTTCGGTGGAGTCAGCCGCGATGAGACCATGGTTCCTGGTAGGTACGCTCGAGCGTGCGAGGATGGCATCGGTGACCTCGACCATGCGGCCCAGCCACGGGTCGCGGCCGGTGCGCTCGATCAGCGGCAACAGGCCGTCCTTGGCGAACTCGGCGGTCCCAAAGATCCGATCCGCCGTGGGCAGGCGCCGCTCCTCGCCCGTGGGGATCGTGATGTCGTCTGGGAGCCCGGTCCCGCGACGGCGCTCCGCCGTGAGCGTGTCGAGGAAGATTGAGTATTGGGTCGGTGCGAGCAGCCGAGCCGCGATTGCGAGGTGCGGGAACAGATCAGACCCGGTGTCTCCATACGCCCACACCCGGCCGTCCGCCTGGGTGGAGGTGGGGAACAGGCCGGTGGAGGGATCGCGGCGAGGGATCCAAAGCTGGAGCACGGCATTTGCGCGGACGAAGGCCTCTTGAGACAGCAGGGCGTGCACACGGGCCGTGGACAGCGGATCGAGATCGGCCACGCTCCGGGCGCGCGCCGCGGTCAGGGCCTGGCGTGTGGGCGGTGACGCGGCCAGCGCTCCTACCCGAGCGGCGTTGATGACGTTCGACAGATCATCGGTTGTCCGCGCGCGTTCCATCAGTTCCGGTACGCTGTCCTCGCGCTCCTCCTGCGCCAGGGATGCGCCAGGAACGAGCGTGGCCAGAAACAGGATGGCGCAGGCGCGGGAGCAAAGCAGCGCAATGCGGAGGCTGAACGACACGTAGCGATACCTCAAGTGGGCGGCCTGGTCGCTGCCGCCGGCTGAAGGAGAAGCATAGCGGCTGCCCGCCGAAATGGGGTGGCGTTTAGCGCGGGGTTGCGGATTGGACGGTCTGGAGCGTTCTCGCCGTGTGGGGGCACGGTCAGGTATGAGTTTGCCCCACCGCACTCATTGACACTCGCTGACCGCGTGGCTATAGTGAGCCACGCGCTCGGAGCGATGCCGCTTCGGCACTGATCTCGAGGCGTGCGCTGAACAGCGCGGGACCGCGGAAATCGCGGACTCGTGCACATTGAGCGCTGATCCACACGCACTCTAGTTAGAGGTCAGGGTATGCGAGTGACCAGTCGTCACGCTCGCGCGGTCTTGAGGGTGTTCTCCCTCGGTTCCGCGATGGTCTTGCTGGCCGCGTGCTCCTCGCCGGCGGCGCCGGCGGCCAAGGACGCCGGGAAGCCAGTTGAGGCGGCCAAGCCGGCAGCCACCACGGCGGCGGCACCTGCCGCGCAGCCCGCCGCCACCGCCGCTGCGAAGCCGGCTGAAGCGGCCAAACCGGCCGAGGCCGCGAAGCCAGCGGACGCGGCGAAGCCCGCCGCGGGCGGCGGCACCGTGTCCTGTGCTGACCACGCCACCAAGGGCGGCGGCGGTGCCCCTATCAAGATTGGATCCAGCATCTCGCTAACGGGCGCAACCTCCAACTTCGGCGTGAACATGCGCCGTGGAGTCGAGATCTGCGTGAAGGAGTTCAACGAGGCGGGCGGCTATCAGGGTCGTCAGGTTGAGGTTGTTTTCCTGGACGATCAGGTGAAGCCTGAGATCGCCGTCAACAACGTGGTGCGCTTCATCACTCAGGACAAGGTCATTGGTGTCCTTGGCCCCGTGAACTCTGGCAATGGCCTGGCCTTCCGCCCCAAGGTGGAGGAAGCAGAGATTCCTACCATCGTCCCCATTGCCACCTCTGTGAGTCTCGTGTACGACGGTCCCGTGTACGAGGAGGGGAAGAGCAAGCCATCGCCATGGATGTTCCGCGCCTCCATGCAGGACAACTTCCAGGTGGAGACCATCCTGAACTACGCCAAGTCCAAGGGCTGGGATGCCATTGGACTGATGCACGACACGACGGGTTATGGCACCGCGTCCAAGGCAACCGCGGACAAGCTGATCCCCGCTGCTGGCTTCAAGATCCTGGAGACGCAGACCTACAACGTTGGCGACACCGACATGACCTCTCAGCTCCAAAAGCTGCAGCAGGCCGGCGTGAAGCAGATCATCAACTTTGGCCTGGGGCCGGAGGACGCCAACCTGCTTCGAAGCGCTCAGAAGATCAACTACAAGGTCCAGTTCTCTGGCGCCTGGGGCTTCTCTGATCCAGTCGTGCCCGAGCTGGCGGGGAAGGACCTCGTGGAGGGTGTCATCACCGTGGCCTCCTTCACAAACGATCAGAGTCCGGCCGCCGCCGACTTCGCCAAGAAGATGGATGCCGCCTACAAGGAGAACCCGTTCCCGATCACCTCGGCGCAGGGCTATGACGCCACGAAGATGATGTTGCAAGCACTCTCCAAGGCTGGCCCAGACGCCAAGAAACTCCGTGATTCGATCGAGGGAATCGAGGGATTCCAGGGGGTGACGGCGGCGCCAGCGAAGCCGTTTGGACCCGCCCGCCACCACTCGCTTGAAGGCAAGGACATGTTCGCCGCCATCTACAAGGGCGGTGTCCTCTCGAAGGCGCAGTAGAGGCTGGTCTCGTCAGACGGAAGAAACCGGGTCGACTGTTCGGCCCGGTTTCTCGTTCCGCACCAGTCTCGGAGCGAACGTGACCACAATCACCAGTTTCCGACCTCGCCACTGAGGCCCTGATGGACTCGATCACCGACTTTCTCCGCATTCTCCCCCAGGCGCTCGTCAGCGGTGTTGCGCTAGGCAGCGTGTATGCCCTGATCGCGCAGGGCTATTACGTGACGTTCACGACGACTGAGACCGTGAACTTCGCGCAGGGTGAGTTCCTCATGGTGGGCGCGCTCAGCAGCTTCACGCTGCTTGTGTTGATGGGGTTTCCATTCCTCGCCGTCTTCCCCGTTGTGCTCGTCTTGATGGCCATCATGGGCATCGTCGTGGAGCGCATCGCGATCCGCCCATTGCGCCAGCTCCTCTCGGTGGGCTGGGTGCTGAGCACGGTGGGGGCCAGCGTGATTCTCCGCCAGTTCGCGGAGCTGTACTGGGGCCGGGAGCAGAAGCGGGTGCCGTCGCCATTTGGCGACACCGCCATCAATCTGGGCCCAGTTGGCTTCTTTCCCCAGGAGCTTTTCATCATCATTGCGTCGCTCGTCACCATGGCAGCCTTGATGCTGTTCCTCAAGCGCTCAACGTTTGGCAAGGCACTCCAGGCGGTAGCGTTCAACCCCACCGCCGCGGGTTTGATGGGTATCAACGTGCGCCAGATGGTGGTTGTGGCCTACGTAATCTCTTCGTGTCTGGCGGGGATCGCGGGGATCCTGGTGGCCCCGGTGATCTTCGCCCACGCCGAGATGGGGGCGCTTCTTGGGCTCAAGGCGTTTGCCGCGGCGATCATCGGCGGGATCGAGAATCCCGTGGGGATATTGATCGTGGGGCTGGGTCTGGGTGTGGCGGAGTTCATCACGGCCGCATTCAGCCCATCCTTCCGTGACGCCGTCACCTTCTTCTTCTTGATCATCATTTTGGCCTGGCGCCCAATGGGCCTATTTCAGCGCGTGACCGCGGAGAAGGTGTAGGCGTGCCAGCGTCCTTCTGGCGCCACCGCCTGGATCTGCCCATCTTCTGCGGAATCACCGTGGGCACCCTGGTGCTGGCACTGCTAGCGGCGGCATTGATCTTCGTGGTCCCCATCTTCGCGAACAACGGCTATGCCATGCGCATTGCCCAGCAAATCGCGTTCTACACGATCGCGGCCATCGGGCTGAACATGCTGGTGGGCTACCAGGGGCAGGTTTCGCTCGGGCACGGCGGACTGTTTGCGGTGGGCGCCTACGTCTCAGCTATCTGTGCGGTGGACCTGGGGGTACCGGTCTGGGTGTGCTTCTTTGTTGGCGCTGCCGCGGCCGGGGGTGTGGGCGCGCTGGTGGCGTTGCCCACGCTGCGTGCCAAGGGACCCTACCTGGCCATGGTCACCATTGCGTTCAGCGTCATCGTCTTCGTGGTAGCTCAGAGCTGGACGGACGTTACGCGGGGGCCAGAGGGAATCAAGAACATTCCGTTTCCAGAGTGGTTCGGCCTGCGCATCTCTCAGCTTCGAACCTTCCGTCCGTTTGGGGATGACTGGCCGATCAGCGGATTCGTCGCTTACTTCTGGCTCTGCGCCAGCTTTGCGCTTGTAGTCTACGCACTCACGGCCAATCTGCTGACGTCGCGCTGGGGGCGGACGATCAACGCCGTGCGGCAGAGCGAGATTGCCTCCGAGATGGTGGGAATCTCGGTGTACAAGATGAAGGTGGGCGTGTTCGCCGTGAGCGCGGTGTTGGCTGGGCTCTCGGGTGCGCTCTTTGCTCATCAGGACGGATACGTCGTGAGCGACACGTTCACGTTCAACAAATCCGTGGAGCTGCTGGTATACGTCATCCTGGGCGGGTCAAGGACGCTGTTTGGGCCGGTGATCGGCTCAACGGTCCTGGTCATCCTGCCAGAGCTGCTCAAGTACATCGGCTCAGCGTCTGGTTTGCCGCCCGGCGTGCAGTCGATTCTGGAGCACTACCTCCTGTTCTACGGCGCATTGCTGATCATCTTCCTGGTCACCATGCCGGACGGCATGGCCGGCGCGTTGAAGCGGCTGCCGGGCATGAAGGCGCTGCTGCCGGCCGTCACGCTGCCCTCCGCGCGTGCCGTGACTTCGCTGGCGGGGATCAATAGCGGCCGGTCCACGTCGCTGGCCCTGCGTGCCCAGGAGGCGCGCATGCACTTTGGTGGCGTTCGCGCCGTTGACGGGGTCTCGGTGGAGATCTCGCCCGGCGCCATCCACGGCCTGATCGGACCCAACGGCTCGGGCAAGACCACGCTCGTCAACGTGTTCACCGGGGTGTACCGGCCCACCGGCGGCACGATTCGTCTCGGCGATGCCGTGATGAACGCGCTGCCCCCGCATGCTATCGCGGCGCTCGGGGTCACGCGGACTTTTCAGAACATCCAGCTATTCAAGGACCTTACGGTCCTGGACAACGTCATGGTGGGATTCCACCTGCGCATGCGCTATGGCTTTGTTGACCAGCTTCTCAGAACCCGCCGCTACTACCGCGAAGAGCAGGAGTTTCGTCAGCGTGCCATGGATCTGCTGGCCTTTCTTGACATAGCGCATCTCGCCGGGGCGGAGGCGCAGTCGCTGCCGTACGGCCTTCAACGCATGGTTGAGATCGCGCGGGCATTGGCGCTTGATCCGTGCGTGCTCATCCTGGACGAGCCCGCGGCGGGCATTAACCCCAGCGAGATTGGGCAGGTCTCAAAGGTGATTCGTCGGGTGAGGGATGCCGGAGTCACCATCCTCGTGATCGAGCATCACATGGACCTCGTCATGGACGTCTCCGACCACGTCATGGCGCTTGACTACGGACGGAAGATCGGCGAAGGCACGCCAGACGAGATTCAATCAAACGAGCGGGTGATCCAGTCCTATCTGGGTGACAAGGACATGTTTGTGATCGGTGATTCTGAGCAGACGGTGCCCGCGGGACCAGCGTCTTGAGCAGCAGCCCGGCGCCGGTCCTGGAGGTGACGGACCTTCAGGTTCACTACGGCCAGGTGCAGGCATTGTTCGGCGTATCGGTGAGGGTGTTTCCGGGCGAAGTGGTGGCGCTGATCGGCTCCAACGGCGCGGGGAAGAGCACCACGTTACGGGCGGTGTCGGGGATGATCCGGCCTACGGCTGGTCAGGTTGCATTTGACGGGCGAGATATCACTGGGATGCCCAGCCACGAGATCTTGCGCCACGGGCTGGTCCACGTTCCAGAGGGGCGCCAGGTCTTCGCCAACCAGACCGTGCAGGACAATCTTACGCTTGGCGCGTTCACGTTTCGCGGCAAAGCCTCAGAGAATGCCGCGCTTGCGGAGCGCGAGTTCCAGCGATTCCCCGTGCTCGGGGAACGGCGAAGGCAGCTCGCGGGTACGCTGTCCGGCGGCGAGCAACAGATGCTGGCCATCTCGCGGGGGCTCATGGCCCGGCCCAAGGTGCTGCTGCTGGACGAGCCGTCCATGGGGCTCGCGCCACTCCTGGTGAAGCAAGTCGCGGACACCGTCCGGGCGCTGAAAGTGGAGGGCGTCACGATCCTCTTGGTCGAACAGATGGCCATGATGGCGCTCAGCGTGGCGGACCGGGCGTACGTGATCCAAAACGGGCGGGTGATCCTGGAGGGCCCCAGCGGGAAGCTCGCACGCGACCCGGACGTGGTGAGGGCGTACCTGGGCGGAGCGGTCCACCACTAACCCGTTGCCCCGCGGCCGCCGCCGCGTCGTGGCGTCCGTGTCGAGTCTGATGCGGTCGAGATATTGACTCCGTCTAGGCCTCGCGGTAGGATGTAGTAGCGGAGTCACATCTCCGCGGCAAAACCGATCGATGGAGGAGCCGATGCGACTCATGAAGCCGATCGAGTTGTTCGGGGTTCTACAGGTGGACACGTCAGCCTCATCGGCCTGATCGCTGGTGGGGCGGTAAACGTGGCGCGCGGTCATGCGCGCGCCAGGCAGTACCGATACGAGTTTGTTGGAACAAACGAGCGGCGGTGGGAATGACCCACCGCCGCTCTCGCTATTCATCGCTCGCCGTACTCGGCGCCGCGCTATTTCAGAATGTTGCCGGGCGCGAAGATGGCGGGCGGATTCGTGTTGATCAGGACAGGACCGCTAGGCTTGGACTGCGGCTTGCTCGGCGGCGGTGGGGGCTGCTCCTCCTGTTCCTGGGTCCCTCGGACAGGCGTCTGCAAGATCGGCGCCGGATTGGAGATGGCGAACGAGCTCTGCGATTCGCCCGCCGATCTGATGCCGGCCGCCGCCATGAGCGCGGCATTTGTGGTGGCCTTGGTGGTGGCCTCACGCCCCTTGGAGTCTCGCAGCTTGATGTACACCGGCGAGTCACTGGAGGAGATGGTTTTCGAGGGGGCAAAGGGCTCCCAGGTACCGCCCTCAAAACTACTCTTGTCGGAGACCATGAGCTGCGTTGCCCGACCCATCTGCTCAGGGCCGCCGAAGGGATTGCACTCCTCGTTGGTGATGCGGAGCGTTGTGTTCAGTGCGTTGGATTCCGAGAGCACCGGAAGCACGTTGGGCCTACAGCCGAATTCCACAATCCAGAGTTGGCCATACGGGCCGCCGCTGACGAAGGCCACGCCCATCTCGCGCCAGATCGGTCTCAGCACCACGCCACGGTGCTGCCCGTGCGACAGGAAGAAGTTCACCGCCTGCTCGGCAGTCGCGCGGGCCGAGATGGTCTCGATGACCAGCCAGCCAGAGTTGGTGGGCGCGGCGTAGCCGGCGCGCTGGGCGCGCGTTTGCGGGGACGCGCCATCCGCCTTGCTCTCGTGCTCCATGTAGCCCTTGGCTATCATGTCCAGCCCGTGAGCTTCGGCCGCCTTAGTGAGCTCCGGATTGACCGCCAGGACGGTCAGCCCCTGAGCACTTCTGGCCTGATTAACTAAGGTTGCCAGTCGCTCCTCGGGGGAGGCGGCGGATTCTGCTACCGCACCGGCTGGAACCGAGAACGCAATCACCGCGAGGACGGTGAGTGCAAATGCCGCACGTCGAATAGTCCTGCTCCACTCGCGCCACGGGCCGCGATTTCCCCTGCCCGCCCCATGGCACGGGGCACAGGATACCATAGATCGCAATGTTGTCAAGTTTCGTTGGCTGCCGTGGGTTCTGTGATTCGTGGCGTGGCTTGCGCCGCCGGGCCAAACACGTGCAGTCGGCGCGCGCACGCCCGGATACGCCCCGTCTCCTGGTGCCAACGTATCCCCGGCGGGTCTATGGGATCGGTACCGCGTATCCTCGTACGGAAGTACCGGTGTGGCCCCGCGCCTCGCGGGGCCGCGGCCGCTCCGCGTGCTATTCTTGGCCCGCTCACGCGGCGTGGGCGGAAGGGGTCTCAGTACGTGGCTGGTGAGCAGGTAGAGTTCGGCGGCATCGACAGCATTCTTGCTGACGCGGTGGGGCCGCCCGGGCGGCGTGCGTTTCGACTCGTAGTGACTGGGCGCACGGCGTCAGCCTGGATCTGGATCGAGCGCGAGCAGCTCCAGGCGCTTGCCATGTTGGCCGAGCAGCTCCTCACGGGTCTTCCGGCGCTGGACATCCGGTCCGCCAGCGTTCCGCCATCTTCGGCCGCCTCGCCCTCAGGGCCGGTCGTCCCACCAGACGTGGAGTTTCGCGCCGGCCAGCTCGCGCTGGGTTACGAAGAGGCCCACCGCCGTTACGTCCTGCTCGCGCATGACGTGGAGGCAGAGGATTCGGATGGCCCCAGGCTTACCTGCAACCCGAACCGTCAGCAGCTCCGCGCGTTGGCGGACGGGATAGCGCCGTTGCTGGCCGCGGGCAGGCCCCGCTGCCCCACTTGCGAGGCGCCTTTGGGGGAGGGGAAGCACCTCTGCCCCCGGGCAAACGGCCACGCGGCGCGCGCGGCGGAGTCCTAGCGGCTGACCAGCGCGAAGCCAACGGCGCGTCCGGCGCCGGTGTCTGCCACGATCACCAGCCCGTCTACCGCGGCAATCCCCACGGGCGAGGCCAGCTCCCCCTCTATCTTGGCAAGCTCCCGCCCGCTGGTATCGAGAAATCGAACCCGCCGCTGGGCAGGCTCCGTGACCGCCACGAGCCCGTTGGAGGCGACCGCTATGTGGGCACCGTTCAGCGTGTCGCTCTTGCCTATCGTCCAGGAATCCAGGCGCGCCCCCTCCTCACTGACGACCACAAGCTGGCCACGCTCCGGAATCGCCACCAGAATGCGGCCATCCTCCGTCACGGCGACATCCGTCGGCTGGTCAAGGAAGAGATCGCTGCCGGCCGACTCCGCTCCGATCGACGACAACAGCTTGCCTTCCGGCGACGCCACAACCACGCGGTTCTTGCCCGTATCGGCAACGTAGATGCGCCCGTCCGGCCCCACGTCGATGCCACGGGGCCGGTACATGCCCCAGTCCGCGCCGAGCGTCGCCACGGTTCGGGAGCCCGCGGGCTGGCGGAGCACCACACCGCGCTCGGAGTCCAGGATCAGCACGGAATCATCGGGCGCCAACGCCAGGTCCCATGCCTGAGCGTTGCCGGCCGGCGCTGAGCCAGCGGGCTCCGCGGTACCGTTGGCAACGTCCAGCTTCCAGAGCCGGCCAGACTGATCCATGGCAAAGGCCGCGCCGGAGCCGCTCACGGCTACCCCTCGCAGGGGGCGGTTTCCCGTGAACGCGGTGGACTCGAATTGTCGGCGTACATCCAGGCCAGCGCTTGCCGTCATCGCCGGTCGGGCCGGGCGACCACCGCGCGACGTCGTCGGCGCGGGATGCTCCGCGCGCCACTCGGTCACCGTCATGCCACGCTCATTGTGCGCGGCGCGATCGAGGTGTTCGTGCTGCCAGGCATCAAACTCCGCGTACTCAATCGCCGGTTGACGGGCGTCGCGCGCGGCAGGCGTTCGCTGCCACGCCGCATAGCCTTGCCAGTTCTGGACAGCAACGAACGGCACTGCCACGATGAAGGCGGCCTGGACCAGCGGCGTGAGGGGGAGCCAGCGCTGCGCGCGTTCCACCGTCAGCCCAACCAGGAGGAAGGCGGCGGGCAGCGCCCCAATGGCGCGCGCAATGTCCGGTGTATTGATGGTCAGGATCTGCGTTGCCAGCACCGGTACGGCGGCCAGCATCACCAGCGGCAATCGCGTGGGTCCCGTCCAGATGGCGATGCCCAGGCCGATCACGTACAGCGTGCCCGTCGTCGCGTCCAGCACTGCCCGTCCAGGCGCCAGGTACCGTTTGTTTCCTTCCAGGGTTGGGTCCAGGATCACAAACGCTCGCGCCACCCGACTGGCCTGTGTCAGCACGGTCTGTGGGAGGTCCTCTGCCGCGGTCCGGGCGTAGACCGCGCGTCCGTCAATGTATTGCTGGACCAGTGGCCAGTCGCGCAGGAGAACCGGGGCGCGCGGCAACATGGTCAACGCGAAGACGGCGAGCAATATCGCGATGCGCCGCCGTGACAGGTGCCCGGCCACGCGCATGAATGGCAGGGTTAGGAGGATGGTGGGCAGGATGAAGACCCCGGCGAGAAAGCCGTACCAGCCCATGCCACACCAGAATCCCGTCCATGCCCAGGGCCAGGGCCGCGTGGTGTCCCGCGCCATTTGCAGACCTAGAAACGCGAGCAGGAGGTAGAGCGCAATGAATATGTTGACCTCGCCGTTTCTGGAGAAGAACAGCATCCAGTGGCAGCCAGCCATAAGTCCGGTTGCCGTAAAGGCCGCCAGCACCCCGTGCTCCTTGCGGCAGACCACATAGAACGCGCCCAATGTCAGCAGGCTGGCCATCGTTACGGATGCACGTAGGCCCAGGTATCCGTCGTCGAACCACCGTAGGAACGGCAGCGAGGGATAGAGCTGAAAGGCCGGGTTGCCGTCCCACGAGAGGTCAAAGGGGCCCGGGCCGTAGCCTGCCAGGATGCGATACATCGTCGCGAGGTGGTCGGTCTCATCCGGCAGGAGGTTCCCCTCCACATCCCCCACCCCAATGCGCCGCGTGAGGATGGCGATGATGAAGAGCGCAAGCAATCCCAGCATCTCCACAAACCGCGGGTCGGTCGCGAGCCGGTCCAGCGCCGAAGCGCGACTCATGCTGGGTGCCGCGGGGGCCGCGGCGTGCTGGTCAGGTGTCATCAGTGGTAGGCGATGCCGCGGCCCCGGGGTGAACGTGCGGGTGACGCGGTCTCAAGTTGCGGCAGGTGGTTGGATGAGCTCCACGGCGTTGCCGTCCGGGTCCCGTACGTACAGGGCGTATGCGCCACGATTGGGCCCCTGGACGATCTTGACCGGATGCTCCGATCGCATGACCACGCCGGCCGCGCGCAGACGCTCGGCGATCGCGTGGATGCCGTCCACCGCGAAGCACACGTGCCCCGTACCAGGGTCGCAGGTCTGAAACGCTATCGGAGTGCCCACGGGACGGATGTACTGGAGGATCTCCAGGCGGGTGGCCTGGCCGGGAACCGTGAGGTAGGCGATCCGGAGGTGGGCGTTGGGAAAGCCAACGATCTCGCCGATGGATGCCTCGTCGCGGTCCACCATGACCTGAAGCTCCAGGCCCAGAAGGTCACGGTAGAAACCCAGTGCCCGCTCGATGTCGCCGACGGTGACACCAGCGTGGTGGATCCCGAGAACGGTCATTCACGCCTCCCTGTCACGCAGCAGTCATGGCTCCCCGCGCGATGATACCAGCCGCCGCGATTCGCGGCGGCGCGCCAGGACCACGAGGAGCGCAGCCACCGCGTACAAGCCGCAATTCAGGGAGAACACGCCGCGGATGCTGATCGCCGCGAGCGATCCCGCCACCCACGGGCTGAGCGCGCTCGCGGCCGCATTCATCGATCCCAGCACCGTCAGCGTCATCGCATCGCGTCCAGGCGGGCCGGTGTGCGTGGCCGCCGTATAGGTCAGCGCTATGGCGCCGCCGGCAAGCAGCGCCATCACCGCCCGTGCAAGCAGGAATCCGGACACGCTCGTCGCGGCGGCCACCGGCACGGCCAGCACGGCGCCCGCGCACAGGGCAACCACAAGGAGACGAGACGCCGACAGCCGACCGGAGAGCCGGCCGTACACCCACCCGGACACGGCGATGCCGGCGCCGCCGGCCGTCACACCCAGGCCAGCCCAGAACGCGCGCGATTCCGTTGGCGCTCCCAGAGTCTCCATGAACAGCGACAGGAGCGGCAGGTAGGACCGCTCCACGAACTGTGCCAGAAACAGCGTGGCCAGAAGCGCCGCCATGCCGGGAGTGCCAATGATGGTTCGGAACGAGGCAATGGTGGACGCGCGCCGATCGGGAGCGCCGCGCGAGGCGGCGTCACGATCATCGGCCACGGTGAGTGAGAGGAAGTAGCTGAGGGCGCAGAACGCGGCCCCAACCATGAAGCTGGAGGGAATGCCAAAGGTGTCGGCGATGAGCCCGCCCACCGGCGGACCCACCGCCAGCGGGATGAACTGCCCAAGCTGGAGTGTGCCGATCACCTGCCCTGAGCGTTCCCGTGGCGCGTGGGTCAAAGCAAGCGACATGACCAGCGCGAGGTAGCCGCCAAAGGCGCCCTGGGCGCTGCGCAGCGCCACGAGCTGCCAGAGCTCCGTGACCTGGCTGATCAGGAGCTGGGTGATGCCGTACATCACGATGGCGCGCCCTACAGTGGTCTTCCGACCGATGCGATCCGCATAGGCGCCCCAGAACGGACCTGAAATCACGCTGATTCCTGGTGGCAGGCCAATCACCACGCCAGACCAGAATGCCACCTGCGAGGTGGAGTAGTCGCCAAGCTGTCGGATGTACAGCGGGACCAGCGCCGTGGAGAAATCGAACCCTACAAAAGTGGTGGCGATGACCAGGGTGAGCACGTATTGGTCGCGCTGCCAGCGCTCCAATCGTGGCAGTCGCCGGGTCCGGCCAGGTGCGTCGCCCCTGCCGGTGGCTCGTCCGTCATCCAAAGCGTGGCTATGATACGTCCCAGCCCGCGCGGCGGTTTCTCGATTCGGCTAGTGTCCCCAGCGGACGATCGCCACCCACCGGAGAGTCCCCATGCCAGCAGCGCCTACTTCTGGATTGCCCGCCGTACCCGCCGGCGCCAGCAGCCTGACCCACCTGGAGTGCACGTATACCGGAGAGACCGCGGCGGCGGATGCACTCCACACCGTTTCCACCGCTGGGAAGGTGCTCTACGCACGCTACGACCTTGAGCAGGCTCGCAAGACGCTCACGCGTGAGGCGCTTGCCGGCCGTCGCTGGGACATGTGGCGGTATCAGGAGGTGCTGCCCGTTCGCGATCCGGCAAACATCGTGTCGCTGGGTGAGGGCATGACCCCGCTGCTGCCCGCACCGCGTGCGGGACAGGCCATCGGCTGTGAGGCGCTACTGCTCAAGGATGAGGGCAAGAACCCCACCGGCTCGTTCAAGGCGCGGGGCATGGCCACGGCCGTATCGCGGGCTCTGGAGCTCGGGGTGCGGGCCATAGCGCTACCGTCCGCCGGCAATGCCGGCTCCGCCGCCTCAGCCTACGGCGCGGCCGCCGGCATGGAGGTGCACGTCTTCATGCCGCGTGACGTGCCAGAGTCCAATCGCGTCGAGTGTCTCATGTATGGCGCAAACGTGACGCTGGTTGACGGACTCATCAATGACTGTGGCGCCATGGTCAGGAAGCTGGCCCCTGAGTACGGCTGGTTTGACGTCTCCACGCTGCGTGAGCCGTACCGCCAGGAGGGGAAGAAGACGATGGGCTACGAGATCGCGGAACAGCTTGGCTGGGAGCTGCCTGACGTGATCATCTACCCCACCGGGGGCGGCACCGGCATTGTGGGCATGTGGAAGGCGTTCGACGAGATGGAGGCCATGGGACTGATTGGCTCCAAGCGCCCGCGCATGGTCACCGTCCAGGCGGAGGGTTGCGCGCCGATCGTCACGGCCTACGAGCGCGGGGAGCGCCATGCCGAGCTGTTCCCCAACGCTCACACGACCGCGTCCGGACTCAGGGTACCGGTGGCGATCGGCGACTACCTGATCCTGGATGCGATTCGGACCAGCGGGGGCACTGCCATCACGGTGAGCGAGGCCGATATGTGCGAGGCCCAGATCGAGCTGGGGCGTCTGGCGGGGGTGTACGCGGCGCCTGAGGGAGGCGCTACCTACGCGGCCGCGAAAAAGCTGCGAGTCAGCAGCTTCATCAAGCCTGCTGACACCGTGGTGCTCTTCCAGACCGGGATGGGGATCAAGTACGATCCGCCCGTCTGCTGCCTGGGCCAGACGTGCCGCGAGCAGGGGCGCGGGTGCCAGCGGGAGGCGGGGGTGACGGCGATCCCACGCTAGGATCGCGGTACCGGCCAACCGCGCAGGGCGCTGAATCGTTTATCGTCAAGCCGTGCGGCCGGCGTGGACACTCTCAAGGCAGACTCCTAAAGCGACCGTGAGTCCAAGAATCGCGCCGCCCCGTCGCGACGGGCTCCGCTCGGTCACGGCTGAGCCGGAATGGGTTGTGGTCGCCTTCGGCGGTCTACTGCTGCTGGCGCTTGGTCTACGGCTCGCGCTGATCACATCGTGGTTTGGCGAGATCGACTCGGACGAGGCTGTCGTCGGGTTGATGGCGCTCCAGATACCCCATGAGCTGCCGGCGTTCTACTGGGAGCAGCACTACGCGGGGAGTTTGGAGTCCATCGCGGCGGCGTACGCATTTGCCGCGTTCGGCCCTTCGGCCACCAGCCTGAAGCTCGTTCCGGCCGCGTTCTCCGTGGCGTACATCGGGCTGGTGTTCATCAGCGCCCGTGCCGCGTTTGGCTGGCCGGTGGCGTTGATCTCCGCCGCGTATCTGGCAATTCCGCCCTCGTTTTTCGCGGTCTGGAGCGTCAAGGCTCGCGGGGGCTACGCGGAGATGTTGGCGCTGGGCCACCTGTTCCTGGTCCTGTGCCAGCGCGCCACGATGGCCGGCGGCGCGGGGCCCGTCTTGCTCGGAACGATAGGCGTGGTCGGCGGACTGGCGGTCTGGACGCACCCGGTGGCCGCCGTGTATCTCGTGACCGGGGCCATCCTGGCAGCCGGAACGGCGTACCGGGAGCGGGTGCCCGGCAGACGGATCGCGGCAGCGACCGCGGTGGTCTTGCTGGGTCTTGCCGTGGGGTGCTCGCCCGCCATTGTCCACCTGGTGCGTGAGGGCGCCGGGACCTTCTCGTCAGCCGCGGAGGCCGGCGTAGCGCCGCGTGCCGCGGTGCTGAACCTCTGGGGATTGACCCGCTACGGTGCACCCGTGCTGGTAGGTCTGGCGGAGGGCACCGCCTCAAAGACGATGCTGGACGAGGACTGGCCTCAGCGCCTGGGTAGCATCCCGGCCGTGACGGTGGCGCTGCTGTTGGTTGTGTTGTTGGCAACGTGGTCCCAGTGGCGGGCGATTCCCGCGCTGTTCCGTCGCGGCGGAGGCGTGCGGGAGCGGGCGGCCGCGCCGTTCCTCGTGCTGCTGCTGGCGATCCCGCCGTTCGTTGCGGTCAGCCGCTTTGCCGAGCTGTGGGCTGAGCCGCGCTACGCGCTGCCCGTGTACTCGGCGGTGCCGCTGTTCGTCGCGGCGGCCCTGTCCCTGGCGTCCCGTGCGCGATGGTTGGGTTGGGGTGCGATCGGCGCGGCGTTTCTTCTGAATCTGTGGAGCCTGGCCACCAGCGACCCGAGACTGTCCCTCCCAACGAACGCGGGCGAAAGCACGCGGGCCAACCGGCAGGAGCTCATCCGCCACCTGGCACAGCAGAACCAGACCAGGATTTACACGGACTACTGGCTGGCGTACCCGATCGCCTTTGAATCCAGCGAGCGTATCATCCCCTCCGTCTGGTCGGGTGGATTCAACCGCCGGGCGGCGTACGCCCACCAGGTGGCGCAGACCGCCAATCCCACCTTTGTGTTCGCGCGGGACACCCGGGGCGACCAGCAATTTCGCGCGCTGCTCCAGGCCACGGACGGGCGAGCGGACGTGGCGCGCGTGGGCGTGTACCACGTCTATAGCAACGTCACGCCTCTCGTGGTGATGCGGCCATAGGCGACGGGTCGGTTGTCGCTACGCGAGGGCGGCGGGTAGCATCCCCAGGCGCGGGGCGCACCGTCTATCGCCGTTCCGGATCGATACGGTGTTCTTGCTGCTGCGTCCCAGGTAGATGTGTGGCTAGATGTGTGGCATAGCTGGCGTTGCGTACGCCGACGGCCGTCCCGGCGACGGCGCATCGGTCGCCGCCATGTGCGCGCGGATGGTGCACCGCGGGCCGGATGACGAGGGCCTGTTCGAGGCCCCGGGCGTGGCCATTGGCGCGCGACGGCTGAGCATCGTGGACCTGGCCGGTGGCCACCAACCGATGACCGGCCAGGACGGCAACATCACCGTGGCGCAAAACGGTGAGATCTACAACTATCCGGAGCTCCGTCGGGAGCTTGAGAGCCGCGGCTACCGTTTCCGAACCAACTGTGACACCGAAGCGTTGCTTCACGGGTACACGGCGTGGGGTGACGGGCTGGTGGATCGGCTGAACGGCATGTTCGCGATCGCGGTCTGGGAGCGGGACCGCCGTCGGCTCCTGCTGGCGCGCGACCGGATGGGTATCAAGCCGCTGTACTACACGCAGTCAGGCGGACGGCTGGCATTCGCGTCCGAGCTCAAAGCGTTGATGGCCGTGCCTGGCGTAGCCGAAGTTCTTGATCCGGTGGGGCTGCGCGACTACCTGATTTACGAGTACGTCCCGACTCCGCGTACCATGCTGAAGGACGTGTATCGGCTGCCGCCCGGCCATTGCGCCGTCTTTGAGGACGGCAGCCTCAGGATCAGCCGGTACTGGGATCTGAAGCTGGATGGGCACGCCGGCAGCCAGAAGCCGGACGAAGCGGAGCTTGCCCGCGAGCTCCGCGAGCGGATCAGAGAGGCGGTGCGGCTAGAGCTTCTCAGCGACGTGCCGCTGGGGGTGCTGCTAAGCGGCGGGATTGACTCTTCCACCATCGCCGCCACCATGGCAGAGGAGGGCGTGACGCCGCTCCAGACGTTCTCCGTGGGCTTCCAGGAGGCGTCTTTTGACGAGACGCGCTACGCGCGGCTCGTCGCGGACTCCATCGGCAGCACCCACCACACGCTGATGGTTGGGCCGGACGACGTGTCGGACCTCGTGCCGCGGCTGGGTGAGATCGTGGACGAGCCGCTGGGAGACTCATCCATCGTGCCCACGTACCTACTCTCGCGGTTCGCGCGAGAGCGGGTGACCGTGGCACTGGGCGGCGAGGGCGGTGACGAGGTATTCGGGGGATACCCCACGCTGCAGGCGCATCAGATCGCGCGCTGGGCCGAGTACGTGCCCGGTCCTGTGCTTTCGGCGGCGCGGGCGCTGGCGGACCGGCTCCCGTCTGATAGCCGGAACATCTCGCTGGACTTCAAGCTGCGGCGATTTTTCGCGGGGATGAGCTACTCGCGGGCGCAGCGCCACCATGTCTGGATGGGGTCTCTGGCGCCGGCCGCGGCCGACTTGCTGTTGGTGCCGGCTATGCGTGCTGAGGTCCGCGGTCGCGACGCTTTCGCGGTCCTTGACGAACACTTGAGCCAGTTGGGCAAGTCCGATCCCCTCGACGAAGTCCTGTACCTGGACACCAAGATGTATCTGGAGAATGACATCCTGGTGAAGACCGACCGCGCCAGCATGGCGTGCTCGCTGGAGACCAGGGTGCCGCTCCTCAATCGCGTACTGGTGGACTTCATGGCGGGGCTGCCAAGCCGGTACAAAGTCCGCGGCCTGGAGACGAAGTACCTTCTGAAGCGGGCGGTGGCGGATCTGCTGCCCGCGTCCATCGTGAATCGACGGAAGAAGGGATTCAACTTCCCAGTAGCCGCCACGCTGCGCACCACGCTGCGGCCGCTTCTGCTGGATGTACTGTCTGACGACCACCTGCGCCGACAGGGGCTGTTTGATCCCGCGCAGGTCGGCCGCCTGGTGCGCGAACACCTTGACGGTCGGATGGACCATCGAAAGCCGCTCTGGACGCTCGTCATGTTCCAGCTCTGGCATGCTCGATTCCTGGCTGATCGCGGTGGACCTGGCGTTGCGCAACCGTCCGCGCTGGCCACGGCGGGCGCCTGATGGACGCCACAGGGGGTCACACCGCCAGCGGAACCACCGCCGCCAAGCTGGCCTATCTGGAGGAGCAGCGGCGGGTGGCGTTGCTCGGCGGTGGCGCGCGCCGCATTGAGGCGCAGCACGCCCGCGGGAAACTCACCGCGCGCGAGCGGATCGATCTGCTGCTCGATCCAGGGACGTTCCAGGAGCTTGACGCCATGGTGGTGCATCGCGCCACTGACTTCGGGCTTGCGGACGAGAAGTACCTGGGGGACGGCGTGGTGACCGGTTGGGGGCGGGTGGACGGCCGTCCTGTGGCGGTGTTCTCCCAGGATTTCACGGTGTTTGGCGGGTCCTTGTCTGAGACGTACGGCGCCAAAATCTGCAAGGTCATGGACCTGGCGGTCAAGAGCGGGATGCCTGTGGTAGGCCTGAACGACTCAGGCGGCGCCCGGATTCAGGAGGGCGTGGCCAGCCTGGGCGCGTACGCGGAGATCTTCCTGCGTAACACGCTCGCGTCCGGCGTGATCCCGCAGATCAGCGCAGTCTTGGGCCCCTGCGCCGGCGGCGCGGTCTACTCGCCGGCCATCACGGACTTCACCTTCATGGTGCGCGGTACCTCCTTCATGTTTGTGACGGGGCCGGACGTGGTGAGAACGGTTACGCATGAAGTGGTTGACTTCGAGCAGCTTGGCGGCGCGGACACCCACAATGGGACAAGCGGTGTGGCGCACTTCGCCGCTGACGACGAGGTTGGGTGCATCAACGATGTGCGCAGGCTGCTGAGCTTCCTGCCGTCCAACAACGTGGACGATCCGCCGCGAGTCAGCTCCGACGATCCGCCGGACCGTCTGGTTCCGGAGCTTGACACGGTCATTCCGGACGAGCCCACGCGCCCCTACGACATGACCCGCGTCATCAAGGCGGTGGTCGACAACGAAGACCTGATGGAGGTGATGCCGGAGTTCGCTCGGAACATCATCGTGGGCTTCGCCAGACTCAATGGTCGGCCCGTGGGCGTGGTCGCGCAGCAGCCGAGCGTGCTGGCCGGGGTGCTGGACATCAACGCTTCCGTGAAGGCGGCGCGGTTCGTCAGGTTCTGTGACTGCTTCAACATCCCACTGGTCACGTTCGTGGACGTGCCGGGCTTCTTGCCAGGCGTGGGTCAGGAGCACGGGGGGATCATTCGACACGGCGCCAAGCTGCTGTACGCGTACTGTGAGGCAACGGTGCCCAAGCTCACCGTGATCACGCGCAAGGCATACGGCGGCGCGTATGACGTCATGTCCAGCAAGCACATTCGCGGAGACGTGAATCTGGCCTGGCCCACGGCGGAGATTGCGGTGATGGGTCCGGAGGGCGCCGTGAACGTGCTGTACCGCCAGGAGATCGCCGCCGCGGAGGACCCGGAGGCTACCCGCGCACGACTGACGGCCGAGTACCGCGAACGATTTGCAAACCCGTACGCGGCGGCGGCTCGAGGATACCTGGATGAGGTGATCCTACCCCGCGAGACCCGCGCTCGCCTCGTGAGCGCGCTGGAGACCGTGCGCACCAAGCGAGATGCAAATCCGCCGAAGAAGCACGGCAACATTCCCCTGTGAACCACCGCGAAGGCTATCGAATGGGTCGTCGGCCGTCCGCTGCCGCCTCGTGTGGGGTTGGCTCGGTTGTTCCGTAAGCTCCTGATCGCCAATCGGGGCGAGATCGCCATACGCGTGGCCCGCGCGTGCCGCGAGCTGGGCATCTCCAGCGTGGGGGTCTACAGCGACGCCGACCGCGCGGCACCCCACCTGCAGCACGTAGACGAGGCGGTCCCGCTTGGCGGCGTGACCGCGGCGGAGAGCTACCTGCGCTCCGACCTGCTGATCGGCGCGGCTCGGCTCACCGGCGCGGAGGCGGTGCACCCGGGCTACGGTTTCGTGGCTGAGAACGCGGACTTCGCGGATGCCTGCGCGGGCGCCGGGCTGACCTTTGTGGGCCCCCCACCGTCGGCGATGCGGGCGCTGGGGAGCAAGACAGCGGCCCGAGCAACGATGCAGGCGGCGGGCGTACCGGTGGTTCCGGGCACCATCGAGCCCGTAGCCAGCGCCGCCGACGCGTTGCGAGTGGCGGCAGAAATCGGCTTTCCCCTGGCGTTGAAGGCGGTCTCGGGTGGGGGCGGCAAGGGTATGCGGGCCATCGAACGTCCTGAGGATCTAGAGTCCGGGTTCGAACAGGCGTCCAGCGAGGCGCTGGCGAGCTTTGGCGACGCGTCGCTCTACATCGAGCGCCTCGTGCGGCGTCCCCGACACGTGGAGATCCAGATCCTGGCGGACACGCACGGCAACGTGATCCACCTGGGCGAGCGTGAATGCAGCATCCAGCGCAGGCACCAGAAACTTGTGGAGGAGTCACCATCGCCGGTCGTTGACGCCGCGCTGCGCGAACGGATGGGCGCGGTCGCCGTCACAGCGGCCAGGACCGTGGGGTATACGAACGCCGGAACGTGCGAGTTCCTCCTGGATCAGGACGGCAGCTTCTATTTCCTGGAGGTGAACGCCAGGCTCCAGGTTGAGCACCCCGTGACGGAGATGGTGACCGGCCTGGACCTGGTGCGCGAACAGCTTGCGATCGCGGCCGGCGAGCGGCTCAGTCTAGCCCAGGCGGACGTGGTGCAGCGGGGCCACGCCATTGAGTGCCGGGTCTCGGCGGAGGATCCGCTCAACCGCTTCTTTCCGGCCATCGGCACGGTCGCGGCGGTGCGCGAGCCCAACGGACCGGGCGTGCGGCTGGACGGCGCTCTCGTGGCGAGCATGGAGGTGTCGTTGCACTACGACCCGCTGCTGGCCAAGTTGATCGTCTGGGCACCTGACCGCCGCGCGGCGATCCAGCGGATGCGTCGAGCGCTGGGCGAATACCTGATCCTGGGCGTGGCCACCACGATCCCTTTCCACCGCTGGCTCATGGAGCACCCGGCGTTTATCGCGGGTGACATGGACACCGGATTCATCGATCGGTACTGGTCTGCCGATGCGCTGGACGGCGACGCGGGTAGCCTGGACGCGGCCGTGATGGCGGTGCTGGCCCACCACGGGGCGAGGGCGCGGCCGAGCATTGTGGAGCGCGAGGCTGGCAACCGCTCAGACTGGGTGGCGTTGGGACGGCGCGCCGGCATGCGGGTGGGCTGATGGGGCAGGGCACGGGTGGCGCCACCGCTCGCACGAGTCGCTACCTTGTGACCGTGGGTGGGGCGGAGCACGCGATCGAGGTGGTTGAGGACGCGAGCGGCACGTTTGTGCGCGTGAATGACGGTGAGCGCTTGCCCATAGAGGTGTTGGGAGGGCATGGCGCCACGGAGATCAGCGCGCGCGTTGGGCGGCGGATTCTGCGCGCGCTGGTCCGCGGAGAGGGGGACCGCCACACCGTGGTGGTGGATGGGCGGGCCCACGAGGTGAGCGTTCAGGATGAGCGGGCCGCCCGACTGGCCGCTGCTAGCCGCGCGGCTCGTCCGGGCGGGGCGGGCGAGACGGTGAAAGCGCCGATGCCGGGTCTGGTGGTTCGCGTGAGCGTGGAGGTGGGCCAGGTAGTTGAGCGGGGCGCCCGGCTGGTGGTCCTGCAGGCCATGAAGATGGAGAACGAGCTTACGGCGTCGCATGGCGGGACCGTGCGCGGCGTCAACGTACAGCCCGGGCAGACCGTGGAGCAGGGGCAGGCGCTCGTCACGCTAGAATAGGCCACACCGCCGGTCGGGGCTTCCGCCAGGTCGGCACAGGATGGGGCGGTGCGCGCGGCCGCTGGCCAGAAGCGCGGCCGCGGACGGGATGCGCATGAAGGCAGAGATCATCGCCGTGGGCACCGAGCTCCTGCTCGGGGAGATCCTGGACACCAACTCACAGTACCTTGCCCAACAACTGACGGGACTGGGCATCGATCTCTTCTACGTCTCCCACGTGGGCGACAATCTTGGGCGGCTGTCCGGCCTGGTCAACCAGGCGCTGGATCGCTCGGACGTGGTCATCATGACCGGTGGCCTCGGACCAACTGAGGATGACCTCACCCGCGAGGCGATTGCCGAGGCCCTGGGCGAGAAGATGGAAGTGGTGCCCGAGCTCAAGGCGACGCTGGAGGGCTGGTACGCTCGACGGAACCGCCCAATGCCGGCCATGAACATCAAGCAGGCGACGTTGATCCCATCCGCCATCGCCGTGGACAATCCCATTGGGACCGCGCCGGGCTGGTGGGTTGAGGCGCGGGGCAAGAAGATCGCCTGCATGCCCGGCGTCCCGCACGAGATGCGGAAGATGTGGGAAGAGCAGGTGGCGCCACGTCTGGGGATGGGCGGCGGCGGGGTGCTGGTCACCAGGGTGCTCAAGGTGATTGGCCAGGGCGAGTCCAACGCGGCGGAAATCGTTCAGGATCTGATCAACTCGCCCAATCCGACCCTGGCGACTTACGCCAAGCAAGACGGGGTGCACCTCCGGATCGCGGCCAAGGCGGGAACCCGCGGCGAGGCTGACGGGATGATCGCCACGTTCGAGACGCGCGTCCGCGACCTGATCGGCGACTACGTCTACGGGATAGACGATGAGACGCTGGCCGGCGCCATCGGCCGGCTCCTGCTGCAAGAGAAGCTCACCGTGGCCACCATGGAGTCTGCTTCAGGCGGGCTGCTGGCCAGCTACTTCACGGATACGCCGGGCAGCTCGGACTGGTTCCTGGGCGGAGTTGTGGCGTATTCCGCGGATCTCAAGGTGCACTCAGGGGTACCGCGCGCGGTGGTGGACCAGCACGGCACCGTCTCAGAGGAGACCTCGCTGGCCATGGCGCGCGCGGCGCGCGCGGCCACCGGCGCGTCGGCCGGCATCGGCATCACCGGCGTGGCCGGCCCGAGCGACGTTGAAGGCAAGCCCGTGGGAACCGCCCACATCGCTCTGGACCTGCTAGGCAATACCCACGTGACCAGCACGCACTGGTCTACCACGCGGCTGGAGTTCAAGCGGCGAGCCGTGTTCGATGGGATGTACCTCTTGTGGCGCGCGCTGCGCCGAGCGCATCCGTAGCGGCCGCTTGGCGTTCCTCGTCTGAGACGAGGTCAGTGAGGCACCACGGTACATGAGCCGAAGCAGGTCCGAGTGGCGCGACTCCACACTGGAGCGCTCGAAGCGCGGCGGTGGGCGCCGGGGTCGGTACGAAACATCCTCCCAGATTCCTATCGAGGACCTGTACTCGCACGAGGATCTGGGAGGATGGGATCCCCAGGAACGGCTGGGGTATCCAGGCGAGTACCCCTACACCCGTGGGGTCCAGGCCACTATGTACCGTGGCCGTCTGTGGACTATGCGGCAGTACGCGGGCTACGCCTCCGCAGAGGAATCCAACGCGCGCTACCGGTACCTTTTGGATAGGGGCCAGACGGGCCTCTCCGTTGCATTCGACCTGCCCACCCAGATGGGCTACGACTCCGACAACCCCTTCGTAGAGGGCGAAGTGGGGAAGGTGGGGGTGGCCATCGACTCGGTGGAGGACATGGAGCGGCTCTTCCAGGGCATCCCGCTGGATCGTGTGAGCACGTCGATGACGATCAATGCGACGGCACCGATACTTCTGGCGCTCTACGTTGCGGTGGCCCGGCGCCAGGGCGTGCCATCGGCCGCAATCAACGGGACGATCCAGAATGACATTCTGAAGGAGTACATCGCTCGCGGGACGTACATTTTCCCGCCCGGACCCTCAATGCGCCTGGTCACGGACACGTTCGCTTACTGTACGGCGGAGCTTCCAAACTGGAACTTCATCAATGTGTCCGGCTACCACATGCGCGAGGCGGGCGCTACCGCTGTGCAGGAGCTTGCGTTCACCCTCGCAAACGCCATTGCCTATACGCAGGCGGCCGTGGATGCAGGCCTTGATGTAGATGCGTTCGCCGGTCGGCTGGGCTTCTTCTTCGATAGCCACAATGGACTCTTTGAGGAAGTGGCCAAGTTTCGGGCCGCGCGGCGGATGTGGGCCCAGATCATGCGGGAGCGCTTCGGTGCCAGGAACCCCCGCTCTTGGATGCTGCGATTCCACACGCAGACCGCCGGCGTGAGCCTCCAGGCTCAGCAGATTGACAACAACGTGGTGCGCGTCGCGATCCAGGCGCTGGCGGCGGTGCTGGGTGGAACGCAGTCGCTGCACACCAACGCGCGGGACGAGGCGCTGGCGCTGCCCACCGAGGAGTCGGCGCGCCTGGCGCTTCGAACGCAGCAGGTGCTGGCCCATGAGTGCGGTGTGGCAGATGTGGTAGATCCGCTGGCGGGCTCCTACTTCGTCGAGACGCTGACGGACCGGGTGGAGGCCGCGGCCTGGGAGTACATCGAGCGGATTGACGAGCTTGGTGGCGCCGTGCGCGCGATCGAGCGAGGGTTCCTACAGGCGGAGATCCAGGAGAGCGCCTACCGGTTCCAGCGCGAGGTGGAGTCGCGCGATCGGGTGATCGTCGGGGTGAACGAGTTCGTTGAGGACGAGACCGGCGTGGCTCCGCCATTGCTCCGCGTGGACCCGTCCGTGCGCGAGCGGCAGACTCGGCGAATCCGCGAGCTGAAATCTCGCCGTGATGGTCCAGCCGCGGCCGCGGCACTGGCGGCGCTTCGCGAGGCGGCGGTGGGCACAGAGAACACGATGCCGCGCATCGTGAGCTGTGTTGAGGCGCTGTGTACGCTGGGCGAGATCGCGGATGCGCTACGGGGCGTGTTCGGCGAGGCCGCCGAGCACCATGTGATCTGACGGAGCGAGCACCGGTGGCGCGCTGCCTATCTGGCGCGCTGCCTATCTGGCGCGCTGCCTATCTGGAGCGCTGCCTATAATGTTGGCGATGCCCCCGTAGCTCAGCGGATAGAGCGGCTGCCTTCTAAGCAGCGGGTCGCGGGTTCGAGTCCTGCCGGGGGCGCCCATCGACAGCATGGCGGGCGTTGCCGCCATCTAGGCTGACCCAACTGTACCGTTTTCGGCTGTCTGACGCATCGCGTCTCCCTTCCCTGTCACTTCCATGCACCGAGTCCCGTTGAGCCTGATGAAGCCAGGAAATCATCCGTCAAACGCAGAACTCATCAAGCGCCTGGCTTACTCAGCGGACCGGCGATGTCGTCCGTTTCGCGGGGATCGGAAGGGGATAGGCCGATGGTGCAGTCGATTGTAGAGTGGATCCGCGCGCTCGCCGCTGACCGCGAGAAGGCTCAGGGTATGGTTGAGTACGCCCTGATCCTGGTGCTCGTCTCGGTGGTCGCCATCGTGATCCTGGGCACGCTGGGTACCAGCGTCTCCAGCGTGTTTTCGCAGGCGAACGCCGCGCTGTAGTCCGGCGGGCCGCCCCGGCGGCGGCCATCCGACGCGACCAGGACGCCCCGTGCTCATGATGCACGGGGCGTTTCGCTTGTCCGGCACTATCGTAGGTCTCTCCGTCGCGTGGAGATCCGCGGCTGCGCCAGGAGCGAGCCGGCCACGCTGAGCGCCACGCCAACGAGCAGCCAGAAGGTGAGTGGCTCCTCGAACACAACCACACCCAGACATGCCGCGATGGCCGTCTGGAGCGTGCTGATGGACGTGACGCGGGAGACAGGCATGGTGGAGAGCGCTTTGGACAGGCTGGCGATGGCACCTGCGCCGAGCACTCCCGCGATCAGCAGCCACGCCACAGTCTCGAGACGGAGCGTTTCGAACGAGCCGGTTCCACCGCTGACGAGCGCCATGGACAGCAGGATCGTGATGCTGATACCGGAGAGCGTGGCCAGCGCTTCTGACTGGGTAAGCCCGTGTTGCACAATGGCCCGCCTGAGGACGGCATTGCCGGATCCAAAGGACGCTCCTGAGATGAACGCCATGAGTACGCCCAGCCAGATCGGTCCGCGCCCGCCGGCGCCGCCCGACGTCAGCAGCGGGATGGCCGCCAACAACAGGCACAGGCCGGCTCCCGACCGCACTGTGATGCGTTCGCCCATCAGCAGCCAGGCCGCGATGGCGCCGCCCCAGAGATTCCCTCCCGCGGTTACGGGAGCCGAGATAGCCAGACCAGCCGCGGCCAGCGCCACCTGGAAGCTGGCGTTCCCCGTGAGTCCGTAGAGGATCGCGACGATCGCGAGGGGACGGAAGATCGCTGGCTGACGCCGCCACAGCCGCGGCCAGTACCCGGCTAGTCCGGCCCAGGCCACGGCTAACACCATGCTAGGGACCGTGCGTAACATGGCGCCGACGAATGGATCAACAGACGGAGCCGTTACTCGGAGGCACGCGTTGGTGGCCGCGTAGCCCACGGCCGCGCCAAGTGCCCATCCTGGTCCCCAGGAGGAGTGTGAGCCCGCGGGTGCCGCGGTCGTTACGCGTCGTGGCGTGGGGTCATCGGGCATCAGTGAGGCGTCCGTGGTCTCCGAGGGGCTCCGTCGCGGGTGCCGCCAGGGTGGCCGTGGACCCAGCGGTCTCCCAATAATCGTGTGGCCGACGCGTTAGCGGCGTCGAGCGCGGAGCGAGCGTGCAGATAGGCATCATGGGGCTGCCGGGGGCCGGCAAGACGACAGTGTTCAACGCACTGGCCCGGGCACGGGCTGAGGTGGGTGGCTACACGTCCGCGGCGAGCCAGCCCAACCTGGCGGTGGTGAAGGTGCCTGATGAACGGCTCGACCGCCTTGCTGAGTTGTTCCAACCGAGGAAGTTCACGCCCGCCGAGGTCCAGTATGTGGACGTGGCCGGAATCGTGAAGGGTAGCGGTAAGGAGGGCTCCGCTGCCCTCCTGGCACATCTGCGCAACGCGGATATGCTACTCCTGGTGGTGCGGGCGTTCGGGAGCGTTGCCACGCACGGCAGCGATCCAACGCCGCTGGCGGATATGGACACCGTTCAGACGGAGCTGATGATCGCGGATCTGGACGTTGTGGAGAAACGGCTGGATAGGCTGCAGAAGGAGGCCAAGCTGGCCAAGGGGACGCCCGCGGAGCGCGCGGCGCGCGAGGCCGAGCTGGAGATCTTTACGCGGCTGAACGCGGCGCTGACTTCTGAGCGGCCGATTCGTGAGCTCGGTCTCAGCGCCGCGGAGGAGCGGCAGCTCCGCGGATATGGATTCCTCACCGGCAAACCCCTGCTGGTGCTGATGAACGTGGACGAGCCAGGGGAGGAAGCGGACGCGCTGGTGGACCGGGCGGCCGCCGCGGTTCGTGAACACTGCGCGGTGGGTAGCCTGGCCGGCCGGCTGGAGATGGAGCTGTCCGAGCTTGGCCCGGAGGATGCCGCTGAGCTAATGGAGGCGTACGGCCTCACCGAGTCCGGATTGTCCCGTGTCATCCAGCGCTCGTACGCCCTGTCTCGGCTGATCTCCTTCTTCACTGTGGGGCCAGATGAGTGCCGCGCCTGGACGCTTCGCGATGGGAGCAACGCGGTGGACGCGGCGGGGACCATCCACTCGGACCTGGCGCGCGGCTTCATCCGTGCGGAGGTGATCCGCTGGGATCAGCTCCTGGAGGCCGGGGCGTTCGCTGAGGCGCGGCGGCGTGGACAGCTCCGTTCGGAGGGAAAGACGTACCTGGTGCAGGACGGCGATGTCATCGAGATCCTGTTCAACGTCTAGCCCTCGTCGCCGTCGCGCGGCACCGGCGTCGTAGATCCAATCCGTGGATCAGCGCGTATTCCTAGAAGCACCGAGATCAGTGCGCCGCCGCTTCCGAGTGGTTGATGAGGCGCGACCGTGGTGCTACATTCACGCGGCGCCAGACGTGCCGTCTGGCGGGCCGCGGACAGTTGCGAGCGCGGCGTCGGAGGAGCGGTGACGGTTCCCCCTGAGTCCTGGGAGAAGCGCACGGAGCGCTCTCTCACCTTCTGCTATCGCCCGGGTTCCCACGCGGAACAGGTGCTGGAGACCGTCAGTGCCAGATATCTGGACGCGCTGACCGCCATCTGCGCATTCCTGGGTGTCTCCCAGGATTCGGCGCCTCGTATCACCGTCTACCTTTGCGACGAGCTGAGCGGCGAGCCGTCGATGCTCTTCCCGGGTGCTTCCAGCAGTGTGGATCTCGAGGCGGGAGAGGTCTGGACGGTGATCTCGTCCGAGTCCGCCGCGCCAGCGCCGCGGTTCGACCTGGTTCCGCTGGTCTTGCGCGGCCTGCACGGTGCGGCCACGCCGGTCGGTCGCTTCTGGGAGGATGGGCTGGCCGGGTACCTGGAGGCTCAGGCAGGGAACGAGTATTTCAAAGATGCTGGCTCCCGCTGTCAGAAGATGCGGGAAGAGGGCCAGCTCCGTCCGCTGATGAACGTGGTCCGCGGATACGGCGACCACCGGTCGCCGGTGACCCTCACCATGGCGGTGGACTTCACCGCGTTCGTCGTGGAATGGCGGGGAGCGGACCGGTACAAGCGGTTTCTGCTGGATGCCCGCGCGGGCACGGATGAGGCCGTGCGCCGGGGCTACGGCCGTCCGCTCGCCCAGGTGGATCAGCTCTGGCAGCGGCGGATGGAGACCGCGGCATCGGCCGGCGGCGGCAAGACTATGGCCGCGCTCAAGGGGACGTTCTCGCTCTTTCTCCCGTATCGCTGGAGCGTGTTGGCCATCCTGCTCACAATCCTGCTGGGGCTGGCGTTTGACGTGTTCATGCCGCTTGCCATCCGCTTCGTCATTGACAACATCCTCAGCCTGAGACCCATCCGCTTCTCCCTTCTGTACTTCCATCAGGATGCCCAGGGGCGGATCATGCGAGAAGACCAGGAATCCGTCCTGCTTGCGTTGCTGGGGGTGATGGTGGTGATGTTCGCCATCAACACCGTGGCACGTATCAAGCAGGCCGCGCTCACCGCCACTGTCAGCCAGGGCGTGACGTATGACCTGCGGGTCCGCTTCCTGGAGCATCTCCAGCGCCTGCCGATCGCCTTCCACTCCCGCACGCCTGCCAATGACATCGTGCAGCGATTTCAAACTGACATTGCATACGTGGCCTCGGTGTTCTCGGCGGGGATCGTTCCGCTGGTATCCAATGGGCTGGCCATGCTGATCTTTGGCCTGACCCTGGTCTCGCTCAATCCCTGGCTATCCATCGTGGCGATCGCCGGGCTTCCCATCTTTGCGTTCTCCTACCGCCAGGGACGCGCCGCGATCCGTGCGAACACGCGTGAGACCGTCCGGAGGAATCAGGAGATCCAGCAGTCCGTCATCGAGAACATGAACGCGCAGACGTTTCTGAAGCTCTGGAGCCAGCGCGGTCCGGTCATGGAGCGGTTCCACGATAAGCTCGAGGTCAACCGCGAGACCAACATCAGAAACACCATGGTGACCCAGGCATTCAACCGCGCCAGCGTGCTCATCACCAACGCGGCGCAGGTGGCCATTCTCATCGTCGGAGGTCTGGTGGTCATCTGGAGCGAGGGGCGCGATCTATCCGCGGGCGGCTTGATGGCGTTCTACGTTCTGCTCCTCAGGCTCTATGGCCCGGCCGGACTGTTTGCGGGCGCGTTTCAGACCCTGTCCTTGTCCGCGGATGGCTTGGAGCGCGTGGGGAAAGTGCTGGACCGAGCACAGGAGGCCGACTCCAGAGACTCCGTGCGCCTGAGCCCGCTTCGATCGGCCCTCGTCTTTGAGAAGACCACCTACGCGCAGACCAGGGGAAAGAACCTGCTCAAAGATGTGGACCTGACGGTGACGGCAGGCTCACGCGTGGCGGTAGTGGGCCCCACCGGCGCCGGCAAGGCCACGCTGCTTCAGCTCCTTCCTCGCCTGTATGACGTGACCGAAGGTCGCATCCTGTGGGACGGCGTGGATCTCTCCACCGCTACGCGGGAGTCGGTGCGCGAGCAGGTTGTGGCGCTACCCACCGATACCTTCGTGCTCAATCTCACGATCTACGAGAACATCCTGGTGGGCAATCACAACGCCACCGAGACGGACGTTGTGGCCGCGGCGCGGACGGCTGGCCTGCACGAGTTCATCCTGGGGCTTCCGGGTGGCTACGATACGGTGGTCTCCGATCGCGATACGGCCATCAGCACGCCGAACCGCCAGCGTCTGGCGGCGGCGCGGGCGCTGCTTCGTTCGTCAGCCTCGCTGGTGGTCATGGAGGATCCGTTCTCCGCGCTGGAAGCCTCCGCTCAGCGCGAGATCGAGGATGCACTTCGGGGCGCGGATGGCCGGCGGACGGTGATCAAGATCGCTCAGCGGGTGGGCTCCGTCACGGACTATGACGCGATTGTCGTGATGGACGGCGGCGAGGTGGTGGATCGCGGGACGCACGATGAGCTGCTCGACCGCTGCGCGCTGTACCAGCAGCTCATCAAGGATGAGCTTGGCGAGGCGGCGGTGAGCGGAGCGCGCCAGGCGGTCCGCCGGCTAGGTAAGCTGGAGCCGTTCTCCAGCCTGCCGCCAGAAGTCCTGGAGGAGACCGCCCGGCTCCTCCTCTACGCGGAGCGCGGACCGGGCGAGGTGATCTGCCGGCAGGGCAGCATTGGCGATGAGCTGTTCATCATTGGCCGAGGCGACGTGGAGATCGTGGTCGCGGACGACGAGGGCAACGAGAACATCGTCAACGTCCTTAGCGAGGGCGACTACGTGGGTGAGATCAGCTTTCTGCGGCGGACACCCCGCACCGCCACCGTGCGCGCCCAGACCAACGTTGAGCTTCACATCCTCCGTCGCTTGGACTTCGACGCGCTACTCGAGCGATTCGGCACCGGTGCCCTCGAACACATGGAGCGCACGGCGCAGGATCGGATCAACGACACCATGGCGAAACTGGCGGCGTTGTCCGCCGCCCGCTGAGCGCCGCCGCTCCCGAACTACCCCAGGTTGAAGCCAGGAGGGCGGCCGATTCCGCCCAGCTCGCGATTGAGCAGTCCCCCGAACCGAATGGCCGTGCGGTCCTCCAGATATGGGCCGATGGCCTGCACGCCGATGGGTAGGCCGCTTCGAGTCAGTCCAATGGGGAACGCCGTGGCCGGCTGCCCACAGAGGATGGATAGTCCGGAGTAGACGCCCTGGACTCGGTGGGAGACCGTGCGGCCGTCAATCTCCACCACGCGATCCTCGGGCGGAACGGTGGTGTGCAGCGGCGCGGGCACGATGACGATCGGCGCGAGCAGCACGTCCCAATCTCGGAAGAACTGTCGCCACGCTAGACGCAGCTCCTCCCTGCGGACGTGCCACATGATGTAGTCCGCCGCGCTTGCCTCAACGGCTCTGGCGCGCAGCTCAGCCCACGGATCGCTGCTGGCTCGTAGTGTGGCCGCTCGCTGGCTCCGTTCCTCGGGAGAGAGGAAGCTGGCGCTGGTGGCGGCCAGGATGCGTTGGAAGAGCTCGTGGTGCTCTCGGAGATCACCAAGCTCAGGCGGCAGCGCGTCTTGCACGGTCGCGCCGAGCGAGCGCAGTCGCGCGGCGGCGTGGTCCAGCGCGGCGCGGATCTCCGGATCCACCGGTCGCCAATCTGCTGCCCCCAGCGTGGCCACCCTGAAATCCGCGAGCCGCTCGTGGCGTGGTGCCGGCAGTTGGAGACGCCAGGCGACATCCTCGCCCGGCTCGGCGCCGCCCATCACGCTCATGGCCAGATCCAGGTCCTCCGCCGTCCGGGCCAGTGGGCCCAGCGTGTTCAACGACAGGGCTGAATTCGGCAGGCGCGATGGCGGGGGAAAGTGCCCGCTACGCGGGATGGCCGTTGCACTGGGACGGTGGCCAAAGATGCCGCTCCACGCCGCGGGGTAGCGGATGGAGCCGCCGATGTCGCTCCCCGGTTCAAGCGGGCTCATGCCCACGGCGATCGCGGCGGCGCCACCGCCGGTGCTCCCGCCGGGCGTGCGCTCGAGATCCCACGGATTATTGGTCCGACCGAAGAGGGGGTTTGCCGCCTGCCAGTCGGCAGCGTTCGGAGGTACGTTGGACTTGCCGAAGATAACGGCGCCGGCCGCCCGCAGGCTCGCCACGATTGGCGCGTCATCAGCCGCCACTGCATTGGCGCGCTCGGGCACGCCGCACGTCGTGGGAAGCCCTGCGACGTCGATGGCGTCCTTGACCGTGATCGGTAGCCCAAGCAAGGGCGCTGACTCGCCACGCGACCGCCGTGCGTCCGCCGCGCTGGCCGCCTCGCGAGCGCGGTCCAGATCCTTGATGATGATGGCGTTGAGCGCCGAGTTGTACCGATCCATCTGGCGGATGTGCAGGTCCAGCAGCTCAACGGCGGACACTGAGCGTCGGTCCAGTGCGTCGAGCATCGCTGTCGCGGGCGAGAAGGCATCCAGTGATCCCGTCATGGTGGCATCCTCCAGAGTGGCCGAGATACTACACCGGCTGGCCGGCGCGGGCCGAGTGGGTCATCATTGCGGCGACAGCGTTCTGGATGCGCGCGCTAGCCGCTTTGGAGTTAACTCAGATGTCCGCACTTTCCCCGGGCGTTCGCGCCCTCTTTGAGGGTCCAAACTTTGGGACCATTGCCACGGTCATGGCGGATGGTTCGCCGCAGGTCTCCGCGATGTGGGTGGATACGGACGGTGAGTTCGTGTTGCTGAACACCGCGCTGGGCCGCACCAAGGCCAAGAACATTGAGCGCGATCCGCGTGTGGCCGTCTCGGTGATCGACAAGGACAACGGCTACCGGCAGGTCACGGTGCGCGGGCAGATCGTTGAGGTGAGCCGCGAGGGTGCCGATGCTCACATCGACAAGTTGGCGAAGAAGTACCTGGGCCTGGACAGCTACCCGTATCGCAACGCCGCCGAGCAACGCGTGATACTGAAGATCCGTCCTGACCGCGTTACCAGGATGAACGTAGAAGATTGACCCCAACGCCATGGGAATAATCCCGAGTGGCTGGCGGTTGATGGTGAGGTGTTACCCACGGTGAATCCTGGAACGGCCGGGGACGTCGCTGCGACGCGGGTTGCGGGCGAGGTGTCCACGCTGGCGACGCCTGGCCTCGACGCGCGAGGTGCGGACGTGCGCGCCTCCTTCGAGCGCGACGCCATGGAGCACCTGGACGCGTTGTATCGGACGGCGCTCCGCATGACCCGCTCGCGCGAGGACGCGGAGGACCTGGTGCAGGAGACCTACCTGCGCGCCTTTCGCTTCTTCGATAAGTTCGAGCAGGGCACCAACCTGCGCGCCTGGCTGTTCCGCATCCTCACGAACACGTACATCAACCGCTACCGTCGCCGTGCGGCGGAGCCACGCGTTGAATCATTGGACGCTTCGGAGGATTTCGCGCTCTACAACCACCTGGACAACGAAGCCGCCAAACGCGGCGGCAACGTGGAGGCCCAGGTCCTCGACAGATTCGCGGAGAGCGATATCAAGCGCGCCATCGAGGCGCTCCCAGCCCAGTTCCGCATGGCAGTACTGCTGGCGGATGTGGAGGGGTTCTCCTACGCTGAGATAGCTGACATAACTGGTGTGAAGAAGGGGACAGTGATGTCTAGACTCTTCAGGGGCAGACGCTTGCTCCAGAAGGCGCTCATTGACCAGGCGCAGGCGGCCGGGTTCGCCGGGGGCGCCCATCCATGAGCGCCGGCAGGCCGAGCAATATCTGCGCCGAGACGCTGGACCAGCTCCAGGGCTTCCTGGACCGTGAGCTCAACGACGACGAAGTCAACACCATCCACTTCCACCTGGGAAAGTGCCCACCTTGCCAACACCTCTTCCGCTTTGAAGAGCATTTCCGCAGGCTGGTGCGCGTGCGGGCCTGCACGGAGCTCGCACCACCAGATCTGAGAATGCAGATCATGGCTCGGCTGCGCCAGATCCGCGTCTGAGCGGTTCTCTCGCTCTCCCCTGGTGCCGAAAAAAGGGCTCCCCGCACGCGCGGGGAGCCCTTCATTTCTAGCCTGGCGGATTCTCTACGCCGGAACGGCCACCTTCAGATCGGTCCGCACCCGGGAAAGCTCCTCGTCCACCACGGCCGCCGACTTCTCGTCGATGGGCGTGAGCGGCAGCCGGACGCCGCCGACCGGGAAGCCAACCTTCGCCAGCGCGTACTTCAGCGGGATAGGGTTGGTAGTGACGAACAGGGCGTTGAAGTAGCTGCGGAGGTGGCGGTGCATCTTCGCCGCCTCGGCCGGCCGGCCTTCCACGAAGTGGGCGATCATCTCCTGGATCTGCATGCCCACCAGGTGGGATGCCACGCTCACGATGCCCCAGCCGCCGATGGACAGGATGGGCATCGTCATCACGTCGTCACCGCTCCAGACTTTGAAGCCCGGGCGGCTCTCCTCGATGATCTTGGCGATCCCGTCCAGATTCCCGCTCGCCTCCTTGATCCCCACGATGTTCGGGATCTGGCTCAGCTTGATGGTGGTCTCTGGGGCCATGTTCGTGGCCGTGCGGCTAGGGACGTTGTAGAGGATGATCGGCAGATCCACCGACTGCGCGATGGTCTTGAAGTGCTCGTACAGCGAGTTCTGCGGCGGCTTGTTGTAGTAAGGAACCGTGCCCAGGATGCCGTCTACGCCGGCGTGGGCCGCTTCCTTGCTGAGCTCGATGCTCTCCGCGGTGTTGTAGTTGCAGGTGCCCGCCACGATCGGCGCGCTGTTGCCGATGGCAGACCTGACCTCGCGGAATAGCCGCAGCTTCTCTTCGTTCGTGAGGGTGGGTGACTCGCCCGTGGTGCCGCTGACCACCAGCCCATCAGAGCCGGAATCGATCAGCGCACGCGCAAGCTCCTTGGCGCGGTCGAAGTCCACGGCACCCGACTCGGTGAGCGGCGTGACCATGGCGGTGAGTACTCGTCCGAACTCGACCATCTGGTTTCTCCTTTGAGCCGCGATGGCGGCTGCGAGCTTGGTGCTTATATACCCGTGGCGTAGCCGATGGGTCAACGGGTGGCGACTGGTTCCGGCGTGGCTGATACGGCTGACTTCGCGAATACCACCTCAGCGATCTGCACCGCGTTGAGCGCGGCGCCCTTCCGCACGTTGTCAGCTACGCACCACAACGCTATTCCGCCAGGAAGGGAGACATCCTCTCGGATGCGTCCCACGTACACGGGGTCCTTCCCGGCGGCGTCTATAGGCTGCGGGTAGCGCTTGGCCAGGGGATCGTCTACCACGACGATCCCCGGAGCGGCCTCCAGCAGTGCTCTGGCCTCCGCGGCGGACATCGGCCGCTGGAACTCAATGTGGAGCGCCTCAGAGTGTCCCACCGCCACGGGAACGCGCACACAGGTGGCGGAAAGCGGCAGATCCGGGATGCCCATGATCTTGCGCGTCTCCACCAGCATCTTCCACTCCTCCTTGGTGTAGCCATCGTCGCGGAAGCTGTCGATGTGAGGGAAGATGTTGAAGACGAGCGACTGGGGGTGGGCCTGTGGCTCGGGGTGGCTGCCGGCCAGGGTCTCCCGGGTCTGTTCCCAGAGCTCGTCCATGGCTGCCTTGCCAGCGCCTGAGGCTGCCTGGTAGGTGTCCACCACCACCCGCTTGAGCGGATTGGCGCGGTGCAGCGGCGCCAGCGCCACCACCATCTGGGCGGTGGAGCAGTTGGGGCCGGCGATGATGCCCTTGTGCTGGAACGCGGCCTGCGCGTTCACCTCCGGCACCACCAGTGGCACCCCGGGGTCCATCCGAAAAGCTGAGCTGTCATCGATCACCAGGGTGCCGTTAGCAGCCACCTGGGGAGCGTACTCGCGGGCAAGCTCCGTGGAGATGGAGAAGAGCGCCAGGTCCAGGCCTCGCATCGCCTCCACGGTGAACTCCTCCACCGGGATGGACTGGCCGCGGAAGTCCATTCGCTGGCCCACGGAACGCCTGGATGCGAAGTACCGAACTTCCGCCACGTCTAGCGTGGACGCGGCGATGATGTCTGGGTACTCCCGACCCACCATGCCGGTCGCACCGATCACACCGATTCTTATGCCTGACACGAGGTCCTCCTACTGTCGGATTGTGGCCCTACGTCTTCGCCGGCGGGGCCTGTTGAGGAGTGATCTCGCGCTCTCGACTCCAGGCTCAGCACCGGCGTCTAAGAGCGGGGCTCTTGTCTTACGCCAGTCCCATGAGACGGTCCAGTCCGTAGACCAGACCCTTGCGCTTAGAGGTCTCCTTCACGCCGTAGATGATGCCCGGCATGAAGGACTCTCGGCTGATGGAGTCGTGCTTGATGGTGAGGATCTGGCCGGCGCCGCCAAAGATGACTTCCTGGTGGGCGACCAGGCCAGGGAGCCGCACGCTGTGGATGCGTACGCCGCCCTCCACGGCGCCGCGCGCGCCCTCACTGTTCCACTTGGTGGTGGGGGGATCAGAAAACGCTTCACCGCGGGCGGCCACCATCTCGGCGGCCGTGGACATGGCCGTGCCAGACGGCGCGTCCACCTTGCCATCGTGGTGAAGCTCTATGACCTCAGCCGCTGGCATGAACCTGGCCGCGATCCGCGCAAAGTGCACCATCAAGTTGGCGCCAATGGCGAAGTTTGGTGCGATCAACGCACCGATGCCCGCGGCGGCGGCCAGCTTCTCCGTCTCCGCCACCTGGGCAGGGGTGATGCCGCTGGTCCCCACCACGGGGCTCACGCCCTTTGAGAGCGCGGTGCGGATGTTCTGGATGGCGCCGTCCGCGTGCGTGAAGTCCACCATGATCTGGGGCGAAACTTGGTCGATCATCGCCGCCAGATCAGTGCTCACCGGCAACCCGGGTACGCCAGGCGCCGGGGCATCGGCCGCGGACGCGCGTGGATCGACCCCGCCAACCACCTCGATCTCGGGATCCGCGTTCAGGGCGGCACTGACCTCACGGCCCATACGACCTAGTGCGCCAGTCACGATGACCCTGATCACGCGTGAACCCCTTAAGCAATTCGCGGCAGCACAGTGTAGCAAACCGCCGCCCGCCCAGGCGATTTCCGCCCATTCTTGCTATTTCGGGCGGCGATTAGAATAATGTGGCGTCCACGATGTCATGCTGAAGCCTTGCGCCCTGGTGAGCGCCTTCCGAGCCCTGGCCCTGGCCGCCTTGCTGAGCATGGTCGCTCCGCTGCCTGCTTTCGCGCGTGAGCCCGCGCCCCGGCCAGCCAACAATCCCGTTGGGATCAACCTGGTCAGGTGGTTCGATCCGTTCTACGTGAAAGCCGTGGGCGACCTGGTGAACGCCTCAGGCGGCGATTGGGGCTACGTGACGATCGTCATGATCGAGGACGAGCGGCTCAACGTGGCCCGCTTCCAGGCGTTCCTGGATCAGTGCGCCATCTCGCACCTGACACCGATCATCCGCGTGGGCACCCGGTTCGATGTGGACCGCGAGGTCTGGGCCAAGCCAGACTGGGGTGAGCCAGCCCGCTGGCGGCGCTTCTTTGACTCCGTGCGCTGGCCCACGGCCTCCCGTCATCTCCTGGTGGGGAACGAGCCGAACCTGGGCAGGGAGTGGGGCGGCGAGGTCCAGCCCGCGGAGTACGCACGCTACCTCAGCCACTGGATCGATATCTTCGCGGACGAGCCCCGCTACGTGATCTACAACGGTGCGCTGGACGCCTCCAACGACACGCACCTGCCCGACCGCATGGACGAGTTCGAGTTCATCGCCGGCATGCGTGACGGGGTCTCCAATATCTTCGAGAAGCTCCACGGCTGGGCCTCTAACCCCTACCACTTCTGGTGGTCCGCGGAGAAGCGGCGCTTCACGTTCCGCGCGTACGATCATGAGCTTGAGGTCATCGGCCGGGATCTGCCGGTGATCATCGTGGAGTCCGGTCTGGGCCACATCGACGATCCCGGCCAGGTGGCAGACTACTACCAGATGGCGTTCGAGGCCTGGCAGGCGGACAGCCGCGTCCTGGCGGCCACGCCGCTGTTCTGGAATCCTGAGGAAAACCGGTTCTGGATGTTTGACGTGAATCGGGACGGCACGCTGCGTGAGAGCTCGCCCACGTACGAGCGGATCCGCCGCCTGAAGAAGAGTGGCGGATCGCGATGGCTGCGGATCCAGGGTAACGATCTGGTGTTGGAGCCAGAGCCCGCCCCGATCGCGGTGGCGCCGGCCGTGCCGATGTCCGCCAATGCTCAGGCTGGCGCGAGTGGGGCGGCGCCAACGCTGCCTCCGTCCATGGCGAGCCCGGCCAGGCTCGGCGTGACCGCTGAGGAAGACCCGGTCCGCGCCCGGTGAATCCCATCCTGGCTGATCTGCAGTCAGTCGTCACCAATGACCTCCCAGATGCGCCGAGCGGCAAATCGTTCATCGCCGGCCTGATCGGCGAGCATCCGTCCACCTACTCCCGCAGCCCCTTGGTGTGGAACGCGGCCTTCCGGGCCACCGGCATCGATGGTCACTACGTGCCGATAGACGTGGACGCGACGGGTGTGGCCGAGGTGTTGCGCCTCATCAGGCGGCACCCCCGCTTTCTGGGCTGCAACGTGACGGTGCCGTACAAGCAGCTCGTGATCCCGCTGGTGGATGAGCTGGATGCCAGCGCGGAGCAGGTGGGCGCGGTGAACACCGTGCGCCGCGAGCCCGATGGCCGGCTCATCGGCGCGATCACGGATGGCCGTGGAGCGGTCGATAGCCTCACCGGAGCAGGGTCAAGCGCCGGGTTGGTGTCCACGCTGGATCGCGCGAGCGTGCTCATGATCGGCGCGGGCGGCTCTGGCCGCGCGGTGGCCTACGCGATCGCGGAGGCGATTGGCCCCAAGGGACGGCTCTTCATCGCCAACCGCACGGCGGAGACGGCGCTGGCCCTGGGATTGGAAGTGACGGCACGGTACGCCAACACCCAGGGACTGGACGAGGTGGATGCGCCCACGCTGGCGCCGGGCATCGATCTGATCGTCAACACCTCCACCCGCGGCCAGTCCGGCCTGACGTCCGTCGGGGCGAAGAAGGTCACCATGATGGAGCCGTACTCAGCGCTCGGGCCGGCCAACCCTCCGTCCGTGGAGGCCTCGCCGGTGGAGTCGGAGCGCGATATTCTGCGGCGCTGGTTTGCCGCCGCGGTGCCGGACATTCGGATCAATCACGATCTCTCCATGCGATTTGTCCAGGGGGCGGCCGTCTCCACACGATTCTTCGATCTGGTGTATTCGCCCACTGAGACCATGATGCTGAAGCACGCCAAGTGGGCCGGGCATCCGATACTGAATGGGCGAACCATGATCGACTACCAGGCAGCGGCGGCGTTCTGCGACTTCATCGTGCGGGACCAGTTGGCGGAGACGGGTCGAGATGTGGCGCTCAGTCGCCACATGGTGACCCGCGCCATGCTGCAGGCCTGAGGGGCTGCCTGAAGGAGACACCATGGCTGAGCTGATCTCGAGCGACGCGCTGCTGGGCGGTGAGCCGGGCGTGCCCGTCACGCTGCTGCCGGCGGATGACAGCGCGCTGGCAGATGCGCTGGCCGCCGCCGATACGGAGGCACGGCAGCGCACGGTGGTGGCATCAGCGCCGGCGTTCGTGTCCGGCTGGGCAGCGCTGGGCGAGGCCGCGGAGCGGCGGGGCGTGCCTATAGAGGCCTACGCGTACTTTCGCGTCGGCTATCACCGCGGACTGGACCGCCTGCGGGCAAACGGCTGGCGCGGGGCCGGTCGCGTTCCCTGGTCGCACCAGCCAAACCAGGGGTTCCTCCGCTGTCTGCTTGGCCTTCGCCGCATGGCTGCTGTCATCGGTGAAGACGCGGAGGTCGGCCGGATCACGGAGTTCCTCGGCCAGTTGGATCCCACGCTCGCTGGCTAGAGCACCGGACGCCGCGCCGTCCACTGCCCTTCAAGTGCCCGCGACCCTGGCGGAACCGCGGACCGCGTCGTCACGTCCTGATAAGAGAAGAGAGAATGCTATGAGAGTGGCATCAGCGAGGTAGAAGGATGGCTCAGATGTCTCAATCCGCCACGCGGTTTCAACTCCGATTCGCGCCGCTGATGGTCCCGCTGGCGGCGCCGCTGGGTATGTGGCCCTCCAATAGCTGGGTGGATCTGTCTGATGATGCGCTGGAGGTACGCATGGGGGTCTTCGCGTTCTTCGCGCGCGTGCCACTGTCCAGCATCGCGGTGGCCCGGCCCATGGGGGACCTGTGGACCGCCATCGGCATCCACACCGATTTTCAGGGTAGTTGGGCGGTGAACGGCTCGCCGCGCGGCATGGTGGAGCTGGTGATCGAGCCGGAGGCACGCGGGCAGTTCTTTGGCTTCTCGGTCCCCGTGCGGCGGCTGGCCATCAGCCTGGATGATCCGCCTGCATTCCTCGCCGCGCTGAACGAACGCCGCGGCCGCTCCTGACCAGCCCCCACCGAGACCCGCCGAAGCCCGTCGCCTGGGACCGCCAGCGTCCCGCTGGCCTCTCGTCACAAGAGCGTGTGGCCGACTACCCGCCGGCACGATCGCCAGCCGACGGAGCGCGGGCCGGAGCCGATGCGCTCCACTGGAAACGAAGAGGAGGGCGGTACCCACTGGGTACCGCCCTCCTGCGTTGAGACGTTGCCGGTGGTTACGCGTTGAGCCGGGCGGCCTGCTCCGCCACTTCCTCGATGCCGCCCACCATGTAGAAGGCCTGCTCCGGAAGCTCGTCGTGCTTGCCGTCCAGGATCTCGCGGAAGCCGCGGACCGTGTCAGAGATCTTCACGTACTTGCCCGGCGTGCCCGTGAACGCCTCTGCCACGAACATGGGCTGGGTCAGGAAGCGCTGGATGCGGCGGGCGCGCCCCACGATGAGGCGGTCCTCTTCTGAGAGCTCGTCCACACCCAGGATGGCAATGATGTCCTGCAGGTCCTTGTAGCGCTGGAGCACCCGCTGGACCTCGCGGGCCACGTTGTAGTGCTCCTCGCCAGCCACGCGCGGATCGAGCACGCGTGACGTCGACGCCAGCGGATCGATGGCGGGGAACAGGGCCTGCGCCGCCAGCTCGCGCTCCAGGTTGATGGTGGAGTCCAGGTGGGCGAACACGGAGGCGGGAGCGGGGTCCGTGATGTCGTCGGCGGGCACGTAGATGGCCTGGAGCGACGTGATGGAGCCCTTCTTGGTGGAGGTGATGCGCTCCTGGAGCTGGCCCACCTCGGTGAGGAGGGTAGGCTGGTACCCCACGGCGGAGGGCATGCGGCCCAGGAGGGCGGACACTTCGGAGCCGGCCTGGGTGAAGCGGAAGATGTTGTCGATGAACAGGAGGACGTCGTCGCCCTGGTCGCGGAAGTACTCCGCCATGGTGACGCCGGTCAGGCCCACTCGCTGGCGCGCCCCGGGGGGCTCGTTCATCTGGCCGAAGACCATGGTGGTCTTGTCCATAACGCCAGACTCGGTCATCTCCAGCCAGAGGTCATTCCCCTCGCGGGAGCGCTCGCCCACGCCGGCGAACACTGAACGACCGCCGTGCTGCTTGGCGACGTTGTTGATCAGCTCCATGATGATGACGGTCTTGCCCACGCCGGCGCCGCCGAACACGCCAATCTTGCCGCCCTTGCGGAAGGGGGCGATCAGGTCAATGACCTTGATGCCGGTCTCGAAGATCTCAGGCGCGGTGCTCTGGTCCTCCAGCGAAGGCGCCGGCCGGTGGATGGGGTAGTAGGTGTCTGCCACCACCGGGCCCGCCTCGTCGATGGGCTGGCCCAGCACGTTGAAGATGCGGCCCAGGGTGGGGAGCCCCACGGGCACCCTGATAGGTGAGCCGGTGTCCACCGCCTCGGTGCCGCGGCTGAGGCCGTCGGTCGAGCCCATGGCCACGCAGCGCACCCAGTTGTTGCCCAGGTGCTGCTGGACCTCGGCCACCAGCTTGTCAGCCACCGTGGGGTCCGGGGCGGGGATCTCCACCGCGTTGTAGATATCTGGTAGCTGCTCGGGTGGGAACTCCACGTCGATCACCGGACCGATGATCTGGATAACCTTTCCGCTTGCCACTAGCGCGCTCCTCTTCAGTGCCTGCCCGGCAGCCGCCGGACTCTCGTGTGCGTGCCCGGTACCGGGCGACTGTGTTGCCTGGCGATTCGACCTAGCGGGACTGCTGGGCCATGAACTCGGCCGCCGCCGCGATCTCGAGCACCTCGGTGGTGATGCTGGCCTGGCGCGCCTTGTTGTAGGTCAGCGTCAGGTTGTTGATCAGGTCCTTGGCGTTCTCGTTCGCGTTGCGCATCGCCACCATGCGGGCGCTCTGCTCGCTGGCGATCGTCTCAATGATGGCCTGGAAAATCTGGACCTCTACGTATCGCGGGAGCAGTGTCTCCAGGATCGCGTCCGGGTTGGGCTCGTAGATGTAGTCCACCGGCCTGCCGCCGCCGGCCCCAGAGCCGTCAGCCGCTGGCTCGATGGGCAGGAGCTTGATCACCTCCGGCCGCTGGACCAGCGTGGACACGAACTTGGGGTAGACGATGTAGCACACGTCCATCACGCCAGCCAGGTAGCTGTCCATCACCACGCGGGCAATGGGGATGATGGCGTCGTAGTCCGGGCGATCGCCGAGCTGGGTGAACGTGCCCAGCAGCTTCTTGCCCTTGCCGGCCACGTAGCGAGCCATGAAGTCCTGACCCTTGCGGCCCACCGTGATCAGCTCAACGTCGTGGCGCTCCTCGGTGGTCTCCTGCACCAGGAGCTGGTTGGAGCGTCGGAGGACGTTGGCGTTCAGCGCGCCGCAGAGGCCGCGGTCTGAGGTCATCACCAGGATGCCGGCCGTGTCCACCGGCCGCTGGACGAGCAACGGATGCTGCGCGTCTCCGCTGCCGGCCGCGCCAAGCTGGCTCATGAACGTGCGCATGGCATCCGAGTACGGACGGGCGGAGAGGACGCGCTGCTGGGCGCGCCGCATGCGCGAGGCGGCCACCAGCTCCATGGCCTTGGTAATCTGGGCGGTGCTCCGAATCCCGCGGATTCGGCGCCTGATATCGCGTAAGCTCGCCATTCTGCCCTACGCGTTGAACATCTTCTTGAAGGCCTCGGTCGCGTCAGCAAGCGTCTTGGCGCTCTCGTCCGAGAGGACCTTGTCGCGACCGATGACTTCTAGAAGCTGGCCGTAGTTGCTGTCCAGGAACCGGCCGAACTCCGCCTCCCAGCGCTGACACTGCACCACCGGGACCTCGTCCAGGTGGCCGTTCGTGGCGGCCCAGATGACGGCCACCTGCTTGGCCAGGGGGACCGGCTGGTACTGGGGCTGCTTGAGCACCTCCTGCAACCGCATGCCGCGCTCGAGCTGGCGTCGCGTGGCCGGATCCAGGTCAGAGGCGAACTGCGCAAAGGCCGCGAGCGAGCGGAACTGCGCCATCTCAATCTTGAGGCGGCCAGCCACCGAGCGCATCGCTCGGGTCTGTGCGGAGCCACCCACGCGGGAGACCGAGATACCCACGTTCACGGCGGGCCGGATACCCGCGTAGAACAGGTCGCCCTCCAGGTAGATCTGGCCGTCCGTGATGGAGATCACGTTGGTCGGGATGTAGGCGGACACGTCGTTCGCCTGCGTCTCGATGACCGGCAGCGCCGTCAGCGAGCCGCCGCCGTACTTATCGCTCATGCGGGCGGCGCGCTCCAGCAGGCGGGAGTGCAGGTAGAAGACGTCGCCGGGGTAGGCCTCGCGACCGGCTGGCCGGCGGAGGAGCAGCGACATCTCGCGGTAGGCCGCGGCGTGCTTGGAGAGGTCGTCGAACACGATGAGCGCGTCGCGGCCGCTCTCCATGATCTCTTCGCCCATGGCGCAGCCGGCAAACGGGGCCAGGTACTTCATCGGGGCGGGGGTGGAGGCGCTGGCGGAGACCACAATGGTGTGCTCCATCGCGCCGAACTCCTCCAGCGTGGCCACGGTCTGGGCAACGCTGGATTCCTTCTGGCCGATGGCCACGTAGATGCAGACCAGGTCGCCGCCCTTCTGGTTGATGATCGTGTCCAGGGCGATGGTGGTCTTGCCCGTCTGGCGGTCGCCAATGATCAGCTCGCGCTGGCCGCGGCCAATCGGGATCATGGCATCGATGGACTTGATGCCCGTCTGCACCGGGGTCTTCACCGGCTGGCGCCGGATCACGCCGGGGGCGATGCGCTCCACCGGGCGGGTCTTGCCCGTGTTGATCGGGCCCTTGCCGTCCAGCGGCTGGCCCAGCACGTCCACCACGCGGCCAATCAGGCCATCGCCAACGGGGACCTCGGCAATGCGGCCCGTCCGCCGCACGCGGTCGCCCTCCTGGATCTCCGTGTAGGGGCCCAGGAGCACGGCGCCCACTGTCTGCTCCTCCAGGTTCAGCGCCAGGCCCGTGACGGAGCCCTGGCCATTGGAGAGCTCAAACTCCAGCATCTCGCCGGAGGCGGCCTCCGAGAGGCCGTACACGCGGGCAATGCCGTCGCCTACCTCAATGACCTCGCCAACGTTCTCACTCGCGGCCGACAGGTCCTCACCGCTGATCTGCTGTCTCAGAATTCTGGCTATGTCGATCGCCATCGTGACTCCTAAGTTGGCGTTGCGCTTGTGTGGGTCTGGCGTATTGGGGGTCAGCGCCCTGCGTTCGTGACGATCGCGGGCAACCGCCCGCGATGCGCTTTAGCTGATTCCAGTCGCTGGTTCCGGTTTCTGGCTCCGGTTTCTGGTTCCGGTATCCAGTTATTGAGTTGGATTGAGGCGGCTCAGCGAGCCCGCCTTCTCAGTGGGGTCACGCAAGGAGCGTGCGGCGCAGCCGCTCCAGGCGGCCGCGGACGCTGCCGTCGATGATGTCGTCATCGATCTGGGCCACCACGCCACCGAGGATCCGCGGGTCCACTCGCGACTCGATGGCCACCTGCTTGCCAACACGCTGGCTCAGCCTGCTGGCAATGGCCTGGCGCTCCTGGTCATTGATGGGAACGGCGGTGGTGACGGTGGCCACGGAGATGCCGCGGTGCTCGTTGACCAGTCGGCGGAAGGCGTACGCGATGTCTGGCAGCAGCCCCACGCGGTCGTGCTGGGCCACCACGCCCAGGAAGTTCTGGACCTTGGGCGGCGCATCGGGAAGCGCCTGGGCCAGGGCCTGGCGCTTCTGCTCCGCCGTGACGGTGGGCCTGGTCAGCATCCGCGCCGCCACCGGATCGTCGAAGAACGCGGCGGCCCGATCCAGCACGCCGGCCCACTCGTCTAGCTGGTTGTCATCCAGGGCAACAGCGAAGGCGGCGCTGGCGTAGCGAGTCGCTCGCGCATTGGTTCGAGGCACGCGTCCCCCAGTCTCCGGTTACGCGCCGCCGCGCGATGGTGATTCGTTCAAGAACTCTTCCACAAGCTGGTGGTGCGCAGGCTCGTCCAGGCTCCGGTTGATCACCCGCTCCGCCGCCAGGACGGCCAGGGAGGCAACTTCGCGCCGCAGGTCAGCCATGGACTGCGCGCGCTCCGCGGTAGCCTCCTGCTGCGCGCGCTCAATGATGCGCTGCGCCTGCTGCTGGGCCTCCGCGCGGGCATCCGACTGGATCCGCTCCGCGGTCGCGGTGGCGTTGCTGAGCATGTCCTGGATCTCGCGTCGCGCCGTGGCCATGGCGGCGGCCCGCTCTTCCTCGGCGTGCTCCGCGTCCCGCCGGACCTTCTCCGCGTGCTCCATGCTCTCGCGGATCTGACGCTGCCGGTCGTCCAGCATGGCTGAGATCGGCTTGATCAGGAACTTGGAGAGCAGGAAGACCAGGACCAGGAAGTTAACCAGGTGCCAGACGAAATCGGTGAGGTTGAGGCCGAGGGTCTTCAGGATTTCCATGAATCGTCAGTCACGGTGCGCCGCCGGACGGATGGACCGTCCGGCGGCACGCCGACCCTTTACTTGATGAGCGCGATGACGAGGGCGTAGATCGCGATAGCCTCGGCAAAGCCGAGACCGATGAGCATCGGGACCAGGATCTGGCCGCTGACCTCGGGGTTTCGCCCGATGGCCTCCATCGCCTTGCCGACGCCGTAGCCAATGCCCAGCCCCGGGCCAAGCGCCCCAAGACCGATTGCCAAACCGGATGCCATGTGCTCCACGAGTACCTCCGAAACCTTTGGGCGCTCAGCGCCGCTGCTTAGTGATGACCTGCCCCGTGCTCTTCCGCGTGACCGTTGTGATCGCCATGGCCGTGCGACGTCGCGATCGAGAGGAAGACCAGTGTGAGCATAGCGAAGATCAGCGCCTGGACCGCGCCCACGAAGAGCTCCAGACCCAGGAACGCAAACGTGACGAACGGGGCCAGCGCCAGCATGGTGTGCACCAGCGTGCCCCCCGCGAAGATGTTGCCGAAGAGGCGGAGCGCCAGAGAGACCGGGCGGCTGAGCTCCGTGATGATGTGGAGCGGGTTCGGGATGAACAGCTCCTTCACAAACCCGCCAATGCCCAGCGTCTTCAGCGCGTACACCTGCGTGGCCACGAACACGATGATGGCCATGGCCGCCGTCACGTTCAGGTCGCTGTTGGGCGACTTGAAGCCCTTCATGTCGCCAAACGGCGGCATGGTGCCCAGCCAGTTGGCGGTCAGGATGAAGAGGAAGGCCGTGATCACCAGCGGGGCGAAGCCGCGGCCGGGCGGGCCGGCGGTGCGGTCAATGATGCCCATCCAGGTCTCGATGATCAGCTCGAAGACGTTCTGGAGGCCGGTGGGGATGCGCTGCATGTTGCGGGTGGCCAGGATGCTCAGGATCACCAGGACCGCCATCACGATCCAGGCGCTGAAGATGGCCTCACTGACGGCGATAGGGCCGATGTGGAAAAAGGTCTTGGAGCCGATGCCGTGGCCGGCCTCTTCCTCGCCGGCGCGGATGACAAGCGTTCCCCATTGGTTCATCGGTTCAGGTGCGTCCTTGATCTTGCAGGTAGGTTACGCGTTTCTATGCGCGTTCTGGGTCTGCGAACTACTGCGTGTGTGAGCTTCTGGTGTCTGGGTCCGGGTCAGGTGTCTGCGTTCCGGTTGTCTGCGCGTTGCTTGAGATACTTGAGTAGCTGGAGGGTCCCAGCGATGGCGGAGATCATCCCGCCCAGAGCAAGCAGAATAGTGAACAGATAGCGGGTGCCCAGCAGGCTATCAAGCCAGCTACCCACAAAATAACCCAGCCCCACGGCCACCGCGCAGGTGACGCCGAACTGGGTGACTACACCGAGCGCCTGAAGGGTTGTGAGCGCCGGCACGGCGTTCCTTTCCCAGTATTCGCAGGCGCGGGAAGTATAGCAACGGCTCCCCCAGGGGGCAACCGGCCCAACACGCGGCGCACTCGCGCCTGACGATCCCAGGCACGCTGGTCAACCCGATGGCGCGTGTCGCTTGACTGGGGCCGGTCGGAGCCGGGCGGCTGGGACCGCCAGCGTCCCGCTGGCCCCACCACAACAGCGCCCACCTGAAACCACGCCGGCACCAACGCCAACCGCCGGGTCGCCTGCCGGAGCCGTCGAGACGACGGCGGTCCCAGGCACGCTGGTCAACCCGATGGCGCGTGTCGCTTGACTGGGGCCGGTCGGAGCCGGGCGGCTGGGACCGCCAGCGTCCCGCTGGCCCGCCTCTCAATGGCGTTCAACTAGAACCGCCCCGCGCCGCCCACCCTCCTACCGGTAATTCACCAACTGCTGAATCACCAGCGGCCCACCTTCGATCACCACCCGCCGACCCACCAGCCCGTCGATCTCGCCCTCGTCCAATCCCGCCTCGCGCAGCACCTGGCGGCTGTGCTCGCCCACGCCGGGCGCGTCGCCGATGGACGGATGCTGCGTGCGGCTGAACTGGGCGAACCGATTGGGCACCAGATAGCGCCGACCGTCTGGGAAGCGCCGCTCCAGGAACGGCTCCTCCGCGACGATCGAGTCGTCCTCCGCCACCTCCAGCGGCTGGCGCGCGGCCACGGCCGGCACACCGTGGGCGCCAAGGGTGGCCAGAGCATCGCGCGTGCCCAGGCTGGACAGGCACGCCGCGATGGCGCCCTCGTCGCAGCCCAGCGCATCCGCCAGCGCCTCGGTCGAAGGCGCCTCCACCCTGATCCAGCCGTCGGCCGTCCGGTGGTAGCGGCGGGCCGGACAGGCGCCGGCGAAGTCGCGCCCGCCGACGAGCGCCGGCGGTCGGTCCTTGAACCGGGCAAGCTCGCCAGACTGCATCGTCAGCGACGAGGCCACCAGCGAGGTGGTCGTCCGCTGGCCGTGGCCAGACTCGCCACGGTGATACAGCCCCAGGCACACCGCCAGCACGGCGGTGACCGCGGCAGCCACGTCGTTCACCGGGATGGTGAAGAAGGAGGGATCGCTGTCGCCGCCCTGGGCGGTCATCATGCCGCTCATCGCCTGGAGCACGGGGTCGAACGCCGGCTTGTGGGCGAACGGCCCGCCCTCGCCGAAGCCCGCGATGCTCAGCGTCACGATGCCCGGGTGCAGCGCCTCCAGCGTCTTGTAGTCGAACTTCAGCCGACCGGCCACGCCCAGTCGGGAATTGTCCATCACCGCGTCCGCCGTCCGCGCCAGCGCGTGGAACGCCCGCTGGCCGGCCTCGTCGCTCAGGTCGATGGCCAGGCCCCGCATGCCCCGGTTGTAGACGAAGCCCGTCTCGCGGAAGGCATCGCCGGCCGGCGACTCTACCTTAATAACGTCGGCGCCCAGACCCGCCAGCAGCGAGCCCGCGTACGGCCCCGCCAGGATCGTGCCCAGGTCCAGCACGCGGAAGCCCGCCAGGGGGCCCTGGCCGGCCGCGGTCGCCCGAGTACAGCTAGCGGCAGGGGCTGGCCGCGGCGACCAGCGCCCGGCGGTCTCGCTGTGCTCGCCCAGACGCGGGGCGGGGGCGTGAACGTAGCCGGGCGTGCGCGAAAGGTGCACGCACAGGCCAGACATTTGGACCCGCCCGCGCTCGGGGTCGTCCACCTCCGCGCGCAGGCCGTTGGCGGTGACCTGGGGATGGTCCAGCCACTCGTCGCGGGTCTGCAGCGGACCCGCCGGACAGTCGCCCTCTTCCAGGAGGTCCAGCCACTCGTCGCGGCCGCGGGTGAGGAACGCCGCGCGCAGCCGCTGGCGCACCCACTCGCGGTTGTCCGCCAGGATCATCCGATTCGGGACGCCGTTGATGCGCGGGTCGGACAGGATGTCGCTGACGCCCAGGACCTTGAAGGCGTTGGTCTGGAACTTGGGCGTGAGCGCGGCCATGAAGAGCCACTTGCCGTCGCCGCACTTAAAGGTGGAATAAGGCGGATTCCTGCCGCCGGGCCCCACGTTGGTGGGCAGCGGCGGGTGCTCTGGGTCCAGCGCGAAGCCGCCAGGACTGGTGGCCAGCGCCGCGTGCACGCCGGACACCGTCACCACCTGGCCCAGGCCAGAGCGCTGCCGCTCGATCAGCGCCGCCACGCCGCACGCCGCGGCCCACACCCCCTGCTGGTACAGGGCCAGCGGGTAGACCATCTCAATGGGCCCGCCGTCGAACGACGACTGCCGACGGGCCAGCCCGGTGACGGCAGACAGCAGCTCCGGCCGCTCCTCGCCGCCCGCCCAGGGAGCGCCCTCGGCCGTGTATGGCGGCATGAACAGGACGACGAGCCCGGGGTTCGAGCGGGCCGCGTCGCCGATGGCCGCCAGGTGGGGCGTGATGCACACGTCCGCGGCGGCCAGCATCGCGTCCAGCCGAGCCCGGCCTGTGGCCGCACCCAGGTCCAGCGCCACGCTCTGCTTGCCGCGGTTCCACACGGCAAAGCCGGGCAACCCGCGGGCGGGATCGCCCGTGGGCGGCTCCACCTTGACCACGTCAGCGCCGTAGTCGGCCAGCAGCATGCCGGCAAAGGGGCCGGCGATCCCCGTGCTCAGCTCAACAACGCGGATTCCCTGCAGCGGCCCCACGGCGGACGCCTCCGGAGTCTAGACCGGTCGGCCGCCAAGGCAACGCCGCCCGGATTGGAGACAAGGTACACCAGCCAGCCGCCATTGTCGACCACGCGGCTGTGCGATCAGTCGAGCACACGATCGCGGGGCGCAAACCGTCATGTCGTCCTCGCGCATGCGGGGACCCAGCGCCACCAGGCGGGCGCTTCCCCGAACTTCATCGCCTGGGACCGCCAGCGTCCTCGCTGGCAAGCCAGCCAGCCACGCGCCCGGCGCTGGCCCATCAGTCGGCCAGGCCGCCCGGAAGCCTGCCGGGGCCGCCGAGACGTCGGCGCTCCCAGCCGCGTTGGTCAACCCGGCGCCGGGCACCGCTGGATAAGCGCCCGCCGAAGACCGTCGCCTGGGACCGCCAGCGTCCTCGCTGGCATTCCACCCAGCCACGTGCCCGGCGCTGGCCCGGCCGCCCGGATGCCGGCCCGGGCCGCCGAGACGGCCGCGCTCCCAGCCGCGCTGGTCAACCCGGCGCCGGGCACCGCTGGATAAGCGCCGGCCGAAGACCGTCGCCTGGGACCGCCAGCGTCCTCGCTGGCATGCCAGCCAACCACGCGCCCGGCGCTGGCCCGGCCGCCCGGATGCCGGCCGGGGCCGCCGAGACGGCCGCGCTCCCAGCCGCGCTGGTCTACCTGACGGCGAGCGGCGAACCCGGCACGACTTCGCCCAGACGATCCGCTGGTTGCTGGACGACTGGTTGCTGAACGACTGGTTGCTGGACGACTGGTTGCTGAACGACTGGTTGCTGAACGACTGGTTGCTGAACGAACCATATCCGGAGGCGGAGCGCGTGGTGGTGGTGTTGGACAGCGTGGTGGACTGGCAATTCCGCACCGACGACGCCAGAATCAAACCGAACCGCCTTTACCCTCAACGTTCAACGTTGACGGAACACCAGCCGTTGGGCTGGTTGCATGCAACGGTTGCGCAACGGCGAACGGCTGCGTGGGGGACGTTCTCCAACAGCACCCGCGTGGACGGTCGGGCGGCTGACCGGCTTCGTTCAACACACGTTCCTGAGCTTTGGGCCATAATGCCGCGTTGATGCGCCCGTCACCGTCACGTCGGTTGAGCGGGTGCCAGAGATAGTCTGGGAGGAATCTACACCAGATGAACGCCATCAAAGACGCCATCAAGTCAGGTAGAACCGTTGTCGGGACAGCCGGGGCTCCGAACGTAGACGTGTCGCTCCTGTCCGACGCCGGGTTCGACTTCCTGCTGTTCGACACCCAGCACTCGCCTTGGGAGCTCAAGCAGCTTCAGCCGTCGATCCAGGCGATGCGCGGCAAGCAGACGGCGCCGTTGGTGCGCGTCGCCGCAAACGAGGCCTACCAGATTTGCTTCGCGCTCGATGCCGGGGCGCGCGGCGTTATTGTTCCAATGGTGAACACCCGGGCGGAGGCAGAGGCCGCGGTGCGTGCCTGCCGCTACTATCCCCTTGGCAACCGCAGCAACGCCGGGGCACGCGGTGAGTGGGGTGAGTTCAAGACGTACCGCGAGTACATGGATGCCGTTAACAACGAGCTTCTTATCGGGCCGATGATCGAGACCAATCAGGCGATTGAGAATCTCGATGCCATCGCCTCGGTCCCGGGTGTCGATCTTCTGCTGATCGGCCCGTCCGACCTGTCGATCGAGCTGGGGGTGCCGCTCGACTACGCGTGCGACACCTATCAGAGAGCGCTCGATAAAATCGCGGCAGCCGCCGCGAAGCACGGCATCGCCGCCGGGATGTATTTCATCCCGCCCGGGATGGACCCGAATTTCTTTGTCCAGAAGGGGTTCAAGTTCTTCACCATGCCCTGGGGTCCCTGGGCGCAGGCTGGGATTCAGAACGCCCTGGCCGGGATCCAGCGCTAACAAGGGCCACTGGCGGCGCGAGTATCTGGGCCTCACGCCCTTCCCTCCGAGTCTGGCTGCCCTCGGTTCGCCCGTCGCGCCCATCAATCATGACGTCCGCGTGCTCTACCAGCCCCTGGGCGGCCCCATCGCCGCCCAGGGCCTGGAGGCAGGCGTCCGTGTGGAGCACGTAGGCGTGGCCGCCGAGCCGATCGTTCACGCCGTTCTTGAGCAGCCGGTGGACCAGGATCACGTCGCGACCGGCCAGCTCAGACCGGCCGGCCATCTTGTGCGTGACGAGCTCGCCGGGGTGGACGACAAACTTGAGGTCAAGCTGCTGCATGTGCTGGCAGGCGGTGCACTCGCAGGAGGTGGCCTGCTTGATGTCGCGGAGGCGGCGGCGGAACGCGGAGTAGGTGGCCTCGATGGCGTCCTGGACGGCGGATCCATCCGCCTTGTCGCCTACGGCGTAGAGAAACGCCGCGTCGCCCTCGAACTTGGCGAGCCTGAAGGGCGGCCGCAGCTACCGCGCCAGCGTGTCCATGAGGTCGGAGATGATGTCCTGGCCGTGGTCAAGCTCGACGCCAGCGAGGAACTGGGTGTAGCCGGAGATGTCGGCGATGACGAAGCAGGCAGACTGGGTGCTCGGGAGCATGGGGCGGTTTCTTTGTCAACACGTCGACCGCACGCTTGCGCTGTGCGAGCGACTTAGTTTCGGGACAGTGCGTGCTGACGGTAGGCGAGCGGCCGCGCAACGGCAAGCCCTGGAAGACCACATGGCCGTTTGAATGCGCCCTCCGAGCGCTTCCATGTTGCGCCCCTTCCGTGGAAAGGCATCCGCGCCGCTCAGCCGCTCTCGCGATCGCCCCGTCCCCACGCGGAGCCTCTGCCTTGGCAAGGCGCGCCCGCTCCTCAGCCGCAGTCGCTATAGCCCCAGCCGCAATGTGGTGCCTTGCCTTGGCATGGCTTTCCCGCCGCCCAACCCCGACCGCGATAGCCCCTGCAGCCACCTGCATTCTGAGCCCGCGAAGAATCTTCCGTATCGCAAGCCAGGAACCGTCGCGGTAGCCCACGCCGCTCCCCGCACGTCCTGGCCCGGCAAAACACCCCCACCAGCCAGCCCCCACTGGCGCGCAGGCCAGACATCAGCGTTCGGTGATCACCGCGGCATCGTCCATCGACACTACGCCGCCGCGGCAATCATTCTTTCCGCCACATCCGCCGCGCCGCCCACCCCGCTCGCGCGGCCCGTCGCAGCACCGCCCATGCCGAGCACCAGCCCCGCGCGCCGCGCCATCATCCAGTGCATCTCAACCCCGCGGGTCATGCCGAGCCTGCGAGGCATCTTTCCGCCTGGCCAGACCTGTGTCGAAGCTCGGCGCTCCCACCCGGATCTCGCTGATGCGCGCACCGCCTATGACCAGCGCGTCGCCGTGGTGCTGCGCCCCGGGGATGTCTGCTGGACGCTGGCAGTGTGCCCGCTGAGTGGAACCGTGGTGTGGAAGACATCCACACCCGGAGCGACCCGGTGAACGACCTCGGAAAGCCGCGTGCGAGAAAATCGCATGCATGGATTGATGAGGGGGAGTGGAAACGGGGAATGGCCGCCTCGGGACAGTAGCGCCCGGAAGGGCCACACGCTGAAGCGCATCACTACCGAGCTACCCCCCGTTTCTACGCCCCGTCGAGTTCGTTTCCCTTCCGTGAACACGGCTAATAGAGTGAGCGAGGATGCGCATTCGGCTGATCGCGGGCAGCACTATCCGGCGTGACCGACACGCGTCGCGCGCACGGTGTCGATTTGCGGTCGAAGCTCCTCCTCGATCTGAAGTCTGTTCAGGTCGGTGGCCACTGAGTCGGCGGTCACTGGCACGTGGGTTAGAATCGTCAAAACGCTGAGTGCTGCGGTGACCGTATTGTTCGGTTGTCCAGGCCCGAACATGGGCGAGAGCATCCGAGACACCGCGTCGAGAGACTCCATCGTTGCTCGGTCCTGATAGGCTGCGAGGACATCTAGGTGAGTCGGGGGCCATAAAGAGTACGGGTGGCCAGGCCTCTGCCGGACTAGGTCGCTTGTTTGCTCGAATACTCGTCGCGCTTGAGCGTCCGTAACATGGGGCTTGATCGTAAGGAGCACGTCTCGCCCCCGACCTGGCGCGTACTGCAAGAGAGCTTGCCCCGCGTCGGCCGTGATCGCGATTGCCTCGACCTCGCCTCGTTGCGGACTGGATGCAAGGATCTGTGCAAGTTCTACAATGGACTCCGCGCGGGCGCCTACGTCCGAGACGATGAACCGATTCAACAGATTCGCGATCATCTCGTCAATCTCGTTGATCCTCCACTGTCCATTGTCTTTGAGGAGCCGTACCGTGTCGATCAATGCCTCTAGTGACTCCGGAGTCGACGGATCCACGAATGCCAGTAGGTCGCGGACCCTTGCCTTGGTCGCAAGCGCCACGAGGAGATTCGTCTCGGCAGATCGAAATGAGGACGAGTTCCGAGCCCGTCTTCCTTGGGCGGCCCTGCAGAGCGCTGACATGGCGTCGGCGTGCGAGAAGAGCCAGTTCGCTCCCGACTCACCTGCGGCGCCAATCAGCTCGATGATCTGAACGCTGTCAAGGGAGTCCAGATGCGACATCAGGGCGCTCCGAATCGAGTCGCCTGCGGCTTTGTGCAGTTGCATCGCAATGCCGAGTAGCGGGCTGAGCCAGGGCGCCGAGAACGACGGTGCGATCGTGGCAACGCATGCGATCAACGCCTCCGCTAGCGTTCCGTGCTTCGCATTGTCAAGTCGAGAGCAGTCGAGCGCCGATAGGCAGCGAATTGCGTACTGCGCGAACGCGTCAACCCCGTCACCCCGGCCGGGTGTGGCAGCGTCGATAAGTCTCGTACCTAGAAGGCAGCGAGACTCCTCAGGGCCGAGCTCAGCTATCCTCTGTGCGGCGTGAAACCGCACATCATCCCACGAGTCATAGCTGGTTCGTTGGGGGATCCCCGCCTCCATGGCATCGGGATCAATCCAACCCCAACAGGCGACATCCGCGATGATTAACCGTGCCAACTCCGTGGACACAAACCCACTGTCAGTGAGAACGTCTCCGGCATCTGCCCAGCACTCCCAAAATAGCTCCCTGTCGCCAGTTAACAGAGTGACCAGCGCGTCTTGAACCAAACCTGTGTCGTCGCGCACCACCCATGGGACAGATGCGAGAACACGAATGCGCGCATTCTTGTGCACAGCCGTCTCTCCTGTGTTGGCAAGCTGCCTACAGTACCTGCCGAGTATCATTCGCCTGTGCCAATCCGATGCGGACGAAAGGCTGCCAAGTACGCTGGCTGGCGACAATGAGACATGGAGGATATCATCTGGTATTGATTCGAGTCTCGAGAAGACCACTGCGTCATAGTGATGAGATAGTCTTGATGGAACCGCGACTTTTAGATCGAGAACGGATCGCAGAATATTGTTGCTGCGTATAGTATCCAGATGCGTGCTTCTTCTCACTTCATCCAAGAGAATACGTATCGCGTGCTCACTCCTTATATCATCATCGTTTATCTGGTCTAATAATGCAACGATGTCAGCAGTCTCTGCAAGTGTTATGATCGTCCTGGCAAACTGCTGATTCTTCGTATGTTCTGAATACTTGAAATGGAGAAATGGCGATATGTCACCGTCGATTTCTATGTCCTGAGTGGCCCGAAGGAATCTCGAAAAAGCAGCGTCATCCAGCACTGTCTGGCCTGATCGGACTGATTCGGTCCACTCTGTCAATAGCTCTGGTGCATGTTGCAGGCGACTGGCGACAAGCGGCCACTCCTGCCGCAGAATTACCATCTTGGCAAGTTGGTCAAGTCTACCGGTGAACGTCTTCTTATGGACAACATCTAACGACTCAAGGGACTGGCCAAGTGTATAGTACGAAAGCAGGTCATTTATGAATCTCTTGATCCGCCTTGGAGAGGGGTTATCGTATGCTACGAGCGCTATATCCTTCACTCGAGTTGTAATAATGTCTGCCGCATGGGCCTCTACGACTAGGGCATCCAGATAATGCTCAATATCTGATGTCAAGAAGGGAGGGAGTGCGATTGTAGTTTGAAACACCTTCTGTAGAAAGGTGTTTGGAGAAATGTTTGACGAAACACCAGGAGGATGATCTGGGACGATAGACAACTGAGAGAGAGAATAGGTTGCGCCCAGCTGACGAATGAGAGCCTCCTGATCACAAGCAATGATATAAATGCAATGCGGAATTTCAAGATATGTCTTTATCGTGGCAAGTATCTCGACGATTGAATCTTCTTGGACACGGTCAATATTATCGAACATCACAACAAGGCGATTTGTTCCGGAAACGGATTCTTTGCAATTGGTAAGGGCAGTATCAACTAGATTCTTGAATAATCGTTCGAATTGCTCGGGTGAGAATTGAGCAAGAGTGCGCTCGGTGCTGGATCGGGATTTGGTAAAGACTGTTGCAAGACCTTGCGATATGAGTCTTAGTGTGGGGGAAATGGTTATCAGGCTAAAGGAAGTTGCCGTTATGCTGGCGGATAGTGTGCTTATCACGACGGTCAGAGGTGTGGCAAACGGAGGCAGAGGCGAAAAATACAATGTCAATAGAATGATCGTGCTGACGATGAGCAACAGAGGCGACAACCAAGCCGGAATCGACCATCGGGGCGCGAGTTCTTCCGTTATTGAGTAGTCTGATTCGAGTAGGCTCTTGAGTGATCGTCCTTCGAATCGGAAGTTCTCGAGGCCAAGTTGGCGTTCGGTTTCGAGAAGAACCCAGCGTTTGACGGGGTCGCGGGCGAATTTCCACACGTCAAGATAGATGTGAGGAATGTGTGATTGGGAAAGTTGTTCTTGGAGCAGGCCAAGAACGTGCGTTTTGCCCGAGCCCCAGGGGCCCAAGAGGCCGATTGAAAACGGCGTGGGGCTGAGTTCGATGAGCTCTCGGAGGGTGGATGCGTACGCTGTGTGTACACGGAACTGGTCGCGGTTCGGGTGTTGCGAGAGCGCGCGGTCCGCGTTGGAGGCGAGCGGATTGTCTGGCAGGAGTCTGTGTTTCGCGTCAGTCATGGAACTCTTCTGGTTGTAGTGGTTGGTGTGTTTGAAGCTGGAGCGTAGAGTTTACCTCGCCGGTTGTCGGGGGCTTGCGATTCGTGTGTGCCGGCTTGATGCGTTTCTGCGCTGGGTGGTCAGCGATTGCTGTTGGGTGGGCCGTTGGTAAGGTCGGGTGTGATAATTGTTTCAGGTGCCGTATGCAGCTGCCGGCGGGGAGGGGTTGGAGTGTCATTCGCTATAAACTTTGGGTTCTCCCGCGCTTTCGGTGAAGCACGGATGTTCCGATTCTGCCCCTTGTGGCTGGGGCCTGCTGAGGCGAGCGGCAGCGACGCGGCCGGCGCTGTGCTCGGGTGTCGTGCGCCCGTATGTTAGCCGGCCAGGACGCGGCGGCGGAGCAGATCGAGTTTTGCTCGGCCATTGCCCTGCCGCTTGATCAGTTTCAGGCGATGCACATGGCCCTCGACCGGGCCGGTCGACCAGGGCAGCGTGAGCGTAACTACTCAGCTGGCGTATGGAGCGGCCAGTGGCGAGGGACCGGAGAGCATTCGGATCGCGGCGTAGAGGTTCTGGCCTTGCTTGCGCGCGGTCTGCAGCACGCTGGTCAAGATCGCGGATGTCTGGCTGCCCCACTCCGACCGGTACCCACCGGTCACCTTGCGATGGATCACGCTGTTGCGCAAGTCACGCTCGGAGGCGTTGTTCGTTGGTTCGATCCGTTCGCTGCGCTCAGGACAGGCTCTGTCACGCTCCAGGAAGACGAACAACTCGGACCATAGCCGCTGGTAGCGTTGCTGCAGCCGCCGGGCCATGCCCTTACCCAACGGTGGCCCTTCGATCAATCGCTTCGCGGCGTTGATGATCCGGACCTTCCGTCGTTGGAAGCTCTCCGCGCTGATCTGCGCGCGCTCGGCGTGCAGCCGCATGCCGCGCCCGAACACGTGCCGCAGCTCGGTCGCCCACCACGCCGCGTCCGGCTCGAGCTCCGCGGCTCGGGTCAGTTCCCGCAACTGATGCGCCAGACACAACTGCCCGGTCTTGGCCGGTGCTCGTAGCTGCGGCGCGTACGCATCTGATTGCCATACCTCTGGTACCGCACCGTCCAGGAAATCATCGATCACCGATCCGCTCCGCGTCCGCGCGATGACGTGGTAGCTGGCCGTCTTGGTCTGGAAGTTCCAGTGCCAGCGGTTACGGCCCGCCACCCGGGCGCCCGTCTCATCCGAGCCGATCACCGGACTCGCCCGCACCGCCTCCTTGATCTCCGGGTAGCGCGTCTGGCCACGATCCCCGAGTCGTTGGAGCACGTTGGAGACCGCTCCCTCGCTGAGCTGGACCCCGAATAGATCCTTGCACAGCTCCACCAGCCGTTCGAAGGAGACGTGGTGGCGTTCGTGCAGATAGGCAATCACGGTTTCAAGCTCGGACCGAACGTGCGTGTGGACTCCAGACCCGCGGGATGCTCCGCTACCGTGACCAGGCCGCACTCGGTGCAGCATGCCTGGTAGGTCCAGGACTCCACGACCACCGCACGCGCCGGCACCACATCGATCACCTGGCTGCGGCGCACCCGCCGCTGGCCCGTGGCATCGAGTGCGTGACCACAGCCACGACACGCGGTAGCGTGGCACCGGACGACAACGTCTGGCGGTTGGCGTAGGCGCGAGTGGCCCTGGTGACCACGCTTGGGTCCATGCTTGCGGGCTCGTCGCTCGGCCCGGTTGGGTTTGAAGCCGGCGGATGGGGGCAGGCTGGAGTCATCGGGTGTGACGGGCGGTTTGGTGAGCTCGTCGATCTTGGCTTCGAGCTCGGCGACGCGAGCAGTAAGCTGGACGACGAGTGCCTCAAGCCTGGCGATGGTTTCGCGCTGGGCGAGGATGATATCGACGAGTTGTTCTTTGGGCAGCGCGAGCAGTGCGGCACGATCGTCCATACCGCCAGGGTAGCGAATCAGGCCGTCGAGCGGCGCACTTCCGTCAAGTTCGTGTCACCTCTGTGATGCTGCCCGGACGTGGGTAGGTGAGTACTTACCGGGGCGCTGTGGGTCGTACGGCTGCTGGTAGACATCGAGGACGTCTTCCATACAGCAAACAAACTCCGCGTTCTGCTCCGGTGGGATGACCCATTCTCGCTTGGTCCAGGGCCGCAGTTTGTTTTTTTGAGCGCCCGCCGCACCGTCTCGTGCGAGAGACGCTCCGCGACGCGAAGCTCGACCATCGTGCCGGCCAGCAGCCGCAGACTCCATTGGCGCTGGCCAGCCGGTGGCTCACTGCACGCCAGCGCGATCAACTGCGCCTCCTGCTCACCACCCAGGATCGGGCGAAACACCCGCGACTGCGGGCGGCCGCGCAGGGCCGCGGCCAGGCCGTGCTCGACGAACCGTTGGCGGAGTCGCTCGACGAGTCGGGCACTGACATCGAGCGCCGAAGCGATCTCGCGATCATTCCAGGCCGGACCGTCGGGCCGTTGACCGACTTTGAGCAGGGAGCGCGCACGGGTCAGCACGCGCGCCGCCTCGCGGCCGGCGGTGAGCTTGGCGGACAACTGGGTTCGCTCGTCGGACGTCAAGGTGACGCAATACAGCTTGCTCAGGGAGCCAGCTACGCTGCGGCTTACCATGACGGAGCATGCTCGACATTGCGGTCGTGATATGGTGCTAGACGCCGCTTCTAAGCTGAGGAGGATGAAGTGTCCGAGCGCCCAGTGAAACCGGTCGCGAACGCGCTTTCGGGGCGCCGAGAGATCCTTCAGTTGCTCCTGATCGGGGTCCTGTTGGCCCTCGCGACCAACATTCTTGCGACCGCCGTAACTTCTGCTGTGCCCGGGTTTGTCGCAGCGGGTTCCGGGGCTCTGTTGCTTCTGCTGGTCGGCGGATTTGCTGTCCGGCATGTGCTGGCCGCTTGCGTGGTCCACCGATCCTTTGACGCGGCGCTCCTGTTATCGTCCGATGAGTTGCAGGTCCACAGCACGGAGATTTACGAGTTTTCGGAAGATATGGCGCGTTTGCTGAATGCAGTCTTCCGCGAGAATGAGGCGTTCGCGCAGGCTTGGCGAAGAGAGCCTGTCACGGAACATTGGGACGTGGGCGCGAACGGCCACGGAATTAGGCGCCGGCCTGAGAGAGCGGGGTTAAGGCTCCTACACGAAGCACTTGAAGCCTGGTTGGTACAAGAGCTCGCAACGCACTTGACCGACTACTACGCGGATCTAGACGAAAGCGATCTCGATACCGTCACGCTCGAACGCGAGCACGTTCCGCGCCTTCTCCTGGAGAATCGCGTTCTTAACCTTCTGAGTACGCCAGTCGGCGATCGGCCCGCTTTCCTCCAGGAGTGCACTCCCGCGGGTTGCAGCGCTGACCATCGCGAGATGGAAGGTGTAGTCTACGGACAGTTTGGACCTGGCGGCGTCATGTATGAGCGCTTCGAGCTTGTCCTACCCAAAGGTTCAAAGCTCTCCCGCGAGCCGACAGGCGCCCTCACCATTGACACTCCTCGACTGCATCTCAGCCTTCAGGCTAAGTACGAAGGTTTCACTGCGAATCTCCCGATCCGACTCTTCTCGCGCTTCTACAGAGTCGATCCGTTCGAAGTGGCCTCGCTGCTCATCCGGTTCGAACTGACCGGCCGTGTAAAGGCGCTTGCCATGGTGAGTGGTCGAGGGTGGGATCTGTACCGTTGGGTGGACTCCTTCGTCGACCGCATCGAGGACGCAGCGTCCCTTGACACGATGATGCAGCGTATTAGGTGGTCTAACGTAGAGGCACTGCTAATCGCTCAAGATGACGATCGCAAGGGAGGAGGAGCCGGCACTTAGAAGCGATCTCAATTGAGCGAGGCGCTGGTAGCGGCGGTACCAGAGCAGAGCGCAGACTAGCTTCAGCAGGCCCAGGTAAATGCCCGCTTGCTTTTCCCGGCGCACCAAAATGGCGCATCATTGCGAGTGGTATACCAGGGTGCGCTCTCCAACTTCGCGCAGCGCACTTGTTGTGATGGGGTTGGTGCTGCCGTTGTGGCGTTGGACATTCTTCGCGGATTGTCACGATGTGCGTCCTATAGTCACGGTCGACGCAAGCACCCCAGCCGTCGGGGTCGTCGTGGCCCTTGTCAAGGCAGAGGTGCTGTGGGAAATCAGGTTCCGGTTCCGGCCGCTCGATCACTGCGGGGTCAAGTGTGGCAGCAGGCAGCTTCATGTCTGGCACGTTTGCCCCCGCGATTACGATCGCGAGCGAGCCGTGGTCCGCTGGTGCGACCGTCTGGTGCGTCTTTTTCGCGCAAACGTAGCGCCAGAAATTGCACGTTCCTCCAGGTCATTGCGGTAGTGCGCTGAGGTGTCGCAGTGCGGCTGCGATCGCGTCGTGCTTGCTCGGAGGGCATGGCTTTCGGCGAGGTCCACGGCGGTTGGGTGCCTTTCGCAGTACCAGCCCATGCTGTTCCTTGACGTGGGCAATCCAGCACGATTGCGGGACAAATCCGTAGGTCTCTCGCACGTACTGCGTGATCTCAGCGTAGGTTGCCATGGATGTGCCTTTCTCGAGCAGCGAAGCCCGCGGCGCGACGGGTGTCGGCCTCGCGCGAAGAGTGTTGCAGGTTTCTTCGGGAATGTTGACCCACTCCCGCGTGGTCAGCAGTGTCATCGAGCACTGGTATATGGGCCACCCATGTGCACCCGATGTAGGCCAATCATGTGCACGGGGTGTAGGCCACCCGTGAGCACGTGATTTAGGCCACTCATGAGCACCCGGTCTGGGCCACCCCTGGGGTGGCAGCCGGGCTCGTCTTCCACGGTTTTGTGCCGCGGAGGGTTTCTGCTGAGCGACTACGCGTGCACCTGGTCCGCGATCTGATCCATCACCTGCGCCGCGGCGCCAGCCAGCGGACCATCGCCCGGGACCTCGGCCTCGCGCGCGTTGCCGGTACCGGAACCCGACCGCGGTCGGGGCTGCTCTATCAGTCCGCCTCGCGGCCGTCGCGACCTCGCCCTGAATCGATCATTGGTTGCCGGGCCATTTGAGGTCGGTGCGCTTGAGTTGCCTGACGACGACTCCGGGTCGGTGCTCTGCGACTAGTTCGCACAGCTTCGCGTAATCGGCCCTGGTGGCGTTGCATCCCAGCAGCACCTCCAGAATCTCAACCGGAACGAAGCGCTGCGTCGTGAAGGCACGATACTCGTTTTCGTGGCTCCAAAACGTCAACTTCTGCGTCAGGATGCGCTTGGCTATGGCGGACGGGGAATCAGACTGCTCCGTGAGCGGGTGGATGTTGACCGTCATGTCGTAGTTCACGCGTTCTGGCTCGTCAACGCGCGGTGACTGCCGAGGCACAACACGGACCCCGATGGCAATGCCCTTGTGTCCTCCCGCGTAGTAGCTCCACAGCAGCGTGTTGTCACCGCTAGCGCTGAGCGAGCAGATATTGAGGCGGCCGCTCGCCGTGCGGACGGCGCGTCTGTACGCTTCCGACACCTGAGTATCGTGCGTGTAGAGCAACCCCTCCATCGGATCGTTCAGCGAACGAAAGTCCGAGGCGTACAGGCGGCTTTGCTTGAATATGTCCTCGACGTGCGCCCAGGTGTCCAGGGATCGGTACTTGTACAGCGGCGAAGGGACCATGCGTGCCTCCGGCGAGTGGGCGGTATGCAGATGATGCCTCGCGGCCAGCGTACGTAACTGCGGGGAAGGCCTGATGGCGCTTGGTGAATGCCGCCTGTGACGGCCTTTCTGATGTCGTGTGAGCGGTGGCTCAAGTTTCTTCGGGAAGACTGACCCAGCCGCTGCGTGATCGACAATGTGCGCCGTGGGCGAGGTGCGCGCTGGCGTCTGGTGCGACGCGTCGACGGCCGCCGTGGCATAGGATTGGTAGAGGGGAGCCATCGGAGAGCACAGTGCGCCAGACTCGACCAGGTTGGACCAGGCTGCGTGCCACCTGCTTCCCGCGGGTGCCGGGGACTTTTGTCACCAAAAACGCATTCGTCAACATCGCGGGCGGAGGTGATTGCGTCGATATGGCGCATAAAGGCGACGCGAGTGTCGGGGGCTGCGCGGTGACTTTTGGCACTTTTGGCATTTCCGTCACGCTACCGGCATTCACGAATTGCACGGTTTGACTGGTGCGGACGGACGCCGCCGGGGTGTCGATCGGCGCAGCCGAGCGTACCGGGCGTTGTCAGTGGGCCGGCTATCGCCATTCCGTCTCGCGGGTGCACCGGAAGATCCTTCGTGCCTCAGGATGCGATTTCGAGTCTGAGGCTATCGCGATGGCGTTCGGTGGGCGGGTGGGCGGGGCCGCGGGCGCGTGGGTGGGCGCGATCAGGTGCCGAACTGGCGGTCGCCGGCGTCGCCCAGGCCGGGGACGATGTAGCCGTGCTCGTTCAGGTGGCTGTCTAGCGCGGCTACGTGGATGTCTACGTCGGGGTGGGCGGTCTCCAGCGCGGCTACGCCTTCTGGCGCGGCGATGAGGCCGAGGTACTTGATCCGCAGCGTGGTCCAGCGCTTGAGCACGTCGATGGCGGCGATGGCGGAGCCGCCGGTGGCCAGCATGGGGTCCAGCACCAGGCAGAGCTCGATGTTGTGGTCGGCCGGGATCCGGCCGGTCGGCAGGCGGTTGTAGTACTCCACGGGCTTGAGCGTGGCCTCGTCTCGGTACAGCCCCAGGTGCCACACCTCGGCGCGCGGCATCAGCTCCAGCAGGCCGTCCACCATGCCCAGGCCGGCCCGCAGGATGGGGATGAGGCCGATGGTGGACGGCAGGCGGTGGCCGGGGGCGTCGCTGAGCGGGGTGGACACGGTGACGTCTTCCAGCGGGAAGTCGCGGGTGGCCTCGTAGCCCAGCAGCAGGGCAAGCTCGCGCACCAGGCCGCGGAAGCGGGCGGGCGTGGTCTGCGCCGTGCGTAGCTCGGTCACCTTGTCGCGGACGAGCGGATGCTGGGAGACGAACAGCATGGAGACTCCCTCAGACGTGGCTGGGACTGGACGTGTTGGCGGGTGCGGGGCTGCCGGTAGCGGTTGGGGTAGTCGCGAGGGGCGGGTTGGCGGCCGGCGCGGGGCGGAGTCGGCGGATGGCGCTCGCGGCGAGCGATACGCAGCCCCAGATGCCGCCGCCGACCACGGCGTAGATCAGCGGGTCCACGGGGTAGCGATAGCGCGGGACCGCGCCCACCAGCGCGGCGCTGGCGGCCAGCAGCATCAGGGTGATGGCGATGGGCAGCAGCGCCAGCCGCGACTGGCTGCGGACGGCGGCGACCGCCGTGCCCGCCAGGAACAGCACGCACAGCCACACGAACCAGCGGCCGGGCCTGAACACGCTGACCACGGCGTCGGCCCGGCGGGCCTCGTTCTGCTGGGTCTCGGTGATCACGCTCAGCAGCGGCGCCAGGTCGCCCCACTGGTTGGAGACGCGCGGCTGGTCGTGCACGCTGAGGTGCCAGGACGGCTGCTCCTCCTTCGATGCCCCCTCGATGAGCTCGAAGAACATCTCCACCGTGCCCTCAACCCACAGCCACGGGTCGCGCAGGATGGCCTCCAGCGCGATGTCCTTCAGCATGGCATCGGTCTGGGCCTCGGTCAGGCGTAGCTCGTCGCGGATCCGCTGGAACACCTGGCCGGGCTCGGGTCGCTTGTTGGTGACGTCCTGGGCGATCTGGCGGGCGCGGGTCCGCTGGGGGTCCTCGCCGGGGTAGGCGCCGACGCGCGGCTCGTAGAACACGAAGTTGCGCTCGTGCTTGACGGACCGTGAGATCAGGAACCGCCCGGTGCTGGCGGCGGTGGCCGTGCCGTAGACAAGCTGGTTACGGATCGCCCAGGGGACGACCACCAGGGCGAAGCAAGCCGCGGCGGCGATGCTGGCCTTGATGACGGGCTTCCACCTGGGCAGGATGAGCAGCAACGCGAAGGGCACCACCACCAGCACGGCCTGGCCCACCGGGCGGGTGAGCGAGGCGAGCCCCAGGACCACGCCGCCGGCGGCGAAGCCGACCGTGCTCCGCGCCCGCGCGGCGGCCACCAGGATCGCCACGGCCGAGACCAGCAGGAAGGCGAACAGCGCCTCGGTGATCAGGTAGTGCTCGTAGATGATGAGCGGCGCGGCCAGCGCGGTGAGCAGCCCGGCCACCAGCCCCGCCAGCCGACCGTAGGCCAGGCGACCGATGGCGAAGGCGGCGACGGCCGTGCCCACGCCCAGCAGGTGCTGCGCGATGGCGACGGAGAGCAGGTCCTTGCCGATCAGCGCGAACGAGGCGGCCATGAACACGGGGTAGGCGGGCGTGCGCCGCTGGGGCAGGTCCAGCCCGCCGCCGGCGATGAGCTTGAGCGCTGGCTCCACGTACTCCAGGCTGTCCTTGGTGACGTAGACGGGTACGCGAAACACGAACGCCGCCCGGATAGCCAGCGCCACGACAATGATGACCACCACCGCCACCAGGTCAGGATGGCGACGGACGCCGGCCAGGACGGCGCTGCCGGCCGAAGTGAGCTGGCTCACGGGGTGTCCCGCCCGCTGCCCGTCGAGTACACGCCGGGGCTGCCATCGGCGTGGACCGCCGTGCGCTCGCGGGTGAACGGGTTGGGGATCACCGTGTCGGCGAAGACGTGCAAGAACGCCGACTCGGCGCTGGGCGGCTCGGCGGTCTCGGCCTCGGCCAGATCGCGCTCCATCTCGTCGCGGGCGGCCTGCCAGAGGGCGGCGTCCGCCTCGGGGTCGATCTCGCCCATCTCCAGCAGGTGCTCCTGGAAGAGCCGCACGGGGTCGCGCTGCTCCCAGCGCTGCACCTCCTCGCGGGAGCGGTAGCGGGTGTCGTCGTCGTGGCTGGTGTGGGGGCCCAGTCGGTAGACCACGGCCTCCAGGAGGGTGGGCCCGCCGCCGGCGCGGGCGCGGTCCACGGCCGCCTGGGTGGCCTGGTACACGGCCGCGGGATCGGTGCCGTCCAGCCGCTCGCCGGCGATGCCGTAGCCGGCCGCGCGGGCGGCCACGCCCTCGCCGGCCACCTGGAGGCGGACGGGCACGGAGATGGCGTACTGGTTGTTCTCGCAGAAGAAGACCACCGGCAGGCGGTGGATGGAGGCGAAGTTGACGGCCTCGTGGAAGTCGCCCTTGCTGGAGGCGCCATCGCCAAAGTAGACCACGGTCACGGCGTCCTCGCCCCGGACGCGGCTGGCCAGGGCGGAGCCCACCGCGTGGGGGATCTGGGTGGCGATAGACGTGGAGGGCGTGGGCATGCGCAGCGCTCGCGACGAGTAGTGGAAGGGCATCTGGCGGGCGCCGGAGAACGGCTCCGCCGCCTTGTCCAGGGCTCCCAGGAGGATATCGCGCGGGGTGATGCCCAGCGCCAGCACTACGCCGATATCGCGGTAATAGGGGTAGACCACGTCATGCCCCGGCTGGATGGCCTGGGCGCTGGCGACCTGGGCGGCCTCGTGGCCGCGGCAGGAGCTGCTGATGCCGATGCGCCCCTGGGCGGACAGCGCGGAGACCCGCAGGTCCAGCACCCGCGTGCGCACCATGTCTCGGTAGACGCGGAGGCGGTCCACGGCGCGGCCGGTCTAGGACCGGATTCCCATGCAGTATGGCTTCACTGGTCGCGCAGCCGGCGCAGGTACTGCTCCAGGCTCTCCAGGATCTCCTCGCTCGGTGGCAGCGGGCCGCCCGCGGCCCGGTCCGGTGGTTCGAGCGAGCCCCGCGGCTCGTCGTCCCTGGTCGCCGGGTCGGCGTCCTCGCCCTCGTCGCCGGCCAGCCGGCGGACGAAGCGCTCCAGGTCCGGCCGATTGCGGAGCTCGTCGTCGATCCGCAGCTCCAGGTCGCGACCGGCCACCTCCAGCTCGGTGACGCCCACGTCCACCTGGAGCAGGAACTCCACGGCGCGGAGCAGCGAGGCGGAGAGCTTGGCGTTCGGCAGCCCGCGCAGGTAGATGGGGTTGGCGGCCCAGACGGAGGCCGTGGCCATGCCGCGGCGGCTGGCGGCGTCCAGCAGGATGGTGGGGAAGCCGGTGGGCCCCTGATAGTTCGAGTCGCGGATGCCCAGCGCACGCAGTCGACGGCGCAGGTCCAGTCGGCTGGATCGGCCGGTCCGGTAGACCGGCCCGGCGTGGGGGACGGGCGCCAGGAGCGCGCCCAGCGAGACCACGGTCTCCACCTGCAGCCGATCGGCCAGGGCAATGAGCTGCTCGGCGCAGGTGCGCCAGAGCAGGTCAGGCTCCGGGCCCAGCAGGAGGATGAGGTCGCGCTGGGCGTTTGGCAGGGGCAGGGCAAACAGGGCCATCTCCGGCCAGTTGAGTCTGCGCTCCTGCTCGTTGACGCGGCGGACGATGGGCCGATGCTGGGTCTGCACGCAGATCGTGCGGGTGTCGATCTCGGCGAAGCGGCGGGGCGCCCACTTCATAATGAGGAAGTCCAGCGCGCCGCTGGCGCCGGTGCCGGCGTCTGGCCAGCCGGTGAAGGCGCAGAGCAGCGCGGGCGACCTCAACTCAGGCATCGAGTGGACGGTGAGCACGGTGGATTGTGGCAGCGCGGCGGGGCCAGGATCCAGCGAGCCCAGTTTCGAGGCGCGTGTAGCCTGGGTGAGTGAGGCGACTGGCGGGCCGACTGGCGGGGCCACGCGCTTCGTTGGCCTGGAGCTGACCAACGCCAGCGAGTCCGAGGAGTTCTTCCAGGTGCTGGCCGTGGCGCCGCCCGGCTGGACCGTCGCACCCGAGCGTGTCGAGGTGTCGGTATACGGCGGGCAGAGCGGCCTGGTGACGCTGGCGGTGGAGCGGGTCTCAGCAGACGCGGCCGGCGGGGAGCTGCTGGTGCGGGTGGCGGTGGAGGATCGCGGGTGGGTCGGTGAGGTGACGGTGGGAGTGAGCGGATAGGGGCGGTCTGCCGCGCTGCGGGAGCGTTGGCCGGAGATCGTCGGCTGGGACCGCCAGCGTCCCGCTGGCCCCGCCACAAGAGCGCACACCCGAAACCACGCCGGCGCCGACACTAGCCGCCGGGGTCGCCCGCCGGAGCCGAGCGGGAAGAAAACGAGTCGCCTACGACCGCTGGAACTCCCGGCCTGCCGCGGTCACCAGCTCCGCCAGCATGTCCACGGCGCGGTCCAGCGCGTGGTGGGCGTCCTCCTCCGATTCGCCGCGGACGACCACGTCGATGGGCAGGTAGCGCTGGTTCCCCAGGGCGATGTAGCCCTTGCAGTAGGTGCCGGGCACGGCGTCCATGACCTGCTGGAGCATCGGCGAGACCTCTGACTCCCACATGTCCACGTAGACTCGCTTGACGGCGCGGCGGCCGGCCGTGCCGGCGCCAAAGTGGTCTGCCAGGTAGCGGGCGAAGACGCCCTGGACCTCGGTGGGCGGGCCAGGCATGTTCCAGATGGAGGTGCCGCCCACGCGCGTGTGGATGAGCGGCGCCCAACCGGCCGGGCTGGGGTGGACTTCTGACCCGATGGGCACGGTGGCCATGGCCTTGAGGGCGGGGGTCAGCTCCTCCTCTTTGATCTGGCGGCGGTGCAGGTAGTCCAGCACCGTGGGCCGGTCCATGACGGTGCCCACGCCGGCGAGCTCCGCCACGCACTCAACGGTGAGGTCGTCCGGGGTGGGGCCCAGGCCGCCCGTGGTGATGACGGACTTTGAGCCGCGGTCCACGGCGTCGCGCAGCGCGCGGATGATGGTCGCCTTGTCGTCGCCGACCACGGTGATGCGCGCCACGCTCTGGCCGAGGTCCGTGAGCTGCTGGGAGAGCCAGAAGCTGTTGGTGTCCTGGATCCGGCCGATGACGAGCTCCGTGCCGATGCTGAAGATCTCGATGGGCGACAGCTCTGGGGTGGCGGAATCCGGCGTGCCAGCGTCGGTCATGCGCGGGTGCTCCTGATGCTCTTTTGTTGAGACTGTTGTTACGGGCGCGGGCGCTCTGGAAACGCCGCGTGGGTGGGCAGGGCCAGTATACGCGCGTGGTGGGTCGCGGCGTCGTGCGGTCCCCCCTGATCCGGAGGTCGGGTGTATCATGAGGCTCGCCGGGTGAGACTCTCTAGCACGGGTTCCTGGTCTACGCAGGCCCTGGGCCCGAAAGCGCACTTCGCCGCGGCAGGATTCCGCGTTCTCCTGGGAGGGAGTACTGATGGCAGATATGTCTCGCTGGCAGCCCGCGTCTTGGGGCAAGCCTGGACGGGTGATGGTGGTTGGGCGCCGTGGCGCCGGGCTGGACCCCGACACGCACGACGTGCTGGCGCGCAGCGGCGCGGAGATCGTCCAGGCGCCGTACACGGCGGACGGCAAGGTGGATTGGGCGGCGGCCGGCGAGGCGGACATGATCATCTCCGGCGGCAACCCCATGGGGCCGGAGGAGTTCGCGGCGATCAAGCGGGCCCGCTTCGTGCTGCGGCCGTACGTGGGCTACGACGACATCGACGTAGACGCGGCCACGGATGAGGGCATCCTGGTGGCGAACGTGCCGGACACGTTCATAATCGAAGTGGCGGACCACGCGCTGACCCTGCTGCTGGCGGCGCAGCGCAAGGTGCTGCCCATGGACAAGTACGTCCGCGGCGGGACCTGGGCAGACGGCGGCAACGCCCGCCAGGACGCCCGGCCAATCCGCCGGCTCGGCACCATGACGCTCGGCCTCGTGGGCTTTGGCAACATCGCGCGGCTGGTTGCCGAGCGGGCCAAGCCGTTTGGCCTGCGCATCATCGCCACGGACCCGTTCGTAGACCCGAAGGCGGCCGAGGGCACCGGCGTCACGCTGGTCACGATGGATGAGCTGCTGGCGCAGTCAGACATCATCTCCGTCCACGTGTTCCTGAGCAAGCAGACCCGTGGGCTCATCAGCCGCGAGCACATTGCCAAGATGAAGCCTGGCGTGATCTTCGTGAACACGGCGCGCGGCCCGCTGGTGGACGAGGAGGCGCTGATCGAGGCGTTGAAGTCTGGCCACATCGCTATGGCCGGGCTGGACGTGATGGAGATCGAGCCGCTGCCCAAGGCCAGCGAGCTGAACAAGCTGGAGAACGTGGTGCTGGCACCGCACCTGGCCAGCTACTCGGAGGAGGGCGCCGCGCTGCACCGGATCCGGGTGGGCGACATCGCCGCGGGCGTGGCCAGCGGCCGGATGCCGGAGCGCAAAGTCGTCATCAACAAGGGGCTGTACGACCAGCTCATCGGTCGGGCGGAGCTGGCGGCGGTTCCGGCCTCCTAAGCAGCCTGCTTCAGTCGCAAGGCGGGCCGGCCCGGGTCTCCCGGGCCGGCCCGCCTTGCGTACAATTCCGCCGTGAGTGACATGATCACGCCCGCCGCCGATCGGCGCGCGGCGGGCGGCTCCGACCGAGCGTGGTTCCAGTGCATCAAGGGGTGCGCGGGCCGCTGGTCGGTCACGCAGACGATGTACAAGTGCCCGGCGTGCGGCGACTTGCTGGAGGTTGGGCACGATCTGGAGGCGCTGCGCGCGACCAGCGCCGATGGCTGGAAGCAGCTCTTCGATCAGCGCTATAAGCGGACCTTCTGGCCCTACGGCAGCGGGGTGTGGGGCAAGAAGGAGTGGGTGGCACCCCACGTGGCGGACGAGAACGTGGTCTCGCTGGACGAGGGCGGGACCAACCTGTTCTGGGCGGAGCGCTACGGCTCCCAGCTTGGCCTGAACGACCTCTGGGTGAAGATGTGCGGCAACAGCCACACGGGGTCGTTCAAGGACCTGGGCATGACCGTGCTGGTCTCCACCGTGAAGGAGATGATGCAGCAGGGTGCGCCGATCCGCGCCGTGGCCTGCGCCTCTACGGGCGACACGTCCGCGGCGCTGGCGGCCTACTGCGCGGTGGCGGGCATCCCGTCCGTGGTGCTGCTGCCGCGGGACAAGGTGAGCACGCCACAACTGGTGCAGCCGCTGGCGAACGGCGCGCAGGTGCTCTCGCTGGACACGGACTTCGACGGCTGCATGGAGCTCGTTCAGCGGCTGGCGGAAGAGCCGGGCATCTACCTGGCGAACTCCATGAACTCACTCCGGGTTGAGGGCCAGAAGACGGTCAGCATCGAGATGGTGCAGCAGTTTGACTGGGATGTGCCGGACTGGGTGATCATCCCAGGCGGCAACCTGGGAAACTCGGCGGCGTTGGCAGCGGGCTTCTTCATGCTGCGGGACCTGGGGCTGATCCACAAGCTCCCGCGCCTGGTGGTGGCGCAGGCGCAGCGGGCGAATCCGCTGTACCTCTCGTATCAGTCTGGCTTCGCCCACTTCGAGCCGGTCCACGCGCAGCCAACGCTGGCGTCCGCGATCCAGATTGGCAATCCGGTGAGCTTCTGGAAGTCGGTGCGGGCGATCCAGCAGTTGAACGGGCTGGTGGAACAGGCGAGCGAGGACGAGCTAGCGCAGGCGGCGGCGCGGGCGGATCGGACGGGCATGTTCACGGATCCGCACACGGGCGTGGCGCTGGCGGTGCTGGAGAAGCTGGTGGCGGGGCGGGTGATCGACCCGAGCGAGCGGGTGGTGGTGATCTCGACGGCCACGGGGCTGAAGTTCCCGGAGTTCAAGATTGGCTACCACGAGGGGAGCCTGCCTGGGATCGGCGACGGACTGGCGAATCGGCCGGTGCTGCTCCCGGCGGACTACAGCTACGTGCGGGACGTGGTGCTGGGCGAGGCGAAGGTGGGGCGGTAGGGGCGCCCGGGGGTTTGGGTTTGGCGCGTGGCCACCAGAGCCGCCCGTCAGGAGACAGTGCACTTCCCCTGCATCCTGAGCCTGCGAGGACGCCGTTGGATTGGCAAACCAGCGTCTTATCAGGACCCGTGCACTTCCCCTGCATCCTGAGCCTGCGAAGGATCTCTCGCACGGCCTGCCGGGCGGCGTCGAAGCCCGGGCTACCGCCAGTCCGTCTGGTGTGGGTGCCGGAAGGCCCTTCGCAGGCTCAGGGCGCGAATCGCTGCTAGGGCTATCGCGAGGGGGCTGGCCTGGGAAGCGCGGCCGACGCGCGCATCGCCCCTGCGAGGACGCTCAGCACGGCGGGTCAGCGGATGCGGCGGCGCAAGCGCGGGTCCAGGAAGTCTCGCAGAGAGTCGCCTAGCAGGTTGCAGCACAGGATCGTCAGGGTGATCGAGAGGCCGGGGAAGGTGACGATCCACCAGGGGGGTCTGAACGCCTCGGCCAGGACGCCGCCAAGCATATTGCCCCAGCTTGGCGTGGGTGGCGGGATGCCGACGCCCAGGAAGCTCAGCGCGGCCTCGGCGAAGATGGCCGTTCCCAGGTTGAGCGTGACGACCACCAGGATGGGCGCGATGCACTGCGGCGCCACGTGCTGGAACATGATGCGCGGCGTGGAGGCGCCCACGCAGCGCGCGGCCTCCACGTAGGCTAGCTCCTTCACGGATAGCGCGACGGAGCGGACGATACGGGAGCTACCAGGCACGCGCGTGACGGCGATGGCCACGATGACGGTGCCCAGGCCCGCGCCGAGGCCGATCATCAGCAGCAGCGAGAGGATGAGGGTGGGGAACGACATCAACACCTCGACGATGCGCTGGCTGATGATGTCGAACCGCCGGCCCAGGTAGCCGCTGCTGAGGCCCCAGAGGAAGCCAATGCTGTCGCCCAGCAGCACGGAGGTGAAGGCGACGATCATCGTGACGCGAGCGCCGTAGATGACGCGGCTGAGCACGTCGCGACCGAGGTGATCGGTCCCCAGCAGGTGGTCGAGCGAGGGCGACTGGCGCGCGATGGACGGTTGGGTGGAGATGGGGTCGAACGGCGCGAGGATCGGGGCGCCGATGGCCACGATGGTGACGAATAAGAGGGCAACGGCGCAGACGGCGCCCATCGGCGTGGCCACGTAGAACCGACGCCAGGTGGCGAGCGGACCGCTGGCGCGGGCGGCCGGGAGGGGGGCCACGACTGCGGCGGGGGTCTCGGCCGCGATCATGGCCGCTCCTCGGAGTGCTGCGTGGCGCGACGGGACGCGCGCGGCCTACCCATAGCGGATCCGCGGGTCCAGCCAGCCGTAGCTGAGATCAACGCACAGGTTGATGAAGGTGAAGATGACCCCGTAGAGCAGCACCATATTCTGGATCATGGTCCAGTCGCGCTCGCCGATGGCCTGGACCAGGGCCAGCCCCAGACCGGGCACGCCAAACGCCCGCTCCACGGCAACGGAGCCTCCCAGCAGACCACCCAACGCCAGGCCTGACAGGGTGATGGTGGGGAGCAGGGCGTTGCGGAACACGTGCCGCGCCACGACCACCTTCTCCGCCAGGCCCTTGGCGCGGGCCGTACGGACGAAGTCGTCGCCCAGCACCTCGAGCGCCGTGGAGCGGACCATCCGCGCCGTGACGGCCCCGAGGCCCAGGCCGAGCGCGATGGCGGGGCCGAGGATCTGCTGCATGTTCCGGCCAAAGTCATCCCACGGATAGACGATGGTGAGCGGCGGCCGCCAGGAGAACCAGAGTACCCCCACCAGGACCACCACCAGGCCGATCCAGAAGCTGGGCACGGCCATGAAGATGGTGACGAACCCGCGGACGGCGTAGTCGATGGGCGAGTCCCGCTTGATGGCGCTGAACAGGCCCACGGGCACGCCGATGGCCCAGGATAGGATCATGGCAACGAGGGCGATCTCCGCCGTGATGGGCGCACGGCGGAGGATGACGTCGCGGATGGGCTCGCCGCGCCAGAACGAGACGCCCATGTCGCCGCGGGCGACGTCTGCCATCCACGACAGGTACTGGACGTACAGCGGCCGGTCCAGACCCAGGCTGGCGCGGGCGCGGGCTAGCTCGTCATCGCTCAGCCGCTGCGTGCCCTGGCCCTCCGCCATGATGAGCGCGATGGGATCGCCCGGCAGCACGCGCATGGCGAGGAAGATGAGGATCGTGATCCCGATGATGGTCGGGATGGACGAGACGGCGCGGGAGAAGACGTACGTACGCACGGGCGTTTAGCGCGGCCGAGCTCCGCGACCGAGCAACACGCGGGGGGAGCGTGCGTCGGTCGCGGAGCTCGGCCTGGTCATCCCTACTTGTCTAGCCAGAGCGTTTCGAGACGCCCCCATTGTGCAAAAGCTCGGGTGTCCAGTGCCATGCCCTTCACATTGTTCCGCCACATGGGGAGGTGCCAGGTGAAGCCAATGAGATACCACGGTGGGTTCTCGTCCAGCATCTGCTGGAGCTTGACGGACATCTCCTTGCGCTTCGCTTCGTCCACCTCTGAGTCGTAGGTGCTGAGGAGCTTGTCGAAGTCTGGATTGGAGTAGCTGCCCCAGTTGCGGGAGCCGCCGGTGCGGAAGTAGGTGTTTGCCAGCGGCGAGACTTCCGAGAGCAGGTGCCCAGGGGTGTCCAGCACCATGTCGAAGTTGCCGTTCTTCTGCTCCTCTACCAGGAGGGCGCGCTCCGCCACGCGGATCTTGGACTCAATGCCCAGGGTGCGCTTGAGCTGGTCCTGGAAGGCGGGCGCCATGACCTCGGCGTGCGGCGCAACTGACGCGGAGAGCAGCTCGATGGTGGTGCCGGTCAGGCCGGCCTCCGCGATGAGCTTCTTGGCGGCGGCGATGTCCTCCGCCTTGTCGGCACGGAAGCCGGGTGTCTTGGCGATCTCCTCAGGTGGCGTGGCGAACTTGTCGCCGGCCGGGATCCAGCGGGTGAGGTTGATGGCCTCCTGGGTCTGGAACGCCTTGATCAGGTCCTGGCGGCTGACGGCCAGGTGGATGGCGCGACGCACGCGCGGATCGTCAAAGGGCTTCTTCTTGGTGTTGAAGAGGACCGCGTAGGCGCCAAAGTTGGCCAGCTTGTTGACCGAGACCTCGTTCTTGCGCTTCTCACCCTCCTCCCACGTCTCCATGGAGACGTTCCAGGATATGTCTGCCTGGTTGGAGAGGACGGCGGTGCCGCGGTCTGTCCAGGCGGGCACGTGGAGCCACTCCTGCCGATCGACGTACGGAAGCTCCTTGTCCCAGTAGTTGGGGTTCTTCTCGAACGTCCACTTCTCGGCCTGCTTGTGCTCCTTGAAGATGAAGGCGCCGGTCCCGGGGGCCACCACCTTGCGGAGGTCCTGGTTGTTCTCGTCCAGGGCCTTCTTGGGGTAGATGATCATGGCGGGGTCTGCCAGCAGCGCCAGGAAGAAGGAGCGCGGCTCCTTGAGCGTGAACTTGACGGTGAGCTTGTCCGGGTTTTCGACCTTGTCGACGAAGTTGAAGACCTGGGCGTTGACGCTGGTGATGCCTTGCGGCGGGCTGATGATCCGCTTGTAAGTGGCCACGACGTCGTCTGACGTGAAGGGCGTGCCGTCGTGGAACTTGACGCCGTCACGCAGGCTAAACGTGTAGCTCTTCGCGTCTGGCGCCACCTCCCACTTCTGGGCGAGGTCCGGGATGATGGAGCGCATGCCATCTGCCAGGTTCCAGCGGACCAGGTTGTTGTAGAGCTGGGCCAGCACGTGGGTGGCCGCGCCCTGGTGGATATCAAAGTGGTTGGTGGTGACGCCCACGGCCATCCGCAGCGTTCCCCCGCGCTTGGGGTTTGGCTCTGGTGCGCGCATGAGGCCGGCGTCAGCGGCGGCCTTGGCCACGGGGGTGGGGACTGGCGCGACCGTCGCCGGTGGCGGCGCGGCTGGAGCCGCGGGCTTGGGGGCCTCCGCCGGCTTGGCGGCCTCCGCCGGCTTCGCGTCCGTCTTGGCCGGAGCCGCGGCGGGCGCTGGTGAGGACGGGGCGCACGCCTGGGCGAGCGGCAGCGCCATCACGAGGCCGAGCGATCGGAGAACGGCACGGCGGGAGACGGTGGCGAGGAACGTCGTCGCTGACACGAGGGCACCTCCTGAGCTGTCCGGCGCTGGATCGGGCGTACCAGGCGCGAGCGCGAGACCGCCCGCATTGGCGAGTCGCGCTAATCCCGCTGGGGATGGTACCGGGCGGCTGGCGGAGCGTCAACCACGCGGCGCGCGGTCCCCGAGGCGCGCCGCGTGGCGTTGGGGTGTGCTCAGGCTGGGACGTCGACCACCGCTCCGGTCTCGCGCAGTCGGTTTTGGACCGCCGCCAGGTCCACCTCGCGGACTGCGGCGCGCTGGCGCACGGCTTGCGCCGCCGCGACCCCGGCGCCCTCACCCATCACCCAGCACTCGGGCACCTCGCGCAGGGCGTTGTGCGAGGTAGCGTCGCAGCTCAGGTTCCGACCGGCCACCAGCATCCCGTCCAGGTGGCGGGGCAGGAGGCTGCCCAGCGGGATCTGCAGCGTGGGCATCTGCGGCGTCATCCCTGGGCACAGGCCTACGCCGTCCTCGAATCGTCCTCCGCCCTTCCAATGCTCCATGGTGACCCTGGTGGTGCCAGCCAGCCGACGGCTGTGGCGCACGCCGATCTGGGGCGCGGTCTCGAGCAGGATGGCCTGCTGCCATCCGGGCATGTGCTCGCGGAACCACTCGAGGCCCGTGCGGTGCGCGTCGCGCGAGCGGAGCTCGGCCTCCGTGAGATCGGCCACCTTCAGCGCGGAGTAGCCGGCGTACTTGGGGTGCATGCACAGCGATTGCCCGTTTTGGGGCATGACCCCGCACCGAAGCGAGACGCCCGCGGCGTCTGCCTGTCGCATCAGATCGCTGTAAGCCTTGGGGTTCTTGATCTGGAAGTCCAGGTACGTCTGGCTGTCTACGTTGCCGAATCTGCAGGCCGTATTGACGAGTGCGTGGATCGAGTCGCTGTCGACGTCTGACTCGAACGGCGCGCCGGCGCCGGCGAAGATGTCGCCATCACCGGTGCAGTCGATGGTGACGTCTGCCAGCACGGCGAACCGCCCCTCCTTGCTCTCGAAGATCGCCCCGCCGACGCGGCCGTCCACCATGGCTGGGCCCACCGCCCAGCAGTGGAGGAGCATCTGGACTCCTGCCTGCCGCACCTTGTCGTTTGACACGGCCTTCAAAATCTCCGGATCGATAGTCGGTGTCCACGTGACGACGCCGCGGCGGGCGGCGCTACGGGCACCCCAGAAGGCGTTGGCCTCCGGGTCATGCGAGCCCCAGAGGTCTGGAGACGGACCGACCAGGCCTCCTTCCTGGGCGCCGCAGTCGTCCATGAGCTCCTTGCCGATGCCGCCCACTACGAGGCGCCCGTCCCAGTCCGTCATGCGGTCGATCCAGCACACGAGCCCGCCGGTGGAGAGCCCGCCAAGATAGCCGTATCGCTCCGCCAGCACGGTCTCTGCCCCGGCCCGGCCTGCCGCGATGGCGGCAGCGGTGCCGGCCGGCCCGCCGCCGACAACCAGGACCTCGCAGGTCCCGTAGACCGGTAACTCTCGGGCTGGTTCGTGAATGGTGGCACCGTTTGATCGCTTCATGAGCTGCTACTCCTTGGTTGAGTTCGCGAGGTCGGGTTCGCCAGGTCGGGTTCGCCAGGTCGGGTTCGCCAGGTCGGGTTCGCCAGGTCGGATTTGCCATCTCTTGATTCAGCGCGTGATCGCCGATTCCCCTGGCCGGGAGTCGCTCGGCTGACTGCGACGGAGGGGCTCCGTCTGGAGGTCGTTGGCTGCGTTGCCGCGTCTGCGACGGGTCATCCCCAGCGGCTCCCAAACATGTCCGCGGCGCGTGGTCGCCACGTGGGGTCGATTGCGCGGAAGTCGGTTGCGATGTCCCCGTTCCTCTGTTGAACCGTGATCACCTTCAGCCATTCGGTGTCGTTCTGGGCGGGAAAGTCCACGCGATGGTGTCCGCCGCGGCTCTCCTGGCGGACGGTGGCGGCGTGAGCGACGAGGTCGGAGGCCTGGAGCCCGTTTCTGAGCTCTGCCGCCCGCGCGCGGTCCAGGGGCTCCGTGAAGCAGAGTCGGGGCAGGTCTTCGGCCCGCATCCACGCCAGGGCCGCGCGCGCTCGCTTCAGTCCTCCCTCGGTGCGGTCCACCAGCACCTCGGTCCACATCAGCTTGCCCAGGGAGTCCGCGAGCTGTGACACGGACAGGTCTCCGGAGCCCGGCGGCGCGATGGCGGCGCTGCACTCAGCCACCTGCGCCGGATCGACGGATGCGGGACCCGTAGAACGGGCATGCGCGGCCGCGGCCTTGCCGGCCCGCGCGCCGAACACCTGGGTGGCCAGCAGCATATTGCCGCCCATGCGATCCGCGCCGTGCGGACCGGCCGCAAGCTCGCCGGCCGCGAACAGCCCCGGCACGGTGGTGCTGGCGTTCTCGTCGATGCGCAGCCCGCCATCGCAGCAGTGGTGGCCAACGCCAATCTCGACGGGTCCGTTGTCCCAGTGGACGCCGCGGTAGCGGTACCACTCGAGAAGGTCAGGTCGGATCTTGAAGTTCGGATCCTCTAGGGTGACGAAGATCCCGCCGCTGGGTGTGCCTCGTCCGGCCTTGACCTCGCCCACCATTGCCACGTCGATGTACCGCGACAGGGCATCGCGGGTGCTGAACGGGTTGTGGAGTCTTCGCTGGTCCATGCAGTCTCGCGGATCCGCGCCGGCCGGGGCATAGCGTCCCAGGAACTCCTCGCCGGCCGCGTTCGTGAGTCGCGGGTAGGACTCCCACAACCACGTGTGGACCAGGTTCACGCTGGGCGCCACCGTCTCGATGAAGATCTGGTGGAACTCCAGATTGAAGAGCTCCGCGCCGGCCCGGTATCCAAGGGCATAGCCGTCGCCCGTGACGCACGATGGGTGGAAGTTGAGCCAGTAGGCTCGACCGAGGCCGCCCGTCGCGATAACGGTGGCGCCCGCCTTGATGGTCAGGGTGTCCCCGGTGGTCTCGTCTACCGCCAGCGCTCCGACGCACGCGCCGTTCTTCACGAGGAGCTCCGCGACGGTGGTGCGATTGCGGACGACTACGTCGCTGCCGCGGATCATCCGCTGGAGGGCCACTGAGATCGGAACGCCGTGCGTACCGGCTCCGTAGCCCTCCGCGAAGTTGGGTACGAGCCCCCACGTCTCTAGCTGGCGGAGCGTCGCCGGCGCGTCTTCCACGAGCACTCGGACGAGGCTCGGATCGGCCATCCCGAGCCCGCACTGGATGATGTCTTCGTAGACCTCGTCTTGCCCGAGCCGCTGCTCGGGAGTGCGGTTGGGAGTGCCGACCTGGCGGATCCCGCCGCGTTCCGAGATCGCGGCGGCGGTACCACCCGCGCCGCGCGTGCCGAGGGCCCCGAACCGACCCTTGGCCGCCACCAGCACCCTGGCTCCCGCCAGGTTGGCCTCGTAGGCGGCGCGCATGCCGGCGCCGCCGGCCCCGATAACCAGCACGTCGGTATCTATCTGGTCTGGCATTGATTCGCTCTTTTCTGGGCCTGTGTTCTTCCTATGCCACCCTGAGTCCCCCTTCCCTTGTCTCCCTCATCGCCCCTTGAACTGCGGTTGGCGCTTTTCGGCGAACGCCCTCCTGCCCTCGACGATGTCCTCCGAATCGTGAACCGCCCGCGTGACGGCGTCCGACATGAGGTTCCAAGCCACCGGGGCGTAGTTCATGGGCATGTCCAGGCCGCGCAGCAGGAGCTGCTTTGCAGCCCGAACGGCAAGCGGCGGGTTCTGGCAGAGTCGCCGCGCGTACGCTTCGGCGGTGCTCATGAGCTCAGGCGCTGGCACGATCTTGTTGACCAGGCCCAGCTCGTACGCGCGCTGCGCGGAGATCCGGTCGCCGAAGAGCAACATCTCCATGGCGATCTTGCGTGGGACGTGGCGCGGCAGCAGGAAGTTGGCGGCCGCCGGCGTCCAGCCGCGCGTCACCTCCGGTAGTCCGAAGACCGCGTTCTCGGAGGCGATGACGATGTCGCAGTTCATCGCCACCTCGAACCCGCCGCCCAGGGCGTAACCGCCGACCGCCGCGATGATCGGCTTCCACACGTTCAGCGGGAGGTCGCCGCCGTACATGGCGTCAAGGTGGAAGTACGCCCGCTGGCGCCGTTTCTGGCGCTCCGCCTCTCGCTGTTCGTACTCCAGGGGATGCTCAAACCGCCATTTGATGTCCGCGCCGGCCGAGAAGGCCCGATCGCCCGCGCCGGACAGGACCGCCACCCAGACCTCGGGATCGTCCGCGAAGTCCTCGATGGCCGCGATGAGCTCGTCTTGCGTCACCGGGCTGATCGCGTTTAGCACCGACGGTCGATTGATGGTGATGAAGGCGATGCGGTCCCTCTTCTCGTAGATCAGATCCTGATACGCCCCGGGCCGCCCCCGCCCGTTGTCGTGTCCGTCTTTCACTGCAGTCTCCATCCGCCGGTGTCAGCGGCCTTTCCACACGGGTCGTCGTTTCTCCACGAAGGCTCGTGGACCTTCTCGCGACTTCCAGTCCTCCGACTGGCGTAGCTTTGCGCCGACCAGATCGTCCAGGTCCCAGGCTCGGAGTCGGGTATCCACCGGGTGCTCCAGGGGGAGATCGAGGCTCCGATCCACCATCTCCTTGATCACGCGGATGGCCACGGGTGGCCGCTCGTTGATGCGGTCGGCAAGCGCGACCGCCTCGGCCATGACGCGCTCGGCGGGAACGACCATGTTGATCAACCCACAACGCAGCGCTGCCTCGGCGCTGATGGGATCGCCCGTCAAGAGCATCTGCACGGCGATCTTGCGGGGGACGTGGCGGGGCAGCCGGTGGACACCGCCGGAGCCCGGGTATCCGCCGGTGTTCTTGACCTCAGGCGTGCCAAAGACCGAGGATTCCGATGCTACTACGATGTCACACGCCATGGCCGTCTCGAGTCCCCCACCGAGGCAGTAGCCGTTGACGGCCGCGATGATCGGCTTGGTGATCTGCCGATGGACCATGCCCGCGAACTGGATGCGGGAGTCACTGGCCTCCCGCGCTGAGCTCGACACCGGGTTGGTGACCGATGCCATGTACTTGATATCCGCCCCGGCGCAGAACGCCCGCTCGCCGGCGCCGGTGAGAACCGCCGTCCAGACTTCTGGATCCTCCATGAAGTCAGTCCAGATGTCGTAGAGCTCTTCGTTCGCCGGGTAGTGGAGCGCGTTGAGGACCTCCGGCCGGTTGATGGTCACGAACGCGGTCCGTCCGCGCTTTTCGTACGTCACGAACTGGTAGGTGGGTAGCGCCTGGGTTGTCACGTTGGCTCCTCTAGAAGACGCCGTCCTGCGTGTGCTGCTCGATCTGTGCGGCGCTCAGGCCCAGTAGCGACCCGTACACGTAGTCGTTGTGCTGGCCAACCTGCGGGGCTGGGCGGCGGACCCGTCCGGGCGTCTCGGACAATTTGGCCGGCACGCCCTCGAATCGCTGGGTCCCGATGTCTGGGTCCTGCTGGTACTCCCAGAAACCCCGAGCCTGGAGATGCGGGTCCCGAGTCATGTCGGCGGCGTTCTGAACGATCCCGGCCGGGCAGCCAGCCTTCTGCAACACGTACATGACGTCCTCCGGCGGGCGACTGATCGTCCACTCGCTCACGAGCGCGTCCAGCGCTTTGCGATTGGCCACGCGGTCGCACATGGAGGCGAATCGCTGCTCGCCGGTCCAGGCCGGGGAGCCGATCCCCTTTCGGAACGCTTCCCACTCCTCCTGGGTCGTGACCGCGATGACGCACCAGCGGTCGTCACCCGCGCACCGGTAGGGGCCGTAGGGAGCGACCTGCTGGTGGTAGTTGCCCGTGCCGACGCGCTCGGCGGCTCGCTCGTTCACGGTGTAGTCCAGCACTGCCGTGCCGGTGATGGCGGCGATCGATTGGAACTGGGCGAGGTCGATGTACTGCCCCTCGCCGGTCTTCTCGCGGTGGGCGAGCGCGGCGAGGACGGCGAGAGCCCCGGAAGCCCCGCCGATGAAGTCGGCGTATGCGCCCATGACCACGGGCGGGCGCCCCGGGAAGCCGGTGCAGTGCGTGTATCCGGCGAGCGCCTGCACGATCGGTCCGTGGCTCACGTACTTCTCGTAAGGCCCGGAATGACCGTAGCCGGACATGCTGATGTACACGACGCCCGGGTTGATCTCACGCATGACCTCGTAGCCGAACCCCCACCGGTCCATGACGCCGGACGTGAAGTTCTCGATTACGACGTCGCTGACCTGGAGGAGCTTCTTGGCTACTTCGAGCCCTTTTGGGTCCCGCATGTTCAGCGTGATGGCGAGCTTGTTGCGATTAACCTCTTTGAACCGCCCGCCGGGCGTTAGCTCCTTCCCATCCACGAGTCCGCCGGCGGTTCGGAAGGTGTCGATGCGGCCGCGGCCTTCGATTCGAATAACCTCAGCCCCCAGGTCAGCGAGCGTTCTCCCGCAGCGGGGCCCGGCCACGACCCAGCCGAAGTCCATCACCCGGATTCCGTGCAGAGGACCATTGGCAAACATGCTCAGGTCTCTCCCTTCGTGCTCTTCGCGGTTGTGTTCGTGCTCGTCGCGTTCGCGTGGAGTTAGACCACGTCGTTGCGGCGGTGTTCCTCAAGCTCGGCGTGGGTGAGGCCCAACTCGCCGACGTAGATCTCGTGGTTGTGCTCACCTAGCAATGGCGCTCGCCGATGGATTGCCCAGGGCGTCCCGGTGAGGTCGTACGGAGCGCCCGCGTAGGTCAGGGTCCGATCAAGCTCTGGGTGCGGTACCTTGACGAAGTAGCCGCGAGCGTTAAGCTGAGGATCCGCCACGACCGCCGGGATGTCGTTGACGGGGGCCGCCTCCAGGCGGTGCTTCTGGCCCTGGTGGAACAAGTCGTAGCCCGTATGCCGCGTGCTCCACGACTCGACCTGGCCGTACATGCGATCCAGATGCGCCATCCCCCACTGGCGATCGAGCCAGGTGGGATCGCGTAGATCGCCACCCATGCCGTCAGATTCCAACCACTCAACGAGGTGCGGCCAGTGGTCCGGCCGGAATGGGCCAAGCGACATGTCAACGTAGCCGTCCTGGGTGGGGAACACGCGGCGCGCGCTTGGATTGCCGTTGTAGCCCCACCGCCGAGATACGATGACATCGTCCTGGCCGTAGAACACGTTGGGGCTTTCGGACATCGTCGCCATTGCCTCCTGCATGGAGACGTCAATGTGCTGCCCGCGTCCCGTGGTCTCGCGGCACAGGATCGCCGCGAGTGCCGCGGTTGAGCCGTAGTACGAGGCGACGTGACAGCACTGGAGGAACGGCGCGTGCAGTGGAGGTAGGCTCAGATCCTCATAGCCCATGATGGCCATGTACCCGCTCATGGCCCAGGCTACGAGGTCGGCGCCCTTGTAGTGTGCGTGCGGCCCATACTGCCCGAACGGCGTGATGGAGACCATCACGAGTCTCGGGTTGATCCTGGCCAGGTCTTCGTAGGCCAGGTCTCGCTCCGCGAGGTAGCCGGGCGGAAAGCTCTCGATCAGAATGTCCGCGCCGCGCACCATCTCGCGCAGCAGCCGACGGCCTTCTGGTCGCTCGATGTCGAGCGTGACACCCCGTTTGTTGGTGTTGTAGTGGAAGAAGAAGAGGCTCTTGCTCTGGTCGGGCGAGTCGTCTACGAACGGCGCGAACGCGCGCGTTGAATCGCCAGTCGGGGGTTCCACTTTGATGGTGTCGGCCCCGAGGTCGGCCAAGAGCTTGGCGGCGTAGACGCCCTTCTCATCGGCAAGGTCTAGAACGCGCAGGTGGCCGAGTGCGCCATTGGGTTCCTGGTGGTGGTTCAACACTGATCCTCCCGCCGGTGTCCGCGATCGCGGATCCGGGTCTGGTCGCCGGACAGCGAGCCACAAAAACGGACGAAGTCCGCCCCACCACCCTAGTCGGTGGCTCGCCAAGGTCGCTTTCTCGCGGTGGAGGCCCACGGGCGGGCGTGCTGCAGGCAGCGTCCTCCCAGAGCTGCCGATTGCCGCCTGGCCTGAGGGAGCGGCGCCTCCCGGTGCCGCCCTGAGATTTGAGGTCACGCGGGCCGCGGCCCGGCGTCGGGCCGGCACCGCTCACGATGGGCACGAGCCGATGGTCCAACGGGCGAATGAGCCCGGCTGGATCTCTTGAAGACGCAACAGGTGCTCCCCCGTTGGACGAATCGTGTTCGTCCAGCGCGTGGTCAGGTGGGCGGATTGCCCCCTGGCGGAAGGAGGGAGCTAGTTGCACGCTCTTGCGTCCACGGGTGTAGTCGGTGCGGCGTCATGTGGAGCTCGGGTCTATCGGGCTCCTGGAGAGCCCAACGCGGCAGCGCCTTCGCTACGCGTTGGGAAGGCGGCGGTTGATCGAACCGCTGCACCCCCCTTCGAGGGCAATCGCGGCCGTCCGCGAAGCGACCGTGAGTCGCGCAACGGCTGAAGTGGGCGGGGTGAGAGCGCTGAAGGGGCGCATCATGCTGTCCTCTGCAGGACTGGGTGAGCGTAGCACTTTGTGCGCGGGGCGTCTAATCGAGGGTGGCTGCAGCGCTGCGGCCCCGGCTTGTCGGCGCTGGAGGGTTGGCCGTGGGCGGATATCCGGTCGTGCTCGGGCGGCTAGCCGGCGATGCGGGTGGCCAGGTCGTTCCAGTTCTCGGCGAGCTTGCCGACGAGGCGGAAGGTGGGTAGGAGCTCGGCCCAGATGGCGTCCAGGGCAGCTTTGCTCGCGGTGTTGTCGCCGGTCTCCTGGGCGGCTTTCAGGCGCCGCGCGAGCGCGGACTGGCTCTGGCGGGCCTGGGCTAGCTGGTCAGAGAGCGACGCCAGCATGGCCAGGTGCGCGTCGAGGACGGCCTGGGTTGGAGCGGTGGGCGGGCCGGCAGCTTCCCGCTCGGCACGGGTCGAACCGCCGTAGCGGGGTGGTAGCTGGTTGCCGTGGTCGTCCCAGAAGGTGTGGGTGGGCTCGATGTGCGGCGTGACGGACAGGTACATAGTCATGGGTTTGTCGCCGACGGTGTGGACCTCGTGCATCTGGCCGGCGAGGGCGACGCAGAGCTGTCCGGGAGAGAGGACGGCGCGGTCGCCATCGATGATGAACTCGGCCTGGCCGTCCAGAATCAGGAAGACCTCGTGGCCCAGGTCGTGGGTGTGGGCGGAGCCGCTCTCGCCGGGACCGAGGCGCATGAAGCGGGAGCGGATCTCGGGAGTGATGAGCACGTTGCGGACGTCCTTGCGGAAGTCGGTTACTTCGAGAGTCACAGGAGATCTCCTCGGTCGGCTTGCGTGGCCGGCTTGGGTCTTCGGCCTAGGTTCGGCCTAGAGAAACGCGCGGATGATGTCGCCTACCAGTTTGACGTCTTCCACGGCCTCACGGCCGGGGGTGATGGCGGGCATGTCGTTTACGACGCAGTCGCGGAACTTGAGCAGCTCGAGCTTGAATGGGTTGTCGTGCCAGCTTCGGGTGGTGCTGAAGGCGTTGCCTTCGGCGTCGATCCCCTGGACCGTGACCGTGGTGGGCAGACCGCGGGAGAAGCCGGTGGGGAAGTCGATGACGACGCGGTCACGCGGGCCGTAAACACCCAGCGTCTCCTCGAAGTCCCAGAGCACTGGCAGGTCCACCCAGGTGCAGACGGCGCGTAGCTCGTTGGCGTACTCGAGGGTGGTGGTGATGCCGCGGCCTTCTGCCCAGATCTCGGTGGAGATGACGCGGCGGGGGTTGCCGAAGAGGCCGTGGAGATTGGCGATATCGTGGATCATGCTGCCGAGGACGATGGCGTATGCTTGGTGAATAGCCTCCGGCATGGCGCCGACGGTGGGGTAGCCAAGCTCGCGGGCGATCGCCTCGCGGTGCTCGGCGTTGCTGGCCGCGATGATGTCCGCAGGCACGTCGTCGAACCGCACTACTCGAAAATCTCGTAGGTGCAGGCTGTTGTCCGGGTGCAGGTGGTTGGCCTGGACGTAGCGCGGCTGGAACATCTCGGCGATGCGTGCCTGGGCGAACTCGAAGGCGGGCTCGTGGCGCTTGGGGTAGGCGGACATAAGGACGACGCCGTTGCGGTCGGCCGCCTCGACCATCGCCCGGGCCTCGGCGACGGTGGGGCACATGGGCTTCTCGACGAGTACGTGCTTACCGGCGTTCGCGGCGGCGATGGTGGGCGTGGAGTGGGTGCCGGAGGGGCAGACGATGACGGCGTCGACATCCGACTTGACGAGCTCGTTGAAGTCGGTGAAGCGGCGCCAGCGGGCCACGCCGTACTCGTCTCCGACCGCCTGCAGGAGCTTTGGCGAGAGATCGCACAGGCCGGCGATCTCAAACTGGTCGCTGAGCTCGCGCAGGTGCGGGAGGTGCTGGACCTGGGCGATCGCCCCGCAGCCGATGACGCCGACTTTCAGGCGCTCGTTCGCTCGCTCTGTCATGCGGGCCTCCACGTGTCGGACGGGGGACAGGCCCGCCCTGGTTGTTCGGCGCCACGATACACTACCCGCGCGCGTCGGCTTCTCGGTCTGCGGCTCAGGCGGTCCGCGACGCAGGCGCAATCAGGTGAGGATGCAGGGCATGGCGAATCGCATCACCCCGGGTCAGGCTGTCGTTCAGAGCCTGAAGGCGCATGGCGTGGACATGGTGTTTGGCCTGGATGGCTCACACGTGATCCAGGTGTTCGATGCCCTTCACGACGCGCCGGAGATCCGCCCGATCACCGTTAAGCACGAGAACAATGCTTCGATCGCGGCGGAGGTGTACGGTAGGCTGACGGGGCGGCCAGGCGTGGTGCTGGTTACGGCCGGGCCTGGCGCGACGAACTCACTGTCTGGCGTGGCCGGCGCGTACGCGGCAGGGGCGCCGATGGTGCACATCTCCGGCGGCGTGCCGGTGGGTGCCGCGCGGGAGGCGTTCCACGGTGTGGACGTGGAGGACTTCCTACATCGAGCGTTTGAGCCGGTGACCAAGGCGTCCGTCCGAGTGGATCGGGCGGCGGATATCGCCAGTGCGCTGGCGCGGGCGTTTGCGCTGGCGGTGGCGGGCAGGCCGGGGCCGGTGCACGTGGAGATCGCCGAGAGCGCGCTGAACGAACCGTCGGTGGATCTGGCCGGCGTGGCGCTGACGGCGGACGCGAATGTGGGGACGAGCGCGGTGCCACGGATCGAGGATCTGGCGGCGCGGGTCGACCGGGCGGACCGCGTGGCGATCGTGGCGGGCAAGGGTGCGTGGTGGCCGGTGGTGAGCCGGCAGGTGGTGGCGTTGGCGGAGCGGATCGGGGCCCCGGTGGCGCACACGTGGGACGGGCACGCGGCGATGCCGACGACGCACCCGCTCTCCTCGGCGGTGTGGTGGGGTGAGGCGCGAAGCCATCCGGTGGCGGCAGAGCTGGTGGACCAGGCGGACGTGGTGCTGGGGATCGGCGTGCGGCCGGGTACTGAGTCTGAGGTCCTGCTCAGGAAAGCGGTGGGCGAGCGGCTGGTCATCGTAGACGCGGCGGACGCGGCTGAGGGGAGCGGTGACGTGTTTGCGTCGTCGGTGGAGGCGCTCGCATCCACGCTGGATCGGCTGACGAAGGCGTGCGAGCCGCGGCCAACGCGGGCGGAGACGCTGGATCGTTGCGCGTACGCGCGGTCGATCCAGCAGCGCGGTCTCGAAATTGAGTTGGCGCGTTACCGCGATAGTCGGCCGTGGCACATCGGCGCGGCGCTGGACGTGCTCGCGAGGCGGATGACGCCGGACATGCTGGTGATCAGCGACGTGAGCAATGTGAAGCTGTGGACGCCGCTCCAGGTGCCGACGTATTCGCCAGAGTCACATCTGCAGTCGGGCTCCTGGGGGGCGATGGGCTACGCGGTGCCGGCGGTGTTGGCGGCGGGCCTGGTGCGTCCAGAGAAGAAGGTGATCGGGCTGGCGGGAGACACGTCGTTCCTGATGGGATCCAGCGATTTCAGCACCATCTGCCAGCTTGGGCTGCCGGTGGTGCTGGCGGTGCACAACGACGGCCGGATCGGCATGATCGACAACATGCTCACCCAGGCCTACGGTCGGGCCTACGCGACCGACATGGGCAAGTACGATCTGGTGAAATACGCGGAGTCGTTCGGCGCGCGCGGGATCTCGGTAAGCGAGCCCGCCGGCCTGGAGGCAGCGTGGGAGGAGGCGCTGGGGGCGAACGAGACGGTGCTGCTTGAGCTGAAGGCGGGGCACGACTTCCCGTGGCCGTGGCCGGTAAAGCGGCTGGTGGAGCAGGCGCAGGCCTAGCGGAAGCGCGCTAATCGGGGACGCGTCGCCTGGCCAGCGTGTAGAATCCGCCGGACCTCGCTGCCCGAACATAACTCAAGTGCACAACTCTGGAGCATGCCTCCGGAGCGCAACTAAGGAACACAATGGAAGAACTGCGCGCCCTGCTCGATTTGAAGACGATCATCCCGCTGGTCGGCTATCCGGGCCTTTTCGCGATCGTCTTTGCTGAGTCAGGCCTGTTCTTCGGATTTTTCCTGCCCGGTGATTCGCTCCTATTCACGGCGGGCTTCTTTGCTTCGCAAGGCTACTTCAACGTGTGGTTGCTGATGGGCATGTTGATGGTCGCGGCAATCGGCGGTGATTCGGTGGGGTACTGGTTTGGTGAGAAGTTTGGCCGCAAGCTATTCCAGCGCGAGGACTCACTGTTCTTCCACAAAAAGCACCTGGTGCGGGCGGCCGAGTTTTACGAGCGGCATGGTGGGAAGGCGATCGTGCTGGCGCGGTTCATCCCAATCGTGCGGACGTTCGTGCCCATCGTGGCGGGTATGGCGCAGATGAGATATACGCGCTTCGTTGCGTACAACGTCTGGGGCGGCATCCTCTGGGTAATCAGCATGGTGGGCGGCGGGTATTTCCTGGTGGACGTGATCCGCGTGCCCTACCGCGCGATGACTGGCAAGGACTTCGGACCGGAAGACATTGACCGGATTCTGCTGCCGATCATCGTGCTGATCGTGGTGGCGTCCGTGCTTCCGGCCGTCTGGCACCTGTACAAGGAGGACCCGGAGGCGTTCAAGCGGACGGTGGGCCGGCTCCTCGGCAGGGCACCCAAGGGGACCCAGCCGGTCTAGCCGCTAGGGCGTGGCCGCGGCTTCCATCACGCCGCGCAGCCTGAGCTCCTCCGCCCGGTGGCAGGCCACGAAGTGCTGGCCGGTCAGGGGCGTCCCCAGGTCTCGGAACTCCGGCTGCTCCGCCTTGCAGCGGTCCACGGCGTAGGGGCAGCGCGGGTGGAAGTAGCAGCCCGAGGGCGGGTTGGCCGGATCGGCAACCTCACCCTCCAGGACGATCCGCACCTTCTGGCTCCGCGGATCTGGTTTCGGGACGGCCGACATGAGCGCTTCTGTGTAGGGGTGGAGGGGGTGCGAGAAGAGCTCGCGAGTCTCCGCTAACTCCACGAGCTGTCCCACGTACATGACGCCGACGCGGTGGGCGATGTACTCCACGACGCTCAGGTTGTGGCTGATGAAGAGGAACGCCAGACCGAGCTGGGACTGGAGGCGCTTGAGCAGGTTGAGCACCTGGGCCTGGATCGAGACGTCCAGGGCGGAGACGGGCTCGTCCGCCACAATCAGGCGGGGGCTCAGGGCGAGGGCGCGGGCGATGCCGATGCGCTGGCGCTGGCCGCCACTGAAGGCGTGAGGATACCGCCGCATGTACTGGGGCCGGAGGCCGACGAGCTCGAGCAGCTGGGCAACGCGCTCCTCGAGCTCTCGCCCGCCGACGCCAAAGGCGCGGAGCGGTTCGCCTACGATCTGGAGCAGCGTCATGCGTGGGTCCAGCGACGAGTACGGGTCCTGGAAGATCATCTGCATCTCGCGGCGGAGCTGCCGGAGTGGCTCGCCACGCCGCTGGAGGAAGTCAATCCAGCCGCCCTCGCGGGCGCGGAACTGGACCTCTCCGCCGGTGGGCTCGATCGCGCGCAGGACGCAGCGGCCAGTGGTGGTCTTGCCGCAGCCGGACTCTCCCACCAGCGCCAGCGTCTCGCGCTCCTGGATGGCGAAGCTGACGTTGTCCACAGCACGGACGTGGCCGATGGTCCGCTTGAAGACACCGCGCTGGATGGGGAAGAACTTGCGAAGTCCGCTCACCCGCAGGAGCGGCTCGGTAGCTTCCGCGCCCGCCGTTCCATTGGTGGATGGGCTGCTGCTGGAGCTACTCGTCGGGTTACTCATTGGGCTTACTCATTGGGGTTACTCATAGAGGTGGCATCGCACGGCGTGATCGGGTCCGAGGGTGATCAAGTCTGGCTCCAGCACGTCGCAGCGGTCGGGGATGAAGTCGGGGCAGCGAGGGTTGAAGGGGCAGCCGCGCGGGATGTTGTAGGGGTCCGGCACGGAGCCTTCGATGGGCTGGAGCAGGCCGGTGGTCATCCCGAGGCGGGGCACTGAGTTGAGCAGCGCCCTGGTGTAGGGGTGGCGCGGATCGTGGAAGAGCGTATCGACGTCCGCCGTCTCGACAACCTTGCCCATGTACATGACAACGACACGGGTGGTCATCTCGGCGATGACGCCCAGGTCGTGGGTGATGAACATGATGGCCATGCCCAGCTCAGACTGGAGGTTGCGCATGAGATCCAGGATTTGGGCCTGGGTGGTGACGTCGAGGGCAGTCGTGGGCTCGTCGGCGATGAGCAGGCTGGGGTTGCAAGAGAGCGCCATGGCAATCATGGCGCGCTGGCGTTGGCCGCCGCTGAGCTGGTGGGGGTACGTGTCGATCGACTGCTTGGGGCGCGGCATACCGACTTTGGCCAGCATGTCGATGGCCCTTTCGCGGGCCTGCTGGCGGTCCACCCGCTGGTGGAGGACGATGGCCTCCATGATCTGGGCGCCCACGGTGTGGACCGGGCTGAGGGATGTCATGGGCTCCTGGAAGACCATGGCGATCTCGGCGCCGCGGATGGCGCGGATCTCGGGGCCGAATGGATCCAGGTCAGTCAGGGTGACGGAATCTGCGTCACCACGTCCGTTCCGTCCGGGGGGCTCGGGGGCCTGGCGGCGGTGGAGTTTGATCTCGCCACCGAGGATCTTGCCGGGCTGGGGGACGATGCGGAGGATGGCCTGGGCGGTAACGCTTTTGCCGCAACCGCTTTCCCCGACAACGCCGAGCGATTCACCCCGGCGAATCTGGAAGCTGACGCCGTCCAGGGCGCGCACCGTACCCTCGCGCAGGTAGAAGTAGGTCTTGAGGTCGTTGACCTCCAGGAGTGTTTCGGCAGGGCTCACGGTCAGACCTTGTACGGGTCAGCCGCGTCGCGCAGGCCGTCGCCCATGAAGTTGAAGGCCATGATGGCCACGACTACGAAGGCGGCTGGCCACATCAGCCAGGGGTAGGAGTTGACGGCGCCGATGTTCTGGGCGGCCTGCAGGAGAGTGCCCCAGCTCACGGTGGGGGCGCGGAGGCCCAGGCCAAGGAAGCTGAGGGAGGTCTCCGCCAGGATCATTCCAGGCACGGCGAGGGTCATGTGGACGATGAGGTAGCTGAGCGACGCGGGGAGCAGGTGCTGGGTGATGATGACGCGGTCGCGGTGGCCGGCCAGGCGGGCGGCCATGACGAAGTCCTCCGTCCGGACTTCCAGGAGCTTACTTCGTACGATGCGCGCCAGGCCGGGCCAGCTTGTAAGGGCCAGGATCAGGGTGATGGCGAAGTAGGTCTTCACAGGATCCCAACCTGTGGGGACGGCCGCACTCAAACCCATCCAGAGGGGGATCGTGGGGATGGAGATGAGGAACTCGACGACGCGCTGAATCAGGTTGTCCACGGTGCCACCGTAGAAACCGGAGATGCCGCCCAGGATCACGCCCAACACGAAGCTGAGGATCACGCCGACCAGGCCGACGGACAGTGAGATGGCGCCTCCGAACAGGATGCGTGAGAAGAGGTCTCGGCCCAGGTCATCCGTGCCCATGAGAAAGAGCGTGCCGCCCTGCTCCACACCGAACACGTGGATGTCTGACTCGAACAGGCCAAACAGCTCATAGGGCTCGCCGCGGACGAAGAACTGGAGGTAGAAGCGCTTGCTGGGGTCATCCTCGAAGCTTCGGGACATCGTTGCCAGGTCACGCTTGATCGCCGTGCCGTAGACGAACGGTCTGAGCGAGAAGCCCTGCTCATCGTAGAAGTGGATGGACTGCGGCGGGCGGAAGATGAACTGCGACCGTGTGAGCTTGCCGTACGGGGCGACGAAAGGGTGGAGGAAGGTGATGGAGTAGAGCGCGATGAGGACGCCCAGGCCGACCATGGCCAGGCGGTGTCGCGTGAAGTGCAGCCACATGAGCCGCCACTGGGACGCGATGAAGAGCTTCTCTTCCTCATTGAGTACGCGGCGCCCGATGATGTCGGGCGCAACCGGGACGGCTGTGGCCTCCACGCTCATCGATGTGTGTGCTCCATGGTGCCCCCGTGTGCCATCAGTCGTAGTGGATGCGCGGGTCCAGGATGACCAGCAGGATGTCTGAGATGAAGGTGCCTATCAGCGTCAAAGCCATGGAGATCATGACGGTGCTGGCGGCGAGGAAGAGATCCTCCGTGGTGAGCGCGCTGTAGAGGAGCGGGCCAATGGTGGGCAGGTTGAGCACGATGCCCACGATGACCGAGCCGGAGAAGATCGCGGGCAGGGCCCAGCCAATGGTCGCGGCTACGGGCAGCAACGCCACGCGGACCGGGTAGCGACGCAAGAGCTCCCACTCCTCCACGCCCTTCGCGCGTGCCGTCTGGACGTAGGGTTTGCGCAGCTCGTCCAGAAGCTGGGCCCGCATGGTGCGCACGAGCCAGGCGGTTCCGCCCAGGCCGATCACCAGGAGCGGGACGGGCAGGTGGGCCAGCAGGTCCAGGAACTTGGCACCGCTCCAGGGCGCCTGGTCGTACTCGGGCGAGAACAGGCCGCCCACCGAGAATCCAAAGTTGTTGTGGAAGAACATCATGACGACGAGCGCCAACAGGAAGGGCGGGACTGACAACCCGATAAAGCCGAGGAAGGTGGCGGCATAGTCCGCCGCTGAATACTGCTTGACGGCGGAGTAGATGCCGATGGGGATGGCGAGTGCGTACGTGACCAGGAGGGAGCCGAACGCGACCAGGATGGTCATCCCGAGGCGCTCGCCGATGAGCTCGGAGACCGGACGGTTCCAGCCGAACGACCGGCCAAGGTCGCCTTGCAGCACGCGGAACATCCACTTGGCGTACTGGACGATGACGGGCTGGTCCAGGCCGTAGAGCTGGCGGAGCGCCTCTAACTGCTCCTCGCTGACGGCGGCGCCGTTCATGGTCACGCGGTCAAGGTAGTAGGACATGTAGTCGCCCGGGGGCAGCGTGATCACCAGGAAGGAGACCATGGAGCCCATGGCGAGCAGCAGGAGCATATAGGCGAATCGACGCGCGATGTAGGTCATCATAGGGGTGCTGGGCTCCCATCAGGAGAGGCAGCGGGAGGAGTGCGTCTTACTCCCGCTGCCCACCGTCAGCGTCGAAAACCTACTTGTCGAAGTACCAGGCTTCTGGGTAGCTCTCGTGTCCGTCGAGCGCGTCCCACACCCAGTAGTCCACCTCAGGAACGTTCTTGAGGTCCTTGCTGAAAAGGAGCGGGATGGGCGCGTCGGCAACGGTGCCGATGGTCCAGACGTTGTCCGCCTGGGACTTTAGAATCTTGTCCACGTACTGGATGTCGTCCGTCTCGGCGTACTTGTCCATCCAGTCGTAGAGCTCCTTGACCTCGGCGCTGGGCTCTTCGCCCTCCTTGCCCTTGGTGAAGTACCACTTGCCCCAGTTAGGCGCCCAGCTACTCTCGTCGCCGTAGATCGGCGCGAACCACTTGGGTCGGCGCGCCAGGAGCGTATCGATCACCTCGTCGCCGGCCCAGGCCGACATCATCATCTGGTTGGCCTGGATTTTCGGCTTGAGGACGGAGCGCAGGACGGGCTTCGCATCCACCTGGACGCCCACCTTGCGCCAGTACTCGGCGCACATCTCGTGGATCGGGATCATCAGGGTGTTGTTGATGTCAAAGCTGAGCTGCAGCGGTCGACCGTCTGACATCACGCGAAGCTTGGTATTGGGATCGAGCTTGAGACCCATCTCGTCCAGGAGCTTGTTGGCCAGGGCCGGGTCATGCTGTGCCCATGCCTTGGCGTACTCGGCCTTGTAGGCCTTGGATGACGGGTGTGCCGTCATCTGGGCCGGCGTGGCCATGCCGAAGAAGACGACCTCGTTGATCTCCTCGCGGTTGATGGCAACGGACATGGCCCGGCGGAATCGGACGTCTCGGAAGATCTTCTGCAGGACCTCGTCCTGGAAGTTGAAGTTGAAGTTGTAGAGCAGCTCCGCACCCTTGCCGCTCTTCCAGGTGTAGACCTTGTAACCGGCCTTGCCCTCGCCGTCCTTGTAGGTCTTGAAGTTCTTGACCTGGAGCCCCAGGGTGACGAAGTCGTAGTTGCCCGCGACGCCCTTGGCCTCGATGGCGGAGAGGTCGTCTACACGCTCCATGGTCATCGCGTCCAGGTAGGGAAGCTGTTTGCCGTCCGCGTCGACCATCCAGTAGTACGGATTGCGCTTATAGGTGACTGCCTGCGGCGTCACCTTGTCCACGAGGTACGCACCGAGACGCGGCACGTCCGGATTCTGATCCGGGTGCTGCTTAGAGATGAACCACTGAGCCCAGCTCTCGAACCCCTCAGCTTTGGCCTGCTCCGGCGCCTTGTCGTTGTACTTGAGGTGGAACTGCTTCAAGTAGTGCGCCGGCAAGGCGTTGTCGTGCGAGAAGCCGAAGACGTGGGCCAGGTTCACGAGGGCGAAGGATGGGTTGGGAGCGTTGAACTCGAAGCGGACAGTGAAGTCGTCCACCTTCACGAAGTTCATCATCTTGCCGCCCACGGAGAACCATGGACCCGGTAGGACCGGGTTGATGTCCTTGTTGTTGATGAAGTCCTCGTACCAGAACTGCCAATCCGCGGACGTGATGGGCTTGCCATCCGACCACTTCATCCCCTTCCGCATGTTGAGGGTGATGGTCTTGAAGTCCTTGGAGACATCCACACCCTTCAGCACGTTGGGGACGTAGCTGGAGAGATCCGGCGCGAGGCGGAGCGGCGTCCCGTGCATCGCGCCCGCGTACTTGACGGGCGACCAGATGAACAGGTCCTTGGAGTTGCCGACGGTGCGGAGCGTGCCGCCGTACTTGCCCTTCCGGTTCAGGACCACCGGCTCGTCCGGAAGGCGCTCCTTGAGCGGCGGCAGCTTGCCCTCCTTGACCATGGCCGCGTGGATGGGCGATTCGGTGAGCTGGGCCGGCACGGCGTCCAGCAGGTGCGTCTTCGGGAGTGGGGCGGCCGCTGGCTTCGCGGCGTCGGCAGGCTTGGCAGCCGCTGGCGCCGGTGCAGCCGGCTTTGCGGGCTCGGCGGGCTTGCTGGCCTCGGCGGGCTTGGCGGGCGCGCCTGAGTCGGCCGGTTTGGGCGCCGCGCTCTGCGGGCCGCACGCGGCCAGGAGCGCCACCCCAGAGACGCTCAAGCCCATGCCTACCAGGAACGACCGTCGGGTGGAACGGCGAACGGCTGCCATAGGTCCCCTCCTCTTCGCTGAAGAACTGCTGGTGGATCGAAATCGGGCGATCATCCTGGTGTCCCCCTTTGGACACCCACAGTGGAGTGGCGCGCTTTTGCCTCCTGGCGCCCTCCGCTTCAGCTTTTCGACGCATGAAATCGTCGAACTCGGCGGAAGGCTACCGCACAATTTGCGCAACGTCAAGGTGCCGCGGATGCCAATTCTGGGTGGACGGTGCGATGAGGGGCTGGCTTCGCTGGTGAGAGAGGCTCAGTCGTTCTACGACTCGCTGGCGGAGCGGTACCACCTGCTGTTTGGCAATTGGGACTCGTCTGTCCAACGGCAGGGTGCGGTGCTCGATGCGCTGATCGCGACTGAGCTGGGTCCGGGTCAGCGGCGTGTGCTGGACGTGGCGTGTGGCATCGGCACCCAGGCGCTGGGACTGGCGGCGTTGGGGCACTCCGTCCACGGGACGGATCTGAGTCCGAAAGCGGTTTCGCGGTTGCTCGGGGAGGCCGCCCGGCTAGGTGTGACGATCCCGGCGGCCGTCCACGACATGCGGACGCTGGACCGACTGCCGGGAGAGTTTGACGTGGTGCTGGCGTGCGACAACGCCGTGCCGCACCTGTTGAGCGACGCTGATCTGGATCTGGCGGTGCGGGGAATGCGGGCGCGGCTGGTGCCCCGCGGCCTGCTGCTGCTGAGCCAGCGAGACTATGACGATCTGGCGCAGTCGCGCCCGCGGGCGGACACCCCACGGGTGTTCGACGAACCCGGCGGAGGGCGGCGGATCATCTTTCAGGTGTGGGACTGGGGGTACGATGCGCGCACGTACGTGGTGCACCAGTACATGGTCTTGGAACGTCCGTCTGGGGAGCGGGACACGTTTCACTCGCACGCGACGTACCGGGCATTGCTGAGGCACGAGCTCAACGCGGCGCTGGCGGCGGCCGGCTTCTGCGAGATTCGCTGGCGCTTCCCAGAAGAGACGGGCTACTACCAGCCGATCGTCACGGCACGACGACCGTGACGATCGGCCGAGGCCGCTAGGTGCCTAGCTGGCTGGCCAGGTCCTCGAATCCCGCGGCCACGTAGTCGAAGTCTGGATCCGGGGGCGGTTCTTTGGAACCGACGACCGGGCCCCATTCGTGCGGCCGCAGGATCATGGCTGTACGCAGCCCCTCAGCTTTTGCTGAGCGGAGGTCATTCACGTGGGCGGCCGTCATGAGGATCTGCTCTGGCTTGAGATCCAGGTAGCGCGGGGCGAGCGCGTAGACCCTGGGATCCGGTTTGTAGCTCTCGGCGAGCTCAGACGTGAGGATGCAGTCCCAGGGGAGCCCGCCGAACTTGGCCATGTTGATCAGCAGGCTGAAGTCGCCGTTCGACAGCGGCGAGATGATGTACCGGCTCTTGATCCTGTTGAGTCCGGGCACGGAGTCTGGCCACGGGTCGAGGCGGTGCCAGACGCGGGAGAAGTGGACCACGTCCTCGCGCGGCAACGTGATGTTGCGCTCGGCTAGCATGGACTCCAGTTTGGTCAGGTGAAGCTCGTCCACGCGGCGCCAGGGCGCTTCGCCCCGGAGGACCGTGCGGATGGCGCCGGAGTAGCCCTGGGTCCGCCATTCGTCTACGAACGCACCCCAGTCGAGCGTCAGGCCGTGCTTGGCGCCAAGGGCGGTCCCCTCGCGGATGACGCTGTCGCGCCAGTTGACTACCGTCCCGAAGACGTCGCAAACCAGCGCCTTCACATCTGGTGTTGGCATGGATGGTCCTCCCCAGTTCTTTGAGCGGACGGTAGTTGCGCGAAGGGAGGGCTGTCAAGGCGGTGGAGGCCACGGGCCTCTGGATGGGATCAAGCGCGTGGCACGCGCGCTACCGTTGCGCTGTTGCGTTCGGCTGAAATGGGACGGCTGTCGTGGCCGCCAGAGCGGCGTCGCGGGCCGCACGACGGGCGATGGCTTCGCGCAGGACCACTGACCCGTATCGCCCGAGGACGAATGCGCCGGCGAAGCCGACGATCCCGATGGCTGTGGCTGCCCAGGCCAGGCTTGCCATGCCGGTCAGAAGCGAGATCACCAGCGGGGCTCCGGCGCTTCCCAGGTCGGTGACCAGTCGCCAGGCGGCCAGAAACACCGCCGGCCGATTCGGATTCACCATATCGGCCATGTCGGCGCCGGTGGTCATGACAATGCCGCTGCAGAGGCCGTCGGTGACCGCGAACGCGACTACCACCGCCAGGAAGACTTGCACCGCATGCGAGTCGCCGTGGCTCAGCGCGAGCGCGACGTGTCCAAGGCCGTAGGATGTCAGCGTGAGGACGCCGACACCCCAGCGACCATAGCGGTCCATGAGGATGCCGCCGACGTAGAAGAGCGAGAAGTCGATCGCGGATCCGACGCCGACCACCAGCGCGATGGTCGTGGCATCCAGGCCCAGGCTGGTGGCCCAGAGTGGCAGGAGCGTGTTGCGGCTGGAGCGCATGGCGGTTACTGCCAGAGCCGCGAATCCGACGCGCCACAGGACGCGGCGGGAGTCGCGGACCGTGGTCAGCACGTTCGGGCGCGGCGCCCCGGCGCTCGACGGCGGGACCGCGACGAGCTTTTCTGGGTCGGGGATCAGCAACACCGCCACAATGGTGCCGAGAACCGCCGCCGCCGCCACGCCGAACCCCGCACGGACCGACCCCGTGGCAGAGATCGCCGCGGCGCCGACGAACGGACCGATGAGGAAGCCGAGCCGATACGCGCCGATCATGAGGGAGAATGCCCGCGCCCGGAAGGCAGGCGCGATGACGATGGTGACGAGCGCCTGTCGGGCCAGTCCGAACACCGCGTTGCCAATGCCGAGCAGCAGGGCGCATGCCGCCAGCGGCTCTGCCCGCGTAGATAGCGCACACCCTGCAAGCGCGACGACGCACAGCCCGGCAGCGGCGAGCATGGCGTTGCGCTCGCCAAATCGGTCCACGGCCCAGCCGCCCGGGACGTTGCCCATGAGCTGCCCGACCAGGATCAACGCCGCGACGAGGCCGGCCAGAGCGAGCGATGCACCCAGGTCATGGGCGTGGACGGCGATGATCGGCAGAATCGCGCCGTACGAGATCGCCTGGAGCGCCGACGGCAGCAGGACGCCAGGGGCGATGCGGCGCCAGTTCCCCTGCGTAGCCATCATCCTGTGCCGGTCAACGGTGTGCCGCCAGCACCAGATAAACAGCTACGCCCTTCGTGGACGCACGGGCGAACGTTTGAGCGTCTGGAGCCGCAATCCCGCGGATCGAGCCCACTCGCCGCACGCGCGTGGCGCCTCGCAGATCGGATGTACACATGTGTCTGGAGATGATGGACGATTGCCTCGCGCGTCGTCAGCCCCGTGCGCGGTAGACCCGGTGGGGTCCGGTGCGCCACGATCTCGCAGAGGTCAGGTCCAGCGTCGCCCCGAGAGATCGATAGGCTGGGCGGGGAGTGGCCCGTTGAGAAGCTGCTCGAAGAGCGTGGGCAGAAAGGCCGGGCGTATCGGCTCGGTTGAGCTGTGCAGCGTATCGCGCGTCCACCAGCGGTAGTCCACGATCTGATGGCGTTCGTACTCTTCGAGTCCGTCGAATGAGACCGGTCCGTGGCTGACGCGAACGAGGAAGAAGCGCGAGTGGAACTCCACCGGCTGGCCATCGATATGGTTGACCGAGCGACGGGTCCAGACGCACGGACCGATCTCGCCGCGCAGGCCGGTCTCTTCCCAGAGCTCACGGGCGGCTGCCTCCTCATACGTCTCGCCCGGCTCCACGCCACCGCCTGGCGTGTACCAGACATTGGCAAGCGGCGAGCCATCATCCCAGTTCTTGATGAGGAGAAGCTGTTGGTGCTCGTCCACGACGAGCAGCCGTGAGGTGGGGCGTTTGGGCAGCGGCGTCTGGGAATTCTGCATGCGGCTCCTCGGACCGTTGGATGAGCGGCGGGATACACTGGGGATGGCGCCAGCGGCGTCGCGGAGACGGATGTGTTCGACCTGATTCTAGAGGGTGGCCGGGTTGTCGATGGGGCCGGGAACCCGGAGTTTCCCGCGGACGTGGCCGTGAATGGCGATCGGATCGCCGCGATCGGGCGGCTCGGTGGAGCGGTGGCGCGCGAGCGTGTGACCGTGGCGGACATGGTGGTGGCGCCGGGCTTCATCGATGCCCACTGCCATTCGGACGCGCTGCCGTTTTCGGCCGACCCGCTCCCGTCCAAGATTCTGCAGGGCGTGACCACGGAGATCAATGGCAACTGTGGCTCAACGCCGTTCCCGCTGGAGCCGACTACCGCGGCGTTGTTGAAGGAACACCACACCGGGATCTTCTCGGACCTGACCTGGGACTGGGCTGACCTGACCGGATATGCGCGGCGGGCGGCCGAGGTGGGGCCGGTCAGCAACATGGCGCCGTTGGTGGGTCACGGCGCGCTGCGGGTGGCGGCGATGGGATTTGACAACCGCCCGCCGACCTCGGACGAGATGAAGGCCATGAAGCGGCTGCTGGCGCAGGCGCTTGAGCAGGGGGCGGTTGGCCTGTCATCGGGGTTGATTTACGTGCCGGGGACGTACTCGGTGACCCAGGAGTTGGTCGCTCTTGCAGCTGAGCTGAGATCCAGCGGCCGACCCTATTGCAGTCACATCCGTGGCGAGACGAAGACGTTGTTCCAAGCTGTTGACGAGGCGATGGCGATCGGCGAGGCGAATGGTGTGCCGGTGGAGGTATCGCATCTGAAAGCGGCGGGGCGACCGAACCACGGGCGCGGTGGCGAGCTGGTGGCGCGTCTGGAGTCTGGCCGCCAACGAGGCGTTGCAGTCACGGGTGACGCGTATCCGTACAACGCGGGCAGCACGCGGATGCAGGCGCTGCTGCCGCCATGGGCGCAGGAGGGTGGCCGCGAGGCGACGCTGGAGCGGATTCAGTCGCGCGAGACGCAAATGCGGATCGCGGACGACTTTGAAACAGGCCTCCCCGGCTGGGAGAACCTTGCAGGGGCAGGGGGCTGGGAGAACGTGCGGATCTCGAGCGTGGAGCGGAATATTCGGTATCTGGGTAAGAGCGTTCAACGGATCGCAGAGGAGCTCCAAGTAGATCCACTGGACGCGTTCTTCCGGGTGCTGATCGAAGAGCGCTGCCGCCCGACTGTGGTCATCGTGATGATGGACGAGTCAGACGTGCAGACGATCTTGCGCCACCCTCTCGTCATGATCGGGTCTGACGCGATCATCACTCGCGGTAAGCCGCATCCGCGGACGTGGGGGACGTATCCGCGGGTGGTGGGGCACTACGCGCGAGACGTGGGCCTGTTCTCGTTACAGGAGGCGGTGCGGAAATGCACCAGCATGCCTGCCCAGAAGTTCGGCCTGATGGATCGTGGTCTGGTGCGGCCGGGGATGGCGGCGGACCTCGTGGTGTTTGACCCGAGGACGGTGGTGGACCTGGCAACGCCGGAGGAGCCCGAGCAGGCGCCGCGGGGGATGCCGCACGTCCTGGTGAACGGTAGGTTCGCCGTGCGCGACGGCAGCTATACGGGTACCCGCGCCGGTCGGGTGCTGCTAGCGAGCTGAGAGCGAGGCGTTCGGCATCTGGCTGAACGCCTCGCGTCCCCTAGCGCGTGGACCGGCTATTGCATCGGTGACGTGGCAGTGGGCAGCATGATCTGGGTGTGCATCTCTGCGAGCAGCTTGGACGACTGACCCACGAAGGCCTGCCAGCCCGGATCCGCGAGCGACTGGGCGCGAGATGCCTGCCGCGCGTTGAGGTCTGGGTAGGCCCAGAGGTGGCAGACTTCCTGGACGGTGCCAAAGTCCGCTGACCAGACGCCGATACATTTGGTGTACTTGTCACGGTGCTGCAGGGCTTCCACGAAGATCTTGAGCCAGTCGTTGGTCTTGCCCGCAAGGGTGCGGTAGGTGCGCAGTTCGTAGATGTTGCCCCCGGTCTCCGGCGGCCTGATGGTGGCCCCCGGGGCGAGGATGAGGGACTTGGACTCTTGTTTGATCATGAGCTCGCGGATCTTGGGCGCGTACTCCTTGGTCCAACGCTCATTCTTCGCCAACTCGCCGCGCAGGCGCTCTCGCTCCAGCCCGTTTTCGTACTGCCAGAGGTGCACGTACTGGTTCAGCGGCCCGATCTCGGTGGTCCAGCCGCCGACCAGCTTGCCGTAGTTGTCGCCGCGAATCGGCCGGCCGAGCTCCGTGTGGTACTTCATGTACGTTCCAACGGTGCCCGGCAGCAGTGTGTAGGTGCGCAGCTCGTAGAGCATGGTCCCTCCCGGTGTATCGATCAGCCTATGTTAGCGTGCGTCCGCAATGGCCGGGCGCCGGTTTGACCAGGGGAACGCTGCCTCGAACGCTGCCGCGGCGCGGAGGACATCTGCCTCCCGGCGCCAGCCGCCGACGATCTGGAGCCCGACGGGCAAGCCCGCGGGAGTGAAGCCGGCCGGGATGGAGATGGCCGGGAGGCCGGTCATCGTGATGGCGTAGGTGGAGAGGACCGCCTGTACGTGGTCTTCGAACGGTCTCCCGTCCACGGCCGTGGCGTGCGGCTCGTCTTTCCCGAAAGCGGCCACAGGCATGGTTGGCAGCAGCAGTAGCTTCCGATTCTGGAAGAACGCACGGGTCCGTTCCCAGAGACGCGAGCGCTTCCATTCCGACGTAGATGCATCCAGCAGGCTCATGCGTCTTGCCTTCTCGGCGAACTCTTTCATCCAGTCGTTGGCGACACGGTCTAGCTGGCTGAGCTGCTCCTGATTGGCAATGCCGGTACGCAGGGCACGCGTGCCCGGAATGATCTCGGCGGCGTCGTGGAGGTCCGGGTCGGCGTCCTCGACCACGCAGCCCAGGTCGGCGAAGCGACGGGCGGCGCGCTCGACGACGGCCGCGACGTCTCGTTCGACGGGGAAGAGGCCTCCAAGGGTTGGCGAGAAGGCCAAGCGCCAGCCGCGGACGTCACCCTCGGCGGCGCTGGCGAACGGCTCGCCAGGGTCCGAGATCGAGAGTGGGTTGCGGTCGTCCGGGCCGGCGAGCACGGAAAGCAGCAGGGCCGCGTCCTTGACAGTCCTGGCCATGGGGCCGTGGGTGGCATACAGATCAAACAGCCAGCCGTGCGGCCAGGACGGGACGCGGCCTGGACTGACTCGGAAGCCCACGACGCCGCAGATCGCCGCTGGCATGCGGAGCGAACCGCCGTGATCGCTGCCCTCCGCCAGCGGAAACATGCCGGCGGCGAGACCGGCCGCCGAGCCGCCACTGGAGCCGCCGCTGCTTTTGGAGAGGTCCCAGGGATTCAGGGTGGTGCCGAAGACGGGATTGGTGGTGTTGGCTCCGGCGCCAAACTCGGGGGTATTTGTCTTGCCGATGACGATGCCGCCGGCGGCCTTGATGCGCTCGACGACGATGGCGTCCACGTCTGGGACGTGATGCTCGAACAGCCTCGACCCGTAGGTTGTGCGCAGGCCCTTCGTCTCGGTGAGGTCCTTGATGCCCACCGGGAGCCCGTGGAGTGGACCTAGGGGATGGCCGCTGATGACGGCGGCCTCGGCGGTGCGGGCCGCGGCGAGTGCGCCCCCGAAGTCAGTGGCCGTGACCGCGTTGATGACGGGATTCAGCTTCTCGATCTGGCTGATGGACGCATTGACGACTTCTACCGGTGAGAGCTCGCGGCGGCGGATGCGCGCCGCGAGCTCCACGGCCGTGGCGAACGCGATATCGGCGTGGGGCATGGGGACTCCCGGGGGCGCGGGCTCGGGCCGCGGCTTCAGGTGCCGGATTGTACGTGGGCGCTAGCGGTGTGGCGGTGGAGGCGCCTTGGGTGTGCCGCCGCCGGGGCCACCGCGGGACGGGGGAGGAGGCGCCGGAGCGCCCGGCGTGGGCGGTATGCCCGTGCCCGCGATACGGTTGATCGTGCCGCTGAGGCTCGTGACGTACAGTTCGCCAGCCTGGTCTTCGCCGAAACCACTGATCAGCAGGGTGGAATCCAGCAGCAGCGATTTCTGGCCGCCGCCAATGGGTGTCCAGAACCTGCCGGTACAGAAATCGCCAAAGATGTACTTCCCCACCAGGTCGGGCGAGGCGGTGCCGCGGTAGACGTAGCCGCCCGTGACCGAGCAGTCGCCGTTGAGGTGCGGGTACTCAACCAGGGGCGCGGTCTGGCCAGATCGATCGCAGGTGATCAGGCTGCGAAGGAAGCCGCCGGTGTTGAAGCAATGGAAGCCCTCGGTGATGCGCCAGCCATAGTTGCGGCCGCCCGGGGTGCCGGCGGGCTCAAAGTCCACCTCCTCAAATAGGTTCTGGCCCACGTCACCCACCCACATATCTCCGTTGAGACGGTCGAAGCTGAATCTATATGGATTGCGCCAGCCGTATGACCAGATCTCCGATTTCTTGCCCATCTGTCCCACGAAGGGGTTGCTGGGGGGGATGCCGTAGGGCGAGCCGGTGTCCACGTCGATGCGGAGAATCTTCCCCAGGAAGGAGTTCAGGTTCTGGCCGTTTTGATCTGGATCTCCACCGGAGCCGCCGTCACCGGTGGAGATGTAAAGGAAGCCGTCCGAGCGAAATGCCAGCATGCCGCCGTTGTGATTGGTGAAGCGGTCATCGATGGCGAGCAAGACGGTCCCGGTGCACGGGCCCTGACAGGTGTCGGCCGAGGGGTTCGTCGTCTGGTACGCGGCCACGCTGTTCTTGCCGGTATTGGTCCCCTGGACGCACGATGGGGTGGCGTCAGCCACGTAGTCCACGTAGAACTTGCCGTTTGACGAGAAGTTGGGGTGAAAGGCGAGCCCAAGGAGCCCCTGCTCGCCCGGATCGTTGTTCCCGAGGCAGTTGTTCTCGACGATGCTGGAGAGGTCCAGGAACGGCGTAGCCTCCAGACTGAAGACGCCACCGGATCGCTTGGCGACGCGGATCTTGCCGCGCTGCTCCAGGATGAAGACCCGGTTGTTATCCGAGCCGTCGTGGGTCAGGAAGATGGGGCGATCGAGGCCGCTGAGGACCTGCGTCAGGGACACGGTCAGGTCGGCGCTCGCGGGTGTGGCCGGAACGAGTCCGAGCATCACGATGGCGATCACCGTGGCGACGCCGATGGTTGCCGTGCGGGCGAGCCGTGTAGCCGTCATGCGAGATGCCTCCCTGAAGCGTGCAGAATGACCTGTCTTGCTGCGGATATCGTTAGCGGCGTGGTGGTGGAGCGGGGTCCGGAGTGCCGCCTACCGATCCTCCCCGCGGTGGGTGTCCGGGTTGGATGGAAGTGGAGGTGGCGGAGAGGCGATAGATCTCGCCGCTGGCGGCCTGCTGATTCGCCGGCGCCGAGGAGTTCCCGTGCCTGACCACGTAGACCTCACCCGCCTCGTCCTCTCCGAACGAGGAGATGGCGAGGTTGGTGTCCAGGAGCATGGCATTTGACCAGCGAGCGCCGCCGGAGCGGCGCAGACCCCAGATCCGGCCGCTGCAGTAGTCACCGTACAGGTACATGCCGTACAGCGCGGGCGAGAGCGCGCCGCGATAGACGTAGCCGCCGGTGACGGAGCAGCCGAGCGAGTGCGAGTACTCGACGGCGGGAGGCGTCATGCCGCTCGTGTTGCAGTTTGGAAGTGGCGAGGTGAAGTTGGCTTCGTTGAAGCAATGCGATCCTTCGATGACGTCCCAGCCGAAGTTCTTGCCGCCACTGGTGCCCGCCGCCTGGAAGCTGATCTCTTCGAACAGGTTCTGGCCGACATCACCCACGTAAATGTCCCCGGTGAGCCGGTCGAACGACCATCGGTAGGGGTTGCGCCAGCCGTATGACCAGATCTCCGGCAGTGCGGGAGCCTGGCCAACGAACGGATTCGAGGCAGGGATGGCGTAGCTGTTCGAGCAGCCGGCGCTGTTGTTGATATCGATGCGGAGGAACTTCCCCAGCAGCGCGGTCAGGCTCTGGCCGTTCTCGTTTGGATCGCCACCGCCTCCGCCGTCGCCGGTGGCTACGTAGAGGTACCCATCTGGACCGAACGCGATGCCGCCGGCGTTGTGGTTGCCCGCGAAGTCAAGGATTGCCAGCATCACGGTACCGCCGGGGTTGGCGACGTTGGGATCGCCGGAGACGGTGTAGCACGCCACGGTGTTCGCACCCGTCGTGCGGTCCGTGTAGAAGATGTAGAACTTGCCGTTCGTACCATAGCTGGGGTGGAAAGCCAGCCCGAGCAGACCCTGCTCCGTAGTGCTGGGGTAGTTTGGTACGGACGAGACGGTGGCCGAGACATCCAGGAAGGGCGTGGTGAGAAGCGTGCCATTGGACGTGAGGATTCGGATGGCGCCGCGCTGCTCGATGATGAAGCGGCGGCCGCTACCGTCTCCGGCGTGGGTGAGCAGCACCGGGCTGCGTAGACCGGTGGCGACGGGTGAGCCAATTGACAGCGTGATGGGCTGCGATTGAGCAACGACGTTCCCCGGCGTGGCGACTGCGCAGGACGCGAGAATGGCGAGGCCCAGCACCCAGCGTCCTGCCCTGGTCGCGTGGGGAGATCGGCGAGCAGTCCGCATAGCGGCAGCGCTCCTCTCGTGGAAGATACGCGCGCGCCGGGTAGACTGGATCAGTCGCGGAGTGGCAGCCGTGAGCCCCGCACGTGCGCACTCTGCCGACGGAGACGCCGTACGACGACGTGGCGTAACGCGGCAGAAGTTGCGCCTGTTATAGCAGGGGGTGAATTTTGTCGCGCTGAGTGGACTGGCTAGCGCGCGGCCGCGCGCACCGTGACGTCGAACACCATCTGGCATCCGAGCTTGAGATTGGCGAGCGACAGGCGCTCATCTATCCCGTGGTAGCCCTTCATATCGTCGGCGTTGTACAGGCCTGGGACGAGCCCATAGGCGGGGATGCCAAGCTCACGGAAGAAGCGCGCATCGGTGCCGCCGACGCAGACGGATGGCGTGACGATGGCCTGGGGTTCAAGCGCGTTGCACGCTTGCTCCATGGCGGCGAACAGGCCGCCGTCCCACGGCGCAGTGGCCGGGGGTGCGTTGGGGTATTCGATCTCCAGGGAGATGCCGGGGTCGTTGATGACCTGCTGGACGTTGGAGACGAACGCGTGCTCGTCTGTATCAGGCAGCAGACGGCAGTCAAAGCTCATCTCGGCGCGTTCGGGGATGATGTTGATCTTGTACCCGCCCTCGAGCATGGTCAGACTGATGGTGTCGTGCAAGAGCGGCCGAGAGGCGCGGTGGGCGGCGATCTCGGCCTTGGCGGAGGCGCCGCCCATTCGGCGGATCATCTCGGCGACGGGAGGGCACTCACGGTCCTCCGGCGGCATATCGAGCAGCCGGTACGCGGCGCGGACGAGGCGGTGGGTGGCGGCTTCGTCCCATGGCTGCGAGGCGTGCCCGGGCTCGGCGCGGGCGACCATCTTGAAGCGCACGGCGCGCTTCTCCCCCACGGAGACCTGGAAGACGTCGCCGGCGCTGAAGAAACCGGTGAAGCCAGTGCCGCCCTCGTCGAGCACGAAGGCGGGATCGAGATCCGCGAAGTGGTTGTCCACCATCCACTTGGCACCGAGAGGGCTGCCGATCTCTTCGTCGCAGGTTGCCAGCATGATGACGTCTCGGCTCAGCGGGATGTTCTGGCGCTTGAGGAGCAGCATGGTGATGAGCTCCATGGTGCCCATGCCTTTGTCATCCAATGCGCCGCGACCATACACGTAGCCGTTGGCGATCTCGCCGGAGAATGGATCAAATGTCCAGTCAGCGGCGATGGCTTGCACAACGTCCATGTGGCTGCTCAGGAGCAGCGGCTTTCCGACGGCATTGTCCGCCGGGATCCGCGCGACGAGGTTGACCTTGCCCGGCTCCGGTGTCTGGTAGATGGTGACGTCGATGCCGGCGCCGGCCAGCCGCTCCTGGAGGTAGGCGGCGGTGTCGGCGGTCCTGCCGGCCGGATGCGAGCTATCGAGCTTGACGTAGCCTGAGAGTGTCTGCGCGGCCTCCTGGCCGACGGATTCCCAATCTACCGCTTGCGTGTAGGCATGGGGTGCGACTGGACTGCCTGGCATGGATGCTCCTGGGGCATGAACTACCGAGGCAGATTCTACCCGGGTGGGATCAGGAGCGGCGGCAGGAGTGGTGGTGCTGGTTAGTTGGTGCTGGCCACGCCCACCTTATCCAGGACGCTGGACTCGGCGTAGATGGGGGCCTTAGTGCGGATGGCGAGGGCTATGGCGTCGGACGGACGGAAGTCCACCTCGATCTGTCGCGACTCGGTGTTCATGATGACTTTGGCGTAGAAGGAGTCGCGGTCGACGTTGTTCACGACGACTCCAGTGACGGTTCCGCCGAGCTCTTCGACCAGGGACTTCGTGAGGTCATAGGCGGTGGTGCTGTCACCACGGCGATTGCGCGTGCCGGACATCCCAGTGGCGATGGCGATTGCCTCAGGCCGGCCGACGGACATGACGATCCTGCGATTGCCGGACTTCTCTTTCAGAGTCAGGTTGACCTGTTCACCACTGGCCGCGGGCGCGATGTCGATGACGCTCATCTCGCGCATGTCTGACCCGGTAGAGGACTTGACGCTTTCCGTGGACGGCAGCGGCAGCCATCCGGCAAGTCCAGGAACGGTACCCCTGAGGCTGAGTGCGTACACGCCGCCGAGCACCATCACCAGCGCGAGCAACGTGGTTGGCCAACGGTTGAGCGTGCCCCGCAGGAGGGCTCTGATTGAGCGTCGCGCTATTCGAAAGATCATCGCCGCCGGCCTCCCGCGAGTGCGCTGCCGCTGCTATCGTAGCATGCCTGGGTGGGAACTCGAAGAGATTGCGCCATCACGAATCCGACGGCGGCTGTGCTCAGTCGGCTCCAGATGGCTTCCTAGCCCGGCTGGGGTCCCACGGGTAGACGATCCACTCGTCTGTGGTCGTGGCGTAGTAATCAGGCTTGTCCTCGTACCGCGAATGCGTGGGCTTGTAGTGGAGCACGGCGAGGTCAGCCTGACCGCCCGCGGCCTCGATGCGCTGGCGCACAGCGACGATGGTCTTGCCGGTGTCCCAGACGTCGTCCACCACGAGGACTCGCTTGCCCAGCAGCAGAGGATCCGCGGGGAACTGGAGGAAGACCGGATCCGGCAAGGTCTCGCCCATGGCTGTATAGAACATCACGGCCGCCGCGACGATGTTGCGGATGTCCGTCTGCTCGCTGATGAGGCAGGCGGGCACCATCCCGCCTCTGGTGATCACGAGCAGGAGGTCATAGTCCCTGGGAAGTCGTTGCACCAGGTCGGCAACGGCCTGCTCGATGTCTTCCCAGCTCAGGTGAATCACGCCGATCACTCCCCAGCAGGTTGTCCTGCAAGTTAGCACGGGACGGGCCCGCGCGGCCTCATGGTACACGCCCACACCGCGTCAGGGCAGCTTCGCAGCGGGATGAGCTAGTCCGCCCGAGATGCGCAGGTGAGCAGGTGGTGGCTTTCAGCGCTGAGCACGTTGGCCGCGGCCTGGGCGGATACACGGTAGCATCGGTGGGTATGTCTCACGACGAATCCGAGGTGCCGGTAGAGCGCGAGCGCGGGCGCATTGTCTGCCTCTACGTAGAGAATGGCCACCTTCATGCCGTGGTGACGCATGTGCTCGAGGCCCAGCACGGCGAGCGCCTTCCCAAGGCCTCTGCCACGTTCGGACTCCGCCACGCCGATGATGTAGATCTCGCCTTCCGGTCGGTGCGTGGGGGAGTGGGGCACGCGCTTGGTCCAGTTGAAGCCCACCATGCGTCCGTGCCGCTCGGCGACGATGAAGTCAGCGGCGTGGAACCAGGGTTCCCTCAGGCGCGCCTGGAGGTCTGCCTCCTCCCACTTGCCGTTCTCCGGGTGGTCCCTGAACACCTCGTTGTGGAGTGCGAGCCATTGTTCGTCGTCTTCACCTGGACGGAACGACCGAATGCGATACTCGGCCGCGTTGGCGAGCGGCAGCGCGGTCTCCAGCGACATCTCGAGTTGGAGCAGCGTACGAATCGGCGTGAGCCCGTAGGCTGCCGCGACGCGCTGGCTGGGACCGAGATCTCCGTAGGCCCACACATTGACGTGGTCGAAACGTTGCGCCACGGCGTGCTTGCCGATCTGGGCCACGAGTTGCCTGGCGAGACCGCGCCGTCGATGCTCAGGCCTTGTTACCAGCTCAGCGGTGAGCTCTCCATCAGACACAAGGAGCTGGGCGTAAGCTGCCAGGATGCCGTGCTGCCAGAGCAGCAGGCCGCGGGCGCGGGCGGCTCCGCTCCGCAGGCTCAGGTACTTGTGTTCTGCCGTGGGCATGACGCCGTCCGCGTGCGCCGCGCCGTGGATCAACGCATCCACGGCTTCCCGATCAGGCCCATCGAGCCGATCGATCAGCTCAATCTGGATGTCGCCCTCGGGGTGTTGAACGGTCCGTTTCACCACGGGGCTGAGTATACGCGCGTTTGCGCGGGGCCTTCAGCGGGCGGACCTATAATCGCTCGGTGTGCTCCGGACGGATAGAGCGGGGCGGCTGGTGAGGGTGGTTGTGCGGGTGCTCGTGACTGGCAGCAATGGCCTGCTGGGTACCAAGCTGGTGGAGCAGCTCCTTGCGCGCGGGCACGAGGCCGTGGGGTCAGGGCGCGGTGACCGGGTGAACGGTTACCTGGGGGATTTCCGGTACGAGCGACTGGACGTGGCTAATGCCGCGCAAGTGCGGCGGGTGATGACCAGCGTGCGGCCAGACCTCGTGCTCCACGCGGGGGCCGTGACGGACGTGGACGGCTGCGAGCGTCCGGACGCTCGCGAGCGGGCGTGGGAGACCAACGCGGTTGGATCTGGGCTGGTGGCCGAGGCGTGCGCGGAACAGGGTGCCCACCTGGTGTACGTCTCCACGGAGTACGTCTTCGATGGGCGCGCCGGACCGTATGACGAAGAGTCGGAAACCAACCCGCTGGGATGGTACGCGCAGACGAAGCGGGAGGGGGAGATCCGGGTGGTAGCGGCCTCCCAGGGCTTCGCGATAGCCAGAACAACTGTTGTGTACGGCCACACGCGGCACGCGCGGAAGGACTTCGTCGCGTGGCTGCTGGGCTCGCTGCGGGCCGGCACACCGGTGCGGATCGTGGCGGACCAGATAGGGTCGCCCACGCTGGCTGACAATCTCGCGGGTATGGTGCTGGCGATTGGCCTGGTCGGTGCGTCGGGGGTCTTCAACACGGCGGGTGCCGAAATTGTGTCGCGCCACGAGTTCGCCCTGAAAGCGGCACGGCGGTTTGGACTGGACGAGTCGCTCATCGGGCGGGTGACGACGGCAGAGCTGGGGCTGGCCGCGCCACGGCCGCTACATGCGGGACTGCTCATGCATAAATTTCGTCAAAGATTTCCGGATGAGCCGGTGCTGAGCATAGCCCAGGCACTGGACGTTCTTGCCGGACAGATGGGGGCTACCGCTGCCTCATCTGGTGACACCGCTCCGGGAATCGCGAGCTGAGGCGGGGCGTTATACTGGTTGACGAGGTGGGGGCAGGCGCAGACGCGACGGTCCCTGGAGGCGGTACAGCACATGGCACACCCGGTTACCATCACTGACAACACCTTTGACTCTGACGTGGTGCAGTCTGAGACACCCGTGCTCGTGGACTTCTGGGCGGAGTGGTGTCAGCCGTGCAAGATGATCGCTCCGGTCCTGGAGCAGATCGCGAACGAGCGCGAGGGGAAGCTCAAGATCGCCAAGCTGAATGTGGATGAGAATCCGGCGATGATGCAGAAATTCGGCGTGCGGGGAATTCCCACGCTGATTCTGTTCAAGGGTGGCGAGCAGGTTGAGACGCTCGTGGGATTCATGTCCAAGAACACGATACTTGGGAAGCTCGACAAGCACATCGGCTAGCGCCCGACTGGTAACGGCGCGGAGGATTCCGCGCGCGACGGCGGCGAGGCTCCTGCTGGTCCTCGCCGCGTTTCTCGTGGCGTGTACGGCGGCTCCGCCGCCGAGCGCGACCCGAGTACCGGGCAAGCCGGTCCCGCCGGCTGAGCGGGTGGGCGTGGCGGGCGATGACGACGATGACGATGAACCGTCCACGCCGAACGCGGAGGGTCCGAGGCCTGTCGTAGCACCCACGCCGGTGCCGAGGCCGGGACTACGGCAGGACACGTACGTTGAGGGTCTGGCGCTCCCGGTGGCGTTCGAGTTCGATCCGGCCGGCCGCCTGTTCGTCAATGAGCTTGAGGGCAGGGTTCGGCTGGTGGAGGGGCGAACGCTGAGACCGGAGCCGGTGATCACACTGCCGACGACGCGAGGTCTCGAGCAGGGGGCGACGGGACTGGCACTGGATCCTGACTTTGCGCGGAACCACTACGTGTACATTCTGTACGCGGAGGCGCGCGAGGGCACCAACGAGCCGCGGAGGCACCGAATCATCCGGTTCATGGAGTCCAACGGGACGGCGGGCGAGCGAACCGTGATCTACGACAACCTGCCCATTGGCAAGCCGGCGCCGAACAACGTGAACGGCGATCACAATGGCGGACGGATTGGCTTTGGGCGGGACGGGAAGCTCTATGTGACGATGGGTGACACGGCTCAGAGGACACTGGCGAGCCGCCTGCCCAACCCGCACGGCAAGATGCTCCGTCTGAATCCGGATGGGTCTGTTCCCGACGACAATCCGTATCCCAAGCTGGCTACGTTCGCGTCCGGATTTCGAAGTCCGTTCGGACTGGATTTCCACCCGGTCTCGGGCGAGCCGTACGTGACGGACAACGGACCGAAGGGGCACGATGAGGTGAATCGGGTGGTGCCGCGCGGCCATTACGGCTGGCCATCGACCGTCACGGGCGGCCCTGGACCGTCGCCGGTGAACGTGGCCGCGGTCTGGGACTCCGGGAGCGATCGTTATGGGCCCACGGGGATGGCGTTCTATCGCGGCGATGCCATCCCGGAGCTGAAGCACAATCTGCTGTTCTGCGATTGGAACAGCGGCTCCTTGTGGCGTCTTATCTTGTCTGGCCCGAACTTCGATCAGGCGTCGCCGGCGGAGGTCCTGGCTCAGCCGTGCAGGCTGGACGTGCGGAATGGGCCGGACGGCGCGGTCTACTTCTCCGACCATCGGGCGATCTATCGTCTGGGACCGTAGGTGGGCGCGGTGAGGTCTCGCGCCGCGAAGAGACTGTGGACCTGGCTGGTCGAGACACCGATGCCTGAGGCTCTGCGCAGATCAGGCGCGATGCCGGTCGCGCTGACCCGCGGTGGGTACTGGCGGACGCGCGCGGGCGACTGGGTCCCGCCTGGACTTATCGCGGTGCTCGCGGTGGCGCTGCGCCTGGCGTTCGCGTTTCGAGCGCCGCCGTTCTACGTGGGCGGTGACAGTGAGACGTACCTGGTGCCGGCGTTCGATCTGGCGAACGGCCTGGGGTTTGCCCCGATTCTGAAGCGGCCACCCCTTTTCCCGGCGTTCGCGGCGCTGTCGCTCGCAGTGCTGGGTGAGGATCTGCGCGGTCTTGCCCTCCTGCAGCACGGGCTAGGAGTGCTGACAGTAATCGGGACGTATCTGTTGGGTCGGCTGGTGGCCGGGAAAGCGGCGGGCGCGCTTGCCGCGGTGCTGGTGGCCCTGAACGGTGGGCTGCTGATCTACGAGCGCTACGTGATGGCGGAGACGCTGTTCACCACCCTGCTGACCTGGTCGATGGTGTGCGTGACGGCAGGTGCGCGGCGCCGATCCACCTGGCTATTGGCCGCCGCCGGAGCGCTGTTGGGGGGCAGTGCGCTGACGCGGCCAACAGCGCAACTTCTGGTGCCCCTCATGCTGCTGGGCCTGTGGCCGTTCTGGCGTCCCGCCGCGGCGTACTGGCACGCTGCCGCTGCCATGCTCGGGGCATTTCTGCTGGTGGCAGGCCCCTGGACGGCCGTGACCTGGGCGCAATCTGGGTCTGCCGGTTCTGGGTTGGGTGAGGCGCTGTTCTGGCGTGGCACGCGCGAGACGCCATGGCGAGGCGAGCCTTACCTGATTGGGCGAGAGATTGGGAGGCCGTCCGACGTTTCCGATCCGACGCTGCAGGCGGCTCGCCGGCTGGCCTACCAGCGCGCGCAGGAAGACGATCTACCGAGCGACATCGCAGCGTTGATTCGGCAGCGCTTCGGTTATTCGGAGGCGGAAGCAGATCACGTGCTGCGCGACGTGGCGCTGGAGTTGTTCGCGCGGCAGCCGGGTAGATATGCGATCACGTCGCTTGGCCTGTTTGGACGGCTGTTGCAGGGAACTGAGCAGTGGCTGGGTGGCCAGGGGAAGACGGGTGGGATCGAGCGGTACGCGAATCCCCAGGACAAGTATGGCGAGTGGTGGGAGCAGCGGATCCGACACCTGGCCCAACCGGCGACAGTACAGGAAGCGAATGAGTTCAGGAGGGCGCAGGCGTTGGCGAGCCTGTATCAGCCGTATCGGTTCGCAGCGGTGATCTTGCCGCTGCAGGGGCTTGGGCTGGTGGCTCTTGCGGTGGCTCCCGCGTGGCGACTGGGTTTGCTGCCGGTGGGGATGGCTGCCTGGCTGCTGCTAGCAACCGCATTCCTGTCAGGCGCGCTGCCGCGGTACCGCTACCCGGCGGATCCGCTGCTGGCGCTCACGCTGGCGTGCGGAATCGTGGGGCTGCTGCTGGGGATGCGGGAGGCTGGACGGAGGATGTTCCAGGCGCGGTCCGCCAGCCAGGCCGCGCCGAGTCCCACCAGCACGAGTCCTAGCGCGACGGTGGGCAGATAGTAGCGTTGCCAGTCCAGGCCCAGGTTCGGCGCGGTCCCGGCGAAGAACATGGCTAGCCAGACCAGCAGGGTGGTGGCCGAGGCGTCGCGGTGTTTGGTGGCTCGGCGGAGCGTCAGGGTCAGGCCGAGCGCTGCTAGCCCGGCCTCGAGGGGGATCGCGGTGCGCTTGCCAATCGGCATCTCGGTGACGAATGTGCGCTCCAGCAGCAGCGCGGCCCGCGTGGACAGCGACTCGGGGACGGCGTCGTCGACGTTGAGCGCGCGCTGGCCGATGACCTCCTGTTGGCGGAACCGCAGCATGGCCAGGGTTCGACCGATGGGATCTGGCCACATGAATGGGTTGAGCGCGACAAAGAGCGCCATGGCGATTGCGCACGAGGTGATGGGCCGCAGCGTCTCGCGTCGCGAGAGCGGCGCTCCAGTGAGACGGGAGATCCAGGCCTCGACAGGTCCCCGGAGGCCGAGTGCTGCCACGGCCAGGACGGCGGGCAGTTTGGTGGCAGCGGCGAGGCCGGCGGTTACGCCGGCACCGATGGTCCAAGCGACGGAGCTATTGGGTTGGCGCAGCGCGCAGGCCAGCGCGGCGAGGGTGAAGAAGATCAGCGGTGACTCCGCGTGGGCGCGCGGGAGCAGCGTGCCGGCGAGCGGCGCAGTGAGCAACCCCAGCGCGGCCGCAAGCCCCGCGATGGGGCCGCCCAGCGTGGCTGAGGCCAGGTACAGCATGGTCACAGCACCAGCTCCGAACAGGGCCATAGGCAGCCGACCGGCCTGGAGGACGGCGGCACTGGGTCGGTCGATCCGCCGCTCCTGGGCGAGTCTACGCTCGTCGGTGAACGTGCGGGGATCGAGGAAGCGCTCACGGTCCGGGCCACGCACTTCTTCGATCCGGTGCTCGGTATTGAGCGGTGGCGGCGTGTTGCCACTGGCACGGATGGCGGCACCCAGGATGTAGCGGGTGATCGGCGGCTGGGTGAGCGTCCAGTAGGTTTCGTCCCAGGGTGCGCCCGTGAGCTGGGCGCGGAGGAAGACCAGGTCAAAGTACTCGGCAGTGGCGATGAACTGGCCTTCGTCCGCGTTGTAACCGACCCGCGTGGAGCGGTCGAAGAGGACTACCGCGGCGGTCAGGAAGATGAGCAGCGGGAGCCCAAAGCTGGCGACAGGCTTCAAGCGATGCCCCGCTCGCCCAGCGACGGTGGGAGCATGGGCACGGGACCCACCACGCTGTTGGAGAACGAGCCGATGCCCGGAATCTCGCAGCGTACGTCGTCGCCGACCTGGAGGAAGCGGCCGCGCTTCCAGCCGACGCCGGCCGGTGTGCCTGTAGCGATGACGTCGCCCGGCAACAGCGTGAGTACTGAGCTGATGTGGGCGATCTGCTCCGCCAGGGTGAAGATCATGGAGGAGGTGTTCCCGTCCTGCATGGGCTGGTCGTTGAGCCAGAGCCGCAGCGGGACGTTCTGCGGATCTGGGATCTGGGGAGCGGGCGTGAGATACGGTCCGATGGGGGTGCCGGTGTCGAAGTTTTTGCTGACGAGCCAGTCGGACGCGAAGTTGGGCCAGTCTGGGCGGATGATGACGTCGCGGGCTGACAGGTCGTTGACGATGGTGTAGGCGGCCACGTAGTCGAGAGCGTTTTCGGCGCGGGCGTCGCGGCAGCGCTGCCCGATTACGGCGCCGAGCTCCACCTCCCAATCAAGTTGCGCGGTGTGCTCCGGTAGGAGGATGGCGTCGCCAGGACCGATGACAGTGTGGGGCAGCTTGATGCACACGTAGGGGCGGGTGGTGGTTTTGTCCGGCGGAGTCACACCGGCCTCGCGGGCGAAATCGTAGTAGTTGAAGACGGTGCAATAGACGGCGCGGGGGTAGCGGATGGGTGTGAGGAGCTTGATCCGAGCGTCGTCGGCGTCGACACCCGGGCCGAGTCTGGCCGGGGCGTCGGCAAGTGCCTGGAGCGACGGTGCCACGTCCGCCCAGTCCGCGAGGAGATCAAGGACGCAGGCGCGCTTGAGCGGGGCAGCGACATCCGAGTTGTGGAGCGGATAGTAGCGATCGTGCAGGACGAGGGCTGCACGGGGCACACCACGGATCTCCAGCGTTGCAAGGCGGTAGGGGGTCATGCGGGATCACCTCCGGACGTGGCGGCCGTTGGTGATTGATGATAAGGCCGGTCGCGGGTAAACCTGGCACAAGACGAGGTGGGTGCGCCGTCGGCGCATCCGTCCGGGAGGATACGCGGAGGCGCTGGCGGCACTGTGCGTCAGTTCCGCGCGAATACGAAGTGATAAAGCGCCTGGGCGCACTCGCGATTGCCGCGCTTGAGAGGAGAAGGCAACGCAAGCGTAGCGCTAGTACTTTGCAAAGTTGCGCCGATCAGGGTGGCACCAATCAGCCTAGAGCAATGTTGCGTCACCCGTCAGCGTCGCTGGCGGGCGATTCGGGGCTATCGGCCGGCTTTGCGGGTAACCAGGTGGACCATGGTGCCAGTCATGATCGCCAGGGTGGCGAGCAGGCCGACGGGTACACCCTCGATGGAGACGACACCGGTTGTGGCCGCGGCCCAGAGCACGGTGGTTGCTGACGCGCCGAGCGCGAGTGGGCCGGGGAGTCCGGCGATGAGTAGTATGGTGACGGCGGCGATCAGCCCGTCCAGCACCGTGACAGGGTGCTCACCCACCCGCATAATCACGCCCCACAGGAAGTCTGTATTGCCAATCTGTAGCGCGCCGATGAGCCACAGAATCATCAGGACAAAGAGAGCTGCCGGAAGCATTCAGGCCTCGCTTTTCCCCGCCTACGATTCCGCGAGCCCGGTACCTGCCAGCTACCAGTTGGTGAAGCTGCCATCCGCGCGGCTCAGGCGGGGGGAGCCGCGGCGAAGGGCCGGCTCTGCCTTCCGCAGCGCGTCGCGATCGAACTCTACCCCTAGTCCGGGACGCGTTGGCGGAAGCAGGTGACCGTCTTCCCACTCTACTTGAACGGGAAACAGGTCGTTTAAGGTGCTACCTGGACGCGTAGGTTGCTCCTGAACGCCAAAATTGCTGGTTGCCAGATTGAGCTGCAGGCAGGCGGCGCTGCTGACCGGGCCGAGCGGGTTGTGCGTGGCGAGACGGATGGAGTGGGTTTCGCACCAGCCGGCCACCTTTCGCGCCTCGGTGAGGCCACCGACGATGCACAGGTCGATGCGGGCGTAGTCGATGAGGTCCTGCTCGATCAGTTCGCGAAAGGCCCACTTGCCCGCGTATTGCTCGCCTGCGGCGATGGGAATGCGCGTTGCGGCCCGGACGCGAGCCAGCGTGTGTGGGTCTTCTGATCGGACGGGATCCTCGAGGAAGAAGACGTCGTAGGGCTCGAGCGCCGTGGCCAACTGGATGGAGAAGGAGGGATCAAGCCTGGTGTGGACATCCAGGCAGATCTCCAGGTCCGGTCCGAACTCTTTCCGGACAGCCTCTACCCAGCGGATGCCATCGCGCACGGCCTGCCGCGGCTCGAGCACGCCGGGACCGCACTCCTGGAGGTGCCAGCGAGCGAACTTCCAGCCGGCGTCGCTGGTCTGGCGGATGCTCTCCAGCAGGTCCTCTAGCGTGCCCTGGCGGTTGTGCGGGTAACAAACCACGCGATCGCGGACGCGGCCTCCGAACAGGTCGTAAGTGGGCACGCCCAGGGCCTTACCTCGGATGTCCCAGAGCGCGATGTCGATAGCGGAGATGGCGGCCGCGGTGACGATGCCGCCCGGGAAGAAGCCGCCGCGGTACATGGTCTGCCAGAGGTGCTCGATCCGGTTGGCGTCCTGGCCGATGACCTGTTCTCGGAGATGCTCGAAGGCGCCGAGTAGTGCGTAGGCCCGACTGGCGAGGCCGCACTCACCGATGCCAGAGATGCCCTCGTCCGTGTCAACGACGCAGAAGATGAAGTTGCGCCCCCCAGCCTGGATGGCAAAGGGTTCAATACCGGAGATCTTCATGGTTGCTCCACGGGCGAGCGGGTGGCTTGCGTTGGGTTGGCTGCCACGCGTCAGTCGCGGGTGTTAGCGCGGTTCGTGGACGCCTGGCGCGCGTAGCCCTGCGCGGCGGCGGCCGTGACCTCATCCCACGGGATGCCGGCGTCTAGCGCTCGGAGCATAAGACGCTCACCGTCCGCCGAGTCGCCCCGGGCGAAGGCAGCGAGCATTGATTCGATGAGGGCGGCTGATGACTGGGTCTGCTCCAGCATGTGGCTGTTCTCCCCGCTCGTAGGACGCGGCGTTGCGTGACGAGTGTGGCCCGGGTCACGGTGGGCGTGGCAGATTTCGCTACACGTAACGTGGCGCGGCCAAGAGTGGATGGTAGTGGATTCGCGTTGTAACGACAAGTTGTCCGAACGAGCGATAGACGGGCGCTCAGGGATGTTGGGCGAGCGGGATGGAGAACGAGAACGTGGCGCCGCCACCCGGCGTCCGCTGGACCCAGATGTGGCCGCCGTGATGCTCCACGATCTGCCGTGCCACGTAGAGCCCCAGCCCCGTGCCTTCTGTGCGCACACCGCTTTCGCGGGGCAGCCGTGTGAACTTCTCGAACACCAGGCCCGCGTCCTCCGGTCGCACACCGGGGCCGCGGTCAACCACACTGAAGGTGACCGTGCCGTTCTGCCGGTTGGCTTCCACGACGACCCGGTCTCCGGACGGTGATGCGTGCACCGCGTTCGTGACGAGGTTGGTGAGCACCTGGATGAGGCGGTCACGGTCACCACGGATGGCAGGCAGACGCTCGTTGAGTGCGCTGGTGACCTGCACCTCCGCGCGTCGCGTGATGGGAGCCGTGACGGTGAGGGCGGAGTCCACGATCTCGGCTGGATCGCAGGCGTCGATCGCCAGATCGAGCCGACCGGACTCGATTCGCGAGAGATCCAGGAGTTGCGCGATCAACCGGCTCAACCGAACGCCCTCGTCGTTGATGATCTTCACGAATGAGCGCGCGCGCTCTGGGTCCGGAACGTCGTAGCTGAGCAAGATCTCCGAGAACGAGCAAATCGAGGTCAGCGGCGTGCGGAGCTCGTGCGCCACTACGGACAGGAACTCAGACTTCAGCTCGTCCGTCTCCCGCAAGCGGGTGTTGGCCCGCTCTAGCTCCGCGGTGCGGTCCTGGACCTTCTGATCCAGATCCTGGCTGAGGGCTCTGAGCTCGTCGTACAGGGCCGCGTTGTTGGCGGCGGTACCGAGCTGGTTTGCCACTGCCTGGCTGAGCTCCACCAGGTCTGGCGAGAAATACACCAGTCTGGAGCTGGAGTAGGCAAAAAGGACGCCAAACGCGGACTCGCCCGAGGTGATCGGCGCGGCGAGGTACGAGCGGAATGAAGACTGGCGCGGAGCCTGGGATGCCGGGCCGTCCTGGGAGGTGACTACGCGCCCGTCGTCGATCGCCAGCCGGGCGATCTCAACGTCCGACTCGCTTCCGAGCCAAGGCGGCCCATCCAGCGCGCGGAAGCCGCGGTTGCCGTCACTTACCAGCACCTCCACACCGTCCAGGTGGAGCTCATCCGCTAGCAAGCTGCAGGTGGCCCGACTGACCTGGGCGAATGAGAGCGATGAGGAGACGCGACGAGAGGTTTCGTAGAGGATGGAGAGGGCACGAATACGGCGCGCCAGGTCCTCCCGGCTCTGCTCGAGCGACAGGGAGACCTCGCCGAAGGCGTCGATGATGGTCTCCAGCCTCGGGTGGCGCTGGGCAACGTAGCTGTCCAGGATGAAACGCGCGGCCACGGGCCCCAGTGCGCCCGCGAGCTCGCGCTCCACAACGGCCATGAGGTCACGGTGGTGGATCCAGGGGATGCGGTCTTCTGAGGAGCGCAGTCCCTTTTGCCGGGCGAACTCCACCAGGATGGCGTTGGCTCGGTCCGTGCCGATGAACCGTGACATCAGCGTCGCCAGATCTGCTCGCACGTCCGCGGCCACCGCGGCGACGCCCGCGGCAGGCCGAATTGGGACCCGGAAGCAGTTGACGAATCCGTCCGCCTGGGCCAGCTCATCGCTTCGCGAGCGCAGGAACGCGGAGCCGGCGACCAAGCCGCCGACGTTGAAGACCAGACTCCAGAATAGCACGTGCGTCCAGGGATCTAGCCCCTCCAGCCCGAAGAGGCTGCCAGGCTTGAGTGCGGCAATTCCGAACGGTCCCGCGGAAAGATCCAGGTGGTCCAGCGCGCTGGCGCCGCCAAGGGTGGGCACGACCAGCGTGTAGGCCCAGACACCGAGGCCGGCGCTGAGCCCGATGAGGGCTCCGCGGCGGCTGGCCCAGCGGAAGTACAGCCCGAACACGAGAGCTGGCGCGAATTGGAACGCGGCGGCGAATGACACGAGCCCCAGATTGACAAGGGTGTTGGTCTCACCTGCGGCGCGGTAGTAGACGTAGCCAAGCATGATGACGGCGACGATGCCCGCCCGCCGGGCGACCAGGAGCCAGCCCGAGACATCGCGCCCGCCACCGAGCTTTACGAGCACTGGAACGACCAGGTGGTTGACGATGACAGTGGACACTGCAACGGACTCAACGACGAGCATAGCTGTGGCGGCGGAGAGCCCGCCGATGAACGCGAGTAAGGCAAGGGCACCCTGGCCGTAGTGCAGTGGGATGCTGATGACGAAGAAATCTGACTCCAGTGGACGGTGACCGAAGGCGATGAGGCCGGCGAACGCGATCGGTGCCACCATTAGGTTGATGAGCAACAGGTACAGGGGGAAGAGCCACATGGCGGTCCTGATGTGACGCTCGTGAGTGTTCTCGACGACGGCGATGTGGAACTGCCGCGGGAGGAACATGACCGCCGCGGCGCTCAGGACTGTGATCGAGAACCACGAGGCGAAGTCAACCGAGTTGTTGCCGTTGAGCACAAACAGATCGCGGAACGCGGGCACGAGCTGTGCCGTTGCAAAGAGGTCATCGACACCGTCGTACACCCAGAAGCAGACGAACAGGCCGACGGCTAGGAACGAGACGAGCTTGACGATGGATTCGAAGGCGACGGCGGCCACCATGGCCTCGTGGCGCTCGCTGGGGGAGATATGGCGCGCGCCGAAGAGGATGCCGAACACGGACATGAACGCGGCGACGAGGAACGCCGTGTCGAATCCCGCGAGTGGGGTCTCGAGTGCGCCCTGACCCTGGATGATGCGGAAGGTGCTGGCCACGGCCTTTAGCTGGAGGGCGGTGTACGGCATGATGCCGACGACGACGGCGATGCTCACCAGGACGCCTAGCGCCTTGCTGTTGCCATAGCGCGCGCTGATGAAGTCCGCGATGGAGGTGAGGTTCTGCTGCTTGGAGATGCGCACGATCTTGCGGAGCAACGACCACCAGGTGAGCGCGATCAGCGTGGGGCCGAGGTAGACAGGCAGGAAGCCCAGTCCCGAGTCGGCTGCGCGGCCGACACTGCCGTAGAAAGTCCAGGCCGTGCAGTAGACGGCCAGCGAGAGGGAATAGACGTATGGGTTGGTGATCCAACTCCGACCGCGTTCGCGACGGATGTCGGCGGCATACGCAATCGCGAACAACAGCGCGATGTAGCTGGCCGAGATCACGATGACGACGGTGCCGCTCAACGCTCCGCCTCCGACGAGTCCGGGCCGTCCTGCGCGTCACGCCGGGCCGCGCGGGAGATAGCCCAGGCCGCGCAGATCAGAGCCAGCCAGACGCTGACTACGTAGATGTACAGCGTGGGAACGCCGAAAGTCAGGCTGGGCGTGTTTGGCACGTTGATGATGGGGTAGTTGAGGGCGAAGGCGCCGATGAGGCAGACGACGAGCGCAATCCTGCCCAGCGAGTGCACGGCCTACACCAGTCCCAGGCCGGTGCGTACAGCGTGAACGGTTTGCTGGCTAGATGTCACGGGATCGAGCCGCCGCAGAGCATCTGACGTGGGCGCGTCGTGGTGCCGGAGGATCGTCAGGAGCCGGGTGAAGGCGGTGGCGGTGATCGCGGCGTCGCCCAGGGCGGAGTGGCGGGCTTCGATGGGAACCCCGAGGCGAGCGGCGAGATGGTCCAAAGTATGTTCCTCCCAGGTGGGGAACAGAGTCCGCGCGATGGCCAGAGTATCAAAGACGCGGTCGCGCGGAATCGCGGGCAGACCGGCGGCGCGCAGGCCGCGGTTGAGGAACGCCAGGTCAAACTGGGCGTTGTGCATGACCAGAGGGTGACGGTCGATGAACGCCAGGAAGTCTGGCAGTGCGGCCGCCAGCGGGGGGGCGGTGGCGACGTCTTGGTCACCCAGCCCGTGAATGCGGGTTGCCGAGCTCGGGATGGGCCGCGCCGGGTTGATGAGTGTGTGGAACTTTGCTTCCCCGTCATCCGGGGGCGCGGTGAGGCGGACAGCGCCGATGGAGACGATGGCGTCGGCGCCCGTGTCCAGCCCGGTAGTCTCAGTATCCACTGCCACGAATAGAAAAGGAGGATTGGGCGGGGTCACCGGTCCGTCACCCGAAAGCGCCGTGGCGATCTCCGCCAGATCGGCCCCGTAGCTGAGCACCGCGGAGTGCTCACGCCCCTGGACGGCGGTGAGACGCGCGGCCTCCCGAAGCCGCTGCACCGGGACGCCAATGGCGTGCGCGACACGTACGGCCAGTCCGAAGGCCACGAGGCTCGCGGTGATGCCGGCGGTAAGGATGATCCACGCCGCGTCAGTCGCGGGTACCCGGCCTGACGTGAGGACCTCGATGGCGATAACAACCACGATCCATAGGGGTGCCTGCCCCATTAGCAGCAGGGCCCCTAGCACCCTGCCTTGATGCGTGTCTGTCATCGGTGGTCAGCGGTGCGTCCCGGCCACAGACGTGTGGACACGGAGACGCTGGATCAGACTTGCCACGTTGAACGGCTTGGTGATGTAATCGCTGGCGCCCTGGGCCATCCCATACTCGCGCTCTGCCTCCTGCGCCCGTGCTGTCAGCATCAGCACGGGCAGACCGGAGAGGCGCGGGTCAGTCCTGACAAATCGACACACCTCGTACCCGCTGATGTCGGGGAGCATGAGGTCCAGAACCAGCGCGCCCGGCCGCATCGTGCCAAGTGACGTTATTGCCTGGGCGCCGGTTCTCGCGGTGCGCACGGTGAATCCTTCCTGGGTGAGCGCGAACTCCAGGGAGAGGAGGATGTTCTCGTCATCTTCAACGATCAATACCACGGGAGGCGCGGGGACTGATGGGGGCACGGTCAGCCTCCTAGCAGAGCGGTGACCTGAAGCCCGACGTACGACTGAACGCTGGCGATGGCCTTGAAGTGGTCGCGCAAAAGGTGTTGCTCCGCGCGGGAGAGCGCGCGAGGATTGACGTGGTCATCCAATGGCGCTCCGTCAGCGGCTTGGCGGAGATGGTGATCCAGGCGGAGGCGCCAGAGGTACTCGTAGGCAGCCTGAAGGTCGCGGGCGTCCGTCTCTGGAATCGCGCCGTGCTGTAGCAATGTCTGCAGCCGCTGAATGGTGCTGGTCTCACTCAGGCCGTGGGCCAGGGCGAAGACGCGCACGATCTCCACGACGGGCGAGACACCCTGAGTCTTGATATTGAACGTGCCGCGGTGTGGGCCTCCGCGGTCCGTGGCGAGACCGCCGAATATGCCGAGCGGCGGGCGGTGGCTGATGGCGTCCGCCAGAAGCAGGCCGAGCGTTGCGGGAGCGTGCCGGGCGATGGTGTGCAGATCCGTCAGCAATGGAGCGGCCAGATCAGCATCTCCCGCGATGGTCCGAGTGTCGAAGTAGATGGCGGAGGTAGCGATGTCGCGCGGATCGGCCCGGGTCAGCGCTCGGCGTAGCTGGGTGCGCCAGGAGCCGAGCGGGCGGCACATCTCGGGATTGGAGGCCATGAATCCACCTGGGCACTCGGGTATGCCCGCGGCGGCAAGCGCAGCCACGATTCGCCGCCCGAGCTCTCGGAAGTATTCGCGCGTGGCCGGTGCGCCGGGTTCATCGGCGTAAACCAACGCGTTGTCCTGGTCCGTCTTGATTGATTGCTCACGGCGGCCCTCGCTGCCCAGGCCCAGCCAGCAGTAGCGGGCAGGCGGCGCGCCGAGATCGCGCTGGACAAGCGCGATCGCGCGGATGGCCAGGCGGTCGTTGTTCTCCGCGGCAATCCGCCCTAGATCGAAAGCGGAGGCTCCAGCCCGGTGCAGCATGGCGATGGCTCGGTCGCGGCTGGACTTGAGCGCGGCCAGGTCTTCCAGGGAGCGGGCTCGATCGATGCGGCGAGCCACGAACAGTGGTCCATCTGCGTGCGCGCTGACCAGGTCGCGCTCTGAAAGCACTCCTACGGGATGCCCGCCGCGAGTCACCAGAAGGTGGTGGACGTCGGATTCGAGCATGGCGTGGACGGCTTCAAAGTAGAGCGCCTCCGATCGGATCTGGATCACCGGTCCGGTCATGACGGCGGCGATTGGCGTCTCACCGGGTGTTCCCGCGGCGACCACGCGGCGGCGAAGGTCAGAGTCCGTGACGATGCCGACGGCGGCGCCGTGCTGGTCTGCGATGATCAGCGCGTTCTGGTCCGCCGCGGCCATCTGTTGCGCGGCCGCGCGTGTGGTGGTCTCCGCTGAAACAACCAGCGGGCGAGCGTGGAGCAGATCGGCGACCGTCAATGGCATTGGGCCGAAGCCGGCGAAGGCCGAGTTCCCATCCGAGACTTGCACAGGATCCCCCTTAGCCGGCAGTTCGCGCCACAGTGATGAGCCAGATCCTTAGCGTGAGCAGCAGTGGCAGGCTCAGGATGGGGATATGGGCGTTGCCCACCGCGCGGGGAGTGACGCGCCGAACGACCCACCAGACGGGAAACGTGGCGCGCTCAAAGAGTTGGGTGAAGAACGTCTGCCTGCCACCGCTGATGAGGGCCAGGACAACCCGGCCGACCATGAACCAGAGGAAAAAGTCGGTGGTGACGATGAGCAGCTCGGCCACCGCGCTGGGCATGGTCTGGCCTCGAGTGGATCTGGGGGTAGGCCGGCGCGCCGGCCTACCCGCCAGTTTACGCCGGACTAGGCGCCGGGGCGGGTTGGGCTGCGCCCTGCTCGCCCTCGTACATCTCGCCGACTGGCACGCGGAGGTCGTCGACCATGGCCTGGACCTCGGCCGGCGGCGGAGCCGTTGCCAGGCTGACCATGATCTGTAGCGAGAAGTTGGCGATCATGCCGAAGATGCCGGAGGACAGGTGGGAGAGTCCCAGCACCGTGAAGTACGGATTGGTGTAGTTCATGGCGATGTAGAAGATGGAGACGAGTAGGCCCGCGGACATTCCCCAGATGGCGCCGTTGGCATTTGCGCGGCGCCAGAAGATGCCGAGCAGGATCACCGGGAAGAAGGTGGAGGCCGCGATGGAGAATGCCCAGGCGACCATCTGGGCTATGAGCGCAAGTTTTGGTATAGCCGCGAGCGCGGCGAGTGCCGCCCCGATCAGGATCATGATTCGGCTCAGCAGGAACCGCCGGCCGTACGAGGCGTTTGGGTTGATCAGCTTGGCGTAGATGTCGTGTGAGACCGCGGTGGCGATCACCATGAGCAGGCCGTCCGCGGTAGAGAGGGCGGCGGCCAACCCGCCGGCAGCTACGAGCGCGGAGACGGTGTACGGCAGCCCGGCCATCTCGGGGGTGGCGAGGACGACCAGGTCGGGCAGGATGGTGAACTCCGTGAACTGCAGGATGCCGTCGTTGTTTGCATCAGTCACCGACACGAGGGGCGGCACGCCGGGCGTGTTGAGCTTGCGCCAGCTCTCGATCCAGTCTGGGAGCTGGGCAATGGGCTGGCCCACCACGTTCTGCATGACCTGCCAACGGGCGAAAGCAGCGTACGCTGGGGCGGTGAAGTACAACAGGTAGATGAACAGGAGCGACCAGCCTACGCTCATGCGGGCGGCTTTCGGGTCTGGCACGGTGTAGTAGCGGATCAGGATATGCGGCAGGCCCACCGTGCCCAGCATGAGGCACAGCGTCAGTGCCATGAACTCGAAGGGGTAGCCAACCCAGTCCCGGTTCACAATGAGGTCTGGCACGGCCATGTTCATCGACAGCTTGCTGCCGAAGAAGTCGATGTTGTTGAGGCCGGTGGCGCTGGCTCGCCATGAGGCGTTGGAGAGCGCGCTGGTGAATGGCTCGACGTAACGGCTGGCCAGGTTCTGGGCCTGCTCTAGCTGGGTAATCTGCTGGAGGGCCTGGCCGTACATGATCTCCGAGACCGGGAAGCCCGTGAGACGTGCGGAGAGCATGGAGACGGGGATGATGTAGGCGATGATAAGGATGATGTACTGCGCCACCTGGGTCCAGGTGATGGACTTCATACCGCCCAAGAAGGAGCACAAGACCACGCCGGCGAGACCCAGGAAGACGCCGAGGTTGTAGTCCACGCCGAAGAATCGGGCCATGATGAAGCCCACGCCGACGACCTGAGCGGTAACGTAGGTGAACGAGGCCACGATGCCGCAGATAGCGGCGACGAGACGTGACGCGCCGCCCCTCTCAGGGAAGCGGTGGGCTACGAAGTCCGGGATAGTGAACTGGCCGAACTTGCGGATGTACGGCGCGAAGAACAGCGCCAGGATCACGTAGCCGCCGGTCCAGCCCATGATGTAGGCCAGGTTGTCGTAGCCAGCGGCGTAGATGGTGCCGGCCATGGAGATGAACGAGGCAGCGCTCATCCAGTCGGCGCCGGTGGCCATGCCGTTGAAGAACGCGGGCACTTTTCGGCCGGCCACATAGTACTCATCGAACTTCCGTGTGAAGTTCAGGACGCCGATGACGCCGTACAGCGCAAAGCTGAGCACGATAAATGCGCCGGCGATGAGCCCGCGGTTTAGGCCAGCCTGCTCCGCCAGCATCATCAGGCCGATGAAGATGACGATGCCTACGGTGAAGAGGCCGTAGCCCCGGTAGAGCTTGCGCTCGAACGCGCGGAACTCGAGTCGGCTCATCCGCGTATAGGTGGTGTCGCTTGATGCAGACGCCATGGCGGACTACTCCTCCTCTTCCGTGAAGCCGTACTTGGGGTCAACTACGCGGTTCATGCGGATGGCGTACACGAAGATCAGCACTACGAAGACGGTAATGGCGAACTGGCTGGAGAGCCAGTAGCCCAGGGGGAATCCCGTGAGAATCGTGACGCTGTTGAGCGCCTTGGCAAACGGCGGATGAGCGAAGGTGACAACGAACCAGATGGCGGTGAGTACGTAGATGAGCCGCTGGTTCTCGTTCCAGTAGGCGGCGAGCTTTGATCTGCGCTCGGCCTGATCCGCGGGCTGACGGTTGGCCATGTGCCCCCTCCGTTGGTTGGCGTGTTTTCGGTCAGCGGTGACCTGCTGGGCTGCTCTCGCCGTGCGCGCCGCCCAGTCCCCTGGACGGTAAGCCGGAGCGGCGGCTTGTCACCAGCGCAGACACCGCGTTTGGCGTAAGGAAGTTGTGAGGATTGGGCTAGTCGGACTCTCTAAACCGGTAGCCCACCCCGGGCTCCGTCTGGATATACGAGGCGGTCGAGGCTGCGGCGGCCAACTTTCGGCGGAGCTGAGCGATGAACACGCGGAGGGTCTCGCCCGCGTCCTCGTAACCCGGGCCCCAGACGGCGTGGAGGAGCGTGCGGTGGGTGAGCACGCGCCCGGCGTTGGCCATGAGCTGCTCCAGCACCTGGTACTCCGTCGGGGTGAGGTGAAGCTGGTTGCCCGCGAGTGCGACGATGCGACGGCCGCGATCAAGACGCACAGCGCCTATCTCGATGATCGATTCTGGTGGGAGACGGGCGGACCTGCGCAGGCACACGCGGATCCTTGCGAGCAGCTCCTGCATGCCGAACGGCTTGGTGAGGTAGTCGTCCGCGCCCAGGTCCAGCGCCTCTACCTTGTCCCGTTCGTCCTCCTTCGCGGACAGGACGATGATGGGGGTGTCGGAGTGGGCGCGGAGCTCGCGGCAGACCTCCAGGCCGCCTCGATCTGGCAACAGGAGATCAAGCAACACCACATCTGGGGGGTCCACTCGCGCCGAGGCCAGTGCCTCGTCGGCAGTCGGGGCCGTGTCGACCGCATAGCCGTGGTCGCCTAGCCAGGTGGAGAGAGCCAGACGGATATTGGGGTCGTCGTCGACCACGAGAACACGGACTCCCGCGCCGGTCGGCGCATCAGGACCCGGCGGCACCGGCCTGAGTGGTCCGCGTTGACTCTGTGCGCTGGACCGAGGCCTCGATCATCTCCACTGCCCCGGCGAGGTCTTGCAGAAAACGCCAGCGGGAGAGGCCGGGAACGGCCATGGTCTCGCGTAGCTCTGATTTGAGCATCTGGAGACTGCGCGCGGTTGGGCGCAAGCGCGACAGGTTCATCAGGCGGATGAGCAGCGCACGAGCATCTGAATCCAAGGTGGGGCAGGCCGCGGCGGCGCGCGCGGCCGCCCGCGCGAGGGCGCGTGGCGAACGCCGCCTGTCGAAGCGCCGGACGCGGATCAGCGTCCAGATGCCGCTTACGACGGCCCCAACGTACAGCACGCTCAGGCCGGCGAGGACGCCCCAAATGCCCATCCAGGGCACGAGGATGATCGTGAGGAAGAGCTGGGCGGTGAGCCAGATGAGTGCCCAGCGTTCTCGATCAAAGATCCGGTCGGCAGCGGCCTGGTACTTGACCGCTTCCATAGAGTCGCGCTGCTCGTAGATAGACCTAATCCAGGAGCGGAGCTCCTCGCGGAACTCGTCAAGCTGGGAGCGGTCTGGCGCGGGCGACAACTCTGACCCCTCGTGGCGTGTACGTGTGATCGTATCACGCTGGTGACGGGACGGCGGCAGGTGAGTAGACTACTGGTGCATGGTGCCGCGCGGCTGCTCGCGGTTGAGCGGGGGCGGCGCGGGCTGCTCGGTTGAGTCAGGCGCCGGCTGTCCGGCGAGCGAATGCCAGTGGAGGAACAGATGGCCACAGACATCCAGGGCGCGATCTCCGCGCTGCTGCAGGAGGACCGCCGCTACGAGCCCAGCGCGGCGTTCAAGAGCCAGGCCAATCTGGCAGACCCCGCGATCTACCAGACGGCCGCGGCTGACCCGGAGGCGTTCTGGGCAGAGAAGGCAAAGGATCTGGACTGGATCAAGCCGTACGAGAGGGTGCTGGAGTGGAACTGCCCGTGGGCGAAGTGGTTCGTGGGCGGCCAGCTCAACGCGTCAGCGAACTGCGTTGACCGTCACACTCGGACGTGGCGCAAGAACAAGGCGGCGATCATCTGGGAGGGCGAGCCCGGTGACTCCCGCGTGCTCACCTACGGCGACCTGTACCGCGAGGTGAATCGGTGCGCCGCGGCACTCAAGCGGCTTGGGCTGGCGAAGGGCGACCGCGTCGCGATCTACATGGGGATGGTCCCGGAGCTTCCCATCGCGATGCTCGCGTGCGCCCGGCTGGGCGCCCTGCACACCGTGATCTTCGGTGGGTTCAGCCCGGAGTCTATTCGTGACCGGATCCTGGACTGCGAGGCCAAGCTGGTCATCACGGCGGACGGCGGCTGGCGGCGCGGCGGCAAGGTGCCGCTGAAGGACAACGCGGACAAGGCAGTGGCTGAGTGCCCCACCGTGGAGCACATGCTCGTGGTGAACCGAACCGACGATCCAGCGACGGTGCCGTGGAGAGAGGGGCGGGACATCTGGTGGCACGAGGCCCTGGATGCTTCCGGGTACGAGATCGTGGAGCCGGAGCCGGTGGACTCGGAGCACCCCCTCTACATCCTCTACACCTCAGGCACGACCGGCAAACCCAAGGGCATGCTCCACACCACGGCCGGTTACCTGGTTGGCACCATGACGACCTCCCGGATCATCTTTGATCTGAAGGAGGACGATGTCTACTTCTGCACGGCAGACATCGGCTGGGTGACGGGCCACAGCTACATCGTCTACGGGCCGATGGCGGCAGGGGCGACGTGCGTGATGTACGAAGGTAGCCCGGACTATCCGGACAGAGACCGCCTCTGGGACATCGTGGAGAAGTACCGCTGCACGATCCTCTACACCGCTCCCACAGCCATCCGGAGCTTCATGAAGTGGGGTACCGAGTATCCCGAGAAGCACGACCTTTCCAGCCTACGGCTGATGGGTACCGTGGGTGAGCCGATCAATCCCGAAGCCTGGGTGTGGTATCGCGAGCACATCGGTGGCGACCGGACGCCGATCGTGGACACGTGGTGGCAGACCGAGACCGGGCACATCCTAATCTCCGCGGTGCCGGGCATCACCACAACCAAACCGGGCTCCGCGACCGTTCCGTTCCCGGGCATCGCGGCGGACGTGGTGAACGAGAACGGCGAATCCGTCCCGGTGGGTGGCGGCTATCTGGTCCTGAGGCGGCCGTGGCCAGGGATGGCGCGGACCATCTGGGGCGATCCGGATCGATACGTGAGCCAGTACTGGAGTCGGTTCGAGGGCATGTACTTCACCGGCGACGGGGCCAAGCGGGACGAGGACGGCTACATCTGGCTGCTGGGCCGCGTGGACGATGTGCTGAACGTGGCCGGGCACCGCATTGGGACGATGGAAGTGGAGAGCGCGCTGGTGTCCCACCCGTCTGTGGCGGAGGCGGCGGTGGTTGGTATCAACCATGAGATCAAGGGCCAGGCGATCGCGGCGTTCGTGACCTTGCGGGCGGGCTTTGCACCGGACGACTCGCAGGTGAACGTGCTGCGGGGCCACGTGGCGCAGAAAATTGGTCCGATTGCTCGGCCGGACAAAGTGTTCTTCACGGCGGAGCTGCCCAAGACCCGCAGCGCAAAAATCATGCGGCGGTTGCTCCGAGACATCGGTGAAGGTCGGGTGGTGGGTGACACGACGACGCTGGCGGACCCAACGGTGCTGGCGCAGATCAGGAGCCAATACGAGGAGAAGGAGGGCTAGGGCCTTCCCTAGTGAGTTGAGAGCTTGCACGCGGGAGGGCGGCACCGATATCGGTGCCGCCCTACCTGGGCGCTAAGCGGTCTGGACGGCGGCGCGCAGCTCGTCTGGGCCGACACTGACGACGCCCAGGCGGCGGACGACAATGCCGGCGGCGTGGTTCGCGAGCCGCGCGGCGTCTAGCGGGTCGAGGCCCACGGCCAGGCCCAGTCCGAGCACGGCGATGACGGTGTCGCCGGCACCCGTCACGTCCCAGACTTCGGACTGGTTGGCGGGCGGCAGATGCGCTGGGGCGCCGCCGCGACGGATCAGGGACATGCCGGCGGCGCCACGGGTGATGAGCACCATCTCCGCGGCCAGCGTGCGGAGCAGGTCGTATCCGACGGTGCCGATCGTCTCTTCGGTGTCCAACGGACGCCCGATCGACGCCTCCGCGTCCGGGAGATTGGATTTGACCAGGGTGTAGCCCGCGAATCGGTCGAGATCCCCCTGGCTGTCCACCAGCGAAGGAATGGCGTGGGAACGTGCGCTCCGGAGCGCCGCGTCGATGGTCTCCGAGACCACCACGCCGGCCTTGTAGTCGGACAGGAGGATTGCGTTAGCGGAGGACGCGACCTGATGCACGCGGTCTCCGAGAGCGGCGACCTGGGGGCTGGTTAGGCGCTCCCGAGGGACGTGGTCGACGCGGGCTACCTGCTGGCGGTGTGCGGAGGCGTGCTCCGCCAGGATGCGGGTCTTCGTGGACGTAGCCCGGCCGGGTAGCTGTAGGACGTGCTCACACGAGATCCCGGCGGCCCCGAGATCGGTCAGGAGCGTCTCGCCGGCTGGGTCGGCGCCCACGACGCCCACGAGGTCCACGCTGGCTCCCAGGGTCACGAGGTTCATGGCGGGGTTACTGGCTGAGCCGGGCCGCGTGAAGCGGTCCACTTGGTCGAGGACGGGGATCGGGGCTTCGCGCGAGAGGCGCGTGGCGCGCCCGACGATGTACTCGTCCAGAACGAGGTCGCCGAGGACGGCGAGACGGACGTGGGGCGCGCGCTGGATGAGGTGTTCGAGGGCGGAGGCGAGCGATGAGCGCGCGGTCATCTGAGGCGGTACCAGGCAACGAAGACACCGATCACGAGGCTCAGCATCTGGGCCGGACCAAGCGCGAGACGCGTGAGGACGACGATGGTGAGCGGAGCTCCCAGAATACGGGAGTAGGCGATCGCCAGGAATGCCGGGCCCAACATGAAACCGAGTGCTATCCCCAGTCCCACGGCCGCGATCATCCAACGGCCGCGTTTTCGTGACGCGGCTCTGAGCGCGACTTCGCTGGCCGCGTAGCCAACTCCAGCCGCGACGACGAAGGCAAGAAACCCGCCAAACGGCAACAGGGGTGCCAGGGCGCTCAGCGCGGCGGTGGTGCCGAGCGCGGCGCCGAAGCCACGGAGCAGATGGATGGCCTTCGGGTCGTACGGCGGCACTGCGCGTAGCCTGGCGCAGCCACGGCAGCGCGCGCCCACGGGGGTCTGGATCAGACAACGTGGGCAGATGGGCGTGTCGCAGCGATTGCAGCGCAGGTAGGTCTCGATGCCGGGATGGGTGGCGCAACGCGGCGCGGCGGACGGCTCCTCGGCGGCTGGTGGGTTGGCGCTCAAACGAGGGACGCCTCGGGGCGGTGTGCCACGGCGAGCACGCGCTCGGCCGCTGCGATGACGTCGGAGGCGTCCACGAATGCCAGACACGTGCGCGCCGCGCAGCCCGCGGGAGTCCCCAGAGAGTGGCCACGGTACACGCACGGCGAGCAGGCCAGCGGTTCCCGCACGATGGCGCGCCGAGGATCGTCGGCGGGGTAGGGTCCCCAGGCGCGGTGGTTGGTGGGACCGAAGATGCCAACCAGCGGTGTGCCTGCTGCCGCCGCCAGATGCATGACGCCGCTGTCGCCGCCGATGAAGAGCGCCGCGCGCGATAGCAGGGCCGTCAGGGCGCCGGGACTGGGCGCGGGGCCGACGGCGCGGGCATCTGGGGCGCCGCTGGTCACCGTCGCGGCGAGCGCTGACTCACCCGCGGCGGTGCCGGCCAGTACCAGTGGCGCCAGATCATGGTGCTTGGCGAGGTGCCGGGCCACGTCGCTGAATCTGTCTGGAAACCAGCGCCGGGCCATGCCGAACCCGCCACTGCCCGGGTGGACCACGGCGAACCGCTGGCCGGGATCGAGCGTGGCGATCGTGCCGCTGGCCCATTCCCGATCGACCTCGGTGGGCGTGATCTCCAGCGTTGGCGTGACGTTGTGGCCACCGATCAACGCGGCGACCTGGAGCCAATAGTCCGCCTCGTGATGCGTGCCGAAGCCGTAGTCGGTGGTGCGATGCGTTAGGAACAGACCGCGTCCGTTGTCTAGCCCGGCCCGGACTGGGGCACGGGTGGCGAGCGCGAGGGCAGCGTACTTTGCCGTGCCGAACCAGGTGGTCAGATGGTGCAACAGGACCACGATATCCCACTGGCCGGTCGTGAGACGGCGGGCCAGCGACCCGGCCGTGCCGAGGCGTCTTGCGCCGGCGCCCAGCGAATCGAAGTCTGCCTTCCTGAAGGTAATTACCTCGTCTACGGCGGTGGAGCCACGAAGAATGGCCGCGGTGTGGGGCGTGACGAGCGCGGCGATGTGGGCGGTGGGGTGGGCGTTGCGGATGGCGCGGAGGGCCGGAGTTGCAACCAACAGGTCGCCAAGATCGGCGAGCTTCACCACCAGGATCCGCGTCACGCTACGGATCGTAGCACAGCCCGGATCCGCCCCCGCTACGTGGTGCCGGCGGCGAGGCGCAGCACTCGCAGCGTCTCTGTGGCGGCGCGTTCCCAGGAGAACGTCGACGCACGGAGGAGGCCGCGGGCTCGTAGGTCGGCGGCCAGACCCGGCTCGGCGGCCAGCCGCTGCAGGCCGAGCGCAATGCTCTCCACGTCCAAGGGGTCCACCAGGAGTCCGGCGTCTCCCACGACTTCCGGCAGCGCGGAGGTGTGCGAGGCAATGACCGGCGCGCCGCAGGCCATGGCCTCTAGGGCGGGTAGCCCGAATCCTTCGAACAGCGAGGGGAAGCAGAGAGCCGAGGCGCCGCGGAGCAGGGCAGGCACGAGCGCCTGGGGCACGTAGCCGGTACAGACGACGCGGTCGCGGGCGCGGACCCGGGCGAGAGACCGGTACAGCCGGTCAGATTGCCAACCGGTGGCTCCGGCGAGTACGAGTCGATGCGGATGGGAACCGCGATCGCAAAAGAGATCGAAGGCGGCGAGGACACTGTCCAGGTTCTTTCGGGGTTGGAGTGTGCCCAGGAACAGGAAGTACGGCCGCTTGACGCCGAGGTGCAGGAGAGCTTCGGAATTGGAGCCGGTAGGGCAATCCGGCGAGAACTGGGTGGCCACGCCGTGGTGGATCACGCGGACGCGGTCTGGAGCGGTGTCGTAGTAGCGGACCATGTCGTCCCGGGTTGCGGCGGAGACCGCGATCAGGGCGGTGGCTCGCGCCACGCTCCAGCGGGTCATCCAGTCGCGAACCCATCGACGCGCGCGGCCGTGCTCGGCTGGGAAGCGCAAGTAGCCGAGGTCGTGCACCGTGTTCACAGTGGGGCAGCGCAGGGCAATGGGCAGGCTATGAGACGGAACGAAGAGGACATCTGGCGGGCGGAGATTGACCTCGAGTGACAGGCGGCCGAGCGACCAGAGCCGGGGGAACGGCATGACTCGCCAGTGCACCCGCGAATCGCGCGGGAACAGTCCGTCTGGAGGCTCCTGGCTGAAATACAGGACAAACCGATCATCCGGCGCGGCCCGGATCAGCGCGCGCGTGATCTCGATGCAGTACCGCTCCGTACCCGTTACGGCATGTCGGGCGGCGGGGCTGGCGTCTATGCCGATCAGCACGCTGGGGTGGCGTTCACGGCCCTGTCGAGGATGCCTTGGGCGGCGGCGAGCACCTCTAGGGGCGACACGGCGCGCATGCACGCGGGGGTGGTGAGCGCGCCGCAGGGGGCGGCGAAGAGGTACCCGCAAGGCTGGCAGGGAAGATTGGCCGCGAGTGCTCGGTGTAGCGTTGGGTCCCCGAGTGGGCCAAACTCGGCAACGTCGGTAGGGCCGTAGATCCGGACTGTGGGCGTGCCAACGGCGGCGGCCATGTGGAGCGGGCCGCTATCCACGCCAATCACCAGGGCGCAGCGCTCGTAGATGGCGGCCAGAGCGCCGAGCGGGGTCTGGCCAGAGAGATCCAGGACCTGCCGACCGTGCGGATCGCAGAGTGACTTGTTGACGACCGCTTCCGCGGGGGAGCCCGTCAAGACAATGCCGAGGCCGCGGGATGTAAGCGTCGCTACGACCTCATGCCAGGATCGGTTGGGCCAGGCCTTCAGGTCTGCGCCGGATCCTGGGTGGATCGCCACCAGGGGACGGCCGTCTGAGAGGCTTGCGAGCAGGCTTCGCGCAGCTTGCCGCTCGGCGGGTTCGACGTGGAAGCTGGGGCGCGCTCGGATGGGTGTGGGCTTGCCCCCCATGGCGCGGGCGACCTCCGCCGCTAGGCGCGAGCCTTGATCGGTAGCATGGTGGCGCGGCAGTGGCGGGAGCGCCGTGGTGAGGAACGGAGCGCACTCGGGGAAGGCGTAGCCGAACCGGTGGGGGATTCTCGCGGCGTGCGCGAGCAGAGCGCCCCACCAGTGGTCTGGCCGCGCGATCACGGCCGCGTGGTAACCGCGAGACGCGATGCGCTGAGACTCAGCAACGAGGAGCGAGTAGGGCTGCCACGGTTTGGCCTTGGGAGCGCGGGTGAAGCCGGGGAGCTCGCAGGTGAAGATGTCGTCGGCATCTACGGCGCGGCGTGCAGCCTCGATCGACCACGGTCCGACCAGCCAGTCCAACCATGCACCTGGCAGCGCCTCGCGAAGCCCGCGCCAGGCGGCGCCTGCCAGGACGACATCGCCCACGTGGTCCGGGCGGATGATAAGGATCCTCGGGGTCGCGGCGGGTGCGGCCCGACGAACGGGGCGGCGCGCTAGCGCCCGCCCCACGACCTGGAGCGCGGCGAGACGGACGCGGCGATGGAGGCTCTGCACTACCCTGGGCGGCGAGCCGTGGGTGGAGCGGAATCAGCTCCCGCCGAGCGTATTGGGTGCTGGTACGAGTGCAAAGAGGATCTCCGCCTCCGCGGCCACCTTGTCGCCAACCAGCGCGCGACCCCGTCCCTTGCCGATCGGCCCGCGGCGTGACGTGAATTCCACCTCCAGTCGCAGCGTATCTCCTGGTGCCACCTGGCTGCGAAATCGCGCGTCGTTGATTCCGGCGAAGAGAGGGATCTGGCCGTGGGTGGACTCGTCAGACAGCAGCGCCACGGCTCCGGCCTGGGCCAGTGCCTCGATGATGAGGACGCCCGGCATGATGGGCATGCCCGGAAAGTGTCCCTGGAAGAACCACTCATTGACGGATACGTTTTTGATGGCAACGATTCGTTTCCCGCGCTCCATCTCGATGACTTGATCCACGAGTAGAAACGGAAAACGGTGGGGAATGATCTCCTGAATCTGCTGGGCTGACAGCATGCAGCTCCTCGTGGCGCGGCCCGGAATGGTCCGGAGTGTACCCGCTACGAACGCGTTGCGGTTCTAGCATTACGTTCTGAATCGTCGCGGTGTGGCTGAGGCGAGCGGGTAGAATGCCTCAGCCGTGGCGCTGGCGCGCGCGGCGTAAAGAAGAAGCAGCGGCGTGTCGCAACCGCATCTCTCGACGCTCGTTTTACCGAATCGAGTCCTCGGGAGGTGGTTGATGACGGCTGGGGAGCTCATGGTCGCCCAGAGGGTAGAGGCTCGCGAGGAGCTCGATTTTGACGAGATCTTCGAGACCTACCAAGACCGAATCTACAACTGCATCTATCGATTGGTTGGCAACGCCGAAGAGGCGCATGACCTGACCCAGGAGACTTTCCTGCGGGCATACACGGGTCTGCCGAAGATCGATGGCGAGCTCAAGGTTGGCCCCTGGCTGTACCGCATCGCCACGAACCTGTGCATGGACCAGCTCCGTAGGCGGAAGCTCATCCGCTGGGAGCCGTGGGACAATTTCATCTCCATCTTCCATCCGAAGCAGATTGCCCGGGACAACCCGGAGCGCGATGCAATGCGGTCGGAGTCACGGGAGTTGGTGCATCAGGTTCTCCAGGATCTGCCGCCGAAGTACCGTCTGTGCCTGGTGCTACGCGAGTACCAGGGCATGTCGTGCGAGGAGATCGGCGACGTGATCGGGAGCTCCCGATCCGCCGTGAAATCGTTGCTTTTCAGAGCGCGCGAAGAGTTCCGCAAGGTGTACGAGCGTCAGGGAGGCACGGATCCTCTATGAGTTGCGATCGTCGGCGACTGTCGGCATATCGCGATGGCGAGCTGGAGCCGGCGGAGCGGCGGGCGCTGGACCTGCACATGCAGGAGTGCGCCGACTGCTCAGCCGAGCTCAGAAGCTACGTCCGCATGGCACATGCGATCCGTTCGCTGCCGTTCGAGGCGGCGCCGCGGTCCTTGCGCGCTAGCGTCTATCGCGAGCTTGATGCGCGAGCCAGAAAGAGATCGCCATGGGCCGCGTTTGGCGCTCCCACGAGGGTGTTTGCGCCTGCGGCGTTGGCCGCGGTGGTGGCCATTACGTTCATGGGCGTGATGCGCCCGGGCGCCGTCGAGGCACCCACGCGCCCAGTTGCCACCCTGGAGGCAGTGACTGCCTCCGCACCGCCCGTGGCCGTTCCGGCCCCGCCGCCGGCTGTCGTCACGCAGCCGAAGCCCACCGTGGTTGGCAATCCCATTGTTCCGGTGCAGTTGCTGCCGCAGGTCACGACCGATCCTGAGATGCCGTCCGCGATCAGCGCGCTGTATCGCTCGAACGCGGATGTTCGACGGATGCTCGGCCAGCCGTTGCCGGGGAGCCGGACGGTCACCCTGGTGGAGCAGAGCTTCCAGGGCGGGGTGGCTGTGTGGCGAAGCGATACGTCTGAGATTTACGTACTCGGACGGGGCACCGGACCGTGGAAGTCGTACAGCGGAGTTCTGAAGGCTACCTCCGCCGGGGCGGCAGACGCGCTGCCCCCGCCGGGCGCACTTGCGCCGAGCGGCGGGTTCGGCCGACTGTGGACGGCGCAGCCAGAGGTGAAGACCCGCCTGGGTTGGGCGGTGTACGAGCCGCGCGGGTTTGGCGGGATGATTCAGACGTTTGAGCGCGGCACGGTGCTATGGAGCCCGTACGGGATCCTGTACGTGCTGGCGAATGACGGTTCCTGGAAGGCCTACTTCGACAGCGACGCGCGCTAGCCGAACCCTCTCGCCAGAACCGAGCTCCGGTTGGGCGTCATGAGCGATGCGCCAGGCGTATGTGTGTGCCTGGCGCCGCACGCGCGCGGCGAAAGCCCGCCAGGGCAAGTTATGCTCACGCATGTCCCGGGCTTCTGAGACGGCGCGCTTCCGAGCCGCGCCAGAATCCTGGGTCGGATCACAAGTCTATCGGGCCAGCTGGCGGCATTGCGGGCTGGCGAACGAGATGGCCTCCGTGGATCCGCGGACGGAACCCGGGGGGTGATGGAATCGTGCTAGCGCTCGTGAGCCGTTCTACGTGGGCGGCAAGGCGGGACACAGCGCGCGAGGCGGCGCTGTACGTGGCCATGGCCGCGCGCCTGGCCCGTGATGTCCCGCCGTTCCTGCAACGACGGCTGTCCCTTGACGCCGCGCGCTCGCATATAGCGCGAGGCCTCGCGGAGCGCGAGGTGCGTTTCCTGGACCTCGTCGATCGGGCCGTGTATCAACACCCTCGGAGTCCGTACCGCCAACTGTTGGCACACGCGGGTTGCGAGCACGGCGATCTCCGTGCCCTGGTGCGCACCGAGGGGATCGAGGGGGCGCTGCGTCGGCTCGCGAGTCAGGGTGTGTACGTGACTTTCGACGAGTTCAAAGGCCGCCAGGTTGCCGTGCGCGGAAGCGCCAGGTTTGCCTTCTCAGATCGAGACTTCGACAGCCCCCTCATTCGCGTGCCTCACTACTTCGACTTTACCGGCGGAACGAGCGGTCGGCCGATGCCCGTTGCCCGGACGCTCGATGTCCTCGAGGATGTTGCCGCGATGCTGGCTGTCGTTTTCGAGGCGCATGGCATCGATCGACCACGACACGTGCTGTGGCGCGGCGGTTCCCCGTCTTATCCTCTGGTGCACTCGCGGCTTGGCTCCAGAGTTGAGCTCTGGTTGAACCCCGTTCGCGGATTGCCCGTGCTTGCCCGCTCCGGCCTGATGTATCTGCGGGGGCTGGCGAGGGTCGCTGGCCACCGCATCCCCATGCCCAGATACGGCGACTTGATGAATCCAGAATGGGTTGCGCGCTGGTTGCTCCATCATCCGCGCCATGATGGGACCGTGGTCGTCACGTGCACGATCACATCGGCCGTCCGGGTCGCAGCTGCCGCGATTGCCACCGGAGTGCCGCTGACCGGCGTGACGTTTTATGTCGGTGGGGAGCCGCTCACGGCGCGTCGTCGGGGTGCGATTGAGGCGTCCGGCGCTGGGCTTCTACTGGACTACTCAACAAACGAGCTTCCCTCAGCCTCGTCTGGTTGTGTCAACGGTGTCGCGCCGGATGATGTCCACCTCATGACCAACCTCTACGCCGTGATCCAACGCCAGCGGGAGTTGTTCACCGGAGGGGTCTCGGTTGACGCCTTGCTCTTCACGACCTTGAGCCCCACCGCCGGCAAGATTGGGATCAACGTCGAGCCCGGTGACTCGGCGCGTATTGAGATCCGCGACGGCGACTGCTGCCGCATTGGGGGACTAGGGCTCACCACGCATCTCTCGGACATCCGTAGCTTCGAGAAGATGTCGAGCGAGGGCACGACGTTTGTCCGAAGCAATCTCATTCAGATTCTCGAGGAGGAGTTGCCGGCCCGGTTTGGGGGCGACCCGGTTGACTATCAGCTCGTTGAGGAGGAGGGCAGCGACGGCGCGACTCGGCTGGTCCTGCACATCGACCCGCGGGTGGGCCGGATCGATCACGGCGCGGTTCGAGCGCTGTTGCTTTCAGAGCTTCGGCGAGGCGGGCTCTTCAGTGCATTCCAGGCCGCGCTGATTGAGCGCGCGGACTCGATTATCGTGCGTCGGCGCGCACCGCTCGCGACCCGGGGTGGCAAGGTTCTACCGTTCCATCTTCAGAGGAACGACGAGAAAAGCGGCGTGGGGGCGATGCCAGATCAGGGCGATCGCAATTGGTCCTGAGTACGCCATGGTCCAAGGCCGCTGCTCCGCGACGGACGGAGCGACGCGTTCCAGTCAGCACCGGCTCGGTCGCCCGCCGCATGCGTTGAATGTGATGATGGGATCAGCCCGCCTTTATAATCGGCTCGGCCAGGCGCCCGGCGCCGGCTTCCATTCGCTTGGAGTTCTTACATGGAGCTGAGCCTGGGAGGCTGGCAGCGCGCGGTGTCGAGCATGCCCTGGGATGAGGCGACGTGGCGGTAGCCGTTGGTAGGCGGGTGGAGGCCGAGGAGGCGTCCCGCGTAGCACAACCAGACGAGTCGGCGGCAGTGCCTAGCTATCCAGGCTCGCTACGGACTCGGCGCGTGCTCGAGGTGGGTACGGGCCTGGTGACGTGGGCGCTTGTCACGCTCCCCGCGTGGGGCGCAGCGTTCGCGCCGCGCCAGCTGGCGGCATTACTCATCGCATTCAACGCCTACTGGCTGTACAAGTCGCTCAACATGGCAGTCTCCGCCGTGGTGGGGTTCCGCCGCTTGCGGGCTGGACAGAAGGTGGACTGGCGCGCGTCCGGGCGTGCTCTGTCGGGCTGGAATCGCGTCCATCACCTGGTGCTGGTTCCCACGTACAAAGAACCTCCGGAAGTCCTTGAGGTGATGCTCCACCACCTGGCGGAGCAGGATTTTCCGGCCAAGCGGATCGCCGTGGTGCTGGCGTTCGAGGAGCGCGACCCACTGGCGCGGGAGCGTGCAAGCGAGTTGACCCGCCAGTTTGGCGGGCGCTTTGGCAATCTCTGGGTGACGTTTCATCAAGATCGCCCCGGAGAGCTCCGCGGTAAGGCGTCAAACCTGGCGTACGCGGCGAAGTGGGCCAAGCGGAAACTGGTGGACGACGGCGGCGTTCGCCTGGATGACGTGGTCGTGACGGTGTGTGACGCGGACTCGCGCCTCCACCGCAAGTACCTGAGCGCCCTCACCGTGGGCTTCTTGACGAATGAGTTGCGCAGGTTTCGTATCTGGCAACCCGCGCTGATGTTCTATTCCAACATCTGGCGGTTGCCGGCGGCGGCGCGCGTGAGCGCCGGGCTGTACTCAGTGTGGCAATTGTCCAGACTGGTGACGGGGTACAAGCTGGTGACTCAGTCTACGTACTCCTTGAGCCTCGCTACGTGTGATGAGGTGGGTTACTGGGACGCAGACGTGATCCCAGAGGACTCGCGAATGTTTTTCAAGATCTTCTTCTCGCTTGGGCATGAGCGGGAGGTGCGGGTGGAGCCCATCTACCTGCCCGTGTTGGCGGACGCCGCCGAGGGCAAGACGCCGCTGAGTACCCTCGCCAATCACTACCGGCAGACCCGTCGCTGGGCGTGGGGTGTCTCCGATATCCCGTATGTCCTGCAGCAGCTCTGGGATAGAAGGCAGGTGCCGCTTTGGGCACGGGCGCGCCGCGTGGGGATGTACATCGAGGAGCACGTGTGCTGGCCAACGCACTGGTTCCTGTTGACCGTTGGCGCACACCTGGTGGGCGTGTTTGGTCCGCTGCAGGGGACTATCGCCTCCGATCTGGCCGTGGTTGAGCAGTCTCAGATGCTGGGAGCCTGGCTGCTCTCAGCGTGCCTGCCGAGCCTGGCGGTCGTGATAGTGTTGGATCATCGTTTGCGACCGCCCCGCCCCGATCGCATAGGCCTGCGCGATCGTGCAGTTGCGCTTGGTGCGTGGGTCGTGTTGCCGCTCATTGGCCTGGTGTTGACCACGCTGCCCGCGCTTGACTCACACACGCGGCTCCTGCTGGGTAAGTACTTGCACTACCAGGTGACGGAGAAGTTGCCGGCCGACGGGGCCCTTGACCGCGGCTGGGCACCGGGCGAGACTTCGGCGGGAGCAGCGTAGCACGTTCCGTCCCGGGGTCGAGCCGGGCGACTTACACTAAGATCCGTGCAGGAGCGGGTCTGGAAAAGGGTCCGCCGGCGCCCATGACCGCTAGTGTGCTCTGGCGATTCGGCGCCTCGTGGTGGACGGGATTCGTAGTGCTGGGCCTGGCGGCCCTGGCGCCCCGTCTGGTCAACCTGGGGAGCTTCTCCGGTAAGGGGGACGAGGGTATCCGGGCCGAGCAGCTTCTGCTGATGGCGCGCGGCTTCCGCCCGGTCCGTGACGTGTTCGCCTCCCAGGGTCCGCTGTCCCTGGACATCTTCCTCCCGTTCTATCTCGCCCTGGACCAGACGTTGGCGGGAGCGCGACTGGCGGTGGCGGTGTACTCCACGCTGGCCGTGCTCGCTACCTATTGGGTGGGGCGCCGGGCTGCCGGCCCAGCCGGCGGCTGGCTGTCCGCGGGATTGCTGTTGGCGAGCCCGACGTTCTTGGCGAACTCTCGGCTGGCGCTGGTGGAGATCCCGTCGCTCCTGCCCGCGACGGTCGCGGTGGCGTGCCTTCTGGAGGCCGGGTGCGGTGCGCGCAGGGCGTGGATGGCGGTCTCGGCTGTGGCGCTGGCTGTTGCCTTGTGCATCAAGCCGATGATGCTGCCAGTGGTTCCCGCGCTGGGGTTGCTCCTGCTAATGTCGCCGTCTCGGGGCTGGCGCGAGATTCTGGTGTACGCCGCCGTGGCCGCCGTGACGATGGCTGTGATTGTGTCCGCGTACAGCCCGGCCGTGCTGTTCGATCAGGTGGTTCGCTACCGGTTGGGCGCGGCGCGGGCCGAGGGTTGGAGCTTTGTGGAGAACCGTGACATGCTGTGGGGCGTGCTGCGCGACGACGGGTGGGGAATCGTGGCACTGGCGGTTGTGGGCGCGGTTGTCGTGTGCTGGCGGACCCCGAAGGTCGGCATTCCGCTGGTCGTTTGGGCGCTGGGCACGCTGGGTCTGCTGCTGATCTACACGCCGCTGGGAACCAAGCACGCGGCGCTCCAGCCACTCCCGACTTCGCTTGTGGCGGGCACTGGACTGGCCGGTGTGATGGACCGACTGTGGGCGGGGCCGGCGCGGATGCGGCTGGTGGATCGGTTGTTGGGCACGGCCAGCCTGCTTGCACTGTTTGTTTGGTTGGCCTGGCTTCCGCCGGTGTGGGGAGAGCTGGGGCAGGCCCTGAGCGCTGGCGACGCCGGCGCCGAGCCGCCGTATCGCGATGAGAGCCTGCTCATCCAGTACCTAACCCGCCCCGAGGAGTTCATCCTGGTGGACGATCCCTACCTGGCGTTTCTGAACGGTCGCGCCATGCCGCCGCGGCTCGTGGATACATCTATTTTTCGCATCCGTTCGGGAACGCTAACCGGTGCCGAGTTGATCGAGGACTCAGAGCGGTACGGCGTGCGGCTGATGCACCTCGTCAGCGACAACCTGCGGCAGATCAAGAAGTTCCGCGACTGGGTGGACGAGGCGTATCAGGTAGTACGGATCGATGAACGGTCCAATCGGAAGGATCGCGCGCTGTACGTCTTGCCTGCGCTGGTGACGGAGGAGACGCGGTCCGCGATCCGATCGCTCCGTCCGTACGCGACGTATGTGGACGCTGAGTTTGATGGCCAGGTCAGGCTACGGAGCGTGGCGGTGGATCGCCTGGACCTGCGGCCCGGCGGGAGCACGGGGATCACATTTGAGTGGGAGCTTGTGGCCGCGACACCGGTGGACTGGCACCCGGTGGTCTCGCTAAGGGATGAGCGCGGGCGGTCTATGCTGCAGGACGAGTCATCGCTTGGCGGGGGTAGCGGGGGAACCGCGACGTGGCAGCCCGGACGGTGGGTGTTCAAGACGGCACCGTTCCAGGTGACATCTCGCACGGCGCCGGGTCGCTACACGCTCGCCGTGGGGTTGTATGACTCACGCGCGCGGCGGATGGCCCAGCTCACGGCGGGGTCGCCCATGGATGCCGAGCAGGCGCGCTTGGTGGACCTGACCGTTCGCTGACCCTTAGCCAGATGCCAAGCGCGGTGGCGACCACCGAGCCCACGCCCACCAGGACATAGCGAATCGTCGGGTCAGGAATCCAGACCCAACGCGCGTTGACCATACCGGCGGCCACCGCGATGACCAGGATGCCGACTAGCAGGCGATGGTTGGGGCGGCGGGACGCCTCCTCCACGGCCAGCATAGCGATAGGGATCAAGACGGGGAAGACGTGGGAGAGATTGCGCCCTTCGTCGCCGCGCGAGACCACGAGTTGGAGCGCGATCAGCGCGGCGAAGACGGCGCCGGGGCCGCGCAAGGCACGCGGCCCCGGTAGGTAGATGGCCGCCAACGGCCAGAGCGCGCCGAACGTTGAATACAGATCGAACAGCTCGGTCAGGCCGGGTGGGCGCTGGTCAAACGTCCTTGAATTGGGGGCGAGCTGAGACCAGGGGGCGCTGGTCAGACCGAGCTTGAGGATGACGATCGCGAGACCAACAGTCCCACAGGCGATGGCCGGCCAGAGGAACGTCCGCACGCCGCGGTGGCGCCAGGCGGCGGAGCCGTAGGCCGCCGGTAACAGGAGGCCCGCCGTCTCACGGTTCGCCACGGCGACAGACACGAGTGCGGCGAGGCCAATGGGCTTGACGAGCAGGATGAGCGCGAGGCCGATGGCCTCGGTGGCGTAGGTCAGGGCGTCGACATAGGTCGGTGTCGTGAGCAGGCGGGTGCTGCCGCCGCTCACAAGGAACAGTGCCATGCCGGCGCCGCTGGACGTGCGGGATAGACCGAGGATCCGCTGCAGCAAGAAGAGCGCCGCGCCCGCACATACCAGTGAGACGAGGGTGATCGCGATGAAGCCTCGGATGGATCCACCCAGTGCGATGCCGGCGAGCGCTGGGGATAGGACGCGGAAGGTGTATGGCAAGCGGGCCAGGTAGCCGAAGGACTCTGCCATGCGGATGTACTGACCCGCGTCATCTTTGTCCAACGCAACTCGAGCCGTTCCTAGGGCGAAGAGTGCTGCCACGAGCGTCGCGGATGCGACCAGAGCGATGGCGGTTTCCGCCCGCCAGGTCTCTGGCAACCTGGGCGTAGGCTCTCCCTCCGGTCCGCTCAACGGCGTTGCAGCGCGTCCAGCGTCTGGCGAAGCGTGGGCGTGAGGGCTTCGGCGATGACCCGGTGGCCCAGGGGGCTGGGGTGCGGGTCCTCGCGGAGACGGTGCTCGCGGGCCCGTGGGTCTCTGACATCGCCCAGGGCTGCCGTGAGGTCGACGAGCGCTACCCGGCGCGCCTGTGCGAACTCAGTAAGGACCTCGCGCATGGTGGGCCGTGAGCCGTCCGGGCCGGGGCTGACCCGGTCATCCAGGTTGTCTGGGTAGAGCACCAGCACCATCGCTGCGCCGCCCGCTCGGGCGGCATCCACGAGGTCCGTGAGCTCGCGGAGCCGTTCTTCCACCCGGGCGCGCGGACGATTAGCCTCGGTGGTGCCGACGCCCGAGCGGCGGACCTCCAGCGCCACTCGCCAGTACGTGTTCTGGACAAAGCGGTACGCGTGGCTGTTTCGGCGGAGCCAGATTTTGAGCGGCGCAGTGGGGCCGGTCGGGTCATACTGGTGGTCGAAGATGCTGAAAGAGTCCAGCAGGTCGTTCACGACAAACGTCAGCACGACGATATCTGGCTGATAGCGCGGGCCGAGGTCACGCAGACGGGCCAGTTCCTGGGTCGTGTTGTAGCCAACCACTCCGGCGTTGATGGTCTGGATCTGGCGGCCGGGGAGCGGTGGAAGGCGAGATTCGAGCAGACGGGGAAAGGCCTCCTCCGCCGTGACGCCGGCTCCGAATGTGACGGAGTCGCCGAGGAACAGCACGCGGGAGAGGCCCGGCTGGCGTTGCTCAGTGAGCTCGCGTTCACGGAGCCCGGCGCCGTTGACCTGGACGGAGGTGCCCTCGCTGAATCCGTTGAAGCTCGGCCGAAGGGTAAAGAGCACGTTCTGGTCCGCGACCGGGACGTACGCTTCAGGCGCCGAGTAATACGGGTGTCCCAAGCCGGCGATCCGCAGCACCAGCTCGACCAGCAGGGCCATGACGAAGGTGCCGGCGGCCAGGGCGGCCAGGTTGCTGGCCAGGGAGCGGGCGCGCGACTGACCCGGTGCCGAGGCGCCCATCCGGTCAGAGGCTCACGCGTGTGAAGTACAGCACGGATCTGTATTGTGGCTGCCGCCGACAGAGCGCCACAATTGGCCGTGAGTGGCGCCGCGTAACAGTGCGGGTCTCGTCACGATCATCCAGGGAACGCTGCCCGACGCGCAGCCGACGGTGTTGACGGACTCACTTCGATCGCTCCCCAGTGTTGACGCAGTGCTGCGCGACGAACGGTTGGTGGCGTGCGCCACGGCGGTACGGCATGAGGTGCTGGTTGACACGGTGCGGCGTACGCTGGCTGCGATTCGAGAGCGCGTCAAGGCGGGCCAGGCGCCCAACGGCCTGATCGATCCGATTCCAGAGGTCCTGGAGCGGGTTGCCGCGATCGTGGCGCCGCCCCTTAGGCGGGTGATCAACGCGACTGGAGTGGTCATCCACACGAATCTGGGCCGGGCGCCACTGAGTGAGGCGGCGCTGGCAGCGATACACGAGGTGGGCACGGGCTATTCCAATCTGGAGCTGGACCTGGAGTCCGGAGGACGCGGCTCACGCCACGACCACGCTGCCGGCCTGCTGCGCCGTGCAACCGGCGCCGAGGACGCGCTGGTGGTGAATAACTGCGCGGCCGCGCTGGTGTTGATCCTGGCGGCGTTCGCGGCTGGCCGAGAGGTGGTGGTGAGCCGCGGCGAGCTTGTAGAGATCGGCGGCGGGGTCCGCATTCCCGACGTGTTGCGCCAGAGCGGCGCGCGCCTCGTGGAGGTGGGCACAACCAACCGGACGTACGTCCGGGACTATGCGGAGGCGGTCAACGAATCCACGGCGCTGATCCTCGGTGTTCACACGAGCAACTTCCGTGTGGTTGGGTTTGCCACGACGCCGGAACCCGCGGACCTGGCCGCACTGGCAGCTGAGCGTGGGGTGCGCTATGTCCAGGACCTTGGCAGTGGCGCGCTGCTCGACACGGCGCGTTTCGGCCTGGCGCCTGAGCCCAGGGTTCAGGACGCGGTGCGGGCAGGGGTTGATCTGGCCTGCTTCAGCGGCGACAAACTGCTGGGGGGGCCGCAGGCCGGAATCATCGTGGGGCGGGCGGCACAGATTCGTGTCCTCAAGGCGCATCCGCTGACGCGGGCGATCCGGCCGGACAAGGCGACGCTGGCCGGGCTGTGCGCGACGCTACTGCACTACCTTCGCGGCGAGGCGGAGGACCGAGTACCGGTGTGGCGGATGATCGCGAGGCCGCTCCAGCAGCTCCGTGAGCGCGCGGGAGCGGTAGCGGCGGCGTTAAGCGTGTCTGGCGTGGAAGCAGCAGTGATCGAGGGGCGGTCCGCCGTCGGTGGCGGCTCGCTGCCGGGTGAGACTCTGGCAACATGGCTGGTGGCCGTGTCGGGTCGCTCTACGGCCGGTGACACCATGGCCCGCCTTCGCCATGGGTCGCCGCCGGTCGTCGCGCGGGTGGAGGACGGACGGGTGCTTCTGGATCCGCGTACCGTGGAGCCGGCCGATGACGCCGAGCTAATCCGGGCGGTCAGGGCGGCCCTGACATGAGGGTCATCGGAACCGCTGGCCACGTGGACCACGGCAAGTCCACACTGATCCACGCGCTCACCGGCATCGATCCGGACCGCCTGATCGAGGAGAAAGAGCGCGGCATGACCATTGACCTGGGGTTTGCCTGGCTGACCCTGCCGAGCGGCCGCGAGGTCAGCATTGTGGATGTGCCCGGGCACGAACGCTTCATCCACAACATGCTCGCTGGTGTGGGCGGGATCGACATTGCGCTGCTGGTCGTGGCCGCGGATGAGGGCATCATGCCGCAGACTCGGGAGCATCTGGGGATCCTCGACCTGCTCCACATTCCCAACGGCATCGTGGTGATCACGAAGCGCGACCTGGTAGACGAGGAGTGGCTGGATCTGGTTATCGCGGAGGTGGCCGAGGCGGTGGCCGGTACGGCGATGGAGCGTGCGCCGGTCGTGGCCGTGTCGGCGGTCAGCGGCGAGGGGATGCCGGAGCTGGTGGCGCTAATTGAGCAGCAGCTTGCCAACGACCGCGCCCGGCCCAACACGGGCAAACCGCGGTTACCGATTGACCGCGTGTTCACCATCCCCGGGTTTGGCACGGTGGTCACGGGCACCTTGATCGATGGAGAGCTCCGGGTGGGTCAGGATGTGGAGATCCAGCCTGGGGGGCGGCGCACGCGCATCCGTGGCCTCCAGAGCCACAAGCGGAAGCTGGAACGTGCCAGCGGCGGCTCGCGCGTCGCGGTGAACGTGGTGGGCGTTGCGACAGACGAGCTAACGCGCGGACAGGTGCTTTCGGCCGTCGGCGTCACCCGGCCCACTCGGGTTGTGGACGTGAAGCTGCGGGTGCTGGACAGTGCGCCGAAGGCGCTGCCGCACAACGTGGCGCTGACGTTTCACACGGGCGCGGCGGAGACCACCGCGAAGGCGGCACTGTTGGACAGCCAGCGGCTGGAGCCAGGATCCACGGGCTGGGCCCAGCTTCGGCTTGGGGATGAAGTGGCCGTGATGAAGGGAGACCTGTTTGTGGTTCGCCTTCCCTCGCCCAGCATCACGGTGGGTGGCGGGGTGGTTGTGGAGCCGCACCCGCGCCGACACCGTAGGTTTCAGGAGCGCGTGTTGGAGCGGCTGGCGGTGTTGGAGCAGGGCTCACCCGCTGAGATCCTGGTGCAGCAGCTTCAGGCGCGGGAGCCCTGCGAACTGAACGCGCTGATAGGGAGGACGAGCATCTCGGCCGACGAGACGCGTGAGCTGGTGCACGAGCTGCTGGCGAACGGCGACGTGGTTGGACTGGAAGACGGAGCGTCCGCGCCGGGACCGCGAACGCTGCTGATCAGCGCAGGCGGATGGCAGCGCCTTTCTGGCGATGCGGCGGATATTCTAGGCGCCTATCACGAAGCGCATCGGCTGCGCCGAGGTATCCCCAAGGAGGAGCTCAGGACTCGCCTGGGTCTGGATGCGCGGGTGTTCGCGCGGGTCCTCGCGCGGCTGTCGACGGACGACCGAGCGGTGGAGGTGGGGCCCTTCGTGGCGCTTCCCGATCATCGCGTAGAGCTGACCGGCGCCGAGGAACAGGCAGCCCGTCAGATGCTGTTGCGGCTTCGGGCAGGGCACGCGTCACCCCCCACGCGCGACGAGCTCGAGGCGACGTACCGGCTGACCGCGGATCTGACCCAGGCGCTGATCGATCGCGGCGACATCGTGGAGGTGTCGTCTGAGCTGGTGTATGACCGGGGCACGTACGATGGCCTCGTTGAGGCTATCAAGGGGTTGATCGCTACCCGGGGCCCGATCACGGTGGCGACGGTGCGCGACCATCTGGACACCAGCCGTCGATATGCGCTGGCGTTGCTGGCGCATCTGGATGAAGCACGTGTAACGCGCCGTGTGGGCGACGAGCGCGTGCTCTTTTGAGCCCAGCTTCCGCTCGCGCCGTCTGGATCGGGCGCGGGATGGCCGTGTTCCTGGCGGTGGCGCTGCCTTTGCTGCTGCTGGAGGTGGCGCTACGCTGGTTTGGACCAATTTTGCCCGGCAACTACGACACTGGGGCCTACCTGGTCCGCAATCTGGAGCTTGGGCACTTCCACGTGCCCGGATTCGACGGCTGGATCAAGAGCCGTGAGTTCACGACGCACGTGAAGATCAGCCAGCTCGGACTGCGCGATCGCCGGGAGCGCTATGAGAAGCCGGTGGGGACAAAGCGGGTTGTCCTGATTGGCGATTCATTTGTCGAGGCGGTTCAGGTCAACGCCCAGGATGCCGTGGCGGAGCAAATCGAGGCGGGGTTGTCCGCCGCCGGAGCAGCGGCCGAGGTGATCAATGCCGGTGTGGCGGCATACGGCACGGGGCAGGAGATGCTGCTGCTGGAGCGTGAGGGCGTGCGGTACGGGCCGGACGTGGTCGTTGTACTGTTCTTCGTGGGCAACGATGTGGCGAACAACAACTACCGACTGGAGCTAGAGGACTCCAACCTGAAGCTCGCGCTCAAGCCGTACTGGACCCTGGAGCGCGACGGCTCGCTGCGGATGATCCCGGGACCGCCACCGATGCCGCCGGGCGGGGTTGCCCAGCGTGTGCGCGACTGCTGCGTGCTCTACAACGTCTTTGAGACCGGCGTGATGAACAAGCTGGGACGCGAGTACCCGCGAGAGCGCCTGGAGGCAATTGGCGGATTGAGATTCCCCGTGGTTGGCCTGTATGACACGGCGCCCGACGATGAGTGGCGCCGGGCGTGGCAGATCAGCGAGGCGCTCCTGCGACGGATCAAGGCGATTGCCGAGGCGGCTGGAGCACGGCTGGTGGTTGCGGGGGCGCCGGAATGGCGCGCGCTGGACGATGAGGTGTGGCGGCGCGAGATGCGGAGCAGCGCTCGCCTGACGTCTGGTCGGCTGACGCCGTCTGCGCCTACGGATGTGCTGGGGGATATCGTTGGCAGATTGGGCGTGCCCTACGTGGACCTACTGCCGCCGCTGCGGCAGGCATACGCGGCTGGAGAGCGAGACCTGTACTACGAGTTTGACAAACACTGGACCGCGGCGGGGCACCGCGTAGCCGCGACCGAGATCCAGCGCGTCCTGGCCCCCCTCCTGCAGGCTCGCTAGCTTCCGCGGATCGGGGCGTGGAACCCGAATAGGGCAGCGGCACGTCCCCAATGGGACGGCCGGCGCGTTCCCCTGGCACTGGTGAACCGCCGATTCGGGGGTATCTGGTATGAGACTTCGATTGTTGTTTGGCTTCTTGATGATGTTGGGCGTGCTTGCGGCGTGTTCAACGGCCCCGTCTGGCGGCAGTGCTAGCGGCGCTACTGGAGGCAATGCCGGCGGGAACGCTGCAGGCAGTGGCGGTGGGGGTGGGCAGTCCCCGACCGACAAGGGTGCGGCGCCCAAGGTCCAGCAGCCCGGCGTGACTCCGTCTGCTCCGTCTGCCGCAACCCCCGCCGTCAAGGTGGCGGCCGCGCAGCCAACCGCTACGCCACAGCCTGGCAGCCCGGTGGGTAAGTTCCAGGTACCGGGTCCCATCCAGACGGTGGGCCCGTGGCCTACGGCGCCATCCTTCACCTACCCGACGATCGGCCCGTTCCAGGTGCCCGGTCCGATTCAGACCGTGGGGCCCTGGCCTACGCTTGCGCCGTACACCTGGCCGACCATTGGGCCAATCCAGGTGCCGGGACCGTTTCCGACGGTGAACGCACTGCCCACGCGACAAAAGACGTTCGCGGTGGTGCCGGCTAGCGCCAAGTGCCTGTCCGATGCCAGGATCCGAGCGCTGGGCACGTTCACGGCGCGCAGCTTCGAGCTGGAGATTCCCAAGTCTGAGGGGGTGTGCCAGGTGCCCGCGGGTATGTTCATGCGCAGCCAGGAGGGCCTGCAAGACATGCTGGTCATGGCGACTGAGGACGTGAAGTTCGCCGGCGGTTCGACGAAGACGATGATCTACGCGAACTGCATGGACGTGAGCAAGCACGGGCCCAAGGAAGGCTCCCTCTATAAGATTGGCGGGATGGTGGCGCCGGAGAGCGATTTGGGCAAGATCGTGGCGGCGGTGCCCGCCGTTCCACCGAACCAGCTCACGGTCGTGGGATTGCAGGCCGCCGTCTGGTCCGTCACGAACAACGTTACGCGGGACCATCTTGGGAGGATCTTCCAGGTTGAGTCCGCGGACCTGGCGAGCGCTAAGACGATCCTGGAGAAGGCGGGCGTCTCAACGGCCGACAAGGCGCTCTTCAAGTAGAGCGCGCTCCACTCCTAGCAGGACGCCGACGAGCGTATCCAGGCCGGAGCTGTGGCCCCAGGCCACGGCTCCGGACACGGCCCTCTCAAGCCGGTCGTCGGGGTCGCTGACCAGTGCCCGAATCAGCGCTTCCACTCGCTCTTCCGCGCAACCGTTGGTGGCGTGGAGCAATCGCTCGAACGCCACGTCAGTGGTTCTGTTCCTGGCCGCCTGCCGAACGATCGCGGCGAGCTCCCACGGCGATTGCGTGCACGCGCGGTCCATGCCCAGGACGAGGCCGCAGAGCGCGTCGTCGCCGGATGGCGTCAGGCCCGGCCCTAGTCCCACGAGCCGCTCGATGGCGGACTTCACTGCATCTTCGTCGGTGAGCTCCGCGCTGAGTGCCGTCCGGAGCGTATGGAAGGCTACGACGAGGGGATCCTGGGCTGCGTGCTGCCGGGGGATGCTGAGAAAAAGCGGCAAGGCGCCCCAAAGCCCGCCGCGCCCGGCTTGCACGTGGGCCATGAGCGCTGCGTGCTCAATCCTGTTGCGGATGTCTGCTGCCGGGAGTGTTCGCACCGCCGGGGACGGTTGCCAGGACTCTGCGCCACTCAAGTCGATCGTGACGCGGTCCTCCAGGTAGAGCGTCTCACCGTGACGCATCACGCGGCTGTCGAATGAGACCCCCATGGTCGCGAACGCTGGCAGGTCTGATGGCTCAAGCGCCAAGGTGGCAGGGGCGTTACCGGCCCGGCCGGGCACGACGGCGACCAGCGAGGGCTCATCGCGCGCCACGGGAACAGCGAGGATCAGCGCACGCTCGAATACGCTATGAACCTGGATGGGGTGGTCTGAGGCCAGGAGGCGCCGGCTGATGGGGTCCCATGACGCCGCGCGGAGACGGTGGGGGAAGCGTGCTACCATGCCAGCCCGCGCGCCCCGCCCACGCGGGCGCCTGGAGGAGATGGGATGACGGCGACTGCACCTGAGATCCTGGTCGAGCGGGACGGGCCGGTGCTAACCGTGACGTTCAACCGACCGGAAGCACGGAATGCGATGACCTGGGCCATGTACGAGCGCCTGAATGAGGCGTGTGACGAGGTGGACGCGGACGACGGGATCCGGGTGATGGTGCTGCGGGGCGCGGGTGGTAAGGCTTTTGTAGCGGGGACGGACATCAGCCAGTTTAGGGCGTTCACCACGCCGGAGGCGGGGCTGGAGTACGAGAAGGGCGGTGACCAGCGGAGCGGGCGCGTGGAGCGGGTCACGAAGCCGGTCATAGCGCAAATCCAGGGGTACGCGGTGGGCGGAGGCTTCAACATCTGCGCGGTCTCCGACCTCCGGGTGGCGACGCCGGATGCGCGGTTTGGGGTGCCGATAGCTCGGACGCTGGGAAACTGCCTGTCCATGGAGACGTATTCACGATTCGTGGACCTATTTGGACCGTCACGAGTGAAGCAGATGATCTTCACGGCTAAGCTCTTCTCGGCCGAGGAGATGTTGCAGGCCGGATTCGTACATGAGATTGTTGAGCCAGACGCGATCGAGGGGCACGTCGCGGAGCTTGCACAACGCGTGGCGAGCTACGCACCGATCACGATCCAGGTGACCAAGGAGGCACTACGGCGCATCGGCGAGCAGCGCCGGGCGACCGGGGGTGATGATCTGATCCAACGGACGTACACGAGCGACGACTTCCGTGAGGGCGTGTCCGCGTTCCTGGAGAAGCGAAAGCCCAACTGGACCGGTCGGTGACTCGCGAAGTGCCGTCCTCGGGCGGCTTGACCCGCGAGTTCACGGTGGCGGTGTTCGTGGTGCACGAAGGACGGGTGCTGCTGCACTGGCACGCGAAGCTGGGGATGTGGCTGCCACCAGGGGGCCACATTGAGCCGAACGAGCTGCCGGACGAGGCAGCGGTGCGCGAGGTGCTCGAAGAGACGGGGATCGCCGTGCGGCTGGTCTCTGGCGCGGGACTGGCGGTGGATTATCCGGTCCAGCTCGCGCGGCCGGCCGGTATCCAGCTCGAGGACATCGGACCAGGGCACCAGCATATAGACCTGGTGTATTTTGCCGAGCCAGTGGGTGACGTGGACGCCATTCCACCGAACCTGGCGCGGGACCACCGCGTGGGCTGGTACGCGCTGTCGGAGCTTGAGGCGCTCGGCGCGAACGAGGAGATCCAGGCCTGGTGTCGGCGAGTGGTGGCGAGTCTGGGCTAGCCGGCGGGATGCGAAGGTGCACGTAAGCAGCGCGGAGCACGAGCCCGCGCTGGGGCATCCCGAACACCGGTGCCGCGGCGTTCATTGTCAGTGAAGGCGCGGTAGCGCGCTCCGTCGGGGGGAGACCGCGGGGGGTCGCGGTTGGCGTCGAATTGCGACGCAGACGGAGCGCGCGGCGCCGGAATCTCTCTGAGTGAGCGTGATGGCTGCCGGCCGCCCGATCAAGAATGGCAACCCGGGTCTGACCAAGGCGGTGTGGCAGGAGCATTCGACGGCGCCTGATGCTGCGTTCGTAGCGTCGCTGCTCGAGCACACCGCGGACATTATCGTCGCCTATGACCTGAAGGGCATCATCCAGTACGTGAGCCCTTCAGTCCAGCGGGTACTCGGGCGAGATCCGTCCACGCTGGTCGGTAGCAGTCTGCTCGCGAATCTCCACCCTGAGGACGCCGTTCGCGCCCGGGGGAGACTGCGACGGATGCGTCAGGGCGCGCACGGATTCCGACTGTCCGAGTACCGGATTCAGCATGCTGATGGCCGCTGGCTGACGCTGGAAGTGAGCAGCAACGTGCTGCCTGGAAACTCTAGCGCCAGTGTCCTGGCGATTGCGCGGGATGTGACCGAGCGTCGCCAGGCGCAGGAGACCGCGTCTGAAAGCGATGCCAGATTGAGGGTGCTGACAGAAGCCACGCTGGAAGGCATCATCATCCACGAGGGCGGTCTCATCATTGAGGCCAATCCCGCGGCAGCCGAGATGTTCGGGTTCACGCGGGAAGAGGGCGTGGGTCACCAGGTCCTGGAGTTCATCGCTCCGGAATCGCACCTGACGATCATGCAGAACATGATCTCTGGTAACCCGCACCCGTACGAGGTGGTTGGGCTGCGGAAAGACGGCTCGCGGTTCGATCTGGAGATTGTGGCTCGGCTCTTTCCGTTACGCGATCGCGAGGTCCGGGTCGCTACGATCCGAGACATCACCCAGCGCCGGCGTCGCGAGCATCTCTACCGCTTGCTGAACGAGATTGATTCACAGGTCTTGACCAATCAGCCGGTGCCGGCCATTCTGGAGCTGGTGAGCCGCGAGCTGGTGAAGGGTCTTCGGACGATGGGCGCGGTCATCGAGGCGAGCGCGAGCACAGAGTCTGACGCGTCGGTGATGCGGGCGTGGGCGGGACGTCCCGAAACGGCGCCGTCGACGCCACCTCGGCCGGAGGTGCCACCCGCGATTTTGACTGAGTCGCGCGCGGCCGGGACTCCACAGCGCTGGCACATCGATGAAGTGCAGAGCTCCGGGGCGGCGCACTGGCCGTCTGAGTATTGCCTCACGGTCCCCATGGCGGCCCACGGCCGTGCGCTGGGCGTGGTGACCGTGTTTGCAGATCGTGCGGGCGATCTGGATGGTGCATGGGTCGCCGAGTTGGCAGACTTTGCCTCGCGGCTCGCGCTGTCGATCGTGGCGTCCGGCCACCAGGCTGAGATCCGCCACCTGGCCATGCACGATCCGCTCACGGAACTGCCGAACCGGCGGGCGCTCTCCGACGCGCTGGAACGCAGCGTGGCACAGGCCGGGCGTGGGCGACGCGGGGCTCTACTGATGATGGACCTGGATCATTTCAAGTCCGTCAACGACACGCTGGGTCACGCAGCAGGCGACCTGCTGCTTGCGAGAGTCGCGGCTATCATTGTGAGTGAGCTCCGTGAAGTTGATCTTCTGGCGCGACTGGGCGGTGATGAGTTCGCGGCGCTCCTGGATGACGTCACGATGGACGACGCGCGAGTCGTGGCCGATCGTGTGCGGGGGGCGATCGAGGATGCCCGATTCGTCATCGATGAGCGCGTGTTCTCGCTGGGTGTGAGTATTGGCGTGGCGCCAATAGATGCGCGGGTTGACGCGGAATCCGTTTTGGCGCTGGCCGATACGGCGTTGTATGGGGCGAAGGAGCAGGGGAAGAACCGTGTGGTTACCTTGAGCGCCACCGATCGGCGCGGGATCGTGAGCTGCGCGGACAGTACGTGGGCGACGACGGTCAAGGACGCGCTGCGCCAGAATCAGCTGGAGCTGCACGTGCAGCCAGTGGTGCGGCTGAGCGATCAGCACGTGTCTCACTACGAGGGTCTGCTGCGGATCCGCGGCGAGGACGGGCAGCTTCTCCCGCCTGGGCTGTTTCTCCCATCAGCAGAGCGGTTCGGGTTGATGCCGGCGCTGGATCGGTGGGTAGTGAACGAGGCCCTCCGGTATCTCTCGCACCATCCGTGGCTGGAGCTGTTTGTGAACCTCTCGGGCCCCAGCCTGACCGATCAGAGCTTGATGGAGATGATCGAGCATCGCCTGGGCGAAGTGGGTGTGGAGCCGTCCCGCCTGGGATTTGAGGTGACCGAGACATCCGCGATCCGCAAGCTGGACCATGCGCAACGCTTCATTGGTCGACTCACGGATCTGGGTTGCCGGTTTGCTCTGGATGACTTTGGTGTGGATTTCTCCTCGTTTTCCTACCTGCGGTCGCTTCCCGTCCAGATCGTCAAGATTGATGGCTCCTTTGTTCGCGACATCAGAACGGACAGGGGCGACCGCGCGATTGTGGACGCGATCACGACGGTGTGCCACGCTCTCAATCGACAGGTGGTCGCCGAGTGGATAGAGACCCCGGACGTAGCTGCTGACCTGCGCGACATGGGCGTGGAGTTCGGGCAGGGGTTTTTGTGGGGAACTGCTGTGCCGGTGGAGACACTCGCAAGACGCTCTGCGGCGTAGTGCCGTTCTGCGTCAAAACTAAATCTTCCTTTCGTCGGTTCGCTGCGTCACAACCGATGCTTCTCGACCGACTCTGACCGCATGGCCATACAGCTTGGTCTGGAGCTCCTCCATCGCCAGCTTCACCTGCACCGGATGCAGTCCTTCGTCATGCTCGGTCAACGTCGCCTTCACGTGCTCGTCCACGTGCTGGTCCGCCAGTACCCGCTGGTACGGTGTCTGCGCCGCGTCGTACTGCCGTCTCACCTTCGCTCCGTCACGGTCTTTGGTCACCAGCTTCCGGACCGGCTGCAAGTAGTTCACATGGTCCCGCGCCACCGCGTACAACGCCTCCAGCGTCGGCAGCGCACCGGCCTCGAATCGTGCGTACCCGACCAGGCGCCGCACCACGCTCCAGTTCTTCTGCTCGATGTAGCAGTTGTCGTTCTTCCGATACGGGCGACTCCGCGTCAGCGTGATTCGCTCCTGCTCGCAGTATCGCCGCATGTTGTGGTTGATGAACTCCCCACCGTTGTCGCAGTCGATCCCACGCAACGGGAATGGCAGCCGCTCCCGCAACCGCTCGAACGCCGCGAACACGGCCAGCTCGCTCTTGTTCCGCACCGCCTCAAGGCTGATCCAGCCGGTCGCCACATCCACCCCGCTCAGCGTGAACGCGAACTCCCCGGCCCCGCTCGCTCCACTGTGCGCCACCAGATCCACCTCCAGAAACCCCGGCTTCGCCTCATCCCAGTCCGCGAATGTCCGAATCGCCACCTGGCTCCGCAGCAGGCTGCCCGGCTTCGTCGTCGCCCGACCCCGCACCGGCCAGACCGCCCGCGTCGCGCGCAGCAGCCGATCGATCGTCGACGCGCTCATCCCCGCCACGCGCGCCTGCACGGCCGGCGTCAACTCCTCGGGGAGCGCTCCCAGTCGCGCCAGCTTGGCCACCAGGGTGCCCAGAAACGGCGCCAACCGCTTGCTGCACACGCCATCGGTCAACTCCCAGCACAGCTCCAGCAGCAACCGGTCCTCGGGACCATAGAGCGGTGGGCGCCCGCCGCGCCGCGCGCCCGTGGGGCGCGGGGCATGGGCCACCCGACCGAGCAGTGACCGGGCATACACCCGGTGGTACCCGGTCGCCGCGCAAAACTCATCCAGGATCCGTCCACGATCCCGTTTGGCGGCCCGTTGATAGCGTGGCCGTAACGCCGCCACCAGCTCGCGCACACTCGCTCGCCCCACCGTTCCAGCCTCCCGTTCGAGAAGCTTTGTTCTGAGGCATCGTCTCTGCCTTCGAGAAGATTTCTTATGAGGCAATTCGAGTGCTTGACACGGCTTCACGGCCGTACCTACCATTCAACCTGGCCAGAGCGGCCAACCTGTGTGTGCCGTGCCACCGAGCGGGCGCACCGATGTGTGGCGGTAGTCCGCCGCGTCGTGAATGTTGCCACCCCCGGCCCGCCTGTGCGCGGGCCGTTTTTCATACGGCGGAGCGCGCCTGGAGACACGGCCTGGAGTGAGTGAGATGAGCGCTGAAGTCGGGACCGGCAGTCGGGAGTACACGCCGTACGACCCGGGCTCGGTAGAGGCGCGTTGGTACAAGGCGTGGTTGGACGCCGGGCTCTTCAAGCCGTGCGAGCCCAATGGCAAGGACCCCTTTGTGGTCACCATGCCGCCCCCGAACGTAACGGGCGAGCTCCACCTGGGCCATGCGATGTTTGTGACCATCGAGGACATCCTGGTGCGCTGGCACCGGATGCTGGGGGAACCCACGCTGTGGGTCCCGGGGCGTGACCACGCGGGTATCGCGGGACAGCTCGTGGTGGAGCGGCAGCTCCGCCAGGACACGGGCCTGGACCGCCACGCGATTGGCCGGGAGGAGTTCCTCAGTCACGTGTGGGAGTGGATGAACACCTATGGGGAGCGCATCCGCTACCAGCTCTACAAGCTGGGGGCATCCGCGGACTGGAGTCGTGAGGCGTTCACGATGGACCCCGGACCGTCACGCGCGGTGCGGACGGCGTTCGTCCGTCTCCACGAGCGGGGCCTGATCTACCGCGGAGAGCGGATTACCAACTGGTGTCCGCGGTGCATGACGGCGCTGTCCGACCTGGAGGTGGAGCACCAGGAAGTGGAGGGGCAGCTCTCCTACGTCCGCTATCCGCTTGTGCGGAACGGTGATGATTCAACGGCGGACAGCATCCAGATTGCCACGACCCGACCTGAGACGATCCTGGCAGACACGGGCATCGCAGTGCATCCGGACGACGAGCGGTACCGCGACATCATCGGGCGGCGCGCAGTAGTGCCACACGTGGGGCGCGAGATCCCTATTCTGGGTGACGAGGCAGTGGACCCTGCGTTTGGCACCGGGGCGGTGAAGGTGACGCCGGGCCATGATCCCACGGATTTCGACATTGGGCAGCGTCACGGCCTCCCAACGATCGTGGCCATGAACCTGGATGGCACCATGAACGCCGAGGCTGGCTCCTATGCCGGGATGACCACGCAGGCTGCGCGCAAGGCGCTACTGGCAGAACTGGAGGCGGGTGGCCAGCTTGTGAAGACGGCGGTGCATCGCCACTCGGTGGGGCATTGCCAGCGCTGCGGCACGGTGGTGGAGCCCATAGTCTCGAAGCAGTGGTACGTGCGGATCGAGCCGTTGGCTGCGCCGGCATTGGAGGCCGTTCGCGACGGGCGGATTCGGATTATTCCTGACCGGTTTGCGAAGGTGTACTTCAACTGGATGGAGAACATCCGAGACTGGTGCATCAGTCGCCAGCTTTGGTGGGGCCACCGAATCCCCGTGTGGTACCGGGATGATGGCGGAGAGCCCATCGTAACGCTGGAAGATCCGAATCCCGCCGATTACCCTGGCGTGACGCTCACGCAGGATCCGGATGTGCTGGATACGTGGTTTTCCTCTGGCCTCTGGCCGTTCTCCACGTTGGGCTGGCCGGACGAGACGGAGGACTTGAAGCGCTTCTACCCCACGTCTGTGATGGAGACGGGCTACGACATCATCTTCTTCTGGGTGGCGCGGATGATCATGCAGGGTGTGGCGATGATGGGTGATGTCCCATTTCGCGAGGTCTACCTGCACGGGATGATCCGTGTTGATGGGGAGAAGATGAGCAAGGTGAAGGGCAACGTGCGAGATCCGCTGGATCTGATGGAGCGGCACGGCACGGACGCCCTCCGTCTTGGCCTGGTGGTGGGCACCACGCCCGGAAACGACATCTCAATCACGGATGCAAAGTTGGAATCTCAGCGCAACTTTGTGAACAAGCTCTGGAACGCGGGACGGTTCGTGCTGGCCAATGCGGGGGAGACCCTGCCAGACCGACCTCCGCGCGAGTCCTTCTCGCTTGCTGACCGGTGGATCCGATCGCGATCGGAGAGAGTTACGGGCGAATGCACGCGGCTTCTGCGCGACTTTCAGTTTGGCGAAGCGGCCAGGGCGGTTCAGGACTTCCTGTGGGAGGACTACTGCGACTGGTACCTGGAGATCGCCAAGATCCAGCTGCGGGAGAGTGGGGACGCGTCCAGGGCGGCCACGCTGCACACACTGGTGGACGTGTTCGAGCGAACGCTTTGTCTCCTGCACCCGTTTGCCCCGTTCGTATCCGAGGAGCTGTGGCAGACCTTTGCCGTATTGAGGCCTGGACCAGAGCCCACCGCGCCGTTTTCGCGGCCGTCGCTGATGGTGGAGGCATGGCCAGAAGCGGGCAACGCGGACGAACAAGCGGAGCAGCAATTCGGCAACGTGGTGGATCTGATTCAGGCGGTTCGTCGGTTGAAGACAGACTACCGTGTTGGAGCGCAGATGACCCCGGCGGAGGTCCACGCCGGTGCCGCCCAGGCGCTCTTCACGGAGCATGCTGCGGTGATTCGGTCGCTAGGCCGTCTTGATCCGCTGGTTGTTCGCGCCGAGGCAAAGGCCGTGCCACCTCGCTCATTGAGCGTGGTGGCGGGGGGTGTGCAGGCGTTCTTGCCTGCCGAGGGACTGTTTGACGTGGTGCAGGAGACGGCGCGGCTTCGGCGAGAAGTGGATGAGTCCGCGCGGCACGTACAGCGTATGGCGACTCAGCTTTCCCAGCCGTCGTTCGTCAACAAGGCGCCCGCGGATGTCGTGGCGCAGCGGCGCGCACAGCTGAATGAGCAGCAGGAGCGGCTGACCAGCCTGACGTCCAGGCTGGAGGCCGTTCTGGCGCTGGGCGCCTGAGCGCGGCTGTGTTGCGGCACGTGGTTGGCTGGTCCGGGCCGGTCATTGCCCTGATCGCGCTCTTCCTGGTGTCTGTAGTGGCGGGACCGGGCGGGATTGTCATCTCTGCTGTGGGCGGGCTGTTGGTGGGCGTGGCTGCCGAGCTACATGCGCGTCTCGGTCCGTCCTTCGGTGGAGTTGCGAACAGACTGGGCTTCACGCTCTGGGTGCTTCCCGATTTGTTGGTGCTCACCGTGGGGCTGGCGCTAGTGTTCTTCCCCGGTCTGGACCCCACGGTGGTGCAGGTCTTGCCGCTTGTGGGCGCCGTGCTGGTGGGGCTGGTGGTCCTGGCCCAGGATCGCGAGGCGCAGGCGCACCAGGAACTGGGCGGTTGGCCGCGTCTGGTGCTGGGCGTGATGACCTACCTGGCGGCCTTCGGACTGTTCACGCTGATCTACCAGACGCGGGAGCGGAGCCTGGTGACGGCTACGAGCACGGCGCTGATCTCCGTGATGTTGGCCACCGTGCTGTTGCGGTCAACTACCGCGGGGCGCTCTCGTACCGTGCTGTACGCGGCCATCGTTGGCCTCTCCGCCGGTGAGATGGTGTGGGCACTCAACTACTGGGTGGTGATTGCTGCCACTGGTGGCGCGGTGCTGTTGGTGTTCTTCTACGTTTTTGTGGGGGTGGCGGATGGCATCCTCAATCGCGAGCTGAATGGGCGGCTCCTGATTGAGTACGTGGGCGTTGGCCTGTTGGGGTTTCTGCTCACGCTGTCCACGGCGCCCTGGCGTCCCTAGGCGGCGTTATCCGAGAGCGGGTCCACAGCCTGATCTGGACCCGCCCTCCCCCTCTGATGCCTGGCGGGTTACCGTTTGCCCAGCGCGATCGCGTCAGACGTGTCGGGACCCAGCGCCGGCTCAGGGCTAATCCCCTGCGTAGACAGCAGGTACGCCACCACGTCCCACGTGTCCTCAGGCGACAGCTTGCCGGGCTCGTCGTTGGGCATGTCCTTTTTGACATATTCGAACATCTTCAGGGCGGTTGTGAAACTCTTTACGAACTTGCCCTCGAGCAGCATGGGGGCGTCCGGATCCGTGGAACCGGGTGTGTGACACCGTGCGCACTGATCGTTGAAGATAGCTTCCCCTCGCGAGACCTGCTCGGCCGGGAACGCGGCCACCTGTGTGCTGCCCAGTACGTGGGACCCCGATGCTACGACGAGTGCGAGCATCGCGCTCAGTGCTAGTCCGCGCGGCACCGCGACGGTCCGTTTCAGATCCGGCATATTCTCTAGTCCAGCTTCCGATATTCAGGCGATTGTAGCCCACGCCCTACCGGGTAGTCGTGCATTTTGGCCGCGCCGTGGACGCTCTGACATGGACGAATCCGGTATGTTTGAGACCTGATGGACGAGCGCATTCTCGTGGTGGACGATGACGCGCTATTGACGGACTCGCTGGCATTTATCCTGCGGCAAGAAGGGTATCAGCCGTCCGTGGTGGTGAACGGTGCCGGTGCGGTGGAGGCAACGCTGTCTGATCCGCCGGATCTCGTCCTGCTGGACCTTTCGCTGCCTGATCTGAATGGCGTGGAGGTGTGTCGACGGATACGCGAGCTGTCACGGGTGCCCATCCTGATGCTCACAGCACGACGACAGGAGATCGACAAGATTCGCGGGCTGGATGCGGGCGCTGACGACTACGTGACCAAGCCGTTCACTGAAGGTGAACTGCTGGCCCGGGTGCGGGCTCAGCTCCGTCGAGCCGCTGGACCGGTCGCCGATGGATCCGATCAGGCGCTGACGATAGGCGAGCTGCGTATTGACCCCGCGGCCCGTGAGGTGTGGTTGGGGAAGTCTGAAGTTCAGCTCTCGGCGCGCGAGTTTGACCTGCTGCGGCTGCTCGCGGTGAATGCCCGCCGCGTGGTGCCGCGCAAGCGTTTGTTTGACACGGTCTGGGGCGCGGAGTTCGTGGGTGACGAGCGGGCCCTGGATGTGTACATTCGGACCCTGCGTCGGAAGATCGAGCCAAATCCGGAACAACCCAGCTACATCCTCACCGCGCGCGGTGTGGGTTACAAGCTGGTGTCGCCGCGCGATGACGCGGATCGCGACGACTAGGCGAGATGATCAAGAGCTTCCGTGCACGCGTCATCCTGGCATACACCGGGCTCATTCTGCTGGTGGTGGTGTCGCTTGCCGTGGCGATCTCCGGGACGCTGGAACGATTGTTGTTGACGCGCCTCAGCGATGATCTGATGATTGAGGCGCGGCTCGTGGCACTGCAGGTGGGGGACGATCTGGCGGCTGGCCGTCGCGACGGCGTGCGGCGGACGCTCTCACGCATCGACGCGCTGACTCCGGCGCGGGCACTGGTGTTCGATCCAGATGGCCTGGTCCTGGGTGTCTCCGAAGCGGAGGACCAGCCGCTGCTCGGCCGGGTGGTGGATCAGGCCGGATTTGCTGAGGCGGTGGGCGGTGAAGAGGTCTCGGGGACCGCGCCGCGCGCTGAGGCGCCACGGGAGGTGCTGTACGTCGCGGTTCCGGTGGTCAGCGCGAGCCGGGTGGTTGGAGCAGTGCGCCTGGCCTACACGCTGAAGGACGTGGAGTCCACACTTACGCGACTGAATCTTGGGATCGCGGCGGGGACGCTGGTGGTGGGTCTACTGGCGGCGGGTGTGAGCTACGCGCTGGCAACCACCATGACTCGGCCGATTCGTGCGCTGAGCGCGGCGGCGAAAGCTGTATCCAACGGTGTCTACGAGCAGATCCCGGCTCGGTCCCGCGCGGACGAGCTTGGGGAGCTCATTGGATCGTTCAACGAGATGTCGGCGTCGCTGGCCGAGTACGAAACGGCACGACGCGAATTTGCCTCCGATTTCTCGCACGAGCTCCACTCGCTGTCGTCGGCAATGCAGACGGCGGCTACTGCCCTGGCCCGCGGGGCTCGCGAGGATCCAATGCTCGCTGAGCGACTGACGAACGGTCTGGTGGGACACACGTATCGCCTTGGCAGGCTTGCGGACGACGTGCTGCAGCTTGCGCGCCTGGAAGGAGGCCAGATGGGCCTGGCGGTGGCGGAGTGTCGCCTGGAGGCGGTGGTGGAACGGACCATCGATGAGTTTGAGGCGGAGGCGCGACGGGCGGGCGTGTCACTCTTGCGGCGTGGCGATGTGCCGATGCCGTGGCGGGGAGACGCGGCGCGGATTGGCCAGGCGATGGGTAATCTCATTGAGAACGCAATCAAGTACACGCCGGCCGGGGGGCAAGTCCGCGTGGCGGCGACCACCACGCGCGCCGGGTACGTCATCGAGGTGTCGGATACCGGCATAGGCATCCCGGAGGATCAGCGACGATTTGTATTCCACCGATATTATCGGGTGGAAGGGCGCGCATCCGCGGGGCCCAGTGGTACCGGGCTGGGGCTTGCCATCGCGCAAAGGATCGTGCTGGCGCATGGTGGTGATATCGATGTGCTGAGCCCGACGGAGGGTGGAACGACGTTCCGGATCACCCTTCCGCGGGTGGCGGCATCAGCGTCCGCCGATGGTCACGCCGTCGATTCTGAGCGTGGGAGCAAGAACGGCCGTCTGGCCGCTGATCCAGCGCGCGTCTGAGCTCACTTCGGCGATGTTCGCCAGTAGCTCATCAAGAGGCACGGCGATGGTGACGTTGGCCACGGGCGGGCCGATCTGCCCGTCGTTGATCCAGGCGCCGGATGCTCCCACGGAGTAATCACCGGTCGCGGGATTGATGCCGCCGACGTTTCGGCTGGCCGTGACGAATAGTCCAGATTTCACATCGGCGAGCAAGGCCTGATGTGATCGGCGGCCCCCGAGAATGAGGAGATTGGAGGCGCCGGGGTCCGGAGGTGTGCGGAAGGAGGTGCGCGTGGCGTTGCCACCCCCCGGCAGGCCTGTGCGGACCGCTGTGTCCCATGTATGGAGGTACCTGCGAAGCACCCCACCGTCTATGAGCGCGGCCGATTCCGCGGGTGCGCCCTCGTGGTCGAACGGTGTGGCGGCCATTGCTCGATCCAGCGTTGGCTCATCCACCAGGGAAAGAGCGGGCGACGCCACGGCCTGGCCGATTCGGTCGGTGAGGAAAGAGCGTCCCTTCAGCACGGCATCCGCCGAGAGCGCCTGGCACAGGTTTGACGCGAGTTCGGCAACCACTTCCGGCGCCAAGATGACCGTGCCGCGCTGGGTAGGCACCGGCGCACCTCCCAGGGACACCGTGCCTCGCCAGGCGGCGCGGGCGCCGATGTCCTCAGGGTCCAGGTCATCCAGGAACCGCGCGGTCTGCGAGGCGTAGCCGCGCTGGGTCGCCGGGCCCTCCGAGGCGATGACGGACAGGACCAATGAGGCGGCAGTGGTCCGGTAAGAAAATGTGCGTCCGCTTGATGCCGCCAACGCGTACGTCGCCACGGCATCAGAGCACCTCGACAGCGACGTGTTGCGGATGCGCGGATCCGCCGCGCGGGCGGACTGTTCCAGACGGCGCGCGAAGGAGAGCCTATCCTCATGCGAGAGCCATTGGACCTGAGGGTCAAAGATCACGGGCGCCCGCGCAACGACCTCAGCGGGGGACACGGGGAGGCCGCGGTCCGCGAACCGATCGGCGGCGGCGGCGTTCCCCATCACGCGCTGGGCAAGTTCTGCCAGGCCGTCCGCACTGGCGTCCGTGGTGTAGCCGAAGGCCAGTGCGCCGTTGCTGATTGCGCGCACTGCAATGCCGCGAACCTGGGTATCGAGACGCGCTTCCAACTCACCGTCCCGCACTTCCACGGCTCGTGAGTGCCGATGCATGGCGAATGCTTCCGCCTGCTGGGCGCCGGCTGCCAGGCAGCGCTCCACGGCGGCCGTGCAGAGGTCAAGCATGGGTCCCGCCAACGATCATCTCGCGAATGCGGATGGTGGGTTGACCCACGCCCACCGGCACCCACTGGCCCAGCTTGCCGCAATTGCCAAGCCCGGGATCCATTTGGAAGTCGTTAGCCACGCCATCCACGTGCTCCAGCACGGCGAGCGACGTGCCGGCGATATTGGCGCCGCGGATGGGCGTGCCGATGGCGCCATTCTCGATCTCGTATCCCTCCGTCACGCTGAACACGAACTGGCCGCTCGCCGGATCCACCTGGCCGCCGCCTAGGCTCGCCACGTACACGCCGTGCGCCGTCTCCCGGATGAGTTCCTGGGGCGTTGCCTGGCCCGGCTGGAGGAAGAGGTTGGACATCCGTGGGATCGGCGGGTACTGGAAAGACTGGCGGCGCGCATTGCCGGAACGCGGTGCATTCAAAAGCGCGGCGTGCTTGCGGTCTGTCAGAAAGCCTACCAGGATGCCACGGTCAATCAGTAGAGTGCGTTGTGACGGCGTGCCCTCATCATCGATGCGATAAGAGCCGCGATGCCCAGGAACGGTTGCGTCGTCCATGAGCGAAACGTGCTCTGGCGCAACTCGCGTGCCTAGGCGCGCGGCATACACGGAGCCGCTGCGTGCCGCATGGTCACCCTCCAGCCCGTGACCAACCGCCTCGTGGAACAGGACGCCTCCCCAACCGTTCGCGATGATCACGGGAAATGTCCCCGCGCGGGCTGGCCGGGCGTCCAGCATTGTGAGCGCGGCTTGAGCGGCGGACGCACCCACTTCCTCCGGCACACGGTTGTCGAGCAGATCGATGCCGGCTTGCCCACCGCGTGCTCGCCTGCCCACCTGTCTGGTGCCGGCCCGTTCCGCCGTGACGGCGACTGACAGTTGTATGAGTGCGCGTTCATCGTGCACCACGTCCAGATCTGACCCGGCGATGGTGACGTGCTGGCGGATGCGTGTCGCGCGGACGGTGACCTGCCGGACCGTGTCCCCATACGCGCGGGCGCTGGCATTGGCGCGTAGCGCAATGGCTACGAGCGCGCTGTCCAGACGCTCAGCCGGCGCGGCCGGCGGGGCTGGGCGCGGAGGCAGTCTGCGAACCCGACGATCCGAGCCGCTGAGCGCGAGCGCGGCGTCCACCAGGCCTTGCTCTTGCCAGCCGTCCACACTGGCGAATGTGGTGGCGCCGTCGCGGGTGGCGCGCAAGGCCGCGCCGCGGTCCCGGCCAAACTGGCATCTGTCCACCCGGTCATCCTCAACCAGGATCGTCGTGGTGGCCGTGTCTTCGCAGAACAGCTCTACGTGGTCAGCAGCGCGTGCCTGCGCGACCGAGAGCACGTGGTGCAGGAGGTCCGCGGCTGGCCCGGTCACGGCCGTCCGGGCACTCCGCGCGTGTAAGTGTTGCTGGGGTCCCAGAGGATCCAACCCGTGGCCCCACCGTCGTGAGCGGCCTGAATCTGGGCAGCGATATCAGCTTCCGTGTAGGGGCGCCCGGTCTGCCACGGGTAATCATCAAAGTATTGGAGCCACGGGCGGAGCACGGCGGGTCGCTCGCCCAGGCGTTCTCGGGCTCTGATCAGGCTCAGCGCAACCACCTCGTATGGGCGAGAGACGACGGTGGGGTAGGCTACGCCGCCGGGCAGGCCGGAGCGAAATGTGGACGGGTAGACCATGGGTGAGAGGATGTCGGCGGCGTCAGCAAGCGGCTCCAGAGTCTGGCCAATACCCTGATCCTGCTCGCTCCATGCCACGTATCCAAAGATGTCTATGGACAGGAGTGCTCCAGACTGGTTGGCCGCTTGCCGCATGGACGATACGAACTCGCTGATGGTGGCGATGCGCCGGGCTTCGTCGACCGGCTCTGCGTAGCGCGCCGCGTCAACGCTGCCGCCGCCGGTGGTGTCACTGGGAAAGCGCACGTAGTCAAGCTGGATCTCGTCAAAGCCCAGTGCCGCTACCTCGCGGATGATGGCCGCGTTGTAGTCCCAAACGTCTTTGCGAAGCGGATCGGCCCATCCCAGGCCCTCACCGTCTCGCCAGACGCCGCCGTCCCGTTCATCCCGCACGGCTACGTCTTTGCCGGCGCCCTCTCCGTTGGTAGCAAGTTTGTCATCTTTGAAGACTACCAGACGGGCAATGCAGTAGATGCCGCGTTGCTTCAGGTCAGACAGGAGGCCGGCCATGTCATCCACCGTCGGAGATTCGGCAGACCCGATCTTGCGGGCAAGCTCGATGTTCGTTGGGTAGGCGAGCAGGCCTCGGTCGCCTTTGACGTCGATGACGAGGGTATTGATCCTGCCTCGCTCGACCAGGGCGAGGGCCACGTCTCGAAGGCGCTTCTCGGCCACGCCATAGAAGCTGAGGTAGAGCCCGCGCGCCACGTGTGCGTCCAGCCTGACGTCATATGGTGGCGGTGAGCCCGGGGCGATTTTCACGGGCTTGTACCCGGCCGCGATGATGGTGAGTCCGTCCGTTGGTGCACGCGAAAGCTCGAATGCTCCGTCCGCGCCCACGGGGGTCACGCTCTCTCCGACGACGCGGGCACCGCGGATGGGTGCCCCCGTCGCGGCGTCCCGCACGGTCCCGCGGTGCCAGGACGCAAGGGTCACACGGACCGTGCCGTCCGCTGCAAGGTCGCGCGCCACGATCTTGTGGGCGTCCGTCTGGAGTGAGAGCGTAAGCTCGCTGGATGCTGGGCGCAGCGCGAACGTCCCCGGGGCGACCTGGGCGACGCGCGCCCCGGCCATCGCAGGCGGGACACCGTCTAGCGGACGCCCGTCCAGATCGCGTACCGAGACCATCATCTCGCGCGGTGTGAGGTTCAGCGTGTGCGTGCCGAAGGGCTGGCGTCGGACTACCCCCGGAACGTAGCCTGGGGCGGACGCCTCGATCTCTCCCAGCAGGCTCGCGCCGCTGAGTCGAAAGGTTCCTTCCTGGCCGCTGCTGGTGCTGAATTGACCGCTGGTGACGATGGCATCACGGATGGGGAGCCCCGACTCGACGTCGATGACGCGACCTGACGCCGCGGGCGTAGGCGCAAGCGCTTGCCACGGAACAAGCGCGGCCAGGCCCAGGAGCACGCTCACGCCGGCCACGCCAAACAAAGCCGCGCCTGTCCCGAGCAGCCCTGCTCGGAGGGGTGTGGTGGGGTCGGGGAGAGCGATTTTCAAGCTCGGAGCGGAAACCTCACGCCATAGTCAGTCACCTGCGCGGCAGCGGCCGGCGTGTCAAGAGCGCACGCTGGGGGCGGGTCGCTGGCGCAACATTGCAATGAGAGATCGCCGCAGGCCCATGGTACAATGCGGCCGGTCAGCGAGTACGGTCCGGCGAAGCGAACGGTCGCCGGGAGGTGAACATGCCGGTCATCACGATTGCGCGGCAGCTCGGGAGTCTGGGCGATGAGGTGGGCCGCGCCCTTGCTGATCGGCTGAATCTCCGGTATCTGGACCACCGTGTCCTGCTGGATTACGTGCGCGAGTTTGGCGAGATTGAGCCTGATGCGCCCGAGATCGCGGAAACGCAGCCGTCCTTCTGGGAGCGTCTCAATGAGGAACGTCGCCGGCACGCCATCGTGGTCCGCTGCGGCGTCTACGGGTTCGCCGCGGACAATGATGCGGTGATCGTGGGCCTCGGTGGCAACTTCTTGCTGCGCGGCATGGCGCACGCATTGCGAGTTTCCATGGTGGCCCCATCAGACGTCCGTGTGGAGCGCGTGATGGAGAAGGGCGTCCAGGTGAGGCCTGGACCGCTCTCTCGCGAGCAGGCCACGGACGTTGTACGCCGGAGCGATCGCGAGCGCGGTGGATACATCCGTTACATGCACAATGCTGACTGGAACGACGTTCATGGCTACGACCTGGTCCTCAACACCGGGTTTCTGGATATTGACTCCGCGACGGACTTCTTGAGCTTTGCCGTTGAGCGGGCGGAGGTGACGCCGACGGCTCAATCGCTGGCGATGGCTGCGGACCTGGCGCTGGGCGCTCGTGTGGAGGCTGTGCTGATCTCACACGCGGGCATCTGGGTGCATGGATTGAAAGCGACCGCGGATCGCGGCGTTGTGACCATCGGCGGCGAGGTGATCACCGATGAGGACCGCGAGTACGCCGAGGACACCGCGCGGGCCGTGCCCGGCGTGCGGGCGATCATCAATGAGTTGAGGATTCAGCCGCCGCCGCTGACCGGTATGTAGGCCGCCCATGGGCTGGCAAATCTTTGGGCACGACCGTCAGGTGGCCGTGCTGGACCGTGCCGTGCGTACTGGCAGCACGGCGCACGCCTATCTGATCACCGGGCCGGCATCGGTTGGCAAGTCGCTGCTGGGGCGTGAGTTAGCCAGAGCGTTGAACTGCGAGCGCGGGACCAACTGCGGCACGTGCCGCCGATGTCGGCTTATCCTGGCGGAGCGGCATCCGGAAGTGCAGTCTGTGGGCGTCAAGCCGCCGCACCGACTGATCAGGGTGGATGACGTGGAGTCCATCCAGGCTGACGCGGCGCTCCGTCCGACCGATGCATCGAAGAAGGTGTTTATCATCGAGCAGGCCGAGCTGCTTCAGCCGGACGCGGCCACCCGGCTGCTGAAGACCATGGAGGAGCCGCCGCCCCACGTCTGTTTGGTCCTGACGTGTTCGGATGCCGCGGCCACGCTGGCTACCGTGGTCTCACGCTGTCAGCAGCTACGGCTACGTCCGGTGGCAAAGGCCGCGCTGGAGCGCTGGATTGCCGAGCGGTCGGCGCTGGACGCGGCTCAGGCTTCGTTGATTGCGACGCTGGCGCAGGGGCGTCCGGGTGCGGCCGCGCGGATGGCGGACGATCCGTCATTGCTCGATCAGCGGGCAGCCGCGCTTAGCCAGCTCAGAGAGCTGCTGGCGGCGGACCGTTTCCGCCGTCTCGGGGCCGCGCGTGAGCTGGCCGATCAGTGGTCAGCTAAGCCCGGCCTGGTCAGGGCAACGCTTGGCCACTGGACCGCCTGGTTGCGGGATGCGGCGCTTGTGCAGCGGGGACGGGGCGGGCTTATCCGGAATCCCGACTGCCTCGATGACCTGCTTCGCGCCGCGGGGGCGATATCTCGGCCGGCCTCCGCGGCCGCGAGGTTACGTGACGTGGTCACGGCGCTGGACCAGAACGCGAACCCGCGGCTGGCTCTGGATGTGGCCGTGCTGGAGTTGCCGCACAGCGGCTGACATCCGCTGGCTAGGCCTGGCGGACGCGTGGCTCGATCACGGGACGCCGCAACCGGGACGACACGATGGCCGCCGCCACGAGCGCGGAGGTGGCCAGCCCGCCCATGATCCAAGCGAACCGGGTGGGGGGCAGCGAGCCGGACGACAGCCACGTAGCCGGCGCCGGCTTTGCCTCCAGTTGTGCGAGCGTGCGTGCGGCAGGTGCGGCGTCGGCGTCGCGCCCGCTCTCAGCGGGCGCGCTGGCTGGGCGTGCCATGAGCGCTGCATCCGCCGCCCCTGGGTGAACGGCCAGTTTGGCGATAGGAGCAGCGTCTCGCGCGGTTTGGTCTGGACTCTCGGCCATACCCACGACATCCAGCCCGAAGATGATGAGAAAGACTGCCGCTGCGAGGGATGCTAGCCCACGGGACCATGCGGCGATCCGTGGGAAGCGGATGACGTTTCTGCGAGCGATGTGGAATGAGTGCTGACGGGGCAGGCGGACGGTGGGGAGCGCAGCCAGGGCCGCCCGGACCAGGCGGTGATTGTCAACCAGGTCGCGGCAGGGCGCACACGCGGCGATGTGTCGGCGCATTCGCTCGTCTGCCAGGCCGGCGACGGCGTCTGCCAGGTCATCATCCGTCAGGTGGACCGCTCTGTCGTCCTCGCTCAAGTCTCTTCCCTACTCAACTCTCGTCGCTCTCCGGTCTTCGATGGACACGCGCGCGCTGGGCGCGACTTACTGTGGTTGCTGGTTCAGACGCCGGGGATCGCCCGGAAGTTCCCCTTGGCTTGACAGAAAATCGCGCAATCTGGCACGGGCTCGGCTCAGGCGCGATTTCACCGTGCCCAGCGCGATCTGTAGCGTGTCGGCCGCCTCCTCGTAGTTCAGCCCCTGCACGTCGCAGAGCAATACCAGCATCCGCTGCTCTTCGGGCAGCCGGGCCAGACCATCCTGGATGGCGGCGGCGGTCTCCGCGTCCAGTGCCAGGCCGTCTGGACCGGACTTAGGGTCCCGGGGCTCGAACTCGCCTTCCGCCTGCTCGGCAAGCTCTTCGAGTGAGCGCGATGGACGGCGCTGCCGTCGCCGCAGGATGTCGTAGCAGCCGTTGACGGCGATTCTCAGGAGCCATGCTTTGAAGGAGCCGCCCCGGAATTCACGGAGTGCGCGGAACGCGTTGATGAATGCGTCCTGGCTGGCGTCCGCGGCGTCGTCAGCGCTGCCCAGCGTCCTCACGCAGACATTGAATACCAGCGTCTGGTACGTGGTGACGAGCAAGTTGAAAGCATCCACGTCGCCATCGCGCGCCGCGGCTACGATTCGCGCCTCTTCCGCGGCGGGATCTGCTGCGTGGTCTCCGGCCGTTGGGCTCGTCCGCATGACCTGATCGGTGCGCAACTATAAGTCAGCCGCGGCCGCGTGATCCATCGCTACCGGCGATACCAGGGGCGTCAGTGTGGGCGGAATGCTGTCCGCGGGAGTGGTACGTCACTAGAATCTTGCCGTGGGCGTGTTGTTTCCGGCGACTGCGCGGGTGTCGTTCCGGCTGGTGCCGTGGACGCCGACTCGGTCTCGCGCCGTCCGTTGGCCAGTAGCGGCCCTGTGCGCGGCACTGTTGTTCACGGGCTCCGCGCCTGCGGGACCGCACGTCACACTACTGTCTTCGCCGCACCGATTCAGCCTCGCCGCGTGGGAGGTTGAGAAGCTCTGGGAGCGAGGGGCGCCGCTGATTCGTGACGCTTTGCATTCCGCCGAGGTCGCCGAGGCCGCGCCGCCCGGCGTCCTGAATGGGTCCACTGAGGTGCGACGCGCGCACCGTGGCGAGTTGGAGGCCGTGATCTCCCGCGCGGTGTCCAGAGCGCTTGTGACAGAGGGGCTGGGACTCGATCTGCCGTGGGCTCGCGAACCCGTGCTTCTGCCGCCTCTGAGCTTTGCGTTGGTGGAGCCACCGCGTGTGCTGATCGTGGCAGAGCGCGGACGCATCGTGGTTCGCCAATCGGAGCTGCTCCGTCCGGATATCACACTCGCGGATGCGGAAGCGTTGGAACGCCGGGTGGATCGTCTGGGTGTATCGTCGCTTACTGTGCCAATCGGCGGGCTTGCCACCTATCCGGCGATGGTGCTGGAGAATCAGCCGCCCGGCGAGCTGGTGGTGGCGGCCGCCCACGAGTGGGTGCACGCGTATCTGTTCTTCTCGCCGCTAGGGATGGCCTACTGGCAGGGCGGATTTGCGCGCGAGGTGAACGAGACGGCCGCTGACATGGCGTCTCGCGAGATTGGGCGGCGGGTGGCGGCTGAGCTGGGGATTGCGCCCTCCGCACGGGAGGCATCTCCCGGCGGCGACCGTCTGTTCAGGGCGATGATCCGCGAGACCAGGACCGAGGTTGATGCGTTGCTTTCCAGTGGCCGCGTGGAGGAAGCGGAGGCATACATGCGCGAGCGACGGGACGAGCTGGCGCAGGCGGGATTCAACGTGCGCAAGCTGAACCAGGCGTATTTCGCGTTTTACGGGAGCTACGGTGACGCGGCGGCTGGTGCAAGCCGAACGCCGGTCCGCCTGGCCCGACTGCGCGAGACCGCTGGAAGCGTTGGCGCGTTTCTGAAGGCCGTCCGTACCATTGTCTCGCCAGAGGATCTGGCGCGCGCGACTGGCGCCGCTGGGCCGTCCGCAGAAGACGCGACAATCGGGCGCGGCTCTTGAGCTTGACCCAGGGAGGGCGTATGCCTACGCGCGCAGATGCGCTTGCGATCCTGCACGAGCACACCAAGTCCGATCAGCTTCGTAAGCACGGCCTGGCTGTAGAGGCGGCTATGCGGGCGTTTGCCAGGAGATACGGCGAGGACGAGGAGCTCTGGGGCATCGTTGGCCTGCTTCATGATTTTGACTACGAGGCGAACCCAGAGCAGCACCCGTACGTGGGCGCCCAGATTCTCCGCGATCTGGGCTGGCCGGAGGTCATCGTGGAGGGCGTTCTGGCGCACGCTCCGTTCACCGGCACATTGCGGGACACGCCGTTGAAGAAGACGATCTTCGCCGTGGACGAGCTTACCGGGTTCGTCACGGCCTGCGCACTGGTGTATGGACGGGATCTGGGAAACGTGACGCCTGACCGAGTGAAGAAGAAGCTGAAGGATAAGGCCTTCGCCCGGGGCGTGGTGCGCGAGGATATCTACACGTCGTTCGAGGAGATGTTTGGCGAGACGGGTGAGGATCCCGCCGAACACATCCAGTTCGTCATCAACTCGCTGCGGCCAGTGGCCGCGGATCTGGGGCTGGCGGGGTAGGGCTAGGGCCGGCGGAGGGATTCACCTTGTTCAGTAGAGCATGAGTGGAGAACGTCGTGAGCCCATGCGTGGTTTTCTCCCAGTAGAAGGGCTTCGTGAAGAGCTGCCAGAGCGCGATATGCGCGGCAATTGAGTGCATGCACCAGTAAAGCGGGTTGGTCAGAGCGTAGAGCGCGAGGTCGTGGTAGTTGCGACGCACCGCCGCCAGGATGTTGAGGTAGACTCCGGCAAACGTTCCGGTGAGCGTGGTGACGGCGGAGATGTAGAACAGCCACCCGTCGAACACGTCGTCGATGAAGTACGGCCGAAACACGAGCCACACCAGGAGCATCGCCCACAGCCAGGGCTGCGCCAGGAACGTCAGCACGGCGCCGCCGATGAAGAGCTGATAGCTGACCCAGCTCTTGAAACCGATAGCGCTGAGGAGCTGGAAGGGGCTCCGGTTGTGGACGAGCCAGGTCTGCATGTAGCCCTTGATCCAGCGGCTGCGCTGCTTGAGCCAGATCTTGGGTTTCTTGCAGGCCTCCTCCATCGTGGTGGACTCGATGACTCCCACACGGAGCTGTTCCGCCGACGCACGGATGCCCAGGTCGGCGTCCTCGGTGACGTTAAAGGGGTCCCAGGCGCCCAGCTTGCGCAGCTTGTCGATGTTGAAGTGATTGCTGGTCCCGCCGAGGGGGATCGGCAGCCCCAGGCGGTCCAGACCCGGCAGTAGGGTGTCAAACCAGTAGGTGTATTCCAGCGTAAACATCCTGGTCAGGTAGTTCTCTCGGGCGTTGAAGTAATTGAGTGCCGCCTGGACGCACACGAGGTCGTCGCCGCCGACGCGGAAGGCATGGACGGCCTTTCTGAGCTGGCCTGGATCGGGGATGTCTTCCGCGTCATAGATCGTCACGTATTCGCCGCGCGCGAAGTCCAGGCCGTAATTGCAGGCCTTGGGCTTGGTGCGGGGCTGGCTGGGCGGGATGTAGATAAATCGGACAAACGCAGGGGGGCGAGCGGCCTTCGCGGACGCGATGGTCTCGAGGTCGTCTGCCTCCAGCAATAGCAGGACATCTAGTTTTTCGGACGGGTAGTCCATGCCGCCCAGAGCGGCGAGCAGAATGGGGATGACCTCCGGCTCGCGGTATACGGGGACCAGGATGCTGTAGATGGGTAGCTCGTGGTCTGGAATGCGCTCGGAGCTGGGTGTGGGCGCGGCTTCGCGGTGCTCAGTCAATAGGCCGACTACACTGAGGGAGAGCTTGTAGAGGATGGAGACGGCGAAGAACACCGAGACGATGGCCATCAGCGTCTTCACCGTGTCCAGCGGGAACAGGATGATCGATCCGAGCATCGCCACGGACAGGATTGCGAAGCCGATGATCTGGGGTCCGGAGAACACTCGGGCCGCGGACTGCTCGGGGTGAGCTAGTCGGAGCTCATGGACGGCGCCGTCCAGCAGCGAGCCGCGGAACAGGTTGGCAACTAGCCACGTGACGTCTACCTCCGTGCCAATGCCGATGCTGAGCTCCGCATCCGGGACAACGGCCTGAACCAGCTCCAGGATGTTCGGATTCGTTGGGTCCACGGCGAGAACTCGCACCACCGCACCGTCAGCCGTGAGAGGGCAAAATAGCTCACGCGTAAGATCCGTTGGATTGAACTGGACCACGAATTCGCGATCGAGCGACAGGGCGTCAGAACCTACCAGGTCGCTCACGTACCGGATGCCGGTGACAGCGGCAAGATGTTCGGCGTACTGCCGTGGACGGATGCCGGCCCGCGCGCCAAGGATGTCCAGCAGCGGAGTGAGGTGATCCCGGTGAATGTCGATGGCGTCCTGGGCTTGCTGGGAGGTGAGGATGCCGGTGGCGATCATCCGGATCAGTAGGAGGCGTTGCTCCTCCTTGAGTGTTGCGAGCTCGTGGAATGCCAAATCAAACGGAGGCACGACGGGACTAGGCAGCGCTCGAATCACCACTAGCTCCCGTGAGGCTCGATCTGGCCTGATCCATCTGGCGGCCGAGATTCAGGTACGCGCGGTACCACAAATAGACGATGAGCGCTGATCCATACAGGAACGTGGCGATCCGCACGTTGCTCATGTGCCACGCGTTGTTCGCTCGTGGCGCGACGTTTATCTGGAAGCCCGGCAGTTCGGTGTGAACGGTCTGCCAGCCGCCCGGCCGCCACAGCGCAATGTCGCCCGCGACAAACGGCCACATCTCGTCGGCGAAGAGCGCGTCCAACGCCATGGGCAGGGTGGCCACCGCGAGGGGTGAAGCCTGGACGGCAAGTCTCGCGCGTGGGCCCGTCTCGTACGACATCAGCGCGTATGCGTCCTCCGGCCCGAACCGTACCGGACCACGACCGAGGCGGCGGTCGGTTAACGTCCAGGGAAGGCCTGGTACTACCGCCGCCGTCCGCATGGATTCCAGGGCTCCAGGTCCCACGAGGAGCGTGAACGGCTCGTGGCTCTCTGCTGGCACGCAGCAGCGCAGGTGCAGGCGGGGCGGGACCCAGCGCATGGTGTGGCGATTGATGCCCCCGATGAGCGCGGCCGCGGCGAGCACGGTGTCCAACCCACTGTCCTGGAGGACTAGCGATGGCGCGGAACGCAACATCGCGGGCACCTCGCGGATCTCTCCTCGCCCTGGGCCGTAGTCGTGCCAGCGGAGGTACGTGTCTGGGCGGATCAGACTGTGCTGGCAGACATCAGCGTCACAGAAGCCGGATCCGGTGACTGTGACAGGCTCCAGCTCGAGGAGATTGTCGGTGTCAAGCTGGCGGGTGTCGATCCGCACGGCGTCAAGCTGACCTCGCGGACGTGACGGGATGGTGCCCACGAGCTCACCGTTGAGCCGAACCCTGACCGGCGCCTGGAACATCTCCTGCTCCCGAAACTGGCCGGGATCCAGCCAGAGTGCGCGGGGCCAGCCGCCCAGCAACTCGATTGTCAGGTTGAACGACAGGATCTGATTGCGCGGGTGGGACTCAACGCGTTGGCCGCGTGGTAGATCGCGCAATGCAACGGCGTGCATCGGCTCCAGGGTGCTGAAGTGGGGTGACTCGGCGGGCAGGGCGTACTGGGGACGGCCCGCCTCGAAGCGCGCGGCGAGCGCGTCCACGGCGGACCGGTCCGCCGGGACGTGCAGCACGCGGCCTTCGATCCAGGACTGGTCGTCACCGGCACGCGTCAGTCGGACAAATCGGTCTGGACCGCCATGATCTTCGTATGCGACGCCCGGGTGATCCAGGCTTGGCGTGATGCCGTGGCGGCTGGCGAAGTGACTGATGAGCGAATACAGCGTGATCGTCAAGTCACGATCATCGATGGTCTCCCAGAGTCCCTGGACCACAATCGGCACGTCCGGCTCGTCGAAGAAGGTGCCGATGGAGATCGGCCGCTCGTCGGAAGGTTCGAGCGAGGAGTCCGCCTCCGCCTGGGCGAAACTGATCGGCTGGGCCAGGATTGTCAGCAGCAGGGTAGCCGCGAGCGCATAGCGCTCCGCAGCGCGAAGACACCATGCCAGGGGGCGTATGTTTGGTGTGCTGGACGTAACTCTACAGTTCAATGGCAGCAGAGGATGAGGCAACCTTCGCCGTCGGCGGCGGAGCCGTTGCGCGGTCAATTTCACGTGAGAGAACGTGGCCCCCGTGTACCGCGGCCCGGATGTCCGCGCTGTGGCCCGGGCCCGCGGCCGTTCCGCGCGCGTTATCTGTCGCGATGGCCACCGTCTACGCTCCGTGGCGCGATTCCCCACGCCCATGGCTCCACCTGCCCGTATCCTGGCCCTGGGGCTTTCAGGGCCAGGTACTGGCGGGGCCCGGTTGGTTCTGGCTTGCGGTGGCGCTGGTCGCGTACTCCGCGCTGTCCATCGGGCTTGCCGTGGGCATCGGCTACCACGACCCGGACTCGCTGAGCCGCACCGCGCACGCGGACTTCTCGGTGTTCGGACGAGATCCGCACCTGGCCGCCATTGGCTTCGTATGGACTCCGCTAGCGACACTGGCGCAGATCCCGCTCTTGCTGCTCCTTCGCCCGCTGGGCTACCCTCAGCTCGCTGGCGAGATCACCTCCGTGGCCGCGACCGTGGCGACACTGTGGGTATTCGACGCGTACGCGCGGCACCGGGGCGTGTTCGCCTGGCTGCGCCGCCCTCTCATCCTGCTGTATGCCGTCCACCCGCTCATCGTCCTGCAGGCGATCGACGGTCTGGCCGAGGCGCCATTCATTCTGACCATCAGCCTGATGGCAATTTGCACCGCGCTCTGGGTCAAGAACCGCCGCCCCGTGCTGCTCGGCGGCACTGGCCTGCTGTGCGCGGCCGCGTTTCTGATCCGCTACGAGTCGCTGCCCGCGGCGCTGGCCATCGGTGCCATCGTGGCCGCTGTGCACGTTCGGAGGGCGTGGCGCACACTCTGGCCCATGGTGGCCGACATGCTGGTGTTTGGGGCGCCATTGGCGTACACGATCGCGCTGTGGATCTTTCTGAGCTGGCAGATCCTGGGCGAGCCGCTCTATTTTGCGGCGGGGCCGTACTCCAATCGCACGATGACGGAATACATCCGCAGCACGGTCTACGAGTCGCACCCACTGTACGGGCTGCTCCACCCGCTGTACCTCAACGTCATGGGGTCGCTGGAGTACGCGCTGGACCGCACGGCCATGCTGTCGCTGGCGTTCTTCGTTGCGATTCCCCTGGTCGCGGGCCTGGCCGCGGCGAGCCGTAGCGCCGCGTCGCTCGCGATGCTGGGGCTCTGGCTGGCGTTTCCGCTATTCGCGGCGGCGCAGCTCTTTCAGGGCCAATCGGAGGGCTGGCTGCGCTACTACCTGTATGGTGTCCCCGGCAGCGTCTTTCTCGCGATCGAGGCTTTTGCGGTGGCGAAGCGTGATCGGCTGCTGGACTCGCTTCTTGGGCTGTTGCTCCTGCTCTCTATGGCGATCTCCGCGGTGGTGGCTCTGGGCGCCGTGACGGATCCGAAGATCGGTCGGATGGAATACGCGATCCTGGCGCACGTGGCGGGTAAGCCGTACGACGAGGGCGCTTTCACCACGTTTCCGGCGGAACGCGAGCTAGCACGCTGGGTGGATGATCTGCCGGAAGGCTCAACGGTGCTTGTGGACGCCGTCACCGGGTTCCCGATCTCGCTGTTCACGCGCCATCCGGAGCGGTTGATTGTGACGCCGAATCGCGACTTTGAGGCCATTCTGGCAACCCCGTTGGGGCGTGCTGATCACCTGCTGATTCGAACGCCAGGGAGTGTGGTCTCGATGGCCGATCGCGCCAGGCTGCTCATCGTGCACCCTGAGCTGATCGAAGGGTCGACGCCGTGGGCCCTGCTGGAGCGCCAGGTTGGGAACTGGCAAGTGTTCAAGGTAGTCGGCAACCCGCCGCCGCCGGATCCGGACGTCAGGCGGGGCTGACTCGCCAGGAGATGGAACAGAAGTTCTATTGACAGTCCCCTGGGTCCACTCTACGCTACCGCGCAGGTGCTCGTGGCGTGTGGCTCGCGAGCGTGCAACGGCCAGACTCAGTCTGCGTGGTCGGCCTGTGATTCCGCTGGAGGGAACGATGTCGTTTTCTGGGCCATTTGAGCGTGTGCGCTCCGTCTCGCGCCGTGGATTTCTCCAGGGCGCGCTCGGGACTAGCGCCATGCTGCTCCTGAGCGCCTGCGGAGGTGCGACGCAGGCGCCGGCTCCGAAGCCAACCGAGGCTCCGAAGCCCGCCGAGGCGAAGCCGGCTGCCCCGGCGGCAGCACCCGCGGCCACGGCCGCTCCCGCGGCAGCCGCACCGGCGGCGCCGGCGGGTCAGGCGGCACCGGCGGCCAAGGGGCCAATCAGCCTGAAGGGCGTAACCCTGTCCATGATCCAGTGGGCCAGCTTCATCCCCACCGCGGACGCGATGGTGAAGAAACAGGTCGCCGAGGAGTTCGAGAAGCAGACCGGCGCAAAGGTGAACGTTGAGGTCATCAACGTCAACGATGTGCAGCCGAAGCTCTCGGCTGCCATCCAGGCCGGCGCCGGACCGGACATCGTGCACATCCGGGACAACTGGGCCCACACGTACAAAGAGAGCATGGCTGACGTCTCCGACGTGGTAGACGAGATCAAGAAGAAGTGGGGCGACTTCTATCCCTCCGTGGACTCGGCCACAAAGGTGGATGGGAAGTATCTAGCGATGCCTCACGACCAGGGCGGCGGGGTTGTCCACTGGCGCAAGTCCTGGTTCAAGGAGATCGGCTCTGAGAAATTCCCCGAGACGCTCGACGCCTACCACGAAGCTGGAAAGAAGCTGAAGGCCAAGGGGCGGCCGTTTGGTCAGGCGTTCGGGCACAGCTTTGGCGACCCTCCCGGGTGGTGCTACGCCGTCATGTGGAATTACGGTGGTCGGGAGCGCGACGAGCAGGGAAAGGTCGCGGTGAACTCGCCCGAGGTCATTAAGGCCTTGACGGACATGAAGCAGTGGTACAAGGACGCGTACGACGAGACTGGGCTGGGGTGGGACGACAGCGCGAACAATCGGGCCTTTCTGAGCGAGAGCGTCTCGGCGACCGTGAACGGGAGCAGCATCTGGTTCGTCGCCCGAAAGGACAAGCAGCCGTTCTTCGACGACATCGGGCTAGATGTGCTGCCGAAGGGGCCGAAGGGCCAGTTCGTACTGCCGGGCATCGACAACTACGTGATCCCGAAGTACAGCAAGAACATTGACGCGGCGAAGGAGTTCCTGCGCTGGAAGATCAGCGATGCAACGTATGTCCCGCTGTTCACGGAAAACGAAGGCTACTACGGCGGTGTGAGCGAGAAGCATGATGCGGCGCTGCCCTGGGACAAGTTCCCCCCGATCCTCAAGATGTTCAAGGAGGTGGGCAAGTACGGGCGCATGATCGGGTGGCCTGGCCCCCCGGATCAGAAGGCTGGCCTTGCCTGGTCCAAGTACATCGTCGTGGACATGTTCGCGAAGGCCATCGGCGGCGAGACGCCGGAGGCGGCTGCGAAGTGGGCAGAGGGACAGCTCAAGGAAGTCTACGGCGGCTAGCCGCAGGTCCCGGTCACGCAAGAAGAGAGGGGCGGCCAACCGGCCGCCCCTCTCGCTGCGTGTGGCGTTCGACTGTTCTGAGCCTCAGCCCTCCACGGCCTTGACGAGCTTCACAACGGCTTCCGCCTCCTTGGTGAGGGTGGCGGCGACATCCTTCCAGACGCCCTCGGGCGCTTCCTTGTTGATGGTGATCCGCTCCAGGCCCTTGCCAATGATCTGATCGCCGTTGGGGATGAACACACGGGCGGCGTCCTGCGGCTTGGTCTGTGGAAGCTGCTTGACAGTGGTCAGAAAATTGGGCTTTTCAGCGTAGAACTTCTGCATGGGGCCGTCCACGGCTGACTTGCGGACGGGCATGTAGCCCGTGTTCTGCGACCACCAGGCGGTGTGCTCCGTCGAGGTGGCGAACTGGATGAACTTGAAGGCCGCCTCCTGCTTCTCCTTGGGCGTGCTGGCCAGGATGGCCATGCCGGACCCGCCGGTGCAGCAGCCAAAACCAGCCGGTCCCTTGGGCAGGAACGCAGTGCCAACGGGGAACTTGGAATTCGCTTCATGGCCGGCTAGACCGGCAGTGGAGCCCATGATGGACGCGGCCACGCCGGTGCGGAACTCCACGTCCAGGTCCTTGGGCGTGCTGGCCCAGCCGTCTGCCACTGACGATCGGTAGAATTCCGCGGCCTGGACCACTGGCGGCTCCGCGATGCGGATGGTGAAGTCCGGATTGGAGTATGCGCCGCCCCACTGCCAGGCCACGCCCTGGAACAGCCAGGCGATGTAGCTGGCCGCGCCGGGGTGCGCGAACGGGTATTGCGAGACGTTGCCGCTGCCGTCCTTCTTGAGGAGCTTGGGAGTCCAGGTCTTGAACTCATCCCAGGTCTCAGGACCGCGATCTGGGAGGCCGGCTGCCTTCCAGGCGTCCTTGTTGTAGTAGAAGATCGGCGTGCTGCGGGCGAACGGCACCCAGAAGAGCTGTCCCTTGCGGATACCCTCGTTGATCAGCGAGTCCTGGTAGTCCTTCAGGTCGACGTTGGCCTTCTTGACGAACTCGTCCAGCGGCGCCAGCATCTTGTTGCTGTAGAACTTGAACCACCAGACATCTGACAGCAGCGACATGTCCGGGGCCTGCCGCGCCTGGAGAGCCGCCGTGAGCTTCTGGGCGGTCTCTTCGTAGCTGCCCTGGAACTGGTATTCGACGACAACGTCCTTTTGTGAGGCGTTGAACTTTTCCACCGTCTCTTGCTCGGCCTTGCCCAGGTTGCCCGAGAACGAGCCCCAGTAGACGATCTTGACCTGCGATCCCGTGGCGGCGGCCTGGGCGGAAGCGGCCGCTGGCTTGGCGGCCTCCGCCGGCTTCGCCGGTGCGGCCTGGGTGGCGGCGGGCGCCGCGGCGGGTGCCGCCGGAGCCGCGGTAGGCTTGGTCTCGACCGGCTTGGCGGGCTCCGCCGCCTTCTGGGCCGGCGCGGCTGTCTGGCCGCAGGCGGTCAGCAGGGCAAGGCCGCCTGAGCCCAGAAGGACCTGGACAACTGTCCGACGTGACACGATGCGCATGAGTCTCCCTCCGATGTGGATGTCACTCGAAACGAGTGAGTGAACCTATCCCTTGATCGCGCCGGCCGCGATCCCTTCCACGATGTGGCGCTGCGCCCAGAGGAACAGCGCGATCAGCGGCATGATGACGAAGAGCGTGCCCGCCATGACCACGCCCCATTGGGTGTTCCCCTCCTGGTCCAACAGGAAGAAGATGCCCAGTGGCAGGGTCCGCATGGACGCCGTGTTTGTGATGACCAGCGGCCACAGGAACTCGTTCCAGATACCCTCGGTGGCGAGCAGCGTGAACGTGACGAGTACGGGCAACGCCAGGGGCAGAAGGACGCTCCAGAGGAGCCGCGCGTGACCTGCTCCGTCGATCCGCGCGGCATCTACCACCTCCCTGGGCAGCCCCAGGAAGGCCTGACGCAGTAGGAAGGTCCCCACCGCTGTTGGGATGCTGGGGATCACGAGTGCCTGCATGGTGTTTACCCAGTCCAGATCTGCCATGAGCAGAAAGTTGGGGACCACCGTGACCTGCGGGGGGACCATGAGGGCACCGAGGATCAGGACGAACACCACGCTCTTGGCGCGCTCCGGGAACTGGATGAACACCAGGGCGTAGGCCGTGAGCGTGCCGGTGATGAGTTTTCCGATGGTGCCGAGCGTGGTGACCACGACGCTGTTCCAGTAGAAAGTGCCGAAGGGCGCGGCGTTCCAAGCGCGGGCGAAGTTCTGGATGGTGGGCTCGCGTGGGATCCACGTGGCGGGGATAACGTAGATCTCCGGGTTGTTCTTGAACGCCGCGGAGAGAAGCCACGCCAGGGGCACGCCGATGGCGGCGACCGCCAGCAGCATGGCCGCGTAACCGGCGGCCCGTGTGATGACCGGCGTGCGACTGCCGGTGGTGACCCACGTCGTTGCCCGGACGGTTTCTGAGACGGCGGCCATCTATGCGCGACCCCTGCGTCCCTGAGCCTGTTCAGCCATAGCTCACCCGTCGCTCGACGTAGCGAACCTGGAGTACGGTGATGATGAACATCAGTATGAACAGAACTACGGCTGAAACACCGGCACGGCCCGCGTTGAAGCCCACGAAGCCCTGCTCGTACAGGTAGTAGACCAGCGTGGTGGTGGCGTCCACCGGCCCGCCGCGGGTCATGACGTGGATCACGTCAAAGGTCTGGAAACTGAAAAGCACACCCGTCACTAGCAGGAAGAAGGTGATGGGCGATAGGCCGGGGATGGTGACGTGGCGAAAGCGGTGCCAGGCGTTGGCACCATCGGTGGTGGCGGCCTCATAGAGCTCGCGGGGGATTGCCTGCAGGCCGGCAAGGAAGATGACCAGGGTGTAGCCCACGTTCTTCCAGGCGTACACGAGAACGACGGCGAACATTGCCCAGTTCGGATCTCGCAGGAAGTTGGGGGAGGTCAGGCCAAGTGGGGCTAGAAATTGGCGGAATAGGCCGTAGTTGGGATCAAAGATGAATACCCAGACGACGCCGATGGCGGCGCCGGAGAGGATGTGGGGTGCAAAGAGGATGCTGCGCGACGCGTTGCGGCCGCGCAGCGGCTGATTGAGCAGCAGTGCCAGAGCCAGTCCTATGACCAGCGTCGTGGCGACGGACCCACCCATGAGCACAAAGGTGTTGACGAGCACTTTGCCGAATGATGGCGAGGTGAACGCCTCGCGATAGTTGGTGAGCCCCACCCAGTCCGCCAGCGGTGAGATCATGTTCCAGTCGTGCAGACTGAGGTAGGCGTTGTAGACGAGCGGACGGTAGTTGAACAGTCCAAAGAGGAGCAGGTTTGGGCCGACAAGGGCGACGAAAAGCGCCCAGTCTCGCCACTCGCGGGCGAGGCGGCTCCTGGACGTGGACTCGGAAACGGTTGCTAAGGCCATCGTCGTTGGCGGCCGGCTGTACGTTGTCATGTCGGTGCTATGCTAGCGGCCCGACATTAACGCTCGCTCCCTACACGTTTTCGGCGGGTTAATCCCCGGTGGCAGCCGCCGTGGGCAGCATCATACACCGCTGAATGAGCGCGCGCACCGTTTCCGCTGCGGGCGTTCCTGGGTTCATCAAGAGGGGGCCGGTACCGCCGCCACCCGCCCTCGGCCAGCGCGGCGGAATGCTGCACCGATCAGGCTGAGCACGGACACGGCGCCGCCCGCGACGAATACGGCGATGAGTGGATCCGTGGGGTAGCGGTACCGTGGCACATAGCCCACCAGGGCAGCGCTGGGGACTACCAGGGCGAGTGACACACCCACCAGCAGCAGCGACGCCGCTCGGCGCTCGCGACGCAGCCCGAACGCAAGTCCCACGAGGGCGACTGGCCCCAGGACCCAGCGCCAGAGGTACGGCTGAAACACGCGGGTCACCAGCTCGGCTGACGGGTACCCGCGCTCTTGAAGCGCGGTTGGTGGTGCATACAAGTGCGCGATGCTGGGCTCCGCCAGCCAATCATCTCGGAGCTCGCCGTCCTTGCTCGTGGCCCAATGGAACCTGAGCCGCTCGTCCTCCCCGACGATCAACCGGCGGAACTTGGCAATGGTCCCCTCGACGTACCGCTCCGGCTGCGAGCGGAAGATCTCAATCGCGACATCCTGCATAGCCGCGTTTGCCTCTCTCTCAGTCAGCCCGAACTGGCTCCGAACGCGGTGGTTGATCGCGCTCGGACGGGCGTCCCGTGCCATCTGGGTCAGGATGAGCTGGCGCACGGCGATTGCGGTGGGATCGGTGTGACGGCTGGGGCTAGTGGGACTCGGAAGGACGAAGCCCTCGTCATGCCGAACGATGCGCCCCACCAGGGTCTGGCCGAGCGCTCCGGCCGAGGCCTCGCCCTGCACCACGAGGCTGCGCGCCATCCATGGGACCAGCACCAGCGCGATCCCCGCGGCGGCGGCTAGCCACGGTCTGAGGCTTCGTCTAATGGAGCCCTGTTGCGCGAGTACGGCCACAGGGACGGCGAACAGCGCGGCCTGGCCAATGGGGCGGGCAAGCGCTGCGAGCGCGAGCAGCACGCCGGCGACAAACAGTCCTCGGTTAGCCCGTTGCCCCAGTGATCGCACCGCCAGCCAGCATCCTGAGACCAGGAGGGGGATGAATACGGGCTCTGCCAGGATGTAGTGCTCGTAGATCAGCAGCGGGGCTGAGATGGCCACCAGCAGCGCGGCGAAAAGCGCCGCGGCTCGGCCGAAGAGCTCTCTCGCCAGGAGATACGTCGCGGCGATCGTCAATAGCCCCAGTGCGTGCTGGGCAAACGCGATCGCGCGCGGGTCTTCACCCAGGCTCCAGATGACAGCGCCTAGAAACGCAGGGTAAAGCGGCGTCCGTCGTTGCGGCAGGTCGAATCCGTGCCCGCGTGCAAGCTCATACCCCGTCTGGAGGTAGGCAATGCTGTCATGTCGGACGAAGAGCGGCGCGCGGTAAAGGAGGACGCCTCGGGCGACCATGGCGACCGTGAGGATGAGCGCGAGCGCCAGCATGTCTGGATGGCGCGCGACGGCACCGGAGCAGCGGCGCCAGATCGCGGCGGGGCTCAACGCCGCAGACCGGGACCAAAGCCTATGAGCAGGCCTGCCAGCGTCATGAAGAGGATCACCAGCGCGGTGGGGCCGCTGCCAAGGCCGCCGCCAAACGCCATCGCCCAGACGAGGTAGGCGGTGCCGAGCAGCAGCACGGGGATTCCCACGACGTTGGAGTAATCAAAGAGCACGCCGACACCGCCCAGGATGCTTGGCGCGGACTGCTGTTTGCGTAGGCGGCGTTCTGTGTAACGCCCGGCGATGTAGACGACCACCCAGCCGATGATGAGCAACAGGATGAGCTGGGCGCCGGCGTACGTTGCATTGACGACTGACTGCATGGTTGGGCGCTGGTTACTCTGGTGTGGATTCCGGCCGGATGCTACCAGACGCCCGGATGCCGCTCCAAAGCGCCTGGTGCGCGTTCATGCCAGCGGCATCGATCGCGCGGACGTGCTCGAACCACCCGGATCTACCTGATCGAGCCAGGCTTCCACGCGGCCGCCGATTGTATCGGCGCGGGTGACGTGCACCAGGTGGTGGGTGGCGAAGGACTCGAGATAGTCGGCATGGGCGAGCAACTGCGCCAGTTCCCGCCCGGCTCGAGCTGGTACCACGGGGTCTAGCGAGCCGCTGATGACCAGCGACGGGCACCGGACTTCCCCGAGCCAGGGTCGCGCGTCAAATTTCAGGCACACCCGCGCTTTGCTGGCATACACTCGGGGCGCGGTGACCGGCATGGCGTGGTACGCGTGGCGTATCTGAGACGATGCGCGCAGTCCCACGAACATCATGGCGCGGATAGCGCGCGTCCCGCGGATCAGGCCTCCGGCGAGGCGCTCATCCAGTCGCTCGAAGGCAGACAAGCCCAGCGAGGCCGCTGCGCGCGACCCGCGCGGGTACCGGGCAAACGTAGCGCACAGCACGAGCCCCCTGACGCGGTTGGGATGCCTTCTGGCGATGGTGAGTGCCACCGGGCCGCCAAATGACTCACCGAGGACGTAGAATGGCTCGTCTCCCGGCACCTGGGCCACCGCGAGGTCCGCCAGCGCAACGACCTCCGGGTCAGCCACGATCTGGTTGTGGTCGAAGGGGATTGGCTTGAGCGAAGGAACGAGCCGCTCGGCCACCGCCATCAGAACGCCCGCCGAGCCATTGATGCCCGGGATCAGCAAGATCTGTCCCCGCGTCGGCCGCGTCAATCCGTTTCCCGGGAGAGCCTCAGCCGCCGCGAGGCTTCCAGGGGATCAGGCGGGCTTCGACCGCGTCTAGGAGCCAGAAGCTGAGGATCCCCAGCGCGGCGATGGTGATGAGCCCCACGTACATCTCCTCAACAGCGAACGTCTGCCAGGACTGCCAGATCAGGTAGCCGAGGCCGGCTTTTGCTGTGACCATTTCCGCGGTGACCAGGAGCAGGAGCGCTACGCCCCAACCGAGGCGAATGCCCGCGAAGATCATAGGCAGCGCTCCCGGGAGTGCGATTGTCCGATACATGGCCAGTCGACTGGCGCCAAAATTCTTACCGACATCGAGATAGATCCGCTCGATATTCGCGACTCCGGCCGCGGTCGCGATGAGGACCTGGAAGAACACGCCGACCGCGATGATGGCCCACTTGCTTTGCTCGCCTAGGCCGAAGATGAGCATGACCAGGGGGAGAATCGCTACCTTGGGCACCGGGAACAGCGCCGCGACGAGAGGTTGCAGCGCGGCGCGCGCCAAAGGCACCAGCCCCATAATCACTCCAAGAAGAACGGCCGGAACTGCGCCGATCAGGAATCCAACGGCCGCTCTGCTCAGACTGACGGCGGTGTGTACGAACAGGCTGCCACTCTGAGGGGGCTCGAGGCTTAGCGTCAAGAGTGTGCGAGCGATTGCAGACGGCGCGGGGAAAAAACGTGCATCGAGGAGCCCCGTCCGCACCGCTAGCTCCCAGATCGCCAGGAGACCGATTGGCGCGAGCCACGCGGCGGCACGCTCCAGCATTTCGCCCTCGCTGAGCGGCGTTCGTCGGCCGCGCTGGGGTTGTCCGATCGCGGATTCTCCGGCCACGGTAGAGGCCAGACCGTGATTCACCCGCTCACCACGGCTCTGCCGTCTGAGGCGACCACCTCTGGTTTCAGATCACTCCAGACTTGATAGGTCATCTCCCCGAACTCGGGCAGTGCTCTGAGCTCGTAGGGTGATCGAGGGCGCGGGAAGCGGATGGGTAACTCGGATTTCACACGCCCTGGTCGGGCTGTTAGCACCACAAGCCGGTCTCCCAGGACGAGCGCCTCTTCTATGGAGTGAGTAATGAACACCACGGTCTTCCGTGACTCGTCCCAGATCTTGAGGAGCTCGTCATGTAGGACGGACCTGGTCTGCTCATCGAGTGCGCCGAACGGCTCGTCCATCAACAGAATCTCGGGGTCCGTCGCGAAAGCGCGGGCAACCGACACCCGTTGCTTCATGCCTCCAGAAAGCTGGTACGGGAGCGCTCGGGAGAATTCGGCCAGCCCCACCCGATCGATGAAGTATCCGGCGCGCTCGCGGATCGTTCGCTCTGCGGCGCCGCGCATGCGGAGGCCATATGCCACGTTGTCAAATACGGTCATCCAGGGGAAGATCGACTCTTGTTGGAACACCATGGCGTTCGATGGCCGGTCACGATCATATCGATGGAGCTGAAACGTCCCTTCGCTGGGATGATCGAGTCCGGCCAGGATTCTAAGCAGGGTGGTCTTGCCGCAGCCGGAGGGGCCCACCAGCACGCAGAACTCCCCGGAAGGCACCTCCAGGTTCACGTCACGAAGTGCGTGGACATCCGCCTGGCGGCTACTGAAACGGCGCCCGAGTCCGCGGACCGTGATCGCGGGCCGCGCTCCGCGGCTGGTGCCGGGGCCGTGATCGATGGGGCTGCGCACGTAGCGACCGTAGCATCAGGCCAGCTTGAAACGCAACTGTACGCAACGTTCGGATGCGTTGGTGGGCGGACACGTGGAGTGAGCCTGAGCCAACATGTCCACGCGCTATTGAGCACCGTATCGCCGGGCTGATAGCATTGGGCGATTAATTGTGCCAACTAATGGTGCGATTGGAGTGATTCAGGTGGTCCAGTTCAGGCAGGTTTCAGAATCCGCAAAGCAGCGGCTGCGTTCCAAGAGCCGAGGATACGCGGATCGGGAGCCGTATCGCCAGGCAATCTTGAGCATTAGCGGAAGCAACCCGATCGAAGTTGTCCCAGATTCATCAGACACACTCCGTAAGGTAAAACTCAACGTCTCTCGCGCCGCTAAGGAAGTAACCACGAACATCAAGTATGGCGAGACCGTTGACGGAACGCTGCTGGTCTGGGTCGACAGCGGCGAGTCCAGCGGCCGACGGAAGCCGGGTCCGAAGCCCCGCGCACGCCAGTAGGACCCATCCCCGGATAGGGGGGAGCTAGCTCCCCCCTATCCGTGCTTCAGCGCGCCCAAGCCGTTGCCGAGGTCGCGCGCCCGAGAGATGGCGTGATACGCTGACCCCTTGAGGAGGCGCCCGCCTGGCGGCTCCTGCCGAGCACAGGGAGGTGGCGTGTGGGACTGCTTGACGGGCAGGTGGCGGTGGTGACCGGGGCGGGGACGGGCATAGGGCGGGCCACCGCAATCGCGCTGGCGCGTGAGGGCGCAGACATCGCGCTCGCTGGCCGCACCGCTGGAACTCTCGAGGATGTTGCGACGGCCATTACGCCGCTCGGCAGGCGCGCGGTGGCCATTCCAACCGACGTGACCGTGGAGGAGCAGGCGCATGGCCTGATCGGTCGGGCCGTGGAGCATCTGGGTCGGATCGATATCCTGGTCAACAACGCGGGCACGAATGTTCGAGCCTCGCTGACTCAGGTCAAGACGCCTGACTGGCGAGAGATCCTGGACTCCAGCGCCACCGGCGCGTTCTTCTGCTCCCGCGCCGCGGCACGCCACATGGTTGAGCAACGGTCCGGCAAGATCATCAGTGTGGCCTCTCGCGCAGGCCGGCGCGCGAGTCCGCGACGCACCGCGTACACGGCCGCGAAGTTTGCTATGGTCGGACTAGGAGAGGCGATGGCGCTGGACCTGAAGGAGTCCGGGATCACCGTGAGCAACGTGTTGCCGGGGCCGATCTTGACTCCCTTGCGACGGCGGAGTGAGCCGAACGAAGACCCCTCGCTGCTGATCGGACCGGACGCCGTGGCAGACGTCATTGTGTTCCTGGCGACGAGACCTGCGGACGTGATCATCCCGGAGATCTCAGTCTTCCCTCGCGCGTTCATCGGCGGGTAGCGCAGCAGCGTGCTTGAGACGCAGCTGCCGACCCGTGAGCGCGTCTCGCTTGCGGGTGCGTGGCGCTTTGTCACGGATCCGGCGAGGATGGGAAGGCGACGCGCCTGGCACAGCCGCGGCCTGCCCGACCATGCGGTCCTGGCGCCCGTGCCTGGCATCTGGAATGACGTAGAGCCTGGCTACTCAGGCGTGTGCTACTACGAGTATGGCTTTGACGCGGCGCAGGCGTGGCCCAGCCGCGCGGCCCGGCTGGCGTTTGGTGGCTGTAACTACCGGACGGAGGCGTGGCTGAACGGCACCGCGCTTGGCGTGCACGAAGGCGGGTACACACCTTTCGCGTTCGATTGCAGCTACGCGCTGCGTCCGGAAGCCAATCGACTAGTGTTACGCGTCACCGACCCGCCGCCGAGAGGCGAAGTGGACGGGCTTGCGCTGCGCCGGGTTCCGTCAGCGAAGGAGTCTTGGTACGGGGGATTCGGTGGGCCCTGGGGCGGGGTGTGGGTTGATCTACTGCCTCGCGTCTGGATCGAAGACGTGTTCGCGGCGCCGCGCCTTGACCTGAGCCAGGCGCGGGTATCGGTAGAGCTCAGGAAGGGCACCACGGAAACAACGCGCGCCCGCGTGGTGGTCACGCTGACCGACCCGCGCGGCATGGTAGTGGGCATCGATCGGCGGTCGGTGCGGCTTCGGGAGGAGGTGAGCACGGCGGCGTTCCAGTTTGAGCTCAACCGTGTTGTGCCGTGGTCTCCTGTCCGGCCCGTGTTGTACGGCTGGCGTGTAGAGATTGAGTCAGACACGGGCGATCGGGATACCGCGTCAGGCACCTTTGGGATGCGCTCATGTGACTGGGTGGATGGCGAGCTTGTGCTGAATGGCGAGCCAATTGAGGTGCGTGGTGTGCTGCTCCAGCCGGTGTACCCAGGCAACTCCCCGATCCCGTCCGGCGCTCGTTCGCCTGATGCCGAGGTGGCCGCGATTCTGGACGCGGGGTTCAACCTCGTCCGCTCCCATCTACGGCCGCCGTACCCGGGATTCCTGGCGGCCGCTGATCGCGGCGGGCTTTTGGTGTACGAGGAGCCGCCGCTAGCCTGGATCGAGCCGAGCGGCCGCTTGCTGGAGCATGGGCGACGCGAGGTGGAGGAGATGATCCGGCGGGATCGCAATCACCCTAGCGTCGTCACGTGGGGGCTGTTCAACGAGAACGCGCGGGCCGCGGTGGCGTGCGGTGCGGCGCTGGCCGGGCACGCGCGGGCGCTGGATCCGACGCGGCCGATCATCGACGACTCGGGCGGTGCGGCGATCGGCGAGGCGGGTATGTTCTCATGGCGGGGCCGCACGCGCTGCTGGCCAGCGCGAAGCCGACGCGCGTTACCGCTGAACGATCTCCACGTGTACCTGGGAGCGCCGCCGCGCCAGGCTGTCCGTGAGCTATTTGCGGCGCTCGGGCCGATGCGGCGAATCGACCTCACATTTGCCTACGATCCCGCCGTCCCGGACGTGGCGACCGGTCGCGGCAAGGTGTTGGTGAGCGAGGTGGGGTGCGGCGGGTGGCCGGATCTGGACGCCGATCTGGCGGAGTTCGATGGACAACTCAACTCACCCGACGCGACGGGGTTGATCGGGCTTCGCTCGAGCCTGGCCGACGGACTCCGCGACCGTGGGCTCGACGCGGCGTTCGGGGGTGTGGCCGGCATCACGCGGCGCAGTCAGGAGATGCAGGCCCGATCACTCGAGAACACGATCCGGCTCCTGCGGGCAAATGCGAACGTCTCTGGATACGTCATTACCCAGTTCGCGGAGGCCGGCTGGGAGGTAATGGCGGCGCTGACGGATCTCTGGGGTCGGCCGCGTCCGGCGCTGGAAGCTGTGCGTCGTGTGCAGCGCGGCAGGCGCCCACGGGCTCGGGACGCGTCTCGCCGAGAACGGGCGCCGATGGATGACCCTTGGGGTGCGGCGGAGCAATCGTCCGGGCTCCTGTTGATTCGCCCTGGGCAGACACGATGGCCGGACGCAGTTGCCGCCGCGCGGTCCGGGACTCGCGTCCTGGTGGTGGGATTGGATCGCGCTTCGGCGCCCGCGCTGGGCGACGCGCTGGGTTTGCCGATCGCCGCGGGCAGCGCGCGGGGGAACTTCATGGGGGTGTTTCACTACGCTCACCCGCGCGGGCCGTTTGCCGGCGCGGAGGCGGTCCGGCTACTGGATGAGGCGGACGTGGAGCTGATCGGGCCCTGGGCGGTGGACGAAATGCCGGGCGCCGAGGTGTTGGCCGGGTGCTTCTCGGTGGCGGACGGTGCGTCGGAAGTCACGTGGCGCGCGACGCTGCAGCGCCTGGCGGTGGGTGCCGGGAGTGTGACGATCTGCCAGCTGGGGGCTGATCCTCAAGCTTACGGCTCTTCCACGGTTCGAGACTTCTGCCGCCGGCTGGTGGGCTGGCTCTCGGCAGGCTGAGTGCGGGAGCTTCCCCCTGACTACGACCATTGCTTTCTGGGCAATGGCACGGACGGGTTGTTCGTGGGCTATACGGGCGCCATGGTGCCTGAGCGGGTGCACACGCCCGAGTCGAGCGTCTGGTACAAGAGCGACCGCTACTACCCGAGTAGCGTGCCCGTGCTGCCGGTGCCGCATCGGCACTATCGCAAAGAGGTTACTCGGCTCCCGCGCCCGGAAGATTCGTGGTACGAGCTCGCTCCACTGGGGCGGGTATGGTACGAGGTCTGGGATGGCGCTGGCAGGCCACTGGAGTGTCTGGAGAGCCGACAGCGGTTCGACCCAGAGACCTGCACGCTGAGCACCGCCGCGCGGTTCGAAGGCCGCATGCTCCGTGTCACCAGTTTCCTTCATGAGTCGCTGCCAGTGTTTGGGCTCAGCGTTGAGACGGACAGCGACCTGACCGTCGTTGTCCGCGCGGCGCCTGGACCCTGGCGGCCGAGTCCAGACGAGCCGATGCCGGTTGCTGCTCAGGCCGCGTGGTCTGGCGCGGCTCCGCGGCTGGACTATCGGCTCGGCGAGGTGGAAGGGGTGCAGGCGCTGTGGTCGGAGGGTGCCGCGGCGCGCGGTGGCATCGTGGAGGGAGCGCTGATGGTAGCGGTTCCCGGCCCCAACATCCGCGCGTTCTTCTCAATTGTCGATGCGCGTGATGCGACGACGCTTGATCGGGTCGTAGAGCGGACGAAGACCCTGGGGTTCGGTGGGTTGCTGGCCGAGCACCAGGCTGCCTGGCGCGCATATCGGACGCCGTCACGGATCTCGGTTCCGCACGCGGGCCTTCAGCGGATGTACGACGCGGGCATTTCGCTGTTCAAGGCGATCCAGAGTCCGGCTTCCGGCGGCATTCCCGTGGGGATCGGTCGCCAGACGTGGTCTTCCCATCTATTCTGGGACGCGTACTTTCCAAGTCGAGCGCTATTGGAGGCTGGCCACCTTGGCCCCGTCCGTGCCCAGCGCGGTTTCCTGTCGGCGACGGTACCCCGTGCGCGCGAGCATGCGCGGGCGACATTCAGGGTGGACGGCCTGGCCTGGGACTGGGAGCTGACGCACGATGGCCGCCGCGCCTATGGCGAGGATTGGGCGCACCTGGCTCAGCAGGTCCACAACACCGCCGCGTACTCCAACCTGCTGTTCGACACGTGGCGGTTCTCCGGTCTCACGGACGATGCGCGCGTTGCGCAGCCGATCCTGGATGGCGTGGCGAGTTTTTTCGAGCAGGCCGTGATCGAGGAACGCCCACGCGGTTGGGGCACGCGTCCGCTGGTTGGCGTGCACGAGAGCGCGATGCTGGTTCGGGACGACGCGTTCAACCTGGCGGGAGCGGCGAGAGCGCTGAGCAACGCGGCCGTGGTGGCGCGCGCGGCCGAAACCTGGACCGAGCGACACGCGCATTGGGAGCGCGTGTCGGCGGGTCTGGCAAAGACGGCGCTGGACCTGTTCGACGGACGCGCCTTCCAGGCGTACGCGGGCGCAACCGAGGTGACGCTGAGCTGCCTTGCGCCAATCTACCCCATGGAGATCGTGGATCCACGGGATCCCCGGGCCCTTGCCACGGCAACGGCGTTTGGCCGGTGGTCTGGGATCGCTGGACGCTCGGGCTGGCCGCGCGCGATCTGGCCGGCTGCCATCCTGGCAAGGGTCTGCGCCGGCCAGGGTCGGGCAGAGGCCGCCGTTGCGCTGCTGAAGAGATGTCTGGTGGCGGTGAATCCGCACGGCGGAGTGGCCGAGTACGTGGACGAGCTTGGCAACTGGAATCTCCAGTACTTCGCCACAGCGCACGGTGCGCTCTGCTCCGCGATCCACGCATTACTACTTCAGGACGACGGCGAGGCGCTGCGGGTGTTTCCCGCGGTGCCGCGGGCGTGGGACGTGCCGTCATTCGATGGGCTGCGGGGCCGTGGGCTCCAGGTTTCGGCGGAGCTGGGGCCTCGAGGGATTGCCTCCGTGGAGGTGCGGAATGACTCGGATCATCGACAGTGTCGCATGGTGATTGTGGGTCGGAAGCGGCGAGTCGTGGCGATCGAGCCCGGCATGACCTGGCGGATGGGGTAGCATCTGCTCCCACGATCTTCGCCACCCAGCGGCGCGGTTTGACCGCGCGGGGAGGAGTACGCATGACACTCGATCCTCAGGCCCGAGCGTTCATCGAGGCCTCTGAAGCAGCCGGTTTCAAGCCGACCTCCGAGCTCTCACCAGCGGCCGCGCGCGACCAGATGCGCCGGCGGCGCGCGATGAACACGTCCGCGCCAGAGTCGGTAGTGTCCGTGGAGGATCGCTCGTTCCCGGGGCCGGCTGGCGCGGTCGGCCTGCGCGTGTACTCGCCCGGGGGATCTGGTCTCCCCGTCTACATCTTCTACCACGGTGGCGGATGGGTGATCGGCGATCTGGATAGCCACGACCACGTGTGCAGGCGCATCGCGAACTCGGTGGGCTGCGTGGTCGTCTCGGTTGACTATCGGCTGGCGCCGGAGGCGCGCTTTCCGGCGGCGGCCGAGGATGCCTACGCGGCGCTTCGGTGGGTTTTCAATAACGCGACATCGCTGGGAGGAGATCCCGCGCGGCTCGCCGTGGGCGGCGATAGCGCGGGTGGCAATCTGGCGGCCGCCGTGGCACTGATGACGCGAGATCGAAATGGCCCGCGGCTGGTGTTCCAGTCGCTGATCTACCCGGTGACGGACGCCAATCTGGACACGCTGTCGTACCTCCAGAACGCCTCGGGCTATGGCCTGGGCAGGGCGGACATGGCGTGGTTCTGGGACAAGTACGTGCCCAGCCTCGCAGATCGTGAGAATCCGTACTGCGCGCCGCTGCAGGCGGCCGACCTCAGCGGCCTGCCGCCCGCGCTCGTTATCACGGCACAGTACGACACGCTTCGTGACGAGGGCGAGGCGTACGCCACGCGGCTCATGGAGGCGGGCGTCCCGACCACGCTGAGCCGGTACGGGGGTCAGATCCACGGGTTCGTGGGGAATTTCGGGATCATGGATCGCGGGAAGGCCGCGATGGGTGAGATCGCCGCTCACCTCAAGACCGCGTTCAGCTGAGGAGCGGGTGAAATCCTGCTGATTCGGTTATTTTCGACAGTACAGTCAACGGAGTAGCCACATGCCGTCTACCCCAGACCTGGCCGCATCCCATCTGGTATCCACCGAGTGGCTGGCCGCCCACCTGGATGATCCGAATGTCCGAGTAGTGGATTGCCGGCACTACTTCGACGGCCGCGTTGGACGGGAGGAGTACGAGAAGGGCCATTTGCCGGGCGCGGTGCACCTGGACTGGTCCAACCAGCTCGCTGACAAGGCTGATCCTATCGCGTTCAAGGTCGCGAAGGCGCCGCGAGTGAAGCAGGTGATGGAGGCCGCGGGCATCGGCGATGACACAATCATCGTGGGCTACGACGACGAGGGCGGGCACTTTGTCTCGCGTTTGTGGCTGGTCCTAGCCGTGCATGGTCACGGGGAGCAGGTGCGGCTGCTGGACGGCGGGCTTACCCGTTGGGAGATGGAAGGGCGGCCGCTCACCACGGCGGCGCCGGCGGCGCGCGTCACCACGTTCACCCCGCGTGGCACCAACGCAGGATTGTTGGCGACTGCTGATGATGTGCTGGCGGCTACGAAGGACCCGTCGGTCGTGATCGTGGACGTGCGGCGGCGGACGGAGTACAACGGTGAGGAGCTTCGGGCGGCGCGTGGCGGCCGGATTCCGAACGTTCGCTGGCTGTTCTGGCAGGATCTACTGAACTGGAGCGGCGACCGGAGCCACCGCTCCGCCGACGAGATCCTTGCGCGGGCCCGCGAGGTCGGTCTCAATAAGGACCAGCCCATCATCACCTATTGCCAGGGCGGCGTTAGGGCGGCCCACACCGCGCTCACGCTCATGGCGAACGGGTTCACGCACGTGCGGGTGTACGACGGATCCTGGGAGGAGTGGGGCAACCGCGAGGACCTGCCGATTGAGGTTGGCGAACCCGGCTGATGTGCGGGATCGCGGGCGTCCTGGACCTGGGGGGAGGCACCGGCCTTGCGGAGACACCGCGGCGCATGCTGGATGCCCTGGCGCACCGCGGGCCGGATGGTGAGGGCATCTACCACGGTGACGGAGCCACGCTGGCGATGCGGCGGCTGGCGATCATCGACCTCGCCGGCGGCAACCAGCCCATGGCCACGGAGGACCAGCGGCTGTGGGTGGTCCAGAACGGTGAAATCTACAACTACATTGAGCTGCGGAGAGAGCTAGAGCCAAGGCACGCGTTCAAAACCCAGTCCGACACAGAGGTCATCCTTCACCTCTACGAGGAACGGGGTGTTGACTGTGTCTCGGCGCTGAGGGGCATGTTCACCATTGCGCTGTGGGATGCGCGTACGCAGCAGCTCATGCTCGCGCGGGATCGTCTCGGCAAGAAGCCGCTGTACTACGCCAGGCAGGGTGGGAAGCTGGTTTTCGCCTCCGAAATCAAGGCGATCCTGGCGTCTGGGCTGGTTGAGACCTCGCTGGATGAGAGCGCTCTCTATCAGTACCTGTGTTTTGGGTTCATCCCCCACCCCCGCACGATCTATCGCGAGATTCGGTCGCTGCCGCCCGGGCACATACTGCTGGCCGAGGCCGGTGGTGACGTGCGGATCAATCGATACTGGCGGTTGCCGGGGCCGTCGGCGGAGCCGCCGAATCGCGCGCAGGCGGTGGAGCGCACGCGAGAACTGCTCACCGAGAGCGTCGGTCTTCGCCTCAGAAGTGACGTTCCGGTGGGCATCTTTCTCTCTGGCGGGATCGACAGCGGCCTGGTGACGGCAGCGGCGAGTCGGGCGACGGATGCCGCGGTGCGGACGTTTTCGATTGGCTTTGCCGACAAGGCGTTTGACGAGCGCGAGCACGCCAGGCTGGTGGCTCAGCGCTACGGCACCACGCACACTGAGATCGAGATAGACCTGGCGGAGGCGGTTCGGGATCCGGATGCGCTGCTGGGAGGCGTCGTCGCCGCGTACGACCAGCCCTACGCTGACTCGTCGGCTATTCCCAGCATGGCCGTGTCGCGGGAGGCCCGGAAGTACGTCACCGTGGTGCTCAATGGTGACGGCGGCGATGAGGCCTTCGCGGGGTACCGCCGTTACAGCGCCGCGCTGATGGCAGACTGGATGACCACCACGCTGGGGCCGGTAGCGCCCGCGGCAGCGAGACTAGCGCCCGCTCCCCGGAGGAGGCGTGGACCTGTTGAGTTTGCTCTGCGGCTGCTGGAGGGCGTCAAGATGCCGCCGCGCGAGCGCTACCTACGATGGAGCGGGCTGCTGACGGACGCGGATGCGGCGGACCTGATACAGCCGTCTCTGGCGCGGGAGTTGGAGGAGTCTGCCGGGGACGTGGTGGACACACGCGTAGAGCAGTGCCTCTCCTGGGGCTACCGAGAACCGGCAGCGCTGATGATGGCCTGCGACACCACGCACGTACTGGTGGACGACTTCCTGGTGAAGATGGACATTGCCACCATGGCGGCGTCGGTCGAGGGGCGGTCTCCATTTCTGGACCACGTCCTGGTCGAGTACGCGTCGTCGCTGCCGGACGGCGTGCGGGCTTCGGCGTTCCAGACCAAACCCATCCTCCGCGAAATCGCGAAGGACTGGCTGCCGGCTGAGATCACAAAGGCGCCCAAGCGCGGCTTCGAGGTGCCCATGGCCCGCTGGCTCCGCACGGAGCTACGCCCCGTGGCCCAGGCCTCCATCCTGGCGCCCGACGCCCGGATCCGCGAATACGTTCGTCCAAAGGCGGTCGCCCGGATGTGGGACGATCACCTGGCGGAGCGCCGCGACCACGCGATGCGGCTTTGGTCGCTGCTGGTGTTGGAGTGGTGGCTGCGCCGGTAACCTAGGCTCTGACTAGCTTCACCAGCGAGTGGCAGGTGGGCTTGTATTTGTTGATGCGGCTCAGGGCGGTATGAGTGACCTCGCCCACGTAGATATCGCCGAAGCGATCCACCCAGAGGCCGTGGGGTGAGGCCCAGCCGTCCGGAGCGCAGGGGTCGGGCCCGCCCCAACCGGTCAGTAGGTTCCCATCAATGTCACGGATGGTGACCCGCGCGGGGCGCTCGTGGTCCCAGATCTTGCCGGACGGCGACATGGCGCCCTCCGTGTAGTAAAGCTCGCCCAGGTAGACGCGGTTGTTCGCGTCGATGTACAGATCCGCGGGGCGCACGACGTTGGTCCACGCCCTCAGAAGCTCGCCGGTGGGGCTGAAGATCTGAACGCGGTCGTTCTCGCGGTCACACACCCAGACCGTGTCGTCCGTGTGTACCCAGACGCTGTGCGGCAGGTTGAACTGGCCGGGTCCCTCGCCGGGCTCGCCCCAGGACTGGATCAACTCGCCGGCGGCATTGAAGCGATGGATGCGTGCGTTGCCGTAACCGTCTGAGATGTAGAGGTCACCGTTGCTGGCCAGCGATGCTCGGGTGGGGCGGTTGAACGGGCCGGCGGCCTGCTTGATGGAGCGGAGGTTGCCTGGGCCGGCTTCGCTGTAGCCAGTATCTGATGGCTGGGCGACGGTGCCGAGGGTCTGCAGGAGCTTGCCATCCAGGGTGAACTTGCGGACGGTGTGGTCGTAGTCGTCCGCGCAGTAGACGATGTCGTCGCGCGTGATCGTGATGCCGTGAGGGCGGGTGAAGATGCCCTCTCCCCATGAGCCGAGGAAGCGCCCATCTCGGTCGTAGACGATTACCGGGTGGTCGCTACGGTTGAAAACGAACACTCGATCCCGCGAGTCGGTCGCCACATCGACGACATCGCCGTGGTGCCAGCCGGTTGGAAGGTGCTCCCAACCATCGGCTACTTCGTAGCGGTAAGAACCCTCACCCACGATCATCTCAACCACCTCAACCGCATACCGTCGCCAAGGCGCCTGGCCCAGCTCGCAGGCGTGAGTATAGGCGTGCCGGTGGACAGGCGCTGGTGGGACCGTGTAGCTTCACCGCGACGGGGTGCGGAGCGCTGGGTGGGGCCCACTGGCTCGTTAGCTTCGCACGGGCGCTGCACGCCCCGGACGAGGGAGGCTCTGTGCTATGGGAAGGTTCGTGGCTACTGTTTCACGCCGCACTGCGCTGGGGTGGCTGCTGGGGGCGGCCGGTATGGGCGTCTTGAACGCTTGCTCGCAGCAACAGGCCGCTGCTCCGCCGAAGGCGGCCGCTCCCACACCCGTGGCGACGACCGGCGCTGCCCCAGTCCAGGTGGCTACGCCAGCGGTCGCCGCCGCGAAGCCGACCGAGGCCCCCGCCGCCGCTGCCAAGCCCACGGAGGCTACGAAACCGGCAGCCCAGATCAAGCGCGGGGGAATCGTTCGCCTGCATCGGCAGAATGACTGGCCCACCGTAGATCCGCACACGGCGCAGGCGTCGAACATCGACATCACGCTCGTATATGACTTCCTTACTCACGTGGTGCGAGACCCGGTCAAGAACACGTGGGAGGTCAAGCCATCACTTGCCGAGTCGTGGGAGATACCTGACCCGAGTACGGTCATCTTCAAGCTGCGCAAGGGCGTCAAGTTTCACGACGGGACGGATTGCGACGCGGCCGCCGTCAAGTGGAACCTGAACCGTATGATGAGCCACCCTAAGTCATCCGCGAAGAACCAGGTGGCCACCATAGATTCCGTGGAGGTCATGGACCCGGCCACGCTGCGGTTGAAGCTCAAGAGCCCTAGCCCGGCGTTGTTCGTCAACCTCTCGAGCGACTCCAACAACGTCGGCGGGATCATGTCTCCCACCTGGGCCGAGAAAGTGGGAGACGCGGTTATTGCCAAGGAGGCCGTGGGGACCGGCCCGTTCCGCATGACCGAGTACCTGGCGAGCAACCAGATCACATACAAGCGCTTCGACGGCTACTGGAAGATGGGCGCGGACGGGAAGGCGCTGCCGTATCCAGACGAGGTTCGGGTGGTCTACAACCAGGACTGGAACGTGGCCTTGGTGCAGCTCCGGGGGGGTGAGCTAGACCTGCTCTGGAACTTCTCGGGCAAGGATGTGCCTGGCATCCAGAGCAATCCGGCGCTGGAGTACATGCAGATCCCCTGGTCCGCCACGATGTACCAGATTTCTTTCAATGCCAAGCCGGGCGGGAGATTTGCCGGCGACAAAATGAAGAAGGTGCGTCAGGCGTTCAACTACGCCCTCGACCGCGAAGGGATTGCGAAGGCGCTGGGCCAGGGCATTGGTGAGCCGAACAACTACTACCTGGTGCCGGGTCACATCGGTTACAGCGACAAGGTGACCAAGTACTCCTATGACCCTGCGAAGGCCAAGCAGCTTCTGACGGAGTCTGGTTTTGGTGACGGCATGGAAGTGACGCTGGATTTTATCTCTCGGCCGGAGGACGCGCAGAACGCTCAGCTCTACCAGCAGATGCTGGGGGCGGTGGGTGTGAAGGTCACGTTGCAGCCGTCTGAGCGGATCGCCTGGGTGCAGAAGGCGCTGGCCGGCGACTACGAGTTTGGCACCTGGCAGAGCCCCGTCCGCCCGGAACCGGATTTCATGATGAGCAACATCCTGGCGGATAACGCACCGTCCAACTACATGAACTGGCAGAGTACGGAGATCCAGCAGGCGTTGCGCGAAGCGCGGACAACGTACGACGTAGCGAAGCGCCAGGAACTGTACGAGAAGGTCCAAAACATCATGGCGGAGGAGGCGTACATTGGCTTCGTCTGGCGGCGAAGCGGCGTGATGGCCTGGGCAAAGACGCTCCAGGGCGTGGCGCCGGGGTGGACAAGTTACCTCAGCAACTCCACGGAGATGTGGGCTAACCGCTAGCGGCCGTCCGTTTCTCACCGTGGTCGCCACGAGAATGGCCCCGCAGTCAGCGGGGCCGTTTTGTTTTGTCGCGTTACCAGAACGTACGCTCCGACGTTTATGGAGTGAGTACCGAACAGAACGCGTCACCTTTGTCTCCGTCGTCGCGTTGGTACGAATCGAATCGGTGGATGAAATGTGGAGCGTCTTGATCGCCGTGCTCGTGGGGGTGTGTGCGCTGCTGACGAACGTCAGCGGCGTAGCTGCGCACGATCAACTCGCCCTGCCCACCGCGCGGTCAGGTGCCGAACCTTCGGACGTTGCTCTGGTTGAGTCACTGAACGGTGACATCCGCGCCGCCACGCAGGCGGGCAACACGCGTGCTGCCGAGCGGTCGCTGATAGAGGCGGCAGAACGGCGACTGCCCGCTCTGCAGACCATCGCTGCAACAGATCCGCGACTGGCCGTGCGGCTGGCGCTCAGCGCATCCGAGCGCCGCGCGCTGCCGCCGGCAGCGCGCGATCAAGTGGAGGAGTGGTCCGACCTTTCCGGAGAGCTCCGGATCGCACATGTGGATCGTGAGGACGGGACTGGTATCTACGACGTGGCGGTGATCACCTCCGCGGGATCGCGACCGGTGCGCGCGGCGGTTGGCCTGGCCGGACTTCGGTCCGGCGATCAGGTCGACGTGAAGGGACTTTCGTTTCCCGGCGACTCAACCGTCATCGGCACCGAGGTCAACGTGCGGCGTGCTGGCACTTCGGTTGGAAGCACCGGAGTCCAGCGGACGGCGGTGGTGCTGGTCAGTGCTCCCGGACAGGGGGCGCACCCATATATAGACAAGTCCGTCGCCGCGAGTCTGGTGTTCTCAAGCACCAGTGGCCAGAGCATGCGGGCGTTCTTCGATCAGGCGTCCTACGGCCAGACCACGGTTGTGGGGGGCTCCGGCGGAGAGGGTACTGCCTCGGACGTGTACGGCCCGTATGTGTTGACCGCTGACTCGTGCAGCATCGGGACCATCCTCAGCGGCGCTGTCGCATTGGCGGACGCGGACATCGACTTCAATAGCTACGACCGGCTGGTGATCGCCTACAACCGCACCACCGGGGCTTCGTGTGGGTACGGTGGCGTTGCCTACATCGGCAGCGTTGGCCTGGGCCTTCGCGATGGCGCGTATCAGAACGCTTCTGCCGCCCTGGCCCTCAACACCGGGCTGGGGAGCGCGACGCTGAACGCCAAGATCGGCGGCGTGATCCTGCACGAGTACGGGCACAGCCTGGGCGTCTATCATGCCAATGCGCTGGAGTGCGGCGTTGTCGCCATCGGGGCGGACGCGTGCGCCAGCTCCGAGTACGCGGACCCCGCGGACATCATGGGCTCGTCCGGCGGGTACGGGCACCCGAACGGCGTGCATAAGGACATGCTGGGGTGGCTGGGCGGCGGTAGGGTCCAGACGGTCACGGCCAGTGGCACGTACACCGTCAATGCCTACGAGAATGGCACCGCGGATACTAAGGTCATCCGTATTCCGCGGTCCCACGGAGCGAACGGCGCGGTAAATGCCCACTATTACCTGGAGCTGAGGAAGCCACCCTCGCCCTGGACGAATTTCACCTCTGGGCGACCCGAGTACAACACGGGCGTGCTGGTGCACGCCTCGGGCGGCACGCCATTCTGCACGCCATGCTCGCCCGATTTCACGGGTTCCGGGGGTGGCGGGGACAGCAACCTGGTGGACACAGCGCCGAACTCGCTGTCCGGGGGCTCCGATCTCAATGATGCGCCGCTCACATCCGGACAGTCCTACACGGATGATTCCGCGGGCGTGGCCATTTCCGTTGTCTCCGTCGGCGCCAGCAGCGCCACCGTGAACGTCACGTTCCAGGCGCCCCGCTACGCCATCCGCACCCTGGTCTACCCAGCCGGCGCGGGAGCTGTGACCGGCGGTGGCTTCATCCAGGGGCGCCGGGCCAGCACTGTGACGGCGGTCCCCTCGGGCAACTACGTGTTCTCTTACTGGCGCGAGAACCGCAGTTGGGTCAGCTCTTCAGCCGCTTACACTTTTGACCTGGTTGCGGATCGTACGCTGGAGGCGGTGTTCACGCAGCCCAGTACCCCTCCGGCCAACGATTCGTTCGCATCCGCGGCTACCGCCTCGCCGCTCCCGTATTTCAGCGGCATCCCCACGAGCAGCCTGACCACCCAGAGTGGTGAGCCCACCAGCGTGGTGTGCGAAACCGGAACGCAGACCACGGGGAAGACGGCCTGGTATCGCGTGTCGTCCGCCACTCCCAAGCGCATCCGCCTCTCAACGGTGGGATCGAGCTACGACACACTGTTGGCTGTCTACGCGGGCAGTGCCGTGAACGCTCTCACGCCCCTGGGCTGTAATGACGATTCTGGTGGAAGCGGCGCCGCTACGCTGGATCTTGACCTTGCGGCGAACGTCACGTACTACGTACAGGTGGGTGGTAAGGGCGCCGCCAGTGGGTCGTTGCAGTTCCGGGTGGCGGATCTCTCGGCGCCCGGGCCGACGACTGGGCGGGGCTACACCGGTCAGACTACCTCAGCGCCCGTGGCCCCAAAGCCCTCACGGTAGGTTAGGTGAGGCCTGGGGCGGTCCAAGCAACGGGGATGCTGGTCTGAAGCGTAGTCCACCAGGCCAACACCAGCGGAGCAAGTTGAGAGCCGCCGGGTTGTCGCTCTACGGCCAGGAGGCCGAGCCGCTGCGCGAGAGACAGCGTGAATCCGGCGGCACTCACGCCCTCGATGGCGCCGAAGGCGAGCCCGCCGAGACGGTCACTCGCACCGATGCCGGGAATCGGCAGGGTGCGTCTCATGAGGCTCCCAATGGTGCCGCCCGCCCATACGCACACGGCGATGGTTGCCACCCGGCATAGATCGTCCAGGAGCGGTATTGGTCCGGTCCTGGTGGCGATGAAGTCGGCGAGTGCAATGGCGTGTCGCCCCCCGAGCGCGACGCCCGCGAGCAGGCCCGCGGTGCCGCCGAGCTCTCGAAGCAACCCGCGCGACGCGGCCCTGAGTGCGAGAATGGCTAGCGTGGCGAGGATGGCCAGATCCAGCCAGTGAACGTCCTGGATCATCTGGCGCGTCACCGGATCGAGGAGGGATGTAGTTAGGTTCATGGCCGCTCAGAAGGGAAACGGTGCGTAGCCTGCGCGGTTTCGGCGGTGTACCGGCGATGCTGTTGCTGGTGCGGGTCGCCGCACGGTAGCATCGCGAGGGGAGACAGGCAGTTTACGCGCGCAATCTACCCAACCCAACAGCGGAGGGGACCGTAGCTCATGGCTGAGCCCCAGACTATCTTTGACAAGGTGTGGAATGCTCACGTGGTGCGCGAGGCGCCAGGTGAGCCGGCGCTGATCTACATAGACCTCCACCTCGTGCACGAGGTGACCTCGCCTCAGCCGTTCGAGAGCCTCCGGCTTGCTGGCCGAAAGGTGCGCCGAACGGACCTCACGATCGCGACGGCTGACCACGATGTGCCTACGACCATTGGCCGTTTCCCTATCGAGGATCCCATTGCCGTTCAGCAGCTTGACGCGCTGGAAAACAACACGCGTGACTTTGGCATTCGGCTAGAGGGCATGCTCAGTCCCCTGCAGGGAATCGTCCACGTCATTGGGCCTGAGCTTGGTCTGACGCTTCCAGGCATGACTGTGGTCTGCGGGGATAGCCACACGGCAACGCACGGTGCGTTCGGCGCCCTGGCATTCGGTATCGGTACGTCTGAGGTTGAGCACGTGCTGGCCACGCAGACGCTCATCCAGGCCCGGCCCAAGACCATGGAGATCCGGGTAGATGGCGTGTTGCCGAATGGCGTGACCGCGAAGGACATCATCTTGGGCATCATCGGGCGGATCGGCGTGGGTGGTGGGATTGGCCACGCCATTGAGTTCACCGGAAGCGCCATCAGAAGCCTCTCCATGGAGGGGCGCATGACAGTGTCCAATATGACGATTGAGGGCGGCGGGCGCGTGGGGTTCGTGGCGCCCGATGACACCACGTTCGCATACATCGAGGGCCGCCCGCACGCTCCCAAGGGCAAGCTCTGGGAGCAGGCGCTGGATTACTGGCGCTCGTTGCCGACGGATGCCGGCGCGACGTACGACAGCACCGTGGTGATTGACGCGGCGGGGCTTTCGCCGTACGTGTCCTGGGGGACCAACCCAAGCATGGTGATTCCGGTAACAGACCGCGTGCCCGATCCTTCGAGCATCGCCGAGGAGGGCGACCGCGAGGTGGCCATCCGCGCCCTCAAGTACATGGACCTGCAGCCCGGAACGGCCATGCAGGACATCAACCTTGACCGCGTGTTCATCGGCTCCTGCACTAACTCCCGCATCGAGGATTTGGAGGCGGCTGCCCGCGTGGCGCGGGGCCGCAAGGTGAGCCCACACGTGCGCGCCATGATCGTGCCCGGGTCCATGCAGGTGAAGGCAGAGGCGGAGCGCCGTGGCCTGGACAAGGTGTTTACGGATGCGGGCTTCGAGTGGCGAGAGGCCGGCTGCTCCATGTGCCTGGGCATGAATCCGGATATTCTGGCTCCGGGCGAGCGTTGCGCCTCAACGTCCAATCGGAATTTCGAGGGGCGCCAGGGCAAAGGGGGACGCACCCACCTCGTGAGCCCGGCTATGGCCGCCGCCGCGGCGATCGCGGGGCACTTCGTGGACATCCGCGACTGGCAGATGGAGGAGTAACGCCGTGGATCCATTCACCATCCACGCGGGCAAGGTGGCGCCGCTGGATCGCCGCAACGTAGACACGGATCAGATCATTCCCGCCGTGCATCTCAAGCGCATCGAGCGGACGGGCTGGGGCGAATTCCTGTTCGAGCGCTGGCGCCAAAACGAGCCCGGCTTCGTGCTGAACCGTCCGGAGTATGAGGACGCCACGATCCTGCTCGCCGGCGAGAGCTTTGGAATCGGCTCCTCGCGGGAGCACGCGCCGTGGGCCCTGGTCCAGTATGGGTTCCGCGCGGTGATTGCGCCGTCGTTCGGAGACATCTTCTTCAACAACGCTGTCAACAATGGGCTCCTGCTCATACGGATGCCCGAAGAGAAGCTGCGGCGGCTGATGGATTGGGCGTCCGGCGAGCCCGGGTTCTCCCTGACTATCGACCTAGAGAAGCAGACCATCGACGATGGACACGGACTGGTGGAGTCCTTCGAGATCGAGCCTTTCCGGAAGTACCGGCTGCTCAACGGGTTAGACCACATTGGTCTGACGCTCGAACATCAGTCGGCTATCGGGGAGTTCGAGACGACTCGGCCGGCCTGGATGCCCAATACACTGGTGGCGAGCCGCTGATCTGACGCGACCCCGGCCACGGAGCCCGCCCAGACACGGCGGGCTCTTTGCGTTACAGCAGCCAATTTCACCCGCGGGCTCAGAAGTCCCGGTGTGCCCGGGACGGCGTTCCCTTCAGCAAACCGTCAGGGCCGCTTAAGGTTGTTCACGTAAGCTGTGAGGGAGCGTGTGCCACCGCGCCGCGCTCGCCGCCGCGACGCAGGAGGTCAGCCTATGGCACGTGCAGTGACGGGGCCTCCTCCGGCGGTCTGGCGGCCTCCGCGCATACCGTTGGGCGTGGCAGTCCTGGCGCTGCTCGCGTCCGTCATCGCGGCAGCTTCCTACTATGTCTACACGGCGGGCTATTTCACCCGGGCGGACCAGGCGCCTCGTTACCAGACGGTTGCTGTGCAGGTGGGCAACGTCACATCAACGGTGGTCGCCACTGGGCCCATCAGCAGTCCCAGCAGCCTGCCGTTGACCTTCAAATCGCAGGGCAAGCTCGTGGAGCTCCTCGTGTCAGTCGGAGACAGAGTCGCGGCGGGTCAGGTGCTTGCCCGGCTTGATACCGCGGACCTTGAAGTCGCGCTTGCCCAGGCGCAGGCATCCGTGGATCTGGCGGAGGCCAATCTGGCGAAGACCGCGCAGGGTCCGCGCGAGGAGGCGGTGGCGGTGGCGGCCGCGCAGGTGGACAGCGCCCGCACGACGCTGGCTACGGCGCGGAAGGGCCTGGCCACCTCGTCTGAAGGCGCGGTGCGGGACGTTGAAGTAGGCGAGGCGTCTGTGGCGTCCGCGATTGTTGGCCTGGAGGCGGCGCGCAAGAACGTGGCCACCGCGATTTCCCAACAGGAGGCGACGCTCGCCGCGGATCGTCAGGCCGTTGCGAATGCCGAGCGCGCGCTGGCTGATGCCGAGAAATCCGTGGAATCCAACCGGAAGCAGGTGGATCAGTCGTCCGCGTCGGACCGGGTGGCCGTGCAGAACGCCGAAGCCTCGCTGAAGGACGCTCAAACGGCGCTTGCGCGCCAGCAGCAGGTGGTTCGCTCAAACCTTGACGTGAGCCAGCGCAACATTGAAAAGGCTGAGGCTGATCTGAAGACTCAGAAGGCGAGTCGGTCTGAGGCGTGCAAGAGCACGTCCACCAGTTCGTGCAGCGTGGCGAAGCGCCAGATGGAAGCGTCCGAGGCGAGTTTGCGCACGGTGATTGAGCAACGTGAGCAGACAAAGTCGCAGGGCGAGCAGAGTGTCATGAGCGCCCAGTCGTCGGTGACCAGTGCTCAAAACGCCCTGAAGAACGCGCGCGCAGCGCTTGCCAGCAGTCAGGCGAAGTATCAGGATTCCGTGGAGACGGCCGAGACGGCCGTGAATCAAGCGCGTGACCAACTCAAGACCGCCCAGGCGACGTTGACCAACGACATCGCCCGCCAGCAGGCTAGCGTCGTCACGGCCCAGAATTCGGTAGAACAGGCCCAGGCGACGCTGGACTCTTCGACCGCGAACCTCGCGAAAACCCGGGCGAGCTCGGCGAGCACGGTGCAGAACGCACAGGGGCAGGTGGATTCGGCTGCCGCCAGTCTCGCCAACTCGCAGGCAAACCTGACCCAGGCGGCCGCGCCGCCGACGCAAGCGGAGATCGACGCGCTCCGCGCTCAGGTTGACAGCGCCCGCGCGTCGCTCGTGTCAGCGCGTAACAACCTGGCGGCCGCGACCCTGGTGGCGCCGACGGGGGGTACCGTATCCAGCATCAATGGCGCCCTCGGCCAGTACGTCAGTGGCGGGGCGCCTGGCAGCAGCTCAATCAGCACCACCGGAAGCGTGACTACCACGGTGGGCTTCATCACGCTGACGGACATCTCTTCACCCCAGGTTACCGCTCAGGTCAGTGAGGCTGACATTGGGCGCGTACGTCCGGGGCAGGCAGTCACGTTCACGGTGACCGCGTTTCCTGGGCGCACCTTTGCGGCAACCGTCACCCGGATTGAACCCGTTGGCCAGACCGTCTCAAACGTGGTGAACTACAACGTGGTGAGTACGGTGGACCCCACGGACGCCTCCCTTCTTCCTACGATGACCGCCACCGTCTCCATCGTCGCAGAGATTCAGAGCGACGTGCTGATCATTCCCAACTCCGCCATCTCCTTTGCCGGCGGACGCGCCGATCTGGTTCGTCAGGCGGTGGCGGAGCCGCTGGGTACGGAGCTTCCCGAGGGCCAGCGTGCGACCGTACTGTTCCTGAGAGATGGGACGTTGCACGCGGCGACGGTCTCCCTGGGCATTAGTGATGATCGATACAGCGTGGTGCGCGGCGGTCTGACGCAGGGCGACGAGGTGGTCGTCGGACAGGTGACAGCCACCGCGCAGCGGACCCAGTCGTCCAGCGGAGGTCTGATACCGATCCCGGGGCCACGTGCGACGCAAACAGGGGGTAGGACAGGTGGCGGGCAGCAGCCGGCTCCTGATGGCGGTCCAGGAGGACCGGGAGGGCCTGGTGGTGCAGGTGGACAGGGTGGGCCGCCGCCGGGTGGACCATGAACAGCGAAGTCATCCGAGTTGAGGATCTGACGAAGACCTTCTCGATGGGGCCATACGTGGTGCACGCGCTTAGAGGCGTCTCGCTCGTGGTGGAGCCCGGCGAACTGGTGGCCGTGATGGGACCGTCCGGATCGGGCAAGTCCACGTTCATGAACGTCGTTGGCTGCCTGGATCTGCCTACATCGGGTCGGTACGTGCTCAATGGAAAGGAAGTGGGGCGCCTGGGGAAGAATGCGCTGGCCGACATCCGGAACCGCGAGCTTGGATTCATCTTTCAGGGGTACAACCTTCTGGCCCGCATGAGCGCTCTATCAAACGTGATGTTGCCGATGGTCTATGCGGGCACATCGCGGGGGGTTCAAGTGCAACGGGGCATGGCCGCACTCCGCGCCGTTGGCTTGAGTGACAGAGCGCATCACCGTCCGAAGGAGCTCTCCGGCGGCCAACAGCAGCGTGTTGCGATCGCTCGAGCGCTGGTAAACCGCCCGAGCGTCATCCTGGCGGATGAGCCCACGGGGAACCTGGACACGCGGACGAGCCTGGAGATCATGGCGATCTTGCAGCGGCTGAACGAGCTGGGAGTGACAATCGTCCTGGTCACCCATGAGCCGGACATCGCCGCCCATTGCAAGCGCGTAGTCCAGTTTCGTGACGGGCGGGTCCAGGCGGATCGACTGATCGACCGTCCAGCGCGGGCGGTTGATTCGCTGGCGGCCCTCCCGCGGGAGGAGGATGCAGCGTGAGCGTGGAGGCTCCCGAACGTGTCGTGCCGGCGGCAGCGTTCCTCAGCGACCATGAGACTGAAGATGCGTTTCAGGTCCTGTCGGCAGATCTTCCCCGAGGGCGTCGGGGTCGGTTTTCCCAGAGCATCCCGTCCGCGTTGGAGGCGCTCCGGGCGAACAAGGGACGGTCCGTTCTGACGGCGCTGGGCATCATCATTGGTGTAGCCGCGGTGATCGTGATGGTCGCGTTGGGCCAGGGTGCCTCGGCGCAGGTCCAGGATCGCCTGGCGGGCCTGGGTCCCAATGTGCTCACCGTGTTCCCCGGGAGCACTTCGTCCGGCGGTGTGCGCTCTGGGGCTGGCACGTCGACCGCCCTGACCGAGGATGATGCCAATGCGATCGCCAAGGAGATCTCCGGACTGCAAGCAGTAAGCCCGGTGGTCAGCGGCAACGCGCAACTCGTGTTTGGTAACCAGAACTGGCAGTCACGCGTGCAGGGAGTGCTCCCAGAGTACCAGCAGATCCAGAACTGGCAGATTGCCGAAGGAGGGTTCTTCACGAAGCTGGATAACGAGAACGCTCGGAACGTGGCGGTCGTGGGCCAGACCGTGGTGAAGAACCTGATCAAAGACGTGAACGGGCCACTGGGTCAGGTGATCCGGGTTCGAAACGTTCCGCTCACGGTGGTCGGGGTGCTGGCTTCCAAGGGCAGCTCGGGCTTCCAGGACCAAGATGATGTGGTCCTCATCCCGCTCAAAACGGCGCAAACCCGGCTGTTCGGCACCAAGACGGCACTTCAGGTAGTGGTCCAGGCGCGGGACGCGTCCGCCACGACCCAGGCGCAAGCTGAGATCATCAGCCTGGTCCGTACCCGCCACAAGCTGGCGTCCAGTGCCCCTGATGACGTGTCTGTGCGCAGCAGCAACGAGATCCTCTCAACGATGCAGGGCATCACCTCCACGCTGACAATGCTGTTGGGTGGAGTGGCCGCGGTGTCATTGATCGTGGGTGGCATAGGGATCATGAACATCATGCTGGTCAGCGCTACTGAGCGGACGCGCGAGATCGGCATCCGCATGGCAATCGGAGCCCGCTCGTCTGACGTACTCTCACAGTTCCTGATCGAGGCGCTGTTCCTGTCTATCATGGGGGGACTGATCGGAACTGCCCTGGGCCTGGGGATCTCTGTCGGCGTTTCGCAAGTCGCCGGCTGGCCAACGGTGTTCTCCCCGGGTGCCGTTGCCCTGGCGTTTGGGTTCTCGGCAGTCGTAGGGGTGTTCTTCGGCTTCTACCCGGCCAGAAAAGCCTCCATGCTCAATCCGATCGACGCGCTACGGCATGAGTGAGGCAGGAGCGCGTGTGTTACGGCGCTGGATCAGATGCTTGCTGGTGCTCGCTGCCAGCGCCTGGTTGGTCTTTGCCGGGCGGGCCGTGGAGGCGGTCGTTGCTACCGGGGATTCGAGCAACGTACGGCAGGCCGCCACCGCGGCGCCAACGGGAACGGTGAAGTTAAAGCGGAACGGGCAGGTCAAGACGGCGTCATCGAACACCAACAGCAACGACAATGACGGCGGCAACGACAACGGCAATGGGAATGACGCGGAGTTCGATACCTCGCCGCTGCCACGTGAGCACATCGCGAGCATCGAGCCGGAGGAGCCGTTCCGCTCGATCTGTGCGCCGGCCGGGCGGGAGACACGGCTTTACTCCGCCGATGGGCGGGTCTCGATTCGGGTGGGTCCTAGCGCTGGGCGCGATGTGGGGCTGGGGATCCGGATGCCGGTGGACGTGTCCTCGGCGCCGGTCCCGTCCTACCGCACCGTGGACACCTTGCTGTTTGAGTTGGTGTGGGAGGGCTGCGGAGCTCAGGCGACGGCTGCCCTTCCCGTGGAAGCGAATCTAGATGTGACGTACGCGGTTTCAGATGTCGGTAGCCTTCTACCTGAACGATTCGCTATCGCTTACTACCGCGCCGATCTGCGGCGTTGGGAGGACGTGACCAACCAGGTCAACCGTCCGGAACGGCAATACACGGGGGCCACGACGGCCAACGCTGGCTTCTACGTGCTGTACCAGCGCTGACCGTCGGCGCCCCGAATCTGGACGGCAGCTAGACGACGATTGTGGGTACCCCCGCGTCTCGGGCGAGCGCGTTGAGGCTGGCCACGTCTACCTCCAGCAGATCGCGCCAGCGCCTGAGCTGCTCATCAATGCGTGCAGTTAGATCCTGGAACACGTGATAGGACTGCCTGGTGGGGCGCGCATCCGCGCTGGCCACCACGCTGCTAAGCGCTACCAGTCGGGCGTTGAGCCGCGTGGGGTAGTGCACCATATCCAACGGAGCCGTGATGCGCGGCTCCACGAGCTCCAGCTCGATTTCTGAAATCCGCGATGCCAGAGTGGCCGCCGCCTCTGAGACAGGCGACGCAGATCCGGCTCGCTTCGCTGTTGCCTCCGCCTGCTGGCGGGCTTCGCGCATCGCGTTGATCGCTCCGTGGGTCTCAGAGACCTTGTCGCGGAGGCTCAGCAGTAGCCGGTGCTGCTCAACCAGTTCCTCGCGCGTGGCCGCGGTTCGGGGATCCTGGCGGATTTCCAGTTCGGTGGTCAGCACTCGGTCGCCGACCTCGACCTGGACGCCATAGCGGCCGGGCACGGCCAGCGGCCCTGACAGGCTCCGCTCTGTGGACACGTCGCCCGGCACCGCTGTGGCGGAAGGGTAGCGCATGTTCCAGACAAAGGTGTTCAGGCCGGCGCGGGCGCTGGGGCGCGGGTGGGCCGGCGGCTTCCCATCAGCCGGCTCGGTGCTGGAAAAGCTGATGATCTCGGTGCCGGAATCTTCCAGGAACCGCACGGTGATCGGCCCCTCGGGTTCGCGGGGCAGGTGGTAGCGGATCAGCGCGCCGTCCGGCGGGTTTGGCCCAGCATCCAGGAACAACCTCGTCACGGTGCCCTGCTCATCTCGCTCTTCAGTCCAGGTTGCCGCGTAGCCCAAGGCCACCATGTAGCTCTTGCCGGGCGCTTTGGGTCGACCGGCGCCGATTGGGGCGATTGACCGCACGGCGGGTTGGGGCGCGATCACAGCGGGTTCAGCGGGGCTAGTGTTGTCCGCGGCGCGGATGGCCGACAGGTCGTCCAGGATCCAGAAGCCGCGACCGTGCGTGGCGGCCACCAGGTCGCCGTCCTTGACTGCCAGGTCGTGGACCGGTGTGAGCGGAAGGTTACCCTGGATTGGCTGCCACGATGCGCCGTCGTCGAACGAGGCGTACACGCGGCGCTCGCCACCCGCGTACAGCAGGCCGCGACGCGCAGGGTCGGCTCGGATGACCCTGGTGAAGTCGTCTTCCGCGATGCCACGAGTGATGCTCATCCAGGTGGCGCCGTAGTCGGTGGTCTTGTAGAGATACGGTCGATCGTCTCCGAGCTTGTAGCGGATGGCTGCTAGATAGACGGTACCGGGGTCGTGGGGCGAGGGCTCGATTGTGCATACCGTGGACCATGCCTCTAGCGTAGGGGGTGTGACATTGCTCCAGGTGTTGCCGTCGTCGCGGGAGAGATGGACCAGGCCGTCATCCGAGCCTGCCCACAGGACGCCTCGCTCGTGGGGCGACTCCACGAACGCGAAGATCGTGCAATAGTGCTCCGCCCCGGTGGTGTCGCGCGTGACGATGCCGCCGGAGGGTCCCAGCTTGCTTTCATCGTTGCGGGTGAGATCTGGGCTGATGGTCTCCCAGGAGGTGCCCTCGTCGCGGGTGCGGAAGACGCGATTCCCCGTGCAGTAAAGCGTATTGGGATCGTGCGGTGAGAACACGATGGGGAAGGTCCATTGGAAGCGGTACTTCAGGTCCTTTGGCCCCCAGCCTCCATACAGCTCCGGCCACACGGTGATGATGCGGGTCTGCAGCGAGCGGTGGTCATACCGAAGCAGGATGCCGCCGCCGCCTGGGGCGCTGCCGATGGCGCCGGAGTACACGATGTTCGCGTCGCGCGGGTCCACGACGATGTGCCCGCTCTCCGAGCTGCCCACGGAGTAGCAGTCATGCCAGGTGATGGCGCCCTTGTTGGACCGGCTGGGCACGCTGATGGCGCTGTTGTCCTGCTGGGTGCCGTAGACCCGGTACGGGAACTGGTTGTCCACGGCCAGGTGATAGAACTGCGACGTGGGCTGGTTGTAGATGGTGGACCAGGAGTCGCCACCGTTGTAGGAAACGCACGCTCCACCATCGTTGCCCTGGACCATGCGGGAGGGATTCCGCGGGTCTATCCAGAGGTCGTGGTTGTCACCGTGGGGAGTCGTGACCTCGGTGAACGTCTTCCCACCATCGATCGAACGCCACGCCTGGACGTTCATGATGTACACGGTGTCCGGATCCACCGGGTCTGCGATGACGTGGTTGTAATACCAGGGTCTAAGGCGAAGTGATCGGTCGGCGTTGAGTAGTTCCCAGGTGTCACCGCCGTCATCGGAGCGGAACAGGCCGCCCCCCTCGGCTTCGATGATGGCCCAGACGCGTCCGGATTTTGCGGGGGAGGTGACCACCCCCACTCGCCCCCAGGGGCCGCCGGGAAGGCCTTTGTTCGCCGTAATATCGGCCCAGGCGGTCCCGCCGTCTTCGGACCGATACAACCCGCTGCCCCCGCCCCCGCTCCGAAGGGCCCATGGGACGCGACTGACTTCCCAGAGCGAGGTGAAGATGCGTCGTGGATTCGTGGCGTCGATACTGAGATCCACCGCGCCCGCGCCGTCGCTTTGGAACAGCACCTGTTCCCAACTTTTTCCGCCATTGAGGGAGCGGAACACTCCGCGCTCGGACGTGGAGCGGTAGATGTCTCCTAACGCCGCCACGTAGACGGTGTCCGGATTCGACGGGTGCGGACGCACCTTCCCGATGTACCGGGTGCCGCGCAGGCCCAGGTTGGCCCAAGTCTTCCCGCCATTGGTTGTTCCGTAGACGCCGTCGCCGTGGACCACGTTGCCGCGGATGCACGACTCGCCGGTGCCGGCGTATATGACGTTGGGGTCAGCCTCGGAAAGGTGGATGGCGCCGATGGAGGGCGAGCCAAGCTGGCCGTCCGAGACGTTCTCCCAGTACGTGCCGCCGTCCGTGGTGCGCCAGATGCCCCCGGCGCAGGCACCGAAATAGAAGGTGCCGAGCTCGGACGGATGGCCGGTGACGGCGACCACGCGACCGCCACGGAAAGGCCCAATGGAACGCCAGCGACTGGCTGTGAGGATGGCCGGATTAGGAGTGACCTCAGACGCCACCGTGACCTCCTGTTTGTAATCTGCGCGTGCCTTGCCGCGGCTCAGCTCACGCCACCGAAACTCCTGGCGCGCGTGGATAGGATCGCGTAGATGACATCGAAGCGCGGCGTATCCACGCCCAGCGCATCCCCGCGGCGGACTACTGACCCGGCCAGCTCCTCCAGTTCCACGCGCCGCTTCGCATCGAAGTCGCGCTGCATAGAAGTGGTGTGTGTGTCAGGCAGATTGCTGAAGAATTTGACTACGCCTTCCACGGACTCCCCGGGCAGATTCACGCCGCTGGCGCGGCCCACGGCTGCCGTCTCGTCGACGAGCTTGAGGTAGAGGTCACGTCCGGGGTCGGCGGAGCGAACCTGGCCGGACATCAAGTTGCACGCGCTGGTCATGCTTGCGAGCGGCGCGAGCATGATGAATTTTTCCCAAAGGGCACGTTGGACATCGTCCGTCGCGGTGGCGTCGACGCCAACGTTTCGGAGCGCGGCCGCGATCTTCTCCGCTCGTGCCGATAGCCCACCCTTGGGCTCGCCCAGGACCACCTGGCAGAAGGGACTGAACCGTTCAACGACACCGGGCTCTTTGATGTGCACGCCGATCTGGGTCATTCCGCCCAGGACGTGCTCTTCGCCCACGGCCTCTGACAGCGCTTCGATGCTCCCCACACCATTCTGGAGCGGCAGAATTGCGGTGTCCGGTCCCACGGCTGGGCGGATGGCCTCGGCGGCTGGGGCGGTGTCGTATGTCTTGACAGTGAAGAAGATCAGATCGAAGTTGGTGCCTGACTCGGCTGGTTTCTCGACGAGCCTGACGGGCGGCAGTGCAAGCTCTTCGCCGCGGTCGATGAGCTTGAGTCCGTTGGCGCGCATCGCCGCGAGATGCGCACCGCGCGCTACAAAGGTCACGTCGTGGCCATCGCGTGCCAGTAGACCGCCGTAGTAGCCGCCGACGCCGCCGGAGCCCATCACAAGTACTCGCATCTGATCACCCGCGTTTCTCTCTGTTCGATGACTTCATGCAAGGTTTCTCGGCGGCAATCCGCAGTGAAACCGTCCCACATAATACGCCGATGCTGCTGCGGATTCTCGCCCCCCGGCGGGGACGTGACCCTCTGGCCCGACTCATGACCCCGGTTCTGCTACCGCTTCTGGTGGTATCGATGATGGCGTGTGGCATGCCCGCTGCACCTCCGGACGCGACGCCGGAGGCATCGATGACGGTCACCACGGCGCCTTCACCCGCGCTGCCGGCGACGGTTCTCACGAGTGCCGAGGTCCGGCCGACGGCGCTGCCGGTGGATACTCCCGCGTCACCCTCCCCCTCTCCGGCACCATCGCCGTCCCCGCCACCCCCGGCGGCGTCGCTGACCGGCACCGTGCGTCTGATCTCCTCGTTTCCGCGAGGCGGCGCCGCCTCAGAGCGCATCGAATCCCTGGAGCACGCGATTCAGATGGCGGTCCAGGACCGGGGCGGTCGAGTGGGTGGGGCCGCTATTGACTACCAGGCGCTGGACGACGGCGTGCCCGGCACCGCTGAGTTTGATGCAGGGTTGCTTGAGGCCAACGCAAAGAAAGCTTCTGACGATGCGGATGTCGTGGCGTTCATCGGCCCGTTTTCGTCTGATGCCGCGCGTGTAGCCGTGCCCATTCTGAATCGAGCGGGCGTGTTGACGGTGAGCCCGTCTGCTAGCGATCCGTACCTGACCCGTGACTCTGCCGGTCCGGACGAGTTGGCCAGGCTGTACCCGACGGGTCAACGCACACTTATTAGAGTCGCGCCGTCCGACGACGTACAGGGGCGGGCGGCGGCGAAGTGGCTTTCTCGGCTGGGGGTCCGAACCGTGGTGGTGCTTCGAGACCGCGATCGGTTTGGGGGCCTGCTGGCGGAGTCGTTCCGAGTGGCCGCGCTAGGACTTGGTCTGACCGTGGTGATGGGCCCGGAGCGCGCACAGATCGATGGTGCAGAGCTCGAGGAGCAACTACGGTGGATCGTGACGTTGCGACCGGACGCTGTGTACGTGGCCGGCATCGCGGACGCGGGCGTTGGGATCTTGCTCCACCGTCTGCGGGAGGCGCTGGGCGGAGCAACGCGATTGGTAGGGCCGGATGGGCTGTATGACGATTTGCTTGGCTCGGAGGTTGGGGCAGGGGAGCTGCTCGTGACGGTAGGTGTGATTCCACCGTCCCGTCTCCCCGCTACCGGCCAAACCTGGCGCGCTCGCTATGTGGCCGCACACGGCGCTGAGCCTGACGCATACGCGGCGTACGCCTACGAGGCAGCCAGCCTGGCGCTGGACGCCGTGGAGAGGACTGGCACACGTGACCGGGCCACCGTGCGCGCCGCGGCCTTTGGGCTTGGGCAGCGAAATGGGCCGCTAGGAACGTGGTCGGTGAACAGTGTGGGGGAGTCGTCTCTGGAGTCCGTGTACGGTATTGCTATACGGGATGGCCGTCCCGATCCAACGAGCGGTACGTTAATCGAGTAGACCGAATACGATAGGTAGGAAGGCCGGGCGGCGCAACGCGCCGCGACGTCTTCCGTTGACAATTTGGTGCGCAGCGGGCATGCTCGCGTTGCGCTGACACACGGCGCGGAGCCGCGCTGAGAGGGAGGGGGGCAGCCGCGGCTGGATCCATGTCCCGAAGGAGCGGGTTTGGTCAAGCTCTGGCAGATTGCCTCTGACATCATCCCGAAGGCCGTCACCGGAACGATTGAGTCTGAGTGGGGCATTGCTATGTCGCCGGACAGTCGCTGGATGGCCACTGGCGCGAACGACGGCGTCGTGCGGCTTTGGCGGCTGGTTGACGGCGCCATGCTGCGAGTGATCAGCGGCCACGAGGCGCCAATCCGGGGGATGGCGTTCTCGCCGGATGGCGAGCTGCTGGCCTCAGGCTCCCGCGACGGCGAGATACGGCTGTGGAGCCTTCCCCTAGGCACGCCCGCGGGAACGCTGGTGGGACACGAGAAGTGGGTCCGTGCCATTGCGGTTTCGCCTGATGGGAGCATTCTCGCGTCCGGCGGCGCTGACCAGGCCATACGGCTCTGGGACGTCAGGTCTCGCAAGCAAATCGGCACGCTGTCTGGGCATGAGGACCTTGTGCATTCGTTGGCCTTCACGCCTGATGGTGCGCACCTGGTATCTGGCGCGGGCGACTGGTCCATTCGCGTGTGGTCCATGGAACAAATGGCGCTGGAGCGGATCATTTCTGGCCACGGCTGGGCGGTGCGGGCGGTGGCTGTCTCGCCGGACGGCACGATGCTGGCCAGTGGCTCCGGTGACAAGACGCTTCGACTGTGGCAATTCGAGGATGGTGCGCCGATTCGCTATATGCGGGCGCACCGTGATGCTGTCTTGAGCGTCTCGTTCTCACCCGACGGAGAAGTGCTCGCGTCTGCTTCTGGTGACGGTAGCATCCGCATCTGGAAGGTCCCGGAGGGCAGTATGCAGCGAGTGCTGGTGGATCGTGGACCGGACGTGTGGAGCGTGGCGTTCTCGCCTGACGGCGAGTCGTTCGTGGCGGTCGCCGCTGATCGCTCTGTTCGAGTCTGGAGGAGCGCCGAGCTCAAGTAGCCCGGTCGACCTCACGCGATAGGCAGCGTAGGAAACGCGTCCAGGTCCAGGGAGTGGCGGACGCCTTCGTCGTAGCGAAAGCAGCCGGCGGATGCGATCATCGCCGCGTTGTCCGTACAAAGCCGGGGCGGTGGGATTAGCACGGGCACTGCGCTCAGCGCGGAGATGCGGGCCCGAAGCGCGCTATTGGCGGCGACCCCGCCGGCCAACGCGATCGCCCGAGCGCCGTGCTGTTGTGCCGCCTGGAGCGTCTTGCTGGCCAGGACGTCCACGATGGCTTCCTGAAACGAGGCTGCCGCATCAGCCACGTCAAGGCCGTCCCCGGCCTCGCGGATAGTGCGGAGGAGGGAGGTCTTGAGCCCGCTGAAGCTGAAGTCGGCGGTTCCGCGCAGCCAGGCTTTCCCTAGCGGGTATCTGTGAGGGTCTCCGGATTCGGAGGCACGCTGAACGGCGGGCCCGCCAGGGTATCCCAGACTCAGCATACGCGCTGCCTTGTCGAACGCCTCACCGGCGGCGTCGTCAATCGTGTGCCCCAGTCGCTGATATCGTCCGTGCGCAGTCATCAACACCAGATCAGTGTGGCCGCCAGACACGATAAGGGCCACGAGCGGAAGCGGCGGGTCCGCCGTTGCGCCAAGCCAGTTGGCGTAGACGTGGCCTTCCAGGTGGTTGACTCCAATCAGCGGCAGCGCCGTGGATAGCGCGAGCGCCTTGGCAACGTTCAGGCCCACCAGGAGGCAGCCAGCCAGACCGGGGCCGTGCGTGACGCAAATGGCATCCAGATCGCTCCAGTCAGCCCCAGCGTCTTCGAGTGCGCGGCTGATGACGGGACGGATGTGCCGGAGGTGGAGGCGTGAGGCCGTCTCGGGCACGACGCCGCCGGTCTGCGAGTGGATCTCGTCCTGAGAGGCTACGACGTTCGATGCAATCGATCGCCCATCAGCCACGATTGCCGCGGCCGTCTCGTCACAGGAAGTCTCGATGCCGAGGACACGTACCACAGCGCGAGTATACCGATGAACAGGCAGCGCACCGGACCGCCACAAACTGTGACAGCAGTGTGATGCGAACGTGCAGGTGGGCTGATTCGGCGAGATCCGGAACGGTTTCGGCAGCCCCAGCAGGTTCCACCCATTCGAGCATTGTGCAAAACGCACAAGCGGGTTCGGCCAATTCTGTACGGGGCGTCCGTAGGAGGTCGGTACCGCTGGCCGTACATTGTCCCTAACTCAGTTAGGAGGCGCGATGCGTAATGTCGGAGATTAGCGCGGGCGATACCGCGTGGGTCATGACCTCCGCCGCCCTGGTCATGTTGATGACCCCGGGTCTGGCGTTCTTCTACGGTGGTCTGGTCCGGCCAAAGAATGTCCTGTCCACGATCATGCACAGCTTCTTCATCCTGGCGCTGATCAGCGTGCAGTGGGTGCTCTGGGGCTACTCGCTGGCGTTTGGCCCGTCCGTGGGCGGGGTCATTGGTGGACTTGACTGGGTTGGTTTGCGCGGTGTCGGCACGGAGCCGAATCCCGATTACGCCAAGACGATTCCGCACCTGGCGTTCATGGCGTTCCAGATGATGTTTGCCATCATCACGCCCGCTCTGATCACGGGTGCATTCGCCGAGCGCAAGCGGTTCAAAGCGTTCGTGTTGTTTAGTCTGCTGTGGGCCACCTTTGTGTACGCCCCATTGGCGCACTGGGTGTGGAGCGCTGGCGGCTGGTTGAAGGCGCTTGGCGCACTTGACTTTGCTGGCGGAACGGTCGTTCACATCAGCTCCGGCGTCTCCGCGCTGGTGGCGGCTCTGGTGCTGGGTCACCGAGTGGGCCTGGGCAAGGAGAAGATGGAGCCGCACGATCTGACGATGACGGTGCTTGGGGCTGGCCTGCTGTGGTTTGGCTGGTTCGGGTTCAATGCCGGCAGCTCGCTGGCGGCAGATGGACTGGCAGTCACGGCGTTCGTGACCACGAACACGGCCGCCGCGATGGGCGCACTCACCTGGATGACCGTGGCCTGGGCGCACAAGGGACACCCGAGCGTCCTTGGCGCTGCCGCGGGCGCGGTGGCCGGGCTGGTGGGCATCACGCCTGCCGCCGGATTTGTCACACCCGCGTCAGCCATCCTGATTGGCGGGGGCGCGGGCCTGGTCTGCTACCTGGCAATCCAGCTTCGCGAGCGGCTCCGGGTGGACGACGCGCTGGATGTCTGGGGCGTGCACGGCATCGGCGGGACCTGGGGTGCCATCGCGACGGGCCTGTTTGCGACGAAGTCGGTCAACGAGCTTGGCGGGAATGGCCTGTTCTACGGCGATCCCGGTCAACTGGTGACCCAGATCATCGCCGTGGCGGCGACGTGGATTTACTGCGGTGTGTTGACGTACGTGATCCTCAAGGTCATCGATCTCGTGGTCGGCCTGCGAGTCGAGGAGCAAGAGGAAGTTCTGGGCCTGGATCTCTCGCAGCACGGCGAGCCGGCCTACCAGCTTTGATTGAGAGAGCGTTTGAGGGAGGTAATTGAGATGGTTGACGTGATCGTCCTGGCCTTGTCCGTAGTCTCGTTCTTCGGCCTGGTGGCGACGTGGGTGGCGATGCCTCATCCGGAGGCTGAGGCGGCTACGTTGAGAGCGCGGAGCAAAGTCGCGGAGGCGTAGTCGCCCTCAGCGGATTACAGAATCACCGAGAAGCCGGGCACGTGCCCGGCTTCTCTGCGTGTCTGGTATTTGATTGCCGCGTACGGGAGCGTTTGGCGCGGCCAAGCTAGCCGGCTTGTTCCGTGTCGCGGGTGGGGCTGGCGGCGTCCAGCACGTACCAGTCAGTGGCACCGCCGCAAACGCGACGGACGAGCGTAGCGAGGGTCTCGGTGGCCCTCGTCACCTCTTCGCGAGTGGACGGAGGAAGCCCGTGAACGTTGAGCACGGCATTCGTGGTGCCCGCTGAGATCTTCGTGGACTCGCCGCCTCTCCATGACCAGCGGCGGCACAACACCTTTACTTCGTCGGTGTAGATGATCTCGCCGGGCAATGGTGGATCTGATTCCTCCGTCCCGAGTGGGGTGTACGGCTCGTCCCCGCGCGCGGGTCGCAGCGCGAGGCTGCCGGAGACAAGATCCAGGTCATCGCCACCCACGGGCAGCAAGAATCGTAGCGAGACGGCGTTGTATAGGGCTACCAGGGGACTAATTGGCGGCAGCGGATCGCCGCGCCTTACCCGCCTGACCAGCGCTTCGATCGACGACTGATACTTGCTCGGTCTGGCGCCGAACTCCGTGAACGCTCGCCGCCAGGCAGCGATTTTCGGGTGCTGCACGACATCCGTGAGCGCTCCATCCTCGCGAACCGCGGCCTCGATCTCACGGAGAAGCAGCGTAGCCTCTTCAAGTCCTCGGCGATTGTCTACCCGCCAGCACAGGACTTTGCCCCAGCAGTAGCCGGGGAACTGCTCGAATACTCGGCTGTCGATACGATCCGAGATGCGGCGCATCTAAGCCTCAAGTCTTCGGGGGAACGTCTCCCAACGTCTCGCCGCGGGCGCCGCGCTCAAGCTGTTCCAGGAGGGAACGGACGTCGCGCTGGGCGGCGGTGCGACGCTGTTGGCGCCGCGTCCGCTCGTGGTCAAGAGCGGACAGGTAGTCGTCCTCGGGGGCACCAGCCGCCATCAAGCGATCTCCAAGCTCACGTACGAGGTCGTCAACGGGGCCCTTCCGGCGGGATAGCCCGAAGTTCACCGCACAGTCCCAGGAGCAGAAGTCCCACACCTGCTCGGGGTGACCATCATCGAGCACGTCCCAGTGCAGCTCCAGCCACGTCCGTCTTTCCTGGACATCGTTCCAGTTGACCGTACGACCGCAGTAGTCACACCGCTTGTACGCACCCATGAATGTTCCTCCGAAGACGGATCATTCTAGCCGCTGACCCAGGGGTGTCTCAATGCGCGTAGGGCAGGGATTGCGCGGCGCTGAGAGTTGGCAGCTAGTATCCTCGCGTCCAGTCGACTTGGCCCGCGAGCCGCTCGCCACGCTTGAAGCGGGCGAAGTTCTCCAGGAACCGTTGCGCGTTCAATGGAACGTCGTCCGGCCCTGAGATGTGCGGCGTCACGATCACGTTGGGCAGCCCCCAGAGCGGATTGTCAGCCGGCAAGGGTTCTTTCTGGAAGACGTCCAGGACGGCGCCCGCCACGATGCCGTCCTGAAGAGCAACGATGAGATCTTCCTCCACGATCACGGCGCCCCGGCACATGTTGATCAGCCAAGCGGACGCCGGCAGCAGGCGGAGGCGGCGTCCGTCGATCAGGCCTCGGGACTGGTCGGTGAGCGGGATCACGAGGACGAGGTAGTCGGCCCGGGGCAGGACCTCATCGAGTGAAGAAACCGCCGCGGCCTCGTGGACGTACTCTGATTGCTGGCCTGACCGCGATATGCCCACGACGTGCAGGCCCGCTGCTTTGAGCGTGCGGCACACCTCCGCCCCGATACTCCCCATGCCCACCACTACGGCGGTCTTTCCGCGGACCCGTGGTGCTGAGAACTGCTCCCATCGGCGTTCGCGCTGCTGAGCGAGGATTCGCGGGACGTCAAGGCTCGTGGCGAGCATGTAGCCCAAGGCGTACTCCGCCATCGCTGGGCCAAAAATGTCCGTCATCCGGCTGGCAACGACGCCTGGTGGGAGGGGGCGCGCCGCCATGATGTTGTCAGCGCCGGCGCCGGTGGACTGGATCCACTTGAGATTCGCTGCCCCCTGGATCAGGGCGGGCGGGAAGTACCACGCGAACATGATGTCCATTTCGCGGGCGAACGCATCGCTGGCGGGATCGTCTCGTTTGTACACGTGAACGGACAGATCCGGCGCCCGCTCTGCGAACACTCGCGCGTACTCGGGCCCGTCGCTGCTGAAGATGAGGAGCTTGTGCACGTGGATCTCCACCGATCGGCTATCGCACTCATGGTAGCAAGCTGGCCCGGCTGGGGTGGGCAGGACGTCGCACGGCACGGAATCTGGTATCCTGCGCATTGACAGAATCGCGAGGTGGGCACGTGCACTGTCGCGCCCGGGTCCTGAGTCGTGCGATGGCGATAGGGCTTCTACTATTGGGTCTGGCTTGGCCGGCCCCGATTCGAGCACAGCAGGCGCCGGCTGGCATCCCTGGTGACGCCTCTCGCATTCCCAACAACATCGTGGGCCTCAATCTCGCGCGCCTGCATCAGGGCCAGTGGATCTGGGCGGCCTCAGACCTGGTCAATGCGAATGGCGGGGACTGGGGCTATATCACCGTGACCTGGACTCGTGATGATCGCGACCGATACCTTGCCGACTACGAGCTTCAACAGTTCCTAGACCGCTGCCTGGACCATCATGTGCAGCCCATTATCCGGGTGGCGACACGGTTTGACACCAAGCGCCAGGTGTGGGCCGGGCCGGAGTGGGACGAGCCCCGGAAGTGGCGCGAATTCCTGGAGAACGCCAACTGGCCTGTGGAGCGTGTGTGGATCATCGCCGGCAATGAGCCCAATCTCGGTCGCGAGTGGAGCGGCGAGGTGGACGCCGCGGGCTACGCTCGCTACCTGGCCCACTTCATGGACGAGTTCGCAGGCTCGCCTCGGTTCAAGGTGGTGAACGCTCCGTTGGACATCTCCAATGGTACCGATCTGCCCAGGATGCAGGACGCACTTGAGTTCATCGCTGAGATGCGCGCGGCTGTTCCCAACATCTTTGAACGGTTGCCAGCGTGGGCGTCCAATCCGTACCGCGTGCCGTCTGGGGGCTCGGCGGTGAGGTACACGCATCGTGCCTACGAGGCGGAGCTGGACGCCGCGGGCCGCGACATGCCCGTGTTGATCACAGAGGCACACGCGATGGAGACCACTGATGAGCAGGAGATCGCCCGTTTCTTCGAGGATGCGTACCGGGATTGGGCGGCGGATCCGCGTGTAATCACGGCAACGCCGTTATTCTGGCATCCGGACACGGGCGTGTTCTGGATGTTCTCGATGACCTCGAACGGCGCGATCAAGTCTCGGAGTCCCACGTACTTTGCAATGAAATCTCTGCCGCGAGTGGCGGGGCGACCTGGATACGTGCCGGCGTTCGAGAACGTGGCCCGCGCTCCTCGCGAGCCGGAGTTGACGCTAGACCTCCTCGGTGTCGTGCCGCCGTTCGCCGTGAGCTCGCCGCCCCTGGCGATGACCGTGCTGTCCACCGCTGAGGGGAGTCCCGGCGATGATCAGTACTCAGCGGCCGCGTTTGCCCAACCATCCGGCGCCAGCGTGGCGGCGTCTGCGTGGGTCCAGGGGACACTTGGGCGGGGCGTGAACGTCCGCGAGCGACCGGACCTGGCGGCCATCGCGGTCTCCGTACTTCCTGAGGGGGCGCGTGTTGGCGTGCTTGGCGACCGATTAGAGCTCAACGGGGAGAGCTGGTATCCGGTCCGTGTTGCCGATGGAACGGAGGGCTGGATGCTGGCGGATTTCCTCGTTATGGACCAGGAAGGGCGACCGGGCGCGTCGGGAGGCGCCAGTGGACTGCACCAGGGGGCAACGCTCAGGCAGTAGCGCGAGATCTGTCACCTGTCGGCTGTTAGAATGTGACAGGACCTGAGGAGGTCTTTTGTGACTGATCGTTCAAAAACAGTTGTGCTACTTATCGACTGGGACAATCTCCAGATATGCCACGAGCGTGATGCGCCCGGGACCGAACTCGATCTGCAGGCGGTCATCGCGCTGGCGCAGAGCTACGGAACACTGGTGAGCTCGCGCGCGTACGCGGAGTGGAATCTGGCCGCCGAGCGGCTCATGGTCTACAAGGCGGGCATTGAGCCGGTCTTTGCGCCAGTCATGCGGGTGGAGGGGAGTAATCGCGAGGGCAAGAGCCTGGCGGATACGGTGATGGTCGCGGATGGGGTCGACCTCCTGTGGACCGTCGCGCCGGACGTTTTCGTGCTGGTGACTAGCGACAAGGACATGATCCCGCTTGCGCGCATTGCAAAGCAGCGCGGCGCGGCCGTTGTGGTGCTGGGCAGCGATCTCACCGCCATCCCACTTGTGGAGATGTCAAACGTCTTCATTACGTACCGTCAGCTTCTCCGCGAACTGGACCGCACCCAGACGCTGGAGCCACCCGCGGGCCGCGCGCCCGCGCGTGACCGCCGCACGCTTCGTGACCCTAGGCGTTCGCTCGCCGAGCCAGCCGTTGGGCGCCGCGGGGAGGCCCGTCCGGCGGAGACGCCCGCACGGCTGAGCCCGCCGCCGGCGGTTGTGCGCGAGCCGGTCGCCGCTACGCCTGCAACCGAGGATGGAGAGGGCGGCGAGGGTGGATCAATGCTGGGAGATGGTACCGCGCGCCGCAGGCGGCGTCGGGGTGGCCGCTCACGCAGCCGGGGCCTGGCGGCGGGGACGCTAGCGGATGGCGCTGAGGGAAGCGAGGCTCCGCAGGCGGGAGACGCGGACGAGGACCTCGTGACGCCGGCCGCGACTGGGGAGCTCGCTCCGATCCCTATCGACGAGGCTCCTCCATCCTCGGAGCCGATCCCGTCTGGCGACGACGCACCCGCCGCGCGCCGCCGAGAGCCCAGATCTAGCACCACTCGGCGCAACAGCCAGGCGCGTAGCGCGGCGCTGTCCGGCCCGCCGCGGTTCAGTGAGTTCGGGGCGTCCGACCCTCCGGCACCTGCTACGACCCCTGATGGGAGCGGCACAGTAGCCGAGGTACGAGACGCGGTCATCGAGGCGCCAGCACCACAAGTGTCGGAGCCGGAGCCAAACGGGACCACTGCCGGCGCGGACGCTGCTGAAGCGCCGGCTCCGCCGCGGCGCACGGTCCGGCGCCGCACTCGTGCGACCCCTGCCGTCCCCGAGCCGGTGTAGTTCCCGAGCGAGCCCAAGCTGACGGCGCGCGGGATCTCTGGCCCGTCGCTGCCCGCTGGATGATCGCATCGTTCAGTCGCGCGTTCGGCTGTTAGCTGGCCCAGGAGTCCCGGCGGGACTCCTGGCGTGGCTCGCCTACCTCTTCACGCTCGCGCCGGGAGTGCTGGGGGGCGACGCCGGCGAGCTTCAGTTCGTACCCCCAATCCTCGGGCTGACCCACCCAACCGGGTATCCCCTGCAGGTGCTCTTGCACTGGTTGTGGAGCCGTCTCCCGGTGGAGGACGTGGCCTGGTCCCTGAACTTGTTCGATGCCACTCTGGCCGCGGTGGCCATCGGCGTCGTCTCCACGCTTGCGCACCGCCTCACCCAGAGCTGGTGGGGTGGTGCCGTGGCGGGTGGGATGCTGGCGTTCGGGGAGCTATGGTGGTCCCAGGCGGTGAGCGGGGACAAGTACACGCTGGGTGGACTTTTCGTGGGGCTCATCTTGCTGGCGTGCTGGAGCACGCTGGAGTCACCGACCACCGCTTCAGTCCGCTGGCTTTTCCTGGCGCTTGGGATGGGCCTGACGCACCACCGAGCTGTGTTGCTCTTGATCCCCGCCATCGGTGCTGCCCTGGCGCTGCGCGGGTGGCGCGGACCGCGTGGGGCGGAGATCGCGAGGCTGGCGGCGTGCGTCGTGTTGCCGCTCACGCTGTACCTGTATGTGCCCTGGGCTGGCGCCCGCGGATTGCCGCCGGGTTCCTGGCCGGTGGGGACCCTGGTGGAAGTCATTGAGTACCTGCTGGATCGCGGATACACGTCGCAGATCAGGCCGGACGAGGCGTTCCGCGGTCGACTGCTTGAGGAAGGCCTGGTTCTGCTGCGCTCATTCGGGTTCGCCGGAACGGCGCTTGGACTGGTCGGCGTGGCCGCGACGGTTTCGCGTTCGTGGCGATTCGGGCTGGTGTTACTTGTGGCGTTCGCGCCCAACGCGGTGCTGGGCGCCAGCTACCTGCTGCAGTCGAACTACGCCGTTCCCCGTCACTGGGTGTTCTTTCTACCGGGTTTCCTGATCTGGGCCATCTGGGTTGGCGCGGGGACCGTCTGGCTGGCGAGCATGGTGGCGCGGCTTGCGCCGCTCGGATGGCCCACGGCTGCTCGTGTGCTGGTCGGCCTGGTGGTTACGGGCGCCATGGCCGCGGGACCGTGGCGCGACGCTGCGGTGGGACGCGTGCGGTCGGTCTACGGGGCTGAGACGCTGGATGCGTACCGTCAGGACCTCCAGCGGACACGGGTTGCGGAGAGATTTGGACGGCTTTCGCTGGCAACCGCGGCGGATGGGGCGTTGATCGTCTGTGACTGGGAGCAGGCTACCGTGCTCTGGTACCTACAGCGTGTGCTGGGGCAGCGCGCGGACGTCACCGTGTTCTATCCGGTGGAACAGCTCGACGCGGCTGTGGCGCTGGCGCGGACAGAGCAGAGGCCCCTGTACGTGAGCAGGGCGGTTCCAGGCATCGAGGAGCGCGGCGTTACCACGTCGGCGGGACCGTTGCTCAGGCTCTGGCCGGCGCCCTCGGATGGCGATCTCTATGGTGTCCAGCGAATCGAGCGCGATTTCGAGGGTGGAGCGGCGCTGCGCGGTTGGACAAGCTGGCCAGGCGCGGAGGCGGGGAGCATCCGTGCTCAGTCGGGTTCAGTCCTCTCGCTGGTGTTGTTCTGGGCGCGGCAGGAGGAGCGCATGCGAGCATTGGCAATCTCCGTGAGGTTGCTAGACGCCGCGGGCCACATTGTGGCCCAGCATGATGAAGGCAGACCTGCGCTCGGCACATCACGTGTGGAGCAGTGGCCACCTGGCGTGCCGGTCGGAGACTTTCACGAGTTGCCGGTTCCCCTCAGTCTGGCGGAAGGCAGCTATCGGCTGGTGGTGGTACCGTACGATCCGACCACCGGACGTGCGCTCCGCGCCGCGGGTTCGAGTGCCCAGGCGGATGCTGAGGGCCAGGTGATTGCGACGGTGGACGTGGGTCGCGGCAGCGGGGCGCTGGCGTGGCTGTTGTCGCGGATCGTCAGATCGTGAGTCTGGTACCGTCGGGCGGGGCTGGGCCCTGGCACTTTTCTCACGCGTCTCGCGACACCCACGTAGGCAAACGCTACGGTTGTCGGGGCACCGTCAGGCGCGGCTGAATGCCGCCGCGCAGAGCCCTTCCGCGGCGACCTGGAGTACGCGTACCAGGACTGACGCGGCCAGCGCGGCGGGGTACGGTACGAGTTGAGCGAGCAGCAGTGCCATCAGTCCTTCGCGGACGCCGAGGCCGGCCGGCGCGATCGGCATCAGCAGCCCCGCGAGATACGACAGCGCGTAGATCGCGCCCAGCGTGGGCAACTGGGTAACGTCGATCGAGATGACCGAGAGGATGCCTGCGTACAGCGACACGGTGTAGAGCGCCCACAGGATGAGATACAGCAAGAAGATACTAAGCATCGTGGCGTATGACGCGTTGATGGTAGGGAACTCGCGGCTGGGCATGATCCTCCGTGCGATGCCGAAGCTCCAGTTCAGGGCTGCCGGGTGCAGCATCCCGAGGCCCACAACCAGTCCTACAATCGCGACGGCCACCAGTGGCCCGCTGTCTACCGCGGCTGCTGAGCCGTCGTTTATCCGCTGGATCATCGGGCCGACGATGGTGGGCAGCGCGGCCACGATCACGAGGAGGCCCGCCGCGATGTACATGACTACGTCGATCAAAACGACGGAGGTGGCGAGGGTGACGGGCATCCCTTGCTGTTGAGCCAGGTACACGCGCGCGACCGCGTGCAGCACCTTGCCCGGCAGGTACTTGCCTAGATTGGACTGCGAGTAGATCCGCAGTGCTGGCAGCACAGCGATGCTGGAGCCGAACGCCCGCGCAACGATGAACCACGCCAGTGCACCCCATACGCTCGCGGCAATCAGCAGGGCCGCGGATGCGGCTACCGACCAGGGCTCGAACTGCCACTGCACATCGCGGATGCGCTCCCATCCACCTTCCAGCGCTACCGCGAGTCCCCCGAACAACGCGAGCACCACGACGATCTTGATCGCGGTGGAAATCGCGGGCCGACGATCGGTGGAAGACGCCCACTTGGGCGTTGGGGGGTTTGCTGAAGACGTGACGGAATCCTGGTCGGGTGTTGGAGCGGATTCTACCAGCCGGTCGGCGCGCACGTCAGCGCACCTCAACTGTGCCCGCGGCCAACTCCTCATTACCGGAGCCGGTTGGGACCAGCCGGCGCGAGCGTGAGTCATACACACTCACCCCCACGGTGTACCGGCCGGGCGGGACGCGCTGTTCAGCGCGCACGAAGGTGTGTTGGAACAGCCAGTGGCCGGCCGGCCAACGGCTCGTGGGCAGGCTGCCGCCCGACAGCCGTTCCTGTTGCTGGTCCCAGGCGGTTCCATCAGCGCCACGGAGTACGGTGATGATCTGGTAGTCCGCGTCGAGGGCCGCCAGCGATTCCCACTGGAGGGTGACGGCCGCCCCTTCACCCCGTCGGAACGACTCGCGATCGATACCCACCGCGACGAGTACCAGACGATCCCCGAAGTGCGCGGCGATGGCGGAGGGCGTCGCGCTGGCGAGGATCCTGCGAGCTTCGGCCAGGTCGCGCGCGGCGTGGACGTACAGTCCGCGATCCTGATCCAGCCGGCGGTTGTAGACCTTGACCAGGCGGAACTCGGCCTCCACCCAGGCGATGAATTGCTGGAGTCGCCGTAGGCGATCGTTCCACAGCAGGACGGCCGCTGGCTGGTACGGGGTAGCCAGTGAGACCGCCTCCGCACCGCGAAGAAACCCTGCGTCGATGCGGGTCTTCGACGTGTCCACCAGCGCGGGTGGTACGAGACGGCCGGCCAGGAAGGGAATGTACGGCTGGTCCGTTACTACGTAGTCGGCAGGGCCGGTCAGAGACTTCAGCGCGGATACGGCATCCGCGTACTGCTCGATGGCGGGATCTACGTCTGTATCCGCCGTGACCCGCATGAGCTGGCCGGTCTGACCGATGATGCCGGGCAGGCCCCAGGCATACCAGATGAAGAAGGCCGCGAGGCTAGCGGCGCCGACCACGCGAGCCACAGGTCCGAACGCGCCACGCGCGCTCCCGATCGCCAGGCCCACTCCGGCCCCGACAAGCGCGGCGGTGGGCGGGATCAGGATGACTACGTGTTTCCCGTGCAATGGCGAATAGAAGAGGAGCAGCAGGGTGGACGCTCCCGTCCACGCCGCCAGTGTGAGCACCGGCCATCGCCGCAGTATTGCCGCGCAAAGCGCCGTGGCGATGGCCATGCCGAAGAGCGCGGTCTGCTCGAAGGAGAGCGCCCTCACCAGGGCCACACGGTTCTTCCAGAAGTTACCGGTGTCGCTGGCCGTTGCCGCCCGGCGATAGGCGAAGATCTGATCCAGGACTCCGTTGAGACCCACCGCCAGGATTACCGTCGCGGCGATCAGCGCTACCAGCCCGCCGAAGATCACCGCGTCCACGATCGTCGCTCGCCAGCCGATTCTGGGACGAGTGAGGAGCAGGAGACCCAGTGGGACCGCTGCCGCGATGCAGATGGGCTTCATGAGCAGGCCTGTCGCGAACAGCGCCGCGGAGGCGCACAGCCATCGTCGACTTCCTGACCGCGTGTAGCAGATCATGGCTCCGACTGACGCGATGGCCGGGGCCATGCACGGAACCTCGGCGAGCGCTAGACGGGATCCCTCCAGATAGAGCTGGCTCAACGAGAGGAGCCCAGCCGCGGCGGCGGCCGCCACTACTCCGCCAGTGAGGCGTGTGACCCAGTACGTGGCGGCGATGCCGGCGAGTGAGTACACGGCCACGGAGAGCCTGGCCGCGACGAGGTCTTCGCCGAACAGCCTGAACCATGGGTAGAGCGCATCGAGCAGCAGCGGACCCTGGGCGGCGAAGATGTCTCGGAAGGGGCGGTATCCCGCAGACATGAGGAAGAGCTGCTCGCCGCGTATCCCTTCGTCGAAGAGCCCGCTGTATACCCCCAGGTTGACGAGGCGCATGGCCGTGGCCACCGCCAGGATGACGCCCAGGCATAGGATGTCGCTGGCGCGTCTCCGTCGACCGGCAGCGTGCAGCCCGGGTGTGGGTGGAGCGGCGCTCACGACCGGCCCTGGAGACGGGAGAGCTCTTCGCGGTAGGCTGCGTTGGCAGGAGCCAGTCGGACGGCCTCAGCCATGGAAGTGATGGCGTCGTCACGGCGCCCGACCGCCGTATAGCCGCGTGCGAGGGCCGCGTGGGTATCCGCCCGCTCCGGCCGTGCTGTTACTGCGCGCTGGAAGAAGTCCAGCGCCTCCGCCGAGCGCCCAAGTCGGAGCAGCGTGTCTGCCATCTGGATGTTCGTGGAGGGGTTTCGAGAATCTCGGCGGAGCGCCTCGGCGTACCGTGCGGCAGCTTCGTCGAAGCGATCGCGATAGAAGTAGACCGAGCCCATCTCGACCTCTGGCCGGTCGTATGCGGGGTCGACGGCGCTGGCGAGATCGAACCAGAACAGGCAGCGCTCGAGCCGCCCACCGCCCTGCTTCTCATCGCGTCGGCACGGCTCACCCTCCAGGACGAGCTGCTGCGCTAGCCGCCTCGCGGCGGAAGGATTTCGCTGGACAGCTTCGCGGAAGAGTGGGAGGGCATCCTGAACGCTGCCGCCGGCGTTCAACACGGCGTAGGCGGTGTTAGACACGTTCTCCGCGTTCTCTGGCTCGAGCTCCATCAGCGCTCCGTACGCATGGGCGGCCTCGCGCCAGCGCCGGCTCGCCCAGAGCTGCGCGGCGACATCCCGGAGTCTCTGGGCATCCCCGCCGTCTAGGAGGAGGTCCACGGCGAGGTCTGCCAGCCCGGCCTCACGCGCAAGTCGGGCGAGCTGGGCCCGTTCGTAGCCGCTCAAGTCCGGACGATTCGCCCGCTCCACCGCGGCGTGCGCGCGGGGGATGTCGTTGGCGAGGAGGTACGCCCAACCGAGCTCGCGCGTGGCGATGACGTTGGCGGGATTGCGTGACTCCGCGAATTCAAGCGCCGCGGTGGCTCTGGTTAGTGCCGTGGGCCGGGATTGCGCGCCGCGCTGGTCACGGTTGAGAGCCACCGAGAGAATCTGGGAGGCAGCGAAGTTCGTGGCCACGCCGCTTGTCCAACGGCCGGCGAGTCCGGCCGCCGCGACGACTGCGAGCAACGAGAGCACGCCCGCGCGGACGGCGGTGGCGCGATCGCGCGGTATCGCCGCGGTGAGCCAGGATTGCGATGTGTGGCCGTCTGCGGGGGAGGGTACGCCGATCAGTGGACAGAACGTGGCAAACGTGAGCGCGAGGCTCAGATTCGTGGTGGGGACTTGATCGACCAGGCCGTACACGGACGATCCGATCGCGGCCCCCAATGACCCCGCGATGTGCCAGCGGGCTGGCCCCTGCGCCCGGCCCACAAAACCAGCGCCGACGCCGCAGCCACCGATCAGCAGAAGTCCCAGGCCAACGGCGCCCGCGAGCCCTTGTTCAGCGTAGGCCTGCAGGAAGATGTTGTGGGTGTGAGGCACGGCGTAGGGGTCGGCCAGGCCGTTGTACCAGGCGAATGCCTCGGCGAACGTCCGCATTCCCAGTCCGCTACCCGTGAGTGGGAAGTCGGCGAGCATCCCGAGCGAGCGTGTCCAGTACGAGACGCGCTCGCCCAGCCACTGAGTCTCGATGCCGCGGTTGATCCATCCTCGCGTGAGCAGCACCCACATCACGCCGAGGGCCGCGGGAGGGATAGCGAGGGCCCAGCGGGTGCGGTACGACACGAGGAGCGTTGCGCCAACGGCCAGTGCCAGCATCGCGCCCCGGGCCTGGCTGGCAGCCAGCAGGGGCAACGAGATGAGCAGGATCAGGCCGCCTAGTGAGCGCGCACGTCGTGAGGTGGCAAGGGTTAGGGCCGCGATCCCGTACATCGCGAGCACCAGCACGAGATGGGCCAGCCCGTACTGGTGGACGGCGAATCGGGTGTTCACGTCCAGGGCGTCGCCGCTAACGCCCGGCGAGAGACCGAATACCCAGAGCAGGGGAGCCAGCGCTCGCGCAATGGGACTATCTGGGAGCTGGCCTTTGAGCAAAGCCAGAACGGTGATAACCCCGAAGCCACACGCACCGATCACGATCGCGGTCCACGTGGACGCGGCGCTGGTGCGCGCCCAGCGGGTGCCCCAGAGCAGGATCAATACGGCGGCCGCTATCCCCGCCAGCCTGAGCGCGGCCGCGTCGCTGTTGTGGGCCAGGGCGAAGCCGAGCATGGTGCCCAGGAGGACGAGAGCCAGACCGGTTTCAGCCAGGGGGTGAAGCCTGGGCCAGCGCCGCCACCAGAGAGCGGACCCCGCAAGGCCCAGGGCCACACACGCGCCCAGGATCCAGATGGGGAGTGGATACAGGGAGAGCGTGGCAGCCGCGAGGGCCGCCGCCAAGATCTCAGTCGTCTCGACGCTCACGCGTGGCCGGGTGGGCTGGGTCGGCGGTCGATCGCTCACAATGGGCTGGCGATCACGTCCGTGGAGTGCTGGAACCGGGGACGTGGCCACGGGGAGCGGAGTGTATCATGGTGCGTCTTCCCGCTCCACGAGGGGATCGGGTATCTGGTGGGATGCATCCTGGGATTGTGACGGACGCCGGCGGTGGCTAGCGCGATATCTCGGCCGACCGGCTGGCGTATCTGGCTGCTGGCAGCGCGCCCGGCTACGCTTCCGGCCGCGGTCGTGCCGGTGCTCGTTGGGTCCGCGGCGGCGGTGCCGCTGGCGGAGATGCGCTGGGTGCCGTTTGTTGCCGCGCTCGTGGCCTCGATTCTGATCCAGATCGGGACCAACTACGCGAACGACCTGTTTGACTTTCTCAAGGGCGCCGACCACGAGGGGAGACTGGGACCGACACGGATCACCCAGAGCGGCCTCGCCTCTGTCGGCGCCGTGGGAGTGGCGACCGCGCTGGTGTTTGGCCTTGCCGTTGTGCTGGGCCTCTACCTGGCATGGGTCGGCGGGTGGCCAATCATACTCGTGGGGGTTCTGGCGATACTTGCAGGGCTAGCGTACACGGGTGGCCCGTATCCGTTGGGCTACCACGGCCTGGGTGACGTGTTCTGCTTCGTGTTTTTTGGCCTGGTGGCGGTGATGGGAAGCGCGTACCTGCAGACACTCACTCTTGCAGTGCGGGTGCTGCTGGCGGCGCTGCCGGTCGGCGCGCTGGTGACCGCGATTCTGGTGGTCAACAACGTCAGGGACATCCCCACGGACCGCGTGGCGGGCAAGAAAACGCTTGCGGTCCGGCTGGGCGACCGCGGAGCACGATCCGAGTATGCGCTGCTCGTGATCGCAGGTTACGTCGTCGTGTTGGCGATGGTCTGGCGCGGTGATCTAGGTTGGTGGGGATTACTGCCGCTGGCCACGCTGCCGCTGGCCTTGAATCTGTGTCGCACGCTCTGGAAAGTGACGGACCCGGGCGTGCTCAACGCGGCACTCAAGGGCACGGGCCGCCTGCACCTGCTGTTTGGCCTTGCCCTGACCGCCGCGTTCTGGCTGAGTTAACGAGCGAGGCGCCGGCACGGGTGCCGGCGCCTCGGGAGTCGGGGGACTGGGACGATCAATCGTCCAGGAGGGCTTCCTCCACCGGCGCGTCGCCCTTCGCGTCCTGTTTGGTGTCGATCCCGAACGCTTCGCTGAAGCGGCGGAAGGACTCCAGCGGGTCGCCGTACTTGCGATGGCCGGCTGAGAACGAGGCCGCGGCCATGATCAGGCGATTTCTCTCAGGCGAGCTACTCTTGCCGAAGTCTTCCACCAGGCAGAGGGGGATCTCCTGGTTGTGAGGGTCATTGCCCCACTTGCTGCAGGTGGTCGCAACGAGCGAGGCCAGCGGCTTGGTGTCGTAGCCAGCTCGGAGGTAGGCCTGGACGAGGCCGACGGCATCGTCTGGCTGCAACGCGATGATCGTCTCATCGATCTTCTTGAGCAGGTCACCCTGGGAGAGTGAGCTCGCCGAGCGCGGCGCGCGGATGTTCCGCGGTTCGTTTCCAGGGAACGCGCGCTGACCATTCGCCACTTCATTGACGAAGGATGCGCAGACGAAGAGCAGCTTCACCGCGTGCGGGTGCTCGAAGTAGTTGTCGTAGAACCACCGCAGGGTGTTGCAGTATTCGTACGCGTGCATCGGCATGTTGTATGCCAGCGGCGAGCCGCACTGGAGAATGACCTCGGCGCATGCCACCTGAATCGTCTCCAGGATCTCCACCACCCGCTTGCCGGCCTGCAGCAGCGAGACGATGTGCCGGACCGTGGCGAGCTCATCTCCGTGGAAGATGACATCGATGGTCTTGTCGACATCCGCGCGCGTCATGCGCTTGGTGTTCTTCTTGAACTGCGCGTCCTTGGTCTGGAAGACCACGCGTGAGACGTTGCAGGCCATCTCGTACATGGCGTAGTAGTGCGGCCCCACTCCCATGTCCATGATGCCGGCGTAGATCACGTCGTGGGCATTCTCCCAGCCCACCTTCTCCGCGATTTCGATGGTGGCACGCGCCCGGTACGATTTGTGGCCGGTGGTGAACGAGGTGCGGAAGAGGGTGCGGTCCTGGACGTCGATGAGCGAGCCAAACATCAGGTGGGCCAGCACCTGGCGGCGATTGGCGCTGTCCTGGAGCAGCGTGGACATGATGGAATAGGCCTGCTCCACCTGGCAGCGCTGTACCAGCGTGAGCCACTCGTCCAACTGAGCCTGGACCGGGTCTGTCCTGGGGGCTGCGTGGATCTCCGGCCAGTGGATCAATGGCTGGATGGTGTTGGCAATAGGGATGCCGGTCCGGTTGTAGTGGCCGGGCGCGTTGCCCAGAAGTTGGTTCCACGGATCGAGGGCGGAGGGGATGTACCACATGGTCTGCGCCATAGGCAGGTAGCTCAGCTCGCTGGGCATGTGGCCCATGAGGCGCAGGGTGGCACGCATGCTGAGCAGGCAGTGGTCGTTGTTGACAAAGCGGAAGTCGCCGCTGTCCTGCCGCTGATGGAAGGGTACGTTGGTGTATGGAGCGTGGATGCGCACGGTCTCACGAACCATCTCCGGAAGGGGGCGGTTCTCCCGAACGAGCCCGTAGAACTCCTGAGCCACGCCCACCTGGTCGCGCGCAAAAACGCGCTCCTCCAGCCGATCATATCGCTCCCGCGCCGCCCGATCCGTCGCCGGAACTGCCATCGTTACAGCCATGGAATCCCCTCTCCCGTAGAGCTTGGTCCAGTATAGGTGGACGGCACGGCTCTTGGGAAGCCGTGCCGGCAATCTACGATGTACGAAAGTCGCCGCGGGGGCGCACAGCTCAGAGTTTGGCGATTGCGCTCTGCATACGCCCGAGAACCTGCTCGAGGATGGCGGGTGACGTGCCGAAGTTCAGGCGGACGCAGTGCTTGAATTGAGCGCCGAAGTCTCCACCGTTGTTGAGCGCCACTTTCGCCTTTTCCAGGAAGAAGTCCTGGGCGGGGCCCTGGACGGGCAGGCCGGAGCAGTCCAGCCAGGCCAGATAGGTGGCCTCCGGCGAGCGGTGTTTGATGGCCGGGACAGTCTCGGTGGTGAATTTGCGCACGGTCTCGCGATTGGCGGTCAGGATCTTCATCACCTCCGCGAGCCAGTCGTCCGAGCTCCTCCAGGCCGCAACGGTGGCATCCACGCCGATGGAGTTCAGGCCGCCGAAGAGACGCTCCGGGATCCGAGCGTTGAAGCGTTGCTGCAGGTCCTCTGACCCGAAGTGCATCAGCGCGCAGCGCAGTCCGGGGATATTGAAGGACTTCGTGGCAGACGTGATAGTGATGGTGCGCGCGGCGATCTCAGGCGAGATGGAGGCCAGCGGGGTGTGGCGATTCGGCGCGTACATGAGATCCGAGTGGATCTCGTCGCACAGCACGATCAGATCGCGCTCGATGGCGATCTCGGCTACTTTCTCCAGCTCAGCCCTGGTGAAGGCGCGCCCGGTGGGGTTGTGTGGGTTGCAGAACATCCAGATCCTGGTGCTTGGGTCGATCGATTTGCGTAGCGCGTCGAAATCGATCTCGAAGCGCGTCCCGTTGTCCACCAGCAGGTTCTCGACCCGCCGACGGCCGTTCTGATCGACGGATGCGAGGAACGGCGGATAGATGGGGAGGTGCAGGATGATCCCGTCGCCCGGCTCGCTAAATGCCAGGACGGTGCCGTACATGGCCTGGACGAGCTCAGATGTGGGGAGGACACGCTCCGGCTCCACGATCCAGTCGTAGCGGCTGGCCATGCGCTCGGCGAAGGCCTGGGCGACGCCGTCCGGGCCGGTGCGGCTGCCCGGGCCCACACCGTAGCCGTAGTCGCGTGACTCCACCGTGTCCAGGATCGCCTTCTGGATGGAATCTGGCACTGCGAAGTCCATATCCGCTACCCAGGCGGGAAGGACGTCTGCTGGGTATCGGTGCCACTTGGTGCCCCGCCGCGCGCGAAGCTGCTCGATGGTCAGCTCAATGGAGGTCATAGCGGACAACTACCCCTTTGGCCTGGGATTGGTGGATGCTCGACGCGGCACCACCATACCCCACATGCCGCGGTCTGGTACAGGGCAGGAGACGTGAAGAAGGGCGCTCCGTTCGGAGCGCCCTTCTTCACGAGCCAGGCCGACGGCGTTCAGGCGCCAACTAGCTCCCGAGCGGCCTTCTCGATGGCAGCCGCGCTCATGCCGTACTTGGTGCGCAACGGACCTGTAGGGCCTACCACGGCGAATTCGTCGCCCATTCCCACCATGCGCATGCGGGTCGGGTGCTCGATGGCCAGCAACTCCGCCACCGCGCCACCGAGGCCGCCGGTGAGGTGGTGCTCCTCGGCAGTGACGATGCCGCGGGTCTCGGCCGCTGCTTTGAGGATGGCGTCGCGGTCGATTGGCTTGATCGTGTGCATGTTGAGTACGCGGGCGCCCACGCCGGCGTCCTTCAGGGACTTGGCGGCGGTGAGCGCCATCTCCACCATGCAGCCGATGGCGATAATGGTCACGTCGTTGCCGGCGTGAAGCTGGGTGGCCTTGCCGAACGTGAACGGCGCGTCCGGGTCGGTCACATTGGGCTCCTCGCCGCGGCCGCCCAGACGGATGTAAACGGGATCGTCCATGTCGATGGTGGCCAGGGTGGCCTTGTAGGCCTCATTGGCGTCCGCCGGAACGATGACCTTCATGTTTGGGAAGCTGCGCATGGTTGCCAGGTCTTCGATGGCGTGGTGCGTGCCGCCGGAGACGCCCAGCGAGATGCCGCTGGCGGCCGCGCCGATGACGACTTTCTGGTGGGCGTACGCCACGTCGTTGCGCACCTGCTCCATGCTGCGTGCCGTGATGAACGGCGCGTACCCGCAGACGTACGGGAGGAGCCCCACCGTGGCCAGGCCGGCCGCGGCGCCGATGCAGTCCTGCTCGGCGATGCCGATCTCGATGAACCGCTCTGGGAAGAATTCAATGAACTCGCGGATGCCAATCAAGTCCTGCGTATCCGCCGAGAGGGCGACCACGTCAGGGTTGCGCCGCGCAAGCTCCAGAATGGCCTGACCAAAGGCCAGCCGAGTCTGGTTTTGCGATTTCGCGCGCCAGGCGTTGGGATCGGTCGGTGCTGCTGTGCTCACTTTGCCCCCAGCTCGGCCAAGGCCTTGTCGTAGATCTCCTGGGTCACGTTGTTGCTGTGCCAGAGGTAGGTGTCCTCGGCAAAGCTGATGCCCTTGCCCTTGACGGTGTTGGCGATGATGCAGTTTGGCTTGTTGCGGTCGTATGGGAGTGCGTCCAGGGCGTCCACGACCTCGCCGATGTCGTGCCCGTCGATCTCGCGCACCGCCCAGCCGAACGCACGCCACTTATCGCCCAGGGGCTCGATCCCCATGATGTCTTTCACGTGGCCACTCTGGGAGACACGGTTTGCGTCGATGATCGCGGTGAGGTTGGAGAGCCTGAAGTGGGCGCCAGCCATCGCGGCTTCCCAGTTGGAGCCTTCATGGAGCTCGCCGTCGCCAATCATGACGTAGGTGTGGAACGACTGGCCCTTGATACGAGCACCCAAGGCCATACCGATGCCAACTGGCAGGCCATGCCCCAGACCGCCGGTGCTCATCTCCACACCGTTGACTTTGATGTCTGGGTGCATGCCCAGCGGGGACTCGTAGCCGTAGAACCGGTCCAGATCCTCAAAGGGGAAGAAGCCGCTCATCGCGAGGACGGCGGACAGCGCCGCGTTGCCATGGCCCTTGGAGAGGACGAAGCGGTCCCGGTCGGGCCAGTTGGGCTCCTGGGGGCGGATCTTCATACTGTGGAAGTACAGCGCGGAAAGCACTTCGGCGGCGGACATCGCGCCGCCCACGTGCCCGCCCTTGGATGCGAACAGGGCGCGCATCGAGTTGCGGCGGATCTCGTTCGCCTGGCCGGCCAGGCGCTTGAGTAGCTCTTGTCGGGATTCAGGCATAGGGCCTTCTCCAGGGGGCGTAAGGTCTTGCACCCACCCCATCGTGAAAATCGATCACTCGCAGAGGCGCTCCAGGAGAGCGCCGCCAAGCCATGCACGGCTGGCGTGAGAATTGAGCTTTACTGGCTGTTTGGCGGATCATCCTCCATTGGACGTCAGCAGTCGCTTCGCGGACCCCAGTCTCTCTTGTCGTAGCGTACTGGTCGGGCCGATCCGGTGTCTATCGTGGCCGCCGAACGCCGGGGCTCTCGGGTTGGTCCAGACGGACGCACCGTAACGAGTGGCGAGGGGGCGCACAGAACCGCGTATGTATAGCACGCGACTGGAATAGACTGTGCTCGAGGCCGTCGAGGTCGGTGAGCTTCGGGCCTGGGAGGCTGTGTGGACGGCGAGGTCTTTTCCATCGATCGTGGAGCGGGTTTGCCGGCGAGCCTATGCATCCACGGCTTCTGCCAGTCTTCGCGGTTCTGGGAGCCAGTTGTGGACCTGATCGCCGGTTCAGGCGGACGGGCGGTTGCCCCCGATCTTCCAGGATTCGGTGGGTCTGCGGGCGTGGCCGGCCCGTTCACGATGGAGGGGTACGCTGACTGGCTGGCGAGCCTGATTCGTTCGCTGGATGTTGGATCAGTGTCCGTGATCGGCGGTTCGATGGGTGGCGTTATCGCCCAGCATCTGGTGCTTCGTCACCCCGATGTCGTGGCGCGCCTGGTCCTGGTGGCCACGGGTGGGAACACTCCGAATCCCCAGGCCGCGCTCGATCGGGCAAATATGCTCGAGTCTACTGAATGGACGCCGGAGCTGGCCCAGGCGACCGCGGCGGGGTTCTTCTACCGCCAGTTGTCCCCCGCGGACCTCGACTCCTACAGCTCGATCGTGCTGCAGGCCGATCGCGCCGCTGCGGTGTCCGCGGCGCGCTCCAACGCGCTCTCGGCAACGTTGGAACGGCTGGTCGAGGTGCGGGTGCCCACGCTCATCGTGCAGGGTCGCGAGGATCGCGGACGCACGCCCAGCCACGGCGCGGACATGCGAGACCGCATCCCCGGCTCGCGGCTGGTGGTACTGGACGGGGCCGGCCACACCCCACAGCTCGAGCGAACCGAGGAGTTCTGGGATGTGGTGAAGCCGTTCCTGCTCGCTGGTTAGTCCGAGGCGCGCGGCTGCTAGGTTGATGCACCCACGAGTGGTGGAGGGACGACAACGCCCAACCGCGCGAAGTTCTCTGGATTGAAGAACGACTCTGGCGGGATCAAGCCCTCACGGGCGAGGAAGAACTGGTTGGTCTCGTGCTGATCGCCGCGGATAGCCCGGCGAAGCTGAACGATCTCGGGCGGAAGCGGCTTGAACTGGGCGAGGTCCAGATTCTCGTGATACAGCGCGTACGAAGACTCGTTCCGGATCCGCTCGTACTCGGCGAGAGCGCACGTCAGCTCCCGCTGGCCTGAGAAGCCCAGGTGGATGGCGTTCGCGAGCAACTCCGCGGAGTGAAACGCGTCATTGATCCCCAGACCTAGGAATGGATCCTTGTGGAAGCCGGCGTCGCCTACCAGGGCCCAGCCCGGCCCGAAGGGCTTTCGGTAGAAGTTGGGGAGATCAGCCATGCCGATGAATCGTTCCGCACGGCGGCCGGCGGCTACCCGGGCCGCGAGGTCCGGCACCAGGTTGAGTCCAGCCTGAAACTCAGCTTCCAGGTTGGCCTGGAACCGCCGCAGGTCGCCGATGGGTGCGCCGACGGCCACCGCTGTGAGTCGATCGTGCGTGGGGAATGCCAGGACGATCCTGTTCCCGCGCACGTAAGCTTCGAGGCCGTTGAAGGGCATGTCCGCCCAGAACGAGCTGTACCAGCAGGTCTGCGTGGGCGCTTCGTCGTACGCGCGTGCTTCCGCTGTCCTGGCGAGGAGGGAGTTGCGACCGTCTGCGCCGACGATGATCCGGGCGTAGTCGGTCACGGTTCTACCCGTGCGGGCGTCATGCCCGCGGATGCCCACGATGCGCGGGCCGTCCCAGAGGAATCCGTCAACGCCGAAGTCCTCGCGTATCTCCGCGCCCGCGTCTGCCGCCGCGTCCACCAGGATCATGTCGAGCGGACCGCGCCGTGGCGCGTAACCGAAGGCGACGCCGTCTTCCTCAAGGCCGCGGCCAGTCAGTGGGAAGTCGTCGTGATCCATCGTGAACGATGTGACCGCGGGGCACCCTCCGGCAATCACCTGGTCTAGCAGACCCCAGGAGTGAAGCTGCCGCGGGCCGCCCATGTGGATGAAATGCCCGTTTGGACTCTCGCTGGGGAACCGCGTGCGATCTACGAGGAGCACGCGGTAGCCGCGGCGAGCCAGGAGCATGGCGGTTGGGGCACCGCCGCAGCGGGCTCCGATGACGATCGCGTCGAGCACTTCGGACCTCCGTCCAGCATGTGTTGTCTGTACCGGGGGTACGCCGTTGCGCCTCTGGACGGATCAGGCAGCGACTGACGCGACCGTGAACAGGTGGGGCGGTGGGCAGCTACCATCCCCCCACAGCCTTGGTACGGCCGAACCCCTGGGGAGTGCGGATGGCTTCTGGAGAGCACTTGTATGCGGATGCCCACCGAACTGTAGCGTCGGTTATCAGAGAGCGTCGCTCGGTCCGCGAATTCTTGCCACGACTCGTGTCGCGGGAACTGGTGGCTGAGCTGATCGACACCGCCGTCTGGGCGCCGAATCACTACGTAAACGAGCCGTGGCGGTTCTACGTGGTTGACGGGCGATCTCGGGGGCGGTTGGGAGAGATTGCGAGGCAGGTGACCGAGCGGCGACTGGGATCCGTGGCGGGGGCGGATCCCGTGGTGGTGCAAGCGCGGGCGGATGAGGCAGCGCACTCGTGGGCCGCGGTACCGTTGCACGTGTATGCAACGGTCGTTGCGGACGCGGACCCTGTCGTCGATCTAGAGAACTACGGGGCGGCGTCCTGCGCTGTGCAGAACTTGATGCTGGCCGCGCATGCGGCGGGGCTGGCCAGCGCGTGGGGCAGCGGCCCGATTGCGGCCGACCCGCAGATGCGGGCGCTGTTCGGAGTCCGTGAGGACGAGCGCCTGGTAGCTCACCTGCGGATGGGATACCCGGATCCCACGCGCGCTGCCCCGCGGCAACGCCGAACGAGTGGCGGAGAAAAGACCGCATGGGTGGACACCGCACCGTGGCTGGCCTGACGAGGCCGTAGTCGCGGAGGCGAACGTTCTGCGTCAAAACTAAATCTTCCTTTCGTCGGTTCGCTGCGTCACAACCGATGCTTCTCGACCGACTCTGACCGCATGGCCATACAGCTTGGTCTGGAGCCCTCCATCGCCAGCTTCACCTGCGCCGGATGCAGTCCTTCGTCGTGCTCGGTCAACGTCGCCTTCACGTGCTCGTCCACGTGCTGGTCCGCCAGTACCCGCTGGTACGGTGTCTGCGCCGCGTCGTACTGCCGTCTCACCTTCGCTCCGTCACGGTCTTTGGTCACCAGCTTGCAGATCGGCTGCAAGTAGTTCATGGTCCCGCGCCACCGCGTACAACGCCTCCAGCGTCGGCAGCGCACCAGCCTCGAATCGTGCGTACCCGACCAGGCGCCGCACCACGCTCAGTTCTTCTGCTCGATGTAGCAGTTGTCGTTCTTCCGATACGGGCGACTCCGCGTCAGCGTGATTCGCTCCTGCTCGCAGTATCGCCGCATGTTGTGGTTGATGAACTCCCCACCGTTGTCGCAGTCGATCCCACGCAACGGGAATGGCAGCCGCTCCCGCAACCGCTCGAACGCCGCGAACACGGCCAGCTCGCTCTTGTTCCGCACCGCCTCAAGGCTGATCCAGCCGGTCGCCACATCCACCCCGCTCAGCGTGAACGCGAACTCCCCGCCCCGCTCGCTCCACTGTGCGCCACCAGATCCACCTCCAGAAACCCCGGCTTCGCCTCATCCAGTCCGCGAATGTCCGAATCGCCACCTGGCTCCGCAGCAGGCTGCCCGGCTTCGTCGTCGCCCGACCCCACCCGGCCAGACCGCCCGCGTCGCGCGCAGCAGCCGATCGATCGTCGACGCGCTCATCCCCGCCACGCGCGCCTGCACGGCGGCGTCAACTCCTCGGGGAGCGCTCCCAGTCGCGCCAGCTTGGCCACCAGGGTGCCCAGAAACGGCGCCAACCGCTTGCTGCACACGCCATCGGTCAACTCCCAGCACAGCTCCAGCAGCAAGCGGTCCTCGGGACCATAGAGCGGTGGGCGCCCGCCGCGCCGCGCGCCCGTGGGCGCGGGGCAGGGGCCACCGACCGAGCAGTGGCCGGGCATACACCCGGGGTACCCGGTCGCCGCGCAAAACTCATCCAGGATCGTCCACGATCCGTTTGGTGGCCCGTTGATGGCGTGGCCGTAACGCCGCCACCAGCTCGCGCACACTGCTCGCCCCACCGTTCCAGCCTCCCGTTCGAGAAGCTTTGTTCTGAGGCATCGTCTCTGCCTTCGAGAAGTTTTCTTATGAGGCAATTCGGCGAATTGACGGCTCTCGAGGGCGTGGCTACACTGGGTCATTCGAGACCGGGAGCGGCGTTCGACGGATGGCCAGGTACCTCGCAGAGCGCCTGATTCGATCGCTGCTCGTGCTGCTCGGCGTCATGCTGGTGGCCTATTCGCTGGTGCTGCTCACCGGCGACCCGGCGGCGGCGATGGCCGGACCGGACGCTTCGCAAGCGGACGTTGCCAGGATCCGCCAGGACCTTGGGTTCGACCAGCCCGTTCCCGTCCAGTTCGCACGATATCTGGGGCGCATCCTGCAGGGAGACTTCGGCAGATCATTCACGTACCGGCAGCCGGCGTTCCCGCTCATCGCGGAGCGACTGCCGGCTACGATGTTCCTGGCGGTGACCGCGATGGCGATCAACCTGGCGATCGCCCTGCCGTTGGGCGTGGCGTCTGCAGTGAAGCGGGGTGGCATGCTGGATTGGCTGGGGACCGGGCTGGTGTTCGCTGGTCAGTCCATGCCCATCTTCTGGATGGGCATCATGATGATCCTGCTGTTCTCACTGACGCTGCGGCTGCTGCCGGCCTCTGGGTACGGCCTGGCCAACGTGATCATGCCGGCGTTCGTGCTGGGGATCCACGGGGCGGCGTACCAGACGCGCCTCTTACGGTCGTCAATGCTGGACATCCTGACGCAGGACTATCTGCGCACCGCGCGGGCGAAAGGCCTGGTGGAACGTGTGGTCGTGGGCCGGCACGCCATGCGCAACGCCTTGATCCCGGTGATCACGGCCAGCGGCATCCAGTTTGCCGTGCTGATGGGCGGTGCAGTGATCATCGAGACGGTGTTTGCCTGGCCGGGAGTGGGGAGCCTGGCCGTCTCCGCGATCAACGCCCGGGATGTCAATCTGGTGGTCACATCAACTGTGGTGTTCGCCGTATTCATCGTGGGCGTGAATTTTCTGGTGGACCTGTCGTACGGGCTGGTTGATCCGCGGGTGCGCATTGCGCGGGCGTGATCCAGGCTGGTGTGGGTGAGATGGCGGTCTTGCGCGCCGCGGAGGTCCTTCCGCCGCTCACGGTGTCTGGTCGCCGACGGGGCCGGCCCACGGTCTGGTCGCGGCTAGCAGGTGATGTCAAAGGCCGATTCGGGCTCGTCCTTCTGGCCGCCATCACGGTCACGGTGTTTCTTGCGCCGATCGCGGGAACCCTTGATCCGATGTACCAGGACCTTCGGGCGCGGCTCCTGCCGCCCCTGGGCTTCGAGCGTGCCACGGTAGATCACCCGCTGGGGACCGATCAACTTGGGCGGGACATGCTGGCGCGATTGGCCTGGGGCGGCCAGATCTCGCTGTATATCGGCCTGGTGGCTAGCCTGGCAGCGGGTGTTGTGGGCGTTGCGGCCGGCCTGGCGGCGGGGTACGCGCGGAAGGCGGTGGATGCCGTCATCACGGCCGTCGCGGACGTGCAGCTCACGTTCCCCAACATCCTGCTGGCGCTCTCGATCATGGTGGTCTTGGGGCCCGGGATCGTGAACCTGATCGTTGTGCTCGCCTTGTCTAGCTGGGTATTCCAGGCGCGGATCGTGCGGGCTGAGGTGCTGAGCCTGAAGCATCGGGACTTTGTGGAGGCGGGGCGTGCGATCGGCGCGGGAGACCTCTACCTGGTTCTGAAGTACATACTGCCGAACGTGGCGGGCTCCATTCTGGTGCTGTTCACGCTGACGGTTGTCCGTGTCATCCTGGCTGAGTCGTCGCTCTCGTTCCTGGGGCTTGGCGTGCAGCCGCCGGCGCCTAGCTGGGGTGGCATGTTGTCCGAGGGCCGGCAATACCTGGCGTCCGCGTGGTGGGCGGGCACGTTCCCGGGGTTGCTGCTGATGGTGACAATCGTAGCGATCAACCTGATCGGCGACTCGTTGCGGGACATCTTTGATCCTCGCACGTATGGCCCGGGCTGACCCCGCGACCGAGGCGCACTGGCGTGGCGGAGCGATCGCGCGATTGAAAGGTCTCGTGAGCGAGAACGTGAAAGTGAGCAAAAATGGGAAAAAGCGAAGGAGTCTGGAGATGAGGCGTCTGCTCGTTCCGCTGGCCGTGGCCATCCTGGTGGTTGCGTGCGCACCCAGCCCACCGCCCAGTAAACCCGTGCCCGCGGAGCCACCAAAGCCAACGGCGCCCGCGGCCGTGCCCACGATTGCCGCGCCTGTTGGCGCCCAGCCCACGGCAGCGGTGGCTCCAACCCCGGCGCCAAGCAAGCCGGCCGCAAGCGTTCCGACGGGCACTGTCACGGTGATTCAGCAGTTGCCGATCACGACGCTGGATCCCAACATGGAGCAGTCGCTGGCCAATCTCAACCCGGGCATCCACATGCTCGATCCTCTCGTGTGGCGGGAGCCGAACGGCAGCGTCAAGCCGCACCTGGCCACGGAGTGGTCTTTCCCGAACGAGAAGACGCTGCGTTTCAAGATCCGCCAGGGGATCAAGTTCCACAATGGGGACGAGATGACCACTGAGGATGTGGCCTCTACCTATACCCGTCTGCTGGACCCAAAGACGGGGTCTCGACATCTGCCGTTCCTCAAGTCCATCGCGGAGGTGAAGGCGGTGGATAAGGAGACCGTGGAGTTCGCGCTCAAGGAGCCGGACGCCACGTTGTTGGGCCGCCTAAGCATCTTGCCGGTGGTGCCTAAGGGATACTTCGAGTCCGTGGGCGTCGACGGATTTGGGCAGAAGCCCGTTGGGACGGGACCCTTCAAGTTCGTGGAGTGGGTGAAGGGTCAACGGGTGGTGATGGAGGCAAACGCAGACTATTGGCGAGGCGCGCCGAAGATCAAGACGGTGATCTTCCGGCAGATCGCGGAGGACAATACCCGGATCACGGAGCTGCTGACCGGCAACGCTGATCTGGTGAATAACGTCCCGCCGGAGCTCGGCGCCAGGATCAAGTCTGATTCGAGCAGCGAGCTTCAGACGGTGCGCGGGCTCCGAAACGTCTACCTGAAGCTGAACACCAAGAAGGCGCCATTCACCGACATCCGGGTGCGGCAGGCGATCGCGCATGCCATCGACGTGAATCTGATCACGTCTTCCGTGCTTGGCGGCAATGCCGTTCCGACCCCGGGCGGCGTCATGGGCGTGGGTGTGTGGGGCTACTACAAGGGCGTGGACAAGGGATACGAGTTCAACCCCCAGAAGTCGAAGGAGCTACTCGCCGCGGCTGGCGTGGCGCCAGGGACCAAGATGTCGATCGTTTCGGCGAAGGGCCGACTCCTGAACGACGCCGAGGTGGTGCAGGCCATCGCGGGAATGCTCCAGAACGTTGGCTTAAGTGTTGGCGTTCAATTCTTGGATTTCAACCTGATCAACGATGAGTGGGTGCGCAAGTACCGTGAGGAGCTGGACCTGCACCTCTGGTCGAACGCGAACAACACGGCTGACGCGGACTACAACTACAACCTGAACTTCCACTCCGGTGGGAACGGCCACTACTGGAGTACGCCGGAGATGGACGGGATGATCAATAAGGCGCGCGGGAACCTGAACCTGGACGCGCGCCAGGCAGCGTATCAGGAGATCGGCAAGAAACTGATGGAGATCGCGCCGGTGGTGCCGCTCTACGACCAGGTGGACAGCTATGGCGTGAGCAAGAAGTTGAAGGGCTTCGCAGCGCGGTCAGACGAGCTCATGTACCTGTACGAGGCCGCGAAGGAGTAAGGACCGGGGGTCTCCCCGGGGGCGGAGGCCCGCCCCCCGGGGATGCCCGGACTACCAGCCGAGCGCGTAGGCGACGCGGCGAGGATCTGCGCCGGCCGCCAGGGTGCCCTTGACGCGATCTATCCAGATGCCGCAGACGCTGCCGGCGGCCGGGTGCCAGTCCGGCCAGGCTTCCACCTCGTGGCCCCGTGCGGCCAAACCCTCGAAGGCTTCGCGGCCGATGCGGGCTTCCATCTTGACCAGGTTAGGCCGGTACGGGTGTGGGTCGGCCGTCATGGGGAAACTGTAGCTGGAGAGTCGCGGCGCCTCGGCCGCCTCCTGCGGGTCCATGCCAAACTCCACCATGTTGAGCAAGAACTGGAGCATCGCCTGCGGCTGGACATCGGCGCCCGGTGTGCCAAACGGCATGACGGGCTGGCCATCTTTGTAGAGGATGAACGGGTTGGTGGTGAGCCGCGGGCGCTTGCCGGGCTGCACCGCTGCGGGTGCGTCTGGGTCCAGCCAGGACTGGATGCCGCGGCCCGAGATGACGAACCCAAGCCCGGGGACAATCGGCACGTTGAAGCCGTCGCTGGGTGTGGCGGAAAAGGCATTGCCCTGGTCGTCCACCACTGCCACGTAGCTCGTGTCGCCCGGCAGCGACACGCGGCCTTGTGGGGAGGCCACGGGCTCGCGGCCGTTGCGCGAGCCAGCCTCCGAGCGCGGAGGCATTTCTGGGTACGCGCGGTTTAGGTCTATGCGCTGGCGCCACGCGGCACCATGCTCGGGCGAGAGCAGCTCGTCGATGGGGACCGGGTAGAAGTCCGGATCGCCGATGTGATGGTGGCGATCGGAGAAGGCGGCCTTCAGCGCCTCGGTGATGATGTGGAGGTATTCCGGCGTGTTGTGGCCCAGGGACTTGACGTCGTACCCCTCGAGGACACGCAGGGCTATCGGCAATGTCGGGCCCTGGGACCACGGGCCGCAGCCCCACAGCTCGTAGCCCCGGTAGTCCACGTGGATGGGAGTCTCGAGTCGAACGGAGAAGCTGGCCAGATCGTCGTAGTCCAGCAGACCGCCGTTTGACTGGCTGAACGCGGCGATCTCACGGGCGATCTCGCCACGGTAGAACAGGTCGCGCGCGGCCTGGTAGCCGGCGGCCCGTCCATTCACGGCGGCCGCGTCATAGGCAGCGACGAGGCGGCGGAACGTGTTGGCTAGATCGTGCTGGTAAACGACTTCGCCCACGGCGAGCGGCTGGCCGTCGCGCAGGAAGACCTTGGCGGAGCCTGGCCAGCCGCGGAACTTGTCAGCCTTGCCGGCCACTGCCGTGGCCAGCAAGTCGTACATCACGAAGCCGTTCTGACAGAGGTCGATGGGGTCGCGGAGGATCTCGCCGAGTGACATGGTGCCGAATTTGTCCAGTGCGAGCAGCCAGGCGTCTGGAGCCGCCGGCACCACGCACTGGCGGAGGTCGCGCGCCATATTGCCCGTGGCTGGATCGCGGACTTTGTCGATGCTGGCGGCTTTCGGCCAGCGGCCGACACCGCTGATGGTGTGGGTCTGGCCGGTCTTTGCTGAGTGCAGGATGATCGGCGCCACGCCGCCGAAGTTGACGAGGTCAGGCAGCAACAGGCCGATGCAGATGCCGGCGGAGACGCCGGCGTCGATGGCGTTGCCGCCCCGCTCCAGGATCCGCTGGCCGGCGAGCGCCGCGAGGTGGTGCCCCGCGGAGATGGCGTGGGTGCGGCCGCGAACAGTTGGACGCCGCGTCTTGCGCGGGCCCTCGAAGAGCTCTTGAACCTCGGTCCGCTGTAACTGCTGGGTGGCCATGTCCTGCCTCCTGGTCGCGAGAGCCGGTTCTGGTGGCGAGAGACTACGCATTGGGCAACGCGCGAGTCAATGTGCCGCGGCGGCGAACCTCCGCGGATCGAAGGGCTTGGGGTCAATGGGGGGCGGCGTCCCAAACATCCACGACATCAGCAGGTCGATGGAGGCGGGAGCAGGCGCGATGCCGGACGGGCCGTGACCGGTGCAGTAGAAGAGTCCCTCAAGGTTGCCGCGGCCGATGGCGGGATGATCGTCCGGGCTCTTGGGTCGGAAACCGGTCCACGTCTCGAGTACAGGGGAGTCGGCCAGTCCCGGCACGAGATCGATGGCGGATCGCAGCAGCCAGGCCATGCCACGGGCGGTCAGCGATGCTTCATAGCCGGCGTCTTCGCGGGTGGCTCCCACGATCACGCGGCCGTCCGGCCGGGGGACGATGTATGGATCGCCGAGCGGGCGGACGTTGCGCCAGAGCGGGACGTCGCGGAGCCCGAGGGCGAGGATCTGGCCGCGCTGGGGCACCACGGGTACGACCGGGTCCGCGCCACGGATCTGGCCCGACCAGCTACCGGCGGCGAGCACAACGGAGTCCGCGGCGATGTCGCGCTCAAGCGTGCGGACACCCGTTATGCGTCCAGAGGCAGAGAGCACCTCGGAAACGGTTGATCCTACCTCAATCTTGACTCCAAGTCGGCGGCACGAGGTCTCCAGCGCCTGGCACAGCCGACGGTTCTCTACCTGGCCCCCCACCTGGAGGCGTGCGGCGATGATGCGCCGAGAGACGGCGGGCTCGGCCTTGTTGACCTGCGGTCCCTCGACAAACTCCACGGTCTGCCCCTCAGAGGCCATGCGCACCGTCTCGATCTTGAGGTGCATGGCTTCATCGTCGGTGACCGCGGGGATCAGATCGCCGCGTTCGACGTACTGGATGTCCACGGCGGTCTCTTCACGCAGCTCTTCGGCGAGGCGCTCGAATCGAAAGGCACCGTCGCGGATGAGTGATTGCACGGGGTCGATGAGGTTTCGGTGGGTCTTGCCAATGATGCCGGCAGATGCCCAGGATGCCTGCCGACCTGGCTGGTCGCGCTCCAGCAGCATGACCTCGCGTCCCCGCACCCGGAGCTCGCGGGCGGCCATCAGGCCCATGATTCCCCCACCAACGACCACTACGTCGTTCATTCGGTTGCCTCCGGAGTGTGGGTGTTTCGCGCAGGGGAGGCTAGGTTCGGGTGGGGGCGGCTGTCAAGCAGGGCGGCGCCGATCGATCGGAAGACGCATAATGTGGCGATCCGTCAACGAGCCGACGGAGTGCGCCGGGGGCTGCGCTTCCGCGTCGGTGACGATACAGGGAGGAACAAGGGATGTTCATAGGTCCGGGAACGACCCGCGTGTCGCGTCGTCACGCGCTGAGATTGGTGGGGCTCTCCGCCGCCGGCGTTGCGCTGGCCGCTTGCAGCCAGTCTGCTCCGCCAGCCGCCGCGCCCGCGAAGAGCGCGGGAGCACCGGCGGCACCGGCCGCTGCCACGTCTGCCCCGGCCGCTGCGCCCGCGCAGCAGGCCCCCGCGGCGGCCGCGGCCAAGCCACATGCTGGGAAGACGCTCAAGTTCGGTCTGCTGAACAACTTCAAGGGCGATGCCATCGAGAAGGCGCTGCCCGAGTTCGAGAAGGCCAGCGGCGCCAAGGTCTCACTGGACAAGCTGCCGCTCGAGAACCTGGTTGACAAGCTCGCCGTGACGTTCGCCAGTGGCAACCCGGACTACGACGTGGGCATGATCGACGAGCCGTGGGTAGCGGGACTGTCCCCGTACCTGCTGCCGCTCGATGATCTGGTCACCAAGGACAAGATCGACCTGAAGCTGTACGTTGAGAAGGCGATGGCGGCGGGCAAGTACGAGGGTAAGACCGTCGCGCTGCCCCTGGATCCGAACGTGCAGATGGTCTGGTACCGCAAGGATCTGTTCACCGAGAAGAACGTGAAGCCGCCGACGAACCTGGACGAGCTGTTCGCGGCCGCGGAGAAGCTGCACGATCCGGCTAAGGACGTTGCGGGGATCTCCATCGCAGCGAAGAAAGAGGCTCAGACGATGGTGGCGGCCATCACCCTCCTTTGGAAGGAGGGTGGCGAGGTCATCACGTCTGACGGCAAGTTCGGCTTCGACACGCCAGCTGGCTCGAAGGCGCTGGAGACGTACCAGAAGGTTATCAAGGTGGCGCCGCAGGGCGTGCTCGGGTATGGCGGGGCCGAGATCATCGAGTCCTTCTACCAGGGCAAGGTCGCCCAGATGCTCTACTGGGCGTCCGCCGGCCCCAACGCGATTGACCCGGCGAAGTCCAAGGTGGCGGACAAGGTGGGCTGGACGAGCATCCCCAACGCCATGCGCGGAGTCTGGGTCCTCGGCATCGCGAAGGACAGCAAGAATAAGGAGCTGGCCTGGGACTTCGTCAAGTGGATGACGGGTCCGGAGGGCAGTCTGCCGTTCACGCAGTTTGGCGGTGGCCACTCGGCGCGCACGGACGTGCTCAACAACCCCGACTTCGTGAAGAAGTACCCGTGGGCGCCCGATTTCTTGAAGGCGCTGGAGGGCTCCAAGGCCCGGCCGCAGACGCCCCATTGGACGGCAATCCAGACGGCGATCGTGGACATGTCCACGGCCGTGCTGTCCGGTCAGAAGTCCTCCGCCGACGCGGTCAAGGCTGCCTCCGACCAGCTCGCGCCGTACCTCAAGAAGTAGGCGAACAGCAAGCCGATGAGTGACGCGGCCTCGCTTCGCGCAGCCCACTCCGCCGCGCGGAGCGGGGCCGGCTCGCCCACCGACAGCCTGTGGGATCGTATCGAGCGGCTGGTCCCGTTTGAGTACCTGGCGATCATGCCGGCGCTCATCGCCACCACGGTGGTGATGCTGGTGCCGCTGGCGTACTCATTTGGCCTCAGCTTCTGGCGGTACATCCTGACTGACCCGCGGAACACGCGGTTCATCGGCCTGGAGAACTACCAGCAGGCCCTAAGCGATTCGACCTTTCTGGCCTCGCTTCAGACCACCGCGGTGTTCACCGTAGGGACGGTGGGCGCCCAGATGCTGCTGGGAATGGCGTTTGCTGTGGTGGTGTCTGGCCTTACATTCGGGCAGGGCATCGTGCGGACGGCGATGCTCGTGCCGATCTTCATGACACCGGCGGTGGCCGCGTTCATGTGGCGGTTCATGCTTCATCCAGATCTCGGCATCGTGGGCTACTTCACGAACATGGCGGGGTTTGGCCGGCCGGTCTGGCTGGGTGATCCTAAGCTCGCTTTGTTCTCTGTGATGGCGGTGGACGTGTGGCGGAACACGCCGTTCATGTTCCTGGTGTTCCTGGCGGGGATGCAGTCCCTGCCGGCCGAGCTGTACGAGGCGGCGGCGGTGGACGGCGCTTCGGCCTGGCACCGGTTCTCCCGCATCACGCTCCCACTGCTGAAGCCGCTGATCCTGGTGGCGCTGATCATCCGAGGGATGGATGCGCTCCGCGAGTTCGACATCCTGTACATCCTCACGGGTGGCGGGCCGGGCAACGCAACCGAGACGATCGCTCTGGCGACCCACCGGTACAGCTTCCGCAACTACAACATGGGGCTGGGCTCAGCGGTCTCCTACATCATCTTCGTGATCGTGTTCGCTGTGAGCCTGCTATTCGTTCGGCAGATGCGCAAAGCGCAGGTGGAATAAGTGCGCAAGGCACGGGTGGAGTAAGCGGCGTCATGCGGACAGGGATGGCGCCGCCGCTGCAGGTTGGTGTGGTGGGGTTCATGCTGTTCTGGGCGGTTGGCCCGGTAGTGTGGATGCTCCTGACGAGCCTGAAGACGGACAACATCGTTTCCGCGATGCCGCCGGTCTGGGTGTTTGCGCCCACGCTGGAGCATTATGCGTCGCTGTTCGAGTCCACCGACTTCCAGCGCTACCTGTGGAACACGATCGTCGTGGCGTCGTTCACGAGTCTGCTTGCGACGGTCATCGGTTTCCTGTCCGCGTACTCGTTTACACGGTTCACGTATCGGGGTTCCACGTTCTTGCCGCTGTTCTACCTGGTGGTTAGGATGGTGCCTCGGATCAGCCTGGTACTCCCGTTTTACGTGATTCTGTCGCAGGTGGGCCTGCTGAACACCAAGTTTGCCCTGATCAGCTCTTACACGACGTTCGCGCTGCCATTCGGCATCTGGATGATGATCGGGTTCCTGAAGGAGCTGCCGGTTGATCTGGAGGAGGCGGCGGCGGTGGACGGGTGCAACCGGCTGCAGATCCTACTCAAGGTGGTTGTGCCACTGGCCGCGCCCGGCATCGCGACCACCGCCATCTTCGCGTTCCTGCTGGGCTGGAACGAGTTCCTGTTCTCGCTGATCCTGGCGGGTCCCGAGAGCCGGACGTTGCCGGCGATGGTGGCCGGGTTTGAGACGGACCGCGGCATCCGCTGGGGTGGGCTGAGTGCCGCCGCGATGTCCATCATGCTTCCCGTGGTGGTGGTGGCGCTGGTGCTCCAGCGGCACATCGTGCGCGGGCTGACCATGGGAGCCGTCAAGGGCTGAGCCAGGGTCAGGCCGCGACGACATCGGGCTGATTCAACGGGACCTGGTCCCACCCGGCGATCGATGCGAGCACCCATTCCGCTGGCCCCAGCGTGAATCGCGAGAGCCACAGGCTCCCCGCAGCGGCGATCCCGATGCAGAGCGCCAATACCATGAGCGGGGCGACCGGCGGCCACATGGTCTGCCCGAGCCCAAATCCGTAGCCATACAGCAGCGTGGTCATCGTGATCGTAGTCGCCAGATAGGCGGTGAGTGGGATTCGACCGAGAGCCTGTAGGAGTGCTCCGGCGAGTGGGAATCGCTCGATCGACTTGTCTGCGATCGCGAGAACCGCGAACAGTAGTGCGATGCTCGTGACGCCTCCAGCCACGGACAGCCAGGGCCACACGAAGACTGATTCCGCCTGGGGCCCGGTTCCTACCACCCACTTGCAGCTCCAGAACGCTGCGAGGAGGAGTGCCGGTAGAACCACGACGGTCGGAAATCTAAGCAGCCTCTCCCCCGAAGGGTTGCCGCGCGTAGCCGCCAGTAGGCCGACGGAGAAGGCTGCGACCATGGAAGGGAACTGGAGCAGCCCCAGCGCCACGCCGAACGCGAAGTCCACAACACGTTGTGCCGTGGCCGCGCGGTAGCTGCCCGTCCCTAACGCCGTCTCAGACTGCAACACGAGGTCGTCTACTAGCTGGCGGCAATTGAACTCTAGCACCTGATCGCGACTCTGGAGCGTAGTGGGCGAGCGCTGATCCCCCTCGGTCAGATCAATGGAAACGAGCAGAGCCGTCGGCAACGTTAGCGATACGGCGGTGACCACAATTAGGCCGCGGCGCTTCAGCCTGGTGAGCGGCCCGAGCGTGAGTCCGAGGAGGCCGCCTGACGTGAGTAGGTCGCCAGCGAAGACGAATACCGCGTGCGCTAAGCCAACGAAAAGCAGGCCCAGGCTCGCGCGTTTGATACCTGGGCGCCTCCGAGGTCCCTGCTGAACGACGGTGCCAGAGTAGATCCCGAAGACGAGCGCCAATATCGGCCCCGCGATGGGTTCTAGCCAATGTTGGACGATTTGGATGATCACCGTGCTCGGCCCATCGGGGCCCACCGGAGCATCGAAGAGGGCCGCCCCAGGATGCGTGATGCCGGCGCCGAAGCTGCCAAACGCTGCGAACAGCACGACTACGCCCCACCATGTGGCCTTGACGTCGCGCGCTTCCGCCGGCGCGGAGTTCGCCTGATCTGTCATGCGGATCCCCCGCGGCACGCCTGCGCTGTGGTGCTCCAATCCTTCCAACGGCGCGGGCGCACGCTGAGTGACCGTCAACAGATAGGCCTGGGCGAGAACGGCGCGGCGCGAGGTGGGCTGGTTACTTCGGTTCCCGCGTGAGCTGCGCTTGCATCAGCATCACCTGGTAGGGATTCCACGTGGACATCAGGAAGTAGATGGTGACGGTGCGCTCGTCGCCAATAGTCAGCGGCGCGATGACGTACGGTGCGTACTCGCCGCCCCAGACGTTCTCGCGCCCGGGCCCGTGCAGTTCGTCGCACCGTTCGGCCTGCCAGCTTGCGTGCATGAAGTGGCAGTAGCCGTTGTCGCGACGGGGGTGGAACAGCACGGCCGGAGGTGACCACGGGCCCCACGGGGCGGGGGCGGTTCGGAAGTTGATTCCTCTGGGCTCGGCGCACTGGTACAGCATGAGCCACTGACCGAACGTTGGGAGATGCGTGACGGAGAGCTCACCTACGCAGGGATGGTCGAACAGTTCGGCGGCCTCTGACTCTGTTCCCGACCAGCGAGGGCCACCCTGGGCATCAAGACCTGAGAAGTACCGTGCATCGTACCGCTCGCGCAGATCCGTCAGCGGGAGGAACATCAGCCGCGGGCTGGACTTGCGATACGTGCCACTGCCCCACACGAGCACCCCGGGGCCAGCATCAGCGGGGAGACCGGCAAGCTCCGTTGTGGGGACCGTCCATGGTGAGACGTGCAGGAACGTGCCGTTGGACACGGTACCGAGCGACTCGAAGCTCTGGCCTCCGTCCGGACTCCTGGCGAGAACCAATCGCCCGGTGTCTTTCTGATCGGCGCCACGGTCCGTGGCAAAGAACACGTACATCGCCGTCCCATCGCTGAAGCCGCCCACGGGGACTTCGAAGTCCATCAGGGAGATGTCAGCGACGGTAGGCGACAGGAACTGGCCCGCTGGGTCGACCAGGAAGTCGAGCGAGAGGCAATCGCTCGGATCCCGATCGGTGCTGAATCCGATGCTATCGTTGCCGAGCCCGGCCCCTTTGCGCCGAGGACCCAGCGACGGTTGGCCAGCACGCGGTGCCCGCGGCGAATCTCCGAAGAGGAAGTAGAGCCTTCCGCCGTGCTCGAAGGACGCACCGAGGTCCGTTCCGATCAGGCCGTAGCGCGTCTGCGTGTGGTTGAGGGTGGGCGCGTTGAGCTGCCGGTCAAGTTCTCCCGTGAGCTGGCAGATCTTTTGGGCACTGCCAGGCACGTAGCTGGCTGGTGACCGGCCAAGTGCATCCTGCGCGAGGGTGGACCGCGCAGTCAACGCGCAGCACACCACGAGCGCGAGAGTGGCGCGGTACGCGACGCGGATGAGCCCGCCCCGTGGAGATCGCCTGGGGTGCGGGTCATACCCATGCGCTGAACCGGGCGGATTCTTCGCGATACGGGTTTCCATTACAGCCTTGACAATCGTACGCCGGCACCATAGGCTCGTGTCTGGATCTCGGGCGCCGCGACCTTGCTAACCGCGGCGAGGCGCGGTTGCGCCTCCGGGCGGCCGGGATACACCTGACCAACGAAGGGAAGGGACATGGCACGAGGCTACATGGGGAAGATCCTGAACGTGGATCTTTCCAAGGGCACGGTGACGGACGAGCCGCTGGACGAGAAGCTGTGCCGCGACTTCATTGGCGGCTATGGCATTGGCGCCAAGCTGCTGTTCGACAGGATGAAGCCGGGCGTAGATCCGCTTGGCCCGGATGCGCTGCTGGGGTTCTTCACGGGACCGCTGACGGGTAGCCCGAGCATTGAAGGCAACCGTTTCGTGGTGGTCTGCAAGTCACCCCTGACCAACACCTGGGGCGACGCGAACTGCGGCGGGACGTTTGGCCCGGCCCTGAAGGCGGCTGGCTACGACGGCGTGCTCTTCAGCGGGATCTCTGAGAAGCCGGTGTACGTGGCAATCCAGGATGGCAAGGCGGAGCTCCGCGACGCGGGCTCGCTCTGGGGGAAGGATGCCAACGCGACCGAGGACTTGATCCGGGAGCAGATGGGCGGCGGCAAGGGGCGCGGAAAGCAGGTTGAGATCGCCTGCATTGGCCCGGCCGGTGAGAAGCTCAGCCTGGTCTCGTGCGTGATGAACGACAAGGGCCGGGCGGCGGGTCGCTCGGGCGTGGGCGCGGTGATGGGCTCCAAGCGGGTGAAGGCGATCGCCGTGCAGGGCAACGCGGCCATCCCGATGGCAGACCCGGAGAAGGCACAGTCCCTCCGCCGGAAGTACATGAAGAAGCACGGCGGCGCGTATGAGCTGTTCGTGAACACTGGCACCATCGGCATCACCGGCGACTCGGCGATCAGCGGCGACTCACCGGTGAAGAACTGGGGCGGCGCCGGAACGGTTGACTTCCCACAGGGCGCGGTGAGCTTCCGCGACAGCACGGTGATGACCTACCAGGACAAGAAGTACGGCTGCTGGCGCTGCACCATGGCGTGCGGCGGCCACATGTCCGTGAAGGAGGGGCCGTACAAGGGCACCGCGCACCACAAGGTGGAGTACGAGACGGCCGCCGCGTGGGGCACGATGACCTTGAGCGATGATTTCCCAGCGCTCATCAAGATCAACGAGCTGTGCAACCTCTACGGGTTCGATACCATCGGAAGCGGCTGCACGGCTGCCTTCGCCGTGGAGTGCTATGAGAACGGGATCCTCACTAAGGAGGATACGGGCGGCCTGGAGCTGAAGTGGGGGAACGCCGCGGCGCTGGTTGAGCTGCTCCACAAGATGGGCAAGCGCGAGGGCATCGGCGACATCCTGGCGGATGGTGTGAAGAAGGCGGCGGAGCGCATTGGCAAGGGCTCCGAGAAGTACGCCATCCACATCCAGGGCGCGGAAGTGCCGATGCACGATCCGAAGTTCCAGCCGGGATTGGCCACGGCCTACCTGCTGGACGCGACGCCGGCGCGTCACACCCAGGGGCACGAGGATATGCCGCCGGTCAAGGACAACTGGCCGGAGCACGAGAAACACGTGTACGGCGGCAAGGGCGAGATCCACAAGAAGTGTGCAGACATGGTGCACGTGGTCAACGCCGCGGGCGTCTGCCTCTTCGCATTCCTGTCCTACGAGTGGGAGTTTGTGCCGGACTTCCTCTCGGCCGTGACTGGTTGGGACATCGACACGGATGAGGCGTACCGGATCGGCGAGCGGATTGCTCAGGTCCGGCACGCGTTCAACCTGCGCGAGGGCCTCAACCCCTTGAAGTTCCACGTACCCGGGCGGCTTATTGGCGATCCGCCGCAGACGGGCGGGAACAACCGCGGCATCACCGTGGACCTTAAGACCCAGGCGCGCGACTACTGCGTGGCCATGGACTGGAACACGGAGACGGCGATGCCGTCACGGAAGCGCCTTGAGACGCTGGGGATTCCTGAGGTCGCGGCAGCGCTGAAGGTCTAGTCGTTCAGGGTTTGCGAGAGAGCCCCCGCCGTACTGGGCGGGGGCTCTTTGTTGTCCTGACCGGGCCGTCAGTCGACGGGATGGATGGTTCAGGCGCGGTCGTAGATCTGGATCCGATGGCGGCAGCTATCGGCGACGAGGATCTTGCCACTCGGGTGGATCTTGACGGCGGTGGGTCCCCAGAAGCGCTTCTCCGGACCGAAGTCCTCAACCTTGGCGCGCTCGTCGAAGATGTAGGAGTTGCCAAGCAGGTACTCATAGCCCCACTTGGAGAGGTCGGCGTCGCCCGTGATGGTGGCCAGGTAGCTGCCGTCCGGGCGGTAGATCTGGACGCGATCGTCGCTCCAGTCAGCTACGTACACGTTGCCGTCTGAGTCGATGCCGACGCCGGCTGGCCGGTTCAGGGAGCCGTCGCCCTCGTCGCGGCCGCCGAAGCTGGCGAGCCATTGGCCGTCCTGACTGAACTTCTGGACGCGGCTGTTGCGCCAGTCGGCCACGTAGATCTGGTCCTGCGCATCCAGGCCCACACCCCACGGCATGTTGAACTCGCCGGGGCCGGAGCCGGCGCTGCCCCAGGCTGCGAGAAGCTCGCCGGTTGTGCTGAATACTTTGATCCGGGCGTTGAGGTGGTCCACCACGACGATGCGGTCCTGGCTATCGATGGCCAGACCCGATGGGCGGTTGAGCTGGTTGGGGGCTGAGCCATAGCTGCCCCACTTGCGAATGAGCTGGCCGTCTGGCGTTAGCACCTGGACATCGTGGCGGTGCTCGTCGCTGACGTAGATGTTGCCCTGGCTGTCCGTGGCGATGGCGGTGGGCCAGGTGAACTGGGCGTCGCCAGTGCCCGGGCCGGCGAACTCTCCGAGGTATTCCTCGCCAATGGTGCAACGGGTGATGCGCATGCCCGCGCCCTGCTCCATGTTGCGCCAGTTGGAGCGGTTGAGGACGTACAGGGTTTCGCCGGGCCCAAAGGCGATGTCGATGGGATTGCTAAAGCCGCGCCCACTGGCCGACAGGACGCCGATGCAGTGTGAGTAGCGGAACTGAGTGGCTACCGAGACGCTCATGATGCCTCCAGGTGACCTCGAGATGAGACCCGGGTCTAGACCACCGCGAGCTGCTCGAAGTTGCCGCCGACGATGGGTCGCGATTCGATGTTCAGCCAACGCTCCAGGATGGAGGCGTAGATGGTCCGGAAGTCCATGGAAAAGCTGAGGTTGCCGCCGGTGAGGTCGTGCTCCTGAAGCGACATTTTCTCGCCGTAGATCCCGCCTTTCACGGGCTCGCCCAGCACCATGGCCATGCCGCCAGCGCCGTGGTCTGTGCCCGCGCCGTTGTCGCGGACGCGTCTGCCGAACTCGGACCACATGAGCATGATCACGTCGTCCGCCTCGTTGTGGGCGCGGAGATCGGCGAAAAAGGCATCCACAGCCTCGGAGATCTCCGTCCAGAGCTGAGCGTGGGCGCCTAGCTGCGTGGCGTGGGTGTCGAAGCTCCCGTGTGCGCAGTAGAAGACGCGGGTCCCGAGTCCGGCCATCTTGACCTGGGCGATGCCCTTGAGGCTGGCGGCTATGGGCGTGTTGGGATAGCTGACGGTTGAGCTGTACTTGTCCAGCGCGGTTCGGAGGATGTCCGCGCCTTTCTGGGCGTCCAGGCCGGTCTGGCCCATGTAGCGCACGGCCTCACCCATGACCTCGTCCGGATAGCGTCTGGGCAGCGGCAGGTGGCCCTTGTCGTCGATGCCGTCGTCGTACATGCAGGAGAAGACCTCCAGCGCCGATTGGCGCTGGGCCACGCTGCTGAGGCCGGTCAGCAGGCCATACGTATCGAGCTCCGCCACTGATGCAACGGGCACGCCGCTGAGGGAGAGGGCCCGAGGCAGGCCACGGCCAAAATTGACTGCCGTGAGCACGTTCTCAGCCTTTGGGTCCATCTCGCGGACGACCTTGCCCAGCCACCCGTCCGTGGCGATGGTGTCTGGCTCCGCCGTGTACCAGATGTCCATCGACCTGAAGTGGGAGTAGTTGGGGTGGGCGTAGCCAACGCCGTTGATCACGGCGAGCTTCCCCTGGTCGTAGAAGGTCTTGAGCTTCGCCATTGCCGGGTGGAAACCGTAATAGTTGTCGATGGGCAGCACATCAGACTCGGCGATCCGAACGTTTGGCCGGTTGTCGTAGTAGAGCGGGTCGCCGTAGGGGACGAGCGTGTTGAGGGGATCGTTGCCGCCAGTGAGCTGGAGGATGACCAGTGTTGGTGGCTTCCGGCTTGCGGTCATGGTTCTTGCTCCTCGCTGAGCGCGGTAACTTCCTGGTTGGGCAGGATCTGTTGGGGCTCGGTGGGCTAGGCGAGCTGGAATTCGCGGGTGGCCACGATCATCTGGAGCATCTCCGCCACGCGCTGGGCGGCGGCAGGATCGTCCGGCGATCTGAATCGCAGCGGCCCACCCTTCGCCGCGAAGTCCACCAGGGATGACCTGGTCTTGTCCGCTACGTCGAGCGGGCCAATCAGATCCAGGCAGCGCTCGACGAACTGGTCTGGGGTGAGCTCGCCCTTACTGTGCATGCGCTCGATGATGGCGCGGACGCCCGGCTTGCTCGTGTCACCCACGCGGTCCACGGCGAAGTTGATCCGCTGGACCAGCGTGCCGGTGTCGATCCACTCCTTACCGGTGTGCCAGCCCTCCACGCTGGGCGGGTTGAGCAGGTCCTGGCCCATGTAGCGGCAGTCCAGCGTGAGCTGGCCCATGCCGTACTCCGGGAACTGGTAGTCGCCAACCAGGCGCGTGACGCCCGCCACGTGCTCGGCGGGGCTCTTGATCTTGGAGTAGTAGACGTCTGCTGAGCGGAACCAGTCTGACATGAAGAGGGCGCGCATGACGGCCCGGATGTCGTAGTTGGACGAGCGGAACACCTCTGCAAGCTCGTCGATGGCGGCCTGGTTGTTTCGCTCGGAGACGAAGAAGTTGTAGAGCCGCCGCGCGATGAACTGGGCCGTAGCCGGGTGGCGAACGATGATGTCGATCACGTCCTCGCCATCGAAACTGCCGCGCTCGCCCAGGAACTCCTTCTCCCCGTAGTCGTGCTGGTCCGGGTCGAACTTGAACTGCCAGGGGTATCGACCGTATGGGTACGGCCCGGGCATGGACGATTTCATGGTCCAGCCGGTGAACGCTCGCGCGCAGTTCTTGACGTCGTCTTCAGTGTAGTTGCCGATGCCCATGGAGAAGAGCTCGAGCAGCTCGCGGCCGTAGTTCTCGTTATGCACGTCCTTGGTGTTCATCTGGTTGTCCAGCCAGAAGATCATGGCCGGGTCCTTTGAGAGCTCCACCAGGAGGGTGCGGAAGCTGCCGAGGCAGTTGGCGCGCAGCATGTTCATCTGGGTGACCATGCTGGGGCCGTTGTTGACCTTGGCCTGGCCCGTGGCGAAGAGGTGGTGCCAGAAGAGTGTCATCTTCTCCTGGAGCACGCGCGGACTGGCGATGAGGCGGTACATGATGGAGTCCTGCGCCAGCTCGTGGAAGCGGGTCTCCCGCATGTGGATGTAGTAGCGGTAGCAGATGTCTTCTTCGAACGGGGGCTGTGTTTCGGGGTGCAGCAGCTCTTCCACCGTGGCGTCGTAGCCTTTGGCCACGGCGGCCTCGAGCTGCTCGCGGGTGGCGCCGAAGCCGGCGCGTCGGAACAGGTGGCCCATCAGCTCGAGATCAGTGAGCTGTCTGGTACGTGGAGCGCTAACAGCCATCAGGCACACCTCCTTCTGGGTACGTGGGTGGTGTCCGTGGGGCGCCGTGCGAAATGGCGCCGATCACACGATCTGCGCTGAGTGTGGACGTCAGCCGATGTGGGCGGTCAGCCGGGCCTCCCTTGCCCCGGGTGCCCCTGCGTTCGAGAGCGTGCCCAGCGGCCAGAGGCCGGGCACGAGTTGACGTTACCGCGATCCAGTCAGAGCATAGGCCGCGCTGGTGGGACTGTCAAGCTTGTGGCGAAGCATTCTGGGGATTGAGTGACTCAGCGTCGTTGGATCAGACGCGGGCGGCGACTTCTTCCATGAGGATGCGCTTCTGGGCGAGCCAGGTGTTCGGTCAGCACATCAAGACCCGGCTTGGCCGGTCCCCGGCTACCGGTCCCGATAGACGTTGCGACGGTGGCCAATCCTCACGATTTCAACGACCCGGCTGGCGTCATCCACCGCATAGACGACGCGGTAGTCCGCCTGTCTTACGCGGTACCGTTCCTGCCCCGCGAGCTTCTCGACTCCGATGGGACGTGGGTTCTCTCGAAGCCCCTCGATTCGTGCCAATACCCTGGCCACGTCGGCACGCCGCGGAGGTCACTCGCGACGGACGGCTTGATCCGAAGCTCATCGGGTTCTATCAGTTCTGAGCCGCGTCAGGAACTCATCGTACGACAGCGAGGTCTCAGACTCACGCTCACCGAACGCGCGGCCATCCTCTTCGTCCTCGCGAAGTGACTCGCGAATCGCGTCGTTCACGATCTCCGAGATGGAGCGATGCGCGTTAGCGGCCTTCAACCGAAGTGCCTGGTGCAGGGACGGTTCGATGTAGATTGTGGCGCGCACATTCGGAGTGGGCATCGTCGTCTCCCGGACCGCATAACGCTGTTCCATTATGGACAATCCGAACGCATCTGCCGGCGAACCGCGAGTCGCCCTGGGTGGAACGCCGGTGGAGTCGCTGGATCAGGCGCGGGCGGCGACTTCATCCATAAAGATGCGCATCTGGGCGAGCGGGTTGGGGCCGCGGGGGACCAGGAACAGGGCGTTGATGCCGCTGGCTTTCCAGCGCTGCACCTTCTCGATACACTGGGCTCGTGTGCCCACCATGTCGTGCCCGTGGGGGTCGTCTCCAGGGCGGTCTGCCGGCTGGACCAGACCCACGCCCTCGGGGCGGCGGACGAAGCCGGGCCCGCCGTGCTGGGCCAGCTCAGCGGGATCCTCTGAGATGTAGAGCGCCATGGTGGACACGGCGCTGGGGAAGGTGGCGGGGTCTTTTCCTTCCTCGAGCAGGAAGGCGTTGAGCCGCTTGACGTCCAGCGCGAACTGCTCCGGCGTCTGGTGGCCGGGGCCGGCGGAGCTGAGCCAGCCGTCTGCCAGGCGGGCCACGCGGCGCAGGCCGGCATCGCTGCCCCAGCTCCCGATCCAGATGGGCAGCGTGGGTTTCTGGACGCACTCGGGCTCCAGCGTGATTCCCTCCGTATCGTAGAAGCGGCCCTTGAACGGGGTTCCGCCTCGCCGGAGGTAGGCGCGCATGGCCTGGACAGCCTCGTCGAAGCGCGGGGCGATATCCTCTGAGCTCATCCCGACCACGTGGTAGTCACGGTACATGGATCCTGTGCCCACGCCGGCGATGACCCGTCCTCCGCTGAGCACGTCCAGCGAGGCGAACTGCTTGGTGGTCACCATCACTCCGCGGGGCGGCAGCACCACCACCGAGGTGACCAACCGCATGTCACCGGAGGCCTCGGCGATGGCGGTGAGGATGGTCAGCGGGTCCATGCTGCCTTCGAGACGGTCTCCGACCACGGCGTAGCGCCAGCCTGTCTCGTAGGCGCTTCTGGCGAAGCTCGTGAGCTGCTTGAGCGGCTCGGTGGCGCGGTCGAGCCCGTCCCGATTGATGGTGATGCCAAAATCCATACGACTGCTCCCCAGTCCCCTCTTCTGCCGAGACGCCGACCCCATACGGCGCGGGCTAGTGTTCTCCGGATCGGCGTCCATCGGCAACGCGGCAGGATCGTTTGACCCGGTCGCGCGCGGGAGCGATAGTTTTGCCTGGAGTATTTTCACGGGCGCTCTTGACCCGCGGACGCTGGCGCGGGCCCAGTCGCGGCTTCCCACCGTGGGATTCTGGAGAGACGACGCATGGGCTCCTGCCCCCTCACACAGAGCCAGCTCGTTGAGCTGCAGTTCGCCGAACATCGCAACATGGTCCTGGAGGTGGCGGCCTTCCTGGACCGCCTTGACCGAGCACGAGAACATGACGCGACTGATGATTTCCGTCTGGTAGCTTTCCGCCGGGCGCTGCGGGAGCTGTGCACGGACGAACCTGCCCGGATCGGCCGGATCCAGATGCTGCTGAGCGATCCGTCCACCGGGCTCCTGGAGGAGCTGGACCGCAAGAGCGCGTTTGGCGCGTACGGTGGCCCGGTGGCGGGAGGGCGCGGCTGATGCAGTACGTCGAGATGCACGCCCACATGAACTCGCGCACCACCGATGACTACCAGGCGCTCTCGCTGTCCGGCTGCGTGGCCGTGAGCGAGCCGGCGTTCTGGGCCGGCTATGACAAGATCCACGCTGAGGCGTTCGTGAGCTACTTCGAGGGTCTCACGGACTTCGAGCCGAAGCGGGCAGCGAAGTACGCGCTGAAGCACTACACCTGGCTGGGGCTCAATCCAAAGGAGTCGGACGATCGGGCGCTGGCGGCGCGGGTGCTGCCGATGATCCTGGATTACCTGGACCGCCCAAACGTGGTGGGCATAGGCGAGATCGGCCTAAATCGCGTGACGCGGAACGAGCTGGCTACGCTGATCGACCACATTGGGCTGGCGCTGGAACACAACCAGTTGATGCTGGTGCACACGCCGCACCTGGAGGACAAGCTGAAGGGGACGCGGGTGATCCTGGAGGCGTTTGCCCAGGACAAGCGGGTTGAGCCGGGGCGGGTGCTGATCGACCACGCGGAGGAGCACACCATGGCCATGATCCGAGATCGGGGGATGTGGGCAGGCATCACGCTCTACCCGCAGACCAAGGTCTCGCCCGGACGGGCGGTGGACATGATCGAGGTGTTTGGGGCGGACCGGGTGTGCGTGGCCTCCGCGTGTGATTGGGGTCCGAGCGTACCCACGGCGATCCCGCACTTCATCCTGGAGATGCGCAGGCGGGGCCATCCGGACTCGCTGATTCGGAAGATCGTGTACGAGAACCCGATTGAGTTCCTGAGCCAGTCGCCGAAGTTCGAGGTTCCCGGGCGCGAACTGGCGACCGCCGTTCGATAGGAGGGCGGCGTGGCGGTTGCAGAAGGGGGAGCGGTTACGTATGGCCAGGCGCGGGCCTGGCTGACGCTGGCCCGGATCTCCAATAGCCCGACGGTCATCAGCAACGTGGCGGTGGGGGTGGCGCTGGCCGGCGGAGCCGCGGCGTCCGTTGGGAGCGGGCTGGTGGCGCTGGCGATGGTGCTCTTCTACACGGCGGGCATGATCCTGAACGACGTCTGCGACCTGGCGTGGGACCGGGTGCACCGTCCGACGCGGCCGATTCCGGCTGGGGTGGTGTCACGCGCGGGGGCCACCGCCGCGGTGGTTGGTCTGTTTGGCCTTGGGCTGGCTCTGCTGGGACTGGTGAGCGCATGGTCGGTGCTGGCCGGGCTGGTGCTCATCGGCGTGATCGTGCTGTACGACGCGTGGCACAAGAGCAATCCGCTGAGCCCGCTGGTGATGGCGCTGTGCCGCGTCGGGGTGTACGTGACCGCGTTTGCCTCCGCGGCGTGGCCGCCCAACGGGTCGCTGGGGATTGCGGCCGGGCTGCTGGTGCTGTACATGGTGGGACTGACGGCGATCGCCAAGAGCGAGGCGCAGCCCTCGGCCACGGGCTACTGGCCGGCCGCCATCCTCTTCGGAGCGCCGCTGTGGTTCGTGTTCCAGGGGGGCGCGGCGTCACCTGTGGTAATGGTGCTGGGGGTGGCGTTCATTGCCTGGGTGGCCTACAGCATCCGGTTTGTGTATCGGACCGAGGGACGGAGCATCGGCGGGGCGATTGCGCGGCTGATCGCGGGGATCTCGTTGTACGACGCGGTGGTGCTGGCGTCCCTGGGCTCGACTGGCGGGGTGGCGGTGGCGCTGGTGGCGTTTGCGCTGACGCTGTGGTTCCAACGATTCATTGAAGGCACCTGAGATGCACAAGACGGTGGTGCTCAACGTGGTTGGGCTGACCCGGTCGCTGATCGGGGAGCACACGCCGCGGCTGGCGCGGCTGGCTCGGGAGTCGGAGGTCCGGGCGATTGGCTCGATGCTGCCGGCGGTCACGTGCTCGGTCCAGGCCACGTATGTGACCGGGGCGCGGCCGAGCGAGCACGGCATTGTGGGCAACGGCTGGTACTTCCGCGACGAGTGCGAGGTGAAGCTGTGGCGACAGTCCAACCATCTGGTCCAACGGCCGAAGGTCTGGGAGCGGGCGCGCGAGCTGGACCCCGAATTCACCTGCGCGAACCTGTTCTGGTGGTTCAACATGTACTCGTCCGTGGATTTCTCGGCTACGCCGCGGCCGATGTACCCCGCTGACGGACGGAAAATCCCGGACGTGTACACGCGCCCGGGCGGGCTGCGCGATGAGCTGCAGGCGGAGCTTGGGCAGTTCCCACTGTTCCAGTTCTGGGGCCCGGCCACGTCAATCAAGGCCAGCGAGTGGATCGCTCAGGCGGCACAGTGGGTGGACCGGCGACACGAACCCACGCTGACGCTGGTGTATCTGCCTCATCTGGACTACGGCCTGCAGCGCTACGGCCCGAGCGATCCGAGGATTGCCGCTGACCTGACCGAGGTGGATCTGGTGGTGGGGCGCCTGCTGGACCATTACGAAGGACGGGGCGCGCGGGTGCTGGTGGTGTCCGAGTACGGCATTGAGGCGGTGGATCGGCCCGTGCATCTCAACAGGGTGCTGCGCGAGGCCGGGCTGGTGGCCGTACGCGACGAGCGCGGACACGACATGCTGGACCCGGGGGCGAGCGAGGCGTTTGCCGTGGCGGACCACCAGGTGGCGCACGTGTACGTGCGCGATCCAGCGCGGGTGCCGGAGGTGGCGGCGCTGCTCCGGGCGGTGCCCGGCGTGGAGCGCGTGCTGGAGGCGGATGGGAAGCGAGAGGCCGGGCTGGATCATTCGCGGGCGGGCGAGCTGGTGGTGGTGGCTGACCCGGGGGCGTGGTTCACGTACTACTTCTGGGACGATGACGGGCGGGCGCCGGACTACGCGCGGACGGTGGATATCCACCGAAAGCCGGGGTACGACCCGGTGGAGCTGTTCATCGACCCGGCGCTTCGGGCGCCGAAGCTGGACATTGCCTGGACGCTGCTGCGGCGGAAGCTGGGATTCCGGGACCTGCTGGACGTGATCCCGCTGGACGCCAGCCTGGTGCGCGGGTCGCACGGAAGGCCGGCGAGCTCGGAGGCGATGGGGCCGCTGCTCATGACCAGGACGGCGGAGGCGCTGCCGATGGGTGATGTGGAGGCGACTGGGGTGTTCGACGTGATCCTGCGGCACCTGACGGGTGAGCGGGCGAACTAGCGCCTGAGGGTTGCCCTTTCCGTTTGGAGTCGCGGTGACAGGCCGCATAACGGTGGCGCTATGCGACGCTGCGCGGCGTTCAGCGTGGACTATCTGGACGAGATGGACGAGATGGACGAGATGGACGAGATGGACGAGATGGACGATGTGGATGAAAGCGTGACCGTCCCGGCCGGCCTCCGTCAAAACCAGCCGCTAGCGTCCGCCTGCCCCGTAGCGCGGGTGGCTTGTCCCCCGCTTCTGAGCTAGCGGGCTCGTAGATCTCGCCGCGGTACGCCCGCCTGGCCATCAAGGCGGACGAGGGGCACGCGCGCGCGGTGATCGACCCCGCCGACTCGACACCCGCCACGGCCCCGCCGCCTGACGGCCGGGGCACATGGGGATCAGGACGGGTGACGGACATCGCGGCGACGCGGTTGTGTTGTTTGAGTGTTCCGGTGGCGTGACAAAAGTGACAAAAGCGCCACAACTCGCCGCGACATGCTGTCGTCCGCCTACTGGGCCGGAGCGATTCGATGGCGCACACGGCGGCGATGTGAGGGCCCCCGCAGCCGGCTCCACCCGCCGGTGTTTCGAAACTGCGATGCTACGTCTCAATGTTATCGGCCCACGGTGCTGACACAACTGTTTTTGGTGACAAAACCCCGCGGCTGCGACTGTGATTGACCGTATGGCGATCGACGGAGCAGACGCCCGGTTGATACTCATCACCTGGAGCTATGCCGCCGGGGTGGGCGCGGGTCACGCCAGACTGTTGACGGTTCGTGTGGTTACGCGTGCTCGACTGGTCTGAGGCCGACGGCGCCCAATCGCGCGTTGCCGTTAATCGGCGTTAGCTTGGTGAGCTACCAGCCACTCCAGGCACGGCGTTGGTTGCGAGTCTGGCTCGTTGCGCCACAGGCGCAAGAGCTCGGCCAGGCGTTCGGCGCCGGCGTCGTCCATCGGCTTCCCTGTTCGATACTCGTACTCTGCGGCGTACGCGAGATCGCGAGTCAGAAGTGAGACAAGCGATCGGGCACGGCGGCTTCGGAAGCGCTGCTTGTTCACGCGATGTCGGACGATGAGGTGCAACTCGCTCGCGGCGTATCCGGCGATATCTGGGCCGCCGCGGGCGAAGCGGCGCTCGATCGCGGCGAGCGCCTCCGTGGCTTCCAGACTCTTTGACTGGAACAACGCCGAGACGACGCCGTACGCATCCGTCGCGGTGCACGTGCGCCCGAACTTGGCAAGCGCGTTCACCACGGCCAACTCTTCCTGGATTGTGAGCGAGAGGTCCAGCAGATCGGGAGCCATGATGCGGCTCCCCACGTAGCTCGCGAACTCCTGGTGGATGTAGCCGCGCTGCTCCTCGACGTATCTCGGGTTCGCGGCGATGGACGCGGCCAGGTGCTCCGAATCCTCGGTAAGAAATCGAAGTTGCCGCGTCTGCTCGAGCACGAAGTTGGCGCTGCTGATCGCCGCCCCCCGCTCCTCGTCGGTTCTGTCTGTGAGCGTGCGGACGAGGTGCCTGACCGCGCTTCTAATCTGCGTAGTCACTCTAGACAATTCACAGTCGAAGGACGCTGCGTCGGCCGTGTCAACGATCAACGACGGGGCGCAAATCGCAAGTGGATCGTTTCAATCGCATTCAGCGCCTCTGCACCCACGTTTCCCCAGCGACTCGTCTCGTCGCTCGCACTCGCGGCCACTCGTTGAAGTGACGGGACAGCATCCGGGCCGCCGAGTAGCCCGAGTGCGTAGCAGGCCCAGTACCGCACGACCGCGGACGGGTCTTCCAAGAGGCGTTCCAGCGAAGGGAGCATGGTCCGATCACGCAGTCCGATGAGTTGTTCTATCGCGGCGCCACGCGCCTCCTCCTGCTGGCCGGGGTCGCGTGCAACGCGCCGCAACGCCGGAACCGCGATATCACGGACCATCCGAGTCAGGTCGATAGCGCACTTGCCGAGCATCCACGCGCTGTGTTGGCGCACGGCCCCATCTGGGTCATTCAGGGCCGCGTCGCGAAGCGCCTGCATCGCGACCGTGGAAGGAAAGCTGCCAAGGGCTATTGCCGCGGCGGCCCGGACGTTTGGATCGGAATCGTCGGCAAGTACGCGGATGAGCAGCGGTAGCACCTTCCAATCGCCCAGATAGCGCAGCGTGTAGAGGCACTGGGACCGGACGTCGGGAGACTCGTCGAGCGTCGCTGAAATCGAGAGCCCCTCCGCAACCGCGGGATCAGAATCACAGGTGAACGAGCGCGCTGCCGCGGTTCTGACCTCGGGCCGGGGGTCATCGCGCAAGCTCGCGAGTAGATCAGCAGTGGACATGGTACGCACGCCTCGCTCTCCGTGCCTTAGAAGCCTACTGCTCGTGGACGTCGCGGGGCCTGCGCTGAGCACCAGCCAGTGTGCGCGGCCGTACCCGTGCGTCACCGCGTTTCCGGGCACGTCGACCTCCACCTTCACTAAGGAAGGATCATGGGATGGCGCGGGCTAGTGGGCAGGGGCGCCGCGCTAGCAACTCTGCAAGTCGACAACTCTCCCATGCGACCATAGGCTTTCGCACATCAGTTCGTCGGCACCGCCGGAGAGATCATCCCGCTCGTCAAGCAACAGCCTGACCGTGTGATCGTCGGAGTATCGTGTGGCTCCATCGATCACGGTGAAGAGGGAGAGCGAGAAACCCACGAGCGCGTGTCGGACAATTCTAAGGGTGGCTTCGCGAGTCGAGTCGTCCAGGGAGGCGCGCAGTTTGCGTATGTCATCCGCCACGGTGCCCCACCACGGCAGGACCTGGAGATCCGGTCCGGAGAGCAGCTCTGCCAGGCCGGACACCTTTTCGTCGAGGCACTGGCCTACTTCGTCGAAGAACGCTTCTTCCGCCTTGCGCATGAGCCGGCCCTCCAGCCCGTCACGGGCTTTTGCAATCTGAGCTTCCGTATCCCCGCTCTATTGTCACCCCGCATGCCAGTTGTTCGGCGGCGGGCGGAGGCCGTCGCGCACGCGGAGGCTGCCGGTGGGGCGCTAGTCTCGGTCCTGGGTCGGTTGGCGGTGGTCTCGATGGCCTCGCCGTCCACGATGAGCCTGACCAGCGCCTCGTCCTGGCGAGTGTGGACGGCGGTGACAAACTGCGGCGCCCGCGCGTTGCTGATGCTGCCGGGAGCGGCGGCCTCCCCAGCCGTCGTTGTCGTGACCGCTCGGAATCATCTTCGACAGGCAGGGCGTGTTCTAGCGGTCCTACTTGGGACGCGAGCACCACGGAACAGCGGTGCGCATCGCGGATCTACGATGCACGCCTACGGGTGGTCACTGGCGGAATCCTCGAATACGGGCGAGTTGAGCTCGAATCCGATCCGGCGAAGTTGCTCGACGGGATCCCAACCGGCAGGTGGACCAAGCAACTGATTGTGCCAAGGCATGCCGTTCCGCACCCACTGCCTTCGCCACTGTCGATGGATTGCTCCAGGTCCGAGTCGCCGATAGTCAGCGAAGTCCATGTCGTCGCAGCCGAACTCGATTCCGCAGCACGGGCAGCACTCGTTAGACGGCGAGTTTCCTTGCCACGCTGGCTCGCGCAGCTTATTCCCACACACTGGACAATAGGGCGATACGGTGTTGTCTGCGCTCATGCGCCTGGCGGGCGAGCGCACCGTGCGCGACGGCTAGCTGCATCGAGGTTGGCAATACGGCGAACCAGGCGGCGATGATGCGTCACGGTCCGTCGCGCTCGGACTGAGCTTCAGCAGCGTACGCGGTCAACTTGTTCAGACAGGTGCGGTCCGTTTCCATCATGTCGACGAGCTGGGTGATGGCAGCAAGCGTGTCCGCATCGACGGGACCTCCCGACTCCACCAGGCCGTCACAAATGATATCGAGGGCGACCGCGTGCTCACCGGCGAGATCAATCATCCTCTCCAGCACCTCCACTGCGGGAGACCCGATCTGGCCAGCTACGTTGTTCAACACCTGGAGCAGGCGTCGCTCGAGATCAACGTAGTAAGCGGGACCATTCTGGCTCATCGGGGGATGCGCTGTGAAAGGTTACTGACCAGACGGGCGCGGGTCGGTGCCGTGGGCGCGCTAGAGTATGTGTGACCACAGGCTGTCAGGCGGGTCAGCTTCGTCGCCGCCACACGGCTCGCGTCACGCGCGGGCTCGGCGGCGTCCTGCCAGAACGTCTGGCGCGGCGCGCAGACGTGAGCATCTGGCGATCGCCCAATCGCCCGTCGAGCCGAGTCAGGAACGTCCCACTCATCGAATGGAGGGTCGTCGGCTGGAGCACCGGGCGAACGGCACAGCCACCCTCGACGTTTCCCATCGAAGCCGAGCTCGTCCGTCACGCGACCCGCTTCGCGGTCGCGACGCGTGATGACACCGGTCATTTGTCGTTGAGCCTCGTGCAAGTGTGCCATTGGTCTTCGCTCGTGGCCGCACCGATGACTCGGACAATGCGGCTCACGACGGCCACTCCGACCCAGGATTCGGTTCCTGCGCCGGGGCGCGTTGAAGGACGCCCGAGAAAGGCAGCAGATCAACGGAGCGTACGGATCACTTCTACGAGATCTCGACCGACTGGAGCCAACCGGCCTCGTCGAATAGGATCAGCACCAGTCCGAAATCCCAGTCCACCGAGAATACCTTACCGGCAAACTCTTCGTCCATGGGATGTTCACGGCCAGGCTTGTCGAACCGAATCTCAAGGATGTCTTCACCTCCCTTCTCCGTCGAGCCGGGGCGAGAAAGAGCGAACTTGAAGATCTCGTCGATGGTTACGGTAGCCATAGTGGGACTTCCAGGCGTGGCGCTCGGACGATAGCTATCCCCTGTGCGCATGGCGACATCTATGGTCGATGCCAAGGATGGCGCCGCATTCGTGCACGACCTTCGAGTTTCCCGGGCATCGCCGTTGTCGGCGGACTCGTCATCCTTCAGACGGCTCCCAAACTGACAGTGTGCCGCCCGGGCAGCAGACCAGGTTGAGGCCGAGTGGACCCGCGATCGTCCAGGCTTCGTACTGGGTGTCCGGTGCAACCACGATCGAAGAATCGTTGCCGAAGGTGAGCGTGAGATCTCCACCGTCATGGACAGAAACTCGTGTCAGGCGTTCGCGGAAAATGCCGAGCACTTCCCCGCGGCTAGTAGGGTGCGCCGGGTCGAATTTCCTTACCTGCTTACCGAATGTGAACGTAAATGGAGCCTCGATCCGAATGACCAGTGATCCCCGGTGTAACGTCGACAGGATCGAGAACGCGTAGTCGACACGGCACTGGTCTACCGTCGCACCTTCGACTTCGATCATCCACCCCCCGTCGACTCGTTGGAGGAGCTCGGAACGCTGACTCATGGCCAGACGATCGGTCCGATGTAGTCGGCGGGAATGTGCGTGCTGGGCTGATCACCCGGTTTGCCGCCTACGTCCACCGGCTGGCCATGTTCGTTGTATCTTCGGATGTATCCACGCGGGTACCTTGCGTCCGGCTCCGCGATCCTGATCGAATTGGCATTCCCCGTGGACCCGGGCTTTTGGAAGACAATTCCCCGTCCGTTATCTGCGGCCCGCGACACCCAGTCCACCGGAACACGGATTGTGACGCCGGAGGGCGTGGTGGCATATTAGAATTCCCCAGTGCAACCATTGTGAACGAGCCAGCCGCCCGCGCCCACGAAGTACGTGTGCGCCTCGGCGACGGCCAGGTTGTACATGACCTGGGAGCCAGAGCGGGGCTCCACCGGGGCCACTCGGCCGATGCGGCCGGCGCTCTGGCGGAGGCCGTCGCCCACGCGTAGCCGGCCCGCGGGGCGCCAATCTCCGTCCTGGGTCAGGAACGGATGGTTGGCCGTGGTCTCGACGGCCTCCCCACTGGTACCAGTGGGGATGAGCCTGACCAGCGCCTCGTCCCGGTGGGTGTGGACGGCGGTGATGGTGAAGAAGTCTTCACGGCCGTTGCGCTCGTCGAAGGCGAGGACTTCGTCACTGGGGCGAATCTCGGCGGCGGTCTTGAAACTCTGGCGTTTTGCTGCAGTCGGTAGGGACGCCCCGGGGCTATCGCTACGGCGTCTGGCGCGGGGGCCGGAAGATTCTTCGTTCCTCAGGATGCGAATGAAGTGTCGGGGCTAACGTGATCGGATCCGCGTGGAGGGCAGACTTTGCCAGGGTAAGGGCGCCATACAGGAGCCTGGGCGATCACGACCGCACCTGAGTTTCAAGCACAACTCGGCTCGAGTGTCAGCGTTGTCATACTGCTGTGAGCGAACGTCGGGCCGTCGCACCTTGCCCCGTTGGACCCGTCAACTGCGACTGGTTCTACCCCGGAGCGGCCGCTGGTGAAGCGCTATGAGCCTTCGTGCTCGGGCTGTGCATTGGCGGCATAGGATCGCAAGTCGTCAAGCCAAGTCCTGTCCATCCCCATCATATCGACCAACTCCTCGACCGACGCGATCGTTTCGGAGCCAACCGGCGTGCCCGACTCAATGAGCATGTCGCACAAGATCTCAAGCGCGACGGCATACTCGCCAACACGATCAATCAGCCTCTCCAAGAGATCAACCGTGTAAGGCTGAAGTTGGCCGGCGACGGTGCCCAGCAGTTGGAGCAGCCGTCGTTCGAGGTCGATACGATAGGCGGCGTCCATCTCACTCACGGGGGATTTCTCGGAAGATTTGTTGGATACCCAGTGATGATCTCGCCTGTCCGCGCGTTCACTATGACCTCGACCTCGACTCCATCTCGCATTCCTCTGAGGACAATCCTGCGTCCCTGCGGCACTGTGTTGGCCCAAGCGGCGGGGTCCGTGGCGATGTCCGAAATGGCGCCGATGATCTTCTCATCGGACCAGTCTGCCGGGAAGGGAGTCTTACCAGGACCGCCGGGCCAGCGATGCCCACCGTCTATCGCGTCGCCGTCACGGATGTGGCGTCGACGCGCTGGCGACGTCAGATCAGCTTCGTCAGTTTCCGGGTCTTCTTTGACCTTTGGCTTGTCACCCGGCGGACCGTCCGGCGCGGTGGTGGATTCTACGTTGGGGCTGATGAGAGGCGGAACGGCCGGATTGGCCGTGATGCGCGGCAGGGCCTTCGCGATGATGATCGCAGCGTCCGCGATTCGGCACGCGATGTACCCCCACCCGGTCGGCCGGAAGGCTTCGCAAGCGAGTGCGTGTCCGGGCGGGTCAGCGTGGGTGACGGGGTTGTTCTCGGCGTACGTGCGGCGGTTGAGCGACGACGGAGCGCGCGATCTGCCGCCATATGTCGATTCCGCGTGAAAAGTGACCCAGGTTTCTTCGGGAAAATTGACCCACCTCCTGGGTGGTCAGCAGCGGGTGGCGCGGGGGTCAGTGGGTAGCTGAGCGGTCGGCACCTCCGGTCAGGCGATCGGTCAGACGATCCTTGAGCCGGTAGCTCGGCCCGTTGATCGCGAAGATCTCGCTGTGGTGCAGCAGCCGGTCCAGAATCGCCGACGCGATCACGTCATCGCCAAACAGCTTACCCCAGCCGTCGAACCCGATGTTGCTGGTCACCAACAGCGACCCACGGGTGTAGCGTGCCGCCACCAGTTGGAAGAACAGGTTTGCCCGCCGACCATCCATCGGCAGGTACCCCAGCTCGTCCACGATCAGCAGATCCAGCCGCCGAAGCTGCTCCAACAGCTTGCCCAGCGTCTGGGTCGCCTCCGCCGCCACCAGTTGATCCAGCACTTCGGCCGCGCTCACGAACAGCACGCTCCGCCGCGCCGTACACGCCTTCAGGCCCAGCGCGATCGCCAGGTGCGTCTTGCCCACTCCGGGTCCACCCACCAGCACCCCCCAGGTCATGACAGGCTCGCTTGATCCAGAAACGCCAAATTCCCCAACTCCCGCACCCGACTCGCCGAGAGCCCGGGCTGGAAGCTGAAGTCGAACCCCTCCAGCGTCCGCTGCATCGGAAACCGCGCCCGGCTGATCCGCGCCTGCACCGACCGATCCAGCTTCTCGGACAGCTCCAACTCCACCAGCCGCGCCAGGTACGTCACATAGGTCGTCTCCCCCTCCGCCGCCCGCTCGGCCTCACGCTCGCAGTGCTCCGCCATGCTGTGCAGCCCCAGGCTCATCAACTGGCCCTTCAGCGTCCCGCTCTCCGCCTCCCGTGGCACCGCCACGAATGGCACCCGCCGCGGGCTCACTGCGCCGCCTCCAGCGTCCGCTGGTACCGCCCGAGATCCGTCTCCACCCGCACCCCGGCGTGGCTGCCGAGCCGCCCATCGGTCCCGCCCCCCACCGCCGGCAGGCTGGCCTTCGGCTGCTGGCTGGCCTGCAGGATCCCACGGATGAACGGCCCTGAGTACGTGTTGTAGTGCGTCGCCTGCTCGAAAGCGTGCACCATGGCCGCCGCGTCGTAGAGCGCTGCCAGCTCCAGGATCGTGCGCAGGTGCGCGGCCGCGTTCTGCTTGTACTGGGCGGTCAGCCGATCCAGCAGACCGGCCTGCTCCGGAAACGCTCTGGTGAACTCCTGGCTCAGCAGCGCCAGCGTCCGCGCGCCGCGACGCTGCAGCGCCGCGTAGTGCTCTGGCTGGGTCAGGACCTGGCCTGGCCGCTCGGCCAGTGGATGCTCGGCGATCGTCTGGCGTCCGTGGTCGAGCACGATCAGCCGAGTCCCTTGGAGCACCAGCAGCCAGACGTGCTTGCCGGCGTACGACGACGGCACCGAGTAGCGGCTGCCGCGGAAGCTGATCATGCAATCCCAAGAGGCCTTACGGGTCAGTGCCTGGGAGCCGACGAAGCGCTGGGCTGGCAGCGGGGTGAGTAGGGCAGCTTCCTCGGCGAATCGATCGATTGGCCGCTGGCCGGTGGTGCTGTGCACGCGGACGTCGAGATCATCGCGCTCGAAGGTGGCCAGGTCGGCGAGCAGGTCGGCGAAGGAGGCGAAGCGACGCCCTTTGATGAAGTGCTGCTCCAGGTAGAAGAACGGCCGCTCGACTTTTCCTTTGGTACGCGCTCGGTACGGTTGGCAGGCCCGCGGGGTGACGCGGTAGTGACCGCACAGCTCCAGGAACTGGGCGTTCCAGTGGAAGCGGGCAGGACTCGCGCTACTCACGAGCGCGCGGGCGTTATCCACCAGCAGCTCCTTGGGAGCGCCGCCGAAGTGGCGCAGGCAGTGCTCGATGGCATCGAAGATGGCCGGCTGGGTTTCATTGAGGTTGGCGGTGTAGTGCTTGCGACGGGAGTAGCCCAGGGTCATGCCAAAGACGATGACCCTGGTGAGCTGGCCGCCGATCTCGACGGTGTAGGGAGACCAGTCGAACTGAGCCTGGTGACCCGGCGCGGTCTCGAAGCGGACGGTGGCCTTGGCGCTGGGGTCGGTGGCTGGCCTGCTGGCACGCAGCGCCTGGAGTCGAGCGTAGAGCGCGCTGGCCGAGCCGGAGTAGCCACGGGCCCGGAGCTCACGCAGGATACGCGAGCCGATCAAGCCGTCGGTGAAGTACCAGGTCTGAATCTGCTCGTCGAACGACGCGAGCTTGGCATTGGGGCGGGTCGGCCGCTGGTAGCGTGGGGTGTGGGTCTGAGCAAGCGCCGAGCGCACGGTGTTCCGAGCGATACCCAGCTTGCGGGCAATGGCGCGGATGCTCATGCCGCGGGCGTGCAGGCCCCGGATCGCGGTCCAATCTTCCATGGTCAACAACCTCCAGTCCTCCTCACGGGAGCGTCCCGTGAGGGTGTGGCTGCTGACCCAGCGGTGGGTCAATTTTCAGAGCGAAAGTGGGTCAGTTTTCAGAAAGAATCAACACCGTGGCACCCGATCATCAGATCGGGTGAGGATTGAAACGCGATCTCGTCATCGATCGAGAGGCCAAGGGCGGTGGCACCCGATCATCAGATCGGGTGAGGATTGAAACAGGTGGTCGGTCAACTCATCCGCCAGGCCCTCCAGTGGCACCCGATCATCAGATCGGGTGAGGATTGAAACGATAAAGATGCTGCGGGCAAGGCGGTCGCGAATGTGGCACCCGATCATCAGATCGGGTGAGGATTGAAACCAGTCGCCCTGGCGGCAAAATGTCACGGACGATAGTGGCACCCGATCATCAGATCGGGTGAGGATTGAAACTGTGGCTGCCGGCAGCACGTCGCCGGCCGCCCCGTGGCACCCGATCATCAGATCGGGTGAGGATTGAAACTGCACCATCGGCATAGATGGACAGCCGACCGGTGTGGCACCCGATCATCAGATCGGGTGAGGATTGAAACACGGCCCGGTCCCGCCGGAGATCCACGGCGGCGGTGGCACCCGATCATCAGATCGGGTGAGGATTGAAACTCCTCATCCTTGATCTGGCGGATCTGGCCGAGGAGCGTGTAGATCTCCACAAAGATTGAGCCAGGTGGGCAGGAGATCTCCAGAAACATTGAGCCAGGCGATCGCCAAGAACATTGAGCCACCACGCCACTGGGCGTGAGCGACTCTCGCGGGCCCCCAGTTCGGTCGTTCCGGTCTTGACTTGCCCTCGCGTCGAGGAGGACCGGATGGCCTATCGGGAGGTGCACTTCATGCGCATCGAAGAGATCGTTCGGCGCCACGCCGCCGGCCAGAGCATCCGGGCCATCGCGCGCGGCACGGGCCTGGCGCCGAACACCGTGGCCGCCTACGTCCAACAGCACCAGCGCCGTCTCTCTGTCGTCTGCGCGGTCACCAATCCGAACAAGGGATTGCAGCGCGGGGGATGCGACTCCGCGCTTGTGAGCGGTGACGGACGCATGTGCGCGGGGCGGAGGATCGCACTCGGAGTGCGGGCTACATACCTCGCTGCGCTCCGTATCACTCCGGATGGACGGAGCCTGACTCAGTGATACAGAGGCGCACGGCCGAGCAGCCGGATCGCCATTGTGATGCGGGGAGCCGCGGGGTAAGGTCCGGGCTGACGCGATCATGGACGGTCGGCGGAGCGGAGGGTCCTTGTCTGTTCGTCGCGTGCTCGTGGGTGGCGGCGCGGGTTATCGCGGGTGCGGCTGGGCGGCGCAGCGGATGAGGGTGGTCATCAGGTCGGCGACCTGGGGGTCGTCCAGGGGCCGGGCCTGGCCGCGGGCGAGGGTGCGCCAGGTGGTGAATTCGATGGCCAGGGCCAGGGCGGCGTGGTGGATGGGGGATGCGGCGGTGGGCTCTGTCCAGGCTTCGGCGAGGGCGGCGTGCCAGCGCTGGGGGAGCTCCAGGAACGTCTTGAGGCCAGGCGGCGGTGGGTTGCCTAGCTGCTCCAGGACCCGCGGGACGTCGCGCTCGATGTTGCTGAGCAGGCTCTCGTTGCGGCGGTAGTACGCGTACACCTCCGCCAGCCCCTGGCGCAGTCGCGCCTCGGGGTCGGCGATCGGGCGCCAGGCGGCTGGATCCGGCGGCGGGTCGATCTGCCGGTGGTACGCCGTGCAGGCCTGGACGATCTCGCGGTCGTCCGGGAAGTGCTTGTACACCGTCAGCCGCTGCACCCCCGCCCGCTCGGCGATGGCGCTGATGGTGGTCCGAGCCGGGCCTACGGAGGCGTGTAGCTCGTAGGCGGCGCGTGCGATGCGCTGGCGGGTCTCGCCCATCCGCTCGGCCCGCACCTTGAGGCGGAGCTTGCGGGCAGGCGCCGGCTGGGACGCCGACGCGGGAGCCTCAACCTCCCCGCCCGACGACGCCCCGGCCTCAGTCGATGAACAAGCGTGATCATTGAGTATTGACATGCTGCTCCGCGCGTGGTAGGCTCGCTGTGGAGTCAGTGTACAGCACTGATCACCGAGATCCAACTTCGGACGAGAGAGGTCTGATCGTGCCCACCAACACGACCGTCGATGAGATTGCCCCCGATGTCTTCCGCATCGCCACCTACGTCCCCCAGGTGAAGCTCCCGTTCTGCCAGTTCCTGGTTCGCGACCATGAGCCGCTCCTGTTCCACACGGGCGGCCGTGCGATGTTCGCCGAGGTTCGCGATGCCGTCGCCAGGGTGCTGGATCCGGCCAGCATCCGCTGGATCGGCTTCAGCCACTTTGAGGCCGACGAGTGCGGCTCGCTCAACGAGTGGCTGGCCACGGCGCCGGCCGCCGAGGCGGTGTGCAGCAAACTCGGGGCGATGGTGAGCGTGAACGACTTTGCCAGTCGGCCGGCCCGCGGCATGGTGGAGGATGAGGTGCTGACCACGGGCGCCCGCCGCTTCCGCTTCCGCCAGACGCCGCACGTGCCGCACTGTTGGGAGGCCGGTCTGCTGTTCGAGGAGACCACCCGAACGCTGCTCTGCTCCGACCTGTTCCTGCAGTACGGCGACGTTGAGCCGCTGACCCACAGTAGCGTCGTGGAACGGGCGGAAGAGACCCTGGTTGGCCTGCAGGCTGGGCCGTTCGCCCACGTGATGCCCTACACGACGGAGACGGGGCGGATCCTGCACGGTCTGGCGGACCTGGAGCCCACGACGCTGGCGGTGATGCACGGGTCCACGTTCATCGGGGATGGCGGCCGGGCGTTGCGCGACTTGAACCTGGTGATGCGGCGGGTACTGGGGTCGCCCGGCTCGGGATCGTAGCGCGAGACGGCTGGGTGATTGCGGCGCTTCCGAGATTGCGAGACGCCGGGCCAGGGCGGCACGTTCAGGCTCGCTGGACTAGTTCCAGGCCCTCCCATGGGCCTGGAACTAGTCCTGGTCCAGGACCGGGTCGCCCTGCCGACAGGTGTGCGCGGTTCTGGCGTGACGCGGAGACCGTCGCCGCGGCATAGAACCGGTATGGGAGTGATGGAAGAATCGCAAGCACCGACCCCTCCGCCCCGACGGCTCCCGCTCGCGCCTCCGTGCCGCGCTCACCCGCGACGGGGACTTTTGTCACCAAGAACACATACGTCGCCACCGTGGGCGCAGGTCGACGCGATACTAGAGCGCATCATTGCGAATAATCCGACGCGGCGCCTCGGTCCTTTACGTCCCTTTGGTCCCTCGTGTCCCGTTCATCCCCAACTTTCGGCACTTTTGGCAGTTTTGTCACGCATCCGGCATACACAAATGACACACGGTTTTCGCGTCTCTCACCGCGGCCGATGCGGCGCAATGGGGGGCTATCGCGATGGGCGACAGCTCTTCGACAAGCGGCTGGCAAGCAGCCGCGCTACCCCGGCCTGTGCGGCGAAATGGCGGTGATCGCGATGGAGGCCGGGCGGCTGGGCCAGGACGGCACCCACGTGGAGCGCCGCTACAGGTTGTGGCGGGCGCGCAGGCTGGCCAGGTGGGTCAGGGCCTCCTCCACCCGGGCGCGGTTCGCGGCGTCGTTGAGCCAGCGGCTCACGCCGGAGGGATGCGGCAGCGGGATCACAGGCGTCTCCTGGCCGTCGCGGGTGTAGCGTGCAACCGTGCCCACCACGTCGCCCAGGGCCACCCGTCCCAGGAACCGTTCGATCGCCATGGTGCCCACGGGCAGGATGACGGCGGGCTTCACCAGCTCCAGCTCGGCGGCCAGGTGTGGCTCGCACAGCGCCAGCTCGGCAGGGGAGGGTCGGCGGTCGCCACGGCCGCCTGGCGCCTTGCCGGGGAAGCAGCGTGTCAGCGAGGTGACGTAGCAGTGCTCCCGCCACCCTTCGGCGGGATAGCCGGCTCGCGCCAGCCAGGCGCCCAGCAGCCGCCCGCCGGGTCCGGCGAAGTGGAATCCCTTGAGCTGGGTCTGAAGCCCGGGTGCCTGGCCCACGATCATGGTCCGCTGGCGCGGCGACCAGACGTGCCGGATGGGCGTGGCATCTCCCAGCTCGCCGGGCAGGTGGCCGGCTTGGTGGCACGCGCGGCACGCCAGGATGCGGGCGTGGAGGCCCGTAATGGCCTCTTCACGATTCGCGGCCGTCCGTCCGCCCGCCCCTGACTGCCTAGACACGAGGATGTCAGCGGGTCTGGAGGTCTCCCCGTCCGGGCACGGTGACCCGGTCCACCTCGATCATGACGCCTATGCCCTTGCGCTCGGGGTCGCGGTCTAGCTCGCCCTGGACGGTCCTGGCCATGATCTGGTCGCGCACCGGGCCGCTCTCGTGCAGCGTCGCCCGTCCGTGGAACCGTAGCTGGAGCTGGCGCTCGCGATTCCGATAGAAGACCGCCACCTGGGGGTTCTCCTTGATGTGGCGCAGCGTCTCGCCGTGGGCCCGCTCCCAGAAGGCCAGGCGGGTGGAATCGAACACCATGACGCTGCCCTTGTAGGACAGGCTGGGCGCGCCGTCTTTCGTGGCCGTGGCCACGAGGCAGGGCGAGCCCTCGGTGATGGCGACGTTGATGGGCTCCGCGAACTCCCCAAGATCGATCATGTGAAGTGTCCCCTGTGTGCCTGAGTACCTGTGTGCTACTGGGGATTCTAGGGGATGCCGTGCTCACGGAAAGGTAAGCACCGCCCGTAGGGGCACCCCTCGTGGGTGCCTTGCCGCCGCGGTGGGTGCCTTACCGCCACGGTGTATCCTGGCGGCATGGCTGGCGGGTCGATCGTGGATGTGGCGGGGCTGCGCGTCGGCCATTACACGGATGCCGTCGGCCGGACGGGCTGCACGGTGGTCCTGTGCCCGGCGGCGGGCCCTGAGGCCACCGTTGGCGGCGTGAGCGTGCGCGGCGGCTCGCCGGGCACGCGCGAGACGGACCTGCTCCGACCAGAGAACCGTGTCAACCGAGTGGACGCCGTCCTGCTCACGGGCGGCAGCGCCTACGGCCTGGACGCGGCGGCGGGTGTGATGCGCTTCCTGGAGTCGCGCGGTCAGGGCTTCCCGGTGGGTCCACCAGAGGCCAGGCTAGTCGTGCCGATCGTGGTCGGCGCGGTGCTGTTCGACCTGCTGCAGGGCGATCCGCGGGCGCGGCCAGACGCGGCGGCGGGGCTTGCCGCGTGCGAATCGGCCAGCGCGTCATCCGTTGCCGTCGGCCGCGTGGGCGCGGGCACGGGCGCCACGGTGGGCAAGGGCGCCGGCCGCGACGCCGCGATGCCGGGCGGCATCGGCACCGCCAGCACGCGCCTGGCGGACGGCACGGTGGTGGCGGCGCTGATCGCGGTGAACGCGTACGGCGACGTGGTAGATCCGTCGTCCGGCCGGATCCTGGCCGGCGCGCGCGACCCAGCCACTGGCCAATTCCTGGGGCAGGGGGTGTACCTGGATCCGCCCCGCGCCCAGCCCGCGGCGCTGGGTGGCAACACCACCATCGGCGTGGTGGCCACGGACGCGGCGCTCTCCAAGGCGGACGCGAGCTGGCTGGCGACCGTGGCGCACGACGGGCTGGCGCTGGCCATCCGGCCCTGCCACACGCCGTACGACGGCGACACGCTGTTCTCCCTGGCAACGGGCGCACACCAGTCGGCCATGCCCCTGGCGGCGCTTGGGGCGGCCGCGGTAGACGCGGTGGCGCGGGCGGTGGTGAACGCGGTTTCCGTCTCCTGAGGCGCGGACGCGGGGGTATGATCTCCGTCGCCGGGCCGCTGATCGGCTCGGGGAGGAGCGTCCCATGAACTGGCGTCGGCTGCGCGCGTCGCTGGCATCTGGTCTGGCCCTGGCCGCCGTGGCGGCGGCCTGTACCCCCAGCAGCCCGCCTGGTCCGGCGCCCAGCCCCACCCAGCCCGCCGCTGCCCCGGCGGCCGCGCCCACCACGGCGCCGGCCCTCGCTCCAACGGTGGTCGCGGCGAAGCCCGCCCAGCCGCCCGCGGACGCGAAGCCCAGTCAGCCCCTCAGCCCGGCGAAGCCGACCACCCTGGTGTTCATCTCGCTCTCAGAGCCCAGCCGACTCAATCCCATCGTCGCCCCGGACGTCCAGACCAAGGCGATCCTCACGGCGATCTTCGATGGCCTGGTCCGCGTGAACGACAAGATGGAGCTCCAGCCGGAGCTCGCGGCTTCCTTCGACGTGGCGCCAGATGGGAAGCAGTACACCTTCAAGCTGCGGCCCGGCGCGAAGTGGCACGACGGCAAGGACGTGACCTCGGCGGACGTGAAGTTCACCTTTGACACGATCCGCAATGCGGACGTGAAGGGGACGATCGCCAAGACGGACTACGCGGCGGTGGAAGAGATCGCGGCGCCTGACGCGGCCACGGTGGTGTTCAAGCTGAAGACGCCAGACGCCTCGTTCCTCTCCAAGCTGGCGGTGGGCGTGGCGCCGCGCCATCTGCTTGAAGGCCAGGATCTGGTGAACGCGGAGTTCAATCGGAAGCCGGTGGGCTCCGGCCCGTATCGAGTGGAGGAGTGGACGGCCGGCCAGCAGATCGTGCTGGTGGCAAACCCGACCTACTTCGGGACCAAACCGTCCATCGAGCGCATCGTCTACAAGCTGGTGAAGGACTCCAACGTGCTGGTGGTCCAGCTCACGAACGGCGAGGCGGACGCAGGCGCGCTGCCAGCCGGCGACGTGGCTCGGCTCCGCCGCGAGCAGAAGCTGTCCTTCGCTGAATCGGTCGATGCGAACACCTACATCGGCTTCCAGCTCGAGAACCCGCTGTTCCAGGACCCGCGCGTGCGGCAGGCGCTGAGCTACGCGATCGACCGAAAGGCCATCGTGGACAAGCTGCTGGAGGGCAACGGGCTGGTCTCCACCAGCGACGTGATGCCCAACTCCTGGGCGTACAACGGCGGCGTGAACGCGTATCCGCTGGACGCGGCAAGGGCCGGCGCGCTGCTGGACGAGGCAGGCTGGAACAGGGGCGCGGATGGCGTGCGGCAGAAGGGCGGGCAGCCGCTGAAGTTTGCCCTGCTCAGCAACTCCGGCGACAAGACCCGCGAGGAGGTGATCCTGCTGGTCCGCCAGGCGTGGAAGCAGATCGGCGTGGAGATGGAGCCGCAGTTCCTGGAGCTGAACACCTTCATCAACGAGCGCGTGCTGAAGTCCAACTTCGAGGCGATCTTCCTCTCCACCTCCGTGGCGGTGGACCCGGACATGTCGCGGCGCTACCACAGCCGCTCGCTGACCAACGGCAACAACTTCCTGCGGTACAAGAACGCGGACGTGGACGCGCTGCTGGACAAGGGTCTGCTGCAGACGGAGCAGGCGGAGCGGAAGGCCACCTACTTCAAGATCCAGGAGATCCTGGCCAACGAGTCCGCCATCCTCCCGCTCTACTACCCCAAGGTGGTGTATGGCACCCGGGCGGGCCTGGAGGGCTTCAAGCCGGCGCCGCAGAACCCGTTCTGGAACGTGGAGGAGTGGCGCCTGCGGTGACGCGGTCCGCGCGCACGCGCGCGGGTTGAGGCGGCGATGAGCGGCTACGTGGCGGGCCGGCTGGCCCAGGTGGTGCCGTTGCTGCTGCTGGTCAGCGTGGCCTCCTTCGCCCTCCTGCGGCTGGCGCCGGGCGACCCCGCCGCGCTGGTGTACGGCGGCGAGGTGCCGGCCGAGGAGCTGGCGGCGATCCGGCAGGCCTGGGGCCTGGACCTGCCGCTGCCGGCCCAGTACGGCCGCTGGCTGAGTCGGGCGGCCGTTGGCGATTTCGGCCGATCCTACGCGGACGGTCGGCCGGCGCTCCAGGTGGTGCTGGACCGCGTCCCCGCCACGCTGCTACTAACGGTCTCCGCGCTGGTGCTGGCGGTGCTGGTGGGGATCAGCCTGGGCGCCTGGGCCGGCTGGCGGCCGGGCAGCCTGGTTGATCATTCGCTGCTGGCCGGGGCCACGGTGGTGGCGGCGGTGCCCGGATTCTGGCTGGGGCTCGTCGCTATCCTGGTGTTCTCGGTAGCGCTGGGCTGGCTGCCGTCCGCGGGCATCGTGTCCGCGCGCGGGGAGGTCGGCCTGGCCGATCGGCTGGCGCACCTGGCCATGCCGTGCGCGGTGCTGGCCCTGCGGGAGGCCGCGGCGCTGTTCCGCTACACGCGCTCGGCCGTCCGGGAGGCGGCCGGCAGCGACTACGCGCGCACGGCTCGCGCCAAGGGGCTGCGCGAGGTGGCCGTGCTGCGAGCGCACGTGCTGCGCAACGCGCTCCTGCCCGCGATCACGGTGGTGGGGCTGTTCATCCCGCGCTTGCTGAGCGGATCGGTGGTGGTGGAGACGTTGTTTGCCTGGCCGGGGATGGGGCGGTTGGCGATAGAGTCGGCGTTTCGCCGTGACTACTCGGTCCTGATGGCGGAGATCATGGCCGTGGGCTGCCTGGTGGCGGTGACCGGACTGCTGGTGGACCTGGCCTACGCCGCGGCCGATCCCAGGATCAGGTACCGCCGGCCGTGAGTGCTCGCGTGACGCTGTGGCTGGGCTGCACGGGGGCGCTGCTGGTGGTGCTGCTGGCGCTGGGTGCGCCGGTGCTGGCGCCGCTGGACCCTGAGGCCATAGACCTGGCGGCGCGGGGCAACGGCCCAGGCCTGGGGCACTGGCTGGGGACGGATCGGCTGGGGCGGGACGTGCTGAGCCGTCTGGTGTGGGGCGCGCGGATCTCGGTATTCGTGGGGTTCGTCGCCGCCGGGCTGGCAACGGCCATCGGACTCTGCGTGGGCACGGTGGCGGGGATGGCGCCGCGGGCGGTGGACGACCTGCTCTCGCGGCTGGTGGACCTGGCGTTGGCGCTGCCCACCTTCTTCCTGCTGGTGGCGGTGCAGTCCATCTTCGCGCAGGGCGCGGTAAGCGTGGCGGTGGTGATTGGCTGCACGGTCTGGATGGCGCTGGCACGGCTGGCCCGGGCGCAGATCCTCTCGCTGCGGGAGCGGGAGTTCGTGCTGGCCGCGCGCTCGCTCGGCTGCGGGAGCGCTCGGTTGATGCGGGTGCACCTGGCACCGCACCTGGCGGGGGTGGCGCTGGTGTTCTTCGCCCTGACCGTGGCGGATGCACTCCTCATCGAGGCGGCGCTGTCCTTCCTGGGGCTGGGGGTGCCGCCGTACGCGCCGAGCTGGGGGAACATGCTGATCGATGGGCAGACCAGCGTCCTGAACGGTCACTGGTGGGTGGCGCTGTTTCCGGGCGCCGCGGTAGTGCTGGCAGCGCTCTCAGTGAACGCGATCGGCGACGCTCTGGAGCGGCGCGTGGCGCGGGTCTGAGCGGCCGCCCGAGCGGGGCGTTGACCTGATTCCGCCGCGATTGGACCGTGCTATACTGCGACATGGCGACTGTCAATATCGCGAACGGTGCCGCGGGCGGGGTCGCGGGGAATGTCGCGGGCGGTATCGCGGGCTCGGAGAGGACCGCGGGGCAGCAGGTCAGCGCGGCGAAGCTGCTGGAGCAGGTGCGGGCGTACCTGCCGGAGCAGGACGTGGTGACCATCGAGCGGGCGTTTGAGTTTGCCCGCGATGCCCACTCCGGTCAGATGCGTGAGTCGGGTGATCCATACATCACCCACCCGCTGGCGGTCACCGAGTCGCTCGCTGAGCTGAACATGGACACGGGCACGATCGTGGCGGCGCTGCTGCACGACGTTTCGGAGGACTGCGACGTCTCGCTGGGCGAGCTGGAGGCGCGCTTTGGCGCCGAGGTGGCCAAGCTGGTGGACGGCGTCACCAAGCTCTCGCGGGTGCCCTTCTTCCAGGAGGACTCTGACCGCGAGGCGCCGCTGGACCGCCAGGCCATCTGGGCCGAGAGCATGCGCAAGATGTTCCTGGCCATGGCGGATGACGTGCGGGTGGTGCTCATCAAGCTGGCGGATCGCCTGCACAACATGCGCACGCTGGGCGCCCGGCCGCCGGAGAAGCGGGTGCGCGTGGCGCAGGAGACCATGGAGATCTACGCGCCCCTGGCGAACCGCCTGGGCATCTGGCAGATCAAGTGGCAGCTTGAGGATCTGGCCTTCAGGCACCTGGAGCCGGTGGTCTACAAGGAGATCGCGGGCAAGCTGGCGAGCCGACGGGCGGAGCGGCAGCAGTACATCGATAGCGCCGTGGCGGCGCTCCAGGCGGAGCTGACGCGGGCGGGTATCGAGGCCGAGGTCAGCGGGCGGGCCAAGCACATCTACAGCATCTGGCGCAAGATGAAGTCCCGCAACGCGGATGTGGACCAGATCCACGACTTGCTGGCGTTGCGGGTGCTGGTGGATACGCTGCCCGAGTGCTACGCCGCGCTGGGCCACATCCACTCGCTGTGGCGGCCGCTGCCGGGGCAGTTCGACGACTACATCGCCAACCCCAAGGAGAGCGGCTATCAGTCGCTTCACACCACGGTCGTGGGGCTGGGCATGCACCCGCTGGAGGTGCAGATCCGCACCCGGGACATGCACAAGTCGGCCGAGTATGGCGTGGCCGCGCACTGGCGCTACAAGGAGGGCAAGCCCCAGGACCTGGCGTTTGACGAGAAGGTCGCCTGGCTACGCCAGCTCATGGACTGGCAGCGGGACATGGCCACGGGCGCCCAGGAGTTCATGGACTCGCTCAAGACGGACGTGTTCCGCGACCAGGTCTTTGCCTTCACTCCCAAGGGCGAGATCAAGGAGATGCCGGCCGGCGCCACCCCGCTGGACTTTGCCTACCGCGTACACACCGAGGTCGGCCACAAGTGCGTGGGCGCCAAGGTGAACCAGCGGATGGTCTCGCTGGACTACCGGCTGCAGAACGGCGACATCGTAGAGATCATCACCAGCCGCGGCTCCAAGGGCCCCAGCCGCGACTGGCTGAACCCCAACCTGGGCTACGTGCGGACGGCAAACGCGCGCGAGAAGATCCGCCAGTGGTTCCGAAAGCAGCTACGGGACGAGAGCGTGGCGCGCGGGCGGGAGCAGCTCGAGAAGGAGCTGAAGCGGCTGTCGCTGGACGGCGTGAAGTTCGACGACATCGCCACGCTGTACCACTACGACAAGGCCGATGACCTGTTTGCCGCGATCGGCTACGGCGACATCCAGCCCCACCAGGTGGCGGCGCGGATCGCGGGAGAGACCAGACCACGCGACGACGAGACGCCGCAGCTCAAGGCGCCGACCACGCCGGCCAGCGGCGGGATCCGCGTGCTGGGCGTGGGCGACCTGCTGACCCGGCTGGCCAAGTGCTGCACGCCGGTCCCGGGCGATCAGATCGTGGGCTACATCACGCGCGGCAAGGGCGTGACGGTGCACCGTCTGGACTGCACCAATGTGGCCAACGAGGAGGACCAGGAGCGCTTTGTGCCGGTGGATTGGGGCCGCACGGAGCAGCAGGTGTTCCCGGTGACGATCCGCGTGGAGGCCTGGGACCGCGTGGGTCTGGCCCGAGACGTGGCGGCGCTGCTGGCGGACGAGGGCCTGAGCCTGACGGCCCAGAGCGCGGTGGTGCACAAGGACCAGACGGCCACGGTGTGGGCGACCGTGGAGGTAAGCGGGATAGACAAGCTGAGCCGAGTGCTGCACCGGTTGGAGGGGATCCGCGACGTGTACAGCGTGGTCCGCGAGGCCGCCGCGCAGCCGGTGGGAGCCCGCTAGCCCGTCTTACTCGGCCATGAGGCGGATGTCCGCCACCAGGGCGTCGAAGTCATGCCCTGCCGAGACGACCTCCACCGACTGGATGAAGACGGCTCGGTCCGGCAGGTCTGTAAGGCGCCCAAGGTAAGGAAACCACTGGCCCTGGGCGATCTGCTCGCCGATGGGCGTGGGCCGATTCTGGGTGTTGGCGTAGAAGAAGCCGTGGGACCAGCCGGGCTTGCCGCCATCCTCGTCCGTGTAGCTGACGCGGAACATGATGGGGTACTCGGAGCCCAGGTAGCCGCCGCCGGAGAGGCTGGCGTTGTTGATGCGGACCCACGCGGTGAAGAGCAGGTTGCGGTAGGCGGAGACGTCGCGTCGGATCTCCTGGCTGATGCCGGTCTCGTTGTGCGTGTCCTTCTGGGTGTCGCGGGTGATGCGGAGGGCCTGGATCTTGCGGCCGGCGATGGAGTCCTCAACGAGAGCGCGGACGCCGCCCACGTCCTGGCGGCCGGGCTCGCCGCGGTCCACCATGGTCCAGCCGCGGAGCTCGGCCGTGAAGTCGCCGTTGCGGATCAGGTTCTCGCCCAGCGGGAACGGCCCGCGGGGGTAGCCATCCGTGGGGAGGGCGGCGCGGCGGCCATCGCTGATGCGGACGGATTTGTCCTCTATCTCCAGCTTGGCCTGGCCGGAGTAGGAGGAGACGCGCGTGCCGTCGTCGGAGACCCAGACCAGGTAGTCACCCTTGCTGAGGCGCACGAGCCCGTGCGGGGTGGTGACCACGACCTCGCGGTTGTAGGGCAGCCCGCCGACCACGTTGAAGTTGGCGGCGCCGGTGGCGAGGTGGACGGCAAGGCGTGTGTGCTCTGGATTGAACTTGCCTACGCGAAGGGTGGTGAGCTCCAGGCGGGCCTTAGGCAGCAGGCGGGCCACGCTGCCGTCGAACAGGGCAACGGCCGCGCGGCCGTTCTCGCCGGTCTCGACCACTCCGCCCTCCTCGAGGGTCATGCCTGGACGGGCGCGGACCTGGGCAGGATTGGCCGCGCCCTCGTAGAAGACGGTCCCGCGGTCGATGGCGAGGGTGAGCGTGGGGGAGTCGGTGGCGTAGCGGCGGTAGGTGTAGCCGGCCGTAGCGGCGCTGGCGACGATGGCGCACCAGAGGACGAAGGCACCCACGATGACGATCCAGGTGCGCCGCTGGGCCGCAGCCGCCGGGCGGGCCGAGGCTGCGGCCGGGACAACGGAGGCGGTGAGGGTGGCGTCTTGCGCGGAGGTGCTCATCCGAGTGAGTGCTGCTGCACCAGGGCTCCCGTGCGAGCGAGCTATCTGGTCTGGTTATATCCCATGGGGTGGCTGGAGGGGTGGGTGCACCGCCTAAATCGCTGGCGTGTGGCCGAGCGTGGGGCTACAATGTGACGCGCACGGGCCGCTAGCTCAACTGGCAGAGCAGCTGACTCTTAATCAGCCGGTTATAGGTTCGACTCCTATGCGGCTCACCCGTTGCACCAGAAGGGAACGGCCCCCGAGCGGATGTCCGCTCGGGGGCCGTTCTTGCGTACTGCCGACCGCGGCCGTCGGGTCCGTTCGGTTGGTCGGTGCGTGGACAGGGCGCGTGCTACGCTGTGATGGACTCCGCCGGCACGGCCCACTCTCCCAGGAGGCGAAGATGGCGGTATCGCGCGGGAAAGCGAGGGTAACGGCGTTGGGGCGCATGTTGCTGGCGTTTGGCGGGTTCGGCGCGGTGTTGGGGTCGGTTCGCCAAGCAGACCCCGGGCCGGTGCCGTGGCGGATGGTTGTGCCGGTGGCCGGCTTGCTCGTGCCTGCGACGACGCTCTGGGCTGGGCCGGCGTTGGCCGAGCCGTCTGAGCTGGATCTGGCATTGATCCGCGCGGCCCGCCAGGGTGACCTGGCTTGGGTCAGCGCGCTGCTGGGCCAGGGAGCGGATGTCCGCGCCAGTGAGGCGGGCGGTGCCACCGCGCTGATCGCGGCGGCTTACGGGAACCACGTCCAGGTTGCGCGCCTATTGGTCGACGCGGGGGCCGACGTGAACGTCCAGGACGCCACTCGCCAGAGCGCTTTCCTGATCGCGACATCTGAGGGGTATCTCGATCTGCTCCTGCTCTCCCTTGGCGCTGGCGCCGACGTCCACCGCAAGGACAGCTACAACGGTACCGGACTGATCCGAGCGGCCCACCGGGGCCACGTGGAGATTATCCGCGAATTGCTTGCAACGGACATGGACGTGAACCACGTGAATCGTCTCGGCTGGACCGCGCTCCTGGAGGCGATCATTCTTGGCGATGGCGGGCCGCGACATACGGAGGTGGTCCGTCTGCTTGTGAACGCCGGCGCCGATGTGAACCTTGCGGACGCTCAAGGCGTGAGCCCGCTGCTGCACGCCCGGCGCCGTGGCTTTTCGGACATGACGGCGATCCTGGAAGCGGCCGGCGCCCGGTAACCGGGCCGGCGGTTGAGCGAGCCACCGCGCCGATCGATCATCGCCCCCCGCGCACCCGGTCATGGATTTGGTCCGGGCGACCAGCCATCACCGCGCACCGCATGGGGGACGAGACGATGGCCCGCGTGGCCCGCCCGTTCACCCGGCCGGGCTGCCACTGGCCCCGGGTGAAGACAGCGCAGCCAGCGGGCGGCCTCGTACTCGGGGCCAGTGCGTAGAGCGAGGCGGCTTCAGTCAACGCCCGCCGCCCTCGTGGGTGATGGTCTCCTGATAGGGCCCGATGCTGCTGATGGGCAGCAGCAGCCGCACGCCCTGGGCGACGACGAGGTCGTTCCGGTCTCGGAGGGCGGCGCGGCTCTCCTCCGCGTCCACCTCGCTGCGGGCCGCTGGGGCGCGTCCTTCGCGGGTGGACTCCCAGTAGGCCAGGCTGTCGTAGTGGGTGAGCATCATGATCTCGCGGCGGTCGGCGGCGTGGGCGAACAGCATGCCCAGCGTGGTCTGGCGCTCGTTGGTCTGCGTCTTCGCCCAGAAGACGTCTTCCGAGATGGCCACCATGCGCTCCATCTGATTGGGCGCGGTCTGCATCCAGCGCAGCGCCCACACGCTGCCTGCGCGGACCGGCTGGGGCTGGCCGCCGGGGTGGCGGCGCGAGGCGGGCTTCAGCCCCACGCTGTGCACCAGGGTGGCGCTCTCCGGGGGATCAGTGTCTTGCTGGGTCACCTGAGCCCAATGCGCGAGGCTGTCGAAGCGGAGCAGCTCGAGCACGCGGCCGGGCCGATCGCCGAGGATGATGCGCCACAGGCAGAGGGGCACGGCGCCTTCTGCCCTGAGCCTGGGCCAGGCTAGCTCCTCGCGGCTCACCCGGAGCCGCTGGGCGTCGTCGTCGTACGTATTGAGGATGTAGATCATCGGTGAGCTCCGCTGGGCCGGGAAGTCCGGACGGTGCGATTCTACGCGTCGACCCGAATGTCTGACCGCTCACCGCACTCTCGCGTGAGGTGTGACGACCGCTTGCACAAGACAGGTGGATTCGGGCATCCTTCGAGCCCCCGCCGCCCGGCTGGAGATTGCCTGGGCGCGGGAAGGTGGGATGGAATGAGCAACAGGGAAGCGTCCGGAAGCCTCCTGACCTCGCTGCGCGAGGGCTCTACTCCCGTGCCCGCGTCTCCGCTGGGGAAGCGGACGGATGCCAGGCTGCCGCTTGGCCGCACCGCGCGCGCTCAAACGCGCATGCCGGCGATACGTACGGCAGCGCCAGGGATGACCTCCGTCCCACGCTAGGGCCCCAGGCGGCACGGTGATTCCGCGCCGCTAACCCGCTGGCCCGTTGTCACGCCTCGGCGAGCATCGTTCGCCGCCCTTCCTGCTTGGGGCGCCCCGCCGATGATCGATCCAGGACGGATGCGTGGCCGTGGATGCTTGATTGAAGTCTGGGAGTTTCGCGCGCCGCGTGGTCGTGCGGCGCCTTGAGGTAGAAAGTTAGGAGCACCGTGATGGTTGAATGGTCTGAGTTTCCTGGTGGCGCGGTCGCGGACCCGGCGCGGGTGTGGATGCCCACGCGGGAGGCTGTGGCCAGGCTGCGGCACGAGACGTGGATCACCGTGCGCGACGGCGTCGTGCCTGGCCTTCGGATTCTGAACTACACCGTGAAGGCGCAGTTCAAGCGGATGTGGACCGATGAGGTCCGCGCCTGTCGCGGGCTGATCGTGCGCGAGGTAGACAGCGGGTACGAGGTAGTGAAGCGCCCGTTTCCCAAGTTCTTCAATCTGGGAGAGCCGGAGGCGGGCGCGGTGCCCCAGGAGCCGTTTGTGGTCTATGAGAAAATGGACGGTGCCCTGGGGATCATCTACGAGCGAATGGACGGCCCGGCGGTGGCAACTCGAGGGTCGTTCAACTCGGAGCCCGCGCGGCTGGCTACCCATCTGCTCCGCGAGCGCTGGCCAGGCTGGCGACCCGATCCTGAGCTGACGTTCCTGGTGGAGATCATCCATCCGCACTGGCGGATCGTGGTGGACTACGAGGGACGGCAGGACCTGGTGCTGCTTGCCGTGGTGGAGACCGCGACGGGGCGTGAGGTGCCGCTGGAGGCGGTGGACTCGCCGTTGCCGCGCGTGCCCCGCCACGACGGCCTGACGGATCTGGACACGCTGACCGCGAAGGGTGAGGCGAACCGCGAGGGGTTCGTGGTGCACTGGCCCGCCAGTGGGAGGCGGATGAAGGTGAAGTTCTCCGAGTATCTCCGGATCCACCGCCTGGTGACGGGTGTCACCGAGCGGCGAGTCTGGGATCTTCTGGCTACCGGCGCCTACCACGGGAGCCTGATGGCGGGCTGCCCGGAGGGGTATCAGAAGTGGGTGGGTCGGGTGGCGACGGAACTGCGCGAGCGCCACGATTCGATGTTGAACGAGGCACGGGACGTGATGGCGCGGATGCCCGCGCTGGAGACGCGCCGGGAACAGGCAGTGTGGATCAAGGACCAGGCAAAGGTGCCGCCCCTGGCCTTCAAGCTGTTGGATGGCGCCTCGGAGGAGGAGGTGTCTGAGTTGATCTGGAAGTTCATCAAGCCGGAGGCCAGCCGCCCGTACGTGGTGGAGGTCTAGCCGGCGCGGGGCGCCACGGCTTGCAGGCCGTGGCGCCCCATTGCGACACTTCAAGCGATGGGTGTCCTGACGTATCGAGTCGCGCGGCGTCGCGCGCTGGTCCTGACGGCGGGGCTGGCGCTGACGCCGCTGCTGGGGCGGGCGGAGGCGCTGGGCCAGGAGTCCGTGCCGCGGCTGCCCATAGCCAGCGGGCCGATCGACGCTGCGGCGTTTCGCCTGGAGGTTCCGTTCCGCACCCAGAAGGACGGCAGTCGATGGCAGAGCTCCAACTGTGGTCCGGCCACGCTGGGGATGATCCTGGACGGGCTGGGCATCGTGGGGCAGTCCACGGAGGATCTCCGGACCCAGGCCCACACCTACCAGGGGACGCTGGGCATGCGCACCGGTACGGCATTGGAGCACATTGCCCACGTGGCGGAGGACTATGGCGTGCGGACGGACGGACTGTTCACGATGGACGGGCGCTTCCGCACCTGGGGCATGGAGGACGTTCACCGGCAGCTAAGACTCGGCCGCCCAGTGATGCCGCTGGTGCGGCTGTACCTCGTGCCCGGGTACGAGGGCATGGCCACGCGCTGGGGGCACTACGTGCTGCTGACGGGGGTCTCCGACAAGGGGTTCTTCTTCAGTGATTCCCTGAAGACGGATCCGGTGGCTGGCGTGAACGGCTACATCACCGAGGACCAGCTTGGCCGCGCGATGGACGCGAGCCACATCCCCGGTCAGGCACTTGCGTTTGGTGGCGTGGCCAGGTCCGGATGAGCTGAGCGGCACGTTGGGATCCGAGCCGCTGCTATACTGGAGACACGTGCGGGGGCACGGGGGTGTGTCGGAATTGGTAGACGAGCGTGACTTAGGATCACGTGCCCAAAAGGCGTAGGGGTTCGAGTCCCCTCTCCCCCACCCGGATCGAGCGCGCAAATCCGCGCGGACGGCCCGGAACTTGTTGCCCCCTCTCCCTGAATCCACCTAGAATCTGGACGATTGGGTCCAAGTTTGCAGGAGTGTTCGCACCGAGAGAGGTGAGGTGCCGTGGCACCATGTGTGTGCCCCGCCGGCCGCGGCGGCGCGCTCGCTAGCCGAGCGTCACACGTTCCGCGCGCCCACGACGCCTGACGAGCAGGCCAGGAGGAAGACCGCTGGTGAAGGTCGCCACCCAAGAGATCGAGAACAGCCAGGTGGTCCTTGACATTGAAGTTGAGGACGAGCGTCTGGAGAAAGCCCTCGGAGACGCGTATCGACGCGTTGTGAATCGGATCAACGTGCCGGGCTTCCGGAAAGGCAAGGCCCCCCGCGTGATCGTGGAGCGGATGGTTGGCCGCGCCGCGCTGGTGGAAGAAGCCGTGGAGCGGCTCGTGCCGATTGTCGTGGACGAGGCCGTGAAGGAGCAGGCGCTCGACGTGGTGGCGCAGCCGCGGCTGGAGCTGGTGAGCACGGAGCCCCTCCAGGTGAAGGCGACGGTCCCGGTTCAGCCCAAGGTTGAGCTGGGTGATTACGCCTCGCTGAAGATCGAACGCGCGGCGGCCGAGGTGGACGACGAAGCGTTTACACGGGTGATTGATCGTCTGCGCGAGCAGCACGCCACGTGGGAGCCGGTTGATCGCGCGGTGGCGTTGGGTGATCGGGTTGGCCTTGACCTCAAGGGCACGTCCGGCGAGCAGTCCGTGGCGGACGCGAGCAACGCGGAATACGTCGTAGACCCAGAGGGTCCGGAACCGGCGCCGGGTTTTTCGGAGCAGCTCATTGGGCTCAAGGAAGGCGATGAGAAGTCGTTCACGCTGACCTACCCTGAGGACTACCGTGTGAAGGACCTGGCCTCGCAGCCGGCTGACTTCGCGGTGAAGATCCACTGGGTGAAGGAGCACAAGCTGCCGGAGGTGGACGATGATTTCGCCGCCACGGTGGATGGCTCCTACGAGAATGCAGAAAAGCTAAAGTCCGCCGTGCGTGACGAGATGCTGGAGCGCGAGAAGATGCGCCGCCGGACCGAGCACGAGGACGAGGTGATCAATAAGGTGGTGGAGCAGGCCACGGTCGCGCTCCCCCCGCAGCTCATCGAGGAGGAGGCTCAGCGGTTGCTGAACAGCCTGGCGATGACGCTGAGCCGTACTGGCCTGAGCCTTGAGAACTACCTCCAGTTCACCCAGAAGACCCAGGAGTCGCTCCGCGCCGAGCTGATGGAGCAGGGCGAGCAGAGCGTGCGCCGCTCGCAAGTTCTAGTGGCGGTTGCCGAGGCTGAGGGCCTGGCCGTCTCTGACGAAGAGGTCAAGGAGGAATTGGCATCCGCCGCGGACACGGCGCAGGAGGCGGAGCGCATGCTCCGCACGATGCAGTCGAACCCGGCGATGCGCCGGCGCCTGGAGCGCGCCATCCAGCAGCGGCGGGCTGCGCGATTTCTGATTAGGACAGTGGGCGGCATCGATGAGGACGAGGATGCCGCGCCAGACGCGGAGGCCTCGAGCGATATTGCGGATGCGGTGGATGACGCCGCGGCGGCAGTGGAGAGCGATGAGGAGACCAAAGCATGAGCAGCATTGACTGGCTCACCGCCGTGCGGACGGCGGGGCGACCCCGTGGTGAGGTCTCCTGGCTCGGGCGCGAGCTGCGGGACAGCGTGGCGCCGCCACTCTCGCTCTCCGCGGGCCAGCTCGATCGAGTAATCGGCCAGGTGGTGCCGATGGTGATCGAGCAGACCAACCGCGGCGAGCGGGCGTATGACATCTATTCGCTCCTGCTCAAGGAGCGCATCATCTTCCTGGGCACGCCGATCGATGACCAGATTGCTAACCTGATCATTGCCCAGCTCCTGTACCTGGCCCGCGAGGACCCGGACAAGGATGTCGTGATGTACATCAACAGCCCGGGCGGGTACGTGAATGCGGGCATGGCGATCTACGACACCATGCAGCTCATCTCGCCAGCGGTGTCCACCACGTGCATCGGCATGGCCGCCTCCATGGGGGCGGTGCTGCTGTGTGGCGGCACTACGGGCAAGCGTTTTGCACTGCCCAACGCCACCATCATGATCCATCAAGCGGCGGGCGGATTCGAGGGCACGGCAGCGGACATCGAGATCCGCGCACGGGAGATCCTGAGGCTTCAGGAGCGGATCAAACAGATCATCGCGTTCCACACCAAGCAGGATGAGGAGCGCGTGGCCCGTGACATGGACCGTGACTTCTTTATGAGCGCCGAGGTCGCCAAGGAGTACGGCCTGGTGGACGACATCATCGGTGTGACCCCCGTGTCCACCGGCAGCGGCGACGCCACTCCGGCGCAGCCGTGACGGGCCATCGGCGAATCGTGCCCGTTCCGGCCAGTATTGGCCGGGATAATCGCCAAAACAAAAGTCCTCGTTTGCCACGCGAGCGTCGTTTTTTGTCGTTAGGGGGCTGACAACATGGCCAACACCCGCGGAGCTCGCGGGCAGTATCACTGCTCATTTTGTGGTAAGAGTCAAGACCAGGTGCGGCGCCTCATCGCCGGGCCGGGTGCGGTGTACATCTGCGACGAGTGCGTAGATCTGTGCCGGGAGATCATTGATGAGGAATCGGCGCCGCCCGCCCGGGCCAAAGTGCCGATGGCGAAGCTTCCCACCCCCAAGAAGATCTACGAGCAGCTCAACGGCTACGTGGTGGGCCAGGAGCGGGCCAAAAAGGTCCTGTCCGTTGCGGTCTACAACCACTACAAGCGCGTGAGCACGGGCATGCAGGTGGATGATGTTGAGCTGCAGAAGTCCAACATCCTGCTCGTTGGCCCCACGGGCTGCGGCAAGACGCTGCTGGCGCAAACGCTGGCCCGCGTGCTTGACGTGCCATTCTGTATCGCTGATGCCACGGCGCTGACTGAGGCTGGCTACGTGGGCGAGGATGTGGAGAACATCCTCCTGCGGCTGATTCAGGCGGCAGATTTCGACATCGCCCGGGCGGAGCGCGGCATCGTCTACATCGACGAGATCGACAAGATCGCGCGGAAGGGGGACAACCCCTCCATCACGCGCGATGTCTCCGGTGAGGGTGTGCAGCAGGCTCTGCTCAAGATCATCGAGGGCACCGTGGCCAACGTGCCGCCGCAGGGCGGACGGAAGCACCCCCACCAGGACTTCATCCAGATCAACACCACAAACATCCTCTTCATTGTGGGCGGCGCCTTCGAGGGGCTGGATAACATCGTGGGCAGCCGGGTGGGCTCCAAGCGAACGCTGGGCTTCCACTCTGAGACTCGGACGGACCAGGACATGGCGGAGCTGCTCCGCCAGCTCTCCGCGGATGACCTGCTCAAGTACGGCCTCATCCCCGAGTTCGTGGGTCGCCTCCCCGTGGTGGTCAGCATTGACCCACTGGGCAAGGACGACCTGATGCGGATCCTCACGGAGCCGCGGAACGCCATCACCAAGCAGTACGGCAAGTTCCTCTCGCTGGACAAGGTGGAGCTGGTGTTCACGGACGAGGCCCTGGAGGCGGCTGCCGAGCGCGCGCTGGAGCTCAAGACGGGCGCCCGCGGCCTTCGGACCATCATCGAGGAAGTGCTGCTGGATGTGATGTACGAGATTCCCTCTCGCACGGACATCCGGAAGTGCGTGATCTCTGCGGAGACCATTCGTGAGGGTCGCTATCCGCAGCTCCTGGCCCGCTCGGAGCGGCCGATCGAGATGACCGAGCTCCGCGAGGACCAGTCGGCCTAGCCCCGGCTGGTGGGCGACGAGAGGGCCTGGCTCCGAGGTTTCGGAGCCAGGCCCTCTTTGATGCTGAGAAGCGCCGTCAGGCCGTTGCGGCGCCTGGCCTGATCAGCAGGCGACTGATCTGCACGCCGAGCTCGTACAGCAGGTAGATGGGCAGGCTGACGAGTGTCTGGTTGAGCGGGTCGGGCGTGGGCGTGATCATGGCACCTGCCACGAAGGCCCCGACGAAGACGTACCGACGCGCCGCGGCCAACCGCTGGACCGAGACCACCCGCAGCTTTGCAAGCGAGAAGACAATAAGCGGCGTCTCAAACGCGATGCCCATCCAGAACAGCAGGGTTGCCACGGTGTCCAGGTAGCGGGCGAAGATCCATTGGACGCCCACGCCGGCTACGACCTCGCCATTGAACTTGAGCATGAATTGAATGGCGGTGGGCACCACGACAAAGTGGCCGAAGGCGATGCCAGTGGCGAAGCAGCAGATGGTGCCCGGCACCGCCAGGTACAGATACCGCCGCTCGTGGTCGTACAGCCCCGGCACGACGAACGCGAGCCCCTGGTAGACCAGGATGGGCATGCCGAGCGTCAATGCGATGATGACGGCCACCTGAATGTAAGCGACGATACCCTCTACAGGATCCGCGATCACCACCGATCCCAGAGCGGGCTGCGCAAGCGCCTCCAGGACCAGGTGCGTGAGCGACCCCTTGCCAGGCAGCGGCACGGTTGCCACAACCATCCCCGCGGCGACAGCGACCACGCTGACGACGAGCCGATGCCGTAGCTCTCCCAGGTGCTCCAGCATGGACATGCCGTCCGCATCGTCTTCGTCATGTCCCGCGCCGATCAGGCTACCGATGAAGATCCAGGCCGGTGACGGGAATCCGCGCGATCGGCTTGCACGGCGGCTGACCAGCGCGACGCTCATGCTGTGCCCTCCGGTGGCTTTGGTGAGACGGTTGGTCCGCCGCTAGGCGAACTTTGATATCTGGATGCCCAGCTCGAACAGCAGGTAGATCGGGACGCTCACTAGCGTCTGGTTAAGTGGGTCCGGCGTGGGAGTGATGATGGCGCCGATGATGAAGGCGCCGATGAAGGCGTAGCGACGGAAACCGGCGAGCCGCTGGGGGGTGATGACGCGCAGCTTGGTGAGGAAGAAGATCACCAACGGCGTCTGGAATGAGACCCCCATCCAGAACAGCAGCGAGGTCACCGTCTCCATGTACTCGCTGAAGGCCCACTTCACCTCCAGCCCGGGCAGGTTCTCCACGTTAAAGGTGCTCAGGAAATCGATCGCGACGGGCAGGACCAGCATATAGCCGAAGGTGATGCCCGCGACGAACGAGAAGAGCACGCCCGGTAAGGCCATGTACAGGTACTTCTTCTCGTGGGCGTGGAGCGCTGGGAGCACGAACGCCATGACCTGATAGACGATGACGGGCATCGCCAGGGTGCCGCCCAGCGTGAGCGCCACCTGGAAGTAGGTGACGAAGCCTTCGCCGGGTTTGAGGAAGATGAGCTTGTTGCGAGCCGGCTCGGCGATGACGGCCATCACGAATTGGGTGACGGACTGGTAGCCGGGCATGGGGAGCGCGGCGATGACAAGTCCGACGGCCAGAGCCACGGCGGAGATGATCAGCCGCACCCGGAGCTCCTCCAGGTGTTCGAGCATGGTCATCCCCTCTTCCTCTTCGTCCTCCTCGGTATCAGAGAAGGCGTCCACGTCTTGCGTGGCGGTGAGGTCTGAGGTGGCGGCCAGGCCGTTCTCAGGGGAGCCGGCTGGCACCAGCGCCGTGGCGCTGGTCCCGATTCCGGATTCGGCAGCGCCGCTTGCGCCTGGTTCGACAGACATCATGAGTTAGAGCGCCCCCCTGGGCGCGGGCAGTGCGCTTCTACGAGTGCTCCTGGAGGTAGTCCATCGCGTCCTGGACCGTCTTGATCTTCTCCGCGTCCTCATCCGAGATCTTGACGTTGAATTCCTCTTCAAGGGACATGATCAACTCGACCAGGTCCAGGGAGTCGGCATTCAGGTCATCGATGAAGGAGGCCTCTGGCACAACCTCATCCTCGCTCACGCTGAGCTGCTCTGAGATGATCTTCTTGAGTTTGTCCTCGGCTACCTGTGGCATGCGTGGGTCCTCTCTTCGTTTGGGCTCGGGTCTGGGGCCCGCGCGGCTTTCAAGCTCCTGGCGCGAAGCCGGTGAATAATGCCCAATCTACAGGTTGTGGCTCAACTCCTGAGATTGGGTAGTCTGCTCGAGCGTCTCGGGTCCCTCCCCACCGGTAGACGCTGGAGCCGGCGATACGTTCCCCAGGACACCGTTGATGAAGCGGGGCGTGCTGTCGCTGCCGTAGAGCTTGGCCAGTTCGATGGCCTCGTTCATCGCGGCCCGGAGTGGGACGCGGTCCTGCATGTGGAGGCACTCAAAGAGCCCCAGACGGAGCAGGGTGCGTTCCACGGCAGCCATCTGGCGGAGTGGCCAGGCAGGTGCCAGGCGCATGATGGTGGCGTCTAGCTCTGGGCGGCGTGCCAGCACGCCATCCACCAGATCTCGTGCGTAGCTGCGCACGCGCGGCGCCGGTGCCTCGGCCTCCAGGATGCGCTCCAGCACATCCTGGGGCGCGTGGTGCGCCACGTCTGCCTCGTACAGCACTTTGAATGCGATGATGCGCGCGTGGCGCCTGGGCCCGACGCTGCTGATCGTTCGTGCGACATCGTCCACGGCGGCCTCGACATCCGCGCTCTGGTCTTCGGGTCCGGGCTCGGCGGGGTTAGGCTGTGCCATGCTGCGCGGCTGCCCAGACGGCGTGGTGATCCGCCACGAAGTCAATCGTGACCTCGCCGCGGCGGACGTACGGGTCCGCCAGGAGGGCGAGGTGGTACGGGATGGAGGTCTGGACCCCGTCCACGCGGGTCTCGCGGAGCGCCCGCGCCATGCGGTCAATGGCCTCCTGGCGATCGGCGCCCCACGCAATAACCTTGGCCAGGAGGCTGTCGTAGTACGGCGGTGTGAAATACCCCGCGTAGCAGTGGCTATCCACACGGATGCCAGGACCGCCCGGGGCCACGAACGATCGCAGTACGCCGGAGTCTGGCGCAAAGGCGTTGCGCGCGTCTTCGGACGTGACGCGGCATTCGATGGCGTGGCCGCGGACCACGACATCCTGCTGGCGGACGGTCAGCCGCTGGCCGGCGGCGATCTTTACCTGCTCCTTCACCAGATCCAGGCCGGTGACCATCTCGGTCACACCGTGCTCCACCTGGATGCGGCAATTGACCTCCATGAAGTAGAAGCTGCCGTCCGCGTCCAGCAGGTACTCGATCGTGCCGGCGTTGCGGTAGCCGGCCTCCTGCATGCCCTTTGCGGAGACGCTCCCGATGCGTTTGCGAGTTTTCTCATCCAGCGCCGGAGACGGCGCTTCCTCGACGATCTTCTGGCGGCGTCGCTGGAGGGAGCAGTCGCGCTCACCCAGCGAGATCACGTTGCCAAAGTTATCTGCCAGGATCTGGACTTCCACGTGGCGGGCCTTCTGGACCATTTTCTCAATGTAGAGGGCGCCGTTGGCGAAGAACGACTGGGCCTCTGCCTGAGCGATAGGGAACTGGCGGATGAGCTCCGGCTCGTCGAAGGCTGGACGGATGCCGCGGCCGCCGCCGCCGGCGAGCGCTTTGATCATCACGGGGTAGCCGATCTTGCGGGCCACGTCTATGGCGTCCTCCACGCGCTGGAGGGAGCCTTCACTGCCTGGGACTGTGGGCACGCCGGCCTTCTTCATGGCCTCGCGGGCGGCCACCTTGTCGCCAAACATCTCGATGGAGCGGGCGGAAGGTCCAATGAACGTGAGGCCGCACGCCTCGACGGCTTCGGCTAGATACGAGTTCTCGGAGAGGAACCCGTACCCGGGGTGGACGGCGTCGCACCCACTGATGAGGGCGGCGCTGACGATGTTCGGGATATTCAGGTAGCTCTTGTCGCTGGCGGCGGGCCCCACGCAGACCGACTCATCCGCAAGCCGGACACCGAGCGACTCGCGGTCTGCCTCTGAGTGGGCGATCACCGTGGAGATGCCCAGCTCACGACAGGCCCGGATCACCCGAACGGCGATCTCGCCCCGGTTGGCAACGAGGACCTTAGAGAACACGGGAGATAACCGTGGGGAGAGCCTGCGCGAGAGAGCGGGCAGTAAACATCAGCATCCTGGCTGGGGATCATGCCACGGGAAGTGGCTGGCGGCCGACCTTTCGCGGCCGGTCAGGACATGACGATGCCGCCGTCCACCTGCAAGACCTGGCCGGTGATGTAACGGGCGGCGTCTGACGCGAGGAATGCCACGGCCTCCGCCACGTCCTCCGGCTGGCCGGTGTGCCCCAGCGGCACCATGGAGACGATGGCGTTCTTAGCCTCTTCTGAGGTCTTGGCCCAGATATCCGTCTCGATGAACCCGGGGGCAACCGCGTTCACCGTGATGCCGCGTGAGGCGACCTCGCGAGCGACCGAGCGGGTGAACCCGATCATGCCGGCCTTGGAGGCGGCGTAGTTGGCCTGGCCGGGATTGCCCATAACCCCGGAGATGGACGTGATATTGACGATGCGGCCCGCCCTTTGTCGCAGCATCAGGCGGATGATCGCCTTGGTCATGAGGAAGGTCGACTTGAGGTTGGTGTCCAGGACGGTGTCCCAGTCCTCCTCGGTCATCCGCATCAGGAGGCCGTCGCGCGTGATGCCGGCATTGTTGACCAGGACGTCCACCCGGCCGAAGGCGTCCGTGGCGGCCTGAACGACGCGATCCACGTCAGCGGCCACCCCCACGTCGCCCGCCACGGCCATGGCGTGGGCTCCACCGCCCTTGAGCTCGCTGAGCACATCCTGGGCGGCCTCGTGGTTGCCACGGTAGTTGATGCAGACCTTTGCGCCACTCTGCGCCAGGCGGATTGCCACGGCGCGCCCGATGCCACGAGAGCCGCCCGTCACCAGGGCAACCCGACCTGACAGATCGCTGAGGAAGCGCGGAGCGCCGCTCTGGCCTGATTCAGTCCCTGATTCAGACATGGGGCGCTACTCGGCCTGGGGTCGGCGTTCCTTGATGGTGATGGCCTGGCTGCCGTTGTACATGCCGCAGCTCGGGCAGACCCGGTGGGTGACCTTTGGCGCGCGGCAGTCTGGGCAGGTCATCAGGGTGGGAAGGGTGAGGCTCTGGTGCGAGCGACGGTTGCCGCGCCGGGCGCGACTCACTTTCTTCTTGGGAAGGGCACCCACGGTATGTGTACTCCTCTGCTTCTGCTGTTACTGGTTCCGTTGAGTATTCGGATCGGGCTGTGGAATTTCGGGTGAGATCGAAGCTGGCTGGCGGCTTCAGCTCCGCCCCGCGAGCTGTGCCTTGAGCAGCTCGCCCAGGCGCGAGAGCTGGGCCTCACCGAGCGCCGAGTCCGCCGCCTGGGCGCACTGGCATGCGCCGGTGTTCAGATCCGCCCCGCAGTCTACACAAAGGCCGCGACAGTTGTCGCTGCACAGCGGCTGCATGGGTAGGCGGACGGTGATGTCTTGGCGGAGGACGTCATCCAGGTCCAGGATATGGTCGGCGCCGATGAGCGGTGTCTCCGGCTCGTCATCGGCCGGGGCCGGGAGGCCGGTATTGACGTTGACGGTGGGCGCAAACTCCTGCTCCAGCTCCCCGTCCACGTCCAGCGCCACCGGCTCCAGACAACGGCCACACTCGACGCTGACGGAGGCGTGGTATGCGCCCTCGACGAGGATGCCGCGAGGCGTGCGGAGCAGCTTGACCTGGCCGCGGATACTCCCAACCAGCCCGACGGCAGCCGCCAGCAGCTCGGAGCTCTCCTCGAAGGAGACCGAGCGAACGCTGCCGACGGGGTCTTTCAGAAGCTGGGCAACGTGAACCGCGACCACGGAGTCCCCACGATGCGCGCAACGGCGCTGCCGCCTTGGCGGCCGACCTCAAAGTATATGCGCCGTCTCTGGACGCGGACAATTCACCGGGACGGCCACGCGGCGCCGCCCCGGTCATATCGCTACGGGAGCGCTGGTGCCGCCACGCCGAGCTTGGACGCGGTGGCGCACAGCTCGTCCCAGGTTCGCTCTGCCAGCGGGATGCCGTCGCGGGTGCGCTCCTCACGTGTGCGTGCCTCGGGCTCGCCGGGCGCCAACACTTCTGAGAAGCCGGGGGAAGGGCGCGTCTCCTTCATCCGGGTGGCCACGCTGTCTGTGTAGTCCTGGAACTCGCCCTCTTCGCGGAAGGCCGTGGGGTTGATGGCCGTGATGGAGAAGCAGGAGCCGCGCTCGGAGGGCGCCACCATCTCGCCGCCGCTGAGGCCCACGGCCAAAAGTTCCACGATCACGCCCATGGCGTAGCCCTTGTGGCCCGCGAACGGCTGGAGCAGGCCACCGTCGAAGTACCTCTCCACGTCCGTGGTGGGGTTGCCGTCTTTGTCTACGATGGCACCCTCCGGCACCGGGGCGCCCTTGGCGCGGGCGACCTGGAGCTTGCCCTGGGCCACGGCGCTGGTGGCGTAGTCCAGCAGGATGGGCGGCTGGCCACCGGAGCGGGGCATGGCGAAGGCGATGGGGTTGGTCCCCAGCGCGCCCTGGGCACCGCCGAAGGGGGCCACGCTGTAGGGCCCGCGGGGTCCGGCCGTGGAGGCCATGCCCACCATGCCGGCCGCGGCCACCCGCTCCACCCACTCGCCGATCCGACCGGTATGGTGGCAGTGCATCGCGGCCACGGAGGCCACGCCGGTCTGGCGGGCCTTGGCGACCGCGACATCCGCGGACATCCGAGCGCCGATCTGGCCGAAGGTGGCCACGCCATCGATCACGGCGGTGCTGGGCGTCTCCTTGACGATCCTGGGCGTGGCGGTGGCGTTCAGGCGGCCGTTCTGAATCTCGCTCACGTAGTAGGGGATGCGGAGGACTCCGTGGGAGTCGTGGCCGGCGAGGTTTGCAGAGATGAGCGAGGAGACCACACCGTCGGCGTTGGCCTGTGAGGCGCCGGCGGCGCGAAAGATATCAAGGGAAAACTTCCTGAGCTTCTCGACGTCCACGTTGATCATCTGAATCTCCCGTGTGCGTTGGTAGGTCTTGTTCGCGCTAGCTCCCGGAGCGGCTTGACGGGGGAATCACGCGGTCCGCGGTGAGCAGGTCAGTGTCCCCCTTCCTCCATGTCGACCTGGAGGGGCACGAGGATCCGAGTGACCATGTTGTAGAAGGCAATCAGGGCGGTCAGCTCAACCATGCCGCGTTCATCGAAGTACGGGCGCACGGCCTGGAACGCGGCATCCGGCACCTGGACGTCCCGTGTCACGTGGTCGGTGTAGCGCAGCACGGCGCGCTCCCGATCGTCGAACAACGGGTCATCGGGACCGCGCGTGATGGCGTTCACCTTCTCCTGGCTCATGCCTTCACGGAGCGCCGCGGGGACATGGTGCTCGAACTCGTAGACGGAGCGGTTGAGGTGACCCACTCGCAAAATGGCCAGCTCACGAATCTGGCCGTCCAGGACGGACTCGCGGCGGATGGCACCGCTGAAGGTGGGCCAGGCCCCGGCGATTGGCGGACTGTGGAGCAGCGTGCGGTCAAGGTTGAGCACCTCGCCGCGGCGGTACTCCAGCAGGAGCCGCGCGGCCTCGCTTGGGGTGCTGGAGGGATGCGTGACGTAACTCAGACGTGCCATGCTTGCTCCCGTCGCTTCGTGAGATCGTTCTGGAGATTACCGGGTCAGGGAATCCTACCCGGTTGTCGCGCCGCGCGTTGGCGGCGCCGTGGAGGAAGACGCGGATGTGGGTGACGTGGGGTAAGAAGACCACGGCTGGGCTGATGGCCGCGGCGCTGCTGCTGGCTGGGTGGGCGGTGCCCAGCGCGCGAGCGGACGCGTGCCCAGAGCCCAATGACGCGATGGACCGTGCGTGTGACCTGGCCCTGGGGAAGCGCACTGGCGGCGAGCTGGACACGGACCAGGATGCGGACCGGTATCGTCTGCAGGTGGGTGAGGGGCAGTCTGTGCTGGTGACGCTCAAGGCAGGCACTGGCATGCAGAAGCTGCGGTTAGAGACGGCCGATGGCGTTACCGTGGCGGACGTGGGGTTGGCCCGCGGGGAGCGCGAGGTGTTGGCGGAGCGGCTGCCAGCCGGCACCTACTACGCGTACGTGGCCGGAGAGTACGCGGAGCCGGGCGGAGACCGCTCGTATAGCGTCTGGTGGTCCTCGCCGGGCTCCGGCGATCCCGTGGTGGTGCGCGCGCCGGGCGGCAAGGTGCTCCGAGATCTCCCGTTCACGTCAGCGGATGTGGGTGACAAAGCGACGCAGACCGACGGCCGGCTGGTGGTGGGGGATCGCGGGCGGATCTACCAGTCCGTGTTCGAGCGGGAGGACACCGTCGCGGCGCGGAAGGCAGGGCCACAGCACGTGGTGAGCCGCGTATTCGTGGGTGAAGACGAGGGCGCCGCTCGAGCGGTGTTCGAGGGCTGGAACGTGTTCGATCTGCCTGAGGCGGATGAGTACAAGCACCCCTACGAGTTCCTGGGTGAGCAGTCGCTGCCGAAGCTCGCGGACGAGATCCGCGGGCTGAGCGCGTGCCAGAAGTGCAACGACGGGGAGAATCCACGCCGCCACTTCCGCGTGGTGATGCGGTCCGGCAACGCGGTGGTGCTGCTCTACACCTGGGGTCGTGATGCTGGAAACAACTCTGACACGGTGATCGACCTGCTGAACCGCATCTTGGGTAAGCTATAGGCTGCGGCCCGACGTGGTAGCCGCTGGCGAGGGAGGCTCTTCGATGGAATTGCGACCGTTCGGACGGACCGGGCTCAACGTATCTGCCATGGGCTTTGGCACGTGGCCGATGAGCGGCGATCGCTATGGGTACATCGAGGACGCCGAGGCTATCCGGGCCATCCATCGCTCGCTAGACGCCGGCGTGAACTGCGTGGATACGGCCCCGGGATACGGTTCTGGTCACTCCGAGGAGGTCGTGGGTGAGGCGCTGAAGGGGCGTCGGAGCGGCGTGATCTTGGTGACGAAGTGCGCGATCTACTGGGATGCGGAGCGCAACATCGGCGGCCGTGACGCCAGTCGGGCCAACGTGCACCGGGAAGTTGACCTGAGCCTCCAGCGGCTCCAGACAGACGTGATCGATGTCTGGCTATGCCACTGGCCGGATCCGAAGACACCGTTCGAAGAGACGGCCGCGGCGATGGACGAGGTGGTGAAGGCAGGCAAGGTCCGCTTTGTGGGCGTGTCCAACTTCACCGTGGACATGATGAAGCAGTTCATGAAAGTCCGCCGGATCGATGTGATCCAGGTGGGCTACCACATGTTCGATCGCCGCATGGAGCAGGAGATCTTCCCGTTCTGTCTGGAGAATGGCATCGGGGTGATGGGCTACGGCTCGCTGGGCCACGGGCTCCTGACCGGCGCATTCACGCCGGAGCATCAGTTCGAGGCGGCAGACTGGCGGGCGCGGGGCATCGCCTTTGGGCAGCCGATCCTGGGCGGCGAGAACTTCCGCAAGAACGTGGCGGTCGTTGAGCGGCTCAAGGCGGAGGTGGCGGCGCCGCTGGGCGTGCCGGTAAGCCAGGTAGCGCTAGCCTGGGTGCTGCGCAATCCCGCGGTGAGCGTGGCCCTGGTGGGTGCCCGCAATCCCGGCGAGGTGGACCAGAACCTGGCTGGCGTGGAACTGAAGCTGGGCGAGGCGGATATGGCCAAGATCAACTCGATCATGGCGGGCGCGTCCGGCATGCACAGTGTGTTCACCCCGTTTCGTCAGGCGGGCGAGTTGTGGGCTGAGGAGCAGCCCATCGAGGTGCCGGCGCGCGCCTGACATCTGACCACTCATTCACGGTCCGCGGCTGGGGGAGGCCGCGCTAAGTTCAAAGTCGCCCGTACGCTGGCTCGCCACACGCGGGGGTCCCAAAATGCCCTCGCGCGGTGGTGGGCCCTTTGGCTATACTTCGCAGTTGCCGCTGATTCGCCCAGTGCCGACTTCTACCGCCGCCCTCCGGCCTCGCGCCGTCAACGCAGACGCGACGTTTGCCCGCGGTTGGTGTGTGTTCGGCTCACTGTGGCCGGTCCCCGCGCAGGAGGTTTGACTTCATGGCTGTTGCAGCAGCTGATCCTCGTCCACTGCCCGCACCCCTGGTGACCGCGCCGCGGAAGTCATTCGCGCGCATCACTGAGGCCACGCCGGTCCCGGATCTCATCCAGATCCAGCGTGACTCGTTTGAGTGGTTCCGGCGCGAGGGGCTTCAGGAGCTGTTCGCGGAGATCTCGCCGATCCAGGACTTCACGGGTAAGACCATGGAGCTGGAGCTGGCGGTCGCCGGCGCAGACGGCGAGCGGGGCTACTCGTTTGGCGATGCCAAGATGAGCGAGGACGAGTGCCGCCTGCGCGACCAGAGCTTTGCCGCACCGCTGCGCGTTCGGATGCGCCTGCGCATCAAGTCCGGCGATGCCGAGGGTGAGCTGAAGGAGCAGGACATCTTCATGGGCGACTTCCCGCTCATGACGGAGAACGGCACCTTCATCATCAACGGCGCGGAGCGCGTGGTGGTGAGCCAGCTTGTCCGGTCGCCTGGCGTGTACTTTGACGTGGCAGAGGACACGGGCACCGGGCGGCCGCTCTCAACCGCCAAGCTGATCCCGAGCCGCGGCGCCTGGCTGGAGTTTGAGACGAGCAGCCGCGACGTGCTGTCTGTGAAGGTGGATCGCAAGCGGAAGATCCCGGTGACCACCCTGCTCCGGGCGCTGGGCGTTGTCTCTACCGCGCCCCTCAAGAAAGGGAACAACGACGAGCTGTTCGAGCTGTTCGGCAACGTGGACCCGAACCACAAGTTCCTGCAGGCCACGATTGACAAGGACCCCGCGACTTCCACCCAGGAGGCTCTGCTTGAGTTCTACCGGCGGCTGCGCCCCGGCGATCCGCCGAACCTGGACAACGCGCGGCAGCTTCTGAACTCCCTCTTCTTCAGCTTCCGTCGATACGACCTGGGCAGGGTCGGCCGGTACAAGCTGAGCAAGCGGCTCCGCCTCGAGGTGCCGCAGTCTGAGCGTATCTTGACTCCGCACGACCTGATCGAGATCGTCCGCGAGATGATCCGCATCAACAACGGGCAGAGCCAGGCGGACGACATTGACCATCTGGGCAACCGCCGCGTGCGGGCGGTGGGAGAGCTCATCCAGAATCAGTTCCGCGTGGGCCTGCTGAGGATGGAGCGCGTGGTCAAGGAGCGGATGAGTATCACCGATCCTACGACCGCTACGCCCTCTAGCCTGGTGAACATTCGGCCCGTGGTGGCCGCGATGCGCGAGTTCTTCGGCGGCAGCCAGCTCTCGCAGTTCATGGACCAGGTGAACCCACTGGCGGAGCTTACCCACAAGCGACGCCTGTCTGCCCTCGGGCCGGGTGGCCTGAGCCGGGATCGGGCCGGGTTCGAGGTGCGCGACGTGCACCACAGCCACTATGGCCGGATCTGCCCCATCGAGACGCCTGAAGGGCCAAACATCGGACTGATTGGAAGCCTCGCCACGTACGCGCGGATGAACGACTTTGGTTTCATCGAGACGCCGTACCGGCGCGTGCTGCGCGTGCTGCCGAACGACGCCGAGAAGCTGGTGGGCCATGTCCTGAACGAGGACGTGAAGGCGCCCGGGGTTGAAAAGCCGGTCGTAGCGCGCGGCACGAAGGTGGACGCCAAGGTGGCCGCCAAGCTGGCGCAGATGAAGGATGACGTGAAGTTCGTCACAGTGATCCCCTTCGTGACGGACGAGATCCGCCTGCTCTCCGCGGATGAGGAGGAGCGCTACTCCATTGCCCAGGCCAACGTGCGCCTGAACGCGGACGGCACGTTCGCGGATGCGCGCGTCTCCGTTCGTCACGGCTCGCTCTTCCTGGAGGAGCCGCCGGAGAAGGTGGACTTCGTAGACGTCTCGCCAAAGCAGACGATGAGCGTGGCGGGAGCGCTGATTCCGTTCCTGGAGCACGATGATGCGAACCGCGCGCTGATGGGCTGCAACATGCAGCGCCAGGCGGTGCCATTGCTCCAGCCGGAGTCGCCGCTGGTGGGCACGGGCATGGAGGTGCGCACCGCGCGCGACTCCGGCCAGGTGATTGTCTCGCGGACGGATGGTGTTGTGGAGACGGTGACGAGCCGTGAGGTGATCGTGCGCGATCCCGAGGGCGAGCGCCACTCCTACCGGCTCAAGAAGTTCGTGCGGTCCAACCAGGGCACGTGTATGAACCAGCGACCCATCGTGATGAAGGGTCAGCGGATCTCGCGTGGCCAGCCGCTCGCGGACAGCTCCTCCACCGAGCAGGGCGAGCTGGCGCTGGGCCAGAACGTCCTGGTGGCGTTCATGTGCTGGGAGGGTGGCAACTTCGAGGATGCCATCCTGCTCAGCGAGTCTGTGGTGCGCGACGACAAGTTCACCTCCATCCACATCGAGAAGCACGAGGTGGAGGCGCGGGACACCAAGCTGGGTCCTGAGGAGATCACCCGAGACATCCCGAACGTGGGCGAGGACAGCCTGCGGGATCTGGATGAGAACGGCATCATCCGCGTGGGCGCGGAAGTCAAGGCTGGCGACATCCTGGTTGGCAAGATCACGCCCAAGGGCGAGACTGAGCTGACAGCGGAGGAGCGGCTGCTGCGCGCTATCTTCGGTGAGAAGGCGCGCGAGGTAAAGGACACCTCGTTGCGCGTGCCGCACGGCGAGCGGGGCAAGGTGGTGGACGTGCGCTCCTTCGAGCGCGACGGCGGCACCGAGCTGCCGGCCGGAGTGAACCGGCAGGTACGCGTCTCGATTGCCCAGAAGCGAAAGATCTCCGAGGGCGACAAGATGGCCGGTCGCCATGGCAACAAGGGCGTGATCTCCAAGATCCTGTCGATCGAGGACATGCCGTTCCTGCCAGACGGGCGCCCGGTGGAGATCATTCTGACACCCATTGGCGTGCCGTCCCGCATGAACATAGGCCAGATCCTGGAGACCCACCTGGGCTGGGCGGCCGATGTGCTGGGCGTGAAGTTCGCCACGCCGGTGTTCGACGGCGCCAGCGAGGCAGACATCCGCGCCGAGTTGGAGCGGGCCGGGCTGCCCACGGACGGCAAAATCGATCTGCGTGACGGTCGGACCGGCGAGCCGTTCGACAAGCCGGTCACGGTTGGCTATATCTACATGCTCAAGCTAGTGCACCTGGTGGAGGACAAGATCCACGCCCGGTCCACTGGACCGTACTCGCTGATCACCCAGCAGCCGCTGGGCGGCAAGGCCCAGTTTGGCGGCCAGCGCTTTGGCGAGATGGAGGTGTGGGCGCTGGAGGCGTACGGCGCGGCGAACACGCTGCAGGAGATCCTGACCGTCAAGTCAGACGACGTGGTAGGTCGCGTGAAAACCTACGAGGCGATCGTCAAGGGTGAGGACATCTTCCAGCCGGGCGTGCCGGAGTCGTTCAAGGTGCTGGTCAAGGAGCTCCAGAGCCTTGGACTGGCGGTGGAAGTGCTCAACGACGACGAGGAGCAGGTGACGTTTGCCGAGGACCTGAGTGCCTCGGACAGCATTCCCTCGATGGACATCCACATCTCCGGCTTCGAGCGGGGCGACGACTGATCGGTCGTCCCTGGTCGCAAGTCAGAATCGGGGCGGACCGGGCTGGCACTGCCAGCCCGGTCCGCGCCAGCGCAGCGTCTAGTTAGCCCACGGAGGCACGATGCTCGAAGTCAACAACTTCAATGCGGTTCGCATCACGCTTGCTTCCCCGGAGCAGGTGCTCAACTGGTCCCGCGGTGAGGTGACCAAGCCAGAGACGATCAACTACCGCACGCTGAAGCCGGAGCGCGATGGCCTGTTCTGCGAGCGGATCTTCGGTCCGACCAAGGACTGGGAGTGCTCCTGCGGCAAGTACAAGCGGGTGCGCTACAAGGGCATCGTCTGCGACAAGTGCGGCGTTGAGGTCACGCGGGCCAAGGTTCGCCGCGAGCGCATGGGCCACATCCAGCTTGCCTCGCCGGTCAGCCACATCTGGTTCGTGAAGGGCACGCCGTCACGGATTGGTCTGCTGCTGGATATCACGCCCCGCATCCTGGAGCACGTGCTCTACTTTGCCAAGTACATCATCACCGAGGTGGACGAGGCCAAGCGGCAGCGGCTGATCCAGCAGATCCAGCACGAGACGGAGGAGCGAATCGCACGCGAAGAGCGGGCGCGGAGCTCCCGCCTGGAGGAGTTGACCTCCGGCGCCGCGGAGCGGATTGCCCAGCTCGAGGACGACAAGATCCAGGCGCTGAAGGATCTGGAGGACGAGTACGAGCGAACCACAAACTGGGCCGCCGAGTCCGGCCAGACGCTGCTGGCGCGGATCCAGGAGCTGACCGACCAGACCACCGACGACGACTTGGTGTTCGGCCCCAGCGACGAGGTTGTGGCGGAGGCTGGGGCGGTCGTGCGTGGCCACCATGCCACGAAGCTATCGGAGATCGCCCGCTCGTTTGTTGACCAGTACGAGCTTGACATGGCCGAGCGACGCAAGGCCGTGGTGGCTCCGATGGACGCGGAGATCGACAAGGCGCGGATGGAGATCGAGGCGGCCAGCCAGCAGCTCACCGAGACCGGCGAGGCGTTCGACGCGGACGCGGAGCGGCAGCGGGATGAGCTGAAGATCAAGAAGATCGAGGCCGTCCGCGAGAAGCAGACGCTGAATGAGGCGGAGTTCCGCGAGCTGGAAGAGCTGGTGGGGCGCTCCGGCCGGATTTTCCGGGCCGGCATGGGCGCGGAGTCCGTCCGCGAGCTGCTGGCGCAGATCAACCTGGACAAGCTGGCCCAGGAGCTTCGCGACGAGACGCGGTCATCCTCTGGCCAGCGGCGCAAGAAGGCTACCAAGCGGCTCCGCGTGGTGGAGGCGTTCCGAAAGTCAGGTAACCGGCCAGAATGGATGATCCAGACCACGCTGCCCGTGCTGCCGCCGGATCTGCGGCCGATGGTCCAGCTAGATGGTGGCCGCTTTGCCACTAGCGACCTGAACGATCTGTACCGGCGCGTGATCAACCGGAATAACCGCTTGAAGCGGCTCCTGGAGCTGGGCGCGCCGGAGATCATCATCCGCAACGAGAAGCGGATGTTGCAGGAGGCCGTGGATTCGCTGATCGACAACGGTCGGCGAGGTCGCGCCGTGTCTGGCTCCAGCAACCACAAGCTGAAGTCGCTCTCTGACATGCTCAAGGGCAAGCAGGGGCGGTTCCGCCAAAACCTGCTGGGCAAGCGCGTGGACTACTCCGGCCGTTCCGTCATTGTGGTTGGCCCGGATCTCCAGCTACACCAGTGCGGGCTGCCGCGGCGGATGGCGCTGGAGCTGTTCAAGCCGTTTGTCATGCGCAAGCTGGTGGAGCGAGGCCACGCGCACAACATCAAGAGCGCCAAGCGCATCGTGGAGCGGGTCCGGGCCGAGGTGTGGGACGTGCTGGAGGAGGTCATCCAGGACCATCCAGTGCTCCTCAACCGCGCGCCTACGCTGCACCGCCTGGGCATCCAGGCGTTTGAGCCGGTGCTCATCGAGGGCAGCGCGATCCAGATCCACCCGCTGGTGACCTCCGCGTTCAACGCCGACTTCGATGGCGACCAGATGGCGGTGCACGTGCCGCTGTCTGCCGCGGCGAAGCGCGAGGCACGCGAGTCCATGCTGTCCGTAAACAACCTGCTCTACCCGTCCAACGGTGAGCCGGTGGTGGTGCCCACCCTGGACATGGTGCTGGGCTGCTACTACCTGACGTCCATGAAGGCGGGCGCGCCGGGTGCCGCGCGGATGTTCGGCAGCACGGCGGAGGCGCGGCTGGTCTACGAGATGCGCCACATCGACCAGGCTATTGGCCTGGATCTGCAGGCGCCGATCAAGGTGCGGATGCGGTTGTCGGACGACACGGATCCCGAGATCGTGGAGACAACGATTGGTCGAATCATCTTCCACGAGACGGTCAACGAGGCGCTCCGTGCCACGGCTAACGTAGGGCTGCCGTTCCGCAACGAGACCATTGACAAGGGCCGGCTGAAGGACGTGGTGGCCACGCTGATTCGCGAGTACGGCAACCGTTCGGCGGCGGCTGTGCTGGACGTGATCAAGCGGATGGGGTTCCGCTACGCCACTCAGTCTGGCACCACGGTGGCCATCCAGGACATCACGATCCCCGGCGAGAAGGTTGAGCTGCTCCAGAAGGCGGACGACGAGGTCGCTCGCATCGAGAAGGATTACCAGCGCGGCCGGATCACCGAGGAGGAGCGGTACAACGAAGTCATTGGCGTCTGGAGCCGGACGAAGGAAGATGTGACCGAGGCGGTCGGCCGCGCGTTGGATCCGTACGGGTCCATCAGCATGATGGCGCAGTCTGGAGCCAAGGGGAACATCCAGCAGATCTCCCAGATGTCCGGGATGCGCGGCCTGATGGCGGACCCATCTGGCGGTATCATCGAGCTCCCCATCCGGTCGAGCTTCCGCGAGGGACTCTCCGTGCTGGAGTACTTCCTCTCCACGCACGGTGCTCGCAAGGGCCTGGCCGACACCGCCATCCGCACCTCTGACTCGGGATACCTGACGCGGCGTCTGATCGACGTGGCGCAGAACGTGATCGTGTACGACGAGGACTGCGAGACCGAGGCCGGGATCTGGATCGAGGATCTCACCGATCCGGCGCGGCGCCAGAATCGCCTGGATCAGCTCGTGGGCCGCTACACGGCGGCTCCCGTGGTGGACGAGGCGACCGGTGAGGTGCTGGTGGACGCGGGTGAGATGATCACGGAGATCGAGGGCGATCTGATCAAGGCGAAGGGCGTGGCGCGCGTGCACGTGCGCTCGCCGCTAGCCTGCGAGTCGCGCCACGGCGTCTGCCAGCGCTGCTACGGGTGGCACCTGGGCCGACGCACGGTGGTGGAGATCGGCGATGCGGTGGGTATCGTAGCGGCGCAGTCCATCGGGGAGCCGGGCACCCAGCTCACGATGCGCACGTTCCACACCGGTGGCGTGGCGCGCGTGCGCTTGGAGCCGTCTGGCGAGGAAGGGCGCTCCGCGCCTGTGGCCCGAACGGCCGGCCGTCCCATGTACATGGACATCACCAGCGGTCTCCCCCGCGTCGAGGAACTGTTCGAGGCGCGGACACCGAAGGGCATCGCGATCCTGAGCGACATCGACGGCGTGGTGGAGGTCCAGGCGCTGGAGGATGGGCGCGTGATCCACGTGGTGTCACGGGAGGTCTACCGGGATGACCACGAGCTCAAGGCCGGCTTCGAAGTGCTGGTGGGAGAGGGTGACTGGGTTGAGGTGGACCAGGTCCTGGCGACCATGGAGGGCGAGCAGTCCATCCGCGCCCGGCTGAGCGGCACGGTTCAGCAGGTACACGGGCGGATCGTCATCGTGGCCGAGGAGCGTGAGGAGCGTGAGTACCGCGTGCCTTCTGCCAGCCGGATCCGGGTGGAGACTGGCCAGACGGTGGCTGCGGGCGACCAGCTCACCGAGGGGCACAAGAGTCCCGAGGAGGTGCTGCGCATCCAGGGACGCGAGGCGGTGCAGCGCTACCTGGTGGACGAGGTCCAGGAGGTGTACCGCTCGCAGGGCGTGAACATCAACGACAAGCACATCGAGGTGATCGTGCGGCAGATGCTGCGGAAGCTGCGGGTGGATGCACCCGGGGATACGTCGCTGCTGCCGGGCGAGCTGGTGGATCGGTTTGAGTACGAGGACCAGAACCGTGAGGTGCTGGCGGAGGGCGGCGAGCCGGCCACGGCGCAGCCGGTGCTGCTGGGTGTCACCAAGGCCTCCCTTAACACCGACAGCTTCCTGGCGGCGGCATCGTTCCAGGAGACCACCAAGGTGCTTACCGAGGCGGCGCTCTCCGGCAAGATCGACAAGCTCCTGGGACTCAAGGAGAACGTCATCATTGGCAAGCTCATCCCGGCCGGCTCCGGCTATCGGGCGCGGCTGGAGGCACCGCAGGACCCAGCACTGGTCTCCGCGGACATCCTGCTGGGAGAATCAGACGATCTCCTGGAGGGCGACCTGCCACCGTTGACCGCGCTGGAAGGTGGGCTGGAGAGCCTGCTGGCCGATGTGGCGCCGCCGCCTGACCTGGACGATCTCGACGACGAGGGAGAGATCCTCTCATCTGCCGGGGAGACCAATGGCACCAACGGCCACGCGCAGCCAGCCATGGAGTCGCTGAGCCTTGACGATTTCGACGTGGGCGACCTGGACGCAACCGACCTGGGCGCGATTGACCTGGGCGGCGAGTCTGAGGGTGGCCGCGGCTAGGCGCCGCTGAGACACCCACGTCCGAACGAGGAGCGGGGGCGCCGGCCCCCGCTCCTGGCGTTCGGAGGCAGGTGCGCGGCGCCGCGCGCCTCCCGTCTGGGCCGCCCGAATGGGTTGACACCGGGCGCCGTAGCTCCTATAGTTCCCGTTTGCTGCCCGCCGCGCTCAAGCGGTGGGTGAATCACGCGAGGTATCGGTTGCCAACGATCAGTCAGCTCGTCCGAAAGGGACGTAAGAAGCTTCGCAAGAAGACAAGCGCCCCTGCGTTGCGCTTCAACTACAATGCGCTGCGCCATCGGACGACTCGTGGTCGGGGTTCGCCGCAGAAGCGTGGCGTCTGCCTGCAGGTGCGTACGATGACGCCGAAGAAGCCGAACTCGGCCCTTCGGAAGATTGCCCGCGTGCGCCTCACGAATCAGATGGAAGTGACGGCGTACATACCAGGGGAGGGTCACAATCTGCAGGAGCACTCGGTGGTTCTCATCCGAGGCGGCCGAGTGAAGGATCTGCCGGGCGTGCGCTACCACGTCGTGCGTGGTGCGCTGGATGCCGGTGGTGTGAGGGATCGCAAGCAGGCGCGGTCCAAATATGGCGCTAAGGGCGCGAGTACGCCCGGCGCCGGCAGGTAGGCCACAGCCCACCTGAGATGCCGGGGCGAGCCCCCGGTGATAGTTGCGCGGGAGGGTGCGAGCGTCACCCTCAAGTGGACCGCGGTCATAGATGCATGAACGGCGTGTGGGGCATTGGTCCTCGCCCGTTCCTCTGTACCGTAGAGTCGTTCGGGTGAGTCCGATATCGGAGGAGCTATGCCTCGACGTGCGCGAGTGGTGAAGCGCGAGATAGCGCCCGATGCCAGGTTCGGCAATCGGAGCATTGCCCGTTTCATCAACAAGCTGATGATCGACGGTAAGAAGAGCACGGCCGAGCGCATCGTCTATGGGGCGCTCGATCGCGCCGAGAATCAGATCCACCGCCCGGCGGTGGATGTCTTTGAGCAGGCGCTGCGCAACGCGACGCCGGTGCTTGAGGTGAAGCCGCGCCGGGTTGGTGGCGCGACCTACCAGGTGCCGGTTGAGATCAAGGGTGACCGACGGACCTCGCTGGCCATGCGCTGGCTCATCGCTGCCGCGCGCGCGCGATCGGGCAAGACGATGGAGGAGAAGTTGGCCTCCGAGTTTATGGATGCCTTCAATGGACAGGGTGCGACCGTGAAGCGTCGCGATGACACGCACCGCATGGCGGATGCGAACAAGGCGTTCGCGCACTACAGGTGGTAGGAGCGTAGCCGGTGGTCAGCAGCTAGTTGGCGGTGCCGCCACGGTTTGCCGCTGACTTCTAGAGTTGACTACTGGACGTTTGAGATGACTGATCAGGATCTTCGCTCCACACGGAACATCGGCATCATTGCCCACATTGATGCCGGTAAGACCACGACCACAGAACGCATCCTCTACTACACCGGTCGCGCCTACAAGATCGGTGAGGTCCATGAGGGCACGGCCACCATGGACTGGATGGAGCAGGAGCGCGAGCGTGGAATCACCATCACCGCGGCGGCGACTACGGCCGAATGGCGCGACCACCGTGTGAACATCATCGATACCCCCGGCCACGTGGACTTCACCGTGGAGGTGGAGCGATCGCTGCGCGTGCTGGACGGCGGAGTTGTCGTGTTTGACGCGGTGGCCGGCGTCGAGCCGCAGTCTGAGACCGTGTGGCGCCAGGCAGATCGCTACAGCGTGCCAAGGATCTGTTTTGTCAACAAGATGGATCGCATCGGCGCGGATTTCTGGGGCACGATCGAGCAGATCAAGGATCGGCTCGGGGCGAACCCGCTGCCAATCCAGGTGCCCATCGGGCGCGAGAGCGGTTTCCGCGGGATGATCGACCTGATCACTCAGGAGGCGCTCACGTTCGGCGAGAAGGCCGATGATCCGATCACGCGCGGGCCAGTTCCGGCTGAGATGGAAGCGGACGTGGCCACGCACCGCGAAGAGATGATCGAGCGTGTCATTGAGCTGGACGATGACGTGATGGCGCGCTATCTGGACGGCGAGACTATCACGCCCGAGGAGATCCGCGCGGTGCTGCGCAAGGCGACGATCGCCGGCACGCTCATTCCGGTACTGTGCGGAAGCGCCTTGAAAAATAAGGGTGTGCGACCGCTGTTGGACGCCGTGATCGACTATTTGCCCTCGCCCCTGGACATTCCGGCCGTGAACGGCACGGATCCCCGTTCTGGTGAGGACGCGGCGCGCGCCGCGTCCGACGCTGAGCCGTTCTCGGCGCTGGCCTTCAAGATCATGGCGGACCCGTTTGTGGGTAAGCTGGCCTTCATCCGAGTCTACTCTGGCGTCCTCAAGAGCGGATCATACGTCTACAACTCCACGAAGGATCAGCGCGAGCGGATTGGTCGGCTGGTCCAGATGCACGCGAACCACCGGGAGGACATCCAGCAAGTGTCCGCCGGCGATATCGCGGCGGCCGTTGGGCTGAAGAGCACAGTGACCGGTGACACGCTGTGCGATCAGGACAAGCCGCTGGTGCTGGAGGCGATCAAGTTCCCCGAGCCGGTGATTGACATCGCGATCGAGCCGAAAACCAAGGCCGACCAAGATAAGATGGGCAATGCCTTGGCCCGGCTGAGCGAGGAAGACCCCACCTTCCGCGTTCGTACGGACGCGGAGACCGGGCAGACCCTGATCTCAGGCATGGGCGAGCTGCACCTGGACGTGATCGTGGATCGGATGCTCCGCGAGTTCCGGGTAGACGCAAACATCGGTCGGCCCCAGGTGGCGTACCGCGAGACGATCACGCGGCCGTGCAAGGCCGAGGGACGGTTTGTTCGGCAGTCTGGCGGCCGCGGCATGTACGGCGTGGTGATGCTGGAGTTAGAGCCGCGAGAGCCAGGCTCCGGCTTTGAGTTTGTCAACAAGATCGTGGGCGGCGTGGTGCCCCGCGAGTATGTTGCGCCCGTTGAGGCGGGCGTGCGGGAGGCAATGGAGAGCGGGGTAGTCGCAAGCTACCCCGTGGTGGACGTCCGCGTCTCGCTGGTGGATGGCTCGTATCACGAGGTGGACTCCAACGAGATGGCGTTCAAGATGGCCGGCTCAATTGGCTTCAAGGAGGCGGTGGCTAAGGGTGCGCCGCAGATTCTGGAGCCCATCATGAAGGTGGAGGTGGTTACGCCCGAGGAGTTCCTCGGAGACGTGATCGGCGATCTGAACTCTCGCCGCGGGCAGATCCAGGGCATGGATCCGCGGGCGAACGCGCAGATCGTGCGCGCCGCGGTGCCGCTGTCCGAGATGTTCGGATACGCCACCGTGCTGCGGTCTGCAACGCAGGGGCGTGCCACCTACTCTATGGAGTTTTCGCATTATCAGGCGGTTCCCAAGACGGTTGAGGCGGGAATCGTGGCCAAGGCCCGTGCGTAGGGCCACCAGATACTCAGCAATAGCGATCGGGAATCTGCCCGGAGAGAGGAACCAGCATGGCGAAGCAGCGATTTGAGCGGACGAAGCCGCACGTGAACGTGGGGACGATTGGGCACGTGGACCACGGGAAGACGACGCTGACGGCGGCGATCACGAAGGTGCTTGGGATGGGCGGGGCGGCGAAGTTTCGGTCGTTCGACTCGATCGACAACGCGCCCGAGGAGCGAGCGCGTGGGATCACGATTGCGATTGCGCACGTGGAGTATGAGACGGAGGGGCGGCACTACGCGCACGTAGACTGTCCTGGGCACGCGGACTACATCAAGAACATGATCACCGGGGCGGCGCAGATGGACGGTGCGATCCTGGTGGTGAGCGCGCCTGACGGGCCGATGCCGCAGACGCGGGAGCACATCTTGCTGGCGCGGCAGGTGGAAGTGCCGGCGATGGTGGTGTTTCTGAACAAGGTAGACCTGATGGAAGACGAGGAGCTGCTGGAGCTGGTGGAGATGGAAGTCCGCGAGCTGCTGAGCAAGTACGGCTTCCCTGGGGAGGACATTCCGGTGATTCGCGGGAGCGCGGTCAAGGCGCTGGAGAGCTCGTCGACGGATCCGAGCGCGCCGGAGTACGCGTGCATTGCTGAGCTGATGAAGGCGGTGGACGAGTACATCCCGACGCCAGAGCGGCCGATGGACCGGCCGTTCCTGATGCCGATCGAGGACGTATTTGGGATCAAGGGCCGTGGCACGGTGGTGACCGGTCGGATCGAGCGTGGCCGGGTGAAGGTAGGGGACGAGATCGAGATTGTGGGGTTTGGGGAGACGCGGAAGACGGTGTGCACCGGCGTGGAGATGTTCCAGAAGACGCTGGACGAGGGGATAGCCGGGGACAACGTAGGGGCGCTGCTGCGCGGGATCGATCGGGATGAGATCGAGCGAGGGCAGGTGCTGGCGCGGCCTGGATCGATCAAGCCGCGGACGAAGTTTGCGTCTGAGGTGTACGTGCTGGGGAAGGAAGAGGGAGGGCGGCACACGCCGTTCTTCAACGGGTATCGGCCGCAGTTTTATATCCGGACGACGGACGTGACCGGGAGCATCAAGCTACCAGAGGGGGTAGAGATGGTGATGCCTGGGGACAACATACGGATGGAGATAGAGCTGATCACGCCTGTGGCGGTGGAAGAGGGATTGCGGTTTGCGATCCGCGAAGGCGGCCGGACGGTGGGAGCCGGCGTGGTGACCGCCATCCAGGAGTAGCAGGCCAGGATTGTGCAGGTGGGTGGAGCCGAGTGGCGCCACCCACCTGGCGCGATCGGGCCGCGTGGCGAGGTAAGGACGAAACAACATGCCAAAGCAGCGCATCAGGATCCGGCTGAAGGCGTTTGACCACAAGATTCTGGATCAATCCGCCCAGCAGATCGTTGAGACCGCCGAGCGGACCGGCGCGCAGGTTGCGGGTCCCGTGCCGCTGCCCACGCGGATCGAGAAGTTCTGCGTGATCCGTTCCCCGTTTATCGACAAGGACTCGCGCGAGCAGTTCGAGATGCGCACCCACAAGCGCCTGATCGATGTGCTCGAGCCCACGTCCCGGACCGTTGATGCGCTGATGCGGCTCAACGTTCCCGCGGGCGTGGACATCGAGATCAAGCTGTGAGCGACACCACCCGGCAGGTGCGGCGCGGGCGCGCGGCACGTCGTGGTGGACGCTCCTCCAGTTAGAGGTTGCCGTGATTCAAGGAATAATCGGACGCAAGCTAGGGATGACCCGGCTGTTCGACGAGAGCGGGGTGGCAACGGCCACCACCATCGTCGAGGCGGGGCCGTGCTTTGTGACCCAGGTGCGGACCATGGCGCAGGACGGTTACGAGGCGGTGCAGCTTGGCTTTGGCCAGGTGGCGGAGCGCAAGCTGTCCAAGCCGGAGCGCGGGCACCTGCCGGAGGGTAAGGCGCTGCGGACGCTGCGCGAGGTGCCGGCGGACGACATTGACGCCATCTCCGTTGGAGATCCGATCGACGTGGGCATGTTTGCCGCGGGCGAGCGTGTGGACGTAACCGGTGTCTCCAAGGGCAAGGGCTTTGCCGGTGTGATGAAGCGCCACGATTTCCGCGGTGGCCCCAAGACGCACGGCCAGTCCGATCGTTGGCGTGCACCTGGTTCCGTGGGCGCTGGGACGACGCCGGGCCGCGTGTTCAAGGGCACCCGCATGGCGGGCCACATGGGCAGCGAGCGGGTCACGGTCAAGAATCTGCAGGTGGTTCGGGTGGATCCGGAGCGGAACCTGGTGGCCCTGCGCGGCGCTGTGCCCGGGCCGAACGGTAGCCTCATCGTCATCAGAAAGCAGCAGGTGGAGCTATGACCGAGCTGCCTCTCAAGAACGTGAGCGGCCAGGTGGTTGGCTCTGTGGATCTGGATGAGCGGGTGTTTGGCCTGGAGCCGAACCGGGCCGTGATGCACCAGGCCGTAGTGGCCCAGCTTGCCAACCAGCGCAAGGGCACGCACGACACCAAAACGCGCGGCGAGGTGGCCGGCGGCACGCACAAGGTTTACCGTCAGAAGGGGACCGGCCGTGCACGGCAGGGTGACCGAAGGGCGCCCCACTGGGCTGGCGGCGGAGTGGTCTTTGGCCCCCATCCCCGCTCCTACCAGCAGGATATGCCGCGGAAGATGCGCCGATTGGCCATGCGGTCCGCGCTGTCTTCGCGGGTGCAGGGTGATGCCGTGACAGTGCTGGATGACCTGACGCTGGCGTCCGGCAAGACTCGCGAGATGGCTGGGGTGCTCTCCGCGCTGGGCCTAAGCTCGGGCGCACTGATCGTGCTCGCTGAGCGGAACGAGGCCGTGAGCCGAGCGTCCGCAAATCTCGTGGGCGTGCGTGCGGTGACTCCGGACACGCTCAATCTGCTGGACGTGCTCAATTTCAAGCACCTCCTGTTTACCAAGTCGGCCACGGCGGCCACGGCCCAGCTGGTGTTGGCTGAGCCGATTGCTGACGCGGAAGGAGGCCAGTCATGACGGCGTTGACCGGCCACCAGATCCTGGTGCGCCCGATCATCACGGAGAAGGGGACCGCGGCGCAGGACGGACACACCTACGTGTTCGAGGTCTTGCCCACGGTGAACAAGATCCAGATCAAGGCAGCCGTCCAGGAGGTCTTCGGCGTGCGTGTGACCGGTGTGAGGGTGTTGACCGTGACGGGCAAGCTACGCCGGATGGGCCGCCACTCGGGCATGACCCGCTCCTGGAAGAAGGCGTACGTGACGCTCGCGGCCGGCGAACGCATCGGGCTGTTCGAGGGAGTGTGAGATGCCTCTAAAGGTGTATCGGCCGACCTCGCCAGGCCGGCGCGGCATGAGCGTCTCGACCTTCGAGGAGCTCACCAAGGGTAAGAAGCCAGAAAAGTCGCTGCTGGAGCCGCTGCGCAAGCGCGGTGGGCGGAACAATCTGGGCCGTATCTCCGTGCGACACCGTGGCGGTGGTCACAAGCGGATGTACCGCGTGATCGACTGGAAGCGCGACAAGCTGGGCGTGGCCGCGCGAGTTGTCTCTATTGAGTACGACCCCAACCGGACAGCCCGCATTGCGCTGCTGGAGTACGTGGATGGGGAGAAGCGCTACATTCTGGCTCCCGCCGGGCTCAAGGTCGGTACGCGGCTGAGCAGCGGGTCGGACGCCGAGGTGGCGCCCGGTAACGCGCTACCGCTGCGTGACATTCCCACTGGTACGGTGATCCACAACCTGGAGATCAAGCCGGGCCGCGGCGCGCAGATGGTGCGCGGCGCGGGCGCCGGGGCGCAGCTCATGGCCAAGGAGGGCGACTGGTGCCAGATTCGCCTGCCCAGCGGCGAGGTGCGCAGGGTCTTGATTGAGTGCATGGCAACGATTGGTCAGGTTGGCAACGCCGAGCACGGCACGCTGAACCTGGGCAAGGCGGGGCGCAGCCGGTGGCTGGGAATCCGCCCCACGGTGCGCGGCTCCGTAATGAACCCGCGCGACCATCCGCACGGCGGTGGCGAGGGCAAGGCACCCATTGGTGGCCAGCCCCAGACGAAGTGGGGCAAGCCGGCTATGGGCAAGAAGACCCGAACACGGAAGAGTACGGACAAGTTCATCGTGCGGCGACGAGGTAGCAAGTAATGGCTGAGTTCCATACCGCGGCCGCGCGGGGCGCCGATGGGCGTCTGGCGTGGAGTGCGTAGATGAGTCGATCTACGAAGAAGGGTCCGTACATCGACCCGAAGCTGTTCAAGAAGGTGTCCGTGCTGAATACCACGGGCGCGAAGGACATCATCAAGACGTGGTCGCGCGACTCGTCCATTTTCCCGGAGATGGTGGGTCACACGATCGCGGTGCACGACGGGCGGCGGCACGTGCCGATCTACGTGACGGAGAACATGGTGGGTCACAAGCTGGGTGAGTTTGCGCCCACCCGCACGTATCGAGGCCACACGGCTCGCGGCGAAAAGTCGAGCGGCGCGCGATAGCGAGGGGAGTGAGAGGCGATGGCACAGATGCGCGCGAGGACAGGTGTGGAGGTGCGGGCGGTTGCCCGGCACATCCGTATGTCCGCGCAGAAGGTGCGCCTGGTGCTGGACACCATCAAGGGCAAGCCGGTCACTGAGGCGCTGGCGATCCTGCGCTTCCTGCCCCAGAAGGCAACTGTGCCGGTGACCAAGGTGCTCCAGTCCGCTCAGGCGAATGCAGAGAACAACTTCAACCTGGATCGCGATGACCTGATCGTGCTCCGGGTGAGCGCGGACGAGAGCCGCACGCTCAAGCGGTGGCGCCCCCGAGCGCGGGGTCGCGCCAATCAGATTCTGAAGCGCTCGAGCCACGTGACGGTGGTCGTCGCCGAGCGGGAGGCGTAATGGGTCAAAAGGTACATCCCATCGGATTCCGCCTCGGGGTCAACGTTGGCGATCGCCACGTGAAAGAGTGGCAGGGCCGCTGGTACGCCGACCGCGACTACACGACGCTGCTCCACGAGGACATCAACGTACGGCGCATGATCCTCAAGCGCCTGTCCGATGCGGGCGTGGCGCGGGTGGACATAGAGCGCTCTGCGAACCAGATGACGGTGACGATCCATGCGGCGAAGCCGGGCATCGTGATCGGCAAGAGCGGTGTGAAGGTTGAGGAGCTGAGGAAGAACCTGGAGGGCATCACCAGCAAGCGTGTGCGGGTGACCATCCAGGAGATCCGCCAGCCTGAGCTGGACGCCTATCTGGTGGCGCGCAGCGTGGCCGACCAGCTCGAGCGCCGAGTGGCGTTCCGCCGGGCCATGAAGCAGGCGGTGGGTCGCTCCATGCGGTTTGGCGCCAAAGGCATCAGGATCCAGGTGGCGGGACGCCTGGGCGGTTCGGAGATGTCTCGGCGTGAGTGGGAGCGCGAGGGTCGGGTGCCGCTGCACACGCTCCGCGCGGATATTGATTTTGGCCAGGCGGAGGCGTTGACAACGTACGGCGTGATCGGCGTGAAAGCGTGGATCTATCGCGGCGACGTGGCGCTACCGCAGCGCGGCGAGGGGTTCGTGCCGGCGGTGAGGCCGGCGGCACGGCCGGCGGCGGGAGCTGCCACCCTGGAGCGGCCGGTCGATGAGGCCCCGGTGGCCGCTCCTGCGAGCGCGGCGGCCGAGGCTGCCCCGGCGAGCAACGGGGCCGCGGAGGCGGAGTAACATGCTGCAACCCAAGCGCGTAAAACATCGCAAGCAGCAGCGGGGTAAGCGGCGCGGTATCACCATCGCCGGCAGCACCGTTGCGTTTGGTGAGTTCGGCATCCAGGCGCTAGAGCCGGGCTGGATTACCAGCCGCCAGATCGAGGCGGCGCGTCGTACGATCACGCACCACCTCCGTCGCGGCGGAAAGGTGTTCATCCGCGTGTTCCCGGATAAGTCGGTCACGGCGAAGCCGGCCGAGACCCGCATGGGCAGCGGCAAGGGCGCACCTGATCACTGGGTGGCAGTAGTCCGCCCGGGCCGGGTGATGTTCGAGATCGCGGGCGTGCGGGAGGAGCTGGCCAAGGAGGCCCTCCGGCTGGCGGGCCACAAGCTGCCAATTGATGTGCGGTTTGTGATGCGTGAAGGGGCGGTGGCCAGTGAAAGCGTCTGAGCTCCGCGACCTGAGCGCTGATCAGCTCACAAGCAGGCTGGCCGAGCTCCGCGAGGAGCTGTTCAACCTGAGATTCCAGTTTGCCACCCGGCAGCTCACCAACACGGCGAGAATACGAGTGGTCCGAAAAGACATTGCGCGGATCCTGACCCTCCAGGGCCAGGCGGCTGTGGCTACCGCGGAGTAGGAGAAGAGATGAGCGAGCTCCGCCCGCATGAGGAGCGCCGCCGGACCAAGGTGGGGACGGTGGTGAGCAACAAGATGAACAAGACGGTGGTGGTGGCGGTGGAATCCGTGCGCCGCCACAAGCTGTACGGCAGAAACGTGCGGCGCACCGATCGATTCAAGGCGCACGACGAACAGAACGCGTGCCAGGTGGGCGACCAGGTGATCATCGCCGAGTCCCGGCCGATCAGCAAGGAGAAGCACTGGGTGGTGCGGCAGGTCGTCAAGGAGACGATCGGCCCGGGCCTCGAGGTGCTGGCTGAGGAATCCACCACGGAGGCCTCCTCGTGATCTATCAACAGACGAGGCTCCGCGTGGCGGACAATACCGGTGCGCGCGAGATCATGTGCATCCGTGTGCTGGCCGGAGGCAACCGCCAGTACGCTGACGTGGGCGACGTCATCGTCGCGTCCGTGAAGGACGCGCAGCCTGGCGGGTCCGTGAAGAAGGGCGACGTGATCAAGGCGGTGATCGTGCGGACGGCCAAGGAGTACGGCCGGCCGGACGGCTCGCACATCCGCTTTGACGACAACGCGGCGGTGATCCTGAGCGACGAGAGCAACCCGCGTGGCACGCGCATCTTTGGCCCCGTTGCGCGCGAGCTCCGCGAGCGCAACTACATGAAGATCATCTCGCTCGCGCCCGAAGTGCTCTAGCAAAGAGGATCAGATGACTGCACTCAAAGTACGGCGAGATGACACGGTCCAGGTGCTCGCGGGTAAGGACAAGGGGAAGCGCGGAAAAGTGCGGGAGCTCCGTGCTGAGAACCAGCGAGTTGTGGTGGCCGATGTCAATGTGGTGAAGCGCCACATGAAGCCCGGGCGGAGCCAGGCCCGGCAGACCGGCATCGTTGACATCGAGGCACCCATCCACGTGTCCAACGTGGGCGTGGTGTGCAGCAAGTGCGATCGGCCCGTCAGGCTGGGCGTGCGCACGTTGGAGAACGGCTCGAAGGCGCGCTTCTGCAAGCGCTGCGGCGAGTTGATCTAGGGAAGGCGTGATGGCAGAACGACAGGCTTCACGGCGACGGGCCGAGCCGGCCGCTGAACCGGCCGAAGGCGCCGCGGCCGAGCCGGCGCCGGTGCCGCGTCTCAAGGTCCGCTACGGAGATGAGGTGCGGCCGGCGTTGGTGAAGGAATTCAGCTACGGCAACACCATGCAGGCGCCTCGACTCGAGAAGATCGTGGTGAACATCGGCCTGGGAGAGGCGATCTCTAACAACAAGGCCATGGACGCGGCGATTGGCGACATCTCGGCGATCACGGGCCAGCGACCAATCATCAAAAAGGCCAAGAAATCCATCGCCCAGTTTCGTCTCCGCGAGGGTATGGACGTCGGGCTCATGGTGACGCTTCGCGGCAACCGCATGTACGAGTTCTTTGATCGCCTGGTGAATGCGGCGCTCCCGCGCATCCGCGACTTCCGAGGCGTGCCCACCAAGTCGTTCGATGGTCGGGGTAACTACTCGCTCGGCCTGCGCGAGCAACTGGTGTTTCCAGAGATCGAGTACGACAAGATCGATAAACTTAGGGGCCTGCAGATCACGATGGTGACCACGGCGCGCACGGACGAGGAGGCCCGCCGCCTGCTCGAGCTGATGGGCATGCCGTTTGCTAAGGCGTCCTAGCGGCGCGACCCACCACGGCGAGCGCAACCGGCGCTAGCCACACAACGAACCAACCGCCCGGCTTGTCTGGGCAGGGGAGAGAACCTTGGCAAAGACCTCCATGATGGTCAAGGCAAAGCGGCCCAACCGTTTTGCCACGGCCCACCCGGTCCAGCAGTACAACCGCTGCATGCTCTGCGGTCGCCCGCGGGCTTACATGCGCAAGTTTGGGCTGTGCCGCATTTGCTTCCGCACACTGGCGCTCCGCGGTGAGATTCCGGGCGTCATCAAGTCGAGCTGGTAGGAGCACGACCATGACGATGACAGACCCCATATCTGACATGCTCACGCGGATCCGCAACGGTATCCATTCACGGCACCCGGCTGTGGAAATGCCGTCCTCGACGGTGAAAGTGGCCATCGCGGAAGTGCTGCGCGACGAGGGCTACATCAAGAGCTACGCGGTGGTGGGTGAGGCACCGAAGAAGCGCCTGCGCCTGGAGCTGCGGTACGGTGAGAAGCAGGAGCCGGTGGTGTCTGGCCTGCAGCGCATTAGCAAGCCGGGCTTGCGGGTGTACACGGGTGCGAAGGATGTCCCGACGGTGTTCGGTGGCCTCGGAGTGGCGATTCTCTCCACGTCCCGCGGTGTGATGAGCGGCGCGCGGGCGCGCCGGATGCGCCTTGGCGGAGAAGTCCTCTGCCACGTGTGGTAGACGGGAGGAGTACACGATGTCGCGAATCGGTCGAATGCCCATCCCCGTCCCCGCGGGCGTCAAGGTAGAGCTGGGCGAGGACAACCACCTGGTGGTGGAGTCTGGTGGGAAGCGCCTGGAGCGCTCGCTCTCACCAAACATGAAAATTGTCCACGAGAACGGCGAGATCCGCGTGGAGCGGCCGGATGACGGACGCGACAGTCGGGCCACGCACGGGCTCACGCGGACGCTGGTATCCAATATGGTCACGGGCGTGACGGAGGGGTTTACCCGCCGGCTTGAGATCAATGGTGTTGGCTACCGTGCGCAGAAGCTGGGCGATTTGGTCCTGTTCCAGGTGGGATACTCCCACCCGGTGGCCTTCGAGCCGCCGCCGGGTATCACCCTGGTGGTTGAGGGCAACAACCGTGTGATCGTCTCGGGCGCGGACAAGGAAGTCGTGGGCGAGATGGCGGCGCGGATGCGCGCGATCCGTCCGCCGGAGCCCTACAAGGGCAAGGGCATCAAATACGCTGAAGAGGTCATCCGCCGAAAGGCCGGGAAGGCCGGCGGCAAGGGTAAGAAGTAGGCGGAGGCACATCGGTGTTCAAACGCGCGGATGCAAAGAAGATACGGGCGGCCCGCCACCGTCGGGTGCGGCGGATCGTCAGCGGCACGCCCGAACGGCCCCGACTGGCGGTGTACCGCAGCTTGACGCACATCTACGGGCAGCTCATAGACGATGTCGCAGGGGCTACGCTCGTGGCGGCTTCCGATCTGGAGCCGGCACTGCGCTCCACGATCTCTGGCACCAAGACGGAGAGGGCGCGAAAGGTTGGCGCGGAGCTAGCGCAGCGGGCGCTGGCCAAGGGCATCACGGACGTGGTGTTTGATCGCGGCGGCTTCCTGTACCACGGTAGGGTTCGTTCGCTGGCGGATGGCGCCCGCGACGGCGGCCTGCGGTTCTAGGCCAGAGCGAGGAGAGACGTATGCCGCGAATCGATGCCACTGGCCTGAATCTTGAAGAGCGAGTGGTGAAAATCAACCGAGTGGCGAAGGTGGTCAAGGGTGGTCGCCGCTTTAGCTTCAGCGCGCTCGTGGTGGTTGGCGATGCCAACGGCACGGTGGGTGTGGGGCTGGGCAAGGCCAACGAGGTGCCAGACGCCATCCGCAAGGGCGCGGAGATCGCCAAGAAGCACCTGATCCGGGTGCCGCTGGATGGCCAGACCATCCCTCACCCGATCATCCAGGACTTTGGCGCGGCCAAGGTGATGATGAAGCCCGCCGCGCCCGGCACGGGCGTGATCGCCGGCGGCTCGGTCCGCCCGGTGGTCGAACTGGCGGGAATCCACGACATCCTCACCAAGTCGCTGGGCAGCAATAACCCGGTGAACCTGGTGCGTGCCGCGCTGGAGGCGCTGAAGAATCTACGGGAGCCGTCAGAGGTGGCCGCTACGCGTGGCAAGGAGCTGTCTGATCTGCTGCCCAGAAAGAGGCTGGCCAGTGCCCACGCCTAACATCACGGTTACGCTGGTGCGCAGCGTCATTGGGTCCACGGACCGGCAACGGGCCACCGTGCGCTCGCTAGGCCTGCGCCGGATCCGACAGACCGTCCAGGTGGCAGATACGCCGGCCATCCGGGGCATGATCGGGAAGGTGTCTCACCTGGTGAGCGTGGAGACGGCCGGCGAGGGAGGCAAGTCATGAGCCTGCACGAGCTTGCGCCGCCAGCCGGTGCTCGCCGTCTAAGCCGCCGTAAGGGCCGCGGCCTCGGCTCTGGTCGCGGGACGACCGCGGGCAAGGGAACGAAGGGTCAGAAGGCTCGATCTGGTGGCGGCGTCCCGCCGTATTTCGAGGGTGGCCAGCTCCCGCTGGTCAAGAAGCTGCCATACCGCCGCGGCTTCCAGAACCCGTCGCGGGTGGAGTACCGCCCGGTCAATCTGCGAGACCTGGACCGGTTCGAGGCCGGCAGCACCATCGATCCGGCGGCGCTGCTGGCGGCGGGCCTAATCCGCGACTTGCGCGAGCGAGTGAAACTGCTGGGCGTTGGTGAGGTGGACCGAGCGCTGCACGTGAAGGTGCACCGTGCGTCGGAGAGTGCGCGGTCGAAGATCCAGGCCGCCGGAGGGAGCTGCGATGTCATCGAGCATGCTCCAAGCGTTTCTTAACGCCTTCAAAATACCGGACCTTCGGCAGAAGCTGATCTTCACCGCGGCGATGCTGCTCGTGTTCCGTTTCGTCGCGCACGTGCCCGTGCCGGGGGTTAACCTGGCCGCGCTCGAGCGGCTGTTTTCGGAAAACCAGTTTGTGGGCTTTCTGGACATCTTCTCCGGCGGGGCGCTGGCGAGCTTCTCGATCGCGGCGATGGGGGTGTACCCCTACATCACGTCCTCGATCATCATGCAACTCATGGTGCCGGCGATCCCGCGACTTCAGGAGATCTCCAAAGAGGGTGAATCTGGGCGGAACAAGATCAACCAGATCACACATTGGCTGACAGTGCCGCTGGCAATGGCGCAGGCATATGGGACGCCGCAACTGCTGAATGCGACCGCCGGGGGCAATGAGCCGATCATCACCAACTTTGGCTTTTCAGTCAATCCACTGGGCACCATGGCGATCATCATCTCGATGACCGCCGGCACCATGCTGCTGATCTGGATTGGTGAGCTGGTGACGCAGTACGGGATTGGCAACGGGGTCTCCATGATTATCTTTGGAGGCATCGTTGCGCGGCTGCCGGCCCAGCTTGGCCAGGCTCTGGTGGCTGAGACGGGACTGGGCTCCCTGGCGGTGTTCGTGGTGGTTGGCGTGATCACCGTGCTGGCCATTGTGCTGATCTACGAGGGGCAGCGGCGGATTCCGGTGCAGGTGGCAAAGCGGATCCGCGGCTCTCGGATGATGGGCGGGCAGAGCACGCACATCCCATTGAAGGTGAATTCGGCGGGGATGATCCCACTGATCTTCGCGTCCTCTATCCTGATCTTCCCGGGCACTATTGCCGGCTACTTCCTTGGAGTGGAGAACGAGTGGGGCAGGTGGGTCGCCGAGCAGATCTACAATTTCTTCAATCTTCAGCACAGCTGGGGATACTGGGTCCTGTACTTCTTGATGGTGGTTGGTTTCACCTTCATGTACACCCTCGTGATGTTCCAGCAGCAGAACATCGCTGAGAATCTGCAAAAACAGGGGGGATTTATTCCAGGAATCCGTCCTGGCCGACCTACGGCCGAGTACCTGTACAAGGTCCTGATCCGGATCACCCTGGTTGGTGCGCTGTTCCTGGGCGCGGTGGCCGTGCTGCCGTTCCTGGTGCGTACGATCACCCAGGTACAGACGATCTCGCTTCAAGCCACCGCGCTTCTCATCGTTGTGGGCGTGGGGCTGGACACCATGCGCCAGTTGGAAGCCCAACTGGTCATGCGGCACTACCGGGGCTTCATCCGGTAGGGAATCGCGCGCAGCGTGGCGCGCAGAGGGAGGTACGGCGTGGATGCCGGACTCGCGACGGTGTCGCTGATGACACCAGAATCGGTGCTCGATGGTTCGTTCAACCCCGGGGTCTTTCGGAGTGAATTCGTGCATGTAGTACTCATGGGGCCGCCCGGCGCAGGGAAGGGAACGCAAGCGGGGAAGCTTGCGAGCCTCATGGGGGTGGCTCACGTGGCGAGTGGTGACTTGTTGCGTGAGGCGGTCAAGAGTGGATCACAAGAGGGGAAGCAGGCCAGGGCGTTCATGGATCGCGGCGAGCTGGTGCCGGATGATCTCACGGTGCGGATAGTGAATGCCCGTCTGATGCGGGCGGACTGCCGCGACGGGTTCATCCTGGATGGCTTTCCGCGCAGTGTGGCCCAGGCCCGCGCGCTCGAAGAGAAGTTGGTGGCCGAGGGGATGTCCATAGACCGGGTGGTGAACCTGGCCGTACCGGAGCCGGAGCTCCTGGCGCGGTTGTCAGGCCGCTGGCTGTGTTCCAACTGTCACGCCAGCTACCACACGCTGTTCAGCCCGCCAAAGGTTGAGGGAGTGTGCGACCGATGCGGGAGCGCGCTGTACCAGCGGACGGATGACAAAGTGGACACCGCGAAGCACCGCCTGGAGGTCTATTTCGCCGAGACCGTGCCAGTGTTGGACTACTACCGTGGCAAGGGCATCCTGACTGAGGTGGACGGCGAGCAACCGGTGGGTGAGGTCACCCTGGCGCTGCGCGACGCCCTGGTAACGGAGTGAGCCAATCGTGATATACTCGTGGGTTGGTTCGGCGACTCGCCGCTGCGTTGTCGACCCTGGCGTGAGATGTCTGAGCCGGATGCCGTAGTGGTTGACGGAAGGGTCTCCGAGGCGCTCCCGAACGCACTGTTCCGAGTGGAGCTGGCGGGTGGCGAGCTGGTGCTGGTGCATCTGTCGAGCCGGCTGCGTATGGGGACGGGGCGCATCCTGCCGGGGGATCGTGTACAGGTGGCGCTTTCAGCGTTCGACCGGTCGCGTGGGAGAATCGTGGGCCGGGACCGGTGAGCGGTGTGTTTCGAACAAGTGGGGATGAATCAAGAACTGTGGCGAGGGTGAATCAGAGGCAGGCGGAGGTTGCGTCAGCGACTGCCGCGGCCGAAGGGCGGCGAACAGCATGAAGGTACAGGCATCGGTCAAGGCGCGCTGTGAGCGGTGCAAGATCATCCGCCGCAAGGGCGTGGTTCTTGTCATCTGCAGCAACCCCAAGCACAAGCAGAAGCAGGGCTGAGGACGGAGGCGGAGCGTGGCTCGAATTGCAGGCGTAGACATTCCTCGTGAGCGCCGTGTGGAGGCTTCCCTGCCGGTGATCTACGGCATTGGGTTCTCAACGGCGAGGCTGATTCTCCAGCGCGCAAACGTGGATCCGAGCCGCCGGGTGCGTGACTTGAGCGAGGAGGAAGTGAGCCGGATTCGCGAGATCATCGATCGCGAATACAAGGTGGAGGGTGATCTCCGTCGCGAGGTGAACCTGAACATCAAGCGGCTGATGGAGATTGGCTGCTACCGCGGCCTCCGTCACCGGCGGAACCTGCCGGTGCGCGGCCAGCGCACGCGGACAAACGCGCGGATGCGGAAGGGCCCGCGGCGAACGGTGGCCGGGCGCCGCAAGGCAAGCGCGAAGAAGTAGGTCTAATAGCAGCCCAGGGAGGGCCGAGTGGCGGAACGACGAAGAGGTGCGGCGCGGGTGCGCCGCCGCGAGCGAAAAAACGTACCGATTGGCAGCGCCTACATCCAGTCCAGCTTCAATAACACGCTGGTCACCATCACGGATCCCAACGGGAACGTGCTGGCGTGGTCCAGCGCGGGCGCGGCTGGGTTCAAGGGTTCCCGCAAGAGCACGCCGTACGCTGCCGGGTTGGCTGGCGAGGCGGCCGCGCGGAAGGCCATGGAGCACGGCGTGCGTCAAGTGGACGTGTTCGTGAAGGGGCCCGGCTCCGGCCGTGAGGCTGCCATCCGCTCGCTTCAGTCCGCTGGGCTGACCATCTCCGCCATTGTCGACGTGACCCCGATTGCCCACAACGGTTGCCGCCCGCCGAAGAAGCGGCGCGTCTAGTTCTGCAGCAGGAGCACTGATGGCACGATACACCGGACCCGTCTGCCGCATCTGCCGGCGCCAGGGTCTCAAGCTATTCCTCAAGGGCGAGCGCTGCTTTGGTCCCAAGTGCGCCATTGAGCGCCGGAACTACGCGCCAGGTGATCACGGACAGCGGCGGCGTAAGCTCTCTGAGTATGCGAACCAGCTTAAGGAGAAGCAGAAGGCCCGCGCCGTGTATGGCGTGCTGGAGCGCCAGTTCAGAAAGCACTTCGAGGAAGCCGAGCGGCGCCCGGGCATGACCGGCGCCAACCTCCTGCGGGTGCTGGAGAGCCGACTGGACAACGTGGCGTTCCGCCTAGGCTTCGCGGACTCGCGCCGCCAGGCGCGCCAGCTTGTGCGGCACGGGCACTTCTCCGTGAACGGGCGGCGGACGAATGTGCCGTCCGCGCTGGTCAGGCCGAATGACGTCGTCTCCGTCCATCCGAAGAGTCGCGACCTTGAGTACTTCAAGATCGTCCGCGAGGCGCTCGCCCGCAAGTCTCCACCGGAGTGGCTGAGCCTGGATGCGCCGGAGATGAGTGGGCGCGTGCTCCAACTCCCGGCCCGCGATGTCATCGAGGCCAACGTGACCGAGCAGCTCATCGTCGAATACTACTCACGCTAGCTAGGCTGGCCTGTGGCGGACCGGTGGGGTGGTGGATGGCACCGCCCTGGAATGTTCGGTTGCGCCCGTGCCGCGGGAGGACTCTAACTTGACCGAGAGCATGATTCCGAAGGTCGATGTGCTGCACACGTCCGACGATTTCGGTCGGTTTCAGCTCGAGCCGCTCGAGCGGGGCTTCGGTTTGACGCTGGGCAACGCGCTGCGGCGGGTGTTGCTCTCGTCACTGCCGGGCGCGGCGGTGACCGAGGTAAAGGTAGATGGGATCTACCACGAGTTTGCGACGCTACCCGGGGTCAAGGAAGACACCACCGAGATCATCCTCAATCTGAAGCAGCTCCGGCTGAAGTGCCACAGTGACCAGCCGGTCAAGCTGCGGCTCATGGCCGGCGGCCCCGGCATCGTAACCGGCAGCGATCTGATCTATCCGAGTGACGTGGAGATCGTGAACCCGGAGCTCTACATTGCCAGCCTGGATAGCGCGGATGCGCGGCTTGAGATGGAGCTCACGGTGGAGAAGGGCGTGGGCTATTTGCCTTCGGACGGCCGCGAGCCGCCCGCGCTGGGCGTGATCCCGGTGGACGCCATCTTCGCGCCCGTCCGCCGAGTTAACTACCAGGTTCAGAGCACGCGCCGTGGCGCGCGCACGGACCTGGACTGCCTCACCATCGAGATCCAGACAGATGGCTCCATCAGTCCGATGGACGCGCTGGTGCAGTCCGCCACCATCCTCACGGACCAGTTTTCCGTGTTCGTGGATCTGGGCCAACCGCCGCGGCGGGCGGATCGTGGCGGCCTGAGCTCCGCCTCAATTCCCAGTCACATACTTGACATGCCAATCGAACAGCTAGAGTTGTCTCAGCGCACGTACAACTGCCTCAAGCGGTCACAAATCACCAAGGTTGGCCAGGTAATGGAGATGAGCGAGGATGAGCTGCTCTCGCTCCGCAACTTTGGTCAGAAGTCGCTGGAGGAGCTGCGCGACAAGCTGCGCGAGCACGGGTTGGTAGACACTGCCTCGGAGGCAGAGGGCGTAGCCGTGGGCGTTGGCGGCGGCGATCTGATCTTCGATCCAAACGAAGACGACTAGGACGGGATGCACCATGCGACATCAACTGGGCCTCCGCAAGCTGGGTCGACCCACGGGACATCGGATCGCGCTGATCCGAAACCTGGTGACGGACCTGCTGCGATACGAGAAGATCCAGACCACCGAGGCAAAGGCCCGGGAGCTTCGGCGTGAGGCGGAGAAGGTGATCACACTCGCCCGCTCGAATGACGTTCACCATCGTAGGCTTGCACGGGCCAAGTTGTACGATCCACGCCTGGTGGCCAAGCTATTCGATGAATTGGGACCGCGGTTTGCGGGGCGGCCGGGTGGCTACGTACGTATGGTGAAGCTGAATCCTCGCCGGGGTGATGGTGCGCCCATGGCGCAGGTGGAGCTGGTTCCCTGACGCGCGGGTCGAGCACGTGGACGCCATCGACGCGGAACGTACGTTTCGCGTCGATTTCGCCTATGACGGGACCGAGTTCCTCGGGTTTGCGGTGCAGCCGTCCGGGCGATCGGTTCAGGGTGTGGTCGAGGCGGCGCTCCAGTCAATCCTGGGGCAACCGGTGCGCGTCACGGCGGCTGGCCGCACGGACGCTGGTGTCCACGCGGCGCGGCAGACGGGCAGTTTTCGCGCCCGCTCTCGGCTCAGCGTGGCTGAGCTTGTGCGCGCCTGCCGGGCGTTGCTGCCTTCGGACATCGTGGTGCTTGACCTGGCCGAGGCGCCGAACGGGTTCAACGCCCGGCGCGACGCGGTCGGCCGCCGGTATCGGTACGTCATTTGGAACAAGCTCATCCCAGATGTCTGGGCACGACGCTGGAGCTGGCACGTGCCAGATCGTCTGGATGTCGCCGCGATGAGCGAGACCGCGGGTGCGTTCATCGGCGCGCACGACTTCCGCGCATTCCACGGGCACGCCGCACAGCAGCCGCCCATGGTGACGGTCCGCACAGTATCTCGCTGTCAGGTCACCGCTCCGTGCGGGGGTGTGATCCACATTGACGTCGCCGCGGACGCGTTTCTCCGCCACATGGTTCGGGGGATGGTGGGCTCGTTGGTCCGGGTGGGCCGGGGGCGGCTCGATCGGTCCCAGATCGAGCGGACACTGGCGGGGTGGGATAGAATTGGTGCCGGCCCAACCGCGCCCGCCGCAGGCCTGACTTTCTTGGGCGCGGACTATTTGGGAGCGCGGGCGGCGTCAGATGTCGTTGCCAGCGCCGAGCCAGCCTGGCTCGACCACACGGATATGCAGTGCTCTGGAGACCACGATGAATAAGACGTACTCGCCAAAGGCGGGTGAGATCACGCGCCGCTGGCATGTGGTGGATGCCGCGGGTGTGCCGCTGGGGCGCCTGGCGTCACGCGTGGCTCAGATCCTGCGCGGCAAGCACAAGCCGACCTTTGCGCCGCACCTGGACACGGGCGACCATGTGATCGTGCTAAATGCCGCCCAGGTGGCGCTGACTGGCCGCAAGATCGATCAGAAGCGGTACTACCGCCACTCTGGCTATCCGGGCGGATTCCGGACCGTAGCCGTCCGTGACGAGATGGCCAAGCGGCCCTCCCGCGTAGTGGAGCGGTCGGTCCGGGGGATGCTACCCAAGAATACGCTTGGCCAATCCATGTATCGCAAGCTCCGGGTCTACGACGGGGCTGAGCACCCCCACGCTGGGCAGGTGGCCCAGTTTGGTGCGAGTGAGGAGGCTCCCAATTGAGAGATCGAGGCGCGGCGCGTAACCAGTTCAGCGCCGTCGGCAGGCGCAAGACCAGTGTGGCGCGCGTGCTTCTGCAGCCGGGCGTGGGCAACGTCATCGTCAACGGGAAGCCGCTCGAGGAGCGGTTCCCGCGGCCGTTGCACCAGGCGGCTATCACCCTTCCACTCCGCGTGACGAACCTGATTGGCTCGTACAACGTGCTTGCCAAGGTGGAGGGCGGCGGCGTCTCCGGCCAGGCGGGCGCCATCGTGCACGCCACGGCGCGTGCGCTGGTGAAGGCGGACGAGGCCTCCAAGCCGGTGCTGCGCCAGGCCGGCCTGCTCACGCGTGACCCGCGGGAGAAGGAGCGCAAGAAGCCAGGGCTCAAGCGGGCCCGCAAGGCGCCGCAGTACACCAAGCGCTAAGCGATCCGCGGCAATCAGCCAGCGAGACGGCCCGCCTCCGCCAGGAGGCGGGCCGTCTGCTTATCCGCGATAGACGCGAAGAGCGCTGGCCAGATGGCCAGCGCTCAATTTGGAGGAACGGGTCGCGTGCGCTAGCAGGAGCCTATCTTCAGCCGGCCCAGGTCTAGCTCGGTGCTCTTTCCCCGGCGCACCTCAATGCTGTACTCGTCATACTCCAGGATGCCCTGGCGGGGGTGCGCGATCGCGGCTGAGGTCACGTTGAACGTCCCATTCGGCACGCGCGTGACGGCCACAGCCCAGAAACCGTTCCGATCCACGGGCGCTGAGATCGCCTCAACTCGGCCCTTCTTCTTGACGAAGTTGATGTTCACGATCAGGCGATTTTCGCAGGACGTCTGCTTGGTGACTTCGCCGATGATGGTCACCGTGGCGGTGCCATCTGCCCGCACGGCGCGGGTGTTCTTCTTCTTGCTGGACGAGCTCGTCTTCTTCGAGCTACTCGCCGCCGTGGCCACATCTGACCCGGTGACGAGGCTGCCGGCAAGCACGATCCCTGCCAGCGCGACCAGTGCCAGGGTGGCCAGCCGCAACCGTTTCATGGGTTCCTCCAAGAATCAGGCCCGGATGATGGTTCATCCGTCTCGTTGCCGATTCTATGGACGCGGCGCGGCCACAGGAGATACGGGCGCAATACGGGCTGGATACGACCGTGTCACGCGCTGGTTGGCGACTACTCCAGGTACTCGGCGAGCCGACGCCGCAGATTGGCCTTGCGCAGCTTGCTGATGGCCTCAGCCTCTAGCTGCCGCACTCGTTCGCGGCTAACGCCGATTACCTGGCCGATTTCACCCAGCGTCCTCGGACGCTCGTCTGAGATGCCGAAGCGCATCCTCAGGACCATCTGCTCACGCGAGGAGAGGTCGCGCAGCGCGTCGTCCAGGTAAGAGGTGAGCAGGGACCGCTCCGCCACGTCGGAGGGAGCCTCCTCTCCCTGGCTGGCCAGCAGGTCGCCCAGCGTGTTTTCGTCGTCGCTACCCACGGGTGTTTCCAGCGAGATCGGGTTGGCAGACGCCCGAAAGGCCTCTCTAACCTTCTCCACAGGCAGGCCCAGCTCCTCTGCAACTTGCTCAGGCCGCGGATCGTGGCCCAGGCGCTGCTGAAGCCGCTGAAAGGTGCTGTAAACGTGGCCGATTTGATCGATCATGTGGACTGGCACACGGATGGTCCGGCTCTGGTTGGCGATAGCGCGGGTGACGGCCTGGCGGATCCACCAGTACGCGTACGTGCTGAACTTGAAACCTCGACGGTAGTCAAATTTCTCCACCGCGCGTGAAAGCCCCAGGCTGCCTTCCTGGATCAGGTCTGAGAATGGCAGGCCGCGCCCTAGATACCGGCGTGCCACTGAGACGACCAGGCGCAGATTCGATTCCATCAGCTTGCGACGGGCGGCCTCGCCATCGGCGAAGTCACGCTCCAGCGCGTCGATGCGCGCCACGTCTTCCGAGCGATCTGTCTCCAGCGCCTCACGTGCCAGATTGCCGCGTTCCAGCGCCTGGGCCAGTTCAACCTCCTGCTCAGCAGTGAGCAACGGGATGCGTGCGATGTCGCGGAAGTAGATGCCCAGGGGTGAGTCTATCGCGGCATCGGCCGCGTCCACCGGCACGGGCACGGCCGCGTGTTCTGGGGCCGCGTCGGAGTCCATGGCGGACAGGTCGTCCCAGGCGGGACCCACCATGGGCTCCGGCGGAGCATCCGCTCGGTCGTGGGCGCCGTCCGCGCCGCTCAGCAATCGCTCGTCAATCATCATCGCAGCCGTGTCTACCATTTCCGTACCTGTCGCGGAGTGGCCCCCGCTGCCCGCCGCTCACGAATCGCACTGCAAAGAGGTGGTGCCTGGCTGCTGCGTGCCGAGCGTCGCAGCCGCGGTACGGGCCGCGTGCAATCTGGGGGATCGCCTGAGCCCGCTGGTGTAACCCCGCTGGCTCTCAAGGATCCGCGGGGCCGGTGGAGGATGGAGGTTCGGGTCCCGTGCCGCGGCGCCGAGCACTGCCGCCACGGCCCGCGCACATGGCGCGGGACGAGGCCAGCGGCCCAGAGTAGCGAGTCAGGCGGTGACGTGAACCGAACAGCGCGCAACCTCCACGCCGCAGTCTATGGCCAAACTGGCGGACTGTCAAGCCTCCCGGAGCGACCTATTTTGGGCAGTGTTCGAGCAAAACTCGCGCGGGACCGGCGCACGTCGGCGCCTCACGGTGGCTTTCGGGGCGATTGCTCGGAACAAGGCTGATTGGGGATCATTCCAGGCGGTGCGTCCGCGGGCCGTGCCGGCTGTTGAGTCGGATCGAATCGGACAACGTCCGGGCGCGCGATGCCCGCCTGGGAGGATTGATCGTGATGGCGCGTACGAGCAGCGCTCCGGCCGGCGCAACGGTGGACGAGAGCATCACCGAGACACTCGCGCAATTCGTCACCGAATGTGGCCCGTCAGACGTGCCCAGCACGGTGCGTGACCAGGCGGCCTGGTGGACGCTGGACTGGCTGGGCTGCGCCATCGCGGGGTTGGGCACTCCGCCCGGACAGATGATGATCCAGCATACGCTTGCCCAACCGGACGCGGGTTGCGCCGCGCTGGGTCTGGCGCGGGGCAGGAGCGCGCAAGTGGCGGCGCTCCACAACGGGGCGGTCTCGCATATCGTGGAGATGGACGACGTAGACCGCGAGTCCGTGATCCACCCGGCCGCCGTCATTGTTCCCGCGGCGCTCGCCGTAGGCGAGCAGCTAGGAAAGTCAGGGCGGGACGTGTTGGCCGCCATAGCACTCGGCTACGAGGTGGCGATTCGGGTGGGCGGCGCCGTGGGCAAGACGCACTACTTCCACTGGCACAACACCGCCACCTGCGGCGTCTTTGGCGCGGCGACAGCCGCCGGGTGGCTGCTGGGGCTAGATGCGCGCCAGATGGTATGGGCGCTGGGTAGCGCTGGGACGCAAGCTGGTGGACTGTGGGAGTTCATCGCGGACGGAGCGATGTCCAAGCACCTTCACGCTGGGCGTGCCGCTGCCAACGGCGTTCTGGCGGCGGAGCTTGCCAGTCTAGGCTTCACCGGCGCGCGGCGGGTGCTGGAGGGTCGGCAGGGGTTCTTCGCTGCTACGGCGCCAGATGGCGACACAGGCCGCATCACCCGCGCGCTTGGAGACGGGTGGAAGCTGCCCGGCGTATCTATCAAGCCCTACCCCTCATGCCGCCACACCCACTCCGCTATTGACGCCGCTCTGGCCCTGCGCCGGGAGCACGGTGTGCGCAGCGATGACGTGCAGACCGTGCAGATCGATGGGTATCGCTCCGTCCTGGATCTGACGGATAACCCTTCGCCGCGCCACCTCTACGCCGCGAAGTTCAGTGTCCAGTACTGCGTTGCGCGAGCGTTGCTCGACGGCGCGGTTCGGTTGGACGATTTTTCAGACGCCCGCATCTTCGAACCGGCAGCTAGCCGCCTGATGGGCGACTCTGCAGTGCGGTTGGATCCGGAGCTTGACGCGCGGTACCCGGCGCAGTTTCCCGCGCGTGTCACGGTGAAGCTACGGGACGGCCGCGCGCTGAGTCAGCTAGTACTGTCGCCCAAGGGCGACCCGGAGGTACCGTTGTCTCAGGACGAGCTCACAGGGAAGTTCACCGGGATGCTGCGGGGCACGGCGTATGAGCGGCAGGCTGATTGGCTGGTGGACCAGGTGGCCGGTCTGGATGCGCGAGGAGACATCTCGGGGCTGCTGGGATTGCCGTCTTAGGTTCACCCATCCGCGGCATGTGGCTGGTGCTGGCCGCGTGCGTGGCTCTGCTGGCGCTGCCGCCGCGGCTGGTGGCGTTGGACCGGTACGTCACCACGGACGAGCTGTTTTGGACCGCGCGTGGCGCGCGGTTCGCGGAGGGGTTGCTCACTGGGCAGCCCGCGGCCACCTACCAGAGCGGACACCCGGGCGTCATCACCATGTGGGTGGAGACGTTGTGGGTTGGACCGCGTCGCCTGGCGCTGTTGGCCGGCTCGCGCAGCGACGTCTCGCGACGGGAGGTAAGCGGCCACCCAGAGTTTCTTGGGATCCTGTCCGAGGCGCGCCGTGGCGTAGGCATCACCACCGCGCTGCTCATCGGCGCGGTGTGCGCTACGGCGATCAGGCTGATGGGACCGTCCCCGGGCGTACTGGGGGGGCTCATGCTGGCGCTGGATCCGTTCTTGCTGGGCCATTCACGGGTTGTGCACATTGACGCACTGCTCGCATTGTGCATGACACTCGCGGGGCTGCTGGCGCTTCTCGGGCTGCGCTCCGGCGGTGGGCACTCTGCGATGGTGGCAGCCGGCGCGGCCACGGCAAGTGCACTGCTCTGCAAAGCACCCTCCTTATTGTTGATCGCCTGGGTACCTGTGGGGGCACTCACGGATGGCGGTCTTGTCGCTCTGAGGAGCCGGGCCACCTTCATGCGGCTGGCTATCTGGGCCGCCGCGTCGGTCGCCTCGTACGTCGTTCTCTGGCCGGCCGTGTGGCAGGCCCCGCTGGGAACCGTGGGCCGTGTGCTCCGCTTTGTGGGCGACAACGCCGGCGGCGAGCACGCGGCTGGCGTCGTCTCGTCCCTCGGGGCGGCGTACTACCCTATGGTGTTGCTGGCCCGTTCTACCCCGTTGACCTTGATCGGGCTGGTGTGCCTGGCGCTGACGTGGCGTCGGTGCGGGCGTTCCACGGTGTGGTGGCTGGCAGGCCTCGCGTTCACGTTCCTGCTCGCCATGACCGTCGCCGCCAAAGAGGCGGACCGGTACGCGCTCCCGGCGTTTCCACCGTTGGACTTGCTTGCGGGGCTCGGCCTGTGGCGCATGGCGCGATTGGTACCGCTGTCCGCTACGGCGCGGACGGCCGGATTCTCCGCCGTGGTCGTGTTGCTCCAGTGTGGCGCTATCGGAGGCTCCTGGCCTTACGGTACCAACGCGCTCAGCCCACTGCTCGCAGGTGTGCCGGCGGCCGTGCGCCTGGCCAGCGGTTGGGGTGAGGGACTGGATGGTGTGGCCGCGTTCCTCAACGCCCAGCCAAACGCGGCGCGGCTCAAGGTCGCGATGCCGGATGAGATATACACGACCGTCCTGGATCCCCAGTTTAGGGGCCAGGTTATGCCCGCCGAGGGCAGTGACGCCGCCGCTTACGATTTCCTCGTGGTCTATGTGCGCAGCCTGATCGTCGCGCCGCGGCCGGACTTCCTCGCGGAGCAGTACCTTGCCTGGACGCCTGTCGCCGAGGTCAATGTTCTGGGAACGGAGATGGCGCGCGTCTACCGTACGTCGACCGGGGCTCCCATCAGCACGCGGTTTGGCGACCGCGTAGAGCTTGTTGGCTACGGTCTGGAGTCGGCTAGCCTGCGACAGGGGCGGAACCTGGGTCTACGGATGCACTGGCGGCCGCTGAGTGCTGGCGCTGAGGGCACGGTGCTGCAGGTAGGATTACGTGGCCAGGCGGGGGATTCCGGGTGGCTCGCGGTGCCGCTAGCCGCTGACGCGGAGAGCATCCCGGGGGTTTGGCTTTGCCGCTGTGGAGTGCAGGTGCCGGCAAGCCTGCCGCCAGGGCAGTACCGCCTGGAGCTTCGCGTCATGGGGGCAGACGCGGCTCCATTGCCCACCGCGGGGCCGCAACACCCCGGGCCGGCGCAACCACGCGATGGTCGGGCCGTGGTGCTGCGCGACGTGACAGTGCGATAGGATGCCTTGGAGTGCCCCGTGATGGGCTCGTCGGTCATGTCGCGCCGAGCAGCGCTGCGACGGTTCACGCTGGCGGTACCGCTCGCTGCTACCCTCTTGCGCTTGAGCGGCGCCTCCGTCGGTATGGCTGAAATCTTGGGGTCGGCGCACATGCTCTGGAAGCAGCGCGGCGCGGTGGACTTCGCGGCCTGGCAGCTCGCCGGTGTGGGCGTGGGGCCAGACGGCGCCATCGAGCTCCGCGACGCGGAACTTGACGCGCAGGGTCGTGGGGTCGGAGCGGCCACGGGACCAGTTGTGCAGGTGCCACGCGGGTTCCGCGAGCTCATTGTGTCGTGGAATGCCTCCACCGGAGAGGATGGCTGGATCGACGTGAGCGCTCGGGCCAGCCTGGCTGAGGGCTGGTCGCGGTGGTACGTATTGGGAGTGTGGTCGACTGGAGATACCGCACACCGCCACAGCGTGGATGGTCAGGATGACGCCGCGGCCCGAGTGCTGACCGATACGCTGGCGCTGGAGTCGTCCAGCCAGCAGTTCCAGGTACGGGTGGGTCTGCACGGACCTGCCCGCGTGTCTATCGTGACGGCCGTGGCCACCGACCACGTGGCTTATGCCCCGGGTGCGGACGAAGGCGCGGCGCGCGGCAGGGTGCTGGACGTGCCAGTGCGATCGCAGATGGTGTATCCGGGCGGTGGTGAGGTGTGGTGCAGTCCCACGTCAACCAGCATGGTCATGGCGTACTGGGCGCGCGTGACCGGGGACGGGTCTATGGATCGCACCGTTCCTGACGCCGCCGTCGGCACCTACGACCCGGTCTACCGCGGGAACGGCAACTGGCCCTTCAACACCGCGTTCGCGGCCAGCCACGGCCTCATCGCCTACGTGACCCGGCTGGCGAGTGTGGCGGAGATGGAGCCATGGATCCAATCAGGCGTTCCGCTGGTGGCCAGCGTGGCCTGGCAACCGGGGGAGCTGCCGCAGGCTCCCATCCGATCCACGAATGGGCACCTTCTCGTCGTGGTCGGCGTGGCTGAGGACGGCGCGGTGGTGGTCAACGAGCCCGCCGCCGATCCCCGGCTCGGCCAGCCGGTCCGCAGAACGTACCCTCGCCGGACGTTTGAGCGGCTCTGGCAGATGGCGTCGCACGGCGCCGTGTACGTGATCTATCCGGCCAACTGGCCCGTGCCGAACTGACTCGCGCCGGCTAACAGACCTGAGGCGCTACTTGCGGCCGGATGGCGAGGCGCTGGGGGGCTGACCGGCCGTTCGGACGGCGGCGGAGTCTCGGCGGTCAGGGGCTGACTTCGGCGACTCCGATGACTTCTGGGCGTTGCGATTGCCGTGGTCGCGGGAGGAGGGGCTGGACTGGACCGATGGCTCGGTGCTACTCGTGGCGGTCGCTGGCGCGGCCGCGCCGCCATCGCGTCCGACCGGTGCAGCCGGGCTGACGGCGGCGGCGGTCGTGTTGCCGATCGCCGCACGCATGGCCGCGGCTACCGCGTCCGCGGAGGCGGCGGTATCCGGCGTTCGATCTGGAGACAAACTCTGGCCGCTGCCGATAGGCGCAACGACCGCAGTCGTGTGCTGCTGAGGCAGAATGGGGACTGGTCCAGGGGAGCCGTCCCCTCCAGCACCGCCGCCCCCCGGTGATGGGTCAGCCACCACGGCACCTCCGCGGGAGGTTGGTGCGCTCACAACGTTCGATGGGTTGTCGCCCGCGCCGCCACCACCGGGCGAGCCCGGCTGCCCCACAATGTCGGACGAAGCGCTCGATGATGACGAATCATCGTTGTTGCGATTCCGATTGGACCGGTTCGTGGTGTTGACCACCACCGTTTGCGATGCCAGACCGGCAGGTGGTTCTAAGGGAGCGGCGAGCATGGACGGGAACGCAATCTGAATGCGCGGAGCCACCTGGCTCGCGCGCGGCTGCACCGGGGCTGAATCGGCAGTGGTCTGGCCCAACGTCGTGTTGCCGGGGTCCGGTCCGGTCACGGTGTTGAGCGCGGGCACTGCCTGCGCTGCGACCACGGCGTCCGAGACGTCAGATGCCGTCTGCGGCAGCGGGGCAAAAATAGCGGCAAGGGCCGGTACGGCGGTTACCGCTTGCTGGACGGCCGCTACCGCCACGTCGGATGTAGGGACGGGAACAGACGAAGCGGGGCGAGGCGCGATGGTGGCGGGTACGGGCGCACCAGACTGCGGAGTGGGCGTCACCTCGACGTAAATGATCCGCTCAACGATGCGCTCCACCGGCACCTCGATGATCCTGGGCACCTCCACCACGCGGGGCTCGGCGGCCGGGAGGGGGACGGTTGCCTCCACGGCCAGAAGGGCGCGTAGCGACAGAAAGACCGGTACGAGCAAGGCCAGCAGGCCGTAGAGCTGCAAGTGCGCGGTCGACTGGGCACCCAGTCCTAGTGGGCCCATCGAAAAGGGACGTGACAAACCAAAGCCTTCCGACATATCGCGACCAGGGCTAGTGTCGCACACCTTGACGATTCATTGCAAGCGCGTCACGGTTTCTGTCTCAAGTTCCCGACCAGAAAGAGGGCAGCCCTTCTGTCTCGAACGTGTCACCGCGCGGAAATGGGCCCGGGCACGCGGTTAATTTGCCCCGGCGCGTGCTATGATGCGATGTGCCGGAGACGGCGGAGAAGTTTAGCGGCTCGTGGTACGTTCATACGCGCTCGAAGGCACTCCGATCGGGTGGATGGCCGCGCTCGGAGTCCTGGCGACTGCGCTCGGTTTGTTAGCCATCTCGATGGCCTCGGGGGGGACGTGCGAACCTCAGGCCTTCTTTGCGTTGCTGGCCGGCAGCCTCGCCATCGGCGTCGTGGTGGTCAGGTTACCCGGTGGCGCAATCGTGTCGCTGTTGGTGGGTGGGCTCCTACCCGCTTTCCTGAGCTGCGGCGAGGTGCCCACCGTGAGCATCGCGGTGTGCGGTGCCATGCTGGGCACATTCGTGCGAGCGCGGTCGCCCGGCCTTGCCGCGTTTGCATCTATCGTCGGGCTGGTCTCGGCCACCGCCGGGGCCAAGCTCGTTGTGCTGGTCTGCCAGGTGCTCGATGGTACGTCGTGGGTGGCCAACCCCTATGTGTTGGGTGCCACGTTCGTTGTTGGATACGTCGTCGCAGAGTGGGCCGTGGTTGCCGGCTCGCGGACTCTTTGGCCGGCCACTTCGGTGGGACTGGCGCGGTCGAACTTGATCGTGGGGTTGTTGCTGGTGACGCCGGCCGTTGTGCTGGCGGATGGGCTGGCCTCGCGTGGCGTACTGTTATTTGCGCCGCTTCTGCTGGTCTTGCTGGCGGCGCTGGCGCTGATCGCGCTGTACCTCAACGCCGAGTCGGACCGTCAGACGGCCGCGTCAGAACGTGAGCGGATGCAGACCATCGTGGCACGCGCGCCGGACGGCATCTTCGCGGTGGACGCCAACATGCGCCTGGAGTGGTCGAACGACTCGCTGGCCCGCCTGACCGGCTGGGATGAGGTGGACTCCATGGGCATGTCGTGCGCTGACGTGATCAATGTGGTGACGTCGGAAGGCCGCACCGTGGACCACCGAATGGAGTTTGCACGCGCCGCACGGAGCGGGTCGCCCGTGCACATCGCGGGGGTGCTCCGCGGCGGCCGTGGCCGGCCTCGGCCTGTGGTGATCAGCTACACCGGCCGTCCCGCCCTGGATGGCACGCTGGAAGTGGGCGTGGCGGCAATCCGTGAGTCCGGCAACGCGGGCGCGGAGGAGACCCTGGACGAGCGCACCGCCGACCTGGGTCATGAGCTACGTTCACCCCTCAGCACCATCCTTGGCTACGCGCGCCTCATGGCGTCGGCGCCGGCGGGGACGCTGGACGCCTCCCACCAGGCCGAGTTCATCGCCCGCATCAGTGAGTCAGGCGACTACATGCTGCGCCTGGTGAACAACTTGCTGGACCTGCGCCGCATCGAGGCCGGCACGGAGCCGCTCCAGTTCACGGACGTTGACGTAAAGACACTTCTGCTGGCATCCGCCTCCATGGTGGCGCCGGGAGCCGTGGAGAAGCGGATCACGGTGGTCACGGACGTTCCAGACGGGTTACCGCGCATGGTTACGGATGAGCTCCTCCTGCGGCGGGCTATTGATAATCTGGTCTCCAACGCCGTGAAGTACACGCCGGAGGGCGGACGCGTCACCATCTCCGCGGAGTGCAGCGGTGACCGCGTTGCATTCCGTGTGAGCGACACGGGGATCGGTCTGACGGCGGAGGAGCAGTCACGGCTGTTCGACCGGTTTTTCCGCAGCAGCCGGCCAGAGGCTCGCCGTGAGCGCGGGACAGGCCTTGGCCTGGCGCTCGTGCACGAGTCGGCGAGGCGCCTGGGCGGTGAGGTCCGGGTTGAGAGCAGTGAGGGTCGTGGCAGCACGTTCACCCTGGATCTGCCGCTGCGGCACGCTGAGGCGGAGGTGCAGCCCGTAGGCTCTCACGCCTAGCTCGTGAGGCCCCGTGGGCTCGCCCCCATAGCCGATTGGACGTCGGAGATCTCGTCGCCCTGGGGGGCGCCGCCTGCTGGGCCATGAGCAGCGTCGTCTCGCGTCAGCTTGCGCACTCGCTGAGCAGCGCCTGGTGCAACGCGCTGCGCTGTCTGGGCGGCAGCGTATTCATGCTGTTGCTGGCGCCGTTCCTCGTCAGCGTCCCGGATTTCGGTGCCATCTGGCCGTGGCCGGTGATTCTGCTCGCCACCTCCGTGATCCTGGGCATGGGCATCGGCGACACAATCTTCGTGGAGAGCATCCGCCGGATCGGGGTTTCGCGGGCGATGCCCATCGCCAACACGCACCCGTTTCTCACGGCCGCCGCGGCGATCGCCGTGCTGGGAGAACACGTGAGTGCGCTGGCCTTCGCGGGTATGGGACTGGTGGTGGGTGGGGTGTGGCAGGTCACCCGCGGGTCGAGCAGCGGAGGCGGCGCGGGGGCAGGGCGGGATCTGCTGGTGGGCGCGGGGCTGGCTACGATGGCGGCGATGGCGTGGACGGCCTCTTCGGTGGCGGTGCGGCCCGCTCTGGACGTGATCGACGTGCCGTTGGCATCGCTCATCCGCTTGCCACTGGCCTCGCTGTTCATGGTCACTGTCGTGACCGCCCAGGTCGGCGTCGCGCCGCTGCGCCGGCTGGGACGTGGGCATCTTGTGCTCATCGTCGCTCTGGGTGCTACCTCCGTTGCCTCCAGCACGCTCTATCTTCTCGCGGTCTCGCTGATCGGGGTGGCGCGCACCGCCGCCATCAACGCCGTGGCCCCCCTCTGCGCCATGCCGCTAGCGGTGATGTTTCTGGGTGAACGGGTGACGCCGCGAGTGTTGTTGGGGACGCTGGTCTCCATCGTCGGTGTGGTGCTGATCGTCCAGGGCTGAGGCAACGCGCGGCCCCATATACTTGGCCGTCGCTCTCGTTGGCGGGCGCCCTGCTCGCGCGGTTCTGGGGGCTCGGAGGACCTGATGTCTGGTGCGGTCGCGCGGTGGGGACTGGTGCTTGTGGTGCTGCTGGGGCTCATATCGGAGCCCGTCGCCCACGCTCAGGCGGATCCCGCGCAACGGGGACGCGAGCTGCTGGCCGAGGAGCTGCTGGCGCCCGGACCCCGGGCCATGCTTGGCACCTGCCGGTCTGGTAGGAACGGAGCGGGGTATGACAACGGCGGCATCACGCTCCGCGTCACCGGGCGCTGCGCCGATGGTGACGACAGCCCCAACAACGCCCAGGTGGCGGCGTTCTTCCCTGCCGTGAACCTGCGCGACGGCGAGGTCAGCATCGAAGCAAAGGTGATCGACGGCGCCGAGCGGACGCGCATTCAAATCGCCGGGCGGGCGGACGTTGCGAGGTACACCGGCTACCTGGCGTACGTGGAGCCGCTCCGGGGCGTGGCCGGCATCCGTCGGAGCGACTCCGGACCGGAGGGCAGCACGCTGGTGGAGAAGTCGGACCTGGGCCAGCTAGCGGCGGAGGGGGAGTGGCTGACGCTGGCACTCCGCGTCCGCGGAAATACCCTCTGGCTGTTGGTCAATGGCAAGCTGCTGGTCTCTGCGACTGACGGGGCGTTCGGTGACGGCATTGCCCTCATCCAGACCATCCGCACCGGCTCCAGCGATGACGACCGTACCAGCGCGGCCGTGTTTCGTAACTTGAGGGTGCATGACCTTGCAGATACCTCGCCCCAGCGAGCGTCGCGGGTAGCGGGCGAGCCCACGCCGCTGGGGCCGCCCACCAGGTCCGACGCCGCCTTTGCGGACGCGGCTCGCCCGGACCCTTGCCCCTCCGGGCGCAACTCCACGGAGTCCACGACGGGCGGCCTGCGAATCCACGTGACCGGCAAGTGCGTGGACGACGCGACGACGGCCACGATCGGGGTTGGCGTGCGCGATTACGTGCTGCGTGACGGCGAGGTCCACATCGAGCTACGCGTTGAGGACCTCGCCGAGCGGATGGGCCTGGAGATCTGGTTCCGCGAGCAAGAATCGCCGGCCACGGGCTACGTGATGCGACTGGCGCCGTCCACCGGCTACGCGGACATCGTGCGGTCGCTCGACGGCGACCTCACCGGGCTGATCCGCCGAACCGACCTGCGGGACCGGTTCGAAGACGGGGAGTGGATCAACATCGCGGTGCGGGTGGACGGGCCGCGGATGTGGGTGCTGCTCGGCGAGGAGACGGTTCTCGCCGCGATTGATCCGTCGCTTCAGGCGGGTGGCGTGACGTTCGTGGCGAGGCGTTTTGGCTCTCCGGACGAGGAGCAGCGGGGCGTGCTGAGCCTGCGGGGGCTGAAGCTCTCGCCGCTGGCGGTGCGCCCGGCCCTGTAAAGCGTCGGGCGGGATCAGGTTGCGTTGGAGATGTGGTCCAGAGCGGCCGGATTCTCCAGCGCGGAGAGGTCTCCCAGGCTGGTCGCGCCCAGGTGTCGGCCGCGGATCACGCGGCGCATGATCTTGGCGTTGCGCGTCTTTGGCAAGCTCTTCGTGAACAGGACGAGCTCCGGACGCAGCGGCCGCCCCAGCGCGCGGACCACGCACGCCTTGATCTCGTCCCGTAGCACGTCCGAGGGGCTGTGCCCGGGGGCCAGGACAGCGAATACCACCACGCCCTCGCCCTTCACGGGGTGCGGCACGCCGACGGCGGCCGCCTCCGCCACCGCCGGGTGCTCCACCGCCGCGGACTCTACCTCGGCCGGGCCCAGGCGCTTGCCGGCGATCTTGATCGTGTCGTCTGAGCGCCCCTGGATGTACCAGAAGCCGTCATCGTCGATGGTGGCCCAGTCGCCGTGGACCCAGATACCCGGCCAGCGCGACCAGTAGGTGTCCTCGTACCGCTCGGGGTCGCCCCAGAAGCCGCGGGTCATGCCCGGCCACGGCTTGCGAACCACCAGCTCACCAACGGCGCCTCGAACCGGCTGCCCCTCCTCATCCAGCACGTCCGCGTCCATGCCAGGGATGGGCCCGGTGAAGGAGCAGACCTTGAGTGGGGAGATCGTGTTGCAGCCCGTGATGCCGCCTGAGATCTCCGTGCCGCCCGAGTAGTTGATGATCGGGCAGCGGCCGCCGCCCACGTGCTGGAAGAACCATAGCCACGGCTCCGGGTTCCATGGCTCGCCGGTGCCGCCCAGCACGCGCAGGCTGGAGAGGTCGTGGCGGGTCACCCACTCGACGCCCTGGGGGATCAGCGCCCGGATGGCCGTGGGCGAGATGCCCAGCACCGTGACGCGGTGCCGCTCCACGATGTCCCACACGCGGTCTGGGCGCGGATAGTCCGGGCTGCCCTCGTAGCAGACCACGCGGGCGCCCAGCATCATCGCCCCGATGAAAAGCCAGGGGCCCATCATCCAGCCCATGTCCGTGAACCAGAAGATTGTGTCGTCTGGCTGTACGTCGAAGCAGTGCGCCATGTCCTGCGCGGCCTTGATGGGGAAGCCACCGTGGACGTGGATGGCCCCCTTGGGCCGTCCGGTGGTGCCGGACGTGTAGATGATCATGTACGGGTCTTCGGGGTCGGTCCGCTCGGTGTCGTAGCTCGGGCTGGCCGCTCGGACCACCTCATGCCACCAGATGTCACGTCCCGGGGTCCACGCCACGGACTGCCCAATGCGCTGGTACACCAGGACGTGCTCCACGCCGGGCGCCGCCGAGACGGCGGCGTCCGCCACGTCCTTCATGGGGATGACTGAGCCGCGTCGATAGAATCCGTCCGCGGTGATGAGCAGCTTTGCGCCGCAGTCGTTCAGCCGGCTGGCGATGGCCGCGGCGGCGTACCCGGAGAAGATGGGCGTGTAGATGGCGCCGATCTTGGAACAGGCGAATGAGGCGATGCACACCTCCGGGACCATCGGCATGAAGATGCCTACTCGATCGCCCTTGCCGATGCCCATGCCGCGCAGTGCGTTGGCCAGCCGGTTCGCCTCCGCCTGGAGCTGAGCGTAGGTGAAGGAGCGCGTGGCGCCGTCCTCGCCCTCCCAGGTCAGCGCGACGCGGTCACGATCCGCCCCGGCGGTCCGCTTGTCCAGAGCGTTGTGTACGTAGTTGAACAGTCCGCCGCGCCACCAGGTGGTCCAGGGCGTGCCGCGCGAGTCGTCGTACGTCTGTGTGTAGCGTTGGTACCACTCGAGCTCCAGGTCCTCGGAGACACGGTCCCAGAACCAGGCGATGTCCTCGGTGGAGCGACGGAGGAGCTCGTCGTAAGACGAGATGCCCAGACGGGCCGTGAAGCGGAGCAGGCGGCTGCGCTGAACGTATTCCGCGGACGGGCGCCAGGCGACGACGCTGTCAGTACTCATGGCGGGAATCGTATCTCCAGCGCCTCTCTCCCGTCTCCCGCGCTGTACACTGCTCGCGGAATTGCCAGGGAGGGTTGGCTGTGGTCACGACGTGGATTGGCTCGATCGAGGCGATCACGGTCTCGGATGGTGGCATTGGCTCCGATCCGGCGCGAATGTTCGGTCGCGAGGGGTTGGAGCAGTTTCGGGCCGCGGTGCAGGTCAACGCTGAGGGCAAGGTCCCGCTGGACATCAACTGCCTACTCATACGGATGGGCGATCGACGGATCCTCCTGGACACGGGGACCGGGCGAGACGACCCGCCCAGCTTCGGCGGTCGGTTTGGCGAGTCCAGCGGCAAGCTGGTGGAGAACCTCGCGCGCATCGGCGTGCAGGCAGGCGACATCGACACGGTCATCGTAAGCCACGCCCATGGCGACCACATCGGTGGCGCCACCGTACGGAGCGGCGATGGCTGGGCGCCGACGTTCCCGAAGGCTGACTACTGGCTGTGGAAGGGTGAGTACGACTACTGGACCCAGCCAGACGTGATCAAGGACTTCCCGGATCTGCGTAACAAACTCGTGCCGCTGCACGAGCTGGGCCGTCTGAAGCTGCTCGATTCGGAGAAGGAGATCGCACCGGGCATTCGAATCATCGCCTCGCCGGGTCACACGCCCGGCCACATGTGTACGGCGCTCACTGGCGGCGGCAAGATGGCCATCTACACGGGAGATCTCGTGCACCACGCGGCGCAGCTTGAGCACCCGGAGTGGTCTCCGGGGTTCGACGTGCTGCCGCAGATGTCGGCGGAGAGCCGGCGGAAGATCCTTGCAGAGGCCATCAGGACCAATGCCGTACTCCTGACGGCCCATCTGAACGCGCCCGGCCACGCCTGCGCGGACGCGCACGGGACGTGGAGGCCGGTGTAGGGGACATGAGACGGTAGCTTTGGACCTGGCGTGTCCGGGCCCGGTCTAAGCCTACCCCTGTGGTCACTGCGAGGACCGCCTGCGCCTCTCTGTCATGCTGAACGAAGTGAAGCGTCTAGCCAGTCGCTGGGCGGTGATCATCTCCCAGCGGTGAGACGCAGACGACGTCATTGCGGCTCAAGCCCTCACCTCAGTCCACCCAGAGGCCACAAACCAGTATGCCCCACCTTGCGCTCCTGGGCGATTCCGTCCTGGACAACGGTATCTACGCCCGTCCATCCCCTGATACGGCCGAGCTGCTCCGTCGCTCGCTCGGCGAAGGTTGGACGGTGGCTCTTCATGCCCAAGACGGATCACGGATGCGGGACGTTCTCGGCCAGCTGGGGGGGGGGCTGGTGGATCCGCCGGACGTGACCGTGTTGAGCGCTGGCGGCAATGATGCGGTGGACCACGTTGGCATCATGTATCCGCGCTCCGCCGTGAACGTCGCCGTCATGGAGGAGCTCCATGGCATCGCCGATGCCTTCGGGCGGACTTATCAAGGCGTCGTGGAGGCCGTGGCTGCTCGGACGAGTCGGCTGATCGTGTGCACGGTGTACGAGCCGCCACTGGCCGATCCGGATACGGCCAGGCTGGTGCGGGTGCCGCTGAGCCTGCTGAACGACCAGATCGTGCGCGCTGCCGTTCGGACGGGCTGCGACGTGCTGGACCTCCGTGCCGTGTTCTCCGAACCGAGCGACTTCGTGCTGGAGATCGAGCCGTCGGCGGCTGGCGCCGGGAAGTTGGCGGCGGCTATCGCCAGGCAGGTCGACTCCGCGGGGAGCCATCCCGTGGGGTCGAGGATCTTCGGCGCCTAGCCGCTCACCCGGCGTCGCGACGGAGGGCGCAGACGGTTGCGCAGCAGCGCGGCGCGCTTGAGGCCATCTATCGCGGTGTGGACGGCCAGGGTCGTGACGCGCGGTCGGGTTGCCTCGTAGTGCTTCCGGTAGAACACGTGCATCGCGTCGTAGAACCAGCGCAGGGCCTGGTCGCTGCGCTGGCGGCTGCTCTCACCCTTGTAGTGCAGCACTACCACGGGGCCGTGGTACCAGACCAGGTGGCCAGCCTCTTTGATGCGGTAGGCCCAGTCCAGGTCCTCGCCGTACATGGAGAACGCCTCGTCCAGCAGGCCCACCCGGTCCGCCACGGACTTGCGCACCATCATGAAGGCGCCGACGACTGAGTCCACCTCCATGGAGTCGCGCGGGTCGGTGTCCAGCAGGTTGTAGCGGGCGAAGCGCGGCGAGTGGGGGAACAGCCGCGCCAGTCCGCTCAGTCGGTAGAAGGCGACTTCCGGAGAGGGGAACGTACGCCGACATGCCAGGTCCAGGCTGCCGTCCGCGCGGATCAGCCGGGGTCCCGCGGCGCCCACGTCTGGCCGCCGGTCCATGAAGGCCACCATCTCCACGAGCGCGCGTGGCGGCACCCAGGTGTCTGGATTGAGCATCAGGAGATAGCGGCCCCTGGCTAGTCGAAGGGCCTGGTTGTTCGCGGCGCCAAATCCACGGTTCTCCTCATTTCGGATCAGCGTGACCCAGGGGAACTCGGCCTCCACCATGTCCGCGCTGCCGTCCGCTGAAGCGTTGTCGACCACGAACACCTCGGCGCTGAGGAGCTCGAGGTCGTGGCGCAGTGAGCGCAGACAGTCGCGCAGCATGCCGGCCACGTTGTAGCTGACGATCACGATCGAGAGATCGAGTGGAGGCGCTACGCCCACAGGATCCGCCAGTAGCCCAGGAACCGCTCGGCGAATAGCGCCGGACCGATCTTCCGGATGAGGACCGCCCGCGTGCTGCGGGCCAGGCGGTAGCCCAGGCCGGCGCAGACGATCAGCTTGAAGAGCAGGTAGCTCACGGGGCCGTGGTGCTTGCGGTAGTACAGCGCCTGACTGCGGCCGAACTCGATGGACATGCGCTCGTTCACGGCGGTCGTGCTGGCCGCGCTCAGGTGCATCACCCGGGCGGCGGGCGTGTAGAGCAGGTCCCAGCCCGCGTCTGCCAGCCGCCGGCACAGGTCAGTCTCCTCGAAGTACATGAAGAACCGCGGGTCCAGGAGGCCCACGTCCAGCAGGGCCTCGCGCCGAAGCAGCAGACAGGCGCCCAGCAGGTGCTGGGCGCGGAAGGGGTGGTTGTACTGCGTTGGCGCGTGGCGGCCGTTGATGGGGCTGTTGATGGGGATCACGTCGAAGAAGCCGAAAAATGCCTGGGCCAGATCGGGAAACCTGAAGGCGGAGTGCTGGAGCGAGCCGTTCGCGTACTCAACGCGACCGCCAACCGCGCCCGCCCGTGGGTGCGCGTCCGCGAAGTCAATGAGCTGGCGGATGCCGTCAGGCGCGATCTCCGTGTCCGGATTGAGCATCAGTAGGTAACGGCCGCGGGATCGTCGGAAGGCCCGATTGTTCGCTCGCCCAAAGCCCTCGTTGCGCTCGCTGGCGATGAGCGTGAACCCGGGAAACCGCTCCGCCACCATCCGCGCGCTGCCGTCGGCCGAGGCGTTGTCCACCACGAACACCTCAGCCGACAACCGCCCAGCCCCAGCCGCGATCGCCCGCTCAATGGACGCCAGGCACCGCGCCAGGATGTCGCGGGTGTTGTAGGAGACGACGACTACGGAGACGTCGAGCGCGGGGTCGGGAGAGGCTAGCATCTGTCCGGGAGGATACCGGGGCGGCGGGCCGTCGGCCAACACCGCGGGTGCGTCTCCCGTCCTGCTGCGACCGTCTAGCCGCGGACGAGACGGCTGGACGGTTCCTGCGGACGTGAGCGTGTTCCGGGCGGCGCTCGGCTCCGCCGGCTCGATGCTTCGCGTCGTTCAGCATGACCGGGTGGGTTTTGTTACCGCCCTGATGGCACGATCGTGCTGTCGTGGCGCGGGTTGGGTCGCGGGCGGTCGCTACGTCCGGGTGTACACCGCGAAGACGCCGCCGTTGGTGAACGGGGCGACGATGGCGTGAGAGGATTCGTTCACCTGGGCGTTCAGGGGCTGCCAGGCGTTGGTCTGCTCGTTGAGCTGGGCGATCTGGAGCTGCGTTGGGCTCCGGCCGGCCAGGTCGTCCGCCCCGTAGGTCACGATCAGCAGGGCGCCGCCCGGCGGGATGCTGGCCGGGCCGGTCGCGGTGTCGGCGCTGAGGCGGAAGCTGAGGCCTTGGAGCAGGCTGCCGGGGACCGTCGGCACGCTGGACGCCCCGACTGGGTCGTGGTCGATCGTCAGGTCTCCGGGGGCGAGGCCCGGCGTCACGCGGACGATGACCCGGCCGCTGTCGCCTACGAACGCTCCGCCATCCGCCGCGCGGACCACCATGGGCCCCGGGATGAACGGGGCCCGCTGGCGGACCTGCTGGGGCGCCGGCGGGGGCACCGCGGCCGCGACGGGCTGGGTGATCTGGGTCTGCGCGGCGGGAAACTCCCGCTGGATCACCAGCGTCTGAACGATCTGGGTGGTGCCGGACGAGAAGTTGTCGTTGGCGTTGCTGTTCGCGTTGCTATTGCTGTTGCTGTTCCCGTTGGAATTCTGCCCGTTGAAGATGAACGTGGTGGGGCCCGTGACGGCCGTGCTGCCGCCACCACCACCCGCACCAGCCGCGGGCACGCCGCGCTGCGGCGACGGCGCGGGATTAACGGTCTGCGGTGCGCCCACGGGGCCGCCACGGGATGGCGGAGCTTGCTGAGCGACCTCAACCAGGCCGCTCGCGCGATCCACGCCTTCTGCCTGAGCCGCACCCGCCAGCAGCATCGGTACCAGCTGTGCCGCGGCCAACACGGCCACCGCGGCGATCAGTCTGAACGTCTTCATGGCTTCCTGCCTCCCACGCTGGCTCCACCATCGGCGCGCTGCCGCCCACCCACGGCTTCGCGTGGGTGGAGCGTAGCACATCCGCGCATTATCAATGGTACGCGCGTAGGAGCCTATTCCGGATGGGGCGGATGCCCCGAGATCAGTGTCCGCGAGCCATTTGCCGCAGTCGCGCCACGCGCTGCTCGATCGGTGGGTGGGTGCTGAAGAGCTCTTGCATCGATAAGCCTGTGAACGGCTTCACGATGAACAGGTGCGACGCCGCCGGGCTGACCTGGAGTGGCACCTGCTTGGAGTAGTACTCCAGCTTCTCCAGGGCTGAGGCCAGCGCCTCAGGATCTCCGACCAGCCGGGCGCCGCTCTCGTCCGCGCTGTACTCGCGGGCGCGCGACACGGCCATCTGGATGATCATGGCCGCGATGGGCGCCAGGATCATCAGGATGAGCCCGCCCACCAGGCCCAGGCCGCTGGGGCTTTCATCGTCGCTCTGACGACCGAACCCGCCGAACATCGCTCCCCACTGCGCCCACTGGGCGATCATGGTGATGGCGCCGGCAATGGTCGCGGCTATCGAACTGATGAGGATGTCGCGGTTGCGCACGTGTCCAAGCTCGTGGCCCAGCACGCCCTGGAGCTCCCGATAGTTCAGAAGTTGCAGGATCCCGGTGGTGGCCGCCACCACTGCGTGATTGGGATCGCGACCCGTCGCGAACGCGTTGGGCGCGGGCGAATCGATGATGGCGACGCGCGGTTTGGGTATCCCCGCGCGGGCGCAGAGATCCTCAACGATTGCGTGCAGCTCTGGCGCCTCCTCGCGGGAGACCTCGCGCGCGCCGGCCATCGCCAGCGCTATACGGTCCGAAAACCAGTATGAGCCGGCGTTCATGATGATAGCCATGGCGAAGGCCATGACCATGCCGCTCGTGCCGCCCAGCAGATCGCCGATCAGGATAAGCAGACCAGACAGTCCGCCGAGCAGCAAGACGGTCTTGAGTCCGTTCGTGCCGAACATCTTGCTCCTCCGTGGTGTTGCCAATCGCGTCGGCTCATGCAGCCGGCGTGATTTGAGCATACCGCGCGGGGCGTATGAGGTTCGTGAGAAATGCATTAGATCGGTGTTGGTGGCGGACCTCGCGGACGAACGGACCAAAACTACCAGAGGAACTGCAAGGACGAAAGGCGGACCCCTACACTCTTCACATGGCAGGTGAACGGCTTCTGCTGGTGGACGATGATCCTCGGGTGCTCTCTTCGGTGGCGCGGCGGCTGGCGTTTGAGGGCTTCGTGGTGGATACCGCCTCGGATGGGCGGCAGGCGCTGTCCGTGGCGGAGCGGACGCCGCCGGACGTGGTGGTGCTGGACGTGATGATGCCGGGGTTGGACGGGCTGGCCGTGGCGCGGGAGCTTCGTAAGCGAGGGACCGTGCCCATCCTCATGCTTACCGCGCGGGATGCCGTCTCGGACAAGGTGGCGGGCTTCAAGAGCGGGGTGGACGATTACCTGGTGAAGCCGTTCGCTTTCGATGAGCTCATGGTGCGTATCCAGGCGCTATTGCGGCGAGCCCGACCGTCCGCACCGCCGGCGCCGCCCGTGGATGTGCTGGAGTTTGGTGACCTGGTGTTGAACCTGAAGACGCGGCAGGTGACGCGGGGCGGCCGGCGGATCGAACTGGCCGGGCGTGCATTTGCGCTGCTGGAGTTCTTCATGCGGCGGCCAGGGGAGGCGTTGACGCGCGAGCAGATCTTTCGCGGTGTGTGGGGATCCGACTTTCTGGGCGATTCCAACGTGATCGACGTGAACGTGAGCTACCTACGCGATCGGCTGGAATCGGCTGGTGGTCCACGGCTGATCCAGACGGTGCGGGGCGTGGGGTACGCCCTGCGCGAGAGCTAGTCGAGACGGCGGGTGTCGGTCCGGACCCGGCTGGGGCTGCTGCACGCGCTGCTGGTGCTGGCGCTGTGCCTGGTGGGCGCGCTGGTCTCGGACAGCATGGAGCGCGCTTTGCTGGCGGAGGTGGATGACGCCCTGGCTGCGCGGGCAGCCTCGGTTGCGGGTGACGTGAGGGTGGCCTTCCGTCCGGGCCGTGGGGGGGTGGCGGAGGCCATCCGTCTGGACCCGGCCCTGGCGGACGAGCTTGCCATGCCGGGGGTGTACGTGCAGATCCTGGCCCTGGACGGGTCGGTCCTGCGGGCGTCGAGCGACCTGGTGGCGGGCCTGTTGCCGGCCGGCGGTGCGATCGCCCCGGCCAGGACCTGGCAGCGCACGATCACGGCGCCAGGCGGCGAGCGCCTAAGAGTGCTTGACGTGCCCGTGCAGGAGAACGGAACGTCTTTGGCGGTGGTCCGTGTGGCGAGTTCGCTGCACCAGGCCGATGTGGCGCTGCGCGACCTGCAGCGGTTGCTGATCATCGGCGGCGGGCTGGGCTTGCTCGCGCTTGTCCTCGCCACCTGGGCGCTGGTGGGCCAGTTCCTGGTGCCGCTGGAGCGGGTGGTGAACACGGCGGAGCGCGTGGCCGCAACGGGAGACGTGAACGTGCGTGTCCCCACGCCAGACGGCGGCGAGATCGGCAGGCTGAGCCGCTCGTTCAATCGGATGATCGAGCGGCTGCGATCGCTGCTCGCGTCGCAGCAGCAGTTGCTGGCGGACACGTCGCACGAGCTGCGCAACCCGCTCACGGTGATTCGGACGAACCTGGGCCTGCTCCGCCGAGATCTGGACGCGGAGACGCGTTTCGAGGTGGTTGACGAGACCGAGGCGGAGGCCGACCGGATGAGCCGACTCGTGGCGGATCTGTTGCTGCTGGCGCGCGAGGACGGCGGCGAGGCCGTGGAACACGAGCGGCTGGATCTGGGCGTCGTGGTTGAGCAGGCGGCGGCGCGGGCACGGACGCTGGCTGGCGGGCGAGAGATCCGCTGTGAGCGGCCGACCGAGCCAGTCCTGATCCTCGGGGACCGCGACCGACTCTTGCAGATGCTGACGAACCTCCTGGACAACGGGATCCGCCATACGGCAGAGCGCGACGAGATCGCGCTGGGGCTGGCTCAGCAGGCAGGCGAGGCGGTGCTGACCGTCCGCGATACAGGCGAGGGCATCCCCGCCGAACACCTGCCGCGAATCTTCGACCGCTTCTACCGGGTCGACAAGGCGCGCAGCCGCGAGCTCGGCGGCACCGGCCTGGGCCTGGCCATCGTGAAGCACATAGCGGAAGCGCACGGCGGGAGCGTGTCCGTAACCAGCGCCCTGGGGCAAGGGGCCACATTCACGGTGCGGCTACCGCTGGAAGAGCGAAGCGGGGGCGTGGTCAATTGACCCGTCGCCCCCGTCCGTCCTCGCAGCCCCTGGGTCGTCTGCGTCCGTTCGTTCCGTTCTCTAGTTCTGCCCGCCCAGCAGCCAGGCCAGCACCGCCTTCTGCGCGTGCAGACGGTTCTCGGCCTGGTGGAACACGATCGATTGCTCGCCGTCCATCACCTCGTCGGTGATCTCGTCGCCGCGGTGGGCTGGCAGGCAGTGCATCACCAACGCTCGTTTCGGGGCGTGGGACATCAGCGCGGAATTGATCTGGTAGTCCTTGAAGAGCTGTCGTCGGTGGGCGGCCTCGTTCTCCTGGCCCATGCTGTACCAGGAGTCCGCGTACACGGCGTCGGCGGTGGCCACGGCGCGGTTGGGGTCTGGCTCCGTCTCGATCCAGCCAGTCCGGCCGCCCGCGTCGGCGGTGGCGCGGGCAAGCACTTCCGGACGCGGCTGGTAGTCGGCCGGCGAGGACACGATCAAGTTGAGGCCCACCTTGGGCGCGGCGTAGATAAGCGAGTTGGTGATATTGTTGCTATCTCCCACGTACGCCACGGTGACGCCTTCGATGCGGCCGAACCGCTCCCGCAGCGTGAGCAGGTCGGCCAGGATCTGGCAGGGATGCTCGTCGTCTGACAGGGCGTTGATGACGGGCTTGGGGCAGTACTTGGCCAACTGTTCCGCCACTTCATGGCCAAAGATTCGGGCTGCCACGCCGTCGGTATACAGCCCCGCCGTCCGGGCCACGTCAGGTACAGACTCGCGCTTGCCCATGGCCACCTCGGTGGGGCCCAGGAAGCGGGCGGTGCCGCCAAGCTGGAGCATGGCCGCCTCGAACGACAGTCGCGTGCGGAGCGAGGGTTTCTCGAAGAGTAGCGCCAGCAGCTTGCCCGCCAACACGGTGGGGCGGACGCCCTGGACGTAGTCCGACTTGAGCTTGGCGGCGGAGTCCAGGAGCATGGCGTATTCGGCGGCGGAGAGGTCGGCTGAGCTGATGAGGTCGCGTTTCATGGCGTGTCCAATCTGAATGCGGCGAATCGGATCGATACGAGACCGGGGCGCGTAGCGCCCCTTCAGCCTGGCCTGGCGCGGGTGAGCACGGTGGCCGGATCGAGCGGCGTACGGTGGTAGCTCATGGGGTGGCCACCTCCACCGCGCGGCCGGTCCGGTTTCGGATCACCTGCCAGCCTAGCACGCCCGCGAAGATCGCGGCGCCCAGAATATCCGTCTCGAGCGCGGCTCCGATAAGGCAGAGTGCGGACACCAGCAGCAGGCCGCGCTCCAGCCAGCCCGTGTCGCGCAAGAAGTACCCTTCCAGCGCCGCGCCGAGCGCGACGACGCCCACGATACCCGTGACCGCGGTCCGCACGATCTCCTCGATGGGCTGCTCCAGGATGAGCATGGCCGGGTTGTAGACGAACGCAAACGGCACCAGAAAGCCCGCCAGGGCCAGTTTCATGGCCGTCCACTCGGTGCGGGTGTGGTCCGTACCGGCCATGGCGCTGGCGGCGTACGGCGCTATGGCCGTGGGCGGTGTGAGGTCTGACAGGATCCCGTAGTAGAAGACGAACATGTGCGCCGCCAGGGGGGACACCCCAAGCTGGAGCAGTGCAGGCACGCACATGGCGGCCGTGATGATGTAGGTAGGCGTGGTGGGCAGGCCGGTCCCTAGCAGGATCGAAGCGACCATGGTGTAGACCATGGTGAGCAGGAGACTGCCCTGGGCTAGTTGCACGATACCGCCGGCTAGCTTGGGGCCGAGCCCGGTGAGCGCGGTGACGCCGATGATGATCCCGACGATGGCCGTGGCCACGCCCACCGTAAGGGTGTTGCGCACGCCGTCCTCCATAGCGCGCACGATGTCTTGCAGCCAGGCCGCGATGGCGCGCGGCAGGCCGCCGGCCAACGAGATTCCGTGGCTTTTCGTCTGTTCTGCCGCGGCCTGAATCTGGTGGATCAGCGAGATGGCAACGGCGGCTACGCAGGCCCAGAAGCCGGCGAAGAGGGCGGAGTAGCCGTCGAACAGCAGCCAGACCATGACCAGGGCGGGGACGACCAGGTAGCCGCGCTGGCGGATGACCTCCATGGGACGGGGAAGCTGGCTGCGCGGGATGCGTGCCACGTTGGTGCGGGCGGCCTCGAAGTGCACCATCACGCCGCAGGCCAGGAAATAGAGGACCGCCGGAATGATGGCGGACACGGCAATCAGCGCGTAGGGCGCCCGCAGGTTCTCCGCCATAATGAACGCCGCCGCACCCATAACCGGTGGCATGATCTGGCCGCCCATGGAGGCGGTGGACTCGACCGCGGCAGAGAAGTGGGGTTTGTACCCCGTCCGCTTCATCAGCGGGATCGTGAACGAGCCCAGCGTACAGACGTTGGCGATAGCCGAGCCATTGATCATCCCGAACAAGGCTGAGGCGATGATGGCTACCTTGGCGGTGCCGCCGGTGGTGTGACCGGCCACGGACAGCGCCAGATCCGTGAAGAACTCGATGAGTCCCACCCGGGCCAGGAACGCGCCGAACAGGATGAAGACGATGACGTACGTGGCGGATACGCCAAGCGGGATGCCGAAGATGCCGCTGTCCGACAGGTACATCGTTTCGATGATGCGGGGAATGTTGAAGCCGCGGGCGGAAAAGTAACCGGGCACCCAGTTCCCGAGATACGCGTACAGCAGGAACACGCCGGAGATGATGGGCAAAGACAGCCCGATGGTGCGCCGCGCGGCCTCCACCACCACCACCAGCAGCATGGCGCCAAAGAAGTACTCGTGCTCCAGCGCCAATCCGCCGCGAAAGGCGTAGGATTCGTAGGAGGTCAGGATGTAGCCGCACGCGGCGATCGACATGACCACGAGGACCCAGTCCATGATCGAGGGTGCGCGCTTTGGCGACCGCTTGCCCGCCGGATACAGTAGGAACACCAGGATCAGCAGGCCGCCCAGGTGGACGGCGCGCTGGCGGAAGTTGTCTAGCTGCCCGAAGCCGGCCGTGTAAAGGTGGAAGGTGGCCAGAGCCACGGCCGCCACGGTGACGATCCGAGCCAGCAGGCCGCCCAGCCGGCGATAGTTGTATTCCGCCTCCAGGTCGCCCATGAGGGCCTGAAGCTCCTCTGAGGGCGTTTCATCGTGGTGGGCGGTGATGCGCCCGTCCGAGTCCGGAGCGGGCGCCTGAGGCGTGGTCTCGTCTGGAGTTGACACTCTTTGCCTATGCCGGGCTGCCTACGCAGTGACCGGCTTGATCTGGAGGCCCTTCTCCTTGTAGTAGCGCTCCGCGCCCGGGTGGAGCGGCGCGGTCAGACCGTCCTGGGCGGCCTGGAGCGTGATGTTGCGGGCCACGCTGTGGGTCTGCGCGAGCGTCTCCACGTTCTCGTGGATCTGCTTGGTGACCTCGTAGATGACGTCATCCGGCATCTCAGCCTTGGTGAAGAGGAAGTTGGCCACGGCCACCGTCTTCACGTCCTCGGCCTGCTGCTTGTAGGTGCCCTTCTGGATGGTATAGACGTAGTACTGGGGGTACTTCTTCTGGATGTCCGCCAGCTTGTCTGCCTCATCGATCGGCACGATCAGCACGTCCACGCTGGTCCACAGGTCGATCAGCGCGCCCAATGGTATGCCGCCTACCAGCTGGGCACCGTCCGCCTGGCGGTTCTTCATGAGGTCGACGGACGCGTTGACATCGGCGTAGTTGACGAGCACATCCGGCGGGTTCTTGCGGTAGTCCAGGCCGTAGATCTCGAAGAGCTCGCGGGAGTTCACCTCGTTGGCGGACCCCGCGGCGCCGGGGACGAACTTCTTCCCCTTGAAGTCTGGCATCCGCTTAACCCCGGAGTCGGCCCGGGCCACGAATTGGACCACATTGGGGTAGAGGTAAGTGATGGCCCGGAGCCACTTCTGGGGGCGCCCGTTGAAATCCGCCTCGCCGCGCAATGCGTCGCGGATCACGCCGGCCTGGCCAATGGCGATGTCGGCATCGCCCTTCTCGAGCAGGTTGATGTTCTGCGGGGTGCCGGCGGTGGCCTGGGCGGTGGCGTTGATGCCGGCGATCTTGTTGGTGAACACCTGGGCCATGGCCGCGCCTATGGGGTAGTAGAGACCGCCCACGGTAGCCGTGGCGATGTTGAGTTGGCGGATCTTTCCGGCCGCGTCGGGCTTGGGCTGGGCCGCTGGCGCGGCGGCGGCCGGGCTTGCCGCGGGGCTGGCGGCCGGGCTTGCACCAGGGCTCGCCGCCGCGGCGGGGCTGGCGGCCGGCTGGGCTGGCGCTGCCGGGGGAGCGGCCGGCGCGGTGGTGGCAGCGGGCTTGTTGATGCTGGGGGCCTGGCCGGCGCCGCCCTGCTGGGCAGAGCAGGCGGAGGCGAGGCCAGCCGAGATGACCAGGACGAAGTCGCGTCGTGAGATGGGCACGAAGATCCTCAGTGTTGGAGTGGCAGCCGAAACAAGTCGGCGGTCCGGATAGGCAGCGAGTTATCGCACCCGGTCGGGAGGCTGATCAACGGGTGTGATAACTCGCCAGGTTCTGCTGAAGTGGCTACTTGACCTTGAGGAGCGGGTCCATGGCCGTCTTGGCATTCTTCATGGCCGTGGGCACGTCCTGCTGGCCTACCAGCACCTTGTCCCACTCCGCCGTGAGGACGCGCGCGGCCTCCGCCCCCTTGCCGGGAATCCGCCAGGCACGAACCGTCTTGCTGGATTCCACCAGCACTTCGATCCGCTCGAAGGGCTTGATGGACTTCTTGAACGCCTCGGAATCAAGCAGGTCGGTCCGAACCGGCTGGGTGGCCCCGCTAACCAGATAAGCCGGTGCCGCCTCCGGCGAGCCGAAGTACATGGCGAACTTGTAGGAGGCCTCCACCTTCTTGTTGCCAGCGGGAAGCCCGGTGGCGTTGGGGCCGTCGCGGTTGATCGGGCCTAGTTTGCCCTTGGGTACGCCCACCATGCCCACCTCGAACTGGGATTTGGTCAGCTCGTTGGAGCGGTAGCGGCCGGCCCAGGCCAGGCCCACGCGACCCGTGCGGAAGAGCCAGGTGCAGCCGCGGCGAGCGCGCTGGTGGGGGCCGCGGGCGCCGCGGGGGCGGCAGCCGCGGGCTTTGGTGCCTCTGCCGCGGGCTTCGCCGGCTCCGGTTTGGCAGGGGCGGCACTGGGGCCGCAAGCGGCGAGAAGCGCCCCGCCGGCGGCGAATGCCGCCGCGGAGCCGAGGTGGCGGAGCGCGGCGCGCCGGGAAAGCAGTGGGCGCGTGCGGATAAGCATGGCTGAGATCCCTCCTGGATGAGCCTGGCTGGGCGAGTCTACGGTAGTCGTCGGCCTCTGGTTACCCCTTCACTCCGGTCATCACGATGCCCTGCACGAAGTAGCGCTGGGCCGAGAAGAACAGGATGAGGATGGGCAGGAGCATCAGGCTGGAGGCGGCCATCATCAGGTTCCACTGCACCAGATACTCGCTTCGGAACAGGCGCAGGCCGATTGCCAGCGTGCGCAGGTCCTTGTCCAGCAAGAACACCAGCGGCCGCAAGAAGTCGTTCCAGTGGTGGATAAATGCCAGGATGGCAAGCGTGGCCAGAACCGGCCGCGACAGCGGCAGGATGATGCTCCACCAGATGCGGAGTGCCCCCGCGCCGTCAACCCGGGCGGCCTCGTCATAATCCAGGGGAATGGTCATAGCGTACTGGCGGAACAGGAAGATGCCCAGCGCGTGGCCCCCCAGGCTCCAGGGCACGATCAGCGGCAGGTACGTGTTGAGCCAGCCGATGGAGCGGTAGATCAGGAACTCCGGGATCAGCGTGACAACGCCCGGCAGCATCAGCGTACCCAGACAGAGGCTGAACAGGAAGCCGCGGCCGGGGAACCGCAGCCGGGCGAAGGCGTAGCCCGCCAGGCTGGCGCTCAGGAGGCCCAATGCTGTCGAGACGATGGTGATGACAAGCGTGTTCTTGAGGAACAGCAGCATCGGCACGGCGGTGACCGCCTCGTAGTAGTTCCCCACCACCAGCGGATCCGGGATCCACTGCGGCGGCATCATCATCTCGCGGCCGTCCAGCTTGAGGCTGGTGGAGAGCATCCAGGCGAAGGGGATCAGGTAGAGCAGCGACATGGCCCCGAAGACGATGTGGAGGACCGTGTGCAGGATCTTCTGCTGGCGGTGGACATCGCTGAGCGTGGTGACGTTGGTTGCCGCCACCGAGCGGATGCGTGCGTCGAGCGCTGCGCTCACGTTCGCTCACCCCCTTCGTAGTGGACCCAGTAGCGTGCCAGTCCGAAGTTCAGCGCGGTCAGCGCGATGACTACCAGCATCAGCACCCAGGCCAGGGCCGATGCGTAGCCCATTGCGAAGTCTCGGAACGCCTTGTAGTAGATGTAGATGATGTAGATCAGGGTGGAGTTGGCCGGTCCACCCTGGGTGGTGACGAAGACCAGTGTGAAATAGGCCTGGAACGAATTGATGATCCCGATGATCAGGTTGAAGAAGATGATCGGGCTCAACATGGGCAGGGTGATGTGCCGGAAGCGGGACAGCGTACCCGCGCCGTCGATGCTGGCTGCCTCGTAGAGCGTTTCCGGAACGCCCTGGAGGCCTGCCAGGAAGATGATCAGCGGCGTACCGATCCCGCCCCACAGGGTGATCAGGAGGATGGATGGCTTCGACAGGGTGGGATCGAACAGCCAGCGCAGCGGCGGCAGACCCACCAGCTCCAGCAGGGCGTTTGCCAGCCCGAACTCCGGGTTGAATACCCACAGCCACAGCAAAGCGCTGGCCACCACCGGCATCTGCGATGGCAGGTAGAAGATGGTGCGGTAGATGTTGACCCCGCTTAGCTTCTGGTTGAGCCCGATGGCGATGAGCAACGCCACCGCGAGTTGGAGCGGCACTGAGAGGAAGCTCAGGTACGCTGTATTGAACAGCGCCGTGTAGAAGAGCGGGTCGTTGGCCAGCTTCTCGTAGTTGCCGAACCCTATCCACTCCGGCGCCGTGAGCATGGACCAGTCCATGAACGAGATCACGAGTGCCGCCACCATCGGGCCGGCGGTGAAGCAGAGGAAGCCGATGAGCCAGGGCGAGATGCACACGTAGGCCTCCACCGTCTCGCGGATGCGAAGGCGGTGGAGGCCCAGGACGGTGTTTTCGGAGGATCTGGCCGGAACGCTGACAGCAGCCATGGCTGACCTAACGGACCTTCAGCAGTGGGTCCATAGCGGTCTTGGACGCCTTCATGGCCGTGGGTACGTCTTGCTGGCCCACCAGCACCTTCTCCCACTCCGCCTGGACGGTGCGTAGCGCCTCAGCGCCCTTGCCCGGGATGCGCCAGGCTCTCAAGCGCTTGGTGCTGTTGGCAAATACCTCGATCCGCTCGTATGGCTTGATGGACTTCTTGAACGCATCCGACTCGAGCAGCTCCGTGCGGACGGGGACCGGGCGGCCGCTGGCGAGGTAGATGGGCGCCGCGTCGGCCGAGCCAATGAACGAGGCGAGCTTGTAGGCTGCGTCAACGTTCTTGGTGCCCATGGGGAGGCCGGAGGCGTTCGGGCCGTCGCGGTCCACGGGGCCGGCCTTGCCCTTCGGGGTGTTCACCATTGCCGGCTCAAAATCCACGTTTGTCAGCTCAACGGAACGGAACCGTCCTGCCCAGGCCATACCCAGTCGGCCCGTCTTGAAGAGCCAGCTTATGCCCTGTAGGTCGCTGGGGATGGGCACGCTCTTGTCCTTCAGGACCATGTCCGCGTGCCACTGCATGGTCTCGATCACTGGCTTGGAGTCGAGCTGCCAGGCGGTCTCCTCCTTGTCCACCAGCTCACCCTGGTTACACCAGATAGGAACACACGTGTAGAACTGGAGGTTGACGGCGTTCTGGGAGGCGTCCCACCCAAACGTCTTCTCGGCGCCACTACCGCCGGTGACCTGCTTCGCCAGGGCCTGCAGGGTGTCCCAGGTCCAGGTGCCGTCCTTCTCGTGCTCCTCGGGCGTCTTGGCGCCCATTTTCTTGAAGAGGGTCTTGTTGTAGTAGATGAAAGAAGGGCCGGAGTAGTACGGCACGCCGTACAGCTTGTTCTGGAAAGACCAGAAGTCAAGCTGCTGCGGGATGAAGGCGGACTTGTCGTTCTTGGCGATGTCGGACAGGTCGTTTAGCTGATTTGCCAGGATGAAGTTGAGCACCCAGGCGGGGTGGAGCTCCATGGTGTCGGGCGGCGTGCCGCCCACGATCATCGCAAGCGCCTTCTGGACGAACTCGGTGTCTGGGATGTCGTCGAAATCTACCTTGACGTTGGGGTTCTTGTCCGTGAAACCCTTGAAAGTGTCCTCAAACACCTTGTGGTCCTGGGGGGAGGAGGACCAGTAGATCACCTTGAGGGTGATGGCACCCGCGGCGGCAGGCTTGGCTGCCGCCGCGGGTGCGGCGGCGGGCGCCGCCGGAGCGGCAGCTGCAGGCTTTGGTGCCTCCGCGGGTTTCGCCGGCTCGGCTGGTTTCGGCGCGGCGGGAGCACCGCCGCAGGCCGCGAGCACGGCGCCGCCGGCGGCAGTCGCGATGACAGCGCCGGTACGCTTGAGCATGGTCCTGCGCGGGAGTCGGTCGTCGGGCCGGATCATCGTCGTCCTCCAACAGTCGAGCGCTGCCGTCGTGGCAGGTTGATCGTCGCCGCGCCAGATGTCGCGGCGGAACCCTCACCTGGAGCCGAGTCGCACGTTTGCAGGGCGCGCGAATTTCGACTGCCGGAAGGATCGTACCGCGTGGCGTGCGGATGCTAGCCACGCCGGGAGAATCGTGTCAAGGAAGACGGGCGGCCGCGGCTGGGGGATCGAGCCGGAATACCCTGATACACTCCCGTGTTATTCAGGTCTACACGCTTCTCCGTCGCCGCCTGGGCCGGCTGCTCGGTGAGATGGGAAGAGGCCGGGGGTCGGTGACATGCTGATGCAGGAGAGCTCCGCGGCACGGTCGTGGCCAGCGGCCATGGCGGCGCGGTCCGGGATCCACTACGCGTGGGTCGTAGTCGCGCTGACGTTTGTGCTGCTGCTCATCGCGGCGGGCATTCGCGGGTTGCCGGGCGTGCTTATCAAGCCGCTGGAAGGTGAGTTTGGCTGGGACCGCGCGGCCACGTCGCTCGCGGCGGCGCTCAGCCTGGTGGTGTACGGACTGGCGGGTCCAATGTCCGGTCGCATCGTGGACCGTTTCGGGCCGCGCCGATTGATGCTGGCGGGCCTCGCGGCCACGACGGTGGGATCCCTGGCGCTGTTGTTCCTGACTTCGCTGTGGGAGCTGAATTTCTGGTGGGGCATCGTGGTCGGCGCTGGTACCGGGTCGCTGGCTATCGTGCTGGGCGCCACCATGGCGAACCGCTGGTTTCAGACGCGGAGAGGGCTCGTCGTGGGGATTTTGGGTGCCGGGACCTCGGCCGGCCAGGTGGTGTTCGTCCCGCTGCTGATGTGGCTGACCGTCAGCTATGGCTGGCGCTCCGCCGTTGGGTTTGCCGCGGTGGCCGTGGGCTTGTTCCTGGTTCCGCTGGTCTACGTGCTGATGCGCAACGACCCGAAAGAAGTGGGCCTGCTGCCGTATGGGTCGGATGGGTCCACGGCTGGAGCCGCAACGTCCGGGCCGCTGACGTCCGTCTCCGACGCGGTGCGGACGCTGGACTTCTGGCTGTTGGCGGGGACGTTCTTCGTGTGCGGTTTCACCAGCAACGGGCTGATTGGGACGCACCTGATCCCCCACGCCGTGGAGCACGGGTTTGCAGAATACACGGCTGCCTGGGCCATGGCACTAATGGGCGGCATGAACGTGGTGGGCACCACACTGTCTGGCTACCTGACCGATCGCTGGAACCCGCGGCGGCTGCTGGCGATGTACTACGGGTTCAGGGCGGCGTCGCTGGTCATGCTCCCGTCCGTCACGGAGACGTGGGGATTGATGGCATTCGCCGTGCTGTTCGGGCTGGATTACATCGCCACGGTACCGCCAACGGTCATGCTCACGGCAGACCGGTTTGGCCGCCGCTCGGTTGGCTCCATCTTCGGCTGGATTAGCTGCAGCCACCAGATCGGTGGGGCGCTGGCCTCCTTCGGTGGAGGCCTCTCGCGCGAGTTGCTGGGTGACTACACACTGGCGTTCATCGTCGCTGGCATCTTCGGCTTCATCGCTGCGGCGCTGAGCACCCAAATCCACACGCGGCAGAGCGTCCAGCCCGCCGTCGCAGTCGCGTAGCATCTCGCCGCCGCCCGACCCGGGCGGCGACCGCGGCGCACCTGCTCCGGCACTTAAGCACCCCTTAACGGCGGCGTAACCTACAGTTAAGCGCGGCCGTTCCGTCGGTGGGCACAGTTGACGGGCACCCTGAGCGAGAGCTCAGCCTGGGGGTCCATGTGCTGTTTCGACTGATGCTCCTTTCCGCCACGTCGCTTTCCTCCTTCGTGGTCGGTACCGTGGCGCTCACCGCCAGTGGCCTGTTGGTTGTCACACCGGAACGACTGCAAGACGGTGCTCCGGTGGCTACCGCCGTTCTGTCCCAGCCTATGGCCGCCGACCGCGATGGCTCACCGCCGGCGGGCGCCGAGCGGTCGGTGGTCGCGCGCGTTGTTGTCCGAGGCGATGATCGGGCCCGATCGCTAGAACGGTTCGAGGCCGCGGACGATCGCGATCACGATCGCCGCGACGGTGACCATGACGCGCACGACCGACGGAGCGCGTCGAGGGGTCGGCGCGATGACGGCTAGAAGACGGCCGAGCGGGCCAAATCGTCGCGCCGTCATGAAGGCGAATTTGCTGGCGATGGTGATGGCCGGCATGCTCGCGATGTGGTCCGTGTTTGCGCGATCCGATGCACAGGCCAATGCGGAGTCTGGAGTGCAGCCCGACCTATCGACAGCGGACGAGGCTCTGGTGGCGGAACCGATCGTTGAGGTTGGCGCGATCAGGTTTGGTCCCGAGCCGTTTGTCGCGCCACCCCAGCCCGAGACGGGGCCGGACCGCGCCGCCGAGCCGACGGCGGCCACCGCCACCACCGTTCCGGCCACGGCCGCCCCAACGAAACCCGCGGCGCCGAGTGTGCCACCCACTCCTGGCCCAGGCCGCCCGGCCGGCGGATCTGAGGTAGTCGCCAATGCCGTCGCGGCGCCGGTGCGCCCGCCCGTCCAGCGCCCCGCTGCCGCGCCGCCTGCGCCGGCCGTCGCGCCGCCAGTTGTTCGGGAGCCCGCGCAGGCGCCGCCGCCACCTACTCAGCCTCCCCCGCCGCCACCCACGCAGGCTCCCCCACCGCCAGCGGCACCACCGTCCGCGCCGATCATTGCGCCGAAGCCGCAAGCGGCCGCGGCGGCCGCTCCGCCGCCTCCACCCACCCAGGTCAAGCCAGCGGCGCCACCACCGCCACCGCCGCCGACTCCCGCTCCTCCTAAACCCACCGTGGCGCCGCCGAAGCCGCCCCCACCACCGCCTCCGCCGGCGCCCAAGTCCAAATCGAGGTCGTCGCGATGAGACGCGCATCAGCCTCGCCGTTACCGAGTGGGGACGCCATGATTGACATGGTCGAGCCGATCCGCGGGCAGGTCGACCAGCGCCTGCTCCATCGCCTGCCGTTCCGCGCGATGGGCTGCGCCATGGACCTGCGGGTGGTCGCGGCCGATGCTGGGCGGGCCAGGGTCGCGCTGGATTCGGGGCGAGCGCTCATTCGCATGTACGAGGAGAGGTTGAGCAGGTTTCTTCCCACCAGCGAGCTGACCCGGCTGAACGAGGGCACGGGCGGCACGGTCTACGTCTCCAGTGTGCTGTGGAGCGTGATCTCCGTCGCGATGGACTGGGCGAAGCGTACGAATGGGTTGTTCGACCCCACCGTCCTGCCCGCGCTGGTCGCCCACGGCTACGACCGCTCGTTTGAGGATGGGCCCCTCGACTCGCCTCGGCCCGCGCCGGCGGTCGTGTCGTCGGGCGCCTGGTCCTCCGTCCGACTCGACCAGCGAGCCCGCGCGGTGACGCTGCCTGGAGGTGTGTCGCTGGACCTTGGCGGCGTGGCAAAGGGCTGGGCGGCCGACCGGGTCGCTGAGCTGCTGGGCGCGGTTGGGCCGTGCCTGGTGGATGCCGGTGGAGATATTGCTACGCGCGGCGCCTGGCCGTCCGCAGGCTGGCCAATTGGCCTTTGCGGGCCGGGCCCAGGCGAACCGGAGGTCGCAACAGTCCGGCTCCGCGACGGCGCGGTGGCGACTTCAGGCGTGGACATCCGCGCGTGGAGCCGCGCCGGGATCCGCCAACACCACCTGATTGACCCCAGGACCGGTCGCCCCGCCGTCACCGATGTTCAGACGTGCGCGGCCATCGCCGATCGCGCGTCCACGGCTGAGGTCCACGCCAAGGTGGCATTGCTGCTCGGGTGCGAGCGTGGGCTGAGGTACCTGGAGAGCACCCCTGACGTGGAGGGTCTGCTCACGCTCGCCGATGGGACCACCATCCATACAACGGGGTTTGAACGCTATGTTGAACGCACGTAACGCTACCGCCGCGGATCAGCCAGCAAGGACCGCCGTGGCGTGCGTCTGGCGAGAGCGGGGCTGCGGCAGCGTTGCCCCGCTCGACGCGCGCAGGCGCCCACGGCGTGCACACATCGAACGCACGATCGATCCGCGAGGCGAGTCCGCGGCGATCGTGCTTATGGGGGTGGTATTTGGCCTGGCGTGGGCGGCCGCGCTTGCGCCGCACGTGGTGCCGGCACTGCGCGTCTCCGTGGCGGCCCCCGAGCCCAAGGCCTTCTGGTTCCTTTCGCGTGCGGCCGGCCTGTCCAGCTACGCGCTACTCTGGCTCTCGATGGTGGTCGGGCTCAGCATCACCAATCGATTTGCGAGGATCTGGCCAGGTGGACCGACGGCGCTTGACCTCCACAATTTCACCGGCTTGCTGGGCCTCGCCGTGGGACTTGCCCACGCGCTGGTCCTGCTGGGCGATCGGTACATCGGCTACACGGTCGCCGGGCTCATGGTGCCGTACTGGAGCACAGACTATCGTCCGGGCTGGGTGGCCCTGGGGCAGATTGGACTCTATCTGGCGGCGTTGGTAGGCCTGAGCTTCTACGCCAGGCGTCTCATCGGCCACCACGTGTGGCGTTCGATCCATTACGCGAGCTTCGCGGTCTTCGTGCTCGTCACCGGGCATGCCCTTGGCTCCGGCACGGACACCGGGACTAGCGCCACCACGGCGCTGTACTCCATGGGAGGTGTGAGCGTGGTGGCGCTGGCCGTGTGCCGTATCGTTGTCCGCATGAATCGGCGCAGGCACCGGGCAAGCTAACCGTGGGCGATCCGAACGCCCAGACGCTACTGATCGTCGAGGATGACCAGCAGATCGCCGGGCCCCTGTGCTTTGGCATGGAGCGCGAGGGCTTCCGGGTGCTGCGAGCGCGGGACGGGCACGATGCACTGGCGCTTGCGCGGGAGGACCCGCCGGATCTCGTGCTGCTAGACGTCATGCTGCCGGGGCCGGATGGCTTCCAGGTGTGCCGAACGTTGCGTGGAGAATCGAGCGTGCCGATCATCATGCTTACGGCGCGCGGCGCCGAGCTGGATCGCGTTATGGGGCTTGAGATCGGCGCCGATGACTACGTAGTCAAACCATTTAGCTTCCGCGAGCTGGTGGCGCGGGTCCGGGCCCTGCTGCGCCGGCGCGAGCTGGACCAGGCGATGGCGAGCGCCACGCCAGATCGTTTAGTGTCCGGCGACCTGGTGGTAGACCGCGCGGCCAGGAAGGCATGGCGATCTGGCCACCCTATCGAGCTGACCAACCGTGAGCTGAGCCTGCTTATCGCGCTCATGGAGCGTCCAGGCCAGGCCATTCACCGGCAGGAGCTGCTGGATCTGGCGTGGGGGCGCGACTGGGTTGGCGATCAACGCACGCTGGATGTGCTCATCCGCTGGCTGCGTGAGAAGTTGGAAGATGAGCCGTCCGCCCCGCGGCTCATCGAGACGGTGCGGGGTTACGGTTATCGCTGTGCCGCGGCTGCTCCCAACGATTCGTAATCTCCGCGCGCGGCTGCTGATCACGTCCGTCGCGATCCTCGCGGTCGGGCTGGGCGGGATCATTGCCTGGGCGGGCCGACAGAACCAGAATGCGCTGCTGGAGCAGGCCGCCGCGGAGCTGCAGCTTCAGGCGCAGACACTGGCCGGGTCGCTCGATGACTCCTTCGAGCGTATCGGCCGTTCGCGCGGCAATGCGGATGCCCAGTGGGCAAGTCTGCTGGCACCGTACGCTCGGGACCGGCGCCTGCGCATGGCCCTTCTGGACACCCGGCTCCAGGTGGTTGCCACGACAGGCGACGGTGCGGACGGCGCGCCCCTGGTGATCGGGCCAGAGCTAGAGTCGGCTCGACAGGGGGTCGTGAGTCATCACGCGCGCTTCGACGCCGCCACCGGAGGTGAGCGGATGTTCGCCGCTGCGCCAGTCATCGAGGACGGTAGGCGGCTAGTGGGCCTCGTTCAGCTCTCAGTGCCCACCGCGCCGATCAACGCGGCGGCGGCGCGCACGTGGATGGGGCTGCTGACCAGCGGACTCCTGGTGCTGGCGTTGGCCGCCTTCGCAAGCGTGCTGCTCTCGCAGCACATTGTGCGCCCGGTCCGCAACCTCACGGTGGCCAGCGAAGCCCTGGCCGGCGGGCACATGGAAGTGCGCACCACGCCTGAGGGCCCGAGTGAAATTCAGCGCCTGGCGGTGGCGTTCAATCGCATGGCCGACCGCCTGGATGCCACGTTGCGACGACAGCGTGAGTTGGTCGCCAACGCCGCGCACGAGCTTCGCACGCCGCTTACCGGCCTGCGGCTCCGCCTGGAGCTGGTGCGCGCGCACGGCGATGAGGAGCCGACTCTGGCGCGTGACTACCTTGCAGACATGGAGTCCACCATCGACGGTCTGTCGCGCACAGTGGATCAGCTCCTGACGCTGTCCGCGCTGGATGAGGGCCGAGCCGACTCGCGTGTGGACGTGGACCTCTCGCCTCTGCTGTACGACCTGGTGGACGAGCTTGGCCCGGTCTTCAAGTCTCGCGGGCTGCGGGTAGATGTGGACGTGCCGCCCCACCTTCCCCTGATAAGAGCCACCACCGAGCAGGTACGCATAGTCTTTCGAAACCTTCTTGAGAACGCGGCCAAATACGCCTCGGATCGTGGCCGGATGGAGCTGGGCGCGACCGTTGTCGGGCGGCGGATTGAAGTGGCCGTGGCGGATGACGGCCCAGGCATTGAGCCTGGCGATCGCGAGCGAGTGTTCCATCGGTTTTTCCGCACCGAGGCGGCCCGCGCGGGCCCCACGGGGGGATCCGGACTCGGCCTGGCGCTGGTGCGCGCCATCGTGGAGGCGCACGGAGGAGATGTGACCGCCGGCGAGTCCACGCTCGGCGGCGCGCGATTCGTGGTGGGGCTGCCGACGGCGCGCGCCACCAGCCCCGCGAATGCGCGCGAGCGCGCGCTCGTGGGTTGATATGATCCTGGCGACGCGTTGGCCGAGTAGTCGTCGGCGGCGTTCGCTGGAGGGTCTGTGCCGGAGCTGCTGATCGCCGGGGGGCGCGTGTTCGATGGGACGGGGGCAGCGCCCCGCGCGGCGGACGTGCTGGTGCGGGATGGGCGGATCGCCTCCGTGGGAGCGCCGGGGTCGGTCGCCGCGGCGGATGGCGCGGCGCGGATCAACGCCACGGGGAAGCTGGTGCTCCCTGGCCTGATCGACTGCCACGTGCACCTGACCAGCACATCGGAGGCCAACGCGGAGCTGCGGCGGCTGAAGGACACGATCCCCCTGCAGGCGCTGCGCGGAGCGGACAACGCCCGCAAGATGCTGATGGCCGGCTTCACGACGGTGCGCGACCTGAGCGCCCCGGGCTGGAGCAACATCGCCATCCGCGACGCGATCAATCAGGGACTGTGCGTGGGGCCACGGGTGCTGGCGGCCGGTATGTCGCTGACGGTGCCGGGCGGCCACGGCGACAATTACTACCGTCCCGAGGTCCACGTGTTCCGCGAGGGTCTCGTGAACGGGGCAGACTCTGCCCGTCTGGCGGTGCGCGAGGCCATTAGGATGCACGCGGACGTGATCAAGCTGCTGGTGACCGGCGGGGTAATGACGGATGGCTCGGACGTGGGTGCGATCCAGTGGACGGACGACGAGCTTCACGCGGCCATCGACCAGGCGCACCAGCTTGGACGGCGGGTAGCCGGACACTGCCACGGCGGAGGCGGGGTGAAAGCCGCCGTGCGGCTTGGGCTGGACACGGTTGAGCACGGAACCATGCTGGACGCGGAAGCGATCGACCTGATCGGCTCTCGGGGCGCCTTCCTGGTGCCCACCCTGGTGGCTAGCCAGAACATCGTGTCCAATGGCCTGAAGGCGGGGATCGCGCCGCACGTGGTCCGCAAGGCTGAGGAGGTGGCGGAGTGGCATCGCCGCAGCGTCCACGACGCCTACGCGGCCAAGATCAAGATCGCCTTCGGCACGGACTGCGGCACGCCGTTCAATCGGCCCGGAGAGAACGGCTCCGAGCTCGGACTGATGATGCTGCAAGGGTTTAGCGCCGCTGACGCGCTGATTGCCGCGACGCGGGTGGCGGCCGACGCCATCGGATTGTCCGATCAGATCGGCACGCTCGAGGCCGGTAAGCGCGCGGATGTCATCGTCGTGGATGGCGATCCACTGGCGGATATCTCCGTGCTGGCGGACGGCTCGCGCGTCTCGTGGGTGGTTCGCGACGGCGCCGTGGTGAAGCGGCCGGAGGTGGCGGCGTGAGCCACGGCTGGTCCGTGCCGCTGCCGGACTTCTCGATCCCCGCGGTGTCCAATCGGCTGCGGATCGGCCCGTACACGTTTCAACTGGTGGTTTCGCAGATACAGCGGGATCTGGACGGTGAGGAGGACACGGAGACCGTCCAGATGATGGTGTCGATGGACGGCGTGCCGCTGACGCTTTCCGATCTGGGCGTAGACCCGGCGCTCGCGTCAACGCTCTGGTCGCTGCTGTGCAGCCGTCTCACCGAGGTGGTGGTGGACTTCTACGATCCTCGCCCACGACCGTTTGGCGAGCTCAACCCCCGCCTGGGTTGCTGGGGCACGCGGCCGGATCATCTGGCCAACGAGCGCGAGGACGACGGCACCATCGCCCTGATCGTGGGCCTGTCCACCTGGACGGTCGGAGCCCACCCGCGCGGCGGCCCGGCGGAGCTCACCCGTGAGCTGGGTGAGGCGCTGGCGGAGGTGCTGGCCGCCTGGGTGCTCACGGCAGAGCGGGCCAAGCGGATGCCGGCTGGCACCACACCGCTGCTGCCACCCGGAATCGGTGGCGCCGGCTAGCGACTGACATGACCGCCGTGAGCTGCCCCGCGTGCGGCTCCGGTTGCCCGCCGCGGTCTCTGTCCTGCGCCGTCTGCGGGGCTGATCTCCAGCCATTCGCCGCAGATTTCGAGAGGCTCTCACAGCTCGGATTCCTCGAGCAGCGTCTCAGCCGCTGGCGAGACGAGAACCGCCTTCCACCCGATCTGGCCGGGTCGCTGCTGGCATCCGTGCAACAAGAGGTGGAGTCGGTAAAGGCACGGCTGGCCCCGCCTCCGCCCGCGGCGCCGGCTGTGGAGCTACCGGTCCCATCCCCTGCGCCATCAGTCCCCGCCGAGGAGGATCGGCCACCACCCTCCAGCCGGCCCACCCGCCCGACTCCGCCGTCCCCACCTCCACCCCTGCCCCCCGCCGAGCCCGCGGCGGCCGGGCCGGCATTCGCCTGGCGTGACGTTGGGGGCTATCTCCTGTCTGAACGCACACTCCACGTGCTGCTTACGCTGGGCGCGTTGCTGATCCTCGTCTCGGGTGCGGTGATCTCCACGCTCAATCCCACCGGCCTCAGCCCAGTAGCCCACCTTCTGGCGGTCGTCGTCACCGCGCTGCTGTTCTTCTCGTCCGGCGCGTTCGTCCGGCAGAAGCTGCGCCTTCGCATTGCCGGTGGAGCGCTCCTCGGTATCGCCGGGGCGTTCGTGCCGCTGTCCGTCTGGACGCTGGGTCAGGAGCAGATCATGAACTGGGCGCCACGCTCGCTCTGGCTGATTGCCTCGAGCGTGGCGCTGCCCCTCTACGTGACGGCGCACTGGTTCCTGAGAGACCGCCTGTTCGCCCTGTCCACGGCGATCGCCGCCGGAAGCGAGGTGCTGGCCGCGCTCAACTCGCTGGGCTTGCCGGTGGTGTGGAACCTCGCGATGGTCGTCCCACTGGCGATCGGCTACCTCTACGCCGCGTCCCGTGCCCGCATGCGATCAGAGGAGCTGGGGTGGGGGTTACTCTGGGCGTCTCGGGTGGCGACGCCCCTGGCCATGGTCCTCCTGCTCTCTGCCAGGTTCGGCGGCGATGCCTGGTTCCAGATGTTCGGCGAGGCCGTCACGGCGCGCGACGAGTACGCCATCGGCGGGGGCTGGTGGCTGGGATCCCTGTACTACGTCCTGACGAGCCGACTGTTCGGCGTGCGCTCGGCCGTGTACGCCGCGGCGTGGACGATCCCGGTGGCATATCTGCTCACGCTGGCAAAGGCCCCGTGGGAGGCGGCCTGGCACAACGTGTGCCTGGCGCTTCTCGCGCTTGCATATCTCGTCGCGGGAGCCGCCCGCGGTCGGCACGAGCGGCCTGATCCTCCGCCGCCGTATCGCGCGCTCGCGACCCGCCCGACCGTCCAGGTCTCCGTGGCTCTCTCGCTGGTGGCGGTCTGGTGGCCGCCGCAGCATGAGCTCTCTCGGATCGCAACGCTCTTCGTCCTGACCGTTCTCCTGTTCGCGGCTTCGGCGCTGCTGAGGCGTCGGGCGCCCGGTTGGCTTGGCGCGGTGCTTCTGCCCATGACGTTCCAGCTTCAGCTCGATTACCTCCGCGATCATGCGTCGCTGGACGCGCCCCAGCGGATGCTCTGGTGGAGCGTCCTGGGCGCGGCACTCCTGACGCTCGCGGAGACGCTGCTCAGGCGAGCCGGTGAGCAGCGCCGCACGCTCGCCGCCGCGCTGCTCGGCACGCGAGTCTCGCGCTCAGCACTGGCCTCGCCGCTGATGCTGGCCGGCGCGTTCGCCTGCCTGGTGGCCTTGCTGCAGGGTCTGGACCAGTACTGGATCGCGCGTCCGCTGGTCGGTGTCCGTCAAATGCCGACGCTCGTGAGCGGGACCTTCGTGCTCCTGCTCGGCTTCCTCGCGGCCTGGTCGGTCGTCCGCGCGACTGGCGCGCTCCTGTACGGCCTCGTCTGGCTGGCGCTGATCCCGATCACGTCGCTGTTCGCGGACGTGCTGCTGAGATTCGGCCATGTGATCGATGAGGCGGACGTGGCCCGGCTGCTGGCGGGTGTTGCCTTCGCCTACCTGGTGCTCGCCTGGTTCGTGGACCGAGGCGATGGCCGCTTCGCCCGTCCGGTGTATCTGGGCGGCTACCTCCTTCTCGTCGCGTCGATGCTGGTGTCCGCGCTCGACTCGACCGGCGCGCTCCAGGTGGTGGGGTTTGCGATCGCGGTCTACGCGGTCTCCTCGGTGCTCGTGCATCGTGGACGGTTCCCGTCGTACGAGCGGCTCGTCGTTCGACTGGTTGGCTCCGGGGGCGGGCCGGCGAGTGCCGTGCGCGCGCTGTTCACCTATCTCGCCGTGGGTCTCGTGCCGCCGTGGACCATGATCCTGACCTACTGGCTGGGCGCCACGCTCGACAGGTACGCGCTGGTGTTGAGCGCTCAGGCGCTCGCCTTCCCCGCGATTGGGCGGTGGGCTCGCGCCCTGCCGGCGAGCCACCGGACGCCGTGGCGACTGGTGGGCTTCGCGCTCTCCGCCATCGCCCCGGTGGTGGCGCTGCCGGACCCGGCGACGCGCCCGGTGGTGCTGGCCGCGTCGATCGTCCTGTACGCCGCCACGGCCATCCTCCGTCGCGGCAGCGGCTGGCTCTACCCGGTCGCCGTGCTCCTCCCGGTCCTTATGTGGGAACTGCTCAGCCTGTTCGACGCGTTCAATCGCTGGTCCGGCATTGGCTTTGTGCTGCTCGGCCTGCTCTATGGGGTCGTGGCGATGGGGTTGCAGCGCGTCGGCGGCCGCCAGCCGCTCCCGGAGGGGCTGGGGTCCTACGCTCTCCCGTTTCTTGTGGTGGGCTATGTGCTCAGCGCGGTTGGCCTCGCCCGCGTGGTAAATCAAGAGCGGTCGTTGATCGTCTGGTCGTTCGCCCTGGCGGTGGTCTATTACGCGGGGTCGGCGCTGATGCTTCGCGAGCCGCTGTTCGGGTGGGCGGCGGCCGCCGCGCTGGCCGTGGCCTACCACGTGGGACTGGGCCTCACCCGCCTGGACCCCGCCTGGCACGGGCCCGCCCTCCTCCCGCTGGCGCTGGCTGCCCTGGGCATCGGCGAGTACGTTCGTCGCCGCTACGCATCGACGGGAGGCACACCGGAGGTGGCTGGGCCGTCGCGGCGTGACGGCCGTCCAGGGTCTCTCTGGGCCGTGCCGTGGTACGCCCTGGCCTGCGTCGAGGCGGTCGCGATGCCGGCCCTCTCGTACCCGGGCCAGCCGCGGATCACCGTTGCGTGGCTGGGAAGCGCGCTTGTGTTCGGACTCGCCGTGGCGTTCACGCGGTCTCCCATTTGGTTGGGGCCCGCGCTCCCCACCGTGATCGTGGCCTATCTCAGCGCCGGCTTCTATCTGGATCTGGCTATGGAGCCCGCGCGCTCGGCGGCCACGCTTGCCGCGCCCGCCTGGGTGCTGCTTGGCCTGGCGGCTGCTATCGAGTGGCGCTGGCCGCCCACTCTCGGCACCTGGAGGTTCGTCCGAGCGGCGACCCGGGCCGCCCTCCTTCCGGACCCCGATGAGCGGGTGCGTGAGGAGGCATCAGCCGCTACGGCGCAGGCGCGTGCCAGCGTGATTCGCTGGACTCTCCCGCTGCACGTGGCCGGATGGACGTGCGCCGCGCTGGCGTGCATCGGGAGCGCGCCGTTGCCCCAGGTCGGTCTGCAGGCTGCTCTGGCGATCGCTGCCCTGTGCGCCCTCCTGGCAGCGGCGCGACGAGATCGCGGTCTTGCCACCGCGAGCCTGGCGGCCCTGGTGCTGGCGTACGAGCACTGGCTGCGCCGAGCCGGGATCCGGTTGGACGCGCAGCCGGCGTACTGGGCCGGTGCCGCGTTGGCGCTGCAGTCGCTGGCCGCGGCAGCTCGACTCGTACGTGGCGATCGAGTGAGCGTGTGGGTCGAGCCGTTGCAGTGGGGCTCGCTCGCTATCGGCGTGGGGACGCTAGTGTTGGCGCCATTCGTTCAGGTGTACCCGTTGTCGCGGGGCGCCCTCGACGTGCTCGCGGCTACCGCGGGTCTATTGGGCCTGACGATCATCGGGCGTGCCGCGCTATTGCGCCGTAGACGCCTGTTCTATCCGGGTGTGGGATTGCTCACGGTTGGCTACTTGCTGGAGCTCATGGTGTTCGAGGTGGGCCAACCGCAGATGTACGCCGCGCCGGTGGGCCTCTACGTACTGGGCATCGCGTTCACCGAATGGCGTGGCGGGGCGCCGATTCGAATCAAACGGGTCCTGGAAGATACTGGCCTCGCGGTGCTGCTGGTGATCTCGCTCGTCCAGGCGGTCGGCTACCTCGGGAGCGGCCTTGACCGCTACCCGTACGATGCCTTCCTACTGGTTGAGAGCGCGATCCTGGTGAGTGCTGGGGCTGCGCTTCGGTGGCGCGACACATTCTTCGCTGGCGCGGTAGCGATGGTGGTGGACATGGGAATCCTGCTGATCGATCCGCTACGGGCGCTCGATACCTGGTACCTGGTAGCGTTGGTCGGCCTGGTGTTGATCGGTGGCGTTATCTGGATCGAGCGACAGCGGCAGCGAATTCCGGCCATAGTCGCGGCCTGGCAGGCGCGCCTGGAGCGCTGGGAATGAGCTCACCAGGGTGCGCGACGGAATGCGCGACGGGATGTGAGACGTGAGCGCGGCTGGACAGTCAGGGCGCTCGTCGACGCTGCGATCGTTCCTGCTCGTGGTTCTCGTGCTTGGCGTCATTGGCGTGAGCTTGTTGGGGACCATCGGGGCGCTCGCGTTGCTCTTCGTCGGCTCGGCCGGCATGGTGCCGGCGGTCGGCGCGCTGCTGTACGTGCTGCTGTTCTGCGTGCCCGTAGGCTTGCGCGTACTCTTGTCACGCGGCGGGCGGCTGGCGCAGCCACTGCGGTTGCCCCACCCGCTCGTGATCGGGGGAGTCGCGTTTGCGGCAATCGTCGTCGGGCAGATCGCCACGCTGGGAGCACTGACGGTACTGGCCTTGCCTGGTTTCTGGCTTGCTGCCATGCTGCCCCCGCTCGCGGCGCTGGCGTTTGCCTGTCTCCGTCTGCCCGGTGCCACGACGTGGCGCCGGGCGTTGTTCGGGCTGCTGACGGGGTCGTTGCTGTCGACCACCGTCACGCTCTTGCTCGGCGGAGTGGTGGGGTTGCTCGGCTACGTGGCGCTGATGCCGCTGCGAGAGATCGTCGCGCACGTCCTGGCATCGCCCGGCCTGGAGCGCCTGTTCTATTCACCGGCCCTCGTGGTCGCCATGGTCGGAAGCGCCGTCGTGGCGCCCCTTGTAGAGGAGATGACCAAGCCGATCGGGGCGCTGATCCTGATGCGCCGTCTCCGCTCGTCCACCGAGGCATTCGTGGTTGGGATGGCCTGTGGCGTGGGGTTTGCCGTGATGGAGAACATGCTCTACCAGGCCAGCGGATCGAGCGCTTGGGGGGCGGTGGCGACGCTCCGGGGGATTGGCGGGGTTCTCCACCCGCTCAACGCGGGGATGGTGACGCTGGGCTGGTACGGGGCGTTGCGCGGTACTGAGCCCGGACGGTGGGAGCGCCTGTTGGCACTGTACGGATTGGCCGTGGGGAGCCATGCCCTCTGGAACGGAGGTCTGACCCTCCTGTTCTCGGTGGCGGGCGCGTACTTCTTTGCCACCGACACGTGGCGCGTGGACATCTACGGCGTGGGGCAGCCCGTGGTGGTTCTCGCGTTCATGGTGCTGGAGGCGGTCGCTCTGTGGCGACTGCTCCTGCTGGTAGGCGAGCGTCTTGGGCCAGCCTCAGCAGCCGCTACCCCGGCGGGCCTCGGGCTTGGACTGGACCGGCCGCGTCGTCTGGCGATCTGGGCCACCGCGGTGTTCGCACTGATCGTGCCGATCGGCGTGGTATTCGGCCCGTTGCTAGCCCATTATGCGGAGCGGTTGACCGCAACACGCTAGCGGCTCGCCTTGAGTCCTCTGGCCGCCGTTCTTGGCTGCCGTATACTCCGAGCCGGGGCGCCCTCCTGGAGAAGGCACCCCGTGGGAGGTACTGAGTGGTTCGCGCGCAGATCGTGGGAGCAACCGGCTATGGCGGCGTGGGCATCACCGAGATGCTGCTGCGCCATCCGGAGATCGAGATCACCTCGCTCCTCGCGAAGTCTGACATCGGCAGGCCACTCAGCGACTTCTATCCCCACCTGAGGGGATTCTGCGATCGGATGGTTGAGGACGCGACGGATGACCGCGTGGGCCAGGACGCTGACGTGGTTGTCTTCTCCACGCCCGACCGTGTGGGTATGTCCCACGCGGCGCGCCTGGTGGCATCCGGCATCAAAGTCCTGGACTACAGCGGCGACTTCCGGTTCACCGGCATGCCGCTGTACGAGGGCTACGCCCGGGACCATCCGAACGTCGCCGGTAAGCCGCACCTGGCGCCGGAGCTGCTGGACGAGTGCGTGTACGGCGTGCCCGAGGTAAACCGCGCGCGCGTCCAGAAGGCGCGGGTGGTAGGGAATCCGGGCTGCTTTGCCGTGGCGATGATCCTGGCGCTGGCCCCGGCCATTCGCGCGGGGATCGTCGACGTGTATTCGCTGATCGCGGACGGCAAGACCGGCATCAGCGGCGGTGGCAAGAAGCCCTCGGCCACGTTTCACTTTCCAGACCGAAACGAGAGCGTGACGCCGTACCGCATCGCGGGCCACCAGCACGCGTACGAGACGAGGGCTACGTTAGAGCAGGTGGGCGGGAAGCCTGTGAAGCTGACGTTTGTGCCGCACCTGGTGCCCACGACACGCGGGATCATCACCACCTGCTACGCCAACCTGACGCGGAGCATCTCAGCCGAAGAGGCCCAGGCCCTCTACGAGGACGCCTACCGGGACGAGCCGTTCGTCAGGGTCCAGCCACGAGGCGTGACCCCCGGGCCCAAGGCCGTGCTCGGCAGCAACCTTTGCGACGTCTCGGTGGTGGTGGACCAGGTGAACGACCGTCTGGTGGCGATCGGCTCCATCGACAATTTGCTCAAGGGGCAGGCCGGCGTGGCGCTCCAGAACATCAATCTGATGTGTGGACTGCCCGAGACCATGGGGCTAGAGCGGATCCCGATCTACCCGTAGACCCACTGAGAGGCCCGCTGGCCTGGCGGTGCTGCCAGGCCAATTTCCCATCCGTCCGCGGGGTGTTTGCTATACTGGGCCCGGCGGCCGCGTGCGCTCAATGGGGCACGGGTCGTTTTTCTGTGGGGGCGGTGGGCTCCCGCGGTTCCGAGCGAGGCTCCGGGGAAAGGAGGCTGCGTTGCCAATCTATACGTATGAGTGCCAGGCGTGCTCCGGGATCATCGAGTTGCGCCAGAGTTTTTCGGATGCGCCACTGGAGACGTGCGAGAAGTGCGGCGGAAGCCTTCGAAAGGTAATCCACGCACCCGGCATCCACTTCAAGGGCAGTGGCTTCTACAACACGGACTACAAGGGCTCGAACGGCTCCGGCTCGACCGCCGACTCGGCGAAGCCAGCTTCGGAATCCAAGAGCGAAGCCAAGAGCGAGGCATCAAGCGAGTCGAAGAGCGGATCCGACAGCACGTCTTCTAGCTCGGCTAGCTCGTCGTCCAGCGATGCTTCAAGCTCATCCAGCTCATCGAGCAGCACAACGCCCGCGGCAGCCAGCACCAGCTAGAGCACGCGCCGTCTCTTCGGAGGCTGTTACAGTAGGCCCGCGATGCGCGCGGTGATGCAGCGGGTCTTACGGGCTCGTGTGACGGTGGACGGTGCCGAAGTGGGCGCCATTGGGCACGGCTGGGCCATTCTGCTCGGTGTTGGCCCGGGAGACGACACCGCTATCGCGGACGGGCTGGTCGAGAAGATGGCCACGCTACGCGCCTTTGAGGACGAGAACGGTCGGATGAACCTGGCCGCGGACCAGGTGGGCGGCGAGATCCTCGTGATTAGCCAGTTCACGCTGTACGCGGACCTCAAAGGGCGGCGCCCCGGCTTTGCCCGCGCCGCGCCGCCAGCCATCGCTCAGCCGTTGGTGGAGCACGTAGCGAACCGATTTCGCGAGCGCGGCTTCCGGGTGGCCACGGGCCAGTTCGGCGCGATGATGGACGTGGAGCTCGTCAACCACGGTCCGGTGACCATCGTCATGTCCACGGACGGTTGGACCTAGCGTGACACCCCGTCCCACGTCGGGCCGAAAGGGCCAGGACTGGTGGGACGAGTTCTGGCGGTCGCCGAATCTCGGACGGGCGCGGGCGCTCACGGTCGAACGCTGCGCCGAGGAGTCGTTCGAGCACCTGGCGCACCTGCCGCTCGGGTCGCGCGAGCCTCCGCTTGTGTTGGACCTGGGCTGCGGTGACGGCGACATCACCGCCCGGCTCGCGCTGAGCCGCGACATCCGCCTGATTGCGACGGACCTCTCTGGCTTAGCTTTGCGTGAGTGCGGCAGGCGCGGATCCACGCCGCGGTTCCAGGCCAGCGCGTACGAGCTCCCGCTGCCGGATGAAAGTGTGGACGCAATCGTGAGCTTTGGCTACGCCAGCGTAGCCTCGTACGTGGGAGTGCCGGGTGAGGTGGCGCGCGTCCTGAGGCCAGGCGGGTTGGCGGTGGTGGACTTTCCTAATCCCAGTCTCTACCACTGGCTTGGCGATCCCGGCGGCACGCTGAGATGGTGGCGGAGATACCGAGACCCGGGCAGCGAGCAATACCACTTCGGCCCGCGTGGGGTGGCGGTTGTGTTCGGCCAGGTCGGCCTACGGCTGGAGGCGGCCAGCTACTTCAGCGCCTACCCACCGGTCGGAGCGGCCACACGCATTCCCGGGATCGCGCGACTGGATCGCTTGGCCGGGCGACTCGCCGGACGAGCGCTCGGTCGCGTCATGGTGGCACGCTTCAGACGGGAGCGATGAGATGAGCGTTGAGGAGAGGGTGGGGGCCCGTCGCGTGATCATCATGGGAGCCGCCGGTCGTGACTTCCACAACTTCAACCTCGTGTTTCGCGAGGATCCCGAGACGCGAGTGGTGGCATTTACCGCCGCGCAGATCCCCAACATCGCTGGTCGCCGCTATCCGCCAGGCCTCGCCGGGCCACTGTACGGGGATGGCATACCCATCTATCCCGAGGAACAGCTCGATCGGCTGATTCGAGAACAGGCCGTGGACTGGGTGTATCTGGCGTACAGCGACCTGGCCCACGAGGACGTGATGCACAAAGCGGCGCGAGTCGTCGCCGCCGGCGCGAGCTTCGGGCTGCTGGGCCCCAACGCCACCATGCTGCGCGCGAGCCGTCCGGTGGTGAGCGTCGGCGCGGTGCGGACGGGCGTGGGAAAGAGCGCGCTGGCGCGCTGGCTAGTACGGTGGTTTCGCGCGCGGGGACACCGGGTGGTGGCCATCCGCCACCCGATGCCCTACGGCGATCTGGAGCGCCAGGCGGTGCAGCGGTTCGCCGGTGCCGTGGATCTGGACGCCGCCCAGGTCACCGTTGAGGAGCGCGAAGAGTACGAGCCCTACCTGCGCGAGGACGCCGTGGTGTTCGCGGGTGTGGACTACCAGCGGATTCTGGAGCGAGCCGAGGCGGAGGCTGACGTGATCGTGTGGGACGGCGGCAACAACGACCTCCCGTTCATCCGTCCGGACCTCCACATCGTGCTGCTTGACGCGCGGCGTCCCGGTCAGGAGACTGCGTACTGGCCGGGTGAGGCGAACGCGCGGATGGCGGACGTGCTGGTCATCAGTAAGGTGGACAGCGCCGATCCCGCCGCCGTGGAACGGCTGCGCGCCAGCGCGGAGCGGCTGCGGCCAGGCGCGCCGATCGCGCTTGGCGAGCTCGTGGTGGCGGTGGACCGGCCGGACCTCGTGACAGGTAAGCGCGTGGTCGTGGTCGGCGACGGCCCAACGCTGACCCACGGCGGAATGGCCACGGGTGCGGGTACGCTGGCGGCGCGACGCTTCGGTGCGGCCGAGATCGTGGACCCACGACCGTACGCGGTCGGCGCGATCGCTGGGGCATTCCAGGCGTTCCCCCACCTCGCAAATGAGATCCCGGCGCTCGGCTACAGCCACGACCAGATTGTCGATCTCGCGGCGACCATCCGCGCTACCCCCGTGGACGTGGTCCTTGACGCCACGCCGGCAAACCTGGCCCGGCTTTTTGACGTCGGCAAGTCGATAGTGGAGGTGAGTTACGAGTTCCAGGAGCGAGGCCAGGATCTCCAGCGGTCGCTTCGCGAGTTGGAGCACCGGTTGCTGCCCCGCTGATCCGACTACCTTGACATCCGACGGAGCCGGCCTATACTCCAGCGTTCGTAAACTTGTGACGATCTAGCGATCTGGCGCAAGCTCGCGTGATGTGGCAAAGGGGGGATGCTCAATTGCGATGCGTGGACGACTTCGCGCACCTGGGGTGGTGGCGTGCGCTCGCCCACGGTTGGCGGGCCGTGAGGTTTCGCATCGTTATCGGGGTGGCACTCGCCGCGGTGACCATGCCATCCGGCGCTGCTCGTGTCGAGTTGGGGTGGGCTCGTGCGTTCAGCAACGGATCAACGCCGGTGATCGCCGCGCAGTCGCCCCCGGCGACCGAAGGGCGGTCATGGGTGGCGGGCGCCGGGCCGTGGATTCGGCGCCCTGCGTCAGCGGTCGAGTGCCCGTCGCCCGTTTTTGGGGTGGGCCAACCGTTTCCGCTGATTCACACCGCGGACTTCGTTGCGCTCGGCGACGCAAATCAAGACGGCCGAGTCGACGCGGTGACGGCGAGCGCATCGGCCGGAACGATTTCGATCCTGCTCGGCGATGGGATCGGCGGATTCGGTCCGGCGACGCTTTTCACGGCTATCGCCGGTGCCTCCGCCGTCGCGTTGGGCGACGTGAATGAGGATTCTCATCCGGACTTTGTGGTCGCCAGCTCCGCGGGCAGGTTGATCGTGCTGCTCGGCGACGGTTCTGGTGGAGTCACGGCAGTGCATGGCCCGTTTGGCCCGATCGGTCAGCACTACGGCCTGGCCGTGACCGACCTGGATGGCGATGGGCATCTTGACGTCGTGATGTCCGACCGGTCAGGGGGCTTTACGACTTTTCTGGGCGACGGATCTGGCGAGCTAATGCCATGGCAATCGCTTCCCGCCGGCGGCGGCACGCGCGCCGTTGCCGTCGCGGACTTCAATCGAGATTTGATGCCAGATGTGGCCGTCGCAAGTGACAGTGGCAGCGTGACGGTGTACTTCGGTGGAGAGGGCGGCATACTGGCTCACCCGAGATCAGTGAGTGTCAACGGTAGCCCATACGACCTGGCCGTGATCGACGTCAACGGGGACCAATGGCCTGACCTTGCCGTGTCCAACATCGCCGGCGATGTCCAGATCGTCATGAACAGCGGGTCAGGTGGGTTCAGCCAGGGGGCGAACTATCCCGCGGAACCGGGTTCGTCCGGCATCGTCGCGATCGATGTAAACGGCGATGGTCTCGCGGATCTGGCAACTTCGAATGGGGGCGCTGGGACCGTGAGTATTTTCCGCGGCCTTGGTGCCGGGGCCCTCAGTGGGGCGACCAGTGTCAGCGCCGGGGTGGCGTCGCCGCACCGGATCGTGTCCGGTGACGTGAACGGAGATGGATCGCCGGACCTGGTAACCGTGAGCGCGTCCTTACCATCGGGCTCGGTGCTGATCAACGGCTGCGTCGGTTCTGTGACCAGCACGCCGACCGCGACCAGCACACCGGCCCCGACGGAGACGCCGACGCCGACTGCGACCAGCGCGCCGGTGCTGACGGAGACGCCGACGCCGATCGCGACGGATACACCGGTGCCGACAGAGACGCCGACGCCGACCGCGACCAGCACGCCCGTGCCGACGGACACGCCGACGGCGACCAGCACGCCCGTGCCTACCGACACGCCGACGCCGACCAGCGCGCCCGTGCCGGCCGAGACTCCGACGCCGACCGCGACCAGCACGCCGGCGGAGACGCCGACGGTGATGAGTACGCCGGTGCCAACGGATACGCCCACGCCGACCGCGACGGATACACCGGCGCCGACTGACACTCCGTCACCAACGGTGACGAGTACCCCAGCACCGAAGGACACGCCGACACCCACCTCGACAAGCAGCCCGGTGCCGACTGACACACCGGTGCCGACGGAGACGCCGACACCGTCCGCGACCAGCACACCGGTACCCGTGGAGACGCCGACGCCGAACGCGACGAACACGTCCGTGCCGACGGAGACGCCGACACCGTCCGCGACCAGCACTCCGTTGCCGACGGAGACGCCGACGCCGGCCGCGACCAGCGCGCCGGCGCCGAACGCGACGAACACGTCCGTGCCGACGAAGACGCCGACACCGGCCGCGACCAGCACTCCGGTGCCGACGGAGACGCCGACGCCGGCCGCGACCAGCGCGCCGGCGCCGACGGAGACGCCGACACCGACTGTGACCAGCACCCCAGCCCCGACGAGTACACCCCGCCCGACTCTGACGCCCACTGCGACCAGCACGGCAACTCGGACGGCCGCCCCCACCGCGACGAGTACCCGCGTGCCTACGGCGACCTCGACGCACGTTCCAACATCAACCGCAACGCCCGTCCCCAGGTCGCTCACCGTTTCACGGATCGGGGCCGGGTCTGGCAGCGTGGCTGGGACAGGGATCGCCTGCGGCAGTGACTGCTTCGAGGCGTTTGGCTCCACAACCACCCTGACCCTCGGTGCCACGGCCAACGCGGGCTCGGCGTTCCTGGGCTGGACCGGGGCCTGTGTTGGCGCCGGCTCGTGCGTCGTGACCGTTGATTCCGTCAGGTCGGTCACGGCTAACTTCGGGCTGCTGAATGCCGCTCTGCCAAATGACAGTTTCTCGCAGGCTTCCGTTCTGACCTCGCTGCCTGTGCACGTGTCGGTGGACACGACCTCCGCGACCGTCGATGCGAACGAGCCCTTGGGCCTCGGCTCGCTGTGCGGCTTACCGTCGATCAACCTCGGCAAGACCGTCTGGTATCGGTACACGGCGTCCGCGGCGGGCCCGATCACCATTGACACCGAGGGGAGCACCTTCGATAGCGCCGTGGTGGTCTACATCGGGCCGTACCTGAGTGCGCTCCAGGCGGTGGCTTGCAACAACGACGTGCTCTCTCTGCGTTCCAGCACGTCTAGCTCGCTCACGTTCAATGCGATCGCGGGCCAGACCTACCTGATCCAGGTGGGTAGCGCAGTTTCAAGCGGGGGCACGCTCAGACTCACGGTCTCGGGGCAATCCGCGTCGCCGTCCGGGCTCAGGCCGCTGCCGGCCGCGAGGCCGGTCGCGACCGCGGTTGTCCCGGCGCAGCCCATCCCTCCGCAGCCGCCAGGACGGTGATGGATGCGCGGGCCCTTTAGGCCGAGACCGGCACCGCTAGGTCGCCCCGCGCCGACCAGTCGCCGGCGGACGTGACGTGGACGTCCACGAGCTGCCCACCCAGGTCTTCAGGCGACTCCACGTGGATCAGGCGGTTGGTGCGGGTGCGGCCGTACCATTTGCCCTTGGCCTCGCCCTCAACGAGGACCTCCACGGTCCGGCCGACCAGGGCGGCGTGGCGCTCGGCGGAGATCCCGCGCTGGAGGGTCTCCACGGCCTGGAGCCGGCGCTTCTTCTCTCCCAACGGTAGCTGATCCTCCATCTCGGCAGCCGGAGTGCCGGGCCGCACCGAGTAGGCCGCTACGTGCACCACGTCGAAGCGGATCTCCTCGAGCACGCTCAGCGTATTCTCGAACTGGCGCTCCGTCTCGCCGGGGAACCCCACGATGATGTCAGTGGACATGCCGAGATCCGGCACGCGCTCGCGCAGACGGTGCACCAGGTCACGGTAGAGATCCACCGTGTAGCCGCGGCGCATCGCGCGGAGCACTTCGTCGTCCCCTGACTGGAGCGGCAGGTTCACGTCCTCGCACACCGTGCGGAGCGCGGCGATGGCCTCGATCAGGTCGCGGTGGAAGTCAGCCGGGTAGGATGTGAGGAACCTGATTCGCTCCAGCCCTGGCACCTCGGCGTCGAGTCGGGCCAGGAGCTCTGCCAGGGAGACGCGGGGCCGAAGGTCTCGCCCGTACCGCTCGACGATCTGGCTGAGGAGGATGACTTCCTTGGTGCCGCGCGCGGTGAGCCCGCGGACCTCGGCCAGGATGTCCTCTGGGGTGCGCGATCGCTCGCGGCCGCGGGTGGATGGCACGATGCAGAAGGTGCAGTTGCGGTTGCAGCCCTGGTGAATCGTGACGCCCTCGGAGACGCGGGGCACGCGGCGCGCGTCCTGGGGCTCGATTCGGTAGAACTGGTCCAGTTCCACGAGGTCGTTCAGTCGGTCGCGGATGCTGAGATCCTGGCCGGGCGCCAGGAAGAAGTCCACGAACGGGTACTGCTTCTGCCAGGCGTCCACCTCGCCCACGCAGCCGGCCACTGCGACGCGTGTGGACGGCCGCTCCTGCTTCAGTCGGCGGAGCTCGGCAAGCTGGCCGCGCACTTTGTCCTCGGCGTGCTGACGCACCATGCAGGAGTAGATCACAACAAGGTCGGCGTCCGAGCGCGTGCTAGTCTCCTGCAGGCCCTCCTCATGGAGATCCTCGGTTAGACGCCGCGCGTCCGACGTATTCATCTGGCAGCCAATGGTCCAGACGTGGAACTTGCCCATGCTCTCGCCGCGCTCGAAGTGATCGGACGTTGAGTATAGCAACGGGGGTGTGACGCACCGGGCCAAGTGGGTGCCTGTGGCAGTGCGGCCGGGTGCCTTGGTACGGTCTGGCGCCATGGATCAACCCACCTTTGCCGAGGGCGATAGCCTCCTTCTGCTGGATCGCGCGGGCAACCGTCGGCTGATCAGGCTTCGCGCGGGACGCCGTGCCGATGGCCACCGCGGCTACATCGACCACGACGAGTTGATCGGGCTGAGCGAGGGCTCAATCGTCCGCACCTCGAAGGGCACGGCCTACGTGGCGGTGCGACCGCGCCTGATGGAATACGTGCTGGAGATGCCGCGCGGCACCGCCATCGTCTACCCGAAGGACTACGCGGCGATCCTGGTATGGGGCGACATCTTCCCGGGCGCGCGGGTCGTGGAATCCGGCCTGGGATCGGCGGCGCTCACGATGGCGCTGCTGCGCGCAGTGGGGCCGACGGGTCAGATCACGGTGTACGAGTCGCGGCCGGAGCACATCCCGCAGGCGGCCGCGAACCTGCGCTTCTTCGCGGGGTCCCCGGACAACCTCACCATCAAAGAGGCGGACATCTACGAGGGGATCGCGGAGCGGGACCTGGACCGGGTAGTGCTGGACCTCTCAGAGCCCTGGCAGGTGGTACCGCACGCCCGCGAGGCGCTGCGGCTGGGGGGCATCATTGCGTGCTATAGCCCCTCGATCATTCAGGTGCAGCAGACGGTGGCGGCGCTCGAGGCGGGCGGCGGTTTTGGCCAGATCGAGACAATCGAGACGCTGTTCCGCTCGTGGCACGTGGAAGGCGACGCGGTGCGGCCGGACCACCAGATGGTGGGCCACACGGCGTTTCTCACGTTCGCTCGCCGGCTGGAGGTGCGGGCGAGAGGCGCCCCACGTGACGCTGACATTGAGGTTGGCGAGCTCGGCGCCTCCTGACGGGCCGCCCGATGCGCAATCAACACAGACCATCGTCGCGCTCATTCGTGGTGATGCGACGTGACCGAGGCCGAACGGCAGTACTGGATCACGCTCGATCACATCCAGCGTGTTGAGACGGTGCCGCGAGAGTTGGAGCGGCAGGAGCGTCCCGCCCACGTGGATCCGTCCAGTGGGAGGCCCAGCGGGTTGCCGCCACGATCGTAGTGCGGGAGCCGAGTGACCAGATCTCCGCGTTCTGACAGGTCACGCCGGTGGGTGAGCGAGCGCTTCGAGTCTAGCTCGCTTCGGGCCGGCTTCTATCGGGCACACGGCTATACTAGATTCGCCGCGTCAGCCTCCGGCTGGCGGCCTCTGGACCAGGAAAGGACGGCGTCGCGATGAGTGTGGATACGGAGCAGGTGGTTTCGGGCCTCCGCGGGGTCCTGGCTTGCGAATCCTCCATCACCTTCCTCGACGGCGTCGAGAGTACCCTTGAGTACCGCGGCTACAGCATCCACGACATCGCGGAGGCGGTCTCCTTTGAGGAGATCATCCACCTCATGTACGAGGGGAGGCTGCCGAAAGCGAGCGAGCTCGCATCGTACAGCGCGCGCCTCGTGGAGCTCCGCACCGTCCCCCAGCCGGTTCTGGACGTGCTGCGCTCGCTCCCCAAGGACGCGAACCCCATGGCTGGGCTGCGCACGGCCGTCTCCGCGCTCGCCGCGTTCGACCCGCAGTCCGAGGAGATGACGCCAGAGGCCAATCGTGCCAAGGCGATGCGTCTGGCGGCCCAGGTTCCCTCCGTCGTGGCGGCCATGCATCGGATTGCCTCTGGCCAGCCCGTCCTCGCTCCGGACCCCGGGCTCGGTCACGCCGCCAACTACATCTACATGCTGACCGGCGAACGGCCCGAGGCGGCAAAGGTACGCGCCCTGGATACGGCGCTCAACCTGTACGCGGAGCATGAGCTCAACGCCTCCACATTCACCGTCCGGGTGGTGGTCGGCACGCTGTCCGATCTCTACTCCGCGATCGTGGCCGGCATCGGCGCGCTCAAGGGGCCGCTACACGGGGGCGCCATCGATGAGTCCATGCGGACGATCCTTCAAGTGGGCTCGCTTGAAAACGTGCGGCCGTACGTGGATGCTGCGCTGGCGGAACGTCGCATCATCATGGGGTTCGGACACGGTGTGTACCGCACCAGCGACGCGCGCGCACCCCACCTCCGCAAGATGTGCGAGACGTTGGCGAAGGCGTCCGGCGATACGAAGTGGTCCGACATCGCGCTGGCGTTCGAAGCGTACGTGAAGGAGCGCAAGGGCCTGTTCGCCAATGTGGACTTCTTCGCGGCGCCGGTGCTGTACTACCTGGGGTTCCCGCTATCGCTGTTCACCAACTTCGTGGCGTCCAGCCGAGTCGTCGGCTGGTGCGCCCATGCGCTCGAGCAGTACGAGCGGAATCGTCTCATTCGCCCCCGCACGAAGTACGTTGGCGACCGCGAGCGCACGTTCGTGCCGCTCGCCTCTCGCTGATTTCCCCCACCAGTTGCGCTTGAAAGCTGTCTGAGAGGAGCCCGTCGTGCCGCAGATCAAGGTGCCGGCCGCGTTCTACCGGGGTGGCACCAGCCGCGCGGTGATCTTCCGTGAGGCAGACTTGGCGCAGTATTCGCCGACCCAGCAGGACGCAATCATCCTCGCCGCCATGGGCAGTCCGGATCCGTACGGGCGCGAGATCGATGGCCTGGGCGGCGGGATCTCGTCGCTGAGCAAGGTGGCCATCGTGGGCCTGGCGGCGACGGGGAGCGGTGCGGACGTCACCTTCCGCTTTGGCCAGGTGGACGTGGAGCGGCCGGTGGTCGAGTACATCGGCACCTGCGGAAACATTTCCTCTGCCATAGGCCCTTTTGCCGTTGACGAGGGCATGGTGGAGGCCCACGAGCCCCTGACGACGGTGCGTGTGCTGAGCACGAACACGAGACAGCACTACCTTTGCCACGTGCCGGTGCGCAACGGCCGGGCGGAGGCAGAGGGCGACTACGTGATCGACGGCGTGCCGGGACCAGCGGCGCAGATCGCGCTGGAGTACCTGGAGCCGGGCGGCTCGCTGGGCGGCGACGTTCTGCCGACGGGCCGGGTGTCGGAGTCGCTCACGCTCGCCGACGGTCGGACTTTCACCGTGTCGCTGGTGGACGCCGCGAACCCGATGGTGTTCGTCCGCGCGGCCGATCTTGGCGCGACCGCGACGGAGCTGCCCGAGGCGATCGACGCCGACCGCGACCTCAGCGCTACGCTGGACGCCATCCGCGACCAGGCGGCGGTGACACTGGGTCTGGCGACGAGCGCCGGCAATGCCCGCGAGCGGACGCGGGGCATCCCCAAGGTGGTGATGGTGGCGCCTGCCACGGACTACACCACGACCAAGCAGTCGCCCATGGCGGCGGCGGACGTGGACCTGGTGGCGCGGATGCTCTCGATGAGCAAGTGCCACCGGACGATGGCCGGTACGGGTGCGATGTGCACGGCCGTGGCGGCGCTGATCGAGGGGACGGTGGTGGCGGAGGTCGCGAGCGAGCGGGCCCGGAGCACCGGCGTCGTGCGAATCGGCCACCCCGCGGGCATGCTGGACATCGGTGTCTCCGTGGAGCGCCGTGGAGCGGGCTGGTTTGCGCGTAGCGTGAGCACCTTCCGCAGCGCCCGCCGCGTGATGGACGGGTTCGTGTACGTACCCAGCGCCTACCTGGACGGCCGCGCGTGGTACGAGCGGCAGCCTCAGCTCGCCGGGGCCAGGGGGTAGCCGCGATGGCCCGAGGGATGAACCTGACCCGCAAGCTGATCGCCTCGCACCTGGTGAGCGGCAAGATGGAGCCGGGCGAGGAGATCGGTCTGCGGATGGACCAGACGCTCACGCAGGACGCCACCGGCACGCTCTCGTACCTGATGTTCGAGGCCATGGGGCTGCCGCGCGTGCGAACCGATCTCTCGATTAGCTACGTGGACCACCAGCTTCTCCAGGTGGACACGCGGAACGCGGACGACCACACCTACCTGATGGACGTCGCGGCGAAGCACGGGATTCTCTATTCCAAGCCGGGGAATGGCATCTGCCATCAGATCCATCTGGAGCGCTTCTCCCGTCCGGGCGCGACGGTGCTTGGTTCTGACAGCCACACGCCCACCTGTGGCGGCGTGGGCATGCTGGCGCTTGGCGCCGGGGGACAGGACGTCGCGTTTGCTATGGCCGGCATCCCCTTCTACATCCGCATGCCCAAGGTGCTGGCCATTGAGCTGCGCGGGAAGCTCCGGCCGTGGGTGGCCTCCAAAGACATTATCCTCGAGGTGCTCCGTCGTCGGACCGTGAAGGGTGGCGTGGGCTGGGTGTACGAGTACGTCGGTCCGGGTGCTGCTTCGCTGGAGGTTACCGACCGCGCCACTATCTCCAATATGGGTGCGGAGGGCGGCGCCACCACCTCCATCTTCGCGACGGACGAGAAGACGCGCCGCTATTTCCGGGCGCAGGGCCGAGAGGACCAGTTCTCGCTGGTGGGGCCGGATCCGGACGCGGGCTACGACGACCGCATGGTGATAGACCTGGATCAGCTCGAGCCGCTGATCGCAAAGCCTCACATGCCAGACAACGTGGTGAAGGTGCGTGAGGTCGCCGGAACTCCGGTTGACCAGGTGGCGGTGGGAAGCTGCACCAACTCATCGTTCCAGGACTTGATGACCATCGCCACAATGGTCCGCGGCAAGCTCGTGCACGATCGAGTGAACCTGGTGTGCAGCCCAGGCTCGCGCCAGGTGTACGAGATGATCGCCCGCAACGGCGCACTGGGTGACCTGATCACCGCGGGTGCACGGATGCTGGAATCGTCCTGCGGGCCATGCCCGGGACTGGGCGCGGTGCCGCAGACGGGGGCCGTGTCTGTGCGCTCGTTCAATCGGAACTTCGAGGGCCGATGCGGCGCTCCCGGTATCAACGTGTACTTGAGCAGTCCGGTGGTGGCCGCGGCCTGCGCGCTGCGGGGAGAGATCGTTGATCCGCGCGATCTGGGCGCGGAGCCCATCTCCATTCGATTGCCGCGCTCGTACGTAGTGGATGACCGCATGATCCTGCCGCCGGCCGATTCTCCGGACGATGTGGAGATTCGCCGCGGACCGAACATCAAACCGATCCCCACCAAAGATCCCCTGCCCGCGGATCTGGCCGGAACCGCGCTGATCAAGCTGGGCGACAACGTAAGCACGGACCACATCATGCCGGCGCACGCCCACATCCTGGCGCTGCGGTCGAACGTGCCGGCCATCGCCCAGTACGTCTTCAACATGGTGGACCCCACCTTCGTGGAGCGGGCGAAGGCGGCGGGTGGCGGGTTCATCGTGGCGGGCCAGAACTACGGTCAGGGGTCGAGCCGAGAGCACGCCGCGCTCGGGCCGAGCTTCCTGGGTGTGAAGGCCGTCATCGCCAAGGGCTTCGCTCGCATTCACCGGGCCAACCTGGCGAACTTTGGCGTGCTGGCGCTCCAGTTCGCGGACGAGGCGGACTACGAGCGCATCCAGCAGCACGATGAGTTGCGGATCCAGGACGCGCGCGCCCTGGTTGCCACGGGAGCGGTTGAGATCACGGTCCGCGATGTCACCCAGGGATTCGAGTTTGTTACGCTGCTCGAGGTGAGCGAGCGCATGCGCGGGGTCCTGGTGGCTGGCGGTCTGTTGAACGCCGTCCGCGAGAGCCTGGGCGCATCTTCCGCGACGGAGCCCGTCCCTGTGGCGGCGCACTGAGGACCTTGCCCCAAGATTGACGGCATTTACGAGATTCACAACGAGAGGTTCGCTTGATGGCTGATCTGCCGATTCTCCCGACCAGCGTGGTCGGCTCCCATGGCAAGGCAAGCTGGTGGTTCGCCGGCGTCCGGGCGCACGAGGCCGGAGACTGGGGCCCAGGCGACCTCGAGGAGATGATGGACGACGCCGCGGACGTGGCGATCAACGACATGACCAAGGCCGGCGTGGACGTGATCACGGACGGCGAGGTCCGCCGTCTCGACGGCTACGTCGACAGCTACTATGCGGTGATCAAGGGTATCGAGCCTACCGACATCCGCCGCAAGGACGGTCCGTGGGGCTACGACCAGCAGACTCGCTACCGGGCCGTTGGCAAGATCGACGTCCCAGAGGGCGGCCTGGGCATCGTGGACGAGTTCAGGTACGCGCTGGAGCACACCAACAAGCCGCTCAAGGCCACGTGCGCCGGGCCGCTGACGTTCGGCTCGCGGATCCACCCCGGTGAGCACTACAAGAGCGTCATCGAGATCGCCGAGCGGTTCTGCGAGGTGATCAACGCGGAGCTCAAGGCGCTCGTGGCGGCGGGAGCCACCCACATTCAGCTTGATGAGCCGGCCCGCGGCAACCTCTCCGGCGAGGAGATGGCCCGCATGTTCAACCTCGCCACGGAGGGTGTGAACGCCAAGCTTGGCTTCCACATCTGCTTCGGGAACCGTTTCGGCCGCGGGCGGTTCCAGCGCACCTATGCCAACTACTTCCCGGGTGTCCTGGCGGCACGTGCCGATCAATTCGTGCTCGAGTTCGCCAGCCGCGAGCTCTCCGAGATCGACAAGGCCGGTGAGTGGCTAAAGGGCCGCGAGCTGGGCGCCGGGCTGATTGACGTGAAGTCGTTCTATCCGGAGACCCCTGAGGACGTGGCTAATCGGATCGATCGCGTGCTCAAGCACTTCAAGCCCGAGCAGGTCTGGATCAATCCGGACTGTGGTTTCGGCTGGAGCCCGCGCTACATGTGCAACCAGAAGATCACAGCGATGGCCGCGGGCGCGAAACTGGCCCGCGAGCGCTTGATGCGCTGAGCGGGAGCGGATCATGGCCGTCGACGTCTCGGTCAGATCGGCACGGCACGATTCATTGCTGCGCCGCGCCGACAATGCGCTGCCAGGCGGCGTGCCCGGCTTCACCAGGCTGCCGGACGACGTGCGATTCGTCGCGCGTGAAGGACGGGGAAGCAAGGTCTACGACGTCGACGGCCGCGAGTACATCGATTACCTCCTCGGATCGGGCCCGCTGGTGTTGGGGCACGCCCACCCGGCGGTGGTCGAGGCCGTCAAACGCCAGGTGGAGCGGGGAGCAACCTTCTTCAGCCTGACCGAGCCCACTATTGAGCTGGCGGAGCTGGTCTGCCAGTCCGCTCCTTGCGCGGAGCTCGTTCGCTTCGTGGGCTCCGGCTCGGAGGCAATCACGTTTGCCTTGCGGGTGGCGCGGGCGTTCACAGGTCGCGACAAGGTGATGAAGTTCGAGGGTGGCTACCACGGCGTCGGCGACTACGCCCAGTACTCGCTCTCGCCGCACGGGGCGGCCACAGCGCCGGAGGCAGCGGCCGAGACGCCGGGTATTCCGCGCGCGCTGGATAGCCAGATGGTGATCGCCCCGTTCAACGACGTGGAGACCGCTCAGCGCCTCATCGCGGAGCACGCCGCCGAGCTCTCTTCGGTGCTCGTAGAGCCCCTCCAGCGATGCATCAAACCGGCGCCCGGCTTCCTGGAGCGGGTGGCGGAGACGGCGCGGCAGCACGACGTGCTGGTGGTGTTCGATGAGGTGGTGACCGGGTACCGGCTGGCCTGGGGTGGTGCGCAGGAGTACTACGGCGCCCCCTGCGATCTTGCGGTGTACGGCAAGGCGCTGAGTGGTGGGTACAACACGTCAGCCATCGCCGGGCGGCGCGACGTGATGAGCCTGTGTGATCCCCGCGGTGTGGCGGAGGGACGCTTCGCGATCGTCAGTGGTACGCACGCCGGCAACCCCATCGGCACGGCGGCCGGGGTGGCTACGCTGAACGAGCTGCGGCGCCCCGGTGTGTTCGAGCGGCTGCACGCCACCGGTAATCGGCTACGAGCCGAGATAATGGAGGCTGGCCGTCGGCTGGGAGTGCCCCTGCAGACGCCTGGCGAGGGCCCGGCCTTTATGCCCATCATCGGCGAGCACGACCCCGCTGACCTACGCGAGCTCTGGCGCAACGACCTCAAGGCGACCTATCAGTTCGGCATCGAGATGGTTCGCGAGGGCGCGCTGATGACCCCGGGGCTCAAGATGTACCTATCGACGCAGCACGACGACGACGACATCGACCGCACGATCGTCATCGCCGAGCGCGCGCTGCGTACCATCAAGGAGACACTGGCCGGGAAGGGACGCGACGCGTGACTGCCGCCCACCGCGGTCGATCAGTTCCGAGAGGGGGTTCCTCTGTTTTCCTGCCCCGCGTGTAACGCGGCCTTCGCCAACACTGACCTTGTCTGGCGCTGCACCTGCGGCAGCCACCTCAACTACTCGGGCGCGCCGCCGCTGCGCCGCGGCGACATCGACTCGGATGAGCGCTCGCTGTGGCGCTACGCCCGCGCCCTGCCGCTCAAGCGCTCCGAGGCCGTGGCGTACTTTGGCGAGGGTATGACCCCGCTGCTTCCCGGCCTACGCGGCGCCGCGTCGCTCCTGTTCAAGCTGGAATACCTCATGCCCAGTGGGTCTTTCAAAGACCGAGGCTCGGCGATGCTGATCAACGCGCTGGCGCGGCTCGGAGTCCGTGAGATCGTGGAGGACTCCTCGGGCAATGCCGGGGCATCAATTGCCTGCTACGCCGCGCGCGCGGGGCTCGACTGCCAGGTCTACACGCCGGAGTCAGCATCTGGCGGCAAGTTGGCCCAGATCGTGGCGCACGGCGCCGAGCTTGTGCGCGTGCCGGGGCCGCGCGACCGTACGGCTGAAGCGGTGCGCGAGGCGGCGACGAAACGCTTCTACGCCAGCCACAACTGGCAGCCGCTGTTCGTGGAGGGCGTGAAGACGTTGGGCTGGGAGATCTGGGAGCAGCTTGGATTCTCCGCGCCGGACGCGATCGTGCTGCCGGTGGGGCTGGGCAGCTCACTGCTGGGGTGCTTCTACGCCTTTCGCTCGCTGCGAGAGGCCGGCGAGATCGAGCGGATCCCCCGGCTGGTGGTGGCACAGTCCGAGGTCTGCGCCCCGATCCACGCCGCGGCGTCGATTGGCGCGGATGACATCCCCGCCGTTGACTGCGGCCCCTCCATTGCCGAGGGTGTGTCCACCAGCCGCCCCATCCGTCGACGCGAGATCCTGGAGGCTATCCGCGGCTCCGGTGGGATGACCGGCGTGGCGAATGACGCGGAGATCGTGGCGGCGGGCAAGGAGCTCGCGGCCCAAGGGCTGTATGTGGAGCCCACGGCGGCGCTGGCCTACGCCGTGGCGAAGAAGCTGCTCGGCCGAGGCCTCCTGGACGCCCACCACCGAAACGTCGTGGTACTCACGGGCAGCGGCCTCAAGCAGAGCGTTGCGGCCTGACGAGGCGTCGCTTGCTGGGCCGATGGCGCGGTCGCCCGTTCAGTAGGTGAGCACGACTTGGCCGAGCGAATCGGCACCCTCGTCGATCAGGGCATAGGCCCGAGACGCGTCCGCCAGCGGGAACCGGTGGGATATCAGCCGCTCCAGTGGCAGTTCCCGCAGGAGCTCCTTCACCAGATCCCAGCGTCGATCGTGGTCCCAGCGGCCTCTGAGCGCGGGGTTGATCTGCCCCACCTGGGTGCTGACGAGCCCGATCCGACCACGGTGGAATCGGCCGCCCAGCACCAGTGGCACGGGCTTCGTGCCATACCACGAGACCACGCAGACCAGCCCATGGTCCGCTACCAGATCAATGGCTGCCTGTGTGGCAGCCGCGTTGGCGGAGGCCTCGTACACGATGTCCGGCCGGCGCTCGCCGAGCAGCGACCTGATGTCCGCCTCCATTGAGGTCGAGGGGGGCACGGCGTGGGTGAATCCCAGCTCCAGGGCCGCGCTGCGTCGGAATCCCACCGCGTCCACGCCGATCAGGCGACGCGCCCCGGCCCGCCGCGCGAGCACGCCCACCAGTGTACCCACCGTTCCGAGACCCAGCACCACGACGTCCTCACCTAGTCGTGGCGGGTAGTCCAGGAGGCAATTGGCGGCGGTCTCCACACTGGCAGCGAACACGCCACGCTCGATCGGCACGTCGGACGGCAGCGGACGCGGCCACGCCGCGTCTAAGATCGGCCGGGATTCGTGCGGATTGAGGGCGAAGACCGGCTGGCCAACGGACAGGCCCTGGACTCCATGCCCCACCGACTCCACGATGCCCGCCAGCGCATAGCCGTACTTGATTGGGTAGTTGAAGCTCCCCTCCAGTGTGGGCAAATCGAGCGTAGTGCCGTCCGGGACCTGGCCGCGGTACACGAGCATCTCCGTGCCGTGGCTGATGGCGGATGCCACGGCACGAATGCAGACCTCGTTGGCTCCCGGCGCGCTGGGTGGCCGCTCGCGCACCTCGACGGCGCGCCGGCCCGAGAACCAGAGGGCACGGTTGGTCTCGGAGGTAGACGGTGTCATCCCCGGTAGGATCCAGCCTATCCGCCTACGCGTGGCTGCCGTTCCGCGCGCGGAGCGTGCCGTCAAATACCACGTCGTGGTCCAGTGTGCGGATCTGGACGTCCTCGAAGGTCAGGGCATCCGCGACGTTGAGAATCCCCAGGTCCCCCACGGCGTCGATGCCCGCGCCGATGAGCTTGGGCGCCACCACAACGACGAGGCGGTCCACGAGCCCACGAATTAGCAGCTCGGTCACAAGTGTGGCCCCGCCCTCCACCATCAAGGAGTGGATGCCCTCCGCGGCGAGTTGCTCCAACAGACGGTCCAGGTCAACGCGGCCCGCCGCCTCCGCCGGGACGATTAGCACCCGGGCACCGGTGTCGCGGACGCGCGCCACGCACTCGGCGGAAGCACCTGGCGTGGTCACCACGATCGTGCGCTCTGGCGATTGTGTCAGCATCTCCGAATCTAGCGGGATGCGCAGGCGTGAGTCAGCTACCACTCGGAGGGGATCTGGGCCGCTGACGAGCCTGACGGTTAGGAGCGGGTCGTCCTCCAACACGGTCCCAATGCCTACCAGCACGGCATCGTGCTCGGCGCGTAGCGCGTGGGCGAACGTGCGCGAAGCTTCGCTGCTGATCCAGCGGGAGCTGCCCGTACGGGTTGCGATGCGCCCGTCGAGCGTCTGGGCGATCTTGACGGTGATGCTCGGCCGCGAGCGCGTCGTGGCGTTCTTTGGGTCAGTCAAGGGCTTCTCAGCCTCGTCGGGGGCGCTCAACACGCCATTGGGTGGCTACTATAGCCGCGGCGAGCAGACCGTGGGACGGTGTGATTGTGGCAACCGATGCGGACGGACGGTTTGGCGCTCGGTCGGAGTACGGTCGCCTTCGGGCCGCGGTGGTTGCGTCACCGATCGGATTCCGCCCGGCTGAGGTGATAAACGTCACCCAGGCGCGCTACTTCGGCTCCGCTCCGCCACGCGTCGACGCCATGGTGCGCGAACACCAGGGGTTCATGGATCTGCTCTCATCCCGTGGCGTGCGCCTGCACTGGGCAGACCCACTGCCGTGCGCGCCGTACCAGGTCAACACGCGCGACGTGGGCGTGGTGGTGGGTGACTGCTTCGTCCGTGCGCGGATGTCCCGGTCGATTCGAGCCGCCGAGCCGGATGCCCTGCCTTCCTCCGTTGGGCGGCTTGATGGCCAACGGCGATCGATTTCTGACGGCCACCTAGAGGGCGGTGACATCCTGCTGGATGGCTCGACGGTCTGGGTAGGGCTGGGCGAGCGCACGGACGAGCGAGGTGCGGCCGAGCTCCAGCATCTGCTGGGGGATGCCTTCAGAATCCGGTGTCTGGCGCTGGCTCCCGGGGTGCTGCACCTTGACGTGGTGCTGACGCTGCTGCCGCGCGGACTGGCGCTGGTGTACCCACCGGGGGTCGCGAGCGGTCTGGATCAAGTGTTGCACGAGCGTGAGCCGATCGAAGTGAGTCATGATGAAGCAGATCGGCTGGGCACGAACGTCTTGTGTCTGGATGAACGGACCATCGTGGTTGAAGCCAGTCAGCTACGGATCACCCGCACCCTGGAGCAGAAGGGGCTGGACGTGGTGACCTTGCCGTATTCCGAGATCGGGAAGGTGGGCGGCTCACTCCGCTGCACGACGCTCCCATTGATTCGGGACTAGCTCTTGCCGACATCTGCCCCCGAGATCTGGGCGGCGGCTAGAATGGAGCGCGACCCGACGGGCGTGTTTCGATAGGAGTCTGGAGCGATGCAGGTAGTCAAGCACAGCGACGTTGAGCCGGTCAGCCCGTATCCGGGCGTCGTCCGAAAGCTGACGGTTCACAAGGGGAACGGGGCCGGCGGGATCACGGCCGGCGTGGTCCACATTGCGCCCGGCGGCATGATCAAGCCCCACACGCACCTTGTGGAAGAGGCCATGACGCTCATCGAGGGGCGCGTGCTGGGCCTGGTCGGCACGGAGACCACCGTGATCGAGGCGGGCTCTAGCTGGCTGGCTCCGGCGAACACCGTGCACGGGGCGAAGAACATCGGTGAGACGCAGGCCACGCTGGTGATTGCGTACCCCAGTGTGGAGGTGGGCGCCACTCTGGTGGATGTGGAGTTTTAGTGCGCTGACGGAAGCCTGCCCTAGAGTAGCCGGGGCTGCTCGGATGCGGGGCGCGTGGGTCGTCGCTGCGGATGGGTGGGCGGAGTCGGCGGTGGAGCCGGCGCGGGCAAGTCCGGCTCGAACGCCCGTCCTGGCTGCTCATCGTCCTCCATACCCACCGCCATCAGATATCCACGCGCCCGTTCCATGAGTGGGTATCGGTTGGCCAGATCCCAGAAGCGCGGACCGTGGTTGGCCTCCTCCAGGTGTGCAAGCTCGTGAACGAGCACCGCGTCTAGCACCCAGGCGGGCATGTCCGCCACCTTGTGGGACAGCCGGATCGTGCCTTCCGCGGGGGTGCAGCTTCCGAAGCGACCGCTCTGGTTGGCCACGAACTCCACCGAGCGGAAGCGCAGCCGCCCGTCAAACAGTTGCCGATTGAGCTGGCTGGCCCGCGCGGCCAGCGCGCCATCGCTGTTCAACTCATGCTTGCGCCGTGACGCGATGAGCCGCCGGCCGAGTTTCTCCGCCCACTCCTGTTCTTGCTCGCGAGACAAGCCCTCAGGAACGTTGACGATGAGCCGGCTTCCCTTGAGTCGAGCGCTGATCGTGCGCTGGCGGCGTGAGCTACGGACGAACTCAATGGTGTAGCCAGCCAGAGGATCTGACGAGCGGCTGGCTACCGACATTTGGATGGTGTTGCGTGCGCCGAGAGACCGTTCGGGGTGAGAACCATGACCGACGTACAGCTCACGTTAGGTACTTCTGCACGATGGGCCTTGTGCATCCTGACCATCTACGGTAAGATGGCGCCTAGTACTCGGTGTGGACTAGGACGTTTCACCGGTCTGTCCCACGGCGCCTGTGGGGACGAGGCTAAGTCGCGGCGATAGCCGTTGGTCGGCCAGTGAGGGGCCGGCCTTTTTGTTATCGCCCGTGTTCGCGTGAGGATCTTCCGATGGGCACTCGGCAACCTGCTCTCCACACCCCGACACTGTACGACAGATCGTTCGAGCATGATGCCTGCGGCGTCGGGTTTGTTGCCAGGCAGTCGGGCCAGCAGGACCATGATGTGTTGGTTAAGGCGCTCCAGGCGGTGGCCAACCTCACCCACCGCGGCGCCGTGGACGCGGACGCGAAGACCGGTGATGGGTCTGGAGTCCTCACCCAGATCCCCCGCAAGCTGGTGGTCCGCGAGGCAGAGCGGCGCGGCTACCGCGTGCACAGCGCCGATGACCTGGCGCTGGGCATGGTGTTCCTGCCGCGTACGGACCTGGTCGCTCGCGACCTGTGCACCGCGTTTGTAGACCATGCACTTCGCTCCCAGGGGCTCGAGCTCGTGGGCTGGCGTGAGGTCCCCGTTGACTTGGGCGCGCTCGGCACGAAGGCCGCGGATACGCGCCCAAGCATCCGCCAGGTGATCGTTGGGCGCCCAACCGGCATGGACTCAGACACGTTTGAGCGACGACTGTACGCGGCGCGCCGAGTCGCCGAGGAGCGAGTGATCGAGCAGGGGATCCCCGGCTTCTACGTGCCCAGCATGTCCGCCCGGACCGTGGCGTACAAGGGCCTGATGCTGGCGCCCCAGCTCCCCGCCTTCTATGCAGACCTCCGTGACCCGGAGTTCGAGACTGCGCTAGCCGTGTTCCACCAGCGGTACTCCACCAACACCATGCCGGACTGGTTCCTGGCCCAGCCGTTCCGCATGCTGGCGCACAACGGCGAGATCAACACACTCAAGGGCAATCGCAACTGGATGCGGGCCCGCGAGGCGCAGCTCGCATCGCCAGCCTGGGGCGATGACATCCAGCAGATCCGCCCCGTGATCTGGGAGGACGGCTCGGACTCCGCCAGCCTGGACAACGCGCTTGAGCTCGTCGAGCGCAGTGGTCGTGACGTGCTCCACGCCATGCTGATGCTGGTGCCGGCCGCGTGGGAGAAGGAGACGGAGCTAGACCCGTCGATCCGCGATTTCTACCGCTACCACGCCTGTTTGACCGAGCCGTGGGACGGTCCGGCGGCCATGGCGTTCACGGATGGCCGGTTCGCGGCGGCGGTGCTGGACCGCAACGGATTGCGTCCGTCCCGCTACAAGATCGATGACCAGGGACTGGTGGTCGCGGCCTCCGAAGTGGGCGTGTTCGACATGGACGATGCCCACGTGGTCGAAAAGGGCCGCCTGGGTCCGGGCCAGATGCTGGCGGTGGACACGCTGGCCGGGCGAATCCTGCGGGACTCGGATCTCAAGCGCGAGATCGCTGGGCGCCGGCCGTACGGAGCCTGGCTGGCAGGTGGACTCAGCCGTCTGCCGGCGGCGACCGATGCACCTGCTGAGGCGCACACCGGAACCAACGGTACGGCCACCAATGGCTCCGCCAATGGGCACGACGCCGCGGAGCGCACGCACGCCGACCTCACCGCGCTGCAGCTTGCGTTTGGCTACACCGCCGAGGAAGTCAAATTTGTCATCGGCGAGATGGGAACCAAGGGCGCCGAGCCGCTCTGGTCCATGGGCGACGATACGCCGATGGCCGCGCTGTCTCGTGTGCCCCGTCCGATCTACGGGTTCATCCGCCAGCTCTTTGCTCAGGTGACCAACCCTCCCATCGATCCGCTCCGCGAGGAGCTGGTCATGTCGCTGCGTACGCTCGTTGGCCCCCGTCCCAGCCTTCTCGAGGAGGGAGTGGAGCACGCCCGGCTGCTCGAGCTCGACAGTCCTGTCCTGAGTAGGGCGGATCTGGAGCGGCTCCGGTCGCTCGCCGCTGACCATCTCCGCGCGGAGACGCTGGATGCCACGTTCAGCTCCGCCGCCGGCGCGGCCGGGCTCGCGCACGCGTTGGACACACTGTGTCAGGCGGCCGAGGCGGCGGCATCCCGGGCCAGCATTCTCGTAATCTCGGACCGAAAGGTCACCGCTGAGCGAGCGCCCATACCCTCGCTGCTTGCCGTGGGCGCCGTCCACCACCACCTGATCAGCGTGGGTACCAGGATGAAGGTGGATCTAGTGGTGGAGACCGGCGACGCCTGGGATGTGCACCAGTTGGCCGTCCTGGTAGGCTACGGCGCGGCGGCCGTCCACCCGTGGCTGGCGCTCGAGACCGTCGCGGACAGCGTGGATGAGGAGTACCGCGCTCGGATCTCCATTGCTCGCCGGAAGGGCGAGGACGCAGAGGCCTTGGAGGCGGAGTGGTCCGCCCGCGGAGCGGCTGAGAAGGCCCATCGCCAGACAGAGCTGATACACGCTGCCGAGAAGGGCCTCCTCAAGATCATGTCCAAAATGGGCATCTCCACGATCTCCAGCTACCGCGGTGCCCAGATCTTCGAGGTGCTCGGGCTGGCCAAGGATGTAGTCGATCGTTGCCTGGCCGGCACGCCCAGTCGCATCAGCGGTCTGGGCTTGAACGAGCTTGGTGCGGACGTCATGACGCGCCACGTGGCCGCGTTCCCGCCGAAGACCGAGACCGCGGCCCGGCGGCTGCCGGACCACGGCTTCATCCGCTACCGTCGCGAGGGTGAGTACCACGCCTTCAATCCGCTCATCGTCCGTGCCTTGCACAAGGCCGTTCAGGGAGATGACTACGAGGCGTACAAGCAGTACAGCAATCTGGTCCATTCCCGCGCGCCAATGACACTGCGCGACCTCTTGGAATTCAAGCCCGGCACGCCCATCCCCCTGCGTGAGGTGGAGTCCGTGGACTCCATCCGTCGGCGGTTCGTCAGTACTGCCATGTCACTCGGTGCGCTCTCGCCAGAGGCACACCGCACGCTCGCCGTGGCCATGAACCGCATTGGCGCTCGCTCCAATTCGGGCGAGGGCGGCGAGGACCCGCTCAATTACGTGCCAGACGAGAACGGCGACGTGGGCCATAACAAGATCAAGCAAGTGGCATCCGGCCGGTTTGGGGTCACTGCCGAATACCTGGCCATGGCGGATGAGCTCGAGATCAAAATGGCGCAGGGCTCGAAGCCCGGCGAGGGCGGTCAGCTGCCCGGCATGAAGGTGAACGAGATCATCGCCCGCCTCCGCTTCGCCACTGTCGGAGTAGGGCTCATCTCGCCCCCACCGCACCACGACATCTACAGCATCGAGGACCTGGCGCAGCTCATTTACGATCTGAAGCAGGCCAACCCCCGGGCCCGCGTGGGCGTGAAGCTCGTGGCTGAGGCCGGCGTGGGCACTATCGCGGCCGGCGTGTGCAAAGCGTACGCGGACTACGTGCTGATCAGCGGGCATGATGGCGGCACCGGCGCGTCGCCGCTCTCGTCCATCAAGTACGCCGGCTGCCCGTGGGAAATCGGGCTGGCGGAGACCCAGCAGACTCTCGTTCGCAACGATCTGCGCGGCCGGATCGTGGTCCGCACAGACGGCGGGCTCAAGACCGGGCGCGACGTAGTGATGGCCGCCATGCTGGGCGCCGAGGAGTTCGGCTTTGGCACCGCGGCCGTGATCGCCATTGGCTGTGATATGGCGCGAGCCTGCCACTTGAACACGTGCCCCACTGGTGTGGCCACCCAGGATCCGAAGTACCGCGCGAAGTTTGATGGCACGCCCGAGCAGGCTATCCACTACTTCACGCACCTGGCTATGGACGTGCGCGAGATCCTGGCGTCGCTGGGATTCCGTGAGCTCAACGAGGTAGTCGGTCGCCCGGAGCTCCTGGTGGAGCGCGCCATCCCCGACGGTGAGCGTGCTGGCCTGCTGGACATGAGCGCCATCCTGGCGCCGGCCGACCGGACCGGAACCAAGCCACGACTCCACGTGGTGGAGCGCAACGCGCGCCCCAATGACACCGCGTTGGATCCGCAGATCATCCGTGACGCTCAGGAGGCGATCGAGCACGGCACCCGCGTCGTGCTGAACTACACCGTCCAGAACGCGCACCGTTCCATTGGCACACGCCTGTCCGGCGAGATCGCTCGCCGGTATGGCAGCAAGGGCCTGGCGCCGGGCACCGTTGAGGTGCGCCTACGCGGCAGTGCTGGCCAGAGCTTCGGCGCCTGGGCGGGGCCCGGCATGCGGCTGGTCCTGGAGGGCGAGGCCAACGACTACGTGGGCAAAGGGCTGTGCGGCGCGGAGATCGTGGTCACACCGCCCGCGTCTGCCCGATTCCAGCCCGAGGACAATGTGATCGTGGGCAACACGGTCCTGTACGGCGCCACGAGCGGGCGGCTCTTCGCCAGCGGCCGAGGCGGCGAGCGATTCGCGGTGCGCAATAGCGGTGCCACCGCGGTGGTGGAGGGCGTGGGCGACCACGGCTGCGAGTACATGACGGGCGGCACGGTGGTTGTCCTGGGTCCCACCGGGCGCAATTTCGCCGCGGGCATGACCAACGGCGCGGCCTTCGTGCTGGACGAAGAGAGACTGCTGCCCAAGCGGTACAACTCGGAGCTCGTCCGCCTCGAGCGCGCCATGAGCTCTGACGACCTCGAGCGGCTCTACTCACTCATCGCGGACCATTTCCAGGCCACCGGCAGCCCCAAGGCCCGTCGGATCCTGGATACCTGGGACTACTACCGCGGCCAGTTCTGGAAGGTGGCGCCGATCTCAGTCCCCTCCGCCACCACGGCGCCCTCGCCAGCGCCGAACGAGGCCAGCGGCGAGACCCAGCGCGTCTAGTGTGCCCACGCCCGCGACTGGTGCGTGTCTGTAACGTGACGCGCCGGCCGCGGCGACTAGACTAACAGCGTGAGTGAAGTGAACGAACCGATTGGTGTGGGCCTACTGGGCCTCGGGACCGTTGGTGGCGGCGTGGCCCGCACCTTGCGCGACAAGGCCGGCTCCATCGCTCAGCGCGTGGGCCGTAACGTGATACTGCGAGGGGTCCTGGTTCGCGACGCCTCTCGCCAGCGGGATGTAACGGGCGTGGCTATCACCGCGGACGCGGAAGCAGTGTTGGGCGATCCGTCCGTGCAGATCGTGGTGGAAGCCATGGGCGGCGAGGAGCCGGCCCGGGATTACATCATGCGGGCGATCGCGAACGGCAAGCACGTGGTGACCGCCAGCAAAGAGGTCATGGCCAAGCATGGGCCGTCAATCCTGGCTGCCGCCGCTGACCGCGGTGTGGAAGTGGCGTACGAGGCCAGCGTGGGCGGGGGCATCCCCGTCATCGGCCCCTTCAAGCTGGACCTGCTGGCCAACGACATCAGTCGGGTCACCGCGATCATCAACGGCACCACGAACTACATCATCACGCGGATGAGCCAGAGCGGGCTGGACTTTGCCACCGCGCTGGCTGAGGCCCAGACGGCCGGCTACGCCGAGCCAGACCCGCGCAACGACATTGAAGGCATCGATGCCGTCTATAAGCTGGCGATCCTGGCCAGTCTGGCCTTCCACGCCCAGGTGTACCCAAGCGACATCTACCGTGAGGGGATCACCGCGCTGGAGCCGTCCGACTTCCGCTACGCTCGGGAGCTCGGGTACGCCATCAAGCTCCTGGCCATCGGCAAGCGCATCGGCGATCAGCTCGAGCTTCGCGTCCACCCGGCCTTCGTGCCCTCGGGCGCCATGCTGGCAAATGTTGACGACGTGTTCAACGCGGTCCAGGTTGAGGGAGATCTGGTTGGCCGCATCCTGTTCTACGGCCGTGGCGCGGGAGCGGGCCCTACCGCGAGCGCCGTGATCGCGGACATCATCGACCTGGCGCAGTCGCTGGAGTCCGGCGTGCGTCGGCCGGCGCGTGTCGCGGACGCTTCCGGGCCGCGTCCTCGGCCCATGTCCGAGTCTCGCTGTCGCTACTACCTGCGCCTGGTGGCGGCCGATCGGCCGGGTGTGATCGCCCGCGTGGCGGGCGTGATGGGCGCCAACAACATCAGCCTCTCTTCCGTCATCCAGAAGGAAGACGTTGAGGTGGCGGAGGGCGATCGCTGGGCCGAGATCGTGTTCATGACGCACGAGGCCACTGAGTCAGCCGTGCAGCGGGCGATTGAGGAGATCACCGGTATCGACGCCGTGGCGCGAGTGGGTAGCCTGATCCGCGTTGAGGACTAGCCGCGGCGCGAATGGTTGCCTTCCGGTGTGATTGGTGAGTAGACTGACCCCGAGTCCCGGGTTGCCGTGGGGGCATTCGTCGTCTTAGCGGGCGGCGGACCGCCGCGCGGCAGTTCGGGACATTTGTGTATCCGCCGAGTATGCGTGTGGCCCGGTGCGGCGCCCGCGTTGATGGGGCCTGAGTGATGCGACGAAGTCGGCGCCGCGGGCTGATCTCCGTTGGGATTGTGCTCGTGGTGACCGTTGCCCTGAGCATCACCTTCTCACTTGGCCGCTTCTCCCAGCTTCACCGGCAGATCTCGGATGTGTTCTTCCTCTCCCGGGCGGGGAACCCCGACGTGTCCAAGGACGTGGTGATCATAGGCATAGACGACAAGTCCGTGGTGGAGCTGCGCCCCTACGGCCGCCTCTTCTACTGGCCACGGTCGCTCTACGCGGATGTGGTTCGCGTGCTCACTGATGGCCGGGCTCGGGTGATCGCGTTCGACGTGCTCTTCGACGCGGCCGGTGAGGGAGACGACGACCTGTTTCTCGCACTAGAGGCAGCACAATCCCGCGCGGTCAACGTCGTCATGCCCTCGGCGGGTGATCCGCTGGCCCGGCGTGACCGCGGCCGAACCGCCCTGGAAACGTACGACGATCTGTTCGAGCCGCTACCGGCGGTGGTCCAGCGAAGCGCAGGCGTGGGGATGGTGAACCAGTTGCCGGATACGGACGGGACGGTTCGCAGGGTGCCGCTGGTGTTTGACGTCCACGGCGTCGAATACCCCTCATTTGCGCTGATCTCCGTTGCGAAGTTCCTCCGCCGCCCCACAGCCTGGGATGGCCCCATCACACCAGGGGTCATTCCTCTCGCCGGTCGCGAGATCCCAATCGACTCGAACGGCGCGACGATCGTGAACTTCAATGGCGGTCCCCATAAGAGTGCACCTCGCGCATTCCCCATCGTCTCGTTCGTGGACGTGCTCTATGGGAGGGTTCCGCCCGAGATGTTCAGCCGTAAGCTCGTGTTCGTGGGGCTGACCGCGACCGGATTTGCCGACGACTACTGGACCCCAACATCCATCAGCGGAAAGATGGATGGGGTTGAGATTCACGCGAACGCGGCGGACACGCTCCTGCGTGCCGAGTTCATCCGCGAGGCACCTGGCTTCGTCACGATCGCCTTGATCCTCGGCTTCTCGGTGCTGGCCGCCCTGGTGTTGGTCTCGCTACCACCGCTTGTCGCCGCGCTGATCTGTGTGCTGGCTCTGGTAGGCTATTCTGTGGCAGCCTCGGCGTACTTCGACCAGGTTGGGATTATCATGAACCTGGTCTTCCCCTTCGCTTCGTTGCTGCTGACCTATGCCGGCATCGCGCTGTACCGTGTCATCGTGGAGCAAGGGCAGTCGCGCGCCCTGCGAGGCGTTCTGAGCCAGTATCTCTCGCCATCCGTCGTGGCAGAGGTCACGCGCGACCCGGATAGCCTGAAGCTTGGCGGCGACGAGCGGGAAATGACGGTGTTGTTCTCCGACCTGCGCGGATTCACCAGCATCTCCGAGACCATGGATCCGGAAACGCTCGTTCATTTGCTGACCGAGTACCTCACCGTCATGTCAGATATCGTGTTCAAGCACCAGGGCACCATCGACAAGTACATGGGTGACGCCATCATGGCATTCTGGGGCGCGCCTCAGCACCAGCCCAATCACGCCGAGCTTGCCCTGAGGGCCTCGCTGGATATGGTTCATGAGCTGGATCGGCTCAACGAGAAGTGGCGATCGGAGGGGCGGGCGCCTCTCGCCATGGGCGTGGGCCTGAGCACCGGCGTCATGAAGGTTGGCAACATGGGAAGTGCCAGCCGCTTTGACTACACGGTGATCGGTGATGCTGTGAACCTGGGGTCACGCCTCGAAAGCCTCAACAAGACGTATGGCACCACACTGATCGTGAGCGGCACCACCATGAAGGAGGCGGGCACCTGGTTCCACGCGCGCTTCCTGGATCTGGTAGCCGTAAAGGGCAAGAAAGACCCGGTGGAGGTCTTCGAGATCATGACCACGGAGACCGCGCTGGGTCCCAGGACCGCTGACACTCTACGGGCGTATGAGGCGGGTATCGCGGCGTATCGGGAGCGCGATTGGCTTAGCGCCGCGGCGCGATTCCAGGAGGCGTTACGCTATGACCCGGAGGATGGCCCGAGCGCGCTGTACCTGCAACGCTGCGAATCTCTGCTCCACGAGCCCCCGCCCGCGGACTGGGACGGCGTCTTTGTCATGACGGAGAAGTGAGGCCGAATTCGCGGTTTGGGGTACGCGGGGCTCTGGTATCCTTTGGGGCGCGATGACGCGGGGGCTGCAGGCGACACGCGCCGCGGGCCCTCAGCTCACATCGCGGCGGAGTGCACCATGGCAGTCACGTGGAACGATCGCTTTGCCCAGCGCACCAGCAGGATGCATGCGTCGGACATACGCGAGCTTCTCAAGCTGACCGCCCGCCAGGAGATCATATCGCTCGCGGGCGGCCTACCGGCCCCGGAGCTTTTTCCGGTAGAGGAGTACCGCCGCGCCTTCGAGTGGGTACTGGAGACCAATGGCTCGCGCGCGCTGCAGTACGGACCGTCGGAGGGATATCAGCCGCTGCGTGAGCTCCTCGCGGAGCGCATGACCCGCCTGGGCGTGCCCGCCACACCTGACACCGTGCTGATAACCAACGGCTCGCAGCAGGGGCTGGACCTGATCGCCAAGATCATGCTGGACCCTGAGGACCTCATCTGCCTCGAGAACCCCAGCTACATGGGGGCCATCCAGGCGTTTGACTCGTACCAGGCGGAATACGTCATCGTCCCCATGGATGATGACGGCATGCGCAGCGAGGAGCTAGATGCCATCCTCAGACGGCATCGGGTGAAGTTCATCTACGCGCTGCCAAACTTCCAGAATCCCAGCGGCCGGACGATGACGGCGGCGCGCAGGCGGACGCTGGTCGAGACGGCGCAAGCGCACGGGGTCCCGATCGTGGAAGATGATCCCTATGGCGAGCTGCGCTTTGAGGGCGAGCAGATGCCGAGCCTGCGGTCGATGTGGCCGGAGGGTGTGATCTATCTGGGTACCTTCTCCAAGATCCTGGCACCTGGCTTCCGCCTGGGCTGGATGGTCACGCCGAAGGACCTTTTCGACGAGATGGTGTTCGCCAAGCAGCCGGCAGACCTGCACACCTCGACTGCTACCCAGATGGCCACTTACGAAGTCTGCAAAATGGATGGGTTTCTGGACAGCCATGTGGAGAAGATCCGCTCCGTGTACCGTGAGCGACGTAACGCTATGATCGCCGCGCTGGAGCAGCACTTTCCGCCAGGCTGCCGGTGGACGCGCGCCCAGGGCGGGCTGTTCGTGTGGGCCGAGGTGCCGGAGTCCATCGACACCCGCGACCTGCTTCGCGAGGCGCTGGAGGAGAACGTGGCGTTCGTGCCGGGCCAGGCGTTCCACCCGGATCGCTCCGGGCATAACACCATGCGGCTGAATTTCTCCAACGTCTCGTCCGAGAACATCACCGAGGGTATCGCGCGATTGGGCCGCGCTATTCGCCGACGACTCGAGAAGGCCGAAAGCGGCACCGCCGCGGGTGCTGCTGCTAGTTAGTGCACCGGGTCGTTTTCGGCGCGGCCTGCTGCCGTGACATAATGCAACGCACCGACGGGGTGGGCGAGTGTGCCCACCCCTTCTGCGTGGTGGCATGCCGGGCGATCTGTACTCCAGGCTAAGACGAGCCCTCGCTTCGGGCGGTCCGGAGACCCCCAGAGAGCGGGTTGTCGCGCGTCCGGCTAACGAAGGCGCCATCGAACGCCTGGTGCCGGGGATGGTGCAGGAGAACGCCGCCGGACGATACTTCCGCGCCATCTCGCCATTTGCGTCCGACCACGTACACGGCCGTGCTCCGCTGTTGGATTTCACCCGGCTGACTCGGAGGGGTTTTGCCTGCCTGGCCCGTCAGCCCGAGCTAGAGGACGTGGATCCCTCGCGTATCGTGTTCCTCGATACGGAGACCACTGGCCTCGCCGGCGGGACCGGCACCTACGTGTTCATGGTGGGCCTGGCCTACCTGGATCGCGAACGTTTGGTGGTGGACCAGTTCTTCATGCGGGACCATTCCGAAGAGCGCGCCATGCTGGAGGCGCTCGCGGACACGCTCAGCGGATTCGAGCACGTCGCGACGTTCAACGGAAAGTCGTTTGACCTGCCGCTGCTCGCGACGCGGTACACGGCGGCTCGCCTGCGGCCTCGCCTCGACTTCCGTATTCACTTTGACCTGTTGTTCCCGTCCAGACGCGTCTGGCGAGATCGGCTAGAGTCGTGCAGTCTGGGCACCATTGAGCTCGACATATTTGGCCACCGCCGGGCGCGCGATCTCCCTTCGTGGCAGATCCCCGAGGCGTATTTCCGATACGTGAGGCAGGGCGACGCGGACGACGTGGCGTTGGTCTTCGAACACAACGTGCACGATCTGCTGAGCCTGGTGACGCTGACGGGCCTGCTGGGACGGCTGTTTGAGCGCGGCGAGGAGAACCTTAACGGCCACGATCTCTACGCGGTGGCCAGACTCTACGAGGATCTTGGGTGGCCAGGTGATGCGGCGGACGCCTATCGCCGCGTGCTGGACCATCCGCGGGAGCGCGCAGTACGCGAGTCTGCCAGCCTCCGTCTGGCCCACCTGCTCAAGCGAACGGGTCGGTACGAGGAGGCTGCCGTGATGTGGAAAGACCTGATCCGCCAGCGTTCCAGCGGCTGGACGCCGTATGTCGAGCTGGCGAAAGTGTACGAGCATCGCCTGCGAGATTTGCCGCGCGCCCTGGCGGTGGTGGAGCACGCCTTGACGCGGATGGAGGTCTCCGGCGTGGGTGACGGGACCTCTCGGGAGGATCTGGAGTACCGCCTGGCGCGGCTGCGACGGAAGCAGGCGGCCCGCGGTGCCGCGGCGGTCGCGGAGGCCTAGCGTATGGGGCGTGGCGTCGCCGCGGGGGGTGCGGTGGCGGAGCGTGGGCCAGCGCGCGGTGTGGGGATTGGCGTGCCGGCCGGCTTTGGCGTGGGCGCGAGCGCGGCTGAACGCCCCGGCGCCGGGTACGGCGTAGTGGCGCGGGCGGCGGAGCCGCCGGCCGGCACCCTGGGCGGTACCGGGGTTGGCATCGGCGAGCCCAGCGCTACCGGTGAAACCGCGCCGCGAACCACGGCATCCATGGTGCGGTCCGGCGTGGGCTGCGGTATGTTCACTGTGGCGATGGGCGAGGCGCCTGCCGGACGCCCGCAGCCGGTGGCCGCGAATAGCAAGCTCATGGCCCCCGCAAGCGCGAGCAGCTTCAGCCACGTGTGAACGGGGGCGTTGGCGGGGTGCAATATCGTGTGAGTGGGCCTGTGCGCGGATCGTCCGACGCGGGTACGAATTATTTCGGCGCGGGACCGCGAGTGACACCCGCACCTGTGCGCGATGATGCGTGTTACGCGCTTATCTACAGTCTCATTGACAAAAGACGGCCCGCGGCGGACAAAACGTGCGCTTGGCCGCCTGGGTCTCCCACCAAGGATGACATGCCGCGACCCCGTGTCGGTGCGACGTCGCGTGACGGTTGTGACACAAACCAGACGCGTTTCGGTGAGGCCGGAACTTTCCGACGAGCCGTTCCGTTATAAGTCCACAGGAAGCCGGCTCGTTGCCGTGCCGCGAACCCGCCCGGCATTCGCCCCCCGGGCGCGGCGGAGGCGGTGTCCTAAATAGCAGTGAGCACGTCACGGAAGAGCTGAGACGATGATGGCAGCAGAAGAGACGGCCGTTCCCGAGTCAGTCGGAGAGCGCCAGTCTGAGGTCTTCGGCGAGGCGCTGCCGCTGTACCTCCATGAGATCGGCCGCGTACCGCTGCTCAACGGCGCTCGCGAGGTCGAGCTCGCCAAGCGGATCGAGGCCGGTAGCCAGGCAGCGCGCGACCTACAGCAGGAGAGTCTGCGCGAGGCCAGCCGCCAGCTAGAGCTGGAGGCGACCGTCGGCCGCGGTGAGGTTGCACGGCGTGAGCTCATCCAGGCGAATCTCCGCCTCGTGGTGAGCGTCGCCCGCAGGTACATGAACCGCGGCATTCCCCTGGGAGACCTGATCCAGGAAGGCAACATTGGTCTGATGCGCGCTGTCGAGAAGTTCGACTACCGTCGCGGCTTCAAGTTCAGCACGTACGCCACGTGGTGGATCCGCCAGGCAGTAAGCCGGGCGCTGGCCGACCACGCGCGCACCATTCGCGTGCCAGTCCACATGGTTGAGTCCATCAACAAGTACGTGCGGGTCTCCAGCACCCTGCAGCAAGAGCTGGGGCGAGAGCCGACGGCGCAAGAGATCGCTGATGCGATGGAGGTGACACCGGATCGGGTGCGAGAGATCACACGCATCCTGCCGCAGCCCATCTCGCTGGACACACCCGTTGGCGAGGATCAGGACGCCATGCTTGGCGACTTCATTGAGGACGAGAACGCGCCCGATCTGGATGAGATGGCCTCGCGGATGATGCTGCGGATGCACGTGGATTCCGTGCTGGCTTCGCTCTCGCCTCGCGAACGGCGCGTGGTAGAGCTCCGCTTTGGCCTCGAGGGTGACCGTCTTTATACGCTTTCGGAGATCGGCGAGGCGTTGGGCGTCACTCGAGAGCGGATCCGCCAGATTGAGGCCAAGGCTCTGCGTAAGCTGCGCCACCCGAGTCGGGCAAAGCGGCTGCGCGAGTACGCCGAGTAGTCCGCCCGCGCGCTATTTGCGCTGGTACACGGCGTAGCTGCCCGCCTGCCCCACGAGCTCATACGCCGGGTCGAGCACGGCGCGATACGCCTTCCAGGTGGGCTCGTGGCTCACTTCCAGCGCCAGAAGCGTCACCGTAGATCCCATCCAGGAGCCGTCAAACTGCCCGTGCCGTTCCTCCCAGACGTGGAACTGCCAGCTCTCCTGGTCCACGAAGTGGGATGAGGACGCGTACCACGCCACGTCCTTCGAGGCCACGAACACCTGGTCGTTCCTGAGACGAGTATTGAGCAGTACCGCGGCTTCGCGCTGGCCGATCCGTCCGCGATAGTAGGCCGTTGAGCCCGGAGCTGTCCGATCGTTCAAGCCTAGTGATACGTCCGTGGCCATCGTGAACGTGAGTAGGCCCACGAGCAACGCCCGCCAGAGGGATTCTCGGCGAAGCAACAGCGCCAGGGCGCACCCACCGGCGAACGCAACGAGTGGCGCAACCAGACCCGACCAGATCAGCGTCTCTTGGAAGACCGGCTCCCAGTCCGCGGCCCATGGCTCGAGCAGCGTAATCGACATGGCACACCAGCCCGCCGCAAGGGCCCGACTCATCGGCGAAAGCCGGCTGACGTATGGAGCGACCAGTGCCGCTGCGCACGCCGCCCACAGCGGGACCACGGGCGCGTGGTACTTTGCAAACCCCCCGGCCAGCTTCATGACGTACGGGAGGTACAGCGCGGCTCCGCATACGACGATGACATCGGCCCCCGTGAGCCCCCTGCCCGCGACGAGCGACCTCAGCCGTGGGAGTCCCGCTAGCAAGAACAGGAGCGTCAGGCCTGGGCTGAGCCAGAGGATCGCAGGTGCCGCCCCGGCGATGAATGCCATGGGACTGGCAAAACGCTCTGCCGAGCTTAGGGCGCTCTCCGCGGCCTCAGCCCGAATCACGTCGAACGTGTACGAGATGGGCCAGCCCAGCAGTTGGCTGATGCCCCACCAGGTGAGTGCGAACCCCGCGATGCCGAGTATGGCCGCCGAAAGCCCCTGGCCTGCCAGGCGAACGCCTCCGGGTTGCCAGAACCGCGTGAACACGATGGCGATGCACACCACGATTGGTGAGGTGACCTTGGCCCAGAAACCGAGGGCCAACACCACGGCTACCAGAGCACCGTACGCTGGCGACCAGCCGCCGCCACGCCGGGCAGCCAGCCAGACGGAGACGGAGATCAGGAGGGTCAACACGGTGTTGTCTATGTCCAACACCTGGCTGGACTGCAGGGTAAGCGGACAAAGCAGGAAGAACGCCGCCGCAAGCGGCCCAACCCAGGAGGAGGCGAGGCCTGCGGGTGTCATGAGTACTGCGAGGCGCCAGGTGACGCCGGCCGTTAGGAGCTGACAGGCCACTCCAAGGAGTCGCATGCTGGTCTCACTGCTACCCATGATGAAAGTGATCAGCCCCAGCGCGTAGACGTATAGCGGCGGATGCCACAGCGCCCACTGCTGCCGCTGATCGGAGAGGTGCAGCAGGTAGCCCTGGTTTCCAAAGGGCTGGCCGGTGGCGGCCACGGCCTGGGCGCCGAGCGCGAAGCTCACGTCGTCGTACACGAGGGGTAGCCCCAGACGCGGGCCGATGAGCCAGAAATACGCGCCTACGATCATCACACCCGCGAGTGCGTCGGTGAGGCGAGGGGTGGGCGAGAGCCTGCTGGTGTAGACGGAGGACAACACCGGACCGTTGGATCAGGCCTTGCGAGGCGGGGGCTCGCCGACCGCGACCCGCCAGATGATCTCGCCGCCGCGGCGGAACACCGCAACCACCACCGTGGTCGTCACGGCGGACGTGGCGGCCCACAATGCCAGCTTCCCAACAGACGGGCCGCGCTCGATGGGAGGTGCTGGCTCCGGCTCCGGTTCCGTGCTGCGCGCTTCTCGCAGGTACACGTTCAGCGCGGCACCCACGACCAGGATGAAGGAGAGCGCATAGAACCACGTCATGAGCAGCAGGAAGATGCCCAGCGCTCGGTACGCCGCCAGACCGTTCGCCGTGAGCCGGAGGTAGATCGGAAACACCTGCGAGAGCACGACAAACAAGAATGCCGAAGTGGCCGCGCCGGGCCAGATATCCCGGAACGCCAGGGTGGCGTTCGGGGCGAAGTGATAGACGACGAAGAACATGAGAAACGCGGACGCCAGTGAAAGGAGCCAGCCTAGGAGGAAGGCGGAGTTTGGCAGGTCAAATGGCAAAATCTGCCCGCTAACGCCAACTAGAAACGTCGTGGCGCCTGACGCGCTAACGCTGAGCGTGATCAGGATCAAGTACGCCATCATGAGCGCCATCTCCGTCACCTTCTGGCGGAGAAATGAGCGATCCGGCGTCCGATGCAGTCGATTCATAACCTTGGTGATCGCACCAAAGAGCCCGGCTCCGGACCAGAGCAGGCTGGCCAGACCAATGACCCCCAGCAGTCCACCGAAGTCGCGGGTCTGGTCGATGAACCCCAGGAGGTCGCTCACCTGGCTGGGGAACGCGGCCTCCACCGCCGCCTTCAGGCTCTGCGCCCTTCGCGGGTCGCGCAGCAGGAGGCCGGCTACGGACAGGATGCCAAAGATGAGCGGGAATATGGAGAACAGGGCCTGCCAGGCGATCAGAATGGCGCCGTCGGACAGGCGGTCCTCGGACACGCGATTAGCGAAACGGACCAGGCTAGGCGGCAGCAGCCGCGCGCGTAAGCGATTCATTGATTCCGGGTGCACCCCCGGGTCACTTATACAGCAGCCGCGGGAGGAACAGACTGATCTCAGGAACGTACGTGACGATGAGCAGGCACGCCACAACCACCAGGATCCATGGTGCTGCTGCTTTCATCACGTCGTACAGGGGCATACGGGCGATGCCGCTTGCCACGTACAGGTTCAGCCCCACGGGCGGGGTGATCATGCCCATCTCCATGTTCATCACCATCACCACACCAAGGTGGATCGGATCCACACCCACGGACTTGGCGATGGGATGGAAGATGGGGGACATGATCAGGATGATCGGCGCGGCGTCCATGAAGTCGCCCGCGAAGAACAGAATCACATTGATCAGCAACAGGACCATCCAGGGGTCCAGGTCGCGCGCGAGCACCCACTGGCTGAGGTTGTGGGGGAGCTGCTCACTGGTGAGGATATAGGCAAAGAGCTGGGCCATGGTGATGATGAACATCAGCATGGCGGTGGTCTTGCCGGTGTCGGTCAGGATTCTCGGGAAGTCCCGCAGGTGAAGCTCGCGGTGGACGAACATGCCAACGACGACTCCCACGGCAACTGCTACCGCGGCGGCTTCCGTTGGCGTGAAGATGCCGCCGTAGATGCCGCCGATGATGATGACCGGGAGCAACATGCTGGGGGCGGCGTCACGGGCCGCCTGCCGACGGTCCGGCCAGCTCACGCGCTCAGACCGTGGGTAGTTCCCCCTTCGGGCAACGACGTAACACACGAGCATCAGCATGCTGGCCAGCAAAATTCCAGGTAAGATGCCGGCGATGAAAAGCTTTCCTACGGACTCGTTCGTTACGAAGCCGTAGAGCACCATCGGGATACTCGGCGGGATCATGATGCCCAGTGAGCCGGCCGTGGCCATCGATCCCACGGCGTAGTTCCGTGGATAGCCGGCCTTGACCATAGCGGGGATCATGATGCTGCCAATGGCGACCACCGTGGCGGGGCTGGACCCCGAAACCGCGGCGAACAGGGCGCACGAAGCCACGCCAGAGATGGCCAGCCCACCATTGATGTGCCCCAGAAACGCCACGCAGAGCCGGATCAGCCGCGCGGCTACGCCGCCAACGGAGAATACATTGCTCGCCAGAATGAAAAACGGCACTGCTACCAGCGGGAAGCTGTCCAGGTTCGTGAAGATCTTCCGCGGGATCTCCGTCAGCGGTACCGTGGTGAAGTAGTACAGGACCAGCGAGGTGGAGATACCCAGCGACATCGCGATGGGGAAGCCAGCAAACAGGAGGAGGAGAAGCAACGCAAAGACGATGCCGCTCACGAGGTGGATCTCCGCGCCGCCTGAACAGCTTGTTCCTCGTCAGGATCTCCGTGGCCCACCCCCATCAGCGCCACAACCTGGTCTGCCGGCATGAACAACTGGCTGAGGAACTGGCGAATCAGGTGATACGCCATCAGCATCATTCCCATGGGTACCGAGACGTAGAGCGCCCAGCGTGGGACTAGCAGCTCGGCGGTGACCTGGCCGCTGGCAAAGGACGCCTGGACCAGCTCAACGCCCAGCACCGCGACGACGATCGCGAACGCCGCGCTACCTCCCAGGCCCACAAGCACCATGACTTTTGCCAGCGGAAGGGGGAGCTTCTTCACCAGCACGTCCACGCCGATGTGCACTCCGGTGCGTGCGGCGACCGCGGCGCCGATCATGGCAGCCCAGATGATGGAGAAAATGGCCACCTCGCCGCCGGTGCCAACGGACGCGGCGAAAACGTAGCGCGCCACGACCTCCGCAAATGTGGCCAGTGTGGCGACCCCCAGCGTCAAGCCGACTATTGTGTCTTCAGCAACGCTGATCCAGCGGTCGATCGCTGACACGGCAGGACGCGTCAAGGGGAGCGACGCCGAATCCGGCGTCGCTCCGGGATATCGCTGCCCTGGCAATGGTTCGCTCGCGGTCCGCGAGACCGACCGCTGCCCTGACGGCTACTTGTTATTGAGGGCACGCAGCTTCTCGATGATCTCCTTGCCGGTCTTCGGCTCCCATTCCTTCCAGACGACTTCGGCCGCCTTGATGAAACCGGGCAGATCGGCCTCGGTCTGCTCGTACAACTCGAGTCGGCCGGACTTCTTGATCTCGTCGAAGCCCGTTAAGTTCTCGTCGTCCGCGATCTTGTTGTTGAACACCGTGGCGGCGGCCATGGAGTCAGCAATCACCTTCTTGGAGTCAGCGTCAAGCCCATCGAACCATTTCGCGTTCGTGGCCACTCCGTACGTCAGCAGGGTGCCGCCGCGGCTGATGGTGCCGTACTTCTGGACCTCGTGGAACTTTTGGGTGAAGATGTTCGACCAGGTGTTGGTCTGACCGTCCACCACCCCCTGCTGGAGGGCGCCGAACACTTCGGAGAATGCCATCACCTGTGCGCTGCCGCCGAGTGCCTTAACGAACGACTCGTCCGGCTTGCCTGACGTACGGAACTTCAGTCCCTGGAAGTCGGCAGGGGTCTTGAGCGGGCGCTTGCTGGTGGTGAAGTGTTTGAATCCGTTGTTCCACACTGCCAGTCCCAGCAGGCCCTTGCTCCGCAGTTGCTCGTGTAAGCCCTGAGCCACCTCATTCTTGGGGTCCAGGAACTTGTTGACCGCGTCCTGGCTGGTAAAGACGTACGGCAATGTCGTGGCTTCCCACTGGACCGCGATAACGCCGAACTTGTCCGTGCCGGGCGCGATGAAGTGGATCGCGCCTGACTGCAGCGCCTCGATCTCTTCGCCGTCTTTGTAGAGCTCGGAATTGGCGAACACCTGCACTTCGAGGCGGCCGTTCGACTTCTCCTTGACGAGCTTGGCGAACTCCTCCGCGGCCTTGTGCTTGGGCGTGTTCTTTGCGACCACGTGGCTGAACTTGAGCACTGTGCTCGAGCCGCCGGCCTGAGCGGGCGCGGCTGGCTTCGCCGCGTCTTTGGCCGCGGCTGGTGCCACCGGCGCGGCCGGCGCGGCCGCCGGCGCGGAAGTGGGCGCCGCGGACTGGGCGGGAGCAGCGGCGCGCTGAGGTGCGCAGGCGGCCGCCAGCAATGACAGGCCAACTGTGCCGCTGGCGGTGAGGAGCAGGCGGCGGCGGGTGAGTACCTTCGCGGGCGAAGGTGTGGGCGAGTCCATCAGCAACGCTCCAGTTTATGCTTCACCGAGCCGTCCGCTCGGTCCATGGGTAGAGTCGAGCTCTCGTCGATACACCTGCTGCGGATTGGCGTATGTTGCGCCACCGGTGGTGCCCCGTCAAGCCAGCGTTGCGTGCTCGTCGATGCGGGCGTACCATGCCGATGAAGACGCGGTGCGGCGGTGGCGGGTCCCGCGCCCCTCCTTTGGGGGTGGGGCGCCGTGTACCGAGCGCCGCGGTGTTGCCCGTCCAAGGCGAGGTGAGGAAGATGAAGATCGAGGACAAGCTTAGGGCGATGGGGCATGAGCTTCCAGCGACGCCCTCCCCGGTGGCCAATTACGTACGCGCCGTGCGTACCGGTAATTTGGTGTTCCTGGCGGGGCACGGGCCGTCCCGCAATGGAGTCTTCGAGTTTGTGGGCAAGGTGGGCAAAGACCTGGATGTCCCGACCGCGTACCAGGCCGCGCGGCTGGTCATGCTGAACTGCCTGGCGTCGCTCAAGGCTGAGATCGGTGACCTCGATCGCGTCACCCGGGTGGTCAAGCTGCTTGGCATGGTCAACGCGACCCCGGACTTCAAGCAGCATCCCCAGGTCATCAACGGTGCCTCGGACTTGCTCACTGAGCTCTTCGGAGAGCGCGGTCGCCACGCCCGATCCGCCGTTGGGATGGACTCACTTCCGAACCAGATCTCAGTGGAGATTGAGATGATCGTGGAGGTGGAGTAACGGCGTTTGGCGAGTCCCGCCAGTGTGCCCACCTATAATCTGGTCACGGGCAGAGCATCAGCGCTACCCGCGGTTCCAGACATCAGGTGGGCTTACGGTACATGGCCGGTGCTGCGGGAATCACTATTCGCGGGACGGATGCTCGGGCACTGGTAGACCGGATCAGGCCGGCACTGCCACTGCTGGCGGACATCTCGCACGCCGATGTGTTGCTTCTGGTCTGGCGCGGCGGCGAGTTTGAGGTCGTCGCGCACGAGCGGCCGCATCCCGTGCCCTCCGTCTATTCCGAGTCCGCCACGGGCAGGCGTATTCCTCGTGGTGCGGTTGTGGACCATGGCGGACTTCTGCACGGACACCGCCCGAGGCATCAGCTCAGCGGACTGGTAGTCAACGGCACGCCAATCGTGCGGGAGGTGTTCCCTCTTCGTGACGATCATCGCCGCACCGCCGCGCTGTTGGTGTACGACACCGCGGTCATCGAGGATGATCGGTTTCGCCGTCGCAGTGCGCTGTTCAGAAACGCCATCCACCGGATCCGTGACCTGGCGATTGACGGTCGTCTCGTAGGCGCCGAGACGCTAGGACGGCTCCAGTGGTACGACGGCATGATGCTTGTGGACGCGGACGGGGAGATCCGCTACGTCACAGCCGTGGCGGAGAGCCTTTACCGCGGCCTGGGCTACAACGAGAATCTGGTGGACAATCGCCTCTCCGATCTGGAGACAAACGAGTACGCCGCATTCAGAGCGATCGAGTTGGGCGTCTGCGTAGAGCAGCGGGTAACGGAGAAGGACCGCATCTGGATAAAGAAGGCGATCCCTCTGCTGGGGGCAGAGCGCACCGGTAGCTGGGCAGAGCGGATGCGCGGGTTGTTGGGGAGGAGCGCGGACGGCGCGCTCATCGTGATCCAGGATGTGACAGACGAGGCCCGCAAGGAGAGCGAGATCCGCGTCAAGAGCGCGATGGTGGCCGAGATCCACCACAGGGTGAAAAACAACTTGCAGACGATCGCCGGATTGCTGCGGATAGAAGCGCGGCGGTCCACCAATGCTGAGGTTGCCAGTGCGCTGACGGAAGCCGCGAACAGGATCATCAGCGTGGCGTCAGTCCACGCGTTCCTCTCTGCGGGAGACGCGGCCACCATCAATATCTACGACGTGTGCAACCGGATTCTCCAGGATCTGAGCCGAGGCACGCTTGACCAGACCAAGAACGTCTCGTTGCGTCTCGAGGGGGCTCGCGAATTCGTGGTGCCCGCTGATGCGGCCACCACGTGTGCGCTGGTGGTCAATGAGCTTGTGCTCAATTCCCTTGAGCACGGTATTGGTGATCGCGAGGATGGTGTGGTCACGGTCAGGCTCGCGCAAACCGACGACAGCATGATCATGGAGATCGAGGATAATGGACAGGGATTGCCGCCTGGTTTCAGCGCGGAGGCGGGTGGAATGGGGTTGGGATTGGTGCGAACACTCGTTACTGAGAGTTTGCGCGGAGAGATCAAGTTTGAGAGCGGGCGGGGTACCCGGGTAGTCGTGCGGTTCCCGCGCTGGCGCCCGGGGACGGACGTCGGTGCTCGCGAGCAGGAGGAATGAGCGTGGCGAAGAAGCGAATCGTAATTGCAGATGACGAGCCCGTAATCCGGATGGACCTGAAGGGCGCGCTCGAGAATCTTGGCTACGAGGTCATCGGGGAGGCTGCCGACGGCGGTCCGGCGGTTGAGCTGACACGGGATCTGAAGCCAGACCTGGTTATCCTGGACATCAAGATGAAGGAGATGGATGGCCTGACGGCGGCGCGCGCGATCTCCGAGGAGCGTTTGGCACCCGTCATGTTGTTGTCCGCCTACTCCAACAAGGAGTATGTGGATACAGCGCGCGAGGTCGGCGTGATGGGCTACCTGATCAAACCATTCACTGAGGGCCAGCTCAGCAGCGCCATCGAGGTGCTGCTCGGCCGGTTCGAGGAGCTGCGAGCGCTGGAGAGCGAGCGCGACGACGCCCAGGAGGCGCTGCTTTCGCGGAAGATCGTGGAGCGGGCCAAGGGCGTCCTGATGGACACGCAGGGTATCAAGGAGGCAGAGGCCTTCCGCAAAATCCAGCGGCTCAGCATGAACAGCCGCAAATCAATGCGCGAGGTGGCGGAGGCCATCCTTCTGGCGCACGGGGTGGACCAGCCGGCGTAAGCCCGCACGTGTGGGCCTGGGGGCGGCACCCGCCTCCCCCGGGCTCCAAGCGGACGGGTACGGCCAGTGTCTGTTGGGGGGATGATGTGTCGCGTCAAACATGATGACGCCACGAACAGTTTACTCGCGGCGAACTGCGATGGCGCGGCGTGGTAGACAAGCCGTTCGACACGGCGACCAGGCAACTGATCGAGGCAGACCCCGCTGCCTGGCTGAGGCTGGCGGGACTGCCGGTCGGTCAGGACGTGGCCGTTGTTGATTCTGACGTGTCCACATCCATCGCGGTTGTGGACAAGGTGATTCGGGTTGATCGTCCACGTCCGTGGTTAGCCCACCTGGAGATCCAAAGCCAGCCACGATCCGCGGATGCCGGAGCGGCTCCTCCTTTACTACGCGTTGCTCAGCCACCGGCACCGCCTGCCGGTCAGGAGCGTGGTGATCCTCGGCCGGCCAGCGGCGGACGGGCCAGGTCTTCGTGGGACCATCGAGCATCATGATGTGCTTGACGCAGGGAGCGGACCGAGACTGGCACTTCGGTACGACGTGCTCAGGCTCTGGCAGCACCCGGTTCAGGATCTCCGGGCTGGAAATCTAGCGACCCTGCCGCTGGCGCCGCTCTCTGACCTGGGCGCCGACGCGCCGGCAGCTGTCATCCGCCGGATGGGCGAGAGGATCCGTCGCGATGCTCCAATCGAACAGCAACAGACACTCTGGACAGCAACGTATCTCCTGCTAGGTCTACGGTACAATTCACGTGAGGCCGCTGAGCTTCTAAGCGGGGTGCGGGACATGCGCGAGTCCACCACGTATCAAGCAATCCTGGAAGAGGGGCGGTCCGAGGGGCGGTCTGAGGGGCTATCCCAGGGGTTGTCCGAGGGTGAGTCCCGCGGGCGGGTCCAGGGCGCCCGCCTGATGCTGCTGCGGCTGGGCGCCCAGAAGTTCGGACTCCCCAGTCCCGGCGTCGCGGCGCAGATTAACGTGATCGAGGATCTGGCTCGGCTCGAAGCCCTCGGGGACCGCGTTCTCCAGGTGACGAGTTGGGATGAACTGCTCGCCTAAGAACGTTGGCGATTCTTGACCGTAAGAGCCGGTTGCAGACTGCCGTGGCCTCGTTGGTGTGACCGCGGCTAGCCCAGAAACGGTATCGGCACCTGCGCTAGCGTGGCGATGAAGATCGCTAGCGCGGCCAGCAAGACCAGGCACAGCGTCGCGAACACGAACGAGAGCAGCAACCCGCAGCCGAACTTGAAGCCGGCGCCCACGGTAATCGTCAGCGCCAGATAGTTGGGGTCGTCGCTTGGCGCGGGCGGCGGTGGAGACTCTGGTGGCTGCTCAGCCGCTGGTCGCTGGTCCGTACGCGCCTCCTGAAGCCACCTGGGCACTGGTGGTAGCTCACCCGGCGCTACCGGCTGGGTGAGCGGGACATCAGCCGGGCGGGGGGACGGTCCGCCGTTGCTGGTTGGTCCCGTTTGTGATTCTTCCTGCACTGCCCCCCACTTCGGCCGCTGCGCCGCCAGCCTGGTCTGAGAGATTCTGGCCGATGGGCTCGACCGACCCGTTCGCTGCGCGAAACGGAGGATTCTACCAGAGGATGGCCGCAGGCGGTTCTGTTAAGCCCGCCGCGCTGGGACCTGCTGGTGTGCGTGGTAGGACGATCGGACCAGCGGCCCGGACTCCACATGCCCAAAGCCCATCGCCAGTGCCACCTCCTTGAGCTCTTCGAACTCCGATGGCGGCACGTAGCGCTCCACAGGCAGGTGCTTCATGGTGGGTCGCAGATACTGCCCCACTGTGAGCACGTCCACCTGGCGATCGGCCAGGTCCCGAAACGTCTGGAGCAGCTCGCTGCGTTCCTCGCCCAGCCCGATCATCAGTCCGGACTTCGTCACCGCCGTGGGAGACAGCATCTTGGCTCGCTCCAGCAGCTCTAGCGACTGTTCGTAGATCGCCTTCGGGCGCACGCGGCCGTACAGGCGCGGTACAGACTCCAGATTGTGGTTCAGGATGTCAGGTCCGGCGCGCATCACCACTGCCAATGCATCCCAGTTGCCCTGGAAATCCGGAACCAGCACCTCGATGCCGCAGTCCGGCACCCGCTCACGGAGCAAACGGATGGTTTCCGCGAATATCCCTGCGCCGCCGTCTGGCAAATCGTCGCGCGTCACCGAGGTGATCACGATGTGTCGGAGTCCGATCTGTTCAACCGCCCGGGTCAACCGCTCCGGCTCGTCCAGATCCAACCCCGTAGGCCGGCCGGTGGTGACCGAACAGAAGCCGCAGTTTCTCGTACAGACGTCGCCCAGAATCAGGAAGGTTGCCGTCCGATTTTCCCAGCACTCGCCGAGATTGGGACACATGGCCTCTTCGCAGATCGTGTTCAGCTTCTGCTCGCGCATCAGGTTGCGAAGGTCGGTGAAATTTGGCCCCTGGGAGAAACGCACCTTGAGCCACTCCGGCCGGTTGCCCCGTGGGGCCGGGGCGTCCGGCGAGAGCGGTACGGTGCGTGGGATGATGGGAAGCTCTAGTCTGGCCATGGTCCTCGGTTCGTGGACGTCGCTGGCAACGAGTATCTAGTAGATGGGCGCATCCGGGCCATACGCCTCCATCCTGCGCTTCACGGCCTGGAGCAGGCGTAGCGCCTCGGCGCCGTCAGTGATCCGGTGATCGAACGCCAGACATGAGTTCATGATCGTTCGGATTCCCAGAGCATCTCCCGGCAGGACAACCACCCGTTTCACCGCCGCTTCCATCGTGATGATACCGGCCTGTGGCTGATTGATGATCGGTCCTGACGCGATGGAGCCCAGCGCCCCGGTGTTGTTCACCGTGAACGTTCCCCCCTGGAGATCGTCAGTCGTGAGGCGCCCCGCTCGACCCCGGACCGCCAGGTCGCGGATGGAAATCGCGAGGCCAGCGATGCTCTTCTGATCCGCGTCCTTGATGACGGGCACCACGAGCCCGTTGCTGACCGCCACAGCGATTCCGATGTTGATCGCCCGAAGCTGGAGCACGCCGTTGTCCGTCCAGCGTGCGTTCAGATTTGGCGACTCGCGCAAGGATTCCACGACGGCCTTGACGAAGAACGGCAGAAACGTGAGCTCGAAGCCCTCGCGGGCCTGCCAGGCGGCCTGGGCGGCCGCGCGGAGCTCCACGAGGCCGGAGACGTCGATCTCCACCATGCCCCAGGCATGAGGAGAGGTTGCGAGGCTTCGGACCATGTGGTCGGCAATGGCGCGCCGCATCGGCGTCAGTGGGACCAGGGTGTCAGCCTGGACAGGGGCCGCCGTCGGGGCGGGCGATGATGGCACCGGCGAAGGAGGGGCGGCTGGCGTGCGTGGAGCCGGTGGTGCGGCGGATGGAGCCCCGTCAGCGACCGGTTTCAGCCCATGCGTATCGATGTACGCCTGGACATCGTCGCGCGTGACCCTGCCACCCAGCCCGCTGCCTTTGATGTGCGCCAGGTCCAGCGCGTATTCGTCCGCCATGCGCCGAACCAGCGGAGACGCCCGTCGCGGCCCGTCGTCCATCCCGGACTCGGTTGTGGCTGTTGTGGCTGGGCTGGCTGTCGCGGCGGGCGGCGGATTGACTGGGGTCGCGCTGACGGGTGCCGGTGCCGTTGGGGGTGGAGGTGCGGTGTGCACGGGCTCGGCCGCGGCCGGCTCATCACCGATCACCACCAGCTCCGCACCCACGGGGACCGTCTGACCCTCTTCTGCCACGATCCGCTGCACGAACCCGGCCACCGGAGAGGGAATCTCCGTGTTGACCTTGTCCGTCATCACCTCGACCAGCGGCTCGTCACGCTCGATGCGCTCGCCCGGCCGTTTGAGCCACCTGCCGATCGTGCCCTCGGCAACGGATTCGCCAAGCTGTGGCATGGTGATGGTGGTGCTCGTTGCAGCAGTGCTCATTCGTCCCTCGTCCGTCGTTGGCTGATTGCTCTGGTACTCAGTAGGCCGCGAGACGGCGGGCCGCGACCACGACGTCCTCCGCGTTTGGGATCACCGCGTCTTCCAGTGTAGGGGCATACGGAATGTGCGTGTCCGCGCCACACACGCGGACGATCGGCGCATCCAGGTGGTGGAAGAACTCTTCAGCGATCGTCGCCGCCACCTCGGCGCCAACCCCGCCGGTCTTGTTGTCCTCGTGAATGATCATCGCTCGGTTGGTCTTCTGGACTGACGCGCCAATGGTTGCCTTGTCCATCGGAACCAGCGTGCGCAGGTCGATCACTTCCAGACCAATGCCCTCAGCCGCCAACGTCTCAGCCGCCTCCAGCGCCAGGTGCACGCCGTACCCATAGCTGATGGCGGTGATCCGATCTCCGGTCCGTTTGACTTCCGCCGCGGACAGCGGAACCACGTAGTCCCCGTCCGGCACCTCGCCCTTGAATCGGCGGTAACTTCGCTTGTGCTCAAAGAACAGCACCGGATCGGGGTCGCGGATGGCTGCCTTCAGAAGACCCTTGGTGTCGTACGGCGTGCTGGGGATGACAATCTTAAGCCCCGGCACGTGATAGAACAGCGCCTCCACGCTCTGAGAGTGGTACAGACCACCATGGACGCCGGGGCCGTAGGGGGCACGGAAGACGATTGGACACGAGAAATCGCCGTTTGACCGGTAGCGGATCTTCGCGGCTTCGTTGACGATCTGGTCGTAGGCCGGGTGGATGTAGTCCGCGAATTGGATCTCCGCCACCGGGCGCAGCCCGTTCAGCGCCGCGCCGATTGCGATGCCAGCGATGCCCAGCTCTGCCAGAGGTGTGTCGATGACGCGCGCCGCGCCGAACTGCTTTTGCAGACCGTCCGTGGCCCGGAACACCCCGCCGTGGAGCCCCACGTCTTCGCCGAGGACGATGACCGAGTCATCGCGCGCCATCTCTTCGCGGAGTGCGTCGTTCACCGCCTCCACGATGGTCTTCTCGGGCATGGCTCGCTCCGCTGGCAGGTTCCGCGCTCGGATGGTAACACAGGTAATTGTGGACGATTCCCGATTCAGCAGAGCCTCCAACCGCGGTCCGCGCGCTGAGCTAGTGCGGTGTCTCGATCGCCCCACGCTCGAGGTCGCGCGCGGCCTACTAGGCTGGCGTCTCATCCACGAGGTGGACGGGCGGGTGCTATCCGGCCGCATCGTGGAGACCGAGGCGTACGTCGGGGAGGAGGATCTGGCGTGCCACGCCGCGCGGGGCAGGACGGCGCGGACCGAAGTGATGTACGGAGCGCCCGGCCACGCTTACGTGTATTTGATCTACGGCATGTACCACTGTTTCAACGTAGTCACCGAGCGGGAGGGCTATCCCGCGGCCGTGCTCATCCGCGCGTTGGAACCTGACGCCGGGGTGGCCGACCGAACCGATGGGCCGGGCCGACTCTGCCGAGCTCTCGGCATCCACCGCGGACATACCGGGGCCAACCTGATCGCTGGGCCGCTTCGCATCGAGCCCGATCCGTCGCCGTCAGACTCATCGATCGCGGTTTCAACCCGCATCAACGTGGACTACGCCGGCGACTGGGCACTCCGGCCATGGCGGTTCTACCTATCGGAGAGTCGCCACGTGTCCGTCCGCACAGCGCCGGGGCGCCAACCTCGCACCCCCCGTGAACGGCCGGGTGACCGGACGGGCGAGTCCAGGTAGTCGCGCGACGAGCCGTCCGCCCGCATGCAACTGCGAACGGTATCGGCGACATGCGAACCTATCCTGGTCGCCTCAGAAGCGCTTGACGGGTGGATCTCAGCCGATCCCGCGCGCCGGCGCCTCAGGATCGATCCGCCGGGACCCGTCCCTGGCAGCCGCTCTCTCGGTGATTCGCTAATCAACTGTGTCCACAGGTCCGCCGAGCGGTCATCAAGACCCTCGCGTGGACATTCCGTGTCGTGCGCGCTAGAGTCCCCAGCCAGCAACACAGTTCGGCAGGGGAGTTCCAGCGTGCCAGATTACGTGACCAACGACGAGATCATCCAGGAGGCTCGAAAGCGACTTCCCCAGGGTTCTTGGGACTATCTGGTGGGCGGGTCGGAGTCCGAGACCTCCATGCGGCGCAATCGGTTGTCATTCGACCGAGTGGCGTTCCGTCCTCGGATCCTGGTGGATGTCTCGTCCATCGATGCCTCAACCACGCTGCTCGGGCACAAGCTGCGGATCCCCGCTATCCTCGCGCCCATTGGCTCCCTGCAGGAGTTTGATCCAGAGGGAGCCGTAGCCGCGACCAGGGCGGCGACTGAATTTGGCATCATGCACGCCGTGAGCAGCGTCACCCAGCCATCGCTGGAGGAGACGGCTGCTGCCACGCCTACCCCCAAGATCTTCCAGCTCTACGTGCGTGGCGACATGGACTGGGTGGCGGACACGCTCAGACGCGTCAAAGCCGCCGGTTACACTTCGCTGGCTCTGACCGTCGACGTGGCGCACTATAGCCGGCGCGAACGACCCATGGTCACCCGGTTCCGCCCTGCCAGCCAGCGTGGCGGTACCAATCGTGACTTCCAGGCGGCGCTCACCTGGGACACCATGGAGCGGATCCGCGACCTGGGCGGACTGCCGTTCATGGTGAAGGGCATCCAGACCGCCGAGGACGCCGAGATCGCGGTCGCCCGCGGCGTCGACGTGCTCTGGGTCTCCAATCACGGCGGCCGCCAGATCGATCACGGACTGGGCACCCTTGATCTCCTGGCGGAGGTGGCGCCCGTTGCCCGCGGCAAGGCAAGGATCATCGTGGATGGCGCCGTACAGCGCGGCACGGACATCTTGAAGGCCGTCGCCTTGGGCGCGGATGCTGTTGCGCTGGGCAGGCTGCAAGGCTGGGCCCTGGCCGCGGGCGGGACTCCGGCGGTGGTGCGCATGCTGGAGATCCTCGAGGACGAGATGGTGGCCAACATGGGTCTGCTGGGCACGCCCAGCCTCGGCAGCCTCACGCCAAAGCACGTCTGCACGGCCGAGGCCGTCACGCCGCCGCACGAGATGAGCGCGTGGGTGAACATGCCCGTGGACCGAATCCGCTAGCCGCGAGGGCGACCGCTCCACCATGCCCCGGTTGGCAGATCGGCTTCGCGGCGGCGTCCTCGGTCTCTTGATCGGCGATGCGCTGGGGGTGCCCTATGAGTTCCATCGCGCGGCCGATATTCCCGCCTGGGCCCACATTGAGATGGAGCCGCCGCCGGGATTCCCCAGGTCGCACTCCGGGACACCGCCCGGTACCTGGTCCGACGACGGCGCACAGGCGTTGTGCCTGTTGGCCTCACTGCTGGACCGAGGTCGTCTGGACATCGACGACCTCGGCCGGCGCCTGCTCCGCTGGTACCACGAAGGCTACCTTGCCGCGGACGGCCGCGTCTTCGACGTGGGCGTGACTACGGGGTCGGCGCTTTCTCGGCTCGCCGCCGGTGTGCCGGCGATCGAGGCCGGCGATTCCGATCACTACAGCCAGGGGAATGGCTCGCTGATGCGTGCGCTGCCGCTGGCGCTCTGGCACCGCGGGACGGACGCCGAGCTTGCGGGCGACGCGGACCGTCAGTCGCGGGTTACTCACGGTCACCCAAGTTGTCGCGTCGCCTGTGCGCTGTACTGCCTCTGGGCCAGGGGGCTTATGGAGGATCGGCCGTCTGCCTGGAGCCATGCTGTGGAGACCCTGCGAGCACTGCTGCCGTCCGATGGTCCGGAGCGCCACGCGCTGGAGTGGACGCTTCGGGTTGATGATGCCGGGCCTGGTACTGGGAGCGGCTTCGTGGCCGACTCGCTGCGGTCGGTCCGAGCGCTGCTTGCGCATGACACGTACGAGGCCGTCGTGCGTGCGGCGGTAGCGCTTGGGCAGGACACAGACACCACCGCGGCCGTGGCAGGTGGGCTGGCGGGGCTACGCGACGGTGTCCACGGCATCCCCGAACGCTGGGTCGCCGGGCTGCGCAGCCGTGAGCTCGCGCATGAGCTGGTTGAGATGTTGGTGCGATACCGTCTGGCGTGAGCCGTCTAGCTCGTCTGCATCTCGCATCCGTGCGCGAGTCCCGGTGCCTCTGGCGCGGCAGGACGGTTGTCCCTGGTGACCATGCCGCTCCCACGTGACCATAGGTGTGGGAGCGATTTGATGGCGGATTACTACGTCTCCCCAACCGGCGATGACTCGCGTGACGCCAGCGGGCCCGCGCAAGCCGTGCGCTCACTGACCCGCGCCATGCAGATCATCGCGGCGGCCTACGTGGCGCGCGGCAACGTCGCCGTTCCCGAGACGGTTCACGTCGGAGCTGGGTCTTATTCCCGCGCCGGCGGTGAGGCCTTTCCCATCACCGTTCTGCCGCTGACGACCGTCGAGGGCGCCGGCCGCGACAGTTGCGTGGTCGAGTACAGCCCGCCGCCCGATGGCGACTTCCCTTGCGGCTTCAGTGACACAGTGTTGCTGGTCAGCGGCACGGTGAGACGCCTGTCAGTAGCGTCCGCGTTTCCGCCGGATGTGTGGTACCCGCTGATGGACGCGCGGCTGGTGGACGAACAGGCTGTACTGGAGGAATCCTCTGCCACCGGAATTGTCTGGGTGGACGCCGCGGCGCGGCTCACGGACGTGGACTTTGGGAGCGTCTACACCCAGGATGGGTACGAGCGTGATGGCGAGATCTTCCCGCTCATCGAATCCTGCCGCGGTACGGACAACAGCGTCAGCCCGACCGACGGCGGAGAAGATGCGGCATTCTCTATCCGCGGTGGGCGAGTGGAGCGCAGCACCGGCCCTGGCTTCTTCGTCAGATCGCCGGGCCGGACTGTGATTCAGAATAACGTGGTCCCCATCCTCAAGGGGTTCTGGGTGCACCGGCCCATCCTGGATGCGCCGCCGGCCAGCGACGTCCTGACGCCGGTCATTCGCAACAACACGATCCAGTCGGCGGATGTGTTGCTGGATGGGTACGCGCCGTTCAGCGAGATCTGTGTCTTCGGCGAGTCTCGCTGGGAGAGTAACCAGCTTTTCGCGCAGCGCCTCGTTCTGGGCTGCACCGCCGTGCTGAGCGACAATGTCGTCGGCGCACGGCGCGTGGACTTCAATACGGTCGGTTGCTTCTGGGACGCCATTGGGCCTGGCGATGAGATCCGGGTGAACTGTCCCGTCCTGACGGGTAACACGTTCAACCAGTATCCCATCGGTGCGATGAGCGGTGGCGAGGTGGACCCTGACCGTGACCTTGGCGCCTTCCTCACGGTCACGGAGCAGGCTGCGCCCGTGTTCTCCGGGAACCGGGTCTTGCTGTCCGATTGGGGCGTGCCAAACGTCCGCACGCCGGTTGCTGTCCGAACACTCCAAACCCTGCCGCACCTGTGGTCGTCGGCCGAGTGGATCGCGGAGAGGATCGACTGGGCAAGTCGCGTGCTCACCTCTCTGCCAGAGCCAGACTTTGGCGGTGGCGCCGGCGGAAGTGAGGGTGGGAATCTGTTTCACGCCGCCACGCCCGCGGTGGCCCACATCAAGATCCAGGTGGGCCTCGGGCCGTATCAACTGTGGGCGCGCGACAACGTGTGGTCGTCTCCGCCAGACGTCACGATCCTGGACGGCGGCACAGAGGTGACGTGTGATGTGGAAGGGTGGTCGTTGGAGTAGCCCATGAGCACGCCACCGCCAACCGTGCTGCCCGTAGTGGCCCACCGGATCCTCGGCGCGGAGTCCGATATCACGCCGCCGATCTCCGAGCGGGTGCCCGCCTACGAGGAGGATCGCCGCTGGCTCGCCTGGTCGTCTCGAGGCAGCGCGTCGTCTGTCCGTCGCCCACCCGTGAAGTCGGCCGCGCGCGTAGCATCGCCGGCCGCGGAGGCTCGCCGGCTGAGCCCCGGGACCCGGCGCACCATCGAGCAGATCCGTGACCTCTTCGATGGCGGAGGGCGTGGCGAGGGGACGTACCCGTCAAACGTCAACCGCATCTGGGCACCCGCGGGAGTTGAGCTCCGCTTGGTGGCGGTGGTGGACCATGCGATCAAGTGGACATTGTCCTGGGCGGTTGACTCCGCCCTCATCTCCGGCATAGCACGGGAGTTGAACACACCCCACGTAGTCAATCTCTACTGTTTCAGGACCATCCTTGGCGCCACCGGAGTGGGCGGCTTCTCGCCCGTGCCGCTGGATTCAACGCGTCATAACGTCCCATTCGCGGCCATTGAAGACTGGGAGGAGACCGCCACCGGCGAGGCGGGCTGGAACAGCGCCGTCCGCACCGCCGCGCACGAGCTTGGCCATCTCCTGCGTCTGCGGCACCATGAGAGCTCCGCGAACCTGATGTATCCGTGGGCCACGGAGTCCGCGCACAATCTGGAGCCCACCCAGGTCATGCTTGCCCACGAGCACGCGTTGAAGTATGCGCCGGAGCGCGAGCGCCTGAGACGCCTGGAGATTGCCGTCCGACAGCGGCTGGACGACAGGGCCAGCGAGCCGCTGCACAAGCGAGCCTATCTGGGCGAGCGACCCTGGCCCGCCGCGGCGCGCGGGGTGACGTGATGCCGATGAGTGCAGTCAAGCGGCGACAGGCCGCGGTGCTGGGCCTGCTGTCCTGCGTCGAGCTAGACGGATTCGTGGTCGCCCAGATTCGGTCGACCGAGGGAGCCGCCGAGGTCCTGCGACGGGTGGCCGGCGGCCGCCTTAAGGCGACGGCCCACCAGCGTCGCGGTGCCACGTACGTCCTGGGCCGACTAGGAGATGCGGAGTCTGCGCCCGTGCTCATCGACCTCCTGCGGAACGCAGACCGCAAGCTCCGCCTCAGCGCGGGCGTCGCACTGGCGGCCCTTGATCTAGACGAGCCGTCGCGGGCGGCGCTGATCGAACTGGCCGATCGCGAGGACGCCGATCCCGTCGAAGCCGCCTATCTTCGCGAGGCGGTGGCCGCGACGCGCCAACGCGCGATCCAAACCAGGGTGCGGACGCTTCGATGATTCGGATTGCGGAGCGCGACTCCGAGTTGTGCTCGCTTCGCTGCCTACGTCACCACCGCGCCCACCGCCGCCGTCAGCGCCACCACCAGCCATGGCGGGGTCTTCCAGAACATCAACAGCCCGAAGGCCGCGATGCCCAGGCAGAAATCGGCCGGATCCTGGATGGCGCTCGTCCAGACGGGCTGGTAGAACGCGGCGAGCAGCAGGCCTACCACCGAAGCGTTGATCCCCCGAAGCGTTCCTTGAGCGTCAGCCCGGCCGCGCAGCCGCTGCCAGTACGGTAATGAGCCAATCACCAGGAGAAATCCCGGCAGGAAGATCGCGGCGATCGCGATCAGCGCCCCCAGCCAGCCCGTCGGCGCGCCGTGATAGGCGGCCCCCAGGTAGGCGGCGAATGTGAACAGCGGGCCCGGGACCGCCTGCGCCGCGCCGTAGCCGGCCAGGAACTGCTCCTGGCTCACCCAGCCGGGCGGCACCACTTCCGCCTGCAGCAGCGGCAAGACCACGTGGCCGCCGCCGAACACCAGCGCACCGGATCGGTAGAACCCGTCGACGAGTGCCAGAACGCCGTTGTCGCTCACGCCCCGCAGCAGTGGCAGCACGAGCAGAAGGGCGAAGAACGCCACCCACGCCGCAATCGCCAGACCGTGCCCGATGGGGACGTGCACGTCCCTCGCGCCGCCGCTGGCGGCCGTCTCGGTAGGTTGCAGCAGCCACCAGCCCAAGAGTCCGGCCACGGCGATGATCGTCACCTGGGCCAGCGACGAAGGGAATCCCAGCCCAGGCAGCGCGAACGCCAGGACGGCCGCGGCGATGGCCATGGTCTGGCGGGGCCGATCCGTGCAGAGCGTGCGGGCCATGCCCCAGATCGCCTGGGCCACCACCGCCACGGCCACCACCTTCAGGCCGTGCAGCCAACCCCGATCCGCCGCGCCCACGCCCGCCACGCCGTAGGCCAGCACGGCCAGGGCGATCGCCGATGGCGCCGTGAAGCCCAGCCACGCCAGGAACCCACCGGGCAGGCCCGCCCGCAGGATTCCCAGCGAGATGCCTACTTTGGTGCTCGCCGGGCCCGGCAGGAATTGCGAGAGCGCCACCAGGTCCGCGAAGGTCGACTCGTCCACCCATCGGCGGCGGTTCACGTATTCCTCGCGGAAGTAGCCGATGTGCGCCACCGGCCCGCCGAACGAGGTCAGGCCAAGCCGAAAGGCGACCGCCAGCACTTCCAGCAGCGAGCCACGGCGACCCACGGCGACATCTGTGGCCTCTGTCGCCGCCACGGTCAGCCGGCCTCTGGCGGCGGGCCCACGACGGCGAGGTACCGCTCCGCTAGCTCCGTGTAGTGCTCCGCCGTCTCCACGATTCGCTGGTACTCGGCGTCCGTCACCTGCCGCAAGATTCGACCCTCCGCGCCCACCACTAGCGATCGAGGCGGCACCCGCGTGCCCTCTGGAAGCGTGGCGTTCGCCGCGATGATGCTCCCCGCGCCGATGTGGCAGCCCCGCATCACGGTGGCGCTGATGGCGATCAACACGTGGTCTTCCAGCACGCTCCCGTGTACGGTGGCGTTGTGACCCAGGCTGGTGTATTCCGCCAGGGAGCACGGGTAGCCTGGCTCGCTGTCCACCAGCGAGTTGTCCTGGATGTCTACGCCCTCTGCCAGGCGAACCGGCGCGCCGTCAGCCCGGATAGTGCTGTTGAACCAGACGCTCGACCGCCGCGCCATCTCAACGTCGCCGACGACGCGCGCGTTCGGCGCCACGAACACGTCGCTCGCCAGGCGCGGTCGGGCGCCGTGGCTCTGGACCAGGGGCATGGTGATTCTCCTGCCTGGGACTAGCCGCCGGAAGTTCCTGGCGCTAACTGCCGAGGGTGATAGTAATCCGGCTGCCGGGCGCAACGGTATCGCCGGCCCCCGGCCGCTGGTTGATCACCTGGCCCTTGCGGTCCGGCGCGGTCTGCTCCTCCACCGCCACGCTGAATCCGGCTGACTCCAGCGCCCGCCGGGCCTCACCCTGGTCCATGCCCTCTACGTTCGGCACCCGCACCCCGGCCTGCACCGGCTTCGACGGCGCGGTGGGCTTCTGATCAGGAGGCCTGGGGGTCGGCGTGACGGGGCGCGGCGTAGGCGTGGGAGCGGCCCGCGTCGATGGGCCCGCGGTGGGTAGGGGGAGCAGGGCGGGCGCGGTGGCGGGGCGCGTTGGGGCGACCGTGGCGATGGGCGGTGGCGAGCCCGCCGTCGCGGCCAAGGCCGGTGAGGGCACGGCGGCGGCTGGCAACGCCGTGGAGACCGGCCTGCTGGTCGCCGTTTGCGCCGCCGTCGCCACCACCACGGGCGCGGTCGTTGGGCGCGGGCTTGACGCCCCGCCCGTCGGGCTGAAGACCCACAGGGCAATGCCTCCCGCCACGCCCAGGATCGCCAGCCCCCCCACCACCGCTCGTGCCGCTCCAGAGCGAGTCCTGACGCGGGCCGGCGACCTTCCCGGCCGCTCCCGCGGACGCTCGGCTCGGCGTAACGGTCGCGTGGGCTCCACCTGCGCTGGCGAAGGTGCCACCACCCGCGTAGGCCCCTCGACTGAAGGAATCACCACCGTTGGCGCGTTCGGCACCGCGGCGCCGTTGGGCCCTGGCGCCCCGTTCCCCCCGGCGGCCCGCAGCGCCGCCGCCAGCTCCGCGCCGTCGGGGTACCGCTCCTCGGCCCGCTTGCGCATGGACCGTTCGATGACCGCGGCCATCCGCTCGCCAAGCGCGGGATTCAGCTCGCGCGCCGGGCGCGCCGTGGCCGTCTCCTGCATCCGCGCCACCGCTAGCGGTGAGTCCGCCTGGAACGGCAGCCTCCCCGTGGCCATCTCGTAGAGCACCACACCTAGCGAGTACACGTCCGTGGCCGGCTGGGCCGCCTCGCCGGCGGCCTGCTCCGGTGACATGTAGTGCGGGGAACCGATGACCGCCCCCGTCTGGGTGATGGAGCGCGCGCCCAGCGCCACGGCGATTCCGAAGTCGCCGATCTTCGCCTCGTCCCCCCGACCCACGAATACGTTCTGCGGCTTCACATCTCGGTGGACGATCCCCCGCGCGTGCGCGTGGGCCAGGCCGTCGGCGATCTGGCTGCCCAGGTGCGCGATCCGCGCGTTCGGCAGCGGCGCCTCCAACCGGATGATCTGCTTCAGGTCAGACCCGCTGATGAACTCCATCACGATGAACGCCGTTGGCCCGTCCACGCCCACGTCGTGGACCGCCACGATGTTTGGATGGCTCAAGGAGGCAGCCGCGCGTCCCTCGCGACGGAACCGCTCTACGAGCTCCGCATCGTCGCGCAGCGTCTCGCGCAGGACCTTAATGGCAACGGTCCGCTCCAGCGTGAGGTCGGTGGCCTGGTACACCAGCGCCATGCCCCCGTGGCCGATCCGTTCGATGAGTCTGTAGCGCCCGCCGAGGATCGGCTGGCCGAGGGTCACTCGGCTCCCTCCGCCTCCGTCTCGCTTGGAAAGTACTTGTCCCGTAGGAACTTCAGCGCGCGCGAGCCGATGAGCGAGCTCAGCGACATCGCCACCAGCGGATAAACGGGGAGGGCCACCGCGCAGAGCACCATGATCAAGACGATCGCAAGGAAGAGCACCAGGCTAAAGATGGGATTGGCCAGCGCCAGGATGGCCGCTCGCTTGTAGATGACGAGCAATGAGGCCTGTTCGTTCCCGGCCGCGTCCTCGGGAGCGGCCAGCATGATCGGCACCAGGTACATCTGCATCGTCAGCCAGAACACGATGCCGTACAGCCACACCACCGCCACGGGCTGGAGCCAGCTATCCGTCAGCGAGGCGTAAAAGCTGGTGTTGAAGATCAGCGCCCCCAGCAGGGCCGCGCCCACGGCAAACATCAGCAGGGAGCGGAGCCACCAGCGGCGCAGCGTCCGCCAGAACAGCGCGAACTCCGGCGTCTCGCCCTCCACAATCTCCGCCGTGAGCGCAGTCAACGCCGTGGAGAACGGAGAGGGCACCACCAGGAGCACGAACGCGCTCAGCATCAGCGGCCAGAGCACCGGCACCGCCTCCTCCGCGCCCTCCGCGGGCAGCGTGGTGGGTGGCACAAAGAGCCAGCAAACCCCCAGCACCAGCAGGAACAGCGGGATGCTCCCAAAGAACCACATCAGGTTGGCCTTGAGCATCAGCAGCGACTCGTCGTACAAGTGCACGAGCGCGCGCCAGATAACGATTGCGCCGGAGATCACGCGGTGATTGTATCAGCGGCCGGATCGAGCCCCCGGGTGTGACCGACCAGCCGACAACGGGCCTCATCATGATGGTCGGCCTCCAGGGTACCGGTAAGAGCCACCTGGGCCGCCAGATCGCCGAGGCGTTGGGCGCTGCCGTGGTCCAGACCGACCGCGTGCGCAAGGAGCTGTTCCCCAATCCCAGCTACGCGCCATGGGAACTTGGCCGTGTCTACGCCGAGAGCTACGCGCGAATCGAGGTGCTCCTCAGGGAGGGTCGGCTGGCCCTGTTCGACGCCACCAATCTCAAGGAGCGGGATCGCCGCCGCGTGTACGATCTGGCCCGCAAGCACGGAGCGGCGCTCTGCATTGTCGCCACCTGGGCTCCAGAGGCCGTGGTCCGCCAGCGGCTCCGGGCGCGCGAGCAGCGCCCAGCGGAGGGCGACCTGTCCGACGCGGGAACCTTCGTGTACGAGCGAGCCAAGGTCACGGCAGAGCCCATCGCTGTCCCGCACATCGTGGCCAACACCACGGTGTCCTCGCGGCCCATCATCGAGCTCGTGCGCCAGCGGTTGACGATACCCGCACGCACGGCTCGAGGCGAGTAACATCCTGGACTACACGCCACACGCTGGGGCCCGCCGAAGCGGGTCGGGAGGACGCGCCATGGAGTACGGATCGATCGAAGGTGTGACCAAGCCGGTTTCGCGGCTGGTCCTTGGCAGCATGGTCTTCTCCACCGAGAAGCAAGACCTGACCAACGAGCTGCTCGACCGGTGGCTGGAGCTCGGTGGCAACGCCATCGACACCGCCCGCGTGTACGCCAAGGGCACCAGCGAGCAGGCGTTTGGCAACTGGCTCAAGTCGCGCGGCTGTCGAAACGATGTGGTCGTCGTGGGCAAGGGGGCGCACCACAACAGCGAGACTCTTGAGCGCCGCGTCAACGCTGCCTCGATCCATGAAGACATCCAGATAAGTTTTGATTCGATGCAGGTTGACTACCTGGACATGTACATCCTCCACAAGGACGATCCAGATGCGCTCGTTGGCCCCGTCGTGGAGGCACTCAACGAAGAGAACAAGGCCGGACGAATCGGCTGCTTCGGCGGCTCATCCTGGTCCCATCATCGGATCGCCGAGGCCAACTCGTACGCCGCGAGCCATGGCCTGATCCCGTTTGGGGTGAGCAGTCCAAACCTGGCGCTGGCCGTCCCGAACGAGCCAATGTGGACCGGCTGCGTGAGCCTCTCGGGCGATGCGGAGGCGCTGGGCTGGTACGAGCGGACCCAGTTTCCGGTATTCGCCTGGTCCTCGCAGGCGCGCGGATTCTTCAGCGGGCGGTACACACCCGGCATGGCGGGGGAGACGCAGGATCAGCAAAACGTAGTCCGCACGTACTTCTCGGACGCCAATTGGGAGCGCTACCGCCGCGCGGACGAGCTGGCCAAGCGGAAGGGCTGCACGCTCCAGCAGATCACGCTGGCCTGGGTGCTGCACCAGCCGCTCAACCTGTACGCGCTGGTGGGCCCGGCCACCGTGGAGGAGATGAACAACTCCGTGGGCGCGCTGGACGTGAAACTCAGCCCGGACGAGCTGGAGTGGCTGAATCTGCAGAAGGAGGCGCTACCGATCGCCGCCAGCGCCTGATCGGACGGGCCGATCGCCACGCTAGCCTTGGTTTTCAGGTAGCCGCTCGGCTATCCTGCAACCGCGCCTGCTGGCGAAGGGTGCGCGAGGGTCCACGGCGCGCATGACATATTTCAAGGTGGACAGGAGTTTCCCAATGGCGGGAGTAACGCTCGATCACGTGATCAAGCAGTTCGGCGAGGTCACCGCGGTCAACGATCTGACCATTCAGATCCACGACAAGGAGTTCCTCGTCCTGGTGGGCCCGTCCGGCTGTGGCAAGTCCACCGCGCTTCGGCTCATCGCCGGCCTGGAAGAGGCCACCGCGGGCGACATCTACATCGGCGATCGCCGGGTGAATGACGTAGCGCCCAAGGACCGGGACATCGCCATGGTGTTCCAGAGCTACGCGCTCTACCCACACATGACCGTGTACGACAATCTGGCCTTCGGCCTCAAGCTGCGCAAGACGCCCAAGGCGGAGATCGACCGTCGGGTGAAGGAAGCGGCGGACATCCTCGGCCTGGCCAACCTGCTCAAGCGAAAGCCAAAGCAGCTCTCAGGCGGCCAGCGGCAGCGCGTCGCTCTTGGCCGTGCCATCGTCCGTGAGCCGCTGGTCTTCCTCATGGACGAGCCCCTCTCAAACCTGGACGCCAAACTCCGCGTGCAGACGCGTGCTGAGCTGATCAAGCTGCACCAGCGCCTCCAGACCACCGTGATCTACGTGACCCACGACCAGGTCGAGGCCATGACCATGGGCCATCGTATCGCGGTCATGCGCGACGGCATCCTCCAGCAGCTCGATACTCCCCAGACGCTGTACGATCGCCCGGCCAACATGTTCGTGGCCGGCTTCATCGGCAGCCCGGCCATGAACTTCTTCGATGGCAAGCTGGGCGGCAGCGAGTCCGAGATGCACGTGGAGAACGGCACCCTCAAGCTGCCCGTTCCCGGTGGCAAGACCAACCAGCTCAAGGCCGCGCTCGGCCGCGACGTCAGCTTCGGCATCCGCCCAGAGGACATCCACCACACCTCCGAGCGCCCGAATGCGCCCGCCTCCCAGCGTGCCAGCGTTGAGGTGGAAGTGGTCGAGCCGCTGGGCTCCGAGCAGTTCGTCTACCTGCGGGCCGGCTCCGCCGAGTTCACCGCCCGTATGCCCGCCCGTGCGACCGTCACGCCAGGCGAGAAGCTGGACGTGGTGTTCGACACGGACAAGATGCACGTGTTCGACAAGCAGACGGAACAGGCCCTGGCCTGAGCCCGGACGTAGTCGAGGACAGAGGCGGGGGAGCCACCAGGCTCCCCCGCTTTTTCGTGCGCGCCTTCGTGTCTCAGGACACGGGTGGCGGTGGCGGCTATCGCCTGGAAGTGGTCAGGGGCAGGTCGTCCGCGACTGTTCCCACCACCGTGCTGGGCGCGGCGACGCCCATCCCGCAGAACGGGCAGGCCTTCCAGCGCAGCATCATCGGCTGCTCGCAACGGCTGCAGAGGCGCTTGAGGCGGGTCTGGCACCACGGGCAGTAGATGAACTCGGGCTCCGCCCGCTGCTTGCAGACGGGACAGGCGCTGTGGACCTGGATGCCCTGCAGGAACGCCTCCTCCTCCAGCGACTCCTCGTACAACTGCGAGAGCGTCTTGGTTGGTCGGAGGATCACGTAGATCAGCAGGCCGGCGAAGCTGAACACCACCACCAGCAACGTGGCGGCCACCTGCAGGAACGGGTCGTTCGTGCGGGAGCGGATGTCTCGGAAGGTCCACCAGACGCTGGCGATCCAGAGCGCCACCAGGTAGGCCGTGATCACCGTCAGGCCAATGCGCAGCGCGCGCTCTACCTGCGCGACGATCTCTTCGAGCATCTGCATGGGCGGTCTCGGCTGGCCTCCTGGAGCCGAGTATAGCACCCAGCTTTACCGTTGACCGGCCCATTTTGGGCGCCTCTTGGGCGCTGTGATGGGGCTGTGAGCAGCCCTCAGCGGGCCAGCACGACCTCGGTCACGCCCTCGCCCCCGGCCTCGTTCTCCGCCCCGCCGAACCTGGCGACCAGGGCGTGCGCCGCTAGCTGCTGGCGCACGGCGGTGCGCACCGCGCCCGTGCCCTTGCCGTGCACCACCCGCACGCTCCGCAGCCCGGACAGGTAGGCGTCGTTCAGGTAGCGGTCTAGCTGCTCGGTGGCCTCCGACGCCCGCAGGCCGCGCAGGTCGATCTGCGTCGGCGGCGCGGCGGGCGCGTCCTTCGACCTGGTCAGCAGGGGCGGGACGGACTCGCGCGCCACCGCCTGGCGATCGTCCCGCGTGGCCGCCCGGGCGCCCTCCAGCTCGGAGGCCTTCACCCGCACCCGCATCCCGCGCACGTCAAGCTCGGCGTCGCCCGAAGGGCTGATGGAGATGATCCGACCGGGGATGCCCAGCGTGGGCGCCACGATCTCGGCGCCGACGCGCAACGTCGCCGCCAGCTCCTGCTCCCGCTCTGCCCGCTGCAGCCGCCGCGGGTCGCTCACCTGCAGCCCGCTGGGCAGCTCCACCGGTCGGCTCACCTCGCGGCGCAGCGCAGCGGCGCTCTCCCGGGCCGCGTCCAGCCGATCCACCCGCTCCGCCACCTGGGCTCGGAAGTCCGCCAGCAGCTTCTCCGCCTCCTGCCGCGCCTCGTGCAGGGTGATCTTGCGCTGCCGCTCGGCCTCCCGTAGCTCCTGGCGGGCCCGCTTGCGCAGCGTCTCCGCCCGCTGGAGCTGGTCCTCCGCGTGGCGCGCGCGGAGCTCCGCCTCCTGCTTCTCGCGGCGGATTGCGTCCAGCAGCGCCTCAGTGGAGGCCGCCTCCGGATCGATCAGCCCGCGGGCCTCCTCGATCACGGCGTGCGGGATGCCCAGCCGCTCGGCGATGGCAAATGCGTTGCTCTGGCCGGGGACGCCCACCAGTAGTCGATAGGTGGGCGCCAGTGACTCCACGTCGAACTCCACGGAGGCGTTCTCGATCCGCGGCGTCGCGTGGGCGAACGCCTTCAGCTCGGAGTAGTGGGTGGTCGCCACCACGTAGGCGCCCCGGCGGCCCAGCTCGGTCAGCAGCGCCCGCGCCAGCGCCGAGCCCTCCTGCGGGTCCGTGCCCGCCCCCACCTCGTCCAGCAGCACCAGGCTGTTGGGGCCCAGCGCGCCCAGCATGTCCGCGATGTGCCGCACGTGCGAGGAGAACGTGGACAGGCTCTGCTCGATGCTCTGCTCGTCGCCGATGTCCGCGAAGATGCCGGGGAAGATGGGCAGCTCGCAGCCCTGGTCGGCCGGCACGTCCAGGCCGCACTGGGCCATCAGCGCCAGCAGGCCGAGTGTCTTCAGCGCCACCGTCTTGCCGCCGGTGTTTGGCCCGGTGATCACCAGCACGTCGAACTCGCGACCCAGCTCCAGGGAGAGCGGCACGACGTCGCCGGTCAGCAGCGGGTGGCGCGCCCGAACCAGCCGCACCGACGGGCGATCAGAGCGCTCCGGATCGAATGGCAGCAGCCGGGCCGGCGTGGCCCGCATCTCCTCCGCCAGCCGACCGCAGGCCAGGTGCAGATCAAGCTGGGCCAGGCAGCTTACCGTCACGATCAGCTCGTCCGCCTGGGCGCCCACCGCGTTGCTCAGCGCGCGCAGGATGCGCTCCACTTCGTGGGCCTCCGCCGCCTCCAGCTCGCGGACCCGATTGCCCGCCTCCACGATGGGCAGCGGCTCCACGAACAGCGTGGCACCGCTGGCCGACTGGTCGTGCACGATGCCCTTGAGCCTTCCGCGGTATTCGGCCTTGACGGGCACCACGTAGCGGCCGTTGCGCTGGGTCACCACGGGATCCTGGAGCATCGGCCGAAATGCGGACGACTGGAGCAGCTCCTGGAGCCGATTCAACAGTCGATCGCGGGCCGAGCGCAGGCTTGAGCGGATCTGCCGCAGCTCCGGGCTGGCGCCGTCCGCCACCTCCTCGGTCTCGCGGATGCACTCCGTGATGTCCGCCGCCAGCGCCCGATGGTCGCCCATGGGCTCGGCCACGCGCGCGAGCGTCGGCAGCGCGTCGCGCAGGCGGGTGAGCGTATCCCGCCAGACCATGCCCGAGCGACAGGTCGAGCCGATCTGGAGCAGCTCGCCAGGCTGGAGGATGCCGCCCAGACGACCCCGCGTGGCCAGCGGCCGCACGTCCGTCACGCCGGCCAGCGACATGCCCGGCTTGATCGTGGGCAGGTGCCGCGCCTCCGCCGTGGCCCGCTGGCGGCGCTCCACCTCCCAGGCCTCCGCCGAGGGCTCCAGGGCCAGCACCAACTCGCGGCCGCCGGTGAACGAGGTCTCGGCAGCCAGTCGGGCCAGGATCTTGTCCAGCTCCAGCGTGGCCGTGGAGAAGCCCACGCCGCGGCCAGGCCGCCTCCGCGCGGCGCCGAACCTGGGCGTCACCTCGCTCACGGCCACGGCGCTAGCTGCCCCGCAGCACCGCGCCGTGCCGCTGGCCCGCCGCCGCCACAATGGCGGCCACGGCGCGGTCGGCCTCGTCGTCGGTGAGGGTGCGGTCGGGCGCGCGGAAGCTGAGCGCGAAGGCCAGGCTCTTGGTGCCCGTTGGCAGCGGCTCGCCCACGTACACGTCGAACAGCCGTGATGAGGCCAGCAGCGGACCGCCTGAGTCGCGGATGGTAGCTGCCAGCGCGTCGTGCGTCACGGAGTCGGCCACGATCAGCGCGATGTCCCGCTCCAGCGCCGGGAAGCGCGGCAGCGAGGTGATCTGTGGCTGGCCGGCCGCTGAGGCGAGGATCGCCTCGAAGTCAAGATCGGCCACCACCACCTCGCGACCGCGCAGGTCCACCCGCTCGGCCGTGAGGGGGTGAAGCTGGCCGATCACGCCCACGGCCGTGCCGCCGAACCGCACGGCGGCCGAGCGGCCGGGGTGCAGGTAGTCCACGGCCTGGGCCTGGTAGCTGGCCTGGACGCCCAGCGATCCCGCCAGCGCGTCCAGCACGCCCTTCAGATCGTAGAAGTCCCAGTCACGCGGGGCAGCGTTCCAGGCGGACTCCACGGCCGGGCCGGTCAGCGCGATGCACAGCCGCGTCCGCTCCGTGGGGAGCGGCGCCAGCGGCGGCAGATAGACGCGTGCGACCTCGAAGACCGCTACGCCCGGGCGGTGGCGCAGGTTGGATCGGACGACCTCGAGGACGCTGGGCAGCAGGCTAGTTCGGAGGGCGTTCTGCTCGGCGGAGATGGCATTCTCCACCTCGATCGGCGCTACGGCCGCGCCCGTGCCGAGCACGCGCTGCTCGGCCGCGGCCGAGACCAGCGAGTACGTCATGATCTCCTGGAGGCCGCAGCCCACCAGCACGTCACGCGCCCGCTCGGCCGCCTCGCGCAGCGGTTCCACCCGCGGCTCGGGCGGCACGCCGGAGGGCAGCGTGTCCGGGATGTTGTCGTACCCGGTGACGCGGGCCACCTCCTCCGCCAGATCCGGGACGCCCTCGATGTCCAGGCGGTGGAACGGCGGCGTGGCGGTGAGCGAGTCACCGCTGCCGGTGACCGTGAAGTCCAGCGAGGTCAGGACGCGCGCGATCTCCTCCGAAGGGAACCGCCGACCCAGGATCCGCGCCAGCGCGTCTGGCCCAAAGCTGATGCTGGGCAGCGGCACGGGCGTGGGGTACACGTCCACGATCTCGCCGATCTGGCGCCCGCCCGCGTGGTCCTGGAGCAGGTCCGCGCAGCGGCGGGCCGCGATGATGGCCAGGTCCGCGTGCAGTCCCCTCTCGTAGCGGCGCGACGCCTCCGAGCCCAGCCGCAGCGTGCTGGACGTGCGGCGGATGCTGCCGGGGGCGAAGTTGGCCGTCTCCAGGATTACGCTGGTAGTGCCCGGGTGCACCTCCGTGGGGCTGCCGCCCATCACCCCGGCCACCGCCACTGCCTTCTCAGCGTCCGCGATCACCAGCATCTCGCCGTCTAGCTCGCGGTCCACGTCGTCCAGCGTGGTCAGGCGCTCGCCCGGGCGGGCGCGGCGCACGACGATCCGGCCGCCCACCCGATCCGCGTCGAACGCGTGCTGGGGCTGGCCGTACTCCAGCATGACGTAGTTGGTGGCGTCGACCACGTTGCTGATGGGCCGCACGCCGGCCAGGTGGAGCCGACGCTGCAGCCAGCCGGGCGATGGCTTCACCGTGACGCCCTGAATCACCGCGCCGGTGAATCGGCGGCAGAGGTCTGGCGCCTCGATGGTCACCTGGAGCGGGGTGGTGCCCACCTGGGGCGCGTGCTCTGGCTGGCCCGTGGGCCGGCGCCAGGGCGCGCCCGTAATGGCGTGGATCTCCCGCGCGATGCCGATGATGGACATGCAGTCCACCCGGTTGGGCGTGATGTAGAGATCCAGCACGGTGTCGCCGAAGCGCGTGCGCAGGTCGTCGCCGGGCTCCGCGTCGCCCTCGTCCATCACGTAGATGCCCGAGCGGTCGGGCGAGATGCCCAGCTCGTCGCCGGAGCACAGCATGCCCTGGGAGGTGACGCCCCGAAACTCCTGGGCGCCGATGGTCCGGCCGTCGGGCAACCGGCCGCCGGGCCGGACGAGCGGCACCAGCGCGCCGACCGTCAGGTTGGTGGCGGCCGTGACCACCCTGGTCAACCCCAGTGGGCCGACGTCCAGCCCGACGACGAACAGGTTGTCCGCCTGGGGGTGCCGCTCGATGGACGTGACCCGCGCGGCGTGGATCTGCTCCCAGTCCGCGCCGATCTCGTCGATGGACTCCAGCTCGTTGCCGGCCATGGTCAGCCGGTGGCCCAGCTCGGCCGCGGGCAGGTCTATGTCTACGTACTCGCGTAGCCAGCTCAGCGGCGCTCTCATCCGACGAACTGCTCCAGGAATCGAAGGTCGTTGCCGTAGAAGTACCGAATGTCCGAGATGCCGTATTTGAGCATGGCCAGCCGCTCTGGCCCCATGCCGAAGGCGAAGCCGGTGTAGCGGTCCGGATCGTAGCCGGCCATCTGGAGCACTCGACGGTGCACCATGCCCGCGCCCAGCACTTCGATCCAGGCGCCGTTGCGCACGTCTGGCGAAGAGATGGACATGTCCACGCCCGGCTCCACGAAGGGGAAGTAGTCACAGCGGAAGCGGACCTTGACCGAGCTGCCGAACAGGTGCCGTGCGAAGGCGAAGAGGGTGCCCTTGAGGTCTGACATGGTCAGGCCCTCGTCCACCGCCAGGCCCTCCACTTGATAGAACATCCACTCGTGGGTGGCGTCCTGGGCCTCGTAGCGGTAGCAGCGGCCGGGCACCACCACGCGGACGGGCGGCGTGGTGGACTCCATCACGCGGGCCTGCATGGGGGAGGTGTGGGTGCGCAGCAGCACCTCTGGCTGGCGGACGTAGAGGGTGTCCCACATGTCGCGGGCCGGGTGGTGGCCGGGGATGTTGAGCATCTCGAAGTTGTATTTCTCCAGCTCAACCTCCGGGCCCTCTACCACCTGGTAGCCGATGGAGCGGAAGAAGCCAAGGATCTGGCGCAGGATGACGCTGGTGGGGTGGAGCCCGCCGAGCAAGGGTGGCCGAGCGGGGAGCGTGACGTCCAGCCGTTCGCGCTCGAGCGCGGAGTCCAGCTCGCCCCGCCTGATGTCGGCCTCGCGCTCCTGGAGCGCGCGCTCCAGCGCCTGCTTGGTCTCGTTGGCGGCCTGGCCGGCGGCTGGCCGCTGGTCGGCCGGGAGGGTGGAGAGCTTGCGCAACGAGTCGGTGAGCGCGCCGCGGCGGCCCAGGTAGGCCACGCGCCATTGCTCCAGCGCGGCGGAGTCGGCCGCGGCGGCGAGGTCTGAGCGAGCGCGCTGGGCGAGGGCGCTGAGCTCGGTATTCCAGTCGGTCATGTGGGCTCCCGGGAGGGGGTTCGTGCTCGAGTCGGTCTTGGAGTGAGCTCTTGACTAGTGCTTGGCGTGCGTGCTGGAAATGAAAGGCGCCTCCGTCGGGGTGACGAAGGCGCTCGCTCTGGTGTGGGCGGGACTGGTGTCCCCGCGGGGCTAGGCCGATGCCGGCTGCGCGTCCCGCGCGAGCGCCACGAGGCGACTAAAGCCGGCCTCATCGCGGACGGCCAGGTCCGCCAGCATCTTGCGGTTGATCGCGACGCCGGCGGCCGCGAGGCCGGCCATAAATCTGCTGTAGGAGAGCCCGCCCAGGCGGGCCGCCGCGTTGATCCGCTGGATCCAGAGGCGGTGGAAGTCACGCTTCTTGGTGCGCCGATCCCGGTACGAGTAGGACAGCGCGTGCATGACGGACTCGTTGGCCGTCTTGAAGAGCGTGTGCCGGGAGCCGCTGTGGCCCTTGGCGAGCTTGAGGATCTTCTTGTGGCGAGCGTGGGCGGTGACGCCCCGCTTGACTCGGCTCATGGCTTCTTCCTAGTCCAGTCCCGGCTACTTGGCGTACGGCATCAAGCGCTTGAGGCGCTTGAGATCGCCGTGGGCCACGGTATGCATCTCGTCGTAGTCGCGCGCGGCGCGCTTGGACTTGTTGCGCCGGAGGTGGCTCTTGCCCTGGCGGGTGCGCATGAGCTTGCCCGTACCAGAGTATTGCATCCGCCTGGCGGCGCCCTTGTGGGTCTTGAGCTTGGGCACGGTGTTGCCTCAATTCGGTGAGTTCGCGCCGCGCCGTGAGCAGGCACGAAAAGAGAACCGCGTGCAGAGCGGCGGACCCGAATAGTAGCAGGCGGACCGCCTGCCGGTCCACTGATCTAACCGCTGCTCCAGCCGGTGATCCAACACGGGCTCGCTCGCGAGCGAGTCCCTGCCGTCCTCCGATGAGCCAGACAGGCCCCTCTCGGACGGTTATCCCGAGCCCGCGAGGAGCCTGTCCTCGCGCACGCGGGGAATCTGTCGTCCCGGTTAGCTTTCGCGCAGGGCGTACAGCCTGTCCTCGCGCGCGGGGAATCTAGCCGCTCGCGCGGCAGTGAGCCAGTCGAGCCCTTAACGGACTGTCGTCCCGAGCTCGCGAGGGACCTGGCTACCAGCCCGGGGGTCCGCCCAGCGCGCTCGCTCCGCGATCCGTCACGGTAGGGGCTACGCGTGCGTCGCCCAGCCTTGCCACGCCAACCCCCATCGCGATAGCCCCGACATTCCAATCGCGTTCTGAGGCACGAAGAACCTTCCGGTGCGCACGCCAGCCACCATCGCGGTAGCCCCAGCGCCCTCCCACCAGGCAGAGGCCACGCGTGCGTCGCCCAGACTTGCCACGCCAGCCCCCATCGCGATAGCCCCGACATGCCAATCGCGTTCTGAGGCACGAAGAACCTTCCGGTGCGCACGCCAGCCACCATCGCGGTAGCCCCAGCGCCCTCCCACCAGGCAGAGGCCACGCGCGCGTCGCCCGCCCCCGCCATGCCAGCCGCCTTCGCGGTAGCCCCAGCCCCTCAATTGCATCCTGACGCAGGAAGGATCTAACGGTGCGCACGCCAGATATTGGCACGACAGCCGGCGCACCCCGGCCCTTCCCGGAACACAGTCCGCCCACCCCGTTTAACAATTCCACAACAACTCCCACACACCTTTGACAAGCGCCCGCGGTCCAATATCTCCACGCGAACCAGCGATTCCCCAGACCCCGGAGGCTCCACCGTGACCGCCCGCCTCGCTATCGACCTGGTCCTGGCCGTGTCCTTCCTGGTCCTCATGTCCGTCCCGCTGACGGGGCTGTGGCTGCACGAATGGTGGGGCATTGGCCTCATCGCGCTGATCGTGGTCCACCTGCTGCTCCAGTGGGACTGGCTGGTCGCGACCACGCGGACCTTCCTGGGCAGCCTGACCGGCCGACTCAGGTTCACCTACGTGCTCAACGCGCTGCTCTTCGTCGCCACGGTACTGGTGATGGTCTCAGGCATCCTGATCTCCGAGGCGGCGCTGCCCGGGCTGGGGCTGCCCACGGCGCGCTCGCTGGGGAGCTCGCTGTTCAGGTTCTGGCGGGTGATGCACACCATCTCGGCCGACGCGATCGTCGTGCTGGCCGGCATCCACCTGGGCCTGAACTGGCGCTGGGTGCTGGGAACGGTCAGGAACCTGGTGCAGCCGGGCAGGAGACGCCCCGCGCGGGTCGTCGCGGAAGGAGCACTCTGATGGCCGCCACGACCGCGACCCGCCCAACCGTCACGAGCCCGACTCTGGTCGGAGCGATCGTCCGGCTGGTTGCTCGACAGGCCGGGCGGACGGCCGCCATCATGCTGGCCGCCGCCGTGGTCACGGGCGCCACCATCATGATCGCCAGCGCGTTCCAGGGCGCCGCCGCCACCGGCATCACCGCGTCAGGCCCTGGCCGCCAGGCCGGCCCGCCGCGAGAATTCCAGCAGGCCAATCCAGACCAGGCCGTTCAGCCAGGCCGGCTGGGCGGATCGGGCCAATCTGAACAAGGGGTCGGCCCACGACGCGAGGGCGGCTTCCCCGGCGGCCGCACCACCCCGAACCTCCAGCGCGGCCTGCCCGACTTGCTCAGGTACACCGCCATTATGGCCACAGCCACCGCGGCCGTCGTCCTGGTCCTCCACCTGCGCCGCCGCCGCAAGCTCCGCCACCGCCAGGCCACCTGACCGCGCCGCGCCAGCCGAGCCCTACCCCGGATCTCATCCTGAAGGAATTGAAGAGCCTGTCCTCACGGACGCGGGGGATCTATCCACCCGTCCGGACGCCAGCCGGACGCGCGCGCTCCGCGACCCGTCATCGTAGGGGCTACGCGTGCGTCGCCCTCGCATGCCACGCCAGACGCCGTGCCCACGCCGGCCACCCCACCGCTACCGCCCGCGGCACGCCCCGAGCATCCGCGTGTGTCGTACATGAATGCCGGTAGCGTGACAAAACTGCCAAATGTGCCACAACCCCGTGCGCGGCGCGGCCGACCCACGACCCACGAGAGTCGCGTATGTGCGCCACAGTGACGCGAACACCTCCGCCCAGAGTGGCGACGAATGCGTTTTTGGTGACAACAGTCCACGGTGGGCTCGCGGAGGGTCGGGTGCTGGAGTCATGGAGAGTGCAAAACCGCGCGGAAAGGTCGGGGCTGCGGGGCGCGGGACGCATGTGGTGGGGATATCGGGCGTGCGTGTACACCGATGGCGTGACGATGCTGCCAGCGGTGTACGCGGGTGCCGAGTGGACGGACGTGCGCAGGCCTTTCGAGTGCGGGTGGCGCGCCACGAGTACCGAGCGGTGGGTGGTGGTGCTGGCGGCGGAGGTCTTGGGAATCGGGAGCTTCCTCATGGGTGAGTTGCCTGGGGATGTGGACGTGGTGCTGCGTGGGTAGCGACGCGAGCGCTGGCGCTCGCCGCCGTTGCGATGGTGGACCGTGAGTGTGCGAATGCCTCCGCCGCTGGTGGGAGCGCGTGTGGTGGAGCGTGGGTTGCTGGTGGCAGAAACCCCCCGTCCGGCTCGGGGGGGAAGAGGTGTCGGCCCGGTCGACCGCGCTTCTCTATCTGCCTCTATGTACGTTATGCCGCGACACCCTCCGGTGCGTCGCGCCAGAGGTGTTTGAGACGCGGTCGTGCAGGTCGGCGAGGACGACGTGAGCTACGCGATGACCGTGCACGCGACGCAAAGGAGCAGAGTCGCGGGTGTTGGCATCGATCCCGCGAACCGCGCGATTCCGGCGGAGTTTGCGGAGACGGCTGACGGCACGCGACGCCCGCTTGCTTTACGGCCGACTGCCGCCACTCCCGGCTTGCTGGCGCCGCGAGGCAGGCGCGGAGTCCGCGGGCCACGTCGCCACGGAATGCGCCAGGCGGTCAGAGCTGAGCGGCCGTGAGCCCGTTCGGTGGCGCGTCGGAACCGGACTTTGCGAACGCGATGATGACCTCGATCCCAGGATCGTAGCCGTTCGTCGTGTTGACGCGGAGTAGCGGGATCTCCAGGTCGAGCGGCACCGCGCGGTCCCAGGCGTCGTCGCTGTGGTGTCGGCCGGACCGGATCCGCGCGACGCGGTCGCCGTCGTTCATGGCCCAGTGTCGGCCGCCGCGATCGAATCGGTCCGTGAAGCGGCGGAGGCTGAGGTCGCGGGTGATTTCGCAGTGTACGAGTCGGGCGTCGCTGATCTGGAGCGGGGGCAACAGGTCGTGCTCGGAGATGCCGCGCAGGTAGTTGGTCTCCGCGATCACGCCCTGGCCGTTGGCCAGGAGATCCACGATCAACGCGTGCATGATGGCGAACGAAGCTTTGGCCAGCACTTTCGCTTCCGCGAGGCGCGCGGCGTCATCGGGCGCGTGATCGCGCAGGCTATCGGCGAGAGCGCCGGTCAGGATGTCGCGGGAGACCAGCGGCAGGTGCAGTGCTTTGGCGAGGTGCCGAGCCAGTGTGGTCTTGCCGGCGGCTGGAGAGCCGGAGACCAGAACAAGCCGCGGAAGCGTGTTGCGGGAGTGGCCGGGATCGAGGTACGACATCATCGGGTATTGTCACGCAAGCGGTGGTAGCCGGGTTACGGCCGCGCAATCTTGTCGGCTCCTGATGGTGCTTTGGCGCGTGGGTGCGCCAGACGGCCGGCCGTCTCGATGCAGGTCGGCCATGCATCTTATCGGCCGCTGCAGCCGACAGCCGTCACCGTGGCGCGGGTGATGGATCAGATCGCGAAGGACGTGCACGTATAGTCGCTCCACAGAAATCCTCCACGGCACAGAACCGTGGAGGACGAGCCCGGTACCACCCCCGCGGGTGGCCTACACCGGGTGCTGATGAGTGGCCTACATCACGTGCTCACGGGTGGCCTACACCAAGTGCGCATGACGGGCCAAGATCGGGTGCAAATGGCTGGCCTGCACTCAGTGCAAACGTGTGGCCCATGTGCGAGCGCTCAATGACACTTGGGCGATTCACACCCCAGTCACACACAACGTGCGGGAGAACCACTTCGCACGCGGAATCGACAGCTCGAGTTTCGCACCAGAGTTTGGGAGGGCGTCCACGGAGGCGATTCGACAGTTTCGAGTGGAAGGATTGCCGCCCCAGAGGCGCCGCCCAGGCGACGACGGAGGAAGGGGCGCACACCCCCGCCTCCTCTAGCGTTCCTTCCTCCGCCTCACCTCACCGATGACGCTTCCGTCGCCGCTCGGGTCGCTTTGTCCATGCCGCGCTGAGAAGCACCGTCGCCAACTTGATGAGAGCAACAACGAGCTGGACCAAGACGTGTATCCAGTCCATATTCCGCTCTGATCCTGTGCCCAACGCAGGAAAGATTGGAACAGGGGCCGGCTTACCGCTCCCGGGCATGTACCGAGTACAGTAAGAGAGTGCAGGGTTCTCGGGATGCCTCCCGGGACCGGCCCGGCGCGGTACCCATCATCCCGTCAAGATCCTGGGTATCGCGCTTTTCTGTTCTGCTGCAAGTGTACCCTTCGCGTACTCGCTGATCTGCACCTGGGGATTGGCATGCCCTACTCGAAAGCGTTGTCCACGCCGTGTGCAGGCAGCGTACGCGAACACCCTCTCCGAGTGGCGGAGGTCTTCCGTTCCTCGTTCAGCGCCGTCTGACACCCCTCCACTCGTGGATGGCTGACTAGCGGCGATTGCGTTCGATGCATGCATCGTCCCACGTGGAGTTCCAGATGATCCACCGACTCGCAGGTTTGGACGAGTTGCTCACACGCGTACGTCCGCGGCCAAGTGGTCGCCATCGGTGATGCGCCGCGGCACGCACTCGCGACTCAGCGCGACTAACCTGGGCAGCGACTCGCCGCACCCGCGTCCGGGCCACGTCGCGAACATGATCCGGACTTGACGGAGGTGGACCACGCGCGGATCTGGCTCGCTAAGGCGGCGGCACGGATGGTCGTGCCGCTCGGCTCGCACTCTCCATGGAACTGCCCGTCGATCTTGTTCTCGCCCAGCGCGAGACCATCACGATGGTTGGTGCGATCGTCGTCGAACTCAGTACCTGGCTCACGGAGGAGGACTGCAAGATCGACGACTTCAGCTGGCGGCTCAACACGCCAAACAACTCCAGCCTGACTCGGTCGGCCGAGGGGTCCACTGCAGCCTGGCTGCGCGGCAATCAGATGCGTACGCGCCGCAGCTACGAGCACCGGCCAAGACCGGGCAGTTGTGCCTGGCACATCAGTTGCGGGAACTGACGCGAGCCGCGGAGCTTGAGCCGGACGCGGCGTGGTGGGCGCAGGAGTTGCGGCACGTGTTCGGGCGCGGGATGCGGCTGCACGCTGAGCGTGGCGAGATCAGTGCGGAGAGCTTCCAACGACGGAGGGTCTGGATTGTCAACGCCGCGGAGCGGTTGATCAAAGGGCCACCGCTGGGTAAGGGCATGGCCCGGCGGCTGCAGCAACGCTACCAGCGGCTATGGTCCGAGTTGTTCGTCTTCCTGGAGCGTGACGGGGTAGAGCCGACCAACAATGCCTCCGAGCGTGACTTGCGCAACAGCGTGATCCACCGCAAGGTGACCGGCGGCTATAGATCGGAGTGGGGAAGCCGAATCTCGGCGATCCTGACCTGCGTGCTGCAGACCGCCCGCAAGCAGGGCCAGAAACTCTGCGCCTCGATCCGAATGCTCTCCGGTCCCTCGCCACTGGCAGCCGCATACGCCAGCTAAGTAATTGCGTCCAGGACCGAGGATGCACGCGCCAAACTCAACCGCCTCTATCCGACACTCAACAAGTCACGGAGTACGAGCATCGCCTTGGCCCGGCAGACGCGTACGATCGATTAGGAGCGCATCTTGTCGAAAACACGCTTTGCCACGAGGCCAAGGGGCCCGCCGATGCCAAGCGCGATCAAGTCGCCTTTGGTAGCCGCCGACTTAGCCTGCGGGCCGACACTCACCTCCCAAAGGTGACATCGGTCAGGGCGGCCGCGAAACTTGACGGGTCCGATGTCCTTCGCCGCGGGCCAATGACTCAGCGATTGACTGCCCGATCGTTCGGTGACGGCCTTACGATAATCCTCCGTAAATCTAATGGAACCTGGCGTGCATGAAGCGGCGACACGATCAGCTAGATTCATGGCATCGCCGAATCCGTCTTTGTTTAGTCGATCCAGTACTCTCTCAGCGACGATCTTTACCCAGCCAGCGTGGATGCCTATCCGAACTTGCAATGGATCGAGATCCGTCCGTGACTTGTAAAAATCCCTGAGCTTTGTTTGCGTATCCACCGCGTGATGGAACGGGGCATCCATATCCTTGTACAGATACAAACACCCATCGCCCAGTGTCTTAAGATAAGCGGCGTTGGTATCGAACGAAGGTCTAAGTAGACGATCGACCTCCTCTTTAAGTTTGAACGCCGAAGAGAGGCCGTTAGTCTTTTGCTCGTGATGAACTCTTGCGCTAAATCCGGCGATGTCGGTGTACGCAATCGCCAGAAACTGTTCGCCGACCTCGAGGAATTCCATGGCGCGCTCAAACGAAGTCCGGTCGTCGTACGCACGCTCAGGCTGTTCGTTCATCCTACCCTCCACGCGTTGCGGCGCCTAGTTCAGTGGTTCGTACGGACTTCGATAGTGTAGTCGAACTCAGCGCCTTTCGGTGGACATTGCAGCGGTTCTCACTGATGATGATCCCACACTGGACAGCCGGCGTGCGTGAACCAGCCGACCGCGTCGCGCGCGGTGATCGTCTTGAGACCAGCTCAGATGGCTTGAGTCACGGCGTCGTCCATCCGCGGTTGCGTTCTTCTCAGATGCTCCTTGAGTTTCGAGAACGCCTCATCGATCGGATTCAAGTCAGGTGGTAAGTACTCACCTACCCACGTCCGGGCAGCGTCACAGACGTGACACGAACTTGACGGAAGTGCACCGCTCAACGGCTTGATTCGCTACGCTGGCAGCATGGATGATCGTGCGGCACTGCTCGCGCTCCCCAAAGAACAGCTCGTCGATATCATCCTTGCCCAGCGCGAGACTATCGCCAGGCTCGAGGCACTCGTCGTCCAGCTCACCGCTCGCGTCGCCGAGCTCGAGGCCAAGATCGACGAGCTCACCAAACCGCCTACCACACCCGACAACTCCAACCTGCCACCGTCGGCCGGCTTCAAACCCAACCGGGCCGAGCGCCGGGCCCGTAAGCATGGACCCAAGCGAGGCCACCAGGGCCACTCTCGCCTGCGACAGCCACCGGATGTCGTGGTCCGGTGTTACGCGGTGGCGTGTCGCGGTTGCGGTCACGCACTCCATGCCGCGGGCCAGCGGCGGGTGCGCCGCAGCCAGGTGATCGACGTGGTCCCGGCTCGCGCGGTGGTGGTGGAGTCCTGGGCCTACCAGGCCCGCTGCACCGAGTGCGGCCTGGTCACGGTAGCGGAGCATCCCGCGGGCCTGGAGCCGACGCGCACGTTCGGACCCGAGTTAGAGACGATCCTTGGGTATCTGCACGAACGCCACCACGTCTCGTTCGAGCGGCTGGTGGAGTTATGCGAGGATCTGTTCGGGGTACAGCTCAGCGAGGGGGCGGTCGCCAATGTGTTGCAGCGACTTGGGGACCGTGGCCAGATGCGCTACCAGGAGATCAAGGAGCTGGTGCGGGCGAGCCCGGTGATCGGTTCTGACGAGACGGGAGCCCGGGTGGACGGCCGGAACCGTTGGCATAGAGGGTCCACTGGACCCTCGCTTCGCGGACCCTTCCAGACCAACACAGCCAGCTACCACGTCATCGCGCGGACGCGGAGCGGATCGGTGATCGATGATTTCCTGGACGGTGCGGTACCCGAGGTATGGCAATCAGATGCGTACGCGCCGCAGCTACGAGCACCGGCCAAGACGTAATTACTCACCTACCCACATCCGGGCGGCGTCACAGACATGACACGAACTTGACGGAAGTGCACCGCTCGACGACCTGATTCGCTACCCTGGCGGCATGGATGATCGGGCCGCACTGCTCGCGCTCCCCAAAGAACAGCTCGTCGATATCATCCTCGTCCAGCGCGAGACCATCGCCAGGCTCGAGGCACTCGTCGTCCAGCTCTCCGCTCGCGTCGCTGAGCTCGAGGCCAGGATCGACGAGCTCACCCGTCCGCCCACCACTCCCGACAACTCTAGCCTCCCACCATCGGCTGCTTTCAAGCCCAACCGCGCGGAGCGCCGAGCCCGCAAGCACGGACCCAAGCGCGGTCACCAGGGCCACTCGCGCCTGCGCCAACCGCCAGACGTTGTGGTCCGCTGCCACGCTACCACGTGCCGTGGCTGTGGTCACGCGCTCGATGCCACGGGCCAGCGGCGGGTGCGTCGCAGCCAGGTGATCGACGTGATTCCGGCCCGCGCGGTGGTCGTGGAGTCCTGGGTCTACCAGGCATGCTGCACTGAGTGCGGCCTGGTCACGGTGGCGGAGCATCCCGCGGGTCTGGAGTCGACGCGGACGTTCGGTCCGGAGCTCGAAACCGCGATTGCCTATCTGCACGAGCGCCACCACGTCTCGTTCGAGCGCCTGGTGGAGCTATGCCGGGATCTGTTCGGGATCCAGCTCAGCGAGGGGGCGGTGGCCAACGTGCTGCAGCGGCTCGGCGAGCGAGGTGAGACCCGCTACCAGGAGATCAGAGAGGCAGTGCGGGCGAGTCCGGTGATCGGCTCGGATGAGACGGGTGCCCGGGTGGCTGGCCGCACCTGGTGGCACTGGAACTTCCAAACTCCAACCGCCAGCTACCACGTCATCGCGCGGACGCGGAGTGGATCGGTCATTAATGATTTCCTGGACGGTGCGGTACCAGACGTATGGCAATCGGATGCCTACGCGCCGCAGCTGCGAGCACCGGCCAAGGCCGGGCAGTTGTGCCTGGCACATCAGTTGCGGGAACTGACGCGAGCCGCGGAGCTTGAGCCGGACGCGGCGTGGTGGGCGCAGGAGTTGCGGCACGTGTTCGGGCGCGGGATGCGGCTGCACGCTGAGCGTGGCGAGATCAGTGCGGAGAGCTTCCAACGACGGAGGGTCCGGATTGTCAACGCCGCGGAGCGGTTGATCAAAGGGCCACCGCTGGGCAAGGGCATGGCCCGGCGACTGCAGCAACGCTACCAGCGGTTGTGGTCCGAGCTCTTTGTGTTCTTGGAGCGTGACGGGGTAGAGCCGACCAACAATGCCTCCGAGCGTGACTTGCGCAACAGCGTGATCCACCGCAAAGTGACCGGAGGGTATCGGTCGGAGTGGGGCAGCCAGACCTCCGCGATTCTCACCAGCGTCCTGCAGACCGCGCGCAAACAGGGCCACAATCTCTACGCCGCGATCCGCATGCTCTCCGGTCCCTCGCCACTGGCCGCTGCATACGCCAGCTGAGTAGTTACGCCAAGACCGGGCAGTTGTGTCTGGCGCATCAGTTGCGGGAACTGACCCGAGCCGCGGAGCTTGAGCCGGACGCGGCGTGGTGGGCGACCGAGCTACGGCACGTGTTCGGGCGCGGGATGCGGCTGCACGCTGAACGCGCGCAGATCAGCCCGGAGAGCTTCCAGCGACGCAGGGTCCGGATCATCAACGCCGCGGAACGGTTGATCAAAGGGCCACCGCTGGGTAAGGGCATGACCCGGCGGCTGCAGCAACGCTACCAGCGGCTGTGGTCCGAGCTGTTCGTGTTCCTGGAGCAGGAGGGCGTGGAGCCGACGAACAACGCATCGGAGCGCGATCTGCGCAACAGCGTGATCCAACGCAAAGTGACCGGTCGGTACCGGTCAGAGTGGGGCAGCCACACATCCGCGATTCTGACGAGCGTGCTGCAGACCGCGCGCAAACAGGGCCAGAACCTCTACGCCGCGATCCGCGTGCTCTCCGGTCCCTCGCCACTGGTCGCTGCATACGCCAGCTGAGTAGTTACGTCAGGTGAGTACGCCGGCAGGAACCACCGCTCGGCTCCCCTGGCGTCGATCGCTTTCTTCGATTCCGCGGGGTAGTGGACCTGCGGATTGTCCGCTACCACGACCTGGCCGGCCCGCAGGGTAGGCGCCAGTGCATGATCAACGTAGCCGATGAACGTGGTGCCACAAATCGCTTCATCGAAGAGCACACCCGCGCCCATTCCTGCGACGGTCAGCGAGGTGATCAGCGTCCGATTGCTCCCCACGTTGCGCGGCGCGCGGCCACAGGCCCGCTGGCCGAGTGGCGCTCTGCAGTAGCGCGGCGTGTACCCGAGATGGGCGCCCATCGCGGGCACCCACACGAGTCGGATGGGATCGACCGTGACGAGTCACTCCCGCCAGGCAGCGCGTTTGGCCCCTTCCCATTCGGAGGCGGCAACCGGCTCTTTTCGGGTTCAGCCGGCGTCGGTGATCACGCGGCTCATGGTGGAAATGCTCACCTCGACGTCGGTGACCTCTTACGAGCTGTCGCAATGTTCAGCCAGTTTGGCGTCCGGTGCAACCGGGGGTCTGGAGACGATGGCAGCGCGCAACACGCCCAGGTTGATCGGCCGGCCGGCGTGGGGGGAAGAGCATTGAACGAGCCGGTTAGCCGGCGGTGGTGGAGCCAGCGTTTGATGGCGGGCAGGGAGACGGCGACGAGCTTGGCCACCTCGAGACGAGGCCGCCCGGCGTCGAGCACGGCGAGCACCTGCCGTCGGAGGTCTTGCGAGTACGCTTGCATGGGAAAAGATTGACAGAAGGATCAAGAACGCGACAACCCGCTGTGGCGTGCCTCGCGTCTTTGGTACGATTGACGTCGGCTTGCCTGATCGAAGCAGCGTCCGGCCACAAGAGATGACGGGCGCTCTCAGTCACGGTGTTACCACTGGTTGTCAGCAATGTACTGCAGTGAGCATTCCTGTTGTGCAGCGCGATAACAGGCAGCGATGAGAGGCATGGCGAGTGGGCTACTGGAAGCAAATCCTGATGGAACAATCAGAGAAAGGCTATCGATATGACGATTCCAAGTATGTTTGTGTTGATTGCATAACATCAGAATTCATTAGAGTCGATATAGAGAAATACTCTACTGACGCACCATGCTCATACTGTGGCAAATCGCCGGCCGCTCCCATTAGTGTCGTATGTGACGCTTTATCAAGTGCTTTTCACTGGTCCCACACCGACCCCGCCAATGTATTGATGTATGATTCGGCGGAAGGTGGATATATCGGTGAAGTAAGCGACGGTTATGACATGGTTATGGACACAGAGGAATTCACGGAAAATACAAGGCTAATGTGTGATGTTGCCGGACAATTTGCGGACTATCAGTGGACCGTCAAAGATCCTTGGGGGTTGTCGACGATAGAACGACTGAGACTGAGCTGGCGTGGTTTTTGCGAACTCATAAAGCACAAAACAAGATACTTCTTTCTCCAATCTCATAGAGATGACGATTCAGAACTTACATCAGCCGCAGATATGCTCGACGAACTAGGACAACATATTGTCACCTTAGATTTGGTCAGTACTATGAGAAAGAATGCCGATATCATACGTGCCAGAATAGGAGACAAGGGATGTGAATATAGAACCGTTGCTGAACTGGGGCCACCACCTCGAACGATTGCATTGAGCCCAAGCCGAATGAGCCCGCCGGGCATTCCGATGTTCTATGGTGCTCTTGAAGAAGAAACCGCGATTCAGGAAGTCGCATCTCACTCTAGTGGAAATGTCGATTTGGAAAAATCCGTATCAATCGGTTACTTTAGGCTCAATCGGGATATTCGTGTTGTGGATTTTACATCTTTACCAAACGCTCCTAGCGTCTATGATGTAGCGCGACGCCACAACAGAGATGTGATCGAGTTCATACACAAGTTTGTTAGGGATATAATGCGGCCTGTGAACAGCGGTAAGTCGGCAGAACACTATCTTGACTATGTTCCGAGCCAAGTCGTTACGGAGTACTTTCGTTATGGACTGCGAAGCCGGTTTGACTTGGCGATCGACGGCCTGATCTATCCAAGCGCCGTCGTGAGTGCTGGCCATTGCATGGTGCTATTTGTTGAGGCAGAGAATTGTGGTCCACGAGATGGGAAGGACCGGAGAGATGTTGAGGAGATCTTGAGTCTGGTACGGGTAGAGTCTCGCGACTTGGGAGCTCCCTCTGGAGCCGGTTGAGTGTTTCTTCCGGCTTCGCGGGAAGCATTTGTACAGCGGTTCTCACTGATGATGTTCCGGTACCGGATAGCCGGCGTGGGTGAACTGGCCGGCCGCGTCGCGGGCGGTGATTGTCGTGAGCCCGGCCCAGGTTGCTTGACTGACGCCTTCGTCGGTCTGCGGCTGGGTCCGTCTCAGACGTTCCAGGAGCTTCGAAAATGCGTCGTCGATTGGGTTCAGGTTGGGTGAGTACGCGGGCAAGAACCACAACTCCGCCCCACGGGCTTCGATCGCTTGCCTGGTTTCTTTACGGTAGTTGACCCCCACAATGGCCGCTGCAGGCACGCTTGCCCTGCGGCGCGGGACTGTAGCCCGGGGAGTGGCCGCGATGTGCGTTGGTTTCAGCATTCACCGGAAACGAGGTCACGCGAGACGGGTGGGATTGACGGTCGCGAGTTGCTCCCGCCAGTCAGCCCGTTTTGCCTCATCGCGCTCGGAGGCGGCTATCGTCTTTCTTGGCTGGTCCAGCCGGCTCGGGTGATGATGCGGTTCATGGTCGAGATCCTGACCTCGACCTGGGCGGTCTCCAGCCACCAGGTATAATGCTGAGCCAGCGTAGCGTCTGGCGCCGCTTCGAGACGACCGACGATCGCGGCGCGCGGGGGTCCCAACTTGACCGGCCGGCCGGCGGGTGAGCGCAGCGCGTCGATCGAACCTGTGATTCGGCGGCGGTGCAGCCAGCGCTTAGTGGTGGGCAGGGAGACGGCGAAGAGCTCGGCTACCTCGAGCCGAGGCCGCCCGGCGTCGACTACCCGCCGTCGGAGGCCTTGGAGGTACGCTTACATGGAAGGAGGTTCACAGAAGGCTAGAGACCACGTTGTCCCCCCGCATGGTTACTTACCGGGGCCGATCCAACCGTTCGAATGGATGAAGTTCAGTAGGGAGTATGCGCCGTAGTAATAGCCGGTCTTCAGGGCCAAGGCGCCCGCCAAGAAAATCTGAGCCTGGTCATTTTGGCTCAGATTGGTGGAATGGGTAATAATGACCAGCACCGCTAGGCCCAGAACTAGCGGGATATCTACAATAGAGAATCGAATTAGATGGACGATGGAAGTGTTTGATAAGCCGCGGACATAGTTTCTGGCTTGTTGATACTCAAATATGGTCGCGATCACGCTAAGAAGTAGCAGAATAGTTACATGATGCAATGGATGTAGATGGGCCAATTCAATTAGGATAATACCTACTAGCATGAATATCGAGAATATGACCCTGAGACGGCCCATGACACTCTTAATTAATTCGTCTCGCCCGAAGACCAAGAACGCGACTGTCACCAAGAAATAGCTGAGCCACAGCCCGCCGAAGCTCGCGATGCCGATCTTTCGCTCAAGTGGAATCTCCCCGATGTATGGCGTAAGCGTTTGCTCGGTGTAGTCCGTTAGGAGGAGAGCAAAAACGAACGCTAAGTACGCGAGGTAGCCCAATAACCAAGTCACGTTAGCCACACGTATGCGAGAAGCGAAGACTCGTGGGATTGCAGTAGTGCTTGGCTGTGAGCCCTGGCGTTGCGATCCCACGGAACTGCGAGCCGCATGAAGGCTCCCAATTGAATCGTGGCTAACTTGGGTCGAGCGGGCCGGTGTGACATCCGATGAAGCATGATGGCGGCCGTAGCCCTCGGCAGAGGTTGCGAAGCGGTGATGATTCTTCCGCCCCGCTTCCACGGAAATGAGCGCCTAGCGCGGTGCTCTGCGGTCTGCGCGCACGGTTTCACCACATCGGATCCATGCGAATCATTCGGGCCTGAACGTGAAGTTGTTCTTGTCGACTGTAGTCCGTCATGCCGGTGTTTGTGTTGAAGATGGCAGAAAGCGCAATCGGCGGAACTCGCGCTGACCTCACATGGCTACCGGTGGTGGGTTGCGTTCATGTGGCGCCATACGGGGCCTTCGGCAACTGCAGAAGGGGTCACACCGGGTCTAGTTGCCCCGTAACTGAATCCAGCCGCTGAATGTACCGGCCGCACCAAGTCCGACGATGAGCGAGGCGAGCCAGTCGGCCGTGTCGCGTTTGCTGGACATGGGAGCAGGGTCGGAGTACAGATACCAAATCAGAATGCTAGCTGACGCCCCAAGCAGGAGGTGTGTGACGATACCGGAAAAGAGGTTGGCAAGGAGGTGGGTGTTACGTTGGTTGCGGCGGGCGGCGTCTGGTCGAAACCAGATGAACACATGCGCCAATGATCCGATGGCTCCAAACGCCGCGACGAGCGACCAGTCTTGCATTGTTGTCCTCCGTATCGGCGGGTCAGAATGTTACAACGTTTCCGGTGGGGGTTTCGAGTCTCAAGTGGCACTGACGCGGTAGGGCTGGGTGGCACGTTGGACTCGGCCGGGGGCACCAGGCCCGTTTGCGGCTTCGTCAGCCGCCGGATGTCGTCGCCCTGTGTCGCGTCGCTGCCTCCCGGGGTTGAGGTCACTCGTTCGACGTCACTGGCCGACAGCTGTTTGGACACACCATTCAGCAGCTAGTGCGCGAGTTGACAGAAGTGTGAACAGACTGAGATGTCACGGTGACGCCGTTGTGACAGTCACGGGGCCACGCTTGTGGGCATCTGCGGCGGAAATCGCTCGTCTTGGAGCTTCCCGATGGGCCGTCCGCGGTTGCACCCTGTGCGCCCGTTGTCCACCGGTGAGCGCGCCGATCCCGAACACGTGGCTCGCAGCACCAGTGAACGGGCCGATCGGGTGGCCCTTGACCGCGGCGTTCAACTTGTCGAAGTCGTGTTTGAACGTGGCTTTCTGCTGGACTCCGAGCTCTTTGCCCAGGTACGGCCGGGTGGTCTTGATCTCGGCGATCACGCGCTTTCCGTCTACGGTTCGCTCGTCGATGTCCAGGCCCGGGGCGCCCTGGGGCTTCGCTGCGGCGTCGAATGGCTGCATCGGCAGGACGCGGGAGAGGTAGTCGCGGGCCATCAGGGTGGCAACGAGGCTGGTGTCGTTGCTGGTGTTGCCCTGGATCGTCTTGAGATCCGCCAGATACGCATACCATTCCAGGAGCGAGGACTTTTCGTCGGGGCGCTGGGCGGAGGTTACATACTCGGCGAGCTGGTCTAGACGGGTGCGGATCGCGGTAAGCGCGTTGCGTTCGCGTTCGGTTAGCTCCATCGGTGGGGGCTCCAGAGCGGGGCTGGGTACGGTGATGATCGCACGGCGCACGGCGCGCGGCCGTTGCTCGCTGGTGGGAGGTCGATGGTCCCCGGGCGGCTGCGCTGTTGGGCCGGCTGGATGCCCGCTTCCGCGAGCATGACGGGGCGGGGCTGGGGCTATCGCGCTCAGGACTGGGCTGCTCGCCGGAAGATTCTTCGCGGGCTCAGAATGCGGGGGAGGGCTTGCCGAGCTCGGTGCGGCGGTGCGCTGGATATGGGCCCCCGTTTGCACGAGGGTGGCCGGGGGCTGGGGTTGATTGGAGCGATGGGCGGCTGGCTATGGGCCCCCGCGTGCGCGAGGGCGACGGGGGGTCGCGTCAGCTCGAGTGGCGCTTGCCGCGCTCGGGCGTCGTTGCGATCAAGGGTCCCAGTTCGAGGCCGCTGGCCACCGTGGCCAACTCACCGCGTTCGCCGATCGACAACAGCGTCAGGGCACCGGGACACGTCGGCGTTCATCGCGACCAGCTCGCGCGCGGCCAGGAGCGCGTCCGCCTCAGATGGGAGCGCCTCCACCAGATTGCCCGTCTCGGTATCCCAGAGCTCGTAGTTCACGTTCATGATTCTCCGTCGGACGGTTTTGTTCTGTAGGGGCAACCCTTGTGGTTGCCTTCCGTGAGGTGGTCTGACGTGACGCCGGCTGACCGGTGGCAATCAGGGTAGGCACGAGGCCTACCCCTACGGGCATCGTTGCGATTGCGCGCTGCGTGTGTCTCGTTGTTGTCGCCGGCGCGACAAACTGCCTGTCCGCACGCGGCTACGGGGGCTGTCGGTCGGGTGACAGACGGCAGCGCGTTTCGGGCGGACAATGGGCTCGTACAGACCGTCGATGAGCGGTTCGAGGAGGCCCAGGATGAACGGGTTGAGCAGGGACAGGAGTCTTGTCGGGGCGAGCAGGTTGCTGGCGGCGGGGGTGGTTGCTCTGGTGCTGCTGGTGGCTCCCGTGGTTGCGGGGGTGTCCGTGGCTGACGCGGCAGGGCTCGATGCGGGGCAGGTGGTGCGTGCGGGGCGGAATGTGCCGTCGGGCTCCATGCCCACGTTGACGCCGGTGTCGCCGATCTCGAAGACGACGGGATACCGATCGCCCGGCGGTAAGGCGAGCGACGCGAAGTGCCAGGAGTACGCGGACATCTACGACAGCATGAACAGCCTTGGTATGCAGGAGGCAGGCGCGGGCAATTGGTCGGACGCGGGCAAGGCCTTCGGGGTGGCCGGGGTCGTCGAGAGCCAGGCGACCAGCGAGGGGTGCGTGTTCATCTACTGAGCGGCGCGTGCCGCGTCTGGCGCGGGGGTTGGTCGGGGCATCCATTGTGGGTGCCCCGACTTTGGTTGTGGTGATGGAATGGTGGAGCGGGTGGTGGACGGGCTATCGCGATGTTGTCTGGCGTTGCCAGGGCGGGCGATGCACGCATCGCCCCTACTACAGGGATGCGCGCGGATTCACGGTCGGCGTTGCCAGGGCGGGCGATGCGCGCATCGCCCCAGCAGGGACGCGCAGATTCACGGCCGGCGTTGATTGGTTGCTTGGTGTGGGCCCCCGCTTCCGCGAGGGTGACGGGGGTGCGTTCCGCGAGGGTGACGGAGGGGCGCGAGGGCGACGTAACGTGGCGCTTTTCGCGGTTCGAGCGCGTCAGCGGAGCAGCGCCGGGACGAGCCAGTGGACGACGCCGTAGGCGCTGGTTGCGCATTCGAGGGCGGCAGCGGAGAAGAGCAGGTTTCGGCTGCGTCGGCCTGGCGAGAAGACTCCCACCAGCGCGGCCAGGCCGGCTAGCAGTGGCGCCACAACGATTCGCAGCACTGCCAGAATGGACCAGAGGTCGTTGGCGAGGTGCGGCTGTGCGATGGCGGCGGCGGCGAGGAGGCCGGTGATGGAGAGGGCGAGGCCCAGCCCGGCGAATAGCCGCCACGGGGTGGCGAACGCGCGCATGAAGTAGAGCAGCAGGCCGGTGGGCAGGACCGATCCGGCGGACAGGACCGTGAGGAAGAAGAGGGCATCGGAGAAGGCGTGCATGCCCGACGAGGCGTCGCGATCGGGTCCGCTGGTCACGGCCACCAGGGCGACGACGGCCACCACGGCGACGACGAACGCCGCGACGTAGCCGCCGCCGACGAGCCCCGCACGCGCGACGACGGACAGTCCGTCCAGGCGCGCGTGCACGGTGGCCAGCGCCATCTGACGCGCCTCGTGCTCGAATCGGGTGGCGGTCTCCCATGCGGAACGCATCGCTGGTTCAGCTTTCCCAGGTGTGGGGTTGACGCCAGATGTGCGTCGGGCTCGGTCACTGTGTTCAAACGAAACGCGGCGCGTGCGAGTGCCGCTGTCATTGCCTGCCCGGGCGGTTGCTTTCGGCGCCGCTAACCGGAGTCCGCGGGTGCTGCTGCCCGTCGCGTTCGCGGTGTCTGCCTGGGGGCCGGTGGTGCCGGCGATGCGCGGTCACCGCTGCGTGGTGGCGTCGCGCGGTTCCAGAAGCGGGGGACGAGCCCCCGCGCTACCTCGCGACGGGCGAGATCGGGCTGCCGGGGGGCACATCGCCTGGTGCGGGACGGATACGCTGTCCGCGGCATAGGTTAATCAGTAGGCGATTCGGCGCTGGCAGGCGTTCGCGAGGACGGCCTTGCCACGCGCCTGAAGCGAGGGTGGTGCAGGCTCAGTTGCGTCGCGGGATTAGTGTCACCGGAGTTGCGTCACCGGAGTTGCGTCACCGGGGTCAGATTTGTCACCGGAGCGAGTAGTGTCACCGGAGTAGTGTCACCAGAATTCTGTCACCGGGATCAGTCTTGCCACCAGCCGCGCGCGATCGACGCGACAACAGGTCGCAATAGCAACAAGTACGCGGTTGTTGGGCGGTTAGTGGGGTTGGAACAGGCGCTCCATCTCGGAGACGAAGCGGTCTGGGTCATGGACCACGAGGCCGTAGGCAGCGTCGTTGGGGATGGGGGCTCTGGGGATCTGGGCTTCCATCCAGCCTTCATCCAGGGCGCGGCAGACGAGGACGTTCACGCGGCGCACGAAGGCGGTGTAGGAGACTTTGTGCGGTCGCACGATCTCGTACCACTCGCGGCCGCGGCCGTCCTCGGTCCAGAGCAGCTCCACAAGCTGGAGGTGGCGGCGGTGCAGGTCTGACGCGCGCATGTCTGGCGGGGCGAACCAGCGGTCGACGAATCGCTCGAACGGCCCCATCTGGCGCAGCTCGCCGCCGCACTCCTCGCAGCTCAGGTCCTGGCCGGGGTCGATCCACAGTCGGTTGCCGCAGGCGGCGCAGATGACGCGGAGGGTGTCTACGGCCACGGGGCGGCTCCGTTGGGGGGTGCTGGCTGCATGCCTGAATTGTAGAGACGTGGCGCCGCGCGCGGACGCGTGGGTAGCATTCCCACGGAGGGCCCCGTGCTGGACGAACATCTGCTGAGCATCCTGGTCTGCCCTGAGACCCACCAGCCCGTGAAACTGGCCACGGCCGACCTGGTGGCCAGCGTGAACGCGGCGATCGCCGGCGGCAAGGTGAAGAATCGCGAGGGCGCCGCCGTGTCCGAGTCCATCCAGGCGCTCCTGGTCCGCCAGGACGGCACGCTGGGCTATCCGGTGCGGGACGACATCCCGATCATGCTGATCGGCGAGGCGCTGCCGCTGGAGAGCCTCTCGTGACCCGCCGAACGCTGGCGGCCGCCCTGCTGCTATTGGGCTCACTGCTGGGCGGACCTGCCTCCCGCGCGGCCGCCGTTCCTGAGGGCTGCGACGGCGAGGGCTACGTGGAGGCGCTGGTGGACGGCGGCCCGCGGCTGAATGTGGAGACGGCCCGCACGGATGCGGAGCGGGCCCGCGGCCTGATGTTCCGCGACCACTTGCCGTGGGACAACGGGATGATCTTCATCTACCAGACGGCGAGCCGCGGCGGCTACTGGATGGGCAACACGTACGTGCCGCTGAGCATCGCGTTCATCGATCGGGAGGGGACGATCCTGAACATCGAGAACATGCTGCCGATCGAGGGCACGGCGTACCCGACCGGGCCGTACCTGTACGCGCTGGAGACGAGCTGGGGCTGGTACGAGTGGAACAAGGTGAAGCCGGGCGATAAGGTCCGGATCTGCGTGACCTGACGTAGACGCCCAGACGGTCGCCGCGGCGCGAGGGGGAGTTGGGCAGGCGCCTCGCCGGCGCCCGCCCATCTTGCCTAGACGGCCGCGGGCGATTTGACCTCGTCGAGTACCTGAGCGAGGATTGACACGACCTCGTCCACCTCCGCCTCGGTCATGACGAGCGGTGGCATGAAGCGGACGATGTTGGCAGCGGGGGTGTTCAGCAGCATGCCCTTGCTGAGGGCTCCTGCCGCGACCTGGCCGGCGATGTCTGAGTCGAACTCAACGCCGATCAACAGGCCGGCGCCGCGCACGTCTGTGATGTACGGTCGCTGGGCCTGGAGGGCTTTGAGCTTGTTCTGGAAGTAGCTGCCCACCGTTGCGACGTGGCCGGGGATGTCCTTGTTGATGACCTCGCGCATCACCGCAAGTCCGACGGCGGTGGCCAGCGGGTTGCCGCCGAAGGTGGAGCCGTGGTCGCCGTAGGTGAAGATGCTGCAGGACTCCTTGGCCAGGATGGCGCCGATGGGCACGCCGCCGCCGAGGCCTTTGGCCAGGGTCATCACGTCTGGCTCCACGCCGTACACCTGGTGGCCCCAGAGCTTGCCCAGCCGGCCCACGCCGGTCTGGACCTCATCAAAGATCAGCAGCAGGTTGTTCTGGTCGCACCATTCGCGGACGCCCTTGAGATACGCGGCGTCTGCCATGTTGACGCCGCCCTCGCCCTGGACCGGCTCCAGCATGATGGCGGCGGTCAGGTCGTCCGTGGCGGCCTTGATGGCGTCCAGATCGTTGAAGGGAACGTTCAGAAACCCGGTCGGCAGCGGGCCGTAGTCCAGCTTGTAGGCCTCCTTGCCGGTGGCGGTGAGCATGGCGAGGCTACGGCCGTGGAACGAGTGATCGGTGGTGATGACGGTGTAGGCGCCGTTGCGGCGGTGCTGGCCGTACTTGCGGGCCAGCTTGACGGCGCCCTCGTTGGCCTCCACGCCGCTGTTGGCGAAGAACACACGGTCAAAGGGTGAATTCTTGATCAGCAGGTCCGCGAGCTCGAGCTGGGGCACGGTGTAGAACTGGTTTGAGGTATGGACCAGCGTGCCGGCTTGCTCGGTGAGCGCATCGGTGATGACGGGGCTGCAATGGCCCAGCGTGTTGGTGGCCCAGCCGCCCACCATGTCCAGGTAGGACTTGCCGTCCTCATCCCAGACTCGGCAGCCCTCGCCACGCACCAGCACTACCTGGGTACGCTTGGCCACGGGCATGTAGCGCTGGGCCTCGAGATCGATCCACTTGGACACGGTTACCTCCCAGGGTCGAGGCCAGGCGCGGCCTCGGGCAAACTTGAACGGCGACGGTTTCTCTCAGAAAGCTGCTCGGAGCAAGCTTGGAGTAAACAGGATACGCGACCGCGAGCGGTTGGCGCCGATGGATCCGCGGGGCCCGCGTGACGGGCCGGAGGGTCAGGCGCGCCGCGTGGCGGCCGCGCCGGGCCTGAATCGAGTGTGGCGGGGTGCGCGCATAGGCGTCATGGCGTTGTCATGATGGGGTGGGTCTCGCGATCATGGTGCCCACGCCGGCGTCCGTGAAGAGCTCGCGGAGCAGTGCGTGGGAGACGCGGCCGTCCAGGATGTGGGTCCGCGGTACGGAGCCCAGGGCGCGCAAACAGGCCTCTACCTTGGGGATCATGCCGCCCTTGATCTCGCCGCTGGCGATGAGCGAGCGGACTTGTTCGGCATCAAGGGAGCTCAGTAGCTGGCCGCTTCCGTCCAGCACACCCGCCACGTCCGTGAAGAACACGAGCTTCTCCGCTTCGAAGGCCAGCGCCACGTCGCCGGCGATGGAGTCGGCGTTGACGTTCAGAGCCTGGCCCGTGCTGTCGAGCGCGGACGGGGCGATGACCGGCAGGAAGCCCGAGGCCATGAGGGCCCGTACGGCGGTGAGGTCCACGCCGGTCACCTGGCGTCCCACCAGGCCCAGCTTGGGGTCGCGCTCGGCGCGGATCATGCCGCCGTCGATACCTGAGACGCCTACCGCGGGAACGCCCTGGGCGTTGAGGTAGGAGACGACGTCGCTGTTGACCTTGCCGCTCAGCACCATCTGCGCCAGGTCCAGGGTGATCTCGTCTGTGTAGCGGCGGCCTTCTACAAAGGTGGTCTCCAGCCCCATCCGCTTCTGCCACTCAGAGATCATGGGACCGCCGCCGTGGACGATTACGGGCTTGACGCCCAGACGGTGGAGGGTGGCGACGTCTTCTACCGCGGTGCCGTCCTGGCCGATGCTGCCGCCGATCTTCACCACCACGACTTTGCCAACGTAGCGCGAGATGTACGGCAGCGCCTCCAGCAGGGCGTCCGTGACCGCGTCATGGTCAATCATCGTTGCCATGCTTCCCCCGCCTACGTGGTGTACGCGCTGTTCAGCACGACGTACTCTTCCGTGAGGTCGCAGCCCCAGGCCACGGCGCTGCCGGTGCCCACGTGCAGATCCGCCACGAAGCGGACCTCGCGCTGCTTCATGACTTCAGCGGCCTCATCGCGGCCAGTCTCCACGGGAGCGCCCGCCCGCACCAGGGCCACGCCGCCCACGTCCAGATCCACCGCCATGGGGTCCACGCTGGCGCCAGAGTACCCAATGGCGCAGAGCACCCGGCCCCAGTTTGGGTCGCTGCCGTACACGGCCGACTTGACCAGCATGGAACTGATGACCTGGCGCGCCGCGCGGCGGGCGTCCCCTTTGTCGCGGGCGCCCTTGACCTCGCAGGTGATGATGCGGGTGGCGCCCTCGGCGTCGCCCACGATCTCGCGGGCCAGGTAGGCCGCCACCTGGGTGAGCGCGGCGCGGAATGCCTCCGCGTCCGGGCCGTCCTTGACCGGGGTATTGCCCGCGGCGCCGTTCGCCAGCACGATGACCGTGTCGTTGGTGCTGGTGTCGCCGTCCACGCTGATCATGTTGAACGAATCGGCCACCGCGTCCGGCAGCGCCGAGCGCAGGAGCCCAACGTCCACGGCGGCGTCCGTGGTGATGAATGCCAGCATGGTGGCCATGTTCGGGTGGATCATGGCGGCGCCCTTGACCATCCCGCCCACGGTTACCGTCTTGCCGGCCAGGGTCAGCTGCACGGCGATCTGCTTGGGTCGCGTGTCGGTGGTCATGATGGCGCGGGCGATGATGGGTCCACCGTCCGCGGCCAGGCTGATCTCGGAGATACCCTTCCGAACCAGGTCCATGGGCAGGGGGACGCCGATCACGCCGGTGGACGCCACGAACACCTCGTCTGCCGAAGCGCCGATCCTTTTCGCGGTCAGTGCGGCCATTTCGCGAGCATCGTCAAGCCCTTGCTGGCCGGTGCAGGCGTTGGCGTTGCCGGCATTGACCACCACGCCTCGGGCGGTGCCGTGGTCCGAGACGGCCTTGCAGATGGCCACGGGCGCCGCGGCGAACGCGTTGCGGGTGTAGACGGCGGCGACGTTGGCCGGGCGGTCTGATGCCAGGATGCCGATGTCCAGCTTGTCAGGTCCGGGTGTCTTGAGGCCGCAGTACACGGCCCCGGCTGAAAAGCCGGCGGGCGTGGTGGCGCCACCATCCGCGATCACGCGGGCCGGTGCGGGCCCGCTCACGAGGGTGCCCCGGCCGCTTCCTCTACGGAGCGCGCCCTTGCCAGCTCATCGCGATACCTCTGCTGCCCGACGAAAAACCCGACGCGGGCGCTGACCATGCGGATGCTGTCGCGCACGGTGAGGCCCAGGGCATCTGTCTCGAGGATGACGCGTTGTAGCTCGGTGAGGCGCTTCTCTTCCATGGGGCGGATTATAGCCAGCGTCGGGGGCCGGGCATCGGGCGGTGGCGTTAGGTCCAGAGGCGCCGCAAGGCGATCTGCACCACGTAGGCGAGCAGCGCGGCGGCGGCCAGCCACCACCAGAGCGGCAGGTCACGGGCGCGACCCACGACACCATCGCGCGCGAACGCCTCGGACGGATCCGAGATCGCGTGTCCGCCGGAGGCTGCCATCAGCCGGGAGAGCAGGGCATCATTCCGCCCCACGGTCCCGTGTTCCACGGAGTCGTTGACGGCCACCGCGGCCAGGGCGAAGGACTCTGGGGCGCCGGCGCGGTACGCGCGAATCTGGTAGGTGCCACGCGCGGGGGCGAGGACGCTTGCCTCGAACTGGCCGCCGTTGCTGGCCGCCAGTGGGATCTCGCGAGCGGTGCCGTCTGGGCCGATCACGGTGGCGCGGACATCGCCGCCGTTGTTGCCAGCGGCCGTCGCGCGCACGCCAAGCAGTGGGCCGGAGGCGGTGGCCGCGGCGTGGAGGCCGCCGCGCGTGGGTTCGGTCATGGTCCAGCTCACGAGCTGGCTCCAGAACTCGCGCACGGGCGCCTGGTGCCACTCGGTTGTCCACTCCCCGCGGGCGTCCGAGGTCCAGGCGGCCACGCGCCCGAGGCCAAAGCGCCAGTGCGCCAGGAGTGGATCGCCGCGCTCCGTCTGAAGCACCGTGGTCGCCCGGTCGCGGGGGAGTACCGAGACGTAGCCGGAGACCGCGGGCAGCGTTCGGCCGCCGAAGGGCGCCAGCAGGGCGCTGGGCTCCAGCGCTCGGGTGGCGATCTGGCCCTCCACCAGCGCGCTGCGGGTGACGATGGCAGCCTCCTTGGTGGTGATCTTGGGCACGTCCTCCGCCCGCTCCGTGAAGTAGTAGCGGCCGGAGCCCATCGCCGCGAGCTCGGTGAGCAGCCTGGTGTCCGCGTCCGATCCGACGCCGATGGTGGAGAGGGTGATGCGCGAGGGCTGCATGCGTTGGATCAGCGCGGCGTAGTCGGCGCTGGCCGACTGGCCGTCCGTGAGCAGGATGATGTGTTTGAGATCGGCGGCCATCCGCGCGGCAGCGCCGTAGGCCGCCTCCAGGGCGGGGAAGATCGCGGTGCCGCCGTCTGCCTTGAGCAGCTCAACGCGCTGCTGGGCAGCCCGCACGTCCGTGGGGCCCTTGATCTGCTGCGGTTGGACGATCCAGCTAAACCGCGCGTCGAAGGCCAGGACCCCGACGGTGTCCCCCATCCGGAGCGAGTCCAGGGCCAGCGTGGCTGCCTCACGGGCCATCGCGATCTTGGAGGGCTCGCGCCGGCCGAACTCCATGCTGCCGGATTTGTCGATGACCAGGTACAGCCCGACGGTGCCCTCGTTCCTCCGAGTGGGTGGCTCGGGGATTACGGGTAACAGCTCGGCCAGCTCGGTGCCCGCGTAGCCGCCAAGGGCGTAGCTGGCACGGCCGCCCAGGACCAGCAGCCCCTTGCCGTGGGTGCGGACCAGCTCGACAAGCGTCCGTTGTTGGTCCAGCGTGAGCTGGGTGGCGGCGACATCGGCCAGGGCTACCGCGTCGAATCGATCGAGCTGCTCCGGCCGGGGCGGTATGATTTCTGGGCCGGCGGCTTCGGTGGACGTGCCGCTCTCGCGCACGGCAGCGATGAACTGTGCTCCGGCACCCCGGCTGCCCTCCACCACGAGGATGTGTCCGGCCGGGTGGATGACCGTGGCGTGCTCGATCACGTTGTTCTCGGAACGAGTGTCTTGCTCGGCGACCACCTCCACTCGGGTCGTCTGGACCGTGGCCGAGCCTGAGGAGCGCGCGCGGCGGGGCACCGTCACCCGCGTTGTCCCCGGAGCTAGCTGCACGCGCTCCTCGGTGGGCGATCCCCCGTTCACGGCGACGAGCAGCCGGGCCGTCGTCTGGACGGTGCTCTCGATGGCTACGATGGCCTCGAAGGCCGCGCCGTCGCGGACGGATGTGGGCGCCGTGATCTCCGTTACGCCAACCTCTGCAGAGGTGCCGATGCCGCCTCCCTCGACGACCAGCACGGGGGCGGCAGGGTCGTCCAGGTTGGACAGGGCGGTCATCACGCTGCCGCCGGTCTCGTGGCCGTCGCTCAACAGCACCATGCGGCCGCGAGCGTCGGTCGGGATAAGCGAGCGTGCCAGCCTGATCGCGGATTCCAGGCCGGTGGCGCTCCGATCCACGGGTCCGCCGGGCTGGTCTGGCGTAGAGACGCGGGCGTCCCGACCGAAGCGAACGACGGAAAACGTGTCGTCTGGACCCTGCGCGGCGAGCGCGCGCTCAAGCCAGCTCTGGGAGTTGGCGCGGCCAGACTCACCCATGCTGTCCGACTCGTCCAGGAGGAAGACCACCGAGAGTCGGTCGTCGCTGGCCCGCCAGGCCGGGTTCAGCGCAGCCGCGCCCAGGAGCAGAGTGGCACACAACGCCGCGCCCGCGTGAGCAAGTCGGCGCCTTGGGTGGCGTGCGCCCGCGAGCAGCGCCGCCCCGATCGCAAGCGCGATCAGGACCATCCACCACCAGGCGAGCAGGCCGATCACGATGCCCGCCGTGCGAACAGCCACGAGCCCGCGAACGCCAGCAGCGCGGCCGCCAGGCACCACGGCGCGAGGTCCACGACGGTTGGCTCGGTCGGGCGGGCTGTGGCGTCGGTGGGGAGGACGGTTGGGACCGCTCGCGGGGCGATGGCACCCTCAGTGCGGCTGGCCAGTCGAACGTACGGCTGGGCGAGCGTCGTGGCGTCGCCGGCGCCGACCACTCGGTAGCGGCCGGGCACGTCAATACCGCGGACGACCAGTAACTCGCCTGAGGCTGTCAGCGCTATCCGCCCACCGTCCGGCCTGATCAGCGTAGCCGTGGCATCGGGTGGCACCGGGATGGTGAGCTCCTCGTCGGGCGTAGCGTCGGTCACCGCGCGGTCGCGCTTGAGGCCGGCCAGCGCGTTGTTCACTAGCAGTGGGAGGGCCAGCGACTGCTGCAGGGCGGGATCGTTGGCGTCAAACGTCAGCAGCACTGTGGGTCGACCGAGCGCACGGCCCTCCAGCACGAGGGGGCCCGCCGTTCCATCGACCACGGCGCGCGCCCAGGCTGGCTGGGCTGCCTGTGCCACGTGGTTGAAGCGGGCGGCACGGGTGTCCAGGCCGGCCAGGAGCCAGTGGGTGGGGTCCACGCGCGTGGGGGCGACCTGGTCCGCGTGGCCGGTGGCCGGCCACAGCGGGGTGCCCAGCGGTGGATTGACGACCAGCAAGGGGAGGGCAGGTGGAGGCGAGGGGACGTAGCCGTCGAGCACCACTACGTCGGCGTCCGCAGCGTCGGCAAAACGATCTGGCGCAATCGTCTGGATCTCGGCACCCGGAATCGCGCGGAGCGCCCGCTCGATGGCGCCACCTGATCGGGAGACCAGCAAGACGCGCGTGGCGGCGGAATCGGTTGAGACCAGCTCCAGGGAGTCGTCAGCGGGCAACGCATCGCTGCCAGCCAGCTCAACGCGGACCCGCCGGGTTCGGGCCGGCACCACGGCGGTGATCTGGCCTTCGCTGTCGGGGGGCAGGCTCACGGTGCGGCGTTCCACCTCGATCCCGTCCGCTGAGACGATGAGACCCCGCCTCATGGGTTCCCCGCCGTGGTTGGCCACGGTCACGCCAATCCCCGCCTGGCTCGCGGTGGCACCGCCTTCCCACAGGCGGACGATGGACTGGTTGGTGTTGGCCGTTCCGGTGATCTGAAACTCCATGGGTGCGACGGGATTGGCGGGAGCCGCAACGTCGGGGAAGGCGCCGTCCGTATACACCTTGATCTCGGGGAGTGAGCGGGTGCTGGAGCGGGCCAGTGAGTCGGCGAGGGCCAGCGCGTCGCGCATCTCCACGGCCGCGGCTGAGGGGCGGAGGGTGTCCAGCCGAGCCGTGGCAACGCCCGGCGGCACGTCGTGGGCGATCAGGGTAGGCCGCGCGGCCGCCCGGATGAGACTCACCCGATCGCCAGCGCTCAGGCTCGCGAGGTCGCTCCGGAGGGCAGCGAGAGCTGCCTCGAATCGGTTGGGCGTCACGTCAACGGCGAGCATGCTGCCGGACGCGTCGATCACGGCGATCACACCGCGTGGGGGCGGGCCCTGCACCTGGGGCTGGGTCAGCGAGAGCGTGAGCGCGATCACCGCCAGCAGTTGGCACAGCAGCTCCGCCGTCAGGGGCGGGCGGCGCAGCGATCGGCGGGTCGGTCGCGTTGGGCCGAGGTTTCGCCACAGAAACGCGGCGGATACCAGGAGCGGGCGGGGCCGTGGACGGAGGGCGTGGAGCAGAACGACCAGGGGGATGAGGGCCAATCCTACCAGCGCCAGTGGGGTGAGGAGGGTCACGAGGAATGGGGCCTACGCCGGAGGGCGGGCAATGGTGAGCACCCGGGCGCGAGGCGCGGACGGATCACACCGCGGAGCTCTCGGCGGGCAGCTTGAGCGAGACCACCGAGCTCACTCCATTGGTGTCCATGGATATCCCGTACAGGAACTTTGCGATCTCCATGGTGGCGCGGTTGTGCGTGACCACGATGAACTGGGTGCGGTCGCTGAGCTCTTCCAGCATTCCGGTGAAGCGCCGCACGTTCGACTCGTCTAGCGCGGCGTCTACCTCGTCCAGTACGCAGAATGGTGCTGGGTTTGTCTTGAGCAGGGCGAAGATTAGCGCCACCATGGTGAGCGCTCGCTCGCCGCCGGACAGGCTGACCAGAGGCTGGAGACGCTTGCCGGGCGGGCGGGCGACGATGTCCACGCCGGTGGTCAGCACGTCGTCCGGCCGGGTGAGGATGAGCTCCGCGTGTCCGCCGCCGAACAGCCGAGCAAAGTACTCGGCGAAGAACCCGTTGACCGCGCCGAAGGCGTTGTCGAAGGCGCCGCGCATCATGACCTCTAGCTCTTCCATGGTGGTGCGAAGCTCGGCTAGCGTCTGGTCCAGATCCGACGTCTGCTCGACCAGGAACTGGTGCCGCTCGCCAAGCTCCGCCAACTCGCGGAGTGTGTCCTCGTTGACCGGGCCGATGGCGCGGAGCTCGCGGCGCAGGGCGTTCATCCGGCGGCGGGCCGCGTCTGGATCGAACTCCGCCACAGCCGCTTCGCGATCGTCGTCGGCGCCGGGCTGGAAAAGCAACGGGAGGGCGGTGGGCTCGCCGCCCTCGTCCAGGTCCAGGCCGGCCTCCTCGCACCACTCGCGCGCTTCGCGATGCATCCGCTCCAGGCGGTCGCCCGCGCGTGACGCCTCGATCGCGGCGGCCTCCACCACGGTCCGCTGGGCCCGCGACACGGCGCGGATCTGGGTGGTTCGCTGTTCCATCTCCAGCCGCCCGCTGGCGATCTGGGAGCGGCGCGCCCGTGCCTCGCCGACGCGCCGCTCGACCGGCTCCAGTTCGGCACGGCAGGTTTCCAGCCCGGTTCTGGCAGCGGCGATCTCCTGGACGAGGCGAGCCGCCTGCTCACGCTCGGCGGCGGCGCGTCGATCGATCTCCGCGATCGCGCGCTCAGCCTCGGTCCGCGTTCTGGCCAGGCGGTCCCCCAGCGCCCGGCGGGCTTCGAGCGCGGAGCGCTGGGCGGCGTGCTGCGCGCGGAGCTCGGTGACCTGGTGGCGGGCGTCCTCCCAGCTCGCGCCGGCCGAACGGACGCGCGCGTCCAGCTCGCCGCGGGCGGCGAGCTGACGGGCGTGGTTGGCCTCAGCGACAGCCAGGGCTTCTGCCTGGCTCGCCTGCTCGCGGGCGGCCCGCTCCAGCGTTTGGTGCAGACGCGGCGTGGCCGACCGGACCTCTGACAGCTCGCGGGTGAGCCGATCGGTTCGGGTGGCCGCCGCCTGCGCCGCGAGCGCGGCCTGACGATCTGCCTGCTCCGCCGCACGGACAGCAGGCTGGATCGCCTGTGCTTGCCTGGCGCGCTCCGCGTCCGCGGTCTCCGCTTCCGACATGCGTTGGGCGATCGCCTCGGCGGCGTTCCGCGCGGTGACCAGCCTGGCGGACACCTCGTCCAGCGCGGCGCGGACGCCGACCAGCCGCTCGGCGCCGCGGTCGTGACCGGTCCGCCACTCGCCGTTGGAGCGGGTGACCTCACCGTCCAGGGTGACTACCTGCCAGGAGGGCAGCGTGCCAGCCGACCACAGGCGGGCCGTGACGGCGTCCGCCGCGCGGCCCGTCTCCACCACGACGGTGTCGCCCAGCAGGCGCGATTTCAGCGATGCGTACGGCGGCTCACAGCCGACCAGATCCGCTGCTATACCCAGGTACGGCAGCCCTTCCAGCGCCGCGACGATCAGCGTGGTCTCGTGGTTGCCGCCGGGCGGGGTCACGCTGACGGCGCCCACACGGCTCTTCGCCGTCTGGGCGACTTCGTTGAGCAGGCCGCGCGCCTGGTCGGTCCGCTGGAACACCAGGGTCTGGGCCCGGTGCTCAAGGGCGGCGGTGATCGCCGTAACGAGGCGATCCGGCGTGCTGAACAAGCCGGCCACGAGGCCCGCGTACCCCTCGCGCCCGCGCGCGGCAGACCCAACGCCAGATCGGTCGGTGGCCAAAAGATCCTCGAGACCGCGCTGCTCGATCGCCAGCCGCTGGAGCTCGCCGTCCGCCTCGTGGCGTTCTCGGCGGAGGGTGGACACGGCGGCCGAGGCCTTCTCGCGCTCCTGCTGCAGCGTGTCCCACTCGCGACGCAGCGCCTCCAGGCGACCCTGGGCCTCGGCGGCCGCCTCTGACCTGGACTGGGACTCGGTCTGGGCTGTCGTGAGGTCTTGCTCCCGCTGCCCAACGGTCTTCCCCAGCTCGTCAAGGTCGCGCTGCGCTCGCGCGGCTCGATCGCGCCACTCGGCCAACGATCGTTGAGCGCCGGACACCGCCTCACGCGCGGCCGTGAGCTTTGTGTCCAGCGCCTGGAGCTCGGAACGGAGCTCGCCGGCGGCCGCACGGAGCCGTTGCTCCTCACGGCTCGCTTCATCCAGCGCGGCCTGTGCCTCCGCCAGCGCGCCTGCCTCGCGGGCCACCGCCGCCTGAATCTCGCCGATCTCGTCATCAAGCTGCGAGACGCGCGACCTGGCCGCCTCCAGGTCCTGGGAAACGCTGGCCGCGGCGCGCTGGCTGGAGGCCAGGCGCTCTTCGGCGATCGCCACGTCACGCGTGCGCGCTGCCAGATCGTCACGCAAGGCCCGCGCACGGTCCTCGTCTGCCGCGAGCGCAGACTCGAGCTCGTGGAGGCCGGCCGCGGTGCGAGAAAGCTGGAGCTCCGCCTCGGCGATCTCGGAATCGGTCTCATCCAGCTTCGCACGGGCCCTTTCGGCGTCGCGACGGGCCGACTGTAGCTCATTCTGAGCGCCGCGGAGCGAGTGGCGGAACCAGCGGGCAGCCACGTCCGCGAGCTCGACGCGGACGGCCCGGTAGCGATCTGCCTTCTCGGATTGGGTCCTGAGCCGCGAGACGTGGGGCTCTAGCTCCGCGATGACGGCGCGGCAGCGCACGAGGTTCTCCTCAGTGGCCGCGATGCGGGATCGCGTCTCGGCGAGCCGTGCCTGATGGCGGCGGGTGTCCGCGGCGTTCTCCAGCACGGCGCGGCGCTCCTCTGGCCGCTGGAGGATCAGCTCATCCACGGAGCCCTGGCCAACTACCACGTACGCGTCCGGGTCCAGCGCGGCGTGCAGCAGCCAGGCGTGGATGTCCCTCAGCCGCGTCCGCGTGCCATTCACCAGGTACTCGGCTTCGCCGGACCGATAGACGCGGCGGGTCACGCGGACCTCGCCGAACTCCAGAGGGATGCGTCCGTCGGCGTTGTCGAGCGTGAGCGAGACCTCAGCCAGGCCCAGCGGCTGGCGGCCCTGGGAGCCCACGAAGATCACATCCTCGCTCTTGCGGCCGCGGATGGCGCGCGCGTTCTGCTCGCCAAGCGCCCAGCGAACGGCGTCCGACACGTTGCTCTTGCCGGAGCCGTTCGGGCCGCAGAGGACCGTTACGCCAGGCTCGAAGACGAAGCTGGTGCGAGCGGCGAAGCTCTTGAACCCGACCAGGTCGATCTGTTTGAGGTGCACGTCTCGCGGCGGCGACTAGGGCGTCGCGCCGTCCTCTTGGGTGTCCGCGGTTTGGGGGGCGGCGTCTGTCTCGCCCAGCATCGCGAGTGCCGCGGTCGCCGCGGCCTGTTGGGCGGCCTGCTTGCTGCCGCCTGTGCCGATCGCCTGCACGCCCAGGCCCGCGGTGACTCGGATGGTGAACGTGGGGCTGTGCTGCGGGCCGGTGTGCTCGATGACCTCGTAGCTCGGTGTCACGCCGTAGTGCGCCTGGCTGGTCTGCTGGAGCTGCGACTTGGCATCCAGGACGGGCGCGCCGTCCCAGCCCGCGGTCTCGTCGCGCGCGAACCCCTGGACCAGGTCAAAGGCAGCCTCGCGTCCCTGATCCAGGTAGACGGCGCCGACCACCGCCTCGAAGCAGCTTGCCAGGAGCGGGTCGCGGTCGCGCCCGCCCGTGCGGTGCTCGCCGCGGCCCAGTTGGATCAAGTCGCCCAGGTGGAGCTCGCGAGCCCAGCGAGCCAGCGTGGAGGCGCGGACCAGCGAGGCGCGGAGGAGGGTGAGCTGGCCCTCGTCGTTCGCCGGGAACTTGCGATAGAGCAGGTCGGCGATGGCCTCGCCAACCACCGCGTCGCCCAGGAACTCGAGGCGCTCGTTTGAGTCGATCCCGGGCCGGCCGTAGTCGTTGGTGAGCGACTTGTGGATCAGCGCCTGGCGGGCGATCGATCGGTCCGCGAAGGAGACGCCCAGGTGCCGCTCGAGGTCGGAGACGTCAGGCTCCGGGAAGGCCGCGCCCGGCGGCGCGACGGGCGCTCGCTCCGGGCTCATACGGCCTCGTCACCGGTCACGCCCGTGAACGTGAACCGGTCCAGCGCCACGGCCGGCGCGCTCACGACGCCACCCCACGCGTCGATCAGGCTGCTCTCGCGGCTGATGGCGCGGAGCGCGCTGAAGGATTCCAGGAAGCTCTGCGTGAACCGGAGGTTCGCGACCGGTCGGGTGATTTCGCCGTGCTCGATCAAGAAGGTGCCGTCGCGGGTCATGCCGGTCAGCATGGCGCGCTCGGGATGGGCGACATTGACATAATGAAACCGCGTCACCCAGATTCCACGATCGATCCCGTGGGCCAGGTGTTGCCTGGGTACGTCACCGGTGGTCATGAACAGGTGGCCAGGAAAGGGGCCAAACGTGCTGGGTGCCGGTAACCCGTGGCCAGTGTTGGCAACGCCGGCTTTGCGCGCGGTGCGCGCATCGTGGACGACGGCGTTGGCCACCCCGTTCTGGATCAGGTCCACGCGGTGCTTGGTGGCGCCTTCGTAATCGAAGCCCGTGGGGATCCCGCTGGCGTCGAACGCGTCGTCCCAGATGGAGATGCGGGGGTCCATGATCTGCTGGCCCAGGCGTCCGGCCATGAAACCGCGGCCTTCCTGGACCGCCTGGGCGCTGAACCCGATGTAGGCCAGGTAGGTGAGGACCTCGCCCACGGCGTACTCCTCCAGGACCACCTGGTATTCGCCGGGCTCCACGCGGATGGGGTCGCGATTGCGGAGAGCCCGGGAGACGGCCTCGCGGCCGACCGCCTCGGCGTCTATTGTGCCGATCGAGCCCGACGAGCGTTCGGCGTACCCGGAGCCCGCGCCCATGATCACCGTGACAAGGTGGGCGCGAGTCGACTCGTCGTAGGCGGACGTGCCCTCGGAATTGAGGACGCCGATCTCGCTCCGCTCGGTGGTGAGCGCGCCGGACGCGTCGAGCTGCGCGTCAACCGCGAGATCGCAGATCACCTTGACCATGGTGGCCCGCGTAGATGGGGAGCACGTGGCGGTGGGATCGTCGACACGCCCGGCCGGCTCAGGGTGGTTTTCGCTGAGCCGCGGCAGCTCCGCGTCTTCAGGTAGGAGCCGGGCGATCTCGATGGCGCGCTCCGAGAGCGCGTCCAGACTGCTGTCTGACAGGTCGTTCGTGGTGGCGACGCCCGCGCGTCGCCCGACGATTGCCCGCACGCGGATCTCGGCGTTGGACTCGCTCACGTTCTGGTGCACCTGGGAGGACGCGAACCGTGTGAGCGCGGAGTCGGTACCCAGCAGGACCACTTCCGTCTGATCCGCGGTCGAGGCGCGAAGCACTCGCTGGGCGGCGGCGCGGAATCGCTCTGGGCCGATCATGCGACGCCCACGCGGACGTTTCGAAAGCGCGCCGCCGCGGCGCCGTGGCCCACGTGCATGGTCTGGCCGGGCTGGCCCTTGCCGCAGTTGGGGGTGCCCCACACCTGCCATTCGCGGCAGATGGCGTCACACGAGCCCCAGAACTCTGGCGTGATTCCGGTGTAGCTGGGGTTCTTCAGCATTCGGCCCAGCTTGCCACCCACGATCTCCCAGGCGATCTGGGTGCCGAACTGGAAGTTGAGCCGGCGATCATCGATGCTCCAGCTACGGTTGGTCTCCATATAGATGCCGCGATCGGTATCCGCGACCAGATCCTGGAATGCCCAAGGGCCCGGCTCCAGGTTGATGTTGGTCATTCTGATGAGCGGGATGCGGTTCCAGCCGTCCGCCCGCATGGTGCCATTGCTGGTCTCGCCGATCTTGGTGGCCGTTTCACGGGAGGTGAGGTAGTTGCGGAAGGTGCCCCGATCGACGATGACGGTGCGCTGGGCCGGGATCCCCTCATCGTCGTAGCCAAAGGTGCCGAGCGCGCCGGGGATCGTGGCATCCGCGACGATGGTCACATGGTCGGAGCCGTAGCGAAGCGCGTTGCGCTTATCCAGGGTGAGGAAGCTGGTTCCGGCGTAGCTGGCCTCTGTCCCGAACACGCGGTCCAGCTCGATAGGGTGTCCGCACGACTCGTGGACCTGGAGCGCGGTCTGCGAAGGGTCCAGGATCAGCGTGGTGGTCTCGCGCGGGCACTGGGCGGCGCTGAGCAGGGCAACCGCCTGCTCGGCGATCCTCGGTGCGTTGTTCACCAGGTCGAGCGCTCGGACGTACTCGTACCCGGCGGTGCCCATATGCCGGCCGAAGCTGTTTGGGTAGGATCGCTCCTGCGACTCGGTCTCTCCCACGGCCGTGGCCTGGATCCCCGCGCCGGTCTCGGTGAGCGTCTGGCTGACCTCCGTGCCCTCGGAGGTGGCGAGCAGCTTGGTCACGCGCTGGCACTCGAAGGAGCCTTCTGTGACGGTCACGCCCGCCACGGCGCGCATGGCCGCGTCTGCACGCAGCAGCAGATCCAGCTTCTCTGACAGCGGGACCCGGAACGGGTCCTCCGCCACTGGGGTCTCGTAACTGGCGCGGGTATGCACTCGCGGACCGAGCTGGACGCGCTCGCGGGTGGTGGTGGCGCTTGCGCGAGCGATCTCCACGGCCAGGGCGGCAACTCGATCGATCTCGGCGGGCTCGAGCCTGGCGCTGCAGGCGAAGCCCCAGGCGCCATCCACCAGCACCCGGACACCGAACCCGGCGCCCTGGTCGGACAGGGCGGCGTCTGGCCGTCCGTCCTTGACGGCCAGCATCTGGCGTTCTGTGTGCTCCACGCGGACATCCGCGTAGTGCGCGCCGCGTGCCGTGGCCGTGTCCAGGGCGCGCGCGGCCAGGTCTCTCAACGAACTCTCTCCCGCCCGGCGGGCACGCCCGGCGTGCCACTTCTGTCCGGTCGCCAAGTGTAGGCGTGGCAGGACATGGGCAACAAATGCGGCTCTGCCCAGCGTTGACCAGCATTTACAATCCGTGCCAGCGGCGCGTGGATGCGGCTTTGGGCCCTCCCCGCGCCCTGGAGGAAGCTGTCGTGCCCGTGTACGAGTACCGCTGCAATCAGTGTGAGCGCGTGTTCGAGCGCCTGGTGGCCTGGTCGAACGAGGCCAGTCAGTCGCCCTGCCCCGGCTGTGGAACACCCTCAAAGAAGCTCCTATCCGTGTTCGCGGCAATCGGATCGGGCGGGGGTGAGTCCGGCGGCGCTCCGATGATGGGGGGCGGTGGCGGGGGCTGTTGCGGCGGCTCCTGCGGCTGTGCCCGGTGATAGACGAGGTTTTCGCCGCGCTCAGATCGGCTGGCGTCGCGCACGATTCGACCGCCGGGCTGCAGATCGTCCAGGCGGCGCGGGCCTATCCGCTGAACCCGCTCATCCCCGGACTTGTCGTGGGGCTAGGTGAGGCCGAGGATCCTCGCGAGGCGCTATGCCTGGCGCTCAGCGGCCACCTCCCAGGAGACGAGGTCTGGGCGATCCGGGATGGCGCCGCCGCCGAGCAGACCACCGTGGCAGGGGCGATCGAGCACCCGACTGCGCTAGCGGTCGTCTACAGCGCTGCGGTTGAGGAAGGGCAGCCGACTCGCGGGCTCGAAGCACTCAAGTCGATCGTGCACCGGCTCCGTGCGCCCGGAGGCTGCCCATGGGATCGCGAGCAGACGCCGCGTTCGTTGGCGAAGTACGTCATCGAAGAGGCGTATGAGGTCGTCGATGCGATCGAGGGTGGCCAGCCTGACGCGATCGCCGACGAGCTCGGCGACTTGCTCTTGCAGGTGCTGCTGCAGGCAGAGATCGCCGCCGAGAGCGGCGACTTCGACCTGGCCGACGTGGCGCTTAAGCTTTCGTCCAAGCTGATACGGCGCCACCCGCACGTGTTCGCCGGGCTCGACGTGGCAGACGCCCGCGAGGTGGAGCGCAACTGGGACGCGATCAAAGAGTCGGAGCGGCCTGGCGAACGCTCGGTGCTAGACGGGCTGACGCGCAGCCACCCCTCCCTGATGGCGGCCCAGGAGATCCAGAAGCGATTCATCAAGGCGGGATTTGACTGGCCCCATCGCAGGGGTTCTCGGGAGAAGCTGGCGGAGGAGCTGGCTGAGCTGGCTGCAGCCGAGGATGCGGACGAGATCGAGCACGAGCTTGGAGACGTGCTGTTCATGCTGGCAAGGATTGGGCGTGAGGCCGGGGTGGATGCTGAGCGCGCGCTGCGTGGAACGCTGGGGCGGGTAGAGCGGCGGTTTCGGTACGTGGAGCGCGCGGTGCGGGACGGCGGTCGGGACATTCGGAGCGTGGATCTGGCGGAGCTCGAGGGATTGTGGCGCGAGGCGAAGCGACAGGAGCAGTCGTAGGCGTCGACGCCGAGCGTCGGTTGGAGAGACTTCGGGACGCCTTGCTGGGCTGGCACGTGGTGCACGGTCGCGACCTGCCCTGGAGACGGACGCGCGATCCGTACGCCATCCTGGTCTCCGAGGTGATGCTCCAGCAGACGCAGGTGGACCGGGTAGCGCCGAAGTACGAGCAGTGGCTGGGGGTGTTTCCGAGTTTTGGGGCGCTGGCGAGTGCACCGCTCAGCGAGGCGATCAGACTGTGGGCTCCGCTGGGCTACAACCGACGCCCCGTCCGATTGCACCGGATCGCAGTGCACGTCGTTGAGAAGCTGGGGGGACGGCTGCCGCCGGATCCCGTGGGGCTGGTGTTGCTGGAGGGGATCGGCCGGTACACGGCGAACGCCGTCGCCTCGTTCGCGTTCGACTTCCAGGTCGCGGTGGTTGATACGAACGTGAGCCGCGTGGTGCGGCGCCTGTTCGGCAGGGAGCTTGGAAGCGGGGGCGCGACGCCGCGGGCGGTGGATGGGGCCGCGCAGCGGCTGCTGCCGGCCGGACGGGCCTACGAGTGGAACCAGGCGATGATGGATCTGGGCGCGACGGTCTGCTCGGCGCGCGCCCCGTCGTGCCTGGTTTGTCCGCTCATGGAGGTGTGCGAGACGCGCGGCGAGGGGGTCTCGGTGGAGGCGAAGCGCGCGGCTGAGTCGGCCGGTTCGTACGTGGCGGAGGAGCCGTTCCGGACCAGCGCCCGATTCTACCGCGGCAGGATCGTGGACGCGCTGCGAGCGCTGGCCGCCGGCCGCCGCGTCCGACTGGCCGAGCTGGCGGAGGTGGGAGATCCCTCGTTGGGCGAGCTTTCGTCGGATCGGCTGGAGGAGCTCGTGGCTGCCCTGGCGAAGGACGGGCTGGTGGTGATGGATGAGGCGGGTGGGATTGCACTGCCGTGAGAGCGCTGGTGTTGCCAGTTGTGCCGTCCGAGGTCAGGCGTGGCCGTCATCCCGGCGTAAGAGGGATCTCGCCGGCGGCGCGGGTCCTGCCGAACGTCGTCGGCTCGACGCTTGGACTGATCGCCGGCCGACCGGGATCCGGAGACGCCGATGTCTTTGGCTAGATCCCTCCCGCGTCGGGATGACGTGATGGCGCGGGATCGTCTTGTGGTGGTGGATGGCCAGGGTGATTGGGCACCTAACCGGCGACCGCGTCGGATGTGAGATTGCGCCAATCCGGATTGACGCTTTCGATCAGCGCGATCTTCTTGGCTCGGCGCCAACCTTTGATCTGCTTCTCCACACCGATCGCCGTCAGCCGGTCATCGTACTGCTCGTAATAGACGAGTTGTGTGACGCGGTACCGACTGGTGAACGCGGACGCTGTGCCGTCTCGATGCTCGGTGAGTCTGCGCTGGAGGTCGTTTGTGACCCCGACGTACAGGGCTCGGGAGTGACTGGACAGGATGTAGGCGTACATCGGGCTGGACTCCGAGAGGAGCGTGGCAGTCACGCTTGAGGTTGGCGGGATGCTGGACTGGCGGACTCGGTCACCCCGGGCGCGACCGGTGCCAGGTGACCACGGATTCGCGCAGGCGGGCCCAGGCGGATTCGGCTTCGGCGCGCTCGGTTTCGTTGAGGTCGGCTACCAGCCGGTTGAATCGGGCGGAGCGTACAAGACCGTTGACCCAGAAGCCGCCGGCGATCTTCTTGGGATCCACGTCGTGGACGAGGGTGCCAAAGAGGTCGCGTTGCTCCCAGCCTGCCAGGATCCGTCCGTTCTCGGCGATGGCGAGGCCCTCGATCCAGTGGATGGTGCGCTCGTCGCTGGTGGCCTGGTGCATCAGGTTGAGAAGCTGATGGGCGCGATCCATGTCGGTGGCATTGGGGCCGGCCGCGCGGCGGGTGCGGAGGCCGTCCCAGGTGGCGCCCAGGTAGGGGATATCGGCGCCGCCGTCCGAGGCCGCGGCGAGGCCGCCGAGCTGAGCCGACCACCACGCGGCCTTCCGCTCCGCGGTCTCGCGATGGGTTGAGCCCTCTTCCTCCGGCTCGGTCAGGTTCGTGGCAGGGAGGTCCAGGAGATCAAAGCCCAGTCCTTCAAACACCCGCCTGAGGCGTTGGAGCTTGGCCGGGTTGCGGGTGGCGAGGATGAGGCTGCTCGGAGTCAACTGGGTGATCTCGGGGTGTGGATGAACATGGCGTCTCCGAACGAGAAGAAGCGGTACCGCTCTTTGATTGCTTCGCGATATGCTGCCGCGACCGAGTCGTCGCCGGCGAACGCGCGGACCAGCGCTAGCAACGTGGAGCGCGGCAGGTGGAAGTTGGTCAGCATGGCGTCTACGCAACGGAACCTGTAGCCGGGACGGATGAACAACGCGGTGTTGCCGCGCCACTCGCGCGGGGACCCGTCGACGCACGCCGTCTCCAGGGTGCGGACGGTGGTGGTGCCCACCGCGACGACCCGTCCGCCGCGCTCGCGGGCGGCGTTGATCGCGCCGGCGGTCTCGGCGGAGACCTCACAGTACTCGGAGTGGATATCGTGCTGGACCAGGTTCACCGCTTTCACCGGTCGGAACGTATCCAAGCCCACGTGGAGCGTGACCGCGGCGCGGCTGACTCCCCGTGCGGCGATCCGGGCGAGTAGCTCCTCGCTGAGGTGGAGGCCGGCAGTTGGCGCAGCCGCGGAGCCAGGTGTGCGAGCATACACCGTCTGGTACCGTTCAGGATCGCCGGTGTAGCCCTTGATGTAGGGCGGCAGGGGCAGAGCGCCGCGTGCCAGGACGGCGGCTTCGGCGTCTCCCGGGCCACTGAGCTGGACTAGGCGCGCGCCGCTCTCGAGACGATCGAGCACCGTCATGTGAAGCCCGTCGCCGAGGTCGAGAGCCCGTCCCGGCCAGAGCTGTCGGCCGGGCTTGACGAGGGCCTCCCAGCGACCGCCGCCGACCGCCCGCAACAACAGCGCCTCGCCGCGGCCACCGGTCTCGGTCCGTCCGGTGAGTCGGGCAGGGATGACCCGCGATTCGTTGACGACCAACAGGTCGCCCGCCCGGAGGAGCTCAGGAAGGTCAGCCACCAAGCTGTGGTCTATGTGGCCGTCCAGCCGATCGAGCACGAGCATCCTCGCGGCGTGGCGAGGCTCGGCTGGCGTCTGGGCGATCAGCTCGGGCGGGAGCTCATAGTCCAGGCTGGTGAGATCCCAGCGGGGGTCGGGATGAGGCTGGAGCGTCAATCGCGGGCAAACAGCCGGTAGATGACGTTCACCAGCACGGTGAGGACGATGCTCACCAGGACCATGGTTGCTACCGGGACGTAGACCTTCACGTTGTCGCGCTCGAAACTGAGGTCACCCGGCAGATTTCCCAGGAAGGGGACGCGACCGACCAGCATGAGCAGCAGTCCGAGGCCGGCGATGCCGAGCCCGGTCACCAGCAGGATCTTGCCCATGCTCCCGATGCCGTCCATGCCCGTCCTCGCGGCAGCGCGAGCCGCCGATCAACTATACCAGCGGGTCTGTGAGGGGAATCCTTGGCACGTATCGGTACGTTTGAGATCCTGGCACGGTCGCGCGACGGCCGTGCGCGAGCCGGGGTGCTCCACACCGCGCACGGCCCGCTCGAGACGCCGGCGTTCATGCCTGTCGGAACGCAAGCTTCAGTGAAGTCGCTGATGCCGTCCGATCTCGCGCGGATCCGCCCGTCCTGCGTGCTCGCGAACACCTACCATCTCTCGGTTCGACCCGGTGCTCCCCGGGTAGAGCGGCTCGGCGGCGTGCACCGGATGATGGGCTGGCAGGGACCCATGCTGACTGACAGCGGAGGCTACCAGGTGTTCAGCCTGTCCGCGCTCCGGTCGTTGGACGACAACGGGGCCACATTCACCTCTCCGCTGGACGGACGGAAGCGGCGCTTCACGCCGGCCTCCGTGGTGCGGCGACAGGAGCAGATAGGCGCGGACATCATCATGCAGCTCGACGAGTGTGTGGGTGCGGCCGTTGGCCGGGATGAGGCGGAGCGTGCGCTCGCGCGCACCAACCGGTGGGCGGCGCAGTCGCTGCGCGCCAGGCGGCGGGATGATCAGCTTCTGTTCGCCATCGTCCAGGGTGGCATGTTCCCTGAGCTGAGATCGAGGGCGGTGAGCGAGCTGGCAGAACTGCCGTTCCCGGGGTTTGCCATCGGCGGGCTCAGCGTGGGGGAGCCGCGAGCCCTGACCGATGGCCTGGTGGATCTGTGCGCCGGGCGCCTGCCAGAGGACCGGCCGCGCTACCTCATGGGGGTGGGTGAGCCGGATCAGCTCCAGGCGTATGCTCAGCTCGGCGTTGACATGTTCGACTGCGTCATGCCCACCCGGCTAGGACGGTCGGGCTACGCGTTCAGCCCCGGGGGACGGCTGAACCTGAATCGACCGGTCTGCCGTGACGTGTGCGACCCCATCGACCGGGGGTGTGGCTGCCTGACCTGCGCCCAGTACACCCAGTCCTACCTGCACCAGCTGTTGCGCGGCGGCGAGCCGCTGGGCGCGCGTCTGGTGTCTGTGCACAACGTGACGTACCTGGTGAACCTGCTTCGGCGGCTGCGCCAGTCGATTCTCGATGAGGCCGACGAGGATCGGTCGCTCAGGCGCTGAGGGCGAACTCCTGGCGGGCTCCCAGACGGGGCGCCTGGACGTCCATCAGGCGGCGAAGGTCGTCAAGCGCGCGAACGAGGAGCTTCTTGACGGCGACCTCGCTCTTGCCGAGGCGGTCAGCGGCCTCCTGCACGGAGAGCCCCTCGAAGTACCGGACCATCAGCACGCTCCGCCGCTCCGGCGTGAGTTTTCGCAGCGCCCAGCCGATCTCGTGCCGAGAGAGCGAGCGCTCCAGCTCACGATCGGCGCGCGGCTCGACCAGCTCGGCGGCGTCGTCCAGGGCCACGACCTGGGTGCGCCGCTGACTGCGGATCTGGTCGATCAATCGGTTGTGGGCGATGCGGTAGAGCCAGGAGGAGAACGGGAGGCCTCGTGATTCGTACGACTCGATCTTGGAGAAGACCTTCATGAACACGTCGGCCGTGAGGTCGTCGGCCACGTCGGCCCGGCCGCCCAGGTGGAAATACAGGTACTTGTGTACTTTCGGTGAGTAGTGCTCGTAGATCGCGGCGAAGGCGTTGCCATCGCCCTGCTGTGAACGGCGGACCATGCCGTCCAGGTCGAACGGGGTAGTGGCGCTGGTCCCCTCGGACTCCAGGTCGCGAGCGGTGTCGTTGCTGGCCTCGAACGGCTCGGCTGCTGCAATGCTCAATCTCGTGTCCCCCGACGCTCAGATTAGCTGCTGTTGCATTGAGTCTATATAAGCACGTGCATCCGCAACATACCCACCGGATGTGATTTGTCCGTACCGCGTATGAGGTACGCCGAATTCGGTCACCGCCCGACTGCTCGTTATGGCCGGATTCGGGGAGTGAAGTTGACAGAATAGGGAGATTCTCTTCCCAATCTTGCGATTGCGCGTGCTCTCCGGTGTGTGGGGCTGCTATCAATAGCGGTCTCACAAGACACCTGTGTTATGTTGGGTCCCGGGCGGTGCTCGCGACGAGTCTCGCGGCCGCCAGGAATCCCCCGGAAGGAGCTCGGACGTGCCAGACGTCGATCTAAAGCAGATTCAGCCCAACAAGCTGAACCCCCGCCTGCGCTTCTCGAAGTCAGGGCTGGACGAGCTGGCGGCCAGCATCAAGCAGTACGGGATTCTCGAGCCGATCATTGTCCGTCCGACCAACGGCCACTATGAAGTCGTGGTGGGCGAGCGGCGTTACCGGGCTGCCCAGCAGGCGGGCCTGGATCACGTGCCCGTCATCGTTCGGGAGTACTCGGATGACGAGGTGATGGAGATCAACCTCGTAGAGAACGTCCAGCGCGAGGATCTCTCGGCGGTAGAGAAGGCCAAGCTCTGCCAGGAGCTGAAGGCGCGCTACCCCGATCGGTACGTTGGCTGGGACGTCATCGCCAAGCGCATCGGCGTGGAGACCGATACAGTGCGAGCCTGGGTGCGGACTCTGCATCTGCCAGAGGAGGTCCAGGAGAAGATCGCGCCGCGGGAGCAGAAGCGGGTGCCGCAGGGCAAGATCGACTACCGCACGGCTCTGGACATCGCCGAGAAGATCAAGGATCCGGACCGCCAGGTGGAGGTAGCCACCCAGCTCGCGCAGGAGCGCGTGCCGCGGGACGTTGCCAAGGAGATCATCCGTCGGGCGGCCACAGACGTGCCCGCGCCGGTCTCGTCCATCGCCCAGGAGGCGGCGAGCCAGCCGCGCGCGTCGCTGGCCTTCACGCATCGGCACTACCAGAGCGTGGTGGACGGATCCAAGACTCGAACCACTCGGCGCCGCGCCGATCCGCGGATCGAGCCCGGCACGGTGGTGCGCGCGGACGTGATCCAGTTCGCCGACCTTCAGGTGACGGACGTGGAGCGGAAGCGGCTGGGTGACTTCAACGAGGCGGACGCACACGAGGAGGGCGGCTACACGTTGGAGGAGTTCCGCGAGCTCTGGGAGCGGAGCTACGGGGGCTGGAATCCAGACGAGCTCGTCACGATCATCCGCTTCAAGCTGGATCGCGTCCTCTAACGGCTGATTCTGTTCGACAGAAGGACCGCCGCTCCGCCCGGGGCGGCGGTTCTGCGTTAGACTGTCGCGACCTCGCCGCCGACGCAGGACGGGCGCGCGGACCCTTTGGCCGGAATCATGCTCGCTGCCGCTGTTCGCATCCTCGTCGCGATCTCACTTGTTCTGGCGCCCGTGGCGATCCCCCCTCGCACCGTCTCTGGGCAGGTGACTGGTGGCGCCACGCTCACCGTCCTCCGCGGGGCGGTGGCGGTCTCCCACGCCAACGGTGCCGTCGCCAGCCCGGCCGCCACGGGGCTCTCCCTTGGAGCGGGCGATCGCGTGGCCACGCTTGCGCGGGCCGCGGCGTTGATCACGTTCTTCGATGGTTCTGAGCTAGAGCTCGAGTCGGACACGACCATCGCAATCAAGCAGGCGAGCGGCCTGGGCGGACGGCGCGTCGACATCACCATCGAAAACGTGCTCGGCAACACGGTGAATCGGGTGGCCTCGCTGGCCGACCCGTCCTCGAGCTACCGCGTCGAGTCGGGCGGCACCGTGGCGGTGGTGCGGGGCACCAGCTTCTTCCACGGCGTGGATGCCGAAGGTAACGTCACGGTGATCCTGGTGGAGGGCGGCCCGATCTATTTCCCTGACGAGAGCTCCCCGATGACGCTCGGACGAGGTAGTCGTGGGTTCGTCCGCGTACGCACCAATCGTGGGGAGATCCGGGACAGTGATCTGAACAATCGCGACCCGTGGAACACCCTGGTGGAGGAGAATGGCGCCGTCCACGGCGATGGCCTCTCGATCCAGGGTGACAACACCGGGTCCCGCACCCGGTCGCAGCAGCCCAAGGACCCGGGATCAGACGACGACAAGGTCTCCGCCCTCGCGGGGCCGAGCCTGAGCGTGTCCGGCGCGTCGGTGGTGGAGGGCGACGCGGGGACGGTTGTCGCGACGGTGACCGTCACGCTTTCCGGCCAGGAGCCGACGAGCCAGCCGGTGACCGTGGCGTACACGACGGCCGACGGGGCCGCTATCGCAGGGGCGGACTACCTGCCTACCAGCGGCTCGCTCACCTTCCCGCCGGGGGCGCTGCCGCGCTCGCAGCCGGTGTCCGTGAGCGTGCTCGGCGATCTGACCATCGAGCCTGACGAGACGTTCCAGGTGCGGCTGACGGGCGCACAAAACGCGTTCATCAATGCCGCGGCGGCGACGGTCACGATCGTGAACGACGATGTGGCGGGATCAATCGCGTTTGGGAGCCCGACGTTCACGGTCAGCGAGTCCGCCGGTGCGGCGACCGTTACGCTCACGCGGAGTCTACCGCCTGCTGGCGCATCAGTCTCTCGGGCAGCCGCACCCGGAGGGGTGTCGGCGCAGGGCGTCGGCAGCGTCTCGGTCACGTACAGCACGAGCGACGGCTCCGCCACCGCACCGGGCGACTACACGCCGGTCAGCGGCACGATCACGTTCGCGCCCAACGAGACCACGCGCACGTTCACCATCCCGATCGTGTCCGATACGCTGGTGGAGGGCGCTGAGACGATCAACCTGACGCTGTCTGGCCCGTCCCTGCCAGCCCCAGTCACGGCCGTCCTGACGATCATGGATGACGATGTGGCGGGCGCCGTGCAGTTCTCATCCACGGCCTACTCGGTTGCTGAGTCTGGCGGCACTGTTGCCGTCACGGTGACGCGCACCGGCGGGACCGCCGGTGGCGTGGCCGTGAATCTGTCCACGGTGAGCGGAACAGCCATCTCCACCAATCCGGCGGACTTCGCCGCCACCGCCACCAGCGTGACGTTTGGTGCGGGCGAGACGTCCAAGGTGGTGAGCATCCCGATCGTCAACGACTCGTTGGCAGAGGGGGCCGAGTCGTTCAGCGTGGTGCTGTCGGCGCCGACCGGCGGAGCCGTGCTTGGGGCACCAGCCACTGCCACCGTGACCATCGCAGATGACGACGTCGGCGGTGCCGTGCAGTTCTCCGCCGCGACGTACTCGGTTCCCGAGGCGGCCGGCGCGCTCGTGGTCACCGTGACGCGTACGGGCGGCCTGGCGGGCGGGGTTGGTGCGACGGTGACCTCCACCAGCGGGAGCGCCGTGTCGCCGTCGGACTTCACCGCCGTGTCGGTACCCGTGTCATTCGCGGCCGGCGACACGAGCCAGACGGTCAACGTGCCGATCGTCAACGACCCGTCGGTTGAAGGGCTGGAGAATTTCACGCTGACGCTGTCGGCGCCGACGGGTGGCGGGATCATCGGCTCGCCGAGCGTGACGACGGTGACGATCGTGGACGACGACGTGCCGGGCCCGTCGTCCGTGCAGTTCAGCGCGGGAACGTTCACGGCGCCGGAAAACGGCGGGAGCGCGACGATCACCGTGACTCGGACCGGGGACACTTCGGGAACGGTCAGCGTGAACTATGCCGCCAGCAATGGCACGGCGAGCAGTCCGGCGGACTACGCGCCCACGTCCGGATCGCTCACGTTTGGGCCCGGCGTTACCTCGCAGACGTTTGCCGTCTCGATCGTCGACGACCTCATCGTCCAGGGGAACCTGACCGTGAGCCTGGCGCTCTCTGGGCCGGGCGGCGGAGCGACGCTGGGCGCGCCGAACGCGGCGGTGCTGACGATCGTAGAGGACGACCTCAGCGGCGCTGGGACGCTCGTCGTGAACAGCGCGGCGGACAGCAACGTCCGTGACACGGTGCTGACGCTCCGCGAGGCGATCCTCGTGGCGACGGGCGGGCTGGCCTACGGCAGCTTGACGGCCGGCGAGCGCGGTCAGGTGTCCGGCGGCGGGGGTGGGGCAGCGTTTGCGGACGTCATCACGTTCGCCCCCAGCGTCACCTCGGTCACGCTGACAGGCGTGCTGCCGCCGCTGTCCACCGGCACTGACGTGGTTGACGGCCAGGGCGCGGTCACGCTCCTGGGCGGCGCGTTCGACTGCCTGACGATCACATCGAACGGCAACACCGTCCGTGGCATCACGGTCCGCCAGTGTGCCATCGGCATCAACGTGGCCAGCGGCTCCGGCAACACCGTCGGCGGCACGGGTGGTAGCGCCACCCGGGTGATCCTGGGCGCGAACACCACGGCGGGCGTTCACTTTGGGGGCGATGCGAACAGCCTGCTGGGGAGCCTGGTGGGAACGAACGCGGCTGGTTCGGCCGCGGACGCCAACGCGGTGGGCGTGCGTGTCATGGGAGCGGGGAACGTCATCGGTGGGACGAGCGCGGCCGCGCGGAACCTGATCTCCGGAAACACGACTCAGGGTGTGCTGCTGCAGGGCGGCGGCGCGACGGGTAACGCGGTCCAGGGGAACTACATTGGAACGGCCGGTACGGGAGTCACGGCGCTGGCGAACGGCGTGGGGGTCGCAACCGTCGGTGCGCCGAGCAACACGATCGGTGGGACCACGGGGACGGTGCCGGGCGGGCCGTGCTCCGGCGCGTGTAACCTGATCTCTGGAAACACCGGCGTTGGCGTGTCCATCGGGGCTGGCGTGGGCAACGTGGTGCAGGGCAACTTCATCGGAGTCCGCGCTGACGGAACGGCCGCGCTACCCAACGGCACGGATGGGGTGGACGTGGTGGGCGCCTCCGGATTGACGATCGGCGGCACCACGGTCGCCGCGCGGAATCTCATCTCCGGTAATGGGCGGGACGGGATCATCATGCGCGCCTCCGCCACGGGCACGAACGTGCTGGGGAACTATGTGGGCACCAACGCCGCGGGCGCGGCGGCGCTGGCCAATCAGCGGCATGGCGTGCGTCTGGAGGATGGCGCGGCGTCCGCGGTTATTGGTGGGACGACCGGCGTCACCCCGGGCGGCGCTTGCACGGGGGCGTGCAACGTGCTGTCCGGCAACGTGGCATTTGGGATCTCGATGTTCGGCGCCGGCGTGAGCGGGCACGTGATCCAGGGCAACCACGTGGGCGTCTCCGCCGCTGGGACCGTTGGCGTGGGGAATGGCGTTCCGTCCTGCTGCTTTGGCGGGATAGACGTGGGGACCGGGGTCTCCGGCATCACCCTGGGTGGCGTGGCGGCGGGGGCGGGCAACGTGGTGTCTGGCAACGTGGGGGCCGGCGTCTTCATCAACGAGGCCACCGTGGTCCAGGGCAACAAGTTCGGGACGGGATCGGCGGGAACCACGAAGATCCCGAACACCGGTGATGGGATCATCGTGTTCGGAATCGGGAGCAGCATAGGGGGATCGACACCGTCGGCGGCGAACATCCTCTCGGGCAACGGTGGGAATGGGGTGGCCATCTCGGGCGGCTCGGGCAATACAGTGGCGGGCAACTACATCGGCACGAACCAGGTGAACAGCGGGACCATCGGCAACACGAGCCACGGCGTGGCCCTGTATTTCGGCGCGACCGGGAACACCATCGGCGGAACCACGGCTGCCGCCGGGAACGTGATCTCCGCGAACACCGGCTCCGGCGTGGACGTGGACAACAGCGGCGCGGTCACCGGTGGGAACACGATTTCCGCCAACCGCATTGGCACCAACGCCGCCGGCATGGCAGCTAACGGCAATACGGGTCACGGCGTGCACGTTCACACCGGTGTGGCCAGCAACACCATCGGCGGAATCACCGATCCGTCCTTCCCAGGTGCGTGCACGGGGACGTGCAACGTGATCTCGGGGAACGCCGGGAACGGGATCCTGCTGGAGGCCAGCACGCTGGTGCACGGCAACCGTATTGGCACCGGAGTGGATGGCACAACCAGCATCCCGAACGCCAGTAGCGGCGTCGAGATCATGGCGGGCGGGAGTCAGATCGGGACCGCGGCGGGCAACGTGATCGCGCTGAATGGGATCGATGGCGTTCAGGTGAACACGTCGGCGGCGCAGGCGAACACCATCCGCAAGAACAGTATGTTCCAGAATTCCGGGCTCGGGATAGCACGCGATTCGGGCGCGATCCCACCGGCCAACGGCGGCGTGCTGATCCCGCTGGTGATCGCCGCGAGCGCGGGCGCTGGTCAGGCCACCGTGAACGTATCGAGCGCGGACTGCCCCTCAGCTACGTGTACCGTGGAGGTCTTCAAGGCTGATGTTGATTTGAACGAGGGGCAGACGCTGATCGGCACCGGGACCGGCATCATCGGCGGCGTGCCCACGGTCATCGCGATCTCGGGCGTGGTGTCCGGCGACATCATCGTGGCGACGCTCACCACGGCCAGCGGCAACACCTCCGAGTTCTCCGATGCCTTTGGTGTGGCGCCATGACGCAGACGCGAGGGCCCTACGTGTACGCCGGGATACCGGTCAGGTCTTGCCCCAGCACCAGGGTATGGATCTCGTGGGTGCCCTCGTAGGTGATCACCGTTTCCAGGTTCACCAGGTGGCGGATGATGGGGTGCTCAAGGCTGATGCCGTTGCCGCCCAGGATGGAGCGGGCGGTGCGGGCGACCTCCAGCGCCATCATGGCGTTGGCACGCTTGGCCAGGGAGACCTGCTGGGGGCGCAGACGGCCGCTGTCCTTGAGCTTGCCTAACTGGTGGGCCACGAGCTGGCCCTGGGTGATCGCGGTGAGCATGTCCGCCAGCTTGAGCTGGGTGAGCTGGAAGCCGCCGATGGGTCGGCCAAACTGGGGTCGGATCTTGGAGTACTCGAGCGCGCTCTCGAAGCAGGCCATGGCGGCGCCGACCGTCCCGTAGGCGATGCCGAACCGTGCCTCGTTGAGGCAGCGGAGCGGGCCGCTGAGCCCGTTGGCGCCCGGCAGAAGCGCGGAATCTGACACGCGCACGTCGTCCAGGTGGAGCTCGGACGTTACCGAGGCGCGGAGCGAGAGCTTGTGCTCGACGCGGCGGGCGGTGAAGCCACGGGTGTCCGTGGGCACGATGAAGCCGCGGATGCCCTCCGCGGTGCGGGCCCAGATGATGGCGATGTGGGCGATGGAGCCGTTGGTGATCCACATCTTGGTGCCGTTGAGCACCCAGCCATCGCCGTCGCGCTCGGCGCGGGTCTCCATGCCGGCAGGATTCGAGCCGTGGTCCGGCTCGGTCAGTCCGAAGCAGCCGAGGATCTTGCCCTTGACCATCTCCGGCAGGTAGCGGTCTCTCTGCTCCTCGCTGCCGTAGGTGTAGATGGGCCACATGCACAGGCTGCTCTGGACGGAGACGAAGCTGCGCAGGCCGCTGTCGCCCCGTTCTAGCTCCTGGCAGAGGATCCCATAGCAGCCGTACGGGAGGCCGGCGCCGTATTTCGGCAGGCAGGCGCCGAAGAGCTGAAGCTCGGCCATGCGGGGGACGAGCTCGGTGGGGAAGCGGTCCTCCTCGAAGGCGCGGGGTATGAGCGGCAGCACCTCCGACTCCACCCACTGGCGGGTGGACTGCTGGACCAGGCGCTCCTCTTCCGTGAGCTCAACGTCGAAGTAGTTCAGCATGGGGCCCTCGCGTGACTGGAGGCTAACGGCCGATGGCGAAGGCGGCGGAGGGGGCGTTGCTGTTGGCCATGGCGCGATCGAGCACGTCGGCCGCGATCAAGCGGGCGTAGCCGGAGCCGTCCGAATCGGCGGGGTCATTGTAGATGAAGCGATCTCCCAGGACGCCGCTAAGGACGATGTAATGGTCGCCGCCGTAGCGGGAGGCCGCTCGCCGGGGCAACAGTCGGTAGCGGACCTCCGGAACGACCAGCCGACCCGCCAGAAGCTCGCGCCGGACGTCATCCATTGACCACTTGCGCATTTGGCCGTTGGGGTCGCGGAGGCCGCTGGCGGGGACGCCCTTGCCCTCGATGATGGCGGCCAGGTGGTGGATGAACACGCCGCAATCGTCGCAGCCTGGCGTCTGCTGGAGGGCCATGGCCTCCTCGCGGATGGGCTTCTGGTTGGCGTCCACACCAAAGGCGAGCAGCGCCATGGTGACCACCGTGGGCCCGCAGTTTGCGTCTGCGTAGCGGGTCCCGTCTAGCTGTGACAGGTACGGGACCTTCCGCCAGATCTCCGGGCGGGCGGTCTCCAGAAGGGCGCTGTCCATCGAGGCACCCACGAGGGTGTCGGCGTTGACGAGCGGGGCCGAGAAGTCGCCCGCGTCCACCCAGCCCTCGATGGGCTCGTCGGTCCGCCCGTCGCCCAGGAACATGGCGTGGGCCCAACGGTCCGTGGATGGCTCGATGATCTCGACGTAGGTGCCCTTGGGAAGGGTGGCGCCGGGCTGGTCGAGCGCAGGCGCCGCTCGCATGACGGTGGGCCAGCGGCTGCGCGCCCAGCGGGGCCACTGCGAGGCCGCCAGGTCGGCGTTGTCAACCCAGGCCTCGCCCGGCTTGCGGCCTTCGCGGTCTCCGCCGAAGTAGATGCGGGTGCGCCGTTCGGAGACGTCCAGCGTGCGGATGGCGTAGTTGGCGGGCAGTTTGCCCCACTGGGCGGCTGGGTCCGCGGGCAGCGACCAGAGAGTGATGTCACGCAGGGTCTTGCCCCATGGCGTCGGCGAAGGCGAGATTGCCGCCTCGGCCGCCGCGCCCGGCGGTGGGATAGCGGTGCACAGCAACGCCAGAACGATCAAGTTGAGGAGTCGGCGCGTGAGACGAGTCACCGTTGCGGTCATCCTACCAGGTATGTGGGCCAGACGTGTCAGCCGGGCCCACGCGTCGGGCCGTCAGAGTGAGAAGAACGAACGACCGCCTGGATTGTCTCGGCGAATGAGACTGATTGCTATCGAAAATGCACCTGCCGGTTGCACGGTCGATCCGAGTGGCCGGTGACACAACTAATTCCGGTGACACAACTCCCTACTTCGCGGTTGGAATAGCGGATGCCCCTGCTCCACGGTGCGGCTCCGCATCTGTGGCTTTGCCAATAGCTATGCCATTCGCGTCGCGCCTGGGCCGCACCAGGCGGCCCGCGCCTGCCGGCGGCTCCTCGTTGAGAGTTTGTTCTAGGGCGGCCTGACCAGTCCCGAATTTGCGCCTGGTCCCGTTCTTTCAATCGGCCTGGCTCACCTGGACCCGGCCGATCGTGGAGCTCACGGCGGGCCGCCCTGGAGGCGCCGCCGCGGTACGCGGGTGTGGAGGATGCGACGTGGGATCTGGGTCTACACGCAAGGTAGCGGCGCACTGGTTTGACGCGCTGAGCAACGGCCGATTCGACGAGGCGGCCGACCTCCTGGCGCCAGACGTTGAGTGGATCAACTACTCCGTGGTGCCGGGCTACAACGACGCCATGCCGTGGATCGGCACGTACGTTGGCCGCGGTGCCGTGATGGAGTCGCTCAAGACGTTCCTGGGTGTGGCCGATGTTCAGCGAGAATCGCTGGACAAGCTGATCGTGGACGGCGAGGATGCCATAGGCATCGTCTGTGAGCGCTCCGTGGTTCGGGCGACCGGGCAGGCGTTCGAGATTGAGTTCATCCAACACCTGACGATCCGCGACGGGAAGATCGTCCGCTGGAAATCGTACACGGATCCGTCGCCGATTCTGCGGGCAATCAAGGGCGCGGCGTGACGGTCGCGGTCGGCGAGCGACTCGCGACCTGGCTGGCGGCGCTTCGCGATGGGGACGGGCGGACCGTTGTGGACGGCCTGGCGGACGGCGTGACGTTCATCACCCCGCTGGATGAGGACGACGCGATCATCCCGTACGTGGGCACCCACGTGGGAAAGGCGGACGTGCTCCACGCGTTTGAGCTGCGGAACGAGATCGTGGAGACGGTGGCGTTGAGCGTGACCGACTTCGGCGTCAGTGGCGATCGTGGCTGGGCGCTGATGTGGACGCGGGAACGGGTGAAGTCGACCGGCCGCGAGTTCGAGATCGAGGCGGCGCACCACTTCAGGTTCGACGCGGACGGTCGGATCGTCTGGTGGCGATCTTACTTTGATCCCAACCCTGAAGTGCGTGCGCTGAGAACGGCCTGAGTCGAACGCGAGGGTAACCGCGGAGGTGGAGAACGTGTCGGTGCATGATCCGGACGCGGCGCTGATTAGGGCCGCGTGGGATGGCGATGGCTCGCTGGTTGGTGAGCTGCTAGCGATGGGCGCGGACGCGCGGGCGCGGGACGCGGCGTCAGGGCTGACCGTGTTGATGATCGCCGCTGGTCGCGGCAACGAGCGGATGACCGCGGCGCTGCTGAAGGCGGGCGCGGACGTGTTTGCCGCTGACAGCCGCGCCGGAGCGTCGGTGCTGCACAAGGCCTGCCAGGGCGGGAGCCTCGGGGTGGTGCGGCGGCTCGTTGAGGCTGGGGCGTTCGTGGACGCCGTGGCGCCGACTACCGGCCACACGCCCCTGATGGACGCGCTCTGGTTCAAGTGGCCGGAGATCGTTCGATACCTGCTCCAGCACGGGGCCACGCTCAATCTGACCACGCATTACGGCTTCTCGCTGCTGGAGCACCTGGCCTACGAGCTGAACGTGAACGTGCTGGGCAAGGACCTGCTAATCGCGGCGGACGCGATGGTGCAGGCGCGCCGGCAGGCAGATCAGGCTCAGGTGGCCGGACACCTACTGATGGCGGCGGTGGTGGCGAAGGATCTCGCAGCGGTCCAGGCCGCATTAAGCTCCGGGTTCCCGATTGACCAGCGTTTTCCGCTTGTGAACGGGTTCAACGACGGGCACACGGCGCTGCACGTGGCCTCGCGCGACGGGACGCCGGAGATCGTCGCGACGTTACTGGCGGCGGGTGCGGACGTGAACGCCGTGGAGCCGAGCTTTCAGGCGGTGCCGCTGCACAAGGCGGTCTACAACGGCCACGCGGACATCGCACGGCTGCTGGTGGCACACCCCGGCATCGACATCAACTACCAGGGCGGCACGAACGGGTACTCGAGCCTGCACGACGCGCTGTGGCACGGGTACGTGGAGTGCGCGGAGATCCTGGTGAAGGCGGGGGCTCGCCTGGATGCGCGCGGACACGACGCCAAGCTGCCAGTGGATCTGGCGCGTGACGTACTGGGGGCGGAGCACCCGCTCACGCTGGAGATCGCACAGCGCACCGCCCAGACGCGGCGCGCGCCCAATGCGAGCCGCAAGGCTGCCAGCTAGGTCTGGTAACGCGAAACCGTCAGGCGACTGCCGAAAGTCGCCGAAATCAGCGAAGGCTACACGGAGGAGAGGGTCATGCTGTTCTACGTTCAGATGCGCTGGAACTACGAGGGTCGGCTCAGCCTGGAGGAGCTCTGGGACGTTGAGTCCAAGGAGACCGAGACGGCCAAGGAGACCATTGAGTCCGGCATGGTCGTGGGGATCTGGAAGGTCGCGGCGCAGAAGCGTGTGATCGCCGTCGTGGATCTGCCCTCCGCGGAGGAGCTGGACCGCACGGCGCTGGGCCGCCTGCCCATGCGGGAGTATCTGGAGTTCGAGCAGATCTGGCCGCTGCGCGACTACCTGGGCTTTGCCGAAGACGTCAAGAAGCACTACAAGGTCTGAGGCGCGGCGATGATCCACCAACACATCTACGCGTCCCCGAAGCCGGGGATGACCGAGGCAGAGTTCCAGCGCTACTGGCTGGAGGAGCACGCGGTCCGCTACGCCAGCCGGATCCCCCAGATCCGCAAGTACAAGCTGGACATGCGGCTGGACTGGGCCGGCGAAACCGGCTCCCCGATCTGGAGCGGCGTGGCGGAGATCTGGCTGGCCAACGAGGCGGAGCAGCTTGCCTCGCTGCAGACCCCGGAGTTCCTCCAAGGTGCCAGGCTGGACGAGCCGAAGTGGGCCGCCTTCTGGAACACGCTGGTGCTGGACTGCGACTCGCAGGTGATCAGCGACCAGATGGGCGAGACGGCGCCGGCCGGCGGCGTGAAGCTGATGGTGCTCCACAAGCGGGCGCAGGGCCTGGGTGTGGCCGCGTATCGGGAGGCGCACGCCAACGGCCACGCTCCTCGGGCGGCGAAGGTGTCCGGAGTGCTGCGGCACGAGCTGTGCTTCACGCGGGACTCCTGGTACGCGGTGGGGGAGCCGCGATTTGACTCAGTGGCGCACTACTGGTTTGCCAACCAGGCGGCGGCGGACGCCGTGGCGCGGGACGCCGGCAGTAAGGGGTTGCTCATCCCGAGCGACCACCACTCGATCTTCGAGCCGCGCTACGTGTTTCACATGCTGACGCGGGAGCACTGGATCATCGGACCGGCCGCGCGGGCCTACGCCGCCTGATCTCAGGCGCTGGACCGACACGAGAGAGGGAACGGACTCATGGCAACCAAGAAGATCCTGGCAGTGATGTCCGAGTGGGGGTACTGGGGCATTGAGCTGGTGGGCCCGCTGGCCAAGCTCGAGGCGGCCGGCTACTCATTTGACTTCGTCACGCCCAAGGGCAAGCGCTCGCCGGTGCTGCCGCCGAGCCACGACACCACCTACATGGATCCGCCGCTGGGGGTCTGCGTCACCACCAAGAGCGACGCGGAGATGGTACTGGCCTTCGAGAAGACCAATCGCCTAGACGCCACCCAGAGCCTGGCGGCGCTGTTTCCGGAGCGACCGTACTACTCCTCACCCAACTTTCTGCGCCAGCTCGAGGCGTACTATGAGCAGCGCAAGTGCGCCCAGCGCAAGGCGGTGGCGGCGTACGACGCGGTGCTCCTGGTGGGCGGCAGCGGACCGATTTTGGACATGGTGAACAACCAGCGCGTCCACGATCTGGTGCTGGGATTCTGGGACGCAAAGAAGCCGATCTCCGCGATCTGCTACGGCGTGGCCACCCTGGTCTTCGCGCGCGACTTCAACGAGCGCAAGTCGATCATCGAGGGCAAGCACGTGGCCGGGCACTGCATTGAGTACGACTACCACGACGGGACCGGCTTTGTGGGCACGGACCTGAACATGGGGCCGCCGCCGTACGTGCTGGAGTACATCCTGCGGGACGCCGTGGGGCCCAAGGGCGCGTTCCATGGGAATTTTGGCAAGGCCACCTCGGTGATCGTGGACTATCCCTTTATTACCGCCCGCTCGCTCCAGTGCTCGCACGAGTTTGGCGATCAGGTGGTGAACGTCCTGGACAACGGCCTGACGCGGTACGGCTGGTGAGCGGGGCGTGGCGCACCGAGGCACGGCGATGACACGCAACGGCCACTACGCGATGATGGAGCAGCTCGTCGCAGATGGCGTGACCCACATGTTCGGGAATCCGGGCACGGTGGAGCAGGGCTTTCTGGACGCGCTGACGGACTTTCCCCAGATCAATTACGTCCTGACGCTGCACGAATCCGTGGCGATCATGGCCGCGGATGGGTACGCCCGGGCGGCACGGCGGCCCGCGATTGCCCAGATCCACAGCTCGCCCGGCCTGGGGAACGCGATAGGCGCGATGTACCAGGCCATGCGGGGCCACGCGCCGATCGTGGTGATCGGCGGGGACGCTGGCGTGAAGTACCTGGCGGCGGACGCGCAGATGTCGGCCGACCTGGTGAGTATGGCCAGGCCGGTGACCAAGTGGTCCACCATGGTGATGCACCCCACGTCGGTGCTCCGCGTGTTGCGGCGGGCGATCAAGATCGCGGCCACGCCGCCGATGGGTCCGGTGTACGTGTGCCTGCCTCAGGACGTCATGGACGAGGTCTGCCCGGAGGCGGTTGTACCGACGAGCGTGCCCTGTACCAGAGTGCAGCCGAGTGGCGGAGCCATCGCGGAGGCCGCGGACATGCTGGCGTCAGCCGCCACGCCGGTCATCTACGTGGGTGACGGCATCGCGGCGTCCGGCGCCCAGGCTGAGCTGGCGCGTGTGGCGGAGCTGCTGGGGGCGGACGTGTGGGGCGTGGACAGCGGCGAGCTGAACATGTCGTACGAGCACCCGCTGTACCGTGGGCAGACGGGACACATGTTCGGAAGCCAGAGCCTGCCGATCACCCGGTCCGGCGATGTGAATCTGATCTGCGGCACCTACATGCTGCCGGAGGTGTTTCCGGAGCTTGGGCCCATCTGGGCGTCTGGGGCGCGGTCGATCCACATTGACCTGAACGCGTACGAGATCGGCAAGAACCACCCGGTGGACCTGGGGATCGTGAGCGACCCAAAGGTCTCGCTGGCGGCGCTGGCGGATGCGCTGGAGTCTCGATTGAGCGGCGGCGTCCGCGAGTGTGCGCGGGAGCGCATGACGATGCTGGGGCGCGAGAAGGCGGACCAGCGGGCGCGCGAGCTGGCGGCGGACGCGGCACGCGGTGATGCGGAGCCGCTCCACTTTGACCGGTTCATGCGGGAGCTTGCGCCACGGCTACCGTCGGACACCGTGGTGTTCGACGAGGGCCTGACCAACTCGCCCGCGCTCACGCGCTACCTGCCGCCGACGGAGCCTGGGAGCTTCTTCCAGACCCGGGGCGGCTCGCTGGGCGTTGCGTTTGCCAGCGGGCTTGGCGTCCAGGCAGCCCGGCCGGATCAGACGGTGCTGGCGATCTCTGGCGATGGCGGTGGGATGTACACCATCCAGGCGCTGTGGTCGGCGGCTCGACATAACCTGAAGGTGAAGTACGTGGTCTGCAACAACCGCTCGTATCGGTTGCTGCAGGCCAACATCAGCCACTACTGGGGCGAGCTCGGAGTGACCGGGCGGGACTTTCCGCTGAGCTTTGACCTGTCCAAGCCGGACCTCGAGTTTGCCTCGGTTGCCCGGGGCCTGGGCGTAGCGGCGCGGCGGGTGGCCACGGCGGCGGAGATCGTACCGGCCATCGAGCAGGCGCTCGCTCACGATGGGCCGTTCCTGCTGGACGTGGTGCTGGAGGGGGACGTGCATCCGGAGCTTATCGGCGTGAGGTGCGGCCAGTAGGCCGCGGAGGGGCTGGAGGAAGCAGACCGATGGATCTAGCGGGTGCTAAGGTCGCGATCCTGATGGAGAGCGATTTCTACGAGCACGAGATCTGGTACTACCACTATCGCTTCGCGGAAGAGGGCATCGATGCTCGGTTCGTCTCGAAGCTGTGGGGCCAGCCCTCGTTGACCTTCAAGGGCCACGAGTACCACGCGCCGTTCGAGTGCCACGACAGCTTCGAGTCGATCGACGACGCGGAGCTGGATACGTACTCGGCAGTGATCGTGCCGTCTGGCATGGTGTCCGATCGGCTGCGGTGGACGGAAGACGTCACGCAGATTCCGGACGCTACGCGATTCCTGAGCCGAGCGTTCGCGCGGCCGAACATCATCAAGGGCATCATCTGTCATGGGCTGTGGCTGACTGCGCCGATGCCGGAGCTGGTCCGCGGTCGCCGGCTGACCTGCCACAACAATCTCCACGGCGACGCGCTGGCGTACGGCGCCACGTACGTGGATCAGGACGTGGTGGAGGACGGTGACCTGATCACCGGCCGCAGCGGGGGACACGCACACCTTTTTGCCCGGGCGATTCTGGATCGCCTGCGCGCCCGGAGGTCTGACGGATCATGGCAATCGAGCCAGCCGCTGCAGAAGGCATCGTAGGCATGACGACGCAGGAGGCTAACGCCCACGCTCGACCGAACCGCCGCCGTTCCCCGCTGGTGGCGCACTTCACGGTCGAGCCCGGCGAGCCGCATCCGCTGGGCGTCACGGTTGATCAGCACGGTGTGAACTTCGCGGTGTTCTCGGAGAACGCAACGTCGATCGAGCTGCTGCTGTTTGACGATCACGACGACCCGGAGCCGATGCAGGTGATCCGCCTGGATCCCCGGGTGAATAAGACGTTCCATTTCTGGCACGCGTACGTTCGAGGACTGCGCGCCGGAGTGCACTACGCCTACCGGGTGGACGGCCCGCCCGACAGGCTGCACGACCGGGGGTTCAGGTTCAATCGGAACAAGGTGCTGCTGGACCCGTACGCGAAGGGCGTGACCACGCACCTTTGGGATCGTGGCGCGGCCTGCGGACCGGAGGACAACCTGCGGACCTCGATGCGGGGCGTGGTGATCGACACCTCCGACTACGACTGGGAGGGGGATAAGCCGCTGAACCGTCCGATGGGCGAGTCCGTCGTCTACGAGCTGCACGTGGGCGGCTTCACCAAGTCACCAACGTCTGGCGTGGCCCACCCCGGGACGTTTCGCGGACTCGTGGAGAAGATCCCGTACCTGCAGTCGCTGGGCGTGACGGCGGTTGAGCTGCTGCCGGTGTTCCAGTTCGACCCTGCTGAGATCGGCCGAACGAACCCGGTCGACGGCAGCCCGCTCACGAACTTCTGGGGCTATAGCACCGTGGGGTTCTTCGCTCCGCACAGCGGCTACTGCGTCTCACCCGATCTGGGCGAGCACGTGCGTGAGTTCCGCGACATGGTGAAGGCGCTGCACCGGGCGGGCATCGAGGTGATCCTGGACGTGGTGTTCAACCACACCAGCGAGGGCAACCACCAGGGGCCTACCATCAGCTTCCGCGGGTTCGAGAACAGCATCTACTACCACCTGGTGCAGAGCGACCGCGAGTACTACATGGACTACTCCGGGTGCGGCAACACCATGAACTGCAACCACCCGATCGTGGAGAAGTTCATCGTGGATACGCTGGAGTACTGGGTCCGCGAGATGCACGTGGATGGGTTCCGATTCGACGAGGGCTCCATCCTGGCGCGCGGCGAGGATGGAGCGCCCATGGCGCACCCCCCGGTGGTATGGCAGATCGAGCTGTCAGACGACCTGGCAGATACCAAGATCATCGCCGAGGCGTGGGACGCGGCCGGGCTTTACCAGATCGGCTACTTCCCGGGGTACCGCTGGGCCGAGTGGAACGGCAAGTACCGCGACGACGTGAGGAGGTTCGTGAAGGGGGATCGCGGACTCATCGGAGCGGTGGCCTCGCGGATCGCCGGGAGCTCGGACATCTATCAGAGCACGGGCCACCTGCCGATCAACAGCGTGAACTTCGTGACCTGTCACGATGGGTTCACCCTGAACGACCTGGTCTCCTACAACGGGAAGCACAACGAGGGCAACGGCGAGGGCAACCGCGACGGGAATGACGACAACCTGAGCTGGAACTGCGGCGTGGAGGGACCCACCGACGACCAGCGGATAGAGGCTCTCCGCGAGCGGCAGGTGCGGAACTTCGCCACGATCCTGATGCTCTCGCAGGGCGTGCCCATGATCACCGCCGGCGATGAGGTGCGGCGGACGCAGCGCGGCAACAACAACGCGTACTGCCAGGACAACCCGCTGAGCTGGATGGATTGGGAGAACACGCACGCCGAGTCGGCGTTGCTCCGCTTCTACCAGCGGCTGATCGCTTTCCGGAAGCACCACCCGGCCATCCACCGCTCGCGATTCTTCTCGGGCGAGACAAACGAGCGTGGCCTGCGCGACGTGACCTGGCACGGTTGTCGGCTGGGATCTCCCGGCTGGGACGACCCAGGCTCCGCGGTGCTGGCGTTCACGCTGGGCGGGTTTGGCGGTGAGGCCGACATCCACGTGATGTTGAACATGGATGACTGTGCGCTGGAGTTCGATCTGCCCGCGGTTTCGGGTCGAGCCTGGCACCGAGCGGTTGATACCAGTCTGGCATCGCCTGGCGACATCGCCGATCAGGGCCGTGAGGTGCCGGTGGCCGGTCCGACGTACCGGGTGAACGGGCGCAGCTCAGTGGTGTTGATCTCGCGGTAGTCGCGCCGGGGCCCCAACTTGACTGAAGAGATCTGACGAAACAACGGAGGATTCAAGTGGCAGACGTGGCGTTTACGTTCTCGGACCTGGTGGCCGGGTATGCGACGGACTTTGACGAGAAGGCAGAGTCGTTCACCCTGACCACCCCCGGTGGGGAGGTGGTCCGTGCGCAGCTTGGCGCGAACGTGTACGGCGAGCTGGTGCGGAACCTTGGCGAGGGCTACCAGGACAGCTCCGGGCAGATGCGCCAGATGCTGGGCGATGGGCGATTCGTCTTTGCGTACGGCATCTATTACCCGGAGTCCAGCATGAAGTTTGAGGTGAAGCACCTCATTTTTGTGGGCCGAGACGCGGCCGAGTACCGGTTCGAGGCGCAGGACTGGTGGGTGCGGCAGATCGCCGCGATCGCGGACTTCTGGCTCCAGGCGCAGTTCCCGGACGGCGTGATCGACTATGCGAAGTACCGCACGTCCATCTCCGTCTCTGGCGAGCAGGTGGGCGCACTGCGGCAGGAGACGGACACCATCTCGCGGCTGGTCTACGGCTTCGCATCCGCCTACATGCTGACGGGCAACGAGCGGTACCTCGAGGCAGCCGAGAAGGGCACGGAATACCTCCGTGACCATCTGCGATTCATCGACGAGTCCCGCGGGATCGTCTACTGGTACCACGCGCTGGACTTGAAGGGGCAGAAGGAGCGGAAGGTCTTTGCCTCTGAGTTCGGCGATGACTACGACGCGATCCCGGCCTATGAGCAGATCTACGCGCTGGCCGGCCCCACCCAGACTTACCGGATCACCGGCGACCAGAGGATTCTGCGGGACATCCGCATGACGGTGGCGCTGTTCGATCGGTATTTCCTGGACCACGATAAGGGCGGCTACTTCTCGCACGTGGATCCGATCACCTTTGATCCGCGCTCCGAGGCGCTGGGTGGCAACCGGGCCCGCAAGAACTGGAACTCCGTGGGCGATCACGCCCCGGCCTATCTGATCAACGCGGTCCTTGCGACGGGCGACAAGGCGCTGGCGGACATGCTGGCCTACACGGGTGACACGATTGAGGCGCGCTTCAAGGACTACGAGCACAGCCCGTTTGTGCAGGAGAAGTTCCACGAGGATTGGAGCCACGACCAGACCTGGGGCTGGCAGCAGAACCGGGGCGTAGTTGGCCACAACCTGAAGATTGCCTGGAACCTGATGCGGATTCACCACATGCGGGCGAACACCGACTACGTGGCGTTTGCGCGGAAGATCGCGGAGCTGATGCCGGCGATCGGTGGCGACGGTCGGCGGGGCGGCTGGTACGACGTGATGGAGCGTACGCGGCAGGCCGGCCAGGAGTTCCACCGCTTCGCCTGGCATGATCGCAAGGCGTGGTGGCAGCAGGAGCAGGGAATCCTGGCCTACCTGATCCTGGCGGGTTCGCTGGGCGATGAGCAGTACAAGAAGCTGGCGCGCGAGTCCATGGCGTTCTACAACGCCTTCTTCCTGGACAACGAGACTGGCGGCGTCTACTTCAACGTGCTGGCGAACGGCATTCCGTACCTGATGGGCACGGAGCGGATGAAGGGCAGCCACTCCATGAGCGGCTACCACTCCACCGAGCTGTGCTACCTCGCGGCCGTCTACTCCAATCTGCTGGTTACCAAGAAGCCGCTTGACCTGTACTTCAAGCCACGCGCGAACGGCTTCGAGGACAACGTGCTGCGGGTGGCTCCTGACTTCCTACCGGTTGGCAGCGTGAAGATCGCTGACGTGTGGGTGGACGGCGTGGCGTACGCGGACTTTGATCCGGTGGCGATGACGGTGAACCTGCCGCGGAGCGAGAAGGACCTGCGGGTGCGCGTGCGGCTGATGCCCACGTCGATGGCGAAGGCCTTCTCATCTGAGCTGGAGATGGATGGCAGCTCTGCCACGCTCTCGCTCATGGGCGAGCTGACCGCGGAGTCCCTGCCGGCCCTCCGCGCCGAGCTGGCGCGGGTCACGCGGGCGCAGCCCTCCAGGCTGGTGATTGACGCGTCCGATCTGGACGCGATTGACGCGGCGGCCGTGCGTGCGTTGGTGGTGGCCAAGCAGAAGCTGGACATCGATGCTGACGTGGCGCTGGTTGGCGCCAGCCTGCCCGTGGCCCAGGTGTTCAAGGACGAGGAGGTCTTTGAGGAGCTGGTGGCCGGCGCTGACCTGGGGGTGGTGGAAGCCTCCCCGAGGTCAGCCTAGGGCGGCTGATCCTGGCGAGGCGGCGCTGGCGCAGGCCGGCGCCGCTTCGTATGGGACGAGGCGGTCATGAGCCCGTCGGTCACGCTGTTCAACCTGGTGCTGGTGGCGCTCACGGCCTTTGGGCTGCGGCTGCTGCTGGGTGCCCTGCCGGGCGTGCGCGTGCCCGGCGTGGTATTTGAGATCCTGGCAGGCGTTGTGATCGGGCCGGCGGTGCTCGGCCTGGTGCAGGTCGACCCCGTGCTGGACGCGGTCAGCCTGGTTGGGCTGGCGTACGTGCTGTTCTTGTCCGGCGCCGGGGTTGAGCTGTGCTACGCGCGGGGTCGTCCGCTGGCGCTGGCCGGCGCGGCGTTCGCGGCTTCGCTGCTGGTTGGCATGGGGCTGGGCGGGCTTCTGACTCTGGGCGGTTTCACGTCCAATGCGCTTCTGGTGGGGATCATGCTCTCCGGCACTGGCATGGCGATCGTGAACCCGGTCCTTGGGGCGGCACACCAGCGCGGCACGCCCTTTGGGAGGTACGTGCACGTAGCCGGCGATCTTGGCGTGTTCGCTCCAATGGTGCTGGTGGCGCTGGTGTTCTCTCACGGCGCGCACTGGTTGAGCGGCACGATCCTGGTCGTGAGCATCGTGGCGGCAGCGCTTGCGCTGGGCGCAACGGTGATGTTCGCCGCGCACTCGCGGTGGATCGCGGATCTGGTGGGGCGACTCGACGACTCTTCTTCGCAGATCCGTGTACGGGGCACGTTTGCGCTGCTGCTGGCAATGGCGGCGCTTGCAGGACATCTGGGCCTTGAGGTGGTGCTGGGGGCGTTCCTGGCCGGCTGCATCTTTGCCTGGCTGGACTGTGACGCGCGAGAGCGACACCCGCTGCTGAGCCAGAAGCTCGAGGCGATCGGCTTTGGCATCTTCGTGCCGGTGTTCTTCATCTCCGTCGGCGTCCGCCTGACCCTGCCTGACTTCAGCCGGGACCCGCGGCTGCTGGTGCTGGCCGTGCTGGTGTTTGCTGGTCTGTTGATCGCGCGCGCCGCGGCGACGTTTGCTTACCGTGGGGTACTTGGGACACGGGACGCGGTGGCGGCCTCGCTGTTGCTGGCGGTTCCTGGGCCGTTCTTCATCGCTACCTCCCGGATCGGTGTTGGAACGGGCGATCTCTCTACGGAGATGGCATCCGCGATGGTGCTGGCGGCCGTGGCGGCGATGGTGGTGCTGCCGGACCTGGCGACGCGCGTGTTGGAGCGGCACAAGGCCGGATCGGGTTCGCCAGTGCTGGCGATCACGGAGCAAGGACGGGCGGCGTGATCGGCACGGTGGCGATGTTCGCCTCTGTGCTGCTGGGGGTGGCCGCCGCGGTGGTGGGTTTGCGGGTTGTGCACCGCCGAATCCCCCATGAGCAGCGGCGACAGAATAATGAGGTGGCGGGCTTCCTCATTACGGTGCTGGGGGCGATTTACGGTGTGCTTCTGGCGTTCGTCGTCGTGGCCGTGTGGGGCGACTTTGAGGACGCTCGTAAGTTGACGCAGCGCGAGGCGAGCGCCATGTTGGTCGTCTATCGCTTCGCACGGTTGATTCCGGAGGGTAGAGGGCGCGAGATCCAGCACCGGGTGGTTCAGTATGCCGGTGCGGTGACGGGCCCGGCCTGGGCGGCCATGGCGGTCGGACGGGCCGACGGCGACGTGCTGGTGGACCTGGACGCGCTTTGGCGCGAGGTTGAGCGATTCGAGCCAAGGGGGGACAAGGAAACGCAGATCTTCGATCATCTCCTGGACGCGATGCAGGAGATCAGCGTCACGCGTGCCGAGCGGCTGTTGGCCGCGCGAACTGGCATGCCGACTCTGATGTGGGTCATGCTGGTCGGCGGGGCGGTCATTACGGTGGCGTTCACGTTCTTTTTCAGTGCGCCCAGCCACACCGCCCAGGTGGCCATGACCGTGCTGTACGCTTTGAGCATCGCCGGCGTGCTGATGCTGGTGGCCGCGCTGGATTTCCCGTTCACCGGGCCTATCGCGTTGCAGCCAGAGGCCATCCAGGAGATCCTCCACACCTTTCAGCGGATCGAAGCCACGGGGCTGGCGCGGTAGGCCTGACCGCGCGCCGTGAATTGACGCCCCCGCGCCGATCTGCTTAACTTCCGCGAGTCCCTTCAGGTCCTTCGGGGAGCTATCCGCGGCAGTGTCTGTCTCCGGCGCGTCCGTCAACCTCAGACCGTTGCCATCCGGCGCCTTGCCGCGCGGCTGGTTGGCGTATCTGGGCCCGGCGTTCCTTGTGAGCGTGGGCTACATGGATCCGGGTAACTGGGCCACCGACATCGAGGGCGGCGCGCGGTTCGGGTACAGCTTGCTGTGGGTGTTGCTTGCGGCGAACGTGATGGCGTTGCTGCTGCAGTACCTTTCGGCCAAGCTTGGATTGGCCACCGGGCTGACCTACCCGCGCGTGTGTCGCGAGATGCTGAACCGCAGGCTCAACTTCGTCCTATGGGCGACGGCGGAGATCGCCGCTATTGCCACCGACCTGGCTGAGTTCCTGGGAGCGGCGCTCGGTTTCTACTTGTTGCTCCACATTCCGATGCTGCCGGCGGCCGTGATCACCGCGCTCGCGGTATTCGCGATTCTCGGTCTGTACAGATTTGGCTACCGCGCGGTTGAGTTCATCATCATCGCCTTCGTCGCGGTGATCGGCGTCTCGTACGTGTTCGAGGTGTGGGTGGTCCAGCCGGACTGGGCTGGTGTTGCTGGTGGCGTGCTGGTTCCGCGACTGTCGGGCGACAGCATTTTGATTGCCATGGGCATGCTGGGTGCTACCGTGATGCCGCACAACCTGTACCTGCACTCGGGGGTGATCCTTACGCGCCGGGAGGCGGACCCGTTGCTGAATCGGGGGACGCCGCGAGCGGCCCTGATGGACTCCGCGGTTGCCCTGAACCTGGCCTGGTTGGTGAACTCGGCGATCGTGATCATGGCTGCCGCGGCGTTCTTCACCCGTGGGCTGGACATCGACTCGATTGAGGAGGCGCACCAGACGCTGGTGCCGCTGTTCGGCGAGGGGGCGGCAGTGGCCTTTGCGCTAGCGCTCCTGGCCGCGGGACTGTCATCGTCGACCACTGCGACGCTGGCAGGTCAGATCATCATTGAGGGCTTTCTCAACATCCGGTTTGGCCTGTTCTTGCGTAGGGCGATCACGGTGGTGCCGGCCATCATCATCATCGCGATGGGCCTGGATGCGTACTGGGTGTTGATCCTCAGCCAGGTGCTGTTGTCGGTTCAGTTGCCGTTCGCGGTGATCCCACTGATCTGGCTGACGTCTCGTCGCGACGTGATGGGCGACTTCGTCAATCGGCGCTGGATCACGTTGCTGGCCTGGATCTTCGCGGCGGCGATCGTGGCGCTCAACGTGGCGTTGCTGGTTCGGCTGGTGGGTGGGGCGGGAACGTAGGACCGTGCCCAGTTGACCTGAGCGGCCGCGGGGCATTCGTCTGCGTTCGCCGTAAGGCGGGTAAGGGTGCCCATGGCAGCGGGATACGCGCCGTTGATCGCCGCTCGTGAGGGCTTGGTTTCCTTGGGTGAGCTGACTTTTCGGCTAATGGGGGAACGCGCGGCGACTACGGGGCCTGGGTGCAGGCGGCGCCGCCGGTGAACCCGATGTTGTTCTGGACCGTGGCGCTGAGCGAACCTGCGCCGCTCGTCGTGTTCCGAGCAGCCAGGTAGTTGACGACCGCCGTCGTGTCGAGGGCCGCGCCGCCGTAGCCGGGAAGCTGTACGGTGGCGAAGTTGATCTGCCGAACGCGGATTTCCGTTCCACCGGCGGACGAGAGAGACGATCCCACCACGTTGTTGGCGGTGCCCCCGATATCCACGCAGGCGTCGACGGCGCCTCCGGTTGATGTGGTGCCAGCCCGCGAGCTGATCCCGTGCAGGTTATTCGCGGTCGGATTGCTCAGATTGAGCGTGTTGCCCGTGACAGTCCAGTTCACGACGGGGCCAGTGACTCCGCCGTCGCCGGCGAGCAGGTCGATGCCGTTGTTTGAGTTCCAATTTCGAATCGTGTTGTTGGTGATATTCATGGTGAGGGTAGCTGAACCGGTCGCGGTGACGGTGAGGCCGCCACCCTGTATGGACGCGGAGCTACCCACGCCATTGGTTCCGATCGTGTTGTCGTGAAACCGCCCCACCATGGAGGAGGTGGATGACGTCTGGTTGCTCACGAAGAAATTGAACGCGGTGAGCTTTGAATGATTCGAGGTGTTGTTGCCAACGTCAAATGTCATATGTGACGAATGATCGATGGATGCATTGAAGGCTCCCCCAAACGGATTATTGCCTACTACGTTATCGGTTGTGAACGTGTTTCCGCTTATGTTGACGTCCATGGAGGCCAGTCCCTTAGCCCCCAGGTCGATGTGATTGGAGCTATTGTTGTTGAACGTCGAATTGGATACCGTGAGATTCATGGTCACGCCACTACATGACGAGGGGCCATCTCCCAGGCATGTGTAAAAGGCGAAGCCATGATTGTTCCCGCTGTTGTGAATGTTCGAATTGGAGACGGTTAGTCGATTCAGCGTGCCCGTAGTGTTGTTGATTCTAACGTTATCGTTGAACCCGCCACGAATCTCGGTATTGCTGATAGTGCCGTTCGTGTGCCAGTTCGTCACAAACAATGCCCCCTCATCGACGGCGCCGCCGTGCGTTCCATCGAGGAGCGACGAGTCGATCGTCATACCAGACACGGTGTTGCCATTCACGCCGAAATTCGTACTGGTGTTGACGCGCATTCTTGTCAGACTCACGTTGCTCGTACTCGTGAGCTTGATGCCGGTGTCTGTCGAGGCCGCGATGGTACCGCCCGTGCACGTCGGAGTTGTCGATGTGCAGGCCCCTCCATTGCCGGTCACGGACAACCCGCCGCTGGAGCCGGTCGAGTTGAGCACGATGCCATTGGTCGCGCCGTTGCTGCTGATGCTGCGGAAGGTGAGACCGCTGGAGCCGATGGTCGTGTTGGCGACGTTCAGCGCGGTGCCGGTGGTGCTGTTGATCGTGTTCGCGTTGGTGCCGGTCGTGACGTTGACGGTGCCGCCGCCGGTGGCGTTGAAGCCGGTCGCGGAGGTGGTATCGATGTCCAGGCCGCCACCTGTGAAGTTGATGGTGGCGCCCGTGTTGCCGGTGAGGTTCACCGCCACGTTCGCGCCCGTGTTGATCGTCTTGGTTGACCCGCTCAGCGTCGTTGTGCCACCGCTGTTGCTGGAGATGTCGACGCCCGTGCAGGACGTGTTGCAGGTCAGGTCGCCGCTCAGGGTGAGCGAGCCGCCGCTCTTGCTCGCCACGTTGACCACGTCACCCTGGGTCGTCTTCGAGATGGTGCCGCTGTAGGTGATGGCGCCCGCGCCGCCGCTGACGGCGAAGGCGTGGTTACTGGCACCCGTGGTGCTGCCGGAGAGCGCCCCGCTGCCCAGGTTGAACGTGCCACCGATCGTGCTGAGCGTCACGTTGGTGGCGCCGCCGCTGCTGGTGGTGCTCACCAGCGCGCCGTTGACCGAGCCGGTGGCGAGGTTCACGGCGCGGCCAGTCGTGTTGATCGTGACGTCGGCCGCCTCGGTGGTCCCATTGGCCAGGGTCAGCGTGCCGAAGCTGCTGCCGTTGAGCGCGTCGGTGGTGGCGTTGCCCAGGGTCATCCCGCGCAGCGTGTTGGAGCCAGACGTGTTGTTCAGGACCACGCCGTTGCCGCTGGACGTGATGGTGGTCCTGGTGCCGTTGGCGCTGTTCATGCTGGGTATCGTGGCGCTGCCGTTGGCCACCGTGAAGCCGGCGATGGTCTCCAGCGAGGAGCTCGCGTCCTGGCCCAGCAGCTTCTGGCCGGAGAGCAGCGTGGCCGGGCCGGTGTACGCGGTGGCGCTCTCGTAGACGAAGATCGTCTCGTTCACGGCCGGTCCGTTGGCCGTCCCGTTGGCCGTGCCGAAGCTGGCGAGCGTGGTGAACGGGTGCGTGAAACGGCCGTCGCACGACGCTGAGCAGGTGCTGGTGTTGTCGACGAACCACAGGATGTTGGAGACGGTCACGTTCACCGTGCCGTTGACGCTGCCGAAGCCGTTGGAGATGCTGTAGCCGAAGCTGTCGGCGGCGGTGGAGCCGACTTTCGGATCGAACGTGAACCGGCCGGCGCCGACGCCCGAGGTGGTCATGGTCACGTCGCCGCCGTTGGTGCTCGTCGGGCTGGTGAGCGCCAGGGTGAGCTGATCGCCGGTGTCGTTGGTCAGCACCGACAGCGGCGTGGTCATCGTCGAAGAGTCTAGCTTCACGTTGCCGGTCACGGTGACCGCGTCGGTGGAGGCGGCCGGACGGAAGCCGACCGCGATGGTGACCGTGCCGTCAGAGGTGCCGCCGGTGTTGGTGAGACGGTACTGGAAGTTGAACACGCCCGTGAAGTTGGTGGCCGGCGTGAACGTGAACGAGCCGTCGGCGTTGACCCGGAGCGAGCCGCCCGAGCCGAGCGAGAGGGTGGACCCCGCGAGGTTGGAGGTGACGCTGCCGCCGGCCGAGAGGCCGCCGAACGACGTGATGGTGGCGGACGGGAAGCCGAGCGAGTCGTTGACGAGCAGGCCGGGCGGCGGGCCCGCGCCGGCCCCGGGGCTCAGCGTGGTATTGAGCGCGACGTGGTACACGTTGGGGTTGGCGCCGGAGGGCGGGGTGCTATTAGAAGGGATGTCGCCGGTCGGATCGTTGACGGCGTTGGGCGGTCCACTGACGTTGATGGTGACCGTTGCATCCGAGCTACCTTCCGAGTTGGTCAGGCGGTACTGGAACGTGAACGCGCCGGTGAAGCCAGTCGACGACTTGAACAAGAAGGAGCCGTTGGCGTTGACCTGCAGCGAGCCGCCGGATCCCAAGGAGAGCGGGGCGCCGGCCAGGTTGGAGGTGACCGAACCGCCGGCGGAGCCGCCGCCGAACGACGCGATCGCGCCGGTCGGCACGCCCAGCGTGTCGTTGTTGAGCAAGTCGGGCGGCGGCCCCGCTCCGGCGGGGACGGTGAGGGTGGCCCCCGCGTTGACGTTGTACGGTCCATCGGCCACGGCCGCGCCGGCGCCTGGCGGACCTCGATGGAGACCGTGGCGTCAGAGGATCCGACGGAGTTGGCCAGCCGGTAGACGAACGACTGGGCGCCGGTCACCGTGGGGTTGGCCAGGCTGAAACTGCCGTTGGCGTTGACCGTCAGCGTGCCGCCGGCGAACGCCAGCCCAGTCCCAGCAGCCGTGTTTGGCGTGGTGGCACCGAACAGCGTGATGGTGGCGGACGGGAACCCCAGCGTGTCGTTATTCAGCAGATCGGTGGTCCGCTCCCACGGGCACCGTCAGCGTCGACCCCACCAGGGCCACGTAGCCGCCATCGGTGACCCCGCCGGGCGCCTGGCCGACGACGATGGTGACGGTGGCGTCAGAGAAGCCGGCCGCGTTGGAGAGGCGGTACTGGAACGTGTACGTCCCGTTCACGCTGGGCGTGGTCAGGGTGAGGCTGCCGAGGGCGTCGACGGTGAGCGTGCCGCGGCCAGGGCGACCGACGTGCCGGCCGCGTTGCTCGCGGCCGTGCCGCCAGCGAGCCGCCGCCGAACGAGGCGACCGTGGCCAGCGGTGCACCGCGCGTGTCGTTCACCAGCAGGCCGGGCGGTGGTCCCGTCCCGGCCGGCACCGTGAGCGTGACGCCGTTGGTCGTCGAGTAACTATCGGCCACCGCGGTCGGCGCCTGCCGCACGTCCACGCTCACCGTCACGTCCGAGGTCCCCACGGCGTTGGCCAGCCGATACACGAACGACTGGCTGCCGGTCACCGTCGGATTGGCCAGGCTGAAGCTGCCGTTGGCGTTGACCGTCAGCGTGCCGCCGGCGAACGCCAGACCAGTCCCAGCGGCCGTGTTGGGCGTGGCCGCGCCGAACAGGGTGATGGTGGCGGCCGGGAACCCCAGCGTGTCGTTGACGAGCAGGCCGGGCGGTGGGCCAGACCCGGACGTGACGGTGAGGGTAGAGCCCACAAGCGCCACGTAGCCGCCCTCGGTGACCCCGCCGGGCGCCTGGCCGACGGTGATGGTGACCGTCGCATCGGAGAAGCCGGCGGAGTTGGAGAGGCGGTACTGGAACGTGTACGAGCCGTTGACGGTCGGACTGTTCAGTGTGAGGCTGCCGTTGGCGTTGACAGTGAGGGTGCCGCCGGCCAGGGCGACCGACGCACCGGCGGCATTGGTCGCGACCGTCCCAGGCAGCGAGCCGCCGCCGAAGGAGGCGACGGTGGCGGCTGGTGCGCCGAGCGAGTCGTTCGTGAGCAGGCCGGGCGGTGGGCCAGAGCCGGTCGGGACGGAGAGGGAGACGCCGTTGGTGGTGGAATACGAGTCGGCAACGGCGGACGGGACCGCGGAGGTGGGCGTGGGGGTAGCGGTCAGGGTTGGCGTGGTGGTGAAGGTGGCCGTGGGCCCTGGCGAGGTGGCGGTTGGGGTGGGGGTGCTCGTGGCGGTCGACGTAGCCGTCGGGCCAGCCGGGGAGGCGGTCGCCGTCGCGGTCGGACCGCCCGGCGTCTGGGTCGCAGTGGGCGTCAGTGTGGGTCCGCCCGGTGTAACGGTGGGCGTGGGTGTGGCGACGGCCGGACCGCCCGGCGGCGTGGCGGTGGGCGTGAACGTGGGTTGGCCGGGCAGCAGCGTGTTGGTCGGTGTGGGCTGGCCCGGCAGCAGCGTGCTAGTGGGCAACGGCGTATTTGTGGGCGTGCTGGTCGGCGTCGCCGTAGGGGCCGGGTTGTTGTCGGTGTCCTTGTCCTTCCTGGTGTGGCCCACGCCCTGGTTGGTCGTCCCGTCCGGCTTCCGCGTGTCCAGCACGCCGGTCGCACGGAACTTGCCGTCGCCCAGGTCCTCGACGGAGAGTGTCACGTACAGGTCGTGCTCCAGTTCGGACGCCAGGCCCCGGATGCCGGAGATGTCGATCTCCACCCGCTGCGGCCGACCGTCGATGTCGTCGGTCCACACGAAGATCCGACCGTCCACCACGCACGGCCCCGCGCCGCCGGCGCAGTCGACCGTGCCGTCGAGGTCGAACTCTTTGCCGTAGCCGGGTCGCACCGATCCGCCGTCGGTGACGACGAAGATGGCGATGCCCAGGAGCACCACCAGGCTCCACAGGCGGACCAGCCCGGCCAGAACGGCTGACGCCAGAGTCCCCACCCCACCCAGCCCGACCTCAGTGGCCAGGCGCGGCTTGACGGTAGCATAACGGGTCGCAAACGCGCACGCGCGAGGCGTACACGTTGACACGGACGGAGCGCCGATGGCGAGGGCAACGCTCGACGGCGTGGGTCAGGAGCGGGATGGGATGGCGCGCCGTCGCGGTCGCGTCAGGCCCGCGTCGCGATCGGGGATAGGCTCGCGCGCGGGCGGCATCCGCGGCGTTGCCCTCCTGGGCATTACGTCATGGGAGGCCGGGGGTGGCGGTGTTCCAATCACTCTCAAACGTTGCCCGCAGTTTGGCGGCGATCACCGGTTCCTGGAACACGATCCCGAGCTCGCGCCGTCGCTCCCGTGGCGCATCCTGGACGTTCTCGCTGCCGAGGAAGATCGTGGTTCCGTCCAATACGATCACCTTGGCATGAATCCTGGGTCGTTGGCTCACGCGCAGGGCAAGATTGCCGCTGGCCGCGGCCTGACGAAGGTCGATCAGTGCCCGCTCTCGAGGTTCCACAGGCGCGGCGACGATCCGGACTCGTACCTGGCGCGCAGCCGCTGCGACGATGGCGTCAAGCAGAGGTGATGGCAGCAGCTTCTCCGCGTATACGTCAAGCGTTCGCTGGGTCGCGCCGACCGCGTTCGTAAGCGCCGCGTTCGAATTCTCAGGCGACACCACGAATCCGTCCGGTATTGCGCCGACGGAGCGCCTGTTCCAGTCCGCTTCAAACAGGCGTTGGACGAAGTCGACATCCGCCCGATCATCGTCGGCGACGGCGAAGTCGCGCTGGGAGCGGAAGCTCTCAGCCGTCGAGTTGTGGGTCAGGATGAGGGCGCGCCGGCGGTCGATGACGGCGTACTTGGCGTGGGTCAGGGCGAAGGCAGGGTTCGACATCTGAACGTCGATGCCGCGAGAGCGGAGCGCGGCCGCGCCGAGGGCGCCGATGGTGCCGTCTTTCTCCGGGCTTGGCTCCAGGAGTACGCGCACGCGGACACCGCGTTCCTGAGCCTCGGCGAGAGACTGGATCAGGGCGGGCTCATCGAGGGTAAACGGGACGAAGTCGATCGTATTGGCGGCAGCGTGGAATTCGGCAGACAGGGGGCCTGACCCGTCGTCAGGTTCCACCGCCAGCAGGGTGATCTGGCAAGGCTTGCCGTCCTCCGCGCCGCACAAGAGCGCGATCGGACCGGTGACCACGGGCGCGCTTCGAGCGCGGATGCACGCCGGTCCGGCCACGAGGAGCACAAGCGCCGCCATCAACAGCGCTCCGCGAATCGTTCGTCCGGCCAGGCTCCAGCGCGGCATTGCCGTCTCGAAATCTATCGGCGCACGGTCGTCGTGGCGGCGCGGTTCATCGGCCCTGGCCGTCGATCATTTGCCTCGCCGTTCGACGGCCTATTCGACGGCTTAGTGGTAGAAGCGCCCGGCGTCGATCACCATGGTCTGGCCGGTGATGCTCTCCGTCTTGCAGAAGGTCACGACCTGGGCGGCGACGTCCTCTTTGTCCGCGGCCTTCTGGAGAGCCGCTGTCTCCATGGCTCGCTTCACCTGGGCGGGTACCAGGCGCGTGGTCATGCGCGTCCCCTCCATCAAGCCGGGCGCCACGCAGTTGACGATGATCTCTGGTGCCAGGGCCACGGCGAGGCAGCGCGTGAGGTGGTTCAGCGCTGACTTGGAGACGGCGTAGGCGATGCTGCTGCCGCTGGGCGTGAATCCCGCCACGGAGCTGACGTTGACGATCCGGCCGCGCCCCTGGCGCTTCATGATGGGGGCAATGGCGCGCGAGCAGAGGAACGGGCCGGTGGCGTTGGCATGTAGGATGTGGTTCCAGACGTCAGGCGTGAGACCCTCCAGGTCCGAGAAGGCGATGGACTGGTTGTACGCGGCGTTGTTGACCAGGATGTCGATCTGGCCGTAGTCGGCCAGGACCCGCTGATACAGCGACTGGATGTCCTCCAGGTTCGTGACGTCTGCCTGATAGGCGGTGGCGCGCACGTCGTACCGCTGCAGCGCAGAGGCCACGCCCTCCGCGTCGTCCTTCGACGCCTTGTAGACCACTGCCACGTTGGAGCCTTCGCGAGCCAGCGCGTCACAGATGGTGCGGCCCAGTCCGCCGTTACCGCCGGTGACAATCGATACCGTGCCCTTCAGATCCATCTCCTGCTCCTGTTCTCACGTGTTCCCACCGAGGCTTTCAGCCGCGCCCGATGGCTGCCTTGAGCCGCGCGGTGACGATCTCGGCCTATGCGTCCGTCAGGGTGGTGGGGTTGATTACGAGACCGCCTTCCGCGGCCAGCCCCTGGGAGACGCACACCGGTGGGTCGCCTGCCTCCAGTGCCTGGATCACATCGTACGCGGTCATGCCCACGAGCTCGCGGTCCACGGACACGACGCAGGTGGGGACAGCCGCCGATGAGCGTATGGCCACGTCCAGGCCAGGCACACCGCGAAGGCTGGCCTGGATCGTCTCGAGGCGCGCGAGCCAGCGCTGCCGTTCGATGGTCTCGTCCTCCGCCAGGAACAGCCGCAGGGCGGTCAGCAGTCCAACGATCTGTTCCTTCCCCACCTTGCACTGCCGACCAATGCCGTGGTGCGGCGGACCGGGGATCCGCCCATCCTCCATGAGCGGCTTTCCTGGTTCCCATACCTCGCGGTACACGTCCATGTCTAGCATCTGGAGCGTGGCGGACTGGATCAAGTCGCGCCGGCCCACGAGCAGCCCGGACGCCTGCGGGCCGCCGATGGCCTTGCCTCCGGAGTAGGCGACGAGGTCCGCGCCCTCGGCGATGAACCGTCGGAGGTTTGACCTGGGGGGCAGAGCGGCCGCGGCATCGACGATGACGGGGAGCCCGCGGGCGTGCGCAATCGCGGAGACGGTGGACAGATCAACCGTTCCGGGGGTGCTCATCACTGGCCACGCAAGGGCGACCGTCCGGTCCGTGACGGCGGCCTCGATCTGCCAGGGGTGCGTACAGCCCGCACCGGGATGGCCGAGGTAGCCGGCCTCGACGAAACGGGCGCCCGCGGCGCGGATGGCATGGTCGTAGGCATTGCGGTGTCCGCGCTGGACCACGATCTCCGCACGGCCGTCCCCGATGGCCGGCAGCGCGTCCATCCTGGCCAGATCGAAACCGGCCAGACACGCCGCCGACGCCAGGAAGAGTGCGCCCGCGGCCCCAGACGTGACCAGTCCGGCCTCGGCGCCGGTGGCTTCTGACAGCAGTGCGCTCGCGCGGGCCTGGAGGTCCTCGATCCGCGCGTGGCTCTGGGCGGCCTGCGCCATGGCCTCGGCTACCTCGGATCGAATTCTGTGCCCACCGAGCCGGGTCACGGGTCCGGCCGCGTTGATGATGGGCCTCACACCGAGCTGCTCGAGGACGGACATCGTGGCTCGACAACCTGCCTTCAGATGACCCCTGCCGCCGCGGTACGGAGGGCGGGCGCCGGCTAGTGTACTCGCGTGCCGCGGGGCGGACAATTCGCGGGACGCACGGGTTGGCAATATTGCGCGATCGGGCGCCGTGCACGTGTTGCCGTGGTATAACCGAGCACCCCTGGGTGGGGTTTTGGCCGCGGCGGAGAGACGGTTGACTACACGAGTCGTCGTGACCGGGATGGGCGCTGTGACGCCGATCGGTCTTGACGTGGCGAGCACGTGGGACTCAATGGTCCGCGGCAAGAGTGGGATTGGCCCGATCACGTCGTTCGACGCGTCGAATCTGGACACGCGGATCGCGGCCGAGGTGAAGGGCTTCGACGCCGCGACGTACATCCCACCCAAGGAGGCCCGCCGGATGGATCGCTTTGTCCACTTCGGCGTGGTCGCGGCGATGCAGGCGATGCAGAGCGCAGGTATCGAGCCGGACACGTCGCCGGCGCACAGCATGGGTGTGATCGCGGGGTCGGGAATTGGCGGCATCACGACCCTGGGCCAGCAGTTTGAGGTCCTTTTCAACCGCGGGCCGGACCGGATCAGTCCGTTCCTGGTGCCCATGATGATCGCGGACATGCTGGCGGGACAGATCTCCATCTCGCTGCGGCTGCGCGGGCCAAACTTTGGGGTGGTCTCGGCGTGCGCTACGAGCGGGCACGCGATTGGCGAGGGGTTTGCCACAATCCGTCGTGGTGACTGCGAGGCGCTGGTCGTGGGTGGGACGGAGGCGGCGATCGTGCCGATTGGCCTGGCGGCGTTTGGAGCGAGTCGGGCTATCTCCACCCGCAATGATGAGCCTGAGCGGGCTAGCCGCCCGTTCGACGCTGAGCGCGATGGTTTCGTCATGGCCGAGGGCGGGGGGATGCTGGTAATCGAGTCGCTGGAGCGCGCCACGGCGCGCGGGGCGACGATCTACGCGGAGATCCTGGGTTATGGCGCTACTGCCGATGCCTACCACATCACGGCTCCGCCGGAGAGCGGTGAGGGCGCGGCGCGATGCATGAAGCTCGCCTTGGATCGGGCTGGACTGGAGCCGTCCCAGGTGGACTACATCAACGCGCATGGCACGTCGACGCCGCTGAATGACAAGGCGGAGACTCAGGCCATCAAGACGGTGTTCGAGGACCACGCCTACAGCGTGCCGATAAGCTCCACCAAGTCCGTTACTGGACATATGCTCGGCGCGGGTGGGGTGGTCGAGGCGATTGCCTGCATCAAGGCGATCACGGAGGGTGTTATCCCGCCCACGGTCAACCTGGAGCACCCTGATCCTGACTGCGACCTTGACTACGTGCCGCACGTGGCGCGCCAGCAGCAGGTGAACGTGGCGCTGTCCAACTCGCTGGGGTTTGGCGGCCATAACAGTACGCTCGTGTTCGGCGCGTTCCGAGGCTGATGCCTGGTGCCGACGCCCGGTTGGCTGGACGATGCACGACGGCTACTGGAGCACGTCCGCGCGAGCGACGCGCTGGAGGTGGAGGTGGCGCGCGGCGATTTTCGGTTGCGCGCCAGGCGATCGCCCAGCGGAAGGCCGCCGCGGCGGGAACCGGCTGCCACCTCGGCGCCGCGGGGCGACGAGCTTCTGGTGCCGGCGCCGTTGACGGGCGTGTTTTACCGGGCGGCCTCCCCGGGGGCGGCGCCCTACGTGTCTGAGGGCGACGCGGTTCAGCCCGACACTGTCATTGGATTGATCGAGACGATGAAGATCTTTAACGAGGTCGTGGCGGAGCATGAGGGTCGGGTTCGAGCGTTCAAGGTGGACTCGGGCCAGCTCGTGCACGCGGGTGAGCCGATCCTGAGCATCGAGCAGCCGCTGGGGTCGGCTGCCGACGCGGACAGCAAAGCGGCGGCGAGCCAGTGATGGGGAACGTGCGGATTGCAGGCTGGGGCAAGTACCTGCCAAGCCGGGTGATGGACAATCACGAGCTTGAGCGGCTGGTGGAGACGTCCGACGCGTGGATCCGCGCGCGGACTGGGATCGTTGAGCGGCGGATCGCGGCTGACGACGAGACGGCGTGCACGATGGGCGTGGAGGCGGCGCGGACGGCGCTGGATCGAGCCGCGGTTGCGGCGGAGGATCTGGACCTGATCATCGTGGCCACGGGCACGCCGGATCACCCTGGATTTCCGGCCACGGGATCGCTGGTTCAGGACGCGCTGGGCGCGACGCGAGCGGGTGCGTTTGACGTGGGGGCGGGCTGCGGCGCCTTTGGTTACGGTCTGGTGGCGGGCGCGCAGTTCGTTCAGTCCGGCGCCATGCGAAACGTCCTCGTGGTAGGGTCAGACGTGATGTCGCGGATCATGGACTGGACGGATCGGTCGACGTGCGTGCTCTTTGGCGACGGCGCCGGGGCCGTGCTGCTGCAGGCGACCGACCGTCCGGGCGGGCTGGTCTCGTTCAAACTGGGATCGGATGGCTGCGGTGCATCCAAGCTGGTAGTTCCCGCCGGCGGTAGCCGCAAGCCGGCGAGCGCGTGCTCGGTGGCGGAACGCCAGCATTACCTCAAGATGGACGGACGCGAGGTGTTCCGATTTGCCACCCAGGTGATTCCGGACTCAATCCTGGAGGCGCTGGCCCTGGCGGGGCTGGATTCACACGAGCTGAGCCTGGTGATCCCGCATCAGGCAAACAGCCGCATCATCGAGAACGCCCGGAAGCGGCTCGACCTGCCGCCGGAGCGTATGTTCATGAACGTGGACCGTTACGGGAACACGTCCAGCGCCTCGATCCCGGTAGCGCTGTGCGAGGCGCTGGAGCAGGGCCGGATATCCGAGGGCGACCTGGTGGCGATGTGCGCCTTCGGTGCGGGGCTCTGCTGGGCTGCCGCGATCTGGCGCTGGAACTAGGATCGAGCCGCCCCGGTTCAGTAGGCCTGGGCCAACTCAAAGACTAGTCGTTCTCTCCTGCTGGCGTATCCTAGAACGCGGTCACGCCAGGGGGTGCCCACGGCGGCCTTGAACTCGGGCGTCTCGAAGACGTCAAGCGAGTCGACGTCGTGCAGAGCGAGGAAGGAATGGCCCTCGCAGACCTGTTGGAAGCGCCTGATGCGCCGCCATCCTGGCACTTCCAGCAGCATGGGGATGTGCTCCTCCAGATACCAGGCGTGATAGTCTGGAATCTGGGGCACCGGGATGTCCATGGTCATAGAGATGAGGAATCGGGTTGACCTGGCGCTGGCCTTTGCCCAGGGTTCGCCGACGTCCAGGGCACGGTACACCCGCCGGTCCATCAGCGTCAGCCGGCCCATGAACTCGCGGTCGCGCGGGCGCTCGTCCGCGCGCATTGCTAGATAGTCCGGTGACTCGAGGGCAGAGAGCTCCGCCAGGTCGTACATCGCGAGATGGCGGGGGCCGTGAGGGGACGCGCTCCAGTACCGCCTGGCGGTGAGCACGCCAGGCATGGCCAGGCGGGCCGGGGCGTGTTTGTCGTACCAGCGGCTGAACTCGTCTTCTGGGATCGATCCGAGGGACATGTGGACGTACATGAGCGCCGTGGCGTCAGGGGTGCCGGGCATCGTTGCCTCCTTTGGGCCCGCGTGGCCGCGGATCGCTACCAGCTGTTGAGATGGGAGTCGGTCGTGGCGTAGTTGCGCTGCGGCACGTCTTGCTCGGGCTCCCCCATGAGCCGGCGAAAGGCGTTGAGCAGCCGATCGATGTCGAACGGCTTGGCGACGAACTCGTCGACCATGGCGCGCTCTTCGGTTGCCAGGTGGACGCCATTGCCCGCCACGAGCAAGAGCGGCGCCTCGCGGGTGTCGGGGTTCTCCTTCAGGGTGGCAAGGGCGGGGACACCCTCTTGATAGGGAAGACTGAGATCGAGAGCGATCATGTCTGGCTTGCGGTCTCGGGCCATCTTCATGGCGTCCTCAGTGTCCCAGGCGCGGAGCGCGCGGTAGCCCTCCTCGCGTAGGAGCGCCACCAGCAGCCCGCCCACGGTCGCATTGTCCTCTACAACGAGCACACACTTGCGGCGGATGCCGGGCTGGCCCGCCGCCTCATCCGGCTGGTTTGCGACCGGCGGCCGCGGGCCGGCCGGCCGATTTCGAGATCCATGCTGGGGTCGACGTGGTCTTCCGCGCACTGCCTGTGGCCCCTCTGTTTGCTTGACTGTGTGCTGAGCTCAACACGGCCGGACCCCGTTGCCACCCCACCGGGTCCGCCCTACAATACCGCGAAATGTGGCGGGGCCACCGTGTCTCAGTAATTCTACCCACCTACAACGAGCGTGACTCGATCCGCAAGAGCATCGAGGAGTTCTACGCGACGGGGGTGGTTGATGAGGTCGTTGTTGTCAATAACAACGCCGCTGCCGGCACGTCCGAAGAAGTGGCCGCCACGCCCGCGCGGGAGATTCACGAACCGGCTCAGGGCTACGGTCACGCGATTCAGCGCGGTTTTCGTGAGGCAACGGGGGACCTGCTGATCGTCTCTGAGCCGGACGGTACCTTCCTTGGGCGAGATTCACTGAAGCTGCTGGCTTACGCGGACGACTTTGACGTGGTGTACGGGAGCCGCACGGCCCGGATGTTCATCTGGAGCGGGGCCAACATGGGCTGGTTCCTGCGGTGGGGCAACTGGGCAGTGGCCAAGTTCATGGAGATCCTTTTCAACTCCACGAATCTGACGGATGTGGGCTGTACCACGCGTTTGATCAGGCGAGACGCCCTGGAGCGCGTGCAGCCGCACTTCACCGTGGGCGGTAGCTCGTTTGGCCCTGAGATGATGATGCTGACGTTGCTGATGGGGATGCGGATCATCCAGATTCCGGTGAACTACCTGCCGCGGGTGGGCGAGTCGTCCGTGACTGGCGACTTGCGAAAGGCATTCTTCCTAGGAATCGAGATGATTCGGCTGGTGATGACCTATCGACTGCGCTCCTGGGCCGGAGCTCACCCGCTGCGGAAGCAGGCCAGCTCTTGCTGACCATGGAGGCCGCCGCCGCGCTGCCGCCGCCGGTCTGCCCCAGGTGTCACGCAGCGCTTGCGGGAGCGGCTGGCGCGATGACGTGTTCGTCCTGCGGGGTGACGTACCCGAACCGGGATGGCGTGCGGGCGCTGCTGCTGCAGCAGGAGGCGGACGACGTAACGGACCGCCAGCAGGTGCTGTACGACCACGTGGCGCATGACTACGACCAGGTGTTTAGCCAGCACGTGGTGGAGCACTACCTGAACAAGCGCACGGAAGTGGTGCGCGGGCTGCTGCCGATGGGCGGAACCGTGCTGGACGTGGGCTGCGGCACCGGCGCGCTGGCCGGGTGGATTGCCCGATCTGGCTACGCAGTGGCCGGTGTGGATTCATCCACGGGCATGCTGGCCGAGGCGGAGCGCAATGGGGTGGGGGCGGTATACGGCGCGTACTCGACGGCGCTGCCGTTTGCCGATGGTGCGTTTGACCTGGCGCTGAGCGTGGCGACCATGCACCATCTGGAGACGGTGGAGCGGGTGGCGGCGACGATTGCCGAGATGGGACGGGTGGTGCGGTCCGGTGGCTTCGTGCTCATCTGGGACCACAACCCACTGAACCCGTACTGGCCGATCTTGATGAAGCGGGTACCCCAGGACCACGGCGACGAGCGGCTGGTGAGCATCTGGGAGCTTATCCAGGCGGCGCGATTGGCCGGATTGCAGCCCTATCAGGCGGCGCGGACGGGGCTGGTGCCTGACTTCATGCCGGCCTGGTTGATGCCCATCTGGACGCGGGTAGAGGCGATGGTGGAGGCGACGCCGTTCCTTAACCTGTTCGCGGCTCACAACGTGCTGGTGGCGCAGAAGCCGTGATTCCGGCGGCGGCCGCCGCCAGCGACCGCCAGGCACTCGCACCTCGGCCGCTCGCGATCCTGGCTGGCATCGTTGGGCTGAGCGCGCTGCTTTCCGTGGCGTTAATGTTGGCTCCGGCGCACGCGGCGGCGGACGTGACGCACTACAAGTACTGGGCCAGGCTGGTCACCGATCAGGGCATTTCTGGAGCGTACTCGGGGACCTACCCAGAGACGGCGGCAATCTATCCGCCGGTGACGATGTACGGCTACTGGCTGGCCGGGCACCTGTACCTGCACGTGGGCGATCCTGAATTCGAGATGGATCGCGCGCTGGGCAGCCGAGCGCTGACGATCCTGGTGAAGCTGGTGGCGGTCGTCCCGCACCTGGTGGGCGTGGCCGCGATCTACTTGCTTGTGGCGGGGAAGTTCGGTCAGCGGTCGGCGCTGCTCTGGGCAGCGGCCTACGGGCTGAACCCGGCTGCTCTGTTCGACTTTGCATACTGGGGGCAGCCAGACGGCGTGCACGCGATGTTCCTGGCGGCCGGGGTGTGGGGACTGGGTGTGCGTCGCCCGTATCTTGCGTGGGCGAGCATAGGCCTGGCGCTGGCGACGAAGCCGCAAGCGTGGTCGTTGCTGCCGCTGCTGCTGGGCATGAGCTACCTGTGCCTGGGTATCCGAGGCACGCTGAAGGGCTGGCTGGCCGCGGGCGCGGCGGTGCTGGTGGTGTGTCTGCCGTTCCTGGTGTATGGGACGGTGCCGCAACTCTTCACGCTGCCCGGGCTGATCGCCCAGACGATGCCGGTGGCCTCCGCGAACGCCCACAACGTGTGGTGGCTGGTGACCCGTGGCGAGCCGGGCTTTGTCTATGACTCTGAGCTGGTTTACGGCCCGCTGACGTTCCGCCAGCTTGCCGGGCTGTTCGCGCTGGCGATCCTGGCGCTTGCCTTCAGGCAGCTCTGGGAGCTCCCGCGCCGGTTCGATCCGCAGCGTCTGTTCGGTATCGCGGCGTTCACGGCATTCGGCTGGTTTCTGGTGACCACGAGGGCGCACGAGAACCACTCGTTCTTCGTGCTGCCGCTGCTGGCGTTGGCGGGTGTGCAGGACCGATTCTGGGGGATCCGCTACTGGTGCGTGACGCTGACGCTGCTGCTAAACATGCTGATGCACGACTTCTCGCTGCAGCCGATCAGAGACGAGCTGTTCAGCCCGGAGACGTGGACGCGCCTGCAGTTAGCGAACTCCGGGATCAACGTTGGCCTTGCGCTGGAGATGGCGAAGCGGCTGTGGAGCGGCGAGGGGGACTGAGCGCGAACGGGCGGTTCAGGTGCGCTGTGTCGGCGCGCTCAGGACCACAGTCGAGATCCGGGTGGAGAGGGGTGCGAGTCTGGTTCGCCAGGCTGTGTCGTTCGTGACGAGATGGCTGACCTGACTGACGATCCCAGTCGCGACGGTGAGCGCGTCTGGCATCGTCAAGCGGTGAGCTGCGCGAATTGAAGCCGCCTCCTGGGCGACGCGGATGTCCACGTCTGCCAGGGAGAGATGCGGAAATCGGGTGAGGAAGTCGTGGGCATGGTGGAACGGTTGACGCGCTCCAACTCGCAGCGGCCGCACGAGCAGCTCGCTGACGGTGACCATCGAGATTACGGCGGGATTGCGACCGGACCCGATGAGCTCGTCTAGCACCACGGTCGCGATTGGTGAGGTGGCCTCGTGACCGTCCAGGTAGGCTATGAGGACCGATGCATCCAGCAGGAGTCTGTGGTCCGGCTGGATCCGTCGGAGCAGCTCAGCTCGCGTCACTCCCCCCAGCTGCTCCGTTCCTCCTGAAGATATTTCCTGGCCTCTTCTTCATTCCCGTACACGCCGGCCAACGCGCCCGCGTAGCTGCGACGGATCGCCCGGACGGTAACTTCATCGGGTGCGTCTTCGTCGAGCTCGAAGACGATCCTGTCGCCGGCAGTGATCCCGAGGCGGCTCGCTATGACTTCAGGGACCGTCACCTGGTTCTTGCCGCGGATGTTGGCTTCGACCGAGAGCATATGGAGAACTCCATGGGAGCGCCGCGGATTGGTAGGAAATCAATGTGTTGATCCTACCACAACGTCCGGCGTGCGATCGCTGTGCATGCGTACGAGGTTCCGCCAGATGTCGGCTGAAGCGGCGTCATTCGCCGGCGCTGGCGAGGCGGCCTACGTTGCGGGCGACTTCGATACCGCGGCGGAAGTACCAGTAGGCGGCGCCCAGCGCCAGTGCTCCGCCGACCAGGCCGATGGCTAGCTCAGCGTAGTCTGGGCGGCCGGCTGCCGCGGCTCGGGCTGCTTCGAACACGTGGGTGGGTGGGAGGAGGCCCGCCACGATCTGGAGGCCCGGCGGCAACACCTGCAGCGGATAGACGGCGCAGACCAGCGGCTGGAAGAGGATGGCAAAACTCCAGGCCAGCACGTCTACCTGGCGGCCGTAGCGCAGGATGAGGCCAAGCGTGACCAGGCCCATGGACCAGCCGAAGAAGATCAGCGCCGGTATGGCCCCGATCAGGGTGGGACCGAGAGACCAGAGGCCAAAGCCGTAGAACAGCGCGGCCAGCGCGGTGACGGCCAGCGCGGCGCCCATGACCTTCACGAAGCCCACCAGGGCGGAGGCCAGAAGATACTCGATGGGGCGGAGTGGCGCCGCGAAGAGGTTCGGCAAATTCTGCGACCAGCTTTCCTCGAGGAAGGCGATGGACAGGTCTTCCTGGGCGCGGTGGAGCAGCGTCCACATGATCATGCCGCCGATGAGCAGGCTGGGGGCGAAGGTGGCGCCCTGCTGAACGAGCAGGTACTGGGTGACCAGGCCCCAGAGGGTCACCTCCAGGATGGGCCAGTAGAAGACCTCGAACAATCGGGGGAACGAGCGCTTCATGGTGAGCCACTGGCGCAGGGCGATCCCGCGGATCCTGCGCCAACTCACGACCAGCCGCCTCTAGCCAGGATGAGAAACAGGTCTTCCAGGGTGGGGCGTTTCAGGTCGAGGCCCTCGATGCCGACGCGGCTCTGGGTGTGCGCGATGAGCGCCGCGGCGGCCGCGTCATCGGCGGCCTCCGCGCGAAGCCAGCCGGGCTCGGGGTCGTCCGCGAGGCCGTTTCGATCGTCCCCGGACAGCGGCTGGCTGGGTTTGACGCGCACGAGCACGCGGCCCGCCTCGCGCACCAGGCGGGCGGGGGGTCCGTCCAGAGCCACGCGGCCGCCGTGCATGAACACGACCCGCGTACAATGCCGCTCCACCTCTGCCAGGTTGTGGCTGGTCCAGATGAGGGTCTTGCCAGTGGCGGCGTACTCCAGCAGGTCGGCGCGGACGCGCTCGGCGGTCTCCGGGTCCAGGCTGGCGGTGGGCTCGTCAAGCATCAGGATCTCAGGTTCATTCAGGAGCGCCTTCGCGAGCACCACGCGCATGCGCTGGCCGGCCGAGAGACGCCAGACGCGCCGGCCCTGTAGATCTGCCAGGCCCAGACGGTCAATGAGCGTATCGATGCGTCGCCGAGCGTCCTTCACCTCGTAGAGATCGGCGAACACGCGGAGGTTCTCGCGGACGGACAGGTCGCGGGGGAGTCCGGCGTACGCTGAGGCGAAGTTGATGCGCTTCAGCACGGTCGCGCGGTGCGCCGCGAGGTCCTGGCCGAACAGGAAGACGCGGCCTTCGCTGGGTGCGAGCAGGCCGAGCAGCAGGTTGATGGTGGTGGTCTTTCCCGCGCCGTTGGGGCCCAAGAGGCCTATGATCTCGCCCCGGCCGACGCGCAGGTCGAGTCGATCCACGGCGACCACGTCGCCGTAGCGCTTGGTGAGGCCCTCGGTCGTGACCACGTCCTCGCTCGCTGAAGACGAGGTGGTGTTGTCTGGTGCGTTTGCGCGCATGCTCTCAGCCGTGAGCGCCTTCGCGTACAAACGCGCTCCGGTCCCCATGCCCCAGGCGTCCGTTTGGGCTGGCGGCGAGCCAGGTGGGGTACCATCCCAGCAGTAACGCCAGCGCACGGCGATGCCAAGAGGATACGGGTACGCGGCGATCTGAGCGCAACGACCCCGCGCGGAGAGGGTGAGCGTGCCCGCGCCGGACTCCCTGGACATCTGCATCGTCTCCGGCACGTTTCACCCCGATTCCGGCGGTCCGCCCACGTATTTGCGGACGCTCGGGGCGGAGTTGTTGAGGCGCAGCCACCGGGTGGGGCTGATCACGTACGGCAGCCATCGTGCTGATCCCGAGCAGAGCTACCACTATCCCTTCCCCGTGACCAGAGTGCGGCGCGATCAGCCGGTGCCGCTGCGCCTGGCGCAGCTCACGCGAGAGATTCTGCGACAGGGACGCCGGGCCGATCTGCTGTTCGTCAGTGACTACGGGCTGCCGGCCATCACGGCGAATGCGCTGCTGCGGAAGCCGCTCGTGATCAAGATCGTCGGCGACTTCGCGTGGGAGTACGCCGTTCGGCACGGATTGATCGATCGCTCCCTGACTATCGACGAGTTCCAGGGGCTCGAAGCGGGCGGTAAGGTGCGGCTGCTCAAGCAAATGCAGTCGCGCTACTGCCGGGCTGCCACTCGGGTGATCACGCCAGGCCGCTACCTCGGGCGGATCGTCGAGGGATGGGGCGTTCCAGCGGAGCGAATCCGGGTGGTGTCCAACGCGGTCGCGGCGGGCGACCCGCCAGACGGGTTGCGTCGCGAGGCCCTGCTGGCGGAGGCCGGCCTTCCGTCGGACGCGCGGGTGGTGCTGGTGGTTGCTCGGTTGACCGCGTGGAAGGGCGTGGACACCGTGATCCGGGCCGTTGGCCTCGCGATGCGGGCCGAGCCGCGGATTCGGCTGGTGGTGGCGGGCGACGGCCCGGAGGGCGACCGACTGGAGCGGCTAGCAATGGAGATCATCCCAGGAGCCGCGGTGTTCCTGGGGGAGGTGGAGCGATCGGTCGTTCAGTCCTGGATGGGGGTGTCCGCGGCGCTGGCGCTATGCTCGGCGTACGAGGGGCTCTCCCACGTGATCCTGGAGGGCATGGCCGCGGGTGTGCCGGTGGTGGCGTCGGCGGTGGGCGGGAACGTGGAGCTTGTCAGGGACGGCGAAACGGGTTTGCTGGTGCCGTATGGCGATGTCGATGCGACGACTGACGCGTTGCGGCGGCTACTGGGAGAGACGGAGCTACGGTGTCGTTGCGTGGCGGGTGGCCGCGCGGAGGTGGCCGGGCGGACGGTGGACCGTATGGTGGACGGGGCGGTGGACGTCTTCCGCGAGGCAATAGCGGCATCGTGACCAGGCTGGTGTTCATCACGCCGAAGGTCGATCCCGCGGATGACCTGTTTGGCCACATCCACGGGTGGGTCAGCGCGCTGGCGGCTCGGGTTGAGCGGTTGCACGTGATCACGCTCTGGGACAGCGCCGCACCGCTCCCTGCGAACGTGACGCTGCAGTCCATGGGCAAGGGCCGGGGAGAGTCGGGTGGCGGCGGGGCCAGCAAGGCGGTCTGGCTGGTCTCGCTCCAGCGCCACCTGCTGCGAGCTCTGAGACGCGGCCAGGCGGACGCCGTGGTCTCGCACATGGGGCCCATCTTCGCGGTGGCGGCGGCGCCGCTGGCGCGGCTGACCCGCACGCCGGGCTACCTCTGGTATGCCCACGGGCACGTGAGCCCCATGCTGCGGCTAGCGTACGCCCTGGTCGACGGCGTGGCGACATCCACTCCGGAGGGATTCCGGATCCGGGGGGCCCGGCCCTTCCTTACGGGCCAGGGGATCGATACCCGGCGCTTCGCGCCGCGCCGGGAGAGCAGTGAGGGCGGCGGCCTGCTGAGCGTGGGCAGGTACTCGCCGATCAAGGACTACGAGACGTTGATCGATGCCGTGGCGCTCTTGCCCGCGGAGCGTCGCCCGCGGGTCACCGTGGTAGGCGGGGCGCACTCTGCCGGGGATCGGAGCTACAGGGCGGCGCTGGCCCGGCGCGCTGAGCGGTCCTCACTGGGCGAGACGGTGACACTGTGCGAGGGGCGGCCGTACTGGAGCATGCCGACCGTTTACCAGGACAGTGGCCTGTTCGCGACGTGCAGCCGCACAGGCAGCCTGGACAAGGCGGTACTGGAATCGATCGCGGCCGGGGTTCCGCCGCTGGTGTGCAATCCGGCCTTCCGAGCGTTGTTCGGCGACCTGTGGCCGCGCCTTTCGTTCCAGGCGGGAGACGCCCGCGCGTTGGCCGAGCGGCTCAACGACTGGCTGACGCTGGACGGCGCCAGGCGGCGCGCGGCGATCGAGCCACTCGGTGCGCGGGTGCAGTCCGAGCACAGCGTGGAGCACTGGGCGGATCGGATGGTCGCGATGGTGGGCGCGGCGCAGGCGTGAGCCAGGCGGAACACCCGCGCATCCTGTACGTCGGGGGATTCGAGTTCCCGTCCACGCGGGCGCGGGCCGTGCAGTCGCTCCATACGGCGCACGCACTGGCCCGGTCCGGCGCCACCGTGCGGGTGGTCGCCCAGCGCGCCCGAGTGGACGCCGCGACGGGCGAGTCGGTGCTGCGTGACCTTGGGCTCGAGCCACATTTCCGCCTCTCGATCGTGACGGTGCCAGCGCTGAACATTGAGCGGCTGTCCTTCGTCGAGATCCACAAGCGGCTGGCGGTGACGAACTGGAGCTACGGCGTGGGCGCGGTGGCCGACCTGCTGCGGAGTTGGCCCCGCCCGGATGTGGTCTGGACGCGAGATCCGCGGATCGCCTGGATGTGCCTGGCGGCGAAGCGCATCCACGGGGTGCCTGTGGTGTACGAGGTGCACGAGGTGTTCTCGACGCGGCCCCGCGACAACAGCTCGCTGGAGGCGGGACGCATCTGGGGGGTGGCCGCGCGCACGCGGGGCCTGGAGCGGCGGGTGTTCGACGGGGCGGACGTGCTGGTGCCGTTGACCGAGGCCTGTGCGGATTACCTGGTCGATGCGTTCGGCGTGCCGCGGTCGCGCCTGGCGGTGGTGCCAGACGCGGCGCGGCTGCTAAACCCGCGGGTGGAGCCGGCTGCTTTGCAGACGGACGTGGTGTACGCCGGCCAGCTCTATCCGTGGAAGGGCGCTGGCACGCTTCTGGAGGCGGTTTCTCGCTTGTCAGGCGTCCGTTTGACCGTGATCGGCGGAAGCGGCGACCCGGCGGCAGATGGGGACTTGCGGGCGGCTCGCGCGCTCGCGGATTCATTGGGCATCGCGGATCGAACAACGTTCACCGGTTTCGTTCCGCACGCGGAGGTAGCGTGGCGGATCGCTCAAGCTCGGGTGGCGGTGGTGCCTCTGCCGGACAATCTGATGGCGCGAGTGTTCACGTCACCCCTGAAGCTGTTCGAGTACATGGCGGCTGGCGTGCCGATCGTCGCCAGCGATCTGCCCTCGATTCGGGAGGTACTGGTTCACGAGCAGAACGCGTTGCTGGTGCCGCCGGGCGACGTGCCGGCGCTTTCGGCGGCGATCGACCGACTGCTCACCGACCGCGCGCTGGCCGAGCAGCTTCGTGCGCGGGCGCGGCGGGACGTCGCTGAATACACGTGGGAGCGCCGGGCCGAACGTATAATCCGGGCGATCGCGCCGATCGTCGGGCGGTGAGATAGATCTCCCAGGCCATGCGACTCCTCTATCTGGGCAGCACCGACGTTCCGCAGCCGAAAGCGCGCGCGATTCAGATCGTCAACACGTGCCACGCGCTTGCGCGCCTGGGCGCGGACGTGACGCTGGTGGCGGGACGCCGCGGCCGCGCCGCGACCTCAGAGGTGTTGGCATCATTCGGACTGGCACCGCACCCGCGACTGCGGGTGATCCGCGTGCCGATCGCGCGGATTCCCCCCACGGCTCCGCCGCGGATCCTCCGCCAGTTCACCCGGCTCTGGCAAGCGAGCTACCTGGCGGGGCTGGCCGCGATCATGCCGCGCGAGGTCCTGCTGCATCGGCCGGATGTGATCTTCACTCGTGACTTTCGCACGGCGCAGATGGCCAGCGGTCCGGCCAGGGCGATTGGGGCGCGGGTGGCCTTCGAGGTGCACGGTCTGCCTTCGTACGAGGTGGAGCACCGCGCGGGTCGCGCCACGCTGGACGCGAGCGAGGCAGAGCGGCTTCGGCTCTTGGAGCAGCGCGTCTTCGACGCTGTGGATCGTGTGATCACCATCACGGACGCGGCTCGTGCCCTGATCGCGGAGATGTACCGCATCGACTCCAGCCGTCTGGCGACGGTACCAGACGCCACCAGCGTGGGGCCGGCTGAGCGGGTGCAGTCGCCCGCGGCGAGCGACGACTCACCAACCCGGAACGTCTACTACGTGGGCCAGCTCTACCCGTGGAAGGGCGCGGAGATCGCCGTCCAGGCGGCGGCGCTGGCGCCCGATGCCCGGTTGGTGGTGGTGGGTGGCATGCCGGACGATTCGGGGCCTGACTCTGACCGTGCCGCGCTGGTCAATCTGGTCGACCGTCTGGGGGTGGGCGAGCGGGTGGAGTTTCGCGGGTACGTGCCGTACGCCAGGGTCTCGGCTGAGCTGGCGCGCGCGGACATCGCCCTACTGCCGTTGCCGGATGAGCCGGTGGCGAGGATCTTCACGTCACCGTTGAAGCTGTTTGACTACATGGCGGCGGGCGTCGCGATCGTGTCATCCGATCTGCCTTCCCTGCGGGAGGTGCTGCGGCACGAGGAGAACGCGTTGCTTGTGCCGGCCGGTGACGCCGCGGCGATGGCCGCCGCGATCCAGCGGTTGGCGGGTGATCCGGTGCTGGCGCGCCGATTGGGAGCGCAGGCGCGTCGCGACGTGGAGACGTACACGTGGGATCGTCGCGCGCGCCGGATCGCGGAGGTCCTGGGGTTCACAGAAGGGCGGCTGGCGGAAGTGGTGGCCGGTGGCTGAGCCGCTGCGGCTGTGCGTCGTGACCTGGCAGCTCGCGCCGGATAGCGGCTGGGGGCGCTATAGCCTGGGCCTGGTGCGCGGACTCGCCGAGCGCGGCGTGCGGATGACCGTTCTCACGGAGCGACGGTCGGAGCCGCCGGACGGTGTCGCCGCCGAGCGGATCGTCCCCTGCCTGTCCACACCGCTGGCCGCGCTCGATCGCCCCAAGGCGTTCGCCTGGAACCTCGCACAGGTCAATCGGTGGTCCCGCGGGCATGACCTGGTGCACTTCTTCGTGGAGCCGTACGCGCTGGCGTCGTCCCTGGCGTTCGTCTGGCCCAGCGTCATAACCGTGCACGGGACCTACGGTGTGATCCCCATGAAGATGAATCCAGTCACGCGGACGTTCTTCGGTCGGGCGATGAACCGGGCCGGATCCGTGGTGTGCGTCAGCCGGTACACGCGCGATCGGGTGCGCGAGGTGCTGCCTTCCGCGCGACTCGACGTGATCACGAACGGCTTCGAGGCGTTGAACCGGAGCGCGGTGGAGGACCGCGAGTCGATCGAGGGCTCGCCGGTCATCTTGGGGGTGGGTGCGCTGAAGCCCCGCAAGGGCTACCACGTCACGGTGGAGGCTGTTGCACGGCTGCGCAAACGGTTCCCTGGCATCCACTACTACCTGGTGGGCGATGACCAGGATGTGAAATACGTGACCCGCCTGCGAGATCTGGTGGCCGAGCTGGATCTCGGTCGCCACGTGACGATCACAGGCACCATCCCGGATGCCCGGCTGGAGGCGCTGTACCGCCGCTGCGACGCGTTTGTGCTCACGCCCATCAGCAGCGGCACGGCGTTCGAGGGCTTCGGGCTGGCGTACCTGGAGGCGAACCACTACGGAAAGCCGGTCGTCGGCTCGACCGACTGTGGGGCGGAGGATGCCATTGAGGATGGCGTGAACGGCCGCCTGGCCCGGCCGAACGATCCGGACTCGGTGGCGGACTGCCTCACCTCGGTTCTGGAGCATCCAGACCTCGCCACGGCCATGGGGGAGCGGGGCCGGGAGCGGGCGCTCGCCCGCGACTGGTCAACGGTGGCGGGCGAGTACCTGGACGTGTACCGCCGCGTGCTGGCGGCATCGTAGTCTTGGACTCGGCGGGCACCATGCGCGCGGCGTCGATGTTCGCCCGCTGGCGGGCGCATCCGTTCGTGCGGGGCGTTCTGGCGCTACAGGTCGGCTCGCTGGCGCTGACGGGGGTGGGTTTTCTCGCGTCCGTGGTGCTGGCGCGGACGCTGGGGCCAGTAGGCTATGGTGCCTATGGCTGGGTGATGTCCACGGGCACCACCATCGGGCTGTTGCGGCGACTGGGGCAGGATTATTCGGCCACAACTCGGCTGGCCGAGGCCTCGGCGGCAGCGGACCCCGACCTTGCGCGGCGCGCGCTGGTGTTCTATGTGTTCATGAGCGTAGCCACGTCCGTCGTGTTGCTGCCGCTGGCGATGCTGGGCGCGCCGTGGTTGACCGTAGGGTTCGCCGATCCGCTGGACATGACTCTTGCGCTGCGGCTGTATCTCGTCCAGGGGTTCTGGGCGGTTCTGGCCGGTCTGCTGGTTATTGCGCTGCAGGGCATTCGGGCGCTGCGACAACTGGTTCTGTTCGAGACCGGTACGACGCTCCTGGGCTACGCGCTGCCGGTGGCAGCGGCCCTCGCCGGCTACGGCGTGGTTGGCGTGTTCTGGGGGCAGGTGGCGGGGAGCCTGGTGGGCGCCGCGGTGGGGGCCCTATGCTACGCGGTGCTCGCGAGGCGGGCGGACTTGCTCCCGAGCCCTGCGACGCTTGTCGCGGGCGTGTTTCGGCCGCGCCTGGACGTGGCCGCGGAGACGAGGTACGGCCTGTCCATCGCAGTAGACAAGAACCTGGTCTCGCTGTACAACCTGCTGCCGGTGCTCGTGCTGGGTCTGGTGGCGGCGGAGTCAGCCGTGGGTGAGCTGAGGGTTGGCATGGCGTACATGGCGATTCCGGCCGTGGCGTTGAGCCCGATCTCACGGCTGCTGATGGTGGATATCCCACGGCTCCGGGTGGAGGCGCCGGACCGCGTGCGATCGGCATTTCTTCGGGTCACGCGGCTGGCGCTGCTTGCGTCCATCGCGATCGCACTTCCGTTCGTCCTGCTGGGCTGGCTCGTCATCCCGCAGATCTACGGCCAGGCGTACGCGCTGGCGGCGCCGCTGGTGCTCGTGCTGGCGCTCGATGCGGCGACCATCGGGATGGGGGTTGCGGCGGGGCCCGTGTTTCGGACCTACAACCGCACCGATCTGCCGATCGTGGCCAGCGTCGCGATCCTGGCGTTGGGCCTCCCGACCACCTGGATGCTCGCGTCAGCCTGGGGCAGCTACGGGGCGGCGCTGGCCTACGGCGGGATGATGCTGGCTTCACGGCTGGTGGCCTACATCCAGTGCCTGAGAGTGATACCCCGGTGACGGCGCGGCCGCGGCTGCTGCTCCTGTCTGACGCGTTCGACAACCGCGGCGGCGGCGAAATCGTGGTGGGCCACCTGGCGGGCGCGCTCCGCGACCGATGGGACGTGGCCGTCCTCTCTACCACGCGCCGGACCAACGAGGTCGTCGTGGAGGATGGGCTGACGGTCCACCGTCTGCATTCCGCGTACCATCCGCGGCTTCGTCCGTACGCGACCATCTTCAACCCGCTGGTCGTGCCGGGCGTGCGTCACGTGCTGCGGGATTTTCGGCCAGACGTGGTGCACGCCTGGAACGTGCATTCACATCTCTCGTACTCCTCGCTGGCGTTGGCGGCGCGCACTGGGGCGCGGGTGGTTCTGACGTACCAGGATGCGCAGCCCTTCTGCTACAGCAAGTACAAGTGTTGGATCGATCCGTCGGCGCCGCCGGTGGCTCGGCCCGACTACCGTGCGAACCCGCGGAGCTGCGCGAGCTGCAAGCAGCACTACTGGATGCTCCCGCCGAGAAACCGCCTGGCGGCGACGCTGCTGCGGCGGTACGTGCATGAGGGCGTTTCCGTGAGCCAGGCGCTTGCCGACGCGCTGCACGACAATGGGATTCCGGTCCGCCACGTGGTCCCGAACGGGCTTCCGCTGCGTGACACGGCGTTGACGGGGGCCTCAGCGGCGCGGGCGCGTGCTCGCCACGGCTGGGGAGACGAGCCAATTCTGATCACCGGCGGGCGCCTGCACCACTTCAAGGGGCACCGTCTGGCCGTGGACGCTATCGCTAGGGTCGTACAGATGGTGCCGCGGGCGCGCCTGGTGGTGTTGGGCGACCGATCGTGGTTCCGAGACGCGCTGGAAGAACAGGCCCGCGGGCTTGGCGTCGCGGAGCGGGTGAGCTTCCCCGGCTTCCTGGACCGGGCGTCGTATCACGATTGCGTGGCGGCGGCCGCGGCGTTCCTGAATCTCTCGATGTACCTCGACCCGTTTCCGACCGTGAACCTGGAGTCGATGGCGCTGGGGGTGCCGGTGATCGGGACCTGCCACGGCGGGACTCGCGAGGCAATCGTAGATGGCGAGACCGGCTTCATCGTGAATCCGTATGACCTGGACACGGTCGTGGAACGGGCGGTTGAGCTCTTGACGGACGGCGATTTGAGAGCGCGTCTGGGGGCGGCCGGTCGAGCGCGAGTGGCGGAGGCGTTCGACGTGGCGCGGATGGCGGCGCGCTACGAGGCGGTGTATCGGTGCGCGTGACCGCCGCCACCTGGCCGGGGGTTTTGCGGGGGGCACAGACGTGGGAGCGGATCCGCCGAGCCGCGTCGACTGAGGCCGTGTTCATGACCCCCGAGTGGTTGGAGACGTGGTGGCGCCATCTCGGACCGGGTTACGGGCTGCGTTTGCTGACCGTGGAGGACGAACACGGTCCGCGGGCCATCGCGCCGCTCCACCGCGCCCAGGTAGGCGCCACGCCGTTTTTCGCGCTTCGTCCGCTGGGGCTGGGGGTGACTGACTACGCGGATCTGCTGTTGCCGCCGGACCCACCCACGCGCGAGCGCTGTGCTGAGGCGCTCCTTTCTTCGCTGGTCGGCGCCCACACGACCTGGGATGCACTGGACCTCCAGAATCTACCCAGCGAGTCGCCGACCATCGCCGCGCTGCTCGGCGCGTGCCGTCGGCTGGGGCTGCGCTCGCGCCTGCTCGACGGCCACGCGAGGCCGCGGATCGACCTGCGGTCCGGCTGGGAGGCCGTTCTGGGGTCGAAGACCGGGAAGTTCCGCTACAACCTGCGCTCGCGGCTCCGCAGGCTGGGAGAGCACGGGCGGGTGTCGTTTCGGCGGGCCGTCACCCGAGAGGACGTGAGCGCCGCCATCGACGTGCTGGCGGGCCTGCACGCCCGGCGGTGGGAGGGCCAGTACACCGCGACGGTGTTTTCTCGCTCCGCGTCTGCCCGCGAGTTCTATCGTGAGGCGTGCGAGCGGTACGCGCGGCGCGGGATGCTGGACCTGGTGCTGCTGGAGGTGGGCGGGAGGCCGGTGGCGGGGAGCCTGGGCTTCATCGACCGACACACGTACTTCTATTACCTGCCCGCCTGGGACCCGGACCTGGCGCCTCTGGCGCCATCTTCCATCCTGCTGGCCCATCTGATCGAGACGGCCTGTGAACGGCGGCTGACGCGATTTGATTTCATGCTGGGGGACGAACCGTACAAGGCGCAGTGGGCCACGGAGGAGTGCCGGACGGCCCGTCTGGTCATTGGAAACGTTGGCGCGCGCGGTGCGGCGGCGCTGGAGTCGATCGTTGCCTGGCACGGTGCGCGCCAGTGGGCGCGCTCGTCCCCGACGGTCGCCAGTGCCCGTCGCTACGGTGTGGGCAGGCTGCGCGCCGTGCTCTCGAAGCTGCGCCCGGGCTGACGGCGCCGTGTACGTGCCGGCCGATCCTCCACTGACGCCTGGTGCGCTGATTGGTGCCCTGGCTCGTGCCACCCGCGGGGCGCCGCCAACCACACGCGGTGGCGAATTCTGGACAGGCACCGGGCGCGCCGCGCTGCTGCTAGCCCTGCGCGGTCTGGGCGTGGGCCCCGGCGCGCGGGTGCTTCTGCCCGCCTATCTGTGCGAGTCGGTCGTGACACCTGTTCTTGCGCTCGGTGCCACGCCGGTGTTCCACCCGGTGAACAGAGGCCTGATGCCCTGCCTGGATGCGCTAGAGGACGCGCTCGCTGATGGCGCGGCAGCCGTGGTTCTGATCCACTACTTTGGATTGCCGGGACCGATCGAGGACGTGATCCGCCTGGCGAGCGAGCGAGGAACAGCGGTTGTCGAGGACTGTGCGCACGCGCTGTTCGGCCAGTGGCGCGGCCAGGCGTTGGGTAGCTTCGGAGACGCGGCGGTGTACTCGCCCTGGAAGAGCCTGCCGATGCCGGACGGCGGGATCCTCCGCCTGAATCGGCCTGGTCTTGTGCCCCCTGCCGACCTCTCCGCGCCGTCGCCGTTCTGGACGGTGATCCGTGCGCTCTACCGAGCCGTTGGCTCGACCGAGCAGGCCGTGGGCTGGACGCCGCGGCTGTGGCTGTTGCGGCGGTCCGCCGTGCGGCACGACATGCACGCCCGCACGAGCGGCGCGGCAGTGCGGCTCACGGCGGCGTCGGCCATCTCGCGGGCCGTGTTCGATGCGATGGACCCGGCGCGGGTGGTCGCCCATCGACGGTCGAGCTATGAGCGCCTACTCGCGGCCGTGCGGAACCTGGGCTGGGCGCGACCGTTGTTCGATGAGCTACCGGTGGGTGTCTGCCCGCTGGGCCTGCCCATCCTGGCAGAAAATCGCGACGAGCGTCGGAACGAGCTTCTCCGGCGGGGTATAAACGTGAGAACGTATTGGGAGGAGCTCCCGCCACAGGTAGAGCAAGAGCGCTTCGCGGATGCCGCCTGGGTGCGGGACCGGATTCTGGTCCTGCCCACCCACCAGGCGCTGAGCGGGCCCCAGGTGGATTGGATGGTCCGCCAGCTACAGGCGATGGACGCTCGGCAAGGGTAACAGCAGTACATGCAACGGTCGCTCATCGTAAACGCCGATGAGTTCGGCGTGACCGAAGGAATCAACGAAGGCATCATCGAGGTCCACACGCGGGGCATCGTCACCAGCACGACCATGGTGGCGAATCTCTGGGCGTTCGACGACGCGGCGCGGCTGGCGAATCGCTATCCCAGCCTGGCGGTGGGCGTGCACTTGAACGTCACGTACGGACGGCCGATCCTGCCGGCCGAGCGCGTGCACACCCTGGTGGACCAGGACGGCGTGTTCTATCGGCGCAAGCCGTTCTTGCAGCGTCTGTTACTGGGCCAGATCAGCATGATCCAGGTGTACGAGGAGTTCCGGGCGCAGATCGACAAGGTGATCGCGGCAGGGATCAACCCCAGCCACATCGACAGCCACGAGAGCGTCTACATGTACCCGGACCTGTTCTTCAAAGTGGTCATTCCGATTGCGCGGATGTACCGCGTGCCGCTGCGCCTACAGCAGGAGCGGATGGACCGTGAGATGTTCGCGGGGCGGCGCGCGGTGGAGCAGTACACCCGCAGCGAGGCGTTCTGGAAGAACCGCGTGATGTACGCGCTGGCTCGTCGCTATCGCGTTCGCCTGCGAAAGGACCGCATCCCCACGACGGACCATTTCCTGAGCACGTTCAACTGCCTGCGGAGAAATCCGGGCGACCTCTACGGGGGATTGATCCGCGACCTGTGCGCGCTGGAGTCTGGGACTACCGAGCTGATGGTGCACCCGGGCTTCAGCGACAGCCGACTCGCGACGTTCCTGGACGGCGGCGAGGTGGCGGCTCGCTGGCGTGAGGAGGAGGTGCGGGTACTGACGCACCAGGATCTGCGTGACGTGGTGGAGCAGCGCAGCGTGGAGCGCATCAACTATCGCGTGCTGTCTCCCGTGGCCGCCATCGCTTGAGCGCGGCGCGCCCGCTACGCGTCCTCCACCTCCTTTCGGGCTGCACCGTGGGGGGGTGCGAGCAGCATGTGCTCAGCCTGATCTCCGGTCTGGACCGATCGCGGTTCGAGCCGTGGCTGGCCTGCTTCGAGGCAGAGCCGGACGAGGCGACGCCCATGGTGCCAATGTTCCGGGCGGCCGGCGCGCGGGTGGTGGACCTGGGCGCAAGCTCGCGGAACGATCCCCGGGCGGTGGCGCGTCTCGGTGCGCTGCTGCGACGCCAGTCATTTGACGTGATCCATGCGCACTCGCTGCGCGCGGAGCTGGCCATGCAAATCTGTGCGCGCTTCGCGGCGGGTCGACCGCGGCTGCTGCGGGGGGTCCACAATGTCGAGGACTTCTACAATCGGCAGCCCTGGGCGGCCCTGGCGGGCTGGTCTGCCCGACGGCTGGACCGAGTCATCGCCATCTCGGACGCGGTGCTGGAGCACCTGGTGGCGAGTGGGCGGGTGCCGCGGGAGAAGCTGGAGCGGATCTACTACGGCATCGATCCGAGGCCGTACGCGGACATCGAGCCGCCGGCCCCTGACGCTGATCGGCCGCCGACGCTGCTGATGATCGCCAGGCTGGCGCCACAGAAGGGCCACCGGGTGCTGTTCGACGCGCTACCGGCGGTGCTGGCGCGCGTGCCAGACCTGGTGCTTCGTGTGGTGGGCCACGAGGAAATGTCCACCCGCGCCGAGCTGGAGGCGTACGCTCGCGAGCGCGGCGTCGCCGGCGCCGTGCGGTTCGAGGGGTTTCGCGGCGACGTGCCGTCGCTGCTCGAGGAGTCCGACTGCTTCGTTCTCCCGTCCATGTGGGAGGGTTTCGGCCTGGTGCTGCTGGAGGCCATGGCGGCGGCACGGCCGGTGGTGGCGTCCGCGGTGGGTCCGATTCCGGAGATCGTTCAGGACGGAGTGACCGGCCGGCTGGTACCGGCTGGCGACGCGGCAGCGCTGGCGACGGCGCTGCTAGAGGTCCTGGAAAGCCGGGCGTTGGGACGCGACATGGGGATCGCTGGTCGAGCGCGGGCGCTGGAGCGGTTTTCCATTGAGACGATGGTAGATGCGATGTCCGAGCTGTATGAGCGGCTGGCGGGCCGCCGTGACGGGGGCTCCTTGGCGGCGGCCTCGTGAGCGTGGAGCTGGTCCGCGTGCCCTGTGTGGGGTGCGGGGCGGATCGCCCGACGCGCGTGGCGCATGAAGGGCCTCTGGGGATCGTCCGCTGCGGCGCCTGTGGGCTTTTCTACGTCACCCCGCGCCTGGCCAACCCGCAGGGACACTACCACGGTGAGCGTGAGGCGGTGCTACGCAAGTACGGCGCGATCCTCCGCGGGGAAGCCAGCCACAACCGCGACCCGAACTACCGCCAGGAGCTCGGGGTGATCCGCCGGTTCAAACCCACCGGCGATCTGCTGGATATCGGCACGCACTGCGGCTTTTTTCTGCGGATGGCACGTGGCATGGGCTGGCGGCTGACGGGCGTGGAGCCATCACCGATCGGGTCGGCCCTGGCACGCGAGTTCTACGGGCTGGACGTGAAGACGAGCATGCTGGAGGAGGCCGGATTCGCGGAGCGGTCGTTCGACGTGGCGACCATGGTGGATGTCTTTGAGCACGTGGGGAACCCCACGGAGCTGCTGGCGGAGGTGCGGCGGCTTCTGCGCGATGATGGGGTTCTGTTCATCAAGGTGCCCAACGGCACGTACAACCTGTTCAAGTTCAGACTGATCAATCGCCTGATGCGGCTGCGCGAGGTGGAGATCTTCGACGCCAAGGAACACGTGGTGCACTACACATTCACCACGCTGTCCGCCCAGCTTGCGAAGGGCGGGTTCCGCGTGGCGTACGCGTTTGTCCCGCTCCCGATCCAGGACGGGGCGGCGTGGAAGTGCCGGCTGCGGTCGATTGCGCACGCGCTGGCGAGGGTACAGCACCGGCTGGGCCTGGGCTTTGGGCCGCTGGCCACGGACATCGCGGTGGTGGCCCGGAAGGCGGGAGACACGGGTACACTAGCCGGTATGTCAAGTCCACAGACGGCGGCCTCCGCGCGATGAGCGTGGCGTCGATGGCGCTGCCGATCGCACGTTGGCAGCCGCCTGGCTGGGCGCACCTGGCGGTGCGTGGGGTCAGTGTGACGGGCATCCTGGCGGCGCTGGCGCTGGCGGGCACACGGGGTCAGGGCGAGGCGATTCCGGTGGCGCTGGCGGGACTGGCGCTGGGCATCGGCGGGATCTACGCGCTGTTTCGTGGGGCGGACCGACGATTCCTGCTCACGCTTTTTCTGGCGGCGTTCGCGCTGCGGCTCCTTGCCGCGGTGATCAGCAATCCGTATCTGATCTCGGTGGGGCGGACCAAAGAGGGTGTCGAGAACGACCGCTGCGAAGGCTGCCTCTTCCAGGATGACCGCGCGTACACCCGCACGGCGTGGGCGCTCGCACGTACGTGGATGGGCACCATCCCTGGTGTGGCGAGCAGCGACGCGTACCTGTTGAAGACGTACACGTTCGCGGTTGGCGGGCTCTACTACGTGTTTGGCCGCGAGATCATGCTGCCCAAGTTCATGAACGCGTTCTTCGGCGCGGCCGGGGCCGTGGCAATGTTCGCGCTGGGCCGCGAGCTGGGCGGACGCCGCGTTGGCGTGTTCGCGGCGATCGCCGGGGCAGTCTGGCCGTCGCTGATCCTGTGGTCGGTGATCAATCTGAAGGACGCGCTGGTCGTGCTGCTGATCGCGACGGTGATGGCGGTGGCGCTGCGGTTCGGACGCCGTCCTTCGATCATCACGTTGGTCGCGTTGCTCGGGACGTTTGCCCTTTTGGAGGACCTGCGGCTGTACGTGTATTACGCGTTCGGCTGGCTGGTGCCCATCTCGTTCTTCCTGGGGAGCGATCGGCCGTGGCGGCAGCGGCTGGCCATTGGGATTGGCCTATGGGCAACGATCGTGGCCTTGATGTTCGTGATGGGCCAGGGCACCCAGTGGCTTGGCCTGCGGTACCTGACCGACAAGCGCGTGGAGGCGTTGGACACCAGCCGTCGATTTGGGGCGGACACTGCCGAGTCCGGCATCGACCTGGAGGCCATCCCGCGGAGTGACGGCGGATGGGTGAAGCAGCTCACGAACGCTCCCCGCGTGCTGCCCTACGTGCTGTTCGCGCCGTTCCCCTGGTCGGCCACCTCGCCGCGGAACGCGGCGTTGGTCACCGAGACGGTCGCATGGGTCGCGATAGAGGTGCTCGCGGTGGTAGCTGTGATCGGTCTCGGGCGCAGCCACTGGCGTACGTTATTCATGCCCATCGTGTTCTGGGGCGGGCTGGTGTTCGTGTTCTCGATCATCGAGGGCAACGTGGGCACGATCTTCCGCCACCGAGCCATGCTGATGCCGGCCGGCTTCACGGTGGGTGCAATGGGCCTGTTCTGGCTGGTGGACCGGTTCGGATCGCGACGACCCAGCCTGGTCACCTCGGCGGTGCGCTAGCATGGCGTTGTTCTTGATCACGGGCGGGGCCGGCTTCATCGGCTCTACGATTGCGCGGACGCTGGCGTCGCGCGGCGACCGCGTGCGCGTGCTAGACACGCTGCTGACGGGCCGAGCGGAGAACCTCGCGGACCTACCGGACGTGGAGCTCCGGGTGGGTGACATCCGCGATTCAGAGACGCTCGCGAACGCGATGGCGGGAGTGGACGTCGTCCTCCACCAGGCGGCACTGCCCTCGGTTGCACGCTCGCTGCGTGATCCGATCGCGAGCGACGAGACCAACGTGGGCGGAACGCTGAAGGTGCTGGTGGCGGCGCGCGACGCGGGCGTGAAGCGAGTGGTCTGCGCGTCATCCTCATCGGTGTACGGCGACACGCCAACGCTTCCGAAAGTCGAGACGATGATGCCCGGCCCGCTGTCGCCGTACGCTGTCTCCAAGCTGACGGGTGAGTATTACTGCGCCGTGTTCACCCGCCTCTTTGGCGTGGAAGCCGTGGCGCTGCGGTACTTCAACGTGTTCGGCCCGCGCCAGGATCCCAAGTCGGAGTACGCGGCGGTGATCCCGCTGTTCGCCACGGCGATGATGCGCGGTGAGGCGCCGTCAGTGCATGGGGACGGCACGCAGTCGCGCGACTTTACGTTCGTGGACAACGTGGTCCAGGCCAATCTGCGCGCTGCCGAGGCGAGCGGCGTGGGGGGCGAGGTGTTCAATGTGGCGTGCGGCGAGCGCTTCACGCTCCTCGAGTTGATCGCCCAGGTGAACAGAATCCTGGGCACTAGCATCGAGCCCGTGTTCGTCGATTCACGCCGTGGCGACGTGAAGCACTCGCTGGCCGACATCGACAAGGCCCGCCGCCTATTGGGCTACGAGCCGCGCGTGACCTTCGCTGAGGGGCTGGAGCGCACGGTAGCCTGGCTCAAGACTCAGAATCGCTGACCCTTTCGTTCAGGATCGCACACGCAGGATCGCACATGAAAGTTCTCTTCATCGTCCCGTACCCGACCGAAGCGCCATCGAACCGGCTGCGCGTTGAGCAGTATTTCCCCTATCTCCAGGCGCACGGCGTGGAGCCGATCCTGCGCCCGTTCATGTCTAGCGATCTGTACAACATCCGTTACGCACCAGGTGCGATGGCGCGGAAGGTGGCCTCGCTGGGCGTGAGCACGATGAGCCGTTTCGCGGACGTGCGGCGGGCGGAGACGAGCGACCTGATTTTCATCCACCGGGAGGCGTTTCCGGTGGGCGGTCCGTTCATCGAGGAGCAGCTTGCCCACCAGGGCCGGCCGATCATCTTTGACTTCGATGACGCGATCTACCTGCTCAACACGGGCGTGATGAGCCGGACAGTGGGGCTGCTGAAGCGACCCAGCAAGACGGCGCGGGTGGTGAACCTGGCGACCACGGTGATCGCTGGCAACGAGAACCTCCGCCAGTACGCGCTACGGTACAACCGCAACATCGTGGTGATCCCGACCCCGGTGGACACGGACGAGTTTGCTCCGTCACCCACGGCTCACGCGCCGCGCGCGGACGGTCGGGTGGTCATTGGCTGGATGGGCAGCAACACCACGGCGCCGTATCTGCGGATGGTGGGGGAGGCGCTGGATCGGGTGGCGCGGAAATACCCCAACGTCGAGATCCGGGCGATCGGCGGCAGCGATATTCCGATCGTCAGTAGCTCCATGACCACGTCGCGCTGGACGCTCAATGGCGAGCTAGCGGACCTGCACAGCTTCGACATTGGGATCATGCCGATGCCGGACACGGAGTGGACGCGCGGCAAGTGCGGCTTCAAGGCGCTGCTCTACATGGCTTGCGCGGTGCCACCCGTGTGCTCGCCGGTGGGCGTGACCACGGACATCGTGCAGGATGGTGAGAATGGCTTGTTGGCGACGACGACGGACGAGTGGGTGGAGAAGCTGTCGCTGCTGGTGGAGGACCCCAAGGCCCGGCGTTCGATGGGCGAGGCTGGCCGCCAGACGGTGGTGGAGCGCTTCTCGCTGACGGCGCACGCGCCGCGGTTCCTGGAGACGCTGGTGACGACGGCGGGTCGGACGAGGCTGACTGCGTAGGGGTAGCTGGTGGCGGTGCCACCGCCGCCTGCTACGCTATAGCGATTGGTTGACGGAGGGATGCCGTGGCGAACGCAGTCCCAACCCCGCCGCCGGGGTTCAATGAGTTGGACGTAGACGAGCAGATCGAGTACGTGCAGTCGCTGTGGGATCTGATCGCGCGCGCACCTGAGTCGGTTCCAGTACCGGACTGGCATCGCGAGATCCTCAGAGACCGGATCGCCGCCGAGGCCGATAGTGCGGACGCGGGCCTCACGTGGGATGACGTTCGAGGCCGGATCGATGAGGCGCTGAGGGGGAACTCCACGGGAGCGTGAGGCGTTGCGTCACCCTATCCCGCGCCGCCGCGAGTGATCTTGAAGAGGCGGCGACCTGGTATGAGACGCGCCAGGCGGGTCTCGGCGCACGATTCGTGTCTCAGATCGAATGGACACTGGGTCTCATCGCTGAGCGACCAGCGCAATACCCGCGCGCCGAAGGCGAGGCGCGGCGAGCGCTCGTGTCGCGATTCCCGTACACGGTCTACTTCCGCGCTAGCGCGCGGCAGGTACGCGCAATCGCCGTCCTACATCAACACCGACACCCCGCAGCGTGGCGGTCGCGTGCTTGATCGCTGACTTTGCATCAGCGCTAAGAGCCCCAAGATCCTGCGAACAACTCGTCGTAGGCAGCGCCCCAGGGCGGACGCAGGAACCCGAGCGCGCGCACGTCCTCGAACCAGAAGCCGTACGGGCTGTGGCGGGAGAACGCGCCGCCACCGACGACGCGGCAGATCCGTCCGAGCACGGACTCCGCAAGCTCGGCGATGGCGTGCTTCGCTAGGCGGCTTGCGCGCGTGGGCTTGTCTAGCTGCTCCGCGGCGCGAATCACGCCTTCATATGCCTGGTCGATCAACCACGATTCCGATTCAACACGGGCCCACTCAACCCGCTCGAATGGTCGCATCGCGTCGCGCCGTGCCCGAAGCTGGTTACGAGCGGTCTCCACGGCGACCTGGACGATACCCACGATAACCGCGATGAATCCCACTCCAACGGGGCGCGGCTCTGCCGCGCGTCGCTGGAGTGCGCTCGGCCAGGCAACACGCGTGACGGGACAGTCGATAAGCTCCATCGCGTGGCTCTGCGTCGCGGTCATCCCGTGGCCATCCCAGGCCGCCGTCAGCTTCAGACCCCGCGAGCCATCCCACGGGACGCCGCGAACGTCAAAGAAGAACAGGTCTGGCTCGGCCTCGCCCTCTGGTCGGGCGTTGGTGATCATGAATGACTTGATCCCTGATCCGCTGCCGAAGTGTTTTTGGCCGCTGATTCGATAGCCCAGTGGGCCGCGCGCGGGATCGCGCGACGCGATGATGCGCGTCGCGTTCGGGTCCCCGCCCGTGCCGGGCTCGGAGATCATGGTTCCCCACCAGGCGCCGTCGTGGACGGTGTCAAACACCCATGTGCGCTGGGCCTCCCACGCTTCGTGGTAGTCCTCGGGAGGGGTAGGGCTGCCCAACCAGCCGCCCGTTGACAAAACCAGCGGATGCATCGCGGCCACGAGGGCTACCGACGAATCGCCATGTGCCAGCGATCGAAGCAGCTCGAACACCATCCGGCTCGACCGCGCGTGGCTCTCCCACAGCCCGCCATGATCGACCGGGAGGCACGCCACGTGGAACCCCGCACCGCGGAGCCGCTCGAAATCGTCTGCGTCGAGCGAACGCCGCCGCTGCCTCTCCGCTCGCTGCGTTGCCCACTCCGAGGCGATCTGATCGATGGCGTGCTGGATCTGGGTGGGCGTGAGGCTAGTTCCCGGACTGTCTGGCATCTGGAAGGACCTCCGGAGCGATTGGGGGCCGAAGCCACGATCGAACTGGGGAATACGGGCGACCCATGGTAGTCGATCGGCTTCCGGAATCGGGTTCCGCGGTCGCTTCCGCCGGCGACCTCTGCGGCGCGATGAGCGCGCAACGTGAATCAGAGCAGCGAAGCGAGCGCCGCGGCGAAGCGCTCGTGGGCGGCCTGACGGGAGTGGTGGGTGGCGGTGGTGATGCCGGCCTTGTCGAGGTGGGCGCGTAGGGTGGGGTTGGCGGCGAGCTCGGTGATCGCGGTGGCGAGGGCGGAGGCGTTGGCTATGGGGGTGATCAGGCAGTTCTGGTCTGGCTCGGCGAAGGCTCGGACGCCGCCGCTGTCGGTGGTGATGACGGCGGAGCCGGTGGCCATGGCCTCGAGGGCGGGCAAGCCGAAGCCTTCGCCGCGGCTGGAGAAGACGAAGACGTCGCAGTCGCGGTAGAACGCGGCCATCTCCGGCTCGGTGCGGGGGTGGCGGATCTCGGCGGGGAAGTCTGGGACGGGCTCGACCGGGTCTGGCGCGGCGATCAGGAAGCGGACGTGCGTGGCGGGATCGAGCAATCGCACGGCGGCGATGAAGTCGGGGTAGCCCTTGGCCTCGCCCGCGCGACCGATGGTGCCGATGGTCACGGGTGACCGGTTGGGGTCGCGGTTGGTGGGGGAGAAGATATCCAGGTCGATCCCGTGGCCGACGACGATGGCGTTAGGGTCGCCGACCTGGTCGCGCAGCCACTCGGTGGTGCACAGCTTCTTCAGGGGCAGGCGGTAGCTCCAGAGCGCGGCGAGCGATCTGACGCGGCGGCTCAGGTCGCCGGCGTTGGCCAGTCGGCCGTGGCTCTCTGGCTCGTAGCCGCGGACGTTGTAGGCGAGCACGCAGCGGTTGCTCAGCAACCACCTGGAGATCCATGCGGCGTAGGCCGTGGTGAAGTAGTTGGCGAGGCAGACGTCGGCGTCGCGCGTGGCTAGCTGGCAGAGCCGAATCAGGTGCCGAGCCTTGCGGACGCTGGCGGGCAGCAGGCGTGGTCCGGTCCAGGTAACCTGCACCAGGACGCGCGGACCAAGCTTGATCGGCGGCTCGCAAGCGTAGTCCGGCACGATCATGGTCACGTCCCAGCCGTGCTCGGAGAGGTAGTTGGCGAGGTGGCACAGTGACTTCACGCCGCCAGAGAGGTTGAAGCCGGCCAGCGGGATCGTGACGCGGGGCGGCCAGGCGTGTTGGGTGGTCATGTGGCGATCTTGCGGGCGCTTCGGTGGAGGTGGATGCCAGCGAGTTTGACCAGGCCCAGCGCGATCTTGTTGGCGTGGGCCTCTACCGTGTGGGCGCGTGCGACCGTGTAGCCGTTGGCGATCACGCTCCGACGGAGCGGGGCATCCTGGATGATCTGGCCGATAGCGGCCGCGATGGCGTCCGGATCGCGCGGCGGGACTAGCAGCCCGTTGACGCGGTCCGCCACCACGGTGGAGACGCCGGCCACGTCACTCGCCACCACGGGTAGCCCCGCCGCCATGGCCTCCACGAGGACGCGCGGCACGCCCTCGCCGGGCAGCGTTGGCAGCACGAACACGTCGTGCTCGCGGGCGATGGCGTACACCTCGAGCAAGGTCTTGGGGCCGACTAACTGGACGCGATTGGCGATGCCCAGGTCGCGGGCGAGGTCGAGGGTGGTCGTCCGTTCTTCCTCACCGAGTGTTCCGACCACGGGACCAACAATGGTCAGTTGGACGTCGTGCCCGTGTTGGGCAAGCGTCGCGAGCGCAGGCGGTAGATAGCGCAGTCCCTTGCGGGGGTCCACGCGGCTCACGCACAGGATGCGCACTGGCTGCCCGGGCTGGCAGGTGTCCTCGCGGCTGCCCACGTCCCGCTCCGAGATGGTGGACGTGGTGGTGAGCAGGACCTCGTGTTCGGGGCGGTTGTACTTCTGGTAGAGGGCGCGGCCGTTGACGAAGCTGGGGCTGGAGTCAACCATCCAGCGCTGGAGACGCTCCTCGATGGCCAGGTACACCCGGTAAGCCAGCCGCTTGACGTTGTTCACGCGCACGGAGGCTGCCACGCCGGCTAGATCACCCACCACCAGGAGAAACACCGGGCGCCGCCTCAGCCGAGCCAGCGCGAACGCCCAGACGCCCAGCGGCGTGGGAACGCGCAGGCTGATCAGGTCACACTCAGGGAGCTGCCGCCACAGCGTCCAGAGCATGCGTGGTAACCCGCGGTAGAACTGAGGCAGGCGCTCGAAGAAGGGCAATGGAACCAGACGGACGTTGCTGGCCTGGAGGACGTAGCTGGAGCCAGGAACCGGCGTCTCCCGGCGCGGTACGAAGAGGAGCACCTCATCGACTCGGCGGGCCAGGGACTCGACGTAACGGCTGAATGAGCCCTCCGCTTCGTGGAGGGCGCCGCTGGGGTCCTGGAAGTACGGGCGGTGGTAGACAATGCCCAGTCGCACGGTGGGTCCGATCCGTCTAGCCGGGGATCCGGCCGCTGCCGGCTGGCGCGCGGCCCAGCAGCGATTCGTACAACGAGAGAAGCTTTTCGCAGCTCTTCCGCCAGCTATGCCGCGTCTCCACGCGGCGGCGGCCGTTGGCGCCCATGCGTTCGCGGGCGACGGGATCGTCGAGCAACGCCAGGATCCGGTTGGCGAAGGCCGCATGGTCGCCGGAGTCCACCAGGTAGCCCGTCTCGCCCTCGTCCACGTAGCGGGCCACGCCGCCCACGCGCGTGGCGACCACCGGGCGCCCGCAGGCGCCAGCCTCCAGCACAGCGTTGGGCGAGTTGTCAAACGACGATGAGAGCAGCACCACGTCGGACGCGGCGTAGAGCGCTGGCAGGTCGGCCTGGGGCTTCTGGCCCAGGAATCGCACGCCGTTCTCGATGCCGAGGTCGCGCACCTGGCGTCGAAGCTGTCCCTCCAGCGCGCCCTCACCGGCAAGCGCCAGGACGGCGTCTGGGCGAGTCTGTCGAACGAGGGCGAACGCCGAAAGCAGCATGGGGAGGTTCTTCAGGGGCACGAACCGGCCAACGTACAGCAGCAATGGCTGGTCTGCCAGTCCGAGCTCTCGGCGGGCGGTCCTTCCGTCGCCGGGCCGGAAGAGCTCGGAGTCGACGCCGCCGGGGATCTCCACGAGCGGCGTACCGAGGCTGCGCTCGAAGTTCTCCGCGTCCCAGCCGTCCCCGATGACGGCGTCCGCCTGGGGGATCCAGTGGCGCATCCACGCTCTGGGTAGCCCGCCCTGGTTGCGGACGACGACCTTGACGTCGCGTCGTTGCTTGACGGCCACTGCGGGATAGAGGCCGGCCACCTGGAGGATGTCAACGGGGTACGCGGGATCCGCGACGAGGTCGATCACGCCGCGGCTAAATCGCTTGACGTCCTGGTCCAGCAGGAAGCTGGCGAGGCGGCCGGTCTTGGGCAGGACCATGAATCGGTAGACGAGATCGCGGAAGTACGGCGAGCGGATGAGCCGGTGGTTGAAGCCATGGATCGGGTGGCGCACCCGTCCGAGCAGTGGGTTCACGGAGACCAGGGTGATCTGGCAGCCCAGGTCAGTGAGGTGGCGCGCGAACGCCAGGTCACGGGTCTCGCCACCGCCCCGCATCATGGATAGCGTGTAGTTGACCAGCGTGACGCGCAAGCCGCTGGTCACGCGGGAGCGGTCCGCTCCAGCGGGCGGCCGTGACGGGCGGCGAGCCCCTGGGCGTAGATGTCGCGGGTGAGCTGAACGTGGCGCTCGATGGAGAAGCGTGGACGCGCGTCCTGCGCCGCGCGGTCGCCCAGGGCACCGGCGAGGTCGCGATCCGCGCGTACCCTGCCGAGCGACCGGGCGAGCGCCTCGGCATCATCGGCCGGTACGAGCAGGCCGGTGCTGCCATCGGTGACCACCTCGGCGTTACCGCCGACCGTGGTCGCCACGATGGGCAGGCCGCTGCCGGCGGCCTCGACCAGCGCGAGCGAGAGCCCTTCCCAGCGTGAAGGAAGCACAAACGCGTCCATCGCCGCGTAGAGCACGTCGCGGTCGCGCCGGATACCCAGGAAACGCGTCCGTTCCTTGACGCCCGCGTCGGCGGCTCGCCTCTCGAGGGTGCTGCGCAACGGGCCGTCGCCGGCGATGATGGCCACGGCGTCCCCCTGGAGCGGGCCGCGCGCCATGGCGTCCACGAGGATGTCGTGGCCCTTCTGCTCGGTCAGTCGGCCCAGTGTTCCAATGACGAAGCTGTCTGGGCTGATGCCCAGGCTGCCCCGAGCGGCGCGGCGTGCCGCCTGGCCAGGCGAGGCCGGGAACCGCACGGCGTTGTAGACCGTGGCGATCTGCTGGGAGGAGACGCCCGTCTGTTCGTGATAGTGTCTCGCCACGGTGTCGCAGCAGGCGATGATCCGGTGGGTCCCCACGGCGAGCGCGCGCTCCATGATGGCGTGCCGCCGGGCCTTCTGGCGATAGACGTTTTGCTCCGACGCGACGATCACGGGGACGCGCGCGATCATGGCGGCCAGCCTTCCATAGATGCAGGCGGCCAGCAGGTACGTGTGGACTACGTCTGGCCGTCGGTCGCGGATAAGCCTGACCAGGCGAGCGAAGGCGCGCGGATCGCGCGGGCCGGGCTTTCCGGTGACCAGGTGCAATGGAACGCCGGCCGCTTCGATCTCCGTGGCCACGGCGCCCCGATCGGTCAACGCCACCACCTCGGCGGTCACACCGACCTGGTGGAGGTGCGTGCTGGCGCCCAGGACGAGCTCTTCGGCGCCACCCACGCCGAGCCGCTGGCAGATGAGGAGCGCCTTCATTCCGCGGCGGACCGTGCTCCGGCGGGGATCGCATTCACGAGCAGGGCGGCCACCCGTTCCGTCGCCTGCCCGTCGAAGCGGGTGTATCTGTCGATGACGTCCTTCCGCTGCTCCGCGAGCATCCGCTGGGTTGACGGGTCGTCCAGCACCAGCTTGAGGGCGGCGGCGAACTGACCCGCTGTGCGGACGTGGAGCGTGGCACCGATCCCCTCGAAGACATCGAAGTGGGGGACCTCGTCGAAGTTCACGGTGATGATGGGCTTGTCCAGCATCATCGCCAGCAGGACCGTGGACGATGATGACGAGATGAAGACGTCCGCGGCGGCGATGAGGTCCCACATATCGGCGGTGGGGATCACCTGCATCGGCGGATTCAGCGCGGCGCAGAACGCGTAGTCCGCGGGATCCTCGCGGGGATGCAGCTTGATGACCAGGTGGGGGCTGTCGGGCGCGGCGGCCACCGCCGAGGCGATCGATCTGATGCTGGACCGTAGCTGTTCAGCGGTCATCACGCGGCGCCAGAGGACCGGCTGCGTAGCGTACAGGACGAGTCGACGGTCCGCTGCAATGCCGTAGCGCTGGCGGATGGCGTGCCGATCTGCATCTGAGGTGGCGCGCGCACGCTCAAACGTGGCGTCGTGGCTGGGGTGCCCGGTGACGACGATCCGCTTGGAGTGCACGCCCTGACGCTCGTATTGATCGGCGAAGGCCTGGCCCATCACTGCAAACGTGCGCGCCTCGCCACCACCGTAGCTGTTGACCAGGTCGAACTCCAGCCCAAGTGCCCGACGGACCAGCCGGTACACGACACCGCCCGCCGACGGCCGGGGGCGTTCTGCGGCTCGACCCTCGCTCTTGCCCTGGCGGATAGCGCGGAGTCGATCGTACAGCTCTTGCGGGTAACTGAACGCCCACTGCACGACCACCGTGGGAATCCCGCGCTCGTTCGCGGCGCGGACCACGAAGCGCTCTAGCAGGAGCGTGTCCTGGATGACGACGACCGCGGATGGCCGAGAAGTCCGGAGGATGTCATCGGCCAGGCGACGGGCGATACAAAGCTGGATGAGCTCGTCCAGCGGCCTGATCAGGCGCCGGGGCGCCCAGGCAAACCACGAGCCGCCCAGCGAGTCCGCCGGGGGGAGCGTCACCTCTGACCAACGCACGTTCAGCGATTCCAGATCTGCCACGGCCCCGCGGCCGGGCGTGTGGTGGAAGACCACCTGGCTGGGCACGCCGTGCTCCTCCGCCAGCCGGCGGATGACGGGTAGGAAGGTGCGGAGCGTTTCGTCTGGCTCACGCGCGACGAACAGTACGGGAGCGGTCTCGCCGCGCGGCGGTGTGGGGGAATCGGCCATTCCGACCAGAGTGTAGCACGTGCTCTCGGCGCGGCCGAGACAGGCCGGCTAGAATGCCCGCACACGAGACGAGGCGGCTCTCAAAGGGGGGATGACGACCGCATGGGCGCGATGATTGGGGGGTGGCTGGTCCGCTACTGGGCGGGCCTGGCGCTCGTGCTTGTCGGGGCGGCGGTGGCCATCGGCGCCACCTGGCTCGGCCGCCAGGCACCTCCCCCGGTGACGGTTCAGAGCGCGCCGACCCGACCGCCGAACACGCCCACGACGAGTCCACGGCTGACCGTGTACGTGTCCGGTGAGGTGGCACGGCCGGGTGTGTACACCGTGCCGGGTGGCTCACGCGTTCGCGACGCGATCGCGGCGGCCGGCGGGCTGACGGCACGGGCGGATGCAGATCGACTGAATCCGGTGGCGCGTCTTTCTGATGGGCAGCGTGTCGCGGTGACTGCCCGACCCACCCCCCGGCCGTCGCCGTCCGCGGCAGCTTCACCATCGCCAGGTCCGCCTGGCCAGCGCGTGAACATCAATACGGCCACGGTCGCGGAGCTCGATCGTCTACCGGGATTCGGCCCGGTCACGGCGCAACGCGTAGTTGCCAGACGTGAGCAACGCGGCCCCTTCAGTCGGATACAGCAGCTTGTCGAGGAGCGCATTCTGACGCCGGCCGCGTTCGAGCGGGTGAAGGACCTTATCGTCGTATGAGTCTCATCCTCGTGTCGTCCGCCTGGCTGTTCGGCGTCGTGGCGGGTAACTACGGCCCCACGGTCACACCCTTGGTGGCGGGGGTCTTCGTCGCCGGGTGCGGCGTCTGTGCTCTGCGCGGTACACGGATCCGGCTGGCGGCGACCTGCGCTGCGATGGTGTTGCTTGGGATGGCGCGGGTTGGCGTGTCTGAGCGGTTAGATCCCAGCGTTATCCTGCCCGCGGCCGAAGGCGCGGGGGCTTTGGCCGGGTCAGTCGTGGACGTCGCGCCGCTCGGTCGTGATCGCGCGTCGATACTCGTTGAGGCGACCTCCATTTCCGTGGGTGGTTCGGTCTACCGCTACTCACACGGTGCGGGACCGCGGATCCTGGTGACGTCGCGGGGCGACGTAGGAGCGCTCGATCCGGGCGATCAGATAGCCGCGCGGGGACTGCTTGCCGAGCCTCGATCGAGACCGGCGTATCCGCGCGCGGAGATCCTGGCCAGACGCGGCGTCTTGCGGGTTCTGGACTTCGCGGTCGTGGACGTGACCGAGCGTTCTGCCCCCGGGCTCGCGTCAGGTGCGTCCCGGCTGCGGCGCTGGCTGGAGGCGAATCTACGCCTACATCTCGCCGAGCCAGCCTTGTCCCTGGCCGCCGGCGTAGCGCTCGGCAGCCGCGGGGCGCTTCCGTCTGACCTGCGTTACGCGCTGTCTCAGACGGGTACCAGCCACATCGTGGCGGTGTCAGGCTTCAATGTTGTGGTGATCGCCGGGGTTGCCAGGGCGGTCGCGCGCCTTCTGCTTGGACGCCGCTGGAGCGTGATCGCGGCGGTGCTGGCAATCTGGTTGTACGTGGCACTCGCTGGCTGGTCCGGCTCTGCCGTCCGGGCGGGCCTGATGTGCTCGCTCACGTTCGCCGCCGCGGCTTCTGGACGCCGGTCGGACGCGGTGTCGAGTCTGCTGGCCGCGGCGGCCGCGATGTCAGTGTGGGATTCATCGGTGATCTGGGATCTGGGGTTTCAGCTCTCGGCGCTCGCCACGGCTGGCCTCGTCGTGCTTGCGCCAGAAGTAGCGATGCTGCTTTGGTGGCTGCCGCGGGCCTTGCGTGAACCGCTGGCGGTGGCACTGGCGGCGCACATTGCAACGTTGCCCCTGATCGTGGCGGTGTTCAATACGATGTCGATCGTGTCACCGCTGGCTAATCTGCTGGTGGGCCCTGCCATCCCTCCGCTCATGCTGGTGGCCGGCCTCCTGGCGGTACTCGGCGGCGTGCCGATCCTGGGGGCGATCGTGGCGCCGTGCGTCGCGGCGCTGTGCTGGTACGTGCTTGGGGTGATTCAGGGACTGGCGGAGCTGCCAGGGGCGTCTGTCCACACCGGCCGGTTTCCGGAGTGGCTCATGGTGGCCTGGTACGGCGCCACGATCATCGTGGTTGCGCGCCGATCGGCTGATTTCGAGGTGCTGGGCCGACGGCGGGTCGCCGCCCTGGTGATGATCCTGGTGGGCTTGCTTCTGCCACCGTCCGTGGCTGCCGCAGGCGGCCCATGGACGGCCACTCGCATCTCCGTGCTGGACACCGGTGGACCGTCCGCGTTTGTGAGGTCCCCCGACGGACGCACGGCCGTGGTGTCCGGGTCCCCATCGCCGACCGATCTGACGAAGTCCGTGGCCAACCGCCTGGGGTTCCTCGAGCGCAGCGTGGACGTGGTGGTAGGGCTGTCGACGGATGGACGGTTCGCGATGGAGGAGGTGCTGCGACGATATCCTCCCATCCAGGTCCTGGGCGCTTCTTCGGCGCGTGTGCTCTCGACGGGCGATTCGGTGGAGGTGGGTGCAGTCTCGCTCCAGGTTGTCGATGAGCGCGATGGCGAGCTGGACGTTGCGCTGAGCTTCCCCGGCGGGCAGTTGTGGCTGCCGTCATCGGGCGAGCCGAGCGACCGATGGCGGCCGGCCGCCCAGTCTGAGGTCGTGGTGGCTCGGCTGGCACGCCTCACGCCGGCGTGGATCCGTCGCGCACCCGAGCTTGGCGTGACTGTGGTGATCGTCGACGACACCGCCCGGCGTCTTCCTGATCCGCCGCCATTCGAGCTCTTGACGCATCGCAGGCACGGGGCGTTTGAGGTAGCGCTCGCTGAGGTGCCACCGGTTCTGCGCGCCGAGCGCTGCAGCGCGGGCGACAGATGCGAATGGTCGCTGGCGCCGCCGAGCGGGCGCTAGGGGCGGGGCTGGTGGTGGTACGCGCCTACGTTAGGCCGGACCACTTCTGGAGTGCGACCAGAACCACCAGGTTGGCGAGGATGGCCAGGAGCACGATGATCAGCTCCATGCCTTCGCTAACTACCACGTGTTGTCTCCCGAGTGTGTAAGTGGGCGACGCGTCAGCCCGGGGTTGCCCGGGTGAGCATCTTGAGCTGGCCCTCGAAAAACGCTCCCTCTTCCATGACCAGGGAGCCGGCGGAGATCTGGCCCACGACGTGACCGCTGGCGGTGATCAGGACTTTGCCGCTGCAGCTCAGCTCGCCGGTGACGGAGCCCGCCACGGTGATGGACTCCGCGCTGACGCGGGCCTCTTCGAGCGTGGCGGCAGAGTCGATAAAAATGGAGCGCTTGCTTTCCACGTCACCCTTTACCGAGCCGACGATGCGGATGGAGTGGTCTGACCTGAAGCTGCCCTCGACGATGGTGCCCTGGCCGATCACGCTTTCCGCGTCATCTGGGACGAGCGTTCGGGAGATGGGCAGGACCGGCCGAGCGGGCGCAACCGGAGCCGGGGGTGGAGGTGGTGGCGGGGCTGTTGCCGCGGGCGCGGACACCCTGGTGGCGTCCGTCTCCACTGGCTCCTCGGCAGCCTGCTCTACCACGGCGGTTTCTGGCTCCGCGGCCTCGGGTTGACGCTGATTACTGCCGAGGGCGCGCGAAAACCGCGTCCACTCTGACTCTTCGGGATTGCGCTGCATGTGTCCTCCTCGCCAGTGTCACGCGCCGTGCGAGTGGCAAGACGACGGCAGGCGTGAGTATAGCCGTTGTGGGTGGTGGTCTCAATCGGGATCGCGGGCGATGGATCGTCCGTCGAAGGTGGCGGCTACCAGCGGGGCTTCAGCGGCAGCCAGTCGGGGTCCCGGAGGCGCATCGCGGTGACATCGTCTCGGGCCAGCGATCGGGCCCGCTTGTACTCCTCGTGGTAGTGCTCCAGCTTGTCCTCGTCCAACTCCACGCCAAGCCCAGGCCCCGTGGGCACAGGCAGCGATCCGTCCACGATGTTGAACATGGGGCCCTTGATGATGTCATCGGTGTTCCACGGGTAGTGGGTGTCGGTGGCGTAGATCAGGTTCGGTACCACCGCGCCCAGATGGATCATCGCTGCCATGGTGATGCCCAGGTGGCTATTTGAATGCTGGCCCACGCCCCAGCCCAGGCTGTGACAGAGCCTGCCCAGGCGGACGCAGCCGGTCAGACCCTCCCAGACGTGGTGGTCCGCCAGGATCACCTGGACGGCGCTGGATCTGAACGCATCTGGCACGTGCTCGAACGCGGTTACGCACATGTTCGTGCTGAGCGGCGTGTGGGTGGTCTTCGCCACCTCGCTCATGCCGGTGATGCTGGCGCACGGGTCTTCGAGATACTCCAGGTCGATGTCACGTAGTTTGTGCGCGACCCTGCGAGAGGTCTCGACCGACCAGATGGCGTTGGGATCGATCCGCAGACCCATTCCTGGTCCGAACCGCTGGCGGAGCATCCGCATGGTCTCCACTTCAGCGTCCGGCTCGAGCACTCCGCCCTTCACCTTGATGCACTTGAAGCCCCAACGGTCCACCCAGCGTTCCGCCAGGTGAACCATGGTCTCAGGGGACATGACCTCACCCCATTCATCTGTGCCGGCCTCCTTGAAGAACAGGTAGGCGGCCATCGGAACCTGCTTGCGCACAGCGCCGCCCAGCAGGTCTGAGACCGAACGACCGGCTTCCTTGCCCATCAGGTCCAGGCAGGCCTCCTCGAGCGCGGAGAACAGGCGGGCGTTTCGCAGCATGACCCTGAGCGGCTCGAGGTGCCACGGATCCATACCGATGATGCTGGAGCGCTTGGCCTCCAGTGACTGGACCAGCGCGCCGCCACCAGGCGACTCGCCGATACCGACGAGGCCATTGTCAGCGAAGAGCTGGATGATGACTCGGAGGAAGATGGGCTCGTGGATACCCCAGGAATTCCGGAGGGGTGGATCAGGGAATGCCACCGGCGTGAGCTTCATGTCCACAATCCGCATTGCCGACGACACCTCGTTTCAAGCAGGGTAGCTCTGGATCAGTTAGTGCCGTTACGGGCTGAGTGATCCAGGCCGGGAACGGCTCCAGCAGGGCCGCAATGCTACCACGCCCGGCCGGGGCGCGAGCCTAGCGCCTGCCGTGCCGTTCGGTCTGTTGGCGCAGGTGGAGCGCGCGTGATCGGCGGTAAAACAAGAAGAACGCGGGCACCACGGATGCGCCGGCAACCAGCATCAGCGTGACGTCGCCCAGAAGGCGGCCGGTGATCGCCAGGGCAACCGTGATGAAGCCAAGCGAGATCAGAACCAGGCCAAACAGCACGGGGTCCAGCACCCAATCGCGCTGTCCCGCCCGGTCCGGTCTCCGCATCGAGCTCTCCCTGCCAGACTGTCGCGCCGCGTCGGCGCATTGCCGCGCTATCGTAACCGCCCACCAGGGTGAATGCCCAGCATTTCGGCGGCTCGGGATGGCGTTCCGCGGCTAGCGCGTGGTGGGCTTGGCCGGGGGTGAGGCCGCGGGCGGACGGGTGGCCGTGGGTGGGGCCGGACGCGGCGGCGGCGCGGCCGTAGGCCCCGTCGTCGGCGTGGAGGGCGATCCAACGTTGAATTGCCAGCGGTACCCGCCGACGAGCCCCTGCTCGTCACGAGCCTGGATGCGTACGTCATGGCTTCCGATAGGGAGCTCGCGGACAACAGAGACGGTCACGACCTTGGGGTCGGGAGAGGCCATCTCGACCGCCATGGCCTCGCCGTCGATGAAGAGGCTGACGTCCGCGATGTTCGAGGAACCGCTGACGCGCGCGCCGACGGTTACGGCGCCGCGGGAGACGGTGGCGTTCTGCGGTGGAGCGATGTTGCTGATGATGGGGTAGACGCCAGCGACGCTCGGCGAGGCCGCCGCCGTGACGCGGGCGACGGGTGACGGGCCCACGGTGGCGGCGGGCGTGGTGATGGGTGTGATGCGCAGGGCTGGCGCCGGCGCCAGGGTGGGCGGGGCCGCCTCGATGACCTTTGACGCCGGGCCGGATGCTGGCGCCGCTCCCTCTTTGGGGCGCTCCCCGGCAGCCGGTCCACAGGCGATCGACGCCATTGCCGCCATCGTGAGCAGGGCGGCTGCCAGCGTCCTACGCGTATGGCAGCATGATGGTCGTAGCGGCGCCTTCCCCGAGCTCACTGCGGCGATCATACGATCGCTTCCGGGGCGGATCAAGCGTGGCGGCGACACGACCCGGTCACACATTGAGCTGCCGCCTCGCCCCGTCCGCTGAGCACGAGCTTGACCATGGCTCCCCCGGGGTTCGGCCATAGTTACGGCGACAATTCTGATTCCCGCGAGAGGTTCTAGGAGGTCTTTTCCCGTGGAGATGCGTAGATTGGGATCGAGCGGCCTGCAGGTGTCGGCGCTGGGATTCGGCACGATGACCTTTGGCGGGGTCGATCGGTTCAGCGCGGTGGGCACAACGCAGGTGGGCGACGCTCGCCGGCAGGTTGACCTGTGTCTGGAAGCGGGCGTGAACTTCTTCGACAGCGCAGACGTGTACTCAGAGGGCCGCTCTGAGGAAATCCTGGGCGAGGCGCTCAAGGGGCGTCGCGACGGCGTAATTCTGGCCACCAAGGTGCACGGCCGGATGGGGCCCGGTCCCAACGACGTGGGCCAGTCGCGCTACCACATCATCCGTGCGTGCGAGGCCAGCTTGAAGCGCCTCCAGACGGACTACCTGGACCTGTACATCGTTCACGGCTTTGATCCACACACGCCGCTCGAGGAGTCGCTCCGCGCGCTGGACGACCTGGTGCGATCGGGGAAGGTCCGCTACCTGGGTTGCTCGAACTTCTCCGGGTGGCATCTGATGAAGGCGCTCGGCATCTCAGAGCGGCTCGGCCTGGAGCGCTACGTGGCACAGCAGGTGTACTACTCCCTGGTGGCCCGGGAGGTAGAAAACGAGCTGGTACCGCTGGGCCTGGACCAGGGCGTGGGCGGGATTATCTGGAGCCCGCTCTCGGCCGGATTTCTGAGCGGCAAGTTCCGTCGCGGCGAGGCCGGGCCAACTGACTCCAGGCGGGTCCGTCGGGGCGATCCGGGCACGGTGAACGAGGAGCAGGGCTTTGCGATTCTGGACGTGCTGGAGGAGATCGCGGCGGCGCACGACGCGTCGATAGCGCAGGCCGCGCTGAACTGGCTGCTCCGCAAGCCGGCGGTGTCATCCGTGCTGGTGGGCGCGCGCACAGAGGCTCAGCTCGCAGATAACTTGCGCGCTGCCACGTGGACCATGACGGCAGATGAGGTGAAGCGCCTGGACGAGGTCAGCGCGACGCCGCCGATCTACCCCTACTGGCACCAGCAACGCAACAACCCTCGAATGGCCACGTCCTGAGGCACCCGGGCGTTCGGCGTGGTCGGCGCGGAGCGGCCAACTGGCCGGTGCGCTGGCCACGCCAACCGGGTAACATAACGCGGCGGCCCAGCCTGCTACTGTTCTTCGGAGTTGGCCTATCGTGTCACAGATCGCGTCCCTGGACTCCGTGCTGACGGACCCGTTCGACAGCGCCGGCATCATTCAGGATGTGGCCATCCGTCATCTCAAGGTGAATCGAGATCCGCGCGGCATCCTCGTGGAGACGCTCAAGACACCGTGGGAGGACTGCTTCGACGCGGAGTCCATGCCGTTTGCCCAGACGTACTACTCGGTGACCGAGCCGTGGGTAGCGCGGGATGAGGACCGTTGGCACGTGCACCAGCACCAGTACGACCGATTCGTCGTTGCCATGGGGAACATCGTGGTCTCGCTGTTCGACCCACGCGAGGGCTCGCCGACGCAGGGGCGGGTGAACCTGATTCGCCTGGGTCAGGACAATGGCGACGACGGCCAGATTCTGGTTGTGATCCCGCCGCGGGTGATGCATGGGTTCATGGTCCTGGGCCCGTCTCCCGCGCTGCTCATGAACTACCCCACGCGTCTGTGGGACCCGGCAGACGAAGGGCGCGTCGCGTTCAGCGAGGCCGGCGCCAGGCTGGCTAGCGGCGAAACCTTTAGCTGGGATCTGATCCGGCAGCGCGCGGGACTGACCCCGAGCGGCGCGCGATAGGAGACTCCTGATGCGGGTATTGGTCACCGGCGGCGCCGGTTTTGTCGGCTCGCACGTGGTCGACCGTCTCATCGACGGAGGCCACACGGTGGCCGTGGTGGACACCCTGGTCACGGGGAAGGCTGAGAACATCAACGCGGCGGCACAGCATTTCCGGATTGACATCTGTGATCGCGCTGCCCTGGATGCGGCATTGGCGGAGTTCAGGCCAGACGTGGTGAGCCATCAGGCCGCCCAGGCCAGCGTGAAGATCTCCATGGAGAACCCGCTGCTGGACGCGCGCACCAACATTCTGGGCTCACTGACGGTGTTGGAAGCGTGCCGCGCAGCGGGTGTGCGCAAGTTGATCTACGCGGGCACCGGCGGCGCTGCAATCGGCGAGCCACGATACCTGCCGGTTGACGAGGAGCATCCGGCGGAGCCCCTGAGCGTGTACGGCGCCAACAAGCACCAGGTGGAGCACTACTGCGCGCTGTACCGTCAGGCCTGGGGGCTGGACACGACGATCCTACGGTACGCGAACGTGTACGGCCCGCGGCAAGACCCCTTCGGCGAAGCTGGTGTGATCGCGATTTTTGCCAAGAGAATGCTGGAGGGCGGCGAGCCCGTGATCAATGGCACGGGCGAGCAGGAGCGCGACTACGTCTTCGTTGAGGACATTGCCCGCGCGAATGTGCTGGCTCTGACCAGGGGCAGCGGCGGCATGTACCACCTGGGCACGGGCGTGGGCACCACCGTGAACCAGCTTTACGATCGGCTCGCGGCGACAACGGGGTACTCGAAGCCCCGCAAGCACGGTCCGGGAATGCCGGGTGAGGTATTCCGCATCTATCTCAAGACGGAGCGCGCCCAGCGCGACCTTGGCTGGACCCCGAAGGTCGGGCTGGACGAGGGCATCCGCCGAACGGTGCAGAGCCTGCTGCCGCCAGACGCCTGATCCGGCTTGCGCTGGCCACGGCTGAGCGCGGATAGTCCCCGCACTCTCCTGGAGGCTCGCCATGGCCATGGACCTGCGGCCCGGTGATTTCCTGGCGCCAGACGGCATCATCATTCGCCCAGTGCCGGGCGCTGGCTCTGAGCTGGTGAGCGTCGTCGTGGGCATCATCCCGCCAAACGCGGACGACTACCCGGTCCATTACCACGGCGCTCTGGAGCAGGTGACCTACGTGTTGCGCGGTTCCGTGGTGGCCCTGTTTCAGGGGCCGGCGGAGGAGCAGCCCTGGGAAGTCACCCTGGGGGTGGGTCAGGCGGTGACGACGCCGCCGGCGACCACGCTCTCATTCCGCAACCACGGCACAGAGCCGGCTGAGGTCCTGTTTATCTGCGTCCCCTCATATCCTGCAACGAACGCGGATACTTACGTGATCGGCACAAAGCACCGTCCGCTGGAGCGCCCGGAGATGGCGCGCGCAGTCCAACGGATGGACGCCGGACGCGCCATGGTGGACGCGGTGCTGCGGGCGCGCGCGGATTCCCTGCGCTGGCTGATGACGGACCACGAGCCGCGGCCGACGGCTTAGTCCTCCGTCGCCAGCGTACCGACGAGCAGGGCCCGGGTGGCGGGCCGTAGCTCGCGCGACAACGCATGCCATCGTTCCGGGTGCGAGGGGTCTGTGATGCTGGGCAGGAAGCCCACGTCCAGGTACAGGCCAATGGCGGTGACCCGGTGGTCTTCTGTGTCCAGCAGCATATGGGTAGCGCCGCATCGCTCGGCGGTCTTGAGCGCGGTCTCTACGAGCGCGCGTCCCAGACCGTATCCGCGTGCGCTGGTGCGCACGGCCACCAGGGAGAGGTAGGCGCCCAACCGGGGCCGCGACCCGGTGATTTGTAGGCATGCGGAGCCGACGACGGCGCGGTGATCATCCGTGGTCGTTGCGATGTGGATGATGGCTGCTTCGTCCGAGAGCACGTCGCGGCGAAGTCGCTCCGGTGTCCAGGACGGGCCGATCGTCCAGCGGAGCAGATCTGACCAGGTCTGCTCATCGCCAGGTACGAACTGGCGTATTACGAACCCGCCTGGAGTCGGCGGTGCGCCCCGCGGGACCGTGAGCTCCACCCCCATCCGGAGCTGGGGGCGACCGGGCCACGCGGGTACGGGTACGTCCAACTCGCCGCCACCTCCGACCAGGCCCAGCGAGCCGTCGTCGTCCGGTAGGATACCGTTTCGCCGGCCAGGCCTCAGCGGGCTGGGCCGAAGTGGGAGGGCGCGCGTGGCGCACGACGTCGCGATCATCGGGGCGGGAGTGATTGGTCTGCTGACGGCACGTGCGCTGGCGGCACGGGGCCGCCGGGTGTTGCTGATCGACCGAGATCGCTCGGCGCGACAGGCGTCATGGGCCTCGGCCGGGATCCTCCTCACGTCCACCGCTGGGGATGATTCCGCGCACGCGCAGCTCCTGGATCGCAGCCAGCGGCTGTACCCCGAGTTGGTGGAGGACCTCCGGGAGCGCGGTGGGATCGACCCGGAGATGACCTGGGAAGGGCATCTGATCCCGGCGTTCGGCGATAGGGAGGCCGGCCAGCTCAAGCGATTCGCGGACTGGGAGCGGGCGCAGGGATTGGATACCCAGTTGCTGGATCGTCGGGCACTCGCGGAGGTGGAGCCGTGCCTGGCGGATGGCTCGATCGTCGCGGCAGTGATGCGGCCAGGCGGACAGATTGACAATCGCCGCCTCTGCCGGTCGCTCGAGATGGTTGTTGAGCGGATGGGCGTGGAGCGGCAATCCGGCGCGGAGGCCATCGGTGTGCTCTCGGAAGGCGACGCCGTCCGCGGCGTGCGGACGGTGGCGGGGGATTTTGAAGCGCCGACCGTGGTGGTTGCCGCGGGTGCGTGGTCCGGGCGGGTTGCCGGGTGCCTTCCGCAGGCCCCGGTCGTGCCGCAACGCGGAGAGATCCTGGCGATCGATCAACGGGCCATCGGCCTACGGCGGGTAGTGATGAAGTCAGACGACCCGTATCTGGTGCCGCGCGTGGACGGGCGGCTGGTGGTGGGCGCGACGCGCGCGTACGTGGGCTACGATCGGACCGTTACGGCCGGCGGGGTGGCGGAGCTACTACACGAGGCGCAGCGCATGCTTCCGGCTCTCTCGGGTGCGCCGCTGGTGGAGAGTTGGTCTGGCTTCAGACCGGTGCCCACGGACGGGATGCCGCTGCTGGGACCCGGCGCGCTGGAGGGCCTGTACTTCGCGACGGGGCACGGCGCCAACGGGATTGCACCGGCTCCGGCCAGCGCGGAGCTGGTGGCACAGCTCATCTGTGGTGAATCAGCGACGATTGATGCCGGCCCGTTCGATCCTCGGCGGTTTTCGGACGGGCGGGCCTGATGCACACTGGCATCGCGGAGGATCGATGGTGGAGGTGAGCCCGCGGGTGGTGGCGCTGGCGGGCGGCGTAGGCGCGGCGCGCCTCCTGGAGGGGTTGGTCCAGATGATGGACCCGGAGCGCCTCACGGTGATCGCCAACACGGGTGATGACTGTGAGTTCCACGGACTCCACGTTTCGCCCGACGTGGATATTGTTCTCTACACGCTGGGCGGGATCATCGAGCCGAGCCAGGGCTGGGGAGTGCGGGGAGACACCTATGCGGCCGGCGAGATGCTGGCGCGCTATGGCCGCGAAACGTGGTTCCAGCTCGGGGACCGCGACCTGGCGACGCACATCCACCGCACCGCGATGCTCCGCCGCGGGGCGACGCTCTCAGAAGTTACGGACCAGATCCGGCGCTCGCTCGGCGTCGCCTGCCGGGTGATCCCGATGACGGATTCGCCGGTTCAGACGCGGGTGAAGACGCCCGCGGGATGGCTGCCGTTTCAGGAGTACTTCGTGCGTCGGCGGACCACGGACGACGTGCTGGACATCGATCTGGAGGGAGCGGCGGACGCGATCCCCGCGCCGGGCGTGCTGGAGGCGATCGCCGAGGCCGACGCGATTATCATCTCGCCGAGCAATCCGCTGGTGAGTATTGGCACCATCCTCTCGATACCCGGCGTTCGTGGCGCTTTGCGTGATCGGCGCGAACGCGCGGCCGCGATCAGCCCCATCGTGGGCGGCGCAACCATCAAGGGGCCGGCCGACCGGATGCTGCGTGCATTCGGGTTCGAGGTCTCCGCGGCCGGCGTGGCGGCATGTTATCGGGACGTCATTGGTGCGCTCGTGATCGACGAGGTGGATGCCGATCTGGTGCCGTCCGTCGAGGCGCATGGGGTGCGCGCCGTGGTGACGAACACGATGATGCGTGACCTGGGCGTGAAGCGCGCCCTGGCGCGGGTGGCGCTCGACGCGGCGCTGGGACGCTGAACATCGATCGGACCCGGCGCGCCGTGGTCGCGGTGATCCCGTTCCGCGGTGACGGCGACCCTAAGCGGCGGCTGGCCGCCGTTCTGGACCGCGCCGGACGGGTGGCGCTGGCGGAGGCGATGCTGCGCGATGTCGTGCGAGCGGTCCGCTCGTCACCGAGCGTCGAGCGCACGCTCGTGGTGTCGCGGGCGGTCCGACCCGCCTGGCTAACGGATGCAGTGGAGTGGCTGGTTGAGACGACGGTCGCTCCGTCCCGGCCGACGGATGATGATCTGAACGGCGCGCTTGCATCCGTCCAGGCCGCGCTCGGCGCGGGGAGATCGCTGCTGGTAGTGCCGGCGGATGTCCCGTTGCTACAGGCGGCCGATATCGAGCGTGTGCTGGACGCTCTTGAGGAGCGTACGGCGGTCATCGTGCCAGACGACGCTGGTGACGGGACCAACTGCGTGGCGTTCAGTCCCGCGGACTTGATGGGATTTCGCTTCGGACCCGGCAGCTTCACCCGGCACCTGAGCGATGCCCGATCCGTTGGCGCGACGGTGGTGTCGCTGGAGATCGGCGGCTTCGGTCTGGATGTTGACCGCCCGGATGATCTGGCCGCGCTTGTCGCTCGGGGTGTGGGCGGCGAGACGCGGGCCGTCCTGGCGCGGCTGGGACTGTCAGGCGCGTAGCGCGACGATCTCGTTGAGAGGCGTTCGGTCTCGCTGGACTGGCGGCCGGGCGGGATAGCCTATGGTCAGCATGGCGTGCGGGATCAGGGCAGACGGCAGTCCGAGCGCGGCGCGCACGACGTCTGGACAGAACACTGGAGCACACATCCAGCAGCTCGAGAGGCCGCGGGCGTGGGCGGCCAGCATGATGTTCTGCAACGCGGCGCCCAGGCTATGGGCCGCCATGTAGGTCTCTGATTGCTGGCGCGCGGGGTCTGGATACGTGTCCAGGGGCTTGAGATAAAGGCAGCCGATTACGACCAGTGGGGCGTTCAGCATGCGCCGAGTGGACTTCGCCACCTCGCTTTCGATCTCCACCTCGGGGACGTTGTCCGCCTGAAGGTCTGCGCGCCACTGGTCTGCCATGGCGGCGGCAAGCTGCGCCTTCGCTTCGCGGCGGGTGAGCACCGCGAAGCGCCAGGGCACCGAGTGGTGCGGCGAGGGCGCATGGCGGGCGGCTGAGACGATCTCGTCAACCAGCTCCGGGGGTACCGGTTGGTCGGTGTACGTTCTAATGGATCGGCGGCCGGCGAGCGCCGCGTCGACGCTGGCGGCAAGCTTGGGACCGGGCGCTGGCGGCTGCTGGGGCATGGCCCAGTAGTATGCCAGGAGGTGGGGTGGGCATCGGACACTGGCTGAATTGTGTGAGCTACACTTCCTCTCGCGATGAGGGGTAGGGAGGGGCTCCGTCAGTCGATCAGGTCGCGGTTTGGATTGGAGCCGCGGCCGCCGCAGCTCGACTTGATCGAGCGCGCCTTAGCGGGGGAGTCCTCGCTGGGAATCATGGCCACCGGCTCTGGTAAGAGCTTGACGTACCAGTCCAGCGCGGCGCTGCTGGACGGCACGGTGCTGGTGGTCTCGCCGCTGATCTCGCTGATGCGCGACCAGGTGAGCAAGCTCGGGGGCGTGCTGCGCGCTGAGCGGCTGGACTCCACGCTGGAGCGGGATGAGGCCCGGCGCGTCTTGCGCGCCCTGGCTCAGGGCGCGGTGGACTTGCTGTACGTGGCGCCCGAACGTCTCTCAAATGAGGCGTTTCGCTCTGCGCTGCGAGGGGTCAGGGTTCCGTTACTGGCCATCGACGAGGCCCACTGCATCAGCGCCTGGGGGCACGATTTCCGACCGGACTATCTTCGACTGCCGCTGCTCAGGAGCGAGCTCGGCATGCCAGCAGTGCTCGCCCTCACGGCCACGGCGCCACCGCGTGTTCAGGCTGACATTCTTTCGTCTCTGCAGATTCCGGTGGATGGCCTGGTGAACACCGGGTCGCGGCGGCCGAATCTGCGCCTGGAGGTGGAGCTTCCCGTGGACCGGGAGGGTAGGCTGGTTGAGCTGATCCAGCGGGATCCCGGCGCGCCCACGATCGTGTACGCGCTGCGCCAGGTGGACACGGAGCGTCTGGCCGCGCGGCTTCAGAGCTTTGGGGTTGAGGCCGCGGCCTACCATGCGGGCCTGGATCCGGACGTCCGAGCACGCGTTCAGGATGGGTTCCTCGCAGATGCGGTTGCGTGCGTGGTGGCGACGATCGCCTTTGGGATGGGTGTGGACAAGCCGAACGTGCGCCGCGTGATCCACGCGCACACGCCGCGGAGCCTGGAGGGGTACGTTCAGGAGATCGGACGGGCGGGGCGCGACGGTCAGCCTTCTCGCGTGACGTTGCTCTACGACGAGGCTGACCTGCCCGCGCTAGCGAATTTCGTAGATGCGCGGGTGCCTGACGACGAACAGGTGCGTGGTGCGCTCAACACCGCGTTCTCCAGCCGCGAGTCAGACGATGTGATCGCGTTCAGCCCTTACCAGGTGGCGGATGCCCATGACCTGACTCCTGAGGCGCTACGTACGCTCATGGCGCGGCTGGAGCTGAGGGGAGTGGTCAGCGCGCTGACGCCCGCGTGGGATGAGTTCCAGTTGCCGGCGGCGTTCGATCAGGGCCCTCTGTCGCGTGCGCTGGGCCCGGTGGATGGGCCGCTCTGGCAGCGGCTGACCGCGCACGGTCGGCGCGGTCCCAAATGGCTGACACTGCGCGTCTCCGAGCTCGCCACGTCCGCCGGCGTGCCGCGGACAGAGGTCATGCGGCTGTTCCGCCGGGTCGAGGAGGAGGGATCGGCTCCACTGTCCGCGGCTGGCGCGCTGCTGCGGTACCGCGTGCTGCGGCGGCCGGACCGCGCCACGGACACGCCCGCCCTCATCAGCTCGGTACGCGAGGCGGTGGAGGCCGAGCACGTCCGCCTTGGACGCATGCGCGACTACGTCCTAGAGACGTCGTGCCGCCAGGCGCACGTGCTGCGCTACCTGGGGGACGACGATGGTGCGCCGTGCGGTGTATGCGACCTCTGTCGCGGGGCGATGCCGATCGCGCCAGAGCGGCTCACTCAGGCCGACTGGCGAGCCGGGCTGGACGCGGGACTGGTGGGGTCCATGGCGGAAAGCCATCCAGACCCTGTGGGGATCGCGCGTGCTCTGTGCCAGGTCACATCGCCGCGGTCACGCCCGCTGCGGCGCCACGCGGCGTGGGGCAGCCTGGAGCGAGCGCCATACCCCGAGGTGCTCGCCGAGGTACGGCGGCTGGTGCGCGACTCGGACGGGCCGTGAACCCGCCGTGGGCTACCAGCCCAGCGCGGCTCCGTCGCGGCGTGGGTCGGCGCCGCCCGTAAAGACGCGGGTCTCTGGATCGATGGCAATCCCGTGCCCACCGCCAACCTTCCAGTTCCAGGCCGAGAGCACGTTGGGCGCGTGGCCCAGGCCGCGGAGGCCGCCGATGACGGCTTCGCCGAAGCGGGCCTCCACATCGACGTTCGTGCCCTCGAACACGCGGAAGCGGGGGGCCTCGATAGCCGCCTGGACGTTCATCCCGAAGTCCAGCGCGTTGATGAGCATCTGCAGCGTGGTCTGCAGGATGCCGTAGCTGCCCGGGGTGCCGATGCCGAGAACAGGTTTACCGTCCTGGGTGACGATGCACGGCGCCATCGGGCACTCCATCACGGCGCCCGGACGGAGGAAGTTCGGGCTGTCTGGATTGATGTCCTGCCAATACAGGAAGTTGTTCACGGTGATGCCGGTGTCCCCGGCCACGAATCCGCAGCCCCAGGCGGCCCCGTTGCTCTGCGTGACGGAGACCAGGTTGCCCTCCGCGTCTGCCACCTCGAAGTGCGTGGTGTTGTCGCGCTTGTACCGGACGGGATCGCCGGGGGCGATCAGCCCGGCCTTGCTAGCCAGGAACCGCTCGCCCTCGGAATGTGCCGCACGTCGCGGGTCCACCAGGGTGCGGCGCGCGGCGGCGTAGCCGGAGGACAGCAGCGTGGATAGGTCCACGTCCTTGCGCATGGTGTAGGCCGCGCGGTCGGCGCTTGCGAGCTTGGCGGCCTCGATGAGGAGGTGCGTGTAGCCCACCGAGTTGTGGCCCAGCGCCGCCAGATCATCCTGCTCCAGGATCTTGAGCGACTCCAGGTATTGGATGCCGGAGCACGGCGAGGGCATGGTCATCACGGAGCGCCCGCGATAGTCCGCGGCAATGGGGGTAGCCCAGGACGCCGCGAATCCTCGGAGGTCGTCAGGCGTAAGCCATCCGCCCGCCTCCTGGATGGCCGCGCAGAAACGATCGCCCAGGGCGCCGCCATAGAATGCCGCGCGGCCGCCCTCCACGATCTCGCGATAAGAGCGAGCCAGCAGTGGCTGCTTCACGAGCTCGCGTGCGCGGGGCGGGCGTCCGTGCGGATAGAAGACGGCGCTGGAGCTCTTGAAGCGACCCAGACGCTGCGCCTGATCGACTAGCATGCCCGCCCCAAAATGCGAGACGGGCCATCCGCGTTCTGCCGTCTCAATGGCCGTCTTGAACGCCTGGGCGCGGTCGAACCGCCCGAACCGGTCAAGCGCCATGAGCCAGCCATCCAGAATGCCAGGCACGCACGCGGCTCGCACGTCGCTGTACAGATCATCCTGATCGGCCCAGACGCTGGGGTCGGCGGCCTTGGGGGCCCAGCCCATGTAGTCCAGGCCGTGGGTCTTCCCGGTCTTGCCTTCGTGGATGAGCATGTATCCGCCCCCGCCGCCGGGGCCGGACATGAACGGCTCCACCACCGCCAGTGTCGACGCCACGGCGACGGCCGCGTCGATCGCGTTGCCGCCGTCCATCAGGGCGCGGACCCCGGCCATGCTGGCGATGGCGTTTGCAGAGCTGACCATGCCGTTTGCGCTGACGGCCGCGGGCCGCATGGCTCCAGCGTGTGGGTCGCGCGCCACATCGGCGCCGGAGGCGGCGTCTACCGAACCAGCCATGGTGGAACTCCCAGCAGCTTCGAGTGCGGGGTACAGACTAGCGGAATCAGGCGTTCGGCGCACGGAGGCACACCAGAATCCGGCTCAGCGCGCCGCGACCGATCGATACAGATCGACGGTCTCGGATGCTATGCGGGCATGCGTGAACAGGCTGAGCACGCGTTTTCGGCCGCGCGCGGCGAGCGAGCTCCGAAGGCCCGGGTCCCGTTGGAGCCGGGTCAGTGCTCCTGCCAGGCCCGCCACGTCGCCCTCAGCGAACAGCAACCCGGCGTCTCCGATGACCGATGGGATCTCGCCACAGGTAGACCCGACCGGTGGCACTCCGCTCGCCATGGCCTCCACGAGCACGCGGCCGAACTGCTCCTTCCAGTTGGGACGGGTGAGCGACGGGAGGACGAAGACATCCAGCGCGGCCATCTGGGACGGGACGTCTGACGATGCGACCGCGGGCTGCCAGGTGACGCGCCGTGCGACACCCAGTCGGTCCGCGAGTGCCACCAGCCGCTGGCGCTCTGGGCCGTCGCCCAGGACCGTGAGCCGCCATTCGCCGGAGAGCGTAGCCGCCGCCTGGAGCAGCAGATCCACCCCTTTCTCGGGCACCAGTCGACCGACGTAGCCGATCTCAAACGAGGCGCTCGTGTGCGGCCCCCGTGGGCGAAAGGTCTCCGGGTCCACGCCGAACTGGGGGAGCACGATCGTGGGGCCTCGGTATCCCTTGCGGGCGAGTACGGAGACGGCCTCGCTGCTGCCGGCGATGGCTGCGCTAGCCGATGCGTAAACGTACCGCTCCATCTGTCTGAAAGGCGGTGGCAGGCGCTTGAGCAGGTTTTGCCACGTGAAGAAGACCACCCTGGATCCGGCCGTGCGCGCGGCCCGCGTGGCCAGAAATGTGGCCAGGTCGTAGGGCTCCTCATCGATGTGCAGGATGTGTGGTCGGCTTGATTGGATCAGGCGCGGCAGTCCCACCCAGTGGAACAGGTGGTGGTTGCCGTCGAAGCGGATGGGTTGCTCGATCAAGCGGTAGCCGCGCGGCTCCACGGTCTCGCGCCGACGGCCGGCCCAGGCTGGTGGGACCACGCAGGTCAGATCGATGTCTGGATGGCGCGTCAGCTCGACCAGTTTGGCGTGGTATGCGGAGACCGTCAGGGCTTTTGAGGCCATTAGGACACGGATGGGAGGGCTGTGGGACACGATCGGAGTATGCGGGACGAGAACCTCGCGACGCGCCAGAAGGGACGAACGTTGTACAGTGACGCCGCACAATTCAGCGGCGGGCCTCCGCGAGATCGCGACGCCCGAGGCCTTTCCCGTAACGACGGAGGATCCCTGTGGCGACCCAGGCAGCAAGCGCGAGCTCGGACAGTTTCAGCAAGTTTCAGGACAGCGTCTCCCGGCTTGGTCCGGGCCTGGGCCTGGTGGCTTTGCTGTCTGGCGCGGCGCTCGTCATGGCCCAGATAGAGGTGGCCTTGCTGGGCCGTCCCTGGATCGAGGGTCTGGTGATTGCGCTCTTGCTTGGGATACTCGTGCGTAACACCGTGGGCGGGTTGGCGCGGTTCGAGGCCGGCGCCGCCTACGCGGGCAAGCAGGTGCTGGAGTTCGCGGTCATGCTGCTGGGCGCCGGTATCTCGTTTCAGGCGCTTTTCGCGACGGGGCCGAGCCTGGCTTCACTGATCGTGATCGGCGTATGCACCGTCATGCTGCTTGGCTTCGGTGTGGGTCGAGCCATGGGGCTTCCCTGGAGACTGTCGCTGCTGGTGGCAACTGGAAACGCCATCTGCGGGAACTCGGCGATCGCCGCGATGGCGCCGGTGATCAAGGCGGAGCGTAGAGACGTGGCCGCGGCCATCGCGCTCACCGCCGTGATCGGTGTGGTACTGGTGATCGCGTTGCCGCTGCTGATCCCACTGATGGGACTGTCGTACTTCCAGTATGGCGTGGTCGCCGGGATGGGGGTGTACGCGGTGCCCCAGGTGCTCGCGGCGGCGTTCCCCCTGGACGGCGCAAGCGGCGGTGTGACCACTGAGGTTGCCACGCTGACCAAGCTGGGTAGGGTGGTGTTACTGGGGCCGCTGGTGCTGGCGGTGGGCCTCATCGTCGCGCGGGCGGGGGAAGGGGCTGGGGAAGCCCGCCGCGGTTGGAGCACCTACCTGCCGTGGTTCTTGTGCGGGTTCTTGATCCTGGCGGTGCTCCGGAGCGTGGGCCTGCTGCCTGCCGGCCTGGCCCAGCCGTCCCGCGATGTTGGCGGCTACCTGACGGTCTTGGCGATGGCCGGGTTGGGACTGGGCGTGAAGTTGAGCGCCGTTCGTGAGGTGGGTCCGCGAGTAGCCGTGACCGTTGTGATCTCGCTGCTTGTGCTGCTGGCACTCACGCTGACGTTGATTCGGCTATTCGGGATTTCTGGCTAGCGTGCACCGCCGGCGCTCTCCGTTCGGTGTCCGACTACGGCAGCAGGGCAAACGAGTCCCGGTGGCGCGGTCGTGCCGCGCCGAAGTGCCGGCGGTCCAGCGTGATGAGCGCGTCTACGTTTAGTCGCTCGGCGAGTGCAACGATGGACGCGTCGGTGCTGCCCAGCGGGAAGTCGGCGTAGCGCTCGACAAGTTCGGCCATCCTAGAGAGATCGGCGGGCGTGGGCGCTTCGATCCGCATTTGCTCAAGTGAGCGCAGGAATAGGACTTCGGTCCGGACATCGAGCCTTTGACCGATGAAGTGGGCTGTCTCCGCGATGACCAGCGCGGGCACGACCAAATCGATATCTGCTCTGCGCAGGAGCTCCGCGCATGCTTCGTGGTCAGCATCCCCCCGGTCGGCGGCCGCATACAGCGGTCCCGCGTCAACGATCGCGATCAAGCGCCCATTCGGTTGCCATCAATGCCTCCATATCGCGGGCAGTGGTACGATGGCCGCTCTTACCCGCGCCGATAAATGGCAGATCGCGCTTCTTGTCGCTCGAGACGTGGAGATGTGCCGCGAGCGCCTCGCGGGCGACCGCGGAGACTGACTGGCCCCGTCGGCGTGCCTCGTGGTCCAGCGCGTACGCGATCTCGGGGGTGAGGCTCAGAGTGGTGCGCTTCATACCGTGCATACTAGCACTCCGGTAGGGGCGGTCATCGTGTCTCGCACAGCACGGCCGGTCCTAGGGATCAGCCGGCGCGGTGTCTCGGCGCGACGTAGTCCGCCGGTACCTCGATCTCCATCTCCAACATGTGGCTGCTGCGCGTCTTGCCGTGGGGGTCCAGTGCCAGGGACGTGGTCACGCCGCCGGCCAGCGCACCGTGGAGCACAAAATTGAGCGCTCCGATGTTGGGTACCTCGTATCGCACCACCTCGCCGCGGACTAGCCCGCCGAAATGGGCGCGCACCCGGTCGGTGGTCACCTGACTGGTCAACAGCGGGTAGTCGCGTTCGTCGTATGCGATGACGCTCACGTTGGAGATGTCGCCCTTATCGCCGGACCGTGAGTGCGCGATCTCACGGAGTGGGATGGTCCTCGTTGACGGCATGGTCAGTCCGGCACCTGGTGCATGATGACGCGGGTCTGCACGAGGTCGCGCGGGATGAATGCGCTGACCACGCCCAGTACTTCCTTGACGTTCATGGACGCGATGCTGCCCGCTGACGGCCCCGAAAGGCCCAGCGAGTCCACCTCGTGCGCAACCATGAGCGCCTCTTCCCGGGTGTTGGTGCGTGCTGCCACCCTGACGCGCGCTTCGTACGGTGCGTCGAGGCGCGGTGTCGCGTCCTGGTAAAGCGAGTCGATGCCCATGCACTCCACCCTGGTCTCGCGCGGTTGCACGCCCAGCAGCTCGAGGCGGTCCAGCACCACCTCGCCGGCCAGACGGGCGCGCTCGACGGCGCCGGGCCCACCGTACGACACCTGGCCCTCGCCGATCCAGCCGTCACGGTAGCCCACGGACACCTTCAGCGTTGCCGGTCTCGGACGCCCGCGGCCGCCCTGGAGATGGACCCGGTCCTGGGCCGCCGAACTGAGGGACAGGCCGGTGAAGTCCGCGGCCACGTCCGGCGTGAGGTACGCGGCCGGGTCGTGGACCTCGTAGAGAAGCTGCTCCTTGCAGGTCGCGGTGCTGACCAGGCCGCCGCTGCCCGGCGTCTTGCTGATGATCGCGGTGCCGTCAGCTGCGACCTCGGCGATGGGATAGCCCACGTTGGCCAGCCCAGGGACATCCTTGTAGCCGGGGTCGGCGAAGTAGCCGCCGGTCACCTGGGTGGTGCACTCCAGCAGGTGTCCGATGGCGATACCCGCGCCGAGCCGGTCCCAGTCAGCACTGCCCCAGCCGTGCTCGTGGGCAAGTGGGGCGAGCACCAGCGAGGGATCTGCGACTCGCCCGGTCAGGACCACGTCCGCTCCCGACTCGAGCGCCTCGCGGATTGGCTCTGCGCCCAGATACGCGTTTGCGCTGACGAGGGAGGGCATTCCCCGAACGAGCTGGCCCGTCTCGTGGACGCGAACGTCCGTCGAGCGGAGCTGATCCAGCACGTCATCGCCGAGCACCACGGCGATTTTGAGACCCTTCAGCCCGAGACTCGTCGCGAGCGCTAGCGCGCGCCGGCCGGCCGCCTCCGGATTCGCGGCGCCCATGTTGCTCACGATCTTCACGCCACGTTGGCGACAGGTGACGAGGACCCTCCGCAGGCGCTCCTCCAGGAAGGGGTGGAACCCGGAGCTGGGGTCGCGGAGCCTTTCGAGCTGGGCCAGCGCAATCGTCCGCTCGGCCAGCGTCTCGAAGATTAGGTACTGGATGTTGCCGCGCTCGACCAGCGGGAGCGCGGCGTCCAGCCGGTCTCCGGAGAAGCCGGCGCCGACGCCGATCCGAACGGGTGAGGACATGCTTGGCTCCTGGGCGGACGTTGGCGTTGATGGTACATCGGGCTCCCGCCGCCGGCGCGATTTTGGAGCGCTCTACCAACCCAGTCCGTAGTCCCGTCGCTCCCCGTCATCGGTACAGGTGGGGCAGTACGAGGTGTTCAATCGGTTGACGTATCCCCACTCGCCGGTCCAGATCACGGCGCCGCGGAAGTCCCAACCGGCGTTTCCTGACTCGTACCGCGTACCGCAGAACTCGCACTGGGGGCGGCAGTCCAGGTGGAACAGCATCGAGCCGGCGGCGATGGCCTGTTGCGCTTCGAGCTCATTTCCACACGCGGCGCAGAGCTCCATCAGCCTTGCTGGTAGAGTGCTCGCGTGTTCTCGCCCAGGAACCTTCTGGCAATCTCAAGCGCCCGATTCTCGTCCAGGCCCTGATCGATCCAGTCCGCCAGCAGCGCGGTGGTGTTGCGCCGGGCCCAGGTGGCGCCCACGGCGTACATCTCGGGGACGGTGTGGGCGTCTGAGCCGTACATCACCTTTCCGCTGGGCGCCAGGCCAAGCGCGTCACCAAGGGCGCGCCCGCCGCCGAATGTGAGGTGCGGGATGGTCTGGGACAGGTCCACGTAAGCGTTGGAGTACACGCTGGCGAGGTACGCCGCCTCGCGTACGTACGGGTAGCAATGCAGCAGCACGATGGGGGCGGATCGCAGGCTTGTGTCCTCGAAGATCGGACGGAGGTGTAGAGGATTGCCCAGCCGGAGGTCGGCATCCGTGTCGCCGAACCCGGTGTGAAACTGGACGGGCAGCTTCAGGCGCGCGGCCGTGCGCAGCGAGGACCAGAGCAGTGAATCCAGCAGCGGTTTGTCGGTCAGTCGCACGGTGCCCCCGCGCTCGTAGGTCGCTCTGGCGGCCGCGAGCCCCTGGTTGGCGCGGGAGCGATTGGCCGGCTCCAGGTTCAAGCCCGAGCGGTAGGCGATGATGCTCTTAAGTCCGACCGCGCCGGAACTAATGATGTGGTCATCGAGCCGAGCCTGGAGGTCGTCCAGGCCGGCGGCGAGAGGGACGAGCCGCTCCGCGGCCGCCTCGATTCTGACGATTCTCGAGACGGTCGCGGGGCGAGCGAGCTCCGCCAGCCGCTCGATCGACGCGAGTCGATCGAACTGGAACCCGTCATCGACGATCAGCGTGTCCACGTTGCCGTGGCTCAGCGCCGCGCGCACGCGCTGATCGAGCGCTCGGGCGCGCATCGCCCCAAGTATGGCCTGCTCCACCGGATCGCATCCTAATACGTCCGCCAGGATGGGGAGCGCATGCTGGAAGTGGAGGGACGTAAGGACCTGCGCATCGAGCACCGCGGGGTCGCGCGCCTCGGTGAAGCAGCCGCGGAAGTCCCTGAGTGGGAGCTCTTCACCATCCCGCAGTGGCGGGTGGCAATGGGCGTCCGCGATGGGGACGTTGGCTAGTGCTTGCTCCAGATCGTGTCGCTGCATGACTAGCTGCATGACTAATGGTAGACGTTGCGCACCCCAGCACACCCGGCCAGCCTAAAACCTGCAACCCCGCCGCTACAATCTCGTTCCAGTTTTCGAGGACGGGGGTTCCTGAACGGCTCGTGGCACGCCGGCTAGGGTACGGTTCTAGCTCCGCCTCGCAATCTCGAAGTGCCACACGTGGTGATGTCTCATTTCTTACTGCGACTCATTGTCGCCTCCCTTGTCTTCGGTCTGGCTCCACAGCCACTCGTGACCGCCCAACAACAGGACGCTCGACTTTTCCAGCAGACCGGCTACCGCGTCAGCGACGAGAAGTTCTGGGACTACTTCAAGCGCCGCGGCGCCGTGCGGACGTTTGGCTACCCCGTCTCCAACGTGTTCACGCTCTTTGGGTCCAAAGTCCAGGTGTTCCAGCGAGCAATCGTCCAGCAACAGCCGGACGGTACCACTGGGCTGATGAACATCCTCGATGATGGGCTGCTGCCCTACACCAAGATCAATGGCTCAACCCTGCCGGGACTCGATCAAGAGGTTATCGTGCGGCAGCCCAAGGTGGGTACGCCCGATTACCACGTGAAGGCGCTCCAGTTCATCAAAGACATGTGTCCTGATGAATGGCAGGGTATGAAGGTGAACTTCTACCAGACGTTCATCAACAGCGTGCGGGCAGAGGACGCGTTCCCGGACCGGCCGGTGGATCGCGGGCTGCTCCTGGGCTTCAACATGGAGGTCTGGGGCCTGCCCACCTCCAAGCCCACACCGGATCCGGAAAACGCCGGATTCGTGTATCAGCGATTCCAGCGCGGGATCATGCACTTCGACGCGGCCACGGGCGCAACGCAAGGGTTGCTGCTGGCGGACTACGTGAAGGCCATTCTCACGCTTCAGAACCTGCCGGGAGACCTGGCGGCACAAGCGAAGCAGAACGCGCTGTTCGGGCAGTTCGATACGCGTTCTCCACTGGCCCTGGCGCGGCCGTCGGCGCTCAGCGGCACGGATCTTCGCGGCGCCTTCAAGAAGGAGCCCACCGTTGTGGTGGATCCCGGCCATGGCGGCAGCGAAGTCGGCTCGTCCTACCAGTTCGTGGACGGCACGCGGCTCGTGGAGAAGGAGCTCAATCTCAAAGTGGCGGGCAAGCTCGCAGAGCTGCTGCGCTCAGCCGGCTACGTGGCGGTGATGACGCGCACGTCTGACGCCCAGGTTAATGGTAAGGATGATCTGACCGGTGACCAGAAGATCAGCCTGGCGGATGACCTGCAGGCGCGGGTGGATCGCGCGAATGGGGTGCGTGCTGACCTGATGATCTCTGTCCACTTCAACGGCCTGGCGGATACGAGCAGGAAGGGCACCCAGGTGTTCTACGCGGATGGACGTTCATTTAGCGATCGGGCGAAGGCCCTGGCGGAACTGGCGCAGACCAACCTGGTCAAGTCACTGCGAGAAGCTGGCTACGAGACCGATAATCGCGGCGCCACGGCCGATAGCGGCGTGCTGGGTCGTGGCTCGCACTATTACATCCTGGGGCCCGCCAGCGACATCGTGAAGCGACCCAGCGAGATGCCCGGCATCATCGGTGAGCCTCTGTACATTACGAATGCAGAGGACGCGCGCGCGCTGCGACAGGAGAAGATCCAGGACGCGGTCGCGCGCGGCTACTTCGAGACTGTCAAGGCGTACTTTGCGCGGTTCCCAGCCTCGTAGCTCCGTTCGCCATCGATATCGCCAGGTCGGCCTGCTCCCGAGTGCGGACTGAGCAGAACCAGCCCGGAGCGTACAATACGACTCAGCCATGCATCGGCCCTTGAGGAGGCGAGGCGTCGTTCGATGACGGGTGTCTACGCATGCCGCGACTGACAATAGCCCTGTCTGCCGACGGCGCAAGGCGGCTTCGTGAGGCGGCAGAGCGACTTGGCCGAAGGCCGGAGGACATCTCCAGCGAGATCGTGGAGCGTGCGCTTCGGGCCGGGGGTGGCGTTCACGGTTTCGCGGTCCCAACAATGGAGATGGGGGATGCGCTTTTCGACGCGGTCCGGGAGGCGCACGAGGCCGAGGATGTTCAAGAGCACACTCAAGGCGCCGCCGTAACAGGTGAGCCGACAGAGAGCGTGGAGCCACTCGGGTCCGTGCGGGAGATTCTCGCGATCGCTGGACTGACCTGGGTATCGGCCATCGCCGAGCCACGTGACGCGGAGACTGCGTGGACGCTCGACGACATGCGGCGCGCATTGACTGCGGCGGGCGAACCGATGCTGAGCGACATCATTCTCGAACAGCGCGGATCGAGGGAGTGACGGGCTACTTTCTCGACTCGAGCGCCCTTGTAAAGCGCTATGTAGACGAAACTGGTAGTGACTGGATTCGCGGGTTGATGAACGCTGGTTCGTCGCACGAGTTTGTGGTCGCGGCTGTCACGCGGGTGGAGGTCGCCGCGGCATTCGCGGCCAGGTTTCGCGCGCGGCCGCAGGTCAGTCCCCTAGACCAACGCGCCGTGCTCCGACGATTCCTACAAGACTGTGATGAACGCTGCGTTGTCATCGGCGTTATTCCGCAGGTGATAGGGGAAGCGGTGGCGCTGACGCAACGCTACAGACTTCGCGGGTATGACGCGGTCCAGCTTGCCTCGGCGCTCGTCGCAAGTCGGGAGCTTGTGAGTCGAGGCATGGCACCACTGGTGTTGGTGAGTGCAGACTCGGACCTACTGATCGCTGCTGCGGGTGAGGATCTGGCCGTGGAGAATCCGCTCGACCACCTCTTGTGACAATGTACCGGGTGCGTCGCCACGTATCTGGGTGGCGACGCCTCAGACCTCGGTCACGATTGGCAGGATCATGGGCCGGCGGCGGCCTCGCTCGTAGACGAATGCGCTGAGCGTCTCGCGGATCTTACCCGTCAAGAACGCCTGTGTGGGCGAGTGGTGGTGCACGCTCTCCAGGACGTCCAGCAGGTGATCGCGCGCTTCGGGGAGGATCTGGTCCTGCTCCGGGTCCACCACCCCGCGGGAGAGCAGATCCGGCCCACCGATGATGTCGCCGGACTCGCGATCAACGACGACAGATGCGATCAGGACGCCGTCCGTGGCCAGGCGCGTGCGGTCGCGGAGCACTACGCGGGTGACGTCTCCGATGGTCAGTCCGTCGATCAGGACGGCGCCGGACTTCACGGAGCCGTTCTTTTCGGCCGAGTCAGGCGTGAACTCGATCACTTCACCGATGTCCGCGATCACCACGTTGTCGCGAGGAACGCCCGAAGCCACGGCCAGATCGCCATACTGGACCAGCATGCGGTACTCGCCGTGAATGGGGACCACAAACTTTGGTCGCAGCAGCCCGAGCATGTGGGTGAGCTCGTCCCGACTGGCGTGACCGGAGACGTGGATGCCTTCCCGAATGGCGCGGTAGATCACGCGGGCGCCGCGGCGGTACAAGTTGTCGATGGACTGAGAGACCGTGACCTCGTTGCCCGGGATGGGGCCGGCGCTGTAGACAACGGTGTCTTCCGGGATGATCTTTACGTGCGGATGGTCGCCCATGGCCATGCGGCTGAGGACTGAGCTCGGCTCGCCCTGGCTGCCGGTCGTGAAAAGGACCAGCTTGTCAGGGGCCAGGTTCTGCGCCTCGCGCAGCGGGATGATGGTGCCCTGGGGCACGTCCAGGAACCCCACCTCAGCGGCGACCTTGAGGTTCTGCTCCATGCTGCGGCCGGCCACGGCGACCTTCCGTCCCAGGCGATGGGCAATCACGATGGCCTGCCTGAGCCGGGAGAGATTGGAGGCAAAGGTGGTAATGATCACCCGCCCGGCGGACTCGCGGATGATGTCTTCCAGGTGCTCGCCCACCGTGGTCTCGGAGCCGGTCCAGCCCGGGTTTTCCACTCTCACGCAGTCAGAGAACAGCGCGAGCAGTCCGTCATCACCGATCTGGCGAAGTAGATCCTCATCTGTGCCAAGCCCGTCTACTGGCTGGCGATCGAACTTGTAGTCGCCAGTGTGGAAGACGGTGCCAACGGGTGAATCGATGGCAAAGCCTACGGAACCCGGCACCGAATGGCTGACGCGGACGGCCTGGGCGGTGAACGGCTCCAGCTCAATACTGTCACCGGACTGGATCTCGATCAGGTCCACCCGATCAAGCTGCTTGTGCTCTCGCAGCTTAGTGGCAACGAGCCCCAGCGTAATGGCCGTGCCGTAGATGGGGAGCTTCTCGTCGCGCCTGAGCTGACGAACGAGATATGGCAGGGCGCCGATGTGGTCCTCATGTCCATGCGTGATCAGGACGGCCACGAGATCTTCGGCGGCATCCGCCACGTAGCCAAAATCCGGGATGACCAGGTCTACCCCGTGAAGCCCCTCGTCGGGGAACTTGACGCCCGCGTCCACCATGACCATGGCGCCGTCGTACTCGAACAGGGTGGAGTTCTTGCCCACCTCGCCTACCCCGCCGAGCAAGATGGCGCGCAATGTGTCTTCCAAACTGCCTCCTCAGCCGCCGAGGCACGTTGTCCACCGGCGCCGAATTGTAGCGAGCGGACAGCGCGCCACTCATATCTGCGACTGAATGTGGTAATATCACGCCGTGCGCTGTACGTTCTGTGGATCTCGCGAGACGCGAGTTGTAGACAAGCGGGACTCTGACGATGCGCCGGTGACACGCCGCAGGCGGGAATGCCAGGCCTGCGGTGGTCGGTTCACCACCTATGAGCGTGCTGAGCTCGCTCAGCTCATGGTGGTGAAGAAGGACAAACGTCGGCAGCCGTTTGACCGTGAAAAGCTGCACGCCAGTCTGCTCACGGCTTGCGCCAAGCGACCCATCAGCAGCGAGGCGATACGCCGGCTGGTGGACGTAGTGGAGGCGGAGCTCCGGGCGCGCGACGTGTTGGAGATCAACAGCAGCGTCATCGGAGATCTGGTGGTTGAGAAGCTGCGGCTGCTGGACCACGTGGCGTACATCCGCTTTGCCTCGGTGTACCGGGCCTTCGCGGATGTCTCATCGTTCGAGGACGAGCTCCGCAGCCTGGTCACGTCCTAATCAGCCGGTGGGGCCGGGGCTGACGCCACCAGACGAGTCCGCGGCCCCGGATGTGGGCACTGGCGGCGGGCGAGAGCTCCATCCCTGGCTGAGACTCCTCCTTCGTCTGGCGTGGCCAACCGCCGGGCTGGGTGTGCTGCTGATCCTGGGTGGGATTGTCGTTGTTGCCGCGGCGCGGGTCCTCCCGATCGACGGACTCGCCGCGCTCATCTCGCCGATGATCTGGACGTTTGGTGCGGGCGCGGTGCTGATCGCGGTAGGACTGAGCATGTACGTCCTGGCGCCGGGGTTCTTTGGGCACGCCGCGGCCTCCATGGGCTACGGTTCCCACCGCCTGGTTCTCGCGGCGGTGGCACTTGTCGTGCTGCTGGGGAACCTGCTCTCGCTTCCGTATCACCTGGGGCGGCCCGACGTCGGGCTGTGCACGGTGCCCGGCTTTGTCACCGCGGCGTCTGGCGTTCAGGCTGCGTTGCTCATCGTCATGTGGGGACGCTTCATTCGCCCTGGCGTGATCTCGTGGAGGGATCTAGGTGTGAGTGGCACGGCGCTCTTCCGTTATTCCGGTACGGGGCTGCTGGTCGGCGTGGCCGTGTTGATCTGCAGCGCGGCCGTTCAGCTCAGTCTGGATAGGCTGGGCGTACACCAGACGCAGATCCAGAGCTTTCGCTGCATTCGGGAGTTCCCGATATCCGGATTCGCGGCGGTTGTGCTGACGGGTGGGATCTTGGCGCCATTCGCGGAGGAACTGTTTTTCCGGGGATTTGTGTTTCGGTCCTACCTCCAGACACGCGGCGCGCTGTTCGCGTACCCTGCCAGCGCGGTGCTCTTCGCCAGCCTCCACCTCAATCTTCCAGCATTGCTGCCCATCCTGGTCATGGGCCTTCTGTTTGCCTGGGTGTACCAGCGCACGGGCAGCGTGCTGCCGTCCGTGGTGGGCCACGCCGTGAACAACTCGGCGGCGTTCAGTATCCTGTACTTCGCCGATCTCGCCGTCTAGCCAGCGTCGCTGGACGGCCGTCGGACGGAGGCTGTGATGACGTTTCCCCGGATGGCGTTGCCCAGGATGGTTCTGGCGCGCCAGCGCCTGTCCAACGAGCGGATCCTGGATGTGGAGCAGGCGGTCCGAGCTGCCATTGCCGCGTCCGGCGCCAGTTTACGGGTCAAGCGTGGCGATCGGATCGCCGTAACGGCGGGTAGCCGCGGGATCGCGGACATTCAGCTTGTCGTGCGCTCGGTCGTGGCGGAGCTCCGCGCGATGGGCGCGGAACCGTTCGTGGTGCCCGCGATGGGCAGCCACGGCGGCGCGACGCCCGAGGGACAGCGCGCTGTGCTCGCTGAATACGGCATCACCGAGGCTGAGGTTGGAGCACCCGTCCTGGCCACCATGGATACCGTCATCGTGGGCACGCTCGACGATGGGTTCCCCGTGCACCTGGACCGGAACGCCCACGAGGCGGATGGCATTGTCGTGGTGGGGCGCGTGAAGGCGCACACGGCATTTCGGGCAGACATCGAGAGTGGCCTCTGCAAGATGGTCGCCATTGGCCTGGGGAAGCAGCGTGGAGCGGAGGGGATTCACGCCCGTGGCCTGGCACACACGATTCCCGCCGTGGCGGCTGTCACGCTGGGGACCGGCAAGATCGTCGCCGGCATCGGCCTGGTGGAGAACGCTCACCACCAGCTTCATACGATCCGCGGAACCTCTCCAGAGCGATTCCACCAGACCGATAGTGCGCTCCTCGTGCTTGCGAATGAGCTCTTGCCGCGGATCCCGTTTGACGATCTGGACCTGTTGGTGGTCGATCAGCTTGGCAAGAATCTGTCTGGCAGCGGGATGGACTACAACGTCGTGGGCATGTGGCGGCGAATCGGAGGGGAGAAGAAACCCATGTTCCGCCGAATCGCCGTGCTCAGAATCACGCCTGAATCGGAGGGGAACGCGCTCGGTATGGGCATCGCGGATTTCACCACGCGGCGCCTGTTCGATCAGATAGACATGCGGAAGACCTACATGAACGGCCTGACCGCGAACGCCATCGACGCTTGCAAGATCCCCATCGTCATGGAATCTGAACTGGCGGCGATGGAGGCCGCACTGAAGTCATCCGGTGCGGGTAGCGAGCCGCGCGTGGTCTGGATAAAGAACACGCTGGCGCTGGACGAGATGTTGGTGTCGGAGGCACTGCTGGACGAGGCGCGCTCGATCGGGACGCTCGATCTGGTGGGGAGCCCGCGGCCATTCGAGCTAGACGGGGACGAAAACGTCGTTCGGATCGATGGCGCGCCATCGATTGCCTCGGGCGCCGCGGTGGCCACTGCCTGAACCCCGTGCATCCGGTGAGGCGCCGCCCATGCCGTGGGCGGCGCCATCCTGTGGCAACGCAATAGCCGTGATTGCAGCCCGCGACTCGCCCTGGTTTGCCTACCGGCTGGCGCGCGATCTGCCCGGATTCCTGCGGGGGCGGATCGACGCGGAATGGGCGCGTGATCAGGTGCGTGGTCAACTCGCCAAGCGGGGGCCACGGTTCCTGGCGATGGTGGACCGGCAGGTCTACGATCGGCCGGGCAGCCCGTATTGCGCGCTGCTCGCCCGCGTGGGGTGCGAGCGCGGCGATCTCAGGGCGCTCGTAGCCCGCGAGGGGGTGGAGGGGGCGCTGGCGGCGCTCGCGCGACAGGGTGTCTACGTGGCTCTGGATGAGTTGAAAGGACGCCGCCCTGCTCTGCGTGGAAGCTCTACGTTCCACTGGCAGGACGCGGAGTTCGACAATCCATTCGTGCGGCCCCACTTTGTAATGCTGACGGGTGGCACCGGCGGCGTCGCCAGTACGGTCTACCGATCGCTGGATTTCGTGAGCGATCTTGCGGCGCAGCTGGCCGTGGTGCTGGATGCGCACGCGGTAGTCGGGGCAGATCTAGTGATGTGGTGGACGGGGGCGTTCAACCGGATGCTCACGGTTGCGCGTCTCGGCTCCCGTACCCGGGCATGGTACTACCCTGTGCAGCCCCTGCCGTGGACCGTGCGGGCGGGCGCCGTCTTGCTCGCCGGGCTTGGCAAGGTGGCGGGACGGCGATTCCCGCTACCGCGATTCCTCGACGTTCGCGAGCCCGGTCAGGCTGCCCTGGCGCTTCACGCGATGCTCCAGGACGGGCCCGTGCTCTTCAACACGGTCGTCAGCTCCGCGGTTCGGATGGCGCTTTGGTCTACTCAGGTTGGGCTGAGCCTGCGTGGCGCCACGTTCCTGGTTGAAAGCGAGCCCTTCACGCATCCGCGGAGCGCGCTGCTGGAGCAAAGCGGCGCCCGTGCGATCGTGGACTACAGTGCCGTTGAGCTCTCTGGCATTGGCTACTCGTGCGCCGCGCCATTGGCAGCGGACGATGTACACGTGTTCACGGATCGGTACGCGGTGATTCAGTCTCCCGCGGACGGAGGCGGCACCGCGCCGGACGCGCGGCCGCTGCTGTTCACAGCGCTCGGCCCGTCGGCACCGAAGATCGCGTTGAACGTGGATCTTGGCGACTCCGCAGTGCTGGCTGAGCGGGACTGCGAGTGCCCACTGGGACAACTGGGACTACAGACGCATCTGTCTGAGATCCACAGCCACGAGAAGCTGACGGGCGAGGGAGTCACCGTGACACGATCGATGATTGCGATCGTCATCGATCGTGAGCTCCCGTCGCGCTTTGGCAGAGGCCCGGCGGACTATCAGTTCGTGGAGCATGATTCCGCTGATAGTGGGCCTATTGAGATTCGGGTCTCTCATCGGGTCGGCCAGGTGGATGCCGACGCCGTTGTGCGGCTTGTGCTCGAGACGCTGGAGCGCGGCGATACGGCGATGCGCCATCAGGCAAGCCTGCTGCGTGCGAGTGGGGGCCTGCGGGTTAGCCGCGCCGAGCCGGTGGTCTCCAGCGCGGGGAAGACGCTACCTTTCGTACGCACACATCTCGTACGCACACATCTCGTACGCACACATCAAGCCGCTCCTCACTACCGCCGCGAGTGAGGCAGATCAGGGCTTCTTGGTAGCCGTGGGCGCCTGCGTTGGCACGGAGAGCAGCGGCTTCGGGGTGGGCGTGGCGCCGCCACCGCTCGACGGTGCTGAGGTGGGGGCCTTCGTGGGGGCTGCTCCCGGCTGCGGCGTGGCCGTGGGCGCAGCCGGCGCGGAGGTGGCGGCGGGCTGGCCGCCCGGCTTTGGCGCCACTACGGGCTGCACGTCAGACGGGGTGGCGCGTACCGAGGGCGGAGTGGGAGTGGGCAGACTGCCGGCCGGGACCACAGCGTTGCCAACCATCCAGCCGGAGACCCCAGCAGCGTCGCGGACCTGCCGCCAGACGACGCCATTCACCACCATTTCCGGACCCAACGTGTCGATAGCCGTGCCCTCCGCTAGCGTCTTGAGCACGCGGCCACCACCAGCTTCTGACCGGATGTTCACACCCTGACCGCCGGTGTTCCCAACCTGCCCCTTGCCTGCGCTGCCGGTGCGCGTGCTGGGACCCGCGGTCGCGGCGGGCGCACGGGTGGAGGTGGCATCTGCCGCGGAGCCGGAGCCAGGAGCAGCAATGGTCAGCGAGGGTGCTTGCGACGCGCCTTCCGCGACGAGGAACGCCGCGGGAATCCATCCCGTGTCCCCGTCCAACGTCCGCACGTTCTTCCACCGGCGCCCATCCACCTCGCGGTCGGGTCCTATCACATCCACCAGATCGCGCTCTGGGACCACCTTGATTCGCTCCGCGGTGGTACTGGGCTCGCGGCGGAGGTTCACACCCTGCCCGTCCGTGTTGGCGATCTGGAGCCTATCACTCAGCCCGCCGATACCGGTGCTCCCGGGCGATGCAGGGCCGACGGGGAGAATCGTGGTCACGGGTGCAGGCGCTGGGGTGGCGAGGATCTCCGCGGCGCTGGGGATCGCTGGGGTCGCCGCGGCGCGAGCCGGGGTGGCCGTGGCGGCCGCGGATCGGCTGCCCGCGTTTGCCACCCAGAGGATGATGAACACCAGGATGGCGGTCAGCAGCACTGCCGCGGCCGCGGCCAGGCCGATTCCAAGCCACTGGTTGTTCGGTCGGGCGCCCGCGGCGAAGCGCGGCCCACCGATGGGCTGAGCCTGGGGGCGCGAACGGCCGTGCTGGCCTCCCCCTGACTCGAATACCCCGCGGATTCGCTCCCCGAGGCTCATGCCGCGTCCTCCACGACCCAATGGTGGGTCGGACTTCGGACGGCCCACTGTGATCATTTTATCAACACCCCTCGAACAGGTGCGCCGGTGCGGCCGATGAAAACCAGCCTCTTCGCGCCGTCAACTCAGATTCAGTTGACAAAAACTGGCAATTGGTTGACCTAATGCAGTTCAATGCTGCGCGGGCCTGGGTGTAGCGGTCGAATCGGTTGCGATGCGCGGTGGCGCAGTCGCGAATGCGAGCTACATCCAGAACGACTCAGAACGTCGGAGGACTCGCGTTGCCCTCGTTGGTGAAACCCCTGGCGCGCTTCGCCGCAGCGTGTGCACTGGCCTGGAGCATCGTCGGGGCCGGTGGCTGGGCGCAGCCCGTCCACGCGCAGGCGGCAGATTTCGTCAATGGCATCAGCGTGGACCACGCCACGCCGCGCAGCATGAAGCTCGCGCGGGAGGCGGGGTTCCCCCACGTGAAGATGGTGGTGTACTGGCCCCGGATGCAGCAGCGCACCGGCGAGCTTCTGTGGGACATGGGCCTACCGAATGACGTGGACAACATGCTGGCGATGGCGAGCCAGGCCGGCTTGAAGCTCATCTTGCGGGTAGACGGCGTGCCGGCCTGGGCCGGCGGGTCACCGGCCACGGCGGATCTCGCGCAGGTGGAAGCGTTCCACCGAGACCTCGCCGCGTACGTGGGCGATCGTGCTGTCGCGTATGAGATCCTGAACGAGCCTAATCTCGACTTTGAGTGGGGTGGGCCGCCTGACCCCGCCGCCTACGCGCGCTTCGTGAAGGCCGCCCATCGAGGCGTCAAGGCGGGGAATGCGTCGGCGCTGGTAGTGGGCGGCGGACCCGCGCCCAATACGGGCGGCGCGCCCGGGACCGTGGAAGACCTGGAGTTCATCCAGGGCATGTACGACGAGGGGATCAAGGGCTACCTGGATGCACTGGCTGTGCACAACTACGGTGGCAACTTCACGCCGGAGCAGGATCCCCAGAAGTGCAGCATCTGCTTCAGGCGGGCGGAGATCTATCGGGCCTTGATGGTGAAAAATGGGGACTCGGCCACGCCGATATGGGCCACGGAGTTCGGCTGGCTGATGGACCCGGGGCGCGACATCAAGGAATTCAACTGGATGCGCGTCTCTGCCGAGGAGCAAGCCGACTACATCGTGCGGGCATACCAGTACTCTCGGCAGCACTGGCCCTGGATGTCGGGGATGTTGCTGGCAAACCTGGACGCAAGCACCACCGACTATCACGAGGGCGGCGATGACGGCTTTCCGTGGTTTTCACTCGTGAACCAGGATTACTCGCCGCGCCTGGCATATACGGCGTTCAAGGACTACGCCACGGCGCAGGAGGCGCGCGGCGGTTGGGGCTCGTGGTTTACTTCCCGCTCGGAGCCGTCTGCGCTCGCGGTGTCAGACACCAAGCAGCTCACAGCCGCGCCCGGTCAGCCCCGCATGCGCGTGTCCGGGACCGGGGGTACCGGGGTCGTGCTGCGTTCCGACCCCAGCACACTGGCGAGGCGAATTGACCTGGTTCGCGAGGGGGTGAGGGTCGAGGTGGTAGGCCCGGAAAAGACCGCGGAGGGGCGGGCCTGGCGTAACGTGAGGCTGCCTGACGGGCGCCAGGGTTGGGTGGCCGCGGTGTATCTGCAGCCGGCGGACTGAGCTAGGTTTGGGCAAGCAGCGCCTGAAGCTCCGCGAGATCCTCCAACACTAGCCCCGGTTGCGCCGGCGAGGTGGTGAGGTCCGCCCGGCTGGATACACCGGTCAGTACCATGATGCAGGGCATGCCCGCGCGGTTCGCGCCGAGCACGTCCGTGTCAAGTCGATCACCGACCATCGCCACCTGAGCCACCGGCAGGCTCAGGCGGTCCGCGCCCATGGCGAGCATGGTTGGCTCCGGCTTGCCGATGATGGTGGGCTTCCGGCCGCTGGCGGCCGTGATGAGTGCCTGGAACGATCCCGCGCCGGGGATGACGCCCACGGGCATCGGAAGGGTGGTATCCGGATTTGGCCCGATGAATGTGGCGCCCCCGCGCACGAGGTTCACGGCCAGCGTCAGCTTTCGGTAGTCCACCTGCCGATCAAGGCCCACGATGACGTACTCGACGTCCGTCTCAGCGAGGATCAATCCGGCTTTCTCAACGGCGTTGCGCAGACCGCTCTCTCCGATCACGAACGCGCGGGCGCCTGGTGAGGACTGCTGCTGAAGGTACAGTCCCGTGGCCTCGGCGCTCCCCAGCACTTCGTAGTCGTGGACGTGGATGTCCATCCGCTCCAGCTTCTGGACGTAGTCGGCAGAAGACATCGTGGAGTTGTTGGTAGTCAGGAGGAAAGGGATCCCACGCTCTCGCAGGAAGCGGAAGAAGGGAGGCGCCTGCGGGATGACGATGTCACCGTGGTACACAACGCCATCCAGATCGAGGAGGAGGCCACGAATATCGGAGGGCAGGGTGCCTGGTCGCTCGGTCATGCTCCAGACCACCGATTCGCCCACAGCAGCGCAGCGCCGCTCAACGCAGTGATGATGGCCGCGCCGCCACCTGTGATAGCCCCCACGCGCAGGGCTGAGTCCAGCCAGAATCCCTCTGGGAAGAGCATGATCAAGTAGTCCGTCCTGGGGTCCAACATCCAGTCATCGTTGCCGAACGAAAGCTGGTGGAACTTTACGAAGGCGGCGCTGAAGTCCACCAGGGACATCAGCCCCAGCAGGGCAAGGAGGCCCAGGGTGATGCCTCCGCCAAGCAGCCCGGCCAGGGCTAGCTGGCGCGCGGCAAACGCCAGGCCTTCCACCCGTCCGGCGGCAACGAGGATCGCGGCCACGGCAACGACCAGCGCCACGGCGCTGACGGTCCGCGCTCGTTGCGCCAGGTGCATCAGCGACTGCACGTCCACCATGTGCCGGATCTCCTTGGCGTTGAACAGCGCTCGCCGCCGGCCGTTCACCTGGACCTGAATGTCCATTCGACCCGCGGGTGCGTTGAAGTAGTCCACGAAGGCCTGTGCGACGGACGAAAGCTGCTCCGGCGAAATCCCGGTGACGCGGCTGACCTGATACCGCTGAAAGCCGCGCTCAATGAATCCGCGATCGCTCGCCACGGCCAGGATACCCACGGTAAGCAGCAGCACCGGCACGGCTATGGCCGTGGCGATCCGCGGCACGAGTACCAGAAGCGCGGGGAGCGGCTCATCCACGGCGGTGGAGCCGACGCTGCGCCCGCTCACGGAGCCGCGCTGCTGACATGGATGCTCCGTCTTGGCGCCGTCGGCCTGGACTGCTGACCGGCAACCAGGTCCAGGCGCGGGTAGATCAGCCAGGCGCTGGCCGCGCCGAACAGCGCGCCGGTGATCGTCCGCAGCTCAGGCGAGCTCTCCCGCCAGCCGAGAAGCTGGCTGAAGCCGTCGAGTGCCATGGGCAGGATCAGCAGCGAGTAGGCGCCCAGGGACAGCGGCGCAGCACGGCGGCGCGCGATGGCATACAAGAGACCGGCCAGCAACACCGCGGCGTAGATCGCCGTGTCGCGCTCGCAGAACGCCACCTTGTACCCAAGGAGCGGGTGGGCGCGCGTGGCGAAGACATCCGCCTCCGCGGCCAGGGAGCTCATGGTGTCAGCGGTGTAGGTCCAGCTCTGCCCGAACAGAAAGTAGGATCGGAAAGCCCACTGGTGGCACACCGAGCGATACGCCACGTAGATGACGTTGGCGGCGTTCAGCCAGCCCGCGTACGCCAGGACGGGCGCTGCCAGCGGTAGGGCCACGAACACGGCGACAGCCGCGTTCGCCAGGAAGAGCCACCGCTCGATCGCCACCCGCAGCACTTGTGCTCTCCTTACGATCTCGCCGCGGGTCTCGCGCGCTGGGCCGTGGCCAGCGCGGCTCGCACGTCCCCAGCGGAGAACGGCCACGCCAGGTCTTCCGCGCCGGGAACCTGGAGGACGGGGATGGAGAAGCCATACCGTCGGACGAGATCACTGGAGCCGTCGATGTCGACCTCCGAGAACGTCGCGCCGGCCCGCTGGCACTCCAGTCTGGTCAGCGTCGCGGCCTCTTCGCACAGATGACAGCCCGCCCGACCCAGTAGCGTGACGTCCGTGATCCGCTCCAGCTTGCTGCGCGGCGGCGGCCGATGCCGATGCGCGTGCTGGGTAGATGATAGATCAGTCGCTCACCAGCTCCACGTGGCGTTCCATGATCTCAACCTCCGGGTGGGACACTTCGATGAATTCCAGGACGGCCTCGATCTGGCGCGACGCGTGCTGGCCACTGCCGCTGACCGCTGCGATGCCAAGCACGAGGGAGCTCCAGACCTCCTGGTCCTCCACTTCCGCCACAGATGCGTTGAAGCGGCGGCGGATCCGGTCCACGAGGGATCTTGCGACCTGTCGCTTGTCTTTGAGCGAGCGGGCGCTGGCGATCCGCAATGAGACACGACAGACGGCTGTCCAGACAGGCACGGGAGGCAACGGTAACACGCGATGCTATACTCGGGCCGGCGGCCAGCCTTCCCTTTCGAGGGGGTGGAGGGGTCCCGGTGGGCCTCGCGGTCTTCAAAACCGTTGCGCGGGCGTGAGCGCGTTCGCGGGTGGGTTCGACTCCCATGCACCTCCGCCATGCACCGCCGCCAGCAGGGGAGTGCTCCTGCCACTGACACGGAGGCTCGCAACGCATGGCTGCCATCACGGAGCAAGACGTCCGCGCCTGGTTCGATGAGCTCGTCGCATGTGTGGCCGCGGTGGACTATCCCCGGGGACGCACGCTCTTCGCGAGCGACGCGATCGGGTTTGGCACGTATGGAGCGATGCTGGAGGGCCTGGACTCGCTGCAGTCAGGTCAGTGGCAGAACATCTGGCCCAGGACTCGCGATTTCGCGTTCCGTCCGGACTCCATCCGTTGGGGCGCGGACGGCGAGACGGCCTGGGGGCTGGGACTCTGGACCTCTACGGGGTTCGACCCGGAAGGCAAACCATTCCCGCGCTATGGCCGGGCGACCGTGATCTTCGCCCGCCGCCAGGGCAGACTGGTTGCCCTCCACACGCATCTGTCGCTCGATCCTAGACCCAGCGCTACCAATTACTAGTATTGGCCACCTGCTGGGACTCCGCGGATCCCGCGTAGACCGAGGCTAGCGGCTTTCCTCGGCGCCCGCGCTCCGGTCCAGCACGTCCTCCGACTGTGCTACCAGGTCTTCCAGTTTCGCGAGGAGCAGCTTGAGGGCGGAATTGAACGGGTCGCCTGAATGCTCGACCGAGGGAACCACGGTAGGAGCCGGCCCGGGCTCCCGCTGGCCCACGGCTGCCAGGACGGTGCGGACAATGTTGGCCGTGTGGTGGTCCGGAACCTGCCTGGGGTGGCCCAACAGCTCGATCACGCCGACCACCTCGTCGCGAACCCAGACGGGCACCGCGACGGCTGTGTAGAGGCCATTTGCGGTGGCACTGGCAACACGAGTGAATCCGTGGTCCGTGGTGATGTTGCCCATCCACTCCATCTGCCCGGACTGCCAGACTCGGCCAGGCAGTCCGGATCCAGGACGGAATCGAGCCGCGTGGGTGACGATCTCCAGGGTTGGCTCCACCGCGCCGTGCTGCGCCCAGGTGGTCACGGCCCGGAGCGTGCCGTCTGACGGGTCCAGCCGCCAACACGTGCCAAACTGCCAACCTGCGCCGGTGCACATCGCCTGGAGCAAAGTGGTGGCCGCATCCTCGGGAGTAGCTGCGACGCGCACGGCCGCGGTCACCCGCAAGCCCGCTTCTTCCACGGCGGCCAGGTTCTTGAGATCGGTGAGGTCCGTGACGTAGCAGCGAACGGCATCTGGCCGCTCATGGGTGGAGCGTGCGGCTTCGAAGTGGGCCCGTATCCAGCGGTAGCCTCCAAGGCGTGTGCGGTGGCGAACGGAGACCTCTGCCTCCGTTCCTCCGTGGAGCGTGAGCTGGCTCCAGGCGCGGTCCCAGGTGACCTGGTCCGCCGGATGGATGAATTCACGAAGGGCGCGGCCATCGGCCTCGTCCGCGGATCGTCCGCTGATGGCTACCCAGCCGTCGGGGGCCGCGGACAAGCGTCCGTCGACGCTGAGCGTGAGCTGATGATCGGCCGTGTCGCTAACAGTGCCGGCCGGCACAGCCGTGTACGGCTGGTCGGTGACGTCGGATTCTGTTGGCGTGTGAGCTGTCACCACAGACCCCTCGGGTGGTGATCGCACAATTGCGTGCTAAATATTACACAACGCGTAGCGCACCGGGTCGGGGACTGGGCGTTCCAGAACGGAAGTCTCTCAGTGCGCGGCACCCGCAGGCGAGTGCTTTTGTATACTTCGCCGGGTGCGCCGAGTTCCGTAGTCGGCCGCGTGGAGCAGCATGGGCGTATTGAGGACGATCACGGAGCTTTTCGGGTTTCTCGTTCACCGAAAGGCGTGGTTCCTCATTCCGATCGTGGCCGGGTTGCTGATGATCGGGGTGCTGCTCATCCTCGCGTCAGCCACTCCGCTCGGGCCCTTTATCTACACGATCTTCTAGTGACGATCGCCGGCCGACGCACGGGGACTTTCCGCGGCTCTTGCGCGCTGGGCCTCACGCGCCGTCTCGCGATACCGGAGTGGCATGCATCTACTTGGTGAATATGCGGGGTACTGGTGGGTGCTGGTCCTCGCGATCGTGGGTTTCATCGGCGCCTTCGTCCTGGTCGCCGGTCGGGGAGCTGAGGGCGGATTCAAGGACCGGGCGGGTGCGGGTTGGAAGCGCTGGCGGGAGCTGGCGGATCGAGTGGCAAACGTCCAGGCGCGGATCCTGCTGACCGTCTTCTACTTCTCCATCATGGTGCCCATTGGACTGTGGCAGGCGTTCGTCTCGGACCGTCTCCGCATCAGGCGGGCACCCTCGCAGACGTTCTGGGTGGAACGCAAGACGACAGACACCACGCTCGACGACGTTCGGAGGCAGTACTAGCGTGTACATCCTCGGCATCTCGTGCTTCTACCATGACGCCGCGGCCGCCCTGCTGAAGGACGGCGTGCTGATCGCCGCGTCGGAAGAGGAGCGGTTCTCGCGCAATAAGCACGACTCCGGCTATCCGACGCTGGCGGTGGAGTTCTGCCTCGAACAGGCCGGCATCACACCCGATCAGATCGACTACGTGGTCTTCTACGAGAAGCCGCTGCCCAAGTTTGAGCGCCTCCTGACGACCATGCTGGCAACCTGGCCGCACTCGGTGAGCGCTTTTCGAGAGGCCATGATCACCTGGCTCAACGAGAAGCTCTGGATCAAAGACAAGATCCGGGGCCAGCTTGGGGTCCAGCGCGAGAAGGTCCTCTTTGTCGAGCACCATCTGTCTCACGCGGCCAGCGCGTTTTTCTGCTCGCCGTTTGAGGAGGCCGCCGTGATGACCGTGGACGGGGTGGGCGAGTGGACCACGGCCACGCTAGGAGTGGGCAAGGCGAGCTGGGAGAGCGGCGGCCAGAACAGCATTGAGCTGTTCCAGGAAGCTCGATTCCCGCACTCGCTAGGGCTGTTCTACTCCGCGTTCACCGCCTGGCTGGGCTTTGAGGTGAACGATGGTGAGTACAAGGTCATGGGCATGGCCCCCTATGGCGCCCCGAAGTACCTGGACAAGGTGGACAAAGTCATCCGCTTTGGGAAGGATGACGGCAGCTTCTGGCTCAACATGGAGTACTTCAGCTTCCATCACTCCACCACGCAGACGTTTAGCCGCAAATTCGAGGAGCTGTTTGGCGCGCCGCGCGAGCGCGAGTCCGACTTCTACACCCGGGAGACTGGTGTGCCGCCAGACGCGGTGGCCGCCGCCATCGAGAAGAACCAGTATTACGCGGATGTGGCCGCCAGCGTGCAGGTGATGACGGAGAACGCCATTGTCAACATGGCGAAGTACCTGCAGCGGCGGACGGGCTCGAAGCGGCTGTGCATGGCCGGCGGTGTCGCTTACAACAGCGTGGCGAATGGCCGGATCCTCCGCGAGACGGACTTCGAGGAGCTGTACATCCAGCCGGCCGCCGGTGACGCGGGCGGGGCCTTGGGCGCGGCGCTCTACGCGTATCACGCGCTGATGGGCAAACCGCGCACGTTCACCATGGATCATGCTTACTGGGGCCGTGGCTATTCACCGGACGAGATTCGCACGGCGCTTGACGCGCGTGGCGTGACCTACGATCTTGTCGAGAACGAGGACAGGCTGTGCGAGACGGTGGCCGGTGAGCTGGCGTCCGGCCGCGTGATTGGCTGGTACCAGGACCGCTTTGAGTGGGGCCCGCGGGCGCTGGGGAATCGGAGCATCATCGCCGATCCGCGCCGCGACGAGATGAAAGACATCGTCAACACGAAGATCAAGTTCCGCGAGCCATTCCGTCCGTTTGCTCCGAGCGTGCTGGCTGACCGGGCCGGTGAGTACTTCGACCTGACGGGCGGACGGAACGCCTGGCCCAAGGACCCGGCCAAATTCATGCTGGTGGTGCTACCAGTTGCGGAGGATAAGCGCGAGGCGATCCCGGCGGTGACGCACGCGGGGGGCACGGGCCGGTTGCAGACGGTGACCCCGGAGGGCAATCGCCGGTACCACAAACTGATCAGCAGCTTTGGCGACCAGACGGGCGTTCCCGTGATCTTGAACACGTCTTTCAACCTGCGTGGCGAGCCGATCGTCACCACGCCGGCCAACGCGTTGAACACCTTCTACCGCAGCGGGATCGATACCCTGGTGCTGGGGGACTTCATCGTGCGGAAGGATGGGTCGGAAGAGTGAGCAGGTTGGAGGACAAAGTTGCGCTGGTGACCGGCGCCGGTTCTGGCATTGGCAAGGCTACGTCTGAGCTGTTTGGGAGCGAGGGCGCCCGCGTGGTGGTGGTGGACATCTCACCGGAGGCTGGCAATCAGACGGTTGAGCAGATCCGCGAGATGGGCGGCGAGGCGGTATTTGCCCGCGCGGACGTGAGCAACGCCGACGACGTGAAGGCGATGATCGCTACCGCGGTCAACACCTACGGTCGGCTGGATGTGCTCTACAACAACGCCGGCATGCCCATGGGCTACACGCCGATCGACGAGATAGAAGACGAGTTCTTTGACCGCACCGTGGCCGTGAACATACGCAGCGTGTACCTGGGTTGCAAGCACGCGGTGCCCGTGATGAAGCGCCAGGGCGGCGGTGTGATCCTCAATACGGCCTCCACCGCCGGCATTCGGCCGCGGCCGGGGCTCAGCGCGTACTCAATGTCCAAAGGTGCGGTGATCACCCTGACAAAGGCACTGGCGATTGAGCTTGCGCCGTTCAAGATCCGCGTTGTCTCGATCAATCCAGTGGCCACGGACACACCCATGTTGCCCAGCTTCTTCGGCCGCAACGACCCCGTGGAGTCACGCAAGCAGTTCATCTCCACCATCCCCATGGGTCGGCTGAACAGGCCAGAGGACATTGCCAGCGCGGCGCTCTACCTGGCGTCTGACGAGGCCTACATGGTCACGGGCACGGCGTTCGAGATCGATGGCGGTCGCGACCTGTAGCCCTCCAGCGCGCTGATCCGGACGGAGACAAGATGACGCAATCGATCGGATTCGTGGGTGTTGGCACCATGGGCTCGCTCATGGCGCGCAATCTGTTGAAGGCGCACCACGAGGTGACCGTATTCGACGTAAACAGCGCGGCTGCTGAGGACCTGCGCGAGTTTGGCGCCGCGGTGGCAGCGAGTGCGGCGGAGGCAGCTGGGGCCGGCGACGTCGTGATCACCATGCTGCCCTCATCGCCCCACGTAGAGGAGGCCGTGCTAGGCCCGTCCGGAGTGCTGGCGGGGATGAGGCCGGGCACCGTGCTGATCGACATGAGCACCATTGACCCCATGGTGTCGCGGCGTGTGGCGGAGCGTGTTAGCGCGGCCGGGTTCCGCATGCTGGACGCGCCGGTCAGCGGGGGCTCGGTGGGCGCGCGCGACGCCACGCTGACCATCATGGTCGGCGGGCCGGCGGACCTCCTGGAGCAGTGTCGGCCGGTGCTCGAGGCCCTGGGGAGCAACGTGATCCACTGCGGTGACAGCGGCATGGGCGAGGTGGTGAAGGTGGTGAACAACCTCATCGCCGGGGTGAGCATGGCGGTGGTCGCGGAGGGCATCAACATCGGGATCCAAGCGGGCGCTGACCCGCGGATCCTATTTGACGTGATCAGCAAGTCATCTGGCGGTAGTTGGGCCCTGCAAAAGGTGTTCCCGGTTGCCGGCGTGCTCCCAGACGCCCCCGTGGAGCGGGACTTCGAGCCCGGGTTCATGGTGGACCTCATGCGGAAGGACCTTGGCCTGGCCATGTCCGCGGCGAAGACCCTTGGCGTTCCAACGATCCTGGCGGCGGTGGCGCACGAGATGTACGGCGCCGCGTCTCACATGGGGTATGGCCGCAAGGACATGTCCGCCGTGGTCAAGGCCGTTCAGGCCGCCACGAAGCACTAAGCCGCTCATTCAGACCGAGCGATCGTGCTGAGCGAGCGTACAGAGCAAGAGTAAGGGAGCCAATGATGGCGACGAACGCCGGACCGTTGCTGGTTGCGAAAGGCGAGTTCGAGCAGCACCTGCTGCCGCGGATGGCGAACCGGCATGGTCTGATCGCGGGGGCCACCGGGACGGGCAAGACGGTCAGCCTGCGCGTGCTTGCAGAGGCGTTCAGCGGCATTGGCGTGCCCGTGTTCATGGCGGACGTGAAGGGCGATCTGGCCAGCATGTCGCGCGCTGGCAGCGAGAATCCGCGGATCACCGATCGAATCAAGCTGCTCAAGCTGACCGATTTCAGCTTTGAGGCCTATCCGGTGGCGTTCTGGGATCTGCTGGGCGAGCAGGGGCATCCGGTGCGCGCCACCGTGTCTGAGATGGGCCCCCTGCTGCTGGCGCGGCTTCTCAACCTGAACGACACACAGGCCGGCGTGCTGACCATGATCTTCAAGATCGCCGATGACAATGGCCTGCTGCTGTTGGACCTGAAGGATCTTCGGGCCATGGTCCAGCACGTTGGCGACAACGCCGCCCAGTACACCACCGAGTACGGCAATGTGGCGGCCGCCAGTGTGGGCGCTATCCAGCGGAACCTGCTGGAGCTGGAGCAGCAGCGGGCTGACGCGTTCTTTGGCGAGCCGGCACTTGACCTGGATGACCTGATCCAGACGGATTCCAGGGGACGCGGCGTGGTCAATATCCTGGCTGCCGACAAGATCATGCAGCAGCCGAAGCTGTACGCCACGTTCTTGTTGTGGATGCTCTCCGAGCTGTTCGAGCGGCTGCCGGAGGTGGGCGATCCGGAGAAGCCGAAACTGGTGTTCTTCTTCGACGAGGCTCACCTGCTGTTCGACGACGTGCCGAAGGCGCTGGAAGACAAGATCGAGCAGGTGGTGCGGTTGATCCGCTCGAAGGGCGTCGGAGTGTACTTCGTCACCCAGAACCCCATCGACATACCGGAGACGGTGCTGGGGCAGCTAGGTAACCGGGTCCAGCACGCATTGCGTGCGTACAGTCCTAAGGATCAGCGGGCGGTGAGGTCGGCGGCGGAGACCTTCCGCGCTAACCCAAAATTCTCCGTCACAGACGTCATCACCCAGCTTGGCGTTGGCGAAGCGCTGGTCTCTCTCCTGGACGAGAAGGGTGTGCCCGGGATAGTAGATCGGGCGTTTGTGCTCCCTCCACGGAGCCTTCTGGGCACCATCACGCCTGACGAGCGGCGCCAGATCATGTCGTCCTCCGCGGTGGCCGGTCACTACGAGCGGGCGGTGGACCGCGAGTCGGCCTATGAGCGCCTGAAGGCGCGTGCGGCGGAGTCGGCCGCCGCGCAGGCGGCAGAGGAGCAGGCCCAGCCAGCGCGCCGCGGGCGGGCGGAGCCCACCAGCGAGGTGGGGCGAATCCTCGGGGCCTTTGTGACCAGTGCCGCCCGCGCGGTGGGTAGCCAGGTTGGCCGCGAGATCATCCGCGGCGTCCTGGGCTCGCTGCTCGGTGGATCGTCCACCACGCGCCGGCGTTGAGTGGCAAGGGTTCTGTGCTGAACGTGCGAGGGTGTGATGGCTTCAACAACGAGTGACGGTGGCGCGCGGCCGAGAATCGGCTTCATCGGTGTGGGCACTATGGGCAAGTCCATGGCCAGGAACCTGCTCAAGGCGCACTACCAGGTCACCGCCTATGATCTGAATCCGGCGCCGCTCGATGAGCTGCGAGAGTTTGGCGCGGACGTGGCAACCTCCGCTGCCGCATGCGCCGCGGCGGGTGACGTGGTGATCACGATGGTGCAGGGGCCAGCGGACGTTGAGGCTGCCGCGCTGGGATCGTCGGGAGTCCTGGATGGTATCCGCCAGGATGCGATCTACGTTGACATGAGCACCATCGATCCCACCGTGACCAAGAAGGTCCACGCGGTGTTCCGCGACCGTGGCGTTCAGATGCTAGATGCGCCGGTGAGCGGCGGATCGAACGGTGCGCGCGATGGTACGCTGACCATCATGGTCGGTGGGCCGGCTGAGCTGTTTGAGCGGCTGGAGCCCGTATTCGGCGCCATGGGGACCAACATCATCCACTGCGGCGATGTGGGGATGGGCGGCGTGGTCAAGCTGGTGAACAACCTGATGTCCGCCGTGAACACGGCCGCCATTGTGGAAGCGTTCAATCTTGGCGTACACGCCGGTGCCGATCCCCGGGTGATGTTCGACGTGGTGAGCAAGTCCTCCGGATCGTGCTTTGGACTCCTGAAGAACACGCCAATTCCCGGACTGAATCCTGACACTCCGTCCTCACGGGGTGACGAGCCAGGATTCATGATTGATTTGATGGTGAAAGACCTGAGCCAGGCCATGGCCGCGGCTCAGGGTGCCGGAGCGCCGGCGATGCTGGCCAACGTGGCCCATGAGATGTACCGTGCCGCCTCGAACATGGGCTACGGGCGAAAACACACGTCCGCCATTCGCTACCTGTATGAGGCGCTGAGCCGCGCCCCGGGCTGAGCCCGGGCGCGCTCAGCTTGCCGGCTTGGGTCCGCCCGCAAGCGCGCCTAGTAGCAGCACAGGTACGCCAAGTATCACCTGGAATAACCCCAGCAGGATCGTTCCCAGGCCAACGAGCAGGCCAAGGATCGCGAAGCTGGACAGGCTCTGCTTGGCACCGACCCCGCCGTTGACCAGGCTGGCCACGCCGCTGGCAGCCAGGTTCGCGCCGACGACCGAGAAGTCTGTCGTTGGCGCGGGCGGCAGCAGTGAGGCATCGCGCGTAATGGCGATCATGAAGTTGCGCCAGGCCGGCAGGCCAAAGAGGCGCGCCTCCCGCCAGTGCGACTCGAAACTCGCGAGGTCAACCTCTTCCTGGTACCCGTGGGGGTTGTAGATGGCGACTTTGTCCTCGTGCATGGCCACCACGGAGACCCAGTGCAGATTGGCGGTGTCCTGCAGATTCAGGGGGGTCGTGTCCGTCAACACCATCACGGGCACGCCCCTGGTCACCAGGTCCCGCAGCATTTCAATGGTGGCGTTGTTGTAGACACGCACGCTGAGGTCGTAGGAGCGCGCGTAGCTCGCCAACAGCATGGGGGCGGAGAAGATGTCCGCCCGCCTCATCTTGCTGTCAACCTGAGTCCGCTCCGGCGCCTCTGCTCCCAGCAGGTACTTGAGGATGTAGGTCAGCGTGGTCGTGCCACACGCGTTGGCGGGCCCCTGGCCGGGCAGCCAGTACGATGGCTCCCAAGGGTCGCGCGGGAGCTCTGCATCCGTCGAGGGCCGGCCGTAACTGCCGTCCTGGCCGGGCTCGCGGCCAATGAGCATGAGCGGCGTGTCCGGGCAGGTGACTGGGCTGTGATCGCCGAGCTGTGGCATTCGCGAATTCCTCAGCGGGGAGATGGCCGCAACGTAGCCCCCCGGTTCCGGCACAGACATGGTGTCACAACCGCGGCGCTCGATGCCCGCTACGCCCGAGCCGTTTTCTAGAATCGCGGGACTGAGAAGGCTAGAATGCCGGAGCCGGGGGGTGGCGAATGCGCCCCACGGGGTAGGTTAGGAGCTGATGATGCGAGAAGAGCTGGCAAAGCTCGTGCAAGAGCGGGTGGGTCTGGACGAGGCCACCGCCCTCCAGGTGGCGGACGTGGCACTGGAGCTCATCAAGTCGCGCCTGCCGGAATCTATCCAGCCGCTGCTCGAGGGTGGCGAGGGTGGCGCGCTTGGCGGCCTGGGCGGGATGTTGGGTGGGCTGCTGGGCGGCGGGCGCTAAGCGGGGCCGCCCGCAAGCTGACCGGGCGGGATGGGCCGAAGTGCGCGCATGCCATTGCGGCATGTGTGAGCAGATAGGAGAGCTCTCATGGGTTTCCTGGATCGATTCACCGACATGATGCGGCGGAGCGTGGGCATGGCCCCGGCGGAGGCGCCGCCCGCCGCCGAAAGCGCGGCTACGGCCGTGGCGGAGCCGCCGCAAGCGGTTGACTCAGCGCCTGCGGCTGAGGCGTGGGCTCCCAGCTTCGATGCCGCGGCCGCGCTCGATGCCGCGGCGAGCACGGTCACCGAGGTGGCGATTGACCCCAACGCCGGGGCGCCGCAGGCGGCGCCCGCGCTGGACGAGCTCGCGGCCGCCTCCGCCGTCGCCGCGGACGCCGCCACAGCGCCGGCCGAACAGCCGGTAGAGGTTGCGATGGCAGCCGAGCCCGTCGCGGCCGAGGCGCCGCCGGCGAAGTCCGCGGAGGAGATCCTGGAGGATCAGCTCTGGGCGGAGACCGCGGATGCGTGGGCCAACAGCAACTTCGAGAAGGTCACGGAGCTACTCGACAAGCTGCGGGCGCTTGATCCGGAACACCAGGCAGAGATCGACGAAAAGATCGCCGCGGCCTACTTCAACTTCGCGTCCCAGATAGAGCAGTCCGGCGACCTGAACCGGGCGCTCTACCTGTTCCAGGAGGCCAAGCGTAGGAACCCGGCGTTGGGCGAGGCGGACTTTGCCATTGAGCGCGTCCAGACGGCGCTCGCGCCGGCGCCGGAGCCGGTGGTGGAGGCCGCCGCTATGGCCGCGCCACCCGAGCAGTCTTACACCGTGGAGTCCGGCGATACGCTCTCCGCAATCGCCGAGAAGTTCTACGGCGACGCCAACCAATACCCCCGGATCTTCGAAGCGAACCGCGATCAGCTCGATAATCCGGACATGATCCAGGTGGGACAGACGCTCCGGATCCCCATGTAGCGCAGCATCCGTCGAATCAGAAAGGGCCCCGGAGCGTCTAGCTCCGGGGCCCTTCGTGTGATTGCCGCCTGCGTTATCGGGCTATGGCCGCGGGACGGGGTTGCGGTCCGTCGGGGCCGGGAGGCTCTCGCAAGCAACGCCGTCCTTGTCCGGATCCAGACGATTCGGGTCGGAGGGATCGGCGCGCAGAACGGCCTGGGCGTCAGCCTGAGAGGTGAACGTGGCGCAGTTGTACTGGTTGCCGCCGCCGATGTACCGCCGCGGGTCGAAGCCGGGCGACGTCTGGGGCGTGCCGGCCGGCGCGGCCGCCGGCGCGGCTCCAGCCGGCGCTGCCGCGGGTGAGCCAGCTGGCTTGGCAGCCGGGCTGGCGCCCGGGCTGGCGGCCGGACTGGCAGCGGGGCTCGGCGAGGCGACCTTAGCGGCCGGGCTCGCGGCGGCGGTGGGCTTCGTGGCGTTGCTGGGGGCGGACGCACACGCGGTGCCGATCAGCAATCCGGCCGCGGCGACCGAGAGCAGTCGAAGGGCGGCTGCGCGACGAGAGAAAGAGACGGAGGGCATGGACTCAATGCTCCTGCTGCTGGTGGTCCGAGTCGTCCTCGCGCACGGCCGCGGCGGTGCTGGACGATCGTCCGGGTGGTGTGACGGATCTACGCTGAAAATTGTTCCAATATAGTAAAAACACGCGCTGCGTATCTGGTGGCGCACGCAACTGGCGGGCGAAGTATTGGCGGATGGTCTTTGGCATGTCAACGCGCCGTGTGCGCGGATCGCTAGCGTTGCTGCAACGGTGATATACTGGCGTTCGACTCAACGCCCGCGACGAGAGCGGCCGGCGAGCGGGGCCAGCGGGGGGCGGGTGCCTCGTCTGGCCAACGGCACGTCTCAATTCTGGCGGGCTGCAGGGCCGGAGGATCGATTGGCGGACATCTCCAAGTTCGTGGACAAGGCATTTGAGGACAAGAGCTTCGCGGAGCTCGCAGACGCGCCGGTAGACGCCTTGCAGGGCGTCAGCGCGGCAGATGCCGCGGCACTTCGGAGTGCGCTGAACATTAAGACCGTGCGCGATCTCGCGAACAACAAGTTCGTTGCGTGGGCGCAGGCGATCGTCGCGCTCTCGAAGTAGGCCCGTTGCCGTAACCAAGTTGCCGCTGGCGAAACTTCCAGAAGCCAGTGCATGCAAACACCGCAGAGCGGAGGTGTATCGTGAGTGACCTGCGTGTTTCTGAGCTCCGGGGGATCACGCCGGACCAGGTGAAGAAGCTTGGCGATCAGGGCGTCTCCAACTGCGGCCAGCTTCTGGAGAAGGCGGGAGCCGCGGCTGGGCGCAAGGCCCTTGCTTCGGCTGCCGGGATCGGTGACAAGGACCTTCTTGAGCTGGTCAACCGTGCTGACCTAGCGCGGATCAATGGCATTGGCCGGCAGTACTCCAACCTGCTCGAGGATGCTGGCGTGGACTCCGTTCCCGAGTTGGCGCAGCGTAACGCGGCCAACTTGACCGCCGCGCTGGGCAAGGCCGCTGAGGCCAGCGGAGTCTCCCGCCCGCCCACGCAGTCGCAGGTAGAGGGCTGGATCGGTCAGGCCAAGGCGCTCCCTCGGGCAGTCTCGCACTGACCGTCTCACCAGGCTGATTTGCGCGCCCGCGGCCGTCGGCCCGGGCGCGCTTCAGTTCTGGACCGCGTTGCCCTCCAACATTTCGATCCAGGTGTGCGTGAGCGCTGACCACGCCGCCAACGGGTAGCCGGAGTCCGCCACGTCGCGCATGGTGCGGCCCCGACTCAGCCGGATCGCCAGCGAGACAGCGTGGGCGATCGATTCTTCGCGCTGGGCGTCTGCCTCGATGGCGTCTTCTTCAAGTCCTTCTACCGTGATGCGGAGGGTCTCGGGCTCGTCCGCCGCCCAGCCACACCGAATCAACTGGCCGGACACGCGCACTCGGAGCGTCTCTGAGCCGGGTTCCGGCGCCAGCGTGAGTCGCCCCACGGCAGCGCGGCGACGCGCGCTAGCAGACCAGGCCACTCGTTCGGCCTGCACGTCCACAGGGACGGTCCGCCCATCCACCAGGTCAAGGCCGATTCTCGGGCCCAGGTGCACGAACAGCTCGATCATCGCGTCGCTGACCGGAGATTCCAGAAGCAACGCCGCGTCGCCCGGGTGTCCAGCGGAGACGAAACCACGGAGCGCTCCTGTAGCCAGTGTGTGATGGAGTCCCGAGGCTCCTGGGAGCGCGTGCTGGACAGCCAAACCGGCGGTATGCCACGGCTCATCGCGCGATTGGACTGTGCGGGGTTCGTGCGCGAGCAGGTGGGGCTCCGCAGGGTGCGCGCGGAGACTCTCACGACTACGGGCGTGCCCCAACGCCCACACCGACAGCAGGAGTGCCAGAATCGCGATGCCGAGCGTGGCCACGGAGGCTAGATCCACGGTCGTGCCTTACCGGCCCCTTGATACCATTTCGCCGTGAGCTCGGCTGAGGCATCTAGACCACGCGGATCCCGCGTGGGCGGGCGGATTGCCGCGCGGAGCGGCTTGGTCCTGGCGGGTCTGCTCCTGGCATTCGTCGTGTGCGAGGCCGGCCTGCGAGTGGCAGGTCCGAGGGTTCCGGGCATCGCCGACCTCACCACGATCGCCACGTTTCAGACCTACCATCCCACGTTTGGCTTCTTCCATCGTCCCGGCGCGACCGCCTGGATCCACACCAGTGAGTTTACGTCGTTCGTCCAGATCAACTCGCGCGGCCTTCGCGATCGGGAGATCCCGTACGAGAAGCCCGCGGCTGTGAGGCGAGTCCTGCTACTCGGTGATTCGATCGTGGAGGGATCGCAGGTCCCGCTGGAACAGACCATCGCAAAGCGGCTGGAGGCCAGGATTCAGTTGGCCGGAACCGTCAACGTGCAGGTCATCAACGCGGGAAACGCCGGTTTCGGTACGGCCCAGGAGCTGCTATTCCTCGAGCAGGAGGGCGTCCGGTACGCGCCTGACGTCGTGGTCCTCGTGTACTACGTGGACAACGATGTCGCGGACAACGGATACGCGCTCTCACTCGAGCGCAAACTCGATGTGCGCCGTCGCCCATTCTTTGTCCCGGACGGCTCAGGCGGCCTCAAGCTGCTCCCCATCGTGGCGCCCGCGTCCGATGCGTGGGAGGGTGCCAAGTCAACTGCGCGCTCGTGGTCGATGCTGTACGGGATCGGCGAGACCGTCGCATTGCGTGAGCAGCAGCGAGACCAGGAGAACCAGCAGATTGGCAAGAACCGGCCGACCTATTTGATCGAGCCGCCCGCGGAGTGGCAGGAGTCCTGGTGGGTGACGGAGCGCCTGATCCCCCGCGTGCGCGACGCGGCGGAGCGGATGGGCGCCCGATTCGTCCTCGTCGTGGCTCCGGCGAACTACCAGGTCTCGGATGAGGCGTGGCGGTCGTTGATGGGCGGCGAGGCAGCAGATCGTGCGCGCCGCTACGACCGCGAAGTACCCAACCGTCGGATCCAGGCGGTGACGGCGGCGGCTGGGATCGCCACACTGGACCTGTTGCCGGCGATGCGCGCGGTGCCGGCGGCGTCAGACGTGTACTTCCCGGAGGACGGGCACTGGACCGCGGCGGGCCACGACCTGGCCGCGGCTGAGCTATACCGCTACCTGGTTGGGTTAGGCGCCTTGCGCTGATTCGCGCTCCGGTCGGCACACCCACAGGGTGACGCCGAACACGAGGAGCAGGGCGATGAGCTGCCAGCCCCCGTCGCCGCGATACGGCTCCACGTAATGGGCCGGCGCGAGGACCGCCAGCGCGGCTGCCAGCAGCACCGCGGGCAGCATGAGGCGGCGTCGATTCTCTCGCCTCGCGTCCATCAACCGCGAGACGGTGATCATCAGGGGTGGGATGAGCACTACGTAGTAGTGCGGCCAGATGATTGGCGTCACCAGCAGGGTCAGGGGAAACAGCGCCACGATCTCGGCGTCAACGTCCGCGGGGCGACCGCGCGGTTGTCGGGTGGCCAGCCAGGCCACGAGCGCGCAGCAACCCGATGCAAGCACCCATAACACCGTCGAGAGCCCCTCCGTGGGATACGGTGGACGGAGCCACGCACCGCGTGGGATCGGACCGAACAGGCGGGTGAAGAAGCCGCGTAGCGAGCCGTTGTCCGGGTAGCCTGGCCAGATCGCGGCGTGGTCCGGGTAGTTCACTGTGGCCCACATCCAGGCGCCGTCCACCCCGGCGAGCGCGAGGCCCAGCAATGAGCACGCGGCAAGTGTCGCCAGGGCCGCGGCGAGCAGGCGGAACCGACCCCGCACCGCGAAGTACACGAAGAACAGACCAGGGATCGGCTTGAGCGCGAATGCGGCGCCGAGCGCGATTCCTGCCGCCACGTCTCGCGACGCGCGATGAAGCGCCCACGCCCCCACCATGCCCAGGGTGACGATAACGTTGAGCTGACCTTCAATAAAGTTCTCGCGGATCGGCGGCAGCGCGGCCAGTGCCAAGGCGAGCAGCGCCCCAACGGCCGCCCAGCGGCGGATTCCGATCTGGCGACCTGTGAGGACGCAGACACCCGCCAGCGCCGCCAGCGAGGCCACTCCCCAGGTGACGAACGCAAAGCCGTAGCCGAATGGCAGGAGCGGGAGCAGCGGCAGGAAGAACGGCAGGGAAGACGGCGCGTGGAAGCTGTACAGGTTGCCTCTGTGCGGCGGGCCTCCGAACAGCTCCTGGGTGATCCGATTGTACGGCTCGTACGGGTTTCGTCCCTCTGCAATTGCACGGACGGCCGCGTAGTCCTGGACAAAATCGTGCCCGCTGCTCACGCCTTCCAACCAGGCCGTGACGGTCTGCCACAGTCCAAGGGCGGCCAGCACGCACGCGAGAGCCCAGTACAGCGCGGGCCTCACGGCTGGCTGGTCTCGGCGATCGCGTGCGCCAGCGTCCCGTCTGGATAGTGGATTTCATCCAGGACGCGGACCCGGTTCGTGATGCGCGGCAGGTCCTCCGCAGTGGCCCAGACGAGGAATCGACCGGGCCTGCCAAGCAGATCCTCCAGCCTACCGAAGGTATAGCCGCCGAATCCCCCGCGCGAACGGACGTTGGGCTGGCGTACGTGGATGGGGTTGGCCTGGTAGGTCGATGGGTCTGCTCGCGTGTAGAAGAGCACGAGGAGGTGTACGCCGGCCAGACGATCACTGACCAGCACGCCGTCGTAGCTGGCGCGGCGTGATTCGGCGTTTGCGACGGCCGCGCGCGCGCCGTGCATCCAGTCCGGCGCGGAGTAAACCGGGTAGCGGAAGAACAGCTCGCGGGCGCTCGATGCGCCGCTTAGCAGCAGTCCGCCCACGATCGCGACGGCGACGGCCGTGCGGCACCACCCGCGGGTCCAGGCGAGCAAGGCCGCGCCGCCGGCGCCACCCAGCAGGTGCCAGGAGGGGATGGCGCCCAGCAGGAGCGCCGAGCTCGGGCTCTCCCGGTGCAGGGCGCTTGCCAGCGGAGCGGCGGCTAGCCAGAAGATGGTGAAGCCGGCCGCGACGCTTCGCGATCGCGTCGCCCAGACCAGCCCCACGAGCGCCAGCGCGAACACAATGGGCAAGACCGGCCCCTGGCCGGCGACGTGATGGTGGAAGGTCGGTTCCGTGCCTAGCAGCAGAAACCGCGGGTCAAAGTACGAGAAGAGATTGGCAAGGGCGTACGGGACGAGGCCTGGTATGCCCAGCCTCTCTATGGGAATCACGGTCCGTGCACGCGCCTGGCCGGCCTCCGTGGCGGAGAAGGCCACGAGGGGCCCGGCCGCGGCGAGAACGATGCCCAGCCCGCTCAGTCCGAAGACGGGTGACCGCCTGACCGTGCGCCACTCAGCGACGACCCAGCCCGCGAGGAGCAGCGGCACGAGCAGCCGCGCGAACGCATAGCTGTAGAGCGCGGTGGCCATGGCGGCGCCGGCGGCCAGGAGGAGGGGTGGCCTGGTCCGTGCCAGGTCAAGCAGGAGCACACCAGCCGTGACCAGCGCCGGCAGCAGAACCCATTCCGTACCCGTTCGGCTGGGCAGAATGTGCCACGGGGAGATCGCCAGCAGCAGCCCACTGACGAGGCCGGCCGTCGAGCCGAACCAGCGGTGTGCCAGCACGGTGCACAGTGCCACGGTGATCGTCCCAGCGAGTGCCGCGGGCAGGCGCACGGCCAGCTCGGTCAGTCCCAGCGTGGCGACGGCGGGTATTACGAGCAGCGTGTAGAGCGCGGGCGTGTAGTCGTCCAGGCCCTCCGGGAAGATGGGCCAGCGCACGCCGTACTGGTCCGCTCCCGTGCGCAGCAGCGCGTAGGCGTCGTACCCGCGCGAAGCCTCGTCGATGAACAGGCCGCCTGGGATACCGTCCAGCAGCGGAAGACGGAAGGCGGCGGCCACGGCCGACGTGACGACGACGGTGCCCAGCAGCGCCCGATTCACGGCGTGCTGAATCTGGCTGGAAAGACCAGCCGCAGCTCTGGTTCGCCGCGTGCTCGGGGCGCGAACTGGCTGTACGGCGCCAGGCCGGACCAGTCAAACGGTGCGCTGTAGACGAGCACGCTCAGCTCCACGTCTCCCCCACCGATCTGATCGCTCACCGTCATCCGCAGCCGCTGGCGGAGCTCCTGCCCGGCCCGCCAGGACGCCGGCGGTGAGTACCACCCCCCAAGCGTGGCGAGCTCCGAGCGCTGCCCTCCCCGCGGCGAGGTCAGCTCGATAGCGGCCAGCAAGTCGCTCGTGGCCGGGCGAGCGACTGCCAGGCTCAGGTCAACGTCTACGATTGCGCCCGGTGTCAGGCGGCTGGCCTCCCGCCCGTCCACGATGACGCGATCGATCTGTGCCGTCGGGAGCGGACGGTCCTCGCTGTTGACGGTGGGTCGGGCGGATGAGGTGCTGGGTCTCTCAATGCGGAGCGGTGGGAGCTCGATCTCGCGGAGCAGCGCGCCGTCCGGGCGGCGGAGCGTGGCGCGCATGGCGATCTCACCCGTCGCGCCGGGGCTCAGCCAGACCGAGGTGGGGGTGGTGACAAGCTCGCCACGCTCCCAGGTGCGCACCAGCAGTGTGTGCGCCCAGCGGCCCGGCGCACCGTACCGCTCGTCAACCGGACCCACCCACACGGTGACCTGTTCGCGCGGGGCCGCGGTGGCCAGCCAGTGGAGGTAGAGGGTCGCTCGGCCGTCCCGGTGGACGCTGCTGGTGTCGGCACGCACGCCGAGCAGCCTGATCTCCGCGGACGGCTCGTCGCGCACCGGCACGTCCGGCGAGCCAGTCACGCGGAGGCAGCCGGACGCCAGCAGGAGGGCGCCCGCCAGTACAAGGGTAGTCAGCGAACGACGCGGACGCACCAGGAACACGCAGCCGGCGATGGCCACGCCAGTCACCGCGACTCCAGCGATCCGCCACGCTGTCCACCCAAATCGAAACTCCACGTCGTGGGCCCCCGGCGAGAGTAGGACCGCGAGTTGTCCGATTCGAGGCCCCCGTGCCGGCGGCGCGTCCACACCATCCACGAGGATCTGCCACCCCTCGAAACGACTCTGACGAATCGTCAATCTCTCTGGCGCCGAGGCGGTCACGCTGGTGCGCAGCGCCTCCGTCGACCAGGAGAGCGACTCCACCGCGAGGCCAACGGGCGGCTCGGCGTGCCCGCGCGCGGTGTCCAGATCGCGCAGGTCTTTCCACAGTCTGGTTGCGTTGGCAGCCGGAGTGGAGGCGGCCAGGTACTCGCCACCGTGCGTGGTGCCCACCCCCATACCACCAAGCTCGATGCGCGTGATGGTCTCCGGAGTGAGTGCGCTTGGGTCGATCAGGTCTCTGCTCGGATTGAGCTGCCAGAGAGACGTGGCCGCGGAGCATGCCACCACACCAGCGACGAGCGCCGGTCGGGCACCCGGGGCGGATGGTGCAGCGTTGATGGCGAGCGCCGTGAGCAGTGCGGTTGCGAGGCCGAATACGGCCAGCAGCCGCCAGGGGAACTGGATGAACGCCGCCAGCGGCACGATCTCGTAGAGCGCGCGGGTGGGTGCGAGCTGCAGCGCGATGGACGCCAGACCGATGGCGAGCGCCCAGCACGCGGTAGCGCGGGTGCGGCGTCGCGCGGCCGCCACAATGCCCGCGATCAGGAACAGGCCGAGCTGGGCCAGACCCATCCTCGGCCAATAGATGTCCGTACCCGAGACGCTGCTCACCGGCTGCAGGTAGTCGTAGGAGAACGATGTCTGGGCCCACGGCTGCGCAGCCAGGAAGAAGCTCGCGAACAGCTCGGGCTCGATGGCGGCCTGGATGTGGACCAGCGAACGCTCCGCCAGCGCGGGAAGCCAGTAGGCGCCGGCCAGCGCGACGCCAAGCCCGGTCGCCGTGGCGAAACGGGCCAGCGACCGTCTGGCCATCAGGTCCGGTGTGCCGAAGGTGACCGCCAGGGCGATCGTCGCGAACATGGGCACGGCCACCAGTGCGGTGATGTTGTGGGTTAGCACGAGCGCGCCCATAGCGGCCGCGTGAGCGATCAGCCAGCGCGTGCCGCTTGTTCGGATCGTCGCGACGGTCGTCGCCGCTACGGCGGCCAGCAGTGGTGCCGCCGCGGCCTCGGCCAGCGCACCACGGACGTAGACGTTGACGAGCTGATACGGGGCGTAGGCCAGCACCAGGCCGGCGGCGATGGCGGACACGCGATCGGTCCAGACCCTGGCCAGCGCGTAGCCCGCCAAGCCGGACAGCACCATGGGCAGTCCGAACGCCAGCTTGTAGCTTGTGGCCAGGTCCGCCCCCAGCGCGCGAATAGTGAGGGCGGGCAGGTATGCCAGCGGGGCGTAGTAGTTGAAGACGGGTGCGCCCAGCCCGTACGACACGGACGGCAGCCACCGGGCCAGGAGCACGCTCTGGGCGTTTAGCTCATCCAGGGCGATGAGGCGTTGGACGTGCAGGTGGCCGTCGTGAGTAGCGGGGACGCCATCCTGGAGCAGGGGGCCCACGGCGGGCAGAGCCCCGATGACCAGCACGAACAGGGCCAACAGGTCTTTCGAGACGCGTGAGACGGCTGGCAGCGATGCCCTCACAAGGCTCTGGCGAGCGCCGATTGGGCTGACCGCCGTGGCGCGCCGCGGTCCGCATGAGCTGCCCGGAGCGCCCGCAGTGACTGAACGTAGATGGCGATGAGCGCGGGCAGGTGAATGGTCCCGAGCAGTCGCGGCGTCAGCTCGTTGCGCGGGATCATCAGGATCAAGACTGAGACGAGCAGGATGGCCAGCCCCACGCGATCGACGCGGCGCACCGCCTGTGCGGTCAGCACGGCGAGCGGAGCCACGAGCACGACGTAATAATGCGGCCAGATGATGGGCGTGACCAGCAGCATGGTGCACCCCAGCGCGGCGAGCTCGGCGTCCAGCCGCTCGTCCTCGGGCCTGCCCCGCCCCAGGCATGCAAACAGCAGCGCCAGCGCCAGTCCCCAGGTTGCCAGCGTCAGGATCCAGGCGAGGCCGGCCACCGGGAAGAGCGGCCAGGGCTTCCAGGGCGTGGGGCCGAATAGCCGCGTGAACAGGCCCTCCGGAGAAGCATTGTCGTGGTATCCAGGCCACAACGCCGCGTGCAGGGGGTACGCCGTGGAGACGTACGTGGCGGTGCCCTCGAGTCCTGCCAAAGCTACTCCCGCGACCGCGAACAGGGCCATTGCCACCGCGGACCAGGCCAGGACCTTGATCTGGAGCCGCCAGAAGGCGTAGAGGACGAACACGGCGGCCAGCGGCTTCAGGGCCACGGCCGCCGCTAGCGCGATGCCAGACAGCGCCGGAGCCCCCCTGCGCAGCCCCAGCCAGTACGCGGCGATTGCGGCGGCGACTACGACGTTGAGCTGACCCTCGATGAAGTTCTCGCGGAGGGGCCACACGTTGACCAGGGTGAGCCCCAGTCCCGCCGCCAGCCACGGTCGACCTGGCTGGCCCAACGCAACCAGCACCACGTACCCGATCCACCCCATCGCGGCCGCGCTCACCACCATCCACGCCACGAACGCGTCGCGGTAATCCAGTGCCACCAGCGGGACGAAGAACACCAGGGTGGTGGGCGGGTGGAAGCTGTACGCGGGCTCCTTCTCCGGCGGGCCTTTGCCGAACAACTCGGCGATGCGGCTGTTCTGGGGCAGATATGGGTTGCGGCCGGCGAACGCCTCGCGGACGGCAACGTGGTCCTGGGTGAAGTCGTGCCAGACGTAGGGGCTCCGCTGGGCGATCTGCACCAGTTGAAAGGCCCCGGCAACCGCGCCCACCGCGATGACCCATGGCAGCCGGCGGCTGAGCCAACTCCTCAACCGGAGACTCTCAGGGGCGATGCAGGCGGCGCAATCGCCGTTGTTGACCGACGCTCGTCTGCTGACGCGCGGGGCGCAGTCTGCGCGATGCGCCAGGCCACCAGCGCGGTGAGGAGCAGTGCAGATCCCGTCTTGTAAGACAGTAGCAGCCGCCACGCCGGCCCGGGGAATTGACTCAGTACCGCGGCATTTGCGCTGGCTGAGCGACTGCGCTGCCAGAGCGCGCGATCCACGTCCTCGCCGATCAGCACGGCCGGCCCGGGTGCCGCCGATACCAGGAAGCAGAGGGCGAGGAGCAGCGCCTGCAGCGACACCGCGGGGACGTGTCTCCGTGCGTGCAACGTCAGCAGGAAGCAGGGTAGCAGCAGCAGCGTGTGGTAGTGCGTCCAGCCGGCCGGAATGAACGTGATGCACAGGGGGACGAACAGGCTGAGACCGGTGGCGGCGCCCAGTGCATCCGTAGGCCGGCGCCACGCGACCAGGAGCGTGGCCGCGCCGATCGCCGCGACGGCGAGCAGCTTGACGCTCGCGTCTAGCCCGCCCCACTCGCGCAGCGCGATGGGGCGCACATCATCCATCAGCAGGCGAGCCAGGACTCCGCCGATGGCCTGGTTGTCAACGTACGGCGTAATGGCGCCCGTGGCAGGCAAAACGCCGGTGGTGTAGTCACGCAGCGCGTCAACACCCACAATCGTGACAGATAGTGCTACCAGCCCCAACGCCGTGACCATGACCAGGACAGCGTTGCGCCACTGCCAGCGTGCCAGGAATATGGCCGCCACGGCTAGCGGGTACAGCTTCACGGCCCCCGCGGCGCCAATGGCCAAGGCGGCAAGCGCGCCATGACCGCTCGCAAGCGCGCAGGCTGCCATCGTCAGGGCTAGCAGCAGCAGCGGATCCCACTGTCCTTCGCCGATGGCCACCTGGGCCGGTGCGAAGACGGACCAGGCGGCCACGGTGGCCACCCAGCCCAGCGAGAGCGGCCGCACGCCGAAGGTGCGGCAGAGCATGAGCGCTGCACCGAAGTAGGCGATGCCCAGCGCGACCCGCCAGACCAGCCGGGCCGTCCGGAGCTCCAGCACCCCCAGGGGGGCCAGGAGCACGGCCGCGGGCGGCGGGAGCTTGAACACTTCGCCAAAAGGGTCGGTCTGGATAGCCGGCACGTCGTACAGCGGGACGCCCGGGTGGGTCACGGCGTAGCCGGCGGAGTAGAAGGACTTGAAGTCGGCGGCGTGCGGATCGGCACTCTGCCAACCGAAGAGCGCGACGAGCGCGAGGGTGACGAGTGCGGCGATGGCCGAGCGTGCGGCGCTAGACCGCACCAGGCGGGAACCCTTCTAGCGGGCGGCGCCCATCTCGTGTTCGGCCAGGCGGGACTCGTAGCCCCAGTTGGGATTGATCAGTGCAAAGATCCATCGCGTGAGCGTGGCAACGGCCAGGCCAACCAGCAGCGATCCCAGGAAGGCGGTGGGAACGTAGTAGCGTGGCCAATCAAGGCTGAGGTTGCCAGAGATGCCGCCGAAGTATGCCACGATCCACCAGAGGAGCGCGTTAGCCGCGCCATGCCGTGATCCGTTGGACCAGTCCTGGATGCCGCGCCAGGTCAGCGCGCCGAACCCCAGCAGTGCCAGGATCAGCTCCAGACTGATTCCGCCGGGCGTTGGCAGATCCAGGAACGTGCTCTGGAGCACGGGCGGGCTGCCGGAAGGAAGTCCGGCGTCAAAGGCATGCGTGGCGTTGCGGGCGAACGTCCGCTGGATCACCAGCCAGAGCCGCTCGGCGGGCTGGAGCTTTACCGCTCCGCCAAACTGCGTCCCCTGCTCAACCATAATCTCCTTCTGCTGGTCCAGCATGGAGGTGGTGCGGCTGACCGGGTCGGGCCACAGGAATGGGTTCGAGGCGATGAACACGCCGGCTGCGAAGATGCCAACGGCGACGGTCCAGAGCGCTTTCCTCCCGCCCTCGGTTGCGTCCGCGAGCGATCGATTGAGGCACGACACGATCCCGTAGACGGTGGTGCCCAGGATCGCGAGTCCCGCGGTGAGTTTGGTGGCCAGGGCCAGACCGAGTAGCGGGCCGATGAGCCAGCCAGCACGCGGGATCACGCCCGTGGCCGCGAACCGGCGGGCTGTGATCAAGACCAGTGCCAGGGCGATCACGGTGAACAGGGCCAGCAGTGACTCCGTTCTCGCCTGGCTGAAGTTTTGCTGGACCAGGGGGCTGAACGTCACCAGCAGCGCCGCCACGGAGCCGGTCAGGGGGCCTTCCAGCACACGCCCAGCCACGTACAGGCCTACCACACTCAACGCGCCGAGCGCTGCCATCGCGTGGCGGACCGGAATCAGCAGATCGGGCCCCGGCACCCGCCCCTCCTGCTCGTTCGCGGCGAGGTCCTTGTTCCAGGCGTACGAGCGGTTGACGGCGGCCGGATCCCGACCCGTGGACCAGACGACCAGCCCGATGACGTACCGCCCCATCGGAGGCTGGTCGCGGGTGATGAAGGCCGGTCGCCACACCTCTCCGGAGGTGGTGCCGTCCAGGAACAGATAGCGGAAGTACTTGCCGGAGTTGATCCACTCGCTCTCGTCGCCGTGGAATCGCACGGTGTCGGCGGCGCGGATGAACACCACCAGGCTGAGGACGAGCAGCGCGGCCATGATGGCCAGGTCTGCCAGCCAGCGAGTGCGAATCATGCGCGGGGGTTCCCCGCGGGCAGAGCCTGAGCTGGATCCAGCCGGTACATGCCGTACCGATCAGCCGGGCGCGGCGGCCGGCCGGTAGCGCCGTCCAGCCCCTGCATATTGAACTGCTGGAGCAGGCGTCCCAGGTTCGCGGTCTCCACGCTATCCCGCCCGGAGCCCAGGATCACGATGTACGGCCTGCCGTCGGCCGCTAGGCGTGCCAGGGAAGTCTCGTCAAGATCGATGACTCGGTACGGGATGGCTTCGAACTCCATGATGAATCGGAAGATCCGGAACGTACTAGCCTCGTCCCATGGTGAGGCGTTGGCCACACGACGGTCGTTCAGGTTCTCGTCCAGGATCACCGTCTGCCCTTGCTCACGGCTTGCGACCAGGCGGTCCATTGCGCGGATCAGGCTCGCATTGGTGGGCTCGGCGCCGGCGGTTCTACCGTAATAACGCACCAGAGACGAAATCGGGGCCAGGATGATCACCGCCACGATCAAACTCGCCGCGCCTACGGCGAACGCGCGAGGTGCCCAGCCCCGCGACACGATGCCAACGGTGACGTCTCGAACGAGCATGCCGAGCGACGCGTACACGAGCGGCAGTGCCAGGGCAAAGTAGCGGCCATCGCCGACGACGTCGTAGTGCGCCGCGTTAAAGATCGGTAGGATGACGGAGAACGTTGCCGCCACGATCAGCGCAAGGCTGTATCCGCGAAGCGCTGCCCACAGCACGCCCGCCGCGCACAGGACGTTCACGAGCAACAGCGTGGGGTCCCAGGCCGGCAGCGCCAGACCACCGCGCCCGTCCAGAGATCCGCCGGCGGTCTGGTAGATCATCCAGCCGTAGTCGCCCATGCGGTCCAGATACACGCGTGGCGTCAGCGCGGTGGGACGATTCCTGGCGTAGTCTGGGCGCTCACTCGCGGTGTACAACGCGTGGGCCACAGATCCGCCCGCCGTCTGGACGTTGTAGGCGATCATGGGCAGGTACGCGAACAGGAACAGCAGAGCGGCTGCAATCAGGGCTTTCGACTTGAGGAGGTGCCGGCCCGTTGCCAGCACCCAGAGCGCCGCGCCTGGCAGGTAGCCCACCGTGATGGGATGCGTGTGGAGCGCCATGCCGAAGGCGAAGCCGGCTCCTGCCAGGCTCCGCCCAGATCTTAGCGTCGCCGCGCGGTGGAGCAGCCAGAACCCCACGGTGCTGAAGAACGGCGCAATGTTTGCCGAGAACCCTACGTGGCCCATCGCGGCGATGTGGATGCCGTTGGTGACCATGAGGCCGGCCGCGATCAGTCCGACGACTCTGCCGCCCACCTGGCGCCCCAGCAAGTAGGTCGCGACGACCGTGGCGGCCCCGAACAGGGTGACCACCAGCCGCGCCGTGTAGATGCTGGGGCCGGACACGTAGAAGCCCGCGGTCACGGCGTAGTTGAAAAAGGAGCCCATGTACAGCTCCACGTCCGTCAGCGGGAACAACTCGCCGCGGTAGATCTGCAGCGAGCGCAGCGCATTGAACGTCTCGTCTCGGAAGCGCGGGACCACCCAGAGATACGGGTAGCGCGTCCCGAGGGCGGCCACGAACAGCCCCAGGAGGAGCAAGATCTCGGAGAGCGTGTTCCGGGAAGTTGGGTTGGAAACGGTCATGGATTGATTGACAGCAGCATTACTCTAACAATCCGGTTGTGCGCTCCCCGGCATTGTGCTTGGTGGCGACGGGGTAGAGTGAGTAGATTTGTCAGTCGTGCACGCAGTCCCGGCCGCAATGGCCCAGGCTAGAAGATTCCTCGCGCCAGTCCAGCGCCACCCCCACGCGGCCGTGCTGGTCGTGGCGGGCCTGATCGGGCTGGCGCTCCGTCTGGCGCTGGTGATAAGGATCCCGCCCCTATTCATGCAGGGAGACAGCCAGAGCTTCCTCACCCCCGGGTACGATCTGGCTCGTGGCGCGGGGTTCGACCCCATCCTGAAACGGCCGCCGGGGTATCCCCTGTTCATCGCCTTCGCGCTCTGGGCGTTGGGTGAGGATCTGCGCGGGCTGGTGGCGCTCCAGGCCGCGCTCGGCCTGGTGACCGTAGCGCTGGCGTGTGTCCTGGGTCGGCAGCTCGGGGGGCTTGTTGGAGCAGCCGTGGCCGGGCTGAGCGCGGCCGTGGCCGGGCAGTTGCTCATCTACGAGCACTACGTGTTGGCAGAGAGCGTCTTCACGCTGCTGACTATCGGCGCGCTTGCCGCGGGCGTGGCGGGAGTCCGCGGCAGCGTGTCGTGGGCGCTCGTGGCCGGACTCCTGGTGGGGGTGGCCGCGCAGCTCCGCCCGATCTCACTGGTCCTTCTCCCGCTGGCGCTCTTGATCGCTGTTCTTGCGGCCTTGCCCGTCCGGCGTCGCGCGTGGCTCGTCGCGGCGTTCGTGGCCGGCACAGCGATTGCCGTGCTCCCCGGGCTGGGATTCTCCCTGGCGCGCCAGGGCGGCAGCAGTGCCTCCGCCACGGGTGAGGTGTTACTGTGGCGCATCACCCGTTCGGAGAGCGGCTACATCACGCGTGATGACGTCCGTGCGGCCCCACCCAACACGCCCCGCGCCCGGGTCCTGGAGCGCGCGGTTGAGCGGACCCTGCCGCAGGAGATCTACAACGACATCCGCGCTCGATTCCAGCTCTCACCCGCGGAGGCGGACGCCGTGCTGCGAGAGGTCGCTGTGCAGGCGATTCTGCGGCAGCCCCTTCGCTATGCTTTGTCGACCGTCCGTATGACCGGCGAGCTGTTCCTGGCGGATGACCAACGGCTAGGCGATGTCTCAAAACGAGACGGCGAAGCCCGGTATCCGAACTATCAGAGCAAGCAGCGGAGCTGGTTCGAGGACCGGACGCTGCACCTGGCGCCGCCTCCATCAGCCTCCGTCCAGGCGGAGTTTGACGTGGCCGAGCGTCTGACCGGCTGGTCCCAGTCCTGGCGCTTCATGGTGCTGGCCGCCATGCTCACAATCGCGTGGATCGGACTCGCAGCCACAGGAAAGGTGAGTTTCGATCGGGGCGCCGTGTTCGTGCTCCTGGGTGTGCTGGGCACGCTGGTGGTCAACGCCGCCCTCTCCGGGCCGGAAGCCCGTTTCCGGTACCCGATTGATCCAGCAATCGCGGCGTTGGCGGGCCTCGGTACCAGCGCTCTGATTGCCGTGGCGCGGCCTGGGCGCCGCCTGTCAGGGGGCTGAGTGGAGTTCTGGGCCCGCGCTGCCCATTTCCTGCTGGGCCTCATAGACCAGTACGACGACCAGACCGTCTTCCTGCTCGTGCTGATCGAGGAGTGCGGCGTGCCCATGCCGTTGCCTGGCGACCTGATCATGATGCTGGTTGGGCTGCGCGCCCGGCGGGGCGAGATGAACCTGCTGTTGAGCCTGCTCTCACTCGAGGCGGCCACGATGATCGGCGCCAGCGTGCTTTACTGGCTGGCAGCTCGCGGTGGGCGCCCCATCCTCTACAAGTACGGCCGCTTCATCCACTTCGACCACGCCAGGCTGGATCAAGCGGAGGACTGGGTCCGCCGTCGCGGTGCCTACGCGATCGTGGTGGGCCGACTCATCCCGGGACTGCGAATTCCAACCGTCCTGGCCGCCGGCGTCTTTGGCGTGCCGTATCGCAAATTCTTGCTGGCGCTCGCCGCGGGCGCGTTTGGGTACATCGCCTTCTTCGTGTTTCTGGGCTACTGGCTCGGCCCGCGGGCCCTTGAGATGCTGGAGGGACCGGGCGTCTCTGCCCGCGCGGTGCTCACGGTGATGGCGTTCGGCGGGCTGGGCTGGCTGCTGTTCTCGCTGTACCGTAGGACCGCGCAGGTCCGGGCGCTGCCGCGAGTGGCGGCGCGGGAGTCGCTCCGTCTGGAGACCAGCGCCCTGGCCGGAGTAGTGGCTACCGCGGAGATGGTGCTGGGGGTGAACACGGCGCTGTACCTGCTGAGCTGGCTGAACGTGCGGCTGCCGGAGCAGGCGCTGATCGGCGTGTTTCGTGAGGCTGCCGATCACTACGCGGGTGGTAGTGTCGCTCGCCTGGCGGTGGCGCTGGCGGTAGGGCTGTTCGCCGCGGGCGTGCTATGGGCCGTTCTGTACACCCACGTGGCGGTCTCTAAACTGCGGGGCCCGTCGTGGCTGCGGGGGCTGACCTTCGCGATACTGCCGCTGGCCGCGTCGCTGTTTGTGGTCCTGCCGCTTGGCGGGGCTGGCGTTGCCGGCTTTGGCCTGAACATGGGATGGCTACCGCTCGCGGGCGAGCTGGTGCGGCACGGGCTGTTTGGGGTGGGTTTGGGAACGAGCCAGGCGCTCTTGCGAGCGGCGCGCCAGGCGCCGGCGGAAGACGCCGACCGGGTCCTGGACCTCGGACAGGGCTAGTCCGCGCCGGGTCACTCCACGCGCATCGCCTCAGCGGGGCGCACTCGGGAGGCCGTGACCGCGGGGCCAACTGTCATGGCCATGGTCGCGATGGAGGCAAGCGCGGCGATGCCGATCACCTGATCCCACGGGACGCGGAAGATGATCTCCGGGTAGTCCCGGGCGATGAGATCTACGATGCGCTGCGCCATGGCCAGACCCAGCGCGATGCCCAGCCCCACCCCGCAGACCACGATGGCCGCCGCCTCCGTGCAGAGTGCAGCGCGAACCTGTGCCCGGGTGAATCCGATAGCCCGCAGCATGCCGATCTGGCGGCGTCGCTCCACCACGGCGCGTGCGAAGATCACGCCGAGCGCGGCTACACCAGCGAGCAGTCCGGTCGCAATGAAACCCTGAAGGAGCTGGGTGAGGAGGGTTCTGATCATCTGGATCTTCCGCGCCTCGTCACCAATCTCGGTGGCCCGAAGTCCCAGCTCCGTCAACGACTGGTTGGCGCGCGCAACGGCGTCCGCCGGCAAGACCTTCTCGGAGGTCCGCAGAAAGTACGTGGCACGCGGCGGGCTGGGAGCGCCCGTGAGGGCGTGGGTCTGGCTGCTGGTCAGCAGGCCATTGCCCATGGCCACCCGTTGATCCAGCACACCGATCACCCGCAGCGGGATCGCGCGGCCGCCGCGCGTGTCGCGGATCCAGACGGTCAGCGCAGACATCGCCTGGTCGCCCTGCCAGACGCCGTCGATGCGGAACGAGCGAGGTCGATCGGGCTCTGAGGTCCGTGGCCCCAGGCCGGCTCGCGACCGCAACGTGGAGGCCGCGACTACCGCCGTGCCCGTCTGGGCACGCAGCGCCTCCCAGACCGATTCGTCGGTGGGGAACCCCTCCGCCCGTGTGTCGAATCCGGCCCGAATGGTCCGCGTGAACCCGTCGTCCACAAGCTGAAGCCCAACGGGCAACCATGCCTGATTGCCAAAACCCGGTTGAATGGCCTCGGCGGGTGCGCTGAGCTGCGTGCCGATATCCTGAAGTCCGGTGGACGGTGCAACACTGGCCAGCGCGTTCCGCGCATCGGGCACGCCTCCGATCGTCTGGTCGATTCGCACCGTGTAGCCGCCGGACATGAGCTCCGCGTCCGAGTAGGCGCGGTGCGTGCCCGTCAGCAGCACGGCCGCTATCACCATGCTGAACACCACCAGCCCAATCATCCCCACGGTCATACCCACGCGGTACGGGTTGTCATGCAGGTACGCCAGCCCCACCCGCCTGGCGATGCCGTCGCGCCAGCCCGGGACGATCCTCGCGACGGTCCCGGCCAGCGGCCGCAGATTGAACGCGATGATCCAGACGCTGCCCGCGATCAGGCTGAGTCCGGCCAGGAACAGCACGTCCATGCTCCACGGCGGCGGCCGCAGACTGGATCTCCCGATCAGCCCCTCTGGAGCCAGCCAGTAGGTCAGCAACGTCGCACCCGCGACTGAATAGGCGACCTGCCCGTGGCCGCGGCGCGGGGCAGAAAGCCAGTCCCAGAGGTTCCTCACGGCGGCCGCCAGACCCACCACGATCGCGACGATGCCACCCGCCAGAGCTGGCGCGGAGGCGGACTGGCCGCCCCAGATCGCGCCCGCTACGCCCGCGAGCGCGACCGCCGGCCCGCGAAGCCGCGCGATCAACGATGGTCCGCCAGCGGCGTCCGGTGCCTGCCCGCGTATGGCGCTGGCGGGACTGACGGCCGACGCGCGCCATGCGCCCCAGGTCACGCTGACCATGGTGATCAGCGTCCCCACGCAGTAGGACAGCGCAATGCTGTCCGGCTCAAATCGTGGGGTGAGCTGGATCCCGAGCTCGCGTGCGCCCTGGCCGCCGTACGTCACCAGGGCCAGCGTGATACCCATTCCCACTGCCACGCCAGCCGCTGAGGCCGCCAGGCTGTACGCCAGCCCCTCAAACAACAGCAGCATCAGGATGGTCCCTCGCTGCGCCCCGAGCGCCCGGAGGACACCGAGGTCAGCCTGCCGCTCCGCGGCCAGCAGCGAGAAGATCAGCACCACCAGGGACGCCCCCGTCGCGAGCGAGAACAACCCCAGGATCAGGAACACCGTGGTCAGACCCCCGGCCCAGCGATCCGCCAGCTCCTGGCTCAGGCGCTTGATCTCCACGACTCGGTACGGAGTGACGTTGCTGAGGACGTTTGTCCCCGGCCGCCCCTCGATCGCCGCGATCCGGGCGCCGATGGCGGCGAGGCGACGTTCCACATCGGGATCGCCGATGAGCGTTGAGAACTCCCGCGAAGGCTCGCTGAGCTCGAGCTGGGCGACAAGCCGCTCCATCTTCTGGCGGCTCTGGGCTTCAAGCGCCGCCTGCAGGGCGCGAAGCTCAGCAAGGACGGTCGGGGTCCGGAGCATCGCGTGGATTTGAGCCGCCGCTCGTGGATCCACCAGGTGGGGCCGAATCAGCGCGGCCACAGGCTCGCTGGACCGAACAGAGGTTGTGGGGTCTCCCGCGTTGGCAATCTGGATCTGGTTGATCTGCCCCGGCCTGCCCAGGAATCCTTGCACATCGTCCAGCGCGCCGATGACCGTTGCCTGGAGTCCGCCAAGCTCGTCGTTCCGCGCCACGGCGTGCACCGCGACCTCGATGCGAGCCGTACCGATGTTCAGGCTCAGCCGGGAGCCCGGAGCGGCACCCACCGCACCCGCGGCCTCGCTATTGAGGACCACGCTTCCGGCTGGCAGCCTCGCCAGATCGATCGCCTCACCGCTGGCGCTGGTCAGCCGGCCAAAGACGGACGGGAACGATCGAGGGATCGCAAGCAGCCGCGCCTGCCCAAGCTGCGCCCCCGCGGCCACATCCGTTTCCTCGACGATGGACGGCATCATGCCGCCGATTGCTTCCTGTCCAGCGAGGTCCTCCGAGAGCCTGGCGAACACGGACTCGTCAAAGTACGTCAATGTACCGGTCAAGAACGTGCCGTTGGCGATGGATCGCGGACCATCAAAGCCAACCCGCCGGGCGTCGCGGACGGGCTGCACCACGATCTCGTCGGATCTGCCAAGCGAGGCAGCCACGAGCGTCCGCACGGTGTGCCCCATAGTGTCGCCAGTGCTCAGCGCGGTGCTGATGACGATGGTGCTGAGCGCCAGCCCAGCCGTGATCAGGAGCGATTGCAGAGGGCGCCGCGCGGCGTTGCGGAGCGCAAGTCGGACCATGAGCGGCCGGCGCGCGGCCAGGATCGCCGTTGCCGTGAACCCTAGCGCAAACCCTCCCACCACCCACCAGGTGATGGTCTGGACGGAAACTCCCAGGACGGTACGCATCAGCCGTCAGGAGCGGGATGGCGCAGTCAGCGCGGCGCCGTTGGCCTCGTGGTGTCTCGCCGCCGGCACGTGCTCGCGCACGATCAGACCGTCCGCCATATGGAGCACCCGGTGGCTTCGCTCGGCCACAGCAGGATCGTGCGTGACGATGACCAGGCTGAGCGATCGTTCGCGGTTGAGCGCATCCAGCAGGCTCAGAATGGCCTCGGCGGAGGATGAGTCGAGATTGCCAGTGGGCTCGTCGGCCCACACCACGGCCGGCTCGTTGACAAGTGCCCTCGCGATGGCGACACGCTGCTGCTGCCCGCCAGACAGCTCAAGAGGCCTGTGGTGCGTGCGATCCCCCAGGCCTACGCGGGCCAACGCCGCGGTGGCGCGCTGCCGTGCCTGTCGACCGCGGATGCCCGCCAGCAGCAGCGGCATCTCCACGTTCTCCAGCGCCGTGAGCACGCCCAGCAGGTTGTACGACTGGAAGATGAACCCCGTGTGCTGCGCCCGCAGGCGCGACCTCTCGTTGTCCGACATGCCGGCCAGCGGCTGCCCGCCGATCCAGATCTCGCCGCCGTCCGGGTCATCCAGTCCGGAAAGGCACTGCAGCAGCGTGGTCTTGCCGCAGCCGCTGGGACCCATGATTGCCACGATCTCTCCCCGCGCCACGGTCACGTCCACGCCGCGGAGCGCCTGCACGCGCGCGTCGCCCAGCGCGTACGACTTCACCACGGCGCGCGCGACCACGGCGGGGGTGAGCGCCGCGCTGGCGCTGCTCAGCGCGAAGCTCCGAGTGTGAGAGCGGCGTGCTGGGAGGGCGCGGCCTTCGCCCGCAGGTACGCCTGGTAGAACGCGTCAGCGAGGCGGGCATGGCCCGCTGTGCTGGGATGAAACCCATCCCGACCCACGAATTCCGGATGCTCCGCCAGACCACCCCAGGCCTGGCCCAGGTCTACCAGGGTCGCGCCGTGCGCGGCAGTCAGCCGCCCGATGACCTCGTTCCAGCGGACGGTCTCCTGCTGGAGCCGACTCCGATCCACGCGCTGGTAGACGGGCAGATCGGCGATGTTGGGGATGTTTCCCACCAGCACCATCACGGCCGGCTGTTCTCGGAGCGACCGCAAGATGGTCGCGAGCGCCTCCTCGTACGCCGCGGCGGGCACGCGTGCATTCAGGTCGTTTACCGCCAGCCAGACCGTCACCAGGCGCGGGCTCAAGGATCTGGCAACGGGGAGCTGCTGGTTTAGCGCTTGCTGCGTCAGCGCGCCGCTGACACCCAGGTTGGTGAGTGTGCTGCCGGTGGGCAGCTTGCTATGTAAGACGGGCACCCATCCCTGGGTCTCGGGATTGTCCGCTCCCACGCCCACGCTGTCCGACGCGCCTATCGCCACGTAGGCAATCGGCGGATCGGGCGGCGTGATCGTTGACGGGCCACAGGCCGCAACGAACATGCTGAGGGCGAGCAGCACGAGCCCGCTCCACCGGACGTGCGCCATCGGGATCCCGCCGCGAGCTGCCCGCACGCTGTCCTCGCCCCGATCCTAGGCGATGGTGACCTGGTGATCGAGCGCCTGGCGCGGGTCGTCCGCATACACCCACGTCATGCAGCGCTCCCGGAACGCCTGGAAATAGGCGTCGTCTGAGCGCTCCAGATTCATGGACGTCTCCTCCAGTGACGCCAGCGGCTCCAATGAATCGCCGAGCACAAAGCTGAGTCCGCGCCAGGCGGCGCGGACGGCGGCGTGTCGGCCTAGCTCAGCGACGTGGCTCAGGAGCTGCAAGCAGCACCACCTGGGTCTCCTCCGGCAGCGAGGAGCGAGTCACCTGGAGACGGGGCACCGGTGCGACTTCGGTGGCCGCGAGGTCCTTGCAGAACTTCTCGATGACGGCCGCCACTGAGTCCGGAGCGCTGTGCTCGATCGGGATGACGATCTTGGGCTCGAGCTGGCTCACGACCTCGACGGCCTGCCCGGCGTCAATCATGCCCTCCCCGCCGACGGGGATGAGCAGCACATCCGCGTCCTTCAACGCATCTATCTGTTCCGCGTTCAAGGTGTGGCCGATCGCGCCCAGGTGGCAGACGGTGACGTCATCAACCGTGAAGAGGAAGGCGGTGTTCTTGCCACGCGCCTGGCCCTTCTGCGCATCTCGATAGGTGGCAACGCCGGAGATCATGGCGCCCGCGATCTCATACTCGCCCGGGCCGTCGATCACCCTGGGCTTGCGCTCGCCAGTCACCGATTCTACGGCAGAGCGGTGCGGGTGAACGTCTGAGACGGACACGGCGTCTCCGGTGAGCTTCAGGGGCGCGTAGCCCGCAGTGCGATCGTAGGGGTCCGCGATGATGGTCACGTCCCGACCACGCAGGCGTATGCACGACTTCCCGTACCAGGTGATATCCACAGAGCGGACTCCGATTAGACTGGCGCTAACTGTCCAAGTCTAGCATTCGGTCCGACCGACTCTGTTACATTCGCCGCCGTGCGGACCTGCCGCTATCGCTGCGCGATGTCCCCGGCCGGCGTGAGCAGCGTGCCAATGATCCAGCCGGTCGCACCTGCCGAATCTCGCACATTCCGCCAGGTGCCGCCGTCCAGTCGTTGGTCGGGCCCCACGATCTCGAGGATCGTGCCTTCGTTGGCGGTCTTTACCCGTGTGGCGCGCTCGCCCGGCGCAGCGCGCAGATTCGCGCCCATACCCCGGGTGTTGGCGACCTTGACCCGCTCCGGCGCAGGCGCTGGTGGTTGGACGACGGCAGGCTGAGGGATTGGGGTGGGGACTGCGATTGGCGTGGCGACCGGCTCCGACTGCAGCGTCGTCGCGTAGGCGGCGCTTGGCCGGCGGGCCGCGGCGAGCCAGGCCACCGCCACGACGACGACGACGGCGAGGACCAGGCCAAGGATGGCTGAGGGCCAGTGGACGGGGGACTTGGCGGACGTGAACGAACGGGCGATGGAGTCCCAACAGCGCGAAACCGCGACGAACACTTGACGGAGTTACCTCAATGCGAACTGCCGATGGAGGCGGCGGCCGCCTGTTTGCGCGCGCTGCCTTGACAGAACTTTGCCCGCGCCCTCGACGCACACACCGTAGCCCACCGGCCTCGGCGCCACGGGCCATCGGCAATTACGATGCGCTCACAGCGAATCACAGCGTGTTACGATCCGTTGCCACGCCGGGCCTGCCACTCGGAGAGGGGGCGCTCACGGAGGTCTCAGCATCATCAGGGTAGTGCCGCGGTCACTCGGGCAGGAGGCGAAGCGAAGCGTGGCGATCCCGCGCCGACGGGTGCTGGCGTTGCTGGCGATGACCGCGAGCGGGCTGGTCGCGGCCTGCGGCCGATCGGCGGCGCCGGGCGAGGCGCCCGTTTCGACGGTGACCCCAGCCATCGGCCCCGAGCCGCTGCTGGAGGTTGGCGCCATCCTGAGCCAATCTGGACGGTTCTCGCGCGAGGGTGCTGCGCTGCGCCGCGGGATCGAGTTATGGAGCACTGTTGCGAACGGCAGTGGGGGCGTGCGCGTTGGCGGTACGGCACGGCGGGTTCGCCTACACCTGCGCGACGATGAGAGCGAGCCGCTGGCAGGCGTGCGCGCGACCGATCGTCTGGTCCGGGAGCAGGGTGTGGGATTGATGGTGGGACCGCACGCCGGAGCGCTGACCACCGCCACGGCGATCGCGGGTGAGCGGCACGGTGCGCTTCTGGTTGCGCCAGACTGCTCCGAGCCCCAGTTGTACTCTCGCGGACTCCAGGGGTTGGTCTCCGTGCTCCCCACGGACGACCGGTTTGCCGTGTCGCTCGCGGATCTCTCCGCCCGCCTGGACCCACGGCCCCGACCATGCGCGATGCTTGCCGCAACGGGCGCTTTTTTCGATGCTGCCGTTGATGGCTTCGCGAGAAAGGCGCAGGAGTCTGGTCTTGGTGACGTCGCGGTGGAGCGCTTCGCTCCCGGCAGCTCGGACCTGGCGCCCGCGCTTGATCGGCTCGCCGGCCGTCGACCACGTTCCGTGCTGCTGCTGGTAGAGCGCGATGATCTGAAACTGGCGTATCAGGCGTGTGCGGAGCTGAGGTTCTCCGCGCAGCTACGCGTGCTGGCCGCGCGCCCCGGCGGAGAATTGGTCGCCGGCGATGGCCTGCCCGCGGGCGCGGAGGGTGTGGCTTCGCTGGCTTGGTGGGCGCCAGAGCCTGCCGCTGAGCCCGCGTTCCCGCAAGCAGGCGGCACCTTCTCCAATGCCTATCGCGAGCAGTACGGCGTCTGGCCAACGGCGCGTGCCGCGGCCTCGGCGGCCGCGGGACTGGTCTTACAGCTCGGAGTTGAGGCGGCCGGGAGTGACGATCCAGGTGCTGTGCGCGCCGCGATTGGCTCGCTGGATGTGACGACCTTCTGGGGGAGGATGGCCTGGGATCAGGCGGGCCGAAACGTCGCCGGAACATCCACTGTGCTCCAGGTTCAGCGCGGCGCCCTGGTCCCGGTGTATCCGGGCGATACACGGAACGGGCGGCTCCGGTACCCCGTCACGGAGTGGCCGCTCCTCGGCATCCGGTCCTGAGCGCGCGATAGGCGACGTTGCCCTCTCCGTGCCAGCCCGGCCACTGGGACCCTGCCCGGGAGACCTCTACCGAGACTCGCCCGCGGCCTGCTCCTGGGCGCTCAGCTTGAGCCCGCGGCTGTACTTGCCCATCGTGGCGGGCTCAAGCTCGCCAGGGAACAGCAACTGCAGCAGCTCTCCCAGGGCACGCGCGTCGATAGCGCTCCCGGGAAGCTGTTCTATCTCGATCTCACGGTACTCCACCGTGCGCGGACCGAGATGATAGGTGGTCGCGTCGATGGCCAGCTCCGCGGCCGGAACGTCCCCCACCAAAACGTTTCTTGCTCGACGGTGGGTCTCGCGATCCTGCGTGACCTGGAGGCCGGCTCGCACTATCCAGTCGCGGGGTCCGCCGTGTTGATCGTTCGCAACGGTCAGCGCCGCGCCGGCGCCGTTGAGCGCGTCCCGCACCTGGCACCAGTTGTCCCAGGCGGCTGGTAACTCTAGCTCCTGCCGTCGAAACAGCCCGTTCTGCGAGCCCAGGCTGCCCTTGGCCGTGAAGCGCGTGTGGCCATCTTGCGTGCGCAGGCGTAAGCTCAGCCGAAGATCGCCCAGGCCCCGTTCTGGCGTGTCGAAGTAGATGTCGTGGATCTGGTGCGGCATCACTGGACCGATGGCGTACCCACCGAGCATCTCCAGCGCGGCGATGCGATCCAGCGTGGCGCGGGGATCAGGGCCCACCGCCGCGAGCTTGTACTCGATCTCCTCGGTGTCTGTCAGATGTGGGACTGCGGGCATCGCCTGGCAGCGGCGGCGGTCCGTGGACCGCTACGAGCCTACCATCTCCCTGATCTGTCTGCGGATCATGGTAACCGCGTCCTCTGCACGCGACTTGAGATCGCTCCAGATCGCCACAAACTCCTCGTGCCCCTCCACGGCCTGGCGGTAGCGTTCGAACGTCTCCACGTCCTCAAGCTGGTCGTGCCGGGCGGCAATGAGGTTGAAATGCTGCTCTTCGCGCTTAGACATGTTGTTTCCTGGGTCTCCCCGTACGGCCTGGCCCGGTCACTCAACGGCCGTGGCAGACAGCCAGTATTCGCGTGGTTTGAGGTCGGCGCTAGCCGGCGGCGGACCCTGCCGCTCCGCGACCACCTCCACCTCAACGCCGTAGATTCGCTCAAGCAGGTGGGCGCGCTCACGGGTGGCTTTCACCTCGGTTCGCGCCTTGGTCCGGCTCTGCATCCGCAGCAGCAGCTTGCCCGGTTCGTAGTTAATTGCCTCCACCCAGCGGACGGTATGCTCCCTGCCGACGTCCATGCCGTCTACGATGCGGGCGATGGGCGCCAGCTTGCGCACGGACTCACGCCACTCTGCTGGAACCGTATCGAGCCAGGCATCTAGCTCGCGTCGATGCTGGATCAAGTGAGCGGCCGCGATCACGCCGATCACGTTCAACTCATCACCGCTGAAGCCTTCAAGCGCGCTCTCGCGGATCATCCGCGCGGTCCTGATGTGCCGATCGCGCTCTTCGCCGCTCTGCTCGCCGATGTTCTGGAGCAGCACGCCGAACTCAAGAAGCTCGGCGGCCTGCGGCTTGAGCTGGTGCAGCGGTCGAAGCTGGTGGAAGAGCTGCAGCGCCAGGTTTCCGAGCTGCAGCGCGTGCGGCGGATCGTGATAGGTCTTGTTCAGAAGCTGCATCACGCCGTGGTGACGGATGTTCACTTCGCCGCTCTCGAGCGAGAGAAGCTGCTCGATATGGGGGACCACGTCTGAGATGGACTCTGGGCTGATGAGGTCTATCCCGCGGGCGGCTGACCAATCCGCGTACGCCTCCAGCAGCCGCTCCTGGTAGAGCTGATAGCTGAACGGCACGTCTCTTGTCAGGCCCAGATCCATGCCGGCCTCGTAGAGGTCCAGCGTGGTCAGATCCAGCTTCCGCGAGAGCTCCGCCGGGTCTCCTCGCAGATGGAAGATCAGATCCGGGGGCGGCGCGAAACCGTCCAGCACCTCGAGCCAGTCTGGGTCCAGATCACGCGCAATACCTTCGGCGATCCGAAACACGTAACGGTCCGCAAGCACGATCTTGCCGGCATTGAGCGCGGGCAGTATCTCCCACTCCAGCCGCTCTGCCATGTCGCTGGCGGCCACCAGGACCAGGGTCCGCGGCGAAAGCTCCGCGAGCGGCGCGGCATTTCGGTAGATCTCGCCGGCCAGCGTAGCGCCCATTGGCCGGGTCACCACCACTTCCTTGCCCCGTGACTGCAGAGCGCCGCGTGCCACCGCGAGCGCCTCTCGGCGTCCAGCGCCTTCCGGCCCCTCAAACGCTATCAGGTATCCGCCGTACGGTCTGGTACGCTCAGCCACTGAGCACCTCGCGGCGGCCGCGGCGGGTGGCCGCCCGCTCGCGTTGCATTTCCAGGTGCCGCTCCAGGATCGGCCGCGCGAGCGCCAGCACTTCCTCGCGCTGCGGCTCGATAGGTCGGTTCGCGTCGATTACGGTGAGGCCGTATTCATCAACCATGCGGTTGTATTCCGCCACCACGCGGCCCTGGAAGAGCCGGTAGCTGTCCTCCGGGTCCTGGCTCAGCCCAAGGTCCAGGCCTGCCTCGTAGTACTTCAGCCCCTCGCGGCCGGGCCCGGTGAGCACGCGGTTCATGGCAACGTCCAGCGGTACGCGGAAGTAGAGCGGGAGGTCAGGCTGGAGCGCAAAGCTGTACAAACGTCGTACGGAGGCACGATCGGCGTTCCGGGCAACGTCCCGCGCGAACGCGGTGAAGACGTAGCGGTCCGCGAGGACCAGTTTTCCTTCGCGAAGCGCCGGCAAGATGATGTTCTCGTAGCGATGTGTGAAATCCGTGGCGTGCAGCAGCACAAAGCTGAGGTGACCCAGCCAGAGCCGTCGCTTGCCGCGGCGTACACCCTTGGCCGTCAGGCTGGAGCTGTTCCACTCAGTGAACAGGACATCTGCGCCCTGCTCGATCAACCAATCCTTGAGTATCTGAAGCTGGGTACTCTTGCCGGATCCATCGACGCCCTCGACGACGATGAGGCTGCCGGGGTAGTCAAATCGCTGGAGTGGAACGCGAGGCTCTGCCGCCGCCGCTCCCCCGGTTGCTTCGGAGCCGTTGTGGGTCATCCTTCCTCCTCCCAACTGGCGGACCGCACGCCGTCGCGCAGCACCAGCAGGGTGAGCTCCTCCGTGGTGTAGGCCGCCCCGGCCTCCACTTTGAGCGAAAGCTTGACGAGATCCTTCTTGCCGCCGCGCATGTCGTACTCCAGCAACCGGTAGCGGATATCACGCTCAGCAAACGTGTGCTTGAGCCGCTCCATGGTGGCCGGGCCGTCCTCCGTGTGGAGCGCGAGCACGTATCCTCGCTGGGGGTTGTACAGAGTAGGCGGTAGAAGCCCCACTACGGTTCCCATCAGGCCCTGAAGCCCCACGATGAGCAGGCCACCCACCAGTGCAAGCTCGTAAAGGCCCGTCCCAACGGCAAGTCCAACGGCCATCGTGACGAACAACGAGGCGAGCGCCTTGGGGTCTCGCACCGGCGTGCGGTAGCGAACGATGCTGCCCGCCCCAAGGAGGCCAAACGCCCGGACAAGCTCGTTGCCGATGATGATCATCATCAGCGCGCCCGTGAAGGCGATGATGACGTGCGCCTGAACGATGTACTCCTCCGCGTGGAGCCTCTGGCGGTACCCGATGATGCCCCCGAGCAATGCCGCCAGAACCAGCTTACCCAGCACCACCGGCAGCGAGTTTGACGTGGGCGCGAGCATGGAGCGGACGCTGTCCAGAATACGAGTGAACTCGTTGTCCGGAAGCGGAGTAGGTTCGCCCATGTGGGGGCGGCTGCCCGGCAGCGCCACGAGCACCACCACGAGGAGCGCCGCTATGGCGAGCCCGATGACGATGACCAGCGCTCCACGGTCCGCCGCGTGCCTCGGCGGAGCTGCCGGTGCAGGTGGATGCGGACGGCGACCGGAGTCCTCCGGTGGCGTCTCGGGTGGTGCTACGGTGCTAGTTGCCACGTGAGTGCCAGCCCAACGAGGGTGCTCCGCCCGCTTGCCGCGGTCGCGGCGCCCGAGGGCGAAGAAGAGTGCCCGTCAGTATACCAACGAGCCTGAAACTCGCAGGAAATTGCCGCTAGAAGCCGCGCTCGACGAACAGCGGCGCTACCAGGTTGTCCGCCGGGGCAAAGTCATCCGTCAGGATCACGGCCCGGCCGAGCCGCTCGGATTCAGCCAGCCACGCGTCAAAATCCGCCTTGGGCATGACCCCCGTGACCGACTGCCCGTTCGTGCCCTGGCCCTTGAGCGTCTTGAGTTTCTCGAAGTCAATCTGCGTTGGGCTGGACGCCACCACGTAGGTGTTCGGAAAAGGGCTGTTCCAGGGGTTGCCATCCGCAGTCACGTACACGTGCGGGAAGACTTGTTGCATGGTCTTGACAAAGGCCGGGATGAACTGCCCGCCCCGCAGGCGATCGATCACCAGGACGAGGTACATACCATCGTCCTTGAGCATGCCCCGGATCTTGCGGGTGAACTCCAGAGTGGTGAGGTGGTAGGGGATCTGTAGGTCATTGAAAGCGTCCCCGATCACCAGGTCGTACTTCTGCTTGCCCTGTTTCTGCTCCACCACTTCGCGGGCATCCATGTTGTGCGTGATGATCCGCGTGCGCGGGTCCAGTCCCATCCGTTCGAAGTTGGTAAGGGTGACGCCCGGGTCGATCTCAGCCACTTCAATGTTGTTGTTGGGACGCAGCGCCTCGATCTGGCGTGGCAGCGTGTAAGCCCCGCCCCCCAGGAAGAACGAGCTGAAGTCAGGGTGCGTCTGGGCGATGTACTCGGAGAGCTCGGCGTACACCTTGATGTATCCGTACACCAGGTATGTGGGATCCTCCAGCGAGTTGTAGCTGTGGATCAGGTGGTCCAGCACCAGGGTCTTGACCAGTCGCTCGCTGGAGACGATGTGGTCGGTCACTTTGATGCAGTAGTAGTTCGTCTCCTTGTAGCAGGGGCTGCGCATGGCGTCGTAGTCGCGGATGAAGGCCAGGATGATCACGAAGCAGGCCGCCGCGATGCCGCCGATGACGGCATTGCTGGCCTTGCGTCGGAAGAAGTCCCCGAACATCACCGCCATCACGAGAAGCAGCGCACCCACGCCCAGCACGATAGAGCGCACGCCGAAGTTGGAGATCAAGACGAATCCCGCCAGGAATGTGCCCACGATGCTGCCTAGCGTGGAGAAGGCGTAGATCTTGCCCACCACCCCACCGGCTCGGTTGAGATCGGTCAACGTGAGCTTGACGACCACCGGCGAGACCATCCCCAGGATGAGCGTAGGGGGGAGGAATAGCACGGACGTGATCACCACGATCCGGGCTACGAGCCAGAACTCGCGGCTCAGAAACGTCATCTCCAGCGCCCGCTCACGAGGGAACACCCGGGTAACGTCCACCTCTGGACTCACCAGCGGGAGGATGATCAGGCTGGATAACCCGCCGGCGAGCAGGATGATCCCCAGCGTACGCCGGGAACCTAGCCTGTCGGCGATTGCGCCGCCGAGGAAGTTGCCCACGGAGATGCCGGCCAGGCAGACGCCGATGATGCTGGTCCAGGTGTACAGGGAGACGCCGATGAACGGTGCCAGGATGCGGCCCGCGATGATCTCGAGCACCAGAGTGCACCCGCTGGCCAGAAAGACGATCGCGTAGGAGGTGAGCACGCCGCCCGCCAGACCCGCCTCCCTGGCTGGTGCTGGGAACGCTAGCGGCTCGGCGCTGCCGGCGGGACTCTGTTCTGGGTTGGCCTGCATCCCTCGCTCACTCGGGCCCAGACTCGGCTCGGCATCAGCCGCCCCGCGGGGCGCGCTATTGTATCATCCGCCCGTTTCGGCGATTTTGCCGCCCGGACGGAGGCTGCACCACGAATTTCCCGGTTGGTCCGGTCCTGGTGACGGCCCTGGCAATCGCGGGCGTAAACGCTGGTATTGCCTTGTTGGTGGTCCAGATCGTGGGTCGGCCGCTGCCGCTGGGGCTGGCACCGCTGGCGCCCGCGGGGCTGCTGGTCATTGGCCTGGTGCTGGCGGCAGTGGCGGTGGCACTCTGGCGTGGCATCGCCCGTAGCGCCCGGTCCGCCCGGTAACTGGCTAGTTCGGAGAGAGATCCATGCGCGCTTATGAGATCGCCGAGATCCCCGGCGACGGCATCGGCCACGACGTGATCAGTGTGGGACGGGCGGTGTTGACCGCGGCGCAGGAGGAGTTTGGCAGCTTCAGCCTGAAGTTCCAGCAATTCCCGTGGAGCTGCCAGTACTACCTGGAGCACGGGAGCATGATGCCCTCCGACGGGCTGAAGATCCTGTCAGGCTTTGACGCGATCTACCTGGGAGCCGTGGGGTTTCCGCAGCAAGTTCCAGACCACGTCTCGCTCTGGGGGCTGCTCCTGCCAATCCGCAAGTACTTCGACTTGTACGTGAATCTGCGGCCGTGCCGGCTGCTCCCCGGGACAAAGGGCATCCTGGCGGGAAAGGGCGAGAAGGACATCGACTTCCTCTGCGTCCGCGAGAACACGGAAGGTGAGTATTCCGGCGTCGGCGGTCGGGTCCACAACGGCTCCGCCCACGAGGTAGCCATCCAGACCATCGTGTTCTCCCGCTTCGCCGTTGAACGGATCATGCGCTACGCTTTTGAGCTGGCTCGGCGCGAGGGTCGGAAGAAGGTGACCAGCGTCACCAAGTCCAACGCCATGCAGCACAACATGGTGTTCTGGGACGAGGTCTTCAACGCAATATCGGCCGAGTACCCGGAGATCGCCCACGAGCAGGTGCACGTGGATGCGATGGCCGCGCGCATGGTCACGCACCCGCAGTCAATCGAGGTCCTCGTGGCCTCCAACCTGTTCGCCGACATTCTGACCGACCTGGGTGGAGCGCTCCAGGGCAGCCTTGGCATTCCGCCGAGCGCCAACATGCACCCAGGGGGAACGGTGCCGGGCTTCTTTGAGCCGGTCCACGGCTCGGCGCCGGACATCCACGGCAAGGGGATCGCCAACCCCATCGCTGCCGTGTGGGCGGGCGCGATGATGCTCGACTATCTGGGCCAGGCGGACGCCGCGCGCGCCATCATGGGGGCGATCGAGGCCGTGACTCGCCAAGGCAGGGTGCTGACGCCGGACCTGGGCGGAACCGCCACCACCGAGCAGGTGGGGGCGGAGATCATTGCCAGGCTGCGCGCGGGACGCTGAGGGCGGCTAGCGGGAAGGTGCGTCCTCCGCGTCTGTGGGCAGGGCCGTGAGCAGGCTCAATGGATGTGCCGGATCGGGGTTGGGAACCTCGATCTGCTCATCCCAGTCCACCTCCGGGAACAGCGACTCCACGCCCTGCGCGAACCGGTCCGGGTCAGTGAACTTGAGCTGGTAGATGGGGTTCTCCTCCAGTGGATCATCCGGGAACTCCAGATCGATCCAGCCGGCGTTAACCCCATCCGCTACCAACCTGGTGACCAGGTTTCGAAACACGTCGTAGTTGGCGTGCGCCGGCGCGATGCCGTTGTAGAGCGTTTCGCCCTGCCCGTTGGCGGTCCAGAGCTTCTCTAGCAGGTAGTACGGGTTGGGCTCATGCAGGTCAGCCCGCCAGCGTCGTGGATAAAACCACTGGTCCAATAGCTGGTCTAGCTGGGCAATACGGTCCATCCCCTCTTTGCATTTGGGGCAATTGATGGGCTGTCCGTAGTCAGTAGAGGTGAATGACTCGCGGCACGCGCCGCACGTGAGCTCTATGGGTTTGCGGGCCACGACACCCTCCTCCTCGAAGCTGCCGGGCAGTTATATGGTCGCTGCAGGCGTTCACGCCAGAGTATCGGTGGGGGCCGGCAGCGGCTGGGGTGTGCCCGCGTCCGTTGAGCGAAAGGCGCGCTGGTAGCTCGCGACGGCGCGCTGCTTGATGGCCGCCAGAACGTCGCCGGGAGCGGGCCTACCGTGTTGGTAGTAGTAGCGGGCGGCCTCGCCGGTGACGTAGGTGCCCACGTACGCGATCAGGATCTTGGGAACCACGCCGGCCGCGAGTGGCAGAGCACCGGCGGCCAGCCGGGCCATGGTGCGCCAGGCAAACCCACCGCCGACCACCGGCGCCAGCTCCAACATCACGTCAAGCGGGCGCGAGATCTCACGCTCGTGCATTGCCGCGATCCGCAGAACCAGCGCGGCTTGCGTTTGCGTCAGCATCAGGAGATCCGCCCCGCCGCCGATGAATCCTCCGACCACGGGGATCAGCGAGGGAAGGGTGCTGGCCATCGCGAGCTGGGCGTTTGTCCAGGCCGCCTCGCGAATAAGCGTCTCCGCCACGCCGGCTCGCAGGGTAGGGAAGTGCCTCCCAAGGGCCAGGCGTTGGTCTGGGATGGCCGCCAGCGCGGGCGGCACCAGGGCCATCCGGGTATCCAGGACGCGTCGTGGATCGATCGCCGCCATCTGCTCCGTAGGCTGATGGGGGAAGTGGGCGCGGAGCGCTGGCCACACCTGGGAAGGGTTGGGCAGCAGGTCACCGTGCGTAGCGGCGACGACCAGGGGGTGGCCCAGTCCGGCAAGCTGTCCCGCGGCCGTGCGCTCCACGTCCCAGGATGGCTCACGCGCGTCTACGGTCAGAAACGCCAGCGTGGGGACCTCGCCGTGATAGCGCGGGCCCGCGTCTGCGATCGTGACGAACCGATGAGGGCCGCCGAACAGAGCTCGCACCAGCGTGGCGCGGCCACTGCCGCCCCGTCCCGTGACCAGAATGGCGATGGGACGTTGTACTTGCGTCTGGATGTCGCGCGGGTTGATGGCCCGGATCGCGTCCCGAATCGTCCGTGCGATGCTGAACGCTTTCACGCCGCGTGAGATCATGCTTGAGGCAGTGTAACAGTCGGGCGCGCAGGCCGAGATGCGCGGCGCCAGGGGCGGATTACAATGATCTCGGGCAGCGGGCGCCAGGAGAAGCAGGTATCACGGGCGCGTGACACGGACGCGGTGCCCTGAGATGGCGAGGCGATCGAGTGAAGCAAGTTCCCTCAGGCGGGAGGAGCGGGCAATGACGTGCCCCAAGTGCAGCACGAGGAATCCCGACGATTTCATGTTCTGCTTGCAGTGCGGCGAGCGGTTGACGGCCGCTCCCGCGGCACCTGCCGCGGCCGCTGCTGCATCCGCCGAGTCTCCTTCCACCATCGCCATGCTGCCGCCGGACGGTCCGTCCGCTGGCAACGGCGGCTATGCCGAGTCCGTTCCGCACGCCAGGCTTCGAGTGGAGCAGGGGTCAATTGACAAGCCGGTCATTGAGATCTCCAAGCCGGAGATGGTGATCGGTCGTCGCCTAGAGTGTGATGTAGTCATCCTGGATGACAACGTTTCGCGTCGCCATGCCGTCCTGACATGGGACGCTTCTGGCTTCGCCATAGAGGACCAGAGCAGCGCCAACGGGACCGTCGTGAACGACCAGGCACTCGAGGGCAAAGTCGCGCTGTCCGCCGGTGACGTGATCAGAATCGGAGATGCCGTCCTGGTGTTTGAGGTGAGCAGCACTCCGTCCGCCGCGGCCGTTCCGCCCGCGGCTCCAGAAGGGGTCACCACCTTCGGCGTGGCTCCGAGGCTTGGGGATTCACCCCTCCCCATGCAGTCCATTCCGGGTGCCGACCCGTTGAGTACGTCGCTCGGCGAACACCTCCTGGTTGACGAGCCCGCCGCCGCGGCGCCTGCCGAGGCAACGATGGCCGACTTGCCAGCTCCGCCGCCGCCAGCCCCGCCGCCTCCCGCGCCGCCGCCTCCCGCTCCGGCGCGCCAGCCAGCGGCGCGGGCGCCCAGGGCACCCGCGGCCGCACCCGCCCCCGCGGCCTCGCCGCTTGATGCGTTGCGGCAGGACGTGGCTGGCCTGCGGGCGGAGCTGGGACCTTTCGTGGCTGGGCTCTCATCGTTTAGCGACCGACTCGAGCGGCTGGAGACGGAGTTCTCCACGGCGAGCAAGGACGTGGATAGTCTGAATGAGGCGGCGCGCGGTGAGAGCGCGGCTCCGCTGCGCGAGCTGCGCGCGCTGCTCGGAGAGGTTGACTCTTCTGGCCTGCAGAAACGGTTGGAGCCGGTGCTCGCCCTGCTGGATAAGCTGGCGGAGCAGCCGCGTGACATCGAGCTGTTGCTCCAGTTCTCCCAGCAGGCTGGCACGCTGGCGGAGGTCCTGAAGCTCCAGGGCCGGCTCATGAGTGCCTCTGGCTCCATTCAGGCGGCGCTCGACCGTCTCTCTGGATGACGCCGCGATCGCTGCTCGGCTCACCCGGTTATTAGCCCCGGCGTGATCTAGCCCACTCAAGCCTGGCGAGGACATTTCAAATGTTGCCGCGGTCGGTCCTGGACAGCCCACTGTTCCGCGGCCTGGCTGACGCCCACGTTGAGGCGATCGCCGGAGGTCTTGCCCAGGAGCGGTTTGCGGCTGGCGAGCTGATCATCCGGCAGGGTGACCACGGCGACAGCCTCTTCTTGATCGAGGCTGGGGCGGTTGAAGTGTTCCTCACTTCTCAGCAGGGCGAGGATGTGGTGCTGGCCCGGCTCGGTCCGGGCGAGGCGTTTGGCGAGATGTCGCTCTTGACCGGCGAGCCGCGCTCCGCGGGCGTGAGGGCCGTAGTGCCACTGACCGTGCGGGTAGCTCGCCGGGAGGACTTCCTCCGCCTGGCGGTCAACCAACCGGTTCTGCTCTTCAATCTGAGCCGAGTGCTCGTAGGCCGGCTGTCACGGGCATCCCGTGCCGCCGCCCGGGTTCGTGATTCCGGCGTGGTAGCGGTGATCGGCGATGTGCCCAAGCTACTCGGCAGTCTGATCGCCACGAACCTCACGGCCGCCCTGTCTGTCACGACCCATCGCCGGTGCATGCTCGTGGACGTGTCTGCGGACAGGGCCTGCCATCTGGACGGTCGCGACTCCGCGCCCCGGTTGCGGGACGTCATCCACAGCGACCGTGAGGTCGTGGTGCGGCCATTCGTGTTCGGCACGTCGCGCTTCAAGACCGCCACCCTGGAGTCCGGCGGGTTTCACGAGTCCATCGCGCCGCTGATGCCGGGCGAGGCTATCGAGTGGATGCGCAGTGCCGCGGACTACGTGGTTATCAACCTGACTGGTGAACCGCCGGAACACCTCCGCGCACTCCTGCCGTTCGTCGACCGCACGTATGCGCTCACTCCGTCGTCGCAGCTTGTCGTTGGGCGTCGTCTGGTGGACGAGGCCTGCGGAACAGATGAGCTGAGCCGGCGCAGAATGTACCCGGTGCTGCTGACCAGCGGTGCGTCGTCTCCCCTGGCCCTGCGCCGTGGCGCACTGGAGGCCCTGGGCATGCCTGCCCGCTTGCTGCTGCCGGGCACCGCGCAGCTGCTGCGCGATGCTGCCCAGGAGCAGGCGCCCCAGGTGATCAGCGCGCCCCACCTTCCACTGAGCGCCGGGTGCATGTGGCTGGCGCGCGACGTGGCGCGTCTCAAAGTGGGGCTGGCTCTCGGCGCGGGTGGCGCGCGGGGATTTGCCCACGTGGGCGCGATTCGCTTCCTGGAGGAGAGCGGAGTACCGAACGACTACATCGCGGGGACCAGCATGGGCGCGGTTATCGGCGCCACTCGGGCGCTAGGGCTGGACATCGTCCAGGGGACGGAGGCCATGCACCGCCTCCAGCAAAAGTTCACCTCCATGATCCGCTTCACGTTCAACGTGTTCTCTGGCATCCTGAACCCCCGCGGGGTAGAGGACACCTACGCGGAGCTAGTGGGCGACGCACGTATCGAAGAGTTGCCCATCCCCTTCGCGGCGGTGGCCACGGACCTGGAGACGGCGCGTTCGATCGTCATGACCGAGGGGCCGGTGGCGGATGCCATCCGCGCCAGCAGCGCCATCCCCATGATGTGGCCGCCCAAGATCATCGATGATCTCTGCCTGGTTGATGGCGGCGTACTGAACCCTGTGCCCACACAGGTTGTGCGCGACATGGGCGCGGACGTCGTGGTGGCGGTGGACCTGTCCGGCCGCGGCGATGGAACTGAGCAACGACCGACGCAGTCTGCTAAGGGGGCGAACTTCGTACAGAATGCCCTGCGGTGTGTGGACATCATGACCGGTGATCGCGCGGTTCGGGACTGCTTGCTGGCGGACGTGGTCATCCGTCCCCGCTTTCAGCGCACCTCATGGAAGGAGTTCGAGCGGTACGAGGAGCATCTCCAGGCCGGTTATGCCGCCGCCGTGGAGAGCGAACCGGAGCTGAGAAAACTACTTCCCTGGATGGCGCGCGGGGATCGGCTCTAATCGCGGGAGACGTCCGGGCCTGGACGCACGGGTAGCGCCAAGCGACGAGGCGCGGGATGCGGAGGATCGAGTGAGCAGACCAAGGGTTGTCGTGACGGGACTGGGAGCGCTGTCTCCGGTGGGCAGCAACGTGGAGGAGTGCTGGCGAAATCTGACTGCCGGCGTCTCCGGCGTTCGCGAGTTCCCGGAGATGATGGATTTCACGGATTTCCCGTTTGACACCGGCCCGTATCCCACCCACGTCGCAGCCCCCGTGAACGGGTTTGAGCCCACCACGTTCATGGATGCAAAGCGCGCACGGCGTATGGCGCGCTTCAGCCAGCTCGGAGTGGCCGCCGCTACCATGGCCGCCGCGGACGCCGGCTTGACGATTGAGGAGTCGAATGCCGACCGCATCGGGGTCGTGTTGTCCAACAGCATCGGATCCGTGGCCGTGACGGAGCGGAACTACCGCAGCCTGACCACTCGCGGCTACCAGCGCATGGACCCGCTCTTTATGGCGGTTGTGCTGCCCAACATGGTCAGCTCAACGGTTGCGATCGCACTGGGCGCCACTGGGTACAACACCACGGTGGTGACCGCCTGTGCTGGCGGCACGACGGCCGTTGGCGAGGCCACTGAGGCGATCCGCCGCGGGGCCGCGGACGTGATCTTCGCCGGCGGCGCGGACGCGCCGATCTGTGAGATGACGCTGGCCGGCATGAGCCTGATTGGCGCACTGTCCCGTCGGAATGATGATCCTGCCGGCGCCAGTCGACCATTTGACGCCGATCGCGACGGCTTCGTCGCGGCGGAGGGCGGCGCGGTTCTGGTGCTCGAGAGCCTGGATCACGCCGTTGCGCGGGGCGCGCGAATCCTGGCCGAGATCCGCGGGTACGGTGCTACCTGTGACGCCTACCACGTCACCGGTCCTGATCCTACCGGCAAGGCATCGTCACGAGCGATGCAGCTAGCCATCTCCGATGCTGGCCTCAGCCCAGACGACATCGATCACGTGAACGCCCATGCCACGTCTACCCCGCTCGGTGACCGTGTGGAGACGGTGGCCATCAAGCGGACGCTGGGTGACCGCGCCTATCAAGTGCCGGTGACGGCCAACAAATCCATGACGGGTCACATGTTCGCGGCTAGTGGCGCGTTTGAAGCCACCGCGGCGGTCTTGACGATCCAGCGCGAGCTGATCCCTCCCACTATCAACTACCATCGGCAGGAGCCAGAGTGTGATCTGGACTACGTGCCCAATGAGGCACGGCCGAGCCGGCTGAACAACGTGCTCTCCAACAGCTTCGGCTTCGGCGGACAGAACGCCTGCCTGGTGATCTCGCGGTTTGATTCGTGAGCAGGCGGGGACCGCGCCGGCGGGCTAGCGGTGGGGTACCACTCGGCTAGGGCGGTCCAGCCAGGACTCCATCAGGCGCACCGTGCGCAGCGTCAGCCGCGCCGCCTGCGCGAGCTCCGCCGACGCTCGGCCCACCGCGTACAAAGCCTGGAAATCCGTGCGATTTCCTCTGAGCGCGGTCAACATCCGCTCGCGCTCCGCGGCGCGCGGGCTCCCGCCCAGCGCGTCCCAGGCATGGGAGATGCTCGCAAGCTCGGGATCCGCGGGGACACCAATCCCCCGGTTGGTTTCGCGCTCGACCGCCGCTCCGCCACGGAGCCCAGACGTCAGTCGCTCCAACCTCGCCGCGACCTCGCGGATGCTCGGTTCGTGGACGGGCGATGCTGCGTGGACGGGCGATGCTGCGTGGACGGGCGATGCTGCGTGGACGGGCGATGGTGACGGTGCGGGTGTTGCTGGGGTGTCCTGGACCGCGGGCAGCTCAGACATCGCGGCGATCGTGCGCTCGTCCAGCACGGCCTCAGTGACGTCCTCCGCCGCGGGTGCCTCCCGATCCGCGGCCACCTGTAGCACCACCGTGCCGATGACAATGACGTCACCGTCCTGCAGCGGCGCCTCTCCCGTGAGCAGGCGATCATTCAGGACGGTGGGGTTGGTGGGGCTCAGGTGCTTGATTTGATAGCCCCGCGGTCCGGCCCGAAGCTCCGCGTGGATTCGCGATGCTTCGTCGTCCAGGATCTGGAGATCGCATTCGTGGGATCTTCCCACGGAGATTGGCCGGCCATCCAGCGCTATCGAGAGCTGCGAGGCGAGCCCCTCCACCACGGTGAGTCGCAGCAAGACTACCTGCTTTGACTCAGCTGAAGAGCCACGCCTGGCCGAAGATCCAGTACAGGCCCCCAATGATGATCAGGAGCCAGAGCACGCCGATCAGCCACAGGACGGCCTTGGGCCAGCCGCTGGCATCAACCGTCGGCGGCGCGGACCCCGCCAGCGCCTGCCCGCAGGACTCGCAGAATCGCAGTTCAGCGGTCACCGGTTCGCCGCACTTGGGGCAGTTCATAGGCGCCGCCGCGGGCGTGGCGGCAGCGCCCAGGGGTGGTCGCGGGGTGGGATTGCTCGACATCTCGGTCCTCCCCGTCTTTCAGTAGCGCACGCGCGCGTTGCGGATCTCGATCTCTGGCCGCTCGCCGCCCTGCATGGGCATCACGTCCACCCCGAGGAACGACATGATGGGGATGTCTGGCCGGTTGGGATCGCGCTCCACGTGGCAGTCGCGCAGGATCAGGTAGGCGTCGCGCCGCACCTGGCCAATCTGGATGACCACCGAGAGCTTGTGAAACCCGGTGGGCCCCATGTGCACAGGCGCACCGCTTGCCCGCTGCCGTGCTGGGCCCGCCATGGCCCGGTCCCCCGCGAAGCTGGGGTTTGCGATGGTCCGGTCGGTGACCCAGGGCTGCGCCACTGCCGCGCCCTCGTATGCTGGGGGCTGCTGCGTCTGGGCGCCGCAAGCTCCACAAAAACGGGCGCGCGATGGGAGGGCGGTGCCGCATTGGCGGCAGAACATCGCCGCGTGCCCTACGGGAGCGTGCTCCTCGGCGCCACCCTCCGGATCCAGCTCCGGAATCCAGTCCAGCCACTTCGGGATCCACCAGTTCACGCTGCCCATCAGCCGCATCGAGGCGGGCACCATCATCACCCGGATGATCGTCGAGTCCAGCAGTACTGCCACGGCCAGGCCCACGCCCAGCTCCTTGATGACGAGCACTTCCGCCATGGCGAACGCGCCGAACACCACGATCATCAGAAGCCCGGCCGCGGTGATGATCCCGGCGGTGTGCTCCAGGCCCTCCGCCACGCTGTGCTCGTTGGCGTTGGGGTCGCCCACCGCGGCCTTCTGCCGATATAGCTCCTTCACGCGGCTCAGCAGGAACACTTCGTAGTCCGTGGACAGGCCGAACAGGATGGAGAACAGGATGACGGGCGGGAACATGGACAGGCGGCCCAGGTGCTCGAAACCCATCACCTTGTCCAGGATGCCCCACTGAAACACCATCACCATGAAGCCGTAGCTCGCGATGATGGACACCACGTTCATCAGGATGGCCTTGAGCGGCAGCAGCAACGAGTGGAAGAAGAGCAGGAGCACCACGTAGGTGACCAGGAGCACCAGGCCCACGAGGATGGGGAACTGGCCGTACAGCTTGTCGCGGTAGTCCAGGCTCAGCGCGGTGTTACCCGTCACGTAGACCTTGGTGTTCTTCAGCTCCGGGATGGCTGGGACCACCTTGTCACGGATGTGGCGCACCAGATCCGTTGAGTTGGTGTCCGTGTCGGTGTTCTTGGAGATCACGGACACCAGGAACGTGTCCCGGGCGCGATCCAGGTTCACGTACTGGTTCGCGGCGGCCCGGCGATTGGGGTCCGCGGAGAGCTGCTCCGGCGTGATCGCTTTGAACTGCTCCAACGGGATCATCGCCGAGTTGGGCGTGAGATTGGCGGCAGATTCCACGCGCGCCACCCGCTCGTCGTTCGCGGGCTCGAGCTGCCGTGTGAGCCGCCAGATACCCTCCTTGATCGTGGGGTCAAACGCGTCACCAGAGCGGCTCGTCTTCACCACAACAGAGATCGGCGAGACCTCACCGATGGGGAACGCTTCAGAGAGGACTTCGAAGCCGCGTCGGGACTCGGCCTCTTTGCCGACGCCCTGAGGCCCGCCGGCGCCGATGCTGAACATGTCCTTGGTTGGGATGCCCATGGCGATGAGCAGGCCGGTGGACAGGAGCAGGAACGGCCACGGCTGGCGCATCACCAGGAGGCTCCAGGCGTGCCACCTGCCAGGCGGTCCGTTGGGCTTCGGGGCGGCGGAACGCCCGGGGATCAGGTTGAGCGCGTTCACCCCGCGCCCAAAGATGCAGAGTAGGGCCGGTAGCAGCGTGACCGCGCCGAGAACCGCCAGGCCGGCCACCATCAGCATGCCGAGCGCGATGGATCGGATGAGCACCAGGTCGTACAGCAGCATCACGGCCAGGCCCAGCATGACCGTCAAACCGGAGAACACGATCGCCTGCCCGGCGGTGGCCACGGTCCGCACCGTCGCGTCGTGGGGCCGCAGGCCCTTGGCGAGCTCCTCGCGGTACCGGCTCACCATGAGCAGCGAGAAATCGATGCCCAGGCCCAGGCCGATCATGGAGGCCGTGTTCATGGCGAAGATGGAGGTCTCCATGCGTTGCGCGACCACGTAGATGCCCGCCAGTGCGGTTACGACGGCCGCCAGGCCCAGGATGATGGGCAGCCCGGCCGCCACCAATGTGCCGAACACGAGCACCAATAGGAACACCGTCAGTGGCAGACTGGTCAGCTCCGCCCGCTCAAGGTCGTGGGCGCTGCCCGTGGAGATGTCGTATGAGGTCGCCGGAAACCCGATGAGGTACATGTCCACGGTGTTGGGGCGGTCCTTCTGCAGGATCTCCCGCACCTTTGGCACCAGCTTCTTGACATCCTCTTCCGTGCCCGCGAAGTTCACCACCGCGTAGCTTGTGTGCTTGTCCTCGCTCACCAGGCGCACAAGGCTGGGATGGGTAAAGACCGAGAACACGTCGTCCACGCCCTCGAGCTTCTTGATCTCGTCGAGCGCTCGAGTGGCGGCATCGCGATACGCCTGATCGGTGACCACCAGGCTCTTGCTGGTGAAGAGGGCCGCGGCGGCGCGGGTCGGCCGCCGGTTGAATTCCGCCTCCAGAAGCTTGTTGCCCTCGTCGGACTCGCTTCCGGGCACGTTGATCCCGCCGCTGATCAGACTGTCCTTGACGTGCCGGGCGCCAACCAGCGAAACGCCCACGAAAGCGATCCAAACGATCAGGACGACCCAGCGGAGTCGCGCAACGAGATCGCCGAGCACGGGGAAGAAGCCCTTCAAGAACCGCCCTCCAGGATGGCTACGGGGATGCTAGCGGATGCTCGTGACCTTGAACATCGCCGTCTGCTCGCGCTTGCCTTTGAGCTGCTTCGAGTCGACGTATTCCACTTGTACATGATCCGCGACGCGCTCGTACGTCTCTCCGGTGATGATGATCTCGCCAGCCCGCGTCTCGGCCTGGACGCGGGCCGCTACATTTACCACATCACCGATGACGGTGTAGCTCATCAGTTGTTCCGTTCCGATGCAGCCCACCACGCCGGGCCCCGTGTTGATGCCGATGCCGAACCGCGGTCTCCACTGGCCATCACGGGGCGCGATCTGGTCGAACGTGCGCTGCATAGCCACGGCCGCGCGGACGGCGGCGAGCGGCTCGTTGGGCAGCGACACGGGCGCGCCGAACAGCGCCAGGATCGCGTCTCCCATGAACTTGTCGATCGTGCCCTGGTGTGCGTGGATGATCCCCGTGGCGATGCCCAGGTACTCGTTCAGGACCTCCACAACCTCCTCCGGCGCCGTCCGCTCCGCCCAGCTCGTGAAGCCGCGAATGTCCGCGAACAGGATGGTCAGCTCGCGCCGGTCGCCCTGCACGCCGGAGCTGTCTATCCCGCGGCGCATAACCTCGTCGAACACGGCCGGGGCCATGAAGTGCTTGAAGATCCGCTCGATCTTCTCGCGCTCAGCCCGAGCCTGGCGGCGGGCTCCCTCGAGCTGCTCCAGCTCGGTGAGGTCGTCGAAGACCACCACGTAGCCCGCCAGGTCGCCGCGCTCGTCGCGTAGCGGTGAGAGACGGTGGCGCAATGCCACGCGGCCGCGGCCCGGGATCTGGCCTCGCAGCACGTCCGTGCCCAGCATCGTGGCCCCTGGCTCCACCGTTTCGCCGCCAGGCAGCAGGCCAAGTGCCACCATGAACGACTGGGGTAACAGGTCCGAGAGCGGTAGCCCGATGACCCGCTCCGGCTCAACGCCGAGCAATTCGCCCGCGGCACGATTCGCGCTGAGCACGGTTCGCTGGCGGTCGATCGAGATGATCGCGTTGCTGACGCTCCGGAGCACACGCTCCTGGGCGGTCTTCATGTGCTCGATCTGCACTACGTTGCGGCGTAGCCGATCGTGCAGGCGGGCGTTCTCGATGGCCGGCGCGGCAATGTGTGCCACCGTGCTCAACAGGTCCAGATCGGCCTGGGTGAACAGTCCGGTCGCCAGGTTGTTGTCCACGTACGCAATGCCAATCGTTCGCCCGGCCACGATCAGCGGAGCGCACATGACGGACCGCAGCGCGTTCATGACCACGCTCTCAAACGCGTTGAACCGTGGGTCGGAGAGCGCGTCGCCGATCAACAATGGCTGCCCCTGGCTGAACACCCGGTCCACGATGTTGCGGCTGATATCTGGGTTCCGCGCAAGCGTGCCGGCGTCCACGTTTCGACCCACCTGGAACTCGAGCCGCCCGGTGACGGGATCCGCCAGCATGATGAACCCGCGCTCGGCCCGAGTAACGGAGGCCACGCTGTCCATCGCGGACTGCAGCGTCTGCGACACGTCCAGATTCGCGTTGAGCGACTGGCTGATCGTCAGCAGCGCGTCGAAGTGGCCAGAGGGCGCCTCCGCGGACGACGCCTTCGTCGGCGTCGGCGCCGCGTGGCCGGGCACCGTGGCGTGGGTCACTTCGATCACACCCACCGTCACGTTGTCGGTGCCGCCGCGCGCGTTCGCCGTGTCCAGCAGCGTTCTGGCGGCCTGCTCCGGCGTGCCCTCCAGCGCCAGTCGTAGGATCTCAGGGTCGGCCACGTGGCGGGTCAGCCCGTCCGAGCAGAGGACGATCCGATCGTCCGGCTCGAGCGCTGCGTGGAAGATGTCTGGCTTGCCGGCCGCGCGGTGGCCCAGGCAGCGGGTCAGTACGTTGCGCTTGGGATGCGTAGCCGCCTCTTCCGGCCGGAGCGCGCCCTTGCCCACCTGTTCCGCCACCCACGTGTGATCGCGGGTCACCTGGCGGATGCGTCCGGCCCGAATGATGTACGCGCGGCAATCCCCAACGTTCGCAAACCACCCCTGGCCGCCGTGAAGCACCGCCGCCAGTATCGTGCTGGCGTGGCGGCTGTCGCCGCTGGATCGCTGCAGCAGGCCCTCGTTCGCTCGTGCGATGGCGCCCTCCAGCGTCCCGGGCACGGCCGCCGGGTCCGCTTGCCAGCCCGCCGAGAGCACCGCGTTGACGGCGGACTGAGCGGCCTCGCGGCCGGTGCCAAAGCCGCTCACGCCGTCCGCCACCACCCAGACGGACGCTCCTGGATCGCCCAGCTCAAGCGAGCCGCACCAGTCTTCGTTTACGGCGCGCGCGCGGCCTGGATCGGTGAGGCAGGCACCCCTGATCTCGATGCTCATCTCGCGCTGGTACGCCCCGCTCCGATCAGCTCGCGAGTTTGGGAGATCCCCGGCCCGTGACACCGCGCGCCGAGCCAACGGTGGGCCCCTGTCGTCGCGTTCCGCAAGTGTACCGAATTCACGGACGCGGCTTGCCGCGCCCGCTTGACAACCTGACATCGCCGCGACATAGTTCGGCGCGGACTCGCGGGCGGAGCCTCGGCCCGCGTAGCGGCCCGCGAGGGTGGAAGGGGGCCTGATGCCGGAAGATAGCCGTCACGCCGCGAGCCTCATCGGGCGGGTCCTCCGCGATCACACCGTGGACGAGGTTGCACAGCGCCTCCAGCCTCGCACGGACGATCCGGCGGCGCGCGTGCGCAACAGCACCCACGTCACACCGGATCGCGTCCAGGAGCGCTGGTCCCTACTTGCGGCCTCGGCGGAGGCCCAGGCCGCCGTGCTCGATACGATCTCTCTGGACGGTGCGGAGACGTACGCCAGGAACATCGAGAACTACATCGGCACAGTGAAGCTGCCGATCGGTCTGGCCGGCCCGCTACGGATCAACGGTCTGTTCGCAAATGGCGACTTCTACGTCCCGCTCGCCACCACCGAGGCGGCCCTGGTGGCATCGTACAGCCGTGGCGCGCAGCTCATCAGCGAGGCGGGCGGCTGCACTGTAATGCTGCTCGACGAGGGCGTGAGCCGCGCGCCGGCGTTCGCGTTCAAGGACTTGCGCGAATGCGGCCAGTTTGTCATGTGGGCGCTCGAGCAGTCTGAGCGGTTCAGGGAGCTGGCGGAATCCACCACCAGCCACGGTAAGTTCCAGGACCTCAAGTTCACTATCGAGGGCAATCACGTCTACCTGACGTTCGAGTACCTGACCGGCGACGCCTCCGGGCAAAACATGGTGACCATTGCCACGCAGCTTGTCCTGTCGTACATCCTGGAAAACAGCCCGGTGACGCCGCGCTACTCGTTCCTGGAGGCGAACATGTCCGGGGACAAGAAGGCCAGCGCGCAGAGCTTCACCACGGTGCGTGGCAAGCGCGTGACGGCTGAGGTGCGCGTCCCCGCGGAGCTCGTGGAGCGGCGGCTCCACACCACGCCGGCCATGATGGCGCGGTACGGCATCATGGCCGGGTTAGGCGGGGTCATGAGCGGGACCATGGGCGTCCAGGGTCACTATGCAAACGGGCTGGCCGCGCTGTACATCGCGTGCGGCCAGGACGCCGCCTGCGTCGCCGAGTCCGCCGTGGGCATCACCCGCTGGGAGGTCACCGAGGAAGGCGAGCTCTACGCCTCAGTCACCATGCCAAACATCATGGTGGGCACGGTTGGCGGTGGCACGGGACTGCCCAGCCAGCGGGCCTGTCTGGAGATCCTGGGCTTGCGGGGCCCCGGCAACGCCCAGGCGCTGGCAGAGGTGGCCGCCGGCGTCTGCCTGGCCGGTGAGCTCTCCATCGCCGCCGCGCTCTGCTCAGGCGATTTCGCTCACGCCCACCAGCGGCTGGCCCGTGGCAAGGCGGAAGCCAAGGCGGCGCGCGCGGCCGCGCCAGACGCAGCCCGGTCCTGATAGCGTAGGCTCGCCGCCGTGCTGAGTCAGTGGTTCGGGCCGTGGTTCGGCATCGTCGGCTCGCTCTTGGTGATGCTCGTGCTGATGCTGGGCGTCCACACGTGGCGCCGTGTCCACCCTGGCAGCGCTGAGCTCTCCAGGAAGATCGCGCACATCGGCCTTGGCCTGCTGACGGTCTCGTTTCCCTGGTTGTTCGACGAGACCTGGCCGGTGCTCGTCACGACCGGCGCCATCGTCGTCTATCTCGTCACGCTGCGGTTCTCGCTCACGCTCAAGGCCCACGTGGGCGGCGTCTTGGACGCCGTGGCTCGCCGTTCGCTCGGCGAGATCTACTTCCCCGTGGCCGTCGGGACGCTCTGGCTGCTCACCGGCGGCGACCCGTTGCTGTACTGCATCCCGCTGCTGGTGCTCACGCTGGCAGATTCCGCGGCCGCTCTCGTTGGCTCTGCCTATGGCCACTGGAAGTACGTCACACCGGAGGGGAGCCGCAAGAGCGCTGAGGGCTCCGTGGCGTTCTTCATGGTGGCCTTCTTTGCCATCCACGTGCCGCTGCTGTTGTTTAGTACCGCCGGTCGCGCCGAGACGCTGCTCATCGCGCTGATCCTGGGCCTCCTGGTGACGCTGTTCGAGGCCATCGCGTGGGAGGGGTTGGATAACCTCTTCATCCCGCTGGGCGGGTTCGTGCTGCTCCGCGATCTGCTGGACCGGGGAACCGGCGAGCTCACGTTTCAGCTTGGCGTGCTGTGCGCGGTCGCAATCATCGCGGCGGTTCGGCGGCGCGTTACCACGCTGGACGACAGCGCGTTGATGGGAGCCGTGCTGGCCGCCTACGTCATCTGGGCGCTCGAGGGCTGGCAGTGGGTACTGCTGCCGGTCCTGCTGTTCATTCGAGGAACACCGCTGCGCGCCAACGTGGAGCGTGGGGATTCCCACTTCCACGGGCTGCCGGCGGTGGTTTCGGTGGTCACCCCGGGCCTGCTCTGGGTGATGGCCGAGCAGCTCCTGAACTGGCCGGTGGTGCTGCTGCCGTTCGCGCTGTCGTTCGGCATCCACGCGTCCGTGTTCGAGCTCGGCCGGCTCGGCGACCGGGCGCAGGCGCTGGCGGTGCCGGTGCTCTCGCTGCTGTGCGCGGCGCGCGGGACGCTGCTGGTGATGGTCCCATACGTCCTGCTGGCGGGTCTCAGCGCCCACACGCTGCTCCAGTTGGGGCTGGCGCTGGCCGTGATCGCGATTGGCACCGCCGCGCTCGTCGTGCTGGTCGACAATGTGCGGCCGCTTCCAACCACCGTGCGGCGCTGGCTATGGCAGGGGCTCCTGGCGCTCCTTGGCTCGGCCTGCGGCCTGGGCTTCTATCCGGCGTGACGGAGGCCGCTCCGGACTCCGAGCGCCAGGGCCCGCGCCTGCTGCTAGCCCGCGCGCTCACCGAGGTATTCGCGCCGGCGCCCTGCATGGCCATGCTGCTGTTTGGCGTTACCTTGCCAGCCACGCCCACGCTCGGTGCAGGCGTTGGCTGGGCGCTCGTCGCGGCGGGCTTCGTCAGTGCGCTGCCAATGGCGTACGTCTTTCGCGGTGTGCTGCGCGATCGGCTCACCGATCATCACGTGGTCGATCGAGCTCAGCGACTCGCTCCCCTGGTCGTCGCGGAGGTCTCCGCCACCGTGGGGGCGGCGGTTCTTGCCGGGTGGGGCGCTCCGCGCGCGCTTGTGGTCACCATGGTCACGGCAGCCGGCGGTCTGGGGATTGCCACGCTCATCACGCTTGCGTGGAAGATCTCGTTCCACGCCACGGGCGTCGCGGGAGCCGTGGCGCTGCTGGGCGCCACCTACGGCTGGAAATGGCTACCGTTGGGGTTGTTGGCGGTCGCGGCGGTAGCGTGGGCCCGGGTGGAGCTACGGCACCATACGCCCGGCCAGGTGGCCGCTGGGGCGGCCCTCGGCGCCTCCATCGGTTGGGTCGGAACCTGGTTTCTGTAGTCTCAGATGAGCGGTGCGTACCATGACTGATCGCGTGCTGCCGCGCCGAGACACGCTGGCGGCTGTATTCGAGACGCTGCTGCCGAGCGACCATCCGGACTGGCGTGCGCGCGCTGTCGAGCGGGCCGTCGCCGGCCTCATCTCGTTTGGTGACCCGGACACCCTGGGAGCGTTGGGATGGCTGCTTGCCGCGCTGGATCAGCCGGCCGTGATGCTCCTGGCCTGCGGGAGGGCATCCGCATTTCGTGGACTGACGCCGGTGGATCGGGAGCGCGCCCTGCGGTGGCTGGCAACGAACCGTTGGCGCACGGTGCGAGGGGCCTTCCAGATGCTCAAGCGGATTGCGGTCACCGCGTATCTCGGGGACGTTGACGCCGCGGGCTGCAATCCCACCTGGGCTCAGATCGGCTATCCCGGACCGCCGTCGATGCCGCCGTCCACGCCGCCGGTTTTGCCCGTTCTCACGCTGGATCGGGACGCGGTGCTGGAGTGCGACGCCGTCGTGGCGGGCGCCGGCATCGGGGGCGGCGTGGTGGCTGACATGCTGACCGCGGCCGGACTTGACGTGGTGGTGCTGGAGCGGGGGCCGGCGACCGCGCCGCCCGCGCGGAACGAGGCCGCCGGATTCAGGTCCTGGTATCTGGACGCGGGAATGACCGCCACGCGGGACCGGGGCGTCGCGATCCTGGCCGGCACCGGTGTCGGCGGCGGCGGGCGGGTCAACTACACCACCAGTTTCAGACCGCCCGCCCAGGTGCTGGCTGAGTGGGACCGCGTCACCGGGTCGGACGCGTTCACGGGCCAGCGTTTCGCCGCCTCCCTGGAAGCCGTGTGCCAGGCGATGGCGGTAAATACACGACATAACGCGCTCAGCACGCGCGACCAGATCTTGACGCGCGGGCTCACCGCGCTGAGCTGGCACCACGATCTGATGCCGCGGAACGTAGAGGGCTGCGACCAGGGCGTACAGTGCGGCTTCTGCGGCTTCGGGTGCCCGCTTGGCGCGAAGCAGGACGCCCTGGGCGCCTTTCTCCCGCGAGCAGCCGGACGCCGGCTACGAATCGTGCCGGATGCCGCGGTGGAGCGCGTGGTGGTGGATCGCGGCTCGGTGGTTGGGCTCCGCGCCCGGACGGGCAGCGGACATGTGCTTCAGCTCCGCGCGCCGCGCGTAGTTCTGGCGGCGGGCGCGGTGAACACGCCAGCCATCCTGCTGCGCTCCGGCCTGCGCGGCGCCGTGGGAGAGAACCTTCGTCTCCATCCCGTCACTGCCGTGTGGGGAGAGATGGAACAGGACGTCGAGCCATGGACCGGCACGCTCCAGGCCGCTTACTCCGACGAGCTTGCGGACCTCAACGGTGGCTATGGCGCGAAGCTAGAGACCGCCCCGGTGCATCCCGTCGCCGCGGCCTCCGGGTTGGCGTGGGACGGCGCCGCCGCGTTCAGACGCGGCGTGGATCAGCTTCGCCGGACCACGGTGATCGCGGTGCTGACGCGCGATCTCGGCTCGGGCCGAGTCTCTATCGGGAGAAGCGGCCGTCCGGTTGTCGACTACCGAGTTGATCCGCGAGACCAGGTCCACGTTCGCGCGGGTGTCGTGGCGGCGGCGCGCGTCCTCCTGGAGGCGGGTGCGCGGTCAGTGCGTTCCTCGCACGTCGTTCCAACGCCGCTGGCGGACGGTTCCCCCCATGCCATCGAGCGTTGGAGCACCAGTCTTGACCGGATCGGCTTTGGCACCAACGAGTGTCTGTACTTCTCGTTTCACCAGCTTGGAAGCTGCGCCATGGGCCAAGATCCGCGGACATCGGCCGTCGACCTGGCCGGTGGTGTCCACGGCGTCCGCGGGCTGTACGTCGCGGACGGGAGCCTCTGTCCCACCGCCACCGGCGTCAATCCCATGGTCACCATCGCCGCCCTCGCGGACTACGTGGCGCGGGGTGTCGTTGACAGCCTATAGAATGCGCTGGATCGGATGGCGCCGCGTGACCGTCTACCTGAGTGGTGGACGCGTTGCCCAGACCCAGCGCACCATACCCAGCTCACCAGACCAAGCGTAGAGGTAACGGGGTGAACCAGGGAACCGAGCTGCACACTCTCGTCGATCTGCTCCAGCTTTCGCGGGCACGGTACGGAGACCGGGTGGCGCTAGCGTTGCGGTCCCGCGAAGGCCGCGAGGAGTGGACCTACAACGACCTGGCCGTGCGCGCCGCGGCGGTGCGGATCGGTCTGGAGCGACTCGGCGTAGGGCCGGGCGACCGTGTGGCCATCTGGTCGCCCAACGAGCCGTGGTGGCCCGCCGCCATGTTCGGCGTGTTTCAGGTCGGCGCCGTGCTCGTCCCGTTGGACGCTCGCGGCACGGCCGATTTCGCGCGACGCGTCGTTGCGTTGACGGAGTGCAAGGTCGTTCTCCTCGGACGGGATCAGCTCAGCCAGATCGGCGAGGTCTCCGCGGCGGCGCTCCCTCTGGGGAGCTTCGCGGACTGCATCCCGGATGCGGAGCGCGCCGTTGATCCGCCGCGGCCCATTGGCGCGCGCGATCTGGCGGAGATCGTCTTCACCTCCGGCACCACCGGCGAGCCCAAGGGCGTCATGGTGACGCACGGCAATCTGGCCGCGAACGTGGTGTCGTTCAGCCCCCACCTACCCGGCAATCCAGACTACCGTTTGCTGTCACTGCTGCCGCTGAGCCACCTCTTCGAACAGACCGTAGGCCTCTGCTATCTGCTCTGGTGCGGGAGCTCCGTCACGTACGTCCAGACGCTCCAGCCCGCATCCATCTTCGAGGCGGTCAATCTCGACCGGATCAATGGGATCCTGGCCGTGCCGCAGGTGCTCAACCTGTTCTACCAGGCCATCGAAAGGGAGGTGCAGCGGCTGGGGAAACAGCGCGCCTGGGGCATCGCGCACGCCGTCGCCGCGCGCCTACCGTTCGGATTGCGGAAGTACCTCTTCAAGAACGTTCACGCCAAGCTCGGCGGCGCGTTTCAGTTCTTCGTCTCGGGTGGCGCGCACCTTGACCCCATCATTGCCGAACGCTGGGAGCGGATGGGCATCGCGGTGATCCAGGGCTACGGTGCAACTGAGTGCTCGCCGGCGGTCACCGCGACCAGTCTGGCTCGTCGGAAGCTGGACTCCATCGGCAAGCCGCTGCCCTGCAACGAGGTCCGTTTGGCGGAAGATGGCGAGATCGTAGTGCGTGGCGCCAACGTGTCACCTGGCTATTGGAACAATCCCAGGGCCACGGAAGAGGTGTTCCGAGACGGCTGGTACCACACCGGCGACATCGGCTCCATAGACGCCGAGGGCTACGTCTACATCCGAGGGCGCAAGAAAAACCTGATCGTGCTGGGAAACGGGATGAACGTCTACCCGGAGGACGTGGAGGCGGCGCTGCTTCAGGCGCCGGGCGTGCGAGACGCCGTCGTCCTGGGGCTGCCGGACGGAATCGGCGACGTTCAGGTGCACGCCGTACTCCTGCTCGCTGAGGGGGCCACCGCGGCGGAGGTCACCCGCGCGGCCAACCGAAGCCTTGCAGCGCATCAGCGCATTGGCGGGAGCACCGTGTGGCCGGACCCTGACTTCCCGCGTACGCCCACCCTCAAGGCGAAACGCCAGCCCATCGTCGAACACGTGCAGGCGGCCGCGACCCGCGGCTAAGCGCGCTCCCCGCGCGGCCAGCATACAATACGCCCGACCGGTACCCTGTGCCGGACGGGGGGCGATGAGGCTGGAGGAACAATGGTTACCGCGTATCTGATGGTAAGGGTTCAGGGTGGCACGAAGGTAGGCGACCTGGAGCATGTGCGCAAGCACCCCTCGATCAAGGAAGTGACCTGGGTGCTCGGCCCGTACGATGCCGTCATCAAGGTGGAGGCCGCGTCCGTGGATGCCCTGGGCCTGATCGCCAAGGAGCTGCGGTCGTGCCCGGGCGTATCGGAAAGCGTCACCTGTCTGGCGGTGAGCTGACATCACCGGCGCCGCTCGAACCACTCCTACAATTGCACGACGCGGGCGTTCACCATCTGATTCTGGACGTCAGCATCCAGGTGTAGGATCGATTCGGGTCGGATCGCTACGCCAAATCCGGGTGCGGACCCGGGACTGATCGAACCGTTCTGGATGCCTGGCTCGCCCGCGAGCCAGGTGATCCACGGACGGCCGCTCTCCGCCAGAGGCCGATCGCTCAGGGCAGCGATTGCGTGGAGCCCCCACACCTCGGCGCCACGGTGGGGAACGACCCACACACCTCGCTCGGCGCCCAGCTTGAAGACCTTCGCAAGCTGCGTCATCCCGCCCACCCAGCAGGCATCTGGCTGCAGGACCTGAAGCGCCTTGCGGTCCAGCAGCTCGCGGAACCCGTGTTCGCAGTATTCGTGCTCGCCGCCGGCGATCGGGATCGGTGACCGCCGGCACATCTCCGCGTAGCCCGAGATGTCGTCGGGCGAGATGGACTCCTCGATCCACCGCACCCCGTACTCCGCGAACCGCGCCGCCCTGGCCAGCGTACCCTCCACGTCCCAGGCTAGAAACGCGTCCGTGTACAGCTCGATCTCTGGCCCCAGTCGTTCGCGCGCGGTGCGAACGATCACCACGTCATCCTCGATGCCGGCGGACGGCCGCGGCATGTGGAGCTTCACGTGTTTGAACCCCGCGTTTGCCTGGTCCGTGATCGTATGTCCAATCGACGCGTAGGCCGGCATGACGGGATTCTTGAGACCGCCCAGGAGCTCGTAGACGGGCTTTCCTACCCGTTTCCCAGCCAGGTCCCACAGCGCCAGATCCACTCCTGAGAGTGCCATCACCGCCACGCCCTTCCGCCCGAATGGCAGCGTGGCCCGGTACATTCGCTGCCACAGGCCCTCGATGTCGGCGGGATCTGAGTCCACCAGCACCTGTCGAAGAACCGAGGCAATGATGTGGATCCCGGCCTGGCCGCCGCCGCCGACGCCCAGCCCACTCACTCCCTCATCGGTCTCCACGACAACCGCGATCTGGGCCATCGCGGTCCGCCAGTCCCGCGGCTCGTTGGTACCGCGTGGGATGATCGCGCGGACATCTGTGATCTTCATGGCGCACCTCGGTGACTGCGACGTGGGCTGGAGCGAATCGTGCTCTGGGCTCGAACTGGCCGGCCGATAGCCGCGCCCGCGCCCCGTCGCGCAGATGATACGGAACGACGCCCGCCGAGGCGGCGGCTTGCGCGCCCTGCCGCCGGGAGTTACCCTCACCGCGCCCCTGGGAGCCACGATGAAGATCACCGCCCTCGAGACCATCGCGCTTGACGACCAACCAAACCTCACATTTGTCCAGGTCCACACCGACGAGGGCCTGATTGGCCTGGGCGACGCGTTCCACCGCCGCCCCATGGTGGTCACGTACGTCCACGAGATCGCCGCGCCGCTCCTGCTGGGTGAGGACCCGCGGGCCATCGAGCGCCACTGGTACGCGCTGCACCGGCTCAGCAACGGCGCCGCCACCGTGCAAAACGAGCCCCGCGGCATCTCTGCCATTGACGTGGCCCTGTGGGACATCAGTGCCCAGGCGGCCGGCCTCCCGCTGTACCGGTTCATGGGCGGTCCCACGCGCGAGTCGTTGCGCGTCTACAACACGTGCGCGGGCGCTCGCTACGGTCAGCCAAAACCCCGTGGCGAGACCTCCAACTACGTCGACCGGCAACCCGGTGGCCGGTACGAGGACCTTGAAGCGCAGCTCAATCGCCCAGAGGAGCTGGCCGCCGATCTGCTGGAGGAGGGCTACTCCGCGATGAAGATCTGGCCGTTCGATCGCTTCGGACCCGCGTCGAACGGTGAGCGGATCGGGCCGGAGGACCTGGCGAAGGGCGTGGAGCCGTTCGAGCGCATCCGCGCGGCCGTCGGCAACCGCATCGATATAGCGTTGGAGATGCACAGCGTGTGGGGCCTCGTCGCCGCGCAGCGTATCGCCCGCGCGGTGGAGCCCTTTGACCCTATGTGGTTCGAGGATCCGGTCCGGATGGACAATATGGACACGCTCCGTCAATTCCGTGAGTACACCCGGATCCCCACCACCGCCAGCGAGACCATGTTCTCGCGCTACGCATTCCGCGAGGCGTTCGAGAAGCAGGCGCTCTCCATTGCCATGCTGGACATCGGCTGGGTTGGCGGACTCTCGGAGGCGCGCAAGGTCGCGAGCATGGCTGAGGCCTACCATCTGCCGATTGCGCCGCACGACTGTGTGGGCCCGGTCACGCTGGCGGCGTCCATCCACCTGGACTACGCCGTGCCCAACGTCTACATCCAGGAGGTGGTGCGGGCTTACCTGCACGATGTCTACCCCACGCTCGTGACGGACGTGCCCCGCGTGGAGCGCGGCTCGATCAGGCCCTTTGAGTCGCCTGGCATCGGCACCCGCCTGCTGCCCGATATCAAGACCCGCGCCGGCGCCACCGTGCGGGTGAGCAGGCTCAGCTAGCTCGTGGCTGAAGCGTCGCCGCACAACGCCACGCTCCACACCCAGGCCGTTTCCAGCGGTGCATTCACGGATGAGGCACTGTTTGACGTGGCGTCCATGTGTGTAAGCCTGATCCACTTTGCCGATGAGTCACACGGCGTGCGGCTGGAGCTGCACGACCGTGGCGTCACGTTCGTCATCGACACGCCCGCCTGGCTGGACCTGGAGACGGTGGTGGCCACGGTGAGCGCCGAGGAGCCCGTCCTGGGTGTGGGATACGCCATCGTCGAGCGCGAGAGCGTGGCGGACGAGGCGGTCTACCGCGTCACTGTCCAGGGTGGCGACGTGGTAGGTCAGGCCAGCGTGGTATTTCTGGACTCTGAGCTAAAAACACTACGAGCGGCCCTGGAATCCACCCGCGCCGCCGTGGAAGCGGCAGATGCCGCGGACCACGAGCGCGTGGGCGCAGCCCTGGGATTCCCCGCCGTGGAGCTTCAGACGACCCCTAATCCCGAGGAGACGATCGACTAGATGGCAGCGCTGTATCTAAAAGACGCGCCTCCGCGCGTGTTCGATGTCCACGCCCACTACCCCTGGCGCCGCGAGGGTGCCGCCGACTTTGACGTCCCAACCCAGGCCAAGATCATGGCTTACACCTGCTCACGGTTGAACATTGCCAAGATCGCGCTGCTTGGCCGCCCCGGCGAAGACACCTGGCAGGCCACGCTGGACACCTGGCAGATGTTTCCTGACCTCGTGGTGCCGGTGGCGCAGATCCAGCTTGACGAGCACACCGGAGATGACGTGGCGCGCTTGAATGACCGCGGCTTTCGCGGCCTCAAGATCACCGGGCCCAACCGCAACTACGACGACGAGTCGTACTACTCCGTGTACGCCGTGGCCGAGGAGCGGAAGATGCCGATTCTCTTCCACACCGGCATCCGAGGTGGCCCGATTGACTTCCTCCTGTTCCCGCCGTCCAGCGCGGAGGTGGCGGAAGAGGTGAGCCGGCAGAGCGAGGCTATGAGCCGTGGAGGGACCAAGAGCACGGCCCGGATGCAGCCCGTGTATCTGGACTCCATCGGCATGGCGTTCCCTGACCTTCGGATCATCGGGGCGCATCTCGGCTACGGCCTGTACGACTCCGCGGCCGCCATCGCGCGGTGGCGCCGAAACGTCAGCTTCGACATCTCGGGCGGCCAGGTCGTTCGGCGCCACATCGTGGATCGTGACATGATCAAGACCGAGGTGCCCATCAGCAAACTGGTCTGGGGCTCTGATTGCGACGTGGCGCATATGAGCCGCGAGCTGACGGCCTGGATGCAGGACTTCGCGAAGCTGGGGCTGACCGCGGACGAGCAGGACGCCATCTTCTACCGGAACGCCGCCGCGATCTACGGCTTCGAGTAGCGCGGGAGGCTGGTGAGTGGGCCCGGCTCCGGTCTCCCAGGTGAGCGGCCCCGCGAATCTGCGGGGCCAGGTGGCGTTGGTGACTGGCGCGGCCCGCGGCATCGGCCGCGCTATCTGCTGTGCGCTGGCCCGCGAGGGTGCGCGCGTGGTGGCCTGTGACCTGTTGGATTGCGCCCAGACGGTGAATCAGATCCACGAGGCTGGCGGCGCGGCCGAGGCGGCGTGTCTCGACGTCACGGACCGGTCACGGGTGACCGCGCTCGTGGCGGATGTGGCCGCCAGGTACGGCACGGTCCACATCCTGGTCAACAACGCCGGCACCTGCCACCGCGTCTCGCTCCAGAACACCACGGACGAAGCGTGGGACGTGGACGTCAACTCCATTATGCGGGGCACGTACCTGCTCACCCAGGCCGTGTATCCGCTGATGGTGGCGCAGCGCTACGGAAAGATCGTGAACGTGAGCTCCGTCTCCGGGAAGATCGGCGGCGCGGTGTCACGCGCGGACCGCGCCCTGGATGAGGGGTCCGGTCGCAGCGGCCCCGCGTACGCGGCCGCCAAGGGCGGCGTTCTCGCTTTCACCCGCTGGGTGGCCAAGGACGCGGGCCGCCACAACATCTTCGTGAACGCCGTTTGCCCCGGGCCGGTGGAGTCAGAGATGACTCGAGGCTTCGCTTACGATGTGGCGAGCCAGCCAATCGCTCGGATGGGTCAGCCTGAGGACGTTGCTGAGGCCGTGCTGTTCCTGGCATCGCAGGCGGCAAATTTCATCACCGGACAGGCGCTGAACGTGGACGGCGGCCTGGTGATGGACTGACTAGCTGGGCGAAGCGGGCATGATGCGCACCTGCTGATCGCAGGAGGTGCACTGTGCATTGGGCCCGGTGGGCCCGACACCTGGCCCGCCCAGGAATGCCTCGCCGCGCTCGGCGGCCTGACGCGCGGCCGGACTGGAGGCGGCGGGGCCGTAGAGGATAGGCCGCAGCGTGTTGATGCCCTGGCAGCCAGGGCATTGAAGCGGCGCCCACGACACGGAAAACAGCACCGGCACCTCCGCGGGTTGTCGCGCTGACGGTCGGGGCGCCGGGATGTCCGGGTGCGGCGTTGGAGCGTCATGTACCGGATGCACCGGCTGCGCGGCGACGACCGACTCCAGCTTGAGCGTGGAATCGCCGATCCGGATCGTCGCACCCACCCGCAGCGCGTGCGGTCCGACGATGGCGGCCTCGTCCACCTTTGTCCCATTGCGGCTACCGAGATCCTCCACCACGAATCCCTGGCCGGATCGATAGATCTTGGCGTGGTCCCGCGACACTTTGCTGTCGTCGATCACCACCGTATTCCGAGACGACCGGCCAATCGTGACGATGCCGCCGTCCAGGTCCACGCGAGTATGGTGCCCCGAGGCGTCCGTGATGGACAGCCAGAATGACGGCGCGGCCCGCGGCTCCCTCAGAGGCGGCGAGTCAGGCTCGCGTCGCGGCGGATGGGCTGGCGGCTCAGGCGGCCAGTCCGGCCGTGGGCGCGGCTCCGCGGGGTACGCATCGCGCGGGCTCGCTGGCTGCGGATGCAGCGGCTGCTGTGGTTGCCGCTGGCCGTATGGATCTGGCGGCGCCGCGTCCATCCGCTGGCCGCACTGAATGCAGTAGACGAACTCGTCCGGGTTTTCGTTGCCGCAGATCCTGCACCACATGGCCTAGCTTTCCGGTGTCGCCACGAATCTGAATCGGGCCGGACCCACGCTGAACTCGGCGCCGTCCGTCAAGCGCGTGGGCTCGCCGATCGCAGTGCCGTTCAGGAGAGCGCCGCCCGTTCCTGAGACGGGCTCCAGGAGCCATGCGGTTCCCTGCTGGACGATACGCGCCTGGCGATACGCCACGGATGAGTCGTTGATCGTGACGGTACAGGCGGTGCCGCGGCCAATCGTGGCCAGCGGCGCCGTGATTTGCACCACCGTGACGTCAACCGGGCCCGCCACGACGTGGATAGCCGGTCCCGCGGCTCGCTCGCTGGCCGGGGTGGCGGGTGGGGTGGGCGCGGCGATCGGCGGCAGCCCCACGATCGTCGCCGAGCCCACGTCATCCGGCGGCCGCGTGGCCGGCTCTGCTGGGCGGGAGATCACCGTGGCCCCGGGTGTGTGGGCGCTGGCTGTCTCCATCATGGTGGCTGGAGCCTCGGGCGGTTCAGAGTCGCCCAGCTCCGGAGCGACGGTGCCCGCTCGTTCCTCCCAGAGCTGCTGGCCGCGTCTCCAGATCTCTCGACGCAGTCGGACGGAGCCTACCCACCCCAGCAAATTGTCTACGAGCCCATCCGGAGGACCCGCGGCCCAGTCGAGCCGGCCGACGTGCCGGTGGAACTCCCCGCTGAGCTGTTGATCTATCTCCGCCGCGATCGTCTCGAGCGGATCGGGCGAGGTGCCGGTGTTGTCAGGGTGGGATGCCAACCACAGCCTCCGTGACCGCGGGTACCGCCGGCCATTGTAGCAATCAGGCTTTCAGGGGGATCGTGTGTTGGCGAGCGCCGCGCGCGTGTTAGCGACGCCGCCGACGCCGCGATCCGCGGCTTGAGCCGGACGCCTGCCGTATCCAGCGCTGTCTGCGTTCCGTTTCTAAGTGCTCCGCGAGCAATGGCCTGTATCGCGCTCGGTAGAAGTAGATGCCGTACGCCACGACCGCGGCGGCGGAGACGAGCCACGCGTAGAACCAGATGCGCTTGGAGAGCACCGGCACTGGCTGCCAGCGGAAGAGCAGGATCACCAGCCCTATGGAGCTGAGCCAGATGACCGCGGTGGCCAGCCGCCGGATCTGCCGCTGTTGGAAGCGATTCGGTCCCAGCAGCTCATCCGGCGCGAAGTGCGCATACGCACCGGCCGCGATGAGCAACGCCAGGACGACGGCCAGCACAAGGTAGGCCGGATGGTCTATGGGCTCGCGTACGTCCGCGAACCACCGTGTGGGGTCGAAGCGCTCCCAGGTCAGCCAGTCCAAAGCGCCGACAATCATACGCGGGACCTCTTGCGGTCACAACACCGCGTGTGGCGGACCCCAGGCGCCGTCCGGCCTGGGTCCAGGTGCCGCGCCCGGTCACGCAAGCATTGGACGTAACACGCTCCCTGGCTGCAAGTCTGATGTATAAACCTGGAATACGGCTCGAGCTTTGACGCTCCAAGGCCGTTCCGGTGACGTCATGAGCCTCGAAGCACGCTTGATGGAAGATCTCAAGACCGCGATGCGCGACGGTGACGTGGAGCGCCGTGAAGCCATCCGCATGCTTCGTGCCGCGTTGAAGAACGCCCAGATCGAGAAGATGGGTGCGCTCAACGAGGTCGAGGAGACGGAGGTGATCTCGCGAGTCGTCAAGCGGCACCGCGAGTCCATCGAGCAGTTCACGGCCGGGAATCGTCCCGATCTGGTGGCCCACGAGGAGACGCAGCTCAAGGCCCTGCAGCCGTACCTACCCACGCTCATGTCGCGAGCGGACATCGAGGCTGAGGTGCGCGCGGTGCTGACCGCCATTGATCCTTCATCGGCGCGGGCGCAGGGCCAGGTGATGTCCGCGCTGTCCGGAAAGCTGCGCGGCAAGGCAGATATGAAAGAGGTGAGCGCGGTGGTGCAGACGTTGCTCGCCGAGGCGCGGGCGTAGCCTGCAGTCCCAGCGGCACGGAGGATTTCCATGCCAGTGAGTAGGAGCGCGCGACCACGACCGGTGGACGTGCCGAGGCAGCAGGCGGTCCGCGCGGTTGCCTTCGCCTTTCTCATTGCCCTGGCTGTGTGGGCGCTGCTGAGCGTCAACCTGCTGCCGCGTGCATTCGAGGTGCGCGAAGGCGATGTGTCGCAGGCGACAATCCGCTCCCCCCGAAAACTCACCTACACCAGCACCGTCAAGACCAAGGCGGAGCGCGACCGCGCGGCGGCAGCTGTCGCTGAGGTCATCGAGATCGATCCGTCGATCGTGAAGCGCCAGCGCACCGACCTCACGGGGCTGCTCCAGGGGATCTCTGCCGCCCGAACCGCCAACGGCCTGACCCCGGACCAGCGGGAGGCGCAGATCGCCAGGCTGGGTCAACCACCGTTTGAGACCCCGGCCGTCCGCCTGCTGGCAAACATGGACGACGCGCGCTGGTACCTGGTGTCCAGCGAGAGTCAGCGGCTGCTGGCGGACGCCATGAAGGACCGCGTGCCCGCGTCCTACGTCACCGAGCTCAATCGCTCCTTGACGGTGCGCGCCGGCGAGCAGCTCACGGATACTGAACGCTCGCTGGCCGTAGATCTGACGCGCCGTTTCGTGGTCACCAACATGGTGCCCAATCCGGACCAGACCAGTCGCCTGCGTAAGGAGGCCGCTGATTCCGTGGCGCCGGTACAGGTCACGGTGGAGAAGGGCGAGATCGTCGTCCGCGAAGGCGAGGTGATCGGCCCCTCTGATCTGGAGCGGTTGGAGCTTCTAGGCCTGCGCAACCCCACCGTGGACTGGCGTCAGATCGGCGCCGCCGCCTTGTTCGCTTTCGTCTCCGTCGCGCTCGTCGCCAGCTACCTGGGCGCATTCCAACCTGGTCTGGTCGGTCGCGATCGTGCGCTGGCGCTCCTTGGCCTGTTGATCGTGGTCACCGTCCTGGCGGCCAAGGGCATCATCCCCACGCGACCACTGTGGGTGTACGTGTTCCCGCTCCCGGCGGTGGCCATGCTGGTCGCCACGTTGCTGGACGGCCGCCTCGCCATCGTGCTCACCGCCGCGTTGTCGTTACTAGTTGGGTTCGTCGCTGGCGTCTCGTTCGAAGTCGCGGCCATGGGCATGGTGACGGGAGTCGTGGCCGCGGTGTACGTGTGGCGGCGGGACCGCCTCCAGTCCTACTTCGTCGCCGGCTTGTTGGTGGCGCTGGCTCAGATCGCCGTCATCCTGGCGTTCCAGCTCGTCCAGCGTGACGACGATTGGCAGCTTCTGCTCTATCTGGTTGGCGCCGCGCTCATTAACGGCTTCATCAGCGCCACGCTGACCGTGGGCACCGTGAGCCTGCTGGGCCGCATCTTCGGCATCACCACCACTATCCAGCTCCTGGAGCTGGCGAACCCCACCCAGCCGCTGCTTCGCCGCCTGCTGATGGAAGCGCCCGGTACGTACCACCACAGCATCATGGTGGGGAACCTGGGAGAGCGCGCGGCCGAGGAAGTGGGCGCCGATCCGCTGCTGGTCCGCGTTGGCGCCTACTACCACGACATCGGCAAGCTCAAGCGGCCCTACTTCTTTGTGGAAAACCAGGCGGGAGGCGAAAACGTGCACGAGACGCTTTCTCCCGAGGTGAGCGCGGACATCATCCGCGCCCACGTCAAGGACGGCGTTGAGCTGTGCGAGCAATATGGCCTGCCTCCGCGCGTGCGTGAGCTGATCCCGCAGCACCACGGCACTCGACTGGTCAGCTTCTTCTTCCACCAGGCAGAGGACGCCGCCGTGGAACGAGGAGCGATACCGCCGGATCCTGCCCGATTCAAGTATCCAGGCCCGCGCCCCCAGACCAAGGAGGGCGCCATCCTGATGCTGGCGGACACCGTGGAGGCGGCCGCGCGCGCCAGCAAGGACCACTCCGCTGAGGCCATCACCGCGCTTGTGGAGCAGCTCGTGATGCAGCGGGTGGCCGAGGGCCAGCTAGATGACTGTGACCTCACGCTTCGGGACGTCCAGCGGATCAAGGACGCGTTCCGGGCAATCCTGGTAGGCATGTACCACCCGCGCATCGAGTACCCGGAGCGCGCCAAAGAGCCCATCGCGGCGTCTCGCGCCCCGGAGCTAGCGGCCACGGCGGTTGACGCCGGTAGCTAGCGAACACCCCCCCGCCGCGGCTCTGGAGACGCGCTTCACCGTGCGGCGCGCCGTTGGCGCCCGCATCCAGCGTGCTGTGCTGAAGCGGCTGTGCGAGCTTGTGCTCGTTCAGGAGGGCATCGATGCCCCGTGCCGACTCACGGTGTCTTTCGTGGGTGACGATGAGATCGCGGAGATCAACCGGGCCCACCGGGGCGTGGCCACGCCTACCGACGTGCTGTCGTTCCCGCTGGATGTCCCGTCACGGGAGACTGACCGGGCGGTGGACGCGTTCGTCACACCCCCGGGGGAGCCGCACGAGCTGGGCGACATCATCATCTCGTACCCACGCGCTCTGGCCCAGGCAGATGAGTATGGTCACAGCACGGAGCGCGAGGTCGCATACCTGCTGGTGCACGGACTGCTCCACATCCTGGGCTACGATCACGAGGAGCCGTCCGAGCAGCGCGAGATGCGGGAGCGTGAGGAGCGTGCCCTCGGTGCGCTCGGCATCGTGCGCTAGCGGCGGCCAGATGCGCGAGGGACTGGCGCGCTCATTGCGCGGGTTTGGCTACGCGGCCAGTGGCCTCAGCTACCTCGCGCGCACTCAGCCAAACTTCCTTATCCACCTCGCCGTGACCACGGTCGTCCTGGTGCTTGCCGTGGCGCTCCGGGTGCCCGCGCCCGAGGGCGCCGTGTTGGCGCTGACGGTTGGCCTGGTTCTGGGCCTGGAGGCCGTCAACACCGCGATCGAGGCAACCATCGACCGCGTCGGCACGGAGCACCACCCGCTGGCCGGCGCGGCAAAGGACGTGGCTGCCGCTGGCGTGCTGGTCGCCGCGATAGCTGCCGTCGTCGTGGGCTGTCTGATCCTGGGTCCGCGCCTGCTGGCTGCCCTGGCTAGCTAGCGCCGGCCCGTCTCGCGGCTCGCGTTGCCACGTATCCGCCGATCATGGCCAGAATTCCGCCCATCGCCACGTTGTATGCCAGCATGCCCACCATGTCCCGGGAGCCAAGTGTCAGACCTTCCGGCGGGAAGACCACCGAGGCCACGAGCCAGGCGAGTATACCGACGAGCGCTCCGGCGATGACGCCGCCCTCAGCGGCAGCCCGTACGAGATCGGCAGCCCAGCCCACACGCAACCCGATGACCGTGTACAGCAGGACGTTGGCAAGCTCGTCGAAGAGCTGCGCGTAGGCCGCGAAGTCCGTCCCAGATAGGACACGCGTGGTCAGATAGAACGTGACGGTGTCGACGGCCGCTATCGCGAGGCCAATGCCGACGCCCCAGGTGAGAATTGGCGACAAGCCCGTGGGTCCTCCGACCTATGTCGTGCCCACATTATGGGCCGTTGCTAGCCGAGATCGCTCTCCTCTGCCGCGAAAAACGTCGCGAAGAACGATAGCAGGAGCATCAACAACAGAGCGGTAGTTGTGTCCAGCATCGAGAGCCTCCTGGTGCGCGAGGTGCTGGGATTGTGCGGAGCGGGGCATCACAGCCCCGTTACGCCAGGTGCATCTTCTGTCACAGTACAGTCACGCTACTGTCAAGTTACGGCCGGTCTGCCGTTGGCGGAGAGCTCGCCCGGAAGGGCCGCCGGCGCCGTTGCTAAAGCTTTGGTGAAGACTTGACATTTCAAGAAACCCCTGGCTTTCGCGCGTCGTTCTGGGAGTGACGGAGGTTGAGCCTTCGTCCCGTTGAGACTCCAGGCTTGAGATCCCAGGCCTGCAATCTCAGGCTTGAGAATCCCAGAGAGGTGTGCCGATGTCTGGTGGTGCCAGCTCGCGTTTCGCGGCGACCGGAGCGCTCTTTGCCGCGCTCTGCATCGGGATCTCCGGCGTGGCCGGACCCGTGGAGCGAGTCGCCGCGCAATCGCCCAATATCGAGCGCTTCACTATCTATGACGAACGAGGCGGCCAGCGGGCGCCCCGCGTCAGCAGCAAATGGGTGGTCTTCGAGGACACACGCCGCCAGCTCGCTCCCACGCTCACACCCACCGCCACCGCGACGCCCGGTGTCCCGTCGGGACGGAACGACCCCACCGCTACCCCTACGGCCACTCCAGTGAAGCCGGTGGATCCTGGGTCGTTCGTGGACATCCGTGGCTGGAATCTAGACACACGGCAGGATCGCCGGGCCACGGAGAACGCCAACGGCATGGCGCCGGATGTCTCGGGAAAGCTCGCGGTGTGGGTGGAGCAGAGCTCCTCGTTTGGCCAGGACATCGTCGTCTTTGATCTTGACGAGCGCGACGTAGTTCGGCGACTGGAGCTGCCCGGCGATCAACGCGCTCCGGCCATCTCCGGCGATCGTGTGGTCTGGCAAGAGAACACGGACGGCACCTGGAACGTGGTTGGCTTTGACCTGGCCAGGCGCGAGAAGTTCAACGTCTCCAACGCCTCCGGTGATCAGACGCGGCCGTCGATCGATGGCGATCTCGTGGTCTTCGAGGACAGCCGCGATAGCAGCATCTGGTACCGCGATTTGAAGTCCGGCGCGCTTCGCCGCATCGAGGGCGTTGCCGGATTCGAGCCCGCGGTCTCGGGTGACAAGATCGTGTTCCGCACGGGTCCGCGGGATGACCCGGAGAACGGGAACATCCACGTGTTCGATCGTTCCACCGGAGCCGTGTCTGGCGGCCTGGCCACGACGTTGGAAGGCAAGCGCGGACGACCGCGAATCAGCGGAAACCTCGTGGTCTGGTGGGACACCCGCAATGGCCAGGGCGACATCTATGGCTACGATCTGTCGACGTCCACGGAGTTCCGCGTCAGCACCGGCGATGCCGATCAGCGCGAGCCGGACATCAATGGCAACGTCGTGGTGTGGGCGGAATACCGAAATGGCGATCCCTCGATCCGTGGTGCTCGAGTCACTTCGGTAGCCCCCACAGCCACGCCCGGCCAGCCCACCCCGCGCCCCACCACCGGCCCGGAGCCCACGCCGGCGCCGCCCGGCGGTCCCGCGCCCCGTGATGCCCGCTTCTTCTCCCAGACCGGCTATCGCATCGACAACGACCGCTTCTGGGAGTACTTCCAGCTACGCGGCGGGGTCAAGAACTTTGGCTACCCCATCTCCCGGACGTTTCGTTTCATGGGGTTCACGTCACAGATCTTCCAGCGGCACATCATGCAGCTTGGCCCGAATGGCCCGCAGCTCATGAACCTGCTTGACCCCGGCCTGATGCCGTACAACCAGATCAACACATCCACCTTTCCGGCGTATGACGAGCAGCTTGCGAAGCAGGCGCCCCAGGTGGGCTCGCCTGGCTACGACACGCGGATTGTTGAGTTCGTGCGCCAGAATGCGCCGGACACGTTCAACGGCGCTCCGGTGGGTTTCTTCAGCGCCTTCGTGAATCAGGTGGATCTGGCCACCGCGTTCCCGGGCGGCGGCAACGCCAATCTACTGCCGCTGCTCAACCTGGAGCTTGCCGGATCCGTCACCAGCCGCCCCATGGTCGACCCGCGCAACGGTGGATTCATCTACCAACGGTTCCAGCGCGTGATCCTGCATTACGACTCGAGTTGTGGCTGCACGCAGCCAATCCTTCTGGGCGACTGGTTCAAGACCATCTTGACCGGCCAGGGCCTCCCGAGTGATCTGGCCGCCCAGGCGCAGGGCAGCAACTTCTACCTGCAGTACAACAACACCTCAACCAATGGCTTGAACCGCCCGCTGGCCTTGCCGGATACGGACCTGCGTTTTGCCTTCGAGCAGCAGTAGTCTCGGTCAGCGCCGGGCGCCGCGTGCGCCCGGCGTTGACACCCCGGCGATGCCGTTTTCATAATCCGGTCGCTGGCGTGGTTCTCCGCCGGATCGAGGTGCTTCCTGGATTTCCAGCGCGCGACTGACGCCGTACGGCAGCGTTGGTGGATCATTGCCCTGACCGTTGTTGCCGCGTGCATCGCGGCGTTGGCCTATTCGCGGGCCCAGCTCCCTATCTACCGCTCGTCTATTCGGATGGAGGTCGGGGCTCGGTTCGATAATGGGCAGCAGCTAGCGCTGGAGCGGCTCATGCCGCAGCTAGCGGCGCGGGTGCGCACCAGCGATCTCGCCCGGGAGGTGGATGCCCGCCTGCGGCTGGATCTCGGCGCGGATGCCGTGCTGGGGAAGATTCGCTCTGACGCGGTGGTGCAGAGCGCGCAGATCGCGATTGAGGTGGACGACGTAGACCCCGACCGTGCGCAGCGGATCGCGCTGGAGACGGCCCGGGTTTTTGAGGAGCAGCACGCGGCGCGCAATCAGGGCGTGCCGTCACAGGATCGCGCCATCGTCTCCATCCTGGATCGCGCCTCGCCGGCCCGCCTGGTGTGGCCCAGGCAGTCGCTGATCGTGGGGGCGGCGGCCATCGTGGGCGCCATCGCCGGGCTCGCCCTTGCGATCGGGGTACACTATGTCGACGATACGCTCAAGACCGCTGCCCAGGTGGAGGCGGCGCTCGGCTTGATGACCCTGGGCCGCATTCCGCGCTGAGCGTATTGTCCGCACTGATGGCCCACACTGACGGAGCTCCCTGTCCCATCTTGAGTCCAATCTTGAGTCAAACGCGCTTGGGCCCAATCGCATTGGCTCCAACGCTGGGGTGCGCGTGAGCGAATCCGCGAAGACGGCCGCGGGGCCGGGACTGATCTCGGACTATCCAGATTCGGCGGTGGCGGAGGCGTTTCGCACCCTTCGGACCAACATCCAGTTCTCCAGCGTCGATCGCGAGCTGAAGGCCATTCTGGTGCTCGCGGTAGGCCGCTCACCGAGACCGGAGCTGGTGGCGGCTAACCTCGCGATCAGCTTTGCCGATGTCGGCCGCCGCACGATCCTGGTGGACTGCGACCTGCGCGAGCCCAGGCTCCAGGCTACGTTTGCGCTGGCCGGGGAGCAGGGGCTGACCACGCTGATCCTGGAAGAGCAGGCTCAGCCGCCGCTCCGCGACACCGGAATCCCCAATCTGAGCCTGCTCGCGAGCGGTCCGGTTCCGCCGAATCCGGCGGACATCCTGGCGTCTGACCGCATGGCCCGAGTTGTCAACCGGCTCCGCGAGGACGCCGACATGGTGGTTCTATACGGCTCGCCGGCTGCCACTGCCTCCGATGCGCTAGCACTCGCGCCGCGGGTCGATGGCGTACTGTTGGTCGTCGAAGCGGGCCAGACCCGGCGCGATGCCGCGCGTGCCGCGGCCGAGGGCCTGGCCAGGGTTGGCGCGCGGGTGCTCGGCGTGGTACTGAACAACGTAAAGCGATCGTAGAGCAACAACACTGCCCGGTGGCCGCGGCAGCGGCGGGCACGAGAGGGAGAGCTGAATGAAGGGCGTGATTCTGGCCGGTGGGACCGGCACCCGCCTGCATCCGATGACCCGCATCACCAACAAGCATCTGCTGCCGGTCTACGACAAACCCATGATCTACTACCCCATTGAGACGCTGGTGAACGCGGGCATCCGCGACATCATGGTGGTCACGGGTGGGAATCACGCTGGCGAGTTCCTTCGCCTGCTGGGCGACGGCGAGGCGTTCGGGCTCAAGTACCTGAGCTACAGCTACCAGGAGCGGCCCGGCGGGATCGCCGAGGCGCTGCGCCTGGCGGAGAACTTCATCGACGGCGACAAATTCGTCGTGATGCTCGGCGACAACATCCTGGAGAATTCGATCGCGCCGTACGTGGAGAACTACCAGCGCCAGGAGCGCGGCGCCCGCGTGCTGATGAAGGAGATGGAGGACCCGCAACACCTCCGCCACCTTGGCGTGCCAATCATCGAGAACGGCCGCATCCTCTACGTGCGCGAGAAGCCCCAGAACCCCCCCTCGCCGTACGCCGTCATCGGCGTCTACATGTATGACCCGGATGTCTTCGACATCGTGAGGACACTCAAGCCGTCCGGCCGTGGCGAGCTCGAGATCACGGACGTGAACAACGCGTACATCGACCGCGGCGACATGGAGTACGACATCATCGAGGGCTTCTGGGGCGATGCCGGGGAGTCCATCGACGTGTACTACGAGGTGATCGACTTCGTGCGTCAATACGGCGTGAACAAGATGCCCGCCATGGCGGCTCGATGAGACTTCTGGTCACGGGCGGCGCGGGATTTATCGGCAGCAACTTCGTCAGCCATACGCTCGAACGGCACCCTGAAGACTCGGTGGTGGTGCTGGACAAGCTCACCTACGCCGGAAATCTCGCAAACCTGGAGCGCGTCGCCGGCTCAGATCGCTTCCGGTTCGTCCAGGGTGACATCGCGGACGAGGCCGTTGTCGACCGCCTGATGGCGGACGTTGACGTCGCCGTGAACTTCGCGGCGGAGACCCATGTGGACCGCTCAATCATGGATGCCGGGGCGTTCATTGATACGGACGTGCGCGGCACCTGGGTGTTGCTGGAAGCGGCGCGCAAGCATCGCATCCAGAGGTTCCTGCAGGTCAGCACAGACGAGGTGTACGGACACGTGGAGGAAGGCTCCTCCCGCGAGACGGACAACCTGGCGCCGCGCAGCCCGTACGCCGCCAGCAAGGCCGGCGGCGACCTGATGGTCCTGGCGTACCGCACCACCCACGGCCTGCCCGTGGTCATCACGCGAGGGTCCAACAACATCGGGCCGTACCAGTACCCGGAGAAGGTGGTGCCCGTCTTTGTCACCAACGCGCTGGATGATCAGCCCCTGCCGATCTACGGCGATGGCGGCGCGCTGCGCGATTACATCTACGTGACCGACCACTGCCGCGGCATTGACACGGCGCTACGCCGAGGTGCCGATGGCGAGGTCTACAACGTGGGCGCCGGCAACGAGATCAACACGCTGGTGCTTGCTCGGGCCATCCTGCGCCATCTGGGCAAGCCAGAGTCCCTGATGACCTTCGTGCCAGACCGCCCGGGTCATGACCGCCGGTACAGCGTGGACTGCTCCAAGCTGATGGGATTGGGATGGGCCCCCGAGCACACCTTTGAGCAGGCGCTCGGCAGGACCATTGATTGGTACGTGGCCAACGAGCGCTGGTGGCGGCCGCTGAAGTCCGGCGAGTACCTGGAGTACTACCGCAAGAACTACGCGGAGCGGCGGGCCGGCGCATCTGGCGTCGCTTGATACTGCGTGGTCACCGATGATCCGGTGGCCGCTATCCGGAAGAGGTGAGTAGAGCGTGCCAGTCATAGCCGTCGTCGGCGGCCAGTGGGGTGATGAGGGCAAGGGCAAGGTCATAGATCTGCTCGCGGAGCGAGCAGATGTAGTGGTCAGGGCGCAGGGTGGTGACAACGCCGGCCACACCATCGTGAACGCGCGCGGTAAGTTCGCGCTCCACCTGGTGCCGGCGGGGATCTTCAACGAGCGGACGGAGTGCGTCATCGGGCCTGGTGTTGCCCTCAATCCAGGCGTGCTGGTGCGCGAGATGGACGAGCTCAACGCCCGCGGCGTGGCCACGGACCGCATGTCCATCAGCACCAGGGCCCACCTGGTGATGCCGTACCACCCCAGGTTCGACGCGCTGGAAGAGCAGCGCCGCGGCGCCGCGGCGATCGGCACCACCGGACGGGGCATCGGTCCAACGTATCACGACAAGATTGGCCGCATTGGGCTGACCGTTGGGGATCTGCTGTACCCGGCCCGCTTCCGGGAGCGCGTGTCCGCCCTGGTGGCCCGGAAGAACCTGGAGCTAGAGCGGATCTATTCGGCGCCGCCTGTGGACGCCGCGTCCATAGCGGACGAGTACCTGACGCTAGCCGCGCGCCTCCTTCCGCACATCAAAGAGACCGGACCCCTCATCCACGCGGCGATCTCTGACGGAAGGATGGTGCTCATCGAAGGCGCCCACGCCACGCTGTTGGACATCGACCATGGGACGTATCCGTACGTCACCACCGCCCCGTGCACCGTCTCCGGCCTGCTCAACGGCGCCGGCATCGGCCCACGCTACCTCACCACAGCGCTCGGCGTGTTCAAGGCGTACACGTCCCGTGTCGGTGGTGGACCCTTCCCCACCGAGCTCCTGGACGCCACCGGCGATTCCATCAGGACCACCGGCCACGAGTACGGTACGACCACTGGGCGCCCCCGGCGCTGCGGCTGGTTCGACGCGGTGGCGGCCCGCCACTCCGTGCAGGTGAACGGCTTTCACTCCATTGCGCTCACCCGCCTGGACATCCTGGACCACCTGGACGAGCTCGCGGTGTGCGTGGGCTACGAGCGGGCGGGCAAGCGGGTGGAGCACTTCCCCACGGACCTCGATGAGCTTGCGGACTGCACGCCCGTCTACGAGGGACTGCCCGGCTGGAAGCGCCCCACCAGCGACGCGCGCTCCTTCGACGACCTGCCCACGGCGGCGAGGCAGTACGTCCGCATCATCGAGAATGCGCTGGGCGCCCCAACGTCGCTCATTGGCATCGGCGCGGAGCGCGAGCGGACGCTCGTGGTGGGAGACCTGGCCTAGCGCGCCGCACGCCGCGCCCGTCCGCGATCGAAGATGATCGACCGAACCGTGCTCAAGGAACGCGAGATGTTCCTGGTCTGCGACGCCAACGGCGACGTCGCGGAGGGAAACGTCGACGGTCAGGGCCTGTACTGGCGCGACACGCGGTTCCTCAGCCTCTACGAGGTTGACCTGGACGGTCAGAGGCCGCGCTTGCTCTCCTCCGCCGGCGAGCACAGCTTCATGACCAATCTGCAGCTCGCGAACGGCGCGTTCACCGTTGCGGACGGGACGGAGGTCCCGGCGCAGACGCTGAGCATCCGCCGCAATCGGTTTCTGCGAGACGGACTACACGAACGGATCGGGGTGTTCAACTACAACGCGTTTCCCGTTCCGGTTCGCCTCTCCATCCGCCTGGGCAGCGACTTTCGCGACATGTTCGACGTCCGCGGGTACGCCTGGCAGCGCGAGACCGGACACCTGGCACGCCCCGAGATCCGCGCTGACGGAGTGGTCCTGGGCTACACCGGCCTCGATCGCGTGGAGCGGTTCACCGACGTGACCTTCGATCGGCCGGCCACGTCCATGGTCACCGTGGAGGCGCCGCACGGCCAGGCGGAGGAGTTGGCCCTGCCGGCGATCAGTGGCCAGGGAGACCGCCGAGTGGAGCGCCGCGTCCCCATCGCCCAGACCACAGCCACTTTTGATCTCACCGTCCCGCCGGGAAGCTATGAATCGGTCACAGTCCGCGTGGTCCCCCGGATCGGTGGGCAGCCGCTGGAGGACGGCGCGGCTGGCCTGGACGCCGCGTTCGTCAGCATGCGCGAGTCGTACGAGATCTGGGACGCAAGCTGCACCCACATCAACACTGACCACGAGATCTTCAACGCGGTGGTCCACCGCTCGCTTCACGACCTGCGGCTCCTCAGCGACGAGGTGTCGGACGGCTATATCCCCTCCGCGGGGATCCCGTGGTTCAGCGTGCCGTTCGGCAGGGACAGCCTGATTACGGCCCTGCAGTGCCTTGGCCTCCAGCCGGCCCTTGCGCGGGCCTCATTGCGCTTCCTTGCCGCGCACCAGGGCCGGGAGGTGAGCGACTGGCGGGATGAGCAGCCGGGCAAGATCCTCCACGAGATCCGCCTGGGCGAGCTTGCCGCGCTGGGCTATGTCCCCCACGCGCCGTACTACGGCAGCGTGGATGCCACGCCGCTCTTCCTCTGGACGCTGGGCGAGTACGTTCGCTGGACCGATGACCTCGCTCTGGTGAAGGAGCTCTGCCCCGCCGCGGAGCGGGCTCTGGACTGGATCGATCACTTCGGCGACCTGGACGGAGACGGCTACGTCGAGTACCTAACCCGCTCCAAACACGGGGTTCGTCACCAGGGCTGGAAGGACTCTCGTGGAGCGATCCTCCACGCTGATGGCACGGAGGCCGTTCAGCCAATCGCGCTGGTGGAGGTGCAGGGCTACGTCTACGCCGCCTGGTTGGCCATGAGCGGGTTGTACGAGCGACTGGGCGATGCCGCTCGAGCACGTGACCTCCGCGACCGCGCGCGTGATCTCAAGCTGCGCTTCAACCGTGACTGGTGGCTGGATGACGAGCAGTGCTTTGCGCTGGCCATGGACGCGGACAAGCGGCTCGTCCGCGTGGTGAGCTCAAACGCCGGCCACGCGCTCTGGACGGGCATCGCCGATGACGACCGAGCCGCCGCTCTTGCGCAGCGCCTGATGGCGGATGACATGCTCAGCGGCTGGGGAATCCGAACGCTCAGCTCACGGGCCGCCGGTTTCAATCCCATGAGCTATCACCGCGGCTCGGTGTGGCCCCACGACAACTCCATCATCATCGCCGGGCTCAAGCGCTATCGTATCGACGATCGTGCTATGCGGGTGGCAGACGAGGTGGTCGATGCGGCAGTGCGATTCCCGATCTACCGTCTGCCGGAGCTCTACTGCGGATTCAGTCGGGACCGGCGGTACTTCTCCATGCCGGCACAATACCCCGTCTCGTGCAGTCCCCAGGCCTGGGCCGCGGGGAGCATCTTCCTCATCATCCAGTCCATGCTGGGCCTGGAGCCGGACGCGGCGGGCCAGCGGCTGACGCTACGACCGTCGCTGTTGGGGAGAATCAATCGCCTGGTGGTTCGGAACCTCTCCATAGGCGGCCACCGCGTGGATTTCGACGTGGAGCAAGAGGGCCAGTGGCCGCGCGTCACGATAGAGCGGGCCGGCCCAATCGACGTAACGGTGGAGACGCGTCGAGGTCAGTCGCGCACCAGGCTCTGACGCGGCAACCCCACGCGACGCGACGCGAGCTCGCTCAGGTCATCCGCAATCCGCTCCGCGGAGCCTGGCGGGAGGAGCGCGGACAGCGCGGCTCCGAGCTCTGATCGGCGATCGGCGTCCCCCAGGAGCGCCAGGATTGTCGATGCGAACGACTCGGGCGTCACCGCCCGCTCGTCGAGCACCAGTCCCGCTCCCGCCTCACCAGCCGCCCGCGCGTTGTACTCCTGGTGGGAGTCGGGCATCGGGATCACAATGGCAGCTTTGCGGAGCGCCGCGAGCTCCGTCAGGGTGCCCATCCCCGCCCGCGTCACAACCACGTCCGCCGCCGCCAGCAGGTCCTGCATGCCGTCCGTGAGCAGCTCCCACGAGTGGTAGTTCCGCGGCGTGCCCTGGATCGGGACGGCACGGCCCCGCCCCGTCAGGTGCGCGATCTCGCAGTGCTCGTCGAGCAGATGCAGCGCGGCGGACACCAGGCGGTTGAGCCCCAGCGCCCCCGTTCCACCGCCCGTGATGACGACGAGCGGTAGATCCCCCGCGATTCCCAGTTTCTCGCGAGCCCGCTCAGCCGATCCAAGCAGCACCGACGGCCGGACTGGATTCCCGCGGACCGCTGAGCGAGAGGGTGGGAAGTGGTCCAACGAGCCAGCGAACGTCAGCGAGATCCGCGCGGCGATGGGCGCGAGCAGCCGGTTGGCCAGTCCGGGGACCACGTCCTGCTGGTGGATGTGGACGGGTACGCCCAGCGCTCGGGCCGCGTAGAGCGGCGGCACGGAGGCAAAGCCGCCTGCCCCAAACGCTACGTCTGGGCGGAATTGCCGCACCGACGCCAGGCTCCGGACCACCCCCATCGCCACCCTGGCCGGATCCGTGAAGTTCTCCAAACTCCAGTAGCGGCGCAGTTTGCCCGCCGGCACGCTCACAAACGGAATCCCGTCCGCGGCGGCGAGCGCCGCCTCGGGCCCGGTCTCCGTCCCAATCAGCAAGAGCGCTGTGGACGGATCGCGCGAGCGCAGCACGTGTGCCACGGCCAGGAGGGGAGTAGCTGACCCCCCGGAACCGCCACCGGCAAGCAGGACGCGCATGGTCTCTCCACTGGGTGCGCGGCTCGAGCCCGCACCCCCCACCCTGTCAATGATCACGCGGAATCATGCCGCATCGTCATTGCGGCGACCGTACCGCAGCCGCTAACCTTCACGCTGCTGGGCCGCGATCTGCGGATATCGGTAGATTTTGTGAGATTTGGGACTGTCCGCGCGTGACTCGCCCGCTCCTCCCCGAGGCGGAGAACGGTGCCTCCGGCGATAAGTGGCTCGGCATGCGCGACGCCTGCACTCTGCTCGGCGTCAGCGAGTCCACGCTGCGCTCGTGGTCCAACGGCGGCCAGGTCCGGGCGTTCCTGACCCCCGGCGGGCACCGCCGCTTTCGTGAGACGGACATTCGAGCGTTGATGTCCCGGGAGGCCGCGCCCGCTGGCCGCGAGCGGGATGGCGAGACGCTTACCTCAGCGCTGCTTGGGAGCCGCGAGCGCTTTGAGCTGGTGGCGCGCCGGGCCTGGGGTGACACCACCTGGTATCGGGCGCTGGATGATGAGTCGCGACGCCAGTTCCGGGTACTCGGCATCTCGCTGCTTGGCCTGCTCGGCGAGTACGTCGGCGCCGGCGCACGGCGGGATCGCGACCGAAGCCTGGCACGCGGGGAGGAGGTGGCCCTTCAGTACGGCGCCTACTCCGCCGGCCTCGGCCTGTCATTGGTGGAGGCAACGGAGGCGTTCGTGGTGTTCCGCGGGCCGGTGCTGGATGTCGCTCAGCAGTGGCTCTCGCGCCAGTCTGAGCCCACGGCCATGATGTCCGAGACGCTCGGCCGTGTAAATCAGTTCATGGATAACGTTCTGGTGACCATGTTCCGCGAGCATGAGGGTGCCATCCGGCGGCGCGCCGAGGCCGCGCACGCCTGATCCCATGCAGCTCTATCCCGTGTTCCTTCGTTTGGATGGCCGACGCTGCGTGGTGGTCGGTGGCGGCGCGGTCGGCACGCGTCGGGCGCGGACGCTGCTGGACTGCGGCGCGGACGTGCTCGTTGTGGCGCCCACGGTCACCGCTGAGCTGGACGCGCTGGAGGAGCAAGGGGCGCTGCGAATCGAGCGGCGCTCGTTCGCGGCTGACCGCGTGGACGGCGCGTTCCTGGTGATCGCGGCCACGGACGATGGAGCTGTGAACGCGAGCGCGTTGAGCGCCGGCCGCGCGGCCGGTGCACTGGTGGCCTCGGCGCGGTCAGAGGACGGCGCGGAGTGTGTGATCCCATCCGTAGCCAGGCGCGGATCGATCGCTATTGCCATAAGCACCTCGGGGCGCAGCCCCGCGTTTGCCAGGCGGCTTCGCGAGGAGATGGAGGACTGGTTGACGGATGACCGAGTAGCGGCGCTGGAGGCCGCGGCGGAGGAGCGGACGCGCAGGCTTGGCGGTGTGGCGTCATGAGCGAGCTCCGCGTGCTCCGCCTGGCCACGCGCGGAAGCGTCCTGGCGCTGATTCAGAGCGGATGGGTAGCAGGCCTTCTCGAGCGGGCGGCGCCCGGCCTGCGCGTGGAGATGGTCCGCGTGCTCCCGCCGGGCGACCAGGACAAGCAGACCCCCCTGACCGTGCTGGGCAAGGGTGTGTTTGTCAAAGGCGTGGAGGAGCTGCTGCTGCGCGGCGGGGCAGACATCGCCGTGCACAGCCTGAAGGACGTCCCCACGGATGAGACGCCCGGGCTCTGCCTGGGCGCGTTTCCGCCGAGTGAGGACCCGCGTGACGCCGTGATCTGTCGGGCCGGCCTGGACTTCGACAGGTTGCCAATAGGAGCAACCATCGGGACCGGCAGCCCGCGCCGCGCTGCCCAGCTCCTGGCGCTACGCGCGGATCTGCAGATCAAACCCATCCGCGGGAACCTCGACACCCGCATTCGTCGGCTCCACGAGGGCCACTACGATGCCGTCGTGGTTGCCGTAGCGGGCGTCGCCCGCCTGGACCGCCGGGCTGAGCTGACGCGAATTTTGGAGGTAGACGAGTGCACGCCAGCGGTTGGACAAGGCGCCCTCGGGGTGCAGTGTCGATCGGGTGATGCTGCCGTGCGTGATTTGCTGGCCGCGATCGACGATCCCGCGTGTCGCGCGCGGTCTCTGGCCGAGCGCGAGCTGCTGCGAGTGATCGATGGCGGTTGCCGCATCCCGGCCGGGGCCGTTGCGCAGATCCGTGGGGACACCCTGGATCTCGTGGGCGTCGTGGCCTCACCCGATGGGCGCTCTCTGGACCGACGGCGCACCACCGCGCCGCTGGCAGATCCCATCGCCGCTGGACGCGCACTGGCGGAGCTGCTCATGCCCGCGGCGAACGGCCTGCTGGCGGCTGGGGTGGCCCGCCCGTGACCGAACCAGCAAGCGGGTCTGGGCGCGTGTTCCTGGTGGGCGCGGGACCGGGTGATCCGGAGTTGATCACGGTCAAGGGAGCCCGCTGCCTGGCGCAGGCGGAAGTGGTGGTCTACGATCGCCTGGCCTCGCCGGAGCTACTGGACCTGGCACCCGCCGCGGCGGAGCGGATCTTCGTGGGCAAGGGCCCACGCCAGCACACCATGACCCAGGAAGAGATCAATCAGGTTCTCGTCGACCGTGCGGAGCGGGGACGCGTGGTGGTTCGGCTCAAGGGTGGCGATCCGTACGTGTTCGGCCGCGGTGGCGAGGAGGCGCTGGCGCTGTTTGAGCGCGGCCTTGCCTTTGAGGTGGTGCCCGGCATCTCCAGCGCCGTCGCGGGCCCCGCCTCGGCCGGCATCCCTGTCACCCACCGCGCCGTCGCCACGTCGTTCGCCGTGGTTACTGGGCACGAGGACCCCTTGAAGGCCACCAGCGGAGTTGACTGGGCCAGGGTGGCCTGCGCGGCCGACACACTCGTATTCGTGATGGGCGTCGAGAGGCTAAGCGAAATCGTAGCTGCCCTCGTTGCCAACGGCCGATCCGCGGAGACTCCCGCTGCGCTCGTGCGCTGGGCCACCACCCCGCGTCAGGAGGTGGTGGATGGAACCCTCGCAACCATTGTGGAGCGAGCCGCCGCCGCGCGCATGGGTGCGCCTGCCGTGTTCGTCGTGGGTGAGGTGGTGCGGCTGAGGGACCGTCTGGACTGGCGGTCTGCACTGCCCCTTGCTGGCCTCCGCGTCCTGGTGACGCGCGCGCGCCACCAGGCCAGCCAGCTCTCGCGCCGCCTGAGCGTGCTGGGCGCCGTCCCGCTTGAATTCCCCACCATCGAGATCCAGCCCGTGGAGGATCTGGCTCCACTAGATAGCGCCATCGCCAGGCTGTCCGATTTCGCGTGGGTGATCTTCACGAGCACGAACGGCGTTGACGCGTTCTTCGACCGCCTGGCTGTGGTGGGCGGCGACACCCGGAAGCTGGCTCACAGCCGCGTCTGCGCGGTGGGACCCGCCACGGCGGAGCGCCTGGCCGAGCATGGGATTCGAGCGGATCGCCTGCCGGAGCGTTTCCTCACTGAGGCCATCGTCGCGGCGTTCGATCCGGCTGAGCTGGCTGGAGTCGAGGTGTTGCTGGCCCGCGCGGACATCGCCCCGCCGCTGCTCGCAGAGGAGCTCACCCGGCTCGGCGCGCGCGTCAGGGACGTCGTTGCCTATCGCACCGTGGTCGCCGCTGACTCGCAGGGAGCGATCCGTGATCGGATTCAGAGCGGAGAGGTGGATCTGATCACGCTCACCAGCTCGTCCACCGCCCGCAATCTGCTGGCCGCCCTTGACGGCGACTCCGGCCTCCTGCGGCACGTCGTGGTGGCCAGCATCGGGCCCGTAACGTCTGCCACCGCGCGCGAGCTCGGACTCCGCGTCGAGATCGAGGCGAGCGAGCACACGATCCCCGGGCTTGTCGCCGCTATCGAGAGCTGGCGACGGAAGGCCACCGCCGCGGCAACCTGATCCGGCCCAGAGCCGCCGGGCTATACTGCGCCAGGTCGGTCACTCACCCCAGGAGGCGCGCAGTGGGCCTTACGGTGGTTCGCGGTCTGCTCGGCAGAGGCGATACGGACGATACGCTCGACGATGAGCGGCGCTCGCTGTCGCGCGCGGGCGCGGAGCTAGTGGCGATTCCCATTGCAGACCGCGATCGTTTGCTCGCCGCGCTGCCGGAGGCTGATGGGCTGCTCGGCGTGTCGTTCATCGACGGGTCCATGATCCAGGCTCTGAAGCGATGCCAGGCGATCGTAACGATTAGTCACGGCTTCAACCACATCGACCTCGATGCCGCCACGGAGGCCGGGATTCCCGTGGCCAACGTCTGGTTCTGCCACCGTGAGGTCGCCAATCACACCATCATGTTCTTGCTGGCGGCCACGCGCAAGCTCATCCCGCTCCACAACTGGCTGAAGCAGGGACGCTGGGAGCGTGACCGTCAGCCGCCAGTGGCGCCGCTGTACGGGGAGACCATCGGACTGATTGGCTTTGGCCACGTTGGACGGGAGGTGGCCCGCCGGGCCCGTGCGATGGACATGGAGGTTGTCGCCTTCGATCCCACCGTCACGGCTGCCACCGCTGCCGCCCATCGCGCGGAGCCGGTCTCGCTGGAGGACCTGCTGCGGCGATCCGACTACGTCTCGCTACACGCACCGTCAAACGATCAGACGCGCCGGATCCTGAATGAGCGCACGCTGGCAATGATGAAGCCCACCGCCTGGGTGCTGAACACGGCGCGCGGCGACCTGATTCACGAGGCGGCCCTGTACGCGGCGCTCGCGGGTGGACGAATCGGCGGTGCGGCGCTCGACGTCTTCGAGGTTGAGCCAACCCCAGCGGACAACCCGATCCTGGCGTTGGACAACGTCATCGTCACCCCGCACGCTGCTGGCTTTTCGGACGCCGCCGTGCGCGATGGCAATCGGCAAGGGGCGGAGCAGCTCGCGCGCATGCTTGCGGGAGAATTCCCTCGCAGCATCTGCAATCCGGAGGTCAGGGGTAGGACTCGGTTGGCAATGAGCTGACCGGAAGTGTTTGGCGCTTGTAGGAGGCTGTCATGGCATCTGCTCGCACGGTAGGTCGGCGTAGATTCATCCGGACTGCGTTCGTTCTGAGTAGCGGCGCCGCGCTGTTGGCCGCCTGCCAGCAGGCGTCTCCCGCGGCCCCGAAAGCCGAGACCAAGCCGGCCGAGCCCCCGAAGCCCGCCGCGGCCGCCGCCGCCACGAGCGCACCGGCCGCCGCGGCACCCGCACCGGCGCAGCAGTCCGCACCCGCGGCCGTGAAGCGTGGTGGGAGCATCACTCTCGCCCAGGAGCTTGATCCCGTTACGCTGGATCCGCACAAGAGCAGCAACTTCTCAGCCGCTCAGGCCTTTGAGCACGTTTACGAGAGCCTGACCCGCTACGACGACAAGCTCAACGTCCAGCCGTCACTGGCGGAAAGGTGGGAGATCTCGCCAGACGGCAAGCAGTACACGTTCTTCCTGCGCAAAGATGTGAAGTGGCACGACGGCAAGGAGTTCACCGCGAACGACGTCCGCTACTGGCACGAGCGGATGATGGCCAAGGAGACCGTCGCGCCATTCAAGAACTGGTTCGACTCCATTGAGAAGATGGAGGTGGTGGACAAGAACACGGTGAGAGCCGTGCTCGCCAATCCGTACCCCCCGCTCCTGGCCAGCTTCGCCGCCATGCGCGGCGCCGCCATCATCCCGGAAGGCGCGGGCGAGAAGCTCAATCTGGCGACCCAGGCAATTGGGACGGGGCCCTGGAAGTTGTCGGAGTTTGTACCGCAGAGCCACATCAAGTACGTCCGCAATCCCGACTACTGGGAGAAGGACATTCCCGTGCTTGATGAGCTGGTGATGAAGATCGTGCCGGAGGAGGATGCCCGCGTGGCCGCCCTGCGGGCGGGCCAGGTGGACTACGCCTTTTTGAGCAAGGACGGCGCCGATCGGCTGCGGTCGGATAAGAACCTGACCATCCTCGAGACGCCCAAGGCGTGGCTCGCGGCCGGCCAGATCAACTCAAGCCGCAAGCCGTTTGATGACAAGCGGGTTCGCCAGGCCCTGCGCTACGCGCTGGACACCGAGGAGCTGATCCAGAAGGCCACGTCCGGCGCTGCCAAGCCGTCCGGCCCGATCCCAACCGGCCACACCGACTGGTTCTTGAAGCCAGAGGAGCTACGCTACGCCAAACCGGATCTTGCCAAAGCGAAGGCGCTGCTGGCTGAGGCCGGCGCGACCAATCTCAAGTTCACCATCCTCTGCTCGCCACAGTACCCCGAGTTCGTCAGCATCGCCCTGGTGATGCAGGACACGTACAAGAAGCTCGGGATCAACGCGGAGGTCGAGCAGATCGAGTGGGGCAACTTCACCAAGCGCTCCGCCGCGCCCACGTTCGACTACGACATCAGCATCACGGCTTTCACGTTCTTCCCCGACCCGGACAGCTACACCTATCCCTACTACCATTCCAAGGGCACGCGAAATCCCACCAACTCGCCCGGCGCGCAGTACAAGAATCCGAAGGTGGATGAGCTGCTGGACAAGGGGCGGCAGGTGAATGACAAGGCCCAGCGGCTGACCATCTACAACGAGCTCCAGAAGCTCCTGGAGGAGGAGTCGCCCTTCTTCTGGTTCTACGCCGGGCTTAACATCGAAGCTGTGCGCAGCAACGTGAAGGGCTACGTACCGTCATTCACGGGACGGCGGCCCTCGCTCCGCACCACATCCGTAGAGAAGTAGGTGGCCGGCCGCTCGACTTCGAGCGCGCTCGTCGAATGACGCGCTACGTCCTGAGGCGCCTGGTATGGTGCGTTCCAGTCCTGCTGGGCGCCTCACTCATCATCTTCACCCTGCTGCGGTTTCTACCGGGGGACGTGGTGGACGTGATCCTCGGCACGGAGGGCAGTGCCACACCTGAGGTTCGTGAGACCATCCGCAGGTTGTTCGGCCTGGACAGGCCCATCCACATCCAGTACCTCGCCTGGCTGGGGGCGGTTCTGGGCGGCGATCTTGGCAGCTCGCTGCGCACGAGTGAGCCGGTGGGGCGAATCCTGATCTCGCGCCTGCCGGTCACCATCGAGCTAGCGGTGCTCTCGGTGACGCTCTCAGTGCTGATCGCGGTGCCGCTGGGGGTGATCGCCGCCGTGCGTCGTGGCGGGTTGGTGGAGATCGTCTCCCGGCTCATCGGCCTGATCGGCCTCAGCCTGCCCAACTTCTGGCTCGCCACCATGCTGATCCTCACGGCCTCCCTCTGGTTTCAGTGGCTTCCCAGCCTGATCTACGTGAGCCCGTTCGTCGATCCCGTAGAGAATCTGAAGCAGATGGCCCTGCCCACCGTCTCATTGGCGCTGACGCTCATGGCCATCGTGCTCCGGATGACACGGTCCACCATGCTCGAGGTGCTTGGGCAGGACTACGTGAAAACGGCCCGCTCCAAGGGGCTCGCTGAGCGCGTGGTGCTCGCCCGCCACGCGCTGCGCAACGCCTTCATCCCGGTCATCACCGTCGTCGGCGTGCAGATGGGTACCCTGTTCGGCGGCGCCGTCGTGATCGAGCAGATCTTCGGCCTGCCCGGCATGGGGTGGACCTTCGTCAATGGCATCTACCAGCGGGACTACCCCACCGTTCAGGGGGCCGTCCTCATGCTGGCCGCGTGCTTCGTCCTGGTGAATCTGCTGGTGGATCTCACCTACGCATACCTCGATCCGAGGATTCGCTACGAGTAGCGCCGCCACCACGGGCAACCTGCTGGCGGTGGCGCGCTCCGGCCCGCGACGCGTGGAGCGCTGGCGCCGGCTCGCCCGCAAGAACCCGCTCGGCGTGCTCGGCGCCGCGCTGATCGGGATGTTGCTCGTGCTCGCGTTGACCGCCGATCTCGTGGCGCCGTTCGACCCCACCGCGCAGATCGCTCGCCGGCTCACTGCTCCAAACGAGACCTATCGGGTCGGAACGGACGAATTCGGACGCGACGTGCTCAGCCGAATCATCCACGGCACCCGGATCTCGCTGTACGTCGGCGTCGTGTCCGTGGGGATAGCGCTCACCGTGGGTGGGTCGCTCGGGATAGTCTCGGGCTACGCTGGCGGGCGGCTGGACAACGTGCTCATGCGAGTCGTTGACGTCATGTTCTCCATCCCCACGCTCGTCCTGGCTATCGCGATCACCGGCATCCTGAAACCGAACCTCACCAACGCCATGATCGCCATCGGGATCGTGTACACGCCCACATTCGCCCGCGTCGCGCGGGGGCCAGTGCTGTCAGTGGTGCAGCACGAGTACATCGCGGCCGCACGGACGGTCGGCTCTGGCCACGCCCGCATCATCCTGCTGCACGTGCTGCCCAACGTGGCTGCGCCGATCATCGTGCAGACCACCCTGAGCCTCTCCACCGCCATCCTCGCGGAGGCCACCTTGAGCTTCCTGGGCCTGGGGACGCAGCCGCCTGAGCCTTCCTGGGGCACGATGCTCGGAACCGGCCGCAAGTTCATGGAGACGGCGCCGTGGGTTGCTGTGTTTCCAGGCGCCGCGATCATGTTCGCGGTGCTAGGATTCAATCTGCTGGGGGACGGGCTGAGGGACGCGCTCGATCCTCGCCTCAAGTAGGGGAGGGAGTGGCGCCTACTCCTCGGCCGGCGCGATCCCCTTGAGCACGTCGTCCACATAGCCGTAGGCGCGTCGGAAACGGGCGAGGACGGCGTTCAGGCTGTCACCCTCGCGGGCGTCGTACATCTCCGCCCAGCGAGCGGCCAGCGTCAGTTTCGCCACCGTCTCGTCGCCGGTGACGTTGATGAGCTGCGGCTTGTTCTTGTCCGCGTCCTTGTCCTCTTGCTTCGCCACGCCGCCCTCGGCCGCGGCCGCGCCCGTCTCATCCACTCTGTCGCTCTCCCAGCCCGCCGGTGGGGCGGTGCTCGGACGGACTATACCCGAGCCTATCCTGGGGTCTTCCAGGAATACGGGGATCTCACGCATCCCCCGGTGAGCTCATTGATGCCTTCCGAGGTCAAGGCTACCATTGGCCAACTTGGTGGCAATGGAGTGATGAGAAGTGACCCGTCTCCGGCACCTCGTGTCCAGATGCCTCCTCGTCTGCACGCTGACCGTCGCGATCGTGCCGGCGGCGCACGCGCGGGGGGCCGATAGCTGTCCTGAACCAAATGACGAGCTCCAGCGCGCGTGCGTGGTCAAGAGTGGCGAGCGCATCGTGGGCTTTCTCTTTCATGCCAACGACGTGGACGCCTACCGAGTTGAGGTACTGGACTGGAATGCGTCGGCGCGCGTTGCACTGACCGAGGCACCATTCCCCTATCGGCTGACCGTGTTCGATTGGGCGGGAACCGTGGTAGCACGCTCCGCGCCAAACGCGGGGACGGAGCTTGCGGACGTGAAGTTGGGGCCACCGGGTAGCTACTTCTTCGTCGTCGACTCGACGTTTGGAGACTTCTCCGACGACGCGCCGTACCGTCTGCAGGTGGCCATAGACTACCCGAGCCCCCCGCCAGACGTTTTGGCCACGGCAGAATTCCGAGCTGGAGCGACCGAGAAGGGGGATGTCCAGTTTGACGATGCGGGATTCACCGGTGAGGGTGGCAGCTACGTTGTCACCATGCGTCGCGCGGGGACCCCTCAATCAATCCAGCAATACCTCACGCTGTGGGGCCCGCGATTGAACGACTTCACGCTGAGCGTAGACACCCGGGTCGTGGGTGGCGCCGGTCAGGCCGCGTCGTACGGCCCGTTCCTGCCTCTTCGAAATTCGATAGACCGCGCGGTTCAGCAAAGACCGGATGGAGGCTGGCCGACTGAGGCGTTTCGGGGATTGTGGTGGGTTGTCGACGTGGGTGGACAGCGAATCCGAGTGGTACGGACACCCGACGCGTCACAGCGAATCGCGCTGGACTGGACGCCTGCGCCGCGGCTGTCCAAAGATCAACCCAATCGTCTCACCGTTCGGTACGCGGGCCCAAACATCGTGCTCTTTGCAAACGGGTCGGAGCTTGCCAGGCTGTCTGATGACACGTACGCCGATGGTCATATCGGCTTTGGGGCCTTCAGCGGCGGGCAGCCAATCAGCGTTCGCTACGACAACGTCCTGGTGACGCGGCCCGGTACGTAGGTCACGGACTGGACAGCAGCCTGAGCAGCGCCTCAGCATCCAGCATGGAGTCGCTAGACTCCAGCCGGGCGAACTGGGCGGCGGGGTCCGTGCCGCGCTGTTCCAGCCTGACCCTGAGCTGTAGCGCGCGATCCCGAAGCGTCTGCCAGTCCGGTGGTAGCTCGCCAATGGCGTGCTGAATATCCAGAAACTGGATGGCCCGCTGGTCGCCGCCGCTGTCTAGCCACTCGCGAAGCTGCATCGATCGGTACGGCGTCACCCCGTAGCAGAACACATCCGCCAGGATGTAGCGTTCGATCGCGCGCCGCCCATCGTCGGAGAGATCTCGCAAGGCCGGCAGTCCCGCGGGGAGCGCCGCCAGACGGTCCTCGTCCGCCTCGTCCAGCTCTTCAGGGTCGTCAAAGATGGACCGTGGGCGCTCCGCCTGGTCGCGCGCCCGCTGGACGCGTACCAGCAGGTCCGCGGCCGTCACGCCGGGCGGCGCGGCCATGAACGCCAGCCCCAGTGCGTCATTGAGCTCCCGCCAGTCATCTGGCATCTCGCCGTGGACGAAGCGTCGATCCAGGTACCGAGTCGCCGCCCCGTCCGCCACGATCGCGGGCTCCGTGTACAGCGCCACGATGTCCGCGGGGCTCGCACCGCCCTTGACGATGCTAACGGCCATGAACTCCCGGATGAGCTGCGCGGCCTCCGGTGCTAGCCGCTCGAGCGCGGCATCGTTGGGGTCTATTGGCGTCTGCGGAGGAAGGGGATGCTCCATGCTGCGTTGCCATTGTATGCGGTGAAACGGTGATTGCTGGCAGATTTCAACACGCGCCGGGTTCGTTCGCCTGTGATGGAAACGATGGCGGGGCCGGTGAGGGTTCGCGAATCCGTGTGTTACGCTCACTGACGAGGAAGTGGGTTGACGAGCACCGAGGCCGATCGTGCGCAGCTACGCGAATGGGAGCTTGCCGCTGCTGAAATAGTGCGAGCAGCCGGAGCGTTGCTGCGCGAGCGGTTCTTCATGCCTCTCGAGGTTGAGTTCAAGGACGACAAGAAGATCGACCCCGTCACGGCGCTTGATCGCGCCGTGCAGGCCCAGGTATTTGGCGAGCTCGCTCGCCGCTATCCCGAACACACGCTGTTGGGCGAGGAAGACGCCGAGGCCGCCCGGGCAGGCGAGCTTACCTGGGTGCTCGACCCCCTGGACGGCACCACCAACTTCGCCGGACGCCTCCCGTTTTTCGGCGTCTCTCTGGCGTTGCTCCGCAACGGTGTCCCGATCGTCGCCGCGCTGTACGTTCCGTTCGGCCCCACGTTTTCGGACGGTGTGATCCACTGCTCCTTCGGAAACGGGGTGAAGATCGACGGCGTGGACTGGCGATTGGACCACAAGGACCTGGCAAAGATCGATTGCGCCGCGCTGCCGCTGGGCCGGATGTCGCCGTTCCAGGTTCGCGGCGAGCTTGCGAAGTGGCCAGGCAACATCCGCAACTTCGGCAGCATCGTCTACGAGCTCGTGATGGTTGCGGGCGGCGGCCTGCGCTTCGCCGGCTTCTTCGCGCCCAAGCTCTGGGATGTCGCCGGTGGCATGCTTGTCGTGCGCGAGGCGGGCGGTTCCGCCATGGTCTGGCGACGCGGTGCCTGGCGGCATCTCGACGCGTTCACGTCGCCTCTCCCCACCAAGGCGAAGCCAAACCCTACCCTGCGGGACTGGGTCGCGCCCGTGCTTGTCGTGGGGCCCGGCGCGTTCGATCCAGTGGTCAACGGGCTGAACCCTCGGCGACCGCCAAACGTCCTGCTTCGCTGGTGGTGGAAGGGCATGCGTTCGGTCCGCCGAGCGTTTCGCCGCTCCAAGTCCGCCACGCCAACCCAGGCTGATCCCAAGGCGCCGCCAACCCCCAAAGCACAGTGAGAGACTGGCGCGCTGTCAACGCGCTCTTTCTGGTCACCACGATCCTGGATGGCATAGCGGGCGGACACCTCACGGCGTTCACGCCGCTCATGCTGCGCGAGATCGGCCTGGAGAGCACCGACATCGGCCTGTGGAGCGGGCTGCTCTATGGGACGATGCTGGCGATCGCTTTTCCGCTGGCTCCATTCTGGGGAGCGCTCTCTGAGCGGTTCTCCCACCGATTGATCATCGCGCGGAGCCAATATCTGGCGGCTCTGGCCTACGTCGTCACCGCGCTCTCCGGCAACGTCTGGGGACTACTGGTCGCGCGAGTCGTGCTGGGGTTCACCTTCGGCCACGTGGCCACCGTCATCGCGGCGCAGTCGCTGCTGACCCCGCGGCGCCACGTGGGCAAGGCCATCGCCACCATCCAGTCCGCCGCGCCCATCGCGGCCAGCTTCGGGCCGCCGCTCGGCGCGGCGTTGGTGGACCATCTGGGCCTGCGCGGGCTGCTCTGGCTGGATGCCGCGTTGGCCCTGGCCGCCGCGTTGCTCATCACGTTCGTCATGCCTGAGCCAGAGGGCACCCGGTCCAAAGTGTCCATCGTGGGGAGGACCAGGCAGGTGGCTGGCATCGTGTGTCGCGAGCCCGCGCTGCGCTGGAACTACATCGCCTGGTTCACGGGCCAGGGTGGGCGAGTGGTGGTGGACGTGTATCTGCCGGTCCGGATCACCCAGCTCTCCGCCTCGCCGGCGTCAGACATCGGCTACGTCCTGGGCGTGTTCGGCGCGCTCGCCGCCGTGGCCACCTGGCTCGCCGGCCGCCTGGCCGACGCCGCCTCGGCAACCCGCTGGCTGGTCGCGGCGATGCTCCTGGGTGCCGTCTCCGTGCTCGGCATCCTCACGGCGCCGTCGTTGTGGGTCCTGGCCGGTTGGGCCTGGATCCGTGCCCTCCCTCACGCCGCGTATCAGACGCTCCTGTACGGTCACCTGGTGCGAGTGGTGGACCCGCGTCACCAGAGTCCGGTCATGGCCATGACGCCGGTTCCGCGCAACGTGGCCGCGTTCGTATTCCCCACCATCGCGGCCGCGGCCAGCGCGGTCTCCGTGCCGGCAGGGCTGGGGGTGGGTGCCGCGGCCTACCTCTGCACCGCTGCCGCCGGGTTGATGCTGGTTCGCTGGTCCACCGCGCCCGCGCACCCCGCGCGTGACGCCGCCCAGGCTGAACCCACCCGCTAGACCGCGCGCAACACCGCCCGCACCCCTTCGACGTTTCGCGCGATCTCGGGATCCCACGGTGTGGATAGCTCAACGAAGATGCCGTCCACGCCCACGGTGCGCTGCCAGGCGCCCATGCTGCCCGTGGCGCGGTAGGGCAGCGGGCTGCCTGCACCCGGTGTGGGCACGCGGTAACCCGTGGCCTCCGCGAATGCCTGGGTGAACCGGGCACCCGGCCCCTCGCGGTTCCCGAACATGAAGCCACCCGCGCTGTGGAAGTTGATGATGAGCATGGGCGGATTGGCGAGAATCCAGTCCGCCAGGGCTCTGGTCTCTTGCTCCGAGAACGGCCGCGGCCCGCCAAGGCCGGGCACGAACTGCGCGTTAGAGTCGTACGCGTCTGTCCGCCAGTCCGGCCCGTCCCAGTTCCGATTGGGATCCACGCCGCTCAGGTACTGCCGGCTGCCGGAGGCCGCGCCGTCGGGATTGGTAATCGGCAAGAAGTCCACTCCCACGCCCAATGGCAGATCGGCGCGGTTCGCGGTCAGATCGGCCATCAGCGCCTGGGTCAGCTTGATGGTGTTGGCCTCCGGCGCCCCGTGCTGGCCGCCCAGGATGAGAATCCGCCTGGGGCCATCGCCCAGTCGATGGACGATCAGCGGGAGTCCGCCCTGGCTGAACCCCAGTGCTGTCCAGGGCAGCTCTTGCTGCGCCTCAACCGGTCGCGCGACCCCAGCGGCGGCGAGCGCGGCAACGGCCCCGGCGGACCGCTGGAGAAACGTCCGCCTGGGTTGACGGGTGGGCCGCATCAGCCGTGCCTCCTCGTCTGGATAGCCTACCGTTAGTGTGCGACCTCGGTGTGGCACGCTGCGAGGCCTCGCGGCAACGTTGACGATCGTGGTGCGGAGCCCCACACTATCTCCGCCTGTGACTGATACTGCCGGTGACTGAACGACAACCACCCCAGCCGCGCGGCTCCCGCCGGCCGCTTTTTCTCGCGGCCTGGCTCGCCCTGACCTGCGCGGCGCTCCTCACGCTGACGGTGAGTCATCCCGCGCACGCGGCGCCGCCGCGTCTGTCACCGCTCGCCGTGTGGCTCTTGACAGACCCCCGCGCCGTCGAACGCGGGCTGGAGGGCACCGCCGTGGCGGTCTTCTCCGTGCCGGTGAACGAGGCCCGCCTGGTCTTCATGCCGGTATCGCGGGAGCGGCCGTTGCCGTCCGGGTACGAACCGCCCGACCTCCGCCCGGTCGAGGGGCGGCTCGTGCGCGAGTTGATCGTGGCTGACTTGAAGGCGATGATGCTCGCCGCCGAGCATGACCGCGTGGATCTGACCATGATCTCCACCTACCGATCCGCGGCGGAGCAGGCCCGAATCCACGACGATGCGGTGTGGCGCGCCATGGCTCGGCTCCCCCAGGGTGGTGACCAGACGGAGGCAACCGTACGCGCTAGCCGTTTCGTGGCGCCGCCCGGACACTCCCAGCACCAGCTAGGGACCGCGATCGATTTCTCTACCTACGAAATCGGGTACGGCGTGCGCGGCACCTTCGCGGACACGCGCGCCGGCACCTGGCTCGCCGACCATGCGGCCTCGTTCGGCTTCGTCCTCTCGTACCCGCCAGATGCGGAAAGCAAGACGGGCTACGCCTACGAGCCCTGGCACTGGCGCTGGGTGGGGCGGGCGCTCGCGCTTGCCATCGAAGGAGACCCGCTCCGTGAGGTGCGGCCGCTGGTGGTGGACGACTATCTGCGCGCTATCGAGGAGATCATGGACGCTGAGGGGCTGCCCTGAGCGCCGCGAACGTCGCCGCGGGCTCCCAGCCAGCGCACCGGGAGCCAATGGCTCGGTTCCACTGGCACGTGACCCTGATGTCCGGGCTCGCGTTCGCCGGGAACGGGGTGGATCTGGGGGTCATCAGCTTCTCCATGCCCGGGTTCCGCGACGAGTGGGGGCTGAGCGCGGGCGAGCTTGCCTTCATGCTGCCTTGCATCAGCCTGGGTCAGGTCGTCGGGGCCCTGCTCATGGGCGGTATCGCTGATCGACTGGGCCGTCGGGTGGCGTTCTGCACCACCAGCGTGGTGGCGGGCGCGGCAACCGGACTGGCCGGGCTGGCCAGCGGACCGGTGATGATGTCCGCCCTGCTGTTTCTGGGCGGGATCGGGTTCGGCGGCGTGGCTCCCTCCGCCTCCTCGCTCGTCAGCGAGTTCGCTCCCCCGGCCCACCGCGGCAAGATGATGGCATGGACCCAGGTGCTGTGGGTCACGGGCTGGTGCATCGCGGCCTTCGGCGGCGGCTGGTTCGCGCAGCAGCTTGGTTGGCGCGGCATCCTGGGGATCGGCGCGCTGCCCGTGCTCACGGGCTTGATGGCGCTGTGGACGGTGCCGGAGTCGCCCCGATTTCTTGCGGCCCGCGGGCGTCACGAGGCGGCAGACCGGCTGGTGGCAGAGCTGAAGCGGCGCCACGGCGTCCACGTGGCGGTTGGCAGCGGTGGCGCCAGGCCGGTGCCGTCGCAGCGCGCCGGGCTGTCAGAGCTGTGGTCGCGGCCGTATCGTCGCCGCACGCTGGTCATCTGGACCACCTGGCCGGCCATGACCGCGGCGTACGCTGGCCCCATGATGTGGCTCCCCGTGCTATTGGGTGAGCTGGGCGAGGCAGCGCTGCAGATCAGCGCCTTCGTCGCCCTCACCATGTTTCCAGCCACCCTCATCTCGGCCAATCGCATTGACCACTCCGGCCGCAAGCCGCTCATGGTCGCCTCGCTCGGGGCGGCCGCGCTCGGCGCGCTGCTGCTCTCGGTGGGTACTGGGCCGGTCGTCGTGATCGCCGGCGCCATCGGCATCGCGGCTGGGACCATCGCGGCCTGGCCGGTGGTGCTGTCCTGGGCGTCAGAGCTCTATCCCACCCGGATGCGCGCCACCGCCGCGGGCTGGGGCTCCGGAGTTGCGCGGGCGGGCGGCGTCTTCGCGCCGGTCGTGCTCGGCTCCCTAATGGTGGACGAATCGGTGGGCCGCCAACTCGCCATGGCGCCGTTCGCGGTGCTGCTCGGTGGTGCCGTGCTGAGCGTGGTGTTGTTTGCTGAGGAGACCGCCGGACGCTCGCTGGAAGAGATCTCCCAGTAGCGCCTGTCTACCCGGGGACGGAGCCGATCTCCGTGTTCGGGTAGTAAAAGCTCACGATCTCGCGGTAGGACAGCCCCTTGCGCGCAAGTCCCTTGGCGCCCCACTGGCACAGGCCAGCCCCGTGACCCCAGCCTGCGCCCTGAGCCCTGATCTGTCTGATCCGCCCCCCGGCCGATCGATCCATCGAAAGGGAGACCAGCGTGCTGGACAGCACCCGGCTGTCGGTGGGCACCAGAATCTGCCTGATTGCCCAATCCCGTCGAACCGTCCACGTGCCCTTGGTGGTCTCCACCTGAACTGCCCGTAGCCGACCGGACACGCTGCGACCGGTCACGTCGAGCGACCGAAGCTCGCCCAGCGCGTCACCAGACGCCAGCGTGGGCGCGACGGCGCTTGAACCCGCCAGCTTGCGCAGGCCTGCCAGGACGCTCCGCTCTAGCGATTCGCCGTCCCAGCCCACGGTCCAGCGGTACTTCGGCGATTGCTGGCAGTTGCAGTCCGTAGCCCGCTCCATCATCGCCGCGACGCCGTCGTCCGTGCCCAGATCCAGATCAGAAGGCAGATCGCCGTCCGGCACCGCGTCAGGCATGGAGCCCAACCTGCTAAACAGCGACCCCTCCGAGTCCGTGTGGCCGCCGCAGGCGGAGGAAAACATGGTCAGGAATACCCGCTGATCCCGTAGCACCACCTGGCCGGCCGTATCGCGCGCTGCCGCTGTGTGTGGCTGGGTCTCGGCGGCGGTGCCGCCGTACACCTGGCAGTCCGTGGAGTCGCACACGTCCGCGCCCTGTGCGCGATGGCTGCTGGTGGTCCGTCGGGCCAGCGCGTACGAGCGCGCCGCCATGGCCTGGGCCCGGATCGCTTCAGTGCCGAACGCCGCGGGCATCTCACGCGGAATCACGGCCTGGACGTAGTCCTCCAGGGGTAGCACATTTATCACCGCCACGGCGCCGTTTCCAGATGCACGCGCCTCGATGCGTCCGCGGTAGGCTGTCGACTCGTCGCCGCTCAGGTGCTTCACGGTCCGGCTTCCGCGCTCGGACGCAGCCACGATTGGGCCCTCGAACGGCCCACGCCACTTGCCATCGCGGGTCTGCACGTGCAGGCCGTCGTCTGAACGAATTCGCGTCTCCTCAGACGTCTCCACGATCTGCCTACCGCTGGCAGCGTCCCGCAGGGTGAGGCCCTCCCCAACGATCCGCGCAACTCCGCCCTCCACGGCGCCACCGGCTTGGCGCAGCAGCACCCTGATGGTGGACTCAGAACCGTCAGATGGCTCGTCCGCGCGGGCGGCCGCCGCGGCGCGGGGCTGCACGAGGAGCGCGCCCAATGTGAGGGCGCCAGCCGTGGTGATGAAGCTGCGCCGTGACGCGGCAAAGCGGGGCGGCGCGGAGTAAGAACGGGTCATAGATGCTACTACCGAGAGCTGTGCAAGCGCTGGGCTCCGATCTGGATCCCGCCCGCTGGCACGCATCAGCGGGCCGGGATCTCGCCGAGGACCCGCGCTCCTAGAAACGATTCCGCCTGCCTCCGGTCGCGCAGACGGTCGTCCAGGTACTCCAGCAGGAACGCCAACCCCAGTCCCACGCAGGCGGCTGCGAACGTGCGCAGGCCAATGTCCGCCGTCATCAACACCAGGCTGCTCGTGCGCTTCACCTCCGGTCGGTTCACGATGCGCACGAACCCGTTATTCACCTTGAGGAACGCGAAGTACTGGTCCAGCTTCTTGTTCAGCACCCGTTCGATCGCCTCGCAGATCGCCAGCACCTGCTGCCGATCGCCGCCAACCACCGTCACGTCTAGCAGGCGGTGGGTCTTCTTGGTCCGCGTGAGGTTTGATATCGCCGCCGGCTCCAGCGCGTAGCCCAGCTCCTCGCTGACGTCGAGGGCAAACGCCTCGCTCTTGATCACCTCGCTGAGGTCGTCGGCCAGATATTCGGACGTGAGCACCGCGTAGTAAGAGTCGTAGCGAAAGAAGTTGCCCTGCTGCGGGTCCGGGATCACGCTGATCGCCAACCGCATAGACGCCGTGTACGCGCTCGGGCCGCGGAGCGCAAAGAACACCGAGGCCAGGAAGCTCAGGACGATCAGGCCCAGCACCAGCCGCCAGTGGCGCCGGATGACGGCACCGTACGCTCGGAGCTCCATCAGTTGATCGTGGGCATGTCACGTAACGCGCTCGGCACGGCGGCCGAACTATATCGCCCGATCAATTCGGCCTCCAACGCGGTGCTGCCGCCACTGCCTGTACTCGTTCGAAACAAGCTCCAGAAATCCGCTCCGAAAGACCGACTCGTCGAAGCGAAGTGCGTGGGCCCGGATCGCCGCCGAGTCGAAGGCCAGGCCCTCGAACCGTCGCACAGCCTCCGTCAGCGCGCGCGCCGATTGCTCGTGGAACAGGACGCCCGTCTGGCCGTCGATCACCGTATCCAGCGCTCCGCCGGCCGCGTACGCGATCACCGGCCGCCCGGCCGCCTGCGCCTCCACGGGGGCGATGCCAAAGTCCTCCTCGCCGGGGAACAGATAGCCCCTGCAGCCCCGGTAGAGCTCAACCAGCCGGTCGTCGTCCACGCGTCCCAGAAACTCAACGTTCGGCGGCGCGGACGCCTCCAGCTCAGCTCGGTCGCGCCCATCGCCCACGATTTTCACCGGCAGCCCAAGCGCGCGAAACGCTTCCACGATCAGGTCCGTCCGCTGGTACGGTGTCAGGCGGCCCACCTTCAGGAAGTAGTCGCCCGGCGTGCCGCTGGGCGTGAAGCGGCTCGTTGCCACCGGCGGATAGATCACCGGCGCTTCACGACCGTAGAATTTTTTGATCCGCGCGGCCACGGCGTTCGAGATGGCTACGAAGCGGTCCACGCGCTGCGACGAGCTGCTGTCCCACATGCGCAGATAGTGGATGAACGGTGGCAGCAGGGCCTTCACCGCGCCGCCCAGCCGCTCCCGCCGCACGTAGTCGCCGTAGCGCCAGGCCCAGCGCATGGGCGTCAGGCAGTAGCAGATATGTAGCGTCTCTGGGCTGGTCACCACGCCCTTACAGAACGCGCTGCTGTTCGAGATCACCAGGTCGTACCCAGAGAGATCCAGGCTCTCGAATGCCATTGGGTAGGCGAGCAGGTAGGCCTGGTGCTTGCTTGTCACCCAGGGCAGGCGCTGCATAAACGTGGTTCGGATGTCCCACCGGCGATACTGTGCCGGCATCCGCTCCGCGTCGTACATGGACGTGTAGACGGGAGCGTCCGGAAACATGTCGTGCAGGTGCTCCAGCACCCGCTCCGCGCCGCCGTACTGGTTGAGGTAGTCGTGGACCAGCGCAACCCTGGGCGCGTCGCCGTCTACCGTGAACGGATTGGTCAAAATGCCCCGTCGCCGCGCAGCACGGCGGGTATGGTCCGCAGCAAGATCCGGATGTCCAGGCCAATGGACCAGTTCTCGATGTAGTAGATGTCGTAGATGACCATCTCGTCGAAGCTGAGCTCGCTACGCCCGCTGACCTGCCAAAGACCGGTCAGTCCAGGAGGAGCGGCCAGCCGTTTGTAGTGCCACTCCTCGTACTCGGCAACCTCCGGCGGGATCTGCGGTCGTGGGCCCACCACGCTCATGTCGCCGCGGACCACGTTCCAAAGCTGCGGCAGCTCGTCCAGGCTCCAGCGGCGAATAACGGAGCCCACCCGAGTCCGGCGAGGATCGTCCCGTGACTTGAACAGCCGAGCATCCCCTTCCGTGGCCTGGACCAGCAATTCGCGCTCTTGATCCGCGTCTGCCCGCATAGAGCGGAACTTCAGCATCGTAAACGGCTGGCGGTTTTTGCCAATGCGGGTGTGGCGATAGATGATGGGGCCGCGCGACTCGAGCTTGATGAGCGCCGAGATGAGCGCCATCAACGGTGCGAGCACCAACAGCGCCGCGCTCGCTAGCACGATGTCCGCCGCCCGCTTGGCCAGTGCGTTTGACCCCTGGATCGAGACATCCTTCAGTCCGATCAGCGGGATGCCACTGACGGTGTCCACGTCCACCTGGCTCAGGCTCATCTCGTACAGATCTGGGACGATCTTGAAGCGAACGGCTCGCTTCTTGCAGTGGTCCACGATGCGCATGATCGCGGCGTGCGAGGCGGCCGGCAGCGCGATGACCACGTGGTCAACCTGCTCCGACTCCGCCACGTCCTCCATCAGGTCCACGCCGCCGAGATGGCGAAATCTGCCGAAGTCTCCCAGCCGATCGTCATCCAGGAATCCCACCACGCGGTAGCCAAGGTGCGAGCGCGCCGCCAGGCTCTGCATGATCATCCGACCCAGGTTGTTGCCACCCACCACCAGCACCCGCTCGATTCCCACGCCTCGCTGGTGAAGCGCCCCAAGCACCACCTGGAACGCGGCCCGTCCGCACACCATAAGCACCGTGATGAACAGCCAGGCCAGGATGAACGTGAGGCGGGAGGAGGCCGGGTAGCGCAGCAGCGCCACCCCGGCGAACAGGATCATGACGCCCAGTGCCGTCCCGCGGATGATGCTGGGGATGTCGTCAAACCACTCCAGGCCGCGGCGCGCGCGGTACAGCCCGCCCCCGTGCAGGATCCCCACCAGGATCACCACCAGCCAGACCTGAAGCGGGAAGTACACCCCGTACTCAACGAAGTTGAAGTCCTCGATCTCCGGCCCGATCTCCGCCACGTAGCGCGTGTACCACGCCAGCCAGAAGCCCGCGCTGGTGGCCAGCACGTCAAGGACCAGAACCGTGATCGTCTGGACTCGCGCTGCCGCGTGTGGCGCCGGCGGCGGGATGATCCCGCGGGGCATGCCTGCTACTGGCGCCCCAACGTTCGCCGCGGCATCGGTCACGGGCGTCGCGGTGCCGCTGGTCTGGGCGCTCAACGGGTAGCTCCGTCCAGGACGCGCCGATACACGGCTGCCGTCTCATCGGCCGTGCGCTCCCAGGAGAACCGCGTCGCCTGGCGTGGGCCCGCTTCCGCATGCTGGCGGTGGAGCGCGCGGTTTGTAACCAGCGCGGTCAGTGCCGCGGTCCAGCCAGCCACATCAAGTGGCGCTACGAGGGTGCCGGCGTCGCCGACGACTTCTGGGAGCGATGAGCTGTTGGAAGCCACCACGGGTACCCCGCAGGCCATGGCCTCGAGGAGGGGAAGGCCAAAGCCCTCGTAGAGGCTAGGACAGGCAAACACGTCCGCCGCACTATACCAGAGGGGCTGCTCCTCACTCTTGACATAACCCGGAAACAACACGCACGACTCCAGCCCAAGCTCGCGCACCAACACGTCCAGCTCGTCGTACTGCCAGCCCCCGCCGCCAGCCAGCACCAGACGGTGCGAGGTGATTCCAGACGCCCGCATCGCGGCGTACGCCCGAACCAACGTTGCCAGGTTCTTCCGAGGCTCAAGCGTGCCCAGGTGGAGGATGTACGGATCGGCGAGTCCCTGGTCCCGTCGAAACCGATCCATGGCGTCGGCCGAGGCCCTCGCGAATCGGCGGTCGGCGGCCAGGAGCACGGCGCTGACCCGCGACGGATCAATGCCCATCGTTGACGTTATCTCGCGCTTCGCGTGTTCCGAGATCGTGATGGTGTGGTCAGCGCGCCGGACGGACAGCGGCGTCATTCGGGACAGATAGGCCCGGTTCGCCCGGTTGAATAGGTGCGGGAAGCGCAGGAAGCTCAAGTCGTACACCGTGACCACGCTTCGCCCGCGCCAGGCCAACGGCGCCACGAAACCAAGTGAATGGAGTAGGTCCGCACCCGCCGCTAGCCGCGGGAGAACGGCCTGTTCCCAGACGATGCGCACGGCGGGTTTGTAGGTGGGGAGACAGGTGAGCCGCGCCGTCACACGCGGACGATCGAGCAACGCGGCGATCTCTGGCGCGGCCGGCGCGAAAACCTCCAGGTGAAGGTCGGGATCGGCATCTGGTAGATGCGCCAGCAGCTCCCGGATCGCCCGACTGATGCCAGCCGCCCGGTAGCTGCTCGCGGCGGACAGAAGCTGAGCGTTCAGCGCAACTCTGCGCCTCACGGCGTCACCGCTCCTTCCGCGTCGGCGGCTCGTGTTCGTGCTTGACGGTGTTGGGATGACGCGTCGATAATCCGTGGCTCCAGGCAGTCTCGCGATTCACGCGGCGGAGAGCACCCACGAATTCTGTCCCGTCTGCACCTGCCTCGCCTAGCTCCTGGAGACCGCGATCTTCCTCGGCGGGTTGGTCCGGCGCCACGCTGGCGCTCATCCTGGCCACTACGGCGCTCATCAGCGCCGCCGTTGCGGTGCGCCAGCCCGTCGGCATCGGTCTGTTTCTGGCCTTCCTTGTCGCGCTGCTGGCAGCCCTCGGCGCCGTGGGCGCGGCGATCCTGACCTCCGGCTACGCCCGGATGCGGTACCGGTTCACCGCGGATTGCCTGATGCTGGAATGGCTGTGGCAGCGCTGGCCGATTCGCTACGGTGAGGTGGACGGTATCTTCGCCGGCAGCCGCCTGGGCCAGGCCGTCCGAGTCCGAGGCGTCTCCTGGCCGGGCTGTCACGTCGGCGTTGGCCGCACCCGTGCTATGGGCCTGGTTCGCTACTGCACCACCACCACGGACCTGGACAAGGTCGCGCTGGTGGTGACGCCAACGGCCACCTTCGCCATTTCGCCGGCTGATCCCGCTGGGTTTCGCCGAGAGCTGATCGCTCGGGTCGAGGCATTCGACGTGGACGCGGCCCCACCTGTCCCCGCCCCGCCGCCAGTCGTCGCGCTGGGTCCCCTGCGGGACATCGCGCTGCTCGCGCTGGTTGGGGGCTCCATCGCCCTGCTCCTGGCCAGCCTGGCGTACGCCTGGTATCGCTGGGAAGACTTGCCAGACATCATCACCATCCACGTGGGCCCAGATGGCTCGCCCGATCAGCGGGGCCCGCGCGAGGATTTCTACCGCGTGCCCGGCATCGGTACCGCGATCCTGCTGCTCAACGTCGTGGTCGGACTCGTCCTGTACACGCGCGAGCGGGCCGGCGCCCGCATGCTGTGGGCCACGGCACTGGTGGTGCAGATCCTCGTGCTCATCGCCACCGTCCGCATCCTCCACTGACCAGGAGATGCCGTGTACTTCGCCCGGACTCGCCATCCTGGTCCGTCTGATCGCCCGCCTCGAGGAGGAGGTGCCACACGTCTTGCATCAAGACCTGGTGGAGGACCTCGCTCGGCGTCGTCGGCGCGGTCTACCTCCCGAATCACTGGACCCCGTCCTGGAAAGCGCGTTGGCGGACCTGGCCGTGCTGTCGGACGATCGACGCATGCTGAACGAGCGTGGTGACGGCTTCCAGGCCGTCCGTGTCTTTCGCGTAAACCATCGCCACCCCACCGTACGTGCCGCCCTGGGGCGCGGAACCAATCGCGACTAATCGCTGGTTAGCGGACGGCGTCCCGACCGACGATCACGCGGATGTCCACGGCCGCGCTCTTGTCCGGCGTGATCTGGATGTCCGCCTCCGGCACGCGAAAACGCGCCGCGATGTTCTTCCAGGTCCGGATCATCCGGTCGTCGTCGTTCAACACCACGATCACGCTCTTCGCGTAGTCAGATCGGTCGGCGTCCGCCCAGCGGACCACCTGGAAGCCGGCCCCCGCGAGCTGATCTGCCACGCGGCGGGCCATGCCCGCCTGCTGGGTGCCATTCAACACTTCAATCTTCGGCACACCGGCCGTCTCGCGGATCGCCTGCTGGATCGCGCCCTGGATGGCCACACGGTTGGGCTCCAGCAGGTTGGCCCCGTCGTTCCCGATGAAGGGGAACACCATGCCGTTGCTCGCGTCTATCGGCACCGTCACGATGCGGTCTCGATCAAGCTGTGAGCCCAGCCGGGCCAGCGCGAGCATGTCTGCCACGCCGACGTCGGTAGAGACGGCCTTTTGAACGGTGCCCACCAGTGACGGCAGCTTCGCGAGCATGTTGAGCTGCAATGCGCGATCCCGCGCCGCGATCAGCACGCGCTGCTGCCGGCGGGCTCTACCAAAGTCGTTCTCACTGTGCCGCGAGCGCGCGTACTGCAAGGCCAGGTGTCCGTCCATCCACTGTGGCCCGATCGGGATGTACAGCCGCTCGGTGCCGTAATCTTCGGTGGGGTACTGGTCGTCCTTGACCGGGCGCTCCACGTCTATGATCACGCCGCCCAGGGCATCGATCATCTCCTCAAAGCCGCGAAAGTCCACCCGCGCCCAGTGGTGGATCTTCATATTGAGCAGGGCCTCCACCGTGCGGACCGCGAGCGGCGGGCCACCCATCATGTGCGCGGAGTTGATCCGCTGCGGGAACAGCCCCGGGATGTTTACCCACATGTCGCGGGGCATCGAGGCCATCACGGCGGAGCGCGTGTTGGGATCGATGCTCACCAGCATCATCGTGTCAGATCGACTGCCGTCGATCGGCTCATCGTCGCGATGATCGATCCCCAACAGCAGGACGTTGATGCGCTCAGTCCCGCGCCACTCGGGCCCCGTGTAGTCTGGCCCTCGCGCCGTGGCGGCTCCAGGCTGATCCGGCGCGGTGGTCGTGCGGGGAAGCACTGGCTGGGGCGCTGGCGGCACCCAGATAAAGGTGGGCGCTCCGCCCTCCACGTAAACCACCACCGGTTGCTCGGTCCGGAGGCGGTGGATGTTCTGGATGCCCATCCAGCCGAACCAGAACCCGCCCAGGATGAAGATGGCCAGCCCAAAGGTCGCCAGCGTGACCTTGATGCTGAATCCAGAGCCGATGGATGCCGCGGGAGACTCGTTCACGCCTGACTACAAGCCGAGCCACAACGGCGGGTGGAAACTAGGCGCATGGTTGACCGAATCGATTATAGGCCCGCGCTGGGTCCATCGCGGACCATTGGACTAGCGGCACCCAACGGTCTCCAGCGCGCCGGCGACTTCCTCAGGCGTCACGTCACGTCGCGTCGTCACCGAGCCAATGCCGTCCGCGAAGACCCACTGAATAGTCTTGCCGCGCGCCTTCTTGTCGCGTGAGAGCGGCCCCAGCAGGTCCGCGGCGGCCACCCCCTCCACCCGATCCGGCAGTCCGAACTTGGCGATGAGCGATGTCTGGGCCGCGAACGCCTCGGCGGGTAGCACGCCTCGGGCCGCGGCGATCGATGCGGCGCCCCGCATGCCGATGGCCACGGCTTCACCGTGCAGGTACGTCCCGTAGGCTGTGGCAGCCTCGATGGCGTGGCCAATCGTGTGGCCGTAGTTCAGGATCACCCGTAGCCCATCTTCGCGCTCGTCCTCGCCTACGACCTCGCCCTTGAGCTGGACCGCCCGCCGAATGGCGTCGCCCACCAGACGCTCGTTCCGCAGACTGGTGATCTCGTCCGCGCGGTCGCTGAGCGTCTGGAACAGCTCTCCGTCGCGGATCATGGCGATCTTGATCACCTCTGACCAGCCGTTTGCTCGCTCGCGATCTGGCAGGGTCCGCAGCGCGCGCGTGTCCGCCACCACCAGGATGGGCTGATGGAACGCACCGATCAAGTTTTTCCCCAGCGGGTGGTTCACCGCCACTTTGCCACCGATGCTGGAGTCCACCATCGCCAGCAGCGAGGTTGGCACGTGCACCAGCCGGACGCCGCGCAGGTACGTGGCGGCGACAAACCCCACCAGGTCGCCCATCACGCCGCCGCCAACCCCCACGACTACGTCGCCACGGTCGGTCCCCGCCCGGATCAGCCAGTCAAACAGCGTCGCCGCGGAATTGATCGACTTCTTCTCCTCGCGCCCGTCCATCGTCAGCACGGCCACGTCGCGACCGCTTTCGCGCAGGCCCTCCTCGATCGGCGTGCCCAGCGATTCCCATACGGTCGCGTCCGCGATGACGCGGATCCGGGCCTGGGGCACGCTGGCGTCCAGATACTGGGGCATCACCTCGATGGCGCCCGGGCCCACCACCGCCTGATAGATGTTGCTGGCGGTCTTGACCTCGATCGCCGGAAGTTCGGCGCGCTCAGCGCTGGTTGAGGATGTCGTGGATGGCATCTGCGACCTCCGCGGGGGTTTTGCCCTCAGTTGCGATGACGTGGTGCGCCGACTGGTACAAAGGCGCACGTTCCTGCTGAAGCTGAGCAAGCCGCCCGCCCAGGTCACCCGCCAGCAGCGGACGTGGCTCACGCGAGACGTTGCGGCTCAGTCGATGTGCCAGGACCGTTGGCGGCGCCTCCAGCCACACCATCAAGTTGCCCTGGCGCATGGCCTCGCGGTTGTCCGGATCCATGACAGACCCGCCGCCGGTGGCGATGACCTGGTGCTTACGGGCGCAGACATCCAGGATCACCTCGCGCTCCAGAGCCCGAAAGGCCACCTCGCCGCGCTGCTTGAAGATCTCCTGGATGATCGCCCCCGCCCGCGCCTCGATCTCTCGGTCGGTGTCCACGAACCGCCACCCGAGCCGGCGGGCCAGCAGCCGCGCCACCGTCGACTTTCCGGAACCACTGAGCCCAACCAGCAGTACGTTCGCCGGCTTGCCGTTGCCGGCGGCCCGCGGTTGGTTTGACGTCTCAGCCGCCACTGGCGACCGCGTAGGTGGTGACGAACGAGCGCACGTTCTCCCGAATCTCGGCCATGCTGTCTCCGCCGAACTTCTGGCGTACGGCATCTGCCAGGACCAACGCCAGCATGGCCTCGCCCACCACTCCTGCCGCCGGCACCACGCAGACGTCGCTCCGCTCCACGTGGGCGGGGCTTAGCTCCTTGGACACCAGATCTACCGAGTCCAGCGGCTTGATCAGGGTGGAGATAGGCTTGGTTGCGCAACGCACCACTACCGGCGCACCGTTCGAGACGCCGCCCTCCGTGCCGCCGGCGTTGTTGGTGGGCCTCGTCCAACCGCGCGACTCGTCGTACGCGATCACGTCGTGGACGGTGGAGCCGCGGCGCGCCGCCTCGGCGAAGCCGTCGCCGATCTCCACGCCCTTGATGGAAGGGATGCTCATCAGCGCTCCGCCGATCCGGCCATCCAGCTTCTCGTCCCACTGGGTGAAGCTGCCCAGGCCAATCGGCAGACCGTAGGCGACCACCTCGAACACCCCGCCCAGCGTGTCGCCCGCGGTCCGCGCCGCGTCGATCTCCTCAATCATCCGCGCCGATGCGGCGTCGTCAGCGCAGCGCACGGCTGACTCTGCCACCCGCTCCCAGAAGACGGCGATCTCTGGATTTGCCGAGCCGCGCGGATCGGCCCTCACCGCGTCTGGCACGGAGCATTCCACACGGCCGATCCGCACGGTGTGGCTGCGGATCTCCACGCCCAGCTCGGCGAGAAACCGTCGTGCCACGGCGCCCGCCGCCACGCGCGAGGCGGTCTCGCGTGAGCTCGCGCGCTCCAGGACGTTTCGCACGTCGTCGTGGCCATACTTGATCGCTCCGGCCAGGTCCGCGTGGCCAGGCCGGAGCTTCGTCACGTGCGCCGCCGCTCGGCTCGGAGCGCCCATCGTGTGGTGGTCCGCACCTCCGGCGTCCAGGTCGCCGGCGCTAGGCGGCTCCACGCTCATCCGCTCTGTCCAGTTGGCCCAGTCCAGATTCGGCACCACCATGGCGATCGGGCCGCCCATGGTGAGTCCGTGCCGCACGCCGCCAACAATCTGCACGCGGTCCTTCTCGATCTTCATCCTGCCGCCACGACCGTGGCCACCTTGTCTGCGGGTGAGCTGCTCGTTGATGTCGTCCGGCTGGAGCGGAAGGCCAGCCGGCATGTTCTGGATGAGGATGGTCAGTTGAGGGCCGTGGCTCTCGCCGGCCGTGAGAAACGTCAGGGCTTTCAATGACATCTGTGGTTCTTCCTCATCCAGATCACGGTGCTAGGGGCGCGGGGGCGGTGCCCGTCGGCCCGCCGCTGTCAGTGCGAAGCTATCGGATTGGCCCCGGAGTCCACCGGTCGGCGCATGGACCGCCCCACCGTGGGTGCCAGCGAGCGGAGCCCCGTCATCATACTGGCGAAGTTGTCAAGATTGAGTGACTGCGGCCCGTCCGACAGCGCCTGATCCGGGGACGGGTGCACCTCTACGATGAGGCCGTGCGCGCCCACGGCGAGCGCCGCCTGGGCCATCGGCTTCACCAGGTACCACTTGCCCGTGCCGTGGCTGGGATCGGCGATGATCGGCAGATGGGTCAGCCGCTTCATCAGTGGGATACAGCTCAGGTCCAGCGTGTTCCGCAGCGTAGTCTCGAACGTCCGAATGCCGCGCTCGCACAGCATGAGTTGGAAGTTCCCACCCGCCATCACGTATTCGGCGGCGTGCAGCCATTCGTCGATGGTGCCCGCCAGTCCCCGCTTGAGCATGACCGGTTTGTTTCGGCGCCCAACCTCGCGCAGAAGCGGAAAGTTCTGCATGTTCCGCGCGCCGATCTGCAGCAGGTCGGCGTACTCGGCCACCACGTCCACGTCGTTGATGTCCATCACTTCCGTGATGATCGGGAGACCGGTCTGCTCGCGCGCCTCGGCTAGCAGCTTCAAGCCCTCCACCCCGAGTCCCTGGAAGCTGTATGGTGACGTTCGAGGCTTGAAGGCTCCGCCGCGCATCACGCGGGCACCCGCGGCGCGGACTGCGTGCGCTGTCTGCAGGACCTGCTCGCGGCTCTCCACGGAGCATGGTCCGGCCATGACCACGAACTCGTCTCCGCCCACCTGCACCTGGGCGCCCGGCGGCCCAATGGTGACCAGCGTGTCGGCTGGACTGAACTCCCGGCTGGCCAGCTTGTAGGAGCGGGTGATCCGCGTCACGTGGTTGACGCCGGGCAGGACCTCCATGATCTCCGTGAGCTCCGGGGGGAAGCCCACGCCGATCACGCCGATGACCCGGCGGTCGCCCCCGCTGCCAGAGACGTGCGCGCCCAGGTCAAACTCTCCCAGGCGCCGGACTACAGCCTCAACCTGCCCGTCAGTTGCGCTGTTCTCCATGACGATGATCATCGGGATCCCTCATGCGTCTGCCGGTGGGCCTGCGCCGTGCCGCCTGGCGGCAGAATCGAATTGGGCGGAAGCCCTCGCCCGAATGCCGGAACGCCCTGCGGGGCGGGCGCCTGACCAGGGTAGAACCAGATAGTGTGAAGTGTAGCGGCGGCCTGAAAACGGCCGCTAACGTTACTGACGCGCTACGGTCGCATCTCAGAAAAGTCACAAATCTCGCTTGACAGTATCGCGGAGCCGGCCTACACTGCCGGTCGCGATTTAGATACTTCGCAAAAGTCGAAGTTTCAGTGTCGATCGCCAAAATGCAGTCCGCTGGGACGGGCAGCTCGGAGTCTCTTGGTGTCCTATCTGGGGAGCTCATGAGGTCGTCAGCCACCGTAAGGAGGGTCGGGGGGCTCATCCTGCTCGCGCTCGTCGTGATTTCTAGCTGTACCCCCGCCGCTCAGCCGGCCGCGAAGCCGGCCGGCAAGGAAGGCGGTCCGGCCGCGTTACCCGTAGCGGTTGCGCAGGTCACGCAGAGCCCGATCGCCGCCACGCTGGTGTACTCGGGCAACGTGCAGTCGCGACAGATCGTCAATGTGGTGCCCAAGATCACCGGCCGCGTCGAGAAGCTGTATGTGGATATCGGTGACGAGATCCGTCAGGGTGAGGTGATCGCGGAGCTTGACCGCGCAGCGCTGGAGGCACAGGTTCAGCAGGCCGAGGCGGCCGTCAGCGTCGCGCAGGCGCGCCTCTCCCAGGTGCAGGCGGGCTCCAAACAGGAAGATATCGACGCGGCCGCCGCGGCGGTGCGAGCGGCGCAGGTTCGCCTCGATCAGGCGCGCACCGGCGGGCGCGACGAAGAGGTAGCGGCAGCCCGGGCCCAGGTTGGCCAGGCTCAGAGCCGCCTGGACTCGCTCATCGCGGGCCCGCGGCGGGATGAGCTGGCGGGACTAGATGCCTCGGTGGATCAGTCGCGCGCTCAGGTGGATCAGGTCCGCGCCCAGCTAGCCTCCGCGCAGGCCACGCTGACGGAGGCACGCTACCGGTCGAACCAGGCCCGCGCCGGGCTTGGCGGTCCGAACACGCGGGCTGAGGATATCGCCGCGGCGCAGGCCGCCACGAACGCCGCCAAGAGCCGCCTGGATCAGCTCAAGGCCGGGCCGCGACCAGAGGATCTCCGTTCGGCCGAGCTCGCGGTCGACCGCGCCCGGCTCAACCTGACCGCCGCGGACGAGGCGCTGGACGCCTGCGGACGGTCCACCACGACCACTGTGAGCCGGCAAAACAACCGCACAACGGGGCAGGTCACCGAGACCCGCTCGCAACAGCGCTCTTCCTGCAGCGAGTCCCAGAGCGATCAGCTCACGGCACAACGCAACGCGGCACGCGTGGCCCTGCGCGAGGCTGAGAACCAGCTCGAAAAGACCAAGAACGGCTCGACGCCGTTCGAGATCGCTCAGGCCGAGGAGGCGGTCCGCCAGGCCGAGGCCGCCCTGCAGCGCACGCGCTTCGGCGGAACCACCGACCTCGCCACGCTCGAGCTCCGCGTAGGACAGGCCCAGGCGGATGTCGAGCGGCTTCAGGCCTCCATGGAGCAGGCGCAGGCGGGTCTGGACGCGTCCCAGGCGCGCGTGGATGCCGCCCGTAACCCCAGCGAGTTCGATGTCCGTAACGCCCAGGAAGTCGTAAATCAAGCGGTGGCTAACCTGGCCCGTATCGCCAATCCCAACCCCTTCGACGTGCGCACGGCCCAGGCCCAGCTCGATCAGGCCCAGGCTACGCTGGCGTCACGCCAGCGTCCGACGCCTGAGGACATCCAGATCGCGCAAGCACAGCTAGATCAGGCGGCTGCTTCGCTGGAGGCCACCAAGGTCAACCTGGCGGAGGTTGTGATCCGCGCGCCGTTTGCGGGTGTTGTGTCGCAGCGTCTGGTGAGTCCCGGCGCCACGGTGGGCACCCAATCGCCAATCGTGAGTATGGTGTCGAAGGACGTAGAGATTGTGCTTCAGGTTGAGGAGGCTCGGATCGGTCAGATCGAGCGGAATCAGCCCTCGCAGATCTCCGTGGCCGCGTTCCCGGGCCAGCCGGTGCCCGGTACGGTTGCCAGCATCGCGCCGACGGCAGATGCGCGCAGCCGTACCTTCGCCGTGCGCGTCTACCCCAACGATCCCGAGGGCCGGCTACGGGACGGCATGTTCGCCCAGGTGTCGCTGCAAACGGCCGCCCGCCAGGCGCTGGTGGCACCCGTTCAGGCGGTCGTCAATCGGGCCGGCCGCAACCTGGTGTTCATCATCACCCCTGAGAACCGTGCTCGGTTGCAGGAGGTACAGGTGGGCATCAACGACGGCCGCAACGTGGAGATAGCCCAGGGCGTCCAGGCCGGCGATCAGGTGGCGGTCTCTGCCACAGACGTACTCTCAGACGGCGCGGCGGTCTCAGTCCAGCGCTGATCTCGCAACATGATCCCACGTGGAGGATCCATATGCTAACGGTGGTCCGGGCCGGTCGGTTGATCGATGGAACGGGAGCTCAGCCGGTCGAGGCGGCCACCGTGGTGATCGAGGATGGCGTGATCCGCGAAGTGTCCACGGAGGGGCGCGCCAGTGCGGTGCCCACGGACGCACAGGTTCTGGACTACTCGGACCTCACCGTGCTCCCTGGGCTGATCGACTGCCACGTCCACCTCGTGTTCAGCGCCAGTCCCACCACGCTTGAAGACATCCTGACGGACGACAATCAGAGGATCATGCTGCGAGCGGTCCACAACGCCCAGCTCGCATTGCGGACGGGTTCCACCACCGTTCGGGACCTGGGAGGGCGCGCCGGCGTCACACTCAAGCTGCGCGATGCCATTCGCGACGGAATCCTGCCCGGCCCGCGCATTCTGGCAGCCGGCCCCGCGATCACCACCACCGGTGGCCACTGCTACTTTCTGGAGGGAGAGGCGGACACGGCCGAAGACGTTCGGCGGATCGCTCGGAAGCTGGCCAAGGGCGGAGTGGACCTGTTCAAGGTCATGTCCACAGGCGGGCGGATGACGCCCGGCTCCAACGTCACAGCGCCCCAGTTCTCCGCGGAGGAGCTTACGGCTCTGACGGCCGAGGCGCGGCGCCTGAACCGCACCGTGGCCTCGCACGGCCATGGCACGGCCGGCATCCGCAACTCGGTGACGGCGGGCGTGAATACCATCGAGCACTGCACGTGGGTTTCGGAGGAGGACAGCGGGCAGGTGGACTACGATCCCGCCGTAGCGGCCGAGATGGCTCGCAAGGGCATCTTCATGGATGCCACCCTGGCGACTGGCTCCACCATCAGCCAGATCCCTGAGAGCGAGCTGACCGGCGTGCGGCTGGAGGTCCGCCGGATGCGCCCGCACATCCGCGAGGCGCAGCGCAAAACGCTGGCCGCCGGTGTGGAGCCCATCGCTGGCACAGACGCGGGCGTGGCCAACCTCACGCTGGACGCCATGCCGGCCGAGCTTGAGGGCCTGGTGGAGCAGCTTGGCCTCACGCCGCTGGCGGCTATCACCGCCGGTACCGGGACCGCCGCGCGCGCCGTCCGAATGGAGTCCGAGATCGGCACGCTTCAGCCAGGCCGGCGGGGCGACTTGCTGGCGGTGGAGGGCGATCCATCCGTTCAGATCAGCGACGTGCGACGTCTTCGGTGGGTGCTGCGCGACGGGGTCGTCGAGGTGGAGAACGGACGCCTCGTTCGCTGCTGATAGGCGCTGCTGACAGACGCTGCTGTCAGATCATGCGGACCGCTATCATAGCGGCGACGTGACGAGTATTGAGAGTCAGAGCGGGCGCCGCTCCGCGGGCCCGCTCAGTTGATTGCCCAGCTTCGCCAGAGGCTGGCGCGCGCCCTGTTCGATTCATCGGAGACTGATCCTGCTCGGCGACGCACCGGGCAGATTCTCGTGGCGCTCGTCGTCGTGGCCTTCGTCTGGATCGCGTGGCCGTTCGTCCCCGTCTTGTTCAGTGCCATCGGCACGGGCATCATCGATCTCATCTCCGGCATCTCCAACGCTATCTCGCCTCCTCCTCCGCCAACCGCGATTCCAACGGCTTCGCCCTCACCGCTTCCGCGCTAGCCGTGACCGGTTCGAGCCTGGACCGGCTCCTGGAAATCCTCTTCCCCGCGCGCTGCTACGGCTGCGGCCGGCGCGGCCACCTGGTGTGTGAGCGTTGCCGCGAGCGCATCCCCTGGCTGGGGGTGGAGCACTGCCCCCGCTGTGCGCGGCCCAGCCCCGTTGCGCGGATCTGTTCGCGCTGCCAGTCCGCTCCGTCCGCGCTGGACGGCCTGCGCGCCGCCTGCAGACTGGAGGGGTTTCTCCGCGAGATGGTGCACGACCTGAAATACCGCGAGCGGACCCAGATCGCTGAACTGTTCGCGAGCCTCGTTGGCCAGATGCTCGACCGCCGGCGGGTTCAGGTTGATGCGCTGGTCCCCGTCCCGCTCAGCCCGCGGCGAGCGAGCGAGCGGGGCTTCAACCAGGCCGCACTGGTCGCAACGGCGCTCGGCACAGCCAATGGCGTGGCCGTTATTCCGGCCGCGCTGATCCGGACCCGCGAAACACCGCCACAGGTCGGCCGGACCGCCGCCGACCGTCAGAAGAACGTCGCTGGCGCGTTCTCGTGCCCGGAGCCCATCCGCGTCGCCGGCAAACGGCTCCTGCTGATCGACGACGTGGCCACCACCGGCGCCACGGTCACCGCCTGTGCCGAGGCGCTCAAGGCCGCTGGTGCCGCTCGCGTCTACGCCGCAGTGGTGGCCAGGGAGATGTAGCCGCGGGCTACGAGAGTCCGCGCTCCCGCCCGATCTCCCGCAGCGCCCCCAGCAATCTGTCGTTGTCTGCCGGACGACCCACGGACAGCCGCAGCGACCGCTCCAATCGCGCCCCGCCGTACGCCCGGGTCATCACGCCGCGATCCATCAGCGCATCCCGTAGCTCGCGACCGGTGATGCCGTTCAGTGCGCACAGAATGAAGTTCGTTCGCGTCGGTGTGGGGGTGAGATAGCCGAGAGATGGGAGCTCGGCCATCAGTCGATTCCGCTGGTCGATGACGGCCCGGACCGTCTTCATCTGCGCCTCGCGCGTCTCCAGTGCGGCGGCGACGGCGGCCAGCGCCGCCGAGTTCACGTTGAACGGTGGCTTCAGCTTCCAGATGTGCTCCGCGATCCAGGTCGGTAGGACGCCGTAGCCCACACGCAGGCCAGCCAGGCCGGCCCACTTGCTGAACGTGCGGAAGACCAGCAGGTTCGGGTGGTTCGGGACATCCGCGACCAGCGAGTCGAACCCCTCCGGGTCCATCGCCGCGAACTCGGCGTACGCCTCGTCAACCACGACGATCCGTCCCGTGTCCAGCAGCCGCTCGATGTCTGCGCGGCTCGTTGGGGTGCCGGTGGGGTTGTTTGGCGTGGCCAGGAAAATGAGTTTGGTGCGGGGCGTGAGCGCCGCGATCGCGGCATCCAGGCGAACTCGGAACTGGTCGTCGCGCTCGATCGCGATGACGCGGGCATCCTGGTGCTGCGCGTTGAAGCTATAGATGCCGAACGTCGGCGGGAAATCCATGACCTCATCGCCGGGGTCCAGGAAGGCGCGCATCACCAGGTCGATGATCTCGTCGGAACCGTTGCCTACCATGATGTGCTCTGGCCCAACGCCCACGTAGTCCGAGATGCGCTGTCGCGTCTCCACGTGCTCGGATTCAGGGTACTGGTGGTAGCGGCTGAACTGGCCCAACACCTCGGCCACCAGCGGCGAACAGCCGTAGGGGTTCTCATTCGCGTCCAGCTTGACGATCTGCTCCACCGGCACACCCAGCCGCCCGGCCAGCGCCACGGCGTCACCGGGGCCCGCGTATTCGGCCATGCGCTCTACCGACGGTCGCACTCCTGGGACTTTCGCGAATTCAACGGTCACGCGGGTCCTCCCCCGACGATCTCCAGCCGTACCTCGATTGCCTCAGCGTGCGCGTACAGCCCCTCGGCGTGCGCAATCTCGATAGCTGAGTGCCCGAGCTCCCTGAGCTGGTCCTTGCTGAATGAAAACACAGAGGTAATTTTGATGAAATCGTCCACGTTCAGCGGCGAGCTGAAGCGCGCCGTGCCGCCCGTGGGCATGATGTGGCTGGGGCCGGCGATGTAGTCGCCCACGGCCTCCGCTGAGAGCTCCCCCAGGAAGACGCCGCCGGCATTACGCACCAGACCCAGGCGAGACCAGGGATCGGTCACGCACAGCGTCAAGTGCTCTGGCGCATATTCGTTGGAGAGCTCGATCCCTTCTTCCACGCTGTCCACCAGGACCGCGGCTCCGCGGCCGGCCAGCGACTCACGGATGATCGATGCGCGCGGCGCCGCGCTCAGCCGTCGCTCGATCTGCTTTACCGTGGCATCGATGACCCGTTCCGAGGAGCAGATGAGGATGGGCTGCGCCAGCGGATCGTGCTCCGCCTGCGCCATCAGATCGGTTGCCAGAAACAGCGGGTCGGCCGTGTCGTCCGCCACGATCAGGCACTCGGTCGGCCCGGCAAGCCCGTCTATGCCCACGTGGCCGAACACCATCCGTTTGGCCAGCGCCACGAACACATTGCCCGGACCCACGATCTTGTCCACGGGCGACACGGAGTCCGTCCCATACGCCATCGCCGCCACCGCCTGGGCGCCTCCCATTCGGTACACATCGGTCACGCCCGCCACCCGGGCCGCTGCCAGGAGGATCGGCGTGACCGAGCCGTCCGGCCCGGCGGGCGAGGTCATCGCCACGCTGGGGACACCGGCGACGCGGGCTGGCACGGCCGCCATCAGCACCGAGCTCGGATAGGTCGCCCGTCCGCCCGGCGCGTAGATTCCCACTCGGGCGAGCGGCCGAATGAGCTGGCCCAGCGCCCCCTGGTCCTTGAAGTCCACCCAGCTCTGGCGGCGCGTCCGCTCGTGGAACTCTCTGATGCGATCCGCCGCCACCCGCAGCGCATCCATGGACCGCTGGCCGACTTTCTCGATCGCTTCGTCGATCTCGCGTTCGCTCACCTGGATCGAACCGATGTCGCGGCCCTCGATCGCACGGGTGTAGCGGTGCACCGCCGCGTCGCCCTGGGAGCGCACGTCCGCCAGGATCCGCGCGGTCACCTGCTCGGCGGTCAGCGGCTCGCCAAACACCTCGGTGATCTTCGCCTGGACGTGCTCGGGCAGCCCGGTCTCCTCCAGCGCGCGTGAGGCCAGAAGCGTGGGGCGGGCAGCGGCGGCGCTTGGGAATCGGCGAATCGTCATCCGGCTGCCGCTCATCTACGAGACCTCGGCAGCCCGGCCAGAGAGCTCACGCCGCAAACTCTCGAACCCCCAGCTCTTGCTCTCGAACACGTAGTGCAGAGGGCCCACCGTGACCTCGCTGGCTCCCGCGCGGCGCAACGCGTCGACGGCCGCCAGCAGGAGGGAGCTCTGCACCACCACCGTCGCGGCAAACCAGCCTTCCTCGCCGCCCAGCTTGGGATAGACCTTAGAGATCGTGGGCCCACGTAGGCCAGCCACTTCCGTGTGGCTGGTCACCAGCCGCGCCACCGCCTCCGGTGAGTCGCCGCGGATGTTGCCCGTCAGCGAGTAGTAGCCCTTCGACCGCATGTGCGCCTCGACAAGCTCCATGAGGTGGCGAGTGATCTGGAGCTTCTCTTCAGACTCGCGAAGAGCCCGCCGATTGCCGATCAAGCAGGCCTGGGAGTCGATGATGGTCCCGCCCGCCACTTGTTTCAGCCGATTCTCGCGCAGCGTCACGCCGCTCGACACCAGATCCACGATGACGTCGGCCGCGCCCAGGGATGGGGCTGCCTCCAGCGCCCCGCTGGCCAGCTCCAGACTGAAGTAATTGATCCCGTTGTCAAACAGGAACTGGCGCGTCAGGTTGGGATATTTTGTGGCCACCCTGAGCTCGCGTCCGCGTGACCGAAGCTCGGCGGAGATCTCCGCCACGTCCACGACACCCGAGACATCGATCCAGCCCTCCGGCACCGCCAGCACTAGCGAACAGCCGCCAAAACCAAGCTCGCCGTTCAGGATCACCACGCCGTCGTTCTCGCTGCGGTGTTCGGCCACGATGTCGTAGCCGGTGATGCCCAGGTCCACGCTGCCGTCCGCCACCTTGGTGAAGATGTCGTTGGCGCGCTGGAACAGCACCTCCACGCCGCGGAGCGCGGGCATGGTGGCGCGGTACTGCCGCGGATTCACGCGGTTCACGCGCAGTCCGCAATCACGCAGGAACGCCAGCGCCTGCTCCTCCATGCCCTTTGAGGGAAGGGCCAGCCGCAGCGCCGGCGGGACGCTCTGGGCGCGGCTCATGCCAGGATCTCCTTCACCACGCGCGGTACGTCCGCCAGGCTCACCGCCTTCTCCTCACGCCCCCGCATGTCGCGCACGATCACCTGCCCCTGGCGTAGCTCCTGCTGACCGCAGATCACCAGCACCGGGACGTTTGCGCGGTCGGCATTCCTGAGATTGGCCCGGACCCCGCGCAGCCGCACGTCCAGCTCAACCGCCAGGCCTGCCGCGCGGAGGCGCTGGCTGAGTGCGATGGACTCCGCTTCGTCGGCAGACTCGATTGGCGCCACGATCGCGTCAGATGGCCTGGCGCCCTCATCAGTCGCATGGGCCGCCTGCAGCGCCATTCTGACCCGTTCAAGCCCGAAGCTGAACCCGCACGCCGGCACATTCTCGCGTCCGCCCAGCGCCCGCACCAGGTCATCGTAGCGGCCGCCTCCACAGATCTGGCTGGATGGTCCTGCCGGACCGTGGTGGATCTCGAACACCATGCCCGTGTAGTAGCGCAGCCCTCGGCCCAGGCTCAGGTCAATGCTGATCTCAGGATTCCCCACCTGGTAGCTGCCGAGTAGCGCGATGGCTCTCTCCACCTCGCGCAGCGGCGCCGCGTCCAGACCGTGGCGGGCAAGCAGCGCGTCCAGGCGGTCGATCCCTTCCGGCGGGGAGCCCGCCGCGTCCGCAAGCTCGACGATGAAGTCGATCGCCCGGTGGACCTGAGTGGTGGCATCCGGTCGTCCGGCCTTGGCCAGCAGTCGCTCCACCACCTCCTCCGGAGTCCGCGTGCCGCTCTCCAGGGTGAGGTTTGCCCGCGCCAGGAGGTCCGCGGCCACGTTTGTGGCCCCGCTTGGCCCAAACTGTGCCAGCAGCGAGGGCAACAGACTAGGCTCGGGATCGTCCACGTCATCAGCACGGTTGAGACCCATGAGTGTGAGGATCCGTGAGACCACGTCTTCCCGCTCTGCCCGTCGCCTGCCCAGGTGTTCGAGGCTGGCCAGGATCAACGACTGGCCGTGCTCATCTATCCCAAGCTGCCGCAGCATCTGGAGCACGGCGCCCAGGTGCCCGATGACGATCCGAGCATCGGTGAGGCCAAGCGTCGCGATGGATCCCAACGCCGCGGCCAGGATCTCCGCGTCCGCCGCGGCCCCTTCGCCACCGATGCACTCCAGGCCCACCTGCGTGAACTGCCGATAGCGGCCACGCTGTGGTTTCTCGTAGCGGAAGGCCGGGCCAGCGTAGTGGAGCCGGACAGGCAACGGTCGGTCCTGGAGGTGATTGGTGTACGCGCGCAGCACGGAGGCGGTGAGCTCCGGCCGCAGGCAGAGCTGCCGGTTCCAGTGCGTGAACGTGTACATCCGCGCCACGATCTCCTCGCCGGACTTGCGGAGGAAGAGATCGAGGTCTTCGATGATCGGCGTGTCGATCGGCCGGTAGCCGTAGAGCTCGAAGTACCCGCGCATCGCGCGCTGGATACGGTCGAGCTCGGCGCTCTCGGGCGGCGTGGCGTCGTTCGTCCCGCGAACGCGCTGGATCTCCTGGGGCTCCATACGGTCGGTAGTGGTCCTGCTTGTCGAGATGGGCTGCGAATGCTACCACGCTCACCCTGGACCAACCGTTGACAGCGCGGGAGCGCCGCGCCACCATCCGGCACAATCTGGGCATCCTGTCCTCGGAGGCGCGGATGAGCGCGGAGCCCGAAGTCGGTTCGGTCGCGCCGGACTTCACCCTGCCGGCCCACACCGATACCGAAGTGACCCTGAGCAGCCTGCGCGGCAAGAAGGTCGCCTTGCTGTTCTACGTCTTTGACTTCTCGCCTGGCTGAACGAACGAGCTGACCTCCTTTAAGGCGGTATACGACGAGATCACCGAGGTGGGCGGTGAAGTGCTCGGCATCAGCGGTGACCACGTCTGGGCGCACAAGGCGTACGCCAAATCCTTCGACGGACTGCCGTTTCCGCTCCTGGCGGACTGGGGAATGGCCGTCACGAAGAGCTACGGCGTCCACAATCCAGACCGCGATGCGCCCAAGAGGGTGGTGTTCGTGCTCGACCGCGAAGGCGTGGTCAAGTTCAAGAACAACACGTTCGACGCGCGGAACCCCGACCACTACGCCGAGGTGATGAAGGTCCTGGAGGACCTGCCGTAATCGTTTGCTCGCCCAGCGTTTCCCGCCTCTCGGCGGGGGACGCTGGGGAGACCAACGCGCTTTACCGCGAGCCCGCCGTGAGGATGCTCACGATCTCCTCTCTGTACTGGAGCGCGTAGACCACCACTCCCAGTCCCAGGACGACCGCTGCCAGCGCCACCATCAGGTAGGGACGCCACCACGGCTCGGGCACATCGTCGCGGTCAGGCATGATCGTCGCGATACCCGCGCCGAGCCACCAGCCGGCTCCCAATTTTCACAGCCTCGGATCCTCCGACGATCAGGATCGTCCGCATGTCCACGATGGCCGGATCGAGTGCGCCCAGTGTGGTGATCGCCACGGACTCACCGTCGCGGTACGCATCCCTGACCACGCCCACCGGCGTCTCGGACGAACGGTGTGCGCGCAGCAGCTCCAACGCCCGCGCTAGCGGCTGGCGACGTCGCGCGCTGGCGGGGTTGTAGAGCGCCAGCGCGATGTCGCTGGCGGCCAGCGCTCGCAGCCTCGCCTCGATCCGCTCCCACGGCACCAGGATGTCGCTCAGGTTGATGCAGGCGTAGTCCAGCATCAGCGGAGCGCCCAGCCGAGCCGCCGCCGCCAGTGCCGCGGTGATCCCTGGCACCACCACCACGTCTACGTCATCCGTCACGCCGACAAGCTCCAGCGCCAGCCCCGCCATGCCGTACACTCCCGCGTCGCCGCTGGAGACGAGCGCCACGCGGGACCCCGCGCGTGCCAGCGCGATCGCCCGGGCGCACCGCTCGCGCTCCTCGCCAAGCTCGTACGGCTCAAATCGGCCGGCGGGAAACGTGTGTCTGAGCTGATCGACGTAGCCCCGGTACCCAACGATCGCGTCCGCCTCCCGTAGCTCGGTGCGTGCCGCGGGCGGGAGCAGATCGTCCGCGCCGGGCCCAATGCCGACTATCGCCAGCCGACCCCATCGCGCGGGTGGACTGGGTCGCCGCGCGACCGCCACGGTGCAGTGCGCCGACTTCTGCTTGTCCACGACCAGTGAGCCGCCGGTGGCGAGCACCGCCGCCGGCTCGCAGACGCCAGGGGTTCCGACCGCCGCGCGCACCACGTCCGAGGCTCCGGGGAGGCCGTCGACGGCGGCCAGCGCTGCCGCCGAGTGCGTGACGATCGGACAATCGAGCTGGGACGCCAGGGCGACCACGCACGGCTCGGAGGCGCGACGGTCGATGGTGGCCACGCCCGCGACACTGCGCGGCGAAAGGCCGGCCCGCGCGAGTGCGCCGAGCGCCAGGTCTCGTAGCTCATCCACCGGCGCGCCGAGACTGCACCCCACCCCCAGGATCAGGCTCGGCGGTCGAACGATCAGCCCGTCCGGTGTTTCAGGCGCGATGGGGTCTCGATCCGAAAGGCTCAGCGACAGGAAGCTCGGATCCAGACACTCCGTGCGCCACTCGGCCGGCAGCGATGCGCGCCAGCCTTCCAGACCGGCGTCCACGGTCAGGCGGATCGGGACGCCCTGCACCGCGGCCGTGGCCGCCCGGCGGACGGCGGCATCGCCACCCTCGAGCCGCAGTCCCAGCCGCCTGGCAACCTGCGCCACGCTCTCCACGCCCAGCACGTCGCTCGCGGTGGTGATGACGGGGCGCGCGCCCAGCAGGTCTGCCACGCGTGTCGCCAGGTCGTTGGCCCCGCCCTCGTGGCCGCCCAGCACGCTGACCGCGTGGAGCGCCCGTTCGTCCACGGCGACCACCGCGGGGTCCGTCTGCTTTGAGCCCAGACACGGAGCCACCAGGCGCACGGCCGCCCCCACCGCCATGAAGCAGACCAGGCCAGTCACTCGCCCGAACAGCTCGGCGACACCTGAGGCGGTGCTCCCCGAGAAGACCCCTACGCCAGGACCAGCGACCGCCGCGACCGCCGGCGTGGCCCACACCTCGCTCACGATGCGCGCCGCCGCGAGCTCCAGACCGAGCGCCGCTCCGCGCGCGGTCACCGCCACGGCGGCAACGTTTGGCACCCGCTGCTAGCTCCCGGCCGATCGGGCGGCCACCCTGAAGCTGTGGGTATACGCCGGATCGTACAGGTGGGATCGCTCGGCCGCGGCGTGTTCGATGATGTTGGGGTCGATCGCGTCGCCGACCAGGATCAGCGCCTGCTTGGTCAGGTGTGCCGCGCGGGACTTCGCGGCGATGTCGGCCAGCGTCCCGCGGATCACCTGCTCGTCCTCCCACGTGACGCGATACACCACCGCCGCCGGCGTCTCAGGTGCGCGGCCCGCCTCTAGCAGCCGCGCCACCACCCGATCGATCGCACCCACGCTGAGAAAGACCACCATCGTCCCGCCGTGCGCGGCTAGGCTCTCGACCGCCTCGACCCCGGGCACGGTGGTCGTCCGCGAGGGCACCCGCGTCATGATCACGGTCTGGGATACGTTCGGCACGGTCAACTCTGCTCCCAGCACCGCCGCTGCCGCGAAGGCCGAGCTCACGCCAGGGATCACGGAGTAGGGCACCCCCGCCTGAGCCAGCAGCACCATCTGCTCGTGCATCGCGCCGTACACGGATGGGTCTCCGCTCTGCAGCCGAACCACCAGCCTGCCCGCGCGCGCCGCGTCCACCACCCGCGCTGTCACCTGCTCCAGCGTGAGCCCGGAGCTCCCAATTACCTCAGCGTCGGGGCGGGCTAGCGCGGCCACGTCTTGGTGGACCAGGGAGTCCGCGTACACCAGCAGGTCCGCGGCTTCGATGGCTCGGACGGCCCGAACCGTCAGCAGGTCCGGCGCACCGGGGCCAGCGCCTACGAACACCACGCTGCCGGGCGGGAATGGCGCCGTCACCACGCGCTCCCGCCCCGCCGGACCAGGACGATCGAGAAGTAGTCCCGCATGTCCGCCACGTCGGCGCGCCCCAGATCCGTCACTATCGCCTCTCCCTCCATGCCACACCTCCGCACGTAGACGGCCTCCTCCAGCCGTCCCGCTCCGTCGATCTGCTCGATCACGCGGGGCAATACGGGACCAACCTTCATCAGGACCACGGTGTCAAACGTCGCCAGCGCCGATGAGATGTCCGCCAGGCGCGGGCCGGCCGGGAGGATGGCGATGCTCTCGCCCTCATTGGCCAGATCGATTCCCGCGCGCGCGGCCGCGGCGGAGATCGACGAGACCCCCGGCACGATCTCAATCTCCACGTCCGGTCCGGCCGTTCTGAGCGCCCGCGCCACGTCCGCGAACGTGCTGAACAGGCCCGGATCCCCCTCGGTCAGGAACACCGCTCGACCGACTGAGCGCAGCCGCGGCAAGATCTCACTGGCCGTCGACTCCCACGTCTCACCGTGGTCCGGGCGCGGAAACGGTACCGAGACCACGTGCTGCCGTGTGTCATCCAGATGCGCCCGCACGATGCCAGCGGCCAGACTGGCCTCACCCACCCGCCGCACCGGGGTGAAGATCAGGGGCGCGGTCCCGATCGCCTGGCGTCCCCGCTCAGTGAGCAGCCCGGCGTCGCCGGGACCCACGCCCACGCCGATCAGTCGCGGCCGAACAGCGCCTCCAGGGTCCCTCACGCCCCGCTCCCGCGCGTGACCTGTTTGCGGATCGTGCACACGAACACCGGGTTCAGCGCGGCCAGCCGTGTGAGGTCGCCCACCGCCCGACCGCGCGAGATCGCCACCTGGATCAACTCCAGCCACGCGTGGTTCGCCCGCCCCCAGTGGACCATCTGTGTGACGTTCTCCAGCGTTGCGAACGACGCTACGATCGTGCCGCCCGCGTTCAGCCGCTGCCAGCACTCCTGGAGCACGTCCACCAGGTGTCCACCGCTGCCTCCCACGAACACCGCGTCAGGCGGGGGCAGCGGCTTCAGGCACGATGGGGCGGTCCCGTGAATGATCTGCACCCGGCCCTCCAGGTGGTGCCGGGCCACGTTGCTTCGGATGTATCCCACCTGCTCCAAAGATTGCTCTACCGCGAACGCAGCCAGGTCAGGCACGAGCTCCGCGGCCTCGATCGCCACCGAGCCGCTGCCGGCCCCCACGTCCCAGAGGACGCCGTGCCCGCGGAGGCGCAGCTTGCTGAGCACCATGGCGCGAACCTCCGCGTGGGTGATCATCCCAGCCGAGTGCTCGAAGGCGTCATCGGGCCGGCCGAACGTGTGGTCCGCCCGGGGCGCGTGGTCCCTGAGCACCACCAGCACATTGAGCGGATCGAACTGAGCATGCTCGATCTCGGACAGCTTTGCCGCGGTGATCCGCTCGGCGGTGCTCCCGATCCGCTCGAACACCCAGGCGCGCGCGTCCTCCACGCCTGCCCGAAGCAGCGCCCGCGATATGACCGCCGGTGTGTTCAGTTCATCCGTGAAGAACGCCAGCTTCCGGGCGGCAACGGCCCGCGTAACCGCGGCCTCCAGTGGCCTCCCGTGGGCGGAGATGATGGTCGCATCAGCCCAGGACTCACCGATCCGCGCGAACGCGAGGCTGATGGAGCTTGGGCTGGGGTGGATGGCAACGTGCTGGGCGCCCAGCCGATGCGCCAGGATCGGCCCGATGCCGTAGAAGCCCGGGTCGCCCGAGGCCAGCACCACCACCCGCCGCGTTCCCAGGTCGGACCGCAGACGTGCAACCAGCGCGTCCGTGTCGGCGGTCACCACGAACCGCTCCCCTCGGTGCTCCGGAAACAGGCCAAGCTGGCGCTGGCTCCCGCACAGCACGTCCGCGGCGTCCACGATCCGTTGGACGCTGCTGGGTAGGCTGGGACGCCCGTTGGCTCCGATGCCGACGACGTGGACGATGTCAGCCTCGCTCACGCCGCCGTCCGATCCAGGCTGGCCTCGCCCAGTGTGGTGCCATCGAAGTCGAAGAGCAGACAACGGAGCGCCAACGTGCCCCCGGTGAGGGCCGCGCTTCGCTCGCACACCATTTCGCACACGCGGTCGAACAGGCCGCGAAGACCTTCCTGTAGCGCGATCTCCTGCACGTGGCGCGCCGTGTTGGCCGCCGCGATCTCGCTCGCGATCGCCTCAGTGGCCCCCACCTCCCGGGCCAGGTCGGCGAGAAACGCCGGGTCCACCTGATTCCCCGCCACGTGCGTCATGAAGTGGCCCTGCGCGATCTTTGACATCTTGCCAATCATGCCGGCCAGTGTCACGCGCTCCACACCCAGGCGCCGGCAGCGTTTGAGGCAGTGCCCCGTGAACTCGCCCATCTCCACGAACGCCACCTCGGGCAGGTCGATCAGGCGCTGGGCAAATTGCTCGCTACGCCCGCCGGTGCTCAGGACGACGTGGCGCTGCCCGTTGGCGACCGCCACGTCGATGGCCTGTTCAACGCTCGCCCGCCACGCCGCGGTGGAATATGGCAGGACGACGCCCGTGGTCCCCAGGATCGAGAGACCACCGACGATCCCGAGTCGCCCGTTCAACGTCCGCTTCGCCAGTTCCGCTCCGTTTGGGATGGAGATGGTCGCCTTGAGGCCACCGTCGTAGCCTGCCTCCACTGCGACACGCATCACGTGCTCGGTGATCATCCGCCGCGGGACCGGGTTGATGGCCGGTCCCCCCACCTCCAGCCCGAGCCCAGGTCGGGTCACGGTCCCCACGCCGGCGCCCGCTGCCAGGGTCACGCCGCGCCCGGCGTTGCGCTCGAGGCGCGCGTGGATCTCCGCGCCGTGGGTCACGTCCGGATCGTCGCCGGCGTCCTTGATTACCGCGCACTCGGCCCAGCGCTCGCCCCTCGTGGCGGTGTGGACGCCGAACGTCACGGTGCGACCCGCCGGCAGCGTGATCTCCACCGAGGTGGCTGGCTCACCGAGCAGCAACATGCGGGCGGCGGCCGCGGCGGCGGCCGTGGCGCACGCTCCGGTCGTAAAGCCGGTGCGCATGCCGCGTCGATCGCGGGGCCGCGGGGCACCGTGTTGTGTCAGTTGCTGCACCGCCACGCTGTGTGACTCTCACCGGCGGACGCCCGCGATCCGCTGGGCCGCGCCGTGCGCCAGCACGAAGTTTAGTGCGGCGGCGGCCAGGGGTGATCCCCCGCGGGTGCCCAGGATCGTCAGGTGTGGCAGGTCCGTGTCGCGCAGCAGCGCCTTCGACTCCGCCGCCGCCACGAAGCCAACTGGGAGCCCGATGACCGCCGCCGGCCGCGCCTTACCCTCGCCTACCAGATCCAGCAGCGCGAGAAGCGCCGTCGGGGCGTTGCCGATAGCCACCACCGCGCCCTCCAGCAGTGGGGCGAGCGCCTGGATGCCCCTGGCCGACCGAGTCAGCCCGGGATCCGCCGACCCGTCCGTGCGAGCCGCGTCGATCGCGACGTGGACCGCGCTGCCCGCCCGCTCTGCCTGCGCGCGAATCCCGGCCGCCACGGCGTGAACGTCCACCACGATCGGCGCCCCCCGGTCCAGCGCGGCGGTTGCCGCCCCCACGAAGTCCTGCGTGGCGTGGATCGAGCCTACCAGCGACGTGTCGCCCGCGGCGTACAAGATCCGAGTGAACAGCGACCGCGCCGGCTCGTCTGTCGGTAGCTCGTGGCCAATCATCTGCTCGATTCGGGCCTGGCTGAGCCGCTCGATCTCGTCGGGCGGCAGCCCGTGGGTGGCGAGCGCGCCGAGTCGCTTGCGCGAGTTGCAGGTCGTCGCAGGCACCACGGATGCCCGGGGAGCCCATCGCCGACACGCCAGCACGAACCGGTTGGCCAGCCCAGGCTCCGTGGCGAAGTGCAGGTGGACGTAGCTAGCCAGAAGGTTATCCGTCACAAACCCCTCCGGCTGCTCCCGCTCGCCTTGCACCAGGTACGCCGCCGTCGCCTCCGCGGGTCGTTGCTCCAGGCTTGACCAGTGGTGCTCGTGGCCGCGCAGACGCTGGCCGGCAGCGAACAAAATCGAATCGCGCGCCGCCACGAGATCGCGGTAGCCTACCCGCGGGCGACTACCCAGCATCCGCGAGTCCACCGGCAGGGCGCCCACCAGCGCGTGGCGCGCGCCCCCCAGATCCGTGAGCGATCGGCCCAGATACATCAGTCCGCCGCACTCCGCGTAGCAGGGCATGCCCGCGGAGATTGCCGACCGCACGGCCTCCAGCATGGGCTCGTTGACGGCCAGGCCGCGCGCGTAAAGCTCGGGGAAGCCGCCGCCGAGGTACAGCCCGGCCGCGCCCTCCGGGAGCCGCGCGTCGCGTAGCGGGCTGAACGTCTCGATTCTCGCGCCCGCCGCGGTCAGGAGCTCCAGATTGTCCTGGTAGTAGAAACCGAACGCCTCGTCCCTGGCGACCGCAATGGTGACCGTGGGCTCGTGCCCGTTTGTCGAGGCTCGACTGACGGCAGGGTCCGCGATGGTCGCGGGCCGCGCGAGCGCTCGGATGGCGGTCAGGTCGAGGTCCGTCCGTCGCCCCGCCAGCGCCTCCACGGCCGCCGCGTCCGGCCTTTCGTACCCAGGGACGAGGCCCAGATGCCGCTCCTGGATCTTGATCCGTTCATCCCGCCGGAGCACACCCACCACCGGCAGCTCAGCCTCGTCCTGGATCGCGCTCCGGATCAGGTCTCCGTGCGTCGCACTGGCTACGTTGTTCACGATCACCCCGGCCAGCCGAATCCCTCGGTCGAACGTGGCGAACCCGCGCACGGTCGCGGCGACGCTGCGGCCCACCCGCCCGGCGTCCACCACAAGCAGGATCGGCAGCCCGAGGATGTTGGCGACCTCCGCCGTGCTCGCCGCGTTGCCCTGGCCGGTCCGCCCATCGAACAGGCCCATCACGCCTTCGACCACCGCGAAATCCGCCCCCCGCATGGCGCGCGCGAAGGTTGCCAGCAGCGCCTCGCGCGGCATCAGCCAGCTATCGAGGTTCCGGCAGACCCGCTCGGCGGCGGTGCTCAGGTGCGTGGGATCGATGTAGTCGGGCCCCACTTTGAACGGCTGAACCACCGCGCCCTCGGCTCTCAGCGCGGAGATCAGCGCCATCGAGACGGTGGTCTTGCCAATCCCGCTGGCCGTCCCCGCAATGACCAGGCCAATCACGCGCGGCCCGCCGCCGTCCGCACCGCCTTCAGCAGATCCCCCGCCTGGAGCGCGGCCACGGGAAGATGCCTCGCCCCCAACGCGGCGCTCAGCCGCCGAGCCGTCCCCACCCGAAGCGCGCCCGACTCCGTGTCCACCACCACCGAAGCTGCCGCCAGCCGTTTGATCTCCGCGGCCAGTTCGGACACCTGACGCTCGGTGTCGGCGGCGTCCTGTCCCGGCAGCGCCACGTTCCCGCGCCCGTCGGAGACGACCACGAAGATCGCCTCGTCCTCCGGGTGGTTCGTTCGGTGCCGATCCATGGTGCTGGCGCCCAACTGGAGGGCGTGCGCCAGCGGCGTGCGGCCGCCCGTGGGCAGCGAGGCCAGGCGTCGCTGCGCCAGGTCCACCGATGTCGTGGGCGGCAGCGCCACCTCAGCCTGGGCGCCCCGGAACGTGATCAGCCCCACCCGATCCCGTTTCTGGTAGGCGTCAAGCAATAGCGAGATTACGGCCTGTTTCGCCGCTCGCATGCGATCCTGGGCGGCCATCGACCCGCTGGCGTCCACGGCGAACAGGATCAGGCTGCCGGTCCGCGCCTGCCGCACCTTCTCGCGTACGTCCACCGCCTCGATCCTCAGCGCGGGACCGCCGTCTCGTCGAGGACGCCGGCGCTGCTCCGGCGCCGCCGCGCGCACCGTAGCGTCCAGCGCCACGCTCCGCGGTGCCCCCCTGGGAACCGCCGCCGCCACGTAGCGCCCGCGGGCATCGCGCGTCTGGGCAGAACCTCGCCGCCCCGCCCGTCGCGGGCGCTCGGTGCGCTCGGCCGGCGGCTGGATCGCCCGCACTTGGTACGGATCCGGCGTATCGAACACCTGTTCCTCGGGTGTCTCGGGCGCCCCCCCGCGCGACTCGGGTGGCTCATCGGGCCCACTCTCGTCCGGACCATTCGGCGGCTCCTGATCTCGCCAGTCGTCCATAGATTTGGAGATTTGATCCGGATCCAGGCGTGGATCCTCAAACGGCTTCCTGCGTCGTCGATGCGGGAGTGCAAGCTCCGCCGCTCGCTGCACGTCCTCCTCGATGACCGTCGCGCGTCCCGCGTACGCGGCCAGGGTAGACGCCGTCTTGTACATCACGATGTCCGCCCGCAGTCCGTCCACCTGGAAGTCGCAGCACAGGTGCGTGATCAGGCCCAGCATCCGATCGTCCAGCGCCACGGTCGGGAGCAGCGCCTGCGCGGCCAGGATCCGCGCCCGCTCGGCCTGCTCCGCAGCGTGCCAAGCCGCGGCAAACGCCACCGGATCCTGTTCGAACGCGATGCGTCGACGCACCACTTCGGCGCGTTCAGCCCGATCGGGCAGGCCGCCCACCTCCACCGCCAGCGCGAACCGATCGAGAAGCTGCGGGCGGAGATCGCCCTCCTCGGGGTTCATGGTGCCCACCAGGATGAAGCGCGCGGCGTGCGAGATGGAGATACCCTCGCGCTCCACGTAGTTCTGCCCCATGGCCGCGGCGTCCAGCAGCACGTCCACCAGGTGATCGCTGAGCAGGTTCACCTCGTCCACGTACAAAATGCCCCGATTGGCGGCCGCCAGCAGCCCGGGCTCGAACCGCCTCCTGCCCTCGCCGATCGCGGCCTCCAGGTCGATCGTGCCGCTCAGCCGATCCTCCGTGGCGCCGACCGGCAGGTTCACCAGCGGCACGCTCCGCCGCCCCGACTGGTGTGATCGCCGCTCCGCGCAGTCCGGACAGCGCTCGTCGATTGCGGCGGGGTCGCAGTTGAACCGGCAGCCCGTGACTGCCCCGATCTCTGGCAGCAGACTGGCCAGCGCCCGCACCGCGGTGGACTTGGCCGTGCCCTTCTCGCCGCGGATCAGCACCCCGCCAAGGGCTGGATTCACGGCGTTGAGGAGCAGCGCCAGCTTCATCTGCTCCTGGCCCACCAGCGCCGTGAACGGGTAGCTGGGGCGGCTCACGGGCGCTCGTCCCGAGCTTCGAGCTGGGCTTCGTTCTGCAGGTAGAGCCGCTCGAGCTCCGCGCGGAGTTCTGGCCGGGGAGCCTCCCAGAGCCCGCGATCCATCGCCTCCACTAGCCGCTCCACGATCGACCGCAGCGCCCAAGGGTTCTTCTCCTCGAAGAACCGCTGCATCGCCGGATCCAGCACGTACGCCTCGGTCACCCGCTCGTACATCCAGTCGTCCACCACCTGGGCTGTCGCGTCATAGCCATACAGGTAGTCCACCGTGGCCGCCAGCTCAAAGGCGCCCTTGTAGCCGTGCCGCTTCACTCCGTCGATCCACTTGGGGTTCACCACCCGCGAGCGGAACACACGCCGCGCCTCGTCATCCAGGTCGCGCTGGCGCAGGTTGGTGGGATTGGAGCTGTCGCCGAAGAACTGGCGCGGCGACCGACCGGTTAGCGCGCGTACCGTGGCGATCATGCCGCCGTGATATTGCAGGTAGTCGTCGCTGTCGAAGATGTCGTGCTCTCGGTTGTCCTGGTTCTTCGCGGCGATCACGATGGAGGCGAACCGCGCGCGGAACTCCTCTGGCGCGTCGGCGCCGAAGGTCCCGCGACCGTAGGCGTAGGAGCCCCACGCCTGGTAGACGGCCGCCAGGTCCTGGTCCGTCTGCCAGTTGCGCTCGTCGAGCAGCGGCAGGATCCCGGCGCCGTAGGTGCCTGGCTTGCTGCCGAAGATGCGCAGCGTCGCGCTACGATCGGCTTCCGCTGTGCCCACACCGGCGGCCACCTTGCGCGCGCGCTCGGTCCGCGCCGCGGCCGCCACGAAGTTCATGTCGTCAGGCTCGTCCAACGCCGCCACCATCCGTACGGCGTCGTCCATCAAGTTCACCAGATTGGGGAAGGCATCTCGGAAGAAGCCGCTGATCCGCACGGTCACGTCGATGCGCGGCCGGCCTAGCTCGGCGAGTGGCACCAGCTCCAGCCCCGTCACGCGCCGATTCTCGCGCTGCCAAACCGGTCGCACGCCCAGCAGGTGCAGCACCTCCGCCACGTCGTCGCCGTGGGTCCGCATCGCGGAGGTGCCCCAGACCACCAGCCCCACCGAGCGCGGGTACTCGCCCTCCTCCTCCAGATACTTGACGATGAGCGCGTCCCCCAGCGCCTTCCCCACGGTCCAGGCGTTGGGCGAGGGGATGGCGTTCGGGTCCACCGAGTAGAAGTTCCGCCCAGTGGGGAGTGCGTTGGCCTGCCCGCGCGTGGGCGCCCCGCTGGGGCCGGCCGGCACGTAGCCGCCGCGCAGACCGCGCAGGAGGTTTGCAATCTCGTCGGTGGTCTGGGCCAGGCTCGGCGCCAGAGTTCCCGCGACGTAACGTAGCGATTCGCGCACGACCCGCCCGTCGTTGGGGAACCACTCGGACACCAGCGCGTCCGCCGATTGCAGGGCGAACTTGGCCGACTGCAGGCGCTCCACCAGGTGGTGCGCCAACCTGTCGATGAGCTCGATCAAGTCGCCGTTGACCCGCGGCGATACGGATGGATCCACACCGAGCAGGCGAGCCGGGATCGGGCACTCGATCTGTGCGGCCGCATCACGGGACAGCGCGTCCAGGTCCAGGCCGAATCCGGAGCAGATCGCCCGTCGCAGGCTTTGCGCATCGGCGTTGTCCAGCCTGGTCAGCGCCAGCAGCAGGCCCACCTCCTGCTCCCCGCTGGGCGGCTCGCCCAGGATGTGCAGCCCGTCCCGAATCTGCGCGTCCTTCAGCTCGCAGATGTAGCCGTCCACGTGCAGCAGGAAATCGTCGAAGTGGTCGTCTCCCGGCCGTTCGTTCTCCCCCACGTCGCGGTGGATGTTGGCCTCCACAATCGCGTTCCAGATCTGCTCTCGGACCACTGGGACCTTCTTCGGGTCCAGCGTCTGCACCTGGTAGTACTCGTCCATGAGCTGCTCGATGCGGACGATCTCGTTGTAGCTGTCCGCCGTGGTCATGGGCGGGATCAGGTGGTCAACGATCGTGGCGTGCGACCGTCGCTTGGCCTGCGCACCCTCGCCGGGGTTGTTCACGATGAACGGGTAGAAGTGGGGCATGGGCCCCAGGGCCACGCCCGGATAGCAGGAGGCGGAGAGCCCCAGGCTCTTCCCCGGTAGCCACTCCAGCGTGCCGTGTTTGCCCACGTGCACGATGGCGTGCGCGCCGAACACGTCACGGAGCCAGGCGTAGTAGCCCAGGTAGTGGTGGGTCGGCGTCAGGTCCGGGCTGTGGTAGATGGCGATGGGATTCTCGCCGAAGCCGCGCGGCGGCTGGATGCCCACAAACACGTTGCCGAACTGAAGTCCGGGGACCAGGAGCTCGTCGCCGTGGCGATACACTGACCCCGGCGCCTGCCCCCACGCCGCTTCCAACTGGTCTCGCACGTCGGACGGGAAGCCCGCAAAGGCGCAGGCGTACTCCGCCGCCGACAGTCGGCCAGCCCGTTCGGCGCGGCTCGCGGAGAGAAACTCCCGATCGTACGAGCAGTGGTCGATAAGCTCCTGGATCAGCGCGTCACCGCTCTCCGGAAGCTCGCCTACCGTGTACCCATCGTCCGCCAGCGCCCGCAGGATGTTCAGCACGCTCGCCGGCGTGTCCAGTCCCACGGCGTTGCCGATCCGCGCGTTGCGGGTGGGGTAGTTGCTCAGCACGACGGCCACGCGCCGGTCCGCGCTGGGCGTGCGCCGCAGCCGCGCCCAGCGAGCCGCCAGCTCCGCCAGGTGCTCCACGCGATCTGGCTCCGGCGCGTACCGTGTCACGGACGATCCATCCGCGATCGGCTCCTTGAACGAGATCGGGACCGTGATAATCCGCCCGTCGAACTCCGGCATCGCCACGTTCATCGCCGTATCGATGGGAGATAGCCCGCCCGAGCTCTCCGCCCACTGCTCGCGGGTGCTGGTGGAGAGGATGGCCTGGATCATCGGCACGTCCAGGCGCTGGAGGGCGGCCGTCGTCCAGCCCTTCGCCATCGTGACGCCGTGGACTTCCACCTGGCTCATGGCAAAGCTCAGGGTGTTCACGATCACGTCTGCCCGGCACCGTCCGTCCGAGTCCACAAGGTACGCGCGGATGGGCGCGGGCAACCCATCATCGGCGTCTTTAAGGCTGTAGCAGAAGACCGGCAGCGCCGCGCAGCCATGCCGTTCGATCGCCTCCACCAGAGCGTCCACGAACGCCAGGTTCCCGCTCATCCAGTGCGCTCGATAGAAGAGCAGGCCAACGACCGGTCGCTCGCCCGCGCCGAGCAGCGCGTCGATCGGCTCGTCCACCAGCCGTCCTCGGTAGTACACGCCGTGCCACGGCACGTCGGCCGGCGCGCTCCAGCCAAAGCTCGTCCCGAGGTGGGTGTCCGCGAGCCAGCGCAGTAGCTGCTCCACGTTGGCGGTACCGCCCCGCATCAGGTACTCAAAGGCCCGCCGAGCCTGGGCCGGGTCAACGGTGGACGCCGCCTCGAGCTCGATGTCGGCGGCCTGGTCCCCTGGCAGGAACACTGTGGCGAACCCGCGCTCGCGCGATTCCGCCACGATGCGTTCGAATCCATGCTCCAGGGCGCGCCGCCCTCCCAGCAGCCGCGCCACCACCACCCGGGCTTCGGGTAGCACCTCATCCAGGAGCGCGGCGGTTGCCGTTGGCGAGTTGATGGCGGCCGGATTGACGGTGCGGATCTCGGGGAAGCCCTCTGGCAGCCCCTCGGCAACGCGGCTCACGGTCAGCAGATCGGTGTCGGCCGTACTGATGAAGAGGATCATCTAGAACTCGATCCCGCGCTGCGCCTTGATGCCCTGCTGGTACGGGTGCTTCACCATCTTCATCTCCGTCACCAGATCGGCCGCCTCGATGAGCTCCGGAGGAGCACCGCGGCCGGTCAGTACCAGGTGCAGCGCCGGCGGCTTCTCCCGGATCAGCTCCAGGACGTTCGGGAGCGGGATCAGGCCCGCCTTGACGGATCCCAGGATCTCGTCCAGCACGATCATGTCGTACTCGCCAGACCTCACCACCTCGGCTGCGCGGCTGAACGCGTCCGTGGCCGCCATCTCGTGGTCGGCCAGCGGAATTCGCTGATCGCGCAGTCGCTCGATGGTGAAGCCGAGTCCAGTCCGTATCAGGTCCACGTTCGGCGAAAGGAGCTGGAGCGACTGCGACTCGCCCGTCTTCCAGCGGCCCTTGATGAACTGGATGATCAGGATCTTGAGATCGTTGCCGGCGGCGCGTAGCGCCAGCCCCAGCGCGGCGGTGGTCTTGCCCTTCCCCTCGCCGGTGTTCACGATGACCAGGCCCCGCGTCTCGCGCTTCTGGCCCGGCCGTGCCCGTGCTGGGGATATGTCCGTGGTCATCGCCGCCTCCCGGGGCCGCCGACGCGGGCGCCCATCGTCCACCGACATGTGGACGCGGGGAGGCTCGTGATCGGAAGCCCTCTATCGCGAAGAGCTGTGCCGAACGCTCCCCTGGCAGGTCTCCTGGCTGGCGGATCGTCGCTGCCGGCGCCTTCCCATCCCTACTGGGACAGTGGCTGCTCGCCGGCGAGCTCCCCGTTCACAGTGGCGCGACCGCGGCGGATTTGCACCGCCTTCCCTATTCTGCACCCCGCCGCTGCCGCGCGCGGGGTGCCACCGGAGGAGCGCATATGCGGTTGTGGTTGCGCCAAGCATAGCTGCTTGCCCACGCCGTGGCAACGCGTGGCACGTCCGCCGACGGTTGATTCAGGGGTGGCCGTGGCGTATGCTCCCGTCCGATCGCGATTGGAGCGGTGATGGAACAGACACTGGCAAACGCCGGCCTCTCGGTGCTGTTTACCCTGCTGGGGTTCGTCCTCCTGTTCGCCGGCTACCGACTGTTCGACGCGATGACGCCGACGGATCTCAACAAGCGGATCTTCGAGGACGGGAACGTCGCCGCCGCGATCCTGGCGGGCGCCTTCATCCTTGGGCTGGCGCTGGTCGTCGCAGCCGCCATCTCCTGACGGACGTCAGTCGGCCTCTACGTAGGTCGCCATCCACTTCGCGCGGTTCGTGATCACCCGACCGCCAAAGCGGCTGTAGTAGCCTCCGAATCGGCCGACCACCGCGAACGCGCCCACCGTGGCGCGACCCTGCCACACCATGGGGCCGCCTGACGTGAACACGCCGGCCGCAAACTCCTGCACCTCTATCCTCGGCTGAATCACGTACGCGCCGAGCTCCGGCAGCGCACGCCAGGTGGCATCGTCCACCGAGTCGCCGAACAGTACTTCCGCGCCTTCGCGGCCAAACGCATGCTTGGCAACCAGTCCCTCCTTGGCCGCTGGCACCCCGTGGGACCCGGCGTGCCAGGTCGGCGTGAGATAGCGCTCCAGTGCGTCGCGCTCCCCCGCGGTGAACAGAGACGACCGCCGCCGTTCCCAGATCCAGGCCAGCAGGCCCTTGCACTGCAGCAGCAGCCCGAACAGCCCGTTGAGCAGCCGAAGCCGCCCGCTCACCACCGCCTCGTAGAGCGTCACGAACGACTCGTGTCCCAGCATCGCCTCCAGGGGCACGTAGCGGTACAGGTGGTCGATCGGCCGACCCAACAGCGTCGTGCGCCCGGCCTTGAAACCCAGGTTGTCGGCGTCGCCCAGCAACACCTCCACACCCCGCTTACGTAGCGGCTCCTCGATTAACCCCTGGGTAAACGCCATCTGCGCCAGGTCTTCAAGCTCGCCCGCCGTGGTCACCAGGCCCAGGCGGCTGGGAGTGGTCTGCTGGCCGACCCGATCCACAAATGCCTGGGTCAGGAGCTTCCCAAGCGCAGCACTCGGTTGCGCGAGCGGCGATGCCTCGGGGCGTAGCTCCGCCACCAACGGGTCCATCCCGATGGCCTCGCGGACGCCAGACGGTGTATCCGCGTTCAGCTCCAGCACCCACCAGCGTCCGTTCCCGTCCACAACGAAGTCGAACCGCGAGAGCAGCGGCAGCATGGCGGTCTCGGCCGCCAGGAGCTCCGCTGCCATCCAGGGGAAGCCCATGGCCACCACGGTCGCTGGATCCCGCGCCACCACGCGTCCAGCCTTCACAAATGCGCGCGACAGCGGCACCACCGCGTCTGCCAGCGCCTCGTGATCGCGACGAGTCACGACCAGCGCGTTCAAGGCCGGGTACGGCTCGCCGGCGACCAGATGATCCGCCATCAACGCGCGCACCTGGGCTCGACGGAGGAAGCGCTGGTACTGGCGCTCCGAGATCGCGGTGGGATCGTCGATGAGCGCGCGCACTGCCCGGGCGCCCCTCAGGCGGCGATCTGGACGACGGACACGGCCAGCCCGCCATTGGCCAGGGCGCCCAGATACGGCAGCACGTCTGGCGCCACCGACCGGTCCGTCACCAGCGTTGCCCGCCCGATAGACTGGCTGGCCAGCAGGCTGGCTGGCGGGAAACGGCAGAGCGGGTACTGGTAGCGGTTGTCGAACAAGCGCGCGTGGAGCGGTGGGCCCGGTCGTCCAGCGCGGGGCCCGTCCAGCACCAGCACCACTCCGTCTGGCGTGGACGGCTTGCGTGGCGCGACGGTTGGCGAAACGAGCGCCCGTAGGAGGGCCCGCGAATCCAGTACGGCCGGGTGCGCGGGCCAACGCTGGATGACCGGCACCACGAACGCCCCCGCCTGCGTCCATTCCGGCGCCTGCCGCAGGCCGACCACCGGATCCAGGTCGACGATCACCACGCCGCCGTGGATGTGCTCCGCGACCGTCTGCTGTAGCCCGGGAACGGCCTCCTCGCGTAGCCGCGGCGATCGCGGTAGCGGCACGGGCGCGATGAACGGCGCGGCGAGCACGTAGCTCCAGAGCGGCCCGGCCGCGCGCTGCCAACGAATCAGCGCCCTGCTGCCTCGTGCCACCGCCCGGAACGACGTCACGACGCGGTGCTGGTGTCGTCCGTGGCCGCTGTGAGGGTGGCCAGCAGTTCGGCTCGCTCCTCAATGCTCAGGTGCGGCAACACCCGCAGCCACTGCCGCCGCAACGAGGGCGGGAGGTCCCTGGAGCCTCGGATCAGCCGCGCCAGATGACTGTCGCTGGCGGCGGGCTCCCGTCGGGACATCGACCGCTTAGCCGAGTCCGCCGCTGAATCCACCGCGGCCGCCCCAGGACGTGGAGCTCGGACGCGCTGCCCCGCTGGCCGTGGGCCCTGAGCCGGACAGCCCGCCCCGAGCCGAGGCGATGCCACCGCCCGGCCGCGCCATGCCCTTCGCCAGCGTCCGGTCCCCAGAGGGCAGCGGCGCCGTCGAGGTCCGTGACCCGGTGACTCGATCGCCCTGTGCCACCGTGCTGGCCGGCGGATCGTGATACGCCGGCGCGGATCCCGTGTATCCCACGAACGGCGACCAGTGTGCGTACACCGTGTGGCCGCCGGTGACCACCGGCACCGGGGTCGGGGTGCCCGTCACTGACCCAATTGTGTCGATGCGATCCGGCACCACCAGCGGGATCTCCGCGTCACGACGCAGGTGGAGGATCGGATCGGTCCCGGCCATCTCCAGCCGGGTTACGTCTGACGGCGCCAGTCGCAACAGGCTCGTCGCCGCCTGGCCGGTCGCGCCGGTGAGGGGGTTGGTCCAGTCAAAGCGGTACACCCCCTGCTCGTCGCGGGTCACGGACGACTCGTTCACATCGTAGCGCCCGGGCGAGCCAGGCAGCCCCAGCCGCACCTCCTGTGCCAGCGGCGCAACGGTGGGAACCGGCGGCGCGGCCGACCCTGATGGACTGCACGCCGCGAGCGACGCGGCCAGCAGCAGCGCGGCAGACATGCGCACGGCCGGCTGACGGTGTTGCCGCAGGTTCTCGGTCACGCGCTCGGCCAGCTCGTGCAGCCGCCGCAGCTTGGTTGGGACGGGTTTCTGAGGTTCCATCCGGCAGCCTATGCCATCACTCGCATGCCAGATGATAGCGCGGCGGAGTCAGAGCAGAGACTGCTGCTCCGGGGAAACCGGCGGCTCCAGGCCCAGGTGGCGGTACGCTAGCGGTGTGGCCCGCCGCCCGTTAGCCGAGCGAATCAGGAAGCCCTGCTGGAGCAGATACGGCTCCACCACGTCCGTCAGCGTGTCCGTCTCCTCCTGAAGCGTCGCGGCCAGCGCCTCGATGCCAACGGGACCACCGCGGTAGTGCGAGATGATGGTGCCCAGCACCTTGCGATCAAGCTCGTCCAGGCCCTGGCCGTCCACGCCCTCCAGATGGAGCGAAGACTCTGCCACGTCCGAGTTCACATTGGCGTGGTTTCTCACCTGGGCGAAGTCGCGGACGCGCCGCAGCAGCCGATTGGCGATGCGGGGCGTCCCGCGTGAACGCCGCGCCAGCACCGCGGCCGCCGCTGGATGGACGTCCACTTCCAACAGGCGCGCCGAGCGGGTCACGATCTCCTGCAGCTCCTCCGGCTCGTAGAAGCCCAGGTGGAACTGCAGCCCAAACCGGTCTCGCAGCGGTGAGGCCAGCAGCCCCGCCCGAGTCGTGGCGCCCACTAGCGTGAACCGCTTGAGCGACAGCCGGATCGCCTTGGCAAACGGCCCCTTGTCCAGCACGAAGTCCACCGCGAAGTCTTCCATGGCGGGGTAGAGGTACTCCTCAATGGTCCGCGGCGTTCGGTGGATCTCGTCCACGAACAGCACGTCGCCATGCTCCAGGTTGGTGAGGATGCCCATCAGGTCGGCCGTCTTCTCCAGGGCCGGTCCAGATGTGGCCACAAGACGCCCCCGCATCTCGGTGGCGATGATGTGGGCCAGGGAGGTCTTGCCCAGTCCGGGCGGCCCGTGGAACAGGATGTGCTCGAGCGGCTCGTCGCGGCCTTGCGCCGCCTGGATGGCGATGCCCAGCCGCTCCTTCAGCCCCTGCTGGCCGATGAAGGCCTCCAGCGACTGCGGCCGCAGCGCCGTGCTGACGCGCTCGTCGTCTGGCTGCTCCTGGCCAGAGATGATGCGCGGCAGACTCACGGGTACGCGCTCACTTGCGGAAGTACTCCATCACCACGTCCTCCACCTTCTGGAGGCCGGGATTCGAGTCCAGCAGCTTGTCCACGTCCCGCACGGCGTCCGCCCGGCGGATGCCCATATCCACCAGCAGATCCACGGCCATCCGTTTGAGCTCCTCCGCACCCAGGCTCGGCGCCGCGGCCGGGCGAATCTCATCGTCGTGAACGAATTGGCTCACCTTGTTCCGCAGCGTTGCCACGATCTTCTCCGCGCCCTGGGCGCTGATCCCGGGCAGGCTGTCTACCAGGTTGGTGTTCCGCTCCGCGATGGCCTGGGCAATCCGATTGACCGGCAGGACCATGGCTCGGCACGCCTGACGCGGCCCCACCCGCGGCACGGAGCGCAGTAGCCCCCAGAACTCCTTCTCCTCCGGCCGGGTGAAGCCGTACAGCACCGGCGCTGGCTGATCCCGGGAGGCCACGTAGGCGATGTGTAGGAACAGCTCCTGGCCTTCCGCCAGCCCACCGAGCTCCTGCTCGACCACCGGCGGCAGCACCACCTCGTAGCCCACGCCGGCCGCGTCCACGATGATGGCATCGCCCAGTTTGCCCCGGTACTGGCCGCGTAGCGAGGCGATCATCGCGCCAGCATCCCCAGCGTGGCCGAGCGCATCTGGTGCAGCCCGGCGATCGCCAACCCAATCGCGTCGCTCAGGTCCATCGGTAGCTTCCGTGCACCCACGTCACACAGCCGAAACACCATGTGCTGCACCTGGTCCTTGGAGGCGTGGCCATTGCCCGTGAGGCGCTGCTTCACGGTGGTCGCCGTCATCGCCAGCACCTCGATTTCTCGCTGGGCTGCCGCCAGGCACAGCACGCCGCGCAGGTGTGCCATCTTCAGCGCCGCGGCTGGGAACTTCGGCGTAGCAAACACGTCCTCCACGACCACCAGCACCGGCTGCTCACGATCCAGGATGCCAGTGAACTCGTCGTACGCCTCGCGGAGCCGGGCCGGTAGGTTCTCCCCGCCCCGCGGCGCGATCACACTCGCCGCCAGCAGCCGATACCCAGATCCCTCGGCCGCCACGGAGGCCCAGCCGGTTCGGGTCAACCCCGGATCAACCCCCAGCACTCGCATGGACTGGCCTCCGACCTGAGAGCGGCGGCTGCCGCCGCGGGCAGCCTAGAACACGCGTTCGCGATTGTACAGGGCCGCGCGCTGCCGCCACCATCATCGTTGGCATCACAATGCCGGCACGCCGCCTTCTCCCTCTCCCGCGGGAGAGGGCTGGGGTGAGGGGTGTTTCGATCCGCCTGCGCTCGAGCTCGCCAGACCGCACGCCGTCCGGATCGCCCCCAGGTCCAGGTGCTGCCGCAGGCACGCCGCCAACCGATCCAATTCCTCGTCACGGCTCGCGCCGCTCGGCCCGCCGGACGCTCCGCCGACGAACCGCACCAGGGTGGCCCTGCACGCTTCATTCTCGAACAGCCCGTGCACGTACGTGCCCGTCACCCGCCCGTCTTGAGACACGTAGCCATCCGCAGCTCGCTCGTCGTCTAACATCAGCGCGGGCGCGGCCACCTCCGGGGTCGTCCAGCGGCCCATGTGAATCTCGTAGCCCTCGACCTCCGTTTGGTCGACACCCGCCAGCGGACCCCGCTGGGCCAGCACCCGCGCGCGCACCCGCACCGTTCGCTTGTCGGCGACAAACGTGGTTGTCATAGGAATCAAGCCCAGGCCCTCGGCACGTCCCTCGTCCGACTCCACGCCCTCCGGATCCAGAATCTCCCGTCCCAGCATCTGGAAACCCCCGCAGATCCCGATGAGCGGCACAGTGCTGGCGCGGATCCAGTCGGCCAGGCCGGTCCTGCGCAGCCAGGCCAGGTCCTCAATCGTGGTCTTGGTCCCGGGGATGATGACCAGCGCTGCCCCGGCGAGCTCGGCGGGCGCGGACGCGTACACCAGTCTGATGCCCGGCTCCGTAGCGAGGGGCGCGAACTCGTCAAAATTCGCGATGTGCGGCAGCCGAATGACGGCTACGGTCGGCCGACCGTCCGCGCGCGATACACCGCCTTCCAGCCCCAGGGAGTCCTCTTCCGGTAGCTGGACCCGCGAGAGGTGGGGGAGCACGCCCAGCACGGGGATCCCCGTGCGCTCGCGCAGCTCTACCAGCCCAGGCTCCAGGATCGACGGGTCGCCGCGGAACTTGTTGATTGCGAATCCGCACAGCCGCCGCCGCTCAGACTCATCCAGCAGCCAATACGTCCCCAGCAGTGAGGCGAATACCCCGCCGCGGTCAATGTCGCCCACCAGGATCACCGCGGCGTTCGTGTGGAGCGCCACCCGCATGTTCGCCAGGTCCGTCGAACGCAGGTTGATCTCGGCCGGACTTCCGGCGCCCTCCGCGATCACCAGGTCGTAACGCTGGCGCAGGCGGTTCAGCGCGGCTACGACATCTGGCCAGAGATCGAGCTTCGTCTGCTGGTAACGCGCGGCGCTCATCGATCCCCGCGACCTTCCGTTCACCACCACCTGGCAGCGGGCCTCGCCCTCCGGCTTCAGCAAGATGGGATTCATGTCGATCGAGGGATCCAGGCCGGCCGCCTGCGCCTGCAGCGCCTGCGACCGCCCGATCTCCCCACCCTCGGCCGCCACGTACGAGTTCAGCGCCATGTTCTGGGCCTTGAACGGCGCCACCCGCACGCCGTCCTGCCGGAACAGCCGGCACAGGCCCGCCACCAGCGTGCTCTTGCCCACGTGCGAGGCGGTGCCCTGCACCATCAGCACCGGGGCCAGCGTCACCGCGTTCATCCCGCGGAGGCCATCCAGATCAGGGCGAACGTGGTCACGAGCTCACAAACCGCCCCGTACACGTCGCCGGTCAGTCCGCCCAGGTGGCGGCACACCAGCCATCCGGTCGCCAGTGCCGCCGCCGAGCTAGCCGCGAACAGGCCAACCCCCATGCCACCCCACAGCAGGTAGGCGGCCGCCAGCGCCGTGCAGCCAGCGATGATCACGCCCAGGAGCGTCATCGAGTCCTTGAACGCCCGCCCCATGCCCTGCGGTCGCGCGTACGGGTACGTCCACGTGACGGCGACGATCGCCCACCGCCCCAGGCAGGGGGCCATCAGCAGGGCAGGCGCGCGAAGCTGGTCGCTCATCGCATGCACCGCGGAGACCTGGAGCAGCAGCGTGCACACCACGGCGATCACGCCGTAGGTCCCCGCTCGCGGGTCACGCATCACGGCCAGCTTGGAGTCCCGATCGTGGGCGCCGAACAGCCCGTCGAACGTGTCCACGATACCGTCCAGATGCAGCGCTCCCGTCAGCGCGGCCGCCGCGGCAACCACCGCCACGGATCGCACCATCGGCGGCAGCACCACGAACCCCAGGTCCAGAAGGATCAGGCAGGCGCCGACGAGCAGTCCGGCAGCGGGGAAGAACGCCTCTGCCGCTCCCAGCTCCCGCCGGGTGGGTTGGCGCCGTACCAGGGGCGGCAGCACGGTGAGGAACTGGGCGGCAAACAACGGACCCAGGGCTAGCTCGCGGATGGCGTGCGCGCCTGGCCTGGTCTCTTGCCGCGCGGACTCGAACGCCGTGCTCACTGCCGGCCGATTATAGGACCCGCCCGCCGCGTCACCGCGATGGGTCCGTTTCCCTCCGAGTCGGCTCTGAGAATCGTGTAAACTTCGGCCCGGAGCCTGCGCCGGGACGGATCGCTACATGCTTAGAGCGCCACGTCCGACTGACCTGGTCGGACTGACGCGTTTCCTGCGGAACACCGCGACGACCGAGATCACCGGCCACACGTGGCCGAAGATCCAGCCCGAGAGCGGACATCTGCCGCTGAGCGAGATGGTCTGGCAGGCTGTCGGGGCCGCGCCCACCAGGGGACGCGCCTGGATCGCGTTCGAAGATGAGGGGATCGCCGCCGTCGCCGTGGCGCGCGCTCGGTCCTCCGGGTTGGTGTGGGATGTTGAGCATCTTCACGTAACAGACGGGATGGACGGGTCGGCTCGCGAGCTGCTGGATCACGTATCCGGCGTCGCCGTCGAGGCCGGCGCCCGCAGGGTGTTCATCGAAACCCCCTCGGGCGCTCGCGGCGCGGACGTCGCCCGCCGAGCCGGATTCGAGCGCTACACCGGCCAGGACGTCTACCGGATTGATCCACCGGTCAAGATCCTCCCCTCAGAGATGCTGGACGGGCGGCCTCGGCTGCGGGCGGACGAGACCGGGCTCTTTCATCTGTACGGGGCGGCGGTGCCGCCGAACGTCAGGCTGGCTGAGGCCATGACGGCCGACGAGTGGGCCGCGCTCCATCGGGGACGGAAGCGCTGGGCGCCCACCATCATCGGCGACCGCCACCAGTACGTCTGGGAGCTAGGCACCGGCATCGCCGGCTGGCTGGAGGTCGTCTACGGCCAGAAGAGCCAGTGTCTGGATCTCCTGATCGACCCGAAGTACGAGACCATGATCGATCGATTTGTTTCATACGCGCTGCAGCAGGTGAGCCCCAAGGCGCCCGTGTTCGCCGCCGTTCGCGAGTACCAGGCCGGTCTGGGCCCGGGCCTGGAGCGCGTGGGGTTCCGCGTGACCGGCCAGTACGACATCTACGTTCGCCAGCTCACGGCGCGCGTACTGGAGCCCAAAATGATGCCAGCCGGGATTTTGGGGGGCTGATGAGTAGCCAAGAGAAGACGCTGCGCTCCGCGCCGGAGACCGAGCGCCGCGTGACCGATGATCTAGACCTCCTGCTGGCGGTGCTCCCCCAGCGCATCCGCGAGCCCATCCAGGAGATGGCGGACCAGCAGGACCTGCTGGAAGTGGTCATGGATCTGGGGCGCGAGCCGGAGGCGCGCCTGCCCGGGCGCGAAGTGCTCCTGGGGATGGAGCCCGTCACGGATGCTGATATCGAGTTCGTCGTCCAGCGGATCGGTTCGTTCGGCGATGACAACCGCGCGGGTATCGAGCGTACGCTGCACCGTATCTCCGCCATCCGCAACCGCGCCGGGCGGGTGGTCGGCGTTACCTGTCGCGTAGGTCGCGCCGTCTACGGCACCATCGGGATCATCCGCGATCTGGTGGAATCCGGGAAGAGCATCCTCATGATGGGGCGGCCTGGCGTAGGCAAGACCACCCTGCTCCGCGAGGCCGCGCGCGTGCTGGCCGACGACCTTCGCAAGCGCGTCATCATCGTAGATACGTCCAATGAGATCGGGGGCGACGGCGACATTCCGCACCCGGCCATTGGGCGGGCTCGCCGCATGCAGGTGGCCACGCCCACGGCGCAGCACGCCGTGATGATCGAGGCGGTGGAGAATCACATGCCCGAGGTCATCGTGATCGACGAGATCGGCACGGAGCTAGAGGCCCAGGCCTCCCGCACCATCGCCGAGCGCGGCGTCCAGCTTGTCGCCACCGCCCACGGCAACACGCTGGAGAACCTCATGCTCAATCCCACCCTGGCCGACCTGATCGGCGGGATCCAGACGGTGACGCTGGGCGACGAGGAGGCGCGCCGCCGCGGCACCCAGAAGTCCGTCCTGGAGCGCAAGGCGCCGCCGACGTTTGACATCGTCATCGAGATCCAGGAGTGGAACCGGGTGGCCGTGCACGACAACGTCGCGGAGGTTGTGGACGCCTCACTGCGCGGCCAGCAGCGCGCCGCCACCATCCGCAGCCGCGACGAGGACGGCACCATCCACGAGGAGCACCCGCCGTTGCGCGCCCCCACCCTCATGGAGCAGCAGCCACGACGTGCCGGGCCCTTTGGCATGGTCGTCGAGTCACGTCGCGACGACGGCTTTGGAGCGGCCCGCGCCGCGTTCTGGGAACGCCAGCGCGAGAACGCGCCCGTCCTGGAGCCCGCCCCGCCGCCCAATGGCGGCAAGCCCGCGCGGGTCTACCCGTACGGCGTGAACCGTTCGCGGCTGGAGTCAGTCATTCGCTCCCTACACCTCCCGGTCACCCTCACCATGGAGCCCACGGACGCGGACGTGGTGCTGACGGTGAAGAACTACTACCGGCGAAAGCCCCAGCCCCTGCGTGACGCTGAGGCCTCAGGCACGCCGATCTACGTCCTGCGTGGTAACAGCGGCGGCCAGATCGAAGAGGGGCTGGGCCGCATAGCTCAGTTCGACATGCGCCCTTCCAGCGCCGCTACTTCAGCCCTGCAGGAGACGGAGGACGCCATCACACGTGTGCTGGAGGACTCCATGCCCATCGAGCTGTCGCCCCAGACCTCGTACATCCGCAGACTCCAACACCAGTTGGCGGAGCGCTACAACCTGGGCTCCCGCAGCCTGGGGCGAGAGCCCCACCGACGCGTCCAGCTCTACCCGCGGGAGGCCTGAGGGGACACAGCGCCCCTCAGACATCCCGCGCGGGGGCGCCGCTACCTACTTGACCGACGAATACGACGTCGGCCGCAGGATGCTGCTCCGCACCCGTGCCACGATGGGGCCGTCCGCCTCCGAGGCCGCCCGCTTCTCGATCCACTCCGGATCCGCCTGGAACGCGCCCCACTTCCGCTCCCGCTCCTCCAGGCTCTCCCACGCCAGGAAGTACGTCAGCTCGTTGTTGGTGTTGTCGCTGATCTCCCCCGTCCAGAATCCCGCCTGCCGGATTCCGTGCCGTTCGAAGATCTTCAGCGTCACCTCAGAGAACCGCTTGTGGAGCGCGGGAAGACGCCCGGGAACCGTCTCGTAGATGCGCAGCTCGTACAACATACAGTCACCCCTCGTGGACGGCGCGCGGCGTCGTCCGGAGAACTCGCTGCCGATCATACTAGCCGTTTCGATACGAGTCGAGCGTGGTGCTTATACTCTCCACAGAGGCGTCGCGCGCCCCTTCAACGCGCGCCCACTGGAGCTGCCCTGATGGAACACCCTCATGGAAAACTATGATGTCATCGTCGTCGGCGCGGGACCCGCGGGACTCACCGCCGCGCTGTACGCGGGACGCGCTCGACTGAAAACCCTGGTGCTGGACAAGATGGGCCCAGGTGGACAGCTTCTCAACACCGAGCTGATCGAGGACTACACCGGCTTCAAGAGCATCTCCGGTCAGGACATGGCCCGCCTGTTTGAAGAGCACGCCCTTGAGTTCGGCGCTACGCTCGGCTACGGCACTGTCACACGCGTCTGGGCGGAGGGCGACGTGCGCCGCGTCAGCACCGAAGAGGGCGACGAGTACGCCGCCAAGGCCGTCATTGTCTGCACGGGTGGCCAGCCCACCAAGCTTGGCGTGCCAGGCGAGCAGGAGCTAGCCGGTCGCGGCGTTTCCTACTGTGCCATCTGCGACGGCGCGTTCTTCAAAGAGCAGGTGCTGGCCGTCATCGGCGGTGGCGACTCCGCCGTTGAGGAGGCCACGTTCCTCACCCGCTACGCCAGTAAGCTCTACTTGATCCACCGCCGCGATGAGCTACGGGCTCAGAAGGTGCTTCAGGAACGACTCTTCGCCCAGAAGAACGTGGAAGCGGTGTGGAACACCGTGGTGGACGAGATCGGCGGAGACGGCCAGGTCCAGTGGCTAAAGACCCGCAACACCAAGGACGGCTCAGAGGGCCGGCTGGAGGTCAGCGGCGTCTTCATCTACGTGGGGTTCACGCCGTCCAGTGATGTCTTCGGCGACGAGATCCGTAAGGACGAGGCCGGCTTCATCTACACGGATGAGAAGATGGAGAGCTCCATTCCAGGCATCTTCATCGCCGGGGACGTGCGCCACCAGTTCGTTCGCCAGATCACCAACGCCGTGGGCGATGCCACCATCGCGGCTATCGCTGCAACGAAGTACCTGGAGGAGCTAGAAGACCGCGTCCGGGCCGCCCACGCGGGGTCCGGTTCGGCGGCCTGACGGATAGACGGCGTGCGGCTGGTGGATGTGGCCGCGCTGGCGGATGTCGCGCCGGGGCAGCCGCGGCTGGTGGAGCTTGACGGCAGAGCCGTGACGCTGCTCAACGTGAGCGGCGAGATCATGGCCTTCGACGATCGTTGTCCCCACAACGGCGGCCCGCTGCACCGCGGCCGCGTGGACGGCTGCATGCTGGCCTGTCCCTGGCACGGCTGGACGTGGGATGCTCGCACCGGCCGCTCCGCCTCGCCGCCGAGCGACTGGCGCCTCCGCCGTCATCAGGCCGTAGTCCAGGATGGGCGCGTCCTGCTGGAGTCCAGATGAGCGAGGAGCGGGCTGCCGCTCCCCGGTCAGAGCGGGCTTACAGCGGTGAGCGCCGTACCTGGGCCCAGCCTGAGATCCCCGCCGGCGGCCCCGTTGTCCCTCGCCCGGCCTCGTCAGTCCTCCTGGTGCGTGATGGGGATTCCGGCGACATTGAGCTGTACATGGTGCGGCGGCCGCCGGCCAGCAGCTTTGCCGCCGACGTGTTCGTGTTCCCCGGTGGCGGCGTCGCGCCGGCGGACTGGTCGGCCGAGTCGCTAGCCAGCGCTCCATCGTTCGACCTTGCAACCGCCTGGGACTCCATCACCCGCCGCGGTGGGGAGCCCCCGGAACGGCACGAGCTAGCGTTCGGGTTCTTCTACGCCGCCGCCCGTGAGCTGTTTGAGGAGGCCGGCGTACTCCTGGCCCCGGCCGCCAGCCCCGCAGGGCTGGAGCCTCTCCGCGCGCGGCTGACGGGCGATCAGCCCGGGCTGGCCGGGCTGCTCCGTCAGGACGCGTTGTCGCTGGACCTTGCCGCGCTCATTCCGTTTTCCCACTGGGTCACACCGGCCTACTCGCCACGGCGGTTCGACACCCGCTTCTTCGTCGCCGCGTTGCCCGCGGGGCAGATCGCCCGTTACTGCGGCGTGGAGACCACCGAAGGCGCCTGGGTGACGCCCCGTGGCATGCTGGACCGCTGTGCCCGTGGCGAGGTCAAGATGGTGCACGTCACCATTGAGCATCTCGAGCGCGTCAGCCGGTTCTCGTCCGTTGATGACCTCCTGGCATACGCCCGCTCCAAGTCCATCCGCACTGTGCACCCTGAGCTGGATGCCCAGCGTGGCACCTGGGCCGCGGATACGGAGGCCGAGGCCTGGTGAGCGTGGAAGTCCTCTCTCCCCTGGTCACGCGCGTCCTGGCGCCCAACCCGTCGCTGATGACCCTCCAGGGCACCAACACCTACCTGGTGGGCACGAGGGATCTAGTGGTCATCGACCCCGGGCCGGACATGCCGGAGCACGTTGAGGCGATCATCTCGGCTGTGGGACCGTCCAGGCGGATCGTGGCATCGCTGGTCACGCACCGCCACGGGGATCACCTGCCCGCGGCTCACCGCCTGCGTGAGCGCATCGGCGCCCCCGTGCGGGGCCACGCGATGCTGCCTGGCGTGACCGAGCCCCTGGTTGACGCGGAGCGGGTTTCGCTAGCCGGCGCCGCGCTCACCGCGCTCCACACACCCGGCCACACTCGCGACCACCTCTGCTTCAGGCTGGCCCAGGAGGCCGCCCTGTTCAGCGGCGACCTGATCGCCGGCACCGGCACGGTCGTGGTGGGTGATGAGCCTGGCGATCTGGGGCTGTATCTGGAGTCACTGCGCCGGGTGGCCTCGCTTGACTTGCGCCTCATCTACCCGGGCCATGGCCCCGTGGTTGCCGATTCGGCAGGCAAGGTGGCGGAGTACATCGAGCATCGTGAGTCCCGCATCCGGGAGGTCTTTCTGGCGCTCCAAGACGGCGTTGATACGGTGGAGGCGCTCGTCGCGCGGATATATCCAACAGTCAACCCCAGGCTGGTTGGCGCGGCGGGGCGAAATGTGCGCGCCTGCCTGGACAAGCTCGCCCACGACGGCCTCATCAGCCCCGCCGCGGACGGGCGGTACCGCCCCGCCGCCGATCGGTGACGTCCGTTGCCGCGGCGCTGCTCCACCAGGGGGGCTGGGACGAGGTCATCATGGTGGCGGTGGGTTTGCTGGCCGCTTTCCTCATCGTCACCTGGACGGGCAAGCGGCGGCGCGAAGGAGAAGACGGACCGTCACCGAGCGACCAGGCGCCAGAGTCGCGGGACGACTAGTTCGGTACCATCTCGCTGATGGCACGCAAGCGAAGGCGTTCTCGCGATAGCGGGGCGCGAGCTCCCCAGGATCGAACGCCAGACCCCGCATCATCCGCGGCGACCGAAAGGACCCGGCTCACTGGCAATCCGTTGGTCGTCGCTACGGCGGCCATGCTGGCAGTCGGCTTACTGATGCTCGCCGTAGCATGGTGGCGAGGTGCGCTGAACCCCGCCATCCGCCAGCTCACCCAGCCCCGTATCCCGGGCCTGAACGAGCGCCCCGACCCCCGGGTGGCGACCGGCGGCAGGCTGCTGATTCCGCTGCCTGAGGGACTGGTCGTCCTGCCCCTGGGCTCCACGTCCCCGGAGACGCTCGTCCCCAGCGGCGCCAGTGCCTCGATCACGCACGGCCGCTGGTCGCCCAACGGGCGCGACGCGCTCTACGCCATCTTCCATGTCCGCGCCGGCGATACCGCCGCGAGCTCGGAGATCTTCCTGGTGGAACCGGGCAAGGAGCCGCGCAACGTGGCCAGCCGGGACCGGCCGGGGACCGCCCTGGAGACGCCCGAGTGGCTGCCGGATGGCCGCTCGTTCGTCATGGGCGTGACCGTGCTGGAGAACCAGCGCCTCACCAAACGAGTCGAGCGGGTGGACCTGGCCAGCGGCGCCCGAGCCCAGATCGCGGATGGCGCACTGCCCGCCGTCAGTCCTGACGGCAAGCAGCTTCTCACGGTGCGCGCCGATCGACAGGGCGAGCAGCTACGGTCGTCGCCCATCGAAGGCGGGGAGCCCGTCCAGGTCGTCCCGCCCGGGCAGTTCTCCGTTCTGGGCCAGGCCCGGTTCTCCCCAGACGGCAAGCGTATCGCCCTCCCCGCCAGCAGCCCGCCTCCCGCGGCCGAGCGACGCCAATCGGAGCAAGGGCCGGTGGCGGGTCTCTTGCTGCCGTCCGTTGCCTACGCCCATGGGGACCCGTGGGATGTGTTCATCCTGGACGCGACCGGCGGCGAGCCGCGCCTGTTGGCAAAGCTGCAGGAGGATGAAGTCTCCCTGGCCTGGTCTCCGGACGGCACTCGCCTGGCCGCCTTCGCCAGCCGCGGCGTCTACCTCATCGGCATGGACGGCAGCGTCAACTTCATCCTGGACCGCGGCGGCTTCGGCGGCATCGACTGGGCACCGTAGCCGCTCCACCCGTCGACGGACTCAGCGGTGAACCGCCGTTGGATTAGAATTGCCAGGCTGGCCGAAGTGGCGGAATGGCAGACGCGACGGTCTCAAAAACCGTTGAGGGCAACCTCATGGGGGTTCGAGTCCCCCCTTCGGCACCCGACAACCCGAGATGACGCCTCGAGTGCGCGCAGGTGCGCCGGCGTGAATCTCGGACCCGCACGCCGATGTGGCCCGATTCCGGGAGCCCGTCACGTAGGGTGATGAGATCCCGCGTGCGTTGCGGCGTGATGGGGAGAGCTACGGTGCCGTGCCTGCGGTTGGGCCGGCGCCGAACTGCGCGATTCGGCGCCAGCGTACGCCCGCAGACGTGACGCGCGCAGCCACGGGCTACGCGCGTCACGTACCGTCTCGTCACGGGGCGAGGGAGAAGTCAAACGCGTTGAGCATGTTGGCGGCGGCAGCGTCGCGGGTGCCGAGGGGGGCGAGACCCCAGCGATCTTCGATCAACTTCAGGATCGATGTGGTGTCGTAGACGGTGTGGTCAACGAATCCGCGCTTCGCGAACGGCGAGATCACCAGCGTGGGCACGCGCAGTCCCGGTCCCCAGCGATCCACGATCGGCGGCGGCACGTGATCCCAGAACCCACCGTGCTCGTCGTAGGTGATGATCACTACCGTGTCGCTCCAGACCGGGCTCTCCTGGATCTTCCTCACCAGATCTCGCGCATGCTCTTCACTGCGGGTCACGGCCGCGTAGCGCGGGTGCTCGTTCTCCGGCCCCAGCGGTTTCACGAACGAAACCGCGGGCAGTGAGCCGTCCGCGAGTGCGGTGAGGAAATCGGACTCGTCCTTCAGGTGGTCCGCGCGCGCCTGAGTGCCGTCCGCGTAGGGAGTGAAGTATGCGAACGGCTGGTGGTGGAACTGGAATAGGGGATCTGGCTTGCCCGCGATCGCATCATTCCAGCCACCCGAATACCATGCCCACGACACGCCGGCATCGCTGAGCCGCTCGCCGATGGTCGCGAGGTCGATGTTGGGCTGGAGGTGGTCGGCCGCCGTCGTCGCGGGGTGCGGCGTGTTCACCGTGAATGCCGTGTTGACCACGAATCCGTCCGGCGTCACGGCCAGGTCCGTCAAGTGATCCGGGTCATTGGGGAACGGCTTAGCTACCATGTCCACGGGAGCGCCCGGCCACGTGGGTGTGCACGCGCAGACCAGCCAGAGGTGGTTCAGGTAGGAGCCGCCGAACGCGGCGTGGAAGAACCGATCGGCCACCGTGTATTCGCGCGCCAGGCCCACCAGCGGGATGCTGTCCGTCTCCCAGTAGCCCATCGCCATGCCTGCGCCATCGCTCCAGGCGGCGAAGCCGTTCATCTTGCCGCCGTTGATCTGGTATTGCTCGCGGTAGAACAGATGGGTGATATCGCCGAGCGGTTCCTGGGCGGACGCGAAATCGTTCAGCTTGAGCGGGGCGTTGGGCAGGTCGGCCGGAAATCTGGGGTCTGGCGGGCGAACACCGCCCTGGAGGGGCGCGAGCGGGGGAGGCAACACTTGGAACGGGTTGCCCTGTTTGTCTAGTTGGATACGCTGCTCGTCCGTCGCGTTCGCCAGGCCGTCGGCTCCTGGCAGCGTGCCAAACAGGTTGTCAAAGCTGTGGTTCTCCAGGTAGATCACCACTATGTGATTGATCCGCCCAAGCCCGGAGTCCTGGTTGGCGAGAGCGGTGGCCGTCTGGGTGCGCGGCGCCGTGGCCGTTCCAGCGATGGTCGCCAGTAGCAGAAGCAGAGCAGTGGTCGTGCGCACGGCTGTAGGGGAGACGCTTCGGTATCGTCGCATCGCAAACCTCCACGGTCTGAATCGCCGACGCCACACTACCGGACACCGAACGACGTTGTCCAGTTGGCGCGTCGCAGGGTCGTCAGGATCGCTCTACCGCGACTGACCTGTCCGCCTCGTGTCGAATCGTGGTGGCGCCTGCGCCCCTTCTGTCGTCTGGCGAGCACTCTGTGTGGCGCGGTATCGTGGCCCTGGACGTGTCCTCAGCCGGGTAACCCGGTCAGGTCAGTGGCGCCACCCCGTCACCGACCATCCCGGTGACTCGTTCTCACAAATGGTCCAGGTGCGCGAGGCACGTCGCGTTTGCGCGGCCGCTCGCAAGACCCCCAGTCAGCCACCAACTCGGTTTCCCAGCTTAGTCAAGGAGGATCGGCCACGATGTTCGCGCTCTCGCGCCTCGGGCTTGTGGCGGCGTCGTTCGCCGCTGTCGTGCTCTGCCTGGTCGCGCCGGCGCCCGCGCGCGCCGATTCCCGCGCCGTTGATCCGGCTGCCATCGTCATTCGCCCCACCGACATCCCCGCTGCGCTGGGCCCAGACGCCGTGCTCTTGCGTTACGAGGTCATCCCTGATGGCTTTGGCCGCCAGGTGGTCGCCGAGTACGCGGCCGGATCCGCCGCTGTCCGCCAGCTCGTGATCCGCGTGGATGCGGCCGTCTCACCACTGGATCTCTTCCTCGCCATGCGCGACACCCGCATCCGAGATCAGGGATTCACCCCCGTGGCCGCCGGCGCGGACCAGGCCCGGTTCTTACTGACCAAGGCCGAGCCAGGCTGGAGCAGCTACGAGGTCGGCAGCCTGCTTGAGGACACCATGGTCTTCACCCTGGTGCGGTCCCAGACCGGCATGATGGATGCAACCGCCGCCGTGGGCCTGACCCGTGTCTCCGAAGGCCGCTACGCCAGCGAGTACGCCACAGCGCCGACCAAGGGTACCAACGCGATCGTTCTGCCGCCGGAGCGTAAGGTCCCAGGCGGCCTGCTCAACGTGATCGGCGAGTACATCGATCCGCGCGAGCTGGCCGCTCAGCCGAGCGCTTTTGTCGGCAGGCCCATACTCCTCCAGGGCAAGATTCTCGAGATCGCCCACAGCGACGGCGAGATTGGCAGCCCGTCCAACACGTGGATGCAGCTCATCGCGCAGGTGCGTGGTAGACCATTCACCGAGTCGGTAATCGTCGAGTTCATTCCCAAGGACACCCGGCTCAAGCGTGGCGAGTGCTACCGCATCCACGGCATCGTGACCGGCGCGCAGACCGCCGTGAGCCAGGCAAGCTCCACGCCCAGCCTGGTGCCCACCGTTCGCGGCTATCGCTGGCTCATCCCTGAGGACGATGATTTCCGCTGTCTTGGGCTGGAGGACAAGGTGGAGGCGCAGCCCGCGATCGCCCCGCCCGCGTCACTACCAGATGGCTACACGGTTCCGGGCCTCGAAACCACCACCGGGACGAGCGGCGCGAGTAGCTCCAAGTCCAGCGGCTCAGGTTCCGGTTCTGGCTCCGGATCCGGATCGTCCAGCAGCACGCGTTCGGGCGGGGCGCGTCTCTCCGAGTGACCGCCCCGTCCCCAACGGACGTGCCATAATCAATTGGCGCGGCTGCGCCTGAATGCTGGTGCGCGCATGACCCCCTCCGTTTCCCTGCAGCACGGTGACGCCCACGGCGCCACACGGCGTGGCGCGGTCCGCCCCACTGTTCTCGTGGTGGAGGACGACCAGGCGGTGAGCTCGCTGCTTGGAGCGCTGTTGGAGGAGCACGGGTTTGATGTGCTCGAGGCCACCGATGGCGTAGAAGCATTGCGGCTAGCGCGCCATTCGGCCCCCTCGCTGATCGTGCTGCACCTGGGGATGTCCACGGTGGACGGGCACGAAGTGATGCGGCGGTTGAAAGCAGACCCGGAAACCCGTGAAGTGCCGCTGGTCGCCATCTCCGCGTTCACCCAGGTGCTCCCGTCAGGGGACCGTCGAAAGCTCACGTATCTGCTGGGTAAGCCATACGAGCTGGATGAAATTCTCAGCCTCGTCGAGGCTACTGTGGGCAACCCTTACTTGTAGGCCGCCGCGCCCACAAGTACCTCGTTCATCAACCCAACTGGGCACCTCGCGGACCCGCCGCTCCCGCCATCGGGCAGAACCGCGGGCAGCCCGTCAAGCCGCGAACCCGGGATCCTGGCTCATCAACGGAGTGACGAGCACTTGAATCGCACCCCCGCCGACCCGCCATGCGCTCAGCGTGTCGCCGGCGCGGGGCCCCTTCGATCCGGCCCCTCGAAGAGCTGGAACACGTCCCGTGAGACCGCGCGGATGAAGTCGTCAGAAGTCTCCGGGCTGGCGTTGTCCGTCATCACGACGATTACCCAGCCACTGGATGGGGTGGTGATGATGCCCGCGTCGTGTCGCGCCTCCGGTAGGTCGCCCCATTTGTGCGCCACCCGGGCGTACCATGGCAGCCCGTCACCCAGCCAGTTCTGGGCCTGGGGCGACTCCAGCAGCTTCATCGCGTAGTCGGAGCCTTCGCGATCCACCAATTCGCCGTCCGCGATGCGGGAGAGCAGTAGGCCCATATCACGCGCGGTCGTCATGTACGGCCCGGGTGGGTTCATCGCGCCCGGGACCCGGTAGTCCAGTAGCCGCGTGTTGGTGAGACCCATGGACCGCATGCTGGCGTTGACGCGCTCCAGGCCCACGGTGTCGAGCGCCATCATGGCAGCCGTGTTGTCGCTCTCGGCAATCATCAGGCGAACTACCTCGCGCAGGCGCACCCTGTCTCCAACGCGCGATTGGAGGACACCGGCGCCAGGCGCCCGGTGCCGCGGCTCCACCACGATCTCCTGGTCCAGGTTGATCTGCCGCGAGCGAGATTGGCGGACCACCTCAGCCAGGATCGGCAGCTTGTAGAGGCTGGCCGCGGGGAACACGCGATCCGGCTCCACGGCCGCCTCCACGGGCTGTCCCACCGCCCGCACGTACAGTCCGGCGTAGCCCATCCGCGGATTTTGCCGCCGGAGTACTTCGGCCAGTTGCTGCGATGTGACCGGTGATCGTGGTGCCGGTCCAGGGTCCCTTTGCGCTGGCTCCTGCCGGGCGATTTCAGTGGCCGGCGCCATGAAGACCTCCCAGGTCTTCCAGAGGAACACGCCGATCAGCGCGCCGACCAGCAGGTACGCCAGCCCCAGATTCGCGGCGGACTTGAGGGTGGCCAGCATGCCGGGTGGGCCTGAGTCAGGCCTGACCGGTGCCACTTGCCAGGTCTGACGGGCGAGTGAACGCTGCACGTGGATCTCGACTGCGCGGTGTCTTCATTGCCGGAGCCACGCGACAGAACGATGCTGGGAAGCGCGGCAAGGCGGAAGAAGTGGGGTGACTATAGCGGAGAAAAACCCGGAATCGCTGTCACGAACGCGACTCAATCGGGCGGACATAATCGGACTCTTCCGCCGCGCCCGCGCCGGAAATGCAGATTACGGGATGACGAGGCGCTGCCCAACCACCAGCGCGTTGCGGTTCTGGATGTTGTTCATCGCGGCCAGCACGTCCACGCTCACCGCGTGTCGCGCCGCGATAGACGCCAGCGTATCGCCGCGCACAACCTCGTAGTTGGGCTGGATCACCGTGATCTTGCTCTGAATGGTGGGTGTGGGCACAAGCCGCGGCGGCTCGGCCACCGACGACGGCGGAGCCAGCCGCTCCGTGAGCGCCGCGGGCGTGATCTGGGTGCCGTAGGACGTCACCAGGCGGTAGCCCACCATGAACACAATCATCGAGACGCACACCACGACGAACACGGCGAGCATGGTCACGTGGGTGGTGGTGAAGAATGTCTTCTGGCGGACCAGCGGCGGCGGGATCGGCGCTGCTTCCACGCGCGGTGCCGGCTCTGACACGAGCGCTGGCATCTCGCGAGGTGTCCACGGCTCCCGCCTCTCCGGGCGCTCCAGCGGGACGATATGCGGGCGCTGCCGCTGCCGTAGCGGAATGACCCTGGCCGGTCGCTCCGCCCGTTGGTCTTCGGCAACGTTTCGCTGAAGCATCACTCTCCTGGCACCGGGCCCGTTGTAACACTGGTCAATTCAGGGTGTCAACACACACCCTATCAGTAAACGCTGCCGGACACAAAGAAGCGCCCGTAGCTCTTGCTACGGGCGCATTATGGTCAAGTTACTGGTGCGTTGTCTAGGGCAGCTCCCCCGAACGGCGGGCGGCCGCTAGACGGGTGAGCGCGGGCCGGTCAGAGCCGTCCACGCCGGCCACTCCCCACCAGGCCTCCTCGCGGTCGTTGTTCCAGCGCGGATCGGGGAGGTTCCAGAGCGTCATCACACCGATCCAGGGCGACCAGTTCTTCGCCGCCCACTTGTACGAGTCCAGCAGGTACTGCGCGTGCTCCTCCTGGCTCACGCTGTGCCAGGCATACGCGGGGTTCACCCGGTCCGTGGTCCAGCCAAACTCCAGCAGCCAGATCTGCTTGTCCTTGTCGCCGTTGTCCACCATGATCTGGCGGAGGTCTTCCACCCGGCGGAACGTAAAGCTGCGGTGGCCGCCGTAGAGCGGCGTGTTGGCAGCTTCCTCCGGGCTGACGCTCGGCGGCGCCTTGTAGCCCGGTCCGTGTGCCCCCAGCACGTCGAAGTACGGCTTTGCGCCCGCGTCGTACATCCACTGTGTGTACACGTCGTCCGGACGGGCCGTGTCGTCGTTCCAGCCGGTTGGGCTGAGGCCCGCGGTGATGATGATGACCGATTTGTCCACGGACTTCGCGGCTTCATACGCCGTCTTCAGCAGGCGAACGTAGTCGCCCGCCGCCGCCTGGTTCACGGGCTGGTTACCCCACTCGCGTGCGAGGTTTGGCTCATTCCACACCTCGATCGCGTGCACCGTCCCGATGGATGACGTGGAGCTGTACCGCTCTACGAACGCCCTCACGAAGTCGCCGAAGTCGTTGTAGTTGTCCGGTGGCCCATTGTGCGCGTTGTCACGGCGCGCCCAGGTGGGCTGGAAGTCCAGGCGGGCGATGATCTTGATGCCCGCGTTCTTGGACGCGCTCACCACCCGGTCCGACTCCCCCCAGTTGCGCTGCCCCTTCACGGGCTCGATCTCCCCCCACTGAAACAGTGACTTCTGCCAGCCAAACCCCGCGCTCTTGAGTTTGCCCAGGTCACGGTCTGTCGTGGACGGGTTGTCCCAAATGAAGATGTTCATCCCGTATTCAGGGCTCTTCGCCCTCGGCAGTGGGCTCTGCGGCTCCGCGGCGACGGACGTCGTTTGAGCCTCGGCTGGTGCCACCGGCGCCGTTGTGCCCACCGCCAGGCCGCCCGCGACGATCGCCAGGGCAGCCACGTTCAACAGCATTCTGCGCAAGTCGTTCCTCCGCGCCATTTGGTTCCACAAGCCAGAAGGGGTACACGACCCGCCCGGGCTTCACGGGATGCTAATGGAGGCCAGCGTGCCGGATGGCGTCCGGTCGCTCACTTGTGGTGGATTCGTGACGTCAGCCATCGTCGAGCGCGTGCCAGCCGAACCGATCCAGCTCGATCCGCCCGTTCGCGTCGAACGTCACGCCCTCACGCTCCAGCCGCGCGCGCCGCGAATCCGCCGCCGTCCGGTGCGCATCTCCGCTGACCTCGCCCAGCCGGTTCACTACCCGGTGGGCAGGGACATCGTCTGGGCAAACGTGCAGCGCCCAGCCCACCTCCCGCGCCTTCCTCGGGTCACCCAGCATCGCCGCCACAGTTCCGTACGTTGTCACACGACCAGGTGGTATCTCGCGGATGATTTCGAACACCCGATCGGTGAAGGATGGACCGAGCGGCTGGCGGCTACCCGCGGAACTGTTGCGAGCCACGATGACGCGTCCTTATCGTTCCCGGACTGATGCTGCCCCTGACACGACGTCAATTCTTGCTCGCTGGCGCCAGCATGTCGAGCACGCTCCTGCTCGGAGCTTGTGCGGCAGTGCCGGCCCCGGCTCCCACCGCGGTGGCGGCGGCCAAGCCCACTGTCGGCCCGCGGCCTGTGCTTGCTAACTCCGAGTTGGTCCTGGGGCGCAATCGCCTGACTGTGGGCCTGATCGGGGAGGGGAATCGCCCGGTCACAGACGCTGATGTCGCGTTTGGGCTGTTCCAGCTCGAAGGGGCGCAGGGCACCAAGCGTGCCGAAACCCGCGCCCTCTTCCGCTGGGTGGAGGTGGAGAGCAAAGGTGTCTACGCTGCTCCCGTCCAGTTTGACGCACCCGGCAAGTGGGGCATCGAGGTGACGGCTACCTGGCCCAACCGTCCCGCCGTCACGGGACGCATCACCGTGGACGTTCGTGAGCGAGGCGCCGCCCCGATGATCGGCACGTTGCCGCCACGCAGCAAGTCGCCGGTCGCAGCGGACGTCAAGGACCGCTCTGCGATTTGCTCGGCCACACCACCATGTGATCTGCACGATGTCAGCATCGACGCGGCGGTGGCCAGTGGCAAGCCCAGCGTGGTGCTCTTCGCCAGCCCCGGCTTCTGCGTCACCGCCACCTGCGCCCCGGAGCTTGGCAGCGTCCTGGAGCTCCAGAAGTCCCGTCCCAACGGGGTCAATTACGTCCACATCGAGGTTTGGAAGGATCCGCGCAGCCAGGTGGTCTCTGACACCATGGGAGAGTGGGGTCTGCAGAGCGAGCCGTGGGTGTTCTTTCTGGACGGGAAGGGTGCGGTGGTCGATCGTTTCGAGGGCGTCGCCACCGCCGGCGAGCTCATCGAGGCCGCCCGAGCGCTGTAATGCCGCGCCGGGCCGCGGGCCTGGCTCAGTCGTCCACCCGCAATGCGATTCGCCGGTCCGCATCCTGCCGGTAGATCACCGTCACCGGCTCCACCAGCGCCATGTGCTCCCGCGCGTGACTCGGGGTCATGCTCACATCGCCCTCCACCTCCAGGTCCAGCAGTTCGCCATCGTCTGTCTGGACCTGGAGCGTCTTGAGCTGGGTGAGGGAGACGGCGCTCACGTCCGTGATCACGCCGCGCGCCTGCATCATCACCGGCTCGGCCGGCGTCGCCTGCCGACAGGCAAAGGCCAGCAGCGCCGCAAGCGTCAGCCCCAGAAGCATACGCGCCGTCACCTGCTCGTGTGCGCGGCCGTCGAAACCGCCGTCAGGCCCGCAGCTCCTTGACCCGTCTCGTCAGCGCCGGCAGCACTTCCTTGTAGTCGCCGACGATGCCGAACCTGGCGTGTTTGAAGATGTTCGCGTCAGGGTCTTTGTTGATCGCCACGATGTTGCGCGATCCGGAGCAGCCCGCGATGTGCTGCACCGCCCCTGATACCGCCACCGTCACGTACAGATCTGGCGCAATGGTGACGCCGGTCAACCCCACCTGCATGCCGGGAGCCACCCACCCGGCGTCCGTCACCGCCCGTGTGGCCCCCTGCGCGGCGCCCATGGAGTCAGCGAGGTCCGAGATGTAGTGCCAGTTGTCCGGCCCGCCCAGCCCGCGGCCGCCCGAGACGACGATCTTGGCGTCCTTCAGGCGCGGCCCACCGGAGACTTCGGCGCGCTTTGTCTCCACCAGCGTCACGCGAGCGCTGCCGCCGGCCTCCACATTCACCGCCGCGACCTCGCCGGCTGCGCCAGGCTCCGCGGCGGGGAATGCCCGCATACGGATGGTCGCCATCTGGGGAGTGCTGTTCACCACGTACTCCGCGATCGCGGAGCCGCCGAACACCGGCTTCCGCATGACCAGCCTGCCATCCTCAACGCGCAGACCCGTGCAGTCGGTCGTCAGGGCCGTGTCCAGACGCACCGCCAGGCGGGCGGAGAGCTCCCGCATGTTCGCGCTGTGCAGTAGCAGCAGCGCCGCCGGGGCGACGTCCGTAACGATCGGCGCGAGCACATCCAGATAGGCGTCTGACACGTAGCTGGCTAGCGTGGGGCTGTCCGCCACCAGAACGCGATTCACACCCAGCGTCGCCAGTGTCTGGCCGGCCTCACCCACGCCGCTGCCTAGCAGGACCGCCGTCAACAGGCCGCCGAGTTGATCCGCGATTGCGCGGCCGATGCCGGCGAGCTCGGCGCTGGCCGGCGCCAGTGCCCCCTCCAGCATCTCGGCCACGATCAATACGCCATTGCCACTACCGTTGCCACTAAGCGAAGACATCGGGATTCTCCTGGTCGCCCGCGCCTCGTACCGGCGCGGGAAAAGTCCAAGTAGCGCGCGCTCAGATCAGCTTCGCCTCGCGGAGCCGTTCCGCCAACAGCGCGCCGGCCTCGTCCGCCGTATCGGCCTGGATCAGCTCGCAGGTCGCGTCTCGGGTCTCGACGAAGAGCCGTGTCAGCGTGCGCTTCGGCGAGCCGCCGTCCACGCCGAGCTCCGCCGCTGTCCAAACGGGGATCTGGGCCCGCCCGGCCATCATGATCCCGCGGAGCGGCGGGTAGCGCGGCTCGCCAATCTCGCTGGAGATCGCCAGCACCGCCGGAGCGGCAACGTCAAGCACCTGGCTCCCGTCCTCGATCATCCGGCTCACCCGCACGCGCCCGCCGGCCGGCGGGTCGATGCCGATCACGGGCCCCACGGTGGGATGGCCCAGCAGTTCGCCCAGCGCCAGGATCACTTGCCCACCGTCCGTGTCGCTCGCCTGCCGACCGCCCAGCACCAGGTCGTACCCGCCGATGCGTGTCACGGCCGCCGCCAGCACGCGCGCCGTCGCCAACGCGTCGTCCTTGTCCACGCCCTGATCGTCGATCAGGACGGCGGAGTCCGCCCCCATGGCGATCGCGCGCTTCAGCGCGTCGCGCGCTTCCGACTGGCCCAGGGTGACCACCGTCACCTTGCCGGAGGTCGCCTCCTTCAGCTTCAGTGCGGCCTCCAGGGCGTTGCCGTCGTAGCCGTTCATCACGGGGGCGACGCCCGTGGGCGGAATCACCTTGCGGGCGGCCTCATCCACCTTGAAGTGGCTGGGTGGGATGTCGGGGTCTGGGACCTGCTTGACGGTGACGATGATGTGCATGCAGAGCTCCGCTCGCGCGCGGTTCCTTTCGAGTGAGTGGGGGTCAAGGCGTGTCGCGGGCCCGCCGGCGGACGCCCGCGCCCCCGGGGCGTCGACGCGGAGAAAAGGGTAGCACGGGGCCCCGCGGCGGACATAGCGTTGCCCGTCCGGGCCGCGCTCCGCGCCCTCCTGGTACCATCTCGCGACACGCACGGAGCAGGTGGATGGCGGCCCAGGGAACCGGCGAAGACAATCTCTATAGCCTGTTGAGCTGGCGGGCGGTGCTGAGCGGGTTCGCCGTGGCCACGATACTCGCCGCGCTGTTTGGCGCCGCGGCTAGCCGCGCCGGCCTTGAGGGTAACCTTGGCGCGTCCGCCGCGCTGGAGCTCGCGGCTATGGTCGCCGGCGGATTCGTGGCCGGATGGCTCGGCGGTCGCGTCGGCGTGGTCCAGGCGCTCGCCGTGGCCGTGATGTTCATCATCATCTCTGCCTCCGTCAAGGCATGGGCGGAGTACGCCTTCGTCGGCGACGACTTCCGCCGCTACTCTTTGCTCGGACCTATGGACATGGGCGGGCTGATCCTGGGCGACATGGTCCACCTGCTGGGCGCCTGCGCCGGGGGCTGGCTAGCGGACACTATTCGAGCCAGGACGTCAACCCAGCCAGACTAGCGGCTCGGCAGCGTCCCTGCGAGGAAATCCATCACGCGGGACCGATACGTCGGATAGTGCTCGTTCAGCGCCTTGCAGTGCCCCACGCCGTCCACAAGCCAGAGCTGAGCGTTTGACCCGGCCGCCGTCACCAGCGACTTCGCCTGGCTTGAGTCCACCAGGTGATCGTCCGTGCCCTGGATTACCAGGATCGGCCGCGGACTGACGCGCGGTATCACCCACACCGGATCGGCCTCGCGTAGCTCGTGCCCATCCAGCAGCGCCGTGACGCCGCAGCCGGCCCACGCGCTGAGCTGCGCCAGCCCGGGCGGGTACCCCCGACGGCGGGCCACCTTGGCCACGGTGTCCCGCAAGATCGCGTACATGCTGTCCAGCACCAGCGTCTGGATGCGCCCATCCTCAGCCGCGGCGTGCGTCGCGGCGGCGCCCCCCATGGAGAACCCCACCACGCCAAACGGGCCGTGCCCCCGTGCCTCCAGCTCGTCCAGCACGGCCAGCAGGTCCAACCGCTCGCGGCGTCCGATCGTCGTCCGATCCCCCTCGCTCTCACCGTGGCCGCGGTGGTCCAGCAGCGCCACGTTGTAGCGCTCCCGCAGGAACGCCGCCGCGCCGAGCGTGGAGCGCTTCTGCGCCGTGTGGCCGTGGCACACGATAACAGTGGGGCGATCGTGCGGCCCATCGAACAGCCAGGTGCGGATTCGCACGCCGTCGCGCGAGAACACGTCGAACTGCTCGGGTGCCGGCAGGTTCCACTCATCCGGATCCGACTCTGGCGGTTTTCGCACGGAGCGCGTGATCTGTCGATGGCTGATCGCCCCCAGCGCCGCGATCGACGCGGCGCCGCCCAGCGCAAACGTGGCGAGGTTCCTCGCCAGCCCCAGGTCAAGCATCGCTGCCCGTGACCTCCCCCTTCATGTCACCCGTCGTCTCTTCCACGAACCCCACCACGCGCTCGATCAGCGCCCCACGGTCCAAGTCTAGCGTGAGGATGTGCCGGCTGCTATCCAGCCACAGCACCTCGCATGCATCGCTGCCCAGCGCGTCCCGTATCACGGACACGTTCTCGATCGGCACCACCGTGTCCTGCCGACCGTGTGCAATCAGGACCGGCTGGGAGACCGACGGCAGCCGCGCCCGCGCTGCCGCGGTCACGTCCAGGAGCGACAACAGCGCGCGCGGCGGGTATCGTCGGTAGCCCACGTGCTCGTTCCAGGCCTCCACCCGCGCGATGTCCGGTCTCCCCCAGGCCTGCCACTTAATCAGGCGAGACAGTGGACGGATGAATCGCAGTCGCCAGTCCGCCAACACCAACGGCGCCGCCATGGAGACGACCGACGCAATCCGGTGATCCGCGGCCGCGTGATGCAGCGCCAGCGCGCCGCCCATGGACAGACCCACCAGCGCCACCCGATCTACCCTGCCCCGCAGCCGCTCTACCGCCAGACGCACGTCTTCCATCCAGTCCGTCGCGGTGCAGCCCAGCAAGTCGCGCGGGTGTGTACCGTGGCCTCTCAGCAGCGGCGCCTCCACGTGCAGGCCGCGCCGGCAGAGCTCCTCGCCAATGGGCCGCATCTCGGACGGTGACCCGGTGAATCCGTGGATCAGCACCGCACCCACCGACCGGGTGCCGCGGTGGCTGTACGGTGCCGCTTCAGCCAGCATGCGCGGCGTCGGCCGTCGGAAGCACCCGGAAGCCGTCCACTCCCGTGCTCCCGATCTCGCGCCGCTCCACATGCACTACGTGGGCCGCTGGCGGGCCGTGGTGGCACCAGCGCACCAGGTCCTCCACGCTCGTGGGCGCGCCGTGCACCGCCGCCTCCACCCGACCGTCGCGGAGGTTTCGCGCCCAGCCGGTCAGACCCAACCGTTCCGCCACCGCGCGCGTAGAGTCGCGGAAGTACACGCCCTGCACCCTACCGGAGATCAGCAGATGGGCGCCGGTCGTCTTCCCGCCCTCGCCCGTTGTCTCAGAGCTCACCGGCCAGCCTCCGGATGAGCCGCAGCGCGATCTCGCCGGCGATGTGCAGGTTCTCTGGGTCCACGAGGTCCGCGCGATCGTTAGGGCCGTGGTAGTTGGGATCCTCAGAGCGGTGGATGAAGACCGCCGGCACGCCGGCCCGCTGGAAGCTGCTGTGGTCGCTGGCGCCCGTCAGCGTGCCGTCTCCCAGCGGCCGGCTGCTCTGGCCAAGCTCGCCGGCGATCGCCATCGCGCTCCGCACCAGGTGATCCGAGCCGCCGAATCGGGACACAGTGCCCACGCCCACCATGTCCAGGTTGATCATCGCCACCACGTTCGATCGCTCCGCCTCGCTGAGGGTGCTCACGTAGTGCGCGCTCCCCAGCAGGCCAATCTCCTCCGCGTCGAATGCCACGAACGTCACCGTGAATGGCGGCCGCTCCTTGGCCATGATTCGCGCAAGCTCCAGCAGCACCGCCGTGCCAGAGGCGTTGTCGTTTCCGCCCGGTGACCCGGCCACCGCGTCGTAGTGCGCTCCAACCACGACCTGGCGCGGCCCTCCGGACAGCGTCGCCACCACGTTCGTGGCCACCCGCTGCGCCGTCGAGGCATCCACGTCCAGCCGCGCCCGCAGCCGGGCGCCTCGAAGCTGATCCAGCAGCATCTCCCCGTCCTCGCGAGAGATGCTCAGGGCGGGGATCCGTGAGCTGGCGGCCAGGCTGCCGCTGAACGTACCCGGCAGGTTGTTGTAGATCACCGCGCCGGCCGCTCCGGCCGAGGCCAGCCGATCCACCTTCTCGCCGAACCTGATTTCGCCGCGCTGTACCAGCGCGATCTTGCCGGCCACGTCAGACGGCGAGAAGTCCCCCTCACGCGCCAGCCCCACGAACTCCAGATCCGCCTCCACGCTGCCCGCCGCCGAGTAGGTGAGCGGCACCGTCGCCACAAGCTGCCCCAGCGGGCCCTGGATGGCGAGCTGGGTCAGCCGCGTCTCGAAGTAGGTGATCGGAAACGGCTGCGTGGTCACGGTGGCGCCGGTGGACTGGAACGCCCGCGCCAGGTACTCCGTGGCCGCCGCCTGGCTGACCGATCCCGCCTGGCGCGCGCCCGGATCGCCCGCTAGCGCCGCCACGTGGGCGTGGGCGGCCGGGCCGCTGAACGAGGGGGCGCTCTCGTCCGCGCGGAGCGGTGCCGCGCCAAGGCTCAGGCAGAGTACCGCCGCTGCCACGGCGCGCCAGACTCGTACCGGCATCATGACTCGATTGTAGGACGCGCCTGCGCGCCGTCACAGGAATGCGCGCGCTAACGCCTCGCGGTCAGCCGGTTGCGGGCGCCAAGAGCGTCAGGAGGTTCCGCGCCAGCACGCTCACCGTCACCGCGCCGATCCCACCCGGCACCGGCGTGAGCGCTCCCGCTACCTCCGCCACGTCCGCGTGCACGTCGCCCACGAACTTCCCATCCAGCTCGTTCGCCCCAAAATCCAGCACGGTCGCCCCCGGCTTTACCATCTCCGGCCGCACCAGGGCCGCCCGTCCGGCCGCTGCCAGCAGGATGTCCGCCTGGCGGGTAAGCGAGGCCAGGTCACGCGTGCGGCTGTGGGTCACCACCACCGTGGCGCTCTCCACCAGCAAGAGCTGGGCCAGCGGCCGCCCCACGATGGGGCTACGCCCGATCACCACGGCCACCTGTCCCTCCATGGGGATGCCATAGTGACGGAGCATCTCGATGCCGGCCATGGCCGTGCTGGGCGCCACGCCGGGGCGCCCCAGCGCCAGCCGGCCGGCTGACACGGGCAGCAATCCCTCCACGTCCAGACGCGCCGGCAAAGCGCCCTCAACGGCGTCCAGCGAGACCCCAGCCGGCAGCGGCCACTGCACCAGTACCCCGTGGACGCCAGGGTCCTTCGCCAGCGAGCTCACCGCGCTTGTCACGTCGGTCCCCGCCACCGTGATCTCCCGCACGTCGATCCCGTGCCGGCCCAGCGTGGATCGGATCTGCCCCACGTACGACAGCGAAGCCGGATCCTGGCCGTCGCCTACGGTTGCCAGGCATGGCGGGCCGTCCAGCGCCGCCACCCGTGCGTCGATATCCGCCCAGATCCGTTCGGCCACCGGCCGGCCGGCCAGTCGCGTCGCCGTCACTCCAGGCCCCGGACCGCGTTGCGCGCGAAACGGCGGCAGGGGCACGACACCGTCGCGCCCCTGCCGCCCGCGATCGCTCGCGTCTCCGTGCTCAGCGCGTGGCCGACCGGATGACCTCCGGCAGCGTCTCCACCACCACCGACACCAGCCGATCTAGCTGCTCGTCCGTGATCACCAGCGGCGGCGCAAACATGATCACGTCGCCCCTGCCGCGGGTCATCAGGCCCTTCTTGCGGAACTCGCGGAGCGCCCGCTCCACGATCTTCTGCGAGGGGTCCGTGGGTGCCCGGGTGGCCCGATCTGATACCAGCTCAATGGCTGCCATCATGCCCAGGCCGCGAATTTCACCCACGTTCGGGTGGTCGGAAAGCTGGTGCAGGCCCTTCATCAGCCGCTCACCGGAGCGCGCAGCCCGCTCGGACAGCTTCTCATCCAGCAGGATGTTCAGGTTCACCAGGCCCACCGCGCAGCAGGCCGGGTGGCCAGAGTACGTGTAGGCGTGCATCCACTTGTCCGCCGCCGGGGCGTCCAGGATGGCCCGGTGGATCCGATCGGACATCATGATCCCGCCCAGCGGCAGGTAGCCGCTGGTGATGCCTTTGGCAAAGCTCATGATGTCCGGCTCGATGCCCCAGTGGTCCAGCGCAAACAGCTTGCCCGTCCGGCCAAAGCCTGTGATCACCTCATCGGCGATCAGCAGCACGTCATACTTGTCGCAGATCTTGCGGATCTCCTGGAAGTAGCCGTCTGGCGGAGGAATCACCCCGCCCGCGCCCTGTACCGGCTCCGCGATGAACGCCGCCACCGTGTCCGGGCCCTCGCGCAGGATCGCGTCCTCCAGGTCCTTGGCCAGCTTCTTGCCCAGCTCTGGATCGTCCAGGGGGATCTCGCGGCGGTACGCGTAGGGCGCCTCGATGTGCACGAATCCGCCGGCCACCGGGCCAAACATCTTCTTGTACGGCGCCATGCCCGTTGCGCTCATCGCCGCGATGGTCACGCCGTGGTAGGCGTGGATCCGCGCGATAATCTTCTCTTTGGTGGGCTTGCCCGTGGCCTTCCAGAAGAAGCGGGCGGTCTTGAAGGCAGACTCGTTGGACTCCGCCCCGCCGCTGGTGAAGAACGTCGCGTTCAGGCTGGGGTAGGAGACCTCCGCCAGCCGCGTGGCCAGCTTGATCGCCTGCACATTCGCCGAGCCGATGTAGTTGCTCGCGTAGGCGATCTCCTTCATCTGGCGGTACGCCGCTTCGGCCAGTTCCGTGCGGCCGTGGCCAATGTTCACGTTCCACAGGCAGGACAGGCCGTCGATGTACTCGTTGCCGTTGATGTCCGTCAGGACGGCTCCCTCACCCTTCACGTAGATGACGGCATCTTCATGCTCGTCCGGGTGGTGGAGCGGGTGGACCAGGTGCTCCCGGTCTTGCTGCATCAGGACGGAGGCCGACTCGAGAGCTACTACCATGGCATGGGTCTCCAACCGGGCGGTCTCGCGGATTCTGGCGATTGTAGCACGGGCCTATAATCCGATCTGTGCTTGATCCACTAGACCATCTGCTGTCAGACCTGGGCAGCCTGGACCCCTCCCCACCAGGAGGCAATCCCCACATCCGGCCTGATCTGGGCCGCGCCAGTCGCAAGGGCATCCCAGAGGTGATCCTGGCAGACTCCAAGAGCCCGGAGCGCGTCCTGGAGGCCGGACGGCTGTTCCTGGAGGCGCGCGGGCGGGCCATCTTCAGCCGCCTGCCAGATGATCTGTACGCCCGCCTTCCCGATCATTTCCCGGAGACGGAGGTGGACGCGTATCCCGAAGCGCGGGCGCTCGTGATCCGCCGCCCAGGGGTCCGATCCGTGGCCACCGGGGGCGTCGTCGGGGTCATCACCGCGGGCACGTCTGACGTGCCTATCGCCGAGGAGGCGCGCATGGTGGCCGTTGAGACGGGCTGCAGCGTGCTGACCGCGTTTGACTGCGGCGTCGCCGGCATCCACCGGCTCTCGGAGCCACTTCGCGGCATGCGCCAGGCCAGCGCGGACGCCATCATCGTCGCGGCGGGGATGGACGGCGCGCTGCCTTCGGTCGTCTGTGGCCTGGTAGACGTGCCCGTCATCGGGCTGCCGGTGTCGGTCGGCTACGGCCTGGGCGGACGCGGCGTGGCCGCCCTGCTGTCCATGCTCCAGACCTGCTCGCCGGGCATGTCCGTCGTGAACATCGACAACGGTGTGGGCGCCGGCGCGGCCGCCGCCCTGATCGCCAATCGAGCGGCCGCCGCTCGCGCTGCCAGCGCCGCCAGCGAGGCCCGCGCGTGACCCAGGGGTTCCGCATCCGCGGCAGCCAGCTAGTGGTGCAGAAGCTTGGCTATGACGGCAGCAAGAGCTACCGTTGGGTGGGCCGCCAGCTTTCGCGCGACGAGCGCGAGCTCCTCTTCTACGCTGTATTCGACCGCGATGGCCGTGACCTGGGCTACGTCCAGTTCGAGCGCGGCGACGTCTTCTACGAGTACTACTTCTTCGACCGCTGGTACAACGTCTTCCAGATCTACTCGCGCGAGGGCAGCCTCAAGGGTTGGTACTGCAACGTCTCCAAGCCCCCCGTCGTGGAGGCCGGCGAGCTGACGTTCGTCGACCTGGCGCTGGACCTGTTCGTCTACCCCGACGGGAGCTACCTGGTCCTGGACGAGGACGAGTTTGAGGAGCTTGCCCAGGACCAGTACTCTGACGAGGATGTGGCGCTCGCGCGAGCCGCGCTTGACGAGTTGATCCAGCTAGCCCAGACTTCAACTCTCCCGGGCCGACCGTTCGACGGCTAGCCGAGCTCGGCGGCGCCCTGGCCGCGGCCGGGGGCATTGCGGGGTTGGGCTGGTGGCGGAAGGCGCTCACCTGGGATGGTGCGCTGGCAGCCACCACCGTGGGCACCGCCACGTTCCATGGCGGCGGACTCCCCATGGCCAGCGCCATGGTCTGCTTCTTCGCCACGTCCAGCGTGCTGTCCAGGCGGAGGCCTCAAGCCGGCGAGCAGGCCGCCACCAAGGGCAGCCGCCGCGACGCGATCCAGGTAGCCGCCAATGGTGGCGTGGCCGCGCTGGCCTGCCTGGGCGGCCAGCCGTTGCGCGGTGCCGCGCTCGGAGCCATCGCCGCCGCGGCCGCGGACACCTGGGCCACCGAGATCGGCGTCCGTTCGTCCACCCCGCCGCGCTCCATCGTGAGCGGCCGGGCCCTCGCCCCGGGCGAGTCGGGCGGCGTCACGCCGCTGGGTTGGGCCGCCAGCGCCGCCGGCGCGGCGGCGGTGGGGCTCGCGGCCGGACTGGCCGCCAGACGCGGCGTGCGTGCCGCGCTGGCAATCGCGCTGCCTGCCGGCCTCATCGGCTGCGCCGTGGACTCCCTCCTGGGCGCCACCCTCCAGGCCGTCTATCGCTGCGACGCCTGCGACGCGCGAACCGAGTCCTCCAGCCATGCCTGCGGCCGTATCGCCAGGCTGGAGCGCGGCCTGCCGTGGGTAGACAACGATCTCGTCAACCTGGCCGCGACGGCAACGGGTGGGCTGGTCGGCCTGCTCGTAAGCCGTTGCCGCCGCTGAAATCGGCCTAGCGACGCCTCCGGTCCGACCGTGGCGTCGGGCTGGCCACCGGTACCGGGGAGCTCACGCCGGGCAGGAATGCCGGCGCGCCGGTCTCGCCCCGGGTGATCCGGGAGATCAACCCATAGTCCAGCGCCGGGCTGCTGAGCTGCCGATCCACGTTTCGCCGCGCCGGATCCGGATACCAGAGCATCGTCGGCGTGCCGAACCGCTCCTTGGAGCGTGGGCCCCACTCGCCGCCGCTGGGCCGCCGCGGATCGCCGCTGACCGTGTACTCAAACGTCTTCCCCTCCGCGCTCGGCCACGGCTTCGCGCCGGTGAACGTCGTCGGCACGTCGTTGTCCACCAGCCAGAGCGTCGTTCGCACCCGCCAGACCCCCGGCTCCGATTCGTGCGGGCCAAACACGGTCTCGTAGCGGTAAGCCGGGTAGCTCCACACCTCGTCACCCTCGAGCTGAAACGTCACGATGAGCGCGCGATGCTGCTGCCCGATCCAGGAGAGGAGCGTCTGATGCAGCTCGCCGGGTGTCAGCGGCTCGTCAGTCCCGCCCGCGGTCCAGAGGGCCGCGTCCGCGAAGTGGTAGGACGTCAGCAGGCCCTTCTGCTCCGCCACGCCAAAGCGGATCCCGCTGATCTCGCGCGGTACCGTGGGCTCCGGCTCCAGGATCGCCGCCGCCGCCCAGCCGTTGCAGTGGCCCGCCCACTGGAAGTCCTCGAAGTACAGCTCAGCCCTCTCCCACTCCGTCGTCCCGGGATCCGGCCTGCCCATTGCCTCCACCAGCCGATCGTAGTGCGCCAGCGGCCCGTCCGGGTCAAACAGCCGCGGCCCCCCGGCGCGGTCATTTGCCGGCCACCACCAGCCAGACCACGGGACGCGATCGGCGGCGCCGCTGGAGCGGGGTGACGGCATCGGCGCGGCGGCAAACGGCGGCACCGCGCCCAGGTCGGTCAACGGCCGCGGCTCCGCCCGCCCCTCCTGGGGCAGCCACACCAGGCCCTGCTTCTCGAAGCGCTGCGCCACCAGGCCGCCGGCAATGAACCGCTGGCTCGTGGGAACCCCCACCGGGTCAAGGCCGCCAAGGCGCTGCCACTCGTCCAGCATTGGCACGCCGGCCGCGTTGGCCAGCATGTAGCCAGCCTCCGCTGGCTGCGCCGCCGTGACAAAGAAGCGGCCGTTGGGGATGGCAAACCAGTCGCCCGTGGCGGACTGCGCGAAGCCAACGCGTCCGCTACCTGCAAGCAGCAGCAAGACGAGGAGCACCCGGACGCCCTCCCCCGCTCGCCAGCCGCGACCCGTCAGCCAGGTACGACTGGAGTTGGGCTGGGGCCGCTCGCGGTCGCGTTCGTCGGGTGCCGCCGAGTGACGAGAGCGATCCTTCTCAGGCTCCGCATGCGACCGGTTGGTCATGGCGCTCGTGTTGAGTCGAGCGAGGCTTCGCAGCCGTCGTTCCGGGGCACCCACTGATTGGGGGTGCCCTGAACCACCAATGAGCGTCCCCGGTGCGAAGTGGCGTCTGCGGGGGGCGAGTAAGCCAGATTCTGTTTCAGGTGGCCATCTATCTGCCCGGCTTGTGGCCGGGCCCTCGATGGTTCGAGGTGCCCCCTACCCCGGCCTCGGCGAGCAGCGTCATCGGCCGTGCTTGGGGTTGCAGCGGGGAGGATTGCCCTTTTCACTCCCGACACCGCTGACGCGGGCGGGCATTGGTCTCTGTTGCTCTGACTACCGGTCACCCGGCCCCGGCTTGCGCCGGGCACCCTGCTCTCTGCTGTCTGGACTTTCCTCCGGTCCCAGGGGACCGGCGACCACCCTGCCCCCAACAGACGCCGTGCTTACTATAACGCGGCGCCCGCGGCGTCTATGCCGCGCCGGCCGCCAGCCGACGGAGCCGACGCGCCGTGGCCCGGGCGAAGATGACCGCGGCGGGAACCACCAGCGGGATCGCCGCGAAGCAGACCGTTGGCCCTTCCTGCCCGCTCTGCTGCTGCAAAACCTGCTGGCCCCAGGCCAGTATCGCCGCGCCGGTCTCGAACACGGTCGCCTCCGCTGTCTCTCGCTAGATTCTTTCTATGGTCGGGCGCTCGGCTAACGCCGGCGACCCTACTTCTTGACCACGGTCAGGCTGGGAGCGCTGCCCAGTCCATCGCCGTCATCGCCGAAGGCGAGGATACTCACCCGACGCGCGATCTCGCCAGCCACGTCACGGATCGCCACCGCCACGGGCGAGTCCGGCGCGGTCACCACGATCGGCCGACCCTCGTCGCCCCCCTCCCGCACCCGCGGCTCCAGCGGGATCCGTCCCAGCAGCGGCACGCCAAACTGGTCCGCGATCTTCTGGCCGCCACCGCTGCCGAAGATCTCGTGCTTCTGCTGGCAGCCGGGGCAGATGAAGTAGCTCATGTTCTCCACCACCCCGATGATGGGCACCTCCAGCTTCTGGAACATCGCCATCCCCTTCGCCACGTCCTGGAGCGCCACGTCCTGCGGAGTGGTCACGATCACCGCGCCGGAGAGCGGGATGAGCTGGGAAAGGCTCAGCGGCACGTCGCCCGTGCCCGGCGGCAGGTCTATCACCAGGTAGTCAAGCTCACCCCAGTCCACGTCGCGCAGGAACTGCTGGATCGCCCCGTGGACCATCGGGCCGCGCCAGATCACCGGGTTGTCCGGGTCCAGGAAGAAGCCAATGGACATCAGGCGGATGCCGTAGCCCCGGCAGGGGATGATCTTGCCGTTCTCATTCTGGAGCTCCGGCCGCTGCTTCAACCCCATCATGAGTGGGATGTTGGGGCCATACATGTCGGCGTCCATCAGGCCCACCCGCGCGCCCGTCTCGGCCAGTGCCAGCGCCACGTTGGCACTGGTCGTGGACTTGCCCACGCCGCCCTTGCCGCTGGCGATCGCGATGACGTTCTTCACCTTCGGGATGAGTTGCTCGTTCTCCCCCGCGGCCCGGCCCACTCGCGTCTGGGCCTCCATGGCCACGGAGACCTCTGTCACCCAGGGGAGCGAGCGCACGGCGCGCTCCGCCTCCTCCTGCAGCCGATCTTTCACCGGGCAGGCCGGCGTGGTGAGCACGATGTCGAAGCCCACGCGACCGGCCTCGATCTTGAGGTTCTGGACGAACCCCAGCGAGACGATGTCGCGGTGCAGGTCAGGGTCTCGCACGACGCGGAGGCTGTTGAGGACTTCCTCCTGGCGGGTGTCCACGGACATGAGGGCGTTTACCTCGCAGGGGCGTTAGTTGCTGAGAGAAACCGGCAGTGTACTGGCTGTATTGTCCACTTTCGGGACGGGTGGGTGCCGAATGTGGGTGGTTGACCGGTGCGCCTCGTGGTCAGGTCAGTTCGTCCCCACGCACGCCCGGAGCTCCGCCGCCACCATCTCACCCACCTCCCGCAACCCCAGCGTCGCCCCCGTCTCGCAGCGGATCGACGTAACGCCCAGCTCGCCGATGCCGCACGGGTTGATCAGGTCGAAGTGGCTCAGGTCCGGATCCACGTTCAGCGCGAAGCCGTGCATTGTCACGCCGCGGCTCACGGCCACGCCGATGGCGGCGATCTTGCCACGCGCCGTGAAGACGCCGCGGTGCTCCGGATTTCGGAAGGCGGCCACGCCCAGCCGCGCCAGGGTGCGGATGATGCTCTCCTCCAGCAGCGTGACGTAGCGGGGCGCGTCGCCGGCAAAGCTGCGCAGGCGCACGATCGGGTAGCCCACCAGTTGGCCCGGACCGTGGTAGGTCACCAGGCCGCCGCGGTTCGTCTCGATGACGGGAATGCCCAGCCGGGCCAGTTCCTGGTCAGAGGCGTACACGTCATCGCGCGAGCCCCGTCTGCCCAGCGTGATCACTGGAGGGTGCTCCAACAGCAGCACCGTGTCGCCGATCTCTTCCGCGTCTCGCCGCGCAGCCAGGCTCCGCTGGAGGGCGAGCGCCTCCAGGTACTCAACGCGTCCCAGGAAGCGGACCGCGAACGTCGCGTTCTCCGCGCGCGGCACGGTAGGGGCGATCCTTGCATCGCCCGCGGTGGTCACGCGAACGTCCGATGTACGCCGGGCGATGTTCGCGGGCAACGCGGCCAGAACCGGACCGCTCGTGCCGCGCTCATCATGGTATGGGCGATGCGTGCATCGCCCGCGGTGGTCACGCGAACGTCGGATTCACGACACGTATTGAGCGCGGGCAACCGGGCTGGAACCGGACCGCCCGCGCCGCGGAGACGGGCGAGGCACGCCTCGCGCCCGACCGGTTCGACGGTCTCCGGCGTGGTCGATCGCGGCGAAATCCGTGGGCGACTGGTGATGGTCAGAACAGGTCGCGGCTCGTGACGATCTTCGCCGCGTAAAACGTCTTCAGGTAATCCAGCGCCCGCTGCTGGCGGATCGCCTCGGGTTCCTCCGACGCCGGCGAGAAAATTGCCGTCGCGTCAGACGGCACGATCAGCTTGATGCCAAGCTGGAACGCGTCGTACGACGTGTGGCGCACGCAGCAGTCCGTGTGCTGGCCCACCAGCACCAGCGTGTCGATGTCGTGCACGCGGCAGGTGGCCTCCAGGTCGGTCTGCGTGAACGACGAGTAGAATCGCTTCGGCACCACGAAGTCGGACGCGATCGGCTTGAGCTGCTCCACCACGGCCGCGCCCGCGGAGCCGGCCATGGCGTGCTCGCCAAACACCTCCAGCTCCAGATCGCCTGGCAGGTGCGCGTCGTTGGCGTAGATCACCCGCCAGTCCTTGCGCTGGCGGGCCTTCTTCACCAGCGCCTCGATCGGATCGATCGTCGGGCGGGAGGCCGGGTTGGCCAGCACGCCCTCCACGAAGTCCTTGAGCATGTCAATGACGACGAGTCCGGTGTTCCCCATGGTTTGCCCTCCGGGGTGCGGAATTAGGCGCGGGTGCGCGGCTTCGGTCTTACGCGCGCGAGCGCGGCTTTGGTAGGTGGATGGCGGCGCCGCTGGCCGCCCAGGCGGCCTCCATGAACGACTCCGCCAGGGTCGGGTGCGCGTGGATGGTGCCCATGATGTCATCCAGCGTGGCCTCGAGCTGGATGCCCAGCACGGCCTCGGGGATGATGTCGCTGGCGTTCGGGCCGATGACGTGGACGCCCAGCAGCTCGCCGTATTTCTTGTCCGCCACCACCTTGACCATGCCGTCCGTGTCCCCGTAGGTCATCGCCCGGCCGCTGGCCTGGAACGGGAACTTGCCCACGGTCACGTCGTGGCCGGCCTCCCGTGCCTTCTTCTCGGACAGGCCCACGCTGGCGACCTCCGGGTGCGTGAACGTGCAGCCCGGCACCGCCTTGTAGTCCATCCGCTTGTCGTGGCCAGCGATCACCTCCGCCGCCACGATGCCCTGGTGGGAGGCCACGTGCGCCAGCAGCGCCTTGCCGCTGATGTCACCGATGGCGAACACGTTGCCCGCGGACGTGCGGAGCTGATCGTCTATCTGGACGAAGCCGCGCTGGTCGGTTGTGACGCCGAGCGCCTCCAGGCCCAGGCCCGCCGTGTTCGGTCGCCGCCCCACGCCGATCAGCACGTACTCCGCGCTCACCCGCTCCTGGCGACCGTCCTTCAGCGTGAGCACACCCACCTTGTTCCCGTCGTCCCCGTCAAGGATCTCCTCCAGCCGTGCCTCCGTGTGGACGGTGATGCCGCTGCGCGTGAATGAGCGCTCCAGGACCTTTCCGATCTCCTCGTCTTCGATCGGCAGCAGGGTCGGCAGCATCTCCACCAGCGTCACCTTGGAGCCGAACGCGTTGAAAATCGCCGCCCACTCGGAGCCCACTGCGCCGCCACCGATCACCAGCAGGCTCTCTGGCACCGCCGTGAGCTGGAACGCCCCGTCGCTGTCGATTACGTTGCGGCCGTCCGCGCCACGGATGGGCAGCTTGGCCGGACTCGACCCCGTGGCCACGATCACGTGTTTCGCGTTGATGGTGGCCTCGCTTGTACCGCTCACCACCACCTTGCCGCGCTCAATCAGCTTCGCGGAGCCGCGAACCAGCTCCACTCCGTTGCTGCTGAGCAGGCCGCTCACGCCGCCCACGAGCTGCTTGACGATCCGGTCCTTCCGCGCCACCACCTTCGAGTAGTCCACGGAAATGTTCTCGGCGTTGATCCCGTAGTCAGCCGCGTGTCGCAGCGTCGTGAGCACGTCCGCGGAGCGGAGCATGGCCTTGGTGGGGATGCACCCGCGGTTGAGGCAGACGCCACCCACCTCCTCGCGCTCGACGGCGGCGACCCTGAGCCCAAGCTGGGCGGCGCGAATCGCGGCCACGTAGCCGCCAGGACCGGTGCCGATCACGCAGAGATCGACGTCATGCTGCACAGACACACCTCGGGGGCGAAGTTTCGGGGGTTGCGATGCGGATATGCGCTACGGAACGGAGTAGGGCGTTGGAAAAGTGGTCCGGCGTACGCCGAACGGCCAACTGAGGGAATCTTACCCCCACCGGTCGCCTTGCGCGTCCCCAGTCTGAGACGGTCGCGGTAGCCCCCGCCGTCATTCGCGTGCTGAGGCACGAAGCACCTTCCACATCCCGAGCCAGACCCCGTCGCGGTAGCCCCAGCACCCACTCGCTCGCTGAGGCACAAAGCACCTTCCGCCTCTCCCGCCAGACGCCATCGCTCGATCACGTCCGGCGCGCCCACCGCTAGATCCTTCGCAGGCTCAGGACGCGGAGGCGGTCTGGGGCTATCGCAAACTCGAGAGTTCGACCAGCAGGTGGCCACACCACCACTGACCGAGATTTACTATGTCCTAGCCCTTTTTTGACCAAACAACGGCCAAACAACGGCCAAACAACACTCACGGAGTGACCAGACATGCGTCAAGTAATGTGGCACGGCGGCACCCAGCTGGAGCTCCAGCACGTCCCCACACCCGAGCCGGGACCCGGCGAGGTCCGCGTGCGCGTCCACGCCTGCGGCGTGTGCATGACCGAGGTCCATCAGCACGAAGGCCTGGTGCCTCCGTCCGCGCCCGCGCCCTTCGTGTGGGGCCACGAGTGGGGCGGCACGGTCGACGCCGTGGGCGCCGGCGTGAGCGATCTCGCCGTGGGTACCAGGGTGGCCGTCGCCGGCCGCGGCGGGTTCGCCGAGCAGGTGGTGGTCCCCGCCGAAAACGTGGTCGTCCTGCCGACGTCCGTCGAGCTCGACGCCGCTATCTTCGTGGAGCCGCTGGCCTGCTGCCTCGCCTCCGTAGAGGCCGCTATGCCGGAGCAGGGCGCCCGCGTGCTGGTCACCGGCGCCGGGCCCATGGGCCAGATGGTCGCCCAGCTCGCCCGCGTCTTCGGTGCCCGCGTGATGGTGTCGGACGTCGATCCCACCCGCGTCGCGCTCGCCCGCGAGTTGGGCGCGGAGGTCGGGGTGGACCCGTCCCGCGAGTCGCTGAGCGATGCCGTGGCCGCGTTCACGGACGGGGCGGGGGTAGACATCGCCTGGGAGGCCGCCGGCAGCGCGCCCGCGCTGGACAACTGCCTGGAGGCCGTGCGGCCCAGCGGCACCGTCGTGATGGTGGGCGTGGCCTCCACGGAAGCCCGCGTGTCGCTGCCCCTCTACCGCTTTCACCGCCGGGAGCTCCGCCTCCGCGGCGTCTACGGCTCCGGCGGCGTCGCCACCTTCAGGCGCGCCGTCGCCGTCATGCCGCGCCTCCAGCTCACCCGCATGATCGCCCACCGCATGGGCCTGGAGCAGCTAGAGGAGGCGTTCACCCTGGCCCGCACCACCCGCCAGGGCAAGATCCTCATCGAACCCTGGCGGTGATCGGCAGCGCGCGCTCGTACGGCCGCGGCTACTCGCGGCCGGCGGCGAGCCGGTCCGCGGCCCCTGCCACGTCGGCCGTAGCCCCGCCGCAACCCGGCAGCCGCACCGTGGCCCGCGTCCCCGCGCCCGGCTCGCTCGTGATCGTGAGCGTACCCCCGTGCGCCTCCGCCAGCGTCCTGGCGATGGCCAGCCCCAGCCCCGCTCCAGAGCGAGTGCGCGTCCGCGCGGCATCCGCCCGGTAGAACCGCTCAAAGATGTGCGGCAGGTGCTCGGGCGGGATGCCGTCGCCCGTGTCCGCCACCGTGATCGCCACCTCCCCCTGCTCGCCGCCAACCCGCGCCCGGACCTCCCCACCTCGCGGCGTGTGCTCCAGCGCGTTGTCCAGCAGGATCAGCACGAGCTGGTGCAGTCGATCCGGATCGGCCTCCACCAGCGCGGCCGCGTCACCCCCGTCCAGGATCAGCCGAACGCCGCGGTCGCCGGCCAGCGGCTCCGCCCGCCGGACGACGTCCGCCACGATCGCCGCGGCGTCCACTTCGGCCACCGCGAGCTGCAGCTCACCGCGATCCGACCGTGCCAGCGTGAGCAGGTCGCTGGTGAGCCGTTCCAGCCGGCCTATTTCCGCGCGGACGTCGTCGAACAGCTCGCCGTTCGCCTCCAGGGGCTCCCCCCGATGGCGGTGGAGCAGATCCGTGGCGGATCGCAGGACGGTCAGGGGCGTCCGCAGCTCGTGCGAGGCATCCGCCACGAACTCCTGCTGCCGCCGGAAGGCGCGTTCGATCGGGACCAGCGCCCGCCCCGCCAGGAACCACGCGCCCGCTAGCGACATCAGCAACCCCATCGTCCCGCCCACCACCAGGACTACGAGGAGCGAGCGCAGGGCACCCAGTTCTGGCACCAGGTTCTGCCCCACCACCAGACGCGCGCCCGGCGGGGCCGGTGGAGCCAACAGGCGCACGTAGACTCGCGTCGGCTCGCCGTTCAGCATCATCGTGGCCAGCACGTCCACGCCACCCGTCGGAACGGGGAAGCTCGCCCCCTCCAGGTTGACCTGTTGCGGATTGGCGAACAAGCCGCCGTCTGGCTGCAGGGCCACGTAAAACACGCCGCCGCTGTAGCCGGGCCGCCGCCCGGGACCGCCGCCCATGATCGCGCCGAACGCCGGTCCCTCGATGTCCGCGCGGCTGGTGAGGTTACGGTCTAGCTGATCCATCAGGCGACGATCCAGCGCCGCGTAGACGATGACGCCCAGCGCGAGCAGAATCACGCCCACCACCAGCATGGTCCAGGCCACCAGCCGCCACCGAATCCGAGCGAACACCCTCGCTACACCCGCTCGCCGCTCATCGCCGTCACGCCAACCTCCCGCCTGGGCGCGATCAGGCCCGGACGCTGTAGCCCACGCCGCGGACAGTGCGGATCAGCGGGCGCGTGAACCCGCGGTCCACTTTGTCTCGCAGGTAGTGGACGTAGATCTCAACCACGTTGGAGGTGGCCTCGTTGTCGTACCCCCACACGTGATCAAGGATCTGCGCCTTCGTCAGCACCCGCCCCGAGTTACGCATCAGGTAGGCCAGCAGGTCGAGCTCACGCGCCGTGAGCTCGATCTCGCGGTCACCGCGCCGGGCCTCGTGCCGCTCCAGGTTCAGCGTCAGATCGCCAACCTCCAGGATCTCCTCGCTTGTGGCGTCAGCGGCGCGCCGAGCCTGTGCCCGCACCCTGGCCAGCAATTCCTCCAGGGCGAACGGCTTGGTCAGGTAGTCGTCCGCACCCGCGTCGAGTCCCCGCACGCGGTCCTGTACCGCGTCGCGCGCCGTGAGCATGAGAATGGGCGTCTGGACGCGTTGCCTCCGCAGCCGCCGAGCCACCTCCAGGCCGTCCAGACCGGGCAGCATCACGTCCAGCACCAGCAGGTCGTACGCGCCGCTCTCGGCCCGCTGCAGCCCCTCCTCGCCGTCGGTGGCCAGGTCCACGCGGTGGTCCGCCTCTGCCAGCGCACGTTGCAGCAGCCGACCCACACGCGGATCGTCCTCCACCACCAGCACGTACATCCCAGGTTCTCCTGACGCAACGATAGCGCGCCAACCTTGGAATGGGCTTGGAAGCGGCGCCCCAACCCATTCGAATGGGCCGGGCTCCCGAATGGCACCACGATTCTCAGGTTGTTCCAAGCTTCGGTCCGTAGAGTCAACGCCATCGGCGAACGATCGGAGGTCCGCCATGGAGCTCACAATGCCCCACCCCACACTGGACACGCGCCGCGCTGAACCATCGGCTGCGCGCCACTCGCCTTCTGCGCCGGACGTGCTCATGGACCGGTTCTGCCCGACCACGCTGGCCGACCTGGAGCGCGTGTCCCTGCTGAATCGGGTGGATACCAAGTACGTCCTGGACCCCCCCCGCCTGCTCGCGGCGCTGGCCGGCCTCACTCGCCACTACCGCGTGCTGCAGATCGGCGGCACGCGGCGGCACCGCTACCGCACCGTCTACTTCGATACGCCCTCGTTTGAGCTGTACCCCCAGCACCACACCGGCCGGGCCACTCGGGTCAAGGCCCGCGGCCGGACCTATCTGGACAGCGGCCTGGCCTTCTTCGAAGTGAAGGTCAAGAACAACCGCGGCCGGACGATCAAGCATCGCTTGCCCACGCCGCGTCTCCTGACGGAGCTCACGCCCGAGGCCGGCGACCTCCTGGCGCGGCACGCTCCTGGCCTCGACGGGGGGCTGGAACAGAAGCTAACGAACAGCTTCACGCGGATCACCCTGGCCGGCGTGGAGCGCGCCGAGCGGCTCACGCTGGACCTGGACGTGCGATTCGAGGCGCGGGGCGAGTGGGGAAGCCGAATCGCCATCCTGCCCGGCCTGGCCATCGCCGAGCTCAAGCAGGCGGGCCCGGATCGCGACTCACCCTTCGCGCGCTGCATGCGGGAGCTCCGGGTCCAGCCGCTGAGCGTGAGCAAGTACTGCACGGGCGTGTCGTTGCTCTACCCGGAGCTACCGCACAATCGCTTCAAGCCCCAGCTCAGGGCGATGGCGAGACTGGCCGGAGGTGGCGCCGATGTTCGGTGAGATCCACGACTTCATCATCGGTGCCGCGTTTAACCTGGCAACGGCTCTGCTGATCGTGCGCGGCATCTACTACCCCGTCACGCGCGACCGCAAGTACGTGCCCTCCTTCCTGGCCTTCAACGCCATGATCTTCTTCGTGCTCAGTCTGCTGGGAAACGTCGAGCTCAGCGTCGGCGTGGGCTTCGGCCTGTTCGCCATCTTCTCCGTGCTCAACTACCGCACGGATGAGATGCCGATCCGCGAGATGACCTACCTGTTCGTGTTGATCGCGTTGCCGGTGATGAACGCCTTCATGATGACGCCCTCCAACCTGGTGCCGGCGATCGTGGCCAACGCCGTGATCGTGGTGCTGCTGTACGTGCTGGAGAAGGGGTGGGGCTTCCGCTTTGAGGCGAGCCATCGCCTGACGTACGATCGACTGGACCTGATCGCCCCTGAGAAGCGGCCGCTCTTGCTGGCCGATCTCCGCGAACGCACGGGGCTGGCGGTCAAGCGGGTGGACCTGGGGCGGATCGACTTCCTGCGCGACTCCGTGGAGATGACCGTGACCTGCGACGAGCCCGACCGCGGCCGCGCGGCGGCCGCGAGCGCCCCGATAACGGCCGCGAACGCGAATGGCGCCGCCCGCTTTGGCGCGGGCTCGTGACCTGTGCCACGAGCCCGCGAGGTCCCAGCAAGATCCTCGCAAGATCCCAGCGACATCTAGGAGAGCTTGAGATGAAACACACCAGGCGAGCCCGAGTGCCGCTGACCCACACCCTGCTCTGCGGCGGACTGGCCGTCCTCCTGGCGGCCTGCGGCCCGGTCCAGTCGCTCACGGGCTCGGGCAGCCAGCCCGCCAGCCCCACGTCAACCACGGTGGACGCGCCCGCGAACGCTGCCGCGAGGCCCGCCGGCAAGACCGATGCGAAAGCCGAAGCCAGAACCAAAGACAAGACCAGCGTGGCGCGGCCGGCTGGCTGGGCCGAGAGCAGCCACGGCAACGACGCCCGTCCCAACTACGAGGTGGTGTTCCCGAAGGACCGGGTGAACCAGCTCACCATCACCATCTCGCCGGAGAGCTGGTCGGCCATGCAGGCCAACATGACCGCGCTGTTCGGCGAGAGGGGCTCGCGTCCCATGGGTGGCCCGCCGCCTGGCGGGCAGTTCGGCAACGGCCAGGGTCAGCCCCCGGAGCCGCCCCAGGGCGGATTTCCTGGCGGGCCTCCCGGCGGAGCTCCCGGTGGCCCAGACGGCCCTCCTGGCCGAATGGTCACGAAGAGCCCAGACTGGGTGGCCGCCACCGTCGAGCTCAACGGCAAGACCTGGACCAACGTGGGCGTGCGCTACAAGGGCAATTCATCGCTCATGAGCTCCTGGGGCAGCGGCTCCCCGAAGCTCCCGCTCAAGCTGGACTTCGACAAGCTGGAGGACGCGCACCCGGAGATCAAGAACCAGCGCTTCTACGGGTTCGACCAGCTTTCGCTGGGCAACAACTTCTCGGACGCCACCAACATGCGCGACACCGTAGCGTACGGCCTGCTGGCAAAGGCGGGGTTGCCCGCCGCCCGGACGGCGTTCTACGAGGTCCTGGTTGACCACGGCGAGGGGCCGGTCAGCCTTGGCATCTACACCGCCGTGGAGGTGATCGACGACACGGTGGTCAAGCGCGAGTTCGGCAGCGACAGCGGCAACATCTACGAGGCCGACGGCCGCGCCGCCAGCCTGGCGCAGGGCACCGCCGACCAGATCGCGGAGACCTTCCAGAAGGAGAACAACAAGGATGCCGACTGGAGCGACGTGCAGAGGCTGTACGACGTACTGCACTCCCCGAAGCGGACCAGCGACCCCGCCGCCTGGCGCAAGGAGCTAGAGTCGGTCTTCGCGGTGGACGGCTTCTTGAAGTGGCTGGCGCTGAGCGGCGTGATGCAGCACTGGGACACCTACGGCGGCATGACCCACAACTACTACCTGTACCACGACCCGGCCACGGACCGGCTGACGTGGATCTCCTGGGACCACAACATGATCCTGAGCGAAGGCGGCCCCGGCGGCTTCGCGGGCCAGAACGGCCCGGGTGGACCGGGTGGCCCCGGCGCTGCCGCGGGCCCAGGCGGCCCCGGCGCTGCCGCGGGCCCAGGCGGCCCCGGCGGCGGGGTGGGACAGGGCGGCTCCATCGCTCCCGGTGGCGCCGCGGGCCCGGGTGCCTCCGGCGGCCAGGGGGGCTTCCGGGGTCCCGCTCGCGGCGCCGGCGGCTTGGGTGGCGGCGCCGGCCAGGGCGCGGTGCCGGCGGCGAAGCCAAAGGCCCCCATGGCGGATGGCCAGCGCGGCGGCATGGGCCCCGGGCGCGGCGTGACGCTGGATCGGCAGGACGTCACCGACCGCTGGCCCCTCATCCGCTTCCTGCTGGACGACCCCACGTACCAGGAGCGCTACGTCGGCTACGTGGGCCAGGTTGCCAACCAGGTCTTCGTGCCTGACCAGCTAGCGGCCGAGTACCAGCGCATGGCCGCCCTGCTCGCGCCATACGCCGACAAAGCAGGCACCCGCGCGGAGCTCGACCGCGCCGTGCAGGCCCTGACCGACAAGACCACGGAGCGCGCCAAAGCCGCCGCCGACTACCTGGCCACCGCCCGCCAGCCACGCTGACCTGAAGACGGTCGTACCGATTGGGTTCGCAGGGGTGCCTGGCCCGCGCAGAACACCGCGGAGCCAGACCACCCCCAACCGGCGTGTCGTTCCGACCGTGTGAGGAGCCTGTCCTCGCGCACGCGGGGAATCCACGTCTCCACAGCGGCGCCGTCCGAACGCCAACGCGTTGCCGTGCGCACCAACCTCGACACGAGCGACCCCCGGTGGCATCCTGGCGCCGTACATGCCAGATCACGCGAGCGGCGGCCGGGCAGCCCGGTACGCGGGTACGAGCGTTAGGCGACGCCGTGGCACCCGCTGGAAATCGGTGTCCGACGTGACGATCGTAGGAGCTCTCTTGATGGCGGTTGCGGCGATGAGCGTGTCGATATCGCCGACTAAATCAATAAGTCCGTGGCCAGGATCGGCGTGTCAGGCAGCCGTATCCTCACAGCTCCAAACGTGCTGTGGGCTTGATCGCGTGACGCATTCTGCCCAGCTCATGTAGCGCGTCAGTGTCATTGAGCACTGGTATATAGGCCACCCATGTGCACTGGGTGTAGGCCAGCGATTTGCACCCGATGTAGGCCAGTCATGTGCACGGGGTGTAGGCCACCCGTGAGCACGTGATCTAGGCCACTCATGAGCACCCGGTGTAGGCCACCCGCGGGGGTGGCACCGGGCTCGTCCTCCACGGTTGTGTGCCGTGGAGGGTTTCTGTGGAGCGACTACACGTGCACGTGCTTCGTGATCTGATCCATCACCTGCGCAGCGGCGCCAGCCAGCGGACCATCGCCCGGGACCTCGGCCTCGCGCGCATGACCGTCAGCAAATACGCCACCCTGGCCAACGAGGCCGGCTACCTCGATCCGGCCACGCCCCTGCCCGAACCGTCGGAGCTGGTCGCCCGTCTCGGGCCGCCACCCGCGCCTCCGCGTACCAGCTCTCTCGTCGAGCCGTACCGTGAGCGTATCGCCGCCTGGGTCACGGCCGGCGTCGAGGCCATGACCATCTACGATCGGCTCCGCGACGAGCACGGCTACGCTGGAAGCTACGCCACGGTGCTGCGCTTCGTCCACCGCCTGCGCCCGCTGCAGCCGCGGGTCGTGGTGCGCGTGCACACCGGCCCGGGTGAACAGGCCCAGGTTGATTTCGGCAGCGCCGGCACGCTGGTCGACCCCGCGTCAGGCCTGGCCCGCACGGCCTGGGTCTTCGTGATGACCCTGGGCTATAGCCGCCACCAGTACGCGGAGCTGGTCTTCGACCAGAAGATCCGGACCGTCGTCAGACGGGCTTCGGCGAAGCCCTAAGGTCACCTGCCACCGCCGCGCGTTCACCTGGTTCGGCGGGGTGCCGCGCACGGTGGTGCCCGACAACCTCAAAGCGGCCGTGCTGCGAGCCACCCTGCACGATCCCGTGCTGGGCGAAGCCTACCGCCGCTGCGCCCAGCACTACGGCTTTACCATCAGCCCCACTCGCCCACGGACACCCGAGCACAAGGGCAAAGTGGAGAGTGGGGTCCACTTCGTGAAGCGGAGCTTTCTGCCAGCGCACGAGTTCACCGATCTGCGCGAGGCCAACGCCGCGCTCCAACGCTGGGTCCGCGAGCGGGCCGGCACCCGCGATCACGGCACCACCCGCCGTGCGCCGTTGGCCCTTTTCGAGGCGGAGGAGCGCGCGGCGCTGACACCGCTTCCCCCGACGCCGTTCGACCTGATCGAGATCAGGACGGTGCGGGTACACCCGGACTGCCACGTCACCCTCGACGGCAGTTACTACTCTGCGCCGTATCGCTACGTCGGACAGCGCCTGGAGGCCTGGATCCTGACCAGAGTGGTACAGCTGTTCGTCGGTACCGAGTTGGTGGCCACCCACCCACGCGCCCACGGCCGGGGGCAGTGGCAGACGCGGTCGGCCCACTACCCACCGGAGAAGGCGGCCTATCTGGAGCGCACCCCCCAGTACTGCCAGGATCTGGCTCGCACGATCGGCCCGGCGACCCTGGCGGTGGTGGAGGAGCTACTGGCGGAACGGCCGCTGGATCGGCTGCGCTCGGTGCAGGCGGTGCTCCGTCTGGTGGAGACGGTGGGCAAGACCCGTCTGGAGGCGGCGTGCGCGCGGGCTCGCCACTACGGCGACGTGAGTTACCGTCGGATCAAGCAGATTCTGAACGCGGCGCTGGACCGTGAGGCGCTTCCAGCCGGCGCGGCCGAGGCGCCGCGCACCGAGGCTGCGCCCACGGCGCCGTACACCTTCGAGCGATCCGCCAGCGAGTTCTTCGATTCGGAGGTGCTCGGATGTTGAATCATCCCCTCCTCCCCAAGCTACGGCGGCTGCGGCTCTCGGGCATGCTCGAGACGCTGGAGACGCGGGCCCAGCAGGCCACGCGCGAGCAGTGGGAGCCCACCGAGTTCCTGGGGATCCTCCTGGACGATGAGCTGGAGCGGCGGGATCACACGCGGCTGGATCGACGGATCAGCGAAGCTGGCGTAGATCCCGCCAAGACGCTGGCATCGTTCGACTTCGGGGCGGTGCCGGCGCTCTCGCGGCGGACGGTCGAGGCGCTGGGGACCGCGCAGTTCGTGGCGCGGGCGCAGAACATCATCCTGGCGGGACCGACCGGGGTGGGCAAGAGCCATCTGATGAACGGGTTGGTGATCGAAGCGCTCAAGCGTGGCTACAGCGGGTTGTACCGGCCGGCGCACCGGGTGCTGACAGACCTGCAGGCCAGTCGGGGGGATGGGACGTACCGGCGGCGGCTGCACCGGTTGTTGCAGGTGGACGTGCTGGCGCTGGACGACGTGGGGCTGCGGCCCCTGACGACGGAGATGGCGGAGGATCTGTATGAGCTGATTCGCGAACGGTACGAGCGCAAGCCGTTGCTGCTGACGAGCAACCGAGCCCTGGCGGAGTGGCCGGAGGCGTTCGGCAACCCGCTACTGGCCAACGCGGCGCTGGACCGGCTGACCCATCACTGCCAGACCGTGGTGATCCGTGGGGAGAGCTACCGGCAACGAGGCCGCAAGCAAAATCCGGAGGGGTCCGACACACAAAACGAGGAGGTGCCCGCAATCAGCTAAGTGGCCTACACCAACATGCACATGGGTGGCCTACATGAGGTGCAAATTGACAGCGTCAGGAGCGCCATCACGGTCAAGCTCCGCCCAGGCGCCCGCCAGGCTCAGCCCACGCTGCACTCCAGCTCGGTCGCGGGAGAGAACGGCGTCTGCCTCTTCTTCCGAGGTGAAGTACCGCACAACCTCGTCCGCGCCCTCCAGTGTTGGGATGCCGATCAAGGGCCTGCCGCGGCGGGTGGTTAAGCCTTGGCGCCTGCGTGTTCGCACTTGCACGGTCGGGCCCTCCTGGAGGGATACCTGAATTGTCCCACCTGAGAGCGTACCCGCGCGAACGCCGACGATCTATCGTTACAAGAGGCGACGGTCGATTGTCTACACGACCCCGCCGCCTCGCGGAGCTTCGACGCACAAATCGCCCTCACGCACCGACCGCGAATCCGCACTCCGTCAGGCCGCCCCGCCCCGCGCCGTCATCCCGACGCTGTCCGCGCGGAGCCTCCCTGCCCTCGCGCACGCGGGATCTGTTCCTCCACGACGCTCCTGCACAAACGCCAGCGCGTCGCCCGACGAATCAACCTCGACGCGAGCGGCCGTCGCGCCGGCACCGCGACCCGCACGGGGGTACGTGCGTATTTGGCGGGGCGGATCAATCGCAAGATCGCTTTCCACATGCTCGCCCGGCCTCCGCGGTAGATCGCAGAACGCGTCCGGGCGCGAGAATCCGCCAGTCTAAATCGCCGTCTTCTCGCGGTCACGCGAGATCGGTGGCGAAGCCGTACTGCGCGAAGTTGCGATCGTGTGTCAGTGCCCCGTGGATCCCGAGTCGCTCCATGACGACGAAGCTGAGTGCGTCCGTCAGCGAGAAGGGCTTGTCCGTGAAGTTCACAATCACCTCTCTCGCGCGGGCTTCGTCCACCTCGGTCACCCGGACCGTAGTCGTGAGCGGGCTTCGATCGATCTCGAACAGGACCCGCGCCGCCGCCTCGCGGCCGACGCGCGTCAATAGGAGAGCGTGGGTCTTCGCCAGGATGAAGTTGGTGGTCAAAAGTGGCCGCCTTTCAGCCACCAGACGTTCTAAGGTTCGGCGAACGGTGTCGTGATTCGCGTCACGACGGTTGGCCGCCGCGAATAGCCGCCACGATCTGCAAGGGCGTATCGACGAAGACTCGCCGGCGCCGCGGGCCGGGGAGAGTCATTCGGTGGCGAGGATCGAGGCGCGGGCCAACAGGTCGTACTTCTCGGTCGCGATATCCGTCGGCTCGGCTTACTCACAGATCCCGATGATGTTGAGAATCGAGTCGGGAGTCTCTCCTGGGCGTGGCCGAGTCGGGGCGCGCTCTGAGCGACCCCATGGGGCGGCTCGCTTCGAACTCGTGACGAGATTCGGCCGCACGCGAGCGGCGTTCACCGCGGCGTCGATCGTTTCGTGACCGAGCGCGCGCGATGCATCACCGGGGATGCGTCGGGTCGTCGACGTGGTGTCCTCCGAGAGGCTTCCACACCGCGAGGTTTTTTGGCCCTTGTCTACTCGGGAGTGCACCGTCCGCCTTGGCAGCGCCCGACCATCCGTTGATTGGGAGATCCGTGCCCGAGGGCGTCGGGTAGGCGCGTGGGCCCAAGGGCCGGCGGACTCAGCGAGGTGCGGCGAAGGTTGTCGAAGTTGGTGGGCGCAGGCGTAAGGTCGTCGACCTTGAGGTCGAGTTCAGCGACGGGCGCGAACATTTGCACGACGGACGCCTTGAGTCCTGCGATCATCCGCAGTGCGGGAGCACTGCGGCACGATCATCGATGCGGCCACGGTCGCGGATGCGCATAGCCAGCGGCCTGCTTCTTTCAAGTTCGGCGCACTTTCCCGAGGAAGCGCAGCGGTGGGCAGGCCAGTCGTTGGTGTGCGCCTTTCCCGCACCAGGAGGGCCACCCTACGGGTGGGCATTGCGCCGAATCGCTACTTTGAGCGGCGGAATCGGCGCCGTATCGCGAGAACTAATAACGCTGACTGGCCGACGAGCGCGATAACCGCGACATTCAGTAGGATCTGCCCGTATTCGTCGATCGGCACGTAGAAGCGGTCCCGCTGGAATGTCACGATGGACAGTGTGAATGCCAGTGACCGACGGAAGTCTCGAAGAACCGCTTCATCCCACGGACAGAGCGCATCATGGCGCCAACCAAATATCAGTGGTATGTCGTACTTGACACGCTCCATTGAAATCGCGCCGTCGGTAGAGCTTGATTGAAATCCCACGTGCATAAACAGAATTGAGAATACGATAAAGAACAGACTCAGGACTGCGAATGCGTGACGGTAGCTTGCGCCGTAGCGGCTAAGCATCGCGTAGGCAGTATGAAAGTTCATCGGGTTATTGGTGGCTTTGCGCCGCACCTCCATCTCTCCGATGTAGAAGTCCTCTGCAAGCTCGAAGTCTCGTCGCGCTTCGTAGTTCAGGATCAGCTGGTGATAAGTTTGCTGGGCTGCGGCATAGTCTGGCAGCGAGTCGTCCTTGAATCGATTGAACTCATCACAGATGGCGTAGCGGTGCCAGGTCGGCCAATACCATGTGCCTGGTGTGGGCCACTGGACACGGCGCCAAGTTATGTCTCGGAAGGCGAACCTCTCAACGTCTGTGCCTCGGAACGAGGTGTTTGCTAGATTAACACGGGTAAATGTCACTTCTACTTCGCGGTCAGTCCTGACGGAAGAAAAATCGCAAGATGCTTTGAACGTAGGATTGTTACTGTCATTGTGAATTGTGAAGTCTTTTTCCACATGGGCTCGCGAGAAACTTACCATACCGTGAAACGTTGTGTTAATGAACTCTGACCGTGACCCAAACACTGATTGGCTAAAGTCGGTCGATCCCAGGAAATTCACTTGGCCAATGTGTAGATTCGCTTCATCGCTCTCAGTCTCAGCATGTTCAGCTCTCTCAGACTGGTCGTGCCTACTTGCCTTGATTGAGCGAGGCGATCCTGAGAAGTTAGCTCCAGAAAAATCCGTATTACCACTGAAGTAAATACTGTGGAAAAAGACCACATTTGACGAATGTCTCGAAGCGAGCCTTCTCGGGAGACTGAATGTGGACTTGGAAAACGTTGTCACCGGTGAGTCGCTCCGTTCTGACGCCTTGTAGTGCGACTCTATACCGAAAGAAGCATCGATGAAATATGCCGTGTTAATGAAGGTGCAGTTGTTGAACAAGCTCTCGCCTTGGAATTGTACGCGCTCAAAGTGCGTACCGTCACAGAACGTAGCTGCATGAAAATCAGCAACACCAACAATTTCGACATCAGTGAAGCTCATTCGCTCGACAAATTGAGCGCGTGAGAATATACCATCACCTTTGATGCGTACATGATGAAAATATACACAGCGAGAAAACGTGACATTGGCGAACTGGGCGTCTCCATAGAATGTTGCGCCCGTGAAATCTGACAAGCCAAGAACACTGGAGTCTGGAAACGTAACATGGGGCGGAAACTGGAACTCGACGAAGGACCATATGCGGTCTGGCGGAGAATTATTGAGTTCATTGAGGTAGTTCTGTAGCGCGCCGATAAATTCAGTAGATGGATCGTCATGGCGAGCGCTATGGGCTGGAACTGATGCGGCGTCTGTTGTGCCCTGCGACTTGGGCACATGAAAAATGCATCGGTTCGAGTTGGTCCAGTTCGGGCGGCGGCAATCCGTGGGCCCGCCGGGCATGGCTGGGTCGATGGTGAGCGTCCAATTGCAGTGTGGTGGGTTGGGTGGTAGCGGCTGCAACGAGTTGCAGAGTGGGGCGGTACTGGTAGGTGGATCAGTTGTGCGCGGGTTGTGTGGCGTTGCGGCTGCATCGTGAGGCATATGTGTAATGTAGCGCGGCGCGGCTGTGTCTGGCGAAGGGTTGATTTGAGCGGGTTGCGCGGGTAGAGTCCCCGGGGTGTGTAAGTAGGCTGAGTTGACAGTATCGACGATCGTGTGGTTCTCGTCGGGTGTGCAATCGATCGAAGGGAGACTGAGCGCGATGGCCGGTTACATGAGCATGGCGCTCGAGCGCCTGTTGCGCAAGCGCGAGGTGGAGCCGGACCTAGCAGGACGCTGAAATTCTGGTTTCGCGGGCGTCCGGTGGCTGCTGCCTGCTTCTCACCGGGCCCCTAGCTGGTGTTTTGTCGATGTTCGCGCTTGTCGCGATCGTCGCTGCGCCAGTCGTGACGCTTTCGCCGCTGTTTTGGGGCCACTGATGGCCGATGAGGAGTCCTCGTCGGCTTGTGCCTACGCTACCGCGACGCTCGGCGGACTCGTCATCAGTCGCCCCAGCCTCAGCAGGTTGTACGCCGTCGCCACCAGGTACCCCGCCAACCCGGTCCGCGCGACGCCGATGAACCTTGTCCGCCGAAACCCGCCGATCGTTTTCATCCAGCCAAAGATCTCCTCGACCCGCTTCCGGATCCGCTGACTCAGTCGATATGTCTGGTGCCGTGTCGTCCGCCCGTCGATCGCTCCCCCACTTCGCTTGGCCGCGATGTGCGGCGTCACGCCTCGCTCCCGGATTGCCTCCACGCACCCCCGCGTGTCGTATCCCTTGTCCCCACCCAACGTCTTCGGCCGGAAGTCTCGCACCTGCGCCGCGTCCAACAACTCCGGCACCATGTCCCGTTCCGCCGTTCCCGTCGCCCGCGTGATCTGGAAGTCCACCAACACGCCGTGCCGGTTCTCCATCAGCGCGTGGCCGCAGAAGCTCAGCTTGGCCTCCTTCCCCTTGCCCTTTTTCGCCAGCAACGCTTCGTCGTCCGTCGTGCTCTGGTGCGTCGCGTTCGAGCGCCGCTCGCCGTGGAAGTCGACCGACGGGTTGCCGGGGTCGTCGTCGTGCATGGTGGGCGGGGTGCCATCCTTGCGACGCAGGCTCTTGAGGCTGGCCGCCGCTTCGATCAGGGTTCCGTCGACCGTGAAGTGCTCCTGGGAGAGCAAGCCGCGGTCTTTCGCCTCGGCTACCAGGGCGTCGAACAACCCCTCGCCGACCCCGCTCTCGAGAAAGCGCGTGCGATTCTTGCTGAACGTCGACGCGTCGAACACCGGATCCACGCCGTCCAGGTCGAGGAACCATCGGAACAGCAGGTTGTACTCAAGCTGCTCGCAGAGCTGGCGCTCGCTGCGGATCGAGTACAGCGACATCAACAGCGTGCCCTTGAGCAGTTGCTCTGATGGGATCGAGTGACGGCCGCGGTGGGAGTACATGCGATCGAGCTGGGGCGAGACGCGCGCCAGCGCCTCGTCCGCCAGGCGCTTGATCATGCGTAGCGGGTGCTGGGCCGGAATGCGCTCTTCGAGGCTGAGAAAACCGAGCATCGACACCTGGTCGCGGCGCCGTCCACGCATCTGATCACCACCGTGAAGGCTTCCTCCATCGTACCCGGCCCTCGGGTGGCTCCGGTAGGATCAGACACCCCCAGAATGGGAGAATTTCAGCAGCCTGCTAGATTTCCTGCGGGAGGGCATGCGGGTGATGACGCAGGCGCTGGTGGAGGCGGAGGTGGCGCAGCACGTTGGCGCGGAGCGCCGCGAGCGGACCACCGAGCGCACCGGTCAGCGGAGGGGCTACCGCGAGCGCTAGTGGGACACGCGGGTCGTGACGATCCCACTGCAGGTGCCGCGGGTGCGGGATGGCAGCTACTTTCCGAGCCTGCTGGATCAACGCAAGCGGGTAACTACTCACCTACCCACGTCCGGGCGGCGTCACAGACGTGACACGAACTTGACGGAAGTGCACCGCTCGGCGGCCTGATTCGCTACCCTGGCGGCATGGATGACCGCGCCGCACTGCTCGCGCTCCCCAAAGAGCAGCTCGTCGATATCATCCTGGCCCAGCGCGAGACCATCGCCAGGCTCGAGGCGCTCGTCGTCCAGCTCACCGCCCGCGTCGCTAAGCTCGAGGCCAAGATCGACGAGCTCACCCGGCCCCCCACCACACCCGATAACTCCAGCTTGCCACCATCGGCTCAGGGCTCCACTGGAGCACGCTTCCGCGGCTTCAAGCCCAACCGGGCCGAGCGCCGCGCCCGCAAGCATGGACCCAAGCGTGGTCACCAGGGCCACTCGCGCCTGCGCCAACCGCCAGACGTTGTCGTCCGCTGCTACGCTACTGCATGTCGCGGCTGCGGTCACGCACTCGATGCCACGGGCCAGCGGCGAGTGCGCCGCAGCCAGGTGATCGATGTGGTGCCGGCGCGCGCGGTGGTCGTGGAGTCCTGGGCCTACCAGGCATGCTGCACTGAGTGCGGCCTGGTCACGGTAGCGGAGCATCCCGCGGGTCTGGAGTCGACGCGCACGTTCGGTCCGGAGCTTGAAACCGTGATTGCAGATCCCTCGCTTCGCTCAGGACAGGTCTGCACGAGCGCCACCACGTCTCGTTCGAGCGGCTGGTGGAGCTGTGCAAGGATCTGTTCGGAGTCCAGCTCAGCGAGGGGGCGGTGGCCAACATGCTGCAGCGGCTCCTGGACCGTGGACAGACGCGCTACCAGGCGATCCGAGAGGCAGTGCAGGCGAGCCCGGTGATTGGCTCGGACGAGACGGGGGCCCGGGTAGATGGTCGTAACCGTTGGCATACAGGGTCCACTGGACCCTGGCTTCGCGGACTCTTCCAGACCGCAACCGCCAGCTACCATGTCGTCGCGCGGACGCGGAGTGGATCAGTCATTGATGACTTCCTGGACGGTGGGGTACCAGACGTATGGCAATCAGATGCGTACGCGCCGCAGCTTCGAGCGCCGGCCAAGACCGGGCAGTTGTGTCTGGCACATCAGGTACGGGAACTGACCCGAGCCGCGGAGCTTGAGCCGGACGCGGCGTGGTGGGCGCAGGAGTTGCGGCACGTGTTCGGGCGCGGGATGCGGCTGCACGCCGAGCGCGCGCAGATCAGCATGGAGAGCTACCAACGACGGAGGGTCCGGATCATCAACGCCGCGGAACGATTGCTCAAAGGACCGCCGCTCGGCAAGGGCATGGCCTGGCGACTCCAGCAACGCTACCAGCGGCTATGGTCCGAGTTGTTCGTCTTCCTGGAGCGCGAGGGAGTGGACCCCACGAACAACGCGTCAGAGCGCGATCTGCGCAACAGCGTGATCCACCGCAAGGTGACCGGTGGGTATCGGTCGGAGTGGGGCAGCCAGACCTCCGCGATTCTCACGAGCGTGCTGCAGACCGCGCGCAAGCAAGGCCAGAACCTCTACGCCGCGATCCGCCTGCTCTCGGGTCCCTCGCCACTGGCCGCTGCATACGCCAGCTGAGTAGCTACCGCGCGGTGGGTACTTCTCACCGTGGCCGTCGCCCATGGATCGAGAGACAATATTTCACGTGACCGCAGCGCACGTCGTCAATAACTGGACCGAGGATTGGTGTGGTATCGTCACGGCGACGACTATCGCGGGTTCGGTACCAAGAATGCGCTTAATGAAGTGGATGGCCGCCGTTCTTGAAGTCGGCGGAGCTGTGTCCCCGTATTGGCCCGTGTCAGCATACGTGACTCCGTATCGGTTTTGGATCGCGCTGGCTGTGGGGATCCTCTCAGCGTTCGCGACGGGCTGGGTCGGTTCGCAGCTGTTTCTGACTCGGAAAGTTCGGATTGAGCGCTTGCTCCTGGTCACGGCCGGTGCCTCGACCCCTAGCGTCGGTCGAAAATTCGAGCTATGGTCGGGCGATGTAGGATTCGTCGCTGTGAGTGTTGTCGTCTGTGCCGCGTCCATCAGCTTGGTTGCATCGCTCTGGAACGAAGCTGCTATTCGCCCGGAGCCTCACCTCGTTTTGAAGTCGGGATTGATCAAAGCTGAGCCACCCACAGCGCGCGTCAACGAACCAGTGAAGGTCACGTTCACGGCCCTCAACCGCGACGCACAGCCGGCGACTGTCTACTCGATTTTTGCGGCTGCCCGTGGCCCCGACGCGGATCCGCATGACGACGGTTCCAGCGTCGTGGATTTCCCCGACCGATTTGGTGTGTACTTGCCGCCGAATGAGACTGGTGGGTTTGAGTACAGCGTCGAGCAGGCGTTCACCGTGGAGGGTGATGTGCTGATTTGGGCCGCCTGGTCACCACGAAAAGATGAGTACCGTCAATTCGAGCCGCATAAGCCGATCAAGATCCGCATCATGCCGTAGAAACTATCTCAGAACGGCGCCGTAACGCGCCTGTGATCTCGCCGTGATGCGCCCGTGATGTCATTGAGTACTGTCGTATAGGCCACCCGTGAGCATGTGATCTAGGGCACCCATGAGCACCCGGTCTAGGCCACCCCTGGGGTGGCACCGGGCTCGTCCTCCACGGTTGTGTGCCGTGGAGGGTTTCTGTGGAGCGGCTACACGTGCACGTCTTTCGTGATCTGATCCATCAACTGCGCAGCGGCGCCATCCAGCAGACCATCGCGCGTGACTTCGGCCTCGTGCGTACGATCTCCATTTGTGGGGTGGTTCCGGCGGTGATTGTTGGTTCTGTGGGCGTGTTGGGTCTGATTTCTTCGGTACGTTGACCCACTTCCTCGGACTTTGGCGGTGGTTCGCGGTGTTGGACACCACGGTCGGGCGTGGGGTTGGTCATCGTCGGAGTCGGGTGGATCGCAAACTGACGGCCGGCGCGTATGGGTTCCTGGGTGCGCAGGGACGACCCGGGTGCGGGGCCGGTTGGGTCGGCGACGCGGGGCGGATGGGGCCCGCGGTGTCGCGCGTCTGGGGGTGGGTGTTGGCTCCGTGGCGGTTGACCGGGCGGGCCTGGCCGGTAGGCGGCTGTTGGGCGCGGGCGGCCCCCGGAGCCCTGCGCCACCTCATCGCGCTAGAACCCTCACCCCAGCCCTCTCCCGGACGGCGAGGGCGTCTGGCGCCGGCGGTTCGCGAGTTTGAAGGACGGGTGGGCGTTAGCGGCTGGTCAGCATCGCGACGCCCACGGCGGCGAACAGGAGTCGGTACCGTCGCTGCATCCACCGCGCGGTCTCGTAGCTGAGGCCGCGGTGGAGGGCCTGGAGGGTGAAGATGAGGTGGATGGGCCAGAGGAGGAGGGTGGTCCAGAGCAGAAGGCTGGGGAGCAGGCCCAGAGTGGCCAGGGTGGCGATCAGGGCGTAGGCGCCGGTGAAGGTGGCCAGGCTGGCCAGGAAGGTTGCCCTGGGGCCGAAGGCTACGGCGGCGGTTCGGATGCCACTGAGTCGGTCGCCTTCGTGGTCGCGGACTTCCTGGTTGAGGTGGCCGCCGGCGAAGACCAGGCCGAAGAAGAGGCTCGTGGCGAGGCCGCGGGTGTCCGGCGTGTGGAAGGCGGTGTAGCCCAGCAGGAAGTGCGCGGCGCCGCCGAGCAGGTGGTTGAACGACGCGACGATGGGCGTGCGCTTGCCCAGCGCGGGCGAGCAGGAGTACAGCAGGCTGAGGACGGCTATCGCCGCGCCGAAGAGGATCGCCGCGGGTCCGGCCACGGCGAGGGCAACGATGGCCACCAGCAGGAGGGCGAGCGCGAGGTGGAGGATCTGTTGCCGGCTGACGTCGCGTCGCGCGTGGATGACGGCGGCGCGCTGGGGGTCGTCCGCGTCGCTGCCGTGCCCGGCCCAGTCGTTGAATACGAAGACGTGGGCGGTGAGGGCGAGGCTGCCGAGCAGCAGCAACACCACCCGGAGCGCGCCGTCCCGCTCCAGGCTGAAGCCGCCCAGGGCGCAGCCGAGAATGGGCGAGGCCTGAAGTGCCAGCACCTCCGTGGCGCGGGTGCTCGCGAAGTGCCGCGTGGCGCGGGTGTACTGCTGGACGGACGACGGCGCGGTCGTGCTGCTGGCCACTGGCTACCGCGGCTGCCCTGGCCGAAGGCCAGCCGCTTCATACAGCCGCAGCCACAAGGCGTAGCCGAAGTCCTCTGACCAGTAGAACCTGCTGACCGTGGCCGTCAGGTCGTTGTGGTACAGCAACGGCGGCGTCCGGCGAAGCTGGGCGAAGTCGTCATTGCTGAGCCGGGCCAGCAGGTCGCGGGCGGCCGCGCGGGCGGCGGCATCGTCCGGCGCGGCAGCCAGTTGCACGAGCAAGCGCGCGGCCTGCGCCCAGGTCTCCTGGCCGTCGGCGAGCCGGGCCAGCCGTTCCGCCGGCAGGGGCAGCGGGCAGCCCAGTCCGCTCAGCTCCGCCGCGCGGAGGTACGGCAGCAGCGGCGCCTGCTTGTAGTACACCCAGAGGTCGTCGTCCAGGAACGCGTGCTGCAGCGCAACGCACAGGTTCTGCGCGGCGGGTGGGTCGATCTGGCGCAGCATCAGGTACACGTGCATCTGGATGGCCACGTCCGGCGGATTGGGGTCGCGCCCGGGGTCGATGCACCGATAGTCCCGTTGCGCGGCGAGCCAGGTGCGATAGAGACCCCGTGCGTCCCGGTACCCAGCGAGCTCGGCCAGCATCGACTGCGTGCGCGGGTCGCCGGGATCCAGCGCGGCGATCCGCCAGACCAGCGCCGTGTCGTCCGCGTCTGGCGTGATGGCGCAGCCGAGCCGTCCGATGAGCGGCCCGTCCGGCAGCCCGTGGTAGCGGACCAGTCCGCTGGGCTCGATCTGGGCGGCCAGATGCCTGCGCGCGCGCTCCACCGCGTCTTCCAGGCTGTGCTGCCGCGCGATGCGCGAGAGCGTGTCCACCAGCATGGAGGTGAGGAACGTGTTCATCTCCGGTTGCGGCGCCTCGTAGCCGCTCTTCGTGTGCACCGTGAGCCAGTAGCCTTCGGCGGCCTGATGCTCCCGCAGCAGCGCGGCCGCGCGCTCCGCCATGATCTCTAGCTCGGACGGTTGGGCCAGTACGGAGACGCGCTGCTCGCGGATGATCCGGATATCGCTCCTGGGCTCGATGCGGGTGGCAAGCTGGAGCACGCGCTCGCCGGGCTCGATGCCTCGGGTGTTGGCCAGGACGCGCCAGCCAGCGGGCGCGCTGGAGCGCATCGCCTGATCGACGTCCGGCCGCGGGAGGAATTCGGCGGTGGCGCCGACGACGATCCCGTCGATCAGCACCAGCAGTTGGGCCGGCGTGCGGCCGCAGGTGAGCGCCCAGCCCTCCAGCGGCGCGCCGTGTTTCAGCTCAGGGACGTCTCCGAGACCGGTGAGCCTGGCCGTCCCGACCAGATCCAGCGACCCCAGGGCATCACAGAGGAGCTCGCGACTCGCGGGCGGATGCTGTAGCTCCACCAGGAACGGCAGGTTGTTGGGATCCCACGCACCTGCCATGGAGGCGGGATTGCCCCCGAAGATTCGCTCGTCGCTGGTGCCCGTGTACCGGAAGGCACCCACCGTCTGAATGCCGATCGAGGCGGCGATGGCCGCGACGAGCAAGCGTCGCGCTATCGGGCGCAGGACGAGCGGGGCGGGCGCGAGCAGCCAGACGAGGATGGACAGCAGGTCGGTCATCCAGCGCGGCCCCCAGGAGACGCCGGCGCGCCAGTCTGCCTGCGAGTAGAGCAGGACCTGGGCCACCACTGCAGCGCTGAGCGCCAGTGCCAGCGGCCTCGAGTCCGCCGTACGGACGCGCTGCATCAGCCCCGCGGGCAGAAACAGGAAGAACGGCGCGAACACGAGTAGGCCGCGAGCTGGGCTGACCAGCAGCCCAGGTACGCCTGCCCAGTCGAGCCGAAAGAAGGGGTTAGCCGGGGTCTTTGCGAGGCCGTACCCACCGGCGATGTCGCCCATCATGCCCAGGTTGTAGTAGAGCAGCGCCGCCAGCGGGAGGGCGGCGCCGGGCAGGAGCCAGAGGGCGCTCAAGCGGAGTCGCCAGAGGGCAAACAGTCCGAACGCCGTGGCGACCAGCGCGTCCGGCGGTCGATTCGCCGCCATCAATGCGCACACGGCGCCGAGCAGCGCGGTGCGGAGCGGTGCGGCTGTGACGACGGAGAGCAGGAGCGCCAGGGCGATCAGGAGCTCGCCGGCCCCATGCTGCCAGAGCGCCTGGCTGGAGATCATCCAGGTGTTGGTGCCGAACGCGAACGCCAGCGCCAGCGGCAGGCTCCATGGCGTGCCGTCGCGGCGCAGCACCAGGTACGTGACGACGCTGGCGGCCGAGGCCAGCACGGAGGCGGAGACCTTTTCCATCAGCTCCGCCACCCGATCGATCCGTGGCTGTCCCCAGCCATTCTTCTCGATCCAGAAGGCGACGGGAAGGTACAACGGCGCCACGATCAGAGGTGTCACCATGGGATACAGGGAGGCGAGCCTTCCCTCGTGGGTGCGGACCATCCAGTAGGCCCACGGCTCGAGGTAGGTGACTGGCCCGTCGGCGACGGGCGGGCGTCGCCACGGCTGGACCGTCGAATGTCCGTGTGCGACCAGGCGGGCGTTTGCGTGGATACCCAGGGTGCCCTGCTGCCACAGGATGAGTGGGAGGTACCGGGCGGGAAACGTGTCGCCGGAGCCGATCACACGCATGTTGGCGTTGTAGACCAGGAGGCAGAGCAGGCCCAGCAGGATCGGGGCCGTGATCGATCGCGAAACGCTGGCGGGCACGATCAATCCTGCATGACGCTGAGGATGCTAGGTGGCGCCGCGATCAGGCTGAGAATCGTGCTTGTCCTTGGCCTGCGGCGGTTTGCTGAAGGGTAGCATGGGGGATTCAGTGGCGGTGGGTGGGCCGGCCCCGTTGGCGACACGCCGAGTCTCGCTCTGCATCCTGAGCCCGCGAGTGCAAGCGCTTCGTGCCTCAGCACGCGGGCGGCTGTGGGGGCTACCGCGACGGCGTCTGGCTGGGGATGCGGGTGGTCGCTGGCACCGGCTCGGGCGTGCACGGGTAGACCTCACCGCTTGCCGGGACAGCCGTCCCTGGCCCAGGGCGGGCGCGGGTCTGACAATAGCTGCTGACTGGAGCATTCCCATGCCGCTGCCGTACGCGCTCATGACCCTCCTCTACGCCGCGCTCGCCGCCCTGGTGGCGGTCGACGCCGCCGCGGCCGCGCTTGGCCTTGTGCCCTTCTTCAGCGGGCTGCGCTGGCTCCGGGTCCACCCGATCACCCTGGGGATCGGCGCGCAGCTGGCGTTTGGCGTCATGCCGGGGCTCGTGGCGGCCCGCGCCGGGCTGCCGCGACCGACCGTACGCTGGGACGTGTGGCTGTGCCTCAACGTGGGCCTGCTGCTCCTGTTGATCGGCGTGCCGTTGGTGCAGCCGACGCCGATCGCCGCCGGCGGGCTGCTCGTGATGCTGTCCGTGGCGCTGCAGGCGCCCGCGCTCATCCGCCACGCTGTTCCGGACGCCGCCGCGACGGCTGGATCCGCGCCCGGTCTGACCGGGCGACGGTTCTACCTGGCCGCGCTGGCGTTCCTCCTGGTGGGTGCCACGCTCGGCACGGGGCTGTGGCTCGGCTGGACGGCGATCCTGGCCGTCGCGGCGCCCATCGAGGCCCACATCCACGCCAACGCCTTCGGCTTCGTGGCGCTGCTGTTCGCCGGTCTCCTGGTAGATCTGCACGCGGACATCATCGGCCAACCCCTGGCCTGGCCCCGCTCGGTTCCCGTCATCTTCTGGCTTATGACGCTGGGCGCGATGGGGCTGGTGCTAGGCCCCTGGCTGAACGCCATGTTCCTGACGATGCCGGGCGTGCTGCTCCAGCAGGTGGCCACCATTTGGCTGCTGCTGAACGTGGTCAAGCCGCTCGTGGCCAGCGGCCGACTCCGCCAGCCGGGCCCGCTCCACCTGGTGACGGCCTACGCCTGGTTCCTGGCGCCCATCTTCGTGGCGCCGCTGGTGATGACCGGCGCTATCGAGGGCACCGCCATCGAGCAGAGCGCGCCGCAGGCGTTGATGTACGGCTGGGTGCTGCAGTTCTGCCGCGCCGCCGTGCCCTTCCTGCTTCGGCGTTGGCTATTGCCCGCCGAGCCGACCACGCTGGGCGGCGGGTGGGCCAGCCTGGTCCTGGTGCACGCGGGCGCGGCCACGCTGTGGGCCAGCATGTTCGCGCTGGGCGTCCAGGCACCGCTGGTTGCGGTGGCTTACCTCCTGTGGGCTGTGGCGCTGGCGGGGTTCGCTCGGGAGGTGGCGGGCATCGTGGGCCGCGCGAGCAGCGGAGCGGCGGCGTAGCCTGCCTCCTGGTGTGGGCAAGATTGCCCGGTCAGCGTAGAGAGGTATGTGCGGAATTCCCTCCGCTCACCCCTGGCTCTTGGCCAGATCCGCCTGGACTCGGGTGAACACCGACAGCAGAACACTGTCACCGGAGTAATCTCACCAGAATAGTGTCACCAGAGTAGTGTCACCAGAGTAGTGTCACCAGAGTAGTGTCACCAGAGTAGTGTCACCAGAGTAGTGTCACCAGAGTAGTGTCACCGGGTGGCACATTTGGCGCGCGACAGAGCGTCGCTCCTATGCGAACGAGGCGCCTCCGCCCGGCCTCGCCGTCGAACCGCGCACACCGCCGACCTCCGCCAGGACGGGCCGTCCACGGGCCCAGGATGTCACGCCGTCCCAAAGCTCGCCCACCTGGGCGAGCACCTTCGGCCACGGTTCCTGTCGGCGCCCACCAGGCCGTCGCCCGCCCCCGCCATCGGCGGGCGACGGCCTGGTGCCGACTCAAGTCGCGGGGATGGCCTGCTTGATCATGCGGGCCAGCGGCTCCAGGTTCTTGGGATTCGGCGTGATCTTGCCCACCGGGAAGTTCACCACCTCGTGGACGATCGCCTCGTTGAACGGCGTCGCCACGCCCAGTCGGCGGCCTTCGCTGACCACCAGTCCGTTCAGCTCCTGGATCTCCGTGCGGCGACCGCGCATCACGTCCTGGAGGAAAGACGGCCGGCCAATGGCCAGGCCCGTCGCCCGGGCGCCCATCTCGGTCTCCAGGGCGGCGGTGTCCTCGCTTGCCACCGCGTCCACGAACTTCTGCGCCGGGATGCCAAACAGCGGCTCGACCTCGTAGCCGGCGGCCCGACCAACCCGGATGACCTCATCCGCGATGCGGATGGCGATCTTACGGGCGATGGGATCGGTGCGGACCTCGCTGGAGCCCAGGCCGCTCAGGCCGGCCACGGGGTTGGCCATGCAGTTCACGGCCAGCTTGGACCAGCGCTCGCCAAACAGGTTGGGCGTGACCTTGGTGGTGGCCACGTCGCACATGACGTCCGCCAGCTTCTGGGCGCGGGCCGTCTCCTTCCCGTCCAGCTCGCCGATCTTGAACCCCACCTCGTTGGTGTCGGTCCGCATGGCCTTGCCCGGCTCGTACATACCGGCGCCGATAGTGATGACGCAGCCCAGCGTGCGGTGCGCGCCAGCTACGGCGGCCACGCGGTGGTCGTTGATGCCGTTCTGGAAGTCAACGATCACGCCCTCCGGTTCTTTCAAGAACCGCATGATGAACATCGTGGCCCACTCGGTGTCGTAGCCCTTGACCGAGAGAAACGCCGCGTCGAACGGCTCGCTGATGAGCTGCGCCTCGAACAGGTTCAGGGCGTTCATCTTCACCGTGTGCTCGCCGCAGGTGCCGCTGAGCTGCAGCCCGGTGGTGCGCATGGCCTCAACGTGGGCCGGCCACTGGTCGATCATCGTGACGTCGTGGCCCGCCTTGGTGAGCATCCCGCCCACCACGGAGCCGATGGCGCCCGCGCCCATGATGCCGATGCGATATGCCATGGTGTGTCCTCCTGCCTGTGCGCTGTCTGCCTGTGCGCTGTCTGCCTGTGCGCCGTGTCCTGCCGCGACTATTCTTCTACAAGTGCCGCCCGCGATGCCGCCCGCGGGTCGGACGCGCCGTCTGGCTCCAGTGTGACCACCACCTTCTCCAGCCGACCGCTGAAGCGGAAGGGCACGGTGTAGGCGTCGCTGACCGGTGATCCCCCATCGCGCCCGCAGTGGAGGCCGCCGGCCAGCCCGGCCACCGGCCAGGTCTTCGGCAGCGCCGCCTCGCCAGCCGCCGCGCCGTTCACCAGCAGCGTGGCCGCGGCCTGGCGGTCGCCCGTCTTCCGAACCCGGACGGCCAGCGTGGCCGGCCCCGTCGGCAGCCCTGGCGAGGTCACGCTCCAGCGGGTCTCGTCGCTGTAGACGTACTCAAACGTAAGCTGTCGTTCTTTGACGAACAGCGTGAATCCGCCGAACCGCGTGCCCACCGCCAGCAGCACACCAGCCGCCGCGCCGTCCGCGCCCAGGTCGGCGTGGGCCTCGATGGCGAACGACTTGTTGGTCACGTCCGGCACGTGGGCCCGATCGATGCGCGCCATGCCCGGGTAGAGCGTGGTCACTCGGCGTGCCCGGTCGGCAATGTTGGCCGCGAACCGCTCGTACTCACGGTCGTCCAGCGGGAGCACGCTGTACTTGCCGGCCTCCGCCCACCAGCGCTCGATCAGCTCGCGAAGCTTCTCCGGCTGCCCCGCGGCCAGGTCGTTGGCCTCGGAGTAGTCGCGCTCCACGTGGTACAGCTCCCAGCGGTCAGAGTCGAAGTCGGTCCCCTTCTCGTGGCGGGCAACGGCCTTCCAGCCGCGGTGCCACAGGCCGCGGTCGCCCAGGAGCTCGTAGTACTGCGTCTCTAGTCGGCCGGGCGTCTCTGATCCACCTGCCGTGGGGTCAAACGTGTACGCCAGGCTGGTGCCCTGCATGGGGATCTGCGCCACGCCGTTGTGAGTGGCGGGCGCGGTCACGCCCAGGATCTCCAGGACGGTCGGTGTGACGTCCGCCACGTAGTGGTACTGGTGGCGGAGCTCCCCGGCGGCCTGGATGCCGGCCGGCCAACGCACGATCAGCGGATCGCGGATGCCGCCGCCGTGGACGTCCTTCTTGTACCACTTGAGCGGCGTGTTGCTGGCCTGGGCCCAACCCATGGGGTAGTGGTTGTAGGCCCGATCGCTGCCCAGCAGGTCCACGGAGGCCAGCACCTGCTCCAACGGCTCCGGCTCGTACACCAGGTGCTTGCGAGCGTTTACCGCCCCGTCCGCGCCGCCCTCCGGGCTGGCGCCGTTGTCCGAGATCAGGACCACCAGGGTGTTCTCCGTGGCGCCGATCTCGTCCAGGTAGCCCAGCAGGCGGCCGATCTGCGCGTCCGTGTGCTCCAGGAAGCCAGCGTACACCTCCATGGCGCGGGCGAACACCCGCTGCTGGTCGGCCGAGAGGTCGCTCCAGGGCTTCACCCCCGGGTTGCTGGGCGGGAGCACGGTGTCCGCCGGGACGATCCCCAGCGATTTCTGGCGGGCCAGTCGCTGCTCGCGCAGGGCGTCCCAGCCCACGTCGTAGCGGCCGCGGTACTTCTCGATGAAGGGCCGGGGCACGTGGTGGGGCCAGTGGCAGGCGCCAAACGCCAGGTAGAGGAAGAACGGGCGCTCCGGCGCGTTCACCCGCTGGTCGCAGACGTACTGGATGGCGCGGTCCACCAGGTCTTCTGAGAGGTGATAGTCTGGTCGCTCGGGCTGGTCCAGGGTGCCGTTGTCCTCGAACAGCTCCGGATGCCACTGGTCCGCGAGGGCGCCGTGGAACCCGTACCAGCGGTCGAACCCGCGCTGGGTGGGCCAGTGGTCGAACGGTCCGGCGGCGGTCGCGTCCAGCGTGGACATAAGGTGCCACTTGCCCACGGCCATGGTGCTGTAGCCGTGTAGCCGCAGGATCTCGCCCAGGTTGGCTGCGCGCGGCGTGACGTGCCCCAGGTAGCCAGGGAAGCCGTTCGCCCACTCCGTGATGATGCCCATGCCAACCGCGTGGGGCATGCGGCCCGTCAGCAGCGCTGCGCGGGTGGGCGAGCACATGGCCGTGGTGTGGAAGTTGGTGTAGCGCAGCCCGCCGTCGGCCAGGCGGTTCATGTGGGGTGTCTCGATCTCTGAGCCGTAGCAGCCGATGTCGGCGAAGCCAACGTCATCCAGGACGATGAAGACGACGTTCGGCGCGCCGTCGGGCGCGCGGCGCGGGGCGCGTGGGGGGAGCGACGACTCGAGATAGGTGCGGCCGATCACCGGTGATTCGGGCATTGGTCTCCTCTGACCCTGGTGGCTGGGGTTCTGGCGGGCCTGCCGGGGGCTAAGCCGTCAGGCGTCTCGCACACAGCGGAAGGTGAGATTGCCGGTTGAGCTGTCCGGGGTATTCGAGCTCCTGGCGGCCACACGATACCGGAAGCAGTAGGATCGGTGGCACAGGTAGGAGCCGCCCCGCATCACGCGATGCGTGCCCTCGGGCGGGCCGGCCGGATTGACCCGCGGCCCGCGCAGGTGAAACGTGGGGCTGAACCAGTCAGCGCACCACTCCCAGGCATTGCCGGTGATATTGAACAGGCCGTAGCCGTTGGGCGGGAAGGCGTCAACCGGAGCGGTGGCGACGAACCCGTCCTCGGCAGTGTTGAGGGCCGGGAAGTTGCCCTGCCAGACGTTCATCAGATGCTTCCCGTCCGGATTCAACTGGTCGCCCCAGGGGTACCGTCGCTGCTCCAGGCCGCCGCGGGCCGCGTATTCCCACTCCGCCTCCGTGGGCAGGCGTTTGCCCGTCCAGGCGCAGTAGGCCAGCGCGTCGTTCCAGGAGATGTGGAGGACCGGGTGGGTGGCGCGATCGTCATTGGTCGACTGGGGCCCCTCCGGCTGCCGCCAGTGTGCTCCCTCCACGCGCCGCCACCAGGGAGCGGCCATGACCGCCTGGGTGGGAGGGAAGTCGTCCGGCAGCAGCCCGGCGAACACGAAGCTCCAGCCGAACCGCTCGGCCTCGGTCTGGTAGCCCGTGGCCTGGACGAATGAGGCGAACTGCTCGTTTGAGACGGCCGTTGCATCGATCCAGAAGGGATCGATGGTCACCTTGCGCACCGGCCCCTCGCCGTCGGCAGGGTAGCCCTCGCGGCTGTCGGTGCCCATCAGGAAGGCGCCGCCATCCAGCCTGACCATGCCGCGGGTACCCGTGTCGCCGTTGGCGGAGGGCTGGCGGGCGGGCGTCGAAGGAGCGTGGCCGCGACCGGCAGATGGAGCGCAGCAGGAACCGGAGTCGGCCATGTGGTGCCTCGGACAGTGGTTGGGGAGATGGTATCGCGAACGCGCGGCTAGCCGAGTCGCTCAGGGAGCGGAATCCTGAGATCGCGGCAGATCTTGCGTGCCAGGAAGGAGTTGATCTCGGTGTGTCGAGGCACCGTTGACGCCGTCTTGGTGGACGGGTTCACAATGACGGTGTGCCGCGAGCCTTCGCGTAGTTGCTCGCAACCGTGCTCTTCAAGATGGCGGAGCAGGTCCCGCCGCTTCACGCTGTGAGCAGCGTCTCGCGGATGACCTCGCGACCCGCCAAGCTCTCCTCGGCAAATGCCCGGTTCGCTTCCACCACGAGAGTCACGGCTTCCTGAAGGTTCTGACGAGCCTCATCGAGCGTCTCCCCCTGGGTGTTCGCGCCCGGTAGCTCTTCCACAAATCCGACGTAACCCTCGGGCACCCGGATGAAAACCGCGGTGAGTTGCATCGACCTCGACCCTCTCTCTGTATGGTGACGTAGCTCGACTGTTCCTGACAAGCTGCCGCGCGGCGTCGCGCGTCCTGTGCGGCTTCCAAGGCGCGTCCGTTTATTCGACCTGCACGTGAGCTAGAGAGCTCCCATCGCGCACCGGGACCCTCTGACGAGGATTTTGTGCCGATAGAACGGCGGCGCTGCTGTGCGGGGCTGGACGCCTGCGGCAGCGCGAACCGCCCTCGATTCGGGGCTCGCGCTACGCGTCTAGACTCGCGAGCCGATCGCGATCAACGAGATGCTGCGGGGAGGTGATGTCGCGTCAGCCAGGCCGGTGCAGCCCATTCGTCGTAAGCTGGTGACCGTCGGACTCGCGCTCCACGTCCCGGTGGAGCTCCGGGCCCGGCGACTCGGCGTCAGGGCGGCCGACTACAGTCGGTTCGACCAGTGCGGCTTCGGCGAGTTGGACGACCGTCAGGTTCGTCAGATGGCCGAACTCCTGCATGGCGCCCATGGTGGCATTGATGCTGGCGCCACGGCAGCGACCTGGCGTCCCCGGCCGTCTCCGAGCTCAGGCTCGCGGATGAGAATCCACCCGAAGGCAGTGGGCGAATACCGTGCGCCCGCTTCCTCCGGGTGCACTGTCTGTCAGCTCGGCTTGAGCCGCCTGGCCGCCGCCGCGAACCCACTGCGCAGCACCGCCACGTCTGACGAGTAGGCGATGATCTTGCAGCCGGCCTTGAGCCACCGCTCGGCCTCGTCCAGCGTCGGCACCAGCATCGCCACGTCCTTGCCGTGCTTGTTCGCAGCGGCGATCAGCCGGTCGCGGTGCTCGTCGATCACCTTGGCCTGATCCGGCGTGCCCATCACGCCCAGCTCCTGGGCCAGGTCTGACGGGCCCAGGGTGACCGCGTCGATGCCTGGCATACCCACGATCTCGTCGATGTGGCGGAACGCCTCGGCCGACTCGAACATCACGGTGATGTGGACCTGGGCGTTGATGTGGGCCAGCTCTGACCTAATGTCCGTCATGCCGCCCTCGAAGTCGTTGTGGGAGCCCACGCCGGCCGAACCGCGCATACCCTGCGGCGCGTAGCGGGCGGCCTGGACTACCTCGTGGGCGATCTCGGGCGTGTCCACCTGGGGCACGTGGAGCCCCCAAACGCCCACGTCAAGCAGGCGGGTGATCCACTCGCGGTTACCCTCCGGCGGGCGGACCACCATGGGGAAGTCGAGCGCGCGGGAGAGCACGGCGAAGTCCGCGATCGTCTCGATGGACGGCGACGAGTGCTCCATGTCCACCCGGCCGTAGTCCAGCCCGGCCGCCTTGAGCAACGTCATGATTGCGGGGTTGCGGACCAGGTTGATCCAGGTGCCGATCTGCGGTTTGCCGGCGGCCAGGGCCGCCTTCATCGGGTTGGTCTTCATCGCGCGGTGCCCTCCTCATTGCTTCGACGGCGGCGCGGCCGTCGCCTTGCGCGGGTGATGCTAGCGTACGGCGGTCGTGCGGTGCGTCTTGGGAGGTGCGTCCTGGAATGACCTACCCGCGCTATGATTGAAGCATGGCTCTCGCGGAATTCCCCCTGGCGCGTGCGCGGCGGCTTCGCCGTACGCCGGCCGTGCGGGACCTGGTGCGTGAGACGCGCCTGGCGCCCGCCGACTTCATCTACCCGTTCTTCGTCACCCACGGTCGCGGCGTGCGCACACCCGTCGGCTCCATGCCCGGCGTCTACCAGCTTTCAGTGGATGAGGTGGTGCGCGAGGCGCGCGAGCTTCCGCCGCTAGGCATTCGCGCGGTGCTGCTGTTCGGCCTGCCTGCTCAGAAGGACCCGGTTGGCTCCGAGGGGTACGATCCGGACGGGATCGTCCAACGGGCGGTCCGCGCGCTCAAGGACGCCCTGCCCGACCTGGTGGTCGTGACGGACGTCTGCCTGTGCGAATACACCAGCCACGGCCACTGTGGCGTGGTCGAGAACGGCCAGGTGCTGAACGATCCGACACTGGACCTGCTTACCCGAATGGCGGTCGTCCAGGCGGAGGCGGGGGCGGACATCGTGGCGCCGTCTGACATGATGGACGGACGCGTCAAGGCCATTCGCGCCGCGCTGGACGGCGGCGGGCTGGCGGACACGGCGATCATGGCGTACTCCGCCAAGTTCGCCTCCGGCTTCTACGGCCCGTTCCGAGAGGCGGCCGACTCCACGCCCCAGTTCGGCGACCGGCGGGCCTACCAGATGGACCCTGCCAACGCCCGCGAGGCGATGCTGGAGATCGAGCAGGACATCCAGGAAGGCGCGGACCTGGTGATGGTGAAGCCGGCGCTGGCCTACCTGGACCTTATCCAGCAGGCGCGGCGACGCTTCGACCAGCCGCTCGTAGCCTACAACGTGAGCGGCGAGTACTCCATGGTCAAGGCGGCCGCGCAGAACGGGTGGATCGACGAGGGGCGGGTGGCTATGGAGATCCTGACCGGCATCAAGCGGGCCGGGGCGGATCTGATCATCACCTACCACGCCAAAGACGCCTGCCGCTGGCTGGCTGACTGACCGGCCGTCCGTTCCGCTAAGGATCAGCCATCAGCGCCTCGGGCGAGAGCCCATGCTGGCGCACCGCCTGGAGGACCGCCTGCCAATCCGCCTCGGGGACGGGGATACCCTGGCGGCTTCTGACTTCTGTGGTCCTGCCCCCGCGCGTGCCCGGTGCGAGGACTTCCTCGAACCCCGGTAGAGGGCGTGTCTCCTGGATCAGCTCGACCTGGCGATCGGCGAGCGCCGTGAAAACCTCCCGCGAGGCGAAGTGGTCCGGGTCGATCGCCAGGTAGAACGTGGATTGGCCACGCACGCTTGGATCCGGGTTCTCGTGGGTGACCTCGCCGCCGACCGTGGTGCCGCCGAGCATCCCCGTGAGGATGTGCACCAGCAACGAGATTCCGGAGCCCTTGTGTCCGCCGAACGCCAGCATGGCGCCCTCGCCCGCTCGGGCAGCATCGGTGATCCACTCCCCCGCGCGATCCACGACCCAGCCGGTCGGCAGTGGCTCGCCTCGCCGTCGGGCGCTGGCCAGCTTGCCGGAGGCCGCCATGCTGGTGGCCACGTCCAGCAGGATCGGCGGCCCACTCGCGGTGGGCACCGCGTAGGCGAAGGGGTTTGTGCCAAACAGGGGCGTGCTGCTGCCGTACGGCGCGACGGAAGGGGACGTATTCGCCATCACCATGCCCAGCAGGCCTTCTCGTGCGGCGAGATCGGCGTAGTAGCCCAGCATCCCAAGCGGGCCGCCATTGATGGTGACGATCGCTGCCACACCCGTCTGGCGCGCCTTTTCCACCGCCAGCCGCATCGCCTCGAATCCGAGCATCGGCCCGGCCTGGCCGTTCGCGCGCAGCAACGCGGAGCCCGCGCCGGCTCGAGCGACCACGTGTCGGGCGCCGGCCACGGTTCTGCCCTGGCGGATGCTTTCCAGCATTCGCGGCAGGATGTAGACGATGCCGTGCGTCTCGGTGCCCCGCAGATTCGCGAACACAGCGGCATCAGCGCAGTGGTGGGCCTCCTCGGCGGTCAGCCCCGCGCGTGTCAGCACCGTCTCGATGAAGCCACCCAGTCGCTGAGCCGTGAACGTAGGCAATCGTGTGCTCCCGTCGATGTTCTGCTACGCTAGCGCTTCCGATTGGCCCTGTCCAATGCGGCGCTTTCTCGGTGCAGGGTGCGATGTGGGATCGGGTCATCCACTACCCTGCGCGGGGAATGACATTCCATGCGGATTGCCGTCGACGATCGATATCGCGCCGCGGTCAGCGGACGCTTCACCGGCCACGACCTGTTCTTTGTTCAGACGGAGACCACGTCGTCCGAGGATCTGATAGCGCAAATCCGGGACGCGGAGATTCTCCTCTCGGGTCGGTCGGGCCCGTACGTGCTGAGCCGGCGGATGATCGAGCGGCTGCCGCGGTTGCAGCTCCTGATCAAGGGAGGATCGGGTGCAGACCATTACGACGTCGCGGCGCTTAGCGACCACGGTATTCTGCTGTCGCTCAACGTGGGCATCAACGCGAGCTCCGTGGCGGATCACATCTTCATGCTCACGTTGCTGTGTCTGCGAAACTCGGCTCGAGACATCGCCAACATGCGGGCCGGGATCTGGGATCGGGCCAACCCACCGCGGGCCCCCTACGAGCTAGAGGGCAAGACCGTGGGCATCATAGGTCTGGGCCACATCGGCGCTCACGTTGCGCGGCGGGCGATCGGCTTCGGCGCGCACCCTATCGCGTACCAGCGGCATCCACGGGCGGACGCGGAGATCCTGGCCGGGATACGGCCGGTAACGCTGGATGACTTGATGCGCGAGTCCGACGTGGTCGTGCCTTGCGTGCCGCACACTTCGGAGACCGACCGAATGATCGGCGAGCGTGAGATCGGCTTGATGAAGCCTACGGCGATACTGGTGAACTGCGCTCGCGGCCGAGTGGTGGACGAACCGGCGCTGTACCGCGCGCTGCTCGCGGGGAGAATCCTCGGCGCCGGGCTCGATACGTTTGAGGAGGAGCCCACGCCCGCCGACAATCCGCTGTTGCGGCTGGAGAGCGTGGTGGCCACACCGCACGTGGCCGGCGGCTCGGTGGAGAGCGAGCGCGCCAAGACACCGCTCCTGGTCCAGAACGTAGACCGTTTCCTGGCCGGCCTGAGGCCGGAGGGTCTCTTCAACCCGGAAGTCTGGGAGAGCGGGCGGGCGCGAGCCCTCCGCGCACGCTCGGCCGAAGCGTAAGCTGTCGGCCGCGCAACGCGCGGGGCGATGAGCCCCGCGCGTGCCAGCGCATGCCTACGGTTTGCGGACCTGGACTCCTGCCCGGTCTTCCTGGAGCATGAACGGGGATGATGAGTCCTTGCGACCCCAGCCCTTGTTCATGGCCTCCACCATGGTCTGCTCCGCCACGTTCGCGAGCGACATGGGGACGTCTAGCTCGCGGGCGAGCTGGGTGGCCAGCCCCAGATCCTTGCGGGCCAGGGCCAGGGCGAAGCGCGGCGTGTCGAAGTCGCCTTTGAAGATGACCTGGGGGATGCTGTGGTTCAGGCTCATCTGCTTGCCGTAGGCACCGCCCTTGAGCGCCTCCAGCAGCCGCTCCGGATCCACACCGGCCTTGACGCCCAGCGTGAGGCCCTCCGCAATGATCTGGCCCGAGACGATGCCGATCATGTTGTGGACCAGCTTGGCCACGGCGCCCGCGCCGATGGGGCCCATGTAGCCCAGGTTGTCGCCCAGGGCGGCCAGCGCCGGGCGGACCCGCTCGAAGATCTTCTCGTCGCCGCCGATCATGATGATCAGCGTGCCGCTCTCGGCACCCATGGGGCCGCCGCTCACGGGGGCGTCCAGCACGTGCACGCCCTGCTCCGCGAACTCGTCGTGGATGCGGCGGATGAGGCTGACGGAGCTTGTGGACAGGTCGGCGTACACGGAGCCCTTCGGCGCACCCTGGAGGATCCCGCTCTCGCCGACTGTGACGGCCTCGACCTCTTTGGGGCCGGGCAGCGAGGTGAGGGTGAGCTCAGCCTGCTGCGCGGCCTCGGCCGGCGAATTCGCCCAGCGGGCGCCCTTCGCCTCGAGCGGCCGGCCGGCCTCGCGGTTCACGTCGTTCACGATCACCTCGTGGCCTGCCTTGAGCAGGTTGTTCACCATGCGGCTGCCCATGGTGCCGAGGCCAATGAAGGCGATTTTCATCGTTGAAGCCCTCCGGAACGTGGCGAGATCGGCGGCACGTTGCCACCGGGCCCAGTATAGCCGGAGGCCGGGAACCGGCGATTCGCCGCGCGGTCGGCGCCGCTGTGTCGCGATGGCGGGACGTTGACAGTACCCCGGTGGCGGCGTAGTATCTCGCCAAACCGAATACGGCACTGCGTCAGATCGCGGCAGAGGGACCGCGAACGGAACTGGAGATGCTCATGGACGTGCACTCTCGGTCGGCGTTTTCTCGCAGCAGGAGCCAGGACAGTCCGAAGCTCGCCGGGGTTTCGAGGCGGCGATTCATCGGCGCCGCGATTGGAGCCGCGGCGGTTTCGGTACTCAGCGCGTGCAGCCAGCAGGCGCCGGCGCCCGGTGGGGGGCAGTCGGCACCCGCGCAGTCCGCGCCGGCCCAGTCGGCGGCGCCCGCCGCCCCGCCCAAGCCCACCGAGGCCCCCAAGCCGGCCGCGGTGGCCCAGGACGCGCCCCTGGTCAAGGCGCCAGATGCCAGCCCCAAGCGGGGCGGCGTCATCAAGATCGGCGGCTTCGGGGATCCGGCTCACTTCGATCTTGACCAGTCGCCCACCATCGTCAATCTCTGGCCCCAGTCACCCATGTACGACAACCTGGTGCGGTTCAACCCCAACGACGGTGGGCGGACCATCATCCCAGACCTGGCGGAGAAGTGGGAGGTGAGCCCAGACGGCTCCACCTACACCTTCAAGCTGCGCCAGGGCGTCAAGTTCCACGACGGCACGCCCTTCACGGCCGACGACGTGATCGCCACGTACAACCGCCGTAAGGACCCACCGCAGGGCGTGGTGAGCATCCGCCAGGAGCTGTTCAAGGTCATCAAGTCCATCACTGCGCCGGACCCGCTCACGGTCAAGTTCGAGCTCTCCGAGCCCCGCGGTTACTTCATGGAGGCGCTGGCCACCGGCTGGAGCGTGATTACCTCCAAGAAGTCGCTGGAGGAGAACAAGGGCGACCTGCGCCGCGTGTCCAACTATCCCGGCACCGGTCCGTACAAATTCGTCGAGTTCAAGCCCCGCGAGAAATGGGTGGTGGAGAAGAACCCGGACTACTGGAACAAAGAGGTTCCGTACGTCGATCGAATCGAGCGGATCTCCATCCCCCAGGCCAAGGACCGCGGGACCGCCGTGCTGGCCGGCCAGATCGACTTCGCGGACCACGTCTCCCTGGACACCCACTTCGAGGCGCTGAAGCGGCCAAATGAGGTGGAGACGCGGCTGAACCCGGTGACCTGGGCATTCACGGTCACGTTCAACACCCAGAAGCCGCCGTTCAACGACCCGCGGGTGCGCCGCGCTGTGCACTTGGTCATAAGTAGGCAGGATCTGGCCAAGACCTACGAGGTCTCCGACAGCATCAAGGTGGGCAGCCGCTGGTGCCACCCGGGCAGCGTGCTGGCCGGTAAGGAGGAGGACATCCTCAAGCTGCCGGGCTACCGCGAGAAGAAAGACGAGGACATCGCCGAGGCCAAGAAGCTCATGGAGGCGGCCGGCCTGGCCAACGGCGTGAAAGACCTGGTTTTCCTGCAGCGCGATCTGACCGGCCCGGGTATCGAGATCTACGCGCCGGCGTTCCAGGACATGCTCAAGCGTCACCTCAAGATGGAGTCCATCATCAAGCCGGTTGAGACCTCGGTCTACTGGGACGTAGTGCGAGCCGGCGACTACCACATGACCTACGGTGTCCCGGCCGGAGCGATCAACGACCCCTCCGACTACTTCGCGCAATGGTTCAAGACGAACGGGCCGCAGAACTACGCCAAGTGGTCAAGCGCCAAGTTCGACGAGATCCTGAACAAGATCGACCGCGAGGCCGATGTGGAAAAGCGCAAGGGGTACGTGCGCGAGGCGGAGGACCTGCTGGACCAGGAGGTGCCCATGTTTTTCCATGGGTGGGGGCAGCTTGGCCGGATCTGGCGCAAGAACGTGAAGGGGCTCAACCACGACATCGTGGGCAGCTACATGGTGCTGCGGTACGACACCGTATGGCTGGATAAGTAGGTAGCGGGTGCTGGCGGCCGGTTTCGGTCGCCAGCCAGCCCGCGGCGGGTGATCCATGAATCTGTACGTGCTGCGGCGGGTGATGGTGAGCGTGCCCACCATCATCGGCGTGACGATTTTGATCTTCCTGGTCATGCGGGTGTTGCCAGGCGACCCCGTCACGGTGGCGTTTGGCCAGGAGTCGTTCGCAACGATGAGCGAGGCCGACCGCCAACGGTTCCGTGCCGACCTGGGCTTGGAGAAGCCGCTGCATCAGCAGTACCTGGAGTGGATGGCCGCCGTGGCACGGGGCGATCTAGGCCGTTCCTTCTGGCGCAACGACAACGTCAGCGAGCTTCTGACGCGGCGGGGGCCGATCACAATCCAGATCGGCATCATGTCCATCGCCTTTGCCTGGGCGGTTGGCATCCCGTTGGGGATCATGAGTGCACGGTCGCGCGACACGCTGAAGGACCACGTCTCGCGGATCCTGTCCACCCTGTTCCTGGCCATTCCCAGCTTCTGGTTGGGCGTGGTGGTAGTGCTGATTGGGATCCTCTACTTCTCCTGGCGCCCGCCCGTGGAGATCGCGTACCTGTGGACCCAGCCGGGGCAGAACCTCCAGTTGACGCTGGGGCCGGCGTTTGCTCTGGGCGCGGGCGCGGCGGCGTACGTCGCCCGGATGACTCGGTCCTCCATGCTGGAAGTGCTGCACGCCGAGTTCGTGCGCGCGGCGCGTTCCAAGGGCCTCGCGGAGGGCGCCGTGATGTGGCGGCACGCGTTTGCCAACGCAGTGCTGCCGGTGGTGACCCTGTCTGGATTGATCCTGGCTGGCTTGCTGGGCGGGTCCGTCGCGGTTGAGAGCGCATTTGGCGTTCCCGGGCTGGGGACCTCGCTGGTGCGGGCGTTGGCGGACCGCGACTACATGGTGGTTCAGAACCTGGTCCTCGTGTACGCGGTGATCTTCACGGTGGTGAACCTGCTGGTGGACCTGACCTACGGCTGGCTGGACCCGAGGATTCGGTATGACTGAAGCTCCTCGTTGGGGGTGGCCCGATGGCTGTTGAGCAGGCCGCCGCGCCTATTGCGCTGCCGGTGATCCCGGCTCGCCCCGGCTCGAGTGAGGGTGTGCGCGGGCTGATCCGCCGGTCACCGCTCGGCACGGCGGCGCTCTGCTCGCTGGTCCTGGTGATTCTGATGGCCGTGTTCGCGGACTACGTGGCGCCGTTCGATCCGTTGGAGGGGAACTACAGCGCCGTGCGCCGCGCACCGTCCGCGACCCACTGGTTTGGTACGGACGATATCGGCCGTGATGTCTTGTCGCGTGTCATCCACGGCGCGCGGATCTCGCTGCTGGTTGGTTTCGCGTCGGTATTCCTGGGGGATCTGATCGGCTTGTCCTGGGGTATCGCCAGTGGCTACATCGGCCGTCGCTTCGACTTGCTGAGCCAGCGCGTCCTGGAGGTGCTGTTCGCGTTTCCGGGGCTGATCCTCGCCACCATGCTGATGCTGGTCCTGGGCGCGGGGCTGACCACGGTGATCGTGGCCGTGGCAGCGACCCGCATGCCCGCCAGCATGCGCATCATCCGCGGGGTGACCTTGGCGGTGAAGGAGCTGGCGTACGTTGACGCGGCTCGGGTAGCCGGTGCCGCGCCGCTGCGAGTGATGTTCTGCCACATTGCGCCAGCTTGCCTGGCGCCGTTCCTGATCGTGGTCAGCGCCCACCTGGGCATTGCCATCACCACGGAGGCTGCTCTGAGCTTCGTGGGGGTCGGCGTGCCGCCACCGGCCCCAAGCTGGGGGACGATGCTGGCGGGCTCAGCGGTGGGGAAGTTCAACCCGCTCTGGTGGCAGGCGGTCTTCCCTGGAATGGCTATCACGCTGACCGTGCTGGCGATGAACCTGGCTGGCGACGCGCTACGTGACCTCATGGATCCGCAGCTACGGAGGCGCGTGGGCTAGACTCTCGGTGTGATCCCGTCGGGCGACCGCGTCGCGATCATCGGCGGGGGCGTCTCCGGGGCGCTCTCGGCAGTCCGCCTCGCCCAGCGCGGGTTCAGCGTCACCCTGCTGGAGAAGGCCGCCATTGGCAACGGCTCGTCCAGCAGATCCATGGCCGGCATCCGAGCCCAGTTCGGGGCGCGCGAGACGATCGTTGGCATGCTGTTCGCCGAGTGGTTCTACGTGCACTTCCACGACTTGTTGGAAACGCCGCCGGATCAACGGCAGCCGGTCATTCGACAGAACGGCTACCTGTTCCTCTACGACGATCCCGACAGCGCCGATCTGGACGAAGGGTGGGGCGGGGCACGGGCGGCCGCCCGCGCCTGGGAGGTGGGACGGAAGACGGCTGAGCTCCAGCGCTCCGTTGGCGTACCCGTAGAGATCCTGGATCGCGGCGCGGTCCTCGAGCGCTGGCCGTTCATGCGGGCCGACCTGATCGTGGGTGGCACGTTTTGTCCCACTGATGGGTTCCTGTATCCACCCGTGATTTACGGCGAGGCGATCCGTCGCGCACGCGAGCTTGGTGTGGACGTCCGGCAACAGACAGAGGTCGTGGGCGCGCGATCGTCCCGGGGTCGGCTCACCGCACTGGTGACCGCGCGTGGGGACCTGACCGTCGACGCCGTGGTGAACTGCACCAACGCGTGGTCCCCGCGGGTGAGCCGACTGCTCGGTGGCATGGAGCTGGCCATCGAGCCGACCAAGCGGTATCTCTATCACCTGAAGCCTGATGTCCCCGTGCTGAGCGCCGAGGCGCTGGCGGGGCTGCCGATGACGATCTTCGGCATGGGCAACGGGCTTGGCGCGCACTACCGGCCGGATGGCGACAAGCTGATCCTGGCGGGGACGGGGACGAGTGGGACGGAGCCGGAGTTCGCCGACGAAGACCAGGACGTGGTGCGGTCGGGGTTCGGGCATACCCACGGGGTGGACAATCTGGGGATCCGGATCCTGCTCTCCATCGAGCGCTACGCCCCGGAGCTCGCGACCAGCGGTGGGTTGGTGGCCACAACGTGCGGGTTCTACGGGTTGTCGCCGGACGGGAGTCCGCTCATCGGTCGCGACTCACGGATGGAGAATCTGTTTCACGCGGCGGGCTTCTCAGGACACGGGGTGATGCACGCCCCGATCACGGCATTCCTGGTTGAGTCGCTGGTGGCCGGTGACGTGCGCGAAGGCAAGGTCACGCTTCCCACGCCGTTCCAGGAGCAATCGCTCGACCTGGACGCTTTCGATCCTTCACGCGACTTCGCGAGATCAGATCACGAGCACGCCGTGCTGTAGGGCCCGGTGCGACGGCCAGGAACGGCGGTCACCGCCGGGCCGCGGTGGGCCTAAGGTCCAGGCTGCGTGCTAGCTCGGCAGCGACGAGTCTGTGGCCGAGCGGGTTGAGGTGCCAGTCCACGCTGTAGTAGCGCGGCTGCCCGCCGGCTTCCACAAGGGCGGACCGTAGATCGACCCTGGGAACGGCGCCGCGCTCGAGGTCGTCTAGGAGGGAGTCGGCCACCCGGTCGTCAAACGTCAGGTCGGGTCCGCCGAGACCCAGTAGTTGTGCGACGGCGCTCTGATCGGATCGTGCGAGGTCGGGCTCCACCTGAACGCGGGTAGGCAGCACGGCAACCGCCAGGTGCGTACCGCGTGTCTGAGCCGCTTGGCGCCATCGATCGTACATGGTCGCGGCGCCGTGTACGGCCGAGAGCAGGGACGCCTCGTCGTGGTGGGCATGCGCGGCCTGCTGCAAGCCCTGGAAGTAGCAGCCGAAGCAGCGGCGCAGCACGCTGATGAGCACGTCGTTGGAGTAAGTTGGCGGGTCGGCCGGGACCCCAGTAATGCCGATGCGCTCCCACAGCGCTGCCAGTGGCGCGGCGCGTGACAGTGCCCTGGCCGCGCGGATGGTCTTCATCTCGCCGAGGTCGGACGGTGACGGTCCGCCGGGTGGACGTGGATTCCCGGTGGACGGGTCGACGTTCGCCTTGATCGGGTTGAGCAGATCGAGGGCATCATTGCCGGCGTAGAACACGGAGATCACCGCGTCTGGGCTGAGGCGGACCCCGTTCTGCTGGTACCAGAGGTACTGCTCGGCCGGTGAGTAGCCTACGACGCCCGCGTTGAGCACCTCGACCCTGGTGCCCGGCGTGACGGACCCATTCAAGAGCGACTCGAGCATGCTGGCGAACGACTCGCCGTTGTCCACGATCCCGTCAGTGTGTGAATCGCCGAGCACCAGCACTCGGAGCACACCAGCAGGCTTCTCGACGGCGGTGTTGGCGTCGCGCCGCAGGCCGAGGTTGTTGGTCTTGAAGCGGAACTCGCCCCCCGAGTGCTCTGCCTGGCGCACGCGGATGTCAGCGTTGGTGGCGTGCTGGTAGCCGATGACTGGATGCGCCCTGAAGCCACGTCGCCAGGGGATGTCCATCCAGTCCGGGTCTCGCCAGGCGTCGTCCGGAATCTCGCGGAAGGTGCTGACAGTCGGTAAGGCCGTTGTGGGCAGAAGGCGCAAGACGCCCTCCACCAGGGCAAGTGCAAGCGTGCATCCGAGCACGATCAGGAGTCCGCGCGATACCCAGGCGGCCATGGCAGGTGGCGCACGATATCACGCCGTAGCAAGTGACGCAATCTGCCTATCGGCGGGAGGAAACCGACGCTACTCCGGTGCAGCATCCTCCGAGACGGCGGAGCCGCCAGATGTGAAGAGGTGCCTCAGGTACGCCTCTGGCGAGTTGAGAAAATCGCGAGTCAGGCGATAGTGCTCGGTCTCGCGAAACGCGATGGGGCGGATGCCCTGCTCGTCGAAGAGACAGATGGTGGCCTGGGGGTAGGCCATCAGGATGGGCGAGTGGGTGGCGATGATGAGCTGGGAGCCGCGGTTCCGGACCAGGTCGTCGATCAGGGCGAGGAAGGCTAGCTGCCGCGACGGCGAGAGCGCGGCCTCCGGCTCGTCCAGCAGGTACAGGCCCTCGCCGCGGAAGCGGTGGCTGGCAAGCGCGATGAACGACTCGCCGTGGCTCTGGGCGTGGAGCGAATCACCTCCGTACGATTCGAAGAGATTGCCAGGGCCTAGTTCGGGCTTGTTCAATTCTTCGATCTCGGTTGCCACGTTGTAGAGGCTCTCCGCGCGCAGGAAGAAGCCGTCGCGCTGTCGACGAATGCTCCTGGTCAGGCGTAGCGCCTCGTGGAGGCTCGACTCGGTGGAGCGGGTCTGGAATCGGAAGCTCCGGCTGCCGCCCTCCGCGTTGAACCCCGCCGCCACGGCGATCGCCTCGAGCAGGGTGGACTTGCCGGAGCCGTTCTCGCCGATGAAATACGTCACGCTGGGGTGCAGCTCCAGCGTCTGCAGCGTGCGTACGGCTGGGATGTCAAAGGGGTAGCCCGCTTCGGGCGGAATCAGCTCACGTCGGAGGCTGACCGTGCGGATGAAACCGCGGCCGAACGGGTCGTTCGCGGGTGCGGGGGTGGCAATTGGTCGTCGTGTGGGTGCCATGCTGTCGGCGATCACCGCGACAGAACTATGCGCTCCGCCGTGCGCGCTGGGCGATTTGCCGGGTGGGCCGACGGCGCCGGTCAGCCCGTGCCGCGGCCGCGGAGCCGTGGATCTAGTGCCTGCCGGATGGCATCTCCCAGCAGGTTGAGGCCCAGCACTGCGATGAAAATCGCCAGGCCAGGGAAGAGCGAAAGCCACGGGGCCTGCGCTAGCAACGGGTAGCCTTGTTGGAGTGCCGAGCCCCAGCTTGGAGTTGGCGGCCGCACGCCGAGGCCCAGAAAGCTGAGGGACGCCTCGGTCAGGATCGCGGTGCTGATGTTGAGTGAGCCCTGGACGATGATTGGCGCGGTCACGTTTGGCCAGATGTGCAGTGCCATCAACCGGAATGGCTGTGCTCCTAACAGGGTCGCCGCGGTGACGAAGTCCCGCTCTCGGACGGAGAGCACCTGTCCCCTCACCAGGCGAGCGTAGGCCGGCATGTTCACCACGCCAATGGCCACCATCACGTTGCCGATGCCCGCGCCGAGCGCCGCCGTGATGGCCAGCGCCAGCACCAGGCCCGGGAAGGCAATCACAGCGTCCATGATCCGCATCAGCACTTCGTCCACCCAGCCGCGGTAGAACCCGGCGATGAGTCCGACAATGACGCCGAATGTCAGACCGATGCCCACGGCGATGATGCCCACCTGAAGGGAGACGCGCGTTCCGTAGGCCACCCGGGAATACACGTCGCGGCCCACCTGGTCGGTCCCAAACGGGTGATCCTCGGTGGGTGCCTGCAGCAAATCGGCGTAGTTCTGGTAGTTGGGGTCGTAGGGCGTCAGCACGTCCGCGGTGGAAGCCAGGAAGATCATGCCCGCCAGGACGAAGATGCCGAACCATGCGAGGCGCACGTTGAGCAGCCGGTACAGAAAGCTGCCAGCCTTCAGCCGGCGCATGGGTACCCCGAGCACGGTGACGGGGCGGACATTGACGGCAACGGCGCGATCTGCCATCAGTCGTGCCTGATGCGGGGGTCTACGTAGCCGTAGACCAGATCCGCGGCGAGATTGGCGCCGAGCACCGAGAGCGCGAGGACCAGCACGGCGGCCTGGATGACGGGGAAGTCTCTGAACGAGATGGACTCAACAATCATCCGCCCCATGCCGGGGATCGAGAAGATCGTCTCCGTGACGACCGCGCCGCCGATGAGCGTGCCTACCTGCTGGCCCATCACGGTGACCACCGGGATGGCCGCGTTCTTCAGCGCGTGGCCCACCACCACCACCTGTTCGGCCAGGCCTTTCGCCCTGGCCGTGAGGATGTACTCCTGGTGGAGAACCTCAAGCAGGGCCGACCGGATCTGGCGCATGAGGACCGCCGCGAGTCCTGTCCCGACGGTGACGGCGGGCAGGATCATGAGCTGCAGGTTCTGGCCCAGATCCTCCCACGGTGCGACGTACCCAGAGGGTGGGAGCAGGCGCAGAATCACCCCGAACGCGTAAATGAGCAATATGCCGAGGAAGAAGTGGGGCACCGCGACGCCGCTGAGTGCCCCGAGCGTGCCCACGATATCCGCCCACGAGCCGGGCTTGAGCGCCGACACGATCCCCGCGGGGACCGCGATCACGAGGGCGCACAGCATCGAGAGGATGGCGAGCTCCAGGGTGGGAAAGATGTGGTGGCGAACCGTCTCGCCAATTGGTACTTTGGTGCGGATCGAGTCGCCGAAGTTGCCCTGCAGCGCGCGGCCAGCCCACCGGATGTACTGAACCGGGATGGGCTGGTCCAGGCCGAGCTCGCGACGGAGGGCGAAGTACGCCTCGCGATTATTGGCGTTTGCGCGCTCCTCGCCCAGCATGGAGAGCGCCGCGTCTCCAGGAAGGATGAGCAGCAGCGAGAAGGCGAGTAGGCTGATGAGGAACATCAGCGGGATCGCCGAGATCAATCGCCGAGCGATGAAGCGGTGCACGAGCGTGCCCCCCAGAGATCAGGATGGCCAGCCCGCGACGTTGCGCGGGCTGGCCACGGCTGCTAGCTGCTTACGAAGGCTGAGCGGAAGTCCCAGGCACTAGCCATGGGTGGTGGAACATTCTGTAGGCGCTTGGTGGATAGCCAGTTCCACCGCTGCGTCCACAGGTATCCGTAGACTGCCTTGTCGTACAGGAGCTTCTGGAGCACCTGATATCGCTTCTTGCGCTCGGCTACGTCGTAGGTGCTGCTCGCGGCTACGATCGCGTCGTCGACCTCTTTGTCCTTCAGTCGAGCCTTGGCAAAACGGCCCTTGGACCAGAAATGCGCGCGGAAATCAATGTCGGGATCGCCCGCGCCGTTGTCGCCGCGCGTGGTGGTGAAGTCGAATGCCGCGCCGCCCGTGAGCAGCCGCTGGTTGAGCGCCACGCGCTCCATGGCCTCAACGGTCGTGCGGATGCCAACCGCGTCGAACATCGACTTGAGCATCTCGCCCTGCAGCTTGTCGTTCTGGCGGGCGATGATGAGCAGCTCCACGTCAACACCGTTGGCGAAGCCAGCCTCCTTGACCAGCGCCTTCGCCTTCTCCGGGTCGTACCAGTGGTACGGCAGGCTTTCGTCGTAAGCAAGCGAACCGGGGGATGGGAAGTACTTGTCCGCCCGTCCGATGCCCTGCCCGAGCGCCTTGGCGATCGCCTCGCGGTCGATCGCGTACAGGGCCGCGTGGCGAAGCTTCGGGTTCTCGAAGAACTTGCCACCCTCGGCGTTGAAGATGAGGCGATAGGTGTTGCCCACCCAATCCCCCTCGTAAAACACGAGGTTCGGATCGGCCTTGACCTGTGCCACGTCTTTGCCGCCGATCAGCTCGGTGTAGTCGACGGTGCCGGCCTTGAGCTCCAGCATGCGCACCGAGTCGTCGATAATCAGCCGGTAGACCACGCTATCCAGGTACGGCAGTGGCTGACCATCTGCACCCTTCATCCAGTAGCTCTCGTTCCGCTTCAGCACGGCGCGGTCGGCCTTCTTCCACTCCGAGAACTTGAAGGGCCCGGTTCCCACCGGCTCCAGGCCGTACTGATCGGCCCCCACCTTATCGAAGTAGGCCTTTGACATCGGGTAGACGCGCGCATCGTTCAACTGCTGCAGTAGCGACGCCGTGGGAGTACTGAGGTTGACCTTCACCGTGTACGGATCCACGACCGTGACCGGGTTCTTGAGGTCCACGCCGTCGATCACGCCCTTGGCGATGGACTTGGGATCGTTGATCCAGCGCTCGAAGTTCCACTTGAGCACGTCCGCGTTCCAGTCGCTGCCGTCGTGGAATTTGACGCCCTGTCGGAGCTGGAAGTTGCCGCTGGTGGGCGTCATCTCCCACTTCTCGATGAGTCCTGGGCGGATCTCCCACTCACCCTTGTCGTTCCGCTCGTAGAAGAACAGCGGGTCGTAGATAAGGTAGTGGGGGTTGGTCGCGGCTGAGTTGAGTGCGTTGTCGAACGTGAGGATGTCGTTCTGCATCGCGACGGTGATGGTGCCGCCGCGCTTGGGAGCACCCGCGGCCGTCTTGGGCACCTCGACAGGCTTCGCGGGCGCCGCCGCGGCAGCGGGAGCCGCCGTAGGCTGGGGCGCCCCCGCGGCGGGCGCGGCGGCGGCCGGCTTCGGCGCGGCGGTGGCGGCTGGCGCCTGCTGGTTGCTCGCGGCGGGCGGCGCCGCGGTGTCGCGCCGCATACACGCGTTCAACGCCAGGGAGGTCACGCCCAGACCGCCCAGCGCAATGAGCGAGCGACGGCTCACCCGTCTGCTGATCAGGAAACGCTCCATTGTCCCCTCCTCTGCGCAACTATGCGCATCGCGAACTGAGTTGAACTGAGGCCGTCTTGCTGGCACGGCGCCAGCCTATGTGGTTCTCCAGGTGCCAGATTCTAGAAACCGGTGCGCCGCGATTGCCGCCGTCGCGCCGTCGCCTGCTGACGTGATCGCTTGCGAGGCCGAATCCGCCCGGATGTCACCGGCCGCCAGAACGCCCGGCTGGTCGGTGCGCATCCAAAGATCCGTCTTGATCTTGCCGTCACCGTCAAGCTCAACCGTGCCCTTGATGAAGTCCGTGTTCGGACGAAGCCCGGCGTAGATGAACAGCCCCGTGATGGCGATCTCTTCCGACTGATTGCTCTTGCCATCCAGCACCTGAACGGCGCTGACACCCTTCTCGCCGATGATCGACGCCACCGTCGAATTCAACCGCACTTCGACAGCAGAGGACGCGGTTGCTCGCTGGCGGTACACCTCGGATCCGCTGAGCGCGTCGCCGCGCTCGATCACAATGACCTTGGATGCGAAGTTCGCCAGCGTCAGCGCCTCCTGGAGCCCGGAATCGCCACCGCCGGCCACCGCGACGGTAGCACCGCGCATCAATGGGCCGTCGCAGCTCGCGCAGTGGCTGATGCCCTTGCCCTCAAAGTCGTGCTCGCCGGGCACGCCGAGCTCGCGCGGGACGGAGCCCGCGGCGACGATCACCGCGCGAGCATCGTGCTGGTCCCCGTTCGTCACCACGCGCCAGCCATCGCCATTCCGCTCGATGCTCTCGGCCGTCTCCATGCTGAACTCGGCCCCAAAGTTGGCCGCCTGCTCTTGCAGGCCAGGGCCGATCTCGAAGCCGGGGACACCCTGGGGGAAACCAGGGAAGTCCTCGATCTTCTCAATGTTGAGCAGGTGCCCGCCTGGGACCTGCGGCTCCAGGACCAGCGTGGACCTGCCCAATCGAGCGGAGAAGAGCCCGGCCGTCAGTCCGGCCATGCCCCCGCCGATCACAACGACGTCATATGAGCCCATATCTGCCCGCTCCCGGCGCGGCGCGAAACTTCACGCCACGGCCGGGGGTTGTGGCTACCTCCACTCGTCGACGGACACCGTCTTCTGGTAATTGCCGCTGATAATACGCCAGTACCCGTTCGTCTCGCCCCCGACGACCACCACGTTGATGGCTTCCTTCTCAAACATCGGGATCATGTCGTCCGGAGCGGCCTTGAGCTTGGAGGCAAAGGGCTCCTCGCCGAAGGTCGCGCGGGGGTAGATGTAGTTCTGGATGAGCTGGTAGTCCCAGTAGTGCTTGGCTGGCATGCTGGCCGTCTCGTACAGCCAGTCGATCAACTTCTCCTTGGTGTCGAAGCCGCCGCGGGTCACGAACTGGTTGGCCGTGATGGGGTCTAGCACCAACGTGGGCGCCATGTGCGGATCGAAGCCCCGCAGGATGTACTGGACGTGCTCGCGCCAGTAGGTCTCCCTCAATCCCAGCGTGAACGACGTGTGGTGTGCGCCGGTGATGGCGGACACGGTGGACTCGTTGGCCTTGAAGCCGTGCTGGGTGTGGAAGGGAGCCCAGGGGCTGCGCTCCTCGTTTTCGGGGAAGGTGATGGAGGTGTAGGCGTAGTTGTTGCCCTGGGAGCCCAGGTAGGTGAGGCCTGGGGTAGAGCCGCCCTGGCCATTCTGGGAGAGGAGGCCCCAGGCGCGTCCGATGGTAGCGTTGGCGTGGTTGTAAGGGCCCATGGCGCCGATGCCGGAGTTCATGCCGATCTCGTTGCGGATGGGACCGTTGACCACGGCCATAGCGGCTGCCGATGAGGTAGTGGAGCCGCGGGCGGAGGCGCCGCTGGCGGCCAGGGCGAGGATGACCGGGAAGTACTCCGGCCTGGCGCCGGCCATGACGGCGTTGACGGCGACCTTCTCGACGTCGAACTCCCAGTACTCGCGGAAGTGGGTGGGTCGGAGGTGGCCGACGATCTCGTCGCGCTTGCGGCTGGTGCCCTTGAGCATGGCCTCGACGCGCGCCTCGGTGGGGAGGATGATGGGGAGGGTGTCGGTCCAGTGGGACTGGAGGAAGAACTGATGGAGGTTCTCCTCGGTGTCTGGATCGACGAAGCGCGGGGTGGAGCGCTCGAAGGAGGCGTTCTTGAGGTCGTCAGCGGAGAAGGGCTTGGTGAGGCCCTCGATGACGCCCTGCATGAAGGGGAGGTCGGAGATCGGGTCAACGCCCTCGATGTACTCGCGGAGCTCAGCCGCGGTCTTGCCCATGACGGGCTGAGGGACGTAGGTCTGGCGCATGGTGGGCATACCGTTGACGCGGGCGACGGAGCGCACGGCGCGTTCGAAGATATCGGTATGGACCGCGATGGTGGGGACCTGGTACTTGTGATCGATGGTCATGGCGTGCACGGCGACCGCCGGCGCACAGGTGCTTCAATGGCCGACGCCAACGATGGCAGCGTCACCGTTGGCTTTGATCTCCTCCCAGGTCTCTGGGTCATCCTTGGTGTAGACGGAGTTGATGGGCTTGTACCTGGTGCGGACGTTTGGCATGTTGTCAGCGAACCAGGCCTGCATCTGCTTGAGGAAGACGTCGGAGTCGTCGAAGCGACAGTCGACGAGGTAGACGAGCTTGCCATCGAGGGTATCGAGGCGAGGCGCGAGGGCCTTACCGGTGACCTTTGGTGGATACCCCGTGGGGTTGTAGACGACGATCTTCTCGGAACCGGCCATCCTCTTCCTCCCGCGGCGCGCGGCGCCGCCCATTGATCGCGATTGCTGAGTCAGTAAACGGCTTCCGGCTTGCGGTTGTCAACTTGCGATCCGGCTGGGTATCGGGACGTCAGGGCGCCACGTTCAACGTGCCTATCTCCAGGTCTGCCGAGGCCCGTCCGCGCGGCACTCCTTCAGCCGCCAGGCCCATCCAGGAGCGACTCCGAGTGGACACCCGGAGGAGCAGCGTATATGGGCCGGGGGTCAGATCCGGCGGGAGCCGCAGTCGAAGGTGCTGCGAGAAGCGGTCGCCAGCCTGCCAGTACGGGGGAGGGTTGAACCAGTCGCCCACTACCCGCGGCTCAGCGGCAACCGCCGCGCCGCCCCCGCGGAGCGCGAGCGCCGACACGACCTCGCCCGGCGCCGGTCCCGTCGCGATCCAGCCCACGGTCACGGCGACCGTGGATCCCCGCGGGGCCAATCCGCCGCCGGGGCGCTCGATGGACACGCCGCTGAGATCCAGATTTGACACTGTGGGCCGGGGTGCGGTGGCCATCCCGGCTCGGCTCGCAGGCGGTGATTGCGGTGGCGGGTCGACCGAGCCGAGGTTGACAGCGAGCGGCGCGGGCGCGGGGCGGCCCGTGGGCGCGCTTTGATTGACAGTCAACTCGAGCGAGATGGCCTGGAGCGGCCTCCCGACCCACCAGTCGTCCGGGAGCCGCACGTCGCTCATCGTGCGCACGACTTCGCCTCGCTCCCAGGCGCGCACCATCGGTCCGTGGATCCAGCGTGACTGGTGGGTCTGGTCGCCGCTCGTCGCGCGCACGGCGACGTCGAATGGGTCGGGGCCATCGATCAGCGCGTGCCAGGCCAGGCCTAGCTGAATGACGCCGAGATCGGGCAGATGCCGTGCGTCGACAGCAGCCCCGATCAGTGCGACTTGATCGGCGAGGCGCGTCCCGGAAGGGACGGGTTTGAGCTGTCTCACGGCGGTCGTGGGCATCGTGCACGCTGTGACGAGGAGCCCGGCGGCGACGATCGGCAGCGCTCGCCTGGCCGTCGCGAGCTGGGCCGCGACGAGGAAGCCCGCCCCGAGAAGCGACAGCGCGACGCCGACGAGGCGCGGTGTGCTCCACCCCCACCAGAACTGGACGTCATGCTCGCCGGGCGGGAGATCCACGGCGAGCAGCCCGCGCGGGGTGGTGCGGACGGGTGCTCTGGCCTGGCCGTCCACCGCTAGCTGCCAGCCAGGAAACCAGAACTGGTGCAGCGCGAGCCGCTCGGGCCGTGGCGTGCGCACGTGCAGGGCGATAAAGCCGGACCGCCACTCCCGGACTTCAACGTCCATCGCGCTGGGCTCAACGGATCGGTCCCGACGGCGGGCGCCTTCCAGATCCAGCAGGTCGCGGCGCAGACGGGTGGCGTCGGTGGTGGTGGACGGTAGGAACTCGCCAAAGACGGTGGTGCCGGTGCCCTGATTCGCCTGCTCGGATCTGATCGTGCCCTCGGGCGTGAAGAAGCGGTCGGTCGCCAGGACGCGGGCATCCGGGAGCGCTAGCGTGGCGGAGGCGGTGGTGCAGGCCACCGTCACGGCCGCGGCGGCTCCGGCGAGCCAGCGCCTGCCGCCCAGCCGCTGGATCGCGAGCGCGGTCGCGACGGCGGTAGCCAGGGCCATAAAGGTGAGGAATCGGAACGGGAACTGGATGAACTGGAACGGGGGAACCAGCGCGAACAGTGGGATGGCCAGCGCCGTCTGACCGAGCCACGCGGCCATGCCAGTGAGAGCCGCCCAGGCGCCGAGCCAGGTGCGCTGGCGGTTTGCCAGCACCACGAAGACTCCGATGACCAGGAGCAGCGTATGGATCAGCCCCGGCCGGGCGTCGCGGCTGTAGTCGTAGATCGGGTCGAGGTAGAACGGTAGCTCAAAGCCGATGAAGTAGGTTTTGAATACGTCCCAGGACACCAGGGCTTCGGCTAGCTGGGCGGCGTCGCGCTCGGCCACGGCGGGGAGCCAGTAGGTAGAACCGAGCAGCGCGCCAAGCCCGACTCCCTGTAGGCAGCGTAGCAAGAACTGCCGGGCGCCCACCTGGGCCCCCCGAGCCGCGAACAGCGCCAGCGAGCCGAACGCCAGCGCGCCGAACATCGCGGTGATGTTGTGAGTGAGGCTCAGCGCTGCCGTGCTGACGCCGAGGAGCGACGCCCAGAGGCCGCCACCGCCACGCAGGCGGATCAGGCTCAGCGCGATCAGCGGGAGCCAGACCAGCGCCGTGGATTCCGGCAGCGCGCCACGGACGTAGAGGTCGAAAGCCTGGTACGGGAGGCAGGCGTAGGTCACGGCCGCCCCGAGGGACGCAACCGGCGCTGCGAACGCTCTCGCCAGCGCGTACATCGCCAGGCCGGAGCCAAACACGGTCGCCGCCGCGGCCAGTTTGTAGGCCGCCACGGGCCCCATACCGAACAGGCAGGCTACCAGCGCTGGCGCGTAGGCCAGCGGAGCGTAGTAGTTGAACACGGGGGACCCGTAGCCGTAGGCCACGTCCGGGAGCCAGCGAGTCCAGAGCACGCCGTCGCGTTGCAGATCCGCTAGCGCGGCGATGCGCTGGATGTGGTAGATGGTGTCGTTTGTGTCTGGCAGGCCGGGGCGTCCGAGCGGCGCGACCATGGGGACGCAGGCCGCCAACAGACCGGCGAGCGCGAGGACATCGGCGACCCTACTCGCCGGGCAACCCGTGCGTCTAGGCCGGTTCATGGTTCGCGCGGCGTCCTATCATCCAGCCGCCCAACACCAGGACGGGCAGCCCGAATACCGCGAGCGCGCGGTAGGTAAACAGCCACTCCAGTCGGGGTTCGGCACTGCCTGGCAGGAACCCCAGCGCGGGATAGATCAGTGTTGCAGAGGCGGTCAGGCTGAACATCGCGATTGCGGCCGGGGTCAGTGGTGAGAGAGCGGCCAGGAGCAGCCCCGCGAGCAGGTGCCAGGGGTGAAACCAGGTCAGCGTCAGGTAGTAGGTCACCACCATCAGGATGACGAGGCCGCGCACCAGGTGCTCCACCCTGGCCGTGCAGCGGAGCAGCACCCAGCCCCAGACGAGGAAGAATGTGCCCCAGCCGACTCCGCGGACGATCGCGTTGGCGCCGGCCAGCGCCGGGCTACCCGTCGGCCCGCGCTCGCGCGCCAGGGTCTCGGCGTCGAGGCTGCCGCGATCCGGTGCGACTGCCTGGCGCTCCGTGGCGTTGGTTCGGATGAAGCCCGTCTGATGCGTGGTGGGATGGAACACGCGGGCCCAGCGTCCGTACTGGGGGGCGACTACCAGGAGTGCCTGCCCGCGAGGGATCTCGACCAGCGATGGGGCATTGTCGCCGCGTTCCGCGCGGAGTGGCGCGGGACGAGTGGTGGCGATCCACCAGGGCGAGAACAGGAGCGGGACCTCCGTATCCTCGCGGCTCTCGCCGAACGCCACGCGTAGCTCGGTGAGCGCGAGTTCACCGAGGCTGTTGGTGTAGCGATCCCCGGCGCCGCCCAGCAACAGGGTGGACAGCGTTTGGGGACCGCCCCAGACGGGGAACACGAGCACAACGAGCAGCGCCGAGAGGAGGAGCCCGGTCCGCATCACGAATGCCAGGCGGGCTCGGTCCGCGCGCCACGCGTGGGCGAGCAGCAATGGCAGCATGGGCAGAGCCAGCACTTTCACACAGGCTGCGCCCAGGAGGCTCGCGGCCGCGGAGGTCGCCCGCCCACGCACCAGGAGTAGCAGCGCCGCGGCGACGCCGGCCACGAGCAGCGCATCGTTGTGGCCGCTGAGCCCGCACTCGATGAACAGCAGAGGATTCCAGCCGAAGGCCACGGCACCGCGGGCGGCATCGTTTGGTCGGAGGCGGCGCAGGGTCAGCCAGACCAGACCGGTGCTCGCAACCGCGCAGGTGCCGGCCAGTCCGCGAAATGCCAGCGCGGCCAGCGTGGCGTCCTCGCCGACAACTCGAGAGACACCCGCCGACAGCAGGGTCCAGAGCGGCCCGTAGAAGCTGGTGTAGGTGGTCCAGAAGAGCAGTCCGTAGTAGGGATCGCTCGCGAATCGGTCAGGTGCGTCAAGGTACGGGTTGGCTCCATGCACCGCTAGGATGCGGCCGTACATCAAGTAGGAATAGACGTCGGTGGACAGCATCGTGGGGCTGACCACTGCCAGGAGTTGGTAGGCCGCGGTGAACGCGAGAATGGGGCGCGCCGCGTGCCGCATGCCGATGCGGCGGGTGGCCCGCAGGGCCAGGGCGTACGCGACGAAGAGCGCGATGATGACCGCGAGAAACGCCACCGAACTGGCGACGTGCGCCGCCCCGAAGTCGTCGCGAATGTCCACGGCCTTCTGGATCGGGACGGAACGGGCCTCGCTCAACCCTGGCAGAGATACGACCAGCGCGCCGTACAACAAGAGCATGACGGCGCCGACCGTCGCCAGAGCTCCGGTCACGAGGCGTTGCCGCGGCGAACGACGGCCTGGGCGGAGTCACGACACACGAAGGCTGAGGATAGCGCTCCTCGCACGCCGACGCCGATATCTCCGCTGCGCCGCGGTGGGGTACATAGGAGGAATCGATGGCCCGCTCCCGGATTCCGCTCTCGACCGTCGCGCTGGTCGTTGCGCTCATCAGTGGTGCCGCGCGGTCCGCGCCGGTCAGCGCTCAGGATTCCCCGCGATGTGTGGTGGGCGAGTTGACGCGCGCGTCCACGCCCGGCCCATTCTTCAAGGCCGGTTCGCCGGAACGTGCGTCCTTGTTGGACGCGGATGTGAGCGGCCGTCGCCTGCTCCTCAGTGGATCCGTGCTGGACTCGACGTGCGCAGCGATCCCCGGCGCTCGGGTGGACTTCTGGCAGGCTGACGCCGCTGGTAGCTACGACCTCCGAGGGTACCGTCTCCGCGGACACCAGTTCACCGATGCCGATGGCAGGTACTCGCTGGAGACCATCGTACCCGCCGAGTACACGGGACGCACGTCCCATCTGCACGTCACGGTGACGCCGCCCGGGGGTGCGCCATTCACCACGCAGCTCTACTTCCCCGGTGTGGACCGCAACGCCACGGACTTCCTGTTCGACGCAGGATTGCTGATGCAGGCGGAGCCGCAGGGTGAGGACATACTCGGCCGGTTCGATTTCGTCGTACGGGGAGTCGGCGGCTGACGGTGCGTGGCGTCGACTCGGGGCTCAGCGCCTGGTGATCGAGATCTCCGTCGCCTCGAAGCGCTGCTCGTGGATCTTCTCGCCGTCTGCTTCCAGGTAGTCGCCCACCCGGATCGTCGGGCACTGGCTGCCGCAGCGCAGCACCACCGTCACCAGGCCGTCGCGGTTGCCGATCACCGCGTACGGCGGCGCCGCTTCGGGGTGCACCTCCACCACGTCGCCCTCCACCGACACGTCATCGCGGTTGCGGCCGTACATCAAGCGTTGGACAGCATGTGGCTGCCGCTGGAGGCGCGGTGAACGCGAGAATCTGCGCGCATGCCGATGCGGCGGGTGGCTCCGTCTGAACTTGCGCACCCCGATTCGCTTCACCCTTCGTCAACCCTGGCAGAGATACGTACAACAAGAGCGCCAGCAGCACGATGGCGTTGCCGGACGGCCTGGGCGAGTCCAGGAGGGAGTCCTCGCACGGTGCCGGCAGGGCCGCTCCCCGCCGGCTAGTCGCGGCGCGGTCCGTGCCCTGGCTAAGCGCGGGCCAGCCCGCGATGGTGGTGGGCGAGTCGCGCGCGTCCACCGTTCTTCAACCGCGGTCGCGGAACGTCGTCCTTGTTGGACGCGGATGTGAGCCCGTCGCCTGCTCCCTCGGATCCGTGCTGGACCGACGTGCGCGTCCGGTGGACTTCTCAGGCACCCGTGGTACACCCTCCGTCTCCGCGGACACCAGTTCATGCCGATGGCAGGTACTCGTGGAGACCATCGTCAGCCCAGGCGCACGTCACGAAGTGATGGCTCTACTTCCCCGGGTGGACCGCACCGTTCCTGTTCGACGGTGCTGAGCAGGCGGAGCCCCGCAGGGTGAGAGGTGTCGCTCCACTCGGCGCGACTCGGGCCGGTTGAGTCTCCGTCGCCGTCAGCGCTGCTCTGGATCTTCTCGCCGTCTGCCGCCCACCCCGGATCGGCACTGGCTGCCGCAGCGTCACCGTCAAGGCCGTCGCGGTTGGTCACCGGTCCCGCGCCTCCGTCGCCCTCACGCGTGCCGGCGTTGGTGTGGCGCCGCTGGCAGCTTCTGCTCCTCCGTCTCCCACCCTCGGACATCCTTGTGGTCGATCGCAGGCGGGTTGTGGGTCACCAGCGCGTCCGTCCAGGATCGGCAGGGCCGTTGAGTCGCGGATCCGATCCTGCGTTGGTCGGACCGCTCAGTCACCGTGAACGTCCGTCGATCCACCAGCGCGTCCGAGGAGCGTGTCTGGCTCGTCAGCCCAGGCGTGAAGGTGATGGTCTGGGTGACCGCGGTGTAGTCCTGCCCGGCCGTGCGCTCCACTCGGCGCGATGCCGTTGGCCGTCTGCGCCGTCACCGTCACGCTGGCCGCTGGCGGCTGCAGCGTCACCGCGGCTCCGCTCACCGATCCCTGCGCCTCCGTCACCGTCACGTCGTCGATCGACAGCGCCCGGCGCCCCGTCGTCGTCCACGATCGTCCCGTTCCCCTGGGGAAGCACCGCGTCTGACCGTGAACGTCTCGTTCGGCTCATCGATCGTGTCGCCGAGGATCGCCACCACGAAGGGCTTGCTGGTCTCGCCCGGGGTTGAACGTGACCGTCTGGCTGACGGCCGTGTAGTCGCTCCCCGCCGTCGCGGTGCCATTGGCCGTCTGGACCTGCACCGTCACCGTCAGCGCGCTCGGCTGGCTCAGGCTCACCGTGAACGTGGCAGCCGTGCTGCCAGCGCTCCCCTCCACCACCGGCGTCGTTCACCGACAGCGCCGGCACGTCGTCGTTCTGGATCGTCCCCACCGCCTGGGCCGTGGCGATCGTCGCGTTGGTCGGGCTGGAGAGGTTCACCACGAACGTCTCGTCCGCCTCGCCCAGCAGGTCGCCGAGGATCGGTACCGCCACCGTCTGGCTGGTCACCCCGGGGTTGAACGTCAGCGTCGTCGGTCCGACCGCCGTGTAGTCCTGGCCGTACTGCTCCGTTCGCTCCCGCCCCGTTGGCCGTCTGGGCCACCACCGTCACCGTCTGGCCGCTGGCCGGCAGCAGCGTCACCGTGAACACCAGGTTGCTCGCGCCGGCGTTCCCCTCGGCCCCGCCCGATCCACGATCGACAGCCAAGACGGCGGCCCGTCGTCGTCCAGGATCGTGCCGATCCCCTGGGCATCCCCGATCACCGCGTTCACAGGCGATGCGAGGTTGACCGCGAACGTCTCGTTCGGCTCGTCCGCGGTGTCGCCCAGCGGCACCACCACGGCTTGCTCGTCTCGCCGGCGTTGAACGTCACCGTCACGTTGACCGCCGTGTAGTCGCTGCCACTGGTGGCGGCGGTGGCACCCGCGCCGTTGGCGGTCTGCGCCTGCACCGTCACCGTCGGCTGTTGGGCGTGCTCCAGGCTCACCGTGAACGTGGCATTGGTGCTGCCGGCGTTGCCCTCGGCCACCGACACATCGTCCACCGCGATCGACGACGTGTCGTCGTCGGTGATCGTGCCCGGTGCCGGTCCCCACCGCGATACTGGCGTTGGTGGGCGCGCTCAGGTTCAGGCTGAACGTCTCGTCCACCTCGTCCACCACGTCGCCCAGCGGCACGCTGACGGTCTGCACGGTCTGGCCGGGGTGAACGTCACGGTCTGGGCCACGGCGGTGTAGTCGCTGCCGGCCACCGCGCCGCTCACCCCGATCCCGTTGGCGGTCTGGGCCTGCACCGTGACGGTGCGGCCGCTGGCGGCGCTGAGGGTGATCTGGAACACCCGTTGGTGCTGCCGGCGTTGCCCTCGGCACCGTGACGTTGCCGACCGACAGGGTGGGGGTGGGATCGTCGTCGGTGATGGTGAGCGTGGCGGTGCTCTGGGCGCCGATGGCCGCGCCGCCGGTCCCTGCCCAGGGTCAGCAGCACGGTCTCGTCGTCCTCGTCCAGGGGGTCCTGGAGGATCGGGACGGAGACGTTCTTGCTGGTCTCGCCCCACTGAAGCTGACGAGCAGGGGGTGGCGGTGTAGTCGATGCCGGGGTGGCGGTAGAGCTACCGCCGCCGAGGAAGACGGTGGCGCCGACGGTGAGGTCAGAGCCGCTGCGGGTGATGGTGATGGTGGCGGAGGGCCCGGCCTCGCCGATGGTGTAGGTGGGGTTGCTGAACTGGAGGGTGCCCGGGGCTGGCCTCGAAGGCGCCGACGTCGCAGGTGGCGGTGGAATCGCCGTTGCCGTCGATGGGGCGGGTGGTGCCACGCTGGTCGGTGCTGATGGTCGTACCGCCGCTGTTGCCGTTGCTGGTGCAGGAGCCCTGGACGGCGTCGATGGCGGTGCTGCCGGAGAGGAGGGCGTGGGTCTGGGTGGGGCCGCCGTTGTTGGCGAGCGGGCCGAGATTGAGGGTGGCGACGTTGTTGGCGTCGCCCGGTCTGCGTGAAGGCCGCGGCGCGACTGCAAGTCCCGTCGCTGCTGAGGTTGCTGCCGAGGGAGGTGATGGTGCCGGCGCAGTTGCCGCCGCTGGGACTACTGGCGACGATGGTGGCGCGCAGGTTGACGGTGCCGAGAACGCCGAATACGCCGCCGCCGCCGCCGGGGGCCGAGTTGCCGCTGAGGGTGCTGTGCGTCACTGTTGCCGAGCCAGACTGGACGAAGATGCCGCCGCCAGTGGTGGCCGAGTTGCCGCTGAGGGTGCTGTTGGTGACGGAGGCCGTGCCGCTGCCGATGACGAGGATGCCGCCTCCGCTGATGGCGGCCGAGTTGCCGCTGAGGGTGCTGTTGGTGACGGTGGCCGTGCCGCCGTTGACGAGGATGCCACCGCCGTCTCCACTGGAGACCGAGTTGCCGCTGAGGGTGCTGTTGGTCACGGTGGCCGTGCTGAGGCTATTGACGTAGATGCCGCCGCCACTGATGGGGGCTAAGTTGCCGCTGAGGGTGCTGCTGGTGACGGTAACGGTGGCCGTCCCGCCAGTGACGTAGATGCCGCCGCCGCCGAAGGTGCCTGAGTTGCCGCTGATGGTGCTGTTGGTGACGGTGACCGTGCCGGCATTGACGAGGATGCCGCCGCCGGTGCCGGCCGAGCCGTTGCGGATCGTTAGCCCTGAGATGGAGGCGGTGCCGGCGGTCGCGTTGAACACGCGGGTGGCCGAGGCCGTGCCCTTCTGGCCGTCCACGATGGTGTTGGCCACGCCGTTGCCGACGATGTCGAGATTGGATGAGATGGTGAGTTGTCCGCTGCTCAAGAAGATGGCCGAGCCGTCCGTGCCCGCCGCGAAGGTGATCTGGTCCGTCGCGGTACCGTCCGGGTCGCCGGCCGGGCAGCCGCCGAAGGCGGCGTTGGTGTTCGCCGCCACGAGCGCCTCGCGGAGCGAGCAGTCGGCCAGATTGGTGTTGTTCTCGTCTGCTGAGGTGGTGACCTGGATCGTCGCGGCGTGGACGCCGTCGGCGGGCGCGAGGAGCACGAGCAGGAGGCCGGTCAGGAGGGCGCCGAGCAGGTACGACGAGCGCGCGGCCGGACTGGGCATCAACACTCCAATGGGGCGGTGGTGCGCTCCGCCGCGCGCATCCCCTGATCCGGGCGGAGCGGTCGAAGGATAGGCAGGGGGTGGGGAACTGTCAAGCTGGGTGCGAATGGGCACGCGGTGCTCGGGCGACGAGGAAGTCGCCGGCGGTCGGGCGGCGGGCTAGATGCCTCACAGGCGCAGCATGACGGTCTGGTTTCGGGCGGTCTGGTGAAGGCGGTCGGGCGTGGCCGGTGGTATCGCCGTCGGTATCGCTGTTCGTGAGGTCCTACGGGGTCGGGCGGCGGGTGAGGGCATGGGCCGGGTTGTGGACCAGGATCGCTTCGATGGCGGCTTCCTCTATCCCGGCTGCCTGCAGCATGGGGACGAACGATCGCAGGACGTGGCCGTAGCCTGGGCCGCCGTACTTCCTCAGCTCGGTCTTGCGGGCGCGGTCGCTCGAGAGCAGGAGGCGGTCGCCGTGCCCTCGATCGATGAGTTGGCGCGCAAGTTGGACACGCGTCTCGTCCAACATCCAGTGGCTCTTGCCGATCACGTCGAACTGGACGAACGCCCCCCGTCTGCAGATCGTCTCGAGCACCCGGATGTCGGCGTTCTCGTCGGTGTGGCCGATGATGACGGCGCTCAGGTCGGCGCCTTCGCTCTCAAAGAGATCGAGCAGACCGGGGCCGGCGTTGCCCTGGGCGATCTCGAAGCGGACGTTGCCGGAGGTGTGGGTGGTGATCGGCAAACCCGTGCGGACCTGGGCGCGGGCCACGGCGCGGGCGCAGCGCTCCTCCTCGCCTTCGATGCGGCCGCGCCCGATGGCCGCCTTCAGGATGCCGGTGCGGATGTCCGTGCCGTCAGCCCCCAAGGTGGCCTCGCGCACGAGCACGTCGGCTAGCTGGTCGATCGTCTTTTCAGGCGTCCAGGACGGCAGACACGCCTCCACGTAGTAGCCGCTGGCCGCGACGATCTGGATCCCGGAGCGCTCCGAGATCGCGCGCAGCATCGCCACGTCACGGCCCCAGCCGCCGACCGTTGCCTCCACCAGCGCCCGGCCACCCAGCGCGTGGAGGTCCTGGAGCTCAGCCACGGCGACGTCTGGCTCATCCAGGATCATCAGACTCCTGGGATCCGTCGCCCGCCAGCGGTCGCCCAGGCGGCACAGCGCCTGGTTGCACCAGACGTGCTCGTGGGTAAGCGTGACGCCGAGCGCGGCGGGCTCGATCGGTCCGAGCACGGTCTGGATCGTGCCCACCGTCACGAGGCACCTCCCTGCATGGCGGCTAGCACGGCGGCCGTTGAGCGCAGGCGAATCAGGCCGCCGACAAGCTGGTTGAGCATGAAGTCGTGGATCTCGAAGGTGTCGCCCACGCACGCATCTGGGACCCCGATCACGGCGTAACCGCGATCGGCCGCGTCGCGTGCGGCGGGGTAGACCGTGGTGGCAACGCCGACCCCGGCCAGCACCAGTGTGGAGAGGCCGCGATCCTCGACGACGCGCTCCAGATCGGACCGGACGAACGGGTTGAGCGCGCGCCGCTCTACCACCACTTCGCCAGGGGCCGGCGCCAGGTCGGCGCAAAAGTCGGCGTCGGCATCGCTGGCGGACCGAAGCCAGCCGATGACGCCGGACTGCACCGTCGACGGTGTCATCCGCGGCCGGTCCACGATTCGACAGTGGATGACGGTGACGCCCGCTGCCCGGAATGCGTGGAGGAGATCGCGCGCGTTGCGGACGGCGTAGGCCACCTGCTCAAAGTACTCGTCTAGTTCGGCGTCGATGCCACGTTCGGCTGCCAGCCTGCCGATCCCCACCGCACGGTCCACGTAGCACCGCTGGAAGTCCAGCAGGACGAGCGCGGAGTCCGACGCCGCGATGGGGCGGTCGATCGCGGGGGGAAACAGGTTGGGCAACGGTGTACGGTGAACCACGGTCAGTCGACGGCCGGGCGCGCCTGGGCAGTGAGGGCCGCGATCAGATCGTCAACGGCCATCACCGTGGTCAGGCCGGCCTGCATCTTCTTGAGGTCACCGCTTGCCCAGAACAGGGACGCCGCGTCGGACGCCAGCACCACGTCGTAGTCGCGGTCAGCGGCGCTTCGGATGGTGGCCTCGATGCCACCATCGAACGACGTGCCGGCGATGATGACCGTGGTTACGGCCATATTCCGCAGCAGCCGATCGACGTTGGTGGTGGCAAACAGCCCGGCGCCCGAGCGGTTGAGCACGATCTCGTCGCCGCGCGGGTCCAGGCCGGGGAGGAACTGGGCGTCTGCCGAGCTGGGCGCAACGCGCAGCCCGTACGCGCGGTGGCGTGGCCCGACATCCCGGCCGGCCTCGGTCTGGTCGGCCAGCCGCGCGTGGATCACCGGTACACCCACGCCGCGACACGCCACGAGCAGCGCACGCGCCTGGGGCAGCGTCGTGGAGACACGCTCGAAGTAGGCCGCGAGCTCGGCGGACAACCCCCGCTCCTCGGCCAGGCGGACCAGCGAGCCATCCGCGCTCGCGGTCAGCCGCTGACAATCGAGCAGGACGAGCGCCGTGCTGGCGATCGACAGGTCAGGCGGGGGCGGCGATAAGAAGATGGCCCGGTACGGATCGTCCGGGCCGCCGCCCTGGGGAGCAGCGGCTGGCGTGGCCAGGTGGCGGGCAAGCGCCTGGCGTCGCGCGGGCACGGGTTGAGCGGAGAGCCGCTCGATCGCGTCGAGCATCTCCTCCGTCTGGACGATCTGATTGGGCCCGCCGTCCATCCGCACGAGCGCTGCTGAATGGTCCGCCATGGTGGAGGACGCGCACGCGTCATCGACGATCAGGGCGCGGTAGCCCAGGTCTGCCGCGTCCTTCACCGCGCTCTCGATGCAGCCGCTTGTGGCCGTGCCGGTGTAAATCAGGTTGTCGATCCGCATGGTCTGCAGCAGTCGGTCGAGGTTGGTCCAGGCAAACACTCCGGAGGAGGACTTGGAGATGACGATCTCGTCGCCCTCGGCGGTGAGACCTTCGAGCAGGTCGGCCTCCTTGGAGGAGCGCGGCACGAACAGGCCGCGCACGGCCTGCTTGCGGCCCACGTCGCGCGAATCCTCGGTCAGCTCCGATACCCTCAGGTGAATGACCTCGATACCGGCGGCGCGGGAGGCAGCCAGCAACCGCTGGATGCGCGGCGTGATCTCGTCGATACGTTGGAAGTACTCGTCGAAGTAACCCTCAACGCCCATCTGCTTTGCCGTGAGTCCCTCGCCCCAGTCGGGGTGGGCATCGAAGTACTGCATGTCCACGACCAGCAGCGCCGTGTTGTCGCGGCGCAGGTCCGGCGGCGGTGGATCGCCGAAGAGGCGGGCGTGGAACGATCGCTCGCGTGTCACTCTGTCACCCGCCGCCCTACACCCTGGCACCCGCTGAGCGGGCGTAGTTGTAAAGCAGGTCCACGTGGTACTTCTCTGCCTCGGCAAGCCCGGCCACTTTGCCGTCGCCCTCGATCACGAGGTACTCGTCAGTGGCGCCGCCGCCGCCCCCACCGATGACGCCACCACGGATGCAGGGCACCCGAAAGGTGCTCGGCACCACCGACCACGGTCCGCCGCCGGCCTGGATGGGCCAGACGTCCGTCTCCAGACCCCAGTCCGAGGCCGTTTGGAGCACGGACTGAATGGCGGGATGTGACACGGGGGTCTGCGCGTGGGAAAACGACGAGTAGATCTCGATATCGATGTCCGTGAAACCGCGATCGTCGAGGTGCTTGCGGACGTGGCCGATGATCTCGTCCGGCGAGATGTCCACGACCCACCGCATGTCGAGCATGGCGCTGGCCTTTCCGGGCACGATGAACGGGATGGTGCCGGAGCGGGGGCCCAGGAAGCCGCTCCACATCCCCGCGACGTTGAGGGTGGGACCGTAGAGGAAGTTGACGAGGGGGGCGATTCCGTCTGAGCCGCCGACCAGCCGATCGACGTTTGCGGCGCCGCCGACGGGGATGACGTCGCGCCAGTCCCGACCCTTGAATCGCTCGGCGAGGCGATCGAGCAGTTCGCGCTCCTCGGCGTCGAGCGGCTTGCGATAGCTCCACAACTCCTTAAGCCCGCTCACGGCGCACCCACGGCCCTCGTGGTCGGTCAGGCTGGCCACGGCTTGCGCTAACCTGAACGGTGGGCTGTCCACCAGGGCGGCGGCCTGGCTGTGGATCGTGTTTGTCGGCGCCCGTCCCCAGCGACCGCCGGAGGCGACGAGCTCGATGACGATCATGCCCTTGAGGCCAAGGCCCACGTTGATGCTGCCGTTGGGGTTCTGGGAGCTTGTGGCGCAGTAGCTGGCGTCCACGGTGCTCAGCCGGTCACGGTAACGCTCCACGAACTCGCGGTACGTGGGGCTCCCCATGATCTCCTCACCCTCCGCAAGGAACATCACGTTCACGGGCAGCTTGCCCTCCACCGCGATGATCGAGGAGAGCGCGTTGAGGAACGCCACGTAGGGTCCCTTGGCGCCGAGCGCGCCGCGGCCCACCAGCACTTTGGGGAAGGAGCCCATTGGCACGAGCTCCGCACCCCAGGGGTCGTGCTTCCAGCCCCCTCGATCCACGGTGCGGGTGTCGAACATGCAGTAGTTGTGGACGGTCACGGGTGAGCCGGCGTCGTAGTAGGCCCAGACGCCTGGGTGGAAGCGCCCCTGGATGATCTCCACCTCGGAGCAGCCGAGCGATCGGTACGACTCGGCCACCACCTGCGCGCAGTCGGACACGCCCAGGTAGTCCCAGCTCACGCTGGGCTGGCGAATCCAGCGCTGGACATTGGCGACGTGCTCCCCGATGTGGTTGTCGATGTGCTGGTGGATGGCGTCACGGTTCATCGAAGGTCAGGAATCCTTTCTCGGCCATACCCTCGGCCAGCGGGACGAAGTGCTCCGCGCTCAGCTCGAAGCCAAACTGGAGGCAGAGCTCGTCGGCGATCTCAGCGATCGTGCGCTTGCCATCCACCAGGTTCCAGAACTCGTCGCCCATGGGGCGCAGCGAGTCGTAGATGATCGTCGGGTCTTCGGCCTGCATGGCGGCGACGATGCGGGCGAGCTTTGGGTGGTCCGACCCGGACAGGAAGGTCTCCGTACCATCGCGCAGCTTGCGCGGAACGGCGGCGAGTCGACCCGTGGGCGCCGTGATGTCGAGCGGCCCGGCGCCGGTGAGCGCTTGCACCGTCGCCCCGAGCTCGGCGGCGTGCTTGCTGAGCTCACTGGCTAGCTCCGTGGTCCGGGTCTGATGGCGCGGGCGCTCCTGATCGGAGACCAGGGATCGGGTGGAAGCGATCGCCTCGCCATCTACGCGGGCTCGATAGTCCAGGTCTCGGAGCACGCGCCGCCCCAGGCGTGCAGCGTCGGCGGGTGAGTCCGCGATCAGGTGTCTGAGGCGCGCGACGATCCGATCCATGTTCGCGCGGGATCTGGCAGCGACCTCCGCGGCGATGGCTCCGGCCCGCTCCCCGCCGGCCGCCGCGATCTCATACGCGGCCACGGCGGATGTGATGCCGACGCGGCGAAATACCCGCGAATCCAGGTTGTCCGGCGTCAGGAGCTGGGTGTGGAAGAACTTGTCTGGCCAGGACATGATGAGCGGGCACGGAACGCCATAGCCTACCCAGTAGTGGTTGTCACTCCAGGGCGTGTATGGTGCCTGGGTGAACTGCACCGGGGCGAGCGACGAGTCGTCCGCAAATACCCATGACCCACCCTGCGGGACGCGCTCCATCACGCCGGCGAAATACTCGTTTACGAAAGACCGCGTAGAGTCCGGGCTTCGGTAGAACAGCAGCGCCGACTTCAGCTTGCCCTGGTCGTGCCCGACGCTGTCGAAGCAGAACGCGGCCTTGACGTTTGCGACCTCGTCGCGGTTCGCGTCGATGTGGGCTCGTGAGCCAAGGCCCTCGATCACGAACAGAAATCGAATGGAGCGTCGCGGTCGCGGCAACTGGCCGTCCTGGATCAGTCCGTTCAGGGTGCGGGCAACCTCCACCATCAGGGCGGGACCGGCCGCACAGTTGGCGCACGGCTGGGTGGCGGCGGAGCAGTGGGCCATGAAGTACACCGTGCCGGCCGTTGGGTCGGTGCCTGGGATGGTGGCGAGCAGGTTCTGGCCCTCGCCCTCGAAAGCCCGACACTGGATGTCGCAGTCGAGCGTGACCGTCCCGATCCTGAGGAGCTCACGCAGACGCTGTGCGGCGGCGTAGGAGATGGAGCACGCCCAGGCGTTGAACTCGCCCCGCTGATTCGGGAGCCGCAGCAGGAAGACCGCCTCCGGCAGACCCGCGCGGGTGCGGTGGGGTGGGAAGCTGTAGAAGAGGTAGTCGGAGAGTATGCCGATGGCGCCGAGCTCCATGGCTCGGCGCGCCGCGTGCATCCACGCGCCGGGCCGTTCGGTATGACCTATCAAGGCGACCTTGCCGCGCAGGTCCCTACTCTCGAAGTCCGCGTCGCTCTCGGCCGTCCCCAGATCAACGAGCTCTGCGCGGATCCCGCCCGGCGGCGTGGGCTTTGACCACCAGGCCAGGCAGGACGAGGCGGTTCGCATGTCGACCACCGGCTCCTGGACCGGCCCGACCACGGCAACAGATGCCGAATATGGCTCCCAGGCCAGGGGCAGCGGGGCGTGGCCGGCGACGGTTTTCCCATCCAGCGGATATCGATCGACCTGAATGTCGACGCCGGGTTCGGCGCGCAGGTGTTCCGCGACCAGGTTAGTCGTGGCATGGTACCCCGCACCACCTGGGGGTCGGTGGAAACGGGTGATGCTGGTGGCCAGCTCCAGCGCTGGCTGCCCGCTCAGCCGATCCGCGACGAGCTTTCCGACGTCGACCATTCAGGGGGTTCCTCCGCTTGCGCTGAACTGCTACCGGCCCCGGAGCCAGGGGTCAAAGGCGTCACGTAGCCCGTCACCGAGCAGGTTGATCGAGACCACGGTGAGCATGATGGCAAGCCCGGGGAACGTGGCCAGCCACCACGCGCGACGGAACTGGTCGCGCGACTCCGCCAGCATCAGCCCCCACTCGGGTGTGGGGGGTTTGGCGCCGAGTCCGAGGTAGTTGAGCGCCGCGCCCGCCAGAATCGCCGTGGCAATGGCCAGGGTGCCGTAGACCACCACTGGCGCCATGACGTTGGGCAGGATGTGGCGGACGACGATGATGAGATGCGAGCAGCCGAGGGTCCGCGCCGCCAGCACGTAGTCGAACTCGCGGGCGGCCAGGATCTGCCCGCGGGTGAGCCGGGCGAAGCCCGGGATCGTGCCCATCCCAACGGCGATCATCAGGTTCCAGAGCTCCGGGCCGAGCACGGCCACCACGGCAAGGGCCAGCAAGATGCCGGGAAACGCCAGTTGGATGTCCAGCAGGCGGCTGATGATCTCATCGACCCAGCCGCCCCTGTAGCCAGCGATGGACCCCAGCAGCAGGCCGATTGAGGCCCCGATAGCGACGGCCAGCAGCCCGATCCGGAGCGAGATACTGCCGCCGTACAGGATCCGGGCAAGCTGATCGCGGCCGAAGTGATCGGTCCCCAGCGGGTGCTCCAGGCTGGGGTCCTGCAGCGCCTCTCGGGGGGCGATCTTGGTGGGGTCGTATGGGGTCAGCACCGGTGCCAGTACGGTGGCCAGCCCCAGGACGATCAGCACGATTGCGCCGATGACCGCCGCCTTCTGGCGGAGGAACCGCTTGAAGACCAGCATCCCCTGGCTGTCGCCGCGTACGCGGGCTTCCTGCATCTGGAGCGTCGACGCGGACTGGGCGATCACGTCAGGATCCGGCGTCGCCGAAGCGCACGCGCGGGTCCAGCCAGGCGTACGAGATGTCCACCAGGAAGTTGGCGAACACGTAGGCGATCGCGGTGAACAAGACCACGCCTTGCACCACCGGGAAGTCCTTCTCCAGGATCGCCTTCACGATCACCTGGCCGATGCCCGGGCGCGCGAACACGGTCTCGATGATCACCGTGCCGCCGAGCAGGTTGCCAAACTGAAGCCCAAGCACCGTGACCACGGGGATCAAGGCGTTCTTCAGGGCGTGTTTCAGGATGACACCTCGCTCCACGAGTCCCTTGGCGCGGGCGGTGCGGATGTAGTCGCGGTTCAGCACGTCCACCAGGCTCGATCGGACGAGCCGCGCGATGATCGCGGCCGCGCTGAACCCCAGGGCAACGGAGGGCAGGATCAGCGACTGCCAGCCGCTGGCCATCCCGACCGCGGGCAGTATGCCGAGGTGAAGCGCGAAGACCAGCAAGAGCAAGATGCCGAGCCAGAAGGACGGCATCGACACGCCGGTCACCGCCAGCGTCATGGCGAGCCCGTCAATCCACGTGCCGCGGTTGATGGCCGCGACAATGCCAAAGATGAGGCCTAGCAACACCGCCACACCCAGGCTGCACAGGGTGAGCTGGATGGTGTGGGGCAGGTTGTTGCTGATCATGTCCACCACGGGCTCGTTGCTGCGGAACGACTTGCCCAGGTTTCCCCCCAGTACGCCCCACACGAAGCGGGCGAACTGGACCGGTAGCGGCTGATCAAGGCCTAGCTGGCGCCGCATGCTCTCGTACTGCTCGTTGGTCACGCTGCTCGCAACGGTGGGCGCGGCGGCGCCGCGATGCTCGGTGAGCATCATGAGCACCGGATCGCCGGGCAGGAAGTGAAGCATCAGGAAGACGGCCAGCGACACGCCAAGCATCACGGGGATAGTGGTGATCGCGCGTCTGCGGAGGTATTCGACCATGGTGGTGAGCGCGTTGAGCGGCTGGGCAGCAGGCGCGCGCCTGCTGCCCAGCCGTGCTACTTCGCCATCCAGACGTCGTTCATGTAGGGCCGACCCAGGAGATCAGCCTTGAATCCCTTCACGTGCTTCTGCATGGCGTGGATGAGGACGGTGTCGAAGTTGGGCAGGATGTACGCCTGCTCCATGACTTCCTTGGAGATCTGGGCGTAAATCTCCTTGCGCTTGTTGACGTCAGGCTCCGTGGCGCCCTTCTGGATGAGCGCATCCAGCTTAGGATCCTGCACGCGGGTGCGGTTGAACTGGCCGCCGCCCTCGATCTGGCTGGAGTGGTACGCCAGGAAGAACGCGTCGTGCGGATCGATCAGCGCGAAGAACAGCCGGTAGAGCTCATACTCGTTCTCAGTGAACCGTTTCACGGTGGCCTCGTACGGCATGGCCTCGACGATCGCGTCGAAGCCGACCTCGCGAAGCTGGGCCTGAATGAACTCCGCGGCCTTCTGAGTGAATCCGCCAGCCGTGGTGATGTGCCGGACCCGCAGCGGCTTGCCGTCCTTGGCGCGGACGTTGTTTGACCCCATCTTCCAGCCGGCCTCGTCGAGCAGCGCCGCGGCCTTCTTCGGATCGTAGGGGTACATCGCCTCGAGCTCTTTGGAGTACGCCCAGGAGCCGCGAGTGACCGGCTGGCTGGCCGGCGGGTACACGCCGAACCACACCAGGTCAGACAGGGCCTGGCGATCGACGGCGTGGATCATGGCCTTCCGCACGGCCAGCTCGTTGGTGGGGCTCTTCGTGATGTTGATGTTGTTGAACTCCGGCATGCCCGGCACCACGAAGTCGTGCGTGTCGAACTTGCCGCTGTCCTTGACCCGCTTGTAATCCTGGGCTGGCGGCGCGTCAACGATGTCCGCCTCACCCTTCTCCAGAGCGATCAGGCGGGTAGCCTGCTCCTCCACGAAGCGGTAGGTGATGCTGTCGAGATGGGCCGGGCCACGGTTGGTCCAGAACTCCGGTCCCCACTTGTAGTCGGCGAATCGCTCGAGTATGAGCGTGTTGTCATCTGGCCAGTCTTTGACCTTGAAAGGGCCGGCACCAACGGGTGACTTGGCGTACTTGTCACCGAGCTTCTTCACGGCCTCCATCGATGCTGGCGCCAGCGCGTGCTCGCTGAGGTTGCTCATCAGCGGGACGAACGGCTCCTTGAGGACGATACGGACGGTGAACTCGTCCACGACTTCAGTCTTGTCGTACGGACCCAGGCGGCCGGACTGGAGCGACTTGGTGGCGGGATTGGTGATGTAGTCGTAGGTGGCCTTGACCGCTGCGGCGTTCATCGGCGTGCCGTCGTGGAACTTCACGTCCTTGCGCAGGTTGAACGTGTACGTCTTACCGTCGCTGCTGACGTCCCACTTGTCGGCCAGGCCGGGGACGAACTTCCCCCCCTCTGGCTGCCAGATGAGCGGATCGTAGATCTGGCGCATGATGCGGGCGGCGTTGGTAGCGGTCCAGACGTTTGCGTCGAGGCTGGTGGCCTTCTGCTGGTGGACAAACAGCAGGTTGCCGCCCTTCTTCACCTCGCCGGCGGCCGCTGGCTTGGCGGCATCGGCCGGCTTCGCAGCGTCGGCGGGCTTCGCGGCCGGTGCCTGGGCGGCCGGGGCAGCCGGCTTGGCGGCCTCGGCGGGCTTGGCCGGCTCGGTTGGCTTGCTCGGCGCGGCCGGAGCGGACGGGCTGCAGGCAGCCACGAGCGCCACGGAAGACGCCAGCAGGGCCATCGAACCCCTCAGGAATGAACGACGACTTGTGGGGACGTGAGCAACCTGCTCAGTCATGACGCACCTCGGAAAAGAATGGCCCGACCCTGACGGCGAGCCGCGATTCACGTGCGCCAGCGGTCCGAGCGACCGTTTGGCCGCCGCCGGCATGCGCCAGTATTGCGAAGTAGCTGTCTGGTGTCAAGCACGGCACAGGCGAAGGTGGTGAGGGCCCCGTGGCTGCCGTGGCGGCTCCGGCGTCCCCTCTGTCGCCGTCCGGCGTACACTCGTGGCGATTATCGAGCCCAGTGGGTTTGGAGGGCGGTGGATTGAGCAGCACCACCGAGGTTGGTAAGCACCGCAAGCGAGTTGAGGATCCGCGCCTCGTGCGCGGCGAGGGTCAATACGTCGACGACATCAGCCTGCCCGGCACGGTGGACGTGGCGTTCGTGCGGAGCACGTATGCCCATGCCCGGATCAAGGGCATCGACGTTTCCGGCGCGCGTGCGGTGGACGGCTTTCGCGCGGTGTTCGATGGCGAGGCGCTGAAGGACTCGCCGCGGCTGCCGAACCGCATCCCGATCCAGGAAAAGCACATCTCGCCTATGCCGCACCTGGCCCGCGGCTACGTGACGTACGTGGGCTACCCAATCGTGGCGGTCGTCGCGAACGGCCGCTACGCCGCGCGGGACGCGGCCGACCGGATCGAGGTGGACTACGAGCCGCTGCCGGTGGTCACGAGTGGCGAGGAGGCGCTGAAACCGGGAGCGCCCATCCTGCATCCTTCTCTGGGGACTAACGTGGCGTACCGCTTCTCCAAGGAGGGCGGTGACGTCGACGCGGCATTCGCCACAGCTACGCACACTATCCGCCGAGAGCTACGCCACAACCGCCTGGCGCAGATCCCCATGGAGCCCCGCGCGATCCTCGCGCACTACGATCGCGCGGCCGACCTGCTCACGGTCTGGCGTTCCACCCAGTCGCCATTCGGGACGCGTTCGACCCTGGCGGAGGTGCTGGGTCGAGACGAGGAAAAGATCCGGGTGATCGCCCCGGACGTGGGCGGCGGGTTCGGCGCAAAGGGCAGCCTGTACCCGGATGAGATGGTGGCGGTGCTGATCGCCATGCAGCTTGGCGTGCCGGTGCGCTGGGTCTCCACCCGAATGGAGGACATGCAGTCCACCATGCAGGGACGGGATCAGCACAACACGATCGACCTGGCCTTTGAGCCGGATGGGACGATCAAGGCGTTCAAGGTGAGCATCGTCCACAACGTTGGCGGCGTGCTGATGAGCCCCATGGCCACGCCACCCATGCGCGTGGCGGATTTTGCCGTGGGGGCATACCGAACGCCGGCCTTTAGGGCGGAGGCCGTGGCGGCCTATACGAACACACCGCCGACCGGACCGTACCGCGGCGCGGGCCGGCCGGAGGCGGCATTTGCCTGCGAGCGAGGGATCGAGGAGGTTGCCCGCTTCCTCAACATGGATCCCATCGAGATCCGCCGCAAGAACTTCCTGAGCCCCAGCCAGTTTCCCTACAAGACGCCCGTAGGCTCGGTGTACGACAGCGGCGACTACAACCTGGCGCTGGACCGGGCGCTGGAGATCCTGGAGTACGACAAGCTTCGGCTGGAGCAGAAGCTCGCGCGCGAGGCCGGCGAGATCCTGGGCATCGGCGTCGCCACCACCATCGAGGTGAGCGGCCAGGGTAACGAGTACGGCAGCGTGGAGATCGAGCCGGACGGCTCGGTGATCGCGCGGACCGGCTCATCGTCGCATGGGCAGGGGCACGAGACGAGCTTTGCCCAGGTGGTCGCGGACAAACTGGGCGTGCCGTTCGAGCGCGTCCGCGTGCTGCACGGCGACACGCGGGAGACACCCGCCGGGTTCGGCACGGGTGGTAGCCGGAGCATGGTGGTGGGCGGCAGTGCCCTGTCCAAGTCCAGCGACGGTGTCATCGAGCGCGCGCTCCAGGTGGCCTCGGCGATGTTGGAAGTGTCGGTGGACGACCTTGCATTCGTCGGGGGCGGCGTTCAGGTGAAGGGCGCCCCCGAGCGACGGCTGGAGCTCGGCACGCTCGCCGCGGCGGCCAGGAAGGGCACCGGACTGCCGGAGGGACTCAATAGCCTGACGGCGGAGCAGACGTTCGCCGCCGACGGCAATGCCATTCCGTTCGCCGCCGTGCTCTCGGTGGTGAAGATCGATCGCGACACTGGCCGGGTCAAGCTGGATCGCCTGGTGGCGGTGGACGACATCGGGACCGCGGTGAATCCGCTCATCGTGGACGGCCAGGTTGCCGGCGGGCTGGCGCAGGGCATCGCCGAGGCGTTGTACGAGGCGGTCCAGTGGGACGAGGACGGGCAGCTTCTCACGGCCACGCTCCAGGACTACGCCGTGCCCACGGCCGAGATGGTGCCGGACTACGAGCTTGACCTCACCGTCACCCCTTCGCCGTTCAACCCGATCGGCGCCAAGGGCGTCGGCGAGTCCGGCTGCGTGAGTGCGCCCCCATCCATCGTGAACGCCGTGCTCGATGCACTGGCGCCCTTCGGGATCGACGACGTTCCGATGCCGATGACGTCCGAGAAGATCTGGCGTGCGCTGCGGGAGAAGGGCGCGTAGGCACGGCGACGTTGACCACGATCTTCGCGGCTCGGAAGGTCATCACCATGACGGCCGCGGACGCGTCGGCGTTCGCGGCCGTGGGCGAGTGGGTCGTAGCGGTCGGCAGCCTCGATGACCTCCGCTCGCGATTCCCGGGGTCGGAGGTCATCGATTTCGGGGATGCGGTGCTTACACCGGGCTTCTACGACTCACACATCCATTTGGCCGTGGCGTCCGAGGATCTGCTCAACGTGGACCTCTCGCCGGGCGCGGTGCGATCGTTGTCGGACGCGCGGGCCGTGCTGACCGAGGCGGCGGAGACCACGCCGCACGGCCAGTGGATCCGCGCCTCACGGTACGACGACGGCAAGGTCAGCGGTGGGGCGATCACGCGGTTTGAGCTAGATGAGATCAGCCGTGAGCACCCCATCCTGGTGCTGCACATCGCCGGGCACTGGGGCGTAGCGAATTCGCGGGCCCTGGAGCTTGGCGGCATCACAGAAGTCAGCGAGGCGCCGCCGGGAGGCGAGCTTGGGCGTGACGCGTCCGGCCGCTTGAACGGGGTGCTCTACGAGCGCGCGCTCTTCGAATTCGCCTACCCGTCAGTCTCCAGTGGCGAGCCGATCGTGCCGCCGAATTCGTTCGAGGATCGACTGACCGGCCTCCAGCGCGCCGTGCAGATGTTCCACGCGGCCGGGCTGACGTCCATCAACGATGCGTTGGTGGGTCCGGACGATCTGGTGCTGTTCCAGGAGGCGGAGCGCCGGGGGGTGCTGACGTTGCGCGTGAACATGCTGCTGTCCGTGGACCACTACGACGCGATGGCGCGCCTGGGACTCAGATCCGGATTCGGCGGGACGCGGCTGCGGGTGAACGGCGTCAAGGGCTTCGTGGATGGCGCCATCGGCGGTCGGACCTGCCTGCTGGAGCAGCCTTTCGAGGGCCGCGACGACCACGGGATGCAGACGACCTCCACGGCCGATCTCGCCGAAATCGTCGAGCGGGTTCATTGCGATGGTAGCCGCCTCGGTATCCACGCGAACGGTGATCGCGCGATTGCCCTCCTGCTGGACCGGTACGAGGCGGCCGCGGCGGCGTTTCCGCGCGACGACGTGCGCCACCGAATCGAGCACTGCAGCGTGGTCACAGAGGAGATCGTGGGGCGGATGCACCGTCTGGGCGCCATCGCGGTGCCGTTTGCCAACTACGTCTCGTTCCACGGTGGCAACCTGGTGGCCTGGTACGGGAAGGAGCGGGTGGAGCGGATGTTCGCCCACCGCTGGTTCCTGGATCGCGGCGTGGCGGTCGCTGGCTCGTCAGACTACCCGTGCGGTCCGTTCGAGCCGCTCTACGCGATGCAAGGCTGTGTGACCCGGCTGGGTGACGATGGCGCGGAGGTGGGCCTGAGCCAGCGGATCGCGCCGCGCGAGGCACTGGGGCTCTACACGACGGGGTCGGCGTATGCGTCACATGAGGAGGCGATCAAGGGGAAGATCGCGCCCGGGCACCTGGCCGACTTCGTCGTGCTGGGCGAGGATCCGCTAACGGTCCCGGCTGAGCGGATCGGCTCCGTGCCGGTGCTCGCGACGTACGTGGGGGCACGGCGCGTGTGGGGGGGCGAGCTCGCTCTAACGCACTGATTGATGGTATTGGTGACCGCGTGCGCGAGCACGACGGGCGGGGAAGTTCGGGCGCGACGCGGGGCACGTGGCTGGCTGTTATGGGTGCCCGCTTGCGCGAGCATGACGGCTGGGGATGTTCCTCGGGATCGCCGACGCCCGCCGTGGTGAGGTCAGCTACAACGCGTCGCTCAGGTCGTTCCAGTCAGGGTTGTCGCGTTCGATGAGTCGGATCTTCCATGCGCGATTCCATTTCTTCAAGTGCTTCTCCCTCGTGATGGCGGTGATCATGTCCTCGTGAGCCTCGCAGTACACAAGCCGATTCACCCGATACCGGGCAGTGAATCCTGGGATGCTTGCGCTCTTGTGGGCCGCGATGCGCTGGGCGAGATCCGACGTGACACCGACGTAGAGTGTGCCGTTGCGAGCACTTGCCAAGATATACACGACGGGCTGCTTCATGCTATCTCCACGGAGATCGCCGCTGGCGGAGGTGATCGTACCGCGGGAGTTGAGGCTCGGGCAGTCGGCACCATGTAACGAGGTAGACCTACCCCTTCCGTCATGCTCGCGAATGCGGGCACCCATAGTCGCCTTGCGGACGCTCTTCCTTGCGTGCTCTTCTCATGGTCGGCCCCTCGACAACGCATCCAGCATCCGCGGACAACTTGACAACGTTCACCTCCGTGCCGCTTAGTGTCCGCCACAGATCTACCGGGCAGTTGCGTGAAGGAGGAGACGTGGCGAAGCGATTCGGAGTGGGGCCGTACCAGTACGAGGTGGTGGAGGGCTGGCCGAAGCAGCCGATCAATGGCGTCGCGGCTGACGTCGCGCTTGACTCGAAGGGGCGTGCGTATGTGGGCGTACGCAATCCGCACGCGGACGGAAGCATCGGCAACATCATGCCGGGCATCGGCCACATCCTGGTGCTGAATCCGGACGGCAGCGTCCACGGCAATTGGGGCGACAAGTTCTCCTCGCCGCACGGCCTGTGGGTGAACGAGCAGGATGAGGTCTTCCTGGCTGACACAGGTTTCCACACCATCACGAAGCACGCGCCGAGCGGAGAGGTGCTGCTGACCCTGGGGACCAGGGGTAAGACGGGATCACCGGGCGCGCCCTTCAACATGCCCACGCGCGCAAAGCAGGCGCCGAACGGCGACATCTTCGTCTCTGATGGCTACGGCCAGAACCGGGTGCACCGCTTCTCTTCCAAAGGCGAGCACATCCTCTCGTTCGGCAGCGGCGATCCGGTGTTCATCCAGGCCTGGAAGGGCGAAAAGGTGACTGGCCGCGCTGGTACCGGGCCTTGTGAGTTCAACCTCCCGCACGACGTGACGGTGACGAACGACTCCCGCGTGTTCGTGCTGGACCGGACGAACAACCGCTGGCAGGAATTCGACCTGCAAGGCAACTTCGTCTCCGAGTGCCTGAACGTGAACGGTGGGAACGACATCGCGATCGACAAGGACGGCGTGTTTCATATTGTGAGCGGGAGTGGTGTGGAGATTCGCAAGCAGGACGGCGCGCTGATCGGCCGCTGGGGCGAGAAGGGCGGCGCACCGGGCCAGTTCGCGAACGGCCCGCACGGCGTGTGGATCGACGGCGACGGCAGTCTTTACATCGCGGAAGTAGGCGGGAACAACCGCCTGCAGAAGTTCCGTCGCGTGTAGTCGCGCACCACGGCCACCGCGCAAATCTGACGGGGCGCTCCGGGAATACCGGGCGCCCCGTTGTGTTGTGTACGGCGGTGGTAATTTCCGCTGAGCTGGATTAGAATTCGGCTCAGTCGAATTGGAGAGGACGACGACGATGGCGTCTAGTGGTCTCACGCCCAGTGTGGTGGCTGCCGTTGACGTGGTGCTCTTCACCGTTCGCGACGATGAGCCCACCGAGCGCGCCTGGCAGGTCCTGCTGGTGCAGCGCGAGGACGCGGCGTTCGAGGGTCGCTGGTCTCTGCCGGGCGTACTCCTCAGGTCAGACGAGACGTTCGACGCTGCCGCGCGGCGGGCGCTCCTATCCAAGGCTGGCCTTGACGCGCGCGACTGGTACCTGGAGCAGCTTTCCACCTTCGGCGCTCCGGGTCGCGATTCGCGGGGGCGGGTGGTCTCGGTTACGCACCTGGCGCTAGTCCGTACGGATGAGGTCCCGTTGGTGCCATCCAACGACATCATCCAGGCAGCCTGGGTGCCCGTGTCGGAGCTGCCGTGGGGGGAGATGGCGTTTGACCACGGTGACATGCTCCGGGTGGCCATCGATCGAGTGCGCAGCAAGGTGCGCTATTCGTGGGTCGCGTTCCAGCTCTTGCCGGCCACCTTCACGTTGTCGGAGCTGCGGGCCGTGTACGCGTCGATCCTGGATCCGTCGCTGGTGCGGCTGAACACCAGCAACTTCAAGAAGGCATTTGCCGCCGTGTTCGCTACGGGAGCGCTGGTCCCGACAGGCGAGCGGGCGGCTGCTGAGGGGCGGGGTCGGCCCGGAGAGTTGTATCGGTTCTCCGGCCCCCTCTCGGGCACCTGGCAGCGCGAGCTGCGCTGGCGAGCGGGGACTCCTCCTCGCTCACACGACATCCTGGGCTCGGCCAGAGACATTCTGGCGGCCAGCTTTGGGGAGGGTCTCTGATGAGCGCGGTGATTTCGCGCGCCCCCGCCGCTGAGGCGGTTGATCTGGTTCGGTCCGAAGCGGTTCGGGCCATCGTTCGGCTGGCGCTACAGGAGGATGTGGGCCGCGGCGACATCACCACCGAGTCAACCGTGCCGGCCGACCGCGTTGTCACGGCGAACATCCGCCAGAAGCAACCGGGCGTGGTGTGCGGGCTGCCGGTGATGCAGGCCGTCTTCGCGGCCATCCACGAGGACGTGAAGCTCACGCCCCTGGTGGATGAGGGCAGCTTTGGCGACCAACGCGTGGTGGCCACCGTGGACGGCCCGGCCCGAGCGCTCCTGACCGGTGAGCGCACGGCCTTGAACTTCCTGCAGCGGCTTTCTGGCGTGGCCACCGCTGCCCGGAAGGCGTCCGAGCTGGTTGCCGGAACGAAAACCGAAGTGTTGGACACCCGCAAGACCACGCCTGGTGTGCGGGTTCTGGAGAAGTACGCCGTGCGGGTGGGCGGTTGCCGCAACCACCGCGCGGGACTGGACGATGGGTTCCTCATCAAGGATAACCACATCCGGGCCGCTGGTGGCATCACCGCGGCGGTGGCCGGCGCGCTGCGCCGGGCGGCCCCCGGTCAGCTCGTGGAGGTGGAGGTGACGAGCCTCGACGAGCTTGACGAAGCGATCGCCGCTGGCTCGCGGTTCGTCCTTCTGGACAACTTCGACGTCCCCGGTCTCCGCAGGGCCGTGGCGCATGCGAATGGCCGCGCCCGCCTGGAAGCGTCCGGTCGCGTCACGCTGGCGAACCTCGCCGAGGTGGCCAGCACCGGCGTGGACTACGTCTCACTCGGCGCCCTTACCCACTCGGCGGGCAGCCTCGACTTCTCGATGGAGGTGGTCCTATGACCCCGCTCCCCGTTCTCAATGGTCACGTGGCCACCGACCCTGTCGCCATCGCCGAGCTGCAACGCAAGGTGCGCCGTCTCGCCGAGGAGCGCAACGCCACCATCCTCGCGCACAACTACCAGGTCCCCGAGATCCAGGACGTGGCGGACTTCGTGGGGGACTCACTGGGCCTTGCCATCGAGGCGACCCGGGTGGACCGCCCCGTCATCGTGATGTGCGGCGTGTACTTCATGGCCGAGACCGCGAAGATCCTGAACCCGGATCGAACCGTGGTCATCCCCGACGCCTCGGCCGGCTGCTCGCTGGCTGATTCGATCACCGTGGAGGAGCTGCGGGCCTGGAAGGCGGAGCACCCCGGTGCGGTGGTGGTGAGCTACGTGAACACCACGGCGGCGGTGAAAGCTGAGTCCGACTACTGCGTCACCAGCGGCAACGCGGAGGCGGTGATCCGCTCCATCCCCGCTGACAAGCAGATCCTCTTCCTGCCAGACTTCTTCCTGGGGACGTGGCTCAAGCGGTCCCTCGGGCGTGATCGGATGGACGTGTGGATGGGCGAGTGCCACGTCCACGCGGGTATCCGACCGGAGGAGCTAGCCGCTCGTCAACGCGAGTTCCCCGAGGCTGACATGCTGATCCACCCGGAGTGCGGCTGCACCAGCCAGAGCGTGTACGCCTGCAACACCGGCAACATGCCGGGCAGCAAGACGTTCGTGCTGTCCACCGAGGGCATGGTGAAGCATTCCATGAAGTCGGCGAACGACACCTTCCTCGTGGCGACCGAGACGGGTCTGCTCCACCGCCTGGGCAAGGAGATCCAGGGCAAACGGTTCGTGGCCGCCGACAACGAGGCCGTGTGCAGCTACATGAAGCAGATCACGTTGGAAAAGCTGCACGCTTCGCTGCGTGAGTTGTCGCCAGAAGTGGTGGTGGACCCCGAGATCTCGCGGAAGGCGCGGCTCTCGATTGATCGAATGCTGGCCGTCCGCCCGTAGCGACCGAACCTGCGAACGCACGGGCCCGGAGAGTATCGCTGTCCGGGCCCGTTTCTTGTGTCGGGGCTACCGTCCCATCGCTGAGCCGCCGTCTACCGTGATCATGGATCCCGTGATCATGGCGGCGTCGTCGGAGACGGCAAAGAGGACGGCTTTGGCGATGTCGTCCGGCGTCTGGAGTCTCCCCAGCGGCGTGCTGGCGAGGCGGCGGTTGTAGTTGTCCGGGTTGTCGATGCTGGTCGACGGATCGTTGGGGCTGTACGGATTGTTCTCACGGATGAACGGCGTGTCCACGTGGCCGGGCGAGATGATGACGCAGCGGATGTTCTCTCGCGCATAGGTCCTGGCAGCGGATCGTGTGAGCCCTACGAGCCCCATCTTGCCGGCGCCGTAGCCGGGGCTTCCGCCGCCGGGATTGATCGATGCCAGGGAGCCCAGGTTCATGATGACGCCGCGGCCGGCCTTGCGCATGGACGGGATGGCGGCTTTGATGCCGAGGAACGAGCCCGTGAGAATCGTCCCCACAATGTGGTTCCACTGCTCCTCGGTCTGTTCATCGAAGCCCACACGGTAGTTGGCCCCGGCGTTGTTGCAGAGGATCGTCACGTTACCAAGCTGGCGCTCGGTCGCCTCCACGGCCGCCGCCCACTCAGCGGAGCTCTGGACGTCCAGCTTGACCGCGATGGCTTTGCCGCCCGCGGCCTTGATCTCGTCCGCCACGGCGGCGGCCTTGTCCAGGAACAGGTCGGCGACGCACACGGCAGCCCCCTCCCTGGCAAAGAGGCGGCACTGGGCTCCGCCCATGCCGCCGCCGCCCCCGGTGACCAGCGCGACGTGTCCTTCGAGTTTCATAAGATGAGGGCCTCCCCAATCGTGAGTTGATCCGACATCGGACAGTAGTTCCGACCCTGTGAGCGAGTGAGATGGTACGTGAAGTAGTGGTCCGTGCGGATACCCGTGACCCCGTCGTGTCTGCCCAACCGATGAGCCGAGCGCTTCGCCGTCTGACCGCGGCGGTCGAGGCCGCCGGTGGGTCGACCAGCCTGGTCGAATCTGGTGCCGCCGACCTCATCGTTGCGACGCCGAGGTCAGCCATGGCTCATGAGTTGGCCGGTTCGGCGGGCGTGACGGTTCCCAGTACTCCAGACTCGTTGGCGATATTCCGCGTTGAGGTGGCGGGCCGGAGCACGACGGCGGTCTTCGCCAATGACGCCTGTGGCCTGGCCTACGGCGTCCTGGAGCTTGCCGATCGCCTCGAGTGCGGCGCAGACATCGAACAGGCGCTGAGGGTGGAGCGGCCGATCGTGGAATCGCCAGCGAACACCATCCGCGCGGTCTCGCGGCTGTTTGTGAGCGACGTGGAGGATCTGCCGTGGTTCCGGGATCGGCAGTTCTGGCAGGCGTATCTGGATCTGCTGATCGCCCAGCGGTTCAACCGATTTCACCTGGCGTTCGGTATCGGCCACGATTTTCTGCGCGACGTCCGCGACGCGTATCTGCTGTTTCCGTACCCGTTCCTGGTCAATCCTCCAGGCTACGCGGTACGGGCGGGTGACCTGCCAGATGCTGAACGCCAGGCGAACCTGGAGATGCTGCGGTTTATCAGCGACGAGGCGCACGCGCGCGGGCTGCACTTTCAGCTTGGGATCTGGACCCAGGCGTACGAGTGGACCGAGAGCCCGCGCGCTTCCCACGTGATCACGGGACTGGACAACTCGAATCACGCCGCGTATTGCCGCGATTCCCTGGCGGCTGTGCTACGGGAGTGCCCCTCGATCGATGGCGTCACCATGCGGGTCCACGGCGAGAGCGGCGTTCCGGAAGGCAGCTACGACTTCTGGCAGACCGTGTTCGAGGCGATCTCTGGGGCTGGCCGGCCTGTCGAGCTGGACCTGCACCCGAAGGGTGTCGACAGACGGATGATCGATCTTGCCCTGGCCACGGGACAGCGAGTGGCGATCTCCCCGAAGTACAGCGCGGAGCACATGGGCCTGCCGGGCCACCAGTCGGAGATCCGCCCCTCCGAGCTGGATTTTGACCCGAGCGACCACGACGCGTTCATGCAGTCCCTGATGGGGCAGAGCGCAGGCTCCATGCGTTACACGCGCTATGGCCACGCCGACTTCCTGCGGGAGGATCGGCGGTACGGGGTCTACTATCGGATCTGGCCGGGCACGCAGCGGCTGCTGGCGTGGGGGGACCCGGTGTTCGCTGCGGGGTATGGTCGCAATGGCTCGTTCGCTGGCTGCCTGGGCGTGGACTGGTGCGAGCCGCTGTCGTTCAAGGGGCGCCGTGGATCGGGGCTGCCAGGCGGCCGCACCGCGTACGCGGACGCATCACTGTCGCCGCGCTACGACTTTGAGAAGTACGAATATGCCTACCGGCTCCTTGGCCGCATGCTGTACTGCCCGGACACTCCTGCGGAGGTGTGGCGTCGGTACCTGTCGCGTGAGTTCGGCGAGGCGGCGCCGGATGTGGAATCAGCCATGGCACAGGCGGGGCGCATCCTGCCGCTGATCACGTCCGCGCACCACCCCTCCGCGGCGAACAACCGCTACTGGCCAGAGCTATACGCCAATATGCCGATCGTGGACCCAGACCGGGTCCACCACTACCGTGACACGCCCAGCCCTCGCCGGTTCGGCACGGTGAGCCCCTATGACCCCGGACTGTTTTCGCGGATCGATGAGTTCGCTGACGAAGTGGTCACTGGACCGCGGAGCGGACGGTACTCCCCGTTGCGCGTGGCACTCTGGCTGGAGGCGTTGGCCGATGGCGCCGCCGCCGCGATCGTGGGCGCGACGGTGGCCGTCGCGGATCCGGAAGCTGTTGGGTTCCGCCGTTTGAAGGTGGACACCGAGATTCAGGTTGCGCTGGGGCGGTTCTTCGCCCACAAGCTCCGCGCCGGCGTGGCGTGGGAGCTTTACCGGCGCGAAGGCGACGGCCGCCGCGGGCAAGAGGCGCTTGAGGAATACGGACGTGCCCGGGACGCGTGGCTCGCCGCCATCGAGGCGGGGGCCGTGTATCGTGAGGACATCACCGTTGGCGGCGAGCCGTGGCTGCGCGGCCACTGGCGCGATCGGCTGCCGGCGCTAGACGGGGACATCGCTGACATGCGCGCGGCGCTGGTAACTGATAGCGCCGCGAGCGTCCGGCGATTTCGAGCCCTCGCCGAGCTCGATACCGCCGAGCTGCGCATGACATGCCAGCACACCCCGCCGGACGGATTTCGCCCGGGACAGCCCGTGACCGTCGCGCTGTCCGTTGGTGACGCGGCGGGCGTACGAGCGCGGCTGCACTACCGCCATGTGGATCAGTCCAAGCGTCACTCCATCGTGGACATGACCGGGTCCGCGGAGCACTTGTCGGCGACGATCCCGGGGACGGCGACGGACTCACCGTACCCGTTGCAGTACTTCTTCGAGTTGTTCGGCCCGGATGGGAGCGCCGCGCTGTACCCGGGCCTGGAGGGAGATCTCTCAGCGTTGGCGTACTTCGTAATGCGCCAGCGCTGAGAGGCCAGGCTCAGCGCGAGCCCTTGCCGCCCTGGGCCGCTCCGCTGACCATGCTGGCGCGGAGTGGGTCCAGGATGAGCTCGCGGATCTCGCCCGCGTAGACCACCTCGGAGTCATCCTGCGGTTCGTAGCCGATGACGCGCCGCGCGTTGGCGAGGCTCCAGTGGCTGCGGGTGTTGGCGGACATGCCGTTGAACACCTGGAAGGGGATGCCCCACTCGTCATCGATGTTCGGCGCGTCGATGGACTTCACGAAAAGCTGGGTCAGATCACGCGGGCTCACCCACATGGCCAGGTCGCGGTGGAGCGTCTTTGGATCGTCCTTCAGCTTGCCGGCGAACGAGGTGATCGCCAGGTCCCGCGGGGCGCCGATGCGGATCTGGACCACGCCGAGCCGCCGGGGGCGATCCTCTGGACGGACCTCACCCACGGTAGGCCGGCCCGAGGCGCCGGACGCGTAGACGAACCCCAGGTGCTCGTACACCTCTTTGGCCCAGCCGTAGAAATTGTCCGCCAATGGCCGCCGATCTGTTGGCGTGAAGTGCTCGAGGCGACCGTCGCGCAGGGGGCGCTCGTAGAAGTCGGCGGCGTGGTTCGAGCTTGCCATGACTACGCGATTCACACCTTCTTCGAGCGAAAGCTGGTAGACGATGTACGCCATATCGATGTTGCGGCGCTCGGACATGAACTGGGGGTGGAGCGATGGGTTGCTCAGGCGGCCGAAGGCCAGGTGGACCACGGTGTCCACGCCTCGGAACAGGTCGCGGTACTCGTCCATCTTGTTGATGTCAGAGATGTCGCGGATCTGCAGGCCTTCCACGGGCCGGCCAAAGCCGTCCTCAGCACGGTTGTCGATCAGCCTGAGGTCGTATCGCTCGCGCAGGGTGGGGAGCATCAGACTGGCGATGTAGCCAGAGGCTCCCGTGAGCAGGACCGTCTTCATGTAGCGTCCTCCTGGGCCTAAGTGTCGCCAATCGCCGGGTTGTTCGGCGTGTCGTACACCTTCATCCCGGATGAGTCCGTGACGGCGTATTTCAGAGCGTCGCCGCCGTAGCGCGGGGCATGCTCGCGCTCCCAGTTCTCCTCGATCGAGGCGCGCCAGGATTCGGCCCGCGCCTTCAATTCGGCTGTCAATGCGGGATGATCCGATGCCACGTTCGTGGTCTCGCCCATGTCGTCGCGGACGTTGACCAGCGTCACGGGGTCCATCTGGGGGAGGTCCTGGATCAGCAGTCCGTTGAGCACGAGCTTCCAGTCGCCGCGACGGACGGCCGTCTGCTTCCCCATCTCCCAGAAGATCTCGTTGTGAGGGGAGGGGGCACGCTGGGTGACGACATCGAGCACGTCCGACCCGTCTAGTTCGTACCCCGACGGATCGGCACCGGCGGCTCTCAGGACGGTGGGGAAGATATCCATGCCGGCGGCCACCTCATCCACCACCTGGCCGGCCGGAATGTGCCCTGGCCAGCTCATGATGGCCGGCACGCGGATCCCACCCTCGAACAGGCTGAACTTGTGGCCCTTGAGCCTACCGGACGAGCCGCCGTAGTACGGGTCTAGCCGACCGTCCAGCCAGTTGCGGGACTGCCGTGATGGGCCGTTGTCGCTCATAAAGAAGACCAGGGTGTTCTCTTTGCGGCCCTGACGCTCGATCTCGTCCATGACGGCGCCGATCTGATCGTCCATGGCGCTGATCATGGCGGCCATGATCTGTCGATCTGGCGGCAGATCTGGGAATCGGTCCTTGTACTTCTGGGGCGCGTGCATGGGGTGGTGCGGCGCGTTGAAGGCCAGGTACAAGAAGAAGGGATCCGGGTTGCGTGAGGCCTGGCGAACCCACTGGACGGCGCGCTCGCCGAACAGCTCGGTGGAGTACTCGCCGTCGCGCCAGACCTCTTTGCCGTTCTCCCACAGGTCGTGCATGAGGAAGCCCAGGCCGGTGCGCCCTTCGTGCTCGATCTCCTTGTTGACTGCGGACCAGATCAGGTGGGAGTAGAAGTCCATGGCGCCGCCCAGATGGCCGAAGGAGTAATCAAAGCCCTGGTCGTTTGGGCGGGAGCCCTCGGCCAACCCCAGATGCCACTTGCCCACGTGGCCGGTCTGATAGCCCAGCCGCTTGAGCTCTGAGGCCATGGTGGGGATGCCGGCTGGTAGCCCCGGGGTGGTCCGGTAGGCCATGAGGATGTTGCGGATCCCCGCGCGACAGGGGTAACGGCCGGTCATGAGCGCCGCGCGCGACGGCGAACAGACCGGTGAATTGACATAAAAGGACGTGAATCGGGCGCCGGACGCGGCCAGCGCGTCCAGGCGAGGGGTGCGGAAGTCGGTGTTGCCCATGCACGACAGGTCGCCGTAGCCCTGGTCGTCGCTGACGATGATGACAATGTTTGGTCTATCCACGTATCTGGCTCCGTTGGATGTCGCGGCCTCTAGTGCTGGCGGAACACACTATCCGACCGCGATCCGCGCGTCCAACCGGACTGAACCCCGGGAGCTGTGCGCGCCGCGCGCGCGGCGGCTAGGTCGCCGGCGTGGCAGTAGCCAGGCCGAGAAGCACGTCAACCTCTGACTGGTACTCCTGTGCGCGCCCGGATATCAGGTCATCGCGGCTCACGGAGCCGGCCAGGCGGCCCGACTCGATGGGCGCATAGGCCAGCGCGATGTCGGCGCGTGCCTCCTCGCCGGTGACTTCAGGTGTCCGTCCCTCCAGCGCACACGTGGCCAGCTCGTGATACTCGAGCGCCAGAATGCGGCTGTCCGTGTCGTTGAAGTCAAAGTCATAGGTCCACACCCGTTCACCCCCGAACAGCTCCGCGGCCAGGGGCGAAAGCCGGTAGCTGGGGGCATGGTCCAGGATCCGCTCGTCCTCTATGACGGTCCCGTCGTCTAGATGCAGCTTGATCGGCCGTCCGTTCCGGTCACCGGGGCATTCCAGTGAGCCTCGGGAGCCGAACACTCGCCGGCCACGCGTAGGCTGTCCGTGGCCGGCGTGATCCTGGGTCCACTGGCCAATGGTGCCGTTCTCGAATTCGATGAGCGCGTAGAGCGCGTCCTCGCCGGTCGGCTGTATCTGGTCCGGATAGTCCACGGACCAGCGGCCGTAGAACCCGCCGGGGCCGGTCGAGCCGGTGTTCCGACGCGTCTTCTCGTGTTGGCGGCTGACGCCGTGGACCGCCCGGAACTCACCCATGTAGTAGCGCAAGATGTCGGCGTTGTGTACGCCCACGTCCAGCGTGATCGAGCCGGTGTGCTTCATGTGTCGCCAGGGAGTGATCATGATGCCGTCGCGGCCGCCAATGCTGGTTTCGATCATCAGGCGGCGCTCGCCGATCGCACCGTCGTCAAGCAGTGCCCGCGCGAGGCGGTTGATCGGATCGCGGCGGAAGTTCTCGGCGATCGAGAGCGTCCGCCCCGCTCGTCGGGCGGCATCGATCATCGTATTTGCGCCGCGCATCGTCACGGCGATGGGCTTTTCGCACATGACGTGCAGGCCAAGCCCCAGGCAAGCCGGTGCGACCTTGTGGTGTGAGGCGGCGTCGGTCGTGACGCTGGCGATTCGCAGATCATCGACCTCGCGCGTCATCTGTTCCAGGTCCGCGTACACTGCAGGGCGACGTCCGAGCAGCTCGCGAGCCTCGTCGGCCAGAAAATTGGCGTTTTCGGCGTTCAGGTCGCACACTGCGACGAGGTCCACATTGGCCCGCGATGATCCGATCAGGCGGGTGATGCCGCGCAGATGGCGTCGTCCCATACCGCCACAGCCGACGAGCGCAAGCTTGACACGTTCAGCCATTGAGGCCTCCGCTGGATGGTTGGTCTAGGATCGGGTCAAAATGATGCCCCCGGAATTGGTGACCACGAGGGGGCGGTCGACCGTACCGTGAAGTCGCCTGACCCTGCGCGGTGACGTAGCCGGGCGCAATGCGGTCGGTTACGCGAGGGTGTCTTCGCGTCGCCGACATTGTGCCCCATGTCGCGGCCGTACGCGCCGTCGGAGGCTCGTTCGACTCAGCACCGCACGCCCGCTTGACCGCGGCTCATCGCTGGTGATACGTTGGCTGGGCCGCAGCGTTGGCGGCGGCAGCTCTGGCCACCGCGGAGCCTGGGCAAGTTTGCTGATCGGGATGACCTCGGTGCTGGGAGGTCTCCCGGCCGGGGCTATGGTGACTGTCTGCGCGCGCTGGCTGGCGAAGTGTTGGTGTGGTGGGCGCGAGCGACCGCCTCGGCGATCGAATCATCGTTCGACCCGAGCGATAACACTGGGAGCAGGGCATGAACGGATCGTTGACGCGTAGCGGTTTCTCGCGGCGGACGTTGCTGACGCGATGCGCCGGTGCCATCGGCGCATCGGTGCTGGTGGCTTGCGGTCAAGCAGCCCCGGCACAAAAGGTGGCGGATGGCGGTGGTCCCGCGAAACCGGCCGCCGGTGCTGCGCCGGGAGCGCCCGCGGCTGTGGCTGGACAGGCGAGCTCAGCCTCCTCGTTGACCACGAACAACGTGTCGCTGTTCTTCATGGGGCACGTCGCCGGGGGACAGAACGAGCAGAAAGCGTACGACATGATCCTGGACGAGTGGAAGCAGAAGCATCCAAACATCACCGTGGAATACCAGGTGGTGCCGGATGCGGAGCGGCTCCCGAAGGCACAGGCGATGGTTGCTGCGGGCCAGGCACCGGATATGTGGCGCCATGGGTCCAACGCGATCAGACTCTGGGCAGCCCAGGGGCACCTGCTGGACCTCACAGACATGCTGCCCAGCGGCTACGACCAGAAGTTCCTGCCTGGGCTGCGTGCCTATTGCATCTACAAGGGGCGCACGTTCGGTCTGCCACACACCACGGACACTTCGGCGCTCTTCTATCGCGAGGACGCGCTCGAGTCCATCGGCGTGAAGCCGCCTACCGAGTTGAAGGACTCCTGGACCTGGCAACAATTCGGGGAGATCTGCGACAAGCTGCTGGGGGTCAAGAAGCAGCAATATGCCTTCACCCACAACCAGGGTGCTGGTCGCTGGGTGCCGAGTTTTCTTTACAGCACCGGCGGCAAAGTGGTGAGCGACGACTTTTCGAAGATGGCGTTCAATACACCCGAGGCCGTGGAGGCGCTTGCGTTCCTCAAGAGCTGGTCGGACAAGAAGTGGGCCCCCCCGGCCATCTGGACCACTCGGGTTCCCAACGAGGACACGGACCAGTTCGTGCGCGGCACCGCCTCAATGGCGATTCTGGGCCAGTGGAACATCACCTATCTGGACGAGAACATCAAGAACAACTTCAAGTGGAACGTCACGTACCTGCCCAAAGCCAAGGTGCAGACGACGTCACTGGGCGGGACGCCGATTGTGGGCTGGGCCAAGACGAAGTACCCGAAGGAAGTGGCCGCCTTCTTCGAGTACTTCACGTCCATTGAGAAGATCAAGCAGTTCGACGAGATGGCGAACTACGTCCCCGTGCGCGCGGACATGGCCGACATGAGCCTGACCTTCCAGGTGCGCAACGATCTCATGCAGACGTTCAAGCAGCAGATCACCACGTTGCCTTCCGCGTTTACGGCGTACGTCGCTCGGTCATACTCACCGGGGATCACGCCGATCATCACCGAGGAGACTTCGAAGATGATGCTTGAGGGGCAGACTCCCGAGCAGACGGCTAAGAACATCGACGACCGAGGAAATAAGTTCATCCAGGAGAATCCGGACGTCGAGTCTCGATAGTCTATGGCGGTACTGAACCTGACCCTGGCGGGGCGACGCCGTCCGCTCCGCCAGCGCGACGTGGTCCCATACCTGTTCATCCTCCCCAACCTGGTGCTGTTCACGGTGTTCGTGCTGGGCCCGGTGCTGTTCTCGTTTGGGATGAGCTTCACGAACTGGGATGGCCTGGGCAGCCCCAGGTTTACGGGGCTGCGGAACTACGCCAACCTGCTGGTGGATGATCTGTTTCGCACCGCGGTGCGAAACACGATCCTCTACAGCGTTGGGACTGTCGTGCCCATGCTCGCGATCTCGCTCGGGCTGGCGCTGATGCTCGACTCGCGCCTTCGGGGCCGGTCCTTCTATCGCGTGATGGTGTACCTGCCAGTGGTGATCTCGTGGGTGGCGGGCGCGCTCGTCTGGCGGCTGATGTTCTTGCACCCAGACGGTGTGATCAATGCCACGCTCACCACGTTTGGCCTGGAGCCGCAGCTCTGGACCAGCGACCCGATACTGGCAATGCCGGCAATCATGTGGATGTCACTCTGGAAGGGGCTGGGGTTCTACACCGTGATCTATCTCGCGGGCCTGCAGACGATCCCGCCTACCGTGTACGAGGCAGGCATGATCGACGGCGCGGATCGCAGGCAACTGTTCTGGTCTATCACTCTGCCGCTGCTGCGTCCAACGACGCTGTTCGCGCTGATCATCGGCATCATCAATTCGTTCGAGGTGTTCGTGCCGGTCTACCTGATGACGAATGGTGGCCCTGGCTATTCGTCCATGGTGATGGTAATGGCGATCTACCGGTCGGCATTTCAGACGTACCAGATGGGGTACGCGTCAGCGATGGCGGTGGTTCTCTTCCTCACCATCTTCGCCGTCTCCTTGCTGCAGTTCCGGTTCTTTGGGCGTGAGGTGGAGTACTGATGGCCACACAGGCGTCGGTGGCTCAGGGGGCGCCACGCGAAGCGATCGCGCGCGGCGGTCGGATCCAGGGACTCAGCGTGGCTCAGCAGAGCGCGCTCTACCTTTCATTGAGCGTCGTGGCCGTTCTGATGTTCTTCCCGTTTGTGTGGATGTTCGCCACGGCGCTTCGACCGGCCGGACACGAGACGGACCTCTCGCTCATCCCGCGTCCATACCTGGCGTTCGAGAATTTCGGACGAGCCTGGAACTACCCGCGGGCGCCGTTCACGCAGTACACGATCAACAGCGTCGTCATTGCTGTCGCCGCCACGGTCATCGGCGTCACGCTGAACAGCCTGGCCGGCTTCGCGTTTGCCAAGTATCAATTCCGTGGACGCGAGCTCCTGTTTTACCTGGTGCTGGCAACGATGATGGTGCCGTTTCAGATCACGATGATCCCGATCTACGTGACGATCGCCAGTCTTGGGCTTATCAACAACTACTGGGGCGTGATTCTGCCGGGCGCGGCGAGTGCCTTCGGCATCTTTCTGATTCGGCAGTTCATGCAGAGCATCCCGGATGAGCTGCTGGACGCCGCTCGAATCGACGGCGCATCCGAGCTGGGCATCTTCGTCCGGATCGTCTTGCCGCTGTCGGGGCCCGCGCTGGCGGTGCTCGCGATCTTCACGTTCTTGGCCCGCTGGAACGACTACCTGCTGCCGCTGCTCGTGCTGAACCGACAATTCATGTTTACCCTTCCAATCGGCATCACAAACTTCATCGGGGAGTACCGCGCCGAATGGAGCCTGGTGATGGCTGTGGCGCTGATTTCGGTGATCCCACCGGTCCTGTTGTTCCTGTTCTTTCAGCGGTACTTTGTCAGTGGCATCGCGATGACTGGCATGAAGGGCTAGCGCCGGACTGATCGGGCGCGATCAGCGCCACGGACGCTCGCCAGCGCTCGCTTGGATGGGGGCGTCGAGTGGGTGCCCCCGCCGCGGGCCGTGCTAAGGTTTGGGAATGTGCGACGTTGCACGCTCGTTCAGGTGGTTGCGGTAATGCGTGTTTACGTCCACGCTACGTTGAGGCCCGCTGTCGGCGGAAGGCAAGCGGAGATCGAGCATGCGCCCGGCATGACCGTCAGCGGTTTCCTGACCGCGTTGACCGCGAAGTACCCGGCGCTGGAGCCAGAGCTCTTCGATGAGGACGGCCGCCTGTATCGGCACGTCCACGTGATGGTGAACGGGCGCGATGCACCCTACCTGGAGCGTGGGCTGGGCACCGAGCTCGGCCCGAGCGACACGCTGGACATCTTTCCGCCGGTAGCCGGCGGCGGGTGACCGACGACGGCGCCACGGCGACTTTCTCGGTCGTCGTCCGCGCGATTCCGATCTGGCTGCTGCGGTCGTACCTCGAGGAGACAGGCGGCGTCTCTGGGACGGACGGCGTGGTGGTGGGCGATGGCTGGGCCGCGACGCTGGAGCAGGTGGAGGACTTCGCGGTTGGGTCGTTGCGGGTGGGTCAGGTCCGTCTGTCCCTGGAGGGTACCCCGGGGGCCGTCCTCGCCTTGCGGGACGCGCTGGCGCCGAGGTTGGTGCGAGGCGGAGGGTGACCGTATCGTCTGGAAAGGGGTTCTGGTTATTGGTCGTCGCACCGGACGGTGGCCGTCTGGCGAGGCGGAGCGTACGTTTGACGTGGCAGGCTGGGACCGCGGTCGTCTCGCCGGCCCCTCCTTTTACGGCGGAACCTGCCGTTTGCGCCGGGCCGGCGCCGGATTGCGGAGAGCCAGCGGGCAGCTCGCGGCCCCAGCCGATGGCGTCCGGCGAATGTGCGCGCGCGTGATGACGCTTGGAAGGTCAGGCGCTGACCCTGGCGTCAGCCCATCGGGCCGACGCCAGGGTCGCGACGGAAGGCGCTACGCTGGGGCGTACTCTATGCCGAGCTCTTTGAGCTTGGCGGCTGGGACCACGCCGTCTTCCCAGCCGCGGGCCTTGTAGTACTCGTCCAGCATTTGCGGTAGCTCGCAGATGTGACCGGCGGAGCCGCCATGCTTGGACGGCTCGTTCAGGAACCGCGGGGGCAGCGTGTCGTCGCCCTTCCCGATGCCCGCCAGGTTGTTGAAGTACCGTTCGAGGTTGTAGATGCGCTCGCCGGTCTTCAGCACGTCGTCAGCCGTCGTGGGGATGCCGGTGACGGCCTGGTACTGGCTGGCGTACTCCTCAGGGCCCTCGGCGAAGGCGCTGAACTTGCACAGGTCCATGCTGTCAGAGAATGCCAGCACGTCCTGGAGGATCTTGGTGAGCTCACCCTTGCCCTTCCACTCCAGCGGGTCGGTCTTGGGCTCGATGAGTCCAAGCTCGCTCGCGGGCGTGTACGCGCGCAGGTGACAGGCGCCGCGGTTGCTGGTGGCGTAGGCGATACCCATGCCCTTTAGTCCACGCGGATCGTACGCGGGAATGGCCTGGCCCTTGACGGTCAGCCCGATCTCCGGATGGCCGAGCTTCGCAGCGATCCGTGCCGGTCCCTCGGCCAGCAAATCGCCGATGCCCTCGCGCCGGGCGATCTTGTCGACCGCGTCGACCATCGCCTTCTGATCACCCCAGGCGATGCCCGGCTGGTTGCCGATCAGTCCGCGCTCCGTGGCCTCCATCCAGACCGAGAGGGCTAGCCCCACCTCGATGGCATCAATGCCGTAGTCGTTGCACTGGTCGATGACCTTGGCGATGGAGTTCACGTCATCGTTGTCGCAATTGGCGCCGATGGCCCAGGCGGACTCGTACTCGACGCTCTCCATGCGCAGGCCCTTGTACGGTCCGTCCTTGACCTCCACTTCCTTCTTGCAGGCGACGGGGCACGCGTGGCAGGTGGGGTTGTTCACCAGGATGTTGTCGTTGACGAACTCGCCGCTGATCTTCTCCGCCCGCTCGCCGAACGACGTGACCTGACCGTTGCGGCTTGGCAGCGCGCCCATGGTGCTCGTGATGTTCATCAGCACGTTGGTGCCGTAGACCGACAGCCCGCCCTTGCGCGGCGCGGTGACGTTCTTCTCGTCCATGATGGTGGCCAGCGCCTTGCGGTGGACCTCTCGCCAGCCCTCGTTGTCGGCGGAGCGCGGAACGGACGCGCGCGCAGACTTGATCACGATGGCCTTGAGCTTCTTGTTGCCGCCCACGCATCCGGTGCCGCCCCGCCCGGCCGCCCGGTCGTTCTCGTTCACCCAGGAGGCGTACCGGCACTGGGTCTCGCCGCCCTGGCCGATCGCGATCACGGACAGATCGCGTTCGCCGTGGCGATCGCGAAGGATCTTGACGGTCTCGTGGATGCCCTTGCCCCAGAGGTCGGACGCATCCTTGAGCTCGAGCTTTCCGCCTTCGATGTAGGCGTAAGTTGGCTTCGCGGCGCGGCCTTTGAAGAGCAGGCCGTCGAAGCCAGCCCAGCGCAGCCGAGCAGCGGACCAGCCGCCCTGGTGGCTATCCGTCACGGTGCCGGTCAGGGGTGACTTCGTCACGACGGCCAGCCGGCCGCTCATGTTTGCCTCGCTGCCGGTGAGCGGGCCATTCATGAAGCACAGCAGGTTATCCGCGGACAGCGGGTCCACCTTGGGGCCGTTTTCCAACAGGTAGCGCACGCCGAGGCCGCGCGCGCCCACGTACTTGCGGGCCCAATCCTCCGGGATGCTCTCGTAGCCCACGGTTCCCGCGGACAGGTCAACCCTGGCTACGCGGTTTGCGAATCCACCGAGTGGCATTTCAGCCTCCTCCACGTCGAGGGCCGCGGGCGCGCGCCTGTGAGCGGCTCGCATTCCCGCGTTGCCTTAGTGCATGTGATGCTACCACACGGATCGCGCCCGCGAACGCCGCACGGCGCGCACCGTCGTGCTACGCTATCAACATGATCGCGGACGCCCCCCGGCCGACAGAGCACCCCCTTGAAGTGAGCGGATTGATCGCGGATCCATCCGAGGAGTGGCGGCGCCTCCTGCGCTTCGTGGGCTGGTCCACCGAGGACCGGACGGCCGCGGGGCGAACCGTGGAGTGTCTCCTGCGGCGGGCGCCGGAGCTGGCTGAGCAGACGTATCGGTACCTCTCGAGTGTGCCAGAAACGGCCGCGATTCTGGGGTGGGAGACAGAGGTTGATGAGTCGCACCTGGCGGAACGACGGCGTTTCTTCACCCTCTGGCTCGCTCGAACACTGGGGTTGGATACGAGTGACGAGCTGGCCAGAGTGTTGTTCCGCGCGGGCACCTTTCACGCCGGTCAGGGCCCACGCGAAACCCACGTTCCACCTGAGTACGTGGCGGGCGCGATGGGCCTGGTCCAGGGCGCCCTGGCGAACTACATGGCGCGGGATCGCCTGCCAGGCGAGGTGATCGCTTCGGCGATGGCCTCCTGGAGCAAGCTCCTGAGCGTCCATCTGGACTTGATGCTGCTGGGTTATCGAGCCGCGCGCGAGCTGGACAGCGGGACGATACGATTGCGGGTGGCGTTCTACGGTCGAGTGCGTGGACTGGTCGGGCGAGACGCGATCCAGGTGGGGTTGGCATCGGGTGGGACGGTGCGGTCCGTGCTAACCAGGCTCCTCGGCTACAGTCCCGAACTGCGCTCAGATGCGATGGAGCGCGGATGGGAAGACCACGACCGCGCGGGTAGCCTGTGGCGCGAGGTTGTGCCCCGGTACGCGCTCCGGGACGGCTGGCGACTACTACGCAACGGCAAGGACGTGCGCTACTGGGGCGGGTTGGATCAGGAGCTTCTCGAAGGCGACGAGCTGGCTGTTTTTCCGCCCGGCCGCTGACCTGACGTCCTACGGCCCGCCAAACTGGCCATGGAAACGGTCTGCGGTGGCACGATCGCCGCTTACGGCCAGCTTGCCCGAGCTCTCCAGAGCTTGCCACGTCGTGCGCCCGTACATCATGAGGCCGAGATCGGCCGCACTGGCGGTAAACGTGACCGCCGCGCCGGCCGAACCGCGGGTCGTGGTGAGCGCGCCGGGCCCGAATCGCAGCAGCCAGCCATCTCCGGCCTCGCCGCCCACCCGAAGCAGGTAGCTTCCGTCGCCGCCACGCCCGTCTCGCTTGACGATGGCCGGCACGTTCAGCTCGAGCAGCGTGGGCAGAATGAACCGGGCGGTGCCCTCGTCCAGCGTGGTCCCCCTCCCCAGCGATCGATCCAGGTCCAGGCGGTGGTACGCCATCTCCATCAGGCGTTGCTCGATGAACCACTCCGCGGAGCGTGGTCCATGGGAGTGCGGCCCTTCAATCGCGAGCTGTTGCGATGTCAGGTCCCCGAACCAGCGCTCGAACTGATCCGCGGTCTCTCGGAAGTCGCTTGTGATCTTGGACGGCGGCTGCGAGGCAATCTGGTTCATCCGCTCTGTGCGCGCCTGGCGCGATTCCGGCTCGCCAGCCTGGCCTGACATACCCACCTTGACGCTGCCAATGTAGGCGTCCACCTGTCTGATGAGGTGGGCCGTGAGCTGTCGGATGCTCCAGGGTTCACAGACGGAGGGACCACTCCACTGTTCCTCGGAGAGCAGCCCAATGGTGGACAAGAAGGCGTCCGTCTCTCTCCGTAGGATTTGCAGGGCCTCGGCTGCGCGCTCGGCAATGGTCATCTTCACAGATCCTCCGGATGCTGTCGCCTAGGATATACCGCGCGGGTGCTGGGACGGATGGCGGGCTATTCCGGGCCAAGGGTCACCAGGGCTGGCGGGGTCGGACTCGCGATAGTGATGACGTGACCGCCGCGAGGCCGCCTGGTGGCTTTGGCTGGCGTGGCGAGCGTGGTGTCACGGAAAGGGTCAAGCCTCGGCTTGTCGCAGGTGTCCCGATGCGATTTCTGAGACTGCTCATTATCGGCGTCGTCGCCGCGGCCCTGTGGATCCAGCCGATTCTGGTGGGTGCGCCCGATCCCATTGCGCGGACGCTGAGTGCCTCGGAGCGGCAGCCATCAGTACGGAAGCAGATCCAGCCGGCTCCCCCGCCTCGACCTGCGCCTGGGGCACCGGTGGGTTCAGAGGCCCTCCCGGTGGTGCCAGATCGTGGGGCGCCCCCGGTTGTACCCGCCGCGGCTCCACCGCCCCCTCCGGCCCCTCCGCTGCCAGTGGTGCCGGAGCCGCGGCCGGAGGTTGTCGCGCCGGCCGCGGCCCCACCATTGCCCGTCGTGCCGGCGCCGCGGCCACCCACCGGTCCAGAGCCGCCGGTGGTGCCTGTCACCCCATCAGGGACGAACGAGAACCACAACCATAACGAGAACCATGACGACAACCACAACGACAATCACCAGGACAATGGCAACTACAACGGGAACTACAACGACAACGAGGACGACGATAACGACAACGAGGACAACGACAACGGAGACAACCAAAACGGCAACGACAACGAAGTCGTGGTGGTAAATCCGTACTGCTCACGGATCGGTCAGACCACCGAGTTTTACTCGGCGGATGGTCGGGTCGTCGTGACGGTGACGTCGTCACTCCCAGTGCGGACACGTGTGGAGATCTACGCGACGGACCCCGCGACCGTTCCGGGACCCGTGGAGTCACGGGTCGGCCAGCTCACCTACCAGCTCGTGTTCCTGACCTGCGACGGATTCGCCTATGCGCGACTCCCCGGCGACATTAACCTGGGAATCCACTTCACGGACGATGAGGTGTGGGGGCAGGATCCCCGCCACGTGACGATCTTCCGCCGAGACGTTGCTACCGAGACCTGGGTGGCCGTGCCGAAGCAAGTGGCAGATCCACCCGCCCGCTACGTTTCCGCGAGCATCGCGGAGCCGGGTGTGTACGACGTGCAGATCAGGAGCGTGATCGTCGTCCCGTGATCGCCGGCACGGTATGAACGCCGGGGCGGCGCCACCTTGGCGCCCCCCGGCGTAGCGATGTCGGTTACTTGGCGGCAGCCTCGGCACGCGCCATGAAGCTCTTGGCCCCGTTGACGATCCACGGCAGGAAGCCGATCATCAGGCACTTCACTCCCATGCCGGCGTACTTCTCCACGTTTTCGTCGCTGGCAAGCGTACCCGCGGTGCGGCCCGATCGGACGATCTTGGTGAGCGCCTCGTCCAGTGTGCGCTGGACATCTGGGTGGTTGGTTTCTCCGATGTGGCCCATGGAGGAGGCCAGGTCAGACGGTGCCACGAAGAAGACATCGATGTTGTCCACGGATAGGATCTCATCCAGGTTCCGTACGGCGGCGATGTCTTCGATGAGCACGATGAGGAGTGACTGATCGTTCGCGGTCTTGAGGTAGTCTGAGACTCCGTACGACTGACGGCTGCCGAACAGGCCGCGGTTGCCGATGGGGGCGAACTTGCCGGCGTTGACCACGGCCAGCGCTTCCGCCTTCGTGTTGACGTGCGGCACCACGATTCCCTGGGCACCGCGATCCAGCGTGCGATAGATGACGCCGTATTCGTTCTGGTGCACGCGGACGATGGAGGTCATTCCCCACAGGTCGCAGGCGCGAGTGAGGTCTGAGACATCGCGGAAGTCTACGCCCCCATGCTCCGCCTCCAGCCAGATGCCATCCGCGCCGATCGGCCCTAGCTGATCGACGAGGTCGGGATCGGAGGTGCCGGCGAGGATGGTGGCGATCTGGCCGGCGGCCAGCTTCTGCTTGACACGGTTGGGTCGGAGGGCAGTCATGGAAACTCCTTTGGCTCGTGAATGGTGGCGGCGCGATGGTAGCACCGTCGAGCGGTTCTCCGCGCTAGCCGAAGAGCGTGGCCAGGCCGGTGATCAGCAATGCGGCCGCCCAAACGGCGTCGAAGTTGATCCAGGCGGATCTCAAGATGGCCAGACCAACCTTGACGTAGACGACGCTGGCGATGACGGCCATCGTTGCGAGCATCGCGGCTGTGTGGACCAACGTGGCCAGGACCGGGGCCACGAATCCCGCTCCGGACAGCGGCATCAGGTGCGCCTCCGCCGCGTGCGCGCTGTCCGCGGTTGCGCCGATCAGGAGGGGGAACAGCATGAGTCCGGCGCCGTGCGCTGAGGCCATCAAGAACGACCACAGAACGAGATCTCGGTACCCCACGTTCATGCCCACCCACTTCGGGTGCGATCGCGGGCGCAGCAGCTTGAACGCGCCGAACGCGATCAGGCCGACCGCGCCCATGACGCGTAGCGTGGCCAGACTCGCGAGACCCCCGGCCGCGATGACCACCAGCGTGACCACGACGACAGACAGCTCATGGCCGAGGGCGATTGGGACCAGAGCGATCAGTACCACGCGCAACGCTCGGCGCTGCATGCCCAGCGCTACGGCGAACAGCCACCCCATGCCGGGGTTGATGCCGTGGAAGGCGCCCAGCGCGGCGAACGCCCACCACGGCGATTCAAGGGTCAGCGGCACCCTGGGTTCATGGGAAGCAGTACGAGTCCGAGGAGGCGTCGCCGCCTTCAAGATGGACCTGGTGCGGACGCTCGCCCTGGAACTCCACGAGGAAGCGCGGATCCAGCGCCATACCGCCGCCGTCCTTGGTCTCCAGCTTGGCCACCCAACCCCGGATGCCCTCCGGGTAGAAGATGGCGTCCCAGGACGCGTACAGGGAGTTGCTCACGTAGATGCGCTTCCCGTCTCTGCTCACCTCCACCATCTGAGGGCCGCCGTTCAGGCTGCCGTTCTTGGGGTGGCCGGCCTTGGAGACGATGCCGCCGAGACGAACGGATCCCGTGAGCTTCGGGCTGAATGGGTCACTGACGTCGTACTGCTGGAACTCACCAGTGCCCCAGCAGGACACGTACAGGTACTTGTCATCCAGGCTGAGATTTATGTCCGTCACCAGGGGGGGCACGGCACCGAATGGCTTGAGCGCATCCGGGAGCTGATCCGCGCTGGCCGGCTCCGCGGGGATGGTGATGACCTTCTTTGCACCCCACTTGCCCTTGTCCAGGGACCACACCCAGATGGAAGCAGATAGATCGGCGCGGGAGATGACCACGCCGGCGAAGCCGTACGTTCGCGTGGGATCGTGGGCGGGCCGTAGCTCGAGGACCATCTGGTGCTCGTCACCCAGGTCAATGGCCTGCACGTGCTTTCGCTTGCGGAGGTCCCACACGTGAAGCTGATGGCCGTACTTGCCATTCAGCAGGAGGTCGGGGATGACGCCGCCCTCCACCATGTTGGGCGTGCCCCACTCACTGGTGATCATGGTGTCGTGGCCCAGGTGCCACCAGAAGTCGTAGGCGAGGTACTGCGGACCTCGATCCACTTCCCAGCGGCCCAGCGGGTCAAAGCTCTCGTGGTCAAGCATGAAAATGCCGCCTGGACCGTCGCCGTTTGGCGCGCCCAGTGCGCTTACGTAGATCGCGTCGGGCCCACAGTGGAAGGTGTGGGGGCGACTGTAGCCCGTCCGGTTGGCCAGGTCATCAGCCTCGATCGTCTTGACAATGCGCGGGTGTTTCGGATCTGGCTTGGTGTCCACCACATAGATGCGGGACGATCGGAGGCCGGGGATCAAGAGGTACCGCCGCTCGATATGTGGGTGCGGCGCTGACGGGCAGAGGCTCGCGCTGCAGGCATTCCACCCGAAGTGATGCAGTTCATCGCCCGCGTGCGGCATGTCCAGCCGGCCGACAACCGTGCCGTACGTGTTGGAGGAAGAGTCAGTGTCCAGCACGCACAGTGCGTCGGGCTTCCCGTCACCGGCCGGGTTGAGCGTGACCACGTAGGCCAGCTTCTCGGCCGGGGCTTGCATCGCCAGGCGGGGCGATGGATAGAAGGTGGGATCCGGTTTCCAGGTGACGGCCATGGCAGCACCTCAGTCGGAGTTCGAAGAGTGGGGCCCCACGGCGAGTCGCCGCTCCCCCCCGCCCGCGAATGTACCGCTGTCTTGGCGACGCGGTCAAGAAAAGGGGAGCGGCCGCGCCGCTCCCCTCTAGTGCGCGGCCGAGCGACGGGTCAGCCTTTCACGCCTCCCACGGTGAGGCCCCGGATGACCATGCGTTGTGCCAGCGTGTACATCACCACTGGTGGCACTGCGGTGATAAGCGCGGCGGCCATCATCTGACCCCAGTAGAAGACGTCTTCGCCCAGCATCTGAGTGAGGCCAACCGTGACGGTTCGAGTGGATACTGAATTAGTGAACACGAGCGCGTACAGGAACTCGTTCCACGCCTGGGTAAACGAGAATAGACACACCACAACCAGAGCAGGAGCCGAAAGCGGCAGCACGATCCGGAACAGCACACCCAGGCGCCCACAGCCGTCGATCATGGCGGCGTCCTCCAACTCCACCGGGATGCTGCGGAAGTAGCTGCAGAGCATCCAGGTGCAGAACGGGAGCGTGAATGTGGGGTAGACGAGCATCAGCGAAAGCTGAGTGTCCGCCAGGTCCATCCTTGCCACGATCTGGAACAAGGGGATGAAGAGCAGCGAGCTAGGCACCAGATAGGTGAAGATCAGGCCGAGCGCGATGGCCCGTCGCCCGGCGAAGTGCAGGCGGGTGATGGCGTACGCGCCCATCGAGCCCAGCACGATTGAGAGCGCTGTCGCCACGATCGAAATGTTGGCGCTATTGCGCAGCCACGTGGCGAACTTGCCGGTCATCAGGCTGGCGTAATGACCCCAGTAGACGCTCTTGGGGAATAGTGTGAAGTCGTTGTAAATCTCCTTGTTCGTCTTGACGGAGGCCAGCATCATCCAGACGAACGGCACCAGCGTCCAGAGCAGGAAGAACAGGATTGAGACGTAGGTGGCAATAACCCAGCCGCGGCCCAGAGTGCGGCGGCCACCCCGACTAGGTCCTCGGAGGCGCGCGGTTGCTACGGCCATATCGTATCGCCTCCTATTCCTGGTTCAGCATTCTTCGGGTGAGGAAGAACACGAGGATGAGGTAGAACGGCACCATGGTCATGGAGATTGCCGCGCCCGCTCCAAGCTGGTGGCCGGGGATGGCGACAAGGTACGCCAGCAGCGGCAGCGTAGTCGTTGCGTAGCTGGGTCCCCCGCCAGTGAGTACGAAGATCTGGGTGAGATTCGCGGAGGTCCAGATGGTAGACAGAAGCGCCGTGACGAAGATGACCGGCTGCAGCGAAGGTAGCGTGATGCTCATGAACCGTTGCCACGTCCCCGCGCCGTCGATCTCCGCCGCCTCGTAAAGCTCCTGCCCGATGGACGCCATGCCGGCGAGGAAGTTCATGGTCCAGAAGGGGGTGCCGGACCAGATCACTACCAACGTCAGTGCGGGCAGGGCGATGCGCGCATCGTTGAAGAAGTAGATGTAGTCGTCCAGCAACCCGTATTCGGCGATGGCGCCATTGATAGGCCCAGTGGTATCGAACAGGAAGCGCCACACGTACGCTGAAACGACCGCCGGAACGGCCCAGGGCAGGAACATGATGCCCCGTAGCACATTGCGGCAAGGCACGTCCTGGTTCAACGCGCTTGCCATGCCAAGGCCGATGATGAACTTGCCGACAATGGCACCACCGGTCAGGAGGATCGTGACCCCCGCGGCCTTCAGGAATGGCGAGTTGGCGTTGGTGAAGAAGTCAACGTAGTTGCGCAGGCCAACCCACGTGCCTGTCCCGCCGATGAATCGCTCCTGGAAGCTCAGGAGGATCGCGTCGACAAATGGGTAGATGAGCAGCGCGGTCACGATGAGCACGACCGGACCCACCAGCAGCCACCCGAGGACCCAGTCGCGGCCGAGCACTCGGCGGAGCGCGACCCCGCGCGATCCCGCCAACTGCTCGGGCAGTGTAACAGCGCGCTGTGCCATTGCCTTTCCCTCCGTGGGCGGCGCCGCTGGCGGCGCCGCCCGACATCGTCAACGGGCGTCTAAGCCTTCTTGGCGAACTTGTTGTAGGAGTCCATCATCTCCTTCTGGGCCCAGGCCTGCGCGTCCTCGATCTTCATGTTCTCGTTGATGATCTTGTTCATCATGTCGGAGAGCGTGTACTTCGCGTCCGTGACGTCCGGTATCCACGGCTGCGGCGCGGCCGGCCACTCGCGGATACGGCCCACCTCGGCGATGTTCTTCATCTCCGCAAACTTGCTCTTCTCCCAGAAGTCGCCCTTGGTCTGGTCGCGGTAGACGGGCACGAACCGCCCCTCGACCGACTTCGAGATCTTCTCCAGGCGCGCTGGCTCGAGGAAGTACTCCAGGGCGGACTCGGCCTTATCGGCCATCTTGGCCTTCTTGAAGTACTGGAATCCGAGAGCGCCGGCCTCGGCGAATGTGCCGGCTGGGCCCTTCGGCGCGGCGGAAAGGCCCGTCTTGTCGGCCAGCTCCTTGTCGTTGACCAGCAACCAGCCCATGATCGTGGCCGGGTTGATGGCCATCAACGCGCGACCCTTTTGGTAGGTCTCGTTGTTCCACGAGGTCACCGTCTGCGCGAACGTGTCCGGCGGGATCAGCTTGGCCTGCCAGATCTTGATGATCGCCTCGATACCGGCCTTGTTGGCCGGATTCTGGATGTCCGGCACGCCCTTTTCGTTGGCCAATCTGCCGCCGTAGCCCCACAGCGTAGTGACCATGTTATTGACGTGGTCGCCTTCGTGACCCAGCGCGAAGCAGTACAGGTAGCTGCGCGGCGGCTTCTGGATTTTGGGGCCCATTTCGATCATCTGGTCCCAGGTGTCAAAGAACTTCCCGCCCGTGACCGCTCCGATCTCGTCGATTCGGTAGTGGACTGGCCACACGTCGATGGCGTACGGCGCCGCGATCACGGCGCCGTCATCGGACGTCAGCGAGCTGATGGCGATGGGGTACATGCCACCCGCCTTGTCCTTGAATTTGTCCACCAGCGGCTTGAGGTTTGTGGTTTCGCCCTGGCTGTACCAGTAAGTCAGGTTGCTCCGGTTCAGCTCCGGCGGCTGTCCGGCGGCCACCGCGGCCGATTCCTTTGCGAGCTGTTGTGGCGAGCCAGGTATGGATTGCCACTCAACCTTGATGCCCTTTTCCTTGCCCCAGTCAACGAACGTCTCGCCGACTGCCTTGTCGGTAACCTCGTTCCAGTTGGCCGAGAACCAGACGTTGAACACGCCGGCGACAACCGGCTTGTCGGCCGGCTCGGCGGGCTTGGCAGCCGCCGCTGGTGCACTCGCCGGGGGTGCGGCCGGCGCTGCCGCGGCGGGGGCGGCCGGCTTCGCTGCTTCCGCGGGCTTGGCCGGCTCAGCCGGTTTGGCTGGCTCCGCCGCCGGCTTGGCCGGGGCGGCGCTCTGCTGCTGCCCACAGGCTGCCAGCAGCGACGCGGCCGTCAGGCCACCCAGCTGTCCGAGGAATCGTCGTCGAGACCACGCGCTCACGCTGCTCTGCGTGTCCATACAGGACCTCCCATCCGACCCGCGCGGCATTTGCCGCGTGCGGTAACCTCATCGTTTGAGACGGGAACGCTCACCCTCGAGCCAGGCGTCGGCTCGACGCACGGGTGGCAGACTGCTCACTTCGCGCTGCAGTGCGCGAGCACGCCCTTGCCGCCATTGTACAAAGCCATGCTGAGAAGTCAATGCGAATTCGGCGTCGCCCTTCCGATTCCCGCGCACACTGAGGTATGTGGGCGTTCGCGCCTACCGATACACGCCGTTGTGACCGATCGAGTACCGCCCCGGTTGCGGGAAGTACGTGAGGCCATGGGGGGCTGCACCCGTGCGCACGCGGTGCAGCAGCTGCCCCGTGCTCGTGTCCACTACGGAGATCGTGCCGTGGTATCGATCAGATGCCCAGAGCTGATCCCCTAGCGGCGACACCTGCAGCATGTCTGGGCTGCCGCCAACCTGCCAGTGGGCCACGATGGACCGCGTAGCGAACTCCAAAACGCTGTATGACCCCGCCAATCGGTTCGCGATGTAGAGGTACTTAGCGTCGCGGCTGATGGCCAGCCCGTGGCAGCCCCGGGCGGTTGGGATGAAGTCCACCTCTCGCATTGCCTCCGGGTCCACCACAACCAGACCGTGTCGCCCCTGGCTGGCGACGTAAAACAGGTCCCCCGCCGGCGCCAGCTTCACGTCCACGGGCAGACCACCGCCTTGTACCACGCCTAGGACGCGTGGCGTGACGACGTCCACCTTAACCATCTGGCCGCCGAACTCGCAGCTCACCAGCAGGTAGCTGCCGTCCGCGGAGAAGTCCAGGTGGTCCACCCCGGAGCCGGGGATGGGCAGCCGCGCAATGGGCGCCCACGTGACCGGATCGTAGAAGTCCAGTCGATTGAATCGCTCGGCGGCCACCACGGCCTTGCTGCCGTCAGGCGTGAAGTAGAGGTTGTACGGCACGGCCACCGGTACCGTGCCCACGGGCTTGCTCGTCCGCGGGTCGATCGCCGTGAGCTGGTTGCTGTCCATCACGTTGACCCACAGCCGATCCATGCTCCATGAAGGCGCCACGTGGTGTGGCGTGCGGCCCACCCAGAAGCGATCGATGATTTGCATTGTGGCCGGATCCAGGACCGCCACGTCGCCGCCGTTCTCGTGAGGGATGTAGACCCGGGCCGGGAGCTCCGCTACGTCCGGATGGACGCCGCTTACGGTGCCGGCCCAGACGTTCGGGGGCGGCGCGGGGACCGGGACCACGGTTGCCGGCGGGGGTGAGGTCGGCACCTCGCTGCCAGCGGGCACCGTCGGCGGGTTGGCCGTTGCCTCAGGATTGGCGACGATGACGCCGGAGTCCGGCGGCCGTCCGTCGTCACTCGATGCGGCTTGTTCTCCGGTGGCCGCATTGGCCGAAAGCGACAGGCCCGTCGCCACGGCGGCCAGCGCTGCCACAAACCTTCTACGTGAGGTACCGAGAGTCATCACGCGCTCCCCGCGATTCCGCCAGCATGCGTCAATTCGCGCGCCGTTCGGTCGGTTGGGAGCCCGCAGACCGTGTAGCCCCACGGGTCGAGTCGCTCACATTCCGCGTCGCCGCATCCGTGCTGGGTCGCTAACAGCGCCCAACGCGGCGGGACTGGCGCGCTATCACATTACCGCTTCTGTTGTTTGCCGATCAACGAATCGGCGGGCCGTCGACTCTGGAAGTGGCAAGAGGGCCGCGCTTCGTGGTTGACTTGCCGCTCACTGAGACATCCAACCAGTGAAATGCACCCTGTGTGAACCGAGGTGGCTTCATTGTCTAGCACGACGTCCGCCACGAGTCAGCCGGTGACGCCCCACGGCGTCTGCGCCGTGGCCAGCGCCAGGAGCCCGTTCGTCGCGCTGCGACCGCTGAGTCAGGCGGCGGAGCTTGCTCCCGACAGCTTCTGGGGCTCACGGCAGACCACCAACCGTTCTGTTGCGCTGGACCATGGCTACCAGATGCTGGAAAACGCGGGCAACCTGGACAACTTCCGTATCGCCGGTGGGCAGAAGTCAGGCGAGTGCCGCGGCCCCGTGTATATGGACTCTGATCTCTACAAGTGGTTGGAGGCAGCCGCGTTTGAGCTGGGCCGGGCGCCAAGTGATTCGCTGCGGGCCAACGTGGACGAGGCCGTATCGCTCATCCAACGTGCGCAGCGTCAGGATGGCTACCTGAACACGCACTACCAGCTTGCCGAGCCCGGCAATCGCTGGGTGAACTTCGCGCACGGCCACGAGCTGTACTGCGCCGGCCATCTGTTCCAGGCCGCCGTAGCCCACCACCGGGCCACAGGCGACACCAGGCTGATCGAGGTCTCGCGACGATTCGCCGACCACATCTGCGACAGCTTCGGCGAGGGCAAGCGGGAGGTGACGCCGGGACATCCTGAGATCGAGATGGCCTTGGTGGAGCTGTACCGCGAGACGGGCGAGACGCGCTACCTGACGCAGGCCAAGCTCTTTATCAACCGTCGCGGCAAGGGGCTCCTGGGCTCAACGATGTACATCGCGCCCGCCTATTACCAGGACCGTGTGCCAGTCCGAGAGCTCACGGCACCAGAGGGTCACGCCGTCCGCCTGATGTACCTGATGGCCGGCGTCACGGACCTGTTGATGGAGGAGCAACATCCGCGCCTCGAGACGGCCATGGAGGCAGTCTGGCAGGACTTCGTCAGCACGAAGATGTATGTGACCGGTGGGGCAGGATCACGGTTCCACCTGGAGGCGTTCGGCCAGCCATACGAGCTGACCAACGAACTGGCATACACCGAGACATGTGCCGCGATCGGGAGCATTATGTGGTCGTGGCGGCGGTTGCTCCAGACCGGCGAGGCACGGTTCGCGGATCTCATCGAGCGGACGCTGTACAACGCGGTCCTCCCTGGGGTGTCCCTCGACGGCCGGGCCTACTTCTATACCAACCTGCTCCTGAGCCGCGGGTTGCCCGAGAACCTCAGCCGCGGCTGGCACCGTCGTCAGCCCTGGCACTCGTGCGCCTGCTGCCCCCCCAACGTGATGCGGCTGATTGCATCCCTCGGCCACTATCTGGCCACGGAGGACGCGGCGGGGATCCAGATCCACCAGTACGCCTCCGGCACCGTTTTCGGGGACAGCGGCCTCCGTCTGGACGTAGAGACCCGGTACCCTTGGGATGGGCTCGTGCGCGTGCGCGTGATGGCCGCGAGCAGTGGCGCGCGGGCCGTGGAGCTTCGCGTACCGGCCTGGTGCGAGGCAGCCAGCCTGGCGGTCAACGGGGTTCAGGGCGAGATAGCTGGGCCGCGGCCAGGGTATGCTCGCGTGGAGCGCACCTGGCGCGTTGGCGACGAGATCACGCTGACTCTCCCGATGCGCCCACGATTGGTGGAGGCCCACCCGTGGGTGGAGCCCAATCGCGAATCCGTGGCGATCGAGCGGGGGCCGCTCGTGTATTGCATCGAGAGCGGCGATCAAGCCGGTGCCAGCCTGTTTGACTTGCGGATCGACCCGCGCGGTCCGCTGTCAGACGAATGGTCAGATGAGGTGCTCGGCGGATCCGTCGTCGTACGCGGAACGGGGGTCGACGCGGACTCTTCCGACTGGGGCGTAGCGCTGTATCGGTCGTTCGATCCAGGCCGGGCCTCTCGCGCCGTCTCCACCCCCATCACCGCGATCCCGTACTTCGGATGGGCCAACCGCGATGTTGGGGCGATGCGCATCTGGATTCCGCGCGTCTGAGCGGCGGTCGCGCGTGCGCACTCGTATTGATAGAATGTCCAAATGTTGACACGTGCAGGGGTGGTACATGCTTGAAACGCAGCCGGCCACGGGCGCCGGCTCCGGCACAAAGCAGTTGCTGATCGATTGCGACCTTCACAACGAGGTCCCAAACAAGGAGGCGCTGTTTCCGTACCTGCCGGCCTATTGGGTCGAGCATATGCAGCAGACGCTCTTCAAGGGGCCCAGCACGCAGTACTACCCCCAGGGTTCTCCGGTGGCGGCCCGTCTGGGCAGTAAGCCAACGGACGGGCCGGCCGGATCCAGCCTGAAGCTGCTGCAGGAGCAGGTGCTGGACCCGCTGGGTGTTGACTTTGGCATCCTCAACTGCCTGTACCCTACGGATGATCTGCACAATCCAGACGCGGCGATCGCCATGTCCCGCGCCGTGAATGACTGGCAGATCGAGCACTGGCTTGAGAAGGACTCGCGCCTGCGCGCATCCATCGTGATTCCCAGCAAGCTGCCAGCAGAGGCCGCCAAGGAAATAGACCGGGTGGGCTCGCACCCGGGTTTCGTGCAGGTGGTGATGCCCGTCCGAACGCCCCAACCGCTCGGCAATCGGAATTACTTGCCGATGTGGGAGGCGATCGCGCGGAACAATCTGGTGGCTGGCATCCACTTCGGCGGCATTCCGGGCGTTCCTCCGACTCCACAGGGCTGGTCTTCGTACTTCTATGAAGAGTACGCCGGGATGGCTCAGGTGTTCGCCACACAGGTGACCAACATCGTGTCAGAGGGGGTCTTTGACCATTTCCCAGCCATGAGGGTGGTGCTGCTGGAGTCTGGGTTCACCTGGTTGCCGGCGCACATGTGGCGGTTCGACAAGGAGTGGAAGAACCTCCGCCGGCTGATCCCCTGGGTACGGAAGGCGCCGTCTGAGTACATCCGCGAGCACATCCGTATCTCAGTGATGCCGGTGGACGCGTATCCGGAGCCGCGACAACTGGTGGAGACCGTCCATCAGCTTGGCTCAGAGGAGATGCTGCTGTTCGCCACAGACTACCCGCATCGGCACACGGCGGACGCTGAGCAAGACTTGCTTCGCCATCTCTCGCCGGATCTTGCCCGAAAGATCCGTGGCGAGAATGCACGGGCACTTTACGGGCTGTAAACTACGTTCTCACTGGAGAGGGAGGGACTGAGATGGTCCTAGCGGTTGAGCGGCGCGAGACACACCACCGGACCCGTCCGGCCATCATCGATTGTGACTTCCATAACGAGATTGATTCCGTAAAGGATCTGTATCCGTATCTCTCTAGCGGCTGGCGCGAGCACATCGATATGTACGGCACGCGCGGGGCGGCCGGTGGGTATTACCCGCGGTTCATGGACCATCGTGAGGACGCGCGCCCGCCTTCGGGCCGCCGCAGCGGGTCTGAAGTCTCCTACTCAGTCTCTGACTACCTGGATCCGTACAACGTGGCGTATGCCACGATGATCCCGCTGACGCCGGCTGGTCGGCAGCTCAACCTGGACCTGGATGCCGCGCTGGCGACTGCGGTGAACGAGTGGCAGGTCGCCGAGTGGCTGGACCACGATGCGCGGCTTCGTGCCTCCATCGCCATCTCCACCGAGAATCCTGACGCCGCGGTCGAGGAGATCAAGCTCCGCGCCAAGGACAAGCGGTTCGTGCAGATCCAGTTCCCTGGCCGCGCCCAGGAGCCGATGGGCCGTCGCAAGTACTGGCCGATCTACGAGATAGCCGAGGAGCACGGGCTGCACATCATGTCCCATGCCTTCGGCTCATACGGAAACCCCATCACCGGCCACGGCTGGCCATCCTTCTATGTCGAAGAGCACGTGGGGCCATCCCAGGCCATGCAGGCTAATGTAATCAGCATGATCGCGGAGGGCGTCTTCGACCGCTTCCCCCGTCTGAAGGTAATCTCGGTGGAGAACGGCTTCGGCTGGATTCCCTCGCTGATGTGGCGGATGGACAACTCCTGGAAGCTGCTGAAGAGCGAGATCCCGCACCTGAACCGCCTCCCGTCTGAGTACATGCGCGAGCACCTCTACCTGACTACGCAGCCCGTGGAGGAGCCGCACACGCCGGGGCAGTTCCTTGAGATGATCGAGCACTTCGGCGATATGATCGATCACATCCTGTTCGCCAGCGATTACCCACACTGGGACTCGGACGATCCGGACTTTGCCCTGCCGGCGAACTGTCCGGAAGAAGTCAAGCGCAAGATCCACTTCGAGAACGCCGCGAAGCTGTTCGGCCTCAAGTAGGCCGTTCCACCCGACATTCGGGCGCCTGGTCCTGGACCAGGCGCCCTTCGCTTTCCTGCACCGGTCGGCGACGTACGCAGCCTGTCGCTACGAGCCCAAGATTCCGACCAGCGCCCCGCAGCCGAGCAACCACATCGGGTTCAACCGAGTGCGCCAGACCACGACAGAGACGATGATGGTGGTGGCCACCGCGGCGATGGTGCGATCGACTGCCACCGCGGTGACGTAGCCGCTGGCCAGGATCAGCCCGATGGCGATGGGCACCAGACCGGACTGGGCGGTGCCGAGCCAGCTCTCCGCGCCTAAGCGCTGCCGGAGCCGGGACAGCGCGAATGCAACCGCGGCGGGCGGTAGCTGGACCGCGGCCGTCGAGACGAGGAATCCCGCCAGCCCAGCGACTCGCCAGCCGATCAGGCTGACCACGAGCCCATTGGGCCCTGGGGATGTTTGCGAGATCGCCAGCAAGTTCCCGAACTCCGCGTCTGTGATCCAGCGCTGCACCACCACAGACTGGTGGTAGACCTCCGGAATCACGGTATTGATCCCGCCGATTGCGATGAGAGACAGCACCGCCCACGTCCGGGCCAGCTCGATCAGTACGTGGTCGATCACCGTCTTGACCACCACACCGCGGCGATGCTGACCGGCGCCAGCAGCGCGACGACCGCGACCAGGTTCCACCTGAGCAGCCCAGATGCCACGAACGCCGTGAGGCCGACGGCTACGGCGAAGCGCGTTGGTCTCAGGTGGGCCGCCATCTTGATAGCCGTGCCGATTACCAGCCCCGCCACCGCCGAGGCCACACCGGCCATGGCCCGTTGGACCCAGACGATGTCTGCAAACGTGTCGTACAGCGAGACCAGGATAAGCAGGCAGGCCAGCGGGCCCGTGAGCAGGCCGGTCACCGCGGAGACCGTACCCAACAGACCCTGGAACCGGTCACCCACCATAACCGCCACGTTGCCCACATTGGGCCCCGGGATGACCTGGCAGAGGCTCAGTATCTCGGCGTACTCACGCTCCGTGAGCCACTGACGCTGTTCCACGATCACGCGACGAGCCCATGGCCCAACGCCACCCACGCCGCAGATGCCGATCGTGAGGAAGCCCAGGTAGATCTGCCCGACACCCGGCGCGCTTGCCCCGGGTTCGGTGGCGGTGGCGGGCTCGATGATCAGCGCTGGCCTCGGGAGATCGAGTGGGTGTCCGCCCGCGGCGCGTGCGGCCGGCCGAGTGTACCGTCTGGTCGCTCACTGCGTCACGCTCGGCTACTCGATGCCCGCTTCAACCTCTGCTTCGGGCGGCGCGCCCTCATCACCGGTGGGCCGTCGCCGAACGCCCCCGTTCCGGCGGCTCGGAACGCCAAACGTAGGCTCACCGCGCTGGACTGCCTGTCGGCGTTCCAGTTCGCGCTTCACGTCGTTCACCGCGAGGCGACATACCAGGTCAGGCTCAGGCGCGATCTGGTGGCTGATCAACTGGGGGCCCAGCGGGCCCAGGTGCACCCTCAAGCTCGCCTCGAATCGCCGCGGAGCCGCGTGATATTCGAGTTGAAGCTCCGCCCGCGGGTCCGGACGCTTCACGAGCCGCCTGGCCAGCGAGTCAAACTGGCGGTGCACGCGGCGGCTGGTGGCATCGTCAAGCACGAATCCCTTGGTGTCTATGCGGATGTCGAGAGACATGAGAATCCCTCCCGGGAGCAACTGAATCAGGACTCAGTAGCGCACGCGCGCCCCCAGCCCGTTGTGTGCCATCAGGCGGGCAGACGCCTCGCCGGACACGTACTCAATCCGTGCTCCCTCGTGGAGCGCCCGATCGATGATGGCCTGGCGCAGATCTGCCACGGGTGTGGTGGCTGCTCCGCACCTGGGACAGGCTTCCACGCCGACGCTGAGTGCGCCGCATGATGGGCACTCGCCGCCCCGCACGCTGAGCGCTGCCGCCAGAAAGAGCCGATGCACGCGGCGCTCATTCAGCGCACAGAGGGTGGCGCCGATGCCAAGTGCTACTCCAGAGCTGGTCGCATCCTCCAACAACTCATCTACGGCCAGCAGCTCCTCCCGCCGCTCGACGTCGGCTCCAATCGCCATCGCTGCCGCAAGTACTTGATCGTCCGTCGCGGCGACGGAAAGCTCCAAGGTGCCAGCCAGGCGTGTCCAGAGCGGCCTGGGCAGGTGGTGCTTCAGAATCTCCAGTGCCTCGGTGGGGCCACCCAGAATCAATCGGTCGTAGGGGTGCGTACGACTCAGCGTCATCAGGGCTGTCACGGTTCGCTTGGCGTGGCGCAGGATGTGTTCCTCGCGGTGACGGGCGTAGCGGCCCTGGGATAGAGCGAACCATCCCCCGGTGGACTGTTTCGCGGGGACCTCGTCATCTATGCGCTGGCGCGCCTCGATCTGGCCTAGGTAGATGGTGAAGATTCGCGCTCGCTCACTGCTGAACAGTGCCACAGCTATCCGTTCGTATTCGTCCAGCATCTCCTGTAAGGGACCCAGGATGGGGGTAGGCGCCCAGGTCACGCCATTGGCGGCTGGACGTGCCAGCGGCACAGCATAGAAATACTGGGCGCTGCCAGAGGCGAACAGCGCGATGCCCGGGGGTGCGATCGGCCCGGACCTTGTGAGCTGGGATTCTGTCTGCGCCACTGCGGACTCAAATGCCTCGCGTTGACCATCCGGTAGTTCCAGGCGCATTGCCTTGCACGCGTCGCGGAATCGCAGCACCCGCGTCTGCACCACCGATTCTTGCGGTGACCCGTCCAGATACGTTGAGAGCACCCATCCAGTCGGAGACGGCGTTGCGCGCAACGTGTCAATGTGCTGGTCCATGGCCGGGAGCATCACCTGAGTGCTCATGGTGTGGACTTCCTCTCTGCCGGTACTGCCTGCCCAGGCGTGGCGCGCTCAGAGCTCGGCTTTGCCATGGCATTCGATGCCAGTTGCCTGCAGCATCAATGCGATCTGCCCCGGTGTTTCCTCCGCTTCGACGCGCTCAGCGTTGCCGGAGAGGAACACGTACGAGCCCCGTCGGCCATGGGGCGCCACGCACGAGATCATGGCCGCGTTCACGAGAATGCCTTTGGCGCTCTGGGGCTCTGTCAGGACGATGAAAGGTCCGCTCATGGCCGGCTCCTCCTCAACGATCGTGTGTACCGTTCGATTCTGGTTCGCGGGCGGATTCTGGGTGTGTGCGCCTTGAGGTCAACCGCCGCGTGTGGGTCCCCGGGGCCGGCGGGCTGCTGGGCACCGGCTCAGACGGCGCGTGACCGTCTGCACCCAGATTCGCGCGGGAGCCTACCGCCTCGGCAGATCCCGCGAAATCGCGCAGCGCCTGAGCCAGCTCACGGAGCCGCGCGTCCACCCGAGAGTGGATCCCATCCGGTTGGAACTGTCCGTCTGATCCCCGTGAGCCCGCCGGCACGCCAGAGATGATCTCGATCGCCTCGTCGACGGAGTGGACGGCGTAGACGTGGAACTTGCCCTGCTCCGCGGCTGCCACGACATCGTCTCGGAGCATCAGGTTCTCCACGTTGGACGCGGGCACGATGACGCCCTGCTCGCCCGTGAGTCCGCGTGCAGCGCAGACGTCAAAGAATCCCTCGATCTTCTCGTTCGCGCCGCCGATCGGCTGGACGACGCCGTATTGGTTCATGGACCCGGTCACAGCGATCGATTGCCGCAGCGGTGCGTCCGCAAGGCGCGATAGCAGTGCCAGTGTCTCGGCGAGTGAGGCAGAGTCACCCTCCACCTCCTCGTAACTCTGCTCAAAGGTTAGCCGAGCGTTCAGCGCCAGTGGCTTGTCGCGGGCGTACGTGTCGGTCAGATAGCCGCCCAGGATCATCAGGCCCTTGCTGTGGATCTTGCCGCCAAGCTGGGCCTGACGCTCGATATCCAATAGCCCTTCGCGACCAACTCCGATGGTAGCCGTGATCCGACTGGGCCGGCCGAACGGCAGGTCGCCCACCTCCATCACGGCCAGGCCGTTGATCTGACCAGTGGCTTCGCCGTCTGTCTGAATCTGGATGACGTCTCGCGTGATCAGCTCAATCAGCCGCTCCCGGATCAGTCCGGAGCGGTACAGACGTTGCTCCACCGCCTTGCGGACGTGCGCGGCACCGATGGTATCCGCGCGTTCCACGGCGGCCCAGTGGTTCGCCTCGCTCAAGAGATCCTGGACCTGACCGAACCGGAGCGAGAGTTTCCGCTGATCCGCGGCCAGCCGCGACGACTCCTCCACCAGTCGCGCCATGGCCTCGCGGCTGAGCGGCCGGCATGAGCCCGCCGCTACGCAGGTGGACACAGCCTGAATGTAGGCCGCCTCCGACGCATCCGTTCGATTCATGATGGTGTCAAAATCCGCGCGAACTTTCACCAACTCGCGGAAGTCCGGGTCCAGAGCGTGCAGCATGTAGTAGTGCATCGGCTCGCCCAGGAGGAAGATCTTCACGTCCAGGGGGATCGGGTCTGGTCGGAGCCCGCGGGCGCTGGTGAGCCCTAGAGCCTCGCCAAGGTCTTCGATCTCTACCGCGCCTTCCCGGAGCGAGCGCTTGAGCCCCTCGTAGGCCATCGGCGCGCGCAGCAGGTCCGTTACGCGCAGCACCAGGTACCCGCCGTTTGCGCGGAGCAACGCGCCCGGACTTATGAGCGTGAAGTCCGTGAGCAGGGCCCCTAGCAGTGCTTCGCGCTCGATACGGCCCAGCAAGTTGGGGTACGTGGGGTTGGCCTCGACGATTACCGGCGCACCCTCGGTGTCGCCGTTGTCCACCGCGACATTCACCTCGTACTTGCGGAACGCCCGCTCGTGCAGCACGTGTTCTGGATCCGAGCTCACGATCGGCTTTGGGGGAGAGCCGTCTGCGGGGAGCGGGTGGCCGCGGAACAGGGCAATGTCAGCAAGGATCCCCTCGCGCACCTCCTCGAGATAGGCGGTGATATCTGGTCTATCGGGATAGTCATCCACCACGTCATCCACGAGCCCACCAACGGCGTGAAGGGCGACCTCTCGATCCTGAGCCTCCATTCCGTCGCGCGCCTCTCGTTCCGCGGAGCGCATGTCCTTCAGAAACGACCGGACCTCTGCCTCCAGTTCTCCGCGATTGCGGGCAATGACCTCTCGCATCTCCGCGGGCAGGCCTGCAAGCTCCTCATCCGGAATCGGTCGATTGCCCATGACGGGGACGAGCACCAGGCCCATCGGGGTTGCCTGTAGGGCGAAACCGCGGGCCTGCGCGCGACTGGACAGCCCAGAGACCTCCTCCTCGCGACGACGGTTGAGGCCGCCCACGATAGCCTCACGGCCCGCGATGTAGTCTTCGCTCTCAAACGCCCGTGGGATCTCGCGCCGAGCGCCCTGGATTAGCTTGCTCAGCGCATCGCGGAGGACCCGCCCCTGGCCCGGCGGCAGCCGGAGCGCTTTGGGGCGCGACTCATCCCGGAAGTTGTGCACGTAGCACCAGTCGTCCGGCGTGGGGCGCGCGCGCGCGGCATCGCCGAGGAAGCGATGGATCGCGGACGTCTTGCCGGTGCCGGGCGCCCCGGCGACGTACACATTGAAGCCTCGCTCCTGCACGCTAAGCGCAAAGGACAGTGCATCGGTCGCCCGCTGCTGCCCCACCGGCCCGTCCGCGGATGGCAGCTCCGCGGTGGTCTGAAACTCGAACTTAGAGGGATCGCAGCGATTCCTGAGCTTCGCCGGATCGAGCCTGGCGGACGCGGCCAATGCGGAGGTCATGCACGCTCCCGGATCCCAAGCGGGCCCCCTCCAGCACGTTGCGTGCTCCCAATTGTGGCCCGTGGGGTGGATGCCTGCATGGTCGCTCCCGGTCACGGCAGTCGACAGGGACGGTTGACTCTATTTGGGTGAGTCGAGGGTATCATCGAGCATCCAGCTACCGGAGCGCCGCACATGCCGATCGTGCCGATTATCGATTCGCACGTTCACCTCTGGGATCCCACCAGGTTTCACATGCCGTGGCTTGACGGAAACGAGCGCATCGGTCGGGCATTTGGGCTCCAGGACTACGTCGAGCACACGGCCGGCATTGAGGTAGAGGGCATCGTCTACCTGGAGGTGGATATTGCTGCGCCGTATACGTTGCTCGAGCCGCGGTGGGTGGCCGAGTTGCCGCCGGTGGGGCCGCCCATCCTCGGGATCGTACCGTTTGCGCCGGTGGAATACGGCGATCGAGTACGTGCGTTCCTGGAGGCGCTAGTAGCGGTGGATCCGCGGGTAAAGGGGGTCCGTCGCATCGTCCAGGGCGAGTCCGACCCCAACTACTCGAGCCGGGGGGAGTTCATCAGCGGCGTGCGCGCGTTGCCGGATTACGGACTGTCGTTCGACATCTGCGTCTATCATCCGCAGCTAGCCAGCGCCATCAGGCTGGTGGAGGCTTGCCCCAAGACCAGCTTTATCCTGGACCACATTGCCAAGCCGGCGATCAAGGATGGACTGCTCGATCCGTGGCGCCAGCAGATCACGGCGCTCGCATCATTCCCGAATGTGGTCTGCAAGCTCAGCGGCATGGTCACCGAGGCAGATCATCAGTCCTGGCGGCCGGACCAGCTACGCCCGTACGCCGAGCATATTCTGGACGCGTTTGGCGAAGACAGGGTGCTGTACGGCGGGGACTGGCCCGTGGTGCTGATGGCGTCGCCTTACCGACGGTGGATCGATACCGCGGAGCAGCTTATTTCGCGGCTACCGGTGGAGGCGCAGGTGAAGGTGTGGCGAGACAACGCCCGGCGTGTTTACCGTCTGGATTAGGCGGGTCAGCCTGGCGTTGGTGCATCTTGCCTGATCAGCTTTTCCGCCTTCAGATCGGTCCAGAGCGACGCGGGTATGGGGGCGCGGAGCCACTCCAGGTTTGACCGAACCTGGCTCGGATGATCCGGGCCGGGGATGATGGAGGCTACGCTAGGGTGGCCGAAGGGGAACTGGAGCGCCGCCGCGCCCAGCGGCACGCCATGCGCGCGGCAAACGGCGGCGATGCGCCTGGTACGCTGGACGATCTCAGACTGCGCCGGTTGGTAGCCGTAGGTTGGGTTGTCGTCAGGTCCACGTGCCAGAATGCCGGATGCGAAGGCCGCGCCGATGACCACCGAGGTGCCCCTCGCTGTGCACAACGGGAGCTCCGTGTCCAGCGCCTCCTGGTTGAGGAGCGTATACGGCATCGCAACAATAAACATGTCCAGGTCGAAGCGCTCGAGCAGACGCGGGATCATGCCAACGTGGTTGATTCCTGATCCCACGGCCTTGATGTCGCCGGAACGCTTGAGCTCCTCAAGGGCTCGAAACCCCCCCTTCTTTTGGAGCTCGTCCAGGCGGGTGTTGACACCCTCCTCCGTGCCAAAATGGCTGAAGTCCAGGTCGTGGATCAGCAGCGCGTCCACCGCGTTGAGCGACAGGCGCTGCAGACTGTCTTCGTACGAGCGCAGGACGCCGTCCCGCGTGTAGTCAAACCGAAGCTCCAGGGGCAGGCCGCCGATCCACCGCTCTTGCTGGAAGCCCGCAATGCGTCGCGGTCGCCGCAGCACCCGACCGATCTTGGTGCTGATCACGAAGCTGCCACGCGGCTTGGTCCGCAGGACGGTGCCGAACCGGTGCTCGCTCTTCCCAAGACCGTACCACGGCGCTGTGTCGAAGTAGCTGATGCCGGCGGCATAGGCGGCTTCCAGCGTGGTTGAGGCCTGCGCCTCGCTGATCGCGCCGTGTGCGTCGCCGAGCGTGGCGCCGCCGCAGCCGAGCCGCGTGACGCGAAGATCCGTCTTGCCAATCTGCTGCAGCGAAAATGGATCCATGCGATTGTGCCTCCCTTGGCTGGCTACTGGCCGATCTACTGTGTTTTGGCTCCCTGGCGGACCCATGCTGCCAGGGTGGTCCGTTCTTCGGGTGTGATCCCCGTCACGTTGCCCAGTGGCATGACTTTCGTGACGTACACCTGCTGGAAGATGAGCTGCGCCTGGAGTTGAATGGACTCCGGCGTGTCAAACGTGACGTTCTTTGGGGCCACGGGGAATGCGGGATTGGTGGGCTGCGCGGAATGGCAGGAGGAGCACCGTTCCACAACGATCTTGCGCGCCGAGGCGAACTCCACTGGCGCTGCCGCGGCCAGCGCCGCGCTGGCAGGTGGGAACGGCCCCCACGGCGAGATCGCAAAGGCAATCAGCGCCGTTGCCGCTGCCGCGCTGGCGGGGATGGACCAGTGCACCCGGCCCTGGTTGCGCAGATTGAAGAAGTGGCGGAGCCAGGCGGCCACGGACATGAGGAGGACCAATACCAGCCAGCCGTGGGGATGGCTGTACGTAAACGGATAGTGGTTACTCAGCATGGCGATCAGGACTGGCAGCGTCAGGTAGTTGTTGTGGACCGAGCGCTGCTTCCCGCGAATCCCGTGGATGGGGTCCGGGTCCAGATTGGCGAGCTTCGCAGAGACGAGCTGGCGGTGACCCGGAATGATCACGAAGAACACATTGGCCACCATCCAGGTGCCGATCATGGCGCCGATCTGGATGTAGACTGCCCGCGCACTGAAGACCAGGCTGGCGCCGTAGGTGGTGAGGATGAGCACGAGCACCAGCGCGGCGGCCAGCTCGCGGTCGCGGCCTTCAAGTAGGCGGCAGAGTCCGTCGTACGCCAGCCAGCCAATGGCGAGCATGGCCACGCTCGCGGCTATCGCCTGGCCGGCGCTGAGGTCCAGCACGTCGCGGTCTACCAGGTACAGCTCAGCGTTGAAGTAGTACAGCACGATGAGCAGGGCGAAGCCGCTGAGCCAGGTCGTGTACGCCTCCCAGAAGAACCAGTGCAGTGGCTCGGGGATACGCTCAGGTGTGACCCTGAACTTCTCGATGCGGTAGAAGCCGCCGCCGTGGATCTCCCACGCCTCGCCGCCCACCTGGCGTGCGGCGTCCGCCGGGTTTTTCGGCGGCAGCAAGTGAAGGTCCAGCGCGATGAAGTAGAACGACGATCCGATCCAGGCGATGCCCGCTACCACGTGCAGCAGGCGGATCAGGAAGTTCAGCCATTCGCCGAGGTACGGGTCCATGTTGCGCTCCGCTCGATGTCACGGCCGAGTGTGACGGCGGAGATTATGGACGGTAGGTCGAGTCCGCGTCGCAGCGGTGAGATTGGCGTTTCCGAGTACCATGTGGCCCGACTTTGACCGTAGGAGGGCGGGATGCAGTTCGGACTCCAGATCAACCCGTACTACCCGGGGAAGACCGGCAACCCCTGGGACAGCGTGGAGCGGGTCTCCAAGCTGGCGGACAAGAGCCGGCTGGACTCCGTCTGGGTCTATGACCACTTCCTCTACGAGGGCGGCTACCCCGGCCACCCGATCTCCGAGCCAGCCATGGAGTGCTTCACGATGCTCGGCGCCATCGCCGCGGCCACCACGCGGGTGCGGATGGGTCAGCTCGTGATTGGCATCCCGTATCGAAACCCTGCGATGACCGCGAAGATGGCCGTGACCCTGGACCACATCAGCAGAGGCCGCTCCATCCTGGGTATCGGAGCCGGCTGGCATCAGCGCGAGTACGAAGCCTACGGCTGGGGCGAGTTCGAGCCGCTGGGTGTGCGAATGAAGCGGCTCGAAGAGGCGGTCCGTGCGATGATCGCGCTGTGGACGGAGAATCCCACGAGCTTCAAGGGTGACTTCTACTCGCTGGACAACGTGCGGGAAAACCCCATGGCCATTCAGAAGCCCCACCCGCCCATCATGATCGGCGGCAGCGGCGAGCGGGTGACCATGCGCCTCGTGGCCCAGTACGCTCAGATGTGCAACGTCCAGGGCGAGCCAGAGTCCGTTCAGCGGCTGTTTGGCACCATCAAGGAGAACTGCGAGCGCATTGGGCGGCCCTACGAGCAGATCACCCGCACGATGTACTCATCTATCTTCATCGGGCGTAATGAGGCCGAAGTAGCGAAGAAGCGCGAGGCCCTGGCGGACTACATTCCACGGCGGGGCTCCATGATTGGGACGCCGGCGCAGATCATCGACATGATCGGGGCCTACGCCAAAATTGGCGCGCAGTACCTGGTTTTCCGTATGCCGGACTGGATCGATGAGGATCCCGTCCAGTTGTTCTCGGAGGAAGTGATCCCGGCGCTCGAAAACGTCTAGCGCTGCCGGGGCCTGGCCGCCCGTCGGCCAGGCCCCGGGTGGTCTAGTGGCCCGTGCCCTCCATGCGGACCCAGCCGCCGTGCACCGGGTGCTGCGAGGCGATGATCTCCAGGTAGGCCGGGCGACCCTTGGAGTTCTCGTCCAGCGCGCGCTTCAACGCGGGGATGACCTCAGATGGCTCGCTCACCCGCTCACCGTAGAAGCCGAGCGAGCTCGCCATGCCCGACATGCTGACCTTGTTCGGGTCAGACACCACGTAGGTGTACGGATCGTGACCCGCCCCCCAGAATCCGGGGCCGTAGCCGGAGAAGCCGCCATTCGCGATGTGGATGGTGGTGAGACCGATCCCGTAGCGCGAGACGGCTTCGAAATTGCCCATCATGTAGCTGACACCCGCGTCGCCGGTGAAGTTGATCACCTGCCAATCAGGGTGGGCCAGCTTGGCGCCAATGGCCGCGGCCAGGCTGAAGCCCAGCGTAGACACATTACCCCAGCCCAGGTAGCCGCGCGGGATCTGCGCCTCGTACACGGTGCTGGTCTGGTCGCGCGTGTTGCCAGAGTCGCCGGTGACGAATGAGGCCTTGGGATCCAGGACCTTCATCAAGTCGCCAATGACCCGGTATGGGTTGATCGGCTTGTCATTTGACTCGAGGAACGGCCGATACTTGGCCGCGTGCGCCTCGCGTCCCGCCTTGATGGTGGCGAGCAGGTCCGCGTTCTTCTTCCGACCGCCGCCGGTTTGCGCAGATGCCTCGGCAATCAGCGCTTGAAGCGTTAGCTTGGCGTCTCCCACCACGGCGTAGTTGGTCTCGTAGCTGCGGTTGAGATCGATGGTGTCCACGTTGCACTGGACGATCGTCTTTCTCGCGGCATCCGGGATGCCATGGCTAAAGCGTCCTGGGAAGAGGCTGGACCCGATGGCAAACACGAGATCGCTGTCTCGCAGGAACGTGTCCGCGAGCACGCCGCGTGCCAGCAGCGAGAGCTCGTGGCTCTCTGGGAACACGCTCTTTGCCTTGAGCGTGGTCAGCACGGGTACCTGGACTAGCTCCGCAAACTGCCTCAGCTCGTCTGCGGCGTCCGCGTAGAGCGTGCCTTCGCCGGCGTAGATCATCGGATTCTTGGCCGCCAGAAGCGCCTTCACCGCCGCTTTGGCGTCGTCCGGATCGGGGGCCGATCGCCAGCCCTTCACCGGTCGATATGGGTACTCATCCTCGTCGTACTCGCCCAGTCCGCGCGGCAGCGTCAGCAGCACCGGGCCAGGACGCCCGGAGCGGAGCAGCGTGTACGCGCGCCGAACGTAGTCCGGCACCAGTTCGGGCTTGTCTATCTCACCCACCCACTTGCAGACCGGGCGGAGAGCCTCCGCGATGTCAAAGTGGGTGTGTCGGGTTGCCCCTGGACTGACCCCCTCCGTGATGATCAGGACAGGTGACGAATCCTCCCAGGCCTGTCCGATGGCACCGTACGCCATCTGGATCCCCGCCGCGTTGAGGTTCGACATGATGGTGCAGACGCCGATCTGCTTGCCGTTCGTCACGCGCGAGTACGCGTCTGCCACGGCAACGGCGAAGCGCTCTTCGCCCATCATCACGATCTTCACGCCCTCTTCGCCAAGCGCGTTGTTGACGTGGTTGGTCGGGAAGCAGGCGACCCAGGGTACGCCTTCGGCCTTGAGCGCCCTCACCAGGCCGTTCGCTGCCTTGACCTTCATTGGTCCTCCCTGTCTGGCGCTCGCGCCGCGGCGGTTGCGCTATTCATTCACAACCCATGGTAGTCCACTTGCTGGTTCTGACGTTGCCGCGGGCGGTTCCAGACGCATAGGCGCGAGCTTGACAGATTCATGTCGCATGTACACAATGCTGATCGTGGGTCCGGCAACGTGGCCGGAGTGGTGCTCACGCGGAGCTCGAGGGAGGCATGCGTGTTGACGGAAGCAGTGTTGCGCCGCGGACGACGTTCGTCATTTAGCCGGAGGCGTTTCCTGGCTACGAGTGCCGCTACGGCCGCGGCCGTGCTGGCCGGCTGTTCTGCGCCGGCCCCGCCATCTCCAACGGCGGTCCCGGCCGCCTCCTCAGGTGGCGCCCCGGCCGCCTCAGGCCCCGCCGCTACCGCGGCGCCGGCCGCTGCCGCTCAATCCGGGGCTGCCGGCAAGCCCAAGATCCCCAGCGGCGATGTAAAGATCAAGTTCTGGCATCAGGAGCCAGATCCTAAGTCCATCAAATCCGTCGAGGACATGGCTGCCCAGTTCAAGACGATGTACTCCAACGTCACCGTTGAGCCAACGGTGCTTGGCTGGGCCGACATGGAGACCAAGCTGCTCGCTGCCCACGCGGCCGGCGCGCCTCCGGAGCTCGTGGACGGCTTCAATCAGGGTATGGCATGGGCTCAGGGCCGCGGCCTGGTTCGGCCTCTGGATGATGTATACGAGGCCGTGAAGGCCAAGACACCCTGGCACGAGTTGTTCGTGGAGTGGGCCAAATGGGATGGCAAGATCTGGGGCCTCCCATGGACGTGGGGCACGGACATGCTCCTCATTCGCAAGGACCTGTCCGACAAGGCCGGCTTGAAGGAGCCCACCACCTGGGATGAGTGGTACCAGTGGGGCAAGGCCATCACGAAACCCGGCGAGATCTTCGGCGTCCACATGGCCGGTAATGCCAGCTTGTGGTTCAACGAGGACGTGTTTGAGTTCGTCGGTCAGAACGGTGGCAAGCTCTGGGACAAGGATGGCTTGCCCGCGCTCGTCAGCGAGGAGATGGGCGACGTTCTGAACTTCTACAAGAAGTTGACGGAGGTGATGCCGCCCGGCTGGCTTGCGGATGGCTACGTGGAGACCATGAATACCATGGCGCTGGGGAAGGCTGCGTCTGCCCGACTCTGGGGCCGCACCATTGGCTATCTCAGCCAGTACGCTCCCGCCGACAAGCAGAATCCAGAGACCTACAAGATGATCCCGATGCCTCTGGGGCCCAAGGGCAAGCTTCGTGTCACCCAGTCCATGGATGACACTATGGTGATCTACTCCAACTCACAGCACCCGGACGTGGCCGCGGAGTTCCTGAAGGACGTCATCTACAAGCGCGAGAACATGCGCGACTTCTGCCTTACCGTGCCCGTGCACCTCAACCCGCCGATCAAGGGTGTGGAGGACGATCCGGTCTATAAGGACAATGCGATCGTCAAGAAGTGGGCCAACTGGATCGAGGTGCAGAACAAGAACCTGGCGGAGGCGTCCGCCAGACCGCTGTTCATGATCGATGAGGCGGACAAGAAGGTTCCGTGGCTCACCGACATTGCCAACGCGGGCATTATGGGTGAGATGGTGACAAGCGTAGTATCCAAGAACATGTCGCCCCAGGACGCCATGAAGATCGGCCAGGAGAAGGCAACCAAGCTGGCGCTCAACGCCAAGGTATCGTTGAAGAAGGCCTGAGTCCGCGGGCGGCCAAGGTCGGACGCGTCCGACCTTGGCCGCCCGCTCTCAAGCTGGCGTTCCAGGATTCTGGGAGAGCGTATGAGCCTGTCTGCGCAGACGGCCAGCCCGTCTGTCTCCGAGGCCCGTCCCTGGGGATTAGGCCGTGTTCTTCGGAGTAAGCAAGTTCCTGGCGTTCTGATGGTCACGCCGGCAGTGGCAACGCTCGGCGCGCTGCTGGCCTACCCCGTCGTCTACAACCTCTGGCTGGGGTTCTTTGACAAGCACGTCATCCAGAAGACTCAGACCTTCGTGGGGCTCTCCCACTACACCTCGTTCCTATTTGACGATCCGCAGTTCTGGTCCAGCTTCTGGCTTGGGCTGGTGTACGCCATCATCACCGTGGTTGCCCAGCTCGTGATGGGCATCGGTGCTGCGCTGCTCCTGAACGAGAATTTTCGGGGCCGCATGATCGTCCGCGGCATCGCGCTGTTTCCGTACATGATCCCCATCACGCTCTCGGTCATCATCTGGCGCTGGATCTTCAACAATCAGTACGGCGTGGCCAACTATCTGCTCATCAGCACGGGACTGGTGAAGGATCCACCGCTGTGGCTCGGCCCTGACTACATCTTCTGGGCGCTCATTGCCGTCAGCATCTGGACATTTTTCCCCTTCGTGCTGATCTCGATCCTGGCGCGGCTCCAGACCATCCCGCCGGAGCTGTACGACGCGGCCAAAGTGGACGGCGCGGGCGCGTGGAGCCGGTTCGTACACATCACCATGCCTCAGATCCGCACCGTGCTGTTCATCGTGATTCTGCTCCGCACGGTTTGGATGTTCACCAAATTCGACATCGTGTGGATGTGGGGTGGCCAATCGTACGGGGCGTTGGGCGAGTACGTGCGGATCCTACCTATGTACACGTACCACCTGATCTTTGGTCTGTTCCAGGCTGGAGCCGGGGCGGCCCTGGCCAACATCATGTTCTTCATTCTGCTGTTCGCCGCGTTCTTCTACTTCCGCTACTTCCGCCATGAGGAGAGCGCCGTATGATGGGCCAGGTGGCGGCTCCCGCGACGGTCGCGCCAAGGGTGTCCGTGCGCGCCAGGCGCGTGTTGCACCAGGCAGGGATCTACACAGGCGCGGCAGTCCTCACCATTTACTGCGTTATCCCGCTGGTGTGGATGTTTATCACGGCTATCAAGCCACCGGCTGAGGTAATCACCTGGCCGCCGATCATCGTGCCGCGCGAGCCGACGCTGCGGAACTTCCAGAATCTGTTCGAGCAGTCGTTGATCGCCACGTTCCTGCGGAACAGCCTGGTCACATCGTTTGCCTCAACCGCGCTCAGCATTGTGCTGGGGACCATGGCAGCATACAGCCTGACCAGATACGCGTATCCCGGCCGGGACAAGATGGCCACCTTCATCTTGCTCGGCTACATGTTTCCGCCCATCGTGCTCATCATCCCGTTCTTCGTCTGGTTCAAGACCATTGGCCTGACGGATCAGTACCTTGGACTCATCATTACCTACGTTGCGCTAGGCCTGCCGTTTGCCACCTGGTTGCTGTGGGCGTTCTTTCAGAGCATTCCGGTGGAGCTAGAGGAGGCGGCCTGGATCGATGGTGCCACGAGGGCCCAGGCCATCACGCGCGTTATCCTGCCACTTGCCTTACCGGGCGTGATCGCCACGTCCATCTTCACGTTCATCGTCGCCTGGAACGAGTATCTGTTTGCGCTGATCCTGATGAATACGGATCCCATGAAGACGCTGCCCGTGGGGCTCGCCGATCTGTTGAATCGGCCGACGACCGATTGGGGGGTGATTATGGCCGCGGGTGTCGTGATCACCGTTCCGGCGTTACTGTTCTTCATCCTCACCCAGAACTACTTGATCAAGGGATGGGGTGCCGGCGCCGTAAAGGGCTGATCCCCTCCGTCAGATAGGGGATTTGGGCCCAACAGCGGGGCAATTGGGCGCGCTAATCGCCGGGAGCGGCGTCGAGGCGTCCTCGTTTATCGTCACTGTGACGTTTTCCTGGTTCGAGGAGAGGCTGACCGGGGCCAGTGCGACCTCCGGGTCGTTCGTACCGCTTCGCGCCCACTCCCAGCCTTTGACGTGAGCAAGCACCCCACCGCCGTAACTCGACTGCGAATGAGCCCTCGCGCCAGCCGCGATGGGCGACGACCCGTTGCCACCTCGCGCGGGTCGCGAACGGTTACGCGCCGACCCTCCGTAGCTGACGTCGCAACAGCCGGCGTTGGCCGCGGTCCGGCTCAAGCGTGGCTCGCGGGCCTCCTGGACAGATTGCCGGGGACGGCCGTCTGGCTGGACGGGCGTGGTCGCGTGCTCCGAGTGGGCGGGACGGAGCGGGTGCCGCTGCCAGGGCTGCGTACTGCTACGCGGCGAGCGCGCATTCCCGATGTCTTTGGTCGGGAGCGGGCCGCGATGATCGCGCGATCCGCTGCCGCCGTGCTAGCCGGTGAGTCTGCTCCGCCGTTCCAGATCACCTGCGCGGATGACGAGGGATGCCACATCCTTGAGATTCGGATGGTCCCGTTCGACCGTCGGCGCGTGGTGGCGCTGATCAGAGACATCAGTCAGACCCAGGCCGCGGCTGACGCGCTCCGGGACAGTGAGGCGCGCAAGTGCGCGATCCTGGGCGCGGCGCTGGACGCGATAATGGATCTCGATGACTCCGGCCGTGTCACGGAGCTCAATCCTGCCGCGGAGCGCATGTTCGGGTTGGGCGCGGATGTCTTGTCCGGACGCCACATCACGGACTTGGTGTTTCCGGAGTCGGAACGAGCGGTCCGCCGCACCGAGATGGAAGAGGCGTTTCGCCGGGGCGACGGGCACTTCTTGGACAATCGGATCGAGACCATTGGCGCGCGGGCTAGCGGCGAGCTCTTCCCCGTGGAGCTCGCGGTAACGCGGATCGATCTCAGGGGACGGATCGGATTCACCGCATTTTTGAGAGATCTCACCGAGCGACGCGAGACCGAGGAAGCGCTCTCTCGGCTGGCGTATCACGACACCTTGACTGGGCTGCCGAACCGCGCCCTCTTTGTCGATAGGCTTGATCAAGCGTGCGCGCGCGCTGCCAGACGTGCCCAGACACTGGCGGTGTTCTTCCTGGATCTAGACGGATTCAAGGTGGTCAATGACAGCATTGGGCACGCCGCGGGCGATCGACTGCTCAAAGTGGTAGCCGAGCGCCTACGCGCGTGTCTCCGAGAAGCGGACTCCGTGGCGCGTTTCGGGGGCGATGAGTTCACACTTCTGATCGAGCAACTTCCGGATCTGCACGAGGTCGACCGGGTGGCGGCAAGGGTCACGTCCGCGTTGGCCGAACCCGTAAACCTCGATGGACACCACATCACACCCACGGCGAGCATCGGCATTGCCATATGCACCTCTGGCCAGTCTTCCGCGGAGACGCTGCTGAGGCAGGCCGACATTGCGATGTATCGCTCCAAAAGCGCCGGGCGTGGGCACCATCACGTGTTCAACGCGGACATGAACGACGCGGCTATGCGGCGCCTCCGTATCGAGAGCGCGCTTCACGGGGCATTGGAGCAGGGCCAGTTCACGCTTGCCCTGCAGCCGATCGTGGATCTGGAGACTCTGCGGGTTCGGGAGGTGGAGGCGCTCCTGCGTTGGACGCATCCGGAGCTGGGCTTCGTCTCGCCCGCCCAGTTCATCCCGGTAGCGGAGGACAGCGGCCACATCGTCCCCATTGGTGCATGGGTGATTCGCGAGGGTTGTCGACAGCTTCGGCTGCTCATGGATCGGCTAGGCCCCATTGCGCCGAGGACCATGGCGGTGAACGTGTCAGTTCGCCAACTGGCGCAGCCCCAGCTCATGCATCAAGTCCGCGCGGCGTTGGAGGACTACGACCTGGAGCCATCGTCACTAAAGCTCGAGCTGACGGAGAGCACGGTCATGTCGGACGTTGAGTGGGCATCCTCACGCATGCGAGAGCTCAAGGACCTGGGCGTTCAGATCGCCGTGGACGACTTTGGCACAGGCTATTCGTCACTGAGCTATCTCAAGAGTCTGCCTCTGGACACGCTGAAGATCGACCGCTCGTTCGTAGACGGTCTCGGGTCCGATGCCCAGGACACGGCGATTGTGAGAGCCATCGTCGCCCTGGCCCATAGCCTTGAGCTCCAGGTGACGGCAGAGGGCGTGGAAACCCCTCGCCAGGCACTTGAGCTGCGCGGTCTTGGCTGCGAGCGCGCCCAGGGGTACCTCATGGCCAGGCCTATTCCCTGGGAGCAGCTCGTGGACCTGTTGGACAAGACAGGCGGCATCCTGTCCGTTGCCGAGGAGCGCGCCGCCTAGCGCGGGATCAACGCACCGCCGGGTCAACGCACCGTGGGTGTGAGCGCCCACTCGCGCGCCGCCGTCGCGCCCGCGTCCACCGGAAGAGTGATCCCAGTGATCCAGCGTGCCGCGTCGCTTGCCAGGAACGCAATGGCCATGGCCACGTCCCAGGCAGTGCCTTCAGTCTTCAGGATGGAGCCGTCACGCCGCGCCTCGCGAATCTCGTTCGTCATCCCGCGCGACGCGACCATCGGGGTGTACAGCATACCGGGCGCAACGCAGTTCACCCTGATTCCGGCGGCGCCGTGGTGGGCAGCCATGCTCCGTGTGAGCCCTATGACCGCCGTCTTGGAGATCGGGTAGAACAGGTTCGGATCGCCGCCGAGCATGCCCGAGACAGACGCGAGGTTCACGATGGTGCCGCCCCCCGCGGCCGCCATCACCGGAATGGCCTGTTTCGCCGTGATCACCATGGAAGTCAGATTCACTCGCATCGCCCGGTCAAATTGATCCGTATCCACGTCGGGGGCGGGACCCAACGGTCCCACTATGCCCACGTTGTTCACGAGGATCGAGAGGCTGCCAAGCTCGCCCACCACGCGCTGAATCGCGGCGCGCACAGACGATTCGTCGGTCACGTCAGCCTTGACCGTGATCGCCTGTCCACCCTCACGTTCGATCGCCGCGGCGGTGGCGGCAACCCACTCTGGCTCCAGGTCCAGCAGTGCGACGCGCGCCCCCTCGCGGGCCAGCACGATCGCCGTGGCCTGGCCGTTCCCGGCAATCGGATTTTCCGTGGTGGATGGCCGCGCCCCCGCGCCGGTGACGACCGCGACCTTGCCCACGAGCCGCTGGCCTGAGAGTGCCCCCGGATCACCGAGGTACGCGGTGGCGCCCCGATAGTCTGTTGACATGCTTGAAATCCCCAATACATGGTGTGGCGAGCTGTCTCGGATCGTAACCGGCCCGGCTACGGTACGATAGCCGACGGATGATCGCGGGTGACCCACCGGGGCCGCCCGGACGGAGGGTGCCATGCCAGCAGCGCGAAGCGTGGAGGAGGCCAGCATAGCTATGCTGCGCGATTGGTTGGACTCCGGCACGCTGTCCACCCGCCAGATCGTCGATCAGTACCTTGAGCGTATCCGCACCATGGACGCCGGCCCGCGCGGGTTGCGCTCCGTCATCGAGACGAACCCGGATGCTCTCGCTATCGCGGATGAGCGAGACCGCGAGCGACGTGCTGGCGTGATCCGCGGGCCACTGCATGGGATTCCAATTCTGCTGAAGGACAACATCGATACGGCCGACCGCACGCTCACGACCGCCGGCTCGTTGGCGCTAATCGGATCCCGCCCCCGCGAAGACGCTACCGTCGCCCGAAAGCTGCGCGAGGCGGGCGCAGTCCTGCTGGGCAAGACCAACATGAGCGAATGGGCGAACTTTCGATCCACCCGTTCTTCCAGCGGTTGGAGCGGTCGCGGACGACAGTGCCGGAATCCCTACGCACTGGATCGCACCCCCGGTGGCTCGAGCTCAGGCTCAGGTGTCGCCGCGGCGGCGAGCCTGTGCGCCGCCGCCATCGGTACGGAGACCAGCGGCTCCATCGTATCCCCGGCGTCCGCCAGTGGCGTCGTGGGCATCAAGCCCACGGTGGGCCTCACCAGCCGGGCAGGTGTCATCCCAATCTCCCACACCCAGGACACCATTGGTCCGCTGGCGCGCTCCGTCGCTGATGCCGCGCTTGTCCTGGGCGCCATAGTGGGGGCCGACGCGCGCGACTCGGCCACCGGCGCGGGCGAGGGTCGCGCCATCCCAGACTACACTGCGTGCCTCGACGCGGGTGCGCTGCGCGGCGCGCGCATTGGCGTGGCCCGCGCCCGGCACTTTGGGTACAGCGAGCACGTGGACCGGGTCGTCGACGCGGCCATCGACCGAATCCGCGACGCGGGTGCAACGATCGTCGATCCCGCGGATCTGCCAACCGGCGAGGCGCTGGCGGAGTCGGCCTCAGTCCGCGAGGTGCTGCTGTATGAGTTCAAGGCGGGGCTAAACGCGTACCTGGCGGAGCGCGGGGACCCCAGGATCCGCACGCTGGCACACGTCATCGCGTTCAACCGCGAACACGCGGATGTGGAGATGCCCTACTTCCGCCAGGAGCTTCTGGAGATGGCCGAGGAGCGCGGCCCGCTCACCGACACCACATACTTGGACGCCCTCGCGACAAACCAACGGTTGGCCGGTCCGGAGGGCATCGATGCGGTGATGGATCGGTACACATTGGATGTCCTGGTGGTGCCGACCATGACGGTGGCGGCGACCATCGATCAGGTGAACGGCGATCGGCGGCTGGGAAATGGGTGGAGTGCTGCCGCGCTGGTTGGCTACCCGTACGTGAGCCTGCCCGTGGGTTACGCGCCGTTTGGCCTGCCGGTCAGCATGACCCTGATCGGCCGCCCTTGGAGCGAGCCTCGGCTCATCGGGCTCGCATACGCCGTGGAACGCATTGTCCCCCAGCGTCAGCCACCCAGCTACCTGCCGATGCTAGACCTGGACTGAGGCCGATGGCTCAGGCCGCGGCGGCGATCCGTGGCAGGTGAACCGAGACGCGCGTCCCTCTTCCTGGCGCGCTGTCAACCTCCACGAAGCCCCCCGCCGCGCCGATGAGCTGGCGTACGATAGCGAGCCCCAGGCCGGTGCCGGCCTCGCCCTTAGTTGTGTAGAACGGCTCGAAAATCTGTGTCAGCGCGGTCCGCTCGATTCCGCACCCCGTGTCTGTCACGTCCACGATAACGTAGGTCGCCTCCCCCGATGTGTGGGCGGACACGCGTGCCTCCCGCACCGTCACCTTGACCACGCCCCCGTCTGGCATTGCGTCGCGCGCGTTGACCGCCAGGTTGAGGATGGTGCGCTCGAGTTGGGTTGGATCAATAAAGACTCGGCTCAGCATCGGTGCTACGTCCACCTCCAGCGTCACGTGGCCGCCCACCGTGGCGGCCAGCAGCTCTCGGCAGCGTTCGATCAGCGCCCCCACATCCACGATCGACGGCCTGCTCCGCTGGCCGCGACCGAGCGTGAGGAGCTCCTGGGTGAGGTTCGTGGCACGCTCTGCCGCGTTGTGCAGTTCTTTGACCAGTCCGGCCACGTACGGGTCGTCCGTCGTAGCCTCCGCGATCAGATCGGCGAACCCGTAAATCGCCGTGAGCAGGTTCTTGAAGTCGTGCGCCATGCCCGCCGCCAACCTGCCGAGCGACGCGATTCGGTGCAGTTCGCCGGCCTGTGCCTGGTAGGCCCGCATGATGTCCTCTGCCCGCGCGTGCGCATCCTCCGCGTACAGTCGGGCGATGGTATCGGCGACGAATGACGCGAACTCGCGGTCGCGATCGGTCCAGCCACGTGGTGGCCCGATGTGCTCGTGACAGACGATGCCTACGAGCTCGCCGGACTGGTATATGGGCGCGTCTAGTAGGGCGGTGATACCCAGCGGTCGGCAATACGCCGCCGCGAGCTCTTCCGATAACTGGGCCTCGTCGTCGTAACGGACGGACACCACCCGGTTCTCTTTGACTGCCCTGAAGTAGCTGGGGAAATCGCGCGCGTAGAGGATGACGCCCTCGAAGATCTCCTGGCGCTCCGGCTGGCGCAAGAAATCGCAACGGATCGCCTGCCCCTCGTTTTGAAAGAGCCAGATGCTGACGCGTGCTACGCCGAGCACGTCCGCCGCTATGTCGGTGATCTCAGCTAGAAGCGCGCGCGGCTCCTGGCCGGCGCCCAGGCTCAGCCGAGCGAGATGCAATTGCGCGGATTCGTACGTCCAGGTACGCACCGCCCCCTCGCGGCCAGGCACCCCATTGATCCCCATGGCCCAATTGTTGCAAAGTCTCGACGGGCAGCGCTACAGGTTGGCCACGGCCGGCACCACGTGCTGTCCCAGGAGCTCAATCGAGCGCATTGTGGTCAGGTGATCCATCTTGGATTCATGACCCTGGATCAGGATGTGGCCCAGGCCCAGTTCGCGTGAAAAATTCGCGAATCGCTCGGCGACGTAGTCCGGCGTTCCCGCCACGATGATGTCCTGGCGGATGAGCTCATCGTAGGGCACGGTGCTGAGCGCCACCGGCCGGGTCCTCAGCGCCATGGCCTGGCCGGCCCTCGATCGCATGCCGGGCGGGGCGAACAGCTCTACCGGACCGCGCAGCGTTGGTCCCATGCGCCACTGGAAGTAGCGGCCCGCCTCACGCGCCTTCTCCTCCGTGTCCGCGGTGACGGCGCACAGAAGGAACCCCAGCTTGTCCGGGGTCACCTCTCGCCCGGCCTCTGCCGCGCCCTGCCGGTAGTAGTCAAATAGCTCCCGGGCGATCGGGATAGGCACCAGGAACGGAACGTAGGTGTAGCCCATCCGCCCCGCCCATAGCGCCGTCTCTGGACTGCTGGTGCCGGGCACCCAGATGGGGGGGTGCGGCTTCTGCAGCGGCAGACACCACGGGTTGACGTGGCGGAAGTGGTAGTGCTTGCCCTCCCAGCGGAACGGCCCCGGCTGCGTCCAGCATTTGAGGATCAGATCATGCGCTTCCTCGAAGCGCTCGCGGTTGTGGACCGGATTGGCGTTGGACCACCAGGTCTCCACCCCAACGCCGCGGACGAAGCCACTGATCACCCGCCCGCCGGAGATCAAGTCCGCCATGGCGATCTGCTCGGCGATCATCAGCGGGTTGTCCTGGATGGGGAGGATGTTTCCCATCAGCAGGATCTTCGCCCGCTTAGTCTGCCTGGCCAGGACGGCAGCCGACATGTTGATGGACACGTCTGAGCACGATGGCGTGCTGTGATGCTCGTTGATCATCACGCCGTCGAACCCCACTTCGTCGGCCAGGACGTACTCGTCGAAGTAGTTCTGATAGTTGCGGGAGGCGGCTTCCCGGTCAAAATACGTGTTGGGCATCTCCACGCGCATGGAGGCGTACTTTTCGTCTTCGCCGTCTGGGAAGACGTGGTGTGGCATCTCGCTGAACCAGTGCAGCTTCATCGCGAGCCTCCTGGACCGGCCTGGTCGGTGAGGAACGGGAGGGTGACGCCGAGGAATGAGTCCGGGCGTTCAAGCTGTGGGGAGTGGCCGCAGCGTTCGATGATCTCTAGTCGAGCATTGGGCAGGTGCCGGGCATACTGTTGGCCGCAGATCGGCGGGATGATCCGGTCGTCGTCACCCCAGATGACCAGCGTAGGGTTGTCGATGCGGGGTAGGAAGTGGGGAAGCCGGGGGTTGAAGAGGTAGGGTTTCCAGACCAAGCGTGCGGCCATCTCGCGATTGCGAATGCCCAGGTCCTGTTGCTCGCGTGTGGGCGGCGAGCTATACAGCTCGTCCCACTCCGGGACCTGTGCCGGGTCGTGGAAGCCGGCCTCACGTACCTTGTCCAGCGGGTAGTAGAAGATGTCGTAGATCTCTCCCGCCTCCGGTTTGAGGCCGGCCGGGCCCACCAGCACAAGATGGTCTATCGCGTGTGGGTCCATACAGGCGAGCTCGGCGGCGATCCAGCCTCCCATCGAGGCGCCGATCAGGTGTGCGCCACGGATGCCCACCACGTCTATGAACCACAGGTAATACCGGGCAACGTCGCGGACGCTCTCCATCCAGGAGGGATCGTCGGACAGCCCGAAGCCGGGGTGTGCCGGTGCGTACACCGTGAAGCGCTCCGCCAGCGCGGCGTGCCAGCGACGCCAACCGTTGGGCCCGCCGGCGCCATGCAACACCAGAAGCGCCGGGCCGCTCCCGCCGATCAGCGTGTGCGCACGGATGCCACCCACGTCGATCATCTCCTCACGAGGCGCCACGCTCATGGTGTTCACTCCCTCTCGTCAGAATGCGCGTCACCGCGCCGAAGATCGTGGGGTCAGGAAGTCTGGTGCACCGGTCCCTGGGCAGGTGCGAGCCGCGCGGCTGCCGCCCGGGCGACGTACCACATCAGCAGGAGCGAGACCACCGCGAGCGCCAGCGAGCTGATGCCCAACGAGCTGTGGATGCCGATGTAGCCTCCCAGCACGCCGACGGTGAATCCACTACCGGCGCGTAAGCCGCCGGACGACATCTGGTACACGCCAATGACGCGCCCGCGCTTCTCGGCTGGGGCCAGGATCTGGACCAGGGCCTGCGCGATCGACTGAGACGCCAGATTGGCCATGCCGCCAATGAGCAGCATCAGCAGCGACAGGTAGTAGCTATTGGAGAACGCAAATCCCAGCGTGGTGATCCCGTACACCACCGTGGCGATCATCGCCGTGCGGGCATTGGGCTTCAACAGCCCGCTCGCTTCGAGCAGGACACCGCCCAGTACACCCCCCGCCGCCCCAGCCGCCAGGAGCGCCCCATAGGCGGCGCCTGCCGACTCTGTTCCCAGCGCTCGGGCGAACTCGGGCATGAGCGGTGCCAGCGCCGTGCCGATGAAGAAAGAGCTCAGGCCGCCAAGCGCAACCATGCTGATGAGCGTAGGGTTGTCCGCGACCTCGCGGAGCACGCGGAGCGCGTCCAGGAGCGTGACTTTGGGCCGTTGGACGGCATCGCGCAAGTGCCCCGTGTACGGCACGGTGACCAGCCACAGCGTGAGCGGAAGGTAGATCAGCACATTGGCCCAGATGCCCCAGGTCTCACCAAAACCGTTGAGCAGCAGCGCGCCGACAGCGGGGCCACACAGCATGCCCAGGCTGCGGGCGGTGGCGTTGAGCCGCACAGCGCTTGGTAGCTGCTCTCGCCCCACGATGTCGTGCAGCATCAACTGCTCGGCGGGTCCCCAGATGGCGCCCGCCATCCCGTGGATGACCAGCAGCACCGCCGCGTGCCAGATCTCCAGGCTGTCCGTGAGGAAGAGATAGCCCCAGACTACGGAGACCGCCATGTACATGGCCTGGGCAAGCTGGATGATCTTGCGGCAGTCGTAGCGATCTGCCCACCCACCGAAGTACACGGAGAACAGCAGGTTAGGCACCCAGTGGCTGATCACGGCAAAGCCGGCCAGACCCGGTGAGTGGAACTTCTGCCACAGCACCCAGTAGCTGATGACGTGCTCCACGTTGTCCGCCATCATGGAAAGCATGGTGCCGAACAGGTACGTTCGGCAGTCGGCACTCTGGAGCGCGGCGAATCTGGTGGGCGCGACGCGCGGTGCGTGGGCCGTCAATGGCTCGGCAATGATGTGGGTGGGGATACCGCACGCGGCGCACATCAGGCGGCGCCTGGGCTCTCAGTGGCGTTCACGCTGGGGGATGATAGCGGATGCGCGTCAGTGCGCCGGTCGGTCGCGTCACCAGCCGGCGGCGCCAGGCTCCAGTCCAAAGAGCATGCGCCCGGCCGTCTCGTATACCTTGAGCTGATTGGCCACGTGCTGGTTGACGGTGGTCATGTCCCGCATGATCCGGTCCAACGGATTCGTGGCGTACAGCGCCGCGCTGCCTGCTACCTGGTACATCAGCGTCACGGCCTCACCGGACATGTGCGACGAGGAGGCCATGCAGAGGCGGAACTTCGCCCGCTGCTGCGGGTCGGGCTGGTCGCCCCTCTGCAGCGTCTGCCACACGTCCCCCATCACGTCATAGCAGTACGCCCGGGCGGACCCCAGGAGTGATTCAGCACGCGCCAGGGCGGTGTGAGCGAAGGGCTCGTTTCGGAGCCCACCGCCACCGAGGCGGACGGTCTTGGTCTCCGCGATCTCCTTCACAGCGTCAATCGCCGCCCGCGCCAGGCCAAACGGGACGCCAGCACCGTTCGCGATGTACATGGAGCGGAACGCGTACAGCGGGCCTTCACGGGTGATCGGCGAAGTGACCATGTTGAAGGTGTGTTCCTCCGGCACGAAGACCTCCTTCACGGCCACGTCGTGGCTGCCAGTCCCGCGCAATCCCGTGGTGGTCCAGGTATCCAGAATCTCGCACTCAGACATGCGCATCAGGCACATCCGGGTGATGGGCGCGCCGGCCTGGTCAGTCAGCGGCTTCCCACCCTCGTGGACGAAGCAGTTTCCCACGAAGTAGGTGGCCGCGCGACAGCCGCTGGCGAACTGGAACTGCCCAGACACGCGGTAGCCACCCGGGACAACCGTGGCCACGGCGGATGGCCGCGTCACGACGGCGGTCACGGCGTCCAGATCGCGGTAGAGCTCCCGTCCCACCTGTTGGTCCAGGAACGCCGTCACGTAGCCGCCGTCGGAGCCGATCATGGCGCACCAGCCGGCTGAGGCGTTGCCGATGGATAGCTCCTCGACCATGCGGATCTGCGTGACGGGGTCCGCCTCTGGCCCGCCCCACGCGCGGGGCATCACCATGCGGTAGGCGCCGGCCTCGCGCAGCGCCCGGACCGATGCTTCGGCCAGGCGGCGCTCCCGCTCGCAGTTGCCGGCGTCGTCTCGGAGCGCCGGGATGGCGGCTCGGGCGGCCGGAACGAGGTCTGCGGCCTCGATGGTGGCGGTGGTCAACGGCCGTCCTCCAGACGCCAGGGTAGGATCCCCCGAGTATAGCCGTGCTTGCCCCGTATAGTTGAACCGCGCTTCGCTGGGCGCGCAGCAAGTACCAGGTGGTCGACGATGCAGCTCGGTTACTTCATGATGCCCCTCCACCCGCTGGGATCCAACCTGGCCGACACGCTTGATCTGGATCTGGATCAGGTGGAGCGGCTGGATCAGCTTGGCTACTCCGAGGCGTGGGTGGGGGAGCACTTCACCGCGGAGTGGGAGAACATCCCGGCCCCGGACATGTTCATCGCCGCGGCCCTCCAGCGTACAAAGCAGATCGCCTTTGGTACGGGCGTCTCGTGCATGCCCAACCACAGCCCATTCATCCTGGCGCACCGCATCGCCCAGCTAGACAACATGGCCCGCGGCCGGTTCCTCTGGGGCGTTGGCACCGGTAGCTTCGTTGGCGATATGGAGATGGTGGGCATCGACCCGAAAAGCGGCTATCAGCGTGAGGTGATGCACGACGCCATTGACCTGGTCCTCAAGATCTGGGACGGTGCCGAGCCCGGGCTGTACGAGAAGCACAACTGGAAATTCAGCGTGCCCGTGCCGGACCCGTCGATCGGGAAGCACGTCCACGTCCGTCCGTACCAACGGCCGCATCCGCCGATCGCGGTGGCCGGGGTGTCCGAGCGGTCAGAGAGTTTGACCGTGGCTGGCGCTCGGGGCTGGATCCCCCTGAGCATCAACCTCGTGCCGCTGCGAGTGCTGAAGACCCACTGGGAGCAGATCGACGCGGGCGCGCGATCGGCCGGACGAGCGGCGTACCGCCAGACGTGGCGCATCGCCCGAAACGTGCACGTTGCCGAGACAACTGACCAGGCCCGCCGCGAGGCGCTCGAGGGCGCTATCGGCCGCGACTTCCGCGAGTACTTCATGCGCACGTCGCGTATGTTCGGTCGGCTCCAGATGTACAAGCAGGATCCAGCCATGCCCGACGACGCGGTGGATCTGAACTATCTCCTGGACAACGTGTGGATCGTAGGTGACCCGGATACCGTCGCCTCTAAGATCGTGGCGTTGCACGAGGCCGTAGGCGGCTTTGGACACCTGCTCGCTATGGCGCACGACTGGCCGGACCGGGCCGTGTGGGATCGTTCGATGCGGCTGCTGAAGGAAGAGGTGATGCCGCGGGTGGAGCGTGCGGTGGCGCCGGCTGCTGTGGCCGGCTGACCGTCGACCGGGAGTGACGCGGCTGTACGGTAGCGCCCCCTGGCTGGCCGACGAGGTGGCACAGCGGCGCTGCCTCTTCGTGTGCGGGCTGCCGGGGGTGGGAAAGAGCCTGCTGCTCCGCCACCTGGTGGAGCTTGCTACTGCGCGAAATCGGACGGCGCATCTGCTGCGCTGGGACGTGGCCCGCGGAGGTTTCGAGACTCCGGACGTGATGGCGCGATACCCGGAGGTGGACGGCGTCACCCACGCTGCCATCCGCCTGGCCGTCGGCGCGTGGGCTCGTCAGGCGGTCCACGCCTGGGACGTAGCGCACGTGGGTCCGCGGCACGTGTTGATCGGGGAGCTTCCGCTGGTGGGCAATCGCCTGAGCGAGCTTGCGCACCGGGCGACGGACGGGGCGGAGCCGCTGCTCGCGGGGCCCGGCTCTCTTTTTCTAGTGCCCGTCCCGACGGTGCAGGTTCGGCAGGCGATCGAGCGGGCCCGAACCCGCGAGATGACCGATCCGCGACACGAGCAGGACGCGGCGAACGCACCGCCAATGCTGGTCACCAGTCTCTGGGATGAAGTCAACGCGGTCGCCGCGAAGCTGGGGGTTCCGCCGGCTGAGGGTGCCGACTACGATCCGCGCGTCTACACTGCCGTGTACCGACGCGTGCTTCGGCACCGTGACGTGCGAGTCGCGCCGATTGAATCCGTCTGGGACGTTGACGACTCACCCCACGCGCTCGGCGCGGAGGTGTGTGAGCTGGCACCTGAGGCAAGCGCCGTGGCGAAGCACCTGGGGCCTGACGGAGTGCTGAACCCGCGCGAGATGGAGTCCCGCGTCAACGAATGGTGGCGGGGGTAGGCCTGGCCCAAATCCGAATTGGCCGCGGCCGACTGCCGGTGTGGAGCCGTGGCTCGCCATGGCGTGATCTCTAACCGTGTGACCGGTGAAGGCCAGCGGCTGGGCTTGGCGACAGACTGGGTGCCGGCTCGGCTCAGTCGCAGTACAGCTCTCGCAGCACACGCCTGACGGCGGCGGCCTCAGATTCGGACAGCCTGCCAATGCGACCAACAAGGCGAGACTTGTTGACGGTACGGATGTGGTCGACAGCAATCTCGGCTGGACGACCATCGCAGGTGATCGGTACGCGGGTGCGCCACTCCGGGTGCAAGCTGCTGGTCACGGCACAGACCATGACTGTGCGGACTCTACTGTTGAGCGTGTCATGACTGACGATCACCGCCGGGCGGGTCTTCGCCATTTCCGATCCCTCAACCGGGTCGAATCGAATCCACCAGATCTCGTTGCGCCTCATCTGGGCGGGCTGCAGGCCGTAACTGACCGCAATCCTTGGTGCGCCGCGTTCGTCGGCGGGCAGATTCCTGGCGCATCAGTGCCGGCGGGCCACGACGACGGAGTCATGCGTTGTCGCGAGGGGAGCCCGACGAGTGATCCCACGGGAGGTCGTCCAGTCCGTCCGCGAGGGTGTCGTCCCAATCTGACCAATCCTCTTCGGCGGCGGCAATGGCGACGGCCGTCTCTTCAAGCGAAAGTTTCGGCGGGCTGGAATCTACCGGTCGCAGCAGGATGCCATCGCTTCGCTCTTCCATGAGGAGCACGTCACCGACCCCCAGCCGCCGTAGAGTCTCCGCCGGTAGTCGTACGCCACGCGAGTTCCCTATCCTGGTGACTCGTATCTCGATACTCATGTAAGTACTGTACTAACGAGCTGCTCGGCGCGCAAGGCCGCGGCGGAGTGAGGGGACGTCTTGTTGCCGCCCGTGCGACCTGTGCGACACCCGGGCTGTCAAGTTGGTGATAGAAGACTGGCGCGACGGAGCGGGCCTGACAGTCGCTTCGTCGCGGCAAGTGGGAGGTCACCATGGGCTACCTACTCACTGGCAATCGGACCCGAGTGGACAGTGCGGCGCGTTTCCGATTTCTGGAGTGCTATCGGCGGCTTCTCTGCTTCCAGCCGTTTGGCTCGGTGCCCGCGCTGCAGCGAGCGCTGCTTGGCGGCATGGCGCGCCGGGCGGATGTTGAGGGGAGTGTGGAGTTCAGTGACTGGTTGAGCAAGGGCTCACCGATGCCCAGATCGGCGACGCGTTGGTGGTCAGTCCGCGAACCGTGGGCGTTCACGTGCGCCACATCTGCCAACGGCTTGGTGTGGCCAACCGGGCCGCTGCCGTCGGGGCTGATTGTCGCGCCCACCAGGCCTTGGCTCTCGGTGTGCCGCTCGCGGGCCGGGCGGGTGACTCGACTCTGTCGACAGGTCGACCTCCGCGACCCTGACCACCCCGCTCACGTTGGCCGTTCACGACACCCAGGTGACGTCACTGGCACGATGGTTGAGAAGCGCGGCTTGAGCGTGCATGCGCCCAGCTGACGGCGACATTGGGCTCACCACTCATCGTCTAGTAGCTCTACGATCAGACCAAGGCACTCAGCCGCCTCTCGTCGTGCAAAGAGTAGTAGTCATTTGGACTCTACTATGTCTCCGAACGCCGGCCCGAGGTAGGTCTGACTTCGTTGAGATGCCCAATCGCCCCAATCGTAGACTGAGGTAATACCAAAGTCTTCTGCCCAAGTTTGCTGCATTGGGATGAAGCCTGTGGGATTGTAAACGGCGTCAAACACACGAATTGGAGTTTTCTCGCCTTGTCTTATGATCGAAACAGCGGTGTGCACGAACGCCTTGTCTGGAATACTGTAAATTTTCGCACGACTCCATCGCAATGTTGTGAACCTGAAACTTCTGGCCTTCATTCGGGCTTCTAGGAACGAAATAAATCGATTAGTTACACCATTGCAGTCAAGAAAGCCCGGTCGATTCTTGGTCACCCTACCAAAGTCGAGCCAGGCCTGGTAGATGAACGACCATTCAACATCCTCCCGATCGCGTGTGAGCCCACGCTGATCGGTAGTTAGAATGGGTCGATTGTCGACGTACGCGTACAGATTCGCGTCGCCCGCGTCGAAGCCGATCGGATCCTTGCTCGTCCATCGTCCGACGCTTGCATCGTAGTCACGAGCCCCAAACCGGACCAGGCCGGAGTCTGGGTCGTAGAGGCCGCCGGCGAAGCCGAAGGGCTGGAAGAAGGGGTTGGAGTCGGTGAGGACGACGCCCCAGGGGTCGTAGTCGATGCGCTGCTTGACCGAGCCGTCGTCCTTGAGCACCAGGCGGATCGAGCCGAGGTGGTCGGAGACCAGGCGGTAGACGCCCGCATCGGGTCCCGATGGCTTGACCATCCAGGCCGGGGCGTTGGAGCCGGCGCAGACGAAGCGGGAGACGACGGTGTTGGAGCCGTCAAGCTCGGCGACCGGGCAGAGGCCGTCGTGGTAGAGCCAGCGGTGGGTGACCGCGCCGTTCTTGTGGCGTTCGACGCGGCGGCCGAGGCCATCGACCACGTAGTCGATCTGGTTGGCGGCGCCGCCCGGCGGGGCGACCTGGGTGAGATTTCCCAGGGCGTCGTAGACGTAGTTCGTGGCCGAGCCGCCGAACGGCGTGCGCGACGCGAGATGGCCATCCAGCAGGTAGCTGTAGGCGGTCTGCGTACCGGCCGGGCCCTCGGCGGTGAGGCGGTCCTGGGCATCGTGAGTAGCGGTGCGGGTGGTGGAGCCGCCGACCTTGATCGACGTTCGATTGCCGTTGGCGTCGTACAGGTACTCGATCAGCGGGTCGCCGGTGCGCTGGTAGGAGGCGAGGCGACCCGCCGGATCGTAGGTGTAGGTCTCGCCCGGCAGCGCCACGCCGCTGACGGATTCGGTCTTTGAGGTGATCCGGCCTAGGCCATCGCGGCCGAGCGCCAGGGTGTAGCGGTCGCTGGAGGAGCCGCCCTGGCCGGCCTGGTAGGCGGTGATCTCGCCGAGGGTGTTGTAGGTGGCCGCGTCGGCGATGGCGCTGGTGGTGTTGAGGCTGGTGCCGGTGATGAGGCCGCCGCGCTGGGCGTCGCGGGAAACGGTGAGGGTGTTGGCGCCCAGGGCGATGGAGGTGAGCAGGGAGTCGTTGTCGTAGCCGTAGGCGGCGGGGTTGGCGGCGTTGACGGAGACGGTGGCCAGGCGGAAGTCGTTGTCGTGGTCGTAGCTGACGGTGCCGTTGACCTGGCTGGCGCCAGACCACTGCACGGACGTCAGCCGCGCCTGGCTGTAGCCCAGGGTCAGGGTAGGGGAGCCGGTACGGCTGGTGGTGGACGGCCGGCCCTGGCCATCGTAGGTCTGGGCGATGGTGGTGACGCCGTCCAGCACGACGGTGCTGAGACGGCCGCTGGCGTCGAACTCGGGATCGATCGATCGGCCGCCGGGCAGGGAGACCAGGTCAAGCTGGCGGTCCACGTTGTAGGCGTAGGTGGTGCCGTGGGTGGCGGTGGTGCCGGCCCCACCGGCGGGATTGGGCGGGGTGTAGGTGGCGACCAGGTCGTCGTCGGTGTAGGTGAAGTCGTGCGGGGTGGCGGCGCCGTTCGGGGTGACCAGGCGGCTGAGATTGCCGTTGGCGTCGTACTGGTAGGTGACCGTGCGCGAGCCGGGCAGACCGGTCTGGGTGACCCGGCCGGCCAGGTCGTAGGCGAAGGAGACCACGCGCCCGATCGGATCGGTGATGGTTGCCAGGAAGCCCGCGCCGGCCGGCGCCTGGGCGTTGGGCGGGCCGTCCGGGTTGTAAGTGTAGGTGACCTGGCGCTGGAGTGGACCGCCCGGGTCAAGGGTGCTGGTGAGCGGGCGCCCCCGCGTGTCGTAGGCGTAGCTCGAGCCGGCCAGGTTGGTGACCTGGGCGGAGGTGGGGCGGCCCAGGGTGTCCACCGTCATCGAGGCGGTGCGGCCGGCGCTGGATATCAGCGCCGTCGTGCGGGTGGCCTGGGTGAAGGTGGCTGATTCGGCCGGCCGGCTGTTGGTCTGGCCGGTGGTGGTAAGCGTGGTGAACGCCAGGGGATTCACCGGATCGAAGCCGGTGATCGATTTGCTCGCGGTCTGGGTGAGCGTCTTGCCGCCGGAGGTGACCGAGGCACTGGAGGGGTACGGTGCCTGCATGGCGAAGCGCGGATCGCCCGTCAGGGTCGTGGTGCCGGTCGAGCCATCGTTGCTGGTGGTGCGCCAGGAGTTGTCGGCCAGGCGGAGGGCCTCCAGAGTAGTGGCGTCCTCGTTGGTGTCGAAGGTGCGTCTGGCGCCGTTGTCGGCAGGTGTGGTCACCGTGGTGGAGCTGTGGACGCTGGTACGGCCCATCTCGGTGGTGCGGGTGACCTGGCGGTCGGTCGTATTGGAGTCGACGCCGACCAGCGTCTGGGTCATGCCGCCGCGGTTGGTGGCGGTCTCGAGGCGGCCCCTGGTGTCGTAGGTGTAGAGGGCGCCGTGGCCGCGCGGGTCGACCATGGCGGTGAGCAGGCCGCCGCTGGTGTAGCCGAAGACGGCAAGCTCGCCATTGGGGTTGGTGACGTTCTGGAGGAAGCCGTTGAGATCGAAGGAGACGGCGGTACGCTGGCCCCAGGGGGAGACGATGGTGGTGGCGACGCCGGCGCCGTTGCGAACGATGGTCGTGACGTTGTTGTCGCCATCGGTGATGCTGGTGAGGCGGTTGCTGGCGTCGTAGGCGAAGGAGAAGAGGAGGGAGCCGGTCATGGTGTCGCGGGTATCGAGGTGGCGGCCGTCCTCGGCGAAGCGGTAGCGCTCGCCGCCGTCGGCGGAGGTCACGAACAGCTCGAAGCCGCCGAAAGGCGGCTGGGCCCGCTCGACCGCGCGGAGACGGAAGTTGTTGGCATCGCCGATCAGGAGGGTGCCGTCGAGGTCGAAGTTCAACCCCTTTGGGAAAGAAAGGTGGGTCTTGCGGGCGGGGAGGCCGTCGCCGTTGAAGCCGTTGGAGCCGTTGGTGAGGCCGGCGATGGTGAAGATTCTGCCGTCGGAGCGGACCTGGCGGACCTGATGCGGGTTGCTCAGGCCGATGAGGAGTGAGCCGTCGCGGGCGACGTGCATGCTGATGAAGCGGTTGACCCAGTTGGCCTGGCCCAGGGGGATCCCGTCGTCGTCGCAGCAGGAGGTCGGGCCGTTGCCGCCGGAGGGATGCCAGAGCCCGTCAGGGGTGACGTAGGAGAGCAGGCCGAACGAGGAGTCGATCCAGACGGTGCCGTCTGGCTGGACGCCGATGTGGCGGGGGTTGGGGAGGATGGCGCTGGTAGCCAGGGTGCCATCCGCGTTGCAGTTGCCCGGGTGCAGGAATGGGCAGTCGCCGCCGGTGCCGGCGAAGGTCGAGATCACGCCGTCGGGCGCGATGCGGCGGACGCGGTGGTTGAGCTGATCGGCGACGTAGAGCGAGCCGTCCGGACCGAGCGCGACGCCCATCGGGGCGTTGAGGTGGGCGGCGGTGGCCGGGCCGCCGTCGCCGCTGAAGCCGCCGCTGGTGTAGTCGTTGTTGACGACCACGGAGATGGCGCCGCCTGGGACGATGCGGAGGACGCCGTGGTTGTGGCCAACGTACAGGGAGCCGTCACGGGCCAGGGCCATGTCGCCGGCGCCGCGGTAGAGCAGGCAGGAGGTGGGGGTGAAGGGATTGTCGCCGGTGCAGCCAGACTGGGTGCCGCCGAAGACCGGCGTGACGATGCCGTCAGGGGCGATTTTGAGGATGCGCCAGTCTCCGCTTGACTCGCCGCCGGTCAGGATGAAGATGGAGCCGTCTGGGGCGGGCATGATGGAGCGGGGTTGCTTGATCCGCGCCTGGGAGATGTGGCCGCCGAAACCCGAGTAGGCCTCCACGTTGGGGAGGGAGTCCTGGGAGCGAGTGTCGGTGGAGGGGACGATGCTGTCGCCCGAGCGGAACGAGCCGTCGCCGAACCAGAGCTTGCGGTCGACCGGGTCGTAGAAGTGGTGGACGTCGAAGGTCCAGGCGCCGAGACCGGCGTCCCGCGCATCCCAGGTGCCGACGACGGCCGAGAAGTGGTCCTGCCAGAAGGTGGCCTCGAGGCGGGCGATGGCGCCGGCGATGGGAAGGCCGTTGCCGTTGTAGCCGAACTGGCCGGCGTTGCCGGCGGTAGCCATGACCAGGGGGAAGACGTAGCCGATGCGGAGGTGGGCGCGCTGGGCGCCGTTGACCGGCCGGCCATAGGCATCCAGGCCGTCCCAGGTGAACTCGTGGATCTGGTTGGGCGATGACCCGTGGACGCTCTTGAAGCTGCGGCCGGCAACGGAGACCTCGAGCTCCACGCGGATGAGGTTGCCGGGCGGCGACGCGGGCGTCAGCGGGATGCGGAGGGTGCGGGCCGCGACGCGGTCGGGCGTGCGATTAGAGGCGTAGTGGAGGCCGTATGGCACACCGACGAGGCCGATGGACTCGCCGAGGATCTGGTCCTGGCAGGAGATCTGTGAGCCCCGACGCACGGTCGGGCAGTCTTTCTCTTCTCACCCACAGCCCGGCGGGGGCATCGTAGGCCAGGTGGCCGTGTTGACGGGGACCCACCCCCAGTTGATATCCCACCAGGAGAAATGGGGGATCTCGACGCGGATGAGCGTCTTGCCGGCGGAGTAGAGCGTGCCAAGCTGGGTACGCTCGGCAGTGGAGAGGCCCAGGAGCGTGTCGGCGACGTTGTCGCCATCGGAATCTACGTCGGCCAGGCCAGCGTTGATCGCGAGGATCTTGATGACGCGGCCCGGCGGCGAGGCCTCCCACTTCGCGGTGGCGGGATCATACCCACCCAGCGGGGCCAGCGTGCCGACGGGGAAGCTCAGGAAGTTGTCGACGTAATACGGAAGGGCCGGCGAGAAGTTGACGCGGGTGGCGCCGGCGGCGCGGGCCTCGGCGAGGTCGAGGTCCATGGCGTAGGTGTAGACGGATTGGGGTGGAAGCTCGGCCGGCATGGAGCGCGCGGACTGCGAGCCCACGGTGAGCTCGGTGATCGAGACGTTGAGCGAGGAGAGGGGCGAGGTGCCACCGCCCGGGAGGACGAGCTGGGCGGTGGTGCCGGCCGGGAAGAGGAGTGTGGCGCGGCGGGTGCCGTCCTCGTCGGTAACGGTGGAGCCCTGTACGACCTTCATGCCCGGGGCGGCGAGGTTAACGGGGGTCTCGGCATCGCGCGGGACCAGCGCGACGTCTGGAACGACGATGAAATCGCGCCAGGGGACGCTGACCACACGCTGGGCGGAGACGTGGACCGGGGATTGGAAGACCAGGACGATCTCGCCGCCGCCGTTGACCGCCAGGTCGTAGCGGCCGTCCGTGCGGGACAGCGTCTGGCCGTACTCCGGGTGGTCCTTGACGGAGATGGCGACGCCCGGCAGCGGTGAGCCATCCAGGTTGAGCACGGAGCCGCGGACGACGGCGGCACGGACCTCGACGATGGTGCCCGGCGAGACGCCGGTCTGGACGGGGTTGGAGCCGGTGTAGAGGAACTCCGAGCGGACGGCCGGGAGGGAGACGGCGTTCTTGGGTAGCGGCGGCGCCACCGTGGATGGGTCTGGCGGGAGGGCCCGGCTGAGTGGGATGGGCAGGATTCCGCTGCCGCCGGCGCTGCCGCCGCGGGATGCCGGGGCGGTGGCGCCGGGGAAGGGCGAGAACGGGCTGCGGTCGCCCGGGACTGAGTTGGGCGACCCGGTCAGCGGGCCGTCCACGCGTTGACCGGGCAGCGTGCCAGGCGTGCCCGTGACAGGCGCCGCGGACCGGTGGTTGGGGTTGGAGGGGTCGAGGGTGGTCCCCGGGCGGTCTGGCGGGGCGGGCGGCACGGTCTGTGCCGTGGCAACGTCCCCGATCAACTGAGACGCGATAAAGAGGCCGAGGACGATGCGGTGTCCGAGCCGCCGACGGCGGCTGTTCAAGTGTGGGCCACGCCACCCCGCGCTGGTCATCGCCCGTGCCCCATCATGAGTCGCAACGTAGCGACCCGTTGTACCCGCCCATGCATCACTGCAAGCCCGCGTGTGTGTGTTGCGTTGATAGCAATTCTAGTGAGGGCGGGCGCGCTTGTCAACGGGTGTGTGCGGGTACACGGGCAGAGCGTTTGGCCGCGACGCCACGTTCCGAGGCAGTGGTGCGCATCAGTCCGCCACGGGGTAGACGCCACGGCCCGGCTTCTCCGAGTTGACGTGGACTCGGACGTTGGAGTCGTTGCGGATCAAGTGCGCAACGATGATTCGCGGCCGGCGTGGTACGCCACGCCGGCCGCGGAGCTACGTCACCGTCGGGGCGAGGGGGTCATCGCGGCGGGGAACTTCACTGGCATCTCGCCGATGGCCTTCAGATCGATCTCGATCAAAGCGGGGCCGCCGGTGTTGAGCGCCTGACCCACGGTGCGCCCGAACTCCTCGATGCTGGAGACCTTGCGCGACCAGAGGCCGTACGCCTCCGCCACCCGCACGTAATCAGGCATGTGCAGGTCCACCGAACCCATGCGACGGCCCTCGAAGCGCAGGTCCTGGATGTTGCGGAGCACGCCATAGCCGCCATCATTGAACACCAGGACGATCACGGGCAACCGTTCCTGCACGGCCGTGGCGAGCTCAGGCACGTTGTAGGAGAAGCCACCGTCACCGGTGATGCAGATGACGGGCTCGCCGGGTCGTCCAACGGCGGCGCCGATGGCCATGGGCAGCGAGACGCCGATGGCGCCGGACGCGGCGTTGACCGTCGTGCGCGGCTCCAGCACGTCCAGAATCCGGTTTGCCCAGGCGTTCGCCTGAATCGTGGTGTCCTTGACGATAGTTGCCTCGCGCGGCACGAGGTCCCGAAGGTCGTCCACGAAGCGCGCGTAGTGGCCGATCCGCTGGCGCACGGCGGCTCGGGCTTCGTCGCGCGCGGCGGCCACGCGGCCCGACCACCCGGCCTCCGTGGCTGCGCCGTTGGTCAGCGCGGCCGCGATCCCGGCTAGCGCCAGCTTCGCGTCGCCGAGAATGCCCACGGTGGAGGGGTAGATGCGGTTGAGCACGTCAGGGTCCACGTCCACGTGGATGAGCGTGGGCGGGACCTTGAGCGTCCAGTTCTGGGTCATCCCGCCGTGGAAGCGTGTACCTATCGCCAGCAGCACGTCCGCTTCTTCGAGCAGCGCCTGGACTGATTGCTCGCCCGTGAGGACGCCCAGGCTGAGGGTGTGATCCTCCGGAATGCTGCCGCGTCCGGTGATGCTCGTGATGACGCCCGCGCCGAGTCTCTCAGCCAGGGCGCGGACCTCGGCCGTGGCCTCGCCGGAGACCACCCCGCCACCGGCCCAGATGAGAGGTCGACGCGCGCTGCCCAGGATCTCGGCCGCCCGCCGTACCAGGGAGGCGTCCGGCGTGCGCGCCGGCTCCGGCTGCGCCGTGGGGATCGGCGCCTCGGCGCTGGCGTACTGGAGGTCGATGGGCATGTCGATGGATACCGGACCGCGATGGCCGCTCAGCGCCTGGCTGATGGCCTCCGCGACGACGGCGGGGATGTTCGCCGTGTCTGTTGGCCGCCCCACCCACTTGGAGCAGGCCTGGAGCATGCCGTACTGGTCTTTCGCCTCGTGCCCGAATCCGTGCATCTTGCCGATAAGGTGCGATTCCACCTGGCCGGCAATGTGCAGCACGGCCGAGGCGCCCCACTGGCTCTCCACCATGGAGCCCATGGCGTTGCCCGCGCCTGGTCCGGTGCTGGTGATGGCGACTCCGAGCTTACCGGTCGCCCGGTAGTAGCCGTCTGCTGCCAGCACGGCCGACTGCTCGTGGCGCACTGGCACCGGACGGATGCCGCCACGGCGCCCGATTGCGTCGTAGATCGGGATGTTGTGCACGCTCAGAATGCCGAATACGGCCTCCACACCGGCCGCCTTCAGGGTCTCGACCACGAGATCGCCGCCAGTCATCTTCGCCATGGTGGGCATCCCTCCATCGGGTGCGTCGTGCCGATCATCCGTTGCTGTTTGGAGCTCTTCGCTGGGATGCGGTCGCGCGTGCTTGGAATCGCGCGCGGCTGGTCGCGCAGGCCCACCCGGATCTCCCACCAGAACGTGGCCGAGCGTAGCACACCGCCGATGCCTGACGTCAATCGACGGTCCGCGCGGCGCTGTCCCGACATGACTGGGCACGCCACGTGCCATACTGCACTGTGGAACGGAGTGGTCGCGACCCCTTGATCGTCCGCCAGCGCGCTGGGGAGGGAAGCAGCACCTTGAAAACTACGTCGATAGCAGATGCGCTTCGATCACCAGGCGACTACCGCATGCGCGGCGACCTGGTCTGTACGCAATGTGCGCGGGTGGCGGGCACAGCCGAAGGCTCAGAGATGCGCGCGGCGCCTTCCGTGACGATCCGGGCGCACAACCCGGATAGCGAGGAGACGGTGCGCCGACTGTGTTGCCCGCATTGCTCGGCGCGGCTCTGGCTTCAGAACAGCCAGAGAGTCCCCGATGACCCACTGGAATTCATCGCCCAGGCGGCGCGGACTCGGTACGGCCGCCCGGCCAAAGCCGCGCTTCCCAGGGAAGAGGCGGCCGAGCCTGACTGAGCGCAGCTCGCCTCGGCGGACCAGCGCCATTGGCCCCGGAGGGGCCGTCCCGCGGTGGCCGCGGCGCCGCCACGTAAACAACATCAACAGTCCGAGGGCTGCGGCCGGGTTGTCAGGCGCCTGCGCGGCGGGGTGCGGCATCTACCCTCAATGACGGGTCCCTGCGGTCATCCAACCGGTGTGTGATCGGTGCATGCACGCGGAACGCGCTGCCGGCCATTGGCGACCATCAGCGGCAGTACCTCGCCCGCGTGAGTTGCACGAGGGACCTCGCGTCGAACTTCGATGGTTCCCGCGTCTCGCCAGATCGCCGCGCCGTACGCGGCCGCTGCGCCCGCCCTTGCGAGCGATCCTAGCACCGTGGCGCGGAGGGCGGCTTCATTGATCGAGCCAAGAGTGGGACTGGCTCGCACTACCAGCCGAGTCAGACCGCCTGCGGATTCCTCCTCCATCTGATAATCGAGGACCGTCCCTCCGAAAAGCGCGGGCAGTCTCACCTCGACCAGCGACTCGAGATCCGCCCTGGCGAACGTAACGCCCTCCCCAGTGAGCTTCTCGAAGCTCCTGATCTCCCGAATGTGACTCCGCAGCCCAAGCGATGCGAGCGGGCAGCCGCAGTCACGGGTGCCAAGCTTCGCCGAATCGCCCGCCTCCAGGTTAATGGCGACCTTGGGGGCGAAGGAATCGATGGTGGTCACGAGCAGCGCATCGCCGGGCTGGAATCTGTTCGCGGTGTGCGCGCCGCGGCTAGTCACCGCATAGCGATGCCCCCAGAGATGCAGGTCGTCCTCCGCGTCCGGTGAACAGGAAGCCGTCGCCGTGGAGGGCGTCTCCACGGTCCCGTAGGCCACCATCACGCGCGCGCCGCTGTCCTCGATACATCGCTTCCGAGACTCGGCCATGGGCTCGCCGATCGCGACAACCACGAGATTGCGGAAGTGGATCCCCTGGCGACTGGCCTCCACCGCCAGTCGCACCGCGGCGCTTGGCGTGGTCTGAAGCAGCGTCTGGTTTCCCGCAATCTCTTGCAGGGCAAGCCACCCCACGATCGGACCGGGGGAGTCCAGGTCGCAGCGGATGAGTTTTGGGAAACCGCAGCCGCCCCATTTCCCGAGGGCTCTTGTGAGCGAGGCGAACACATGGACGCGTCCGGGTAACGGATGTACCGGGTAGAACCAGGCGGCGGTGCGGATGCCGGCCATCGCCGCCCCGGCCATGAGCGGCGGTGGCGCCGGCCACCAAAACGCCATCTGGGGTGATTTCAGGCCGAAAGCACCCGCGCCAATGCCAAAACCGCTGCCAATGCCAAAACCGCTGCCAATATCGCGCAGCGCATCAAGGGAGCGCTTGACTCGGAGCGGCTGGCACCGCTCCCGCTGGTCAGCGACAGGACGTGAGGGGCGGCGATGGGGTTGTCGAAGTCCTCCGCGCTCACGGGGGGGTTAGACTCCCGCGTCGAACCTCGGCTCGGCCCTTCCACTCATCAAACGTGATGTACACGCCAGCGGTCGCCAGTCGCGCCAGCGCGGCGTCGAGCCCCTCGTGGTTCACGACGGCGCGCAGGTCCAGCAAACTGCACCCGGCATGCGCCAGCAGCGCCCGGTACGGGCTACGCGGCTGGCGGTACACGAGTACATACACGGATCGGAGAAACGTGGACTCGCGCGCTGCCAACCTCTTCCGTAGGTCAGCAACCGCGCTCGCCCTGGCGATTGGATTACGCAACGCGCGCGGTAGGTCGCGAGCCAGCCGCGCGACCATGGCGGCCTCATCGCCAGTCGATGCCAGGCGGCTCAGCCCGCCGGACAGAGCCCGACGGGGCAACGTGATCATCGGATGTCCTCGGCTCGGTCCCGCTGGCCGTGGTCGCGCGCGGCTCGCCGCAGCTCCGGTTCCGAGAGCTATTGAGGCGGCGGCGTGGGTCGCGCTCCGAGGCGCGCCGTGCTGCCGCCGTCCACGTAGATCACCTGGCCGGTGATGAACCCGGCGCCCTCGGAGCAAAGGAACGCCACCGCCGGGCCGATGTCCTTCGGCAATCCGACCCTTCCGATCGGCACGCGCGAGGCTCCAAGCTCTGTGCTGTAGCTGGGATCGTCGAAGTATCTGGGGACCTCTATCAGGCCAGGCGCAATGCAGTTCACGCGGATACCGCGCGGCGCTAGCTCGATCGCAAGCTGGCGGCTGAAGGCGTTAATTGCCCCCTTTGTGGCGGCGTAGGCGGTGTGATAGGGCGCACCAGCCCAGCCGTGCACGGAGGAGATGTTGACGATTGCGCCGTGCCCGCCCTTCACCAGGTGCTTGACGGCTGCCTGGGCGCAGAAGAAGTAGCCCTTGATGTTGATGTCAAAGACCTCGTCGTACTCCGCCTCCGTCATCCGCTCGAAATCGGCGGTCCGCGTGACGCCGCCGTTGTTCACCATGATGTCTAGACCCCCCAGTTCGGCGACGGCGCGCTCCACAACGTCCCCGCAGTCCGCCACCTTCGCCAGATCCCCCTGGATCACGCTGGCGCGACGACCCATGGCCAGAATCTGGCGGGCGGTCTCCTCAGCGCCAACGGCACTGTGAGCGTAGTGCACCGCCACGTCTGCTCCCTGCGCCGCCAGAGCCAGGGCAATCCCCTGGCCAATGCCCATCCCAGCTCCGGTCACCAGCGCGCGTCTTCCCGTTAGCGTCATGTCGCAACACCCTCCCGGCCGTAACGGCGCGATCGAGCGGGGATCCTACCCGAAGTAGCGCGCAGTCAGCGCGGCGCGCTCGCCCGGGCCGGTGGCGGTGGCTTGGGCGTGACGAGAAGCACCAGCGCGCCAATCGCCATCAGTCCTGCCGCGCCCAGCCAGACGCTGGTGTACTCGCCCGTCGCGTCCCGCACGTATCCAGAGATCGGTGCGCCTATGCCGCCCATGAACAGCGTGATTGGCATCACCACACCGCGGATGCTCCCCAGGTGGCGCCGCCCGAAATACTCGGCCCAGAGGTAGTTCTGCATGAGCAGCATGGTGCCGATTCCCAGGCCGAAGAGACCCATTGAGAGGAACACCATCGCGTGGGTGTGCGCGTACGTTGTGATGATGGACGCCAGGCACAGCAGCATGAATCCGGCGCAACCCAGCACTCTTGCAGGGAATCGATGGGCCAGCATGCCCGTTACAAAGGTGCTCACCCCCGCCAGGGCACCGTCCAATCCAGTGGCGTAGGAGATCAGGAGTGGGTCCAATCCACGATCCATGAAGCTCGGGATGCGGTGCACCCCCACCCCGCTCACCGCCATCATGACGATGCTGAAGACAAACGTGAGTCGCCAATAGGAGCCGCTGCGGAGCGCCTCCTCGCGCGTCCACGATCGCTCGTCGCGCAAGTGGGCCGTGCCCGCGCGAGGGCTGGCGGTGCGCGAAGTCCCGAGGGTAGGCGCGGTCCGCCCGTCTGGGAGGAGCCCAAAGTCTTCTGGCTCCCGTCGGATGAACAGGAGCGCCATCGGGACGATGAGGCCCACGCCAAGCAGGCCAAGGGTAGTCGCCGCCTGGCGCCAGCCATAGGCATCTATCAAGATCTGCGTCAGCGGTACGAAGATCACGCCGCCCAGCGGGACGCCCAGCGAGGCCATGGCCATCGCCTTAGCCCGCCTGGCCACGAACCACTTGGTCACCGGCACGTTTGTCACGAGCGCGCCGGGGCCATTCATTCCCACGATGCCCATGAGGGCGAAGAGGCAGATGATCTGCCAATCCTGGTGAACGAAGGCCATGGAAGCCAGCGAGAGCCCGGTGGCGGTGGCCGCGAACGCCAGCAGCAGGCGCCCCCCGAATCGGTCAATTAGCGGTCCGATGATTGGCGCCGTCGCCGCGCTGGCAAACTGACGGGCGGACTGCGCCCACCCGAACGCCGCCCGTCCCACTCCGAGCTCATCCCCAATTGGTTTGATGAACAGTCCGAAGTTCAGCCCGCCCAATCCCATGGTCACGGCTCCGGTGGCTGCAAGCACCGCCACGATCACCCAGCCGTAGTAGAACGGCAGTAGTTGTGGCAGGCTGCGGGATCGCACCGTACCGGTCGGCTGGCTCACTGTCCCAAGCGGTTGCGTCATCAGACCTGGGACAACCTTAACCGATCTGTCGGCCGCGGACTGGCCAGTACATTGGCCCGAAACGCGGGGCGGCGGCATCCACCGCCACCCCGGCGCCGATCAACCCGGGGCCGCGCCCTGGGTGCTGGTGTACACCGCGTAGAGCGACTGGCTGGCCGCCATGAACAGGCGATTTCGCTTTGGTCCGCCGAAGGTGATGTTACCCACCGTCTCAGGGACACGGATACGCCCTAACAACGTGCCCTCAGGTGACCACACGGTGACCCCGCTGTAGCCCAGACTGCGGCCGGCGTTGCTGGAACACCAGAGGTTGCCCTCAACGTCGCACCGTACGCCGTCCGGACCGCACTTGATGCCGTTGATCATGAAATCGGAGAACTCGCGCTGATTGACGCACTTGTTGTCCGCCGTCACGTCAAAGACGATGACGTTGCCGGTGCCGCCCGGACGGGCATCACCTGGTCCTCGACCGGTGCTGACCACATAGAGCTTCTTGAAGTCCGGCGCGAAGCAAAGGCCGTTCGGATCCGGCACCTGCGCGTCGTTTACAACGATGTCGAGGCGTCCGCTCGGATCCCAGCGGTATACGTTGGTCAGAAGCTGCCGCTTGTCGAACCCGATGTCCGGCGGCTGACCAAGCCGCGGGTTGATCCGACCGTTGGCGTTGCTCGGCCCGCCGGGTGCGTCCGGTGCACCTTCGTAGAGCTGGCCGCCGTACGGGGGATCGGTAAACCAGATGCTACCGTCGGGATGCGCGGCCGCGTCGTTCGGGGAGTTCAGCCGCTTTCCATCGAACTTGTCCGCGATGATGGTGACAGAGCCATCCAGCTCGTACCGCACCACGCGCCGGGTCAGGTGTTCGCAAGAGATCTGCCGCCCCTGGAAGTCAAATGTGTTGCCGTTGCTGTTGTTCGACGGGCTACGAAATACGCTGACGTGGCCGTCATCCTCCAGCCAGCGCATCTGACGGTTGTTCGGGATGTCGCTCCACACCAGATATCGTCCCTGGGCATTCCATGCCGGGCCCTCTGCCCAGAGCGTTCCTGTGTACAACCGCTGAATCGTGGTGTTTCCCTGGCGCAGCCCGTTGAACGCCGGATCCACGGTGAGGATGTCCGGATCGGCGAAGTAGACCGTGGGCGCTCCGTTTGGGCCGAAGTCGCGCGGTGGGTAGGTGATGACCGTGGCAGGGTTTGCCGGTCCCTCAGGGTTCGCCTGTTGGGCGTTTGCCGCGCTCGGCGTGATCATCGTGGCGGCGGTGAGCGCGGTGAGCGCCTTGATGGCGGATCTTCTTGAGAGGGCCCCACTGACGCGGGACGGCTGGCTCATCTGATTTCCCTCCTGAGTGCTGGCTGGTTTGCGATCGATGGCACGGACACACGCGCTTGACGGACCACGGAGGGTGGGTGGTCCCTCGAAAGGCGGCTGTCGCGCAGCGCCGCCGGACGGAACAGACTGCTCGAACCATGCGCAGCGGCCGCTCCTTTGCGTCTGCCGGATCCGGCGTAGCACCGCGCTGCACCGGATCGTATCGCCGCGACACCGCGACGGGTCGCGTGGTGCCAGGAAACAGCATCCGCGTGAAAATGTCAAGTACGCACGGGAGTTTCGCAACCGAGAGTGCGCGAGTCACATACCCGTGGGTGGCGATCTGCGCGCAGCGCGCGGCCGAGGACTTGGCATAGACTGCTCATTGCCCGAGGACGGCAAGGGAGTTTGGCGTGAAGATCACAGACATCCAGGTGGATCGATTGCGGATTCGCGGATCGATTGTTCGCGTGTTCACCGACGAGGGCATCGTTGGCTTGGGCGAGGCCTCCAGCATGCCGGGGTTGCGAGGCCTGATCGAGGAGGGATTCAAGCCCATCGTCGTCGGCAAGGATCCACGCCTCGTCACGCGGCTCTGGGACCAGATGTTCTATGGGACCACCAGGACAGGCTCGAAGGGCCTCCAGACCACGGCGATCGGAGCGATCGACATCGCGTGCTGGGACATCGCGGCTAAGGCCGCCAGCGTCCCGGTGTGTGACCTGCTGGGCGGATCGGTTCGCAAGACCATGCCCGTCTACCTCAGTATCGGACTAGGCTGGAGCATGCAGCCTGAGGAGATGCTCGAGCGCGTGCAGAAGGGCTACGCCGATGGCTTCCGCGCCTTCAAGATCCGGATGGACTGGAACTCAGATCGGCAGGACGCCAATCCGGCCAAGGACCTGCGCATGTTTGAGCTCTGTCGCGGGTTTTTGCCGCCAGAGGTCCCGCTGAGTTTCGACGCCAACAACGGCTACTCCGTAAGCACGGCGATCCGTCAGGGGCGCGCGTTCGAGCGGCTGGGCATCGCTCACTTCGAGGAGCCGCTACCCCAGTACGACTACCTTGGGCTTCGGCAGGTGGCTGACGCGCTGGACGTGCCAGTCTCGTCGGGCGAGCAGGAGCACACCCGTTGGCAGTTCCGTGACCTTATCCAGATTGGGAATCCGGACATTCTCCAGCCGGACATCGTGATGGCCGGCGGTATCAGCGAGGTGCGGCGCATCTTCGATCTGGCAACGGCATTTGACAAGCCCATCATGCCGCACTGCCCATCCGCCGGCGTCTCCAGTGCCGCCAGCCTGCATCTGTACTCCACCTACGTGAACGCTACCCGTCCGCACGAATACCAGGTGTGGGATCCGGAGGTGCTCTCGCTGTATCGCGAGCCCATCCTGCCGCGGGATGGCGTGGTGACGCTGCCTGATCGCCCGGGGCTCGGGCTGGAGCTTGACGAGGCGGCATTTGAGCGGCTGAAGGCGTAGGCGTGCGGTTTGCGCTCATATAGACGCGCCTGCTGAAACCAACGAGAGGGAGTCGGGGCAATGGCGGATAGAACCATGAAGCTCGTGGCGTTCCTGCAGGCCCAGAACTGCTCGAACTACCCAGGCTCGTGGCGCCACCGAGAGAGCAGCCCCGGCTTCCTCACCGCGGACTACTATCGGCGCATCGCGCAGATCCTGGAGGAGGCTAAGTTCCACGTGGCCTTCTTCGATGATCGCCTCGCCATGCCTGATCGATACGGCGACGACTTCGCGGAGTCCGTACGCAATGGCGTTCGAGTGGTGAAGCTGGATCTGATCCCGCTGCTCACGGTCATGGGAATGTCCACACGTTGCCTTGGGTTGGGCGGGACCTATTCAACCAGCTACCACGAGCCGTTCCACGTGGCGCGGGTGTTTGCGACGCTGGACCATATGGTCGGCGGGCGGGCGGCCTGGAACGTCGTGACGTCGCTGAACAACTCGGAGGCGGCAAACTTCGGTGCCCGCGAACACCTGGACCATGACACCCGATATGACCGCGCCGATGAGTTTATGGAGGCGGTGCTAGGACACTGGGATAGCTGGGCGGATGACGCCATCGTGTTCGACCGAGAAGCGGACGTGTTCGCCGATCCCGCGAAAGTTCGGCGAATCGAGCACGCGGGGCGCTGGTTCCGGACGCGCGGGCCGTTCACCGTGCCGCGCACGCCGCAGGGGCGGCCGGTCATCATGCAGGCGGGGCAGAGCGGTCGGGGCCGTAGGTTCGCGGGACGTTGGGGCGAGCTGCTGTTCGTCGCGCAGCACAGCATCCCTCGCGCTCAGGAGGAGTATCGTCTGATCAAGGATGAGGTCGCGGGGGCTGGCCGTGACCCCGATCTGGTCTCCATTTGCCCCGCAATCTACACCGTGGTGGCCGAGACGCAAGCTGAGGCTGAGGCAAGGGATGAGTACGTCCAGTCGCTGGCCCGGCCGATAGATGCCCTCGCGCTCCTATCTGAGGGCCTGAACTTCGACTTCTCGACCAAGGGCCTGGATGATCCGTTCACCGCTGAGGAGCTAGACTCGATCAGCGGGCTGCAAGCATTGCGCGATCGCGTGATCCGCGCGGCGGGGAAGCCAAACCCGACTGTCCGCGACTTCATCGAATTGAGCGGACGGGGCACGGTGCGCGATCACCCCCGCTTTGTGGGTACGCCCCGTCAGGTGGTTGACCAGATGGAGCAGTGGTTCGCGGAGCGGGCGTGTGACGGGTTCGTCATCGCCGCCACCCACGTGCCGGGCGCATACGAGGAGTTCGCCACGATGGTTGTGCCTGAGCTGCAACGCCGCGGGCTGTTCCACCGTGACTACGCGGGGCTGACGCTTCGCGAGAACCTGGGACTGCCCGTCCCGTCGCGCGCCTGAGATCGCCCAGTCTGCCGGGCGTCGAGGCGCGTTCGTGCTTGCGGCGGATCGGTTGAGGGTTGAATTGCAAGAGCCCCCGAGACCAAGGTCTCGGGGGCTCTTGCAGAACTGCTGACCGCGGTCAGCTCTTGAAGTAGTACGTGGCGGGGTGGGTGGAACCCGGCGTACGGTTGCTGGGCTTCCACTTGAGCCGCTGGGGCACGTTGCCCAACTTGTTGCTGATGATGCGCGGGCTGGGGTGGAACCCAACGGTTCCGATAACCCAGACGTTGTCCACGATCAGCTTCTTGAGCTCCTGCGCCAGTTTGTTGCGCTCCGCGGTCTCAACGCCGGCGCCCGCTCGCAAGAGCTCGTACGCCTTGAGCAGGTCCGCATCCTCCGGCTTCTTGCCCTGGGCGCCGTTGGAGACGTACCACTGGGCGTAGAGCGTGCCGCTGAACGGCTCGTTGAGCTCAGACGGCAGGTCGTGCCGAGGCCACAGGAAGATCTCGGAGGATCCGCCGCCCCAGATTCGGGTCTGGTGCAGGTTGCTCCGCGCGTTGGTGTCGGCCAGGCTTCGCTCCTGCTCCTTCACGTCCGCGGCGATCCCTATCTTCTTCCAGTGCTGGGCCACCATCTCCATCTGCTGGGTCCAGGGCTGGAACGCCGCGCCCACGGTACCAAGCTCCACGCGGAGCCGGCCCTTACCATCGGAGCGGAGGCGGAACCCCTCAGCGTCCTTCTTGTCCAGGCCGATCTTGTCCAGCAGTGCGTTGGCCGCGTTGACGTCCAGAGTGGCCCACTTCTTGCGCCACTCTGGCCCGGGGCTCTCGGGTGAGTCATCCGCCGGGGCGAGTGAGCTCGGCGTGGCCAGACCCACGTAAAACGCCTCGTTGAACTGCTCCCGGTCGATGCCCATGGAGAGGGCGCGGCGGAAGTCCTTATTGTTCAGCCACTTCCCAACCTCTGGGTCCTGCTCGAATGTGGCGTTGATGTGGATGCCAGTGACCGTTGCGTCCTGCGACGGATCCAGCACCACCTTGTAGCCACGAGCCTGCTGGTTCTCGATGAACAGCGGGAGCTTGTCCATACCCAGGTGGCGCGTCTGCAGGTCGTACTCTCCGGCGATGCCGCGGAGGTTGGCCACCTCGATGTTCTCGGCAAGGGTCAAGGAGACCTTGTCGATGTACGGGAGCTGATTGCCCTCGGTGTCCACGCACCAGAAGTACGGATTCCGCTCCAGCACCCAGTTGGGGGTGTTGATCGGGTTGACCGTGCGCCACGGCGTCATGACCGGGCACTCGGGGTTGAGCTGGTAGTTGTTCTTGAACTTGAGCAGAGCCAGCCACCCGTCGAACTTGGCGTCCTTGGCCATCTGGTCCAGCTTGGCCTTGTCCGCGTACTTGGGGTGGAACTGCTTGAGGTAGTGGGCGGGGGCAAATGAGCCCATGAAGCCACCGAACTGGGTGCCGCCGAGCGCGTGGCCACCGCCGACCGAGGTGAACGCGGACAGAATGTCCACGAACATCGGATATGGATCGGGGAATTTTGCGTCGAACGTGAGCTCGTCAACCTTCACGAACTGGCCGGGCTTCCCGTTGATGGTCATTTCAACGGTGCCGGACGGCAGGATCTCCTTATTGGAATAGAGATCCTCGAACCAGAACATGACGTCGTCGGTGTTGAACGGCTCGCCGTCTGACCACTTCAGACCTTTGCGGAGGGTGATGCGGATGGTCTTGCCGCCGTCCAGGATCTTCCACTCCTTCGCGAGGGAGGGGACAATCTTGTCGCCGGTGTAGTCCACGAAGATCAGGCGGTCCACCGCCATGATGCGGTTCATGTTCTCGCCGTCGGCCGGGCCGGTGAACCCACGGCGCCAGGTGCCGCCGTACTTGCCGGTCTCGCTGATGGGCTTGAGGACCATCGGCTCGTCGGAGATCCGCTTCTCGACGGCCGGAAGCTTGCCCGCCTTGACGAGGTCGGCGAGCATCGGCGCCTCGGCGAACTTCTTCGGCATCTCGGTGGCAATGGTGGCGCCCTCGAGCTTGCCGATGAGGTTCGCGCCCGGCTTCTCTGCCGCCTTTGCAGCGGGCGCCGCTGGAGCGGCCGGCTTGGCGGCCTCGGCCGGTTTCGCGGCTTCTGCCGGCTTTGCCGCCTCTGCTGGCTTCGCGGCCTCGGCCGGCTTTGCCGCCTCGGCGGGCTTCGCGGGCTCTGCTGGCTTGGCCGGGGCCGCCGGCGCTGGCTGCTGGCCGCAGGCCGCCGCGAGCGGAACGGCAGCGGCCGCGACAAGGCCCATGCCCAGGAAAGAGCGACGCGAAACGAGCTTCGGCGTCTCTGGTGCGCGGACTTCCTCAGTCCCCTCGCTCATACCCGTCTCCTCCGTACACGTCGCCGCATGACATCGGCGACGGAGAGAGTCTGGATTCTCCATGCGCAGCTTCCACGCACGGGGCGATATCGCGGCGTTGCCGAGAACCGCCGCCGTGACTTTACTCCAGGACTGTCGGTTCGTCAACGGCTACTTCTGTCGTATGTTGTCACGCTTCTCGTCGCGAGTGAGGGACAACAAGTCGCCTTGTTGTCCCATCGTGCACGGATGATCTCGCTCCAGTTTAGGCGCCATCTGAGCGGTAGATGGCGCGTTCCATCGCCCCCAGCACCTGGAGACACGTCGGATCCGCGAACGGCATGACCTGGGTCATGAACACCGCCGCGAGCCCGGCCGCCGGGTCCAGCCAGTAGTAGGTGTTGCGGATGCCTGCCCAGGCCAGGCTCCCCGCGGATCTGCCGCCTGGCACGGGCTGGGTGTTCAGCATGTAGGCCAGGCCCCACTTGTTGACGATCCCGGGAAGAAGATCGGCGTTGTTCGATCGCTCCGGCACGTCGCTGAGCAGCACGTTGACCTTGAGGTCTCCGATCTGGTTGCGGTTTGCTTCTGCCACCGTATCTTCGTTGAGGATGCGCACGCCGTTGAGCGTCCCCCCGTTCAGGAGTGCCCGCAAGAACAGTAGGTAGTCGTCCGCCGTGGAGAACAGCCCGCCGCCGCCCATGTAGAACTCGGGCGCCTTTGCCTGGCCGATGCGGATCAGGCGAAGCGTGCCGTCTGGCTGGCGCTGGTAGGTGCTGGCCGTTCTCTCGGAGTCGCCCGCACGGGGATCGAACCCCGTGTCCATCATCCCCAGGGGCGCGCAGATGTTCTGCCGGATGTATTCGTCCAGCGCCTGTCCGCTCAGCCGCTCCACGAGTTTGCCGGCCCAGTCAATGCCGATGCCGTACTCCCAGCGCTCGCCAGGCTCGAAGCCCAGTGGCACTCGGAGCGTGGCGTTCTTGCGCTCACCCAGAGGTGGAATGCCGGTCGTCTTCATGTAACGGTTCAGGTTGGCGTTCCACGTGTCGTACACCATCCCGCTGGTGTGTGTGAGCAGCAGGCGGAGCGTGACCGGTCGCGTCGCCGGGCGGAGCCTGGCCGAGCCGTCTGGGTTGAAGCCCTCGAGGATCTGGAGCGACCCTAGGTCCGGCTCGAGCCGCCCCAGCGGCTCATCCAGGGTGACGAGGCCCCGCTCGACCATCTGTAGTGCCGCGACTGACGTGATGGCCTTGGTCATGGAGGCGATCCAGAAGATCGTATCCGGCGTCATCGGGGTACCGTCCGCCACGTCGCGCTTGCCGAAGGCCCCGCGGTACACCGGCCCACCGCGGTCGGCAACGGTGGCCGCCACACCCGCCAGCTTGCCGGATTCAACTGCGTCTGCGAGTACGGAATCAATGCGGGCTGCGAGAGCGGTCACGTTGTCACTCCGTGTTCTGTGTTGGGAGATCGCGCTTAGGGCGTGTGGTCACCAGCCTCCCTCGCCGCGCCATTCCTGCTGGAGCGCCGCGATTCGTCGGCGTTCGGAATCGGTGAGATCGCCGTCTATCGCCGCCACGTTGGACTCCAGTTGCTCGACGGTCCTGGCGCCCGGGATGACGCAGTGGATGCCGGGCTGGTCGAGCAGCCAGCGGAGCGAAGCTTGCGCCAGCGTCTGCCCTGGCCGCTCCAGGAATCGGAGCTGATCCACGCGGCGCAGCCGGAGTTGCAGCAGGTCGCCGGTGGGCCGGCGCCACTGCTGCTCGGCCGGGATAGGCTGGCCCGCTGGAAATTTGCCGCTCAACAGGCCACGCGCTAATGGGATCCGTACCATCACGCCGATATCGTGGGCGCGCGCCAGGGGGAGTAGCGCCTCCTCCGCGGTGATGTCGATCAAGTGATACTCGAGCTGGAGGAAGTCGGCCCCGCCATGCTGGATGGCCCACATACCGGAGGCGTGGTCGTGGGTGGAGATTCCAAAGTAGCGGACCTTCCCCTGCGTCTTGAGCTTGTCGATCGCCTCGCGCCAGGACTGAGTTTCCATCTGCTCAACGCTGGGACTGTGCAGCATGTAGAGATCAATGGTTTCGCGGCGCAGTCGCTTGAGGCTATTCTCGGCTTCCCGGAGGATGGTGGCTGCGTCGAAGCTACGCTTGGGAAAGTCGTTGGTCTCAACGGGAACGCCGACCTTGGTGGCTATCACGACCGGCGACGCGCTGTCCGCCGTCGCCTCACCGAGCACGGCTTCGCTTCGCCCCTGGTTGTAACTGTTGCTGGTGTCGAAGAATGTCACTCCCAGGCCCAGCGCCTTGCGCACCAGTGGCGGCCACTGGGCAGGGTCCTCCCCGGGGTCCCCAAGGCGATTGCAGCCCATGGAAAGTCGAGACACTTTGAGGCCGGTACGGCCGAACGTGGTGTAGCGCAACGTGGATCTCCTGCCTGAGGCGCTTCGTGGCGGGCGCGGCAATGCTCAGCCGGCTGCCTCCCCACTGGCAACGGTAGCACAACGTCGCGCGGGCGCGGCATGGCTGCCGTTCGCGATATGGTTTCGCGGCGGGCTGCCCGGGTTGGCAGGTGGAGGGCTGAGTGGCTGAGTGGACGCGCCTGAGGAAGATGAGCGCCGTGTACGCGCTTGGGTTCATCGTGGTGGTGGTGTTGACCCACTTGCCAGGCCTCAACGACGAACAGGGTGCCATGCTTGGACTGTTCAAAATTGACCCGCTGGACGACGCCGTCCATGGGTTCTCTGGACTGTGGGCGGCGTTCGCGGCCTGGCGTTCGCACGTCGCGTCCCGGTTCTACTTCAGGGTGTTCGGGAGCTTCTATTCAACGGACGCCGTCGTTGGATTCTTCACGGGCCGGTCGGTGCTGGAGTTGCTGGCAAATCCGTCCGTCACACCCGGCTACTCATTCTTGAATCTCTACGTGAGCATCGGTGCCAACCTGCCGCACTTCATCATCGGCCCAGTGGCGGTGCTGCTGGGGTTCTGGCTGGCCGATCGGGCCTGGGGCAGGGGCTAACGAGCGGATGGCGCGTTCGATGCGCCGCCTCATTCGCCGCGCAATAGTGCTGGCGGTGGTCGCCGTGGCCTGCGCGGGCGCGATCCGCGTGGGCTGCGGGACACCGCCGGGGTTGAGCCAGGTGCAGGGCGTGCCCCGACTTGGCGAGCCCGCGCTGGTGGATCTGGTGCCCGCCACGGAGCGGCGGCGCGAGGATAACGCCTATCTGACGTTCCCTGAGTGGTACATCGTCTACAGCGCCCAGGACTACGCCGAGTGGACCGCCCGCCGCACGCCCACCGAATTTCCCTACTTCCATTCCGTCGGCCAGTATTGGTGCGGATACAGCTACGCGTATCAGCTCACTGCGGACCGGTACGAGCCGAACTACGGCTATCACGCAATGCTGCTGGTGATCGGCGTGAGCTACACGCTCGAGTACGCCGCAAAGGGCCTATACGAAGGAGTCGTGGGACGGTTGACCGAAGCCGTGTCCACGGATCCACTTACCCAGGAGGATCGCTTCGCCGCGGCTGTCGCCCGCGAGTACGCCGAATTCCTGCCGCAGAGGCCCTGGTATTTGTTCCCCTTCTGGGCCCGCGTCCAGTTGCTCTGGAGTGGACCGTTGCCGGACGGCCCGGATGCCGCGAGAAGGTGGGAGCGCCGCGTTGCGCTCTCCGTTGAATACGTGATCAAGGCGGCCTACGGTTGGGTGATTGGCCAGGTCTCTGGCGCCGCGTATGGCGCGGATCAGGAAAGGTCGTTGGCCGTTGTGCAAGGCTACACGGATGAGGCGTTGCGCTCGATGTCCGACATCCGTGTGGTGCGCCGGCTGGCGGATGATCGGGTGCTGGTGTCGGTCCCCCGGTACGCTGCGTTCGATCGAGCCGTGCGGGGCCTATCTGAGGAATACGGGCAGCTCCTGATGCTGGGCGGGAACGACCAGATCGTGTTAAGCGTCGTGGCTCCCGCGGGCTGGGCTCCGCCCCCGGGGCGGGCGACTCGGCTGTTTGACCTGCCGCTTCCGCTGGATCCTGGGTGGCGGCGCATTGCGCTGCTTGTACCCGTGCCTGGGCTGCTCGACCTCATCCGAGGTCTGGGTGACGGCGCCCGGCTGGAGCACGTGTACGACTACTGATTGGCGGCACGCGCTCAGGCCCTGTAGGTCTCGTAGAACGTGCTCGAGAACAGCTCGCCAGGATCATACCGCCGCTTCGCCGCGAAGAACGCGTCGATCTCCGGATAGGCGGCGCGAAGCTGCAACGGCGTGAAGTGAAGCTGATACGGCAGGAAGAAGCGACCGCCGTGACCCACGCAAAGGTCCACCATCGTCCGCGTCAGCCGCGCCATTGCCTCATTCCCCGCGCGGTCGGTCTTCTGGTTCACGTAGAGCACCAGCGCGAACATGTCGGCCGGCGCGTAGTTCAGCGCAATGTTTTCCTGATGCGCGACGCGCACAGACGCATTTAGAAGGGTCAGGCCGGAGTCGCGGAGCACCGGGCGGGCCGCGTCCAGGAATGCCACGAGGCGTTCGCGCGGCACGAAGTACTCTTGCAGTATGTCCGTCTCGCCCTCCAGGCTGTTGAAGAGATACTGGGCGGAGTCATGCATTGGGTCATTCCGGGTGACGTAACATGCGCCGGCTACGTCTGCCGCGGTCACGGAGCACCCCTCCAGTCGCGGTTCAATCGTGCGCTCCGCCCACCACTTGAGGTCCATCAGAGCACCGCCGCCTTTGCTGAGGTTGAAGACCAGTCTGCGCAGACCGATCTGCGATACGTCCGACAATGGCGGCGGGTTGCCGGTGGTTGTGCCATCCGCGGTGTATAGGAACAGCATCATGTCCTGGAGAAACGAGCCGCGCGCCGTGCTGAGATGACCGTACATGAGCCCGATTGACGGGTCTGGCAGAATCTCCCGCTCGAATACGGTGGGGAAGTCGCGATACGAGATCATCTTGCGGCCTGGCTTGTAGAGCAAGTTCTGGGTGATCTCGATCTCGGCGTCCAGGATCACACCGAAGAGCCCGTACCCTCCCACAACGTGACGGAATATCTCGGAGTTTTCCTGTCGGCTCAGACGGACGACCGTGCCGTCCGCCAGCATCAGCCGTAGCCAGCGGATGGTGCGCTCTACCGAACCCACGCGGTGATCCATGCCGTGGGCGTTCACGGAGATGGAGCCCGCTACCGTGAAGATGTTCGTGGATTGCATGGCCTTCACGGCGAACCGGGGGTGGATGGCCGCCTGGATGTCCAGCCACTTCGCGCCGGTCTGCACCGTGACGCTGGGGACGTCTGGGCTGACTTGCACCCGGTTGTAGCCGTTGACGTCCAGGATCAAGGCACCCGAGGCAAAGGCGTGGCCTCCCATGCTGTGGCGGGCTCCCGCCATTGCAACCTTGAGTCCGGCCCCACGCGCGTAGCTCAACGCATCCCGGATCTCATCCTCGGTCGTGACGCGGACGACGCCGTGCACAGGCGTTCGGTCCAGGCAGCTCACATCGTTGATCGTTCCGCCGCGCTGCGACCACGGCAGCCGCTCGGCCCCGGACCCAGTAGGCCCGGACGGCGCATTGAAGGACAGGGGCCTCAGCGGCGGACAGTCCTTGGCGTCCGTTGGCGGGGCCGCGAGCGTGACCATCTCGCGGATGCCGAGCGCGCTCGCAATGGCGCCCGCCCCGAGGATGGCCAGGACTCGGCGGCGTCTGGCGCTCAATCTGGACGGGCTCTGCTGTCTGCCCGGTGCTCTGCTCCGGGTAGCTTTGACTTGGCGCGCATCGTGCGCGAGTATAGACAACGGCCCCGCGCGTGACGCGGGGCCGTTGTCGTGCACTCTGGGCGTGGCGTGGACCTACGGGAACTGGCCCTCCACAATGACGGTGCCGTCTGCCGTGGTGACGCTGACGCTTGCGCCGGCGCCAATGGTGGGGACCGTGTCGCCGTCCTCAGTGGACAGATCGAGCTCCGCTTCACCAAGCGCTGAGACCGTCGCGGTGCCCACGCTAGAGCCGCCCACCTTAAACGTCACGGTTGTACCCGCAAGCGCGGTGATGTGCTCCACCTCAATCTCGAGCTCTCGCTCAGTGCCCTTGACCTGGCTCTTCGCCTTGCCAGAGGCGTTCGGGAAGTCCGCCGATGGGGTCAGCGTGACGATGACGCGCGTGCCCTTGCGGCTCGGGCCGGCGTTTGGTGTGCCGTTGCCCTGCCCCTCACCACCGCCGCGGCGGTGCGGATGCTCGGCCTCGCCGTGACCGCCGCGGTCGTCGCCAGGCTCGGGCTCGCCCCGTCGGCGCACGTTGTTGTCAGTCCCTCGTGACGGCCCGCTGTTGCTGGTGTTCGAGATGCTGTCGCCGCCGCGTCCGCGTGGCTCGCTCACACCGCCGCGGTCGTCGCCTGGCTGAGCCTCGCCTCGCCGGGCATCCGCCTGCGCCAACGTCGAGCCGAAGATCAGGAACGCCGCGAGCGTTGATATGACTAGTCGATTTCGCACCATTGGTTCCTCCTCCAAGTGCCTTGCTCCCCCGTCCACATTCAGTGTCGACAGTTAAACGCGGATTACGTCACCGACGGGAGCCCGAACTTTCGTCCGACCTGGGTCTGGGACCTGATGGGACTTTGGTCTTAAGTCGCGATAGGAATAGTCATAGGTAGGCGGCGCCGTGGATAGAATGGGGGCATGGGATTCCGTCGGCTGCTTGGCGCCATCCGCTACCTGACCGAAGCGTGGCATCGCTGCACGCTGGCGTGCCGATTCGCGATTATCGGGTTCGTCATCGTCGCGGGGACCACTGTTGAGCTGGGGTGGTGGATCGCCCGGGAGGTAGAGCGCGGTGTGGCATCGCGGTCGGCGGCGACGGCGGCGCTCTTTATCGACGCATTCATGACCCCGCGGCTTCAGGGCTTGAGCGCAGGCCAACCGATCGATCCGGAATCGGCCGCCAACCTCACGCGGCTGCTGGGTCAGACCTCACTCGGCCAGTTCGTCGTGGCAATCAAGATCTGGGACTCAGCCGGTCGTGTGGTGTATGCAATCCGTCCCGTTGCCAGCGCAGACACCGTGGCGAGCGGCGAGTCGCGCGCGGCGTTCCCCCGCTCGGCAAATGAGGAGCCGCTCGCGACCGCGTCCAATGTGACCCAGCAGCTTCCCACCGGCGGCCAGGTGGTGCTTCCCACCGATCCAAGCGATGGGCGGGCCATGCACGACGAGGTCTCGCGAGCTTTCGGTGGCGAGCTCGTGGTCACGCTAATCGGCGACGCCGAGGAGGCGGACGAGGACGTTGGCGGTGGGTCGCTGCTGGAGATCTACAGTCCGGTGCGGGCGGAACCCAGCGCGGACATCATCGGCGTGGCGGAGTTCTACCTCCGGGCAGATGCGCTGGCAGACGAGATCCAGAAGGCCAAGGTGCGAAGTTGGCTCGTGGTGGGCGGCGCGGGAGCCACCACGTATTTGCTGCTCGTTGGTATCGTGGGGAAGGCAAGCGCGCGCATCGAGCGGCAGCAGGTGGAGCTCAACGAGCGATACGAGCGCACGGCGGAGCTCCTGTCCCAGAATCGCGCACTGAGCGATCGAGTCAAGCGATCCGCCCGTCGCACCACAGAGCTCAACGAGCAGCTCCTGCGCCGCGTCAGCGCCGAGTTGCACGACGGTCCGGCTCAAGACGTGGCGGCGGCGCTTATGCGGTTGGATGGATTGGGGAGTGGCGGCAAGCCAAGGCACCGGCCCCAGCTTGGGGAGTCCGAAGTTGAGTCGTTGCGTCAACCGCTGGTGAGCGCCCTGGAGGACTTGCGAGGCATCGCGGCGGGGCTGAGGATTCCGGAGTTGGAGCCTCTCTCGCTCGCGGACGTGGGCCGACGGGCTGTGGCGCGGCATGCCCGGAGAACGGGAGATCGGGTGGGCTTGACCATCGACAGTGTGCCGGAGGTGGCTCCGCTTCCCGTGAAGATCGTGGCGTATCGTGTGCTCCAGGAGGCGCTGAACAACGCACATCGCCATGCCGGTGGCTCGGAGCCGCAGGCAATGATGAGGACAGTGAACGACACGCTCGAGGTGGTGGTGCGGGACTCCGGTGGCGGCTTTGACCCTGACGAGTTCGCGCGTTCGCCTGACCGTCTCGGCCTCGCCGGAATGCAGGAACGCGTGGCGAGCGTGGGCGGATCCATGACGGTGGTGAGCTGCCCGGGCGGCGGTACCACCGTCAGCGCGCTGATCCCCCTAGCCCCCGTAGGTGCAGACGCTGGTTGACCTGACACGCGTGGCTCTCTTCGACGACCACCCCCTCTTTCGGGAGGGGGTAGTGAGCGCATTGCGTCGAGACCGCACGCTGGACGTCGTTGGCGAAGGATCCTCTGCCGCGGACGCCGTGAACATGGCGCGCGACCATCTCCCAGATGTTGTCTTGCTTGACCTGAATATGCCGGGCGGCGGTCTGAACGCGGTGCGGGAGATCGCAACGGCCGCGCCGGTGACCAGGATCATTGTGCTCACCGTGTCCGAGGATGATGACGACGTGGTGGCGGCGCTCCAGGCCGGTGCGCGGGGGTACGTACTGAAGGGTGTCGGTTCCACGGAGCTCATTGGGGTGATCAAGAGCGTGGCCGCGGGAGAGGTGTACGTGACACCCGCGCTTGCATCTGGACTCCTCGTTGGCCTCACGCGCGGGAGCACGGGTGCATCCGAGCAGTCCAACCCGCTCGACGAGCTCTCCGACCGCGAGCGGCAGATTCTCGAGCGCGTGGCTCAGGGTGACTCCAACAAGGAGATCGCGTTCGATCTAGCCCTCAGCGAAAAGACCGTCAAGCACTATATGACCAACATCCTGCAGAAGCTCCAGGTGCGCAACCGTGTAGAGGCGGCCTTGCTCGCGCACAAAGCGTCCCTGTCGGACAGCTAGTAGCGGCGGCATAATCCTCGCTGGAGGGTTGGGTGGCGGCCGTTGGAGAGCGCGCCCGCCGCCGTGGGAGCGCCGATGCAGCTAGAAGATTACCTGGCCGTCCCGTATCGGCTGGTGGCGTATTCGGCCCCCAGCGCCGATGGGACGTGGAAGCGCTATGCGGAGCTGCCTGAGCTAGGCTGCATCGCGGAGGCCGATACGTCTGGCGAGGCCATGGAACGGGTCGATCGCCAGCGGATTCAGCTCATCATCGAGCGCGTGCGGACCGGCGCGCACATTCCCGTCCCGCGGCCGCCGCTGCGGTCGCTGGCGGCTGTGGTGGAGCTCGATCGACTGGACTTTGCCCGCTGGCTGGCGGAGACGGGGCAGCTCAATGAGGGAGCCGGCTAGTCGTAGGGACGGCCTCGCCGTAGGTGGGCCGTTGCTGGCGGTCCTGCCGTTGGCTACCATCCCGCGGGGTGCGGGTCCAGGGGTGGGCCGCGGTGTCGTGACGTGGAACATGGGAGGAAGCCGTGCTGAGCAGGGAAGACAATGAGCTGATCACTCGGGTGGGCCCCGGTACGCCCATGGGTGGGATGATGCGCGAGTACTGGGTGCCCGCGATGCTCTCCAGCGAGCTTCCCAGGCCCGGCTGCGATCCGGTGCGGGTGCTGTTGCTGGGCGAGAAGCTCATCGGCTTCCGCGACGGCCAGGGCAGGGTGGGGCTCATCGCGAACAATTGCCCCCACCGCGGCGCTTCCATGTTCTTTGGCCGAGTGGACCACTGCGGCATCCGCTGCGTGTACCACGGCTGGCAATTCGACGCGCAGGGCAACTGCACGGACATGCCCAACGAGCCGGCTGAGAGCGACTTCAAGACCCGTGTGAAAGCGACCACCTATCCGTGCCGCGAGCGCGGTGGTGTGGTCTGGACGTACATGGGCCCCCGCGGCGAGCCGCCTCCGCTGCCCGACTTCGAGGGCAACATGGCGGAGGGGGCGGAGCTCTCCGTGCGTGCCACGATGCTGGAGGGCAACTGGCTTCAGATCCTCGAGGGCGACATCGATACCACCCACGTGGGGTTCCTGCATTACGGCGGACTGAAGCCGGAGGATCAGCCGCCCGGCTCGTTCTCCGAGTACCAGCTACGCGACAAGACGGCCTACTTCGAGGTGATCGATACGGAGGGCGGCTCCGCCTACGGCGCGCGTCGCGCGGCCGGCCCCGATCAGGACTACTGGCGCATTGCCCAGTGGTGCTTCCCCTTCTACACCTTCACCCCTCCAGGGGTACTGGGGACCAAGAAGGGCGGCTCCGCGCGGGTGCCCATGGACGACAACCACACCATGACGTTCGTGATGAACGTGCGTCGTAACCAGGCGAACGTAGGTCCCACCAACATCATTGGTGCGCACGAGACCAACAGCACGGACTGGTACGGTCGGTTCCGACAAACGCAGACGATGGAGAACGATTTCCTGATCGATCGAGAGGTCCAGCGTGGCGGGGAAGGCCCGGCTGGCTACAGCGGGATCCACGGGTTGGTCATGCAGGACGCAGCGATGACGGCGAGCATGGGCGGCATCTATGACCGGAGCAAGGAGCACCTGGGCAGCGCCGATGCCATGGTGATCCGGGTGCGACGGCGCCTGCTGGCCGCGGTCAGGGCGTACCAGCGGGCGGGCACCGTGCCGCCGGGCGTGGACGATCCGGAGGTGTACCGGGTGCGCTCAGGCGGGATCTTCCTGCCGTGCGGTGCGGACTGGGTGGAGGCCACGCGCGAGCTGAGGCGGGCGTTCGTGGAGCATCCAGACCTGGATCCCACCCTCAACGGGCCGCTGTAGAGCGACGGAAGTGAGCCGCCGGTGGTTCCGCTACGATCAGCGCATGGTCTTTCTAGGGTGGGACCGGGACCTGGGGCGGTACTTCGTCACTCTGGCAGAGCTGTGCGACCATTGCGAGGGCACCGGCGAGGAGCCAGGGTCTGACTACTTCTGCTCGGCCTGCCACGCCGAGGGCGTGAAGCACTCGGTCTCAGCGCCCGCGTCCACCGCGGCAGCATCGATCCAGGAGATCGCCGAGTTTCTGGCCGGTGCCGGGATACCGTTTCCTGGCTACGTCAGAGCCGATCTGGAGGCGGACCGGGCAGCGCCGGAGCATGGCGTGGTGCACGCGTACAACCTGTAGCGACACAAAGCTCCTCTCCCTTTGGGCGCGACGCTCCAGTGAGCGTGAGCGGATGGGTGAGGGTGTAGCCATGTGTCTCATGAGGCACTTACGTCCGCTCGCTTCTGGGCGAGGGGGCTACGCCGGCCACTTCGCCCGCGGATAGACCTTTCTGGCGTTGCCCTCGAAGAGCTTGTAGCGGTCCTCGTCCGTCAGCCACGAAATGGACTTCACCATGTCCACCGTGTCGTCGAAGCCGCGGCCGGTGAGCGGGTCAATGGACTTGGCTGTACCAAACATCTCGGTGGCGAACATGATGTTGTCCACGCCGATCTTCTTGATCAGCATCTCCATGGCGTCCACGTCGTACAGCGCCATATCGAAGTACAGGTGCTTGACCACCTCTTCGAAGGGGCGCCGGCCTTCCAGCGTGTGGAGGGCGCGGTGTCGGTTGAACTGATAGGGGACTGCACCGCCGCCGTGGGGGACGATCAGGCGGAGGGTCGGGAAGTCTTCGAACACGCGCGAGTTGCAGAGCTCCACCACGGCGGCATTGTCCTGGTTGGTGTAGTGGGAGCCGTTGAGGTGTTGGGCCGGGTGCTGGGTTGAGCTGGCGTGGATCATGCCCGGCACGTCCAGCTCCACCATCTTCTCGTAGAGCGGGTACCACCATTCGCTGCCAAGTGAGGGCGTAAGCGGGGTCATCCCGCCTGAGGCGTCCGGGTTGATGTTGCAGCCGATGAAGCCCATCTCCTTGACGCAGCGCTCCAGCTCCGGGATGCAGTTCTTGGGGCTCACCCCGGGCGACTGGGGTAGCTGGCAAACCGGGAAAATCACCCCTGGGAAGAGCTTGCAGACCCGTGAAATGAGGTCGTTGTTGATCTCCGTCCAGTAGCGGCTCACCAGCTCGGTGCCGACGTCGTGGCCCATGCCGGACGCGCGGGGGGAGAACAGGATGGCGTCGATGCCGCGCTCGCGCATCTGTCGGAGGTTGCCCTGGAGCGACTGGACGATCTGCTCGTCGCTGATGTTGAGCCGTCCCTTGGTGGGCTTGTTCATCCGTGAGAACTGGAGCCCACGGTAGGCGTCTAGCTCCGGCGGGGCCTGGGTGTAGTGGCCGTGGACGTCGATGATCATGGCAACCTCACTCGCATCGTCTGGGGCGCGGGCGAACTGTCGGTCAACTGGCGGGTGTCAGGCTCGCGGGGTCGAACAGCTCCTCCACCGAGCACTTCCGCGGTGTGAGCCGTTGTTCGAACGCGAAGCGGGTAAGCATCTCCACCGCCGGGCGGTTCGCGTTAAGATCGTACGGCAGCGGATCCGCGCCGATGGTCGCCATCTGGCGGACCAGCGCCTTCTCCGCCAATGTGCTGGCACCCTGGCGACTCAAACGTCTCAGCGTCTGGTTCTTGGCCTCCATGAAGATGCGCGTCACTTCGGCTGCCAGCCACGGATTGGCCGCCGCGATGTCGCGTCGAATCACCAGGAGGTGGTTGATGGGGTAGACGCCCGTACGCTTGAACCACGCTATGGCGGCCGCGTCGGGATCTGGGATCACCGGCTGGAGCCCGGGCACGTGGGCAGCGTTGACGGCGACGATCGCGTCCACCTCGCGCGCCTCGAGCAGCGCCTCCAGCGAACGGTCGGGCGACGTGAGCTCCACGTTCGGCGGGTCAACGTATTCGGCTACGTGCGAGCCTTCCTGGACCACCCACCCGAGGCGGTCAAGCTCGACGCCGTAGTCGCTCGCCAGCACGCCCCGTACCCACGCTCCGGTGGTCTGGGAGTACGCTCTCACGCCGATCTTCCGTCCCTCCAGGTCCTTCGGGCCACGGATGGAGCCATCGTCGCGGCAGGCGATGGACGCGTGCGGAAAGCCCCTGAACACCACGATCGGCAGCGCGACGTAAGGCTTGTCGAACGAGTGCGCGATGGCGTGCGTGGTGATGGCCATCTCGCTCAGCTCAAACTCAGCGTCTCGGATCATCCGTCGGAACGCTCGGTTGATCGGGTCCACCTCGACGTGCTGGAGCGCGACGCGATCAGAGGCGATCTGGCCGGCCTTGACGGCGGCGGTGTGGGGATAGCTGCCGATCGCGGTGCGCAAGGTGAGCAGGTCGGTCATCTGGCTGCCCCTCCCAGCGGGCCCGGGCGGGCTCTCAGTCCCCCCTGCCCGGGCGATGGGCGAGATGCTATCCTCGTGGTCTTGCCAGCGGCAACCGGGTGCCAGCGTCGATCGGCGGCCCCGCCACGCTTCATGAGGTGCGACGGATGAGCGACTCCCAGCCCCCACGTCTCAACGGCGTTATTCGAGCGCTCGAGTCGAACCAGCCGGCATTCGTCACGTTCGCCAGCGCGGACGTGGGAACCGCCACGGCGCTGTCCGATGCCGATTACGACGGCGTCGTCTTCGAGATGGAGCACAACCCCTACGACATTCGAACGCTCAAGGATTGCTTGCAATACATGCTCTCGCGCAAGCAGATCGCGGACAGCGGCAGCCTGGCGCCGAAGGTCACGCCGATGGTGCGAATCCCGCCGAATGGCAACGAGATGAACCAGTGGATCGCCAAGCAGGTCCTGGACATCGGGGTGTACGGGGTGATCTGGCCGCACGTGAGTACGGTGGACGAGGCGCGCAACGCCGTCGCGGCCTGCCGCTACCCGCGTCTGCCGAACGCGCCCCACTACGAGCCGGCCGGCATCCGCGGCGACGCTCCCGCCGCCGCCGCCCGCTACTGGGGGCTCGGCCAGCAGGAGTACTACCGCAAGGCGGACGTCTGGCCTCTGGCGCCCGAGGGTGAGATCATCGTGGGCATCATGATCGAGGACGTGACCGCTATCAAGAACCTGCCGAAGATGCTGCAGCAGGTGCCCGGCATTGGCGTGGTGCTGATCGGCGAGGGCGACCTGTCGCAGGAGCTTGGCGTGCCGCGCCAGTACGAGCACCCCAACGTAGTGTCCGCCATCGCCGAAGTGGTGGCCGTGTGTAAGGCGCACGGCGTGCCGGTCGGCCACCCGCACGTGGACACGAACAACGTGGAGGGGATACTCCAGCAGGGTTTCCGCTGGCTGATGCCGCGCCCCACGCTGTCACACGCCGGTCTGCAGAAGGGTCGCTCGCTGGCCGGTCGGTGAGTGGCCGTGGCTGAACGGGCGGTTGAGTCGCCCGAGGATGTCCTGGCGCTCCTGCGGTCGACTTCGGACCGTCTGCGGCGACGGCTGATTCTGGCCGCCTGGCTCAATGCCCGACTGGGCGAGGTCGGCGGACGGGTCGCCGTGGTCGGCGGTAGTGCGCTGGAGGTGTACACGCGGGGGGGCTACGCCACGGCTGATCTTGACCTCGTTACCGTGGATCGCGCGCTCGTGGGCGAGCACCTGGAGTCGCTGGGGTTCCGCCGCGACGGCCGCTACTGGGTTTGCGACGACCTGGACCTGCTGGTCGAAGTGCCGGGTGAGCAGCTTCGGATTGGCGGCTCGCCGGGCGATTGGGATCGAGCAACGTCCGCGGATGTGCCTGGTGTGGGGGCGGCCTGGATCATCGGTGTGGAGGATTTGATCGTCGACCGACTCTTGGCGGCGAAGTACTGGCATGACGAGGCGGCGTTGCACTGGGCACGAACGCTGCTGGCGTTTTGGACGCTGGCACCGGGTATTCCGCGACTGGATCTGCAGTATTTGAGCGACCTGGCCAGACGTGAATTGGTAGACGATGTGCTGGCCCTGCCCGAGCCTGGCGACGAGGATCGCGGGCCATGATGCCCAGGCGGTACGACGTCGATGAGTTGCTGGCGTTCGTGGACGAACAGAAGCGGCGGTACGGCCATTTGATTCCGCGAGTCAAGCGGACGTTGCCGCGGAACGCGGAGAAATCGCGAATACTCGTCGATCTGGCGGTGGCACAGATGCTGAAGGCGCTGCCCGAGACGTTTGAGGTGCTTGGGCCTCGGCAGTGGCGACTGAAGCCGTAGGGAGTAGAAGCCCCGCGCTACTGCCAGGTGGCAAACGCCATGCCCACGCCGGTTCCCGCGGGTGACCGATAGGCGGGGATGTAGTCCACCAGCGTCATCTGGAGGTGCTCCATGGCACCGCCGGCGGCGATCCAGTTCTTGGTCTCGCCGTTGGCGTACTGCAGGAGCGGCTCCGGGACGGCGGTCAGTGCCGCGCGATCCTTCTTCTCCAGCGCCGCGATGACAGCCCGGTCCAGCTCCTGATTGATCACCAGGTGGGTCATTCCACCAGAAGCGTAGATGGCCACGCGGCTGTTGCCGTCCCAGGACTCGATGGCCTGCCGCAGGGCACAACCGAGGTCGTACGACCGGGCGGACGTGGGGCAGTTCGGTGGGAAGAAGCCGTTCAGGAAGATCGGGACGATGGGGATAGTGCGGTCACGGATGATGCGCCGCTCAACGAAGGAGTAGGCATGGCCCAGGCTGGTGCCCCGTGGCTGCTCAGAGCAGAGCGCCAGGTCAAAGCCCCGGGCCACAAGCTCGCGCGTGAGGTGTCGGCCCAGGTCGCCCTGGCAGGGGTAGTTGGTCGTCTTTTCTGGGTACCAGCCCCAGCCGGAGACCTGGAGCCACTCGCCGGCCGCCTCGTAGTCCGGTGGGATGACGGTGGCCGCGTCGGCGGAGAAGACGCTGAGGGCAGGCATCTGGGACGGCGCGAACAGCTCGCCCTGATCATCGCCAATGATGACCATCACGTCCGGACGGGCCTCGTCTAGCGCGGCCTCCAGGCGCTGGATCGCGGTCTGCGCTGCTTCGTAGCGCTCCCGCATGACGCTCGGTCGAAGCTCGTCGCGCTCTATGCGCGGATCGGCGCGCTCCAGCAGGTCGTGGTAGGAGCGGACCACACCGTCGATGGCGACGAGCGTAGGGTTGGCCTTGTCGCGCTCGGCGTGCACGTACCACTTGTCCGACGGCGTGCTGGCCATGGGGGTGTGCGAGCTACCCAGTCCCAGAACGATGCGAGCCATGCTGCCTCCTGGGGGGGAGTATAGAGCGGGGAGGGCTCGGGCGAACGGGCGCATCTGTATGAGGCCACTCTGCCACTAAGGCCAGCACCCACTCGTGTCCCTCTGGGCGCGGTGCTCCAGTTGAGGGTTTCGGCTGGGTGAGGATGTCGTCGAGGACGCTACCGACCCTCACCCCCCGGCCCTCTCCCAACGGCAGAGGGAGTGTTCCTACCCCTTGATCCCCGACATCACCACGCCGCGCACGAAGTAGCGCTGACCCACGAAGAACAGCACGATGACCGGCAGCGTCATGATGACGGCCGCTGCCATCAACAGGTGGTCGCGGGGCATGCCGTCGTTGGGGCTGACCACGAAGTAGCGCAGGCCCACGCTGAGCGGGTACGTCTCTGGCTTGTTGAGCACGATCAGCGGGCGGAGAAACGAGTTCCACTGGGCGATGCCCTCGATGATCGCGGCCGTGGCGTAGACCGGCCCGGAGAGGGGGAGCATGATGCTCCAGAAGATCCGGGGGTAGGTGGCACCGTCGATGCGGGCGGCCTCATCCAGATCCATCGGAATGGTCATGAAGAACTGACGGAACAGGAAGATGAAGAATGCGCCACCGAACCAGAAGGGCACGGTGAGCGGCAGATACGTATTCAGCCAGCCTAGCTGCCAGAAGAGGAGGAAATTGGGGATCACCAGCACGTAGCCTGGCAGCATCAGCGTGGCCATGGTGATGCTGAACAGCAGGTTCTTGCCGGGAAATCGGAACCGGGCGAACGCGTAGCCGGCGAGCGATGAAGAGATCACCGTGCCGGTGGTCGCGATCACGGCCAGAAACACGGTGTTCCAGAACCAGCCGGCGAAGAACCGTACGTTCCAGACGTCCGCGTAGTTCTGCCATTGGGGCACGTCCGGCCAGATGATGGGCGGGATCAGGCGGACCTCGTGCATCTGCTTGAGCGAGCTGGAGACGGCCCAGTAAAACGGCAGCATCAGGATGAAGCCCACGACGATCGCCAGCGCATGCAAGCCCAAACGGCCAACGAGGAAGCGGGCTCGCTCGAATGCGCGGGTGGACGTGGTGGGTAGCGACGGGGCGGCGGCCTGGGCGATGGGGCGTGCCATCAGCGGCCCTCCCCCGCGTAGTAGACCCAGTTGCGCGAGGCGCGAAACTGGAGATATGTGAACGCGCTCAGCGCGATGAACATGATCCACGCCAGCGTTGATCCGTAACCCATGTTGAAGAACTCAAAGGTCTGCTGGTAGATGTGCAGACCGTAGATCCAGGTGGCGTAGGCCGGGCCGCCCTTGGTGCCCACGAAAGCGGTCTCGAACGTCTGGAACGCGCCGACACAGGCCAGCAACGAGTTGAAGAAGAGCGTCGGCGAGATCATGGGGATCGTGACGTTGACAAAGCGCTGCCAGGCGTTGGCGCCGTCGATCGAAGCGACCTCGTAAAGCTCCTGGGGGATGCCCTGGAGGCCGGCCAGGAAGATCACCATCATATTGCCGCCCACGGCGCCCCAGAGGGCAATGGCCATCAGCGACCAGAGCGCCCAGGCCGGGTCGCCGAACCAGTTTGGGCCCTTCCAGCCGGCGCCGGTCAGGTTGAAGCCAAGCTGCCAGATGGCCTCGTTGATGATCCCGTACTGGCCGTTCATCAGCCACGTCCAGATGTAGGTGGCGGCGACTACCGGCGCCAGGTGGGGCAAGAAGAAGGTCGTCCGGTAGAACGTGGTTCCGCGCAGGTTCTGATTGAGCAGCATCGCGGTGCCCAGCGCGCCGAACACGCTCAGCGGCACCAGGACCGCCGTGTACAGCGCGGTCCGCCCGATGGACGGCCAGAACAGCTCATCGCGAGTGAAGGCGGCCACCCAGTTCGCGATACCCACGAACGCGTAGTCGCGACCAAGTGTATAGGTGTAGAAACTGAGGACGAGCGAGAAAAGCATCGGGCCGAGAATGAAAACGATCAGCCCGATGATCCAGGGCAGCAGGAAGACGTAGGCCCAGAAGACCTCCTCGCGCCGAAACGAGCTCGACGCGCGAGGCCTGGGGCCCACAGCCGCCGTCAGTGCCAAGCCAGCACCAAAGCGCTTATCCCTATCTCCCTAGACGTTGGGCTTGTCCAGGATGTCCTGGATCTGTTTGGCCGTGTCCGCGGCGTACTTCTCCACGTCTAGCTGGCCCAGCGTGACCTTCACGAACTCGTTGAGGAGCACCGGCTCCACCTCGTTGTAGCGGCCATTTGCCGGGTGGTGCCACGGGTCCATGTCGGGGGAGGGTGGAAGCACCACGTTCTTGGCCACGTTCTGGAGCTTGGGTGCCTTCTGGCGGAACTCGTCGCTGTCCCACACGTCGTTGCGGCTGCCGGGGCTGCCAAGACCGTTGACGAACCGCTCGATACCATGGCGCTGGCTGGTGAACAGTCGCGAGAGCACCATCCAGGCTTCCTTGGGGTTCTTGGTGGACTTGGACACGCCCTTGCCGTCGGACGACACCTGGGTGGCGTGTTTGCCGCTGGGGCCGATGGGGTTGGGGATGACCTCCATCTCAAACGGGGATGAGGTCTTGGTGATGAGCGTGGGCCACGAAGAGGCCGCGAACGCGGTCTGGATGACGATGCCCACGCGCTGGCTAAGGAACAGCTCCTGGCGCTGATCGTCGATGTTCGGGGCCCACGGCATCGCCGCGCCGGACTTGTACAGCTCCGCGATGGCCTTGAGCCCAGCGATAGACTCCGGCGTGTTCAGCAGGCACTTCTTGCCGGCTGCGTCGAACAGGTCGCCCTTGTAGGCGCGCAGAAAGCCCACCAGGCCCTCGTTCGCCGTGACGTTGTTGATCGGCGGGATCACGCCGTAGACGGTGGTGCGGCCGCCGGAGCTCTGGGTCAGGCCCTTGGCCAGGGCGTGGAGGTCCTCGAACTTCCAGTTGCCGTCGTTGGGCGGCATCTTCAGGCCGGCCTTCTCCGCCATCGTCTTGTTGATGAAGTAGTGGATGGCACCAGGGTGACCTACCACGGGGAGGCCCCAGAGCTTGCCGTCGCGGGTGTAGGTGGCCAGGTTGCCCTTCCAGAACTGCTTCTGGTCCTTCTCGATCCACTCCTTGTCGTCCTTGAAGAGCGAGTCGAGGTCGTAGAGCAAGCCCTTGATGTTCAGTTCGGAGACCACGGGCGCCACGTTGATGCGGACCGTGTCGCCGATCTGACCGGTGGCGGCAAGAGCAAGCTGCTTGGCGTGCATCTCGGCGCGTGGGAACCACTCGCGCTCCACCTTGATGGTGGGGTTGGCCTCCTCGAACTTCTTGACGAAGCCGTCGTACCAGTCGTTTGGCTGGCCGGGCGTGCCCTGGATCCAGTCATGGTCGCGGATGACCACCCGCTCCTTGCTGGCTTCCGTCTTTGCGGCAGCCACGGGCGCGGCGGTTGGCTTGGCGTCAGCCGCTGGCTTCGGGGCCTCGGCGGGCTTGGCAGCCTCCGCCGGCTTTGCCGCTTCCGCGGGCTTCGCGGGTTCCGCTGGCTTGGCGGGCGCCTGGCCGGCCGGACCGGCCGGGCCCGCGGGAGCGCCGCTGCCGCACGCGGCCAGGAAGGCTGATCCCGCGACACCGCCCACGAGCAGCGCGGTGCGCTGCAGCATCCTGCGGCGGGAGAACTGGAGGGAGGCGTCCTTGCGCATGTGGGCTCCTCAGCGAGAAAGTGGCGGTGGGCACTTGTCCCACGACCCGGACAACGTTGTCGAGCGGATAGGTCCAGCCGGCCTCGCGCGTCACGGCGGGCGTAGCCGCATCTTACGGTCGCCCCGGTGACCTGTCAAGGTGCTCGCGGCGCCGCGCACTTCGGTTGAGATATCCTGCGCAGCCTGTACACCGACACATTTCACCGGGAGGACGTGATTACATGAAGGCGCTTCGCACCTCCGCCGAGAGGCACGTTGACGTGCTGGACGTACCCATCCCCAGCGCTGAGCCAAACGGCGTGGTCATCAAGATGATGGCCACCGGCATCTGCGGCAGCGACCTGCATCCCTACCGACACCCAACGCCGCTGCACCTTGATCCTGGCTTCATCTCTGGCCACGAGCCGTGCGGCGTGATCAGCGAGCTAGGCTCCGGCGTGACTGGCTGGAAGGTTGGCGACCGGGTGATGCCTTACTTCCGTCGCACCTGTGGCCAGTGCCAGTGGTGCCGTGCTGGCATGCAACACGTCTGCGTGAACCGACGGGCCTCCTACGGCCACCAGGGCTGCGATGGGTCGCACGCGGAGTACATGCGCGTGGAATTGCCCTGTCTCCTGCCGCTGCCGGACCACCTGTCATTCGTGGACGGCGCCATTATCTCCTGCCAGGGCGGCACGGCATTCGCGCCGCTCAAGCGGCTGGACGTCAGCGGCCGAGACGTGCTGGTGGTGTCCGGGCTTGGGCCCGTGGGACTGTTGTCCGTGATCTTCGCGCGGCCAATGGGGCCGACCATCGTGGGGATCGATCCATCGCCCGGCCGCCGCGAGCTTGCCCTGGAGCTTGGAGCGGAGATCGTGCTAGATCCCACGGCCGGGCCCGTCGGCGAACAGCTTGCCGCGCACTTCCCGAATCTCGCGGACAAGGTGATCGAGACCTCGGGCTCCAACGCGGCGCACAAGGTGGTGGGCGATCTCTTGAGGCCACGAGGCGTCGCGGCGATGGTGGGACTAGGCTCGGCCGATTTCACGATGCCGCTGGGGCGCCTGGCGATGAAGGAGCTCACGATCTTCGGCTCCAGCGCGTACGCGCCGGTCCAATTTGACGAGATCTCGGAGTTCGTGAAGCGACACAACGTGAAGCTGGATTCCATCGTGAGCAAGTACTACACGTTGGACGAGGGCCCGGAGGCATTTGAGGTCGCGGCGGGGGCCACGACGGGGAAGGTCTGCTTCCGGTTCGATTGACCGTTCGTGGCGGTGGCTGCCAGTTCTTCCGATGAGCTGTTCCGCTCAGCCGTTGCGCTCAGCGGAAGAACAGGTCGTAAGCGTTGCCCCCGACGATCTGGTCCATCTCCGCTGACGCGATGAAGTCGCAGTACCGAGTCAAGTAGCTGAGGCTCTGCCGATAGGTGCAGCTCCGCTCCACGTTGGGCATGTCAGATCCCCAGATCAGCTTGCTGGCGCCCAGTTTCGCGTGGAGCTGGCGGATGATGGGCTGTGCCTCTGCGTATGGGTAGTCCCACGAGGCGCCGTAGAGCAGGGGGAAGAGCAGCTCCAGGGTGACGTTGGGCTCGCGGCAGAGGGCAATGACCGGGTCTGGCACGTGGCCGTCGGCGATCGCATTGGCGGGGAGCCCGTGGGTCAGTACGTTGTGGATGCGCGGGAACTGGCGGGCGAAGCGGTGCAGTCGGGCTGCCTCCCCCAGGTAGTCCTGGTGGGAGCGGCGCTGGATGAAGCGGATGTCCCAGAGCACGGGGATGCCCAGCTCCTGCACTCGCTCCCAGAAGGCAACGTACGGCGCCGCGCCAAAATCGGCACCCTGCGCGGCGCGCGCAAAGGGGTCGTTGGCGAAGTACAGCGCGGTCAGGCCCAGGTCGCGCACCGACCGCTCCAGGTGCTCGATCTCGGCGCGATCGGCAATGTTGCCCTCGTTCACGGAGAGGCAGCCGCGGAGCTTGTCTGGCGCCAGCTTGACGGCCTCCGCGATGTAGTCATCGATCAGGCCGTACAGGTCCCCTCGCTGGAGCACCGCGTGGGTGACGCCCAGGTATTGCATCTGCGCCAACATCCGCTCGGGCCGGGCCTCGTTGTCCTCCAGGTGGGGCGGCAGCCACTGGATGTAGTAGTCCACGCCATCTTTCTGCCACTCGAATCTGCCGAAGCGGGCCACGTGGAAGCCCACCTCCAGCAAACCCTCGTAGCCCGGTGTCACGCCGTCCCAGAGGGTGGGCTCCGTGACCAACGCGTTGTCGCTGACGCGTCGGGCGCCCTGCGGGTGGGTGGTGAAGTGCCGCTGAAGCAGTCTGGTGTGGAGCTCGGCGGACGGGTAGCCCGCGGCTGAGCCCAGGTAGGGGAATGCGTGCGCGTGGGCGTCTACGATCATGAGAGTGCTCCGGGCGGGATGGTACTCCGGCTTGCCCGCCCGACGCGGCCGCTCTCGATGCCCACGTAGAATGGCGCTGTGAATCTCTCCTGGCGCGGCGTAGCTCTCCTGCAGGTCATCACCAACACGGCGATGTTCGCTACCGAGGGCCACATCGTTGCCTTCGCGCCGCTGCAGCTCCGTGAGCTGGGACTTGACGATTCCGCGGTTGGCGTCTGGACCGGCATCCTCGTGGGCGTCACCATGGCGACCGCGCTGCCGCTCGGCCCGTTCTGGGGGATCCTCGCCGAGCGCTTTTCCCGCCGATCGGTCATGCTGCGGGCGTACGTGATCCTGTTTTTCTCACTGCTCGTGGCCTCCTGGGCACCAACGCTGGAGTGGTTGATCGTGGGCCGGGCGATGGTGGGCCTCAGCTTTGGCGTTGGCGGCGTCATCATGGCGATCCAGGCCATGGTCACCCCGGCGCCACACGTGGGCCGGGCGGTTGCGCTGGTCCAGGCCGCGCTGCCGATCGCGGGGACCATCGGTCCGCCGTTCGGCTCGTTGATCATCCCACACGCCGGCCTGGGTGGGCTGTTCCTGGTCGACGCGGCGATCGTCGCCGTGGCCGGCCTGGCGCTGTGGTGGTTTCTGCCCGAGCCGACAGGCGGGCACAAGCCAGCCTCGGTGATGGGGCGCCTGGGTGAGGTGTCGCGGCTGTCATGGAGCCTACCTCCGGTGCGATGGAATTTCATCAACCAGTTTGTAAATCGGGCCGGTACGGGGACGATCGACGCCTACATCTCTGTGCGCATCACCCAGGTCGCGGCCGATCCTGCCTCGGCCATCGGTTGGATCCTGGGCGCGTACGGAGCGCTTACGGCCGTCTCCACCTGGCTGGTGGGGAGGATTGCCGATCGCTCCGATATCTCTCGCATCTACGCCTGGGGCATGCTCTTTGGCGCTCTCGTTTGCGTCGGCATTGTCTTCGCACCCTGGTTGTGGCTGGTAGCGGTCTTCGCGATCCTGCGAGCTATTCCAACCGCGCTCGCCCGACCATTGCTCGTGGCGCAGCTTGCGCGCGTCGTTCCAACGCAGCACCAGACTGGCGTCTTCGGCCTGTTCCCCACGGTGGGCAACGTGGCCGGCCTGATATTCCCGCTTGCGGCGGCCGGGCTCGTCGGGTCTGGCCTGTGGATCGCGTTCGCTATCGGCGCGGCCGGGTACGGCGCGAGCTTCCTGACTGGGATCCAGATGGGCCGGGTCGAAGACCGTGAGCGGCCGCGCGCGGCGCGTGGGCGGGCCTCCGCGACCGCCCGCTGACAACAGACGCCGCTGATCGAGCGCCGGTCGTTGCGATGTGGCACGATGTACCCGGCCGCCGAGAGGGTGTGCGGCTTGCCGGCGATGCGCGTGGACCAGTCGGATCTATCGCTCTGCCCCTCGCCCTTTCAGGCGAGGATCGAGGAAGTCGCGAACCCCGTCGCCTACCAGGTTCGCGGCCAGGATGATGATCGTGATCGCCAGGCCCGGGTACAAGACAAGCCACCACGGCGGCTTGAACGACTGTGCGTTCTGCTCGCCCAGCATATTCCCCAGACTGGGCGTGGGCGGCGGAACACCGGCGCCGAGATAGCTCAGGGCCGCCTCGGCGAAGATGGCAGATCCAAGGTTGAGGCTGAAGACGATCAGGAGCGGAGCCAGGCATTGCGGCGCGATGTGTCGCACCATGATCCGCCAGTGCGAGGACCCGGTCACGCGCGCCGCCTCAACGTACTGCATCTGTTTGATCGAAAGCGCCACTGAGCGGATGATCCGGGCCGAACCAGGGATGCGCGTGATCGCGATGGCAATGATCACCGTGCTGATACCCGCGCCCAACCCGGCCATCAAGAGCATCGCCAGGATCAACGTTGGAAACGACATCAGCACGTCAATGAGCCTCTGGCTCACCAGATCGAGCCGTCCGCCGGCGTATGCCGACGCTACCCCTAATGAGAATCCCAACACCTCGCCGATAGTCACCGCGGTGAACGCGACGAGCAGGCTGATTCGCGCGCCGTACAGGAGGCGGCTGTACACATCGCGGCCGAGCTTGTCGGTCCCCATCACGTGCTCCGCGTTCGGCTCCAGCGCCAGCTTCTGGTACTGATTGAGCGTTGGGTCGAACGGCGCCACGACCGGTGCCAACAGGGCCAGGCAGATCGCGGCAACCAGGACGAAGCCGGCGGCCGTCCCCAGCGGCGACGTTCGCGCGAAGCGTGTCAGCCCCGCCAGCGTCGCACCCCAGCGCGTTGCGCCAAGCTCCCCGGACAGGCTCAACGTCGCGGCGCTCACGCGTAGCGAATCCGTGGGTCGAACCAGGAGTAGCTGATGTCGACGGCGAGGTTGATCAGGGTAAACACGACTCCGTAGAGCAGCACCAGGTTCTGCACGATCGTCCAGTCGCGCTCGTTCAGCGCCTGAACGAGGGTCAACCCCAGCCCGGGCACTGAGAACGCGGTCTCCACGGCAACCGCCCCGCCCAGCAATCCGCCAACAGCCGCTCCGGTCACCGTGATCGTCGGCAGCATCGCGTTCTTCAACGTGTGTGGCCAGATGACGGAACGCTGGGGTAGTCCCTTTGCCCTCGCTGTGCGAACATAGTCTTCGCCCAACACCTCGAGCATAGACGACCTCGAGAAGCGCGCGAGCACGGCGGCAATGCCCATACCCAGCACGAGCGCTGGGCCGATGATCATCTGGACGTTGCCCCAGGGATCGGCCCAGATGTCGGTGCTCGCGATGGGCGGTCGCCACAGAAACGTGAGCACCAGCCAGGTGACGATCAAGATTCCCAGCCAGAAGCCCGGCACGGCCAGGAACAACACAGTCAGCATGCGTAATGCGTAATCCAGCACGCTGTTGGTCCGCGCCGCGCTGAGGACACCCACCGGAATGCCGACGACCCACGCGATCACGATGGCGAGCAGTGCGATCTCCGCGCTGATCGGCGCTCGCCGCGCGATCAGATGAATGACGGGCTCGTTGCGCCAGAACGAGCGGCCGAACTCGCCTCGAGCGATGTCGCCCATCCATGACAGGTACTGCTGCCAGTACGGCCGGTCGATGCCGAGCTGAGCTCGCGCCTGACGGACCTGCTCCTCGGTCATCCGAATGCTTGTCGCGGCCTCGCCGCCGACCGCAAGGAACGGGTCGCCCGGGAGCACGCGCATCGCCAGGAAGATCAGCACCGTGATGCCGAAGATCGTCGGGATCGCGGCCAGCAGCCGCCGGATGATGTACGTCTGCATCGGGTGAACGTTCAGCTACCGGCAATCAGCCAGCAGGAGTCGATGTGCGTCTCCCAACGGCTGATCGCCGGTGGCTGCAGGCTACTTGTCGAACCAGCCGGTCTCGAAGCCGGCGTACGTCTCGGTGATCACGCGGTGCTCGTTGCCCATCCCCTTGAGCTGGTTTCTCCAGAACAGCCCGTGTCCATTGAAGCCGTTCCCCACCCAGGGCGACTCGTCGTCCAGCATGTCCTCGGCTTTCCGGATGAGGACCGTTCGCTTGTCCTTGTCCAGTTCACTCAGGATCTGGTCAATCAGCTTGTCCAGCTCAGGATTGGAGTAGTTGCCCGAGTTGTTCCCGCCGCCGGTCTTGAAGCCGAGTGCGGCGTACAGGCCGAAGTCAGAGATGCCGCCGGGGGTGTCTTTCCAGTTGAAGATGATGTCGAAGTTGCCGGCGGCTTCCTCCTGGAGCACCTGCGTGCGGTCCATCCCACGGAGGTTGACCTCGATGTTCAGCAGTCGCTTCAGCCAGTCTTGCATCGCCGTCGCGCCGTTGATGGTGTAGTGGTCGCGGATCGCGAGGAAGTCCACACCCTTGATGCCATCCGGGTAGCCCGCATCGGCCAGTAGCTTCTTCGCCTCCTGGATGACCTCCGGTGGCGTCTGAGGTTGGTAGCCCTTCAGCTTCTTGATCTCCTCCTCTGGCATCTCGAAGGCGTCGCCGTGCGGCACCCACCGTGAGTAGCTGGTTGGCTCGAAGCGCCCGGAGACCGCGCTCATGTCGGCCCGATTCCAGGCCAGGTGGATCGCCCGCCGCACTCGCTTGTCGTCGAAGGGCTTCTTCTTGACATTGAAGATGGCCGCCGTGCGCACGATCCCCTTGGTATGCAGGGCCGTGATGATCTCCGGCCGCTTCTTCCCCTCCATCCAGGTCTGGAGGCCAGCGTTCGAGGTCCAATCGGCCCGGTCGGTCAGGACCGCGGTTCCGCGGTCGTCCGCGATGGGTACGTGCAGCCAGCGCACGCGATCGACGTAAGGGAGCTCTTTGTCGAAGTACTCCGGGTTCTTGTCGAACAGCCAGTACTCGCCCTGTTTGTGGTCATTGAACTTGAACGGACCGGTCCCGGGCGCGACTACTTTCTTCAGGTCGCCGCCGTTCTCGTCGAGCGTTTTCTTCGCGATGATCGTGCCTGGTCCATCCGCTGCTAGCACATCCAGGAAAGGGAAGTAGGGCTGCGAGAGCGTGAAGCGCACCGTCGTGGGGTCGATCGCATCCACCGCGGTGATCGGCCCAAGAACTGCCTTGTAGGTCGCGATCACGCCCTGGGGAGGCTCGAGTTGACGCTTGAGCGAGGCAACGACGTCGGCCGAGGTGAACGGCGTCCCGTCGTGGAACTTCACACCCTGGCGGAGCTTGAACGTGTAGGTCTTGCTGTCGGGCGAGACTTCCACACCTGTGGCGAGATCCGTGATGATGGACTTGTTGCCGTCAGCCGGATCACGCTTGAGCAGCTTGCTGTACAGCATCCTCGTCGGCGCGCTCGACCCCTGATGCAGGTCGAAATGCGCGGCTGTGCCGTTGTGCGCCACCCTGATTTCGCCGCCACGCTTCGGGTTCGGTTGAGGCGAGCGGGCCGGGCGGTCCGCCACGACCGAGCCAACCGGCTTGAGTGCCGGTTGGGAGGCCACGATCGCGGTGGCCTGGGCTGGCGCCTGCTGGGCCGGGACCGCTGGTTTCGGGGCCTCCCCGGGTTTCGCGGGCTCGGCTGGCTTGCCGGGGGATGGGGCGGCCGGTGCGCATGCCGCGAGAGCGAGACCTAGCGTCGCTCCCCCGATACTAACCAGCACCGTCCGTCTGGTTGCGCGTGGCGCGGGGTAACTCTCTAGTGCCTTCACGTCGGTGGCTCCTCCTCTCGTCATCGAGCGGCTGTGTGCCGAGAAACCGTCACGCCGACGTCGGTGTCGGCGGATTACGTGCCGGGTCGTGAACCCTGTTTAGGCGCTACGTTTGAATGGAAGCAGTCGGATGAAGCCGTGGCGGCGCGTGCCGCGAAGGTCAAACCTCCTGACGGTGCAGCGTAGCAGGTTCGACATGTGCAATCCCAGGCCGACTCACCCGCTGCGACGATCGCCGCGTGCCACCGCGCTTTGACGCCGGGCCCACTGGCGGGTAACGTGGTGCGCGCTGATCATAGCGAGCTCGAAACAACGAAGCGATGAGAGCCAGGGAGGGTTGCCTGCCATGAAGCCGACGAAGATTGAAAAGATCGAAACGATCCTGTGGGAGCGCTGGCTCCTGGTGCGCGTGTACTGCGAAGACGGGACCGTTGGTATTGGGGAGGGCGGGGTGCACGGTTGGCAGCGCCCTACCCAGACGATGATCCAGACCTTCGAGCCGTACTTGCTCGGTAAAGACCCGGCCCAGATCGAGCACCACTTCCAGTACCTGTACCGCTCGTCGCACTTCATGGGCTCGGTGGTGCAGGGGGCACTGTCCGCCATCGACATTGCGCTGTGGGACATCAAGGGCAAGCGGCTGGGCGTGCCGATCTACGATCTGCTGGGCGGCAAGACGCGAGACCGCGTGCGCTGCTACATCCACGTCCACGGCGACACCCCAGAGGAGCTGGCGGCGGATGCGGCGCGCGAGGCGAAGAACGGTTTTACCGCGGTGCGGTTTAGCGCGTTTGGCCCGAAGTTCTTCCTGCACAAGTCCTACGCGGAGTGGGCGGACGACGCGGTGCGACGGGTGGGCGCGGTGCGCGAGGCGGTGGGCCAGCACGTGGACATCTGCGTGGAGATCCATCGCCAGATGAATCCGGCGGAGTCCATCGCACTGGGGCGGCGCCTCGAGCAGTTCAACCCATTCTTCTTCGAGGATCCCATGCTGCCGGACAGTCCAGCGCGCATGGGCGACGTGCAGTCGCAGTGCAACATCCCGATCGCCACGGGTGAGCGGTTCACCACCATCTTCGAGTTCCAGCAGCTTCTGGAGAACAAGGGTTGCTCCTACGTGCGTCCAGATCTCTGCCTCTGTGGAGGCATCAGCGGCTGCAAGAAGGTGGCCGCCATGGCGGAGGCGCAGCACATCAAGGTGATCCCGCACAATCCGCTCTCGCCGGTGAGCACGGCGGCCTGCGTGCAGCTTGACGCATGCATCCCGAATTTCGCGCTGCAGGAGTACACCGGAGAGTCGGAGCCTCCGAAGAGCGAGCTCCTGGTGAACCCGCTGAAGCTGGAGCGAGGCTACCTCGTGGTCCCGGAGGGGCCGGGGCTGGGAATCGAGCTCAATGAGAAGGCGTTGACGACCTATCCGTTCAGGGAGAAAATCCTGGACACGCCCATCGGCTTCGATGGTTCTGTCCAGGATCGCTGACCGGCGAGGTGACGCTGGGAGCAAGGCGATCCGCTACTATGAGGCCGGCGCGAACCATGATCGGTTTGGCGCGGTCTTCTGGGAGGACAGGGGAATGTTGAAGACGCGATTATCTCGGCGCGGCATGCTCGAGCGTCTGGCGGTGCCGATGCTGGCCAGCGGGATCCTGGCGGCGTGCGGCGGGCGGCAGGCTGCCCCTGCGCCGGCGAGCGGTTCATCTGGGTCGGCTCCGGCAGCGCCCGCCGCCGCCCCGGCGAAGCCGGCGGAGGCAGCGAAGCCGGCCGAGGCAGCAAAGCCCGCTGACGCTGTGAAGCCGGCGGCGAGCAGTGCCTCAGGCAAGATGCGCTACCTTTACAATGCCACGCCGGGGCCCAACGAGAAGGTCCACAACGACCTGGTAGACCTGTACGGCAAGCTGTATCCAAACGTCTCGGTCGAGAAGATCCGAGTGCCCGATGACGCGGAATTGGTACGCAAGCTGCTGGCGATGCTCGCGGCAAACGATCTGCCGGATCTTTTCTGGAATCGGCAGCGCACCGCCACGCCTTTCATCGCCCGGAACGTCTTGCTAGACATCAAGCCACTTGCGGCCGCGGACAAGGTGGATCTGGACGACTTCTGGCCCAGCGCGCTGAAGACGTACGGTCGTGGCGACGGCCTGTTTGGCCTCCCGAACTCCGCCAGCTCCAACGCCTACTATTTCAACGCGGACTTGTACAAGGCAGCCGGTGTTCCACTGCCCAACGAGACGGCCAAGAAGGGCCCGTGGACGTGGGACACACTGACCGCGGACGTGCTCAAAGTGACCAAGGGAGACGGGCCGTCGAAGCAGTTCGGGTTCGATCGGCCGACCAGCATTTACTCGCTGAGCATGTTCATCTGGCAGAACGGCGGCCAGCTCTGGAACGACGACGTGACGGAATGCCTGCTGGATAAGCCAGAGGCGGTGGGTGCGCTGCAGTGGCTGGTGGACTTCACCCAGAAGCACAAGGCCATGCCCACCAGCGTCGAGACATCCTCCGGCGGCGACCTATTCGCCGCGGGCCGCGTGGGCATCAAGATGGCGGGACGATTCGTCCTGGACACGCTGCTTAAGTCGAAGTTTGAGGTGGGCATGGTGATCGCGCCGGCCGGCGCGAAGTCCAACGTGACGCGCGGCGACGACCTGGCGGCCAGCATCGTGAAGAACGCGGCGAACCGGGACAATGCCTGGGCGTTTGCCAAGATGTGGTCGTCCGACGACGGGCAGAAGATCGTGTTGGAGAGCCGACGCAGCTTCACCGCCCGCAAGTCATTCGCGAAGGGCGCGTGGATGAAGGAGAACCTGCTGCCCTGGGAGGACCTGGATACGTACATGACCGGCCTGGAACGGACGGCGGTGTATGTGGCACCAGGCCATACGGGCGAGGTGAACGCCATCTTCGATCGCGAGATGGACCTGGCGTACCTGGGCGAGAAGAGCGTTAAGGACGCGGTGGCGACGATGAAGAAGGAGATCGATCTCGCGCTGAAGAAGCCACTTTAGGCCTGGGCGACAGAGATGATCGCGGCCCAATCTCGGCCCGCTTTTGCCTGGCGCAGCGGCCTCACGCCGCTGCGCCGGCAGGAGACCATTGCCGGCTACCTGTTCCTTCTACCCAACATCATCGGGTTCCTGGTGTTCTCATCGGTACCGGTGATCTTCACGTTCAGCATCTCGCTGTTCGACTGGGACATGATCCGCACGCCCCAATACGTCGGCTGGGACAACTACGTGAAGCTGCTAACGGACGATGGGACCTTCCGCAAGGTGCTCTTCAACACCGCGTACTACGTGCTGGGAACGGTGCCTCTGGGAGTTTCGCTGAGCCTGTTGCTGGCGATGGCGATGAACGCGAGCATCCGGGGGATCACGTTCTTCCGTGCCGTGTTCTTCATTCCCGTCATCTCGTCCGCTGTCGCGGTGGCGATGATGTGGCGATGGCTGTTCAATGGCGACTTTGGTCTGATCAACGTGATGCTGGTGAGTCTGGGGCTGAAGTCCATCCCGTGGCTCTCCAGCACGGCCTGGGCGATGCCGGCCGTGATCATCATGGCCGTGTGGAAGAACCTGGGCTACAACATGCTGATCTTCCTGGCCGGGCTCCAGAGCATCCCCGCCCAGCTCTATGAGGCGGCGGCGATCGACGGCGCCAACGGTTGGCGGCGGTTCTGGCACATCACCCTGCCGATGCTGGCGCCGACCATGTTCTTTGTGCTGGTGATCTCCGTCATCGGGTCGTTTCAGGTGTTCGACCTGGCCTTCATCTTGACGAAGGGTGGCCCGGGCGACGCCACGAACACCATCGTGATGTACATCTACAACCAGGCGTTCCAGTTCTTCCACATGGGCTACGCCGCGGCTACGGCGTGGGTGCTGTTTGTGATCATCTTCACGCTGACGTTGCTCCAGACGCAGCTTCAGCGACGCTGGGTGCACTACGAGAATGAGTAGCGGGGCGCGCTGAGATGGCGGCAGGTGTGGCGGTGAGCGCGGCGGCGGGCGCAATGCGAGCGCGCGCGGTGCCGATCTCGAGGCGAGTCCAGGTGGCCCTGGCCTATCTGGCGCTCGGCATCGGGTCGCTGACGATGATCTTCCCATTTCTCTGGATGGTCTCCACCTCCTTCAAGTCCGATCCGGAGGTGTTCGTCTACCCGCCGGTGCTCATCCCGGAGGAGCTGCTCTGGGAGAATTACCTGGCGGTGCTGACGCTCCTGCCGTTCGGCCGCTACTTGATCAACACGACCACCGTCGCGGTGACCGTGACGCTGTTGGAGCTGGTCACCTCCTCTCTGGCGGCGTTCGCCTTTGCGCGGCTTCACTTCCCCGGCCGAGACAAGCTGTTCTTGCTCTACCTGGGGACGCTGATGATTCCCGGACAGGTGACGATCATCCCGAACTTCCTGCTGATGAGCTGGCTGGGATGGGTGGATACGTACCTGGCGCTAATCATCCCGGCCGCGTTTAGTGCGTTTGGGACGTTCCTGCTGCGGCAGTTCTTCCTGTCCATCCCACCAGAGCTCGAGCAGGCCGCCCGGATCGACGGCTGCAGCTACTTTGGAATCTACCGCCACATCATCCTGCCACTGTCCGGCCCCGCGCTGGCGACGCTGTCGGTGTTCGCGTTCATGACGCAATGGAACGCGTTTCTGTGGCCGTTGATCGTGACGAACCGCGAGACGATGCGCACGTTGACGGTGGGACTGCGGTACTTCGGGGACGAGCAGGCCACGCAGTTCAATTACCTGATGGCGGGCACCGTGATGAGCCTGATCCCAATACTCATTGTGTTCGCGTGCTTGCAGCGGTACTTCGTGCGCGGGATCGCGATGACCGGGATGGGCGGTCGCTAGAGGGGGCGGGCGACGGCGAGGCCGGCGCCCGGGTGGTCGCTGCCCAGCCAGGCACGCGTCAGGGCGGCTCCGCTCATCACGCGTTCGCCGCGACCGTCGAGGACGGCCGGGTCGTTGTAGATGAAGTCGTCCCCCACCATGCCGGTGATGACCACGTAATGGTCATAGCTCACCGCGAACCATTCACGGCCGGGGATGAGCCGGTAACGAAGTTCGGGGATGATGGGGTGCCCGGCGCGCAGGTGACGGCGGACGTCATCCAGCGTCCAGCGTCTGTAGCGGCCGTTCTCGTGTAGGTCCAGGCCCTCGAACCCGTTGGCGCGGGCCACCGCCTGGAGCGACTCCAGCGTGGTGCCGCCCCACGGGTCATATACGCCCATGGCCTGGTTCGCCAGGGCACGGGCGCGCGTCGTGGGGACGTTCACGCCGAACGCGTGCATGGCCATGGCGACCGAGGTGGGACCGCAGTTGGATGCGGAGGACAGACTACCGTCTAGCTGGGTCCGGTACGGCACGTCCAGCCGCACGGTGGTGCTGAATGGGGCGTAGGCCACGTCCAGCGGGGAGGTGTTGATGTCTGGCTCGTCGGCCGGACGGACGGCGGACCACTCCACCCAGCCAGTGGTGTAACCGGAGCGCGCGGGATCGCCCAGGCGGACGGCGATCTTGCCGTTGCGCTCGGGGCCAGCGCGTTCCAGGGTCGCGTATTGGGGCACGGACGCTATCGCGTTAGCCGATGAACCCTCATGCGCCCAGAGCTGCGTGTCCACGACGCTGGCTACGAAGCGCGATGGTGGACCGCTCTCACCCACGTCCGTTTCCGGAACCCAGGCAATGCTCGAGGGGCGGCCGGCCTCGTCGGCGCCGTAGCCAACGCGCAGCCAGCCCGGCCGTGCCTCCAGAACCCGCAGGAACGTCCACTGGCCCAGTTCGGCGTCGCGCGCGGATTCCGGTGTGGGCGTGCTGAACAGTCCGGATGCCCGATGCGTCTGAACCCAGCGCACGGTGGAATCGGTCGCGGCGGCAGCCCAGACGGGGCCAGAGGCGACCGTCTCCGCTGGAGCGACGTGGGTCCGAAGCGGCGCGCGGGGCGACCGCCAGTCAAGCGACGGCGCGCTCGGGGGGGCAAGGAAGGATCGCGGGACTCCATCCACCAGGTCGCCATTGGTGACGGCGCGGGTGGTCATGAGCCATCCGAACAGCGCCGCGACGATACCCACGAAGACCACGTGGCTGACACGGCGCGTGTCTACAGAACGTTGTCCCTCTGTACGGATAGCTTGCATCGTCGCGTTTTAGCCCGTTCTTCGCGAGGCGGACAAGCATTGTCGCCGCGCGAACGGCGGGGATGTGGGCGCACTGTGCGCCCTCGTAAGTTGACGTATGAAACGCGCGTCGGTGTCGCGGAGGGGCCTAGAGTTTGCCTAGCATCGTGGCGATGAGGAGCAGGGCCACGACGAGGATCATGCCAAACCAGGCGGGGATCCAGACCCGCGGGTCTTCCTGGTGGCCCAGCTCCAGGTAGTCATCCGGCGCCGGCGGCCGCCGTTTGAGCGGTGCCATCCAGACCATGTGCGCTCCTCGTTGACCGTGTGCCATGGTAGCACACACTGGCCGGTCCTTGGGCCGGCCGTCCCGTACGTGGGGGTCTGGCAGTGTCGGTGTTCAAGTCCGTGGGCGCGCTGGTGACCGACGGTGGCCACGTCCTGGGCCAGGGGCGCGTCTACGTTCACGTGCGTTTGCCCAACGACCTGCCGCACACCGTGACGGGCACCATGTCGCTCACCGCGTGGGATCCGGGCGACTCGCTGCCCGTGGCGGTGGTGATGGAGGATGGCGGGCGGCTGGACATCACGGTAACCCAGGAAGGCCTCAGCGACTGCTCGCGCAACCGCGTTCTGCGGTTTCTGGGAGCCTGGCCGCCGCGCTGAGGAGGCTACCACGGCAGACCGTATACTTCGGCCCTGCGGAAAGGGGTAATGGCGCGTGGCGATTGGTCGAGAGGATGTCCTACACGTGGCTCGTCTGGCGCGGCTCGGATTGAGCGACGAAGAGGTGGAGCGAGTGGCGGGGCAGTTGTCCCAGATCCTCGAAGCCATGACCGTTGTCGACGCCCTCGACACCAGCCAGATACCCCCCACCGCCCAGGTGCTACCGATCCGCTCGGTGATGCGCGAGGACGAGCCTGCACCCTCCTTGCCGGTTGTCGATGTGTTGCGCAACGCTCCGAGGCGTGAAGGTGATTTTCTGAAAGTCCCGCCGGTTCTGGATTAGCCTTGCCCACGACCGCGCAGCCGACGGATCTGACCGTATTGGAGTGCCTCCGCGCGATGGAGGCGGGTGAGCTTTCGTCAGTGGAGCTGACAGAGGCGTACCTTGATCGGATCGCTGCGTTGGACAGCGCCGTGCAGGCGTACCTGACCGTCTGTCCGGATGTGGCGCTGGAGCAGGCGCGCGCGGCGGATGCCAGACGGGCCGCGGGCGAGCGGGCGCCGCTTCTTGGCGTGCCGATGTCCTTGAAGGACCTGGTGCTGACGCGGAACATCCGCACCACCTGCGGCTCGAAGATGCTCGAGAACTACGTGCCGGTCGAGGACGCCACCATCACTCAGCGGCTGGCGACGGCCGGTGCGGTCCTTCTGGGCAAGACCAACATGGATGAGTTCGCGATGGGCTCGTCCACGGAGAACTCTGGGTACTTCCCCACACGCAATCCGTGGGGTGACCTGACGCGGGTCCCGGGTGGCTCCAGCGGCGGGTCGTCGGCGTCCGTGGCGGCGCGACTGGCCGCGTTCAGCATCGGATCGGACACGGGCGGGTCGATCCGTCAACCAGCCTCACTGTGCGGCGTCGTTGGCCTCAAGCCCACCTACGGGCGCGTGAGCCGCTATGGGCTGGTGGCGTTTGCCTCCTCCCTTGACCAGCTAGGCCCGTTGACGACGGATGTGGCGGACTGTGCGCTCGTAGCCGGAGTGATCTCCGGCCACGATCCCCGCGATTCAACCTCGTTGGACGCGCCGGTGCCGGACTACCTTGTGGGGCTGACGGGTGATGTGCGAGGCTTGCGGGTGGGGGTGCCCAGGGAGTACTTCGTCAGCGGCATGGAGCCAGGCGTTGAGCGTTCCATCCGGCAGGCGCTGGACGTGCTGCGGGGGCTGGGCGCAGAGCTTGACGAGGTCTCGTTGCCGCACACGGACTATGGGCTGGCGGCCTACTACATCATCGCCCCGGCGGAATGCAGCGCCAACCTGGCGCGCTACGACGGCGTGAAGTACGGCTACTCGGCGCCCGATGCGGAGTCCATGTGGGACGGATACTACAAGACGCGCGGGCGCGGGTTTGGCCCGGAGGTGAAGCGTCGGATCATGCTGGGCACGTACGCGCTGAGCTCCGGCTACTACGACGCGTTCTACGTGAAGGCCCAGAAGATCCGGACCTTGATCAAGCAGGACTTCGACCGCGCGTTCGAGCGGTTCGACGTGTTGGTCGCGCCAACCTCACCCGGCGTGGCATTCGAGATCGGTGCCAAGGTAAACGATCCGCTCTCGATGTACCTGAACGACGTGTGCACGCTGCCGGTGAACCTGGCCGGTCTGCCGGGACTGAGCCTGCCGTGCGGTACTTCCGAGGGGTTGCCGGTTGGGCTGCAGGTGATTGGCAAACCGCTAGACGAGCAGACGGTGCTGCGAGTGGCGCACGCCTACGAGCAGGGGTCCGGCGTCAGGCTGCGCGCGCCCATTTAGGCGGTTTCAGCGCGGGGCCGTGGGGAGGCCTAGCTCGTCCAGAAGGCGGTCGGCTTCGCCGCGGTCTGGATCGAGTTGTTGCGCGCTGCTGAAGCGGGCGCTGGCGGCCGCACGGCGGCCCTCGCCAAGCAGCCGCTTGCCGTCCTCCAGATAGGCCACGTACAGCTTGTCTCGGGCGACCTCGTTCGTTGGATAGCGGCTCGCGAACTCCTCCAGGTAGCGGATCACGCTGGGCCAGTCTGTGCCCCAGAGCGGCTCGATCTTGGTGAGGTAGGACCACTGGGCCCACTCCTCCGGCGCGCCAATCGGCACGGCTGGAGGGTAGGCGGGCGGGCGCCGCGGCTCGCCCGGGGTCACCGAGATCCCGAGTATTCGGGGGACCCCGAAGATACCGCCTAGAAACAGGCCCGTGGCGATGCCCAGTGCCAGGAGAACGGCGACGAGCACGCGCAGGGGCGCAATCTGGCGGGCATCTGTCGAACTGACGCTGGACCCAATGCTAGGCCTGAGGCTGGACATAGTGGACGGATGGTAGCACCGGGAGACGGCCGGTACGCTTGCTATACTGACGCCTCAGCGTCGACGCGAGACGCAACCGAGAGTGACGCCAGTGGTGGATTCGAAGTACGAGGCCGTCATTGGCCTCGAGGTGCATTGCCAGCTCCTGACCAGGAGCAAGATGTTCTGTGGCTGCTCCAGCGACTACGCTGGCGCTTCCCCGAACACGCATGTGTGCCCGGTGTGTATGGGCATGCCAGGCGTGCTGCCGGTCGTGAACAAACGGGCCGTTGAGCTGACCATCATGGCTGGCCTTGCCCTGAATTGCGGCATCCCGGAGTTCTCCAAGTTTGACCGCAAGAACTACCCGTATCCGGACTTGATGAAGGGCTACCAGATCTCGCAGTACGATCTGCCATTTGCCACGGATGGCTGGGTGGACGTAGAGGTGGATGGCGTGAGCCGCCGCGTGGGCATGGAGCGGGTACATCTGGAGGAGGACACGGCGCGCCTGGTCCACGGCGCGGACTCGGCGGGCGAGGCCTGCAGCCTGATCGACATGAACCGCGCGGGCGTGCCGCTGATGGAGATCGTAAGCAAGCCGGACCTGCGTTCGCCGGCCGAGGCGCGGGCATATCTGCAGAAGCTTCGGAGCATCGTGCGGACGATCGGGGCCTCCACTGCGAATATGGAGGAGGGATCGTTCCGTTGTGACGCGAACATCTCGCTGAGGCGAGTGGGTGAGACCACCTACGGCGTGAAGGCCGAGGTGAAGAACATGAACTCCTTCCGCTCCGTAGCCCGTGCCCTGGAGTACGAGATCTCCCGGCAGAGCGCACTGCTTGACGCGGGCGAGCGGGTGAGCCAGGAGACGCGGGGCTGGGTTGAGGACCGCGGCGTCACGGTGTCTCAACGGTCAAAGGAAGAGGCGCACGACTACCGGTATTTCCCGGAGCCGGACATCCCACCGTTTGATGTGAGCAGGGCGTGGGTCGACGCGCTCCGTGCTGGTCTGGCTGAACTGCCCGATGCCCGGCGCCAGCGCTACGTGAGCACATTAGGGCTCTCACCGTACCTCGCAGGTCAGCTCAGCGCGTCTCGCGAGACGGCAGAGTTGTTTGATGAGGCGGTGTCGCTGGGCGCGGACGCCAAGAAGGCAGGGAACTGGATCCAGTCTGAGCTGTTCCGCTTGCAGAACGAGGCAGGCGAGGCGACCACCGGTACGCTCGTGACGGCCGCTGGGCTGGCGGAGTTGATCCGCCTGGTGGATGACGGCTCAGTGAGCGGCACCGCCGGAAAGCAGGTGTTCGAGGAGATGCATCGCACCGGAGCCAGCGCGGTGGCGATCGTGGATCGGCTTGGGCTCCGCCAGGTAAGCGATACGGATTCGTTGGGCGCGGTAGTCGCGGAAGTCCTGGCCGCCAACCCGCAGCCGGTGGCGGACTATCGTGCGGGCAAGGTCGCCGCGATCGGCCGCTTGATCGGCGAGGTCATGAAGCGAACCCGTGGAGCGGCGAATCACTCCGTTGTGTCCGATCTCCTCAAGGCGGAGCTGGGCGAGCCCGCGAGCTCCTGAATGCGCGTCATCTGCACGGGAATTAGTGGTACCGAGCGCTCGGGCTTCCTTGACGCCGTGGTCCGCATGGCCGGCGAGATCGGCCGACCGCTGCCGGTGTTTGACGTACGCGAAGCGATGTTCCAGATCGCCCAGGACGTGGGTGAGCCGGTCGAGGAGGAGACGATCCTTGACATGTTCCCGCCCGCGTTGGTGCTTCTGCGAGCGGCGGCGCTGGAGAAGATCTCCAATCTCTGTGCGCAGGCGGAGCAGCACCAGGATTGGATCATCAACACCCACGCGGTGTTCCGCTGGCGCAACACGCTGATCTCCGGATTTGATCCGTATTACCTCACGCGGTTGCAACCGGATCTGTACATCACCATGACCTCCGGTGTCCGCACCGTTCAGGACCGCCTTCGGCGCCACCCCCGGTGGGATGACACGACGATCGAGGACTTGCTGGTGTGGCGCGAGGAGGAACAGTGGGCTACGGAGGAGATGGCGCGGATCCACCACAAGCCGCAGGTCGTGATCGGCCGTGGCACGCCGCCCTCCGCACTGTTCCGCTTGATGTTTGATGGTGGGGTGAAGTCCACGTACCTGGCATATCCAATGCAGCACGTGGACGCCGGCGCGGAGCGCGGCCTGGAGCGTTTCAAACGAACGTTGGAAGAGCGCGTGGTGGTGTTTGACCCTGCGGACGTGAACGACTTTGCCGTTGAAGGTGAACCGGTGGGTGGGCGGAGCGACGGGACGGTGGAGTTGTCCTCAGCGGCTGCGTCGGACGCGCGGCTGGCGCGCCACATCTCGGACCAGATTGTGTTTCGAGACTATAAGCTGATTAGCCAGGCCGACATGGTGGTGGTGTACTACGATGCCCTGGTGCCCTCACCCGGTGTGATTAGCGAGATGAACTACGCCCTACAGACGGGGAAACGCGTGTACGGCGTCTGGCTGCCAGAGAGCGAGCCATCGCCGTTCTTCACAAGGTACCTCACGCGGTGCTTCCGATCCACGGACGAGTTGTTCGCGTTCTTCGACCGCTACCAGATTGGGTCACGATTTGCGGTTCCGGCCGTCTAAGTAGCGTGATCGCGAACCTGGAGGCTGCCGTCTGAGCCGAGCCAGGCGGCTAACAGGTGGGGATTGCGGGGGAGTACCAGCGACCACCCGACGAGCAGGCGCGCGGTGAATCCCTCTGCGGATGCCTCCAGGGCTACTTCGTCGGATCGCCGCTCCGGCGCCGGACGTTGGACGAGGCGCTCTACCTCACGCCAGGTGCGCTCCCACGCGGCTTCTATTGGCCCGTCAGATTCGGGAAACACCACTCTGGTGCGGCCGTCCGGCGCAAGATGCAGTGGGGCTGGAGACGCGAGCACGTTGGCGGCGTCTGCGTTGCCCGTGACCTCCACCGTGGCCACGGCGCCCGCCCCTCCGCGCCCCAGGTCAACGCGGGCACGTAGCCACGGAGTGGCGAGCGTGGTTTCCTCGCCGCAGACGATCTGTCGCCAGTAGTCGGGTTCAGTCTGGACGACATAACGTGCGGAGCCGGCCTCGGATTCGATCCGACGGACAGTGGCGAGCGTGGTGGTGGGGATGCGGGCGGACCAGATGGCGGCGAGGAGCCCGATGATGGCCGTGCCGACCGATCTGCTGTCTGCCCCCATCGCGTAGCCCGGTGGGTAGTGGATCTCCCCCTTGAGGTGCGAGTCGATGACGGCCAGGTGGGCGGGGTGACCGAACGGGGCGAGGTGGCTGAAGGTGAACATAGCGGCGCGCGCGGGCACGCGCAGGCGGAGCTGCGTGCGACCCCGATCTTCGCGCAGTGTGATTGTCCACTCAGGCATGGTTCTGGGCTGGCCGCGCGGCGGTGATGACCGCTGCGCCGGTCACCGCGATCAGATCGGTCACTCCGATGCGCACGTTGAGGCCGCGCTTTCCGCCGTTCACGAGGATCCAGTCGAAGTCGAGCGCGCTGGAATCGATGAATACGTCGAACGGGCGATTCGTCAGGGCGAGGGCGCCGATCCCACCGACCTTGAGGCCGGTGAGGCGTTCGGCGTCGCGGTGCGTGGCCATCTTGATCGCCTTCGCGGCCACCGCGCGAGCGGTTACCTTGAGATCCAACTCGGCGGGACCGGGGATCATGATCAGCAGGGGGCGGCCGCTCGGCGGCTCGCGCAGCGCAACGAGTGTCTTGAAGACCTGACCGGCTGGGATGCCCAGCGCCTCCGAGACTCCCACCGCGGAGTGGATTGCGTCGTCGTAGGTGAGCTCCTGGTGCGCCACGCCACGCTGCTGGAGCAGTCGAGTGGCGTTGGTGGATGAACGGGTCTGCGGCATCGGCGCGAGTGTACCAGTCGAGCGGGCGCCGAATTTGAGCCGGAGTGACGGCTCTGATACATTTGTCGGAGCCCACTGCAAAGCCAGTTCGAGGTCCACCAGAGATTGACTGATGCCGCGATTCCGCCGCCATTGAGGTTGTCCTGGCGCATGTCCAGGAGAGCCATGGTAGGTGGACTCGTGGCCGTGGCAACGCTGGCGGTGACGGGTTGTGATCCCCGCCCGACTGAGCCGGCCGTTCCAACCCGCGCCGCTCGTACCCGCCCACTGGGCCACAGCGATCCGCCTGAGGCGCCGGGGGTGCCGGCCGGCATTGAGTTTGGGCGCGTGCTGCGGCTGACGGGCGTGGCGCTGGATCAGGACTCGGCGCACGCGGGCGACCAGTTGCGCTTGTGGCTGTACTGGCAGTCGCTGGCCGCGGCGCCGGAGGACTGGCGCTCTCTGACCGAGGTTGTGAACCCCGTTGGCCGGGTGGTGGCGCGCGAGGACGATTACGTTGGTGAGCGGCGCCGCCGGCTGTCCAAGTGGGTAATCGGTGATCGTCAGATTGACGAAGTCAGGGTGCGCATCCCGGGGAGTACACCGCAGGGGGAGTACGCCGTAGTGGTGTCCATTCTGCGGCAGGACAACCAGACAAACGTGCGCGTTAGCAACCACCAGGGCTCGTTGCCTATCGTGAGCGAGGAGCGCGTGGTGGCGGCCACGATCGAGGTCAGCGCGTAGCGTCTGTCCCGCGTGGCGAGCGGTCGCGGAAGCGGTACCCAAACCAGAACAGCACACCCAGGATCACCAGCCCCGCGACCCATGGTGTGGCCGTGAGCACATGGTGCATCACGGTGGGCGGCTTTGTGGGTACCAGCCTGATCCGGAGGATTCGCCCTTCTCCACCCCCACCCCGGTGGCCCATGGCAGACACGTACAGGTTGCCGTCAGGCCCATAGACGATCGCAGTGGCCTCACGGATGCCTTCTGCCAGCACGTCACGCTGCTCCTGTCCGACAGGCGCGGCGCGGAGCACGCGGCCGCCGTACTCCAGCACGTACATCTGGCCCTCGTTGTCGAACGTCACGCCGATGGGGAGTCGCAACCTCGTCGCGGCATCGGTGATCTCTCCGGTTGGCGTGATCCGCGTGACCTTTGACGCGGAGAACTCCGCCACGTAGAGGGCACCATCGGGCCCGGCAGCAATGCCGGTCAGCGCGCGGTTGGACCGGGGATATTCCGCGATCCTCCGCGCGCTGCCGTCCGCCGGATTGACCTCGATGACTTGTTCCTGATTCCCATCCGTAACGTAGAGCCGACCGTTCAACGCGGCCATGCCGTACGGCATGCCCGCGGGTACGTCAGCTCGGGGGTCCTCCAGGCGAGATCGGGTGGGGTTGTCGTAGGTGAATCGCGAGAAATTGAACACCCGCTCCAGTTTCCCGCCTGCCTGGACTTTGAAGATGCCGCTCTCGAACTCAGAGTCACCGATGTCCCAGCCCCCGGAGGCGGTCAGCACGTAGAGTTGCTCGCCGATGTACGCGACGGCCGTGGGGCCCACCTCCTCGCCTACGGCAGTTACGATGGACGGCATCTGCTGCGCCATCAGCGACTTATCGCCGCCCGGCGAGAGTCGCGTGATACTGCCGGACTTGCCCGCAGACTGGGGCTTCTCGCGTCCCACATCGACCATTCGGGGACCACCGTTGCCGGCTTCCGCGACGATCAGGCTACCGTCCGATCGGTACGCCAGACCACGCGGATTCCGAAAGCCAGTGGCGACGACCTCTGGAGTCACCGGTCCAATGACCCGTGGGGCCGCTGCAGCAGCCGTCCTGGAGGGGGTGCCTGGCATGCGCAGGCGCCAGATGCCGAAGTCGCGATCGTCCGCCGGCGCGCGCAGAGACTGCAGTGCCAGCCCATCCACGCCAAACGGTCGCGTTGACGCCGCTTCGCCGGCCAGACGGCCGTAGGCGGTGCGATCCTGGATCAGCAATGCGGTTGTGCCCGCGGGGAGCTTGTGCGCCGTGTCCGCGACGTTGTCGGCAGAGCGGTCAGCGATGCCCGATGCGCTGAGCAGGTAGCGCAGCGATCGGAAGGCGGTTCCGCCGCCTTCGTATTTCACATCGCGAAGATCAGAGTCCAGGAGGACTGGCTCGTCCGCCGAGCGTGCCGCGCTGACAGCGTCCAGAGTGGAGATCAGGGGAGCGTTGGTGCGGCCGGCTGCTTGCTCCTGGCCCACGTAGGCTTGGAAGCTCCACAACGGCCAGGTAAGCGCGACGGTCAGGAGCACCGGGCCCACGATCGCCTGCCCACGCATGCGAATGGTGTCGGCAAGCGAGCCGATGCCGACGAACGCCAGCGGGAGCAGCGGCATCAGGTAGCGGCCATCTGAGACGGGGACGTACTTGCGCTCATTGAAGTACGGCATGATGAGCACGGACGAGGCGCACAGCAGGGCCGGCAGCGCAAAGCCTCGGCGTGCAAGGACGGCCAGACCGGTCACGGCGGCGGCTGCGTAGAGCCAGAGCACGGGGTCAAGGAGGTAGCTGACCTGGCGTTGCTCCACAGCACCGCCCAGGTAGCGGAAGATCATGAGCGCCTGGCTGAGCAGGTTCCGCCAGTAAGGCAGGCGATCGCGGTTGTAGCGCTCTTCCACGACCAGCGCATCCCAGAGGGAATCGCCACCCGTCCGCACGTTGTGGGTGATCGTGTTGAGATTGACGGCCAGGAAGAGCAGCATGGCCAGGTAGGGACATCGCGATCTGAGCCAGGCTGGCTGCTTCAAGACAACGTAGATGGCCGCGCCTGGGAGAAGCAGCAGGGTCGCGGGGTGGGTCTGGAAGGCGAGCCCGAACAGGGCGCCGGCAGCCAGGAGCCAGTGCTGCGAGTCACGTCTGACGGAGCGGGTCAGCGCAAATGCCCCGAGCGTGGTGAACAGCGGAGTGAGGCAGTGCGACCAGGCCAGGTGGGCGTTTGAGAGGATCTGGCTACTTGAGACCGTGAGGAGCGTCGCGGCGATCGTGGCGCCGATCCGTGACGAGGTTTCGCGCGCGAGCAGGATGGTGGCGCCCACGGTGAGGCTGGCTGCCACGGCAGTCACCAGCCTGGGCGTGTACGGCGAGAGCCCAAACAGCCAGAAGCAGGCGGCCAATAGCCAGTTCCAGAACCCGCCGATGTACGCGTCTACATTCACCAGGCCCAGGTCTTCGCCGCGCATGACCTGGATGGCCAGGAGCACCTCTCGCGACTCGTCCGTGAAGGTGGGGATACTCCACAGGTACGGAATGCGCATGGCGAGCGCGCTCAGCACGATCGCCAGCCCGATGAGGAGGTCGGCGCCGATCACAGCGCGGGCCAGGGACCAAAGGTGGATCCTTGGAGATGCTGCGCGCGAGCCCGAGATATCGCCGGCGAGCGTGGCGCGAGGCGCGGTCATGGCGAGCGGCGCGGACGTGCTGTCTCAGAATGGCGTGGCCGCGCCGCTTGCCGGCGGGCGGCCACGCTTGCCGGTCTGGTACCCGTCTAGAGCCCCACTTCGTCGATGGCTCCGCGCAATACGCGCGCGGAGTTGAGAAGGGCCTCCTGCTCCGACGAGCTGATCACCGGGTGGAGCACGCGCTCACGGCCAGCCGCCCCCACGACGGTGGGAAGGGAGAGAGCCACGTCTTTGATCCCCAGGAATGAGCCATCCATCAGCGTGGAGACCGGGAGCACGCGCTTCTCATCGAGACGGATGGATCGGATGAGCTCGCAGATCATGGGCGCCACAGAGTAGAAGGTGCCACGCTTGCGCTTGATCACCTCGGCGCCACCGTATCGAGTGGCCTCGATGGTCTCCGCCAGCATCTCGTCGCTGTAGCCCGGGAACTGCGCCAGCGGAATGCCGGCCACCGTGGCCGTGCTGGTGATGGGGGCCTGGCTATCCCCGTGCTCACCTAGCATGTAAGCGTACACCTGATCCGGTGTGACGCCGAGACGGGCACCCAGCAATGAGCGGAAGCGCGTGGTGTCCAGCAATGTGCCGGTGCCGATCACCCGGTCCACCGGGTAACCGGTGGTCTTGATCGCCTGATAGGTGAGCACGTCCACCGGATTCGCAACCATGATCAAGAACGGGTTCTTGCTGTAACGGGTGATGTTCTCGAGCACGCCCGACATCAGGGTGACGTTCTTCTTCAGCAGATCCAGGCGCGTCTCGCCCGGTTGGCGGGGGATGCCGGCCGTGACGACGACGAAATCGGAGTCCGCGCTCGCGTCGTAGTCGCCCGAGGTGAGCTTGCAGCGATGCGAAAGTGCCATGCCGTGGAGGAGGTCCATCACCTCGCCCTCGGCGGCCTCACGCATGATGTCGAGAACCACCAGCTCCTGAAATCCGCCGTCGAGCAGGAGCTTGAACAAGGTGGTAGACCCCACCCTGCCGGCGCCCCCGACCACGGTCAATTTCATGCGAAACTCCTTGAAATTACTTGTCGTAACTCTCTTGTAACGCCTCAAAGCCTATGGTACACTACGCGAGCCGGCGCGAGTAGCTCAGCGGATTAGAGCGCAGCCCTGCGGAGGCTGAGGCCCCGGGTTCGAATCCCGGCTCGCGTACCAGGTGGATAGAAGTACAAGGCCGCCGGAGACTCCGCAGCAACGCTATGGCGTTCTGCCGGCGGCTTTTCTATTGTCCACAATTTGCCACGGCTGGCACTTCGAGGGCAGTCAAAGTGATGGAACGCAAGCGTCTTGTGGCGGACCGGTTTCGCCGCATCTGGCATATCGTCGAGGATATCGCTGAGACGCCGGGGAAGAGCCGCCGCGAGCTCGCTGACAAGTTCCACCTGAGCGAACGCCAGGTGCAGGCGGACCTCAACATCATCCGCACGGACATGCACCTTCCGCTGGTCCGCCGGCAAGGGTACCGGTTCGTTGCCGAGGGCGCGCCGGAGTCCGCGACGGGATGCTTCGACCTCCGCGAGGCGCAGCTTCTCATCATGATTCTGCGACAGGCCATGCGTGATCGGACGATCCCGCTGGATCGCCTCCAGTCGCTGCTTCGAAAGCTGCCAGCAATGTTCCCGGCACACCTGCAGCCGCTGGTTCAGCGCACTCTGGAGGCTGTGACGGCCACCCGTTCTGGCTATCAGCAGCAGGTGTTCGCGGCGCTTTCAGACAGCCTCCTCCGGGGCACCTCCGTCCGCCTGCACTATCCGCCAGGCGATACCACGTCGCCGGTGCCGGAGCCGCTGGTTGAGCCGGAGCTGTTGGTGCCGTACCTGGACTCCTGGTACGTCATTGGTGACTGCAAGCAGCGCAATCGGACCATGATGTTCAACCTCGACACGGTCACGGCGGTGACCGTTGCCGCGGAGGCATGATCCGGGCGTCCGTCGCAAGGCGACGGTTCATCCTCCAAGCATCGGCCTTGCTGATGGGTGCCCAGCTAGCGGGTGTCCAGAAGGCCAGTGCTCAGGACGTGCTGGTGGATCCGGTGCTGGAGCCGCCGGATATCACGCCTGCCCCACCACCTCCTCCGACAGAGCCTCCGGCATTTGCTCCCCACGGCGCTGATGCGGAGCTCCCCACGTTCGCGTTCGGCGGGTTCACGCCAATCCAGATCAAGATCCCCAGCATTGGCCTGAACGCTCGCATCGTCCCGGTGGGCCTCGACGCGGACGGCTCAATGGCCGCACCCACGAATCCTGATGAAGTAGGTTGGTACTCGCTGGGACCCGGGGTGGGTGCGCTGGGAAACGCCGTGCTGGCCGGCCACGTGGACTGGGACGGTCGACCGCGGACGTTTGGATCGATTCACCTCCTGGACGAGGGTGACGTGCTCACCGTGTCCGATGCGGATGGGACCGATTGGCGTTACGTGGTGGTGGGCTCGCGCTGGGTCCGCGCAGAGGGCGCGCCGGTAGATGAGATCTTCTATCCTGAGACGGACCACTCGCTGCTCACCTTGATTACGTGCGGTGGTGAGTTTCGGCCGGCCACACGCGAGTACCTGGACCGGTTGATTGTGCGGGCGCGTATGGAGATGGTCTCCCGAACGCCGTAGCCGCTCGCCCTCTACCAGGTCAGCGCGATCAAGAGACCCAGTAGGGAGCCGACGAACACCTCGAAGGGCGTGTGGCCGAGCAGCTCGAGCAGCCGCTGTTCGCTGAACCGTTGATATTCGCGGACTTCCGTGAGCATGCGGTTGAGGATGGATGCCTGAATGCTCACGGCGCGCCGAATGCCCGCCGCGTCATATAGCACCACGCTGGCGAAGATGGCCGCCACCGCGAAGCTGTTGGACGAGATGCCGGATTCCATAGCCACCCGCGTAGCCAACGCCACGACAAGGGCAGAATGCGAGCTGGGCATCCCACCCGCGCTGGTGAGAAACCAGATTTCCAGGCGCCGTTCTCGCAGTAGCACGATCAAGAGCTTGGAGATCTGTGCCAGTGCCCAGGCCAGCGCTGAGACGATGAGGGCGTTGTTGTTCAGGATCTCCGACACGTGCTCGTTCCGTGGTGAGCGACGGGGCCGCTCAGCTCACCGAGCCGATCGCGGCGTCGTCGTCCGCGGCACCCTCAGGGCCGGCCGTGAGTTGCGTGATTCGAAGCTCAGCGCGGTCCAGGAGCCCGCGGCAGCGACCGGCGAGATCCATCGCACGTTCGTAGGTGTCCAGCGCTTCCGCCAATGGGAGTCCTCCGGACTCCAGCCGTTCAACCGTCTCTTGAAGCTGGCGAAACGCTTCCTCGAACGACTCGACGCTCGCGCCGTCCACGGTTTCGTCGCTCACGACTGGGGGGGCCCTGCGATGGATGCGCCGGCGACGGCCGGAACCATACCGTCTGTCATCTGGATCTCCAGCTCATCTCGCGGCAGCACCTGCCGCGCCGAAAGCACTACCTGGCCGGCGTGGGAGCCGGCCGCGTGCGTCACGATAGCGTACCCACGGGCAAGCGTGGCCCGCGGGTCCAGGGCGCGGAGCTGCAGCGTCCGCGCCGACAGGCGCTCGTTCCACGTTGTCCAACGCGTCGTCATGTTGGAGCGGCCAGCGGTCACGAGTTGCTCCACGCGTTCACGATATCGTGAGGTGACAGTCCGAGGTGAGGCCATCCCGAGGCGCCGATCCAGTTGGTCCAGCTCCGCGCCAAGCCTGGCCAGCACCCCGTGCAGGGCGGGGACCACGGCGTTCCGTAGCGCGGTCACGTCACGGAGGAGCTCCTCCGTGCTGGGTGTGGCAATCTCGGCGGCCGCTGATGGTGTGGGGGCGCGGGCGTCCGCCACGTAGTCACAGATGGTGGTGTCCGTCTCGTGGCCCACCGCCGAGATGATGGGTGAGGGGAAAGCAAAGACCGCGCGGGCTACACGCTCATCGTTGAACACGGCGAGCTCCTCCGGAGCGCCCCCGCCTCGACCCACGATCGCCACGTCTACCGCGTCGCCATCCGGCGATCGCCATCGAGAGAGCGTCTGCAGCGCCTGCACCAGCTCGAGCGGAGCGAGCTCGCCCTGAACCGAGCTGTGGACGAACACCAGCTCGGCTAATGGGTATCGCCGGCTGAGCACGTTCACGACGTCGTGGTACACCGCCCCGCTACGCGACGTCACCAGTCCCACGTGGCGCGGCATCGGTGGCAGCGGGCGCTTGCGCTCCGGTGCAAAGAGCCCTTCCTGTTCCAGGCGTAGCTTGAGCGCCTCGAAGCGCAGATAGGACTCCCCAACACCTGCCGGAAACAGGCGGTCCACCACGAGCTGGCCGCTCCCGGTGGGCTCGTACCAGGAGATACGTCCGTGGACGATCACGCTGTCGCCCGCCATTGGCTGCGTGGCTATCCGTGCCGCGATGCCCTGGAAGAGCACGGCCCGGAGCTGTGCGGCGTCATCCCGCAGGGTGAAGTAGTGGTGGCCGCGCGGCGAGCGCGAGGCGCTCACGATCTCCCCCTGCACCCAGAGGTCGGCGAGCATCTCGTCTGACTCCAGCCGCTGGCGGATGTGCTCTCCAACCAGGGAGACGGACAGGATGTCCACGACGGCTCAGCTAAGTCGCAGGGTGACGAGGGGTTGGCCGAACTCTACCGCGTCTCCATCAGCCACGTGGATCTGATCTACCACGCCGGCCTCCTCGGCTATGACTCGGTTGAGCATACCCAGTGTTTCAACAGCGCCCACCGCCTGCCCAATGGATACTGGCTGCCCTGCCTCCACGGGACTGTCACCTCGCGCTCCGGTCACCCGGCGATACACGCCTACTCCGGGTGCCCGGATGGTGACTGAGATGTCCGAAGTTGCCGCGGGTGACAGCGACGTGAGAAGCTCCGGAGCGATCGTGCCGGCGGGGTCACGTCGGACGGAGACCGTCAAGGAGCCGCTGGCCACCTCGACCTCCTCAAATTCCGATGCGCCAATGAGGCGTAAGAGCTCGCCCACATCGTCGATCCACCGGTGTCGCGCGCTCGCGCCGTCACGCTCAATCGGCGGCATGCCGGCGCGCCAGGAGGTGAGGTTGCGGACGCCTGCTCATGGTCTCAGAGCGCGTGACTACACACGCTCCAGATACTCGCCTGACCGCGTGTCCACCTTGATGATCTCGCCCTGGTTAACGAAGAGTGGCACCTGAACGATGAGGCCAGTCTCTAGCTTGGCTGGCTTGGTGCCGCCGGTGGCGGTATCACCCCGGAAGCCTGGGTCCGTCTCCACGATCTGGAGCTCAACCGTGATTGGCAAGTCAACCGCGACCGGCTCTTCTTCGTAGAAGGACACCTGGAGCACCAGTCCGTCCTTGAGGTAGTTGATAGCGTCCCCAAGCTGGTCTGGGGTGAGCGCGATCTGGTCGTACGACTGCTGGTCCATGAAGTAGTAGTTGGAGTCCTCGGCGTACAGATAGCTCATGTCATGCTGTTCCAGCCGCACGCGCGGAAATTTGGACCCGGCCTGCACCGTGGTGTCGGAGATGGCGCCGGTGCGGACGTTTCGGATCTTCATGCGAACCTGGGCGCTGCCGCGACCGATCTTCTGGTGCTGGTAGTCCATGATGGAGAAGAGCTGCCTATCCATCTCGATGATGATGCCCTTCTTCAGATCGCCAGTTGAAATCACGCGATGACCTCCGACAGTTCGAGAGCCTTGGGCGAGCGGCACAGAATCTTGGCACCGGAGTCCTCGAGCCGCACCAGGTCCTCGATGCGCACGCCGCCCCACCCAGCCTGATAAATCCCCGGCTCCACGCTGAACACCATCCCGGTCTCCAGCTTCTGCTCGCCGCGCAGTGAGAGCGAAGGCGGCTCATGCACCTCCAGGCCGATTCCGTGCCCCAGACCGTGGGTGAAGTACTCGCCGTGACCGCGCTCCTTGAGGAAGTCACGTGCCAGGGCATCTGCTTCCACGCCGGTCATGCCCACGCGAACCCGCTTCTCCGCGCGATCCTGGGCTTCCAGCACCAGCGCGTAGACCTCCCGTAGCTTGGCGGAGGGCTCACCGATACAGACGGTACGCGTCATGTCCGAACAGTAGCCTTCCACCAGCGCGCCGATGTCGATAGTGATGGGTTCACCCTCCCGAATGACGCGCTCGGTGGGCACGGCGTGGGGCATCGACGCGTTGGTTCCGCTGGCGACGATGGAGGGGAATGACGTGGTGTAGCCACGCCGGTCCAAAAAGCGGGAGATCTCCGCGGCCACCTGGAGCTCCGTTCGTCCAGCGCGAAGCTCGTTGCGCGCCACGTGGATGAAGCACTCGTCCAGCACGTCGATCGCCGCCTGGAGCGACTTCATCTCCGCGGAGTCCTTGACCACCCGCAATCGGTCAACCAGATCTTTGATGGGCAGGAACGTCGAGGCGCCTGCGAGGGCTGCCTGGATAGCGGCCCAGAACGCGTGCGGCAGGTGGATAGACTCAAAGCCAACCCGGGTGGCGCCAATGCGCTGAACCACCTGCTTGACGCGATCGGTCATGCGGTTCTCGCCAGAGTAGACGACTACCTCGTAGCCAGATGTCTCGTACTCGGCCTGCTCGCTCGTGCGTGGATCGGTGAGTAGGAACGCGTCCTTCTTCCCGATTACCAGGTACCCGGCGGAGTCACGCGGCGGAAGGTCATGCCCGGTGTAGCCGCTCAGGTAGAAGCGGGACTCGGGCTGAGATACCAGGAATGCGTCCAGATTGTCCGTCTCGAGCTGAGCGCGTAGCCGCTCTATCCGGTCACCGTGCTTACTCATAGCGTGTTGGACCTCAGTCTCGTGAGTCGTGATAGACGCCTGTGATGATCGAGGATTCGCGGCGGGGCTGGCGAGGCGCTAGCTGGCTTTCTTGCGGCGGGGCTGGCCGGACGGCCGTGTCCCCGCTGTGCGGCCACCGGTGCCGCTGGCGCGTCCGCGGGGCGCGGAGGCACGTGTGGATCGTCCGGCGGTAGACCGGGCAGAGGCAGCCACGCCGCGCCGGCGTGCCGGGGCCTTTGCGTCTCCCTCAGCCTCGCCGGCCTGCGCACGCCTTCGACTGGGCAGCTCACCGTCGCAGCCCAGGCAGTGGATCCGGTCGCCGGACATCTGGAATCGTAGCTTGCCGCAGATGTCGCAGGGCTCTGGAAGCGGCCGCTGCCAGGACAACCAGCTACAGGCCGGGTAAGCACTACAGCCATAGAACGTCTTGCCAAATCGGCTGCGTTTCTCAACAAGGTCCGTCCCGCAGACAGGACAGCCGACGCCGAGTTTCACCAGGATAGGTCGGGTGGTCTTGCACGTGGGATAGTCGCTGCACGACAGGAACTTGCCGTAACGACCGGTTTTGATCACCATGGGCTTGGCACAGGTCTCGCAGATCTCATCACTCGGCTCCACGGCGGGCTGCTCACCCTCTAGAGGAGTGGCATTTCGGCACTGCGGGAAGCCGGTGCAGGAAAGAAACCGTCCAAATTTCCCCAGCTTGATGGCCATGGGCTTGCCGCACTTCTCGCAGAGCTTGTCCGTGATCTCCGCCGTCTTGTTGACGTGCTCGATCTCTTGCTGGGCACGGTCGAGGTTCACTTCGAACGGTTCGTAGAACTCCCTGACCACTGGCACCCACGGCGTATCACCTGTGGCAATGTCGTCCAACTTGCCTTCCAGGTTAGCCGTGAAGTCAAGGTCAACCACATTCGCGAAGTGACCCATCAACAAGTCGTTGACCAGGTAACCCACCTCTGTGGGCTTGAAGCGGCGATCCTCTCGTTCAACGTAGCCGCGATCCTGAATGGTGGACAGGATGGGAGCGTACGTGGACGGTCGGCCGATCCCGCGTTCTTCCAGGGCCTTGACCAGCGTAGCCTCCGTGTACCGCGGCGGCGGCTGGGTGAAGTGCTGTTCAGGAAGGAGCCGCTCCAGGCGGAGCTGCTCATCCTGCGTCAACTCTGGCAGGCGTTGCCGTCCGTCTTCATCCTCCTCGCCGTCGTCACGTCCTTCCAGGTACATCTCTAGGAAGCCGCGGAAGCGCAGCACGGAGCCGGTGGCGCGGAAGCCATACCGAGGCCGTCCATCCGCCCGAGCGTCTATGTCTATCGACGTCACATCGAAGATGGCGGAAGACATCTGGCTGGCCACGAACCGCTTCCAAACCAGCTCGTAAAGGCGGAGCTGATCGCGGTCCAGCCGGCTGGCCAGGTGCGCGGGTTCGCGGGCGACGGCGGTGGGGCGGATGGCCTCATGTGCCTCTTGCGCCAGACGGCTGCGTGTCCGATAGGTGCGCGGTTGCGCCGGCACCATGTTCGGGTCGAACGTGGTGCGGATCCAGTCGCGGGCCTCTTCCACGGCGGAAATCGCCACGTTGACTGAGTCGGTTCGCATGTATGTGATGAGACCAACCGTCTCGCCGCCGATGTCAATACCCTCATAGAGCTGCTGGGCCACCACCATCGTCCGTCGAGCCGTAAAGCCAAGCTTGCGACTGGCTTCCTGTTGCAGCGTGCTGGTAGTGAACGGCGCTGTGGGGTGGCGCTGTTGCTCGCGCTTGCGAATCTCGCGCACCTGGTAGCGGGCGCCTTCCAGATCGCTGATAACGGCATCGCTCTCGAGTTGTGTGTGCAACTCTATCTTGTGGCCTTCGCGCTCGTTCAAATTGGCCTTGAACACCTGCGAGGTTGCGCCGAGCTGCGCCAGTTCCGCGTGAAGCGACCAGTACTCCACAGACTGGAAGGCGTCCCGCTCCCGCTCTCGGTCCACGACCAGCCGCACTGCCACGGACTGCACGCGGCCCGCGGACAAGCCCGGGCGGACCTTCTTCCACAGGAGCGGGCTGATCTTGTAGCCCACCAGACGGTCCAGAACGCGGCGCGCCTGCTGTGCGTCCACCCGCCGCAGGTCGATGTCGCGCGGGGAGGCGACCGCCCTCAGCACAGCGTCCTTCGTGACCTCATGGAACTCGATGCGACGGACCGGCTTATTCCCCAGCTTCATGGCGGTTACCAGATGCCAGGCAATGGCTTCGCCCTCCCGGTCAGGGTCCGTGGCAATGTACACCTGAGACGAGGACTTGGCCTCGTCGCGGAGCCGCTTCACAACGTCGCGCTTCTCGGGCGAGTCGACGTAGGCGGGCATGAAGTCATGCTCCACGTCCACCCCGAGCTTGCTCTTGGGCAGGTCACGTACGTGGCCCAGACAGGCGCGCACCGTATAGCCGCGCCCCAGGAATTTTTCAATCGTCTTGGCCTTCGCGGCCGACTCAACGACCACGAGGTTTCGCTCTGCCACTGCCCGCTTCCTCAGCCGAACCCCGCTGATCGCGCGATTCCGCTCGACTCCGGCTCGATTATAGAAGACTGTTCGCGACTGACATGCCAGTCTTTTGTCACGTTGGCGTCGCACCGGGCGCCCGCTGACCATGATCCGGGGGCGCCCGGCGACGCATCTGGAAGCCTACGAGGTGGTCAGATTCTCGAAGGGCAGGGAGATCGTCCGCCCCTCTTCAACGGAGCGGAACACGGCTTCCGTCATCTCCATATATTTGAGACCGTCCCAGAATGAAGGCTCCACGGACCGTCGTCCCTCCCGGACACCGGCGATGAAGTCCGCTTCCACGGTCCAGGGTCGCGCCTCTTGTGGAGACACCGTGACCTCGACTGCCGCGCCGCCGGCGGCCGGCGCCAGGGTGATGCGGTCATTGGTGAAACCCGGGCTCATGGTGTACTTCAGGGTGCCCTTCGTGCCGTAGATTTCGTAGCCATTCGAGTCACCGGCCTGCGCGGCGACGCCGCTGCAGGTGATCGTGGCGATGGCGCCGCTCTCCAGCTCGGCGACGGCGGCCACGGTGTCCGGTCGGCCCACTACTTGCTTCTCCCCCTCAGCCGTGGTGCGCGTCAGGTTGAACGTATGGGCGAGCGCCGTGACGGACTTGGCGTAGCCAAGCCACCGCTGCGTCACCTCGATCATCATGCCGAAGTCCAGCGTGTTGAGGCCGGAGATCGAGCGATCCTGGCGCCAGTGGAGCGGGGCATCTGCGTCGATATAGGCGGACGCAAACGACTGAACCACGATGTTCCGGGGTTCGCCTACGGCCCCTTCGCGGATCAGCCTTCTGATGACCCGGTCGCCGTACATGAAGTGCGGCGGCGGGCAGAGCATGGTGGTGCAGTCGGACTTGAGCGAGCGCTCCCACATAAGCTTGGCATCCCGGTAGTCCATGGCCATGCGCGCCTGGCAGAACACGTGCTTGCCGGCATCCAGAGCAGCGACGCTGAGCTCGCGATGGACGTATGGGTGCGCGCCGATCCACACGGCATCAATCTCATCCGATTCAATGAGCTGCTTTGGACTGTCGTACACGCGGGAGATTCCGAATTCCTGCGCCGCCCGCTCTGACGATTCGCGGCTGCGGTTGACCACACCGGCAAACTCCACGCCGGGTACGGCGCGGAGGCCAGGGACGTGGCGGGTGCGGACGATCCCGCCGGCACCGATGAATCCCACGCGGATGGTTCCACTAGGCATGTCGCGGACTCCTCTTGCTAAAGGGCCTGGCTCGTCAGGCCCTGGGTGGGGTTCTGGGGCCGTGGGCTGCTTCCGGTGCGGTGATGCTCCCCATCCTCCGCGGCCGCCATCAACGCTATGGTAGTGGTTTGGCGGGCGGAGGCGCGGGAGCCGGATGCGCGTTTGCTATGATGCGGACTAGTTCAACTCGGAGGCGCCATCCCATGGTGATGGAAGCGAGGCCGCTAACAGTAGAAGAAGAGGTCTTTGAGCGGTTCGCCGGGTCGGCGGCGCTCTACGAGCGGGCAAAGACCACGCTGCCCAGCGGTGTCACCCACGATAGCCGCTACGCCGAGCCGTTCCCGCTGTACATCACTCGGGCCAAGGCCTCACGAAAGTGGGACGTGGATGGCAACGAGTATGTGGATTACTGGGGCGGCCACGGCGCGCTGCTGCTGGGCCACTGCCATCCCGCGGTGACGGAGGCTGTCGTTCGCCAGGCACAGCTCGGTACCCACCTTGGCGGCAACACCGAGCTCGAGATGCAGTGGGCGGAGTTGGTTACCCAGATAGTCCCGAGCGCGGATGTGGTGAAGTTCACCTCTTCCGGCACCGAGGCCACCATGATGGCGATGCGCCTGGCGCGGGCCTTCACGGGGCGCGACCGCATCATCAAGACCAATGGCCACTTCCACGGCTGGCATGACTACGCGGCCATCGCCATGCTGCCGCCCTATGATGTGCCAATCTCCAAAGGTATCCCCAAGGCGGTACAGGACACCGTGACCGGGGTGCCACACCTGGACCTGGCGGCGCTGGAGGCGGAGCTTGCAAAGGGTGACGTTGCGGGCGTCATCCACTGGGGCAATGGGCTCACCGAATCGTTCGCCCGCGATGTTATCCCGCTCACGCGCCGGTACGGTGCCCTGACCATCTTTGACGAGGTCGTCACCGGTTTCCGCTACGCTCCGGGCGGGGCGCAGGAGTTCTTTGGCGTCAAGCCCGAGTTGACCACGCTGGCCAAGATTCTCGCCGGCGGTTACCCAGGTGGCGCCGTGGCGGGCAGTCGCGAGGTGATGTCGCTGTTTGAGTTCCGGGATGACCCGCAGTGGCTCCGCTTTGGACGCATCGCCCATCCCGGTACGTTCAACGCCAATCCCGTCTCCGCCGCCGCGGGCACGGCCTGCTTGAACATCGTGAAGGACCCGTCCGTCCAGAAGACGGCAGCCGCTCGGGCGGACGCGATCAAGGCCGGGTTCCTTGACGTGCTGAAGCGGCACGGCGTGGGTGGCACGGCCACGGGCTGGGCGTCCATGGTAGACATGACGCTGAATTCGGAACTGCCTGCCCGTAAGCTTCAGTCCAAATTCCAGGCGGCGATGCGTCTCGCCGGAGTGGATCCCATGGGGATGAAGCTGATTGTCTCCGCCGTGCACACCGAAGAGGACGTGGACCGTACGGTCTCCGGGTACGAGTCGGCGATCAAGCGGCTGAAGGAAGAAGGCGCGGTAACCGCCTAGACCTGCTGCCGAACGAAGTGCTTACGAGGGCGGCCGTGGGCCGCCCTCGTGGCATGTCAGCGGCGAAGAAGGATCGGCGGACTGGACTCCTCGTCGGGCGCGTGTTGCGCGGGCAGAGGATCTAGCCCGCCGCCGCACTCGCAGCAGACCACTCTTCCATCCTGAATTCTCAGGGGCTGCCCGCAGTCCGCCGCGGGGACAAAACGACCATCTCTGATCTCGCCCACTTCATGATCGCAGGCGGAGCACAGTGCAACTAGGGCCGCGTGACCTACCAGAGCTTCGCTCCCGGTTCAGCAAGTCAGGCACGGCGTGCGGAGGCCGTTGCTCTGGTCCCAGTGTATCACGTTCCCGCAAGCCGCGCGGAGATTTATCGCGACGACGTTCGCAGGTCGGAGGACGGATTTTGGTGGCTGGACTGAAGTAGCAGCGGATACACTCCGACCGGGCACCGCCCTCCTTCTCATGCTTGATTCTCCCGAGCCGCGGATCACCGCCGTGGCGGCCGGCCGCTTATTCAAGGTGGCGGTGGTCGTCCTTTTTGGCATCCTCGCCGCGCAGCTCTGGCGGCTCCAGATCGTCGAGGGGCCGCAGCTTCGCGAGCGGGCGGATAACAACCGGATCCGGGTCAGCCCCATCCCGGCGCCAAGGGGCGTGATCTACGACCGGAACGGAGTTCTGCTCGCGGCCAATGCGCCCGTGTTTGCCGTCTCGATCGTACCCGCCGATCTGCCGTCCCGCAATGAACGGCAGGTGTTCGATCGGCTCGGCGGCATGCTGGGCATGCCGCCTAATGACATCGCGCTGATCGTGGACCGCCAATCGAAGCTCGGGGATCGGTTCAGTCCGGTCCTGGTGAAGTCCAACGTGCCACGCGACACAGCGCTGATGATTGAGCAATCGCACATCGATCTGCCTGGCGTCTCCGTATCGGTGGACTCGGCCCGCCGCTACTCGGAAGGTGCCCTCCTGTCGCACGTCCTCGGCTACACCGGTCCAATCTCCCCGGCGCTGCTTTCTCCCGCCGAGTACAAGCAGAAGCTGGAAAAAGAGGGCTACACCATCAACGATCGGATCGGCAGCGCCGGCGTGGAGGACACGTACGAACCGTTCCTTCGGGGGCGGCCCGGCCGTCGGATGTACGAGGTGGAGGCGTCTGGCCGTGAGATCGCCGAGCTTCGGGTGGAGAGGCCTGAGCCCGGAAAGAACCTGAAGCTCACGATCGACGTGGAACTGCAGCGGACGGTAACCACCATCCTGCGCGAGGGCCTCAAGAACGGGAACGTGGGCGTCGTGATCGTCAGTGAGGTTCGCACGGGCGACATTCTGGCGATGGTGAGCCTCCCGACGTTTGATAGCAACGTCTTCACCGATGACACCAAGGATGAGGAACTCACCCGGCTGCTGAAGGATCCTGAACAGCCGTTCTTCCATCGGGCGATCGCCGGCAACTACCCACCCGGGTCCACATTCAAGCTGGTGACGGGGCTCGGGGCGCTGCAGGAGGGCGTGGCCACACGAGACACCATCATTGAGAGCAAAGGTGTGCTCTACGTTCCGCATGATTACTATCCCGCCTTCCGGCAACCGTTCCCGGACTGGGCGCCGCTTGGCCGCCTGAACTACGTACAGGCTATTGCCAATTCGTCCAACATCTACTTCTTCTACCTGGGTGGCGGTTACGAGCAAGACAAGTTCACGGGTCTTGGAAATGAGCGGCTTGCTCGCTACGCGCGGATGCTTGGATACGGTGCGCGCAGCGGACTGGACATCGCTGGCGAGTCCAGCGGGACCATTCCCGACGAGGCGTGGAAGCTACAGCGCATCGGCGAGAAGTGGGTGAAGGGCGACACGTACAACATGTCGATCGGCCAGGGCTACGTGGAAGCCACACCCATTCAGGTGCACAACATGACCACAGCCATCGCCAACGGCGGTGTGCTGCTGCGTCCAAGAGTTGTGCGCGAGATTTTGGACAGCGATGGCCGCGTAGTGGAGAGCCGCGAGCCCGCCGTCATCCGCCGCCTGGATGTGGATCCGCGATACATCCGAACCACGATCGAGGGGATGGAAGCCGGATTCAGCGCCCAGTTGCTGCGGGACTATCGGATCCCCGGTGTCCGCGTGGCCGGCAAGACCGGCACGGCCGAATTTGGCCAGGCTACGAATCCTCAGGGCGAGCTACCCACGCACGGCTGGTTCACGGGCTTTGCGCCCGTGGAGAATCCCAGGTATGCGGTGACTGTGTTTGTGGAGCGCGGATCAAGCAGCCGTGACGCCGCGCCCATCGCGGCCCGCGTGCTCAGGACGCTATTCAAGGTGCCTGAGGATGTCAAGGCGCCGCCTCTCCCACAGTTGCCCATAGCGGTGCCGCAGACCGTGGCCGGTGCCGGTCGTGCTGTGGCCGCTCCGGCCGCTCCAGCGCCCGCGGCCGCTCGCCCGGGTTCAGCGGCGCCCACGGCGACACCCGCGCCCATCGTGGCGCCTGCGAACACGGCTGGGCAGCCCAATAGCTCCGGTGGAGGTCGTTCCGCCCCACCGGCCCCGCCACCCGCCGGCGTGCCGGGATTCCTGCCACGCACGCCACCTGGCCTGGCGCCGCCTCAGCCCACGGCCGGCCCTGCCGCCAAGCCGGGACGGTAGAAAGCCCGAGAAATGCCGAGCGGGGGCGGCATTGCCGCCCCCGCTCGAGCCCACCGCGAAGCGCCCGGGCTTAGCTTGGTGCCGCTGCGGGCCTTGCCCGCGACCGACGGTACAGCATCCGCACCTGCGCGCCGATCTTGACCACATCAAGGCTGCCGGCCAGGTTCACGGCCTCGTTTACACGGTCGAGCGGCGGCAGTGCGCCAGTCTCCTGCGTGAGGTCGTTGAGGAACTTTGCGTAGGCGTCCGCGTCTAGCTCAGAGCCGTTCACGCGGGCGAGGGTTTGAAGAAGCAATTCCTTGTGAGCCTCTTCATTCCGCCGCTCTTCGGCGCGCTGCTGCAGGCGCTCCGTTACGCTGATCTCGGGACGTGGAGCGCCCGGACCAACGCCGCGCGGGCCCGGACGAGGACCTGGTCCTGGGCGATTGCCGAACGGCGGACGGTCACCGGCCGGGCGCGGACCCAGGGGTCGCGGACCCCCATCTGTACGCGGCCCGCCGGGTAGCGGCGGCCGTGGCCCTGAAGGACGGCCGCCCACGGGCGCATCCGGAAGCAGCATTCCATCCGCCGCCCCCTTCTCCGTGCGCCGGAATCGCTCTCCGCCCGGCTTCGGGCGCTCGCCGCCGCGTTCGCCGCGACGGGGCCGCGACCTGGGGCGAATTGGAACGTCACCGCCCCTGCGAGAGTCATCATCGTACCCGGAAACGCCCCGACTGGCGCGCGCCCTCCGCGCTCCAGAGTCGCGACCTCCCCCCGGGCCGACGTCCACGACGATCGCCGGACCGTCCTCCTCCACGGGGGTGCTGGTGGGTGCGATTCCCAGCTCTTGCAGATCTGTGAATCGCTCCAGCAGCGCTTCCTTGAGACTCTTTGCCATTCGTTCTCCTTAGGCTCTTGGGCCGGTGTCCGACGCGACCGCGGTCCCTATCATCTCACAATTGCTCCGTTGGATGTCGCGCCAGATCCAACCGTTGCCCGCGGCCGTTCCGCGGAGTCAGCCCCGTTCACACGCTCCACGCTGACAAGATTTGAAAAGAATGTCGCGCCACCCGCCATGTCCGCGAGTCGCTGCGGCGTAGTGGCATTGACTCCGAGGCCGCCGGGGCTATCGCGCAACCACCATAGTCCGCAGCTCACCACAACTCCGGGCTGCGCGTCCGTGGTGATCCGCGCGGTCAGCCGTACCTCCCCGCGATCGTTGAACACGCGAACGTGCTGGCCATTCTCGATACCGCGGAACGTGGCATCCGCGGGGTGAATGTCCAGGGTGGGCGTGCCCTCCGACCTGACGTTGGACGGCATATTGGCGTAGCTGGAGTTCAGGAAGAAGTGATTCGGTGGCGTCACAAATACAAGCTGATGGGCGCCATCTGGGGGATGCTCGCCATCGCCACCTTCGATTAACGGCGTATGGCTGGGAATCGGGTCTAGCCCGGCGCTTTCCATCGCGGCCGAGAACAGCTCGATCTTGCCACTCGGCGTGGGGAACTTGCCGTCCGCGAACGACGGGTGGGGGTGCTCAACGTTCACGCGTACGGCCCCTTCGGCGCGCAGCCGCTCGAGCGTGATCCCGTCGAGATAAGGGTTCGCCGGGTTGTCAAGGCACTGCTTGATGATCGCGTCGGCGTCATCCGCGAAGCAGTCCTCCTCATAACCCATCTCGGCCGCGAGCAGACGGAAGAGCTCCACGTTCGACTTTGCTTCGCCGAGAGGTGCGATCACGGGATCCGCGAGGTTCATGTACAGATGCCAGAAACTTGAGTACAGATCCGTCTGCTCAAAGTGAGTGGTGGCCGGGAGCAGAATGTCAGCATAGCGGGCGGTATCCGTGAGGAGTTGCTCATGCACGACCGTGAACAGATCCTCGCGTTCCAGGCCGCGCACGACGGCCGTCTGGTCAGGCGCGATGACCGCCGGATTCGCGCAGTACACCATGAGCATGTTGATGGGTGGATCGGTTAGCCTCGTGAGCGCGTCGCCAAGCTGATTCATGTTCACCTTGCGCGGTCGCCGCCCGCCCAGCAGATCCGGACGAGTCCGTGCCGCTTCGTTGACCGCGCCGTAGCCTGCGTTGCTCTTCATGGCGCCTCCGCCCACATCACGCCAGGCGCCCACCAGGCCGGTCAGCGCCGAGATCGTGCGCGTCGCCATACCGCCATTGTCGTGATGCTGGAGGCCGTTGCCGATTCTGATGAAAGAGGGACGGTTGGTGGCGTACTCGCGTGCCAGCGTGACCACGTCCGCGACCGGCACACCGGTGATCTGGGCGACGCGCTCCGGTGGGTAGTCCCTGACTCGGGTCGCCAGCTCTTTGAAACCTACTGTGTGGGCCGAGACGTACTCCGCGTCGTAGAGACTCTCGGCGATGATGACGTGCATCATCCCCAGCGCCAATGCGCCGTCCGTACCCGGTCGGATCTGGATGAACCAATCCGCGAACTTGGATGTCCGGTTGGCGTGAACGTCTATGTGGACGAATTTGCCGCCGCGCCGCTGCGCTTCACGCACGTACGTCATCTGGTGCATGTTGGCCGAGACGAGATTGGCGCCCCAGGCAATGATGTAGTTGGCGGCTGAAGTGGTCTCTGGGTCCGTGCCGATCTGGTCTCCCAGGGTGTATGCGTACCCCGCCTTGCCGGCCACTGAGCACACCGTCCGGTCAAGCTGGCACGCGCCCATTTTGTGGAAGAAGCGTCGATCCATGCTGGAAATGCTGGTGATCCCCATGTTGCCAGCGAAAGAGTAAGGAAGAATGCCGTCTCCCCCGTCCGTGGCCAACGTGGCCCGGAATCGATCACCGACGATTTTGAGAGCCTCGGCCCACGTGATCCGCTCAAACTTGCCAGCGCCCTTGGCGCCGACGCGCCGCTGCGGGTACAGGACTCGATCCGGGCTGTAGACGCGCTCGACGTAGCGCGCCGCCTTGCCGCAGATGGCGCCCCGGGTGACCGGATGACCAGGATCACCGGAGACGCGGACGATCTTGCCATCCTCCACGTGTGCCAGCATGCCACAGGCATCAGGACAGTCGTGAGGACAGACGGAGCGAAGGACTTGAAGGTTGGACATCAGTCTGCGCTTTGGGCAGTGCCCGGTGGCTCAGCTTTCGGCAGTCCGTACGGATGGGGTGGCAGGCTGTCATCCCGCCGCTGTTCCCGCAGGCGCGTTCACTTGCAGGCCCGCCGATTATAGCGCACCCAACCGGAAGATTCCGCAAGCCGGGCCCTGGGCCGTTGAGCCGCCGTGCCTCGCGCGTGGTATACTCAACGGTCGCTCTGCGGAGCGAATCACGGTACAGGATGTCCGCCGCGGCGGACGGACAGATGAGTCCAGCACCATTTGCTGGGGTCGGCTTACCACCGGGGCCGCCTTGGGGTGGTGCTTTTTCGTTGCCCGAATTCACTTGGAGCTGATGAACACCGCATTGAACGAGTTCACGACCCGGCCAGCGGGAATGCGGCAACCTGCCGCCTGGAGGGGCTGAGCATGCAGCCGTGGCCCACTCCGCAGACGTTGTGGCTGACGTCTGGTGGCGCGGAAGGCTCCACCGAGCTCAATGCCTTCGACAATGCCCTCCTCGCCGCGGGCATAGGGAATCTCAATCTGGTGCGCGTGAGCAGCATCGTACCGGCCAACGCGGAGCTGCTCTCCGCGGCTCCGAAGATCGAGCCCGGGTCGCTTGTGCCGGCTGTCTACTCCGTCATGCACAGCGACACGGCGGGCGAGACCGTCTGTGCCGCGCTTGGCCTGGGATTTTCCGAGGCCGGCAAGCACGGGATGATTTTCGAGTACCACGCTTCGGCGCGTGATGTCGCCGAGCGCGTGGTGACCGGCATGGTTCATGAGGGTTTCGCGCGGAGAGGGTTGCCCCTTGACCGAGTCGTTGTGAGGGTGGCCGAGCACCGCGTAGAGCGCGTGGGATGTGCCGTGGCCGCGGTAGTTCTCTGGTGGAGGGATGCGGGGTGAAGAGTGTCGGTAGGCACCTCGTGTTGGAGATGTGGGGCTGCTCCAATCTAAATTCTCCGTCCATCGTGGAGCGGGCGCTGTTGGATATCGTCTCAGCGCTCAAGCTGACGCTACTGAGCATGAACGTCCACCCCTTCAGCCCCATTGGCGTGACTGGTGTCGCAATCGTGTCTGAGTCCCACGTGGTAATCCACACCTGGCCAGAGCTCGGCTACGCCGCCGTGGACGTGTTCACCTGCGGCGAGCAGCGCAACCCAGAGGACGCGGTGCCGGTGCTGAAGGATCACTTCACGCCGGAGCGGATCCAGGTCATGGAGATGACCCGGGGCCTCGTGGGTGTCTGAGCGGCTCCGGCCGCGTCAGGAAGCTGCTGCTGGCCATGCGTGGTTCAGCGAAGAGCCGCGGTTTGGTTTTGCCCAGTCCATAGAGGTCCGGTCGTCTCTGTGGTCGGGGCAGTCGGACTACCAGCGAATCGAGATGCTGGACACAGTGCCCTTCGGCCGCGCGCTGGTGCTCGACGGCGCGGTTCAGACCACGGCGTCTGACGAGTTCTGCTACCACGAGCTGCTCGTCCACATTCCGCTGCTCGCGCACCCCGCGCCAAAGTCAGTGCTTGTCATCGGTGGTGGAGACGGCGGCTGCTTGCGCCATGTGTTGATGCACGGCGTGGATCGAGCGGTCCAGGTAGAAATCGACCAGCTCGTCGTTCGGGCGTGCGCGGAGTGGATGCCCGGACTGGCGGGCGAAGCGTTCGCTGATCCGCGGGCGGAGCTCGTCATCGGCGATGGATTCGCCTTTCTGGAGCAGACAACGGAGCGGTTTGACGCGATCATCGTCGATTCGACGGATCCGGTCGGACCGGCCGTTGAGCTGATCAGCGAGCGTTTTTTTGGGCTGGCCCGCGGCGCGTTGTCCCCGGAGGGGGTCTTCGTCATTCAGTCCGGCTCGCCGTTGCTGATGAATGAGGAGATGCGGCTTGTGTCCCATCGTGTCGCCGCGGTGTTTCCACAAGCTGCAACATACCTCGGCTACGTCCCCGCGTATCCGGGCGCGCTGTGGAGCTTCGCGGTGGGCTCGAACGCGCACGATCCCGCGGTACCCCGTCGTTCGCCGCCGGGTGGCTGTCGGTACTACACCCCGGCAGTGCACCGGGCGGCGTTCGCGCTGCCAGCGTTTCTCGCTGATTCACTCGTCCCAGGTAGGGAGCTTCCTCGTGCGCACGGTGCCACCGTCCGCGGCCTTCTGGGGTAGCCAGCCCGGGACAGACGGGCGCGCTCACCTGCTCGGCGCCCCACTGGATCTGACGGGATCCGGTAGGTTGGGAACTGGCGCGGCGCCCCCGGCCATCCGTCGGGCGTCCCACAACATCGAGAGCTACAGCCCAGTCCTGCACGCGGACCTCGCGCACGCGGCGCTAAACGATCACGGCGACCTTGACCTGGGCGGGCTTGCCCTGGAGCCGGCGCTCGTTGAGATCGAGCGCGCCGTGAGCAGCCTGGCCCCTTCGGGGATGCCGGTGTTGTTGGGCGGAGAACATACTTTGACGCTTGGGGCCGTCCGGGCCGTCAGGTCGCGGCATCAGGACCTGGTGGTGATCTCGTTTGACGCCCACCTGGATCTCGCCGACGAGCTAGATGGTCAACGACTCGCGCACGGGACCTGGGCGCGGCGGATGGGCGACCAGTTCGGGCTGGGCGGCTTGGTGTTGTTGGGTGCTCGCTCCGGCACCGCGGATGAGTGGCACGTGGCGCGTACCGCGCTCCACGCGTCGGAATCCCTCGACATTCCGCCATCCGTCAGGCGTGCGATTGCCGATCGACCCGTCTACCTGACGATCGACATCGACGTAGTCGATCCCGCGGGCGCACCGGGAACCGGTTGCCCGGAGCCGGGCGGTCCCTCCTCGCGCGAGCTTCTGGCCGCGGTTCATGCACTGGCGGATCTCAACGTGGTCGCGATGGACGTGAACGAGGTGCTCCCGGAGGTTGACCCGGCCGGCATCGCTGCCACGCTCGCGGCGAAGCTCGTGCGTGAGTGCGTCATTCAGTGGGATCGAGGATCAGGACGGTGACGGGTATCATTGCCGGGACGGCAACCCCCGGGAATCACTGACGCGCCCCTAGGCCGTCGTTGTTCCAACGGTCGGCGAGGCTGTTGGTCGGAGACCGATGAACCTGCTGCTCGACGCGACCCAGGAGCTCTTTCGTTCAACCGTCCGTGAGTTTGCCGAACGCGAGATCGCACCGGTGGCGGCCGCGTTTGACGAGGCGGAGGCGTATCCGGCGGAGAACGTGGCCAAGATGGGCCAATTGGGCTTGATGGGCCTCACCGTTCCCCAGGAGTTCGGCGGTGCTGGAGCCGGCGCGGTTGAGTACGCGCTCGCCATGGAGGAGATCTCACGGGCGTGCGCCGCGCATGCGGTGACGCTGACGGTCAACGTCTCCCTCGTCTGCGAACCGATCTACAAGCACGGAACTCCGCACCAGCGGCAACGGTTCCTGCCGCGCCTCTGCAGCGGCGAGATGGTTGGTGCGTATTGCCTCAGCGAGCCGGCTTCAGGGAGCGACGCGCGCCACATGCAGACGCGGGCCACACGGCGCGGGGATAGTTACGTGCTCAACGGCACCAAGAACTTCATCTCCAACGGGGATGTGGCCGGTCTGTACATCATCTACGCCGCGACGCAAGACGATGGTGGGGGGATCACGGCGTTTCTGGTGGAGGCGGACCGGCCGGGACTCCGACCGGGCGCCAGGGAGAAGAAGCTGGGTATCCGCGCCTCACCCACCACGCAGGTGCACTTCGATGATTGCGTGGTCCCGGGTGAGCACGTGCTGGGAGAGGTTGGGGGCGGCTTTCGCCTGGCGATGAGCACCCTTGAGGGCGGCCGGATCGGCGTTGCAGCGCAGGCGGTGGGGATCGCTCAGGCGGCATATGAGGCAGCCGTCGGCTACGCTCGCCAGCGGCACGCATTTGGCCAGGCCATCTCGGAGTTCCAGGGATTGCAGTGGATGCTCGCGGACATGGCGACGCGGATTGACGCCGCCCGGTTGCTCGTCCATCGCGCAGCGCAGCTAAAGGATCGTGGCCGCCCCTTTGGCCAGGAATCATCTATGGCGAAGCTGATGGCCTCAGAGACTGCCATGTGGGTGGCAACCAAGGCGTTGCAGATCCACGGCGGATATGGATACATCCGCGACAGCGCCGTGCAGCGCTACTTCCGCGACGCCAAAATCACCGAGATCTACGAGGGCACCTCGGAGATCCAACGGTTGATCATCGCGCGCCAGATTCTCCGGGAGCCATGATGAGCACTGACGACGGTGTGATCCAGCGACTGCATCACGTGGCGATGGCCGTCGAGAGCATCGAGCAATCGCTGGGCTTCTACCGCGACGTTTTGGGGCTCAGTGAGATCTCGATCCTTCGCGTCCCGGAGCGGGGCTTGAAGGTCGCCCTGATCCAGGTGGGAAACTGCGAGATCGAGTTGCTGGAGCCCACCACCCGCGAGGACAACACCGTCCGCAAGTTTCTGGATCGACGTGGCCAGGGTTTGCATCACGTCTGCTTTCAGGTGGCGGAGATAGACGGCGCTATGGCAACTCTGAAGCAGCGGGGCGCGGAGTTCATAGAGCCCATCGCCCGGCCCGGCGCCGTGGGGCTGGTGAGCTTCATCCCGCCTTCGAGTGCGGGTGGAGTGCTGGTGGAGCTGGCCCAGGTGCTGGAGGAGGGCGGGCATCGGCCGTGACGATGCGCGTGCTCATCGGCAAACCAGGCCTGGATGGCCACGACCGGGGCGCCAAGGTAATCGCCCGTGCGCTACGCGACGCGGGGTTCGAGGTGATCTACACTGGCATCCGCCAGACGCCAGAGATGATCGCGGAGATCGCCTTGCAAGAAGATGTCCAGGCGGTGGGTCTGTCTATCCTCAGCGGGGCGCACCTGACCCTGGTGCCGCGGGTGTTGGCGGAGCTGCGGGCGCGGGGTCTGGACGATGTGGCGCTCTGGGTGGGCGGCATCATCCCGGACGAGGATGTGCCCGCCCTGCGTGAAATGGGCGTGCGGGCCGTGTTCGGCCCCGGCAGTCCCACCAGCGCGACAGTGGAGTTCCTGCATTCTCTGGAACGGCCCGCCGTCGGTCGCTGATCCGCCTCATCGTTCGGCGAGCAGTTGACGGTAGACGGCGATTTGAGCCTCTGCCGCCGACTGCCAGGTGAATCGGGCGGCTTGCGCCAACCCCAGCCCGCGGTGCCGCGCTCTCAACGCGGTGTCGCTGGTAAGCGCAGCGAGCGCGTCCGACAGCCCATCGACGTCATGCGGTGACACAAGGACGGCGGCATCGCCGGCGGCCTCGGGCAGCGAGCTCGTATTGGAGCAAACCACTGGTGTACCGCACGCCATCGCCTCCAGCACCGGCAGGCCGAACCCCTCATAGAGCGACGGGTACGCGAAGATCTCAGCCGCGGAGTACAGGCCGGACAGATCGTCATCAGCCACGAAGCTTGGGAACGTGATGTGCGCGGACCACCGCGATCGCGTCGCCGCCGCGTAGATGTCGTCCGCAAGCCAACCGCGCCGTCCGGCCAGTACCAGGCGATGAGGAAGCCCTGTCCGTGCCTTCATGTTGTTGAAGGCCTGGATAAGTGCGGTCAGGTTCTTGCGCGGCTCGATAGTCCCGACGAATAGGATGAAGGGCGTGGAGTCGTCCAGACCAACGGCCGTGCGCGCGCGGCCGAGCGCGGCCGGATCCGCGATTGGCGCGAAACGGGGCTCGACGCCCCCAGGCACCACGCCGATTCTGTCGGGGTCCACTCCCAGCATTGAGATGACGTCCGACCGCGTGTTCTCCGAGTCGGCGACGATGTAGTCCGCGCGTTTCGCGGAGTAGGGTACGGCGCGTCCGAGGTAGGCACGCAGGTTCGGATGAGCACATTCCGGATGGAGCAGATAGGCCAGGTCATGGATCGTGAGCACAGTCCGGGCGGCGCGGACGGGAGGCAGCACAAAGTTTGGTGCGTGGAAGACGTCCAGGCGCCCAGTGAGTAGGTCCACCGGCACGGGGAGGCGCGCGCGGTGCCAGACAATGTCCAGCAAACGTTGGCGCAGGGGAGCGACGACGGTGCGGACGTTGCTAGCGTTGGGGAGGTCGCCCACGTCTCCGTCCGGGCGCGCGTGGAGGAGCACATATCGGATGTCTGGCGAGCCCGCTACCACGGCTGACGTGAGGTTGCGCACGAACCGGCCAATACCCGCCCGCTGGTTCAGCGCGGCCGAGATGTCGATGCCGATGGTTGGGGTGTTGCGAGCCACTTCGGACGTCCTGCCCGATCGCCCGGCGGCGCCGACGCTAGCGGCGCCGGGCCACGACGTAGACGATCAGGCCGATGACGATGATGCTCCAATAACTGATCACACGGTCTAGAATCGCTACGGACGCGGCCACGTTCTCGTCTACGCCCGGCGCCAGGCCGAAGCTCGCCGCCAGCATCAGGATGGCGACGATGGCCGACTCCACGAAGCCCAGACCGGCCGGCGTGACGGGCAGCGTGGTCAGTAGAGCCGCGGCCAGCGCAACGAAGAGGATCACCGGAATTGACAGGCCGGTGAGTCCCAGCGAGAGCCCCACGAAGTAGAGGCGAGCCGCCTCGATGGCCCAACCCGCCGCGGAATAGAGCAGCACCAGGGGCATGGCCTGGAACGATCCAAGCGTGCCCTCCTCGAAGAGCCCGTAGTGGCGCTGGAAGCGGCCCGGAACCAGCTTCCTGATTGGCCCGCCAAGACCGCGCATAGCCACGAGACCCACGATCACCAGGGCAACCAGCCCCAGGCCCACCTGCATGATGCTCAGGATGACGGGGGGTAGGGCGCCGTGGAATGCCAGCAGCACCGAGCCACCCAGAAGGACGAACAGCAGCAGGGTGTCGATGATGCGCTCGGCAAGGATGGTGCCGAACGTCTTTGAGAATGAGACTCCCGCCTCGTGCTTGAGCATGTACGCGCGGTAGGCGTCGCCCAGCTTGGCGGGGACGATGCAGTTGGCGAACCAGGAGAGCAGCACGATCTTGGCGATGCCCATCACGCCGGGTAGATCTACCCCTCCGTCGGCGTGGTACCCAACGTTCTCGAGGAGCTTGCGCCAGCGAAGAGCGCGGATGATGAACGTGGAGTGATAGAGCGCCAGCGCGATGAGCAGGTACGCCACGTTCGCCTGGCTGAGTTGATCCATGATTGCCCGGGGGTCCACGTCCACTCGTCGTATCACCAGCACCATGACGGCGATGCCGAGCGCGAATGACAGCAGCGTTCTTACGTTGAAGAACCGCTTCTGGAGCGGGTCCACGTCAGCGGCGGGCTCGCCGGGCGCGTCCGCCGTTGGGCGCATGGTGAGTGGTGTTGTCTCCTGGGTCACTCAATCACCAGTCGCGTCGCCGCTCGATGCGGTCAGTCCCAGCAGCACGCCCAGATGGATGCCCACGCCATGAACCAGGAGATTGTCGAACACACTGTGCGTACAGAGTAGGACAATACTGCCCAACAAGCCGAGCGCCAGCCCACGGTCGCCAGGCGTGACGGAGCGTCGCAGGTTGGCGATGGCTTGACTGAGCGCCACCGCGAGGAGCAGAAGCAATGCAGCGAGTCCTGGGATGCCGGCCTCGGCAGCCATGTTGATGTAGTAGTTGTGGGCGTGGCCTAGTGGATCCTTCCAACCGGGCAGGAAGTAGTCTTCGTACGCGACGGGGTAATTGCCCGCCCCCACGCCCTGCCATGGCTGCTCGCGAAACATATACCAGCCCGCCTGCCAGTGCGCCATACGCTCCACGATGGCGAAGTTCTCTGAGGTTGGCTGGACTCCCCTCGCGTCGAACACGCCGAAGTTGTCCGCTACGGATCTGATACGGTCTGCCAACGTCGGTGGTAGCGCTCCCACCACCCCAAGAGCGAACACCAATACGCTGACGGCGACGACGGGAACGAGCGCTTGCCGCGTTCTGCTACTCCAGGCGAATGCCATCGCCAGCACCGCCACGGCCAGGCCCAGCCACGCACCGCGCGACAGGCTGAACAGGATGCCCAGGCCAATGCACGCGCCGGCCACGGCCGCAATCCACCGGAGCCGCCGCTCGGGCGCAGTGAGCGCCACCATCACGGCGATCGGGAGGATGGTTCCCAGGTATCCAGCGAAGGGATTTGGCTGGCCAAACTCCCCGTGTGCCCGCATGAAGCCACCGATAGCAAACGTTGGCGGCCCAAAGCCAACGATGGACTGGACCACGCCCTCGATGCCCTGGCCGGCGGCGGCGAACAGCATCGTGGCGACGAGCATGGCGCGTAGCCGTGCGTCGCGGACCCGGGTGGCGGTGAAGACGTAGGCAAACGCGAGCAACGCCCACTTCAGGATCTCTTTCGCGGCAGGCTGGACTCGGTACGCGGAGATGCCGGAGAGGATCAGGGCGAGCAGCAGGAGTCCCAGCGCTGCCATAACGCCGTCGCGCGGGAATTCAAGCGATCCTCGCGCCAGGCCGCGTGCCATCCATACCGCGAGCAGGAGCAGTGCGAACGGCTCGGCGCCGGGAATGGTGAGGTCGCCATCGCCCAGAGTGACGCTTGGCGCGAAAGGGATGGCCACCAGGAGCGCGTGGAGACCAAGCGTTGGCACGATGAGCATGCCGCCGATCAGGGCGACTCCGCCAACGCCCCCCAGGACAGCCTGGAGCGGAGCACCTCCGATGGCGGGCGCCAGCAGCGAGATACCTAAGAGGCCCCACCACTCTCTCGCGCTTGATCGAGGTGAGAAGCCCTCGGGGGTGAGCTGGGCCGCCAACGTCACGGAGTGGCTTTCGCGCGGCCTGCCAGAGTCTCCCGGAACCATTCGATGGTGCGGCTGAGCCCGTCGCGAAGCTCCACCGAAGGTGACCAGTTCAGCAGCGTCCTGGCACGCGTGATGTCCGGACGCCGTCGAGATGGATCGTTCTCGGGGAGGTCGCGGTAGACCAGTTCGGAGCTCGAGCCAATAAGCTCGCGTATCAGGTTTGCGTACTCCAGCACGGTGTGCTCGTCGGGATTGCCCAGGTTCACCACCTGGCCCGTGACTCCATCCGCCGTAGCCATCTTGAGCAGCCCGCGGACCAGGTCATCCACGTAGCAAAGGCTCCGAGTCTGCGAGCCGTCTCCGTAGACCGTAATCGGCTCGTTGCGGAGTGCCTGGGTAATGAAGTTGGGCACGATCCGACCGTCCACCGGATCCATCCGGGGGCCGTACGTGTTGAACAGGCGAACTACGCGGGCGTCCACCCCATACTCGCGGATCGCGACAAAGGTGATCGCCTCGGCGAAACGTTTGCTCTCGTCGTAGCAGGCGCGCAGACCGATTGGGTTGACGTTGCCCCAATAGTCCTCGCGCTGGGGGTGCTGCTCTGGCTCGCCGTAGACCTCGGACGTTGAGGTGATGAGCATCCGGGCCTTGTGGCGGCGACAGAGGTCCAGCACATGCTTGGTGCCCAGCGCGTTGGTCATGGCCGTAGCCATGGGGTGCTCGTAGTAGCCGCGCGGGCTGGCCGGGCTTGCCAGATGGAAGAAGAGGTCGGCCTGCGCATCGAAAGGGTGTGTGACGTCGTGGTTCAGGAATTCAAAGTTCTCGAACCGTCGTAGGATGTCGACGTTTGCGGATGAGCCCGTCAGCAGGTTGTCGATGGCGAGAACGGAGTGGCCGTCAGCGAGCAGGCGCTCGCATAGGTGCGATCCGATGAACCCGGCACCGCCGGTCACCACGATCTTCAAGGGCAGCCTCCACGGGGCGTCGTCGATGGGCCGAGCCGCGCCCACGGAAAGCGGCTTGATCGCGAGGGCGGTAGCGCGCCATTGTACACCGGTAGTCCACCGTCGAGCAGAGCGCTCAAATGGCGGTGCCAGTCGCTTGCCCGCAGCCGTCAAAGTGAGATACGATCTCAACCATGCGGCTGGCGCGCCGACTTTGCCGAGTGGGTCACATGTTTGGGAGAATTCTGAAGCGCGACGACATCGCGACGCCGGTCTCCGAGGGACGGGCTAACTTGGCCGACGCTACCCAGATCATCGATCGACTCGCCAGCGAAGGGCATCGCCTGACCACTCCGCGCCAGGCGATCATTCGCCTCGTCGCGCCGCGCCAGGACCATTTCTCGGCGCAAGAGGTGTATGACGAGGTCCGCGGCAAGTTCCACGGCATCGGCCGTGCCACTGTGTTCAGGACGCTGGACCTGTTGGCCGAGCTGGGGGTGCTCAACCGCATCCACACCGGCGATGGCTGTCATCGCTACACCGTGTGCGAGGACACCCACCACCACCACCTCATGTGTGTGGAGTGCGGCAACGTGACCTCGCTCGAGGCCGCGGGGATCGAGAGTCTGATCAGAACGGTGGCGGGCGAAGCTGGATTCGAGTTGCTCACGCACCATCTCGAGCTGGTTGGCCGCTGCAGCGCATGCCGCGATAAGGCGACCGGCCGGTCTTGACTCGGCGCGACCCTGAACCGGGGTGAGCGCGTCGATGGTGGATAGCGCCATTTCGCTCGTCCACGTCAGCGCCGGCTATGGCGCCCGTACTGCGCTGGAAGACGTGACCGTGAGCGTTCCTTCGGGCTCGATGGTTGCGTTGATCGGACCCAACGGGAGCGGAAAGTCCACCCTGCTGAAGGTGTTGCTGGGATTGCTGCGACCCACCGCTGGGAGTGTCGCGGTGCTCGGCGGCGACCCGGTGCGCACCCGCTCCCGCATCGGCTACGTTCCGCAGACCGGCAGCGGTGACTGGCGGTTTCCGGCCACGGTAGGCGAAGTTGTCCTGATGGGGCGCTATCCGAGGCTGGGTCTCCTGAGGCGGCCGTCCGGGAGCGATCGCGCGGTGGCGCGGGAGGCGCTACGCCTGGTGGATATGGATGACCGGGAGTCCAGCCAGGTGGGCGAGCTCTCTGGCGGCCAGCAGCAGCGGGTCTTCCTCGCACGCGCGCTCGCGCAGGAGCCGGAGCTGCTCTTGCTGGATGAGCCGCTCGCGGGCGTGGACGCTCGCACGGAACAACTTGTCTACGACCTGCTGGGCGATCTCACCGCGCGCGGTGTCACTGTGATCCTGGCAACACATCACCTATCTGACGTGGTGACCCACTTCGATCGCGCCATATTCTTGAATCGGCGACTGGTGGCAGAGGGCCAACCCGGAGACGTGCTGACCGAGGAGAACCTGCGGGCGGCGTACGGCGATCACGTGGCGCTGGTGCAGGTCGGTTCCCGGTTCTTCGCGGTGGAGACTGGCGGCCACGACCGAGCGGGCGCGGCAGGCGTGCCTCATGGGTGATGTGCTGGGTCTATTGGCCGAGCCGCTGCGATTCGAGTTCATGCAGCGTGCGCTGCTGGCCACCACAATCGTTGGCGTGCTCTGCGCGGTGCTCGGCGCGTTCGTCGTCTGGAAGGGGTTGGCGTTTGTAGGTGATGCAGTGGCTCACGCGTCATTCGCCGGTGTCGCCGGTGCGTACGTCTTTGGGCAGAGCATCTACCTGGGCGCGGCGGTGGCCGCGGTGGTGACGGCCCTGTCTATCGCGTTCGTCAGCCGCCGTTCACGACTGGGGCCTGATACGGCGATCGGCGTGCTCTTTGCCTTCATGTTCTCGTTGGGCATCGTAGTCATTAGCCGGGTTCGGAACTACACGGTGGATCTGTTTGGGTTCGTGTTCGGAAACGTGCTCGGCGTGGGGATGGACGATCTGGCTGTTATTGGGATTGCCGGGCTGATCATCGTTGGGCTCATCGCCGCGCTGTACAAGGAGTTGTTCTTTGTAGCGTTCGACGCCACCATGGCGGAGGCAGTCGGGCTGCCGGTGACCGCCCTTCAGTATCTGCTCCTGGTGATGCTGGGCATCACGGTGGTCGTCTCGATGCGAGCGATCGGTATCGTGCTCGTGGTGGCCATGCTGGTGACGCCGGCCGCCACGGCGTCCATGCTAACGCGGCGCTTCCACCGCATCATGTTCCTGGGGTCGCTCCTGTCGTGCGTTGCGTCCGTCCTGGGGCTCTATCTCTCGTACTTCGCAAACGTCGCCTCGGGCGGGGCAATCGTGCTCGTGGCGACATCCATGTTCTTCGTGGTTCTGCTGTGGCGTCAGATCGCGGACGCGCGCCTCGGTAGGCAAGGTAGTGGCGGCGAAATCGGCTACTGAATTGGGAACATTTCCGCCGCGTCTGGCGTTGCTCTGGCTGGAACGTGCTGGCGCCGAGCCAGACGCGGGCCCGGAGGGAAATCATGACGGGGCGTCTCGGTGTTCTGTTCAGTTTGCTGCGAACCGGTCGCCTGGCATGGCGGCTGGTGCTAGACGGCCGCACGCCTATCGGCGCCAAGCTAATTCTGGTGGCGACGGTAGCCTATCTGGTCTTTCCGATGGATTTCGTGGCGGATTGGATTCCCGCGCTAGGGCAGGCGGACGATCTGTTGGTGCTCCTGGCGGGACTGCACGCCTTCATCAAGGCCTGCCCGGACTGGCTCGTGCGGTGGCACGAGAACCCAGACAAGGCGCCGGGTGACGTTATCGATGGGCAGTACCGCGTCGTGAAGTGAGGCTCCCGCCCAGGGTGCGGCTGGAGCGCGCGGCCGCCTGGACCGTGGTTGGGCTGCAGGTTCTAGCGGCGGCTTGGCTGGTGCCTGGCTTGCTGAGGCGACGCGCGGTCCATCTTGCCGTTATTGACCCCGGGAGAGTGGCGGGGGTCACGGCCGTTGTGCCGGTACTCAATGAGGAGGCCCGTCTGGGGGCGTGCCTCGAATCCCTCACCAGATTCGGCAATGACATCGACTCCATCCTGGTGGTGGATGGTGGTTCGGCCGATCGCACACGTGACATAACGCGGCGGCACCAGGCACAAGATGCCCGAATCTCGCTGGTGAGCGCCGCACCGGTCCCCCCTCATTGGAATGGCAAGGCGTGGGGGCTGCAGGTTGGGCTGGAGTCAGCGGCCGCAGATCACGAGTGGATTCTGATGCTGGACGCTGACGTGCGTCTGACCGCCCCCATCGCACCAGACCTGGTGGCGTGCGCGGCGAGCAACGGACTTGACGCGCTGTCCGTTGCCACTCGGCAGGTGGTGCGAGGGTGGGCCGCACAGGCGCTGCATGGGGCGATGCTAGCGACGCTGGTCTATCGATACGGCGTGCCTGGGCGCGTATTTTCTCGCGCGGGCGAGAGCTACCTGAACGGCCAGTGCACACTGGTCCGGGCCATAGTATTGCGAGTCAGCGACGCCATTCGTGAGTCCAGAGCTTCCCGTTGTGAGGATGTCACCATGGCCCGCGCGCTTGTCGGGAATGGTGTACGGGTCGCCGTGGTGGAGTCCGCCGCGGCGCCAATCGTGGAGATGTACACCTCGGCCGTCGAAGTCTGGCGCGGGTGGCCTCGCTCCCTGCACATGCGGGACCATCTCTCAGGCACCGAGGCGCGCGCGCGGAACACTGCGGCGCTCCTCCTAGCCCTGCCGATGCTCATGGCAATGTTTGCCCTGGTGCGTCGGTGGCCAGGCGGTGTGCTGCTGGCGCAGGTGGCCCTGATCATGATCCGCCTGGGTGCCCTCGTCGGACTGGCGAGGGCCTACGAGCGACCGGGGCCGGGATACTGGTGCTCGCCCATCCTTGACGTTCCCGTTTCGCTCGCGATATGGGCAAGCGATCTGCGCCGGCGGCATATCTGGCGCGGCCGCGCCCTGGTGGCTTAACGTCAGGGGTCGATGCGCCTGACCAACCTGCTCCTGGGATCGCACATCGTCGCGCTGGTCTTCGGCCTCATTGGCATGCTCGTCATGGTCCCAAATCCCGGCCTCTGGGCCTGGCATCCCATCCTGGTGAGCATTTTTCAGCAGAGCATGCGGCACGCGGGGGCGGCCCACATTGTCCTGGGCGCGGCCGCGATGTTCGCGTTCGGCTGCGCCGTCCTGGGGATCCGCCGAACGGCGATCTTCCTTGTCGCGTCTGGTGCGCTGTCGCTGGGATGCGAGTTGCTCGGGACGGGCACGGGCTGGCCGTTCGGCGCCTACGAGTACACGGACGGCCTGGGTTACAAGGTGCTGGGCCGCGTGCCGTATTCGATCCCGCTGTCGTGGTTCTACATGGGTCTTGCGAGCTATCTGCTCGGCAGCGCGCTCGTGCCGCGACTGGGGATCGTGGTGGGCGTGGGCCTGCTCACCGTCTGGGATCTGGTGTTGGACCCGGCCATGGCGCACGAGTCCCTACCGCTCCGATTCTGGGTTTGGCACCAGACCGGACCGTACTTTGGCATGCCTGTCGTCAACTTCGTCGGCTGGTTTGGTACGGGGCTGGCGTTTACCTCGCTCAGTCGCTGGCTCTGGGGCTCGATGCCCCACATTGCTGGCCACCAGATGCGGCCGCCATTGGCCGTCTATGCCGTGAACGTGGGCTTCGCGATGGTGCTGAGCGCCAGTGTCGGACTGTGGGTGCCCATCGCGCTCGCGGCTACACTTGGCTTGGTGCCCGTCCTGTTCGCCTCTCGACGGGGACCGGTGCTCGGCCGATTCGCACCGCGCCCGCACGGCGCCTGAGCGTCCACGCGTCCCGACGATGTCACGGCAACGGACAATTGGGTGGTGGTCTTGGCTCGTCATTCGCGCGTACTGTCGCTGGCAGGTGACGAGATCCGCGCGATTACGTGTGCGGGGCACAGAGTGCGTTCCTGTCACGGGTCCGGTTGTTCTGGCTGCACGTCATTACCACCATCTGCTGGACGCCGCGGCGATCATCGCCATCACCCGCCGGCCCGTCCACTGCCTGGTGGCGGTGGACTGGGTGCATTCTCGCGCCGAGCGTTGGCTGTTCGAGATGGCCTGTCGTGCCGCCCGTTGGCCAATGGTGCTCCGTCGTGACGCGCTCAGGCACTCCCAGGCCCGGTTCGGCCCTGGCGATCGACGACGGTACGCGCGAAACGCGCTTCGGCTCGCCGCGTCGATCCTGGCTGATGGGGGCATCCTGTTGGTCTTTCCGGAGGGCCATCCCGTGATCGACCCGGAAGAGGCAGCCCCGCGCGATGCAACGGCCTTACGGCCGTTTCGATCCGGCATCGAGCGCATGGTAGCTGGCGCGCATCGGTTGGGGGCCGGGCGCGTTTCGGTGGTGCCCGTGGGGATTGACTATCAGCGCGACGGGATGTGGAAGATCGACATGAGAATTGGCGCGCCCCACACCCTGGAGGACCACCCCGCCCACGGCGAGCTCACGGCTGCGTTGCGTCGAGACGTGGCGGCGCTATCTGGCCTGGGGCGTCACGTGGAGCTGGAGTCGTCATGGCCAGGCCCTGGATGAGCATGGTGTTGGTCAGAAGAAAGAAGACCGCCTCCTCCAATGGCAGCGGGCCTAGCCAGACCCCCGTGGTGAGCGCGGGGCTAAGCGCCCAGACCCCCTGCGATATGGCGATCGCATCGGCGACGCACAACCAGCACGTAGCGGCGGCGATCGCCATCAGACAGGTCCGCCAACGGGCGGCCAGACGTCGGCGCCCCACGACCCATTGGCCGAGGATCACCGGCAACGCCCAGCCGAGCTCCCAGGCCAGGTAGGTGTATTCGGTCATTCCGACCGTTTCTCCCTTGACCGCGCCAGCATGAAGATCAACCCGGCGAGCAGGGGTTGGAGCATGAAGAACACGTATTCCTCCGCCGGCACGTATCCCAGGACAATCCCCCAGATCTTCGACGGGTCATACGTCCAGACGCCCATGGCCACGATCGCGTTATCCCACGGTGCGGTGTACGCCAGCGCGACGAGGGAGTACAGTCCGATTTGCCGTATCACGGTTGCATCCAGCATCGGGCGCGTGAGCCAGAGCAGGCACGCGATGGGGAGCAGCAAGAATGCGAGCAGAAAGAGACCGTAGGTCAAGGCGTGCCCCCGGAATACCCGGCCGACCAATTCGGCACCGAACAATTGTGACTCGCCCGCGCGATCCGTCAACACGGATTTTGGTGGCCTGCGCGGTATCGGTCGCTCTGGCGGCCGCGGCCGGCCGACCTTCCGCGTTGGATCCGATCGCGGCCGTGGTCATGGAAGTGACGCCGGTCGATGCCGCAAATGCGCTGCTGCTTGGGCTCGGCGACGCCGCGAAACCACTGGCCCTGGTCGGCGCCGCCGCGGTGGTTATGGGCTGCGTAGCGGTGATCTGGCGTATCGCCCGCAATGGGCGTCGCGGCCTGGCCGTGGCAGGCGTTCTCGGGACAGCGGGTGCGGCCTGGTTGGGCGCTCGCAGCGAGACGCTGTCGTTCGCCACGTTCCTGGCAATGCTGAGCCTGCTGCTGGGCGTGCGCTATCCGTCCACTAAGCCGGCGCGCTCGGCACGCCGACGATCCGTGTTGCGCGTCGGGGCGAACGTAGCGGCGTTGGCGCTCATCGGTGGCGCACCGCCGCTGGCCTCACTGGCACGCGCCTGGCTTTTGGCAGAGCGCGCCGGTCGAGCGCTGTTCGCGTTCAAACCACCGTTGCCGCGGGGACCGGGGTTTGACGTCGCGGGCCTGACGGATGAGATCACGCCCACCGGGGCGTTCTACCGGATGAGCAAGAACGTGGCCGATCCGGCCATTTCCTGGGCAGGATGGAGACTCCGAGTGGTCTCGGATGCGCGGGCGCGGGAGTGGAGCCTGGACGAGATTCTGAGCCTGCCCGCGACGCACCGTTACGTGACCATGCAGTGCGTCAGCAATCCCGTCGGCGGCCCGCTCTGGAGCGCCGCATTGTTCACCGGGTGCACGTTGGCGGACCTCCTTCAGGAAGTGCCGCTGAATGACGGCGCGATGGCCCTGTTTCGGGGCGTGGATGGGCACGTGGAGCGAGTGCCCCTGGCCTGGGCCCAGGGCGATTCGTGCATCCTCGCCTTCGGTATGAACGGTGCCATGCTAGACACGTCCCACGGGTTCCCGCTGCGACTGGTCGCGGGTGGGGCGTACGGGTTCAGGAGCGTCAAGTGGCTCAGCGAGATTGAGGTGAGCGCAAACGTCTCGCCCGGCCATTGGGAGTCTCGCGGCTGGACGGCATTCGAGGTCAATACGACCACGCGGGTCGACGTGGCCCGGTCAGACGGGCTGTGCGCGGGCGTCGCGTTCGCCGGGCGGAGGGGTGTCCAGTCGGTGTCTGCGCGGGTGGCTGGCGGACCGTGGATACCGGCGGAGCTTCATCTGCCGCCTCTGGCGCAGTCCATGTGGGTGCAGTGGCGCGCGGCACTCGGGCCGCTGGAACCGGGGAGCGTGATCGAGGCTTACGCCGTAGATGGGGCGGGCCAGGCTCAGATCGAAGTTGGCCGACCGCAGTTCCCTGGTGGCGCCACTGGACTGCATCGCCGTCTTGTGTCGGCGTGAGCGGCCGGGTGTGGGCCGCGCTGTTTATCTCTGGGATGGTGCTGGCGTCTGCCAACTGGCGGCGCTGGCCGCGGCTCCCGCCCGCGCGCGAGCGACCTGCGGGCGGGTTGCCGATCTCCATAGTGATTCCCGCGCGCAACGAGAAATCCAATCTGCACCGGCTGCTCCCCTCGCTGCTTTGTCTTGATCCAGCGCCACTTGAGATCCTGGTTGTGGATGACGGATCGGCGGATGGCACGGCGGAGATCGCTCGCCGATTCGGCGTCCGCGTGCTCTCGGCTGGTCCCCGTCCAGATGGCTGGAGCGGGAAGTCGTGGGCCTGTGCCGTGGGGCGAGCTGAGGCCGCGGGCGACTGGCTGCTCTTCACGGATTCAGATACGTGGCACTCGCCCGACTCGCTGGGTCGTGCGATGGACGCGGCGCGGGCCAACGCCGTCGACGTGCTGAGTCTATTTCCCCGCCAGGTGTACTCCGGGTTTCTGGACGGTCTAGTCTTGCCGGTGGCGTTCGCCGGATTCGCAGCCGCCACCCCTCCTGAGCTCGTCAACGGCGAGCGCGGATCGTATGCCGTTGCGAACGGCCAGTACGTGCTGATCCGCGCGTCCGCGTATGACTCCGTTGGCGGCCACGGCAGCGTGCGAGCCGCTATGGCTGAGGACACCGGTCTGGCGCGGATCGCGCGCGCGGGCGGGCTCCGCACCCTCATGCTGCGGGGCGAAGATGCCGTGGAGACACGGATGTACTCGACAGCCCTGGCGCTACGCGAGGGCCTGGTGCGCACCGCGTCCGAGTATCTTACGGAGCATCCTGCGCGGGGATTGGCCATGGCCGTGATCACCGCTGCTGGGATGCTGGCGATGCCGCGGCTCCGGGGCAGTGCTGGTCCTCGGCTGGTTCAGTACCTGTGCTGTCTGGCGGGGGCGGCCGTGTGGACCAGGACATTTGGCGCCCCCCTCATCGCTGCCGTGCTCCATCCGCTCGGTGCGGCTCTCGTCTGCGGATGCGCCAGCGAGTCCGTAGCTCGATGGGTGCTCAGACTCCCCCTGACATGGCGTGGCCGGTCCTACCGCGTGGGCCCGCTCAGGCCGCCTGGCTCGCTGCCGGGTCTGGGGTGAGGCCGGACGGCCGATTGGGGCGGGGCGGGGCGCGGAATAGGCGCCGCGCCCGTCGCCCGAGAAACCAGATCACAAGGACCACAGCGCCCCACACCGGGGACCAGACCGCCAGCCAGATGCCCGCTGTTGCCAGCCCTCGGGCTGCGCCGACCAGCGCCCGTGCGGCGTCGTTCGCGATGTCGCCAGGGTTCCAGCCGCCGCGGCTGATCGAGGCCAGTTCTCGGATCTGGACGGTGATCGTGGCCATGTCCACTCGGCGTTCGATGGACTGCTTCCGCCCCATGACCTGCTCGATCTGGCTGTTGACATTGGTAAGCTCGCGGTTGATCTGGATGACGTCTTCCACCTTCTGGGCGCGCGCGTTCAGGGCGAGGAGAGCGTCACGCGACGCGTTCAGCGCCCGCATCCTAGATTCCAGATCCACGTATTCCTCGGTCACGTCCTGGCCCTGAGCCTGCTCCTCGATCACCCTGTCCGCGACCGACCTGATCCGTGCCAGCGCGCCCTGGAACGTGGCGCTGTCTGATGGCACGCGGATCGTGATGGTGGCCACCGCGCGGTCCCCGTCCTGCCGCATCTGGGAGCTTGCCACGATACCCTGCGCGTCCGCGGCCACCGACTCTACGAATCGATGCGCCTCCGCCACATTGGTCACGCCAATCGTGATGCTGACCGTGCGAATGATCATCCGGTCGGTACTGGGGAGCTTGGCCTGGGACTCCACCACGCCCGCGGTGGGCGCGGCGAGCGCGGCCGGACGGGGCGCCTGAGGCGGTGCCGCGGCGGGTGCCGCGCCGGTGGCCGGCCGTGCTTCGTCCACGGCGGGGCGGGAGGTGGGTTCACGTGCTGCCGCGCACGCAGAGCTCAGGATGAGTGTGAGCGCGGCAGCTACCGCGAGCAGTGCCCTGGTGTGCATCGGGTCACCTCAATCACGATACGCGTCTGCGACATCGACGCGCGGAGCGAGTGATTGGTTCCACGTTCAAACCCTGGTACGATGCAACGCGACATGAATCAGACCAGCGAAAGCATTGTGTGGGAATCGCGAGGTCCGTTGCGCGTCCTCACGTTCAACCGCCCCGAGCAACGTAACAGTCTGCCCCCCGCGGGCTGGATCGAGCTGGCGCGTATGCTGGACGAGCTCAACGCCGATGCGGACGCGCGTGTATTGGTCCTTCGGGGCGCGGGCGAGCGAGCCTTCTCCACCGGGTACGACATCAACGCGCTCCAGGAGCTGGAGCAGCAGGGTATCGTCCTCTCTACGCCCGAGGACCCGTTTGAGATCGCGCTCGCCGCGTTGCTGCGGTGCCACGTGCCGACGATCGCCATGGTGCGCGGCTACGCGGTCGGCGGTGGCTGTACCTTCGCGGTGGGCTGCGATCTGCGGATCGCCGGGAAGGGGGCGCGGTTCGGGATGCCGCCGGCCAAGCTTGGCCTGGTGTACAGCCTGAGCGAGCTGCGACCGTTCGTGGAGCTGATCGGCCATGCTCGGACCAAAATGATGTTCTACTCTGGGCGCATCTTCGATTCTGCTCAATCGCAGGCACTGGGCCTCGTAGAGCAGGTCGTGGAGGATGCCGAGCTAGAGGAGTACACGTTCTCGCTGGCGGAGGAGATCGCCGCCAACGCGCCGCGTTCGGTCCAGGGCACAAAGCGCCTGTTGCGCTTGCTTAGCGACGCTGACGTTCATCACGAGCGCCGCCGTGAGGCCAGGAGCGTGATCCTGGCCACGAACACCGGACGAGACCTCCAGGAGGGAATCCGGGCATTCGTGGAAAAGCGCAAACCCGAGTTCACCGGCCAGTAGGCGGCGTACCCAAGGCAAGCCGGTTAGTGCGCCCCTGCCTCAGCCTGCTCGGCCAGGCGCTGCCGCTCCACCTCGTCGATCACACGCGCCAGCTCCGGTGCCTGGTGCACGAGGTCCAGGAACTGCCCGCGTTGGAGCGTAAGGAACGTGCAAGACGTGAGCGTGCGCACGGTGGCAGTGCGAGGCACATCATGCAGCAACGCCGTCTCGCCAAAGAAGTCCCCGTCCTGCAACACCGCGAGCTGCTGGTCGCGGCCGTCCAGATGCTTAACAACCTCCACGCTGCCGCGGACCAGAATGTAGAACTTGTCGCCCGGATCACCCTCAACGATCAGCGCCCGTCCGGCCGCTGTGCCCTCCGTGACCAGCCTGCCGGCGATGTCGGCCAGCAATGGCTCCGGCACGCCCGCAAAGAGCGGAATCGACGGGAGCCAGTCCGGATCCACGCCCGCCTGGCTTCCGTCCTCGCTGACCACAAATCGACTCTGTTTTTGCCACATGCGGTAGTACTCGCCCTCGCGGGCCAGGAGCTCGGCGTGCCGGCCGTGCTCCACAATCCTGCCCTGATCCAGCACAAAGATCCGGTCGCATCCCGCCACTGTTGCCAACCGGTGCGTCACGTTGACTACCGTTCGCCCGTGACCTAGCTTCCGAAGCGTGGCATTCACCGCCGCCTCAGTTGCCACGTCCAGGGCGGAAGTGGCTTCGTCCAGGATCAGGATGGGGGGATTGCGCAGCACCGCCCTGGCAATCGCGATCCGCTGACGCTGCCCCCCGGACAGTCGCCCTCCTCGTTCGCCCACGACGGTCTCATAACCATAGGGAAGCGCCAGAATGGAGTCGTGGATCTCCGCGGCTCGAGCGGCAACCTCCACCTCCGCGTCTGACGCGCTCGGTCGGCCCATCCGGATGTTCTCACGAATGGTGGCGTTGAAGAGGAAGCTGTCCTGGAGCACGGTGGCGATCTGGCTCCGCAGGGATGCCTGGGTGACCGAGCGTGCGTCGAACCCGTCGTAGCGCACGGCGCCGTGCTGTGGGTCGTAGAACCGTAGCAGGAGGCTGAGGACAGTGCTCTTGCCGCAGCCGCTCGGCCCAATGAAGGCGACCGACTCACCCCGGTCGATGCGCAGGCTGACATCGCGCAGGCTAGTCTCGTCGCCCGTGTAACTGAACGACACATCCTCCATGCTGATGCGGCTGGCCAGCGTGGGAAGAGGCACCGCGTCGTGTGCGTCTGCCACGTGCGGATGCTCGTTCAGAACTTCGCGGATCCGCTGAAGGCCGGCCGCCGCCTGCTGTATTGGGGGAACCACCCCGCCCAGGAGCTGGACGGAGGAGGACATCCACCACAGTATCTCGGTGAATGCGACGAGCGAGCCCACGGTCATCGAGCCAGACATGGCCATGAAGGTGCCGGTGCCCATGGCAATGACGAGCAGGCTGTAGGCACTGACCGTCATCGAGGCACCAACGACGCTGCTGAGGAAGCCCACCCTCACGGCGCGCTGGCGGAACGCGCGTAGCTCGCGATCGAATCGGCCTTGCGCCAGGTCCTGGAGCCCGAAGGCCTTCACTACCGCGTAGCCCGCCAGATTCTCCTGGACGGTGCTCGCGAGCTGCGCGCCCGCGGCCTGCCGCTCGTAGTTAGCCTCTTCCGCTCGCGCCGCCAACACTCGAGGGCCGATGAGCACCGTGGGCAGCAGTGCGAGGCACAGCACCGCCAGACGCCACTCGATCGCGAGCAGGATGGCGGCCCCCACCCCGATCGTGAGTAGATAGTTCAGCGCGAACGGGATCTCGGTGCCAACTGCGCGCTCCACGGCCTCTATGCTGGACGTAAACCGGCTCAGGAGGTCGCCCTGCTGGGATCGGCCGAAGTAGGCGAGCGACAGGCGCTGGAAGTGCTCGAATAGCGCGCGCCTCAGGTCGCTGCCTATCAGCGTTGCAAGGCGCGCTACGGTGTACTGGTGCGCCAGATCACCCGCCACGTACACGACGAGCAGCGCCACCAGCCCCGCGATGAGCTCGGCCGCCATCGTGCTGTCGCGCGGGAGTATCGCCAGGTCCACCAGCGCCGCGAGCGCGAGTGGTTGGAGCATGATGAACGCCACGGATGGTGTGAGCGTAACGCCGGCGAGCATCGCGCTGCGCCAGTGCGGCCGCGAGTAGCGCCAGCCGTTCCGTGCTAGACCCGCGACTCCCAGTTCGCGTGCGTGGGCGCGATCGAGCATCGCTCGCCAATCGCGCTCCATCGTGACCAGCGGGTTCGCGTCGTCCACGGTGCTCCGCGCAACTCCGCCAGCCGACAACCAGAGGTCGGCGAGCGCGGTCGTGCCGCGCGTCCGCAAGACGTGGCCGACGAACGATGCCGCCGCGTCGGCCCACGCCGAGTGGCTCGGCAACGGCGCGTCTCTCGACAACAGTTCGGAAAGGCGGACATCTTCGCCTCTCACCACGGAGGCTGCCACGCGCGCGTCCAGCGCGCCGCCGCGCCTACCATGCTCGCCCACTACGCCCAGGAGCCCATCCACGATGAGCGCGCTCGATCGGCGCGGCTTTCCGTACGCCTCACTCAGGAGCAGACTCACCAGGTCCCGTTCAAGCAGACCCAGGCTCCATGTGCTGATGGGAAGTGCCCCAAACGTGAGCCGCCTAGCGTCACCGCCCGCCTCCGGGGACGGCGCCGCCTCCACTCTGATCTGAGCACACACCGAATCGGGCAGGCCAAGCGTCCGTGCCAACGCGGCGCGCGTACTCTCCAGGCGGACTGCAACCGCTTCAGCGTCGAGGCCTTGCTCGCCACCTGGAAGGTCTGAGACGATGAAGTGGGGAGACCGAGCCGAGCTCGGGCTATCCGCGGCCAATGTGGACATATCGTGTTGCGTGGACTCCTGGACCGCTACGGCACCCCGCACCCGGCCGCACCGCGCTCCCGCACCATCGCGCAAAGCATACGAACCGTACGCCACGGGCGCCGTGCGCCACCACGCTCGGCGAGCGATCGATTCTGCGTCAGAGGGGTCATGTTACGATGCGGACCGACTAATCGGAGGCCCGGGGGTACGGGACTGGATGAGCACAGCAGTGGGTGGCATTCGTGCCGTCGACATCGCCGACCTGTCCGGTGACGCCGACACGTTTTTCCAGGATTACGGACACGAGCCAGTGGTCATTAGAGGCCTCCACTCACCCATCGCTATGGAGAGCACGGCGTCGGTCGAAGGCGTCGCGCGGCTCTTCAGCGGACTGACCATCTGGGCGGTAGACCGCGAGACGCAGGCCCACGTAGAAGTTCCGTCCGCAGACTTCTTTGCCGGGTTTGCGGCCGGCGACACGCGCTACAACGTGGTCGACCATCCTGTTGAAGATTCCCCGTTTGGCGAGTCGTTCAGGATCCCCTGGTTTCTTGATGCCAACTGGCTTTCGGACGAGCCAAGGCTGGGGGAGAAGTGCCTGGTTGCCACGGCGGCGGGCTCTTACACCCCGCTCCACGTGGATTCGTACGGATTCTCCGGCTGGATGTACCTGATGACAGGTTGCAAGGAGTGGCAGTTTTTCCCACCTCGCTGCCGTGGCGCGTTGTACGATCCGCTGTTCAAGGACTACTACGATCCGCGGGGGGCGGAGTACGCGGGGGCGCTGGTTTCCCATGCTGACCGATTCCCGCTTGCCTCGCTGGTCCAGCGTGAAGCCCTGAGCTATACACTCCGTCCGGGAGAGCTAGTGCTGTTCCCTGGCGGATGGATGCACCGGGTCTACACCCCGGAGTCAAGTCTCGGCGTTGGCGGGAACGTGCTCAACGCGCATCTGGCACCCTCCGCCATGCACTGGTGGCTTGTGGATTCCTCCATGAGCTACGCGGGATCGTTTAATCTCGCGGGTTTCATGCGAGACCGCCTGGAGCGCGTACCGACGGATTCGCCCGAGCGTCCCGCGCTAAAGCGCGCTCTGGCGCTCCGAAATGCCTGGGTTTCGCGCATGCATGAAACCGGGCTTGAGCTGTAGCCGGACCGCCTTGACTTCGCACATCGCCGCGGTATCCGCACGGTGAGGATCTGTGTGCTTCAGGCCTCCTACCTGGGGAGCAGTTCGCCGTACGCGGAGTTGGACACACGCGTCTGCCTGGACGGGTTGCTGCCGGACCACGATGTGGATCACCAGTTTCTGGAGAAGCCCACGGCCGTCGGGGCGGTCAGAGCCACACGTGCTGACGTGTTTGTCAATCTCTGTGACGGAAGCTGGGAGGAGGACACGCCGGGAATCGAGGTCGTTCAGGCCCTGGAGCGTTTGCGGCGGCCTTTCACCGGCGCAGATTCGGCGTTCTACGATCCTACGCGGGAGATGATGAAGCGAATCTGCTACTACTGGGGGATCGACACGCCAGCGTTCGTCTTCGCACGCGATCTGGCAGGAATCGAGGAAGCCGTCGAGCGGATCCCGTTTCCTTGCTTCGTGAAGCCGGAGAACGGCTATAGCAGCATTGGCCTCACCGAGAGGTCGCGGGCGCACACACCGGCGGAGCTGCGAGCGGTCGCATTCGAAGTCATCGAGCGGTTTGGCGGCGCCCTGATAGAGGAGTACATCGACGGGCGGGAATTCTCCGTGCTCGTGGCGAGTGACCCGACCAATCCATTCGAGCCGAGGACCTATCTGCCGATCGAACATCAGTTCGAGGATGGCATCAGCTTCAAGACGTTTGACTACAAGTGGAAGTGGCCCACGCCGCACATACGGCTCCCCGTGCTTGATAAGGATCTGGCGAGCCGCCTGAGGGCAATGAGCGCTGATGTGTTCCAGGGACTGCGAGGTAACGGGTACGCCCGAACCGACATCCGGATGGACCGTGACGGTCGGCTCTACTTCCTGGAGATCAATCCAAACTGCGGCGTGTTCTACTCGGATGACAACGGCGGCACCGCAGATGACATCCTCCGTCTCGACGGTGTTGGGAAGGCCGGCTTCCTCGAGCAGATGATCGAGTTCGCGCTCGCTCGCCAGAAGAACGCGGAACGCGCGTATGTTGTCCGCAAGCATCCCGGCGGTGGGCACGCGATCTACGCGGCGCGTGATTTGACCGCCGGCGAGCGCATCTACCAGCTTGAGGAGCGCCCGCACGTGTTGGTGTCCCGATCTCACGTCGAAAGAACCTGGTCGCCGCGCTACCGTGAGTTCTTCAAGCACTTTGCCTATCCACTGACGGACGAGGTGTTCGTGCTCTGGGACGACGATCCCGATCAGTGGAAGCCCATCAACCACTCCTGCGACCCTAATGCGTGGGTCACCGGACTAGACCTGCACGCGCGGCGGCCGATTGCCGCCGGCGAAGAGATCACCATGGACTATGCCACCATGTACGCAGAACCCCTGGTCACATTTGAGTGCCGCTGCGGGGCCAACATCTGCCGAGGTGGGTGGCGGCGCGGCGACTTCCAGGAGCCCTGGTTTCGTGCGCGGTACGGCGATCATGTGAGCGACTACGTCCGCCAGAAGCAGGCCCGGTGACTGCGCCCACTTGGGCAGCTGCTTAGATCAGGCGTTCTAGTAGAATTGGCGTAGCACTGCTAAGATGAACGCAGGGTCATGCCAGAATTCAGAGTTGTCTCCGACTACCGCGCCACAGGTGACCAGCCCCAGGCCATAGCTCGCCTGGTGGAGGGCGTCCGCACCGGCAATCGCCATCAAACACTGCTGGGCGTGACCGGTAGTGGGAAGACTGCCACCATGGCGTGGATCGTGGAGCAGGTTCAGAAGCCCACCCTGGTCCTGGCGCCAAACAAGACGCTGGCCGCCCAGCTCAGTGCGGAGTTCCAGGAGTTCTTTCCAGAGAACGCCGTCGAGTATTTCGTGTCCTACTACGACTACTACCAGCCAGAGGCGTACATCGCGCGGTCGGACACGTACATCGAGAAGGAGACCATCCTCAACGAGGACATCGACCGCCTGCGCCACGCCGCCATGCAGTCCGTCCTCACCCGTCGAGACACGTTGGTCGTGGCCTCCGTCTCGTGCATTTACGGTCTCGGCAAGCCGGAGGACTATGGGCAGTCCGTGATCTCGCTCCGCAAGGGGGAGACTCGCCGCCGTGACAAGGTGATCCGGCACCTTATCGACATCTACTACGAGCGCAATGATTACGACTTCAAACGCGGGGCCTTTCGCGTTCGGGGGGATACGCTAGAGGTCCACCCGGCCGGCCAGGAGATCGCCATCCGGATAGAGTTCTGGGGCGATGAGGTAGAACGCATCTCCGAGGTGGACACGCTCACAGGCCAGGTGCTGGTGGAGCGCGCGGCGGTGGACATCTACCCGGCCAAGTACTTCGTCACAACCCGTGAGAAGCTGGAAGAGGCGCTCTACGACATTGAAGTCGAGCTCGAGGAGCGGCTCAAAGTGCTGACGGAGCAGGACCGCCAGCTAGAGGCCGCGCGGCTGAAACAGCGGACCAGGTACGACCTGGAGATGATGCGCGAGACAGGCTTCTGCAACGGCGTGGAGAACTACTCACGACACCTGGGCCGGCGCGCCGCCGGCAGCACGCCGTGGACGCTGCTGGACTACTTCCCGGACGATTTTCTGCTGCTCATTGACGAGTCGCACATGGCCATCCCACAGGTCCGCGGGATGTTCCACGGAGACCGCGCTCGCAAGGAGATCCTGGTGGAGCACGGGTTCAGGCTGCCCTCCGCCCTGGACAACCGCCCGCTCACGTTCGACGAGTTCGAGCGTCGAGTCAACCAGGTGATCTACGTCTCCGCGACCCCTGGGCCGTACGAGGGCGAGCACAGCGAGCAGGTGGTGGAGCAGCTCATCCGCCCAACGGGCCTGATCGACCCATCTATCGAGGTCAAGCCCACCAAGGGACAGATCGATGATCTCCTGGAGCAGGTCCAGGCGCGCACCTCGCGCGGCGAGCGCGTACTGGTAACCACGCTCACCAAGCGCATGTCCGAGGACCTCGCGGACTACATGCGCGACATGGGCATCCGCGTGCACTACCTGCACTCTGAGATCGACACGCTCGAGCGCATCGCCATCCTGCGCGATCTCCGCCTGGGCGTGCACGATGTGGTCGTGGGCATCAACTTGCTTCGGGAGGGATTGGACCTGCCCGAGGTCTCCCTGGTGGCGATCCTCGATGCTGACAAGGAGGGCTACCTCCGCTCCGAGAGCAGCCTGATCCAGACGATTGGCCGCGCGGCGCGGCACGTGGACGGCCACGTGATCATGTACGCCGACACCATGACCGGCTCGATGCAGCGCGCGATCGACGAGACGTACCGCCGCCGTCGCATCCAGATGGAATACAACGAGGCGCACGGCATCCAACCGGTCGGCATCAAGAAGGCGATTCGCGACATCTCGAATCGCGTGAAGGCCGTGGCGGAGGCCGCGGCTGAGTACGATGCCGGGCCGAAGGTCTCGATCCCCAAGGATGAAGCTGCTCGGCTCATCCAGGATCTGGAAGTGCAGATGCGGGTGGCATCCAAGGCGCTGGAGTTCGAACAGGCCGCCGCCCTACGCGATCAGATCGTGGAGTTGAAGCGCCTCATCGCCACCGAGGACGCCGTAGTGCCCAAGGAGTGGCTGGCCGGCCGTCGCTAACGGCGGTAGTAGGGGTTGGTGCCCGCGGTGTGGTCGGTCGTGTCGATCACGCCCACAACTTCCGGCACGCGCTCCTTGATCAACACTTCGATGCCCTGGCGGAGTGTCGCGTCCACCATGCCGCAGCCGGCGCACCCGCCACCCATCCGCAGGTAGACCTGGCCCTCGCTCACGTCCACTAGCTCAACACGGCCACCATGGCTGGCTACGCCCGGATTTATCTCGCCGTCGATCAGCTTCTGGACGGCCTGCGCTACTGGATCGTCCCAGCCCACGTTGGGGTTGTTGATCTTGAAGCCGCCGCCCATGAGTTGGGCCACGAAGTCGATCGTAGAACCGCGAAGCTTGGAGACGCTCGCGGCGGGAATGAGCACGGACAACTCGGCGTCGGTGTAGACCACGTCGCCCGGACCGACGTCTGGGTCCTCCTCAATAGCCATGCCGTAGTCAAAGTCGGGACCGTTGCGGCCTTCGATCTCCACGCGCAACGCGCCCCGACCTCTGAGCTCCTGAGCGTCGAGGATCTCGAGCAGTTTTTCGCGTGCCACGTCAGTAAGCACTACCGGCGGCGCCTGCATCAGGTCGTGATCAACCACTCGAGCATCCTCTCCGCGGCTGGGGACTAGGAGCCAGCCAGCGTCCCGTCGAAGCCGATCTTGTTGTGGGTGCCGTCGCAGAACGGCTTCTTCTCGGAAGCGCCGCAGCGGCACAGTGCCACCACGTCGCGGCCACCCAGATCCACCGCGTTGCCGTCAGCGTCCACCACGTTGATGGGACCTGTGATTCGGTACGGACCGTTCGTGCGAACGGTGATCTCTACGTCTGCCATGACCGCGCTCCCTACATGGAGTATTCGGGCCGGAGTGTACGCCGCTCGCTGGGTCTGAAAGCAAAAACCCGTGAGTCCGTCGGATGCCGGGCCCGGGGCTAGGCGTTCTTCGCGACGAGTTTGGCGGCCAGGTCGCGGGTGGTGCTGGTCTGGAGGACCAATCCGCGCACCGCGTTCTGCAGTCCTGCCCAGTCACCCCAGGCGTCGGTGCCGCGGTTCGTTGCTGCCTGGTTTCGTGCCCGTCGGTGCAGCTCGGCGGCGGCGCGATTCAGCAGGACGCTGAGGCGCAACATCGCGGCGGCATCCGGCTGATCCCGAACCGCCTCCTCCACCAGGGCGTCCATCTGTGCACGCAGCGGGTCATGCGCCGGCACGTTCACGTTCTCGCCGCCTACGGAGCGGCGCTGCCGGCCTGATAGTCGGCCAGCCAGGCGGTGCCGCGCTCCGTGATGGTCAGCACCGGCTCGTCACCCACGATTTGAGCTTCCAGGAGGCCGTCCGCCGTCATGCCGCGCAAGAGCGGGCGGGTCACGAGCAGCCGATCGGTGGGCTTGAGCATGGAGTCCAGGTCGCTCAGCGCCAGTCTTTTCCAGCGAGCCAGCCGCTCCAACACCAGAGCGATGACGGCCTCACGGTTCACGGCGGACCTGTTGTGGGCGCATGGACAGACGCATCCGCCAATGGTAACGAATTGCCGTGCCCCCATTGAGTCGCTGACCAGTGGGTCGCTGACCGGACGCGGTGAGCGATGATAATCGCCGTCGTGGGCAGCCTCTACATCGTCAGCACGCCAATCGGGAATCTGGAAGATATCACGTTGCGGGCCATTCGCGTGCTGCGTGAGGTGGACATGATCGCGGCCGAGGACACTCGTGTGACACGTCGGCTGCTCGATGCCCACGACGTTCGCACCCCCATGGTGAGCTTCCACGAGCACAGCGGCGGTCGCCGGGTAGCTGAGCTGGTGGACAGGCTCAGTTCCGGAGATGTCGCCCTGGTGTCCGACGCGGGGACGCCCGGGATCAATGACCCGGGATATCCGCTGGTTGCTGCCGCCCTCGGAGCTGGCTATCCGGTGGTGCCGATCCCGGGTGCGTCGGCGGTGCTGGCGGCACTCGTTGGATCGGGTCTGCCGATGCACGCGTTCTGCTTCCGTGGCTTCCTACCGCGCAAGGCTGGGGAGCGCAGGCGCGCCTTCGCTGCGCTGGCCGAGGCGGATGGCTCCACGGTGTTCTACGAGTCGCCCCACCGTATCGCAGCCGCGCTACGCGAGGCTGTCGAGGTTCTGGGACCCAGCCGACCCGCCGCGGTTGCCCGCGAGCTCACCAAGAAGTTCGAGGAGATCCGCCGGGGAGGCCTCGCCGACCTTGCCGAGCAATTCGGCCGCCGCACGGTACGTGGCGAAATCACGCTGGTCATCGGGCCGGCACAGCGCGCGACCCGTGCCCAGCAGCCGTCTTCGCGGGGGACGGACTGATGTATGATTCCTAGCCGCCCCCATGCTGGTAGACACGCACGCGCATCTGATGGAGAGTACGTACGCTGACGACCTGGATCTGGTTCTGCGGCGGGCCGCTGAGAACGAAGTCGTCGCGATCGTGTGCGTTGGATACGATGTTCCCAGCAGCGAGGCGGCCGTGAGGCTGGCTGAGCGTCACCGCAACATCGTCGCGGCCGTCGGCATCCACCCCAATTCGGTGGGCCAGGTGGCCCCTGCCGAATTCGGCGTGATTAGGCGGCTCGCCTCCCACCCCCGCGTGGTGGGGATTGGCGAGACTGGGTTGGACAATTACCGCGACCGTAGCGCGCCCGAGGTCCAGCGCGAGTGGTTTCTCAGGCACCTCGAGCTGGCGGGCGAGCGTGGATTGCCGGTGATTGTCCACAATCGCGAGGCAGACACGCAGACGGCTGAGATGATTCACGACTGGCCCACGAAGTTAGATGTGCCGGGCGTGCTCCACTGCTTCGCGGGCTCGCGTGCCATGCTGGACGCGGGGGTGGCCCGCGGCTTCATGGTGTCTATCGCGGGGCCGGTCACGTTCAAGAACGCACGCGACCTGCCAGGACTCGCGAGCCTGGTACCCACCGACCGCCTGGTCGTGGAGACTGACTGCCCGTATCTGGCGCCCGCCCCTTACCGTGGGCAGCGCAACGAGCCCGGACACGTCAGGCACACCGCCTTGCGTCTCGCTGAGCTCCGGGGCGTGGCGTTTGAGGAGCTCGCTGAGCAGACCACCGCGAACGCGTACCGGCTGTTCCCGTCGCTCGGGCAGTTGGCGGCCTAGGTAGGAGGGTTGTCAGAGGTGGTCACGACCGGCGTCTCATTCGGCCTCATCGCAGACGAGCTTCGTCTGGTTGAGGACGCGCTGACGGACACCGCGCGCGCCGAGCATCCGCTACTCGGGCCTATGCTCTCCACCGTATTGCCAGGCTCTGGCAAGCGTTTGCGCCCGGCGCTGGCGTTGCTCACCGGTCAGCTCGGCGTGGCAGAGGCCTCGGCGCTCACGCATATGGCAACCGGCGTGGAGCTGCTGCATGCCGCCAGCCTGGTGCACGACGATGTGGTTGATGAGTCGGAGCTGAGACGTGGCTCCAAGACGCTTTTCACCCGAGTTGGCAACGCGCTGGCCGTCCTGGTTGGCGACTACCTGTTCGCCCAGTCCGCCTCGCGCTGCGTGGCCACGGGAAACGTCCGCGTGATCGGGCTGTTCGCGCAGACTCTGAGCAGCATGTGTGAGGGACAGATCCGTGAGGCCTCGCGCGGGGGATCACCCCACCTCACCCTGACTCGCGAAGAATACCTGGAGACCATCTGGGGGAAGACCGCGTCGCTCTTCGTTCTCGCCTGCGAAGGCGCGGCGATTTTGGCGGGCCTCTCGGAACACCAGATCTCGCAGATGAGCCGGTTCGGCGACCGTCTTGGCCTGGCGTTTCAGATCGTGGATGATGTGCTCGATTTTGTTGGTGACGAAGGCACGCTCGGGAAGCCGGTCGGAGGTGATCTGCGCCAGGGCACCATCACGCTGCCCGTCCTGTGTCTGCGCGAGATGCTGCCGGACCGTGAGTTCCGCGCCGCGTTCGCCGATCAGGACGTGGACCGTCAGATCGAGCTTGTGCGGAAGAGCGGCGCGATTGAGCGTGCGTTCGGCGAGGCTGAAGCGCTCCTGGATGAGGCCCGTTCGTGCCTGACAGCGCTGCCGTTGGGTGACGCGCGCGACGTGCTGACCCAGATCACCCGCTACGTGAGCGAGCGCCGCGTGTAGGCCATCACCGCCTGCGACCGCCGCGTTTGCGCCGGTACCAGGCCTGGAGGCTCGCCCACAACGAAGGTCGCCGCTGCAGGTAGTACAGCTCCTGCCCGCGCCAGTTCGCCCGCTGGTCCGCCGCCCGCTGGTGCCCACGGAAGGAGAGCACCAGGGCCAACACGAACAGCACCAGGCTGGCCACTCCGGCCCAAAACGAGACCGGGCCAGCGAGGCCCACCAGTTGCATCAGCGACGAGATCGCCACCAGCGCAATGCTGGCAATCATGATCTGCTCGACCAGCGGCCGATCACCGATCACCCTTAGAACTCGCCCAATCCCGCTCGTCGCCGGGCCGGTGCTTCGTGAGATACGGCGGCCCAGGGGCTCGGGCCGCAGACGGGCTTCGCGACGTTTGAGGAGCTCGTCTATCTCCTCTTCCCATCGCTCCGGCATGTCGGACCGTCCCCGCGGCGCTCGGCGGCGCACAAGCGGAATTATATAGGGGCCCCCTGCCGCCACAAGGCACAATTGGAAGTAGTCCAGCCCGCGCACTCAGCGGCTTGTGCTCGGGCCGCCGTCACACAGCCGTCAAGATTGCATCAAGATCGCGTGATTGCGAGCGCACGGGGCCCCAAACTCGGACGGAATCGGCACAGCCCTGTGCTAGCATCAGCCCGATATCTCGCGTGTTGTCTCCATCGGACAGCCCCGCACTCGCCGTGAGGATGCATGGCAACCGTCATCGCTGTTGCAAATCAGAAAGGTGGCGTCGGTAAGACGACGACCACTGCGAACCTCGGGGCGGGGCTTGCCCGGACCGATCGACGCGTCCTGCTGGTGGACCTGGATCCACAGGCCAATCTCACGGGCGCGCTTGGCGCCTCCGCCGAGAGTGCACATCCATCAATCGGTGACGCGCTGTTGGACCGCAACGCTCGACTGCCCATCGCTGAGATCATTGAGGACGGCGTCCACGTCTCGCTGGTTCCGGCCAGTCTGGACCTTGCGCGTGCTGAGGCCCAGCTCGCCACGAAACTGGGGCGAGAGTCTCGCTTGCGGGATCAGCTCCAACGTATTGGCAACGACTTCGACGTGGTGCTCATTGACACGCCACCCAGTCTCGGTACGCTGACGGTCAATGCTCTCGTAGCGGCGGATATGGTGGTCATCCCCACCGAAGCGCGCTTTTTCTCAGTCCAGGGTGTTCAGATGATCGAGGCGACGATCGAGGAAGCGCTGTATCTGAACCCCAAACTGCGCATTGGTGGAATACTGCTCAGTAAGGTGGATCGCAGGCTACGCGAGGAGAAGACGGTCTCCGCGTACCTGCGTGAGCGCTGGGGCGCCCAGGTCTTCGAGACTGAGATCCAGGTGAATAGCAAGCTCCTCGAAGCGTCATCTGAGGGGCGGACGGTTTTTTCGAAGGCCGGTGCGGAGCGCTCCGCCCGCGCCTACGGTCAGCTGGCTGAGGAGGTGCTCGCCCGTGGCTAGGCAAGACCGACCGCGCGGTGGCTTTGACGCCTCGCGCCTTCAGGACACGACAAGGCCGGCGGATCTTGTGCCGCGCATCGTCACGGCAAATCGCGCCCCCAACGCATCGGGCTTCACGGAGGTCAGGATCGTCGGCGTGGGTGGCGGTGGCGGCAACGCTGTGAATCGGATGATCGATGCGGGCCTGCAGGGCGTTGAGTTCATCGCCGTGAACACCGATGCCCAGGCGCTCTCGTCATCGCTCGCCGTTCGTCAAATCGCAATCGGCGGTCGCATTTCCCGTGGCCTGGGGGCGGGCGGGGATCCATCTCAGGGCATGAAGGCAGCCGAGTCCAGCCGAGACGAGATCGAGGCGCTGTTGGAAGGCGCTGATATGGTGTTCATCACCGCCGGGATGGGCGGTGGGACCGGCACCGGAGCGGCGCCGGTGATCGCCGAATACTCGCGCGGCCTGGGCGCTCTGACGGTTGGAGTCGTCACACTGCCGTTCGGCTTCGAGGGCGTGCGTCGTCGGCGGAACGCGGATGAGGGTGTCCGCAAGCTGCGGGCCCAGGTGGACGCGCTCATCGTGATCCCCAATGACCGTCTCATTGATCTGGCGCCGTCCAACATGACCATGGTTGAGGCGTTCCGCATGGCGGACGACATTCTCCGTCAGGGCGTTCAAGGCATCTCCGACCTGGTAACCCAGCCCGGTCTGATCAATGTGGACTTCGCCGATGTGCGAGCCATCATGGGCTCCGCCGGCAGCGCGCTGATGGCCATTGGCGAGGCCTACGGTGACGATCGCGCCGCGGAGGCGGCTCGCGCGGCCATCAGCAGTCCATTGCTCGATGTGTCTATCGATGGCGCTACCGGGTTGCTCGTCAACATCTCCGGCGGTTCCGACATGGCGATCCAGGAAGTAGACGAGGCCGTGCGCCTGATCACCGAGGCCGCCGATCCCGGCGCCAACGTGATCATGGGTGCGGTCATTCACCCGCGGGCGCGCCGCGAGATGACCGTGACACTGATCGCCACGGGGTTGGGCGGCCAGGAAGCCGCGGGGCCGCGCTTGTCGCGCGGTGCGCCGGTGGAGCGGCGCCGTGAGGTTCCGCGACCGGCGCGAATGGAACCGGCGACGCGTTCGTCCGACGACGATGACGATGACCTGGAGCTACCCGCGTTTCTGCGCCGCCGCCGCTGAGCTTTAGGATTGCCTGAGCCGCTCCGTCAGCCGTGATGGCGGGGCGGTGAGGACGATGTCCTCGAACGTCGCGGTGGCGGGGCCGGCCCACGTGGTGGTCCCTACCGCCAGCATACCGTCATTGAAGCCGGCGTGTTGCGCGCTGGCGATCAGTTTCCCGGCGATGTATACGCGGATGGCATCACCTGTGGCCGCCGCGACAACCCGCGTGCGAGTCTGTCCGAACTTCGCTACCGGCTCGGCGGTCCACGGGATCAGCGAGATCTGCTTGCCGTCCTCAAACGTGGCCAGGCGCACCTGGCCGGCCCATGGGTCCACGTACAGCACGTAGCCAGAGCCCCCACCCGCCTCAGGCCGATATCTGAAGCGGACGGTCAGCGCGCACTGTCCGCCGCATTCGTCCAGCATGGCATCCGCGGCCAGGACGAAGTCGCCCACCGTTGTATCGGGAGGGATGGGCAACGCGCGCGCTACCGCCAATCCAGCGTCAGGCGACCCGCCGCGCGGTGTCGTGAGTCGCACTGACCAGTGTCGAGTTCCCGGATGTCCGTCCAGAGTAGGCATGATGAGCGAGGATAGGGCGACGATCTGTCCACCGGCCTCGGACGGGGCCACGACGTTCAGCGTGTACGCGCGTTCTTCTTCATCTCCGAGACCCGGATCACGGGAGACGGTCACCCAGTACAAGCCGGGCGTGGGAGCCACGCTTTCCAGCGTCACCGCGCCACCGTCGGTTTCCACCACGGCTTCAGCAATGGGGGCCGCTGTGAGATCGCGTAGCTGTGCTTTGACCCCAGCCCGAGCGGCCGTCACGGTTGCCTTGAGTGGACTCTGGAACCCGGCGACGGCAAACGGGAATTCGGCGATGGAGCCGGGCCCGATCTGCCCGCCGCCGGTGCCGCTGGCATCAAGCTGACACGTGAAACGCGCTGGCTGGCTCGTTGCCTCGCACGAGTCAGTCTGTGCGCGCCCGGTGCCGATCCCGAACGCAAGCAGGACCGCCACCGTCAGGCCCAGGACAACGGCGTGTCGCCCCATGCGCCGCGGCCGCATAGCGATTGGCGATCGTGCGGATCTCGCGAAAGAGCTGCGTGCCGGTTGCGAATACATTTTCACCCCGCGCGTCGTGGCGGATACAGTCTACCGCGATGACCGCATGGGTTGACACGGCGGTTTGACTGCCGCTGCCAGCGGCCGCCTATGAGTGGAGCAGGCAGAGCGGATGATGCAGGGAATGGCTGTATATGGCTGAGGATGAGAGACGGGCGGAACCGTCGCGCCTGAATCGACGGCCCGCTCCGATTTCCGAGAGGCGGTCGCGCCCACCGGGCCCTGAGCAGTCACGCCGCGCGACCGGTGAGTCATCGGGCAATCGCTGGATGCCCCGTTCGAGTTGGTGGCTCGTCCTGCTGGCCGTGTTCCTCGCGGTCAACTGGCTCGTCGCGCCGCTCGTGGCCCCCGATCAGACGGAACGCCTGACGATCCCGTACACCACGTTCAAGGAACAGGTTAACGCTGGAAACGTCAGTGAGATCACCACTCGCGGCGAGGCGGTACAGGGGACGCTGCGGACCGCTTTGACGTATCCGGCTACGGGCGATAACAAGCGGACATCCGATCGTTTCGAGACGCGGCTCCCGTCGTTTGTGGACCCCGGCCTGGAGGCATTGCTGGCGACGCACAGTGTCGTGATCAACGCGCGCCCTCCGGACGAAGGGCGCTCCTGGTTGGTGACGGCGCTGCTGAGCTTCGGACCGGGCATTCTGTTTTTTGCCCTTCTGATGTGGATGATGAGCCGCGCCCAGCGCAGTCAGGCCGGGATCTTTGGCATCGGGAAGAGCCGTGCGAAGCGCTACGCCGCGGCAGAAACCGCCGCCCCCATCACGTTCGCGGACGTGGCGGGCATCGAGGAGGCAGAGCACGAGCTTGTCGAGATCGTGGACTTCCTGAAGAACCCGGAGAAGTACCAGCGGCTCGGTGGCAGCATCCCAAAGGGAGTGCTGCTGGTGGGGCCGCCCGGTACCGGCAAGACCCTGTTGGCGCGAGCGGTCGCTGGCGAGGCGGGCGTACCGTTCTTCTCGTTGAGCGGATCTGAGTTCATCGAGATGATCGTGGGAGTCGGCGCGTCACGGGTGCGCGACCTGTTCTCTGAGGCAAAAAAAGATGCGCCGTCCATCATCTTCGTGGATGAGCTTGACGCCATCGGACGACGGCGCGGCGGCGTCGGGTCCATCGGCGGCCATGAAGAGCGCGAGCAGACGCTAAACCAGCTCCTCGTGGAGATGGATGGGTTCGACGCCCGTCAGGCGGTGATCGTACTTGCCGCCACCAACCGACCTGATGTGTTGGACCCGGCTCTTCTTCGACCAGGTCGGTTCGACCGCCGTGTGGTGGTGCAGCGCCCGGACAAGGTTGGCCGTGAGGCCATCCTGAAGGTGCACACGCGCGGTGTGCCGCTGGGGCCAGACGTGAACCTCGCCGAGGTGGCGGGGAACACGCCCGGTCTGGTCGGGGCGGACCTGCGCAATCTGGTGAACGAGGCGGCTCTGCTGGCGGCCCGACGTGAGCGTAATCATGTGAGCCGTGACGATTTCTCAGATGCGCTCGAGCGAATCGTGCTCGGCGCCGAGCGGCAGATGGTGCTCAACCCGGAGGACCGCCGTCGCGTTGCCTTCCATGAGTCCGGCCACGCGCTCGTTGGTTTGCTGATCCCTGAGGCTGATCCGGTTCACAAGGTCACCATCGTGCCACGGGGACAGGCGTTGGGCGTCACGTACCAGTCGCCCGCGGATGACGTGGTCAACTACACGGAGCCGTATCTTCGAGCGCGCATCGCGGGCGCCCTTGGCGGTCGGGTGGCGGAAGAGCTCGTCTTCAACGTGCTCTCGACGGGTGCCGAGAACGACTTGCAGCAAGCCACCAACCTGGCTCGCCAGATGGTTATCCGTTGGGGCATGAGCGACCGCGTAGGCCTGGTCTCCTTATCACAGTCGGATGGAAGTGAGTTCCTGGGCGGCGGCTTCGGCATGGGGCGCGAGTTTAGCGAGACGTTGGCCTGGCAGGTTGATCAAGAGGTGCGGCGGATCATCGACGAGTGCCACGAGCGCGCCAGGGGGCTGCTTCGCGCGGAGCGAGCGCGCCTGGACGCACTCGCGACGGCGTTGCTCAAGGAGGAGTCGCTCGATGAGGCAGAGATTCTCGCGGTGACCGGTCTGGAGCCTAAGGAGCGGTCGCCCGTTCGCGCGACCGCGTCCGCCGCCGCGGGATCTGACGGAGACGCTTCAACCTCAGCGAGCGCTCGCTGAGCGTCCATCGGATCGGCCGGTTCAGCGACTTCCGAAAAACGAGCGACGGATATTCGCAACCGGTCCCACGACTTGACCGTTTGTGGAGTGGAAGCATTCCAGCGGCGGTGTTGTGGCCTTCTTCCGAATCTCACGAATCTTGGTAAGCCTGGTCGTGCCGGTTGGGGTCGCGGCGACTCTGCTGATGAGCTCCCCGGACGCATGGGCTGAGATTCCCAAGGGTCAGCCCGTCACCGTGATCAACACTGGTGCGGAAGGGCTGACACTGCGTGAGGGCACCTCTCGCTCGTCGGCGACGGTCGTCACCGTGCCGGATGGCACCGAGTTGCGCACTGACGGTCCCGATGTGTTCATTGAGGGGATCCGCTGGATCAGCGTGACGGAGCCAGGCGGTAAGTCCGGCTGGGCCCCCGCGGAGAACTTGAGCGGCGTGTCCACCGGGCGTCCGTCTGGCCCGGTGCCGGTCACCACCGAGCTGCCACCACCACCTCCCCCCACGCCTCCCCCGCCAGGCGGAGATTCCGCGCCTGGCCCGTCCGTCCCCGGTGCCGCGCCACCGCCGCCCGCCACCGCTACGCCTGTCCCGCCACCACCTGCCCCGGCACCGTCTGCGCCACCGCCCCCACCGGCGGTGAGCGAGGTGGTGCCCATTGGGTCGCCGATCGATCTGGAGGCTCGAGTCAAATATCCAGAGTCCGACGAGCGCATGCAGACAGTGACCGTCACAGTCATGCGCGATGGTAAGCCTGTTGCTGGCGCGTACCTTTTCGTAATCACACAGGACACCGACCCACCGGTTGTCCGCACGCTGGACCCAACGGACGAGGAGGGGCGTGTTGCGCGCTCGTTCGACATGCGCAAGGAGCGTGGGACAGTGCGATTGGTGATCGTGGGCGTCGCGCCGGATGGCGGGCGGGGTTACACGTCCGTCTCGTATTTCCGTCGCTGAGTCGCGCGAGCATACCGCCCGCGGCCCGTGGCGCCTTAACCGGTCTGGGATCCCGTCCTATAATCCCCTGACGGGGTCAGCGACTCAAAGACGAGGTGCTGGCCAAGGATGGCCCTAAGACTTGATCTTGTACCGCCGCGAGCACGGCATTCAAATCGCGCGCAGCGCACACCCATGAGGGAGCTGGTTCCGGCGACCCCCGCGTGTGATTCGTGTGGTGCCGATCTCTCCGCCTCTAGCGGCTACCGTCGCTTTCGTGTGTGCGAGACTTGCGGTAAGCACTTCTGGCTGCCTGCTCGCGAGCGACTCGATATCCTGCTCGACCCCGGTTCGTTCCGCGAGATCCACGAGGCGTTGACCGGAACGGACCCGCTCGTGTTCACGGATCAGGTGCCGTACTCTGACCGTCTTGAACGAGCGCGCGACAGGACTGGGCTCGAGGAAGCAGTCATCGCCGGGACCGGTCGGATCAACGGTGCGGACTGTGTGATCGCCGCATTCGAGTTTGAATTCCTCGGCGGCAGCATGGGCACCGTCGTCGGCGAGAAGATCACGCTGGCGATGGAGCTGGCATGTGATCGACGGGTGCCGTTCATTTGCGTCGCCGCTAGCGGCGGGGCGCGGATGCAGGAGGGCATGCTCTCGCTGGTGCAGATGGCGAAGACGGCCGCGGCTGCAACGCGACTCGAGCAGGAGGGCGTGCCGTTTATCTCCGTGCTCGCTCACCCAACCACAGGAGGTGTGTACGCCAGCTTCGCCTCGCTCGGTGGCGTCATCCTGGCGGAGTCCCGCGCCCTAATCGGCTTTGCCGGTCCTCGCGTGATCGAGCAGATCACCGGTCGAAAGCAGACGGAGGACGCGCAGACCGCGGAGACCCTGGCGGCACACGGCCAGATTGATGCTGTGGTGGACCGCGCTCAGCTCCGGAACACCCTGGCCATGCTGCTCCAGCTTTTGAAGAACCCCTGGAGCGTGTCAACCAGAGGCGAGAAGGAGCTGTACCGCCCCTCCCCACGCTCGCCCGCGTCAGCGTGGGAGGCGGTGGAGCTGGCCCGGCACTCTGATCGCCCCACCTCACGCGACTTCATTCGCGCCATCTCGCCGCAATTTTTCGAGTTGCACGGGGATCGGCTGGCCGTCGACGATCGCGCCGTGGTGTGCGGTCTTGGAGACCTGGGCGGTATCACCGTGATGTGGGTGGCCCAGGAGCGGGGTAGGAGCGAAGACGAGCGGCAGGCAACCCGCGGTGGCCGCATGGGACCTGAGGGCTATCGAAAGGCCGCTCGAGCCGTGGCGCTCGCGTCCGCGTGGCGCGTTCCAGTGGTCACGCTCATCGATACCCCTGGCGCGGCGCTCGACGAGGATTCGGAAGCGCGTGGCCTGGCGCCCGCCATCGCGCGTTGCCTATCGATCATGTCCACGGCGTCCGTTCCCGTGGTCGCCGCCGTCATTGGTGAGGGCGGGAGCGGCGGAGCCCTGGCGCTGGGAGTGGCAGATCGCATCTTGATGCTCGAGAACGCAATCTACTCCGTGATTGCTCCGGAGGGGGCGGCCGCCATTCTCTACCACGACGCGCAACGGGCGCGGGATCTGGCGGATGCACTGCGGCTGACCGCCCACGACTGTCAAATCCTAGGAGTGGTTGATACTGTGGTGCCGGAGCCCGATGGCGGCGCTCAGAAGGACGGTGCGTACGCCGCTGTGCTCCTGAAGAACTTCGTTCTCGATGCGCTGTTGGACCTACGCCGGGCCAGTCCGCAGCGGCTGCGCGAGGATCGTTACCGCAAATTCCGCCGAATGGGACAGCCGCCAACGGCCTCCCGCCGGGCATCCATAGCGCGTGAGTTGGATGAGCTCCAGCGCCGTGTTGGGTCTACGCTGTCTCAGGTGTTGGACCGGAGCTTCATGCGCGAGCGCACCCAGCCATCCCAGGGATGACAGAGCCTCGGCCTCGGATCGTTGCCGTCAGCGCAAGCGGCAACCACAGCTTCTCTAAGCCCACACTGGACGAGATCCGTCTGGTGCCTGGTCTGGGCGTGGAGGGTGACGCGCACTTCGGTGCCACCGTCAAGCACCGGTCACGCGTCGCTGTGGATCCCACCCGTCCGAATCTCCGCCAGGTCCACTTGATTCACGGTGAGCTTCACGATGAGCTCAACGCCGCCGGTTTCTCAGTTGCCGCCGGCGACCTGGGCGAGAACCTGCTGACGCGTGGCCTGGACCTGTTGGCGCTTCCCACTGGCAGCCGCCTGCGGATAGGACCCGAGGCCGTTGTGGAGCTCACTGGCCTGCGCAATCCGTGTAGGCAGCTAGACAACTTCCAGCAAGGGTTGATGGCGGCCACTCTGGAGCGGACTGATGATGGCTCGTTAGTCCGCAAGGCCGGCGTCATGGCCGTTGTGGTGACGGGTGGCCCAGTCCGCCCCGGTGATGCAATTGTGGTGGACTATCCCACCGGTCACCCTCGACCGTTGGAGCCCGTGTAGCCAGACTCTCGCCGCGGTGGCGGGACGCCGGCCCGCCTGCCGTGGTAGCCTCCCGTGCCCGCGGGGCTTCGTGCCGCGCGTGCGCGCTTACGTGACGTCGTCAGCCTCTGCTGGCGGCGCTGGAGGATCGTAATGCCCATTGAAGCACAGGGCGTGGTGGCCCGAGCTCCACGCGAGCCGGCGCCGCTGGAGCGAATCGTCCTGCACGATCCAGGCCCGGGTGAGGTGCTCGTGCGGGTCCTGGCAAGCGGGGTCTGCCACACGGATCTCCACTTTCAGCAAGGCCACATCGGGACGCTGCCCGTGCTGATGGGGCACGAGGGGGCCGGTATCGTCGAAGCCGTCGGCGAGGGTGTTCAACAGCCGTCTGTCGGCGACTACGTGGTGCTGGCCTGGCGGGCACCCTGCGGCCAATGTCGCTTCTGCCGGATCGGCTTCCTGCACCTGTGCGCCGCGAGTCTGAACGCCAAACCGCGCCAGCACACCCCGGCCGGTGAGACGATCCCCACCATCATGGGGCTCGGCACGTTCGCCACGCACACTGTCGTGGCCGCACTGCAGGCAGTGCCGATCCCGCGCGAGGTGCCGCCAGAGCAGGCCTGCCTGATCGGCTGCGGTGTGATGACCGGCCTGGGCGCCGTGTTCTACACGGCTCAGGTGCGCCAGGGCAGCACGGTGGCCGTGTTTGGCGCGGGGGCTGTGGGCACCAGCGTCATCCAAGGTGCTCGGCTCGCAAGGGCTTCGAAGATCATCGCCGTGGATCTTGAGGACCGCAAGCTGGAGTGGGCCCGCCAGTTCGGCGCCACGCATACGGTCAACCCAAACCAGGGCGATCCCGTGGAGCAGATCATGGCTCTGACGGGCGGAAACGGCGTGGACTACACCTTCGAGGCCGTGGGGCATCCCGCCGTGCTCAACCAGGCGCTGCTCAGTCGGGGTCTGGCCGGTGTGTGCACCCTTATCGGTGTCCCGTCCGCCGACGCACGGATTGAGTTCCCTGCCCAACAGTTCTTCGGGATGGGCGGCTCCCTGCGCGTGAGTTGGTACGGCGACTGCCTTCCCACGCGGGACTTCCCCCTGCTTGCGCAAATGTACCTTCGCCGTGAGCTCATGCTGGACGAGCTGATCACCCGCAAGGTCGCGCTCACGGAGGTCCAGAGCGCATTTGAGTCCATGGAGCGAGGCGAGACGCTCCGCTCGGTGATCAGCTTCCCATCCTGAGCTCGGAGTGGCGCGAGGTCGCGCCGGCGCAGTCGCCGGCGCGACCAGATCAGGTGCGCATCGCGGCGGCGCTTGTCCGAACTGCCTCAACCAACTCGCTGACCTCGCCCTCGTCCATCACCGTGGAAACGCAGCCCAACCCCGTCCGCGAGATGACCACACCGTTTCCCAGCAGACGCAGCACGAGCTCTTCGCGCTGGGCGGCCGTCTGCGCGTCAGGCACTGAGGATCGATACTCGCGTTCCATCGCCTTCGGGACAAACCGGAACAACGAGCCCTCGCCGCTGACCTTGAGGGCGAGCCCCGACTCATCCAGCACCCAGTTCACCCGCTGCCGGAGATCGTCGCCCAGGCGCTCCAGCCTGCCGATCTCGCCCCGCGTCCACATCTCCATGGCCACGATGCCCGCGGCCATCGTCACCGGGTTCGCGTTGAATGTGCCGCCGTGGGGCACGCGCGGTTTTCCAGCGGTGGGGTCGAAGACACCCATCACCTCCGCGCTGCCGCCTACCGCGCCCACCGGGAAGCCACCGCCTATGATCTTGCCCAGCGTGACGAGGTCTGGTTTGAAGCCAAACCGAGCGCTCGCGCCTTCGTACGAGGTGCGGAACGAGATGATCTCATCCGCGATCATCAGGATGCCGAGACGCCTCGTCAGTTCGCGCAAGAACGTCAGAAAACCCCGCTCTGGACTCGGGAACCCCGCCTGATTCGGCAGTGGATCGATCAGGACCGCCGCGACCCTGGACGCCTCTCGCGTGAGAATCCGCTCCGCTGCCTCGCGGTCGTTCAGCGGCAGCACCACCACGTTCTCGGCGGTGCCAGGAGCCGTACCGGCAGACTCCGGGAGGGAGAGCGGCTCGCTCGCCGGGCCGGCTCGATCGAGTTGGGGCTGGACGCTGATCTCCGCAACGTCGTACGTGCCGTGGTAGCAGCCCTCGAACTTCGCGATCTTGGGGCGGCCGGTGTACCCACGCGCGGCCTTGACCGCCATCATGACGGCCTCGGTCCCGGAGTTCGTGAACCTGATGCGCTCGATGGCCGGGACGCGGTCCACGATGATCTCTGCCAGCCTCACCTCCGCCTCGGTGGGGCCGGCAAAGGCGGTTCCTCGGGCGATCTGCGCGTGCGCGGCGGCCGTGACCCGTGGGTGCACGTGGCCGTGCAAGAGCGACGTGTAGTTGTTCAGGCAGTCCAGCCGCGCCTGACCCTCCACGTCGTACACACGACATCCCTCACCCCGGTCCAGGTAGTACGGGTACGGCGGGGCAAAGACCGTGGTGCGGGTATTGCCGCCTGGCAGTACTTTGACGGCGCGCGCGTGGAGGGCGGCAGATCGCGAGCCGGGTTCCAGGAACTTGTTGCCGGCGGTTTCCGTCGGGTTGAGCTCTAGGGTCATCTGGCCACCTCAGCCTTGCTCGGCCGCATACATGCGCTGGCGGGCCCACGCCTCCAGCACGTCGCGGCCATGATTGAACGCGATCTCCCGGGGAAGGGCATTCGGTCCGAACCAGCCGATCTCCACGGCGTCGTCCGCCGCGACCGGCTCGGAAACGCCGCCTTCTGTGGGGATGGCGCAATAGTAGAAGTTCAGCGTGTGATCTGTCGCTTCAGGCCCGTACACGTCCATCCACACGCCGATGAGACGTCCCACGCGCACCGTCAGGCCCGTCTCCTCCAGAGCCTCGCGCGCCGCGCCGTCCTCGGGATGTTCACCTGGCTCCAGGAATCCTCCTGGGATGTCCCACATGCCCTTATGCGGCTCGATGCCGCGACGCACCAGCAATGCCCGTCCATCGCGCTCAATGATCACACCCGCGCACGGTTTCGAGTTCTCGAAGAACGATCGGCCGCAGGCCTCGCAATCATGCTGTCCCTGTCTGGGGTCGCCGGCGCCACCGTACAATGCTCCGCAGAATGGGCAGTGCTTGATGTGGTGCACTACTGGGCCTCCTGGCGGGACAGCATGAGTGGCGAGCAGCCCGCTGAGCAGCGCCTGACGGATGATGAGCCGGAGCTGGATCTGCGCGTGGTGGTAGGCGTCCTCGCGGTGCTCATCGTGCTCGTATCGCTACTCTTCTTCGTGTTCCCGGGCTGGCTTGGGAACGGCGTGGTCTCGATCACCATTCGAAACCCGTAGACGCATCCGCGCTCTGGCGTGGCTAGTACGCGTTCCGGTCCCGGAAGACCGCGCTCACCGTCTTGAGCAGGATCTTGATGTCGAATGCTAGGGACCAGTTCTCAACGTAGAACACGTCGTATTTGGTGCGCTCCTCGATAGAGGTCTGGCCGCGTAGCCCGTTGACCTGGGCCCAGCCGGTCATGCCCGCCTTCTCGTTGTGTCGCTCGGCGTAGCGCGGCACAACGCGACTGAACTGCTCCACGAAATGGGGGCGCTCGGGACGCGGCCCAACCAGGCTCATCTCGCCCAGTAGCACGTTGACAAGCTGCGGCAGTTCATCCAGGCTCCAGCGACGCATGAAGCCGCCAAGTCGCGTCTTACGGTCGTCGTCCGGCCGCGCCCACACCGGTCCCGTCGCTGTCTCCGCGTCCACGCGCATAGAGCGAAACTTCACAAGCTGGAATGGCCGCCCGTCAAGTCCCACCCGTTCCTGGACGTAAAAGGCGGGCCCATCACGCGACGTGAGCTTCACCAGCAGCGCGATTCCGATGAGCACCGGCGACAGCACCACGAGCGCGATGGCACTGACGGCGAGGTCCACGGCCCGTTTCACGGCCAGGTTCCAGCCCCGCAGCGCCACGTCTCGGATCTGGACCATCGGTAGGCCGGTGAGGTCGCTGGTGGTGACTTCAGTGGACATAATCTGCACGATATCTGGGAACAGCTTCACGTTGACGCGCTCGCGCGCGGACGTCGCCACGATCTCCAGGACGTCACGCTGGTCCAGGTGCGGCGCGGCAATGATGATCTCACTGACGTGGTGCTCCCGGATCAGGCTCACGATGTCCCGCAGACCGCCCAGGACGGGCCTGGTGCTGGGAAGCTCGTGCGGCTGACCGTCATCGACGAAACCCACCACGCGGTAGCCCAATTCCGGCGCGTGTCGGATCTTCTCCGAGACTATCTGGCCCGATTCACCGGCACCCACGATCAGGACGCGCGCCACGTCCACGTTGAACGAGTGCACGATGCGCATGATCGTGTCGATCAACAGCCGCCCTGTCCAGAGCAGACCAATGGCCAGCAGCCACCAGATCACGAAGACCAGCCGCGGCATCTCGAGCCCGCGATAGGTGAGCGTGATCGCTGCCAGCGCTGCGACAAATCCCCCGGTGGCCGCGATAGAGAGCGAGAACAGCAGGTCGATCCGTGAAAGGCCACGTCTCGGGATGTACAGGCGGAACAGGGCGAACGCGAGCATCACGCACGCGGTGACGATGACGACGCTGTCCAGATATACGGACGGGGCGGGGATCTCCGCGGCTGATCTGGGATCCACTCGGAATCGCGCAAGGTAGGCCACGCGGAACGAGAGGTACGACATAGCCACGTCGGAGGCGATCAGGGCCAGGACGAGGATGGCGCGGAGAATGCTGCTGCCGCTCCACACTGCTCGCCTTGGCGGGCTCTGGGGAGCGGTGACGATGGCCGGCTCGGTGGGCTGTTCCACCGCGTTCCGAAGCAGGTCAGTCATGCGCCTGTGGGTGCCGTGCCACGTGCCCTCCAGATGACGGAACGGTGGCCGACTGTTCGGAGGATACTGGCGCGACGGAGCGCTGAGCAAGCGAACGCGATCTGCCGCCGTCACGAATTCGCCACAGGACGCCAACTGGATAGCCGGCCATCTTGCCCACGTCACCGATAAGGCGAATCACCGGAATCCACGCGAGCGCACGGATTCGATCGGCTGATTTCAGTGTTGGGAGCGTCGGCCAGATACGCCGGATCGGCGCTCTCACGTACGCGGCCGCGCCAGCGGCCAACAGGCCCAGAACAAAGGGATACCGGACAGAGGCAACGACACCGCAGACGAGCGCGGCGTAGGTGCAATAGCGAACGGCGTGGCGCCGCTTCCACAGATCTGCCTTCCCGTCGCCGCGCGCATAGCGGTAATACTGGGTGAAGAACGCTCGCGGAGTAGTGCGCGGACGGAACGCGGCTACCGCGTTGGGCTGCCAGAAAAACGCGTATCCCGCGGCCTTCAGGTCAAGATCGAAGAGCAGATCCTCACAGTAGTCGATCCACTCGGGATAGCCACCCACCCGTTCCCAGGCGGCGCGGGTGAACGCGATGGAACGGCTGGATGGTAGGAACGTCGCGGGAGTGATCTCCGCCGCGGTCGGTAGGGTCGTTGCGCCCAGCGCAATCTCCCAGACGGACCGTGGGTCGGAGGCAAAGAAACCGCTGCACACCTCGGCCACGCCCTGTTCAATCGGGCGGCTGAGATCCTCCAGCCAATTCGGGGAGAGCCGCACACCCGCGTCGGTGACGGCACAGATGGGTTGTGTGGCGGCGCGCAAGGCACGGTTCCGCCCCGCGGAGATGTTGGCGCCGGGTGCCTCAATGACGATGAGCGGAAGGCCTTGTTGTTGCCACGCGCGGAGTCGGTCCAGGGTCCCATCCGTGGATCCCCCGTCTACCACGACGATCTCGTCCGGCTGTCGCGTCTGATCCCTCAGAGACCCCAGCAGCTCGTCGATGGACGCGCGCTCATTGAGCACGGTCAGGCACAGGGAGACGCCCATCAGCGTTGCCGCCATTCAGAGTAGAGCCAGAGCTCCACCGCGCCGAAAGTGCGGGTCTGAACTTGAGCCAGGTGTACGCCGAGCCATTGGCCAATCAGGTCGTCCGGATCGGCTTCGCGGTGGGCCCAACGAACTAGCCAGACGCGAGCCGTGGACGCGGCGAGCGCTTCCAGGGACTGGACCGTCGCTGGCCCGTTAATGGGACGTTCACGCGGAAGCGGCACGATTCTCCCCAGGAGGCCCGGGTCCGCACGCCGCGCGTAGTAGCTGACAACATCGATCTGGCCCGGCGCCGTTAGGAGGACCGTGTCCCCGGCGCGAGCTTCTCGAGAGATCGACGCGACGAGGCTCCGGTAATCATCGCGGGCGTACCGAGGGTCACTGTAGTACGACCGCAGCGAACGCGCAGTGGGCACGAGCAGCATTCCAATCAGGATGACGCATATGGTTGCCCGGGCCGGCGCAAGCCAGATGGCGCGTTCTGCCAGCAGCGCACCGCCACCGCGCGCGACGGACCAGACCCCGAGCGCAATTGCGACGCACCACGCCGGCGCCACGAGCATCAGGAACCGCGGCTCGTAGCGCGGGGTGCCCGCCGAGAGCGCAAGCACGGCACCAATGGGGACGGCCAGCCAGAGGCCAACGAGCGGCAGCGCATGTGTACGATCGCGGCGTAAGTCCCACAGGCCGGCCAGAGCGAGACCGAGGAACGGCACCAGTCCCAGCCGCGGCTCGAAGCGGGTAGTGGCCAGGCCCAGCGAAAGGACGTTGAGCGCGTCCACCGCGATCTCAGTGGCCGATCGGGGTGTGCCCAGCCCCGGGTAGTAAGACACCTGGCGCAAGGCGATGGGTAGCCAGGGCAGGTACATCAGCACCGGCAGTGTGACCGCCGCCATCCACGCCATGACGTGACCCCTCGTGCGCCCACGTACAGCCCACCACACCAGCACCAGGTGCTGCGCGACGGCCACCGTGACAGCGTAGTAGTGGGTGTAGACCAGAGCGCTGGTGGTGAGGCCATGAAGCGCCGCGCGCCTTGTGGATGGAGACTCAGCGGTGATCGTCCAGTGACAGGCCAGGGCAGACCCCGCCGCCAGGAGGCTGGCCAGCGCGTACATCCTGACTTCCTGCCCATACTGAACGGCAAGCGGCGAGACGGTTAACACGAGCACCGCCAGGACGCCAGCGGCGGCGCCCCTGATCCGCGCGGCCAGCACGCCCGTGACTCCCGCCGCCAGCGATCCCAGCGCCGCGGAGAATACCCGGAGTGTCCACTCAGAGTCGCCAAACGCGGCGGACCACGTGGCCAGGAGCCAGTAGTAAAGGGGCGGGTGGATGTCCACGGAGGTGGCTGCCGCGATCTCCGCAAACGAGCGCGTGACCATGCGAGCGCTGACGCCCTCGTCGTACCAGAGGCTCTGGGCGTCCAGCATCCACAGGCGGGGGAACGCGGCGAACAACGCCCCGCCGGCCACCAGCGCCACCACGTGATTTGTGGTGACCTTCCGACGATCGGCGTCAGTGCGCAACGGAGCCTGCGTGGACATCGCCGGAGCTCAGAAACCCGCGCGCTCGCCCGTACTCTCGCACGGCCGTGTAAACCGGGTGTGGTGAAAAGTCCGGGTCAACCATTCTGAAGAAGTGCCAGGGCTGGACGGGTTCCCACGGCGCGGGCAGCTTGAAGAACCAGACGGCCATCACGCCCATCCAGGGCCACTGTTCCCGCGCCCGCTCAAACAGCCGCACGGTGTACCGCGCCTGCAGTTCCTCGCTCACGGCGCCGTAGGGCACAGGGCCCGGGAAGTCTGGCGGCTGGGCGTTCCACCCCAGCTCCGTGGCCCAGATTGGCCGGGTGGCGTCCCCATTTCGCACCATGAGCTCGCGAACGAGCATCGTCCGCGAGACGTTCACGTCTGCCGCCGACATCCGCCAGTCGTCTGGCCCGCTGCGAAGGCCGTACGCCTGCACACCCAGCACGTCAAAGTGGCCGCGCGCGCCCGCGTCGTACATCGACTGGATGAAGAGCAGCTCGTTCATAGCGCGCTCGCTCTCCTCCAGCGTCGGCGCCATGGACGCACTCAGGACAATCGCGTCCGGGTCCGCCGCTCGGATGCGAGCGCTAGCCAGCACCAGGAGCTGGGTGTACTCCCCCGCGTTTGGCGGCCGCATGCCCCACTCAATTGTCAGGTTGGGCTCGTTCCAGATCTGGTACGCCTTAATCCGCCCGCGATATCGGTCTGCCAGGGTGTACAGGAAGTCGCCGAAATCCTCGAGGCGGTTGGGCGGTGACTGCTCCCACTCCTGCCCGGGTCGGGCCCAGGCGGGCGACGTGTCCACCCGCGCGATCACGTCTATGCCCAGCTCGCGTGCTTGATCCACCACGTTGTCGTAGCTGTCCCACGCGCTTTGATTCCACTTCCGGTCAAAGAAGTCACCCTTTGCATCGCGTTCGATCTCTTTCCACGGGAACTGTTGGCGAATCCAGCCCACACCCGCGGACTTCAGCATCTGGAGGGCGCGACGCCGGGACTCCACGCTCGCTTCCTGGTCCAGGAACACGTTGACCCCAATGGGGTTTGTCACACGCGGACTGACCACCGTCTCGGGAGCGGTCGCCACCGCGCGCGCGAGAGGGCGCGACGCAAGCGCCACGAGCTGGTGCCGTGTCTCCAGGTCAAGGCTCGACCAAAGCGCGTCGCGCCAGCCTACGGCCGCCGCGAGCACCGCCAGGACCGTGATCGTCGCGATCAGGCCGCGCCGCACGTGAGCTCTCGAAACATCCCCGTCACCGTCGAAGCGACAGCGCGCCAGTCGTATTTCGCCGCGACTAGCTCTCGTCCGGCGGCCGCCAGTTCCCGCCGCCGGATGGGATCGTCGAGCAGCGCACTAACGTTCCGCGCGAACGTGTCTACGCTGTCGCCGGCGAGGTAGTGCCGCCCTGCCTGCGCGTCTACGCCGTCCATGCCCATCGCGGTCGAGACCACCGGCAGGCTCGCGGCCATCGCCTCGAGCGCCTTGAATCGCACACCCCCGCCAGATCGCATCGGCAGCACGTAGATCGTGGCGCGGTCAAAATATGGCTGTACGGACTTGACCGCGCCTGTGACCGCGACGCTTGGGTCGCGTTGTCCGCGCGCCACGATCTCGGTTGCCGGCGCACGCCCCACCACAAACAGTCGAACCGCGGGGTGGTTCGCCCGAATCGCCGGGACAATCTCATCCGTGAGCCAGGTCACGGCATCGATGTTGGGCCGATAGTCCAACGTCCCCGTGAAGACCAGGGTCGGGATGTCTGGATCCGCGCCTCGGGCTGGGAACAGTTCGACGTCGATCGTGTTGGGGATCACCACGCTGCGTGCGTTTGGCGCGAGCGCCATGAGACGGTCACGGTCCACAGCCGATACCGTGGTGACGCGATCCGCGGTGGCGCAGACCTCTGCTTCGAGCCGAGCGAGCAGCCGCGCCTGGTGTCTGGAGTACAGCGCCCGTGGCAGCCGACCAGGGTAGTTTCGATCCACCTCCCACACCCGCTGCTGCAGCAAGTGCTCCACATTGTGTGCGCCGTAGACGAGACGGGCACTCCCGCGCATCGCCCGATACGCCGCCATCTCCAGACCCTCGATGTCCACCACGTCGTAGCCGGTGGTGCGGACCATCTGGGACAGGGTGTCAGCGAACGGCGGGGACCACCGCCGCCAGACCAGGTCCGGCACGCTGGAGCTGAACGCTCGGCGGAGACGGCCCAGCTTGGAATGGCGGGGAGCGGCTACCAGCTCTACGCGTTCGCACAGGGCGTCCATGGCGCGGAGGTCATCTTTGGTTGCCGGGCGGTCCAGGAAGCTGAGCAGATGCACGCGCTGCTCTGTGGCCGCCGCCTGGATCAGCCGGTAGTTCCTGAAATTCGTGCCGGTGTCCAGAGGAAAGGGCAGCCTGGGTGTGAGGAACAGGACGGTCACGTGTGTGGGTATGCCAGGGGCCGCGGGCGGTAGGCAAGCGCATTCATGCGTGTCATGCCGTCAGGTCCCGCCCACGGCGCGATACAGGCGGAGGGTCTGGCGGGCGGCCCGCTCCCAGGTGAACGTCGCTGCCCTGGCCCGTCCCGCCGCGCTCAGCCTTGAACGCAGAGCTGTGTCATGAATCGCGCGTTCCATTTCGTGGGCAAGCGAATCTGCGTCCAGCGTCTCAAACAGCAACGCTCCATCGCCCACGACTTCCGGCAACGATGAGTTATCGGACACCACCGTGGGCGTGCCACCCGCCATAGCCTCCAGCGCCGGCAACCCGAAGCCTTCGTAGAGCGATGGGTACACGAAGACAGACGCTCCCCGGTACAGGACGGGTAGCTCTGCATCTGTGAGGTCTTCGATGACCGTGCAGTGCTCAGCGAGTTTCAGCTCACGGACCGCTTCGAAGAACGGTTCATACAGCCACCCGCGGCGGCCCGCGATCACGAGTCGGAGGCCAAGGCGCTCCCGTGCCCGCGCGCAGGCTCTCAGCAGCGTGATCAGATTCTTGCGTGGCTCGATAGTCCCGACGTAGAGAACATAGGGGGCTTCCAGGCCGCGGTGCGCTCGGAGCGCGTTCATCTGCGCGTCGGACACAGGATCCGCGAACCGGGCCTCGACGCCATTGTGAATGACCCAGAGCCGGTCCGCGGCTGTCCCTGCGACCTCGCACACGTCACGCGCGGTGTTCCATGACACCGCGATGGTGGCCTCCGCGTTTCGCACCGCCTGAACCGTCTGCTGGTAGTAATCTCGGCTTGCGGGCGTGAGCGTCTCCGGGTATTTCAGGAATCCCACATCGTGGACGGTGATGACCGACTTGAACGTGCGCCGAAGCGGCGGGACGAAGTCAGGGCTGTGGAGCAGCGTGGGGCCGATCCGCCCGACCTCCAGAGGGAGCGTCACTTGTTCCAGACGGTGATGCGGCGGAGTCCAAAGGGGCTGCGATGAGAGCCCCGCAAGCGCTTCGGCAGACTGGCGCCGACTTCGGAGCATCGTAAGCCTGTCCCGTCCAAGCAGCGGCATCACGGCGCGCGCCAGGCAGGACGTGTATCGCGCGATACCCCCGGTTCCGAACGCGAGCAGGCGTCCATCAATGGCAAAGTGCATGCGCGTCAGGGTCTACAGCGGCTGACGTCCGGCGTAGCCCGTGTCCGTCTCGTGCCAGAACGCAACGGTCGGCTCGCCGAGTCTCCAGCACAGCAGCACAACCCGCCCGTCACGAAGCGAAGGGAAGTCAATCAGACCCATGCTGGGATCCTTGAGCTGTACTCCAAGGTCTGTGAGGGCACCAACGTCACGTCTTAGCCGGTCCCGCAGCGAGACCACCCGTTCCGCGCTGGACGTGGACGGTCGAGCCTGCGCATGTCCGTTGGAGCGGGCTCGCGCATCCGTGGGACCACCGATCTCCTCCTCGCGATGGAGCAGTGCGAGGGTCTCGGCGATCGACTGCAACATGGGGGCGAGTGTGCTCAGGAGGTCGTTCGCCTCCTCAACGGTGAACAGGCGCTCCATGGCTTGCGAGCACGGCCTCCGTCCCCGGGTGTGCGGCGGAGTGTACCAGGGACCAACGCGAATGGCCCGGTACAGGCATCGGTCGCCATAATGCGGCCGTGATCCGTTCAATGTTGTTTGTTCCCGCCGATCGCGGGCGCTTCTACGAGAAGCTACGGGAGCTCCATCCTGATGCCGTCATCCTGGATCTTGAGGATGCCGTAGCGCCTTCGGCGAAGGAGGCGGCCCGATCGGAGCTAGCCCGCAGGCTGGGCACGGAGCTCATCAGCTGGCTTCCGGTATTCGTTCGGCTGAACCGTATGGGCTCGAGTGATTTCCACGCCGACGTTCGGGCAGCGGTGCGCCCGGGGCTTTACGGCGTGCTGCTGCCGAAGGCGGAGTCTGCACAGGACCTGCGGGAAGCGAACATGGCGTTGGCTCAGGCAGAGTTGCGGGCCGGACTGCCAATCGGCAGCGTGAAACTCGTCCCCGTGGTAGAGACCGTCCGCGGCGTTCTCGCGGTCCATGAGATCGTGGGGGCGGCACCGCGCGTGTTCGGCGTGGGTTTCGGAGCGGAGGACTTCTCTCTGGATCTTGGCGTGGAGCGATCACGCGAGGGCATCGAATCGATCTATCCGCGTGCCCAGGTGGCGTTGGCCGCCCGCGCCGCGGGCGTATTCGCCTTCGATGGTCCCTGGGCGATCATCGACGATCAGGATGGCCTTAGACGCGAAGCCGCCGAGGCGTCCCAGCTTGGATTCAGCGGCAAGCAGGCAATCCATCCCTCGCAGATCGCCCCAATCAACGCGGCGTTCGTGCCGTCGCCAGCGGCCGTGTCGCGGGCGACGCGTGTGGTGGCGTTGTACGAGGACGCGCTGGCGCGCGGAGTCGGCGCCGTCCAGATCGATGGAGAGTTGATCGACGTGCCGATGGTGGAACGGGCCCGTCGCACGCTCGCGCGCGCGACCGGCAGCGCCAGTCCGAAGCGTGCGGGGACGACGTCTGCCGAGGTCAGGCTACGCGAGCAGCCGTGACGGCCGGGGCAGTCTCCAGCACAAAGTAGCTGCGGCAGGCGCGATCAAGGAGATCCGGCTCCATCGCCGGTGGCCGTCCGAGGTATCGCGCGATGGCAATCAGGCTGTTGACCAGGTCGCGGGGCTGCACCATGCGGAACGGGCGATCGTATGGCTTCCACCAGGTCTCGATCAGCCAGTCGAACACCAGTTCGTCGAAGGGGACGCTCTTGGACCTGCAGACCGCCCGGAAGACGGTCTCAAACTGGTAGGTGTCCGGGTCTTCCACCTTCACGCGGAACCGGATTCGGCGCTGGAAGGCTTCATCCGCCAGGTCCGCCGGGTTCAGGTTCGTGGAGAGCAAGAGTAGCTCGTCAAACGGCACTTCTAGCTTCTTACCCGTCTGCAGTGTGAGGAAGTCGATCCGCCGCTCCAGAGGTACGATCCACCGGTTCAGCAGCTCGATCGGCCGCATGATCTGACGCCCAAAGTCGTCGATGAGGAACGTACCGCCGTTCGCCTTCATCTGGAGGGGAGCCTCGTAGAATTTGGCCACGGGGTTCCAGATCAGGTCAAGCGATGGCATCGTCAGCTCACCACCCGCCATCACGACGGGGCGGCGGATCCGGACCCAGCGCTGGTCGTACCGCCGGTTGGCCGTGTCCTTGGCGGGACGGTGGTTCAGTTCGTCGTATAGCATGATGATGGAGCCATCGATCTCCACGGCCTGTGGGATGAAGATGGAGCCGCCGATCATGTTCGTGATTCGTTCGGCAATGGCCGTCTTTCCGTTGCCTGGCGCGCCGTAGAGGAAGATGGAGTCCGCCGCGTTGACCGCCGGCCCGATCCGGTCAAGGAACTCGTCTGAGATGACCAGATCCGAGAACGCTTCCTTCAGCGCGTCGCGGCGGATGACCACCTCGCCGATAGACTGCGCCTTGATGGCATTGACGTACGTCTGGACTGGCACCGGGAGTGGCCCCCGATACCACGTCCGCTCCAGCGCCTCCTCCGCCCGATCCCGGCCTCGTGGCGCCAGTGAGTAGCGGTAGCCGGACTCAGTCAGTGAGTCTCGGCCGGACATCTCGAACACGTGGTCACGCGCAAGTTGGTTGATGATCTCGGAGAGCGCCACGTAGGGGAGACCGCAGGCGGCCGCCATGTCCGCGCCGCTCATGGACAGTCCGAAGTACAGAGTTCGGACGAGGTGGTCCTCAACCAGTGCCACGTTGAGGCCGGCCTCGTCGATTGACGTGGGGGCTTCCGGCCAGAAACTCGATCGGTCGACGGGCGACGAGAACAGTTGCTCATCGCGCTTATCCTGGGAGTTCTGTTCGCTCGGCAGCAGATCGCGCTGAATCCGAATTGGGGTGGACATGCCTGCATCCCGCAACGTGGTCAGAGTGACGGCCGATCGGTTCGAGCGGATCGGTGGTCACATGGGAAACGTGGCCGGCACGTCGGAAGGGTCGGGCCCGGCCGCGGTCTACTGACGGGTCAACGTGGCGTTGTCAAAGATTGCGATCCCGCCGCGGGACGATTCTCTGAAACCCATGACGATGGTCACCGCGGGGCCAGGTGCAACGAAGTCCAGGGTGGTCAGCTCCCATTGTGCTGATTGTGCGGCGGCGGCCACGACCAGGGGATTTCCCTCCAGATTCAGCACGGAGACGGTGGCGGCGTCCGCCGACGGACCTTCAGAGCGCGAGCTCACCGTGAATCGATACCGCTGACCCGGTTCCAGGTGACCGGCGAACTGAGCTGCGTAAGTGGGGCGGGTACCCAGCGTTACCACTCGGAGCGCTCGCTGGCCGTCAGGGACTCCAGTCTCGACCTCGATTCGGACGGACGGGGTGCCGTCCGGTTCGCTTCGCCAAAACCCCGACCATTCGAAGCTGGGGTTGAAGATGTGGTTCCCCACCTTCCGCGCGTCTAGATGGCGGAGGCTGTCTGCCAGGTGCGGATCGCCGGGGGTCACACGCAGTCCCTCGGCCAGATTGGCGCGTGCTTCGTCCACCTCGCCGATCATTGCCAGACAGTCGCCAATTACAGCGTACCCGGGTCCGCGGGCCACGGTGCGGTTTGTCGGATCTAGACGGCTGATCCCCGCTCGGGCCAGTGCGATCGCATCGTTGCAGTAACCCATGCCCGCTCTCGCGGACGCAAGAGCGAAGATCGTCGCTGAATCACCAGGATACAGCTCTACGCTGCGGGACAAGTCGGGGTTGGCATCGTGCGTTCGACCTAGGGCGAGGAGGGTTAGGCCTCGTTCGAGCACGAGCTCGGGCGAGGGATTGGCCGTCTCGAGGCGTCCGATTACGCTAAGCGATTCGGCCACCGCGCCCGCTTCGCGGTAGCTTCGAGCAAGTTGGAGGCGAGCGTAAGTTGCCCGCGCGCCGCCTTTGTCGATCAACGGCTGCAAGACCTGCCCGAGACGCTCCATGCCGCCGTCGCGCTCGATGATGGCCTTGGCAATCCCCTCGTACGCACCTCTGCTGTTCGGCTGGAGATTCGCCGCCGCGGTGTAGGCGGCGATAGCCTGGTCCCAGTTTCGGACGCGAATGATCCGGTTCCCCAATTGGAGGAGTTGCGGCGCGGCGCCGGCCCGCTCCCAGGCACGGATGGCCTCGGCCCAGCCAGCCACGGCAACGTACGCCCGCCCCACTTGGAACTGCCCCAGTGCGTCGGACGGCGGCGTCGCATCTCGGGCTCGGTCGGCGGCAATTCGTGCGCGACGTATGTCGGGCTGTGCCGCGAGCGCGAGCGCAAGATTGCGCTGGACCACGGCGTTGGTTTCCCAGAGACTGGCCGCGTTTGAAAGCCACCAAACCGCAGACATCATTGCGGCCTGCCGCTGGGGCCTGGACGTGTCCTCTGATATCGTCACACGGTTCAACTGAACGGTACCCACGTTGAGCATCGCACCCACCAGCATCATCCGCGGGAGGCCGCTGACGAGAAGGGCGACCAGGACGGCTCCGGTGGCCACGAGCGCCACGCGCGGCTGAGCGCGAGCGGTGCGGATGACGCTCTGACACCGCGAGCGCCATGCAGTTCGCGCGTTCGCGCTTGCCGGGGCTTGCACACCAGTGTGGCTTGCGGCCGCCAGCAATCCCATTCCCACAAATAGAAGCACGCTACCCACCGTCGTAAGCGCCACGATCTCACTCAAACCGGCCGTGAGCATGGCGGCAGTGACGCCGGTCCCCGCCAACGCCGCTGTCTGCGCTCGATAGTCGGTGATGCTCCGGATGCGCCACGCCAACACCAGGAGCGCGATCCCCAGTAGGCCATAGCCCAGCAGGCCAAGCACCCCCTGCTCGAGCAACGCCTGGAGATAGATATTGTGGGCATGACTGAACGGTGGATAGACGGGAGCGAAGTACGCCTTGTACGTGAGCTGCACCGACTCCGTTCCCAGCCCTGCGCCGGTCATGGGTACTTCACGCGCGAGGTAGAGGCTGCTCTCCCAGAACCAGAATCGCTGCCCAATGGTGCGGAAGTTCATTCCCCGCTCCACGAGGCCGCTCGCGATGAGACCGACCATGCCTGCCAGCCCAACCGGGATGATCGGCAGCAATACTGGGCGCCACGTCACCGCCACCGCGGAGACGGACATCACCGCCGCGAGCATCGATCCGCGGTTATCCGAGACGAATACCACGAGCGCCATGATCACGGCGTACAGAAGCGTCAACAGGCGCCATCGGGTTCGCCCCAGCGTGAGGATCCAGGCGGCCGCCACTGCGAGGCCCGCTACGCCTATGGCCCCAACCCCGGACGCGCGCAATCTGTACATCTGGAGGAAGTAATCGTCCGCCGCGACGAGCCGCAGAGTGCCGCCCGCATCGATGCGGTTGATGGCGGCGGCCAGGCCAGGGACTCGATCTACTCGCAAGAACTCGGATACGGAGACAACTACGAACGCGGCAGCGACTAGCAACGCCACAGTGACTGCCACCGTGAGCGTCCTCAACCGCCGCGGCGTCCTGGCATGCTCCAAAACTGCCGCGTACAGCAGCAGACTCGCAATGAGACCGCCGAATCGGAGCGTAGCGCCGGTGAAGTCCAGCCCCGCAATCCACCCCAGGCAGGCCCCCGCGACGATCAGCGCGATCGGGGTGTCGAAGGGGGTTCTTAACCACAGACGTCCCGTGGCGAGCAGGCGCGTGAGGACTGGGACGGCCGCCACCATTCCCGCCACGAGTCCGTATGAGTCGGGGGCAATTAGCAGCACCAGCGCGGCCACCGGCGCGGTGACGATCTCGGTCACACTGATCGCGCGGACCAGCCTGGTCAACGCCCGGGCGAAGCCGCCTTGAATGCCCGGTGGTGCGGAGATCGCCGTTGGCGGAGTGGTAGATGCGGCGACGTCGCTCATGCGCAAGTTATGCGCCAATTGCGTGCCGGAGCGTGAGCCACAGGATGCGCAGATCCGACCCAAACGACCAGCGATCGACGTACTCCAGGTCCATGACGATCTTGCCCGGCATGACCTCGGTGAGGTAGACCTGCTCCCAGTCGGGGCCAGTTAGAAGTCGTGATTCGTCGTGGAAGTACAGTGCCGCGGCGCTGGTGATCCCGGGCCGTACGGACAGGACACGCCTCTGCTCCGGTGTGTATCGGGCCACGTAGTATGGATCCTCCGGCCGGGGCCCCACGAGGCTCATGTCGCCGCGCAGCACGTTCCACAGTTGCGGCAGCTCGTCCAGCCGGGCGCCGCGGAGCAAGCGGCCAACCCTGGTCACTCGGGAGTCGCCGCCGGTGGTGATCCGTGGACCGGCCGTAGACGCATCCGCTCGCATGGTCCGAAACTTCAACATCTGGAATTCAGCACCATGGAGCCCCGTTCGCCTGGCGCGGTAAACGGCCGGGCCGGGTGAGTCAAGGCGCACAGCCAGGCCGGTCACCACGAGGAACGGGGACAACACGGCCAGGCCAAGAGCCGCCACTACGGCGTCGAAGGCCCGCTTGGCTGCTGCCCCGCTGCCGCCTGCCATCAAGCTTGGTGGGCCGTGGGTACCCATCGCGCGCCCTCGTAGACCCAGTGGACTGCGACCACGGGTCAGCGGCGGAAGTGTGCCACGAGCTTTCGTACCGCCGCGGTCACGTCGTCCGCGTCAGCGTCGGTCATGCCCGGAAAGATCGGCAAGGATAGCATCCGCCGGTACTCGTCCATGGCCACTGGGAACGCGCGTTCGCTGTAGCCGTACGTCTCTCGGTACCAGGGGTGGCAATGCAGTGGGATGAAGTGCACACTTGCGCCAATGTTCTCCGCGGCGAGTGCCTTTACGAACTGGTCACGGGTAACGTTCAGCCGATCCAGGTTCAGCCGTAGGATGTACAGGTGCCACGAAGTGGACGCGTAGGCGGGGACCGTGGGGGCCTGCAGCTCCGGCATGTCCGCGAACGCCCGGTTGTAGCGCTCCGCGATGGAGGTGCGGATAGCCAGAAACCGCTCCTGTTTGGCGAGCTGGCGCAGTCCCAGCGCCGCCGCCACGTCCGTCAGGTTGTACTTGAAGCCAGGCGCTACCACTTCGTAGTACCAGCTGCCCTCGGATGAATACCGCTTCCAGGCGTCGCGGCTCATGCCGTGCAGGCTCATGATCGCTGCGCGCTCCGCATAGGCCGGATTGTCGGTGAGGAGCATGCCGCCCTCGCCGGTTGCCAGCGGCTTGGTCACGTAGAAGCTCAACGCGGTGAGATCTGCTTGTTTGCCGACGGGTTCACCCTTGTAGCGCGAGGGAATGGCGTGGGCCGCGTCATCAATGAGTGCCAGGTTGTGCGCCTTGGCGATGGCACGGAGCGCGTCGTAATCGCACGGAACGCCGGCGATATCTACGCTGATGATGGCGCGCGTGCGCCCGGTGACTGCTCGCTCCACCGCGTCAGGATCCAGGTTGAGCGTGTCGCGCTCCACGTCGGCGAGCACCGGGTGTGCGCGCATGTACGTGACCACCTCGCCCGTCGCCGTGAACGTGTTCGTTGGGATGATGACTTCATCCCCTTCTCGGATGCCCACGGCGTCTAGCGCCAGGTGGAGCGCCGCCGTGGCGGAGTTCACCGCCACCGCGTGCTTCACCCCCACGTACTCGGCGACGGCCTGCTCGAGGCGCTTTACCCGCGGGCCTGTGGTGAGCCAACCACCCCGGAGAGTCTCCACAACCTCTTGGATCTCGTCGTCCTCGATGCAGGGGCGGTGAAATGGCAGGCGCTCGGCGCGGATGGGCGTCCCTCCCTCCAGCGCGGGCTTCGGGGCAATCACGTGCCTCAATTCCCCCTCGGCGCGTCCCCGTTTCTACGGAGCACGGCTAGCTCATGCCCACGCAGGACGGGCAGCAGCGACAACATCTCGCACAGCGCCCAACTATACGGGGCCAGCGCCCGCGCCAGTGGCGGGAGCAGCGTCACGGAGCGCGCCGTACACGCGAACCCTGGGAACAGTGCTTCCAGATCTCGCCGTCGAACGGCTCGCGTATTCGCCCGATCCCGCGCGATTCGGAAGTCGTAGGACAGGATCACGCCGTTTGGTGCCAGCACGCGGGACATCTCGCCCGCCAGCGCGCGCTGCTTGTCGCCGTCGAGCACGGATGACAGCACCATCATCTGGACGATCAGATCGAACCGGCCATCCCCGAACGGCAGATGCGCTCCGTCCGAGAGGCATACGTCCAATCCCCCGTCAGCCGCGCGGCTGGATGCCACGCGCGCCTCGATAGCGTCTACGCCGTGGAGCCGAGACCGCGTCGCACCGAGACTCGCAAGCCTACGCAAGAACCACCCGTCGCCGCAGCCCACGTCTAGGATCTCCAGGTCGGCCAACGGTGCGGCAGCCTCGCGATCAATCGCCGCCAGCATGGCGCGCTCGAGCTGCTGCATACCCAGAAGGTGGCCAGGATTGAAGGGAGAGTACCGGCGATGCAGACCATCCTGGTCGCGCGCCGCGTAGTACTCTCGCACGCGCGAAAGCTCGGAGTCCGCCGCGCTGCCGACGCTGCTGGGATTCCCGCTACTGACGACCATGGTCCTTCTCGGCCCGGATCGGCCCGCGCACCCCGCGGGTATCCGATCCAAAGGCTACCATAGCCGCGTGCGACAACCTAACAGAACTCGTTTCCTGCGGCTCTGCATCCGCTCGTTTCTGCCTGATTGGGCATTGCGATGCGGCTGCGGATTCCACCACAGTTCCGTCTACCAGACCATTGAACGGCTGGTTGTCCGGGCGATGGCGCCGCGCAACAGTACGAGGGGAGCCCATCATTGACTGAATCCCCGCTTGGGTCGGCGAGCGGCGGCCGGGACTGCATCGCGATCATCGACTTTGGGTCCCAATACAGCCAGCTCATCGCCCGACGCATCCGCGAGCAGAACGTGTACTGCGAGCTTCTGCCGCACGACGTAGCGCCAGCCAAACTCGCGGCGCTCAGGCCGCGCGGCTACGTCCTCAGCGGCGGTCCGGCCAGCGTGTACGATCCCGGGGCGCCGTTGATCCCAGAGGCCGTCCTCAAATCCGGGGTGCCTATCCTGGGCATCTGTTACGGCATGCAGGCGCTTGCACACCAGCTCGGCGGCCAGGTGACCCCTAGCTCACGGCGCGAGTATGGCCATGCAACGCTCGCCGCCGCGGATCGGTCTGGCGGCATCTTCAGCGGGCTACCGGCGGAGTTCCCGGTCTGGATGAGCCATGGAGACCACATCGCGTCGCTTCCGGCCGGGTTCCGGGCCATCGCGAAGAGCGGGAACAGCCCCACCGCGGCCATGGCCGATGACCGCGGCCGCATCGGCATCCAGTTCCATCCAGAGGTCGCGCACACGCCGCTGGGCAGCGAGATCATCGGGAACTTCCTGTTCGGCGTCTGTGGTTGCCAGGCGTCATGGACGCCGGGCTCGTACGTGGAGCAAGCCGTCTCCGACGTCCGGCAGACCGTCGGGAACGGCAAAGTCATCTGCGCGCTATCCGGCGGTGTCGATTCTGCGGTGGCCGCCACGCTCATCCACCGCGCCGTGGGTGATCAGCTCACCTGCGTGTTTGTGGACAACGGCCTGTTGCGAGCGGGCGAGGCTCAGGAGGCCATCGGCACGTTTGAGCGACACATGAAGGTGAACTTCCGCTTCGTGGATGCGGCAGACAGGTTCCTGGGTCGCCTCAATAGCGTGACCGATCCTGAGGAGAAGCGCGTCATCATTGGGAACGAGTTCATCAGCGTCTTCACGGAGGAGGCGCGGAAGCTGGGCCAGATCGACTTCCTGGCCCAGGGCACGCTCTATCCTGACGTGATCGAGAGCACCACCCCCGAGACCCGTTCCGCCTCGAAGATCAAGACCCATCACAATGTCGGCGGCTTGCCCAAGGACATGCACTTCAAGCTGGTAGAGCCCCTTCGCTACCTTTTCAAGGACGAGGTCCGCCGTGTCGGGACAGAGCTTGGGCTGCCGGATTCCATGGTCTGGCGCCAGCCGTTCCCCGGTCCCGGGCTTGCCATCCGCATTCTGGGGGATGTCACGGAGGAGCGACTCGAGATGCTGCGGTCGGCAGATCTGGTGGTCCAGGAGGAGATCCGTTCCGCCGGGTTGTACCGTGCCGTCTGGCAGAGCTTCGCGGTCCTGACGCCCCTCCGCACGGTGGGCGTCATGGGTGACTTCCGGACGTACGGGAATCTGGTGGCCGTGCGGATCGTCACGTCGGATGACGGCATGACGGCGGACTGGGGGCGGATCGACCATGAGGTGCTCGCCCGAATCTCAAACCGCATCGTGAACGAGGTAAGCGGTGTGAACCGTGTGGTCTACGACATCACCTCAAAGCCGCCGGGCACCATCGAATGGGAGTGAGCGCATGAGCGTCAAAGAAGCCGACGCCAGGCAGAACGCCGGTAGCGCGAGCAAGTCAAGTTGATCCCGCGGTATTCCAACCCGGAGATGACCAGGATCTGGTCAGACGAGCACAAGTACGAGTGCTGGCGCCGTGTCGAAGTTGCCGTCTGCGAGGCCTGGGCTGAGCTTGGCGTTGTTCCCGAGGAGGCGCTGGGGCCCATCCGCGCGGCCCGACCATCCGCGCAGCGCATGGCAGAGATCTTTGCCGAGACCCGCCACGATGTCATCGCCTTCGTTCGCTCTATGGCCGAGAGTGCCGGTGAGGCCGGGCGCTTCATCCACTTCGGCCTCACATCTTCGGACGTTTGGGATACGGCGACATCGCTCCAGCTCGTTGACGCTGCCGATCGTCTGATCGTTGGCGTCGAGAAATTAGAGGCGGCCGTTACCGTGCAGGCCCGCGCGCACCGCGATACTGTCTGCATCGGGCGCTCCCACGGGATTCACGCGGAACCCACCACCTTCGGCCACAAGCTCGCCATGTGGGTTGCCATGCTTCGCCGCGATCGCGCTCGACTGATCGCCGCCCGCGCGGAGATCGCCGTGGGCAAGATCTCTGGCGCCGTGGGAACGCACGCCAACGTGCCCGCGCACGTGGAGGAGAGCGTCTGCTCGCGGCTGGGCCTGGCCGCGGCCGAGGTTTCCACGCAGATCCTCCAGAGAGATCGGCACGCCGCGTTCGTCGCCGCTCTGGCGGTCGTCGCCAGCACCCTGGACATGATGGCCACAGAGATACGGTCGCTACAGCGCACGGAAGTCTCGGAGGTGGCGGAGCCTTTTTCTGCCGGCCAGCAAGGGTCGTCTTCCATGCCCCACAAGCGCAACCCGGAGCTCGCGGAGCGCATCTGCGGGTTGGCCAGGATCGTCCGCGCAGCCGCCATTCCCGCGCTTGAAGATGTGGCACTCTGGCACGAGCGCGACATAAGCCACTCCTCCGCTGAACGAATCATCCTGCCGGATGCCTGCCTGGCCCTGGACTACATGCTCAGCGTGTTCACCCGAATCGTCGAGGGGCTCGACGTGTTTCCGGAGCGGATGCGGGAGAACCTGGAGTCCACGGGCGGACTCATCTTCTCAGAGCGGGTCCTGCTTGCGCTGGTGGAGTCCGGAATGCAGCGCAATGATGCGTACCTGATCGTTCAGGAGCACGCGAAGCGCGTCTGGCGGCGCGACGGCACGCTGCACGCCAATCTGGCCGCGGACCAGCGCGTCGCAGACCGCCTTTCGCCAGAACGACTCGCGGAGTGCTTCAAGCTGGAGCACCACCTGAAGAACATCCACGTGGCCTTCGCGCGTCTCGGGATTGATTAGCGTCCGGCTCCGCTGGCGCGGCGCGCGACGAGAGCGGCAATCTCCTCAAACACCCTCACAGGCACTGTCTGGCTGCCCACCCGGGCAGGCGCCCCGCGCTTCGGTCCGTGGCAGTCCGAGCCGCCGGTGGCCAGCACCCCGAGCTCATCACTGACGCGAGCGTAGTGTTCACGCTCCGCGATCCCATGCACGACCTGCCAGACCTCAATGGCGTCAAGGCCGGCACGCACCAGCGGCGCCAACTCGCCGGCCGACAACAGCGGCCGATCCGCGAACATGGTTGCCGGATGTGCCAGGCTTGCCACGCCGCCAGCATTCCGAACCAGCGCAATTGCAGCGGCCGCGGGGAGCGGTCGCGGCTCCCGCGCGGCAAGAGCCAGCAGCCGGCGAGGATCCGCCAACGTGCGTAGCGTACCCTGGCGCACAAGGTGCAGGATCGCCGTCTTTGCGGAGGGGTACTTGCTCTGGAGCGCCAGCAGGTCCCCGCGGTCCAGCGCTACGCCCTGGACCTTCAGCTCGTCCAGCACGGCGCTGAGGTGTCGATCGGTGTCCTCGCGGGCCGCGCTCAGGGCCGCGACGAGCTCCTCATTCGCCAGATCGATGCCGTAGCCCAACACGTGTATCGTCCGTCCCTGCCACGTCGCGGTGAGCTCAATGCCAGCTAACACTCCCATGCCCAGGGATTGGGCGGTCTCCAGCGCCTCGTCCTGACCGCCCAGCACGTCGTGATCCGTTATCGCGATCGCGGCCACGCCACGATCCCGGGCGGCAGTCAAGAGATCCGCCGTGGACCACCGGCCGTCGGACCAGGTCGTGTGCGTGTGCAAATCGCAGGTCGGCGCGGCGGGCGTGGGCGCGGTCACTAAACCTCAACGGTATCGTCAGAGTGGCGCGGCTTTCGCCCAACGCCCCATAGTTTCGTCCGCCGGCGGCCCGTCGGCAGACCGGTGTCAACGCGCGTGAGCCCGCGGCGCGGACCAGCGATCGGAGAGCAGAGTGGACTCTAGCAGACCGTCTATCAACCCGTTGATGTTTCGCGCGTACGACATACGGGGACTGGCCGGTAGCGACCTCACTCCGGAGATTGCGCGGGCGATCGGCCAGGCCTGGGGCACGTGGCTGCGCCGCCGTGGCGGGACCACCATGATCGTTGGCCGAGACATGCGGCCAAGCTCGCCTGGCTTGCGTGACGGCTTCATCGAAGGATCGCGCGCGGCAGGCTGTGACGTCACGGACATCGGTTATGCCACGTCCCCGCTCATGTACTTCTCCACGATCGACCGCGGGGTGGACGGTGGTGTGAACATCACGGCCAGCCACAATCCCGTCGAGTACAACGGCATCAAGATGGTCACGGACGGCGCGCTCCCCCTGTCAGAGGAGGAGATTCGCGAGGTTCGGGACCTGGCGCTGCGCGGTGACTTCGAGGTCGGCAGCGGCCACCTGTCTGAATGGAATCCGGTTGAGCGCTACTACGAGCGGATCACCTCCGTCGTTTCGCTCGCTCGACCCATGAAGGTGGTCGTGGACACCGGCAATGGCGTGGCGGGTCTGTTTGTTCCAGAGCTGCTCCGTCGCCTTGGCTGCGAAGTGGTAGAGCTCTACACGGAGCCAGACAGCAGCTTTCCCAATCATCTTCCGGATCCCGAGAAGGAAGAGAACATGCGAGACCTCATGGCCCTGGTCCCCCAGGTCGACGCGGAAGTGGGACTGGCCTGGGACGGGGATGGCGATCGCCTGGGCGTCTGCGACCATCGCGGCAAGCGTTACGAGGCCGACTATCTCAACATCCTCATGTCGCGCGATTTGCTCACCCGCCATCCGGGTGCTCGGGTACTGCTAGACGTCAAGTCTTCGTTGAACGTCTTGCGGGATATCCGTGAGCACGGCGGGGAGCCGGTGCTATGGAAGACCGGTCATTCGTTTATGAAGCGCAAGATGCGGCAGGATGGACTGCTGCTGGGCGGAGAGCTCTCTGGCCACCTGTTCGTGGCGGAGGACTACTACCCCGTGGATGACGCCCTATACGCCAGCGCGCGGCTCCTGAGCATTCTCTCCCGCAGCCCGCGCCCGCTGGCTGACCAGTTCCACGGATTGCCTCAGTTATTCGCAACGGAGCTCATCCAGCTCCGTTGCCCTGATGAGCAGAAGTTCCAGGTGGTGGCTGCGCTCAAGGCTTCGCTCGAGTCGCGCTACCCGGTCCTGGACATCGATGGAGCCCGTGCCGACTTCGGCGATGGTTGGGCGCTCGTGCGCTGCTCGAACACGTCACCCGCGCTCACCGTTCGTTGCGAGGCCACCACCGCCACCGCGCTGGAACGGATCATGGCCGAGATGCATGGTCTGCTGGCCGCGCAGCCCAGCGTTGATATGTCGGCCTGGCCGGCTGACTAGCGGCTGATGTCGCGCAGGGTGAACAGGCCCTGCCGCGCGTCTGTCACCAGCAGGAGATCTCCGCGAGGGTAGACGCCGCGGATGTCCGCGACAGGCGCGGGCTGCGCATTATCAGGAGCGGGCGGCACAAAGCTACCCACTTCGCGCGGCTGCGTGGGGTCTGCCAGGTCCAGGATGCGGAGTCCTTCGCCTCGCCATGCCGCGTAGACGCGGTCTCCCTGCGCGGCGATTCGGTCTGGGGGGACCTGCGGTCCGCGAGTGTTGGCAGCGGGTCGCGGCGCGAGTCGCAACGAGGCAAGTTGGATTGGGCGATGTGCCGATGAAATATCAGAGACCACGATAGAGCCTGGCGGAACAATCAAATCGCCCGACAGGTCCACCTGAACCATTGGCGGTGTGTTGCTGAGCGAGGCCATAACGAGCGGGCCGGCCCTTCGTTCGTCGAGGAACAGCATGGGAAGCTGGCTGACGATCGGGGATTCGGTCGAACTGGCTTCCAGGGCGGACGGATCAGCGACGATGAGAAAACCGGATGCGCGGCGTGTGTTGAGCAGCTCCAGGAGCGGCTCCGGCTTGCACGCTGCCCAGTTGGGCACGATCAGGTATGGGGGGGCAGCGTCTTCAGTGGGCCCGGCCGCCGCAGCCCGCTCGGGCGGCTGGCACGCCGCTCCGGCGACCTCTGCCACCGCGGCCGTTACGGGCCACGCCACTCGGCGCGTCGCACCCGGGAACTGCGCGCTCACGGAGGAGGGCGCCTCTTTGGTCCCCCAAGTCACCGTTGCGGCTGGCGACGGAGTGGTCCGCTTAACCTCAACAAGGATACGAGCCCCCTTCACGAGCGCCGTGGCCACGGTGCCCTCCGGTGTGCGGGGCTGCTCAGCTGGCTGCTCGGCAGGGGCAACCCGCGTTTTGATCTGGCCCACGTCCACCACGTCGAGCATCGCCATCCCTCGAGACCCAATGGAGACCAGAATGGTTTCGCCGTCCGGCGTCGCCCAGAGGCGGAGGGGGACCACACGCTCGCTCGCGGGTGGATCGGCGGGTGGCGTCGCCGTCGGCGGGGGGGCGACCCAGCGTGAGAGCTCCACCGGTGACTGCGGTGACGTCAAATCAATGGCCAGTACCGCTTCAAGGACGCCGGGCCCGTCAGCGGTCTTTAGCCGCTGCGCTACCAGCGCATAGAGTGCGTTGGGCCTGCGAATCAACGTGACGTCGTCCACGCCGCGAGATTCAGGGCCCGTCTCAAAGAAGCCCAGCTCTCTAGCGTGGCGTGGATCCGTCACGTCCCACAGAGTCAGTCCAGCCTTGCCCGCCGCGCCACAGGGTGTCAGACCCGCCACGAGAATATCTCCGCGGAAGCCGGCGGTGTCCTCCGCGACCACTTGAACGGACTGGGCCAGGGCGGCATCCCGTCTTGCCACAGTCCCCAGGTAATACGGGGTCTTGGGGTCGGCAAGATCTACCACGGCGACACCGGCTCCCTTGCACTCGGCGAGCTGCGGTGCTGGCTGCTCCGTCTCTGCGGCCGCGCGCGGCGTGTCAGGATCAGCCGCGCCGATGTACACGAATCCGCGGTAGCTCCAGATACTACCGCCTGCGACGTGGCCATCGAGCGACACGCGACTCACCAGCTCAACTGGCGCGGCTGCCTGATCCTGTCCCCATGCCCCGCCCGGCGCTGCCAACAGTGCCAGTATGCTCGCGATTAGCGCCGACCGGACAATGGTGAGCGAGCTTCCGGGCATGGGGTTGAATGGGCCTCGCCTGCGCGCGAGATGGGTCAAAATGGGCAATCTTGGCTCCGGGCGTACACTATACTGACCTGATGATGGCCCGCGTCGCAGCGAGCGGCCTTGTTTCCTGGCTGCCTCTCCCACGACCTTTGGCGCTTGGAGCGCTCTTTTCACTGGCCACCGCGCTAGCGTTGGTGTTGCCTGGTTATCTGCTGGAGGGCGCACGAGCGCCACTTACCACCACAGATGCCATCATCGTGATCAGCGGTGATGGTGACCTGGCGCGGTTCCGAGAGGGACTCCGCCTTTTCGAGTCAGGTTGGGCTCCGCGATTGATCTTCAGCGGCGCCGCTCTCGAGGACGAGCCTTCGAACGCGGAAGTGATGCGCGACTTGGCTGTGGAGGCTGGCGTGCCACCGTCGGCGATCCTGCTAGATCATCAGGCATCAAATACTCACGGTAACGCACTGGGAACCCGCGACCTCATGACGGACCATGGGCTATCGTCAGCGATCCTGGTCACGTCGCCGTACCATCTGAACAGAGCCAGCATCACGTTTCGTGCGGTGTTCTCTGAGGCAGGCCTCCACGTCGTTCCCTGGCCAGCGCCGGACCAGAGCTGGCGCAAGGCTAACTGGTGGCGATCCGCGGAGACACGCAGCCTCACCTTCGTAGAGCTCGAGAAGCTGGGCTACATCGCCATCACCGGGCGTTACAGCTAGCGACTCGCTGCCGGCGCGTAGCCGGTCAGTTCCACGTACGCACGGCCCGTCACCTGCCACCCAGCGCGGTTGCCCACGACTCGGCACGCTCCCTCCCAGTACGTGTTGCCGGTGGTCTGTCCGGTCCTGAGCTCCTGGTCTTTGAGCAGCGGCTCAATGGTTAGCGAGAGACCGCGGCTTGGTACTCGTGCTTCCCACCCTCCAGGATACGCCGCGCCCGAGTGGGGGCTGACCCACTGGCCCCGCGGAGAGACTTCAAACGCCTCCGCATCCAGGTGCGCATAAGTTCCATCCCGCTCAACCACAGTCCCGTACGCCATCCGCACCTGGTGCGTGTCGTCGCGGATCAGATTCAGCATCAATTCGGAGCCGTCGTCGAGGTGCATGCTGAACCAGTCCCATCCGCCGCCCAGAACCAGAAAGTTGCCCCACTGGCGGTCAAACCACGCCACGCCGCTCACCGGAGTGCCGCCTGATGGGTCGCTGATGGTGCCCGAGATCCGCATGTTCGTACGCGAGAAGTAGTAGGAATCTCCCGCCACGCCGAACGTCACCAGACCGCCGCCGTGTAGGGCGGGCGGCTTCGTGGATTCAAGACTGAGATCAATGGCGTAGTCCGGCATGCTCGCGCTGATCCGATCGCTCCCGTCTGCGCCTCCCATTCTCCACCCGTCCACGTCCAGCGCAAATCCACGCTCAGGTTGCGGCTGCGGACCCTGGGTACGGCGTTGGGCGTAGGTAAACCTCCCGCGCTGGATATCCGTGATCGCAAAGTGGGAGAGATACAGGGGCGGCATCGCGTTGCGAAGCACCTGGAACACTACCAATTCGAATCCCCACGTCCGCCCATCCGCGGCGTCAAGGTGACCTGTGTAGTACCACCACTCCGTCAGGTCATCGTGCGGGCCTTCATCCTGTGGTAGTCGCACCGGGGGGAGCACTGCGGATGGTCGTTCCACGGCTGGCGCCAGCGGACGGGCCGGTGCGCGCGTGCACCCATTGATGGCAACCGCGGCCAGGATGGCGAGTAAGCCGGCAGCCCACCGCGTCACGCGTGGCCCCTCGTGGCGGGTAGAAGCCGCAGCACCGCCCGTGGCGCCCACCAGTTCCAGTCCCCTAGCAGGCTCATCGTGGCTGGCACCAGGAGCGCGCGGACCACCGTGGCGTCCAGGAAGACGGCGATCGCGGTACCCAGTCCCAAGGCCTTGATGAGAATGACGTCCGCGGCCACAAAGCTCATGCTGACCAGAACCACGATGCTGGCCGCCCCCGTGATGAGGGTGCCGCTCTGGCGCAGGCCCGCGGCCACGCTGGCGGCATTGTTCAAGCCAGAGTCGTAAGCCTCCTTTACGCGGCTCAGCAGGAACACCTCATAGTCCATCGAGAGCCCAAACAGTAGGCAGAACATAATGATCGGGAGCGACGCTTCGATGAATCCCAGCGGGGTGAATGCCAGCGGTCCGGCCAGCCACCCATCCTGAAACACCACCACCAACGCGCCGTAGCTGGCTAGCAGGCTGAGCGTGTTCATCACCAGCGCCTTGAGTGGCAGGACCACGGAGCGGAGGAGGACAAGCAATACCAGGTACGTGGAGGTCACCACGAACAGGAGCGTCCTCGGGAACTCGGAGTACAGCCGATCGGCGTAGTCCACCACGGCGGCCGCGCCCCCGCCCACCTCGAATCTGAGCCCGGCACCGATCGGCGTGGCCCGAATAGATCTGACCAGACCCTTGGCCTCTTCCGATGTCTGGCCCTGGCGCGCCACGACGCGAAGCAGCGTGAAGCGCTCCCGTGCGAGCTCGTCAACCAGCGCGCGCGCATACGGCTCCTTCACGTCTCGGCCGTCACGCAGCAGCAGACGGTGCTGTTCGGGGGTGATTCGTGGATCGATGCTGACGATGCTGTCCACACGAGAGACCCGCTCGTCCTGCTGCAGTCGCAGGACGAGGTCCTGAATCGCGTCCAGCTTCTCCGGTTTCCAGATTGACTCCTCGTCCATCACCGCCACCAAGATTGGTGACACCTCGCCCTCACCGAACCCCTCCCGCAGACGGTCGAAGCCAATTCGCGACTGCACACTCGTGGGCAGAATGGAGGCGTCCGGTGCGCCGAACTGAACACGCAGGAACGGGACGCCCAGTGTCACGAGGATGGTCACCACCACCAGCAGTGTCAGCACAGCGTGTTGGTGCACTCGTTCGCTCACCCATCCCCAGAGTCCGCCGCCCCAGATTCTTGGGCGGGGTATTGGGAGCGCGTCGACACGGTGACCCAGTATGGCGAGCGTGGCGGGCAGCAGCGTGAGCGAGGCCGCGACCGAAGCCGCAACCACGATGGATCCGGCGATCCCCAGAGATCGAAGCGCCATGAAATCAAACTGGATGAGGCCCAGGAGCCCTATGAAAACCGTCACTCCCGAGAACAACACCGCGCGCCCAGCGGTGGCCATGCTGGCTGCCAACGCGTCTACCACATCCCTCCGTGGGAGCTCCTGGCGGAACCGGCTAACAATGAACAGAGCGTAGTCGATGCCCAGCCCCAGCCCAAGCATGCTCACCAGATTGAGTGCGAAGATCGAAACCTCGGTGACGTTGGTGAGGACAACCACGACGCCGAGCGTGACCAGCACCGCCGCGCCGCCGACCATCGCTGGCAGGAGAGCTGCCACGATCGAGCCAAACACCAGCAGCAGAGCGAGCGCAGCGAATGGGAACGAGATGAGCTCTGCCCGACGGAGGTCCTGCTCGGTCACGTGCTGGATGTCGTCGAAGAAGATCGGCGCGCCGGTGAGAGTCACGGACAGCTCCGAACTGTCCACCGCGCTCTGAATCAGGGGTAGGATGGATCGGAACTGATCGGGCACCGCACGCAGGCCGATGGAGGCATACGCGGTCTTGCCGTCTGGCGCGATGAGGCGAGGGTTCTCACCGGGTGCCCGGACCGTGGACACAAACGGTAGGTCGCGAACGGCGGCCACCGCACGGTCCACCGCCGTCTGGTACTCGCGGCTGGTGTTGGGGCGCGACTCGTCCCGAAACACCACCAGTACGCCGGCCGGATTGGCGCCAAGCTCACGCTGAATAGTGGCGGCGGCGCGGAGAGATTCCAGGTCGCGGGTTGAAAATCCTCCCGGCTGGAGGACCTTGGCGATTCGCGGCGCCACTGGCGTCGCGGCGAGCAGCGCGCACGCCCAGACTGCGATGATCAGCCAGCGCAAGCGGTAAATGGCGTGTCCGAACCGCCACATTCTGCCGCCTTCGCCCGAGTGGGCGGGCGGCTCGGCGGCTTCGACTTGGTTGTCCCGGGTGGCGCCTCGCCTGTCCAGCTCGACGCTGGCGTGCGACCGTGTGGGAGAGATTTCTTGATCCAGTCTGCGCCCGCTCTATCGCGGGCCTCGCAGCTATAGTACGGCTGTGAATCGGCCAGTAGATGAATTTTCGGACGGTGCGATCGTGGTGCACGCGGACGGTTCGTGCATCGGAAATCCTGGACCTGGCGGCTGGGGCGTCCACATTGAGCGTGCGGCGGCGGATGGTGCTGGTCGGGTGGAGGAGCTGGGAGGAGGCGAGCTCCACACCACCAACAATCGGATGGAGCTACGCGCCGCGATCGAGGGCTTGAAAGCCACCGCGGGAGAAGGACGCGTAACGCTCGTAACGGATAGCCGCTACGTCCACGATGGGCTGAGCTCCTGGCTCGCGGGTTGGCAGCGGAACGGCTGGAGGACGAAAGCTGGCGGCGACGTGGCCAACCGCGACCTCTGGGAGCTGTTGGCCGAGCTCACTGCCGCGCGCGAAGTCCAATTGAGATGGACACGCGGCCACGTCGGTGAGCCCGGTAACGAGCGGTGCGACTCGATAGCGCGGTGGTTTTCCGAGTCCGTCAAGCCCCTGGCGCGGGCCAGGGCGCGGACCATCCTGGCAGAGCGACCCTCGCCATCGGCACCCGGCGTTGGGGTGCGGTACCTCAGCCTGGTGGATGGCGAAACCCGGCGCCACGCTTCGTGGCCGGACTGCGCTGCGCGGGTTGCCGGGGTTCGCAATGCCAGGTATCGCAAGGCGCGGAGCCTGGCGGAAGAATCGGCGATCCTGAGCGAGTGGGGGGTTTCGGATGAGGATGTCCTGTAACGGGCCACTGGCCACGCCCCAGTTGTGTTCGTGGCACTAGCCTGATCCACTCCACCGGAGCGTCAGATGAGCATGGCAGAACCCGCTCACTATCCCGCCAGGCACGTAATCCTCTCGCAGATCATGTTGCCCAGCGACGCCAATGCGCATGGAAACGTGCATGGCGGCACGCTCATGAAGCTTGCGGACACGGCCGGTGCCATCGCGGCCGTGCGACACGCCCGGAGCCGCGTGGTCACCGCTGTCATGGATTCCATGACATTCGAGTACCCAGTTTCAGTGGGGCAGCTCGTCTTGCTGGATGCCACTGTCACCTGGGTTGGCAGGACGTCAATTGAGACGGAAGTCGTCATCGAGGCGGAGGACGTGGTCAGCGGCGATCGACATCGGGTCTCCACGTCGTTCTTCGTGTTCGTCGCGCTAGATGAGCAAGGGCAGCCCCGCGAGGTCCCTCGCCTGGATCTCCACACCGATCGCGACCGGCTCCACTTCCAACAGGCGGAGGAGCGACGGGCTTTCCGCCTCGCTCAGCGAAGCGCCCACCGCGAGTCGTGACGCGGGTCGCCGTGCGGAGACGCCGTGTCTGAAGTTGTCGGAAGGTTGGCCTCACCGGCGCTTTCGGCTCGCCGGCGTTGGGCAAACGCCCTCGACCGCCTGCTGACGCGTCCCGGGGTAGACGGAGCCTCACAGCGCGCGCGTCGCGTGGATCTCGCGCGAGTGGCGCTGCTCTGCCGAGGAGATTTTGTCTCACTGGGACTCGTGCTGACCTGGATAGCCTGGGTGGAGTGGCCGTTGCTCGTTGGGGAGGCCGTATACGCCCGGTCTGATACGTTCGCCTTCTTTTTCCCAGTGTTCGCGGAGCTATACCGCGCCGTAACCGCGGGACGACTTCCGATGTGGAGCCCGGGGATCTTCAGCGGTTTCCCCTTGCTGGCGGAGGGGCAGATCGGCGCCCTGTATCCGCCGCATCTGCTCGCGGTGCTGCTGGCGCCAACCGCGGTCCTCGGGTTCTTGTATCTCCGGGTCGCTCACGTCGCGCTGGCGGGAGTGGGCGCGTACGTGCTGTGCCGTGCGTTGGGTTCCGGAGCATTCGGCGCGTCCGTTGGCTCGCTCGCCTTTTCGCTGGGTAGCTTTATGGTGGCGCAGCAGCACCACGCGAGCCTCACGGCCGGCGCTGCCTGGCTCCCCTGGGTACTGGCATGGACCGAGCTGTCGTTCCGCGTCCGGCGGCTGGCGCGCGTCGCTCTGCTGGCGCTGGCGGCCGCTAGCTACGGAATCCAGATCCTGGCCGGTCATCCGCAGCCCCCAGTACTCACCGGTGAGCTGTTGGCCGCGTACGTGCTGTGGCGCCAGCTCGCCCAGGTGTGTGGGCGATCAACCACGCGCTCCTCGCGAGCGCCGGTGCTGAGAGCGTTCGCCGATGGGTTCATTGCCGTGGGGTTCATCGCTCTCGTCGGCCTCGCCATCGGCGCCGTTCAGCTTCTGCCGCAGTACGAGCTGTCGCGGGAGTCGTGGCGGGCGGCCGGGTGGTCATATCGGGACGCGATTGAGTATTCGCTGCCGCCGATCAATCTGATCACTCTGATCTTCCCGTATTTCTTCCGCACGGCGGACGGCGGTCAGTGGTCGCTATGGTTGATCTGGGAAGTCTGCGTGTATGTGGGGATCGCCCCGCTCGCCCTGGCGCTGATGGCGGTCGTCGGCGTACGCGGGTGGCAGACACGTTTCTTCCTGGCTGTGGCGATGATCTCGCTCATCGTGTCCATCGGCGGCTACTTGCCGTTTGGCTTCTACGAGCGGCTGTGGTCGATCCCCCCCATGCAGCTGCAGCGTGCCCCGGCGCGGTTCAGCTTGGCGGCCACACTCTCGCTGGCCGTCCTTGCTGCTTATGGCGCTGCCTGGCTTGCCCGCCGCCCGGTGGTCACGTCCGAGTCGCGCGCCAAGGCCTCCGCTCTGCTAGCGCTGTCCATCGGGCTGTTCGGTGCACTCGTGCTGATAACGGCCCATCTCGTGATCTGGCGCGCCTGGCTGCGCGTGGACCGCGCCTGGTCGGCAAGCGTTCTTGACGCCTGGTACGTGCGTCAGCTCAGCGACCCGCTCCAGGCACTCACGCCACTAAAGGTCCATGCCGCTCTGGAATGGGCCCTGGATCTGGCGAACCCCAAGACCAGTCTGTCCCTGGGCTTGATCGCGGCACTGTCATTGCTCGCGGTGGTCTGGCGGGAGTGGCCTCGCGCGCGGCGGCTCTGGCAGGCCGCGCTCTTCACGCTGGTTGCAGCCGACCTCTCACTGTTTGCGTCAGACTTTCACCCACTTGCGACAGTTGAGGAGCTCACCATGCCGACGCCCGCGGCGCAGTTCCTCATCGATCATCGCGGCCCGTGGCGGTCGCTCACGCACTCCGACGTCGAGAGTACGCGTCCGAACCAGCTTCTGCCTTTTGGCGCGCTCGAAGCATCTGGCTACAGTCCGCTCGAGCTGGACCGCCACCGCTGGTACGCGATCTCCATGGGCACGGTTGACAATACGGTGCTCGACCTCTCCAATAGCCGCTTCCTGGTACAGCCCAACGAGCAACCCGCGCTGCCGTCCTACCGCCAGGTTGGTTTTCACCCTGCGCGACCTTTGATGATCGGCGGCGCAAACACACCAAATGGGATCGTTTCGTTCCGCGTGCCGGGCGCGATCGCCACCGAGGTACGCGCGATCATCGGGCTGGCAAACGCGGCGGAAATCGCTCAGGGCGAGGTGGTGTCTGAGTGGGTCGTCACGGACGCTGAAGGCATCCGCCGGATCGTGCCGCTGCGGGCGGGCATCGAGATCGCGGACTGGGCGCATCGCCAGCCCGGCGCTCGCGTAGCGCACGCTCCGGCTGAGGTGGCGGCGGTGATCCCGGTCGGTGACCCATCCGGACGGCCCGAGTCCATGCGGGCGCTGAGCCTCGCCGAGAGCCCGCTGGCTCGGCGGACCGCTCTCTCAGAGATTGAGTATCGCCACGTGAATCCGCGCGGCCAGTCAGTCCTCTATGGCGTGGCGGTCGTTGACGCTCAGACGAGCTCCGTCAGCCAGTTCTTCACCCGCGCCAAGTACCAGGCTGTCCATCGAGATGCCGATGCCACAATATTCGAGAACGGTCGCGCGTTCCCCCGAGCCTATTTGGTGGCTTCCACCGTGGCCGCGACGGATGGACCCAGCGCAATGGCGCGGATGATGGACGGTCCGTTCGATCCCTATTCCACGGCGGTTGTGGAGGGCGTGGCCCCGCGTGACGTGCCGGCCGTCGGCGGTACGGGGACGGTGGACCTCATTGAGGACGTTGGGGCGGTCACTCGGTTCCGGGTCACCACACTTGCCCCGTCGTTCCTTGTGGTGACGGATGCCTGGTACCCCGGCTGGATCGTGCAGGTGGACGGCGCGTCCGCCGAGCTGGCGCGAGCAAACTTCCTGTTTCGCGGAGTCTGGCTCGAGCCCGGAACGCACGATGTTACATTCACGTTTGACCCCCAGAGTTTCGTTGTGGGCTCCGCTGTGGCGGCGGTCGGATGGGCTGTCGTGGCGAGCTGCGTTATCAGCGCGCTCGTCGCCGGGCGCCCTTGGGACTGGCCCCGCTCAGGGCTAGTCGTGCCGTCGAGCTGACGCGGCAGAGGTCCGTTTCGAAGACTTCTTAGCTTTGTGGGGCCGTTCCCGGGCGTGCTAAGCTTGCCCTCTATGCGGTCACGTATCTACCTGGACCACGCCGCCACGACTCCGGTGGATCCGCGGGTCGTGGACGCCATGGTGCCGGTGCTGAGAGACACGTGGGGGAACCCGTCAAGCCTGTACGAGGTGGGCCGTGCCGCCCGCCGCGTCCTGGACGAGGCCCGTGATACTGTGGCAGAAGTGCTGTCTTGCCGGCCCAACGAGATCGTCTTCACCAGCGGGGGAAGCGAGAGCGACAACCTTGCCATCAAGGGCGTGGCGCTGAGCCGCCAGGATCGCGGCAAGCACCTGATCTCCACGCGGGTAGAGCACCATGCTGTGCTCCATGCGTGCGAGGCGCTGGAACGCGAGCACGGGTTCCACGTCACCTGGCTGGACGTGGATCGCCATGGTCAGGTGAGCCCGGCGGACTTCGATGCGGCAATCCGTCCGGACACTACGGTCGCCTCGGTGATGCTGGCGAACAACGAAGTGGGTACGGTCCAACCGATCCGGGAGATCGCCCGGATCGCGCGGGAGCGAGGCGTGGTGCTGCACACGGACGCCGTGCAAGCCGCAAGCTCGTTGCCGCTCAACGTCGACGATCTGGGCGTGGATCTGCTCTCGCTGAGCGGCCACAAGGTGTACGGACCCAAGGGCGTTGGAGTGCTCTACGTGCGGCGAGGCATTCGCCTGGCGCCCCAGATCCACGGCGGCGGCCAGGAGCGGGGGCTGCGCGCCGGCACGGAGAGCGTGGCGTACGCCGTGGGCATGGCAACGGCCCTCCGACTCACGCGCGATGAGCTAGAGACCCGGAATCTCCACGCCCGCGTCCTCCGCGATCGCCTGATTGATGCGGTGCTTGAGCGCGTGCCTGGTGCGCGCCTCACGGGGCACCCGACGGAGCGCCTGCCGAACAGCGCCAGCTTCACGTTTGAGGGAGCGGATGGCGAATCGGTCCTCATGAACCTGGACCAGCACGGCATCTGCGCTTCAAGCGGCTCCGCGTGCTCCTCCGGATCGCTCGAGGTCTCCCACGTGCTCCGCGCCATGGCACTCCCGATAGATCAAGCCCGTGGCAGCCTTCGCCTGACCACGGGGGCCGCCGTGACTGCCGAGGGTGTTGAGCAGGCTATCGCGGTGCTGCCCGAGGTGGTGGATCGCGTGAGGGCCATCATGCCCACGCTCGTGGCCGCTCGGGATTGACGCTGCCGCCACGGGCAACGGTGATCCGTCACGGTTCGATAGGTCAATGACCAGCTCCACGAGGTCGCTGATCATCGGATCTCTCGCGGGCTGTGCGCTGCTGGGCATGGTCCTGTCTGCCGGACTCGTGGGCAAGGGTACGTCAATACCTGGCACGCCGGGAGTCGCCTGGGGACCGAACGTGCGGAGCCGCGTGCTCCTCCAACAAGACATTGACGCGCTGCCCACCACAGACGCGCTCAACCTCCGCATCACGGAGCTTGAAATGGAGCCCGGCACCCGGATATTTGAACATTCGCAGATTGGCCCCGGTGCCCACGTTGTCGTGCGCGGCGAGATCACCGTTGAGATGGCAGAAGGCGGTCGCGCCGAGCGGTATCAGGAGGGACAAGCGTACTTCGAGGGGATTGGACCGCTACACCAGGCCGTGAACCAAGGCCCGCGAACCAACCGCGTGCTGATGTTCGACATGCTACCCGCCGCGCGCGGGTTTGACGGCACCCAGCGCTTTACCGCTCGGGGGCGACATAACGCCGGGGAGCTTCGGTCTGGTCCCTATGGGCAGGTGCCGCTCTCTGCGTTACCGCCAGGCCCCTTGATGCTTCGGGTGTCTGAGCTGCGGTTTGGGCCAAAGGCCAAGACCGTGGAGCACACGCGGCTGGGCCCCGTCGTGTTCTTCGTGGCGGAGGGCTCGGCCCACATCCGCAAGGACTGGGCCAACAGCAGTTTGACCCACGGTACGGATGGCTACGCGTTCGAGACGGGCAGTGAGGCGTTTATCCTGGAGAACAAGCCGGCCGTACCGGCTCGCTATCTCTCCGTGGAGATTCTCCCGCGGAGTGTTGGCAACGGACCGTCTACCGTGCCAACCGGCCGAGCGGAGCGAGAGTCTTCTGAAGACTGAGTGGCTCAGGCGGCCATGCGGGTCCGGCGGCGCACGACACGCCGACCGGAGATGGCCGCGATGCGCCGTGTCTCGTGCGCGATTCCCAGACGGACGGGCCCCATGTGGTGCGCGCCAGTCGGGCGTTGTCGTGGCCAGCGAGCGACAATCAGGTTGAACGGGTTCCGCTCAGCGGCCATCCACGCGTGGCAGTAGGCGAAAATGGAGACGGCGAGCACGCCCACCGCTAGCGCGAGCCATTCGTTGACCAACCAGACCCCACCCTGCGCGTCCACGACCATGTCAGACCTCCACAACCCCTTCAGCGAACCATGCTAGAACAGGTGTACCAAACACATGTTCTAGCATGGGTTCTGGTGGTGTCAAGGCAGTGAGCGCTACGTTGGCGTCTCACCTGTTTCCGTTCTTCCGGAGGCGGGTTTGGTCACGCTGAACCGCGCCTGGCTGCCTCTGTTCCTGGAGCTCGTATGCGCGGCTGGACTGCTGCTCTACGTGGAGCATGAGCTGACGTCGCGGTCCACCGCCCAGCCGTTCTCCATCGATGAAAGTCGCTGGATATCATCCAGCAGGTACTTCTGGGTCACGTTTGTCGACCGCGACGTGTTTGGTGAGCGGTGGGAGCCAGGTTACGTGGTGCTCACCCACCCGCCTGTTGCGCGGTACGTCTTGGGATTCGGTCTGTGGCTCCAGGGGTGGTCGCCTGACCAGTTGAATGCCCGATACGACAGCTCGCGGTCGCGTCAGCTCAACGAGCGGGCCGGGGCGGTCCCGTCGCGCAGCTTGTTGATGGCGGCACGCCGGGTGGAGTGGTGGATTGCCCTCGCCGGCGTGGCACTGGTGTATCTGGTGAGCCGGACTCTGGGCGGACCAGTGGCCGCCGTGGCTGGCGCGCTGCTCGTCGCGTCGAACGGCTTGCTCATGAACCTGTGGACCCGCGCGTTGGCGGAGTCCACGCTCGCCACATTGACGTTGTTGGCCATCTGGCTGGGCGCTCGTATGGTGGCGCGGCCGGAGTCACGCGGCTGGGGGGTGAGCCTCGCCGCGGGCGCCGTGTTGGGGTTGTCCGCGGCCACAAAGCTGAGCGGCGTACTTACCGCCGCGGGATTCGGGCTGTGCGCGCTGTCCACGCTAGTGTTGGGCGAGCGCCGCCAACTGCGCTCCTGGTTCGCCTCCTGGATGGATGTGGGCCTGGCGGCAGTTGTCGCGTTCGTGATCGCCAATCCGCTGCTCTACCCTGACGCCGTCGGGCGCACCGTGGCGATGTTCGAACACCGTCGGGCTGAGATGGAGGAACAGCGCGCAATCTGGCCAAGGGACGCCGTCCCAGCAGATCTTGTGGCGCGTTCAGGCCTGCTGTTTCGACGGACGTTCGTAGACCATGCGACCTTCCGTGGCGCGGGCTCCGGGTACGTCGAGGCGATCGCGGTGGCGGCGGGGTTGGTGGCGGCGGCGTGGCGCGTGTTCCGGTCTGGACGGGAGGCGTTTCCCGCGTTGCTGCTGGTGTGTTGGGCCCTGGCGTTGTACGGGGGGGTGACACCAAACCTGGGGTTTGACTCAACCCACTATTACGCGCCGTTACTGCTGGTGAACGCCTTGCTGAGCGCGTATGCGCTGGCAGCGCTCGTGGCCTGGATCTGGCCTCGAGCTCAGATGGTCCAGGTGCCCATCAGGTACAGGGGCGCGCGTACGAGCCACGTGCCAATCACCAGCGCCAGCAACACCCAGACGGCTGGGCCGCGCACCGCCGCTGACATTAGCCAGTCTATCCGCTGAAGCCCACGGGGCTGCGGCACCGGACCAAGTCCCGGACGCAGCCACAGGTACACGTCCACGGCCGCGAGCAGGAGCGCCAGGGCCAGCATCACCGGGCCCAGCGGGTGGTAGAAGAGCGACGTGCTGAGATCGCCGTGGAGCGCCGCGACCACGCTGCGGGTCATACCGCAGCCGGGACAGGGAAGCCCGGTCAACACCCGGAACGGGCAGAGCACCGGCGCGGATTCCAGGAACACAACGGGGATAGTTGCCCCGAAGATACACCCCACCGCCACCGCGGTGAACGGCGTGACGAGCAGTTGGGCGGCGCGCATGGAGCCGCTACTGAGTGCCGCCACCCTGCAGTGACTCCCAGATCCGATTGAGCTCTTTCTGGTGGAGCGCGGAGCCGATGACGCCGAAGCCGAAAACGTCCAGCACGATCACTATTGCGGCCGTCTCGTTGACGGGGATGCCAATTCGGCGCTGGAGCTCCACGAGCGCGCGCGAGATGCAGTAGTCCACGTAGATGCCATACAACCCACACGTGACCACGGCCAGCAGGAAGTCGATGACGGGGTCATTGCCGGTGGCGGGGGCTTCGGCCTGGATCAGCTCATTCAGGATCTTGAAATACCAATAGATGATGAACAGCCCGCACGTCACGATCGACAGCAGGATCAGAACGATCGGCGAAAACGGGGTACCCTGACGGATCATAGCTGCACTCCCACGGCGAGCTTAGCTGTCTTCATCCGCTGCCACGGCAGACCACACCTTGTTCAGCTCGTTCTGGTGGAGCGCAATCGTGACGATCCGCAGGCCCAGTACGTCCAGGATCACGCAGAGCGTAGACGTGTCGTGCGGAGGGAGTCCCAGAGCCTCCTGCATCTCCACGATGGACTTGGAGATCCGGTAGTCCATGAACAGCGCATACAGACCACAGGTCGCGATGATGACCAGGAAGTCGGTCAACGGCGTGTTCGCGGTGGGGCCGTAGCCCGCCTCGCGCATCTCGTTCAGCGTCCGGAAGAACCAGACAATCGCGTAGATGCCGCAGGTGACGATCACCAACAACACGACCATCCCTGGTGACCGGACAGTTCCTCGCATGCGCTGCTCCCGTGGGCGTCCCCATTACCGCACGTGCGTCGCTGCCATGCATGCGCGTGCCGAACGGTCCGCGAAGGGTACCAACCCCCGTGCCCGGGCGCAATCGCCCGTCAGGAAGCGCGGCCTTCTAGTAGTGGATCACGAGCGGCGTCCCGACGCCCGCCCAGTCCCACAGGAACTTGGACCCCGCCATTCGCATGCCCAGGCAACCATGCGAGCCGGGATACCCGAAACCGCGCGGCGGCCCCCAGTAGTTGTAGTGAATGGCCGCCCCATCACCAGTAAAGTACTGGGTGTAGAGCACGTCTTTCAGCAGGTAGGTGTCCGTGGAATTCGGGATAGTCCGGCTGTCCATGGTTTCGTTGTAGACGCGGCGGAGAATGCGGTAGAAGCCGGGCTTCGTGGTCCCCTGGAGACCCGCCGTGACCAGGTCGTTGAGGACTTCCTCGTCACCTTGCATCGCCTTCAGGTGTTGCATCGGAGTGAGATTCACGTCCAACCAGCGGCCGTTATCGGCGAACGCGGCCCAGAAAGGCGTCTCCACGGGGCCCACCGCCTCCACGCCTACGAATACGTGCTCATCCTTGCGGGGATCCCAAACCGGGAGCCTGAGGCCCTGCTGGGGACCCTCAACCTTGAAAATGCGGTCTACCGGGGTCTCGCCTAGTGCTTTCGCCAGCTCGTGGGGCGTGGGCCACGTCTTGGTGGGCAGGAACGTGGAGACCCACCACGGTTGGAATGACGGATCGCCCGCCGGGCGCAGTGGCGTGGCTGGTCGGCACGGCTCGCTCGTTGGCTGTTGCGGGTCGATCGCGCAGGCAAAGGTGGCCGTCGGTTCCGCGGCCAGGGGCAGCGCGGCTGCTACCGCGAGCGCTCCTACTGCCTTCGCGAGGAAGGCGCGTCTCGATGTGCGACCAGGATCAAGCATGGCTCGTGCTCCGCTGGCACCATTATCCAAGCGAGCTGCGGGTAGGTGTCAAGGGTTGTGAGCGGCGTCTACGCAACCGCCCAGCGCTTGAACGCCTCAGTCTTCCGCATCGCAAGCGCGATGTCTGCCACGCCGTTATTCCGCATGAACATGGCCATCTGGCTGCGGTGGGCACGCGCCATCGCCAGCTTGATTCCAAACCAGCGGGAGATATCCAGGGAGAAATCCGCGGCGTCGTCCGTATTGGTGATCTTGTCATCGCCGTTCTCGCCATTGTTCGCGCACCAGGTCAGAATCTCGGCCGGTCGTCGGTCCGCGCCCAGGGCCGCGCGGCGGACGGTCTGATGGGTGAACACGTGCTGGGGATGGCCGTACTCGCCGTTGGATCCGTGGGTGACGATGATCTCAGGTGTGACGCGATTGAGATGACGGGTCACCGCGATTGCGTACTCCTCCGGCGTGGCGTCTATCGCCTGTGCCTCGCCATCGATCTCCATCCACGGGTCAATGAAGTCCAGGAATTCCAGACTCCGCGCGCCCAGAGCGCGGGCGGCCGCCTGCATCTCCAGTACACGGTACTGGCCAAGCCGCGACTTCGGACCCACCGGGGGCTCCCCCACCTCGCCGCCCTCGCCTCTGGTGCTGCACAGGAGATGTACGTCAGCACCCTCCTCCACGAGCTTCGCCAGATATCCGGCCCCGAACAGTTCATCATCGGGATGAGCGGATACAACCAGGACTCGTGGCATGCGCGGCTCCCTCGTGGCGGCACGTGTTGCTCGTCAGCGGGCATCATGATGCCACATGCTCCCGCGGCATCTCGCCGTGACGACCTTGCCGCGAGACAGCATGGATGTGAGGCGAGTGTGAGGCGAGTGTGAGGCGAGATGGACTCAGTCCGTGACGTGATCGAGCGGGTGCGCGCCGATCTTCAGATGCAGTGGGAGCGCTCCCTCGGACACCAGCAGCGCCATCCCATCCGTGTGCGCCTGGCGTTCATCGACGAGCTTCTGGCAGGCGCCAGCGATGACGCCGCGCTCATAACCTCGCTCACAACGCCCGAGCCCATGGATGACCCCTGGCGGGCGCAGCTCCGAGCTGATCTGGCAGAGGCGCACCGACGGCACGTTTCAGCCGAGTGAGTCACCCTGGCCGCCAACGGCCACACCCTGCTCGTATCGCTGGCCAGACCGCAGCGCGGTCTCGGCACGCGCCAGCTCACGGCCCGCGTACAACGCGTGGCCGAGGGTGCTGATCGCGTCCACTCGCACCAGCGTGTCGCAGAGCTCGCGCGCGTGGGTTCCTACAATTCGCCGGAGCAGCCGATGGCCCGTCGCATGGTGGTCCACCACAATGGCGCGGTCTGCGTGGTCTACCCGAATCACGAGATAGCCGAGCGGGTCTGGCTCCCATTCATCTTCAGCATCCACCCGAGCACGAATCCGCTCAACGGCGTCAGCCGCGTTGGTCAGGTCCCCGCCATCGGCTGGATTGGCCAGGCGCCTCGCCTCACGCGCCGCGCGACCAACAACCACCGACGGGTCCGTCTCGCCGATCATGTCCACCACGACCACGCTGGAGCGAAAGTGCGCGAGGTGTGCCGCGTCCAGGTTCGGGAGCACCGGGTCCGGCGCGGAAGAGCCAACCACCCGCCGCGCCGTGTCGATGCCGTCCTCGTGCAGCTTCAGAATCGTCTCGCCAACGCGGTGCGATGATTCACGGCCGCAGACGATCAGGCAGCGGATCGTGGAGTATCTGGCGAGGTTCGCCACCATCTGCTCGATGCCGATGTTCTCGGTGAACACCCGGCCCGCTATGGCGATCTCCGCGCGCCCCGCTAATCCTGCGAGCATGCCCCTCGAAGACAGGGTACACACAGCAATCGGGCTGGCGGCATTCCCAAAAACCACATCGCCCACGATTGACGGGGAGCGGGCCATGCGATCGAGCCTCCGAGGCTACTGGAGCAGGAGCTCGAAATCGACCCGGTCGCCGCGGCGCGACATCCTTCGCCGCAGGCGTCTGGCCAACCGCAGCGGTCCGCGTGCGAACAGAAAGGTCAGCACCGAGCCGGCCGCGATGCCCAGCAGCATGCCCACGGTGATGCCCACGCCAAACACCTGCCCGGTGCCTGGTCTCTGCTGATGGGTCGTGCTCATTGCATCCTCAGGACGGGTGTAGCGCCCTCCCACAGCTCTTCGAGCTGATAGAAGTGGCGCTTGTCCGGGCTGAACACGTGGACAATAACATCGCCGTAGTCGATGAGGACCCAGCCGGACGCAGCTTGCCCCTCGATCCGCAACGGACGCTCACCCAGATCGTCGCGCACCGATTCCTCGATGTCGCGAACGATCGCCGTGGTTTGCCGATCGCTGAGCGAACTGCAGATCACGAAGTAGTCGGCAATCAGCGAGGCCGGGCGAATGTCCAGCAAGAGGATGTCGCTGGCTTGTTTGTCCGAAGCGATGTCCACAATCCGCTTCGCCAGCGTCTGCGCGTCCAGATTCGAGCTCCCCGACCCAGTAGGCTTGGATCCTTCCAGACTATATCACGGTGTCCGGCGTCGGCCATCGCGGCGCGCCGCTATACTGCGCCACGTGACAGAAGTAGGCTGCAATGGCGCGCACCAGAAGACTGAGCGTCGCGAACCGTGATCCAGGCCGGCGTCGACATCGTGGAGATCGCGCGCGTCAAGGCGCTGGCAGAGCGCTATGGCGCGCGGTTTCGTGATCGGGTCTACACGCGACGCGAATGGGACGACTGCGGCGGGCGGGCCGAGTCGCTCGCGGCGAGGTTCGCCGCGAAGGAGGCCGTGATCAAGGCGCTCGGCTCACGCGAGCCCGCACTCCACGAGATCGAGGTGGTTCGGCCGCCCGACTCCCGCCCCACCGTCCGTTTGCACGGACGGGCCGCCATCATCGCGCGCGAGCAGGGCGTTCAGGAGCTCGCGCTGAGTCTGAGCCACGGCCAGGAGCACGCCATCGCCATGGTCGTGCTGCGGCGTGACGGTCAGGCCGCGCCGCCCTGGGCAGAGTGAGCCGTCGATCAGAGCCCGAAGGCACGGATCGTGATCAGCGACAGCCACGATCCCAGCATCGCACTCATCAGGTGCACGTCGCCCAGCGAAAGCGGCGGCTCCCCGGGCGGTATCAGGCCAGACAGGTGCGCCGCGGTGGCACCGATGACGGCGGCCACCAGATACGCGCCCAGGCTCCACGGCGAGCGGGCCCCAACCAGAAAGAACGCGCAACCGCAGATGATGCCCAGAAGGCTGGTGATCACCATCCACGCGGGTACACCTGCAGACACGAGCTCCATCGGGTGAGTCTTACACGGTCCGGCCCGACTGTGGGCAAGCGCTGGGGGCCAGTTTGGGGAGAGTTCCTGGTGGTCGTGACATCGTCTGCCGAATCTCGACAGAATGGGCGGTGCAATCGCATTGGCCGCTGAACGTGGCTGGGAGATCCGTCGGCGCCACCCTGCCGCCGCCATCGATGCTCTTGGGCTCGACTCTCCCGTCCTCGCGCAGATCCTGCTGAACCGCGGCTGCGTGACACGGGCGGACGCAGAGGCGTTTTTGAACCCCGGCATACCACTGGCGGATCCTCGTCTGCTCGCGGACGCTGAGGCGGGGGTTGCCAGGGTGCGACGGGCCATTAAGTCTGGCGAGCAGATCGTGGTCTATGGCGATTACGACGTCGACGGGCTCACCGGGGCAAGCCTGCTCTGGCGCGCGCTCCGGGCGTTGGACGCTCAATGCGACGTCTTCATCCCGCATCGCGAGCGGCACGGCTATGGCCTCAACACGACGGTGCTCAGCGAGCTTCGGTCCGCCGGTGTGGGGCTGGTACTGACTGCTGATTGCGGCGTGACGGCGCTGGCGGAGATCGACGCCGCCTCTCGTTCCGGCCTGGGCGTCGTGGTTACGGACCACCACACCCCCGCCGAATCCCTTCCTGCCGCAAGCGCGGTGGTGAATCCGCGGCGCGCTGATTGTCAGTATCCGTTCAAGGATCTGTCCGGATCGGGCGTGGCATTTCGGTTCGCTGAGCTGCTCCTCAAGGAAGTTGGGCCAGAGGGCCTGGCTGATCAAGTCTTGGATGAGCTCGTCGCACTCGCCGCGCTGGGCACCGTCGCGGACGTCATGCCGCTGATCGGCGAGAATCGGCAGATCGTCCACAATGGCCTGGCGAGCCTGAACCGTGCTCCTTCTGTGGGCCTCCAGTCGCTACTGGAGTCGGCGGGCCTCGGCGGCAAGGCCGTGCGGGCGCGCGACATCGCGTTTCGCCTGGCGCCGAGACTGAACGCCGCCGGCCGGCTGGCGGACGCGCGGCTCGCGTACTCGCTGCTCATGGCCAGCGATCCAGCGCGCGGCGAGGCGCTGGCCGCCGAGGTGGGCGAGCTCAACGATCGGCGCCGCGAGCTGACAGAGGAGGCACTGGCACACGCGCTCTCCGTCATCACGGAGGACAACCTGCAGCTACATCCCGCTATCCTCGTCTGGGGAGACTATCCCGCGGGTGTCGTGGGTCTCGTTGCCGCTCGATTGTCAGACCGCTTCAACAGACTGGTTGCGGTCGCCTCCGCGGTGGCGAGCCATGACGAGCTCGTGCGCGGCTCGGTGCGCTCGGTTGAAGGTGTCAACGCCGTCGATGCGCTCACCCCGTGCGGTGAGCTTCTGGCGGGCTTCGGCGGTCACGCCGCGGCCGCGGGCTTCACCATCGAGCGTGCCAATCTCCCAGCGTTTCGCGAGCGCCTCTGCGCGTCGGTTGAATCCCTCACCATGGCTGCTCCGGCTGTGGCGCCAGGTCTGGTGGCGGAGTGCAAGCTGCGCAGCCGGACGATCACCCCCGCGCTGTGCCAGGAGCTCGATCGTTTGGAGCCATTCGGCGAGGGGAACGAGCGCCCTCGATTCGTCTCGCATGGCCTCACGGTGACAGAGTCCCGCCTCCTCAACGGAGGCCACATCGCGCTGCGAGCTCGTGACGACGGTGGCGCGCTACGCGCGGTTCGTTTCAACCCTTCGGGCTGGGCGCCGTCCGTGGGTGATCGCGTGGATCTCCTGTATCACGTCAGACGCAACGACTGGCAGGGACAGGTCTCGGCGGAGCTGGATGTCGTTGACTGGCGGCCCGCTGCCACGGCATAGTTCCAGGCTGCATACCTGACGCCAGATACGCCAGACGACGAAATCGCTGATCCGACCTCGGAGGCACCTGTGGCTAGCATCGAATTGAAGGCAGAAGCGCGGACCGTGACGGGCAAGAAGGTCCGTTTCCTGCGACGAGAAGGCACCGTGCCCGCCAACATCTACGGAGGCGCGGGCTCCACGCCGATCCAGCTGGATTCCAAGACGACCGGCCTCGCGATCTCACGCGTAGGGCGCGGCGCCACAGTAGCGCTGACGGTGGGGGCTGGCAAGCCAGAGACCGTGACGCTAAAGGACTATCAGCGGCACCCCACCACGGACGAGCTCCGGCACGTGGATTTCATGCGCTCCTGAGGCCCAGCCGAATCACGTCTCCCAGAGTACACGATCGCCCCGTGCAAGAGCGCACGGGGCGATTCTCGTTTGGCGCTCGCGCCCGCGTCAGCGCAGGCTCAAACCCAGATCCCGGAGCTGTCGCTCGTCCACCGGTGATGGCGCCCCCATCATGATGTCTGCCGCGCTCTGATTCTTCGGGAAAGCGATGACCTCCCGGATATTGCGCTCCCCGGCCAGCAGCATCACGATGCGATCGATGCCCGGGGCGATACCGCCATGCGGCGGCGCTCCGTATTCGAAGGCGTGGAGCATATGCCCAAACCGGCGCTCTATCTGCTCCGCGCTCAGCCCAAGTGCGCGGAACACCGACTCCTGAATCTCGCGCCGGTGGATCCGGATGCTCCCGCTCGCCAGCTCGTAGCCATTGCAGATCAAGTCGTACGCCTTTGCGCGCACGCGGAGCGGGTCCGATTCGATGTACGGCACGTCCTCGTCCCACGGCTGGGTGAACGGATGGTGCACGAAGGTAACCCCGCCCTCGTCGTCAGATTCGAAGTAGGGAAACTCCGTGATGAAGCCGTAGACCATGCGGCGCTCATCGATGAGCCCCAGCCGCGCGCCCAGCTCAGTGCGCAGGCGACCCAGCACATTTGAGACGGTCTCGGGCGATCCGGCCGCCACCAGCAGGAGGTCGCCGTCGCGGATCTCTCCTGCCTCGCGGACCGCGGCCACCTCTCCATCCGTCAGGTTCTTGATGAACGATGACCGCACGCCGTCTGCTTGGAACGCCGCCCAGGCCAGGCCGCGCGCCCCCCAGCCCTTGGCCAGGTCCTCGAGCTCCGTGAGCTGCCGGCGGCTGTAGCCCGCCGCCCCGGGTGCCACCAACGCGCGCACTGCTCCGCCAGCCGCCACGGCCTCGCGGAACACCGTGAACGGCGTGTCGGCCAGGATCGTGCTGAGGTCCACGATGGGCACGTCGAACCGCAGGTCCGGCTTGTCATTGCCATACTTCGCCATAGCGTCCGCGTACCGCAGCCTGGGGAACGGGTGGTCCACCTTGAAGTCGGTCAGCGTCTCAGTGAGCGTGCCAAACAGACCCTCTATCACGGCCAGTACGTCGTCCTGGTCCACGAAGCTCATTTCGAGGTCCAACTGCGTGAACTCCGGCTGCCGATCGGCCCGCAGGTCCTCGTCGCGGAAACACCGGGCGATCTGGAAGTACCGATCCACGCCCGCCACCATCAGAAGCTGCTTGAGCTGCTGCGGCGACTGAGGTAGCGCGTAGAACTCGCCCGGGCGGAGCCGGCTTGGGACCAGGTAGTCTCGCGCGCCCTCTGGCGTGCTGGCAACCAGCACCGGCGTCTCCACTTCCAGGAAGCCACGCCCATCCAGGTAGTCGCGGATGTACTTCACCACCCGGTGGCGAAGTGCGAGGTTGGCGGCCATGCGCGGACGCCGCAAGTCCACGTACCGATACTGCAGGCGGATCTGCTCGTCCACCGATGCGTCTTCAGCCACGGCAAACGGCAGCGGTAGCGCGGAGTTCAGCACCGTCACGTTGTGCGCTACGACCTCGATGTCTCCCGTCGCCAGGTTCGGATTTCGCGTCCCGTCCGGCCGGAGGGTCACAATACCCTCGATCTCGAGCACGTACTCCGCGCGGCATTCAGAGGCGGTCTGGTGCGCCGCCGGCGCTGTTTCCGGGTTGAACACCACCTGCACGAGCCCATAGCGATCGCGCAGGTCGATGAAGATCAACCCGCCGTGATCGCGTGTTCGGTTCAGCCAACCCTGGAGGATGACGGTGGAGCCGGCGTCTGTGGCGCGGAGGTCGCCGCACGTATGAGTTCGTCGCATTGGCCGAGTATAGCATCGGGTTTGGAGGCTTCCGGTGCCCGCTGACTGGCTCCCGTGGCTCCCGCCGGTTGGCCTTGGCGACGCCGTCGTCTGCCTGATCGTGTTGTCGTGCGTCGTGGAGGACTGCCGCCGCGGCCTACTCCACGGCCTCCTGGAGACCATCGCCACGCTGGCCGCGCTTGCGATCGCCGCGGTGTCGTTCGAGCGGCTCGCGGCCGCGGCCGCGTCGGCGCTTCCATTCTCGCCCGTTTTCACCCGGGTGGCGGCCTTCGGGCTGGTCGCGCTGATTGTGGGACCGACGATCGTCGCGATCGGGCGCGCCATCTTCCCGTACGGTCGGCTGCGCCCGCTCGCCATATTCAGCGGAGCGTTGCGCGCATCATTGGTGGTGGCCCTGCTCCAGGGCGCCGTGACCGCGTTCCCCTTCCCGGACGCGATTCGCCAGCCAGCCGCGGACTCGTTCCTGGCTAGCAGCGCTGCCGAATGGTGGGACGCGCCCCGACGCTTCCTGGCTGATGCCACTGGACAGACGGTCTCAGATGCCATCGCCATGGTCACCGTCCGTCCGGAATCGGACCAGTCGCTTCCGTTGAAGTTCTCAATCGAGCGTCCGGGGTTCAGCGAGTCCGCGGAGGCGCGGATGCTGTCGCACGTCAATGAGGACCGCGCGGCGGTGGGGCTCGGGCCGCTGGTCGTTGACCCGTCCTTGCGCGACGTGGCGCGGCTCCACAGCGCTGACATGCTCCAACGCGGCTACTTCGCTCACCTCACACCGGACGGCATCTCGCCGTTTGACAGAATGCGCGCGGGCGGGGTGACGTTTCTGACAGCCGGCGAAAACCTGGCCCTGGCACCGAACGTGGACGTGGCGCACCGCGGGTTGATGAACAGCCCGGGCCACCGCGCGAACATTCTGAACGGAAGGTACCGGCGGGTGGGAATCGGCGCGGCCGACGCCGGATGGCGGGGAATGATGTTCACGCAGAACTTCGCCGACTGATGGTTGCCGTGATGCCGGGCGCGTGGCGGATACAGTAGGCGAGTGATTGCGATGACCGGCGGCTCGGACCCATCAAGCGCGTCCGCGGGGCTGTACGTCCACATCCCGTACTGCCTGTCCATCTGCCCGTACTGCGATTTCGATCGACAGGCCACGGGCTTCGAGGGCATCCCGCGATACGTGGGTGCCCTGGCCACCGAGCTAACCCTCCATCAGCCGAGATCTATCCACAGCATCTTCTTCGGGGGCGGAACGCCCAGTCTGCTAGATCCGCCACTCATCGATCGATTTCTGCGCGCCGCCGCGGCACGGTTTGATGTCGCGCCGTCCGCGGAGATCACGCTGGAGGCCAATCCCACCGAGTGCACCGTTGAGCGCCTCACTGGGTATCGCGCCGCCGGCGTCAACCGTCTCAGCATCGGTGTGCAGTCGCTCGATGACGGCGAGCTAGCGGTCCTCGGTCGCCGTCATGAGGCTGCCACGGTTGACATGGCTGTCCGAGCCGCCAGGCGGGCGGGGTTCGACAACCTGAGCCTGGACCTGATGCTGGGCCTACCCGGTTCCAGCGACGAGTCCTGGCGCCTGACGCTTGGCCGCGCGATTGAGCTGGCTCCCCAACACCTGTCGTGCTACGTGCTGACCCTGGACGATCGGACGCCGATGGGTCGCGACGTGGCCGCGGGACGGATTCTGCTCCCCTCCGACGACGCGGTGGCGGACCAGTACGCGCTGACGCAGTCGCTCCTCAAGCAGGCCGGCTTCGTGCAGTACGAGATCTCAAACTGGGCGCAGCCTGCGCGTGAGTCCCGCCATAACCTCACGTACTGGCGCGACGAGCCCTACGTCGGCGTAGGGGCGGGGGCAGCGGGATCGATCAACGGCCGTCGCTACAAGAACACCCCCTCGCCCCGACGCTACATGCAGTCGGTCCGTCGCGGCGCGGTCGACCTGGTGGAGGACGAGCAGCCGGATCGCGCCATCAGCTTGTGTGATTTCATCGCGCTCGGTCTCAGATTGCGCGAGGGGCTTGATCTGGCAGAGCTCGAACGACGCTATGCCGTCGACCTCCGCGACCTGCTCGGGTCGCGGCTCAGCGATCTCGTTGCGGCGCGAGTGCTCGAAACATCTGACGAGCGGCTACGTGTCGCGGAGCCGCACATCCTCGTCTCGAGCGAGATCTTCGCTCAGTTGACCGCGGCCGTCCGTGAGAGCCTCGCCTCATCGTCCGAGCTAGCGATCGCGCGCTAGGATCCATTCGCACAACTCTCGAAGCGGGCCGGCACGCTCCGCCCGGACGGCACGCTCGAGCGCCTCGATAAGCACCGCGAAGGCGCGCTCAACCTCGGCCTGACAACGCGCCCGGATGTCGAGCGCGTCCAGGATGCCGATAACTTCCTCAACCTCGCCGTCCGCAAGGAGTCCGTCCCGCGCACAGAGATGGCGCAGTCGGTCGCGCTGTCCGCCGGTCGCCGTTGTCAGCGCGGTGATCAGTGGCAGCGCCTTCTTCTTGCTCCGCACGTCGTCGCCTGCTGGCTTGCCCGTGACAGCGGGATCTCCCCAGACGCCGAGCACGTCGTCCTGGTACTGGAAGGCTACACCCAGGAGGCGCCCGAACTCGCCGCAGGCCCCTTCGGTGGCCTGGTCTGCGCCACCCATCAGCGCGCCCAGCCGGGCGGAACACTGAACGAGCGCGGCCGTCTTGCCGTCGATCATGCGCTCGTAATGTTCTCGCGTAGCATCCAGGGCCGATTCGAGTGCCAGGTCCAGATACTGGCCTCCCACCAGGCGCCGACACGTGTCGTTCATGATCGCGCTGGCCCGCACGGCGCGACCATCGTCCGAGATGTGGTCGGTGAGAGCAATCTGGGCCGCGGCGAACAGCGAGTCTCCCACGTTGATCGCCTGCGCGGCGCCCCAAAGCGCCCAGACCGTTGGGCGGCCCCGTCTTCGGTCGCTCTGATCTTGCACGTCGTCGTGAACCAGCGAGAAGTTGTGAACCAGCTCGATGGCGGTGGCCGGTCCTCGCGCGTCCTCAACGCTTCCCCCAAACGCCTCGCACACCAGGATGGCAAGCGCCGGCCGAAGCCGCTTACCTGCGCCCACCGGCTGATCCAGCATGGCGCCGCTCTGATCTGCCCAGCCCACGTGATAGGCCAGCATCGCGTCAAACGGATCCAGCGGACCGCCCTGGGGAGCCACGTACGGCCGCATCCACCGTCCTACGAGCTCGGACAGCTCAGTCAGCCGTGACTCCAACACCGTGGGCACCCTCCCCGAAAAGCACCGCCGCGATCGGCGTCGATTTTGCGAGTATATACCGTGTCTCGTGCTTCGATTCCGATGTTGATCGTGCTCGCCGGCCCCACCGCGGTGGGGAAGTCAGACTTGGCCATGGACCTGGCCGAACGCCTTGGCATGGAGATCATTTCCGCCGACTCTCGCCAGGTGTACACACGCCTGGAGATCGGCACGGCCAGGCCCAGCGCTGCTGATTGCGCCCGCGTGCCACACCACCTGGTGGGCTACGTGGAGCCCGACGAGGAGTACTCTGCCGCTCGCTTCGCCCGCGATGCCAACGCCGTGCTGGACGAACTTGCCGGTCGCGGCCTGGGGGCCATCGTGGTCGGTGGCACCGGTCACTACGTGCAGGCTCTCGTGGAGGGCATCCAGATCCCCTCAGTCCCGCCGGATCTGGACTTCCGGGCCGCGTTGGAGCGTGAAGCGGAGGAGTCTGGCGGGGGCCCGCTGTTCGAGCGCCTTGTGCGCCTCGACCCGGAGGCCGCTCGGTCGATCCCAGCCGCCAACGTGCGTCGCGTCATTCGCGCGCTCGAGGTGATCGAGAAGACTGGGCGGCGTTTCTCCGAGGTCGGACGCGTGAGATCGGTGCCGCGCCGCGCCGCGCGGCTCGCGCTGACCCGTGATCGCTCCGAGCTCTACGCGCGAGCGGACGCCCGGGTGGATGCCATGATCTTGCGCGGTTGGCTGGAGGAGGTCCGCGCCCTCATGGACCGCGGCTACTCACCGACCGGGCCAGCGCTGACGTCCACCGGCTACCGCGAGCTCGTGGCTCACATCCACGGTGAATCCACCCTGGACCAGACCGTGCAGCGGATCAAGTGGGCGACCCACGCCTACATCCGGCGTCAGTACATGTGGCTGCGCAAGCAGCCAGGTTACCGCTGGCTGGACCTGGGGCAGGCCACGCTCGACGATGTCGAGCGGGCCTGCCACGAGGTCTGGGACGCTAACTAAACGCCTTCTTGATCCGTCCCAGCGCCTCTTCGAGCCGGGCGTCCGCGACGGTCAGCGAGATCCGGAAGTAGCCCTCACCTCGACTGCCGTAGCCAATGCCCGGCGTGATCACCACGCCGGCCTTCTCGAGGACCTGGGCCGCGAAGTCGATAGACGGCATGGAGTTGGGCGTGGGGGACCATACGTAGAACGTCGCCTTTGGCGTGTCCGGTTGCAGGCCAATCGAGCGTAGCGTCTCCAGCACCAGGTCCCGCCGACGCTGGTACACGCCGATCAGCTCGCGCGTGCTGTCCTGCGGACCCTCCAGCGCCGCGATGCCCGCGTACTGGATGGCGTTGAAGATGCCCGAGTCCGTGTTCTCTTTGACCTGGCACATCCCGGCGATCAGGTCGGGGTTGCCCACGGCCATGCCGATGCGCCACCCAGTCATGTTGTACGGCTTGGACAGGGAGTTGAACTCCACGGCCACGTCCATCGCGCCCGGTGCCTGGAGGATGCTGGCCGTGCGGTAGCCGTCGTACGCGATCTCGCTGTACGGGTTGTCGTTCACCAGGATCACGTCGTTGGCCTTCGCCCAGCGGACGGCCTTCTCGTAGAACTCGACGGATGCGACAGCCGCCGTCGGGTTGTTGGGGTAGCACAGGAACAGCAGTCGGGTGCGACGGGCGAGCTCGCTCGGGATCTCGTCTAGTCGCGGCAGGTAGCCGTCTTCGCGGTACAGCGGGATCCGCTCAACCTCGGCCCCCGCGAACACGGCGCTCGCGTAGTAGGCGGGATAGCCCGGGTCGGGCAGGATGGCCACGTCGCCGGGGTTCAACGCCGCCAGGCAGAGGTGGTGGTTGCCCTCTTTGCTCCCGATGAGCGCAAGGACCTCGCTGTCCGCGTTCAGCTTCACCCCGAAGCGGTCGTCGTACCAGTTGGCCACGCTCTGTCGAAAGCGCAGCATGCCCTTCTCTTCATCTGTCGGGTACTGGTGGTTTGCGGGATCTTCCGCGGCGGCCTGGAGCGCCTGCACCACGTGGCTAGGAGTCGGTTGATCCGGATCGCCAACTCCCAGGCTGATCACGTCGATGCCGCGCTCGCGCGCCTCGCGGATCTTGTTCCTGATCTGGACGAAAAGATACGGCGGGAGCTTGCCCAGCCGAGCTGCTTTTTGCACGAACGCCTCCGAGTTTCAGAATGCTGAGGCGGCCGCGTGTGGGCGCGGCACGCGGATGTTCAGGTAGGGCCTGATGCTATCAGAACGGCGCGTTTTCACATGGACCGTGGTAAACTGGACTTGTGCACCCGCGCGTGCGGGAGAGCCACCATGGCGGTGGTCAGAGCTTGATACATATCGAGATTTCGGGCGGCTTGCGCTGGCGATGACAACCAGCCCAGGCCGTTTTGCTTGAGAGAACGGGACGCGTCGGTGCGGCGTTCTCGCCAGTATTGGACGCAGTGGAGGACACGGTGGCCGCGGATGCCTCGGTAAAGCAGCAGCGCGAAGGCACGTTCGCCATCGCGCAGTCCCAGTTCGACGCGGCGGCCGATCGGTTGCAGATCGGCCAAAACGTACGCCGTGTATTGCGCGAGCCGCGCCGTGAGCTGACGGTGCACTTCCCCGTGGAGATGGAAGACGGTAACGTGCAGGTGTTCACCGGCTTCCGTGTTCAGCACAACCTCTCGCGCGGCCCCGCTAAAGGCGGCATCCGCTACCACCCGGACGTGACGCTGGACGAGGTCAAGGCCCTGGCCATGTGGATGACCTGGAAGTGCGCCGTGGTCAAAATCCCCTACGGCGGCGCCAAGGGCGCGGTCATCTGCGATCCCAAGGCGTTGACGCCGCGGGAGATAGAGCGATTGACCCGCAGATATGCGTCCGAGATCAGCATCCTGATCGGCCCGGATCGCGACATTCCCGCGCCAGACATGGGCACCAACGCGCAGACTATGGCCTGGATCATGGACACCGTCTCCATGCACGAGGGGTATTCGGTCCCCGGTGTCGTCACCGGCAAGCCGCTCTCAATCGGCGGCTCCGAGGGGCGCACTGAGGCCACGGGGCGCGGCGCCGTGTACTGCATCCAAGAGGCGGCCAGCGCCACCAAGTTGGACCTCCGCGACGCCCGCGTGGCGATTCAGGGATTCGGAAACGTCGGTCAGGCGACCGCCCGGCTCCTCAGCGAGCTCGGAGCCCGTATCGTGGCGATCAGTGACAGTAGTGGCGGCATATATCGCGGAGATGGCATCGATCTGCATGCCGCGCGCCACCACAAGCAGGAGACTGGAAAGCTTGTCGGCGCTCCCCGCACCGAGCGCATCACCAACCAGGAGCTCCTAGTCAGCGACTGCGACATTCTGCTTCCAGCAGCTCTGGAGGGCCAGATAACAGCCAGCAACGCTCGCGACGTTCGGGCCCGCATCATCGCCGAGGCCGCCAACGGGCCCACCACGCCGGAGGCGGACGAGATCCTCAAGGAGAAGAACGTCCTGGTGATCCCGGACATCCTGTGCAACGCTGGCGGTGTGACGGCCTCTTACTTCGAGTGGGTGCAGGACCGCGAGGCGTTCTTCTGGCCCCTGGAGGAGATCAACGCACGGCTGCGAAGCATCATGTCGCGCGCGTTCAACGACACGCATCGGATTGCCCAGGAGCACGCGGTGTCGTTGAGGATGGGCGCCTACATGCTGGCGGTGGGACGGGTGGCCGAGGCGGCCACAACGCGCGGTATCTACCCGTAGCCAGGCATCGGGCGCTGATCGCCCGAGCTGCGACGCTGGCCGCGATCGGACTGGTCAGCGCCGCGCTGTACATCTGGCTTTTTGCCTGGTTGGGCCGCGTGGACTCGGCCGTCGACGCTCGTGTCCGACCGCCGGAGCTGCCCGGGACGGTTCCGCCGCCGGCCCGGGTCGACTGGGATCCGTATCCGTGGTCTGAACTTTCCCGGGGGTTGCTCGCGCAGGGCGGGGGTGTCCTGGTGCGATCCCCCGAGCTGCTAGACGAACGGCGGCTGACACCGAAGAATCGAGATCACATCACCGCCGCGCTACCGGTGGCAATTGGCTTTTCTGGCCTGTTCGGGCTCCAGTTACTGGCGATTGCCGTCGCGGGCCGCCGATCGTCGCGATTGCTGGTCGTGTTGGCGCTCTTTGGGGGAGCCTGCTTTCAGGGACTGGGCCTCGCCACGGACCGGATGCCGTCCACCGACCTGTACTCATACGTGAGCTACGGCCGCCTGCTCGCGGTTCACGGGCTCAATCCGTATCTGGCCTCGCCATCCGACGTTCCGTGGGACCCGTTCTACGCACGTGTCTACTGGAAGTTCGTGCCGTCCTTCTACGGTCCGGCCTGGACGCTGATCAGCGCGGGGCTCGCCTTGCTAGGCGGCGAAGACGTCGATCTGACGGTGCACCTCTTCCGCGGCGTGCCGATCCTTGCGGCGCTGCTGACCGGAGTGTTGGTGGTGCTGATTGCCCGGCAGGTGGACCCAACGGTGTCGGCCCGCGCTGCCATCGGCTGGCTGTGGAGTCCGCTGGTGGTGGTTGAGTCGGGGGTGAGTGGACATAACGATGCGCTGGTCAGTTTGGGTGTCGCAGCGGGCATCTGGCTGGTGGCCAGCCGCTGGAGCGCCGCGGGGATAGCCGCGGCAACAGCGGGGGCAATGGTCAAGCTCAGCGGCGCCATCATCCTGCCGCTGCTCGGACTGCGGGGGCTGCGACAGACCGGCGGCTGGTTGAGCGGGGCGGCATTGTGCGTGCGCTCCGCGCTCGCCGTGCTGGCGGTCGCCATTCCCTCATTCGCGGCCGTCTGGGCCGGACCCGAGACGCTTGCCGTAGGCACCCTGGGGGCGGGCGCGGACCGCTATACCAACGCGCTGGCCGAGCCGTTGCTTGGCGCGCTCCGGCTAGAGCTTGGCGAGAGCATTGACGATGTCGAGGTTCCTCTCCAGTTCGTCGGCTGGTGGGTCGCCACGCACGCGCCGAGCACCCTGCGCGCGGGACGTTCGGACTCCTCGCGGATCGTCGGTGAGATCCCTCCGTGGAACGAGCTGCTGGTCCTTTCGCCCGAGCGCGATGCGCGTTTGCGGGTGCTTGACCCGTATACGCACCGGATCGGCTACGTGGTCTCCGTAACCGTCGGGCCTTCCGACCGCCCCGACACGTTTGACGAAGACCAGATGGTGCTCTCGCGTGAGCGCGGGCCCATGGGGAGTGCCACGCTGCACCAGGCGAACGCGCTGATCCGACGCGTCGGCTGGGGCGCACTCGGGCTGGCGCTGCTGTTGGGCGCCTGCTTCGGCACGGGATCCACCCGCGGCCTGCTGGTGGCGTGGTCGGGGGTGATGCTGGTGCTGCACTACGTGGGAAGCACGTGGTACTGGCCGTGGTACGTCATGTGGTCACTGCCCGCCGCGGCGCTGATACCCGGCACCTGGATAGGTGTCTGGACGCTGCTCCTGTCCTGGAGCTCGATGCTCTTGTACAGCCTGCTTGGCTTTGGCGAGACGGCCTACTGGCCGCTGCAAACGTTTCGATCGGCGGCCGTCTTTGGGCTCCCCGTGCTTGGTCTAGCCGTCTGGTTCGTTGCCCGCTTCCTGGTGTGGGTGGTCGCGTTCAGCGTGCGGCTGTCGCGGCCGTCACGTCCAGCGTCCCCAGCGTGATCCCGCGCGGGTCGCCGCCCTGGGGAGCTTGCCCCACGTCCCGCGGCTCTACGACCCTACGCGCGCGACTGTCCAGCAACCGAGCGGACACGGTGACGCGCCCGGGCGGAGCAGTTCTCGGCATCACGATGAGCGATGAGACCCACACGCGCCGGCCGTCCGCCCACTGAGACGAGCCTCGCGTCACACCGCCCAACGGAATCTCCTCCGATCGTGCAATGACCTGCTCGCCGCTCCGAAGCTGGATCTGCACCGCGTAGTCCGCCGCCGGCTTGCCCTCCGCCAGGAACTGAAGGGTTACGGCTAGCCGATCGCCCGCGCCCACAGTGGCGGGCCACCCCGCCGCCGGAATCTGCAGCCCGTCATAACGGGCGCCGATCGGAGACGGCGTCAGCGGCTGCAGTGTCAGCTCTGCCTGTCCCACGCGATCAGGCCGAACCAACAGCGTGGGCGTGGCCTCGCTGTCCGCCCCCCACACCCGGATAGGGATGAAGCTGGCCTCCACCCACTCCCGGTACTCTCGCAGCTTGACGATCTTGTCAGCCCAGAACAGGACGCCCACCGCCGCGTGCCGTTGGGTCTCGCCAATCGCGTCCGAGGCAGAGAGCGACTGCGCCAGGATCCTGGTCAGGGAGCTCTCCACCAGCATCGGCGGGACCATCCGTCGCGCCGCGAACGGCAGATAGGGGTGGTCCGTCACCACCATCTCACGCTCACTCAGCAGCGTCGCAAGCAGGTCGGCCACCTCCCCGTACCAATAGTCCGGTGGATCGCGCTCGATCGGCTCCGGCGCAAACGTGAGCTGCCAGTCGCGCTGAACGATCGACGGGAGCGAGATCGCATACCCAGCGCATGCCATGAGCAACGCTCCGGCTGCCGCCAGCCGTACCAGACCTCGCCGCCCCTCAGCGAGCGCACGCACCGTGCGAACGGCCTCGACGATGGCGGCGGCACCCAGCAGCGCAAGTGGCGGAATCAGCGTCACGATGTGCTTCCCATGGAGCGGTGTGTGCACCAATAGGAGCGCCAACGACGCGAACAGCCAGCCGCCAATGGCGAGTGCTGGCGGGTTGCGGCGAATCACGGCAGCGACGACTCCGGCCAGGGCGATCGCCACGAGACCCAGCCGATCATTCGCCAGCTCCTCCACGATCCGTAGCGCGTTCCAGTCGATCCCCCGCCCCTCGGACTCGCGCGTTCTCCACCGGAATCCCACGATCTGCTCGAGGATCTCAGAGAACCCAATGAGCCACGTGGGGATAACCAGCGCCAGAAATGTCACTGAGCCAAGGACAACCAGGTTGCGCAGTCTGGGGGCGGGCGCGAGCAGCACAAGGATGCCCACGGGCGCGCAGACGGCGAGCGTGACGGGCTTGAGCAATAGACTGAGCGCCACGAGCAGCGCGGACGCTAGCAGCCAGCGGTCTCGCAGGGACCGCCTGAACAGCTCGGCCGTGCCCACCGCCAGGATGGCGGGCGCGACCGCGGGCACCTCGGCGAGCGCGAGCCGGGAGAACTTCACGTAGGTCGGGCTGAGCGCGACCAGCACGGCCGCTACGAGCGCGACGGGCCGGCCCCAGACGACCCGTCCCACCCAGTAGACGCCGCACAGGCCCAGCGTCGCGAACGCCAGGTTGCCGAGACGGGCCGCGGCTAGCGTCTCACCGAACAGCCAGAATGCGGGATAGAGCGCGTAGAAGAGCAGCGGCCCCTGGTTGCAGAAGATCTCGACACACGGTCGGTAGCCAGCCGACATAAGAAAGAGCTGCTGGACGCGGATCCCCTCCGGGAAGGAGATCGTGTACACGTCGAGGTTCGGCAGCCTGGCGACCGTGGCGAGGACGGCGATGACCGCGATCAGCGCGAGGTCCACGCGCACGTCGGCGCGTGGCCGGGGCAGCAATGAACCCAGGAGATCCGCTCCGAAGCCACACTTCAGCGCGTGTCAGGCCGGCCGGCGAGACGCGCGATGGATGACCGGGATTCTAACGCGGCCGATTACAAAGCCATCTCGGATGCCAGGCGCCGTCCGACGCCGGGCCTATAACTGTCGTCAATGGTAGGCACGGAGCCCCACAACCCCCACCAGCCGCTTGAAGGGCAGACACCAGCTATCATGGTTTGGTAGATATATGAACAATTATATCTACCAAAGACTTGCTAACCAGATGAGTGCTCGCTCTGAGGCACTCGCTGTCTCCGGGGGGCGCCTCGCTCACGCCGCGTGGCTCTCCGCCTCGATGGCGCTGGCCGTCGGCGTTCTTTCATTCGTCCTGCGGATTCGGGACGCCGGCTCGCGAAGCCTGTGGATGGATGAGCTCTTCACGGTCGCGTTCGTCGCGCAGAGCCCGCGCACCATGCTGGATGTGCTCTATGGCGAAGAGGCCAACATGGCGCTGTACTACGCCGTCATGGTCGTCTGGTCCTGGCTCGTCGGCCACGGTGCGTCTGAGTTGTTCGTGCGGCTGCCTTCGATCGTGTTCGGAGCCGCGTCCGCCACCTGCCTCTATTTGCTCGGCCTTCGTCTCGCCTCGCCCGCGGCCGGCGCGGCGGCCGCCCTCCTCGCCGCGGTGAACGCGTACCAGATCGTTATGTCGCAGGAAGCGCGCTCGTACGCGCTGTGGGGGTTGCTGGCGACCCTCTCCTGGCTGCTGCTCGATCGCGCCGTCGCTGGGCGCCGAGATCGCGATGCCGCGCTGTACGGCGGGGCCGTAGCGGCGGCGTTCTACGCGCACTTCTTCACCGCGTTCATCGTGGCGGCGCAGGTTGTGTTCGTCTTGCTTGTCGCCGGGCTTCGCGGGCTCCGCTCGCTGACCGTGGCCGGCGCCTGCGCGGCGTTGCTGGCGCTCCCGGCGCTCCCGTTCTTTCTCGCGCATCATGACGGCGCTCAGATAGCGCACGTGCGCTCGTCCGATCTGGCAGACCTGCTGTCGCTGGTGCGACTGTTCTCCGGCGGCTCGTGGCCGACGCTCGCGTTGATGTCCGCGGCGTTGGTAGCGCTGATCGCCGCCGCGGCGCGATCCGCCCCAACGTCCGAGGCCACCCGCCGCTGGCTGCTCCCCGTCTGCTGGCTGGTCATCCCGATCCTCCTCGTATTCCTGTTGTCTTACGTCAAGCCGATGTTCAAGGAGCGCTATCTGTTCCCGTCCGCGCTGGCCGTCTCGCTCATCGTTGGTCTCGCGATCGGCCTGATTCGACCGCTCTGGGGTCGCCTGGCGGCGCTGATCGCGGCAGTCGCGCTCACCTGGTTCTGGGTGCCGCCAGACCTCGCCGCGCGCCAGGACGAGAACTGGCGGGGCGCCATCGCCTACGTCCAGGCCAACGCCCAGCCGGACGACGGCTACGTCTTCATCTCCAAGCGCGGCCAGCTTGGCTACGAGTACTACGCCGGCCGACTGGCCATACCCGCCGCCCAACGACCGAGATTCGATCTATTGGAGCCCTATTCCTGGGATGAGCTGGCATCCGGCGCCTACCGCGAGTCCAATACCACCTATCGCGCCCTGGCCGGCGGGACATCCGGGCTAGCCGACTTCGCGGCGTCGCATTCTCGCGTCTGGCTGGTGTTGTCCCACGAGTTTGACGCTGTGTTCGACGGCGATACCTCTGCCTCCGTTCGAGACTGGCTCACCCGTCGTGGCTACGCCGCGCGGCAACGGACGTTTCAGGGCATCAGGGTCTTGCTCTACGAGAGGCGCTCGTGAGCCAGCCCGATCACGAAACAGTTGCACTGCCAGGACTCCCACTGGCTGACGCTGAGCGGCAGTTCCTGGAGTCGCTCCGCGGCAAGTCACCGCGTACGGTTTCGACGTATCGATCCGCGCTCGGCCGTTTTGCCGAATTCCTCACCGCCACCGGGACGCGGCCGGACAGCGTGACGACCAACCAGTTCAACGCTGACGTGCTGGAGCGGTTCTACCTCTGGTTGGCCCAGACCTATGGCCGCGAAGATCGGTTTACGGTGGATACGTACGTTGCGGGCACCCGCGCATTCTTCCGGTATCTGGCGCGCCGGCGGCTGCTCGCTAGTGGCCTGTCGTTCGAGGAGGTGCGGGACAACCTGCGCGAAGTGCGTCCCCGGACGATCTACAAGAGTCCGCGGATCGACGATCGACTCGCGCTGATCGTGACGCACGTGGATGCGTTGTCCCTGCCCGCGGATGCCCCCAGGCTACGTCTCGAGCTCCTCCGTGATCGCGCGCTACTGCGGACGCTGTTTACCACCGGCATGCGCCGCGAGGAGGTCGCCAATCTCGATCGGGTGGATGTGCAGGATGGTCGATTGCGCGACGCCATCATCAGCGGCAAGGGCAGTAAAGAGCGCGTCGTGTTCTTCGACGAGCCGTGCCTGCGTGCCATCCGCGCCTACGTCGAGGCGCGAGCCGACGTGTTCCGCCCGCTCTTTCTCCGACACGACAAGTCCCGCCCAGTCCCCGGGCCACGGGACCCACACGGTCGCCAGCTCCGACTCTCGCCTCAGTCGGTCTGGGGCGTGGTGAAGCGCTACGCGGCGGCAGTCGGGGTGGAGGCCAGCACGCACGACTTCCGCCACGCCAAGGCAACCGTGCTGCTCAATCGAGGGGCGCGCCTCTCCGAGGTGCAGGACATCCTGGGCCACGCCTCACCCGAGACAACGAAGCGGATCTACGCCCATTACGAGCGCGCCCACCTCCGCGACGTGTTTGATCGCTTCAGCGCATCTGCCGAAGAGCTAGCCGAGGCCGCGCTCGACTCCTGACCGCCGCGCTCGATGGCGGCTCCTGATGGCGGCGGCATCCGTTTCATTGTTGGTCGGCCGCCTCGAACGTGGCTAGAATCGAGCCTCGGAGGCAGGAGTGCATTCGGATCCACAGCGCCCCCCAACGTGGCACCTGCTGATCGTTGGCGTGGTGGCGCTCGCCGCGGTGTTTTCATCGTTCGCGGGTGGATACGTGTACGGCCGCACGGACGTCGCGGCCAGGGGCGTCGTGGCAACCACCCTGCTCAGTCCCCTGGACCGGCTGGTGGAGACGCAGGCGCCATCTGAGTCTCTCCTCACCGAAGATCAGAGATCGCGGTTCCAGGTGTTCTGGGAGGCGTGGGGCGTCGTGGAGCGCGAGTACTACAACACCCCCGCGATCGACCGTCAGAAGCTGATCTACGGCGCCATCAAGGGCATGGTGGATGCCGTGGGTGATCCGCACACGGCATACGCCACACCCGCCCAGCGCGAGCTCAACGACACGGACCTTCGCGGGTCGTTTGATGGCGTGGGAGTTCAGGTGGATTCCCGTGACGGGAAGCTCGTCGTCATCGCACCGATCGACGAGTCGCCCGCCGCCCAGGCCGGGCTGAAACCCGGCGACGTCATCACCCACGTAGATCAGAAGCCGCTCAACGCCAAGACGCTGTCCGACACCGTGGGGCTGATCCGCGGGCCGCGCGGCACCCAGGTGACGCTCACGATCCTCCGGGCCGGGGTGGACAAGCCATTTGACGTGACGATGACCCGCGCCGAGATCAAGGTGAAATCCGTCAACGCGAAGATGCTGGAGAACGGCATCGGCTACATGCGTATCAGCTCCTTCGGCCAGAACACCGGGTCGGACGCGGCGAGCTCCCTGCGCGATCTGATCGCCCAGCAGCCCCGTGGGCTCATCGTGGACCTGCGCTCCAATCCCGGCGGGTATCTCCACTCCGCCGTTGAAGTGGCGAGCCAGCTCATGGACGGCGGCAAGGTGGTCTTGTATCAGGCCGATGGCAAGGGCATCGAGCAAACGTACCATTCCGAGTCTGGCGGCGCCGCGACCGGTTCCCGGCTCGCGATCCTGGTGAACAAGGGCACCGCGAGCGCATCGGAGATCCTGGCCGCGGCGCTCCGGGACAACGACCGTGCGTTCATCGTGGGGGAGCAGACCTACGGCAAGGGCACGGTACAGAATGTGCATGTGCTCAGCGATCAGTCCGGACTGCGCGTGACCACGGCGCAGTGGCTGACACCGAAGCATCAGCCGCTCCAGGGGATCGGGCTCGCGCCCGACCTTGTAGCGGCCGCTCCGGAGACGCCAGGAGGCGCTGATCCCCAGCTTGATGCGGCGGTGCGTTACATTTTGGGTGGCTAGACCGGTCACGTAGCCGTTCGAGCCGTCACCGAGAGCAGAGGACCATGCCAGCCACCGCGACCAGGCCGTCACATCCCCAGGCACGCAAGGCCGAGAAGAAGGGCGAGAAGCCGGACCGCGACCGTACGTTCGCGTCCAACCGGCGCGCCTATCACGACTACCACGTCCTGCATTCCGTGGAGGCCGGCGTGGTACTGACGGGCACCGAGATCAAGTCCGTGCGCGAAGGTCGCGTCAATCTGCGCGACGGCTACGCGCGCGTCCAGAACGGCGAGGTGTGGCTGTACAACGTCCACATCTCAACGTACGACCCGGGGAATCGCTACAACCACGAGCCGATGCGGCCACGGAAGCTCCTGTTGCACCATGGCGAGATCGTGCGGCTCCAGACCGAGAGCCAGCAGCAAGGGCTGACGCTAGTGCCGCTGCGGATGTACCAGAAAAAAGGCTTCGCCAAGATAGAAATCGCCGTGGTGCGCGGCAAGAAGCAGTATGATAAGAGGGAGTCCATCGCGGATCGCGATGCTCGCCGTGACGTGGATCGCGCGTTGCGGGAAGCCGAACGGGGACGCTAGGTTTCGACAGGGGAGGAGGTTAGGAGAACGCAGGCCGAGGCGCCATCGCCCTCGTTAATCAGATGGCACGCCAGTAACTGGCAACGAAGCACTTCCTCTCGCTGCTTAATCCCAGCGAGCGTCTCTCCGGCCTCACCCTGATGGGTCGGAATCAGGCGCCACTTTAGTCAGGGTGCTGCGTGGCTGATCGCCTTCTAGGACACGCTCAAGACCAAAAGGCTGGCGGGATGAGACCCGGTTGGCAGGGGCTCTACCGCGAGATTCAAAGAGCCGACTAAGCCTGTAGCATGTCTCCAACGGAATCGCTCTGGACGAGGGGTTCGACTCCCCTCCGTCTCCACCAGCAAAGAAGCCCCGCCGTACGGCGGGGCTTCTTTGCTTGAGTCGCGCGCTCGTTATTCCCCGGTGTCGTCGTCCGGGATGTCCACGCCCTCTTCGGCCGTCTCCTCGGAAGCTCCAAGGTCGCGCTCGTTGTCGTCATCCAGCAGCACGTGCATTGTGGTTCTCCACCTGTCAGTTGCCCGGCGTCTGAGCCCCTGCCCATGCTGAGACCCGCGCCGTATCGTTGTAACGAATTGAGGCCCGGATCTGTTCCGCTCTGGCTGGCTGGCGGTCCCGCCTACCGGTAATCCCGCCCGAACTCGCGTTCCAACTGCTTGTGGCTCAGGAGGATGGCCGTGGGCCGCCCGTGCGAGCATGCACCGCAGAGGTCGGCCTCGCCAAGCTGCACCAGGAGCGCCGTCATCTCTTCGGTGGCCAGCCTGTCTCCCACCCGCACGGCGTTATGACACGCCAACGAGACCGCGATGCGCTCTCGCCAGTCGTCCGCCGTTCCCTCGATCATTGACGCGATGGCCGCGCGCAGTGTGAGCAGCGGCTTGCGGTGTACGAGCGCGTGGGGAACCCCGCGGACGAGGAGCGAGCGATCGCCGAACGGCTCCACCTCGAAGCCAAGCTCGCCAAACGCGGCCGTGCGCTCTCGGATCGCCTCAGCCTCGGCGGCGCCGAGCTCCAGAACGACCGGCTCCAGCATCGGCTGCACGGCCACGCCGCGTCTGGCGCCTTCCAGCAGTTCCTCGTACAGCACCCGTTCGTGGGCGGCGTGCTGATCCACCAGGTAAACCCCCGCTCGCCCTTCGGCGATGATGTAGGTGCTGCCAGCCTGGCCGAGCACGCGGATGCCCTCTACCCAGGGGCGCTCGTCCTCCCCTTGGAGCTCCAGCGCGCCGTCCTCGCCGAGCTGAGACAGTCGGGGGCCGTGGACAGCGTGCAGCGTCTTGCCGATGGCCTCCTGGACGGCCGTGAAAGCAGACCGCTCGTGTCTGAGCTTGATCTCCGTCTTCCTCGGGTGTACGTTGACGTCGACGTCCGCCGCGGGAACCGTGACGTGGAGAACGGCCACTGGGTGGCGGCCGACCGTCACCAGCGTCCGATAGCACTCCTCGATCGCGAAGGCCAGCGCTCTGTTCTGGACGCAGCGCCCATTGACGATGATGGTGATTCCGGTGCGGGTTGGCAGCGTCGCCTGACCGGTGCTCACGCATCCTTCGATGCGGACTCCATCGCGCTCAACCGCCTCCAGCATCGCCATTCCGGCAGCCAGATCGTGGCTCAGGACGTTGCTCACCGCGGAGTGCAGATCGCCATCGCCGGGTGTCCCGATCAGTCGGCGCCCGTCTGAGATGAGCGAGATCGCCACGCCGGGGTAGGCCAGCGCAAGTCCTCCCACCGCCGCGGCAACGTGCGTGGCTTCGGCCGAGCGCCCGCGGAGGAATCGTCGGCGCACCGGTAACGCGCCAAAGAGCTCGCGGACCGTGATGGTGGTTCCCTCCGCCCGCGCGGCCGGCGCGGGGCCCTCCGTCCGTCCATCGCGGATCGAGACGGCCGCCGCGCGCTCATCTCCGCGCGGGCATGAAACGCAATCCACGTCACCGATCGCGGCGATGCTCGGTAGCGCCTCGCCGCGAAACCCGAGCGTGGCGATGCGGGCGAGATCGTCCTCGGTCTCCAGCTTGCTGGTGGCGTGGCGCTCGAACGCCAGAGCAAGGTCCGCCCCTGCGATGCCGTGGCCGTCGTCCGAGACACGGATCAGGTCCACGCCTCCGTTCTGGATCTCCACCACGATGCGCCTGGCGCCGGCGTCTATGGAATTCTCCACGAGCTCCTTCACCGCCGCGGAAGGTCGGTCGATCACCTCGCCCGCCGCGATCCGTGCGGCTACCTGCGACGGGAGGCGCTTGATGGCCACGGTATCAGCCGGATGCCGCGGCGCGACTGAGCTCGTCGAGCAGGGTGATGGCCTGGATCGGCGTGAGCGTGGCCACGTCAATTTCGCGCAGGCGTAGTTCAACGGGGGATTGAGGTGTTGGCTCGGACGTGGGCTCGTGGGCGCGGTACGTTGGACGAGGAGATCCGCGGTGCGATTCCAGGTCCTCGGCAATGGCCCAGGCACGGGTGATGACTTCGGCAGGCATCCCGGCCAGCCGCGCCACGTGGATGCCGTAGCTGCGGTCCGCGGCACCTTCGACGACGCGATGGAGAAAAACCACTGAGTCGCCGTGCTCCAACACGTCCACCCTGAGCGCGCTGACGCCGGGCAGCTCATCCGCCAGTTCAGCCAGCTCGTGGTAGTGCGTGGCGAACAGCGTGCGGCACCCCAGCGCCCTGGTGTTGTGGATGTGCTCCACCACGGAGCGCGCAACGGCGATCCCGTCGAATGTGCTGGTTCCCCTGCCGATCTCGTCTAGCACCAGCAGACTCGACGGCGTTGCCGATCGCAGGATCGCCGCCGTCTCGATCATCTCAACCATAAAGGTGCTGCGGTGGGCAGCCAGGTCATCCTGCGCGCCTACGCGCGCGAAGATCCGGTCCGCTCTGCCCACCCGGGCCGCGCGGGCTGGCACCCAGCTTCCGATCTGGGCCATCAGCACGATCAGCGCGGTCTGGCGTAAATACGTGGACTTGCCGGCCATGTTGGGACCCGTGAGGATGGCGATTGGCCGCCCCGTCCCGCCCAGGCTGACGTCATTCGCTACGAAGGCGCCGGGGTCCAGCACGGACTCCACAACCGGATGGCGGCCTTGCTGGATCTCCAGTACGGGCTCCTCAACGAGCTCCGGACAGCAGTAGCCCTGGCGATCGGCCACCTCGGCCAGGGCGACGAGCGCGTCTAACTGCGCTAGCGCATCCGCCGCCGCGCGCACGGCCGGCGCGACAGCGGCCAGCACGTCCAGTAGCTCGTTGAATACCTTGCGCTCGAGCCGCGCCATGTCCTCGGTGGCGTTGCGAACGCGGATCTCGTATTCCTGAAGCTGGGTGGTGATGAATCGTTCGCCGTTTGCCACCGTCTGGCGCCGCACGTAGCCCAGCTTCTCCAGATGGTCGGAGACGGTGCCGGTGCTCGATCGTTCCCGCTGGTAGTAGTCGGTCGGCTGCGAAAGTTGCGATTTGGTGATCTCCAGGTAGTAGCCGAAGACCCGGTTGTAGCCCACGCGGAGTCCACGCACGCCCGTCCGCTCGCGCTCGGTCCGCTCCAGGTTGGCGATCCAGGTCCGCGTGTCGCCGGCGATTGCGCGCGTCTCATCCAGCTCCGAAAGTCGTCCATCCCGGATGACGCCCTCGCCCATTGCTGCCGCCGGCGGGTCCGCCACCGTCCGCTCGATCTCAGCCACCGTGTCCGAGGCGTCGAACAGCGTCTCCGCGAGCCGAGCTACCAGCGGAAGCTCGCTCTCGGAGAGGAGCGTACGGATACCGGGCAGTTCGCGGAGCCCCGCGGCGAGTCCCAGCGTCTCCCGGGGGGCCAGCAGGCGCTGCATGGCACGGGCTGAGAGGCGTTCGAGGTCGGGAAGGCTCTCCAGGCGGCGTGCCACCTCGGCTCTGAGGAATCGGTTCTGAACGAGTAGACCCACCACGTCCTGCCGGTTGCGGATCGTGGGCAGGTCGAGTAACGGGGCCGATATCCACGACCGCAGGCGTCGCGCGCCCATCGAGGTGCGGGTCACGTCTAGGACGCCCAGCAGCGAGCCCTGCTGTTGGCCGGACGCGAGGTTCGCGGTCAGCTCGAGGCTGCGCCGCGTGGCGCTGTCCAGCACCATCCGGCCGCCGACATCGTAGATGTCAACGCGGTCGAACAGCTCAAGGGCGCTGGGTATCGACTCTTCGATGTACCCGAGCAGCGCCGCCGTGGCGCAGGCGGCAAGCGGCCGCGTGTCCAGGCCCAACGCCGCCACGGTGGCGGTCTGGAAGTGTGACCGTAGCCGCTCGCCGGCTCGGTGCGGGGAGAACGCACTGGACGGTCTCGGCGTGGCGCGCGTGCCAGGTGCGAGAAGCTCTGGGAGCGGTTGACCGGCCGGCCCCTCTACGTCTACCAGGCATTCGGCCGGGCCCACGCGAACCATTTCCGCGGTGACGAGCGCGGCCCATGCGGCCCCGCTGACCTCCGTGGCCGTCAGCCTGCCTGTGCTGACGTCGGCGAAGGCCAGGCCAGCCGCGCCCGTGCCGATAAGGAGCGCCGCCAGGAAGTTCTCGCTGTTCCTCGGCAGCAGGCCGTCCTCGATGAGCGTGCCTTTAGAGAAGACCCGCACGATGTCGCGGTGCACCAGTCCCCGCGTGGGCGCTTCGCCGATCTGTTCACACAGCGCCACGCGGTGCCCCTGCTCAACCAGGCGCGAGATGTACCCCTCCGCTGAGTGCGCGGGCACGCCGGCCATGGGGATCCGCTCGCCCCGGCCCATATCACGCCCGGTGAGCGTGATGTCTAACGCCCTGGAGACGACCTCCGCGTCGCCGTCGAACGTCTCGTAGAAGTCGCCGAGGCGGAAGAGCAGAATGGCGTCCGGATGGCGCGCCTTGAGGTCGAGGTACTGCCTGCGGATGGGTGTGGTGGGGAGGAAGTCCGCTCCGAGCAGCGCAAGCTGATCGAAGTCTTGCTTAGGCACGGGCGCGGCGCCAGGCGGCACAGGTCATGGCTCGACTGTACGCGTCGAGCTTCGGTTGTTGCCAGAACATCACCAGGGCGTGCTGCCCGCTCCCGCCGAAGAGCTCGTCAGCCGAGGAGCTCGCTCCAGCTTGACGCATCGAGCACACGGTCCGCGAGTCGTTCGAGGGTGGCAAGCTCCCTGATGTCGGCGATGCGCGCGGTGATGTCGGCATTCGGTGGCCCGAATCTGCGCGTGCCCAGACGGAGCAGCAGTAGCCTCGCTCCCTCGGTCTGACCCTCCACGCGCCCCTGCCGCCGGCCCAGGCTGCGCCCGCGGCTCAGGCCTTCCCGGCGACCCTCTTTGAGAATCGCCTGATAGGTTGATGAGTCGCGCAAGTTCATCACGCCCTCCAGGAGCGCATTCGTCTGCTCCGAATTGTACCTGAGCCCCATCAACAAAAACGTTGCCGTCCACAGGGCGCGGCGCTCCGCCGCGGCCTCCACGCCGGCGATCCGTCTAGCCATCGACGCGATGATATCCGCGGGTGTCGCCTCACCGAGATTCGCTAGCGGGGCGAGCGGAATCGTGGCAATCTCGCCCGCGAGCAGGGACCTCACCGGGTACTGCCACATTCTGACGACATCGTATCTCAACATCATCCGTAGTTCACCGTCGAGTCCGTGATGCGTCACCTCGCCCGTGAGCTCTGGTGCGTCCGCGGCCGGTCGTGCAAGGAGGATGACGCTTCGGGTTGGGAGGCGGTGTCTGTGGATGAGCAGCGCGTAGTAGAGGCCGAGACGGTCAAGGAGCCGCGGATCACGCCTGGTCTGGATCTCCACGTGCGCCAACCACGGCCGAGACCCCTCCACGCGGACGACCTTGTCCGCGATGGCGATGGCTCCCGAGAGCTCCGTGTCGATCGTCGTTACCGGATCCGCGACATCCAGGCCGGCCAGCCGGAGCCACGCGGCGGGATCCGCCTCGATGAGTTGGCGCGCGGTTGTATCGAACGGCTTGGGAATCATCCAAGAGCACCGGATGGCTGCGGGAGCCGGTGGTTTCGTCCACCCACATCCTACCCGTCAGGCGGATTCTGATTCACGCTCGCGGCATCGGTTGGGCGCGAGATCCTGTTGATCGTCGCTAGGGCCTCGTCTATACTCTGCATTGAACGTCATCGTTCAATCCGGCCCGTTCGTCTAGCGGCCTAGGACACCGCCCTCTCAAGGCGGAGACCACCGGTTCGAATCCGGTACGGGCTACCATTTGCCGTCCTTGCTATCCCACCCGCGCGCCGCGCCTGGAGCGATCGGTGGATGACTATCTCACCCGCGTCACCGCGATCGTCGCCACCGCGCTCATGCTCATCGTCGTCGTATACCAATACCGTCGTGGCCGGGGCCGTTGAGCGCCCGGAGGGAGAGCTCCTTTGTTCAGCCTGGGCGCCACTGAGATCATCCTCATCCTCGTCGTAGTGGTCATGTTCTTCGGAGTCGGGAAGCTCGGGGACCTGGGCGGCGCCCTCGGGCGCGGTATCCGTGAGTTCCGCAAGAACGCCTCCCTGGACAAGCCCGGGCAGGACGGAAACACCACCAAGGCGTAGCCTCCCAGGTGGCCGAAGCTGTCACCGGACTGATCCTGGCCGGCGGCCGCGGCTCTCGGCTCAACGGAGCGGACAAAGCCGCGCTCGACGTCGGAGGGCGCGCCATTCTGGCGCGCGTTTGCGCCGCCATTCGGCCGCTGACGAGCGACGTGGTACTTGTGGTCAACGAGCCGCCTCCCAATGCGCCAGGCGTCCGCTTGGTCTACGATCCCGCTCCACACGCGGGCGTGCTGCCCGCCCTGCTGGCCGGACTGGACGCTGCCGCGCACCCGCTGGTACTCACGCTCGCCTGCGACATGCCGTTCGTCAGCACAGACCTTTGTCGGCGACTGTTGGGCCGCGCGGCGGACTTCGATGCCGTGATCTCCGTGGTAGATGGACGTGAACAACCCCTCCACGCGGTGTACCGTCGCGACGCATGCGCGCCGGCTATCGCGGCGGCGATTCAGCGACAGGATCGCCGACTGATCTCGTTTCTCAGGGACGTTCGGGTTGATCGCGTGGAGGAGTCCTGGCTCCGCGCGCTAGATCCGGAGCTACGCTCGTTTTTCAACGTCAACACGCCCGACGATCTGACCCTCGCGCGATGCATTGCCGCGACTGATGAGGCACAGTGACTCGTTGACGCCCCATCTGGAGCCGTGCTAGGATTGACGAGATTTCGCACCGCGTAGCCGTGGTCGGATTGGCACGAATGTCGGCGTTCGTGCCTTTCGTTTTGTCCCGCCACCGCCTCACGCGCCTTCCCTTTCGGAGGACGCCTGCCCGTGTACCAGCCAGTCTCCAGCACGCTGGATTTCCCCGCGCTCGAGCATGAGATCCTGACGTTCTGGGCGCAGTCCGGCGCGTTCGAAAAGCTCCTCGCCAAGAACGCCAATGGCCCCCGCTGGTCGTTCTTCGATGGGCCCATCACTGCTAACAACCCCATGGGCGTACACCATGCCTGGGGACGGACCTACAAGGACCTCTTCCAGCGCTACTACGCCATGCAGGGCTACCAGCAGCGGTACCAGAACGGGTTTGACTGCCAGGGGCTGTGGGTTGAGGTGGAGGTCGAGAAGGCGCTGGGCCTGAACTCTAAGCGCGAGATCGAGGCGTACGGCTTGGCGGAGTTCGCCGCGCGGTGCCGCGAGCGCGTCGAGCAGTTCGGCAAGGTGATCACCGACCAGTCGATTCGCCTCGGCCAGTGGATGCGCTGGGACGACTCCTACTGGACCCACACCGACGAGAACATCGAGCACATCTGGCACTTCTTGAAGACGTGCCATGAGAAGGGCTGGCTGTATCGCGGACACCGGTCCATGCCGTGGTGCATTCGCTGCGGCACCGGCCTGTCGCAGCACGAGCTCGTGGGGACGGACTCTTATCGTGACCTCACCCACACGTCGGTTTACCTGGCGCTGCCGATCGACGGACGCGAGAACGAGTACTTCCTCGTCTGGACGACGACGCCCTGGACGCTCGCGGCCAATGTGGCGCTCGCGGTCCATCCCGATCTGGAGTACGCGAAAATCCGTCAGGGCGAGAAGGTCTTCTACGTTTCGCCGCGAACGGTTGGCTTCCTCCGCGGCGAGCACGAGGAGCTAGGCCGCCTGAAGGGTGCTGAGCTGGTAGGGCTGGGATACCGCGGGCCGTTTGACGAGATTGACGCGCAGCGGCCTGTGCAGCACCGGGTCATCCCCTGGACGGACGTTGGCGAGGAGGAGGGCACCGGGATCGTCCACATCGCGCCTGGCTGTGGCGCGGAGGACTTTGAGCTCTCCAAGGTCCACAACCTGGACGTGATCGTCCCGCTGACCGAGGCCGGCGACTACCTGCCGGGCTTCGGCGAGCTGAGCGGCCGCAACGTGCGCGACACCAATCCAGCCATCTTCGCGAGCCTTGAATCCAAGGGCGTGCTGTACCGGCAGCAGCAGTACACCCACCGCTACCCCACCTGCTGGCGGTGTGGCGAGGAGCTCGTCTTCCGCCTGGGCGACGAGTGGTACATCTCCGTCGAGGAGATCCGCCCGCGGATGCGGGCGGCCGCCGCCAAGATCAACTGGGTGCCCCCATCGGCCGCGCGACGGGTTGAAGACTGGCACAACAACATGGGCGACTGGAACATCAGTCGCAAGCGGTACTGGGGATTGCCGCTGCCCTTCTACCCGTGCGGCTGCGGCCACCTCAACGTGATCGGTTCCCGCGCCGAGCTCGCTGAGCGCGCGACGACCGGCCTTGGCGGGCTGCGTGAGCTTCACCGCCCGTGGATCGATGACGTTCAGGTCGCGTGCGCCGCGTGCCAGCAGCCGGTCAGCCGCGTGTTGGAGGTTGGCGACGCTTGGCTGGATGCCGGCATCGTCCCGTATTCCACGCTGCACTTCCTATCCGACCGTGAGTACTGGTCCAACTGGTTCCCCGCCCACTTCATCACCGAGATGCGCGAGCAGATCCGCCTGTGGTTCCACAGCATGCTGTTCATGAGCGTCACGCTGCGCGATGAGCCGCCGTATCTGAATGTGCTGGCGTACGAGAAGCTCATGGACGAGCAGGGCAAGCCGATGCACAAGAGCGCCGGCAACGCCATCTGGTTCGACGACGCCGCGGAGAAGATGGGCGCGGACGTCATGCGCTGGCTCTATTGCGGCCAGAACGTCCAGTCCAACCTCAACTTCGGCTACGGTCCCGCTGAAGAGGTCCGTCGACGATTGATGGTCCTGTGGAACGTCTACAGCTTCTTCGTCACATACGCGCGCATCGACCAGTTCGACCCGGCTGCGCCGCGACCCTCGGTGAAGGACCGGGCGCTTCTGGACCGCTGGATCATCTCGAGACTTCAGTCGCTGGTGCTCGCGGTGCGTGATTCGCTCGATCGGATCGATCCGGCCGGCCCCATCCGTGCGATGGAGCGCTTCATCGACGATCTCTCCACCTGGTACGTCCGCCGCAGCCGTCGCCGCTTCTGGAAGGCGGCCGAGGACACCGACAAGCGCGGCGCGCACGCAACGTTGTACGAAGTGCTCACCACGCTCACGCGACTCATGGCGCCGTTCCTTCCCTTCGTGACCGAATCGATGTACCAGAACCTCGTCCGGTCGATGGACACGGCGGCACCGGAGAGCGTCCATCACACCGAGTACCCCACCGCCGACACGTCGTTGATCGATCTTGACCTGGAGCGCCAGGTGGAGGCGACCCGAACGCTCGTCACGCTGGGCCGCGCCGCGCGCGAGCAGGCTTCCGTGCGAATCCGCCAGCCGCTGGGCCTGGCGAGGGTGGGGACCCCCGCGGATGCGCCTACGCTGCCGGACGAGCTTCGCGACGAGATCGCCTCGGAGCTGAACGTGCTGCGGCTGGACATCGGCGGCGACGTCAGCGACGCGGTGAACCGAGTGGTCCGCCCACGGCCAGCCGTGCTCGGACCGCGCCTGGGCAAGGCATTCCCCGCCGTGAACGCCGCCCTCCGCGCGGGGCAGGTCACGTTTGGCGCGGATGGCTCGGTCACGGCTGCTGGCCAGGCGCTCGCCGCGGACGAGGTGATCGTCTCTACAGAGGCGAAGGACGGTTTTGCCGCGGCAGAGGGCGACGGCTTTACGCTGGTGCTGGACACCACCCTGACCGACGATCTGGTGCGCGCAGGCCGGGCGCGCGAGCTAGTGCACCGTATTCAGACCATGCGCAAGGACGCCGGCTTCGAGGTGGAAGACCGGATCGTCACCACCTATCACGCCGCGGATGGCTTGCGGGATGCCATCGCGGAGCACGCCGACTACATCTGCCAGGAAACGCTGAGCACGCGCCTTGCAGAAGGTGACGCAAGCGGTGGCTACCGTTGGAGCGGCGACATCGATGGTGCGGCTGTGACGTTGTCGGTCGCACGAGCTGGCGGACCGGCCTGATGTGGAGCCTCATCTTTGGAGAGCGCGAGCCGCGACCCGCCAGGTCGCTCTGGTCTGGCCGCACCGCCACATCGCTCGCCGTGGCACTCGCCGTCATTGGACTGGACCGTTGGACCAAGCAGCTCGCAGTGGAGCACCTGCTCGAATCTGGCGTCCACTCGATTCCCCTCGTCGGTGAGCTGCTGAAGCTCACTTATGTGGAAAATCGGGGTGCTGCGTTTGGGCTGCTGCAGAACCAGACGCTGTTCTTCGTCGTGGTGGGCGCCGTGGTGATTGCGGTCATCGTTGGGAGTTATCGATATATGCCGGAGCCAGGCTGGTTGCTGACAGTGTGCCTGGGCCTCCAGCTAGGAGGAGCCATCGGGAACCTGGTGGACCGCGTCCGAGTGGGGTACGTGGTCGACTTCCTGGAGCTCCCGTACTGGCCGGTGTTCAACGTAGCCGATTCCGCTATCTGCATCGGGGTGGCGGGGCTGGCGCTTTCCGTGCTCTGGCAGCGAGATGGACAGACCGCGAGCGCGAGTGCGTGACCGCGAGAGGCTGCGACCGCAAACGCTGACCGTCACGAGCGGCGTGACGGTGGTGACCGTGCCCCCCTACGCCGGCCGGGAGCGGGTGGACGCCTTTCTGGTGAAACACGTTGGTGGGCGCACCCGATCCGAGTGGCAGCGCCTCGTCTCCGTCGGTGCCGTGACGGTCGACAACCGATTGGTCAAGCCCGGCGACCGGCTACGCCCCAACCAGCGCATCCAGATCCGTCCCGTGGCCGCCCAGTTCGACATCAAGCCGGCGCAGCGCATTCCACTCGACGTGCTGTATGACGATCCGTCCATGATCGTGCTCAACAAGCCGCCCGGCCTCGTGGTGCACCCCGCGCCGGGACATGAGGACGAGACTCTGGTGAACGCCCTGCTGGCGCGGTTTCCGGAGCTACAGGACCCCACCGGGGAGCAGCGGCCGGGGATCGTGCACCGGCTGGACAAGGACACAAGCGGCCTCATCGTCATCGGACGGACGGCCGCGGCCATGGCCGCGTTGCAGCAGCAGTTCCGCGAACACACCGTGGAGAAGCGCTACCAGCTTCTCCTTATCGGCGATCTCGCCGACGAGGAGGCGCGGATCGAGGCGCCCATCGGTCGCGACCGACGTGATCGCAAGCGGATGTCGCCAACGTTCGACGGCCGCGAGTCGGCAACTGAGTTCCACGTCCTGGAACGGTTCGGCCAATACACGCTGGTGGAGGCCGTCCTGCTCACCGGCCGCACCCATCAGCTCAGAGTCCACTTCCAGTTCATCGGGCATCCTGTGGCTGGTGATCGGACCTACGGCCCGGGCAAGGGGCCGCCGGGGCTGAAGCGCCAGTTCGTCCACGCCGCTCGCTTGAAGATCCGCTCGCCGCACGATGGGAAGGAGCACGAGTTCGTGGCGCCCTTGCCGCCTGATCTCGCGACACCCATCGAGCGATTGCGTGCCTTCCGAGCTGGCGCGGCGGCGCCGGCGAGCAACTGAGAACCTAGGGAGGACGTACCATGGCCTTCTCTGGCCCCGCGCGCCTCAGGATCGCGCCTTCACCGACCGGGGATCCCCACGTCGGCACCGCCTACGTGGCGCTGTTCAATATGGCGTACGCGCGGCAGACGGGAGGCCAGTTCGTCCTGCGGATCGAGGATACCGATCGCGCCCGTTTTATCGAGCGATCCGAGGAGCTCATCTTCGAATCGCTTCGCTGGCTGGGCATCGAGTGGGACGAGGGCCCAGATGTCGGCGGGCCGCGTGGCCCGTACCGACAGTCCGAACGGTTGAGCATCTATCAGACCGAGGTCGACAAGCTGATCTCGGCGGGGAAGGCGTACCGCTGCTGGTGCTCGCCAGAGCGGCTGGAGCGCGTCCGCCACGAGATGCAGGCCCGCAAGGAGCCGCCCAAGTACGACCGCACCTGCCTGGGCAAGAGCGAGGCCGAACGGCGGGCGCTGGGCGAGGTCTCCGATCGGTCAGTCGTGCGCATGCGCATGCCCGATGACGGTGTGACCGCATTCGACGATCTCATCCGCGGCCGGATCGAATTCGAGAATCGACTGCTGGACGACCAGGTTCTGCTCAAGTCGGATGGCTACCCCACGTACCACCTGGCAGTAGTGGTGGACGACTACCACATGAACATCACCCACGTGGCGCGGGGTGAGGAGTGGATCTCCAGCACGCCCAAGCACGTACTGCTCTACGAGTGGTTCGGTTGGCCGCTGCCCATCTTTGCCCACTTCCCGCTGCTGCGCAATGAGAACCGCAGCAAGGTGTCCAAGCGCAAGAACCCCTGGGCAACGCTTCCCTGGTTCCGCGAGCACGGTTACCTCCCAGAGGCGCTGCTCAACTTCCTCGCCCTGTTGGGCTGGTCCATGCCGGACGGCAGCGAGGTGTTCGGGCTCGAAGACATCGTGAAGCACTTCAGCTTCGAGCGGATCAGCCCCACAGGACCAATCTTCGACCTCAACAAGCTGGATTGGCTGAACGGCTACTACATCCGCCAGCTCAGCCCAGCCGAGCTCGCGCGCCGCGCGATGCCTTACGTCGAGGCGTCATCCGTGATCGATCTCGAGACGGGCCCCCCGCTGGACCTCGCGCTCCCACTCATCCACGAGCGGCTGAAGCGGCTCGACGAGGTTCCAGAGTTGTTGAGCTTCCTCTACCAGGCTAAGGGCCAGTACGACGCCAACCAGCTCGTTCCCAAGGGTGTGGAGCGCGACACGGCACGCGCACTGCTGGACGAGTCCGCGCAACTGGTCTCGTCTGCCTCCAACTTCAACCACTCGGCGCTCGAGTCCACCTTTCGAGACATGGCCGCTGCTCGCGGTGTGAAGACCGGTCAGCTCTTTATGTCACTCCGCGTGGCGTGCACGTTCAGCACCGTCTCGCCGCCGCTCTTCGAGTCCATGGAGGTGCTCGGTCGGTCGCGCGTGGAGAATCGGCTCGCGGACGCGGTGGCGCGACTCGGCTAGGCATCTGGAGCCGTCCCCGCCAGAGGCGCCGTTTTGTTGTCTATGCGGCCCGGAGGTGGCTATACTCCCGGATCCCTTGCCGAATGGTGTAACGGTAGCACGAGTGACTCTGGATCACTTAGTCTAGGTTCGAATCCTAGTTCGGCAGCCCGCATCGCTCCGCTCCTCTGGCCGTTGAGCGATCCCCTTACGAGCCTCTGAACCTCGCCGCCTGCACCGGTACCCGCGCGCTCGCACGGGACGCGCGCGGAGACATCCGCGAGATGTCGTCTTTCCACCCAGATCCCAACCTTTGTGATGACGCGACATGGCCACGAAGGCGCGCAAGATTCGTCTCGTTCATTCTTCGACAACGCGCCAGTTGCTGGCGCGCCCGCCGTCAAGTCGCGCCCTGCGCCCAACGGGTGCGACCGGAACTTGTCGGTGTTTCGTTTCGACTGCCCAAACTGGGATCTTTGAACCTTCCGGCGCGTTGGCAGCCGCCGTTACGGTAAGTCGGCACCGTCCCGAGCCCTGGTGGACCGCGACGGTGCCGACTCTCGAGCCAGCGGTGGTAAGCCCCCACCCTGGCCCCTAGGAAGGCCACATGTCCATCACGCACCTTCCCGCCTCCAGTGTACCGGCTGGCGCCTCGTCCGTTCCGCCTGGACCCACCGTCGCCCCAGCCGCGCCCATGCTGGCTTCTGAGACCACGGCCATTGCCGCGCTTCCAGCCCCGCTCCGCGAACCCCTGCTCGCCTTCGCCCAGCGCCTGACCGCGCTCGCCTCCGCCCACCCGGATGCTCCACTCGCCACCCTCGAAGATGCCCTGCTGGCCGCCTGGTCCGACAGTGCTCCGCGTCTGCTCGCCGCGCTCGTTGGTACCACCCACTCCAGCCTCGATCCCCGCCTGGCTCGCGCCCGCGTGCCCTGCCCCACCTGTCATGGGGGCACCCGGGTCGAGGCCTGGCGTCCGCGCCAGTTGGCCACCCAGGTTGGCGTGCTCCGTCTGGAGCGTCCGTGGCGCCGCTGCCGATCCTGTCGGCACGGTTTTAGCGTGACCGATCAGCAGTTGGGCATCGCTCCACACGCGCGGATGAGCACCGGGTTGGCCGACCTGGTGGTCGCGTTCACCAGCGCCTGCAGCTTTGCCGAAGCGGTCGCACTCTTGACCCAGGCCACCCGGGTTGACGTGGGTCAGGAGACGGCCCGCGAGCTGACCTGCCGGGCTGGCAGCGCGTTGGCCGCGCGGCAGAACGCGGCCGTCGAGCAGGTGGAGCAGACCGGTCGGCCGCCGGGTCCGGTCGCGCGACCGCGGGGTCAGCTGGTGGCGGAGACCGATGGGGTGATGGTGCGGTATCTGGATGGCTGGCATGAGGTACGGGTCGGGGTGGTGGGCGGCTGGCTGGACCGCGATGCACCAGCTGCTGGGCTGCCTGCGCCGACCACACCGCCGACCACAACGGGTCCCCACGGTGGTGCTGGCGGTGGCGACGGTGATGGCGGACCGGTTGGTACGTCGGAGAGCGCGCCAGTTGGGAAGCCGACTGGGAAGCCCTCTGGCAAGCTGGTCGACCTCAGCTACGTGGCTGCGCGGGAGCCGGCGGCGGCGTTCGTACGGCGGTGGGGAGCGGAAGCGGCGCGGCGGGGTGCGCTGGACGTCCTGGGGTGGAAAGGCCGGGCCAAGAGCATCGCGGTGTTACCGAGGGTCGTGGTCTTGGGTGATGGCGCGCGCTGGATCTGGGACGGTGCGGCCGAGCAGTTCGGTGACCGACTGGAGATCGTGGATGTGATGCACGCGATCGAGCACGTGTGGGCGGTGGCGAAGGGAGTGCTGGGCGAGACGAGCGAGCAGAGTCGCAGCTGGGCGAACGCGCGGGTGGCGGAGTTGTTAGACGAGGGTGTCGACCCGGTGTTGCGGGCCTTTGGGAGCCTGCCGATCAGCACGATCGAGCAACGGGAGCTGGTACGGCGCGAGCGGGGGTACTTCATGAGCAATCGCGAGCGGATGCGGTATCGGGAGTTTCGGGAGCAGGGTCTGCCGATCGGGTCGGGCGCGGTGGAGTCGAGTGCAAGGCACGTGGTGCAACAACGGATGAAGCGGGCCGGGATGCGTTGGTCGGAAGCGGGAGGCCGCGCCATGCTCGCGCTCCGCGCTCAGCGTGCCACTACGCTCGCGGCTAGCTAATCCCACCTACATCTTTCGGGCACACCCGCGCCCAACGTTTTCGTTGACAGTCCTCTCGCCGCCCTCTATGATGCGCCAGTCGGACATTCTGTCTCGCGGCTACTCGGCTTTGTCGCGTCAACCTCGTTTCTGCTGAGGTGATGTATGCGCGCGTCCCGTCGAGCGTTTTTGGCCAGTTGGGCCGGAGTTATCGTCGCCCTTGCTGGCTGTCAGCCGTCGTCCCCAGGCGGCGCCGCGAAGCCAGCGGAGGCCCCCAGGCCAGCCGCGGGTGCCCCGTCGTCTGCGCCTCCGCCCGCCGCCGCACCCGCGAAACCATCGCCCGGTGGCTCCGTCAAGGTCGGCATCGATGCTGATCTCACCACCATGGATCCGCATCTCTCAACCGCCGCCGTTGATCGCCAGGTGTACCAGAGCATCTACGACACCCTCATCAGACTGGACACGGACCTCTCACTCAAACCCGGCCTGGCCCAGTCATGGGAACAGACGGATCCCAAGACGCTCGTGCTGAAGCTCCGCCCGGGCGTGAAGTTCCACGATGGAGAGCCATTCACTGCCGCGTCTGTGAAGGCAAACTTTGAGCGGATGCAGAACCACCCCAAGTCGCTGCGCAAGGGCGAGATCGCTGAGATCGCGTCCGTCGAACCGGTGGACGACCTCACCGTCAAGCTGAATCTCAAGCAGCCATCTTCCCCGCTGCTCACCATCCTGACCGATCGGGCAGGCATGATGGTCTCTGTCAAGGCGGCAGAAGCAGCGGGTGATGACTTTGCCCGCAAGCCAGTGGGCACGGGACCCTTCAAGTTCGTCGAATGGCTCAAGGACGATCGGCTCGTCGCGCGCAAGTTTGACGGATACTGGGGAAAGGCCGCTGACGGCGCGCAGCTTCCGTATCTGGATGAAGTGGTCTACCGACCAATCCCCGACGGCGGCCAGCGCCTGACCGCCCTCAAGACGAACACGGTGGACATCATCAACTTCCCAAACGCCAAGGACATCCCAGGCCTGCGGAACAGCGCCGATCCCAGGCTGCTCGAGGTCCCGGGGCTGGCCTATCGCTACATCCAGATCCAGGTGGAGAAGCCACCGCTGGACAACAAGGCGCTCCGCCAGGCGATCGCCTTTAGCCTTGACCGTGAGGCCATCAACAAAGCCGTGTTCTTCGACTCCGGGCAACCAGCGCAGCAGGGCATCCCGCCATCGAGCTGGGCCTTCGATTCGGGATTCAAGCCCTATACCCGCGACCTGGCAAAGGCGAAGGCCAAGGTGGCGGAGTCCGGTGTCACCTCTCCTCGCTTCACGCTCTTGCTGGCGAACACCCCCGAGGAGAAGCAGCTAGGGGAGGTCTACAAAGAGCAGATCACCGAGGCTGGAATCGAGGTCGATCTGGAGTTGATCGAGTTCGGCGCGCAGGTGGAGCGTACGCTCAAGGGCGAGTATCAGGCATCGATGAGCGGCTGGAGCGGTCGAGCCGATCCCGACGCCAACACCTACGGCTACTTCCACACCAAGGGCGCACAGAATCGCAGCCGCTACAAGAATCCCAAGGTGGATGAGCTCTTCGACAAGGCTCGGGAGACCTACGATCAACCCGAGCGAAAACGGCTGTACGCTGAAATCAACAAGATCATCACAGACGATTGCCCGATGATCTTCGTCCAGCATCGCGCCGAGGTGAAGGCGCTCTCCTCGAAGTTGCAGGGATTCCCGCACGTGCCCGACGGCATGATTCGGCTCCACGAGGTCTGGTTGGCCAAGTAGCTCGGGCGGCGGCGCGCATGACCCTGTACATCGCGAATCGACTGGTGGCTGCGGTCCCGGTACTGCTGCTGGTCAGCGTTGTCATTTTCTCGATCATTCACCTCACACCGGGCGATCCCGTAGTGGTCATGCTAGGCGAAGAGGCCACGCCGCAGGCGCGCGACGCGCTGCGGCGCGAGCTTGGGTTGGATCGTCCGTTGCCCGTCCAGTTCGCCTCGTGGCTGGCCCGCGTGCTCCAGGGGGATCTCGGTCGGTCGATCCGTTCCAACCAACCCGTGAGCGAGGCAATCCTCCAGCGCCTTCCCGTGACCGTCGAGCTCAGCCTGCTCGCGATGGTCATCTCACTCGCGATCGCCCTGCCGGCAGGCATCGTCGCGGCGGTTCGTCGAAATTCTGGCGCCGACGTGGCGTCTACAGTGTTCTCGTTGTTGGGCGTGTCCATGCCCAACTTCTTCCTGGCGATCCTGCTGGTGTACGTGTTCTCGCTCCAGCTTCGGTGGCTCCCGCCGGTGGGGTACATCAGCCCGCTGCAGGGTTTGTGGGGCAACCTCAGCGGCATGATCATGCCCGCGCTCACGTTGGGGACCGCATTGGCGGCGGTCATCGCCAGGCTCACGCGGTCGAGCTTGTTGGAGGTGCTTGGCCAGGATTACGTCCGTACGGCCTGGGCAAAGGGATTGCGCGAGTCGGCGGTGGTCCAGCGGCACGCCATGAAGAACGCCCTGATACCGGTGGTCACAGTGGTCGGGTTGCAGCTTGGTAACTTGCTTGGAAGCGCTATCGTCACCGAGACGATTTTTGCGCTTCCCGGTGTGGGCCGCCTGGTCATCGACAGCATCTTCCAGCGCGATCTGCCGCTGGTGCAGGGTGTGGTCCTGTATCTCGCGCTGATCTTCGTCCTTGTCAACCTCTTGGTCGATCTGACCTACGCCGCGCTCGATCCGCGAATTCGGTATGGCTGACGCCGTTCTAGCCCCGCGGCCTTCCCAGGCTGAGCGGTCGGCGCGGTCGCAGGTAGGTTTCCGCGCGTTCTGGAGCCGTCTGCGTGCCGTCCGGCTCGCGAACGCTGGTCTGCTGATCGTCGCGGCCCTGACGATCGCGGCGGCGTTCGCCCCGTATCTCAGCCCCTATGAGCCAACGCGCCAGCGCCTCCTCGAGGCTCTACAATCGCCGAGCCTCGCCCATCTGCTGGGTACGGATGAGAACGGACGCGACGTCTTGAGCCGAATTCTCCACGGCGCCCGAGTCTCCCTGCTGGCCGGCGTATTTTCCGTCACCATTGGACTCGCTTCCGGCGTCACGCTCGGCTTGATTGCGGGGTATTTCGGCGGGCGGGTGGATAACTGGATCATGCGCGCGATGGATGCCCTGCTGGCGTTCCCGGCGTTGGTGCTCGCCCTGGCGATCACAGCCACCCTCGGGCCAGGGCTCCGCAACGCCATGATCGCCATTGGCATCGTCTACACGCCAATCTTCGCGCGCCTTACGCGGGGTCAGGTGCTCTCCGTACGCGAGCGCGAGTACGTGGAGGCGGCACGGACCATCGGTGCCGGCCACGGCCGCATCATGCGGTCGCACGTGCTGCCAAACGTCATGGCCCCGATCATCGTGCAGGCTTCTCTCAGCGTGGCCTTTGCCATCCTCGCCGAGGCCACCCTGAGCTTCCTGGGCCTCGGTGTGCAGCCCCCCGATCCGTCCTGGGGTTCTATGGTCAGCCGCGGAAAGGACTACCTGGATCAGGCCCCGTGGATGGCCTTTGCGCCGGGCGGCGCGATCCTGATGGCAGTAATGGGCTTCAACTTCATCGGCGACGCCGTGCGCGACGCGCTAGACCCGCGGCTCCTGCGGGCCGACGCCCGCACACGCTAGTCTGGCTATGCGAGCGCGGCGACCTGCCCCGTCCGATTCGTCTCCGACACCCGCCGTCCCCGACCCACGCCGTGATACTCAAATCCCAGGGCCGTCATCTCGGTCGGGTCGTACACGTTTCGCCCGTCCACCATGAACGGACGGCGCATGGAGTCGCGGACGCGGCGGAGATCCAGGCTCTTGAATTCATTCCACTCCGTCATTAGAAGCAGGGCGTCCGCTCCAACGGCGGTCTCGTAGGCGTCTCGGCAGAAGTGGACGCCGGGAAGGATACCGCCGGCCTTCTGCATGGCCGCGGGATCGTACGCCTTCACGATGGCGCCGCCCTGTTGGAGTAGGTGGATGATCTCGACGGCAGCCGCCTCACGCATGTCATCCGTGTTGGGCTTAAACGCCAGCCCGAGCACGCCGATCACCCTCTCCTCGAGGTCACCCAGCTCCGACTTGAGCTTGAGGAGTACGCTTCGGCGGGCATCCCGATTGATCTCCATGACCGCGCGCAGGAGCTGCGGGTGGCAGCCTGAGAGCGCCGCCATGTGCGCAAGTGCTTGTACGTCCTTGGGAAAACACGAGCCGCCGTAGCCCACGCCCGCATCCAGGAATGCCAGTCCGATCCGATTGTCCAGCCCCATGCCGCGGGCCACTTCTTTGACGTCCGCGCCCAGCTTCTCGCAGATAGAGGCCATCTCGTTGATAAATGAGATCTTGGTGGCCAGGAACGCGTTGGAGGCGTACTTGATCATCTCCGCCGTGCGGGGGTCCGTGATGACCACCGTGGCGTTCAGCGGTGCGTAGAGCTGGGCGACGCGCTCGGCGGCCCCCCGGTCATCCGCGCCCAGGACCACTCGATCCGGATGCTGGAAGTCTGCAACCGCGGAACCCTCACGCAGGAACTCCGGATTGGAAACCACCGTGGCCTCCACCGAGCCGTGGCGTGCAAGCAGCTCTGCCTCCCAGTCCGCGGTGCCGATGGGCATGGTGCTCTTGTTGACTACGATGGCGGGGGCTTTCAGGTGGGCAGCGATGGAACGCGCGGCGCTCCGCGCGTATGTCATGTCTGCCTCACCCGCGGCGCCCTGAGGCGTCGGGATCGCCACGAACACGAACTCCGTGCCGTCCAGGCCCTCTTCGTAGCTTGTGGTGAACGTGAGGCGTCCGGTGCGGACATTGCGCTCCACCAGCTCTTCCAGACCAGGCTCGTAGATCGGGATCTCACCACGACGGAGCATCTCGACCTTGCGCTCGTCGACGTCGATACAGATGACTCGGTTGCCCAGGTCGGCGAAGCACGCGCCGGTGACCAGGCCGACATACCCCGTGCCGACCACGCTTATCGCTGCCAAAATGCCATCCTCGCGGGATTGAGAGAGTGTCGCGGCCACGGCGAAACGGCGGCGGCGAACTAACGAACTATAGCTTATGTCCGAGAAGGGGGGGTAGCACTCTCTTTCGGCTTGATCTGGCCCCTGATGAGCGCGTGGAGGGAGAGATCCTCCCGTGCCAGGAGCGCCATTCCGAAGATGACCACCGGTACCAGCAGCAGCGTGTGGGCCGTGAGCGTAAAGCTGGCGGCCAGCCCATCCGGCACTCCAAAGGCCTGGGAGAGGGTGAGATGGAGCGGCACGTCAAACGTTCCCACGTAGCCCGGTGAGGATGGCAGGACGGTGGCGAGGTTCGCGACGACCATCCCCGCCATCATGCTGAGAATGCCGCTGTCGAACGAGAAGCCGACCATTACGAGGTAGTACAGGCCAAGCTCGGCGATCCAACACAGCATCGAAAGTACGGCGATCCGGATGAACGCGGACGGTTGCTCGATGGCTCGCAGGCCGCTGATCAGCGATCGGAGCAGTCCCTCCACGCGGCGGCCTCCGCGCGCACCCAGGCGGATAATGGGCTGGTAGAGCACGCGGTCCAGCGAGCGCCCGACTACAACCACCGCAAGCCCGCCCAGGATACCGGCGACCGCGACGAGAGTTGACACGCTGCCCAACGTGTCCAGCCAGCCCGGCAACGGCGCGTTCAGGAACACCACGGTCATCAGCAGGCAGAGGACCCAGACATCAAGCGCACGCTCCACGAGGATGGAAGCCAGCGTAGCGGACAGGGGGACTTGATGGGAGGCGTGGACCAGCACCGTGCGGACCACCTCGCCGAGACGAAAAGGCAGCACGTTGTTCACGGAGAAGCCGATCATCATGACCGCGAAGAGCCGTCCCGTGGGCACATCCGCGAATGGCCGGACCAGATGATGCCAGCGCGCGGCGCGCAACCAGACTGCGCCGCCGTACACGACGACGGCGAGCGCCATGGGCAGCGGGCGCGCATCCAGCATGGCCGTGCCGATCTGGCTGAGGCCGTCGCGGCCTCCAACCGCGACGTACAAGACGGCAAGCATCACCGCACTCACGGTGATGCCCACGAGCACCCGAGCGTTCAGCCGGTCGCCTCCACGTTCGAATCGTCAGGCTCTCCCGTATCGCGGCGGGCCTCGCTCCCAAGGCTGCGCAGTGAGACGCCCAGGCGGCCCAGTGCAATGACACCGATGGTGGTCACCAGCACGTACTGGGTGAGATGCGCCACGATGGTGAACGCTAGTGCAGACTCGGGGCTGACGCGAAATACTTTGAGCGCCTCCACCCCGAAGAACTGAAACGTCCCCACGTAGCCCGGTGACGACGGCACCATGATCCCGAGGTTCACCACGACCAACAAGAGTGTCATCGCGACGAATCGTTGCGCCCCCTCGAGGTCCAGGTGGAAGCCGTATGAGATGAAGCAATAGGACGCCCACTCGCAGGCCCACACAACAAGCGACAGCAGCGCGGTATTCGCTAACACGCTCGGACTCCGCATGGATTCCAGTCCCGCGAGAAACGTGCTGGCCGCTCGTAGCACCCACTCTCTTATCCGCGGCGGCGCGGGCCGTACCAACAATCCGAGTAGCCGCGACGCCAGATCTCTTCGTGCGAGCACGACGATGACCGCGATGCCAACGCCGGCAAAAACGAAAGCCGCGAACAGCTCCACCTCTCGGCCCCAGCCCGGCAGATCGACGAAGAGGGAGATGGTTGACATGAGCAGGACCAGCACCAGGCCGTCAAACAGCCGCTCCAGGAAAATGCTCGCCAGTGAGTACGTCTTACGGACGCCCGTCTGGCGGCCGAGTAAATAGGCGCGTGCGAGCTCCCCGAGACGAGCTGGCAAGAGATTGTTCGCGGCGAACCCAGACATCAGGATGCCGAACAGGGACGGAAAGGAACACTGCGCGGACGCCGCCAGGATCACCCGCCAACGGAATGTGCGCACGACGTAGCCGATGAACGTGCACAGCACGCCCGGCACCAGAAATCGGGGATCAACGGTGGACAGCTCGGCCACAAGTCGTTGGGGATCCACCTGTCGCGCGGCCAGAGCGAGGCAAACAAGCGTGATCAGCGCGCCTAGCACCCACCCGCGACGCGTCACGCGGGCACCAGGCTCAGTGCGCTTCTGGTAGTCGACGATGCCGTGTTCCCGGTCGTCGTGTTGCCTTCATCCACCACGCGGGTTGTTGTACCGGGTGATTGCGCCGGAGGCAGACTCGATCACGTAGAGCTCCCCGCTGGGTCCTAGCTTGATGCCGGTGGGCAGCCCTAGTCGGTTCAGGCGGTCAGACGGCCTGGCGAGCATACGTACGCGACCGTTCTCGCCCACGGCGGCCACGTTGCCTACGTCCGGAAACGTCACGTACGCGTTGCCGTTTGCGTCCGCCGCCACGTACGGCTTGTTGATAACGCCCTTGCCTTCCCAACCGGCGACCGGGATTGTGCCGCGCGATCGACCGTTGATGTCCAGGGCTTGCAGGCGGCCATTCCACGCATCGGCGACAAACAGCGTGTCGCCGGTGAAGGCGAGTCCCACTGGCTCGTTGAACTGGCCAGGTCCCGCGCCAGCGCCTCCAAAGGCGCGAATGAACGTCCCATTGGCATCGAACACCTGTACCCGTTTGTTGCCTGTATCTGTGATGTACAGCAGGTCGTCAGGTCCGATCGCGATGTCTCGCGGGCCCCAGAACTGCCCAGGCGAGACCTGCGCATCGCCCTTCGTGTCCACCAGGCCCCCCCACGCCAGCACGAACCGCCCGTCACCCGTGAACTTCTGAATCCGGTGGTTCCACGTGTCCGCCACGAACACGTCGCCAGACTTGGAAACGGCGATGCCCCAGGGTTCGGAGAACTCGCCGTCTCCTGCCCCTCCCCGACCCCAGGTGGCTCCAATCGAGCCATCCTGCCCGATCACCGTGATACGGTTGGCGCGCCCCTCCGTCACGAAAAGCCGCCCATCAGGACCCACCGCGATACCCTTGGGGTCAACGAGCACAGGCTCGCCGTCCCTGCCCACTCCAAGGAGGGAGATCGCCGGATCCAGGTTCTCGATCACCCCCTCCCTCGATGCGCTCGTCACGGGCCGAACGGGCGGCCGCTGCTGCGCAATCGCGGTGGGGGATCCGGCCGGGCCAAGCGCTGGTATGTCCTTGCGTACCATGAAGTAGAACTCGCGGGCTCCCGTGGGGTTCAGCAGCTCGCGGTACATTGCATACTTCAGAAGCTTGGACCGTGTGACCGGGTCGATCAAGCCCTTCCAGATGATGCTCGGATTGGTCAGCCACTCCTTGTAGTCCTCCGGGTACCACCAGTTCAGCCGGTAGCGCTGAACGGAGTAGTCCGAGAGCTGGTCGCGAACGGGGTCCACATTCGGCGCCATGGCCAGGATCACGGGGTAGTCACGCAGGTTGACGTCTGTGCCGAACGTGCGGCTGTAATACCGGCGGTTCTTGTAGTCACGCAGGTACCACTCGAACGGCCAGGAGATCGCCTCATGCTGGATCACCTGGCCGCCGGCGTTCTCCGCGAAGCCGTTGTCCATCAAGATGCGCAGGTCTTTGCGCTGCCCTGTTTGGTAACCAATGCGCTCGATCTCTCGGACCACCCACGGCACGTCCGGAGAAGACTGGACGTAGACCAGCATCTCCACCGGAATGTCGCCGTGCGCGTAGGTGACCATCCACGAGGTATGGATGTACATCGCTCCGACCAGGACCACCGCTGCCGTGGAGATCGCCAGGCGGGCGCGCGCCTGCTTCCAACGCGCAACGTAGACGATGCCAACTGCCGCCGCGATGGCGGCGGCCAGCAGCGTCGAGCGTTCGAGGAACCGTGACTGTGAGTCGAGCGGTGTGAGCACCTGCGCGGCGCTGACCGCCGCGGCCGCGCCCAGCGTTAGCGGGACGAGCAGGCTGAGCCCAAACGCAGCCAGCGAGGGGCGATGCACGATGACAACGCGGTCAAGTTGGTGGCTCCAGTCACCCAGCCACCTGGCCGCGAGCAGCACGAGCGGCATGGCGATGTGCGGGAGCAGCCATGGCATCTTCTCCCCGGCCCACGAGTAGATCAACAGGTTGCCCAGGAACCAGCCCACACAAAACCAGCCGAACACCGACCGTCGGAACCACCGCGTGGCAAGCGCCAACCCGCCGAAGACCAAGGGAATGTGCTCGTAGAGCGGCAACAGGATCAGGTAGTAGTAGAACGGCTGACCCCCGCGCTGAACGTCGTGCTGATCGATCCAGTACAGCAGAGCCCCCGCCGTCCCCGACCAGAGGCCACCGCAGCCGTTGAAGCGGGTCGCCTGACAGCGCGCCAGGTCCCAGAATGGGCCAACATTTGTCAGGAACGTCGTGAACAGCAAGACGTAGATGACGGCGAAAATCGCAAGGCATTCCACCCAGAGCCGTGGGCGGATGTCCTTAAGCGCGGCCCAGACCGGGGGCCACAGCCCGTGCACGGTCGCGGTGGCCCACAACCCGGCGATGGTGATCACAAACACGAAGACGTGGATATACGTGGCCTCCTTGTCCGCGAAGGCAAGGATGAGCCCTAGCGCGCCAGCGTATAGGTAGCGGGGATTTCTAGTCCTGACCCAACCGAAGATCCCGACCACCATAAGAAGGGTGAAGCAGGCCAGGAAGATGTCCTCGCGGGTGAATCTGGAGAAGTAGAGGAACGAGGGTGAGAGTGTGAAGAGGATGGACGCGGCAATGGCGCCGCGCTCGCCCAGCTCTGATCGTAGCCAGTACGGCAGCAAAATAATCAGCGTGCCAAACGTGGCCGCGGCCAGTCGCCCCGTCACGTCCGAGTCTCCGAACAAGAAGTACATCAGTGCGCTGATGTGGAACTGCCACGGACCGTGCATCAGCGGATCGTGGATGTACCCGCGGCCTACATACAGGTACCAGGAATAGACTGCGTGCAGGCTCTCGTCGTGGTGGTATGCTCGCGCCCCGACGTCGTAGATGCGGAGCGCGAAGCCCAGCGCCGCCAGGACCAGGAACGGCACTATCGCGACTGCTGCTGACGGGGCTTCGCGCTGCGGCGAAGCCTCCGCGGCCATGGCCTTCGGCCGCTCGGACAGTTGAACCATCAGGAGGTCAGCGAGCCCCTACGGTGTACGTGGCAGCAGATTGGAACGTGCTCATCTGCCCGCCGGCTGGACCACCAGTATAGCATACGCCTTCTGGTCCACTAGGTTCTGTCTACCAAACACCCACCGCCAGAGCCTGGCCGGAGTTAGCGACAGGGTGTTCCATTCTGTCGCGTAACCGACGGTGACAGCACGCGCGCGAACGTCCTCGCCAACGCTGGCCGGCGCGCCGGCCAGCAGGCGTGGGCTGAGCGTATCTAGCGTGTCAGACTCGTATCGCAGCGTGGGGATGTCTCGCAGCGCCCAGGCAACCAGTGGCCTGAGCGCCGGGTCCACGATGATCCTGCCGATGGGGTCCTCGCGCTGCCAGCGCAGTACCTCCTCGCGGACGGTTCGCATCTCCGCGGTCATCGCCGTGGGCCCCGTGAGCTGAGCGCGCTCGGAACCTCTGGCCTCGATCAGGCGGCTGGCTGTTGAGACCGTCCACACCAGCGCCAGGGCAGGGATGAAGCCCAGCAACGCGCCAATAAGTTCTGCTCGGTTCAGCCAGCTCAGACTGGCCAGTGCGACGATCAAGAGTCCCGCGGCCACCACGGCCAGCGCGGCCATCCAGGGTTGTGGGTTTGATGCGAGCGTCGTGTTGACGTGGAATGCGGCCGTGACAAACGGCGCGAACAGCGCAATCGTGGTGAGCGCAACACGGGCGTTCATGCGTGGTGCTAAGTACGTCCACAGCTCAGCGAGACCCAGGCCGGCGAGGAGCGCGGCGGGGACGGCCGGCAGCAGCAGGTACCTCGGGTCCGGCTGCCTGACCAGCGCCGTCAGCGTCAGCGAGACCAGGAGCCACGCGGCGAGCAGACGCACTCGGCGGTAGTCGGTTCTGTAGCTGGCAAGTCCCACAATCGCCAGCATCAGGCAGGCACCGTCGCGGAGCCCCACCACGGCGGGCGCCGTAAGGCCCCCTCCACGAACCACGTCGCCCAGCCACCGCCAGAACGGGTCCACCAGTCCGGCCTGGACGCCTGCCAGGTTCATCAGGGCCCGGCTGTCCAGGAGGACTCCCATGGTCACGGCAATAGCCGCACTCGTCGGCAGGTGGCGTCTGGCCGCGGCCCACCAGGGAGCACGGACAAGAGAATCTCCCTCGGCGATGGCAACGGCCAGGATGAGTGTGCCCACCGCTGGTACGAAGCTGGGGTCGCTGCCCAGCCCCGCGACCAGCGCTACCAGTGCGGTGGTTAGCCAGACCTGTCTCTCACCGCGCGTGTACTGGTAGGCGGCCCCAGCCACCACGACGGTGCTGGCAGCCACGAGAATTTCCGGACTCGCCGAGCGCGAGGCCACGATCAGCGATGGCGTGAGCGCCAGCATGATTGCCGTTGCGATGGTACGTGCCCGCTGCTCGAACGGGTAGAGCAGCACCGCGGCGGCTGACAGCGCGGCTCCCAGGAGCGTTGGCACCAGGCGGGCCTGGATTTCTCCGCCGCCAAACAGCCCAAACACCGCAGACAACAAATTGGTGAACATCGGAGCCGACTCGTAGGCGACTCTCGCTTCTCGCCACAGAGTCCAGCCCTCGAGTGCCCGCCGTGACTCCGCCGTGTCCAGCGGTGGGTCGCCCAACCAGGCCAGGCGAATCGCCAGAGACAGCGCCACGATGCCCGCCAAGGGGACCAGCAGCGCGCGTGTCGCGCTGCGCTCGGTAGCCTCCGCGGTGCGGTGAACCATGGACTATGAGCCCCGTTCCGCGCGCGGGATCTCGAAGATCACGGTCCCATCGCGGATGAATGCGATGGGTAAGAACCGCGTCAGCGTCCGCTCCACAGATGGGCCATATCTGGCCCGCTCCAGGCTTCCAAAGAACATGTACCGGGCATTGTAAGGCCGCGCCCGGTCCAACAGGTCGGGTAACGCCGCCGCGCGATACATCTCGTCAACGTCGCGCTGCCGGCGCGGGTAGTCGTGCCTCGTTCCCCGCCACTGAAGCTCGTGGCCAATCCAGCCGATGACGGTTGGCAGCCCAGAAAACGTCGAGACCCGCGCGAATTCCTCATAGTCGTTTCCGGCAGCCTCCACAACGACGGGCCGACCCTCCGTATTACGCCGGAGCCACTCGATGGCGGCGTAGTCGCCGGGGTTCTGCTCGCGCAGGAAACGGGCGCCGTCCAATGTCGGGCGCCCCTGAAATCCGCCGGACTTGGTCCACGTGGCCCCCACCGGGTACACGAGCCCGCCGACCAGCAGTAGTGCAACCACCGGTGCTCCCAGCATCTGGAGTCGCCGGCCCGAGCTGTCGATTCCCGCCAGCCCGCCCACGGCCGCCGCGCTCGCGATCCCCAGGAGCGCCCAGGCGTTGTAGTGGAATTTGAACACGGTGTTCATCCGTGATCCAAAGGAATCATGCAGGTAGATCAGTTCCACGCCCGCGAGAATTCCGAAGGCCACAACCATCAAGGCCGCAGTGGCGGCGCGTGGTCCGATCGCCTTGTCCGCGGCGTTGTCCTCTTCGCCGGAGGTCGCGATCCGCCACGCCAGCCGAATCGTCAGCGCGAGAACTACGATGAGCAGCGCGAGCGTGGGGTACCCGCGCCAGACCAGGCCCAGTGCGGTTGCGGCCACAATCACCGTCTCAGGCGTAAGGGTCTGGCGCCACCGGCCCGATGCCGGCTGCGACGTGCGCTGCCACACTCTCCAGATGACCGCCAACGCCGTGCTGGGGCCAAAGAGGATGAGATAGGACACGAACGGCGTGGGTTCGCGAACGAGCCCCAGGCTGAGCGACTGCGACTCATAGCCCACGAAGTACGGGAGCATCATGAGCGGTGCCGCAACCAGCGTCATGCCGAGGCCGCGCAGATTCCGGATGAACGATCGGATGTCCGTGCTGACGAGGGCAGTGTGGCTGAGCTCGGCCAGGGTGAAGATGCCCCACGTAAGGGGAAGATCCCAGGTGTTGTAGCCAACAACCATTCCGAGCAGGCCCGCGACGCTGAGTCGATCGATCGCGCCAAGCGCAAAGCGTCGCTCCAGGCCCACGCGAGCCACTGCCAGCACCGTCATGAGCAGTGGGAGGGCCGTGAAGTGTGGGTGTAGGTCGCCGAGGATGAAGGAGAAGTAGGGGAACTCGGTGATGCCGTCCGGCTGAATGTTCGCGATGACGCGCGACGCGCGCCACCACCAGCTGCCGTCGGATGGGAGCAGGTCCGGGGATGGCGGGGCGGGCAGTCCCTTGATCGCGACGGCCTGCCAAAAAGCGGTGCTGCCGAGCCCGCGCGCGGCAACAAGCTCGAACACGGCCTCCAGGTTCCCTGCGATCATCACGAGGGTCCCACCGAGCGCGCCTGTGGTGAGGGCGCGCGCGCGGGCGTGGCCGCGCCCCGCGCCGTCCACCAGCGAGCTCGCGACTCCGCACGCGCCCGCGAATCCGGCGGCGAACACCCACGTGAGCGCCAGGTTGTAGCCAACGGCTGGGGTGGTGCCCGCGAGTTTCGAGGGAATGCCCAGGACCAGGTACCCCAGGTAGTAGTAGGGCATGCCGAAACCGGCGAGCCACGGATCCTCGGCCGGCAGGCTCTGGGCCGTGAGCAGCGCATTGAACAGCGCCATGTCCATGAACTTCTCCTGGCCAATCACGTCCGCGTTGTACGCGCGGACGACCACGCCCAGGACAAAGGGCACGTAGAACGCGGCCACCCCCAGCGCGAGCGCGGCGCGCTGCGCGCGGAGCCACACAAGAGCCTCGCGGCCCAGCGCGGCCCAGGTCACCAGGCCGATCGCGCCCGTCAGCACCGCGGTGGAGACGCTCGAGTAGCCCAGGACCCCCAGCATCGCCAGCAGCCAGGCCAGATAGCCCACCACCATGAGCGCGAATGACCGGCCCACGCACGCTGCAAGCAACGGGATAGCACCGAAGACGCGAGTGAGCAGGGGGAGCGTGGCGATGCTGGTGGCTTCGAGCGCCACCAGCCAGAGCAGTGCTTCAGCCACGCGTCGTCTGGCGGCTTCGGTCTAGCGGTCCGCGCTCAGTCGCGGATCCGTCACGCTGCTTGCTTCGGACGCCTTCGCTCGGGCGATCAGCGCGCCGAATCCACCGCCCGCCTGGCGGCCGAACAACGCGAAATAGGAGCCGAGGACTATGAACATCCCGAAGACCGCCGCGTGGATGATGATGGCCGCCGCTCCGGCCGCTTCCCGATCCACGCCGAATTGAGACAGCGCCCACACCACCGTGTAATGAAACACGCCAACGTAGCCGGGCGCCGCCGGAACCACCATCCCCAGGTTGGTGGCGACCACCACCCACATGGTCACGGAGTACGGCACCCAGATCCCCACCGCGCCGAAGCCGAGGTGGGAGGTGACGCCAGACGCGAACCAGGTCACTATCGCGAGCGTGACGTTGATCGCCAGGAGCCGGGGATCCCGCGCGAACTGGAACCCGTCGATCAGGGGCGTGAGGATCTCCACGGGGTGAAGCTTAGAAACCAGGCCAAATCGCTGCTCGATGCGCCCGATGAGCCCGAGCATCCAATCCCGCGCGGCCAGCAGCAGCGCTATCCCTACGACAACCGCCGCGACGCCAAGCCCGGCGAGTAAGGCGATGCGATCGAGCGCAGGCTCGAAAGGAAGGATGAATCGGAGGACGAACAGGAACAGCGCGATCGTCGTGATGTCCAGCACCTTCTCCACCAGGATCGTGGCGATGACCGTGGCCTTGGGTAGCCGCTCGCTTTCGCTGAGCACGTATGCTCGCACCAGTTCGCCAATGCGGAGGGGAAGGACCGTGTTGGCCATGTAGCCGATGCACAGCGCCGCGTTGAGCCCATAGAGCGACGCGTCCGCCCGGCGGGGGAAGTACCACTGCCAGCGGTACGCCTTGGCCCACATGGCCAGGGGAAGCGTCGCCACGCACGCGATGACCAACCACGGGTTCGCCGCGGCCAGGCGCCCGCCGAGCTCCGAGAGATCGAAGCTGGAGAAGAGGAAGTAGATTGCGGCCGCGCTCACGGCAAAGCCCAGCCAGGTGCGGGGGTTTCTCAAGAGCGCAGATCTCCGACGCGGTAGATGGTGACGCCGTCCTGGCGGTACACCACATCCAGGCCGTTGCCCACCAGACGCTCAAACTTCTCGAGTCCGGCTGGCGGGTAGTATGCCCGCTCTAATCCACCCACGACGATGAAACCCACTCCGTAACGTTGGAGAATCGCGGCGGCCACGCGGGGGTCTGGTGTCTCGTAGGCGTTGCGCACGTCGCGGACGCGCTGATCCACCTGCGACTGATAGCCAGAGCGCTGTTGCTTCTGGTGCCAGTCCCATCCCATCACGGTGGGCAGACCTGTGTACACCGAGAATCGCGAGCCCCAGTGGTAGAGCGGCCCCTGGGCCTCCAGGATTACCGGCGCACCTTCCACGTGCTCCAGCATCCACCGGATGGCCTGATAGTCACCCGGCATGTTCACGTCACGCCCCTGCTCGCTGTACTGCGCGCGCGCCATGAAGGCCATTCCGTCCAGGGTCGGGTCCGTAGGTGTGAAGCGGAGCCCCACCTTAACCGGAGTCGCTCGAAGCGGGTACAGCAAGGCCAGTACCGCGAGGATCGACGCCGCGGTGAGCCACGCGCGATGGACGCCAGGCGCAAAGCGCCACCGTTGCAGCCAGCTACTGGTGCTGACGACCATAGGCCCGGCCAGGACGCTTAGGATCACCCAGGCCTGCAAGTAGAACTTGAACACCGTGTTCATCCGCCCCACGTCTCCCCGCACCGCGACCCACTCCGGCAGGGCAAGGGCCCCCAGCGCGGCCGCGAGAAGCCCAAGATAGAACAGCGTGGGTCCAGATCTGGCCCGCGAAAACGCCAACCATGCAGTCCCGCCTGACGTCAGCAGTACCGTGGCGGTGACCGGGTTCCCCAGCCAGCCGACCGCTGCCGCCGCGGCAGCGAGCATCAACGCCGCCGGCGCTGCTTGGTTTGGCGGCGGATCGGCCTGGATACGTACGGTCAGCCAGGTCAGCGCCAGGAAGAGCAAGGCGCCGTTGATGAGCAGAAACTGCCCGAGACTCGTGGTGGCGGGGGAGGGCACCGCTCCCGTGTAGAACAGCTCGTAAGCGCGGAGGTACGGTGCGAAGGCTACCGAGGAGCCGACCAACCCAATGCCGCTCGCCGCGGCGAAGGCAGCGGCGCCGTGCAACCACGTGAACCCTCCGCCCGGCCGCATCCACACCGCCGCGCCAAGACCGAGTACGGCGACGTACAACGGAAAGTCCCACGTGTTGGTAGCGCGCAAGGCGCCAATGACGACGGCCCCGACCGCTAGCAGCGCCGCGGGACGCGCGTAAGGCCGAAGGCGGGCGAAGCTTGGGCGGCGCGCGGCGAACATCTCTCGAAGCCCCGCTGGGTCCGGTCGCGCCAGTCGGGACAACTCGAGCGCGATGCCGATCGCGGCTAGCTGGAGCGGCAGCGCGATCATGTGAGCATGAAGATCGCCGTACAGGAACGTGAAATACGGGAACTCGTGGATGGGACCCACTTCCTCCGGGCCAATGAAGCGCGTGCTGCGCCAAAAATCAAAAGGGATGGGGGTGGGATTTCGCGCCAGGGTAGCGAGTCCGCTGAGCGTTCTCAATGCTCCGGTGACGCCCGGGATCACGCTCGACATCCCGCCACTCGCCAGCCGCGTAACCGCTTCGTAAGTCTGCGCCACCGCGTCGAGGTTGCCAGCCAGGCAGAGGCAGCCGGCGGAAATCACGCCTGCCACCAGGGGCCGATTGCCGCGCGTAACCGGCCGTCTCCCCGTGGTTAGCGCGACGGCCAGGGAAAACACGCCAGCCGCGGTCAGCCCGAAGACCGTCGCGACGGCCAGGTTGTACGCCTGGGCCGGTGGAACCGCTGACAGGTGGATGAGCGTCGCTATGAGGACAAAGCCAAAGTAGTAGTAGTTGATGTAGCCACCGGAGAACCACGGGTCGTACGGTGGGAAGCTAGGCGTTCGAACGACGGCGTTGAGGTAGGCAAAGTCCATCGGCTTCTCGCCGCCGAAGGTCGCGTGCCAGAGATCCGGATTCAGCGCCCGAATCGTGAGCATGAGGCAGAAAGCCGCCAGGAAGGCGACCTCCACCGCCAGGATGGTGCGCGCGGCTGCGCGCAATTCTGGGACCAGCCAGCGACGTCGCAGCCACCCGTAGACAAGCGAGACCGCGCCCACTGACAACGCCGCCGCTGCAACCAGGGCCGGGCCGTTGGTGCCAATCCCCACGCTGGCAGCCAACCAGGCGGTATACGCCGTGCCCAGCAGGCCCAAGAGCTTGCTGACCGCAAAACCACGATCGGGGAATGTGCCAAAGAGCCACCAGCAGGCGGGAAGCACGATCAGTCCAAGTGCTTCCGTCGCCAGCAGCCAGATCGGCACGGCCAGGGTGGCTGAGATCCCGTCCAGTGCGAACCATTGTGACCATGAGCTACCAGACCTGAGTGATTCCATGGACGCCGGGCTGAGCATCAGCCCAGATCGCGCTCCGGCCTCCACGGGCTTTGTGTGCTCAATCCTGTCAATGGGGATCGCGCTAAGGCGCTCTGCGACGGCCGCCGCGGAGAAGGTCCCTGACTTCTGGTAGATCAACACCGTCGGATGGTCGTAGACCGTCAGGTCCTCCTGGGCTGCATCGTCGTTCAGCTCCAGCCCCAGCAGGCGCGGGCGCGATCTGAACTCAGCGACCAGGTCGAACCCGAGACTGCCTCGAAAGAGCGCCTCGTAGTACGCGATAGCCACCGGGTAGCGAAGCGGGAGCCGCGGGATCGATCCATACAGGCGATTGCTCGAGAGGACGATGTAGTCAGCGCGGCCCAGGTTGTCGATCAGCCGCCTGACCTTCTCTGGGCTCTCCTCCGCGTACAGCTCCATGGAGATCTCGTTGAACCGCCGCTCACGCCCGGGCAACCCCAGCGGTAGGGCATCGTCCCAATGTTCCACCGCGATACTGCTGCCCAGTGGCACGTTGTCGTAGATCCACTCAGATGCCTGCACGCGCGTGTGCGGAGCTCGGTAGATGCCCGTGAACATCACGGCGTGGAGCAGCGCGGCGCCCGCGGTAATCACCGCCAAGGCGGCAAGCGTCGGACACGCCCAGCGCCGTCGGAATCGCCCCAGCCGTTGCGCGGCGAACACAAGGGTGGCGGCGGCAAGGATGGCCAGGGCCGGATAGGCCGGCTGGAAGTACCTGACGAATTTGGCGAACTGGAAGCCGAAGTACGCCAGGTTGAGCGCGGCCCAGGCCAGCACTATCGCGAAGACATAGCCTGAACGCCATCGCGCACACTGCGCCGCGGCCACGAGCAGCCCGACCAGCGCGAGCACCCCTGACACGCCGCCCATGCCCCACCTGGCAATGCTTTCGAGCGCGAACCGCGGATTTGGCGTATTCGCCCACTGGATCATGAAGGGGACTTCAATCTCGCCGGAGCTGATCTTGACCCAGCGGTTGAGGTCGGAAAACCGTTGCTCGTTCGGCCACAAGCCGAAGAAGTTGGTGGCATTGAAGCTGTACGGCTCGCCGATTCGATAGACCATCAGAGCCGCTGCACCGGCGATGAGGGCCAGGCTGAGCCGATCGCCGACGGTTCGTTGCGCGGAGTGCTCGTCACCACGTGGCAAGAAGACGGGGATCGCCATCACGGGGGCCAGCAGCGCGGCGCTCAGCTTCGTGGCCAGGGCGGCGCCGCAGGCCGCGCCGAGCAGCGCGTAGTTCAGCGCCGTGGGGGATCTCCATGCGCGGTGCGCCAGGTAGATGGCCGCGGCGCATGCCGCGGTGAGAAACGTGTCCACCGCGAAGAAGTGGGAGAGCTGGATGGGGACCACGGCCAGTGCGTACAGGGCCGCCGCCACCAGCGCGGGGCGTGGCCCCAGAATTATCCGAGCGGTCAGGAACGTGAACAGGATGGTCGCGGTGTCCGCCAGTGCCGAAAGCGCTCGACCCACCAGGTGGATCTGATCGTACGTGGCCATCCCCACCGCGCTGGCAATCGCCCGCGTCACGAAGAGAGGTAACGTCCCATAGGCAAAACCGTCAAAACCCTGGTTGTACGGGTTGAGCGGTGATCGCCGAGTGTTGAAGTAGTCGCCGAGGTTGTCGGGGAAACGGATCTTGTCACCGACGATCGCCAGGAAGCGCTCGTCCGGGTGGAGGTGGTGCCCCGCGTCCCACTCCATCCCCTGAAACCGCAGCACCGTGCCGATCAGCACAACGATCGCCAGTGCCGCGCCCGTGGCTAGACGTACGTGTGAATCACGCATGAGAACAGCTTGTACTTGCACCTGAGCAACAGGGCGGAACCCGCCCCGCGGTTGGCACGGATTGTGTCATAGGACCGCGTTCCATCCCCGAGTTCTAGTCGCGCGTAAGGTCGCCCGGCGTGGTGCCACGCAACACGTAGCGGTGGCGGTTTGGATACTGCTCGCCCAGCACGTGATTCTCGGCGCCTCGATCTCGCGCGTAGATGATCGGCCGATCTAACCATGGGCCATTCGCCGTGAAGACCGAGCCGTACGGCTGCCACTCTGGCCAGGACTGAGTGACAAATACCAGAGCAGGCCGCTCCACGCTGTTTTCAATCAGGTTCAGCCGGACGCGGCTGATCTCGTTGAAGCCGTGATAGGCCGGGATCATCGGGACCGTGTACCCGCCTAGGGCACCCAGCCACAGACCGGCCGCGACCGCGGCGAATGCCGCTGCGCGCACGCGGGGCACCTGCCTGGCGGTCCGCTGATCATCGGGCTGTTCATCCAGACCGCAGACGAGCAATACGCCCCGCGCCGTGAGGATAGCTAGCGCCCCGATGGCCTCGAAGTAGTACCGGGGTCCGTACATAATCCCATCCGCCCAGTAGAAGATGTATGCCACGATCAGGCACACCACCACCGCCAACAGGACGTAGTCGTGGGGGCGGGCACGTCCACTGAGCGGGACAATGACCAGCGGCACCAGGCTGAAAAGCGGCGGGAGACCGTAAAGATGCTGAGCCAGGAGCGCCAGGTTCGCCCACGTGTTGCTGAGCCCGTTTGCGAGATCGTGGCCGCCGTGCATCCCAAATGTCGGCGCAAACCCAATCCTGTCGAATGTCCACCAGAGCTCGAAGGGACTCGTGAGCGCGCTGCCGGTCAGCCGCCAGTTGAAGTACAGCATGAAGGCGATCGGCGGCGCGGCCCCGACGCACGCTGCGAGCCACCCCTTCAACCCCCTGCGGGCGCTGCGCCGATTCGCCCACACGAGCGCCAGCAGCAGGGGCGCTGAGACGGCCACGCCCGTCAGGCCTCGGGTGATCAGGGCCATGCCTGCTGCCGCGCCGGCAATCAGCCACCACCCCGCCGCGGAGCCCTGACGCGCTCGCGTGACGACGTACAGCAGCAGGGCCAGCCAGAACAGGCTGGCCGGGTGGGACATCATGGTGCCGGACATGACGATGAAGAACGGCGCCGCAACCAGTATCAACCCGGTCACCAGCATCGTCAGCGGGCCGTACATCCGGAGGCTCGTGAGCATCAACAGGTAAGCAGCGCCAGCCGCCAGAACGGGCGAGACCAGCCAGGGGGCGCCCGCCAGCACGCCTAGCGCGAGCAGCAACGGCTGTCCAGGCGAGTACTTCCCAAACCACTCGCCTCCCCGTGCCAGGATGAACTCTTGCTCGAAGAACTGCGGAGACGCCGGCGCGGGCGCCGCCATCCGCCCCGCGGCGAAGATCTCCGCCTGGAACAGGTAGGTCACGTCATCCTGGACGTGCGGGATGCGCTCCAGTACCCCAGACGCCATGGCGACGCCGAGCGCAAGCGCCACGCCGGCGAGCACGCCGGCGGCCAGCGGGGCCGCCGGCCTGGGCAGATCGGGCGGTACTCGCCCCGCTACAACCACCCCGAGCAAGCTAGCCAGCCCCCAGATGAGAGCCGCCAGACTCACCACGCGGCTGAGTTCACGCACCAGCGCGGCGGTCCAGCCTGGCGCGTCGCGGGCGTACGTGAACAGCCCCCCGTAGGTGCGCGACTCGTCGCCCTGGCGAAGTGACGTCTGGGCGCTGAGCGTTCGCTGGTCCGGGCTGATCGTGATCTGGAAGGACTCGTCGCTCCGGCCAGCGATGAAGCGAACGAGAACGGTGCCGCCGGGCCGCGCCAGTTCCCCGCTGAGCCTGACCCCGGAGGTCGTTCCCGGTGGAGCCACGGCAGGGTGCGATAGCACTTCCAGTCCATCGGTCCGGGTGGTGATGGACCACGACCCCAGCTCGGTGGAGCGGTCAAGCGAGTCTCCAAACGCGGTGGGCTGAAGCACCAGGCCGGTCCGTGCGCAGGTGGCCTCCTGGTCTCCCTCCGATCCCTGGACGAAGCACAGCCGGTCCACTCCCCCGCGGATGGATCGGCTCAGCATCTGTTCGACCCAGCGGAGACTCCGCCCAACTGGGAGCAGCCAGCGGAAACCGTAGGGACTGTCATCAGCGGGGCTGAGCTGAATCTCCACGCGCTCGATCAGCGCGGCACGTAGTGGCGCTTCGAGTTTCGAAGGTCCCACGCGCACCGATGTGCCACCGGAGCCAACGGTGATGTTGAACGCCTGTCGTTCAGCCATGGCCCAACCCATGAGCGCCGCTCCCGCCACCCCCGCGGCGAAGCCCATCGCCATGCGTTGAGAGGTGATCGCTGGCGCGACGATTGCGCAGGCCAACCCGATGCCAAACGTGAGGGGGACGAGGACGGGATCGCTTTGCAGGCTCAGGCATGCGCCCGAGCCGGCAACAGCCATCAGCGCCGCGACAACTCGCCCCGTGCCGGCACCTCGCCTCGCGGCTGCTATCATCGGTTCACGGGCCGTGCGTGCCCGCGTGTTGGGCGACGCCTGGATGAGGAGCGAGCGTTGTGGATGGACTCAGCTTTGATCGACTGTGCCGGACCCCGCAGTCTGAGGCGTATCTCATCTCCCAGGACGGCGTGTCCTTTGCACGGGTAGATCTCCACTTCACGCAGAGTATCGTCTACGGCGTGGTGGTGCTGGAGCGCGACCTGGAGCCGGACGAGATCACCGACTTGATCGGCGACATCGACGACGATCTAGTGTGGAGCGCTGACGTCCCGCGCGACGACTTTGTCGTCACCGTGTACCGCGGCAGCGAGGTCGGTGTGTTTAGCGACGCGCTCATGGACGATGACGAAGAAGATGACGAGGCAAACGGGGTCGGTTGAGTCTCCAGGTTGACGACTGTCCGAACCGGGGCAACCTGAACCGGGGCAACCTGAACGGGGGCAAGAAGGAGGCGTTCATGAGCGGGTGGCGGAGCGTGTACCGGGGTCTGTGTTTGTTGTCTTGTCTCATCTGGCTCGTGGGCTGCGCAGGCGGCCCACCGGCACCGTCGCCCACCAGCGCCCCGGCGGCCGCCACGCCCGCCGCCAGGCAGCCTGAAGCAGCCCAAAAGCCGCCCGCGCAAACGTCTGGCTCCCTGGTCATTGCGTCAATCGCCAATCTTCCCAAGACGCTCCACCCGTATCCCAACAGCGCCGACTACAGCGATGAGTGGACGCGCATCTCGCGCTACCTCTGGAGCGGCTCGCTGATCGATCTGGACGCGAACACCCTGGAGTACGTGCCGTACCTGGCCTCCGAATGGAACGTGGCGGCAGATGGCAAGACCTTCACGTTCAAGCTGCGCGATGGGCTCAAGTGGAGCGACGGTCAGCCGCTGACCGTGGCCGACTTCAATTTCGCGTGGCAGAACGCGATCAAGGAAGAGAACGACTTCGTGGGGCTTGATGACCTCAAGCGGATCGAGTCGTTCAGCACGCCGGATGACCGCACCATCGTGGTCAAGCTGAAAGAGACCCTGGCGCGTGACGTCGCGATCGGCGTGGCCAACGGGATTGGCCCGGTGCCGAAGCACGTCTGGGATGGCAAGCCCTGGTACGACGCGGCCGCGAATCCGCAGGTGCTGGCGCCCACGGTGACCAACGGACCCTACGTCCTCAAGTCGCTGACGCCGGACGGCGCCACACTGGAGCGGAACCCCACCTGGTTCAAGGGGCAGGCGCAGATCGAGCGCATCGTGATCCGCCCCGGGCAGCAGCCTACGGTGGCGTACGAGCTGCTCAAGAGCAACCAGGCGCAGTGGGCACCGGCCGTGCCGCCCTCGCAATACACGGAGGCAAAGCAGAACCCGTCGCTCACCATGCAGGAGTGGACAGCCGCGAACGGCGCGTACCGCGTTGTCGAGTTCAACGTGGGCAACGAGTTCCTCAAGGACAAGCGGGTCCGTGAGGCGATCGCCCGCTCGATCAATCGCGAGGACGTCATCCAGGTGGCGGAGAACGGCCTCGGCCAGCCGCAGTACACCTTCCTCAACCCAGCCAACGTGAAGTGGTACAGCCCGGATGTGGAGAAGTACGAGTTTGACCTGGCTCGATCCAAGCAGCTCCTGCAGGACGCCGGGTACAAGCTGGATGGGGGCCGGCTGCTGGCGGCAAACGGCCAGCAGGTGAAGCTACGGGTGACGTTCCCGGTCAGCAGCAATCCGCGCTCGAAGATCGCGGCTTACCTACAGCAGCAATTGAAACAGCTCGGGATCGACGTCGAGGTGCGGGGCCTAGAGGCCAATGCCTACTTTGACGAGGTGAAGAAGAAGAACTTTGACCTCTCGCTTGGGACGTGGGGCGGCGGCAGCATCGATCCAGACCTCAGCTCCAAGGGGCAGCTCATCAGTGATGGCCAGCAGAACATCACCAGCTTCAAGAGCGAGAAGGTGGACGAGCTATTCCGCAAGGGCGCCACGGAGATGGACGACGCAAAGCGAAAGGTCGTCTACCGGGACATCCAGAAAGTAGTCAACGACGAGCTACCCACGATGTACCTGTACTCGCTCAAGACATTCACGCCAATGTCAAAGCGCGTCCAGGGCGTTCAGCCAAACAAGCTGGATCAGCTTGACTACAACGACGCCCTCGCCCGCTGGACGTTGACGCAGTAGCCTCGCTTTGGGCAGGTTTCTGGTCCGCCGACTACTGCAATCGGTGGCGCTGATCTTGGCGGTCATCACCGCCAGCTTCGTACTGATTCACGCCGCGCCGGGCGGCCCAGAGTCTGCCCTGCTCTCAAACCCGCGCGTGACTCCCGAGGCGGTCGAGCGACTCCGGGAGCGGTACGGCCTGAACGACCCACTGCCGATACGTTACGTCAAATGGCTGGAGGCGGCCGTCCAGCTCGACTTCGGACGCTCCTACGCGTACCAGCGGCCGGTCGTAGACGTCATCGCGGATCGCGTCTGGCCATCCGCACAGCTTGGCCTCCTGAGTTATTTCATCGGCATGCTCGGAATCCCGCTTGGTGTCGTCGCCGCCATGAATCGCGGCCGTCTGGGCGACACGACCATTCGGACCCTCACGGTGCTGGGCACCGCGGTGCCCACCTGGTGGCTCAGCCTCACGCTGATCGTGCTGATGAACACCTATCTGGGCTGGTTTCCCAACGGCCAGGGTGGCCCGGATCTGGCGGACCGGCTGCGGCGAATTGCGCTCCCGGCCGTGCTGCTCAGCATGGGGACCATCGTGGCGTTCACCAGGTTCACTCGTAGCGAAGTGTTGGACGTGCTCGGCCAGGACTTCGTCCGGACCGCCCGAGCGATGGGCTTCTCGAATCGTGTCGTGATGCTCCGCCACGTGTTTCGAAACGCGTTGATCTCCGTTGTGACCCTCCTGGGATCGTTGCTGCCGGCGGCGGTCTCCGGCGCTGTCGCCACGGAGTTCATCTTCAACTGGCCGGGTATGGGGCGCCTGTTTCTGGAGGCGGCGTCCACCCGCGACTATCCACTGCTGCTCGCGATGATGTTGCTGAGCACGGTGCTGACGATCGTCGGCGCGCTGCTGGCCGACCTCGGCTACGGCGTGGTCGACCCGCGCATCAGATACGCCTGAGCGACACAATGCGTTCCAGCCTCCCCGGCACCCCGGGGGATACCGCCACTCTGGCGATAACAGGCCGTCTGGCCCGACCAGTAAGGAGCCCCGGCACGCTGGCGCTTCATGCGTTCGGTCGACGCTGGGACGCCGTGGCCGCGGCGATCGCGCTGGTCGTCATCGCGCTGCTCTCGGCCGCGGCACCATTGGTATCCGGGCTGATCCTCGGTACTGATCCTGACGCCTTCATGCGCACGCCAGACGGCCGAATCGCGGTGCTCCGTCCCCCCGGGCCAGGCTATCCATTGGGCACCGACGAGCTTGGCCGGGACAACCTGACACGTCTCGTGTATGCCGGGCGCGTCTCGCTGACGGTAGCCGTCCTGGTAGCCGTGGTCTCACTGACCGTCGGCACGCTGCTGGGCATGCTGGCGGGCTACTACCGCGGTCGCACCGATGACGTGGTGAACGCGTTCGTCCAGTTCGTAGCCAACATCCCCAGTCTATTCGTGCTGATTCTGCTTTCGGTGTTGTTCACGCCGGGCGTCATCGGACTCGCGCTGATCTTTGGGTTTTTCTACTGGCCGGGCACGGCCCGCCAGGTGCGCGGCACGGTGCTCGCCGCCAGCGCGCGCGATTACGTGGAAGCGGCCCGCGTGTTAGGCGCGAGCGATGCCCGCGTGCTGGCGCGCCACGTCCTGCCTAACGTCGTTTCCGTCGTTATCGTGGTCGCGGGACTCGATGTCGCCGCCGCGATACTGGGTGAGTCCGTGCTCAGCTTCCTGGGGTTTGGCGTTCCCATACCTCTGTCAAGTTGGGGGAATATGCTCAGCGGCTCGCAGGAGACCTTCCGCTCCGCGCCGTGGCTGGTGTACCCACCGGGTGTGATGATCTTCATCACGGTGCTGTGCACGTTCACGCTGGCGGATGGACTGCGAGACGCGCTGGACCCACGGACGCGTGACTGACCACGAGTCTACCGCTCGGCTCTTCCTGGCCGTAGAGCCAACGGCGGAGATGGTGGCCGAGCTCCGCGCTGTGCAGCGCGCTCTGGAAACGCTGCAGCCTGGGGCCTGGCGTTTCGTCCCGCCTCACCAGCTCCACCTGACCATGGCCTTCTTCGAGCGGCAGCCGCGGCAAGACCTGCTCAAGCTGATCAACGTGTTATGCACGTCCCTGGCCGGGATCCGCCCCTTTCGCCTCGCGCTGGACGCCATCGGTCACTTCGGCGGGCGGGCGCCCCGCGTGGCCTGGGTTGGCGTGCGGAGCCCGGACGGCGCCCTGGACACGGTCCGCACCACCGTGGCGGACGCCCTCAAAGCGGCCAAGATCGCGTTCGATGACCGCCCGTTCCGCCCCCACTTCACGCTTGCCCGATCACGGTCGGCCGTGGCGCGAGCCGCTCCTGTCCCATCGTCTCCTCCGCTGCGTTGGGCATCCATCGACCAGCTCACCCTGTTCGAGAGCCAGCTCTCGAACAAGGGGGCAACACACAGCATCGTGCAGGCGTTTGGCCTGGAAGGCCGCGCCCCGGGATGTCGCTCACAGGGCCGTAACGACGATTGACACGCCCCCACCCGGCGTGTAGACTGACCGTATCGGAGTCATCGATGACCCGGTGGGATGGACGTAATTGAGAACGGCATCCGCAACAAAAATTAGCTCGCAGAAACGCCAGTGCGACATGTGCGCACTGGCGTTTGTGATATCCGCGCCTAGTTCGCCAAGGGAGGCGTCACGTGCAGTCTAGTCTCATCGGGAAGATCCAGAAGGCCCACCTCTACGCCCGCGAGCCCGATCGGGTCACGTTCTCGAGCTTCACGACCACGTTCCGTGGTGACCATGACAGCTACGACGTGGGCTACGGCGATGGCCACTGGTCCTGCTCGTGTCACTTCTTCCCGGGGAATGGCATCTGCCAGCACATCATGGCCATCCAGCGGATCCTGACGCCCATGCTGCCCAGTGAGGCACAGTACTGGCCGGCGGCGGAGCCTGAGCTAGCCGCCTCGGCCGGCTAAAGGCTCCCCGGACCCGGGAATTGAGCCCCTGCCCATCGGGCAGGGGCTCTTCGTATTCCCCAGTCAGCGTCGCGCGGTCTGTATCCTCTGGACACATGATTGATGACGACGCGGCGGTTCTGCTGGCGGCACTGACCGCGGATGCGCTGTTGGGCGAGCCGGCGTCAGCGGTCCACCCGGTCGCGCTACTCGGGAAGCTCGTTGAGCGCGTGATGCGTCTCGAGCCGGACGATCCCGGCGCACGGCTCGCATTCGGCGGTGTGCTGACGGTAGGGTCCGTGTTCGTGGCTGGCGGGGCGGGCCTGCTTGTGGACGCCGTGGCACGTCGTTTGCCGAGACCCATCGGCATCGCCCTACGCGCCGCGATGCTCAAGTCGGCGTTCAGCGCGCGGGCGCTCTGGGACAGTGGATCGGCGGTGGAGTCCGCCCTTGAGCGGGGTGAGCTGGATCGGGCGCGCTACGAGTTGCGAAGCCTGGTCAGCCGGGATGCTTCAGAGCTTGATCCGCCGCTGGTCGTCAGCGCCGCGGTGGAGTCCGTCGCTGAGAATACCGTGGACAGTATCGTGGCCCCCCTGCTGTGCTTCGCCGGCGCGGGACTGCCGGGTGCGCTCGCCTACCGAGCCGTCAACACCCTCGATGCCATGATCGGCTATCGTGGGCGGTACGAGCATACAGGACGCGTCGCCGCTCGGCTTGACGACGCATTGAACTGGGTGCCGGCGCGCGTGACGGCCGCATTGCTCCTGGTTGGCGGAGCGCTGTCCGGGGGCGATGTGGCGTCGGGGCTGGACGTGATGCGCCGCGATGGCGGGTCCACGGCGAGCCCGAACGCCGGCCGTCCCATGGCGACGATGGCCGGGCTCCTCGGTGTCCGCCTTGAGAAACCCGGCCATTACGTCCTGGGGAAGCCACTGCCGCGTCCGGACCTGGTAGCCATAGACCACGCAATCCAGATCTCGCGCGCGGCGACGGCGATCGCCGCGGGAGCGCTTGCGTGCCTTTCGGGGCTGCGGCGAGCGCAGGTGGCGCGGCCGTGAGAGACTACCCGCTGCTCGATGGCCTGCCGGTTTTGCTCGTGCATGAGCCTGACCGTTGCAGAGCATTTGCCGCGAGCATTCGTGGACGCGAGCCACGGTTTGTCTTCGTGTTGGGGCACACGGAGACCTCAGAGCTCGAGGGCATCTCCGCCGCCGGGGTCTCGCGCGAGCTACGCAAGTTCACCCCGGCGGCGGATGCCGAGGTGCTGCTCACTGGACGGCCGGTTTGCCTCACCGACGTGCCGTCCAATCCCAACGGCGCGCCCGGGCCGGCCATCATCACCCGCGGCGCGCTCCGGGGGGCCGGGATCCCCGCCGAAGTAGTGGACGCCGGGACGAGCGTGCGCCCGGCCGTCCCCGCGCGTCGTCTCTCCGATTCGTTTGGCGCCTGCATCACCACGGGGCGGGCCGTGCCCCACGCGACTGAGCTGTTCCACCGCGGTCTGGCGGAGGGCGAGCGGTTGGCCGCGCTTGCCGGTGACGCTGGGGCACTGGTCGTGGGCGAAAGCGTCCCTGGTGGCACCACCACCGCGCTGGCATTGCTGGTGGGGTTGGGCATCGACGCATGGGGGAGAGTGTCCAGTAGCATGGCCGCCAACGCGCACGACTTGAAACAGCGCGTGGTGCGAACCGCGCTGGCCGCGGCCGGTCTGGACCGGGACGAGTCGCCGCCCCCTGCGGAGCGTGACCCCCTCGCGGTCGCCGCCGCCGTGGGGGATCCGATGCAGCCGGTCGTCGCCGGCATCGTGCTGGGAGTGGCTGGCCGTGTCCCGGTGCTCTTGGCCGGTGGCACCCAGATGACCGGCGTGCTGGCGCTGGCGGCCGCCGTGGCAACCCGGCGGGGTGATGCGCTTGATTGGAGGAAGATTGCCATCGGCACCACCTGCTGGGTCGCGCGCGATCGCACGGCGGACATCGCGTGGCTGGCGTCGCAGATCGGTCCGGTGCCAGTACTGGCCAGCGATCTGTGGCTGGGAGATTCCACGCGTCCGGGTCTGCGCGAGTATGAGGCATTCTCCGTGAAGGAGGGCGTGGGCGCCGGTGGCGCTTGCCTGGCGGCCAGTCTCGCCCGGGGCGCGAGCCGCGAACAGCTCACCCGCTGGATCGAGCAGGCCTACGATGACCTGTCCCGCCCGCTCTAGCGAATCGCGGCTCGGCGCTGCCTCGCCAGCCCGCTTACGGGGGGGCGATGCCCTGGGTGCATTGCTATGATTCGTCCGCAGCAGTCAGTCAGGAGCGAAGATGGCGGTTCGTCCCATCATGGTCCTCGGGAACCCGGTCTTGCGCACGCGTGCGAAGAAGGTGACGCGTTTCGACACGTCCATCAGCAAACTGATCGAGGACATGATCGACACCATGCGTGACGCTCCCGGCGTGGGGCTGGCGGCTCCGCAGATCGGCGTTTCGCTGCAGATTGCCGTCGTTGAAACGGAAAAAGGCACGGTCCACACACTCATCAACCCTGAGATCATCAAGACCGAGGGCGAGGTGGATCCGGACGAGGGCTGCCTGTCGGTTCCCGGTTACTGGGCCACGGTCCGCCGATTCGAGAAGGTGACGGTGAAAGCGCGCGATGCACGAGGAAAGGAGATCCGTCTGAGCGGCGACGGCCTCTTCGGGCAGGCGTTGCAGCATGAGATCGACCACCTGCACGGCAAGCTGTATGTCGATCACCTGGAGAGCCTGGACGCGTTACGTCGGTCGAGCGAGCGGCGCTCCCGCCGACGTAATGGTGAGGAGTCCACGGAGAGCGCCGACGAGTCTGCTTAGCCGCCGCTGCCTGCTTGGGCGGTCGCTGCTGTCGGTCCTCGGGTTTGGCCTGGTCGCCGCTTGCGGGAGATCCGCCGATCCGCCGGATGATGCTCCCCCCGAGACCGCCGCGGAGCCGCCCCCTTCGCCAGTCCGTACCGGGCAGCCGTCCGCCAGTGCCCCGCCTGCGCCTACCAGTCCACCACAGCCGCTTGAGCCAGCCCGCGCCGGATTCCTGCGAATCCCCATCTCTGAACCGCCAACGCTTGACCCGTCGCTCGCATCAGACCCGTCCTCCCTGGACGTCGTGGCACAGCTTTTCGATTGCCTGATCACCTTCGACGAGTCTGGCTCAGCGCTTGGGTTGGGCGCTGAATCGTGGGAGACGAGCGATGACGGACTGATCTACACGTTCAAGCTGCGACCAAACGCCACATGGTCGGATGGCAAGCCCGTGGTGGCAGAAGACTATGCCTGGAGCTGGCGCCGGGCGATAGACCCCGCGACAGCGTCCGACTATGCGTACGCGCTGTACCCCATCAAGAACGCGGGGCGTATCCACCGCGATGGCCTCAGCGCAACGGAGCTCGGAGTAGAGGTCAGAGGGGACCACCTGCTCCAGGTTACCCTCGAGGCGCCCGCGGCCTACTTCCCTAGGCTAGCCAGCCTGCCCGTGATGTCGCCGCTCCGACGGGACAGCATTGAGGCCGCGCGAGAAGAATGGGTGAGACCAGGCAAGCTGGTTTCTAACGGGCCGTTCGCGCTCAAAGACTGGGTGCGTGGCCGCCACGTCCGCCTCGATCGGCGCGCCGAGTATGCGGGGCCCCGGCCCCGGATAGACGCAATCCGCTTCTCCATCTTCCCCGTTGGCGGCGGTGAGCCTGTGGCCGCCGCGTACGAGGCAGGAGACCTGGACATGACCGGCTCCGCGGCCGGGTTCGACATTCCGGGACCCTACCTGTCTCGAGTAGCGCGCGATCCGGAGGTACTGAAGACACTCCGGGCGTTCCCGCAGTCGGCCACCATCTTCATCGTGGTGAACAGCCGCCAGCCGCATCTCGTGGACCCCAGGGTGCGCATTGCGCTGGGCATGGCGCTGTCCCGCCGCGAGATCCTGGAGGAAGTGCTACGACGAGTCGGGCTACCGGCCTCGTCTTTGCAGCCACCGGGTATCGCTGGCCGGCGGCCTGATCTCTGGCCACCGGAGGACATCGAGACGGCACGACGGCTCCTGCAGGAGGCCGGGTATCCAGAGGGGCGCGACTTCCCCGAGATGACTTTTGCCTACGACGCAACCCCACAGTGGAAACGGCTGGCCGATTACCTGGAGCGGCGCTGGAAGTCCATCCTGGGCATCACCGTGAAGGGGAAGCCGATCCAGGCCGGCGCATTTCTTGGCTGGCGCCAGACCGACGAATGGCGGGCCGCTGGGCATCTCTATCGCGGTGGCTGGGTGTCCGAATACGAAGACCCGCACAACTGGTACGACACGCTCTGGGACAGCCGCGAGGACACGGTGACCTTCTCGAGCGGCTGGCGCAACGAGACGTTCGACGCGATCGTCCGTCGCGCCCGGGGCGAGCGGGATGTGAACCGCCGTGAGACCATCTACGGGCTAGCGGAAGAGGTGCTGGCCAGCGAGTACCCGCACATCCCCCTCTTCCACTACGGAATGCAGGCGCTCGTCAAGCCAACGGTGCAGAACTACCGCCCCTCCCGAGTCCTGGGCATCACCCCCGCCCGCACGCTTTGGGTAGACGCGCCGCGCTAGCCCCGTCGCCGCACCCACGCCCCCGCGATCGACGGCCGCCGCGCCTACGAGCGAACCAGGCGCGATCTCATCGCCAGTCCCGCCGCCAGGCCGGAACCGTCGACCGGGACCGCCCGCGTCGCGCGAGCCGCGGCGCAATAACGCTCACCAACAGCCACCCGACGGCAGCCGTAGGCATGGCCCGGCTACTTGACCGGTCCTGGTCACACGGTCGGGCAGCCGCACGAGCCTCGGATCACCAGACCTGGTCGCAGCTCAACGTGCAGTGGTTTGGTCCGCGCCTGTCCCCGGATCCGGTCCAGCAGAATCGACACGGCTAGCCGCGCCATCTCCTGGATCGGCATTGCTACTGCCGTCAGCGGCGGTGACGTAGCCAGTGACACGTACGAATCATCCGCGCTGACCACCGCTAGTCCCTCCGGCACCCTCACCCCCGCCGCGTGCGCCGCGCGAATCACGCCGGCTGCCATTCGGTCATTCGTCGCGAAGATAGCTGTGGGGCGGGCATCGCTCGCCAGCATCGCGCCCGCCACCGCCTCACCGTGCTCCACACTCGGCTCAGCCATTTGAATCAGGTCGGGATAGACCGTCCGCTCGCCCAGAATCAACGCCTCGCGGAACCCCCGAATCCGCCCCGCCGCGCCTGGGCCGCCAACGCACCCGACCACCGCATGCCCGTGCTCCAACAGGTGCTCTGTCGCCTGTCGGCCAATGTCCACATTGTCCACCAGGACCATGTCCACGTCGGCGCCCGGGATCTCCCGCTCCACCAGTACGGTTGGGATCTCGGCGCGTAGCGCCGAACGTAGCGCGTCCGCCCCGATACCCGGCGTCACCATGAGCAATCCATCTATCCGATTGCGGACGAACGCGTCCATCCGGATTCGGATCCGATCCACGTCACCATCGCAACCCAGGGTCACGGCGACGTATCCGCTCTCGCTCGCGACGCGGTCAATCTCGGCCGCGAGCATCGCGAGAATCGGATTCGTCACGTCCGGCGTCATGAACGCCAGCAGCCGCGATCCAGGGCGCGCCAGTGCGCGCGCCGTTCGATTCGGCGAATAGCCCAGCGCCTCGACGGCCCTCAGTACCGCCGCGCGCGCCTCGGCGGACACCGGCCGCGGGCCGCGGTTCACGACGTATGACACGGTGGCGGTGGACACACCAGCGAGTCGGGCCACGTCGTCGCGCGTCACCGTCGCTCGTCGAGTTTGCAGCTCGCCCGTCGACTGGCCCGCCAATCTTGCTGGAAAGTTGTCTACCATGATGATCTACGTAGCATCCTAGTTGGTCCACGGCTAGCCGTCAACGCCGCGTGAGCGATTGACATCCCTCTGGGACCCACCTACACTACGCCACACTACGCGGGTAGACGGAATCTCACCCGTCGCACCCGCCGATCCGCCCGTGCGTCGTGAGGAGTGGTCTCGTGAGCTTCTCGTCGTCCTTCGCCCGACTCGCCGTGGGCCTGTTGGTGCTTAGTGTCGCCGCCTGTTCCTCCCCGTCGGCGCCCGCGCCCGGGAAACCGGCCAGCGGAGCCTCTGAGAAACCCGCGGCCACCGCACCCTCGGCCGCTCCCGGCCAGCCCGCCGCGTCTCCGTCGGCCGCACAGGCGGCTGCGCCCGCAAAGCCCGCGGCGGGACAGCCTGTCACACTCCGGTTGCTGATGTCTGCCGGCGAGCCGTCCCAGTCCGCCGTTCGCGCCCTGGCTGATCGATTCCAGACCGCGAATCCCTCCACAAAAATAGAAATCCAGGCGGTCCCGTTCGCCGAGTTCTACCGCCAGGTCTCGGTGAGCCTCGCATCCGGCGAGCCCGCCGACATCCTCTGGCCGGACCCTTCGTTCGTCCGCGGGTACGTGGCCAACGACGCACTGCTCCCGCTCTGCTGTGGGACCGGCGACGACGCGGTGACCCAGGAGGACATGGCGGATTTCGACGAGTCGCTCGCGCGTTCAGTCACAGTTGACGGCAAGGTGTACATGGCGCTCGTGCCAGACAGCGGCTCACTCCTCTACTACAACAAGGACCTGTTCGAGAAGGCTGGCGTCACCCCCCCATCCACCGCCGAGACGGCCTGGACCTGGCCCCAGGCGATCGAGGCCATGCTCAAAGTCAAGAAGGAGGAGGGTGGCCAGGTCACCGTCTGGGGCGGCACCTTCCGGTCCAATCCTCCGAATCAGTTCGATGGCATGCCCTTCGCGCGCTCGGCTGGCGAAAAGGGCTCGCCCACCTACAAGGGCATCAGCGATGATGGACTTGCGGTGACTGGCTATCTGGATACACCCGAAGCCATCCAGGGTTTCCAGCTATTTCAGGACCTCTTCGTCAAACACAAGCTCATCCCCACGTCAAACATTCCGGACTGTTTCGAGACAGGCCGCTGCGCGACCAAGATCGCGCCGGGCGATACTGCCGCGGTCTTGACCAAGCAGTTCCCCAATCTCAAGTGGGGTGTGACGCCGCTGCCTTACGTCAAAACGCCAATCGTCCACACCGGTAGTCAAAGCTTTGTCGTGGCGGCCAAATCGAAGTTGCAGAAGGAGGCCAGGGCCTTCGTCAGGTTCGCAGTCAGCAAGGAGCAGTCGGTCACTCAGCTCCAGGACACGAATCGCCCACCCGCCCGCAAGTCGCTGGCCGGCCAGTACCCGGCCGCCAAGGAGCCAGTGATGCTCCTGAACATCGATACGCTGCGCAAGTGGGGCCAGGCGCGGCCGGCCACCGCCGGTTTCAGCGAGTACAACACCGTCACCGCGAAGCTCTTTGCTGATCTCGCCAACGGCGCCCCCGTGGCAGAGCGGGTCAAAGAGACCGCTCGTGAGGTCGACGCCCAGCTCGCGAAGTACAAGAAGTAGCACCGGCGAGCGGCCGGTACAGTGCAAGGGATGCTTCGGCGTGCGGCGCCCGCTGCAGCGTTCCTGGCACCGGCCGCCATTGGCCTGCTGGTGTTCCGACTGTGGCCGGTGCTCGCAGCCCTTGATAACAGCGCCTACGACGTCAACTTGATCAGCGACCGTCGATCGTACGTGGGCCTGAACAACTACTGGCGCGCCACCACCGATTCCGGCCTGTGGACCAGCGTTCGCAATACGTTGGTGTTCACCCTGGTCAAAGTGCCGCTCCAGACGGCGCTCGCCCTTGCACTGGCGCTGCTTGTGAACCGAGCCGGACGTGCCATCCTGGTTGTGCGCACCGCCGTGTTCTTGCCGGTGGTCACGTCACTCGTGGTGGCCTCCACGCTGTGGCTGCTCTTGTTGCAGCCGGACCAGGGATTGATCAACGGTATGCTCAGCACGTTCGGCTTGCCCCGTCAGCCTTTTCTGCGCGACGTTGCCCAGGCGTTGCCCACGCTCATCGCAATGACCACGTGGAAGGACGTGGGTCTGAGCATGCTGTTCTTCCTGGCCGGGCTCCAGAGCATTCCGGAGATCTACTACGAGGCCGCGCGGATAGACGGCGCCGGCGCGTGGCAGCGGTTCCTGAACGTCACCTTGCCATTGGTGCGCGGCACCATGCTCTTCGTCTTGGTCACGGAGACCGTCTTCGCGCTGCGGGTGTTCGCGCCGATCTATGTGATGACGCAGGGCGGCCCGCGCCAATCCACGTCAGTGATCGTCTTCTATATCTACGAGCAGGCGTTTCCACTCAACAGCGTCGGCTACGCCAGCGCGCTGTCGGTCCTGCTACTCGTGTTCATCGTCCTGGTCACGGCCGTGCTCCGGAAGGTCGTGGGCCCGAGGATTGCCTACTAGGATGCGCTCGTGATCCCCGTCGGACGGTCTGTCATCACCGCGGCGGCGTGGACCGGCTGCGTGCTGATCGTGCTCGTGTTCGCCGTCCCCTACGCCTGGATGCTTGGCTCGTCGCTCCGGTTGCAGGAGGAGACGTTTCGCTACGTCTACCCGCTCCAGTGGAACACGCTGGTCCCCGCCAATCCCAGTCTCGCGGCGTACGACGAGATCTTCGGCAAGCTTCGATTTGGCCGCGCCATGGCAAACTCGCTGATCACGGCCATCGCGGTGGCCGGCCTCGGGCTCCTGGTGAACTCGCTGGCCGGCTTTGCCTTTGCGCGGATGCCGGTGCCCAGCCGCGAGCTGCTGTTCATGCTCGCCCTCAGCACCTCGTTCATTCCGTTCGAGGCAATCGTCGTGCCGATGTACCTGGTGGTGAAGCAGTTAGGGCTGACCAACAGCTACGCGGGGCTGATCCTGCCGTGGGTGGTCAATCCCTTCGGTATCCTGCTGATGCGCGAGGCATTCTCCGAGGTCCCGCAGGATCTGGTGGACGCCGGCGCGGTCGACGGCGCCTCGTGGCCGCGGACCTACTGGTCGTTGATGCTGCCGCTCGTCCGCCCCGCGCTGGTCAGCTTTGCGCTGGTCCAGTTCCTCTTCACGTGGGATTCGTTCTTCTGGCCGCTCGTGGTCGCCCAGGACGACGCGCTCCGCGTGGTGCAGGTGGCGATCGCGACGTTTAGCATCGAGGCGTCCACCCGCTGGGACTGGATCTTCGCCGCCAGCAGCGCCTCCACCTTCCCAATCATCCTCCTGTTCGTGGCGGCCCAGCGCTTTCTCGTGCGCGGCGTCGCCACAACCGGACTGAAGTAGGTTGCACCAGTATCGACAATCATCGACGCCCGAGGAGCACACGCCGGATGAGACCGAATATCCTCCTGATCCAGACCGACGACCACGGCCAGTGGGCCAACGGCTGTTACGGCAACAGCGAGATCCATACGCCTAGCCTCGACTACCTGGCCGCGACCGGCGTGCGGATGGCCAACGCGTTCACGCCCATTCCGGTCTGCTCGCCAGCCCGCGCCTGCTTGATGACAGGGCGGCTGCCTTCGCAACACGGCATGCACGACTATCTCGCGGATGGTGCGCCGGACGTGAAGGCGACCGAGTGGCTCAAAGGCGAAACGACCCTGGCCCAGTTCCTCCACGACGCGGGTTACGTGACCGGCCATTCCGGGAAATGGCATCAGGGACGTCCGGAGCTTCGCCAGCCGGGATTCGACTACTGGTACTCCACCTCAATGCCGGTCTCCCGCCCCTCCGGCTTCGAGTCGCCGTGGCCGGCGCCGGCCGATCGACCGGGCCGCGTCTACAACCGCCATGCCATCACCGATCACGCGGTGGATTTCCTGCGGCAGCGGCCAGACAAGTCGCCGTTCTTTCTTTTCGTCGGCTACATCGCCACGCACAGTCCGTGGACCAACCACCCGGAGCGACTCGTCCGTCACTACCGGACGAGCACGTTCCGAGACGTTCCGGACGACGAGATGTACCCGTTTGGGCGGCTCAACGCGGAGGCGGTCTTCCCCACCCGCAACGATCGCCGCGAGGCGCTGGCGCAATACTACGCCTCCGTAACGGAGATCGACGAGCAGGTCGGACGCCTGCTCGACGAGCTAGACGCGCAACAGCTCGTTCAAGACACACTGGTCATCTACACGTCAGACCATGGTCTCAATACGAGCCATCACGGCCTCTGGGGCAAAGGAAACGCCACGCGACCCTACAACATGCTCGAGGAGTCGATCCGAGTACCGTTGATCCTCAACCACCCCGGAGCGCTCATGGGCGGGCAGGTACGTGGGGAGCTGGTCAACCACTGCGACCTCTTCGAGACCATCCTCGAGCACGCCGAGGTGACGATCGAGCCCGAGCTGCGCGAGCAGCGACGCTATCCGGGCCGTTCGTTCCGCGCACACTGCCGCGGTGACGCGCGAGAGCGTTGGGCGGATCACGTGTTTGGCGAGTACGGCGATCTGCGGATGATTCGTACTCGACGGCACAAGCTCATCCTGCGCTACCCGGATGGCACTCCCGAGTTGTTCGATCTGGAGCGCGACCCACGAGAGACGGAGGACTTTGCCTCTGACCCGGCCTACGCCGGCATACTCGCCGAGTTGAAGGTCCGGATTGAGGCGTACTTCAGCCGCTATGAAGATCCGCACAACAGCGGTCTCCGCGTTCGAGACTTGCCCCGGCACAATCTTGATGAGGCCTGGCGGTCGGACGGCGTCCACCGCATCGTGGCTTCTCCAGACTACATCGCCGCTGCCCAGGCGGCGATCGATCGCGAGCTCGCGGCCAGCGGTGAGACGGCGCCATCCAACTAGTCCCGCCGCGCGATCGTTGCCCCAGCCGGGTGGTGACGGCGAGGTGCACACCGCCATGAGAGCGGATGCCCCCGCGAGGGCGGCGGTCCCTCAGCGTCACAACCAGAGACCGCGCATTTCGGCGAACCCGGACTTTCCAGAAGGGCGGGGATCTGCCGTGCCTGCGATATAACTCGATTGGCGCCACGTGCGCCTGAGGACTGGCATGAAGCGATACTGGCGCCTCTTGTTTGTGGCGCTGATCACACTCGGCGCCGGCGCCGTCGTATGGCCACAGAAGCCTGGTAACTACATTCCGGGCGGAGACGCCCTGCCCGGCAGTACCGGCGTCCACATCAAGCTGGGCAACTTCACGTTCGACCGGCAGGGCGCCCGCCTTGGGCTGGATCTGCAGGGCGGCACCCACCTGGTGCTCCAGGCTGATATGAGCAAGGCGCCGGAGGGTGACACGGAGCGCGTGCTCAAAGGCGTCATCCAGGTGTTGGAGCGGCGGGTGAACGCTTACGGCGTGGCCGAGCCGTTGATCCAGGCGCAAGGCGCGGATCGGGTGATTGTGGAGCTCCCCGGCGTGAAGGACATCGAGGATGCCAAGAAGCTCATCGGCCAGACTGCGCGCCTGGACTTCCGAGAGCGCGATCCGTCCAACGGACAGTGGAAAGTGGCGCTCGCTACCGGCAGCGATGGCCAGGAGAAGCCGCTAACCGGCGAGTACTTCAAGCCTACCGCGCAGGTCGTCTTCAGCCAGAACACGCAGCAGCCCGAGGTGGCGTTTGAGTTCAACTCAGAAGGAGCGCTGCTGTTCGAGCAGATCACGCGGCGGTTGATTCGTCAACCGCTGGGCATCTTCCTGGACGACCAGGTCATCTCCGCCCCCACCGTGAACGCCGTGATCAGCAGTAACGGTGTCATCACGGGCGTGCGCCTGAACGAGGCCAAGACGCTGGCGATTCAGCTCAATGCAGGCGCGGTTCCAGTGCCTATCTCGATCATCGAGGAGCGTACGGTGGACGCGACGCTCGGCACGGATTCCGTGCGCAAGAGCGTGATCGCCGGCGAGATCGCCTTGATCGTCGTGGCGCTCTTCATGGTCCTGTACTACCGCTTGCCAGGTGCGCTCGCGACCGTGGCGTTGCTGGTGTACACGCTCGTCACGTTGGCACTCTACAAGCTGATTCCCGTCACATTGACGCTGGCTGGGATCGCAGGGTTCATCTTGTCCATCGGCATGGCGGTGGATGCGAACATCCTCATTTTCGAGCGCATACGTGAAGAGCTGCGTTGGGGCAAGACGCTGGGCGCCGCGCTGCGCGCGGGCTTCGAGCGAGCCATGAGCAGCATCCAGGACTCAAACGTCTCCACCCTGATCACGTGCGCCCTGCTGTTCGTCTTCGGCCAGCGGTTTGGTGCGAGCTTCATTATGGGATTCGCGTTCACGTTGGCTATCGGTGTTGTCGTGAGCCTCTTTTCCGCGATCTTCGTAACGAGGACGCTGCTTAATCTGATCGCGAGTGGTTCCTGGGTCCACAACCCAGTCCTGTTTGGCATGACGGTGCCGGAGTCCGCGCCAGAGCGGCGGCCGTCACCCACCCTGAGACTCGGTGAGCGAGGTATCCGCGGATGACGATTGACTTCGTGGCCAGGCGCTGGGTGTTCTACGCCCTCTCGCTCCTGATCATCCTGCCCGGCACGCTATCGCTGGTGTTGCCCGGCGGTGTTCGACCGGGCATCGATTTCACCAGCGGCACGATCATGCTGCTCCGTTTCGATCGTGCCGTGACCCAGCCTGAGCTGCGCGACGCCTTTGCGGAGATGGGCCACGCCGAAGCCATCGTCCAGGCGTCCGATGCCGGCACTTGGATCGTGCGGACCCTCGCCTTTGCCCAGGACATCAGCGAGAGCGTGGCAACTCAGTCCCAGACGGAGCGGCAGGTCGTGGAGCAGGGACTGCGGCAGCGATTTGCCCAGGTAGAGATCCTGGGCGTGGATCACGTCTCGCCCATCATCGCATCAGAAATCGTGCAATACGCGATCCTCGCGGTCATCGGAGCGTGCGTGGGGATCCTCCTGTACCTCTGGTGGGCGTTCCGCCGGGTGCCCCACCCCGTTCGCTACGGGGCGTGTGCCGTGGCGGCGCTGGTGCACGACGCGCTGCTAGTGCTGGGCGTGTTCTCAATCCTGGGAAGATTCACGAGCATTGAGCTAGACGCCATGTTCATCACCGCCGTGCTCACCGTGATCGGCTTCTCCGTCCACGACACGATCGTGGTGTTCGACCGGATTCGCGAGAATATCGTGAGGCACGCGGGCGAATCGTTCGGAGACGTGGTGAATCACAGCCTCACCCAGACGCTGGCGCGTTCACTGAACACGTCCATCACCGTCTTGCTAACGCTGGTCACGCTGCGACTGTTCGGTGGTGTCACCATTCACAACTTCGTGCTGGCGTTGCTGGTTGGCATCGTTTCGGGGACGTACAGCTCCATCTTCAACGCAAGCCTGCTGCTGTACTCGTGGGAAGCAGGCGAGCTGAAGGCGCTGTGGTCACGCCTCACCGGCGGTACACCCGCTCGGGCGGCCGGCGCCGCCTGACGGTGATCAGAGTAGGGCGCGCCGCTCCGGGTCGATCGCGAGGCGTTCCACCAGTAACTTGACATCCTGGGCTCGGTCGCGAGGGCAGATGAAGATCACGTCCTCCGCCTCAACCACGATGACGTCGTCCATCCCCACGGTGGCGATGGGCTTGGTCGTTCCGTAGATCAGGCTGTTCCTGGTGCCCAGCGAGAGGTGGGTTCCGTGGACCACGTTGCCATCTTCGTCGTGCGGCAGGATCTCCAGGAGCTCGCGCCAGCTACCGATGTCGCTCCACTTGAACCTGGCCGGCACCACGAGCACGCGGTCTGATTTCTCCATGATCCCCACGTCGATGGTCTCCACCGGGACCGTGGGGTAGATCTGCCTGAGCGCCGAATCGTTGCCCGAGTCTGCCATGGCACGAGCGATCTGCGTGACGGGCGCGTGGATGGCCGGCTGTAGGCTCCGAAACTCATCGAGAATGACGTCCACGCGCCAGACGAACACGCCCGGGTTCCAGTAGTACCTGCCCAAGGCTACGTACTCGCGGGCCTGTTCCAACTTAGGCTTCTCGACGAATCTCGCCACCCGCTGCACGGGATAGTCACCGTACCTGGCCACGGTGTCGCCGCCCTCGATGTAGCCGAGCTGCTCCGACGGCGTAGACGGCTGGATCCCCATCAACACCAGGCTGCGCTTGTCATCCGCCGCCGCGAAAGCAGCCAGCAGCGTACGCTGGAACTCGGCATCATCCTCGATGTAGGCATCTGAATGAACGGAGGCCATGATGGCGTCCGCGCGCCGCTCTCTGATCACCGAAGCGGCCAGCGCCAGGCTGGCGGCCGTGCCGCGGCGTGCGGGCTCCACGACCACGTTCCCCTTCGGAAGTTCCGGTAGCTGCGCCGCAAGCGCGTCGGCGTGCGAGCGTTCTGTCATGATCAGCACGCGCTCCGGGCCCACGAGCGGGAGAACCCGGTTGACCGTGTTGCGAATGAGTGAGCCGTCGCCATGCAGTGTGAGAAGCTGCTTTGGATGGTGCGCCCGACTAAGCGGCCAGAGCCGGGTCCCACTGCCCCCTGCCAGAACCACTACGAAAAGGCGCGCGTCGTCCAAAGCTCATCTCCAAACGTAACGCCGCTGCCGGCGCCTATTCAGCCCACCAGACCGAGATGCTAGCACACGCCGTGGGCGCTACTGGCGACTCACAATCCCTGGCGTCAGGCGTTGGGATCGGAACGCCACCGCCTCGCGGATGAAATCTCGGAAGAGCGGGTGCGGTCGGTTCGGGCGAGACTTCAGCTCAGGGTGGAACTGCACGCCCAGCATCCACGGGTGGTCGGCCAGTTCGGCGATCTCGATGAGGCGCCCGTCCGGGGAGACGCCGCTGGCCACCAGGCCATGCTCCTCGAGCAGGCCACGGAACTCATTGTTGAACTCAAAGCGGTGGCGATGCCGCTCGAAGACAATCTGCTCCCCGTAGGCGTCTCTGGCTCGCGTCTCGGATGTGAGCTGGCAGGGATACGCGCCAAGGCGCATCGTCCCCCCCTTGTCGGTGACATCCTTCTGCTCCGGTAGGAGGTCGATAACGGGGTATTTGCTGAAGAGGTTGAACTCCGTGCTGTTTGGCTCGTCACTGTGGACGATGTGCCGCGCCAGCTCGATGGTCAAGACGTGCAGGCCCAGGCATAGCCCGAAGTACGGGACGCGTCGCTCCCGCGCGTACCGGGCCGCGCGGATCATGCCCTCGATACCACGGCTACCGAACCCGCCCGGCACCACTATGCCGTCCAGCGTGTCCAGGACTGAGATGTCCCCGTCCTGCTCGAACGACTGAGAGTCGATCCACTCCACGCGGGCCTTGACGTCATGGTGCCATCCAGCGTGGTGGAGGGCCTCCTTCACGCTGAGGTAGGAATCCTCCAGCTCAACGTACTTCCCAACGACGCCAATCACCACCTCATCTGAGACGCTCTTGGCCTTCCTCACGATGGCCCGCCACTCGTCCAGGTCTGGCTGCGCCGCCTCCAGCTTGAGCTGCTCCACGACGAACTCGCCCAGCCCCGCCTCCTCGAGTACCAGCGGCACTTCGTAGATCGTCTGCGCGGTCTCCAACGGCACCACGGCACGGCGATCAACGTCGCAGAATAGCGCGATCTTGTCCTTCAGCTCATCCGGGACTGGGTAGTCGGAGCGAGCTACGATGACGTCCGGCTGTACGCCAATACCGCGGAGCTCCTTGACGCTGTGCTGGGTGGGCTTGGTCTTGAGCTCCTTGGTTGGACCCACGTAGGGAAGGAGCGTCACGTGGATGAACAGTGTATTCTCCGCCCCCAGCTCGCGGTTCATCTGGCGGATCGCCTCCAGGAACGGCAAACACTCGATGTCGCCGACCGTTCCGCCCACCTCGACGATCACCACCTGCGCGCCGGTCTGCCGCGAGACGCGCGTGATGCGATCCTTGATCTCGTTAGTGATGTGGGGGACCACCTGGATCGTGCCGCCAAGGAAATCGCCGCGTCGCTCCTTGCCGATGACGCCGGAGTAGATCACCCCGGTCGTGACATTGCTGGCGCGGGTGAGGCTTTCGTCGATGAACCGTTCGTAGTGGCCCAGGTCCAGGTCCGTCTCGGCGCCGTCATCGGTGACGAAGACCTCGCCGTGCTGATACGGGCTCATCGTGCCCGGGTCGATGTTGATGTACGGATCCAGCTTCAAGATCGAGACGGCGATGCCACGGCTCTTGAGCAGTCGGCCCAGCGACGCCACAGTGATGCCCTTACCGACAGATGAGACGACTCCCCCACTCACGAAGACGTACTTGGTCATGTGTGGTGTGCTCCTATGCTGGGTCCTACGATGCTATTGAGGCGTAACGACGGTCGGGCAAACAAAAACCGGCCCTCGCAAACGCGGAGCCGGCGCTGGTTCAGGGGTGCGGATGCTGGGGCTGGAAGAGCGACACTCCTCCGGACGCCCCGCGGGTCATGGTCGACAGTTCCTCGACATACGGCGGCATGATACCGACCCATCGGGGATGCGGACAAGCGCATCTTGCACCAGGGTGCCTGCACGTCGCATGGTGCTCGTGTGCGGCATTTGCCTGTCATCGAACCCGCCCCCACACCGATCTCGGAACCGGAGGCGGCTGACCTTCGTCCGTACCCAGGGAGCGCGCGTGGAGCAGCCGGGAGCGAAGCAGGATAGGTCCGCTGGTCCGTGGGGCGTCCCGCTCATTGAGCGGATCGAGCAGCGCATTCGCGGCGTCGCGGAGGGCGCCGCGCCACGCCTGTTGCGGCTGTCCCCCGCGCTGGACGCTGTGGCCATGCTCGTCGCACGACACGCGCGCCGCCGTCGCCCAGGCGAGGACGGACCATACGTCGTTCGCCTCCATCCCGCTGACCTCGATGCGCTACGCGCTAAGCACGCGGCCCTCGAGCACTCCCTGGAGCGTCGGGTGTCTGCTGCGCTACGGCGCGACGGCGTCGTGCCGCGCCAGCGCGTCGCGGTGATCTTGCAGGCCTCAACGGACGTACGACGCGGCGACATCCGCCACGTCATCCACACCCGCGACGAGCGAGAGCCCCGCGCCAGCAATACGCTGGCCCCCACAGCGCGCCTGCCGGTCACGCGACGGCTGGAGCTTGTGGATTCCGGCGGCCTCAGACTCGCGCTTGAGCGGCCGGTCACAGTTCTCGGTCGGTCATCCGCAAGCGACATAGTGGTGTCTGACCAGCGCGTCTCACGCACCCACCTGACCCTCCGGTGGGTCGGCCACGATCTCGTGATTGCAGACTTGAACAGCACCAACGGAACGTCAGTCAACGGCCGTCCGGTTGCCAGCACCAGCGTCTATCCCGGCGACGAGATCTCAGCCGGGGGCTACCGTCTGTGGGTCCGCCAGGTGGAGTCGACGGCGCGTGCTTGATAGCCTGTGGCTCTGGCTGGCGGCCAGCACGGGTGTGCTCGTCAAGCTGGCGCTCGTCGGCGTGCTCTACGCGTTCACGCTCGCGGTGCTGGCATCCTGCCGCCGGTCCGTGGCCGCCAGCGTGACCACCGCCCGCCTGGTGACCTTCCACGTGGTAGATCCCGGCGGCTCCGGGCTCTCGGCCGGCGCGGAGCTCCGCGCGGAGGCTCCGCTCAGGATCGGCAGGTCGCCCGAGTGCGATCTGGTCATCGATGGCGCGCACGTCTCCGGTGTGCACGCCGAAGTTCTCGCCGATGGCCCGCGGGTCCGGATCCGCGACCTGGGGAGCACCAACGGGACGCTGGTGGAGGGACGAGCGGTGCGCACCGTCACCGAGGTCCGCGTCGGCGACCGCGTGGCCCTGGGCGACGTGACGCTCCGGCTCGTAGCCTGATCTAACGCGGGTGCGGAGCGTACTCGCCGCCGCGCGGCTGGGCAGGTGGCGCCAGCTAGCCCTGCTGGCATTCCCCCTCGCCTTCTGCCTCCTGGCGGAGCTCGATCTGGCCGGCGCTGACCGCGTGCGGTTCGGCTGGGTCCTGGTATTCGCCTGCTGCCTTCTCGCTGCCCACATCGCGACCGTCGTGTGGAGCCGGCATGCGGATGGCCTCGTGCTGCCGAGCGGTGCCGTGCTCTCCGCGGTCGGGCTCGTGCTGTCGCGCCGACTGGATCCCTCCCTTCTGACCAGGGAGCTCATCTGGACCGGCGCCGGCACCGCCGTGCTTTGCGTCCTGCTCGCGAGACCGCGGGCTATCGAGATGCTCCGTGACTATCGTTATGTCGCGTTGGTCTTCGGTTTGCTGCTGCTCGCGGTCACGGTCGTCGTGGGGAGCGATCCCAATGGCAGTGGCGCCCGCCTCTGGATCCGGGCCGGCGGCTTGACCGCCCAGCCATCAGAGCTAGTGAAGCTGATCCTGGTGGGTTTCCTCGCCTCGTTCCTGGATGAACATCGTGCCGTGCTCCGCTACGGTCGCAGGTTTCTCGGCGTGCCTCTGAGCGGGACCGTCTATCTGGTGCCTATGGCGGCGGCCGTTGGCTTCTCCGTGCTGCTGTTGGTGCTCCAGCGGGACCTCGGGGCGGGCCTGATCTTCTTTGGCACGGCGGCGGCCATGCTCTACCTCGCGTCCGCCAGCACTGCCCACCTGCTGGCCTCCCTCACCGCGTTCGTCGCCGCGGCACTGGTGGCCTACGAGCGGTTCAGCCACGTCCAGCTTCGGGTAGCCATCTGGCTCGATCCGTGGGTGAGCCGAGACACAGGCGGCTATCAGATCGTGCAGGGGCTAGCAGCCCTGGCGGCGGGGGGGCTGTTTGGGGCGGGTCTCGGGGCCGGTCGCCCGGATCTTGTCCCAGCAGCACACACGGACTACGTCATCGCCGTCATCGGCGAGGAGCTAGGGCTGGTCGGCTCGCTGGCGGTCGTGATGATCTACGCCGTCCTGGTGACGCGAGGCTTCGCCATCGCGGCGGCCGCCGCCCCGGGATTCGATGCCATGCTCGCGGCCGGCGTCACTAGCCTCATCGCCATCCAGACCATTGTGATCCTCGCCGGGACCGTTCGCCTGTTGCCGCTCACTGGTGTAACCCTTCCCCTCGTCTCGTACGGTGGTAGCTCGGCGGTGGTGACATGGGCTGGCATCGGCATGCTGATCTGGGCCTCCCATCGCCAGTCTGGAGTGGGGCGTGGGGCCTGAGATCCGCCGGGTGCACACCGCCGCCATGGCCGCGTTCCTGGTCATCGCGCTAGCACTGGGCTACTGGCAGGTGTTCCGCTCGGACGAGGTGCTCTCACGCGCCGGCGGTGATCGCGAGCACGCAGGCGCCACACGGGGTGCCATCGTGGACCGCGGGGGGCGCCCCCTGGCGTGGTCTGACACCGGTGGCGGCGGCGCACGGCGTTCCGCGGGACCAGCCGTGGCCGCGGTGACAGGCTACGCCTCAGCGCGGTACGGCCTCACCGGACTGGAGGAGCGCTATGACCGCGAGCTTCGCGGCGACGCGCCCATCTCAACCTGGGGGCGTATCGCCGCCGAGATAGGCATCGGGCAGGTAAGCTCGGTCAACGTCGTGACGACGGTGGACTTGCGGCTTCAAGCGGAGGCGGCCGCGGCACTGGGCGATCACGCCGGTTCTGTGGTGGTGATGGACCCCGTGACCGGCGAGATCCTCGCGCTGGTCAGCACGCCGGGATTCGACCCCGCCGCGGTCGAGCGTGAGTGGGAGTCACTCGTGCGTAACGAGGCGCGCCCCCTGGTCAATCGAGCCATTGATTCCAGCTACGCGCCCGGATCAGTCTTCAAGATCATCACCGCGGCGGCCGCGCTCGACCTGGGGCTGGTGGATCCCGCCGCGCGATTCCGCTGCACCCAACCGCTGATTCTGGGCAGCTTCGTCGCGGACTGCCGGAATCACGCCCAGCTACCGTTGCTCAATTACCGTGAGGCGTTCGCCTGGTCTTCCAATCGCACATTCGCGCTCACGGCCATCCAGTTGGGTCGCCCCGCGCTGAGTCTGGGCGACGATGCACTCTCGGGCGATACCGGCGCGCCCGGTGCTATCCGATCGTCCGGAGATCGCCTCGAGCAGTACGCGCGCCGTTTCGGCATCGGCGCTGCTGTGTCCCTGGATCTACACGTCCAGCAGGCCACGCTGAAGCGGTCAGCGGATTGGACGCCCGGACTGCTGGCACAGACGGGGATCGGGCAGGGCGAGGTTGTTGTGACGCCGCTCCACGTGGCGCTCGCCGCCGCCGCGGTCGCGAATCGCGGGATGATGCCCGCGCCTCGGCTGGTCCTCGGTCTGCGGGACGCCGCCGGCCGCTCGGTAGAGGTACCCCCGCCCGGCTCATCGGTCCGCGTCGTGGGCAGTGCGGCGGCCACCGCGCTCGCCGAGATGATGGCGCTGGGCGTCCAGACCGGATACGGCCAGCGCGCACAGATCCCAGGGGTGCAGGTCGCTGGCAAGACCGGGACGGCGGAGACGGGCACCACCGGTAGCCCGACGCATGCCTGGTTCGCCGGCTATGCCCCGGCGGACCGTCCCCGCGTGGCCGTGGCCGTCATCGCGGAGCGGGGTGGCTCCGGCGCCGAAGTGGCGGCGCCAATCGCGCAGCGCGTCCTGCGCCGGGCGCTGGAGGTCACCGCTCCCCGCTAGCCTGCGCCGACAGTTCGCGGCGTACTACCATCACGTGGTTCGGGTTATGTCATGCCGCTGACCTCATGATCGACCTTCCCCTCACCGCGCTGGCCATCACCCCGCTCGGGGAGGGTGGGGCCTACCGTGTGGAGTGCATCCGCTTTCGCGGCGACGCCGTGCTGGAGTCGTGGATCGGCGAGCTGCAACGGTCCGCACGCCGCGTCGCCAGTCTTGACGGACGTCAGCTCTCGCTGTCCGCAACGCCAGATCCCGCTGCCGAGCTCCTGCGCTTCGTCGGGCGCGGCCCGCTGATCTGCCACGACCGGGCGGCCGTGCACGAGCATCTGGAGTCAGCGGGCATCTCGCTCTCGAACCCCACAATCGGGTTGAGCGATGCGCTGGCGATCGTCGCTCCGGTCCGCTCCGATGGCCGGGATGCAGTCGTTGGCGAAGACACCGCGGAAGCTGTCATGCGCCGCTTCCTGAGGCTGGTCGATCAAGTCTACGCGCTCGACCTCAATACACTGACGCACGTCACGCGACTCGCCGGGCCTCTTGATTGGCCAGTCAAGCTTGTCTTTGCCGAGGCACACCGGGCAAAAACGCGCGAGCTCGTCACCTCGGCTCAGGCGCGAGCCGAGGCCGCCGCGGCGACCGGCTTCTCGTGGGAGCGGGCCCAGGAGCCGCGGTCCCCCATCACGCCGCACGAACGGTCGGAGCCGTTGGATCCAGAGGCCATCTCAGCATTGCTCGGGTCGGAGGGCCCACTCGCGCGTGCCATACCGGGGTTCGCCGAACGCGCGGAGCAGCGACGAATGGCGGAAGAGGTGGCAAGGGCGTTCAACGACGGCGGTGCCCTGCTCGTTGAAGCTGGCACCGGCACCGGTAAATCAATGGCCTACCTGGTACCCGCCGCGGTGTTCGCCCATCACAACGACCGTCGCGTCGTCATCTCCACTAATACGATTAATCTCCAGGATCAGCTCTGGGCCAAAGACTGCCCATCCGTCGTAAGGGCGCTGGGGCTGCCAATCCGCGTGGCCGTGCTCAAGGGGCGGGCAAACTACTTGTGCCTCAAGCGCTGGCTGGCGTTGCTCGCCGGCAACCAGCCCAGCCAGGCAGAACGGACATTCCTCATCAAGAGCCTGTTCTGGCTGCCGCTGACCGAGACCGGCGACCGCGGCGAGCTTCAGCTCGACGAGGCGGAGGAAGAGGTCTGGTCCCGCGTGGCCGCCACGACCGAGGCGTGTACGCCCCTGCGATGCCGGTTCCACCGCGACGGCACGTGCTTCGTGGCGCGGGCCCGCCGCGCTGCGGAGGCAGCCCACCTCGTAATCGTTAACCACTCCCTGTTGATGATCGATGCCATGATGGGCGGCAGCGTAGTGCCCGAATACTCGCACGTGGTACTGGACGAGGCGCACCACCTGGAGGATGAAGCCACCAGACAGTTGAGCCAGCGTGTGGGGCAGCGGGAGAGCGCCCGTAGGCTGGACGGGCTAGCCGAGGCCACCGGCGCGTCGTCGGTTGGCCTGCTGGCGGATTCGCTCGCTGTGGCGCGGCAACATCTCTCGCCAGAAGCAGCCCAGTCCGTGGCGCAGTCGGTACGTCGGGCTGAGACCAATGTGGCTGAGCTTCGTGTCTCGATCGGGGCAGTGTTTGGACTGCTCGTGGAGGCCCTGCGAGCACACGCGGGCAGGTCCACAGACGGCGGACCCATCACGCTGCGCATCACGGATGGTATTCGGACCCAGCCCATCTGGTCTGAGTTGGACGTCTGCTGGGCGGAGGCCGCCCGTCCACTGCTGGCCGTGGTGCAGGCCGTGAATGAAGTCTCGCGCTCGCTCGAAGATCTGGACCAGGACGACCAACGTTTGGACGCCGTGCGAGCCGAGCTGCTGGCCCAGCTCGAATTCTGGACCGCCACCCGGCAGCTGCTGGACGCGGCCATCTCCACCCCGGTTGAGGGGCAGGTCTGCTGGCTGTCGCTGGGCGAGACAGCGGACCTCGGCGTCAACGCGGCGCCCCTACTGATCGCCGATGCGATCAAGCGCGGACTGTTGGGCGATTGCCTCGCCGCCGTCTTCACCTCCGCCACGTTGACCACGGAGGGCAGCTTCCAGTTCATCCAGGACCGCCTTGGCCTCCAGGACGCGCGATGCGTCTCGGTCGGCTCGCCGTTCGACTATCGCGAGGCCGCGATCGTGCTGGTCCCCTCGGACGCTCGGGAGCCCACCGACGCCTTGTTCCAGGCCGATTTTGAGCGGCTGATCGCGGACGTGACCACGGCGGTCAGGGGTCGCACGCTGGTGCTCTTCACATCCCACGCCCATCTTCGAGCAACGTACCGAGCCCTGCTGGAGCCGCTCCGCCAACGCGGGGTGACGTTGCTGGCTCAGGGATTCGACGGGTTGTCACGGTCGCGCCTGGTGGACGAGTTCCGATCTGAACGCCCAACCGTGCTGTTCGGCGCGGCGAGTTTCTGGGAGGGGGTGGACGTGGTGGGCGACGCGCTGAGCTGCCTCATCGTCGCTCGCCTGCCGTTCGCGCTGCCGACTGACCCGGTCATCGAGGCCCGCTCGGAGCAGTTCGAGCAGCCGTTTTCCCAGTACTCGTTGCCGCAGGCTGTTCTCCGCTTCCGCCAGGGGTTCGGCCGTCTGATCCGATCCACCCAGGATACGGGCGTGATGATCGTTGCAGACGGTCGGTTGAGGACCCGTCGCTACCGTTGGGCCTTCCTCCGCTCGCTCCCGCCCTGCCGCGTGATCAATCGACCGCTGGACCAGTCCGCCGCGATTGCCCTACGCTGGTTCGCCCACACCGCGGCCGCCGTCGCGGAGGCAAAGGCGACGGGCTGACCGCCGCCGACCGGGAGGTCCTCTGGCCGTGAAGATCACCGACGTCCGCGTAATCGTCTACCAGCATCCTATGCCGCCGCTCCACGGCGCCCGCTGGGGCGGCCAGCAGGAGATCTCGCTGGTGGAGGTCGTGACGGACCGGGGCGTCACGGGCTACGGCTCGGCGCGTGCCCAGGGCGGAAGCGGGGGCCGGGCCCTGGCCGACCCCATCCTGCGCGTCGCCGCTCCGCGCGTGATCGGCCAGGACCCCCTGAACCGCGAGCGGATCTGGCAGAGCCTGGCTCGCCTGGAGCGCGCGGGCTACTTGCCGATCTTCGCCACAAGCGCCATTGACGTGGCGTTATGGGATATCGCCGGCAAGGCCCTGGGTCTCCCCGTGTGGCGGCTTCTCGGCGGCTACCGCGAGTCGCTGCCCGCCTACGCCTCATCCGCCCACATGGACTCCGTTGAGGACTATCTGCGTGAGGTGGAGGCGATCCGCGGGCGGGGGTACCTGGCGTACAAGATCCACCCGATGGGCCGAGCGAACGACGACATCACGCTCTGTCGCGCCGTCCGCTCAGCGGTGGGCCCCGACTTCCCGCTTATGCTCGACCCGGGCGGCGCGTACACGCGAGACGAGGCCATGCGCGTCGGGCGCGTGGTCGAGGAGCTGGGGTTCGTCTGGTACGAGGAGCCCCTGCGCGACTACGACTTTACCGGCTACGCGGAGCTGTCGCGCGCGCTCGACATCCCCGTGCAGGTGGCGGAGGTCGTGCCGGGTCATGCCAATCTCTCCGCTGAGTACATTCTGCGCGGCGCTGGCGATCACCTGCGCTCAGACGTGTACTGGAAGGGCGGTATCACCGGGGTTATCAAAACGGCACACCTTGCCCAGAGCTTCAATATGCCGTTGGAGATTCATCACGGCGCCAGCCCCATCATGAACTGGGCCAATCTCCACGCTTCGCTGGCCATTCCCAACTGCGACTGGTACGAGGTGCTCGTGCCAGAGGAACGCTATGACTACGGCCTCCGGACGTACCCAAATCCCGGGCCAGATGGCCTGATGCGCGCGCCCAGCGCCGCGGGCCTGGGGGTGGAGATCGACTGGGACTGGGTGCGCGCGCACGAGGTCGCGCTCTAGTCCTGGATACGGTGGAGCGGGAAGTCGCTAGCCCGTGAGCTTCGCGTGGACAAGCGGAGGCATAGTGGGTCGATCCGGCCGAACGGTGAACGCGCTCTCCACGGAGTCCGCGATGAGCCCCGCCTGCGCCATCGTCCGCACGTGGAGCGTGGCCAGATCCTGCCCCTTCTCCACGCGGTCACCAACCTCTACCAGCACGTCTATGCCGACCGCTGGGTCGATCGAATCGCCCTTCTTCTCCCGACCCGCGCCAATCGAGTTGGCCGCTGTCGCCAGCGCAAGCGGATCCACGCGATGAATCCAGCCCTCGGTGGTCGCCCGTGCGGCCCACTGGATGGGCGCCCGAGGCAGGATGTCAGTGTCCTCAATTGCGGCAGCAGATCCTCCCTGAGCCTCAATCAGCGCGGTCAGCTTCTCCAGCGCGGCTCCCGAGGCAATGGTCAGTGCCACCACCCGCGCACCCTCTTCGGCCGTTCCCGTGACTCCCGCCAGGCGCAGCATCTCGCCGCCGATGGTGTCGACCAGCGCCCGCAGCCGTGATGTGGGATGTTCGCCGCGTAGGATGGACACGGCTTCCCGAATCTCGCTGGCGTTGCCGATAGCGCGGCCCAGCGGCTGGTCCATGCTGGTGATGAAGGCGCTCACCTTTCGGCCGGCGGCGTGGCCAATCCGAATCATCAATTCCGCGAGTTGGCGTGCGTCCTCGACACTCTTCATGAACGCGCCGCGACCGGCCTTCACGTCCAGCACGATGGCCGGCGCGCCGCCGGCGAGCTTCTTGCTCATCACGCTGCTGGCGATGAGCGGAACGCTCGGCACCGTGCCGGTCACGTCTCGCAGGGCGTACAGACGGCCATCCGCCGGCGCGAGATCCGGTGATTGGCCGGCGATCACGGCGCCAACTTCCTCAAGCTGGGAGACGAACCGGTCCGGCGAAACGTCTATCGAGAACCCCGGAATGGACTCCAATTTGTCCAGCGTGCCGCCGCTGAAACCCAGCCCACGGCCGCTCATCTTCGCCACCCGCACGCCGCAGGCGGCCACCGCGGGCACCACGATGAGCGATGTCGTGTCGGCAACGCCACCGGTGCTGTGCTTGTCCACCACCTGCTCGCCCAGCCCGGACAGGTCCATCTGGCGCCCGGACTCCGCCATAGCTACGGTCAACGCGATGGTCTCAGCATCCGTCATCCCGCGGCAGCAGACTGCCATCAGCCAGGCGGCGACCTGGTAGTCTGGTATCTCGCCTCGGACGAACCCATCCACGAGCTCACGGAGCTCTACTGGGCTCAGGGCGCCGCCGTCGCGCTTGCGTTCGATCAGCGAGATGATGCTCATCAGCGCAGCGGCACGGGCTCCGCGCGGGGCAACCGCTGGCGGGCGTCGGCGCCGCGTAGCGTCACGCGTGGCACCCGCGGACCAATGCGGCACAGCGCCTCGTGACTGATCGTGTCGCTCCACTCGGCGAACTGCGCAAGAGAGATCTCCGCGCGGCCATCGGTCCCTATCAGCGTCGCGGCGTCTCCGGGCGAGACGGACGGTATGTCGCTCACGTCCACGACGGCCTGATCCATGCTGACGTTCCCCATCAGCGGAGCCCGTCGGCCGCGGATCAGTACGTAGCCGCCGTTGCGGGCCACCGACCGCGCCAGTCCGTCCGCATATCCCGCGCCCAGGAGTGCCGCCCGCACTGGACGCGTCGCCTCAAACGTTCTGCCGTAGCCAACCGATTGCCCGGGCTGGACGGTGAACGATCGCAATATCTGTGCCCGCAGTGCCACTGCCGACCGCATGCGGGGCAGACGGGCAACGTAGGGCGAGGGCGTATTGCCGGTGAGAGCCATGCCCACGCGGACCAGATCAAACCGCGCCCGAGGAAAGCGCAACGCCGCGGCCGTGTTGGCGGCATGCACGAGCGGCGGCACAATGGCATCCGCCTCCAGGAGCGTCCGGATCCTGCTGAATTCGTCAAGCTGGGCGGTGACAAACGCGGTGTCCTCTTCGTCCGCCGTGGCCAGGTGCGTGTACAGGCCCGCGAGCCGTAGCCAGGGCGAGGCGGTAATCGTGTTCGCCAGGGCCAGCACCTCTCGGGCGCGCGCGCCATATCGATTCAGCCCGGTGTCCACCTTAAGATGGACCGGGACGATGCGGCGCGCCCGGGCGGCGTGAGCCGCTACCGTCAGTACGTCGTCGATCTGAACCAGCGTGGGGGTGACTCGGTAGTGAACGAGCTCCTCCGCCTCATCCGCGGCGAATCCCGCGATGAGCAAGATTGGCGAGACGATGCCGTCCTCCCGTAGCGCGACGGCCTCCCGAACCCGAGCCACCGCCGTGCACGCGGCACCCGCTGCCAGCGCCGCGCGCGCCACGGTGCTGGCGCCCAGCCCGTAGCCGTCCGCCTTCACCACCGCGCACAGTGCAGTGCGATTCCCAACATGTGCGCGTATCGCCCTGACGTTGGTCTCGACCGCGGAGAGGTCTACCTCCAGCGCGACGGGCGTGGGCGCGGAAAATTCCACCTGCTCGGGCTCGAACGCGACGCCGGGGGGACGAACGTTGACCGACACGGTTGCCGAGTATAGCAAGGGCAACGGCGGTTGCTGGCCTGAATTGAGCGTCTATACAATCCTTTTCAGGCACTCGTTGCGGAACCGTTACGACATCATCGCCCCTCTCATCCTGGGAGGGGCGATGATGTTACCGCGGAGGCTGGAGGCTACAGGTGGCGGAACGCCCCAAGGATTTCGTGGAAGAGCTCCCGCCCCGCTCGGGTGAGGGCTGGTACCAATCGGTCATCGCAAAGGCCGAGCTGGCGGATTATTCGCCCGTGCGCGGCTGCATGGTCATCCGCCCGTACGGGTACACCCTTTGGGAGCACATGCAGGCCCGCCTGGACGCCCGGTTCAAGGCGTCGGGCCACCGCAACGCCTACTTCCCGCTGTTCGTGCCAGAGAGCTTGCTGCTTCGCGAGGCGGAGCACGTGGAAGGGTTCTCGCCCCAGGTCGCGTGGGTGACCGAGGCCGGCGGCGAGAAGCTGGAAGAACGCCTGGCGATCCGCCCCACGTCCGAGACCGTCATTGGCACCATGTACAGCAAGTGGGTCCAGTCCTGGCGAGATCTGCCCATCCTCATCAACCAGTGGGCAAACGTGGTGCGCTGGGAGAAGCGAACCATGCCGTTCCTGCGAACCACTGAGTTCCTCTGGCAGGAAGGGCACACGGCCCACCGCACCGCCGAAGAGGCCCAGGAAGAGACCATGTCTATCCTGGAGATGTACCGCGACTTCGCCGAATCGGATCTCGCCGTCCCGGTCATTCCTGGGCGAAAATCCGAGTCAGAGAAGTTCCCGGGCGCCGATGCCACGTACACCATCGAGGCGCTCATGCCGGATGGACGGGCGTTGCAGAGCGGCACGTCCCACAACCTCGGCCAGAACTTCGCAAAGGCGTTCGACATCAGCTTCCAGGATATCGATGGCGAACGGCGCAACGCCTGGACGACCTCGTGGGGCGTGAGCACGCGCATCCTGGGCGCGCTCATCATGGTCCACGGCGACGACGGTGGCCTGATTCTTCCGCCCAAGGTCGCCCCAACCCAGGTGGTCATCCTGCCGATATTCGGCCGCACAGATGCTGACAAGGCGCTCGTCTCCGAGGCCTGCGCCAGGCTAAAGGCTCAGCTTTCCGCTGACTTCAGGGTGGAGGTTGACTGGTCCGAGGAGAAGCAGATCGGCTGGAAGCACAATGAGTGGACCCTCCGGGGGGTCCCCATCCGCCTGGAAGTTGGGCCGCGGGACGTTGCCGGCGAGAACGCCGTGCTCGTCCGTCGGGACGATGCAAACCCCGGTCGGCCGGAGAAGCGCTCCGTGACCTGGTCCGCGCTGAACGGTGAAGTGGGCCAGGTTCTGGACGCAATCCAGGGCAACCTGTTTGAGCGAGCATGCCGGTACCGCGCGGCGATGACGCGATCCGCGGATTCGTTCGACGAGCTGGCGGAGATCATGGAGGGCCCGCGCGGGTTCATCCAGGCCCACTGGTGCGGCAAGGGCGAGTGCGAGGAGCGGATAAAGGATCGCACGGGTGCCACGATTCGCTGTCTACCTCTGGCGGCGCCCGCCGAGGCCGGAGCCTGCATCGTGGATGGCTGGCCCAGCAGTTCCCGAGCACTGTTCGCTCGGGCGTACTGACGCCGTGGCAGACGTTGAGCTCTTCCCATTTACCCTGGCCGCGCTGAGCGGCGGCGAGGAGCTCTCTAGCGACGAGATCGCGTCACTCAGTCATCTCTCAGGTGATGCTGTACGGCTGCTCGAGGATTCGTGGATCGACACGCCGGAGCCGGCGAAGCTGCGCCTGCTGAACCGGCTCTCGGACACGGAGCGGGATCGGCTCCGCCACGACTTCAACTCGGTATACAGCACCGCGATGAAGGACCCCTCCGCTGAGGTCAGGCGGCTCGCCGTGGGCTCGATCGTGGAAGACGGCAGCGCGATGCACCTGGAGCGGCTGCTCGCCATTCTGAGATCCGACCCGGAAACCGCGGTGCGGGCGCGCGCGGCCGAGGCGGTGGCGCCGTACGCGCTACGCGCTGAGCTCGGTGAGCTCCAGCCGTCGGCGCCAGGGCGGATCCGTGACACCCTGCTTGGCGTGTTCCGTGACGACGGTGAGGACCCTACCGTGCGGGCAGCGGCGTTGGCGTCTGTCGGTTACCTGGACTCACCGGACGTCAAAGCAGCCATCGAGGTCGGGCTGGCAGCACAGTCGCTCCGATTGGGTGCGATTCGTGCCATGGGAAGAACGGCAAATCCCGAATGGTTGGGACCGTTGGCGCGTGACTCGGGCGCACCCACCGCCGCCGAGCGTGCCGAGATCGCGCGGGCGCTCGGCGAGCTAGGGGATGAAGCCGCTGCGCCGCTCCTGGCGGACATGATCGACGACCGCGCAAGCGAGGTGCGCCACGCCGCCATCGCCGCGCTGGGCGTTTTGGGCGGGGAGGATGCCCGCGAGGCGCTCATCTACGCCCTTGAAGACGGCCGTGCAGATATCAGAGAGGCGGCAGAACGGGCCATCTCTCAGCTTGAATCGCTGGAGGACCCGCTAGCGTTCTAGCGTGCCCGGTCGCGGCCTCCACCCGGCGCGGTCCAGCGACGGGTGGAGGCCGGACGGTGCTCTGGGTTCAGGCCGCTGAGCCCGCCCCCGCGACCTCATCGGCCGAGACCTGCGTGACCCGCTTGCTGCCAGACTCGATCTCGCTCCAGTAGTGGCAGGCCACGAAGTGGCCGGGCTTGTGCTCCAGGAGCTTCGGCTCTTCGGACCGGCAGTTGTCCTCCGCGTACCGGCACCTGGGGTTGAACCGGCAACCGGGCGGCGGGTTCACCGGGCTCGGGACGTCACCGGTCAGGATGATGCGGGTCCGCTTCTTCTCGATCACCGGATCCGGGATCGGAATGGCGGACAGTAGCGCGCGCGTGTACGGGTGGAGCGGATTCTCAAACACGGAGTTGCGGTCCGTGATCTCCACGATCTTGCCCACGTACATCACGGCCACCCGGTCCGAGATATGCCGTACCACCGCCAGGTCGTGCGCAATGAACAGGTACGTGAGACCCAGCTTCTCCTGCAGGTCCTCCAGCAGGTTGATGATCTGGGCCTGGATCGACACGTCGAGTGCGCTAATCGGCTCGTCGCAAACGATGAACTTGGGCTCCACGGCCAGTGCGCGAGCAATACCAATGCGCTGCCGCTGCCCACCGCTGAACTCGTGCGGATACCGGTTGGCGAAGTACGGATTCAACCCCACCGTACGTAGCAGCTCCTGAACGCGTTCCTGCTTCGCCTTGCCCTTGGCGAGACCGTGGATGTCCAGCGGTTCGCCAATGATGCTGCCCACCGTCATGCGGGGGTTGAGCGACGCATACGGATCCTGGAAGATCATCTGCATCTCGCGCCGCATACGCCGCATGTCGCCGCCCTTGAGCGAGGGGAGATTCTTCCCGCCAAAGTTCACGCTGCCGGCCGTGGGCTTGTAGAGCTGGAGAATGGCGCGTCCTGTGGTGGACTTGCCGCATCCGGACTCACCCACCAGGCCCAGCGTCTCGCCCGCCTTGATGTCAAATGAGATGTCATCGACGGCGCGGACGAACCCTACCTGACGCTGGAAGATGATCCCCTGCGTGATCGGGAAGTACATCTTGAGATTCTCGACGCGCAGGAGGGTGTCACCCGTTCCCGCGGCCGATGCGCTGCCGTTTACTTCAGTCGCCATCTCAGGACTTTCCTCCAGTGACATCTACGTAGCAGGCAATGTTGTGACCCTGGCCGGTGGGCTGGAGCGTCGGATTCTCCTCGGCGCATCGGTCCACCTTGTAGCTGCAGCGTGGCATGAAGGGGCAGCCGGGTGGTGCGTCGACCAGATCCGGCGGGAGACCTTCGATCGGGATGAGCTTCTCGCGCCTGGGCTCGTCGATGCGCGGGATGGACCGGAGAAGACCCAGCGTGTACGGGTGGCGCGGGTTAGCAAACAGCTCTTCCGAGCGCGCCGACTCCACGATGTAGCCTGCGTACATGACGTTGATCTTGTCCGCGACGCCCGCGACAACGCCGAGGTCGTGGGTGATCATGATCACCGACATGCCTAGCTCGCGGCGGAGACGGCTGATGAGCTCTAGGATCTGGGCCTGGATCGTCACGTCCAGCGCGGTGGTGGGCTCGTCAGCGATCAGCAGCTTGGGGTCGCAGGACAGCGCCATGGCAATCATGACGCGCTGGCGCATACCGCCAGAGAACTGGTGGGGGTAGTCGTCCACCCGGCTGCGCGCGGCCGGGATATTCACCAGCTCCAGCAATTCGATCGTGCGCTTGCGCGCGTCCGATCGGCTCATGCCCTTGTGGAGCTCCAGCGCCTCGCCGATCTGTCGGCCAATCGTGAGCACCGGGTTCAGCGACGTCATCGGGTCCTGGAAGATCATGGCAATGTCATTGCCACGGACCCTTCGGATCCCTTCGTCGTTCAGCTTGAGCAGGTCCTTGCCGTCGAAGATCACCTCACCCTCGACGATGCGGCCGGGCGGCGTGGGTATCAGTCGCATGAGCGACATGGCGCTCACGCTTTTCCCACAACCGCTCTCACCCACAAGACCCAGCGCTTCGCCCTGGTTGAGCGTGTACGACACTCCGTTGACGGCCTTCACGATGCCGTCAGGGGTGTAGAACCACGTCTTGAGGTTCCGTACCTCTAGTAGCGGAGCATTACTGACTGCCACCCCTGGACCTCCTCAGCTGCGGGCACTGGTGCTTGGCGCCCCATTGTGCTCTGTTGGCCAGTCATTTGACCAGCGGAGCACCGGACGCCGCGCGGCACTGACTTCGTCAAGACGTCCAACCACGCGATTGTGGGGCGCCTCATGGATCAATTCGGGGGAGTCCACCGCCTCTTGGGCGATTTGTACCATCACGTCCACAAAGTTATCGAGCGTGTCCTTGCTCTCGCTTTCCGTGGGCTCGACCATGATCGCTTCCTCGACGATCAGCGGGAAGTAAATCGTCGGCGGATGGATCCCAAAGTCGATCAGCCGTTTGGCGATGTCGAGCGTCCGTACGCCGTGCGCCTTCTGGTTCCTGCCAGACGCCACGAACTCATGCATGCAGACGCGATCGAACGGTACGTGGTACACGTCCTTGAGCCGAGCCTTCAGATAGTTCGCGTTGAGCACGGCGGTCTCACTGATGTCGCGCAGCCCGGAGTCACCCTGCATCGTGATGTAGGTCAGCGCTCTCGCCATGATACCGAAGTGGCCCCAGAAGCCCTTGAGCTTGCCGATGGAGCGTGGCCGGTCCCAGTCAAGCTCGAGGCTGCCCGACGGCCGCTCTACGACGACCGGCCTGGGGAGATAGGGCTCCAGTGCGCTGGTCACCGCCACCGGGCCGCAACCGGGTCCCCCACCGCCGTGTGGCGTGGAGAACGTCTTGTGGGTGTTGATGTGGACCACGTCAAAGCCCACGTCCGCCGGTTTCACCGCCCCCAGGATCGCGTTGAGATTGGCACCATCGCCGTACACCAGCCCGCCTGCGCGGTGAACGGTCTCCGTGACCTCCAGGATCTCCTGTTCGAAGAGGCCCAGCGTATTCGGGTTGGTCAGCATGAGACCAACCGTTCGCTCGTCCGCCTCTGCCTTCAGGCGTGCCAGATCTACGTTCCCGTGGCTATCTGTCGGGATGGCAACGGTCTCGTAGCCGCACATGGCTGCCGTCGCCGGGTTGGTGCCGTGGGCTGAGTCCGGAATTAGGACCCGCGTGCGCTGCGTCTGGCCGCGCTCATGATGGTATGCGCGGATCAGGAGCATGCCGCACAGTTCTGCCTGGGCGCCAGCCGCCGGCTGCAGCGTGACCGCGTCGAAGCCGGTCACCGCGGCGAGCAACTGCTGAAGCTCGAGCATGGCGCGGAGCGCCCCCTGGACGGTCTCGTCCGGCTGGAGCGGGTGGATGTGCGCGAAACCCGGCAGCCGCGAGACGTCCTCGTTCACCTTCGGGTTGTATTTCATGGTGCACGAGCCCAGCGGATAGAAGCCGGCGTCGATGCTGTGATTCAGTGAGGACAGATGAGTGAAGTGGCGAACCACGTCCAGTTCGCTGAGCTCGGGTAGCCGCAGGTCGTCGCGCAACGCCTCGGCGGGTAGGTCGTCGAGCGCTCCCTCGCACTGAGATGGATTCACCAGGAGATGGCCGATCCGGCCGGCCCGGCTGACCTCGGAGAGCAGTGGCTCGCTCACGCCGTCCTCCCCAGTTCCCGCAGACCCTGCGCGAGCCGCTCGATCTCCTCAGGCGTGTTGCGCTCCGTACAGCACAGCACCAGGCAGCGTTCCAGCCCGGGATAGTCGCGACCCAGCGGGAACCCAGCCAGCACTCCGCTGGACACCAGCGTCCGCCGAGCCTCGTCCCCTTCGATTGGGCATTCAATGGTGATCTCGTTGAACACTGGCCCAGGATTCAACACCCGGAAACCGGGCACGTCGCGGACGCGTGACGCCAGCGCCCGGACGTTCTTGTGGGACAGCGCGGCCGCCTGGCGCAGGCCGCCCGGCCCCATCGCGGCCAGGTAGACCGTGGTGCCCAGTGCCAGCAGCGTCTGGCTGGTGCAGATGTTGGACGTGGCCTTCTCGCGGCGGATGTGCTGCTCGCGCGCCTGGAGGGTGAGCACGAAGCCACGATTACCGTTTCCATCGGTGGTCTGGCCCACGATACGGCCCGGAAGCTGCCGGACGTGTTCTTGCTTGCAGGCCATCATGCCCACCCATGGACCGCCATAGCTGAGCGGCAGTCCCAACCCCTGGCCCTCGGCAATGGCGATGTCCGCGCCCCAGGCGCCCGGTGTCTTGAGCACCCCCAGCGAGACCGGATCCGCGATGGCGTAGACCAGCAGGGCGCCGACCTCCCGGCATCGAGCCACTATCTCTGACAGGTCCTGCACCGTGCCAAAGAAGTCGGGCTGTTGGATCACACAGCACGCGGTGGACTCGTCGATCAGCGTCACCGGGGAGGCGGTACTGAGCGTCCCATGCTCCAGCGACACCGCTGAGGTGGAGACCTGTACGTCGCGCCCGTCCACGTAGCTGGCCAGCACGGCCCGGTACTCGGGATTGACGGCGCCCGCCACCACGACGCGCTCACGCCGCGTGACCCGCAGCGCCATCAATACCGCCTCCGCCACGGCGGAGGCGCCGTCATACACCGAAGAGTTGGATACATCCATCTGGAACAGGTCGCAGACCAGGCTCTGGAACTCGAACATGACCTGCAGGGTCCCCTGGGCCATCTCCGCCTGATACGGCGTGTACGCCGTGTAGAACTCGGAGCGGCCCATGATGTGGGGCACCACGCTGGGGATGTAGTGGTTGTAGGCACCGGCGCCGACAAAGCAGGCCAGCTCGCCCACGTGACGATTCTGTCTCGCCAGCGCGGCCATTTTGTCCACGGTCTGCTGCTCGGTCAGCGGCGGCGGTACGTCGAGCGTGGGGAATCTGACGCCCGGCGGGATGTCAGCAAACAGCTCGCCTGCATCGGCAACGCCAATGGCTGCCAACATCTGCTCGCGCTCTGTCGGAGTGTGGGGAGTGAACGCCATGGCCGCGTTACGCGCCGATGCTGGCGGCGTACTCGCCCGCCGTCATGAGCCCGTCAAGCTCCGCCGCGTTATCCGGCTTCACCTTAATGAGCCAACCGCCCGCGTATGGCCCATCGTTGACGAGCTGCGGAGAGTCGTTAAGGTCACTATTCACTTCGACGACCTCGCCGGTCACCGGAGCAAAGAGATCTGACGCGGTCTTGACCGACTCGATCACGCCGAACGGTTTCATGCTTTCGACGCGCGTTCCCACCGCGGGCAGCTCAACGTAGACCACATCGCCTAGTTGATTCTGGGCAAAATCCGTGATGCCCACCACCGCCAGGCCGGCCTCCAGCTTCACCCACTCGTGCTCGCTGGTGTACTTCCTATCCTCAGGATTCAATGGATCGCCTCTCGCGAAAAGGATCGTGTTGGAGATTCGTGAGGGTTATTGTGGCGCCGTTGATGCACCACTATCTGGCCCGCGCGAAGCGGCGGGTGCGGTGGGCGTAGAACGGAAGCTCCACGACCCGCGCGGCCACCGGTTTGCCGCGAATCTCAATCGCAAGCTCCGTGCCGATATCTGCCGATGACGCAGGAACGTAGGCCATGCCGATTCCGTGCCCCAGCGAAGGGGAGACGTTGCCACTGGTGACTGCGCCACCGCGCTCGCCCTGGATCAAAACCGGATAGCCCTGGCGCGGAACGCCGCCCTCGAGAAGCTGAAAGGCTATCAGTCTTGCCTTGGGAGGCACTGCTTGTTCGGCCAGCGCTGCCCGTCCCCCAAAGTCGCCCTTGTCGAGCTTCACCACGCGGCCCAGGCCGGCCTCGTACGGCGTCCGGGTACGGTCGATCTCGTGCCCGTACAGGGGCATGCCGGCCTCGAGCCGAAGCGTGTCACGCGCGCCAAGCCCGCAGGCCATCGGTGTGGCACTTCCTCGTGCTTCCAGGACCTCGTCCCACACCGACGGGCCGTCAACCGCCGCGACCACCACCTCGAAGCCATCTTCGCCCGTGTAGCCCGTCCGCGCGAGGAGCGCCGGCTTGCCATGCAGTGTGACCATCACGGACGCGTAGTAGCGTACCTGGGCAGCCGCTTCGCCAACGACCGCGGTCATGACGGCCTCGGATTCCGGTCCCTGGACACCAATCATGACGCTCTCGAGCGTGTAGTCCTTGCAGATCGCGTCATCCAATCCGTATCTCGCCTGGATCTCGGCCAGGCGCTCCAGGACGGCCAGCCGGTTGGACGCGTTGACGACCAGCAAGAGGCCGTCATCGTCCGCCTCAGCAGGCGTACGGTACGTGATGATGTCGTCCAGGATGTGCCCGCTATCGTCGCAGATCAGCGAGTACTGGGCTCGCCCCGGCCTCAGTGCATGCACGTCGTTCGTCGTGAGCGCCTGCCCAAGGGCGAACGCCTCCGAGCCGCGAAGGTACAGCCGTCCCATGTGCGACAGGTCGAACACGCCAACGCCCGCTCGGACGGCACGATGCTCGGCCAGAATTCCCGTGGGGTACTGGATGGGCATGTGCCACCCACCGAAGTCCACCATCCGAGCACCGAGCGAGACATGGCGCCCGTGCAGCGCGGTATGCAGCAACGCGCCCTCAGCGCTTGGGTCCGCCGTCATGTGGCGGCATCGTAGATGAACGCCACCGGAGTGTCAAGAGCGTGATGCCATCGGCCCGCGCGTGAACGATGTCGGCAGTTCGCGCGCACTCGCCCGCGCAATGCCGCCCAGCAACACGCAACAGTGCCACGGTACGACGCGTCCATTCTGTCACCCTGTCCGCACCGGCGCGCCAGTGGGCACCTCAGTCATCACCCCTCCGCGCGCCGCGCTGATCCTCCGCCGGCGGCCTACCTACACGCGGAACCACGGATCAGTCCGGTTGAGCCGCGCCTCGGGCAATTCGCTCTCTTGGCTCCCGAGTACCCACGCTATGAGGACGCGCCCCCGCGATCGGGCGGCGTTCTGCCGCGGGGCACGCAAGATCAGGCCAGCACCGCCTCCCGCCCCTCGCGTCCGGCTCGTGCCAGGATTCCCCACGCCTCCGCCAGGATCATAAGCAGCGCGATGCCCCAGAACGTGTACGCCAGCGCGTACAACGGTGCACGCAGCGGCGCGGTCAGGATGCTCGCCCAGATCGAAACCCCGCCCAGGTGCGCGGCAATCAGAGTCACGTACGAGCCACCGAGGCGCGGCTTCTCACCGGGGAGCAGCAGCCACCGGAGCAGGCCGGGCCCCAGCGCGTAGCTAATCTGCGCGGCCCACCCAAAGATCAGAGCCTGCGGGGCGCTCTGCTCGATCGCCTCGGCCCCTTCGCCCACAACGCCCGTGATCACCAGCGGTGCCACGAACAGCGGGGCCAGAAACCAGACGTAGCCCGTCACGAGGTGGAGAGAGCCAGCCGTCCAGCCGTCGGCCGCGCCACGAACCATCGTCACGACAGTCAACAGGACCCAGATCGTGCCCGAGAGGTGAAGTAGGATGCCAACCAGATTGAGTTGCATGATCCCCGTCCACGGTGCAATCACCAGCAGCGTCGCACCGCACCCCATCAGCCATGCCATCGGCCCCACGCGGAGGGATTCCGGCGACCGCCGGCCCGTGAACACCGGCACGATATCAATCAATAACCCCGCCATCGTCATCGCGAGGAAGCCGAAAACGTTGGCGTGGATGTGGGTTTCGAGCGGAACGGCAATTCGGAGCGGTTCAGCCCAGCCTATCCAGAGCCCCGTGCCGATAGTCACCCCCACCAGCAAGAAAGTCAGTCCGAGCAAGTACAGCACCCGCCCACCTGCGGTGGGGCATATGCCAATCGCCCGAATCTGACCCAGTAGCAGCACGGTTGCGCCCAGGATCAACGCGCCACCGACCGCGATCAGAACCCCGTTCACCAGCGGGATCCCGACGAATAGCATCACCAGGCCGCCGTTCAAGGCGAGCCAGATGTCCCAGCGGGCTCCGGGCCTCGGGAGCCCGGATCGTACGGCGATCATCATCGGCGCCAGCCCAAACACCGTCTCGGCCAGGATCCCCAGCGTGATCAGATGAACGCGGATCCAGCGAAGCCCGTTGAAGGCCGTGGTCAACCCCAGGCTCGTCGCGGCCGTGTCAACCGCGGCAAGCGCGGCCAGCAGCATGAAGAGTACCGACATCAGAAGGAATGGATTGGGCGCAAACACGGTGCGTCCTCACTTTCGGCCACCTTTGGAGCGGCTCGTTATGGCATCTCTAACTCCAGTTTGCGCGGTATGGCCGTCGCGGTCTTTGCTCCTCGACAAACTCGGCGAACATTCAGCATCGGAGTGCTCGGCGTCCCGTCGGCTCAACCAGTGGTGCGCCACGCTGTCGGTACGGCATCGTCGCGTCGAGTCCGTGAGCCATCGCCACCATCGGCAACAAGTGCCGGCATCTGACGCTCGTGGCGGGCGCGTTGGGGTCAGGACCGGTCGGTCGCGCGACTCGCCCCGGCGATCCTGGTCAGTGCCTCGGCATCCAAGAGGATGATCCGTTCGCGCCCGCCCGCCACGATGCCTTCCCGCGCCCAGGCGCTGATCGTCCGGCTGGCCGTGCTCAGCGTGGTGCCCGCCAGTTCCGCCAGGTCCTGGCGACTGAGCGTGAGCGTGACTCCGCGTTCCCCACGGCTCCCGAATCGGCTGGACAATCTCATGAGCGTGCGGGCGATCCGCCGGTCCACCTGCTCCAATCGAAGGTCTTCGATCCGCGCGGCCGCTTCCGCCAGTCGGCGCCCTTGTTCTCGAATCACGGCAATCGCGAAGTCGGCCTGCGAGCGCAACAGCGCCATCAACTCTTCCGCCGGTAGGCGGAGCACCACCGCCTCGTCCTGGGCAACGGCGCTGGCCGGGTACTCGGCGCCGCCCCACCCGCCCGCGGCTCCGAACATCTCTCCCGCCCTGATCAGCCGCACGATCGCGTCGCGGCCGTCTTCCATCTCGCGGATCAGCTTGATCCGACCAGACCCCAACACACCCATGGCCCGGGCGGCGTCACCGGCCAGGAACACAAACTCACCGCGCCCATATCGGTGCACACGGAACCGACTGGCGATCTCAGCCAGCGTTCCCGCGGGCAACTCGCGGAATAGCGGAACCGAGGCCAGGAACCTGGCGCGGTCGACCGCGCCCCACGCCGACGTCTCGCCGCCACGATTCGCGCCGCGCGGTGAGCTCATTGCCTGTCCGCTTCTGGAGCTAGGCCGCGCGACGCTTGCTTACTTGCTCCCAGAGCCGTTGCACGCGATCTTGCGTCGCGATCACGCCGCGCAGCAGCACCCGCCGCGCCAGTGGACCACGTGCCTCTTCCCAGGCTGCCGCCGCCTTTGCCAGCGTCTCCGGGCCAGGTGAGTGCCCGCTATACGTCCCCTCAACGTAGCAGTCCGCGATCGGCCGGACCACGCGCCCGCTGCCCGGTAGGCGGGAGTCCAGCCAGCTTGTGTATTCGTGGGGAGTTTGAGATGCTGGTCCGGCCAGGCCGCCCCAGGCGGCGAGCCGCCGAAGTTGGGCGTACCATTGCGAGTGCCACGGCAGTCCACGGATCCCGCGGCGAAACAGCGACAGTACGATCCAGTACGCCAACCCTGCGATCACGAGGACGGCCGCCAGGTAGCCCAGTGCCTCCACCCACGCCAGGTCGCGACGCTCCGGCAGGCTGAATCCAGCGTCGCTCAGGTACTCGCCGAAGTCCTCGAAGAACGGGTCCAACGTGTCGCCATAGTCACCGCCGCCGAGCGCGCCGATCGGCTCGATCGGGTTCTCGTCCGTGGGACGGAACGGCAGAGCTCGGAGCGCACTCGGCTCAAAATTGATCCAGCCGTAGCGAGGGAAGAACACCTCCACCCACGAGTGGGCCTCGCTCTCGTACACGATGATGGCGGCTTCGTTCTCGTCGAACTCGCCCGGGGCAAACCCACTCACGACCCGTGCCGGGACGCCAACGGAGCGCAGCATCACGGTCATTGAGGTGGCCAGGTAGTCTGAGTACCCCGCCTTGGCGTCAAACAGGGTGTAGTCCACCCAGTCGCGGTCCGGTGGAGGCGGGCTCACGTGGGTGTCGTATTTGAGGTCGCGCAGATATGACTCAATCGCGAGCGCCTTCTGGTACGGGTTCTCCGCCTGCGCCGTCAGTTCAGCCGCCGCTTGCTTGACCCGCGGCGGAACGCTCTCGGGCAATTGGAGGTAGCGTTCGATCCCGGCCGGGTAGTCGGTGCCGGCGCCGCTGAGTTGTTGCTCGGTAGCGATAGACGCGGCCGAGAGCACGGAATACTGCTGGCCGCGTCGAATGAGCTGGGTCAGTCGGAGCGCCGCCAGGTCAAACTGCTCGTCTCGCCATTCGAAGAGGGTGGGAACGGAGACGCGGATGGGCGCGTCCGCGGCAAACACTAGATTAGACTGCGGAGCCAGCACGGTGATCGTCTGCTCCATCTCCTCGCGCGCCTCGCCTGCGCCAAATGGCACCGGAATCGGCTGGCCCGCCTCAAACCGGTCTCCGTAGACTTGCCCGCTCGCGATGCCCTGCCCGGTGTAGACGTCGTACGTCGTCGTGCGCCAATAGCGCGCACGGGGCGCCTCTATCTTGAGCACGGGCGAAGTCCCCAGCTCAAACCCCTCGCGCGGCTGGAGTGTCCCGCTGAACGCCAGCCCGACGACCACCGTGGGTGGGCCCTGGACGCCACCGAACAGGCGATCGAATGTGCTCTGCCCGCGCTGAATAGTGTCAGATACTCGCGCCCACGCCGGCTCCAGCACGTCCGTCGGCTGCTCCGCCGGTGCACGGTTTGCCAGGAGCATGGCCACGAGGATGGCCAGGCTGCTAACCACCACCACGTTTCGTCGCACGCTGCCCTGCACCTCGAGGCGCGCGCGCGCCCAGAACCGCTCGCGCTGGGCCAGCTCAATACGGGCCAGCAGAAGGAAGCTGGCAAAGAGCTGAACGTAGAAGTGGTAGTTCAGCGTCTGGTAGCTGTACGAAAGATGAACGAGCTGGGCCGTGAGCGTCAGACCCACGGCCACCCAGCCAAGCTGTCGACGGAACACCAGCCAGCTAGCCGTGTAGCCAAGCACCCAGATGAGGAGCGCCATGGCGAGAGCGAACATCAGGTTGTCGCGGTTGTTGCCTCCCGCGAACGCGGCCTGGAACCAGATGTTGACTCGGTATAGAAGATCGTTGACTCGGTACTGCCACGGTGCGGGCGGCAATGTCGCGGCGTACACCGCGATGGTCAGTTCGCAAGCCAGCACGCCGCTGAGCACGTGCGCCATCCGCGGGCGTAGATTGCTCTGGGCGGCCAGCCACCCAAAGACCACCGCGCCGAAGCCCATCGGGATCAACGGTTCCAGGTGCGGGACAAACTCCGCCTCCTGCACGCTGTGGCCAAGACACCACGTGATCGTCAGCAGGAGGATGAGAGCCACCCAGCCCTCTATGGGCCGCGTCAGGAAACCGAGAAACGGGTGTGGCTGCGGATCGAGATCGGAGACGCCCCGGTAGCTTCCGATGGAGGCGGTGCGGGCTGCCACGCTGTCTACGCTCCCTGCATGCCAAAAGTGGGCGTGGCGAGCCCCTGTTCGATGGACTCGCCGCGCTTGATCAGATAGGTTGGGATTCCGCTCGCCGCGGCCTGGGCAGCCACAACCAGCGAGCCCGGCGCCGGGCCAAAGGTGCTCGCTTCTAGCAGCACCGCTGATGCGCGGATGCCCCGCGCGGCCAGGCCGCGCGCTGCCCGCACCCATCGATCGTCGCTGGAGCTGGTGATCACCACCAGGGAATCAGTCCGGCCGAACCGCTGCTCATCACTTAGCAGGAGCTCTTCGAGCGGCGCGTCAGACCTGGGGCGGACGTACGCGAGCATCTCCAGTGAGCGGAGCAGTTGGCGGATGCCGCGGTCGCTTGAGAGCACCTGCCCCTGGGTGATGATGCCCACCGCCCGGTTCTCGTTGAGAAAACGCTTCGCCAGCGAGGCACAGATCGTAACGGCGTACTCCTCAGTCGACTCTGTCCCTTCGCCCGCCATAGTTCGACGGTCCAGATCCAGCACCAGCCACACGTCGGAATACGGATCGAGCTCGAACTCCTTGACCATAAGGCGTTGCTGCCGTGCCGTTGACGCCCAGTGGATACGGTTGAACGTGTCTCCGGGCTGATACTCCCGCACCCCGGCAACGTTCGGCGTGGTGAACTGCACGCGTTCGCCCTGCAACCCACCGCCCGGCACGGCGCCCGGGAGTTTGCCGAACGACGGCAAGTCCAGCGCAATCGGGTACACAACCAGCGTCGAATGGCCGCTGATCTGGCGGCGCTGGCGAAACAGCCCAAACGGGTCGCCGCTTTCTGCGAACACGGGGCCAAGCTGAAACACCCCACGCTGGCGACACAGCGTGTGCACCGGGCGGACGAATCGCCCGTAAGGCCCCAACGAGACCACAAAGCTGGCGGTGTGCTCAGGATGCTGTCCCTGGTCTTCGATCTCCAGCCACAGCTTGGGGATCCAAGACTGGTTTTCAATCACCACTCGCTCGTCGAAGTAGGAGCCCACCTCGGCTCTGAGCGCCCGCGCCTGTCGGTCGAAGTACAAAGACCGGAGCCCTGCAAACGCCAGGACGTAGGCCGCGCCGGCCAGGAACAATAGGGCCCATGATAGGTAGAACATCAGGTACCAGCCGCCGGCGAGGGCCAGCACCGTCACCACGCCCCACAGGATGAGTACACCGACCGGAACGGTCGGGCGCCAACGGCTGTAGCGGATGATGCGATCGATCACGGTGGGATCCTGTCTCGATCCTATCCTGCGCTCTGTATTGAGCGTTCTCTCAAATGAACCCGGTCTGACCGAGGCTAGGCGAGCACCCGACTGCCGGGCACGGCCAGCGTGGAGACGATCTCCTCGACCACCGTCCGGCCGGAGACATCCTTCACTCGCGCGGCGGGCTGGACGATCACGCGGTGCGCAAACGCCGCCACTGCCAGCGCCTTCACGTCGTCCGGCGATACGTAATCTCGCCCGTGCAGGAGGGCCCAGGCCTGTGACGCGCGGTACAGCGACAGTGAAGCGCGTGGGCTCGCGCCCACATACACGTCCTGATGCTTGCGCGACCACCCCGCCAGGTCCACGATGTACTGGCGGATGAGCTCGTCCACGTGTACTCGGCGCACGGCCTGATGCACTTCCAGCAAGTCCGCGGCCGATGCCACAGTCTGGAGAGACTCAATGGGGTGCGCAAGCTGTTGGCGCCCCAGGATCTCGATCTCCTCTTCACGGCGAGGGTAACCAAGGTGCACCCTTAGCATGAATCGGTCAAGTTGCGACTCGGGCAGCGGGAACGTGCCCTCGTACTCGATGGGGTTCTGCGTCGCGAGCACGATGAATGGCGTGGGTAGCTCGTGCGTGACCCCGTCAACGGTGATCTGGCGCTCCTCCATCGCTTCCAGCAGCGCTGCCTGCGTCTTGGGGGTGGCGCGGTTGATCTCGTCTGCCAGGACGACCTGCGCGACCACCGGGCCGGGGCGAAACTCGAACTCGCCGGTTTTCTGGTTGTAGATGGAGACGCCGGTGACATCGCTCGGCAAGAGATCCGGAGTGAACTGGACGCGCTTGAACTCGCAGCCCACCGAGCGGGCCAGCGATCGGGCCAGCATGGTCTTCCCGACTCCGGGGACATCCTCGATCAGAACGTGGCCCTGGCACGCCAGAGCTACCACCGTCAGCTCGATCTCCGAGCGTTTGCCAACGACGACGGTCTCGACGTTCTGGATGATGGCTTGCAGCGTTTCAGTGGGTGTTGTCACCGTGCTCCCCTCAGCGCCCGTGGCACCGTTTGAACTTGTTCCCGCTCCCGCACGGACACGGATCGTTTCGGCCAACCTTTGCCCGGGTCTTCACCGGTTGACGGTCCCCCTCGTCGTCCCGGTTGGTAAAGGTCTGCTGCGGCCTACGGGCTGGCTGATCGCGCGGCTCCAGATGCAGGATGGTGTAGACCAGATGGTGGTGGATGCCCTCCAACAGTCCATCGAACATGTCGGCGGCTTCCCTCTTGTACTCGATCAGGGGGTCGCGCTGTCCATACGCCCGCAGGCTGATGCCTTCGCGCACGTCATCGATGGCTGTCAGGTGCTGGATCCAGAGCTGGTCGATGATCTGCAGCATCAGACTGCGCTCGACAGCCCGCATGTAGTCGGAGCCGATCCGCTCCTCACGCTGCGTGTAGATCACACTGGTCTGCTGCTTGAAGTAGTCCCCCAGTTCGTCCGGCCGCTCGTCCGTCAGCTCATCGGCGGCGAGCTCCTGCGTTAGCGGTAGGAGCTGGCGGATGGACGTCAGCAGTGCGGCGTGGTCCCACTGCTCCGGCTGCTCCGCGGGGAGGTGGGTGGCGATGAGTCGATCGATCTCTTCGCCAATCCACTCTTCGATCATGGGCCGCAGATTCTCTTCTTCCAGCACCTTGCGCCGGTCGGCGTAGATCACCTCGCGCTGACGGTTCATCACGTCGTCGTATTCCACGACGTGCTTTCGTATGTCGAAGTTGTAGGTCTCAACCTTCGTCTGGGCATTCTCGATTGCTTTGTTGACCCACGAGTGCTCGAGGGGGATGTCCTCCTCGAGGCCCAGTTTGTCCATGAGCCCGGCGATCTGCGTGCCGCCGAATCGCCGCATGAGCTCGTCCTGGAGCGACACGTAGAACCGTGAGGTGCCCGGATCTCCCTGCCGGCCCGCTCGGCCACGGAGCTGATTGTCGATGCGGCGGGCCTCGTGCCGTTCCGTTCCCAGGATGAACAGGCCACCCAGTTCCAGGACTTTCGGGCGGTCCTCGGCCACGATGCGCTCAGCCTCCGCCTCGGCAGCGGCGATCTCCTCAGGAGATGCCGTCGTCCGGTCGAGCTTCTGCTTGCGGAGTAGCTCGTCCGCCACGCCAGCCGGGTTACCTCCCAGCAGGATGTCCACACCACGCCCGGCCATGTTCGTGGCTATGGTCACCGTCTTGAGCCGACCGGCTTGCGCGATGATGCCGGCTTCCCGCTCGTGCTGTTTGGCGTTCAGAACCTGGTGTGGCACGCCCTTGCGTCGCAGCAACTCGGAGAGCCGCTCTGACTTGTCGATGGTCACCGTGCCCACGAGCACCGGCTGACCACTCTCGTAGAGACTGGCAATCTCCTCTACCACCGCCCGGAACTTCGCGTCCTCAGACTTGAAGACCAGGTCAGATCCGTCCTCGCGAACCATCGCGCGGTGGGTTGGAACTGGGACCACGTCCAGGTTGTAGATTCGGCGGAACTCGTCCGCTTCGGTCATGGCGGTACCGGTCATGCCGGCGATCTTCCCGTACAGGCGGAAGTAGTTCTGGAACGTAATGCGCGCCAACGTGACGTTTTCACGCTGCACGCGCACCCCTTCCTTGGCTTCGATGGCCTGATGTAAGCCCTCGCTGTACCGTCGCCCGGGCATGAGGCGCCCCGTGAACTCGTCAACGATGATGATCTCATCGTCCTTCACCACGTATTGGTCATCTCGTTTGAAGACGAACTCGGCGCGGAGGGCGTTTTCCAGATAGTGTGTAAGCGAGAAATTCGCGGCGTCGTAGAGGTTCTGGACCCCCAGCATCTTCTCCACCCGCTCGATGCCGTCCTCGGTGAGCATGATCGTGCGGGTGCGGTCTTCAACCGTGAAGTCCTCGGTCGGCCGCAACCGCGGAACCACCCGTGCGAACATGGCGTAGTAGTCTGTTGCGTCCTCCGCGGGTCCCGAGATGATGAGCGGCGTACGCGCCTCATCGATCAGGATGTTGTCCACTTCATCGATGATGGCGTAGTTCAGGTCGCGTTGGACCATCATGCTCAGGTCCGGAACCATGTTGTCGCGCAGGTAGTCGAAGCCGAACTCGTTATTGGTCCCGTACGTGATGTCCGCGTGGTACGCCTCGCGGCGATGCGCGGCCGGCCGCAGGAACCTCATAGACGCGTCGTCCGCCTCGTACTCCGGATCGTAGAGATACGCGGACTCGTGCTGAATGATTCCCACGCTCATGCCCAGGGCATGGTAGACGGCGCCCATCCACTGCGCGTCGCGCTTGGCCAGGTAGTCGTTTACCGTGACCACGTGAACGCCCTTGCCGCTCAGCGCGTTCAGGTAGGCCGGCAATGTGGCCACCAGCGTCTTGCCCTCGCCCGTCCGCATCTCGGCGATCTTCCCCGAGTGAAGAATCGCACCACCGATGAGCTGAACGTCGTAGTGGCGCATGCCAACCGTGCGCCGCGCGGCCTCGCGAACTGCCGCGAAGGCCTCCGGTAAGAGGCTGTCTAGATCCTCGCCCGCCAGGAGCCGCCCGCGAAACTCGGTGGTCTTATCGCGCAGCTCGGCCGCGTCGAGGTCACTGAGCTCGTCCTCGACGTCTGCCACTTCAGCGACGATCGGGCCGATCCGCTTAAGGTCTCGCTCCCAAGGCTTGCCGCCCAATAGCCGGTTGAGCCAAGTCAGCATGCCACCGCCCGGAGCCTCATGAGATCGGTCAAGTATATCAACGGGTCTTGAGGCACTCCGATGATTCCGTCGGGCCCCGTCTGGCGGCGGTAAACGGGGCCACTCGGCGTCCTAGACGGGGGCGCCGAACAGCGCGCCGACGGAGCCGCCGGTGTGGATCCGGCTGATGGCCTCACCCAGTAGGAGCGATACCGGCAGCACCTGAAGCTTGTCTAGCCGCTTGTGCGGATCCAGCCGGCAGGAATCCGTGGTGACGAGCATCTTCAGCGGGCTTTCGCGGAGCCGCTGCACCGCCGGACCAGAGAGCACCGCGTGCGTGCAGGCCGCGAAGATGTCTCCCGCCCCCTCGCGACGAACGATCTCAACCGCGTTCGTGAGCGAGCCGGCCGTGTCGATCTCATCATCCATGACGATGGCCGTCTTTCCGGCAACATCGCCGATCACGCCGAGTGATTCGCTGGTGCTGTCATTAGATAGTCGGCGCTTTTCCACGAATGCCACGGAGCCGCCAATCAGATTCGCAAAGTTACGCGCCCGCTTCGCGAATCCAAGGTCCGCGGCCACCACCACCGGATCGATCAGCTCCATGCCACGGAAGTAGTCGGCCAGCAAGAACATCGCCGTCAACTCGTCCACCGGGATCTTGAAAAATCCCTGAACCTGCCCGGCGTGGAGATCCAGCGTCAGCACGCGGTCCGCGCCAGCCACCTGGATCAGCTCCGCGATCAGCCGCGCGGTGATGGGGACGCGTGGCTGGTCCTTCTTGTCTGATCGCGCGTATGCGAAGTACGGAATAACGGCCGTTACCCTGCTCGCTGACGCGCGCTTGAGCGCGTCCAGCATGATCAGCAGCTCCATGACGCTGCGGTTCACCGGTGAACAGGCGGGCTGGATGACAAAAACGTCGTGCTCGCGGACGTTTTGGTTGATCTTTACGAAGATGTTCTCGTTGCTGAACTCGAAGACGTCAGCCTTGCCTAGCTCGACGCCCAGATAACGGCAAACATCTTCGGCGAGCTCACGGTGAGCGTTGCCAGCGAACACAGACAGTGGACCGTACATGGGGCCTCCGGGAAGGCTTCACGAGAACCGAGCGGGCGCGATTCTACCATATGACCAACCGCCGAGCCGAACCCAAATCGCAAATATGCAAGCTCGGTTCGCCGTGATTACGTCGATCCCTCCGCCGTAGCGCGGACCCACTTCAGACACGCCAGACCAGCCACCCAGCACCTGGTGGGTGCATCTGCCGCCGATTGATCGTTAAGCCACGATCGCCCGGCACGTCCGGGCGATCGTAGTTGGGGCACGGCGCCCGTCAGGCGCCGGTGGCCGTGCCGGGGATAAGCCGCGGCGGCGCGGACTGCGGGAGCGCACGATCTGGCTCGGAGGGTTGGATCTCAGCGGTCGCACTGGGGCTGGCCGGCTCATCTGGGTCAAAGCGCTCGCCGCGGAAAACCTTCTCCAACGACTCGCCCTCGATGGTCTCTAGTCTCACCAGCACTTCCGCCAGGCTGTCCAGAATCTCGCGCTTCTCGCCGAGGATCCGAATCGCCTGCGCATACGCCTGGTCGATCAGCCGCCTGATCTCTTCGTCGATCGCCTCGGCCACCTTCTCGCTGTAGTTCTTCTGCTCGCCGATCTCACGGCCCAGGAATACCAGCTCTTCCTTGTGGCCGAGGGCAACAGGCCCAAGCCGGTCGCTCATGCCGTATTCCTTCACCATGCGGCGGGCGATGTTGGTGGCTACTTCGATGTCGTTAGAGGCGCCGGTGCTCATCTCGCCGAAGACAAGTTTCTCCGCCGCGTGGCCACCGAGCGTGGCCGCGAGCCGATCCTCAAACTGCGATTTGGTGGACAGGTAGCGGTCCTCAGGCGGCAGGAACCGGGTGTAGCCCCCCATCATGCCGCGCGCGATGATGGAGATCTTGTGCACCGGATCGTGGTTCTTCAGGAATCGGCCCACCACCGCGTGGCCACCCTCGTGGTACGCGGTAACGAGCTTCTCCTCGTCCGAGATGATCCGGCTGCGCCGCTCCGGCCCGGCGATCACACGGTCGATCGCCTCTTCCATCTCCGGCATGCCGATCGTCTTCTTGTTGCGTCGTGCGGACAGGATCGCCGCCTCGTTGATCAGGTTGGCCAGGTCCGCGCCGGAGAACCCGGGCGTCTGCTTGGCCAGCGTATCCAGGCGGACCGTCTTGTCCAGGGGCTTGCCCTTGGCGTGAACCTCGAGAATCGCTCGCCGACCGTTGATGTCTGGCTGCGGCAGCACCACCTGTCGGTCGAAGCGACCGGGCCGCAGAAGAGCTGGGTCTAGAACGTCAGGCCGGTTCGTGGCGGCGATCACGATCACGTTGGTGTTCGTGTCAAATCCATCCATCTCCACCAGGATCTGGTTGAGCGTCTGCTCGCGCTCGTCGTGGCTGCCGCCCAGGCCCGCGCCTCGCTGACGTCCAACCGCGTCGATCTCGTCCACGAACACGATGCACGGGGCGTTCCGCTTCGCCTGATCGAACAGGTCACGGACGCGCGATGCGCCAACGCCCACGAACATCTCGACGAACTCGGAGCCGGAGATGCTGAAGAATGGCACGCCCGCCTCGCCCGCTACAGCCCGCGACAGCAGCGTCTTTCCTGTCCCCGGAGGGCCCACCAGCAGCACTCCCTTCGGGATCCGCGCCCCCAGCGCGGAGAACTTCTCCGGGTACTTGAGGAACTCCACGACCTCCGCAAGCTCCTGCTTCGGCTCCTCGACACCCGCGACGTCGGCGAAGGTAATCGTAGGCTTGTTGCCCATGAACATCCGTGCGCGGCTCTTGCCAAAAGACAACGCCTGGTTGTTGCTACCCTGCGCCTGCCGCATCATGAACAGCAGGATCGCGCCGAAGAACAACAACGGCAGCAGATTTACCAGCAGACCCAGCCAGTTCGTGATCGTGGGAGGATCGCTCACCCGGTAGTCCACCGCGGACAGCTCCGCGGGCGTGACGCCGTAGATCGCGAGCTCCTGAAGCAGTGAGTTCTGCCGCTCTTTGCGCGCCGTGAACTTCCCCTTACCGGGGATCTCCACGCTGAGCTTGTCATCGGCCACGTCGATCCGACGAACTTCGCCGCGTTTCACAGCAGCGGCCAGCTCATTGATGCTGATCTGGGTGTTGTCGCGCTCCGCCCCCCCGGGTTGGAAGACTGTGAAGAACAGCGCGATGATCGCCACCAGAATGATCAGGTAGACGAAGCTGTTCCTAAGCCACTTGGTGTCCATCGATGCCTCCGACCGCGAAGGAAGCGGTCGCGCAAATCGAGCTCTGGCGCCGCGGCATCGGCGCGCCCTCGCAGTATATCAGACCCCTCCAGGAGGACCTGTCAGAAATCCGCGCGCAAAACTGCCCGTCACTCGTGTTGCGTGTAGAGCTCGCGTCGCAGGACGCCAATGTAGGGCAGGTTGCGATAGCGCTCAGCGAAGTCCATGCCGTAACCCACAACGTACTCGTCGGGAATGTCGAATCCCACGTAGTGGACGGGCGCGTCAGCCTCGCGCGACCTCTCTTTGACCAGCAGTCCACACACGCGCACACTAGCCGGCTTTCGTGCCTCCAATGTGTGCAGGATGTAGTTGAGCGTCAGCCCGCTGTCCACGATGTCCTCCACCACCAGGACGTGCTTACCCTCGATGGGCCGATCCAGATCCTTGAGAATCCGGACGATTCCACTGGTCTGCGTGCTCGTGCCGTAGCTGGACGTGGCCATGAAGTCCAGCTCCACCGGCAGCCGGATCTGTCGCGCCAGGTCAACCAGAAACAGAGCGGCGCCCTTGAGCACGCATACCAGGAGGAGATTGCGTCCCGCGTAGTCTCTCGTGATCTGTGCACCCAGCTCGCCGACGCGTTCGCTCAGCGCTGCCTCGCTCACCAGAACACGCTCGATCACGCGGTCCGGTTGCCAATCGGGAAAGGCCGTGGGTTCATCGGGCAAGAGGCTCGCTCCCTGGTTCATGGTCTCGGGTGGGGCAATCCGCCGTTTCAGCGCGAATAGTGATCGATTCCGCATCGCAATGCACGACCAGACCACCAGTCAGCCGTCGCGGCCGTGACGCACCCGCTCGGGCAAGCGCCATGACCTGATCCGTGAGTGCCATCGGAAGCTCCTGGCTCGATCCGGTCACCCGTGTGAGCGCGTTCCTGACGATCCGCCGAGCCAGTGCGCGCGGCGCGCGCAACAGCGCTGACCTCCTAAGTCGGACTGAGGTCGAGTCGATCGGTGCGCAGACAACCCTTGTTGCCGAGCGTTCCGCGGCCCGCCCCACCACTGCGGCCTCATCACCGACCAGCTCCGCCAGGCGCACCAGCGCATCGTCGAACCTGGGGTTGTAAGTGCGGAGGAGCGGCAGCAGATGCATCCGCACGCGGTTCCGATCGAACGACGGGTCTAGATTTGTTGCGTCTGAGAACCACGCCAGGCCGCGCTCATCGCAGTATCCCCGAGTCTCCGCCCGCGTGACGTCCAGCAACGGGCGGAGCAGCAGACCCGTCGTCCCACTCAGTCCGGCAAAGCCGCTGAGCTGTTGCCGGACACGGATCCCGATCAGCCCGTCCACCCCAGCTCCCCGAAGCAAGTGCATCAGGATTGATTCAACGTGGTCGTCTCGCGTATGCCCCGTCAGTACCGTGCGTGCTCCGACGCTGTGGGCAATGTCGGCGAGGGCGGCATACCGCCGCTCGCGGGCAGCCAGCTCAATCCCGACTCGTCGCCGCCGCGCGTGGCCGGCCACGTCCTCCTGGACCACCCGGACCTCGGTGGCAAGCGTTCGGCCTAGCGCTACTACGAGATCGGCGGCCTGCGCCGACTCCGGCTGAAGCTGATGATCCACGTGCGCCAGGATGAGTTTTCGCCGCGGCTGAAGCCTCCGGACCGCGTGCGCCATGCACACTGAGTCGGGGCCACCGGAGACCCCCACAATCCAGGGTCGCCCAGCGTCGCGCGGCGTTACGGCAAGCCGCGCGTCAATCCTGCCCAGCAGGCTCGCGGGATCCCGGTCGTCAGCGGCCTGGCGGGCGCGGGCCGTCAATGCGTCCGCCGAGCGCGGGCTCAGGGGCGATCGCTGCCGGCCCAACGAGCACGATGGCCTTATCGCCGGGCTTGATCAGGTTGAGCTGCTCGCGCGCTGCCGCCTCTATCGCCTGATCGCTCCGGGCGTACCGCAATTGCTCCTGGAGGCGTACGTTTTCGCGTTGCAGTGCCTGCACCTCATCCCGCAATGCCTGTTCCTGCTGCAACAGCTCGTACCCACGGTACCAGCGGTCCGTGACGGCGAAGGCGGCGTACGCGATCAAAGGCGAGAGCACCAGAATCGCGGCGGGAATGATCCAGAGGATGCTTCGGTTCGACATCACCACATCGGCCAGTGCGTGATATGCATCATCGCGTCCAGGTGATACCAGACCCGGCATGAACGAGTTTCTGATCCGTGAGCTGAACCGGGTCGCCGAACGTTACCTGGCCTTGTCCCGTGGTCACCGGGATCACCCACACCTCAAACTCGCCCGATTGGGCTGCCAGCACGGCCAGGTGCTTCCCATCTGGAGACCACGCAGGCGACCTGATGAACGCGAGTTTGTCCAGGCGGCCGCTTACGTTTCCGTCAATATCGCGCACCCAAAGCTCGCCCCGGCGTGACTCGCGGCCAATGTAGGCCATCCACCCACCGTCCGGTGACCAGGCCGGGTCGAACGCGCCCTGCGGGTGAGATGTGAGACGCTCTCCCCCTCCCTTGGCCACGTCAACGATGTAGATCTGGCTGGGTTGGGCTGTCACGCCCGTGACGGCGAGGCGATTACCGTCCGGCGACCACGAGACCGAATCCACACCCTCCACACCGACGCCCGCGCTGAGCTGCCGCTTGCCGCCGCCGTCCTTGTTCATCATCCACAGGGTCGGAAATAGGGAGTTCGCGTCGGACGTGTACGCCAGCTTCGAACCGTCTCGGGACCAGGTAGGCCGCATGGCCCACACGTTGTCCTCGACGATTCGCGTCTGATTGGATGTCAGCTTCCGACTGGTGCTGCCGTCCGCCGACATCAGCCAGATGTCTGAGAAGTTGCCGCCATCGTAGACGTAGGCAATCTCTCGACCGTCGGGTGAATACGCGGGCTGCCGCCAGGTACCGCCCGACGTGAGCTGCCGCGAGGCGCCGTCCTGCCAGAACCAGAGATCGCCATCGCGCACGTACATGACGCGGCCACCGAATGGCACGCTGGCCTGCCGAACCGGCAGATCCACGCTCGCCACCAGTGCAACCGGCGAGCACGCGCCCTGGAGAAGCAGGGCAAACAGAGCAAAGACGATTGCCACGTGGCGTGACGAGAATCGGAACGCGCGCACGCATTCGACTGTAGCACAGCGCCCCGTCGTATTCGCGGGTGTTACGTCGCTGTGACGCGCTGCCCCGGCGGTCACGCCGTCGCGGCGGCCATGAAGGCCGGGTTTGCGCCGCCAATGAGATCTGCGACGCTCGGAACACCTCGCGCGTCGATGTGCGCTGACAGGCCGTCGACAATGTCCAGCGCGGTACGCGGGTCCACGAAGTTCGCGGTTCCCACCTGGACAGCGGTAGCACCCGCCAGCAGATATTGGAGGGCATCATCGAGGCAGGTCACGCCGCCCACCCCGACCACTGGGATCCCGACATTCGCCGCGATCTGGTAGACCATCCGCACCACGATCGGACGGATCGCCGGACCGCTCAGGCCGGCCGTGGTGTTCGCGATATACGGTCGTTGCGCCGTCGTGTCGATGGCCATGGCAATGAAGGTGTTCGCAACGGAAAGCGCATCTGCCCCGGCCTCCTCCACCGCAAGCGCAATCTCCACGATGTTGCCGACGTTTGGTGAGAGCTTGACCAGGAGCGGCAGGCTGCTCTGCGCCCGTACGGCGCGCGTCACCGCCGACGCCGGCTCTGCCGCGTCGGCGAACAGCGATCCGCCCGCCCGCACGTTCGGGCATGAGATGTTGACCTCGAGCGCGGCGACACCGGGCACGCCGTCCAGCGACCCGGCCAGGCGCTCGTAGTCGTCGATCGACTCGCCAGAGATGTTCACGATCACCGGCACGTCCCACCGTGACCAGATTGGCGCCTTCTCCGAGATCACCTTGCGCAGGCCCACGTTCTGCAGCCCGATGGCGTTCAGCATCCCGGACGGCGTCTCAGCGATGCGCGGCGTGGGGTTGCCATCGCGGGGTCGCACCGTGATCCCCTTAGAACAGATGGCGCCGAGCCGTTGGATGTCAACCAGGCTCTGATACTCCGTGCCGTAGCCAAACGTGCCAGATGCCACCAGCACGGGATTGCGCAGTCGCAGGCCATGCTTGTTGCGAGGCGCCAGGTCCACCGCGAGTCTCGGGTCAGCGGTCATGCAACCACCCCGGTCTTCACCGCGTCCCACAGCACGTCGCCGCCCGAGAACACGGGGCCATCGCGGCACACGCGCTCAAAGCCACGCCGTGTCCTGATCACGCATCCCAGGCACACCCCCATCGCGCAGCCCATGTGTTGCTCCATGGCAACCTGGATCGGGCGCTCGCCCAGCCCACCGCGGCCGCGGTTGAACTCCTGGACCACCCCGTGGGCCGCCGCGAGCATCGGCGTCGGCCCGCATGCATACACGGCTTCAGCCCACTCCATGCCTTCGCGGAGCAGATCGGTCACCACGCCCTCGTGGCCCAGTGACCCATCCATCGTGGCGATCTGATACTCAGCGGCGCTGGGCACGAGCCCCGCCGGATACACGTGCTCCGCCGTACGGGCGCCCACCGCGAGCACCACATCCGCGCCCCGCGCCAGCAGTTGATCCGTCAGCGCCACCATCGGGGCCACGCCGTAGCCGCCGCCCACCAGGAAGAAACGCGTGCGCTTCGCATCCACGCTGAACGGCTGCCCCAGCGGCCCCAGGATATCCAGCTCGGATCCCTCCTGCCGTGAGGCAATGATCTGTGTCCCAACGCCCACGGCGCGAACGAGAATGGAGACCCCGTCTGGGTGCACCCGGTACACACTGATCGGCCTGCGCAGCAGCGGGTCCAGCGTCGCGCCCGCGCGAACGTGCACGAACTGTCCGGGCTGAGCGCCGGAGAGCCAGGGCGCTTCAAGCCGAAGGGCACGGGTCTCCGCCATCACCGGCTCGTTGGAGAGGACGCGCGCGCTGCCGAGTTTCATCAGGAAGGGACCGCCGCCGCGGACGCCAGGTAGTCGCTGATCGGCCTCGCTACCAGCCGCGTTTGGCGGGAAGCAGACACCCTGGCCGCCACCATCGCCGTATCCAGCGACGTGAAACACGGGATGCGCCGCTCAACCGCCGCGCGGCGGATGCGGAATCCATCCTTGAGAGGCCCCCGGCGACCGGTGACCGTGTTGATCACCGCGCCAACCCACCCCTGTTGGATGGCGTCGAGCACGTTCGGATGACCCTCGCTGAGCCGTTTAGTAATCTGTCGCACCGGCAGCCCGGCCGTGCTCAGCAGCGTCGCGGTGCCCTCTGTCGCCAGAAGCGCGTGGCCGGACTCGTGGAGCAGACGCGCGATCGGCAGCGCCGCTTCCTTGTCCGCATCCGCGATGGACATCAGCACCGCGGAGTCTCGGGGGATCGCGCTGTGCGAGGCGATGAGCGCCTTGGCCAGCGCGGCCTCGTAGTCCCAGTCGATGCCCATCACCTCGCCGGTCGACTTCATCTCCGGGCCAAGATAGGTGTCAACGTCCGGCAGTTTGGACATCGAGAACACAGGCGCCTTCACGGCCACCAGCGCTTTCGCCGGGACCAGCCCCCCAGCGTAGCCCTGCTCGCCTAGCGACTTACCGAGCAAGATGCCCACCGCCAGGTCCACCATCGGTACACCCGTGACCTTGCTGATGAACGGCACCGTCCGGCTGGACCGCGGATTGGCCTCGATAACGTACACCTTCTCCTGGTGGATGACGTACTGGACGTTGAACATTCCTCGTACGCCCAGGCCCACCCCCAGCCGATGGGTGTACTCCACGATGTCGTTGGTCTGCGCCTCGGTCAGGCCGCGCGGCGGGTATACCGCCATGCTGTCACCGGAGTGCACACCGGCCCGCTCCACGTGCTCCATGATGCCGGGGATGAGCACGTCCGTCCCGTCGCACAGCGCGTCAACCTCCACCTCACGCCCCGCCAGGTACTTGTCAATCAGGATGGGCCGCCGACCCGAGATGTCCACCGCGTGGCGGAAATAGTCGTCCAGGTCCTCGGGGGACGTCACCACCTCCATGGCCCAGCCGCCGAGGACGAACGAGGGGCGAACCAGCACCGGGAAGCCGATGGCCTCCGCCACCGCCTGCGCCTCCTCCGAGCTCAGGACCGCCGCTCCGGGCGGCTGCGGTACGCCAATCCTGGTGACTAGATCCTCGAAGAGCTTGCGATCCTCCGCCAGATCCACGCTACGCGACCCGCCACCCAGAAGAGACGCGTCATTCCGCGCCAGCGGTCCGGCCAGGTTTACGGCGGTCTGGCCACCAAACTGGAACACCACCGGGCTCTCGTGTCTGTGGCCCTCGTTGTCCAGGATGTCCAGCACACTCTCCGCGTCCAGCGGCTCGAAGTAAAGCCGGGAAGACGCGTCGAAATCGGTGCTGACGGTCTCCGGGTTGCTGTTCACCAGGATGCTGCGGTGACCCTGGGCCTCGAGCGCGCCGGCCGCTCGCACCGAGCAGTAGTCGAACTCGATGCCCTGGCCAATGCGGATGGGCCCAGAGCCCAGGATCACCGCTCGCTGCTCCCCAATGGGGCGCGCCTCGTTCTCCTGCTCGTAGGTGCCGTAAAAGTACGGAGTCGCGGCCTCGAACTCGCCCGCGCACGTGTCCACCATCTTATAGACAGGCTTGAGACCCGCCGCCTCTCGCTGCACGCGCACTCGATCCGCCGATTGGTCACCCAGCACAGCGATCTGCGAGTCAGAGAAGCCCAGGCGTTTGGCGGTTCGTAAGAGCTCCGGCCGCAGCGGTTCGGCCAGCAGCCGGCGCTCCACCTGAGCGATGTGGCGGAGCTTGTCCAGGAAGAACACGTCCACCCCAGATCGGTCGTGGATGGTCTCCAGATCCACGTCGCGGCGCAGCGCGGCCATCAACGCCCAGAGGCGCAGATCGCTGGGCGTCTCCACCAGGTCCATGATGCGCGGCAGGCCCTCAGCCCCAGACCACGCCGGGTCTTCCCACAGCAGCGACCGCCCGCGGAACTCCAGCGACCGAACCGCCTTCTGCAAGGCCGCCTCGAAGCTCCGATCGATCGCCATGACCTCGCCGGTCGCCTTCATCTGGGTGCCAATCACGCGATCGCCCGTGCCGAACTTGTCGAACGGCCATCGCGGCACCTTGACCACCAGATAGTCCAGGGTCGGCTCGAACGCCGCGGTCGTCTTCTGGGTCACCGCGTTCGGGATCTCGTCCAGCCGCTTGCCAATGGCCACCTTCGCCGAGACCCGGGCAATCGGATAGCCCGTGGCCTTCGAGGCCAGCGCCGATGACCGGCTGACGCGGGGGTTGACCTCAATCACGTAGTACTGGCGAGAGTGCGGGTCCAGTGCAAACTGGACGTTGCATCCGCCACGGATGTCGAGCGCCCGGATGATCTTGATGGCGGCCGTGCGCAGCATCTGGTACTCGGCATCGCTGAGCGTCTGGCTGGGCGCGACCACAATGGAGTCCCCCGTGTGGACGCCCATCGGGTCGATGTTCTCCATGTTGCAGATCACGATGCACGTGTCGGCCGCGTCGCGGAGGACCTCGTACTCCAGCTCCTTCCAGCCCACCAGCGAGCGCTCCACCAGGACCTGGGTGACCGGACTCGCCTCCAATCCAGACCGCGCGATCCGCCAAAGCTCCTCCTCGTCGCGGGCCTGGCCGCCGCCAGTACCCCCCAGCGTGAAGGCCGGGCGGACGATCACCGGGTAGCCGTTTCCATTGGCGAAGGCGACGGCCTCGTCCACCGTCTCCGCGGTGACGCTCTCCGGCACCGGCTCACCGATCTTGATGAGTAGCTGCTTGAAGAGGTCGCGGTCCTCCGCCGTGCGGATGGAATCCAGCCGCGTGCCCACAAGCTCCGCGCCGTAGCGGTCAAAGAGGCCCGCCGCGGCAGCGTCAACGGCCAGGTTGAGACCGGTCTGGCCACCCAGCGTCGCCAGGATCCCGTCCGGACGCTCGCGATCCAGGATGTTCTCGATCGAGTCCAGGGTTAGCGGCTCGATGTACGTGGCGTCCGCCACGCCCGGGTCCGTCATGATCGTGGCGGGGTTGGAGTTGATCAGCACGGTCTCCACTCCCTCCTCTCGGAGCGAGCGGCAGGCCTGCGTGCCAGCGTAGTCGAACTCCGCGGCCTGGCCAATGATGATCGGGCCAGAGCCGATCACCAGGACTTTCTTGGGCCGCCCGCCATTCGCAGTCGATTTCGCGGACATCAGCCCTCACCGCCCTTCCGCGCCGCGATCAGCTCGAACAGTCGGTCGAACTGGGGCTGGCTGTCCTGTGGTCCCGGGCAGCCCTCCGGATGGAACTGCACCGAGAAAATCGGGCGGGTGCGGTGCGCCAGCCCCTCCACGGAGCCGTCGTTCAGGCTAACGTGACTTACGTCAAACCCCGACTCGTCGAGTGCCGGGCCAGCCTGGACCTGGAACTCGTGGTTTTGGCTGGTGATGGCCACGCGGCCAGTCGCCAGCTCCTTTACCGGGTGGTTGCCGCCGTGGTGGCCAAAAGGCAGCCGCCGAGTCACCGCGCCGGCCGCCTGCCCAATGATCTGGTGGCCAAGGCAGATCCCCATAATAGGAATCTCGGTGAAGAACAGCCGCCGAGTCGTTGCCACCGCGTCCGATAGCTCCGCCGGATCACCCGGACCGTTCGAGAGAACGATGCCGTCTGGTTGGGCTGCCACGATCTCCTCAAACCCCGCGTCCCAACCCTTCAGGGTCACCCTGGCGCCACGCCGCCGCAGCGACCGCGCGATGTTTGCTTTGAATCCGTAGTCAACCAGCACCACGTGTGGGCGACGCTCGTCGGCATCCACCGTCGTCTCATGACACGAGACCTCGGCCACCAGGTTCTTCTCGCTCAGCGGGACCACCCGCTGCACGTCCTCGCGGAGCGCATCGAGTTGGGCCTCTGTGGGCACCGCGGAGCCAAACTGGCGCAAGATGGCGCGGAGCGCGCCGTGATCGCGCAACCTGCGGGTGATCGCGCGCGTATCCAGGCCCTGGATGCCTGGCACACCCCACCGGTCCAGGTAGTCTTCCAGCCGCTCTCGGCTCTCCCAGTGGTTGGGGAGATGGGCCAGCTCGCGAATCACCAGCGCGGACAGCCACGGGCGGGCCGCCTCCTCGGCGGACTCCGATACGCCGTAGTTCCCAACCTGCGGATGCGTCAGCAGGACCAGTTGTCCGCGGTAGGACGCGTCCGTGCAGATCTCCTGGTAGCCCGTCATGCCAGTGTTGAACACCACCTCACCGTCGGCTTCCACGCCCGCGCCGAAGGCCGTGCCATGCCAGACACTGCCATCCTCCAGCGCCAGAACGGCGTGCCGTGCCTGTTCGTCCTGTGCCACTGCGCTCACAGCTCGAAAACCACCTCTCCAGCCGCGATGGTGCGGACCACCCGCCCTCTGAGCTGCTGGCCGTGCAGCGGGCTGTTCCTTCCCTTTGATCGGAACGCGTCAACGTCAACGGTCCAATCGGCCGAGGGATCTATCATCGTGATGTCTGCCCGGGATCCCGGCTGCAGTGTTCCGCCACTGATGCCGAACGCGGCCGCCGGACCCGCCGTGAGGGCATGGATCAGGCGCGAGAGCGGCACGCGCTCGGCGTGCACCAGTTTCATCAGCAGCCCAAGCGCCGTCTCCAGGACCGAGATGCCAGGGGCGGCCAGATCGAATTCACAGGCCTTATCCACTTCGTTGTGCGGCGCGTGATCGGTGGCAATCGCATCGATCGTTCCGTCGAGCAGGCCGTTGATCAGCGCCTCGCGGTCCGCGTCCGTGCGCAAGGGCGGGTTCACTCGGCAGGCCGTGTCAAAGGGGATGCCGCGTCCGCGGCTTCCCTCTATCCACTCTTCCGTAAGCAAGAGATGGTGCGGCGTCACCTCGGCCGTCACGCGCACGCCGCGTGCCTTCGCCCGCCCAACCAGGTCCACGCCCTCTCGCGTGCTCAGGTGGGCAATGTGCAGACGCCCGCCGGTGGCCCGAGCCAGCGCGATGTCCCGCGCTATCGCCAGCTCTTCGGCCTCAGGAGGCGCTCCACGGAGGCCAAGCGCGTCGGACACCCGGCCCTCGTTCATCACCCCCCCGTTCACCAGATCCTCGTCCTCAGCGTGGTCGATGATCGGTCGGTCAAGAACCCGGCTGTACGCCAGCGCGCTGCGCATCAGCCGATTGCTCGTCACCGGGTGGCCATCGTCAGAGAACCCCACCGCGCCAACCTGCGTCATCTCCGCCAGCTCCGAGAGCTCCTTCCCCGCCTGTTGCTTGGTAATAGTCCCAATAGGGAGCACCCGCACCACCGCGTCTCGCCGCGCGCAGGCCAGCAGCCACTCGATGTCCGAGGCCGTATCGGCCGTCGGATTCGTGTTCGGCATGGCGCAGACCGTCGTGAATCCACCCGCGGCGGCGGCGGCCGTGCCCGTCGCCACCGTCTCCTTGTATTCGAACCCCGGCTCGCGCAAGTGGCAGTGCAGGTCGATGAAGCCCGGCGCTACGATCAGCCCGGCCGCGTCCAGCACGCGTTCACCGGGCCGCGCATCTTCCGCGCTCACGAGCAGACCGCCCTCGAAGACTATGTCCCGAACGCCGTCCACGCCGGCTGCCGGGTCCACCACCCTCCCACCACGAATGCGGATGCGCGTCGCCATCCTCAAACCACCTCCGCCAGGCGATCGGATGAGTCCGCGGCCATCGAACCGGTGGACAGCAGGTACAGCAGCGCCATGCGGATCGCGACGCCGTTCGTCACCTGCTGCTCGATCACCGACTGGGCGCCTCGTGCCACGTCCGGCGCGATCTCCACACCCTCGTTCATCGGCCCGGGGTGCATCACCAGCGCGGAGTCGCGGGTGAGTCTGAGGCGTTCCTGGCTAAGTCCATACTGGCGCGAGTACTCGCGAAGGCTGCCGATCAGCCCTCCCGACTGGCGTTCGCGCTGAAGCCGCAGTGTCATCACCACGTCCGCGCCGGCCAGTCCGTCCTCCACCCGCTCGCAGACCCGCGCCGGCCACGGCATACTGGCGGGATCGGCCACCCAGCTTCGCGGCATCAGCGTTGGTGGGCCGCAGAACGTGAGCTCCGCGCCAAGCTTCGTGAAGGCCCAGGCGGCCGAGCGGGCAACCCTGCTGTGCAGAATGTCCCCCAGGATCGTGACCTTCACGTCCTTCACTCGCCCCAGCGTCTCGCGGACGGTGAACACGTCCAGCAGCGCCTGAGTGGGGTGCGCATGCCACCCGTCTCCCCCATTGATCACAGAACTGTCCACCTGATCGGCAGCCACCCACGGCGCGCCACTCTGCGGATGCCGCATCACCACGATGTCGGCGCCGATCGCTCGCAGCGTGCGAACGGTGTCGATCAGCGATTCACCCTTGGTGGCGCTGCTCGTGGAGGCGGTCACGTTTACGGCGTCCGCACCCAGAATCTTCGCCGCCACCTCAAACGAGACCCGGGTCCGCGTGCTGGCCTCGTAGAACATCGTGACGATCGTCTTCCCCCGAAGCGTCGGAAGCTTCTTCACCGGGCGCGACAGGATCTCCTTCATCGCCGCCGCGGTGTCGAGCACCGCGAGAATCTCGCCAACGGAGAAGTCATCGAGGTCGAGCACGTGCCGCCGCCCGGGCCAGGCCGGACGATCCAGAATGCCAAGAGAATCGCTGCTGCTCAGGCTGGGCTTCTCCGCTACCGTCATGAGGACCCTCGCTGTGGTGGCCGTGGAACGGTCGATGGCTTTGCCAACACCACCTCGTCCCGTCCATCGATCTCTTCAAGGCAGACCAGGACTGATTCGCTCCTCGATGTGGGCACGTTCTTTCCCACGTAATCCGCTCGGATGGGGAGCTCGCGATGACCGCGGTCAATCAGTGCGAGTAGCTGGATGGCCCGCGGCCGGCCATACTCCACGAGCGCGTCAATCGAGGCGCGCACCGTCCTGCCCGTGTACAGCACGTCGTCGATCAGCACCACGACGCGCCCGTCGATCGGGTGTGGCAGTTGCGTGCGGCCGGTGGGCGGTTTGAGCCGACGGTCCAGATCGTCTCGATACAGCGTGGCGTCCAGCTCGCCAGCCCTGACCGTTGTGGACTCGAACTCCGAGATGAGGCGGGCGAGACGGTGGGCAATCGGGACACCGCGCGTGCGCACGCCCACCAGCGTCACATCGCCCACGCCTTCATTGCGCTCGATGATCTCGTGCGCCATCCGGGTCAGCGCGCGTCGGATGTCGTCCGCGCTCATCAGCAGCGTAGTGCCGCCGGCTGCGTCAGAACGGCCTGCGCTCGGTCCGCTCACGAAGCCATGTCCGAAGCGTGCAGGCGCGGATCTTGAGGGCGTGGCTCGAACACGCATCCACCTTTCTGGTCTCACGGGGCCAGGCTTAAAGGGGTGCGGTCAACTGCGACCGTGTCGGCCAGATTATGGCGACTGCCGGTGCCTCGTCGCAACGCTTCCGCGCCGGCCGCGGTTGACGTCAGCCTTGTTCACTCTGCACAATGCCCGCCATGTCAATTGCGCTGGTGCCGGATGCCACCGGCCGGCCCACGGAGTTCTCCGTCACCCTCGGCGAGGTCTTCCGCTTCGCTCTGCCGCCAGGGACCATTGTGCTTGCTGCCCAAGACCAGCTCGGCCGCCGCGCGTTCTGGGCAAGGCTACTCGGCCCCCGTCCCACCACTATCGGCGGAGAAGCAGGCGAGATCGTGCTGTTGTCCATCGGTGGCGGGGTCGCCCGGGCGTTGGACCGAATGATCGAGGACCTGGCCGGTGCGGGAGTCGTCGGATTCGTCGTATCTGGTGAGCCACCTGATCCGGCGGTCGCCACCGCGGAACGCTTGAAGGTCCCCCTGTTTCGTATCCCGGACGGCGCAGCTCTGGTGGATGCTGAACGGGCCGTGATCAGCCTGATCGTTGATCGTGAAGCGCAGGTGCGGCGTCGAGTTGAGCAGGTGTACGAGCGGTTGTTGGCATCGTTGATCGATGACCGCGGCATCGCGTTTCTCGCACAGGAGATCGCCACGGTCACGGGCCGACAGGCTGCCGTTCTGGACGAGTACTTCCGAGTGCTTGCCACGGCGCCAGACTCTGACGAGGCGCGCGCCGTCGGCGCCGCCGTTGGGAGTTCTCTGCTGGCTCGGGGACCGCGGCTCGGGGCGTCGCGCGCGGGTACGTTCACGTTGCCCGTCGGAGCGGATGTGGCGTTGGCGGTGCCGCTGGCGCTGCGTGACACCCCGGCCGGTCACCTCGTCCTCATCGGCTCAGCGCAGCTCTCGGACGTAGATGCCCAGATCGCTGACCGCGCTGCCCGCGTCCTGGGGATCGAGCTGGCCAAGCAGCGGGCCGTGACGGAGGCCCAGCTACGCCTTCAGGGCGACTTCTTCGATGACCTGCTCTCAGGCGCATACCCGTCTGAAGAAGCGATGGTCTCCCGCGCCCGCTGGATGGGACACGACCTCGATCGCGCCCACGTGGTGTTCGCCATCTCGGTTGATGAGCCAGACAAAGTCGCGGAGCCCGTTCGGCAGTCGCGGCCTCCCTGGCTGGACGCCTTGCGCGTCGAGCTCCCGCGCTTCGCCGCGGAAGCGCTCACCCGTGAGCACCACGGCGTGTTGACCCTCGCGATCCCCTGCGAGCCCACGCTCGACCGCGAGGGTGCCCGGAAGCTGGCAGACCGAATCTCCGTAGAGCTCGCCCGCGCCTTCCCGCGTATGCTCATCACCGTGGGTGCGGGCCGTGCCCAGGCCGGCGTGCCTGGACTGGCCAGCTCCTATCGCGAGGCGGACCAGGCGCTCTCGATCGGCAGATTGCTCCTGGGAGGCGGACGGATCGTCCACTTCGAGGAGCTCGGCGTGCAGCGCCTGCTGTTTCAGCTTCGCGAGAATCCCGAGCTCGCCGCGTTCTACGACGACCTCCTGGGAAGATTGCAGGCGCACGACGAGCGACAGGGTGCCGAGCTCGTCAACACCATTGAAGCGTTCTTCGAGAACCACGGAAACCACGTGCGGACGGCCCAGCGGCTGCATCTGCACCGAAACACGCTGCTGTACCGTCTCGAGCGCGCTCGTCAGGTGCTGGGCGTCGATCTCGACGACCCCGAGACGCGCCTCGCGCTGCAGGTCGCGCTGAAGATCGGCCGCGCCATCGGTCGGCGGCCCATCGAGGTGGTGCCCTCGATCCCACCTCGCCAGTCCCCCCGACAAGTCGCCACCACCGGAGGCAATCGCAATGACCCACGCTGATTCGAACAATGACCTTCGCGAGTCGGTTCTGAGGCAAGCTGAGGAGCGCAATATCCGCTTCGTCAACCTGCAGTTCACCGACATCCTCGGCATCGTCAAGGCGGTCACCATTCCGCTCCACAAGTTGAACGACGCCCTGGAGCACGGGATCTGGTTCGATGGCTCATCCGTGGAGGGATTCTCGCGGATCCACGAAAGCGATATGTTCCTGGCGCCGGACCTCTCCACGTTCACCGAGATCCCGTGGAGCACCGGGCCCAGTCCCACCGCGCGGGTCGTCTGCGATGTCTTCACCCCAGCCGGCGAGCCGTTCGATGGCGACCCACGCCGCGTGCTTCGCCGTCAACTGGACGAGGCCGCCGCCATGGGATTCCGCTACCAGATCAGCCCGGAGATGGAGTTCTTCCTGCTCCGGACCGATGAGGGCAAGCGACCGGAGCCACTGCCGCACGATCAAGGCGGCTACTTTGACGTCACCACCGACCAGGCCGCCGCCGTGCGGCAAGAGATGGTCAACGCCATCGAGGAGCAGGGGATCCAGGTGGAGACCAGCCACCACGAAGTCGCCATTGGTCAGCATGAGATCGACTTCAAGTACGGTCCGGCGCTCCAGACCGCGGACAACGCCGTCGCCGTTCGCGTCACCCTGAAGGCCATCGCGGAACGCCACGGCCTGTACGCCACCTTCATGCCCAAGCCATTCTTCGGCATGAACGGGTCCGGCATGCACTGTCACCAGAGCCTGGCGGACGCGAGGACTGGCGATAACCTCTTCCACGACGATCACGATGAATACGGCCTGTCCACCGTCGCCAAACACTTCATCGCCGGCCAGCTTCACCACGCCCGTGGAATGTCGGCGGTCCTGGCGCCATTGGTCAATTCGTACAAAAGGCTCGTGCCCGGTTTTGAGGCCCCTGTCTACGTGAGCTGGGCCCGGATCAATCGCTCAGCGCTGATCAGAGTTCCGCAGGCCAGCAAGAGCAAGCCCGAGTCTGCACGGATCGAGCTCCGTTGTCCGGACCCAAGCTGCAACCCCTACCTGGCGTTCGCGGTGATGCTCGCCGCGGGGCTTGACGGGATCCGCCGGGAGCTGAATCCGCCGCGGCCCGTCGAGGAAGACCTGTACCAGTTCGACGATCAGATGATGTCCAAGTACGCCATCGGTACCCTGCCAGGGACGCTCGGCCAGGCCCTGGACGCTCTGGCAGAGGATGAGGTGGTCAGGGGTGCGCTTGGCGATCACGTGTACGAGTGGTTCGTGGACGCCAAGAACGCGGAGTGGGACGAGTACCGCAAGCAGGTCTCCCCCTGGGAGCTGAAGCGCTACCTACAGACGTATTAGGCCACGCCCCGTGGCACGCTCGTCGCGCAGGGTCGCCTTAGAGCAGGCCGGCCGCCACGTGCGCCGCGAGTCCGTGGCTAAAGCCGCGGCGGACCAGGTAGCCGGCCAGCCGTCGCAACGCGGTCGTCCGGTCGATACCTTCAACGCGGTGCAGGTACCGACGGGCGGCTGAGGTCGCCGCCGTTCGGTCGTCGCAAGACTCCAGGCCGGCCTCCGCGATCTCGCCGCGGATGCCCTTGGACCGCAGCTCGTGCCGAAGCGCCGCCCTCGACCGCGGATTGTGCGATTGCCGCTGATCCACCCAGAACGTCGCAAAGGCACTATCGTCAGCAAGTCGCTGTTCGCGGAGTCGCTCGATACACGCGCTGACCATGGCGCCGTCGCTCGTCACCCGGGCTAGGCGATGCCGTAGCTCGAGCTCGCTGCGGGGACGGGCCGCGAGATACCGATACGCGGCGTCCAGGCACCGAGCGAGGACGTCACCGGGCTCGCCCTGGGACCCTGTTGCCGGTTCTGAGGGACGTCGGTGGCGGCGGATTCGCACCGAAGGCACCCTGGCTAGAACGCGTCTTCGATGTCGTCTTCGGGCACCGCGCCATTGGCCTGCGCCGGATCGGTGCCGTTCTTGTCGGCCAGCGCTCGCGCCCGGATCTGGCGTTCTATCTCGTCTCGAACGTCGGTGTGGCGACGCAGAAACTCGCGCGCGTTCTCGCGCCCCTGGCCAAGCCGCGTCTCATCGAACGTGAAGAACGCGCCTGACTTGCGGACGATGTTCATGTCCACGCCCAGGTCGAGCAGGCTGCCCTCTTTGGAGATGCCCTCGTTGTAGAGGATGTCGAACTCGGCAACCTTGAACGGTGGCGCAACCTTGTTCTTCACCACGCGGACCTTGGTGCGGCTGCCAATGACGTCCGTCCCCTGCTTGATGGAGTCGGTCCGCCGCACGTCCAGGCGAACCGAGGCATAGAACTTCATGGCTCGGCCGCCGGGCGTCGTCTCCGGGTTGCCGAACATCACACCAACCTTCTCGCGAAGCTGGTTGGTGAAGACCACGGACGTCTTTGATCGGCTGATCGCTCCGGTGAGCTTGCGCAGCGCCTGGGACATCAGTCGCGCCTGCAGACCCACGTGCGCATCCCCCATGTCGCCCTCGAGCTCTGCCCGCGGCACGAGCGCCGCCACGGAGTCAATCGCCACCACGTCCAACGCGCCGCTGCGCACGAGCGCCTCGGCGATCTCCAGTCCCTGTTCGCCCGTGTCCGGCTGGGAGATGAACAGGTCATCGATGTTCACGCCGCAGTTGCGGGCGTAGACCGGGTCGAGCGCGTGCTCCGCGTCGATCAGCGCCGCTACCCCGCCGGCTCTCTGCGCCTCGGCGATGATGTGCTGGACCAGCGTCGTCTTACCCGAGGACTCTGGGCCGAACACCTCAATGATCCGACCGCGCGGCACGCCGCCCACCCCCAGCGCAATGTCCAGGCCGATGGCGCCGGTGGGGATGGCCTCCACCTTCATGCGCGTGTACGCATCGCCGAGCTTCATGATGGAGCCCTTGCCGAACTGCTTCTCGATCTGGGCGACGGCGAGGTCTAGCGCGCGCTCCCGGTCCTTCTCGGCCATGCCAGCCATCCTCCTGGGTGTCTCGCGGAACTATAGCACATTTGTTCGGAACGCCGCTATGGGTTGACTTCGCCCACCAGGTCGTAGTCAAGCGCCGCTGTCACGCGTGCTACGACGATCTGCCCCACGGCCGGCGTCCCACGCACGAACACGATCCCGTCCACCTCGGGTGCGTCGTGCCTCGAGCGGCCAACGGCGACAGGACTGCCCTCCAGCTCTCCGGTCCCCTCGATCAGCACGTCGATGTTGGACCCGACGCGCGCCTCGTTGGCCGTTCGCGAGGCGACTTTCGCCGCCTCCATCAGCTCGTGGCGCCGCCGCTGCTTGACCCCCTTCGGCACCCGATTCGGGTGGTCGTACGCGGCGGTTCCCTCCTCGTCCGAGTACAGGAACACGCCCACCCGGCCGAACCCCAGCGTCTCGATAGCGTTGAGTACGTGCCGATGTTCGATTTCGGTCTCTCCGGGGAACCCGGTGATAAACGTCGTCCTCACCACCACGTTTGGAACGATGGAGCGAATCCACCCGATCAGTTCGTCCACCGGGCGGTGGGGCCGGCGCATGCGGCGGAGTGTGTCCGGGTGCGTGTGCTGGAGCGGCATGTCCAGATACCGGCAGATCTGGGGTCGCTCGGCCATGACCCTGAGCATGCGCTCAGTCACGTGGCTGGGGTAGGCATACATCACCCGCAGCCACGGCAGCGCGGGATACTCGTCCGTGATGAGCTCCAGCAGCCGCGCCAGTCCGTCGTTCATCCCGGGCGTGCCAAGATCCCGTCCGTAGTTGGTGCTGTCTTGCGACACCAGCACGACCTCCTGGACGCCCTGATCGAGCAGTTCGCCGACTTCCCGCAGAATCAGCTCCGGCGACTTGCTGCGCAGGAGCCCCTTCATGGACGGGATGGCGCAAAACGCGCACTTCTGATTGCACCCATCCGAGATCTTCACGTAGGCGCTGGGCCCCGAAGCCACGCGCCTGGGCATTGCCAGATCGATCTCCCCCGCCGGCGCCAGCGAGACCAGATCCAGCGACGATCCCGGTCGGCGGCGGGCATTCTCCTGCGCGATGGCGGCGTCCGCGATGGTGGGCACAACCGACCAGTTCCGCGCACCCACGATCGCGTCGATCTCTGGGATCTCCTTGGCCAGATCGTCCGAGTAGCGTTCGGTCAGACAGCCCGTCGCCACCAGTCGCTGACCCGGTCGTTTGCGGTGGCCCAGCTTGAGCAGGGTGTCCACCGACTCCTGTTTAGCGGCGTCGATAAAGCCGCACGTGTTGACGACGATGAGGTCCGCGGACTCCGCTGAGTCAGCCGAGCGGTAACCCTGCTGCTGCAAGAGGGATTGGATGGCTTCCGAGTCCACCGTGTTCTTGGCGCAGCCAAGCGAGACCAGCGCGAAGCTCTTGGACGTTTCAGTCGACACGCTATTGACGCCCCCAGCTCGCGTCCACTGCCTGTCCGGGCGAACCAAGCTGCCCTTGTGAGGTCCCATTCACAATCACCTGCACGCCTCCCGCGTTGCTGACCCGCATGCGTATCCGCTGCTCGGCCGTGAACGTACGCACCGTGCCAGGCTGCATGATCTCCGCCACCACCGGTCGATCGTCCGCCCAGGCCTCCATCCAAGTACGTTCCACTACACGAGCCTCCACCACGAGGCCGCGGATCGGGGTAGGAGGGGCAATCGGTGACGCAACGGCAACAGGGCTGGGGCTGGGCGTCGGCACCGCTGCTTGAGGCGCGGCCCCGCGCGGTGCCGCCGGCGTCCCGCTCACGCGTGAAGGTAGCTGCTCCGCCCGACCCAGACTCTCCACGAACGATGTGTATTGAGCCCAGAGGTACGCAAACAGCAAGCCGGCCATGATGACCGCGCCCAGGATGAGCACCGGCTTGAGCGTGACCTGCCTCGGAGAGCTGAACTGAGCAGGAATCGGACGCGGGCTGACGGTCTCCTGGAGCACCCGCTTGGGCCCGAACAGATCAACCATCGCATCGGGGTTGAGTCCCAGGTACTGGCAGTACGTGCGGATGAATCCCCGGGTATACACCTGCGCGGGCAACTTGCCGGCCTCTTCATTTTCCAGGGCGTCCAGGTACCTGCGGTGGATGTGAGTCTCACGCTCCGCGTCTTCCAGCGAGGCGCCGAGATCTTCCCTCGCCTGTCGGAGGGTGTCGCCAAAGGTACCCATCGCGCTCCGGTGGCCCGCTAGCTCGGGCTGGCCAATGCCCAACGGCAGTCCGGTTGCGGCTGGACCGGCCAGTACTTATAAGGACGCGTTTCCGGCACTGTCAAGGAACGGCGTCAGCCCGGCCGCCCCACCACTCCCCCTCCCGCTTGCGGACGCGGGCGGTCATCCCACGGCCACAGCCACCTGCCACCCGTCTCCAAGCTCTTAGGCACGGCCAGACGGAGAGGTGCCTATCCTATCCACGACGTAAGCCACGAAGTCGTCTAGCGTGGTCACCTTCGGGTAGTCCGCCTCGGGAATTTCCACCCCCAGCCTCTCGTGCACGCCAATGACGAAGTTCAGGACGTCCATGGAGTCCACGTCTAGCTGCTCGCGGAAGTCCACCCGTGGATCGAGCGTGGCCAGATCGGCTTCGGGCGCTATCCGGCCAAGCGTCTCCAGGATGGCAGATCGGATCTCGGCGCGGTCGCTGGTCATAGCTTCTCCGGTGTCTGTAGCCATCGGGCAATCGCGTTCAGGAACACTCCGCCGCGATGTCCATCGCTGGCCCGGTGATCCGCGGACAGGGATGCAGACATGATGGGGCGCACACCCAACATGCCATTCATCGCCCACGGGCGCTCGCTGATTGTCCCAAAGCCCACCAGCGCCACCTGGGGCGGGTAGATCACGCCAAATACGGTGGACACACCCTGCTCGCCCAGGTTCGTGACGGTGATCGTCGGATCGGTCATCTCGGAGCCTCTCAGGACGCCCCCGCGAGCGCGCATCACCAGATCGCGCAGCGCCGCCATCAGTTCATCCAGGCTCAGCAAGTCAGCGTGGTGGATGGCGGGAGCCACTAGGCCACCCTGCCGCAGGGAGATTGCTACCCCCACGTGCACCGCCTCACTCGCGCGGAAGGCCCCATCCACGAAGTGCCCATTCATTTCCGGCACGTCGCGCACCGCCAGCGCCGTTGCCTTGATCAGCAGGCTGGCGTACAGCAGCCGCTGTGCTACCGGGCGGCGGGCATTCTCGCTGGCTAGCCACTCCAGCGAAACCTTCAAGTCTACGTCGCTCCCCAGGTAGTAGTGGGGGATCTCTCGCTTGGACCGTGCCATTGCCCGGGCAATGGCATCGCGCATCGCGGCGCGCTGCTCCGCGGTTGCCACCCGTGGCGCGGCGGGAGGGGGCGTCGGTGGCGGAGCGGGCTGCCTCGCCGCCTGCTCTACATCCGCTCGCTGGATCGCGCCTCCAGGCCCCGTGCCGTGAACGGTGGCCAGATCAACACCCAGCTCTTCCGCCAGCCTCCGCGCAACGGGCGAGACGCGGAGCCGTCCCGTCGCTGGAGTTGCCGTCGGGACCACCACGGTCGGGGTTACCTGCGCAGGCGCCGCCGCGGGAGGGGGCGGCGCGACGGCAACAGTCCCCTCCGCCGCGGCAGTGGCTCCTATCCGCGCCAGCACCGCGCCCACCGCTGCTTTCGCACCCTCTGGGACCACGATCTGTTGGATCACGCCGTTCTCGAACGTCTCGATCTCAATGAGACCCTTCTGGGTCTCTACTACGGCGATCACGTCACCGCGCGAGACCTGGTCTCCCGGCTTCACCAGCCAGTCCACCACGATCGCGTCTTCCATATCGGCGCCCAGTGAGGGCATCGTAAAGTCAGCCAGGATAGGCCTCCACTGATCCAGAGCTCAGCTTGCCATCACCCATCAGTCGTAACCAGGGGTCATCGGACCGGAGCGCGCTGGTTCAGGCTCCGGAACCTTCGTCAATGTAGCTTCGGTCAGCAGCAGAACACTGGCCACGGATACGGCATTCTCCAGTGCGATCCTGACCACCTTCGTCGGGTCGATGATTCCCGCCTCCATCAGATCCACGTACTTGCCGGTTGCCGCGTCCAGCCCGTAGCTGCCGGTCCCCGCCCGCATCCGATCCACAACGACGCCGCCGTCCACCGATGAGTTCGCCGCGATCTGGCGCGTCGGCTCCTCCAGCGCGCGCCGCAGAATCAGGACCCCGGTTCGCTCGTCGCCCTCGCACCGCTCCGCTTCCTCGGAGACCGCGTCGATCGCACGGAGCAGCGACAGGCCCGCCCCGGGGACGATCCCCTCCGCGGCGGCGGCTTTGGTGGCGCTGATCGCGTCGTCAAACGCCTCTTTGCGACTCTTCAGCTCTGCCTCTGAAGGCGCTCCCACTCGGATCACCGCCACACCGCCGGCAAGACGCGCCAGCCGCTCTTGGAGCTTCTCTCGGTCGTAGTCGGAGGTCGATGCCTCCATCTCGCGTCGGATCAACCGGCAGCGAGCGTCGATCGATTGCTGTGAACCCGCTCCACCGATGACCGTGGTTGAGTCCCGATCCAGCACCACGCGCCGGGCACGGCCCAGGTCTTCCATCGTCACGTTCTGCAGGCGCAGCCCAAGCTCCTCGGCGACGAACTTGCCGCCCGTGAGCGTCGCGATATCCTGCATCGTCGCCTTGCGTCGATCGCCGAAGCCTGGCGCTTTCGTCGCGGCACAGGACAGCGTCCCGCGAATTCGGTTCACCACGAGCGTCGCCAGTGCGTCGCCGTCCACATCCTCCGCGATGATCAGGAACGGTCGGCCACCCTTCACCACCTGTTCGAGCAGAGGCAAGACTTCCTGGAGATTCGTGATCTTCCGCTCGTAGAGCAGGATCATCGGCTCGTCCAGCGCCACCTGCATCTTTTCGGGATCGGTGATGAAATAGGGCGAGAGGTAGCCGCGGTCGAACTGGAGCCCCTGGACCACCTCGAGTGTGGTCTCGGTGCCGCGCGCCTCCTCCACGGAGATGACGCCCTCCGCGCCCACCTTGTCCACCGCCTCCGCCACCAGGTCGCCTATGCTGGCATTGTTGTGGGCTGAAATCGTCGCGACCTGGGCCCGCTCCTTCTGGCTGGTGACCGGCCGCGAGATTTCCCGCACGGCCGCTACCGCCGCTCCCAGGCCGCGGTCCAGCCCGCGCTTAAGGTCAACTGCGCTTGCCCCGGCCGCGATGTTCCTGACACCCTCGGCCAGGATCGCGTAGGCCAGCAGCGTCGCGGTGGTGGTCCCATCTCCCACGGTATCGCCGGTGCGCTCCGCCACCTCCCGCAGCATCTGCGCCCCCAGATTTTCGTCAGGATCCTCCAGCGCGATCTCCTTGGCAATCGTCACGCCGTCGTTGCAGACCAGCGGCTTGCCCCAGTCGCGCCCGATCAGGACGCTTTTTGACTTGGGCCCCAGCGTCACCCTGACCGCGTCCGCCAGCGTGGCCGCTCCCTGCAGCACCTTCTCCCGGGCCGCGGCCCGAAACAGCAATCGTTTGTGCGGCACGTCAGGCCTCCCGCGTGATCGTGATGTGCATGTTCCCGCTAGTCCATCCCCAGCGCCGCGCGAACGGCCTGGACAATCGCGGCCGGCTGGGGCAGCGCGGCCTGCTCCAGATGCTGTGGATACGGCATCGGTACTTCAGCGCTGCAGACGCGCGCGACCGGCGCATCCAGTTCGTAGAAGCAGCGCTCCATGATCCGCGCGCTGATCTCTGCCGAGATGCTGCCGCTGCGCCATCCCTCGTCCACGATGACGGCGCGCCGGGTACGCCCCACCGACGAAAGCACCGTTGCGTCGTCCAGCGGCCGAAGCGTTCGCAGATCGATGACTTCAGCCTCGATGCCCTGCTCCGCGAGCTCGTTTGCTGCCTGGAGCGTCTTGTACAGCGTCCCGCCGTACGTGATCAGACTCACGTCACGCCCAGGCCGACGGATGGCCGCGGACGAAATGTCTACCGAGCCGGCGTCTCCCGGTAAGTCGCCCTCCATCGGGTACAAGAACGCGTGCTCGAAGATGAGGACCGGATCCGGGTCCTCCAGAGCCGTCCAGAGCATGCCGCGGACGTCCTCGTGGGTGGCCGGTGCGAGCACCTTGAGTCCGGGGATGTGCGCGTACCAGCCCTCCAGGCTGTGGGAATGCTGGGCCGCAAGCTGTCGGCCGCCGCCCGTCGCCATCCGAATAACCAGGGGCACGTTGAACTGCCCGCCGGACATGTGCAGGATCGTGGCGGCATTGTTGAGGATCTGGTCCAGCGCCAGCAGGCTGAAATTCACCGTCATGATCTCGACGATCGGCCGCATCCCGCCCATCGCCGCGCCGATGCCCGCGCCCACGAATGTGGACTCGGAAAGTGGCGTGTCCCGAATCCGCTCCGGGCCGAACTCCTCCAGCAGCCCCTTGCTCACCGCATAGCACCCGCCGTAGCGTCCTACGTCCTCGCCCATGAGGAAGACCCGCTCATCGCGCTCCAGCGCCTCGCGGATGCCCGCCCGCGCGGCCTCTCGGTAGGTGAGCCGAACAACGGCCTGGTTCGCTGTCACGATGCACCAGCCTCCGAATAGACGAAGCGCGTCAAGTCACCAACCGGCTCCCACGGCGCAGCCTCGGCGAACGCCACGGCGGCCTCCACCTCCGCCGCGACCTCTGAGTCCAGCCGCGCGTGGTCCGCCTCGTCGAGCAGCCCGTACTCGGTCAGCTCCTCTGGGAAGGTCACCAGCGGGTCGCGACCCCGCCAGGCGTCCACTTCCTCTTTGGATCGGTAGAGCTCCGGGTCGTACATCGAGTGGGCCCGGAAGCGATACGTACGGAGCTCCAGCAGCCTTGGACCCTCGCCATTGCGGACGGCCTCCACGGCGCTTCTGGCGGCAGCCTCCACCGCGAGCACGTCCATCCCGTCCACCGCCTCCCCGGGCATCGCGTACGCGGCCGCCTTCGAAGCCACGTCGATCTGCGCCTGGGCGCGGTCCAGCGCCGTCCCCATCGCATAGAGGTTGTTCTCGCAGCAGAACAGCACCGGCAGCCTCCACAGGGCGGCCAAATTCATAGACTCGTGGAACTCGCCCTCGGCCACGGCGCCGTCGCCAAAGAAACAGGCTGTCACGGTCTGACGACCCTGCATCTTGTCCGCCAGCGCCAGTCCAACCGCCAGCGGCAGGCCGCCGCCCACGATCGCGCTGCCACCGTAGAAGCGCGTCGCGGCGTCAAAGACGTGCATCGAGCCGCCGCGTCCGCGGCTGCAACCCGCCTCCTTGCCGTACATCTCGGCCATCAGCGGGCCGGCCGCGATGCCCCTGGCCAGCGCGTGGCCGTGCTCTCGGTAGGTGGTCACCACGGCGTCTTCGGGGCGGAGCGACTGCATCACGCCAACCGCCACCGCTTCCTCGCCGATGTACACGTGGAGAAAACCGCGAATCGTCGCCGCGCTGTACAGCTCGATGCACTTCTCCTCGAATCGACGGATCCGCAGCATCTCACGCAGCAGGTGCAGGCCGTGGTCCCGACTCACCCCCCGCCGCGACGAGTCGCCCTTGGGCACGGCAAATGGTGCCGACATCACTCACGCTCCAAGGTAGAAAGGTCCCCCTCCGGCAGCCCCAGTTCACGCGCCTTCAGCAGCCGGCGCATGATCTTGCCGCTCCGCGTGAGTGGCAACGTGGCTCGGAGCTCGATCTCCTTTGGCGCGACCGCCGCGCCCAGCCGGCGCCGGGCGAACGCCAGCAGGTCACGTTGCAGATCGGCCGTGGCCTCGAATCCGGGGTTCAGCATCACGAACGCCTTCACGATCTCCCCTGCGACGGGATCCGGTTTGCCGATGACACCCACCTCCGCAACGGCGGGGTGCTCCATGAGCGCGCTCTCAACCTCGAATGGCCCAATGAGGTGCCCAGACGACTTGATCACGTCATCCGCTCGGCCCACGAACCAGAAATAGCCGTCTCGGTCGCGTGTCGCCAGGTCGCCCGTCAGATACCAGTCCCCCGCGAAACACTTCCGGTAGCGCTCCTCGTCACCCAGGTAGCCGCGAAACATCGAGGGCCAGCCGGGCTCCAGTGCTAGCTCCCCTTCCACGTCCGGCTCGTCGATGCGCTCCACCGTGTGGTCGCTCGTCCGTCGCACGATCGCCGCGTTGACACCGGGTAACGGCTTACCCATCGACCCTGGCCGGATGTTCATTGCCGGGTAGTTCGCGATCATGATCCCGCCGGTCTCGGTCTGCCACCAGTTGTCGTGGATGGGCAGACCAAACGCGTCCTGGCCCCAGACGACCGCCTCAGGATTCAGCGGCTCGCCCACGCTGGCCAGGAACCGCAGCCGCCGAAAGTCGTAGCGACGCGCCGCCTCCGCGCCCACCCGCATCATCATGCGGATCGCCGTGGGCGCTGTGTACCAGACGGTCACGCCCTGATCCTGAACGATGCCGTACCAGCGTTCCGCGTCGAAGTCGGCCTCGTCGACGATGCTAGTGATCCCGTGGGTCAGGGGCGCCACGATTCCGTAGGAGGTGCCCGTCACCCACCCGGGGTCGGCCGTGCACCAGAAGATGTCATCCGGGTGGAGATCGAGCGCGTACAGGCCCGTGGCATGGTGGGCAACGACTGCCTCGTGGACGTGCACGGCGCCTTTGGGCAGGCCCGTTGTTCCGCTCGTGAAGTGCAGCAGCGCCATATCGCCCGGCGCGGTAGGCCCTATCTCGTACGTAGGGCTGGCTCCGTCCACCAGGCTTGAGAAGTCCAACGTGCCGGTAAGATCTGCCTGTCGCTCACCGCCGCCCACGATGAGCACGTGTTCCAGATCCGGCAGGGTCTCGCGGATCTGTTGGACCTTCAGGCGATACAGGCTCTCCGTCGTAACCAGCACGCGTCCGCCGCCGCGTGACAGCCTCTGGCGGATGGGCTCCGGCCCAAACGCTGAGAACAGCGGGCAGAACACCGCTCGCGCCTTGAGCGTGCCGAGCGCAGCTACGTACAGCTCGGGTATGCGACCCGCCAGGCTGAACACGCGCTCGCCGGGCCGCACGCCGAGCTCCCCGAGCGCGTTCGCGAATCGACTGGTGAGCTCCGCGAGGCCCCGGTAACTGAAATCGCGCGTGTCGCCGTGGCGCCCGATCCAGCGGATGGCGAGCCGATCCGCGCGCGGACCCGCCGCGTGGCGGTCAACAGCCTCGTGGGCAATGTTCAGCCCACGTCCGCCCGGGAGCCCATCGAGCTGCTGGCGAGCCCGTGCCCAGCTAAACGTGCTGGCGGCCTCGTCGTAGCTGAGTAAGTTCGGCGTAACCGTCCAGCCGCCTCGCGGCTTGATGATCTCGGCGTGCGTCGCGGGGCTCGAGTGTGTTCGACTCACGACCTGGCTTCCACCCTTTGTGCGATCGCGTCAGGCGCGGTCGCTGCAACCGCCCGGCTCCATGATTGCGACAGATGGTTGCGGCTCGGGTGTCCGGAGGTCACCGGCCGGTAAACGTTCGCCAACCCAACCCTCAGGCGCTCGCACACGCCCACCTTGTCCTCCCCGCGACCGTGGAGACCCGTGTCACGTTGCGGCGTGCCCGCCGATCCACGGGCTAACAGACCACCCGCGGAACCCCCGCGCACGCCCCCCCCATTCAAACCACACCCTCGTGCAGGTGGTAAAATTGAAGTGAAGAAAGGAGGCGATGAAATAGACCGAGGGGTTGGAGTCCAGAGCCCACGCACCGGCCTGTAACGGCAGAAAAGCTAACACTCGAAGGCGTGGAGTGCGGACGGAGTACCAGTTCCGCCGAGCCCCTGTTGAGGAATCGGCCGGACGCGGCGACGTCCCCTGGCTCGATAACGAGCCGTAGCTGGCCAAGGGCCGGTGCGCTGGTGTCTATAACAGACTGAAGGTCGGCAAGTCGCGGCAGCGGCCGCGGCTTTTTTTGTTGCCGTGCGCCGTTCGCGCGGTCCACCCTCCCTGGGAGGCACGCATTGCCAGAGCTCCAGGCATATCGGTATCTCCACCTGGATGTCTTCACGGACACGCCGCTCACCGGCAACCAGCTCGTTGTCTTCCTCGACCCTCGCGACCTCACCACCGAGCAGATGATGGCCCTCTCCCGCGAGATGGGTTACTCCGAGACCACCTTCGTCTTCCCGCCAACCGTCGCCCAGGCTGACTTCCGCGTTCGAATCTTCGCCCTCAACCTCGACCGCGAAATTCCCGTCGCCGGCCACCCCTCCATTGGAACCATCTTCGGCCTCGCGGCGCAGGGCCTCGTCCCGCACGGCCGCCGGCGCGTCGTGCTCGAGCTCGGCATCGGCCCCACGCCATTTGAGCTTCAGTGGGCCGCTGACCGCCTCCAGTTCGTCTGGATGGAGCAGCTCCCGCCCGAGCTCTCGCCGCCCATCGCCGACATGGCTGCCGTGGCCGCTGCCCTCAGCATCCGCGAAGACGACATCCGCTCCACCGGACTGCCGGTCCAGCAGGTCTCCTGTGGTGCCCCCTTCCTCATGGTCCCGATCACGCGACGGGAGATCGTCGATCGTGCCGTGCTCCACCGCGAGGCGATGGGCTCGCTGATCGACGCCGCCGGGCTGATCCGCCGCGGCGTCATGGTGTTCTCCACCGAGACGGGGGAGGACGGCGCCACCGCTTACGCCCGCATGCTCGGCTTCGGTGTAGCGGAGGATCCGGCTACCGGCAACGCCAATGGACCCCTCGGCTGTTACCTCGTGCACCATGGCGTCGTCTCGCCCGAGCGCGCTCGCCACATGACGAACCGTCAGGGTGTCAAGATGGGCCGGCCTAGCACGCTCCACGTCTCCGTCGAGTCCGACGGCCACAGTATCCAGCGCGTGCGGATCGGCGGCTCCGCCGTGCTCCTGGCCAGCGGCGTGATCGAACTGCCCGGCTAGCCCCGCCTCGCCCGCAGCGTCGCCATCAGCGCGCCCAGGGGCAGCGTGTTCAACACGTGCTTCGGTTCAACCCAGCCGCGCCGTGCCATCGCCACCGCGTACCGCACCAGATCCAGTTGATAGGCGGAGTGCGCGTCGCTGTTGCACACCAGGCGGGCGCCCGCCTCGATTGCCAGCCGCGCGCCCAGGTCGTTCAGATCCAGCCGCTCCGCCTGGCCATCGATCTCCAGAGTCACGCCCGCCTCGGCGGCCGCGCGGATCACCGTCTCCAGATCCACGTCGTAGGCCGACCGACGGCGGATCAACCGCCCCGTGGGGTGGTTCAGCACGTGCACCAGCGGGTGCCGGATCGCCTTCAGGATACGCTCCGTCATCACGTCGCGCGGCTGGCCAAACCCGCTGTGCACGGATACCGTCACCACGTCCAGGCTCGCCAGCACCTCGTCCGGGTAGTCCAGCGATCCGTCCGCCAGCACGTCTATCTCAGCGCCCTGCAGCACGCGGAACGGCGCGTAGCGTTCGTTGAGGTCGTCGATCGCGCGCCGCTGGGCCTGCAGCCGCTCCACCGTCAGGCCGCGCGCCACCCGCAGCGACCGCGAGTGGTCCGTGATCGCGACGTACTCGTACCCCCTGGCAATCGCGCCCTGCGCCATCCGTCCCAGCGCATCGTGCCCGTCGCTCCAGTTCGTGTGGACGTGCAGGTCGCCCCGTAGATCGTCCACCGCGACCACCGCGGGCAACGCGTGATTCCGCGCCGCCGCCAGTTCGCCCCGGTTCTCTCGCAGCTCCGGCGGCATGCAGTCCAGTCCCAGCGCGCGGTAGATCTCCTCCTCCGTGTCGCCCGCGATCCGCCGTCCGCGCTCGTCGAACAACCCGTACTCGGACAGCTTCCAACCCCGTTCGATGGCCAGCGAGCGGAGCGCGATGTTGTGGTCCTTCGAGCCCGTGAAGTACTGGAGCGCTGAGCCGTATTGCTCCGGGCTCACCACCCGCAGGTCGATCTGCAGGTTGTCCGTCCGCAGCACCGAGCAGCGGGTAGACCCGCTCGAGATCACCTCCTTCACGATCGGCAGCGCGGTGAACGCCTTGACCACGTCGGCCGGCCGCTCCGAAGAGACTAGCACGTCGATGTCGCCGATCGTCTCGCGCATCCGGCGGATACTGCCGGCCGGCTCCACCGCAAGGGCAGCCGGACACCGCCGGAGCAGCCGCACCACCTCCTCCGCGGCCGGCAGCGCCTCGGCCAGCAGCATCCGCTGGCCCCGCTCCACGCTCCGCTCTGCCTCGCGGGCGATTCGTTCCTCGCTCTTCTCCCCGAACCCCGGCACACGCCGGAGCTGGTGCTCGTGGGCCGCCCGCGCGAGCTGGCGCACGGTCGAGATGCCCAGCTTCTCGGCCAGCAGCCGCGCCCGCGCGGGTCCGATGCCCGGCACCTGCAGGAGCTCCACCGGGGCTTCAGGCGCCAGCTTCTCCAGCCGCTCCAGGTAGCGCAGGTGCCCCGTGTCCAGGTACTCCGCCACCTTGGCCGCGATCGACTCGCCCACGTGGGGGATGTCGTCCAGCCGCCCCGCTCGGTGCACGCCGTCGATGTCCTCCGCCAGCGATCCGATCGCTCGCGCCGCCTCCTCGTAGGCCCTGATGCGGAACGCGTTCGGCTCGCCCTCGAGCGCCAGCAGCTCCGCGATGCTCTCGAGCACCCGGGCCACCTCCTCGTTCCGCCGCGTCATCGGCTTTCACCCGCCGCGTGCCGAACCCGGGCCTCCTCGAGCAGCAGCCGGACTTCCTCGTCCTCCGTCTGGTCGAACCGCGCGTAGTGCACGCCTACCGCCCAGAACGGATCCGGTTCCAGCAGACACAGCACCTCACCGCGGCCGGTCAGCTCGGCCCGCAGCGTTGCGCACGCTTCCGGCGAGCCCACCGGCACCGCCACCACGATCCAGGCCGGCTCCTGTCTGGCCACCGACCGCACCGCCGCCAGCATCGTGGAGCCCGTCGCCAGCCCATCGTCCACAACCAGCACTCGCCGCCCGCGAATCGATCTCGCGGGTCGATCACCCCGCAGCAACGCCTCGCGCCGCCTGGCCGCCGCGCGCTGGCGCCGCGTCTCCGAGCGTTTGAACTCCTGGCTCACTCCGAGCTCGCGAATCACTTCCTCGTTGAGGAATCGGCCGCCGTTGGCTGTCACCGCCCCGATCGCAAGCTCCTCCGAGATCGGCGAGCCCAGCTTCCGGGCCACGATCACGTCCAGCTCCAACTCCAGTCGGCGCGCGATCTCCGCCGCCACCACCACGCCCCCACGCGGGATGCCCAGCACCAGGTCCGGCCACTCCAACCGCGGCCGCCGCGCCATCTCCTCGGCCAGCCGCGTACCAGCGTCCACCCGATCGCGAAACACATCCGTCGGCTCGTGCGTCAGCCGCGTCTCGCCGGCTGAGCTAGGTTCGGTCACCGCCCGCCTCCTCAGCCCTTCACGCACACCTTCGGGCGGAGTAGCGCCACCCGCCGCGAGAGCCCCGCCGCCTCCGTCGACTCTGCCACCTCGTCCACGTCCTTGTATGCGCCCGGCGCCTCCTCTGCCGCGCCGCGCATCGACTTCGATCGGATCAGGATTCCGCGATCGGCGAGCTGGTCGATCAGCGCGCGGCCCTGCCAGTGTTTGAGCGCCTCGTGTCGGCTCATCGATCGCCCGGCCCCATGCGAGGCCGAGGAGAACGCCCGCGCCTCGCTCTCGGCAGTGCCCACCAGCACGTATGAGCCCGTGCCCATGCTGCCCCCGATGATCACCGGCTGGCCCACCTCGCGGTACCGCTCCGGAAGATCTGGATGGCCTGGCCCGAACGCCCGGGTCGCTCCCTTGCGGTGCACGTGCAGCGTCCGGTCCACGCCGTCAACGGCATGCACCTCCACCTTGCACGTGTTGTGCGAGACGTCGAACAGGGTCTCCAGCTCCACCCGCGGGCACACTCGGGGCACCACGTCGCGCGTCAGACCCGTCAGGATCTGGCGATTCGCCAGCGCGCAGTTGATCCCCGCCCGCATCGCGCCCAGATAGTGCCGACCCTCCGCCGAATCGATCGGCGCGCAAGCCAGCTCCCGATCCGGAAGCTCGATGCCCAGTCGCTTCGCCGCCTGCGCCATGCTCACCAGGTACTCGCTGCCGATCTGGTGCCCCAGGCCGCGCGAGCCGCAGTGGATCGAGATCAGCACCTGCCCCACGAACAGTCCGAACGCCGCGGCCGCGGCCGCGTCGAAGATCCGCTCCACCACCTGGATCTCCAGATAGTGGTTGCCGGAGCCCAGCGTGCCCATCTCCCCGCGCTGCCGCCGCTTCGCCAGATCGGACACCCGCGACGGCTCGGCGCCCTTCATCCGCCCCCGCTCCTCAACGTACTCCAGGTCCTCCCGCGAACCGTAGCCCCGCGCCACGGCCCACTCCGCGCCTTGCTCCAGCACCCCGTCAAGTTCCCGCACGGACAGCTTGATCTCGCCCTCCTCGCCCACCCCGGCCGGGATCGCCTCGAAGAGTTCGTCGGCCAGGCGCGGTGCGAACGGCGCAAGCTCGTCCCAGGTGGCGTTGGAGCGGAGACAGCGGATGCCGCACGAGATGTCGAACCCCACGCCACCCGCCGAGATGATGCCCCCCTGCGCCGCGTCGAACGCCGCCACCCCGCCGATCGGGAAACCGTAACCCCAATGGGCATCCGGCATCGTCATCGCGGCGCCCACCAGCCCGGGCAGCGAGGCCACGTTGGAGATCTGCTCCCGCACCTTGTCGTCCATCGACGCGATCAGCGCCGCGCTGCCGTACAGCCGCACCGGTCCACGCCGCGACCCCGTCGCGGCCGGCAGTTCCCAACAGTGGTCGTCGACTTTGACGAGCCGCGTCAGGTCCATCTCGTGCCTCCCATCGTGGCCAACGTCATACGTCCACCACGCATCGGGCGTCCCAGCCATCTTCCGTCTGGTTGACCGAAAGAGCCGTGAGGGTGGCCCCCTTCACCTCGGTACCCCGCTCGATTCCCGATCGCCACGGCTCTCCCCAGGCGGACCCGAGCCACGCATCGCCCTCCCGCCGCAGCTCGAACCGGCCGAAGATCAAGCCGCGCGCCCGCGCCTCGCCGATGAGCAGGTTCAGCCACGTCACCATCGCAAGCTCCACGTCCGACTCTTCGAACCGCACGTCCACCCGCCTCTCCGGACGGATGCTCGCCGGGTCGGCCATGATCGCGAACACGGCGCCAGCCGCCGCCACCAGCGCATCCTCCACCGTAGGCCCGCGGCCGATCACGCCGATGTCCGCCTCATGGTCGAAGTAGTCGCTAACGGCCAGCGTCAAGGACGCCCCCAACGGCGGACGAGATCGGCAGGCCCAGGCGCGGTACACATCACCATCGAGGCCATCTTCCGCCACGGGAGTTCCGCGCTCCGTGACGGAGGGTCACACCCAGGTGCGCGCGTTCCTACGTGCGGTCACGCTCGCTAACGCGGGCGCCCTTACCTACTAACGGACGGTTCGCACTCACCCGCGCCCACAACGCTTCGCCACCGGTAACGCTGTCGTCTCGACGACGAGTATCATCACGGGGGCGCTGGAGACGGCGCCGGGACTGTTGCGACATCAGGTGCGAGGTGGTGACGATCTTGACGCGGTCCCGACGCGAGTTGTCGAAAACGATCGACTACAGTGGGTGCCGTCGCTTGCTTGCCGCGCGGGCCGACTGGCAGCGTTGCCGGCAATTCGCACACCATTGCCGCTTCGCAACCGAGGCGACCGGAGCATTGTCGCGGATCATGTGCTGAGATACTGCGGAGACGTCGGTGCGATCCCCGGTGAGGTACCCGGACGCAAAGCACTGGCGGGAGCTTCTGGTGATGATGAGAGCATCGCGCGCGGGACGGCCGTGTGAGTTACCGGCTCACAGACCACGCCAGAATCGTTCTGCGCGAGCGGGAGATACACGCGGAATGGCTGGCCCGAACCGTCGATGATCCTGCCTGGCGCGAGCGGGACGCGCGCGACCGGTCACTTGAGCACCGGCTTCGAAGGATCCCCGAGTTTCGCAATCTTGTGCTTCGCGTCGTGGTGAATCCCACGCACGATCCGATAACGGTCGTCACGGCGTTCTTCGACGCACGGGCGTCCAGGAGGTTACCCCCGTGAGACTCAACATCGACCGAGAGGCCGACGCGCTCTATCTGCGACTGGACGACTCAAAGATCGTCGGGTCGGAGGAAGTGTCCCCGGGCGTCGTGCTGGATTTCAACGACCAGGGCGAGGTCGTTGGCGTGGAGATGTTACACCTCTCCCGTCGCACGACATTGCCGAACCTCCAGGAGGTGCTGCTACAGACGGGCTAGATCGGGTGGTGGCTCCTAACGGGACTGACGGCATCTGCGCGACCGCCGGGGCGTCAGCGGCCGGCTGCTCCGGCGCCGTCGAATAAGCCCTAAACACAGAAGGTAAGTAATCCACCGCCCTCTGGCCTCTTACGGTGGGACGGGTCCTGGCTAGGGTCGGCCGCACCCGCCGCTGTCGATTGCCAGCAACTTTGAGCTACCGATCACCACGAACATTGAGCCGCCCGGTGGGGCCGTGTTGTCTTTGTCGGTGGGGTGTCCGGGTGGCTTAGGGTAGCGACGCCGTGGCTAGTCCAGTCGCTCGCCGTGCGCGGTCGCTCGAGCCGGCGATCTCCCGGTGGCGGCCAGTGTGCCAGCCGGTCCCACGCCAGATTTCCCGGCAACGGCTCGTCGAACAGCCCCAGCCACTCGTCCACCGCCCGCTCGCCGGAGTCCGTCCAGGCCCGACTCGAGGCAAGGGTGACACGCCGGGTTTCCCGACGGCGCGGGCGTTCAGAAGCGGCTGGCGCTGATGTGGTCACCTTCGCCGCCGTGGGGAGATCTGGTGTGGCAGCAAATCCCCATGCCAGGATTCGTTGCTTACTTCGTCCAGACGCGCAAATTATCGAAGCGGCTGTCGAACGGTAGAGGGAACCCGCTGAACGCGTAAGCTCCGAAGCGGAGTTGACCGACCTCGTAGGTGGCGTCCTCCGCCGAGGCGACCTCTCGGTCATTGATGCGGGCGCTGATGCGTGTGCCAACGCAGCTCAGCTCGAGGCGGTTCACGGCCGCTCCGGGCCGGATGACGGCGGCAGTCTGCCAGTCGGCGAGCGCGGTCGCTTGCGTTCCGTCAATCCGGACCAGCCGAAAGAGCCCGGTCGCGGGTACAACGTTCAAACGATAGGCGGCAATCGGGGGACCAGCTCGGTATCGGCAATCGAGAGAAAAATAGCGCCGCTCGAGTCCGCCCACCAGGCGAGCGTCGATGGACATCGTCGTGTCGGTGTGCTCGCCCTGGAGCGTCGTGACGTTTCCGCCGCCCTCCTTCGAGTAACGATGCATACGCCACTCGCCCTCAAAGCATTCCTCGGTCCAGCGGTCTGGCGAGGAGCCGGCTTCTCTGGCGCACCATTCCGAACCCGCGTCGAAGCTCTCGGCAATCGGTGCCATCTCCGGCGGCAGCCCGAGTCGATCCAGGCCGAGGGGCGGGGCCGGCAGCTCGCGCACCAGCAGATGGTCGAAGCGCCCGTCGGAGGGTAGATTGCGCCCCGCGAACGAGCCGGCCCCGTATCGTAAAATGCCTTCGGCATATGTGCCGTCCTCGGCAGATGCCACCTCCACGCCGTTGACCCGCCCGATGATGCGGTTTCCGGCGCACGCCAGCTCCAGGCGATTCGATTCATTGCCCGGACGGACGGCAGCGGTCAAGCGCCACGGCACGAGGGGGTGCTCTGCTCCGCCGTCCAACCGGGCGAGCGTGGTGGAGCGCCGAGCCGGATCGACCGCTAACCTGTAACTAGACCCGGTTGCGCCTCCTTCGCGGCAGCTAACGGAAACGTATCGTTGCAGATAATCGCCCACGATGCGAGCGTCAACCGAGATCGAAGCATTGGCGTAGCGGCCGGGGGCCGTGGTAGACGCCGGGCCCAGCGTGGCGTCTTCACGCAGGATCTGCCACTCGCCGTCGACGCACCGGAATGCTCGCTTACCGGGCTCGACGAGCTCCCCCGCCTTGCAGCGGCCGGATGCCGGGCCGAAGTCATCGGCATGGAGAACGTCGGGGTGGCTTGGGTCGTCCGCGGGAAGGTCGGGTGGCCGCGACACCAGCGGAGGCGCGTTCGGTCCCGGATCAACCGCGCCATCCGTACGAATGCTGAGGTTGTCGAAGCGGGCCTCCACACGCAGAGGCACCTCGCCAACGCTGGCCACACCGATGCGCGTCTGCCCCGTGACGATCGAGTCATCCTGAAAACCGCCGAGCTCGTTGCCGTTGGCCGAGAGGCTTATCCTATCACCGACGCAGCCAAGCTCCAGATGATTGGTCTCACCTCCCGGCTTGATCTCGCTCGATTCGGCTGGTCCAACTCGATTTCGCCATTCGCCGTCTTTGAATGTCCCCATCTCAAATCGTCGAAGCGCTGGTTGGACGAACACCGTGTGTTCGGTCGGTGAGTCGTCGGGCTGGACCCGGCAGGACAAGCGAACGCCGCGAAGCTCGGATCCTCCGGCGAGGCGCACGTCTACAGCCAGGGACGCGTTGACGTAGTTTCCGACCCCCACGGTCCACCTGAACCGCGGCTGGAGAACTCCGCGCATCACCCACTCGCCGGCGTCGCAGCGGTACTCGTCGCCGTCCGGATAAGTCCCAGCTCGATCCCGACACCACGCCGCCGTTGGGTCGTCAAAGCTCTCGAGCAACTGGAGCGACGTCAACTGCGTCGCTTGCCGCGCCAACGAGGCCGTGGACAGCGAGGACAACAACGAGTCCGTCGCTCTCGTCGTAGCGCCAGCGCCCGGCGTCGTCGCGTACGTCATACGAGTGTCGGCGGCCGCGAGTAGACCGACCGCGACGGCCATCGACAGGGCTGATCTGAGCAAAACCCGCATCGTCAACTCCCACACGGTGGACGGCTGCAAGCCGTCAATTCGCTACCGCTCCGTCACCGTGACGTTGTCGAAGTTCCCCTGGACTGGCAGCGGCCCATCGGTCACGTTACCGACACCGAACCACATCAGGCCCGCGCGGAAGGTGCCGTCCTGGAACGAGCCGAGCTCCTCGCCATTGGCGTAGGCGGTGATCCGGTCGCCCGCGCAGGTCAATTCCAGGCGGTTGGTCTCGTTGCCCGGCTTAATCGCGGCCGATTCGCCGGGGCCCACACGCATCTCCCATTCGCCGTTGACGGAGCGACCCAGACTGAAGCGCTGCAACGACGGGATTACCACGAACTCATAGCGGTTCGCCGATGCGACGCCCTGATCTCTGCATACCAGGACAAAGTAACGTCCTTCGGAGCCACCTGTAAGGCGCGCGTCAAGCGCTAGTGAAGCGTTGGCATACCGTCCCACACTTGACGTCCATTGACGGTGGCCGGAAAACGTGCCCCGAATGACCCACTCACCGGCGTTGCACTCGAACGTCAATCCTTCCGGCAGGACCACGCCGGTCTTGCACCAGGCTGAATCAGGATCGTCGAAGTTCTCGCTGAACAGCGCCCCCGGTGGGCGTCCGGTTGTCGGATCGGTAGGCGCGGGGCCAGACGGCTGAGCCTGCCGCGTCGCTTCAACTGACGACGAGGCGAGGGCGAGCCGCGCCGCATCGTGGCGTGACTGGCCATTGCGCGGATACAGTCCGAGCAGTTGCTGATCGAGATCCCTCGACCTGGTGTCTTCGGCCGCGTGTCCGCGGTCCGCACCGAGCAACGCGCCGTCAGGTTGCTGAGCCTCCGTCTCCCCCAGCGGTCCGTGAAGGCCCCGGACGAGGCCTGCCGTCGAAAGGTCTGCCGGGCCATGCTGATCGCCCACGCCGGTCCCAAACGGCGTGTGTTCGATCTCGGCGGGTCCCCAGCAGCCCGCCTGCGCGACAGACGCCGCCGGGCGGCTCGTCTCGTTGGTGGGGACGCATTCCTCGCCCTCCCGCGCGGCGGCCACGCCGAACCAGCCCGCCATGGCGCTCGCAACGAGCACTCCGCGGAACGTGGATGACTTCAGTCTCAGCATCTTGTGCCTCCGCGCCGGCGCGGCGCTGTCGAACGTCCTAACGCTCCGTCACCGTGACGTTGTCGAAGTTCCCCTGGACTGGCAGCGGGAATTCGAAGAGGTGACCGACACCGAACCGCATCAGGCCCGCGCGGAAGGTGCCGTCCTGGAACGAGCCGAGCCCCGCGTCGTCAGGGATGGCGCTGTGCCACATCTGGAAGCCAGGTTTGAATGAGCGGCCCGACTGCGCCCATGCCGCGGGTGGCGAGAGGGCCGTGACTGGCAGCGCGACGACCATGTCCACGACGGCGGCGTTGGTGGTTGATGCGACTGGTGGTCTCATTCTTCCTTCGCCTGGCAATCCTACGGGATGCTCGTTGCGCCGCGCCTTGTGGCTGCCGTTCGCGCGCCTGGCAGATCGGCCCAGATGAGCCCGGGGCGTTCCGAGATGCATTGGATCTGATAGCTGCTGCTCGAGAGCACGTAGCTGACGAAGTCGTTCTCTCCTTGGAACTGCAGCATGGAATTGAGCCTTCGTTCGACGTCACTTCGGGGCATCGCCACCCCCCGACTCTCCGTCAATTCCCTCCACGCGTTCGCCATGCTTTGATGTGCTCTAATCTCGGTTTCGAAGCAGCTACGCTGCGCGTAGCCCCGTGACTCATCCGCAAGGTCCCCCAGATGCCTCAGCTCGTGCGCGACAACGGCGGCGGCGGCCCGTCCGTCAGGGGTCATGGTTGTGGTGTTGACCGTCGCGGCGAACCCGAGCGACTGGGCAGTGCCGCCGAGAGACTCGGGCAGCGTGCGCAAGGCGAGTCGTGGGGCCGTGCTGATGAGCGCCGCGATCAACTCGTTTCCGACAGCCGTCGCGTTGAGCATCGTCAAGACGCGGTGCAGTTCAGGGTGGGCGGCCACGTAGCCCGCGGCTTCGTTGCCGGGTTGCGCCCATGGCCGTACCGGGCCGAATCCCCGACTGCCCCACATACCAGTGTTCTCGTCTAACGCCTGCGCCTGGGCTGCAAGGTATCTGCCATCGTGGCGATGGCTTCCGTCGTACGGAACCGTCAAGAGCCAACCGGAACGCAGCAATGCGACTGAAGCCGGCTCGGCGTTGTCCTCCAGATTCACGTGAGCGCGGCTTGTGCGGTTGCGTGGATCGGTGACCGTTTCGACGACGACACGCCGGCCCTCCAGGTGAGCCGAGTGCACCTGTTGGCTGTCGCGGTACCAGGCGCTTGAAGGCAACGGTCCGCGAACGCCGAGGTAGCTGACGCTGAGACGGACACCTTGATCGGTCTCCACGGTGAGTCTGTCGGAGCCATGAACACCGATAACCACGCCGGTGAGCGAGGCTGGCTCGGCAAGAGTCGCCAACGCGGCGTCAGCGGTGCCCGGGCATGAGCAGACGACGGCGACGCAAAACGTCACGACGAAGGTGCGCAGCTGGGTGGTGTGCATCGCCCGCGTCATCCGCTAACCGCCCGAACCCATTGCTCGACGCACCATGATTCTCGCCAGGTCAAGCGCCTGTGCCGAGTCAGAGGGCGTCTCAAACCCCATGACCAGCACGGATCCAGCGACCACGCCGACGCGGAACACCGTTGCGACCCCACCCGGAGAGAATGGCCCCTCGCCGAAGATCTCCAGAGTCTGCGATCGGTCGCCCACGAGTGCCGGCGTTGGGACCGGGGTCACTCTCGCCAGTCGTTGCACCTCGACATCGAACGCCCGATCCGCTGCTTCGATGGAGTCGGTGATGAGCACATACGCGTCGACGAATTGGGGGCCGACCGGTGGCTCGAACTGGGCGCGGCGAGCGCGCCGCACCAGCGTTCGACGCGTCCAGTTAGTTGTGTAACCGGTTGCTCGTCCACCCTCGGCGATCACAAATTCTCCGTCCAGATCGGCCGGTTGGAGTATGAGCGCGTCGGGGCCGATGGACTGTCGGACTGGGCGGAGCGTCGATACTTCTGCTCCAGACACCGCCCAAGGCTGTGCTCCGAGCAACGCAAGCGAGGCCAGCACGGCTGCGAGTGATCGAACGTGTCGCTGGACCGAGCGCCGCCCCCATACAAGATGACGAATGGTCAACTCCGCACGACGACACGCTATCCAACAACCCATGGCCTCGGGGTTGCGCACGGGTCGATGGCTGCTGAGCGGCGATGTCTGGGCGCCGATTATACGACTTCGCCGCCCACCAGACGCCGCGGTGGTTCCTCATCGACCCCGCACGCACTCTGGCCGCGTTCTGTTCCAGGATCAAGGTTGCCTGGCCGCCGGCGCATTTGTCTCCTTCGGTCACCGGGCTGGCAAGCGCGTGCGCTCGACCGCACAACTCGCGGCGGCGTCCACGCATCTGCGCACCACCGGGGAGGCTTGCTTCATCGTGCCCGGCCGCCTGATGGGTCCGGCAGGAACACAGACCCCCAGAATGGGAGAGTTTCAGCAGCCTGCTACACGCCGCTATTTCTGGTTGCCGGTTATGTCTGTGCCAACGATCAGTCCATCTCCCGATATCGCGCCGCCGCCGACCTTTCGGCACTTTTATCATGCCACTGGTACACACAAACAACACGATTCATCGTCGGCCCATGGTTTCCCGATCAGGCACTTGTCCGGTCGCCCGGCGGTCCGTATACTCCACGAAAGCTGAATATCTAAGACTGCGATCGGGACTAGTACCCCGCGTGGAAGCCTCAGAGAGCCGGGTTTGGTGTGAGCCGGTGGCGAAAGCGCGTGCGAATGGACCCGGGAGTTGCCGCCCGAACGGGGTTCTCCCCAAGTAGGCCCGGCCGGAGCTACCGCCGTTATCTGGGTGTGGGGCATCGCCGCGCGAGTGGCCGTGCCTGCGAATGAGGACCGCGCACGCGGTCGAATCAGGGTGGCACCACGAGCGCCCCTCGTCCCTGGCTGGACGTGGGGCGTTCTTTTGTTTCATGCGCGGACGGCTGGCCGTCGTCCGCCGGGAGGACAGACGTGAGTGCTACCGGCAACTCCGACAACGGTAACGAGAAGGTCGGGCGGCTGCTGACCGGCGACCGCCCCACCGGCAAACTCCACCTGGGCCACTACGTCGGCTCGCTGCAGAATCGCGTCCGCCTTCAGGACAACTACGAGTGCTTCTTCCTCATCGCCGACTACCACGCCCTCACCACCCGCTACGAGAACCCGCGCGACATCGGGGACAACGTCCACGACCTGGTCCTGGACTACCTCAGCGTGGGCATCGATCCTGAGCGCAGCACCATCTACCTCCAGTCGCTGGTGCCCGAGGTGTGCGAGCTCTTTCTGCTCTACAGCATGCTCATCTCGGTCCCCCGCCTCAGTCGCGTGCCTACTCTCAAAGACGTCATGCGCGACCTCGAGATCGAGATCGCCTCGCTCGGACTCCTCAGCTACCCCGTGCTCCAGGCCGCCGACATCATGCTCACGCGGGCCCATATCGTGCCCGTCGGCCGCGACCAGGCTTCGCACCTCGAGGTGACGCGTGAGATCGCCCGACGCTTCAACGAGCTCTACGGCGACGTGTTCCCGGTCCCGGAGACGCTCATCGGTGACGTGCCCACCCTGGTCGGCACCGACGGCAAGGCCAAGATGAGCAAGAGCCTGGATAACGCGATCCTGCTCTCCGATTCGCCGGACGAGATCAAGCGCCGGGTCATGGGGATGTACACCGACCCCACCCGTGTCCGCGCCACCGACCCGGGCCACGTGGAAGGCAACCCCGTCTTCGACTACCACGACGCGTTCAACGACGACAAAGCCGAGGTCGAAGACCTCAAGGAGCGGTACCGCGGCGGCCGTGTCGGCGACGTGGAGGTAAAGCGTCGGCTCATCGCCGCGCTCGAGCGCTTCCTGGAGCCCATCCGCGAACGCCGCGCCCGCTTCGAGGGCAACCCGGCGGTCATCCACGACATCGTGGCGGAGGGCAGCCGCAAGACCCGGACCGAGGCCCGCGAAACGCTACGTCTCGCCCGCGACGCCATGGGGCTGACCTACTTCCAGGACGAGCGCGCGGGAGGGCTGGCCTGATGTACACCCCCACGCTGGCCCAGGCCCGCCGACTGGTGGGCACGGCCCGCTACGCGCCCGTCTACCGCGAGATCCTCGCGGACCTCGAGACGCCGGTATCGGCCTATCTGAAACTCGGCGGCGGCCGCGACTCCTTCCTGCTCGAGAGCGTGGAGGGTGGCGAGAACGTCGGCCGCTATTCCTTCATCGGCCGCGGCCCCCGTGATGTGCTGGAGATCCGCGAGGACGGCGCCACCCTCGAGACCCCGGACGGCAACCGACCGATCTCCTACACCGACCCGCTCACCCTCCTCGACGACCTGCTGGGCCGCAACTCCATCGCCAGACTGCCGGGCCTCCCACGCTTCGTAGGCGGAGCGGTAGGCTACTTCGCCTGGGAGATCGCGCGGTGCTTCGAGCGGCTACCGGCACCCGACGCTGATCCCCTCGCGCTGCCGCTGGCCCGACTCATGTTCATCGAGACGCTGCTGGTCTTCGACCACTCACGCCGAACCATCAAGGCCGTCACCCGGATGCCGCTGGACGGTGACCTGGAGGCCAACTACCGCGCCGCGACCCAGCGCGTTGATGAGCTTCTCGCGCGCCTCGACACCCCCATCGCGCCAGACCGCCTGGCCAGCGTACCAAACAACGCCGAGGGCATCGGCCTGCATGACCGCGTCCAGTCCAACTTCACGCCCAGCGACTACATCAAGCAGGTGCTCAAGGCCAAGGAGTACATCAAGGCCGGCGACATCTACCAGGTCCAGATCGGCCAGCGCTTCAGCCTGGAGACCACGGCCACGCCCTTCGCCGTGTATCGGGCCCAGCGCGTGCTCAACCCCTCGCCCTACATGTTCTTCCTGGACTTCGGCGACTACCAGCTAGTCGGCGCGTCACCGGAGATCCTGGTGCTGGTCGAGGACGGCCTGGTGACCACCCGCCCCCTGGCCGGCACACGCTGGCGTGGTCGCACCCACGAGGAGGATGAGCGTATCGGCCAGGAGCTTCTCTCCAACGAGAAGGAGTGCGCGGAGCACGTGATGCTGGTGGACCTGGGCCGCAACGACCTGGGGCGCGTCTCGGAGGCCGGCACCGTCCACGTGGACCAGCTCATGGCCATCGAGCGCTACTCCCACGTCATGCACATCGTCTCCAACGTCACGGGCCGCCTCCGCAAGGACCTGCGGCCCCTCGACGCGCTGCGGGCGACCTTTCCCGCGGGCACCCTCAGCGGCGCACCCAAAATCCGATCCATGGAGATCATCGCCGAGCTTGAGCCCGATCGTCGCGGGCCATATGGCGGCGCCGTCGGATTCCTGGGTTGGAACGGCGATGTGGAGACGGCCATCACCATCCGCACGGCCGTCATGAAGGGCGGCAAGGCCTACGTGCAGGCCGCGGCCGGCATTGTGGCCGACTCCGACCCTGCCTTCGAGTACGAGGAGACCGTGAACAAGAGCGCGGCGATGCTGCGGGGCGTCATTGCCGCCGAGCGGGCCTCACGCGAGACGCCCATCGGGAGGCCGGTGTGAACGAACGAATCCTGCTGATCGACAACTACGACTCGTTCACCTACAACCTGTACCAGTTCATGTCGGAGCTTGGCGCCGACGTGACCGTGGTCCGGAACGATGCCATCACAGTCGACGAGGTCGTGGCGTTCAAGGCCGACGGCATCGTGCTCTCGCCCGGCCCCGGTCGGCCGGAGAACGCCGGCATCTGCGTGGCAGTCATCCACCGGCTGGCCGGCGCCGTCCCCCTGCTGGGCGTCTGCCTGGGACACCAGGCCATGGCCCACGCTTACGGTGGGAACGTCATCGGCGCCCCGGAGCTTCGGCACGGGAAGGCCTCGCTGGTCCATCACGACGGCCAGGGAGTTTACGCGGGGCTGCCAAACCCCTTTTCCGCGATTCGCTACCACTCCTTGATGGCGGAGCGGGAGACGCTGCCCGCGGAGTTCCTCATCGACTCCTGGACGGACGACGGCATCATCATGGGCATGCGCCACCGCGAGCTGCCCATCTACGGCGTGCAGTTCCACCCGGAGTCCATCCTGACTGAAGCCGGCAAGGACCTTCTGGCGAACTTCCTTGCCATTGCCCGCGGCGAGCGGGTGGCGATCCCCGCGATCGCCGGGAGGTAACCCGTGGCCATCAGAGAGATGATCGCGAAGCTGGTGGAGGCCCAGTCACTGCGTGAGACGGAGGCGGCCGCCGCCATGCTGGACATCGTGGAGGGCCAGGCCACGCCGTCACAGATTTCGGCGTTCGTCGTCGGCCTGCGGATGAAGGGCGAAACGGCCGAAGAGATCGCCGGCCTGGCTCGCATCATGCGGCGCTACGCCAACGCCGTGGACGCCGGCGCACGGGGTCCAGATGGTGATCCCACCGTGATCGACGTCGTCGGCACCGGCGGCGACGCCTCCGGCACGTTCAACATCTCCACCGTTTCGGCCTTCGTGGCGGCCGGCGCCGGCGCGAAGATCGCGAAGCACGGCAATCGCGCGGTGACCAGTGGTTGCGGCACGGCAGACGTGCTGGAGGGACTCGGAATCGCGATCGAGCTCCCGCCCGCTGCCGTAGCGACGTGCGTGCGCGAGGCCGGATTCGGCTTCATGTTTGCCCCGATCTACCACCCGGCCATGCGCCACGCCGTGGTGCCCCGTCGTGAGATCGGCGTGCGCACGGCCTTCAACCTGCTGGGCCCCATCACGAACCCGGCCGGCGTCTCCGCCCAGCTCACCGGCGTTGCCGTGAAGCAGCTTACGGGCACCATCGCGGAAGTCCTCCGTCTGCTGGGCTCGCGGCGCGCTCTTGTGGTCCACGGCGGCGACGGTGTTGACGAGATCTCCATCACCGAGCCGACCATCGTGTTCGATGTGCGGGACGGCCAGGTGGATGAGTACGAGATCACCCCGGAGTCCGTCGGCCTGAACCGGGCGCCTCGTGAGGCGATCCGCGGCGGCACGCTGGAGGCCAATCTCAAGTTCGTTCGCTCCGTACTGGCCGGCGAAAAAGGAGCCGCCCGGGACGTCGTGCTGCTCAATGCGGGCGCCGGATTGATCGTCGCCGGCCTGGCACAAGATCTGGCCGACGGCGTGGCGCGGGCCGCCGAGTCCATCGATAGCGGCGCGGCCCAGTCCAGATTGGACGCCGCGGTGGCGCTGAGCACGCGACTGAAGCAGGAAGCCGCGTCGTGAGCGTGCTGGATGAGATCACCGCGTACAAGCGACAAGTCGTCGCTCAACGCAAACTCGCCCGCCCCATCCAGTCGGTGCGCCGGGCGGCCGAGAGCGCGCCCCCTCCCCGGGACTTCACGGGGGCCATCGCGGCAGACGGACTGTCCGTAATCTCAGAGGTCAAACGTGCCTCGCCCGCGAAGGGCGCCATCGATCTCAGCGTCGACGCCCCCACACTCGCGGGCCACTACCAGGCAGCGGGAGCATCCGCGATCTCCGTACTGACGGACGAGAAGTACTTCAACGGCTCTGACGATGACCTGGTCGCCGTGCGCGGGACCGTTGGCGTGCCCGTACTCCGTAAGGAGTTCATCGTGGACCCGTACCAGATCTACGAGTCCCGAGCGCTCGGCGCCGACGTGATCCTCTTGATCGTGGCCTCGCTCGAGCCCGCCCAGATCTCCGAGTATCGCGCCCTCGCTGAGTCGCTGGGCATGGCCACGTTGGTGGAGGTCCACGACGAGGCCGAGCTTCAAACAGCGTTGTCGCTGGGCTCGCCGATCGTCGGCATCAACAACCGCAATCTCAAGACACTTGCCGTTGACCTGGCGACCACGGAGCGGCTCCGCCCGCTGGTCCCGTCCGGCATCCTCACCGTGGGCGAAAGCGGCATTCGCAGCGCCGAAGACGCGCACCGCCTGCGCGCGGTCGGTGTGGACGCGGTCCTGGTCGGCGAGGCACTCGTGCGGGCGCCCGACGTGACCACCCTTATCGGCGACATGCGGCGCCAGCCCGCTGCGACGTCGGCCCGATGACCCGAGTGAAGATCTGCGGGATCAAGACCGTGGACCAGGCCCGCTGCGCCATCCAGAGCGGGGCCGACTTCCTGGGGTTCATCTTCTACCCGCCCAGCCACCGATACGTGGAGCCAGCCGCCGTTGGCCAGATCGTGTCGGATTGCCGGGCCTCCCTCCCCAGCGCCACCTGGGCCGCCGTCGGCGTCTTCGTGGACGAGCCGTTGCACCAGTTGAATGAGACGCTACGAGTCGCCCGACTCGACTACGCCCAGCTTTGTGGCGCCGAGACCGCCGAATACGCCTCGGGTGTTGCCCGACCGGTCATTCGGGTGGTGCACGTCTCCGAGGATGGGATCTGTCTGGCGGCGACTGAGCCAGCCGCTCACGGCGCGGCACGGATCATGCTGGACACCGCCCGTCCGGGCCACTACGGCGGCACCGGCCAGGTGTACCCGTGGGCTCGCGTTCGCGATGTCAGCGCGGAGGCATTTCTCGCGGGTGGCCTCTCACCCGACAACGTGGCAACGGCAATCGAGGTGGCCCATCCCTGGGCCGTGGATGTCAGCAGCGGCGTGGAGCGCGATATGGTGAAAGACCCCGTGCTGATCGCCGAGTTCATCAGTGAGGTGCGACGTGTCGACCAGCGTCTCTCTAACAACCCAGACTGACCGGACCTCCGATGCGTCGAGCCGGGTCGGTTACTTCGGCGAGTTCGGAGGCCAGTTCGTTCCGGAGGTGCTGGTCCCGGCGCTCCGAGAGCTCGAGGCGTGCTACGCGGAGGCCGTCGAAGACCTTGAATTCCAGAACCGCTTCAAGCGCTTGCTGGCCGACTACGTCGGTCGACCCACCCCACTCTACGAGGCGAAACGTCTTTCTGCCGAGCTCGGCGCCCGGATCTTCCTGAAGCGCGAGGATCTTGCCCACACCGGTGCCCACAAGATCAACAACGCGCTCGGTCAGGCCCTATTGGCTCAGCGGATGGGCAAGCCGCGCGTCATCGCCGAGACGGGGGCCGGCCAGCACGGCGTGGCCACGGCCACCGCCTGCGCCATGCTGGGTCTCGAGTGCATCGTGTACATGGGCTCAGAGGACGTCCGCCGACAGGCGCTCAACGTGTTCCGGATGAAGCTCCTGGGCGCCGAGGTGCGCGAGGTTGAAAGCGGTACCAAAACGCTCAAGGACGCCATCAACGAGGCCATGCGGGACTGGGTCACGAACGTTCGCAACACGTTCTACGTGCTGGGCTCCGCCGTCGGCCCCCACCCGTATCCGCGGATCGTCCACGATCTCCAGTCCACTATCGGCATCGAGGCCCGCTCTCAGGTACTGGAGCAGACGGGACGCCTCCCGGACGCCGTGGTGGCCTGCGTTGGCGGCGGCAGCAACGCCATCGGCATGTTCGCGGGATTCCTGGACGACAGCTCCGTGCGGCTGATCGGAGTCGAGGCCGGTGGCCGGGGTGACGGCCTGGGCGAGCACGCGGCAACAATCGTGCATGGGACGGTCGGGGTCCTCCACGGTGCTCGCACGTTCATCCTCCAGGACGAGGACGGCCAGATCATGGGCACGCACAGCGTCTCAGCCGGGCTCGATTACCCCGGCGTCGGCCCCGAGCACACGTACCTCAGCGAGTCCCACCGGGCGGAATACGTCTGCGTGGGCGACCAGGCCGCCCTCGCGGCATTCCGCCAGCTTTGCCGTCTGGAGGGAATCATCCCCGCCCTCGAGCCGTCCCACGCCCTGGCCTATCTCCCCGATCTGATCAAGCGCCTGGGGGAGGACGCCATGATCGTGTTGAACCTGTCCGGCCGAGGGGACAAGGACATAGACAGCTACCGCGAGGCAACAGGGGGACTCTCGTGAGCGAGCGACTCTCAGCGGCCTTCGCCCGCCTGAAGAACACGGGCTCCATCGGGGTATTTCCGTACCTCACCGCCGGATTTCCAGATCCGGCCACCTGCGAGGCGCTCCTGGACACCATTGCCCGGTCTGGCGCGGACGGCATCGAGCTAGGCATTCCGTTCTCAGATCCGCTGGCGGACGGCGTGACCATGCAGCGTGCCAGCGCGAGGGCGCTGGAGCACGGCGTCAGCCTGCGAAGCGCTATCCAGATGGTGGCTCGCTTCCGCGAGAAGCACCAGACTCCCATCGTGCTCATGACTTACGTCAATCCGGTCCTCGCGTTGGGGGTTCCCCGATTCGTGGAGCTCGCCGCCGACGCGGGCGTTGATGGCCTGATCGTCCCCGATGCCCCGATGGAGGAGGCCGAGGCGTTGCAGGCCGCCTGTGCGAAGCGTAGCGTGGACTACGTGTACATGGTCGCTCCCACCAGCGGCGACGACCGTCTGGCGGCCGTGGCTCCCCGCGCCGCGGGTTTCGTCTACTGTGTGGCGCTGGTCGGCGTCACCGGAGCGCGCACCTCGATGTCTGATGAGCTGCCGACGTTTCTCCAGAAGGTACGAGCCCACATCAAGGCACCACTCGTGGTGGGATTCGGAATCTCCCGTCCAGAGCATGTAACCGCGCTGAAGGGCAAGGCAGACGGCGCCATCGTGGCGAGCGCGCTCGCGGACCTGATCGAACGAACGCCGCCCACGGACGTCGTTGCCACGGTCGGCACATTCGTCACGGAATTCCACGCCGCCGCGCGGTGACATCGTGACTGTGCCAGGCTCCGCCAGCGGTCTCGCCACCCCCATCCTCCACTTGCCCACCTTCGATGGTCCGCTGGATCTGCTCCTCCAGCTCGTCGAGCGCCGCAGGCTGCCGATCACGCAGCTCAGCCTGGCGCTGGTGGCCGATCAGTACCTGGCCCAGGTCCGGTCCGGTGAGGGCATCTCGCCGGACGCGCTAGGCTTGTTTCTGGACGTCGGTGCCCGACTGGCCCTGCTGAAATCACGGGCACTGCTCCCGGCCATCACGCCGCCGGAGCCAGAGCCAGAGATCGATGCCGAGCTCCTCGTGCGGCGACTGGAGGAGTATCACCAGATTCGCCAGCTTGCCGAGGCCCTGGGGCTGCTAGAAGGCCGAGGGCCGTCGTTCGCCCGCGGAGTGCGCTCGGCTGAGCCCGTCGAGCGGCTGGACCGCCCGCTCGCGCCGATCGACGTCGCCGAGCTCGCGCGACTGCTGCTCGCAATGGAGACATCGCTTCCTGGGGAGCGGTCCACCCCCCTGGTCATGTCCGGACGGCTGCGTGTGACGGTCGCCGAACGCCTGGCAACGATCCGGATGCTGCTCACCAGTAGCCCATCCATCGAGTGGGACGCCATCGCGGGCGATGACGTGTCGGGCATCGTAGCCACCTTGCTCGCCGTTCTCGAGCTGATCCGCCGGGGCGAGATCACGGTGGAGCAGCGCGGGTTATTCGCCCCGATCCGTCTCGTTGCCGCTCAGGAGGGCGCGGCAGCGAGCGGCGACGGCGCTACGCTCGGAGAGGCCGAGCTCCCGCAGGAGGATGACGTCGTGCTCGCGAGCGCGGGCGGACCTGACGTCGGGGTCGGCGGCTAGCTCGCGCTCGATCTCGATCAGCCGCCGCATCCGATTCAGCGCGTAGCGATCGCGCAGCATCTGGGGCGTCACCTTACGATGCGACCGAACGTCCGCCCGACGGCCCACCGTCTCCACAATGAAGTCGACGCCGCGCGGGCTGATGCCGAAGATGGATTCGCCCAGGTCACGCTCCTCGCGCAGACGCTGGAGCGCCTGTCCGAATCGATCCGTGATGTCCAGGACCCGGTGCCGCGCGCGCTGGCTAGACTGCCGATGCCGAATCTGAATGACGGGATGGGGTGTGCTCTCGATCGACGCGTCAGTCCAGCGCAGCGCCACCAGCTCGTCGCGCTTCAACCCGCAATCCAGCAGGCACGTGACCAACGCCGTCCAAAGCGTGGACCCGGCCGCGCGCACCATGCCTTCCGACTCCGCAACCGTCAGCGCGCGTGTTTCGCGCTCTGGAGCGGGAGGATACGGGATCGGTGCCGCCGGATCCTCGGTGAGGAATCCGTTGATCGCCAGGAACTGAAAGAACTTCTTGACGGTTGCCACTTTGCGTCGGACGGACGAGAGCCCGTTCCCCTGTTGCCGCTCCAGCCAGACGACGAACGCGTCAATATCTGCGCTGGCAATGGTGGCGAGACGCTGCTTCCCGACGAACCGGGCAAGCTGTTGGAGATCCAGACGCGAGCTAATGACCGTGTGATCCGCCTTCCCGGCGACGACCAGGTGCTGGAGGAAGGGGTCAATCCCGTCGAAGACCGTCTGAGGGTGTGCTGGTGATGCAGTGAACATAAATCAAATCTGAATCTATTCTTCATTATGTGCAGTCCGATCCCTTCTGGGCGAACCGCACTCATCCCGCTGCCGCTAGACTCGTTCTACCAGACGTTCCGGTTCAGTTGGGCGCGGGCATCGCGGATTGAGACAGAACCGTCACGCACCATCGTCGCCTATCGTCGCATCGATCAGCTCCGCCGCGGTCCGGGCCAGCCGCACGGTTCGACCGCTTTCCGCTTCGATCCGGGCAACCGTCCAGTCATCCAGCGTGCGTTCCCCTTCGAAGCCAAACGCGTTCCTGGGCAACACAGCGCAATCCACGTCCAGCCCCGAAAGCGCCGCCGCCGCGTCCGCGCCGCTCATCAGCCCGGAGACTCCCACCGCCGAGCCGAACAGCGTATTGACCACCGGTTTGACCGTGACATCCAGTCCCGCTACCTCCTCCGTGTCCCGCGCCATCTTGTCGAGCGCGTACCCCGCGGCGAGACCGCACAGCCACGCGACCCGACGAGGACGAGCGAGGCTGCCGGGGAGACGCCTCCGCTGTCTTCTCCAATCGTCCAGCAGCAATCGCGTCAGTCCCACCCCATTCTGGAGTTGAGCGTAGTCGTCGTAGAAGCTCGCCGCGGGCAGCCTGTGGCCCACGGCCAGAAAAAGCTCATCGCTGGCATAGACGAACCCGCGGCCCAGCGCCCGTCGCAATCGGCGGTGCCAACCGAGTACTTGAGTGAGGGTCGCCGCCGCGTCGCCCGCGCTGACCGCTCGCACCTCCCGAGTCCGTAGGAAGTCGCTGATGCCCACTGGCACCACGGCGACCGATCGCACCACCCCACTCCGCTCCGCAAGATCCCCGATGGTGCGATCGAGCACTGCGCCGTCGTTGATGCCGGGGCACAGCACGATCTGCGCGTGTATCTCTACCCCCACGCGATCGAAGAAGTCGAGCTGAGCAAGGATGTCCGGCGCATCCGCGTTAGCCAGCATCCGCCGCCTCACGGAAAGCTCGGTAGCGTGCACCGACACGCGGAGCGGCGAGAGCCGCTGGTAGGCGATGCGACGCCAGTCCTCGTCAGCCAGGTTCGTAAGCGTGGTGAACGTCCCGAAAAGGAACGAGTAACGATAGTCGTCATCACGGATGTAGAGCGATCGTCGCAAGCCCTTGGGCAGGCCGCGGATGAAACAGAACTCGCAATTGTTGTTGCACTGACGGAGGCCGTCGAACGTGGGCTGCGTGAAGTCCAGCCCCAGATCGCTGGCGGCGGTGTCCATCGAGGCCTCGATGATTCGCCCTCCGCGCCGAACACTCACGGTCACCGGACTGCGCGCCAGTGACTCAAACCTGACGTCGATCAGGTCACGGGGTGCCACGCCGTCTATCGCGAGGACCTCGTCGCCCGGGCGCAGGCCCGCGTGCCCCGCGGCCCCGCCCTCGACGACCCGCGAGACAACCCCACCGGTCGTCAACGGTTCCGCGACGGACTCCCTTCCCGATTGACCCTGCGCTCCTCGACGAGCATCACGATGCGATCCACGACCTGCGGGATGGTCAGGTCGTCCGTGTCGATAGACACCGCGTCCGCCGCGAGCGCAAGCGGAGCCACGTCACGCGAGCTATCAACGCGATCACGCTCCTTGATATTCGCCAGAACAGTCTGAAACCTCGAGGTGTCCGCACCTGACTGCGCCACCCGCCGGTGGGCACGCTCTTCGGCGGACGCGTCAAGATAGATCTTCAGGTTTGCGTCAGGGCAGATGACCGTGCCGATGTCGCGTCCGACCATCACGGTCCCGGGCGCCCGGATCTGTGCCCGCTGCACGTCGATCAGCCCCTGCCGGACAGCCCGGGACGCGGCGACGCGCGACACAACGGCGTCCACCTGAGAGGAGCGGATCTCTCGCGACACGTCCAGTCCGGCGAGGATCACGAGGGCCTGGAGCTCTGAGTCCTTCGGCGGGGGCAACACCTGCACGTCAAGCCCGCGGGCGGTCTGCCCAAGCGCTGCCTCATCCGACAGGTCAACCCCAGCACGGAGCGCGGCCAGCGCCACCGCCCGGTACAGGATCCCGGTATCGAAGTAGAAGAAGCCCAACCGCTCGCCAAGCACCGCGCCGACCGAGCTCTTGCCCGAGCCGGCCGGTCCATCCATTGCGATGACGAACGGCACCGTCACGGCATCCCCTTCAATCCAGCCACTTCGCGGGCGGATAGCTCTCGCCAATCGCCGGGGCGCAGACTGCCGAGACGAACCCCATCGATGCGCACCCGCGTGAGCCTGGCGGCCTCCAGCCCCTCAACCTGCAGCATGCGGCGAATCTGACGATTGCGACCCTCTCGCAGGACAAATCGTACGATGTCTCCCCGTGCGTGCTGTCCCACCACCTGCACCACGGCGGGTTGGGTGACGGTGCCGTCCAGGGGAATCCCTCGCCGCAGACGTTCAATCGCCTCAGCCGACAGTGATCCCACCACGTGGACCACGTATTCCTTCTCTACGGCGCTGCCCGGATGGGTCAGCCGGTGCGCCAGAACCCCGTCGGAAGTGAGCAGAATGAGTCCTTCACTGTCGTAGTCCAGCCTCCCCACGGGATACAGGCGCACGTCCGCCTGGACGAGATCGAGCACGGTACGTCGGCCGCGTGGGTCCGAAGCAGAGGAGATAACCGCGACCGGTTTGTGCAGCACGACCGTCCGGGTAGCCGTGGGCAGGCGCACGGGGCGCCCGTCTAATTCCACCCGGTCAGCGGCGGGATTGACGCTCGTGCCCAACTCTCGCACCACGGCGCCGTTCACGGAGATGTGTCCGTCAATGATCAGGCGCTCCGAGGCCCGGCGGGAGGCAACGCCCGCCGCCGCAAGGAACTTTTGAAGTCGCTGGACGGCATCGGACGGAGGATCAGTCGATAAACGCGCCGCGCACATGCTCCACCCGTGGCGCTCCCCATCGATCCTGGAACGTGACGGCCACCACATCCACCCGCCAGGGCCGTGTCAGGAGCGACTCGCGGCGCAAATATCGCTCTGCCAGTCGCCCCAGACGGCTCAGCTTCACGTGGGTCACGGCCTCGTCTGGCGCAACGCTGTCCACCGAAAGACGCGACTTGACCTCAACGAATACCAGTTCATCCCCGTCACGAGCGACGATGTCCAGTTCACCACCGATCAGTCGCACATTGCGATCCACGATCACCAGGCCGTGGCGCTCCAGTTCGGCCACTGCCGCGTCTTCGCCGCGCGCGCCGAGGGTCGTTCGATGCGTCATCGCCCTGCCGCCGCGGCCGCTACCGGCGCAAACGATTGACGGTGGATCGCGCTGGGGCCCAACTTCGATAGCGCCGCGGCGTGATCCAGTGTTCCGTAGCCCTTGTTGGATCGCCACCCATATCCGGGATGTACTGCGTCCAGGGCGGCCATCCAGCGGTCTCGCGTGACCTTAGCGATGATCGACGCCGCGGCGATGCTCACACTGCGGCCGTCTCCGTGGACGAGCGCGCTCTGCTCCCAACGTTCGTCGCTCAGGCGGACGGCGTCTATGAGCAGATGGTCTGGTGCCACTCCAAGCGCCCGCACCGCCCGTGCCATAGCCAGTTCGTTGGCTCTGTTGAGGCCGAGTATGTCTACTTCATCCGCGGCGACCGCACCGACCCCAACCGCCGCCGCGGCGGCCACGATCTCATCGAATAGCGCCTCGCGCGCGGCCGGTGAGAGTTGCTTAGAGTCCTTCAGTCCTAGTCGCTCCGCACGGTGGGGACGTGCGAAACTGACCGCGGCCGCCACGAGTGGCCCGGCCCAGGCACCGCGCCCAACTTCGTCGACTCCGGCAACAACCTGGCAGCCGCGCCGCATAAGCAAAAGCTCCTCCCGAGCGTCGGGAGGAGCGGATCCGGGGGAGCGCGATGACGCGTGTCCCTTCTGGGACACTAGCCTCGCCGACCTGCTGGGCGCAGCTCCTTGATACGAGCGGCGCGGCCAGTGAGCGCTCGCAGGTAGTACAGCTTCGCCCGTCGAACCCGGCCCCGTCGGGCTACTTCCACACGGTCGACGCGCGGCGACTGGAACATGAACGTGCGCTCCACGCCAATGCCGTGGCTACCAATTCTGCGCACCGTAAACGTGCCATCCGGGGCCTTGGGCCGATGGGTGCGGATGACCACCCCCTCGAACACCTGGATGCGCTCGCGATTGCCCTCCACCACGCGCACGTGCACCCTGACGGTGTCACCCTCGGACATCTCCGGCGGCGCGGGAGCGGCGGGATCCGCCATCAGTCTCGCTACATCAGTCATCAGTAGAACGTCCTCAAAAATAGCCAGGCAACAGCTAGGTGGCGAAGATCAGGCGACCAGTATACCAGCGGCCGTCAGAACCGGGCCACGCAGGACGGACCTACTGGGAAACGGCCACTCGCCTCGCAGCCGATCGCACTGCCCGCGCGATCTCGTCTGCGTCATCCTGGAGTTGTTCTCGGGTGCGAGCGGTCAGAGCAAGCTCAAGCCGCGTCATGAGTCCTTCAGCGCCAGGAATCCGCGCCAGTGCTCGCCGGTCGAGCGTGCGAATCGCGGTGGCGAGTACCCAGAGCGTCTCCACGGCGCTCTCGCCAATTCTCCCCACTCTATCGCCGTCGTTGCGGTCAAGTCTGAGGCTCGGCGCCAGGTCTACAACCACATCATCCCGAGCAAGCCCCGCCATCACCGCCTGGAGGTGTTGTTCTTTCACGTACAGCGTCCCACAGTCGCCCATCTCCGGATCGAGCAACAGGTCCGCGAACGCTTGCCTGGCGCCGTCGACGACGTTCGGGTCGTCAGATCGTATTGCAAGGCTGGTCGAAACTCGCACACGGGTCGCCCGACGCGCCAGACGGTCCGCCTCGGCCAGCGCCGCGGCCCTATCCGCCCCAGTAAGAGTCAGTGTGAGCAGCCCGACCAGGTCCTCCGCACTGCCACCCAGGCGCACGCCGCGCGCGATCGAGGCGCTCGAAGCAGCGTACGTCCGTCCATCGGTGACAGATTCGATCTGCAGGTACGCCTCGAGGCGAAACAAGATAGATGGCGACGGCTCGCACAGCATCTGCCGAGCCCCGGCTAACCCGCGGATGGCGCACTTGAACCCATCGCGCGTATCCGGCGGTTTCGCATCTCGTCCAACGTAGGACAAGAGCGCGGAAGTAGGGCGAATCCACGTCCAGACGCCCTGCGATCGTCCCCACTGGATCAATCCCAGGCTTGGCAACGTGCACAACGCCCATTCACGCAACAGGCCATGGCGATCGCGCGGCCCATCCGCAGTGCTTAGCTCATCGTGGGCTTGCCCCAACACCGCGTCCGCCTGGCGCCACTCCAGCGGAGACGCGCCCGCCAGGAATCCAAGGAAGTCGCGCAAGAGCTGCTCCGCCCGATCGCGCCGCGCCGACCTTGCGACCGCGCGGAGCAACGCCTCTGTCAACGCCCGCTCGTCACCGAGCAGTCCAATGACAGCCTGCCCGTCTGGAGTCGGCAGGCTACCCGGCTCGAGCAGGCGAGCGCCGCGACAGGCACGAAGCAGGGCGGCCCATGACTGATCGACAGGAACCGGGGTCCACGGCTGGGAGGCTGGCTTTAGTGAGTGCAGCAACGCGTCGGCGCTCGCTCGTCTCGCGCCAGCCGGACGCCGCGCCGCCGCTCGCCAACCTTCGCTGCGTAGCGCGCTCATCAGAAGGAACACGTTGGCAGTCAACGAACCACTTGTTACCTCGTCTATCGTAGGCGCGTCCCGCAGCGCGGACGGCAAAGACACCGCCGTGCCGACACTCGTCAACAGATCCGTCGGTATGATCAGTTGCAGCGAACCGCCAGGTGGGAGGGAAGCTCGGTACGCCACACCCTCCGCTAGGATCGTTTGGACACACGCCTCCGCGCGCGCCTGATCGAGCCCGTGCCGTGCTGCAAGACGTCGGGCCAGGAGCCCCTCTGCCATGGTCCCATCCGCGCCCACAAGCAATGTCAGCGCATCGCGCGTTGGTGCGTCCAGGTGTTTGGCGCGATCGGTCCAGTTGGCGAGAGTGAGAGCGGCAGCAACGCGGTAGGCCAGCTCGGCCGGCAGCATCGTGGAGTCCACGGTCTCGCCATGCCGCCGAGCGATCTCGCGCAGTCTGGCTAGCGGGGTGCTCCGTAGCGCCTGATCCAGCCTCACGAGAACCTAGTCTAGCGCGCGAAGGCCGCCATCATCGACGGCGGCCTTCGAAGGCTGTGCGCGGGCGCAAGCGCCCCGACTTACCGAATGAACAGCGGCGCGAGCACCAGAGTCACGGTGGCAAGCAGCTTGATCAATACATGGAGCGAGGGCCCCGCGGTGTCCTTGAACGGGTCACCCACGGTGTCACCGACCACGGCCGCCGCGTGAGGGTCAGTCCGCTTGCCGAGGACGTTGCCTTGATCGTCCTTCAATTCGCCGGACTCGATGTACTTCTTCGCGTTGTCCCAGGAGCCGCCGGCGTTGTTGAGCACGGTCGCTACGAGGATGCCGGCGATGGTACCCACCATCAAGAAGCCGGCGATCGCCTCGTATCCCAGAATCAGCCCGACCGCGACGGGGAACGCCACGGCCAGAATTCCTGGGACCACCATCTCCTTGAGGGCCGCCTGGGCGGTGATGTCCACGCAGCGGGCGTAGTCCGGCCGGCTCGTGCCCGCCATGATGCCCGGGTCAGCGGCGAACTGGCGGCGGACCTCCGAGATGATGGACTGAGCCGCCTTGCCGACAGCTCGGATGGTCAGCGCGGAGAAGAGGAACACCAGCATTGCGCCGAGGAATCCGCCGATGAAAACGTCCACCTTGGACAGGTCAACGGAGATGTGGTCCGTCACAGCCTTCCCAAGGAACCGCTTCACCTCGTCCAGATAAGCACTGAAGAGCAGGAAGGCGGCCAGGGCAGCGGACGCGATGGCGTAGCCCTTGGTGAGCGCCTTGGTGGTGTTGCCCACGGCGTCGAGTGCGTCCGTGATGTGGCGGGTGGACTCGGGGGCCCCCGCCATCTCCGCGATGCCGCCGGCATTGTCGGTGATGGGGCCAAACGTGTCCATCGCCAGGATGTAGCCCACGGTGGTGAGCATGCCCATCGTGGCCACCGCGGTCCCGTAGAGGCCGCCATCGGGGATCCCGCTTTGCACGCCGAAGTAGTAGCTGAGCGCAAGCGCAATCGAGATGACGATAGCGGTGGGTCCGGTGGTCTCAAAACCGACCGCGACACCCTCAATGATGTTCGTGGCGGGTCCCGTGCGGGACGCCCGCGCGATGTCTCGGACGGGGCGCCAGGTTCCCGCGGTGTAGTACTGCGTCAGGTAAACGAACGCCACACTGGTCGCAAGACCCACCAGGCCGCAAGCAACCAGCGCCCAGCTCTTCAACATCACCATCGTGACGACGATGATCCCGATCGCTGCAAGTACGGTCATCGTCCAGTACCCGCGGTCCAGGGCGCGCATCGGGTCGCGAATCTCGCCCCAGCTCACGGCGTAGATGCCAACGATGGAAGCGAGCAAACCGATCGCACGGACGACCAGCGGGAAGAGTATCCAGGCCGGGTCCTTCGTCGCGGTGAACACGGCGACACCCAGGATCATGGCACCGATGTTCTCGGCCGCGGTGGACTCGAACAGGTCAGCACCGCGACCGGCGCAGTCACCAACGTTGTCGCCAACCAGATCCGCGACCACGGCCGCGTTTCTAGCGTCATCCTCAGGGATGCCCTGCTCCACCTTGCCGACCAGGTCGGCGCCCACGTCGGCGGCCTTCGTGTAGATTCCGCCACCAAGCTGGGCAAACAGCGCCACGAAGCTCGCGCCGAATCCAAAGCCCACGATCAACGACGGGGTCCGCGCGGGATCCGTCAGACCGCCATAGGCAATGAAGATACCCAGGACGCCCAGCAGGCTGAGCGCCACCACCAGGAACCCAGACACCGCCCCGCCTCGCAGTGAGACGGTGATGGCGTCCTTCAGGCTCCGCGTGGCCGCGGCTGCGGTGCGGAGGTTCGCCTGCACGGCGATCCACATGCCGATGAATCCCGACACCGCCGAGCATGCCGCACCCACGAGGAACGCGATGGCCGTGCGCCAACCAATGTCGACGCTCTTCTCGAGGACTCCGAGCAAGATCCCGATCAACACTGCTGCCACAACCGCGAGTATCGCGATGGTGCGGTATTGCCGGTTGAGGAACGCCATGGCGCCCTCATAGATCGCTCCCGCGACCTGCTGCATCTCCGCTGTTCCCTTGTCCCGCGAAAGCACGTCGCGGGCGAAGATCACCGCGAAAATGACGGCTACGACGCCCGCGACAGGCACGAGCCAGAGTATCTCCACTCCCGAATCCTCCTGCTTTGGAGCCCGATCACCGCGCTTCAACGCGCGACGTCGGGACCCCGACCCTGTTCTAACCGGCCAGATGGATACCGGCACTACCGCGCAATTCGGCCATCCGCCACGACCCAGCCCACGGGAGTGACACGCTCGTGAAGCCGCAACTACTGCTGCTTCGCTGCCGCGCTCCCAGAGTCTTGCGGCCGGCGCACCCGAGCAGATGCGTCAACGAAGAGCGAGAGGCGCGGCGCGCGTGTCCGTGAGCAGGTCGAAGAAATCCGACCCGAGATTGCGCGGCGGAATTCTAGCCACGCTTTACGAAAGAGGTCAAGCAGTCCGAGCGGCGGCCTCAGCTCAGCAGATGCGTCAGCAGCGCCATCCTGACGTACAAGCCGTTCTCAGCCTGCCGAAAGCAAGCTACCCTGGAATCATCTTCAACACCCAGCGGAAGCTCGCTGCCACGGGGAAGCGGGTGCAGCACGCGCGCCGTAGGTCGCATGCGCGCCAGCACATCAGCGTCCACGCTGAACGACTTCGGACTCGCATCGAACCGGCTGGCCAGCGTCATTCGCTCAGTGTGCGCACGCGAGATGTAGAGCACGTCTGCGGTGGCACTGACCGCCTCGAGGTCGTCCACTTCATCAAACGTCGCGCCCATCCCGGTCAGGCGCTCGCGCACCGATGGCCGCAATTGCAGCGTCTTTGGCGAGACGAACCGCAACCGCACCCCGGGAAATCTGGTGAGCAGTTCCGCCAGTGAGTTCACCGAGCGCTCATAGGTCAAGTCCCCCACGAAAGCCACCTCCAGGTCGCACAGGCGACCCAGCTCTCGCTTGATGGTGTATGCGTCCAGCAACGCTTGCGTGGGGTGCTCGCCATCGCCGTCCCCGGCGTTGATGATTGGGATCTGCGCTGCGTCGCTGGCGCGGCGCGCGCCACCCTCTTCGTGGTAGCGGATCAGGATGGCGTCGTAGCCGTACGACGCTATCACCCTGACGCGGTCCTCCACGGGCTCGTCAAACCGCTCTCGCTCCTCGCGATACACCTCGATGCCGCTGACGGTTCCACCCAGAAGCGTCATGGCACTCTCGAACGAGACGCGGGTTCGCGTGCTAGCCTGGTAGAAGAGGCAGAACAGCCGCTTTCCCTGCAAGACGCGTGCATCACCAAACGCGTGAATCTCTCGGAGCAGCTCAGCACGTGGGAAGAGCTCACCCTCGAGCCACTCCGGCGTGAACTGGGCAGCATCCAGGATGTGTTGGGGATTCGGTCGACCGTTCATGTCATCACGTCTACAGTCTGCGAATTTCGGCTGGAGTACCCGGCCGCTTCACGACGGAGATAGGTTGCGCCCGGGTCCGTGTAGCCAAACCGTACCACGCGACGTAGCTGCCGACCGCCCCCGAACGTCCGCGATCAGGGGGTGTAAATCTCGGTGATGTCTGTATCGCTGCCGCCGCCAGGATTCAGCCCGCCACCAAGCGCGTAGATCGTCCCATTGAACACCGCGGCGCCGAGGCCGTGACGAGCCGAGCCCATGGGAGCGTCGGTAGACCACGACTGCGACGCGCTGTCGTAGACAAACACGTCGGGATGCGTCTGCGTGGGCTCTTCGCCACCAAACACGAGGACGCGCCCGCCCAGAACGGCGCCGGCGAAGCCGCTGCGGGGCGCTGGCATGGACGGCCCAAAGGACCAGGTGCCTGCCGAGGGGTCGTAGATCTCAACGGCGTCGACGTTTCGCGCGAAGTTCCCAATGCGGCCGCCGATCGCCAGGAGTCGGCCGTTCAGCGCCACCAGGACGAAGTGATCTCGAGCAACGTTCAGGTCCCCACCTTGCTGCCATGAGTCGGTCAACGGATCGTAGATGTCGGTCGCGGCCGTGTTGCGATTGGTGATGCCACCGACTACGTAGATCTTCCCGTCGAGCGTGGCGACGCCGGGTGATCCCCGCGGGCTAGGCAATGGCGAGACCGCGCGCCACGCGTCCGCGATCGCGTCATACTCAAACGCTGCGTTGGACGGGCGCCCGTTCTCCTCGTAACCGCCGAACACGTACACCTTACCGTTCGCGACGGCGGCACCCGCGTGGTTCAGTCCGCGCGGCAAAGGCGCCCTTGTCGACCACGCCCCTGTGGCCGGGTCCAGCATTTCGTTGAGCCGCGTCGCGGCGCCAACTCCTCCGCCAAGAACGTAGATGCGCCCATCCAGCTCCGCGGCAACCGACTCGGAGCGCGGCGTGGGCGCCGGAGGACCTGGGGACCAACCGCCAGCCTGGACGGGCGCAAGACAGACCATCATTGCGATCAGCGCGCACCCTAGCGAGCAGAACACGCCGGAGTGACCGCGAGACGCCCACGTCCCGCCAACGCTCGCAACCGCGCTACCGCGCCCAATCCAATGCGCCATAACCACCCTCGCCTATCCTCATTGGTTCGCGTTTCCCATCGGGGCGTACCAGCCACAACCCGCCCGTCCCCATCACCGCCAACCAGTCACCATCCGGTGACCAGGACAAAAGCGGTTCATCTTCCTGGAACGTACCGACGCTCGCGAGGTCGCTTCCGTTGGGGCGAACCGTCCAGACACGCCAGGGCTCGCCGTGGGCAAACGCGATCGGAGTCTCAAACACACTCAGCGGCCAGGCCGCCCCTGCGGATCGAACACCGGCCGGTCCGCCAACCGCCGTGAACGCGATCCTGTCGTCCGTCGGCGAGAACCTCGGGCCCGCGACGAGCTTGAATGTGCCCGCGGATACGATCTCCTGGACATCGCCCCCAGAAATCGGCCCCACGCCAAGCCCGGGCCCTTGGGGACCATCGGTCACCACCGCCACCACAGAACCGTCGGGAGAGACCGTGGGCTGGGCGGCGTCTTCGAATAGTGAGACCCGCCTACGGTCACCCAGGTCAACGCGTTCCACTCGGCTGACCGAAGCCCGGTTCACCGTCCCCTGGAACGTGACTAGCAGGCTCTCGGCATCCTGCAACGCCACTGGGCCATCGAACACGTCTCCGGGCCGCTGCCGCTCCACGACCGCCATTGTCGCTCCGCCGACAATCTCGGCGGCATAGATCTCCGAACTGCCCACCGGGTCACCCTGCCGTCGATGAAAAACGGCAAAGTAGATTTTTGATCGATCGGGCGACCACGCAGCGGCCGTCACATTGTCACCAGAGACCCCCGCCGTGATCTGGCGCACGGTACCCGCGCCAAGATCCACCACGGACAGCGCGCCCCCCCGTGGCACCACGAGTCGTCCCGTCGGGTCCAGTACGCTATCTCGCTGGTACAACAAGTCCGCCGATAGCGCCGCGATGGCCACCAATGTGGCTAGCATGCATACCACGATCAACCCGCGGGGGCGGGCGGGCGAACGCTGGCGGCCGCGGCTGTCGGAGGCTGTCGCCCTGCGCTTTTGGTGGGCATCCCTCCGCTCACGGGAGCGGGCTGGACGATTTGGCGACATCGCGCTCACGGCTGAATCAGGCTGTGGATGAGACGATCATACTGGAGGCGCGGCGGCAGGCCACGGCCCCGGCGTCTCCCGGCTCCACCGAAAGCTCCCCCATCTCGGCCGACGGGGTCGCGCCACCATATTATGTCGCAATCTTGCGGTTGCGCGGCGGTGCTTTTGGTCGTAGAATGCCGGCAGTATTCGCGCGATGTCTGCGCGGTGCGCCCGCCGAGGGGGACATCGATGAACATGCTGGCCCAGGTCGAGGAGCTGCCGCAGGAGATTCTCCCGCCAGGCAGGCCCGACAGCCGGCTTACCGTTCTCGATCCCGAGGAAGACACCTCCGATGACCCGCTAAGGGCATATCTCCGGGAGATCCACGAGGTTCGCCTCCTCACGGCCAGCGACGAACGATACCTCGCCGCCCGCATCGAAGACGCCGTGTTCGTAAACCAGCGACGTGCTGAGCTTGCGAACGTCCAACTGCAGCCGCTTTCGTCGGCAGCTTTGGTCGCCGCGGTGTACAGCGCAGCCGTTTCGAATGAAATCATGCTGGATACACTGGGTCGGCTGTGCGGCGCTTCATCGCTGCACGAGACCCTGCGGAACGAAGACGTGCGCCGTCGAATCGACGTCGTCGCTGAAGAGGAGATCGTCGGCGATCTCTCGGCGGCGTTGGCTGCCTCGCGGGCGGAGGCGATGGAATGGCTCCGGACGTTTTCGATTACGTCCCGGATCCTCCCCAGCGAGGTCTTCGACGCGCTTCGTGACGTGAACGGCACACGCGTTCCAGATCATCACGAGATGATGGCGTGGCTGGCGCCCCACGAGCAGCGCCTCGAAGATCACCTCGCCGAGATCTCTGACGAGGGTGAGCGCGCCGAGCGCCGCCTCATCGAGTGCAACCTTCGCCTCGTTGTCAGCATCGCCAAACGCTATCTCGGGCGCGGCATGACCATGCTCGACCTCATCCAGGAAGGAAACCTGGGTCTCATGCGCGCCGTCGAGAAGTTCGATTACCGGCGCGGCTTCAAGTTCAGCACCTACGCCACGTGGTGGATCCGTCAGTCCGTCGGCCGGGCCGTGGCGGACCAGTCCCGCACGATCAGAATCCCCGTGCACATGACTGAGGTCATCAATCGCCTCAATCAGGTCTCACGAGAGCTCACCCAGGATTTGAGCCGCGAGCCGCACCCGGCCGAGGTGGCGCTCATGATGGGACTGGTCCACGAATCCACTGAGATCGCACTCGCGGAGATCGCCGGGATTGAGCATCTGGACATCCACCTCGATGCAGACGCGGATCCGGCCGATGTCTCGCGCGAGCGCAGACGCGCCATTCTCAAATCTTCCGCGCTTCGGTTCCCGGAGCGGCTCGCGGACGGGTTGAAGGACGATGTCGACCGTGCCGCAACTCGCGTACGCCAGGCGCGACGGGCCGCCAGACAGCCCATGTCGCTGGCCGCGCCAATCGGCGATGACCAGGATGGCCAACTCAGCGACCTCATTGAGGATCAGTCCGCCGCGTCGGTGATCGACGAGACTACGTCGTCGCTGCTCCGGAGCCAGGTGCAGCACATCCTTGGCTCACTTACGCCCCGCGAGTCTCGGATTATCGCACTCCGGTTTGGCCTCGAGGACGGGCGACAGCGCACCCTGGAAGAAGTTGGCAAGGAGTTCGGACTGACCCGCGAGCGGATCCGTCAGATCGAGACACTCGCGCTCCGAAAGCTCCGACAGCCTTCCCGCTCCAAGCGTTTGCGCGAGTTCTGGGCGGGCTAGTCCGGGCCCACCCTACCCTCGCGCATCCCTCCACGCGCCAGCACGCCGTTATCCATCCTGAGATCGCGGCGTCACTGTGTGACCCGTTGCCGCGACGAAACGCGCTGGAACTCGGATACTCGTGGCAGTGCCCTCCGTAAGCCTCGGCCAGGCGAATGTCCTTTCCGCCATCCGGTCAATCGGTGAAGCGTTTCTTGCAAACCCACGGCTCGACGCCGTTGCGGACCGCATTCTGACCTCCGCGGTAGAGGTCTCGGGTGGGGACGGCGCATCGCTAATGCTCCTATCGGACGATGGAGCGACGCTGACGGTGCGCGCGGCAGTCGGCCCCCGAGCCCACGAACTGATCGGCACCCACCAGCGCGCCGATGAGAGCCTCGCGGGCGCCACCCTGGCCGCGGGACAACCCCGAGTTACCCGCGGGCCAGCGCTAGAGTCCCAATCGGCTGCTAGCCGAGTGCGGAGCCAGGCGTGGAGCATAGTGCTTCCATTGCGAGTTGTGGACCGACTGTTGGGCGTCCTCAACGTGAGCCGGTCCACCGCGGATGAGTTGTCCGCTGATCGGACCGAGATGCTCGGGATCCTGACCAACCAGGCCGCGTTCATGCTCGACGTGGTTCGTCTGTACCAGGACGTAGCACGAAAAGAGCGCCGCCTCGAGATGTTCGTGGACAGGCTGCTCCGTGGCCACGCAGAGACGACCAACGGCGCCAACGGAAAACACGCGGCCGGCTCGGGTGCACAGGCTACGCCCCCTATTCGGACAGCGTCTACGCCCAGGGGCGACTCTGATGCACGCCTTTCCGTCCGTGAGATCGAGGTCCTCCGACTTATCGTCGACGGACGGACGAACAAAGAGATCGCGGCGCGGCTGTACTTGAGCCCGGACACCGTGAAGAACCACGTCGTGCACATCATTCAGAAATTGCGCGTGGCCGATCGGACTCAGGCCGCCGTCGTCGCAGTTCGCGAAGGCCTGCTGGACTGACCATTAGCGCCGGTCTCTTCGTTCGCGGGTGGTATCCTCTCCCGTAGAGACAGCACGGCGCGGTAGACATTCTGAGCCCTTCTCTTCCACCCGTTTCACCTACGGCTGACGCCGACTCAGTGTCCATCCGTGGCCCACGGATGGCCGCGTTGGCCGTATGTGTGGTTCTCGTTGCCCTGCTTGCGCTCATGATCTGGGGCATGGGGCGCAAAGCAGCGGGCACGGCAGGCGAGGGCGTGGTGCGTGTGAAACGAGCGCCGGACTTCTCGCTGCCGCTGTTTGATGGGGGCGTGTTCAAGCTCTCGGCACACGCCGGCGCCCCGCTCGTCATCAATTTTTGGGCGTCCTGGTGTTTGCCCTGCGAGGACGAAGCCCCGGCGCTTGAACAGGCATCGAGGCGGTACTCCGGGCGCGTCCAGTTCCTGGGCATCGACGTTCAGGACTCGGATGCCGCGGCACGAGCGTTCCTGGACCGGTTCAACGTGAGCTATTCCAATGGTCGTGACGCATCCGGCGAGATCGCCGTGGATTACGGGATGAGTGGCGTCCCCGAAACATACTTCGTGCGTACGGACGGCACCATCGCTCGCAAATGGCAGGGTCCGCTGGACTCGCGAAGAATCGACGACTTGATGGCGGATCTTCTGCGATGACCGAAGCCGGAGCACCGTCTCTCGTCCTGGCGCTCCTTGCAGGCCTGGTGTCCTTCGTCTCGCCGTGCGTTCTTCCCATCGTGCCGGGCTATCTGTCGTTCGTGTCGGGCGTGGCCATTGACCCCAGCCACCGGTCCAGGCGCGAGACCGAGCGCGTGCTCATCGCGAGTCTGCTGTTCGTGGCGGGATTTGCGACGGTGTTCGTCGCCCTAGGCGCCACGGCCGGGTTCGTGGGCGAAGCTCTGGGGCCCTATCGGTCCTGGCTCACTCGGTTGGCCGGCCTGGTCATGGTGGTCCTGGGACTAGCAGTCATGGGACTCGTCGCGCCAGGCTGGCTCTATCGTCAGCGCAGCATGCTGGTGATCGATCGCCCGTACGGCCCAGTCGGCGCGGCGCTGGTGGGGATGAGCTTTGCGCTTGGCTGGACGCCCTGCATAGGCCCGGTTCTCGGGTCCATTCTGCTGTACGCTGGAGCCAACGAGACCGCCCAGCAAGCGGCCATGCTCCTGCTAGCGTACTCCACCGGACTCGGACTGCCGTTCGTCGCCGCCGCGCTGGGAGCCGCGCGGCTCAGCCACGCGATGAGTCTGCTAGGACCGGTAGGCCGGGTGGCGCACCCCGCCAGCGGAGCACTCCTCGTGGCTATCGGCGCATTACTCCTGACCAATCAGGTTTGGCTGATCAACACGGCGGTCGCCGGGACCCAGCGTCTGTTGTGGACGGTGGGCTCGTGAGGAAACTTGGTCGGCACTGACCTCGTCATCATCGTTGCCCGAACCATCCACGCCCTCGCCGCCATCGCTTGGATCGGAGCTGTGCTGAGTGAGCTCTGGACGCGGTGGGCGAATCCAGGCTCCGAGCATCACAACTTGGACTCGTTGCACCGCGATCTGGTGCTGGGCGCAGCGGTAGCCTTCTTCGTCACCGGCATGCTGCTGTCATTTGAGCGGCTGTCGGTCGCCTCCAATGGACCGCTTTACCTGACGTTGCTCGCGGCAAAAGTCCTCGCAGCCCTCGTCGCGGTGCAGCTAGCACTGCGTTCTCGAGGGGGCGCCGGAGTGCAGCGCGTCCGTGCCCTCGCCCGGCTCGCCGGGCTTTCCGCCGCGATCGTCTTGCTCGCGGCCGCCTTGAAGTCTGTCCACGAAGCCGGACTGCGAACCCCGTGATCCGCGGTGAGTGAGCGGGCGAACGTGGCGAATGTCCCTACGTAGGACGCAGAGCGAACGGTAAAATGTACGCGTGGACGGCGGCAAGAGCCGTCCGCGCGTTAGAGGTACGTTGTTGGCAACCGTGCACGGGGCGCCCGCCCGACTCAGCGGCACCCAGATAAAGCTTGTCGTCGCCGCCGGGTGTCTGATCGTTGCGGTAGCCTACCTGGTGTCCAGCGCCATCGAGTCAAATGGTGTGTACTACCTGACGGTAGAAGAGCTTCGCTCGAGTGGCGCACAGGCGTCTGGTCGGCAGGTCCGCGTGGCGGGAGACGTGACGCCTGGCACGGTACAGAAAGAAGAAGCTGGGTTAGCCGTGCGATTCATGGTCCAGGACGGCAGTGGGCAGATCCCCGTGTACTACCGCGGCAAACCTGTCCCGGACATCTTCGGTGAGAACGTCCAGGTTGTGGTTGAGGGGAAGTACGGCACGGACGGGACCTTCGTCGCGAGCACTCTCCTCGCGAAATGTCCCTCAAAGTTCGAGGCGGATTCGTTCGGAGCGTGACCCATGGCTGAAGTGGGCCACGTCGCCATCGTGGCGGCGCTCCTACTCGCCGTGTACGTGTGCGTCGCCGGCCCTTTGGCGCTACGCCTGCACTCTTCCGCCATCGCCGCCAGCGCCCGGCGCGGTGTTTTCGGCGTCTGCGCCATGCTCAGCGCTGCCAGCGCGACCCTTTTCGCGGCGTTTCTCACCCATGACTTCTCCATCCGATATGTAGCCGAGCACTCCAGCCGGGACATGCCCGGCGCACTCGTCGCCGCGGCCTTCTACAGCGGACAGCAGGGATCATTGCTGTACTGGTGCTGGACGCTGTCGATCTTCGCGGTCATCGTCGTCTGGCGTTCAGGCCGTGATCTTGCAAACATGATGCCGTACGTGCAGGCCGTACTGATGTACGTCGTCGCGTTCTTCGCGTTCCTGCTGTCCTTCATCTCGAGTCCATTCGAGCGCCTCCCAGTGATTCCCCGCGACGGGCTGGGTCTCAATCCGCTGCTTTACGACTCCGGGATGCTCTATCACCCGCCGATGCTGCTGGCCGGTTACATGAGTTGGACAGTTCCGTTCGCGTTCGCCATCGGCGCGCTGCTATCCGGCAGACTGGACACCACGTGGATCAGTGCCACCCGACGGTACTCCCTAGTGGCCTGGGCAATCCTGGGTCTCGGCAATCTGCTCGGAGCCTGGTGGGCGTACCGCGTCCTTGGGTGGGGTGGCTACTGGGGCTGGGACCCGGTGGAGAACTCCGCCATCATGCCGTGGCTCCTCGGAACCGCGTTCATCCACTCTGTGATGATCCAGGAGCGGCGTGGGATGCTCAAGATCTGGAACATCAGTCTCATCTTGACCACGTTCTACCTCTCCATCTTCGGCACATTCATCGTGCGCAGTGGAATCATCACATCGGTCCATTCATTTGCGCAGTCAAGCATCGGTCCATATTTCCTGGCGTACATCTCGTCCATCGTGTTCGGGAGCCTGGCACTACTGGCCGTGCGCCTCCCGTCGCTGAAGTCGGACAACCAGCTAGAGTCATTGGCGTCGCGTGAGGCTGCTTTCCTACTGAATAACCTCTTGTTTGGCGCGCTCGTCTTTGCAATATTCTGGGGCAGCATCTTTCCGCTCGTCTCAGAGGCCGTGCAGGGGCTGAAGGTCACGGTGGGCCCGCCGTTCTTCAACCAGGTCGGCGGCCCCATCATGATCGCGCTCATCTTCCTGATGGCCATCGGACCCGTGCTGCCCTGGCGTCGGACCTCGGCGTCCAACCTCGCCACCAACCTCGCCGCTCCCCTCGCGTTCGCGGCCGCCTGCGCGCTTCTTGTTTGGCTGGCGCTCGGCGGCCAGCACCCGGTCGCGCTCGTCACCCTGTTCGCCTGCGCATTGGTCGTGGGCACCGTCCTCGTAGAAGTCGTCCGTGGTACTCTGGCACGGCAGAGGGCCACCGGCGAGACCCCGCCACTTGCCCTGTGGGGACTGTTACGGCGAAACAACCGCCGATACGGCGGTTACGCGGTGCACATTGGCATTGTGTTGTTGGCCGCGGGGGTCACTGGGTCAACCTTCTACCAGGTTGAGCAACAAGTCCGACTGGCGCCGGGTGATTCCGTGACCATCGCGGGCTACCGGCTCACGTTCACTGGGCTGGCCGAGCATCAGCAATATGACTACCGCGCCATGCGCGCGGTTCTCGCCGTCACCAGCAACGGGACGGACCTGGGCACCCTGGCACCAGAGAAGCGCTTTCACCGCAACTTCGAGCGTCAACCCAGCTCCGAGGTAGCGATACGCTCGAGCCCAGTCGAGGATCTTTACATCGTCCTCGGAGGCTGGGACGAAGCCGGATCCGCCAGTTTCTTGCTGTTCGTCAATCCCATGGTCATGTGGCTGTGGATCGGTGGAGCGCTCTCGGTAGTGGGCGGCTTGTTCGCATTCTGGCCCTCACCCAGCATCCGACTTGCAGAGGTGGTGCAGCCAGCACGCCCCCTGGCCGTGAGCTCAGCGTGACGATACTGCGTGCGCTGAAGCTGGCGGCACTCGTCTTCTCGCTGGTCGCCGGTGTGCCCGGTTCCCGTATCGCTCTTGCTCAGTCCGTGGAAGACGAAGCACGAGCAATTGCCAAGGGACTTCAATGCCCCGTTTGCGAGAGCGTTTCGGTCGCCGACTCCCCGTCCGAGCTAGCAGGCCAGATGCGCGCCATCGTGCGCCGCAAGCTCGAGCAGGGCGAATCGCGCGAGCAGATTCTCGCGTACTTCGTGGAACGCTACGGTGACGCCGTCCTGGCGGAACCGCCGAAGCGAGGCTGGTTGTTGGTGGTCTGGTTAGTTCCCACCGCGGCGGCACTCGTGGCGGCTCTCGCCCTGTGTCGCTGGCTCGCGCGCTGGCGCAGAGCGACCGCCACAGAAGTGATCGCATCGCCCCGCATTTCCGAAGCGGCACTCTCGGCGGCAGAAGCCGAGCTGTCTCGCTTGCGCGCCCGATGATGTCACTAGAGCTTGCGATGGCACTGTTGCTGGCGCTGGTCGCGGTTGTGGTCGTCGCTCAGCCACTGTTTGCACAGCCTGATTCCTTGTCGGCACCCCTGCCTCGGACGCAAAACGCAGACCGGTCCCAGGCGCGCGCCCAGGTCTACCGATCAATCATGGAGCTCGAGTTAGATCACGAGACCGGCAAGCTCAACTCGACCGACTTCGCACAGCTGCGGGCCGCGGCGCTAGAGCGCGCCGCGGCGCTGCTTGAGCCGCGGCCGATCACAGAGCCAGGCATTGACCGTCCCGGCGGGGACGCAGCCTCATGACCCGCTCCGCGATTCTCACCATCAGCGTCAGTCTCTGCCTCGCTTGGCTCCTCGGTTACTCGCCCGCCGCCCTCGCAGCGGGCGATGGGACCATCGAGGGTCGTGTGGTCAATGGGACCGCGGCGGGTCCCGTTCCAGCGAACGTGCCAGTAGCACTCCACGCCGTTCGCGACCGCGACAACATCCAATCACGTCAGTTGACAACGGACACGGCCGGAAATTTCGTCGTGTCCGGTCTCGAGACAGACCCAGGTGTGGTGTATGTGGCCATCGCCACATATGGCCAGGCCAAGTACCCGCCATCAGAGCCGGTGAAACTCGATGGACAGCCCCGTCGGTCGGTCACCATCACCGTGTACGAACCTACGAGCAGCCAGGATGTCATCACGTATGACCGCGCAAACCTGCTCGTGCTCGATGCCGGCCCGTCCACTGTCAACGTCATGGAGATGGGAGCCCTGGTCAATCGCTCCGATCGTACATTGGTGGGGAAGGCGGACACGGGACTGCCAGCATTGCGGTTCTCGCTGCCGGCTGGCGCGTTCGCGGTCACGCCGAGGACGGGGTTCTCACAGGCCGATCTCATCCCCACGACGGATGGCTTCGCATCGGCCGATCCTATCCCTCCTGGCCGCCACGAGCTCGCGTTCAGCTACCAGATCCCGGTCACGAATGGCGTCGTGGATCTGCAACGCCGCCTTGCCTACCCGGCGGACGCCCTCACGATCTACGTCCCGCAGACAGGGATCCGGTTGACCAGCGCGCAACTGACGCCCCAGGGTGAGAGCGAGATTGGCGGTCAGCGGTTTGACCTGTATGCCGCTCGAGACGTCGCTGCCGGAACGGAGATCAGCGCGCGTCTCGTTGGCCTTCCTTCCAATGGACTTTCACCTGGTCAGATCAGCGCGATAGTACTGTCGGGAGGAGGCGTGCTCTTGATCATCGGCCTGGCCCTCGCTATCCGCCGCGCCAGCAACCGTCCAGCTTCCGTCGAAACCGGATCGGTAGCGCTTGGTTCAGACTAAAGGCGGTCCACCCGCGATCGTCGTCCAGCGGCTCGGGCTGAACATTGGGCCACGGCCAATCCTCCGCGATCTCGATCTGCACGTGAACGAAGGCGAGTGCCTGGCGATCGTTGGACCAAACGGGGCCGGAAAATCAACGTTGCTACGAATCCTCGCGGGCCTGCTCCGCCCCTCGACCGGAACAGCCACCGTCCTGGGGCAAGATCCAGCGCGGTCGTCGGACGCCCGCAAAGCCACCGGCCTGATCTGCCACGCGCCCCTGCTGTACCCCACGCTCACCGCCGCCGAGAATCTCAATCTGTTCGGCACGTTGTACGGGATGACGGGTCCTGCTGAGCAGGTCATGGCCGCGCTAAACGCGTTCGGCATCGGACGCGCCTTTGGCACACCTGTTCGCACATTGTCTCGCGGCATGACGCAGCGAGTCGTCCTCGCGCGCGCGGCGCTCCACCAACCGCGCGTGCTCTTGCTCGACGAACCGGACACCGGCCTCGACATTGAGACGGCCGACCTGCTCGATAAGCTCATCAACCCGTCAGACCGGAACCGGCCTACCACCATACTCTTCACACACCACCTGGGCCGCGCCGCGTCGTTCGCAGATCGGGTGGCCGTGCTCGTGGATGGCCGCCTGTCAGCGGTGAGTCGGGAATCCCTCGCCGCCGCCCACGAGAACCCCGCCTGGTATCGGGAGATGGCTCAGCAAGCCACCACGGGCACGAAGCCCCCGGATGAGGCGAGCTCCGTCCCGCCGGATGCGACTGGCACTGCACGAGAGGGGAACCGGGGCCAACCAGTGATCGCGGCTGGGTTGCGATCTTTCCGGTGGCTCGTAAAGAAGGACCTCACCATAGAGTGGCGATCTCGGGAGGTCGCGCTCTCCTCGGCCGTGTTCGCCATCCTCGTGCTAGTCGTCTTCAACTTCGCGTTCGATCTGACTACCGACAACGCGGCCGCGATCGCGCCTGGTGTCTTGTGGACCGCCCTGATGTTTGCGGGCGTCCTGAGCATCTCCCGATCTTTCGACCAGGAGCGCGAGTCGGGCACCCTGGACGGACTGCTCGCCAGCCCCATTGACCGAACATTGATCTACGCTGCGCGAACGGTATCAAACGCGGTATTGATGCTCGGCGTCGCGGCAGTCGCCCTGCCCGCCTTCGTGCTGTTCTTCAACCTGGATCTGCACGTTGGAACTGCCGCTGCGTTCGTCGCGCTCGGCACGTTGGGCTTCGTGGCGGTCGGCACGCTCGTCGCTGCCCTCACGGCCGGAGCACGCGGCGGCGTGGCGCTCTACCCCTTGCTACTCTTGCCGTTGGAGATACCGGTCGCGCTCTCGGTGATCAGAGGACTCCAGTCCGCCATAGTGGGAAGCACGCTCGGAACTGACGGATTCCCGTGGCTGGGGCTGCTCACCGCTTTCAACGTCATCTTCATAGCCCTTTCCGTCATCATCTTCGAGTCCATCATCAGCGACTAAGCAGGAAGGGCCCGGTTAGGAAATCCGCATGTTCCGTTGGTTCTCCACACACGTCCTGTACACCGTCACCGGCATCTCGGTCGCTCTGGCTCTGGTTGGGGCGCTGGCCATCGCTCCAACGGAGCGGATCCAGGGGCCCGCCCAGCGCATCGTCTACTTCCACGCCCCGGTTGCCTGGTGTGCCTACCTCGCATTCGCCGTCGTGTTCGTGGCCAGCATCCTTGTGCTGGTACGGAGGAGTCATGTGGCGGACCGCCTCGCAACGGCGTCGGCGGAGGTCGGGGTGGTGTTCACCACCCTCACGCTGATCACCGGCGCCATCTGGGGTCGGCCTATCTGGGGCACCTGGTGGACGTGGGACGCCCGCCTCACGACCACGCTATTCCTCTGGTTCATCTATGTGGGATACCTGTCGATAAAGTCATCCATCGTGGATCCCGGGCGCGCAGCACGGTTCTCCGCGGCCATTGGGATCATCGGGTTCATCGACGTGCCCATCATCCACCAGTCCGTAGTCTGGTGGCGCACGCTCCATCCGCAATCCATCACCTTCGCCAGTGGCGGGCCGGCGATGCCCCCGATCATGCTGGCGGTGCTCGCATTCTCGTTTGCGGCGTTCACCCTGCTGTACGCCAGCCTCACAGTGGCCCGTTACCGGCTGGATGCCGTGACCTCAGAAGTCCGGGCGCTCCGTCTAGCTCTGGCGGCCTGACGGATGGAGGGAAACCTGGGCTTCTTACTCGCCGCGTTGCTCGCCACCTGGGTGGGCATCCTGGCGTACCTGTTGTACCTCGGCAGCCGCCTCACCGCCGCCCGCCGGGAGATCGAAGAACTGAAGGCCCGCATGGCCGAATCCGAGGAGACAGAGCGCCCATGACCGAGCACACCGACAAGAACGGCGACACCGGTTTCGAGGCCCACCGCGGCATCCAGACGGCCACCAGGTACGGCGATCCTGGCCTGGCTGGCTTCATCAGCCGTTCGTTCGCAAAGTCATTCGGGTTCTCCGACGACACGCTGCGGCGCCCCGTGGTGGGCATCGTGCAGACGTGGAGCGAGATCAACAACTGTCACCAGAACTTCCGCGAGCTGGCAGCCGCGGTCAAGCGCGGCGTCTACCAGGCTGGTGGGCTACCGCTGGAGTTCCCAACCATCTCCCTCGGGGAGGTGTTCCTGAATCCCACCAGCATGATGTTCCGGAACCTCATGGCAATCGACACTGAGGAGATGATCCGGGCCCAGCCCATCGATGGCGTGGTGCTCCTGGGATCTTGCGACAAGACCATTCCGGCCCAGCTCATGGGCGCTGCCAGCGCCGATCTGCCGGCCATGATGGTGACCGGTGGTCCTACCCTCTCCGGTCGCTGGAACGGCCGAGATCTTGGCGCCTGCACGGACTGCCGGGGTTTCTGGACGGAGCACCGAGCCGGTAAGATCGACGCCGACACCCTTCGAGACATCGAAGACTCACTCTGCCGCAGCGCAGGCCACTGTACCGTGATGGGCACAGCCTCCACCATGGCCGGCATGGTAGAGGCCCTGGGCATGACCATTCCGGGAATGGCGGCAATTCCCGCGCCCGACTCCCGACGGATGCGCATCGCCGAGACCGCCGGACGCCAGGCCGTTGAGCTGATCAAACTGGGCATCCGACCGTCCCAGGTCATGACTCGTAGGGCCTTTGAAAACGCCATCCGCGTGATGCTCGCGCTAGGCGGATCCACCAATGCTGTTGTCCACATCATCGCCGTCGCGGGGCGCCTGGGTATTGAGCTCCCCCTGGAGCTGTTCGACGAGCTTTCGCGTTCCACCCCGCTGCTGGCAAACATCCGCCCCGCGGGCAAATGGCAGATGGAGCAGCTCTTCGAGGCAGGCGGCGTGCCGGCAGTGATCCGCGAGTTGCTCCCGCTACTGCACGGAGATTGCCTGACCATCACGGGCCGAACTCTGGCGGAGGAGTACGAGAGCGCTCGCAACACCAACACCGATATCGTGGCCCCGTTGGACCGACCGCTGTCGCACGAGGGCGGCATGGCCATCTTGCGCGGCAACCTCGCTCCCGGCGGAGCGCTCATCAAGCACTCCGCCGCCACGCCGGCGCTACTGCAGCATCGGGGACAGGCAATAGTCTTCAAAGACCTGGATGAGCTCACCCGGACCATCGACGATCCGAATCTAGACGTCACTCCAGACTCCATCCTGGTGATGCAGAGCGGTGGCCCGGTCGGCGCCCCCGGCTTTCCAGAGTCTGGGAATCTGCCAATTCCCCGCAAGCTGCTCGAACAAGGTATCCGCGACATCGTGCGCATCTCTGATGCCCGGATGAGCGGCACTGCCTACGGAACGGTGGTGCTCCACGTCACGCCGGAATCAGCCGTGGGTGGCCCGCTCGCACTGGTCCGAACCGGAGACTGGATCGAGCTGGACGTGGAGAATCGCAGGCTGACGCTAGACGTCGATGAGCAGGAGCTGGCTCGCCGCCGCGCCGAGTGGCAAGCGCCGGCCCGCACCCAAACGCGCGGCTGGGCCAAGCTCTACGTCGATCACGTGCTTCAGGCGGATCGCGGCGCTGATCTCGACTTCCTCGTGGGCGAACCAATGCCTGCGGAGACCCTGCAACCCGCCTGAACCGGATTCCTGCGTGACCAACCGAACCGGACGGTACACTTGATGGCAGCGGCTACACGGCGCTGACCTTCGCCAGACAAGGCGTCAGTCGCCTTGGGCTCGTCAGCGTCAGAAGCTAGAAGCACCCGAAATTAGAAAGGAGAAGGTAATGTTCGGATTCATCCTGGGCGCAATCGCCGGGGCAGCCGGATACTGGGCGTACCAGCGGTACGTGATCGGCTCCGACGACGACGCGTTCGCCGACTTCGAGACCAGCTCCCTGGATCGACCCGGCCCTACGGAGATACACAGTCGGCCCGCCGAGAGCAGCACGTCCAGCGGAAGCGACTCCTCCGCGGCATCGTCCTCCTAGTTGCTCAAACCCAGAGCCACGCGAAAGGGGCGGCACGGGTGCCGCCCCTTTCGCGTGACTACTGTGACGAGCGCAAAATCTTGTCGATGGACGATGTGATGATGGCGCCGTCAGGCGCGATGGTGATGCCAAGACGACACTCAGGGTCCAATCTGAGCTGCGAATCCGCGGCGTCCAACGCATCACCTGACAGCGTAAGGCGACGCAGCTTGCCGGTTCTGAACGCGCAGAAGAGCAGGCTACCGCGCAGCTCAGGAAACATCTCGCCCTCGTAGATCGCCAGCCCCGTCATTCCGTTCCGCGAATCGGGCGCGTCGCCCGAGTCCCAGACAGCGTTTGTGAAACGGCCATCCTCCGAGTGCCCCTCGATCACCGGCCAGCCGTAGTTCGCGCCTGGCTGGAGAAGCATGATCTTGTCGTGGGATTTGTTGCCGTTGTTCGAGAGATAAATCGCGCCAGTCTTCGGGTGCATCGCGAACCCCCACGGGTTGCGCAGTCCGGAGGCGTAGATGGCGGAGCCCGCTGTGGGGTTATCCGTCGGGATGGAGCCGTCCGGGTTGATCCGCAGGATCTTTCCCAGCGGCGATGTGGGATCCTGCGCCATCGGCGGGTTACCGGTCTCGCCCATACTTATGTAGAGCTTCCCGTCTCGCCCAAAGATCAGGGCGCCCCCCTGGTGGGCATCCACCGCTCCCACTTCGTTGATGGGGAGGTTGTCCAGGATTGGTGTGAGCTCGGTGCCACGTCCGTCTCGTTCCACCATCCGCATCACGCGGTTGCGTGTGCCCACCTCCGGCCGCGCTGGCTCCGCTTCCGAGTAGTACACGTAGATGAAGTGGTTCTCCTGGAAGGCCGGGTCAAGCGCGAGACCCAGCAGACCGCTTTCTGACCCCTTGTGAACCGGAAATTCAGCCACTGACTCCGGCTGCAGCCCACCGTCCTTGAAGACACGGAGACGGCCCGCGTTGACTTCCACAAAGAACAATCGTCCCGTGGGGTCGTAGACCATGGCAGCGGGAAGCTGGACTCCACTCACCAGCGTGGTCGTCTGCATGCGAGCAGCACGCTGGGGTCGGCGAGAGTCGCCGCCGCGATTCGCTTCCGGCGGCGGGGTCGCTCGTGTAAAACACCCCGCGAGTACGATGCCAGAGGCCAGCAACAGCAAGAAGAACGCGGGGTTTCGGAAGGAACGCACCAGCCTTCGATTATCCGGGCGCCCTTCCGGAACTGTCAAGGACGCCCCGCCGGGTAAGTCGGAGCAGTAGTGAACGCCGCCGCCATCGCCACTTCCAGAGACCGTACGGGGCGCACCCTTCTCGCCACGGCAGTCACGCGCTGGCACATCTCCCTCAGCGTGACGTTTCTGGTGGCACTGGTGATCCGCCTGCCCTATCTCGCCACCATCCCCAGTCTCACAGATGAGGCATACGAGGTTCTTCGCGGGCTCCAGATCGCCAGGGGCGAGCTTCTCCCTCTCACGAACGTGAACGCCTATCTCGGTTCTGGCTACAACTACCTGCTCGCCGCGATGTTCTTGCTGATCGGGACGGATGCATCCGTGTCACGGGCGCTGGTGTGCGCAATCGGCGCCGCCGCGGCACCCGCCACGGCGGTGCTCGCGCGGACGCTGGGCGGGTCGGAGCGCGTCGCCATCATCGCCGGCGGACTCGTTGCCACTTCTGGTGTGCACGTGCTCGTCTCCAGTCACGTGGCGTGGGGGCACTCCGTAACTCCCACGGTCACTGCCCTCGCGATCGCCGCCCTCGTGACTGCGCAACGCGACGCCACGACGTTCCGCTGGGTGCTCTGCGGAACGCTGATAGGGCTGATGGTCCAGACCCACCCAACCACCGTGCTGTTCTTGCCCGGGGCGGCCACGTACACACTGATCGCGAATCCCGCCGCTATCAGGACGCGTGCCACCTATCTGGCGGGTCTCGCCTTTGTCGCCGTGAATGCAAACCTGGTGGTGTTCAACCTACTGAGTGGGGGTGGCTCGTTCGCGGAGGCGCAGGTCGTCTCCGCCGCGTACACCAGGACCAGACTGGCTGGGCTTGAGCTGTATCTGGACAATCTAGGGCGGCTGGGGATCGCCTCAGTCAGGCTACTTGGCGGCGCGGTAGACATCCGCCAGGATGCTTCTGCGTACCTGGCGGACCCGTTCCCGTGGGTCGTACTGGCGCTGCTCCTCCTCGGCGGCATCTGTCGGCGAGTTTCTCTGGCCGCGCTCTGGATCCTGCCCTACGCGCTCCTGCTGCCGCTCGCGAACGCCAAGTTCGAGGTCATTCCCAACGGCCGTTTCCTTGCGCCCCTGCTGCCACTGACCGCCACGGCGATCGCGTACGGCATCGACGAGACGACCCGCCGCCTGTCCGGCCCCTGGAGGCGAACGGCGTTCGCGGGGCTCGCGGCATTCATCATGGTCTGGCCCCTTCGATCCTTGGGAGATCGATACGGCCAGATGGAAGTCAGCCTGGACATGAGCCGGCAGATCTCCACCGCGATGGCGACTATCCGATCCGTGCGCGATACCGCGGAGCCTGTGGCGTTGGACCCAGATCTGGACAAGTTGTGGCTTGACGGCGGTGGCGATCTTCGCGCCGCGTTCAAACTCCATCTGGCAGCCGCCGGGATCCCGCACGCGGAGTTCGAGTTCCGCCGTCAGGCCGAGCGGGGCGACCTGAACTCCTGCCTACGGAACGAGGTGGAGCTTCGACGGGTGGACCCGCGAACATCGCCAGCCGCAACGCGCTTCACGCCAGATGACAGCCAGACTCCCATCGACGAGAGCCTGACTCCCTACCTTCTCATCAGGACGGTACAACGCAGCGACCGTGCACGCGACACTCAACGAGGCCAAACGGACGAAGCACGCTGGAGCCTCATCACCTACAGTCCACCGCTCGCTGCCAGCTCCCGAGCCGTGGACCGTTGCGCCCCCGGGCGCTTGATCTAACGTCGCAAGGCCCGGCACCGGCGGGTCGCATTGCCGATCGATGCTGCTGCCGCTGGCGGAGCATCCAATCCACCGGCCTAGGTGCGCGAGGCGGGTGCGGCCCCCGGCATCTGGGTCAGGTCGAACGAGATGCTCGGTAGATTGCGGATGGCGGACAGCAATCCCAGGCGGGCCTGACGGACGCCCGGATCTTCCGCCATGACCATGACGTCCTGGAAAAATGCGTCGATCGGCCCGGCCAGCGCACGGATGGCCGATACCAGCTCCACGATCTGCTCCGGACGGAGATTCGAGACGGCAGCGTGCGCCGTGGTGTACGCCCCAAGAAGGCGTACGTCGGCCGGTTCGGTGAGGTGCGCCGCGTCAATCGTGGCCGGCTGGTCGGCAGGCGCAATCCGATCCGCGCGCTTCAGCCCAGCCATCGCCTGCGTGAATTCCGCGTCCTCGTGAATCTCATCCAATACGCGTGCCGCCTGACCAGCGAGCGCGGGGCGGTCCGATAGGCGTGCCAGCACCGCCGCGACGATCTCAGGTCTGAGCCCCGCCTCCTCCAGGAAAATACGGTGCCGCTGCTGGATAAACGCGAGCAACGCCCCGCGACGCTCCGAACTCAACGGCTTTGGCGCCAGCCCGGACGCGGCGTCCACGAGCGCGCCGAGAGACGCCCGGCTGCCGGTCTCGCCAAGCAGGCGGATGAGACCCAATGCCGCCCGCCGCAGGGCATACGGGTCCGAGGACCCCGTGGGCGCCAGGCCCGCCGCGAACCCGCAGACCAACGTGTCTACCCGGTCGGCCACGGCGAGCGCCACACCAGCCGGGGACTGCGCCACGGTATCCGTCCCGGAGCGGGGACGGTAGTGCTCACGAATCGCGGCCGCCACGGCCGCGCCCTCACCCGAATGCTCGGCATAGTGCGCACCCATCTCGCCCTGGAGGTCCGTCAGTTCGCGGACGAGCGACGTCGCCAGATCCGCCTTTGACAGAAGCGCGGCTCGCGCCAGCACGGCCGGGTCAACCACCAGCCCCAGAATACTCGCCACGTCGGGCACCAGGCGGTCGAGTCGGCGCGTCTTGTCCAGGATAGAGCCCATCCCTTCCAGGAACGTCAATTGATCCAGGGATGGAACGAAATCCGCGAGCGGTCGCTTGAGATCCGCCTCGTAGAAGAAGAGCGCGTCTGCGAATCGTGCGCGGATCACCTCTTCATTGCCGTGACGTACCACGTCATCGGTATCAGCGCGGCCATTGGCCACGGCCACAAAGTGCGGCATGAGGGAGCCGTTGGCGGCGCGCACGGGGAAGTAGCGCTGATGCTTCTTCATGACGGTCACCAGCGCGGCGGCCGGCGCCCGGAGATACGACCCATCGAATGCGCCCAGAATCGCGTGCGGAGTCTCAACGAGATTAGCAGTCTCGGCCACCAGATCCGGGTCTTCCTCTATCTGCCCGCCAGCACCGAGTGCAAGCTGAGTCGCCTGCTTGGCTATGGCACGCTGCCGCGATTCTGCGCTCAGCTCCACCCGCCACGATGCCAGCAATCGGTGATATTGCTCCGCGGTCCCCACTGAGGTGGGGGTCTGGGGCACCCCACGTGGCGGGAACGTCAACGCCGCAGAATGCACCCCGGCAAACTCTATCGGGATCGCCTGTTCGCCCCAGAGGCACATGATCCAGCGCACCGGCCGTGAGAACTGAACGTTCGGGCGATCCCAGAACATGGGCTTAGAGAACCGGATACGCCGCAAGGCAGCCGCGAGCGCGGCCCCGATAGCGTCAGCCGCTGGCGGGCGGCGCAACGTGCGCTCGGCAACCACATACGCGCGGCCGTCAATCTCGCGCCTCTCCAGTTCATCCACGCTGACGCCAGCGCTCCTGGCAAACCCCTCCGCGGCGCGCGTGGGATTGCCCGCCTGATCGAAGGCGGCCGACACCGGGGGGCCTTTCACCGTCTCGCGAATGGTCGACTCAGTCATCCCCACCTCGCGAACCGTCACCACGAGGCGGCGGGGCGTGCCCTGTACATCACATGGACCCACCGCCAGTCCAGCTTCCCGCAGTTCATCGGGAACCAATTGGGCAAGCTGTGCAAGCGCCGATGTCAGGTCCTCCGACGGCAGCTCCTCAACACCAACTTCCATGAGCAAATCCGCCGTGTGCCCGTCCGGCACCGCCACCACGACGGGTCGCGGCGGACGCTCCGCCGGGCGTGCGAGAGCGGGGATCGCCGCCGCCATTGGGTGTCCCAACTCCTCGCGTTGCTCCACGTACGACCGTGCCACGCGGCGGGCAAGCCCGCGCATCCGACCCAGGTACTGCGCCCGCTGTTGGACTCCAACGGCTCCCCTTGCGTCGAGCAGGTTGAATGTGTGCGAGCACTTCAGCACTTGATCCAGCGCCGGCGTGACGAGGCCTCTCTTGATCGCAGCCTCCGCCTCACCCTCGTGGAGATCGAAGGCCGCCCGCAGCGAGTCAGTGTTCGCCTGCTCGAAGTTGTAGACGCAGTTCTCGATCTCTGATCGGCGGTAGATCTCGCCATACGTCACGGTGTCGTTCCAGCGCACGCTCACCATCTCGCGCACACCCTGGAGGTACATAGCGATGCGCTCGAGCCCGTAGGTGATCTCCACGGACGGTGGCGTCAGCTCGATGTTCCCTGCTTGCTGGAAGTACGTGAACTGGGAGATCTCCAGTCCGTCCAGCCAGACCTCCCAACCCAGCCCCCACGCGCCCAGTGAGGGCGCCTCCCAGTTGTCCTCGACAAACCGCACGTCGTGGCGCGCTTCGTCCACGCCGAGCGCTGCCAGGCTCTCCAGATACAGGCCCGGCGGATCCACCGGCGGCGGCTTCAGAATGACCTGGTATTGGAAGTAGTGCTGGAACCGGTTGGGATTTTCCGCGTACCGGCCGTCCGCGGGACGGCGCGACCCCTGCGGGTAGGCCACCCACCACGGCTCCGGTCCGAGCACGCGGAGAAACGTGGAGGGCGCCATGGTACCCGCGCCAACTTCGGTGTCATACGGCTGGACCACAAGACAACCCCGGGCTGCCCAGAAGGCATCCAGGCGCATAATGATGTCTTGGAACGTGAGTCCAGCCATGCAACCTCCAGGCACGCGACACTAGGGCCGATGAGTATAACGGAGCAATTTTCGCACCCCGCGGCCCCGGCTTCTGCGGATTCGGTCAGACCCTGACGCCGGCCGATGTCAGACAGTCCCGTGGTACGGCAGCTACTCCCCGAGCCCGACGTGGTCCACGCGTCCGAGCTCTACGCTACTCTGCAGCTTCCGCATGGGAACGTCGCGCGACCAGGAGTTGTGCTCAACTTCGTCTCCAGCGTCGACGGGAAAATCGCGCTGGGAGCAGGTGCAGCCGGGATCGGTAGCGCGCTGGACTTCGCGCTCATGAAGCGCATCCGCGCCGCCGCCGACGCTGTGCTCGCGGGTGCCTCCACCCTGCGCGCCGAGCGAGTCTCCTCAATCGTCCCGCCAGACCTCGCGGCGCGCCGCGAGACTACTGGCCTCCCATCGCAACCCTTACCGGTCACACTCTCGCGGCGACTTGACCTAGACGTAGCCAACCGTTTTTTCGAAACGCCCAGGCGCGCGGTTGTTTTCACCACAGCGTTGGCCGATTCCTCGCGCATCCGAGCCCTGGAGCAGTGCGCGGACGTGGTGGTCGCGGGCAGTGACGTGGTGAATCTCGCCGATGCGCTCCAGATCCTACGGGAGCGCTACGGCGTGCGTTCACTCGTGTGCGAAGGTGGCGCCATCCTGAATCAGCAGCTCCTCGATGGCGACATGATCGATGAGGTGTTCTGGACCATCGCGCCACGATTGATCGGTGGAAATGCTGGCGGGATCACCCGGGGAGACCATCGTGTCACGACCGTCACCGCCGAAATGGAGCTGGTCTCGCTGTTCTCGAACGGTAGCGAGATCCTCTCCCGCTATCGGATCCGTCGCGCCTAGCGCATCCTACCGATTCACCGCGGCCAGCTCACCCTCGCCCGGCGGCGCCGCGTGCACGGCAAAGTACTTGGCCTCGGGGTGGTGGACGACCATCGCCACCGTGCTGTGTTCCGGGTCGAGCTGATCTCCTTCCGTTAGGCCCAGTCCGATCCGTTCCGCGCCCAGCAGGCGCAGCACGTCGCGCTGTTGTCCGAGATCGGGACAGGCAGGGTATCCCCACGAGTAACGGTTCCCCCGACCCGCATCCAGGCCCAACTCCGCGAGCACCCGACGGTGAGCCAGCTCGGCCAGTGCCTCGGCGGTCGAGGACGCCAGGCCACGGATGTATAGGCCACGGGCGTACTCGCCCTCACGCTCCAGGCGCTCGTAGAGCGCTTCCACCTGCCGACCAACGGTGACGGCTTGCAGAGCCACCACGTCTGGCCGCCCGCCAATCGGCGCGAAGTAATCGGCCAGACATAGGAGCTCCCCATACGTCTGCCTCGGGAACGAGAACCGGGCCAGCTCATCCTCATGCTTGGGGTCAGACGGATCGAGAATAACCAGCGCGTCCCCATCCGCCACGGCCGGAAAGTAACCATACGCGCAACGGCCGGCCAGCCAATCCTCTGCGATGGCCTCCTCTTGCAGCGAGCGCAACAACGGCATGAACTCGCGCGCAATCAGCGTCTGCCGCTCCGCTTCGTCGATCTTTCGGACGCCCCAGTGGAGGCGGAAGAGCGTGTTGAGGTCAACGTGCGTAAATGCCTCCCCTAGCGGGAGATCGACCACGCGGTTGCCCCGAAACGGTGCCAGGGGGGCCGACACTGGCTGGACGGCCGAGCGCCCGGCAGCCGATCGCCTGGACGCGGCGCTGACCCGTGACGGCGATTGCTCCAGCGCATCCTGGCGCGCTCGGGAAATGATGTCAGACCGGCGAACCGGATCCGTCAGCCCATCCATGACGGAAAGGCCCTCAAAGGCGTCTTTGCAGTAGAACACGCCTCCCCCGTAAGGCTGACCATCCGTCACCAGCCCGGCCCGCCGACCGAACGCGCGATTGATCGCCGCGCCGCCCACCAGCACGGGCACATCAAGTCCACGTGTGTGGAGCTCCTGGACACACAGCGGCATTTGCTTGGAAGTCGACACCAGCAGCGCGGACAGGCCTATTGCGTCCGCCTGAACCTCTACCGCCTTCTCCACGATCGTGTTTACGGGCACCTGCTTACCCAGGTCGAAGACCGTATACCCGTTGTTCGAGAGGATCGTGTTGACGAGCGACTTGCCAATGTCGTGCACATCGCCGTAGACGGTCGCCAACACCACCTTGCCCTTGGTGTACCCGTCCTTCTTCTCCAGAAACTGCTCAAGGTGGGCTACAGCACGCTTCATCACCTCAGCTGACTGCAGCACAAATGGGAGAATCAGCTCGCCGGCACCAAACTTATCGCCAACGTCCTTCATCGCGGGAAGCAGAATGTCATTCAGGACGGCGACCGGATCACGCTCCGCGAGCGCCTCGTCCAGCAGTGCCTCGATGCCTTCCCGCTTTCGGTGCAGGATGCGGTTGTGGATCCGGACGGCCACCGGCTGGTCCAGATCTGACTCGCCAGACGTCGAGGGCGTCGCCAGGTCCACGCCCTCGAATCGCTCGATGAACCTGGGGAGTGCATCCGTCCGCCGGTTGTAGATCAGGTCCTCGGCGAGCGCGCGAACATCAGCCGGAATCTCCGCGTACGGGGTGATGTGGACCGGATTGACGATTGCCATGTCCAGCCCGGCCTCCACGCAGTGATGGAGAAACACCGAGTTGAGAGCGCCGCGGGCGGCCGGCGAGACCCCAAACGAGACATTTGAGACACCAAGCGAAGTCAACACCCCCGGAAGCTCCGCTTTGACACGCCTGATGCCGCCGATAGTCTCGGCCGCGTCGGCCGCCAGCTCTTCCTGGCCAGTGGTCACCGGAAACGTCAGCACATCGAAAATCAGCGAATCCGGTGATAGCCCATGCTCGCGCACCACGATGTCGTGGAGGCGACGCGCGATCTGCACCTTGCGATCTGCCGTGTGCGCCATGCCCTCCTCGTCAATGGTCAGTGCGACCACCGCGGCGCCGTGAGTCTTGGCAAGCTCGAGCACGGCGTCGGCCTTGGCCCGACCGGCTTCCAGGTTGATCGAATTGATAATTGCCCGCCCAGGATATGCCTCCAGGGCCGCCCGCACCACTTCTGTCTCAGTGGTGTCGATCATGAGAGGCGCATCGATACCACCGCGGAGCTTTCGAACAACCTGCGTCATCTGGTGTGGCTCGTCCGCGCGCTCGGTAAGCGCCACACACACGTCCAGCACGTGGGCACCACCTTCGATCTGGTCGCGAGCAACGGCAAGCACACCGTCGTAGTCCTCTTCCAGGAGCAGTCGCTTCACCTTTCGACTGCCCTGGCTGTTCACGCGTTCTCCCACCAGGAGCGGCGGAGGCGTCTGGATCAGGTCCTGGGCGCGGATGGCGCTGGCCGCGCGGGCAACGGGGACCGTGAGGCGGGGGCCGCGTTGGCAACCCTCGATCGCCCGTACCATCGCCTCGATGTGGGCCGGTGTGGAGCCGCAGCAGCCGCCAATGGCAGATACGCCGAGCTCCTGTACGAAAGCCCGAAGCTGCCGTGCCATAGGCTCCGGCTCCAGTGGATACACCGCGCGCCCATCCGCGTTAATCGGGATACCGGCGTTAGGGATCACCACCACGGGCACACGCGCGGCCTCGCATAGCGCCCTCAGCGGCACCCGCATGTGCTCCGGCCCCGTGGAACAGTTGAGGCCCACAGCATCTACGCCAATGCTCTCGAGGATCGTCAGCGCTGCCAGGACATCGGTCCCCAGCAGCATCCGTCCGGCGGTGTCGAGCGACACCTGCGTCTGGATCGGAACGCGGCGCGCACCTTCGTCAAAGGCCCGCCGGATACCCGCCACGGCCGCCTTGACCTCCAGGATATCCTGTGCCGTTTCAACAAGCAGCAGATCCGCTCCGCCCTCGATCAGGCCGTGCGCCTCCTCCCGGAAGATCTCTACGAGCTCCGGGTACGTCACGGCCGAAAGCACGGGGTCTTCCGCCGAGGGCAAGAACCCCGTCGGTCCGATCGAGCCGGCAACAAATCGCGGACGACCGTCCCGCTCAGCGCGATCAGCCGCCGCCCGCGCAATCGACGCTGCAAGGCGATTCTGCTCGTGAACACGATCCTGGAGTCCGTACTCCGCGAGCTTCGGGCGGGACCCGCCAAAGGTGTCCGTCTCAAGCACATCCGCGCCCGCGTCGAGAAATCCGCGGTGGACCGCGTCCACAACGTCGGGCCGGCTGAAGACGAGCGCCTCGTTGCAGCCCTCCAGGCTGCCTCCACCGAAGTCCTCGGCCGTCAGATTGAGCCCCTGGATGCTCGTCCCGGTGGCGCCGTCGAACACGAGCACGCGATCGCGAAGCGTCGCGATGTAGTCACGCGTCACGGCTGGCTCCCTGTTACCATCGAATGAATTGTCAGCCTCAACGCGGCGCGCGTGCCAACCGAGCCCCCTGAGTTCTAGGAGTCCACATGGCAATGTTCTCCGTTGTCACCGGTGCGCGGGCCGGCCACGAGACGTTTGAGCTACGAGATGAGGCCGCCGGCAGTAGCGTAGTAGTGGTGCCCACACTCGGAAACGCGTGCGTGGCGTTCCGCGTCACGACGGCCAGCGGCAATTGGCACGTGCTGGACGAGCCGCCAGACGCGGACGCCCTGGTGCGCCGCACGACGAACTACGGGATACCCATTCTCTATCCCTGGCCAAACCGCGTGCGCGGCGGCGTGTTCACCTTTCGGGGTCGCCGCGTTCAACTTCCCACTGCCGGGGCCGGCCCCCACGCCATTCACGGTCTCACGCGTCTGATGCCGTGGAATGTTGAGGCAAGCGGCACTGATCGCACCGGCGCGTTCATCCGGTGCGCTGTGCAGGTAGGTGGCGGGCAGAGTCCGTTCCCGTTTGCAACGACCCTGCGTGTCGAATATCGCCTCTCAGGTCAATCAATCGGCATGCGAGCAGAAGCAACAAACGACACAACCGTCGCCGCGCCAACTGGATTTGGGATCCATCCCTGGTTCACGCTGCCCCTGGGTCCCAACGGATCACGTGACGCATGCATGCTCACACTGCCCGCGCGAGAGATCTGGGAGCTGGAGGAGCTGGTCACCACCGGGCGACGGCTGCCCGTGCCCCCGGATCTAGACCTGCGCGACGGTCGGACACTGGCGGCGCTGGCCCTTGACCACGTGTACACCGGGCTTGCGCTCGAAGACGGATGGTGTACCGCCACGGTTGATGACACAACCAACGCCAGGCGGATCGAAGTGGCCTCTGACGCCGCCTTTCGCGAACACGTCGTGTACGCCCCATCCAGCAGAAATGTCGTTTGCCTGGAGCCGTACACGTGCACCACGGATGCGTTCAACCTGGACGAGCGCGGCGTTGACGCCGGCACCGTGGCACTCCTCCCCGGCCAGCGGTGGAGCGGGACGCTTGTAGTTCGCGCCCGCCAGTCCTGATACGGAACCGTCGCGACGGAATCTATCCCGCGGTTGGTTCCAACGGCAGTGTGAAGCTGAACCGGGCACCAGACTCCGGCACGTTCTCCGCCCACAGCCGACCTCCGTGGGCCTCAATGAGTCCCCGAGCAATGGAAAGACCGAGGCCGGCACCGGCCTCCTCCGAGCCGCGAACGCGCGCCTTGTCCCCTCGATAGAACCGGTCGAAAATGCGCGGCAGGTCAGACGGCGTGATGCCGTCGCCGGAATCCACCACGTCAACCCGTACTTCACCGCGGTCACGCTGGGCAGCCAGCCAGATCTCACCGTTTGGCGGGGTGTACCGGATGGCGTTCTGCAGCAGATTGGATACCGCGCGCTGCACCCGCGATACATCCACGCTCACTACGGGAAGGTCCAGGTCCACGTGGCTCGTGAGGCGCTGGTCCTTGCGTTGGGCCTGGAGCCGCATGCTCTCCACGGTATCAGAGAGCAGATCCGCGAGCGAGCATGCCTCGCGCCGCAGCGCCAACTGCCCCGAATCCAGGCGCGACAACTCGAACAAATCGTCAATCAGCGAGCTCAGTCGCGAAACCTCGCCCCCCATCGAATGCAGATACCGGTCAATCGTCTCCTGGTCCGTCACCACGCGGTCGTTGATGGCCTCGACCATGGCGCGTAGTGATGCGAGCGGCGTGCGAAGATCGTGCGAGACAGCGGCAAGAAGTTGGCGCCTGGAGTCCTCCATCTCTATTCGCCGCTGATCCGCTTCGGCCAACCGCTCCGCCATCGCGTTGAACGCGTGCGCCACCTCGCCAACCTCGTCGTTGGTGATGGTCGAAATACGAACATCCAGACGCCCGCTAGCCACCGCCCGCGCAGCCGTAGCCAGCGACGACGCGGCCGATGCCACCTGGCGGGCAATGACCGAGGCAAGCGCAACGGACACAACCCCGGAGAAGAACAGCAACAACGAGAGCAATCCAAGATCATGGCTGGAGATGAACATCAGTCCCGCGGTCATCGCGATGTTCGCGAAAGCCACCCCAATCACGACTACGTGTGCCAACGAAATTCGTGCCCGAAGTCCGCCCAGCCCTATCGACGGCGCGGCATACATCACCAGAATCCCAACGATGAGCGAGAGCGAGCCACTGACGGCGAGGAAAAGCGCTAGATCTTGAACGTCCGCGCTGGGCGTGCTCGTGGCAACCGCGCAGAATGCAATCACGGCCACCAGACCCAGCGCGAGGCCCGCCAGTGGTCGCCAGATGTCCGCAATCAAGTGGCGCAGCACGATCACGCCTCGAACTTGTAGCCGATCCCCCAGACCGTCTTGATGTACCGAGGTCGCATGGAATTAGGCTCCACCTTTTCCCGAAGACGCCGAATGTGGACCGTCACCGTGCTGGCGTCACCAAACCACTCAAAATCCCAGACGTTGTCCAGAAGTTGCTCGCGGGAGAACACCTGCCCGGCATTCTTCGCCAGGAAGTACAGCAGGTCGAACTCCTTGGCGGTGAGGTGGAGTTCCTGATCGTCTCGATCCACGGCGCGCGCGCGAGGATTGATCCGGAGCGTGCCAAATCTCAGCGTGTCTCCCGCCATGGTCCCCGCGGCCGGCGCGGCCGTACGACGCAGCACGGCTTTCACGCGGGCGGTGAGCTCACCCGGGCTGAATGGCTTGGTCAGGTAGTCATCCGCGCCAATTCCCAGCCCCAGGATCTTGTCCGCCTCGTCTCCCTTTGCAGTCAACATGATGATCGGGACGTTGCTCTCGCCCCGCAGCCGTTTGCACACCTCGAGCCCGTCAAGCTTTGGTAGCATGAGATCGAGGACCACCAGATCGGGACCAACCTCACGCGCCGCAGCCAGCGCGGCCTCACCGTCCGAGACAACGGTGACCTGGAATCCGTCCCGCATCAGGTAGCGCTGGACGACCTCCGTGACGATCGGTTCGTCATCAACTACCAGAACTCGCTCATTTGACATGGTCCGTGGGCCTGCTTTCTGTCACGCTGAGTGTCAAAGCACCTGATCGCGCGGGCGTGGATAGCTCATCGTCCTCATACATCACGGAGCCTTGGCCTGCGAGTTCATTTCTTACGGGATCATGACGGCGCGTGCGGTAGTCCTGGTCTCATCGCGCACTCGGAGAGTCGCGCCGGCGAGTTGTCCCCCACCAGGGGCCATTGTACAATCGGCCGCCGACACCCCCAATTCGAAGCTCTGAGGCAACAGCACATCCGTGATCCGCATCGACTTCACGCGAGACCGACTCCTCAAGCTCTGGCGCGTGAGTGGTGATCACGTGACGGCTACGGCGGTCGTGGTCAGACGGAAGGGCCATTTTGTCGCGACCGTGCATTACAGATACTCCGACGGGCGGACGCGCTCGTGGATGTGGCGTACAAACCGAGGCCATCAGTTGTCGGCGCGCGAGCTTGTCCAGTGCACCTACAGCATTGAGCGTGGTTTCCAGACCATACCTGGCGTTCGTCTTCGCCTGGATTTCCCACACGACACGACTCGCGAGAGCCAGGCGGGCATCCTGGCCGGCTACGGGCTCGATGACGTCTTTGAGCGCGTGGGGGACTCCGTCCTGTCAGGACAGCCGGCCGCTATAGCCGCGGACTAGCTGACGCGCCGCGGTCAAGCCCCATCGCGACACCCCGGGTGCCGCCCGCAGCTATCGTCCCGCTGGAGGTGCGGCAGGGCGAGCCAGCGGATTCGTGGGCTGCACCACCGGACGCGGCGCAGACGGCTGCGGCGTGGCAGTCGGTCGGGCGGTCACGGCAGTTGCCGCTGGCGCGCTTGTCCGGGTATCCGTGCCACCGCGAGATATGACCTGCGGCGGTCCCGGTGGTTTTCCGCCGGTCCCCTCCAGCGTCACGTTGCGAGACGGACGATAGTTTGAGTTGATATGCAGCGTCCTCAGCTCGCTGCCCAGCTTCACCTGTCGCGTGTTGGTGATCTTGAAACCGTCCATAGCGCCCTCAACAGCTAGGCGCTGGCCGGCAGGGAGTGTGGGCTCCTGCTCGATGATCTGATCCTTGCTGGCCGTGATGACGTCCTTCCGCTCACCGGGTATCACCTTCACGCTCCAGTCGGGCTTGGTGCCGTACAGGGCGAACACCACGCGCGGCCCCTCAGTCCAGGACTGGATGAGGAGATAGCTGTCACTGTTGTTCATGAAACGGAAGTCAAGATCAGATTCCTCGTCCACCGTGGCGTCAAGGCCCTCCGTACCCCTCGTACCGTAGCTGGGGATCCAGTACAGGTGAGAGTGTCGCTCCTCGATCTGATAGCCAGACCAGAACACGGCGTGGAACAGCGTCGTGGCAACCTGGCAGATTCCGCCGGCGACGGACGGGACCGTCTTGACATTTTGGCCGCCGTTCGCGATGCCCCAGCCAACCTTGAAACCAGCGTCGATGGATGTGGGCCCAACTTCACGATTGAATGAGAAGACCTTGCCCGGCGGCACCACAACACCATTGAGGCGCTGCGTGGCCAGAGCGATGTTCGCCTGCTTGGGGGGGGAGGCGCCCACGAACGCCGTGCGGCCAGCCTCGATCACACCCTGGATGTTCAGCTTTTCAGCATCCGCCTCGGTCACATCCGGCTTCGCGACGGAGATTGGCAGTGTGATAGTGCGCTGTTCATCGAACGCACGGGCGCTAATCAGGCGGACGGTCTCGTCCACATCGAGCTCGCGGCCGTCACGGCTCTCTCGAATCAATTGAAGTTCGCCGTTCGTCCAGGAAAAGCGTGCACTGCGCGGGGTCTGAGAGACATCTCGAGAAAGCTTCTCGGAGAACGCTTTGACCAGGGCCTGCCGCATAGTCGCGCCGCGAGCTGGGTCCACGTCAACCATCGTGGCTAGCTGCCGCGTGGAGAGCTCCCACTTGTCGTTTCCAAACTGGAAGACCAGCGGACCAGACATCAGCCGCTCGAGCTGAATCCGCGTAGCTTGAATGTCAGAGGAAGCCACGCGAGGAGAAGTCTCCACAACCGTGAGCTCGACCGCGCGTGCCTCCTCTCGAGCTATCGCCTCTTCGAGTCCACGGCGGGTAGCCTCGACGTCCAGCTTTCGCCCACTCTGGCTGGCCACGGCAACGACCCGGCCATCCTCGGCAAACGACAGTGACGCGTCCACAACCGGACGATCAACCGCCGCCGAGAGCAATTGCATAAACGCAGCCATCGTTGCCGCGTCGTAGTCCGGCATCGTCACTTCGTACGCGGCTGGCAGTACCAGTACACCGAACTGCGTGAAGAACCGCCCCAGCATGCCTCCTTCACGTCCTACGGCGTACGCACGCTCCAGGACGCGATCCACATCCGGGCTAACGCCGAGGTGCGCGGTGACCACCGTCCAGTGGAGCTCCTGATGTTGGAGGTCAATGGGGCGTGTGGCCAGCGCATGCGCCCGATCACGCAGGGCCGAGGCTGCCTCAGCGCGTGACAAGCGCCCTACGGGAACGCCGAGCGCACGCACTCCTGGGTACATCCGGTCTTCGAAGTACGCCTGGAACGCAAACACGTTCAATAGGACGAACCCGGTGAGCAAAATGACCGCGCCCACCAGTACCAGTGAGGCTGTACCACCGACCACGCGGAGCCAGGACGGGACGACCGGAACAGCCCACCCCGCGGCACTCGATTGTCGGAATGCTCGACTCGCCCGCACCTAAGACCTAATCACGAGGTGTACGCTGAACAACGCCAGAATGGTACGTGAGCGCTGCCGTTCGCGACAACTAACAGCCACCGACGCGGCGTCGCGAAAGAGACTTGTTACCCACTACTCACCCCAGGCACGACCGACATGTTTTGACGTTGGTAAGCGCCGTCGTACGCGGGAGCTTCGCGATCCAGAGTGAAGAAGACGATCTGGGCGATGCGCGCGTTCCGCTCGAGTCGACAACCTGACGGATTAACGACGTTGAGCATCAACTCGGACCGGCCTACGTAGCCCGCGTCCCACACGGCCGAGTGCACCTCGACCCCACCCCGAAGCATGCTGGATCGCGGATAGCTCAGCGCCATGAGGGTCCGTGGGATGGAGACTACCTCGTTGAGCAACGCCACGTACGGTCCAGGGGTGAGCTCAAACCATCCGTCGACGTGGTCCACCTGGACACGAGAAGGCAGCACCCGCTCGACCTGCCCTAGCGTGAGTGGCCCGTGGATGCGCCAGATCGCACAGAGCGTGAGGTCTATCCCATTGGACTGGCACTGCAAGTCCGGATCCGGCATTCCGTGCACAAGCGGCGGGTCCGCGGCCAACAACTTGAGCAGCGAGTGCTTGGAGAGCGCGCCTTCGCCGGGAACGCGCAAAACGGGAGGCTCCTGGCCTCCCGTTTCGCGTCCTGACCCAGGGGTCGAAATAGAACTACTCGCCGATTACGGAAAGCGATCCGACCATCCAGGGGTGGATGCGGCAGTAGTAGACGTAGTGACCCGCGGACAGTCCGGAAGTGTCTAGCTTCCATTCGGCCATTTTGACTTTCCCCGCTTCATCCGCGGCGCCAGTGCCAGCGATCAGACCCTCTCGGGCGGGCGAAGAATCAAACACACCGCCAGCGACGAGCGCAGTACCAAAGGCTGTCTCGGCAATCGGACCCGGCAGCGAGATGCTGGTGACCGTGTGCGGCTTCTTGCCCCCATTGACGAAAGTGATGGAATCGCCCTTCTTGACCTCGATGTGGGCGGGGGCGAATCCCCAGCCGGCCTGTGCGATGTCAAAACCACGGCTTGGCGGCGGCGCGTCGTTGTCGTAAATGGTGACGGTAGGGGTCGCGGCGCCCGCGATCTCCGCGGAGAGGGGAAGCAACACGCCTATAGCCAGTGCCACGGCGATGACCGGCAGAGCCGGCCGCAAGATGAAGCGCATATGCGCCTCCTTTCGTGATTCAGGCGCACGGGGCGCCGAGTGTTGGCCAGCGCGACAGCCTGCGGGGCCCACTCGCACCACCAGCGTATTGTACGGACGTCCCGTGTTCTTGGATTGCCCCAGTTTGCTAGACGGCAGGACGGCAGACAGGCTCGACGACTCGGGGTGAATCAGGCCTTGCCGCCGGGCGGATCTTCCTGCATCGCCGCGCGCCACAGGGCAGCACTGGCGCGCCGTGCGACGATGCCGCCCAATGCCATCATCGCTGCTACCAGGCCCGTCCACAATAGTCGTTTGATCATCCCCGGCTCCGCGGTTGTTGTCTGGGCAAGCTCGCTCCGGAGCGCGGCAACCAAGGGCACCGCCACAGCCGGGCTGTTCACGCGGGACCTGCTGCGGCGAGCGCGCAGCGCAAATCCCGCCGCCGCGATCACCCCCACGCCCACCACCGTAAGCGCGGCCGCGCCAACGGCGGCTGGATTCTCAGCCAGGACCGCAACATGACCCTTCACGTCTAGTGCCCGGCCAAGCCGGCGGTCAAGCTCGCCGGCAACGTCGGCAAGGTCCAGTCGGAGTGCCTCTATCTGCCGTTGCGTGTCAGCAGCCGTTGTGCCCACTCGATGTCCTCTCCAAGCGTCTGGCGCGTTCGACCAACCGGTGAGATCTGCACTTCCTCAATCCCCCGCACGATGAGGCGGTAAGTCACGAAGCCTAGCACCGCGATGATGATGATCAGCAGGATCCAGCCCAGCCACGGCCCAATGATGGGCACCCACCGCGCACCGATTTCATTGAATCCCAGCACGATGGTCATCGCCAGCAGGTTGAGCAGCAGGAGCGCCGCCAGCAGCCCCAGACCTGCGCCGATCGCGAGTGTCTTGCTGGCCTTGAGCACGTCCACGACGTTCTCTCTGGCTTCGCGCTTAACAAGTTCGATCTGCCGATCGACCAGCTCATTCAGGCCCGTGACGATCCGTCGGAGGAGCTGACCGATGGATTGTTCTTCAACAGGGGCGAGAGGCTCGACCACGGACTCCTACCTCCTGACGGGCACGTTTGCCGTCTGGACACTAACGTGCTCCGCTGCACTGCTCGTTTCACGAAGCGTGAGCATTCTAGCAGGCAGTAGATCCACGTTCATCGCAACGCCCAATGCCGGGAGGGCACGGGCCGGTGGGCTATACTCCAGGCAAACAGCGCCCGCTTGACTGGCCGCGCCCCTCTGCGGCCCAGGCGGGCGCGATTCCGTTAGGAATCCCTGCCGCCGTGGATCCCAGTCACATCCGAAACTTCTGCATCATCGCGCACATCGACCACGGGAAATCCACCCTGGCCGACCGCATCCTGGAGATGACCGGGACGCTCTCCACGCGCCAGATGTCAGACCAGGTGCTGGACGCCATGGACCTGGAGCGCGAAAAGGGCATCACCATTAAAGCCAAGGCCGTCCGGATGCGCTACGCCCAGACGTCCGGCCAGCAATACCAGTTCAATCTCATCGACACCCCCGGCCACGTGGACTTCGCCTACGAAGTTTCACGCAGCCTGGCGGCGTGCGAGGGAGCGATCCTGGTGGTAGACGCCGCGCAAGGCGTCGAGGCGCAGACCCTGGCGAACGTCTACCTGGCAATTGAGCACGACCTGGCCATCGTGCCCGTCATCAACAAGATCGACCTACCAAACGCCGATCCTGAACGAGTGCGGCGCGAGATTCAGGATATCGTCGGCCTGCCTGGTGACGACTGCTTGCTCGCCTCCGCGAAGTCTGGGCTGGGCGTGGCGGCGATTCTGGACGCCATCGTCGAGCGTATCCCACCCCCGCGAGGTTCGTTGACCGATCCCCTGCGGGCGTTGGTGTTTGACTCCCACTTCGACGCGTACAAGGGCGTGATCGCCTACGTGCGCCTCGTGGACGGCGGCGTGGAAGCAGGAACGCCGGTGTTGATGATGGCCACCGGGAAGAGAGCGGACGTCCTGGAGACCGGCATTTTCAATCCACGCATGTCACCGATAGAGGATCTCGCAGCCGGAGAGGTCGGATATATCGCGACCGGCCTGAAAGACGTCCGCGATGTGGAGGTCGGCGACACCGTTACGCTCGCCGCGACTCCGGCCCGAGAGCCGCTGCCAGGCTACCGTCCCGCCAAGCCCATGGTGTTCGCCGGCCTGTACCCCACAGCCACGGAAGACTATCCCCTGCTGCGCGACGCGCTGGAGAAGCTCCGGCTCAACGATGCATCCCTCGTATACGAGCCCGAGAGCTCAGTGGCGCTCGGATTCGGTTTCCGGTGCGGGTTCCTGGGCATGCTGCACATGGAGATCATCCGCGAGCGATTGGAGCGGGAGTACCAGCTTGATCTGCTGATCACGGCGCCCAGCGTTGAGTACCACGTCTACACCACGGATGGGAAGGAGCACGTGGTGGACAACCCCTCCCGCCTGCCCGCTCCCAATTTTGTTGAGCGTTTGGAAGAGCCGTGGGTAGAGCTGAGCATCATCGTCCCAAGCCGCTACATCGGCGCGGTGATGGAGCTCATCCAGTCACGCCGCGGGATCTACAAGAAGATGGATTACATCGATGAACAGCGAGTTCTGCTCACCGACGAGATGCCGCTTGCAGAGCTGATCGTAGACTTCCACGACCAGCTCAAATCTAGAACCCAGGGCTACGCTTCCCTGGATTACCAGTTCATCGGCTACCGGGCAGCGGATCTGGTCAAGCTGGACGTCCTCGTGAATGCCCAACCCGTGGACGCGCTGTCGTTGATCGTCCACGCGGAGAAATCCCACCCCCAGGGCCGCGCCCTCGTGGAGAAGCTGCGCGAGCTGATCCCGCGCCAGATGTTTGATGTGCCGCTCCAGGCCGCCGTGGGCAGCAAGATCGTGGCCCGCGAGACCATCCGCGCCATGCGCAAGAACGTGCTCGCCAAATGCTACGGCGGTGACATCACCCGTAAGCGTAAGCTTCTAGAGAAGCAGGCAGAGGGCAAGAAGCGGATGAAACGCGTGGGCAGCGTGGAGATCCCGCAAGAGGCCTTCATGGCCGTGCTGAGCGTCCGCGGCTGAGCGTCGGTGTGTAACCGTCCGTTGACAGTCGCCACGCTTGACCCAAGAGTAGCACGCGCCGCCTGACTCGTCCTGACATCATCGGCGCACCCATCGCTGCCGCATTCGTCATCGAGATCGCGCATGCTCTGGGAGCCGGGCCGCCAGCGGCCTGGCGCTCAGAGGTCGTCCCACTCGTCCGCCGGTTGGATCACGAGTCTCAGCGGTGGCGTCATCACCGCCCGCAAATCGAGGGGGCGGCATTCTCCCTATCCGTCCGCGTTTATTGACACGGGCCTTCGCAACGAGGACACTTCCGTTCGGCCCCGGGGGCGTTTCAGCGCCCGCCCGGGCGAAAACGGAGAGGTTTGCTAGATGGCCGTCAACGAACGACCAGGCGCCGCGACGCTACGCGGAAACCCATTCACCCTCCTGGGCAGCGAGCTCAAAGTCGGCGACACTGCCCCGGACTTCACGCTGGTCGGCGCCGGCATGAGCAGCGTGTCGCTGGCCGACTCCAAAGGGAAGGTCCGCCTCATTAGCTGCGTCCCGTCCCTGGACACCCCCGTCTGCAGCACTGAGACACGCAAGTGGGAAGCGGAACGCGCGGCGCTGGGGGACGTGGAGCTCATCACAATCAGCATGGATCTGCCGTTTGCGCAGGCGCGCTGGGTCGGCGAGCACGACGTGAAACACCCCGCGTTGTCCGCCCACAAGAACGAACAATTCGGCATCGACTACGGTGTGCTCATCAAAGAGCTCCGCATCCTCGATCGCGCCGTGTTCGTGGTCGACAAGCACGATCAAATCGTGCACGTGGAGTACGTCAAGGAGATCTCCACGGAGCCAGATTATGGCAAGGCACTCGCCGCCGCCAAGGCAGCAAGCTGAACTGAAACGCCCCCGCAACTGCGCAAGCGCCCCCGCGATACCAAGGGGGCGCTTGAGCTTTCAGACGTGGGTGGCTCATGCCTGGCAGTAATCACTGCATCGCCGAGGAAGCGACCACGCCTGGCGCCGAGTGGGACGAGGACGCGCTCAAAGCGCACGCCACGTCGCTGGGTTTTGATCGCGTCGGCATTACAACCGCCGAGCCATTTCCCGAGGCTGAACAGCGTACGCTCGCCTGGTTGGCAGACGGCAAGCAAGCTGACATGGCATGGATGACCCAGGAACGTGCCTACCGCGCCGCGCATCCATCCGAGCTGCTGCCGGACGCACGCGCGATCGTAGCCGTCGCGGCCTCGTACGGAGGTCCAGCGCCATCGCCGCCGACACACTCGGGATACGGCCAGGTTGCTCGATATGCGCGCGGCACCGACTACCATGAGGTCCTGCACTCGCGACTGCGTGCCCTGGCCGCCGCCATCGAGTCGGGCTGGCCAGGATCGCGCACCCGTTTGTTCGTGGATTCGAGTCCTCTCGTGGAGCGGGCGGCCGCCGTACGGGCAGGGTTGGGATTCATCGGAAAGAACAGCAATCTACTGACCCGCGAGGCCGGCTCGTGGGTGTTGCTGGGAGCCATTCTCACCAGCGCCCCCCTTCGGCCCGATCCACCCGTGTCGGCGGACTGCGGCCGATGCACGCTCTGCATCGACGCATGTCCCACCGGCGCCATTCCCGAGCCTTTCGTGCTGGACAGCAACCGCTGCATCAGCTACTTGACCATCGAACATCGCGGCTCGATCGACCCGGAGCTGCGTTCCCAGATGGGGAATCACGTGTTTGGATGCGACGTGTGCCAGGACGTGTGCCCGTGGAATCGGTCGTCACGGCATACAAGCTGGACGGAGCTCGTCGGGCCGCCAGAGCGAGCGTACCCGTCCTTGGCGCACCTGCTCACACTCGGAGTGGATGATTTCCGAGCAGCGTTCAGGTATACGCCGCTCTGGCGAGCGAAACGACGAGGCTTGGCCCGGAACGCGGCAATCGCTCTGGGTAACTCAGGGGGCAAGGACGCCGTTACCCCCCTTATCTCAGCGTTAGATCACGACGAAGCCCTAGTACGGGGTCACGCCGCCTGGGCACTGGGCCGAATCGGTGGGGAACAAGCCAGGACAGCAATCGAGCGCCGGCTCGCCATTGAAGACGATGCCGACGCTCAGCTGGAGATGCGGGCCGCGCTACAGACGAGCGCGTACTAGAAGAATCAGGCCACCGCCGCCTGCAAGATGTGAGCCACAACGATCTTGCGCAGTTCCTGGTTCTCGGTGGAGCGCCCGATGAGCTTATTCACCACCAGCGTGGTGGGCTCATCCGGTGTAAGTCGAAAAATCGGCTCATCGGTGAGGCCCGCGCGCTCGACGATCCCCTCGGTTGTGAGGCCGTGGAGCGCTTCGCGGACCTTGTCCGCGGGGCGATTGATCTCCCGGGCTAGCTGCGAAGGCTCCACCCAGAAGCCGGACCGATCAGACAGCGCCCGCAACACGTCCCATTTCACAAAGGACGTGACGTGACACTTCACGAAGGCCAGCATCGCCGGATCCTGATCCGGCAGCACTGCAAGACTCTGACGCACGTGGTCTCTCATCCTCGAACCCTCACAACGCTGTGATGGTGGGGCGGCGCACTATGTTGCGCACCCTCTCTTTATAACGGAATGCCGGCTAGAAAGAGTCCCGTTTCAACCCCGATCGTGGTCACGATTTCGCCCCGAGCGCGCTGACTTTCAGCGGGTCGGCGTAGGGGCAGGTGCCGAGTCTGCTGGCGCGGGCACTGGCGGCAGCGGCGTGGGCGTCGGGGGCTCCCGCGGAGGATCCGTGACCAGCCGTTCCAGGTCCTGGGCGATGGTCGTGGAGATGACGAAGATCCCTCGATCAGCGAGGCGCATAGCGTAAGTTCCGGACTCCGCTGGAGCCTTCTCGCCAAGGGAAAGCTCAAGCACCTGTCCTCCGGCCAGCTGAATGGTCACAGCGGAGGAGGGCGGTTCCAGGCCGAAGTCCCTTAGCGGGCCAGGCTCCGTGATGCGCCTCGTACCCTGGAGGGCGGCCAGGCGCGAGATGAGACCGCCAACGCGCACCCGGTCGGCAGGCTGTTTTCCCGCGGACAAGAGCCACGGTCCGTCACCCTCGCGCTCCACGCCACCGGACTGCCCGCCCTTTGTCACCGTGACGCGTCGGACTTCTGTGTCCGCGAATCCCAGGATCTCCAGGGCGACCCCAGTCGGCTTGGGCTTTACGGCAACGCCGGGACCCGTTGACGGGCCCTCTGACGGGGAGGGCCCGCCGACGTACAGATAGCCAGCGAGCACCACGAGCAGGACCAGGAGCCCAACGGTGACCCGCGGATTCATCTCACCGTCTGGTCCACCAGACCGCCACGCCGCCCGCAAGCACGAGTGCCGGCGCGAACAGAGCGGTGGAGTAAAGCACGGCGTACTGCTGCGCCGGCGACATGAAGATCTTCCGGTCGTCGGACGGGCGAGCTCGAATTGAAATCAGCTCCTCCGCGTCCGCCAGCCAGTTCATGGCGTTCAACACGAAGTCCCGATTGGTGATTTGGCCTCCGAGCTGAAACACCTCGTTGGAGACAATCCGCGATGTGCCGATGACGATGGCACGTGTTTTCGGTCCCGTAGCATCAGCGGCTGTCCCTGGGGGAGTATCCGGTAGCACTTCAACGGCCACCGCCAGCGAGAGCGGTCCCTTGGTGTCCGCCCCCTCGTCGAACTTGATAGCCTGCGGGTCCCGCTGCGCAGCCTCATCAGTCTCCACCCAGCTATTGGCGCTGGTCTGCGCGAGTGGCGTCACGATCACGCCGCGCTGTGGCTCCTTCGACGGACTGAGCGCCACGGCCGCGGGGAACAGCACCAGGCCCTGTTGCTCCGTGATTCGGTGAACCGGGTACTTGCTGACCACGGGGTTGAACGGAGAACGGAAAAAAGAGTTCCGATCCGTGTCCACGGCATACGCCTGACCAACCTCCAGCTTCCAGCGGGCGTAGATGGGGCCGAGGCCCGCATCCACCTTTGGGTCCACCATGATCAAGATCTTGCCACCGCGATCCAGGTACGCCCCGAGTGCCCCGACTTCCTCATCGCCGAACTTCTGCCGCGGACCGCCGATGACCACAAACGTGGCATCGTCGGGGACCGCGGCCGTGGCAAAGAGGTTGAGCGCTTCAATGGTGAAGTTGTCTGACTCCATCGTGGCCTTGAGGTTGCCAAAGCTATCCAGGTCAAATCCGTCAAGCCGACGTTCGCCGTGGCCGGTGGTGAAGTACGCCTTCTTTGCCTGCGGCTGGACCAGCCTGAGAATTGCCGGAGTCACGTCCGACTCTCTCGTCCCCGTGATCTGTTGGCGACGGTCCGCCATCAGCAACACCGTGGTCCCAAGCTCCTTGATCTGATACTCGCGCGCCGCGCCAGGAGCCTCAACAGGATTCACGAAGCGGTACGAGAAGTTCCCGTCTGCCCGCACCTGGAACTCGCGCAGGAGATCTTCAAACTCGCGACGACGCGTGTCCTCAGTGTCAAAGAAGGCGATCGCCTCAATAGGCTCGCTGAGTCCACGCACGATCTTCAGCGTCTCGTCAGAGAGCGAGTTCTGCTGCGACGCTGACAGGTCCCAGCGCTCGTGGCGGCGGGACCCCAGGACGTTAATCACGGCGAGGATGCCGATGATGATGGCGGCGATGGCCACCGTGTTTCCGCCATACAAGGCCGCTCGGGTCTTGGCGCGGTCAACCACCGCCTCCGGCTCGATCGCGAACGCGACGCCAACGAACAGGATCCCCACGGCCAGAATGATCCGTGTGCTGGACTCGAATCCCAGGATGAGGTACCAGCCGCCGGCCACCAGCAGCGCCACCACGCCAAGGACGGCGGAGGCGTTTCGCGCATTGCGCAGCGTCAAGACATTGCTCACGCTCGCCACCGCCGTGACTGGAGCGAAAGGAATGACAGCGAGAGGGCGCCAACGACGAGGCTCGCAAAGTACACGATGTGGGTTGTATCCACAATTCCGCGGGAGAAGTCCTGAAAGTGGCTCGTGATGCTGAGGTAGCGAACCACGTCCGCTACCCGCCCGGAGAGGCTGTTGGCCACTGAGTCGCTCAGCCACATGACCAGCAGGAAAGCGAACGTGAGCACCGCCGCGACGATCTGGTTCTGGGTAAGGGATGAGGCGAACAGGCCAATCGCGATGAAAGCCGACGCCTGCAGGATCACGCCAACATACCCTGCGATCATGGGGCCGTGGTCAGGACTGCCCAGCAGGTAGAGGGCGGCGGGATACAACAGCGTCCCGCTGAGCATCACCAGCGTGAAGCCGAGAGCACCGAGAAACTTGCCCAGGACCAGCTCGATCTCCCGAACTGGATTCGTCAGTAGCAGCTCGATCGTGCCACTTCTGATCTCCTCCGCGATGAGCCGCATCGTGATCATTGGCGTCACGAACAACCAGACCACGCTGATGTTGCCGAAGAGGTAGCGCAGCGAGGCCTCGCTGGTCTGGATCAGGATGATCGAGAACAACACGCCCGTGATGACCAGGTATGCCGCGGTGATCACGTATGCGACGGGTGACACGAAGTAGGATTTGAGCTCGCGTTCCGCAATGGCCAGCGTCCCGTTCACGCCGCCCGCCCATCAGCTTCGTCCGTGGTCAGGCGGACAAAGATGTCTTCCAGGCTCAGTCCCGACTGTCGCAGGCCCAGCACCCCAAACCCGCCCTGTACCAGCGCACGCGCGACATCCTCACGCACGTCCGCTCCCAGCTCACAGCTCACCTGATACCGGCCAACCGCGCCCTTCCCGTCATCAAGCGCTGAGGCGCCAGACACGCGGGCCACACCGCGAAGCACCTTGAGCACGTCCGACCGCGCCCCTCGTACTTCAACCTCTACCGATTCCGAGCCACGCAACTGGCGCGTCAGATTGGCCGGCGTGTCATCCGCCTTGATCCTACCCTCGTCGATGATGAGCACGCGTGAGCAAATCATCTCCACCTCTGGCAGGATGTGCGTGCTGAGAATGACCGTGTGATCCCCGCCGAAGCCCTTGATGAGCGACCGTACGTCCTGGATCTGGTTGGGATCGAGCCCCGCGGTGGGCTCGTCCAGGATGAGCACATCGGGTGATCCGAGCAACGCCTGGGCCAGGCCGACGCGCTGCCGATAGCCCTTAGACAGCCGGTGCAGGAGCGTGCTCGCGCGATCGGTGATGTGGGTGGCCCCCATCACCCGCTCAATCTCGTCGCGTCGAGTGCCGCGCGCAATCCCCTTCACCTTGCACATGAAGTCCAGGTACGATTGCACGGACATCTCGGGATACAGAGGCACCGTCTCTGGCAGGTAGCCAACGTGACGGCGGGCCTCCACGGACTGTTTGAACGTGTCGAACCCGGCGATACTCACGGACCCGCCCGAGGCCGGCATATAGCCTGTGAGGATCCGCATCGTGGTGGTCTTGCCTGCGCCGTTCGGACCAAGGAACCCAAGAATCTCGCCGCGCTCGACCTTGAAAGTAATGTCCTTCAAGGCACGGTAGGTGCCGTAGTCCTTGGTCAGGTTCTGAACGTCGATCATTCCGTTGTGGCCAACCTCAACCAGCGCCGAAGAGTTGGCGCACCGTCAATAGAGGGTTCCGACGGAGCGCCAGAAGTCGTCTCCGCGAACATCTCTACCAGCGTGGAGGGCACCAGGTGGAGCCGCGGCGAGTCCGAGTATATCGACGCTTCCTGAAAACGTTCAAGCATTAGCCTCTTGCCTCGAATGCTCCGTTACGTCGAATGTGCGCCCATTTTGTTCTATTTCGCGAACAGACGCTGACAGGCTATGCTATGGCGCCGTCGAGGAGTAACGATGAGGCGCTGGTCACGCACTACGCTCTTACACACCATCGTCTTCAGCGTGCTCGTCGCGTCGATGTCCACGTGGCAGACCGCCGCGGCTGAGAGTGAAGTTGCCGAATCTGACGCCGCTGAGCCTACGGCCAGTGTCGTGATCCCGCGTTCTCAGGAGCTACCTTCCGCGGTCTTCGAGGGGGTGTCTTTCTCCGTTGGCAGCTCCACTCGACCGTGCCTGGACCCATGGGGCGAGCCACCCGCGGGCGCGGATTGGGTGTGCGTCCTCGTCGTGATTGAGAACCAGGGTGAAGATACGGTCCGGTACGGACCCCACCAGTTCTCGTTGGCGTTCGGCGACAAAGGAATAGCGAAACCCATCGGCGGCACGATCGACGGACTGCCCAGCGGTAAACTGGAGCCGGGCGGCGCGGCGATCGGCGTGGTCCGATTTCAGCTCCCGAAGGGTCAGCCCGCGGGCAAGCTCAGCATCTCCAGTCCAAACGGCGCCAGCACGGAGCGGCTGACCCTCCAATAGCGATCGCGCTATCGTCGGCGGTCCGGCCAGCTCGTGTTATGATCCCTGGCACACTCCCATGGGAGGCCGGCCTGGATTGCCGAGCTGGCTTACGACCCCGCCCAGATGGGCTCCCCGTGCGGCAGGCACGTTTCTCCTCGTAGCCGGCATCGGCATGGTCAGCTACGCCCTCCTGGCACACCTGGACATCGTCCCCGGCACACGCACAAGCGTACCCGTGCCGCCCGCGATCGAACGTGCCCGGGCCACGGCAACGACACTGGCGGCTTCCGCACCCATCCAGCAGCCAACCTCCCAGCCGACCGCCGCCCCGGAGAAGCTGACGGCTTTGGAGCCCTTCGCCACGGCCACTGCACCGCCTCCTGCCATGGCCACCCCGGCCACAGTCCTCGCCCCCATCCCGCCAATCGCCCCCGCCGCACCTGACACGCTGCCCCTTGCTCCCGCTGACGCGGCGGAACGCCCGTTCCGGGACGGCCGGCCCAGGCCAGGCCCCGCGGTTCGCCTCCAGATTCCGGCCATTCGCGTGGACACCAAGGTGATTCCTGGCGGGATGGTAGTGAACAAGCGCGGTGAGCTGGAATGGGAAACGGTGCCCTTCGTCGCGGCGCACTACACCCAGACATCGCGGGTGGGCACCCGCGGGAACGCGGTGATCGTGGGTCACGTGGTGACCATCAATGAGGGCAACGTGTTCCGCGACCTCTACCGGCTGGACTTTGGCGATGCGCTCAAGGCATTCACTGAAGACGGCATCTTTACCTACACGGTGCGCGAGCTCCGGCTGGTGTCTCCCGACGCGATCGACGTGATGGCGCCCACACCCGATGCCACGCTCACGCTGATCACCTGCGGGGGCGAGTTCGACCCACGGACACGCCAGTTCAGCGATCGACTGATCGTGATCGCCAAGCTCGTGGACTGGGCCAGGAGGCCCGTCGCCTGAACTCCACCGCGCGCCTCCTCGAGCGCGTCCCTCCCACCCTGTTCGTCGCGGCTGCAACACTGGCGCTCTACGGCTGGCCTGCGTGGGATGTGGCCCGCCTCAGTCCGGATGCCGTGGAATTCATCGACGTGGCTCGGCGCGTCAATGATGGACAGGGTTATCTGCTGGGCATAAAGGCGTACCACGTGGGCGGCTCAACTGTGCTCCACCAGGGCCTGGACGAGCGCGCCCCACTCTACGTCCTGGTGATCTCCTCCCTGCTGAGGCTGGGCGGGAACGTACCATCTCTCCAGCTAGTCAACGTCCTGCTGGCCGCCGCGGCGCTGGCGATAACCGTTCGCACGGCCCAGCGGTTGTTTGGGTCCACCATGGCATGGTTGACCGCCGCCACGCTCGTCGCTAGCCCCGTGGTCTTCCAGCGGACCGTCCCCCCAATGTCCGAAGCGCTAGCGCTGGCCCTGTCGTGCCTGGCCCTGAACCTGGCGAGCCGCAGCGCCAAGGACCCTTCCCGAAAAGCGCTCGCGGTGGCCGGAATGTGCCTCGGTCTTGCCTATCTCACCCGTCCTGCCGCGCTCGCCCTGGCGCCCGCGGTGATGCTGGCTGATCTCGTCCAGCCGCGCGCCAACCGCGAGCGGTGGCCGCGGGTCGCCTGGCTTGCCACTGGCCTGGCCGTTGTCCTCATCCCCACAACGCTGTACAGCCTGGCGGCGCGCGGGACACTCAGCTACTCAGGCCAGACCTACCTCTACTCCGTACACAAAGACGCGGATGTCCTCCGCAACGGATTCGGAAGCCCGATACCGCCCCCGCTGGAGTTCATTCGGTCGAATGCTGACTTCGTCGTCGCCGCGATCTTGGACAACGGCGTGGACTACGCTCGGCTGCTTTTCCTTGACGCTGACTGGCTGTGGCCGCTCATTTGGACAGTCCCAATCGCCGTCACCGGCCTATTGAAACCTCCGGCCGATCGGCGTGTCGCGTATCTTCTCATACCCGCCGCCGCCAACTTCGCCGCGTACGCGGCCACATGGGCCAACTTCCAGGAGCGCTACCAGCTCCCAACCCTCGTCTGGCTCGTGCCGCTGCTGCTCTGCGGGACCGTCCGTCTCATCCCCTTCCGCGTAGCGGCCATCCCCCTGGTGCCGACGCTGGCCATGGTCGGCGCCGTCTTTTGGTGGAGCCCCGCGTTGATTCGCGAGTACCGCGGCCAGCACCAGTACGGCGACGAGCCCGTGGGGCGACGGACCGATCGTGGGCTCACCTGGACCGGGCCGCCGCGTTGGGTCCAGGATTCAGATCTGGACCGGTTGCTGGAGTGGGTCCGTTCACGCACGCAGCCCGGCGATTCACTGGCAGCCGCCCAGCCCTGGCCGGTCACGTACTTCACGAGTCGCCCGACGGCCCTGCTCCCTGCACGTCTGGAGCCTCCCGTGCTGGAACGCTTCATCACCACCTATCACCTGGCCTACGTCGTGGTGGACACAAGAGACCGCGATAGACGGGACTACGTGGCGCCGCTACAGGCCCTGGCGAGCCGAGGCGTGACCATGCTGTCGGTGGGCAACTACCGCGTGTTCACCACCACGGCCCTGTGGGAGCGGCCCGTGTGACCATCGGCACTACCGTCTCGCCGTCTCGCCGCTGAGCACGATCCTCGCATCAATCGCCAGCACGCCGTCTGGATAGCAAAACAGCGGGTTTACGTCTACCTCGGAGATTTCCGGGTGGCCCACCATAAGATCACCCAGGCGGGACAGTGCTCTCGCAATGGCGGCACGGTCGATGGGCGGGCTGCCACGAAATCCGTCAAGCACGCGGCTCGCCCGCAGCTCATCCATCATCTCGGTGGCCTCGGAGTCGCTCACGGGCGCCAGGCGGACCACAACATCATCCAGCAGTTCCACGAACACGCCGCCTAGCCCGAGTGTCACAACCGGTCCAAACTGAGCGTCACGCCGCGCGCCCAGCAAGAGCTCCAGCCCGGGCAAAGCCATGGGCTGGATGGACACTCCTTCGAACGTCGCGCCGGTCACGGCACGCGCCGCGCCCTCCAACTCCCCCCACGCGCGCAGCACGGCGGCGTCGTCCTCCAGATTGAGTTTGACGCCACCCACGTCCGACTTGTGGCTGATGCCGTCTGCCAGAACCTTTGCGGCCACCGGGTAGCCTACGCCAAGGCCGATCGCCGCGGCCTCGTCTGCCGAGGTTGCGGCTCGAGTAGGAATGACCGGGATTCCGACCGACGCCAGAACGTGCTTAGAGTCAACCTCATTGAGCACACGCCGACCGGTGCTGAGCGCAAGACTGATGATGGGATGTGTCACTCACGTACCTCGATACACCCCACGCCCGCCTAGAAACCGGGACGAGGGCGGGCTCTTGCCTTGTGGCGTGCTCGCAAAACGCTTAGGGTATACTGTGGATCCGCGAGCGGTCTTGTCGCTCGTGTTGCCACGTCCTCGTGCAATGCGCGGACGGCCCTACCCAGGAGAGGTGCCCGTGCCCAATATTCGATCCGCCGAAAAGATGATGCGCGTTGCCGAGCGGCGGCGGCTTCGAAACCGCGCCACCAAGTCGGCCGTGAAGACGTTCATCCGCAAGGCGGAGCGCGGCATCACCGAAACCGCCACGGAGGCGCAGACGCTCGTCGTCCAGGCGGTCCGCGCGCTCGACAAGGCGGCGCGCAAAGGCGTACTTCACGCCGGCAACGCCGCCCGGCGCAAGAGCAGGCTCATGAAGAAGCTCAATGCCGCGCTGAAGACCGCTAGCCAGCCAGCACCCACGGCAGCACCAAGGCGTTCCACCAGAACCCGTCGCGCGGCTGCCACCAGCTAGACCACGCGGCCTACAGGGGAAAAAGAAAGGGGCGGGATCTCTGGAGATCCCGCCCCTTCTCGTTGCCCAGAGGCGTCGAAGATTCAGCCGCTCGTTCCGTTGTGGCGCCCGTTCAGGGTGCCTGCCCTGCTGCCAACCACCTGCACCACAACCTCGCGCGGTCGCCCGTGATCCAGCTCCACCAGGAAGATCCGTTGCCAGTCACCGAGCGCCAGCTCCCCATTGACGATCGGGACCGTCTCGCTGGCGCCCAGGGTGAGATGCAGGCAATGTGAGTGCCCATTCGGGCTCTCGTTCGGTGTCATGTTCACTGTACGAACAGAGAAATCGTTGTGGCGGTAGTCCGCCCCGCGCGGCGCCAGGCGCTCAAAGAAGACGTTGATGTCTTCCAGTAGCAGCGGCTCAAGCTCGTTCACGAGAACGGCGGCAGTCGTGTGACGAGAGAAAACGCAGACCATCCCGTCCGTAGCCATCGATCGAGCGACAACACCAACCACCTGATCGGTGATGTCGACGAATTCGGGGGCCGTGGTCGTGGAGAGCTTCAAAACCTCCGCGCGGGCGACGGGCAATGGCGCGGGGGAGATATCGAGCGATGCAAGCATGTCAGACAGCAACAATCCTCAGGTGTAGAGCGGACCGCGGAGGATCGCGGTCAGGGGCAGGGGCGCGCAGATTGTAACCTAGATACGCGAGCTCGCAGCATCGAGATCACGTTCGTGGAGCAGGGTCTTACCCCAGAAAGGGTTGCCGCTCGCGCGACAACCCTTCGTGAACCAAACCAGGTTATGTCAAGGCGTGTTCGCGAGCCTAAGCTCCAGCGCGGCGGATCGCCTCTTCAATCGCCCGTCGAGCGAACACCCGCGCCAGGTGGGCACGGTACTCGGCGGAGGCGTGGATGTCATCGTTGCAGTCGATGCCGTCGGCCGCGGTGGACACCGCGGCGGCGACGTCTGCCGCGCCCTTGCCGATCAGCGCCGTCTCGACGCCCGCGGCTCGATATGCCTTGGCGCCCACGCCGGTGACGCCCACGCGTGCGCGGCTGATCTTCCCGTCCACGCCAAGCGTGATGGACGCCGCGACGCCCGTCAGGGCGTAGTGCGACGCGGGATGGTCAAACTTCACATAGGCTGTCCCGGTGCGGGCCGGCAAGTTGGGGAACTTCACCTGCGTGACGATCTCGTTCTCCGCCAGCTGGGTCGTGAGGATGTCCACGAAGAACCCATCCGCGTCCATGGAGCGAGTCCCTGAAGGGCCGCGCGCCACGATCTGGCCGTCTAGCGCCAGGAACACGGCCGGCAGATCACCGGCTGGATCCGCATGGGCCAGACTCCCGCCGATGGTGCCCTTGTTGCGGACCTGCAAATCCCCAACCTTGTCCGCGGCCTCAGCAAGCGATGGTAGAGCGCGGCGAATTTCGGAAGAGCGGGCCACCTGGGCGTGGGTCACCATCGCCCCGATGCTGATGCCATTGGCATCCACGCGAATCTCGTTCAGACCGGGGACCTTCCTCAGATCGATAAGCTTGGCTGGCTGCGCGAGACGGAGCTTCATCATGGGCAGGAGGCTGTGGCCGCCCGCGATGATCTTGGCGTCACCGCCACTCTCATCCAGCAGCTTGATAGCCTCCTCCAGGCTCGTCGGCGCCACGTAGTCGAACTTCGCTGGGTACATATCTAGGCATCCTCCGTACGGGCTCCACGTTAGGTGCGGAGCGTTGGCGATCACTTGGTTGGCGCGTGAGGCATGCTGCCTCTATGGCTCGACCGTCCGCGCCACGCCGGAGGCTACTTTGCCATCGCCGTCGCGGCGTGCTGAATCGCCTTGACGATGTTCTGGTAGCCCGTGCAGCGGCAGAGATTACCCTCAATACCCTTGCGGATCTCCTCCTCGGTGGGAGAAGCATTGTTCTTCAATAGGTCCACCGTGGTCATGATCATGCCCGGGGTGCAGAAACCGCATTGGAGCCCGTGCTCCTCCCAGAATCCCACCTGGATCGGGTGGAGCTCTCCACCCTTCGCCAGGCCCTCAATGGTCATGATGTCGGCGCCATCGGCCTGGACGGCGAGCATCGTGCACGACTTCACCGCGTCGCCGTTGATGATCACGGTGCACGCTCCGCACTGGCTCGTATCGCAGCCCACGTGTGTGCCCGTAAGGCCCAACACGTCGCGGATGTAGTGCACAAGCAGCAGTCGCGGCTCAACGTCGTTCGAATACGCCTTGCCGTTGATCGTCACGGAAACGTTCACGTTTCCTCCCTCGCACCACGGTTTCGGTAGCAGCCAGGTACACCGCTCGGACCTACATCGTAGACCGAACCAGTGGACTCATCAATCGCCGCGCATCTCCGTGGGGAGCTCGCACGGCACTTCGGTGTCATCCGCTGATGATACCCGACGGGGCCTCGCGCCCCCGCCTACAACGAGCCCGTTGACCCACGCAGTTTCAGCCAATCCCTCACGATGACATCGTCAAACTGGAACGCCATCGGCGGCAGTTCGCCAGGTAAGAACGTCGAAACCTCCGTGACCTCCGAACACGCTCGCGGCTCACCGGAGACAATCTCCCCCGCGTAGACCACCAGCACTACCGGTCGGCGGTGGGCAGAGTACACCCCCACGAGCCCGACAAGCCGCACGTCCACGCCGAGCTCTTCACGGACCTCTCGGCAGGCCGCGTCTTCCACCACTTCTCCGCGGTCGACGTAGCCGGACGGAAAGCTCCAGAGCCCCTTACCCGGATCGATCGCCCGTTTGCCAAGCACAATCCGATCCCCCATCGGAAGCACGACGGCCGCGGCCAGCTTCGGGTCAAGCCAGGAAATCTGACCGCAGACGCGGCAGGCCGGACGCGCTTTCCCATCCACTTGCCTAGACTCCAGCGCGCCACCGCAGCGGGCGCAGAACCTGGGCGCCAACGGGTCCGGTGCTTGAGCCGCCTCGCCCGCCAGCCGGAGCACGTCCGCGTACGCGTCGGGCGTATCCACGTCCACGTTGGCCATAGGGTCTGGAATCTCACAATAGGCAACCTGGTCAGCCCGTTCACGCAGGATGCTCCGCCCGCCTTGATCGCCCACTTGGCGCCCAAGCTCGTTGAAGAACATGCGGTCCCAGAGGACCGGATTCCCAGGCTTGCCACGGTAGCTCGCCTGGACGATTGATCGCCCTGACGCACGATAGGTGGCGATGAGTGCGTCCAGCACGGCTGGCCCGAGGAACGGCTGATCAGCGAGCATCACGATGCAAGCATCTGTCTCCGGTCGGAGCGCTCGCAGACCGGTCCTGAGCGACGTGCTCATCCCATCCAGATAATCCGGGTTGTGCACCAGTCTCACCGGCAGACCCCGCAGCTCTTGCTCCACGGCGTGCTGGCTCGCCCCGGTCACCACAACCACCGTCTTCGCACCTGAGCCCACCGCTGCCTCGGCGGCAGTGCGTACCAGCGTCTTGCCGCGGACACGGAGCAGTTGCTTGGGCTCACCCATGCGGGTAGATGAGCCAGCCGCCAGAACGATGGCCGCGATCACAAGAGCGGCGGCACCGCTACGTGGCGGTGCCAGGGCGCGCCGGGGGCCTGGTCTGCTTGCCGTTCTTGGCAGCAACGACCTCGGCCACAATCGCCAGGGCGATCTCCTCCGGGTTTTGCGCGTCTATGTCCAGTCCCACGGGTGCGTGGATGCGGGCAACCTGCTCGGCGGACAGCCCCGCCTCAAGAAGCCTCTCTACTCTGCCCGCATGGGTCTTTCGACTGCCGATCGCCCCGACGTACCGGGCATCGGATCGGAGCGCTTTCAGCAACGCCGGGTCATCCAACTTCGGATCGTGCGAAAGCACCACAACGTAGCTGGATGGGTTCAGCGGCGTGTGGTCCAGGTACTCGTCTGCGTATTCCAGTGCGATCTCATCCGCCTCGGGAAATCGCTCCGTTGAGGCAAACCGCCCACGCGCATCGATGACGCTGGTGCGGAACCCCAGAACGCTCGCAATCTTCACCAGAGGCACGGCAATGTGCACACCGCCGAACACCATTAAATGGTGCGGCGAAGGGTATGCATCCATGAACACCAGCGCTTTGCCGCCGGCCACGTCATACTCGCGGCTCTTCGAGAAACCACGCGCAAGCTGCTCCAGCGCGTCCGTCACAACCACCCGGTCAAGCTCGGAGGAGCCCAGCGACCCCTCAGACCGCCCGCCCGGGTACACCAGCATCCTGTTGCCCACGCCGGCTGGGCCATCGACTACCGTCGCCACGACGAGCGCGCTCTCCGACTCAATACGGTTGCGGATCTGAGAGAAGAAGCCGCTCACGATTCGTCCGTCACCGGCTCAATAAACACGTCGATGACGCCGCCACAGGCCAGGCCAACCTCAAACGCCTGCTCGTCAGAGATGCCGTAGTGAACAAGGCGCGGGCGGCCCGCCGCGAGCACCTCCTGTGCGTGCAGCACAACGTCCGCCTCCACACACCCGCCGCTCACCGAGCCGGCCATTTCGCCGCTTTCGGACACCGCCATTTTGGATCCCTCTTTGCGAGGGGCTGAGCCGTAAGCGCGCACGACGGTCGCAAGCGCCACCCGCTCTCCACCGGCTCGCCAGCGGTCGATGTCGACCAGTAGCTCACGCATGTTGGACCTCCAGGTTGCTTGGGTCGACGCGTCTTACTACGCGGAGAGATGCTTGCTCAGGTCGGCCAGGCTCGCCAGGTTGTGGGCCGGGGCAAAAACGTCCACGTGCTCCAGCGCGGTACTCATGCCGCGGGCAAGCGGGCGGTAGTCCTTGCTTCCCAGCAGCGGATTGAGCCAGATCAGCTTACCTGCCCGCTCATCCAGGTCCTCCATCGCACCGCGCAACACCTCCGCGTCGCCCGTGTCCAGGCCGTCGCTGAGGATGAGCACGATTGTGTGCCGGTTCACCAGCTTTTGCGCCCAAAGCTCGTTGAAGGTGGTCAGGCTCTGCCCAATGCGCGTCCCGCCAGACCAGTCCTGGACCTCGCGGGCAATCCGGTCAAGTGCCTCCAGGATGTCCTCATTCCGGAAGTACTCCGTTACGCGCGTAAGCGACGTGCTAAAGACGAACGACTCCACCTTGCCAATGGTGTTCTGGATCGCGTGGATGAACTGCAGTAGGAACCGGCTGTACGTGTCCATGGAGCGGCTCACATCACAAATCAGCACCAGCCGCGGTTTGCGGATCTTCCGCTTCTTCTTGGCAAGCTCAATGATTGTGCCGCCGTACTTCATGTTGCGACGGACCGTTCTCCGTGGGTCAATGATGTGGCTACGCGCCGCGATCTTCGTGCGACGGCTCTCCTTGGTGGCAAGCCGCTTAGCGATGACCAGCACCGTCCGCGCAATCTCCACCATCTCGTCCGCGTGGAAGCGGGAGAAATCCTTGGTGGCCAGCATCTCCACCGGGCTGTACAGCGGCAGCGCTTCGTCGTCGCCAGACTCGTCATCCTCGCCCGGCTCACCATCCGGACTCGTCAGGCGCATCTGCTCGTCGCCTTCGCCGGCCTCCTGCATCTCGCTGCCGTCCTGAACGGATGAGGACATCTCGTCCTCGCCATTGGACTGCTCGTCTTCCTCCTCCAGCCGCGCGATGCGCCGCCAGAACTGGTCGAAAACCTCGTCAAAAACCGGCTGGTCCTCGGGCTTGGAGCAGAAGATGCTCCGCAGCCCAAGGTACACGTCCGTCCGATCGCCGATGTCTACGTGCTCGAAGCAGCGCAGACCATCAATGATCTCGGTCGATGTGGAGAGTAGCTCGCGTCGCCGCAGCTCACGCCCAAAGGTCATGACGTGGCGGCGAAGATCCGCGTATTTGGCGCGGCTCTTTAGCGCGTAGCGAGCTCCTTCTCGACCCTCTGTGTCACTGACTGAACCCATTCGCTGAGGCCCTCTTCGCTGACGTCGCTGATACCGTTGAGCATGATCTCCAGCGGCTTGCCGCTGAGGCGGGACACATCATCGCGGTCCTTGATGAAGGCGCCCAGCGTCTCCCTGACCGCTTCCTGCTCCAGGTGATCCTGGTGCAGTGCCATCATGCTCATGGCCCAGTCCAGCGTCTCGGCCACACCTGGGGTCTTGTTCAGCTTCACTTTGCGGATCGCCTGCATGAACGTCGAGACCTGGCGCGCGAGTCGATCGTTGATGCCCGGCACCTTCGTCTCGACGATCCGCAGTTCCTTCTCGAATGGTGGGTAGTCGATCCACAGGTAGAGGCAGCGCCGTTTGAGCGCGTCGCTCAGCTCACGTGTCCGGTTAGAGGTCAGCACCACGTACGGACGGTGCTTCGCGGTGATCGTCCCAAGCTCAGGGATCGTCACCTGGAAGTCAGACAGCACCTCCAGCAGGAACGCCTCGAACTCCTCGTCCGCCCGGTCCACCTCGTCAATCAGCAGGACGGGCGCCTTCTCCTGCGCGCTAATCGCGCGAAGCAGGGGCCGCTTCAGGAGAAACGGGTCACTGAAGATCAAGCTCTCCTGCTCGTCACTCGTCCGAGTGGACCCCTCCTCCATCTTGATGCGAAGCATCTGCTTAGGATAGTTCCACTCGTACAGGGCCGTGTTGACGTCCAACCCCTCATAGCACTGCAGTCGGATGAGCTCGGTGTCGAGGGCCGCGGACAGCACCTTGGCGATCTCGGTCTTTCCTACACCAGCCTGACCTTCGATCAGCACCGGCTTCTTGAGCTCCATCGCCAGAAACGCCGTGGTCGCAATGGCGCGGTCCGTAACGTAGCGCTCCCGCTCCATCATGTCCTGGATGCGGCGGATCCCCTCGATCACTCGGTCCTCCTTCGCAGACGGGCAACCCGCGGCTTGCTACCTCGGCACCCACAGGCGGTCAGTATATCAGTCTCCCGTATCCGGCCCGATCGGGCACGTTTCGAGGGGTCAGCAGACCGGACCGGTGAGCAATGCGGCCACCGATGACCCCGCCGGCAGCGTCGCAACCCCGGGCTCCAGCCGCAGCAGCGCATTCGCACCACGCATGGACAGCAGTCTGCTGGAACCCTGGCTTCCTGTGGTCTTGGCCACGAGCGCGCCGCTCGCCACGGAGATCGTTGCCCGTTGGTACTCGGGGCGGGAGTGATCGGGTTTCACATCGTGCCCTAACGTCACGGACACCACCGGGCGGTGCCAAACCGCCATGCCCTGGAGCTTCATGAGCGCCGGGCGCACGAACACTTCGTACGTCACGAGGGAGGAGACCGGGTAGCCCGGGAGCGCAAAAACCAGTCGTTCCCCGATCGTCGCAAACGTGAGTGGCTTCCCGGGCTTGAAATTCACTCGTCCAAAGTGGACGCTGCCAAGCGACTCCAACAGTGGCTTCATCAGGTCTCTTGTCCCCATGGAGACGCCGCCAGACGTAATCAAGACATCGCACTCAGCCAACGCCCGTTCCACGGCGCCGCGCAACCCGCTCTCGTCGTCAGGCGCCATGCCATGCCACGTAACGAGTGCGCCGGTGTCCTCCACAGCGGCCCGTAGCGCGTATCGGTTGCTGTCGCGGATACATCCACGCGGCGGATCCAGCCACGGCTCCACCAGCTCGTCACCCGTCGCGAGCACCGCCACGCGGACCCGTCGATGCACGCGGACCTCTGTCTGCCCAACAGCGGCCAGGATGCCCAGTTCGGCCGGACCCAACACCTCCCCGGCCGCCACAAGCTCATCCCCAGCGCGGACGTCCACGCCGACGGCATGCACGTTGTCGCCCACACGAATCGGTGAGCGGAACGTAACTCGGCTCCCCTGCTCGCGGGAGTCCTCCACCATGACCACGGCATCCGCGCCATCCGGAAGGTCGGCCCCGGTCATGATTCGGACAGCCTGCCCGCGCGCCAGCGCCAGGACGGCTCCAGGACCAGCCACCAGCTCGTCACCGACGAGCTCGCGGGCACCCCGGTCGGAAGCGAGCACCGCGTACCCATCCACCGCCGCGCGCGGCACCGGCGGCATCGGCCCGCCCGCCGTCACCGTAGCTGCCAGCACGCGGCCTCGCGCGGTCAACGTACCGATCAGCTCGTCACCCACCGCCGTCGCTCGGCCCAGAATCTCGTCCAGCGCCTCGCTTACCGAGATCATTGCGTACGGGGAGCTCGTGGCGATCGGCTGCACGGTCGCTACAGCTGCTTTCGGAGGCAATCAAAGAAATTGCCCATCAGCATCTTGGCCACGCCGCCCAGCATGCGCTGCCCGACCCCGGCAACCGTGCCCCCCACGTTCCCTTCGCCGGCCACATTCACTTGAGTGGTGGCGCCTTGGTCAACCAGGTGGATCAATGCCTCTCCACGGACGAATCCCGCGCCGCCGCTGCCCTCCACGATGAGCTTGAAGCTCTTTGGCTCATCCTTGTCCGCCACGCGGATCTTGCCCTTGTAGGATCCGCGGATGGCCGCCACGCCCACCTTCATGGAAACATCCCACTGGTCTTGTCCAGTCGGTGTCATTGAATCGCAACCGGGCACACAGCTCGCCAACGAATCGGGGCTCAGCAGTACCTCCCACACGCGGGCCACCGGTGCCTCAAACGTGTAGCTGCCATCGACTTTCACGAGTCCTCCAAGCGAACGCCTTGGGGTTTAGTCAATCGGGTTCGGTGAGATGCTAACGCATCCCGGCGCCACCCAAACTGATTACGCGCACGGCCTACCATTCGCTACGCAGCGCTTCCCTCGATATCGGGCCGCGCGAGCATGGTGGTGGTGAGACGTGCCAAGTTTCGCGCTTTCCAGCATCCGACGGCGCACCTGGGTCACCGTAGCGCTCTTGGCGACCCTCCTGGTCACGGCACCCCTCTGGCTGAACGCCATGGGCGAATATCTGGTCGTGCGGGACCGCCTCCACCCCACGGACGCCATCGTGGTTCTTGCGGGGAATTCACCATACCGAGCGGAACACGCCGCACGGCTCTATCTGGAGGGCCAGGCGCCGCTGGCCATCATCTCAAACGAGCCGCTCTCCAGCCACTGGATTCAGACCACCTGGTTGGAGCTCTATCGGCGCGGGCTCACCAGAACACCCATCCCAGAGTCAGCCGTCGTCGTCATCGAGAGCATCTCCGACAGCACATTCGAGGAAGCACAGGCGGTCCGTGCCATCGCGGCACAGCGGGGCCTCCGCAGCGTGACGCTGGTGACCGATCCATTCCACATGCGGCGCGCCACAATGGTCTTTCGGCGAGAGCTGGCCCCGGCCGGCGTCGAAGTACTGGCCAGCCCGGCCGACAACAGCAAATACGGCGTCACCGGCTGGTGGCGGGATCGCCACGCCATAATGCGAATCCTTCAGGAGTACATCAAGCTCTTGTATTACGTCGCACTAGGACGCCTCTAGCCGCCGATCAATCTGCCCCGGCAGGCGCCTGTCCCAGGCGTCTCCTCAGTCGTCCATACGTCTGCTCTAGCGACTCCGGCATCACCTTGGTATCCGCGGTCGTCGCCATGAAGTTGGCGTCGCCGACCCAGCGCGGCACGACGTGCAAGTGCAGATGGTCTGGCACCCCCGCCCCCGCCGCGTGGCCCAGATTCATGCCCACGTTGAACCCATCCGGCCGGTACTCCGCGGACAGCGCTTCAACGATGCGCTGGCAAGTGGCAAACAGCTCAGCCACGATCTCCGTCGAAAGCCCCGGGTAGTCCGCCGTGTGGTCGTGCGGAGCGATCATCACGTGCCCGGTGCTGTATGGGAACCGGTTGAGCAGCGCAATCACGCGCTGGCCGCGGAGGACGATGTGTCGGTCGTCATCCTCCGCGGCGGAAGCGTCGCGCGCCAGACACAGAAAGCAGCCAGGCGCGGGCGACGCACTACCCACGTAGCTCATCCGCCACGGCGTCCACAGCCGATCCACCAGCGCGCCGTCCTCGTCGTCTGGCCCTGCTACGCCAGAAACTGCCTCGTGAATTCGATGGCTTGCCTCGCGCACACCGGGCTGCTCGGCTTCTGGGTGAACTCCATGCTCAGCCAGCCGTCGTAGCCCAGCGCCTTCGTCACCTCAAAGATGTCCTTCCACGGCAGGAAGCCCTGCCCGGGAGCCAGGCGGTTCGAGTCACCGAGCTGGATGAGCGCCAGATGCGGCAGCGAGCGCACGAGCGCGGCCGGGATAGACGTCTCCTCGAGCGCCATGTGGTACATGTCCGCCTCCAGGACCAGGTTCGGCGCCTTGGCGGACTCGATGAAGTCGATGGTCTCCTGCATGGTCATAAGAAAGTCCGTGTTCAGCCGGCACTGCGGCTCCAAAACGATCTTCCGTCCCTTCTTGTGCGCATACTCGGCGATCTCCATCACCGCCGCGCGGAACCAATCCAGTCCCTCCTGGCGCGTCGGAGCGGTCGAAGCGCGCCCCCGAAACCCGCCGATCGAGGAATCCACGCCCCATTCCGCGGCCATGTCGACCACCGTTTTGTATCGATCGATCGCCCGCCTGCGGTCCCCCGCGTCTTTCATGCAGATGTAGAGCGCGTCCTCCTGACCAATCGGGCCCGTGCTGATCGCGACGATTTCTAATCCCGCTGCCCGCACCTTCTTGGCCACCGCCGCCTGATCGAACTGCAGCGGATCCCGCGTCTGGAGCTCAACGCCCTCGTAGCCCAGCCCTGCGATCGCCGGTAACGAGACGTCCAGGTCACCCACCCACGCGAGCGGCATGGCCTTCACTTCCGGGGTGGTCACCATGTAGCTGAGTTTCATGCGTTCAACAACTCCTTCACCTTACCCACAGCCAGCGTCGGACTGGAGAGGACAGGCACGTTGATACTGTCAGGGATCTTGCTCGCCAGGTGCCCCATCGAGGCCTGTGCCAGCAACACAATGTCATTTCGCGTGGCCAGAGCCTCCACCTCGCTCATGACAATCGCGTCGTGCTCGTCGCGGCGCCCCGTGGACAAGGCGGCGAAAGCGTCAGGTCTGAGCACGGCGTCTAGCTCGATCTGAACACCAGTCTCGGCCGCCAGCGACTCGATCAGCTGCTTCTGCATATTCAGTCCGGCAGGCACCGTGGCCACCAGTCCAATCCGCTTACCCCGCCCCAACGCCTCGCGAACCATGAGCTCATCGATCTTCAGCACCGGGATGTCGGAGACGGCCGCGGCCTGATCAGCAACCGGTGAATAGGCGGTGCACGTGAGCAGCGCCAGTTCCGCACCCGCGTCCTCGGCCAGCGAGATCAGCGATGCCAGGCGGCGGATCAACCCATGCGTCAACCGGCCACGCCGGTCAATCTCCGAGACCAGGCCCTCGTCCAGAATGTTGACCAGCTTGATATCTGGCGCGAGCTCACCGAACGCGACCCGCAACGGCTCAATCGCGGGGACCACAGCGTGAATGAGCCCCACCGTATGTGACACGAAAGCCCTCCTCAACCGGCCGGGGCCGGCGCATTGGTATGCTATCCCCCAGTCGGGCGCCGCTCAAGGCTACGAACTGCCCGCCTACCCGCGCGGAGCCCGATGTCTGTCCGCGGGTGCTCAGGAGGCGTGCCTGGTGGTCACCGTGGCTGTGGACGGGATGGGCGGCGATCATGCGCCCGACGTAGTGGTGCACGGTGCCGTAGCAGCGGCCCGCGAGCTTGATGTGGATGTTGTCCTGGTGGGCCCGGCGGCTCGCCTGCAGTCGCTCGTGGGCAGTCACACCCAGCGGATCACCGTACACGACGCGCCGGACGTGATCGAGATGCATGAGCACCCGGCCAACGCCGTCAGGCAGAAGCCAGACTCATCGCTGGTCACCGGCGTCCGCCTGGTCAAAGAGGGGCGCGCCTCCGCGTTCGTTAGCGCAGGCAACACCGGCGCCGTCATGACCGCGGGCCTCTTCGAGCTGAGGCGCATTCAGGGCGTTGATCGACCCGCGCTGGGAGCCATGATCCCAACGGCAACGGGCAAGTGCCTCTTGATCGATGTGGGCGCCAATGTGGATTGCAAGCCGGAACACCTTGTGCAGTTCGCCCACATGGGAGCGATTTACCTGGAGCAGGTGTTCGGCGTCCCGAACCCGCGGGTTGGGCTGCTATCGATCGGGGAGGAGGAGACGAAGGGAAACGCCCTGGTGCTGGCAGCCCATCCGTTGCTTCGCGCCACCAGACTCAACTTCATCGGGAACGTGGAAGGCCGCGATATCCCGGGCGGTGGAGTGGATGTCGCGGTGTGTGACGGCTTCACCGGCAACGTGGTCCTCAAGTTCGCGGAGGGCATGGCCTCCGCCATCACCGGCCTCATTCGATCAGAAATCCGCTCGTCCTGGCTCACCACCGCCGCCGCCGTCGGCGTGGCCCCGGCGTTCAAGCGCGTCCGGCGCCGGCTGGACTACGCGGAGTACGGCGGAGTGCCACTGCTCGGGCTCAACGGCACCTGCATCGTCGCCCACGGCCGGTCCAATGCGACCGCTATCAAGAACGCCATCCGGGTGGCGGCAGAGGCAACCCGCCACGACGTGGTCGGCCGCATTGCCGAGGGCATCGGGTCCGCCGGCGCCACCGCGACGTAGCATTCCGCCCCGCAACCGCGCCGCAACGAGTGGCGGTCGCAACGGCTCGATACACCACGAGTTGACCATAAGACTTCCCGATTTGACAATTTTGGGCGAACTCTCTACAGTACAGCCACAGCACGCCACGCTTTACGGAGGCCCGGTGCGTTCTCTCGGTGCAGAACGTGCGGATCGGGCAATCGAGGAGGTCTCGTGGCATATCGGCGCAATCGGGCAATTCGCCGGAAGAAGCGCCCCGCCTGGCACATAGGTCTCGTCGCGGTCGGCACTGCCGGCCTCGTTGCCGTTGGCCTCACGTACCTGCACGTGCCAGCAGCGCCGTGGGTGGGCTCTACTGAGGCACGAGCCACCGAACCACTGGCGCCTGTGCCCAGCGTCCGCACCGTAGTGGCTGAGTCACCAGCCGACCTACCTATGGAAACGGCCGAGCAGCTTAGCGGTCTCGGCGACAAAGCGTTGTCCGAGGGCCGCTGGGACGCCGCCATCGGCCACTACCGCCGAGCCACCGAGCTGGCGCCGGACGGCGCCATCGCCTGGGCACGCTGGGCGAGGGCGCTGGTCTACCAGAGCCGCGCCTCTGAGGCTGTGGAGAAAGCCCAACAGGCGGTGAATCTCGATCCGCGCGGCACAGAGCCCAGGATCACGCTGGCTCTGGCGTTGGACTGGCACGGACAGTCCGCGAAGGCGATCCAGGTCGCCCTGCGCGCCGTGGCGGATGACCCCAGCTCCCCCGCCGCGCTTGGAGTCCTTGCCGAGGCGTACACGGACCAGTACCGGCTCAGCGAGGCCGAGGACACGCTGGAGCGGGCGCTGCGCATCGCGCCGAACGATCCGGAGCTCCTCCGCATCCTCGGAAACTTGCAGGAGACGCGGACAGAGTACCGCGACGCCGCGGACACCTACCGGCGCGCCATCGCCATCGCTCCCAGTTGGTCCCATCTGCACGTGGCGCTCGGCAATGCGCTGCGCGCCAGTAAGCAGTTCGAAGAGGCAGTCACCGCCTATACCCGGGCATCCGAGCTCAGCCCGTCTGATGCGCGCGCCCAGGGCGGCATCGGCATGGTGTTCTACGCTCGCGAGCAGCCTGAGTCGGCCCTCCCCTATCTGCACCGCGCCCTCGAGATCGACCCGCGCTACCCGTCCGCCTACGCCCAGCTCGCGTGGATCTACTACGCGCGCCGCGACTACGATCACGCGCTGCCGCTACTCCAGAAGGCCGTCGAACTGGATCAAGACCGCAGTCGCCTGGCGCAGTATCGCCACGCCATCGGCTGGATCTACATGAATACCCGTCGGCAGACGGACGCGAAAGAGCAATTTGCCTTGGCCCTTCAGCTCAATCCGAGCCTCGAGGGGGCCAAGGACGGGCTCGCGATACTGCAGGGGAAGCGGAACTAGCTCCCAGACCCAGTCGTCCGGTGCTATCGGTCCGAGAGGCCTCGGAGCCGAGCGGCAAATGACTCGGCATCCGCGCTGGGAATCGGCATCGTCGCTGACGCCGCCGTGTGAGCATGCTCCGGCGTAAGAACGCGCACGAACGCCGCCGCGCCCAGCCCCATCGACGTGGTCCCTGGACGGCCGGACACCGTCGTCGTGAGCACCCCCACGGAGCTCGCCACGTCCTGCACTTCCAGCGTTGCGCGCGGGACGATGCCGGATCGCTCCAGGAAGTTCATCAACTCCAGGTCATCCTCCGCCTGCTCCACGATGCGCTCCACGACGACCTGCTGCCCAGGCTTGATCTCAGAGAGTGACTGCGCAAGCGGTGACGGCCGCGCGCCCGTGCCAGGAATCGGATTCCCGTGGGGGCACGTCAAAGGGTTTCCGAGGACCGAGATCAGCCGCCGTTCCACCTTCTCCGAGATCACGTGCTCCACCATGTGTGCTTCCTCGTGACTCTCGCTCCAGCCAAGTCCCAAGATGTCCGTGAGCAGGCGTTCCGCCAGCGCGTGGCGACGGACCAGGCTTTCGGCCAGCTCACGCCCCTCCTCCGTCAACGAGACCACCTTGTGGGAATCCATGGTGATCAGACCGTCGCGGACCATGCGCTGCAGCGTCGCCGTGACCGTCGGCGGCGCCACTCCCAGGCGCTCGGCCAGGCGGGCGCCGATAATCGGGACGCCGTCGCGCGTCATGTAGTGCATCAGTCCCAGGTAGTCCTCGATGGTCTGGCTAGGTTTCGAGTGGTCCATACCCTGGCTGCTCCACCACCATGACCTGCACGTCCCGCGCCATCGCTAGAATCTCGGTCACTGTGTCTGATCGAAATTGTACGAGTCCTCCGCGCGGGGGAGCATGCGGGGCTCGACGGGACGCTGCATCATCGTCCAGGAGTGCCAACCACCCTGGGGGGGCGATCGGGCTGGTAGCCCACGCCTGGAGATCGCGCAGTACGGTCACGATCGGCTGCGCCCTCATCGCCATCGTGATGCTGGGCTGCGTACCAGTCCAGACGGAGACGCCTTCTTCGCCACCAGTACGCCTCGCCCCGCCGCCTTTGCCCCCCGGAGCGCCAGATGGCACCAGCGTCCGCATCGGCCTCGTCACCAGCATTGACACAGGTACCGGCTCCGGCCGATCAGAGCTGCGAGCAGCCCAACTGGCGGTCGACACCATAAACACCCAGGGCGGCCTACGGCTCTCCACGGGTACACGCCCAATCGAGCTCGTACCGTACGACGACGAGGCGAACGCCGCCCGGGCCGAAAGGATCGCGGCGCGGCTCTCACAGGTGGATCGCGTATCAGCGGTCGTCGGACCGTCATCCGCCGAGACCGCCGCGGCAATCACGTCGCAGCTTGAGCGTCTACGGACCCCGGTCGTGACGCTCGCATCCGCCGGGCGTCTGGCCAGCATGGTCGATGTCGGCCGCTGGGTGTTCACGCTGCCCCTGGACGGTGACGCGGCGATCGAGCACCTTGTCGAGTTCCTGTCCGCCAGCCGCGTGGAGCGCGTGGGCTGGATAGCCCCCAGGACCGCCGCTGCCGAGCGTGCTCGCATGACGCTGCTCCGCGCCGCCGCAACCAGGAAGATCGCCGTCATCGCGGAGGAGACGTACTCCTTCGCCAACCCTGACACGTCAGAAGCGTTTGCCCGCCTGAGCCACGCCGGCGCCACCGAAATCGTTGCCTGGCCGCGCGATCAGTCGGACGCCGCGATTCTCATCCGCGCCGCCAGCGAACGCGCACCGCGGTCGCGGTTGTATCTGGGCCCGTCCGTGTCGGACGACCGCTTGCTGGCCAGCGTAACCACCCCTGCCCCGTCCGTTCGCGCGATGGGCGTACGTGTACAGATCCCCGACGAGCTCTGGGACACGGACCCGCTGACGCCGATGGTGCGGCAGTTCGTCCGCGAATTCCGCGGCCGGTACGGCTACCATCCACCACCGACCGCTGCCGTCGCCTGGGATGCTGTCCGCCTCGTGGCGCAAGCGGCGCAGTCCACGGATGCCAGTCCGACCGCCGTGCGCGACCGTCTCGAGCTCACCCAGCGATTCGCTGGCGCGTCCGGATCGGTGTCATATTCACCCACGGGACACGATGGCCTGGACAAGTCCGCGTTCCTCATCATGCGGATGGAAGCCGGGAACTGGCGCTCACTCCCCTGAACCCCGCGCACACCCATCACCGGCCATCCTCGGAACGCAACCACCTGAGACGGATCGCGCTCGCGGTTTGCAATACTCTCCCCCGGTACCGTGGCACACAAGAGTTCAGCCAGCTCCGCGCCTGAGTCGCTCTGGCGTCCATTCGTCGAGGCGCTCGGGGAAGACGTGGTTCGGTGGCGCGCCGAATCCAGAATCCTCTACGAGTACGACTATGGACTGGATCGGGCCACGCCCGATCTCGTCCTCCTCCCGCGGTCGGTTGAGCAAGTCCACCGGGCCGTCCGGATTGCGCGTTCGCTCGGCGTGCCGATTGTGCCCCGCGGCGCGGGGACCGGCGTCGCCGGGGGAGCCGTCCCGGTCCGCGCCGGAGTCGTCCTGTGCACGGCACGACTCAACCGGATCCTCTCGATAGATCCGACCAATCGGATCGCCGTGGTCGAACCGGGCGTGATCAACGCCCACGTAACGCAAGCCACCTCGGAACACGGTTTGTTCTTCGCTCCTGATCCCTCCAGTCAGCGCGCCAGCACCATCGGCGGGAACGTGGGAACCAACGCGGGTGGACCGCATTGCCTGCTGTACGGAAACATGGTCAACCACGTACTCGGCATGCAGCTCGTCACCAGCGACGGCGCCGTGCTGGATCTAGGGGCCATCGCGCCGGATCACCCCGGCTTCGACCTGCCCGGCCTCGTGACCGGCGCCGAAGGCACGGTCGGCATCGTGACGCGGGTCACGCTCCGGCTCTTGCCAGAAGCCCCCGCGGTGTGCACCCTGCTCGCGTCGTTCCAGAATGTCGATACCGCGTCGGCAGCCGTGTCGCGCATCATCGCCGCCGGGATCGTGCCGGCCGCGCTCGAGCTCATGGATCAGCTCTCCGTCTCAGCCATCGAAGCTTCCTTCCAGGCCGGCTTTCCACGTGATGCGGGCGCGGTGCTGCTGATCGAGATAGAGGGCACCGAGGAGCAAACCCAGCGAGCCGGGAAGGACATCCAGGAGATCCTGACGGCAACCGGTGCGCTGGCCACCCAGATCGCCCAGGACCCTGCTGACCGGACCAGACTCTGGGCGGCGCGCAAGGGCGCGGCCAGTGCCCTCGGACGGATCGCCCCAAACTATTACCTGCATGACGCGGTGGTGAAGCGCTCCAAATTGCCCGAGATCCTGCGTCAGATCGTCAACATCGGTGAGCGCCACAACCTCCCCATCGCCAACCTGTTCCATGCTGGAGACGGCAACCTCCATCCGCTGATCATGTTCGATGCGCGGGTTCACGGTGCCACCGCACGGGTCATGGAGGCAGGCCATGAGATCCTGCGGCTCTGCGTCACCGCGGGCGGCAGCATCACCGGTGAGCACGGTGTAGGGGTGGAAAAGAACGAGTTCATCTCATGGACCTTCAACGACGATGACCTGGACCGGATGAGCCGCGTCCGCGCAGCGTTCGACCCAGCGGGGTCGTTCAACCCCGGGAAGATCTTCCCCTCGGGCACGTCCTGCATGGATCGATCCACGCGCGCTGCCGCCACCGTGCCCTCCTCGGGCCACCTGTGGGTATGACGCGTCCCGGCCAGGTAGCGGCCATCGACCAGCTTTCGCGGTGTGTGCACTGCGGCCTGTGCTTGCCAACATGCCCCACATATCGCCTGACCGGTGACGAAGCCGAGTCGCCGCGCGGACGGATCCATCTCATTCAGGCCAGGCAAGAAGGTCGCATTGAACGCAGCCGCGCGTACCGCGATGCGCTGGGATCGTGCCTGGCGTGCCGGGCCTGTGAGACCGCCTGTCCATCTGGCGTCCCGTACGGCGCCATCATCGAGGCGGCGCGGGCGGACCTCCATGAGCATCTGCCAAGGTCCGCGCTGCGCCGCGCAATCGAGCGAGTCCTGTTCCGCAAACTCCTCCCCAGCCGCCGAAGGCTCCACGCGCTTTCAGCTTTGGTCCGACGGTACCAGCAGTCCGGCCTGGGCGACGCCGTGAGACGGCGCGTGCTCCCCCACCTTGCGGCCAGCGTCGGGCGACTTGAGGCCGCGTTGCCAGCGCTTGACGCGCCGCCCTTCGAGGGGTTCGGGCGGTTCTATCCTGCCATCGGGCGTCCCAGGCTGAGAGTCGCACTGTTTGGCGGCTGCATCATGCCGATGGCGTTCGGCGCCGTCCATGAGGCGACTATCCGCGTGCTTCGCTGGAACGGCTGTGACGTCGTGGTACCACGCGCGCAGACGTGCTGCGGAGCACTTCACAGCCACGACGGCGATCGCGAGACCGCCCGCGCCCTGGCCCGCCGCAACATCGAAGCGTTCGCGGGCATGGGCATCGATCGCGTCGTGCTGAATTCTGCCGGTTGCGGTACGGCCATGAAGGAGTATGCGGACCTCCTGGCAGACGACCCGGCCTGGTCCCATCGCGCGCGCGCCTTCTCCTCGTCGGTGGCGGACGTGTCGGAGTTGCTCGATATGCTGGATTTCCGCGAGGGACTGGGGCCCGTGCGGCGCCGAGTGACGATCCAGGATGCCTGCCATCTCGTCCACGGGCAGGGCATTCGCGCGCAGCCGCGTACGCTGCTGTCCGCCATTCCGGAGCTACAGATCCGCGAGCAGGCGGAGCCAGACACCTGCTGCGGTAGTGCCGGGCTCTACAGCCTGACGCACCCTGCCGCCGGCGCGGCGCTGGCTGACGCCCGTGTCGCCGCCGCTCGCGCCAGCGGGGCGTCCGCAATCGTCGTCAGCAATCCAGGCTGCGCGTTGCACCTCGCCCAGGCCATCCGCCGAAACGGGCTCACCATGGAGATCGTGCACCTGGTGGAGGTGCTGGACAGGTCGTATCGAAACGGGCCGAATGCCCGTCTGGAGCCAGACGACTGCGCGCTAGACTGCGATGAATGCGTTGTGAGTTTCCGCGTCCCACACTCGGACAGCCGGGTCTGACGGATCGCACCTCGCCGTCGGACATCCTGACGCGAGCTGAACACGCGTACACTGAGCCACACATTGAGCGACACAGGAGATGCTCATGCGCGGTCTGATGATGGACTACCAGCTCACGCTGCAACAGGTGCTCGAGCGCTCGAACAGACTGTTCGCTAAGAAATGCGTCATCACCCGGCAGGCGGATGGGTCGCTCGAGTCCGCCGCCTACGGCGACATCTACAGACGCGTCCATCGCCTGGCCGGCGCACTGCACGCCCTTGGAATCGACCCCGGGGACAGGGTCGCCACGCTCGCCTGGAACACCCAGCGCCACCTGGAGGCGTATCTTGCCGCGCCGTGCATGGGCGCCGTCCTGCACACCGTGAACTTCCGGCTGTTTCCTGATCAGATCGCGTACATCATGAATCACGCGGAGGATGAGGTGGTCCTGGTGGACCCGTCCGTCATCCCGCTCCTCGAGCCACTTCGTGAGAAGCTCAACACCATCAAACACGTTGTCGTCATGGGTGACCTGCCCGACGGCGTGACGCGGGTGATCGGCCGCCCCACCCACCGCTACGAAGATCTCCTGGCAGCCGCTCCGGACGAGTACCCCTTCCCTCGCCTGGACGAGGAGACGGCCGCCGCCATGTGCTACACGTCTGGCACCACAGGCAACCCCAAGGGCGTGCTCTACAGCCACCGCGCCATCATGCTGCACACCCTAACCGAAGCCATGCCGGACGTCATGGCGCTGTCAGAACGCGACGTGGTGCTGTCGGTGGTCCCCATGTTCCACGTCAATTCCTGGGGAGTACCGTTCACCAGCACGCTCGTCGGAGCCACGCAGGTGATGCCGGGCCCGGCACCCACGCCTGCTGATCTGGCCGCGCTGATCGAGTCGCAGCGCGTCTCAATGGCCACAGGCGTACCCACAGTGTGGCTGGGTGTGCTCGCCGCGCAACAGTCGAGCCAGCGGTCGTTCTCGTCCCTCGAGCGCATCATCTGCGGCGGATCGGCCGCCCCGCGGTCGCTCATCGAAGCGTACCAGCGGCAGTTTTCGGTGCCAATCTGGCACGCCTGGGGCATGACGGAGATGACGCCGTTAGGATCCGTATGCCATCTCAAGACCTATCTGACCGAAGAGGATGACGAAACCCAGTGGTCTCATCGGGTGACCCAGGGTCTCCCCTCGCCGTTTGTGGACATGAAGGCGATCGACGAATCAGGCAGCGAGGTTCCGCGTGACGGCAAATCGCTGGGTGAGCTCGTCGTGCGCGGCCCCTGGGTCACCGCCGGCTACTTCCTGGACGAAACCTCCACGGAGCGATTCACGGACGAAGGCTGGTTCAGGACCGGCGACATCGTGACCATCAATGAGGAGGGCTACCTCCAGATCGCAGACCGCACCAAGGACCTGGTCAAGAGCGGCGGGGAGTGGATCTCCAGCGTGGACCTCGAGAACGCGCTGATGGCGCACCCAGGAGTGGCCGAGGCAGCGGTCATCGCGATCCCTGACGAGAAGTGGGGCGAACGACCCCTGGCGTGCGTGGTACGCAAGCCCGAGGCTCAGTCCCTGTCAGGGACAGCGCTGATCGACCACCTGCGGCCAAACTTCGCTCGCTGGTGGCTGCCTGACCGCGTCGAATTCATCGATGAAGTGCCCAAGACCAGCGTGGGCAAGTTCGACAAGAAGGTGCTGCGCGAACGCTATCACTGAGGCCGCAGGCTCACCAGCTCCGCCCGGACCATCGCAACCCACTCCGCATCGTCCAGCGCGCCCAGGTTGATCTCCACGTTCGCGATCGCGCTGATCAGCGCGGCGTCGCATAGCGCCCGAGCCACGATGACGTCGCTCGCGGCGTTTGGATTGGACTTGCCCTCGATGCGGTTGCAGAGACCACGGATCTCGGCACCGCGGCGGGCGATCTCCAGCGGGACGAGCGCAGCGGCCCTGGTGGCCTCCTGGATCCGGCGGCTGCGTTGGGCGCGCTCCTCCTCGGTCCCGCGGGGCAGGCGCATGGCCTGCATCACACCCTCGAACGCGGCCGCATCTCGATTGATCAGGACGGACAACCCCTCCCGCAGCCGCTCGGCCTCGCTCAGCACGGCTTCGGCCTCGGCTTGATACGCCGCATACCGCTCACGCCCCACCGTCAGGCGGCAGACCATGGAGACCAGTCCTGCCGCAAGCGCGCCCGTCAGGGCAGCCACGCTCCCACCACCCGGGGTCGGGTCGGCAGAGGCCACGCGGTCGAGAAGCTCGCGCACCGTAATCGAGGTCAGCCCACTAGTCATCATCCGCGCCAGCCCCCTTCGTCTCTGCCGTACCCTGGAAGGGCCCTCAGTATAATCGCGCCGCGGCGCCGGCCCTACGATCCAGATGCGATCCCCTCAACGGCGACCGAGCCACCCTCAAGGAGCCCTCATGCAGATCGTTGAGTGCGTACCCAACTTCAGCGAGGGCGCCCGCCCGGAGGTCATCTCCCAGATCGTGGACGCCGCGGCGTCCGTCGCCGGCATCTCCATTCTGGACAAACACTCAGACGCGGTGCACAACCGGACCGTGCTGACGTTCGTCGGAGCACCGCGGGCGTGCCTGGAGGCCGCGTTCCGCCTCGCCGAACGAGCCGCGCAGCTTATCGACCTGCGCACCCATCAGGGCGAGCACCCGCGCATGGGCGCGACCGACGTCATCCCGTTCATCCCCGTGGCTAACGTAACCATGGATGAGTGTGTGGCACTGGCCACCCAACTGGCCGAGCGGATGGGAACTGAGCTCAACATCCCGGTCTATCTGTACGCCCGCGCGGCGCGACGACCCGAGCGCGTTCGACTGCCCGACGTCCGACGCGGCGAATTCGAAGGGATCCGCGACACGATCCAGACCGACCCAAATCGCGCGCCGGACTTCGGACCGCCGGCGATGGGCCCGGCCGGTGCCACGGCTGTCGGCGCACGGCCCTTCCTGGTGGCGTACAACGTAAACCTCAACACGTCGGACTTGAATCTGGCTAAGAGCATCGCCAGAGACATCCGCGAATCCAGCGGCGGCCTGCCGGCCGTGCAGGCGCGTGGCATGGCCACGGATGATCCCTCGGTCGTACAGGTCTCTATGAACCTGCTGGACACGAGCGTCACCCCGCTGCACACCGTGTTCGCCACGGTGGCGGCCATGGCCGCGAGGGGCGGCGCCAGCGTCAAAGACAGCGAGGTCGTCGGGCTTTTGCCGCTCTCCGTGCTCGTCCAGTCATTCGTGCAAGCAACCGGCGCACACGCGTTCCACACGCAGCAGGTCATCGAATCTGCCGTGCTCACTTCTGTGCTCGATTCAGCGTCGAAGCGGCCCTAGCCGCCCCGGTATTCGTCGCCCGCGTCCCTCCTGGGGTACCATCAGCCTGAGGTCCGCGCAGACAGCGCGGGAGCGGACGGTACACGACCGCTCGGAGGACTGCATGAAGGGTCAGGCGGTAGAGGTTGAGGGCACCGTGGTCGAAGCGTTGCCCAACGCAACGTTTCGCGTCGAGATGGACAATCAGCACAAAGTGCTGGCGCACGTCAGCGGCAAAATGCGCAAGTTCTTCATCCGCATCCTGCCGGGCGACCGCGTGAAGATGGAGCTCTCACCCTACGATCTGACTCGCGGGCGGATCACCTACAGATTCAAGTAAGTCGTCCCGATGGCCCGCTCAGCGGGCCAGACCCAGCCGTAGCTCATCCAGCAAGGCCGTGGGGTCGATGCCGTCGAATCCCAGCGCCAGGGCCAGCTCACTGGCCGTGAACCGCTGGCCCTGGCGCCACAGGTCCACGAGAAACCTGCCTGCGCGCGGCGACCGGAACCACTCCGCGTCAAACTCACCAGCCAGAAACACGCGTAGCTGCGCGTCCAGAATCCGACCCACCAGCGCCTCTCGCGCCGCGGCCGCGTCCAGGTCCCGCAGCCAACCGTCAGGGAAGACGCGAACGCCGAGCGCCTCGCTAAGATCGGCCTCGTACTGCTCCCGGAATCGAAGGGCGTCATCCCGATCTGCCGCCTGCTCCAGGTCGGCCAGATACCGGACCTGAGCGGCGAGCCATCGTAGCTCGAGCAGCCTCTGGAAGCTCGACAGCCGCACGACGTCCGCGCTGAAATCCAGGTCAATCTGCTCGGCAAGCCAGATCGGGTTTGACGCAAGCGACCGTAGCATCTGGCCGTACCCCGCCCGAACGGCACCGTCGCCCAGGCAGCGCTGGACGAAGCCGATGGTGGGATCCACCAGCGCGTAGCGCTCCGCCTCGCCCACAAGGGTCAAGAGCGTTTCCAGATCGGCGCGCCCTCCCACACGCGTCCAGCACATGACGATCTGCTCGGGCACCCCGAGTGGTGCGCAGAACGACTGGTCCACTTTTCGCGCTCGCAGATCCTGATCGAGGCTCAGATTGTCCTGGTCGCGCAGGCGGATTCCCAGCGCATCCAGCGTCCGGTGGACGGACGGGACCATCTGATCCGTGGGAACCAGGCGGTCCAGCTCAGCGCCACGCAGCACCCACTGCAAGTCGGTCTCCCAGACATCGGCGCCGTCTAGCCCGTGGTGCACAAGCTGATCGCGCAGCGACTGCTGATAGAGATCCGCGGTGGAGCCGAGCAACGTCGCCGCGCACTCCGCCACGTCGAACGCGGGGCCGCTAACCACGGGTGCTTCGAGCACACCAGCGAGGACGGAGAGCTCGCCCAGCACGGCTCGACGGGCGTCCCAGAGCTCGAGCCGCAACTCGTCAAGGGGGCCGAGCGTGCTTCTCAGCGCCTCGTCGATGAGGTGCCGGCGAGCTTGATCCCGCTGACTCCATCCCGCGCGGCCCGCCTCCCACGGCGAGGCGGTCTCCAGAAGCCACGAAACCTGGACCATAGCCTCTTGCATGGCCAGCGTATCCAAGCGCTCCACCAGGCGACTCTCGACGAACCAGCCGGTGACCAGATCTACCAACGCGGTCTTCTCGGTGGGAGCCACGGGCAAGTCAAAGAGCTGGACGAACCCAGCTTCGGACACCAGCACCGGATGCCGGGCGTAAACCTCGGCCAGTCCAGTAAACACCTCCTGGCCAGAACGCCAAAGGTAGCGCGCGCGCTCGCGCCGCCGATACAACGCTTCAAGCTCGCCCAGCGCGAACGTCAGCTCCACATCATCCCTCGGAGCGGCCATCGACGCTACGTGGCTGAGCCCCAGAAATTAGGCGCCCCAGAACCTGGGCGCCCACGGTCTAAGCGCAATTGTATGGCTGCGATTCAGGAGTAGTTTCATGCGTGAGTCGGTACGTCGCGTTCACAACGCCCTGGTGGCGGGTGGTGTTGAACCTCACATCGTGGAGTTCGCTGAGAGCACGCGAACCGCTGAAGAGGCCGCGGCGGCAATCGGTACAACCGTAGGGGCCATCGTGAAGAGCCTGCTCTTCCTGGCTGATGGCCAGCCGATCATGGCGCTGGTGTCCGGAGACAATCGTGTGGACGTGAACGCGTTGGGCGCGCTCGCCGGTGGCAGCATCAGCCGATGCCCAGCCGACCTCGTCCGCGGCCACACCGGCTTCGCAATCGGCGGCGTCCCGCCCATCGGGCTCGCGACCGCCGTGCCGATCTATCTAGACGAAGACCTCTTCCGCTTCGACACTGTGTGGGCCGCGGCCGGAACGCCGCACACCGTCTTCGCCATCAGCCCCCACACGCTAGCCACCCTGACTGGAGCCACCCCCGCGACGCTCAAACAGCGCTAGGGCAGCGGCGCCCATTTCCCGTGGGCCCAACACCGCCTTGATACAATCGCTCCCGTTCAGCCCATGGCAATTCACCAGCATCCGACCGATCCTCCAGGGCACTCGCACGGCCAGCCGAAAGAGCTCTTCAACGTCCTTCCGCCGGGGACGGCGTTCGACGTCCTGAGGGCCAATCTCCGTCCCCAGACCCGGACGGAGCGCGTGCCAACGGCCAGCGCGCTGGGCCGGACGCTCACCCAATCGCTATCGGCGACCAGCGAGCTGCCCACATTTCGCCGCTCCACCATGGATGGATTCGCGGTGCGCGCTGCCGACACCTTCGGCGCCAGCGAAGCGCTGCCGGCCTACCTGGATGTGGTGGGCGAGGTCTTCATGGGCCAGACCGCGGCGACGCGGCTGACGACGGGGCAGTGTGTCCGGATCGCCACGGGCGGGATGGTGCCCGACGATGCCGACGCCGTGGTCATGGTGGAGCACACCCAGGACGTGACCACGTCCAGCATCGAAGTACTGCGCGCGGTCGCTCCAGGTGAGCACGTGATCGCCGTGGGTGAGGACATCCGTGTGGGCGACGCGCTCCTGCCCGCCGGGCACATCCTGCGCCCCCAGGACGTCGGCGGCCTGCTCGCACTGGGCATCACACAGGTCGAGGTGGCGTCCCGACTGGTGGTGGGGATCATCTCCGGCGGGGACGAGATTGTTCCACCAGACCAGCCGCCCGCTCCTGGCCAGATCCGTGACATCAACAGCTACACCATCGCCGCGCTGGTCGAGCGCTGCGGGCATCTGCCGCGGCTCCTGGGTGTGATCCCTGACGTCTACGAGCAGCTCGAGGCCGCGGCTCGCGACGGGCTGGAGTCCTGCGACGTGCTCATCCTCTCGGCCGGCAGCTCCGTCAGCACCCGTGACATGACCGCCCAGGTGATCAGCACCCTGGGGACGCCGGGCGTGCTCGTCCACGGCGTTTCGCTCAAGCCTGGGAAACCCACCATCCTCGCGGTGGCGCAAGGCAAACCGGTGTTTGGCCTTCCCGGCAATCCCGTCTCCTGCATCGTCACCTTCGACCTGTTCGTGGCCCCCACGCTGTACCTCCTGAGCGGACGCGACGAGCGGCCGCCGCGTCAAAGCCTGGGCGCCCGGCTAACGCGGAACGTGGCCTCAGCCCCGGGACGTGAGGACTACTTCCAGGTACGCGTCCTAGAGCGTGACGGCGAGCGGTGGGCAGAACCCGTATTCGGCAAATCAAACCTGATCTACACGCTCGTCAAGTCTGACGGCATGGTGCGGATCGATCTGGACCAGAGCGGCCTCTCAGAGGGTCAGTGGGTGGACGTGATCCTGTTCTGAGGCACCGGCCAGCCCGGTGACGGGCCTCAACCTGACCCAAAGGACTCGCATGAATCGCAAGATCTACCTGGAAGACATCGCGCTCGAGGACGCGCTTAGCCGCTTCCTCCGCGCGCTCGAATTAGCGGGAGCGCTCTCCGAGACCCCCGCGGAGCGCATCCCCGTCGCCCAAGCCCTGGGCCGTGTGACCGCCGCTCCTATCTGGGCCCCGATCTCCTCGCCTCACTACCACGGCGCGGCAATGGACGGTGCGGCGGTGCTGGCCAGCGAGACCCAGGGAGCTTCCGAGGCTACCCCGGTGCGCCTGAAACTGGGATCGCAGGCCACCATCGTCGACACCGGCGACCCGCTGCCGGCCAGCGCCAACGCCGTAATCATGATCGAGAACATCCTGATGCTGGATGGCGAGATCGAGATCATGGCGCCCGTCGCCCCGTGGCAGCACGTGAGGCCGATGGGCGAGGACATCGTGGCCACCGAGCTGGTCCTTCCTCAGGGTCGCGTGCTCGACCCGTTTGACCTCGGAGCGATCACCGCTTGCGGGCACACCCACGTGGAGGTCCGAGCGCGGCCTCGCGTGGCGATCCTGCCGACGGGCACCGAGCTCGTGGAGCCAAGCGTAGACCTGAAACCCGGCGACATCATCGAGTTCAACTCGGTCATGCTGGCAGCCCAGGCGTCCGAATGGGGCGCCGTGCCGACGCGGCTGGAGAAGACGGTAGACGACTACACGCTGCTCAAACACCGGATCTCAGACGCGCTCGACAGCCACGACATCGTCCTGGTGAACGCCGGCTCCTCGGCTGGCTCGGAAGACTTCACGGCCAGGATCGTGAGCGAGCTCGGCACCCTGGTGAGTCACGGCTGCGCCATCCGCCCTGGCCACCCCATCATCCTGGGTACCGCCCGGGGCAAGGCCCTGCTGGGCATTCCAGGCTATCCCGTCTCCGCCGTGCTCACGTCCGAGCTTTTCGTGCGGCCAGTGGTCTACCGCAAGCTGGGGACCACGCCGCCGAATCGGGAGACCATGAAGGCGGTAGTCACCCGAAAAGTGCTCTCCCCCATGGGCGAGGACGAGTTCATGCGCGTCAAGCTGGGCCGCGTCGGTGACCGCGTGATGGCGACCCCGCTGCAGCGAGGGGCCGGGGTCATCATGTCGTTGGTACGAGCGGACGGCATCGTGAAGATCCCCCGTTTCTCGGAAGGTCTCCAGGCCGGCACCGAGGTGAGCGTGGACCTGCTGCGCCCGCGCCACCAGGTGGAGCGGACGATCGTGGCCATCGGCAGCCACGACCTGACGCTTGATCTGATCTCCAGCGAGCTCAGCCGGGCTTATGAGGGGCTCACGCTGTCCTCGGCAAACGTCGGTAGCCTCGGCGGCCTGATCGCGCTCCAGCGCGGCGAAGCGCACCTGGCCGGGTCACATCTGCTGGACGAAGACACCGGAACGTACAACGTCGACTACGTCAAGCGGATGCTCCCCGGACAGGACGTGGTGCTGGTGAACCTGGTGTACCGAGATCAGGGGCTGATGGTCCAGCCCGGGAACCCCAAGGGGATCCGCGCAATCGAAGACCTCGCCCGTCCCGGCATTCGCTTCGTGAATCGCCAACGCGGGGCCGGCACGCGCGTGCTCCTGGACTACCAGCTCAAGCAACGCGGGATCGCGCCGTCCGAGATAGAGGGCTACACCCGCGAGGAGTTCACCCACCTCACGGTTGCCTCCTCCGTGGCCGGCGGTACGGCCGACGTTGGCCTCGGCATCGCGGCCGCGGCGCGCGCATTGAAGCTGGACTTCGTACCCATCCTCCAGGAGCGATACGATCTGATCATCCCGAGGCGATACCTGGAGACAGAGCATCTGCAGGCCTTGCTGGAACTGTTACGCCAACCCAGTTTTCAACAGCGCGTCGGCGCGATCGAGGGCTACGATGCGCGCGACATGGGATGCGTGATGGCTGAGATCTCCGTCTGAGCGGACCACCGTTGTTGTGCGCCGCGCGGCGCTGCCGATACACTTGACTCGGTCGTGCTAGGTGGGGAGCTAGCGGTGCCCTGTAACCGGCAACCCGCTCCAGCCGGGCTGAATCCCCATCCGAGGCCCGACCGTCATCTGGTCAGGCCGACGCCGAGCGGTATCGATGGTCTGGTCCCGTGCGACGGCGAGCTGCGAACCCCGCCAGGTCGGGAACGAAGCAACGGTAAGCGGACTTCGCCGGGTGCCGCGGGGTCACCGGGCCGGAGCAAGCTAGCGTAGGGTCGCAGAGGGCGGCGAGTCAGAGATGGGTGCACGACCACTTCTGCCCGCGACGCCGGGCGGCGAGGACATCCCCCGCCGCCCGGTACCCGCGCAGGCGCTCAGCCCAGACCTGTCGCCGTCGGAGATCCTACGGCGGCTGGGCGCTCGCCCTCGCAAAGGTCTCTCCCAGAGCTTCCTGGCCGACGCGCGGGTAGCTCAGTCCATCGCGGACGCGGCACACCTCACCAAGACCGACCAGGTGCTAGAAATCGGCCCTGGCCTGGGCATCCTCACCCGAGCATTGGCGGGCAAAGCCTGCCGCGTGGTCTCCGTGGAGATCGACCGACTCCTGGCATCACGCCTACCGGAGCTTGTACCCGCCAACGTCGAGATCATCTGCGCCGATGCGCTCACCATTGACCCCGGTGCGCTGTTCAATTGCCAGCACTCCTCTGGCGCTTACAAGGTCGTCGCAAACCTGCCATACCACATCAGTTCACCGATCATCTTTCGGCTGCTCGACGCCTCGCCGCCGCCGAGCGTCATGGTACTGATGCTCCAACGGGAGGTGGCTGAACGGCTCGCCGCGCCCCCGGGAAAACTGTCCTACCTCGGAGCGGCCACCCAGTCGGTGGCCAACGTAGAACTACTCCGCGTGGTCAGCCCCGGCTCGTTCTATCCTCGGCCAGCCGTCGACTCAGCCGTGATCCGGCTCACCCCGCTGGATGTCCCAACGGTGCCGGCCGCCTCACGAGCGGTCTTCCTGAAGCTGCTCCGTGACGGGTTCACCCAGCCACGAAAACAGCTCGCCAACTCGCTTGCCCAGGGCCTGCGCGTCGAGAAGACCCTCGTACTTGATCTGTTGAAACGATCCAACATCGATCCGGGGAGGCGTCCGCAGGAGTTGGCCCTTGACGATTGGCGCCGACTGTTTACGGAGCAACAGGCGGCCGCGGCCGGAGCATGATCCTCGCCCCCGCCAAGGTAAACCTCGGCCTCGAGATCACCGGCCGACGGCCAGACGGTTACCACGACATCGTCTCGCTGGTGCAGACGGTGGACCTCTACGACGATGTCGACGTCACGCCCGGCGATCGTCTGACGGTCCAAATGACCCCACCCCTTGTGTCGGCGGGGGACAACCTCGCCCTGCAGGCCGCAAGACTTCTGGCGGAACGTTTCCGTCCCAATGGCACAGCCGAGATCGTGGTGGCCAAACGCATTCCCCTCGCGGCTGGGCTCGGCGGCGGCAGCGCCGATGCCGCCGCGACGCTCCTGGCGCTCCGGGACCACTGGGGGCTCCCCGTGTGCGATTCGACGCTGGAAACCCTGGCTGCCGAGCTGGGATCCGACGTCCCGTTGTTCATTCGTGCCGGAACCTCGCTGATCACGGGACGAGGCGAGCGAGTCCGCCCCATCCTGGCCACTCCGGTGACGTGGCTGCTCATCGTCGTCCCACATCTCGAGCTCCCCGACAAGACCCGGCGGCTCTACCAGGAGCTACGACCCCGCGACATGACCGATGGTGATAGGACGTTGAAGCTCGCCGCCGCCCTCGCGGAGCGTGGAGCGGTCACCGCGAGCATGATGGTCAACGGCTTCGACGCCGCCGCCGCTCGCGTGTATCCGGGCTTCGCCGCGCTACGCGCCCGGCTGGAGCAGCGCATCGGGACAAGGCTCCACCTCAGCGGGGCCGGCCCCTCGCTGTTCGCACTGTTCGACTCGCCAGCGTCGGCCACCGCCGCCGCCACGCGGTTGCGACGCCACGGCGTCGACACGTTCGTCGCCGCCCCAACGCGATCACGGGCATCACCTGTTCGCGAGGAAAGTGATCGACCATCAGCGTTCGCGCGGTTGCTCGGTGTCCAGCAGCTGTCCGTGACCACGCACAAGGCCCGCAACGAGCCAACGTGGATCGCGCCCGCGGCGACCAAGGCCACGACAGGCTGGACGGTTCACTTTCTCGGATGGGAGGGACCCGGCCCGGACCCGATCATCCGTGTCTCAGAATCCGAGCTCGCGGCGGCCCGCCGGCTCGCCCACGCCGAGCTCGGAATCTGGCTGGGTCCCTCCGGCGCCGCCGCCTGCGCCGCCACCATCCTGGCCGCGCGAGAAGGCACACTAGGCTCCGCCAGCCAGATACTGATACGCGACAATCCCGAGTCTCCCACCGGCAACTCCGAATGACGATAGGAGCGAGAGATGGCCGTTGAAGGTCCACGCGTGCTCTACAACCCAGAGGAGTCCTCCCTGTACATCGAGACGGGCGGACCCTCGATGACCGTCGAGGGACTGTTTGACGAGTGCGCGTTCGAGCGCCTTTTGCCTGACGGTGACTCTGCCTCCGCCCTCTGGCTCAAGCCCGCTGAGGCCGAAGTGCTGGCCAGCATGGTCAAGCACGTGTTGGGAAACATCCGGATTCGGCCTGAGTCACAGGCAGCGCTGGAGGCCATCCTACCCCGGATCGAGTCTCTCGCGGCGGGGCGGGGCGACGCCTGACGGGCGCTCAGGACGCGGCGCCACCACCGATCGAGTCGGAACGCACGGATGTCGCGGAACCACCCACCAGCGGCCGGCGGCCACCGTTCGCGGCGCCGGAGGTCGCCGCTCGCAACACCTCGGTAGCCAGAATCAGCAGTCCCCGAACGAGCTCGGCGCGCACCTCAGGCGGAATCGCCTCCATCACCGATCCGATCCGCCCGCTCACCGTGCTGGCATGGTGCGAGTACCAGAATGGCATCCAGTCCGCCTGCACCACGTCCGAACGGCCAACAACCGGTATCCATGCCGCGTCCATGCCAAACGCCACGGCAAAAGGCAGTGCCCGCTCGAACTGCTCACCCGTGAGATGAGCCCCACCGGCCGGCACAGCAGACAACCAGTCCCGGTATCCTCGCCATGACGGCACGCGCGGGAGTCCGTCACGCCCCCACCGTGGCAGCACGCGGCCAGCCGCGAGCAGAATCACGCCGCCAACGATCGCGCCGATGAACGGCAGAGCCGCCAGGTCAACCCACCTGCTGACCCAGAGCGCCGACGCAATGGTGCCCACCATTCCGATGGCAATGACAGCGATGCCCACGGCCCGAAAGGCCCCTCCGCGCGAACGCGGGTCCGCTGTCAACAAGTCACGCGCCACAGCCTCACGGCACACCACGTCGTCCCAATCCCTAGATCTGGTCCTGATGGCGCCGGCCGCGTCCGCTGCGCACACCGTGTCCGACTCGCGCGGAAACAACGCGTACAGCAGGTGCCGCTCGTATTCCCAGAGCGGTCCGGTATCGGGTCGCTCACGTCTGAGGCGGAACTCGTGGGAAACGCCGCCGGATCCACCCGCCACCTGGTCGATCTGGACGATGTCCCGACGCGCAAAGTCGAGGATCGTGGACAGCAGGTGCCGGTCGTCGAGTTGACGGTCCACAAGCAGCGCTGCCATCGCCGGAGGCAGATCATCTGGCGGTTCCGGGCCGACTGCCGCCGCCACGCTCGTCGATTGTCCCGAGAAGATGCGGGGAAGCATGGCCACGGCCAGCACCGCGGCGGCCACCGCCGCGAAGAACGCCGCCGCCGCGACCACGTTCAGCATGGGCCGAACGACCATATCGTATCTGGCGACGGCCTCTTCTGCCTGCTGCCACCTCCCCATCCCTCCACCGATCACCTGGGATGGCACGCCGAGCGAGACTGCCAGCGCCTGGCCCGCCGCAACATCGGTCGCCAGCCAGCGGTACGTCCGTCCATTGATGAAGCGGCCGCCATCGCTGAGCACCCCCCTGCTCGCAGGCCAGGTGGCGGTCGCCGGCACATCAGCGGGCAGATTCATCGTGACGCTAGCCTGGCGGACCGGCGCGCCTCGATCACTGCCGACCGCCGTCCACTCGATTGTGGCCAGGGCCGCCGAGCGCCGCACGCCCGACACGGCCGTGTAGCTGAGATCGAAGGTGCGCACGGCGCCCTCAGTCGGATCGAACCACCACTCCACCCGCCACGAGGTTCGCCCGTCAAGCACCTGGCGCGTCACCGCGAACGAACGCGGCGCGTCACGTCCCTCCGAATACGTGGTGGACTCTTCACTGACCTGCACGTCCCGGAGCTCATCGAACGATGTCGCCCCGAAGTCTCGGTAGGCGTGGGAGAACGAGCCGGTCAGGAACCTGAAGACCTGCCGCTCCCGCACCTGGAGGTCTCCGTTGGACGCAACCTGAATGTCCACATCAATCGCCTCCCAGAGGAAGCGCTTCTCTTGCCCAAAGGCCGGCGCCTGAAATACCAGGGTGGCCATCAGCACGAGAAGCAGTGCCCAGCCAGCGGCGACCAGCGACCCCACCCGGCGACGCCTCATATACTGCTCTCCACTAGTTGCAGGAAGCTGCAATCCGTGGCCTCGCTTGCTCGGATCGCTCGCACTCGATAACCGTAACGTACTCCCGTTCGTTCGCTCGACCCGTCGGGCGTCCCGCAGAGGATCACATGTATCTCGATCGCCGACTCTGGGACATGACCGCCGGCCTCCGCGGCCGCATCGCCCTGGCCGCGGGTGTCGGGCTGCTCGGGCTACCGGTTGGGCTCGCTCGCCTCGCCCTACTCGGCCTCCTGATCGCAGCGGTCTTCCGCGCCCGCCCATTCGCGGATGTCGTCCCCCTGGTGATCGCGGTGGCCCTGTTGACTGTCGTCCGCGCGGTCGTGCAGTTCGCCAAGGAAGAGATCGCTAACCGCACCGCGGCCGAAATCAAGGTGCGGCTACGCACCCAGATCTATCGAAAAGTGCTGGACCTCGGTCCCGGCTATTTCGACCAACGCCGTACGGGCACGGTCTTGCTCTCGCTCGTGGACGGCGTAGAGATGCTGGAGACGTTCTTCGGGCTTTACCTCCCTCAGCTCGTCGTTGCCGCGCTTACGCCGCTGTTCATCTTCGCGTTTATGGCGTTCCTGGATCTGCCCACCGCGCTCATCTTCCTGGTATTCGCCGTTTTCACGCTGGTTGCCCCCGGCCTCTTCCACCGGTGGAACGCAAAAAGCTCCATGTCCCGCCGCGATGCCTGGGCTGCCATGGGCAGCGATTTCATCGACGCCATCCAGGGGCTGGTCACGCTGAAGCTGTTCGGTCGCAGCCGTGACCACGGCGCCCAGCTCGCGCAGCGCGCCCGCCAGCTCTACCGTTCCACCATGTACGTTCTGGCCGTGAACATCGTGACCGGCGGCGTAGCCGTCTTCGGCATCTCCGCCGGCGCCGCGATCGCACTGGGCTGGGGTGCCGTCCGTGTGAGTCAGGGCGCCCTCGACCTCTCAGTGCTCATGATTGTCCTGATGTTGGGCGTTGAGGTGTTCCGCCCCATCCGCGAGCTGACCTCCCTGTACCACCGCGGCATGCTGGCTCAGTCAGCAACCACGGGCATCTACGGCATCCTGGACGCCCGCCCCGATGTCTCCGAGGCCAGTGCCGCCCGCCATATCGAGCACGTCGCGCCGAAGCTGGCCTTCGAGGGTGTCACGTTTGCCTATCCCGGACGCCCGCGGCCGGCGCTGGAGAGCGTGTCGTTCCAGGTTCCAGCCGGCAAGACGGTGGCCGTCGTGGGACCCAGCGGCGCGGGAAAGTCCACACTGGTCTGGCTGCTCGAGCGGTTCTACGATCCGGATCACGGACGCGTGACCATTGGCGGGCACGATCTCCGGACCCTCAGCTTTGACACCATCCGGCGCAATCTGGCGGTCGTCTCGCAAGACACGTACCTGTTCCACGGCTCAGTGGCAGAGAACCTGCGGCTTGGCCGCCCAGACGCCTCGGACGCCGAGCTGGAAGCAGCAGCACGCGGCGCAAACGCGCACGACTTCATCATGGCGCTGCCCAATGGCTACGCCACGGTTGTCGGCGAGCGTGGCGCCAGGCTCTCTGGCGGACAACGCCAGCGGATCGCCATCGCGCGTGCACTCCTGGTGGACGCCCCCATCCTGGTGCTGGATGAAGCGCTCTCTAGCGTGGACACTGAAAACGAGTCTCTGATCCAACAAGCGCTGGAGCGCCTCCAGGCCGGGCGCACTACCCTTGTCATTGCCCACCGGCTCTCCAGCGTCGTGAGCGCAGACCAGATCCTGGTGTTGGCGGACGGGCACATCGCCGAAAGTGGTACCCACGAGGCACTGCTGGCGCGTCACGGGTTGTACTGGCGCCTCACGCGCGCCCAGCGGGACGACGACGACACGGCGGAGCCAGATGTCACCCTCAGCGAAGAGCCGTCCACGCCGACCAACGGCACGACGGCCGCGGCAGTCACCTCCGCCACCAGCAGCTCGTCCCCGCTAGCAGCCGTGTCAGCGGCCAGGCAATCCTCGCTGGGCATCTGGGGCCGCCTGTTCGGACTGGTCCGGCCCTGGGCGCGAGACCAGATTGTTGTCTTCCTGCTCGGCCTACTTCATGCCACGGCGGTCATCGGTCTCGGTGTGATCGGAGCGTTGCTGGTGCGCCAGGCGGCGACCGGCGCGGACATCACCGCCTGGCTGTGGGTCCTCGGCATCACCGTTATGCTGGCGGCGTTCCTGACCTGGGCGGAATCGTGGTTGGCGCACGACCTGGCGTACCGCCTTCTCGCTGAGATGCGCATCGACCTCTTCGAGAAGCTGGACCCGCTCGCACCTGCGTACCTGCTGCGACGGCGGACCGGCGACCTCGTCAGCGCCGTCTCCAGCGACATCGAGCAGGTGGAGTACTTCTTTGCCCACACCACCGCCCCGGCCTGCATCGCGGTGTTGGTGCCGGCCGGTGTTCTGGTGGTCCTGGCAACGCTCCATCCCATGCTGGCATTGGTCCTGGTCCCGTTCTTGCTCGGCGTGGGCTGGAGCCCGTTCCTGTCGCGACGGGTGGCCGAACGCCTCGGGTCGCAGGCCAGGGGCCAGCTCGGTGAGGTGAACGCCCACGTCGTGGACAGCGTCCAGGGCCTACGCGTGCTCACGATGTTCCGTCGAGGCGAGGCCAGGCTTCGTGAGATCGAAGACAACAGTCGAGCACTGGCGCACTTCCAGATCGGTTTCATGCGGAACCAGGCCACCCTGAGCGGCGTCATCGAGGCGCTTACCGGGCTGGGCGGCCTCGCGGTCGCCACCACCAGCGCCGTCCTCGTAACGCGGGGTGAAATGGCGGCCGGCTACGTGCCACTGGCAACCGTGCTCGCGCTTTCGTCGTTCGGACCGGTGACAGACGTAGCCAAGGTGGTCAAGCAGCTCGCAGACACGTTGGCAGCCGTCCGAAGAGTGTTCGCGGTCCATGATGAACCAGTCACCGTGCGTGACGGATCTCAACCGCTGAAGCTTACCGGCGACCGAAGCCCTCGAATCGAGCTGCGCGATGTCAGCTTCCGCTACGGTCCGGGCGAGCCGGAGGTGCTGAGACGGGTCAGCTTCAGCATCGCCCCCGGACAGACGGTGGCGCTCGTGGGACGCTCTGGCGCCGGGAAGACCACCGTCGCAAACCTGCTGCCTCGATTCTGGGATCCCCTCGACGGCGCCGTGCTGGTGGATGGCGTAGATGTCCGCACGGTGCCCCTTGACTCCCTGCGTCAGTGCGCCGCGGCGGTCTCCCAGGACACGTATCTCTTCAACACGACCATCCGGCACAACCTGACTCTGGGTCAGCCACACGCCACCGACCAGGAGATGGACGAGGCCGTCCGCCTCGCCAATCTGCTCGACTTCGTCCGATCGCTGCCGGACGGCTACGACACCGTCATCGGCGAGCGTGGGATGCAGCTCTCCGGTGGCCAGCGCCAACGGCTGGCCATCGCCCGGGCGATTTTGAAGAACGCTCCCGTCCTCATCCTGGACGAAGCCACCTCCCACCTGGACGCGGAGAACGAGCGACAGGTCCGCGCGGCCCTGGATCGGCTGATGCGCAACCGGACCACTCTCGTCATCGCGCACCGCCTGTCCACGATCAAGCGGGCCGATCAAATCGTCGTCCTGGAGGACGGCCACGTCGCCGAGCAGGGAACGCACACGGAGCTTCTCGCTAGGGGCGGGCCGTACTCCCGCCTGGTGGCGGCACAGACCTCACGCGATGTGAGCCCCGCCGCGGCGGGCTGAGCCCTCCGTCGCGCCTCCCGTCAGACGGGCGGCAGCGAGAAAACGGCCCGATCGCCTGCCGCATCCAGGAGCCGGCGGCGGTCCGGCCGGAGCAGTTTGGTCAAAGCCTCCACAAAGAAGTGGTCCGCCACCATGCTCGACTCGTTCTCTCGGCCCTCACGTGACAGTCCGGTGGACCCGTATCGCAGGATCCTCGCCGGCTCAGGCTCATCATCAGCCAGGCAGGAATCCGCCAGAGCTAGCAGCAGACGTGTGGCCCCAGCACGATACCGCCGCTGGCGGGGCGGGTCTGGCACGCAATCGCCCAGATCGATCAGCGCACTGGCCAGGATGGCCGCTGCCGATGCGTCGCGCGGCTCTCCCTCAGGATTCGGCAGCATCAGGTCCCAGTAGGGTAGCGCGTCAACGGGCAAGCTCCGCAGGGCAAAATCCGCGAGGCGCGCCGCGATCTCCACGGACCCCTGATCGTCCGTGAGCAGTCCTAACTGGAGAAACCCGTACACGGCCAGCGCGTGACCCCGTGCCCAACACGAATCCTGTGACGCCGCCTGCCATTGGCGCCAACCGAACTCGGATCCAGGCATGACCGGAAACAGCGCAATGTCTCGCGTGCTGCCGTCCTTTCGAATGAGTACCGTGCGCAACGTGCGGGAAGTCCGCCGCGCGATCGATTCCAGGCCTGCATCCACCGCGTACGGATCCGCCCACGCCAGCAAGCTCAAACCGGCTGTGCAATCGACAGAAATGGATCCGGCGGGCTCCCCGCGGTCCAGAGCATCCGGGCCCGCCTGGAACCGGGCGGCCAGCGATCGCGCCGCCTGGACGCCCACATCGCGGAACACGCGGTCGCCCGAGATCCGGAAACCTCGCACGAAGCTGCTCTCAAACACGAAGCAGGCGTCCACGTTGTCATCGCGGTGCTGGGCGGATGCCAGTCTGGCCAGCCACCTCCTTGCCTCCACCATGACTCGCTCGGATGGCCGTTCCAGGTAACGCAGCCAGAGCAAGCCAACCCAATAGCCAGACATCCACGAGAGGTCATCCCTGGATGTCCAAACGCCCTCTTCGGTCACGTGGGGGAAGTCTTCCAGCGTCCCCACGAGGCGGTCCGCCACGGCCATTGCGTGCCCTAAGGCATGCTCGAGAAGAGGATCCTGCGATTCCATGGCGGCGCATTATGCGAACTGCCGCGAAAGACCGACAACAAATCGGCCGCGGGCCGCCCCAATCACTTGTTATCCTGGCTGAGATCGCGAGCCATCACCGCCTCGAGCCGCGTCCAAGGCCAGGCGCCAGTGAAGCTCCCAGACAAGTGAGGAGACCGCGTGCCCAGTTCACCCACAACCACCATCACCATCACTGACCTGGTCCAGGGCCCCATCGCCCCGCGCGTGCTCAACGCCGCCTGGCCAAACGTCCTCCACACCCGTATCGCGGACGTGATCGCTAAGATGGGTCCGCCGCCCTGGGCCTGCCAGATCATCAAGGACGAGCGCAACGTGGTCTCGCTCATCGCGAACGACCCCGGCTCAGGCAACCGCCCGCACTGGCATGCCGACTTCGACGAATGGTGGATCGTCCTGGAGGGGACACTCCGCTGGGAGCTGACCGGCGGACAGATGATCACCGCGACGAAGGACGACATCATCTGGGTACCGCGCGGGACCGTCCACCACATCGAAAACGTCGGGACCGGGCGCTCCTTGCGGCTCGCAATCGCCATGCCGCCAGCCATGCATTACTACAACGACTGCGAGCAGTGCGGTTACTCTGACGACGGCCCCCGCCAGTGGGACGCCACTAGCTAGCTCGAGCGGCTACACGGCATCGGAGCGGCAGCCACGGTTGCCGCTCCTGGTCAGCCCAGAGCGCCCTTGGTGGACGGCACTTCGCCAGCGATCCGCGGATCCACCCGCGTGGCGATCTCAAGCGCCCGCGCCAGGGCTTTGAACGTCGCCTCCGCGCGGTGATGGTCGTTCTCACCAGCCAGGAGCCTCACGTGCAGCGTGAGCCGCCCCTCCACCGCGAGAGAGCGCAGGAAGTGCGGCACCATCTCCGTGGGCATCCCGCCGATGGTCGGCCCGCCAAACGGTAAGTCAACGGACGCGTGCCCACGGCCGCTGAGATCCACCACGGCCTGAACTAGCGCCTCATCGAGAGGCACCGTGGCATCGGCGAATCGCCGCAGACCCCGCTTGTCGCCCAGCGCCCGATCAAGCGCCTGTCCCAACACGATGCCAACGTCTTCGATCGTATGGTGCGCATCCACGTGCAAATCACCCTCGGCACGCAGCGTCAGATCGAATCGGGCGTGTCTGGCCAGGCTGTCCAGCATGTGATCGAAGAAGCCGATACCCGTGGCGATCTGCGCCTTACCCGTGCCATCGATGTCAAGCGAGAGATCAATCGTCGTCTCGCGAGTCGCACGCTTGAGCTCAACCCGCCTTGCGGCCGCCTCGGTCACGCCGTCCTCCAGGAGTGGTCCGTACAACCCCGGCTCGCACGTTCGCTGGCAAGCTGCGCCGCGTGGCGCGGATCATCGCGTCAGCAGTCGCGGGACCGGGCATCCAGGCGGCATAATGCCACATTCGCGCGATGCGCGCGGCGGCCGCTGCATTGCGACGGCCCAGAAGTGAGGACCCATGGAGGGATTGGTCCCTCTCCTAGCAATCGTGGTGGCTGTCGCCGGCCTCGCCGCCGGGTTCCTGGTGTCCCGCCGCTGGCCGCGTTCAGAGTCCGGGGTGCGGGACGACCTGCTCACCGCCGTGCACACTGAGCGCGAAGACCGCCTGCGCGTCGCGCGTACCCAGGCCCTGGAGCAACGCTCAGAGGCCGAAGCCGATTCGCGCCAGGCGCTAGGCGCACTCGAAGAGACACTGCATCGGCTCGTGCGCCGCGAGGAGCGGCTGGAGGGTCGGATCGACACCGCGGCCGCCCGAGAGACCGCTCTGGACCAGAAGGAGGCGCAGCTTTCCGAGCGCGCCGACACCACCGGAAAGGCCATCGCCGAGCAGGTCGCTGAGCTCGAGCGCATCGGATCCCTGACCACCGACGCGGCACGTGCCCGCCTCCTGGAGGAGGTTGCCCCGTCCGCGCGGGAGCCCGCCGCCGCTCGCGCCGAGGCCGTGCTCGCGCTTGCCAGCCAGGACTGCCGCGCCGCGCGTGCCCGCCCTGCAGCGCTAGCCATCCAGCGCGCATCTGGCGAGATGGTGGGCGAGTTTGCCCTGGTCTCCGTCCCAATCCCGCGCGAAGAAGTGAAGGGGCGCATCATCGGCCGCGAAGGGCGGAACATCAAGGCCTTCGAAGCCGCCACCGGCGTAGAGTTGGTCATCGATGACGCCCCGGATACCGTGACGCTCTCGGGTTTTGATCCAATTCGCCGAGAAGTCGCTCGCCTCGCACTGCTCGACCTCGTCGAGGACGGGCGCATCCACCCTGGCCGCATCGAGGAAGCCGTCAAGCACGCTCGCGACGACCTCCTCCGCTCATTGCGCGATGATGGCACGGCTGCCGCTGAATCCGCGGGCGTAGGCCAGGTCTCCGCCGAGATTGCCGAGCTCCTCGGCCGCCTCCAGCTCATGCGAGGGGACTCCGAGGACGCCCTCCGATCCGCCGTCCAGACGGCAAACGTAGCCGCGGCATTCGCCACGGAGCTTAAGGCCGAACAGCGCGTGGCCCGCCGAGCGGCGCTGCTCTACAACGTTGGACTGGCGGCCGGCCGCGAGGCGGGCGGTTCGATCCTCGAGATCAGCAGCGACGTACTCACCCGTGCCGGCGAATCGGGCGCGGTGGTCGCCGCGATGGCCCCGGTGGCGGACCTCTACTCGCAGGTGACGGCGGAACAGGCGTCCGTCTGGCTCGCACGCATGGTTCGCGGTGCCGGCCTCCACACGCGCGACGAGTCACCCGTTCGGCGGGTGGACTCCATCGAGCGGGCAGCGGCCATGGTTGAGAGTGTCACCGAGCCGCTGGCATTCCAGGTAGGCGCGCGGGTCCTCCTGCTCATTCGCCTCTCGGAGGCCAGCGGATCCGTAGACCGCGCGTTGCTGGGGCTCCGGATCATCGAGCGTATCGAGGCGTCGCTGGGCCCGCGCGCCGGCCTTAACGTGGCCTTCCTGATCCCCGGCCGGCGAAGGCAAGACGCCGCCGACGGACATCAGGGGCGGCAGGGATCCGGCCGGCCGCCCTTCCGCGGTCGGTCCGGTCGGAGAGGTTGAAGCACCGGGTCGTCCGGGCCGCGCTACTCCTCCTCCTGGGGGTGCTCCTCCCAGGGCGCCCGGCTGATGCGCAGTCCATCCCACCGCTGGAGGCCATCAGGCAGCAGGTCTCCCAGGTAAGAGGCCTCGGGGCCAAGTCAAACACGCCCATCTCAATCGCCACCTCGCGCGAGCTCTCCGGTTCGCTCGCCGCCAGTGCTGACGTAGCCACCTCCCCGAGTCTCACGGCACTCAAGACCATCGAGATGCTGACCGGTGCGAGTCTCGGTCGAGATCTGGCTCCACTGCTCGGCGGGGACACCGCTCAAGCCGTCTACAACCGCGACACCGGCGCCCTGCTCGTCGCGGCCGGAGTGCCAGCCAGCGGCGCTGACCGGCTGGTCGTCGCCCATGAGCTCACCCACGCCTTGCAGGACCAGTACTTCGACCTGCGGCGGTTCCGGGCTCCGCAGTTGGTTGACGGCGACCGCCGAGCCGCCGCGCGCGCCCTGATCGAAGGCGACGCCACTCTGACCATGGTCCGCTGGGGCATGCTCCACATGACCCCTAGCGATAAGTTCAGCCTGGGATCGCGCGAGAAGCCCGGCGTTGCCGCCTGGGCCAGCGCGCCAACTGCCTTGCGCACCACGCTGGAGTTCCCCTACCGCGAAGGACTGGACTTCGTCCGCGGCCTCCATCGCACCGGCGGCTTCCAGGCCGTGGACCGTGCGTATTTCGACCCGCCCACCTCCACCGAGCAGATCCTGCACCCCGTGAAATACACCACACGAGAAGCGCCAGTGGCGGTCATCCTGCCGCCGATTTCAGCCGCGCTCGGCTCGCTGTGGCGCCCGCTGGGACCAGATACCATGGGCGAGCTGGTCATCCGGACCATCTTGCGTGAGCACCTCGCGGTCGACTGGGCAGATGCCGCCGCGGCCGGGTGGGGCGGCGACCAGGCGGCCGCCTTCGAAGACGCCGGTGGGCGCGGCGTCCTGGCGTGGCGGTCCACGTGGGACTCAGACCCCGACGCGGCGGAGTTCTTCAACGCCATTGCCGACCTGGTAGCCACGCGCTTCGGCACGCGCCAGGCAAGGGCCGTAGATCTGCCCTCCTTCATCCGCTGGAACACGCCATCAGGCCCGGCCCAGCTCTTGAAAACCGGCACAAGCGTCACGCTGCTGCTCGCGCCAGATGACACCGTTCTGGGCGTCGTCGCGGCACAGCTCGATCCAACCGTGCAGACAGCACCGGCCCCATTCACCCCCTCGGCACCGATGTCACCTGGCACTCCGCCCGCGCCCGAAGCCGAGACACCGGAAGAGTAGGTCCTCGCCGCGCGCATCTCGGGGTCGGCAGTATACTCGCCGCCGCGAGGAGGACCGCCTCATGAAAATCACTCGGATCGAGCCCATCTTCACAGACCGATACCTGTTTGTGAAGGTCCACACAGACGCCGGGATCACCGGCCTCGGCGAATCCGGCGCCTGGGGCTACTTAGAAGCCTCGGCCAGCGTGATGGAGAAGTTCGCCCACTATCTGGTGGGGCAGGACCCGCTCAGGATCGAGCATCACTGGCAGTACCTGTACCGATCCAGCCACTTCCGCGGCGCCGCCATCATGGGCGCCCTGAGCGCGATCGACATCGCGCTGTGGGACATCGCCGGCAAACACTTTGACGTCCCCGTGTACCAGCTCCTCGGCGGGAAATGCCGCGACAAGACGCGCGTCTACTACCACGTCTTCGGAGCCACCACGGAGGAGCTCGTCGCCGGCTGCGTGGCCGCCAAGAAGCGCGGATTCACCGCCGTGGGGCACCTCACACCCTTCCTGGACGAGCCCCGCAGCAAACCGTACTTCGAGACCCACGTCGGCAAGATGCGCAACGCCATCGACCGCGTCCGGCAGTACCGCGAGGCCCTGGGCGATGAGGTAGACCTGTGCATCGAGATCCACCGGCGGCTCACACCGGCGGAGGCCATCGTCCTGGCGCGTGGAATCGAGCCATTCCATCCGTTCTTCTACGAAGACCCGATCCTGCCGGACAACTTCGACGCCATGGGTCTGGTGGCGGAGAACATCCACATCCCAATCGCCACCGGTGAGCGGCTGCACACCATCTACGAGTTCGAGATGCTGCTCGCCCGCGGCGCCGTACAGTACGTGCGGCCAGACGTCTGCATGTGCGGCGGCATCACCGGCGCTAAGAAGATCGCGGCCCTGGCAGAGGCGCGCCATGTCGGCGTGGTTCCCCACAACCCTCTGGGTCCCGTCAGCACCGCGGCGTGCGTGCAGCTCGCCGCGTGTATCCCTAACTTCGCGCTTCAGGAGTACCCCATCGGCGAAGACGTGCCGCCAAAGAGCGAGATCATGCGGAATACGCTCGTCCACGACGGCAAGGGCTACCTCGTCGTGCCTGACGGTCCGGGGATCGGCGTGGAGCTAGCCCCAGACGCGGCAGAGAAGCACCCGTACAAGTTCCGCTGGATCGGCACCCGCCTACACGAAGACGGGTCAGTGATAGATCAGTAGTCCGGTACCGCCGCCCGGCCGGGTCCCGGCCGGTCGGCAACGCTACCCGGCTTCCAACTCAGCGAAGGGTTGGCTGGGAGTCCGCTCGCGTGCGCCATTCGGTGAGCACGTCCGCGAGCGTCTGCTCAAACGGGATCGTCGGCTCCCACCCCGTTGCCGCTCGCAGCTTCGAACAATCAGCGTACTGCACCGGCACTTCTAGCGGCCTCACACGCGCCGGGTCAACCTCTATGGTCGGATTCACCGATGACAGCTCAATCAGTTTATGGAGCAAGCTCTCGATAGAACGGGGCTTGCCGCTGCCCAGGTTGTAGACCTCGCCAGAGACGCCCTTCAAAACGAGGGACTTGTATCCCCGCACCACGTCTCGAACGTCGCAGAAGTCCCGCTCTCCCTTGAGGTACCCCACGCGGATCACCGGGTCCTGCTCTCCTCGCTCGATCGCCACCAGTTGACGGGCAAATGACGGTGTGACAAACGTGTCCGACTGCCCCGGGCCCGTGTGGACGAAAGGGCGAACCCGCACCACGTCCAGTTTCCGCGTCGCGAAGTACTGGTGCGCCAGCATATCTTGAGCCACCTTGCTCACGGCGTAAGGGCTGATGGGGCGGAGCTCTTTCGTCTCGCGGATCGGGAGCTCATCCGGTCGGGTGAGTCCGTACTCCTCATTCGAGCCAACCACCAGGACACGCGTCGTCAGACCCGCGGCCAGAAGTGACTCAAACAGGTTCACCTGGCCAACCAGATTGTTGGTCAACGTCGGGAGCGGATCGGTGAGCGATCGTGCCACCGAAGACTGCGCGGCCAGGTGGTACACAACGTCTGGATTGGCAACCTGCACGGCGGCATCTACCTGTGCGCGGTTCTGGAGGTCGGCCGTCACAAGACGAGCGCTGGGAATAAGGGGGGACTCCCCACCGGCCTCGCGAACGATCCCCCAGATCTCGTCGTTGCCAGAGGCGGCCAGGTGCGCCGCGAGATGCCTGCCAACGAACCCAGCGATGCCGGTGATCAGCACACGCATGGCGCTCAGTCTAACAGGATCAGCCAGCCTGAGGCACCCATAGGTGCCTCAGGTCCAGCGCGACGACGCGGATGGCGCGGGCGCAACTCCGCGGCCATCCGCGCCTCAACAACGCTAAGACAGGCCTACGGACGCGCGCAGCGCGGCGGCCTTGTCCGTCTGCTCCCATGGGGCGTCGATGTCGTCCCGACCAAAGTGCCCATACGCCGCCGTGGCCTTGTAGATCGGGCGGCGCAGGTTAAGATCGCGGATGATCGCCGCTGGGCGAAGGTCAAACACCCCCTGGACCGCTCCCAGAATCTTGTCCTCGTCCACCGCGGCGGTGCCAAACGCCTCGATCATCAGTGACACGGGCTTCGCCACGCCGATGGCGTACGCAAGCTGCACCTCGAATCGCTTCGCCAGCCCCGCGGCCACCACATTCTTCGCCACGTATCGCGCTGCGTACGCCGCTGACCGGTCCACCTTCGTCGGGTCCTTGCCGGAGAACGCCCCGCCTCCGTGGCGCGCCATCCCACCGTACGTATCCACGATGATCTTGCGGCCGGTTAGACCAGAATCACCGTACGGACCGCCGATGACGAAGCGGCCGGTGGGGTTGATCAGGACCCGTGTGTGCTGCATCAGGTCGTGCGGCACGATCGGATCGATGACGAACACCCGCAGGTCCGCCGCGATCTGCTCCTGCGACACATCCGGCGCGTGCTGCGTGGAGATCACAATGGTGTCTACCCGCGCCGGTCGGCCCTTCTGATACTCCACGGTCACCTGGCTCTTGCCATCCGGGCGCAGATACTTGAGGGTCCCGTCCTTCCGCACCTTCGTGAGCTGGCGCGTCAGCCGGTGGGCCAGAGCAATTGGCAGCGGCATCAGCTCCGGTGTCTCATCACACGCAAAGCCAACCATCATCCCCTGGTCGCCGGCGCCTGTGTCCAGATCATCGTGCTGAGAGCCTTCCTTGGCCTCCAGCGCCTTGTCCACACCCAGGGCAATGTCCGCGGACTGCCCGGACAGCTGCACGTCGATGTGCACCGCGGTGTCGCACGTGCCAAACTCGCGATCCGTGTAGCCAATGTCGCGGAGTGTCTTGCGCACCAACTCGCGCACGATGTACTTCGGCGGCAGCGGCGTGACCTCACCGAAGACGGAAACCCAGTCGTCCCGCTCATCGGATTTGATCCCAGACTCGCACGCAACGCGCGCCATGGGCGTCTGGCTAAGAGACCAGTCCAGCACGGCGTCAGAGATCTGATCGCAAATCTTGTCCGGGTGTCCCTCTGTCACCGACTCGGAGGTGAACAGCAGGCTCGGGGAATCCATAAAGGTGCTAGGCATCGATCCTCCTTAGATCAACACGCTGAAGTCAACACGCTCACGTCAAGTCAGTCGGCTCAGACGCCGCCCTAGGTGCCCATATCCCAGGAAGCCAGATACTTCTCCTGTTCGGCGGTCAGCGCGTCAATGCCGACACCCATCGATTCCAGCTTCAGGCGAGCGATCTCCCGATCGATCTCCTCTGGAACCACGTACACGTCATTCTTGAGCGACGCCGCGTTACGAACCATGAACTCGGCACCCAGCGCCTGGTTGGCAAAGCTCATGTCCATGACGGCGGCAGGGTGGCCCTCTGCCGCGGCCAGGTTGATCAACCGTCCCTCACCAAGCAGATAGATCCGCCGTCCGTCGTTGAGCGTGAACTCGTCCACGAAGTCGCGGATCTTCCGACGAGCCTTCGTCTGCGCTTCGATGGACGGGATGTTGATCTCATCGTTGAAGTGCCCGGAGTTCGCCAGGATCACGCCGTCTTTCATCCGATCCACGTGCGGAGCATCGATGACGTTCAGATTGCCCGTGACCGTGATGATGAAATCTGCTACCGCCGAAGCCGCCGTCATCGGCATCACTCGGAATCCATCCATCGTGGCCTCCAGCGCCCGGACCGGATCCACTTCTGTCACGATGACGTGGGCGCCCAGTCCCGCCGCGCGGCTGGCAACGCCGCGGCCACACCAGCCGTAGCCAACTACCACGATGGTCTTCCCGGCCAGGAGCACGTTCGTGGCGCGGATCACGCCGTCCAGTGTGCTCTGCCCTGTGCCATACCGATTGTCAAAGAAGTGCTTCGTCATGGAATCGTTCACGGCGATCACTGGGAACTTCAGGGCACCGGCCTTCGCCATCGCCTTCAGACGGATGACACCCGTGGTGGTCTCCTCCGTGCCGCCGATGACCCCGGGCAGCAGGTTGGACTTCTGCGAATGCAGCACGTTTACAAGGTCCGCGCCGTCATCCATCGTCAGGTTCGGCTGGTGGGCCAGCGCGGCATCGATGTGCTGGTAGTACGTCTTCTCATCCTCGCCCTTGATGGCGTAGGTGGGGATGCCGTGTTCGCCAGCCAGCGCGGCCGCCACGTCATCCTGGGTGGAGAGTGGGTTGGACGCGCAGAGCACGAGGTTGGCCCCGCCCTCCTTCAGCGCCACGGCGAGATTAGCAGTCTCGCTCGTCACGTGGAGACAGGCGGACAACCGCAGCCCCTCCAGCGGACGCTCGCGCCGGAACCGCTCCCGGATCAGCTTGAGCACGGGCATCTCGGCACCGGCCCACTCCATCTTCAGCAAGCCGCGATCGGCAAGGTTGATGTCCCGTACGTCGTAGTTCGAGCTACCGCTCGCCATAGTTCCTACCCTTTCCTATCCGCGTCCCAGAACGCGGCCTAGACAGTCGCGTCATTGAGCGACGCGGTCTCGAACGTTGTGAAATCCACGAGCTCGCGATACCGAGCCTCCACTTCAGCTCGCGTGACCCGCGCCAGCCGCTCCACCCCGAACGACTCGCACGTGAATGATGCAACGGCGGTCCCGTGAATCAGTGCGCGCCGAATTCCGGCAAACGAAGTATCGCCAGATTCCGCCAGGTAGCCCAGAAAGCCTCCCGCAAACGAGTCGCCTGCGCCGGTGGGGTCCTTCACGTCTTCCAGCAGGAGCGCGGGCGCGCCAAACACCCCGTTCTCGGAGATCAGCACCACACCATGCTCGCCCTTCTTCACGATCACCGCTCTGGGCCCCTGCGCCATGATGTCGCGCGCGGCAGCAAGCAGACTTCGCTTGCCGGTGTACTGGCGCGCTTCCTCATCGTTGATGGTGAGGATGTTCGCACCACCGATCGCCTCGGTCAGCCTGGGCCTCGCGATGTCGATCCACAGGTTCATCGAGTCCAGCACCACCAGGCGTGGGTTGGAGATCTGCTGCTGCACCGCGATCTGCAGCGTGGGCATGATGTTCGCGAGGAACACGTACGGCGCCTGCCGGTAACCTTGGGGCAGCACCGGATCGAAGTCAGCGAACACGCCCAACCGCGTCTCCAGCGTGTCCCGCGTGTTCATGTCGTAGTGGTACCGACCAGACCAGAAGAAAGTCTCACCCTCCGCGCGCTGCAGACCAGAGACGTCAACGCCCGCGCTCTGAAGAAGCTGTACGTGCTCGTCCGGGAAGTCCGAGCCAACCACGGCGACAATGCCCACGTCCGTGTACAAGCGGGCTGCCAGCCCGAAGTAGGCCGCCGAGCCCCCCAGCACCCGTTCCGCCTTCTCAAAAGGCGTCTCCAGCGTGTCCAGCCCCAGCGAGCCAACAGCCACCAGCGTTGTCACGACAGTACCGCTCCTTCCAGGGCGCGGTGGCTGGCAAACGTGCGACCGCGCGGGATGCGCGGAATCACGTGGAGCAGCAGATCGCGCACACGGGCGTTGTTCTGGTGGAACACCTCTATCACCTCCGCCACTGAGACCGGCTTGTCCGCGACTCCGTCCAGGCCCACGTCGTAATCGGTAATGAGCGAGATGTTCGCGTACGAGATCTGCAGCTCTCGCGCGAGGATCTGTTCCGGATACTGAGTCATATTGACCACTTCCCAACCCATGCTCGTGTACCAGCGGCTCTCTGAGCGCGTGGAGAAGCGCGGGCCCTGTATCACAACCACTGTCCCACGCTCGTGTACCGGGATGCCCAGCTCGCGAGCGGACGCGACGACGATACCGCTCAATTCTGGACAGTACGGATCGGCCGCGCCGATGTGCACCACTGGCGGGCTCTCGTAGAACGTGTCCGGGCGGCCGGACGTACGGTCGAAGAACTGGTCGCAGACCACGAAGTCCCCTGGTTTGATGTGCGGTTGTAGGCTGCCAGACGCGCTCGGCCCCAGGATGTGGTTTACGCCCAGCGACGCCAGCGCCCAGATGTTCGCGCGATAATTGATGCGGTGCGGCGGATACCGGTGCCCCCGCCCATGCCGGGCCAGAAAGGCCACCCGCACGCCCTGGTACGTGCCCACCGCGATCTCGTCAGACGGCGCACCGTACGGTGTGCGCACCGCGAGCGGCCGCACGCCATCCAGCAGCTCATAGAACCCCGAACCCCCGATCACCCCGACGTCCGCCACGTCCCTCCGGGGGACAATGAAGTCAGCTTCCATATGCGCTTTCTCGATCCACGTCTCCGCCGCGTGCTCTGTGCCCCGACATGCTAGCTGCGACAGCGAATCGCTGAGTCTCCCCTGCCACTCGGCCGTCACGCATCACGCCGACTGCCCCAGCGCGCCAGCGCAATGCTCCACGGCCTGGCGCAGAGATTCCTGATACGGCCCGCGGCAAACGCCGTCCTCCGTGATAATCGCCGTCACCAGGCGCGCCGGCGTCACGTCAAACGCGGGATGCGCCGCGCGCACCCCCTCCGGCGCCACCCGCACGCCGCGCACGTGAGTCACCTCATCCTCACTCCGCTCTTCGATCGGTATCAGCTCGCCGGACGCCACCGAGAGGTCGATCGTGGACGTGGGTACAGCGGCGTAGAAGGGGATCCCATGGGCATGCGCGAGCACGGCCAGCGTGTACGTCCCGATCTTGTTCGCCACATCGCCGTTCGCCGCCACACGATCGGCGCCCACAACCACCGCGTCTACCTGCCCCCGGGAGAAGAAATAGCCAGCCATGTTGTCAGAGATCAGCGTCAGCGGAATCCCATCCCGCTGCAGCTCCCACGCGGTGAGCCTGGCACCCTGCAGGAACGGCCGCGTCTCGTCCACCAGCACGTGGATCCGCTTGCCCGCCGCCACGGCGCCGCGTACCACGCCCAGGGCCGTGCCGTAGTCAACGCAGGCCAGCGCGCCAGCATTGCAGTGAGTCAGCACGCGCGCCCCATCGGGGATCAATTCCGCGCCGAACGCGCCCAGCGTCCGATTCACTCGAACGTCGTCCGCCGCCAGATCATCCGCGAGGCGGTGCAGCGCCGCCTGCACAGCCTCCAGTCGCCGACCCTCCGCCGTTGCGGCGGCCACCCGCCCCGCCTCGGCCAGGCAACGATCCACCGCCCAGGCGAGATTCACCGCCGTGGGGCGGGTGCCCTTAAGCAGGGCCGCTGCGTCGCGCAGGACGTCCATCACCTGATCGCGCCCGGAAGCCTGCAGCGCCGCCAGCACCATCCCATATGCCGCTGAGACACCGATGGCAGGCGCGCCGCGCACCTTCATGGACCGGATCGCGTCGGCAACCGCGTCAACGTCGCGGCACTCGGCAAACCGCGTAACCTGCGGTAACAGCGTCTGATCCAACAGGCGGAGCACGGAACCGTCAAACTCGATGGTGCGCATCGACCTCACGACGCAGAGACGCTAGGGAGAGCAGACACTCGGAACCAACACAAGGCGCAAGACCACACGTCACAAGAACACAGGGCATAAGAAAAGGCTCTCCGGAGAGAACCCACACACTTGCGCCGCCTCTCATCTCTCAGATCCCCAACGGGTCTGTCGGAATTGGCACCTCGCCGTCGTGCTGCTCTGCACGCACCACGGACCGGTTGCCGGGCATCGTAGGGCCGGTCCCTCCGCCACTCTGGATAAGAGCCCAGATTCTTCAGTTGTCACCCACGGGGCATAGCACCACCAGGGCGCGGCAGTATACACACGCCCAGCCTCGCCTCGCAAATGTGCGCGTCTGAGTCCTGCCGAGCCGTCAGTACTGGATCAACGTCGTGATGGGGTAGCCATCCAGACGCCTGCGACCGTCGAGAAACGTCAGCTCAACCAGGAACGCCGCCCCGGCGATCACCCCACCACCGCGACGAACCAGGTCCATCGTTGCCCCCACGGTACCACCCGTCGCGAGCAGGTCGTCCACCACCACCACCCGCTGGCCCCGGCTGATCGCGTCCACGTGGAGCTCCAGCGTGTTCGTCCCATACTCAAGATCGTATTCGGCGCTGTACGTCCGTGCCGGCAGTTTCCCAAGCTTCCGCACTGGCACAAACCCCTTGCCCAGCAAATACGCCAGCGGCGCGGCAAGGATGAACCCTCGCGACTCCATTCCCACCACGACATCCACGTTCCAGGCGCGGACGGTGTCCGCCAGCGTGTCCAGGGCCTGACGAAATGCCGGGCCGTCTTTCAGCAATGTGGTGATGTCCTTGAACAGAATCCCGCGCTTCGGAAAGTCCGGGACATCGCGAATCATTGAGGCCAGATCGATCATGGCCAGACCGCGGCCGTCATGGTGTGGCTCCCCGTGGTGGTGTCCAGTAACTGTATTTCGGTACGCGCCGGCGCGCCGCTCAGCCGCGGCGTGACGCTAATCGGTTGCCCAGCCTCACGTGGCGGCAATCTGTATCTCGGTGCCGGAAACTCGCACGCGGTACGGGGCCAGCGCATCGGTCGCTGGCAGGTGCACCGCGTCACCAGACCGTACGTCAAACGCCGCGCTGTGCCAGGGGCACGTCACAACGCAGTCCTTCAGTTGTCCTTCGCCCAGCGGGCCTCCTTGGTGCGTGCACACACCCTCGATCGCGTAGTACTGGCCCGCTACATTAACGACCACCACGCTCTCTCCGTCTAGATCCACTTCTTTCATCGTCCCCGGTGGAATCTCAGACGTCTGCGCAACAGTCACGAAACCCGGCATCTCCCACTCCGCCCTCGTCGTCCGTTGGGGCGCCTCTCTCCGCCCCCCAAAGTCAGCATTCTAGCGACTTCGCGCGCAACGGTACACCGCCGCGTGCGAGAATCGCACACAATGCACGCCTGTTCAGCGCCTCGGGCGTTCCGCCCGTCCGCGCAAGTCGCATTGGCCGTGGCCGGGATCGCCAGCACCGCGATCTACGCGGCCATGTTCGCCCGGCAGTGGCCGCTCGCCGAGCTTTACGCCCAGCCGTTCCTGGACTATGCCTTCTTGGGAGGGCTAACCCTCAGCGGGCAGCTCAGCTTCGTGGGCAGCTTCATTGTCCTCTTCGGCATCCAGTGGCTCGCCCTGCTGTACCCTCGCTGGCCGGAAGACCGCGGCGATGGGCTGCTCCGGCAGATCGTGCTCTGGCAGGTGGCATTCGGCATCGTCATGGCCGCTATCTACCCGGTCGCCGCGCTGGACGTTTACGACTATCTGATGTACGGGCGGATCAGCCTCTTCTATCGCGGGAACCCCTTCACCCAGCCGCCGGCCGCGTTCGCGGACATCCTGGCCGGATTCTCTCCCTGGCCCCTCGAGCCATCCGTGTACGGGCCGGTCTGGCAGCTCATCAGCATCGCGCCCACGGCGCTCGGGGGCGCGGATCTCCTCACCGGCCTCTGGGCGTTCAAGATCCTCGGACTTCTCGGCTACGTAGCGTGCTCCTGCATACTCGCCTTGATCCTGTCGGGAACCGCAACCTCCGCGCGCAACCGTTCAGTGATGATGTTTGCCTGGAACCCATTGCTGCAATTCGAGCTCGTGGGGAACGCCCACAACGACTCCTGGATGGTTCTGTTCATCCTGCTGGCGGTTCTGGCAGTCCTGCGCCAGATGTACCCGCTAGCCCTCCCTTTCCTGGCCCTCGCCATGCTCACGAAGATCCCCGCCGCGGCGCTCGGGCCCGTCGTGGTCGCGGCCATGGTCCACCACCGGGCCGTCCGCTGGGTCAGACTCCGCTGGCTCCTGCTCGGTGGCGCGACCAGCCTGCTGCTCGCCGTCGTCCTCTACGCCCCGTTCTGGGAAGGCGCCTCCACCCTCCATTTCTTGACGCGCGGAAACTGGTTCACCGCCTCACTGCCCACCATGCTGCGCGAGTTACTGCGCCGCTACATGGAGTTCGAAACCGCCGGGCGCGCGGCCGCGTCGTTCACGGCTTCCGCGTTCACCGTCTACGTCGCGTGGCGCCTCTGGGCGTGGTGGCGAGAGTCCCGCGCAGAGCCGATGCCCGCGCAACCGACAAGCGCCCGCTGGCTGCTCGCGTTGCACGACGTCACGTTCGTCTACCTGGCCTTCGCGTGCATCTGGTGGGAACCGTGGTATCTCGCCTGGCTCGTCGCGCTCGCCTCGGTGGTTCCCGACCACGGACGGCGCGTCAGGGCCGCCTTGTTCTCCATCGGCGGTGTCCTGAACTACGTGGTCTTCAAGTACATCTGGCCCGTGTACCAGCCCATGACCTACACCGAGATCATGGCCATCTCCGTGCTGATGATCTTCGGGCTACCGCTGGCTCACCTCGCGTGGTTCAGCGGGCGGGCAGACGATCGTAGAGGCCCCGGCGGCCGTTCGACCGAATCGTCAGCAGCGACCTGAACATCCGGGTAGAGTCCTTCACAAGCTGCACGCTGCTTTGCTCGCCCAGATACACGAAGTAGACGGGCATCTCCACGATCCGTAGCCCCAGCCGTCGGGCAATGTAGAGCGCCTCCACGTCAAAAGCGAAGTTCGTGAGGGTCGTACGCGCAAACACGTCGCGGGCCGCCTCACCCCTGAGCACCTTGAAGCCCGCCTGCGTGTCCGAGACGTCTATGCCAAGGATCCGATTCACCACGTTGATGTAGGCGCGCCCAACCAGGTAGCGCTGGTAGATGTAGGAGAAGTGCCGTGGGTGCAGCGCGAACAAGGTCCGCACGTGGCTACGCGAGCCAATCGCCACATCCGCCCCACGCTCGAGCTCGGCAATGAATGGCTCGACGCCTTCAATGGGGTAGACCAGATCGGCATCGGTGTACAGCACAAACTCCCCACGTGACTCCAGGATGCCGTGCTTCACGGAGTAGCCCTTGCCGCGGTTCGTGTCGTTGACGATCAGTCGCACCGACGGACGAGCCTGCGAAATCCGCGTCACGATGTCGCGTGTATCGTCCTTGCTGCCGTCATCCACCACCAGAAGCTCGCCCCCGCCGGTCCTGTCCAGATAGTCGGCCACGCGCGTCACCGTGTCCGCAATGACCTTGGACTCGTTGTAGGCTGGGATCACCACGGAGAGACGCTTCACGCCGGTACACCTGTGATCAGCACGTGGGGGTAGGGCAGCCAGGTCTCCAGCACGTGAATAGTCGGACGGAAACCCGCCAGCTCTAGCAGCGCGGCGTTCTGCTCGCGGCTCAAGAAGTGCAGGTCGCCATGTCCCAACGTGAGGCCAACGCGTGTCATGAGGACTTCCTGTGCGCGAGCCACCTGGTACTTCCACCGCGGCGCCGTGTCGTTCGCCTTCAACAACAACACGCCGTCTACCGCGATCCGCTCCCGACACGCCCGCAGTATGGCCAGCTTCTGCTCCACCGGTAGCAGGTACAGCACATCCAGGATGCTTATGGCATCAAATGGGCCAGTCGGTGCGTCTTGCACAACACCCTGAACGAACGACACGTTGGAAACGGCCCTGCCAGCCGCCAGGGCAGCCCCGATCTTCACCGGCGAGGGGTCAATCCCGACGACCGTGCGCGTCGTACAGGCCAGCGCCGCCGCGTTCGCAAACAGCCCGTGGCCGCACCCCACGTCAAGCAGCCGTCCACCGGCCGGCAGCGCGTCCAGCACCGCGGCTATGGGCGCCAACCAGTGACGAATAGTCACAAAAGCGGTCACCCCCAGCCCCACGGGTCGGTACAGCGCAAGGGCCCGGCGCAGCGCCTCAGAGCTGGGGAGCGGGACGGCTTCACCTGGTATGAGAGCAGTCACTCGGGCCGCCACGGCTGATCGGGCTCAGGTCCAAACCGGTGTCACCACGCCAGGATGCCAGGATTCGAGCGGGCTGGGAATGCGAGCCAGCAACGTCGTCTCGGAGTATATCGCCCGGCCCTCGGTACAATTATCGCAATGGCGCAAACGACGCATCACGGCCCTCGGACGCTCATCGTGAATGCTGATGACTTCGGCATCAGCCCCGGGGTCAATCAGGGCATCATCAGCGCCCACACCCACGGGATCGTAACCGCCGCCAGCATCATGGCAAACCTCCCATCGGCCGCCGATGCCGTGTCGCGGGCAAGCGAACACCCCACCCTCGATCTCGGTGCGCACCTCACCCTCACCGCCGGCCGTCCACTTCTCAATCCTTCCCAGGTACCGAGCCTGGTGGATCGCAACGGTGCCTTCCTCGTGCTGTGGCAGCTCGCCCTCCGCCTCTCGCTAGGAATGGTCAGTACCCAGGAGATCCGCGCGGAGCTGGGCGCCCAGCTCGCAAAACTCGCCCAGCTCGGCGCAAAACCGTCCCATCTGGACTCACACCATCACATCCACATCCACCCTGTCGTCCGCCCCGTGGTGGACGAGCTGGCATCCGAGCAGGGCATCCGCTGGGTGCGCCATCCGCGCGAGCCGCTCGGCCACCTTCCCGGGGCAGGGCCACTAGATCTGGTCCGCGTTGCCGTGATCTCAGTCGCCGCGCGCGCCAGCATCTCGCGCAGGCGTTTCCCCTTCCGGATCGGCGGCTCCCTCCAGTTCCGCGGCATCGCCCTCGGGATGGGATTCGGCTCCCGCGCGCTGACGGCCCAGCTCCGCCAGCTTCCGCGCGGCACCACCGAATTGATGGCGCATCCCGGATTCCCAGACCGGGAGCTAGCCCAGCTCACCTCCTTCACGGGCGGCCGTGAAGCCGAGTACGCCGCGCTTGTCACGCCAGAGGTCACATCTCTCCTGGAGGAGGAATGCATCCAGCTCACTACCTTCCGGGACCTCCCAGACGAGCAACCGTATACTGGTGCGGCATGACCATCAAGATCAGACTGTTTGCCACCTACCGTGAAGCCGCGGGCGCCAGCCGGCTCGACCTCGAGGTCCGCAGCGGGGCCACCGTCGCGGAAGCCCTTGCATCCCTGAGCCAGCGCTTCCCACGCCTCACCCGGCTGGAGCAAGGCATGCTCGCGGTCAATCAGGAGTACGTCGCGGCCACCTACCCGCTTCACGATGGCGACGAGCTAGCTCTGATCCCACCCGTCAGTGGCGGCGCCAACGACGCCATCAGCCTACGGCAATGACGCAAGAACGGCCGTCCGTCGAACAGCGACACACCCATCTAATCCGCGCTTCCGGCCGCCCATGCCAATCGGCGACGGACGGTTCTGCTCGCGCGAGCTTCACGGATCGGCGGCGGCTGGACGAGCGCCACGCGCCCGCCCAGCCACACTCAGACGGCAGGGCGACACTTTCTCGCCCGTGCGCATCACTGCTGCGGAATGATCGAGCCGCCGGGAGTTGAATCGTCGGCGTTCCCGGCAATCCGGTTATTGCCCCAGGACCGGAACGTCCCTCCGCCCACGCTGACGCCGGCACCCGCGTTGTCCACGATCATGGTCTCGGAGATCCGCACCGTCGGAGACTCTGTCTGAAGACGCAGCCCCACGGTCCCGTTGCCCGCGATGACCGTTCTCGCCAGTTGCACCTCAGTGCCGTTGTGCTGGACTACGATCCCAAACCCCAGATCCGTCGTGTTGGCCGTGATGGCAGAGTCCGTCACGGTAACGCCAGCGTTGAACGCCAGCGACAGACCCGTGCCATTTCCGTGGACCAGCACGTTGTCCAGCACTGCCGTGATGCGGGACCGGTTCGGCGAAACAATCGCAATGCCTACCTGCGAGTTGTTCGTGAACGAAGAATTGGAGACGGCAAGATTGCCGGGAGCTTGCCGTTCATCTGAGATCCCCCGCGAAGTGCTGGATCCGCGGAAGCCAAAAGCCTCCGTCTCCTCGATGATGACGGACCTGGCGGCCAAGATCCGTATCCCATTGAGCCCTGTACTGAAGCCGTTGATGGATAGGTTTCGGAGAATGACCGTGCTATTGGTATCCGCGGTGTTCGTGATGTTGATGAGAATCCCGTTCGTTCCTGCCGCGAGGATGGAGCCAAAACCCGCCCCGTTTGTGCCATCGATCGTGATGGACTTGGTGATGGTCACCGCTCCAAACCCACCCGGATCCAGCACGCTGATCTCACCGTTCGTCGCGGTCTTGGAGATTGCCCCGGCAAACGTCTTGCAGGGAGCGGTTCGACTACAAGGGTTCACGTCGTCGCCGACTCCAGACACCCACGTCCGTGACGCCTGCGCAAGAACGGGTGACGCCCCCGTACCGAACGCCGGCACGATCGCCACCGCCGCCACAACCAGCCAGGTGAATCGTCGGAGCGTCGCGCTCCGTTCCCATCTCCGTACGCAGCGAGATAACCGCGCTACTCTGTCTCCCACCTGAGCCCCCTATTTCAAATCACCAAAGTTCGCCCAGACAGCCGTCTCGCCACAGTTACACCGCCTGAGGCAATCGCGTAGTCTCAGCCGTTCGGCGCGCTCCGTCAACACCTCCTCACTCGGGCGTTATGTCGATGGCGGGTCAGTGTATCAACTACGCAGTCTCTCGAAAAGGCCACATTCCTGCAGATGCCGTCGAAACAATACATCAAACGTCTTGCGACGCACGTGAGCTTGATTGCGCACTTCAAGGGACCCCAGACCCGGGCACGTTGCGGTCCGGCTCTTCACGCTGAGCGAGGCGTGTATCATCGTCCACTACGATGTCTCCCGCGTTGCCGAGGACGAGGAGAGTGCTCCGGACCGCTCCGTTTCCGTGGGCCTTAGCAGTGCTGCTCACTCTCTCCACGGCAGTCCGCGCGCAGGATGGCGACGCTGGGGCTCTGACCGTTCCGAGCGATGGCGGCACCGCTGGCCCGAACTACGCGGCGTACGCTGGCCGCGCCGAAGCCATCAATTGTCTGGACATCGGCAGCCAGGCTGATGCTCAGGCGCTGCTCAGAGCCGACGCCAGCGACCCGCGGCAACTCGATAGCGACCGCGACGGCATCGCCTGTGAGGCCAACCCCGAGCCGCTTGACCTCAACCCCGTCACGCGTTGAACGACCCCGCGGCCACAGCGCCCGATCCCGCGGTGGGAGCCGATGGTGAGATTCGAACTCACGGCCTGCCGCTTACGAGGCGGCTGCTCTACCCCTGAGCTACATCGGCGCGCGCGATCCCGTCAGAATCGCACTATCGACCCATAAGCATACCAGAGGCCCGCGCCTGCCACGAAACGAGCGCTCTGTTATCCTCAACCACCCCGCGCACGGCCACGCCGCGCGTCAGACTCCAGGACAGTAGCAACATGAGCACATCCACCGGTGACGAAATCCTCAACTTCATCAACGGCGCCTGGCAGCGCGGCTCCCTCGCCGACATGACGCCTAATACCAACCCCGCCCGCGCCTCCCAGGTGCTCAACCACGCCACACAGTCCACACCGGCGGATGCCCAGGCCGCCATCGACTCCGCCCAGGCGGCCTTCGCGGCATGGCGTGACGTGCCCTCGCCAGAGCGCGGCAAGATCGTGAACAAGGCGGCACAGATCATAGAATCGCGCCGCGCCGAGATCGCCCGCGCGCTTACGCAGGAAGAAGGCAAGATCCTACCGGAAGCACTGGCGGAGCTAGATCGCGGCCTGGCAAACATGTACTTCGCCGCCGGCGAAGGCGTGCGCATGCACGGCAAGACCATCCCCTCCGCCATGCGCAACGTCCTCATCTACACCGAAAAGGCACCGCTTGGCGTGGTCGGCGTGATCACGCCGTGGAACTTCCCGTTCTGCATCCCTGCCTGGAAGATCGCCCCGGCCCTCGTCGCCGGCAATACCGTGGTGTTCAAGCCCGCGTCGCTCGTACCCTGGTGCGCCCAGCTCCTGGTGCAGGCGTACGCGGAGGCCGGACTCCCGCCGGGCGTGCTCAACCTGGTCATCGGCTCCGGAGGCACCGTGGGAAACGTGATCGTGGATGACCCACGGGTCAAAGCCATCACCTTCACCGGTTCAAACCAGGTCGGCGCCGCGCTTTACGCGCGCGCCGCGCGGCGTTTCTGCAAGGTCCAGCTAGAGCTCGGCGGGAAGAACCCCGTCATCGTCCTCGATGATGCGGATCTGCCGAAAGCCGCCGCGGATGTCGCCACCGGGGCATTCGGATCCACCGGACAGCGCTGCACCGCCACTAGCCGCGCCGTCGTCCAGCGCTCCATCCTCCACGAGTTCACGGAGCTAGTCGCCGATCGCGCGGAACACATTGTGACCGGCGACGGCCTCCAACAAGGCGTCACCATGGGGCCGATCGTCGACGCCAGCCAGCGCCAGACCGTCCTGGACTACATCAAGCGGGGGCAGGCAGACGGGGCCACACTCTTGCTCGACGGCAGCAGCCCCAGCCGCCCGGAGCTCGCAGAAGGCCACTTCGTGGAGCCCACGATCTTCGTCAACGTGGACCGGTCCATGACCATCGCCCAGGACGAGATCTTCGGCCCGGTACTCTCCATCATCCCCGCCGATGACTTCGACGATGCCATGTCGATCGCCAACGACGTCCGCTACGGGCTCTCGTCATCCGTCTACACGCGAGACGTGGGCCGAGCCATGGCGTACGCCCGGTCGAGCGAGGCGGGGATGCTCCACGTCAACATCCCCACACTAGGTGGTGAGGCGCAGGTTCCGTTCGGTGGTGTCAAGGGAAGCGGGCTCGGCCAGCACGAATGCGGCGAGGCCGCGTTCGACTTCTTCACGGATGAGCGGATGGTGTACGTGGGCGCCTGAGCGGGCGCCACGTTGCCCGCTAGCAGCCTGCCAGACCAACGCTTTGCCCTACCTGGGAATTGTCCCTAGGCTGACTGGTTTTGGTCGCACCAGGCTTCGATGCGCGCGCGTAATCCGCGCTGCCGATGGAGCGCCTCCACCAGGACCGGTGCAAACTCCGGGTCGCGGTTGATCCGTGAGGCCATCTGCGCCAGCCCTTCGGCCCGATCCGCATGGCGGCGGACCCGGCGCAGCACCGAGGCGACCAGTCCCATCGTTGGCGCGTCATAGCCGCCGAGCTCACCGAGGCATGCCTCAACAGCATGCTCGTGTCGAGCGGCCTGACGGAGGGCGCCGTGCGCAACCCGCCGACGAGTTGCGATCTCATCGGCACGATTCCACACGAGCTGCTCATTCATGTACTGGCCTCCTCGCGCCGCTCACCCCGAGCCGCGCTTTCCCACCGTGATGCAACCAGTACAACGCTCTGCGCTACTCCTCGGGGACCGTCTATTGCGGCTATTTTGCGCAGAATCAGCACGTTTGAGCGTCACGCCAACAGGCCCGATGTCTCAATCCCTATGTCGCGCCGGTGCACACAACCCCGTACGCTGATTCCGTGCCACCAGGGGCCATTAGTTGAGCGCGAAAAACAGATTCCTCAGCTCTTCTTCGCGAGCTGGGCGCGTCAACGCAATGATCTCGTCTCCCACTCGAAGATCCATCGCACCCGTTGGGATGAGCGGCTGCCCGGATCGGATCACCAGCGCGATCGTCGACTCCGCCGGCATTCCCACGTCACGGATGAGCTTGCCAGACAGCGCCGAGCCGGCCGGTAGCACCGCCTCCACGATCTCAACGTCCGCGTGACGCAGCCGCAAGAGCGGGACGAGCGATTGGGACGGGATCTCCTGCTCGATGATGGACAGGATGACCTCCGTGCTGCTCACCGTGGCATCGATGCCCAGCGCGCGGAAAATCCGCTCGTTCTTCGGGTTGTTGATCCGCGCCAGGGTCCGCCCAACGTCAAATCTCCGCTTCGCCACCTGGCAGATGACCAGGTTGTCCTCGTCATCACCGGTGACCGCGGCCACCACATCCGCTCGGTTCGCGCCAGCGTCACCTAGGGTGCTGGCCTCGTCCGCCTGGCCATATAGCACCACGTTACCAAGCTCAGTCGCGATCATCTCCGCGCGCCCGCGGTCCTTCTCGATGATCAGCACCTCGTGCCCCTGCGCAATCAACTCACGCGACAGGTAGAACCCCACCTTGCCGCCGCCCGCGACGATCACATACACGTCAATTCAGCTCCCGCTGCGCTCGCCTGCTCATTTCAGCTCCGGCGCCTCGGCGCCGGTCACCAACGAGAAGAACACGCTCGCACCGATCACGGTGGGGCTGAAAGCCTCCAGGCCCAGCGCCTTGAACGTGTCAGACCGGATCGGATCGTAGATTCGCGTCACCACCTTCGGGACGCTGAATACGTTCTTCGCGATCTGCGACGCCATGATATTGCGGTTGTCGCCCTGCGTCACCGCTGCAAAAGCATCCGCCCGTTCGATGCCAGCGCGTTGAAGCACGTCGATGTCAATTCCATTGCCGGCGATCGTCACGCCCCTGAAACCGGAGCCAAGCCGGTCGAATGCGGCCGGGTCCTTGTCCAGCACGGTCACCTCGTGACCTTCCTGCTCTAGCATGAGCGCCAGCCGAGCCCCCACTCTGCCGCAGCCCATGATGATCACGAACATCTACAACTCCTGGCGTCCGCCCCGGACGGTAGCACCCTCCGCGACGAGCCGGACGCGCACGATACGCACCTGTACATCACACTGACGTGGGTTCGCGGCACACCCAGACCCGGCACGGCGCGTGCTTCAGCACGTAAGGCGCGGTCTCACCCAGATCAAACTCGCCGAACCGCTTACGGTACGTGATCCCCAGGATGATGAGATCCATCCCGCGCTCGAGCGCCTCGTCCACAATCGCGTGGCCCACATCCCGTGCCTGAAGCAGGTCCGTTTGAAGGTGGATCCCGTGCTTCTCCGCCGCGGCCTCGGCCCGATTGAGGATCTCCTCACCGCGGGCTGCCTCATCCGGAAGCTCCGCGTCCAGCGGGAGGGTGCGCTTGACCTCGATCACATGGAGCGCGAACACCTCGGCCTTCTGTCGGCGGGCGATGCTCGCCGCCAGCTCCACGACCTCGTCGTCCGTCGGGTTCCCCGTGACCGGTACCAGTATTCGGCTAGCCTGCATCAGCTATCCCGCCGTGCCACCAGATGGCGTCGATTCGAGTATAGCACCGTGTGCACGCGCCCGCCCCGGGTCCAATCCTACGCAACTTCGCACCTTAAAAGGAGTGACGGAAGAGCCTCCCCCGGCATCTCCACCAGGTAGGTGGAGGGATCTTGGAGTTGTTGCAAGAAATCGCCCATCAGACGGACGTGCCGGCGCGCCACAACGCGCGACTGGCGCACCAGCAGCGCATTCGGGGCAATCAGCGCGTAGCGCCCCGCGCGTGGGTCCTGGGTGTGCAAACCCATGATGGCATGCACCTCGACACCGACGTCCAGGGCCGCGTGCGCCTCGGCCTGCGACAGCATCCCGCGCGAATCGGACAGCACCAGCCAGGGGCTTGCCGAGGGAAACGGAGTTCGCGCCCACCCGTGCCGGTACGAGGCGCGATAGCTCGAGATCGGCGCCATCAGCCCACCGTCACGGATCAGCACCGCGGTGCCACCGGGCGTCCCATCACGCGCGCACCGAGCGGTCCCCATCTGGAAAGGCAGGACGGTGCTCACCCGGACCGTCAGGGTTTCCGCGGCAACCCTTCGACGCGCGACGAAGTCGCCAACGTGAAATCGAGACCGCGACTCCGCCACCGGCCCAGCCAGGAGGTTCGGAAACAGAAATCGCCGGCACAACTGATCCACAACCCGTGGACCAAACAGCACGGCCCGCTCACCGTGTTCGTACTCGGCGCCGTCAGCCGGTGCCGCCTGAATTCTGGACAACTCCTCAGCAACCGCCAACACCCGCATCTCACCAGGACGTTGACGGGTGGAGACGCCCGCCGCCAGATCGTCCATTCCCGCCACCGTCAGTGAGTACGCAGTGCGGCGAGTGACAACCCGCTGCCCGGTAGACGTGGCGAATGTGCGACGCTCCCGTCCCACCCGCAGCGAGATCTCAGCAGGGCTGGCAACCTTCTGGCGCACCAGCCGGTCCACTCTGTTTAGCTCAGCGCGGAAACCCTCGGACCCCTTACCCACCATCGCCGACACCGCCGGATCGTGCGCATGCACCTCAGGCACGGCGCACGGCTCGATGATCGGAACGGCTCCATCGTCGTTGATCGACTGGCTCAGCCACTCTGAAATCAGCCCCTGCTCGGCTTCGGGCAGTGGCCCGTCAAACGACACCTGGGACACCCGGCCGTCTGACCATCTCAAGTCAAGTTGGCCGGTCACGGATTGACCGGTCGACGGCGCTAGGCCGGGGTTGACCACGCCCGGCTCCAGAATCGACGCTCTGGAAAAACTCCGTTCGCGCAGTTCGAACGCCCACCCCTCCAGTCGCGGGCGGCCATCTCGGGCGCGGGCCAGCGCGGACCGCAACCGCGTCTCCGCTTCTCGCGGGTCATCAGCGTCCCGAACCGCCAACTGCCACCTCCCCCGTGGGCTCGATCACCAGGAGCCGATGCGATCCGCCGCTGCTCGGCACGGTGCTGCCGTCCTTCGTACACGATCCCATCGCGTCGAATCGCGGCCCGCCAAACGCGGCCGATATGCACCGCAAAGCGGCCTCGCTCGAGCCCGCCAGCGTGACGCCACGCTTCGGTGATCCACCATCGGTCAAGTCATAGGCGAACGCCGCCGTGAACAGAAACGTACCCTGGTGTGGATCCGCCTGTCCGCCCCGATATCCCACCAGCAGATAGGTCGGCCGATCGGTGGTGGGTACACCCCCCGCCCGGAGCGTGGCGAGCACGTCATCCGTGTCCATCCGATCGGGATCCCCGATGTACCGAGAAGCCCGGGTGTGGAGCAGGCGGATATTGGACATCCGCGGCAACGGCCGATCGCGGTAGCTGGCGGCGCGGGCGCAGTCTGCGTGTGGAAGTCCAAGCGCTGGCGAAAAAAACGGATCGCCCAGCCCCCCCACCAGCACACCGTCATCGATGATGGTGATGGTCGGGCGGCTCCCGCCGTAGGCGCCGACGCGCTGCTCCGCGTAGTCACCCGCGATCGGGCCATCTTCCACTCGCACCCCGGTGGCGCCCACTCGCTCCCCCAGCCTGAAGCGACCCGCCCGGCCCAGGTAGGACGCGCGCACGAGATCAGCTTCAGCCGCGTGCCCGATCGCCTCGTGCGCAAAGCCCTTTGCAAGGGCGAAATCCATCACCAGCCGCGCCGGGCCATGCGGCACGGATCCCGCGCCGGCCGTCTCGCGGATACGTCGTTCCACGATGGCCGCCGACTTCCCGAGCCGTTCGCGAGTTTCCTCTGTGAACAGCACGCGCTCGTCAAGACCCGAGACGTATGCGGACCCCGTGGCGGACTCACCCGCCGTACGCACCGACAATTGGTGTCGCACGTAAGCGCGCGGAAGCGAGAATGACACGTCCACGCCGTCCGATCGCACAATCCGCCACGAATCGTCAACGCATGCGTATGTCGTCCGAACGGCCGTGTCGGCCCTCCGCTGCCAGCACTCCACATTCGCTCGCTCCACCTGGGCAGACTCCGCATCCAGATCTACCGCGTCAAAACGCTCCCGAGCCGCCAGTCCCTCCCGGACCTCACACGGCGCGCCATAATCCGCACCAACGCCCATGAATGGTTCACTCCGGCCGGGCGCGGGCACCACGGCCGCGATTGCCACGGCCTCGCCCACCAGGGCCGCCACCGATGACGGCGACAGATCATCCGTGGATGCAAACCCAATCCGCCCGTCACCCCGCACCACGTGCATCCCCACACCCGAGCGCCGCGATGATGTGATCTGGCGCCGTTCCCCCGCGGAGGCAATGACCGTCCGCTCGCGCAGGTGCTCAAACCGCGCAATGAGAAACACCCCGAGGCCACGAGCCTCGGCCAGCGCGGCTTCGGCCGCCGGGCTGAACGGATCGTCGACGCCGTCCGAGCGAATTGGCACCGCCACACCCAGCGCCTAAGCGCCAGTCCCAAGCTGGTCCACGGCCCAGGGAAGCACCTCCGCCGCGTTCCCCGCCACAACCACAGCGGCAAGACTATCCAGCGGCGTGGACGTGGCGTTGATGATCGCGAGAACAGCGCCCGATCTCGATGCGAGCAACGGAATCGAGGCGGCCGGGTGAACCACGAGCGACGATCCGATCACCAGCATCAGGTCGCATTCGCGAGCGAGATCGGCCGCGCGAGACATCGGCTCCGTAGGCATCGGCTCGCCAAACGACACGGTTGTCGGCTTCAGGGTCCCGCCACAGCGATCGCATCGCGGCTCGACCTCCCCCCGCCGCACCCGGTCGTGTACGTCCGTCCGAGCACTGAGCGCACCGCACCCCAGGCAGCGAACTGAGTGCGCGTTGCCGTGAAGCTCGATGACCGACTCAATACTGTGCCCCGCGCTCAAGTGCAGCCCATCAATGTTCTGCGTCACCACGCCCAACAGCCGACCCATCGAATCCAGCCGCTTCAATGCCAGGTGGGCCACATTGGGGCGGGCCGCGGCAACGACTGGATAGGTGTGCAGTGCGCGCCGCCAGGTCTCGCGTCGCGCCTCAGCGCTATGCAGGAACTCCTGGTACTGAATGGGCGCGTATCTGTCCCAGATGCCGCCAGGGCTTCGGAAGTCGGGGATCCCGGACTCTGTGCTGATGCCCGCGCCCGTGAATGCCACGATGCGCGCTGCGCCCCTCAGCGCTTCTACAAGCCGTCCCTCAGGACTGTCCAATCATCACCCCATCGCACCCCGATCAGCCACGCGTCAGGCATCCGGCCTCGACACCAACCCGGACCAGCCTCGATAGAATACGCCACGCCGTTCCACTCGACGACCTTTCGGCCATACGAGAGCAAGCACACGGGGGCCAGCATGCACCTCCATCGCGTCGCGATCCTCACCGGCGGTGGCGATTGTCCCGGCCTCAACGCGGTCATCCGTGGTTTCGTCAAGGCCGCGGCGAGTCACTACCCTTGGGAAGTAGTAGGGTTGGCGGACGGCTTCGACGGGCTCCTGAAAGATCAGCCCCCGGTGCCGCTTGACACCGCCAGCGTGACCGGTCTGCTGGCCCGCGGCGGCACGATCCTGGGCACGAGCAATCGCTCCAACCCCTTCGAGCTTCGAACGATCGTGAACGGCGAGCTCATCAAAGTCGATCGGTCGGCAGAAGCCGTCCAGCGACTCGGCACGTTCGGGATCGACGCGCTCGTGGTGATCGGGGGCGATGGCTCCATGCGGATCGCGGCGGGATTCGCCAGACGTGGCGTCCAGATCGTGGGTGTACCAAAGACCATCGATAACGATTTGCCGGGCACGGACCTCACATTCGGGTTCAGCACAGCCGTGGCCACGGCCACCGAAGCCATCGACAGGCTCCGCTCCACCGCGGAAAGTCACCATCGAATCATGATCGTGGAAGTGATGGGGCGCGACGCCGGCTGGATCGCCCTGGAGGCGGGGCTGGCCGGCGGGGGCGACATCTTGCTCATCCCAGAGATACCGTTCCGCGTCGAGCAGGTAGCGGAGCACATCACCGCGCGCGACGGACTAGGCAAGTCCTTCAGCATTATCGTGATCGCGGAGGGCGCGAAGCCGGTGGGCGGCGGTGCCGTCTATCAGGCAGACGCAACAACCACCAGCCAACGACGGCTCGGCGGTATCTCCTACTGGTTGGCGGAGCGTCTGGCAGCCTACGTCCCCCACGAAGTCCGCGTCACCGTCTTGGGCCACCTGCAGCGCGGCGGCTCGCCAAACGCGTTTGACCGGGTCCTGGCCACCAGGTTCGGGGTTGCAGCCGCCCACCTCGTCGGCCACGGATCGTTCGGCCAGATGGTTGCCCTCAAAGGCGATGAGATCGTTCCGATTCCGCTGTCAGAGGCCACCCACGGCCAGCGCCTGGTGCCGCCGGGCGGCGAGCGAGTCCGCGTTGCCCGATCCCTCGGCGTCTCCTTTGGCGACTAGCTGGACCCCACGTCAGAAGTCGTCCGCCCCGCCGGCATCGGCGTGATCCACGCCATCGCCTTCGTCCGGCATCTCTCCGGCCTCCATCCGGTCCACCATCTCGCGAAAATCGTCGCCCAAATCCTCGCCTAGCTCATCGCCCATCTTCCGCGCCCATCGGGCCACGCTGCGTGGATCATTCTCATCCACGTCCGCGAACGAGGAATCATCGGCAAGCTCCTCCATCCGCGAATCCTCGGAACGATGAAACGCCACCCGCGAGACCAGTCGCGAGAGGTCGTCTGAGCCACAGTGCTCGCAGCGCCGCTCCGCGGTGTCCGCCGCCGCAAAAGTTTGGTACAGAAAACTTGAGCGCAGGCGGCAGGCGCCGCAGCGGTACTCATAGATAGGCATCGGGCTCTCCCGCTACTGGCCACGAACCGACGGACTACGAGCTCCTCTAAGGGCTCGCGTCCACTACGGAAACGCGGGTCGCGCTAATCCTTCGCGAGCAGGCGAGACGCGCGGCGCTTCTTCTGCGTTTCAGCGCGATTGGCGCGGAGATCGATCACGCTCCGGAGCATCTGGAGGCACAGCCGCTTGTCGTCGTCGGTCAATCCTTGAAGCTCACCAAACGCCTGGCGCAGCTCCACATCGATCAGATCCAGCGATCGCTCCTGGTACGTCAAGAGTCCCGCGAGCTGCAGCAGCTCGCTGGGGCTCGTGGTCAAAGATCCGCAGATCTCCAGAAGCGTGCTCACGCGCGGATCGCTCGTCTCACCGCTCAGCAGGCGGTAGAACGTAGCCCGATTCCGCTTTCCACCCAGTCGGTCGGCAACCTCGGCCGGCCGCAGCCCACGAGCCTCGATGAGGTCTCGGACGGCCTTGCCAATGGACATAATTGCCTCCAGACGCCCGAATTTATCGCGAGTATACCACGGCGACGGCGCGTGTGCGAGACCATACGCCGAATCCTCGCGAGGATGGGGCCCCGTCGATCCGCGTCACCGGGGAGCAATGCGAAAAACCCGCGACGGGAGGTACTTTCGCATCTTCTCTATCATCTTCTGGCGCGGTCTCGGAGTTCGCCACCGCTTCAACACGGGGTAAGTTGCGATATCGCCAGAATCCAGCTTGGGCTCACGCCCTCGATGCGTCCTCGATCCGCTCGCCACCTACAATTTCTCGCCGATCGGAACGGACTCACATTGCATGAACGCTTCTCGTCGAGGACGCCAAACGTGACGCACGCATCTCCCAATGCTCAGACCGTCGCCGAGATCGGTGAGTTCGGCCTTATCCGTCGCCTTGTCGCGAGGATCGAACCCGCGGACCGTGACCCCCTTGCTCCGCCGTCGGTCGGCGAGATGCTGGTCGGAGATGACGCGGCGCTGTGGACACCTGAGGCTGATCGTAACGAAGTGCTCACCACCGACACGTTGGTAGAGGGTGTGCACTTCCGGACCACCACCACGTCATGGGGCGACCTAGGCTGGAAGGCGATGGCGCAGAACATCAGCGACGTCGCGGCCATGGGTGCACGGCCCACGCTTGGGTTTGTCACTCTGGGTATCCCACGACACACCCGCGTGGCGGACCTCGACGAGCTCTATGACGGCATCGGCGATTGCCTCCACCGGTTCGGCGCACGGCTTGCCGGAGGAGATACCGTCTCCTCTCCTATCGTGTTCATCAGCGTCACGGTCGTTGGCCAGGTCGCCGGCCCCGGCTTGAGGCGGGGTGCGGCGCGGCCCGGCGACGCGCTGGCTGTCACCGGCACGCTGGGAGATTCGATCGCAGGCCTGGAGATCCTGGAATCCGCCGTCGTCACATCGGACAGCTTCGACACCGACGCCGCCGCCCTGGTCTCCGCCCACCGCAGGCCCACACCGCGCGTGGCTGAAGCGCAGTGTCTCGCTGAACATGGGGTGCGAGCAGGCATGGACCTGAGCGACGGCCTCCTCGGCGACGTTGGCAAACTCGCCTTCGCAAGCGGGCTGAGCGCGCTGATCGAGATCGACCGGCTGCCCGTATCCTCCGCATTGGTCCACACCCGCGGAAATCAGGCGCGCGCAACGGCGCTGGCAGGTGGCGAGGACTTTGAGCTGCTGGTAGCGGGGCCGGAGCCGTTGCTACGCGACGCCGGCGCCACCCTCAATGCGCAGGGGCTGGCTCACCTCACCCTCGTCGGGTCGCTCGCCGTCGGTCAACCAGGCGCCATCAAGGTCGTTGACTCCACGGGACGGCTCGTCCGCGTCGACCGAGGGTCGTGGGATCACTTCAAGACCGAGCCACCGCGCTCATGACCTGCGCCCCCGCCAACACCCTCATCTCCCACGACGCCGCGTCCACCACGGCGCTGGGCGAAGCGCTTGGCCGCGTAGCCCGGCCCGGCGACGTGTTCTTGCTGATTGGCGACTTCGGGGCGGGGAAGACCACGTTTGTCCAGGGTCTGGCGCGTGGACTCGGCGTCGCCGAGACGGTCACCAGCCCGTCGTTCGTGTTCGCCATCGAACACCCGGGCCGCCTGCCGCTCTTCCACCTGGATCTCTTCCGCATGGGCCCCGCGCTGGACGATGAAATGATCGACACGCTTTACGAGTACGCCGGTCGGGGGGGCGTGAGCGCCATCGAGTGGCCCCAGGCGGTCCCGCCAGACGTGGTGGAGAATGCCGCCGTGCTGACCTTCACATGGCTCGACGATAACGTGCGCGAAATCAGATTCGAGCGGCTACCCAAGCACCTGGCCTCGACCTTCGCCAGTCAGCAGGCGAAGAATTGAACAGCACCGCCCCGGACATCGCCGGCCCCGTCCTTGCCGTAGACACATCCACGACCATCGCGGGGATCGCGTTGTACCGCGGGGGCCCGCTGTTCGAGCACGTCTGGTGCGCCGGTCGGCAGCACTCCACCCAGGTACTCCCACTCATTGAGCGGTCGCTCCGCCTGGTTGAAGTCAGCCCACGTGACCTCAGATGCGTGGGCGTGGCAATCGGACCAGGTTCATACACCGGCGTGCGTGTCGGCATCGCTATCGCCCAGGGGCTAGCGCTAGGACTGGACATCCCGTGTTACGGCGTGCCCACCCTAGACCTGGCCGTCTTGTCCACCGGTCGCCGACACGGCCGAGTTCTCGCCGTGATCGAGGCCGGCCGCGGGCGGTCGATCGTGGCAGGCTACACGCTCGAAGAGGGCGTCCCACGCTGCGTCGTCGCGGCAGCGAACGTGGACGACGACGGACTGGTGAACGCGGCGCGCGCGCTGGCGCCATGCCTCGTCACCGGCGAATTGAGTGTCCCGGCGCGTGAACGCGTGGCCCTGGAACCAGACGACGTGGAGCTGGCGACGCCCGCGGCCTCGATCCGCAGGCCCGCCCTCCTGGCGGAACTGGTCTCGAAACGCCTGCAGTGCGGTATCCTCCCAGAGGCCGCGTCACCGGAGCCCATCTATCTCTCCAGGGCAACTTGACCATGCGTTTCACAATCGAGCCGATGCGCGTGGAGCACATCCCCACGGTCGGGCGCATCGAGAAAAAGTGCTTCCCCCAGCCCTGGCCGCAGAACGCCTACCGCAAAGAGATTCAGACCAACCGCAACGCGCACTACTTCATTATCCGGGCCATCCAGGAAGAGAACGACGCGGAGCGCCTGCACCGAAACCTGAACGGCATCGCCAACGGTCAGGCTAACCCGGACCCGGATGGAAGGCAGGAAGGCGGCTTGCTCGCCCGGCTATCGCGCTTCCTGAAGGGCCAGGCCGCCCCTGAAGCCCATGAGGCCGATGAAGACCCCGACGCTCCGCCAATCGTCGGCTACTGCGGCCTCTGGCTGGTGACCGACGAGGCGCACATCACCACCATCGCAGTAGACCCCGCCTATCAGGGTCTCGGCGTCGGAGAGATGCTCCTGGTGGGCATGATCGATCGCGCCACCCAGATCAAGGCGCAGTGGCTCACACTTGAAGTCCGCGTGACCAATCAAGTCGCCCAGGCGCTCTACCGTAAGTACACCTTCAAGGAGATGGGGCTGCGGCGCCGCTACTACAGCGACAACGGCGAGGACGCGCTGGTCATGTGGACCGACCCGATCAGCTCGGACACCTTCCAGGAGGCACTACGCAAGCACCGCGCCGCGCTGGCGCACAAGTTGGGAGCACTCCGCCGATGAGCGACACACTGGTCCTGATCGACGGGCACGCGCTCGTCTTCCGTGCCTTCCACGCCCTGCCACCCTTCACCAGCCCCGCCGGTGAGATGGTCAACGCCGTCTACGGCTTCACCTCGATGCTGTTCAAGGCCTGTCGCGAGCTGAAGCCACGGTACGTCATCGCCACCTTTGACGTCTCTTCCCAGACCTTCCGCAAGGAGGCGTTCGAGGCGTACAAAGCCACCCGCGGACCGCAGCCCGAGGGGCTTCGACCCCAGTTCGACGTCGTCCTGGACCTGGTCGCGGCCATGAACATCCCGATCTTCCGGATGCAGGGCTTCGAGGCAGATGACCTGCTCGGCACGTTGTCCAAACAGGCAGCCGAGTCAGGTGTCGAGACGGTCATCGTCACGGGCGACACGGATGCGCTCCAGCTCGTCGGCCCCCACGTCCGCGTCCTCACCTCACGCCGCGGCTTCACGGACACCGTGGTGTACGACGAGAACGCCGTTCACGAGCGGTACGGCCTCACCCCCAGCCAGCTTGCCGACTACCGCGCGCTCCGCGGCGATTCGTCAGACAACATCCCCGGCGTGCCCGGCATCGGCGACAAGACCGCCGCCAAACTCCTGCAGACGTTCGGCACCGTGGAGGCACTCTTCGAACGCCTGGAAGAGGTGCCGGCGAAGCAGCGCACCGTCCTGGAAGAGCACCGCGACCAGGTGATGCTCTCAAAGAAGCTCGCCACGATCGTCCGCGACGTCCCAATCACGCTGGACCTGCCGGCAGCGGAGCTAGGTGAGTACGACCGTCAGCAGATCGTCGGCCGATTCCGTGAGCTCGGCTTCCGCAGCCTGGTGGACGAGATCGACCGCTCCCTTGGCGGCACCTCACCGTCAGCCAACGGCTCCGACCAGCTTGGCCTGTTCGATGAGCCTGCATCGGCGCCCGCGACTGACGCGGGCATCGACGGTGCGGACGAGCTGGTCATCCGCGACACCGCGCGGCTCGATCATGCTCTGGCTGAGATCCGGGCATCTGGCGTGGTGGGCCTCGCGCCGCAGCTCAGCACTTCGGCGCCCACGCGCGCCGACATCGTCGGCCTGGGCCTCGCCGCGACGGCGGACCGTGCCTGGTACGTCCCTATCGGCCACCTCGGCGAGACGCAGCTCCCGTGGGAGACCGTTCGCACCGCGCTCGAGTCGCTGTTCGCCGACCCGGCGGTGACCGTCCAGGCACACAACGCCAAAGTCGCCGAGATCGTGCTGAAGCGCAACGGCCTCAGCCTGTCGCGGGTGGGCATGGACACCATGATCGCGGCGTACCTGATCGAAAGCTCCCAGCGCTCGCAGTCGCTCCGGGACCTGGCCTGGTCCCGACTCCAGATTGAGATGCCGGCCATCAGCTCGGTCACCGGCACTGGCCGGTCCGCCACCACCCTGGATAGAGTGGCCGCCGAGGCGCTGGCCCCGCTCGCCACCCAGGAGGCCAGGGCGCTGCTCCAGCTCATACCCTTGATGCAGGCGGATCTGGACAAGGCAGAGCTGGGCAAGCTCATGACCGAGATCGAGCTGCCGCTCTCGTCGGTCCTCGCCGCCATGGAGCAGGTGGGCATCGCGATAGACGTGCCGTACCTCAATGCGTTCAGCCGCGAGCTCGCCACCCGTGTCGATGAGCTCGAGACATCCATCTACGGCGCCGTCGGGCATGAGTTTAAGATCAACTCGCCGGCCCAGCTCGGCCAGATCCTCTACGATGAGCTCAAGCTCCCGCGATCGCGCAAGACCCGCACCGGGCAGGCATCCACGGGCGCGGACGTGCTCGAGGAGCTCCGCGGCGCGCATCCGGTCGTGGAGCTCGTACTTGAGCACCGTCAGCTCACGAAGCTCAAGTCAACATACGTCGACGCGCTCCCCGCCCTCGTCAATCCAGATACCGGCCGGGTGCACACCTCGTTCAATCAGACCGTCGCCGCCACCGGCCGACTTTCCAGCTCCGACCCAAACCTCCAGAACATCCCCGTTCGCACGGAGCTCGGCCGCCGCGTCCGGAAGGCGTTCATCGCCGGTCGCCCGGATCAGTGCCTGCTCAGCGCCGACTACAGCCAGTTCGAGCTACGAATCCTCGCCCACATCACTGAGGACCCCACGCTCGTGGAGGCGTTTCGGGCCGACCGCGACATCCACGCCGCTACCGCCGCCGAAGTGATGGGGGTGGACATTGGCGAGGTGAACCCTGACATGCGACGGTTCGCCAAGGTCGTCAACTTCGGAGTCCTGTACGGCATGAGCGAGTACGGCCTCTCCCAGCAGAGTGGACTGCCTCCGGAGCGGGCCGCCGACTTCATCCGCCGCTACTTCGAGCGGTTCCCATCCATCCGTGGCTTCCAGGATGAGCTGGTCGCTCGGACAATCAAAGACGGCTACGCCACCACCATCCTCGGCCGGCGCCGCTACATACCGGAGCTCCAGAGCTCCGTATACGCCATCCGCCAGGCCGGCCAGCGCATGGCCGTGAACCACCCCATCCAGGGCTCACAGGCAGACGTCGTCAAGATCGCCATGATCCAGGTCCAGCGCGCCCTGCACGAAGAGAGCCTCCCCGCAACTATGCTCCTGCAGGTCCACGACGAGCTCGTGTTCGAGGTTGACCGCTCCGCCACATCGCGCGTGGCAGAGCGCGTACGCCAGATCATGGAGCACGCCATGGAGCTGGCCGTCCCGGTGAAGGTGGAGCTCAAGGCCGGCGACAACTGGGAAGAGATGCACGCCCTGGAACTGGTGACGAGTGCCTGAGCTCCCCGAGGTCGAGACCCTCCGTCGCGACCTCCAGAAGACCCTCCCCGGCCGCACCATCACCCGCGCAGAGGTCCGGCTCCCCAAGCTGTTTATCGGCCACAACGGCCTGTCGATCGATGACCTGGCCGGTCGGCGGGTGCAAGAACTGCGACGCCGCGCCAAGTACCTCATCGTCGATCTGGACGCGGATCACACCATGGTGATCCACCTGCGGCTGGCCGGACAGGTGGTCCACCGCGACTCCACGGGGAACACGCTCGCAGAGGGCGGCCACCCCGTCCCCGCCTACGGTGCGCCGCTGCCGCACAAGTCCACCCACGTCCTCTTCCATCTGGACGATGGCGGCACGGTGTATCTCACAGACATCCGGCAGTTCGGCCGAGTCTGGCTCATGCCCTCCGACGACCTCGACCCGTTCCTGGAAGCGGCAAACCTCGGGCCGGAGCCGCTGAGCGACGCGCTCACCCTTCCCTTTCTGCGGGACCGCCTGGCTCGGCGCGGCAGAATGCCCCTCAAGCCTCTGCTGCTGGACCAGTCGTTCGTCGGCGGCGTCGGCAACATCTACGCTGACGAGATCATCTTCGCCGCGAAGCTCGGGCCGGACACCCGCGCCGCGGAGATCGGCGCCAGGGCGGCCCGTCGCTTGCACGACGCCATCAAGTCTGTATTGACCCTGGCCGTGACGGAGGGCGTCGCGGAGATCCTCAACGGCAAGGCTGCCGAGTGGCGCGATTTCCCACGCGTCCACGGCCGCGCTGGGCAGCCCTGCCCGCGATGCGGCGTGACCATCGTGAAGTTCAAGTTCGGCGGTAGGGGCACCTACACTTGCCCGAAGTGCCAGCCCGCTGCCCGTGCCTGAGCTACCGCGTGCCTGAGCTACCGCGTGCCTGAGCTACCGCGTGCCTGAGCTACCAGAAGTAGAGACCACCGCCCGCGTCCTGCGCCAGAGGATCATCGGGGCGACGGTGGCAGGGGTCTCCCACCTGGACTGGCCCAGGATGGCGCCGAACGCCGATCTGGAACGACTGTCGACTGCCCTCGTCGGCCGCCCCGTCACCTCCATCGAGCGCCACGGCAAGTACCTGTTCCTCGGCGTAGAGGGTGACCGCTGGCTCTCCCTCCACCGCAAGATGACCGGAAACGTGATCGTGGAGCCGGCCGAACGCCCGGCGGCGGCCCACACCCACCTGGTCGTCGACTTCCACGACGGTCGCCGCCTCGCCTTTGTCGACCCGCGAAAGTTCGGACGCATCTACCTATTCGAGTCCAGCGGCGAGCGAGCCGCCTTCGTCGAGCCTCGAATGGGCCCAGACGCGGTGAACGATCTCACGCTCCCCATCTTCAGTGAGGCGCTGGCGAAGCGTCGGACGTGCCTGAAGTCGCTCCTCTTGGACCAATCCGCACTCGCCGGGGTGGGCAACCTCTACGCGGACGAATCCCTCTGGCTGGCGCGCCTCCACCCAGCACGCCGGACCGAGTCCCTCACCCGCTCAGAGACGAGGCGGCTCCACGGCTGCCTCCAGGACGTCCTGCTGAAAGCCATCGAACGACGCGGCACGTCCCTCTCGGACTACGTCGACGGCGACGGGCTGCCCGGCGAAAACCAGCACCACCTCGCCGTGTACGGGCGCGAGGGGCAACCGTGCCCGCGCTGCGGAACACTCATCCGGAGACAGGTCATCGTGCAGCGCGGTACCTGGGTCTGCCCGCGCTGCCAGAAGCAGCCACGGGCGCAGCGCTGAAGCGCCCCACCCGCGACTACTCGTGACTGCGAGTTACTTCAGGCCCAGCAGCTTCAGGCCGGCCATGGCGCCGTCCATCATGAACCCGGCGTCGCCACCGGCCGTGATGTAGCGGAACCCCTGCGCCGCCCGCTGCTTCGCGTCCTCGGGGCTGTTCCCCGCGATCCCAGGGATCTTGCCGGTGTTCTTGCACGCCTGGACCACGCGCTCCAGCGCACGAGCGTGCTCGTCGCTGGTGAACTGATCGCGCGGGTGAATCCCCATGGAGAAGGCCAGGTCGGCCGGACCGCACCACGTACCGTCCACGCCAGGCACGCTCAAGATGGCCTCCGCATTCTCCACCGCCTGGATGCTCTCGATCTGCACGGCCAGGAACATCTCATCATCGATCCGGTCCGGGTAGTCATCGCCATGCGAACGCGCCCGGCCCCAGCCCCACGAGCGCTGTCCACGCGGCGGGAGCCGCACGGCATTCGCCGCCGCGATGGCATCCTCGCGCGTGTGCACCATTGGCACCACGATGCCCATACAGCCCTCGTCCAGCAGGCGGCCGATCAACGTGTAGTCGTTCCGCGCAACGCGGGCCATCGTCACGGCCGGCGCCCCGTGCATGGCCAGGAACGCCGCGGTCGTCGAGTCGTCGCCCCACGAGCCATGCTGGCGGTCCAGCAGGATGAAGTCAATGCCGCACAGTGCCAGCGCCTCCGCGGCCACCGGCGAGCCCAGCCCCACGGCGTAGCCATACGCCGGCTCGCCCCGCAGCATCTTCTGCTTGGCGGTGTTAGCCCTCACGTGCATCCTCCCGTCGCGGCACGGCCGCGCGCGTAGCGTCGTCGCTCCGAGCGCACCGCTCGGGCGGTCGCCAGTGTACGAACCGGGACCCCAGTCGGTCCACGACCGTCAGGCGCCGAGCAGCCGCGCGAAGCGCTTCTCCGAGCGATAAGGCCCCACGACAGACAGGTGCAGCCGATCGCGACCCAGAAGCTGCCGTGCCACGCGCTGCACATCCTCCACCGTCACCCCGTCGATGAGTGCCAGGATCTCGTCTACCGTGAGGATGGAACCGCGGAGCAGCTCAAAACCGCCCATCCACGACGCCACCGCGCGCGTGTCCTCCATTCGAAGCTGAAGACGCCCCTTCATCAGCTCCTTCGCCTTCACCAGCTCGTGGTCGCTCACGGGCTCCTGGATCCGCTCGATCTCGCGCAGGCACGCCTCAATGGTCGGGTCAATCTTGCTCGGATCCACCCCGGCACCCACCACCACACACCCGGCGTCGCGATAGTGGGCCACGTACGAATGCACGTCATAGGCCAGCGCAAGGTTCTCGCGGATCTCCACGAACAGGCGCGAGGACATGCCCTCGCCCAGCACCGTGTTGAGCACGTCGAGCGCGTAGCGATCCGGATGCTCGCTGTGCAGCCCGTGCGCGGCGATACACACGTGAGCCTGCTCAGACTTCTTGGAACGCAGCCCCACGCGCCGCGCCGCCGTGTCCTGAACAGGAAACCACGTGTCCAGCTTGCGCGCGGCCCATCCGCCGAGCATGCCTTCGGCCTGGGTCACCACCTCATCGTGCGTCACGTTACCAGCCACGGACAGCACGGTCTCCGCCGGTCCGTACGTGCGTGCCACGTAGTCCAGGATCTGGTCGCGCGTGACGGCGGACACCGTGTCCTTGGACCCCCCAACATCGCGCCCCAGGGGCTGCCCCGGCCAGAGGATCTCGTCAATGAGCAGCCCGGCCAGATCGCCCGGGCTGTCCTCCGTCATCGCCAGCTCCTCCAGGATGACCTGGCGCTCCTTCTCGATCTCCGTCGCGTCGAACACTGAGTTCAGCAACGCATCGGACAGCACGTCCAGACAACGCACAAAGTGTTGGGAACCCACCTTCGCCCAGTACACCGTAAGCTCGCGGTCTGTGGCGGCGTTCATGACTCCACCAACTCCCTCGATCTCCTCAGCGATCTGCTGCGCAAGTGGCCGACGCGTGGTCCCCTTGAAGAGCATGTGCTCCAGGAAGTGCGAGACCCCCGCGATGTCATCCGTCTCGTACCGCGACCCGGACCCCACGTAGATGCCCACGGAGACCGATCGGGTGTGCGGCATGGAGCTTGACACCACGCGGAGACCGTTGCTGAGCACCGAACGCTGATACATCTACGGATCCACTCCTGGTCGAACCGGCGACGTGCGCCGCGCCACGCGAAACAGACCCGCCTGGAGCGGGTCTGCCTGCCAAGTGTAGGGGTCCGCCCCCAACAGCGGCAAAACGACGGCTGGGGAGCATACGGCGGCCGCGTCTCGCGCCGCCGCGCTCTCCAACCCACCGTTGACGCTTACTTCGGCGATGACAGCTCCAGCGGCAGCCGCGCCGATCCGAGCGCAGCGCCCCCCGCCACCCACGATACCTCCAACAGCCAACCGCTCCCGCTCACACCCGGTACCGCCACCCGATCGATCAACGTGTGCTCGGTCCGCCACTCGTTCGAAGGAAGCGCTGACCCGATCAACTGCGACACCGACTCGCCCGTTGGGCTTCCAGACGGGGGCACCAGCCGTACGACTCGCGAACTACCATCAGGCGGCCGGGCCATCACTCGCCAGTGAAGCCGCACGTGTGCGTCCGCCCCATGGCCCTCCACGTCATACCCCACCAGGCGGAAAGGGCCCACGTCCACATCGGTCGGCACCACGGGAGCACGCGTCCCTTCGAGCGCGACCACGGCCCCCGTCCCAACGACCACCACGGACATCGACCTGGGCTGACGGAGCGGGCTCTCCCGCTCGCCAAGCTCCCGCCGCGTCTGCTCGTTCGTCAGATCCAGCACGTATGCCTGCGGACGCCGCTCGGGCGGCCACAGCCTGCCCCCGTAGCTCGGCGGATACACGTACAGCTCGGATCGATTCGCAAGCTGCCCCAGCGCACGTCTGCTGGCTACCACGGGCGCATCGCGGTCCACTATGCCCACGCCATACTGAAGCTCCGCGGCGCGCTCGGACCACTCCACGTCCTGGGGCTCGTAGTCGCCTCCACCCGGCAACCCGCTATCCAGGACGTACGCCACGGTGGCCCCCACGAGCATCAGGCCCAGCGCCCCAGTTCGGACCGTCGGCGACCGCATGCGCCCCAGCGCCACGGTGGTAGCCAGCCAGAGAACCGGCACCAGCGGCGCCCCCCAGTGTCGGCGAAACCGCCCTTCGCGATCCGCCAGCAGCAGCGTCGCCGCGTGCGGCGCGCTCACCAGAAGCGATTCCGGTGACAGCAGCGCCAGACCGCCAGTCGGCAGCAACCACCAGCGCACCGCGCGCGGCACCCGCTCGTTGGTCACTTCGCGCAACAACTCACTCGGTCGAGACATGAGCGGACTGAACAGATCCAGCGCGCGGTTTGGCGCCGCCGTCGGCGCCGTCGTCGGCTCGTGAAACTTCGGCATCACCACGAGTGGGATCACCACGAGCCAGAGCGCGGCCGGCGCCAGTATCAGCAAGCCGCGTCGCGGGTCGCGGCGCCATGCAGCGAAGTACAGACCAAGCCCAAACGCGCCAAACGCCCCCTGCTCCTCCACCAGCATGGCCACCAGCCCCAGCGCCAGCGCCGGCCGAACCCGTCCGCGGATGGCAAAGTACGCTGCCCACGCCAGGGGCAGCGCGGACAGCGTCACGGGGTAGAACGCGTCGAACGCCACCTCCACCAGCATGGGCATCGCGAAAAACCCAACCAGGAGAAGCGCGGGTGCCAGCACACCGCCGATCCGCTCGCGCGCCAGCAGGTACACGGGGACCCCGGAGCCGGCCAGCGCCATCGTCTGGAACAGGAACAACCAGCGTGGACCTGGCAGCAGCGCGTACGCCGGTGCCAGGGCCGCGAGGGCCGGCGCAAAATGCTCCGCCAGGTGGATCCGATTAGCCTCCAGCACGGTCGTCTGATATGGGCGCCCGTGCGCCGTGTTCCAGAGCACCTGGACGTACACCGCCAGGTCGCGTGACGTCGAGTTGAACGTCTCATGCTCGCGGATGGACGACCACGCCGCCGTCACCGTCCAGAGCGCCCCAGCCGCCAGCGGCACCAGCCAGGGGAAGCGCGTCAGCCCATCCCGGAAGGTCATCGGAGCGATTCCACCAGCACCGACAACGGCTCCCACTCCCACGCCGGCGCGTAGCGCCGCGCAGCCCGTGCTGCCACCAACGCCTGCGACCGGTCGCCGGCATCCCGCAGCCATCCCGCCAGGTCCCGGTAGTACCGCCAGTTGTGCATCTGCAGTCGCGTCGCCCGCTGCCCGCGCTCGATCGCCTCTTGCAGCCGCCCCTCGTCAACCGCCAGCAGCGCCAGCCCATGCTCCGATATCGCGGACCTTGGATCGAGCTGCAGCCCGCGCGCGAACGAGGCGCGCGCGCCCGGCAGGTCGCCTTGGACCAGCAAGACTTCCCCCATCCTTCCCAGCCGCTCGGCAGCAAGCCCGTCGAGTGCCTCGGCCGCCGCAAACCTTGCCAACGCATCCGCGTGCCGTCCGGCGTCATGAGCCGCCTCCGCCGCGGCGTCCCTGAAGAGCGTCCGTCTGGGACTCAGCTCGATCGCCCGATCGAACGACGCGACGGCCTCGTCCAGCAGCGCGCTCCGCTCCGCCGCGTCGCGTGTAGCACTCGCCCAGACGACCAGCATCCTACCCAGATGATAGTGAGCGTATGGATCCAACGGAGAGAGTGTCACAGCGTGACGGAAGCTGGCCCGCGCCGCGGCGAACAGCTCAGAGCGGCTCCCGGGGAAACTGCTGAACAACCGTTGAAAGTCGACCTCCGGAGACGGAGCATCGGACGACGCCGTCTCCGCCAGGTCCAGGTAGGTTCTTCCCAACGCCAGCACGTACACATCACGGCGCGGCGACCACTCCACCGCTGACAGCAACGGTCCCACGCTGGCCGCCGGCGCCTCTCCGGCGCGCAACGCCAACGCACGCGAGTAGAAAACGTCGGAGATCAAGGGCGCCAGCAATCGGCTTGACAGCCAGACCGAGCCAACGGTGAGCAAGAACCCCACCCCGACCACCGCGCGCACCCCCGACCGTGCAACGCCCCGCCGCCGCGCCCGTTCACGTCGGCGAGCCGGCCGCGCTGGCACGTGCACCATTGAAGGCGGGGGCACGCTATCACTGGCCAGCAGCCCCAGGATCACCGCGGCAAACACCAGCGTCGCCGCGCCATCGAACGCAAAGAGCCCCGCCAACAGCCACGCAGCGATCCCCGCCAGAAGGCCTGTACGCATGCCATCCCCGTCTCCGGCCTCCTCCCTCCACCGCCGCCACACCCCCAGGATGATCGCGCCCACCAGTGCCGAACACCCCACCAGACCAGCCAGCCCACTTCCCAGGAGCACGTCCAAAACCATGTTGTGCGCCCGATCAACCCGCAGATTCGGATACGATCGAGCGATCTCTGCAGGGAACACCGCCTCCAGAGCGAGGGCGGCCGTCTCCGGACCGAAACCGGTCAGCAGCCTCACCGGCGAACGCGCAAACGCCTCCACGCTCGCCTGCCAGACGAGCGTCCGCTGGAGGCCAGTGCCCAGTCCGCTGGCGCCGTCAGCTTCCGTCTGCCACGCGTCGCGACCACGGCTCGCCATCAGCACGCTCACCGATACCAGCACCACCATCGCAGCCGCCGACGCCAGCGCGCCACCCCGTCTGTTCCTCCGCCACAGCCAGCCACCGGTCACCAAAGCCACCGCCAACGCCGCGCCGAACAACCCGCCGCGCACGCCGGTGAACCACAGTACGCCCACCTGGAGCGGCAACAGCGCCGCCAGAGCCGCGGTGATCCATCGATCACCCACCCGCCACTCGACACGCTGGATCATCAGGGCCAGGGTGATCGGGATCACCATCGCCAGGTACGTCGACAACAACGTCGACGAGCCCAGGGTAGAAAAGACCCCAGCCGGCCGGTTCAACCAGTTGAGCGGATCGATCCGCGCCACCTGTGCCAGTCCATACGCGCAGACCGGCAGGCTGCCCAGCACCATCGCCGCGAGCACGTTCACCCGTACGGATGGATCCAACCCCAGCCGGGCGACCAGGAGCCCCATGAACACCACGGCCGCCAGGGCGATCAGGCCAAGCTGTCGATCGTACGATCCAAACACGCTGGCAGAGGGGTCGAAGGACGTGACCACACTCAGCAGCACCACCCCCAGCAGCGCCGACGCGAGCCGTTCAACCAGGCTGGTCGCGAGCCAGGCGCGCCGCGGAGCCTCCCACCAGGATCCCGCGGCCGTCGCACCGTACAGACCCGTGATGGCCCAGGCCACGCCCAAACCCAGCGCCAGAAGCTCAACGGCAACGAGCTTTGGCACCTCGAAACCCAATGTACCCCACGGATGGAAGATCCACGGAACCACGCCGATGACGGCGCACAGGCCCGCTACCGACCACGACTTCAGCGACGGCGAGCCCACCGCCGGCTCCGGGCGCAGAGACAACGGGATGAGCTAGCCGCAGCCAGGCACGGCCGCGGCAGGCGCGCCCATGACAGCGCGCCCGGTGCTCACCGTGTCCACGTAGCGGGTGTCGTCACACACCCACGGCGGCGCGTACGGCCTGCCCACCATCCGGCCCGCGCCCAGTACTGCCACCAGTACGACCAGCCCCAGCAGCAGGCCAAGTGCCGCCTCACGCATGCGCCCATCCGCGCGAGCGTTTCACCGCCTCAGACCAGCGCTGGCGCCTCGCGCTGCGCTCATCCGCCGACATTCTGGGCTCAAACGTCCTGGCCAATCGCCAGCGCGACTGGACCTCGCCACGGTCTCGCCACAGGCCAGACGCGATGCCCGCCAGGAACGCCGCGCCCTGCGCCGTGGTCTCCTGAACCGCCGCCACGTCGATCGGAGCTCCCAGGATGTCCGCCTGAAACTGCATCAGAAACCCGTTCGCCGAACCACCACCATCCACCCGAAGCACGGGAATCTCCAGACCTGACTCGCGCTGCATGGTGTCAAGCACCTCAGCCGTCTGAAACGCGATGGACTCCAGCGTGGCGCGAACGATGTGGGCCCGCGTGGTCCCCCCGGTCAAGCCCACCATGGTGCCCCGCGCGGCCATGTCCCAGTGCGGTGCCCCCAGTCCCGCGAAGGCCGGCACGAAGTACACGTCACCCGTGTCAGGAACCGACGCGGCCAGCGCCTCCGACTCCGCGGCGGACGCGATGATTCCCAGCCCGTCCCGCAGCCACTGGACGGCGGAGCCGGTCACGAATACGCCGCCCTCCAGCGCGTACTCAACCTGGCCGCCGATGCTCCAGGCCAGCGTCGTCAACAGCCCCTGTCTCGAGTCGCGCGGCTCCGCCCCCGTGTTCATGAGCGTGAACGAACCCGTGCCGTACGTGTTCTTGGCGGAGCCCGGCGTGAAGCAGGCCTGCCCAAACAGCGCGGACTGCTGATCGCCGGCGATCCCGGCAATCGGGATCGCCACGCCACCCAGCGCCCGCGCCGCCTCGCCCGCCACTTCACCGACAATGCCGCTCGATTCCACCACGCGCGGCAGCATCGCGACGGGCACGTCTAACGCGGCCAGCAGATCCGGGTCCCACCGTCGCCGATGGATGTCGAACAGCATCGTCCGCGAGGCGTTGGAAACGTCCGTCGCGTGTACGCCCCCGCCCGTCAACTTCCAGATCAGCCAGGCGTCGATCGTCCCTGCCAGCAGATCGCCCCGCTCTGCGCGGGCCTGCCCGTCTGGAATGCTGTCGAGCAGCCAGCGGATCTTGGTGCCAGAGAAGTACGCATCGATCACCAGGCCCGTGCGCTCGTGCACCAGCGGTCCCAGCCCGCGCTCCGTCAGTTCGCGGCAGATCGGCGCCGTGCGGCGACACTGCCACACGATGGCGTCGCCCACAGGCTGCCCCGTATGTCGATCCCAGACCACCGTGGTCTCGCGCTGATTCGTGATCCCGATGCTCGCGAGATCAGATGGCCCGAGGCCCGCATCGGCCATCGCGCGCGCAGCAACCTGAAGCGTGGTCTCGAAGATCTCGCTGGCGTCGTGGGACACCCAACCGGGTCGCGGATAGATCTGCCGGGTCTCGGTATCCGCTGAGGCGACGATCCGAGCTTCCGCGTCGAACACGATCGCGCCCGAGCCCGTGGTGCCCTGGTCCAGAGCCAGGATGTGGCTGCCGCTCATGGTGGCTGAGACTTTACCCCGCCACCACCGCCGCCCGCTCCAGAATGGGTGCCAGAAATTGTCCCGTGTGCGAGTCCTGATTCGCCGCCAGCGACTCGGGCGTACCCACGCCCACCACCAGGCCCCCGCCGTCGCCCCCCTCCGGCCCCAGGTCGATCAGCCAGTCCGCGGTCTTGATCACGTCCAGGTTGTGCTCGATCACCACCACCGTGTTCCCAGCATCCACCAGGCGGCTAAGCACCAGGAGGAGCTTCTCCGTGTCAGCAAAGTGCAGGCCTGTCGTCGGCTCATCCAGGATGTAGATGGTGCGGCCCGTCGCCCGTCGCGAAAGCTCCGACGCCAGCTTCACCCGCTGAGCCTCGCCGCCGGAGAGCGTCGTAGCCGGCTGTCCCAGGCGGATGTATCCAAGCCCCACGTCCACCAGCGTCTGCATCTTGTTCTTGATCGCCGGCACCGCGTCGAAGAACTCGCAGGCGTCCTCCACCGTCATCGCCAGGACCTCGGAGATAGTCTGCCCGCGAAACCGCACCTCCAGCGTCTCCCGGTTGTACCGCTTGCCCTTGCATACCTCGCACGGCACGTACACGTCCGGCAGAAACTGCATCTCGATCTTCAGGATGCCGTCGCCCTCGCACGACTCGCAGCGACCCCCCTTCACGTTGAACGAGAACCGCCCCGGCTTGTACCCCCGCACGCGCGCATCTGGCACCTGAGCAAACAGCTCGCGGATCGGTGTGAACACACCCGTGTAGGTCGCCGGGTTGGATCGCGGCGTGCGGCCAATCGGCGACTGGTCAATGTCGATCACCTTGTCCAGGTGCTCCAGACCCCGCACCGCCTCGTGCTCGCCCGCCCGCTCCCGTGCCTTGTGCAAAGACTGGGCGAGTGCCTTGTACAGCACCTCTCGCACCAGCGAGCTCTTGCCGGAGCCCGAGACACCCGTCACGCACACGAACGAGCCCAGCGGGATGTCCACGTCGATGCCGCGGAGATTGTTCTCCCGCGCACCACGGATCTCCACCGTGCGACCATTCCCCGGTCGACGCGAGGACGGAACCGGAATGGAACGCGTCCCCGTCAGGAACTGGCCCGTGATCGACTCCGGCGCCTGCATGACGTCCGCCAGCGAGCCCGACGCGATCACCCGACCGCCGTGCTCACCCGCCCCAGGCCCGATGTCGATGACGTGATCGGCCGTGCGTATCGTGTCCTCGTCGTGCTCCACCACGATCAGCGTATTGCCTAGATCGCGCAGCCGCTGCAGCGTCCTGATGAGCCGCGCGTTGTCCCGCTGATGCAGGCCAATGCTCGGCTCGTCCAGGATGTACAGCACGCCCATCAGCCCCGAGCCGATCTGGGTGGCCAGTCGGATGCGCTGCGCCTCCCCGCCAGATAGCGTGCCCGCCGACCTGCTCAGACTCAGATAGTCCAGCCCCACGTCCACCAGGAAGCCCAGCCGCGCCCTGATCTCCTTCAAGATCTGGCGAGCAATCGTGAAGTCACGCTCGGAGAGCGTCGCCGCCCGCTCAGCCGGCCACCGTGGCTTCGCGGCCTTCCGTCCAGACGGCTCTTGGTAGACCTCGCGATCTTCCATGGCCGCGAACAGCCCAAGCGTCTGGGCGATGGGCATTCTCGCCACTTCATCGATGGAGCGCCCGAGCACCGTGACCGAGAGCGACTCCGGCTTCAGCCGGGCACCCTGGCAGACCGGACAGGTCCGCGTCGTCATGAAACGCTCGAGCTCCGACCGGATGAATTCGGACTCAGTCTCCTTGTAACGCCGCTCGATGTTCGGGATCACGCCCTCATAGTTGACGTTGAACTCGTGAACCTTGCCGTTGCGCTTGCTCTCGTGCTGCATCGTGATCTTCTTGCCCTTGACGCCGTAGAGCAGCACCTCCACGTGCTCCGGCGCAAGCTCGGCAATAGGCATCCGCAGCGTGAATCCCGCATGCCGCGCCACCGCCCCCACGATCTGCAAGTACCAGGTGTTCCCCGGCACGTGGCCGCGGCCCCAGGGCGCCACCGCGCCCTCCGCTATGGACAGCCGTTTGTTGGGCAGCACCAGCTCAGGATCCACCTCCAACCGGTGCCCCAGCCCCGTGCATGTGGGGCAAGCCCCGTGGGGGCTGTTGAAGGAGAACGTCCGCGGCTCGATCTCGCCCAGGCTCAGATTGCAGTGCACACACGCAAACTGCTCTGAGTAGACGTGCTCCTCGCCCTCCACGACCGACACGATGACCGAGCCGCCGCCCAGGCGTAGCGCCTGCTCCACAGAGTCGGCGATCCGGCCGCGCTCCTCCGAGTCCCCGGCGTCGGGAACCGTGAGGCGATCAACCACCACCTCGATGGTGTGCATCTTATAGCGATCCAGTTTGATCTCATCGCCAACGTCGTGGACCTCGCCATCCACCCGCACACGGACGAAGCCAGCCTTGCGGACGTCGTCGAACACCTGCTGGTACTCGCCCTTGCGTCCCTTCACCAGCGGCGCCAGCACCATGATGCGCTGACCCGTCGGTAGAGCCAGGACCGCGTCCACGATCTGCTCGGCACTCTGCTGCTGCACCACCCGCCCACACTTCGCGCAGTGCGGCGTCCCCACGCGCGCGTACAAGAGCCGCAGATAGTCGTAGATCTCCGTCACCGTGCCCACCGTCGACCGCGGGTTGTGGCTCGCCCCCTTCTGGTCGATCGAGATCGCCGGCGACAGCCCCGTGATGTAGTCCACGTCAGGCTTGTCCATCTGGCCCAGGAACTGCCGGGCGTAAGAGGACAGCGACTCAACGTACCGCCGCTGACCCTCGGCATAGATCGTGTCGAACGCCAGCGAAGACTTCCCTGACCCGGACAGCCCCGTGATCACCACCAGCCGATCGCGCGGGATGGCGAGATCGACGTTCTTCAAATTGTGCTGGCGGGCACCCTTAATGAAGATCTCTTCGAGCGGCAATCAGCCCACTCCCGGCAGCCCACGGCGCACTCGCGGGCGAAGAACATTTGTTCCGAGTATAGCATAGCGGCCGGCCTTCTGTCAGTTCGCCGCCCACCAGGCCCGTGCGCAAGACGTGCCAGTCGCGTCAAGCACCAAGCAGAAACGCCACCGTTTCCGTGACGCTTCTGGGCACGCGCGGAGGGACTCGAACCCCCAACCCCTGGTTTTGGAGACCAGTGCTCTGCCAAATTGAGCTACGCGCGTAGGAGGCCGCGGCTCATCGCCGCGGCCCGTCGATTATCGCACGCCCCTCGCGGGGCGAACCACCAGACCCTGGGACTACCGGGTCTCGCGATGCTCCGTATGTTTACGGCAACGCGGGCAGTACTTGGCCAGCGCCAGCCGCTCAGTGTCATTCTTGCGGTTCTTCTGCGTGTGGTACGTGCGATCTTTGCAGTCGCCGCACGAGAGCGTTACGAGCTGCCTATCTGCCTTCTTTGCCATCTCTCACCTCCACGAGCCAGCCTGGCCCGGGGCTCAATTACATTATCGCCCAGCCGGGCTACTCCTGGATGGCGGTCACCACGCCGGCTCCCACCGTCCGGCCGCCTTCGCGGATCGCAAACCGCAATCCCTCTTCCACCGCCACAGGCGTGATCAGCTCTATCTCCATCCGTATGTTGTCCCCAGGCATCACCATCTCTACCCCCTCTGGTAGCTTGATGCTCCCGGTCACGTCCGTCGTCCGGATATAAAACTGCGGCCGATACCCGTTGAAGAACGGCGTGTGCCGCCCTCCCTCTTCCTTCCCCAGCACGTACACCTCAGACGCAAACTTCGTCCGCGGCTTGATCGATCCAGGCCGCGCCAGCACCTGCCCTCGCTCGATCTCATCCCGATCGATCCCGCGCAGCAGCGCCCCTACGTTGTCCCCGGCTATCCCCTCGTCCAGCGTCTTCTGGAACATCTCCACGCCGGTGCACACCGTCTTCCGCGTCTCCCCAAACCCCACAATCTCGATCTCGTCCCCTACCTTCACCCGGCCACGCTCGATCCGACCGGTCACCACCGTGCCACGGCCCTTGATCCCAAATACGTCCTCGATCGGCATCAGGAACGGCCGGTCCATCGGCCGCTCTGGCGTCGGGATGTACTCGTCCACCGCCTTCATCAGCTCAGCAATGCACGCGTACTCCGGCGCGCTCGGATCCGTCGACGAGCTCTCCAGCGCCTTGACCGCGCTCCCGCGAATCACCGGAATGTCCTCCCCAGGGAAGCCGTACTTGCTCAGCAGCTCGCGGACTTCCATCTCCACCAGCTCCAGCAGCTCCTCGTCTTCCATCAGGTCTACCTTGTTCAGAAACACCACCATCGCCGGCACTTCCACCTGCCGCGCCAGCAAGATGTGCTCCCGCGTCTGCGGCATCGGCCCGTCAGGCGCGCTCACCACCAGGATCGCACCGTCCATCTGCGCCGCCCCGGTGATCATGTTCTTGATGTAGTCCGCGTGCCCAGGACAGTCTACGTGCGCGTAGTGCCGCCCCTCCGTCTCATACTCCACGTGCGCAATCGCAATCGTGATCCCACGCGCTCGCTCCTCGGGCGCGTTGTCGATCGAGTCGAACGACCGAAACTTCGCCGCCCCGCCCATCCCAAGCACCTTCGTGATCGCCGCCGTCAGCGTCGTCTTCCCGTGGTCCACGTGCCCAATCGTCCCCACGTTCACGTGCGGCTTCGTCCGCTCAAATCGCTGCTTCGCCATGCTCGCTACCCTCTGTCCCGGCCTGCTTGATCCGCGCACGCTCCGCGAGGCGCCCGGAAAGTATTCCCCTGCGGCCGCCAAGGCTGCCGCCCGCGAACACGAAAAAAGACCGCGATGGCGGTCTCTTCACGTGGAGCCCACAATGGGAATCGGACCCATGACCTCGGTCTTACCAAGACCGCGCTCTACCTACTGAGCTATGTGGGCGTATCGGGTTGTCACCTCTATTAACGGGCGAGGTGACGCCCCGGGGTGGTGGGAGCAGGATTCGAACCTGCGTAGGACTTCCGCCCGACGGTTTTACAGACCGTTGCCATTAACCACTCGGCCATCCCACCGGATCGCCTGTCAATGCGTCGCCATTGGCGCAAAGCCATCGTAGAGTGTATCGCAGCGCCGTTTTTTCAGGCAATGAGCGCCCGCTGACGGTCGACGGGTGCCCTTGTCGGACTGCCTTTGCCCAGTTGCGTCGTCCCGTCGAATCCCTGCTCGCCGTTCTTAACGGCGCGGCGTCGCGGACGCCACGCCAGCTTAGAGGCTGTTGAAGGAAGGATCACCATGAAGCGCACTATTGCCACGCTGGCCCTCATCGCGGCCGCGATCACCAGCGACGCGACGCCAACCAGCGCGTACCAGTACGACGGCGGAGTGGAGCCAAACAACGGCTCTCAGGACACCGTCTTCACCGTATGGGGCACCGGCATGACCGCCGGACTGGCCTTAGACTTGAACTTCCTGAGCCCAGACGGCACCGTGTTCTCCTCGGCGGCCACCAATTCCGTGATCATCGTCGGACCTGACGGCTCATTTGAGTTCAAGTTCCGTCCGGTCGACGTCTTCGCCGGCTCCAGCAAGGGCCTCTGGCACGTGCAGGCCTGCCGCACCGGTACGGACGACTGCGACGACGATTCGTTCGAAATCCGCTAATCCCGCGCCGAGGCGCGTTCCGAGGGGAGCCCATTCACGGGCTCCCCTCGGCCGTTTAACACCCGCGTCGGCCACATCTGGTCATCGACGGCGACGGATCACCCAAATCGGTCCGGTAGGCAGCGCGCGTTAATACTCCTCTAACAACTCCGGAACCCTCATTTATCAGTCCGTAGCTATGCTGACTATGGCGCCCGGGAGCCTCACTCCCATTCGCCAACTCATCACCAATCCAATACCAGCCGCCAGCAAGGCATCCGGGAGCCCCGTCATGCACCCACGATTCATCAGCGCCGTGCTCAGCATCGCCATCACCCTGGTTCCGGCCGTCGCCGCCGCCCAAGAAGGCCGCCCCATGACCCCGCCAACCGCCGCTGACGAGCGCGGCTTCTTCCGCACCGTCTGCGTCCTCAGTCACGAAGCCGCCGATGACCCCATCGTCAAGCCCGGCCTCCCCGGCGCCTCCCACCTGCACTCCTTCTTCGGCAACGTCTCCACCAACGCCGCCTCCACCTACGAGTCGCTCCGAGCGGCCGACACGTCCTGCCGGGCGGCAGAGGACGCCTCCGGCTACTGGGTCCCCGCGCTCTACAAGGACGGCGTCGAGGTCAAGCCGCTGTCCGTCACCGTCTACTACCGCACCGGCCGCCACGAGAACGATCCCATTGCCGCCTTCCCTGAAGGCTTCCGGATGATCGCCGGTGACGCCACTGCCACGCAGCCGGCGTCGGGCTCCGGCGCTCGACGCACCACCTTCTGGGACTGCCGCACGCCAGAACCCCGCGCGGCCTCTCCGGTCCCGCCCCAGTGCGGCCCAACCGAGGAGCTCAACCTGCACATCCGCTTCGCCGACTGCTGGGATGGCGTCAGCCTGGACAGCCCCAATCACAAGTCGCACGTCGCCTACAGCGGCCGCGCCGGCGCCTGCCCGGCAACCCATCCCACCGCGATCCCAGCCGTCGCCATGATCGTGCACTACCCCATCAACGGCGACCCCGGAAACATCACGCTCTCCTCGGGAAACATCTACTCAGCCCACGCCGACTTCTTCAACGCCTGGGACCAGGCGTTCCTCGCCGCTAGAGTGGACCAATGCCTGAACGGCGACGAGCGCTGCGGCACCCTCGGCAGCCGCTCCCTGCGGGGCCTGCTGGCAAACCGCCGCTAGCGCTTCCGGGCTAGTACTTCCAGAAGTGATGCTTGTGCTCGTAGCTCGAGCCCTGCGCTGAGAACGCTGCATATTCGGACCGCCGCACAGCGACGAAGGAGTCGCTGAGCAGCGGTCCAAGCGCGTCCATCAGCACCGCGTCTGCCTCCAGCGCATCCAGCGACGCGCTCAGCGAGTCAGGCAGCCGGCGGATGCCACGGCGCTCCCGCTCATCCTCCGGCAAGTCCGCCGGATCGGACAGCACCAGCCGATCCTGGTCCAGATCCAGCCCGCGGTCAATCCCGTCGATCCCCGCCGCGATCAGCGCCCCCAGCACCAGGTACGGGTTCGCGCTACCGTCCGCCGCCTTCAGCTCCAGGTTGATGGACTGCATCTCCGCCCCCCAGTACGTGCTGGCGATGCGCAGCGCCGCCTCGCGATTGTCCGGCCCGTACGCCGTGAAAGCGGACGCCCAGGATCGCGGCTGGAGACGGTGGTAACTGTTGTAGCTGGGGCAAGAGATCGCCACCAGCGCCGGCAGGTGGTCCAGAATGCCCGCCGCGAACCGTCGTCCCAGAGAGCTCAAACTGAACGCCGCCGTTCGATCGAAGAACAGGTTCTCCTCACCGCTCGGGTCCCAGGCGCTCAGGTGGATGTGGCACCCGTTCCCCGCCTGGTCAGACCACGGCTTGGGCGCAAACGATGCAAAGTACCCGTGCTTGTACACCACGGATCGGATGGTCTCGCGATACAGGATCTGATTGTCCGCGGCACGCAAGGCCGGCGCATGGCGAATGCTCAGCTCCTGCTGGCCGTGGCCAAGCTCCGGGTAGTACTGCTCCACCCGCAGACCCTGCCGACCCAGCATCTCCACGATCTCGTCCATGATCACAGCCGTGGTCTGCATCCCGATGCTGGAGAAGCACAGCGTCTCGTCAAACGGTACGAACCGGTCGTCCACCCGCACCGCCAGCGACCACTCCGGCTCAAAGGCAGCCTGGATCTGGAGCCCGTGCTCCATGGCCTTTCGTGTCATCCGCCGCAAGAACGAGCGCGGGCAGGCACCCCAGGGATTGCCGTCCAGCGTCAGCATGTCGCACATCATGGAGCCAGAGCGAGGCGCGTAGGGCAGCACCACAAAGGTGTTCGGATCGGGCACCAGGCGAACCTCGCCCACCGGCCCCATACCCTCCACCGGCTGGAGCTGATCCAGCATGTTCATCGCCTGCATCGCCACGGTCAGGCCAATGCCGCTGGCCATCCGGCTCTCCAGCGAATCCGCGTGGGTGGCCTTGCCGCGGATGATCCCGCCGTTGTCGCAGTACAGGAATCGCACGAGCTGCACGTCCGTCTGGCGCAGCTTGGATACGACCTCTGCTCGACTCAACCGCCTACCTCCACGCTGAGTGGCGTCGGTCACGCCAGAACGCGCGCCGCGCCATCCGAGACGCCTTCCAACACAAACCAACGCTCGGGCGGCGGGCCGTGTTCCTCATTTATCCTAGCCTTATCCTACAGCGCCTTATCCTACAGGACTCCAACGAGACTCCAGGAAACAGAACGCACACAGTTCGACGAGCGACGGAGGAAGCCGTGCCATCAGCAGAAGATCGCCCACTCGTGGGCGTCACCCTGGGCGACCCATCGGGCGTGGGCCCAGAGATCACCGTCAAGGCGCTGACCGAGTCAGACGTGTATGACCACGCCCGACCCGTCGTGATCGGCGACCGATCCATCATCGAGCGGGCCGCGAAGTCCACCGGCAAAAGCCCCCGCGTCAAAGTCGTCACGAGTCCGGCAGATGGCGACTTCACCCAGGGCGCCATCAACCTGATAGACGTGGGCAGCCCCGACATCGGCGGCCTGGAGTGGGGCAAGGTCCAGGGGGAGGCCGGTCGCGCCGCGTTTCGTTACGTCGAGACGGCCACAAACCTGGCCATGCAGGGCAAGGTAGAGGCCATGGCCACCGCGCCTCTCAACAAGGAGGCGCTCCAGGTCGGCGGCGTCCCGCACCTGGACCACACCACCGCCCTCGCCAAGCTCACCAACAGCAGCGACGTGCTCACCATGTTCGTCGTGCGCAACCTCACCATCTTCTTCATGGCCCGCCACATGTCCATGCGCAAGGCCTGCGACGAGGTGACCGCGGCCAACATCCACACCACCCTGGTCAAAGCCCACAAGGCCATGGTCCGCTTCGCCGTACCCCATGCTAAGTTCGGGGTCGCCGCGCTCAACCCGCACGGCGGCGAGCACGGCATGTTCGGCCGCGAGGAGATAGACGAGATCGCCCCGGGCATCGAGCTAGCAAAGGCTGACGGCGTGGACGCCTACGGGCCCATCCCCGGCGACGCCGTCTTCCACCAGTGTCTACAGGGCCGCTGGGACGCCGTGCTCTCGCTCCACCACGACCAGGGCCACATCGCGGCCAAGACCTACGACTTCGATCGGACCATCTCCGTCACCGTGGGCCTGCCTTTCATCCGCGCATCCGTGGACCACGGCACCGCGTTCGACATCGCCGGCACGGGCATCGCCAACGCCGTCGGCATGGCGGAGTCCATCCGCGTCACCGCTAAGTACGCCAAGCTCATCCGCGGGACGAAGCCCTAAGCCAGTCAGACCAGCGCGGCGTGGGTGACCCCGGGGCCACCCACGCCGCTGTCTACTCCTGGTCCAGCTACTCCTCCGCCAGCGCCACCGCGAACTCCGCCTGGTAGTCGCGCACGGCGTCGTCACCCAGCTCAACCACCACCCGGCGGAGCTTCCCGTTGAATCGGAATGGGCACGCGTAGCTCGCGCTGACCGGCGTGCCGGTCGCGTAGCCGCAGGTCAGCCCGGCCGTCGCCACCGTCACCGGCCACGTCCGGCTGATCTCACCCTCACCCACGGGCTCGCCATCCACCACCAGCCTGGCCATGCCGCGGTGCTGCCCCGTCTTGGTGAACCGCACCGCAAGCACCCGCTGCCCAGGGGAAACCGGCTGCCGCGAGCGCACCACGTACCGCTCGCCGGCGCCGTAGTTGTACTCGTACACCAGGTGGCCACCCAGGCCATAGAGCGTGTACCCCCCAAACAGGCTGCCCACGGTCAGCAGCACGCCCTCCATCCCACCGTCTGGCACCACGGCCTCCGCCGAGATCTCGTAGGACCGGTTCGTCACGTCAGGCGTCATCACCCGATCGATCCGCGACATCCCCGGGTAGTACACGTTCCGCTTTCGGGACCTCGACGCGATCACGTCGCGCACGCGCTCCGCCTCGCGATCGTCCAGCGGCAGCACGTTGTAGGCCCCCGCCTCCGCCCACCAGCGTTCGATCATCTCCTCCAGCTTCCGCGGGTGCTGCGCCGAGACGTCGTGGCACTCGGAATAATCCGCATCCAGCTGGTAGAGCTCCCAGTGGTCCTGGTCGAAGGGCACCCCCTTCTGGTGGTACGTCACCGCCTTCCAGCCGCCGTGCCAGATCCCGCGGTCGCCGCACATCTCGTAGTGCTGCACCGGCCGCCGCGTCGGCGCGCGGGGCTCCTCAAACGTGTAGGCCAGGCTGACGCCGTGCATCGGCATCTGCGCCACCCCGTTGTAGACAGTCGGCGCCTCTATCCCCAGCAAGTCCAGCACCGTCGGCGTCACGTCGATCACGTGGTGGTACTGGTGCCGCAGCGCGCCCCCTTCGCGGATGCGGGCCGGCCAGTGGATGATCAACGGATCGCGCGATCCGCCGCCGTGCACGTCCTTCTTGAACCACTTCAGCGGCGTGTTGCCTAGTTGCGCCCAGCCAACTGGGTAGTGCCCGTATGACTCCGGACCGCCCAGGCTGTCCATCGCTGCCAGCCGATCGGCCAGCGGCTCCGGCTCCCTCGTGTAGATCAACCGGCGCATGTTCGTCGCGCCGGAGTTCGCCCCTTCGTCGCTCGTGCCGTTATCGGAGATCAGCACGATCAGCGTGTTCTCCGTCAGCTCCATCTCATCCAGGAACTCCAGCAGGCGACCAATCTGGGCATCGGTGTGCTCCAGGAATCCCGCGTACACCTCCTGCGTCCGCGCGAAGAACCGCCGCTCATCTGCCGATTGCTCATCCCAGGCCGGAACGCCCGGCGTGCGCGGCGCCAGGTCGGTCCCGGGCGGAACAATCCCCATCGCCTTCTGCCGAGCCAGCCGCTCCTCCCGCAGCACGTCCCAGCCCCGATCGAACTTCCCGCGGTAGTTCGCGATGTAGCTGGCGGGCACGTGGTGCGGCCAGTGGCACGCGCCAAACGCCAGATACAGAAAAAACGGCTTGCCGGGCGCCGCCGACTGCTGGTCGCGGATGAAGCCGATGGATCTATCGACGATGTCCTCACTCAAGTGGTAGTCGTCACCGGACGGACGCTCGATCGGGTCCGTGCCCATGAAGAGTTCCGGATTCCACTGATCCGTCAGTGCACCCTGGAACCCGTACCAGCGATCGAAGCCACGCTGCGTGGGCCAGGAGTCAAACGGTCCCGCCGCCGTGGTGTCCGTCCCCGGCACCAGGTGCCACTTGCCCGCGGAGAACGTGTTGTAGCCGTGGTCGCGGAGGATCTCCGCTAGATTCGCCGCGCGCCTGGTCACCTGCCCGCGGTACCCTGGAAATCCCGTCGACCACTCAGGGATGACACCCATGCCCACGGCGTGGTGGTTTCGACCCGTGAGGAGGCTGGCCCGCGTCGGCGAGCACTGAGCCGTGGTGTGAAATCCGGTGTAGCGCAGCCCGCGGGCGGCCAGGCCGTCCATCGCCGGCGTTGCTATCTCTGAGCCGTAGCAGCCCAGGTCGGCATAGCCCACGTCGTCCAGCACGATGTACACCACGTTCGGCGCGTCCGGTGCCGCCCGCGGCGGCTGGATCCACGACGGCTTGGACTCCGCGAACGTCCGACCAATGACACCGGCAAATGCCGGCTCCGACTGGGTCACCCCTGCCTCCTGTGCGGTTTCACCCAGCCAGGTGGACTGGGCAGCAAACACGTGCCAGCGCGCAGAGGGGCCGGCCACATCGGGCCAGCCCCCGGCACAATCCCGGTGCGGGCCCTGCCGCGCGCGCCAGGGCCCTCGCACCGCGGCGGTTACCCGTCCAGCCAGGTGCCACGGAGCGACATATTCGCCTCCCCGTCTGACACGTAGCCCTGGACCCGGTTCCGCATGACGTAGAACTCGGGGTTCGGCGCAAGCGGGATCACAAAGCTCTCGTCCTGGATGTACTCCACCAGCTTCTTGTACTTCGGCTTCCGCTCGTCCACGTTGTAGGTGGATTCAGCGTCCTCCATCAGCTTGCGGTACTCAGGCGTGTCGAACTTCGTCATCCCCGTGCCCGCGTGCCACGCCGCGGCGCCGCGGAACAACGTGCTCGGGTCCAGGTTGGCCCGACCGTACGCGTGGGTCGCCATCTCGAATTCGCCGCCCAGGTGGCGCGGGTCGTACACGGCCGGCTCAACGTCCTCGATCTTCGCTCGCACGTTGATCTTCGCCAGGTCCGCCGCGATGATCTGCGCCAGGTCCCGCAGCTCCTTCTGTCGAGCACTCGCCGTCATGATCGTGATCTCCAGCCCGTTGGGGAATCCGGCCTGGGTCACGAGCGCCTTCGCCTTGTCCAGATCAAACGTGTACTTCTTGTCCAGCTCCGGGAAGTGCGCCCACGAATGTGACGGGAACGGCTGCGAGGTGGGCGTGGACAACCCGGCCAGCACCGTCCGGCAGAAGCGCTCGCGATCGATCGCAAAGTTGATCGCCTGCCGCAGCAGCTTGTTGTTGAATGGGGGCTTCACTGACTGCAGCAGGATGTCGTACATCACGCGCACCGGCGTCTGGTAGACCTTGATGTTGGAATTGGCCTTCAGCCGGGCCACCTCCTGCGTGGGGAGCCGGGCCACGATGTCCACCGCGCCAGCCTCCAGGTTCGCGGCCAGCGCGTTCGCGTCGCCAAAGCTGCGCACCTCGATCTCGTCCAGGTACGGCAGCTCCTTGTCCCAGAAGTTTGCGTTCTTCTTCAGCACGGCTCGCTCGCCTGGCTGCCAGTCCGTCCAGATAAATGGCCCCGTCCCTACCGAGCGCTTCTTCCAGTCGGTCTCGTTCACGTTGTCCTTGTCCACCACCCACTGGCGGGCCAGGAGGTCGAAGGCGCCCGGGAAGGCGCCGTCGAAGCGCCAGACTGCCGTGTACTTATCGCTCGTCTCGGTCTTCGTCACGAGCATCGCCTGCGGACGGAACAAGGAGCCCACCTTGGGGTCCTTGGCACGTTCCACGGAGAAGTTCAGATCCTCCGCCGTGACCTCGCGCCCGGTGGAGAACTTCACGCCCTGGCGCATCTTGATGGACAGGCTCTTGCCGTCGTCGCTCAGCTTCCACGACTCGGCCAGGCTCGGGTTAGGCTTGATCTTGTCGTCGTACCGAATGGGCGAGTCGAAGAGCTGTTCCAGGTACGGAAACGTCGTGGGCTGCTGGATGAACGGCTCGAAGTTGCTGTTGTCGCCAACGTGGCCCACGACGATCTTGCCGCCCTTCTTCGGCTGCCCAGCCGCGGGCTTCGGGGCCTCGGCCGGCTTCGCGGCAGGCGCCGCGGTTGGTGCCGTATTGGACCCCTCGCCCGGCTTGATGGCGGCGGCCACGGCGGTTGGCTGGGCGGCCGGCGCCGCCGGCTTCGGCGCCTCGGCCGGCTTGCTCTCCGCTGGTTTGGCGGGCGGCGGCGGCGCGCCCGGCGAGCAGGCCGCCAGCAGCGAAGCGGCAACGCCGCCCACAGACAGCTTGATGACCGAACGGCGTGACAGACGATGAACCATTGACAGGTCCTCCCTCAAAGATGACTCGCGAGCCGGGTCTCTATCCCCGCTCCTCGATGCGGTCCTAGATCATCGCGCGCGTAGCCCGCGATGGCGCTCCTCCTGGCCTTTCCTCCAGATCACGTACTACAGATCAAGTCGTGTTGATACGCCGCGGGTCCAGCGCCTGGCGCAGCGCGTCCGAGAGGTAGTTCAGCCCCACCAGCATGATCGCCAGCGCCACCCCCGGGAAGATCCCATACCACGGCGCCTGGCGCAGGTGAGACTTCGCGTCGTTCAGCATGCTCCCCCACGACGGGTCCGGCGCCTGAGTGCCAAGCCCCAGGAACGAGAGCGCCGCCTCCAGCAGCACCGCGAATGCCATGGACAGGCTGAGCTGCACCAGGATCGGCGCCAGACAGTTCGGCAGCAGGTGCCAGTACACCAGTCGAGCATCACCCCCGCCGATGCACCGGGCCGCCACCACGTACTCCCGTTCCCGCTCCCGCAGCACGCAGGCCCGCGTCAGCCGCGAGAACTCCGGCATATTCACGATTGCCAGCGCCAGCGCCGCGTTGATCGCCCCGGGCCCGAGCACCGTGACCACCGCGATGCCCGTGAGAATCCCAGGAAACGCCAGCAGCGCGTCCCACGTCCGCATGATCACGTTGTCCACCCAGCCACCGAAGTAGCCGGAGATCAGTCCGGTGGGAATGCCAACGCCGGCACCCACCACCACCGCCACCACGCCCACCAGCAGCGAGACCCGCGAACCCCAGATCACCCGGCTCAGGATATCCCGACCCAGGTCATCCGTCCCCAGCAGGTACGCCCCGCCCGGCGCCAGCAGCTCATCGCCGTTGTTCTGGAGATTTGGGTGAAACGGCGACAGGACCGGCGCCAGCACCGCCGTGCACACCAGCAGGACCAGGATGCCCATGCCAAACGCGCCCATCGGATTGCGCAGCGTGAGGATCAACGCCAGCCCGATGGGGCTGCGCGGCCGCCGCCACCAGCGATACGCGGCGCCGGCCCTCGCGTCCAGCGCCTCCCGCGCCGATGTCGCCATCAGCGCCCGCCGCCGCGGGAGAGGCGGATCCGCGGATCCAACAATCCGTACGCCAGGTCCGTGACCAGGTTCACCACCACGAATGACATCACCAGCAAGAGCAACGTCCCCTGTACGATCGAATAGTCACGATTCCCGATGCCCTGCAGGATCAGGCGCCCCACGCCCGGCCAGGCAAACACGGACTCCACCACGATCGCCCCGCCGAGCAGTCGGCCAAACTGGATGCCCAGCACCGTTGCCACCGGCACCAGCGCGTTCCGCAGCACGTGCCGGCGGATCACCAGGGACTCCCGCAGGCCCTTCGCCCGCGCCGTCCGCACGAAGTCGTCGTGCAGCACCTCCAGCATGGAGGACTTGACGAACCGCGAGAGGACCGCCGACTGGTTGAGCGCCAACGTGATCGCCGGCAGCACCAGGAACTTCCAGGCCGTCGCCGGATCCCGCGCAAAGTCACCCCGACCGCTCGGCGGCAGCGCGGCCAGCGCCAGCGAGAACAGCAGGATCATGAGAATTCCAAACCAGAAGTTCGGAATGGCTATGGCAAACGCGTTCAACGACGAGATCACCCAGTCCGCCAGGCTCCGATCGCGCACCGCCGCGATCACCCCCGTGGGGATCGAGATCAGCAGCGCAATCCCAAGCCCCGTCAGCGTCAGCTCCAGCGTCGCCGGAATGCGCTGGGCGATCTGCTCCGCCACCGGCAGCTTGTTCGTGTAGGACACACCCAGATCGCCCCGCAGTACGCGGCCCATCCACAGCGCGTACTGCACCGGGAGCGGCCGATCCAGCCCCATCTCCTGCCGAATCGCTGCCAGCGTGTCTGGCCGCGCATCGGACCCCGCCACGGCCAGCGCCGGATCGCCCGGAACCAGGTGGAGCAACAGGAACACGACGATCGTCGAGACCAGGACAACAGGTATCGACTGGATTAGCCGTCTAATCGCGAATGCCAGCAAGGCTCAGTGCCACTCCACATCCCGGCCAGCCGTCGCCGCAAACCGGGTCACGGCAGATTACCGACGCGGGTATCGGGTGTCAAGCACCCACGCACGGACAGCAGCCAAGAGTCGCCATCCACCAGGATGCAGCCATGGCCGTTGCTATACTCTCAGATACAGCGGGCCGCCGTACGGCCCCATCTGGCCCCGTAGCTCAGGCGGATAGAGCAGCAGTTTCCTAAACTGCGTGTCGGGTGTTCGAGTCACCCCGGGGTCGCCCGACGAGTCCGTCCCCTCCGTCCCGCCCACGCATCGCCCGGGCGCCATGGCGGCTCCAATGTCCTCCCTCCGGCCAGGACGATCCGGGAGATAGCCGGGGTGACACGGGGCGTGGCCCGCTACGCTCGCCCCTCTGCGAACGGCTTGAGTGCCGCGTAGACCGCGAAATTGAGGGGTGTTGGCACGCCGAGCTCGCGACCCAGCCGCGCCACCGTTCCGCACGCGGCGTCGATCTCCAGGCGGCGACCGGCCAGGATGTCGTAGTACATCGAGCTGTGCATGCCCGGGTTCGCCGCGTACATCTGCTGGATCGTGGTCCATAGTCTTTCGGGCGTATCCGGTGGGAGATCGACGCCTCGAGCCCGCCCCACCGCGTACACCTCGCCCATGATCCCGCGGAACAGCTCCGCCGTCTCCGGGCACCGGATCCAGGAGGCCTCCGGCAGCCGCAGCAGCGTGTCCAGGCCAAAGATCGCGCACGCTTGCACAAACTTGTCCCACAGGTTCACGAGCACGTTGGTACTGAGCCGTGCGTCGATGTCGGCCGACCGCAGCAGCCGCTCCAGCCGCTGGACCCTGTCGCTCGTGCCACCCTGGACCTCGCCAAACACCACCGTAGCCTCGGCGGACTTCTGCACCACCTGCCCGGGCGCCACCAGGGTGCCGCCGGCCCGCCCCACGCCGGCCAGGACGTGCTCGGCGCCGAGAACTGCCGCCAGACGCTCGTGCGCCTCCACCCCGTTCTGGATCGGCAAGGCCATCGTGTCCCGTCCCACCAGCGGCAGCGCCGCGCGCGCGGCCTCATCCAGGTCATACGTCTTCACGCAAAACCAGACCAGGTCTACCGGCCCCACCGAGCGTGGATCGTCCGTGGCGCTCACCGTCAGGCGAGCGACCTCGCCAGACGCCAGAGAGAGGGTCAAGCCGTCCGCCCGGATCGCCTCCAGGTTGCGGCCTCTTGCGATGAACGTGACGTCGATGCCCGCCCGAGCCAGCAGGCCGCCGTACACACCACCCAGCCCGCCGGCCCCGATCATCGCCACGCGCATGCCATCACTCCCCATCATCTGGACCCCCGACCGGACGCGTCAGCCTACCGAGACGCCCCGTGTGCCTGCACCCTGCCCACGAACGCCCGAGCGCCAGCCGCCAACCAGCCGCTCCAGGATGTCCCCACGAACCGCACGCCCTGGTCCAAGGTCCGCTCGATGTTCGAATCGTTGACCAGCGCCCCGGCCACCCGACCCCGCGCCACGATCTGCTTCACCGCGCCATCCACCGCCTCAACCACGTCCGGATGGTCTATCTGACCCGTCAGACCCATGCTCTGCGCCAGGTCGCCCGGCGCCACGTAGAACACGTCGATCCCGTCCACCTCCAGGATCTGGGGCAAGTTGCGGATCGCCACGATGTCCTCGATCAGGATGGACGTCATCACGTTCTCGTTGGCCTGCCGATGGTAGTCCTGCACCCCAAACGAGCGCCGACCGCCAAACTGCCCCCGATTCCCCAATGGCCCATACCGCGCCGCGTTCGCTATCAGCCGCGCCTCGTCCGCCGTGTTCACGTGCGGCACCATGATCCCGTTCGCCCCGCAGTCCAGCGCCCGCGTAATCGACCCCACGTCGATGCTGTTGATCCGCACCATGCACATCATGTCCCACAGATCGCACGCCCGCGAGAGGTTCGCGATGTCCTGCCAGGACGTCGTGAAGTGCTCCTGCTCCCCCAGGATCGAATCGATCCCAAACTGCCCCAGGAACTCCACCATGTCCGGCGAGTAGTCCCCCATCACCAGCGTGACCACGCCCCCAGCGTCCAGCTTCCGCTTGGCAGGATTCGTTCGAAACTCAGCCATAATGGTCTCCAGTCCCGGGAAGTCCACGGTAGCCTACTAGAAACGGCCGCGCGCAGAAACTACGTCGGTTCGGTAGGGGCGATGCGTGCATCGCCGCCGCGACCGCGCCAGACCCCGGCGCTCAAACGGGAACGCCGCCCCGCACCACCGAACCAACGCGCCGCCCGACCCCGGCGCTCACACGGGAACGCCGGCCCACGCCACCGAACCAACGCGCCGCCCGACCCCGGCGCTCACACGGGAACGCCGGCCCACGCCACCGAACCAATGCGCCGCCCGACCCCGCCGCTCGTCCCCGCGACACCTCGGCTTGCCGTGGTGCACGTCCACCCGGACGGTCGCCCAATCCGTCACGCCACGGCCGGATCAATACCATCCCCGATCTCGCCGCGCACGATCTGTAGCGCGGGTGCTTGTCGCCCGCTTACCCAAACACCGGCCGCCAAACCCGCCGCTCACCCTGCCCCAGTTCGGCTTGCCGTGGTGATCCGCCAACCAATCGGCACCCCACCCATCCCACAGACCGCCCGTCAACACGCGAAACCACGACGCCTCACACCCACCGCCGTACACTCTACCCGGACGGCAACGACCAGGGGGAACCAACCGCGCCATGGCCGAAATCCACAAGATCTCCGGCTGCGACAACCCAGACCGCAAGGCCGACGTCATCTTCGTCCACGGCCTCGGCGGCGACCCCATCAAGACCTGGCGCCATGGCGCCGACGACTCAACCTCCTGGCCCCACTGGCTGGGCGCAGAGTTTCCGCAGGTGGGGGTCTGGTCGGTGGGTTACGCCGCCAGCCCGTCGAGATTCGGGCGTCTCAAGCGCCTGTTCGGCTGGGGATCACCCGACTCCGGTCACGGCATGTCTCTGCCTCAACGCGCCAAACAGGTGCTGGACCAGCTAACACTCAAGAATTTCGGCCGACGTCCCATTCTATTCATTGGCCACAGCCTCGGCGGACTGCTCGTGAAGGAGGTACTGCGTGCAGCATCCGACGCCAAACCCTCGACAAGTCCCGAGAGACACGGAGTCTTCGAATCCACTCACGCCGTGCTGTTCCTTGCCACGCCCCACGCGGGAGCCGAACTGGCAACGTTTCTGACGGATTTCGGCAAATTGTTCGGTGCCACGGTTACGCTTGAAGACCTTCGTGCCCACCACGCCCACCTGAGCGAGCTCTTCGACTGGTACCGGAACCACGCAACCGCCGGGGGCATTCGTACCAAGACCTATTACGAGTCTCGGCCCGTCGCGGGTGTGCTACCCATCGTCAACGCCACCAGTGCGCATCCCGGAACCGGCGACGATCCGATAGCTCTCGACGAAGACCATCTGTCGATCGCCAAGCCGTCCAACACCACGGCCCAGGCGTACGAAGCCGCGCGCTTTCTCCTACGAGAGGTGGTGCTCGGGCTCGGGCAGTCCGCGAAAATGGACCGCGGCGCGACGACGATTTCCCACCACCCGCCACCTCAGAAGCTCCCTCCCCAGGCAAGAAGGTACTTCGGGCGTGCCGCAGAGTGCGCCCTGCTAGTCGAGCGCCTGCGAAACCGCGAAAACACCGCCGTCGTCGGCCCAGCCGGCATGGGCAAGACCGCCCTCGCGGCTGAGGCCGTACGGGCCGTCGTGGGAACGAGTCCAAAGACGCTCGCGGAAAGCCCATACGCGGACGGCGTTCTGTTCGTCGACCTCTACGCGATGCGCGGTTCGGCAGACACCGCCTGGAACCACATCGCAAACTCGCTCCGGTCGATAGACTTCGCCAAAGACGCGACGCCATTCGATCGCGCCACCGAGGCCTGCAAGGATAAGCGCATCCTGGTCGTCATCGAGGGCGGAGAAGAGGCGGACGGAAGAGGCGGGCGAGCGCGCCTGAGCGATATCAAGCGGGCGTTCTCGGACGAGAACCGCACGCTGCTGCTGACCCGCGACAGTACCCAGGCACCGGCGCTCGAGACCGTCGCCCTGAAGGAATCGCTCGGGACGGATGACGCGGCGGCGCTCTTCGATTCGCTGGTCCCAACCAACGAAGACTCCCAAAAGCGGATCACCCCTGAAGTGCGCTCGGATGCACTCAAACTGTTGCACGGTCACCCGCTCGCAATTACCTGGGCCGTGAACATGCTTGCGCGTGAAGATCAGCCCGTCTCCAACCTGGTCGACGACTGGAAGGCGAAACCTCTGCCGTCGCTCTCGCATCCAGAAGACGCCACGCGCACCCTCGAGTGGCTCTTCGAGCGAAGCATGCGTGGGCTCGACGAACGATGCCAGCACGCACTTGCGGCGGCCGCAATCCTCGCCCACGCCCCGTTCCCCGCGGCCGCCATCGCGGCCGCGCTGGACGCTTCGGACGAAGGCGCGCGGCACGCTCTAGCGGTGCTCATCCAGAGAAGCCTTCTCCGACTGACGGACGGCGACTCAGCATGGACATTTACGCACGCGCTGGGCTACGGCTTCGCACGGAAACATGCTCGGCATGACGCCGAACTCACAACCCGACTCGCGATCTGGCTTCAGAACGAGCTACACGCGCTCGCCGATCAAACCGACTTCGAAAGGCTGGCGCTTCGCTTGCCGCATCTCGGCGCGATTCTTGGCACGTCCGGCGGCGTGAGTCTCTGGGGCCCTATCGTCAACGGCGCCCTCTACGGGCTCACCGACCGGCTCACTGAAGCGGGCCAGTCGCCGCTCGTCGGCGCCACGCTAGGCTTCGTCGCTAACTGGTTCGATCAATTGCCAGCCGGGACGCTCGCTGAGCCTATCTGGCAGCGCGAGCGCTCGATTGCCTGGATTCGCCTCGGCGATGTCGCCCTCGCGCAGGGCGATCTCACCAGCGCCCGCGACGCCTACCAGACCGCTTTCGGCATCGCACGGCTGCTCGCGGACGGCGAGCCCACCAACGCCCAAAGGCAATACGACCTCTCGGTCACTCACAACAAACTTGGCGATGTAACCCTCCTCCAGGGTGATCTCACCACCGCCCGCGCTGCGTTCCAGGCCTCCCTTACTATCCGTCAGCACCTGGCCGATGCCGACCCCTCCAGTGCGGAGCGGCAGCGCAATCTGGTCGTCGGTCTTAACCGGCTTGGCGATGTTGCTCTCGTCCAGAGCGACCTCGCCAGCGCGCGCGACGCCTTCGATGCCGCTCTCCGGATCGCCCAGGACCTCGCTGACGCCGCGCCCTCCAACTCGGAATGGCAGCGCGACCTGTCCGTCTCCCACATCAAGCTCGGCGATGTCGCCCTCGCCCAGGGCGATCTCGCCACCGCCCGCGACGCCTTCCAGGCCTCCCTGACGATCCGGCAGGACCTCACCAACGCCACCCCCTCCAACACCGCACGACAGCGCGATCTGGCCGTCAGTCTCACCAAGCTCGGCGATGCCGCCCTCGCCCAGGGCGATCTCGCCAACGCCCGCGACGCCTTTCTGCGCGCCCTCGACATCTCCCAGCGCCTCGCCGACGTCGACCCCTCCAACGCCCAGTGGCAGCGGGATCTGTCCGTCTCCCACAACAAACTAGGAGACATCGCCTTCGCCCAGTGCGATGTCAGCACCGCCCATGCCGCCTTCCAGGCCTCGCTGACCATCCGGCAGCGCCTCGCCGGCGCCGATCCCTCCAACGCCCAGTGGCAGCGAGACCTGTCATCGGTCTCGAAGCGGCTCGCAGAGACGTTCGCCAATGCCGGCGCAGTTTCGGACGCAGCGAGTTTCGCGGAACGGAGCCTCGAGATCGACGAGCGGCTGAGCTCGATGGACCCGACCAACGTGATGTGGCAGCAGGACGTCGAGGTCAGCCGTCAGTTGGTCGAGAGACTGCGGGAGACTCCCGGCGGCTGACCGGGTCCAAAGTGCGGGGGACGCGCGCGACCTGGTATCGGTGAGCGGGGTGACGGGCAGGCGGGTGAAACTCTGACGCCTTGACGGGTTACTGACGCGGTCTCAAGTCTGACGGCCGCGCCACTATGGATCCCCGTTGCCACGGGGATGACGTGGCCTGGGTCCGGTGTTGGGCGCGTGGCGACCGGGCAGTGGCTATGGATCCCCGTTGCCACGAGGATGACGTGGCGGAGGTCAGCCTCTCGGAAAGGTACGCCGAGGACACTTTCGGCGCGTGACTACCGCCCCGCCACCGGCGACCCCGCCGGCCGACCCGCCGTCATCGGCGCGCTGCCCGTCCGTGCCGTCTGCGGCTTGGGCGTCGCCGTCGGAGCCGGTGGCGACGTGGGCGCGGGTCCGTACGTCGGCGGCACGATCCGTGGCGTCGGCGTGGGTGCATCGTTCGTGGGCGAGGTGCCTTCCGTGACCTTCGTCGCCGGCGGACCGCCGCCGACCGTCGCCACCGCCCACGGTGCATCGCCGAGGTGGCTCCGCGGCGACGGCGTGGGCGTCGCGGGCTCCAGGTCCAGCATGCCGCAGCCGGCTACCAGGAGCGCGCTGGCAAGCAGCAGAAACGTACGGCGGCCGCGGGCGGATGATTCCATCCAGTGGATCATCGGCAGAACTCAGGATTCGTGCAGCGGTCCGTGCTTGTCGCGATAGCGATTGGCGTGGGCAGCGAGAGGTTCTTCGCAGGCTCAGAACGCGAGTGAAGGGCTGGGGCTATCGCGACGGCGGGTGGCGCGGGATCTGTGTGATCGACTGGGCCGGGAGGCCTGCTCCCGGCCCATAACTCGTGGCTACCCCTCGTCTTCCAGCGTGAACCGTCGGTCCAGCCTGAACACCTCACCGCTCTCCGCGTCCGAGAACCAGAACTGACCGTTCCGGATCGTGAAGCCGTGCGGCTCGGGGCCGTGCACCCCGATGGCGTCCAGAATCGTTCCGTCGTTAGGGTCCAGACGGAACACCACCTGGCGGTTGGTGTCGCCCACCCACAGCTCATCGCCGTTGAACGCCAGCCCGTGCGGACGGTCGCCCTTGAACGGAATCGTGGCCGTGATCTTCCCGTTGTCCGGGTTCATCCGGCACACGCTGTACGTCTTGGACATGGTGAACCACAGCTCGCCGTCGTGCCACTCGATGCCGTGCGGCGCGGCCTCGATGTCGCGGTTCGGCGTCGGCCAGCACGCCACCTCGCGGCCGCTCTCGATGTCGTAGCCAATGATCTCGAACCCGAACGTGGAGGAGATCCAGACCCTGCCGTGCGGATCGCGGGTCACGCCGCTGCCGTGCAGGCCGCGGGTGGGGATCTCCTTCAGCACGTCGCCGTTCTGGAAGTCCACCAGCAGCAGCGTGTTCGGATCTATCTGGTCGCAGATCCAGAGGCCCTCATCGGAGGCCTGGAGCCCGTTGGGCATCTCGCAGGGGGCCTTCCACATCACCCGCGTGACGTAGTTGTTGGGTCCGCGGCGCTGCTCGCTCACGACTCCACCACCGCCAGTGCCTCAATCTCCACCAGCACGTTGCCGCCGAACTCGGCCCCGCCAAACGCCGTCCGCGCCGGCGGATCCACCGGGAAGTACTCCGTGTACACCTCGTTCAGGGCGTCCCGATCCCTCACGTTGACAAGGTAGATGTTCACCTTCACCACGGACTTCAGCGAGGATCCCGCCGTCTCCAGCACCCGCTTCAGGTTGTCGAGCGTCTGGCGGGTCTGGGCCTGGATGCCATCCGGTATGACGCCAGTCTCCGGGTTGCGGCCCACGTGGCCGGCCGTCCAGATGAAATCGCCCACCCGAACGCCGGAGCTCAGGATCTTGTTGGCCGGAACGCCAGCCGGGCGGATGATCTCTCGCTTTGCCATGACTCCTCCGAGTGCAGTTGTGCGCACCGGAGCAGGGTCAGTCGCTCCAGTGCACCAGGCCCAGGCGGGACGGGCGATCCAGCAGCTCGTGCCGTGGCATCACCCGGATGGCGTAGCCGTGGTCACCGCTGCGATCGTCGCGAACGCCGCGCGCGCCGAAACAATACACGCCCGCCGCGCCTTTGCCAACTGGCCCCAGCGGCATGGCGCTGGGATGGTGCAGGTGCCCGTCCGCGTCCAGCACACCGTGGATCAGCGTCACCGCCACGTGCTCCGGATCTATCTCCCCCAGCGTCACGTCCACCTCAATGTCGAAGGACGTGCCAGACGGGATCTCGCTGGGCAGTCCCCGCACCTCGCCCACCTGGACGGTTGGCCACAGCCGCTCGATCTCGGCCATCCACGCCGTCAGGTCCCGCGCCTGGCTGTAGCCGTCTTCAGCCAGCCGTGAGATCACCCCGCCGGCCCGCTGGTAGAACTTCTCGTTGTACTGGCCAACCATGCGGTCCGTATTGAACAGCGTGGGGTGCGCCTTCATGGACGCGCGCATCCGGGACACCCAGCCCTTGGGCAGCCCCGCCGCGTCCCGATCGTAGAACAGCGGGATCACCTCGTTCTCCAGGATCTCGTAGAGCGAGAGGAACTCCAACTGGTCCTGGTAGTCGTGGTCGTCGTACGCCCGCCGATCGCCAATCGCCCAGCCCACGCCCGGGTGGTACGCCTCATCCCACCAGCCGTCCAGCGTGCTCACGGCCAGCGCGCCGTTCGCCACCGCCTTCATCCCGCTGGTACCGCTGGCCTCCATCGGCCGCCGCGGCGTATTCAGCCACACGTCCACGCCCTGGACCATCCGCCGCGCCACGCCAATGTCGTATTCCTCCAGCAGCACCACCCTGCCGCGCACCGCCGGATCCTGCATCAGGTGGAAGAGCTGCCGGATCAGCTCCTTGCCGCCGTTGTCGTTCGGATGCGCCTTGCCCGCGAAGATGAACTGCACGGGTCGATCGACGGAGCTGACCATCCGCAGCAGTCGATCGCGGTCCCTCAGCAGCAGCGCGGCGCGCTTGTACTCCGCGAACCGCCGCGCAAAGCCAATCGTCAGGATCGCCGGATCCAGCGCCTCCACGGCCCGCCCAACCTCGGTAGGGCCAGCACCCCGCCTGGCGAGCTGCGAAGACAGTCTGGCTCGCACGAAGTGCACCAGCCCGCCCCGCAACCGCTCGTGCCGATCCCACAGCTCCCGATCGGTAATCACGTCCAGCCCGGTCCGCTCCTCCTGGATCTCGATGCCCGGCGGCGCCGGCGCCTCCTCATACAGATCAGTCAGCGTCGGCGCGATCCAGGACCGGAGGTGGACCCCGTTGGTCACACCGTCAATCGGCACCTCGTCCTCGCGCAGCCCCGGCCACACCCCGCCCCAGAGCTGCCTGGACAGGTGGGCATGCAGGCGGCTCACCCCGTTTGAGTGTCCGGCGAACCGCAGCGCCAACACCGTCAGCGAGAACGGCTCCGCCTCATCCGTGGCATTCATCCGCCCCAGCGCCATGAACTCGTTCCGGGTCAGTCCCAGCGCGCGGTAGTAGTCACCCAGGTAGTAGTCGATCATCCCCGAGTCAAACGAGTCGTGCCCGGCCGCCACCGGCGTATGGGTGGTAAACAGCATGCCCGCGCCCGCCACTACGCGCGCCTCGTCAAATGTGAGGCCGTGCTCCACGATGAGCTGCCGCGCCCGCTCCAGGGAAAGAAATGCGGAGTGGCCCTCGTTCAGGTGGCACACGTCCGGCCGTCGGTCCAACGCGTCCAGCACCTGGATGCCGCCAAAGCCCAGTAGCAACTCCTGGCGTATGCGCATGTCGCGATCCCCGCCGTACAGATGGTGGGTAATCTCCCGGTCGGCCGGGCTGTTCTCCTCCACGTCCGTATCCAGCAGGTACAGGGGCACCCGGCCCACCTGGACGTGCCACACCCGCGCATGCAGGACGCGCCCGGGAAACTGGAGCTCCACGCGGAGCGGCGCTCCATCCAGGCCCATTGCCACCCGCACGGGCAGGGAGGCCGGCACGTTCGGCGGATACAGCTCCTGCTGCCATCCATCCGGCCCGAAGCGCTGCGAGAAGTAACCGTAGCGATAGAACAGCCCCACACCGGTCATGGGCAGGCTGAGGTCGCTGGCCGACTTCAGGTGGTCACCGGCCAGGATGCCCAGGCCGCCGGAGTAGATCGGCAGGCTCTCGGACAGCCCGAACTCGGCGGAGAAATACGCGAGCCGCGGCCCAGGGACCGGCTCACCGTCCAGGTACGCCGCCAGCTCAGCAGCCACCCCCGCCAGCTCGCGGCGGTAGCCGGAGTCGCGCGCCGCGTCGTCCAGACGGGCCTGATCTGTCGTACGGAGCAGGAGCACCGGATTGTGGTTGGTGGCCGCCCACCTCGCGGGATCGAGCCGACGGAACAGGTCGGCGGTGCGCGGATCCCACGTCCAGCGAAGGTTGTGTGCTAGCTCGGAGAGCGCGCGTAGCGGCTCCGGAATGGTTGGCACAACGGTGACGACTCGAGAAGGCTTCAGCATGCGGACACCCGTCGACTCGCCGCCCTTCCGACCGCCGACCCCAGAGTATATACGGCCATTTCCAGCCCTCCGGGTACGCCCTCCTGGTATGATTCACGCACTAACGCCCCGATGAAGCCCGGCGCGCCCTCCAGGACGCGCCGTTTTTGTGCGCGCCAGCGTCTTGCCAGCCGCGCCGCGAACTGGGTGACCGCCGAGCCTGATCCAGGCCGGCAGATGGAACGGCCAACAGAGTGAGCAGTCTTACGCACGCGCAAACCCGAACCGAGCTTCGAAACATCGCCATCATCGCCCACGTGGATCACGGCAAGACCACCCTGGTGGACGCCATGCTCAAGCAGAGCAACGTGTTCCGCGCCAACCAGGTCGTGGGTGAGCTGATCCTGGACTCAAACGCCCTGGAGCGCGAGAAGGGCATCACCATCCTGGCCAAGAACACGGCCATCTCCTACCAGGGCACCACCATCAACATCATCGACACGCCCGGCCACGCCGACTTTTCCGGCGAGGTGGAGCGCGTGCTGAACATGGCGGACGGCTGCCTGCTGCTGGTGGACGCGGTGGACGGCCCCATGCCCCAGACGCGTTTCGTGCTGCGCAAGGCGTTCGACCTGGGACTCCAGCCGCTGGTCGTGATCAATAAGATCGACCGTCCCAGCGCCCGCCCGGCCGAGGTGCTGATGATGGTCCAGGACCTGTTCCTGGAGCTCGCCAGCCACGACCACCAGCTTGACTTCGAGGTGGTCTACACCAACGCACGCGACGGCCTGGCCGGCCTCGATCCGGCCCAGCTCCAGCCCACGCTGGCGCCACTGTTTGACTCCATCCTCCAGCACATCCCGGCTCCGGAGGTGGACCTGGACGGTGGCTTCCAGATGCTGGTCACCAGCATCGACTACGACGAGTACCGCGGCCGCACGGCCATCGGCCGGATCGCCCGGGGTCGCTACCGGCTGGGCGATCAGCTCGTCTGCGTGGGCCTAGAGGGTGCCCGCCCCGCCCAGCGTGGCAGCCAGGTGTTCACCTTTGAGGGGCTGCGCCGCGTGCCCGGCGAGGAGGCCCAGGCCGGCGACATCGTGGCCATCACCGGTCTGGAGGGCATCCAGATCGGCGACACGGTGGCCTCTGCCCTGGCGCCAGACCCACTCCCGCGCCTCGAGGTGGAGCAGCCCACCGTCCAGATGACCTTCGGGGTCAGCACCTCGCCGTTCGCCGGCAAAGAGGGCAAGTTCGTCACCAGCCGCCAGCTCAGGGCCCGGCTCTGGCGCGAGCTTGAGACCAACGTTGCCCTCCGGGTGGAGGAGACGGATACCGCGGATGTTTTCCTGGTGAGCGGCCGCGGTGAGCTCCACCTGTCCATCCTGGTGGAGATGATGCGCCGCGAGGGCTACGAGTTCGAGGTCTCGCGTCCCCAGGCGATCACGCGTGAGATCAACGGCCAGCGCCACGAGCCCGTAGAGCAGCTCGTCATCGACACGCTGGAGCCGTTCGTCGGACCGCTGACAGAACAGCTCGCCGGCCGATTAGCGCAGCTCACCAACCTGGTGAACGACGGCCGTGGCCACGTCAGGCTGGAGTACACCATCCCCACCCGTGGCCTCATCGGCTTCCGCAACGCGTTCCTCACGTTGACCCGCGGCGAAGGCCAGATGGCCAGCCTGCTGCTGGGCTTCGAGCCGTGGCGCGGCAGCCTGGCCGCCACCCGCAACGGGTCGCTGATCGCCGCCGAGCGCGGTACGGCCGTCACGTACGGCCTGGCCGGCGCCCAGCAGCGCGGCCAGACCTTCATTGACCCACAGACCGAGGTGTACGAGGGCATGGTCGTGGGCATCAACGCCCGCGAGGATGACCTGGTGGTCAACGTCTGTAAGGAAAAGAAGCTCACCAACATCCGCTCCTCCACCTCAGACATCGCCGTGCGGCTCTCACCGCCCGTGCGGCTCAGCCTGGAGGAGGCGCTTGACTTCCTTGCCGCGGACGAGCTGCTGGAGGTGACCCCGATGTCCTATCGGCTGCGCAAGCGCCTGCTCTCCGCTGAAGACCGATCCAAGGCCCGGAAGCGCGCCACCCGGTGACCTGGCGCGAGTTCTCGATCGGCCCGGGCGAGCGCGGCGCCTACGAGATCACCTCAACCGTGGCCCGCCACCAGAGCACGTTCCAGCTCATTGAGATCCTGGACACCGCCGCCCACGGACGGGCGCTGTTCCTGGACGGCGCGCCGCAGTCCGCGGAGAGCGACGAGTTCATCTACCACGAGGCGCTCGTCCAGCCTGCCCTCCTGGCCCACCCGGACCCGCGGCAGGTCTTGATCTGCGGCGGCGGTGAGGGCGCCACCCTACGCGAGGTGCTGCGCCACCCGAGCGTTGAGCGGGCCGTGATGGTAGACATAGACGGTGAGCTCGTTGAGCTCTGCCGCCACCACCTACCCTCGATGCATCAGGGCGCCTTCGATGATCGCCGCGCGGAGCTCGTGGTGGGCGACGCCCTGGCTATCCTCCGCGACCGGCCGGACCAATACGACGCCATCATCATCGATCTGACCGACCCGTCAGACGAAGGTCCCGCCGCCACCCTCTACGGCCGCGACTTCTACGAGCTCGCGAAGTCACGCCTGGCCACCGGTGGGATCCTGGCCGTGCAGTCCTACGCGTTCGGCCCGGGGCCGGCCTGCCAGCGGTGGCTGGGAACCATCGTTACGACACTGAGCTCCCAGTTCGGCTTCGTGCGGCCGTACCGGGCGGAAGTGCCGTTCTTCAAAGACTCCTGGGCCTTCTGCACAGCCTCCGACACCGTGGACCCGCTGGCCCTCCCCGGCTCGACGATCGACGACCGCATCGCCGCCCGCGGCGTCGCTGGCCTGCGCTTCTACGACGGCGTCACGCACGGCTCGATCTTCGCACTTCCCCGTTACGCGCGTCTGCGCTGATTCCGCCAGCGTGACGAGGACCGGCGACCCGCGGCGGCCCTGACGGTGGCATCTGGCGGTGGATCCCATCTGGCATCATCCTTGAGGCTGGGGAATCAACGCCGCCGGCGCGTCCGGCGAGCGGGGAGACGGTGTCATGGCCGAACACGAACCGGTTGAAGCCAGGATCGCGCTGGTGTACTACAGCCGTTTTGGCGTGGTGCGTGCTCTCGCGGAGGCGATCGGCGAGGGCGCCAGGGCGGTCCCACGGGTCACGGTAGAACACGTGGCGCTGGACGATACGCCGATCGGCGAGCCGCGCGAGGGCGAGTCGACGGCTGATGCCGGCCGTCGGCGGGCCGCGGTGGTGAATCGGCTAGCGGCCGCGGACGCGATCGTTCTCGGTTCCCCATCCTACTTCGGAAGCATGGCCTCAGCCGTAAAACGATTCTTCGAAGACGTCGCCACGTCCAGCACGCCGCTGACCGCGGACAAAACACGCCCGTGGCGGAATCACCTGTTCCACGGCAAGATCGCGGCTGCCTTCGCGGCCTCCGGCACGCCGCATGGCGGCAACGAGGAGACGCTGCAGTCACTCCTGATCCTGGCCATGCACATGGGCATGGTGCTGGTGACGCCGGGTCAGCGCCTGCCCATCCTGGAAGCAGAGGACGCCCCCTACGGCGCGACCGCCGTGAGCGGGCCAGATGGCAACCGTCCGCCCGGCGAAACGGAGCTGCAGGCAGCCCGCGCCATGGGCCAGCGCGTGGCCGAAATCGCCGTTCAGATGCATCTCGGGCGCTCCGAATGGGAAAGTCGGCTACGCGCGGTCCGAAAGCAGCAGGCATCCACGCAGACGAACGACCCCTCGGCCTGAGCCGAGGGGTCGCTGCTTCCCGCCGCGGGGAGACGATCCCTACACGGACGTCAGCGTTCGCCCCAGAACTCCCATGTGGGCGAGGTCGTCCAGCAGCGCGTCGGCGCGATCGGTGGCCAGGCGCAGGACCACCTTGCGGTTGCCGTGCTCTGTCCCGCGAGACATCAGACTTGCCACCGCAATGCCGTGCTGATGCGCCAGCGCCATCACCTGTTCTAGTTGCGGCCCAGGATCGCTGAGATCCAGGAGCACGCGCACGCTCGGCCCGGCCATACCCAACAGGTCAACAGTCAGACGCAATACATCGCTCTCGCTGACGATGCCCACGAGGCGGAAGTCCTCCACCACTGGCAATGCGCCGACCGAGTTCGACAGCATCACCTGGCTGGCTTCCTCCACGGGCATGTCGGGAGTAGCCACGTACGGTTCCCGCCACATGATGGAGCCAATGTTTGGCGTCTCGCCCACAGAGCCCTTCGCTCTGGCGATGGCAAGCTGCACGTCGCGGTCTGAGACGATGCCAACGATGCGATCTCCCTCCACAACGGGAAGATGCCGGAACCCACCGTTCTGCATCAGCTCCCACGCGTATCCCAGCCGGTCAACCGGTGCCACCGTCTGAACGTCGCGGGTCATGATCTCATCGACCAGCATGGTTGCCACCTCCGTACCACCATCATCCGGGGAATGGCGGCCGCTGGTCAGGGACGGGTGTCATCCGACCCGCGTGTGCAAAGGCCCGACACCCTGCAGAGTGGAAGCATTCCAGGAATTGTCCCGCTGGTCCCGGGACTCTGGACACAACCGCGCGCCGCGCTCATGCCTGAGACTGAGCGCGACCCCCTTCACTGGCTCCGGGCAAGGGGTGCGGCGTGCAGCGCACGGCGGCCCGAGGGATGAGGGTGGAATACCAGCGGAGTGTGGCTATGCCCGAACACAACGATTCCGCGCCCCCGCGCGGAGCCTTTCTCCTGATGATCCTCTTCCTGATCCTCGTCACGGGCCTCTGGGCGAACGTCTACCTCCGTCTCTGGTTCCGGGGGTAGCGAATGAGTCGCGATCAGATCTTCGAGCTCGCCTGGATCCTGCCCAGCATCGCCCTCCCGGTCGCCATGCTGGTGGCCATCACCGTCACAGCGTTCGGCATGGGGATCCACGTCCCCAACATCGAGGGCTCGATCGACCCCACCACCCTGGCTCAATCCGCGCAATTCAAGGAGCCCGGCATCGTCCAGACCGCGCCAAAGAAGTACGAAGTGACCATGGTGGCGCAGACCTGGCAGTTCCGCCCGAACGACATCAAGGTCCCCGCCGGCTCGGACGTGCGCTTCACCATCACGAGCCAGGACGTGATCCATGGCATCCGGATCCAGGGGACCAACATCAACGCGATGATCGTGCCCGGCGTGATCACCCGGGTGAGCGCGCGCTTCGACACGCCTGGTGAGTATCTGATGGTCTGCCACGAGTATTGCGGTGTGGGCCACCACCTGATGGGCAGCAAGATCATCGTGGAGCCGTGAGGCCTGTTCTGAGACATATTCGGACGCATGTGAGGACGGACACCATGACGCTACAGGGAGCTCTCTGATGGACAACGCCGCGCTTGCGCGGGAGGACCGCTACGTAGGCGGGTTTCTTGGCATTGGTATCGCCGCGGTCACCGTGGGCATGCTCCTGGGGTTTCTCCAGGGGCTGGAGCATTCCGGCCTGGACCTCTATCCCTGGCTGCAGCCCGTCATCAGCTCCTACTACCAGGGCCTGACGCTCCACGGCGTCCTGAACGCGCTGGTGTGGACCACATTTTTCATCTGCGGCTTCGTCCCGTACATCACGGTGCGGGCCTTGCAGACCCCGCTGGTGCAATCCCCGGTCTACCGGGCCACCTTCTGGCTGATGGTGGTGGGCACGCTCCTGGCGGCCTGGCCCATGCTCACGAACGAAGCCACGGTGATGTTTACGTTCTATCCCCCGCTCCAGGCGCACTGGGCCTTCTATCTGGGCCTGACGCTTGTGGTAGCCGGGACCTGGGTCGTGACCGCGCTGCTTGCCTTCACGTACCTGGAATGGCGGAAGACTCACGCTGACGAGCGGACCCCGCTGGCCGCGTTCGCAGCCCTGATCACCTTCGCCATGTGGAGCATCGCAAGCTCCGGCATCGCGCTGGAGATGCTGATTTTCAACATCCCCTCGTCGCTGGGCCTCACAGCGGGTACGAACCCGATCATCGCGCGGACCCTCTTCTGGCTGACCGGCCATCCCATCGTGTATTTCTGGCTGCTTCCGGCCTACATCTCCTGGTACACACTCATCCCGCGGGCCGTCGGCGGAAAGCTGTTCAGCGATCCTATGGCGCGGGTGTCTTTCCTGCTCTTCCTGCTGCTGTCCACGCCGGTCGGGCTGCACCACCAGTTCACCGACCCGGGCATTTCAGCTAACTGGAAGCTGGTCCACGCCTTCATGACGTTCGCCGTGTTCTTCCCAAGCTTGCTAACGTTCTTCAACGTCGTAGCATCGCTGGAGAACGGTGGCCGCGCGCGTGGCGGCACCGGCTGGCTGGGCTGGATCTGGAAGCTGCCGTGGCGGGACCCGGTCGTCGTGCCCCAGCTCCTGGCCATGATCATCTTCGTCTTCGGCGGCGCCGGCGGCCTGGTGAACGCGTCGTACAACGTGAACCTGGCAGTGCACAACACCGCGTGGATCGTGGGCCACTTCCATCTCACCGTGGGTGCTGCTGTGACGCTCACCTTCATGGGCATCAGCTACTGGCTGGTCCCCGCCATCAGCGGACGGGCCTTATTCAGCACGAAGATGGCGCTGGCGCAGGCCTGGCTGTGGCTGGTCGGCATGGTGATCTTCTCCAACACACTCCACCGCCTGGGGCTCATGGACATGCCGCGTCGCACGGCGATCGGCGCCGCCCCCTACGTGTTGGCAGAGTGGCGGCCACTGCTGCCGCTGGTGGCTATCGGCGGTACCATCCTGTTCATCAGCGGCATGCTGTACACCCTCAACGTGGTGCTCACGTGGGTGGCGGGCCGCCGTGAGGTCGCCGCACCCGTCCAGTTCTCCGAGGCCGCGGCCGGGCCGGATCACGCACCCGCGGTACTCGACCGCTGGCGGCCATGGCTGGCGTTCGCGGTCCTGCTAGTCGTCATCGCCTACGGACCAACGCTGGTGCAGATGATCGCCACCACACCATTCAACGTACCCACTCGGCGCGTCTGGTAGCCGAATCCTCAATCTGAGACTGACCTGACGCCAAGCTGACTTGAGACCGGATTAGCCAGAAACGGAAAGGAGCGCCCAAGCTCATGAACCCATCGCTGATCGCGCGGATCGCGATCTCCATCGTCATCGTGTCCCTCCTAGCGGCCTGCGGGTCGCGCCCTGCCCCGAGTGGCGGGGCATCCGGAGGGGCCGCGAAGGCCGCCGGCGATGCAAACGCCGGCAAGTCGCTGTTCGCGTCAAAGGGCTGCGTGGCCTGTCACATCGCCGCGGGGGTGCCGGGGGCCACGGGCACGATCGGGCCGAACCTGGACGGCATCGGCGACACCGCCAAGCGGCCACAACTGGCGGGCGGGCTGCCCAACACCGCCGACAACCTCAAGAAGTGGATCACCGATCCCCCAGCAGTGAAGCCAGGCACTCAGATGCCCAAGCTGGGCCTGTCGCCTAAGGAAGCTGACGACCTGACCGCGTTCTTGACATCCTTGAAGTAGCCGACACGCAATCAGAGCCGGGCAGCATGCTGCCCGGCCAGCTCGAAATAGCGGCGCGCACGCGCCGCTATTTCACGTTCCGCCCCAGCCGCTAGTCCCGGCTGCGCGAGACGAAGGCTCTCCACTTTGCCGCGGACGTATGCTCGGTAGCTGACATACAGATCCATCAGGTCCGCCACAGCACGGTCGCCCGAGCGGTCGATGTAGCGCCTGACGAACGCGCCAGCAAGCTCGGGATGGCCCAGGAACTCCAGATCCATCGCGAGGAACGCCACCTCCGAAGCCACGTCTCCCCGCCGCAGCCGCTCACTGAACTCCAGGCAATCGAATACAGTGATGGGCGAGGTAACACAGATGCTCTTGGCGTGCAGATCGCCGTGGCAGTCGCGCACGTAGCCGTCTGCCATCCTCGACTGGAGCAGCGCTCGTCGCCGCTCGATGAAATCACGCGATGCCTCGAGCACCAGGGCCCACGTCTCACGGTCTATCGTGCGGCCGATGAACGGCTCGGTCTGATCCGCGTTCTCGTGGATGTTGCCCAGCACCGCCTCGGGCGCGCCGAAGTCGTCGATGCCCGCTCCGCTGGGAGCCAGCAGGTGCAGCTCTACGACTCGGTCGGCGATACGCTCCAGCATCTCAGGATTCGCCAGGCCCGAGGAGACGAGCACGTCCAGCATGCGGTCCGCCGGCAACCGTCGCATCCAGACCACGTAGTCCAGCACGCAGCCGCGCCCTGCAAACCGGATCTGACCATCCCGCTCCACGAGCGGCCGTACGCCACGGTACGCCCACGGGCTGAAGCGACGATTCAGCGTCACCTCGTTGCGAGCAGCCTGGAGCCGCAGGGCCCGGGTGCTGAAGTCCACAAATCCAAAATTCACTGGCTTCTTGAGCTTGTACGCGTGAGGGCCGGCCAGAATGACCCAGGAAATGTGCGTTTGGATCAGCGACGCCTCCGGATCGGCCAGGCGCGCGGCCCGCAGGAGAGCCTGGACGTGCGGAGGAACTTCACCCTCCGCCTCCACGATGCGTGGTTCCGCCAGCGTAGGCATGGGACACAGACTCCAGCGCGGAGAGATCTGACGGTCAGCATGACACGTGCGCAGGCCAGGCGGAAGCGGTCAAACAACCCCAACGCGACCGACGGACGCCCCGACCCCGCGTCCGGAGCGAAGTCTCTTGCCCGTCGCGGGCGCGAGACGTATGATATGGACGGGCTGCGACTGTTCGCGGCCTCCCATGGAGGAGTCGCATAGTCTGGTCTAGTGCGGCCGCCTGCTAAGCGGTTGCCCGGGCCTTAAACCTGGGCCGCGAGTTCGAATCTCGCCTCCTCCGCCAGTCTCTCCTTCCCCCACAGAATCTTGGCGTGGTCACGCGTCGGTGTTTCGCTGCCGAAGCACTTCGTACAACAAGACTGCCGCCGCGACGCCGGCGTTGAGGGACTCCATCCCGCCGGGCATCGGCAGCCGCACCACGAAGTCGCACTGGGCGCGGACGAGCGGACGGATCCCCTTCCCCTCTGCGCCCACCACCACAACCACGCCCCGCGTCAAATCAGCCCCGGTGTAGTCAGAAGCGCCATCAGCGGCCAGCCCAACAACCCAGAGGCCGCGCTGCTTCGCCAATTCCAGCGCTCGGTTCAGGTTGGTCACCACGGCGATAGGCACACGCTGCGCCCCACCGGCCGACACGCGGACCACCGTTGGGGTGACCAGCGCCGAGCGGCGCTCCGTTAGCACCACACCATCAGCGCTGACCGCGGCCGCGGTGCGCAAAATCGAGCCGAGATTCTGCGGATCCTGGATGGAATCGAGCGCAAGCAAGAGCGGCGGCCGTTCGCGGTGGCCGATGCGCTCCAGAATCTCCTCGAATGGCGTGTACTGAAACGCGGCCACCTGGGCCACGATTCCCTGGTGATGCTGGGATACGCGATCCAGCGCAGGGCGATCCACGACAATTACCGGAACGCCCCGCTTGCGCGCGAGCTCCGTGACCTGCGCGACGGTCGGCGACTCGGCGCGACGAGCGACGTACACCCGGTGCACTTCGCGTCCCGAGTCTAGCGCCTCCACGACGCTATGGGGCCCAAATACCAGGTCGCCCTCGATGCGCGGTAGCCCGTCGCGGCGTTCTGCCGGTCGGTCTACTGCTGGGCGCTCGCGCGTCTCCACGTCACGCCGTCGCGGCCGTCCTCGATCGTTATTCCGAGATCCCCTAGCTGGTCGCGGATCTCGTCCGCCAGTTGCCACTGTTTGGCCTCCCGAAGCTTCCGGCGAACCTCAACAAGGAGATCCACGAACGGTCCAATATCACCCTCGCGATCGCCGGTCGCGGGCGGCTCCAGCGTCAGTCCGAGCAGCCGGGCAAGCTGTACAAGCTCCACCTGCCCGGCGAGATGGTCTGCCGCGCCGCGCCGCCGATTTGTCTCCCGCACCAGATCGAACATGGCACCGAGCGCTCCGGGTGTGTTGAAGTCATCATCCATAGCCGAATCAAACGCCGTCCGGGCCTGCAGGACGTACGCCGGCGCGGGTGCGGGGGCTGCCGCCCCCTCCTGGAATCCGTCCAGAGCGGAGCGCAGGCGCGTCAGCGCACGCGCGGCGTTCTCAACCGCCTCACGGTTGAACAAAAGTGGCGAACGGTAGTGAGTCTGCATCAAAAACAGGCGAAGCGTGGGTGGGTCGAACTCGCGGAGCACGTCCACAATCGTTGTGAAGTTCTCCAGCGAGTGGGCCATCTTCTCGGAGCCGGTGGTCACCAACCCGGCGTGAGCCCAGTACCGAACGAACGGGTGGACCCCGGTGTACGCCTCGCTCTGCGCAAGCTCATTCTCGTGGTGCGGGAAGATGAGATCCCGGCCGCCACCGTGGATGTCGATCGAGTCCCCCAGAGTCTCGCGGACCATCGCCGAGCACTCAATGTGCCAACCCGGTCGCCCCATACCCCACGGGCTGCTCCACGCCGGCTCACCGGGCTTCGCGGACTTCCACAGCGCAAAGTCGCGGGGGTCCCGCTTTCCAGGCTCGATGTCCTTCCGAACGCCCACCAGCTGACCCTCGTCCGTGCGCCCAGATAGCTGGCCGTAGTCCTCGAACTTGCCAACTTCGAAGTACACGTCACCGTCCACTGCGTAGCCATACCCACGCTGAATCAGACCCTGAACGTAGTCGATGATGGCGCCCATCGATCCAGATACGGTTGGATAGACGTGCGCTCGGAGGACATTGAGGGAGTCCATGACCTCGAAGTACGAGTCGGAATAGCGCTTCGCCACGTCCTCCGCCGTGGTGCCCTCCGCGTTGGCACGCGCGATGATCTTGTCATCCACGTCCGTGAAGTTTTGGACGTGACGGACCTCGTAGCCCCTGTACTCGAGGTGTCGGCGAATGATGTCGGCCGCCACAAAGATGCGCGCGTGGCCCACGTGCGGATGGAACTTGGGCGTCATGCCACACACGTACATCCGCACCGGGCGCCCGCTGATGTCGAACGGTTCCTTGGTTCCGGATGAGGTGGACGTGATGACGAGTGACACGCGAAGTCTCCCACGATTCACCGCGCTCTGGCGGTGATCCCGGGGGATTGTACCGGTCCCTCGGGTCACGGCCGATCGAAACTCAAGAGCTAGGCGGGAGCGAGGAGCAGCGCGACGGCGTGGGCGGCGGCGCCTTCGCCACGTCCGAGCGCGCCCAGATGATCCGTGGTCGTCGCCTTGACTCCAACTCGCTCCTGGGAGATGCACAACGCATCGGCAAGCCGGCGACGCATGGAGACGACATACGGCGCGACGCGGGGAGCCTGGAGCACGAGCGTCGCATCCACGTTGACAATGGTCCAGCCGCCCGCGCAGAGCCGGCCCACCACCTGATCCAGCAGTACCAGGCTGTCGGCCCCCGCGAATCGCTGATCGCTGGACGGGAACCAGCTTCCAATATCTCCCATGGCCGCGGCCCCCAACAATGCATCGATGACCGCGTGGGTCAACACGTCCGCGTCGGAGTGGCCCGCCAGGCCGCGCTCGGAGGGGATCTCTACGCCGCCGAGGATGAGCAAGCGGCCATCCGCGAACGCGTGCATGTCCAGCCCGGATCCAACCCGAAGACGCCCGAGATGCTCTATCACGCGGAGCTACTGACCCAGGCCAGCATGGACCGAGCCCTGTCGAGGTCCGCCGGCGACGTCACCTTGAACGCGCGCGGGTCGCCCGGGAACACGCGGACGGTCACCCCCATCCGCTCCAATAGTGCGGCCTCATCGGTCACGTCCTCATCGGTTGAATCCAGGGCGTCAATCAGAAGATCTCGGCGGAAGACCTGCGGCGTCTGGACCATCCACAGCTCGGATCGATCTAGCGTCTCCACCACGTTTCCATCGCGGGCGCGCTTGACGGTGTCCGTGCACGGTAGCGCCGCGACGGCAGCTCCGGTGCGTGCGGCGGCGGCGACGCCCTCAGCCAGCACAGACGCCTGGACAAACGGGCGTGCCGCGTCGTGGACCACCACCCAGGTCACATCCGCAAGCGTTTCCAGCCCATGCCGCACAGAATCGCGTCGCCGGCTGCCGCCTGCCACAACCGCGATCCTGCCCCGCGAAGCCGGGACCAGATCGCGGGCCTCGCTCACGCGCTCCGGCGATACAACCACCGCGATTCGACGGAGCAGCGCGATGGCCGTAAGCGTCCCAAGTGACCACGCCAGCAGCGGCCGTCCGCCCAGTTCCGTCCAGATCTTGTCAAAGCCCATCCGCTCCGATCGTCCCGCTGCCACCAGGATCGCGCCAACGGGTTCGGAAGCCTCCAGGGTCACGCGTCCTGCGCGGGCGGTAGCTTCGGTTGGGCAAAAACCATACGCCCTGCCACCGTCTGCAGCACGCGAGAGACAGTCACAGGCACGGTGCCGCCCAGAGATTTCCGCCCATTCTCCACCACCACCATGGTCCCATCGTCCAGATAGCCCACTCCCTGGCCCGGCTCCTTGCCCTCCTGGATAATCTTCAGAATCAGCTCCTCACCGGGCAAGACCTTTGACTTGACGGCGTTTGCCAGTTCATTGATGTTCAACACGCGTACGCCCTGAAGGCCAGCCACCCGGTTCAGGTTGTAGTCATTGGTGACAATCGGGCAACGCAGTTGCCTCGCAAGGGCCACCAGCATGGAGTCTACCTCCCCGCTAGCGTCGTCGTCCGTGTCATAGATGTCGACCGGGACGATGGACTCCCTTTGAAGACGGCTGAGGAGCTCAAGGCCGCGCCTTCCACGGCCGCGGCGCACCGCGTCGGCTGAATCGGCGACGTGTTGCAGCTCGTGCAGGACAAATCTCGGGACCAGCAGAGGACCAGACAGGAATCCAGTCTGGCAAATCTCCGCAACTCGTCCGTCGATGATGCTGCTGGTGTCGAGCAGCAGGCGACTGCTGGTCCCAGCGGCTTGCGCGCCGCTCCCGCGGTCACGCGGCCATCGGAACAGTCCCACAAACTCATGCCGATTGCTGAGCACCGCGGTCATGCCAAGGTACGCAAACGCGATGCTGGTAACCACGGGCAGAAAGTTGCCGAGGTACCACGGCAGGAACGACAGCGGCACCGACGCGAGTGCACCGATGAGAAGCCCGATTACCATGCCGCACGAGGCCGCGATCACGTCACCGGCCGGCATCTCCGTGGCACGATGGAACAACCAGACGAAGGGACGAGTCGTAATCGAAGGCGTGACCGCAAAGCCCACGATGAATGCAAACGACGCACCGATCACGATGCCGAGGTAGACCAGGTAGGGAAAGCTCAGGAGGAACGCGAACGAGGACGTAACCAGCGAACGACCCAGCTCCCACGTCCCGTAGGCGGCGAGCGCCCCCCCCACGAGACGCAGCGCCATCTCCACCCGCGCAAGCTGAACACTGTCCCAGCGAGAATCGTCTGGGATCAGGTGCATCGCGGGGGTACCGCCGCGCCCACGAGCGGGCACGTCATTTGTCAGCTGCGCACGCGCCACCGACCGCCTCTAGCCTCGATCCTGTGCTTGCTTCTGAGTCTGTTCCTGAGAAAGGGCAGCAGCAACCGCCTGCCTTACATTTGAAACGATTCGCACATCCATTCCGGGTACGGCCATGGCGCCACCGCGCGCTTGTGAGACGATGGCACGAGCAAACCCCAGCTTGGCGGCCTCGCGCAGCCTGACCTCAAGCTGGGAGATGCCGCGGGTCTCCCCGGAGAGCCCCACCTCGCCGGCCACCACGCAGTCTGGCGGCACGGCGCGATCGCGAAAGCTGGAGACGATGGCAAGCGCCACAGCCAGATCAGCCGCCGGCTCATCCACCCGCATGCCCCCGGCGACGTTGACGTAGATGTCCTGATCGTGAAGAGGCAGGCCCATCCTACGGGTCAGGACGGCCGAGACCAATAGCAGGCGATTGGGCTCAATGCCGTTCGCGGTGCGCCGTGGTACCGCCAGCGACGACCGGCTGACTAGCGCCTGTACCTCCACCAGGATGGGGCGCGATCCCTCCAGCGTGACCAGCACCACGGAGCCAGGAGCCGGCTCCCCCCGCTCCGCCAGAAACGCGGCAGACGGGTTGGGCACCTCTGCCATGCCCTCGCCACGCATCTCAAAAACACCCACCTCGTGCGTCGGCCCAAAGCGGTTCTTGGTGCTGCGCAGCAGCCGGTAGCTGTGGAAGCGCTCACCCTCCAGGTAGAGCACGGTGTCCACCAGGTGCTCCAGCACCTTTGGGCCAGCAATCGCGCCCTCCTTTGTCACGTGACCCACCAGAAAGATGGCGGTACCGGAGCTTTTCGCCAGGTGCATCAGGCGAGTGGCGGATTCCCGAAGCTGCGCGACGCTGCCAGGCGAGGACTCTACCCCAGCCACGGACACACTCTGGATGGAGTCCACGATGGCGATGGAGGGGTGGGCCTGCTGAATAGCGTCCACCACGGAATCGAGGTCGTTCTCACTGCCGTAAAGAACGCGTGAGGAAGCCAGGCCTAGGCGGCGAGCACGTAGCGCAATCTGAGAAAGCGATTCCTCGCCGGACAGGTACATTACCGTGGCGCCCGTCTCGGCCACGGCCTCACACAGCTGGACGAGCAGTGTGCTCTTGCCAACCCCGGGATCACCACCCACCAGGACGAGCGAGCCTGGCACCACGCCGCCCCCGAGGACACGCCCCAGCTCTCCTATCGGCACCTGGACGCGACCCACATCCGCGTCGGGAATCTCCCCTAGCGTCATGACCCGAGGGCCGTCCCCCACCGCGCTAACCCGGCTGCGCTGAGCAGCGACCAGCGGAGCCGTTGAGACCGCGCGTTCGGCCAAGGAGTCCCACGCCGAGCACTCCGGGCAACGGCCCATCCACCGCGGCGTCCGGGCCCCACATTCCCGGCACACGAACTCTGAGCGCGCCCTGGCCACCGGTGGCTACCGCCGCTCAGCAGAACAGCCCAGGCCGGTCACCTGACCAACACTGGGCTGCTCCCGCGGAGATCCAGAAAGCTATGCCGTGGTCGGCTCTGGCTCAGGCTCCTGCTCCACGCCGGTCTCTTCCGTCTCCCGTGACTGCACATCCAGGCTGAGCTCGCCGTCCTTGGCATCTGCAAGCACGCCGTCTCCTGGACGGAACGTTCCGTGCAGCAACCCCTCCGCAAGGGGATCCTCGATCAGGTTCTGGATGGCTCGGCGCATGGGCCGCGCGCCGAATACCTGATCGAAGCCCTTCTCCATGAGGATGTCGCGAGCTGCATCCGTCACCTGGAGCGTCATCCGCTGCTCGGTAAGCTGCGTCTGCACGCGGGCCAGCAACAGATCGATGATGGCGCGGATCTGCTCGCGGCCGAGTGCACTGAACACAATCGTCGCATCGATCCGGTTCAGGAACTCGGGACGGAACAGCTTCTTCATCTCGTCCAGGACCTTCTTCTTCATATCGTCGTACTCAACGATAGAGTTCCGGTCCTCGGCCTTCCCGGTGAAGCCCAGGCTGACCCTTCGGATCAGCTCAGCGCCCACGTTGGACGTCATGATGATGATGGTGTTACGGAAGTCCACCTTACGGCCCTTCGCGTCCGTCAGGCGGCCGTCGTCCATGATCTGGAGCAGAATGTTGAAGACCTCTGGGTGGGCCTTCTCGATCTCGTCCAACAGAACCACGGAGTAGGACTTTCGGCGGACGGCTTCGGTGAGCTGGCCGCCCTCCTCGTACCCGATGTAGCCGGGAGGTGCGCCGACAAGTCGAGCCACGGAATGCCGCTCCATGAACTCCGACATGTCGATCTTCACCATGGCTTCTTCGCTGCCGAACATGAACTCGGCCAGGGCGCGGACGAGCTCCGTCTTGCCAACCCCGGTGGGGCCCAGGAAGATGAAGCTGCCAATCGGACGTCGTGGGTCCTTCAAGCCGGTCCGCGCGCGGCGGACCGCCTTGGCCACCATAGAGATGGCCTCTTCCTGCCCTTTGACGCGAGCGCGCAGCGCCTCCTCCATCTTGAGAAGACGGGCACCCTCCTCTTCCGCGATACGCATGACTGGAATCCCAGTCCACATCGCCACCACGTGCGCGATGTCCTCACCGGACACCACGGGTTTCTCCGTGCCCTGCTGGGACTGCCAGCCTGACTCCAGGCTCTCCAGCTTTGCCCGGAGCTTCGCCTCCTGGTCGCGGTACTCCGCGGCCAGCTCATACTGCTGCGCTGAAATGGCCGCTTCCTTCTCGTTCTGCACGGACTCCAGGCTGCGCAGCATCTCCTTGTAGGAGGGCGGCGCGCTCGCGCGCTGCATCCGTACGCGGGAGGAAGCCTCATCCACCAGGTCAATCGCCTTGTCAGGCAGGAATCGATCTGGAACGTAGCGCGCGGCGAGCTCTGCCGCCGCCTTCAACGCGTCATCTGAGATCTCAAGTCGATGGTGCTGCTCGTACCGCTCCCGGATGCCCTTGAGAATCTCAATGGTCTCCTCAACGGAGGGCTCCTCAACGAGAACCGGCTGAAAGCGCCGCTCCAGCGCGGCATCGCGCTCGATGTACTTGCGGTACTCGTCCAGCGTCGTCGCGCCGATCGTTTGGAGCTCGCCGCGGGCCAGCGATGGTTTCAAAATATTGGCCGCGTCTACGGCCCCCTCGGCCGCGCCAGCGCCCACCAGCGTGTGCAGCTCATCGATGAAGAGGACGCAGTTACCCGAGTTCTTCACTTCCTCGATGATCTTCTTCAGCCGCTCCTCAAATTCGCCGCGGTACTTGGTGCCAGCCACGAGCGATCCGATATCCAGCGTCAGGAGTCGCTTGCCGATCAGCGTCTCCGGAACATCGCCGGATGCGATACGCTGGGCCAGCCCCTCGACGATAGCGGTCTTACCAACGCCGGGCTCGCCGATCAGGGCGGGGTTGTTCTTGGTTCGGCGGGAGAGGATCTGGATAACCCGCTCGATCTCCTTGGCGCGGCCAATGACAGGATCGAGCTTGTTGGCGCGCGCGGCCGCGGTAAGGTCCATGCCGAGCTGGTCGATGACCGGCGTTTTGGTGGGGCTGCGCGACTCCTGCTGGGAGTAGCTCTGGCTTTGGTTCAGGACGTAGATAACCTGGCTACGGACCTTGTCCAGTGAGACGCCGAGCGACTCCAGCACACCCGCCGCAATGCCCTCACCCTCGCGGACCAGTCCGAGCAGTAGGTGCTCCGTGCCAATGTAATGATGGTTGAGACGCCGAGCCTCGTCCACAGAGAGCTCAATCACCTTCTTCGCGCGCGGCGTCAGGCCGATGTCGCCGGTGACCGTGCGATCACCCCGGCCGATGATGAACTCCACCGCGGAGCGGACCTTGTTCAGCTCAACCCCGAGGTTGGCCAGAACCTTGGCAGCGACTCCCTCACCCTCTCGCACCAGGCCCAACAGTAAATGTTCGGTCCCGATGTAGTTGTGGTTGAAGCGCTGGGCCTCCTCCTGAGCTAGCTGGAGGACCTTGCGCGCCCGCTCGGTGAATTTGTCGAATCGGTCAGCCATCGGATCTCTCCGTGGGGCCTATGCCCCCGTCCGCAGATTGTACAGGAAACGCCAACGCGACCAGTCACGGGACTGGTCGCGTTGTTTGTCTACCAGGAGACGGGCTACTCGTCCGAGTGCTCGTTCTCTCCTTCAGATTCGCCACCCACGGCAGCCGCGACAGGCTCGTCCTCGTCAGGGCCCAGCGAGTACTCGCCTTCGAAACCGCCCTCCTCCTCGGCCTGCCGGAGACTCAACCCCAGCCGATGTCGGGCCGGCTCTATGCGTATGACCTTGAGCGGAAGCTCGTCACCCTCCCGGACCACCTGCTTGGGATGGGTAATCCGATCCTCAGATAACTCCGAGATGTGGATCAGGCCCTCGATGCCGGGCTCAATCTCTGCAAAGGCACCAAATGCGGCGAGCTTCGTGATCTTCCCGGTAACAATCTGACCCTGCTGGTACTTGTCCAGAATCCTGGTCCAGGGCTCATCCTGGAGTCGTTTCAGGGAAAGCCCAATTTTCTTAGTGTCCCGCTCCACGTTCACCACGTGAACGCGAACTTTGTCGCCCACCTTGACCACCTGGCTCGGATGCGCCACCTGACCCCAGGAGAGCTCTGACAAGTGGATCAGTCCATCCGCGCCGCCCAGGTCAACAAACGCCCCAAAGTCGCAGATGCTAGAGACCACGCCCTCACGGACGTCGCCCGGCTGGAGCTCCGCAAGCAGACGGTCCTTCTCGCGTGCGCGCCGCTCCTGCAGCGCGGAGCGCTCGGACAGGATGAGCCGATTTCGGCGGCGGTTCATCTCGATGACCTTGAGCAGCAGGCGCCGCCCCTTCATTGCCTCGAGACGAGACTCCACGGATTCCTCCGGGCTGGACCGCCGCAAATCCGCAATCTGCGAGAGCGGCACAAACCCGCGAGCACCTTCAACACTGACGACAAGGCCGCCCTTGTTGAACTCAACCACGTCGCCTTCGATGGTCTCAGCGCTTTCGAAAGCGTGCTGCAGGTTGCGCCAGCCCCGTTCAGCACGAGCCCGCGTGAGCGAAAGAACGATTCGCCCTTCGCGGTCCTCACCGGACAGCACGTACACGAGGACCGTATCACCAACGCGATACGTCTCTGCATCTGGGCCCTGAGGGACCTCACCAGGCGGGACTACACCCTCTGACTTGGCGCCAATGTCCACGAGGAACTCCTCGTGGTCCACCTGCACCACAACACCCTCCACCACCTCACCACGCCGCAAATGCCGGTAGGACTGCTCGTGTTCAGCGAGCCAGTCTCCCATGCCCTCAGATGGTTGCGCGGCGGGATCTTCGTTGCGGGCGGAGTCGTCCTGGCCGAACTCGGCCTGCTCCATTGACTATCAATCCTATTGCGCGTTTCGGAGCAGTATACCGATTTCTCCCACACGCGCGAAAGGCCCCCGGAACCACGCGCGAAACGCCCGACCACTGCTACGATCTTGCCTGCATTCGGGAGGCGATCCGCGCATTTCGGGAGGCGATCCGCGCATGGATTGGCGTACTGGCGAGGACGACGCGGCGCGTCGAGACGTAGAGGAGATCGTTCGCCAGATCGATACCAGTGCGCGCGTGGAGCTCCGCGAGCCTGGGCGCTCCACGGTCGCCGCCTCCACGCGGCTCGTTCTCGTGTCACACGGAGCAATAGTGCCGTTTGACGTCACCGCGGAGGAAGTCCGCTCGACGAGCTCCGCCATCGGCCGCGAGCGGCTGGCGCGCCGATTGGGCGCCGCGCTGGGCCTGCAGCCACCGGACCAGATGTCGGCACCTCCCCACGGCTAGGTCCCGACCGCACCCCAAATGGGTACACTTGGCAGACCGCCTCTCGCCTGCGGCCAGGATCCCCGGCACGCGGGCTCCTACCCGAAATCGGCTCGAAAATCACAACGACGAGGACGATCCAGTGACTGCGAAGACCGGCGCGCTCAAGACACCAACCGGTGAGGAGCCCAAGCAGTGGCAGTGCCTCACGTGCCAGGCCGTGGTCACCAGCGCCGCGCTGCCGTACAAGTGCCCTAGGTGCGGCGCGTCGCGGGTGAAGTTCGTCATCCTCGGTGAGACGGGCGAGGGCGAGTAGCGCTCAGTCTCCGCAAGCGGCCAACCCACGCCGGACATCATCAATGATGTCTGGCGCGTCCTCAATCCCCACCGACAGCCGAATCAGCCCGTCCCCAATGCCAACTTCCGCGCGCTGAGCGGGCGTGAGTCCGCGATGGGACGCCAGTGGCGGGTACATCACCAGCGACCGAAGGTCTCCCAAGGTCGGCGCGGGCGCGATCAACTCCAACGCATCCATGAACTGACGCGCTACGACACGCCGCGGGTCTGCCAGGTCAAACGACACCATCGCACCGAAGCGCCCGCCGAACATCTCAGCGGCCAGGACGTGCCCTGGGTGACACCCCAGGCCAGGGTAGTAAACCCGGGCCACCTGACTGTGCCCGCTCAGCCAGCCGGCCAGAACGGACGCGTTCTGACATTGCTGCTTCATGCGGAGCGGCAGCGTCTTCAGCCCGCGATGACAAAGCCATGCCTCGTTGGGCCCAAGCACACTGCCGAGCACCACGGCCTGGCGACGCAGTCGCCCACCCAGCTCTGGATCAGCCGTGGAGGCCGTGCCGCCGGTTACATCACCGTGGCCGCCCAGGTACTTCGTCGCGCTATGCACCACGATGTCCGCCCCCCACTGGATAGGTCGTGCCAGATACGGTGAGGGAAACGTATTGTCCACCACGGTTAGGGCGCCCGCGGCTCGGGCGGCAGCGGCCAGAGCGGGCACATTCAGGATCTTGAGCAGAGGGTTGGAGATCGTCTCCAGATAGACCACCCGCGGGCGAGTCGCCATCGCTTCGGCAGCTTCCGAAGCGTCCGTCAGATCAACGAACTGGACTTGTACGCCCTGCTCGGCAAAGTGCGAAGTGAGCAACGTCCGCGTCAGCCCGTAGCAGTCGCGCGAGGCGACGACTCGTTCGCCGGGGCGGAGGCCCGCGGCCACGAATGCCGCGTGAATAGCGGCCATCCCAGAGGCAAACGCCACGGTATCCGCTGCTCCTTCGAGCGTGCTGACGGCGGACTCCAGCGCCGCGACGGTCGGGTTGGCGTTGCGCGAGTAGAAATAGCCCGGCCGCCTGCCATCGAACACCTCGTCCAACGCATCAAAAGAGGGCATGAAGTAGCCGGATGCGTTGTAGATGGGTGTGGACGTGGGCTGAAACTCCCCGGTCACCAGGTGCTCTCCCGCGTGAGCGGCGCTGGTGCCAAACCCCCAGTGCTCAAATCGGGACGGCTCAGACCCGGGCATTGTGCCTCCCGGCCACGGTAGCCGCCTTAGTACTCACTAAAGAACTCCCGTCCGTACTCGACATACCCAAGTGAACGGCAAACCCGGGCACTCGCATCATTCGAACGATCGTGAACGTACAACGCAACGCGATCGTTTTCGAGAATGAACTCCGTGGCCGCGGAGACCACCTCGCGAGCGAGTCCCTGGCCCCGGTACGCTCGCTCGGTCACCACCGCCAGCTCCCAGACATCGTCCGACTTTAGCTTGATGGCCGCCCAGCTCACGATCTCACGGCGCGTATTACGAATGACAAAAATGGAGCCGTCGAACCGTCGCCGCAGGTCCGCCCCACTGGGGTCAGTCAGGAGCAGCCGGGTGGCCCGCGACGTGACCGGACGGAACCGCGCGCGGTCCGTATACAACACGTCGCCACTCAGGCAGTACGCGTAAGGCACGGTCTCCTTTGAGAGCCTGCGTAGGGCTTCGTAGTCGTCCCACGTTAGCCAACCCCGCTCGTACCGCTCGCTGAAATCGCCAGAGACACGCGCCAGTTGTTCGGATCGAACGGAGACGACACTGCCGGTCTGCGTTGCCAGCGCAAGAAACGGCACCGTGTAGCCACCCCAGCCCGGCCGGTATCTCCGCGGCGTGGTCACCACGCGGATACCCTCGGCGTGGAGATCCTCCACGGAACAGCCAAGCTCCTCGGCGTGGAACCGGTCCAGGCGCTGCTGAAGCGCCGCGTCAATGCAACGATCGATGGCCATTGAGAACTGAGCCTGGGTCTCCATCAAGTCTGGGCGCAGGCCGGGGCAGTATAGCCCAGCAAGAGTCGGAAACCGGGCATCGCCCGACCCCGTGATACAATCCGGGTGGTCCCGGAGGCAGCGTTGGAGCCCGTCATCCCCATACGGCGTGCACGGTACCCCCGGGATCGGGCTGGCCAATACGTTGCGCTCTCCCGTGGTATCGCGGCCGGCGTCGTCGTAGTCCTGGTGGGCCTGGGCACCTTTGGTGTCGACCTGTACACGGACTGGTTGTGGTTCGATTCGCTCGGCCTCCGTCCGGTTTACTCCACGGTGCTCCTCACCCAGCTCAGCTTGTTTGGCGCGGGCGCGCTCACGTTTCTAGCGCTGTATTTTGCAAGCGTGACCACCGCCAGGCGCCTGGCCGGCACGCTCGAACACGCGGCACCGCCAGACGATGACAGCATCTGGTCGTACATTGCTCGGATCGGCGCGCGGGTTGGAGAGCAGCAGAGCTACGGACCGGTCGTCTCGTTCGGGGTGGCGATACTCGGCGGGCTTCTGGCGATAGTGATGGGTCTGATCGCCAGTGGCCAGTGGATGCTGGCTCTGCGATACCTGAACCAGCAGCCGTTCGGGATCAGCGATCCAATCTTCGGTGCGGACGCGGGGTTCTTCATCTTCTCCCTACCCGCGTACCGGGCCGTTCACGCCTGGCTGGTCGGCGCCGCCATCCTGGTAGCAACGACCACCCTGGCCGTCTACGCGGTCGTTACCTCATACGAGCTCGGAGTGAGCCTGGAGCGCGTGATCCCGCGACTTCCGCTATCCGTGAAGCTCCACATAGCCGTGCTCGGCGCGTTGGTGATGCTGCTGGTCGGTGCCAACCACCTGATGGACGCCTTCGAACTGGTGTACTCGACACGCGGCGTAGCCTACGGCGGCGGGTACTCCGATGTGCGTGCGGAGCTGCCCGCGCTCTACGTCATGTTCGCCGCCGCGCTCACCACCGCGGTGCTCATCCTGGGCTCTGCCTTCACACGCACGCCGCGTATGGCGGTGGTGGGAATCGCCGCCTGGGGCCTCATTGCCCTCGTAGGCGGCGTCCTCTTCCCCTACGCCGTCCATCAGCTCGAAGTAAAGCCGAATGAGCTGGAGAAAGAGCGCCCATATCTGGAGCACACGATCAACTTCACGAGGCGCGCATTTGATCTGGACAGCATCGAAGAGCGCGCCTACGCGGCTGAGGACCTGGTTACCGCGGAGGAGATCAGGTCCAGTCCGGAGACGATCCGTAACATCCGCCTTTGGGACCACCGTCCGCTCCGAGACACGCTGAACCAGATCCAGAGCATCCGAAGCTACTACGTGTTCGGCGATGTTGACGTGGATCGGTATCAGCTAGAAGACGGCTATCGACAAGTCATGGTGGCGGCGCGAGAGCTAGACCAGGACCGCCTTCAGTCACAAGCACGCACCTGGGTAAACCAGCGCCTCAAGTTCACGCACGGGTACGGCGTGGCCATGGCGCTGGTCTCGTCCGTGGCGGAAGAGGGTAGACCCCAGCTCGCTGTGCAGGATGTGCCGCCGCGCGGCTCGATCGCGATCACAAGACCAGAGGTCTATTTCGGCACCAGGGCGGAGAGCTACACCGGCTACGTGCTCATCGGTACGACGGAGGCGGAGTTCGACTATCCGCGCGGCGATGAGAACGTGGAATCGCGACACGTCGGGCGAGCGGGCGTTTCGATAGGCAACGCGCTGGCGCGCATGGCCTACGCCGTCCGGTTCCGCGATCTCAATCTGCTGGTCTCGGGCGCTGTGCGCCCAGAGACGGAGATCCTGTACCGAAGAAGCGTGCGTGAGCGGATAGAGCGCATCGCGCCGTTCCTCCTACAGGACACGGACCCCTATATCGTGGTGGCGGACGGGCGCCTGGTGTGGATGCTGGACGCATACACCACCAGCAACGCCTTCCCCTACTCCCAGCCTCTGGCCTGGAGCGCGCCGGGACGGGGGCGCATGACGCTCAACTACATCCGCAACAGCGTCAAAGTGACGGTGGACGCCTACGACGGGACCGTGCGGTTTTACGTGACCGACCAGCCAGATCCCCTAATCGCGGCCTATCGCGCGGCATTCCCGGAACTGTTCCTTTCCCTGTCGCAGATGCCAAAGGCGCTCCGCGACCACATCCGCTATCCAGAGGACCTGTTCCGAATGCAGGCTGATCGGTATCAGGTGTTTCACATGCAGGACACCACGGCCTACTACAACCGCGAGGACGCCTGGGCGATCCCCTTCGAGAAGTTCTACGAACGGCGCCAGCCGGTGGATCCTTACTACGTGATCATGCGCCTCCCGGACGAGCGGCGGGAGGAGTTCCTTCTCATGCAGCCGTTCACACCGGTCAGCAAGGACAACATGATCGCCTGGATCGCGGCCCGCTCAGATGCCGAGAACTACGGGCGCCTCCTAGCGTTCAAGTTCCCGAAGGACCGACTGGTATATGGACCGTATCAGGTAGAGGGACGCATTGATCAAGACCCAGCCATCTCCGCGCAGTTCACGCTGTGGAGCACGGCCGGCTCCAAGGTGATCCGGGGCAACACGCTGGTGATACCTGTGGGCGGATCAAACCTGTACGTAGAGCCAATCTATCTCCAGTCAGACGCGACCAATGCCATTCCCGAGCTCAAACGCGTCGTCGTGGCAACTGGAAACCGCCTGGTGATGGAACCCACGTTGGAGGAGGCGCTGAACAAACTGTTCGGCGGGGGCGCGGCGCCTGCCGCCGCGGCAACACCTCGAACACCCGCGCCACCCGCGCCACCCGCGGCACCCACAGATGTCGCGGCCGTCGTGCGTGCCGCGAACGAGCGCTTCACACGCGCCCAGGAGGCACTGCGCAGCGGTGACTGGGCCCGCTACGGCGAAGAGCAGAAGGCCCTGGAGGCGGAGCTCAAACGGCTGGCCGAGTTGACGCGCTAGCGAGCTACGCCGCGGTCACTGCATGACCAGGCCGCCGTCGATCGCCACGGACTGGCCCGTCATGTAGGCGGCATCAGGCCCGGCCAGATACGCCACCAATCCGGCAACGTCCTCCGCCTTTTCGGGCCGACCCAGCGGGATGGGTTCGATCCGCGCTCGCCAAACATCGCCCTTAGGCCGCCCTTCCAGCTCGCCCCACTCGGCGTCAATCTGCTCCCACATCCGCGTCTCCACCGCCCCAGGACAAACCGCGTTCACCGTGATGTGCGGCGCCAGAGCCGCGGCGGCCGAGTGGGTAAGGCTGATCACCGCCGCCTTGCTCGCCGCGTATGGCGCAAAGAGTGGTCGCCCACCCGGACGCCCGGCAATCGATGCCGTGTTGATGATCCGTCCCCGCAGACCATCCGCCAGCGGGCCCTGCTCGAGCATCTGGCGAGCCACGGCCTGAAGCACAAAGAACACCGCGCGCGCATTGACACCAACCACATGGTCCCAATGCTCCTCCGTCACGTCTAGGAGCCGCTCCACGCGAACCACGCCGGCGTTGTTGAACAAGATGTCGATGCGACCGAGCTCCCGCACGGACGCCCGGACCATGGACGCTATGTCGTCGCGGCGGGTTACGTCCACCCGCACTGCCAGCGCCTCTCCGCCCTGCTGGCGGACGGCCTCCGCGGTCACCTCGGCTCCACTCGCGTCGAGATCGGCAGCGACGATTCGTGCCCCCTCATGCGCAAGGCGCAGCGCCGTTGCTCGGCCAATTCCACCCGCGGCGCCGGTCACCAGGGCTACTCGCCCGGTCAATGCTGCCATGCCCAATCTCCATTCAGGTCCATCAGTCTCGCTAACGGGCGCCCCGTCATACCTCTTTCTCGGAAAGCGGCGGCTCCGCGGCGGAGGGCACCATCCGAAGCTCCACGATCCGCACGCCCTCCACGCGCTCTACACGCAGAGCGTATCCGTCCAGCGGGATCTCATCGCCGGCCTCAGCCAATCTACCGAGCCGTTCCTGGACCAGGCCCGCCACCGTCTCTGACTCCGGCTCCGCGCCCAGGTCAATGGAGAAATGATCTGCCAACTCATCCACGCGCAACCGCCCGGACACCGTCGTCGTACCGTCACTCTGGGGGCAAACCAGTGGAGTCTCCGGATGAAGCTCATCCGGCACGTCCCCCACGATTTCCTCAACGAGGTCGTCGATGGTGACCACGCCCGCCGTGCCGCCGTACTCGTCCACCACAATCGCGAGCGTGGTGTGGGCACGCTTGAACTCTGACAGCAGTCGGCCCGCGGGCATGGTCTCGGGCACGAACAGGGCCGGCCGCAACAGCGCCCGCAAGTCAAGGCCGTCGGATGTCGTCCTCGCCACGTGCATCAGGTCCTTGATGTGGACGAGCCCGGCGACATTGTCAAGCGTCCCCTCATACACCGGAAAGCGCGTGTGCGGGCTACGCTGGCCAAGATCCAACAAATCGTCGCGGGTGACGTCGATTGGAACGGCGACGATCTCAGGCCGCGGGACCATCACCTGGTGCACCACCAGGTCCGCAAAGTCGAACACGTTGGTCAGCAGCTCTCGCTCCGCGTCCTCGAGCGCTCCGGCCCGGTGACTGGTCTGCACCATCAGCTCGAGCTCATCGGAGGACACCGCGTCTCCGTGTTCCGAGAGCTTTGGAATGCGCAGCCCTCGCAGAGCCAGGTCTGTCAGCAAGGTGAGGAGCCAGATGAAAGGCCGAAAGACTCGGAAGAACACGCCCATCGGCCCCACGGTCAAAAGTCCGGCCCGCTCGGAGAACCGAAGTGCGGTCATCTTCGGGACCTGCTCACCCAGGACGATGTGCAGCGTCGTGATCAGTGCAAACGAGATGCCAATGGAGATGGAATGGACTGCGACGCTGCGCGACTCGCCGAACAGAGCGGAAAGCAGCGGGTCTACGAGCGCGGCCACGGTTGACTCGCCGATCCACCCAAGACCCAGCGAGGCCATCGTGATACCAAGCTGCGCGGCAGAGATGAAGCTGTCCGGATGGTCCTTCGCCCGCAGCAGCATCCGGCCCCACGCGCTGTGCTCGGCGAGCTGTTCGATCTGACTGCGGCGTAGGTTGACGAGCGCGAACTCCGCGACGGTGAAGAACGCGTTCGCGGCCACCAGGGCCGCAACAGCCAGCATGCGGAGCGCGATCGTATTGAGATCTAGCGCTCCGTGCGCGTCGTTCATCCCCAGTCCGCCGTCTCGTTTGAGACGTTACGTAGACTCTACCGGACTTGCAGCGGCCGTCGCCGCTGCTTAGACTCCCGGGAGCCACCTGAGCTCAGATTCACACGGGGAGGGCAGCATGCCGCTCGTGACCATCCACATGTACGAGGGCCGAACCATCGAGCAGAAGCGAGAGCTGGTTCAGGCCATCACGGAAGCGGTCGTACGAATCGCCAAGACGACGCCTGAAGCCACCGAGGTCATCATCACCGATGTGCCCCGCCACAACTGGGCGCAGGCGGGGAAGCTGGCATCCGACAGCTAGGTCCCAACCCACTGTCAGGGCGCCCGGCCCGCCAGTCAAGCATCCGGGCCGACCCAACCCGAGATCCCATGTGTCGTGACGGAGGGGCAGTGGCGCCCCCCACGGGATATTCCGTGGAGCCGGAGTCGCGGTGGGTGTAGAGCTCATTGCCGCGATCGGCAGCATCATTTTGATCGACCTGGTGCTGAGCGGCGACAACGCGGTCGTGATCGGGATGGCAGCGCACCGCCTCCCACTGGAACAACGGCGTCAGGCAATCCTGATCGGTTCAGGTGCGGCGATTGTGCTGCGCGTGGCGCTCACGGCCATCGCCGCATATCTGTTGACCGTCCCCTACCTCCAGCTTGGCGGGGGTCTCCTGCTACTCTGGATCGCGATAAAGCTCCTCCGAATCGAGGAAGAAGCGATCGACGCGGCCACTTCAAACGCAGGGTTCCGCGACGCAATTCAGACCATCGTTGTCGCAGACCTGGTCATGAGCACGGACAACATCCTAGGGGTCGCGGCAGCGGCGCATGGCGACTTTGTGCTGCTGCTATTTGGTCTGGCGCTCAGCATGGCCATCATGCTGTTTGGGGGCACCGCCATCGCAGGGATGATCGATCGGTTCTGGTGGCTGGCCTATCTGGGCAGCGCCGTCATCGCATGGACGGGCGCGGAGATGATCTTGGCAGATCCCGTCGTCCACTCGGCGCTCCACCTCTCGCGGCCCGCCGAGTTCGCGGTCAGCGCGGTGACAACAATCGTCGTCACCGGCCTGGCCCACTTCCGATACCGGCACCGCAAGGTGCAGCCGGCAGCAGAGATCACCCACTAATCCCGAGTTGGAGCCCCGTCACGCCAATCGACGGGTTGCGTACAGCACACCGCCCGCGAGACTGAGCACCAGCAACACGAACCGGCGGAGAATGGCCACCGCTAGCGCTACGTGAGCGTCCACGTCCATCGCACCGAACAACACGACGAACGCCGCCTCGATGGTGCCAAGCCCGTTTACCGAGAGCGGTAGCAAACCCACGGCAAGGATCGCGGGCGCAACCACCGCGACCTGTCCCAGCGAAATGTCCGCGCCCACCGCCACAGAGTAGAGCTGCAAGTTGACGATAGACAGCCCGTTGGCAACCATCGAGATCGCGAGCGCACGGGAGACCAGCCCGTACTGACGGGAGTACGATCGTACCGCCTGGATAGCGGCTTCGAGCCGCCCGCCTAGGGACAATCGGCCGGCCGAAGTGTCCACGACAGCGCTTAGCCGGTGCCGGGCGCGCGACATCAGACTACCGCGCGCGAGAAGCACGCCCAAAACCAGGACGGCCGCCCCGCACCCCAACACCACTAGCCGGCTCAACTCCGCCGGAATGACGGAAGGATTCAGGACCACGGCCATCACACCGAGGATCAAGACCGAGATGGCACCTACCAATCGGTCCATCAAGACGGCCGCCGCGGATCGAGTCCGAGTTGTGGCCCCCAGCGAAGCCGCGTAAGCGCGCACCACGTCACCCCCGAACCGCCCCGGGAGCACGTTATTGAAGAACATGCCCACAAGATAGAGGCGGATCAATGACAGGAGGCTGAAATCTGCCTCCTGGCCGTGAAGCATGAGCTTCCAACGGTACACGTTCATGACCATCGCGACGACCGCGGAGATGCCCGCCAGTCCCACGAACTTCCAGTCCGCCGTGATCAACGTACCCAGCGCATCGCCTAGACCGGCGTACCAGAGCACGTACGCGCTGACGGCAAATGTAATAAACAGCTTGAGAATCGTCCCACGCGTGAGCCGGGGGCCGGTCGGCGCCGGCCCCGCCGGTGCGGGGTCCGGGCGTTGAGTGTTGCTCAAGGACACGTGGTCAGCGGCCTTTGGCGGCCACTTCCTCGTACAACTCAACGTAGCGCCGCGCCAGCACCGACCAATCGAACATGCGTTCCACGCGCTCGCGCGCGCGACGGCCGAGATCCTCGGCCAGTCCCGGCTCGGACCGGAGTCTCAGTAGCGCGCTTGCGATAGAGTCCGGATCACGCGGCGGCACCAGGAGACCTGCGTCGCCCACCACCTCCGGGCTTCCAGCGGAATTTGCGGCGATAACGGGGATGCCCAGTGCCATGGCCTCCTGCAGTACCGCGGGAGAACCCTCGCGCTCCGAGGGGAACACGAACACGCCGGCTTCCTGGTACAAGCGCAACATATCCTCAGATGAACGGTCAAGCCAGCCCCAGAATGTAGCCGGCACGCCAAGCTGGCGGGCGCGCTGCTCGAGTGTCGCGCGATACGGACCGTCGCCCACGATGTCGATTTTCGGCGGAGAGGGGATGCGCGCGGCGGCCTCCAACAAATACTGGACGCCTTTGAACTCGTGAAGACGATTGACCGAGAGGATGCTATCCGTACGGCGTGGGCTGGGTGCCGCGCCGTTGGCATCGTCGGCGTCTAGCCGCAACGGACTGGACCCATTCGGAATGACCACCACATCCAGCTCCGGCGCGTGTGAGCGGATCCGGTCGGCAAGATTCTGCGAAACCGCCACAACGCGGCTGGCATCCCGGACAAGGTGTCGCCAGACTGGCTCCAGGAGGCGATGATCCAGACGGAAGCGGTTAGGATTGTGCCCAGGCACATCGGAGCCCCGGGCAGTCAACACGTACGGCGGCCCGCCCAGTCGCCGCGTGGCGTAGGCCACTGGACCCGTCGGGAATATGAAGTGCGCGTTGCACACGTCGTATCGCTGCTCGCGCACCAATCGCGCCGCGCGCCACGTGCCACTGAGCACGTAGGTCATCATCTCGTGGGTGTGACAGACCTCTCGGCGGGCCCTCACGCTGGGTTCCCGATAGACGTTGATGCCCTCAACCACCTCGCGCCGCGGAACCCCACGAAAGGCCATGGTGACCATATCCACGTCGTGCCCCAGCCGCACAATGTGCCGGGCCAGGTTGAAGCTGGACGTGGCGCCGCCTGCCCCCAGCGGGGGGAACTCGTAGTTGAGCATCAGGATGCGCAAGGCGTCTCCTGCTCCGGGCAAACGGTGCTGGCCTCAAATCGTCCAGAACCGTGATCACCGGCCATCAACGAATGAATCGCCTCGGCCCTTCCACTACCACGCGCTACTCGCGTGGCCAGACAATCCAGCCGTCCTGATGCTCCCTGCCGGTGCATGACCCGAGCGCCCCGTGCGCAGGAGAACTATTGTCAGCACCCGTTCCGAAGCCTGTCAAGGCCCGCCTGACCCGCGTACCCGCTCGGCGAGGCGAGTGGTGGATCGACCGGCCACAAACGGTACGAATGTGATCCGTCCGCCATACGCTCGGACAAACGGCGCCTCTGGAAGGCTGTCTTCCGAATAATCGCCGCCCTTTACGTAGACGTCTGGACGAAGCGCCCGCACCAGGTTCGTAGCGGTGGCCTCGGCGAAGATGGTCACGTAGTCCACGTCGGCGAGGGCGGCCAACACCTCCGCCCGCTCCGCCTCCGGTACTAGGGGCCGGGAAGGGCCCTTCCCGCCTCGGACCGACTCGTCCGAGTTCACGCCAACGATGAGGACATCACCCAGTGATCTGGCGTGCTGGATCGAGCGGATGTGCCCCACGTGCAGCAAGTCGAACGCGCCGTTCGTGAAAGCAACGATTTTGCCCCTTGCGTGCAGATCAGCCACGATCTGCACCAGATCCGCCAGACCTCGGACCTTCTGAGCCGTACGTTCCGCCACACCCACCCCGCGTTGTCGAATCACGCGAGAGACCTTTGCTCGCCGCGTAATGCTACCGTGCGCGCTCGGTCACGCGGTTGTCTCCGCAAGTCTCGGTATTCGCTACAGTACCCGCATGGGCGTAACGCAGCTGTCGGTGAGAGGCATTGTGGTCGGCGTGTTTCAGGCCAACTGCTACATCGTTGGCAGCCCGCGGACGTCAGAGGCCATCTGCATCGACCCAGGTGACGAGCCCTCCGAGATCCTCGCGTTGGCCCGCGACATGGGCGTCACAATAGAGAAAATCGTTTGCACCCACGCCCACCTCGACCACGTCATGGCGGTCAACGAGCTACAGGCGCAAACTGGCGCAGTGTTTCTGCTGCATGGCGCGGATCACGCCATCGCCCAGGGCGTTCCGTCCGCCGCGCTGGCCCTGCTCGGTCGTACTGTCGCCCCAGTGCCGGCGCCCGGCCGGACCCTCTCAGATGGCGACAGCGTGGAGATCCACGGGGTAGATCTGCGGGTGATCCACACACCGGGCCACACGCCGGGCAGCATCTCGCTGTACGGTCACGGGATGCTCTTTAGCGGCGACACGCTGTTCTATCAGTCCATCGGGCGGACCGATCTCCCCGGCGGAGACACCGAAACGATTCTGGGCAGCATCAGCAACCGTCTGTTTGCCCTGCCAGATGAGACAGTCGTACTGCCCGGCCACATGCGGCAGACAACTATTGGCCACGAGCGGGCAAACAACCCATTCACTGGCGGACGCGACAGGACGTGACGCACATCGCCATCGTGGGCGCGGGTGCACTGGGCTGCCTGTTCGCCGCCAGACTGAGTGATGCCGGCAACTCCGTCACGCTCGTGGCGAGGCGGCCGGAAACCGTTGACCTGATCAATCGCGCGGGTATCCGCCTGGAGACTCCGGAAGGGCCACACCTGGTCCGGGTCACCGCCCGCCTGGCACCGGACGTCGCCGAGGAAGCGGACGTGGCGATTGTGCTGGTCAAGGCTTACGACACACCCGGTGCCGCCGAGACCGCCTCCCAGGTGCTGAGACCAGATGGCTGCGCTGTGACGCTCCAGAATGGCCTGGGGAACGCGGAAGCGCTAGTCCATCGGCTCGGCGAGCAACGCGTGCTTGGCGGCGTCACATCGCAGGGCGCAAACGTGATCGAGGGCGGTCATATTCGCCACGCTGGATTCGGACCCACGGCGCTGGCTGAGTGCCACGGCGGCGTGACGGGGCGCAGCGAGCAGATTGCCAGCATGCTCAGCCAGGCCGGCATACCTGCCACCGCGGAACCCGAGATCGCGCCTCTGGTCTGGGGCAAGCTCATCGCGAACGCCGCCATCAACCCGCTGGGCGCGCTGCTCCGCTGCCGCAATGGTGACCTCCCGAACCGCGAGGCTTCCGCGGCGATCTTCACCTCGCTCGCGCGTGAGGCCGGCCAGGTCGCCCTGGTGGCAGGCGTCGCGCTCCCGTTCCCGGACGCCGTTGAGCACGCTCACCACGTCGCCGAGGCAACCAGCCAGAACCTCTGCTCAATGCTGCAGGACGTGCGAGCGCGGCGCCGCACGGAGATCGATGCAATCAATGGCGCCATCGCCGAGCACGGCCAACGGCTCGGGGTGCCTACCCCCGCGAATACGTCGATGGCCGGACTCATCAGGGCGGTGGAGGAGCGCTACACGCTAGAGCCGGTGTACTGAGAAGACTCCGCCCGGGTGCCTAGCCGCCAATCTGCGACATGCTACGCGAGGCGCGCTGGAACTGCTCGCCCTCGTTGATACTGTGCTTCTTTTCTTTGTTCACTACGGCATCGCGGAAGATTTGCGCCAGTTCCGCGTCCGTGGCGCCGCTCCGCATCGGCTCACGCAGGTCCCATTCCTCTACGGAGAACAGGCAGGTCCGGATCTGGCCGTCCGCCGTGAGCCGGATCCGGTTGCAGGTAGCACAAAACGGGTCACTCACCGGGTTGATGAAGCCAATCTCACCAACGCCATCCGCAAATCGATACGTTCGCGAGGTGGAGCTCGGATCCTGACCGGGCACCGGCACCAGCGGCATGAACTCGCGCTCGATGATGGCCTTGACCTCCTCACCGGTCAGCACAAGGTCACGCTGCCAGTTCCCGTCGGCGTCGAGCGGCATGAACTCGATCCAGCGGATCACATACGGCTTGCGTCTTGCTAACCTGGCGAAGGCAACCACCTCCTCTTCGCTGAAGCTGCGCATACCTACCGCGTTGACCTTGATCGGCCGGATCTTCGGGTGGCGCTCGAGCTCCTCAAGACCGGCGAGTACTTTGTCCAGGGCGGGCCGCCGCGTGACCTGGTGGAACTTCTCGTGGTCCAACGTGTCCAGGCTCACGTTGATACGCGTCAGTCCGGCTTCTGCCAGATCTCCCGCCATCCGGTCCAGCAAGAACCCGTTGGTCGTTAGGCTGAGACTTGCCAGACCGGGAATCACCGCGAGCTCGCGCACCAGATCGGGAAGCCCCGGTCGAAGCGTCGGTTCGCCACCCGTCAGCCGCAGCTCCTTGATCCCCAACGACACCGAGATCCGCGCCAGGCGCACGATCTCTGGATACGTCAGCACCCGATCATTTTTCAGCCACTTCAGACCCTCTTCCGGCATGCAATACGTGCAGCGGAAATTGCAGCGGTCAGTGACCGAGATCCGGAGGTCCTCGATGTATCGCCCGAACGAGTCCACCAGCGGGCCGTCGCTTGTAGCGGCCCGCGCCAACGCCGGGACACCGGCGAGCGGAAGGGGAATAAGCGGCACGAATTCCTACAGGATCAGTCGGATTATTGGGCACTATACCAGACCGTCTGGCCGTCCCCGGGCAGATTCCGGAGCAGGCGGCGGCAGGCTATGCCACGGTAGCATATCGCCACGAATCAGCGCGCGGCCACGGCCAGCGCCATACCGGAGCAGAGCGCACATGGCCAGAGTCCTCGTGACAACGATGCAGGTCGATTCACTCCAGGATGCCCTACTTCAGCCTCTCCACGACGCGGGCCACGAGCTCGTGCTGAAGCAGTTCCCAAAGGGGGCGTCTGAGCCGGACTTGATCGAAGCCTTGCGTGGCGCGCACGCCGGTATTGTGGGCGTAGAGCCATACACAGCCTCGGTCCTCGCACATGCCACGGACCTCAAGATCCTCGCGCGAACCGGGGTGGGTTACGACGCCATTGACCTCGACGCCGCAAACGGCATGCGCGTACTGGTCACCACCACCATCGGCGCCAATCACCACTCCGTGGCAGAGGCCGCGATCGGCATGATCCTGGCCGCCACCCGCCGATTCGCCTTTGCTGACCGGCAGATGCGATCCACCGGCTGGAACCCCCGGCCCTACGGCGTTGAGCTCAGGCACAAAACCGTGGGAGTAATCGGCACCGGGCTCATCGGCAAAGAGGTGATCCGTCGGCTGCAGGGCTGGGACGTGACGTTGCTCTTGCATGACGTGGTCCAGGACAAGGGTCTGGAGGACCGGTACGGCGCTCGATATGTCGATCTGGAGACACTCCTGCGCGAATCAGACGCAGTGACCGTCCACGCGCCGTTGCTCCGCCAGACGCACCACATGATCAACAAGGACACCTTGGCGCTCATGAAGCCCACGGCCTTCCTGGTCAACACGTCGCGCGGCCCACTGGTTGACGAGGAGGCGCTGGCAGACGCGCTGGAAGCGGGGAGCATTGCTGGCGCATCTCTGGACGTGTTCGAGGTAGAGCCCTTGCCCACGACGAGTCGCCTGCTCAAGATCCCCAACATCACCCTGACCCAGCACGTCGCGGGCGTGACCTTCGAATCCATGCGCGCCATGACCGCCATGGCAGTGGACAATGTGGCCAAAGTGCTCCGGGGCGAGCGGCCGGCGTCCTGCGTCAATCCAGAGCTGCTAGACCAGGCCTAGTCCATACTCAGTACCACGGCCAGGGAACGCTCCGACGCGAGGTCATCTCCGGGTAGACCCTGTGCTCAAGCACGGCCTCGATCCTACCAAAGAATCTACTGACCTCGCGCCGGTCAAGCAACGCATGCAATTGCTCGGCCAGCGCAGAGGTGCGGGTCGCATTGCGCGAGAACTCGCGAAGCCGGGCCAAGAGGCGCGCAGGCACCGGCTCGCCCGCGAAGTCCCAGATGACCGTCCGCAGCTTGGGCGCCGTATTGAACGTGAGCCCGTGGTCAATGCACCATAGGCGACCGTCACGCGCCTTCAGGCAATGGCCGGCCTTACGGTCAGCATTGTTGGTGAGGACGTCGAACAGCGCGATGGCCTGAAGTTCGGTGGTGTGGAGATGCTTGAACTTGAAGAAGTCCGCCTCAGGGTCCACATCAATCAAGAGTTGGACTGAGCCAACGCCATACGGGCCGTCGCGGATGATGGTTGGGGGTACGAGCCCAAAGCCCAGCGCCTCACAGACAACGTACGCCGCCCGCTCCCGACGGTAGAGCGTCCCGTCCGGGAAGTCATAGAGCGGCGCTTCCCCTCGCCGTGGCTTGTAGACGCCGTACACGTCTGGCTGATCCTGCGCGCAGATGCGAGCTACAAACGTGTAGTTCGAGCTCCACGGGATGGACTGGCAGTCCTGGACGGAGCCGGCGGCGAGCAGCGCCGCCGCCTCGCCGGGAGAAACCCAGCGCGCCGACTCATCGTCTCCGATCTTGAAGATGCGTTTCGCCATCATTCGCCCGCAAGCGTCGCCTCACTCACGCACCGCGCGCATCGCAAGTTACCCAGCATTCTACTCGCGTGGAACTCGGTCCCGTGAGACTCATCTGTGAGGCCGTTGTTCTCTCCCTGTGGCGGAACGGGGCAGCGCGCGTTGTTAGAGTCCGCTCCACAGTCACGGAGCAGACATGGCAATACTGGACCGCGTGCTCTCGCAACTAATGTCTTCCCTAAGCATGGACCTGGCAGAAGCCGGGCTGCGTCGCCAGCGCGGCGGCATCGCGCGCGGCGTAGCGTGGGCGGAGGCCTCTGGCCGCTCCGGAGACGGCGCGTGGCTAGAGCTACGGCTGCACCATCGTCCCACCGATCGGCGTCTAGACGCGGGCCTCCTGGCATACGAGCCGCTATCGCGTGGCGGCAAGACCGTGGTGCTCGGAGAGCGCACCGCGGCGTACCGCTTTGACGCGGAGGAAGTCTCGGATCGGTTGGTCGACGACGTGCACGACTGGCTCGCGCGCTCGCGCACGGGCGGGCAGTCCGCCGAGCCGCTGGGCTATCGCTAGCAAGCCGAACGCGCGCGGCGTACTTTACAGTTACGATCCGGGCGGACGGTGCCGCCTGGAGGATGCCATGCTACCCCGCGCCCGTCGGTTGATAGCCAGGCTTCGCGGTAAATCCGCGGGGACCAGCGTTCCCCGGCCACTCGCGCCCGCGAGCTCAGGCGGCTCGGTGAGACCGCTTCGGCTGGAGCCAGTCGCGCTTGAGCCGTCCCCGCGCGGGAGCCGCGCCCAGCCCAGCTCATTCCAACGGTGGGTCACACCCCAAAACCCGGCGTGGGGGACCCTGCTCAAGCCAACGTCGTCGGTGTTCGCCGCGGGCATCGTGGCGGGCGCCGTTTTGCCTACCGTCGCGGCTCGACTCGTGTCCGGTTTGGTCGGCGCAAACCTGGTGCGACGCGAACGAAGTCAAACGCACACCCACGCCATCGAGATCTGTCGGATCCGCGTCCGCGGAACGGACGTGGGCGCGTCTCGAAGGCTTCTTGAATCTGTCTTGAAGGGCGTGCTTACCTAAGCGCTCAACTCGTGAGGAACGTCAGGAAACCGCCCAAACACAAGGCCGGACCATACGGCATGAACGCCTGGCGGTTGCGACCGCTGATCAGACAGTAGGCAGCGCCCAGCCCACCGAACAGCATCCCCTGGGCCAGCGCCCAGATGATGTTAGGGAACCCCGCCATGGCCCCCAAAACCGCGGCGATCGTGATGTCACCACTGCCAAGCGGCTCCTGGCCGCGGTACACCAGTTTGCCGGCCACAAACAGACCTCCAAACGCCAGCGCGCCGAACAGCGAACCGCAGAAGGCGCTAAACGGCCCTCCACTCACGCCCGCAATGGAGAGCGCGAAAGCTCCAAGCAGCCCTCCGTAGGCCACAACGAGGTAGACCTCGCGATAGCGCAGGTCCACCGCGAACACCACGAGGAGCACTACGGCGAAGAACAGGTGCGCCAGGAGCTGCAGCAGATCGTCGAACCGCCAGCCGAGCACCGCGAACGTTGCAATCGTCGCCAGCTCCAGACTCAGGTCTCCTCGCGACGGAACCGCGCCGCATCGCTGGCAGGAACCGCTGGGGAGCACCAGGCGCACAAGCTGGGACGCGGCCCACCCGGGCACGCGATCGCCGCACGCCGCGCACGCAGGCCATGCCAGCACGCGCTCCTGTGCGGGCAGACTGCGGGCTATCAGCACCACCAGTGCGCCGGCGGGCCAGCCCAGCAGCGCCGCTGATAGCACCCGTAACCAGAGCTCGGGCTGAGCCCCGGTTCCGGCTAGTAGATCCAAGGAATCACCCGCCGGGTCCCCAGTCGATACTCCCGGTACTCAGGGAACACGGACGACAGCGCCGCCTCCTCCCAGTAGGTACGGGCGATTTGCAGCCCCACGAAAACCGCGTAGACAGCCAGGGTGAACGGCGAGAAAACGGCAATGAGCAGTCCGGCGAATGCAATGAACTCACCCAGATAGATCGGGTGCCTGACGAATCTGTAGAGACCGGAGCGGACGAGGCCACGCGCCCGCGGCATGATGCCGAAACACCGCCCAAGGCTGGTCACTCCTGCCACGGTAATGCCCATCCCCAACACCAGCAGCACGTCCGACACCACCAGCCACTCTATGGACAACTCGCGGCCGGGGGCAAACGCGAGGACCAGCACGATGAGCGACCCGGCCATGGCCACCGCATCAGCCAGCCAGCTATTGGCAGACGCTCGCGAGGGTCGCCGAATGATGAGCATGGCGGCCACTACAAACATGAACGTCGCAGTGAACGCGTGGTTCACACCGGAGAGCACTAGACGCGTCAGGGCAACTGACTCAAGCTCGCCAGGCGTGACCTGAGCAAGTCCGCCAAATGCCACCGACGTGCGAACCCACGCAACCAGACCTAGGACGGCGGCACCGACGATGGTCGGGAATTGCCACGCAACGCGTGTGAGCGCCTGGCCAATGTGGATCGGCTGGGCCCGCAGCTCCATCGGAGAGGGGCTTGCAAATCCCGCGTGGTGCATGCCGAGCTGTTTCATGGTGCCGTCCAAAATCCCCCACGGGTGTCCGGGGCGCGAGGCGCGTCAGAAACCGAGCCTTCAAGGGATCGAACGGCAGATACGCGGCCCAGGTGACGGCCCGTCTCTGAACCCACGCGGCGGTGGAGCGAAGACGCAGAATGTAGCGGTCCGCGATCAGCGCCACGCGCGCTTCACACCAGGAGGAACCCATGCCAAGCCACGAAGAAGCCACCGCTGTAGACCCGCGCAATTCCCAATCAGACGATGCGGACGCGGGTTGCACGGTGGATTGGTCCTGGATCCACGGCCTGCAGGTGGAATCCGCGACATCCGATCTGAAGCACTGGCGCGTGCGCTTCACCAATGGTCTCACGTTGACAGTCCAGGCAGCGATGTATCAGGGCGCGCCGTTTCTCGCGTTCGACCCGTACAAGCCGCGCGATGCCTGATCGCATCGCAATCTCATCTCAACCCCTCCCGTCAGCCACGGCTGGGCGCGGAATCAGCCGCATTCCACGGCTATAGTCGGCTGACCCACTGACGGGCGGTGCTACTCGGGAGGCCTACGCTGCAGGCAGTCAGACAGATCCAGCCTCGGCTCCGCTACGCTGGCCAGGGCGCGATGGCAGTCCCACGGCCGCGACCCGCTGGAGGGCTCACGGTGGGACCGGCCGCTATCGGCCTGCTGGCCCTCTGCACCTCCGTCGCGGCCGTTCACACTGCCCGCCAGACGTCGCTCGCGGCTGTCGTGTCAACAGCCATCGATGGGCTCTCCAGCCAGCAAGTCCACGCCCCCGAAACCTTCGACCCCGCTGACACGCCGGCTGTTGACCGCGCGGCGGCCTTCATCCTCGATCCCGCCAGCCGTGACTCTCGCTCAATCGAACGCACGCCCCGTATCGCGCCAGTCGAGCCGTTCACGTATTCCGTACGTGCCGGTGACACGCTGGACGGCATCGCTGCCCGTTTCGGCATCCCAATCAGTGCGCTGCTGTGGAACAACAACCTGGCGGACGCAGAACAGCAGGTGGTCGCGGTAGGCCAACGCCTGACCCTGTTGCCGGTGGGCGGTGTGCTCCACGTCACGAGAGACGGCGAAAGCCTCCAACAGATCGCCGCACGATACCGGACCAGCGCTGACCTCGTCGCTCGCGCCAATGCCTTGACGCCTCACTCCATTCCCGAGGATGGACGCGTGATCGTGGTATTGGGTGGGCTCGCGCCGACCGCGGCCGAGGTCACGACGGACGATTCCGTTTCTAGCTCGGCCGTGACAGCAGCGGATGAACCGTTGCCGGAGCCAACTAACACCACTGAAGACGAGCGCGCGTTCATACTGACGGTCGCCCCAGGTGCCAGACACTCCCAGCGTGGCACCGGGGTGCCGGCTTCAGTCACCCTGGCGCAGGCCATCCTGGAGTCCAACTGGGGCAGAAGCCGTCTGGCCACAGAGGCGCGAAACCTCTTTGGCATCAAGGCCTTCACCAGGCCAGGAACGGACGGCGTGTACGCGGCCAACACCTGGGAGGTATACCGAGGCGCCAGCGTGATCACCCGCGAGATCTTCAAAGCGTACAAGACCATCGATGACTCAATCGTCGATCATGGACTCTGGTTCATTGAGCAGCCCCGATACGCCGGCGCGCTGCGCGTGGCGGACGATCCACGCGCGTTCGCGTACGCCATCAACGCCGCGGGCTACGCCACCGACCCGGCCTATGCCCCAAAGCTCATCTGGCTAATGAATCAGCACAACCTGTTCGCGTTCGACGTTCCGCCAGGCGACCGACGCGCGCAATCTTCCCCGTAGCGCCGCGGTAGCCAGTTTGTGACGCCCGCGAAGCCCTGGTGGCAAGCAAGCGCACCTACAATCCGAGCGGGGGACCACTCCGCGAGACGGTCAATTGTCGCCAGCGGTGATAGGCCCGAACCTCGGAGAACCAGTGGTGAGAAACACGGCGCCTCCGGCCCCAGGGTCGGCAGATCGAGACTCCGTCACCTTCAGACGCGTCAGGCGGCCACGAGATGCCGCGGGGCAGGGGACCGCGCCCAGACCATCGCTCATGGAGCGCGCCGATCAGAGCGCCCGGCAGCGCCGTACCAGCATCCAGCGGCAGCGCGATGGTGGGGCCATATGGCTGTGGATCGCGAGCGGGCTGGCTGGCGTCACCGCCCTCGTCATCATCTGGCTCGCGCTAGTCATCGTCTTCCCACCACGGGGGATCGGGGCAGGCGAAACCACGAACGACACTCAGGCGGAGCCGGTAGTCGCCGTAACGCCGGTTCCTGTGCCCACGATGATCGTCCAACCCGCGAACAATGAACCTGAGCGTCTCCCAGGGCTGCCAACTGCCGCGCCCACCCCGCCCGCTGTACCGAACGCGACGAACGTCGCCTCCACGACGCCACAGGCAGCAGCACCTCAGCCCACGCAGACCGCACCCGCCTCGAAACCCTCCGTGCCACCCGCCGTGACGGCTCCTGCCCCGGCTGCTCCAGCCCCACAACGCTCAACCCCGGGATTCTCTGTGGAAGCCTCGGCATCACCAACGTCGGCCCCCGCGGAGTCCGCCATCATCACCGTCACCGCCGCCGTGACCAATAACGGCGCACCGGTACAGGGCGCCTTCTGCATGGCCACGGCGTATTTCAGAACAACAGCCATCAAGCAGCCAGAGGGCGGCGTGTTGACGGGACCCACCGGCCGCGCCATCATCACCTTCGATGCACGTGGCGCCACCTATGATCGCTACGTTCCGGTGGAGGTCTCGTGTTCCCACCGAGACGCCAACGCGGTAGGCAAGACCGGCTTCACACCCACCAAGGGCCCCCGCTGACCGGCAACAACTTCCGAGCAATCCTCGATGACTGATAGATTGCCACGCGCGCCCGCGAGCATGCAGCCTGTCGCACGGCTCGACGTGCGCTTCGGTGAGGATACTGGTCGCCGCGTGCTCCTGGTGGACGGGACAGTGCAGTCGGTTATCGAGCCCCGATTCGATGGATACTGGGCCGCCATGGTGCCCGACCGTCGCCCTCGTCACACGCTGCTGTTGGGACTCGGTGGGGCCACCGTGGCGGCCCTGTTGCACGAGCGCTTCGGACCCGTCCCCGTCACTGGAGTGGAGCTGAACCCAGACGTCATCCGAGTCGCGGATCCGATCTACCGGTCCATCCCATCCCTGTCTGTCGTAGAAGCGGATGCATTCGGCTTCGTACAAAACGCCACCGGCCCGTACGACTTGATCTGCATAGATCTGTATCGCGGGGAGCGCCTGGCCGCGGCAATCACCCATCTCCCGTTCTTGCGGCGCATCCGGGAGCTTCTGGCGCCTGGCGGGGACGCGGTGTTCAACTTGTTCCTGGACCGGTCCGCCATCGCCCGTACGGATCGCATCCGGCGAGCGCTCACGGTGAATCGCTGTGTAGTGGTCAAGCAGAACGTGCTGGTATGGGCCTCCTCTAACAAGCGCTGACGCGCCTCTACACCGCCTCCACAGCCAGCGCCATGGCGCCACCGCCACCGTGACAGAGCGCGGCCAACCCACGCTTGAGACCGCGTGCGCGCAACGCGTGTGTCAGGCTCACCACAATCCTAGCGCCAGTCGCGCCGATCGGATGGCCCAGCGCGATGGCGCCTCCATTGATGTTCACTCGCGCCCAGTCCCAGTCCAGCGCCCTTCCGTTTGCCAGGATTTGCGCCGCGAACGCTTCGTTCACCTCCAGCAGGTCATGGTGATTCAGCCTGATCCCGGTCTTGTCAGACAGCTTCCGGATCGCGTCCGCGGGCGCCTCAAAGAGACGGTCTGGCTCCGAGCCTACCGCCACGCAGTCAATCAGACGCGCCAACGGTTTCAGATCGTGACGTCCAACCGCGGAATCGCTGGCAAGAACAAGCGCAGCCGCCCCGTCGGCTAATCCGGGAGCATTCCCCGCGGTGATCCGCCCGTGGTCGCGAAATGCGGGTGTGAGCAACGCGAGCCGCTCGGGCGACGTATCGGCACGCGGGCCCTCATCCGTCATCACAGCCACGGCATGGCGTGTGTCGTCCGCGCGGGTCGGGACGATCTCATCTCGGAACGCCCCCGCCCGGCGGGCAGCCAGCGCACGCTGATGGCTGGAGTAGGCAAAACCGTCCATCTCGTCCCGTCCTATTCCATGGCGTTCCGCTGTGACCTCCGCGAGCACGCCCATGTGAGAGCCGGAGAACGAGCACCATAGACCATCCACGATGACGGCGTCGTCTAGCCGACCCTCGCCCAATCGGATCCCATCGCGGGAGCCCCGCAACATGTGCGGCGCGCCGCTCATGCTCTCCATTCCTCCCGCCACGCCAACGCTGATGTCGCCCGCCATGATCGACAGTCGCGCCTGATTGACCGCGTCCATCCCAGATGCGCAGACACGATTGACGGTCGTAGCGGTACTGGAGGCCGGCAAACCAGCCGCGAGCGACGCCTGTCGGGCAGGGGCCTGCCCGAGGCCGGCAGATACCACGTTGCCCATGAATGTCGCCTCGATCAACGCTGGGTCCAGTCCGCACCGGTCCACCGCGCCGCGAATCGCGAGTGCCCCGAGTTTCGGGGCGGTCAGCCCTCGGAGAGCCCCAAGAAAGCGCCCCTGGGGCGTCCGAGCGGCAGCCACCACGTAGACGTCACGTGTGGCCGCCACTCACTGCTCCCCAGGCGTCCCAAGCCCCAGCCTACTTGACGCCCCAGTCTATGCTCGGCAATGGGTTCCGAAGATCATTCACGGACACGAGCACCATCAGGGCAATCAGCACCACGATACCTACGTAGTGGACCAGACTCTGACGCTCTGGACTGATCGCGCGCCCACGAATCATCTCAATCACGATGAAGAAAATACGCCCGCCGTCGAGTGCAGGGATGGGCAGCATGTTCGCGAACGCCAACCCCGCGCTAAACGTGCCTGCCATCATGAGGACGGGATAGAGATAACCGGAGCTCACTACGGCGTCCACGGCTTGAGAGGTAGCCTGGGCCATACCCGGCAATCCCACGGGTCTCAACATGTCGGCGGAGGCCATACCCTGCAACACCATCAGCGGCGCCGTAATCGTCAGCTCGATGACCTGCGTCGCTCGCCAGAACCCTAAGCCTACGGCCTCAATCGGGTTGTACCGAACCGGCCGAACCTCACCGGGCCGCAGCGCCACACCTACGGCACCCTGTCCAGCAGGCGGGTTCTCCCGGGGCGTCACCGAGACCGTGAGCGCATCCTGACCCCGTCGCACCGTCAATTCGATGGGCTTCCCCACGGCGCCGAGCGCAAGCTGGCGAAACTCGTCCACGGTGGTGATCTGGCGACCACCGAATCGATCGACGATGTCGTCCACACGCAGCCCGGCCACGTCCGCCGGGGAGCCCGGCGACACGCTCATGATGGCCACATTTACTGGTGTAGGAAACCCGGTCATATACGCGGCCGCAAATGCGAGCCCCGCCGTGAGGTAGTTCATACCGGAACCCGCCGCCAGGACAATGATCTGCGTGAGCTTGGACTTACTCGCAAAACTGCCGGGCGCGTTTGGGTCCTCCTCGCCAAGCATCTTCACGAAGGCGCCGAAGGGGATCCAATTTAGCGAGTACATGACGCCGCCTCGCTCGACGCCGAACATACGCGGCGGAAGCCCAAAGCCAAACTCCTCCACAACGATGCCCGACCTGCGGGCGGTCACGAAGTGGCCCAGCTCATGGACAAACATCAGCACGCCAAGGACAAGAACGAAAACCAGGAGATTGGGCAGGTACCCGGCGTAAGACGCCAGCTCCAACATGCTTCTACACTCCCAAGCGCTCCCGCTGGGAGCGCCACGCCGCAACTATGCGCAAAATCTGCCCGACGTCACGCGCCGGCACAGATGCCCCGATCGGTCGGTTATAGCACGCCAAGTTCGAGACGGCCGAAATGTCAAACGCTGGATGTGGCCAGGGAAAGACTGAGCTCACGCGTCCAGCGGTCAATCTCGTAGATCGCCTCGAGGTCCAGGTCCCGCACCGGCACGTGGCGGTCAAGCGCCGTCGCCACCAGGTCACCTATCTGATCAAACCGGATGGCACCGGCCAGAAATAGCTCCACTGCCACTTCGTCCGCGGCGTTGAGCACCACCGGCATGGACTGCCCAACGCGACCTGCTTCAATCGCCAGGAACGCGCAGCGGAACCTCACCGGGTCCACGCACTCAAACGTAAGAGACCGCAGCTCCGCCAGGTTCAAAGGGGGCACGCGGGTGCTCAACCGCTCCGGGTAGCTTAGCGCGTACTGGATGGGGAGCCGCATGTCCGGCACACCCAGCTGCGCCTTCACCGAGCCGTCAGTGAACTCCACCATGGAATGAACGATGCTCTCGCGGTGAATCAGGATATCCAGATCATCCAGCGGCACTCCGAACAGGCAGCTCGCCTCAAGGACCTCTAGACCCTTGTTCATCAACGTGGCCGAATCAACGGTGATTTTCTTACCCATCCTCCAGTTAGGGTGGTGCAGTGCCTGCTCAGGAGAAACGTTCCGCAGAGTCTCCAGCGGCACGTCTCGGAAGGCGCCACCGGAGGCCGTGAGCGTGATGCGCTTGACCGCCCGCTGAGGCTCGCCAATCAAGCACTGCCAGATCGCGCTGTGCTCGGAGTCCACCGGAAGCACCTGCGCGCCGGAAGCCCGAGCCGCGGACATCACAAGCGAGCCGCCGGTCACCAGCGTCTCCTTATTTGCAACTGCCACTGAACGTCCCGCCCGAACGGCGGCAAGTGTCGGAGCGAGCCCGGCGATCCCCGTGCTGGCCAGCAATACAAGGTCCAGATCATCGCGGCTTGCCACGTCCACCAGCGCGGACGCACCCACCAGCAATTGCGTGCCAGCAGGCGCCCAACCTGTATCCTCGGCGGCCGCGACCACGGCGATGGGCGGCCGCCACTGCGCCACCTGGGAGCGGAACGCCGCGCTGTCCGACCGTGAGGCGAGCGCCCCCACGCTGAAGGACTCAGGATGCCACGAGATCACGTCCAGTGCCTGGCGGCCAACAGAGCCCGTGCTTCCCACGATGGCAATGCGCTTCGGCGCGCGTGCGAGCCTGTCTGTCAACTACTGCTCACTTTGGGCGAGTCCCCAGGTCGCGACTCACCTGGTCGCAACAATGTACATGTATGCGCCCGCCACGGCCACCAACAGGCTGTCCATCCGGTCAAGTAGCCCCCCATGCCCCGGCACAATCGTGCCGGAGTCTTTCGCCCCAAACTGGCGCTTCAGAAACGACTCCAACAGGTCACCGGCAACGGCACACAATCCGATCACCAGGCCCAGTCCTGCGAGATGCAGCCAACTGCCAACCGCGATCCCAGTCAGCAGTGCCGCCGCCGTGGCAACCACCACACCCGCCACGGCGCCCTCCACCGATTTGCCAGGGCTGACGCGCGGGGCGAGCCGCGTGCGGCCGAATCGTCGGCCAACGAAGAACGCCGCCGTATCCGATAGGAACGTGCACCCTAGCACAAGGCATACCAGCAAGACTCCATCCGGCATAGCCCTTAGCGGCACGTAGAACTGGAGGAGGCCGCCCACGTAGGCGGGCGCGGCCAGTGAACCGCTCCAGTCGCCAATCGCGCCCGTCCAGTCCTCGCGCGCCATCAATGTCAGTAGGCTGGCCACCACCGCCAGCGCCAGAGCAATCAGCAACAGGCCCTGACCGGGCATCGCCGCCTCACCCACGAACGCAACGGCCAACGCCGCGGATATGAGCGGGAGCGGCCGGCCGCCGGCCGCCTGGGCCATCGACGTGAGCTCCAGCGTGCCGATTACGGCAGGGACCACCACGCACAGCAGGTATGGCAGGCCGCCGAATACCGTGGCCGCGGCCAGGACGGGCACACCCACCACCCCGGTGAGCACCCGCAGACGTAACACCTAGGCTCTACCCGTCGCCAGCCGCGCCACGGCCTCAGCCGGTGCCCCCGCCACGCATCGGCGGCGCCACGCTACACGCTGCCGAATCGCCGCTGGCGGCGACCGAAATCTTCGATGGCGCTCAGCAGGTGCTCGCGGTCGAAATCCGGCCAGAACGTGGGAGTGGACCAATACTCAGCATACGCCGCCTGCCAGAGCAAGAAGTTGCTGAGCCGCATCTCACCCGCCGTGCGAATGATCAGGTCCGGATCCGGCTGACCATGCGTGTACAGTCGGGCAGAGATCGCGGCCTCGTCAACATCCTCAGGCGCCAGACCGTCTCGAATAAGTTGCTGCGCGGCCCGCACGATCTCATCTCTGCCGCCGTAGTTGAATGCCAGGTTCAGCGTCAGTCGGTTGTTGCCGGCCGTGAGCGCCACCGCGCTAAGCACTTTGTCGCGCAGCGTAGGTGGGAGCGCCTCCAGGCGACCTATGTGGCGAAGCTGCACGCCCTCTTCGTGGAGCTCCATCAACTCGCGGTCGATGACGTCCGCCAGGATATCCATGAGGCCGGAGACCTCCGAGGGCGGCCGCCGCCAGTTCTCGGTGGAGAATGCGTACAGCGTGAGATACGGCACCCCCTGCTCCACGCACGCCCGAATGATTCGGCGAATATTCTCGGTACCAGCTCGATGGCCCGCCAGCCGCTCCAGGTCACGCGAACGCGCCCAGCGGCCATTGCCATCCATGATGATGGCGATGTGTCGCGGGATCGCCGCGGGCGCCGCGACCGGCACGCCTAGGGTCCGCGACTCGATGGCCATCAGACTTCCTTTACCTCGCGCTCTTTCTTATCGGCGGACTCATCAATCTGCTTGATCCAGCCGTCCGTGATTTTTTGGACGCGCTCGGTGGCTCGCCTGGCATCGTCCTGGGAGATCTTCCCGTCCTTCTCCAGTTTCTTGAGCTCACCGTCCGCGTCCCGTCGGCAATTCCTTACGGCGACTTTCTGCTCCTCACCCCGCTTGCGAACTTGCTTGCCAAGCTCCCCGCGGCGTTGCTCCGTGAGCTGTGGCAGCGCCAGTCGTATCACCGTGCCGTCGCTGTTGGGAGTGATCCCCAGGTCCGATTTCTGGATGGCCTTCTCAATTGCGGAGATCGTGGTCTTGTCCCACGGCTGGATCACCAGCAGCCTTGGTTCCGGAACGGAGATCGTGGCTAATGCGTTCACCGGCTGCGTGGCGCCCCAGGCATCAACCTGGATCTTGTCCAGCAGCGCGGGTGTGGCGCGGCCGGTGCGAATGTTCAGGTAATCCTGCTTGAGGATCTCAACCGCGCGCGCCATCTTGCGCTCACACTCCTGAAGGACTGCGTCAACGTCGCTCATGGAGGGTCCTCCCTTCAGTCCAGTATCGGGTCAGCCAGGTTTTACGACGGAGTGTTTCGGCTCAGTACACGTATGCACCAGAACGGCTCGGCGCGTCAATTCACGCGTGAACCGGTCGCGTGACCCATCGCCATCAGCCCCCGTCCGCCTCATCCGTGATCAACGTCCCCACGGAATCGTCACCTTGGACGATCCGCGCCAGGTTGGATTCATTCCGAAGGTCAAAGACCACAATAGGGAGTTTGTTGTCCATGCAAAGCGAGAGAGCGGTCGTGTCCATCACCCGAAGGCCACGCTCGATAGCCTCCATGTAGCGCAGCCGAGCGAACTTCTCGGCCGAGGGGTTCTTCCGCGGGTCAGAGTCATACACGCCGTCCACACGGTTCTTCGCCATGAGCAAGACGTCCGCGCCGATCTCCAGCGCGCGGAGCGCAGCCGCGCTGTCCGTGGTGAAGTACGGGTTGCCAGTCCCTCCGGCGAAGATGACCACACGCCCCTTCTCAAGGTGACGGATCGCGCGGCGCCGAATGTAGGGCTCCGCCACCTCCACCATCGTGATGGCGGTCTGCACGCGGGTGTGCAAACCACGCCGCTCCAACGCGGACTGCAGCGCCAACCCGTTGATCACGGTAGCCAGCATGCCCATGTAGTCCGCGGTAGAGCGGTCCAGCCCCTGGGCGCTAGCCACCTCCCCACGGATGATGTTGCCGCCGCCAATCACGACGCACACCTCGGCGCCCAGCCGAGTAATGCTGGCAACCTGCTCCGCCATGAAATCCAGCACCCCGTGGTCAATGCCATATTCCGCATCGCCCTGGACGGCCTCGCCGCTGAGCTTCAGGATCACCCGTCGATAGCGCAGATCGCCGGTGGGCGGGAGCGAACGCAAGGAGGCGGTAGGCACTTCAGCAGCTCCGGGGGCTATTCGCCAAGGACGTAGCGGGTGAACCGTCGAACAACGATGTTCTCGCCAAGTTTGCCGATGGCCTCGTGTACCAGATCCTGGATACTCCGCTTCTCGTCACGGATGAACGGCTGCTTGAGAAGCGGAAGCTCATTCGGATCCTCCGACGGAGCCGCCCCCTCCTCGTTGCCGATGGACTTAGGGTCGGTCGCGGCAATCTGCATGGCCAGGTCGTGGACGAGCTGGCGGAAATCGTCACTGCGGGCCACAAAGTCCGTCTCGCAGTTGACCTCAACCAGCACGCCAATGCGCCCACCACCGTGGATGTATGAGTCCACCATTCCCTGGCTGGCCGCCCGACCGGACTTCTTCTCCGCCAAGGCCGCACCTCGGTTGCGCAAGATGTCCTTCGCCTTGTTCAGGTCTCCGCCGGCCTCTTCCAGCGCCCGCTTGCAATCCATGACCGGCGCGCTCGTCTCGTCTCGGAGCTGCTTGATCTTGCTGGTGTCAACTACCACGGCCTGTCACGCCCCAGCCGGGCGCGCCTCCTTGTCAGTTCAGATTGTGAGATTAGCCCATCTCGCCGGCGCGATGCGCGGCGGTCGGAATGGCTCCGTCCGCCGCGCGCTTCGCCGTCGAGCTGTGTGTTGGTCGAGTTACGCGGGTCTCAGTCTCCCGACGCCTCGGCAGGAGTGGCAGATGCCTCAACGGGCGCAACCGGCGTTTCGGCGGCCGCGGGCTCCGCCGCGGAAGTGTCTGCCGCGACTGCCTCCGTCGCGGCCGGCGCGTCTTCGGCTGCGGGTCTCGCACGGGCGCGCTTCGGATCCGGCGCCACCTCGGCAGACTCGCCTGGCGCGAAGTCGTCCGGCGTAAACACCATACCGCTCACGACCTGGCCTTCGTACTCCTCGGCATCCATCACCACCGCGTCCACGTCGCGGTCGGCCATCGCCGCCTCGCGCGCCTGCGCGCCCTCGATGACCGAATCAGCGATCTTGCCCGTCAGTAGGCGGATTGCTCTGATCGCGTCATCGTTCGCCGGGATCGGCTGATCAATCAGCAACGGGTTGCAGTTCGTGTCCACCATCGCCACGATCGGGATCTCGCTGCGGCGCGCCTCCGCCACCGCGATGTGTTCACGATGCGGATCGACGATGAAGATAGCCTGCGGTGTCCGATACTGCTTCCGCATACCCCCTAGCAGGCGCTCCAGCCGCTCCATCTCGTCCTCGAGGCGGATGGCCTCCTTCTTCGGCAGCCAGTCAAACTCACCGGCTTCCTTGCGGTCGGACAGCTCTTCCAGACGCCGGATCCGGGTGAGGATGGTCTGGAAATTCGTGAGCGTGCCACCCATCCACCGCCGGTTGATGTATGGCATGCTGCAGCGCTTCGCCTCTTCCTCGATCGTCTCCTGGGCCTGCTTCTTGGTACCCACGAAGAGGATCGTGCCCCCGCCCGCGACCAGGTCGCGCACGTACTCCATCGCCTCCTCCAGCCGCTTGACGGTCTGCTGGAGATCGATGATGTGGATGCCGTTCCGCTCCGTGAAGATGAACGGCTTCATCTTGGGGTCCCAGCGTCGCGTCTGGTGACCGAAGTGGACGCCTGCCTCGAGCAGGGTCTTCATCTGGACAGGACTTGAGACAGTCAGGGGGGGCCTCCGTTAGTCGCCACCGCGGCCATCGACCCGGCAGGGGCCCGAACACACAGAAACGTTCGGGACGGGCTGCGCGGTCCGGCCGCGTGAGTTCTCGCCCGGCACGGGCGGCGGCCAAGTATACCAACCCCTCGGAGGGGGTCAGCAAAACGGGAGCTATGAGGCGGCCGTCCCGCGCCGATATTCGAGGACGTTTGACGTATCGTCTGCTAGAATAGCACGCCCCCGGCGGGGTAGCTCAGTGGTAGAGCAGGGGACTCATAAGCCCTTGGTCGTGGGTTCAAATCCCTCCCCCGCCACCCCTCATCGCCAGCGGATGGATGGCCGCGATCATCGCCCCGCGGTGATGAACCCCACGCACATCCGGGGAGTGAGGCACCACCACCCCCGTTTCGCGTCCGCTGGCAACACCCTGTGACAACACCGAGCACCGAGCAGCTCAGCGGCCCTCGCGGCCACGCTCTGGTTCGCTATCTCGGGCACTCCACACTCGTGGTGGAATTAGACGGTGTCCGTATCCTGACGGACCCCATCCTGCGGGGGCGCGTCACGGCGCTGATGCGCCGCCGCGGCCTATCACGTGACCTGGCTGTTCATCCGCCTGATGCCGTGCTCATCTCCCACATGCACCACGACCACCTCGACATCCCGTCCCTCGAACGCCTCGGAATGGATGCGCCGCTGCTCGTGCCCCGCCGAGCCGGCTCGTTCCTGTCTCGCCGGGGGTTCCGCGACGTTCGCGAGCTCCACCCGGGCGACGCGGTCGAGCTCGGTGGCGTGCGTATTCTCGCCACGTCCGCTCGCCACACCGGGTTCCGCGTGCCCTTCGGCCCCTGGGGCGGCTGCCTCGGATTCGTGATCGAAGGCACCCAGCGCATCTACTTCGCGGGCGATACGGATCTGTTTCCGGGCATGGGAGCACTCGGTCTGATCGATCTCGCGCTGTTGCCTATCGCTGGGTGGGGCCCCGTCCTCGTCACAGGCCATCTCAACCCCGTCCGCGCCGCTCGCGCCCTCCAGCTCATTCGCCCGCGGGTCGCCGTACCAATCCATTGGGGCACGCTGGCGCCAATCGGCATGCATCTGCATCACTGGCCATACCTGATCAAACCACCGCGGGAGCTCATCCATCACGCCAGCTTCTTCGCCCCTGAAGTACAGGTGCGCGTACTTGAGCCGGGCGACTCGCTGGATTTGGCGCCCGCCTGATGAGTCGACTGGTCCGCCTGGCCGCCCGCGCGCTTGTGACGTGGGCGATCGAGGCCATCGCGCTGTACCTGATGCTCCAACATCTGCCGGGCGTCACCGTAGACAACTGGCGCGCCGCGTTCGGCGCCATCCTGGTGATCGGCCTGCTCAACGCACTTGTGCGGCCAGCAATCCTGCTCGTCGCGGCCAATCTTGGCGTTGTCGCGTTTCTCCTGGTGGCCTTCCCACTCAACGCCCTGCTCATCTGGGCCGCGGCAGGTCTCGTCAGCGGGTTCGCCGTCGACGGTCTTGGAACAGCGTTCCTGGTGGCCGTAGGGCTGGCCGGTCTCAACGCGGTCTTCAGCGCCATGCTCAGCGTGAACGACGACGACTCGTTCTATCTGAACGTCGTCCGCCACCTCGCCCGTGGTCTGGTTTCAGACACCCCGTCGGACGGACCGGGCACCGTCATCGTCCAGATCGATGGATTGGCTGAGCCCGTGCTTCGGCGGGCCCTCGGCGAGGGACGCATGCCCACCATAGCTTCATGGCTCGCCTCCGGAAGCCATGAGCTCGTCCGCTGGTCCTGTGACATACCATCGATGACCACGTCTTCTCAGGCCGGCCTGCTTCACGGTGACAACCGAGATATTCCGGCTTTCTACTGGTACGAGAAGGGCGAGCAGCGATTGATGTCGTCCGCGAACCCCCTCGACCTCCACGCGGTGCAACAACGGCTCTCCAACGGTCGCGGACTGTTGCGCCAGGACGGTGTCAGCGTCGCCAACCTGTTCAGCGGGGATGCCGAGCGCGCCATCATGACCGTGGGCACACTCATCGACGAAGAAGGCAGTCCCCACGCCGATCCGCAGGATTTCTACGGGTACCTGATCAATCCCTACAACCTTTACCGCGGCATAGCCGGCATGATTGGCGAGACGCTGCTCGAATGCTGGCAGGTCTTCCGTCAGTGGGCTGACGGCGTCACCCCCCGCATCCGGCGACTTGGGCTCTTCACGCTTCAGCGCGGGGCCACGAACATAGTGCTTCGAGACGCCACGACCTGGGCCGTGGTGGCGGCCATGTTCCGCGGCAGGCGCGTCATCTACTGCGACTACCTCGGATACGACGAGGTCGCCCATTTCGCGGGGCCAGAGACCCTGGACGCCGTCTCCACGTTGACCGGCATCGACCGACAGCTTCGACAGCTCGCCCACGCTGCCCGAGAAGCGCCCCGAGAGTATCGGTTTGTGCTTCTGTCCGATCACGGTCAGACCACGGCCGAAATATTCGAACACGTCTACGGGAAGACACTAGACGCCGTCGTGAGTGAGCTGATCGACGTGGATAGCAGCGTGCACCTTGCGGGTGGCAAGCACGAAGGCTCCGGCTACCTCAGCGCGTTTCTGAACGAGATCGCCGCTGGCACAACACGCTCGGCCAGACCAGCACGACGGCTAATCCGCCTCCCGTCGCACCGCCACTCGGTGGAGCTGCCGCGTGAACGCCGACGGCGCGAGCTCGCGGCCAGCGCGGAAGTGGTGGTCACCAGCTCAGGAAATCTCGGCCACGTCTATCTCACGCAGACCAGGGAGCAGCTCAGCCTGGAGCAGCTCACTGAGATGCATCCGGGCCTCATCGAGGCACTCGTCTCACACCCGGGAATCGGCTTCGTCCTGGTGCGCTCGGCGGAGCGCGGTCCAGTAGTGCTCGGCAGGAGCGGTGTGCGCCCGCTCGCGGAAGGATCGGCGATCCAGGGCGGGGATCCTCTGGCAGGATTTGAGCAGCATACGGGACTGTTCCTGCGACGCCTCGCGGAGTACCCCAATTCGGGCGATGTCATCGTGAACGGTGCCTTCAACCCGAGCACCGGCCGCGTGATCGGCATAGATGATCTCGTGGGTGCGCATGGCGGCGTGGGCGGTATGCAGACTCAGCCGTTCCTGATCTACCCCGCCGCCTGGGCGGACCGCGCACCCTCACTCGTAGGGTCCGTAGCCGTGCACCGCTTCCTCCGTCGACACCTGGCCGGTGACGGCGCGCCGGAGCCAGCGAGTTGACGCCATCCCCCACTCACCGCTAGGCGTACATCCCAGATCTCAGCTCAGCCAGGACCAGCTCGGCTATGTCCAGCGCCGCGCGGGGGCGGCCAGCGCCCGCCGCCCTGCGTCGTGCTCCGGCAAGCCACTCCGTCGAGGAAAGGAGTGACGTCACCGCCAACGGAACCGACTCAGGTTGGCGTAGTTGAATACCGGCGCCGACGGCAGCCACCAGGTCCGCGTTCCACTCCTCCTGGCCAGGAATCGGATCAAACACGATCATCGGCGTGCCACGGGCCAGGATCTCACTCACGATGAGGCCACCGGACTTGGTGATGACCAGATCACTGGCAGCTACCAGATCATCGACGTAGTCAACCCGGCCCAGGCGTCGCAATCGGAGAGACGGGCCGTCGCCCAGGTCCGCGATGCCCGCCGCCAGCGACTCGCTGCGGCCGGCCACCACGACAAGCGTGCCGTGCAGCGCCGATTCCAACAGCCGCGAGATCACCAGCCGCGCCCTCTTGGGTTCGAGACCGCCGCCGAAAAGGGTGACTACCACGCCGTCGGGTGGGAGTGACCGCCTGGCCCGCGCTTCTGCCATGGTCTTGGGTTCGGAAATCTCGAGTTTCACCGGGATGCCCGTGACGTGCAGGGCACGGCGCGACACTCCACGTACTGCCAGGGCATCACGTGTAGCGTCGCTGGCCACGAAGTAGCCATCCACCACATCGTTGATCCAGGCGCTGTGCGCCACGTAGTCGGTCACCACGCAGTAGACTGGCTGATGCAGCGAGCCATCCTCTTTCATGTAGCTGAGCACGCTCAGCGGAAGCATGTGGGTGCACACAATCGCGTCCGGCCCAAATGCCCTGACGAATTGCTCGAATCGCCGCAGTGGCAGTCGCTCCACGCGCGCCCGCACGACGTTCGCCGCGGCGACGATGTCGGGGTCCGCTACGTCGCTCGCCTCATAAAAGGCCTTCCAGAGCAAGGGCGCCCGGCTGCTGATATCCAGGTATGAGCGGGTGAGCGCAGCCCGAAACAACGCGCTTCCGTGGTCCAGGATGTCCTCCACGCGGACTGCGCCGGCGCGCTTGCGTTCAAACGCCTCACCCAGGGCCTTCGCCGCGGTGGTGTGACCCGTACCCACCGCGGCATGGAGAATCAAGATGCGCGACATGTCAAGGGTCCCTCGCTCATACCGTTCACTCCAGAGCTACACCACCTGGCGTATCCGTCCGCGCACCAGCTTCACCGCGTCCAACCACAAGAGCGCTATCGCCGAGCCCACGGTCACGACAGCCAGGTCATCCCAGTGCAGCACACCCAGGTGGAAGAGATCCCGGAGCGATGGGACCAACAGGACCACGGCCAGCGTTGCCGACGTGCCAACGAGGACGAGCCACAACGCGGGGTTCCGGGTAAACAGCGACCGCAGCGTCGCGCGCGACGTGGAGCGGTTCGCCAGGATCAAGCCCAGATCTGCAACGACCAGAGTGACAAAGGTAAGCGCTCGCACATCCTCTTCGGGCAGGCTGCGCGCCAGGGCCCCTTGGAGAATGAACGCCGTAATCAGCAGGATGCCCAACCCTTGCACCAGGCTCAGCGCCACCAGCCGTCCGGTGAACAGCGGCTCGAGCACGGGGCGGGGCGGTCTCTGCATCACGTCCGGCTCCTCGCGCTCGGATTCAAATGCGATGGAGCAGGCTGGGTCGATGATCAGCTCCAGGAAGACGATGTGCACCGGTAGCAAGACCAGCGGCCACCCAAGGAGGACGGGTAAGAGCGAAAGGCCGGCAATCGGCACGTGGACAGCCAGGAGGAACGCCATGGACTTGCGCAGGTTGTCGAAGATCCGTCTTCCCAGCCGAACGGCCCGGACGATGGACGCAAAGTCATCGTCAAGAAGGACGAGAGACGCCGCCTCACGGGCGACGTCCGTCCCCCGTTCACCCATAGCGATCCCAATGTCCGCCGCCTTCAGTGCGGGTGCGTCATTCACGCCATCGCCCGTCATCGCCACGATCTCACCACGTGACTTGAGCGCCTTCACTAACCGCAGCTTCTGTTCCGGCCTCACCCGGGCAAACACGCTCGTTCGAGCGGCGTGTTCGGTCAGGTCGCCGTCGCCCACGGCCTCGAGGTCCGCACCGATCATCACAGCGTCCGGCGGGTCCAGCCCCACACGGCGCGCGACGTTCTGGGCAGTCACGGGGTAGTCGCCGGTCAGCATCACCACGCGGATGCCGGCCTGGTGGCATTCTGCAACCGCGGCCGGGACAGACGGTCGGATGGGATCAGCCAGGCCAATCAAGCCCACAAACCGCAATGGAAACACCCGGGGATCCTCAGGCAGCGCTTCGCGATCGGCGATCCGCGCCTGCGCCACCCCCAGGACCCGCAACCCCGCCTCCGCCATCGACCGAACCCGCGCGGCCAGCGCCTCATGCGCTTCGCCCGTCGCGTCAGTGCACAGCTCGGCGATGGCCTCCGGCGCCCCTTTCGCCGCCACAATCAGTTCCCGCTGGCCCGGCTGACGCCAGACGTTGACCATGGCCAGCCGGCGGTCCGAGAGCGGATACGAGCTGACCAGCGCCATGTCCGCGATCGAAGGCTCGCCGGATTGACCTTGCCAGGCGCGCCGGATCGCGCGCTCCATCGGATCAAACGGATCGGGTGGGCTCGCCAGCACCCCCAGCTCAAGCAGTCGGCCAAGATCGGGGGAGATGGCACTCGCGGCGTCGCCAAGCTCCGTCCACGTCTCTGTGTCCGCGACCACCGCGACCGACATACGATTCTCGGTCAGCGTACCCGTCTTGTCAACGCACAGCACGGTCGCCGCGCCCAACGCCTCAATGGCAGGTACTCGCCGGGTCAGCACCTGGTTCCGCGCGATGCGCCAGGCCCCCAGAGCCAGGAACACCGTGAGCACTACCGGAAACTCCTCTGGTATCAAGGACATCGCCAGCGTGATCCCTGCCAGGAGCCCTTCCAGCGCGCTCCCGTGGGAAATGCCATAGCCCACCGCCACGACCACACAGAGGACCGCCGCCAGGATCGCCAGTCTGCGGACCACGCGGTCGGTCTCGTTCTGCAGCCGGGTGCGTTCGGTAGTCAGCGACTGGAGGGCCGCGCCGATGCGTCCCATCTCCGTCCCACTGCCCACGGCCATGATCTCGGCAACTCCCTGGCCGCTCGTCACCAGTGAGCCGGAATAAACGAACGGCAGGTCATCGCCACCCGGGCGCGAAGGTTCAGACGCCACCGAACCGGTCACTTTCCGCACGGGCATGGACTCGCCAGTCAGGAGCGACTCGTCGGTGGAGAGATTTGTGCACGCGACAAGGACACCATCAGCCGGCACGCGATCTCCCTCGCCCAGCACCACCAGATCGCCCCGCACCACATCGCGCCCCGGGATCCTGCGCCGCTCACCATCACGAATCACAAGGGCTCGGGGACTTGAAAGGTCGCGCAACGCCTCGATCGCCCGCTCCGTCTTGCGCTCCTGGTACACCTCGATGCCAACGATGATCGCGATTGAGCCCAAGAGCAGGATCGCCTCTTCACGATCACCGAGCACCAGATAGACTGACCCGGCGGCGATCAGCAGAAGGATCATTGGCTCGGAGAGAACGTGGAGCGCCGCGGCCACGAAACTTCCCCGTTCGCGCCGGGCAAGCTCATTCGGCCCGTCCCGCCTTAGACGGCGATCCGCCTCCGCGGTGGTCAGGCCATTGAGGGCGTGCATCCCGGGAATCATGACACCGCGGCGGTACTCGGTGTCGACCACGCTCCCGAGACGTCTACGGAGTGAGCTCAAACATGCCCAGTCGGACGCCAGCACGGAGAGCAGCGTCCACGTCCACCACGCGTGGGCCGTCGGGCCTGATCTGCACGGTCACGTGCTGGGCTCGGCTCACCTCCAGTTCGCGCTCCCCGTCCAGAGCCACCGTGAAGTCACCCGGTTCAAGCCTCACAGGTTCTTCGTTGGCGATCTTCTGCCAGCACTGCACGGAGATCGGAACCACCAGGCCGGGCGCCAGCGTGGCAAGTACGCGGCGACCGCCGGGCCCAAATCTGAGGTAGAGCCCGCCCGGCTCGCAGGCAGCTACCGCATGGACGCAGCCCCCCACCGAAGCCAGGCCCACCGCGTCAGCCTGCGCCCTGGTAAGCACAGCCTCCACCAGTTTGCCGGGGTCCCAGAGCGCTCGGCTCGCCACAAACAGGTCGCGCGTGGTCGCCACATCGATGAGCGCCGTGTCCAGCACTCGGCCGTCCAACGACACGTCCAGTCGCTTCTCGCGACGGGTCACCAACGCGGGCTCCACTGCGCCGCTGGCCACCACGGCAGCAGCCAGGCCCGCCACCGTTCCCTCCACCATCCTGGAGAACACGTTGTTGGTCCCCGTGGAGATCGGGAGTATCGGGACCTCTCCGCAGCCCGCGGCCACCACCCGGTTCGTCCCATCCCCACCCAGCGTGATCAGGCAGGCAGCGCCCCTCTCCACCATGCGCCGTGCCGCCTCTGTGGAATCGCTCGGCGTGCCCGTCACAGGCATGTCCAACACACTCACATCCTGGCTCAAGCGGAGGCCATCCAGGGCACGCGCACCCATAGCATCCGTGTCCGGCATGATCAGAATCGGACCGCCACCCAACGCGTCAATCGCGCGCAGGACGCGGCGCAGGATGTTCGTCTTCTCGCTGGTGTCGAAGACGGATCCCTGCGCTACCAGACGGCGGATGTCCTTACCGGACGCGGGATTCGCAATGATGCCAATGGTCATGATCGTGTCCGCGCATGCGGGGGCCGGCAAGTGCCGACCCCTTCCATGCGCACAAAAGCCCTAGCTGACGCCAGCGGCTAGGGGGGCAGCCGCCGCCGCCACCAGGCCCGCGGCGGCCCGCGCCGCCGTCACGATTGACGCGACTGAGGGGACGTACAGGTCCTCCAAAGCCGGACTGAAAGGCACGATCGCATGCGGCGCCGTCACGACCTGGGGCGGCGCATCCAGCGAATCGAACGCCTGTGTCGCAACGAGTGAGACCAGATCCCCAGCGATACTGCACCGAGGGTTATCCTCATCCACCACGACCAGACGATGCGTCTTCCGCACCGACGCGAGCAGCGTCTCCTCGTCCAGAGGCGACAGCGTGCGCGGATCCACCACCTCCGCCTGGACGCCCTCCTTCGACAGCTCCTCCGCGGCCTCCAGTGCCAGCGTCACCATGCGCCCCACCGCCATGATTGTGAGATCGGTGCCCGCCCGCTTGACGTCCGCCTTTCCCAGCGGGATCACGTATTCACCCTCGGGAACCGGGCCCTTGGCGTTGTAGAGCACCTTGTGCTCGAAAAAGATGACCGGATCGTCGTCGCGGATCGCCGCTGCCAGCAGTCCCTTGGCGTCTGCCGGAGTCGACGGCACCACCGTCTTCAGTCCGGGCATGTGTGTGAAGACAGAGTAGTGGCAGCCAGAATGCTGTCCCGCGGCGCGAGCGCCCGCACCAATCATGGTCCGAATAACCGCGGGCACCCGCGCCTTGCCTCCAAACATGTACCGTAGCTTGGCACCCTGGTTGAAAATCTGGTCCATACAGACACCGAAGAAGTCCACGAACATCAACTCAGCGATGGGGCGCAACCCCGTCGCGGCGGCCGTCATCGCCGCGCCCACGAATGCCGACTCGCTGATCGGGGTATCCAGCACCCGGTCGCGGCCAAACTCCTGGACCAGGCCGTGGGAAACCCCCATCACCCCGCCCCAGGCCTCCTTGCCTTCGCCCTCGATGTGTGGCAGGCGGGCGCCGCCAGCAACGTCCTCACCCATCAGGATGACGTTGGCGTCGCGCCGCATCTCGAGGCGCATCGCCTCGTTGATTGCATCGCGAAATGTGATCACCCGCTCAGTCATGGCAGCCTCCTCCATCTCTCGGCGCGTGCTCGCTACCTGGTGGTCGCGCCCGCATAGGTGACATACACGTCTGTCATCAGTTGGTCGGCAGTGGGGTACGGATCCGCTCGAGCGTCGCGAACTGCCTGCTCCACGGCGTCGCGCGAGCGGGCGTCCACGAGATCAAGATCTTCGGCGCCAACCAGGCCGCGCTCCACGACTCTCTTGCGAAACTGGGAGAGAGGATCACGCCGTCGGTACTCGGCCAGCTCCTCTTCGGTCCGGTAGGTGACAGCGTCGCCCTGGAAGTGGCCGTAGTAGCGGAACGCCCGAGCCTCGATAAGCGACGGACCATCGCCCCTACGCGCCCGCGCGATCGCCTCACCTGTGGCCTCATGAACCGCAAACACATCCGTGCCATCCACCAGCAGGCCGGGCATGTTGTACGCGGCGCCGCGCTCGGCAATGTCCTTGGCGGCACAGTGGTAGAACCAGGGCGTACTCTCTGCGAAGAGGTTGTTCTCGCAGACGAACACGATTGGCAGCTTCCAGATGCTGGCCAGGTTCATCGCCTCGTGCATGGTGCCCTGCTCGGCCGCGCCATCGCCGAAGAAACAGATCGTCACGCCCCCGGTCTTCAATACCTTGTTTCGAAGTCCCGCGCCGCACGCCATCGGGCCACCACCGCCAACGATCCCGTTGGCGCCCAGCATGCCCTTATCCACGTCCGCAATGTGCATTGACCCGCCCTTGCCTTTGCAGGAGCCGGTTGCCTTACCGAAGAGCTCGGCCATCATGGGCCCAACCGCCACACCCTTGGCGATACAGTGCCCATGCCCGCGGTGCGTACTGGTGATGAAGTCGGCATCCGTGAGATGGGCGCAAGCCCCGACGGCGATCGCCTCCTCGCCGGCGTACAGGTGGACGAAGCCCGGCAGAACGCCCTCGGCGAAGAGCTCCGCCACGCGGTCTTCAAACGTCCGAATCAGGCTCATCCGCTCGTAGATCCAGATGAGCCGGTCGCGTGTCAGCTCGGCCATACGATCCTCCCGTCAGCTCGTCGCGGCACGACCGCGCCGGGCGATGTCGCGGTTGCCCCTGGCACGCGGGAGTGGAGCAGACCATCGCCTCACGCCGGCACGGACTCCGCCGGTATCGTCCCCATGGTGGCGCGTCAATGTGGCTGGGTGGGTTGACAAAGGTCTCCGCTGCGTGAACGATTCCGTCGCGTGCACCGGGCGGCAAGATCCACCGGAAATCGTGCGCTGCACGGCGGTCCCATCGCGCTCAGGGCATTCACCCCTGGCCGCCACATCAGGTCTTCGACCTGGGCGGCGCGTTTGGAGTGATGGCCGCTTCTCTCCTAGAGTCCGCGTTGCTCCGCTCTGGCGTCCTCGCGTTCCTGGGGGCCGGATTGATCGAGGAATTCGTGAAACTGGTCGGGCTGGTGCTCGTCGCTCGCGGGCTCCCGAGATACGTCACCCGTGACGGCGTGGTACTGGGCGCCGCCGTCGGGTTCGGCTTCGCGGCACTCGAGAGCAGCGGCTACGCGCTCAGCGCGCTTATAGTTCGCGAGGGACGAACCATCGTCTTCTCACTGGGAAATCTGGTGTCCACAGAGCTGCTGCGCGGAATCCTGGCACCCGTCGGCCACGGGTTGTGGACGGCGATTCTCGGCGGGACACTGTTCTCCTCGGCCAGGAGCGGGCATCTTCGAGCGTCCTGGTCACTCGTGCGCGCGTTCATCCTCGTGACCGTGCTCCACGCCGCCTGGGACACGATGCACCTCGTCTCCATGTTCGTCGCCGCGCTGTTGACGGCCGCCCCGATCATGAGCCAGTTCTGGGTGATCCTTCTCCTCCCCCCCGCGCTGGCCGACATGCTTGTGTACTACGCGGCGCTCATCAGCGGATTGACCCTGCTGTCCCTGGTCGGCATGCTGCGCCTCCGTCAACAATGGGCATCGCGGACCGCTTTACCGGCCCCAGCCATCAATCTCGAGCCAGAGACGCGGGCGCGAACGGACGGGGCCTGACAGTGGCATCGGAGTCGCCAGAACGCGCGCGGCCGCGCTCGGACAAGCCCTCGAACCAATCGCGAGAGTACAAGCCACTCATACCTGGCTGGATCTGGTGGCCGCTCCTCATCGTGGCGCTCATCTGGAACCTGACCACCTACCTCCAGGCCCAGCGCACCACGACCATCAGTGTCCCGTACTCGGGATTCGTGTCGCAGCTCCGAGACGGCAACGTGGCCGCGGTGACGATCACCGGCGCGACGATCCAGGGTCAGTTCCGCGAGCCAATGACCGCTGCGGGCCTCGGGATCACGCCCACCCCGGGGATGTCCGGCACCCCACCTGCCGCCACACCGGGCGCGGCCGCGGATCGCTTGTATGCCGAATTCACCACTGTCGGACCCGCCAACGCCGACGAGCAGCTCATGCCGATCTTGGAAGAGCGCGGAGTCACCGTCACGATCCGCGAGGCGCGGAGCGGATCGTGGCTCTTCGACCTCCTCGTGGGGCTGCTCCCGACGGCCGTCCTGATCGGCCTGCTCGTGCTCATGGCTCGCCAGGCCGGCCGAGGTCAGCAGGCCCTGTTCGGGTTTGGCGCCAGCCGCGCTCGACGTTACACCGCGGACCGACCCAGCATCACGTTCGCGGACGTGGCCGGCGAAGACGCGGCCAAGCAGGAGCTGCTGGAGATCGTCGACTTCCTCAAGCGGCCCGACTACTACCACAAGCTCGGCGCCCGCCTACCCCGGGGCGTCCTGCTCCTGGGGCCACCGGGCACCGGCAAGACGCTCCTCGCGCGTGCCACGGCCGGCGAGGCCAACGTCCCCTTCTTCAGCATCTCGGCCTCGGAGTTCGTCGAGATGATCGTGGGCGTGGGCGCCAGCCGCGTCCGCGACCTCTTTGCCAAGGCAAAGGCGGAGGCACCCTCCATCATCTTCGTGGATGAGATCGATGCCGTGGGGAGGCAGCGTGGCGCCGCCATCTCTGGCGCCGGCGAGGAGCGCGAACAGACGCTCAATCAGCTTCTGGTGGAGATGGACGGGTTCGACCCGCAGGAGAACGTGATCGTGCTGGCGGCCACGAACCGTCCTGATGTGCTGGACCCCGCGCTGCTGCGTCCCGGTCGGTTCGATCGGCAGGTAAATCTGGAGCTTCCCGACCGCGCCGGGCGCACCGCCATTCTGCGCATCCACACCCGGGGCCTACCGCTCACACGGGGCGTGGATCTTGATGCCCTCGCCCGCCGCACGCCAGGCTTCTCCGGCGCGGATCTCGCAAACCTTGCCAACGAGGCAGCTCTCGCGGCGGCCCGCCGCGGCGGCACCGATATCGGCGTGACCGATTTCGATGACGCGCTCGACAAGATCATCCTCGGCATCCGCCACGCTGGGCTCATGAATGAGGATGAGCGGCGCCTCGTCGCCTACCACGAAAGCGGCCATGCCCTCGTAGCCCGCTTCACGCCAGGTGCGGATCCGGTGAACAAGGTCACCATCATCCCCCACGGTCGCGCCCTCGGCGTGACCGAGCAGCTCGCGAAGGAAGACCGTCACGGCTACACCAAGGACTACCTGTGTGGTCGACTCGCCGGCATGCTGGCCGGCCGCGCCGCCGAGAATCTGGTCTTCGGTCAGCCCGCCACGGGCGCTGAAAGCGATCTGAAACAGGCAACAGCGCTTGCCAGACGCATGGTAACAGTCTGGGCAATGAGCGATGATCTGGGTCTCGGAGTCTACAGCGACGAGGGTCCGTACCAAGGGCTACCGGGATCACGCGCCCATGCCGATGAGACGGCCGCCGATATCGACCAGGCCGTCGAGAAACTCCTCGGACAGGGCTACGCCCGAGCGTTGGCCATTTTGACCAACAAACGCCATCTCCTCGACCTGCTGGCTAATGAGCTTCTGGCCCACGAGACCGTGGACGCGCAACAACTCGATGCGCTGCTCGAACCAGCCGCGACGATGGACACCGGAGCCGCCGTGACCGCTCCTACCTGAAGCGGCGCCAGCGCATGATCGTCTCGCCGCCCAGCAACGGCACCGCCGCCCAGGCCCACACCGCTACGGAGCGCACACCGTGCCGGGTTGCCTAGCCATCTTCGTCGTCCTCCTGCTGCTCGCGTCCCTCCTGTTTGGTCTCGTCTACTTCCAGGCGATCACCCTGTCGTTTCACCGTCTCGGTCTTTCACCCACAGGCGCGATGCTGCTGTTCGCGGCGTCCCTCATCGGGAGCCTGGTCAATATCCCCGTCTCTCGCCGTCCCGTGCTCATCGAGCCGGCCAACCATCACCTCTTTCGGTTCTTCTTCTACTTCCCGCCCCGGGTCGAGCAGCAGGTCATCGCGGTCAACGTGGGCGGCGCCGTTGTCCCCGTGCTATTCAGCCTCTACCTGTTGCCTGGTGCCCCCGTCCTACCCACGCTGGTGGCGACCGCGGTCGTAACCGCCGTCGCCAAGATGCTCGCGCGTCCGGTCCCCGCCGTCGGCATCACGCTACCCGGCTTCATCCCGCCCCTGGTCGCCGTGGGCATGGCGCTCCTGCTTGCCCACGACGAGGCCCCCCGGGTGGCCTACATCAGCGGCACGCTGGGAGTGCTCATTGGAGCGGACCTGCTGAACTTGCCCGCGCTCCGAACGATGCCCGCGCTCATGCTGAGCATCGGCGGCGCCGGTGTGTTCGACGGCATCTTCCTCGTGGGAATCCTTGCAGTACTGTTGACCTGACGTGCGCGGCATGCCAATCAGTCCGCAACGCGCCGGACCGGGCGTTGATCCCAGCAAAGCCCGTCGACCCACTTGCCCCCGCGGTGTTCACGTGACGCGAGCAATCCGCGCCGCGCAATCGGCTTGGGAGCTCTCGGGCTCCACGCGGTCGCGCTCCGAGGCGATCGAAGCGACATGATGGAAAGCCTCCAGGCGGTCTTCCTGTCCCTGGGCTACACAGGGATCGTGCTGCTCCTCGCGGCGGACGAGTGCCTCCCTCTCGTGCCAATCGACGCGCTCCTGCCATTCGTGGGCTTCCTGGCAGCGACCGGGGCGATGAACCTGCCGGAGGTGATCCTCTCGGCTGTCGCCGGATCAGTCATCGGGCAGATGGTGCTCTACGGCCTGGCACGGTGGGGACGCGAGTCGGTGATCCTAACGGCCGGGCACCTGGCGGCGCGCGTTCGGCTAGTAAGCCAGCGAGATCTCAATCGGGCGGAGGCCTGGTTTCTGCGATGGGGCGGCGCCGCTGTGTTCGCGGCCAGACTCCTGCCCCTGGGAAGCCTCGTGGCGATTCCGGCCGGAGTTTGCCGCATGCCGCTTGGCCGCTTTCTCACGTACGTGACGCTGGGCAGCGCCGCCTGGAGCTCTACGTTGATCACCCTCGGCTGGATCGTCGCGGAGGAGTGGGCCCGGGTAGTCCAGATTCAACTCTCCATCCAGACGGCATTGCTGGCGGCAATCACCGTGACGATACTGGTCATCATCGCACGACGCCGGGCAAGGGCGCGCTGAGAGCTCGCCCCCCGAGATACGCTCGAAGACGTCTTCGAGCGTCGCACCCTCGCGGCCGATCGAGGCTTTCGACGTGGGAGGGGTCCCGAGATCGGCGAGCAAGCCGCGGTGGAGAATCGCGACCTGACCGCACCGGCTCTCCGCCTCCCCCATGTAGTGGGTCATCGGCATGATCATGGTGCCGAAACCGGATGTGAGTCGCCGCGCGTGGCCCCACACCGCCTCACGCGCGAGCGGGTCGAGTCCAACCGTCCGCTCGTCAAGGAACAAGACCGCCGGACGATGCAACATGGCCTGCGCGGTCTCGAGTCGGCGAATCATCCCGCTAGAGAACTCGGGGACCCACTGGTCGCGGCCGGCCCGTCACCGAAATCGAGGCATGACGTCCGAGGCGAAGATCTCACGTGATTCGGGATCGTTCCGTCGATCAGCGTAGATCAACAGGTCGATCCCCGCGTCGCGGTGGGCCCCAACCTCATCGATCGCTTCCGCGACCGTTCCAATGAAACCCCCAAGCGGACCACGGCTCGCTAGCCGATCGCACTTCGCCGCCACGTCCGCCTCATCTCGGCCGATGAGCCAGCCCTGCACTCTGGTCTTCTCGATGGTATCGAAGTCCCGGCCCACGGCATCGCAGTGCCCTCGCAACACGTCTAGCTCCCGCCGAATCTCGGTCATGTCCCCATCAACGAAGTTGCAGGCATCGCCCAGGCGGGCAACCGCCCGCAGCGTCAGCCGCTCGCCGGCACCGGCGATGAGCACGGGTGGCCGCGGCTTCTGGAGCGGCTTGGGCTCCAGAATCGCTTCCGTCGCGTGGAAGTACGCCCCGTGGAAGGTCGTCCGCGGCTCCGTCCACAGCTTGACGATGAGCTCGATCGCCTCCTCCAACTGGGCAATCCGAACGGAAGGCCGCTCTGGAAACTCCCACCCGTACTGTCGGTACTCCTCTTCGTAAAATCCCGCGCCGATGCCCAGCGTCAGCCGTCCACCGCTGATCAGATCTACCGTTGCCGCGATCTTGGCCAGGTGGGCCGGATTGCGATAGCCCACCGCGGTGCACAGCGTCGCCAGGCGCATGCGCGAGGTCACGGCAGCGATTGCGGACAGGACGGTCCAGCCCTCCATCACAGGCTCGTCAGCGGCGCCCACGCGCGGGATCTGGATCATGTGATCCAGCACGGAGAACCAGTCAAACCCCTGTGCCTCGGCCCAGCCAGCCTTTGCCTTCACGGTCGTGAACAACTCCGACGAGGTCGGGGCGTCCAGCCACGATGAGTTGTGGATGCCAAATCTCATGTTCCCTCCCATCACAATCGCCGCGCCCTCAGCCAAGCCCTCGTTCCGGAGACTGTCCCCACGGCGCGCGATGCACTAGCATCTGAGGATGCACACCCAGGTCGCGATCGTGGGGGCGGGTCCAGCTGGACTGATGCTCTCACACCTCCTCGCCCGCGCGGGCATCCAGTCCGTGGTGCTGGAGCACCGCTCGCGTGATTACGTCGAGCGGCGCGTCCGCGCCGGCGTCCTGGAGCACCAGAGCGTTGAGTTGTTGTGCCAGACCGGGGTTGGCGATCGGCTCCGCGCGGAATCACTCGTCCACCACGGTATTGAGCTGAGGTTTGACGGCGAATCCCACCGCATCGATTTGTCCGCCTTGACCGGTGGCAAGTCCATCACGGTGTACGGGCAGCAGGAAGTAGTCAAGGACTTGATAACGGCCCGCCTGGCTGACGGTGGAGACGTTCGCTTCGAGGCAGCCGTCACCACAGTCGAGGGACTCCAGGACGAGCGACCGACCCTCCGCTACCACTACGATGGCGCCGAGCGCGTCCTCACCGCGGACTTCGTCGCCGCGTGTGATGGATCGCACAGCGTCTGCCGAGATGCCATCCCCAGATCAGCCATCCGGATGTATCAGCGGACCTATCCGTTCGCCTGGCTTGGCATCCTGGCGGCGGTGGCACCTTCTAGCGAAGAGCTGATCTACGCGTATCACCCGCGTGGGTTTGCGTTACAGAGCATGCGCACACCTAACATCACCCGGGCGTACCTGCAGTGTGCTCCCGACGAGAATCTGGACGAGTGGTCTGACGAGCGTATCTGGGACGAGCTTTCGACGCGGTTCGAGCTGCCGGGGTTCACGCTGGGCAGCGGCCCAATCCTCGAACGAGCCGTCACGGCCATGCGCAGCTTTGTGGCGGAGCCGATGCAGCACGGGCGCCTGTTCCTCCTCGGCGACGCCGCGCACGTGGTTCCCCCAACTGGGGCCAAGGGGATGAACCTGGCCCTTGGAGACGCGCGCGCGCTCGCGTCGGCCATGGCCCGCCACTATCGCGACGGCAAGGACGATTGGCTTGACGCCTACAGCCAGACCTGTCTCCCGCGAGTGTGGCGGGCTGAGCACTTCTCCTGGTGGATGACCAGCATGCTGCACCGCGCAGACGAAGACCACTTCACCGAGAAGCTCCAGCTTTCTCAGCTTCACTACGTCACGAGCTCAGCCGCCGCGATGACTAGCCTCGCCGAAAACTACGTCGGGCTGAGCTACCCCGATCGACCGAGCCGCTGACCGACTCGCCGTCGCTCGGAACCGTCCACCCCGTACCTGCCCGCCGTCCTCACGCCGCGCCGTCAAGACGCACCGTAGATTCAGTGCCATACACGGAGAATCCGGTGCGTCCCCGCTTCGCCACGTACATGGCCACGTCCGCGCAGCGCAGCAACCCGTCCGGATCGGCCGAGTGGGCGGGATAGCACGCCACGCCCAAACTACCGCCAATCGTAAGCATCCGCCCCTCGATGAGCGCCGGCGGCTCCAAACTCGACAGCAGGTGCAAGGCCACCTGCAGCACGCCGTCCCGACTGGTGGACGGCAGAAATACCGCGAACTCGTCACCACCCAGCCGAGCGACAAGATCTTGCCCTCGAACGGCGCCGGACAATCGTCGAGCAACCTCTTGGAGCAAGATGTCGCCGGCTCGATGCCCCAACGTGTCGTTGACCTCTTTGAACCCGTCCAGATCCAGGAGCAGCAAGCCGCCGGGCTGCAAATTCGGCTCGACATCATCAAGCTCTCGCGCAAGACGGGACTGGAGCATGCGGCGATTCGGTAGCCCCGTGAGCGCGTCGTGGCTCGCTTCATGGCGCAATCGTCGCTGCAACGCGTACCGCTCGCTGACATCTCGCACGATCGCCAGACTGCGTCCATCGCTGAGACGACAGAGACTCATCTCCACCGGAAGAAGCGAGCCATCTAATCGCCGAAGCAAACACTCACCCGCTGAGCCGGCCTGCGGCTGCCCTTGACGTACGCCGCCTCCCGGCTCGGCAACGAGCGATGACAACGTCCGGGCCAGAAGCAGCTCGGCGGGTTGTGAGAAGAGGTCGCAGGCGCGCGCGTTCACTTCCTCGATCCGTCCATCTGCATCCAAAACGAAGATCCCGTCCGCCGCCTGCTCCACAAGCATCCGGTATCTGGCCTCGCTGACACGCATGGCTTCCTCCGCCGCCGCCCGCTGGTGCTCCGCGGTGGCCAGGCGATCCGCCATGTCGTCAAACGTAACCGCCAGCCTGGCCAGCTCATCCGCGCCGCGGATGCCCGTCCGATAGGCCCACTGCCCGGCGGACCAGCGGCCCGCGGCGGCCCGCAATGCATACAGCGTGCTCCTGAGCTTGCGGCCAACCGCGACGAGCGTGGCAAAGGCGATCACCGCCACCGCGATGGACACGCCCAAGCGCTCGCCAGCCTGCGCGTAGATGGAGCCAAAAACGACACGTGTGGGGATGTCCGCGGCCACGACCCAGCTGGTGCCGGCCAGGGGGGCCCAGGACCGCAGCCGTTCCTGCCCGTCGTGGGGCGGGGTGAGCCGAAACGTCGGGCGTCCCTCGCGCATCGGGCTAAGGCTGGCCTCGGGTGCCGGCACGTTGACCGATTCTGTCAGATCCCCGGTCCCCAGCATGATCAGGCTAGAGTCCATATCGATAAGCAGCAAAGAACCGTCCGCCGGCAGCAGTGAGTCCGCCCAGCTACCCAGAACGCGGTCGACGCTTAGCAGGCCGGCCAGGTAGCCGCGGCGGCGGCCAGCGCCCGGATTATCAAGCGGAATGATCAGCGGCAGCAGTCGCCTTCCGGTTGCGTGATCAAGCATCGCCGCGTGCGTGAATACCGGTTGCCGCACCAGCAGCGAGGATTGGCTCGTGGCACGCGCCAGAAGTGATTCCGGCATGCTGTACTGCCGGAGCGAAGTTGCGGCATCCAGGGTGCCATCCTCTCCGTAGTACGTCAGTCCCACATAGCCAGGCATGACGCCGGCCAGTGCGATGAGAATCTCGCTACGCTCCGCGGCGGTCCCGCTGAAAAACGCGGGCAAGCGGCTGATGGTCCCAGCGGCGTTGCGCGCATCACGTATGTGCGACTCCAGCGCCCCCGCCGCGAACGCGGCCACGCTGTGGGCATGGTCGTGTGCACGCCGCTCCGCACCGTCAATATCTTGCTTGATTTGCACCAGCGTGACACCAACCGGCGCCAACGTGGCCAGCACGAATACAAGCAACACTCGAACCGCCGCGCGTGACCACGCAAGGCGGATGTAACGCCAGAGTGCTATCCCAGTCCCCGCATCACGAGTCTCCCCGAGCAAAGCCCTGGAAAATAAACGCGCGCGAGGGCGATTTCGTGACTGGCTCACTCGAAGCCGGACTGGCCTGCGGATTAGCCTTCTGTGAAGCGCAGGGCGTGGGCCGGGCCGTGAGGCCAACGAAGCCCTGCCGCTCCGTCTGGCGGACCGCATGGCCCGCCAGACCAAAGTGCAGGACGAGCGGTCATGCAGCCGCGCGGGTGTCCAGACTTACTTGGCGTACTTCCCAGTGAGCTGCGGCGTGGTCCCGTCTACGCCCTTGTTCTGCATGTCCAGGCGCGTCTCACGCCCCCAGGTCCGCTTCAGATCATCGCGGACGTTGATCGTCAGTCGCCCCAGGCCGCTCACCTCTAGCTCGATCTTGTCACCGTCCATGAACGCATTCAACCCACGGTGATTGGTACCCGTGGCGAGCACGTCTCCAGCGTCAAGCGGGTGGATGGACGTCACCCACTCTATACAGCGGGCGATCTTGTGAGCCATGTCGTTCGTGTTGAACTTCTGCATCAACACCCCGTTGTTCCACAATTGCACCGGCAGATTCTGCGGATCCGGGATCTCATCTTTCGTCACAAGATATGGACCCATCGGTGCAAACGTGTGCCGGGACTTCATCTGGTAGAAGGCTGGCACGCCACGGGCGGAGCCATCGATGAAGTTGATGTAGCCAAAGACGTAGTCCATCGCGTCTGCGGCTTTGACGTTTTCAGCCCGCTTGCTGATCACCAGCGCCAGCTCAGCCTCGCCCTCGAAGATCGTCGCCGGTATGTCAGGCAAAATCATCGTGTCGCCGTTGCCGATCACAGCGTTTGGCGACTTCTGAAATGCGTTGATCGGGGCCGGCTCGGAGCGGGTCCCGTCCTCCATATAGTTGACCGCCATACACACGATGTTCATTGGCTTCGGCAATGGTGAGCGAAGGCGGACAGTTGACACGGGTATCCCGGCTGCTCCGGCTACAGCCGCCTCCAGCTTAGGGCGCAGGCCTGCAAACCCCTCGATAACGCCCCGAATTACGTCCTGCGGCCCAAGGCGCGGAATGTCCTTGACCACCGCGGACACGTCCACTACGGACTCGCCCTTCAACACGCCCAGCTTGAAATCATCGAAGAACAGCAGTTTCACAGGGTCCTCCCACACGGTCTTCTAGGTGCCTGACGCTAGGATCTCAGGCCGGATCAAGTGGAATGTAGATGCAATGCCGAAGCTTGCCATCCACCGCCTTGGACAGATGCCCCTTGCCGGTCACGTCCTCCACCAGAAAGACTTCGCCGGCGCCAATGACGCGGCTCTCGCCGTCGCTCGCGGTGATCTGGACTCCCGCGTCCAGGTTGATGATGTATTGGCGCCGCGGCGCCGTATGCCAGTCCAGGTCGTACGTCGGCGGCACCTCACGGAAGATGATGCCGTGCGCGGGTAGCCGAGCAGAGAGCAAGCCGCCGCGGGTCTGCTCCACCCACTCCACCTCGATGTCGCGGAAGTGGGATTCGCCACTCTCGTCCGTGTAGAGGTTCTGAATCCTCATCGATCGTTCCTCCCGGTGTGGCGAGCACTATAGCCGGTCACGTGAGCCGGTCACGTGCGCCTCTCTACCCGAGCCCTACGACCAGCCCTTAGACCTGATCCACGCCACCCCGAGTCCCCAGGCTATCCACAGCCCGGCCACCGCCGGTACAGCCTCCACACGGCCAACGAGGTCTCCGAACGACGCCGTGAATCCCAGCATCAACATGAGCGTCGTGTAGAAGAGCAGCCGATTCGCGCTCATCGATCGCCGGGCACGCCGCGCTGCGCCAGCGCCCCAACCCCGGTCTCCACATGCAGCGCCGGGCTGAGCCGCCGCCCGTCCCGCAAGAACAGATCGATCCGCGCCAGAGCGACGATAGAGAGCGCATCCGTGATCTGGCCGGTCATCGCCATCTCGAGCGCGTCGGAGAACGGGAGCCGCCACAGCCGCAGGTCCTCCGTGGCCTCAGGTTCGGCCTCGCCAAATGTGAGATCTTCGGCCAGGTACACCAGCCCGATCTCCGTGCAGACCGAGTTGGACAGGTGGCTCTCACCCAGGTAGGTCCAGCGCGCCGCCTGGATTCCGGTCTCCTCGCGTAGCTCCCGACGCGCGCCGTCAAGCGGTAGCAGCGCCTTGTCGCCGCCGCCCATCGGAACCTCCCAGGAGTAGAAGTCCAACGTATATCGGTGCTGGCCCACCAGCAACGTGTCGCCTTCAGCCGTCAGCGGCACCGCCGCGATGGCCCAGCCCTTCATGTCTACCACGCCATAGATGCCAGGGCTGCCATCCGGACGGATGACCGCGTCCTCTCGCACAGAGATCCAAGGATTCTCGTAAACTGGCCTGGAGCCAACCGTGCGCCACGGATTGGGTGGGAGATCCGCCCGCGGGTCTATTCGACCGTGCACCGGCCGCCCAATCGCGCGAACTTCTCGGGGATGTGTGAATAGCCGCGCTCCACGTACTGAGCGCCGTCAATCACCGATTGGCCATCCGCGACCAGCGCGGCAATCAAATACGAAAATCCCGCCCGCAGGTCCGGTATCAGCATGGAGGTACCCCTGAGCGCTGTGGGCCCCTGCACGAGGCAGCTATGCGGATGATCGCCAAAGCGATACCGGCAGGGACGTCCGCCCAGACAGGTGGTGTACAGCTCGATAGTTGCACCCATCTGTCGTAGCTCCTCGGTATACCCAAAGCGCCGCTCGTGCACCGTCTCGTGGATCACCGACAGACCGCGCGCCTGCGTGAGCAGCACGACAAACGGTTGCTGCCAGTCCGTTGCGAAGCCGGGGTGCACGTCCGTCTCCAGCGCAATGGACCGTAGCTCCCCACCACGGTAGAACCGGATGCCATCCGGCAATACTTCAAAATCGCCACCAACCCGCCGCAGAGCGTTCAGGAATGCCATGATGGTCGACTGCTCCGCGCCGTCGATCACCACGTCGCCACCCGTGGCCACCGCCGCCGCGGCAAACGAGGCCACCTCGATACGGTCGGCGATCACATGGTGCTCCGCCCCGCGTAGACGAGACACGCCCTCAACTACGATCGTCCGGTCCACGTCCACGTCGATGAGCGCGCCCATCTTCTGGAGCAGAAGAATCGTATCGATGACTTCTGGCTCAACCGCCGCGTTGCGAATGACGGTCGTGCCTTCCGCGAGGCAGGATGACAGCAGCGCGCTCTCGGTTGCACCCACGCTCGGATACGGCAGATCGATCAATGCACCTCGCAGCCGCGAGGCGCGCGCACACCAGTGCTCGCCGTCCAGTTCAACGGTCGCACCCAGAAGACGGAGTGCCTCAACGTGGTAGTCAATCGGGCGGGGACCGATGTCATCACCGCCGAGCAGCGGTATCCGCGCCTCGCCATGGCGATGCAGTAGCGGTCCCACGAGCAGCACGGGGATCCGGTTGAGCCCGGAGAACGCCACGCTGACCTCGGATGAGGACAGCTTGCTCGCCCGGATGTGCAGCGTGGTCTCACCTGACCACTCAGCCTCGGCGCCAAGCGCGCGAATGATGTCCAGCGTGATCGCTACGTCGCCAATCCGTGGCACGTTGCGCAGCACGACCTCGTCGTCAGTCAAGAGCGCCGCCACGATCTGCTTGGTGACGGCATTCTTGGCACCGCTAGCCGTGATCGAGCCGCGGAGGGGTGTGCCGCCTTCGATTCGATATGTGGTCATGAAGTCCCAGTGATAGCGCGGCAGTCAGGAGAGCCAACCACCCGCGCCGAGCGCTCGGGCGGGGCGGACCACCACGGGCCCGCCCCTCTCGGCGCAGACTAGTATGGCTGCTCAGCCGCATCTTCTGTCGTGCCGAATTGGCACGTCAGCGGCTCAACGCGAGCCGGCCAGCACGTCAGCCTCTCCCAGACAGGGATGCCCAGTCCAGGTCAGGTTCACCGTTCCCACGCGCGTGGGCAGGCGCTTGCCGTCCGCGTCATAAAACGTATGCGTCGGCTCTCGGTGTGGCGTCAGCGTAAGGAAGTACACACACGGCTCATCCCCGGCGCACGATACCCGGTGCTTCTCATTCGGGTAGGCCACCACCGCCTGGCCAGGCGTCGCGATGATCACCTCATCATCGAACTCGAACCGCACCTTGCCCTCGAGCACCACCCACGTCTCAATGCCGTCCGACTCCTCATGGGTGTGGAAGCCGCCCAGCGGATCCTCCGGATTTCGCTTCAAGAACCGGGCTCTCACGGACGGCACAGCGATGACGGTCCCCGTGGGATCATCGCGCCAATCAAAGGTCCTGGCGGGCAATCTAGCCACCCCCAACGCGCGGCCGACCAGCATCCGCGTGGATGTATCCACCGCGCCGATCGCAACCAGCGACTACGTGGCAGACATCGTACCGACTGCTCGCGCCGAGCCGCATCTCCAACTAGGCGCCAGCCACCACACGCTGGTGGTCGACCCACACGGTTGGCTATCTTGGCACGCGGTAGAAACACAGGAGACGAACCATGGCCCGGCTCTTCATCCACGGCGGCCAGGTGGTCGACCCACTAAATCGTCGGCTCGACTTCCTGGATCTCGTGATCGACAACGGCAGAATCGAAGCCGTTGGTCACGGTGCCCGAGTGCCGGCCGGGGCGCAGGTGATCGACGCCGCGGGTGCACTGGTGATGCCCGGGTTGGTGGACACGCACACCCACGTGGCGGGCCACTACCGCCGCGGGCACGCCATGATGGCACGAGCCGGCGTCACCACCGCCCTGAATCTCTCCGGACACATGGATGACGTGATCGAGGGCATGCGCCAGGCAGGTGCGGGCCTCAACGTCGCCTCCCTGGAATCCCTGGCACCTGGCGACGCGCTGCCCAACGACGCGCCATCACCGGCCGAGATCCGAATGGCCATCGAGGCAGCACTCGGGCGAGGCGCGATCGGCGTGAAGATCCTGGGCGGACACTACCCGTTCACTCCAGACGCTACCGCTGAGATCATCCACGCCGCCAACGAGCTTCGGTGCTACGTCGCATTCCACGTGGGCAGTACCCGCTACGGCAGCAACCTGGAAGGGCTGCGCGAGGCAGCGGAGCTGGCGGACGGCAACGCCATGCAGGTCGCCCACGTCAACAGCTACTGCCGCGGCGCAATCCTCCCCGCCATCGATGAAGCGCGAGAGGCGATAGAGATCCTTACCCGCTGGCCGCGGCTTCGCTCTGAATCGTATCTCGCGCTGATCAACGGCACGTCCGGCCGCTGCATCCAGGGGAGCCCCGCCAGCAACGCAACGAGCCAGTGCCTCACCCTCTTCGGATACGACGCCACCGAGGAGGGACTGGAACGCGCCTTCGATGATGGTCGGGCCTACGTGCTCGACGATCGCGGCGACTCCACCATCCACCTGCGAGGCACCGAGGCGCGCGACTTGTGGCGAGAGATGGGGACGGACGTCAGCATCTCATTCCCCATCAACGACCCCACCAGTCAGTTCATCCTGGCCACCGCTCGTCACCCGGACGGCCGCTACGTGGTTGATGCATTGTCCACCGACGGCGGGGGGATCCCGCGCAACGTCACGGTGGAGCGTGGATTGGCCCTGGTGGACCTCGATGGCCTCAGCCTCACCGGATTCGTGACCAAGGCCGCGCTGGCACCCGCGCGAATGCTGGGACTCACGAACAAGGGTCACCTCACTCCCGGTGCGGACGCGGATGTCATCGTCGTGGACCGAGCTAACCGCCGCGTGCGCGCGACGATCGTCGGTGGAGAAGTGGCGCAGGTGGACGGTGTGGTCACCGGCTCGGGCGGCACGTTGATCGCCGGCGATCGCGGCCGGGTGGCCGCCGAGCGCACCGGCATCCCAGTGCAGACCATTGACGTTGCGCGTACGGGGCTGTACGAGCCCAACCAGGTTGCCGCGGTGGCCGCGCTCCGCTGACGCTTGTGACGTCTACTTCAATCCTTCCACGAGCGACTTCACATTGAACCGCATCAGCTCCAGGTAGCTCTTGACGCGGTCGTCCAACGCGTCGCTGTAGAGCACGCGAACGCTCACGCCTGCGTCGCGAGCCGCCAGATCCAGGATCCGGGAGTTGAACTGTGGCTCCACGTAGACCGCGGGAATACTCTGGGACTTGATCTGAGTCACCACTTCCGCGACTTCCTGGGCGGAGGGCTCGCGCCCGGGACTCTTGAGCACCACGCCCACCACGTCCAGACCGTAGCGTCGGGCGAGGTACGGGAACGCGTCGTGAAACGTCACCAGCTTTCGTCGCGCGGGCGGAATCTGGGAGATCTGCCCTTCAGCCCACGCGTCAACCTCATTGATTTCGGCGATGTAGCGGCCGGCGTTGCCCGCGTAGCTCGTCGCGTTCACCGGATCAGCCGCGGAAAGCGCGTCCCGAATCTGCTCCACGTAGCGGACGGCGTTGCGCGGATCCAGCCAGAAATGCGGGTTGCCATCCGCGTGTTCGTGCCCATCAGCGTCCATCTCGTGGTCCGGTCCATGCTCGGCATCCATAATCGCGTCGAGCCCGTCGGCCATGGTGACCGTCAATAGGTCCGCCACGTTCAGGTTGGCCACCGTGTTCTCTGCAATCTCGTCGAGCCCAAATCCGTTCCATACAGCCAGCCTGGCCGTACTGGCACGCTGCACGTCACGGGGTGTGGGCTGAAACGTGTGGACGTCCGCCCCGGCAGGCACCAGGCTGAACGCGTCCACCTGGTCACCGCCCACACGCTGAATCATGTCCACGAACACGGTGCTGCTGGTCACCACCGAGAGCTTCCTCGGCTGGGCCAGCCCAATGGGTGATCCGCCGACCACGAGCAAGGCCACCGCAAGTACAACCACGAGAATGCGAACAAAGGGCTTGATCACTCTAGCGCTCCACAGATTGGGCTCAGCGCGGATCGAATCACAAGACAAAAACCGGGGCGGGTCACGCTGAGACAGGTACCAAAGGCGAATGTTGAGATGTTATCTCACATCCTCGTGCAACGTCGAAGATAGCACCGCCGAACCGCCCACTAGCGGCCAGATGGCCGCACGTACGCCGCGTATTTGCCGGCACGATTGACGCTGGCAATCACCGTGTTCGCGCGCTGATCTACGGTGGATTCCAGCGACGCCCAGCGCTTGGCCACTGGATCCAGCCAGGCGATCACCACGCGCGACTCGTCGAGTCCGCGCACGTCCGCGTCGCGGTAGGCAACCGCGAGCGAAAGCGCCCCTGGCAACATCTCCGTCTTGCCATCATCTGCCTCAAGCATGAACAGAGCACCCACGTTGGGGCCCGGCGTCGGAGGCTCCTCGTCCGAGTCCAGGTCGGACACCGCGAGCTCAGTGCGTCGCGGGAGCCTGAACCGTGGCGCCGTCAAAGACACTACCCCGTCTGCTGTCGTCAAAGTCCTGGCCTCGCCCGCATTGAACACCGCCACCGCCGATTCCGCCGCGTGCCCATGACCATGCCCGCCGTGAGCATGGCCACCTGATCTACCGGCGGCAGCCGCTTCCGCCGCGCGGCGAGCGATCCGGCTGAGGAGCAGTCGGCAATTGGGATCGTCAGGCTCATCGTTCTCGTTACCGTTGTCGTCCGTCTCGTCGTCTTCCTCGCCTGTGCAGGAGATCTCGTAGGCGTCATACAGAAACTCGTGCTGCTTCTCGGCCTCGTGTACGAACACATAGTCCCCAGGCTTGAGGTCGTCGCAGTGAACCTCGTTCTCGTGACCCTCATGGCCGGCCTTCTCGGGCATCTGGCGCAACGTGACAAGGCCGTCAACCGTGCGGATCACGATCTCTTTCGGTGAGCGCTTGCAGTGGAGCGAATCCACGTGTCCCTGGATCTCAAAGGCTTCTAGGCCGAGTCGATTCGTCTTGACGGAGTTACGCTCCGCGAGCTCAGCACCCGCCTTCTCCTCCTCCTTCTCCTTGCGCTCATCACCGAACCTCTTCCCTTTGTCGGCATTTCGCGGGTTGCCATCCAGGTCAGACTGCTTGTCCTCCGAGGACTCCTCCTTCTTCTGCTCCCGCTTTTCAGAGCGCCCGTGAACGAGCAAGCGATCCGCCTTGCGTAGACCTGGCGACAAGCGGCCCGCGCGGTCTGCCACCGCGTCGGCGTCCAGCGGGGCCAGAAGCAGCGCCACAAAGGCAACCACGATGAAGGATCGTACCCAGGCCATCCAGAGCTCTCCGCGAAAATAGTGGTGTGCAGGCGGCACGACCGGCGCGGGGCCGCGCGCGGACGACCCTGCCCACGACTACAAGCGCCGACTTTTTGAGATCTCAGCTCAAGCGAGATGTTATCTCAATCGATACCGGCGCTCATCTTAGCGGCACGATACCCTCGCGTCAAGCCGATTCCGTCTACCACCCAGGCGCACCCAGTCGCCGCGTGGGGTGACCACTCAGCACGACGGACGCGAAGAGGGGCGGCTGCGCTTGCGCGCAGCCGCCCCCTCTCGACAGGACGGAGCCCCGCCTACTGCTGGTTGGGCCGACTCAGGATGTAGCGGCAGTTCGGATCGTCGATCTCGTCATTGTCGTTGCTGTTGTTGCGGCGCTCATCGTCGCGCTTCCCAGTGCACGAGATGTGGAACGCGTTGTACAGCCCCTCGTTGATCTTCTCCGCTTCCTGGATAAAGACGTAGTCGCCCACGGCCAGGTCGCCGCAGCGGAGCAGGTCAACCCGACGCTCCTTCTTGTACTCCTTGTCCCGCGGGTCGATCATCTGGAAGCTGTTGACAAGCCCGTCCAGCGTCCGAATCACCATCAGCTTCGGCGCAACGCTGCAGTCCAGCGACGTCACGTAGCCCTGAATCTCGTAGTCGCTCAGCGGCAGAACATTGGTCTTCTCCTCGTTCCGCTGCGCCGTGAGCTCGCCCTCTTTGAGCTCGCCATTGTCGTTGTTGGTCCGCCGAGCATCGTTGCCAAACTTCCGCCCCTTGTCGACGTTCCGCCCGTTCCCGTCCAGCTCGCTCTGCTTGTCGGCGTTCTTGTCGCCCTTCTCGCGCTGGTCCTTGTCCGTCTTGCCCCGTAGCAGCTCGGCCGGCACCAGTCCACCCGCGGCGGCGGAGTCCATGGCTGGGACCGCCAGCATGGCGATAACGAGAATCAAGAGGCCTATGCGAAAGGTGAACATTCGTGACTCCAGAGCGGCCCGTCACGGCACGACGTCAGTCGGCGCGCAGACCGTCCTCACTAGTTTGACGAATGACCCCGCCAGGAATCTCGCAATCCGTCTTCCCGATTGTACGCGACTCGCGCGGTGTTCACTGCTCCCGGGCGAACCCCACCACCCCTCCTCATCACGGGATGGACGCCAGAACGGCGATCGATCAGTGCCCGCGTGCGCGCCGAAACTGATGCGCGCCGGCGCGCCTGTGAGTGGATTCATCTCGGGGCCGGGCCGGATGCACCACCATCGGGCGGCCAGCCAGATGCTGCCCGGTGAGCTGCTTTATGACAAGCTCCGCCTGGTCCTCGCGCACTTCAACAAACCCAAACCCACGGGATTGCCCTGTCTGGCGATCCACCGGAATATGAACCGCCTGAACGTCAGCAACACCCCCCACTGCCTCAGCCAGCTCCTCCTCTGAGATTCGATAGGCCAGGTTTCCCAGAAACAGCCGAACCGCCACACTCTCCTCCATCGGCACAGTCGCCGAGTTATTGATACTACATCTCAGTATATCAGCGTGTGGGGTCGCCTGCCAGGGCAATGCAACTACGTGGTGACTACGGAGCTAGTAGCCGGCCGCCGCTGCGCGCGCGTTCACGATTCGCGCCAGCCGAATCAGACCGTCAAACGACTTGGCCTGGCCGGGCGGCACGTTGTAGGACACCACGAACGCCATGCCTCCGCGCCGCCAGGCAATCCAGATCCGCCCCTCGTTCTGCCCAGTACCCACCTGGTAGCGCGTGTCGTCGCCAAACCGCTCGCTGGGCTCAACGTCCGTGGACTGGGGAGGATTGCGCGGCTCTCCGGGCTCGTAGACCTCGCGAAGGTCACGGTGTGCGCCATCCGCCGATCCGTAGATCTCCACGTCCAGCGCATACGGCGGCGGAAATCCACGGCCCAGCCAGCGAACCATACCGCCCCGCCAATCCAACCGAGCACCACGGGCGGCGCCCTGCGCCAGGTTGGGGCTATCGCCGGAATAGAAGCTGAGCGTGTCCACAAACATCTCACCGGCAACCGACGCATCCTCTGGCCGCTCCGCATCCGACTCAGTCAGTTGGAGAGGCTCCACCATCGCGCGGATCGCCTGGCGGTCATAGACATTGGCGGCCGGCCCCGCCGCCACACTCAGCGGACCAACGCTAGCAGATGGGTTCAGCGCCGCTACTATTGCCTCACGCGGGACCGCCGAACGGTCCAGCCCTGCCACGGCGATATCCGGAGTCACGCCAACCCCATCGATCACGATCTCGCGTCGGCCAGACTTCACCTCGCGGATTGCCACTTCCATCCCCGCGCCCAACGGTAGCGCCACGATGCTAGCGGTGTTCAGAACGCCCGCCGTCCGCTGACCCACGATCGTCCCGCGACCGAACTCCTGCACCGCGGACGCCAGCGCCTCAGAAGCGCTGGCGGAACCACCGTCCACCAGGACAACCAGCGGACGCTGGACGCGGAACAGATGTCCGTCAGCCGCCTGCTCATAGCGTCCGCCGATCTTGTCCGTTTCAACGAGCAGCGGAACGCCATCCATAAACCGACCGGCCACCTGCGCGAGACTGGAGCCACCGCCGTTCCCTCGCAAGTCCAGGATCCAGCCCTGCGCCCCGCCGGCCTCGCACCCCTCGAGAGCGGCATCCAGATCTTCACCGATAGCTTTCCCGCTGGGACCCACCGCGAATGCGAACGGGAACTGCGATAGCGCCAGGTGGCAGACCTTTTCCGGCAACACCCGGGTGACCAGCGGCGGCACTACATAGCGTGCCCGCACCAGCGTGACCTGGAGGGGCTGACCCGCCCTGCGCAGATCGATGACAACGGGCTTACCCTCATCGCCGCGCAGCAACTGAGACAGGCCGCGTAGGTCGCGTCCCGCGACATCCCGTCCGTCTACACGCTCGATAACGTCACCCTCCAGCAGACCACCGGCCGCGGCGGGCGTACCCGGGAAGACCGACTGGATGGCAAACGGGCCACGGTCACCGGCAAGCTGCACGCCGATGCCAACAACCCCGCGATCGGTCGCCAGGCTCTGGCGGAACTGCTCGAACTGATCCGGCGTGAGAAACGTCGTGTGCTGCTCGCCCACGCTCTCGGTCATCGCCTCCGCGGCGGCCATCGCCACCTCACCCGCGTCCGCTGAGCTGCCCGCCCCTTCGAGGAGGGCGCGAAACGCGCGCTGGAACTCGGCCAAATCGCTCACACGGTCCCCAGTGAGCGTAGGGCCTTCCGCCAGGAACGAGCCCAGGCGCCCTTCCGCCGCTTTCGCCCGGGCCCCCTTCCAGGCAGCCGTAAGCAACCCGCGGGACTCGACCGGACGGACAAACCGATCCATGAGCACCGAGAACGCCGCGTTGACCAACTCCTCACCGGCCTCCACGCTGGTGGCGGCGCGTGCCTCGCCGCCAAGCGGCCGCCCGCTGGCAAGCTGCGCCGCCACCAGGGTAGCCGCGAGCATCGTTGCGATGATGGTCCGCCAACGCGGCGCGCGGCCCGCCAATCTCTCATTCAAGCGACTCACTCCTCGGCGCGAATCCAGGCACGGATCCAGGATAGATGGTCCGCGCGACGCTGCACGGAATTATCGCGCTCCGAGGGCCATATCGAGCACTGTTGGTTGACACCACTCCCCGCGCCACACTCTAGTGCCGCGGATCACCGGCTATACTGCCCTGAGACGCACGCGCGAGGCGGCCGACTTGCTTTCCATCGTCATCCCCATCTTCAACGAGGTGGAGAACATCCCGGAGCTTCACGAGGAGCTCCAGGGAGTTCTGCGTTCGTACGGCCGCGCCTACGAGATCATCTACGTGGATGACGGCAGCTCGGACGGAAGCTACGGACTGCTGCGCGGACTGGCTGAGCAGCACGACGAAGTCGTAGTCATCCAGTTCCGCCGCAACTTCGGCCAGACCGCGGCGCTCGCGGCCGGCATGGAGGCCGCGGCCGGCGACATCCTGATCTTCATGGATGGCGACCTCCAAAACGACCCAGCCGAGATCCCCAGACTCGTAGACACCATGGAATCCGGCGGTTTCGACGTGGTCAGCGGATGGCGAAAGAACCGCCAGGACGCCGAGCTCAGCCGCAAACTCCCTTCTCGCATCGCGAACGGCCTGATCTCCTGGGTCAGCGGCGTCCAGTTGCACGACTACGGCTGCACGCTCAAGGCGTACCGCCGCGAGGTCATCCAGAACGTCCGACTGTACGGAGAGATGCACCGCTTCATCCCCGCCTACGCGGCCTGGGCGGGCGCCAGCATCACGGAGCTCCCGGTGAACCACCGGGCACGCAAGTACGGTAAATCGAAGTACGGCATCAACCGGACCATCAAGGTCGTGCTGGACCTGCTCACGCTCAAGTTTCTCAGCGATTTCTCAACGAAGCCCATCCAGCTGTTCGGCGGGATCGGTGCGCTCTGCTTCCTCTTGGGCGTCCTGTCCTGGGGATTAGTGATCTACCAGCGCATGTTTGAGGCCGTCCGCGTAAACCGCAATCCCATCTTCGTACTCGGCGTCCTGCTCTTCATGTTCACGTTTCTGTTCCTGACCCAGGGTCTCCTGGCTGAGCTCGTGACCAGGACCTACCACGAGTCACAGGGCAAACGCACGTACGTGATTCGATCAATTCTCCGTAAGCGGTCGGCAGTGGATCCGGAGTTCCCCAAAGACGGGGCCGACGGTGCTGGCTCGTCGCCGCCGGGCGACGAGCCCGTTGCCCGCGGCGACGAACCCAGGACCCCCACACCCGCGCGCTAAGCCGTAGGCCCGGAACGGACTGAAACTCCAGGCATGCCGCCCATCCGGACATCCCGCAGATCCGACATTGCGGCCATCGCGGCGATCGTCACCGTCGCGGGGCTGATCCGGCTGGCCTTCGCCTTTCGCGCGCCGGTCTTCATCCTTCACGACAGCGGGAGCTACTTCACGCCCGCCTGGGACCTCGTGAACGGGCTGGGATTCGACCTCAGCCCCAGACGGACTCCGGTTTACCCCGGTTTCCTCGCCGCCAGCATGGTGCTGATCGGTGAGGATCTCACCGGCCTGATCCTGCTCCAGCATGGACTGGGCGTCGTCGCTGCCGCGCTCACGTATGTCGCCGGCACGCTGGCATTCAATCGTGTCGCGGGAGCCATCGCCGGATTGCTGGTCGCTGTGAACGGAGCGCTCCTGGTTTCCGAGCACTACCTCATGCCAGAGGCACTGTTGACCGTCCTGCTGCTCAGCGCCTTGATCGTGGCTGTCGTCGCCATCCGCGGCGGTCGTCTCTGGCTTTTCGGAGTCACCGGTGCCCTCGCGGGCGTGGCCGTCCTCTGCAAGCCGGTGGCGCAGACGCTGTGGATCGCCGTGCCCCTCGTACTGCTCGTCTGCCGACCGTCGCCAAGGAGGGCAATCCTGGCGTCAGGCGCGTTCTTCCTGGGCACGGCCGCGATCATCCTGCCCTGGATGGCCCGGAACGCGCTAGTTCACGGCTCGCCCTCCATCTCTAGCGCGCTCGGACAGACCCTGGTGGCGCGCACCGCCAAACACGACACTGGCTTCAAATACTTCGAGCAGTCTCGCGCTCAAGAGTACGGCGACCAGTCGCAGGTACTGGCCCGTCGGACCGTCCAGGGCGGCATCAACCAGCGGCTCTCGGACGGTGTCATTTACCGGCGGGTTCAGGAACAGCTCAAGCTCACCGACGTGGAAGTGGCGGCCTTCATGCGTGACCTGGCCACCCGCGTCATCCTGGACCAGCCCGGGTACTACCTGGCTGGGACCGCCCGCATGTCCTGGGCCCTGCTCGTGGGGGAGGAAGAACGCCTCCGAACCGACTGGAAGACTCAGAATGCGCGCCTCAGCCGTGACGAGTGGGAAGAGCGCATCGAGCACCTCCTGGCAAAGCCTAGCCAGACGCACCAGAACGAGTTCGACGCGGCGGACGCCGTGGTCAGCCTGTACCAGCCAGCGCGGATCGGCCTGATCACAGCGCTTCTCGCCGCCTTCGGTCTCGCCTGGCTTTCCACCCAGTCGCACGCCCGGCCAGCGCTGGTGTTCGGCGTCACGGCACTCGGCGTCATCCTGGTTTCGGCTGCGCTGGACGGCCCCGTGGCGAGGTATCGCTATCCCGTGGATCCGCTCATTACGCTCAACGCCGCGGGCGGCGGTGTGGCGGGCGTCCTCGGCCTCCAACGGGTCTTCAAGGACTGGCGGCCGCCGCGCTGGCTGTTCGGCCGCCCGGTCGCCCGTCACTCGGCGTGACCGCCCCAGCGCCGCGGCTCCTCACGTCCGCAATGGCCGCGGGGCGCCACCACCGAGATGCACTCGCGATCGCGTTGACCGTCGCGGTCGCGCTGGGGATCCGGTTCGCCTTTCTATATCGCGCACCGGTCTTCTTGTCCGGAGACAGCGAATCGCACTTCCTCCCAGGATTCGACCTGGCGCGCGGCGCGGGGTTTGATCCCGAGCTACGGCGCCCGGCTGGCTATGCGCTGCTGGCCGCCGCGACCATCGCCATACTGGGCGAGGACCTGCGTTCCATGGCTATGGCCCAGCACCTGGGAGGGGTCCTGTCCGCGGCCGCCACCTGCGTGCTCGGTCGCCTGTGCTTTGGATGGTCCACGGGACTCGCGGCCGGCCTGCTGACCGCGGTGAGCGGCCCGTTGCTGCTATCCGAGCACAGCATTATGACCGAGGCACCCTTCGGCACCCTGCTGCTCCTCACCTTGCTTACCACCCTCCTCACGATGAAGACGGGGCGGGTGCAGTGGGCAATTCCAGCCGGCGTCGGACTCGGACTCTGCATCCTGACGCGCCCGGTCGCACAGATCCTGCTCCCGCTGCTCCCGCTCGCCGTCATTGCTCTCCGCGGAAGGGATCGCCGCTCGCTGGTCGCGGCGGCCGCCGTTCTGGCCGGCTGCGCCCTGGTGGTCATGCCGTGGAGCGCCCGCAATTGGGTGGAGCACGGCAGCTTTACGGCATCCGGCGGGCTGGGCCGCAGCCTGACTGCCCGAACCATCAAGTACGACACCGGCTTCTTTGAATCTGATGTCGAGCCTGCCGGCCCCGGTGACCTCAAGGGCGAGGTACGCCAGTACGTCCGTGGCGCACGCAACCGCATCAGAAACGGTAGATCGGTGCGCCCCGTGCAGGCCGGCATCATGTCCCGCTTCGGGCTGACCCAGGCCCAGTCGGACAGCCTGATGCGGCAGATCGCACTGGATGAAATCGCCAGAAGGCCGCTCTACTACGTCGCCGGGAGCATCCAGATGGCGGGGCAGATCCTGGTCGGCCGGGAGAAGGAAGACGGGCTGGCCATCCGCTGGGAGCAGCGCACCGACAAAGAATGGGTGGAACAGTGGCAGGCCCGAGTGGACCACCTCCTCGTGCCAACCTCCGCATCGGAGGAAGCTGAGCGCGGCGTGGCACAACGCCTCGCAGCCCTGTACCAGCCCACCGCGCTGGGACCTACCGTCCCCCTCTTCGCGCTGGTGGGAGCCATCATCACGCTCTTCACTCGCGAGACCCGTTCAGGCGTCCTACTCAGCGCGACCGCGGCTGCTCTGGTGTTGACCTCGGCATTTCTCGATGGCCCGGTACCCCGATACCGCTACCCGATCGATCCGCTGCTAACGCTCCTGGCAACCGCCGCTGTCTTTCACGCCATCGCCGCGCTCCGGAGAGTGGGGTCCACTCGCGGGCGATTCGTCGCGGCCACCGCGTGAACCCACTCATGCAGCGTGCGCGGCTCGGTCTCGCGTGGGCCTGGAAACACCGCGTGGGGCTCAGCTTGACCGTGGTGCTCGCCGGCGCGCTCTGTCTGCGACTCTCGTTCGCGCTCCGCATAGCGCCGTTCGTCACCAAGGACAGCCAGTCATACTTTCTGCCCGGGTGGGACCTCACGACCGGTGGCGACTTCCAGTTGGGACTGCGACGAACCCCGGGCTATCCGATATTCATCGCCGGTGCCCTCACGCTCTTCGGCGACGACCTGCGCGCCGTATCTCTGGCTCAGCACCTGGTGGGGATCGCCACCGCGGGACTGTCTTTCGCCATCGGTTGGCGCTCATTCAACCTCACGGCAGGCCTCCTGGCGGGGATCGCCACGGCGCTGTCCGCGCCGCTCGTAGCGTATGAGCATTTCATCCTGACGGAGTCGCTGTTCACCGTTGCGGTCACCGCGTGGGGTCTCGTCGCGGTACAGGCGGTACGCCGCGACCGTCTCAGGCTCTGGATCGGCCTGGGGGCTATCGCGGGCGCTAGCGGCCTGATCCGTCCCATCGGCCAACTCCTCGTGGTCCCCGCGCTGCTCGCCGCCCTGCTCGTCGCCCCGCTGGACATCCGCCCAACCGTCAGAAGGCTGGCGCTGGTGGCCAGTGCGTTCGCACTCATGCTGGCGCCTTGGGTCATCCGCAACCAGATCGTCCGAGACGTGGCCGGCGCGAGCACGTTTGGACGTACGTTGATCGCGCGGACCGCGTATTACGACCGCGGCTTCGTATTCCTGGATGGAGATCGATCCTCTAACCCCGGCGACTCAGACGCTCGCCGCGCCCGTCGGATCGTTCAGCAGGGTGCGGACCGTCGCGAATCAGACGGCACCATTGCCCAGCGACTCCGTCAGGAGCTTGGACTGGATCCCATCCAGACCAATGCCGTCATGCGCGAGATCGCGCTGGAGGCAATCCTGAGGCAACCCTGGCACTTCCTCGAGGGCACCCTCTCGTTCTCGCTCCGCATCTTCAATGGGATCGAGCTGCGCATCCGCGACCTGGCGGCGGAGCGCAAAGACGTGGTGTGGGAGGACCGCACGCGGACCCTGCTGGCCGGCAGCCCCGACTCAGAAGATGACTTTCGCGCCGCGTCGAAACTGCTCGGCATCTTTCAGCCGGCACGCCTCGCACCGCTCCCGCTGGTGCTGTTCGTCGCGGGCACCTCCGCGGCAATAGCGATGCGACGCCACCGGTCCGCGCTGCCACTGGCCGCCGCCGTGGGAGGATTGATCCTGGCGAGCGCCGCACTGGATGGGCCCCAGGAGCGGTACCGCTATCCATCCGACCCGCTGATCGCCGTCCTCTCAGCCGGAGCGGTCGGCATCGCGTTGCGGTCAGTGGCGGCGCGATTCGGCGCTCGGCCAGAGCACTCTCCGAACGGCGCGACAGCCGCGTGATCGCTCGAGTACAACGCACTCCCACCATCGTGTGGTTGGGAACGGTGGTACTCGCCGCGCTGATGCTGCGGCTCGCGGTGCTCTTCCGCATCCCGATCCTGGCAACCGGCGACAGCGAAAGCTATCTGGGCCCGGCCTTTGACCTGGCACGTGGCTCCGGTTTTGACCTTTCGCTGAAGCGAACACCCGGGTATCCGGTGTTCGTGGCGGCTTCGATCGCCGCGGTTGGCGAGGACTTGCGCGCCCTGGGATTCATCCAGCATCTGCTGGGCTGTCTCAGCGCGGTGCTGACGTTCGCGCTAGGCCGTACTGTCTTCGGGACGGCAAGCGGCCTGCTCGCCGGCTTGTCTATCGCGATGCACGGCGGCCTGCTGCTCTCCGAACAGTCGGTGATGACCGAGGCACTTTTCAATCCGCTCATCGCGGCTTCCCTGACGACGCTCGTGATGGCCTCGAGAACCGGACGATACCGCTGGTTCACCGTCGCGGGGCTCCTGATCGGGATCTCGGTCCTGACGCGACCGGTGGCGCAGTCCCTCATTCCCCTGCTAGCCATCGCGGGCGCCCTGACGCTGGCGCCCTGGCCCAGGCGCGCCCGCCTCACTCTGGTTGGACTCGCCGCCTACGGACTAATCACCGTGCCCTGGAGCGTCTACACGGCAGCAGACCGCGACTCCGCGGCGATCGGCAGCCTGGGCCAGTCGCTTGTCGGACGGACCGCGCGCCATGACCGCGGGACCTTCGCCGCATGCTACGGGCAGAGCGCGGACCGCGCTGGCGATGACAACCGTCGACGGGCTGCGCTGGTCCTTCAACAAGCCGCGGATCGCGGCTCCTCCGGCAAGGCCATCAACACCAGGCTTCGTCGAGAGCTAGGCCTCACGGCAGCGGAAGCAGACCGATTGATGCGGGACATCGCCCTGGAAGCCATTCGCTGCGACGTGGGTGAGTACCTGCGGGGATCACTCCAACGGTTCGTCCGCCTCGCATCAGGCTCAACGGAGCGTCTCACCACGCTTCGGGGCGTGTCAGATGTAGCGCGGCGTGAGTGGGAAGACACTGACACCCGCCACCTCCTGCCCCCTGCCACGACCGCCGAAGACCGCTCCGCGGCGGCTGCGGCTATCCTCGTCGCGCTGTACCAGCCGGGATATCTCGGTCCCCTCCTGCCGTTGTTGGCGCTGGTCGCCTGCGCGCTCGCCGCCTGGTCGCCCACCCACCGACCCGCCCTGCTGCTCGGACTGGCCACCGTAGCGCTCCTCGCCGTCAGCGCCGCCCTGGTGGGCAACGTCCCCCGCTATCGCTATCCGGTAGATCCGCTGATCGCGGTGCTGGCCGCGGGGGCGGCTGGGGAAATCGTCCAACACCTCGGCCATCTAGCGGCCCACCGCGGCCGCCGCGCAACATAGGTCTCACGCGACTACGGCGAGCGGCTTCTCCGCACATTCACCACGTCCGCCAGCAGGCCGATCATTGCCGCCTGCAATGCCGCCTCGATGAACACGAGGATGGTGTTGTCGAAGATCCGGCCAAACCCATACCAGCCCACCAGGAGCACGCAAATTGCGATCACGCCCATCCACGCCGCCAGCGGCAGGTAGATCTTCAGCGGGCGGAAGATCAGCGTCAGCCTGAGAATCAGCATCAGGAAGTTGAAGGTGTCCTGTATCGGCCTGATCTTGGACGAGCCCGTGCGATGGTAGTAATCCACCTCAACGAACCGCACGTTGTAGCCACTGTTCAGTGCCGACAGCGTGATCGTGGTGGTGAACGAGAATCCCGAGGGCAGCAGGTCGAAGAACTCAATGGCGAGCGCCCGCTTGAACAGCCGCAATCCAGAGTTCAGATCTGGGATCTTCGTGCCCGTGAGATAGCTGGCAAGCCAGGTCAGGAACGCCTTCGCCGGCCGACGGATCAACGGGATCGCTGCATTCGAGCCCGTACGCGCTCCGACCACCATCTCGTTTTCGTCCAGAAGCGAATACAGCTTCGGAATCTCGGAGGCAGGATAGCTGCCATCTGCGTCAATGATGGCGATCGAATCAAATGCGGCATTGCGAATGCCGGTCTTCAGCGCCTCGCCGTAACCACGATTCTGGTGGTGACTCACCACCCGCACTCCGGTCGCGCGCGCCGCCTCGGCGGTGCGGTCCCTGGAGCCGTCGTTCACCACAAGCAGCTCGTACGTCAACCCAGAGGCGTCCATAGCGCCCCGTACCTGCTCTACAACCGGCGCAATACCGTGCTCCTCGTTGTAGGCGGGGATCACCACCGTGAGGCCCCGGGGCCTGGAGGCGGCCGACCCGGCGGGGGTCAGGAGCTCCTCGCGCGGGCTCTGTTCGACCACTGACATGTTTGCGGAGGCACGCCTTTCCGGCCGAGAACCGGCGGCGGTATGGTACCACATGGCCCGGGCGCCCAGGCGATGAGTTGCCAGGCACGCACCCACGACGCAGGCGAGAGGGCAAGTCTGGCCAACCGCGACACAGCAGCACTCCCAGCCTGGCTGGCGGAAGCCTTCCTGACCCTCGCGATACTCATCGCGGCAGCAGCGGTCCGCTGGCAGTTCGTCGCGATCGGCATTCCCGCGTTCCTCACGCCGGACAGCGATGACTACGTCCTGCCCGCGTACCGGTTGGCCACGAGCACGGGCTTCGATCCGGAGATCAGGCGAACGCCGCTGTACCCGGTCTTCCTGGCCTCGGTGTTCGCCTTCGGGGGCAACCTCGCAACTGTGACCGCCGCCCAACACGTGCTTGGTGTAGTGACGTGTCTCCTGACGTACGTTCTAGGGCGGCTCGCATTTGGCCGAATCGCAGGCACGATCGCCGGGGCAAGCATCGCTATCTCTGGCCCCCAGATCATCTACGAGCACTACGTGATGTCAGAGGTGCTATTCACCTGCGTGCTCACAGCCTTCCTGGTCATAGCCCTCTGGAGCGCCCCTCGCGGCACGCTCCCGTTGATCGCCACCGGCATCGCCGCGGCTCTCTGCGCGCTGACCCGACCCATCGGCCAGGCCGCCTACGGGCTGGCCCTGATGGGGCCGATCCTCATCCGGCGAACGGGGCGGAAGAGGGCCACGCTGACCGTGCTTGCGGCGTTCCTGGTCGCCAGCGGTCCGTGGGCAGTCCGCGGATGGCTGATTCACGGCGAGTCGGGCGCCACCAGCGCGCTGGGCCAGGCGTTAATCGGCCGAACCGTGCGCCACGATAGAGGCTTCGTCTACGACGACCCGAGACGTCCTGACCCCGACCCTGTCAGGGCCGCCGCGCGGAAGATCATCCAGGAGGAGGCCAGAGGGGAGCCCTCCGGTGGCACCATCACCGCGCGGTTGCAGAGCGAGCTCGGCCTGACTCCCGCGCAGACCGCCGCGCTGTTGCGGTCGCTCGCCGTCGAGGTGATTCTCGATCAACCCGGCTACTACGCCTCGGGAACAGCCAGGATGGCCTGGCAGCTATTCCAGGGGACCAACGAGCGGCTGCTGGGTAGCTGGCGCCAGCGCACCACTCGCAACTGGGACACCAAGTGGGGCACTGAGCTAAGCGCGCTACTGGACCCGGAGATCCCCGCGTCCGGTGAGCCGTATGAGCGGGCCGACGCGATCACGAGCGCCTATCAACCCTGGCGCTGGCGATCCTGGATCGCTGCACTATTCCTGCTCGGCACGCTGGCAGCGATCGTCCGTCCGGGGTGGCGCCTTGCCTTGCTCCCGTCCGCCGCGGCCCTCGGGCTCGTCGGCGTGGCGGCCGCCTTCGATGGACTGGTCTGGCGCTTCCGCTATCCTGTGGATCCTGCAATCGCGGTGGTCGCGGCAGGCGGCATTTCCGCGTGCCTCACCGTGGTGGCCAGTGGCATCCGATTCGCGTCGACTCGCCTCAAGAGAAACTAGGATTGGGAGACTCCACGTGCCGCAACTGAACATCGGCCTCATCGGCGCCGGCCTGATGGGATCGTTTCACGGTGACACTCTAGCTAACCGACTCACCGGCGCCCGACTAGCCGCGATCTCGGACCCGGTCGAGGCCGCCGCGAACCGGGTGCTGGCGGAGATCCAGCGTGACGATGTGCGCTATGAACCAGACTACCAGCGGCTCCTTGCGGATCCCACGATCGATGGCGTGGTCATCGCCACCCCAGGCCGTTTTCACGCAGACGTGATCGTCGCGTCAGCGCAGGCCGGCAAACCAACCTTCTGCGAAAAGCCGATTGCCCACACAGCGGCGGATGCGTCGCGAGCGGTCGAAGCTGCCGAACGCGCCCGCACCATTCTCCAGATCGGCTTCCAGCGGCGCTTCGATCCCGGCTACCAGCGCGCCCGACGCCAGATCGACGAAGGCGCTCTCGGCGACATCCACCTCCTGCGCTCCATCACCCGTGACCCGGCCGTTCCCCGTCCAGAGGGTGCGCTCCCATGGGCCATCTTCCTGGAGACCCTGATCCACGACTTCGACGCGCTGTACTGGCTAGCCGGCAGCCGTCCGGTAGAAGTATTCGCGCAGGCGGATGCACGTGTCTGGCCGCGCGGCCAGGAAGGGATGCTGGACACGGCCCTCGTGAGCATCAAGTACGCCAATGGCGCCCTGGCGACGGCCGACTCGAGCTTTCAGTCCGGTTACGGCTACGACGTACGGGCCGAGGTCTTCGGCTCTGCGGGCATGATGACCATTGGAGACGGCAGGCTGGATTCCGCGAACCACTATTCGGGAACCGGCGTGAGCCGGGCCCAGGCCTATTGGTTCAAAGACCTGTTCGCGGTTGGCTACCGCGCAGAGCTCCAGCACTTCGTGGACTGCGTCCGCAACGGCACGCAGCCATCGGTCACCGGCCGCGATGGCCAGGTCAGCCTCGCCACCTCGCTGGCCGCGATCGAGTCTGTCAAGACCGGACGCCCGGTCTCGGTCAGCGCATGATGTCGCCTCGCGTTCTGCTTGGTCCCACCGCCGCCCATTTGTTACGCTTGGCCGTCCAGGTCAGCCTGGCCAGACCCACACGACCGCCCAATCGCGCGCTGACGCCTTGAGGCCGGCCGCCGAACCAGAAGTTCACAGCAGGCATTCGGCAGACGCATTGAGCCCCATACCTCACGAACGAGATAGGCACGCCCACCGCCAGCACCCCGTGGCCGCGCACCCCCGTGAGCGCGCCTCCGCATGACCCGGCGCAACGTCCTGTTCCTGATGGTGGACTGCATGCGGTCCGACGTGATCTACGATCGCGCCCGGTACCCGTTTATGCCGGTCCTGGATGGCGTCCTAGCGCGCGGCTCCAGCTTCGCCAACACGATCACCGCCGCCACCACCACCACGCCATCCGTGGCAACCATGCTCACTGGCCGCTACCCGGCGGAGCACGGCGTCCGTTCGCTCCTGGGCTACAAGCTGCAGGATGGCGTACGCACCTTCCCACAGATCCTCCAGGAACACGGCTACCACACCGTCGCGGAGATGACCGGCCCGCTGTTTCCCCTCACCGGCCTCGACCGCGGGTTCAGCACCTATCGGCGGCGCGAACGGAGCGAATACCTCGACACCGCCTGGGGTACCGAGGTGCTGAGCACGCTCAGCAACGGGTCCTTACCGGAACCGTGGTTCATGTTCCTACATCTGTGGGAGCTGCATTGGCCGCGTATGGCCAAGGGACAGTTTAGGGACGCGCGCTACGGCAAGCACCTGTACCAGCGGTCGGCGGCGTACCTGGACAGTCAGCTCCAACGGATCTTCCACGCGATCGACCCGGAAAAGACGCTGGTCGTTATGACCGGCGACCACGGCGAGGGCATAGCCGGCGCCATCGACGATCCGCGCGCCTGGGTCCAGCTCGCCATTCGGCTGGGGTACAAGGTCACCGCTGGCCTGCCGGCAGACACCAAAAAGCGGATCCTCTCGCTCGGCAAGCGCGCAGTGCTGCAGGACAACAAGCGCGACAGCCATGAGCTAGCGGGCCACGCCGCGCTCCAGGTGTACGACTATCTGGTCCGAGTGCCGCTCGTCTTTTTCGGGCCGGGCTTGATCCCGGAGAACAGCCGACCCACCGTCCAGGTGCGCCACATCGACGCCGCGCCCACCATCCTGGATGCCGTCGGCATCGACCCCGCCGCGTACGGCCTCCAGCCCTCCCTCCTCCCCGCCATGCGGGGCGAGGACACGACCGACCGCCCCGCTCTGACCGAGGCACTACCGACCATGCTGCACGACCCCAACAATCGCCTCCTCGGCCTGCGCACCGGTAGGTACAAGTACATCTGCGCGCCGGACAATCCCGACACGCCTCGCGAGCTCTACGACCTGGTAGCAGATCCCGGCGAGCGGCAGAACCTGGCCAGCAGCCAGCCTCAGATCGTGGAGGAGCAGCAGCGGCAGCTAGAAGCGATCCTGGCCGGCCAGACTGGTGCTGATATCTCGGCGCAACGCATGACCGCCGAGGAAGAGGACCGCGTGCGCCGTCGCCTCGAGGAGCTCGGATACCTGGAGTAGCCTACCGCAAGCGGTAGATTCTCACCGTGGGCCCCGGCCGCTCGTACTGATCCAACCGCCAGAACGGCGTATAGAGATCCTCGATCTCAAACGGTAGCGATGCACCGTCGCGGCCCGGGCTGAAGCTGGCAACCAGCGCGCCCTGTCGCGCCAGCGCCTCGTAGAACGCGCGTTGCTCAGCCGGCCGCGGCCCCACGCTTGAAAAGCGCTCGTACTGAAAGCTAGAGGAAACGAAGAACTGGGCCTGACCCCGCAGGGCGGAATCGATCTCGCCCGGCCGCACATCCGTCACCTTGAAAAGATCCGTATCTAGCTGCCAGCTCGTCCCCCCATATGCTCGCGGCTTGAAGTCCCTGATCGTGTACTCCTCAATCAGCACCTTGGCGCCGGTCGGCACGTTCTCGGACAGCCAGCGCGCCGCCTGGACACGCGTATCCTCGCGCGTGACCAGACTGTTGTGCAGCGCCACCTGATAAGCAGATGGGGCCACGGCAAACAGACACAGCGCCACGGCGGTGAGTGAACCAGGCACGCGGTCTGCCAGCACGCGACTCGCGCACACCACGCCCCGGCCCGCGAGCAGGCACAGAAAGGGCACGGCCGGCAGCGCGAATCTGACAAAGAACAGCTCACATCGCGACATGTAGCCCAGATACGCCACCGGCACCGCCAGCAACACCACGGCCACCCACCGGTCGCGCCGCAGCAAATCCACCGCCCCCCAGATCGCGAGCGCGACCACGAGCAGCCCAAGACCCTCGCCGAGCGACGCCGCGTAGAGGGTGATCGGCGCGGCGCCAACCTGCCCCTCCCACGGATCCCCACAGAAACGCGCCTGGGTGCGGAAATCATCGAGGAACTTGCGCGGCGTGATGATGGAAAACGGCGTACCGGCCAAGAACGCGGCGGCTGCAATCACACCGGCCAGCGCAGCGTAGCCAACCAGTTCGCGCGAACGGTGCTGCCACAGTAGGCGAAGCACGACCACGCCCACGGGCACCACGAACAGGCCGGCGTTGTACTTCGTCGATGTCGCCGCTCCCCCCAGCGCCCCAGCTGCCAGCAGCCAGCGCCCGGGCGCCGCGCGAAGCGCACCCAGACCCGCTCCGACTGACCCAACCAGCAGGAACACCGCCGGCACATCGTTCGTGGCGTAGTGGGAGTCCCGTACGTGGATGAACGCCACGGCCAGGAAGGCAGCCGATGTCAGCCCTGCCGTCCACCCGAGCCCCGCGCCACCCACGAGCCCAACCAACAGCACCGTGAGCGCGCCAAGCAACGCACTGTTCAGTCGCCCCAGAAAGGCCACGCCTGATGGCGGTCTAAACAGCCCGTCGTCAACAGCGGCTCGTTCGTCCAACTTCGGTGGCTGGAACCCCAGGGCACGATACTGGCCATACAGGAAGTACGTGAACAGGCTCGGATTCCGGAAGTACCTCGGATCAAGGGTCTCGCCGCCGATCATGTCGGCCATCGCCTTCCACGTATAGTGGGCTTCATCCGGATGAAACTGAAACGGAAGCTGCCAGGCGAGACCCCATAACCTCAGGACCAGGGCCAACAACACAATCCCGCCCAACGCGGCGCGAGGCGCTGCTGTCACTCGACTACCACGCGAGCTAGCTTCATCGGCTCCGGAGCCGCCCCACCCGGAAGGCCAGCGAACGCCGCCACCACGTCATACTGCCCGCGCGGCGTCCGAGCCGGGACCATCAGCACGTGTCGATCACCGGGCAACCCACGCACATCTGGTCCATCGCCACCCAGCGGACGCTGATCCTGAGCTACGCCACGCCCCGCGGCGTCCTGCAGCGTCAGCCGTGACAGCCCCCCTTCTGGCAGACCAGCCTCCCATCGCAGGAGCACCAGGATCTCGTCACCGCCCTTCACCGCGCCGGACCCAGGCGCCACCAGGACCTCTCGAAGCGTGGCACCTGGTCCCACCTGGGTATTCGGCGTGAGCATCGTGGGATAGTGCGGGCCCCGATACACGCGCGCATATTCGATCCCGTTGAGACGAACGACGTACTCCGGCTGCTGCATCTCCATGATCGGCTCCAGCACGTCACGTTCCGCGCCACGCTGGAGCGTGTTCACGTAGGGCACCACGTAGTCCGCCATACGGATGCGGTCCAGCGGCAACGCGCTGCCCTGAAGCTGAGCCTGAAGTACGCGGTGGTACGACGTCGCGACGGTCGACTCCCCAAGGCCCGTGGTCTGCCCGTTTAGGTAGCTGGCAACTTGATCCAGGCCCTCACCCCAGCCGACCAGAATGAGGCGCTGGGCCGCGGCGCCGCCGCCGAGCAGGGGGTTGTAGTAGGCCAGGTGGTACGGATGCACCCGCAGGAGCGGCGCGGCGTGTAGCGCCAGCATGGACACCGTCAACGCCAGCAGGGTCATGCCACGCGTCAGGCCCGTCCACCAGACGATCCTGGATGCCACGGGGAACATGGCCGTCCCCGCCACGATCGCCAGTGCGGGGAACACCGGCAGTAGGTACCGATCGAACTTCTTCGGCGCCGTGCTCATCATCAGCATGAAGCCCAAAACGTAAAGGCCCAGCACGCCGAGCAGTAGGCGCGCCTCTGGCCGGATCTGGCGCCACGACGCGGGCACGAGCAGCAGGCCAATCAACGTCAACGGCGAGAGCCGGTACAGTAGTGCCAGCGGGTAGAAGAGCGGCCCAGGGTCCTCGCGCGCTACGCCCCAGAAGAAGTTGTCATGCTCCCCGCCGCCCACTCGTTCCGTGAACTGGATCATCTTGACCACCGTTCCCACCGGGCTCACCCGGAACGACGGCCACAGCACCAGACACACGGCCACGATGAGTCCACCCCACAGCGCGAGCCACCCCGCCGTCTCGATCCACGCCGACACCGCCTTGCGGCGCGGACGTAGGAGAGACACCAGGAACACCAGCGGAACGAAGCCAAGGACGAACACGGACGGCGCCTTCGTGAGGAACGCCAGCCCGCCGAACACCCCCGACGCCGCCAGGTACGGCCAGCGTCGCTCCCGCCAGAACAGCAGCCCGCACAGCAAGGTCAGGCTGGTGAACACCGTCAGATTGGAATCCAGGTGAACCACCCGCGCGTGCGCGATCAAGAACGGCTCAAGTGCCATCAAGCCACCCGCCACCAGCGCACCGCCTGGCCCAACAAGTCGCCACGCGAGAGCGACGATCAGCACCAGTCCAATCACCGCCACCGCCACAAACGGCTGGCGTGACGCGATCAAGGCGTCAAAATAGCCCTCGCGCCGCGTAGCATCGGTCTGCCCCTCACGAAAAGAGAACGCCAGTGCTCGCTCGGGGCCCATACCCACCCAGGCCAACCACATCGTGGTGACGCCCGGATGGCCAATGATGAACGTGTCCTCGTAGTCCCGCTGCTGGATCAACGCGTAGAAGTTCCCTGCCCGTTGCACCCACCGCGACTCGTCGATCGTCACGTACGTATCCAGCCCCGGCCAGCGCGCCACCGCTGCGAGGACGACAACCAACGCAAACCCCAGCCACGGGGTGGCGCGGCCAACCCCCCGCCCCACTCGCTCGCCCGGCACCAGCCTGGCCAGGCCCCTGGTCATCACCGCGCGGCCGTCCCCAGATGTGGTCCGGGATGGATCCTGACGTACTCAATGCCATTGATCCACACGGTGAACACGGGCGGATGGGTCTGGAAGTAGCGCTCCAGCGTGTCACTCCAACGTCGCATCTGGATCCGCCGTCCGTAAGTCACGATGTAGTCTGCATCGGACGGCAGCCCCTCGCGCAGCGGCTCACCGTCCGACGAGATCAGAGCCGCCAGAATATCGTACGAGTGGGCCGATACACGCAGGTCCCCTGCATCTGGCTGACTCCGCAGCCAGGCGGCCGCCTGGTCCAGGCCCTCGCCATTGCCCACCATGACTAGCCGCTGCGCCGCGGAGCCACCCCCGAGCAATGGATTGAAGTACGACAGCGTATACGGCTGCACTACCGCCAACGGCGCCGCCATCACCGCCGCGAGCGCGGCAGCGAACGCGGCCCGGCGAACCCCTCCAACGACGTGCGAAGAAATCCACCACCACCCGATCGTGGCCAGGATCGTAAGCGGCCCGAAGATCGGCAGCAGATATCGGTCGAACTTCTTGGGGCCCAGCGTCATCATGAGCCCGAAACCCAACACGAACAACAGCAGTCCGGCGATAACCCCGATCACGCGGCTGGGCAGCGGGCCAGCATCATCGGCGCCCCGCCGCACTAGGCGCCACACCGCCCATATCGCGAACATCATCAACCCCAGCGACGTGAACAGGCTGAGCCGAAACGCCACTGCGACCGGGTAGAACAGCGGGCCAGGATCGCCGGAGACCGTACCCAAGAAGAAGCTCCCCACCTCGTCGGGTTCGCCGCCGGTCTCCCTGGTGAATGCCACGATCCGGCTGAACACCTCCGAGGGACCCAACGCCCACAGCGCCGGCCAGCAGAGCACGTACGTCACCCCAGTGATGGCCAACCAGACCCCAAGGGTCCGCGCCACACCCACCAGCGTCGATTGTGACCCGAGCCGGCCCGAAAACAGCGGCAGCACAGCCAGCAGCGGGACGAATCCGAGCAGGAAGATCGCCGGCGATTTCGAGAGCAGCGCGAGTCCGGTGCACGCTCCACAGGCGACCAGCGCAGGCCGGCCGCCACCCGCCGACCAGCGGCAGATAGCCGCCAGGACAGCCAGCAGGCAGAACGCCGCCAACGGACCGTCCACGTGGACAAGCTGGCCGTTCGCAACGGAAAACGGATCCAGCGCCAGCGCAAGACCACCAACCAGCCCAGGCCATGCGCCCAGCACGTGTGCGAGCACCAGCGCGGCCACCGCCAGAGCCGCCGCCGAAAGCACCGCGAAGCCCACCCGCGCCCGCGCCAACCCATCCAGATACCCGGGTACGCGTCCAACGTACCGCGCGCCTGAGACGCGATCCGCGAACTGCAGCGCCCCAGACGGTCCCTGGGCCAGCATGGCGATCCACATCGTGGTCACACCCGGGTGACCGTTCTGGTAGGTTCGGCCAAGTTGCCCAGTAACCAGCCCAAACGTGAACCCGCCCGCTCGCCGCATCCAGCTATCCTCGTCCGATGTCGGAAAGAGATCCCGATGCATCAGTCGGGGCACTAGCGCGGCGACGAACACGAGCAGGGCTAGCGCGTACCGCCACGAGTCTGGCGCCGGTGCGCGATCAGGCAGGCTGGTGGGGGCCACGGTACACGCGCGCGTACTCCACGCCGTTGATGGTCACCACCAGGTCCGGCGTCCGCTGGCTGGCCCACTCATTCACCACCCGCGGACTGTGGCCGATCTGCGTTTGAAAGCTGTAGAGCACCACGTAGTCAGCGTTAGACGGCACACGATCCCGCAGCGGCTCCCCAGACCCCACCAGCCTGGCCTGCAGGATGTCATAGGAGTGGGCCACCACCCATTGGTCGGCGGCGTTCGGACGCGCGTTGAGCCACTCCGCCACCACGTCCAAACCCTCCCCGTTCCCGACCATCACGGTCCGCTGTGCCGCCGCCCCACCGCCGAGCAGCGGATTGTAGAACGAGAGGAAGTACGGGTACGCGCTGAATGCGGGGAATAGCGATGCCAGTCCCACTAGCGCGGCACCAACCCAGACCACCCTCTTGCCCCGAACCATGCGCTGAACCTGCAGCGTCAGCCCCGCCGCCGCGACCACACCCAGCGCGGGGAAGACCGGCAGCACGTACCTGTCCAGTTTCTTGGCCCCAAACGTCATCATCACGACAAAACCGATCGCGTAAAACACAAGGGCCGCCAGGTGTGGTCGCCAGGGTGCGGGTACGCGACGCACGTTGAGCGCCAGAAGAGCCACGCCCAACACCGTGAGCGGGGACAGGCGAAATGCCGCCGCAACGGGGTAGAAAAGCGGCCCAGGGTCCGTTCGTGGGCTCCCCCAAAAGAACGTGCCCGCCTCGTGCGGCTGTCCACCCGTTTCACGCGCAAACGCGGCCACCCGTCCGGCCACCTCGATCGGGCCGAGGACCCAGACGGCCGGCCAGAGCAGCAGCCCCGTCACCGCCGTGGCAAGCCCCCAGGTGCCAAGATCCAGAATCAACTCCCGCCACGCGCCCACCGCCGTACCGGTTCGCGATCTGGACCACCAGGCGGCGAGGCCCACCAGCGTCACGAAACCCACCAGGAAGAGCGCGGGCACTTTGCTCAACAAGGCCAGCCCCGCGAGCACGCCCGACGCTGCCATCCATCTCCGGCCGCAAGGGCCGAACAAGCGACCGCTCGCCGCCAGCGCCGACGCAACCATACAGCCGCTGAGGATCGCGTCCATGTGCACAAGCTGCGAGATGGAAAGGTAGAACGGCTCCAGCCCCACCAGGAACGCCGAAACCGCGGCCACGAGGCCATTGGTCAACCTGTGCACAATGGCCGCGATCGCAAGCACGAGCGCGGCGGTGACCACGGCAAACCCCACCCTGGCCTCCACGAGCGCCTCCCAGAAGCCCGGCACCCGCGCAACGAATCGCTGGCCTGACACACGATCAGAGAACTCCATCATCCGCCGCGGGCCCAGCGTCAGCGCCGCGGTCCACATGGTGGTCACGCCGGGATGCCCGTTCTGGTACGTCCGCCCAAACTGCATATTCAGCAGGCCAAAAGCGAATCCACCAGAACGCGACATCCAGTTGTCCTCATCCGCCGTGATCACCACGTCACGGGCGACAAGTCTGGCGGCCAGCACAACGGCGAAGAGAAACGTCCCCGCTGCGGCTGCGCGCCAGAGCGACCGCGCCGATTCCAGCGACGTGCTCCCCGTCACTGCGCGTCGACGTCTTCAACTACGATCTGGCCAGGACCGAACCGGGCCTCGGGAGACAGCCGCTCCGGCACCGACGTGACCGGAACCCAGGCCCCGTCGCCCCGTCGAAGTCCCACGACCACGCTGTATTGGTCCACCGTGTCCGGCAGCGCCAGGCGGTGCGACTGGATGTTGAAATCCGCGCCGGACACGTCCGCCTGATTAGCTGACCGCGCGCCAAACGGCAGCTCGCTCTGAACCACCGCCCCGCCGCCTCGTCGACGGATCAGCGACACGTTCACAACAGTATCCGGTGGCACCGCGCCGATGGCTCGCCAGCGCAAAGTCAACTGAAGCGTGTCGCCAGGGTTGTAGTTGTCCGACTTCGGATTGCGGCGTTCATCGGATTTCAAGAACGTCCGCTCCAGGCGAGCAACGCCTCCATATTCGGTGCCGGCGGCGTTCCTTCGGGGCGGAGGCGGTATTGGGAACAGCCGGGCGTACTCGATGCCGTTGATGCGGACCACTTGCTCTGTCCGCTTTCCGCGAGTGATCGTCCGCAGGCGATCGGCCAGGTCCCGCTGCACCGCGTTTACGTACAGCACCACGTAGTCTGCCATGGCCTCATCGAACTGCTTCGGCGAAAGCACAGTCCCTTTGAACTGCGCGCTCATCACCCGCGGATAGAATCCGGCGACGGTCAGGCGATCGGCGTCTGGCTTCGCGTTGAGATGCTCCATCACGATGTCCAGCCCCTCCCCCCAGCCCACTACGATCGATCTCCGCGCAGCCTGCCCACCGCCCAGCAACGGGTTGTAGTACGCGAGGTAGTACGGGTACACAAGGATCGCGGGCAAGACCTGGAGCAGACCAAGCCCAGCCAACAATGCGGGCAAGAGCAACCGCTGCCGAAACGGCGCGATCCTGGCCAGCGACAGCCAGATGCCCAGTCCGGCGAGTATCTGGAGGCTGGGGAAGATCGGCAGCATATAGCGGTCGAACTTCTTAGGCGCGGACGACATCATCATTACGAATAGGCCGCAGAAGAGCGCCAGGATGACCACCGGCGCCTGCCACGAGCGTCGACCGCGCCGCCACTCCGCCGCGCCGAACACCGCCAGCGCCAGCAGTCCGGCCAGCGTGACGGGCGTCAACCTGAAGGCCAGGCAGACGAGGTAATACACCGGCCCAGGATCTCCGGTGGGCTGTCCGAGGAAGAAATTCTCGTGATCTGACCCGCCCACCGCCTCGGTGTAGTCCACCATCTCCCGCACGGTCCCCAACGGATCCGTCCGGAACGAAGGCCACAGCAGCGCGGCCACCCCGTATGCCAGCGCGCCCCAGAACAGCCCATCCCCCACCAGCCGCGTCCACGCGGCACGATTACCCAACATGCCGCGCGACCATAGCGATGACAGCGCCACGACCGGCACAAAGAGGGGCAGGATGGCGGAAGGTGCTTTGCTCAGGAACGCCAGTCCCGCGGCGGCCCCAGACGCCACCAGAAACCAGCGGCCCCCACCCCGCCAGAAGTAGATCACCGCGGAGAGCACGCTCACCGTGAGCCAGACGGTGATGTTGCTGTCCACATGCGCCACCACAGAGTGCGCCAGGAAGAAAGGATCCAGCGCAAGCAACAGTCCCGTCGCAAACGCCGGACCGCGACCCAGCATTCGCCACGTCAGAAGTGTGATGATTACGACGCCCACGGACGTCATGACCGTGAAGGGTCGTCGGGCAAGACGCAACGTCTCGAGGTACGCCGGCGCCTTCTCCAATCCGTCGGGCGTGACGTACGGCGCCAACGCCAGCGCCCGATCTGGCCCCATCCCGATGAGCGACAGCCACATGGTCATCACCCCGGGATGCCCGCTCTGATAGGTTCCGCGCGGATCGCCATCCGTCAGCGCCGTGGCGAACAGCGCTGTCCGCCCCATCCAGTTGCCCTCGTCAGTCGTCAGGTAGCCGCCCACGTTGATGATCCGCGGGATCCACGCCAGGATGAAAAGCAACACACAGGCCAGTAGTACCGCGGGCACCCCGGCGGCCGGCCGCGCTTGCGCAACGGGCACTGCGTCCGCCTCCGCTGGCGCTGGCTTCGGTGGCGCGGCTGCGGCCGTCAACGTCCCCCCTGCCGCATCTTCCAGATCTCCACGCGACCGTAGTTCACGTGCCGAATGGAGCCCAGCAGCTCAGCGTTATCCTCCATGAACCGAGTCTGTCCCGTCCGCGTCACCTCGTATTTCGCCTTGGAGTCGAGAATGACGTAGCTTGGGTTGATCTCCGCGAGGAACTCCGACCAGGAGGTGCGACGCTCACGACTAACTCGCTCCCAGACGTAGAAATCCACAAAATCCAGGTAGTACGGCGGGTTGGACAGGCCAATCCAGTAAATCGGCGGGGCGATCACTCGCGAGCCCGCCGGGATGTACGCCTCAATCTGTGCCGTCAACGTCCCGTAGTCACGTTCCTTGAGATCGCTCGCCGCCTCAACCATGTCACGGAAGTTGTCTTCAAAGCCCATTCCTCCCAGCGCCAGCGCCACCGCGGCAACGGCGGCAAGGACGCGGTGGCCGGTCAGTTGCTCGTGGATCGTCGCCAGCGCGGACCCCAGGAGCAGCGTCAACAATGGGAAAAACAGGATCATGTAGAACTCGGTCTTGCTGCTCACCAGGACCGTGAACACCGTGATCGCGATCGCCAGACCAGCGATGAGCAGATCCGGGCAACGGTGCCTGACCGACCGGATACCCGCGACCACAACGCCGATCCCGAGCACCCCAAGCTCCAGATAGCGGTGCGAAAAGTAAGACGTCCAGCGGCCTAACTCGGCCTGGATCGGCGACCCACCTCGGGTCGCCAGGAGGGGTGGACGTTTGTCCACGCCCACCCAGTACTGAAACGTCTCCAGGTAGTGCACTGGATCGGGTAGGACGCGCGCGCCCAGGTAGTACGCTGCCGCGATCCCCAGCCCTGCGACAAAGATCCACGCATCGCGCTGCACGAGAAATCGCCGACCATGTACGTAAACGTACACCAGACCCACCAGCGGCATAAACGCGAGCGTGTTGGGATGAACGTCAAACGACAACCCAAGCAAGAGGCCGCTCAGAAGGTGCCAGATTCGCCCGCCCGTCTCCACGCCTCGCAACGACGCCCAGAGGGCCAGCATTACGAGCGTGGCCACCATTACGTCCGGTCGGACAATATGCGACGAGACGAGAAATGGCTGCGAGACAGCCAGGAACAGCACCGCCAACACGGAGGCCGCCTGCCCCACGATCCGTCGTCCCGCCAGGTACGTCGACCAGAGCAGCGCTCCGCCCCAGATGAGCGAAACGATCCGACCCTGGAAGAGGCCGAGGCCTCCCAGCCTGAACGAGATGCCTGTGGTGAAACCCTGCAGGCCACCCTTGTACAGTGGATCGTGCTGGAACACCGGATCCAGGTTCCTGGCGGACGGATCGATCCCGCTGGCCACCCAGAAGGCGTTCATCTCACGCCCTTCATCCCCGTTCACAGGGGGCCAGGCCATCAGGTAGGGGATGTTGGCTAAGAGGTAGACCGCGATAGCGGCGACCAGCAGCCAATCACTCCAGGCGGCCGTCCGCTTCGCAGCCGGCGGCCATTGGGCTGACGCCAAGTAACGCTGCTCCTGTGAGAAGGGCACGCCACACGAGCCCTCACGCGGAACGTAACTCTACCATGCTCAATCGAGGGCGAACCATCGAAAGTCAACATGCAGAGCAAACAACGAAAGCCGTTGAGACGACCTACGACTCGCCCCCGGGCACTAGAGGTCGCGCGAGCGCGCCGCTACCAGCCAGTACCATCAGGCGCGTGATTCGATTGCCCCGCGCCCCACTAGCCATTGCACTTCTCGGGCTCGCCGCCCTCGCCCTCGCCATCGCAACGGCATCGGCCGACGCGACATCCGCGGCCGCGAGCGGGCTGATGTTCTTGATGGCGGCCGGCGCGGCCAGCGCGTGGCTGGTCGCGCCCAACCGGGACATCGACCTGACAGAGCGGCTCGCGCTCGCCATCGCGGGCAGCTTCGCACTCATCATCTTGCTCGGTCTCGCCCTGATCGCGCTCCCCGCGCCGCTGACCACCCTCCTCGTAGCAGTGCCCTTCGTGCTGACCTTGGCAGTCGCCACGGTCGCCGCCTCGCTCCTTGGCGCCCGAACCGATCCACGTCCCCGCGGAGCGCCGCTGATCCTCCTCACCATGGTCATGCTCCCCACCATCGTTCTCCGCTTCGCCGGCATCGGCTACTCGGAGTTCCAGGGTGACGAGGCGGAGGTCATCCTCCGCGCGCTCGGCGCCGTGCGAAACGTGCCGGACGCGTTGTTCCACCACGGCAAGGGCCCCGCGGAGATCGTCATCATCGCGCTCCTGTACGGGCTGAACGGCACACTCAACGAGGCCGGAGCACGCCTGCCATTCGCAATGGCCTCGCTCGGCGGCGTCCTCGCGATCTTCATACTCGCCAGGCGCCTCAGCGGCACCAGCGCGGGCGTCGCGGCCGCGCTCGCCCTCGCCATCAACGGCTTCTACGTCGCGTTCGCCCGCATCACGCAATACCAGAGCATCGTGCTGCTCATGACGGTCATGGCCACGTGGTCAACCGTGCTTTGGTGCGACCACCGACGAGTGCGCTACGCCGTCCTGGCTGGACTGTTCTCTGCGACCGGAGCGCTCGCGCATTTCGACGCCGTGTTCGTCCTGGCGCCAATCGCCGCGATCGCTCTGGCCCAGGGACGCCCGCTAGCTCGCGCCGTGATGCTCCGTCATTGGGGCACCGCCGGCATGATCGGTGGCGCCGTCACGCTGTCCTACTTTGGGCCGTACCGACTCAACCCCCTCTACACTGCCGTGAGCGACCGCTTCGGCGATCGCGTGGGCCAGCTTGCTCTTCACAACAACCTGGCTGGCCTGCTCGCGACCAGTGCCCTCTATACGTCGCCGCTCTACCTGATGGTCATCGCCGCGACCATGATCGCTGGTGTCGCTCACCTCGCGATCGCCCGAAGGCGTGGTGCGCGTGACGCGCTATGGCTTGCCGGCGCCCTCTGGCTGCTGGGGCCGCTCTTGTTCTACGGCGTGGTGGCGCGGAAGCCAGGCACGCACATCCATGTGGCGTTCGTCGGCGCGGCGCTTCTGTGCGGCGTCGCGGTCGCCGCCACCTGGCGTTCGCCCCTATCTCGAATCGCCCTGGCGCTCGTCGCTGTCATCACCGCGGCGGGCGTGATCGCTTACGTGGGTCCCGTGTTCCTGCAGACCAGCCCAGAACTGGTCCGCTCCGGCCGCCTGCCGGCCATGCCGTTCGCGTCGCTCATGGGCGAGTCCATCCTCCGCAAGGAGCGATTTGGCTTCCCCTATCAGGCCGGCTGGAAGGCGGTGGCAGCGCTCTATCGCGACCGTGCCATCGACGGATCATTCGACAGCAACGAGAATCCGCAGATCACCCACTGGTACACCCGCGGCGCCTGGCGCTGCACCGCCAATCCGCGGCTGTACATCATCGCGGATCAAGTGCAGGACGAGCTAGAGCCGCCCCGTAGGCGCATCGCCACAGACTACCACGAGACGTACACCGTCACCGTGAACGGCCAACCCCGCCTCCGCATCCACGAACCCGGTCCATCCGCGTCACCCGCCCGCGTGATCGCCGCGGAGCAATTCGCCGGCCGCTTCGATCGCGAGCTCAGCCTGCCAGATCTCGAACCCGGCGTCTGGGCCCGTGGCCCCGTCAATCCGCTCGCCACCCCCGCCCCGGTACGATTCGGCGATGCCATCGAGCTCATCGGCTATGACCTCTACCTTGAAGACCCCCGCCCCGGCGGGGTCGTGAGGATGGACCTGTACTGGCGACCGCTGATCTCCAGTCGTGCAGCGCACACGATCGACCTGTCCGCCGGCGCCGCTGCCGATGGCAATGGCCCAGGCTGCGACAAGACCAGAGCCGCCCAGGAATGGGATGCCGGCCGCCCCTTCGTCCAGCGGGCTAGCCTGACCGTCGCCGAGAGCGCCGCGACGGGCCGCCACCCACTGACCCTCGCCGTCGCTACCTCCGGGGGCAGGCGCCTGACGCCCACCACCACGCTACCGACGGCCGGCGACGCCGCTGAGATCGGCAGCATCGAGATCACCGTTGCTCGCCAGGCTCGCTGACTCCGGCCCGGCACCCACCTGGCGGGAGGCGCTTGCCGTCGGCACGGTCGCCGCCATCTGGTCGCTGTTGTTCCGCGGGTTCGACGGCGGCCGGTGGTCAGACATCCCCATCATCAAATCGTTCGTGGACCCACGGCTCTACGTCCATGACCCGTTCATCTACAGCCTCCATGACGGCACGCCAGCCGCGTACACGTATCAGTTCATCGCCCTGGTCGTCGGCGCACTGTCGTTCACGAGCCTGGACGCCGCCCTGTTCGTGCTGTACCTGCCCACCAGTGTCGTCAGCCTGGCGATCGTCTACCGGATCGCTCTGCACCTCGCCGGCAACAGGTTCAGCGCGACAGTGGTGCTTGCCCTCTACATCGCCAGCTTTCGGTTGACCTCCGTTGGGAGCGCCATCCTGCACTCCGCCGAGCTCACCCCGGCCTTCCTGGCCCTCCCCCTTCAACTCGCCGGCCTGTACGGGTTCCTGACCGGTCGGCACCTGCTGGCCGGGGCAGCCACCGGCCTGGCGCTCAACGTTCACGCGCCCACCACCTCGTACGTCGGCGGCGCCATCGGCATCGCCTACCTGCTGGGAATACGCGGAGCGGGCGTGCGCGCGGTCGCCGTCGCCGGATTCAGCATGCTGCTGTGCGGCATGCCCGCGATTCTCGGCTCAGTCACGCGCCATACTGATGCGCTGCCCGGCTGGGCACTCCAGCTTGCTCGCATAGAGCTGGCCACGGATCTGTCTGTCCTAGTCAATTGGGATCGCCTGCCACTGCGTGCCCACAACCTCGCCGGCCTCGCGCTCCTCGGACTCGGATTGCTATCAACAGGCCAGCGGCAACACCGTTGGAGCGTCCTCCGGATCGTGGTCGGCGTGATCGCCCTCTGCGCCGTCTCAGTGGTGTTTATCGACCTCTACCTGCGCGGACCCGTTTCGACGCTCGTAGCCCGGCTACAGTTCCCACGCGCTGCCTGGCTCGTCAACGTGCTGGGGCTACCCTTCGTCGCCAGCTACCTGGTTCGCGCCTGGCAAGACGGCAGTCAGCCCCGAACCCTCGTACTGACGCTCTTTGGCGCCATGCTGGTCTCGCCCAGCGACTTCTCTCCCGCCGAACCGCTGTTCCTCAGCGCCGCGCTCGCCATCGTGCTGATAGCCGCCGCCCAGAGGTGGACCACGCTGCCCACGCGGTCGCTCGAAGCCGTTGGCCCCGCGCTGGTAGCGGCGGTGGCGAGCGCACGCGCCTTTGGCACTCGGTACTGGATCGTGGATCTCAACGACGGGCTGAAGGCGGCCGCGATGGCCGCCGCCCTTTTGGCCGGGTGGGGGCTCTGGCTCCTTCTGAAGAATCGAACCGGCGAGAAGACAGCGTTGGGCGCGGCCTTGTTTCTGGCGCTACTCGGCGCCTGGGGCATCCGTGGGTCAACCGACTGGCTCTTCGAGTTGAGGCATCGCGGCGGCCTGAACGCCGCCGCGGAATTCCAGCAGTGGGCCAGCGAGCAGACGCCAATCGATAGCGTCTTCCTCATCCTCCCGAGCGAGCCCAACAATGAGACGTTTTACAAGAACGCCAACCGCGCCCTGTTCCTCATGCGGGAGCGCGCCAATCAAGCGGTGTACTTCACGGCCCACAACTACGAGTTTCGTGACCGTGTCCTCGCCATCGGCGGCACGGACGTGCTCCGATACCGCGAAGAGCTAGATTCGGCATACCGTCGGCTCACCGAGGAGCGCATCCGGGAGATGGGTCGCCTCTACGGCGTTACTCACTTCGTGCCGGCGCGGACGGCTGAGTTCACGTTCCCAGTCGTCTACCAGCGCGGCGGCTGGACCGTCTACAAGGTCAGCGATCCCCCCTGACGTACACGCGCCAGCCACCATCGTAGGTGCGCACCGTCTGGTAACCGCTGGCGGTCAGCCACTCCTTGAACGCGTCCAGCTTGGCCAGTCGGCCACCGCGCGTAACCACCACCACCGGGCGGTACTGCTCCGAGGCCGCGATCGCGCGCTCCGATGTCAGCGAGCCCGCGTCCACGCGTGTGCCTGACGTATCAACGAGCGATGGAATGACCATCCTCCGTGCTCTGAACGCGGCGGACGGATCATCGGACAACACCCACTCATTTGGCTGGGTCTTGGACTGGATGATGTCCGCAATCTCGATCTCGCGATCGAGGTTGCGGCGGCGTTCAGCGATCTTCTCGTTATCGATCACCACTCGCCGCTGCTCGCGGTAGAGCGACTGGATCCCCAGGACGTAGATCACCACCGCCAACAATCCGACGAGCAATGCCGCGCCGTCGAGGAACGCCGGACCATCGGTCGTGCGCGCGCGCCGCGACCTCACCAGGGCCACACCACCCGCCAGCAGCGACGCGGTGACGTCCACCCCAAGCGCCCCGAGCAGTGCCAACGGCGGGATCACGTACACCACGTGTTTATCCGCCAGGTCCCCGTAGAGCGCGAACATCAAGAGCACGGCGCACAGCCAGCTCCCCACGATCAGCGTGGCTGCCGTCCGCCGCCACAACCCCAGGGCGAAGCCCACGACCGCCACCACGAAGAAGCCCGGCAGCTCGTACCCAACCTCGATGCTCGAGAGTCGGAGGTTCTTCGCCCAGTCCGCGCCCAGCGTGTGACCGGCACCCGCGCGATATGCCCCCAGGTTGTCCCACACCTGCGCCGGACCGAGAGCCAGCACCACGAGCCCACAGACCAGGGCAACAACCGTCGCGAACGCCAGCCCTTCGGCGGCGCCCCGCGAAACGTAACGTCGCCACGACCGAATGCGCTCGCCAGGCCGCGGGAGGACCAGCGCCACACCTAGCGGCACGACCACGTGGATCACCATCGGTTTGATCAGCAAGGCAATCGCGCAGGCGAGGGCTGACCCCACGAGCAGGCCCGTGCGACCGGAGTGGCGGTACGCCGCCACGAGGGCCAGCGCGAGCAGTGCCGGCGCGATTGTCGGCACCTCTGCCAGCGCCAGGCGCGAGCCCTCCAGAAACCCAGGGCTCAGCACCAGCAGCACAACGCCTGCTACACCAGCCACTGGGCCAGCCAGCGCGCGGCCAGCCCACCACGCGCCCACCAGCGCCACCAGCGACAGCGCCACGACGCCGCTCCGCGCCGCCTCGAGTGTTTCGCCAAACCACACAAAGAAAGGGTGGAGCAGGTCCAGCAGGATCGGCCCCTGCGAGGAAAAAATGTCGCGAAATGGACGGTACCCGGCCGACATCAGCAAGAGCTGCTCTGACCGGATGCCCTCGTCAAAAGAGCCGGTGAACGCGTCCAGATTCCATACGCGCATCGCCAGCGCATAGCCCAGCAGAGCCAGCACCAGGCCGGCCTCGAGCGCTATCCAGGTTCCAGGCCTCGGCCGCGGAATGGCCGCGGCGGCGGCGCTACCCAATCAGCGATTTCCAGTCGGGCGCGGTGGCACCGTTTTCAGATAAAGATACAGCGCCCGGGTCTCCTCATCCGTCATCTTGCTCGTGGCCGCCCACGGCATGAACGGGTCGATGCGGGAGCCATCGGGTCGGGCCCCAGTGCGAAGCGCGGTGAAAAACTGCTCCTCCGTCCACGAACCGATCCCAGTTGGGGTGATGTTCGCGGCCGGCGGCAGCCAGGGAGGAGAACCCGGCACGTGACCGCCGGATAGGCTCGGGCCGTGGCATACCACGCAGCCACCGACGTGAGCGAGGTAGTCTCCGTACTCGACTGTGGGCTCGACCTTTCTGCTCGGAACGGCCTTGGCGCCATGGTCAACGATCTCCGCCGATATCTCGATCTCGCCGCGCAAGACCAGAAACCGGCCCAGTGGCCCATACGCGGTCGGCAACATCTCGCGATCGACAGGTGGAACGCTCTTCGCGTAGGCGATGACCGCGGCTAGGTCCTCATCCGTCAACTTCGACGTCTCCTGTGCCGGCATGAACTTTAGCGCCCGCCCGTCGCGCGCGACGCCGTGACGAAGCGCGCGTACCCAGTCCTCGTCTTTCAGTTGACCTCCCACGCCACCTCGTCCGCGCGTCAGATTCGGCCCCGCCAGCCGACCGAGCATAGGATCGTCGACGAGCAAGTTGCCGCCCAGATCCACTCCGTGGCAATCGATGCACTTCGCGATTGCCACCACCAGATGCTCACCCCTCGCAATCGTCGCCGCGTCGGCGGGTATCGCGGGCGGCGAGATCGAGATCGAGTACGTCCGGCTGAAGCGCCACCCGGTCAGACCGTACAGCACACCCAGGCCGGCGGCCACCAACAATGCGATCCCGGCAATGGCAACACCGATCCATCGCGCCAATCTGCGCACCACAGATAGCCCCCTTCAGCTGGATTCGGGCCCCACCCGGCCCCGCCGAATTCTATTTCAAGCTCACACTGCCTACAACGAGGCGCCCGTCCCGGATCACGTCCAGGCCGGATCCGCTGGGCGTAACCCGGCCCCCCGTACGCGGATGGTCCAACGAGATCTGTACCGTATAGTCGCCTGCCCGGGCGTTTGCGGTAGGCGTGACCATGTATCCTCGGATCATCCAGCGCCCGGCCATCCAGCCCTCGCCGCTGTCCGTCGGCCCCTCCAGATCCTGTTCCTGCGCGGCGTATTCGCGCCCGTCGCCTCCCACCAGCGACACGATGAGCTTGTAGTTGAAGCGCACGTCCCTGAGTCCCTCCCAGGCCAGCGTTATGTCGAATGGCTCGGAGCGTGGCGCCGAGATCGGCTCGATGGCCGCGCCCAGCAAGCGGATGTCGCCATTGAACTCGATCGAAGCAGCCCTGCCCAATGTTCCGGTCAAAGCCGCCCGCGCGGAGTCCAGATCGCGATCGTTCCGCAAGAAGATCGTCCGGTCCTTGCCGCGACGATTCTTCGCATTCCGTGCGCCGAATGACGCCACCGGCTCGTAGCGCTGATCCACCCAGTTGTTGAATTTCCCCAACCGCTTCAGCCGATCCGCCCAGAACATCACCACCGCAACGTCCCGCTCCGTCGCCGCACGCGCCGCGACCTCCTCAGTGAGTGTCCCCGCCCGCGCGCGGCCACGCGACGGATCCACAAGCTCAGGCGGCACCATCCGCTTCGCCAGAAACGCGATGTACGGGTGATCCGTGAGCACAAACTCATCGGGCGCGGCCAGCGCGGCCAGCGTACGAGCGGCCTCCTCGTCAAACACGTGCAGATCCAGATCGTTCTCGTCAAGCGCCACCTGAGTACCACGGACCAGGGCGGCGGGCATCGCAAAAAGCTCCCAGCAGAACAGCCCCAGCGAAAGTAGCAGCGCCAGCGCCACCGCGGGATCGATGACCTACCGCCAGGCTGCTCCAGACAATGCCGATACGGCCCCGCTCAGCAAGGCGGCCCGGCGGAACCGCGTACACCAGGTGCTTCGGATGCAACGGCGTATACACGAACAAGAGCCCAAACGACGCGGCGGCCCACACGGCGAGCGGACGCACCGCCGGGGGTCCAGCCAGCACGCGGTTCCTCCCGCAACCAACGCCAGCGCGTACAGTGCAGGCTGGGCAGCCACTGGCCGGCCACGGCCTCTTTCCAGGCCGACCGCCAGTCCCAGCCAGACGCCCCCGTAGCGTTCGCGCGATACACCACGAGCTGTTCATACACGTCGCGCGGCCCCATCAACAGCACCACCGCCGACGTCAACGCCAGCGCGATGGCGAGGCCCAGCCCAGCATCGCGAACTGCGAGCCGCAGACCGCTCCGAGCGTCCAACCCCCACGCACGCACCACGGCAATCGTCGCAATCGCCAGGCAGACCGGCACCACCATAGGCTTCATCAGCAACCCCACGGTGCCAACCGCCGCGCTTGCGGCAAGCCAGCCGCGGGACCCGCTAGCCTGATAGCGTAGCGCTAGCGCCAGTGCCACCAGCGAAGGTGCCAGCGAAGGAACCTCCGCCAGCGCCAGCCGCGACCCCTCCAGATAGGCAGCATTGCCCACAAGCAGCGCGGTGGCGACCCCTCCAGAAAGCCAGGGCTAAGGACGAGCAGAACAAGGCCTGCTACACCAGTCACTGGGCCAGCCAGCGCGCGGCCAGCCCACCACGCGCCCACCAGCGCCCACCAGCGACAGCGCCACGACGCCGCTCCGCGCCGCCTCGAGTGTTTCGCCAAACCACACAAAGAACGGGTGGAGCAGGTCCAGCAGGATCGGCCCCTGCGAGGAAAAAATGTCGCGAAATGGACGGTACCCGGCCGACATCAGCAAGAGCTGCTCTGACTGGATGCCCTCGTCAAAAGAGCCCGTGAACGCGTCTAGATTCCAGACGCGCATTGCAGCGGCATAGGCCAGAGCGCCAGCACCAGGCAAGCTTTCCCGTCGAACCAGAGTCCGGGAATTGGCCGCACGACAATCGTGGCGGCAACGCTACCCAATCATCGATTTCCAGTCGGGCGCGAAGGCACCGTTTTCAAGTAGAGATACAGCGCGCGCGCGTCTCGTCGTCAGTCATCTTGCTCGTCGCCGCCCACGGCATGAACGGATTGATCCTGCTGCCATCTGGCCGGGCGCCTGTCCGCAACGCAGTGAAGAACTGCTGCTCAGTCCACGATCCGATGCCAGCCGGGCGTGATGTTCGCCGCGGGTGGAAACTCGGGGGAGTCCCCCGGGACTTGTCCGCCGGACAACGAGGGCCCGTGGCATCCCACGCAGCCTCCCACCACCGCGAGGTATCGACCGTACTCAGCCGTTGGCTCCGGCTTCATCGTTGCCACGCTCTTCGCCGCGTGATCGACTCGCTCCGCCGGAATGTCGATCTCGCCCGTCAATACAAGGAATCGCCCCAATGGCCCGTATGCAGTCGGAAGCACCTCGCGATCGACCAGCGGCACGCTCTTCGCGTACGCCACAATCGCGGCGAGATCATCGTCCGCAAGCTGGGAGGTCTCCTCCGACGGCATGAAGTTGAGCGGCCTTCCGCTACGCGCCACTCCATGCCTCAACGCGCGCACCCAGTCCTCATCCTTCAGCGCGCCACCAACACCTCCACGCCCGCGCGTGAGGTTGGGACCCGCCAGGCGACCGATGACTGGGTTGTCCACCAGCACGTTGCCCCCGAGGTCCACCCCGTGACAGTCCCCGCACTTGGTGATCGCCACCGCCAGGTGTTCACCGCGCGCAATCGCCCCGGGGTCGGTGGGAATCGCGATCTGCTGCACCTGGACGGTGTACGTCCGGTTGAAGCGCAGCGAAGTCAGCCCGTAGAGCGCGCCAACCCCACCGCCACCACGATCAGCACGGCGCTCAGGGCAACAGCAAACCACTTTGCAGTCTTGCGCATGCCAAGTCGACCCCCTCGAATTGAAAGCGGCTCCACCGCCGCTATTGAAGCTCCACCGTCCCTACGATGAGCCTCCCGTCCCGGATCATCGCCTCCCCCTCCCTCTGGGGTGGTGCGTCTACCGGGTTCGCGGGTTGTCCAGTGAGATTACCACTCGATATTCCCCCGCCCGGACGTTCGTCGGCGGCGTCACCATGTACCCCCGCAGCATCCAACGCCCGCCTGGCCACCCCTCCGCGCCGTCTGTTGGGCCCTCCAGATCTTGTTCCTGAGCGGCGTACTCGCGACCGTCCGCGCCGACGAGCGACACAATCAACTTGTAATTGAAGCGCACGTCCCGCAATCCTTCCCATGCCAGCGTTACGTCAAACGGCTCCGCGCGCGACGCGCGGCGAGGCTCCACGGTTGAGCCAAACAGCCTCAAGTCGCCGTCGAATTCCACACTGGTCCGCGCGCCGAACAGCGCGCTCAGCGTCTCGCGAGCCTGGCCCAGATCGCGATCGTTCCGCAAGAAGATCGTCCGGTCCTTGCCGCGACGATTCTTCGCATTCCGTGCGCCGAATGACGCCACCGGCTCGTAGCGCTGATCCACCCAGTTGTTGAATTTCCCCAACCGCTTCAGCCGATCCGCCCAGAACATCACCACCGCAACGTCCCGCTCCGTCGCCGCACGCGCCGCGACCTCCTCAGTGAGTGTCCCCGCCCGCGCGCGGCCACGCGACGGATCCACAAGCTCAGGCGGCACCATCCGCTTCGCCAGAAACGCGATGTACGGGTGATCCGTGAGCACAAACTCATCGGGCGCGGCCAGCGCGGCCAGCGTACGAGCGGCCTCCTCGTCAAACACGTGCAGATCCAGATCGTTCTCGTCAAGCGCCACCTGAGTACCACGGACCAGGGCGGCGGGCATCGCAAAAAGCTCCCAGCAGAACAGCCCCAGCGAAAGTAGCAGCGCCAGCGCCACCGCGGGAGATCGATGACCTACCGCCAGGCTGCTCCAGACAATGCCGATACCGGCCCCGCTCAGCAAGGCGGCCGGCGGAACCGCGTACACCAGGTGCTTCGGATGCAACGGCGTATACACGAACAAGAGCCCAAACGACGCGGCGGCCCACACGGCGAGCGGGACGCACCGCCGGGTCCAGCCAGCACGCGGTTCCTCCCGCAACCAACGCCAGCGCGTACAGTGCAGGCTGGGCAGCCACTGGCCCGGCCACGGCCTCTTTCCAGGCCGACCGCCAGTCCCAGCCAGACGCCCCCGTAGCGTTCGCGCGATACACCACGAGCTGTTCATACACGTCGCGCGGCCCCATCAACAGCACCACCGCCGACGTCAACGCCAGCGCGATGGCGAGGCCCAGCCCAGCATCGCGAACTGCGAGCCGCAGACCGCTCCGAGCGTCCAACCCCCACGCACGCACCACGGCAATCGTCGCAATCGCCAGGCAGACCGGCACCACCATAGGCTTCATCAGCAATCCCACGGTGCCAACCGCCGCGCTTGCGGCAAGCCAGCCGCGGGACCCGCTAGCCTGATAGCGTAGCGCTAGCGCCAGTGCCACCAGCGAAGGTGCCAGCGAAGGAACCTCCGCCAGCGCCAGCCGCGACCCCTCCAGATAGGCAGCATTGCCCACAAGCAGCGCGGTGGCGACCAGACCCCCAAGCCGACCTCCCGCCTGGCGCGCGGCGAAATAGGCACCCGCCACCCCCACAAGTGAGAGCACGCCAACACCGAGACGGATCGATCCCAGCGTCTCGCCAAACCAGGCGTAGAACGGGTACAGCGTGTCCAGCAGTAGCGGGCCCTGCGCCGCGTAGATGTCACGGAACGGGCGGAAGCCGCGGGACATGAGGAAGAGCTGCTCAGCCCGTATTCCCTCGTCGAACAGATCCGGGAAGTTGCTCCGCGGCGCCTCCAGATCGATGAACCGCGTGGTCCAGGCTGCGACGGCCAACACGGTCAGGAGGACTCCCTCCGCCGCCCTCCACGCCCACATCAGGCGGGAATTGACGGTTCTGACCGCCGCAAACGGTATGCCGACCACGAGCTCAGCGTACCAGGATCTGGGCGGCTCCGAAGCGATACACAGGCTCGGCGCGCGTGGCGAGTCGAGAATCGCCGGCCGTCAGTGGAAGATCAGCCTTGGCGCGGCTGTCGTACACGCCCACCCAGAGCACGTAGTCACCGCTCGGCGCATTGGCGGGCAGATCGAAGATGGAAGTCTGGAACAGCCACGTGCCCGGTTGCCACTCGGACACCCCAATCGCCCGGCCACCCAATGAGAGCTCCTCCGAGCTCCACACCTGACCATCCGGCCCGCGAAGCTCGGAGATCACATGGTAGTCCACGTTCGCCCGGGCCAGCGCCTCCCACTCATACGTCACCGCCACATTCCCGGTTCGAGGCAGCTCAGCCCGATCCAGGGAGAACCCCCGCAGGCGGATGACGTTGCCAAACGCGGCGTCGGACACCTCAGCAATCGATGTCTGCAGCGCTGCTCTCATTCGATCCAGATCACCCCCTCGACGGGCGTAGATCACACGGGCGGAATCACCCCCCCTGCCGTAGACCTTGATGGGCTGGAACTTGTCCTCCAGCCACCCGCGCACGTTGGCGTATGGCCTGAAACGGTCTCCCCACAGAATGACCAGGCGGGCGTTGTACTGTTCTCCCGCCGCCACGATGTCGCCGCCCGTCAGCGCCCTGGCGCGCAGTCGCGTCGCGGATGGATCGGCGAGCTCCGGCGGCACGAGCCGCTGCGCCATAAGCGCCAGGTACGGGTGATCCGTGACCACGAACTCACCGCGGCTGGTGGTAGCCGTGATCGCCGCCGCCAGATCCGCCGACTGCCCGAACCGTTCTCCCTCTGAGCCGGCCTGGAGGTTCATGAATCGAGCATCCCAGGTCCAGATAGCCGGAAGCGACCAGAGATAGAACAGCCCCGGTACAAAGAGGATCACGGCCCCCAGCACCGCGCTCGGAGACCGCTCACGCAGCCCACTCCAGACGTGTCCTACCGTGGCGCCAATCAAGACCGCGAGCGGCGGCACCGCGATGACGACGTGCTTCGGGAACAACGGCGCGTAGAAGATCAGGATGGCCGCCGAGCCGGCCACCCACCCGACCAGCGGCAGAGCGTAACGCGGCGACCGAATCGCCAGCGCCGCCATCGACCCCGCCCCCAGGGCGAAGATGCCAATCTGGTCACGTGCCAGCAGGCTGGTCTGAAGCACCTGGAGGTTCTCGCGCAGATTCCACCCGGCTGCCTGACGGCTCTGCAGCCGATAGTCGACCATCTGGGCAAGAAACGCCGAGATACCCGTGGCGTAGATCACCCCGCCGATGACCATCGTGCAACAAAACGCCAGGATGGAGACGGCCAACGGCTTGCGTGGGGCACCGATGAGGACCGCCAGGCCAACCGGCACAGCCGCCGCGATCACGATGGGTTTGATGAGAAGTCCCACCGCCAGCAAGACGCCGGTGAGCACCAGCCAGATGGCGCGGGGCGAGCGCTGATAGGTGAGCGCAGCCGCCACCGCCAGCATGGCAGGCGCCATGGCGGGAAGCTCCGCCAGTGCCTGGCGCGAATTGCGCAAATACGTCGGACTGGCAATCAGCACCACCGCGGCGACGGCCGCCCCGGTCGGGCCACCCACGGTCCGCGCGGCCCAGTACGCGCCCAGAATGCCGATCACCGAGTACAGACCCACGGCCAACCGTGCCGCGCCCAGCGTCTCGCCAAACGCCACGTACAGCGGGTGCAGCATGTCCAGCAGCAGCGGGCCCTGCGAGGAGAAGATCTCCTGCATGGGCCGGTAGCCGGCGGACACCAGGAGAAGCTGGATGCCGCGGATGCCCTCGTCCAGGTCGCCGCTCGTGCTGCTCAGCCGGATCAGGCGCATGAACGCCGCCACCAGGACGATCGCTCCCAACACCAGCGTCTCGGCCGGCCAGGTCGCCGCGCCAACCCTCAGGCCGGTCATCGCAAACGTTGCCGCCCGCATCTGCACTTCAGGAGCGCACCGTGATCGCCGCGATCGGTGCCTCAGTGGCACCCGCGGCATCAATCGGGAGCAGGCGCCGCGCCTTCGAATCGTAAAGCGAGACGTAGAGCTGGTACTCGCCCGGTCGAACCGAAGGCCGCACAGTCAAAGATGACGTGCGGTACACCCAGCGCCCCGGCTCCCACGTCGCGGTGCCGTCCGCGCCCCCGCCCAGCCCCCGCTCGTTCTGCTCCGCCACCGCCCCGCGCTGGTCTTTCAGGATCGTCAAGACGTGCCAGTCAGCGGTGGGGCGACCCAGCGCCTCCCAGCCCAGCGTCAGACCGATAGCGCCCCCCGGGCGAACCTCGGGCCGATCGATCGCGTGGCCAAGCAGCCGCAGCTCCCCGCCGAATTCCGTGCCCGAACGCCCACTCACCGTGGCGTCCAGGACTGCCCGCGCACCAGCCAGGTCCCCATCTCGCCGCACGTAGATAGCGCGGTCCTTCCCGTTGCGCCGTTCGTTCACCTTGACCGGTACGAACGCCTCGTCAACCCAGTCCGCGAACCGGGTCACCCGGCGGAGCCCATCGGTGAAGAGCATCATGGCCTGAACGTCGAAGCGCTGGCTGGCCCCGATGAGCTCGGGTGCGTCGAGCGTACGCGAGCGGATACGCACCATGGACGTATCGACCAGGGACGGCGGCACCAGCCTTCGTGCGCCGAATGCCACGTACGGCTCGTCCACCAGGACAAACTGGTTCGGGCGAGTCAGCGCCGCGATCAGCTCAACCTCTTCATCGTACGTCTCAGGATCGCGATCGGGAAGCGCCTGGATCACCCGGCGGTCCAGCGCGTACAGTGCTGGCAGGCTGGCTCCATACCAGACGGCAACGCCCAGCCCAAACGCCGCGCCGCCAAGCGCCAGCGGGGCACGCGCTCCCGCGACGACCGAGCGCAAGCCCGGCCACCAGAATCCCGCCCCCACGCCCACCAGCAGCGCGACCGGCGGCAGCATGATCACCGCGTGCTTGAACTGAAGCGGCGAATAGAACATCAGCAGCGCGAACGAAGCCACAGGCCAGGAGACAAGCGCCAATCCGACCACTGGCCGCCTGCTGACCGCGAGCACGGCCGCCAGCAGCGAGGCGACCCACAGCGCCATCTGCTCATCCACCAGCTCGCCCGACATCGCCACCCAGTTCTCGCGCAGGCTCCACGGCTCCACCTGGCGCGAGGCAGCCCGGAATCGAACCATCTGCTCGTAGACATCCGCCGGGCCGTACAGCCCGATGATCGCGGCCGCGACCACGAGACCAACACCGCCAAACACGAGGGCGTCGACGGCCCAACGAGCCGGCCCGCGGTCGCGTCGCACCAGCAGCAAGATCGCGAGCGGCGCCATCACCGGCAAGACCATCGGCTTGATCAATACCGCCAGCGCCGCGAGGACCGCGGACCCAGCCAACCACCCACGACCCGCGCCAGCTTGATACGCCAGCATCGCGACGACGGCACCAGTCGCCGGCGCCAGCGCGGGCACTTCCACCAGCGCGAGTCGCGCATTCTTCAGAAACGCCGGACTCAGCGCCAGGATCCCGCCGGCAACGAACCCAGCCACGTTGCCCGCCACCATCCTCGCCGCCACCGCCGTAAGCACGAGCCCCACGATGGATAGGACGGCCGGGGTCACCCGCGCCGCGCCCAGCGTCTCGCCAAACAGCATGAACGCCGGATAGTAGATGTCCAGCGAAAGCGGGCCCTGGGAAGCGAAGATGTCGCGAAACGGGCGATAGCCGGCCGCCATCAGCAAGAGCTGGCCACCGCGAATCCCCTCATCAAACTTGCCGACGAAGGTGTCCAGGTTCACCAGCCGCGACCAGGCCACGCCCACCAGACCAATGGCGGCCAGCGCCGTGACGAGCAGCCTCAAGCGCGAGACAGCCAGGTCCCGTTCCCGAGCCGGGGCGAGATCCCGGGTGCCGTGATGAGGCCAACCACGGTCTGAGACGCGCGCACTGAACTGGAGAGTCTGTTGGACTCGGAGCAAGGCAAAGCCCGGCCTGGCGAACGAACGCTCATCGGAAGGCGACGGCGGGGCGACCCGAGGCTCGCTTTGCTGGCGCTGGACCTGGCCCAGACCTCGGAACGGGGGACGAGATTGTACCATCGACCAGGAGAGGGAAACATCGCCCACGCGCCTCGCTTTGAGCAGATTCTACCGCTCCGTCCGGTCCCGGCTAAGAAACCCGCGGCCGAACGCCATGGGCTGAGTCGCGGAAACCCGTCACCCCGCGTCCCTGTGCAACCGCGTCGCGGCGGGCAACCTCAACGCTGAGCCTTGCACAAGGATCGTGGGAACAAGCGGCGACGCAGGTCAAAACGCGGCGCCCCGGTTACGGCCCAGGCCGCCAACGTAGGGACTCAGGTCGTCTCTCGCCACGCGCTGGACATGGCACGGCACGGGTTTCGATGCACGCGGGGCCGCACGGATCGCCAGCCGCGCGCGGTGGCGTCAGGCGCTCATGTCTCCCCCGGCGCGCGGCTGGCAGAATGGCCTGGCGCGCGTTGGGATCAATTGTCGCAGCACGGCATGCCTCCACCCCCTCCGCAGCCGTCGCACTCGCCGCCATGCGGGCGATAGTCCAGTACCCCGCCCCGCCGATCCAGTTCCACGCGGCAGCACTCCAGCAGCATCGCCCGGAGCTGTCGACGCGCGCGCTGCACCCGCGACTTCATGCCCGAGGTGGAGATGCCCACGCGCGCGGCAGCATCCGCCTGGTCTAGCCCGCCCATCTCCACCATGTCCACGGCCTGGCGGTACGGCTCCGCTAGCTGAGCGACGAGCGGAGCTAAGCAGGACGCCAGACCAGGATCACACGCAGTCTCGTCAACCACGTCGGCCTCTCCAGTCAACGTACTCCCGCGCTCGGCCGCCCGCTCTAAGTCCTCGTCATCGGCCAGGTCCTCGTGGCGCCTTCCCCGAGACCGGAAGTGATCCGCGATAGCATTGCGCGTGATCTGGTGAGCCCACGCCTCCAGGCGCCCCCCCTGGTGGAGCGAATCGATGCCGCGGTAAATGCGCAGGAACACCTCCTGCACCACGTCGTCGGCGTCGTCTTCGCCCACGCGCCGAGCAACGAATCCCCGCAGCCGGCCCCGCAGCTCCCGCCAGGTCTGTTCGCTCAGCATTGCCAGGGAAGCCGCCGTCAGACCCGCGCCGCGCCGCCAGCCGCGCAGCCACACGTACCTGGCGTGGCCGCTCCGCAGCAGTCTGCTTTCTCGTCTGGCGCACAACACGTTGCCTGGATCGCGGTCGAGCAGCAGCCATCCACGCCAATCCCTCCGCTCTCCAGCACCTCCAACGTTACGCGTTGACCATCAGGGTACGCGGCGCCCCACCCCCGATCGACTTTGACCACCACATCCTTCGCCATCGTCTGCTTACCCCTTTTCAGATACTCGCCACGGTCAACACCGCGCTCATCGCTCATCAACGTAGACGCTGGATTTCCAGAAAAGACGCAAAACCATCCCCCCGTCACGCCCGTCGGCGGTCCATCGTTCTCCAAGCGCGCCGCGAGCACCCCCCGCGGGCGCCGATGTAGAATACCCACGAAGGGCCTGTGGCGCAGCGGGAGCGCGCTTCCTTGGCATGGAAGAGGTCAGGGGTTCGATTCCCCTCAGGTCCACCAGAGAAACCCGATCGTCACCACGAGACTCGTCTGTTAGAGATGAGAGCGTAGCCATGATCTACAAGGTTGCATTGACTGGTTCCGAAGAGGGATGCAGCGTTTCGGTGCCGGGTCTTCCCGGGTGCTGGTCACAGGGAGCCACGGAAGACGAGGCGTTAGCTGACGTGCGTGATGCGATCCGAGAGTATCTCGCTGTGCGCGACGAGCTACTCGGACGATGCGAGGTCCGCGAAGTCGAGGTCGCGTAGGGCGTGCCCCGCATCCCGGGCATCGATCACCTAGATGCGATTCGCGCCCTTGAGAAGGCCGGGTTCCGGATCGCTCGCCAAGGTAAGCACGTCGTCATGACCGATGGCACGCGGATCGTGACGATTCCACGGCACAATCCGGTGAGCGCGTTCACAATGGGTGGGATTGCGCGGGATGCCGGCTTGACGCCAGAGCAGTTTCGCGCGCTGTTGTGATCGCCGCGGGATGGGCATAAGGCCGCACGAAGTCCCTGACGGACCCCCCGGTTGTGACCGTCATTGGCAGCCCCCGATACGGCAGAATGTGGGCCACGCCCGATCTCGTTCTTGGCATGGAAGAGGTCAGGGGTTCGATTCCCCTCAGGTCCACCAATGCAGATGACCGAACGCCCTTCGGGGCGTTTTTCTTCGAGAGGGGAATTGCTGAACTGCGTTTCGGGGCGTGCTCTGGACGCATTATAGCGGCTAGATCGCTTCCGTTCATGGACATGGTCGCGGGTTCAGTCGTTCCTACTTGATTGGTGCTCCGGCCTCCGCCGGTCCAGATTATGACGCTGCGTGATACTGCCGGCGCGGCCTTGCGAGCCCCGCGTTCTTCCATGATGGAAGGGCGCCGGCTTCTGAAAGCTGTGTTGCCCGGGAGGCAAGGTCAGTTCAGGGGCGGTTCGGAAGCTTGACCAAACGTCCGCAACTGCCGACAAGGTCCGAAGTCGACCTCAAGCTGATCCTCCCCGCTCTCCGCCCATGTTTGTGGGGCGGCAGGGTTACGACTCGGCAATTCGGGTCCAAATCGCCCTCCACAGCCGACCCAGCCCGGGCCCCAGAACGTACCAGAAGAGCCACAGCAGCCCAATCGCCCCGGCCAGGGCTACAAACGTGATCGGAATGCTCCAGAAGGTGCGGGCTTCCAGCACCTTTCCCCAGTCGAAGTCGCCGACCTGGAAGAGGGCATTGCCGTACAGGTCGACCGTGAGACTGAGTGGCATCACGATCAGCGTCAGGAAGGTCAACAGGCTGTTCAACCGACGATCGGCGCGGCGGTCGTAGTACTCTGCCAGGTCGCGCAGATGCTGCTCGACCTCGTCGTAGAGCGGCGAGACATCGAGCCCTTGCTGAAAACGACGATAGATCTCGAGGCCCTGGGGCCGGCGCGACACCTCGCGGAACCAGTAGCGATTTTGGAGCATCATGAACTGGTCGAGCAGTCGGCGGACCGCCTTGAGATCGCGGTCAAGATCCTCGCGGGCGCCCTGTCGAACCAGTTCGCCCGACATGATGCTGAGGCGTGTCCACTGGAAGAGCGCGAGTAGGTAGAGATGAAAGTAGTCGCTTTCGACGTTGTGCAGCAGCGCTCCGGTCGTAAAGTCACTTGCGCCGAATGCGAGGAACGCGGCGTTGTCGTGGAGGGCCAATCCCTGCCAGTTCTGCCAGAGCGCGATCAGCGAGCGCTCGCGCATGGCATCGAGCACGCGATGATGGGGAATGAACGCGGGATCGTTCATATCCGTGCAGGTGGCAAGCCCGTAGAGCAGTCGCTCGGCCGGTGATTCGAACGGAGGCTCCGGCGGGTGCTGCACCGACCGGATGGCCGGCGGCGCTGCCGGTGCGTCCACCACCGCCGGCGCACGGTCTGTGAGCGGCTGCGTCGTGGCCAGACAGACATACGCATAAACGTGGGAGGCCTGGCCATAAATCTGGCCGTCTGCGGAATCCGAGTATCGGCTGGTGACGCAGCTATGGTTCAGACAGCCCAGGAAGGTCGAGAGCTTCGGGCACACGTGAGCATCGGGCGCCCCGACGATACGCTGCAGCAGGAAATCAACGAGGTCACGGCTCTCGAAGGACGTTGCGTCCGTCTCGGCGGTCGGCTGTGGGACGCGGCGTGACCATCTGGCGAGGACCCAACCAACAGCGGGCGGATGGACAAGCCGAGCGTAACGATGGAAGGCGTTGAGACGGTCGATTGACGGCTGCTCCTCATCGAGACGGAGCCTGATCGCGAGAAAACCGACGCGCTGCGGGAAGAGCGCAATATCGACCCACTCGACCGCGACATCAGCGCCAAAGGACTCACAAGACTGACCAGCATCGTCCTTCCGCTTGAAGTCGAGTCGAAGTCGGCGCAGCTCATCGAGGCGCTCGTCCAGCAGGGTCAGTCTGAGCACGGCATGCTCGGGTACCAGCGGCAGCAGATCGACGATGCTGAGCCGGTTGAGGCGATCCGCCGTAGCGGCACCACCACTTGAGCTGTCGATAACCTGCGTCGCGGCCTCGGGAAAGAGCAGCTCACGGATCCGGGGCAGGAAGAAAAACGTATCGTCGAGGGCAGTCGTGCGCGCATGGTCGGTTGGCAGCCGCTGCCACCAGGGCCGCCAGAACTTGGCCAGGTGTCGAAGACGGCGCTCCCGGCTCGGCCCTTCCGCCCCATGGACGAACGGATAGACCAGCACCGAGAAGTGTTCGGTCAATCGTAGCTCGCCCTTCTCTTGCGCCTCGCTCACCGTCTCGCCCCAATCCGGAGACCGAACGATCGGCCGGTCCGTCCGATGTATACCTACCAGGCGATTAGAGGTCAAGCCGGTGCCGTCGAACGCGGATGGCGGAAGACGGCAGAGGGCCTGGTGCCAACCGGACCAGGACGATCGCGTCGGGGAAAGGAGCGAGGTGCCGGCCGAGGGAGCCTGGTCGCCGCCACTGTGGAACTGCCGAGCTTGACAGGGCGTCTCTCGACCAGCACGATACCGCCAGCCTGGTCGCGGAGTGGCAGTCATGAGGCAAGCCGCGGCGATGCCGGGTCCGATCGCGGTGGCCCGGACGGAGTACCAGACCGCCGATCGGCCGTTTCAGAAGTTGCACCGCCTCGTTGACACGTACGAGACGGTGCTGAAGTACGCCGCCGTGCTGGCCGTCCAGAGCTTTCGCGCCGCCGGCCTCGCCCACGAATTCCCGGACGTGGATGATCTGGTCCGCGAGCGGATCGCCCGACCGTCGCTCGGGGACTGGGCCGGCTTCCTGCGCGAGACCATGCGCTGCTTCGCCGGGTATGAGGACAAACTATTCAGCCCTGAGCTCTACCGTTTCCACTTCCGAACGTCTGGGACGAAACTTGCCTTGCAGCCGCATTTCGCCGACCAGGGAGCGGCCGGGCAGTTGCTGGCGCTGCGGAACCGGCTGGCCCACGGCGCGACATTGCCCGACGAGGAGAGCCGGGCGCTCCTGGCGCAGCACGCGCCGCACCTCGAGACGCTGTTGACAGCGGCAGGCATCCTGGCCGAACTGCCACTGCTGGTCGTCGAGCCGCCGGACGAGGAGGGACGGATCTGGGTCCGGTCGCTGATGGGCGCCGAGTATCGCGATGCGGCCCCGGACACGGCGGTGATGCCGGCCGGCCTTCATCCGGCGGTCCTGCCGGCCGGCCATGTCCTGGTGGTCAACCCTGCGACGGGGACGTACCTCGATCTGCACCCACTGCTGCTGTACGTTGAGTGCGCGGAGGAGGTTCCGACTTGGGACGAGCGGCAGGAGCGGCTCGTCGGCAAGGCAATCTGCCGGCAGCGCAAGGTGCTGTTCTTCAACGACCTGAGGTCGGAGGACCGCCTTGCCGCGCTCGACTACTGGCGCGGCCACCATAGTCGGTTCAGGGCGCCCCACCCGCTCCCGGCCGAGCTGCGCGCCCGGTTCCCCAAACCCGAGCGTCCATCTGAGCAGGCGAACTGGTTCAACGACTTCGTAAGCGAGTGGACGGCGCACTTCGTCGGCCGCGAGCGCGAACTGGGTCGCAACGGTGGGCCGGGCCAGCAGCCGGAGCCGGGCGTGATCGATCGCTTCACGATCGATTCGCCGAAGCGCGTCCTGGTCGTGATCGGGGCGCCGGGCCTCGGGAAGTCGGCGTTGCTGGCGAAGTGGGCCGACACCCACGGGGCGGTACGCCACTTCATCCGCGAGGGTGATGCCGCGACCTACGACGCGCTCCGCGTCTTCGAGAACCTTGGCCGGCAGGTGAGCGAGCGGTGCACGGTACCGTGGCAGCCGCCGGCTCAACTCGAGCCGGCCGCCTACCGCCGGGCGTTCGACGAGACCCTGACAGCAGCCGTGACCAAGGGGCCAGTCGTACTTGTGGTCGACGGCCTTGACGAGGCCGTCCGCTCCGGGTCGCGTGGTCGGGGCACGGAGGGCGCCCAGACGATCGTCGACTGGCTGCCGGACCCGGGCCTACTGCCGGAGGGCGCCCGCCTGATCGTCTCCACCCGCCCGGAGCTGCTGGAGCACGCCGGATTCGCCGCCAAGTACGGCCAGGACAAGGCCGAGCACCTGGTGCTGGATCGACTGTCCGACGCAGACGTCCGCGCGTTGCTCTACCAGGTCCGCTCGAAGTATGAGGTGCTGGACGCGCCCGAGTACGTCGAGGCCGTCGTCGTGCGCTCCGAAGGGAACTCGCTCTATCTCCGCATGCTGCTAGACGATCTGGCCGAGGGCCGGGTCACGTTCGGCCAGAGCGACCTGCTGCCATTCGGCCGCCCTCGTACGACGACCCGGTTCCCCGTGGACCGTCACGGCTTCGGCCTGGTCAATCCACTGCCGCTCGGGGTGGTGGCGTATTTCGAGCGCATCCTGGGCTTCATTGACGGCGAGGGGCGCACCCACGAACTGCCAGACGGCGCGAGGCTGCTGGCGGCGAAGCGGGAGACGCTCCAGGCACTGGTCGCCGGCGGGGTCATCGGCCAGGAGCAGGCCGACGCCCAGATCGAACGTGAGCGAGATGCCCTGGAGGGGCGGGCCGGGGTCAGGAGCATCGACCTGCTGGCGCTCTACTGCCTGGCCCGCGAGCCACTGGCACTGGCTGATGCCGCCGTGATCCTCGGCTCAGATCCCGTCGAAGTCCAGCGCGCCTTCGAGATTATCCGCACCGTCCTGGTTGATGACGGCACCGGGCGCTTCGCACTGTTCCACACGGCGTTCCGCGAGTACCTGCTCAACCTGGACCAGCACACCGGGATGAAGCTGCATCGTCACACCGACACGATCGAGCATGCCGGCGAACGTCTCCTCGCCTGGTGTACCCAATGGCCCGATCACCGGGCTCTATACGCCCTGCGCCATTATCCTGAGCACCTGTACGATGCCGCCCGCTGGTCCGACCTGTACACCCTTGCCCGCGACGCAACATTTCTGAATGCCCAGGCCGAAGGGCTCAACTCCGATCCGCAGGCGCCACTTCGCACTCTCCAGGCCGCGCTCCGGGGCGCGATGGCCCAGGACGACGCAGGCAAGATGGCTGAGTTTCTCCTCGCCCACGCCCGCCGCGCCGAGGAGTCCACGCGGGAGTCACCACTGGATGCCTTGCGCGCAGGCAACCTGGAGCGGGCCTGGGCGCTGGCGGATCTCTTCGAAATCGAACGGTGCGTCCTCTGGCACCTGCTTCTCGCTTGGGAACTGCGTGACATGGGCCGGCGAGGTAAAGCCATAGCCACGCTGGAACGCCTGCTTCCGAGGCAGCTCCCACGCCTCGAATGGTGGGAAGGGGCGTACGCGCAAGAGATGCTTGTCGATATGCCAGGCCTGGACTACCCCGCCGCCGCGGCCCTGGCCGAGCGCCTGCTCGGAGCGTCCCTGGAGTATGCCAGGGTCCACCACTATTGCCGTACAAGTAGGTGGCGATCGGCGGTCGATCGGGCGGCCACACCGGAGGTTCGGCCAACTCCGCTGGATCGGGCGGTGGACGAGGCACGAGCCGGCAATCGAGAGGCAGCCCGCGCTATATTCGATGCCGAGTCCCTGGACGCACGAGCCATCCAAGATTCGAACCGGCGGACGCGAAAGCTGCTGGCGATCGCCGAAGCTCAAGCGCAAGCCGATGACCGAGGGGCAGCCCGCGCCACATTCGACACCGCGTCTGGGGCGGCACTGGCGATCGCCCACGCTCGCTCACGAGCCGAGGCGCTGCGAGACGTCGCCGTGGCTCAGGCCCGGTCGGGAGAGTTTGCTGCGGCATTTCGCACCGTCGATCTGATCCTGGACCGAGCCATGTCATACTCGCTCGACGGGATCACCTGGCTGAAGGTGGCTGCGCTGCGGGAGATCGCGGTTACTCAGGCCGAGACAGGTGAGCGAAAGGTCGCCGGGACCACATTCGCCACTGCCGTCGAGCTTGCACAGTCCATTGCCGAGAGCCGGTCGCGGGTGCTCGCGCTCCGAGACCTGGCGAAAGCCCAGAGTGCGGTCGGGGAGCGAGAAGCGGCCGTAGCAACCATCGCCGCCGCTCGGCAGCCTCGCGCCCGCCGCTCGCGCGCACTTATGGAATGGGAGCGCAGGCAAGAGCAATGGGATCTGGCGACCATTGCCGGCTGTCAGGCCGAACTTGGAGAACTGCAGGCAGCTCATGAAACAGCTGACGCTATCCAGGCAGAGGACAGCCGACGATCCGCCCTTGAGGAAATTGCCCGGGCTGAGGCTGCGGCCGGGGATATCGCAGCAGCTCGCCAGACCGCTCACAAAATCGGACAGGAGTCAGGTATAGCCGCATCCTTGCTTCTGGACATAGCAGCACTTCAGTTAGTGCGGGACGATCATGGCGCGGCACGCGATACGCTGGCTGCGGCCTGTCATGCCGTCGGGCCATCGATCGAGGCAGACCTACAGACCACCGCGCTACAGGAGATCGCCCTGGCCCAGGTGGTCGCCTTGCGCTTCGACGACGCGCGCAAGACCACGCAGATGATTGACGACCTATGCTCGACTATCACTGTGAGCGACTCTGCGCTGCGGGACGTCGCCCTGGCCCAGGCGGACGTGCAGCAGTTCGACGACGCGCGATCGACTGCTCGGATGATCTGCGAGCTGTCTGCGCGATTTGACGCCCTGAGGACACTTGCACTGGCTCAGGCCCGGGCTGGGAAATACGCTTCCGCGCGCCGAACCGTGCAACTCATGAAGAACAGGATTACCAGGAGGACGGAATGGCTTGAGGCGATCGAGGACTTCATCGACAGTATGTGGTCGCGGGGCTCGAGGCTCAGCAAGAGCAGAAACGCGCGCTTGCAGGTTCTGAAAGATATCGCGATCATACAGGCCCGGGCCGGCGATGGTCGTGGCGCCGCCCGTAATGCCCAGTCCTTTCCTGAGCAATATCAACGGGAGCAGGTGCTCCGCCACGTTGCGGTGCGGCAGGCGCAGGACCGCCAGTTCGCTGACGCCATGCGGACCGTTGACCGCATCGGCATCCGCTGGATACGAGTCGAAGCACTTCGCGAGGTTGCCGAGGCTCAGGCCAGACTAGGGGCCCACGAGGAAGCCGGTGCCACATTCGCCATGGGCATCGAAGCAGTGACACGCAACGATCCGGGATGGGAGCGGGGAATGGGCTCCGGAGGCATGGCTGCACCATTGCGAGAGATCGCATTGGCTCAGGCGAGGGCTGGCGACGTGGAGGCGGCGAAGGCCACTCTCGTGCTGGCTGTTCGGGCCGCAGACTTCCGGAGTTGGATCGGGGCTGGAGAGCTTCGGGAGATCGGCGTTGCCCAGGCGAAACTTGGAGCGATGGAGGCAGCACGCGCCACGTTTGCTGAGGCCATTCAACAGGGTCGAAACATGGCTTTCGACGACGAGTTGAGTCCCGAACGTGGACGAGAAGAACTGCGGGCGATCGCCGTAACACAAGCCGAAGTTGGGGAGTTCCAGGCTGCTCAGGAGCTCGCTAAGTCCGTCGACGAGGAGCGCGGCGGCACTATCGGCACTATGAACGCCGTCCGGGATGTATCGGCAGCGATTGATCGGGTGCTCCGAGGGCGGGCGGTAGCCCAGGCCGAGGAGGCGACGATGGGCCGGGTCCCCTGGATAACCGCACTCGAGACCGCTCGCGAGATTCGGCAGCAGAGCGAACAGGCCATTGCGCTCGCCGCTGTCGCGGCCGTTCAGGCGGGGGCGGGCGAGCTCGAAGCGGCCCGAGCCACATGGACAGCCGCCCGTGAGGTCGCGGGTTCGATTGGGTGGACCCGGGGGGACCAATCGCAGGCTGCGACGCTCGCCGAGGTCGCCGTGATCCAGGCCAGCGTGGGCTGCGGGGAGGACTCGCTTCGAACATCGGGCGCGATCTTGACAGAGAGGGCGACGCACCTGCCGAAGATCGCCACTGCACTTGCGCGGGCGGGCGACGCCGAAAGCTTCAAAGCGCTCCTTGAGCCGACTGCCCAATTCACGGAGGCAGCCTTTCCAGCGTGTGGCCTGTTGGCCCGGCTCTACCCGGAGCACGGCAGTCAGGTCGCGGCGGTCGTCATGACCGGAAAGGTGCCCTCGCTACAGACGTTCAGTCTTCATCAGGCGGCAGCCGCAGTTCGCAGTGCCTTCAGCCAACACCGCAACAGGCTCGGGTGGAGGCGGTCGAGGGGCTGATGTGACGAGCACTCCGACTCCGAGCCGTCCTCGGTGCCGACGAACGATGACCGTCGCGGGCGAGTTCCTGGTCTGCGGCGATCACCCCGAGCCGGTCTTCCTGCCTCGGAGTGCCCCGCGGCCAAATGCTGAACACCCGCTGATGCCACTCGTCGAGCAGCTGCTGACGACCATCGCGCTGACCGTCGCCGAGTACCTTCGCGAGACCAGCGCGTTCGTCGTGCTGCACCGGCTGGCCGACGCCGCCGAGCTGATCCTTCGATTCCTCGCCATCATCGCCCTGAGCGCCCCCCCGGCATCGGCTGGGCAAACTGCCCGAGCCGCTCAGGCGCACCCTTGCCACTGGCCTCGGCGGCTCGCTCTCCTGGTCGCGGTCAAATCACAAGCTAAGGCGTGATCGGTGAACCGCCTCGGAGAACGGAACTCCAGTCGTCTTGTGGGACCATACTACCACTGTCGCCCGAGGCCATCGAAGCAGTCGGTGAGCGGCATAGCAGCTCGTGATCGCATTGATATGCCTGCGCAGCGTAGTCAGTCGGCTTGCCTGGCAGGCAAGAACGGCGCTAAACTAGCCTTCAGCCACTAGGGAGCCTCCGATAGGGCTCCTGTAGCGACCGACGCTGAAAGCGGCCGAAAAGGCAGAAAAGGGGCTACCCCCGATCTCGTTCTTGGCATGGAAGAGGTCAGGGGTTCGATTCCCCTCAGGTCCACCCGGTCATTGCGTCTGCCGCGCCACGGGAGGGGAGTCGGCGTGAGATACCCGTCGTGAGATACAAGGTGGCGCTCATCCGCTCGGAAGAGGGCATCGCGGTCTCCGTCCCCGGACTGCCTGGTTGCTGGTCGCAGGGACAGACAGAAGATGAGGCGCTGGCAAACATCCGCGAGGCGATAGGCGAGTACCTGGCGGCGAGAGATGATCTGCTAGAGAACGCCGAGGCCCGCGAGATCGAAGTGACATAGCTCGTGCCTCGGATTCCAGGTGTGAATCACCTGGACGCAGTCAGGGCTCTCGAAAAGGCGGGATTCCGCATCGCGCGGCAGAGCAAGCACATCGTCATGACGGATTGAACGCGGATCCTGACGATCCCCAGACACAATCCGATCAACGCTTTCACCGTGGGCGGAATAGTCCGCGACGCCGGGATTAGCCCTGAGCAGTTTCGCGAATTGCTCTGATCACGCACGCAAGCCCCGCACGGCAGGTAGGGCTGGCGTGACGACGATGGCAGTATGCCGTGCTGTGGCCCTGACGGTGCGGCGTACGGGCGTTGGGTGGGTCGAATGGACAACGACGCGATCACTCTGATCGCGTCGCGCCAACATCCAGCCCTGGACGGGGCGGCCCGGCTCGCTGGCGCGCGGCGACAAGAGCACGCGATCATGGTGCGAACCGAGGCCCCTCCAGGTCCGATCCCGCATCGACCACAAGATCGACCACAAGAGAGACAGGCCAGGGGTGAGGTGCGCCGTGGCAACCTGTACGCCAGTCGATCTATCAGCGGTCTACACCCAGAGCCGTGACGATCCGTCGCCCTGGGACGAGAAGACGGCCTGGGGGGTTGCGCGGCTGCCCGGCGGCACGCAGCGCTTCTGGGGCGTGCCCTTCAGCGTCGGGAGCGAGTCGGCGGAAGGGCCGGGCCTGGTCGTCATCGGATCGAACGGCGCCACAGCGGCAGCGCGCATCCCCCTGGCCGGCACCGCCTCGTACGTCGTACTGGCCCACGTCTGCGATGCGCGGGCTCGCACCACTGTGGCCGGCCAGACCGGGGACTACCCGAACCCGGTCGTCACGGCCCCCGGGGAGCACCTGGCCGACTACGTCCTGGAGTACGCGGACGGCACCGAGCACCGGGTCGCCATCCGCCGCCGGTTCGAAGTCAACCAGGTGATGACCCGCATGCAGAGCGGGTTCCTCAACCGGCCGCACCAGGCCCTGACACCACTGCCCATGCGCGGACCGTACCCGGCCGACCTGTGGGGTCGCTACCAGACCGGCGCCAGCGTCGGACCGGCCGGCCGGCCTCCGGCGCCGCGCGACGATCTCAGCGGCCGCACCCTCCCCGCTCCGTCCTGGTCTATCTACGCGCTGCCAAACCCGTCGCCTGACAAGCCGCTAGCCCGGCTGCGCCTGGAGCCCACCGGCGCGGCGGCCGTGGGCATCGGCGGCGTGACCCTGTTCCACGGAACGCACCACCCGCTACGCCACGAACGGCTAGAGTCCATTCGAGTCAGGTTGCCGGCCCATGTCGACAGCGCGACCGCCATGGCCGGGGCCGAGATCGATCTGGGCGTCATCGCCCGACGCTACGAGACTGCCGAGGTCGATGGCGATGCCTGGCTCAGCTCCCCAGTGAAGGGCCGGGGCGAGGCACCAGACGCCATCCAGACAGACCTCATCCTCGATGTCGCCGGCTCGCGCGACGCCACACTCACGGTGCTGGGCCAGGAAGTCTCGCTTGGAGCGGTGTTGGAGTCCGTCTCCGCCGACACGGTGAAGGGGGGCGACTCGGCCGGGTCGGTCAGGATCGAGCTCCTGACGCCCCGTCGAGCCTGGCTCAACTGCCAGGTGGTAGACGCCGAGTCCGGACAGCCAATGCCCGCCCGCGTCCACTTCCGCGCCCCAGACGGTCGCTACTTCCCGCCATACGGCCACCGCCACGAGGTCAACGACAACTGGTTCGAGGACTACGGCGCCGATGTCAAGCTGGGCGACACTCCGTACGCCTACGTAGACGGGGCGTTTCGTTCCGAGCTACCGGTCGGCGAAGTGTTCGCCGAGGTCTCCAGAGGTTTTGAATACGAGCCGCTACGGACTCGTCTTCACATCGAGCCGGGCCAGACCCAGCTCACCCTCGCCCTCCAGCGGGGCGCGGACCTCCGCCGCCACGGCTGGATCACCGCCGACACGCACGTCCACTTCATCTCACCCGACACCGCCCGGCTGGAAGCCCAGGCTGAGGGCCTCAACGTGCTCAACCTCCTCGCCGCCCAGTGGGGCGACCTGTTCACCAACGTCGGCGACATCACCGGCAAGCTGTCCGGCGCCAGCCGCGACGACTGCATCGTCTGGGTCGGCACCGAGAACCGCCAGCACTTCCTGGGGCACATCTCCATGCTGGGGGTCCAGGGAGAGCCGGTCTTTCCCATGTCCACCTCCGGCCCCACCGAGGGCTACTTCGGCGATCCGACCGCCCGGGCCATGTCCGAGTGGGCCGACGAGTGTCGACGCAAGGGCGGCCTGGTGGTGGTGCCCCACTTCCCGTATCCCCATTCAGAGATCATTGCTGAGATCGTGCGCGGGAAGGTGGACGGCATCGAGTTCTGGGACTTCTGGACCCCCACGCTAGACTCGTTCTCGTTCCACGAGCTGTACCGGCTGCTCAACTGCGGGTACCGCGTGGCGGTCGTCGGCGGTACCGACAAGATGTCCGCTGGCATGCCCGTCGGCAACGTCCGCACGTACGCCCACACCGGCGACGATGAGCTGAGCTTCGACGCCTGGGCGCGCGCCGTGAGCGCGGGCAAGACGTACACAACCAGCGGCCCGCTGGTGCGATTCACGGTCGAGGGGAAGCAGCCCGGAGAAGAGCTTCAACTACCGCTCGGTGGCGGCACCGTCCACGTCGAGGCAGAGGTAACCTCACTGACGGGACCGGTCAACAGGCTGGAGATCGTCCTGAACGGGCGCGTCGTGGCGCGGGCCGAGTCTAAGGCAGGCGCTAGGTCGCTGAGCCTCGCGGAGCCGATCCAGGTGTCCGGCAGCGGCTGGCTCGCCGCCCGCTGCGTCTCAGAATCGCGCGTCTGGAGCTGCTGGCCGCAGCACATCGCCGCCCACACGTCGGCCGTCTACGTGCAGGCCGGCCGCGACGAGGTCTTCGACAATCCCACCGCCGAGTACCTGATCACCACCATGGCCGGCGGCATGGCCTGGCTAGACACCCTGGCAACGCGGGACGACCCCGAGCGCCACGCCGCCGTTCGACGGGTCTTCGAGGAGGCAATCCATGCGGTGCGTGCCAAGATGCGCTGACACCATCCGCGTCGGGAGCGAGCTCCCTCGATCTAGCGGTCGCCTCGATGCGACGCCGGCTCGCGCTCGTACAGTCGGTCCCGCCCGATCGCCGCACGACCTGTGCTTGGCCCCCTGGGCACCACCCCTTCGAAAGCCTGCCGGATCACGGCCGCGACGGGCCACACGCCGCCGATTCAGCCACAGCAGAGAACGTGGCTGACCCACGCCGTGTGGATCATGCCCGGCCTCCCAGAACGCCTCCTGTCGAGACAGACCTTCAGCCGGTTCGCCGGCGCGTTGCTACCCACCAGGCACGGACGGGGGTCAACCGCTGGCACACAACGACTGACGTCAAAGCCGCTACTGCACTTCGCCGCGTCACGCATGCGTTCGTGCTGAAAACCCCGTCTGGTCAAGATTCGGGCTCCGCGCGTTTGCTGGATCGCACCGTAAGCTCGCTCAATGCGGCCGACACGCGAGCGAGATACTTGGATCGGAGGTCATGCTTCCACGCATCCGCGATCCTAAACCTACGTGACAGCGTCCGGCCGATCCCTCCTCGCCGTTTCGGCAGCGGCAGACGGTAGACAAGGAGCTGAATCTCCCCTTCAACCCGTGGATCTGCGTACACGATGTGCGACTCTTGCTCATCGACGAACGACTTGATGCGACCATCGACCGTACAGCGAAATCCGAGCGCGCTCAAACGACTCTCGGCCCAAGCTAGTTGTGAATCGCTCCGCGCGGCGCATCCATGTCTCAAGAAATCGTCTCCCAGCACGGGTTCGGAGAGCGGATCGATTCGATACAAAACCTCGCTCCGCCTTCTCTCTCGTATCCGCGCGGCGTTCGCCGCACGCTCGCGCGCGTCCGACTCCTGGAACCTCCCGCTCCAGTGATCTCGCGCCCACTGCGAAACCGTTGCAAACACAACACATTGGTTGTGGGGCGCACCCCAGCCAACAAGATGACGACGCAGTCCTTCAGGCAGGCTGAAGCCAAACTCGTACGGCGAGGACGAGCCATGACCGCACAGCGGGCAGTAGGCTCGCTCACCAAAGTGGCTGCCCTGGTCGCGCGGAAGGACGCTCGCCACGGCGGTGACGTCCTCTGCAACCCTGTAGTCCCAGCCATACGTATCCTGACGGCAATCACACGCGTAGAAGCTTGTCAGGAGCGACCGGATCGTCTCAGGAATGAGCCCGAGCACCGCGGATCGGGCCACGGCAAGCTGGTCTTCAAGCGTGCGAATCCTCACGTCTCGCTGATCGTCATATGTCCAGCGCACGTCGCGCATATGCATCGCTCCGGGGGTCTGCGGATTGCCGAGCGAAGGTCAGGCCTGCATTATCGCCCGCGGCGCAAGAAGGTGCGCCCGTATCGCCGCTCGCGGCATCCACGGAGACACCCCTGGACGTCAGCCGCGAGCGATGGTCAGCCGGGACTGTAGGAGCACCGCTTTTCGGATGGTCTGACGGACACCCTGGAAGCGTCGACAGTCCCGAAGCACCGAATTCTCCACGGAATCAGCCGGGCCGTCCGCGGCGCATCTGGCAATCCAAGACCGCGGGACTCCCCGACCACACCCGAGCACCGACTCGAGGAACGCCCATTCAGAGCGCCGAACGTCCAGCACCGTCGTCGTTAGCAAACTTCTGAATAGCGCCCAGAAGCCGCTCCGGAGTCTCGATCTGCGGCACGTGGCCGGTTGCTTCGAGCAGTTCAAATCCTGCCGCTGGAATCGCCGCGGCGTAGGCACGGCCGTAGTCTGGGTGAACGACCCGGTCGCTCTCTCCCCACACCACCAGGGACGGACACGTGACGGCCTGGAGTCGGTCGCGCAACGTCAGGTCCACCATCGGCGGGGTGCCGCCGTACACAGCCAACGCCGACCGATTGCCGGCCATGATTGCCCGCTGCTCGGCAGACATCGCGGATGGGTCCAGCCGGAAAGCCGATGGATCGTGGTAGCTGCGCTTAACGACCTGTTCCAGCGTCAGCGAGAAGAAGTCCGCCACGGGAAGCTCAGGCACCTCTATCCCGACTGCCCCCACCAGCACGATCCCACCGATGCGATCGCATCTCTGGAGCGCCATCTCGGCGGCGATCCAGCCGCCCATTGAGTTGCCGACCACGATCACGTCAGCCAGATCTAGCTCATCGATGAGCGCAACGTAGAGCGCGGCCAGTCCGCGGACCGTTGCCAATCCCTCGGGGCGAGGCGTTAGACCAAAGCCTGGGTGCGTGGGCGCGATCACCCTGACGTGAGCTGTCTCAGCCAGGAGGTCCGCGAACGTGCTGACTGACTGCGGCCCCGGACCACCATGGAGGAGAAGGAATGGACGCCCAGCCCCCCGTTCAGTCAACGCCACACTGACAGGCCCAACGCCCTGCACCACCATGTTCACCGTGCGAGAAGTCAGACTCATCAATAATACTCCTCCAGTCTTGTTATGCGACTAGAGTCGCATCATAACGCTATCAGTAACACGATGCAAGAAGCTATGCTTTACGCATGGCCTCCCTGCCGAGCAGCTCTGATCGCGTCCTCAGGGCGCGCGCCGTTGGCGAGCGCACCAACCAGAAGCGGCGCACGCGCAGTGCGATCGTCGAATCAGCACGCGCGCTCATCCGCTCCGGCGCGGAATTGACGATGTTCCGCGTTGCCGAGTCCGCACTCGTGTCCGAAGCGACCGCGTATCGCTATTTCCCAGACATCGTCTCGCTAGTGAAGGAAGCGCTCGTCGGTTTGTGGCCAAGTCCCGCCGAGGCACTCGCACCCGTCGAGAGGTCCACCGACCCGGTCGAGCGAGTTGCATTCGCCACCGAGTTCCTTCTGAGGCGAGTCCAGGCATACCAGGGCGCCGTGCGAGCCGTGATGGCAGCCGCGATCACGCGTCCAGACACGGCCGCAACCGACCGCCCAGGGATACGCTTCGGCCTCATCGACCACGCACTTCTACCATTGCGTGAGACACTCGCCGTCGTCGCGCCGGAGTCGTTCGCGCAGTTGAAGCGAGACCTGGCTGTCGTCGTCAGCGCTGAATCCCTCTTCGTGCTCATGGATCTCTGCCACCTCAGCCCGGACGCCGCCATCGCAAGCGCGGTAAGCACCGCCAGCACCCTCACCGAAGCAGCACTCCGGAAACTGTCTGGAACTGACGCACGAGATGCGCCGCCCAGCGACGTCCGCGGACCCACGTCGGGAAAGCCTTAGCCGCCCGCCAGGATTGCACGGTGAATTGAAAGCGCCGTCGCCCGCGTGTACGATGGGAACCGCGCACCGCGAGCCCGACGCGGCTGGTACACGCGTCGTGGGAGCTCGGCGGCGAACGAATCGCCTGGGACCGCTGCCCTGCCACAGTGGGGACAGCACCGTGAGGGAGTCGAGATGGGCACTGCAGCTCGTAGTTCGCGTCTAACGCGCCGGCGTTTTCTCGTCTGGACCAGCCTCGGCCTGACCGCCGCCGGACTGCTCCAGGCCTGCGGCCAGCAGGCCGCGCCCCCCGGGCCAAGTGACGCCAAACCCGCCGCCGTGGCGCCCACCGCCGTCAGCGCGGCGCTGCCACCGGGAACTGCGCCCACGCCGGCACCGGCCGCCACCGCGCAGCAGGCGCCCGCGCAGAAGCCGGCGGAGGCCCCTAAGCCGGCCGGCGCGCCCAAGCGGGGTGGCACCCTCACCGCGTTGGTCCAGAACGACTGGACGTCGCTAGACCCTCCATTTGAAATCGGCGCCGGTGCGGGCTTCAACATGCTGTACGACCAGTGGGTCGTCCTGGAAAAGGACCCCGCGGGCAACTGGCTCCCCAAACCAGCCCTCCTCGCCGAGTGGGACCTGAAGCCAGATCAGGCCACGCTCAAGCTCCAATCGGGCGTCAAATTCCACGACGGCACACCCTGGGACGCGAAGGCCGCCAAGTGGAACCTGGACCGGATCATCTTCCACCCTCAGTCGCGATACCGTGGCAACCTCGCCGTGGCGGTCGATGCGTCCAAGGAGGATGCCGCGGAGCTCGAGAAGCTGAAAGACCCGAGCTCCGAGAAGTTCGAGTTCTCCTCGAAGGCCGTCGAAGTCGTCAACGACACCACCGTCCGCATCAAGCTCAGCCGACCGTGGGCGCCGCTTCTTTCCACGCTCAGCGAAGGTCCAACGTTCCCAGTCAGCCCCACCGCCTTCGCCAAAGCCGGTAAGACGGCGTTCGGCAAGGCACCCGTCGGTGCCGGGCCGTTCAAATTCGTCGAATGGGTGCCAAACACCCGCGTGGTCCTCGAGAAGAACCCCGACTACTGGCGCAAAGGCGCGGACGGCCAGGCCCTCCCCTATCTTGACAAGGTCATCTACCGCCTCGTGATCGACGACTCGGTGCGCCTGTTGGAGCTCAAAAGCGGAAACGCACAATTCACGGACTCGGTTCAGGGCAAGGACATCGCGGGCGTGCGCAGCGATCCGAGCATGGTGTTCATCGACAGCGCTGAGCAGGGAATCAGCCGTCGCCTCACCTTCGACGGCAAGAACCCTAACAGCCCGTTCGTGAAGCATCCGGAGCTCCGACGGGCCATCCAGCACGGGATCGATCGCGACGCGCTGGCCAAGACGCTGGGCTTCGATTCCGGCACCGCGGACAAGACGCTCTTCCCGCCAGGCAGCTTCGCCCACGACCCAAACGCGCCGTACTACGCCCCTGACATCCCCAAGGCCCAGCAGATCGTCAAAGACGTGCTGGCCAAAAACCCCTCGCTGGCCGTGGACGGCAAGATCCCGGTGAACCTCACCGTCATCAGCCGCGCTGTGGACCGCCAGCAGTCCGAGATCCTCAAGCAGATGGCCTCGAACATCGGCTTCAACCTGGACATTGAGGTGCTCGAGCGTGCGGCCTACGTCGCAAAGATCGTCCAGCTCCCGGGAAAACCGGGCGCGGACTACCACATCTCCACCGTTCAGAATCCGGTCACGCCGCTCGATCCTGATTCACCCCTCCGGGCGTACTTCCACAGCGCCGGCGGCCAGAACTACCCACACGTCAGCCCCTTTGACGAAGTGATCGACAAGGCGGCGGGCACCTACGACATCGCCGAGCGCAAAAAGCTCTACTCCGACTTCATGAAGCAGGACTACGACCAGTGCCTGATGGTGTACATGTGGTTCCAGAAATACAACTGGCTGCATTCCGCCAAGGTCAAGGGATTCACGCCGGGGAACGGCGGCTCCTGGAACCTGAGCGGAGTATGGATGGAGTAGACACCGGCAAGTCAGTACACAGGTGACGGGGCCGCAGTCAGGGTCCGTCAACGGGAGTCCGCCACAATGACCGCTTTCCTCGGCCGACGTTTGATCGAGATGGTTCCGGTAGTGGTTCTCGTCACCGCCGTCTCGTTCGGCCTGATATTCGTGCTGCCTGGCGATCCGGCCATGCTGATCATCGGAGACCGCTCCGCCGGATCGCCGGAGCTATATCAATCCCTCCGTCGGGACCTTGGGCTCGATCGTCCCGTACACGTCCAGTACCTGGATTGGCTCGGCAGAATGGTCCAGGGCGACTTTGGGCGCTCAACTCGCGATCGCGAGCCCATCGTGAACGGCCTGTTGATCCGACTGCCGATCACGCTGGAGCTCTCCGCCTTGTCGCTGCTGCTCGCGCTGGTCATTGCGTTGCCCAGTGGCATCGTGGCCGCCGTTCGCCCAAACGGGCTGTGGGACACCCTCGGCAGCCTGATCGCGCTGGGCGGGATCGCCATGCCGCCCTTCTTCCTGGCCATCTTGTTGATTTACGGTCTGGCCGTCTCCCTCCACCTCCTACCGCCATCCGGGTTCGAGCGATTCTCCGATTCGCCAGGCCGCAACCTGCTCCTCATGATCCTGCCAGGCATCACGCTTGGGTTGGGTCTCGCCGGCCCGTTGATGCGCCAGGTTCGCTCAGGACTGTTGGAGGTCCTCGGTCAGGAGTACGTGAACACGGCGCGAGCCAAAGGGCTGCCACCACGCATCGTTTTGCTAGGACACGCGCTGCGCAATGCCCTCATACCGATCATCACAGTGATCGGGCTCCAGGTCGGCAGACTGCTGGGCGGAACCGTCATCGTGGAGACCATGTTCGGCATCCCGGGCATTGGCCGCTGGGCCGTGGACTCCATCCTCCTGCGCGACTTCCCCGTGGTCCAGGCCGTCTGTCTGATCATGGCCGTGGCGGTGCTCCTGGCAAACCTCCTGGCCGACGTCATCTACGCCGTCGTCGATCCACGCATCGCGTATCGCTGATCCGGAGCTCGCTCGTGAACACTGTCGCCCTGGAACATGCCACTGTGGCCCGCGTGCGGGGGAGCCGGTTCACGGGCACGCGCACCTTCATCCGACGCCTGCTCCGAACGCGGCTCGTTGGACCATCTCTGGTCGTGATCCTCATCCTCGTGCTCTGCGCGGCCTTTCCCCGGCAACTGAGTCTCTTCGACCCGATCGCGGACCAGTTCTACGCCCAGGCCAACCAGGGTCCAACGCTGAGCCACCCGCTCGGGACGGACTACCTGGGGCGGGACATCCTCAGCCGCATCGTCGCGGGAGCTCGCATCTCCATGCTCGTCGGCATCATCTCGGTGAGCATCGGCCTGTTCGTTGGGGTCGGGTTCGGTGTCCTCGGAGGCTACGTGGGGGGCTGGGCAGACACGATCATCATGCGGCTGGCAGACGTGATCTGGGCCTTCCCCGCGCTCATCCTGGCACTCGCGATCACCTCAGCGCTCGGAAACGGCATCGGCAACGCCATGATCGCCATCGGCGTGCTCAACATTCCATTCTTCGCCAGGCTCGCCCGCGCGTCAACGCTGGCCGCCCGCGAGATGGACTACGTACTGGCCGCCCGCACGCTCGGCGGAAGCTCCCCCCGCATCATGCTGCAGCACGTACTGCCCAACATCGCGGCGCCCGTCATCGTCCAGGCCAGCCTGGCCTTTGGCGTAGCCGTGACCACGGAGGCAAGTCTGTCCTTCCTCGGCGTCGGCGCCCAGCCGCCAACACCAAGCTGGGGCGTGGATCTTCAGGTGGGTTACCAGTACCTGGCGAACAACGCGGTCCAGGCGCTCGTGCCGGGCACGGTCATCGTGGTCAGCGTGCTGGCGTTCAACTTCCTGGGCGATGGCCTTCGCACGGCGCTGGATCCAAAACTCTGGCAGCGCCAGCAATAGCCCCCGGGCGTCGAATCATGCACGGGCTACCAGGAGATCAGCACCAGCCATCGAGCGACTAGTGACCCCTCGCGTCGCGGAGCATCTGAGCCATGCGCTGCAAGAGCTTCCAGCCAATGACCCCGTTGGCCTCCACCAGCGGGCGAAACTCCCAGTACGTAAGCCCATAGCACACCAGCTCTGTCGTCGCGGAGATCGTGGCCATCCGCGTACCGAAATCCAGCAGGGCGATCTCGCCAAAGTAGTCACCCGGCTTCAGGTCAGAGTGGTGTTTGCCGCCAATGATCACCGCGGCCTCACCAGAGTCAATCACGTAAAACGTGGCCCCGCCCGACCCCTCCTTCACGACGATCTCGCCCATCTCGAACCGACGCGGCTTGAACAGCCGTGCAATCTGCTGGATCTCGCGGCGCGTCAGGTCAGCAAAGAGCGGCACACGCTGTAGAGACTTGACGGGAGCGCCCGGCACGAAAGCGGCTCTCGCTACCGAAGGCCGCGCGCGGCAGCGACTGCGAAATTCTTCACCACTGCCCCCTCAGCGCCCAGCCTTGGTGATGGCCCTGCACTGGAGCAGGTGGACCGTTCCGTTCACGAGGGCCCACTCGATGTCGCGCCCAGGCCCGTAGACCTCCTCGCAGCGCTGCGCGAGCCGATTGAGCTCCCGCAGATGCTCGTCGTTGAGACACAGCGTCTCGACGCGCTCGGGCGAAACCGTCTCCTCCACCGTTCCACCGCCGGGAACCGGCCGTATCGCGATGCGCTTGACCCCCGGGCGCCGGTCCAGCACCTGACCCGCTCGGTCCACGGTGTAGCTATCCGGGATCACCATCCCCGCGACGACGGCCTCTCCAAGCCCCCAGCTCGCCTCGATCATCCGCTCGTCCGCCCCGGTGATCGGATTGGTCGTAAACATCACGCCGGCGCATTCCGGATTGAGGAGGGACTGGACGACCACGCCGATGCTCGGGCGCGTGAAAAGGCCCACCCGCTGACGATAGGTCATAGCCGAATCAGAATTGGCCGACCACCAGATTCTGTTCAGGGCAGAGGCAAGCTCGTCTACGGAGGCCACGTTCAGCAGTGTCAGGTGCTGACCGGCAAAACTCGCCGCGGCACCGTCCTCGTCGATCGCTGACGAGCGGACTGCCAGCGGCCCGGTGAGGGGAGCCACCCACTTGACGATCTCTCGGATCGCCGCGCGGTCACCTGCGGCCGCGGCCTCCACGATGGCACCCGAAAGCGCCACGCCCGGTGGAACCGGCAATCCGTCACGCACCGCCTGCCCAAGGCTCACGGCTTTTGCGCCGAAGACTCCGTCATCCAGCGCCTGCTTCAGGGGCACCACCCGCCTCACCTGGGGACCCTCACCCCAGAACGGTCACGGTGCCAGCCGCGCCATCTACTCTGACCCGAACACCATCCGCGATGTGCTGCGTCGCGTCGCGGGTACCCACGACACCAGGGATCCCGTACTCACGGGCAACGATCGCCGAGTGAGACAGCAGACCGCCGCTGTCGGTAACGATGGCCCCAAGCAGCGGAAGCAGGATGTTGAACGCCTCCGTTGTGGACTCCGTGACGAGCACGTCGCCGCTGACGATCCGGTCGAACTCAGCCGCCTGCGAAACACGGCGGGCCGGACCTTCGTACACACCCGGGCTTGCACCCAGCCCCCGCAACACACGGCCCTCGTGCGCGGCTTCAGAGCCGTGAAACAGGGCGTGCAGCGCAACGCCGGTCGCACGCATGACGCGCGCCGCGGCCGGGGGCAGCCCGGACGGATCTGGGGGAGGAGAAGGGGGCGGTCCCAGCAACGCCGGCGCGTCCCTGGCGGTCCGCGACGTTCGGAACGCAAACCGCTCTGCCAACTCGTCCGATGACGGCCCATTCCCACCTGCCAGCAACCCGCACATCTCGTCGAACCCAGCGTCGAGGAAGTGCGCCGCGTCAGCAATTCGCCCGCGCCCGGCAAGCCGGCGGCCCGCGGCGAGAGCCGCACGCCGCATCAGACCTGACGCCCAGATATCGCTGAACACCCCCCGCTCGTCGCGAATCGGATAGGTCAGGCGTGCTTCGTTCAGGAGCTCGTCGAATTCGGCCCGGTGCTCCTCGGGCACCCTGGCACGGATGTCCTCGATCCCAGTCTCAGGCGAGCTCCTGGCGGCGTCACCCTCCCCGGCTGCCACCCGGATCGCACGGAGTAGGGCATCCGGCAGCTCCAGAGCGAACGGATTCGTGATGTCGAAGCCATCCAGAAGCCGATACCCAACCAGGTTGAGATAATCAGATACCGCCGCGCCCGTCCCGCCATCCAGCGCTCGCAGCGCGCCGAGCGTCTCGCCAGGATCGCCGTCAGACGCGAGCAATCGCTGCGCTCGCTCATCCGCTCGGAGCGCGGCGATCATCGTCGCCAGTTGCGCCGACGCGCCAGCGGACACGGGAGACATTCCGCGCATCAGGCCAAGCAGCTCCCCTGGCGGGATGTCTGCCCAGCTACCGACGTGCGCCAGCAAGTCGCCCGTTGGCAACACCGCCGCCGCCGTGAACCGCATGTGTTGATAGATCATCTCCGCGTGGTGATCGCGGCAGCGCGTCAAGTACGCCACGAGCTCCTCGTCCGACAACGCGTCCGGATCGATCGCCTGGATCGCGCGGTGGGCCTCAATGGCCCGGGGCTTGAAGTCCTCATTCCAGTCTCGGAGCTGTTGGCGCCAGTACTTCTGTTGCACCACCTCGCCCGCGCGGGCGATGCGCTCTCCCGCCTGGTCCTCAGCAACCGGTACGGCCTGGATGTACCCAAAGCCGTTGACGTACGCCATCTGCAGTCCATCGAGCAGCAGTCCATAGCCGGCCGCGAACTCACTGGTCCCCCGCCTGAATGCGGCCGGATGCAGCTCCACCCAGTAGCGAGACGCCGGCCGGGGAAAGTGCACCGGGTCCAGCTCCCACGTCCCGGGCCCCGGCGATTCAAAGCGAAGGTCTGACCCCTTACTTGTGCCAGTCAAGTCAAGTCCCCCTGCGCGTGTGGTGCAACAATTCGACTCACGTCAAAAGCGGGCGGAATCATACACCGCGCTCCGAACGACCGCATCAGTCCACGGACCGGTGCGTATGCGCGCCGGTTGGCCGGGCCACAGGACTCATCGGGTGTAGCGGCGCCGCGACGCAAGCGCACACGCCAGAACCGCCACGAACCTGTCCGAACCACCCGGACGAGCTCGACACGCCGATCCATGGCAGTGCGGACAGGGCAGCCTCTCCGAGGCTAGCCGGCGCATCGCGCCGGCGCCAGCACCTAGGCGGCCTTCGCTCGGCTAGCGCCGGGCACCCGCGTTCCGCGGGTCCCCCAACACGGCGTTCAGGTCACAAGCCGTCGCGACGAGCACACGCACGCTGTCGATGGTTGCGTAATCTGCCTCGTGAAGCTCAACGGTCGCCATCTCGTACTTCCCGCTCGCCCTGAGGCGCGGCTCGAGATCCAGGAGGCGCTGCCCTCTCCAGAATCCAAAGAGGACGCGTGTTGGCTCGGCCCGGATGAGCAGCACCGGCCCGCGAAACAAGTACACCAGATGCCCCCACTTCACCGTCTCCTCGAGTCGGGCCTCCGCGCGGACCGCCTCCCGCAGACGCAAGACGCATGGCAGCCGCCAGCCATCCAGGCCAGCCACATACTCCTCGGGCGTCGCCGCCGAGGTCCCCTTCACCGGGTCACTCGCGTCACGGTACCCTGCCGCGCGCTTCCGTGGCGTGGCTTGCTCCCGCTGACTCGTTCCCCATGTGCCGGTCTAGCCACGCCGTCGCGCCAAACACGTCGCCTAGCCGGTCTCGTGCCGGCACCGGACTCTCGCGCCGCGGATCGATGAGCAACGCCCGCAGCCCCGCGCGAGTCGCGCCCAGATAGTCCGCGACGTACGAATCGCCCACGTACATCGTCTCCCCCGCGGGCACGCCGATCGCCTCCACCGCCGCGTCGAACACCGCCCGGTGCGGCTTCGGCCGGCCCACCTCCACCGATGTCACCACCGTCCTGAACACCTCGTCCAGCCCCATCGCCCGCAGGTGTCCCCAGACCAACGGCGCGTGGTGGGTGTTGGTCACCACGCCCAGCGGATACCGATTCGCCAGATCACGGATGAAGGGCGCCACCCGGGGATCATGCCGCACGCCAACGTTCCACTCATCAAGATACGATCGCCAGAGCGACCCCGAGAGCGCTTCGTCAGCTCCATCCCGGCCCACTCGGCGGAGAAAGCCCTCGGCAACCTGTGGCATGCCGTATTCCCGCCCCTCCGCGGCGGACCAACGGTCCAGCTCCTCCGACGCCGCCACCCAGTGATCAAGAAAGTCAGAGTAGGCAATGTCCACCCCGCGCTCCGCAAGCAACCGGTGCGTTCGCTCGTACCCCTGCTCGGTCCGGCTCGGCGAGTACGCCACCAGCGTCCCGAAGAAGTCAAACAGCAGTGCGCGCACCACGGTCACGGCGACTCCCTCGCCCCAGTCTTACCGGACGACTCATGCGCCCCCGGGGGCGAGCCTGGCGTGAAGCTCTGAGAGCGTGCGCCGCACCTGGTCCGGATCCGCCCGCACCTCCCCCCGCTGCGCCAGACCCGAGAGCGCAAACGCGTTCCAGCCGATTGCCCCGTTGGGCATCTCGGGCAGCCTCGGCAACACGTGCATGTGGAAGTGCGGATTCCCCTCGTTCAGCGAGCCAATGTACACCCGCAACGCACCCGTGACGTCGCGCACGGCCCGGCTCACGCGCTGGAGCACGGAGCCAAGACTTGCCGATTCCGCCGCGTCAAGCTCCGCCGAGTCGGCGATGTGCCGCTTCGCCTGCAGCAACAACCAGCCGGCCACCGCCGGCGTCGGAGAAATCGTTCGCGCGATCCAGTGCGCGTCACGGTACACGATGCCGGCGGCCGCGTCGTCAGACACCTCGACCGCCTGACAGATGGAACAGCCTGTGCTCTCAGCCATGTCTTCCCTAACTCCTAGACGGACAATCCACCACGATCACCTCAAAGAGGTCGATCCGCGGCAGTTCAATACTCACCCACTCCCCGTCCCGCGTGGCTGGGCAAGAGGAATCGCTTACCAGCGCCCGCGCATCCCCGCGCGCGCCGCGCACCCGCAGCCGGCCGCCCGCGAACGGAAGCGGCGCGCCAAAATTGGACCGCCGCGCCCCAGACATGTTCACCACGTGCACCACCAGCCTATCGCCAGAGCGGTTCATCGTGATCTCGGCCTGCTCCGGCAGCTCGGCCGCCAGGATCTCGTCCCCTCCCAGCAGCTCCCGTACCATCGCGTGCATCTTGTCTCGGGCAACCGTCAGCCCAAGCTCACGATACGCCCGACCGATCGTCCAGGGAACCATCGCCGTCCGCCCCTTGCCGTGCGCGCGGACGCTGTACCCAGGGTGCTCCACCGGCTCGTAACCGTACGCTTTCTCTGGCGGCCCGTAGGCGGCTCGCGCCAGCATCACGTCTCGGGAATCGGCGTCGTCCTTCCAGGCGCAGAAGTGATAGGCACCGAACACCGGCACAACCGGTCCCAGGTACTGGTGCGGTCCGCTTCGCCCCGTTTGGTCCGGTGCCACGCAAGTCGACCAGAGCGCCTGTCCCTGGATCACGGCAAGCTGCCGCTCTGCCGCCAGGCTGGCTAGCTGAACGCCGCCATCGCCGGCCAGGGCGGACGACCCGCTGCTGACCAGCCGTCCGCCGGCCTCGACGAACGTGTCGAGGGCCTGGGCCGTCTCCCGGGTGAGCTCGCCGAGATCGGGCAGGATCAGCACGGAATACCGGCTCAGGCCCCCGGTGGTTGCCATCTCGGCTATGCCGTCCTGCGGCACCACGTCGAACGGAATGTGCGTCTGCTGCAGCGCCTCATAGAACCCTCGATACTCCGCGATCGATCGATCGTGATCCGCGGTGGCGCGCGCGGCCTGCTTGGGCATCACCAGCCCCGTCCGCGCCGTAGGCCCCATATCCGTGTACACGTCCCGCCATCGCTTGTGGAAGCGAGTGATCTCGCCGGCCACCGGCAGGCAGGGGTACGGGATCAATCCCGGCGTGCCCATGATGTATGTGGACGGATTGCCGCCCCGCGAGATCGTCTGCACCAGGTACTGGGCAAACTGCTCCGGCTGTTCCCCCGCGAGCCGATACGGCATGTCCATGAACGCCACAGAGTTGACCAGCATCGGCACGTGGGGGCGGTGCGCCTTCGGCGCGCTCACCGACTCGCTGGTCAGGTGGTGCCACAGCTCACGTCCCAGCGCGTTGTTGGCCTCGTGGAAGATCAGGTTGGCCGTGCGCCCCAGGAGAAAGGCATCCGGCCGTCGCGTGCTGATGTGCTTCATCAAGCGGCCCATCAGCTCCTGGACCGTGGCCGCGGCAAACGTTCGCCACACCCCGTACGCCGGGTGAGACGCGCTGTCCGGCAGCCGGTCCTGCCCGCTGTAGGCCCTGAACCCCCGCTGGCAAGCCAGACACTGGCAGACCCCGTGGTACACCTTGCTGTAGTCAATCTCGTTGAAGCCAAACCAGTTGAAGAAAAAGCCGTCAACGGGATACCGATCGATCACCTCATCTAGCGCCAGGAACGACTTCTCCTGGTAGTACCCGGCACTGGGACACACACTGAACTGGCCGCTGTACACCTGGGGCTGCCCGGCCGGCGAGACGTACAGCCACTCCGGATGCTCCGCCGCGATCTTCGGCGACACCTTGGAAAAGTCCATCCGTGCAATGAGCCGCAGCCCTCGGCCGTGCGCTCCCTTGACCGCGTCCCCCAGCATGTCTCCGCCGGGCCGCTGGGCCAGGTACGGATTCCGCGTCTGGAACGGAAGCTCGGTGGGGTAGAAAGACAGGATCCCACCCGCGTTCACCAGCCACGCATCAGCGCCGTGACCCTGGATGAAGTCCAGCACGGCGTCCACGTTCAGCGTGGCATCGATCTCGCGCAGGTTCGTCTGGAACATGCCGAAGGGCCGGTGGAACCAGGGGCGGTCCTGCTGGGTCTCGCCAGAGCCAGTCTGAGTCTCGGTCTGAGTCAAGGGGCACCCTCCCGGAAGTCACGCATGCGTCGCGGCGGTCAGTCTACGCGCTCCCCGTGCCCCGCGCCATGGGCCCGCGCGCCGGGTCCGCGTGGAGCTCCGCTGAGAGCCGCGAAGTCGTGGTACACTCGCGATCCTGACAAGAGTGCGTGGAGCAAACGCACGTCCATAAGGGTGGGGCAGTTCGCAGCGCGGCCTGTTGCGCGCCGCGGCGCGGTACTGGACCGGCCGAGCGCCTTGACGTGGCCGTAGCCCGCGGACACGCCTCACTCTGCTGGGCGCAGCTGATCAATAACGGACCAATGGAGGTTTGTCATGGGATTCAGCCGTCGTCGTCTGCTTGGTTCCCTGGCTCTGGGCAGCGGTGCCCTGGTATTGGCCGCCTGCGGAGGCTCTTCAGCGCCCGCGCCATCTGGTGCCCCCGCCAAGCCCGCTGACGCCAAACCGGCCGACGCCCCAAAGCCCGCCGCCCCGGCCGCTCCGGCTGCCGCCACCAGCGCACCCGCCGCCGCCGCGCCCGCGGCCGCCAGCAACGCTGCCCCCGCCACCGTCAACGTGATCGCCTGGAACTCCGGATCAAGCGCCGAGGCGTTCAAGAACGCCATGGCCCAGATCAACGACAAGTTCAAGCAGAAGAGATCCAATGTCACCATCAACTTCGAGCCGCTAGGCCAGGGCGCCACCTGGACAAATGCCCAGATGTCGCGCATCGCGGGCCAGACCGCGGACGTGACCGCCACGTTCGGTTTCGCGCCGCAGGACATCATCAACTTCCAGCCCGACAACCAGTTCTTGGACCTGTCCGGCCTGGATTCTGTCAAGGCGTTTGACCAGACAAACGTCAAGCGGTTCATGACCTGGAAGGGCAAGGTCTGGCAGCTCACCCTGTCGTACGTGGGCCACATCGTGTGGGCCAACCAGGACATGCTGGACAAGTACAGCCTGAAGCCGCCCACCACCTACGCCGAGTGGAACACGATGTGCGAGACCTTGAAGAAGAACAAGGAGCAGCCCATCTTCTACGCTGCCAAGCCATCCACCGCGCTCACCCGATTCCCGAGTATGGTGGAGATGAACGTAGGGCGGCCCAAACATCCCAACTTCTGGCCGGACCTCCTCACCACCGGCAAGGCTGACTTCACCACTCCCGAATGGGTCGAGTCCTTCAAGCGCGCCAAGGACTTCGTGAAGAATCACTTCGATCCGGCGTTCAGCGGCATCGATTACCCAACCGGGGCCGGGCTGTTCGCCACCGGCAAGTACGCCATGTGGCCAGAGGGCTCCTTCTCCGGCGGCGACATCATGGCCGCCAAGCCCACGTTCCAGAAGCTCGGCGCGTTCACCGCCGCCTTCTCGGACGACCCCGCCGCCAATGCCGTTCAGCCCGTCTACGGCGACATCGGCTGGGCCGGCCTACGCTACAGCAAGTCCGCGGACGCCGTCATGGAGTGGATCAACTTCTTTGGGCAGAAGGACAACTACACCAGCTTCATGCAGGTCCTGCAGTACTACCCCACCCAGGATGTCAAGCTCACCGGGCCGGTCCCCGACGCGGAGGCCCCGCTGCTCAAGAAGACTGCCGTGTCCCAGAACCGCTTGGTCATCCCGGGCATGGTGTACGACACCCAGTGGTCCGAGCTGCTTCTCACGGACAACTACACGCCTGAGAGCTACGCCAAGTACGTGCAGAAGAACTTCGAGGACTCGCGACCCCAGTGGCAGAAGTACGTCGGCATGTTCGACGCCGACTGGGCCAAGCTGTACTTCAGTTGATCGCTTCTTGATCTGATGGCGCCCGGCTAAGCCGGGCGCCCTCCAACGCCCTCTAGCCACTCACCACTGGAGCGTCGCTTGGGTCGCACCGCCGGCATCTGGCCATACGTCTGCCTGGCGCCCGCACTAGCCGTGTTCTTCCTGTTGGAGATCCTTCCCGCGTTCGCCACGTCTATCTTCTCACTGACGGACTACACCGGCCTACCCGGCGCGCCCATCCACTGGGTGGGCCTTGAGAACTACACCAGCCTCCTGTCTGGCCAGTGGACCTTCCTACAGCGGGCGCTCGGCGTCACCGCCATCTTCTCGCTCACCGTCACCACCGTGCAGAACGGCCTGGCGGTGCTCATTGCCTGGCTGCTCAACTCCAGGCTCCGCGGCCAGATCGCCGTCCGCTCCATCGTCTTCCTACCGGTGGTCCTCGGCGCCACCATCAACGGCCTGACCTGGTACGTCATGTTCAACCCGCTGGGCGGGCCAATCACGCTCGCCCTGCAGGAGTTTGGCATCCGCGCAAACCTGCTGGGGACGCCGTCAACCGCGCTCTGGGCCGTGATCTGGGTGCAGATCTGGGCCAACCTCGGTTTCAGCATGATGGTGTTCCTGGCCGGCATGCAGGCCATCCCGGCCGACGTGTACGAGGCCGGCAAGATTGATGGCACTACCGCCTGGACCGCGTTTCGCCACCTGACCATCCCGCTGCTCGCTCCAAGCATCACCATCAACGTGCTCCTGGCGATCATCGGCACCATCACGGGCTTCGAGCTCATCTTCGTGCTGACGGACGGGGGACCCGCGTTTGCCTCCCAGACCCTCGGCATGTGGGTGTTCAACCAGGCGTTCTTCACGGGCGCACGCCTGCCCGGCTTCGCGTCCGCTATCGCCATGGTCCAGTTCGCCATCGTCTTCGTCATCGCCATGGTGATGCAGTACTACCTGAGACGACGGGAGACCGTGCTGTGATGCAACGTTCCGCGGTCACCGGCGACGCCGTTGCCGCGCGGCCGGCCGTCGGCGCCAACATCAGGATCCGCCCCGGCACCATCGGCGGCTACGTCATCCTCGTGCTCCTCACCTTCATCTACCTCGTACCCCTGTGCTTCGTCCTGTTCGTCTCCCTCATGTCAAGCCGCCAGTTCGCGCTCAACGCCGCCTCGTTCCCTGATCCCATCCTCTGGTCAAACTACCCCGCCGCGTGGGTCAAGGGCACCTTCAACGTCTACTTCTTCAACAGCCTGATCTACACGGCCACCATCGTCTCGGGCACCCTGCTGATCGGCACGCTCGCCGCGTACCCCATCGCCCGCGGACACATCCGCGGTAGCAACGCGCTGTACATCCTGTTCCTGTCCGGCATCGTCCTGCCCGCGGGCATCATCCCGCAGTTCTTCATCCTCCAACAGTTGGGTCTGTACGACACCCGCATCGGCTACATCCTGCTCTGGTGGAGCCGCATTGCCCTACCTATCTTCGTCATCACGGGCTTCATAAAGACCATCCCCTCGGAGCTCGATGACGCCGCCGCCATCGACGGCTGCTCCTACATCCGCTACATCCTCCAGATCATCGTGCCGCTCCTCAAGCCGGCGCTCAGCGTGGTCGGGCTCATCGTCGCCATCCGCGTCTGGAACGACATCATCGGCCCAGTGATTTTCCTGCCGTCCCGCCAGATTAAGCCCATCTCAGCGGGGCTGCTCCAGTTCTTCGCGGAAAACGCCGCTGAGTGGACCCTCATCGCCGCCGCCATCGCCATCACCGCCTCGCCCCTGCTCTTGCTCTACGTCTTCACCCAGCGCTACATCATCGCCGGCATGACCAGCGGCGCCCTCAAGGGGTAACCTCACACTCCCCACCGCGCACGCCGCACGGGCAAAGAAGGCAGGACCATGACCAATGTCCACATCTCCACCCTTGACTTCGGCACGGGCGGCGGCCGTCCGCTGACTATGCACCTGCTCCGGCCCGAACCACCGCCGGCCGGCAAAGCACCGGCCCTGCTCTGGATCCACGGCGGGGCATTCAAGCACGGGAGCAAAGACACCGGCATCGCCAAACTCTTTCCCTTCGCCCGCCGCGGCTACGTCTGCGCCACCATTGAGTACCGCCTGAGCGGCGAGGCCACCTGGCCGGCCCAGCTTGAGGACTGCAAATGCGCCGTCCGTTACTTGCGGGCGCACGCCGACGAGCTGAGCATCGACCCATCGCGCATCGGGGCCTGGGGCGCATCCGCCGGTGGCCACCTGGTGGCCATGCTCGGCGTCGCAGCAGATCGACAGGATCTCGAGGGCACCGGCGGCTGGGCGGACCAGCCCAGCCAGGTCCAGGCCGTCTGCGACTACTACGGTCCGGCCGACCTGCTGGCCATGGTAGACCAGCCCAGCGACCTCAACCACAACAACGCGGACTCGCCAGAAGGTCGCCTGCTCGGAGGCGCTGTGCTGGCTCATCCCGATCGCGCGCGATCCGCCAGCCCGGCCAGCTACGCCACCGGCGACGAGCCCCCGTTCCTGATCTTCCACGGCTCGCGGGACATGACCGTCCCGTATCCCCAGAGCCAGATCATGTATCAGGCCGTGGGCTCCGGCGAGGCCACGTTCCACACCGTCATGGGGGCCGGCCATGGCGGCTCCGAGTTCGAGCATCCCGCCGTGCTGAGCCTCGTGGAGGACTTCTTCGATCGACACATCGGCCCCGCCCCGCTGCCCCGCCCTGCCGACGCTACACCCCGCGGGATCGCACCAGCACCCCAGTTGATCACCGTGGCATCGCGCTCGTGGATAAACCCAGACGCCACGCCGCCCCTCACCACGTTCGAGACGTTCCACAGCCCTACGGTCGGTGCGCGCGTGGGCTATGCACTCTACCGCCCACCGGGATTTGACGCCCAATCGGGCACCAGGTACCCCGTCATCTACTGGCTGCACGGGATGGGCGGTGACCCGCGCCGCGGCGACACCTTCGTCCGCATGCTGGACCAGGCCATTCGTGAAGGCATCGCCCCGCCCGCCATCGCCGTCCTGCCAAATGGTGGACCGGCCGGCTTCTATTGCGACTGGGCAGACGGCTCATGGCCCATTGAGACTGTGCTGGTACGGGACCTCATCCCCCACGTAGACGCCACCTATCCCACGCTGGACACCCGCGAGGGCCGCTGCATCGAGGGACAATCCATGGGTGGGTTCGGCGCCGCGCACCTGGGCTTCAGGTACCCAGACATGTTCGGCGCCATCTCCATCTCGGCCGGCGCCCTCATTGACTTCGCCGCCGCCTCAGCGGACGAGCCCCGTCGCGGCCGCGTGTTCCGCACCGTGTGGGGCGCCGATGCCCACCGATTTCGCGCGGACGATCCGTTCACTCTGGCGACGCAAAATGCAGACCGCGTCCGTAGTCGCACGCTGGTCCGGAGCTTCTGCGGCGACAAGGACTCGCTCCTCGGCCAGAACGATCGGTTCCACCAGCACCTGCTGGATCTCAACATCGACCACGAGTACACCATCGTACCCGGCGCCGCCCACCCCTACGACGAGAAACTGGAACGCCTGGGTGTCGCCCACTTCGAGTTCTTCCAGCGCGCGTTCGCGGGGCTAGCTGTCCGCTGACCCCGGTGCAGTGCCGACTCCAGCCCGCCCGGCGGGTGACCGACGCTCCCGGTCCGGTGCCAACCGCCAGCAGCCAGTGAAGGTTCTCGACTGGCTGCTCAACTCAGACCTGGCCGTCCGCTGGCAGGTCCTCCGCGACCTCACCAACGCTCCACCAGAGAGCGTGGCGCTCGCGCGCTCGCGCGTCGCCACCGAAGGCTGGGGCGCCCGTCTGCTGGCCGCGCAGGATGCGGACGGCCAGTGGGCGGGCGGCGCCCTCTTCCCCGCCTGGCTGCGCAACGCCCCACCGCCGGAGCCGTACGACTGGAGTCGGGGCCAGCCGTGGACGGCCACCGAGCCAACGCTCACACTGCTCCGCCAGTTCGGCATCGACCCCGCCCACGACAGGATGCGCTGGACCGTGGCGCAGATCGCCGCCCAGTGTCGCTGGGAGCACGCCGGCCAGCCGTTCTGGGAGGGCGAGGTGGAGCCCTGCATCAACGGCCGTACCGTCTCGCTCGGCGCATACTTCGGGATGGATGTGGGGGCTCTTGTGGACCGCCTCGTAGCCGAACAGCTACCGGACGGCGGCTGGAACTGCGAGGCAGAGAACGGCTCCGTCCGCTCCTCCTTCCACACCACCATCAACGTCCTCGAAGGCCTGCTCGCGCACGAGCAGGCTGCCGGCGGCTCAGCCGAGCGCCGCGCCGCGCGCCAGCGGGGTGAGGAATACCTCCTGGAGCGCGAGCTATTTCGGCGGAAGGCCACGGGCGAGGTCATCAACCCGTCATGGCTCCAGTTCTCCTTCCCCACGCGGTGGCGATACGACGTGCTGCGCGCCCTCGACTACTTCCAGTCCGTTGGAGCACCGGCCGACCCGCGTGTGGGCGCCGCAATCCATGTGCTCAGGTCCAAGGAACAACCAGACGGCACCTGGCTCCTCGAGAACACGCACCCTGGGGATGTGCACTTCACACTCGAGGACGGGGACGGCCGGCCCAGCCGCTGGAACACGCTCCGGGCACTCCGCGTGCTACGCTGGCACGAGCGTTCGAAAGGCTGAGGCCATTCCGGCGTGGCCGCTCAGCGCGGTCTGGCGCTGCGCCTGCGCTGCAATCGCGGATACCATCTCGCCACGATTGGGAGGTGACGGCAGTGCCCGCCTGGACTGAGGAGCTCGTCTGGAACAAGACGGATGACGGCATAACGCACGACGGCGTGGTGATTCGGCCGAGCGGCGCGGCAAATGGCACCGTCCTGGTCTGGATGCACGGCTTCACCGGCCACTTCAGTGAGCCTCATCAGGTCCGAATCGGCCGCTACCTTGCTGAGCGCGGCTACGTCTTCGTGAGCGGCGACAACCGCGGCCACCACTACGGCGCCAACCTGGGTGAATACGAAGGCCCGTTCCACATCGGTGGCGCCTGGTGGGAGCTCGTCTCCGACTCCTGGATAGACATCAAGTCCTGGCTGGACTTCGCCGCCAACGGGTTCTCGCCCCAAAAGCTGGTCCTCGCCGGCCACAGCTACGGCGCCGTCAAGGTCACCACCTACCAGGGCCAGCGCCAGGATCCCCGCCTCGCCGGCCTGATCTCTGCCTCTGGCCCGGTGCGCCCTCCCAGCCAGCGCCCGGAAATGGGCGAGGCGCTCAAGATCGCCCAGGCCATGGTTGCGGACGGCCGCGGGCTCGATCTGCTCCCGTTCGGTAGCACTGGCCGCCCGGGCTCGCTCAGCGCCCAGACCGTCGCCGACCGCGCGAAGACCCTGGTGGACACCTACGGCATGGCCGGCGGCGATTCACCCCTGAGCAAGATCAAGTGTCCATTCCTGGCCATCCTCGGCACCAAGGAACCCCAGATAGGCGCCCCGGCCGACCTTGAGACGATAAAACGCAACGCCAGGTCCGCCGCCAGTGCCGACACGGCGCTGATCGAAGGCGCCAACCACCTATACCAGGACCGCGAGATCGTCGTGGCGGAGGCCATCTACAACTGGCTCAACAAGCTACCCTGACCAAGGGTCCACCCTGCATGAATCCGCACCTCTTGCGGGGGCGCAGCTCACTAACTGCGCGCCCTAACATACTCCTGCTGCTCTCGGACCAGCACCGCGCAGACGCCATGGGCTGCGCGGGTGACGAGGTCATCCAGACGCCCAACCTCGACCGCCTCGCGGAAGAGGGCGTCCGCTTCGACCGCGCCTACTGCACCAGCCCGCTCTGCATGCCGTCGCGCGCCTCGCTCACCACGGGGCTCTACCCGCACAACCACGGTGTGCTGGACAACGCCACCGGAAACCTCCTGCCGGTCATGCCCACCTTCATGCGCTCGCTCCAGCGCGCCGGCTACCACACCGCGGGCATCGGCAAGTTCCACTACATGCTCCACCACAACATCAAGGACATCGAAGAGCTGCACGAACGCATGCTCGCCTTCGGCTTCGACGAGCTTCTCGAGACGGAGGGCAAGGAGGTCTCAGAGATCCACCAGGGCCCCTGGACACGTCACCTGGCCCGGTCCGGCCTGGAGCACACCCACCGCGACGACTTCCGCGTCCGCCGCACCCAGCACCCCGCCTGGTACTCGGCACCCTCGCCCCTGGGTGAGGAGCACCATCACGACGCGTTCATCAGCGACCAGACCGTCCGTTGGATAGACGATTACCGCGGCGATCGGCCGTTCTTCCTGTGGACCGGCTGGGTTGGCCCCCACCTGCCCTGGGACCCGCCCGGCCGGTTCGCCAGCATGTACGATCCAGCCCAGTTTCGCGCACCGCCCCGCGACGACCCCGCTCAGATGCCCCGGTCCGTGCGCCAAAAAGTGGAGAGATTCGACCTGGCGCGGGCAAGTGAGCGCGATCTCGCCGCCATGTCCGCCGCGTACTACGGACTCATCTCGCACGTAGACTGGCACATCGGCCGCATCGTGGAGGCCCTGGAACAACGCGGAATCCTGGAGAACACCGTCATCATCTACAGCACCGACCACGGCGAGATGCTCGGTGAGCACGGCCTCGTCCAGAAGTCCGTCTTCTACGAGCCCGCCATCCGCGTCCCGCTCATCGTCCGCTACCCGGCGCGGTTCTCTCCGGGCGCCTCACAGGCGTTCGCGGAGCTTCACGATCTCGCGCCCACCATGCTGGAGCTAGCCCGGGCCGAGCCGCTCCGCACGTGCGAAGGGCAGAGCCTGGTGCCCCTCCTGGAGCAACCGGACCGGACACCGGAGGGGTGGCGCGACTGCGTGTACAGCGAGCTGAAGGGCGAGCACATGATCCGCACCGAGCGGTTCAAGTACACGTTCCGGCTGGGCGAGCAACGCCAGGAGCTCTTCGATCTCGCGCGGGACCCACGCGAGCTTCGCAACCTCTCAGGCGATCCGTCGCTGGCGGTGATCGAGCGCGAGCTCCACGATCGGCTCATGACCTGGCTCGTCCAGACCAATCGCCCGCTGAACAGCGGAGACCTCCAGCCCGGCACTCTGGACGGCTACCGCAGCGAGGAGATCCAGCCGCTCCTCACCTGACGCCGCGGCCGAGCGCGGGCCCCATCCAGCCACGCATCGCACACGCATGCCAGGCCACGGGTATCTGTCCCCCCAACCCAATCGCCAGCCGAAACCCGTCAACTGGGAGCGCCAGCGTCCCCGCTGGCATTCCGCAACTGGGGGCGCCTCGAGCTGGCCCGGCACGCACACTAACGGCTGGAGTGCCCGCGGAGACCGTCGCGATGACGACAGTCTCAGGCGCGCGTGCACCGTACGAAGAGGCCGGAGCAGATGGGCAGACGGCTTGTTCCACGCCGCTTGACTGGCAAGCGCCACTAACGTGGCGCGGCCCACGTCAGCGTCACGCCGATCCCTCCGCCCGTCACGCTCAGCTCGTGCAGACCCCCCAGCACCACGTGTGCATCCCCCAGCAGATCCACCGGAACCGTCGTTGCCAACCCAATCACGTAGGCCCCCGCCGCGCGCCCAGCCGCCACTCCGGAGGGCGAATCCTCCACCACCGCGCAGCGATCCGCGGCCAGGCCAAGACGCTCCGCCGCCCGCGCGTACGGCTCCGGCGCTGGTTTAGCCCGGGTCACGTCGTCCGCGCTAACCAACACGCCGGGGATAGGCAACCCAGCAAAGTCCAATTTCCGCAACGCCGAAGCCCGCGTCGAGCTCGTCACCACCGCCCACCGAGCCGCGTCGATCGCCCCGAGCAACCGCTGCGCGCCCATGAACGCCAGGACCTCATGCTCGCGCGCCCGTTCCATCTCCTCGATCGTGGCCGCCTCCTCCTCCGCGTCGAGGTGAGGCGCCACCAGCCGAACCGTCTCCACGGTCGGACGACCGTGCATCACCCGCTCCACCCCCTCGAACGGAACCCCCCGCCCCCGCGCCCAGACCCGCATCTGCTCCACCACCACGGAGTTCGAGTCCACCAGCACGCCATCCAGATCGAACAGAACGCCCGCGAACCGCATCAACCGCCACCAGTCACGCAACGGCGCAACCCGCACGCTCGCTGCCGTGCAGTACTATCCATGACGCCGCCGCCACTCTCGGTGCCCCGGTGCGCCACGATCTCCAGAGGCGCGGCTTCGCCGAACAAGCACCTCATCTCCAGAGCATACTCGCGGGACGTGTCAACGTGACAGACTCCAAGATCTACTACACCTACACGGACGAAGCGCCGTTCCTCGCCACGCATTCGCTCCTCCCCGTCGTCGCCGCCTACGCCACCCGCGCCGGCGTGACCATCGAGACGCGTGACATCTCGCTCGCCGGCCGCGTCATCGCCCAGTTCCCAGAGCGGCTCAAGCCGGAGCAGCGGATCGGCGACGCCCTCTCGGAGCTTGGCGCGCTCACCCTGCGGCCTGAGGCCAACATCATCAAGCTGCCCAACATCAGCGCCTCCGTCTCCCAGCTCAAAGAAGCCATCGCCGAGCTCCAGGGCCAGGGCTACGACCTGCCCGACTTCCCAGACTCACCGAGCACCGACGAGGAGAAGGACGTCCGCGCCCGCTATAGCCGCGTCCTGGGCAGCGCGGTCAATCCCGTGCTCCGCGAGGGCAACTCGGACCGCCGCGCCCCCGCCTCCGTCAAAAACTACGCCCGCGCCCACCCCCACTCCATGGGCGCCTGGTCTCCACAGTCGCGCACCAACGTCGCCACCATGGCAGACGGCGACTTCCGCCACTCAGAGAAGTCCGCCGTCATCCCGTCCGACGGCACGCTCCGCATCGAGCTCGTCGGCGCAAACGGCGCCACCACGATCCTGCGCGAGACGGTCAATGTGAAGGCCGGCGAGATCGTGGACGGCAGTGTCATGAGCGTCAAGGCGCTGCGGAGCTTCCTGGCCGCCCAGCTTGCCCGCGCCCGATCGGAGGGCGTCCTCTTCTCGCTGCAGGTCAAGGCCACCATGATGCGCGTGTCCGACCCCATCATCTTCGGCCACGCCGTCCAGACGCTCCTGCCCCGGCTGTTCGCCGAACACGGCGATGCGCTCGCCGGCGTCGGCGGCGATCCAGACGAAGGCCTGGCGGCCGTCATCCAGGCAGTCCAGAAGCTCCCCACCGACCAGCGCGCGAAGGCTGAGGCCGCCCTCCAGGCAGACCTCGCCAACGGGCCCGGCCTCGCCATGGTGGACTCCGCAAACGGCATCACCGGGCTCCATGTTTCCAGTGACGTGATCATTGACGCGTCCATGCCCGCCATGATCCGCGCCTCCGGCCACATGTGGAACGCCGAAGGCAAAGAGGCAGACACGCTCGCCGTCATCCCAGATAGCTCCTACGCCGGCATCTACCAGGCCACCATCGACGACTGCCGGGCACACGGCGCCTACGACCCCAAAACCATGGGCGACGTGCCAAACGTGGGCCTGATGGCACAGGCCGCCGAGGAGTACGGTAGCCACGACAAGACCTTCGAGATTCCCCAGGACGGCACCGTTCGCGTGGTCGACCAGGCGGGCAAAACGGTCTTCGAGCACGCCGTATCAAAGGGCGATATCTGGCGGATGTGCCAGACCAAGGACCTGCCCATCCGCGACTGGGTCCGCCTGGCGGTCAGCCGCGCCCGCCTCACCGGCACGCCCGCCGTGTTCTGGCTGGACGAGAAGCGCCCGCACGATGCCAACGTGAAGGCCAAAGTCCTCACCTACCTTCGCGACCACGACACCGCCGGCCTGCAGATCGAGATCATGGCACCCGTAGACGCCATGAAGTTCAGTCTGGAGCGGATCCGCAAGGGCCAGGACACCATCTCTGTGACCGGCAACGTCCTGCGCGACTACCTTACCGATCTCTTCCCCATCATGGAGCTAGGCACCAGCGCCAAGATGCTCTCCGTGGTCCCGCTCATCGCCGGCGGCGGCCTGTTCGAGACGGGCGCCGGCGGCTCGGCCCCCCGCCACGTCGAGCAGCTACTGGCGGAGAACCACTTGCGCTGGGACAGCCTGGGCGAGCTCCTGGCCATCGCCGCCAGCTTCGAGCACCTCGCTCAGACCACCGGCAACAAGCGCGCCCAGATCCTGGCTGACACCATGGACCGCGCCAACGCCACCTTCCTCAGTGAGAACAAGTCACCCGGCCGTCGCAAGGGCGAGATCGACACGCGCGGCAGCCACTTCTACCTCGTGCTCTATTGGGCCGAAGAGCTAGCCACCCAGACGGCCGACCCCGAGCTAGCCTCGACGTTCAAGCCGCTGGCCCAGGCGCTCCGCGCAAACGAGCCCGCCATCGCCGCCGAGCTTCTGGCCGTCCAGGGCTCCGCCGTGGACATCGGCGGCTACTACCGACCGGACGAGGCAAAGGTCAACGCCATCATGCGCCCATCCAAGACGCTAAATCAGATCCTGGCGACACTCGGCGTCTAGTCACGCGTGCACAGCGGAGGTGGGAGGCCGTGCTTCCACCAATCGCTTAGGCGCGCTGCGGGGATGACTCCGCTCCAGCAAATCCGATCCAGCTTCGGCTGAGCCACCAGAACTCAGCCACGAGAAACGTGCAGCCACCCCCGTGGCCGGAGCAACCCCGGGGGAGCTCGTCTACCCGCCCGATCAGCGGACCAGTTGCAAGGCCTCGCTCCGCCGCGGGCCAACTCGTATCACTGCGAAGTCGTTGTCGTACGACCAGGCACGGTACTCGCCCACCGCCTCGATCGCGGCGAATGCCTGGCGAACCGTAAGCGAAAAGCCCTGGTCTGGCCACTCCCGCCCGAGCGCGAGTGCCCGCGAAACCGTGTGCTGCTCCATCCCGTGGCGCCTCAAGCCACGATCGAGCAACGCGGAGACCAGCCGATCCGCCTGACCTGAGTCGGTCTCGCGTCGCAAGAGCAGCCAGAGCTCGGGCAGCACGGGGTCGATAGTCCACAGGGTTCCCCGGTCACGCCTGATCAGCGCTTCCGCGAGCACCGCGCGCACGTGATGCCGGTCGTCCGCGACGAGAAACGCAAAGAGTGCGCTGGTATCAGCGAAGATCACGAGCGGCGTCGGCGAGCATGGCGTCGCGCTCAACCGCGATGTCCGTTGGACGTCCGGTCCGTACAAAACCCGCCAGGTCGCTCAAGTCAGTAGGCAGGATGGACAGTGGCATGATGTGGTCCTCGATGAGATCTCGAACGATCCCCGCCATCGACCGTCCACTCAGCCGCGACGCCTCGCGCAATGCCTGATGCTGTTCTGGAGTGAGATACACCTGAGTCGCCTGACGTGTCACGCCGGCATCATAGCACCGAGCAGAACCCTGATCCTCGTCACGTCGAGCCGTCCTTCCCTCGGCCTGGTCACCACGTTACGTTGGGGGATCTGACAGTACCCGCCGCGGAGAACCGCGCCGCATCCTCCCACTCTCCAATGATCCACAGCACGGGCGTATCCTCGTGCACCATCGCCAGCTCTGCATCGCCAATCCCGTTCCGGGCGACAAGCCGCCTTCAACCGTGGGCGAAGTGAGGTGCGTGGGGGCATCCGTCGCGTGACGCCACGAGATCTGGTGCGCCCAAGAGATGTCGGCAGTACCGCCGGCCAGTCCATCGCACCACGAATCCGGCGGTTGGCGCCCTCACGGTAGGACCACCGACAACTCCTTGCGGCTCCTTCACAAGGCGACCACCTTGGCAAGCACCAGTCTACCTATGTAGACTTATTCCATGCCGCGCGACCGCCGCCCCTCACCGCAAACCGCGGCCGTCCTCCACGCACTGGCCGCCGCGCCATCCGCGTGGCACCACGGCTATCCGCTCTGCCGCCAGACCGGGCTCAAACCCGGCTCGCTCTACCCCATCCTCATGCGCCTGGCCGAGCGCGGCTGGCTGGAAGCCACGTGGGAGCAGGATCCACCGCGCGGCCGTCCGCCGAGGCACCTTTATCGACTGACCGCGGAAGGGCTCCGCGCCACCGCCAGCCTCGCCCAGGAATCAGGCCAGAATACGGTGAGCGTGAGCATCCGCGCCGCGCTGGAGCCCGCGTGAGCACCGCCGGTCGCCGCGCCACCGCGGCCGTTGCCGCCGTGCCGTTCGCCGTCGGGGCGGTCTGCTGGCTGCTAGTCGCCGCCATGAACGATTCGCTCCCCACCTGGCACCGGTACCTCATCAGCGCCACGGGCATGGCCATGCTCGCCACACCCTGGTCTATCGCGCTCCCGCTGTTGTTCGCCCGCTGGTCGGCCCGCCAATCCGCTTCCCACCCGGCCACGGACCTGGCTCACGTGCTGTTATCAGTCGCGGCAGCGTGCATGCCCACGGATCGTCTGGAATGGGGTCGCGCCATGCTCGCCGAGCTGAGCGCGATCGACACGGCGTCCGAACGGTGGGCCTTTACCCTCGGATGCTTGCACGCGGCGCTCATCTCGCCAACCAGCCGTGTCCTCTGGCCGTGGCCCCTGGCAGCGGGCTTCGTCGCGGCAGCCGTGTCGCCCGCTGCTGTGCCGCCAGAGGCCCAGTCACTACGCCTCCTGACTTCGGCAAGCGCGGGTCTCGCCGCGACTACGCTTGCTGCCATCGCTATCCATCGGCAGAAACGCTGGCGCCCCCCACGGGGGTGGACCGGTGCCGCCTTTGGCGTCGCCGCCACCGTCGCCTGTGCCGGACTAGCACTTGCCACGGTCGCGTCTGCCCCCGCCGGGGCAGACGTACTTGGCCTGGACGAGGTGGTGCTTGTCATCGCCGCGCACGGGGCGCTCCTGTGGGTGACCCTCAGCCAGCCAGCGTGGACAAACGGAGACCATCGCTCGGTCGCCATCGGCCTGGCGGCCGCCGCGCTGCTGGCTCTCGGGATCGTCCCCGCCACCATCGCCACCCTCCACACGGAGGGAGGTCCGGTCATCTACTTGCTGTTCGCGCCGCCAGCCCTGTTCTTCATCGCTGGCCTGCTGGCCTCCCGGATGCGGCGCTCGGAGCGAGACGGCCTCCGCGCGCTGCTCTGGACCGCCATCGCCGCATCCGTTCTCCTCTTCCTGGTAGCCACGCCCGCCGCCGAATACCGCTACGCCGTCAACGCCCGCCAGCTCATGGACGGAGAATGCGGCCTCCCCGCCTACGCCAACCTGAGTTTCGTGATCTGGTGGAGCATGGCCATCCCCCAGATCCTGGGCATCCCCTTCGGCATCCTGGGCGTCTTGCGAAGTACGCGAACACGGAGCGTCGCCCCGTAGTCAGCGTCGGGACTGCGTCCCATCAGCCGCCCGCTCCATCGCGGCCACGTCCAGCCGCCCCATCCTCAGTAGCGCGTCGATCGCGCGCCGCGCCCGCGCGGGGTCCGCGTCCTGGATCAGCTCGTGCACCCGGTTCGGCACCACCTGCCAGGAAAGTCCCCAGCGATCCTTCAGCCAGCCGCAAGGCCCCGGCGTCCCACCGTCGCACAGAGCGTCCCATAGCCGATCCGCCTCCACCTGGTCGTCGCAGGCCACCTGGAACGAGACCGCCTCTGTGAACGGGAACTGTGGCCCGCCGTCCAGCGCCAGAAACCGCGTGCCCCCAAGCGTAAACTCCACCGTCACCACGGTGCCGGCCGGGCCAGACGGCGTGTCAGCGTTCAAACGCGTCACGCTCTCGATGCGCGAGTCCTCGAACAACGAAACGTAGAACCGCGCCGCCTCTTCTGCCTGGGCGTTGAACCACAAGAACGGAGTGACCTTCTGCACACTAGCCATCTTCCAGCCTCCAGTATGCCTCCGTGCAGCCAGTCGGCAACCGCCGCGGAAAAAGTGCCCTACACCCGAGGCCTTTCGTCTCCCGGTACATGGCGATCCGGCACGCCAAGCCAGGAGCAAGGCCGCATCGAGTGGGAGCCGCGTCTAGCCGTGCCTGCACCGGTCGCGGCGAGCCCGCAACTTTGCAATCGAGGCAGCGCCAGCCAGCCCGCTTCGAGCCGAGGCCCCTCCTGCTTCGAATTCCGCCCACTCACTCAAACTGGGCGTCGGTGACGAGCGTAAAACCAGCGGCCAGGAAGTCGCGGTCGAACGCGAACGCCTCATGAATGCCGAGCCGCCGCATCGCCACGAACGATGTCGCGTCGACGTAGCTGAATGGCTGATCGTCGTACCGCTCCAATAACCGCTCCGCCTCAGCCTCCCAAGATTCCGGCACAAATACCCTTCGAATGCGCTCCGTTGCACGGATACGGCGTAGGAACTCGAGCGCCGCCAACGAGCCGAGACGTCGCCGCGCCAGGGTGAATGATTCGCTAATCACATGGTTCGTCGTCGTGACTGTCCCTCGACCGGCCAACATCCGGGGAAAGAGGCGGGCCGCCACGGCGTGATTAGCGTCACCAGTCGCTGCCAGCGCGAACCAGGCCGAGGTGTCGACGAACACCGCGCGGCGCTCGATCAACGACTCCACCGCCTCGTCTCTTCGTCCGCCAGATACGCGTCGTGTCGCTCGGACACGTCGGTCGCCTCGTCGCAACCCAGGCCGATAACGCCGAAGATCGGGTCCGGCTCGTTCAGTTGTTCGTCCAACAGGCGCCTCGCCGCATTCCGAATGAGGTCGGATCGAGACGTACCCCGCTGACGAGCGAGTCGATCGAGCGAGTCAGCCAGTTCAGGCTCGAGGTAAATCTGTGTCCTTCGCATGCCAATCGCCATACTACAGCCCATCCTCGTATACATCGCATCGCTTCACATTATACATCACGTCCTCCGGCATCGGCCGAGCCACCCTCGGCGCGAGACAACAGCTGTGTGCATGCGCACCCCGACCCGGTGTACGGTTCGACCCTGGCAACGAAAGCTCGTGGATTCCATCGCCTGGGAGGCGCGCGTGAAACGAGTCACCGGTATCGGGGGGATCTTCTTCAAGGCAAAGGACCCGGTCGCGCTGCGCGCCTGGTACCAGAAGCACCTGGGCATCGACGTGCTCGACTGGGGCGGCGCCGTGTTTCCCTGGGCCGACTCCGAAGGCAACCCCACCACCGGCATGACCATCTGGAACGTGACGGAGGCGGACACGGAGTACTTCGCTCCCAGCACCTCGCCCTTCATGATCAACTACCGCGTGGCTGACCTCCACGCGCTAGTCCGCACCCTCCGCGAGGAAGGCTGCACCGTGATGGAGAAGGTGGACGAGTCCGAGTTCGGCAAGTTCGGCTGGGTCATGGACCCGGAAGGCAACAAGGTCGAGCTCTGGGAGCCGCCCGCGGGCCAGTAGGCAGTCCCGCGCGTTGAGTGCGGCGCGCTCAGTCCGGCGCTACGAACGCGGTCGCCTCCGCGGGCGAGCCGCCTCCCGCTCCAGGTTCTCCTTCACCCGGAATTCCACGATTCGCCGAATCAGGTCCAGCGGCAGCGGCTCGTCCAGCGGGAACTGGATCGAGCCCTTGCCGCTCCGGTAGCGCGCGATCTCGGCGGCGAACGCCTCAGTGCCAGACGGTGTCGGGTACAGGCCGATGTGCGCCTTGTACGCCGCGAAGTGCACCAGATTGCCATGCAGCACATACGTCGGCATCCCGTACCCGATCTTCTCCACCGCCTCGGGCGCCACCTCGAGAATCAACCCGCGCACCTGACGAAGGCGCTCTCGTACGTCAGGCGGGAACCCAGCAATGTACTCATCCACGTCACCCGGCACCGCTAACCTGTCTATTTTCACCTGCCAACCGTTCGCAGCCACTGGCTGGGGACAATCCGACTGGCTCCACCGGCATGACGCTGACGCCCCCTCTTCACCGGCGTGCATCCGGTTCGGAGATATGCAAACGGCAAACCGTTCACTGCGAATCCTCAGGCTGACGGAGGCTGTCCCAGATCACGATCCGTCCACGAGAAATTTCGCGAGACCAATCGCGCTCGTACAACCACAGAGGCTCGTCATCATACACACGATGAAATCGGAGGTTTGGACTGTCGGTTCGGGCGAAATACACGCGAAATCTATGAGACGGGAAATCACGCGTCAGTTTCGCAAACCAGCATTCAGCCATGATTGGGCCGAGTCGGTCGGCGTTTCTGAAGTCCGGGTGTGAGCGACGGTACCGGCGCCGGACTTCGTCCCAAACGTCTCCGGCGTGTTCAAAGGCGTCCAATAGGAAGACGCGGTTCTCCAGAGCTTCGGCTCCGGTCCGGTCGGGATTCCACGGCGTCACGCTAGGCTCCCCACGCTTCCAGGCCCGAACCAGCCACGCGGACGCGGCGCACTCGGCAAAAATGCACCCACCGTACTCGAAGAATGTTGGCCAGAGCAGCCGCGCGATCCTGGGGCCGAATGCGGAGGGGATAGCAGGGGATTTGCGGCTCACTCGACGTGTTCGTGCATGGGCGGGATCACCGCGTACTCGTGAATCCGAAGCGCCGTCTCTTCGTTGGAGATCGTCCGCCCCGCATCTGAATCGGCGATACCGCGCTCAACCATGATCGCGAAAGCTAGCTCTCGCAGCAGCTCCTCCGCTGAGCTATCGTCCGGCTGTTCCTCGATCAGGTGGATCAGCTGTGCTTTGGCCGTGCTCACTTCAGTATTCTACGACGCCCCGGCGAAACCGGGGCCGTGCTCGCAACCCCGGCACGGTGCAAGTCGCTCACGGGTTGCTCCGAACCGATCGGCGCGTGGTTCACGCACCCGGCAATAACGTCAAACCACCAGGGTCAAAAAGCACCGCCGCCAGCGCCTCCCGCTCCGCACCAGTCAACGACCGCAGCGGTGTCCGCGGCGACCCCACCGGACGCCCAATCAAATCCAGACCGGCCTTCGCGTACGAGGCAAACGCCGGCCGCCCAGCCCGTAGCTCCGCCGCCAGCAACCGCCGATAACGCCTCAACCTGCTGCACCGCTCCAGCACGTCGGCGTGCCGCCCGTCGACCGCCGCCTCCCAGATCCCAAGCATCAACGCGGGCGCAAAGTTCGGCGCCGCCGTCATCAGCCCCGCTCCGCCCAGCGCCAGATGGTGCGCCAGCACATCCTCTGACCCACAGAACACCGGCCCCCGCTCCCCGTAGCGCTCCACCAGCAGCGCGAATCGATCCAGATCCAGCGACGCCTCCTCCAGCCCGGCAAAGAGCGGATCCGTCACCAGCCGGTCCAGCACCGGAGTCGACACGTCCCAGCCGTTCGTCTCGATCATGAACGGCAGCCCCGAAGCCCCAACGGCACTGGCCAGGTACACGTGCACCTCGTCGTCCGCCGCGCGCGGCCAGCCCGGCAACGCCGCCTTCACCGCGTCCACGCCAGCGTCACGGGCCGCCTCGGCCAGCGTCGCCTGCGAACGCAGGGCCGCCTCAGAGAGCTTCGCCACCACCGGCACCCGCCCGCCCACGGCCCGCGCCGCCGCGCGAAATAGGGTGGCCTTCTCCTCCAGGGTCAGCGCCCACGCCTCACCCACCAGGTCCGCCACAAGGATCCCGTGGACACCCTGCTCAACCAGCCAGTCCACATGCCGCGCGAAGGCCGGCTCGTCCAGCCCGCCGCCATCGTCGAACGGCGTGACCACCGGCACGACCACTCCGCGCAGCGTCTGCCTCAGGTCGGCGGCGTCTCTGGTCGGCATCCCGCGAATAGTAGCGCGGCTCAGCCGGGACCGTGCTTCGCCAGGAGCTCGGCCACCCGCGCGCGCACCTCGTCCACCTGCAACGAAAGCATGTGCCCGCCCCGGTCATACGCCAACAACTGCGCCCCCGGCACCCTCGATACCGTGTACTCAGCGTGGCTGAACGGCTGTAACCCATCATCCCGGGCATGAACAACCAGCGTCGGAGCCGTGATCCGCTCCAGGGCAAACTGCTCCGGCGGGAGCACCGCCAGCGTCGCGCGATCGTGGTAGATCCCCCGACGCCGCTGGCTGATCGGTGTCATCCCGTCCGTCACCGCCGAAATCAGCCGCTGCCCGCGCTCGTCCGTGTGCGCCAGCACCTCCGGCGGCACGCCCAGCATCCCCAGCAGGGCCGATCGTCCCACTATCGTCAGCCCCCAGTACACGTAGCTGGATCTGAAGATCGTGCCAAAAACCACCCGCTGGAGCAGCGTATCCGGCGGCGCCGACCGGCTCTTGGCGCTGATCATCACCAGCGCCGCCGTCCGCTCGGGGTAGCGGAGCGCAAACTGGAGCGCGGACGGTCCACCATCCGATACCGCCAGCAACGCAACTCGATGGACGCCCAGAAGATCCAGCAACGCGGCATAAGCATCCGCCTGAGCGGCCGGCGACCCGTCCGGCGGAATCGCGCTCTTCAGGTAGCCGAAGCGAGAAGGCGCGATGATCCGAACGCCTTCCCCGACAAACGTCTCGCCAAACAGCAGCCCCTGGTCAAAACCGCCGCCGGCCCCATGCACAATCAGCACCGCGGGGCCCGCGCCCCGCTCGCCGTACTCCAGATCTCCGAACGCCGTACTCGCTATCCGGCCGCCGCTGGTCGCCGCGCGACCAGCTTCCACCGCCGCCCGATAGCGCGGATGCGTCACCGCCAGCACGATCCCCACGCCCAGCACCGCCGCGATGAGCGCGTACTGCACCCCGCGAGACGCTCCGAACCGGGGCACCGTCCCGCGTCCCCGGCCCGGAGATTGGCTCATCCTGAAGTCAGCCGGCCCTCACGTGCCCGCGTCACCGCCCCGCCTTCGTCGGCGTGTGCGCCCGCAGGAAGCGCCGAATGTGCGCCAACGCCTGCGGCACCAGCTCCTTCGGCTCCTTCCACGGATAGATGCTCACTTCGGAGTTCGGCGCCAGCCCCGCCACCTCCATGGCCACCTCGTACGGATGCGACGGGATGTCATCAGGAAGCGTCAAAATGGGCGTCTGGCAGTTCTTCACGAAGTCCCGCGTGACCGTGAACACAAAGTCCGCGTTCGTACGGTACATCCGGTTCAGGAACGCGTCCACCGTCGCCATCGTCACGTCCGACCGGCGCGCGCAGAGCTGCGGCCCCCAGTTGGTGATGTTATTGTTGTAGAACAGGTCCGGCATGGACGGACGGAACCCGCTCGGCTGCGCCAGCACCGCGGCCACCACCCGATCCGGCACCCGCCTGATCAAGTTCCAGATGAACGGCGCGCCGATGCAGAAGCCCATCACCAGGAATCGGTCGATTCCCAGATAGTCCATCAGTCCAATGTGGTCGTCCGTGTAGGCGTCCCACGGCCGGTCCACCTCCACCGGACCAGACGACTGGCCGCCGTTGGCATTGCGCAGGTCGCCAGAGATGCAGCGATACTCGCCCTTGAGCTGCTCGATCGCGTTGAAGGGCGCGCTGCCAGTGAAGAATCCCAGCGTGGAGTTCAGGCCGCCGCCGGGAATGAGGAGCAGCGGAAATCCAGAGCCCTCGTCAACGTAGTGGATGCGAACGTTACCGCGCTCGTAGAACGGCATGGTGGTCCCTCCCTGTATCCAGGCACGCTGCAACCGCGCATCTCCGGGGAATCAGATCCCGCCACGCGGGTCGGCCCAGGCCCCGAGATCGTATCCGCGTCGGCCAGAAGTGGCCAGCGCCACCCAGCAATCTCTGTTACTGGGCGGAACCCCGCCAGGCGCGCGCTAGCATCCGCGCACCGAGCGCAACGAACAGCGCCGGCAGCACGTAGTCGGACCACGGCACGTCGCTGAGCCGCACTCCGAGGGTGCTGGCAAGACCCCAGACCGTCGAAAAGAGCCCGAGTACGAGCCAGAACCACTCAATGTGTAGTCGGAGGTACATCCTGGCCACCTGCACGCCAAGGATGATCACACCAACGCCCAGGAGCGCAGCGCCCCAGCCAATGTCCAGCAAGAACGCAATGGCCAGCCAGATGAAGAAGAGCCCCCACCCGGCCGCCTCCAGCCGGTTGTGCATCCCCCCCGTCGCCGTGTCCAGGTAATGCGCATGTCCAGCCGCCATTCCGTCGCTCCTCTCCACACGCTCGCGCGCCCAGGCTGTCCCCTGGGGCGCGCATCGCCTCCAGCGCCAATCACCGGGCAGGCCCGGTCCCTACTCCGTGGCCGGCTCCCAGATCCGGTTCGATCGCGCCTCCAGGTAGCCCTGATTCGTCGGCCGCATCCGCCACACGTCAACCGCGTCGAAGCTGGTCGGTACGCCCACGCTGAACGCGTCCAGGCCGCTGGCGCTGCGATCCATGTGCGCGGCCAGCACCGCCTGCCGCCCGTTGGCAAACACCTCCACGATGTACTTGTCCACAAAGATCCGCAGCTCCAGGTCCTCACCATCCGGCAGATCCGCCACCGCGAATGGCGCATCGATCGTCCCAACCCGTAGCGTCCCCGTCTCCGGCCGCAGGATGATCGGCAACCCGGCGCCACACCCATCCGAGAACAGCATGACCCCAAAGATCTTGCGCAGCGCCTCCGACCGTCGCACCGCCAGTCGGATCTCCCACGAATCCCCATCCAGCTCAGCCAGCCGCTGAAGGTACGGACCGTTGATCGGCGGCACCGGATCGCTGAAGCCCGTCACCGGATCGGCAATCGTCACCGGCCCAAGGCTGGCCCCGTCATACCGCAGCCCCTCCAGCTCCCGCAGAGGCCGCATGCGGAGCGTCCCATCAGGGGCCACTCGCAGCTCGCGCGGCAACGCCTGGATCGTCTTCTCCAGCAGCGCCCCATCCGTCCCCGCTGACCGGACCCACGCCCACATCACGCGTCGGCCGTCGGCGGCCACCACGCTCTCCGGCGCAAAGTAGTCTGTCCGCAGGCGGACCCCCCAGATCGGCTGCTCGTCACGCCGCCAGCTCAGGCGAGCGTGATGCGTCGGCACAAACTGCTCCGCCTCCGCGTCCCAATCACCCACGTAGTACCGGCAGCCCAGTGGATGGCTGATGCACAGCAGCACCCACCTCCCATCGAGCTCGAAGAAGTTGGGACAGGAGACGTCCTCGCCAAAGGCCACGTCCGGCAGATCCCGCTGGATGAAGTCGCCGATCAGCGTCCAATGACGGAGATCGCGCGACTTGAACACCGGCGGGTTCTTGCCCCCAGAGACCGCGTAGTACGTGTCCCCAATCAGGAAGCAGTCCGGATCCCAGTGGACGATGTCCGCCACGCCCCCGTCCGCAGTCCGGACTTCCACCGGGTACGGCTTCTCCCATTCGGAGAGCCGCCGATCACACGCAATGGCGATCTGGTTCCGCTCAGACCCACGCCCGTGGTAGATGGCTGCCGGTCGCCCCTCTCTGGTGAGGAATCCCGTCCCGCTGTACATCCCGTGGCCCGTGAAAGCCGGCTGCAGCTTCGTCGTCTGCCACGTCCAGTGCAGCATGTCCGGACTGGTCAGGTGGATGAAGCTGTAGGACCGCTCACCCCGCCACGGGTGCGCCAGGATGTAGTGCAGGTGGTAGGTACCATCCAGATAGAAGGCCGCGTTCGGATCGCCCGGCGCGCTGTCCCCGCCCGGGTGCATCAGGTGATAGTTCAGCGTCAGATCGGTCATGCGCGTCGAGACCTCAGGGCCGGATGGGGTTGTGGAGATGCATCAGAAGTCAACTCCGCTGTACCGCCCCACGCCATAGTAGTCGTTCCAGAACCGGGCGCTCCCGTAGCCGCCGCGCACGCCGGGCTGCTCCCCGTAATCCTCACGGTTCGGGTGGCGCGCACCGACCACGCGCTCCACCGCCGGGAACGGCCCCGCCACCGCGCCGTCACCACAGCTCACCACGGACACCACCTCCGGGGTGGAGAGCAGCAGCGGCGGCGCCAGGCCATCCTCGCTCGTCTCCTCCAGCGTCATCAGCACCGTCTTGATGCCCCGTTGCTCCAGCGCCTGCACTGAGAGGATCGTCTCCACAAAGCGCGCTCCGCGGATGTCCACCGTCACAATCGCCCCCTCCGCGCCAAGCGCGCGCACAAGCTCGGCCACCCGGTGGGCAAACACCTCTTTCTCCGGCATAGATGTCCAGTTGCTGCGCCCTACCACGATGCCCAGGCAGGTCCAGTCCTTGCCATGCCCACGCGCCAGATGCCAGACGGATGGGTTGTTCACCTGGTAGGCCGTGATACCCCGGGTGATCGCGCCGTCCATGATCTCCGTTGGCTGCAGCAGCCACGGCATGGACTGCCGCGTGAGCCCGTACACCGCCGGGCCAATCGTCGTTCGCGGGCCCCGGAATGACTCGCGCGAGACGATCATCGGAATATGCACGAATCGCGGCAGCGAACGGTCGCGCCCCGTCGTGTCGAACACCTCCACCTCGGGTGCCGGCTGGCCAAGCGTGGCCTCCGCGAGCCGGTCGCACACCCGCAGGCTCGCCGCGCGGCGCGCCTCCTCCCAGTCCTCGTCGCTCACCTCCGCATCCCGCTCCATCGTCAAGCACAGGTTGTGCTGCCGTCCGTACGGGATCTGAGAACGCGGGCCGCTCATATCGAAGAAGTTGCCCCGCTGGCTATGAGCGGTCCAATCGGGCTCCGTGAGCGGCCGCCCCATCAGCACGGCGGAGTTGCTGCACTCCACCACACCCAGATTCGTCAGACGATGGGTCCGGCCCTGCCCCACCACGCCCGTCTCGCGGCCCGAGACCGCCGGATACGTCTGGCCCGGCCCCTCCGCTTTTACCATTGGGATCCAGACATCGTACGGATTCACCACCCGGGCGGACTCACCCGGGTGCACCAGGTCCGCGCTCGCCCAGGCAATTCGCGGGTCCCGCAGCAGCAGGTCCAGTGTCTCCTCGCGGTCTACCATAAGCGAACCCCGGCTCCACCCCGTGGACGCACCGAACCGGACCTCGCGCACGGGATAGCTGGCCATCTCTAGTCGATACATCGCGGCCTCCAGGCACCGCCGATTGGGCGTCAGAAATCGATCCCGCTGTAGCGCCCAAGGCCGTAGTAATCGTTCCAGTAGCGCGCCTCGCCGTAGCCCCCCTGGACCCCGGGCAGCTCAGCCGCCTGCGCATCCGTTGGCTCGCGCGCGCCCAGCACCCGCTGAACCGCCGGGAACGGCCCCGGCACCGCGCCGTCGCCGCAGCTCACCACCGAGACCAGCTCCGGCGCCGAGAGGAGCAGCGGCGGCGCCAGGCCATCCTCGCTCGTCTCCTCCAGCGTCATCAGCACGGTCTTAACCCCTCGCTGCTCCAGCGCCTGGGCGGCCAGCACCGTTTCAACGAAGCGCGCCCCGCGCAGATCTACGGTCACGATCGCTCCATCCGCGCCCAAGGCCTGGACCAGCGCGCCGACGCCGTTGGCAAACACCTCCTTCTCGGGCATGGAAGTCCAGTTCGTCCGACCCACGATGACGCCCATGAACCGCCACCGCTTTCCGTGACCGCGCAGCAGGTGCAGCACGTTCGGGTTGTTGACCTGATACCAGGTGGGGCCGCGCGTGATCGCGCCGTCCAGCACCTCCGTGGGATGCAGAAACCACGGCATGGACTGGCGCGTCAGGCCATAGACCCCCGTGCCGATCACGGAGCGCGGCCCCAGGAACGACTCCCGGGACCACAGCATCGGCACGTGGACAAACCCAGGCAGCGACGGGTCACCGCCGGTCGTGTCGAACACCTCCACAGAAGGCGCCTCGCGTCCCACCGTCGTCTCCGCCAGGCGGTCGGACACCCGCAGGCACGCCGCCCGCCGCGTCTCCTCCCAGTCTTCGTCGCTCACGTCCGGATCGCGCTCCAGCGTGAGGCACAGATTGAACAGCCCGCCGTACGGGATCGCCGAGCCCGGCCCGCTCATGTCTATGTGATTGCCCCGCGGGATGTTGTTGGGCCGGCGTGCGGGCGAATCGGCCCTGCCGAAAGAGCCGGCCGAGCCGCTGCACTCCAGCAGCCCCACCCCATCCAGACGGTGCGTACGCCCCTGGCCCACCATCGCCGTATCGCGGCCCGAGACCGCCGGGTACACCCGCCCCGGCCCCTCCACCTTGATCAGCGGCTGCCACACGTCATACACATTGACGATCCGGGCTGATTCGCCCGGCCGCGCGATCTCCACACTGGCCCAGGCTACCCGCGGGTCCTGGCAAATCAGTCCCAGCAGCTCCGCCCGATCAACGGTCAACGCACCTGAATCCCAGCACATCGTCTCGCCAAATCGCATCTCGCGCACCGGGAAGCTGGCCAGCTCAAGGCGAAACACGGCCGTCCTCCGCTCCCGCCGCCTCCGGTTCGGCCGTCAGTGGGTCAAACAAGGTCGGAGCGCTCACCGGCGTCCGCAGCGCCTCCAGCGCCGCGTCAACGATGCGCGTCATCAGACGCTCGTCCTCCTCGGCGGACAGCGCCGGATCCCCGCAGACGTGCTCGATCCGCACCCCGCGGATCACCCGATTCGCGCCCGCGCTCATGGCTAGCACCGGCATCGCCGAGATCTGCGCCACCGGGATACCCACCCGGTCCAGCTCCTTCGCGATCGTTGCGCCGCAACGATTGCAGCTCCCTCAGGTCGCCACCAGCAGCGCCGCCTGCACGGCCGCCTCCTTCAGCTCCCGCGCGATCTCCTGGCCAAATCGCTTGGCGTTCGTCACGGCCGTCCCATTGCCAACGGTCGCGAAGTAGTAGGGGTACACGTCGCCGATCTCGCCCCGCCGCTGCTTCGCCCGAATCACCGGCAGCGGCAGCACGTAAGCCGGGTTCCGCGTGTTCAGCACAACCGTGGAGAAACCACCATGGACGGACTCCCAATGGTCCGTGCTCAGGTTGTCCACCCCCAGAATCGAATAGCGGAAGAAGTCGCGGACGTTTCCGGAGGGCAGGTGATCGGGATTGCCCCTGGGCACCAGCCCCCCGCTGGTCACCAGAGCCAGCCGCGTCTGGGCGAGATCCTTCACCGGCGGCGCCGGCGGCACCACCTCATACGATTGAACGCCAACCTCCGAGACCCACGGCTGCCCGAGCACCCGCGCCAGCAACATATCCGCGGCCCGCTCGTACGCGGGCTTCTCCCGTTCGAGGTAACGGCGGATGCCGCGGGGCAGGTAACCCTCGTCAGTCGCCGGTCCCAGCTCAGCACCGGACACCAGTTTCGAGACCAGCCGCGCCAACGCCGGCAGCACCTTGGGCATGTCCGCCGCGCTCTTCCCGGTAGGCACGATGTAGGCGTTCCGCCGATAGAGCGCCACCGCCAGGTTCTCCGGGTGCATCGCCGTGACGCTGGGAACCCCTAACTCCGCGCTTGCCAGCGCGCAAACCGCCCCACAGGCGTTGCCGTACCGCCCGGCGTCAAAGGCCGGGCCCGCCACCAGCGCGTCCGGCCGCAGCGTCTCGAGATGCCGGCGAATCGCGGCCAGCGCCTCATCGCGGCGCTCGCTGACGTAATTGTCACCAACCACCAGCGTTGCGACGATCTCCGCCCCGTCGCCCAACGCCGCCTGCAGCGCACGCCCCGTCCCAACGGCGCCCTCGCGGAGCTGAACCGGCAGATTCGCCTGGTCCTCCCCGCCGACTCCGCCAAAGAACTGGTTCAGATAGTGAACAACGCGAGGACGCTGGGCCATAACGGCGGTCTCCATTTCCAGGGAGCGCTAAACCGCGGCGCCGCGCCCAGCGAATGCGCACCACCGTACGGGCACAGCATAGGCCAGTCGCAGATTCCTGTCCACGTCGGACTCGCGCTGGCGTTCCGCTCAGTTGGCCGAGCCAGCCTCCCAGCCAAACTCGCCAAACCAGACGCCTTCCCCCAGCATCTCGATGGCCCGCCGCACGTAAGGCACCATATCCTCCGGCAGGCCGTCCACCGGCGACCAGCGAAGCTCAGAGCACTTGTGCGGCTCGCGATTGGTCACCGTCCCCTCCCAGCGCCGCACGACGAAAAAGAAATCCACGCGCTCATCCGTCTCAAACCGGTGCATCACCCCAACCGGCGCGAGATCCGCCGCTGAGATCTGTATGCCCACCTCCTCCGCCGCCTCCCGCACCGCCGCCCGGGTCGCGCTCTCTCCAGCCTCCACGTGGCCCGCCACCACACTGAGCCGGCCATCCTGATACCCTGTCCCCGCGCGCCGCAGCAGGAGCACCTCATCACTTCGCATCACAAACACGTGGACCGCTATGGGCACAACCGCGCGCCCCAGCTCGGACGCGGCGCCACTCCCCGGGCCCGGCCCCATCGCCCCCTCACAATCGGCCGATCGTCTGCTGCTCACCATCACCTGCGCTCACAAGCCCGCAATCCACGCACCGTCTCAGGGCCGGTCCCGCGCACCAGGCCAATCCAACGCCGCCCAATGATTCACCCACGCTCCCCCACCGCGCCACGGGAATGCACCTAAAATTACGCATGCGTCGTGAACGTGCCCCGCGCTCCGGAGTCGTGCGGCATCGGGCGCAAGCCGCGCGGTGAGAGATCCAACGACAGACGCCGCGCGGTGAGCGCTGAATCCGCGACATCCGCGCGACACGCCTGGTTCAGCCAGCGCCACGTGGTCCTCGCGGTGCTGTCCGTTGCCAGCGCCATCGCGATCGCCGGAGCCGCGTACTTCCTGCTGGCCAGCGCCAGCGGCGCCCTGCCCAGCCCACCTGGCTTCATCGCGATGTCGCCAGTACTGGCGCTCCTGCTCGTCCTCTATTGGCGCGGGTGGGACCCCGCGCGGCACATCGCGGTTGTCACCACCGCCGTCACTGTAGGCGCGCTCGTGCCGCTTCCGCAGCGCGACTACGCGTTCCTTCCCCAGAGCGTGCTGCTTCCAAGCGCCCTGGCAATGGCGCTCGCCGGTCCACGCTGGGTCGTCGCCGCCGCCCTCATCGTGTTCGGCCTTGTGCTGGTCCGGGCGGGGGGAGATGCCAGTGTGCTCGGTGTGGGGCACGCCCTCACGCTCGGGTTCGCCATATTCTGCCTGGTCGCCGGGCGTCTGACCATCGACGCCGCGCGCACGGAGGCAGAACGGCGCGCCGATCAAGCGGAGCGGGCCCGCGCAGAGAGCGAGCAGCAGGCTCTGGAGCTCAGGCGCCAGCAGGAATCGCTCAACTTCCAGGCCAGCCTCCTGGCCGCGGTGGACCAGACCGTCATCGCCACGGATGCCCACGGTCGCGTCACCTATTGGAACCGTGCCGCCGAGGACATGTTCGGGCGGCCCGCCGTGGCCATCCTCGATCAACCCCTCTGCCAGCTTCAACCCCCGCTGTTCGAGACCCCGTCAGACGGTGACCAGTGGTGGGACACGGGGGCGCCGGACTCACCGCTCACCACCGAGTCGCGGGCGCTCCGCTCCGATGGCACCGTGCTGCCCGTCTCAGTCAGCTCATGGCCGCTCCACGACGAGCGCGGCGCGACGAGCGGACGGATCGCCGTGATCAATGACATCACCCAGCGCCAGGAAGCGGAGCGCCAGCGCGACCTCTTCCAGCAGGGCGAGAAGCTCCGCGCGCTCGGCCAGATGGCCGGCGGCGTCGCGCATGATCTCAACCAGGTACTCGGCGTCATCACCGGCTACATCGAGCTGGCCCAGGATGACCTGCGCGCCCAGCCCGGCCGAGAGGAAACGCGCGCCCACCTCGCCACAGCCGCCCAGGCAGCCAGCCACGGCGGAGACACCGTCAAGCGCCTCCTCGCCTTCGCCCGCCAGCGCGATCTCGAATCCCCAGATTCGTTCGACGCCGGGGCCGTCGTCGAGGAGGCAGTCCGCTTCACCGCGCCGCAGTGGCGTGACCGAGCCCAGGCCGACGGCCGGCCTATCCAAGTCCAGGCCAGCGCTGAGACCGGACTCTACGTCCGCGGCTGGGCCATGGCGCTGCGCGAGGCACTCATCAACCTCATCCTCAACGCCCAGGACGCGCTGCCAGACGGCGGCGCAATCCGCCTCACCGCCCGTCGCCACAATGGCCAGATCGTCATCGAGGTGGCGGATACCGGTGTGGGCATGCCAGAGCACGTCAAGGCCCGTGTCTTCGAGCCCTTCTATTCCACCAAGGGCGAGTCCGGCACGGGCCTGGGCCTGTCCATGGTGTTTGGCACGGTAGAGCGCCACCGCGGCCAGATCTCCGTAGCGTCCCAGGAAGGCTCGGGCACCACCTTCACCATCCAGCTCCCCGCGGCGGATCCGCCACCAATCGTTTCCATCCCGCCCGCCGCCCCGGCCCCGGCCGGCCCCGTACGCATCCTCGCCGTGGAGGATGAGCCGCCGCTGGCCCAGATGCTCCGTCTCGGCCTTGGCCGATCTGGCCACCACGTAGACACCATCGCCTCCGGCGAAGCCGCGCTCGAGCTGTTGGAGTCCCAGCCGTACGATCTCGTCATCTCGGATCTCAGCCTTGGCCCCGGTATGAACGGCCGACAGTTGGCCGATGCCGTGCGCCAGCGGTGGCCCCAGGTCCGTTTCATCCTGGCCTCCGGCTGGGGAGCCGGCGCGGACGAGGCCGAGGTCCGCGAGCACGCCGTGGATGCCCTGCTCGCCAAGCCGTACCGTCTGGAAGACGTGAGAAGGCTCGTCGGGGAGCTCACGTCCCAGTCCGGCTAGGACGTCCGGCCAATTCTCCCGCGTGTGACGCACGTCACAGCGAAGCGACCAGCACGGTCGTAGTATCGCAAGGAACGGAACGGCGCACCTCCCGCCAACCGCCACGCTCATCGAGACCACCCTCCGCCAGAAAGGAGCCAACGTCCGCGGAGCGGTAGCGTTGCGATCGGCGATCCAGGCAGCGCCGGACGTACCGTGCACCGGTCCCCAGGTCCGGGCAGTGGAGGCAAGATCATGGTGATGGCAACCACGAACCGCGAGATCCACAGTCAGCTCATGCTGCGCGGGACGTACAAGCTGCAGTGGTTCGACGTCTGCGATCGCAACGCGCCCCTGGCGAAGCCGAAACGCAAGGGATCCACCGAGCCGACCCAGTACTACCAGGACTGGGACGTGACGATCCTCACTCCATCAACGTTCAAGGGAAACTTGCCTAAGGACGAGAACCTCGGCCTCGAGCTCGGTGCCAAGTTCACCGGAGAAATTCAGATCTGGCCCACGCCGCAGCAGGGCACCCCAAAGCGGGACGTGATTGCCATCCACCTGGCAATCGAAAGCCACGGTCACCTGTACCACAAGACGTTTTGCGGTCTTCCGGCCATCTACACCGACAAGGCCACGGGCCAGTCTCGGCTCGGAGTCCTGGGATTCTGCGTCGATCACAACGGCGGCGAGTCGCGCTTCGTCCTGCTCCCCGTCTGAGCGCGATGCCGTGTCCAGGCGCACGGCGCCAACATTGAGCCCGCAGAGAGGCGAGAAACTCACACGGTGCGCCCGCGTTCCGCGGGCGCACCCAGCGCAGCCCCGTCGTCGCTACACCAGCGATTTCCGCATGTAAAACCGCTGGCTCCCGGGCGGGTAGTCGTCCAGCACCGCGAACACCTCGTACCCCAGCCGTTCGTAGAACGGCCGAGCCTGCCACGAAAACGTGTCCAGGTGCGCCTTCGTACAGCCCCGCGCTCGCCCCGCCCCCTCAATCGCCTCCATCAATCGCCGGCCGTATCCGCCCCCGCGCAGCGGCTCCGCCAGCCACACCAGGTTGATCTGCAGCCAGTCCCAGTTCACGGACGCCGCCACCCCGCCCAGGATCTTTCCATCAGCATCGCGCAGAAACATCGCCAGCGCCCGAAAACCGTCCACACCCGTGGTGGGCCGCGCGTGCTCCGTCAGGCCCCGCCCCAGAATCGCCACGTCGGCACCGCTCGGGTCATCCTCCACGGTCACCACCGGCTCCGGCCTGCCCTCCACCAGCTCAGCCACGGGCCGGCCATTCCGGCGCGTGCGTGCCCGCGGGCACGGCTGGGCGATCCCACCTCGGCGGAGACTCCGGCAGCTCCAGCACGGGTGCCAGGTGCCTCAGCGTGCCCACGGGCGTCCGGGTCGTCATCAGCCACCCATCCAGCTCATCGATCGGAAACTCCTCCACCACGTCGCCCAGCCTGCTCGCGTCCACCTCGCCCTGATCCACCAGCCAGCGCCCCGTCTGTGCCAGAGACAGCCGCACCAGCCAGCTTCCGCCCTCGCGGGCACGCCGCGCCAGCGCCACCACCGCGCCAAACGCCATCAGGTATCCCGTCACGTAGTCGATCGCCGAGACCGGGTAGAACCGTGGACCAGGCTCCTCCCCAGGGAAGACCTGCCCCTGCCGTACCGTGATCCCGCTCACCGTCTGGATCACCGTGTCAAACCCCCGCCGATTCGCCCACGGGCCGGCATGACCAAACGCCGAAAGCGAGACGTATACGATCCCCGGTCGCAACACCGCCAGATCCGCGGGAGAAAGCCCGCGCGCCGCAAGCGTCCCCGGTCGATACCCCTGCGAGAACACGTCGCACTCGCGGACAAGCTCCTTCAGCCTCGCCAGGTCCCCTGAATCCCGCAGATCCAGATGCGCAGAGAGCTTGCCGTGCCCCGTGTCGTACTCCAGGAAGCCAATGTTCGGCAGGTGCGGCGCCGTGATCCTCAGCACGTCCGCCCCGTGTTCCGCCAGCGTGCGGGCACAGGTTGGACCCGCCAGCACCTGCGTCAGGTCCAGCACCCGCACGCCAGCCAGCGGTCGAGCCGCCTCCGGCAGCGGCCCGGGCGGAGCCTCGCCAATCTTGATGATCTCCATCAGCGGCAGGCTGGCTACCGCCGCCGCCTGCGGGTGTGCCGCCCACTCAGCCATGCTGCGCGCCATCCCCCCGGCGCCCCCCGCCGCCAGCAGCCGCTCCTCCAGCTCCAGCGCGTCCCAGCCCGCCACCGCCGCTCGCACAGCCCCACGGCCCGGTCCCACGCCCAGCACAGAAAGCGCCGCCTCCTGATGCTTTTGAAAGTTGCAGTGCAGGTAGCTCCAGCGCCCGTCCCGCGCCGGGTACACGCCCATCATGCTGCTCCGCTCGCCCGGCGGCCTCCCACCGTCCAGCGTCAAGTACTGGCCGCTGCGCAAAGACGCCGTGGCCCGCCGCGCATCAACGGTCACCTCCTGGCGCCTGCCGGCCCGTAGCTCCCAGACGTCCGCCACCGCCAGTCCCAGCGCCCCCAGCGCGGCCGTCGCGGCCCGCCCTATCCGGAACGGCGTCGGCAGGATCGGATCGTCGCCGCCAATGCCATGCACCCGTTGCTGGCGCACCGGCGGCCATCCAGCGATCGGCAGTAGCGAAGCAAGTGCGCTGTTCTGCATCCCAGGAGCCCCCTCGTGACCCACCTCGATCGGTCACCCCATTGTGCACCGGTCAAAGTCAGCCCAGACAGGCGCCTACGCGCGGACGCCCATCCCCGGCACCATCGTCAAATTCCCGCCAGCCAGCCGCGCGTCCGCCAGAAGCTCAACCGCGTCACGCAGCAGCATCGCGCCGTCCACCAGCAATCCCGGTGTCGTCCCGGCCAGCCCAATGCTCACCGTCACGCGGCCAGTCGGCGGGTTGCGCGGATGGTCGATTCCCATGGCTTGTACCGTCCGCCGAAGCCGCTCCGCGACCTTGTGCGCATCGTCTATGACCTGATGCGCCAGGATAACGGCCAGCTCGCCGTCGCCGGCGCGGTAGACCGCGTCGCTCAGGCGCACCGAGTCCGCCAGCCGCGCACCCACTGCCCTCAGCATCTCCGCCGCCACCGCATCCCCAAAATCCTCGCGGTAGCCGCCAAATCCGTCAATCCCGCACAGCGCCAGGCACGTTGGCACGTCGTAGCGGTTGCCCAGATCCTCCAGGCGTGTGAGGTCAGCCGTGAGCCGCCGCGCATTCGGCAGACCCGTCGCCGCGTCCAGCTCCGCGTCTCGGCCCAGCACGGCCCCCAGCTCATCCAGCCGCTCAGACTGGGCCCGGAGGTGCCGCTGGATCGCCACCACGCGCTCCGCCGTGATCAAGCACAGCTCCAGCTCCACCGCGTCAACCGGCAGTTTCAGGAAGAAGTCTGCGCCAGAATCAACCGCGTCCAGCCCGCGGGCCGGCTCGTCCCGCGGCGTGCAGACCGCCACGAACGCGTACGGCGCGTTCGTGCGCGCGCGGATCAGCCGCGTCAGCTCAACGCCGCTCAGCCTCGGCATCGCGGCCTCGGCAAACACCACGTCGTACGCACCGTGGGCCAGCATCAGCCAAGCGGACGCCCCGTCCGCGGCTTCATCCACAACGTGTCCCAGCGCCGCCACGGCAGCGCCAAGCTCAGCCCGAGACTTCGGACTCTCTCCTACAACCAGTAAACGCATTCCTGTCCCATCTCCACACCCCCGGAGGCGAACAAGTTCTCACGCAGATGAACCATCCGGAGCCCTCAAAGGGGACGCCCGGAACGCGCGCCGTTCGGCAACCGGTGCAGGGCCAGGCGGACGACGGAGCCTGCAGCAGGACGACGCCTGGAGTGGGACGGAGCCAGATCAGCCCGGGCCGGGCGCCGCCGTGAGGATCCCGCGCAGCGCCTCCAGCACCACGCGCTCCTCGCCCGGCTCCACCGTCTGCGGATTCAGCGCAATCGCGTCCGCGCCAACAGACGCCACGGCGATTCGCGGATCGCTCTCCCACAGGTCCCGCACAACCCGGTCGCGTGCCTCCGCCGCCGAGTCCGTGAACCGCACAATGGCGCGCGCGTGCGGTTGGCCCGCCTCGCTCGGAAACCCGCGCTCCACCGTGATCCCCGGCAGCCCGGCCAGCCCCTCCAGCCAGTCCTGCACCATCTCCTCGTAGCGCTGCAGCGTGGCCGGCTCATCCTGCTCCAGCGACCACTCCACCGCCGCCAGCACCCCCATCAGCTCCTCCTTGCCCACCTTCATCGGCCGGCCCAGGCTGTGGTTCGGGCTCCCGTTCGCGTGGCAGCCCTCAATCAGGTCCGCCCGCCCCACCACCAGGCCGCTGGACTGCGGCCCCCGCAGCCCCTTGCCGCCGCTGAAGATCGCCACATCCGCTCCAAGCTCGGTCGTGAAGTGCCACAGGTTGGACACCGGTGGGATCTGCGCCGCCGCGTCCACCAGCACCGGCACGCCCCGCGCGTGCGCCATCTCCACCACGTCCGGCAGAGGCAGCGCGCCCAGCGCGTAGTGCGCACCCGCGAAGTACAGCACCGCCGCCGTCCGCGGCCCCAGCGCCTCCTCCAGCTCCCACCGGTGCGTCACGTGCGCCATGCCAATCTCCACCAGCCGCGCGCCCGTCTGCCGCGCCGCGTGGTCGTAGCCGTTCCGCTGGCTCCGGTGGACAATCACCTCGCACCGCCCCTCGCCAACGTCCGGCAACCGCGCGATCCGCGCCGGATCCGCACCCGTCATGCACGCCGCCACCGCCATCGCAATGCCACCCGCCGCGCCAGAGGACACGTAGCACGCCTCGTTGCGCGTCAATCGCGCAATCCGCCCGCCAACCGCCCGCTGAAGCTCCACCAGGTCCACAAACGAGTCCGCCCCATCGCGCATCGCCTGCAGCACACTCGGCGGCATCCTCGATCCGCCAAGCCGCGTCAACGTCGCGGACGCGTTGATCACCCGCCGCACACCCAGATCCTCAATCCTCATCTCGCAACCCCTCTTCCAGCCGTCGTCGCGCCGACCAGTCCAGCCGCGCCTCCATCGCCGCCTCCAGCGCGCCCAGCGCCACCTCCGCGCCATCGTCCAGCCTGCCAACTCCACGGAGACAGTCCACCGTCACCGTCACCTCCGCGGGCACGTGGCCACCAGGAAACTTCCTCAGACGCAGCTCCACGCGAGCCTCATCCAGCCACACCGCCGCGTCCAGCGACCACCGCTCGTCTGCAAACGTCAAGATGTCCACGTCAGCGGATGTATCCACGAGACGCGGTGTGTCAACCCACTGCGAGTTGCGCACCTCCCACGTGTCCACCCGTACCTCGAACCGCCCATCCGGCGAAACGCGCCGCTCAGCCATCGCCGCTCAGTGTACGGCCACCTCAGGCCGCCGCGATGCCACGAACCGCATCACCCACCCTCAGCCACCCGCGCAATCGCCGCCGCCCGACCGCGGATCAGACCGGCCAGGTACCGCCTCATCACCAGCCAGTCCACCAGCCCAACCCACCGTGCGCCCAGTGTGTCCAGGCTGTACGACGGACCCGCCCCACACTCTTGCGCAACACCCCCGTCCAACGGCTGCGCGACGCCTCCAAACCGGACTGCCACACGCAACGGCCGGGCCGATCTCCCCAAGCACCACGTCCATCTAGTCCATCTAGTCCATCTAGTCCATTCCGTCCCACCGCCCCAGCCGACGCATCACTCAGACCAAGGTCGCACCGGCGTCGCGACCTTGGACGGTAACTCGTCGTCGCGGCACTCCCTAGCCTAACTGAAGCGAAAACCACGAGGGAGGCTGGTATGTTTTCGTTCGTCATCGGATGGGCCCCGCGCCCAGGGGGCGCCCCGTGAAGCGCCAGGTTGGTCTGCGCGGCCGAGTCGGGCGGATCGCCCTGATGCTAGCGTCCGCCCTTCTGGCATTCCCGACCGTGCCATCGGAACCGGCTGAGGCGCAGGTGGCCCCGGCAGGGATCAGCATTGCCGGGAACTACCAGAACTTCGACGTGCTGAACAACACCGGCGGCCCGACTTACGGGTTCGAGATGGAAGTACACGGCGTCAGCAAGTCACAGCTCACGCGCATCTTCCCCTCCAATTTCAACGCCGGGGTCATCCGCTACGGATTCGGCAGCGCAACCGACATTCCGGGCGGGGTGATCGTGCGCTGGGCGGCCTTGTACAACGCGGCAACCGGCGCCTGGTCCACCTCCACGCCGGTCCCGCCCAGCCTGACGAGCGTTCCCGGCGATTCTTGCTGGACGCTCGGCATGCCCAACACGTACCAGACGGCCGGCTGTGAGCACTTCGGCATCAGCGCGGTGGCGAACCCAACCACTATCAACTACCGCTGGCTGGTCCCAGACGCCGCGAACCCCGGCACTCTGATTCCCAACACCAGCTACGTCAACATCCCCGCGCCAGTGTGGACCGCCGCACCGCCCGCAAACCCGGGGTTGCCGCCGGTGGTGGTCGCCGAGATCCCCGCTCCGCCGCCTCCCGCACCGGCCGTATTCGGCGATGCGCAGTGGGTGAAGGTCTACAAGACCGAGCAACAGGGGCGCGTCAATCTGGATGATCTGATGGGCGACAACCACGCCGTCGTCCCCGAGGCAGCGGCGCAGATCGAGGTGTCCTGGTCTCTCCTGCAGCAGGATCCGCCAAACGGTGGGAAGCAGAAGCGGAAGGGCAAACTGGTCAACCAGGGGAACGTGGGCAATGGCAACCACGCGGTCGTCAGACGGTACGAATACTACAAGTACGCGGGCGTGTACGACCCCATCACCCACGAGGCCCTCTGTGCCGATCTCGCCTGCAACGCACCCAGCCCGGGTGAGCTTGGCGACGCGATTGGTGCGCAGAACGCGGCGGCCAATCTCGATGTCAACGCCCTCACGGTCACGGTCGTCGGTGGCGGCAACGTCTCGTCTTCAGACAAGACGTACAGTTGCCCTAACAAATGCTACGGCGTGTACACGCCGGGCTCAACGGTCACCCTGACGGCCAAGGCCAACTCCGGCAGCGCCTTCGTCGGCTGGAGCGGTGCGTGTGTGGGTAATGCCGCAATGTGTACCGTCACCATGAACGCCGAATCGGCGACGACCGCGACCTTCACAGCCGCCGGTGGCGGCGGTGGCGGCGGCGGTGGTGGCGGCGGCGGTGGTGGCGGCGGTGGTGGCGCCACCAGCTACACGCTGTCCGTCGGGCTGACCAACCCCGGCACCGTCGTGAGCACCCCGGCCGGTGTTAGCTGCCCCAGCCCAAGCTGCTCCGCGCGGTTCGCCGCTGGCACCACCGTGACGCTCGTCGCCACACCGCCCGCCGGGAAGACTTTTGTCGGCTGGAGCGGGGCCTGCAACGGCGCCGACCCCGCCGGCTGCACGGTCACACTCACGGCGGACACCAAGGTGCAGGCCAGCTTCAGCAGATAGGCTCGCCATCTTCAGTGCAGTTGAGCGGAGCGACTGGTGCGCTCCGCTCAACCATGTCCCGTTCAACCACCCCGGACTTGACGCAGATCTCCTCGTTGAGATGTGTTCAAACCAGCTCGCCTCCACCGGGCTCCGTGGTGCACCGATGCCAGCGTCCCGGATGCCACTCAGATGCCCCAGGTGTTGAACCCATCAACGGACCATTTCGCCGCGCACGCCCGCCGACCAGGAACGCCACCTACGCCCATCCCTCCCCCGTCCGCGCATCAGCCGTGCTGACCGTCTCGACGCCCCAGCGTCCCCATGAACCACACGGCGTGGGCAATCGCGGGTCAAGCTCCCGCGCGAAGAAAGCCGAGCCCGCCCTCAGGGTCTCATTGACCAGCCGGATACAACGTCCCGTGGGCGCTCAACACCTCGGCCGTCCCGACTGCATGTTGAACAATCTGGATGAGTGTCGAGATCGGAGCGGCACCCTTGTCAAGCAAACCGTTGTATCCCTCACAGAATATGCCGATGGTCAAATCCCTGGTTACGCGGTTCTTGGCAGTGATTGCGCCGCAACCGCCGTAGAGCCCCTCCTGCGCAAGGCGCAACGGAATCCCGGCCGCTGACGTGAGGCGCGTGACGGATGGGTGTTTATGCACGTTGATCCCGCCGCCCGGACGCGCCACGGCGCGTTATCTCCACGGCGATTCTACGAAAAGAGCGAAGGTGCCTACGGACAACCGCTGCGACCGACGGTGAAGCTGAACGCTCTTACTCCATCGACGCCTCTGCCGCCGCCCTCTTCGGTCACGATGCCATCACCGCGCGTACTGCTGAAGCGATAACGACGGCGAGACCCGTCCGAGCAGATAGCCTCGTACCGGTACACTCGCCACTTCCCCCCCAGATCAAACCCATTCACACACCCAGTGCCACGCTCGTCCAACACGATCACGTAGAACCACCCGTCGCGCCCGATGCGTGGGCAGCCAGGATCGTCCAGCCGAACCTGTGCTCCTCCGACGAACGATCCCGGCACGTCAAACCGTATCGGCCATCCGATGGATACAAGCACAAGCATCACCATCGAGAGGAATCCAATAGTGATCCCACGTACCGCGCGCTTCATCATTTCGTCAACGGCTGTACAGAGCGTAAGAGGCTCCAGGGGCTCGTCCCGGCATCGACCGCCGAGTATGAAGCAATGAGTTGCGGGTCGAGTCCGTCCCGGTACACCCAGACTTCCATGGAGGGAAACGCTTGGCCATGAATCGATCGACAGTCACCGTGCCGTCAGGCGACACAACGACGCCGACCTGATAGTGGACCAGCGGGCCCAATCCATACGGCGGTCCGTCTGATCAAGAGCAACCAGCTCACAGGAGCGCGTCGGCCAGCACCTTCGAGTGGTCGACGAAACAGAGCTCCCGGACACCCTTTCTGGCAGTCCGGTCCGGGTCCAGCGCGAGCTTGGAAGTTCCCATGTCTCCGTGCGCGAACACGCGCACCTGCCCTTCAGCCGTGACGCTGAACTGTTGGCGGGTCCGATACGTGCCACCGTCCGATCGCGGCCCACGATTGTCTCCAACGAATCCCCATGCGGTCTCCATGGGAATGTACGTCTCGATGCAGATCCGGGTCCCATCGCCACCAGGATCCTCGCAAAGCCCCGATGGGTCGGTCCTGCTCACAGGCCCGCTACCTGTGTAAACAAAGCGATTCAGACCAACGATGCCGCGGCCTGAACGTCTGAGCACGTCCCGCTGCAGGAACCGCCCGATGCTCGGGTCGTACATCCGGGCGCGGAGGCCTGTCCCGAGCAACGCAAAGGATCTCCAGGACGGTCGCGGCGTCGCGTTGCTCGCCGGTGAAACCGAGCTCATGGCCGCGAACGGTTCCCCGAACCGTCCTCGGCCGTGAGCTGATGGGACCGCGTGCCATCGGACAGCGTGGGGATGCCGAACTCGTCCGTCTGGTAGGTCTGCACGATGGCGCCACTTCAACTCCGCGCGGAGGGACGATTCACTGGATCGTCCCTCCGTGCTCGCCCGTCTGCGCCCCTATACTGCCCAGGCCGTCAGGGTGGTACGCGTCGACTTCCAGCGTGGCGCCCGCGCCGGAGACGGCGCCTGTCCTGAGCCTGCGAAGGATCCGCCAGGCCCTGGCCCCAGACGTACCTGCGAGCCGAAGTCCCGATCCGGTGGCTCGGGGCTTCGGTGAGTTTTCCGCTGAGCAGCACCGGCAGCCCGCGGTTCACGTCGTACAGGTAGTTGGTCACCTGGCCGCTCACCGTGGCGCTGATCCGCTTCCCATCCGGATCATAGGCATACGTCGTGGCCGCCGTGGCCCCGATCGTCGCGCTGATCAGCCGATTCGCCCGATCGTACGCGTACGTCTCCCCGCCGGCTCCCAGCCCGCCGCGATTGGTCAGGTTGCCGTTGTTGTCGAACGTGTATCCCGTTGTCACACCGCCCTGCGTGACGCCGGTGACACGGTCGCTCTTGTCGTAGCTGTACGAGAAGCCGCCGCTACTCTTCGTGGCGCGGTTGCCAACCTTGTCGTACGTGTAGCTGGTGGTACTCCCGCCCCCCACCGCGGCATCTTTGAGCTGGTACAGCTTGTCGTAGGTGTAGTTCACGGTCTGGTTGTACGACCCACCCAGCGCCGGCCGCTGGGGAATGGTCGGGTTCGGCGGCGTGGTGCCCACATCAGAGCGTCCGTCGCTCGGTACCGGCCCCGGAGTGCTCGTCACCGCCTGGGTCCGATTCACCGTCGGCAGCGGATTCGGCGTGCCGGGGTCATTCGGCACCGTGCCGAAGGTCCCCTCCGGCGCCACGGTGTCTGTGAGCTGGGTCCGATTGCCCACCGCATCCAGCGTGTACTGGTGATCGGAGATGGTACTGGCGCCCTTGAGGTTCTGCACGCGCTTGAGCCGCCGCGTGGTGTCGTACCCGTACACGGTGCTGGTGCCGTTGAAGCCGTACGTGGCCCGCGTGAGCAGTCCGTCTAGCTCGTACGTGTAGCTGGTCACCCGGCTGACCCAGTCCGTCATGCTCTGGAGGCGGCCAGCCTTGTCCAGCGTGTAGTCCACCGCCTCGCCGTTCGGGTAGATCAGCTTCGCCAAACCACACCCGCCGCATTGGGCCTGGTAGGCCCACCACTCAACTGCGCCTGCTCGCCCGGGGCGCGGGCGCGCACCACATCGTTCACCAGACTGCACCGCACCCGTCGCTGACGTCTGACATCGAGCGCGTGACCACAGCCACGACATGCGGTAGCGTGGCAGCGGACCACCAGGTCTGGCGGTTGGCGCAGGCGCGAGTGGCCCTGGTGACCACGCTTCGGTCCGTGCTTGCGGGCTCGGCGCTCCGCGCGGTTGGGCTTGAAGCCGCGGAAGCGGGCTCCAGTGGAGCCCTGAGCGGACGGTGGGAGGCTGGAGTTGTCGGGAGTGGTGGGCGGACGGGTGAGCTCGTCGATCTTGGCCTCGAGCTCCGCGACGCGAGCGGAGAGCTGGACGACGAGTGCCTCAAGCCTGGCGATGGTTTCGCGCTGGGCGAGGATGATATCGACGAGTTGTTCTTTGGGCAGCGCGAGCAGTGCGGCACGATCATCCATGCCGCCAGCGTGTCGAAACGGGTCCTTGAACGGCGTACTTCCGTCAAGTTCGCGTCAAGTGTGGCGTCGACCAGACGTGGGTAGGTGAGTGGTTCCTGTCAGGGTGTGTACGCGGCTTGGGGTGAGTGCGCGCCGAAGCGAGCGCGGCATCGTGTGGTCCAGGGCGCCTACCTTCTGGGCTGTGAGCGGATGGCGCTCGACGGCATCACAATTGCCGCGAATTAGGCGACCGAATGGCCGGGTGCGCCCCGATCACGGGTGACTTGACGACGGGGGATCCAGAGCATCCGGCCCGTGTGCGACATCCCACAGATCCTTGATCGCGAAGACGAGCCGTTCGACGGTATTGACGGGTCCGGGGATGGACACGTGCGCGTCTGCAGGGAACCGGTCGGGCAGTCTGTCGTATATGCCGAGCTCAGTGGTGATCTCCTGGACCGTCTCGTCAAGGAACTCCCCGAGGAACACATTGATCCCGAAGCTGCTCAACGGTTCATGCCCCGCGATGTAACAACGACGATACAACCAACTGCCCTTTAGGTGCGTCCAGACGACGACGGCGACCGGCTCGGGAACCCCGCGCATGCCGTAGTACCTGACGAAGTCCTCGATGGTTTCGAACTCCTTGGAGACGCGACGATTCACCGGCCGATCACTCCCCTCGTAGGCATCGTCGGGCATGGGGCACGTCGATGGGCGGCGAATCGGAGTCAGCAGAGTCGAGCAACCACATCGTTCGCCCCGCCTTCAGACAATTGCGCGGCAACTTGCCGACTATCGATGGAAGCGCAAACGTAGGATTCAGCCGGCTCGGCCCGAGCAGGTTGCTCGCGGGTATGGCACCAGCCACGGCGCCGATAGTGCAACCGACAGTCACAAAGCTACTCGGGGTCTCGGAGTTCGCCCGATAACGGCTGACCCCTGCAGGGCGATGTCGCTTCTGTGCACTCTGCGACGCAGTTTAGCCACGAGAAATAGTCGATGGCGAGCAGCGCGCCGCCGAGAATAGGCTGCCATCGAGCGACGAAGGCGCCGACTGACGCCGTTCGTGCGGCCGCGTTGCGCATCGTCGGAGCGGGAACGGATCGGAGCCCACGCCACTCGTACGGGAGCAGTCTGCGCCACACCACGGAGGCAACCGAGGTCCCCGGAGTGGCCCCGCTTAGCTTGCCGCGAGTTGGCACCAGCGGCAATCCGGTGGCAACCATTCCCCCTGCAATGGCATTTTTCTGCGGGTGCTTCTCGAGCGACCCAAGCGCGCACCCTAGCATGCAATCCGCCATGAGCGCGTTGAGCAGCTCCTCTGACACACCGCAGTTGCCAGATGGATCTGTGACGCTGATCGGGTTGCCAAGTGCGTACCCGAAACGGTTCCGCGTCTGTGGCCGCGTAATAGAGCCGCACAACGGGTCCCGCTGCATGAACCGCCCAATGGAGGGGTCGTACATGCGGGCCCTGAGATAGATCAGACCGGTCGAGGCGTCGCGTTGCTCACCGGTGAAACCAAACGGTTGACTTCTGGTGCCATCGCTGAGCGTGGGGTTGCCGAACTCGTCCGTCTGGTACGTCTGCACGATGGCACCTGAGCTGTCCGTTTGTGCCCTGATGCTGCCCAGGCCGTCGGGGTGGTAGACGTCCACTTCTAGCGTGGCGCCGGAGCCGGAGACGGCGTAGGCCAGGCCCTGGCCCCAGACGTATCGTCTGGTGCCGTCTTCCAGCAGCACCGGCAACCCGCGGTTCACGTCGTACAGGTAGTTGGTCACCTGGCCGCTCACCGTGGCGCTGATCCGCTTCCCATCCGGATCATAGGCATACGTCGTGGCCGCCGTGGTCCCGATGGTCGCGCTGATCAGCCGATTCGCCCGATCGTACGCGTACGTCTCCCCGCCGGCTCCCAGCCCGCCGCAGTTGGTCAGGTTGCCGTTGTTGTCAAACGTGTAGGTCACCGCCGCAACTTGGGTAATGCTGATCACACAATCGCCATTGTCGCACGCCTGCGTGGCCGTAACGGTCAAACCGAGGCGATTCTTCACCAGCGCGGCCGCGAGATCTGGATGTCCTTATGCCCGTACTCAGCGTGCATCCCACCGGCCACACGCGCCCGCCGACAATGAGCCGCGAACAGCCCGTGGATGGCGACCCGCGGTTGCCCAAGCATCCACGGAGACGATTGTGGCCACCATTACCAGCGTGACCGCCTCCGAGACGGCTTGAAAGAGCGTTGTAGCGGCGAAGCCCAACAGTCCGATTGCTCGTCGCGCGTCCGCCGTCTCACTCGTCGCACGCGTGGGTGGTTCCCCCTTCGTCAGACTGGTAGGCGATCTGGCGGCCCATGGCCTCATGGCGCTGCACCCAGAGATCGTCACAGCGAGCTACCGTCACCACCAGCCTGTCGCTCGATAGCCACTGGACGCGCACGACTTCTTCACTGTATGGGTAGCGCAGATATCGGAAGATCTGCACGCGGTTCCCCGTGGAGTCCGGTTTCGCGGTGTCCTCGAGAACGGCCCACGACCTTCCATCACTCGCATTGCCTGGCGTGCACGCCTCACCCCAAAGGTGCAATGCGTATGTTCGATCCGGTGACGCGGCGGTGCGGACGTGAACGTCTTCACATGTCAGGCGGTAGAATCCATAGAATCCTGTTGCCGACGCTAAGAGGAATCCCGCCAGTAGCACGGACGGGCGATCGTACCAGCGATCCCACCTCTTCGTGCTGCTCAAGTTATTCGGCCACTTCCGGGAACGGCAAGAATGGCGACTGCGGTGGGCCCATGATCTGTGTACAGCGCCACCACGCATACCACAGATAGCCCTGAGCAATGTTGAACAGATGGTCCCACTCATCGCCGTAGGGCGGTATGAAGAATGGGGTGCCCGACCCTCCTCTTGGTGGCATCTGCCCGTTGGAGACTGCTCGTCCTAAACGAACAGCGTCGTCAACCCCTTGTTGGACACCCGCGCCATTCTGGGCGACCCACCAGGGGAACCCGAACGCGGCCGCCATAACGCCGAAGTGGAAATTCCCGCCCGCCTCATATTTTCCGTTCGGCCCCTTGAAATCCCACCCACCGCCCGTGCGAACTTGGGTTAGGAACCAGATCGCGTCAGGGACGTGTCGGTACGTTTCGTGAATGTTTGCCACAAGATCCAAACCCGGTGGCAACGGAGGGACTTCTGGTTCCTGGCCGCATCGTGTTGCTCGTGACGAGGAGTCCAGACCCGAGGGGTCGCTGCGACTGCACGGGTTGTTCAAAACGTACGCGAATCGATTGAGAGTCAGCGGATTGGACCGGTATCCGCGCACCGGGTCTCGCTGGACAAATCGTCCAACCATCGGGTCATACATGCGGGCGCGGAGGTAGATGAGGCCCGTGGCGCTGTCTCGCTGCTCGCCGGTGAAGCCGAACGGTTGCGAGCGGGTGCCATCGCTCAGCGTGGGGTTGCCGAACTCGTCGGTCTGGTAGGTCTGCACGATAGCACCTGAGCTGTCGGTCTGCGCGCGCACGCTGCCCAGGCCGTCGGGGTGGTAGACGTCTACTTCTAGCGTGGCGCCGGATCCTGACACCGCGTACGCCAGGCCCTGGCCCCACACGTACCTTCTCGTCCCGTCTTCCAGCAGCACGGGCAGCCCGCGGTGCACGTCGTACAGGTAGTTCGTCACCTGGCCGCTCACCGTGGCGCTGATGCGCTTCCCATCCGGATCGTACGCGTACGTCGTGGCCGCCGTGGTCCCGATCGTCGCGCTGATCAGCCGATTCGCCCGATCGTACGCGTACGTCTCACCGCCAGCTCCCAACCCGCCGCGATTGGTCAGGTTGCCGTTGTTGTCGAACGTGTATCCCGTTGTCACACCGCCCTGCGTGACGCCGGTGACACGGTCGCTCTTGTCGTAGCTGTACGAGAAGCCGCCGGTACTCTTCGTGGCCCGGTTGCCCACCTTGTCATAGGTGTAGCTGGTGGTACTACCACCCGCCACCGCGACATCTTTGAGCTGGTACAGCTTGTCGTACGTGTAGCTCACGGTCTGGTTGTACGACCCACCCAGCGCTGGCCGCTGTGGAATGGTCGGGTTGGGCGGCGTGGTGCCCACGTCAGAGCGTCCGTCGCTCGGCAGCGGCCCTGGAGTGCTCGTGACCGCCTGGGTCCGATTCACCGTCGGCAGCGGATTCGGCGTGTTCGGGTCGTTCGGCTCCGTGCCAAACGTCCCCTCCGGCACCACGGTGTCCGTGAGCTGGGTGCGGTTGCCCACCGCGTCCAGCAGGTACGCGTGCGACGAGATGGTGCTGGCTCCCTTCAGGTTCTGTACTGAAGTAAGTCTCCGCGTGGTGTCGTACCCGTACACAGTCTTGGTGCCGTTGAAGCCGTACTCCGTCGATTTGGGCAGCCCGTCCAGCTCGTACTTGTACGTGGTCTGCCGGTTGGCCCAATCCGTCATCACGTTGAGACGACCGGCCTTGTGCAAAGCGTAGTCCACCGCCTCGCCGTTCGGGTAGATCAGCTTCACCAACCCGCCGTCCAGGTCATAGCGGTGCCCCACCGCCTGGCTGGATGGGACGCTGGTCGTCACGGAGGTCACAGAGTCCAGCTGATCGTACGCGTTGCTGACTCTGCGGCCTGCGTCGGGTGCTGCAGGACGTGCGGCTGTAGCGGCTGTCCATAGGGCACCCGCTCTCCGACCACTGGTTCAGCCAGTGCAACAACGCGACGCTCTCAGCGCAGCTCGAGGGCGAGGCGGCGGTGTCGGCGCTGCGGGCGAGCCTGGAAGTGGAGGCGGCGCTGGCGGACGCGGCCAAGCTGCTGGACCCGGCGGACGACCGCCGGCCAACGCGGCGATGTTCGCGGCCGCCGCCGAGTCGCTGGGCTTCGACCTGTCCGACCCGATCAACTGGCCAGGCTCGCTGTTCCACACGCTGTCTGGGTACGTGCGCGGTCTGGGGTGGACGAAATGGGTTGTTGGTGTAAGCTGGGGCCGCGCGGAAATGGCAGAAGATGTCGACGGAGCGAGTCATGTACGCTGGCGTCGGACCGGACTTTGTGGTGACGGGCAGCCGTCGTGTCCCGTTCGACGCGAGGTCCGCCCGTGACTCGGATCCCTGAAGCTAGCGATCGGCAATCGTGGCGCTGGGAGCGGCTGGTTGACCCGGTCACGTGGGCATGGCTCGCCAGCACCGTGTGCTCTTGACTGACTCGCCGAGTCGGCCTCAGTTACAGAGAGCCTCACGTCGACATCGATTCGTGTTCAGGGCCAGTCGCTTCCGATGAGTGTCACTGCACGTAGTCAATCGCCTCGGAGAGAGCGCGCTCCAGATCCTCAGAGACAACCCAGATGTCTGGAAGCGAGTTCGAACCCGGCCGCGACGAGAAGACTGCATTGCCGTCCGGCCCTCGCGCCACCTGTCCCAATCGGATCGTCCCTGCCCTCAATGTGCATGATCGCGAGTCGGCGGACTCACAGTGGTCAATCACGACAGGGAGACCCGGAGCGCTCCATCGCTGGCGGACTTCAGCAGCCTCAGCCTCGCTGAGGTCACGGAGCTCTTCCACGGCCAACGGTTCTTCGGTTGGGGCCCCTAGGCTATCCAGGCGATGACGCTGACGCCGTATCGCATCGCGGAGGCGAACCGCTGACATCTCGATGTGCGCCGCGCGGGCGCCGTCCGCCAGTAGAAGCCGAAGCATAGCGGGCGGGTCCCGATCGTACAATTCGTAGAGCAGTGCGATGTCCAATGAGCCCCAGTTGAGTTCCGCCACGAATCCTCGGCAGTCGCGCGGGGTGATGAGGAGGATCTCGAACTCGGTCACAACTTACGATCCACGACGGTTCCAAGAAATGCAGAAACTTACCGTTGATATCGAACCGGGCCCCATGACCGTTGGGGTGACGGACCTCGATGACTATGCCCCAGGTAGTCTTTCTAAACACTGAATACGCCGATTTGGGATGGTTGACAATGTCGTTCACTGCTCCGAGGCCGGCTGTATTCCAATCTGCCGCCTTGCCCCCAGCCGGCAGATACTGGAGAAACGCCTTAGAGTTAGGTCGGGACGTGTGTTTCTTCAATTCGTTTGCAGCGAACGTGAGTGAGTTCTTCTCGAGCTCATTTGCCGTTGCTATCAACACTCACTTACCGGGAAACGGTCTACCGACGATAGTGATAATGAGGTAAACAGTAGCATCAACTAGGTTTTCAGATAATGATCGAGGATCGTAAGGATCCAAGGGAACTGCATTCCCATGAATCAACTCATGTGCCATATCGGGCGTCAAGTCGTCGCATGTCCATCCGTATATGGTGCAGATGGCTTTCGCGATGGCCATCGAATCGAACCCACTCGGGCCGATTCGATTCGGTGGGGAGTTCAACCCATATACAAATCGATTCAATGACAATGGCTTGAACCGTGCACCAGGACGAGCATCTCGCTGCATGAATCGCCCAATGCTGGGGTCGTACATTCGGGCGCGGAGGTAGATCAGGCCGGTCGCCGCGTCGCGCTGCTCGCCGGTGAAGCCGAACGGTTGATTTCTGGTGCCGTCGCTGAGCGTGGGGTTGCCGAACTCGTCGGTCTGGTAGGTCTGCACGATAGCACCTGAGCTGTCGGTCTGCGCGCGCACGCTGCCCAGGCCGTCGGGGTGGTAGACGTCTACTTCCAGCGTGGCGCCGGATCCTGACACCGCGTACGCCAGGCCCTGGCCCCAGACGTATCTGCGAGCCGAAGTCCCGATCCGGTGGATCGGGGCTTCGGTGAGTTTTCCGCTGAGCAGCACCGGCAGCCCGCGGTTCACGTCGTACAGGTAGCTGGTCACCTGGCCGCTCACCGTGGCGCTCACGCGCTTCCCATCCGCGTCATATGCGTACGTCGTGGCCGCCGTGGTCCCGATCGTCGCGCTGATCAGCCGATTCGCCCGGTCGTACGCGTACGTCTCACCGCCGGCTCCCAACCCGCCGCGATTGGTCAGGTTGCCGTTGTTGTCGAACGTGTATCCCGTTGTCACACCGCCCTGCGTGACGCCGGTGACACGGTCGCTCTTGTCGTAGCTGCACGAGAAGCCGCCGCTACTCTTCGTGGCGCGGTTGCCAACCTTGTCGTACGTGTAGCTGGTGGTACTACCACCCGCCACCGCGACATCTTTGAGCTGGTACAGCTTGTCGTACGTGTAGCTCACGGTCTGGTTGTACGACCCACCCAGCGCCGGCCGCTGGGGAATGGTCGGATTCGGCGGCGTGGTGCCCACGTCCGAGCGTCCGTCGCTCGGTAGTGGCCCTGGAGTGCTGGTCACCGCCTGGGTCCGGTTCACCGTGGGCAGCGGATTCGGCGTGTTGGGGTCATTCGGCACCGCGCCAAACGTCCCCTCCGGCACCACGGTGTCCGTGAGCTGGGTCCGATTGCCCACCTCATCGCGTAGTTGCCGCCGATCAGACGCGGTGTTGGAAACCACCCTGAGGGCAGAGCGTTCCTCCATCTCAGCAGCAATGGGGTGGCCTTCCAGAAGCCACGATACCACGGGCACCCCCCACAGCAACACCCTTCCGTCAGTGCGGGGCACCAATCCAGCTTCCACTTCGCGTTCGCTTCCACCGGCGATCCCATCGGTCGCCGCACCGGACATCGCGCCACGGACCAAGCCGCGAGTCCCCGGGCGTCGATCCGCTACGGAAACATTAGGGCAACGAATGGCCACAGCAACGAAATACCCAACACGTCCATTGTCTGTACAGCTAGCCTGAGCCCCATCTGAGTACCCACCGGAGTGATCACACCGATTCGGAAGAATACAAGAGGCGAGATGCATCCCAATACAAGATACGTACAAACCGCCTTCCGGAAGCATCCACTCTGCCTACCATGCGAGGATATCTTCAAGAACACCAGCACCAACAACAGCGGTAGGATGACCAGGACATAGGAACAGACGTCGATCAGCTTGTCGATCATGCGTGTGCCGGATCACGGCCGATTATCTTGATCTGTCAGCACGGTGCGCATCCGCGAGTGCTCGTTCTGCCCGCCATACGGGTATTGCGCCGCACCGCAGCCTGGCGCGAACGGCGGCATCGCCTGCGTGCCCACAACCATCTTAGACCTTTTCCCGTTGCGACCGTATCGATACCGCGCGTTGAGGGTGTTTTCGAAGGAACCGAACAAGCAGACGCCCAGGCCGGCTACGTCACCGCCGGCGGCAACACCGCCACGGGCGCCGTGACCAGCATCACCGCCACCACGCCCACCAGCCCCACCAAAAAGCCCGGCTTCCGGGCCACCAACAACTTCACCGATCCCATCACGGACGACTACAGCGACGGCGTCCAGGGCTTCGCGGCCTCAGACAACGCCGGCGTGTTCGGCCGCAACAACACCCTCAACGGCGTCGGTGTCTGGGGCACCGCGCCCAACGGCACCGGCGTGTACGGCGCCAGCGATGACGGCACGGGAGTCGGCGGCCAGTCGGCGACGAGCTACGGGGTCTACGGAAAGTCGGGCAGCGGCATCGGCGCCTGGGGTATGTCGACCGCTCTGCATGGAGTCTGGGGGCAGTCCTGGACCTTGCACGGCGTTGTTGGTCAAGCGCTCTCTTCCGGGGGGATCGGCGTATAGGGGGCCGGCGACGCAGCCGCGTCGGGTCCGAACGGCAACCACGCAGTGTACGGGCTATCGTCCGGAGGGCGAGGCGTTTGGGGCAAATCCACGCACAGCGCTGGTGTCTTTGGCGAGTCAATCAATCAGCCGGGCATTGTCGGACAATCGACGAATTCGCACGGCGTGTCGGCAAGTACGGCGGGCCCGTACGCCAACGCGGTGGACGCGCGACAGACCGGAACGGTGAATCCGTCCGCCGGTGTCTGGGCCGAGTCAGCCAATTGGATTGGAGTCGTTGCCAAAGGGGGCTTGTATGGACTCTACGCCACCAAGCTTGCTAGCGGAACCCGCGCCGCGGTCTTTGACGGAGGCGTCGATGTCAATGGCACGCTCACTGTCAACGGCACGCTGACACTCAACGGCGTCAAGAGCGCAGCGGTACCGCATGCGGACGGGACACTCCGGCGATTGTATTGCCAGGAAAGTCCGGAGCCATGGTTTGAGGACTTCGGGGCTGGTCAGATTGTCTCAGGTCGGGGGCGAGTCACGCTGGACACCGAACTCATGGCCACGGTGAAAACCGAAGACTACAGCGTGTTCCTGACACCCGAAGGCGATTGCGCCGGCCTTTACGTCACAAGCAAGACCGCGACGAGCTTCGAAGTGCGAGAACTGAAGGGCGGAACCAGTTCCGTCAGTTTTCGCTATCGGGTGGTGTCCAGGAGGCGGGACATCGTGGGCCCCAGGCTAGAACGAGTCGAACGGATCGACGCCGTCAAGATTGGTGACCGCCCTAGTCCAGCAGCGCCACTTCCGGCCGACTCAGTTCCGCCACCGGCGGCGCCTACGAGCCAAGATGGGTCGGCACCGGTCCCCACTGCCCCACCGACGGCGGCACCGCCGCGGCGGTAGCCTGCTCAGCACGATACGGTGATCGGGATCGGATGCGCGTCTCGGCCGGGACTTCGCTGTCGTTAACCGAAGTGACGCCGTAAGGGCTGCATTGGCGTAAGTCAGGGGTAGTGCGCAAGGTGAGGCGTGGCGCATGGCGAGGAGGGGCTCAATGGGTAGAGAGGCGACGTGTACCGGAACACTTCAGTTCGTCCGACGCGTCCTGACGTCGGTCTTCGCTGTCGTCAGCGCCGTGCTCACCCCGAGCGTACAGTGGGCCTACGCCGAGACGTTCACGGTCATCAACGATCACGACACCGGACCGGGCTCATTGCATCAGGCGATCGATGACGCCAATGCGAATCCGGGCAAGGATCGCGTCGAGTTCGCCATTCCGGGCAGCGGCGTGCGGACGATCTTCGTGACGACGATGCCCTTCAGCATCACCGAGTCCGTGGTAGTGGACGCGACTTCACAGCCAGGGTACGAGGGAGCACCACTGATTGAGTTGCGACCCGGCCCTGGGTCCTTCGACTTCTACGGAGTGCGTGTGGTAAGTGGTGCTTCCGAGATCCGAGGCCTGAGTATCAGTGGCTTTAGGCAAAACGTCGTGCTCGGTTCCGCGGGCAATCGACTGGTCGGCAACGTGATTGGCGCGAAGTCAGATGGCACGGCCACTCCTGGGTCGTCGTGGGGGGTCTTGGTGGAGGGTTCCGACAACGTCATTGGCGGAGCCTCGCCGTCAGACCGCAACGTGATCGCCGGTAACAGTGGACCTGGCATCCAGGTCATGCCAGGTGCGGCCGGCACCAGCATCCGGGGTAACTTCATCGGCACGAACCCTGGCGGCAACGCGGCCGTCCCGAACGGAAACGGCGTCTGGGTCCAGGGCCCAAACACCACCATCGGCGGTACAACCGCTGAGGATCGCAACGTGATCGCGGGGAACACGTGGTATGGCGTGTCCTTCTACGATCCGCCAGGCGAGGGTCCGGCCCGGCTAGGGGGCGCGCTGATGGGCAACTACGTCGGCGTGCAGGCGGACGGCAGGACGCCTCTCGGGAATGGGCCGTACGGGGTGCTCCTGGACTACGCGACGGGCGTCACCATCGGCGGCACGGCCCCGGGCGCGGCTAATGTGATCTCGGGCAACTCGGTCGCGGGGATCAAGCTCTTCTCCACGCTGGACGGCAGGATGGACAACTCCATCCTCGGGAACCTCATCGGAACGGATGCGTCCGGGTTGGCGCCGGTGCCGAACGGCATCGGCATCCTCGTGGGGAAGGAGTACCCGGCCGGGAATCAGGGCACGCAACGGGGCAACACCATCGGCGGTGCGCTGGCGGGCCAGGGCAACCGGGTGGCGTTCAACTCGGTCGCGGGCATCGTTGTCAAGGCTGGGCAGGAGAATACGGTCAGCGGTAACCTGGTGTTCGGTAATGGCCCGGGCGGTGCCGGGCCGCAGATCGACCTCGGCGCGGATGGGTCCACGGCCAACGATCCACTCGACGCCGACGGCGGTCCGAACCATGGCCAGAACTTCCCGGTGCTGGGCCAGGCCAGCTACGATGCTGGCGTGCTGACCGTCACGGGTGAGCTAAGCTCCAGCCCGAACCTGGCTGGCGTGCGGATCGAGCTGTTCGGCGGCTCCGTGTGCTCGCCGGCCGGCTACGGCGAGGCGCGGTATTTCCTGGGCTCCACCACGGTCTCCACAAACGCCAGCGGCAACGCACCGTTCTCCGTGGCGCTAGGCTCCATGCCCGCCGGCGTGACGCACGTGACGGCCACCGCGACGACGGCGGATGGCGATACGTCTGAGCTGTCCAAGTGCGTGGCGGTGTCCATGCCGGCGCCGTTGTCTAGTGGTCGCGAGCCGGGCGCCGGGTCTTCGCTGTCTGGCTCCGGTCGGCCGCTAGAGGCGCCGGGGCGGCGGGTCTCGGTGCCGCCGAGCACGGGCGCTTCGCCGGCGCCGGTCCCTGGGCGGCGGTAGTCGCGGCGCTCCCTGGCTCGCCGCGAGCTATCGCGACGGAGCCTGGCTGGAGAAACGGCAGGTCCGTCGTCCCTCAGGGCGCGAGTGGAGATCGGGGACTATCGCGTTGGCGGCTGGTGGGCAGGCCGCCGCGGTCTCAGGCGCCTGGCGTGGCCGGTTCCCCATGGTCGTGGCATAGCTCCTAGTGAAGGCCTTCCGCGCTCACGCCCGAGTCACCCCAGCACCCGTCCCAACCCCAGCCAGCCCACCCGCCACCCAGGGACTTTTGTCACCAAAAACCGTTCCGTCACTATCCGTGTCGCAGGTTCTCGCACCTCTACAACGCACCAACGCAACCGCCGCCATCCGTCCCCTTCGTCCTATTCGTCCCATCGGTCCCTCACCCCAAATCCCTCCCCCCACCCACCAGGCCAACCGTCCTCCGCGCAATCGCCACCGCGTCCTCCTCCCGTCCCGCCCACGCCGCGTACGCCTGGCCGTCCAGTCCAATGTGCAGCATGCAGGCCTCCAGCCGCGCATCCATCTCCCGCACCACCAGCCCAATCTGCTCATGATGCCGTCGCGCCGCGCCCAGGATCTCCACCGTGCCCCAGGCCGGGAACCACGGTTGCCAGAACACCAACCACGCAAGGTCGTACAGGTGATCGCCGAACATCCCGCAGCCCCAATCGAACACCCCCGTCACCCCACCGTCCTCCACCAGCACGTTAAAGTGCAGCAGGTCGCTGTGGATCAAGTGGCGGCTGACCTCCAGTCCGGGGGCCAGCGCGCGCAGCCGCGCCTGAGCCTCCTCAAACGGCCCCATCCCCACCGCCGTCGCAGCCAACCGCTCGCGCCAGCCCCCGATCCGCGAGCCAGGAGCGTCACCCGCCATCGCCGTCAACACGTCCTGCCACGTGCCATGAGCACCCCGGCCGCTCCCGTCCCAGATCCCCCAGCCCACCGTATCGCCCAGGTCCGCCCCCCGCATCGCGTCGAGCGCCCGGAACAGCGCCGGCAGCACCGCCCCGAACCCACCCGCGTCCAGGCGATCAAGGTAGTCTCCCCGGCAGCGCTCAGAGACCGCGAAGTACCCCCCAGGCGCCTCGCCAACCGCCACAACCCTCGGGATCGGCAGATCCCGCCCAGACCACCGCGCGGCAAACCGGTCCTTCTCATAGTCGCCAACGTGGCGGCCAAACCGGGCAACCAGCCCCCGACCACCGGCCACAAACCCCCACGCGGAAGACCACTCGCCGCCCCTGAGTCGATCGAGCGCCCGGATCTCCTCGCCAAGATGATCGGCTAGAAACGCCCGAACCTGCTCCAGTTCCATCGTCCTCCCCACATCCCGGTCGAGTCCTGGCCGCACGCGGAAGGTCCGCGGTCCACGTTGCCCGCGCAAACGGGTGCAACCGCGGCCCGCCACCGCTCGTACCCGGCCCTCCCGCGCCAGGGTTTTGGCGATTTGGCAGTTTTGTCACGCCACCGGCACACACGAACAACACGCATCAACGCCGCCGCTCGCTACTCAGACGGCATCGCGGTCCGCAGCGCCGCGACCAGGCGCTCGGCCGGCCGCGGCACCCGCTGCCGGGGATCCACCGCCAGGCTCAGGTACCGCGCTCCCTCTCGCATCACGAGCCCCGCCTCGTCCCACTCGCGCAGCCAGCGCTCGACCGTCCCGGCCGACGGAGCATCCACCCCGGCATCGCAAGAAAGCGCCCGCTCCACCTCACGGGCCGTGGCGCCGGCGTCCAGCGCCAGGTACGCAAGCCGCTGCGCACCGGTGAGCGTCGTCGTCGTCGATAGCTCGCCCCGGGCGTCCTCAATCACCAGCCCGTCCGCACCGTCAGCCATCTCCAGCCGGGCGGCCCCGTGTCCAGACTCCCACGCCCCCACGGCCTCCTGGAGTACCCGCACGTACACCTCGGGATCACGGCCGTCCGCATACTCGTAGTCAAAGTAGAACGCCAGCCCACTCAGTACGTCTTCACCTAGCGGATACACCGCGCGGTAAGCCCCCGCCGGGCGCACGTTCGCGAACCCGCGGGCCTCCGCCTCATCAAAGTTCGGGCTGAACCGATCCATGGCAATCTTGATCACGCGATAGGGCGGCGCCAGGTGAACGAGCCGGGCCACCAGCGCGGCCATCCGCTGGTAGTCCCCGGCGGTCTCGGACGGAAACCCGTACAGCACGTTCCAGAACGGCCTGATCCCGATCTCCGCGCACCACTTCAGCGTCCGCACGTTCTGCAGCACCGTCACCCCCTTCTCCATCGTCCTCAATATCGGGGTGCTCAGGCTTTCTATCCCCGGCTGCAGCTCCCGTACCCCCGCGCGGGCCAGAATCCGTAGCTGCTCCTTCGTCAGGTTCGCCTTCACCTCGAAGAACAGCGAGGGCGGCCACGACCGCTCCGCGAGCTCGGCCAGGAACGTGTCGAAGTACCACGGACTCAAGATCATGTCAGTTGCAAAAACGGTCCTCACCCCGTACGTCGCCGTCAGAAAGTCCAGCTCATCCAGAGCGCGGCGCGGCGATTTGGCGCGGAACCGCATGAACGCCCCGTTCAGCCCGCAGAACGTGCAGTGGTGCCGCTCCCCCCACCAGCACCCGCGCGAAGACTCGAACACCAGGATCGGGTCCACATCCCCGGGCGCCGCCAGGGCCTCCCGCTGCTGGAAGAAGTCCGAGTAGTCCGGGTACGGCAGCGCGTCCAGGTCCGTGATCTGGGGCAGCGCGGACAACTCCGCCGGTAAGCCCTGCGCCCGGCGAGGGCCAAGCACCCCCGGGACGCTTGCCTCGTGCCCGCCGTCCAGCACACGCTGCACGAGCTCCACCAGGGCCCCCTCGCCCTCGCCCGGGCAAACGTAATCAAGAAAGGGGAACTGCTCGAACAACGCGGAGCCCAGAACGCTCTGGCAGGCCGCGCCCCCCAGAATCGTGGTCACACCGGGCCTCGCCGCCTTGATGGCCCGAAAGCACGCCAGAATCGGCGCGCTCTGAATCCGGTCCTTCCCCACCGCGATGTCGGCGCTGGCCAGCACCACGTCGTAGCCGCCCGACACCACGGTGCCAACGGCCGCTTCAACGAGCGCCCGCGCTTCACCCCGCAACGCCTCGACCGCCTCGATCGTGTCGGCGCTCCAACCCAGTCGCGGACCCGCGATAGATCGCACGTAGTCCGGCCCGTCGGGCGGCTCCACATCGAACAACAGCGGCGAAAACAGCCAGTCACCCACCAGTGATCTGGCATTCCCCGCGACCCGATCGTAGAGATCGGCACCCAGCAGGGCGCCTGCGCGCAGGTTCAGGTAGAGGACGTCAGCCCGAACGCCCCACTCGCCGAACGCGCTCTTCAGCAAGCTCACCGTGAGCGCTGGCGCGTTCAACGAGTGAAACGGCGCCACCAGCAGCAGTACGCGTGCCCCCGTCACAAACGCGCGCCTGCCCCGCCACAGCTCGTCGCGAACACCAGGCTAGTGCCCAGTCCGCCACGCCAGAGGGACGACTCAGTACGGTTCGACCGGCCCCCGGAAGCGCTTCGAGATCCGCTCATCCACCCCAAGCGCCTCCACCTGGGCCACGTCCAGGGACAGCAGGGCCTGCCGCTCTTCCGCGGTCAGGTCAAACTCGTCAAGGGCCGACTCGTGTTCTGTGCGGAGTTTCTGGACGAATCCCTCGTCGCTGAACACTCGGTCAAACAGCTCCATGAACGCTGGACTAGGCACGGGCACCCCCTCGATCCTCGCAATGTCTCGCCAAGGCTAAGCTATCCACGCGCGCGATTCAAGGCTGTCGATTCCTGGGCAAGGGCGTGGTGAGCGCCTCGCCAAAGACCTCCAGTCACGACTCACCTGGACCGGTCCTCGCGCGGCGAGACTCACGCCTCGCCGCGATGCGCGTAGATGATAAACGCCAGATCCTCCTTACCCACGCGCAACGCAAGCTCGGCGGCCGTTTCGCACTCGTCGATCCGCGTACGCAGCAGCGGATCCGCCCCACGCGCCAGCAGCAGTTCGACCGCCGCGCCGTCTCCAACGCTCACCGCCATGTGGAGCGGCGTGTAATCGTTCACGCCCCGCTGATTCGGGTCCGCGCCGTGATCGAGCAAGAGCGAGAGCAGGTCAAGCGCGTCCACCCGCGCAACCACTCCTGCCCCCGACTGGCCGGACGCCAGCGCGGCGATCAACGGCGGAAATCCGCCGTGATCCGGGGGGTTCGGGTCGGCACCCAGGTGGAGCAGTTGTCCGATGAAGCCGATGGGACTGTGGTAAATCGCGTACTCCAGGCAGGTGCCAATGGCCTGAGGCATCGGACCGTTCGGGAATTCCGCGCAGACCGGGAGACTCTCCAGCAACGCCTCGAGATCCCCAGCGATGAACGCGGCGTGGACCGGCCCAAATCGCTCGCGCTCGCTCTCCACCGTCAGAGACGGAAGCCCGCCAGATCGTCGCTCAACCAAACCGTCCGGTCGGCGCCCAGTTGACCACGCCCACCCTACCAAGCTCATCGTCCAGCCAGAACCTGCCGTCTCTCTCAACGAGCCGATCGTGCACAGCCCGCGTCAGCCGCAGCGCCCGCGCGCCTCCCGGCCTAAGCTGTGTCTGGTGCATCGCAAAGGCAACGGCCTCATCCGGACTCGCAAACGACTGTCGCCTGGCCACCACCGTCCGTACGTCGAACGTCGCGCCCATCGCCAGCAAGACCACCAGGAGCTCCCGCATCGCCGGCAGCGTCAGCCGCGGCTCCCCAAACACCTCCGGCCACAGCGGGTCCAGGCTGGCACTGGGATGGCGCCAGCGCATCAGCGCCACGCAGCGTCGGCGCGCCGCTCGCTGCATCGACTCAATGAACGGTCCAATGTCCTCCCGCCCATAGCCCACGTTGCAGATCAGCGCTACGTCGGCGGCGACAGCCGGTTCCGTGCCCAGTGGCCATTCACCCTGGATCGTCTCCAGATTCTGAATGCGGTGCCGCGTCGCCTGCTCTCGTAAGGCCTCGAGCATGCTGGGTGAAGAGTCCACCCCGATCACCCGTTGAGCCGCCAGCGCGATCGGCAGCGTATAGCGCCCCGCGCCCGGGCCGATGTCCAGCCAGGTCTCGCCCGGCCGGACGAGCGACAGCAGCGCGTCCAGCGCCGCGTCATCCCGACGGTGCGGATCGTCCCGAAACCGTCCCGTGGAACGAGCGAAGAAGTCCTCCGGCGGCGGCAGCTCCCGCAGCCGCTCGCGCTGCGTCCGGCTCGCCCGAACCTGCTCTGCCCACAACGCCAGGACCGAGTCCAGTGCCGGGACCACGCCACTCATCTCCGCTCCAGGCACGCCAACATCCACACCAGTGTAACCACAGCATCAGTCTATACTCGTGCCCAACCGGCGAGCGCCACCTGTCGAGGATCAACATGCCCAACGCTGCCTTCAGCTCCAGCAAGCCACGCTTCGCCGTGGGCTCCGCGCTCTTCGGCGTCTTCGTCTCGATCGATGAGCGCCAGGTCAAGCTCATCAGCGATCTCGGCTTTCCCGGGCTCGAGCTGTACGGCGAATCGCTGGGCAATTACGAAGGCCGCCTGCCCGAGCTCAAGTCCCTGCTGGACCACTACGGCGTCACGCTCATCACCATCTCCAACAAGGGATCCGTCAACGGACGCCCGGTGGACTTCATCAGCCCAGACCTCAAGCAGGAGACCATCGACGATCACCTCGCCTGGGTCAGGGCAAATCACACCTACTTCGGCTGCCAGCACTTCAAGATCAACATGGGCCGCCGCGGCCTCGCGGGCACTAGCGACGACGACCTGAAGGTCCTCGCCGATTCACTGAACCAGCTTGGCAAGGGCACCCTTGAGCTGGGCGTCAAGCTCTCACCGCATCCCCACATCTGGGGCCCGATCGAGCGGCCCAATGAGATCCACCGACTAATGGAGCTCACGGATCCGCGCTACGTGTTCCTCCTGCCGGACACCGCGCATCTCAACCTGGGCGGAGGCGACCCGCTGGCCTTGATCGACCAGTACTATGACCGGGTCTCCGCCATCCACTGGAAGGACACCAGGGCCGCGTACCGCGGCTTCAGCGGCCCCACCCCCACCCGCGAGCAGCACGTCCAGGAAATCCTCTACAAGGACCTGGGCAGCGGCGGCGTGGACATCCCCGGCATCTGGCGCCTCCTGCTGGAGCGCGGCTACCAGGGCTGGATTACCCTAGACCTGGATCCACCGCGTCCCGCCGAGGGCGAGGGGTCGGACGAGGACAAGCTGCGGATCAACCACCGCTTCCTCACCCAGACCCTGGGCGTCACGCTGCCGTAGGCGCTGTGGCGGCGGGAGCAGGGTACTCCGCGCGATCCGCGGAGGGGCGACGCAGACGCGCCGCCGTCACCCCGCGGATCACCAAATCGCCCCGGCCATCCTATGCTTCGCGGGCCGGGCAGCAGGAGCTACGCCGCCTGCTCGCACGCCAGGAGTTGAGCGCGCAGGCCCTGCAAACGCTGCTTCTTCCGCTGGATCATCCGCCTCACCTGCTCTCGCAGCCGCGGCGGCAGCTCCGGCAACGCCTCCTCAAACTCGCGGATCTCCGACTCCAGGGCGTCGATCTTGTCACGGATCGGCTGACAATTGTCCACGGTCACGCTCTTCCTCCTCGTTACACCCGGTTACACCCGGTTACACCCGGTTTCAGGTGTGTCGTTCGCGCGCATGACACTCGCCAGTGAGCAGCTCCGCGTCACGGCTACATCGCCGAGCAGCCTGCGACGAAGCACCAGATAGCCACCTCCCACTTCGGCATTCGGCCAGGCCCGCGCGTACCGACCCGGCTCACGCACGAACGTAGCACCGGTTGGCGCGTCCGTCTGTGACCCTGATCACAGCCCCGCCCCCTGCATGTCCAAGCGCGCGCCAGCGCCGTGTGGCCCAGGCGGGGGACGTGAGCCGCTCAGATCGTGAGCCGCGTACCCCAGATCTCCGCCAGCGCGTCCACGAACACAGCGTCCATATCCTCGACGCGCGGCGCCACGCTATGCCGTCCGTGCACCACATCCTCGTGACGCGCAAGCTCGGACTCGGCAAACATGCTCAGGACAGGGTCGCGAGGGCCGTAGTCCATCTCCTGACCCGCCCGCTTGTCCCGCACCAGACGGTCAATCGCCTGGCGAACGTCCACGTCAGTCAGCGTCGCATCCACCAGACGGCCGAATTCGATGGGCACCGGTCCGCGCTTCTGCTCAATCCAGCGCATCGCCAGGATCGGCCGCAGCACGTACAGGTACTTCTTCCGCCACACCACATCGCCACGCAGGTACCCCCGGAAGTTGCCGCGCGCCATGTGGAGGCATTGAGTGAAGGAAGAAGTAAAAGCTCGCCCGCGGCGAGAACTGCACCGGCAGCAGCGCGCGCATCCGCTCCGCCACGGCAAACCGCTCGCGATAGACCAGCGGACACTGCAGCCATTCCAGGAGCGGCGGATTGGACTTCAGATACAGCCTCAGCGCCTTGCGCAGATCCCAACCGCTCAGATCGATCTCATCCAGGATCGGACGCTCTATCACGTCGCGGCGCCGCTCCGCCCGGACGGAAAGGTACTCCTCCGGCCGTCGGACGAAGATGAACCGGACGTCATAGTCGGAGTCCGCGGAGGCAAATCCCCACGCCCGGCTCCCAGACTCCACCGCCAGGCACACGACCACGTCCTCTTCACGCTCGACTTGTTCGAGCCGCGAACACACTTCTTGGAAGACCCGCGCGTCGAGCCCCGGTTCGGTCATGTTCGCCAGCCACGTTGAGTCATGCTGAGGCACTCGCAGACTCCATCGCAGTGAGGACCGCTCGGTGCCGGGCATCATCTATGCCCTCGCGCTGATCAACGGCGAGCCGCACCCTGGAGTCCGCCACCAGCGTCAGCGTTGGGCGCTGCGTGGCCGTCTGGAACTGGACCCACACGGGCAAGCCCTTGGACTCGGGATACGGTGCAAGCGCGTTGGCCATGCGACCACGCACAGCCGGCTCGCCGCTCGCATCATCGTCATAGAGCGAGACGTACCGTCTGAAGTCGGACTCAGCGACCTCCGCCCAGACGCCCCATCCAAACCGCCCCTCACGATGGACAAACGGCACCGGCAGCAGGCACCGGATGAAGAATCGCTCACCAAACTGACAGAGGTCCGAAGTCCAGATGGCGCGCCGAGGCCGCTCGTCACCCGGGATCTCCCAGACGTTATCCGGCAACGAGAAGCCGTAGTCAGTCACGGGCTCGGGCACCGACCTACCGCACGTCGAGTACTCGTATGTCGCCACCGCACCACACATCCGCACCCCTCCCGACCAGAGCATCAGCCATGGTCCCAAGAACGGAAACGGTGGCCACAGCCGCCTCGTGTCGTGCGATTCGCCGTGCCCGGCAGCGACTTGGCGGTGACCGTCTACGAGAGCAGCGGCTTGTTGAGCTCGGTCTCCCACGCGGACGGGTCGGGTGTGCTTTCCGGCCCCTTGCTGTAGCGCTCCCAGAGGCCAGGCTCCGTTGCGTAGCCTTCCGCGGTGATCCAGCGATCTAGCTCCGCCCAGCCGTCGCCCAGGCCCTCGTACCCTCCCCGATACACCGCCCGCACAACCCGCCTGGCGGGAATCTCACTCGCCACCACCCGCCCCGTAGCCTGGACTGGGGCCGTCACCGGCACGCCAACCTCAAAGTCAAACTGCTCCGCGTCCATCTTATGGTGCAGCGAGAAGACCGAACCCGCCGGTCCAATCCCCTGGGAGGAAACCGCGGCGATCACCTCACCAATAGCCGGCCCCATGACGTTTTGGATCTCCGACCGGGGCACCCGAATTCGTATCACCGCCGTTGGCATTGCTTCAGTCTGGACGATGCGCGGCGACTCGATCATACACGGCCTCCCTGATTGGCGATGGGCGCGCGAACGCTTGCCACCCTCGCCTAACACATGGTACTTTACCCTCTAGTTACATACCTAGTTGGTTCACCGTGGCAACAGACCGACTCAGCGACATCTTCTCCGCACTGGCGGACCCCACCCGACGCGCCATCCTGGCACGCCTCGAGGAGGGCGACGCTTCGGTGACCGAGATCGCGTCCCCATTCGCCATGAGCATGCCAGCCGTCTCCAAGCACCTCAAGGTGCTGGAGCGCGCGGGACTCATCGCCCGGGCTCGTCACGCCCAGTGGCGCCCTTGCCGCCTCGACGCCAGCGCGCTCAAGCAGATCGACGACTGGATCGCCACCTATCGCCACCATTGGGACCAGGCTTTCGACCGCCTCGACGAGTATCTTCACTCGGTTCAGGCCGCCGGCGAACCCCCTGGCCAGCAGCGCGTGACGCGAGACGACCAACGAGGTGGCAACTAGTGCTGAGTTCAAAGACCCGAACGGAGCTGGCGACTCGTCCAGTGACCACGCGTTCGCTATCTGTCGTCGACCTTCGGGGGCCGTGGGAATGAACCGGGCGTGCTGGGTGCTTCAGTGGGTACTCGCCCTCTTCTTCGCAGTGGCAAGCGGCGCCCCCAAGCTGCTCCTACCCTTTGAGTCGCTGCCCCTGCCGATCCCGCTGCCGGCGGCGTTCGTCCGCGTGATCGGCATAGCCGAGGTTGCCGGCGCGATTGGCCTGATTGCCCCTCCGCTGGTGGGACGCCACCTCAACCTCGTACCTTTGGCGGCGCTCGGTCTGGCAGCCGTGGCCTTCTGCGGGGCGATCTATCAGATCCTGGCACAGGAGTACGGCAACGCCGTCTTCGCGTTGGCCACGGCGGCCGTCGCCGGTTTCACCGGCTACGGCCGGTGGCGCCTCAGCCCACACCGCGTTCGGATCACATAGCGCGACGCTCAGGCTGTTCACTCGTCCTAATCGAATACCTACCCGTTGCGTGCACGCGCACGATTCATTTCCCAGAGGGGTGGTGCCATGACCGGAGTCCGGGTCCTCGTAGGCACGCGCAAGGGCGCGTTCGTTCTCACGTCAGACGGCAAACGCCAGAACTGGTCCGTAGACGGTCCGCACTTCGCGGGCTGGGAGATGTACCACCTCAAGGGCTCGCCGGTGGATCCCAACCGGATCTACGCCTCCCAGTCCAGTGGTTGGTTCGGCCAGCAGATGCAGCGCTCTGACGATGGCGGCAAGACCTGGGAGCCTATCGGCAACGAGTTCACGTTCGCCGGCGAGGTCGGCACGCACCTCTGGTACGACGGCACCTCTCGTCCCTGGGAGTTCACCCGCATCTGGCACCTGGAGCCATCCCTGACTGATCCAGACACGGTCTTCGCCGGCGCCCAGGATGCCGCCCTGTTCAAGTCCACGGATGGCGGCAAGACCTGGACCGAGCTCGACGCGCTCCGCCACCACCCATCGGCCCCCGGCTGGATGCCAGGCGCGGGCGGCATGGGCCTCCACACCATCCTCCTGGACAAGGCCAACCCCGGCCGCATCACCATTGCCATCTCCGCTGCCGGCGTCTTCCGCTCCGATGATGACGGCGCCTCCTGGCGCCCAACCAACAAGGGCCTGCGCTCTGAATTCATGCCAGATCCCACCGCGGAAGTCGGGCACTGCGTCCACCGCGTTGCCATGCATCCCTCCAAGCCAGACGTGCTGTACATGCAGAAGCACTGGGACGTGATGCGCAGCACGAACGGCGGCGAATCCTGGGAGGAGGTCAGTGGCAACCTCCCCTCAGACTTCGGGTTCCCGATCGACGTCCACGCCCACGAGCCGCAGACGATCTACGTGGTGCCGATCAAGAGTGACTCGGAGCATTTCGTGCCAGACGGCAAGCTGCGCGTCTACCGTAGCCGGACGGGCGGCAACGAATGGGAGGCTCTCACCAATGGCCTGCCCCAGAGCGACTGTTACGTGAACGTGCTCCGCGAGTCCATGGCCGTAGACTCCCTCGACTCCTGCGGCATCTATTTCGGCACCACCGGCGGCCAGGTCTACGGCTCCCGCGATTCGGGCGACACCTGGGCGCCGATCGTGCGGGACCTCCCGGCCGTGGTCTCCGTGGAGGCGCAGACCCTGCCATGACGCCGGCCATGGTCCGCGTGGTCATCCCCTATCACCTCCGCAATCTGGCAAAGGTCAGCGGTGAGGTGCAAGTTGAGGTGCCCGGACCGGTCACCCAGCGCACCGTGATAGACGCCCTCGAGGGTCGCTACCCGGTGCTGCGCGGCACCATCCGCGACCACGTGACGAAGAAGCGGAGGCCGCTCCTCCGCTTCTTCGCCTGCGGGCGCGACCTCTCCAACGAAGCGCTCGACACGCCGCTGCCGGAGGCAGTTGCCACTGGCGCGGAGCCGTACCTGGTGATCGGAGCCATCGCCGGCGGCTGAATCGGCACCCTGGGTTTTTCAGGCCGGTCCGGTACAACCAGAGCCATGATTCAGGCACCGAATCGGGCACGCATCGAGGCCATCTGGCGCATTGAGTCAGCAACGCTCATCGCCGCGCTGACCCGCGTCGTCCGCGATGTCGGCACGGCCGAAGACCTGGCTCAGGACGCCCTCGTCACGGCCATGGAGCGTTGGGCCACCTCCGGCGTGCCGGAAAACCCAGGCGCGTGGCTCATGACCACGGCCCGCAATCGCGCCATCGACTTCTTGCGCCGGCGCCAGCTCGCCACCGTGAAACACGAAGAACTCGGCAGGTCCACGCTCGTGGAGGAGGAGGCAGCCGCCTCAGAATTCGACACTGCCGCGGACGAAGACGTCGGCGATGACCTGCTTCGGCTCATCTTCATCGCCTGCCACCCGGTCCTCGCCCGCGAGAGCCGAGTCGCCCTCACCCTCAAAGTGCTCGGCGGTCTCAGCACTGAGGAGATCGCCCGCGCGTTCCTCATCGCCGAGACCACAGCCGCTCAGCGTATTGTCCGCGCCAAACGCACGCTCGCCGCGGAGCGCGTCCCGTTCGAGCTGCCGCCGGCCGCGGAGCGCCGGCAACGCGTCGACTCCGTCCTAGAAGTGATCTACCTCATCTTCAACGAGGGCTACGCCGCCACCAGCGGCGAGGATTGGGTTCGTCCGGGCCTCTGTCAGGAGGCCATCAGGCTCGGACGAATACTCGCCGCCTTGACGCCCGAAGAGAGCGAGGTCCACGGGCTTCTGGCGTTGTTGGAGCTCCAGGCCTCCAGATTACCGGCCAGGGTCGGCCGAGACGGCGAACCCGTACTATTGCTGGATCAGAACCGTTCGCGCTGGGACGGCATCCTGATCGACCGCGGGTTGTCCAATCTCGCCCGCGCGGAATCCTCCTCCGAGGAACCCGGCCCGTACACCCTGCAGGCTGCGATCGCCGCCTGTCACGCCCGGGCGCGCATCGCCGATGCAACGGACTGGCACCGGATCTCAGCGCTCTACTTGCAGCTAGGCACCGTTGCGCCGTCCCCCATCGTGGAGCTCAACCGCGCCGTCGCCGTCGGCATGGCCCACGGACCCGCGCCCGCGCTTGCCATCGTGGACGGGCTTCAGTCCGATCCCGCGCTACGTGACTACCACCTGCTTCCAGCCACCCGCGCCGATCTGCTCATCAAGCTCGGACGCCTGACCGAGGCCCACGCCGAACTGCTCCGCGCCGCCAGCCTCACGCAGAACCAGCGGGAACGGCAGCTCTTGCTGGAGCGTGCCGCTCGCATCGCCGCGGCCCTCGCGGAATAACCTGCGCGCCACATCCGTTCGAGCATCTGTTGCGTACACCTATACACCGGCATCGTGTCGCACATCGGTAATCATCGTCAGGGAACCGCCAGGGCACGTCCGTACCATCGAGGATATGACCAACAGAGACCTTCCACCCGAGCCGCCGAGCAGCGAAATCACGTCGGAACGCCTGTATCGTGGCCGACGCGAGCTGATCAAGAACGGCCTCCTCACGGCTGGCACGGCCTTATTCGTGGGCAGCGGCCTCAACTGGCTCGTGGGCCAGGGTCCTGCGCCGGAGCCACGCTCGTCCACTGCCGCTTCCGCCGCGCCTGAGCCATCAGCTCCGGCCACGCCGTTACCGACACCCGCCGCGCGCACTGCCGTCGCCCGCACCGAGCAGGAGGACCCGCTCACCTCTGAGCAGGCCGTCACCACCTACAACAACTTCTACGAGTTTGGCCTGGATAAGAGCGACCCCGCCGTCAACGCTCACACGCTCATCACGCGCCCCTGGACCATCAGCATCGAAGGTGAAGTCGCCCAGCCGAGGACGATCGACATCGAGACCCTGTTGGGCTGGTTCCCGCTTGAGGAGCGCATCTACCGCATGCGCTGCGTGGAGGCCTGGTCCATGGTCATCCCCTGGCTCGGCTTCCCCCTGGGCGACCTCATCCGTCGCCTGGAGCCCACCTCAAACGCGAAGTACGTGGAGATGGTGACGCTGCTTGACCCCAAGCAGATGCCGTACCAGCGGGGAAAAGTCCTGGACTGGCCTTACGTCGAAGCGCTTCGCATGGACGAAGCCATGCACCCGCTGACCCTGATGGCCGTGGGGCTGTACGGAAAGATGCTGCCCAACCAGAACGGCGCGCCGCTCCGCCTGGTGGTCCCATGGAAGTACGGCTTCAAGAACGTTAAATCCATCGTCACCATGAGGTTCACGTCGTCTCAACCCAAGAACACCTGGGCCGTAGCCGCCCCCCGCGAGTACGGGTTTTACGCAAATGTGAACCCGTCCGTAGACCACCCCCGCTGGAGCCAGGCCACCGAACGTCGCATCGGCGAAGTGGGCCGCCGCAAGACACTCCCCTTCAACGGCTACGCCGAGCAGGTCGCCGACCTCTACTCTGGCCTCGACCTTCGGGCAAATTTCTGATGGCAGTCCAGTCTATGCCCGGGACCGCCGGCCGTCGCGCGCCTGCGCCGCACGGCGGCACCCCCCACCAGTGGCTGAAGCCGGGCATTATGGTCGGCGGGCTGGCTCCGGTGGCGTCCGTGATGCTCCGCGCGTTCGCGGGCCGGCTGAACGCCAACCCCATCGCGCAGGTAGAAAACGAGCTCGGCCTGGCGTCGCTGGTGTTCATCGTTGCCGGGCTCGCCTGCACACCCGCGAGCCGCTACCTTGGCTGGGCCTGGCCCGCACGGATCCGCCGCCAGCTCGGGCTCTTCGCGTTCTTCTACGCCAGCCTCCACTTCCTCTGTTACCTCGTCCTTGACCAGTTCTTCGACTGGCGCACCATCGCCGAGGACATCTCCAGTCGCCCCTTCATCACCTTGGGCTTCGTCGCCTTCCTCCTACTTGTTCCACTGGCCATCACGTCAACCAGCGGCTGGGTCCGCCGTCTCGGTTACCGCCGCTGGACCAGTCTCCACCGGCTCGCCTACCTGGCCGGCATCCTCGCGGTGATCCACTTCATCTGGCGCGTCAAGATAGACGTGTCGCAGCCCATGACCTACGCCGCCGTCCTCGCCGCGCTGCTCCTGGCGCGGATCGCCTGGCTCAATCGCGGCCGCGCCTCCCAACCCTAGCGCGGTCGCGATGCCGCGCTGCCCAGCGGTTACGGTAGGGTCACCAGCCAGACAATGCTGGCGAGCACACCTGGGGGCAGCCCACAATCCGACGAAGGCGTATCCGGTACCCGGTCGATCGTCGGCCCTGACGGCGTGACCGTTCACCGTCGACACGCCTACGGGAGGGCGTCATGACCGAGCGGCCCGACACCACGTTCGCCGGCTCCATCCCGGAGATCTACGAACAGTTCGCCGTGCCCGTGGTGTTCCAGCCGTACGCAAACGATCTGGTGAGTCGCGTGGCGCACCGGCGCTTGACGAGCGTTCTCGAGATAGCGGCGGGCACAGGTGTCCTCACCCGCGCGTTGGCCTGCGCCCTGCCCGATTCTGTGGACATCGTGGCAACCGATCTAAACCAGCCGATGCTAGACCAGGCAGCCAGTCGACCCATCGCGAGACCGGTTGTCTGGCAGCAGGCAGACGCCATGGCGCTTCCCTACCAAGACGATCGGTTCGACGCCGTCCTCTGCCAATTCGGCGTGATGTTCTTTCCGAACCGCGCTGGCGGATTCGCGGAGGCCCGCAGGGTCCTATCCCCTGACGGCGTGTTCGCCTTCAACGCCTGGGATCGCGTCGAGGAGAACGACCTGGCAGCCGCGGTCACCGCCGCGCTGGCGGACATCTTCCCCACCGACCCGCCTCAGTTCATGGCGCGCACACCACACGGCTACGCCGACACCGCGCGGATTGGTCGTGACCTGCAGAGCGCGGGGTTCCAAAACCCTCCCCAAGTCACCACGGTGACGCTCCGGGGGCGCGCCGAGACCGCCCAGCAAGCCGCGATCGCCTACTGCCAGGGCACCCCGTTCCGCGCCGAGATCGAAGCCCGCGACCCCGGAGGGCTGGAGCGCGTGACGGAAGCCGTCGCCGCCGCCATCTCCGATCAGTTCGGGTCGGTAAACCTGGACACAAAGCTCCAGGCCCACGTGATCCTCGTGGAGAAGTAGCGCTCGCAAACCCTACCCCATCCGAGCGTCGGAACGAGACACGCGATGCCCCGGAAGGCCCACCCCGGTCCAGTGTTTGGCCTCTGCTATCGATCCCGCAAGCGCACGTCCAGCGCGTCCCGCAGACCGTCACCGAACAGACTGAATCCCAGCACGGTCATCGTGATAGCGAGTCCGGGGAAGAGCACCACCCAGGGCGCGCTCTCCAACACCGAGGTGCCGTCGCTGATCATCGAGCCCCATGTCGCCGTCGGGGGCCGCGGCCCCAGGCCCAGAAAGCTCAGCGTTGCCTCCGCGAGGATCGCCGTTGAGATGGAAAGGGTTCCCAGAACCAGGATCGAGGACAGCGCGTTCGGCAGGATGTGCTGGAGCAAGATCCGACTTAGCCCCGCGCCGATCGCTTCCGCGGCCACGACGTAGTCTCTGTTCCGAATCGATAGCACTTCGGCGTGCATCAGCCGCGTGAACCGCGGCATCGACGACAGGCCAATCGCAACCATCACGTTCGGCAGACCCGGCCCCAGCGTCGCCATCACCGCCAATGCCAGCAGCAGCGCCGGAAACGCCAGCATGGCGTCCGCGCAGCGCATTACGAACGAGCCGCCCATCCCGCCTCGAAAGCCCGCCACGAGTCCCTGGGCAGATCCCAGCAGACCTCCGAGCGCCACCGCGACCACGCCTACCGTTAGCGACAAGGGCGCGCCCGCGAGCACCCGCAACAACACATCGCGCCCGCCGCCATCCGTCCCGAACGGTTGTGTGAGGCTAGGCGGACGCAGCCGGGTAGCGAGGCTCGATCGATTGACCGAGTCTGGTACGGCCAGCACCCCGATAACCGCGGCCAGCACGACCAGCCCGACGAGGCACATGCCCACGGCGGCACCCCGGTGCCGCCTCAGCGTACCGGCCGTATCGCGCCAGAATGTCCGCGGTGCTCGTGGGGCACGCGCGCTAAGCGTCGCCGACGCGGACGCAGCCGCCGGCTCAGCCATGACGCACGCGCGGGTCCACGAGACCGTACAGGACGTCCGTGACCAGGTTGACAGTAATCACCCCCGCCAGCGTCACGGCCAGCAGCGCCTGTGACAGCGGATAGTCGCGGGACAATATCGCGTCCACCAGCAGTTTCCCCAGCCCCGGCCGGCCAAACACGATCTCAATCACCCCTGCGCCGCCGAGAAGCTGGCCAAACTGGAGTCCCAGCACCGCCAGCACCGGGATCAGCGCGTTCCGCATGGCGTGGACGCGCAGCATCGCCGCGGTGGACAGCCCCTTCGCCCGCGCCGTCCGCAAATAGTCCTCGCTCAACACTCCAAGCAGCGAGGAGCGCGTGGTTCTGGCCAGTAGCGCTGCCGCGTTGAACCCCAGCGCCACGGCCGGCAAGATCACGTAGTGAAGCTGAGAAAGCGGTCCTGTGCCCTCGCCAGCCCCCCGCACGGGGAACAGCGAAAGCTGATAGCTCAGCACGTAGATTAACACCAGGGCCAATAGAAATCCCGGCGCCGCCACCCCCAACAGCGCGATCATCATGGAAGCCACGTCCGCCAGCGAGTTCCGTCGAAGCGCGGCCAGCACTCCAAGCGGAAACCCCACCGCCACCGCCACCAGGATGGACGCCACGGCCAGTACGACCGTATAGGGCATCGCGCCCAGCACAAGCGTCCCCACATCCTGATTGCGCGAGAAGCTCACCCCAAACCGCCCTGTCGCGATATTCGAGACGTACACCACGTACTGGACCGGCAGCGGCTTGTCCAGCCCGTACCGCTCTCGAACCACCGCCAGCAGCTCCGGGGTGGCGTAGTCGCCCAACATGATCTCGGCCGGATCTCCCGGCGTCAGCCGCAAGATCAGGAACATGATGGTGAGCGCGCCTAGCATGGTCAGAGCGGCCTGGACCAGGCGCGACGCGATCAGTCGCACCCGCGCTTCCTCCCTGAAATGCCACTATCGGGCAGCCCCTCACGGGACTGCCCGACGTCACGCTTACTCAGCGGGCACGTCCACGTCGAACCAGTTGAGGCGCTGGAGCCAGCCCGGCCCCTCCTCACCCGTCACCCGCTTGTTGAGCAGCAGGTGCTCTGACGTGGCCACCACAAACGCCGCCGGCGAATCCTCGGACAGCTTGGCCTGTAGCTCCCCGAACAGCTTCGCCCGCGACCCGGGCTCGGCCTCACTACGGATCCGGTCAATCAGCGCGTCCGCCCCGGTGTACCCGGACCTGTTCGTCGCGCCATCGGACCGCCAGAACCGCGCCATGAGCTGATCCGGATCCACCCGCGAGATGTACGTCCCCCACATGTCGAAGTCATTCGCCGGTCCGCGCTTGGCAATCAGGCCCTGCTCTATCGAATCGTTTTGGACCTTGACGCCCACGTCGGTCCAGTAGGACGATACCGCCTCGCTGATCCGCCGCGAGATGGTCAAAATGGACTGCGAGACGAAGCTGGGCTTCCAGTCCGCCGGGACGTTCGCCTCCTTCAAGAGCTGCTTCGCCTTGTCCGGGTTGTATTCGAACTTGGGCACACCGTTCGTCGTGTAGCCGAACATCCACGGCGGCAGGAAGCTGTGGATCGGCTCCGCCAGCCCGCCAAAGAGGTCCTTGGCGATAGCGTTCGCGTCGATCGCGTACCGCAGCGCCTGGCGAACCCGTGGGTCGTCCAGAGGCTTGCGCCGCATGTTGAACCAGATCGTAAACGGCGACTGTCCGAACGACGATTTCACGAACTTCACGTTTGGGTCGGTGCTCTTAGACGCCGAGATCGCCACGTCCGGGTCCGCCACGTAGAACGCGTCGATCTCCCCCTTTGCCACCGCCAGCAGGGCCGTCCGGTCGTCCACCTTCATCCGGAACTGGATCTGGTCGATCTTCGGCTTCGGACCCCAGTAGTCCGGATTCCGCTTCAGCGTCAGCGTGGAGCCCGGCTGGGCCGAGTCAAACATGAACGGCCCAGACCCGATGGGTCCCGTGTTCCACTTCTCTCCCCGCTCCTGGTACGCCTTGGGTGAGACCAGCATGCCCGGACCGTAGGCCACCGTCGCCCCGATGAACGCGGGGTACGGCTTCTCAAACGTCACCTTGAGCGTGTACGGATCTACTACCTGGAAGCTGGATCCGGCCCAGTCCGGCGCCGCGCTGGAGCCAGTCTTGGGATCCCTGGCCCGCTCCCAGTTCCACTTCAGGTCCTCCGCCGTCAGCTCACCGTACCCACCGTGGTACTTGATCCCCTTGCGGAGCTTAAACGTGAATGACTTCGCGCCGTCCGCCATCTCCCAGCTCTCCGCGATCTCGGGCGCGATGGTAGGGCTGAGCGGCGGCTTATAGCTGTAGCGCGCGGCGTAGTTGTAGAGCGCCTCCTGGACCGGGTGGTTCGCCTGTGTGATCGACTTCAGCGGGTCCATCTCCGTAGCGTCGCCGGACAACCCCACGCGGTAGATCTTGGTCCCCGCCGGCTTGCTGGCCACCTGCGGCGCGGGGGCGGACGTGGGTTTTGCCTCCGCCGCCGGCGCCGCTGTGGGCGCCACCGCGGCCGGCACCTGCGTGGGCACCACCGCGGGCGCCTGGGTAGGAGCGGGCGCGGGCGGAGCCGCGGGCGACGGCGAACACGCCGCTAGCAACGCGGCTCCGGTCCCAACCGCCGCTGCGCGGAGGAACGCGCGGCGCGAGCGAAGCCCGTGGGTGTCACGTGCCGGTCTTGATGAGGAGAGGTTCAAGGCGGATTGCCTCCAATGAGATGGCTCGGCAGCCTGGCACCGGACGCACTCGCCGCGGCGCGGGCTTGCACCCGTGGAAATCAGTCGAGTGCGCGAACGGCTTGGCGCATAGTAGGAGTGCACGCGAAGTCGCGGCAACAAAACCGTGAGACCACGCCACCCTTCAGCGCCGAGAGACGGAGGCACTCATGACCGCCGCTGGCCAGCACCCCAGACTGTACTCCGAGCTTGCACACTGGTGGCCGCTGCTGTCACCGCCCAGCCACTACGAAGAAGAGGCGGCCGAGCTGCTACCGCGATTGCTCGCGGCCACCGATCCACCCCCACGAACGCTTCTCGAGCTCGGCTGCGGCGGCGGGAGTCTGGCATCGCACCTAAAGGGAGACATCAAACTCACGCTCACGGACCGCTCGGCAGCGATGCTCGCCCAGTCCCAGCGAGTGAACCCTGAGTGCGAGCATGCCCTTGGAGACATGAGGTCCTTGGACCTCGGGCGCCTGTTTGATCTCGTGCTGATCCATGACGCGATCGACTACGCCACCGATGAGACCGCCGTTCGCGAGACGCTGGCCACCGCCTCCCGCCACCTCCGATCAGGGGGAGCGCTGTTCATCTTGCCAGATCACGTCCGTGAGACATTCAAGCCCGGCACCCGCACCGGCGGTGAGGACGGCCCGGATGGCCGAGCGCTCAGGTACCTCGAGTGGACCTGGGACCCGGACCCAACCGACTGCACGTACAGCGCGGAATTCGCGTTCATCCTCCACCACCCGGATGGTACCGTGACCTCTGAGCTCGACCCTCACGTGGGAGGCCTGTTCTCACGCGATCAGTGGACCACCTGGATCAAGGAAGCCGGGTTCACCGCCGCCTGGCGCGTCGACCAGTGGGACCGCTGCGTCTTCGAATGCAAACGGCCACGCTGAGCAGGCGCTCAGCGTGGCCGTGGAAGAGCCCCACCGGTTTTCAGGCCGGGACTGCCTCCGCCGCCTTTGCGACGATCTCCCGCAGTGCCCCGCCCTCGCTCTTGTAGAAAGCGCGCAGGATCGAGACGTCCGTGGACAGGTTGAAGTCTTTGACGCCTAACTTCAGGTAGTACTCGGCGTCTGACGCAGACATGATCTCAGCCCGCGGCCGCACGCCCATCTTGAGCGCTGTCTTGATCGTGTACTCACGCGCCTCGATTACCGCGGGATGAAGCCCCCCCGCGTAGCTGCGGCCCGGGTTGCCAATGCTCATCCCGAAGTCAGCCGGACCAAACTGGACCATGTCGATGCCTGGGACTCGCAGAATTGACTCCAGGTTGTCCACCGCGCCCTTCTTCTCGATCATGATCGCGATGACCGCGTCGTTGTAGTACTCCAGGTAATCGGCGGGCCCCTCCACCTGGATCCGGCCGCCGGCCATACCGTGCAGATTCGAGTTGCCCGGGCCCTCCGGGCGGATCATCTTCACGATCGCCTCGGCATCAGCGGCGGTTCGAACGTCCGTGAAGAGCAGGTTCTGGATGCCCGCGGACATCGCACGGACCGCCAGATGCCACTGTGCGGACTGCTCCATCTTGATCATGCCGCTGAAATTTGGCGAGAGCTCGATGGCCCGGCCTATGTTGTCCAGCCCGTGCAGATCGTAGGGCGCGTACTCAGCCAGGAACTCAACGTAGTCGAACTGGCCGCTGCGGCCAACGATCTCCGTGGCCGTGGGCCAAGAGCTCTGAATACGCGTACCAAAAGTCGGCTTGCCCTCGTCAAGCAGTACGCGGAGCGGGTTCTTTCGCATCTCCTCGCGGCTCCCTCAGTGGTGTGCGGGCAATCGTACACCCTTCGCGATTTTCGGGCGGGCGGCCACGGCTGCTTCGAGTGCCGCAACCTGCGATAACACCGAGGGCAGACCCACACAATCTGCCAGCGGGAGGAACGCCGATGGATGAGTTCATGGCTGCCGCCATCGAAGAGGCCAGGACAAGCGCGACTCAGGGCGGCATCCCCATTGGGTCGGTCCTGGTCCACGGCGGCAAGATCATTGGCCGCGGACACAACCGCCGCCTCCAGAATGGCAGCGCTATCCTCCACGGTGAGATGGACGCCCTGGAGAACGCGGGACGCCAGCCAGCCAGGGTCTACCGCGAAAGCACCATCTACACCACGCTCTCACCCTGCGCCATGTGCAGCGGTGCCATTCTGCTCTACGGTATCCCGCGCGTGATCATCGGAGAAAACCGTGCCTTCATGGGCGAGGAAGAATGGCTGCGGGGGCGGGGTGTGATCACCACGGTCTTGCAGGACGCCCAGTGCCAGGCCCTGATGCGCCAGTTCATCGCGGACAATCCCACCGTCTGGAACGAAGACATCGGAGTCTGACGGCGATGAACCCAGTTTGTGCCTGAGCTAAGAACGGTGCTAGCGTACCGCCCGGGAGTAGCTCAGACATGCTCAAGAACGCGCTCAAAGCAGCGGCTGCCGAGGGGCGGACCGCCTTCGGGATGTACGTCACCCAGCCCGCGCCGTCCATCGTCGAGGTCGCGGCGCAGGCCGGCCTCGACTTCGTCCGCATCGACACGTACCACGGCACCATGGGCGCGGAGACAGTCGATTCCCTCATCCGCGCTGCCTACGCCGCCGGCATCACCCCAACGGCCCGCGTCCAAAACGACCCCGTGGCGATCCTCTCCGTGCTCGAGCAGGGGTGCATGGGGATCACCGTGCCGGACGTAGAAGACGCCCAGACCGCGCGGGGCATCGTCCAGGCCTCCCGCTACCCACCCAAGGGGATCCGTGAGATCAGCAAGCCGCAGCGCATGATGGCCGTATCTGCCGGCGACTACTTCCGCTGGGCGGATGAGGAGCTCATCGTCTCGGCCCAGATCGAATCCAAGCGCGGGCTGGACAACATCGAGGAGATCCTCGCGGTTGACGGGCTTGACATGGTCCAATCCGGCCGCAACGACCTCTCCCTTTCGCTGGGCGTGCCCGGCCAGCCGAATCACCCCCTGGTGATCGCTGCCGAGGACCGCATCATCGATGCCGCACTGACGGCTGGCAAAATGGTCTCCATCTCATTCCAGCCCGCGCCCGACGCGCTGCAGCGGCTCGGGAATCTCGCGAAGCGCGGCGTCCAGTGCATCACCATCGGCTTCGACTCGCAGGTGCTGTTCCAGGCCATGCGCGATCGTGTGGCCGGCATTGTCGCGGCGATCAACTCCTAGTCCGATCGCTTCTGGAACGGTCGACACGGCGCATCGCGAATCATGACGCTTTCTTTCGTCGCTCAGCGTCTGGGGCAATCGGCGGTGGTGCTGATCCTCGTCAGCATCGTCTCGTTCGCGTTGATCCTGCTGTCCGGCGACCCCGTGGCCATGATGCTGCCCATCCATGCCAGCGAGGCGGACCGCCTGGCGCTACAACGGCAGCTTGGTCTGGACCGCCCCCTCGTCGTCCAATACCTGTCGTTCGTTGGCCAGGCGGCGCGCGGCGACCTGGGCGAATCCATCAAATTCAACCAGCCCGTCCTCCCTCTGATCGCCTCCAAGCTCCCGCTGACCCTCACCCTCGCGGCCGCGGCGGTGACCATCGCCGTGGTCGTGGGGATCCCGTTGGGCATCGCCACCGGCACCCGCCAGCACACGGCAACCGATTACGTTGGCACCGTCTTCTCGCTGCTCGCGATGGCCGTACCGACCTTCTGGATCGGCCTGATGCTGATCCTGATCCTCGGCGATTATTTCCGGCTCCTCCCGGTTGGCGGGAGTGGCGGCATCCAGCATCTGATCATGCCGGCGTTGGCGCTCTCCGCCCATAGCACCGGGCTGGTCACCCGCCTCACCCGCGCCAGCATCGTAGACGAGCTCCGCCAGAACTACGTGGTCACCGCCCACTCCAAGGGGCTTTCATCGGCCACCGTCCAGTACGGACACGTCCTCCGGAACGCCCTGATCCCCACCGTCACCGTGGTCGCGCTCCAGTTCGGAGCACTAATCGGCGGCTCCGTAATCGTGGAAGCCGTGTTCTCCTGGCCGGGCGCCGGCTGGCTGCTGATGCAGGGTGTGCTGGCGCGTGACCTTCCGCTCGTGCGGGCGCTGGTCCTGATCATCGGGGCCATCTTCATCCTGCTGAATCTGCTGGTCGATCTCTCGTACCGGCTGCTCGATCCGCGCATCAGGGCTTGACCATGGCAGGCATCAGCGTCGGCCACGCCGTAGTCACACGCACCTTACCGCCCACAACCGGCAGATCGGCGCGATACCGCTGGATCTCGCGGTGCCCACGAAGCTTCTGGGTGGGGGCCGCCATGACCGCGGCGGTGGTGATTGCCGCCATCTTCGCCCCCTGGAGCGCGCCCCACGCGGCCGATGACCAGGATCTGGCGCGATCGCTCCTGCCCCCCTTCTGGCTGCACGGGGCCGATCCCGCCTACCCGCTGGGTGCCGACTTTCAGGGCCGTGATCTGCTGAGCCGGCTCATCCACGGCGCCCGCACCTCGCTCACCGTAGGCTGCTCCGCTGTGCTCGTTGCCGGCGCCATCGGCATACCCCTCGGGCTCATCGCCGGCTACCGGCGCGGCTGGGTGGACGACCTCATCATGCGGCTGGCGGACGCTCAGCTTGCCTTCCCGCCCATCGTCCTGGCCATCGGGATACTGACGATGGTGGGCCCGTCGCTGGGCGCGATCGCGGTAGTCCTTGGAGTCCTCGGATGGGTCCAGTACGCCCGCGTCATTCGAGGCCAGACGCTTTCGCTGCGCGAGCGCGAGTTTGTCCTGGCCGCGCGCGTCTGCGGCGCCAGCGATCGACGGATCGTCTTCGGACACGTCCTGCCGAACGCGCTAGGCCCCGTCCTCGTCATCGGCGCGCTCAACGTCTCGTCCACCATCCTTGCCGAGGCGTCACTGAGCTTCCTGGGTATCGGCGTGCGGCCGCCGCTGGCCGCCTGGGGCACGATGCTGAGTGAAGGCCGAGACGTTTTTGCAATCGCCTGGTGGAACGCCGCGTTCCCCGGCCTGGCCATCCTCTGGACCGTCCTGGGCATCAACATCCTCGGCGACGCCTGGCGTGGCCGCCGCTGACCCCAAGACTCTGCACCCGATCGGAGCATCCTGATGGGCATCCTCTTCACCGACTGTCGGATCATCGACTGCACTGGCGCCCCCCCAATCGCCGACGGGGCCCTGCTCGTGGAGGGCAACAGCATCACCGCCGTTGGCCCGCGGGCAGACGTGCTCCGGTCAGCCGGCAATGGTCACGTTGCCTTCCCCCTGAACGGTAAGACCGTACTCCCAGGCCTCTGGGATGCCCACATTCACCTGGGGGCCACCGTACCACCGTGGGAGCATCACTTCCGCAACGAATCAGAGGCTCACTACGCATTCCGCTGCGTCCGCAAGGCCCAGGACAACCTGCATCTCGGGATCACCGCCCTGCGGACAATGGGCGACCGATTCAACGCCGACATCGAGCTCAAGCGGGCCATCAACTCGGGCGTCATCGTTGGCCCCCGGCTGTGGGTGGCCGGCGACGTCGGCTGGAGCCGCCAGGAGGCCGGCGAGGACACGTTTCGATTGCGGGCGCGCGAGCGGCTCCGTCAGGGCGCAGACCACATCAAGCTGTTCGCCACCGGGGGGATCGCCTGGCCTGCTGAGACCATCACCCACACCATCAGCTCCACTGGCGAGCTTCGCGCCGCCATCGAGGAGGCCCACCGCTGGCGCAAGCCAGCCACCGTCCACGCCATCGGCGACGAGGGCGTCAGGATGGCAGCGGAGGCCGGCGCGGACTCCGTGGAGCACGGATTCGTCCTGGGGCTCGACGGCATCAAAGCCATGGCGGAGCACGGCACCATCTTCTCCCCCCAGCTCACCGTGACCGAGGCCTGGAACGAGGGGCTCATCGATCACGCCGGCTGCTTCCCTGCCTGGTTTCGGACCAACGCCATCGAGGCACGAATCGTTCACCACCGCTTCGCGGCCGAGGCCTTTCGCGCCGGACTGACGATGGTGGCGGGTGTGGACAACCTACCCAAGCTGCCCCTCACCGCCGGCGTCGAGAACTACCAGGGCCGTCCCGCGCTGGTCTCGGAGATCCAGCTCATGCACGAGATCGGCATGACGCCGATCCAGGCGCTCATGACCGCCACGCTCAACGCGGCGAAGGTCTGCCGCGCGGACGCACGCCTCGGATCGCTCGAGGCCGGTAAACTCGCGGATGTCATTGCCGTGGACGGGGACCCGAGCAGGGATCTAGCGGCACTGCATAGCGTGCGCCTCGTGATGAAGGACGGCAAGCTGGCGCGGTGTGACCAGCCATTGCCGTCCGGAGCGGACTCGGCGGTGCTTCCCGGCGCATGGCTCCCCGGAAAAGACGTACTCTTGCCGACGGAAGGCTACTCGCCACCCCGAATTCCCTGACCCACCTTCTGGGACTCTCTGTGGGAACCTCTCTCTGGAACCCTCTCTCTGCGAAAGGAGCGACCTCGTGAACGGCCCCCTACCAGCGACCCTTCGCCTCATCCCGCGGCGCGACTTCCTGCGCGTCTCCGCTCTCGCAGGCCTCGGCGTGGCCGGCGGTCTCCTGGCCGCCTGCGGCCAACAGGCAGCGCCAGCGAAGCCCGCCGAGCCAGCGAAGCCCGCCGCGCCGGCCGTCCCCACCCAGGCACCCGCCCAGGCCAAGCCAGCCGAAGCCGCGAAGCCAGCGGAAGCGGCCAAGCCGGCCGAAGCCGCGAAGCCAGCCGAAGCCAAGCCCGCCGCCGCGGCGGAGCCCAAGGGCACGTTCACCGTCGCCCAGGGCGCGGATACCACCAGCCTGGATCCACAGCAGACCCAGGGCTCCGCCCCCCGGGCCATGATGGCCGCTATGTTCGATCAACTGGTGACCCTGGACTGGGAGTACAAGATCATCCCCTGGGTCGCCACGTCCTGGTCCACGCCCGACGAGCGGACCTGGGTGTTCAATCTCCGGAAGGATGTGGAGTTCCACAGCGGCGAGAAGTTGACCTCCGCCGCGGTCAAGTGGTCCATCGAGCGATTCGTGGCCCCGGAGACCAAGAACATCTACGGCAACACGCTCCAACAGATCGAGAAAATCGAGCTGCCGGACGACTACACCGTCAAGCTCACCACCAAGGAGCCGTACCCCGGTCTCCTGGACGCCATGGCCAGCTACTTCTACATCGCACCCCCGGAGACCATGAAGAAGATGGGGGACGAGTACTTCAAGAAGCCGGTCGGCAGCGGACCGTACAAGTTCGTGGAATGGGTCGCCGGCGATCGCCTGGTCCAGGAAGCAGCGAAGCCCCACTTCAGCGGCGATCCCAGAGTGAAGCAGATCGTCTGGAAGACGATGACTGAGAGCGCGGCCAGGCTGACCGCCCTCCGCACCGGCGCGGCGGACATCATCAACCCCGTCACGCCCCAGGAGATGGGTCAGATCACCGGCGCCGGCCTCCAGGCCATCCAGGCCAAGGGGCAGGGCCTCATGACGCTGGTCCTCAATCCCTCCACGCCGCCGCTGAACGATGTCCGCGTGCGCCAGGCGCTCAACTACGCCACGGACAAAGACCAGATCATCAAGGTCCTGCTCGGCGGCGTGGGCGAGCCCATCAACGGACCACTCACCTTCGCCCACGAGGGGTACGACCCATCGCTCAAGCCACCGTATCCATACGACCCGGACAAGGCCAAGGCGCTGCTCGCCGAGGCCGGGTTGCCCAACGGGTTCACCATCCGTTTCGACACGCCGAGCGGGCGCTACCTCCAGGACAAGCAGATCGCCGAGGCCATCGCAGGCCAGTGGCGAAAGATCGGCATCAACGCCGAAGTGAACCCCATGGAGTGGGGCAACTTCGTCAAGGAGGCGCAGGCCAAGACCTGGCAGCTCTTTCTGATCACCCAGGGCAGCGGCGGAACGCAGGTCCTGCTGTCCACCTGCTTCAGCTCAAAGGTCAAGGGCCTTCCGTGGCTGGGATACTCCAACCCGAAGGTGGACGAGACCATTGAGCAAGCCGGCAAGACGATGGACAAGGACAAGCGCGTCCAGCTCTACCGCGACGTGGTCAAGGCAGTCCGCGACGATGCCCCGTGGGTCTTCCTCCACCAGCTCTACGACATCTACGGCGTCCAGAATCGCGTAGAGAACTGGAAGCCGGGCGGCGGCATCATCCTGACCCGCGGCGTCTCCGTGAAGGCGTAGCGTCGGGCGGTCGTTCGATGGGTGGCGCCGTTGCCTCGGCGCCACCCATCATCAGGCCGGGAGGGGTGAACTACCGTGGCACTGAACGATGTCTATGACGACGCGGCTGACCTGCGCCATCGGGGGTTGCGCAAGCAGTTCCTGATCCGTGACGACGTCACCTTCCTCAACCACGGCTCGTACGGTGCCTGCCCGCGTCCCGTCTTCGAGCGCTATCAGCAGTGGCAATTGGAGCTCGAGCAGCAGCCGGTAGAGTTCCTCTCCCGTCGTCAGCGGGACCTGTTGGAGGCATCTCGCGCCGCCCTCGGACGCTACGTGGGCGCCGACGCGGACGAGCTGGCTTACTTCCCCAACGTCACCACCGCTCTCAACGTCGTCGCGCGTTCTCTGCCACTGCAACCGGGCGACGAGATCCTGTCAAACGACCACGAGTACGCCGCGCTGGACAAGACGTGGGGGGCCGTGTGCGCCGAGCGGGGGTCGAGCTATGTGGTCCGACACCTACCGCTGCCGCTGGAGGATCCCGCCGACGCGGTGGACGTGATTCTGTCAGGGATCACCCCCCGCACCCGCGTGCTCTTTCTCAGCCACATCACGTCTCCCACCGCCACCACCTTGCCTGTCGAGCCGCTCGTCCGCCGGGCTCGCGAGCTTGGGATCTGGACGGTGATCGACGGCGCCCACGCCACCGGCCAGGTTCCGCTGAATCTCCACGACCTCGACGTGGACTTCTACGGGAGCAACTGCCACAAGTGGCTGTGCGCCCCCAAGGGCGCCGGGTTTCTGTACGCCAGGCGCGACGTCCAGCACCTGCTCAAACCGCTGGTGGTGAGCCACGGCAGCGCTCCGAGCATGTGGGCCGGACCCTCGCGGTTTATCGACGAGCAGCAGCACCAGGGCACCCGAGACATCTCCGCCTTCCTCACCGTGCCCACGGCCATTCAATTCCTGAAGGCCAACGACTGGGATCGAGTCCGCCACGAATGCCACGACCTGGTTCGTTACGGTCGTGAGGCCATCACCGAGCTCACCGGGCTCGAACCGCTCACCGCCGACTCGCCCGCCTGGTACTCGCAGATGGTGACGCTGCCGGTGCCTGTCCAGGACGGCCCGGCCCTGAAGACCCGACTCTACGACGAGTTCCGCATCGAGATACCGGTCACGCGCTGGCGCGACCAGTACCATGTGCGGATCTCCGCCCAGGGCTACAACACGCGAGAGGACGTGGACCGCCTGGTGAACGCCCTCGCCACCATCCTCCGAGACTGACCGGTTACGCGGGCACCCGGTACACCCGCGCCGCAACGTCGTGGAACATCGCCGCCCGCTCGGACGCGGTGTAGCCATTTGAGAACACCTTGCAGGCGTTGAAGAATACGGGGTACGAGAAGGAAACCTTGTCCACCGGAAAATTGCTCTCGAACATGCAACGATCCGGCCCGAACTTCTCGATGCAGTAGCTGAACCACGGGTCGGCGGCTGAGGCAATCTCCTGCGATCCGGGCGGCATCGCCTGCGACTCCCAGCCGAACCCGTTGCGCGGCATGCCTATTCCGCCCAGCTTCATGTAGACGTTGGGGCACGACGCAGCGTCCGCGATGCCGCGCTCCCACAGCGCCCGAACCTCTGCTTCACGGTTCGCGTACGGCCCCGTGCGAATCAGGCCGCCGATGTGATTCACGATGATGGTCAGGTTCGGTACCGCCCGCGCGAAATCGGCGAGCTCACCAAGCTGCGGAAACCACAGCCACCCCTCCAGAGTCAGCCCCCGGCTGGCCAGCACCCGCGCGCCCGCCCTGAAACTGTCGCTGCCAAGCTGGCCCTGCGCCACGTGGGCGGCCGTGTTCTCCAGCTCTGGGTGAGCGTCCCACGTGACCGAGTGGCGGATGCCCCGGAAACGATTGGGCGAGGCGGCCTGAAGGGCGTCAAGCACGCCCCCCACCCGATCGCCCAGGTTCAGATTGGCGTGGCCGATGATCGTCGCGGCCGCGCGGCACGGGCCGTACAGGCCGCTGGCGCTCGCCGCGGCCAGGCCCTGGACGAACTCCACTTCGCCGACCGGCTTGAGGTTCTCATCGCCAACGGCCGGATACATCGCCCGGGCCTCGATGAACACCGTGCTCTTGACGTTGTGGCCAGACCCCACGTCCGCCGCCAGCTCATGCAGCAGGTATCGACCGTACGGCGCCCGCTCCGCGCGAAAGTCCCAGAAATGGTGGTGCGGATCGCAAATCGGCAGATCCGGCTCCAGAATCGGCTCCTGCGTCAAGGCGAGCCACTCGAGGCCACCCGGCATCATGACACCTCACTTCCGCGCCGCCGCCGACCGTGAAGGCCCGGCTCCCCACGGCGCCGCCACAGCGTACGCCATTCCACGCGTGGCCGCTAGGCCTGTCCTCAGAGCGCGGGGCCGAGAGCTCAACGCGAGGGAGGGCGGACTATCGCGAGGCCGGCATTACGCGTGTAGCGACGACGACACGGCTTCTGCGCGCCAGGGCTTACCCTGGAATCAGGACGACTCGCGGCCACTGGAAGGGCGCGACGCCGGCAGGAGGCACCCGGATGGATACGAACCGCGACTGGACGCTGGTAGCACGACTCGCACTCTCCTCAGTAGCGCTGCTCGCGCTCACGTCGCTCCTCCGCGCGGAAGCTGAACCAGTGCACGCCTCCCCCGCTGTCGACGGCTCACTCGCCACCGGGCCGCAACGAGCGGCCGCTACCCCGAAGCCAACCGCCAGCACGAGCGACGGCGGCCGCACGCTGGCGGACTACAACATCCAGAAGGAATGACGCGATATGCCTAGCGGTCGTCAATCGGACGCGGACTGATCTCTCGCGTCCGCCAGCGAGGATTCCATCGCTCGAACCTCGCCATCCGTGAGCTCGGGGTACTCCGACCGCCTGCGCGCTGGAAGACGGCCACCGTTCTGCATGCAATATTGAATGAACAGCCTGGCTCGACGGTCCGGCATGTCGACCACGCGTCGGATTGCCTGGTATGCGCGGTCGAACGCCTCTAAGAAGTCCAGTTCGTCGCGCAGATCACGCCGCACCGTCTCCTCGAGGCGCTCGTACAGGTATTCCGCGAACTCAGTGGCGTCGAAGAAGCGAAACAGGTCCGCCGTCTCGTTCTCCACGACGATGTCGTGCTCGGGCGTCCATCTCCACTCCGTCAACGCCATCACGGGAATCGAGAATCGCTCCAGTTGCCGGTCGTACCCGAGGCGGTCTCGGAGGATTGCGGCCGATACCGGGAAGATCAGGCCCTGCGGCACGTACCTGCGAGCGGCAAGCACGTGGTGTAGCAGGAATCGATGAACGCGACCGTTACCGTCCTCAAACGGGTGAACGAACACGAACGCGAAAGAAACGACGGCGGCGGCAACGACGGGGTCAACGGCGTACGCCTCAGCCGAGTGGACAATGCGATGAGTCATTGCCATCCAGGCGTCCATCAACCCCGGCACGTCCTCTGGCTTCGCCGCAACGAAGTGAATCTCCTCGCGGAACTCCGCGGCCATTTGCGACACGAAGACTTGGGTGGATCGCCAGTCACGCGCCGCGTACCGCGGGTCGACGATGTCACCCTGCAGACGAATCAACGCCTCCTTGTCGGAGGTGTCGAACTGCCCCGCTCCCTCCAGCGCAGTGACAAAACGAGCCTCCCGTGACGGGCTGATGCCCTCACCCTCGATCGCGAATGAAGATCGAGTCTCCCTGGTGTAGAGGTAGCGGGTAGCGCGAGCAAGCAGGTCAGGTGAGTACCGTTCCATCAGTCCCGACGCCCGAATCTGGGCGTTCATCGATGCCCGCCGCGCGGACTCGAGACGATCCGTGCGCCGTATGATTGGACACATTCCGGAGCCGCCGAGCAGGTTGTCCAGCACACGATGCCGGGGGCTAGTCACGGGCGCGGCGACGATGTGACGCTTTGGGTCGAGGGCGGGGACGTAGTTGCCTGCGGACGCATCATCGACATCGAGACGCCGCCCGGTGAACGTCTCATAGAAAAACCACGCGCGCCGGCTGAATGCGCCCGTGGGCTCGGCACGCACCCAGTCTTCAAGCACGGATGGCTCCACGGCCCTCAACACCGCCACGAGGAGTGCAAGATCGGTCGGCTCGTGCCGAAGCGCAAAGCGAAGGTGGGCAGTGGGGGATGGGTTCGGCGCACGCTGTAGCGGGTAGTATTCAACGGTGCGGCCCGCCGCGCGGTCGGTCTTCCGCGCCGACGGCGCGGCGTAGCTTTCTACCGCGGCGGGCGGCAGCGATAGCCCAAAGAACCGTCGAAGCCACATCTGGCCAATCGGCTGGGCACGAGCGTCAATTCCGTGTGGCATCGATTACCGCCACGCGGAATCAGTTAGATTCCGCGATTCCTGTGCCGATTCGCTTAATTGCGTGGCAATTCTATTACATTTTTCTCCATCCAATAAGAATTGCTTATCCGCCCGCGCGATTACGGCGTCAGGACGCCACGGCGCTCGACGGCGGCGGCGTTGAGACGACAACCCGCCTCCGTTATGATCTTCCCGCGGTTCGCCGGCCCCGGGCGTCGTCGCCCCGGCCGAGGGAGTGCCACGGAGGTGGCGCGGGAGACGCGGGCCGTCTGAGGAGGCGTTGCTATGACCCCTGAGCCGGCCATGGTCGTCGAAAGCGGCGAGTACGAGGGCCTGGTGATCACGCCGGGCATGTCGCCCTCGGAGAAGGCCGACGCCGTCGAAGACCTCATGATCGAGAAGATGACCAGGCGGGTCCAGAAGTCCGTTCTGTTCACCTCCGGCGAGCTAGACCCCACCCAACCCCCGCCACCCGTCGAGAACCCAAATCAGCTCGTGGTGATGGGTGACGACCCTCGGCTGCCCAAGATGCCCAAGAACCCGACCCTGATGGACTTCTTCAAGTACCGCTTCGCGCCCGGCCAGAACCACCTGCTCCAGAGCGCCCGGCTGGCGCTGAAAGACGGGCACGACGAGAAAATCATCATCGCCTGTCTGCTCCACGACATCGCCACCGTCGGCTTCATCCGCGCCGACCACGGTTACTGGGGTGCCCAGCTTGTCGAGCCCTACGTGGACGAGGAAGTCAGCTGGGCCATCCGCGCCCACCAGGTGCTCCGGTTCTACGCGGATGAGTCCGTGGGATTCACCTACCCAGAGGCGTACCTGCGGCTCTTCGGCGAGGACTTCCAGCCCGAGGAGTACATCCAGGAGGAGTACAAGCGGGCCCTCAACCACAAGTGGTATATGACCGGTCGGCTCATCACCGTGAACGACGTGTACTCGTTTGACCCCAACGTGAAGGTCGACCTGGAGGACTTCACGGACGTCATCGGCCGCAACTTCAAGCAGCCCGAGGAGGGCCTGGGCTTCGACAACAGCCCGGTGGCGCACATGTGGCGTACCATGATCTGGCCCACAAAGTACCTCTAGACCTCCACCCGAAACCGAGATCGGCGGCCGCCCCAGGGGGCGGCCTTTTCATGCCTGGAGCCTTCGCTCAGCTCGCAGTCTGACCCGCCCACACCAGTTGCCATAGACTACCCAGGCATGAGTCCTCATCCGCGCGGCGCCACCTGGGACGCCCAGATCGTCGGCCGTGTCAGTCCACACTGCTATTACGGCTGGGTCATCGTGGGCCTGGGCTTCATCGCCCAGATCTTCACCAGCTTTTCCGCCCAGGGACTGTCCACCTACGTCGGCCCTCTCCAGCGTGAGTTCGGCTGGAGCGCCAGCGCCACCGCTGCCGGCCGATCGTTTCAGCAGGTCGACTCGGTCATCGGCCCGCTCAACGGCTGGCTCGTCGATCGGTTCGGACCCCGGGCCATGATGAGCACGGGTGTGATCCTTTTCACCATCGCGTTCATTGCGTTCAGCTACGTGGATTCCCTGTGGCAATACTACGGCGCGTGCGTCCTGATGGCGCTGGCCAACAGCTTCTCCGGACTGCTCGTGGTCAGCTACGCGCTCAACCGCTGGTTCAGGCGCCGACGGGCAACCGCCATGGGGTTCGCCGTCACCGGCTTCGCCGTGGCGGGAATGGTGTTCATCCCCGTCACCGTGTGGCTCCAGAGCGCCTACGGATGGCGCGCAGCCGCCCTCCAGACCGCGGCCATCATCTTCATCCTCGGCATCCCCATTTTCCTACTCACCCGCGACACCCCGGAGGCATACGGCCTGCTTCCAGATGGCGACGACCCTGCCAACCAATCAGGCGCCCACGCCCGAGCGTCCGGCGGCGGCCTAGTCAACTTCACGGTGGCCCAGGCTCTTCGAACCCGCGCCTACTGGCAGATCACGGCCGGCACCACCATTGCCATGTTCGTCCAATCGGCCATCGTGGTCCACCAGTTCCCCTACTTCGAGGATCTGATCGACCGCGACACCGCCGCCTGGATCCTCGCGGAGCTCAACGTCTTCAATATTGCCGGACGGATCCTCGGTGGCATGCTGGGCGACCGCATGCCGAAACACCACCTCATGGCGTTCAACCTGTTCAGCTCGATGCTTGGGATGCTGTTGCTCGCGTTCGGCGCCACCCTCGTCCCGTTCCTGATCTACGGCGCGTTCTTCGGCTTCGCCTGGGGTGTGCGCGCCGCGGTGAGCAACTCGCTCCTGGGGGACTACTTCGGCCGGGCGGCCTTCGGGCGCATCGCAGGCATCATGCAGACGCTGGTAGCGCCGTTCTCGATCGTCGCGCCCATCGTGGTTGGTCTCGTCCTGGACCTCACAGGCGGCTACCAGGCCCCGTTCCTCGTGCTCGCCGCGCTCGCCCTCATCGGCACTGCGCTGTTTCTGATGGCCAGCAGACCAGCCGACCCTAGACCGCATCCCACCGCGACGTGAACGCGCGGGTCGCCGCCATCTCGCTGCTCGGCGGGTGCGTGTACTTCCTGGTGGTGTTCGGGGCCGGCATGGTCCTGGGCACCGTCCGAACCCTGCTAGTGGCGCCCCGACTGGGCGAGGCCGCGGCCGTGGCACTGGAGCTACCTATCATGCTCGCCATCTCGTGGATCGCGTCATCGAAGACGGTACGCTACTTCGGCGTACCAGGAACCACCCCCGCGAGAGTCTTGACGGGTGGCCTGGCGCTGCTCCTACTGCTGTGCGCCGAGGTTGGCGTCTCCGTCATTGCATTTGGACGGACAGTCAGCGCCCACTTCGCGGACTACCTCGAGACTGGCACGCAGCTCGGCCTGCTGGGACAGGTGGCGTTTGCGCTATTCCCGTTGGTCCAGGCCCGCCGGGCGCGTGCAACCGGGCCACCCGGGCTGTGAATTGCCTTCAGCACACGTCTCCCAATACCATGGCGCGGCGCAGAGGGACGCGCGGCTCATTTCGGCGGCGCGATGGGAGAGGTGACACCATGCAATACGACTACATTGTCCTGGGCGCGGGCTCCGCTGGCGCCATCATGGCTGCCCGCCTGTCGGAGGATCCCAGCCGATCTGTCCTTTTGATCGAGGCTGGACCGGACTACCACAGCATCGACCAGCTACCAGATGAGGTCAAGCACGGCTACGCCAGCGTGACCGACATCATGACCAGCGACCACAACTGGCAATTCGTCGGCCAACCCACCCCCGTCGCTCCAGACATGCAGGTGCCCCGCGGCAAGGTCACCGGCGGATCCAGCGCCATCAATGGCCAGGTCTTCCTGCGCGGCGTGCCGGAGGATTACGACAACTGGGCAAAGGCCGGCAACGACGAGTGGCAGTTCGAGAACTGTCTCGAGTTCTTCCGAAAGATCGAGTCAGACACCGAGTTTGGCCACGAGCCCCACCACAACGCCAACGGCCCCATCATCCTCCATCGATTCCAGCCCGACACCTGGATGCCGTCCCAGCGCGCGTATCGAAATGCGTGCCTGGCCGCAGGGTTCTCGGAGGCGCCCGACCACAACCACCCCAACTCAACGGGCATTGGCCCCATACCGGCCAACAACCCCAATGGCATCCGCTGGAGCACGGCCATTGGCTACCTCAACCCGGCCCGACACCGCCTCAACCTCACCGTTCGGCCCAACTGCCTGATCCAGCGCATTCTGTTCGACGGCAAGCGCGCGGTCGGCGTTGAAGTCGAGAGCGGTGGCGAGCGCTTCTCGGCTGAGGGCAAAGAGATCATCCTGAGCGCCGGAGCGGTGGCCTCACCCCAGATCCTGATGCTCTCCGGTGTGGGCCCGCGCGACCAGCTAGACCAGTTTCAGATCCCAGTGGTCCACGAGCTTCCGGGCGTAGGCCAGAACCTGCGCGACCATCCCATGATCCGGATCACCTGGCGCACCAAGCCGGAGCACAAGCTGGACGCATTCGCGCCCCGCAACCAGATGCTGCTGCGCTGGACCGCCGAGAACTCACACCTCTGGAACGACCTCATGATGTTCATGATCTCGTTCGCCACCGAGCGGACCGACCGCGGCGGGAACCGCAACACGCCGCTCGGCGTGCGCATGCTCGGCGTGCTCAATCTGGCCGAAGGCGCCGGCGAGATCAGGCTGCAGTCACGAGATCCCGGAGTCCAGCCGCTGTTGGACTACCGATACCTGGAAAGCGAGTTCGACCGTCGCCGCCTGCGCGAGACCGTCCGTCTCGCGGTGAAGCTGGGGCAACACAAGGACTTTGAGCCCATCCTGGCCGATCGCATTGAGCCCACCGACGACGAGCTGGCCTCGGACGACGCGCTAGACCAGTACCTGCTTCGCGAGGTGGTCACCGGCCAGCACACCTCAGCCACCTGCAAGATGGGTCCAGCGTCAGACCCGCTCGCGGTGGTAAATCAGTATGCTCGGGTCCACGGCGTCCAGAATCTGCGCGTGGTGGACGCATCCATCATGCCAGACTGCATCCGCGCCAACACCAACGTGACCACCATGATGATCGGCGAGCGCGTGGCCGACTTCATCAAGCAGGGGAAGTGAGCGGATCGATTCAACGATTTGAAAGAGTCTCGAAACCGGTTCCTGCAAGAGCCGCGCGTCGCTGGTAACCAACGCGATGTCAAAAACACTCGCCGTAGCGGCGAGAAATCGATCAGCAGCATCGGCGTGTGCCAAGCCGATCGACCGGCTGCGCACGGCCACGTCGCGCGTCACCGGGGCCTCGCGCAGGGGTCGCGCATCCCAGACAGCGGCAATCAACGCCGCTGCCGACGCGAATCCGGCGAGCTCAATGCGTCCGCGTTCCTTCAACAACAGTATCTCCCAGAGGCCGATCGGCGAGAGCCAAATCTCGGCCGTGGGACCAGACAGAGCCGCATGCACATCCGGCTCGAGACGAGTCGGGTCTAGGTGCGCCCAGATCCAGATGTCTGTGTCGAGGAGGAGCTCCATCCCATCGCTTCCCACTCTGCGAGGTCACCAGTGGGCTCTGTGAGATCCCGATGTACGATCATCGTTCCCGCCAAAGACCCCATCCAGTTGGGGGCGACAAGTGCGGGCGACGCAGGCACGATGTCCGCAACCGGCTTTCCAAAACGCGTGACGCGAAGCGGCTCGCCCGTGCGACGCACTCGCTCGAGGGCAGCGAGGCAGGTCGCCTTGAACTTGGACATAGGCATGGTCTCCATGATGAAGTCGTACCATAGTCACAGACCATAGTCACGGACTACGGTCCATCGTATGGAGCCGCTTTGACCACGCGCCACGCGCGGTCCTAGACGGCACTACCCGGTGTCATCCGGCTCCCGGACGGATTTGGAGGCAAGATCGTGCGCACGTTCGTGGTTGAGCTAGGCAGTGGGGTGGACCTGCATGGCCAGGATCCCACGAAGGCGGCCGTGCGCGCCGTGCGCGACGCCTTCCAGCACGTCTCGCTGCCGGGCCTGCGCGCCGTGGCCGCCGTACAAGACATGAGCGCGGTGGCCATTGAAGTGCGGATCGGCGTGCCGGCCGGGACCGGCGAGGTTGACGTGGCGCAGGTCAAGGCGCAGTTCCCTATCGGGACGGTCAGCGTTCAGGTGGAACCTGGCGGACTGCTGGTCCCCGGCGACGCGTTCCGCCCAGAGTTCGGCGACCGCGTGGACGCCATCCTCATGGCGAACGCCGCCATTTTCGTCCGCGTACCCTGAGCGCCGACTGGACCATCGCCAGATGACCCACCGAGACGACTTCGCGCAGGTGAACGGGCTTCGCCTCCACTACGTGGACTGGGGCACCGCGGGACGCCCACCGCTGCTCCTGCTGCACGGCCTCGCTGTACACGCCCGAAGCTGGGACCACCAGGCCGAGCGGCTCTCGGCGGGGTTCCACGTGGTCGCGATGGATCAGCGGGGCCACGGCGACAGCGACCGTCCGCCCCCCCGTGACTACGCCACAGCGCACTACGTCGCAGACATGGTTGGCATCGAGGACGCCCTGGGCTGGCGCAAAATGTCGGTCATCGGCCAGTCGATGGGCGGCCACAACGGCATGCTATTCGCCATGGACCATCCCGATCGTGTCGAGCGACTGGTGATCTCCGACGTGGAGCCCGTGTTCCGCTACGACCTCCTGGGCCCCACCCGCCACGCCACGGAGCTACCGGTCTACGCTCGCCTCGAGGACCTCATCGAAGAGTACCGGCGGCGCGCGCCAAATACGGACGACGCAACCCACCGCCGCCGCGCGGAGCACGCCACGCGCGCCCTGCCGGATGGCCGGCTCACGTTGAAGTACGACGTGAACGCGCCGCGCAACTGGGATGCCGTGGATCTCTGGCCCCGCCTGCGCGAGATCCGCTGCCCCACGCTTGTGCTGAGGGGCGAGATCAGCCCCGTACTGCGTCAGGAAGATGCCGAGCGGATGGCCGCCACGATCCCGGACTGCCGTCTCGTCGTGATCCCGGGCGCCGGTCACTCCGTGGCGTCGGACAATCCGGACTTCTTCTTCGACACGGTCAGCCGCTTCCTGCGCCAGCCCTAGCCCCTGTGCGCTTCAGCGTTCGATTCAACAACGACCTCCCGGTATCCGCCTACCCCCGGCTGGCCCAGGCCGCGGAAGCGGCGGGCTTCGATCAGTTCTGGGTCAGCGACGACCTGTTCCTACGGAGCGCCTGGATCATCCTGTCGGCGGCCGCGCAGGCCACGAGCCGAATCCAGATCGGCACTTGCATCGTCAACCCCTACACTATGCATCCGGCAGAGATGGCCATGGCCGCCGCGACGCTGGCTGAGCTATCCAGTGGCCGCTTCTGCCTGGGGATCTCGTCCGGCGCCGGCGACTTCCTGGAATGGATTGGCGTTCAGCCAACCATGCCCGTCGCCAGCGTGGTGGAGACCGCGGCCGCCGTGCGCGCGCTCCTGGATGGCCAACGCGGGGCCCAATCTGGACGGTTCATCCGCGGGTGGACGGACGACGCCTACATGCGGTTTCCGACGCCGCAGGTGCCCATCTACATCGGCGCCATGAGTCCCAACATGCTCCGCGCCATCGGCTCCGTCGCGGACGGCGGACTGCCGCTGCTCTTTCCGCCTGAGCACTTCCAGACGGTCATCGGGTACGTCCGCGATGGCGCGGCCGCTGCTGGACGGTCGCTCGATGACGTGGATGTGGCCGCCTGCGTCTGGTGCTCGATCGATCCAGACCGCGATGCCGCGGAGGCGGTGTTGCGAGACAAGATCGCCTACTACGGCCACGCGCTGGGACCGCTGATCTACGAGCGACTGGGCGTTTCGCGCGAGGAGTTTGAGCCGATCGAGGCCGCCGTTCAGCGAGACCGTGACCTTGGCCGCGCCCGCGCCATGGTCACGCCGGCGATGCTGCGCATCGGGCTCATCGGCACCGGTCGAGACCTCATCCCGCGCCTGGAGGCACTGGTCTCCATGGGCGTCCGCCACCTGAGCTTCGGTCCGCCCCTGGGGCCGGATCCCGAGCGGGCGATCCACGTACTCGGCAGCGAGATCATGCCTCACTTCCGCCGCTAGCGTAGACCGCCCGCCCTGCAGCCAACTAGTCAGGGATGCGGGTGGACTGCCAGGTCACCATCTGCCAGGAGCCGCCCCGGTTCGCGTACACGTCTGTGAATCGCACACCGAAGTTGTTGGGCCTGCCGTTGGAGGACACGCTGATCCGCGCCACGCCGGTCACCACGACAGCGCTCCCCAGGTCCTGCGCCTTCACGTCTGACGTCTCAATGGCCGTGTACACGGTGCTGCCGGACTGCATGTTGCCGATGAGGCTCTGCTTGGTGTCAAGCCGCGCCGTTGAGTGGCAGTAAATCAGATCGTCACCCAGGATCGAGCCGAGCGCCGCCACGTCCTGAGCGCACATTGCATCCATGCGCTTTCGATCCAGCGCAATCACCGTCTCCGCATTGCCTGCCATTGCTCCTCCTCCAGGTCTCACTCCGGGGCCAGAGCGCCCCAGCAAGACGGGATAGCCTAACACACGGCGAAGCTGCAGCCAGACTCCGTGACGTGGCGGGAGGCCCGCATCCGACGAGCCTCACACCCGCGCCCCCTTGACAATTCATAAGGCAACGCTTATCAATAGGGCATGCGGGGTGACGCGCTCGTCGAGGACAGGCTGTTCCAGGCGCTGGCGGATCCGAACCGCCGGGCCATTCTCCAGTCACTCACCCAGGGCGAGGCCGCCGTAAAGGACCTGACGGCGCGCTTCGCCATCTCGCAGCCCGCGATCTCACAGCACCTCGCAAGCCTCCGTGCGGCAGGCCTCGTCAACGGCCGGCGCGAGGGCCGCCACGTCTACTACCGCGTGGAGCCCCGCGGCCTGGCGCCGCTGGTTGACTGGATCAAGCACTACCGCGAGTTCTGGCCCCAGCACGTGAACCGCCTCGAGCGACTCCTGCAAAGATTGGACGACTGACGCTGATGGACCAAGGCACGGACGCCCAGGGCGAGTCGATCTCGTTCGACTTCGACCTACCCCACGCGCCGGAAAAAGTGTGGCGTGCGCTGACGGAACCTGACCTGCTTGCAGAGTGGCTCCTACCCGCGATCGGGCTCAAACTGGAGCCTGGCGCCGCGTTCACGCTGCGGGCCCCGCCGCGGCCCGGGTGGGACGGCACAATCTATTGCCGCTTCATCACCATCGAGCCGGGCCAGCGACTGACCTGCTCCTGGGACGTGGGTGACCTGAACACGATCGTGACTTTCATCCTCAGTCCACAGCCATCAGGAACCCGACTTTCCGTTGTCCAATCCGGCTTCCGGGCTGACCAGCGACAGAACATCGCCGGCGCTCGCTACGGCTGGAACATGATGGGCGGGAAGCTGGCGGACTTGCTCGACCGCTTGTCATGACCGCCCCGCACCGCCGCCCGCGTCAGCCGACCACGTAGAGGCACAGGAGGACCACTTGAGCTGGAATCACGGGATCCGCCAGGCCCATCGATGGGTGTCCATCGTCTTCACGCTCACCGTCATCGCCAACTTCGTGGCTCTGTCGCAAACGGAGACACCGCCCGCGTGGGTGACGTATGCACCGCTCCTACCGCTGGCGATTCTGCTGTTCACCGGGCTGTACCTATTCGGTTTGCCCTACGTCGCCCGTCTTCGGCGACGGGGACACACCGCCTGAGCAGTCCCAACAGGCGCGCCTCGTGCGTGAGGCCGTCAGGCGTGAATGCCACAGCGTGAGGCAGTCTCCTCGCGGCCGATACAATCCCACCTCACGTCACGAGGGATCTGATTCGTGCCAAGCTTTCCCGCCGCCGACTTCTCCGCGGTCTTTGCATCGCTTCGCGATCTGCTGACCCCGTACGGCGCCCTGCTGGACTGCAAGGCGGATACGCCAGGCGTCTATCACCTAGACACGCGGCACATCATGCCGAACAGGAAACCCCTGTTCTTCGGCGCCGTTCAGATCAAGAAGCACTACGTCAGCTACCACCTCATGCCCATCTACACCCACACCCGCCTTCTCGACCGGATCTCGCCGGATCTTCAGCGTCGACGCCAGGGAAAATCGTGCTTCAACTTCAAGACCGTCGATGAGCCTCTGCTCGCGGAGCTGGCGGAGCTCACCCGCATGGGGTTTGATACGTATCGGCGGGACGGCTTCGTTTAGCCGTCCACGCGGTCGGAGGTCGTGAGCGCCGAAGGGCGCGGCCCGCTACACTGGCCCCAGATGAGATCGTCCGGCGCCCACCAGCCAGCGCGCGCGCCCTGCCAACGGTGCTTGTAAGGCCGCCAGACGGTCCCTGGCAAGGGGCGCGTGTTGGCCGCATCGCCGCGTGTTTCGTGGTCGGCGGGGCGCTCTGGCTCCTGGGCCCGCCGTCCGGCGTGAGCCACACCGCGTGGCAGCTATTCTCCATTTTCGTCGCCACCATCGTCGGCATCGTGATCAAACCACTCGCTATGGGCGCCGTGGCGTTGATTGGGCTCACCGCCACGGCGCTGACACGCACGCTCACGCCCGCGGAAGCCCTGTCCGGATTTGGAGACCCCACCGTCTGGCTGATCGTCTCGGCGTTCTTCATTGCACGAGGATTCATCGCAACGGGCCTGGGGACGCGGATCGCCTATCTGTTCGTCGCCTCGCTGGGTAGGAAGACCCTGGGCCTGGCGTACGGTCTCATCGCCACAGATCTCGTGATGGCGCCCGCCATTCCCAGCAACACCGCCCGTAGCGGCGGCGTCGTGTATCCCATTGTGGCGGCGCTCGCATCGTCGTTAGGAAGCTACCCCGATCCCGGCACCGCTCGGCGCGCGGGCGCCTTCTTGATCTTGACGGCGTATCAGGGCGCGATGATCACCAGCGCCATGTTCTTGACCGGCACCACCGGCAACCTGGTTGCGGTGCGGCTCGCCGCCGAGCAGGGCATCACGGTGAGCTGGACGACCTGGGCCGTGGCGGCAGCACCGCCCGGTGTGCTTAGCCTGGTGCTTGTCCCCCTGTTGATCTACCGGATGTACCCGCCATCGATCCGAGACTCGCCAGACGCGCCGGGGTGGGCTCAGTCAAAGATGGCTGCGATGGGACCCTTGCGGCCGAGCGAGTGGACCATGGGCGGCGTCTTCTTGCTGATGCTCTCACTCTGGATATCGGGGGGCCAGCTGGCCATGATCGACGCGCCAACCGTCGCATTGGTGGGCCTGTGCGTGCTGGTGCTGAGCGGCGTCCTCACCTGGAGCGACATCCTGACTGAACGCGGGGCCTGGGACACGCTTGTCTGGTTCGCGGCGCTCATCGCGATCGCCAACCATCTCAGCAGGCTAGGTCTCACATCCTGGTTCAGCCAGGCCGTCTCCAGCGCACTGCCCGCAACCGGGTGGACCAGCGCTCTTCTCGTGCTCGCTCTCGTGTATTTCTACAGCCACTACCTCTTCGCCAGCAGTACCGCCCACGCGACCGCCATGTATGGCGCGTTCCTGGCAACCGCGCTCGCGCTCGGAGCCCCTCCCATCCTCGCCGCGCTCCTCCTCGGGTACTTCAACGGCCTGATGGGGGGCACCACCCACTACGGAGGGGGCCCGGCGCCCGTTTTCTTCGGCTCCGGCTACGTCCCAGTTTCCCACTGGTGGCTGGTGGGTGCCGCCGTCAGCCTGCTGAACATCAGCATCTGGCTGCTGGTCGGAGGACTGTGGTGGCGCTTCTTGGGGTACTGGTAGACAGCCTCAGCGCGCCACCGCCCCAGGTCACACCGGCCAGCGAACCAGCGTGGATCCGGTCAGTCGTCCGCACCGTCACCGGTGGCGACCATGCCACCCAGCTCAACGGCGAAGCGCGCCACCTCACACTGTAGCTGCGCCGCCCGGTACCGTGTGAGATTCGCTGGGCTTGGCTCGAGCTGTGCCGCTCGGTCAGCCTCGGCAAGCAGAAACTCGCGCTCGCTGAGCGCTCGCGCGATTGCGTCGCCGGGAAACTGGGACAGCAAGGTCCGGGCCGCGCCTTCCAGCCGGTGCCGCCGCTCCGCAGGATCCTCCGTGCGACGCTGCACACGGGTCCGAGTGAACGACCTTCGCTTCGTCTTTCGAGCCAACGGCCCCTCCATCTGAGTGACTGAGACCGGACGGCGCGGAACGCCTGGCCGCCAAACGGTCAACAAACCCGGGTGTCACTGCCCACGTCCCGCCCGGATCGGGCTCCGCCCGCGGCGGAGGTTACAGCAACGCTCCGGTTAGGAGCGGCCGCGCCCACCCGCGCCGCGCTGGCTCGAAAAACAGTCCGAGCAGTAGACCGGGCGATCATTGCGCGGCTGGAACGGAACGGACGCGTTCTGTCCGCAGGAAGCACAGACCGCGGTGAACATATCACGGCCACGTCCAGCGTTGGCGCCAGAGCGGGAACCGGACGAACCCTCAGAGCCTCTTCCCGCCTTGCGCGCGCCACGGCACGCCTCACAGCGCGATGGCTGGTTCGTGAAACCGCGGGAGGCATAGAACTCCTGCTCTCCCGTGGTGAAGACAAATGACTGACCGCAGTCGCGGCAACTGAGGGTCTGATCGGTGTAACTCACGCTGACTCCCAACAAAAGAACTTGTCAGTCAGCGTCAGCATTCGGGAGTGCCGAGCGCGGCTGAATCTGGACCAAACGCCACGATACACAGACGCGAGGCTGTCGAAACTAGACAGTACAAGCTTCGACCATACCACATTTGTGCATGATGAGGTCATCCTGGCCCTCGTGGCGGCCGCGCCGCGCCGCCCGGCCGCCGTTGCGATATCCTCCGTGCACCATCTGCCGGGTGCCTGGGTGGAGTGGCGGCGCTGCTGACCACCACGGACGGCATAGGACCACACGTGCTCGCTTCGCTACGCCGTCCCCCTTCGTTCCGCCAGCTAGAGCCGTGGCAGCGCAACCAGTACGTCGTCATCCTGACGGTCGCGCTCGCCCACGTCGCGTTTGACCTCACGCAGCCGTTCATCCCGCTCTACATTCGCACGCTGGGTGTGACGGATCTGGCCGAAGCGTCCTACTGGTCCGGCCTGGTCGTGGGCATCACCCCGTTTGTGGGCGCCCTGATGGGACCCGTCTGGGGGATGGTGGCAGACCGGTATGGCCGAAAGCCCATGGTCCTGCGGGCCCTTCTCACGATCGGCGCCATGCAGGTCGCGATGGCCTACGTACCGGACATCTACTGGTTGTTCGCCGCGCGGGTGTTCATGGGGTTCTTCGCCGGCTTCACACCCGCGGCCATGGCGCTGGCGATTTCGCTGGGGCCGCGCGAGAAGATGGGTCAGGCCGTCGGATTGGTACAGGCCGCGCAATTCATCCCGCTGGCCATAGGCCCGACGATCGGCGGGTTCATCTCCGACCTGTACGGGCTCCGCTTCAACTTCGTCATCACGGGCGTGATGTTGATGGTGCCCGCCATCCTGATGTTCTTCGTGGTCCAGGAGACGGGCTTCTCAGATCCAGCCCAACGCGCCGAGCGCGCGGCGCAGCGCAAGCGGGGGGCCAGCTTCCGTGTCCTTGCGATCCCTGGCTTCGCCAGCGCGCTCGCGGTGGTGTTCCTGTCCCGGTTCACCGACCGCTCGTTGCCCCCCATCATCCCACTGTACCTCGTGGAGATCGGCACTCCCGAGATGCAGATCGCCACGATCAGCGGCTTCGTCGTGGCTGTGGGTGCCATCGCCGCCGCGATCTCGTCCGTGCTGTACGGACGGTGGGCCCGCGAGGAGAACACCCGACGGCTGCTGCTCATGGGCCTCGTTTCAGGCGCGGGCTGTTCGGCGCTCTTGGCGATCTCAGCCAACTGGGTCCAGGTGGCCACGCTGCGCGTGATCCTCGGCCTCCTCGCCGGCGGAACCATGAGCCTCGCGTTCACCATGGGGGCGCGGATGGTCCCCGCCTCTCAGTCCGGCGTCACGCTGTCTGTTCTGTCCAGCGGTGGCCAGATCGGCGGCGCCCTGTCCCCGATGCTGGCCGGCGTCATCGGACAGGTCGACCTGCGCTATGCATTCCTGACCAACGCGGCGGCATATGTGGTGGCGCTAATGATCATCCGCACGCGCCGGCCCCAGCCCCCGTCCGACGACGGCGAACCTGGCTGAGCGGCCCTGCCAGCCGCCCAGCCAGGTGGATTCAGCGACGCGCAGGGGGCGGCAGATCGTCCGGCACCGGCGCACCCTCGACGGGCTGCGCCTGGCGCTGGAATCGCTCCCGCCTCCCCGACACCGAGGCAACGCCGCCGCTGCCGTTCGCGCCGCCCACCCGCACGTAGTACGTGACGTTGGTGCCCGCGGGCACCTGTACCGCGGCCGGTGACGGCCCGCTCTGCGTTCGGCACGCAACTCGGGTGAGTGACTCCAGCGCTGAGCCCGCGTAGACCTCGACAGTCGCGTTGAAGCCGTTGCCGCTCACCGCGAGCGTCTGTGCCACGGATGGGTCAGCGGCAACCCGGTACCACACCGTCTTGCCAATCGTGGTGCCAACGGTGCAGCCCGCCGTGGGCTCCCCCGCCTGGGTGGTGGCCGTCCGCGTGTCCACCTGCCGAGTTGCTGTCCATGGCCAGATCGGCACGGAGAACGCCTGCGCGTTCGCGAAGCTGTCGTTCGCCACCGTCGTCACAACCGTTCCCGTGGGGGTTGGCGTGGCCAGACCCGTGCCCGGGGTGCTCGTTGGCGTAGCGGTGGCCGCGGGAGGCGTGGCGGTCTTCGTCGCCGTGGCCGTCGCCGCGGGAGGCGTGGCGGTCTTCGTCGCCGTGGCCGTCGCCACGGGAGTCGTGGGTGTTCGCGTCGGTGTGGGCGTGGCCGCGCTGCCGCCTGCATTGCTGATGCTCACCTGGTAGCCCGTAGCATCGCTGCCCACGACTGAGATGGTCACCCCAGCGGCAGCGTCCGTGAAGGTCTCGCCAACCAGCCAGATCGCGCCCGCGTCGTTGGGATTCGTGTTCGCCACGGCGTCCACGTCCACCACCTGCGCATCTCGGTCGCCAAGCGCCGTGTCCACCTTGTGGATCAACACGCCCTCACCCGGCACATCGATGTCGTAGCTCACCTTCTTTCGGACCTCAACGGTGTAGCTCTTCGTGGTGGAGCCGCTGATCGGGATCCGGGCCAGGTAGTAGCGGCCGGCCGTCGACGCTGGTTGAGCGGAGCGTTCCAGCGTGATCGTCGCAGTCGAGCCAATGGCGGCCGTGTACTTGCGGTCAGCGGCGACCCAGCCCAGCAGGTCCTTGTGGTGGCCGATCGTGTGCACGCCAACGCAGCCGTAGGTGGGGTCGTTATGGGCCGAGCAGGTGCCACCACCGCTCATCGTGTCCCACTCCGAGTCGTACGTTTGCGCGTACGGTCCTGATGAGTGCGGCAACCCCAATCCGTGCCCCACCTCGTGGGCCAGAACGTACTGGGTGTTGTAGCCCCACGGTGGCATCCAGGTCATGGACCAGGATCGACTCACGCCATCCAGTGTCATCCACTGGCTGCCGCCCCAGGCGCAGCAGTCCAGCGTCTGGTTGAACATCAGGTTGATGCCCGTGAAGTTCGCAAAATTCACGTCCAGGTCGGCTGCGCCGGTACAGTCGTTCGCGGCGCGGGTGAAGTTCAAGGCGTTGTTCACGACGTAGTAGCTACGCGGCTGAGGCAGGTTGTACCAGCCCACAATGGAGCTTCCGGTCAGATTGATCCGGTCCTGCGAATTCTCCCGCCAGAAGTGATCCAGGCTGGGGTAGTTCGCACCACTGATGAGACCACCGAAGTACGCCGTGTCGCGCGGCGTCGTACCCACGGAGTCGTTGAAACGGCACAGGATTGTCACCCACTTCTGGGAGCCAGCCACGCGTACCGCGGCACGCCGGCCCGGCACCACGTTCCGGATGTCCGAGACCTGGAATAGCTGACCGTTTGGATCGGCGACCCGTCGCCCAGGTGGAGCACTCACGACGGCGCCGGTAACGCTCACCCGCTCGCGATCGTATGCGCGGATGCCGCCCTCAGTGTCCAGCAGTGACGGATCGATGCTCAACTCGTGCACGGCGCCGTCGTCCGTGTGGAGGAACGGCATCGGCGGCAGCGCAACCCCGCGCCCCTGCCCATCGCCCCACACCACGTTCAGGGTCCCAGTCAACGTGGTGCCGCTAGGCAACCCGCCCGAGCGAGATGGCGGCGGCGCTGAGCCCGGCCCAGCCACTGAGCCCGGTGCCGGCGGCCGAGCCTCCTGGCCCATCACCCGGTCGGCCGCGCCCGCGCCGCCGCCCAGAACGATCACAAGCGCCAGAACCGGCGCCACCCGCCTGAGGCGAGCTCCGTATGCGCGAATGGCGCGCGAGGCATAGAGCAGCGAGCCCATCTGCACCCCCGTACACTTGGTCACTGAAACCGCTCAACGAGATGGATTCACGAAAAGAGATGCCCGCCGGTCGCGAACTTCACACAACTCCTCGTCAGCGTGCGGCTCACCCGCGGTTCCGTTAGACTGCCCACGTCAGAATGCAGGTGAAACCCTCAGGTCCGCCCACTTCCACGCCGCGGGAACGCGCTCGCGGGCTCGCGCCGCTGGTGCGCGCCGCCGCCGATCAGATCGAGGCGGAGCGCGAGCTACCCGCACCCGTCCTCCATGCGCTGGTGGACGCGGGTCTGTTCCACGTCTTGCTCCCCCACCAGATCGGCGGACTGGAGCTAGACCTGCCAGCCTATCTTGAGATGGTCGAGACGATCGGCCAGGCGGATGCCAGCACCGCCTGGTGCGTCAATCAGGCCGCGGTGATCGCCACCTTCTCGGCCTCTCTGCCAGAGGGGTCGGCCCGAAAGGTCTGGGTGGACACGCCCCGTGCCGTCCTCGCCAACACACCCATACCAGCAGCCAACGCCATCCCGGCCCCGGGCGGCTACCGCGTGAGCGGCCCGAAGCTCCCGTTCAGCACTGGCTGTCGCCACGCCAACTGGTTCGCACCTCGCGCGGTCATCCTCGATGATGGTGTCCCCCGCGACCTGCCGAGCGGCGAACGCGATGTCCGCTACTTCATCATGCCCGCAGCGGACGTGCAGATCCTGGATACGTGGAGCACGCGTGGCCTCCGCGGCACCGGCACCCACCACTTCGCCGTCAATGACGTGTTCGTCCCGGACGAGCTCACCGTCCACGTCAACGCTGCGGCGCGACCCGGCCACGGACCGCTCTACCAGTTCCCGCGAACGCTGCTGTTCGCCAGCGGCGACGCCGCGACGGCGCTGGGGGCGGCCAGAAGCTGCATCGAGTCATTCCTGGACCTCGCCGGCGCCAAGCTGCCCATCAACACGCGCGGGACCCTGCGCGAACAGCCGCAGGCGCACCACGCGGTGGGACATGCGGAAGCAGCCCTACGGTCCGGCCGCGCCTACCTGTACCAGACCGCGCGAGACCTCTGGACCGCCGTCTCCGCCAGCGGCGTCATCACACTCGACCAGCGCTCAGAGCTGCGACTCGCCACCACGCACGCAATCCGCCTAGCAGCCCAGGCTGTGGACGCCATCTACAACGCCGCGGGCGCAACGGCCGTCTTTGAGAGTCACCCCATCCAGCGCTACTTCCAGGACGCCCACGTCATGACCCAGCACCTTCAGGGGCGTCTGGCGCACTACGACCTGGTAGGCCAGCACCTCCTGGGACTTCCGATCGATGAGATTGTCCTTTAGCGGCGGTCACACCGCCGACGAGGCTGAAGGATCCTGGACGTCCATCTCAAAGTACACCTGGCCGCCCTCCGGTCCCAGGCCATCCGCCACACGGGTGTCAGCGATCTCGCGCGTCGGCATCGCGCGCCAGAAGTCCACCGCGGTCCGGGAGTGGAACGCTATCACGTCAAAGCCTCCCGCCAGGGCCACCCGCGCTCGCGCAGCGCGGACCAGCGCCGCCCCGATGCCCGAGCGCCGCGCTGACGGATCAACGAACACCCTGGTCAGTTCGGCCGTGCGCTGGTGGTCATAGCGCGCTACGACCCAGCCCGGATGCGGCGGCGCCGTGATGCGGAGCACGCGCACGCCCGCCGTTCCGAGCACGGCCCCATCCGCCCCCACCGCCACGAGCAGCGCGTGCCGGGGATTGTCCAGGAAAAAACGTCCGGGATCCAGCACGTCCTCGTGCCACCGGGCGCTGACCTCATAGCCGTAGTCGCGAGCGATCACACTTCGCATCAATGCCTGGACCGACGGAAGGTCGTGGCGCAGCGCGCCGCGCACCTCAAAACTAAACCCCGCGCTCACGTTACCTCCCACTCGCGGGGAGCCGGCCCGCTGGCCCGCCGCTGACGCGCATATGAGCGAGGATCCAACACGTCGCGCAGCCAATCCCCAAGCAGATTTGCCCCAAACACGGCGACAAAAATCGCCAGGCCGGGGAAGATCATCAACCCTGGATTCCGCGCGAAGAACAGCCGTGCCTCGGTCAGCATGGCGCCCCACTCCGGCACCGGCGGCCTCACTCCCAGTCCGAGAAACGACAGCGCGGAGATCGTGAGGATGATCCTCCCGAAGTCGAGACTCGCCAGCACCACCACCTGACCGCCAACCGCAGGTAGCAGATGCCTCAGCATCAGACGCGGGAGCGCCGCGCCGAGCGCCTCCGCAGCCTGGACGTACTGCTCCTGACGTGCTTGCAGCACCAGGCCACGGATGACTCGGGCGTACCACGCCCACGAGACCAGGACGATGGCGACCACCACGCTCCCGAGCCCCGCCCCAAGCAATCCAGCCACGGTGATGGCCAACACGAACCGAGGAAAGGCCAGCGTCACATCGATCGCGCGCGAAATGAACGTGTCAATCCGTCCCCCAAGATACCCCGCCAGGCCGCCCATCACGAGGCTCACCGCCACCGAGATCGCCGTGGCCGCGGCGGCCACTCCCACCGAGAGCCGGGCGCCATGCAGCACTCTGGACCATACGTCCCGACCAAAATTGTCCGTCCCCATCGGCTGCGTCAGGCTGGGTGGCCTGAACTGCGCCGTCAAGTCCACGCGAACAGGGTCCGCCGCTACCAGCACCGGCGCAAAGACCGCCGCCAATACCACCGCGCCAAGCATTCCCACGCCGAGCGCCGCGCCGACATCCAGACGAAGCGTTCGGCGCGCCGCGCGCATCACGCTGATCCCACCCAGGTGGGAACGTGGCCACCGTGCCGCGACGATGCTCAACGCGCCACCACTGCTAGACGAACGCGTGGATCGAGCGCGCCGCAGATAAGGTCAACCAGCAGGCTGATACCCACGTACACCAGGGTCAAGAGCAGCACGAACGCCTGGATGACGGGGTAATCGCGTGACCCAATGGAATCCACCACCAGTTTTCCCATCCCTGGGTACGCAAACACGGTCTCCACCACGGCCGCGCCGCCGAGCAGGCCGCCCGCACTGAGACCCAGCGCCGTCACGGGTGGGAGCAATGCGTTGCGAAGCACGTGCCGGGTCAGAACCAGCCTCTCGGTCAGGCCCTTGCCTCGGGCCGTGTCCAGGTATGGCTGGCTCAACACGTCCAACACGCTCGCGCGCACAAGCCGCACCTGCGTTGCCGCGACGCTGGTGGCCAGCGCTACCACGGGGAGCACCGCGTGGCGCCACGTGCCCCCACCGACGGCTGGCAACCATCCCAGCCGTACCGAAAATGTCCACACCAGCAACAGAGCCATCCAGAACCCAGGCAGGGAAACGCCGATCAGCGCCAGGACACGGCACAGCCCATCCAGCAGTCCACCCGCGCGGAACGCCGCGAGTACACCCAAGGGCAACGCGACCGCCAACGCCGAGAAGAGCGCCGCACCGGCGAGTAGCAGCGTTGCCGGCAAGCGCTCGGCGATGAGCTGCGACACCGGACGGCTCGTCGCGAATGACCGTCCCAGGTCCAGCGTGGCCAGCTTGTACAGCCAGCGCCCGCACTGAACCGGCAGACTCACGTCCAGACCCCATTCGCGATGCAGCATGGAAACCGTCTCGCGATCCGCCGCGTAACCACCGCTTTGACTCAAGATAATCTCCGCCGGGTCCCCCGGACTGAATCGGAGCATGCCGAAGATGACCACCGATACAGCCAGAAGGAGGGGCGGAATCTGGGCCGCACGGCGGGCTAGATGGCCCAGCATGATCCGCCCAGATACGTGCCCCGCCGGCGAAGTGTGCGAACTGTCACGATACGCCTATGACAGCGAAATTCGGTGGTCCACCAGATAGAAATCAAACGGGTGATACGTAAGGCCTTTGACACGCGCCGCGTGGGCAATGTGCAGCTTCGGCGAAAGCAGGAACACGGATGGCACTTCATCCCGCAACACGCCCTGCGCCTCAATCGCCAGCGCCTGCCGCGTCGCAACATCGCTGGCCACGTTCAGCCGCGCGATCACCCCGTCGACCCGTGCCGACTGATACCCGAGTTGCCTGTTGTCCGCGCCGCTGCTGGAGTAAACAGTGTTCAACACAAACCCCGGATCGGCGGTGGGCGTCGTTCCCAGGCGCCACATCGTCGCCTGATAGTCGCGATTGTTCACCACCGGCGTGATCTGCTCCACAGACCGGATTGAGACTGACATGCCAACTTGGGCGAGCTGCGACTGAATCACCGTTGCCATCAGTGCCAGCTCAGGCCGCTGCGGATACGTGGTGAGCTCAAAAGCCAGTGGTTCACCTCCCCGGTACCGGATGCCATCACCGGAGAGGGTCCAGCCGGCCGTGTCCAGCAGGCTCGCCGCGGCCGCGGGGTCATACGCCAGTGGCCGCGGATCGGCAAAGGGGAAAAAGCTAGGGTACGGCCCCGTCGCCGCCGTCCCGCTACCCTCCAGCACGCCGGTCACCAGCGAGTCGCGATCTACCGCCGCGGACACGGCCTGGCGCACCGCCAGCTCGTCGAACGGCGGGCGGGAGTGGTTCAGATAGATCTGGTTCATAGTCTGCTCATCACCAGAGAGCACGGACAAGCCAGCAGAGCGGGCCGCGGCTATCCCTTGAACCGGGATCTGTCGGGCCATGTCCACGTCGCCTGCTAGCACCGCCGCCAGGCGCGCATTCGCATCCGAAACAGCGCGAAATGTGAATCCATCCAGGCCCGGCGCGCCCTGCCAGTACGCGTCGTTCCGACGCGCGGTCACCATCTCACGGGGTCGAAACTCGGTGGGGATGAACGACCCGGTGAGCACCGGCTGGTTGCCGAACGCCTCGTCTCCCACCCGTGCTGCCTCGTCCGCGTCGTGGATGATCAGGTTTGCGCCGGCCAGGCTGGCCACAAACGCGCCATTGGGGGACCGCGTCTGGACGTCCAGCGTCAGCCCATCCATCACGTCCACAGAAGCGATGTCCAGCAGCGCCGCGGTAGCCCGCCGCTTTTCTACGACACGCAGGATGGCCCCACGAACTGCTGATGCGTCCACGGTCCTGCCGTTCCAGAACCCAATCCCACCCTTCAGTCGAATGCGCCAACGCTGCGCGTCCAGCGCGGAGACGGACTCCGCAAGCCAGGGCTCGAGCGTGCCACCGGGGGTGATGCGCATTAGGCACTCCCCCATACCGAACTGGATGATGTAGCTGATGATGGCGTTGGCTGGATCCAGCGAAGGGGCGCCGAACGGCTCCGCCGAACGCAGAATGGCACCTGATTGCCCCGCCACCGACCGCGCCTCGACCGCCATGGGCGGTTGCTGAGCCCACGCGACCCGGCTACGCCCGCCGAACGCAGCCAGGCCCACCATGCCGGCCCCCAAAGTCAGACATTTCCGTCGAGTGACACGCACACCCACAACCTCTGGGAAGGAGTTGGCCGAGGCAAGCTCCCTGCTTCGACCGAATTACTGAGAGGTTGTATCAGAATTCATGAGACATCGTCTCATGATAGGCTCAATCGCACGTCAACTTGCGGTTGTTGGGTCTCGCTCGTCAGCGCGGAGCCGACCGGCGCTATCCTATCGGCGCGGATCACGAGGCTCGACCACGCCGGGTCGAGCCGCTAGCGCGAGGACGATGATGGTGCTGATCTCCGAGAGCCCCGCCGCCGAGCTTGTTCGGGCCACCCGCGCCATCCTTGCCGAGGTGGCGCAGGCTGGCGACGAGGCCGAGCGCGAACGTCGAGTCCCAGCGCGAATCGCCAGGCTGATGGCAGTCGCCGGTGTCGCCCGGATGCTCGCCCCCCGCGCGGCCGGCGGGCTGGAGGTAGATCCAGTTACCCAGCTTGACGCCATCGAGATGCTGGCCCACGCCGAGGCATCCACCGGCTGGGTTGCCCAGGTCTACTCGTCCTGTTCGCACGTGACGGGATTCCTGCCCACTGAGGTGGGACGGGAGATATTTGCCAAACCGACCGCCATCATCTCCGGCACCCTCGCCGCGCCGTATGGACGCGCTGTTGTCACGGCCGGCGGGTACCGCGTAACCGGGCGCTGGCCCTATGGGAGCGGCTGCCAGAATTCGGACTGGCTGGGTTTCACCACAGGCGTCTACGTGGGTGACGAGCCGCGTCTGGATCGCGACGGCCTGCCGGAGCAACGTATCGTGGTGGTGCCCGCCGCCAGCGCCACCATCCACGACACCTGGCACGTCAGCGGCCTGCGGGGCACCGGAAGCCACGACGTGGAATTGAATGACGTGTTCGTCCCCGCCAAGTGGACCATGTGGTGGACGGACGAAGACCGCCAGCCCGGGCCGCTCTACCGCCACCGGTGGTGGCTGCTGGCACACGGAGCCCAGCGTCTCGGAGTGGCTCGCGCGGCGATCGACTGCCTGGCGGAGCTAGCCCAGGTCAAGACCCCCACGCGTTCCACCGTCTTGATCCGCGATCGCGGCATCACCCAGATGCAGTTCGCCCAGGCGCAGGCCATCCAGCAATCGGCGCGTGCCCTGCTCTGGGAGACCACGGCGAGGATGTGGGAGAAGGCCTCCGCGGACAAGCCCCTGAGTCACAAGGATATGGCGGCCGCCCGCCTGGCCAACACCCACGCCTCGCTCTGCGCGGCGCAGGTGGCCAATTTGATGTTCGACGCGGCCGGCGGGACCGCCATCTTCGAGCACAGCCGATTTGAACGCCTGTTCCGCGATGCAAACGCGGCCGCGCAGCACGCCGTGGCCTCCACGCCCACTCTCGAACAGTGGGGTAAGGTCTTGCTTCACCCGAATCCTGAGTCGCTCCCCAAGCAGCCGGGTCCACCCATCCTCTGACCACGGTCAGGCTCCCCGCGCCTCCGCCTGGCGCTCGAGCGGATACGCCAGCAGGCCCGCGCCCACCACCGCTGTCGCCGCCACACCATAGAGCAGGCCCAGGCCCCCAAACTGTAGCGCCACACCCAGTCCCCAGCTTCCCAGCCCAATGCCCAGATCGAACGCCACGTAGAACGCGGCGCTGGCCTGGCCCGGCTGGCCTGGCAGCAGCCTGGCGTGGTGCGCAATCAGCACCGGGTGGAACAGTCCGCCACCGCAGGCGATCAACACCGCACCGGCCCCCAGGGTCAGCAGGCCGTCGCCAACCCCGCATAGCACCTGCCCGGCAACGGTCAACGCCGCCGCGATGCTCAACGCGCGCCCCACACCCGTGCTGTTCAACCACCGGCTGGTCATCAGGCGGGTCGCGATGATGCCCAGGCCGTACAGGGTGTACAAAGCGCCGCTGGCCACGTCGCGCCGCTCGCCCAGGATCGGGGCGAAGAGAAAGAACGCGGCGAATCCGCAGCCGAATAGGGCCGCGGAGACCATCGGCAGCAGCATGAACGGGGGGATGCGCGAGCCACCGCCGGCCAACGGCGCCGCCGGCGCCTCGCCGCGCTGGACCCGCACCAGCAGCGCCAGGCAGCCCGCGACCACGGCCAGCAGGCCGGAGGCCCAGAACACCTGCTCCAACGACATCACCGCCAGGAGGGCCGTGGAGACCACCGGCGAGAACGTGATAGCCACGTTCGCGGCCGCGCCGAAGATCGCCAGCCGGCCGGGGCGGTCGGCAAGCGGCGTCAACTGGATCACCAGCGATGTGCCCGCCGTGGTGAACGCTACGTACCCTGCCGCGTGCAGGAGCCTGAACACACCCAGCAGCCACGCGCTCCCGACGAATGGTACGGCCGCTGCCCCGAACGTGAGGCTGGCGGCACCCAGCAGCAGAGCCGGCCGCGCTCCCCAGCGGTCCACGGCCACCCCAGCCAGGCCACGGCCAACCAGCGACGCTACCCCAAACGCGCCTAAGATCATCCCGATCTGCCAGTCTGGCAGGGCCACCTGCGACAGGTAGCGCGGCAGCGGAACGAGCAGGGCGTAGAACGCGACGAAGAACGTGAGGGTGGCGAACCACGCCATCCAGTAGTCGCGCGTCGATCCAGCGGGCAACAGTGCCTGATCGGCGATTCGGGTAGGCCCCCCTGTCTCATGCGACATGCCGTCAAGCTTAGCCTCTGACCTCGGCGCGAGCACAGATCCCACGGGCATAATCTGGGCGACCCACCAGGAGGCATCAGCCGATGACCACTCCCTTACGCCCGGGCCTGCACAGCGACGTCGTTGGCAGCCTGCTCCGCCCAGGCTATCTCAAGGATGCGCGGGCCGCCTGGGAGGCCGGCCGGGCGAGCGCCGTGGAGTTCAAGCGGGTAGAGGATCGCGCGGTGGACGAAGCCATCGCTCTCCAGGAGGCCGCCGGTCTGGACGTCATCACAGATGGCGAGATGCGCCGCTACGCGTTCTTCGGCCATCTGGTGGACTCGCTTGAGGGCTTCGACAAGCTCGGCGGCTGGGCCATCCCGTTCCGAGACGAGAGCGGCACGGAGCAAGTCTTCCAACGGCCCGTGGTGGTGGACAAGCTCCGCTGGCGCAAAAGCATGTGCACGGAAGAGCTCACCTACCTGCGCGCGAAATCGACCCGCCAGGCGAAAGTCGCGCTGGTCAGCACCCAGCAGGCGGCCGCCTACTACGACCCCGTCAAATCTGGCGGCGCCTACCCCACCAGAGACGCGTACCTGGCCGATCTGGTGGATCTGACCAGACGGGAGATCGCCGAGCTCATCCAGCTTGGCTGCACCTACATCCAGATCGACGCGCCGCAGTACGCCGCGCTGCTGGACCCGCGCATGCGGGAGGGTTACCGAGAGCGCGGCAGCGACGTGGACGAGATGATCGACCGGACCATCGAGCTGGACAACTCGGTGATCGCTGGCTTCGAGCGGCACGGGGTCACGTTTGGCCTGCACATCTGCCGCGGCAACAACCAGAGCATGTTCTACGCCAGCGGTGGCTACGACCCCATCGCCGAGCGCGTGTTTGGCCGCACGAATTACCACCGGTTCCTGCTGGAGTACGACGACGACCGGTCTGGCGACTTCGCGCCACTCAGGTTCGTGCCGGAGGACCGCACGGTCGTCCTGGGCCTGGTCTCGTCCAAGAAGCAGCGGCTGGAGTCGGCCGATGAGCTCCGCCGCCGCATCGACGAGGCGGCGGCCATGGTACCTATGGAGCGCCTGGCGCTGAGTCCGCAGTGCGGGTTCGCATCCACCTGGGAGGGAAACCGCGTCACGGCGGAGATCCAGCACCAGAAGCTGGGGCTGGTGGCCGCCACCGCCAGATCCGTCTGGGGCTGAGTCTCGGCGGCAAATCCCGCGCCACTAATGGGCCATTTGGCCGATGACACGGTGTGATCCCACCCCGAGAATAGCCCGACAGGTGACAACGGCTCGTCCCTGAGCGGCCGAGCGCGGGCTGTCATGGGCGCCGCCGTCTCAAACGCGCGGCGATCTCCCGAGTGGAGGGACAGATGCGTCTCAACGACGTACGATCGCGTAGGTCTTTCCTTCGATTCGCCGCGGCGACGGCCGCCACCGGCGCCTCGCTCCTGGCCGCCTGTAGCCAGCCGGCGGCACCCGCCCAGGAGGCCAAACCGGCGTCCCAGGCCGCGCCCGCCGCCCCGCCGGCCGCGTCCAAGCCAGCGGATGCCAAGCCCGCCGCGGACGCTAAGCCCAGCGGCGACTTTGACTGGAAGCGGTTCAACGGCAAGACCCTCCAGATCGCGCTCAACAAACACCCCTACACCGAGTCCCTGATGCCGCAGATTCCCCAGTTCGAGCAGCTCACGGGCATCAAGGTGACCAACCTGACCTTGCCCGAGAACGAGTACTTCCAGAAGATCCTGGTGGACCTCTCCACGGGCGCCGGCGAGTACGACGTCTTCATGACCGGCCCCACCCGCCACTGGGCGTACTCGCGGGCCGGCTGGATCCAGCCGCTGGACGACTTCCTGGATGATCCCAAGCTGACCGCGCCGGACTACCAGAAGGACGACCTGTTCCCGGCCCTGGTGGGCGCCAACAGGTGGGACCAGACCATCAACGGCGGCGTTGGCAAGGGCAAGCTTTACGCCATCCCGGTTCACGTGGAGACGTACGTCCAGGTCTACCGCAAGGACCTGTACGATCAGGCCGGCATCAAGCCCGCGAACACCGTGGAAGAGTGGCGGGCGAACAACAAGAAGATCACCCAGGGTGACGTGAAGGGCGTCATCGCCCGTGGCTTCAAGGGCGGCGGCATCGCGGGCACCGGGTTCGCCTCCATGTTCCGCAGCTACGGCGGACGGGTGTTCGACGAGAGCGGCCAGTGCCAGATCAACACCCCAGAGGGCATCCACGTCGCCACCGAGTACTGCGCCTCCATGAAGGAGTCCGGACCTCCCGGCTGGACCAGCGTCACCTGGTACGAGGGCCAGGAGGGCTTTGCCGCTGGCCAGTACGGCGGGTATATGGACTGCGACTTCTTCAGCGCGCTGTATGAGAACAAGGAGAAGTCAAAGGTGGCCGGCAAGATCGCGCTGGCGCCGGTCCCGCGGGCCCCTGGCAAGGACCCGGTGAGCGGCCTGTTCACCTGGGCGCTCGGTATGAGCTCCAAGGCGCGGGACAAGAACGCTGCCTGGTACTTCATCATGTGGGCCACCAGCAAGGCCCAGATGCAGAAGGCCACCATCGAGGGACGGAACTACAACCCCACCCGCAAGTCGGTCTTCGACCACGCGGACGTCCAGGCCACGCTGAAGTCCTGGGGTAACGGCACCTACCTGCCGGTGGTGCTGGACAACCTGAACAAGAACGCCTCCATGAACTGGCCAGGCCAGCCCGAGGGGCCGTTCGTGGGCACCCGGTGGGATCAGGCGCTCCAGGAGATCTGGGGCGGCGCGGACGCCAAGCAGGCGCTGACCTCCGCGAAGGAGGACATTGACGGGCAGATGAAGAAGGCGGGGCTCCTGAAGTAGTCGCCGAGGGGCGGGACTCGTCCCGCCCCTCGGCCTCAACCTTCGGCGCGGCACCTACGGGAAGAGTCCGTCATGTCTTTCGTGTCCCAATCTAGCGAACTGACGCGCGCCGCCGTATTCGGTCGCCGTCCACTCACGGCCTCAGAACGAGAAGTGCGCATCGGCCGGCTGCTGATGGTCCCGGCCCTCATCGTGCCGGCCGCGCTCTTGTTCGTGTTCCTGGCCGGTATCTTCGTGACGCTCCACGAATGGCGGCTGACGAGCCCAGATCGTACCTTCGTGTGGCTGGGGATCTACCTGGAGACCGTGCTGGACGCCAAGTTCTGGAGATCCGCGTTCCTCACGGTGAAGTTTGCGGTGGTGGATGTGGCCGTGGAGGTGGTGCTGGGCACCATCATGGCGCTCATCCTGGCAGAGGCGCTGCCGGGCATCCGCTTCTTCCGGGCGCTGCTGATCCTGCCGCTCATGACGCCGCCCGTCGTTGGCGCGCTGGTGTGGAAGGTGCTGTTCCGCGCCGGCAACGGCGGGTTCTTCAACTACGTGCTGTGGCTGTTCGGCCTGCCGGAGCAGGCCTTCCTGGGCGATCCAACTCAGGCATTCTACTCGCTGGTCGTGATCGACGTCTGGCTCAACATGCCGTTCATCGCGACGATTCTGCTGGCGGGCCTGCAGACGCTCCCTCAGGAGACCATCGACGCGGCACGCATCGACGGCGCGAATAGCTGGCAGATCTTCTGGCGCGTCAAACTGCCCATGCTGGTCCCGTTTTACATCGTGGCCATGTTCTTCCGCGTCATCGACTCCCTGAACGTGTTCGACACGATCTACGGAACCACCGGTGGCGGCCCCGGCGACACCACGCGGGTGCTGTCCATCAACGGGTACGAGAACAGCTTCCAGTTCTTCAACCTGTCGTACGGACTGACCGCGTTCGTGATGCTCTGGTTCGTCTGCATGCTCGTGGGATCCAGCCTCTACTTCCGCATCAAGCGGGCGCAAGCTGACTGAGCCGACAGGAAGCCGTGACATGCTGAGATGGGAGGCACGCTGACATGGGAGGCACGCTGACCGGCCGCCCGCTGATCAAGACAACGGCGCTCTACGCCGCGCTCATCACCTACTTCCTCCTCATGGCGCTGCCGTTCCTCTGGACGCTGTCCACCTCGCTCAAGAGACCCACGGACGTGATCGCCGCGCCCCTGCGCGTGGTGTTCGAGCCTACGCTGGAGAACTACGAGGCCGTGCTTTTCAACGTCTACACCAAGGACGCGGCCACGGCGCGCGTCCGCGTGGACATCCCTAGAGCCTTCATGAACTCGGTGATGATCGCCGGGGGCGCTACGCTGCTCGCCATCATCCTGGCTAATCTGGCCGCGTTCGTCCTTGCACGGTTCAGACTCCCAGAGCGCGAGTACTACGCGTTCTTCTTCCTGGCGTTCCGGTTTTGCCCCGTCTTCGTGTTCATCATCCCCACCTATCTGATCTATCGCGAGATCGGGCTCTACAACACCCGGATCGGGCTGATTCTGATCTACCAGCTTGTGGCCGTCCCGCTCATCGTGTGGGTGATGCGGTCCTTCTACGAGTCGATCCCCGGCGAGATTTTCGAGTCGGCTTCGCTGGACGGCGCTTCGTGGGTCCAGCTTCTACGGTACATCGCGCTGCCGCTTGCCGCTCCCGGCATGGCCACGACCGCGATCCTGGCGTTTATCGCCTGCTGGAACAGCTTCACGTTTCCGTTTGTGCTGGGGGCCGCGGACGTCCAGACGGTCACGCTGGCGACCGTGACGTTCATCGGCTACGAGGAGGTGGCCTGGGGCCTGATGACGGCGGCTGCCGTCATCACGATCGCGCCGGAGCTCGCCCTGGCGCTGCTGGTCCAGAAGTACATCGTGCGCGGCCTGACGTTTGGCGCCGTGAAAGAATAGACTCCTCGCGACAACCCGACACCGCTGGTCACTAGCTACATCCCGAGAAGAGGACCCACATGAAAGCTGCCATTCTGAACGACTACCAGACGCCGCTCAGCATCGAAGATGTCACCATCGATCCGCCCAAGGCGGACGAGGTGAAGGTCCGCATCGCGGCGGCGGGGATCTGCCACAGCGACTACCACATCATCAAGGGCGAATGGCGCAACGGCGTGCCGATGATCCTGGGCCACGAGGCTTCCGGCATCGTCGAAGACGTGGGTCCCGGCGTGAAGGGCTTGAAGCCCGGCGACCGCTGCGCGTTGTCGTTCCGTGCCTGGTGCGGCCGCTGCCGCTACTGCATCGCCGGGCGGCCAATCCTGTGCGAGGGGTACGACGGCGGACCGCGCGGGTCCATGCTGGACGGCACGTACCGGGTGCATCGCAATGGCGAGGACATCCCGGTGATGGGTCGCCTGGGCGGATTCGCGGAGTACGCGATCATGCCGGCCCAACAGGTCCAGCCGATCTCGGCCAAGGTGGGCATGGACGTGCTGGCGCTGATCGGCTGCGCTGTGACGACGGGCGTGGGCGCGGTGCTCAACACAGCGAAGGTAGAGCCTGGCTCCACGGTCGCGGTCATCGGCTGCGGCGGGGTCGGCCTCAACGTGGTCCAGGGCGCGGTCATCGCCGGCGCCAGCCGCATCATCGCGATTGACCTGCTGGACAACAAACTGGACTACGCCGGGACTTTCGGCGCCACGGATCTGGTCAATGGCGCGAAGGACGACGCCGTGGAGAAGGTACTCGACCTCACCGGCGGGGGTGTGGACTACGTCTTCGAGGCGATCGGCAACGTGCGCGCCACGGAGCAGGCAATCAAGATCACCGCGCGCGGCGGGACGGTGACGCTCGTGGGCATGGCGCCGCAGGCCCAGACCGCTGGCTTCGATCCGCTGGTCTTCGTGCAGCGGGAGATCCGCATGCTGGGCTGCTTCTACGGCTCGTACCGTCCCAAGCTGGACTTCCAGCGCTACGTGGGGATGGTGGAGAAGGGGCAGCTCAAGGTGAAGGAGATGATCTCCCGCCACTACAAGCTTGACGAGATCAACGAGGCGTTCGACCGTCTTGGCCGCGGGGAAGTGGCGCGGAGCGTGATCAGCTTCGTGGAGTGAGCGCGAAACGTGTTGTTCTTGAATGCCGGTGGCGTGACAAAACTGCCAGAAGCGCCAAGAGCCCAGCCATGGGGTCACGATGGCGCGGAGCTTTGGCGGAGGTGCCGGCGCACACATGTCATAGATGGCATTAGTGCGGCATATCCGCGCGACAAGCTCCACGCCGCCTGGTGGCAAAAGCGTTCTTGGTGACAAAAGCCGCCGCAGACGCCAACTCCTGAGAGCGGCGCCCTCCAGCATCCCCGATGCGGCGCGGGGCCGATGGCGCGGCGCGCCCACTCAGCCCTATGCCTCAGCGTGGGCTGACCAGACGCACCGCGGGGTGGCGGCGAGCAGAGGCCGGTGCCCGAGCCGCGCTCTGCCGAGTGCCACCTGGCGGCACTCGGCAAGCCCAGGGCTGGCCGAACTGGGTGGCGCCGCACGCGGACGTTCACACCCTCCCGCCTGGGTCTGGAGTGTGCGCCAGCGGTTCCACATCATGACCGCGTAGCGGGAGGGCCAGGCCAGCGGGGACGCTGGCGGTCCCAGCCGACGGCGTTCGGTGGGCGCTGGCTTGAGATGTCAGACGCCGGGTTGACGGTGCGGCTGGGACCGCCGTCGTCACGACGGCCCCCGTCGGTGCGCCGTCGATTGGCGCTGGTGTCGGGTCAGTTCCTGGTGCGCGGCCTTGTGGAGGCCAGCGGGGACGCTGGCGGTCCCAGCCGACAGTGTTCGGCTTCGTCTCGTTAGCGTGGTGGTGCGTTCGAGCGACGCGTGCGACCAGGAACACCGGCGTCACCAGGGTGCCGGCCAAGCTTCTGCAGGGCGGGCTGGTGGGGAGAGGACGAGGCATGTCTCGCACCTTATCGTTGCATTATTACGTCGGCCCTGCCGGCTGCAAGGAGGTCGCGGGTGGGGGCGGCGTGCATGGGCAACCGGTTACAGCAGGCGGAGCTCGAAGGAGCGGGCGACCGCGGCGGCGCGGGTGCTTGCTCCTAGCTTCTGCATGATGTTGCTGAGGTGGCGCTTAATGGTCTTGTCGCTAAGCACGAGCGCGCGGGCGATCTGGCGGTTGGTGTGGCCCTCCGCCACCAGGAGGAGCACCTGTCTCTCGCGCTGGGACAGCCGGCGCGGCGACGCACCCGCTCGGCGGGCGGCGGACGACGGGCACGCCTCGAGGGACCGTCGGATTGCGACTGCCTCTCCGCGGAATAGCTCGGTGCCGGTGCGGTCGATCGTGAGCAACGCCGCGGTCGCGAGCTCCGCGGCGCGGTCACGTCGTCCCAGCACGGCGTGGGCGCGCGCCGCGGCGATCTCGAGAGCCGCTAGGTGCTCGTGCGCGCCCGTTCGGTGACTGATCCTTAGCCCCTCGTCCGCCGTCGCAACCGCTCGATCGGCGTCGCCTAGCTCCAGGTAGATCTCCGCCAGCAACGCCAGATCGCCCGTTCGGTGGGTGATCAGCATGCCGGTGGTCGACTCCCGCAGCCTGTCCGTGAACGCCCGCAACGCCTCGGCAGGCCGGCCGGCCCGCAGCTCGGCGAGCGCCAGGGCGCCGTGGGCCAACCCACCCAGCAGCCCCAGCTCCTTCTCACGCTCGCGGCTGACCTGGGCGAGGCGGTGCCCCTCGTCCGGCGCACCGACAAGGGTCAGCGCCCGTCCGAGCTCGCTGGTGACCAGGCACCAGACCCGCCGGGGATCTCGGAAGTAGTTCGCACGCAATGACTCGTCCGGGAACTCGGGCAGCCTCCGCTCGAGTCGATCCAGCGTTCGGTGGAGCATCGCGATGGCCTCATCGAGCAGTCCGGCGGTGATGAGCGAGGAGGCGAGCGAGACCTCGACGAGCGAGTGGCGGGTCCAGTCCGATGGACTCGTGGCGTCCAGCGCGAGACGAAGCTGCTCGATGGAGCGCGGCAGCCGACCCAGCCGCTGATTCGCGATGCCCAGCGAGATGTAGGCATCCGCCAACCAGGTGCCGGGCTCATCCGGGTCGGCGCCTGGGGCGGCCGAGAAATGCACGGCTGCCTCGGCCACCTCAATTGGGCACCACGACCGGCCGAGGCCGGCAAGGCGAGCGGACAGGACGGCGAGGCGAGCCACACGGCCGGCCGCGTCGCACAAGCGGTGCGCCTCTCGGAGACAGGTGCCCGCCGCGAAGATCTCCTCTCGCCCGAAATAGAGCGCCGCCAGGCGATCCAGCAGGTCCACGCGGAGTCGGTCGTCGTCTGGGTGGACCTGGCGCGCGAGATCGAGGCCCTCGCGGCAGTAGCGCACGGCCTCGTTCCAGTCACAGAGATGCTCCGCTCGCTCCTGGGCGCGCAGGATGTATTCGAGTGCCCGCTCTCGATCGGTGCCCCGCGAAAAGTGGAACGCCAGCCTGTCACTGCGAGCCAGCGACGGCGGCTGCGCGGGATCGCCTTCCAGCACTTCCGCGGTACGCTGGTGTACCTGGCGACGGCGCGTGGCGCTCAGCCGCGAGTACAGCACACGACGCACGAGCTCGTGCCGGAACTGCAGATCGTCCGGCGGCCCGTCCACCTCCTGAAGCAGGTTGCACGCGAGTCCGGCCTCGACATCGTCGAGCACCGCCGCGTGGGATTCTCCGAGCACGTCCCGGAGCACGTCGAAGCGGAACCCCGGGCCCAACGCGGCAGCGCACGCCAGTACCCGCAGGACATGCTCTGGCAGATCACGGAGCTCGAGGTTGATCGCCGCGGCGGCCGTCTCCGGCACGTAGGTTGGCGGGATCGTACCGAGCAGATAGGCCGTTCCTTCGACCGCGCTGACTAGCGAGCGGGAGACCAGATCGCGGACGACGGTCTCGGCCAGCAGCGGGTTGCCCTCGCTGAGATGGCTGATGGTCGTCTGGAGCCGTACATCGGGCGTCGCGCCAAGCAGCCCCGATGCCAGCGCGTGCAACTCCGACTCGCCGAGTGGCGGAAGGGGCAGTGTGTGGAGCAGTCGGCAGCGGCCGAGCAACGCGAGCATCGCCTCGACCTCGCGCGCGAGGCGGCGCGGCTCTGAGAGGCCAAAGGTCACCAGGACGGGGTGCTCCGCAAGCGCGGCCACGTCGCGGTCTAGCGCTGGCGTGCTCACGTCAACGTCATCACAGACCATCAGCAGCGGTCGGGTCCGATCGAGCGTCCAGATGGGCGCATCGAGTGAGCGCGGGGGTGCCCCCGCGACGTCGAAGCCAGACTCCGCCGCGAGGCGGGCGATCTCGAACAGCGTTCGCGACTTGCCGCTGCCCATCTCCCCAACGATGGCAGCCACCAGCCCGCGGCCCGCGCGAACGCGGGTGAAAATCTCCTTGAACTGGCTCAGAAGATGCTCGCGGCCAACGAACGGCGTCTCGCCGAGATCGACGTGCGCAACCGTCAGGGACGGCGAAGCACCGGCGACCCGCCAGTCATGGAGCGGATCGTGCGCGTCGCTTCCGCCTACCGTAGCCGTCATGCGAACATCTCGTACGTCCCTAGGAAACCGGGACCGCGGTGCCAGCATGGTAGGAACGCCCCACCGGGCTGTCAAGGCGGGGATATCGGCGCGCCTAGTTGCGTCGCAGGAACAGCGGCGCGATCAGGTTATCTACGGGAGCATACGCATCGGTCAGCACCACCTGCGATCCCTCGTCGATGTAGGCCTGCAGTCGCTCGGGCTCCAGAATTTGGATGCGCGCGGCAGACTCGCCAGTTTTCGCCAGCACCGCCCGCAACTCGGCGGGGTCGATTGGAGTATCCGAAGCGGCGACCACCCACACGGAAGCCAGGCCAAAGTCCCACGCGCGGTTTGGTGAGATGAGCTGGACGGACGGGAACGTCTCGCGCATGGTTCTGATGGCCGCGCGCAGCAACTGGCCGTCGCGGTACAGATCGATCACCGTCAGCAAGTAGAACCCGTTGGGCGCCAGGAGGTCCTTGACCTGGTCGTTGTACTCTTTCGTCATGATGTGATACGGCACGGACAGGTCGTTTACGGCGTCCTGGACCACCAACCCGTACGCGGCCTTTGGCGCCATCTCGTGCACGTACTGGCGACCGTCCAGATTGAATGACTGGATGCGCGTGCTCCGTGACAGTCCCAGGAAGTCGTAGTTGACATCGGTCACGCCCGGATCGATCTCCACGACCTCAATGCCCACCTCGGGCATCGCCGCCTCCACCCAGCGAGGATACGTGTAGCCGCCGCCGCCGATCAGCAACACACGCGGTGCCCCGGTCCGTGCCACGGCGTAGCGTGTCACCTCACCCTGCACGTACTCATGCTCGTAACCCAGGTATGTGGGATCGCCGACCTTTACGTACGAGTGGATCAGATGGTCGAGCACGAGCACCTTTACCGAGAAGTCCCCTCTAAGCTCGTCGTACACCTTGATGCAGAAGTAGTTGGTCTCCCGGACGCACTTTGAAGTCAACAGGTCCCGTGACACCAGACCGTACAGACTGCCGCCGGCAATCACCACGAAGCCGGCCAGCACAAGCGGCTCCCGCCAGAACCGTCCGACCAGCACGGCCAGGAGCAGCAGTGCAACCCCCGCTCCCAGCACCACGTGCTGCACGCCGAACGCCGTGATCAGCCACCATCCCGTGGCAAACGTGCCCAGGATGGCCCCCGCCGTGGACCACGCGTAGATCCGGCCGGCTACCCCGCCGGCCCCACGGACATCCGTGACGGCCAGGCGGATGACCTGGGGCGAAATCATGCCCAGCAGCATGATGGGCACGAAGAAGATGGCGGCGGTTAGCGCCATGATCCGGCCGATCAGGCTGTATCCGCGAAAGAACTCCCCCGTACCCAGCAATGGCTGCGCGGCGAGAATGCTCAGGCTGGCCAGCCCTGCGAGGAACAGGCACGTGCCCAGGACCATCTGACGGGGAAAGCGATCCGCGATCCTGCCACCAATCACGTGCCCCAGCGCCATGGCGGCCAGCACCGCGCCGATGATCCCAGTCCAGCTATACAGCGACAGCCCCACGACCGGCGCCAGAAGGCGGCTCGCTGAGAGCTCGATCACCATCGAGCAGAAACTCGCCACGATCACCACGCCGCACGCCAGCCCGACGTTGCCGGTCAGGCCAAGCGCATCGGTCCGTGCCCGGCCCCCATCGATGCCGGGGGAGGCCTCTCCAGCGACTGTGGACGACGTATCGGGCGTCGCGCCGTCGCGCGACACCGCGACCACGGCGGCTCCCACGATCACCATCAGCACCGCGACCGCGAGGACAATCGTGGTCACGCCTAAGTAAGCCGTGAGGACAAAGCCGGTCAGGAAGTTGCCCACCAGGCTTCCCACCGTACCCGCCGCGGCCACCAGCCCCACTATCCGCCCGGTGTGCTCCACGTCGCGCAGAGAGACACGGATCGCCAGTGGCGTGGCCATGCCCAGGATCAGACTGGGCGGTAAGAACACCAGCGTGGTCAGGGCGACAATGCGACCGAGCAACGAGAGCGAGCGAACCGCGGCGGACTCACCGAGCAACACGGTCACCGGCAGGGTGAGCGCGGCGCACAGACCACCCGCCAGGAGCACGTACCCCAGGCTGCGCCAACCCGGCCGCGTATCGGCAATCCGGCCTCCCAGCCACGCCCCCACGCTCAGCCCGGCCAGCACCACGCCGATGATCGCGGTCCACGTATACAGCGACGCACCGATGTAAGGCGCCAGCATCCGGCCCGCGACCAGCTCCAGCACCAGGGTGGCACAGCTAGCGGCAAAGGCAAGCAGCAGCGCGGAGAAGACGGTCAATCGCCCGACACCCCTTCAGTTGTACCCAGTCTCCCCAGTCGCCCCAGACTGAGTCGCACGAGTTCAATCATGAACCGATCACAACGGGCGAATGGTACTCCAAGCCACCACGCGTGCCAGCGCCCACCTTGGGCTACGGGCGGGGCAGCAGGTGCAGCGGCAGCACCTTGCCCGCGGCCGTGGCACGCGGCGGTTCGCGGCGGACACGCGCCGTTCCCATCGCGTCCAGCACGCGCGCGAAGTAGGCATTCCCACCGCCCCCGGCCGAGAGCGCCGCGACAAACGTCTCCCGCACGGCCGCCTCATCGAGAGCACCCAAGCTGGGGCTCACCCGTATTACCAGCGTGGGGGCTCCACCGGCCTCTTCCTCTTCGGCGACCTGATAGTCGTGCAGCGCCCCGCCGAATCGCCGAGGCAAGACCTCTTCCAGAATCCGCAGCAAGTCGGTGCGAGCGAACGTGACGCCTTCAGTCGAGAGCTTCTCGAAGCTCCCCACGTGCTTAAGATGCCGCCGCATCGGAAGACCGCCCAGCGAGCAGCCGCAATCACGCTCTTCAAGTACCCCGTAGTCCCCCGTCTCGCAGTTGATCGCGACCTTCGGCGCGTGCATACTCAATGAAGTGGACAGTAGGGCGTCGATCTCTGGCCCGTCCTCGTTGACCCGTCGACGGTGGGAGATCAGTGCACAGCGGTCCAGCATCACGTGCATGTCGTCAACCGCGTCGGGGGCGGCGCAGCCGTATGCGGGCGCGGACACGTCCACGCTGCTGTAACCCACGATCACCCTCATGGAGGCCCGCCGCGCTTCCTGCAGACGCGTCTCCGTCATGGGCTCCGCGGTGGCGAGGCACGCGACGCCATCAAGGCTCAGCCCGGCATCCCACGCCGCCCGTCCCAGCCGAGCGCACGCGCTAGACGTCGCCCACAGCAGCATTGGCCCCCGCTCACGGCGTTCTCGGGCAAGCCAATGGGCCATCCGCTCAGGTTCCTGTAAGTCCAGCCGCCGTGGTCCCGGGATCCTGCAGCCGGCGCTCACGCTGACCAGGCTAACCCAACGGGCAAAGCAGTGCGCCGCAAACGGGAGCGGGTGAACCGGATAGAACCACCCGGCCACGGATTGGCCGACCATCCCAGCCATCATCGCGTGAGCCATGGGGACCGGCCACCAGAACACCTGCGTAGGCGCGGCGAATCCGTGCGCGGTCGCCGCGAGCGCCACGGAGCATGCCCACTCTTCCAGGAACTGGAGGGAATACCGAACCCTCGATGGGCGCCGACCGCTGCCGCCAGTGTTGATGGCCAGGTGTCCGCTCAGCGCTGGATGATTGAACGCGTCCGGGTCAAACCAGGTGCGGAAGCTTCCGCGCACCACCTCGCGCTGCCCTTTGAGCTCGTCGATGCGCACGTACAGACCGCGTGCGGCAAGCACCGTGAGCGCGCCCTCCAGGCCATCGCTATCCACGAGCGCCCGCACATCACCAAGCTCCGCGCCCGCGCAGCTGAAGAGGGACCGATAGGGGCTACCTGGGTTCTGGAAGACCAGTGTGTCGAGCGCGTCGGCGAACGCGCGTCCGCGGTTCGCAAGCCGTGCCGTTACTCGGCCACGGATCACGTGGGCATCGAGCGGGGCACGTAGACGCGGCGGCAGGTCACGGCCGAGCCTCGCCAACATGACCAGGTCCTTCCCCCACTCACGCAACTCAGGCAACGGCAGCCCGCTCCCTCCTGCGCGACGCGAACGCACGCCCGCGCGGATGGCCGCGCACACCTGCTAGTCTTCTGTGCCGCGCCGAGCTCCATGGCGCTGGCACGGAGGGGTCAGTCGTGATTCTCAAAGACAAGGTGGCGATCGTCACCGGAGCCGCCGGCGGAATCGGCCTGGGCATCGCGCAGCGATTCGCTCGCGAGGGCGCCCGTGTGGTCATCTGCGACATGGACGCGGAGCGCCTACCGGCCGCCGCCCGCTCAATTGAAGAGGCCGGAGGCGAAGTGCTGTGGGTTCACACGGACGTCAGCGTGGAGTCACAAGTTGAGGACCTGTTCCAGAAGACGCTGGCCAGGTTCGGCACGTTGGACATCCTCGTGAACAACGCCATGATGAACGTGGGCCAGGGATCGCGAGGACCATTCCTCAAGATGACCTCCACCGGTTGGGACCGGTTCATGGCCGCCAATCTAGGCATGCTGTTTTACTGCTCGCACCGCGCCGCAAAGATCATGGCTGAGAAACGCAACGGCAGCATCATCAACATCAGCACTAACGGCGCGGTCCGTCCCCATCGAAATTCTATCGCCTACGACTCCATGAAGGGCGCCATCGACAGCTTCACGCGCGCCACAGCTGTCGACCTCGCCCCGTGGGGAATTCGGGTCAACTCGATCCAGCCCGGGCTGATCGCCACGCGGCCTTTCCTCGCCCTCCCCGCGGAGGAGCAAGCCACACGGGCAACGGTGGTCCCAATCGGCCGGGCGGGCACCCCCGCCGACATCGCCTGGACCGCCGTTTACCTGGCCAGCGACGATGCGTCCTACGTGACTGGTGTGAGCATCCTGGTGGACGGCGCACTGATCACGCAGGGGCGCGCTCCGCAGGCGGAATTCAAGGAGATCGCCCGGCCGGAGAACATCGCCTCGTACGACTGACCCCAAGGGCCATCTGCTATCCTGGCCGCCGCGCACGGCGGCCAGGGGCCGGCCGACGGATCACGGACCGAGAGGCGGCACTGTATGAAGATCCCGGGCTTCCAGCGCGGAGACGGGCCCATGCTGGGCATCTCCGTGGGACACGCGATGACCCACTGGTACCCCGGGGCGTTTACGGTGATGCTACCCCTGTTCGCGGACGACCTGGACCTGACGCTCACCCAGGTTGGCATCCTCATCGGCCTCCGCAGCATCACGAGCACCATCGTGAACCTGCCGGGCGGCATGATCGTGGACATGGTTGGCCGCCACAAACTCGTCATGGCCATGGCCATCGCCTGGGCCGGCGTCCCCTACCTCTTTCTGGGCATCACGCAAAACTTCGTGGTCATCGCCGTGCTGCTCTCCATCGTCGGTATTGGGAACCTGCTCTACCACCCCGCCGCGCTGTCCAGCCTCTCTGACCTCTATCCCACTCGCCGCGGCTTCGCGACCGCCATGCACTCGGTGGGGCAGAACTTCGGCGACACGGTGGCACCCGCGGTCGCCGGCGTCATGCTGCAGTGGCTCACCTGGCGGGAGCTCAGTGTCTACAACGTCATTCCAGGCATGATCATGGGCGTCATCTTCTGGCGGATGATGCGGAACGTGGAAGTCTCGAACACCGTGAGCTCCCGTCGGGGGCCCATGAGTCTGGCCGAGTACACATCGGGCGTCAAGGCGCTGCTGCGCGATGGCAACATGCTCAAGGTCGCCGGGATCGGCGGCGCACGGGCTACCACCCAGAGCGCCCTCTCCACATTCCTCCCCATCTATCTCACGGCAAATCTCGGCATGAGCACAGTCCTGGTGGGCACTTACCTGGCGGTCACGCAGGCGGCGGGGCTGATCTCCGTCCCAATCTCCGGGGCGCTTTCCGACCGGATCGGCCGCCGCCCCGTCATTGTCGCCGGCATGGTCAGCACCAGTGTCATGCTGGTGGCGCTGATGGCACTCCAGATTGAGTGGCTCTTCATCTTCGTGCTGGCCCTCATCGGGTTCTTTCTGTACTCCATGACGCCCGTGCTCAACGCCTGGGCGCTGGAAGTGGCTCCGCCGGAGCTGGGTGGCACCAGCATCGGCATCCTCTTCGCGGCCCAGTCACTGCTGGGCTCCATCGCTCCGATCGTGGGCGGACTCATCGCCGATCGGTGGGGGATCCCGGCCGCCTTCTACTTCATTGCCGCGACCGTCCTGGCGACCAACCTGCTGGTGGGTACGGTCAAGGAAAGCCGCACGGAACACCAGCGGGTGGCCTGACCGGGGCGGATCCCCGAACAATCCCCGGTCCCGCGGAAGGCGCTCCGCGCGCTCCAGTCCGGCACGCGCCCGACCTGGCGTAACGCGAAGACCATCAGCCGCCGTCCCAAAGTTGGTGGGCGCGGCGTTGTCACTGGTGTTGGATCCGGCTCGCAGACCGGTCACCTGTGCGTGGCTGGCACCGGTCACGTTCACTTGAGGCGCGCCACCATATGGCTACGTCCGTCTTCTTGCGGAATCGAGGGAGCAACCGCGGCGCCCCACGAACACCCAACAAGACCAAAGGCACCAACACCAGAAGAACAGGGATCAGCAGGCGCCTACCGCGATGGGCGGCGGTGTTGCTGTCGCTTGGCGCCCTCCTGATGGCCGCGGCGGCGACCATGCTGAGCACATCCATTGCCGCCGAGCTGATCGCGGCTGGACGCGCCCGCGACTATCTCACCTCATTCGCCGAGCAGCGAGCTCGCCTCGCGTCCGACCAGGGATTGCGTCGGGCGGAGGTTGTCCCGGTGACGGATCCCGCTGAGCCGACCCGTCTACCGCGCTATTTCGATCCCGTAGCGGCTCGAGGCGACCTCACCCTCCGCCCGACCTCAGTGCTTCGCGCATCGCTTCTGGCGACGGACGGGACGATCGTCTACCGCGACCCCGCCAGTCCGATCACACCGCTCCAGCCTGCGACGCTGGAGGCTGCGCGCAGCGCGATGCAACGCGGCGAGACCATCGCTGTGCTGGATGAGGCGTCGCCAAGCACCATCTACGCGGTCATTCGGGGCCAGGAGCGCGGCCTCAGCGTCCTCACGCCGGTGGTCGTCGACGGGCGCAGCATCGCGGTGTACTGGCTTGAGCTCGGCCCGACGTTTGCCTCAGTGGTGCGTTCACCCCTGATCCCATACCACCTCGCTGGCCTCGTGGCGATCGGCCTCATCGTCGCCGCTGCCCTGGTCTGGGTGCTGTCAGAATCTCGCGTACAGGCACGCGTCAAGGTCACACTGCTGGAGGAAGAGCTCGCTGCACAGCGATGGCTTGCCAAGTCACGCGAAGAGCGACTCAGCGCGTTCATGGGGAATAGCGCGGACATCGTCACAATTCTCAGCCCGGACGCCGAGGTGCGCTACCAGAGCCCGCTCGCCGAGCAGACATGGGGGCCTCAACCGTCCGGGAGCGGCGGCATCCTCTCGCGTCTGCACCCGGAAGACCTGAACGCCGTGGGCGTGCTCCTCCGCCAGGTGGCGGCCAAGCCGGGCGCGCAATTCTCCACCGAGGTCCGGCTAAAGCACCTGGATAACTCGTGGCACGTGTTCGACCTCACCGCCAAGAATCTCGTCCACGACCGGCACATCGATGGCATCCTCGCCACGTGGCGAGACTGCACGGAGCGCAAGCTCTTCGAGGAGCAACTCCGCGAGCTCGCCTACCACGACACGCTGACGGCCCTACCTAACCGCGCGCTTTTCATGGACCGACTCCAGGCTGCGCTGGCACGCTCGGGCGGGCGCCGGCGGCCTATCGGCGTGCTGTTCCTGGACCTCGACAACTTCAAGACCATCAACGACGGTCTGGGCCACGATGCCGGCGACCGCCTGCTGCGCGACGTGGCCCACCGACTGCGCCGGATCATGCGGCCCGGCGACACCGTGGCACGCTTTGGTGGCGACGAGTTCACGGTATTGTTGGAAGACATTGACGGGGAGGCCGCGGCCAGCGAGATGGCCGATCGCATCGCCACCGCGCTGCGGCCACCAACCACGATCGACGGCCACGAGGTGTTCCCGGCGTTCAGCATCGGCATTGCCGTCAGCTCGCCAGAGGTTGCGACGGCAGAGAGCCTGCTCCGCAACGCAGACAGCGCGATGTACCACGCGAAGGCAAACGGCAAGGCGCGGGCGGAGCTGTTCGACGCCAGCATGGTGGAGGTGAACGTTGATCGCCTCGAGCTAGAAGCCGACCTCCGTCACGCGATCGAGCGCGACGAGCTTCGCGTGCTGTACCAGCCCATCGTGTCCCTCGAGAGCGGTCGCGTGCTGGAAGCTGAAGCGCTCGTTCGCTGGCAGCACCCACGCCACGGCCTGGTCTCGCCGGGGCGCTTCATCCCCATTGCCGAGGAGACCGGTCTGGTGGTGCCCATCGGCAACTGGGTTCTCGAGGAGGCCTGCCGCCAGACCCACATCTGGAACACGCGCTACGGCGGCGAGCGCGCGATCACCGTGGGCGTGAACCTCGCGGCGCGTCAGCTCATGCAGCCAGACCTCGTGACGCAGGTGGCGGACGTGTTGCTTCGCACTGGCCTGGAGCCGGCCCGCCTCAAACTCGAGATCACGGAAAGCGTGCTCGTGCAGGACACCGCCGCCGCGATCGAGCGCATGATGGGCCTCAAGTGGCTGGGCGTCCAGCTTGCCATCGACGACTTCGGCACCGGCTATTCGTCGCTGGCCTACCTCAAGCAGTTCCCGGTGGACACCCTCAAGATCGATCGCGCGTTCGTCAGCGGCCTCGGCCGCGACGCAAACGACTCGGCCATCGTCCAGAGCGTCATCTCGCTGGGTCGTGCGCTGGGGCTGTCAATTACGGGCGAAGGCATCGAAACCCCGCGGCAGATCGAGGCCCTGCGCGAGCTCGGGTGCGACCGCGGGCAGGGCTTCTACTTCGCGCGGCCCCAGCTAGACGAGGTAGTCGGTCAGATGATCTCGCGAGGGACCACCAAGATCGACGTTTTGACCCCCTCCGCCAGTGTCTCGCCCGACCTCTGGAGCGAAACGCGGGCTGAGCCGCGCATCGGCAACGCCCGCCAGAGTCCTGCCGCCTAACGCACCGACGCTCTGCGATAGGCCGCCGCCAAGAGGTCCGCGATGTGCACGGCTCGCGTATGGCTCTGCCGTGCGGCCAGGTGTGCCCGAAGCTGGATCAAACAGCCCGGATTGGCGCTGACCACAAGATCCGCGGAGGTCCCGTCGACGTCTGACGCTTTCATGGAGCCGAACCGCTCAGCGAGTGCCGGTTGAGTGATGTTGTAGACGCCGGCGCTCCCGCAGCAGCGATCGGCCTCTGGCATCTCCACCAGCTCGATGCCGGGGATGGACCTCAGCAGGTCGCGTGGCTGCTGCCGAACGCCCTGCGCGTTCGAAAGATGACAGGCATCCTGGTAGGTCACCCTGGCGCGCAGCCCGGTCGTCGGCGGCCGCCAGCCAACCTCCGGCAGAAGCTCGCTGAAGTCCCGGACACGCTGGCTGAACCGCTCCGCCCGCCCAGCCCAGCGCGCGTCATCGGCCAGCAGCAGCCCGTACTCCTTCATCGCCGCGCCACACCCAGCGGCGTTGACGACGATCAGGTCCACCCCGGCCTGCTCGAACGCCTCGATGTTCCGTCGAGCCAGCTCACGGCCGCCGTCCCGATCACCGGCGTGCACGTGGAGCGCGCCGCAGCAGCCCTGGCCGACGGGCTCAACAACTGCGCACGCGTTCTGGCGGAGCACTTCGGCGGTGGACCGATGCGTGTCCGCGAACGCCACCCGCATGACGCAACCGGCGAACAGCCCGACGCGCCGGTGGCCTGGTGCGTAGTCCACGGCCTCGCCCCTGGGTCGATAAAACCGTGAAGACAGTCCGGGCAGCATCCGCTCGGCGTCCGCCAGGCGTGTGGACGCCGCGTCCAGGACCCCGCTCGCGCGAACGAGACGCTGAATGCCCAACCGCTGGTACAGCCGCAGCACGGCGCCCAACGCCTCCAACAACCCTGGCTGGAAGAACAGCACGCGGAACAACAGCCACTGCCATAGCCTCGGCACCGCGCGGGGCGCACGGCGCGCCCGAAGCTCGGCTCTGGTCGCCTCCATGAGCGCGCCGAACGGCACCCCGCTTGGGCAGGCCGCCTCGCACGCGCGGCAGTCCAGGCACTCACCCATGAACCGTTCAAACCGTTCGCCGGGCTCCAGTCTCCCCTCACCGAACGCGCGGATCAGGTGCAGTCGGCCCCGCGGCGAGGCCGTCTCCACCCGTAGCTCGCGAAACGTGGGGCAATGCGGAAGGCACAGCCCGCAGTGCACGCAGGCACCCAGCGCTGCCGCGGATGGAGGATCTGGGATGGTGAAGCCGCTCCTTAGATCCACGCGTCAGGTCCGATGGCGGCGGTCTCGCGCACGTGCGGCCGCGCCGCGCCTGCCGCCGCGCTCACGCCCGGGAACACCTTGCCCGGGTTGAACAGCTCATGTGGGTCGAACGCCCGACGCACTCGCCGCATCCGCTCCAGATCATCTTCGGTGAACATCCAGCCCATGTAGTCGCGCTTCTCAATGCCCACACCATGCTCGCCCGTGATCGTGCCACCGGCCTCCACACAGAGCCTGATGATGTCATCCGCGGCACGGTGGACGCGCTCCATCACGTCCGGCTCGCGCGCGTCGTACAGCACCAGCGGGTGCAGGTTCCCATCTCCGACGTGTGCCACGCTGGCGATGATGACGCGCTCGCGATCGCCAACCTCGTACACCCGCCGCAGAACGTCCGCCAGCCTGCTACGCGGCACCACGCCGTCACAGAGGTAGTAGTTCGGGGCGATGCGCGCCATCGCCGCCAATGCGCCTTTCCGTGCCTTCCATAGCAGGTCCCGCTCCGCCGTGGTGCCCGCGTAGCGAACGCCCCGATTCCCGGGCGTCTCCTCGCACAAACGGCGGACGACCGCGGCCTGCGCCTCCACGGACTCAGGCAGCCCGTCACAGTCAATCAAGAGTACCGCGCCGATATCGTCCGGATAGCCCGCGTGAAAAGACTGCTCGAGGGCGCGAGCGCTGGGCGCATCGATCAACTCGAGTGCTGAAGGAACCACCCCGTGGGCAACGATCGAAGAGACCGCGGCGCCTGCCGCGTGCACGGAATCGAACAGCCCGAGGAACGTCACCGTCTCAACGGGTGATGGCAACAGCCGTAGCCAGGCCCGCGTGACCACGCCAAACATGCCCTCGCTGCCAACAGCCAGCCCCACCAGGTCATACCCCGGGGCATCTGGAGCAGGTCCGCCAAGCGTCATCAACGCCCCGTCCTGGGCCACCATCTGCAGGCCCAGCACATGATTCGTGGTGGTGCCGCGGGACAGGCAGTGGGGACCGCCCGCGTTCTCCGCGATGTTGCCGCCAATGGTGCTGGCCTTCTGGCTGGACGGATCCGGCGCGTAGAAAAGCCCGAATTGAGCGACGGCATTGGAGAGATCCAGATTGAGCAGGGCCGGCTCTACCAGAGCGGCCCGATTGTCCTGATCCACCTCAAGGATCCGGTGCATCTGGTTCAGATCCACCAGCAGCCCGCCTTGCTCGGGAATACTGCCCCCGCTCAAGCCGGTGCCACCGCCGCGGGCAGTGACCGGTACACCGCTTCGCAGCGCCGCCGCGACAGAAGCCGCCGCCTGCCCGGGCGTGGACGGCTGGACCACGGCCTGCGGAAGCGCGCGGCTCACGTAGCCGTCGTACTCAAAGGCCAGGAGCTCCTCAGGCGAATCCAGCACCGCGTGGCTGCCCACGGCCAGACGCAGAGATTGGAGCAATTCGCCGCCTAGCCGCTCCGTCATACGGCCCCGCCCGGCCTGCGCGCGCCGTCAGGCGGGCAGCAAGCCTTCCAACCAGTTAAGTCGCTGCTGATACCGATCACTCGCGTCGTAGGCGCCGTAGTATCGCATGAACTCCTGGACCGCCGGCGGCACAGCGGAGGCTGCCTCCGCCGATCCTCTCCCCATCTCACGCACGGTCGAGGACGAGACATCGCGAAGGTCCCGAGGCAGCGGCAAATACTCCACGCCCCCGGCGAACGCGCGGTTGCCGTCCTCGTCCAGGAGTGCCCGAAGCTCGGCTTCTTCCGCGCGCTCACGCGGCGCCACCAGGAAGCTGGTCAGGCCAAACAGCTCATGCAGCGCGGCGTCGCGGTCCACGTAGTAGCGCGGGTCAAAGATCTGGACGATCTTGTCGAACCCCACCAGAAACACGGCCTCGCGTATCCAGGGCAGCCGCTGACGGATCAACCGGGCCTGCTCGACGTACAGCCCCCGGTTTACGAGCAGCACCGCCTCCCGCCCTGGGGTCAGGCAACCCTCCAGCATCGCCAGGCGATCCACCAGCGCCGCCCCGGTCACGCGCTCCTTGTTCACGGTGTTGGTGCTCAAGACAAACGCACACGCGTCCACCCCGCCCCGCTCGCGCGCGGCCCGGGCGAGGGCCAGGTGCGCGACGGTCGGTGGATTGAACGAACCCGGCAATAGAGCAACCCGGGCCGCTCGCGGGACCGCGCCAAGCGCGACGTGGAGCTCCGGGCCCGGGCTGGACTCTACGCGAGTCAGCACACCAAGCAGAGATCGCAGCCACGGCACGTCCTCAAACTTGCGCCCGTATTGACCGTCGCTCACGATCGTCACTGTACCGTGAGGCGAATGGCGGGTGCGCCGCCATACGCCGGCCGTACAATTGGCGTCCGACGCTGACCAGCACGCTGGCCGTCGCCCAGTGTATGGACGAGCTAACGATCCACGAGCTACCCGAGCTCCGACGACCCACGCTGATCGCCGCTTTCTCCGGCTGGCCCGACGCCGCGGAGGCGGCCTCCGGTTCGATCCGGTACCTCACGCGCAAGCTCCGCGCGCGCAGGTTTGCAGAGATCGATCCTGAGACCTTCTACGTCTTCACCGAAACCAGACCAAACACCATCCTGCTGGCGCCCGGGCAGCGGGCGATTGAGTGGCCAACCAACGAGTTCTTTGCCTGGCGCGACGCAACCGGCGACGCGGACCTGATCCTCTTCCAGGGCCGCGAGCCGAACCTCAACTGGCGTGGCTACGTGGACGCGCTGCTTCAGCTAGCCGAGCGCTGCGAAGTTCAGCAGGTCGTCGCCCTGGGCGGCACGTACGACGCCGTCTCGCACCGCGGCCCGGTTCGGCTCTCTGGACACGGAAGCACCGAAGCGCTGCGAGCCCAGCTCAGCCGGTTCGGCATAGAGTCCACGAGCTACCAGGGCCCGAGCAGCGTCCAATCCGCCATGCTGGACGCGTGCCAGCGGCGCGGCCTGCCGGCGGCCAGCCTGTGGGGACACGCGCCACAATACGTCCGCGCCGTGCCCAACGCCAAGGTCTCGCACGCCGTGCTGGCCGTACTGAGCGCCTGGCTGGACGTGGACCTGGACCTGGCCGAGATTCGAGTGGCGGGCGAGCAGCTCGAGGCCCGCGTTGAGGCTGCGATCTCCGACAACCCCGAGGTGACGGCGTACGTAGAACAGCTAGGCGTCGATGACGAACGCTCGACAGCGCCCGACCTGGAGCTGCTGGACCGTCCGGACGGACCTCGCGAGACACCCACCGCCGACGACGTGCTGCGGGAACTGGAGGAGCTGCTCAGACAATCCCGCGCGGACGACGATCTCTAACCCTCCGATCATCCGCGCCGACGTCTCAGGTCCCGTCCCGAAAGGCCGCCGGAATCCCGCACAGCGGAGGATGTGATGAGCTCACTCGATCAACTGAAGCAGCGCGCGTGCGAGGCTATCGATCAGCGGCGAGACGCCATCGTTGCACTCGCAACTGAGATCAGAAGCCACCCAGAGACGGGCTACCGCGAGGTACGCACCGCCCAGAGGGTGGCGCGGGCCTTCCAGGATCTGGGCCTGTCAGCACGCACCGGACTGGGCGTTACCGGCGTCCGAGCGGAGCTGCCCACTAGCGGAACCGGGCCGCGCGTCGCCATCCTGGGTGAACTAGACGCACTGGGCGTGCCAGACAACCCGTACGCCGATCCGACCACCGGCGCCGCGCACGCCTGCGGCCACAACGCGCAGATCGCCAGCATGATGGGCGCGGGCATTGGCCTGCTTCGCTCTGGAGTGCTCGCCGATCTGGCTGGAAGCGTCTCGCTGATCGCCGTCCCAGCCGAAGAGTACGTGGAGATCGAGTACCGGATGGGGCTGCGCGACGAGCGCAAGATCGAATTCCTGGGTGGCAAAGCCGAGCTGGTCAAGCTGGGCGCGTTTGACAACGTGGACATCTCCATGATGGTCCACGTCAGCTCCCGGCCTGGCGATGGCAAGGTGGGGCTTAACAGCACCAACAACGGGATGATCGCGAAATTTGCGCGCTTTCTGGGCAAGGCCGCCCACGCCGGCGGCGCGCCTGACCAGGGGATCAACGCGCTCAACGCGGCCTCGCTGGCTTTGGCCGCGATCCACTACCAGCGCGAGACCTTCCGCGACGAGGACCACATCCGCGTACACCCCATCCTCACCCGCGGCGGGGAGACGGTGAACATCGTTCCGCGGCTTGCCACCATGGAATCGTTCGTCCGCGGCGCACGGCTGGATGCCATCCTGGACGCCAACAAGAAAGTGGACCGCGCGCTCCGCGGAGCGGCCATGGCCATCGGCGCGTCCGTGGAGATCACCACGCTGCCCGGTTATCTTCCCCTCCTGAAGGACCCGAGCCTCAGCGCCATGTATGGTAGGAACGCCGAGCGGCTCATTGCGCCATCGGACATCACAGCAGAGATGGGACACCGCGGTGGCTCCACAGACATGGGCGACATCAGCCAGATCATGCCGGCTCTCCACCCTTACGCCGGTGGGGCCATCGGCGGCGGGCACGGCAGCGACTACGAGATAGTGGACTACGAGACGGCAGCCATCCTACCCGCGAAGTGCATGGCGATGACCGTCATTGATCTGCTAGCGGAGGGATCCGCGGGTGCGCGGCGCGTACTCGCGGAGTACACGCCCCCGCTGACGAGAGACGGCTACCTCAAGCTCCTGCGCGGCCTGGACTCGGTCCAGACGTTCGGTCCGGAGTCGTAGCGCCATGCGCGTCCTCGTAGCGGGCGGAACCGGGTTTATCGGTCGCCGCGTGGTAGACCAGCTTGTCGCTGGCCGGCGGCACGAGATCTCGGTGATGACCCGGAACCCGGACGCCATCCCGGCGCGAGACACGGTCCGGTTCGTGCAGGGAGACGTCTCAGAGCCCAACTCTCTCCGCGCGGCTGTTGCGGACGCGGAAGCCGTCATCCACTGCGTCCAGTTCCCTAACCACCCGGTGGAGAACTCGCGCCGTGGGTGGACATACGAGGCGGTGGACGGCGCGGGCACGGAGCACATGGTCCAGGCATGCCTGGCAGCGAACGTCAGGCGATTCATCTATGTGAGCGGCGCCGGCGCCGGCCCAGACAGGGTGGAATCCTGGTTCAAGGCCAAGCACCGGGCAGAAACAGCCGTGACCAGCAGCGGGCTCCAGTACGTGATTCTGAGACCGTCCTGGATCTACGGGCCGGACGACCGCAGCCTCAACAAGTTCGTAGCGTTCGTCCGCTACCTGCCCGCCGTTCCCGTCATCGGCAGCGGGAAGGAGCGCGTGCAGCCCATCTCCGTCTTCGACGTGGCGCGGGTGATCGCCGCCTCCGTGGACAACGGCGAAGCGACCAACCGCGTGTTTGAGCTGGGCAGCCGCGACGCGCTCACCATGGATGAGATCATCGAGACCGTGATGCGGATCGTGGACAAGAAGAAGCCGCTGGTCCATCAGCCCACATGGCTGGTGAAAATCCCAGCGGCCCTGCTTCAGTTCCTGCCCAACGCGCCCTTGTCACCCGGTGCCGTGGACTTCATCACCATGGACGAGCGGGTGGACCCATCCGCGGCGGAGAAGGTGTTCGGTGTCACGTTCGCCACCCTCGAGGAGGGGCTGCGGAGCTACCTACGACCGTGAGGCCGACCGTGAAGCGGTCTGAGCAGACTGCGCGGCGCTAGCCCCGCTTCTTCTCGGACTTCTTCCCCTTCTTCTTGTCGTGGACCTTGCCCTTCTTTCGACGGCTGTTGCTCAGCGAGCCCTTGCGCTTCGCGAGCGCCATCTCCGGAGCCAGGCCAAACGCGGCCGCGGCAACCCCAACGACTCCGGCCAGCCCAGCCAGAAACGTGCGTCGCCCGACTACGCTCACCCCAGTTGCTTCGCTACCCAACGTGGACCTCCCGGCCGTGCCCGCTAACGCGGGCGCGTAATGATATCAACACAGCGCCTGATAAAAGGCGGCCATTCGGGTAACGAACGAGCGGGGCCGCCGGTCCCGCGTTGCGCTTGCACGCCCCGCCAGCGCGGCCGTATCCTCCGGACGAAAAGCCTGCGCCCAGTGGGACCAGGAAGCGGCGACTCATCGCCCCCGACCCACCCGCGCACGTCTGAACTTCCCGCCTCTCGCTGAATTAGGGTGATGCTTAATGGCCAAGCTTACGGTTGAAGTCGTGACCGCGGACCGGCAGGTGCTGACCGACGAGGACGTGGACATGGTGGTGGCACCGGGCTCCGAGGGCGTCGTGGGCATCCTCCCGCGGCACGCACCCCTGCTCACCACGTTGGGCTCCGGCGCCATCAGGATCCGCAAGGGCAACACGGAATCCGAGATGGCCGTGAGCGGCGGCTTCCTGCAGGTGAACCGCGACCGCGTGCTGATCCTGGCGGACACCGCCGAGCGGGAAGACGAGATCGATGAGTCGCGTGCCCAGGCGGCCCGCGAGCGCGCTGAGCGCACGCTCCGCGAGGCCCAGGCCGCGGGCCGCCCCGCGGACATCGCCACCGCCCGCCTGGCGCTGGGCCGCTCCGCGGCACGGCTGAACGTGGTGCGCCGCAAGCGCCGGCCCAACACCCTCTGATTCGCACCACAGCGTTCCCCGCCGCGACGCTGGCAACGGGAGCACGGCGCGCCCATAGCCCGGCCACACGTCCCCACCTGCACTGAGGCGGCCCGATGTTCGCTAAAGAGATCGGCGTAGACCTCGGGAGCACCAACGTGCTCGTCTACGTGAAGGGGCGCGGCATCGTCCTCAACGAGCCGTCAGTCGTCGCGTATACCGACACGGATGGCAGCTACCGGGTGGTGGCCGTGGGCCACCAGGCCAGGCAGATGATCGGCAGAACGCCCGGCCGCATCAAGGTGACCCGCCCCATGCGAGACGGCGTCATCGCGGACTACATGATCACCGAGGCCATGCTTCGGTTCTTCATCCGCCAGGTCTCCGGCCGGTTCAACCTTTTCCGTCCCGTGGTGATGATCTGCATCCCGGCCGGCGTCACCAACGTGGAGAGCCGGGCCGTGCTCGACGCCACGATGCAGGCCGGCGCCAAGGACGCGCACCTCATTGCGGAGCCGTTGGCCGCCGCGATCGGCGCCAACGTGCCCATCGATGGCCCCTCCGGCAGCATGATCGTCGGCGTTGGCGGTGGCACTACCGAGGCCGCGGTCCTCTCGCTGAACGACATGGTGGTGTCAAGCTCGATCCGCGTGGGTGGCAACAAGATAGACGAGCTCATCCAGACGTATGTCCGCCGCAAACACAACCTCATCATCGGCGAGCGCACGGCCGAGGAGATTAAGCTCCAAATCGGCAGCGCAATTCCGCTCCGCGAGCCGCTCCACTGCGAGGTGCGCGGCCGCGATCAGATTGACGGCCTGCCCAAGACGCGGCTGCTCAACTCCAACGAGATCACCGAGGCCATCAGCGAGGCGCTCCAGCAGATCGTCATGAACGTCCGCTCCGTGCTGGAGCAGACGCCGCCGGAGCTGGCGTCAGACATCGTGGACAAGGGTATCGTCTTGAGCGGCGGCGGCTCGTTGCTCCGCAACTTCGATCGCCTGATCGCCAAGCAGACCGGCGTGGCCGCCTACGTCGCGGACGATCCCCTGTCGTGCGTCGCCATAGGTGCTGGCCGCGCGCTGGAACACCTCAGTATCTTCCGCGACAGCCTGACGCCCGTCTGACCGGACGCCCCGAAAGCGCCCTAACGCGCTGAGCCGGGGTCAGGCGACGGGCTTGACGCCAGTGTACAGGGCCACCGTGCCGGGATGGAGTCGTCGCCAACGGACGGATTGAAGGCCCTCTGCACGCATCAACTTAGCCAGGCGGCTCGGCGGCATGAACGCCGCGACCGAGTCTGGGAGGTACGTGTACGCGTCCGCCGCGCCCGCGATAAGGCGACCCGCCACGGGGGCCACGGTGCGGAAGTACGCCCGGAACAATGCCGCGGTCGCGGGGTGAGCGGGATCTGCCAGCTCCAGACAGACGAGCCGCCCGCCTGGCCGCAGCACTCTGAGCTGTTCGCGGACCCCGGCCGCCACGTCCGCCAGATTTCTGATGGTGAACGCGCTCACCACGCAATCCAGCGTGCCGTCGTCGAACGGCAAGGCCAGCGCGTCCGCCGCGGCGACGCGCGTGGGCAGCGCCATTCCGATCCGATCGTGCTCCGCTGCCAACCCGACGCGAAGCATCCCGAGCGCGAGATCGACGCCGAACACCCGCGCTGACGGCTGACCATCGCGCAGGCAATCCGCCAGCCGCCCAGTGCCCGTGCCGATGTCCAGCGCCAGCGCATTCGGCTGCAGCGCCGCCGCGTCACGCACCGCGTTGCGCCACGTCCGGTCAAGCCCAAGGGTCAGCAGCGTGTTGAGCAGGTCGTAGCGCGGCGCAATCCGCGTGAACATCTCCTGCACGTATGCCCGGCGGGCATCGCCAACCGGCAGGCTCAAGATGCCCCGCCGAATCTGGTGGCGAACGACATCAGGCTGCTGCCGGAGCTCAACGGAAAGTGGGGCCACGGCCAGCGCGGCCAGCGCGGAAACACCGTGCTATAATGCCGCCCGGCCGCGAGATCGTCCACCTTTTCATGCCACACTTGATCGCAATCACACCCCGAGACGCGCAGTCGATAGACGGTCTGGCCAGCACCCCCCCGTTACTCCTCAGGAGCTCCCCTTGTTAGCGTCTTACGGTCCGGTGGCGATCTTCGCGCTCGTCGCGGCCATCTTTCCCGTCCTTCCGCTGATCGTGGCCCGATTCCTGGCGCCTCGGCGGCCGAACAGCGTGAAGCTCCAGCCGTACGAGAGCGGGATGAAGACCATCGGGCCCACCCACATTCAGTTTCGCACCCGCTACTACCTCTTTGCCCTGATCTTCGTGATCTTTGACGTGGAGGCCATCTACCTCTTCCCGTGGGCGGTCTCCTTTGCGAACCTGGGCTGGTTCGCCGTCATCGAAATGGGCATCTTCATTGCGCTGCTACTCGTGGCCTTTGCCTACGCCTGGCGCAAGCGCGCGCTGGAGTGGGAGTGACGGCACACACCCGTGGCATGACTACCGCCCGATGAAGGACGTACCACTATGACCGTCCCTCCAGACAATCGGTTCACCCTGGGCGTGCCGAGCGACCGGACGTCACTGGAATTTGCGCTGCCACGCGCGGCCGAAGACGTCCTGGACTCGCGGGTACCCGTGCCCAATGAGCTTCGCGGGCACGCACTGGTGACCAGCCTGGACTCACTGGTGGCCTGGGGGCGGCGCTCTTCGCTGTGGCCGCTCACCTTTGGGCTCGCCTGCTGCGCCATTGAGATGATGGCCACGGGCGCCGCGCGGTTCGACATGGCCCGCTTCGGCGCGGAGGTCTTCCGTCCGTCGCCGCGCCAGGCGGACGTGATGATCGTGTCCGGCACCGTCACCGTGAAGATGGCGCCCGCCGTCCGAAGGCTGTACGACCAGATGGCAGACCCCAAGTACGTCATCGCGATGGGCACGTGCGTGATCGCCGGTGGCCCCTACCAGGGCAGCTACAGCACCGTCCCGGGCATCGACAACTTCCTGCCAGTAGATGTCTACCTGGCTGGCTGCCCGCCGCGCCCTGACGCGTTGCTCCACGGCATCATCAAGCTCCAGGAAAAGATCACGCGCGAAGCGCTGGGGAAGAAGTAGGCCCCATGGCCGAGTCCACCCCCAACCAACCAGTCCAGAGCGAAGCGCCAGCCGCCGAGCCATCAGACGTTGCCGTGCTGCGCGCCGCCGCGCCGGACCTGACCTGGGAAGAGAAGCAAGGCTACCTCAACGTGAGGATCGGGGTCGGAGATCTCGTCCGTGTCTCGCGCCGTTGCCGCGAGCTAGGCTACGACTACCTCTCCGCCATCACCGCGGTCGACTATTCCGATCGCGTGGAGCTCCTCTACCACCTTTACTCATACGACTACACCGCCCACCCGGGCTGCGTGGTCATACGTCTGGACCTGCCGCCGGAGACCAACCCGCTGTGTCCATCCGTCACCGGCATCTGGGCGGGCGCCGAATACCAGGAGCGCGAGATCTACGACCTGTTCGGGGTGAGGTTTCCGGGTAACCCGGATCTGCGCCGCATTCTGAACGGAGACGACTTCCGCGGCCATCCGCTCCGCAAGGACTGGCAGACGGACTTCGACTACATCCTGGTCAAGCATCTGAAGTTCGGCGCCGAGCAGCAGGATCTGCCGCCGGGCGCCGGGGAGGGCTTCCGCCGTGTTTGATGGCAGCGGCATCGAGCTTCTGACCGCCTCCACGGACGAAAACGAGCTCATCCTCAATATGGGGCCACAGCACCCCAGCACCCACGGGGTATTCCGTCTGGTCATGCAGCTAGAGGGCGAGACCGTGGTGGCTGTGAAACCCGTCATGGGGTACCTTCACCGCTCCACCGAGAAGCTCGGCGAGGCCCGGACCTACACCCAGGCCGTCACGCTGACCGATCGGATGGACTATATCGCCCCCATGACCAGCAACTGGGGCTACGCGCTAGCCGTGGAGAAGCTGGCCGGCCTCGAGGTCCCGGAGCGCGCGGAGTACATCCGCGTTATCGTCTCTGAGCTGAACCGGATCGCCAGCCATCAGATCGCCATCGGCACCTTCGGCGCCGACGCCGGAACTTGGCTCACGCCGCTGGTCTACGCCCTGCGCGACCGCGAAGAGATCCTGGACATGTTCGGCATGGTGGCCGGCGTCCGCATGAACCCCAGCTATATCCGCTTTGGCGGCGTGGCGCGGGATCTGGCGCCGGGCTTTGTTGAGAAGTGCCAGGAATTCATCGACCGCATGGACGCCAACATCGACGAATACGAGTCCATGTTGACCCGCAACGAGATCTTCCTGGCCCGCACCAAGGGCATCGGCATGATGCCGCCTGAACTGGCCAAGAACTACAGCGTGACCGGCCCGGTGGCGCGCGCGAGCGGCCTGCCCTACGACGTGCGTCGGGCTGAGCCGTATGGGGTCTACGATCGGTTTGACTGGAACGTGCCCGTCCTCTTCGGGGGCGACGCGTACGACCGCTACCTCATCCGCGTCCAGGAGATGCGCGAGAGCGTGAAGATCGTCAAGCAGGCGTTGCGCGATCTCCCGGAGGGCGAGATCCGCGGCCGCATGCCGAAGATCCTCCGACCTCCCAAGGGCGACGCCTACGCGCGCGTCGAGGCGCCCAAGGGCGAGATCGGCTTCTACCTGGTGAGCGACGGGTCAACTTCCCCGTACCGATTCAAGGTGCGGGCGCCTAGCTTCATCAACCTCACCTGCCTGGGCCAGCTCACCATCGGCCACAAGATCTCGGACGCGGTGGTGATCCTGGGTAGCTTCGACATCGTCATGGGCGAAGTGGATCGATGAACGACATTGCCGAGCCGTTTGGCAGCCTCTCTCAACTGATCCGCGACGCCATCCAGGCCTCCTCACCCGCGTGGGTGGCAGACCTGGTCCTGGCGGCGCTGTCAGTGGTCATCGTCATCGCCGTGGTGCCCGGCCTGGTGATCAGCGCTATCTGGGCGGAACGGCGGATCATCGCCAAGATGCAGGACCGCATCGGACCCAACCGCGTCGGCCCGTTTGGCCTGCTGCAGCCCATCGCGGACGCCGTGAAGCTCCTGGCCAAGGAGGACGTGATCCCCTCGGGAGTGGATCGCCCGCTGTTCATCGCCGCCCCCATCATCGTGCTGGGCGGCTCGCTCATGGTGTGGGCCACGATCCCCTGGGGACCCGGACTCTCGCCTGCGGACCTGAACGTGGGGGTGCTGTTCGTCATCGCCATGGCTGGTCTGCCCACCCTGGGCATCATCATGGCGGGCTGGTCCTCCAACAATAAGTACTCCCTCTTCGGCGGCATGCGCGCCGCGGCCCAGTTCATCAGCTACGAGATCGTGGGCGTGCTGGCGGCCGTTATCCCGGTGATGCTGGCCGGGTCCATGCAGCTCGGTCAGATCGTGAAGGCCCAGGAGGCGGTCTGGTTCGTGTTCTACCCCGTGATCGGGCAGCTCGCGTTCCTGATCTTCCTGATCGCCGGCATCGCGGAATCCAATCGCTCGCCATTCGACCTCGTGGAAGCGGAGTCTGAGCTGGGCGGCGGGTTCCACACCGAGTACAGCGGGATGCGATTCGCCGTCTTCTTCTTGGCGGAGTACGCCAACATGTTCGCCATTTCTGGCATGGGGACCATTCTGTTCCTGGGCGGGTGGACGCCTGTGCTCGGGATTCCCCTGCCGCCCTTCATCTGGTTCTTCCTGAAGATGTACTTCCTGGCGTTCGTCTTCATCTGGATTCGGTCCACGCTTCCCCGGCTACGCTACGACCAGCTCATGCACTTCGCGTGGAAACAGCTTCTGCCGCTCTCACTCCTGAACGTCGGCGTGACCAGCGTGGCCGTGGCGGCCGCGAAGCAGATGCTGAGGTAGGTTTCGATGCAACAAGCCCTCCTGCTCGGTGTCCTGCGCAGCCTCTGGACCACGCTGTACCACTTCTTCTTTGTCAAGCCCGTTACGGTCCAGTACCCGGAGGAGCGAATTGAGCTCCCCCCGTGGACGCGCGGTCGCCCGCGCCTGATCTACGAGACGGGGACCGGCGACCTCCGCTGCACGGCCTGCGGCGCCTGCGCGCTGGCCTGCCCGGTTGACGTGATCAAGATCGAGCAGCACCCAAGCCCCATCAAAGGCAAAGTGCTGGATAGATTCGACCTGGACATGGGCGGCTGTATCGAGTGCGCCCTGTGCGTGGAGGCCTGCCCGTTCCGGGCCATCGTCATGGCGCCAGACTTCGAGTTCGGCACCTACGATCGCGAGCAATCCCTGGTGTTCAACATGCACGAGCTACGGATCGCCGGCACCCCCGAGGTTGACAACGCTATGGAGTTCATCCAGGGCGTCAAGCGAGGCCGCGCCGGCCAGGCCGCGGCGGCCGGGCGGGGTGGGCGTTGATGGCCGCGCAAGATGTCTACGTAGCGATCGCGTTCTACGTCATCGCCGCGCTCACCATCTTCGGCGCGGTCGGGATGATCGTCGCCCAGAACCTGGTGCGCAGCGCGGTGCTCCTGATCGTCACGCTTGGTGGCGCGGCCGCCATCTACGTGCTGCTGGGCGCCGACTTCCTGGGCATGGTCCAGCTCCTGGTCTACGTGGGGGCCATCATGATCTTGATGCTGTTCGCCATCATGCTCACGCCGCGCCAGGTGGATCTCCCCAGCACCACCCCCGGGACGCAGAAGATCGCCGCCGCGATCACCGCGCTCGTGATCGGCGGCATCTCGCTCGCCACGCTCCTGTCACACCCGTGGAACGTCTTGCCGCAACCGGCGAGCGCGCCCACCAGCGAGCCTATTGGCACGCTGATTCTTTCAACTTACGTGCTGCCGTTCGAGATCGCCTCGGTGCTGCTCACCGTGGGCATGATCGGCGCCATCGTGATCGCGCGGGAGGACTGAACGAGGTGGCTCTGGCTCCAATCGGCCTCAACCATTACCTGGCGCTGGCGGTCATCCTGTTTTGCCTGGGCATGTACGGCGCACTCTCGCGCAGCAACGCGGTAGGCGTTCTCCTCTCCGTGGAGCTCATGCTCAACGGCGTGAACGTCATGCTGGTTGCGTTCTCTCAGTACATCCAGTCCAGCCAGCCCTACGCTGGCCAGGTCTTCGCGATCTTCATCATGACCGTGGCGGCGGCTGAGGCAGCCGTAGGCCTGGCGATCATCATCGCCGTGTACCGACTGCGGCATACCATCAAGGTCGATGACATCGACCTGTTGAGGGGATAGCGGCACGTGGAGATAGCGTGGCTCATTCCGGCCCTGCCTCTGGCGGCGTTCGCCATCATCGGCATATTCACCCGCCGCTACGCGGAGGGATCTAGCTGGCTCGCGATCATCGCGGTCGGCATCTCCTGCGCCATCTCCTGGACGCTGTTCTTCCGCGTCCTCGGCGGCGAGTCGTACGAGGCGCACATCCCCTGGCTGGCGCTCAGCCTGACCACCGCGATCAACTTCGGGATCCGCGTGGACCCGCTCGCCGCCACCATGCTGATCGTGGTCACCACGGTGAGCCTGCTGGTCCAGTTCTACTCCCGGAAATACCTGTACGAGCCTGCCGAGGAAGAGCACGAGGAGGCAGGCGCCGCGCACGGCGCGCACGGGCATGACGGCCACACCGTGGCCGCGGCCAGCAGCCATCAGGCCGCATCGCACGCACCGGCCCACCACGGGCACCACGGCCCACCCGCTGAGCTGGAGCGCGACCCGGGATACGGCCGCTACTTCGCGTATATTTCGCTCTTTACCGCCGCCATGCTGGGCCTGGTACTGGCCAGCAACCTCCTGGTCATCTACATGTTCTGGGAGGGCGTGGGCCTGGGCTCTTACCTACTGATCGGCTTCTGGTTCAAGAAGCCCGAGGCGGCGATGGCGGCGAAGAAGGCCTTCGTTACCACCCGGTTCGGCGACTTCGGCTTCCTGATCGGCATCCTCATCCTCTGGGCCTCGGCGCACACGCTGGAGTTCGATAAGCTCTCCGAGATGGCCGAGCACCACGAGATACCGACGGCCATCCTGACCATCGGGGCGGTGCTGCTCTTCACTGGAGCCGTGGGCAAGTCCGCGCAGTTCCCGCTGCACGTCTGGCTCCCTGACGCCATGGAAGGCCCCACGCCCGTCAGCGCCTTGATCCACGCCGCGACGATGGTTGCCGCCGGCGTGTACCTGGTGGCGCGCGCCCTGCCGATCTTTGAAGCATCCGAGACGGCCATGCTGACGGTGGCGTTCATCGGTGGGTTCACCGCCGTGTTCGCCGCCTCGATGGGCCTGGTCGCGCACGACATCAAGCGCGTGATGGCCTTCTCCACCGTCTCCCAGCTTGGGTACATGATGCTGGGACTCGGCGCGGGGTCGCTGGCCGCCGGGATGTTCCACCTGTTCACCCACGCGTTCTTCAAGGCGCTGCTCTTCCTCACCGCCGGCTCCGTGATCTTCGTGCTCCATCGCGCCGGCGCCCACGACCCTGAGGACAAGGACCCGATGGATCCGCCGCGCGCCCAGGACATTCGCTACATGGGCGGTCTGTGGAGCCGGACGCCCATAACCGCGCTCACCATGGTCATTGGCTCCCTGTCTCTGGCGGGGATCTTCCCCCTCTCAGGCTTCTGGAGCAAGGACGAGATCCTCTTGGTCGCCTACGAGAAGGCGGCCCACGGTGAAGGCATCTTCTGGCTCTTGCTGCTCTTCGGGCTGGCCACGGTCTTCATGACCGCGTTCTACATGTTCCGCGTGATCTTCCTGACGTTCGGCGGTAGCTACCGAGGCCCGGCTGACGTGCAGTACATCAAGGAATCCCCCTGGCAGATGACCCTGCCGCTCGTGATCCTGGCCGTCCCCAGCGTGGTCGTCGGCCTGTGGAACGCGCCGTGGTTTGGCCAGGGATTCAGCCGATTCCTGGAGGGCTCGCACTTCCACGCCAGCGAGCTGAACCTGGGTCTGGCGGGCCTCTCCACGGTGTTGGCGCTTGCCGGAATCGGGCTGGCCTATCTCATGTACGCCAAGCAGTCCATCTCCGCGGAGGCCATCGCCTCCAGCGTGCGACCGCTGTACCTGCTGCTTTACCGCAAGTACTGGGTCGATGAGCTCTACATGTGGCTCATCGATCGGTTCATCATCCAGGTGTCCTTCGGCCTCCGCTGGTTCGATCAGAACGTGGTGGACGGCATCGTCAACGGAGTTGGCGACGGCACCAAGGCGCTGGGCGACGGCGTTCGCCGAGTGCAGACGGGGAAGCTCCCGTCGTACGCGCTGGCGGTATTCATCGGCCTCGCGGTCATCGCGGTCTGGGCCGTCGTCATCCGGCGAGTGGTCTGATGCCAGCGTTCACGCGCGCCGAATCCGGGACTGAGGGTTAGCTCTTGCAGGACGCACAGCTTCTTCACGCCGTCCTCTGGGTGCCGCTTATCGGCTCCCTCGTGATCGTGGCGATCGGCCAGGGTGAACGAGCGCGGTGGATCGCTCTCCTGGCCAGCGGCGTCACCGCGCTGCTCGCCACCATCATGTTCGTCCGATTCGACCTCCAGACCGGGGGCATGCAGTTCGAGAGCACCATCCCGTGGATCCCCCAGATCGGCTCGTCGCTGCGCATCGGCGTAGACGGCGTCAGCTTGCCGATGGTCTTCTTGAATGCGTTCCTCACGTTCCTGGCCGTGGTCATTTCCTGGAAAACCGAGATCAGACCACAGCTCTACTTCGCGCTGCTGCTCTTTCTTGAGACGGCGGTCACCGGCGTGTTCACGGCGCTGGACCTGTTCGTCTTCTTCCTCTTCTGGGAGCTCGAGCTGGCGCCCATGTACCTCCTTATCGGAATCTGGGGAGGCCCGCGCCGCGAGTACTCCGCGATGAAGTTCATCGTCTACACCATCAGCGGCTCGGCGTTCATGCTGGTGGGGATCCTGGGCCTGTTCTTCCTGGCAGCGCCCGGCACGGGCGCCACGTTCGACTTCTTCGCCATCGCGGAGCGGGCCCGCGCATTGCCGGTTGTCATCCAGACGGTCCTCTTCTTCCTGCTGTTCATCGGCTTCGCCGTCAAGGTCCCCATCTTTCCGTTCCACACGTGGCTGCCAGACGCCCACACGGAGGCTCCCACTCCGGTCAGCGTACTGCTGGCGGGCGTGCTCCTGAAGATGGGCGGCTACGGGCTCATCCGCCTGTGCGTGACGCTGCTGCCTGAGGCGGCACGGGTCGCGATGCCGTTCCTGGTGGCGCTCGCCGTAGTCAACGTGCTCTACGGCGCCGCGCTGGCGCTTGCCCAGATCAACAGCGACCTCAAGAAGATGATTGCCTGCTCATCCATCAGCCACATGGGTTACGTGATCCTGGGGCTGGCCGCCCTCACTCCTACGGGCATCGAGGGCGCGGTCATGCAGATGTTTACCCACGGCACCGTGACGGCGCTCCTGTTCATGATGGTGGGCCTGGTGTACGACCGGACCCATACGCGTGAGATCGATCAGATGACCGGTCTCGGCGCGCGGATGCCGTTCATCGCCACGGGCTTCGTCATGGCTGGCCTGGCATCCCTGGGCCTACCGGGCATGAACGGGTTCATCGGCGAATTTATCGTCTTCATTGGCGCATTCCCCGTGTGGCCCATCCCCACCGTCCTCGGTGCGTTCGCCATCGTCATCACGGCGGGCTACATCACCTGGATGCTCCTCAAGGTTTTCTTCGGCCCCATCACCCCCAACTGGCGTCACCTGGGAGATGCCGACCTGCGCGAGCGTGGAGCCGTCTGCCTGCTGCTGCTGGTCATCATCGTGGTAGGCGTCTATCCCAGCTCAGTGGTGGACATGATCGCGGTCGGCGTGGGACCGATCGCTCGGCTGTTCGCGTGACAAGCGCGCAGCGAGGTGTAAGTCGGTGAACGTTCAGACCCCTGGCATGTTTGACGTAGGCGCTCTGGGCCCAGAGATCGTTCTGGTGCTCTGGGGCTGCGCCATCATCATCATCGACCTGTGCCTGCCGGCTGCCGCGAGCAGACGCGGCCTGCTGCCCACCTCACTCGCGGGGATCGCGGTGGCCATGCTGGCGTCCGTCGCCTTGATCGGCGGCCCAACTGACGCGTTCTTCGGGTTCCTGGTCGTGGACGGGTTCGCGATCTTCTTCAAGATCCTGTTCCTCGTTGCCGCCACGCTCGTGATCCTGGCCTCTGAGACCTTCACCGAGCGTATCGGCGAATTCCAGGCAGAGTTCTACGCTCTGCTGTTGTTCTGCACCGCCGGCCTCATGCTGATGGCCTCCACCAACGAGCTCATCTCCATCTACGTCTCGCTGGAGCTCTCTAGCCTGTCCCTGGCGTTCCTGGCCACCTGGGCCAAGCGCGAGCTGCGGTCCAGCGAGGCCGGGCTCAAGTACTTCGTACTCAGCGCGATCTCCTCCGCGATCCTCCTGTTCGGCATGGCCGTCTTCTACGGCATCACCGGCAGCACGAACCTCCGGACGATCGCCGGCGTGCTCACCCAGGGCGCCTCCCCGGCGGCCCTGCTGGCCATGTCGATGATGGTCGCCGGACTCGGCTTCAAGATCGCCGCCGTGCCCTTCCAGATGTGGACTCCGGACGTCTATGAAGGCGCTCCCACCCCCATCACCGCCTACCTCTCGGTCGCCTCGAAAGCGGCGGGCCTGGCCGTTGTGATCCGCGTATTCGACGTGGCCCTGGCGAGCGGCCCCATCCAGGCGACATGGGTGGACCTGTTCGTCGTCCTGTCCCTTGTCACTATGACTGTCGGCAACCTGGCCGCCATGCTCCAGCGGAACATCAAGCGAATGCTGGCCTACTCCAGCATCGCTCACGTGGGCTACATCCTGATGGGCCTGGCGGCAGCCAGTCCGTCTGGCATCTCGAGCGTGCTCTTCTACTTGCTGGTCTACACCTTCACGAACGTGGGCGCGTTCGCCGTGGTTGTCGTGATGTCACGCTACGTCGACAACGAAGACCTGGACCAGTACGCGGGCCTTGCAAAGCGGGCGCCGGTGCTCTCGGCGATCCTCGCGATGTGCCTGCTCTCACTGGCTGGCCTGCCCCCGCTGGCCGGCTTCTTCAGCAAGCTGTACCTGTTCTGGGCCGCCATCGACCGCGGTCTGTACGTGCCCGTCGCCTGGGGGCTGATCAACTCCGCGGTCTCGCTCTTCTACTACTTCCGCGTCATCCGCCAGATGTACCTGGCCGAGCCCACCACGGAGGGCCCCGTCACGGTGGGTGTGGCTCCTGCCATCTCGCTCGCCGCGGCCACGCTGGGTGTGCTCGCGATTGGCGTATTCGCCAGCCCCTTCATCGCCACCACCCTCAGCGCGGCGACGACGCTCTCTCGCTAACGGCTCACTCCAGCGGGCGCCGCGACGCCATACCCGGACGACGCGGGAACCCCCTGGGGGTGGGACCCACCTTGTCGGCCAGCGCCAGCCACGTCTCGCGCCCTTCCTCGGGACCGGCAACTTTCAACGGTGTAAGCACGCGAAGGCCGAGTCGCGGCGCGATCCCACTGGCCAACCGGTGGCCGGTTACGGCGTCGGTGCCGCGTGCCAGCACGAACCGTCCGCCCTGCTTCGCCAGCGGAGCGCACAGCTCGAGGGCGGCCACGTAGCCAGCCAGCGCCCGCGCCACCACCACGTCGTACCCCTCGCGATGCTCCGGCAACAGCCCTGCGTCCTCCACTCGAATCGCCGCCACCGACACGTTTCGCAGCCCCAGCTCAGCCACCGTTTCCGTCAAGAACCGCGCCTTCTTGCCCGTCGCCTCGAAGAGGCACACCTGCGTCTCCGGAAGCGCGACGGCCAGCGGAATGCCCGGAAACCCCGCCCCAGAGCCCACATCCGCCAGCCGCGCCCGCCCGCTCTCCGCGACGAGGCTCGGAAACCCCTTGAGCAGACGCAGCGAGTCCAGCACGTGCCGCGTCCACATTACGGCTGGCTCGGTGACGGTTGTGAGGTTCATCCGATCGTTGGCAGCGGCCACCAGCGTGCAGTGGCGGCGCAGCAGTGCGATCTGCGCGGCCGTCAACGGCGTCCCCAGATCGTCGAGCAGGTCGCGCTGGTCCGTCAAGAAACACCCTTCAGCACACCGCGATTGGCCGCGACAGAATAGCGGCCGGTGCCACCTTCTCGCCCGGCGGAAGCAAGCGTCCGTATAATCGTCTAAATGGCTCTCGCCGCGTGGCCTCTGCGCACGGGCTGATCGTCAGGAGTAAAGCTTGGTCGTATCACTCGATCTCACCGTGGGCGAGGCCATCCGGGCCTACATCGCCGGACTCAAGCCCGAGGCCCGCCCAACCTCGGCGCCAGAGCTCCAACGCTTCGCCCGCTGGGTCGGAACGGAACGACGCCTCCGCGACATCACCCCCGCCAAGCTCGACGAGTACCAGGACTACATGACCGCTTCTGGGCTGGCGCCAGCCACCAGGCTCGAGCCGCTCAAGCTTTTCCTCTCGCACGCACGAACTAAGAAGCTCATTGACCAGGCGCTGGCCGTGCACGTTCGCATCAGGCGGAAGAGCGCCGACCGCGGCACCGGGGTAGCGACGCCTGCTCGGGAGATCGAGGTCACGCGGTCCGGCCATGAGCAGCTCACGGCTGAGCTGGCGCGACTCGAGCTAGAGGAACGCCCGAAGGCAGTAGAGGCCATCGCGCGGGCTCGTGCCGATGGTGACCTCCGCGAGAACGCCCCGTATCACGCGGCGCGCGAGCACGCGGCCGAGATCGACCGTCGTATCCAGGAGATCCGCGACACGCTCAATCACGCCGTGATCGTCGCCGCCGCGAGCGGCGACCGCGCCGTGTTGGGCGCGCTCGTCGTCGTCATGGACCTGGACGATGAAGAGGAGATCAGCTACATCCTGGTAGGGCCCGGCGAGGTAGATCGTCGCGGCGGCAAGATCTCCATCCACTCGCCCGTGGGCAGCGCCCTGGTGGACCGCGTGGTCGGCGACATCGTCGAGGTTGCCGTTCCCGCCGGCGTGTCGCGCTTCAAGATCGTGCGCATCGAGCGCGCCAGCTAATCTCGCGACACCCGCCATGAGCCTCCGGCTGAGCGCGGCGCTCGCCGCCGGCCGGTTGGTGGCTGGACTCAGCCGTCGGCTAGGTCGCGGTGGTGGCACCGTGATTGCGGGCCACGTGGTGCCGCGGATCGCGCCCGGCGCGCTGGCCACCGTCACCCGACGCCTTCCGCAAGGCTCAGTCATCGTCTCCGGCACGAACGGCAAAACCACCACAACGCGGCTCATCGCGCACATCGCTCGCCAATCCGGCCTAGAGACCATGCACAACCGGGCCGGTGCCAACCTGCTCACCGGGCTCGTCACCACCGCGATGACCGGATCAAGCCTTCGCGGGTGGCCCTCGGCGCACCTGGGCCTGTTCGAGGTGGACGAGGCAACTCTGCCCCATGCGCTGGCCCACATTGCGCCCCGCGCGCTGCTCCTGACCAACATCTTCCGCGATCAGCTCGACCGCTACGGCGAGGTCCACTACGTGGCCACCCTCTGGCGCCGAGCGCTGGCCACGCTTCCGCCTGAGACCACGCTGGTCCTGAACGCCGATGATCCGCTCGTCGCGTCACTCGCGGACGAGCTACCCAACCCGCGAGTGTTTTTCGGGGTGGATGACGCCTCCGTCGCGGCCAGCGAATCCCCGCACGCCTCCGACGCGCGCCTGTGCCCGCGGTGCAACGCGCCCTTGCGCTACACCGCGGCCTTCTACGGGCACCTCGGCCACTACGCCTGCAGCGCGTGCAGCTTCCGCCGTCCCCACGCGGACGTCAGCGCCATTAGCGTGCACCTTGCCAGCGAGCGTGGGAGCACGGTCCATCTCACGTTGCCCGCGGGCGAACTGGAGGCGGATCTGCCCTTACCCGGCCTGTACAACGTCTACAACGCCCTGGCGGCATCCGCCGTCGCCGAGTGCCTCCAGACGTCGCGCCCAGTCCTCCAGTCCAGCCTTACGTCGTTCCAGGCCGCGTTTGGGCGGCTGGAGCGCGTCGCCGTCGGCGATCGTGAGATCTTCCTGGCGCTGGTCAAAAACCCCGTGGGCTTCACCGAGGTGCTCAGAACGATCACCGGCGGCGAACGGCCGCTGCACCTCATGATCGCCATCAACGACCTGTTCGCGGACGGCACCGACGTCTCCTGGCTCTGGGACGTGGAGTTTGAGCTGCTCGCCGGACGGGTCGCCCGCGTGACGTGCGGCGGCGTCCGGGCCCATGACATGGCCGTGCGCCTAAAGTACGCGGGCATCAACCCCGCGCGGATCACCGTGGCGCCGGAGCTCGACGGCGCGCTCGATGAAGCGCTCGGTGGCGTGCCCAGCGGCGGCACGCTCTATGCGCTTCCCACCTACACGGCCATGCTAGAGACCCGCCGCCTGCTGGCCGCCCGCGGCCTCGTCAGTGGGTTCTGGGAAGACTGATGCAGCTCACACTGGCCCATCTCTACCCCGACTTGATGAACGTCTACGGCGACCGCGGCAACATCATCGCCCTGCGCCAGCGGTGCGCCTGGCGCGGTATTGAGCTCACGGTACGCGCGGTCAGCCAGGGTACGCGGCTCGATCCGTCCAGCACGGACATCATGTTCTTCGGCGGCGGCCAGGACCGAGAGCAGGCGGCCATCTCCGACGACGTCGTGACGGACAAAGGGCAGGCCATCCGCGAGGCGGTGGAGGACGGCGCGGTCGTCCTGTCCGTCTGCGGCGGCTACCAGCTACTTGGACGGAGCTACGTGACCGTGGACGGGCAGACGCTGCCGGGCGTGGGCGTCTTTGACGTGGAGACGGTGCCGGGCGCCAGGCGCTGGATCGGCAACGTCGTCGTTGACACCAGCCTGGACGGCATCGCCCGGACGCTGGTCGGCTTCGAGAATCACTCCGGCACTACGAGACTCGGCCCGGGCGCCAGACCACTCGGCCAGGTCCGCGTGGGACACGGGAACAACGGTGAGGATGGCACGGAGGGCGCGGTCTACCGGCACGCGTACGGCTGCTATCTGCATGGCTCTCTGCTCCCCAAGAACCCCTGGTTCGCGGATCACTTGATCGCCACGGCGCTTCGCCGGCGCTACGGCACGGGCGTTGCGCTGGAGCCGTTGGACGACGCGCTGGAGCTCACCGCCCATCAGGCCGTGATCGCTCGCGCGGAGCGCCAACGGGGCGTGCGCAGCGGAGCCTGGTAGCCGGTGCAGGCCCACAGCCGAAGACTCGCGCTGCACTCGCTGCTGATCATGGTGGGATTCGTCGGCAGCCGAATCCTGGGTCTCGTCCGCAACATCGTCATCGCCCAGCAGTTTGGCACCGGTCGCGAGTACGAGGCGTTTCTCGCGGCCATCGAGGTCCCAGACCTCGTCTTTCAGGTCCTGGCCGGCGGAGCGGTGGGCTCGGCATTCATCCCGGTCTTCGCTTCGTACATCGCACGCGGCGAGAGGCGGGAAGCGTGGCACCTGACCAACAGTGTCATGGCGCTTGCGGCCGTAGGCACCGGCGCCGTGGCCATCGTCATGATGCTGCTGGCGGGCCCCATCACCGCCCTCCTGGTGCCGGGCTGGGGCACGGAAGACCAGGCGCTCACCGCGTCGCTCATGCGGACCATGCTCGTCACGCCCGTGCTGTTCGCGGTCAGCGGATTCGCCACCAGCGTGCTGAACTCGTTCCAGCGCTTCGTGGCCACGATGCTGGCGCCCATCTTCTACAACCTTGCCATCATCGCAGCCGCCGCGCTGCTCCCGTTTGGGATCCACGGCGTAGCGCTCGGCGTGTGCGCCGGCGCGGCGCTCCATCTGCTGGTCCAGGTCCCGGGCCTGATTCAGCAGGGCATGCCGTTCCGTCCTGGTCTGGATTTCAGGCACGACGGTGTTCGGCAGGTCGGCAAGCTGATGGTCCCCCGCATGTTCGGGCTGGGCGTGGTCCAGATAAACCAGCTTGTCAACGTGGTGCTGGCGACGTTCCTGGTGGCCGGCAGCCTGGCCTACCTCAAGATCGCCTGGCTCATGATCATGACGCCGCTGGTCTTTGCCATGTCTGTCTCCACGGCCGCGTTCCCCGCCCTGGCCGAGCAGATCGCGCAAGGTCGGCGCGAGGCGGCCCGCGACCTGTTCGTGCTGGCCCTACGGACCATCCTGTTCCTCACCGTCCCGATGGCGGTCGGGCTCGCCGTCCTCGGCCAGCCGATCATCAGCCTGCTGTTCGAGCGTGGGCAGTTCACGGGGGAGAGCTCCCGGCTCACCGCGTACGCGCTCGGCTTCTACGCGCTGGGACTGGCAGGCCACGCCGTGGTGGAGATCGTTGATCGGGTCTTTTACGCGCTCAAAGACACGCGCACACCCGTCCTGGTGGGTGCATGCGCGGTGGCGGGGAATATCGTCCTGGGCGTTCTCCTCATGCAGACCCCACTTGACTACGGCGGCCTCGCGCTCGCCAACAGCGTAGCGGCGCTAACCGAGGCGCTCATCTTGCTCTATCTCGCCCGCGACCGCCTCGGCGGAGTGCCCCTTACCACCATCGCCACGTCATTTGGACGGGTCATCCTGTCGGCGACGATCATGGGCGCCGTCGTGTACTCGGTAGGGCCCACGTTGATGGCCAACCTGGCCCTCCTTGGTGGGGTGGCCGCCGCGTGCGTCCTGGGGGCGTTGGTCTACGGCGCACTTGCGCTCGCGCTCAAATCTCCGGAGCTCGTGCAGCTTCTCAACCTGCGCCGGGTGGGCCCGTAGCTTGACATCCTGCTGCCACGGCCGACTATCCACTAGGATGCCCGGGGCTTCGTCCTGGAATCGTGACGGAGCGAGATGCCGAACCAGCGTCCACTGTGGCATGCTTCCCACCCGCCGGTGAGCACGTGAGAGCCCTAGTCATCGTCCCGACCTACAACGAGATGGAGAACCTGCCGCGACTGGCCCCGGAGATCCTGGGCCAGGGCGACGAATTCCACCTGCTCATCGTCGACGACAACTCGCCCGATGGGACCGGTACATTCGCGGACGAACTTGCCGCGTCCAACGAACGCGTCTTCGTGATCCACCGGGCGGGCAAACTCGGGCTGGGCACCGCGTACGTGGCCGGCTTCAAGTGGGCGCTCGAACGCGGGTTCGACTACGTCTTCGAGATGGACGCGGACTTCTCACACGACCCCGCAGACCTTCCGCGCCTCCTGGCCGCCGCTCAGGCCGGGGACGTCGCCATCGGATCGCGTTGGGTACCGGGCGGCGGGACGAAGAACTGGTCCCTGCTCCGCACCAGCATCAGCCGCGGCGGCTCGATCTACGCCAAGACTATCCTGGGCATGAAGGTCAACGATCTGACCAGCGGCTTCAAGTGCTTCTCCAGCTACGTGCTGCGGGCGCTCAATCTGGACTCCATCCATTCGAATGGCTACTCGTTCCAGGTTGAGGTGAACTACCGCTGCCACCAGCTCGGCTACCGCATCACCGAGGTGCCGATCACGTTCGTCGATCGGCGGGTGGGACAGTCCAAGATGTCAGCCTGGATCGTGCTAGAGGCCGCCGGGGTGGTCTGGAAGCTGCGTCTCTCAGGCTCGTCCTACAAGGACGGGGAGCCCAGATACTCCGATATCCCCCGGGCGTAGCCCGCCGCCAACGCCTCCCGCACATCCTCGTTTAGCAGCAGCCTAGCCTCCGTGGGATTGGAGAGGAACAGCGCCTCGGCGAGGACGCTTGGGACCGACCCGCGCAGGCTGAAGAAATGCCCGTACGGCTTCCCCGCAAGCAGATCCGACTTCACGCCCCGATCCGCCACATCGTGTCCGACGCTCCGCATGGCATCCACCAGCGCCCGCTGGAGGCTCACGGCGAGCGACTTGCTCGCCTCGCCCTGGTTGTCCACGTTGAAGTAGGTCTCAGTGCCGCTCGTCCGCGGATCTCCAGCGCCGTTGAAATGGAGGGAGACGTAGGCGCGGACCCGGCCCACCGCCTGGATGCGTGCCTCCTGCTCTAGGCGCACCATCTCGGTGGCATTCGAATGGCTCATGCTCGTCAAGGGACGATGGTCCGGTCGGCTCATCGCCACCCGCAGACCGCTCGCCTCCAGCATCCGCTGCACGCGCCGAGCCACGTCCAAGGTGTGCTCGAACTCCCCGACGCCCGCCCCGCTAGCGCCCACATCCGCGCGGGAGTGGCCCGGATCCAGCCCGATGTCAGCGTCAAATCCGCTGGTGGCATCTCCCTCAGCCGCCACCGCCAGCGGGCCAAACGCCGAGGCAACCAGCACTCCACCGGCCGCGCGCAGCACACCGCGTCGAGATACAGCGCCCGTCAGAATTTGTTGCACGCCTCTGGTCTGAGCTCCGCCTGATCGTTTCGGTCACCATACTCGATAACGGAGCAGCAGCGTGGCGGACGCGAGCAACGCGCCGATCGGGACCCCCAGACAGACCGCGCCGGACCCCGTCCCGGCCGCTCCCGTCGGGCGGGGGGATGCCTGCTGTAGCCGTGGTCGGTTCGCCACCACCAGGATCCTGCCCGGCAGCAAGGCGCCTGTCGCGCTCAAAGCAGGTGCAAATGGCGGCACTGGCTCAGCCTGACCGTCCTGCCACTCGCGCCACTCCCCCAGTACCCGGTTCCACGCCGCGTTATCGGGCTGCTGGAACTTCCCCAGCGAGTCGCCGCTCTCCGTCACCAGGTACCGCCGCACGGTACCGTCCCGGTAGTACGCCACGCGGAACAGCTTCGGGAAGACGCCCGGATCGGTCTCATCCCCCACCGCGTCGTCCACCCGAACAAAAGGCACGCTCTGATCCGCGCGATCGAACCAGTACGTCCGCAATCCGCCGGATCCGTCCTCCACCCGCACGGCACGATCGCGGAACTGGCGGAACTCGTCCAGAAAACGACGCGAGAGATCCACGGTCAGTTTCGTCGTGCGCTCCTGGAGCGCGCCCCTGATCGTGCGCACCTGGATAAAGTCAGGTCGGTCCACGTCGTACACCCGCCGGGCGGTGTCCAGTGCCGAGTATTGACCGCCGTTGATGACGACTTCCGCGCGCTCTGGGGTCTCCGCGGAGCGATACCGGTAGCCAATTGCTGGATCCCTCGGGAACGTAACGACCTCGTCGCCGCCAGTGCCCGCGAAGATCAGCCGATCGGGCTGGCGGCTGACGGAGCGGGCCACGAAGGTGCCGGCGGCCACCTCCATCACAAACGAATCGCCGGGCCGAACCTCCGTGGGCCCGCGTTCCGGGTGCTGGCTGCGCCACGCGCTCTCCAGCATGTCGATGACCCGCGCATCGCCGACCTCCAGCCCCAGCAGCGGCAGATGCAGCGCCGCGAAGTCCCAGAAGCTCCCCCCAGCGCCGATCACCACCTGATAGCGATCCAGGTTGCGCTCGGTGTCCTTACCCAGAGGGATGACCTCGTACACCGTCTGGGCGGCTCCGGGATCCACCAGGCCGATGAGGCAGATCAACAACAGCAGTGCCATCCCGGCCCAGCCGCCCGCCTTCATCGACTGCCACCCCATGCTCCGTCCCCATCCACGCTGGAAGTGGGCGGATTGTAGGAGCGCAAAAAACGGGCAAGTGTCGATAACCCGTCACAGATTTCGGTCTGTGAACAACACCTGCCCGTTATCGCGGGATAGCGCGGCCCCCCGTACCGGCGAGCTCGACTAGGCGCTCACCGCTGTGTAGACGATCAGCCCGTCGCACCGTCCGCTGCTCACGCGGCCGCGTGCAACGAGCTCCTCCAGATGCGCCAGGGTCTCTGTGATCGCCATCCGCTGCTGGCTGGACGCGAGCTCGGAGAAGTGACGCTTGCGTCGCGTCCACGGCAACGCCGCGGCAACCGCCGCGCCCGTCTTACTGCCCCCGGCCAGGGCTTCCATCACCTCGGATTCACGCTCGTCGTGGTGGGCCAGCAGCTCGTCGATCCGACGCGTCAGGCCCCGGAACGGCTCCCCATGCGCGGGCAATACCAGGTCCGCTTCTAGCTGACCCACCTTGCGCAGCGAGGCAATGTAGTCTCCCATGGGATTTCCCAGCCCACCACGATTGAGGCTCACGTTCGGCGTGATCGGATCCAGCACGTGGTCACCAGACAGCAGCACGGCCCGGTCGCGATCGTAGAGACAGACGTGTCCGCCCGTGTGCCCGGGCGTCCACACAAACTCGAACTCGTGCTTGCCCACCTTGAGGCGGTGCCCGTCCTCGATCAGCTCATCGGGCTGCGCAAAGTTGAACCGACGGCTCATCTCGTCGGCGCGGTGTGGCTCAGCGTCGATCACGTCGTCCGGTGTCCCGTTCTCGCGCAACCACGCCGTCATCCGCTCCACGGCACCCTCGAAATCGCGCAGGTCGCGATCCACGAAGAGCCAGTCCAGCCGGTGCATCAACAGCCGCGCCCGGGTCAGACTCACCACCGTCCCAGACATACCAAAGTGGTCGGGGTGGTAGTGGGTGATCACCAGCGTTCGCACGTCCTGTGGGTCTACCGCCAGCTCCGCCAGATAGCCCTGGAACGCCTCGATCACGTCGGGCAGGTTCCACCCACAGTCCACCAGCACCCAGCCGTCATCAGCCTTGAGCAAATACCCGTTGATCCACCGGAGCGGGCTCCCGGTCATCGGCAGCTTGAGCTGGTGAATGCCTGGCAATACTTCGGTCACGAGTTCTCCCTACCCTCCAAGAACAGCCCCCGCATTCCCCTGGTGCCTAGTCAGCAATACGCGCACCACGCGCCCGCGCGCGAATCGCCGCCACCTCGTCGTCCGTCGTGGCTCGCAACACCTTCCCCGGCGTCCCCGCCACGTACGACCTGGCCGGGATCTCCTTACCCTCCGGGATGAGCGTGTCCGGCGCCAGAATCGAGCCCGCGCCCACGCTGGAGCCGGTGAGCAGCGTCGCCTCGGCCTGGATCCACACTGCCTCGCCCACGGTGCACCCGTGAACGACGGCCCGTTCCTCCACCACCACGTCGTCACCGATGGTCGTCGGGCGGTCGGGATCTATGTGGATCGTCGAACCGGAGCCAAGCGAGAAGTCATCTCCGATGGTGATGTGGCATTGGTCGCCGCGAATAACCGAGCCGGCCGCCAGGCGAGCGCGCGCTCCCAGCGTGACTTTGCCCAGCACGAAGGCGTTGTCATCCATCCGGCACTCGTCACCGATCGTCGGAAGGGTTCCAAGATAGGGCAACACAGGCATGTTCACTTCCCGGGAGCCGTGCGACAGGCGGCGGCGTCAGTCCGAATCCAACAACGCGGCGATGATACGCGACGCGGCCTCGTGCGGGTCCAGCGCGCCGTCACGCACAGCCGTTAGCACGTCCCGCACCGCTGGGCTCTGGTCGGCCCGTCGCCTAAGCACCGCCAGCGCCCGCCGCTCCACGAGCTCACGGACCTCGGTCACCAATCGCTGGCTCCTCCGCTCCGCAAGCACACCAGAACCTGCCGCCGTGACCCGGGCTCGCTCCAGCGTCGACCACAGCTCTGACACGCCCCCATCGGCCGTAGCCACCGTCTTCACAACCACCGTCTCATCGGCCCGCGGCGTGCCCAGCCGGAGCATCGCCAGCAACTCCGCCACCGCGCGATCCGCGTCCGGCAGATCCGCCTTATTCACCACGAACACGTCAGCGATCTCCAGTGTCCCGGCCTTGAGCATCTGCACGTCATCGCCCATCCCCGGAACCGTCACGAGCATCACCGTGTCGGCCACCTTCACCACGTCGATCTCGCTCTGGCCAACACCCACCGTTTCCAGGAACGCCACGTCAAAACCGTAGGCGTCCAGCACGCGCAGCGCGTCCCGCGTGGCCAGCGACAGCCCGCCCATCGCGCTCCGGGCTGCCATGCTGCGGATGTAGACCGATCGATCGTGGGTGTGCCGTAGCATGCGCACCCGGTCGCCCAGGATCGCACCACCCGTCTGGACGCTGGACGGGTCCACCGCCAGCACCGCCACCCGCAGTGCCCGCTCTCGGGCTTGACCCACCAGCCGATCCACAAGCGTGCTCTTGCCGCTACCGGGCGGCCCGGTGACACCGATCACCCACAGCGCGCCCCGCGGCGGACCCACGGCCGCCAGCGCGGCGGCCGCTTCTTCTGGACCACGCTCGCAACGACTGATCGCGCGAGAGAGTGCCCGGACGGTCGTGGTCGTCAGCTCGGTCTGCTCGCTCGGTTCGGGACGCGGTCGGGTTCCAGCCACCCGCGCAGGATACCGGAGGAGGCCGCCAGATCGGCGTCTTTTGTCGCGGATTGGCTCCGTAACCCGTCTCGAACGCCGCGATACGTCCGTTATTTCAAGTGATGCAACCGTATCGGCTGTAGCGCGTTTGGAACGCGTAACCAGACCGTCACAGAGCGGCGGAACGGCAGGAACGGACAGAGCAACCCATGGCAGTCAGAATCCTCAGCAGCCGCATACTGCTCCAGCCGCTGATCGCGTTTGTGGTCTCGCTGGCGCTGGCCTCGTACTTCGCCAGCTAGCCCCGCTCAGGTCCCGGGGGCAGCCTTGCTGGCGTCATACGCCGCGCGGTCTACGAACGCGCCGCCCTCGATCTGCCGCTCCGTCTCCCGCCGCGACCGGTCGTAGGTCACGTTGACCTCCATCGGGCGAAAGCACTTGGCGTCCACCACGACCTTCCGCACCGCGTAGCCGTCCATCCCGTCGGACTCCTGGAAGAGCTGCCGCATCTCGCTGGACCGACTCACCCGGAGCTGGACGATGGACGAACACCGGCCGCACTTCACGTAGTAGTACAGCCCGTCGTCGCCGCCGGACGGACCCGCCCCGAACAACCCCTTGAAGAAATCCAGGAAGCCCACCAGGCTGACCTCCACGCCGGCCCGCGGCTCGCCGCGGACGCCATGAGTATCATGTAGCGCCCGGCCCGCTTCAAGCGACGGCCGCCCGGCAACGCCGCGGAGGTGCCCCGTGATCGACAACCTCGTCAGGCAGCTCAACGATCTCAGCGCAAGCCAGCCGTTCGAAGTCTGCTGGTACTTCAAGGACCTCAACACCGGCGAATCAGCCAACCGCCAGGGCGACCGCGTCGTGCCATCCGCCAGCACCCGCAAGATCGCCGTGCTCATGGCGGCCATGGCAGCGATTCACCGGGGCCGTCTCCGCCTGGATCAGCAGGTGGAGATCCTCGCGAAGTACCAGGACAACGACTCGGGCACATTCCAGCATCTCACGCCAGGCTTCAAGATCACGTTCCGCGACGCGCTCGTCATGATGATCATCGTCAGCGACAACACCTGCACGGGCACCGTCGTGGACATGGTCGGCCTCCCCGCTATCAATACACTCTGCCAGTCCATCGGCATGGTGGGCACCACCCATCGCCACAACATCCCGCCGCGGCTCCAGCCCGACCATCCGGTGAACGCTACCAATACCACCACCGCGAACGACGTCGGCCTGCTCCTGGAGCTCATCCTCCAGGGCTCCACGAGCGCCACGGCCGCCGCGCGTCTGGGCTCCACCCCTGAGCTGTGCCAGTTAGCGCTTGACATCCTGAGCTGGCAGAAGCTCAAGGCGCGCCTGCCCTCCCTGCTGCCGCTCGGCACCAAGGTCGCCCACAAGACCGGCACCGGTGCCCGCAACTACCACGACGCCGGCATCGTGTACGTCGAAGGCGCACCCCGATTTGTCCTCGCCTGCTACACGGAAAACGTCCCGCGCGACTGCCCAGACGGCACGCCCGGCTTCGCCGCCGCCGCGTCCGTGATCGGCAGGCTGGCCCGCGCGTGCTACGACCACGCGCTCGTCGGTTCCACCCCGCTCGCCGCCGCACGGTAGCGCCGTGCATCCCCAGCCCTACGACCTCCTTATCACCGGGGCCCAGGTGATCGACGGGACCGGCGCCCCACGACGCCGCGAGGATGTCGCCGTCCGTGACGACACCATCGTCGCCGTGGGCGATCTCTCCCAGTCCGCCGCCGGCCGGACCCTCGACGGTACCGGTCTGGTGCTGTCGCCCGGCTTCATCGACATGCACACCCACTCGGACCGCACCCTGCTGGTGGACCCCGGGGCTGACAGCAAGGTGCGCCAGGGAGTCACCACCGAGCTCATCGGCAACTGCGGCAGCTCGCCAACGCCGTGCCTGGGCATCATCGCGGACGAGGAGAATGAGCTGTTCGCGCGCTACGGCATGACTCGAGCGTGGACCTCCATGGGCGAGTATCTGGCCGCCCTCGAAGACCGAGGCCTCGGCATCAACGTGGCCGCGCTCGTCGGCCACCGCCCCATCCGCAAGGTCGCCATGGGCGGCTCCCTGATGCGTGCCCCGACCGTGGACGAGACCGCCACCATGCAACGCCTGGTGCACGAGGCGCTCGACCAGGGCGCCGTAGGCCTGTCCACGGGCCTGATCTACCCGCCCAGCAGCTATTCCGACACGGACGAGATCGTCGCCGTCAGCAAGGAGGTGGGCGCCTCCGGCAGGATCTACGCCAGCCACATCCGCAACGAAGGCCTCCGCCTCGAGGCCGCGGTGGATGAGGCCATCGAGGTGGGCCGCCGCACGGGCGCACGGGTTCAGATCTCCCACCACAAGGCATCGGATCCGCGCGTCTGGGGACTCGTGCAGACGACCCTGGCCACCATCGATCGAGCCAACCAGGGCGGCACGGAGGTCGACTTCGACCAGTACCCATACCGCGCCTCCAGCACCAACCTGGCGGCCAGACTGCCCCAGTGGACGCACGAGGGTGGCTTCCGCGCCATGGCCGATCGCCTGCGAGACGCGGACCAGCGCGCTCGCATCCTGTGCGAGATGTCGGACGGCAGCGGCGGTGGCATCGGCGGCGGCATCACCTGGGACGACGTGCTGATTGCCAACTGCCGGGGCGATCGAACGCTCGATGGCAAGACCGTTGGTCAGATAGCCCGCGAGCGCGGGGCCGACCCGGCGGCGACCGCGCTGGACATCCTCCTCACGTCCGGCTGCGAAGTCGGCGCCATCTTCTTCTCCATGAGCGAAGATGACATCCGCACCGTGATGCGCCACCCGCGGATGATGGTGGGCTCCGATTCCTCCAGCGTGGTCATCGGCGGCAAGACTCAGGAGGGGAAACCGCATCCGCGAGCATACGGTACGTTCGTCCGCATCCTCGGGCACTACGCGCGCGACGAAGGCGTCCTGACGCTGGAGGAGGCCATCCACAAAATGTCCGGCGCGCCCGCCGCCAAGCTGCGCCTGGCGGATCGCGGACGGGTTGCCGTGGGAATGAAGGCAGATCTCGTGCTACTGAATCCCGCTACGGTCCGCGAGACGGCCACCTTCGAGCAGCCGCACCAGTATCCAGAGGGCATCGAGCTCGTCGTCGTCAACGGTAGGATCACCATTGAGCGCGGCGAGCAGACCGGCGCGCTAGCTGGACGGGTGTTGAGAGCATGAGTGACGAGGCATTCCTGATCCGAGCCGGACGCCTGATCGACGGCCTTGCCGACCGGGCCCACACCGACTGTGTGATAGAAGTGCGGGGCACCCGCATCCATCAGGTGCGTCCCTGGAGAGAGGACGACGTCCGGCACGCCAGCGCCGTGGACTTCAGCCAGAAGACCGTGCTGCCGGGCCTCGTCGACGCGCACTGCCACCTGTCGTTACTCGGCCAGGGGCTCCGGTATGAAGAGGAAGTGCCCCACTCAAACGAGTTCATGGCCGTGACCGCCGTCTACAACGCCCAGCTCATGCTGCGCTCAGGCGTCACCACGCTGCGCGACAACGGCTGCCGCGACTCCATCATGTTCGCCGTCCGTGAGGCCATGAACCACGGCCTAATGGACGGACCCAGGATGCTGATCGCCGGCCGACCGGTAACCATGACCGGTGGCCATTTCGACTGGTGCAACGGCACCGCGGACGGTGTCGAGGAGATCCGGCGCGCCATCCGCCGCCTGGTCAAGGAGGGCGCCGACCACATCAAGATCATGGCGAGCGGCGGCGGCACCGCCGGAACCAACCCCGGGCTCGCCTCGTACACCGCACCTGAGCTCTCGTTCGCGGTAGATCTCGCGCACCGCTACGGCCGGCTCACCACCGCCCACTGCCGAGCCGCCGGTGCCATCGCGAACGCCGTTGAGGCCGGGCTGGACTGCATCGAACACGCCGAGTTCAACGAGCCCGGCGACCTCATCCAGCACGTGGCCGAACGCCCCGACCACGTGCCCGGGTGGGACCAGGAGATCGCGCGGCAGCTCGCCGATTCAGACACCTTCGTCAGCCTCACGCTGCCCGGCAGCGGCTACGCGGACTACGCCCGGCTCCGTGACCGGGCCCGCGGCGCCGAGCTCAGCGCTACGGAGGCGGCCGCCCTGGCCCGCGGCCGAGCCGCGCTGGATTCGCGCGCGGAAAACGTCAACCGGTTCCTCGGCCTCGGGATGCTGCCTAAGATGGTCATCAGCTCGGACGCGGGCCCCTTCGACATCGAATTCGCCAAGCTCTGGCAGGGGCTGGAGGTGGGCGTTCACGGCGGCATGACGCCCATGCAGGCCATCCAGTCGTGCACCAGGACCGCGGCGCTCGCGTGTGGGGTCCTGGACCGTGTGGGTACGGTGGAGGCGGGCAAGGAGGCGGACCTGCTGGTCGTGGACGCCGATCCGCTGCTGGACGTGAGCAATCTGCGGCAGGTCGCGGCAGTGTTCAAAGCAGGCCGACGGGTCGCCTGAGACGCCTGGATGATGAACGCAGGGGGAGGACCATAGCGTGAGAACCCGTGCCACCGAGATGCTCGGCATCCAGCATCCGATCGTCCTGGGCGGAATGTCCACGGTAGCGAGCGCCGACCTGGTGGCCAACGTCTCCGCGGCGGGCGGCCTGGGGATCCTGGGCCTGTCCCGCCTGACCGTGGACGCCGTTGGCCCCACGCTGGCCACCATCCGCGAGCGCACCGATCGACCGTTCGGGGTCAACTTCCTCGCGTTCATGATGAAGGAGGAGATCCTCGCGGAGGCGCTCCGCCATCAACCGCGCGTGGTCTCGTTCGCCTGGCCCCGCGCCGACCAGGACCTTGCGGGCTATTTCGAGCGCACCCGCCGCGCCGGCAGCCTCGCCATGTTCACCGCCTCAACAGTGGTCGACGCACGGCGGGCCGCTGAGGCCGGCGCCGACATCATCGCGGCTCAGGGAACCGAGGGCGGTGGCCACGTGGGCCTCATGAGCACTATGGTGCTGACCCCGATGATCGTGGACGCCGTAGGCCCTATCCCGGTCCTCGCCTCCGGCGGCATCGTCGACGGCCGCGGACTGGCCGCCGCCCTGATGCTCGGCGCGGCGGGCATCCTGCTAGGCACCCGATTCATGGCCACGCCGGAGGCGCCGATCCACCCAAATTTCAAGCAGCTCATCCTGGACAGTGACGGCCACGACACGGTGCTGACCGAGGTGCCAGACGTGGTCAACGCCGAGATCTGGCCCGGCGCGTACGCCCGGGCCAAGCGGAACCGCTGGGTCGAGCGCTGGATCGGCAACGAGGGCGAGCTCCGCCGCCGGCAGGTGGAGGTTCAGCGCGAGATGGTGGCGGCCCGCGCGGCGGGAGACGCCGATAGCGCTCCGCTCCTGTTTGGCCAGGACGCCGGGCTCATCGCTGAGCTCGAACCAGCGGCGGACATCGTCGCCAGCGTCGCGGCGGAGGCGGAGGCGCTGCTGGCCGGTCGTCGCGCGGGTTAGCGCTGCCCCGCGGAGGTCGACGGCGTGCGCGCCGGGCGTAGCGGGTAGATCTCCACGTCCACCCCCGCCGCCCAGTGCGCGAGCGGCGGCAGGCCCGGCGGAACCGCGATCCCGGCCGCGGCTGTCAGGCCCTCGTCCAACGTACGCACGCTCGCGAGCTGGGCCGGATACGGCGCATGGTGCACCTGCCCGGTCATCAGCCGTCCTCCGCGCTCCACGTGGAGCAGGTACCGCTCGAACAGGAAGTGCTCCAGCGTGGCCGGCGCTGACGGACCGAGCCAGCCCCCGATCTCGTACTCCACGGACAACCGAGCGTCCGGCTGGCCGCGTCGCACGGACCGGTACGAGACAGCCGTGCCGCTCCGCTCCTGGCTCATCGATGCGTAGAAGTACGGCAGGCCAAACTGGGCTCGCGCCACCTGGACCGCCAACCAGGAGGCCGCCTCCAGCGAGAAGAAGTACACCCCCGGATCGCGTCCGCCGACGTGCACGTACGTGCGCACGTTCGTCTCCAGGAACCGCAGCCCCAGTGCGGACGGCATCCACACCGTTCGCACGTCCGACATCGCAAACGGGACCAGCCCCACGTAAGCCACGTCCTCGTGGGTGTCAATGTCCAGCGCCTGGGGCACAAGCAGTCGGAGCGCCGAGACCGGAACCGGCCAGTGCAGGAAGAGCAGCGACCGCCACGACTGCAGACCCACGGGCTTCATGGCGGGCCTGCGCGTGGGTGTCAGACGATCGATGATCACGCCCACATGATGCGGCAAGCGGCATCAATGGCGCGCGTCCGCGGCAGCGCCAGCCTCACGGGAGCAAGCCTGCTACAATCGGCCGCCGGGGTGTTCGCGTGACCGACCTGCTGTGCGCCACTGATGCCTACCTCAAGGAGTTCGACGGCTCCGTCGTCGAGCTTCGCGACGGCTGGCTCGTGCTTGACCGCACCGCGTTCTACCCCACGGGTGGCGGCCAGCCGCACGACACCGGGCTGCTCCGCTGGGACGGCGGCTCGGCCCGCGTGACTGAGGTCAAGAAACAGGGCGCGGACGTGCTCCACCGCCTCGATGGTGAATCACCACCCATCGGCACGCCCGTCCACGGCACCATCGACTGGGAACGGCGCTACTCGCTAATGCGTCACCACACCGCGCTACACGCCATGTCCGGCGTCATCTACCAGCTTTACGGCGCGCTGGTCACCGGCGGCCAGATGTACGTGGACCGCGCACGGATGGACTTTGCGTTGGAAGACCTCTCACCGGAGAAGCTCCAGCGGATCGAAGAAGAGTGCAACGCACGCATGGCAGCCGGCGCCCCGGTCGAGGTTCGCGTCCTGCCGCGCGAGGAGGCGTTCCAGATCCCAGACCTCATCCGAACCAACATCAACCTGCTCCCACCCCACATCACGGAGATTCGCGTCGTGAACATCGTGGGAATCGACCAGCAAGCGGATGGTGGGCTCCACGTCCACGACAGCCGTGAGGTGGGTCGTGTGCGCATCACCAAGACCGAGAACAAGGGTCGAGCGAACAAGCGGCTCGAGATCATGCTGGAGCCCTGAGATCCTCGAATCGATCGACGCCTGGGCTCGCCAGGAGCTGGAATCCAAGAATGGCGCCCGCGAGCGCGCGCTCGGCCGCTCCCGCGAGCTGATCCGCATGTGCGCCAACTCCATCCGCGCTGTCCACCGGGGCGAGATCGCTCAGGCAGACGCGCTCATCGAGCAGGCCCGCTCCGTTGCGCGGGGGATCACCGACGACCTGCGCGACCATCCAGATCTCTACCACGCGGGCTACGTCCAGGATGCGCTCAAGGAGCTGGTGGAGGCCATCGCCACCCACGGTCTGGTCACGGGCCAGGGCCTGCCAGCGCCCAGCGCGCTGGGCATCCCCGTGCCCGCCTTCTTGAACGGGCTGGCGGAATGCGTGGGCGAGCTCAGACGGTGGGTGCTGGACCAGCTTCGTCAGGGTGACTTGTCGCGCTGCGAGTCCATCCTCCAGACGATGGACGACATCTACGGCCTACTCGTGACTATCGACTACCCGGACGCCCTGACCGGCGGACTTCGTCGCACCACCGATCTCGCCCGCGGCATCCTGGAACGGACCCGGGGGGACCTCACCTTCGCGCTCAGGCAGCAACACCTCGAGGCCGCCCTTGCCCGAGTAGAAAGCGATCTACAGACATGACCGTCGGACCCGCGAGCAACGCTCCCACCCACCGAGTCGGCGTAGACATCGGCGGCACGTTCACGGATCTGATTCTCGTGGATGACGCCACCGGCACCTTCGCGGTAGGCAAGTCCCTCACGACGCCAGGCGACCCGTCCCAGGCCGTGGAGACGGTACTCCGCGATGCGCTCGCCCAGACCGGCATCCCTGCCACCAGCGTCCAGAACGTGATCCACGGCACCACCCTGGTGACCAACTCCATCATCGAGCGGAAGGGCTCGCAGACGGCGCTCCTGACCACTCGTGGCTTCCGTGACGCCGTGGAGATCGCCCGCGAGCACCGCTACGACCTGTACGACATCTTCCTGGAGATGCCCGTGCCGCTGGTGCCGCGCTACCTTCGTCTGGAGATCGACGAGCGCGTCCTGGCAAATGGCGATGTCGTGCAGGCGCCGGATGACGCCCAGATCGCCGCCCTGGTCCGCGAGCTCGCCGACAAGGGCATCGAAGCGATCGCGGTCAGCTTCCTCCACAGCTACGCGAACCCTGCCCACGAGCGCCAGGCACGGCACGTCATCGCGCGCGAGGCGCCGGCAATGCGCGTCTCGCTATCGTCCGACGTTGTCCCGGAGATCCGCGAATACGAGCGCACCAGCACCACCATCGCCAACGTGTACGTGCAGGCACGCGTGGACCGCTACTTGCGGGAGCTAGATGCCCGCCTTCGCGCTCTCGGGTTCGGCGGCCAGTTGTTCGTCATGCTCTCCAGCGGCGGAATCGGCACCATTGAGACCGCCTCCCAGTTCCCCATTCGGCTCCTCGAGTCCGGTCCCGCCGCCGGCGCCCTGGCCACGGCCTACTACGGGAGCCTGATGGGCCTGGATGACCTGATGTCCTTCGACATGGGCGGCACCACCGCCAAGCTCTGCGTCATCGAGGACGGCGTCCCCCTCACGGCCAACGACTTCGAGGTGGACCGCCGTTATCGCTTCAAGAAGGGCAGCGGCCTACCGGTCAAGGTGCCGGTGATCGAGATGATCGAGATCGGCGCCGGTGGCGGCAGCATCGCGCGGATCGATTCGTTGGGACTCCTGAAAGTGGGCCCAGACAGCGCCGGCGCCGACCCGGGCCCCGTCTGCTACGGCCAGGGCGGCACCGAGCCCACCGTCACAGACGCGGACCTGATCCTGGGGTATCTGGATCCCAGCTTCTTCCTGGGCGGCCGTATGACGCTGGACATCGACGCCGCACGCAGCGCCATCAAGTCCCGCATCGCCGATCCGCTCGGCATGAGCGTGCCAGAGGCCGCCTGGGGCATCCACCAGATCGTCTGTGAGAGCATGGCCAACGCGGCACGCGTCCACGCCATCGAGCGCGGCAAGGACCCCCGCGCCTTCCCGCTGTTCACCTTCGGCGGGGCCGGCCCCGTCCACGGCTATCGCGTGGCGGAGGCACTCCACGCACCCTCGATGATCTCGCCGTTCGGCGCCGGCGTTACCTCCACCGTGGGGTTCCTCTCTGCCCCGCTCGCCTTTGACTTCGTCCGCTCCGCTTACGCGCGCATTGACGAGCTAGATTGGGCAAGCGTCAACGCCATCTTCGGCGAGATGGAGGCCAACGGCCGCCGCGTGCTCCAGGAATCTGGCGTGGCCGAGTCCGACATCGTCTACCAGCGCTGGGGCGATCTGCGCTATGTGGGGCAGGGCCACGAGATCCGCGTGCCGGTGCCGCTCGGCCCGCTGTCGGACCAGTCGCGGAGCACCATCCTCGCGGCGTTCGACGAAGTCTACCGCCAGCTCTACGGCCGCACCGGCCCATCGGTAGGTCTGGAAGTGATGAGCTGGCGCCTGATCGTTTCGGGACCGCGGCCCAACCTGCGCCTGGTCACCGATGCCGCGCCGTCCGCGGACGTGACAGCCGCGCGCAAGGGCGAACGCGCCGTTTACCACCCCGAATTCCGAGACTACCGGCCAACTACCGTGTACGACCGCTACCTGCTGGGCCCCGGCGCTTCGTTTGAGGGTCCCGCGATCATCGAAGAGCGCGAGTCAACCGTTGTGGTGGGCCCCGGCGCCAACATCAGCGTGGATGCCTTCCGCAATCTCCGCGTAGAGGTCCCCCGGTAGCACCCCAGTAGCACGAGGTCTCAGATGCAGCAACCAGTCTCCGCGACGCAGCAGACCATCGATCCCATCGCGCTCGAGGTCCTCTGGAACCGCCTGCTCTCGGTCACCAACGAGCAGCAGGCCGCCCTCATGCGGACGGCCTTCAGCACGATCGTCCGCGAATCCCAGGATCTGGCCTGCGGCGTGTTCGACACCCACGGCAACATGCTGGCCCAGTCCGAGACGGGCACCCCGGGCCACATCAACTCAATGGCCACCGGCATGCGCCACTTCCTGAAGGAGTACCCGGTGGAGACGCTCGTTCCCGGCGACGTGCTCCTGACGAACGACCCGTGGATGACGGCCGGCCAGATCAACGACATCACCATTGCCTCGCCGATCTTCAAAGGCGACCGCATGGTGGCGCTCTTCGCCAACACCTGTCACATGGCCGACATCGGCGGCCGGCTCCTGTCTGCCGAAGCCCGCGAGGTCTACGAAGAGGGCCTCTACATCCCCATCATGAAACTGTTCATGGCGGGCCAGCGCAACGAAGAGCTCTTCAAGATCATCCGCGGCAACGTGCGCACGCCGGACGAGGTCGAGGGCGACCTGTACGCCATGACGTCATGCAACGACGTCGGCGGGCGCTGCCTCCTGGAATTCATGGAGGAGTTTGGCCTGGAGTCCATCGACCCGCTGGGCGAGGCGATCATCCAGCGGTCAGAGCAGGCACTCCGCGCCGCCATCGCGAAGATCCCAGACGGCGAGTACGACAACGAGATGTGGTCAGACGGATTCGAGGGCCCCATCCTGATCAAAGCCAACGTGATTGTGAAGGGCGACAGCCTCACGGTTGACCACGCGGGAAGCTCTGCCCAGAGCCGCTACGGCATCAACTCAGTCCTGAATTACACGCACGCGTACACGAGCTTCGCGGTCAAGGCCGCTATCTGCCCCGACGTGCCGCACAACGAGGGGGCGTTCCGTCCGGTGCATGTGACCGCCCCTCCGGGCACCATCCTGAACCCGCTGCACCCGGCGCCCGTCGCCGCCCGACACATCGTTGGCCACTTCCTGCCGGGCGTTATCTTCGGCGCGCTGGCCAAGGCCGTCCCAAGCACCTTCATGGCTGAGGGCGCCGGCGCGTCCTGGAACACGGTGTTCCGCGGCCATCAGCGCACGGGCGAGCCGTACGTCTTCACGCTGTTTCAGTGCGGCGGCACCGGCGCCAGGCCCAACAAGGATGGGCTCAACAATGTGGGATTCCCGACCGGACTCGCCGGCGTGCCGGCTGAAGTCATGGAGAACCTGACCTCGCTTGTGATGACCAGGCGCGAGATCAAGACCGATTCCGGCGGCCCCGGCCAGTTCCGCGGCGGCCTCGGCCAGACTACCAGCATCCGCAGCAGCAGCGGCCGCGAATGGTCCATGAGCGGCATGTACGACCGCACCAAGTTCTCCGCGGCGGGCCTCTTGGGAGGCAAGCCAGGCGCTCTGGGCGAGTTCTTCCTGAGCACCGGCGAACGACCCAATCCCAAGGCCCAGATCCTGATGGACGCGACCACCGAGTCCACCGCGATCCTGCCCGGCGGTGGCGGCTACTTCGACCCCTTCGATAGAGATCCGGAGCAGGTGCTCAATGACGTGATCCTGGGCTATGTCTCGCTGGAGTCAGCGGAGCGGGAATATGGCGTGAAGATCACGTGCAGCAAGCGCCCGGATGAGCTCATCTCAATGCCCTACCACTACGCGATCGATGCGCCGGCGACCCGCGCGTTGCGAGCAGCACGCTGATCCATCAGCTTGGCACCGGCCGTTCGCGGACACCGCGCCTTTCTCGCGAAACGTGTAGCGATAAAAGTTGCCGCCGCCACTCTGGTCCGGTAGGCTTTCGGAGTGGTTAGGCGGAAGGGGCTGGAGGCTGCACTGTGATCGGCAAGATCATCAAGCGCATCCTGCACCGAACGGTCCGCGGCGTCATCATGCGCCCGGTCCGCGGCGCCATCCTGCTGGGTGCACTGTTGATCGCGGCCGGTGTGGCAGCGTTCCAGGCTGCGCCACCCTCGCTCCCCAGCTTCGGGCTGGGGCGGCTCCCCGGAGTCAGCCTGGGAGCATTCCGCGGCGCGACCGGCGCGCCGGCCGCCACCGAGAGCTACATCCGCGGCCACGTCAATGGCGACGCGGAGCTAGTGTGGGCGGCCCTGGGTGACGAGGCCCTAAACCGCTACCGCAGCCGTGGCGTAAGCGCCCAGTCGCTCCAGAGCCAGTTTGACCAGGCCAAGCAGGCCGGGGCGAAATTTGAGTCCGCCACCTACGTGGGCGGCGAATCACTGCCAGACGGCACCAGTATGCACTTCTACGTTGCCGTCATTCGCAGCGGGCAGACCCGCGGCGAAGCGGACTACATTCCCTACGTGTTCACGCTCGATCGCGGCGGAAAGATCAACCAGGTCCAGTAGCGCCGCGGCCCGGCAGCGGGCTCGGCAAGGAGGCCCCATATGGCAGTCACCCTGCGCGGCGGCAACCGATCGCCGTTCATAGAAAGCGAGCACGACGAGCTAGATCGCAAGATCGATGCCGTGCTGGGGCGCCTGGGGGCGGTCTTCCGGTTCCTCCTGATTGTCTCGGCGCTCGGGCTGTTCACGTACTACATCTTCTGGCCCAACTTCGAGAACTGGGCGCCCTACCTGGCCTTCGCGGCGTACCTGATCTTCCAGCTCTTCTTCGCGATCATCTTCATGGTCGTGCAGTTCGTCGCTCTCTTCTGGTTCCTGGGGCGTCCGCGCGTCTACTGGACCATGCCCGGCGAGACGGGCGTGGGTTTCAAGGACTACAAGGGCAATCCTGAGATCCTCGAGCTTGCCAACCGCGTGGTGACCCTGCTGCGCGGCGTCAAGAGCTTCAAGCAGATGGGTGGCCAGGTCCACCGCGGCATGCTGCTGGCCGGCCCTCCCGGCACCGGCAAGTCCTACCTGGCCCAATGCATCGCCACCGAGGCCGGCGTGCCATTCTGCTACGCCAGTGCGCCCAGCTTCCAGAACATGTTCATGGGCATTGGCAACCTGCGGGTCATGATGCTCTACGGCAAGGCGCGCAAGATGGCCCGCAAGTACGGCGCCTGCATCATCTTCATCGACGAGATCGACGCCATCGGCGCCTCCCGCGGTGGCCAGCAGCCCGGCATGGCCATGGGGCCCATGTTCGGCATGGGCGGCAACACTGGCATGCTCAACGAGCTCCTGATGCAGATGGATCCGCCCCCTACGGACGGCAACTGGCGACAGAAGCTCCTGCGCAAGTTCGGGCTTCGCACGAAGAAGGCGGAGATCCCCTCCGTGTTCACGATGGGTGCCACCAACCTGGTGGAGGTTCTGGATCCGGCCCTCCTCCGCCCAGGCCGCTTTGACTGGAAGGTCTCCGTGGAGCGTCCCAGCTTCGAGGGTCGCAAGGAGGTCCTCGAGTACTACCTGGCCAAGGTCAGCCACGTGCCGGACCTGCCAATCAACCGCATCGCCACCGAGATGATCACGCCCAACGGCTCCGGCTACAGCCCCGTTGAGATCAAGTTCGTCGTCAACGAGGCCGTCGTCCACGCGCTCTTCGAAGGCCGCGACGCCATCAACTACATGGACGTGCGCCACGCGATGGAGACCCGTGAATACGGACTACGGCAGCAGATCTCCGGCCGCACGGCGGAGGACAAGCGCCGCGTTGCCTACCACGAGGCCGGCCACGCCATCGCCATGATCCGCCTGTACACCCGCAAGCGGCTCGACCGGCTCACCCTCATGCAGTACGGCGAGATCCGCGGTGCCGAAGGCGTTGCCTTCGACAAGGCCAAGGAAGAGATTCACATCACGACCCGTGAAGAGCTGCTCATCGATATCCAGACTTTCCTGGCCAGCAAGGCGGCAGAGCAGATCTTCCTGGGCACCGAGACCACCGGTATGGGTGGCGACCTACCGGGCGCCAGCTTCAAGGCACTCCAGTACGTGCGCTGCGGCATGGACGGGAAGTTCTTCACCCTGAACTTCTGGGGCGAGCCCACGCCTCAAGAGCGCCTCGAGGCCGAGCGCCTGCTCCAGCAGCAGTTCAAGATCGTCAAGAACCTGATCGACGCCAACCAGCCCCACGTCCATGCCATCGTTGAGCCGCTGCTCGAGAAGGAAGAGCTCCTCGGCGAAGAGGTGGAGGAGATCGTGGCTCGCGTCGACCGCGAGATCGGGTACGCGAGCGGCAAGGTGATCGATCTCCAGCCGGTCCAGCCGAAGGCCCTCCCGGAGGCGGAGACTGAGGCTGCCGTGAGATACGCCGGCGCCGTCAGGAGATCCGACGAGCGCGTGGGAGAGGCCACCTCCAGCGCGCCGCCCACCTCCACGGAGACCCCGCGCGAGCCCTAGTCCACCGACCAGTCACCCCATGGTGAAGAGGGCATCCTCAGTGAGGATGCCCTCGCTGCTATCTCGTGCGCTTCGAGCGGCGCTGGACGGACAAGCCCGGCGCCTTTCGGCTGGCCGCGGCGGCCAGCAGCTCAGCCGCATTCTGCCGCGCGCCAGCCCCCGCGAACGAAGCGCCCAGCATCTGAGACAGCTCGTCCTCACGCTCGCCAGGGCCCAGCACTCGCACCGAGACCCGCCGCCCGCCATCCACATCCTCACGACCCACCACGTAGTGGCTGTCGGCAAACGCCGCCACCTGGGGCATGTGCGTCACGCAGAGCACCTGATGGTCGCTGGAAAGGCGCCAGAGCTTTTCGCCAACGACCGGCGCGGTCCTGCCGCCGACCCCGGTGTCGACCTCGTCGAAGATCAGGGTCGCTCGCGGATCCACCTGGGAGAGCGCTGATTTCAGACCCAGCGCGACGCGGGCCAGCTCGCCGCCACTGGCGATCCGCCCCAGTCCACGAGGCTCGTCGCCAGCGCCGGTCGCTATCAGCATCTCCACTCTGTCGATCCCCGTGCCATCCACCTGGAGCGAGCGATCCACCCCGTCCACCTGCACGGCCAGGCCACCTTCCTCCGCGACGAGGTTCATGCCGACTCTGAACCGAGTGGCGCCCATGCCCAGGTCCGTAAGCTCGCGCTCAACGGCAGCCTCCAGACGGGCCGAGGCGCCCCGTCGCGCCGCCGACAGCGCCCCACAGTCCGCCGCCAGGGCGGCACGCACGGTCTCCAGGCGATCTCGGAGCTCGGTAACCAGCTCATCTGACTGCTCCGCCTCGCGCAGCTTCTGTCGAGCATCGTCCGCGAACGCCAGCACCTCTGCCACGCTGTCGCCGTACTTCCGTCGCAGGTCCGAGATCAGCATCAAACGCTGCTCTACGGACTCCAGCTCGCCGGGGTCATCATCTGTGGAATCGAGATAGCGGGCCAGCGCCCGCTCCGCGTCCTCGAGCTGCACAAGCGCCGAGTTGAGCAGCTCCAGCTCACCCGAAAGACGCTCGTCCAGTCCAGCCGAAAGCCCTGTCGCCGCCGCTGCCCGTCCCACCATCTCCAGCGCGCCGCCCACCTCGTCTGTCCCCTGGAGCGCCGCGTACGCCTCCGCCACGGCTCCCCGTAGGCGCTCCGCGTTGCGTAGCCTCCGCCGCAGCGAGATAAGCTGCTGCTCCTCATCAGGCTGTAGCGCGGCGCCCTCGATCTCGTCGATCTCGTGTCGCAGCAGCTCCTGCTCGCGGGCCGCCCGTCGCGTCCTTTCGCGCAGGTCAGCGATCTCGCGCTCCAGCCGCCGCATTTCCACCACAGCACCCGAGACGCTTCCGCGTAGCGCCCCCACTTGCGCGTACTGGTCCAGCAGCTCCAGGTGCTCCCGCGGGCGGAGCAGCGAGAGATGCTCGCTCTGGCCGTGGATGTCGATGAGCTGTTCGCCAATGCGTTGGAGCACGACCGTGGGAACGGCTCGCGCGTTCACGCGCGCGGCGCCCCGCCCACCGGCAGCGGCGATCTCCCTGGTGAGAATGAGCGCCCCCTCGTCCAGCTCGATCCCCAGCTCGGCCAGGACCGAGTCCAGGCCCGGAAGCTGATCAAGCCGGGGGCTAAACACCCCGTCCACGACGGCCCGCGATGCACCGGAGCGCACCATCTCAGGGCTCACGCGGCCACCCAGGAGCGCCCCAACGGCGTCGATGATGATGGACTTGCCCGCTCCCGTCTCGCCCGTCAACACCGTGAAGCCGGGCTGCCAATCAATGGTCAGGCGATCGATGATCGCGAAATCCCGGATCGCGAGCTGAACCAGCACCGATCAGCCTCGACGAAGCCTCGCGGTGAGCTTGGCGTAGAACAGCCCCGGATCACCGCGGCGCGCGAACACCGTCCGCACGTCCGCCACCCGCACGCCGACGGACGCGCCAACCGGCAGGTCAAAGTCCACCTGGCCATCGGCGGAGACTACCGCTGCCTGGCGGCGCACCACTGTGAGCGTCAGCACCGCCGATTCCGGCAGCACCATCGCCCGGAGTGAGGACAGGTGTCCGGCGATCGGCGCCACCACCATGCTCCGCAGCTCGGGGGCCAGCACCGGCCCACCCACGGACAACGCGTACGCCGTGGAGCCCGTCGCCGTGGCCACCACCAGCCCGTCCGCCGTGTACCGCGTCACGGCGTACCCGTGGACGGCAAGGTCCACGCTGACGGCTCGAATCGGTGCGCCACGCGCCACCACCACGTCGTTGAGCGCCAGCACCCGCCGATCACCGTATGACAACTCTAGCATCGCGCGCTCGTCGCGCCAGAAGTCACCCTCGAGATACGCTGCCAGCCGCATCTCGATGTCGGACGGCGCCAGCTCCGCCAGGAAGCTGAGCGTACCCATGCCCACCGGAATCACCGGCACCGCGGCCGTCACCGCCCAGCGCGCCGTCCGCAGCGTGGTGCCATCGCCGCCGAACGACATCGCGATCTGAAACTGCGCGGCCGGCCGGTCCAGATCGAAAGCTGACAACAGCGCAGACTCGGTACCACGCCGCCCCAGCCAGGCCGCCACCTCCTGCGCGGTCTCCAGCGTCTCCGGACGATACGGCTGGTAGACCAGCGCCACAGCCCCCATCTAGGCTACGCCCGCCGCTTCCGCGAGTGCGGCCGCCACCCAGGCGTCTCGAACCTCGGCCACGCCATGCGAACGGCTGAGCCACATGAGGAACTCCACGTTTCCGGCCGGTCCGCGAACTGGCGACGCGGTCAGTCCCCTCGGCGAGAGCCCCGCCGCCACGCTCCAGTCCCACAGCTCCGTCAGCACTCTGCGGTGAACGGCCGGACTGCGGACCACGCCGCCGCTGCCGACCTCAGCGCGGCCAGCCTCAAACTGCGGCTTCACCAGCACCACGAGGTCCGCATCCGCATCGGCCAGACCTGCGATCCGGTCCAGCACCAGCCGCAGCGAGATGAACGACAGGTCCGCTACGCACAGGTCCACCGGCTGAGGGAGGGATTCCAGGTATCGCACGTTCGTCCGATCCATCACGGCCACGCGCGGGTCGTTGCGCAGCCGCCAATCAAGCTGGCCGTGCCCCACGTCCACGGCGAACACCCGCGCCGCGCCGCGCTGGAGCAGGCAGTCCGTGAAGCCGCCGGTTGAGGCGCCGGCATCCAGGCACCGCCGTCCGTCGACCTCGATGCCGAACGTCGCCAGCGCGTGCTCGAGTTTGCGTCCCCCACGACTGACGAAGCGCTCCGCCTGGGCCACCGCGAGCGTCGCCTCGGCCGCCACCATCTCGCCGGGCTTCCGCGCCGGCTGGTCGTTCACGCTCACCGCGCCGGCCATAATCAGCGCCTGCGCCTTCGCCCGGGACTCAGCCAGACCCCGCTCAACCAGCAGCCCATCCAGGCGAACGCGAGCCCGTCCCCGTGCATCAGTCCCAGCAGCCGCCACGCGACTTCACCCTCACCCCTACAACGTCGGGCAGAATTGTCGCATACCCGGCTCCGTTGCCCGCCGCCGTGACCCAGCCACTACCCGCCGCGCCACCTGGAACGTATCCTCTCCGAAGGATTCACCACAGCGCACACCGAGGTATGCCCCGTGAACGAGCCCGAGTTCATCAACCTGCTGCTGGAATGGCCCGCCGAGCACGTGGCCAGCGTGGTCATCAATCGCCCCCAGGTGCTCAACGCGTTCGACACTGCAACCGGCGCGGAGATCGAACGGCTCTTCCACGCGCTGTCCGAGCGGGACGACGTGCGCGCAGTCCTGCTGAGCGGCGCCGGCGGTAGGGCCTTCTCCTCTGGCGCGGACCTGAAAGAACGAAACGGCATGACGGACTCCCAGTGGGCGGCGCAGCATCGGCAGTTTGAGGCCGCGTTTCGAGCCGTCATGGAGTGCCGCCACCCGGTGATCGCGGTGGTGGAGGGATTCGCGCTCGCGGGCGGCCTGGAGCTAGCGCTGAACTGCGACCTGATCATCGCCGGCGAAGGCGCCAGCTTCGCCCAGCCAGAGGTGCTTCGGGGCATCATGCCCGGCGGCGGGGGTACGCAGCTTCTGCCGCGGCTGGTTGGCCCCGCCAGGGCAAAGGAGATCATCTTCAGCGGTCGCCGCATCGATGCCGCCACCGCGGCGAACTGGGGGCTCGTCACCCGCGTAGTCGAAGCCGGCGCCGCGTTCCAGGCAGCGCTCGAGCTAGCATCACAGATCGCCGCCAACGGCCCGCTGGCCGTCCGTCAGGCGAAAATGGCGATCAACCGCGGCGCCAATCTCCCGATTCACCAGGCGCTAGCCGTGGAGCTTGACGCGTACCACGCGTGCGTGCCCAGCGAGGACCGCCACGAGGGCATCCGGGCGTTCAACGAGAAGCGCGCGCCGCGTTTCCAGGGGCGGTAAGCGCTGCCCTCGCAGCCATCAGCACCCGCAGATGGCTGGCCCACAGTGCCGCCGTGGTCAGCAGGAACAGAGCGGACGGAAGCTCGCGTGATCCGGCTCCCGCGGCCAGCAGCGAAGCGCCCTGGCTGATCGTGTAGGCCACGCCCCAGGCCAGCAGGAACCACGACGCGTTCTGAGCGATGAGCGTGCCCTGGTCTACGCTCACACGGGATGCTGCGCCCTGCCACCAGCCGAGCACGAGACCCAACCCGACGCTCGCGAACGCCAGCGTGGGTGAGGGCACCGGGCCTACCAGCGTGAGATACACCAGCGCGACCGAGGGGATCCCGCCCAGATAGGCTCCAATCACGACCGGCGAGACCCTGCGCGGTCTCCGGTACGTCATCACCAGGTGCATCACCAGCACCACGGAGAGCCCGGTGGCCACAATAGTCGCGCCGCGCAGCAGCATCTCGTTCATCCCGCCTTCGCCTCCGGCGAGTCATCGGGTGGGACCACGGTCCCAAGCTCGGCGCGTCCGCAAGTTCCGCACGCGCTGGCCCACTCCAGGACGGCGCTGCCGCACTCCGCGCATCGCCGCTCGGTTGCTTCTGCCCGTGCCATCGAGCGCGTTCGCAGCCGCTGGAACAGCTCAGATCGGTCCAGAATCACGGTTGGAGTCTCGGCCGCCGCCTGTCCGGGCACCGGTGGCGTGGCGGCCAGCGAGATCGGCAGAACCGCCTGGGCGGGACCGGTGTCCACGGGCACCGCGGGCTCCGGCCCAGGCTCCACGAGCTCTACGCGGTCGGAGGCGGCCACCTCTGGCATCGCCTCGCGCGGCAGCGAGCCGGCCACCGGCGTCTCGGCCGGGACCTCACGCGGCAGCTGCCCAAACACGTCGGCCGGCTTCCCTGAGGCAGAGTCCGCGGCGAAAGCAGAGTTCACGCCGCCGCCCGTCCCAGGGGCGCCGAATGCGTCGCCTGCACGCCCCGCGCCACCCTCGGTACCAGCCGCCGCGAACGCGTCCTGGCCCTGGCCCGCCGCGCCGCCCGGCGCGAATCGATCCAGCGATGCCACTTCAGGCTGCGCCGCTCCCGCGCCGCCGCGAGCATGATCGAAGCCATCGATGCGAGGCGCAGCGGCCGGTGGGTCACCACCCGCCCCCAGCGAGGCCACCGCAACCTCCTCGCGGGGGAGCAGGCCCGGAGTCTCAGCAGCGGTTGCCTGGCCGAACGCCGTCTCGGGCGCCGCGGGCTCCATTCCAGGCGTCCCGCCGCTGAACCCGGCCATGGCCTCTTCCTCGCGCGGGAGGGCACCCGTCCATCCAGACAGAGTCGCATCCGGCGCGGTGAGCCATTGGAGCGCGGGATCTGTCGCGCCCTCCGTCCCAGCACCGGAGATGGGCTGGGCACCGTTCCTGATCGGCTCGGCGGACGGCGACTGAACGGTTGCCAGCGCCTCATCTGACCAGGGAATCACATCATCTTCGTCGCGCCGTCGGTTGACCACGCTGGAGCGTAGCTGGCGGCCCTGGCTGACTGGCTGCCCAGACGCGGCTTGCTCGATCGCGGTGATGATCAGCAGGACAATCGAGCCCACCACGCTGGCAGCCGCGAGCGGGGCCGGCGCGACCGTGCCGGTGGGCGCAACTAGAGCGGCTGGCTCTGACGGGGCCTCTGGCTCGACGGTAGGCACCGGTGTTGGCGGTACGCTCGTTGGGGTGGGTGGCACAGGCGTGGGTGGCTCCGGCGTGGCGGCGGGCGCAACTGCCGCGGCAACAGTGGGCTCCGCGGTCGGTTCCGGCGTCGGAGTGGGCTCGGACGTGGGAGCCGGCTCAGGAGTAGATTCGGGCGTAGGCTCAGGCGCCGGCACAGCCGTGGGCTCCGCCGCGGGGACCAGCGGCACGACCGGTGCCGGGGGGCGCGGCGTTGGCGTGGGTGGCAGCGGGGCCGCGGTCGGCGGCGCCGCGCTGGTGGGAACTCGGGGCGCTGGTGTATTCGTGGGCGGCCGTGGAATCGGGGTGTTTGTGGGTGGCGGCGGCACCGGCGTGTTCGTCGGCGCGGGCACCGGAGTGTCCGTGGGCGGCGGAGGGACCGGCGTCTTCGTGGGAGGCTTCGGTGTGGCGGTGTGCGTGGGCGGCTTGGGTGGCGTCGTCGGCGTTGGGGGTTGTCGCCGCGTCACGGTTGGCGTGGGCGTGGGCGGTGTGGTCTGCGACTGCGAGCCGTACGGTGGTGGCTGATCCGTCTTCTGGCAGCAGGTCGCCGCGGACACGACACCCACGGCATCCTGGCCACCGGGGCCGAGCGGCACCGCGACGGCCACAATCGCGACGATCAGCGCCGCGGCCCGCGCGCGCCACCTCGGCGCTGCGGACGTTGTCTCGTTCTCGTCAAGCTCACTACGGGAGACCCGTCGAAGTCCGTCATCGCGTACGTTCATTGGATTCACCACCCGTAGCGTACGACGCTAGCCTACCCCACCTCTATCCACCGAACAACGATTTGGGTGTCAGGTAGCGGACACTTCCGGGCCGGCCGTGCGGATCACACGAGTCGTCGGGAGCGTGAACCAGAATGTGCTGCCCTGTCCGGGGCTGCTGGTCACCCCCACCTGCCCTCCGTGAGCCTCGATCAGGTGCAGCACAATCGCAAGCCCCAGGCCCGTGCCACGTCGCTGGGAGGTAACGGCCTGGGAGCCTCGGTAGAACCGCTCGAAAACCCGGTCCTGCTCCTCCTGAGCGATGCCCACACCGAAGTCCTGAACCTCAACCCGGATATGGTCTTCCTCGCGAATCGCCCGTATGTTGACCTGTGAACCGGGAGCGGAGAACTGCACGGCATTCGTGATCATGTTGGCGATCGCCTGGCGAATGCGGGCCGCGTCCGCGAGGACTCGCGGCAGACCCGCGTCTGGCAGCTTCAGATCAATCTCATGCGACCGCGACTCAAGTGCGAAGCTGTGGACCACGGTCTCCAGGAGCGTGTCCAGCCGGGTCGGTGCCATCTGGAGGGCAAACTGTCCAGATTCGATTCGGGACACATCCAGCAGGTCGTCCACCAGACGCACCATTGAGGTCGATCCGCGGTGGATCTCGCGCGCCATCTCCTGAACGTCCTGCTCCGAAAAACCCCGGTTCATGAGCAGCTCGGCGTAGCCGTGGATGTACGAAAGCGGGGTCCTCAGTTCGTGCGACACCGTTGCCAGGAACTCGGTCTTCAGCCGGTCCAGCTCGCGCAGACCCTCCACGTGCCCTACCTCGTCGAACAGGCGAGAGTTCTCCAACACAACCGCCGCCTGCGCTGCCAGAAGCTCCATAAGGATGCCGTCGTCGTCCCCAAATCGGTGCGTAGACGACGTGGTGAGGACCGCGATGACTCCGATAGGGAGGTCCGCTACGACCATCGGGGCAGCGATGATCCCCGTCGTGCCCTGCGCGCGGGTCTCAGGCCGGGCGTCTTCGTAAGATTGGTAGTCATTGGCCACGATGACACGGCGCTCACGCAGGGCGCTGCCCACCACGCCTACATCTGCTTCCAGAACAGGGGTCGTTGGGACCTCCTCGGAATCCAATGCCTCGTAGGCCGCCCGCAGGAACTTCTGATCCGCATCCAGCAAGAACAACCCGCCCCGCTCCGCCCCCACGAGCCGCTTGGCCTGTTCCACAATGTTCCGGAGCACCTCGCCACGACTGCCTCGCGAGACCACCGCCGTCGAGACCTTGACTATCGCCATCAGGCGCTCGCTGAGCTTTTTCTGCCCCTCGTACAGGCGGGCGTTGTTCACCGCCACCGCCGCCTGCGCCGCCAGCAGCTCGAGCAGGAGCGCGTCCTCGTTGCTGAAGCGGGCTCCGCGTGTGAGATGCGTCACAGTGATCACACCCAGCACCCGACCCTCCAGGACGATCGGCGCGCTCGCAACCGCCTGCAACCGCAGCTCCAACCCGCGCGACGTCGCGCCGGAGGCCTCCGGGTAGTGATTCGTCACGACGACGCGCCGCTCCTGGAACGCCCGGCCGGCGACCCCATGCCCCGGGGGCACCGAAACGTAGCCAGGCATCTCCGGAGAGACCTTGCGGGTATTCGCCGGAACCAGCAGTCCGGCGTCCTCATCCCACAGATGCAGCACACCGGTCTCCGCCCGCACCAGCCCCACCGCGTGACTCACGATGAGATCGAAGAGCTGGGATGGCGCCATGTTCGAGAGTACTGACACGGAGACCGCGTGCAACGCCAACAGCCGCTCCATCTGGGTGCTCTGCGCCTCAAACGCGCGCGCATTGCTGATGGCCGCGGCCGCCTGGCTGGCGAACGCCCGCATCGTGTCGATCTCGTCCTGGCTGAACACCCGCGCATCGCGCCTCAGCACTGAGATCACGCCGAGGGGACCGGCCTCGGAAGCCAGCGGAACACCCAGGTAGCCGTGCAGCTCGCCGTTAGACGGCCGCAGCAAGCCCTGCCAGCGCGCGTCCACCTGCACGTCCGCGCTCGTCGCGGGGCAGCCCTCCAGCAGGACTCGACCAACCACGGTTCTGGCGATCGGCACGGTCTGCAGCAGAGACGTCCGGTTGGACGCCGCGCCCGCGGACGCCACGAGCTTCAGGTGCTCTCCAGTGTCATCTACCAACCACAGCCGCAAGCTGGCCGCGTCCACCAGCTCAGAGGCGGCCCGCACCACATCCGCCAGGACGTCCTCCAGCCGCAGACTCGAGTTCGTGAGCCGGCCCAGGTCTCCCTGCGATCGCGGCGGGATCGTCACCGGCGGCGTCGCCAGCAGCCCCTCAGCCACCACGCGCCTCGCGAATTCCGGTCGGAGCGGCCTCCGCCGATCCGGCCACGGCCCGGATGCACGCGGTCTGGACCACGACGACGTGCCCGTCGTCCACCGCGGCGCAACGGCGCGCCAGCTCTAGGAGTGCAAATCTGCTCCCCCGCCGCACCCGGCTCACGGCCTGGCCCGTGTACGGCTCAAACTCGCCCGCCCACGCATCCACAACGGTTGAAGCCTCGAACGCTGCACGATTCACCAGGAACACGTCTACGCGATGCCGCGCGGCGAAGTCCAGCACCTTCGCAATCGAGTCAGCATAGTATGCCTCAACGAGGTCCGCCATCCGCTGCCGCGCAATCTGGTGGTAGCCCACGTGGTACGCCAGCGCGTACTCCCGCGACATCAGCACCGAGCGCGCCGCGAAGGATGGCACCGAGTCCGCGTCTATCGGCACGCCAACAACCACCACCGAGGGCGGGAGCGCGGCGAGATAGTCGGTCACGTCCGGGTGTGCATCGCGCACCAGATTGCCGTCGAACCTGGCCGGGCAGAGCGCCAGCGCCGTCACCAGCACGCACGCCGCCAAAGCTTCCGCTCTGCCTCCCACCACCCTCCGCGCCAGGGCTGAGAGCAGCCCCACCAGACCCACCCCAGCAAGCGCGCTCAGCACCAACGGCAGCGTCCACTGAACGAACCGCGACGGCAGGTACAGCCGAAACAGCAGCGCGTGCGCCGCCAGGAATAGCAGCGCTGAGGCGACCGCAACGTCCAGCAGCACTGCGTAGCCGGCCTGACCCGCCGGCCGACTCGTCATGCGCCACGCGAAGAACGCCAGCGCCAGCGCGCCCAGCTCCGCCAGCAAAGGAACGGCAGGCCACCGTGCGTCAGACACCCGCAGATCCAGTCCAGACCGGTAGCTCCGCAACCAGAACTGCACCGGATCCGGTGAATAGAATGCATTGCGCCCGCCCGGTCCAAATTCGGGCATCGTCCTGGCCTGCGCATTCGTCACCAGCGGGCCCCATGGAGAGGCATCGAGCTGCGCCGGCACCAACACGATTCCCACGGCCACCACCACTGGAGCCAGGCGCGACATCGCCCCACGCCAGTCGCCCATCGCGTGCCACCACGAGCGAAGGGTCCCCATCCCGACCACCGCCACCGCCACTGCCCCCGTGGTTGGATACAGCGCCGCCCCGAGCGCCGCGACCCCCGCCGTCCACCACACGCTTCCGCGCGCGTGGCACCAGAGCACCAGCGTGAGCAGCGGCAGCATGAACGCGCGCGGGCTGGCGGATGCCAGATCGTCGTGCTGCCACACGTACCAAGTGAGCAGCACGGACGCCGCGAACGCCCCCGCCGAAGCACGGCTCAGCCTTTTGATCAATCCGAACGTGGAGGCGCTGAGCAACACCGTCAGGGCAAGGGGCACCCACTTGCTGGCGTCTCGGGGGTCCAGGAACAGGCTCAGCACCCAGTACAGCACGTAGTAGGCCGGCGGCGCCAGAGACTGAAAGTAGTCCGCGACCGGGTCGTGCTCGAACAGCTCCGGATCAAGGAACCGGAGCATCCAGAACACGTGCTGTCGCGCGTCGTCCTGGATCACCGAAGCATCCCCAAGCGCGGCGCCGACCGAACGCCAGGCCCAAAGCAGGCCCAGCGCGCACGACGCCAGCACCCAGGCGGACGGACGGGGCCAGGCCCCTGGAATCACTCGCACCCCGTGTCGAACGTGGGGACGCGCGGATCGAAGACGGACTTGGGACGGAACGGCAGCGTGTACGGCTCCCGGAGCATCTCCTGGCCTGTTGGCTGCCACTGGCGCGAGCGTGTGGGCGACTGGCGGGCAAGCCAATAGGTGGGAAATCGGGGCTCGTCAGGGTCCGCGCGTGACTGTCCCCGCCCTTCGCGCTGCACGTACCGTAGCTCAACCGCCTCCACGTCGCACGCACGGATCGTTACGGATGGGTCCCGTGGCTGGACGTCCCGCCGCAGGCCCTCCAGTTGCAGCACGTAGTCCAGAGCCTTGGCCCAGGTGCCGCCACCGCCCGTGGGGAGCTGATGCAGGTCCGCGTGCACCACGAAAGGCTCCCGCGAGCGGCGCTGATCGTCCGCGATGCGCAACATCAAGATGGGCGCCTCGTTGCTCCGCCCCGCCTCAAGCTCACCTTCGTAGTAGGCCCCCAACGCCTGCCAGTGGACCACGCCGATCACCAGCGCCGCCTCGCACGCCGTCAATGGCACCACCCAGCCGTCCCGGCGCGCCACACTCCTCACCAGCACCAGCATCCACGCCGCCGTCGCTGCCAGGACCAGCGGGACAACCGGCATGAGATACCGCGCTTGCAGGATCGGTGCCCACCGCTGGTTGAGGACCGGCAACAGAACCAGCGCGGCCCCCAGCACCCAGGCCGGAGCCGTCACACCGCGCCACCCGGCCCACACGACTCCGGTCAGGCCCAGCCCCAGAAGCAAGCCCACCCGTGGGTCCTGAACGTACGGCCACGGGCTGGGCGCCGCATACACCGCGCCGGAGAGGACCTGGCCCAGCAGGAGCACAAAACCGGCCAGCGACGAGAGGTAGCCAGACCCATCCAGGCGAGCGTTTTCAGAATACTCGCCACTCACTCGCAGCGCCTGGACCACGGAGTCAAACCCCGTCTGGACGTTGTAGATCAAGACCGCCGAATACCCCAGCAGGAAGCACAGAGCCGCGACGGCCAACCTCACCAGCCCGGCCCGCGATCGATAGGTCCAGAGCACCCAGCCCGCGGCGCCCGGCAGCAACGCTGCCACGGAGGGGTGGGTCTGCAACGCCAGCCCCAACACCAGCGCGCCGGGCAGCAGGCTCCCGCGGGCGAGCAGCCAGAACGCCACCGTCGTAAGCAGCGGCGTCGCGCAGTTTGACCAGGCCACGTGGCTGTTGACGAGGATGTGCGCACCGCAGGTTGCCAGGAGAAACGCCGCGATTGCCGCTGCGGTGCGATCGAACAGGCGCCGTGTCAGAAAATACGTCGCCACCACCGTGAGCGCCCCTGATACGGCCATGACCACCCGCGGGAGCTCGAATCCACGGCCAAACAGCTTGAAGGCGCCCGCCAGCACGTAGCTCCAGAGCGCGCCAATGTACGCGTCCACGTTGGTCAGGGGGAAGCGCTCGCCCTGTGCGATAGACCAGGCTCGCAGCACCTCCTCGGTCTCATCCGTGAATGGGGGGACAAGCTGTACGTTCACCAGGCGCAGGCCCAACGCGAGGCCAAACAGCAAGATCAGCCCGCCCGCTTCGACCGCGCGCGGCCTGCGCTGAACGAACGCAGCGGCCCTGCGGATCACACTCACGTCCCCGCCCCCGCGGCCCGCGGCCGGGGTCTGGCCGTCAGCAGCGACGAGCGGAACGCCAGCGCCACGAGTGCGGCCATCGGCACAAACACGGCCAGCATCACCGCGGTCGCCTCGTACTGCAGCGGATATACGAGCAGCGCCAGCACGGAAAAGGTGATCCCCAGCACCCGCGCCCGCGCATCCTCAACCAGGCAGGCGAAGGGCATCATCCATAACAGGTACCAGGGGTTGAACCACTGCGCCCCCACCAGCCCGTACCAGAACATCGTGGCGAAGGCCCCCCAGTACAGATCCACGCGGCCCTGGAAGTGCGCCCAGGCGATCGCAAGCGCGCCCAGTCCAAAGGCAGCGTTGGCTGCGCCCGAGGCCAGCGGGATCGCCGCGTCCAGGGACACGCCCACGCCCTGCAGGCCCAGCAGGAGCGCCTCCGCCGGGGAGGCGGAGAAGATGTGTGCGCGCGACAGCCCTTGTAGTGTGGCCGTCCCAGCCCAGAATGGCGCGTAGGCCACGCCCGTCAGCACGGCCGCCATCGATACCCCGGCGACGAGCCGCCGCGGCCGCACCAACGCCGCCACCAGCAGTAGCGGTCCGAGCACCACGGCTAGCGGCTTCACCAACGCCGCCGCCGCCAGCACCAGGAATGCCATCTCCAGCCGTCCCCTCCTTGCCAATACCACCGATCCCAGAGCAAGCAGCGCGGCCACCGCGTCGTTATGCCCATTCTGAGCGGTCTCCAGCATCACCAGCGGGCTCCAGAGGTAGAGCGCCGTGCGCGTGATCGCGTGACCAGGACTTGTTGGACGGATGGTCGCGTACAGCAGCGCGCCCGTCCCCAGATACGCCAGGGCAGACCAGCCCTTCATCCAAAGAACCGACCAGCGGCAGCTCTCCCCGCCCGCTAGCGCCGCGCCGGCCTCCGCCACCCGCCAGATCGGACCGTGCGCGTTCACTACTGCCTTCCAATAGACCAGATCGTAGAACCGGTCGTCTGGAAACTCGGCCGGAACGTGGAGGAAAGGGTTCAAGTGGTAAACCCCCAGGATCCGTCCGTCGAACACGTACTTGTAGATGTCGCTCGAGAGCAGCGGGTACCCGGGCAGCAGCGCCCCTACGAACACGGCTGATGGGATCCACAGGGCGAGCACGGCCCACCGCCTCCCTGAAAGTCCGCGAACGAGTCGGGCAACGAGCAGCGATACAGCAGCGAGAATCACCGCGACGGCCACGAACGACTCGCCCGACATCGCGGTGTAGCGCGCCGGCTCAAACGGCGGCAAGATCCACGTCGGGCGCCGCCGGGTGCACAGCTCCGCCAGCGAGTACGGGCTGGACATACCCAGCCACAGCAGCAGGCCTGCGCCCGCCGTCAGCGCCACCAGTCCCGCACCGCGTAGCACGGTGGGAGACTGCGGGCGGAGCTCCAGGGCACTGGCAGTGGAGATGGCTTCAGGTCCGAATCAGGCGCGTTCTGTCGCGCCGATCATACCGCACCCCTTGTGCCGCGGATCAGCCCCCGGCCAGCACCGCCCGCACGTGGCGCGCCGCCGCACCCATCAGTCTCGGCGGCTTGGCGCCGATCTGAGACACCTGCCCAACGCGCAGATTCACGAACACCGGTCCCTCCCCGGCCAGCACCTGGTCCAGGCCGTCCTCTAACGCCGCGAGATTCGCGAACTCATACACCCGGCTGATACCGGCGGAGCGCGCAAGCCCTACAAGATCGAACTTCCCCTCGCCCGGGATCGGCTGGCTGCCAGTGATCTCATAGACCCCATTCTCGAAGACGAAGTGCACCAGATTTCGGGGCCCCGCGTTGGCGATCGTCACCAGCGAGCCCAGATTCATCAACAGCGAGCCATCACCGTCGAACACCCAGACATTCTTGTCAGGCCGCCCCAGCGCAATCCCCAACCCCAGCGAGGACGCCTTACCCATGCAGCCGATGAACGGGATGTCCAGGTCCGGGTTCGTCGAGAACTCCGGCCACACCCGTGACGGGACCATCGTGTTCACGACCACCTCGTCACGCCGTCGCCGTGCCAGGATCTCCAGAGCCTTCACGCAATCCATCGTCATCACTGGTACTCCTGTCCGACCAGCACCGCCGCGATCCCGTTCCGTCGCTGCGCCTCCGCCCACGCCTCGTCCACCCGGCGCAGATCGGCGTCCGACTCCACCAGGTAATGGGGAATCCCCCACGCATTGAGGATCGGCTCCAGGTAGATCGCCGCCGTGTCGGTCAACGGCCCCCCGCCCGTCCAGCCACGATACCCAACCAGCACCAGCAGCGGCATCTGAAAGGCGATGGCGGCGCCACGAATGGAGTCGCCAGACTCAAACAGCCCCGTGCTCTGGATGATCACCGCTGGCCGCCGGCCAGCCACGACGAGCCCCAACGCAATCACGATGGCCTCGCCCTCGCGGCAGACCGGGGTGAGGCGCGGCGAAGCGCGAGACGACAACGCCTGGTAGAGGAAACCAGACTCGCTGTCTGGCAGCCACACCACATCAGTGATCCCACACCGGTCGAGCGACTCGAGCACCGCGGCGGCGCTCAACGCGCCTTGCTCATCAGTCGGTGTACTCACATCCCCTCCCGTCAAGAGCTGGGCACGGCCTCATGACACGCGTCTGTCCGCGGATAGTTCAAGCCAATTGCCCGAATGTTATCGCCCCGGGTTACCGGCTGACGCGCCGGTCATATTCGTAGATGGGCGTCACTACGCTCTGGTCCCGCACCACCACGTTCCGAGACCAGTAAAGGAACGCGATCACCAGGACCACCAGCACCGCCAGCACCACCTCGGTCCGCGTCATTCTCAACCCGCCGCTTCCGACTGCCCGCGGCGCTCTGCCGCGCACAAACAGTGATATATTGGCGCGGCGATACGCGCAGGCCACGGTGCCGCACAGGTATTGAGCAATCCCCAGTGACCTCCCCAGGCATGGAGTCCGAGGCATTGAGTATGGAGAGCCAACCGCCCCCACCGCCCGATCGTCCCATCCACTGCCGAGTCTGCACCATTCTCATGGGAAGCGACTACGAGGAGAAGCACCCGATTCCACTGCCAAACCGCCAGGGCTTCGTGTGCGGCCGCTGCTACGAGTCGCTCCGCCGCCAGCTTCTGCGGCGCGCCGAGACCTCAGAGGGTGGCCGCTAGCGCGCGTCCAGCACCTGAGCCGTGCCCGCGCTACGTCGCAACAAGAAGACTTCTGTCGAGAATCTCCGCGTCTAGGAGCGCGCGCACCGCTCAACGCCGCGACACGCTATACTCCGGGAGCCAAACTCCAGCGTGGCGGGCCGCTCCGAAGTAACCGCCAGAAGTTGCCAACTGGAGGAACAAGGAGGACACCAGATGACCTGGAACAGGCGCGCCCTGAAGCGTGTGTTCGCAACCGCGGCGCTGGCTGTGGCGGCCGCCCTCGTGCCCGTATCCGCGTTCGCCGAGCGCATCGTGATCACGGGCACCATCTACGCGGTGGACGCGGAGAACAAGATCATCACCGTGGTCACCAGCGACGTCATCGGCTCGCCACAAGCCATCAAGATCGACGTTCAGTACCTGGACAAGTTCAACGTCACCCACGGCGTGGGCGAGCCGATCTCCCTGGTGATCGAGCCGCGACCGTACGACACATTCCTCGCACAGGCGTTTGTCTCCGAGGGCAGCTACGTCAACGGCGCTACGCTCAACGTGGAGACCCGTGCGGACTCCGTGAAGGCTCACGTGGGCAACGTGCCTGAGGACGACGAGGCGCTCCGCCAGCAGCATCGCGACCACAACTTCCGCAAGAAGAACGAGGACAACGGCAAGGACAACAACTGATCGTTTCGTCTGAACCGTACTGGGCCCACTACTGGGCAATGAACAGGGCGTGGGCGCCGCGATCGCGGCCCTGCGCCCTGTCTGCGTCCAGCGCGGTCCGTGAGTGACCGCTCCGCACATGCACGATACTCAGCCGGACTGGCAGAGCATCACCGCCACGGTGGCGAGCCAGGTGGAATCGCTGGTCCTCAAGGCGTTGCGAGACGCCGCTCGATCCGCCTGGGGACGCGGAGTGCTGCGCCGATCCTGGGAGATCGTCACGCTCCCAAGTCCGGGCAACTGGCGAGCGTATCGCTACGTCGGATCACCCTCCGCCGATGAGCATTGGTACGTCGAGCTAGGCGTCACCTGCCACGTCGCGCCGGACCACGGGCTCGTGGGTTTCGGAGTCGACAACGGCGTGGACTTCATCGCGATCCACGACACGTCCGCCTCCGGCCTGAGCCGTGGTCTGGACTACGTCCGCAGACAGCGGCTCCGAGTTCGATCGTACGGAGAGCCCCGGTTTGGCCACCGCCATCGCGACACAGAGCCGGGGCTGTCACCACCCGCCCGCTAACCCGCGCGCGGCCGCCTCACCTCTTGTCAGCAGGAATCGCCGCCCGCGCCTGATCGATCCACGTCTGCGTGGTCTCGTTGATGTCCAGCGGATCGCCGTGCGGCTGCGGGACCGGGAACCCCGTCTTGTAGTACACCTCGATGCGGTTATCCTCGGGGTCGAAGAAATACAGTCCAAACGCATTGCCGTGGCTCACGAATCGATCGATCTTGAGTCCCTCGGCCTCAACGCGGTGGTAGTACTCGCGGAGATGCTCCGGGCTGGGCACCTTGAACGAGATCTGCTGCACAACCCGTGCGGCCCGCCCATCGTTCCGGCCGCGGGCGAGCACGAACTCGTGGTGCTCGGACTCCGGATCCGCGCTCAGGAACACGATACCCCGCTCACCCAGATCCTCATCCGCCACCTGGAGGCCCATCACGCGCGTGTAGAAATCGCGCATCCGCATGATGTCCTCGGTGTGAATCCCCACGTGGCCCAAACCCTCAATGGTCGCCATGACCGCACCCTCCGTTGGGATGTCCACCGAGAATGTACACCCTGCGCCTGGCGCGCTCCAGCGTCCCGAGCCTGACTTCGCCTAGCTTACCGCCTGCTCTCGTGGGTGTCGGACCTCCAACTCCAGACGGCGCGCGATATCGCACACTCGTTCATGGAGTCGCGCACTACCGTCCGGCTGCGGCGTGTCAAACCACAGGGTCAGGCCGTCCGGCGGCATGACGGCCAGCTTGATTCGGGCCGGACAGCCGCGGAGCGCGTACACAACTGAGGCGCCGTTCGGTCGAGCGTACACTTTCAGGGTTCCAGGATCCGCGCGAAGCCGAAATCGATCGTTGATCAGACCCAGAGCCCGAACGTTTGCCCAGACTGTGGCCTTGCTGAGCGGGCAGCCGAGCTCCATCAACACCTCACGCACGCCGTCGTAAGGCAATCCCAGCCAGTACAGCATTGCGCTGAGCCGTCGCAGCAACGTTGACTGACGGGCCGCGTCGACGCCGTCCGGGTAGAGCCGAACGGTTCGACGGCAGCGCTTGCAGATGAACCGGACCACCTGCGCAGAGGCTGACCCGGGCCCCTTCAGGCTCTTCGTGGCGTGTTGGTGGATGTTGAAGCCATACGATCCGCAGTGAGCGCATCGTGATGGGCGTCTCTCATCGATGTTCGCCACCGGCGCCCGGAACACCACCGCGATCTCCATCACACCACCTTCCCTCCGTGCTCGCCCCTCATCGGTTCAGTGAAGGACCGAGTCATGTCAAGGGTGAAGCTATCAGCCGCCCGTTAACACGGCCTTAACAGCCGGTGGAAACCGGGTTAGCGGTCAGGACCGCGTAGTGCGGCTATGCCGTGGGCAGTGCCAGACCGAGCTGCGCGTGCAGTCCGGCGGCTCCCCGCGGCGTCAGATGAAGCACGCGCTCACCTTGAGTACGCTCCAACCACCCAAGCTGCAGCAGGCGCATCAAGACCGCGGAGCCAAGCGCGCCCGCGAGATGTGGCCGCCGCTCCGTCCAGTCAAGGCACGCACGTGTGAATGCGCGCCGCTTCCTCCTGGCGGCACCCAGGTCTACCCCGAACGCCACCATCCAAGAGTCACCCTGCGGGGTTAGCCGGAACGCGTCACCCTCAAGCCGAACCGCGCCACGACGGATCAACGCGGCGGCCACATCCACGCCGAGCCGTCCGGCCAGATGGTCGTAGCACGTCCGCGCAAAACGCAGGCCTTCTACAGCATTGGCGCGTGTGGCATGAGGTCGCGCCATCGTGTCGGTGAGCGTTCCGAGGGCCTCAATCAAGCGCGCCACGTCGACCGAGGCGAGGCCGTAGTACCGATGGCGCCCCTGGGGAGTGCAGTTCACCAGACCGCCGACGACGAGCTTTGCGAGGTGGTCGCTGGCAGTAGACGGGGCCACCCTGGCGCGGGTTGCAAGCTCAGTTGCCGTCAGAGCGAAGCCGGCCATCAACTCCAGCAACATCGCGGCGCGGGTGGGCTCGCCGATCAACGCGCAGACGGTTGCGAGGTTGTGGCCCGGGGGCATGCGCTGAGCATAGCAGCCCGCCGCCTAGCTCGCTTCGGTGGCCGCCGAAGCAATCCGGTTCACGCCCCCCCTAGACTCGAACCCACCACGACGAAGGGCGGCACACCCCGGCGTGCACAAGGGAGACTCGATGGCCGCACCCACTCCTGCCAACCCCAAACCCGAAGCCAGACCATCGTCCGACGGAGTGTTCTACGGCTGGTACATCGTGGCCGCGGCGGCAGCGATTGCGTTCGTCGCCTGGGGCGTAGCCTTCTGGCAGGTCGGGGTCTTCCTGAACGCGTTTCACACCGATCGCGGCTGGAGCCGCACGGCGCTCTCCGGAGCCGCCACAGTCTTCAGTCTGCTAGCCGGGCTGACCGGACTGGTAGCCGGGCGCGCCGTGGATCGCGCAGGGCCACGAAACGTCCTGATTGCCGGCGGAGCCACGATCGGCACGGCAGTCTTCGCTCTCGGCTGCGCGCAGCAGGTCTGGCACGTGTACGCCGCCAATGCACTCCTTGCCTTGGGGTACGGCTGCATCCACGTCGTGGTGCTGAGCGCTCTCGTGGCGCGATGGTTCCGACGGCAGCGGGTGTACGCGCTGTCGCTGGCACTCACGGGCTCCTCGGTGGGCGGCCTCGTTCTCGTTCCCCTCTCGCTCAAGCTCATCGCGGGATTCGGCATCCAAACCGCGGCCACCGCCTTGGCTCTGATCGCCTGGGCAGTCGTGTTGCCGGCGGCCGTCCTTGTAGTTCGCGACAGCCCATCAATCATGGGTCTGGAGCCTGACGGAGAACGGCGCCTGAGCACTCCGTCTGGCTCGGACACAGAAGACCGTATCTGGACGCTGCGGGAGGCGGTCCGCACTCGAATCTGGTGGACAATCTCGCTGGCGTTCACCCTGACGCTGATGGGTCAGGTGGGCTACCTGGTCCATCAGGTTAGCGTGCTCACGGCCGCGCTGGGAGTGGGTGTGGCCAGCGCCGGAGTTGCGATCACAACGTTGTGCGGCATCGCTGGCCGCTTCGTCATGGGCTGGTTGGCAAACTTGATAGGAAAGCAGAATCTGGCCATGCTCTGTTGCCTCCTGCAGGCCATTGGCGTCTCCGCGTCCGTCTGGGGCACGGGCGCCCTGGTATTGCTCGCGGGCGCGGCCGCGGTGGGCCTGACCATTGGCATCGCGGTCGCGCTCCACCCCCTCATGATCGGCGATCGTTTCGGCACGCGCTCACACGGCACGGTGTATGGGCCAGCGTTTCTCATGACCCAGATCGGGCAGGCTACCGGCCCCCTGGTCATAGGTTCACTGGCCGATCTGAGTGGCGGCTATCAGGTCCCGTTCACGGTGATGCCCGCCTGCGTACTCGCTGCCATTGTCCTTTTGCTGATACCCGCGGGAAGCCCAATCCCCGCGGGAGACGCGCCTGCCCGCTCAGTCCAATCGACTGGTCTACGGCCGCGCTAGCAGACCCCATACTTCGACGAGCCGCTGACATTCGGCAAGCGGCCGCGCGGCAATCCTGACGTGATGCGGCAATCCAAACGACGAGCAATCGCGAATCTGGAGACCGTGACGGAGTAGGGCGAGGCGGAGCCCCGGCGGATCAGCCACCCGGCCGAGCCAGAACGAGGTCACGGACGGGCGCAGCATAACGCCCAGCGCACCTAGCTCGCGGTTGAGATAGCTCCACGCGGCGCTCACAACCTGCAGGCCACTCGCTACGTGGCCACCATCAGCCAGGCTGGCCACGCCAGCCGCGAGCGCCAGCGCGTTGACCGTCCACGGCGGACGAGCCCGCCCCAGGGCATCGATCACGCACGGATCGGCCGCCGCGTATCCCAGCCGGAGCCCAGCCAGGCCAAGACTCTTGGTCATTGAGCGCAGTACGACCACCCGCGCATCATCGAGCAGCGCCAATGCCGTGTCCACGCCGAACGAGAAATCCACATAGGCCTCGTCCACCACGAGCAAGCCCTGACCCAACGCGCCGAGCAGCGAGCGGATCGCGGGCAGATCAAGCGCCGTACCGGTTGGGTTGTTTGGGTTGCACAGGTACACCAACCGCGGACGCTTGCCCCGGATCGCCTCTGTCACCGGGGCCAGATCCGGGCGGAAATCGTCGCGCTCGTCAGCGGTCACCTCCAGTGCGCGAGCGCCCGCGCGCCTGATTGCCGCCGCGTACTCGCCAAACGTTGGTCCAACGACCAGCGCCTCATCCCCCGCGTCCAGAAACACATCCGCCAGCAACCAGATGAGCTCCACCGAGCCGTTGCCAATCAGCAGCCGATCTGGCGACAAACCTGTGGCAGCAGCCAGCGCCGAGCGGAGCGCCAGGCCGGTGGGATCCGGATATCGGGCCACGTCGACCCGGGCAAGCGCTTCCAACGCAAGCGGCGACGGGCCCAGCGGGTTGCAGTTTGCGCTGAAATCGAGCACCGTGGTTCCATCCACTCCGAGCGACGCAAACTCCGCGCCGTGTGGGCCCCCGTGGACAACGGGCTCTAGCAGCGGGCGGCGTGGTAGTGGAAGCCCCCTGCCCTGAGCGATCACCCCACTTCGATCCGTCTCAAGCCCCGCGGATCCACCTCGCCCAGCACTCTGAGCTCCTCGGTGCTCGGCGCCGGCGTGATGGACCAGGCGCCGTGGGCCGTAAGCGAGAACCCGGTATTAGCAACAACGTCTTCCGCGGACGAACTCGGATGGACCGACTCCACGCGGAGGTGGCCATCAACCCGGCGGAACAGACACCTCGGCGTCACCACCCGGTCCACATTGCCCGCGGCGGTAATGAAGTCAAGCCGATCAACAAACGAACGCCGGCTGTGCTCGCCGCGCGAGAGGATGACCCGGCCCGCCGTGGGCATGATGACGGCGGCGCCACCACCCCCTGGTAGCCGTACCCGCGGCGTCGGTCCGTCCCCAATGCGCGATACGTTTGTCCGCCCTTGCCCGTCTATCTGCGCGGCACCCAGGAAGACGGTGTCCACGCCACCGCGCATACAGAGATCGTAGAAATCCTCATTGCTAAGCACGGCCGCCGAGCCGCGGAGTAGCTCCGCATCGGTGGTGGAACGCGGAAGGTGCCGCGGCGTGGGATCTATCCCGCCTGCGATGTTGATGGCCGTCAGGCCTGGGGCGTGAAGCCGGCGTGCCAGCGCCACGGCGACCATTGGGAGGATGGAGTTCACGCCGTGGAACACCACTTCGCCATCACGCAACAACCGCGCCATGGTGATGGGGAGAAGGTCTGCGATATCCCAGCCAGTCTCCACTGCTACTGATCCGACACTACTGATCCGACACTACCGATCCGAGTGCGCCGCCAGATGGGAGGCGAATGCGGACGGATCCCGAGCGGTGCGCGCATACGCCTCCGCGGCCGGATAGTCCACCTCATAGCGAGGAAAGCAGCTTCCGGGCCAGGCCCCCTGGGGCGCGTGGACGACAGCTCGGACAAACAGCTCCGGAACCGCCGTGAGCTCTGGCTGCTCCGCCAGACGCTCTGAGCTGACGATCTGCTCAGCGGTCACGATCACCCCCCTGGCCGCGCGCGCAATCAAGCGATCCCAGAAGGGCGAGCCGTAGATGCGAGCGTTGCCGCGCGCGTCCGCCTCAGGCACGTGCACAACCGCCCAGTCCGGCTGGATCCGCGGTACCGCCACCAACTCCTCGTCTCCATACGGGTTGCGAACCATCTTGAGGCCCAGTGCCTCCGGTATGTCGCTCCCCTGGAATCCGGCGATCGGCAGGAAGGGTACCCCTTGAGCCGCGGCCCGCAGCCCCGTGCCCAAGCTGATTCACGCGTGTTCCCGCACCAGGAGCTCGCCAGCTTCTGCACGCTGGCGAAAGTTGGGCAGCATGCCCAGGCCGGCCTCCATAGTCGCGATGCCAACGTTGGCCTCGGCCAGCGCACCGGCCCCGCACAGAATGTCCAGATCGTAGCCTGGCGACGATTTGAAGAAACGAAGGTCCTTCCGCCCCTGCCGAGCAAGCTCGCGGGCAAACGCGGCCGGAAACCGGTGCAACAGGCTGCCACCGAACGCCACGGAACGGCCATCCGCAATCAGGCCCGCGGCATCCTCCAGCGAAAGCAGCTTGCTCACCATTCCGGATCAGCGTAACACACGGCCCGCTTGCCAGTTCGGCGTGGTGTTCGCTATGGTCCCGAACCATGGAAAGAACTCTCGTACTCGTAAAACCCGATGGCGTACAGCGGGGCCTCGTTGGCCCGATCCTCTCCCGATTCGAGCAGCGTGGACTGAAGATCGTTGGGCTGAAGCTGATGCAGGTTAGCCGCGAGCTGGCAGCGAAGCACTACGCGGAGCACGAAGGCAAGGGCTTCTACGAAGGCCTGTTGAACTACATTATGTCGGGCCCCGTGGTGGCGCTGGTGCTGGAAGGCCGCAACGTGGTGAAAGCCGTCCGCGTCACGGTTGGCGCCACGCGGGCCTACGAGGCGGCGGCCGGCACGATTCGTGGCGACTACGCCATCGAGGTAGGTCGGAACCTGGTCCACGCCTCCGACGAGCAGCCCGGCAGCGCGGAGCGAGAGGTGGCGCTCTGGTTCACGGATGCTGAGCTATTGGGCTACTCGCGCGACACTGACCGCTGGATCTTCGAGTAGCGCAACGCGAGCTGCGCCGCATCATCCGCGCAGCCCCACGACATCGTGAGGCCTGAGCCGCCGTGCCCGTAATTGTGAATCACGGTGCGGGCGGCCTGGCCATCACGTTCCAGGCGAACTCTTGACCGGCCCGGCCGCAGACCCACCCTAACACTGAGCACGGCCGCCTCGCGGAGGCTCGGCTCCACCCTCGCACACCGCTCAATGATGTCCGCCGTCGCCTGCTCGTCCGGCTCCGTGCTCCATTCACCGGGCTCCGCGGTCCCGCCCAACACGCAGCCATCCGCTCGCGGCAGGATAAACATGTACCCCAGGTGCCGCCCCTCGTCCACCCACGCGTGAGACGGCACGGCGGCCACCCGCACCACCTGCCCCCGAACCGGATACACCTCATCGTCTCTGCACAGGTCCCGCGCGCCCAGGCCCGTACAGTTCACCACCACGTCAGCCTGGTCACTAAACTCCGCCAGGTTGTGGACCGGTCGCTGCTCCAGCACCCCGCCCCGCGCCTCGAACCTCTGACGAAGCCACGGCAGGTACACTGAGGTGTCGGCCATGGGGACCCGGATGCGGTACCCGGCGCCGTATCCGTCGGGCAACACGGCCACGCTCACCTGCCGCCCCAGGTCGGTGGCGTCTGACCACCACGGGCGGCCCCCAGCATCATCAAACAGCTCAACGATGTCCAGTTCGGTCACGCCCGAGCCCGGCTGTCGCGTCAGCGCAACGAGCTCTCGATACGTTGACCAGATCCAGCCCAGCAGGCGATCGTCCGAGCCCGTCAAGTACGGATACCACACTGCCGCTGCCACATCGGACGTTGTGTGCGGAGAGACCTCCCGCGCAACGATTGTCACGTCAAAGCCACGATCCTGCAGGCGGATCGCTGTGGAGAGACCAATCACACCGGCACCAACGACAACGGCGCGCGCTGTCGCCGCCGTTCCTACCCCAACCGCGGCCCCTTGTTCAGCGCGCCCGCCGCCCTCGATGCCCCCCTCACCGCTAACGTCGTCACCTCACGAAACAGCATCCTGGCCGCCGCCGTCGCGACCCGGCATTACGTTATCGCAAGGCCAGATCACTCACCTGAACGGTCCGGCACGAAGGAGTCACGCGTGCGCGTCGAACCCATCACAGCGGGCGCGGATGGCCCCAGTCAGGCTCGATGTGACAGCAGCAGCCATCCAAGAACGGCCAGGACCACGAATCCCGCCGCGATGCCCAGGAAGCTCGGCCCGTAGCCCGCGGCGGAGATGGTCCAGCCCAGCAGTGCGGTTCCCAGGGCACCGCCGGTGAATAGCAGGCAAGCGAACACCGCGATCACCGTCCCACGGCGCCGTGGCAGCACCTCCGTGGACTGAGCCTGAAGCACGGTGTGGGCGTAGACGAATGCCGCGCCCATCAGCACAAGCATCAGCGTGGTGGGCCACCAGTCTGTCACCAGCGCGCTCACGGCAAACGCCAACGCGCACAGCAGCATGCCCACCAGGAATCTGAGCGACTCCGTGGTCCGAGAGGCGAACACCGGCAGCAGTCGGCTCATCACCACGGCGCCAATCCCGTTCGCCGCCAGCAGCCCGCCGATCATCTCATACGGCAACAGCCAGGTCTCGCGCAGGAACGCCCCGTAGTAGGACATGCCGGCCATCATCACCACGCCCTCTACGAACCCCAGTCCGCACAGCGCCATCGCCCGGCCAGAGCCCAGCACTTCGCGATACGCCACCATCGTGCCACCCGGCGACGGCGGCGCCGGCCTGGTCCGCACCGCGAACAACCCGATCGCCGTCACCATCGTCATGCAGGCGCTCACCACGAACATCGCCCGCCACCCCAACGTGCCCGCCAGCACGCCACCGAGTGCCAGGCTCATCAAATTCCCGCTGGCGGATGCCGTCATGAGCACGGATATCGCGGCCGGACGGTCCCGGTAGTCAAACGAGTCCCCGATGTAGGCAAGGCCCATGGGGAAGATCGCCGCCGCGGTCGCGCCCGCCAGGAAGCGGAACACTGTCAGCGTCTCAAGGCTTGAGGCAAACCCGCACGCTCCGGCGGCGATCCCAAAGCTCACCAGGGCCACCCGTGCCACGGCCACCCGACCCACCCGATCAGCGATCGGTCCATACACGAGCTGGAGCACGCCGTAAGGGATCATGTACGCCGTCACCACAATGCCGGCGGCGCCCACGCCGATCTCAAACTCGTCGGCCACGCTCTTGAGCAGCGGAACGATGGCGCGCGCGTCCAGGTTCATCATGAACGCGGCCGCCGCCAGCACCCAGACCGTGGCCCAGGCAGAAGAGGGCCTCCTGATCCTGGTCGACCAGGCGTTGGGCCGCTCGGTGGAGCTCTCGATCGAGTTAGTCTGCACGTTCGCTGCAACGGCGCAGCGCGCAGAGTCGAGCTAACAACGCGCTGCCACTCCCTCCTGCCGGTCCCGTGGCGGCGTCGCCTGTCGTGGAGGACCCAGACTGTCATTATGGCGAATGCGCGGGCGCGAGACGCGCAAAGGCAGAGCATCCCAGCCACTTCGCGCCCACGTGAAGGCCGCCCTCCTTCCGTCACGCCCTCAACATTCGTCGCAAACCGTCGATTAGTCAGGTGACGAGTGCTGAGGCTCGCGACAACCACCACTTCCAGATCACGTGATTCCAGCGCATGCACCGCGGCAGGCCTGCATCACCCGGTGAGACATGCTGAATCATCCCCACATCCCTTCCTTGCTCCGCATCGCCGGTCGACTCGGCCTGATAGGGCTGCTAGCGCTCGTCGTGATCGCCCCCGGCGCGCCCGAATCCCGGGCAGATGACGCCCCACGGGCCGCCTTTGCCCTCCTGGAGGGCAGTGCGACGGTTGCGCATCCAGATGATTCGATCGAGGAGGCACACCCGGAGCTGACTTCGATCGGCGTGGGTGACGTGGTCACGACGGGCCCACGCAGCCACGTGTTGCTCACCGCCCCGGGAGCTGCCGAGCTCGAGCTAGGCCCCGGGACGACCGCCGCGCTACGCACACTAGCGCTCGTGGAAGAGCGGTGGAAAGTCGAGTTCGAGCTGATCTCCGGCAACACGCTCCAGCGCGTCGGCCCCGGGCCGATCGACTACGTCATGTTCAACGGGCCTAGTCGAGCCTCGACCAGCGAGGGCACCTTCTCGCTCGTCGCCAGCGAGTCCGGCGATGTCCAGATCCACCTGGAAGATGGCGCCGTCAACTTCCCCACGGAAGGCATTGAGCTGCGCGCCGCGCCCCGGGTGGAGCAGGGCAGCAGTCCTCCCCAGCGCCGGCGCGAGGCGCCAGCCGCGACGCAGACACCCACGCCCAAGGAAGGGGCGTCAAATCAGCCACCCCTGGACGAGGCAGTCCGCACCGAGCCCCCACGCCCGGCGCCGCCAGAAAGCACGTCCCCTCCCGCGGAATCGAATCCGCCAACCAGTTCGGGCGAGAACGCGTCCGCGGAGCAGGCGCTAGATGCCAGCGCCGCCCCCGCCACGGCGACCGCCACCAGCGCACCCACGTCGACCAGCGCGGCATCCAGCACTAGCACCGCCAAAGCCACTGCCACGAAAGAGCCGACGGCCACTCCATCCCCGAGTGCCACGCCCACGGGTACGGCCACCACCACCCCAACGCCGGCGAGCACCACCACCGCCACGCCCCAGGCCACGCGACCGCTGCCGCCCGCCACGAGCACCCCGGCACCCACCGCCACCAACACACCCACGCCCGGCCCCACGTCTACGCCCAAGCCCACCAGCACGTCCACTCTGGCGCCCACACCCACCGGCACCGCGAACGTCGTGCCCACCAACCTCAGCGCGGCCGGCGGCAGCGGACAGCAGGCCCAGGTCGGCGTTGCCTTCGAGCAGCCCCTGAAGGTCCTCGTGAAGAACAGCCAGGGCACGGCGCTGCGCGGCATCAACGTTACCTTCTCCATGCCTATGTCCGGCCCCAGCGGCATGTTTGCCCCGCAGGGCGGCGCACCCGGGGGCAAGTCCGTCACGTCCGTCACCGGCAACGATGGGATCGCCGTGTCTCCCCCGTTCAGCCCCAGCGGCCAGATCGGACAGTTCGTGGTCACGGCGACCGTGGGCACCCTGAGCACGACCTTCAACCTCACCTCTGTCCAGAACACAACGCCTGCCAGCATCGCCATCATCTCAGGCAACAACCAGGTGGCCCAGGCCGGCACCCTCTACGCGACGCCGCTGAAAGCCGTGGTCTACAACACCCTGAACATCCCGATTCCAGACGCCCAGGTCACGTTTACAGCGCCCGGCAGCGGCTCAACGCTCACCTTCGCCGGTGGTGCCAGCACCACGGCTGTTCGGACCGACAGCAACGGCATCGCCTCCTCCCCCGCGATGACCGCGTCCAGCGGCATCGGCGGCTTCTCCGTCACCGCCTCCGTCAGTCCCAGCATCTCGGTCAACTACCAGCTCTCAACCACGCCAAATCTCACCCCCTCCACCATCTCAGCCGTTGGCGGAGACGTCCAGACCGCGCAGGCCGGTCTCCCGTTCTCCGTGCCGCTGCGGGTGGTCATCCTCAACGCCGTGGGCGAACCGATGCCCGGCGTCGGCGTCACGTTTGCACCGCCGCTGACCGGCCCCCGCGGCACCCTCGGCGGACCGGCCATCGTCCAGACGGACGAACGTGGCGTCGCCAGCGCGCCGCTCCTCACGGCGAACGCAAACGTCGGCGACTTCGTGGTCCTGGCGAAGGCGGGCACGCTCCAGACCCAGTTCAACCTGACCGTGCAGCCAAACACCACGCCACACACCCTCACCGCCACCCTGGGAGCGCAGCAATCCGCCGCCGCGGACGCTCTGTTCCCTTCCCGGCTGGAGGCCACCGTCAAGAACATCCTGGATCAGCCAGTAAGCGGCCTGACCGTGGTGTTCCAGGTGGATGATGGCGACGTGCCGGTCACGTTCGTCAACGACGCGCCACTCGTGTCCGGCACCACCAACGCCAGCGGCGTGGCAGCCTCAATCAAGCTCCTGGCGGGCTCGACCCCCGGCACCGCGACCGTGACGGGCTCCATCGGCGGGCTGAGCGTGAAGTACACGCTGGTGGTTACCGGGCCCTGATGTCACTTCCTTCCGGAGGAAACGTGGGGGTATCCCAGTCCACCCCCGCAGCCGCCGGATCGTTGCCCACCGCGAAGAACGTGCTGGGCTGTCCGTCAAGAACCCTTAGACCGCACATCAGGTCGTCGGCCAGCGAGCGCAAGTACCTGCGGCGCACCAATGGCAACGTCTGAGGCGATCCTGAGATCGCTGTCAACGAGCACCGCCATCGGCGTACCACCGGCATCGTACGCCTGGGCGATGCGCGAACCTTGATCAATGAGTACCGGCGACCGCAGATCGAGCGCTCTGTTTGCCTCGACGCTTCCGTTGGACACCACGAGCAGGCGGGGTGATCCAGGAACAGGAGCGTCGTCGAGTGCCTTGAGATCGGGCAGCATCTCGCGACAGAAACCGCAGTCTGGGTTCCAGAAGATCACCAACGTCTCGAATCCCGCGAACTCGGCAAGATCTCGCGATTGTCCGTTCAGATCAGCCGCTCGCGTCGGAGGAGCAGGCTCACCAACTCGTGATGCTCGGGCCGGAGCAACCTGCCTGTGTGCGGATGGGTGAACCGGCGGTGACGCCGGCCCCGCAGGCCCGAGCCAGGGCTCGCGGCCGCCAGTCCGAGCGAGGGTGTCTATGAGCTCGCGAATGGCGTCCGCGCCCGCGGCGGCAGCGCTACCTATCGTTCCGTCTGGACGAACCAATACCGCGCTCGGAGTTCCCAGGATCTTGAACGCGTCCGCCATCTCGTACCGACGCTGTAGCAGCGCCGGTCCCAGTCCGTGCTCGGCGAGGTGCGCGGGATCAGTGCCGTGCACTTCACGACTGATGGTCACTACGCTGAAGACTTCAGCGTGTTCCGCCCGCCACCGGCCCATCTCCGGCAAGAGCGCGGCGCAGGCACCACACTGCGGATCAGTGAAGAAGAGCAACGTGGGTCGGTCAGTCGCCAACCACGCACGAAGGCTGCGCTGAGCCCCGCTCTCATCCGGTAGCTCGAACTGGGGGAGGGCTGCACCGATGGGCAGGCCGCCCACTGGAGCACTGGCAGGCACCGCCTGGGCGTACCCGGCCCCCGGTGACCCGCCTGGGCTGAGGCGGCTCTCGAGACTCTCCACGCGCAGCAGGAGTCGACCGTTTTGCCGCAGCAGCTCGACGATCAGCCGCGCCAACCCGGCGGCTAGCAACACCGCGATCAAGAGCAAGACAAGATTCAGTCGATCGAGCGGCGTGAGCGATGAGATCAACTCGCCCAGGCTGACGCCGGGCCCAAAGACGGACACGCAAGCCGCGAGCAACACCAGCACGAGGTTGCGGACAACGATCTCCGCGCCGATCGGGGCAGATGCCACGCTACCGAAGCAGCGACACTCCGGTCGGTTTCCCCGCGCGAGGTTAGCCGCGATCACAACCAGGAACGCGAGGAGGAGCACCAGCGTACCTGCCGCGCCCCAGAAGCTAGTGACGACCGGGACGAGCAGCACGGCCGCTCCGACCTCGAGCACGGGAAGGGTGGCCGCGAAAGTTGAGACCAGCGGCAACGGCGTCCCAAAGCCCTTGACGGCTTCGCGGGTGCCCGCCGCGTCAAGCAGTTTCGCTACGCCGGCGGTCAGGAAAACCGCCGCCAGGACCAGCCTCGCGAGAAGCAGAAACGGGTCCATCCCAACCTCCATCAGGCGTGGCTCGATGATAGCAACGCGGAATAGCTCAACACCCCAGTCCACCAGGGCGAGCCCCGTTTCTTGAAAGAATGTACGGCATCTGTTGCATTCCGCGATTGACCGGAGCGTGAACGAGAAGTATGATCATTTGGGCGTTCACGGGTGTGCGCGGGTCGTGCGGAGACCGATCGGTCAGGAGCGTGGGGTTGGCGGAGCACTGGCTGGACAGCGTCAGCAAGGGGCTCGCGCGGGGCGCGTCCCGACGCGAGTTGTTGCGCGCCTGTGGCGTTGCGGTCCTGGCGCTGTTTGTAAGCGAGACGGGTGCCGCGGTTGCCGAGCGCGCTCCCACTGACCCCGTTCCACGCCCTGGTGACGGCAGTCCCACCCCGCGCACGCGCGCGGGGCGCGGCGGACCAGCCAACTCCGGCGGGCTCCCTCCACCAGATTTGCCGCCTCCGCCGCCCCGAGGAGGGCCTCCGGCCGCTCCGCCCCCCGCAATTGCGCCGGTGACGCGCAATCGCTGCGGCCTCCTATCGCCTTACGGGACCTGTAGCGGTGGGCTGACGTGCTGCGCACTGGGTCCGGATGGGTTCTGCACTGCCCTGAACGACACGTTGTTTTGCGGCTCGTGCGACAACACCTGCGCCCGCGGAGAGATCTGCTGCAAACCCGACTGTACCCGGCTCGACGACTCGCGGCACTGCGGCGCCTGCAATCACCGGTGCGGTCAATTTGAGGACTGTATCGGCGGACAGTGCACGTGTTCCACGTGTGTCCTGCCGGCCGGCCTCGGATGCGCTCTGACGGTCTCAGACTCCTCCTGCGGGAAGAACGGTGGGCCGTGCTCATTTTGCGGCCCGTGCGAGAAATGCGATACCGGGACCGGCACGTGCGAGCGCAAGTGCGGCCCCAACCAGACGTGTCATCCCATCACAGGAATCTGCAGTGACATCGGACCTGGCGGGTTCTGCACATCCGTGTCAAGTTGCCCCAGCACGTGCCCGTGTACGAATCACATGACAGGTGCGACCAACACCTGTGGGTTCCCTTCCGGCAATCCGTCTGACTACTTCTTCTGCAACCCCACGTACAGCGCGTGTTGCCTCAGCGAGGACCCCGACCTCTGCTGCAACTTCTAGGTGGACCTGACTATCGGCGCTGACCGCGCGCGGCTGCGCGGCCGCGGATGTCCGGACGTCTCACCATGGAGGACCGCGCCCGAGCGGACGATCGTAGATCGCTGGCAGGGCAGCCCCTGGCGAAGGATCAGCAGAAACGATCAGGTCGGTTTGACATCCGTCCGGCGGTGTTCGCCCGGCGCCAGTTTTCGTCGCCCACCTGCGTCAGCGAGGCCGCCTAAGCGAACCCTCTAGCGCAACCGTCGCTCGCGTTCCAGGATCGCCGTATCACGCAGCCTCTGGATCCCGGCACTGAACACAACGGGGTAGGTCTCGGGCCGCTCGAGTTGGCGGAACTGATCTGGCAACCCGGCGATCTGAGCCCACGCATACTCCGCGATCTCATCTAGCGTCGGCGTCGCGCCAGGGCACTGCTCGCCGCCAAGCATGACGGGCCGGAGCAGGGGTCTCGACCCGTCCGAGGGCGCCGCCTCCGACGCGAGCTGGATCACGTCACCACCGAAGCCATCCTGCCGGAACACCTGCTTGACGCCCGGCAGCGTGCTCTTCTCGCCGGCAACCTTGATCTTCGGCGTGGCCCTTCCCGCTTCGTCCACGTAGAACGCTTCCTTGTACACGCCGCCAAGCGCGCCACCTTCGACACCGTGCGCAGGTGACCCACCGCCCACGCCCAGGCTCGTGCCCACGCCGAATGCGTCAAACGGTGCCCCCTGCGCCAGTATCTCCGCTATGCGGTACTCGTCCAGATCGCCGCTCCCCAGCACCCGCACGTCCGGCAATCCCGCGGCGTCGAGTACGCCTCGCACGTACCGTGCATCCGCCACCAGGTCGCCGCTGTCCAGACGCACCGCCGCCAGGGTGTGCCCGTGGGATGCGTGGTAGCGATGCGCCACATCCGCCGCCAGGTGGATCGCCCGCCGCACGTCGTACGTATCAATCAGCAGTGTGTAACGCTCAAATGCCTCGGCGACTGACTCAAACGCCGTCAGCTCGTCATCGAAGAGCTGAACCAGCGCGTGGGGGATGGTTCCGCTGGGCGGCAGGCCAAATTTCAGCGCCGCGGCCAGGTACGACGTGCTGACGCAACCGCCAATGCGACCCGAGCGCGCCACGACCATGGGATTTTGAGCGCGCCGCAGTGCGAATTCCGCCACCGGCCGCCCCTGGGCCGCCCAGGTGATCCGCGAGGCCTTCGTGGCGATCAGCGTGGCCAGATTCACCGCCTGCAGCAGCGTAGACTCCAAGAGCAGCGCCTCCTGGAAAGGAGCTGTCACCCGCAGCATGGGCTCATTGGGGAATGCGATGGATCCCTCCGGCATCGCCCAGATGTCGCCCGAGAACCTCAGCTCGCGCAGCGCGTGGAGAAACCCGACGTCGTAGCCCCGCGCCTGCTTGAGATACGCCAGATCGTCGTCCGTGTACCGGAACTCGCGCACGCGCGCCAGCGCCTCCGCCAGACCCGCCACCAGCATGTAGCTCCCACCAAATGGCGCCTTGCGCGAGTACAGGTCAAAGGTCGTCAGGCCGTTGCGCCCCGCCCGCCAGCTCACATACGCGGCGTCCGGGTGGTACAGATCCGTGGTGAGCGCCGGATGCTGGAGGCCGTCTGACCGACCCACGTCTTGCTCCCCAGGGGGAATGTCCCCGCGCCACCGGCCGCCCGCGCGGCCGCGCGTATGCAAGGGCGGGTGGAAAGATAGTACGGACCGCGGTCACTCCGACAGTGGCCGGTCGACCGATAATCCCACCCAATGCGTCTGATTTCGTTAGAATCGGAGACAATGCGCGTGACATGGCGCCCCGTGGTTGAGGCGGCGCCAGCAGGGAGCGAGCCATGGTGACCATGACAGAAGGGGCTATTCGCCAGCTCAAGTCCGTCGTGTCCAAAGAGGGGTCGCCTGACACGGCCCTTCGGCTGTACATCACCCCAGGTGGCTGCTCGGGTTTCTCCTATGGGATGTCGCTGGACGCGGAGCGATCGGAAGACGACCAGACCTTTGAATTCGACACCGTCAAGGTCGTCGTGGACGAGTACAGCCTGCAATACCTCAAGGGCTCCCAGGTGGACTACGTCGATGCCTTGATGGGCGGTGGCTTCACCGTCCGCAATCCCAATGCCGTCAAGAACTGCTCCTGCGGCCAGTCGTTCGACACCCAGACGGGCGGCGGCATGGCAAAGCCCTGTAGCTAGCCCGGGCGTCTCGCCACCTGGGCAGCTCGCTAGACGGATCCGCCCACCAGGCGGCGTCCGGTCGGCTGTGGGCTCCCGCCCTCAGGCTCCTCGCTCAAGCCAAACGACTGCCAGCCTCGAAAATCGCCGGGGCACTTGATCAGCGTGTATCCCACGGTCTGGCCCTCCGTGAGCTGCAGCAGCCCACCGCTCTCCCGCCGACCGTCCGCCGCCGTCCACCAGAGCTGATAGACGCGACCCGCGGGAAGTGGCGGCAACGAGCGCACCATCATCATCCCATTGCCCGTCTCCGCGTCCACCCACATTCGTCCGCTTGAAGGCGGCGAGCCCTCGGTGGCCGCCATCGGCCGCGCCTGCATCGCCGGCGCCTGGAGCACCGCAACCACCGCGTCGTAACGCGCCGATCGATCCGCCAGCACCGCGTTGATCGCATTCTGCTCGTCCAGCTTCGCCTGAAGCTGCCTGGCGCGGTCCTCAGACGACGCCGTCTGATTACGCTGATCGGCGAGCTGGCTCTGCAGCGTCGCTGCCCGCTCCGATAGCACGGCCGCCATCAGCGTCTGGCGCTGCAGATCCGCTGAGAGATTCGCGGCCCAGCCCAGAGACCCCGCCGCCACCAGCATCGCGGCAGCCGCAACCAGAGAGCTGGGGCGGCTCCACCACCGGCTCGCGGGCGCCTGCGCGACGGGGCGCTTCAGCGGAACCACTCGTGACCGCTCCGACGGCGACTCGTGCGCCGCCGTCAACAGCCGCTCCCGGACGCGTACAGGCGGCTCCCGGCTGGGCACCGCCATCGCCAGAGCGGCCGCCGTTTCCACGTACGCCCCCAGCTCCCGCGCGCACTCCGGGCACTGCCCCACGTGGTGGTCCACCGCGTCGCGCTCGTCTAACTCCAGCGCGTCCAGGCTGAACGCTCCTAGCAGATCCTCGATCTCCAGACAGCTCAGCATCCGCCGGGCCTCAGATCACCCACCGTCAGCGTCGTCCGGAGCTTCTGCATGGCCAGGCGCATCCGCGTCTTCACCGTGCCCAGCGGCTCACCGGTGGCGTCCGCGATCTCCGACTGGGACATCCCCCGGATGTACGCCAGCTCCACCACCAGCCGCTGCGCGTCCGGCAGCTCCTGCAGCGCACGGATAACCCGCTCCCCCTGCACGGAGGCAATCACGTCGTCCGCCGGGTCCTCCGCAAACAGGCTTGCCGCCTCAGCCTGAACCGATTCCAGGTGGCGTGTCTCCAACCTGCGCCGGCGGAGCACGTCCACGGCGCGGTGGTGGCACACGCCCAGCAGCCACGTGCTGATCTTGCCCCGTTCCGCCGAATACGTCTCCGGCCGCTGCCACAGGCGCAGAAACGTCTCCTGCACCAGCTCCTCCGCCGCCTCCGAAGTACCCAGCATCTTCAGCGCCAGCGAATACACCGGCCGCGAGTAGCGGCTGTAGAGCACGTCCAGCGCCCGGACGTCCTCGCCGCGGATGCGCTCAACGAGAGCCTCGTCAGAGACCTCGGGGGTGTCCATCTGCGACGTGATCACGGGCCAACGCCTGCGTACGATCGGCGCGACATCCCGGCCAGTATAGCCACCCGGCCGGAAGCTGCCCAATCTCCGCTCAGCCAACGCCGTACCGCCCACGCTCTGATCCGCCCTCCAGGTCCGCGCCCGGCCCATCCAGCCGGCACGGGACCTGGTCCCGGGTTCTCCATGCCCCGCTTCTGCTAGGTATACGCTCGCATCCGGGGGTTGGATCTATGGCCCATCCAGATCCGGCCCACCCGCTCCCGTCCCGATCCGCAACGGGCGCCCCCGAAACTGTGGCCTGCTATCCTCACCATCGCATCCAGGGAGGCGCCACCATGGTCCCACGCTCCGCGGAAATCGTCATCATCGGCGCCGGCGCCGTCGGTTGCTCCATCGCCTACCACCTGGCCCGAGCCGGCCAGCGGGACGTTTTGGTCCTGGAGCGGGACGCCATCGGCGCGGGATCCACCAGCAAGGCGGCCGGCGGTGTGCGCGCCCAGTTCGGCACGGAGCTAGAGATCCGCTTCTCGCTCGAGGGTATCGCCTTCCTCCAGCGCTTCGAGGAGGAGATGGGCGCCCAGTGCGGGTACGTCCAGGATGGTTACCTGCTCATCGTGACGGATCAGAAGGTCCTGGAGCGATCGCGCCGCAACGTCGAGCTCCAGAACCGCATGGGCGTCCCCTCGCGGATCATCTCTCCTGAGGAGGCGCGCGAGATCGCGCCGCCGCTCGCTATCGGCGACGTGCTGGCCGGCGTCTGGTGCCCCATCGATGGCCACGCGGCGCCAAACGACGTCTGCTCGGCGTACGCCCGCCGGGCCCGCGAGCTGGGCGCCACCATCCTGGAAGACACGGCCGTCACCGCGCTCGAGCGAACGGCCCAGCACACCACGCGCGTCGGCACCGCCCAGGGGACCGTCGAGGCCGGTACGGTCGTCAACGCGGCCGGCGCCAACGCCCGCTGGATCGCGCGCATGCTGGGCCTGGACGCGCCCGTGGCGCCTATGCGGCGGCACATCTTCGTCACGGACACCATCCCGGAGCTCGCCCGCCCCACACCCCTGGTGATCGATACCGGCAGCGGCTTCTACGCGCGCGGCGAGCACGGCGGACTGCTGTTTAGCCCCGGGGACGCGGTGGAGATGCCAGACGCTTCGGAGCCAGCGGTGGACTGGAGCGTGCTAGAAGGCGCCGTGGACAAGGGTGTCCGCCGATTCCCCATCCTGGAGCGTGCCGCCGTGCGCAGCGCCTGGGCCGGCCTCCGACCACTCACGCCAGACGAGCACGCCATCGTTGACTGGCTGCCCGGTGTGGACGGCGTCTTCTGCGCCATCGGCTTCGGCGGCCACGGCTTCCAGCACTCGCCCGCCACCGGCCGCTTCGTCAGCGAATGGCTCACCCAGGGTAAGTCCAGCGTGGACCTCAGCCCGCTGTCATTTGCCCGCTTCGAAACGCTCACGCAGACGGTGAAGGCCTCCGCCCTATCCGGGCTGGCCTGAATCCACGGACGGGAAGACTATGGCGATGACACACGAACAGGCGCTGGACCTGATCCGCGCCAACCACCGCGCCGTGCTTGCCACCATCAAGCGCGATGGCCGGCCCCAGCTTTCGCACGTCTCCTACCTGCTGGATGACGACGGGCTCATCAAGATCTCCGTCACCCAGGATCGCGCCAAGACCCGGAACCTCCAGCGTGACTCGCGCGCCAGCCTCTCCATCATCACCGACCACTGGAGCCAGTACCTGGTCGTGGAGGGCACCTGCGCGGTAAGAACGCAGGACGTTGCCGCCGAGCTGCGCCACGTCTACGAGCGGATCACCGGCAAGCCTCATCCGGATTGGGACGAGTTTGACTGCGCCATGGTCCGTGACCGTCGTGCCGTCCTGGAGATCACCGTTGATCGCTGCTATCCGCTGGATCGCCAGGCCTGAAACCGGAACGGGCCACACCGCTGGACCGTTCTATCTCGTGCGCACCACACTCTCACCGCGGGCGGCCTGCATGACCCTTAGCCTGGCAACGCGCCTCGTCCCCCTCATCATCCTTGCCCTCCTACTACCGGGCGGGCCGGTAGCACGCGCGCAGACCGCACCAAACCCCGCCGATCTCATGCCCCCGCTGGAGATCATGGCCCGCGCCCTGGCGGACGGCGGGCTTCCCCGGCTGAAAATCGACAACTCAGATCGCTCCATCCCGGAAGCGATCGGCATCCAGGCGGCGAAGCGCTTCACCGTGGACGCCGGCGACGACGGCCGCATGGGCCTCATCGTCCGCACGGCCGTCCTGGGTAGCCCGGCCACGGCCGCTGACTACGTGGATATCCTGGACCTGGGCTTCTTCAGGCGGAACAACCAGATCGACGAAGGCTACGACATCCCGCGCCGCGGCGCGCTCGATCAGTTGCGCTGGTTGAGGATGGTGTACGACAGCAGCACCTCAGATGAGGGTTTTGCCTCAAGCTACGTGTTCATCCTCCGCCGCGACCAGATCGTGGTGGCCCTGGAGCTCGCCGGCGCGGCCACGCCGCAGGAGCAGGCCGGCAAGATCAGGGACCAGGAAGCACGTGGGCTGAATCCCACCCGCCACAACGCGCTCGTTGCATTCATGGACTCGTTCGCCATGCGCATCGGCCAGCTCACCACGCCGGAGCACGGCGAAAAGCCCTCCGCCCGCACCTTCGAGCCATTCGCCCAGGGATGGTCTGAGCGTGGGCTGAATCTCCACTTCGAGACCGGCGGCAAGGGCGCCATGGCGTGGCGGGTCTACAAGTGGTGCCAGGACGACCCCACGCCGCCTTGCGACAAGATGATCGGCAACCGCATCGAAGGCGGCGGCACCGCCATCCTCTCCATCGCAGAGGTGGCCACCCCCTTCGCCCGTGGCGAGGTGACCGCCAGCACGGACCCCAACGTGGCACCAAACGGCGAGATCCTCATCGGACTCCTGCCGTTCGATCGACTGCGCGTCCAGCTCGGTGAACAGCGGCATCTGCTGTGCGGCCCGGCGTTCACCCGCAGCGCCCCGCGGGACTACGTCGAATCGCAGCCCTGCGGCTCCTAGCCGCGAGGCGCCCGCTGCTAGTACCGCCCGATCAGCTCCTCTGCCTCCGCCAGCCGCGGGAGCGATGACTGGGCGCCCCACCTGGTGGTGGCCAGCGCCCCAGCCGCGGAGGCGATGCGCAGCGACTCGTGGATCTCCCGCTCGCCGAGCGTCGCTGCCAGCGCGCCGAGGAACGCATCCCCCGCCGCCGTGGAATCCACGCTCTCCACACGGAACGGCAGCACGTCCAGGTGCAAGTCCCGCGCCACGTAGCGGGAGCCGCGCTCGCCCAGCGTCAGCACCACCGCGTTCACGCCAGTGTCCAGCAGGACCGTGGGGTCCGTCCCTCCGCCCGCTAGCTCGTGCAGCTCGGTCTCGTTGAGCACCAGCGTGTCTACGCACTCGGCAAGGCCCGGCGGGAACGCCGTGGCCGGGCTGGGATTCAGCACCACCCGCACGCCGCTATCGCGCGCCACGGCCGCCGCGCGCACCACGGCCGGCATCGGCGCCTCGTACTGCAGCACCAGTGTGTCCGCCGCCGCGATCAGCGCGCGCCGTTCGTCGATGTCCGCCGCCGTGAGCTGGTAGTTCGCGCCCGGCGCCACCACGATCATGTTCCCGCCGCCGGCCTCCACCGTGATGAGCGCCACGCCTGTCGGTGCGTCGGACACGCCCACGCCGCTCACGTCGATGCCCTCAGACCGCAGATCCGCCAGCAGTGCATCGCCAAACCCGTCGCGACCCACCCGGCCGATGAGCGAGACTTGCGCGCCCATCCTGGCCGCCGCCACCGCCTGGTTGGCGCCCTTGCCCCCGCCAAACCGCTGCAGGTCAGAGCCCACCACCGTCTCGCCCGGGCGCGGCAGGCGCTCCGTGGCCACCACCAGATCCATGTTGATCCCGCCAACCACCACGATCCGCGAGGCCATCACCTTCCTCCAAACCCCGGGCGCCGCCGGAGCGCCCCATTATAGGCCGCCCACCTGACCAGGCCTGGGCGCCCGCGCCGGCTACGGCGCTGGATACAATGTCGCCCGCACGGAGGTCAGGATGTCCACGGTCAGCGTCCAACTCGCGTACGGCACCACCGGGATGGATGTGTCCCTACCCGCCGAGCGCACCACCATCATCGAGCCGCGCTTCCTGCCAGGCGTACCGGACGAGCGCGAGACGCTCCTTGCCGCCCTCCGCAACCCCATCGGATCCAGACCGCTGCGCGACATCGTGCCCGCCTCGGCGCGCGTCGCCATCGTCGTCTGCGACATCACCCGCCCCATGCCCACCGCCCGCGTCCTGCCCGTCCTGCTCAGCGAGCTCGCCCACGTGGACCAGCGCCACGTCACCATCTTCAACGCCACCGGCACCCACCGCGCCAATACCCCAGAAGAGCTGGACCGGATGCTGGGCCCGGAGGTCGCGCGCAACTACCGCGTGGTCAACCACGACGCGCTGGACATCAGCGCCCACACGCTGCTGGGGCAGACCTCGTCCGGCGGCCCCATCTGGATCGACTCCGACTTCCTGGACCACGACGTCAAGATCCTGACCGGCTTCATCGAGCCGCACTTCTTCGCCGGCTTCTCCGGCGGGCCAAAGATGGTCGCGCCGGGCCTGGCCGCGCTGGAGACCGTCCTCCACCTGCACGGCGCGCCCATGGTGGGCAGCCCGCACGCGACCTGGGGCATTACGGTGGGCAACCCCATCCACGACGATATTCGCGAGATCGCCTCCGTGGTCAAACCCGATTTCACGCTGGACGTCACGATCAACAAGGATCACGCGATCACCGCCGTGTTCGCCGGCGAGCTGTTCGAGGCCCACCGGACCGGCTGCGCGTTCGTCAAGGAGACGGCCATGTGCCGCGTGGCGGAGCCGTTCGAGGTGGTCATCACCACCAACAGCGGCTACCCGCTGGACCAGAACCTGTACCAGACGGTGAAGGGCATGTCCGCGGCCGCCCAGATCGTCAAGCAGGGCGGCGCCATCGTCACCGCCGCCGAGTGTTCGGACGGCCTCCCTAGCCATGGCAACTACAAGGACATGCTCACCATGCGCCCCACGCCCAACGAGCTGCTGGAGATGGTCTGCGCGCCGTCCTTCCGCATGCACGACCAGTGGCAGATCCAGGTCCAGGCGCAGATCCAGCGCAAGGCCGCCGTGCACCTGCGAACCGACGGCCTCAGCGACGCTGAAGTCCGCGCCGCCCACCTGGAACCCTGCGCGGACGTAGCAAGGACCGCCTCCCGCCTGCTTGACCAGTACGGTAGCAGGGCTCGCCTCGCCGTGCTCCCGCAGGGCCCGCAGACCATCCCGTACATCGGGTAGCGCGGACTGACCGGCCCGTGTCGCCGAACGTTGTGGCGACGCGCCAGCGAGCGCTGGCCCGGTGGCATCGACGCCTCCTTGGCTTCGGGCGCGATGCTCCCATGCAGCGCCGCGGCGTATAGGGCGAACGAGTGGTGTGGCCGCCGACTCAGCGCCTAGTGGTCGAGATCTCCGTCGCCTCGAAGCGCTGCTCGTGGATCTTCTCGCCATCTGCTTCCAGGTAGTCGCCCACCCGGATCGTCGGGCACTGGCTGCCGCAGCGCAGCACCACCGTCACCAGGCCGTCGCGGTTGCCGATCACCGCGTACGGCGGTGTCGCCTCGGGGTGCACCTCCACCACGTCGCCTTCGACCGACACGTCG